>NZ_JASNWF010000001.1 GCF_030283205.1 Actinomadura opuntiae
CGCCGACCTGTCCCGCGGCCTGACCGCCGGTCCCCGCGGCGGCCGCCGCGCCCTCGCCGACGCCCGCGCCCGCGGTGCGGGCGGTTCCCTGCGCGGCGCCGGCGGTGTCGCGCGCCGCGTCCGAGCCGGTCTCGGCCGCCGATTTCGCCGCGCCGGACGCGGCCGCGCCGACCCGTCCCGCGCTCTCGCCGATCTTTCCGGGGCCCTTGCCGGGCACCGAGGGGGTGTCCATCTTCATTTCCTTCCATCGAGGGGATTTCGGGGGTGTCCGGTTCCGGAGGGACCGCCGCACGGGGCCGGCCGCTCCGGGCCGGCGGCGCGGGGTCAGCCGCGCACGCGGGGCAGCACCTCACGGGAGTAGAAGTCGAAGAAGCCGTCCTGCTCGGGGCCGATCTGCGTGACGAACACGTCCTCGTACCCGGCGTCGACATAGGCGCGCAGCGCTTGGGCGTGCACCTCGGGATCGGGGCCGCACGGCACCCGCTCGGCGACCATGTCCTCGGTCACCAGCTGCGCCAGCTGCCGGAACTGCCGCGGCTGCGGCAGCAGCTGCGCGGCCTCCCCCGGCAGGTGGTCGCTGGCCCACAGCCGCAGCGCCGTCCGCCGCGCCCGCGCCTCGTCGGGCGCCCAGCACACCTTCAGACCGCCCTGCACCCGCCTGCCCTCACCGCCGGCGTCACGGAACACCTTCACCAGGTCCGCGTCGGGCATCATGCAGATGAACCCGTCGGCGATCCGCCCCGCCAGCGTCGCCGCCTTGTTCCCGAACCCCGACATGTAGATCGGGGGCGGCTCGTCCGGGACGCTGTACAGGCGGGCGGTGTCGAGCCGGTAGTGCTCGCCGCGGTGGGTGACCAGCTCGCCGGTGAACAGCCGCCGCATCAGCGCGACGGCCTCCTCCAGCATCTCCAGCCGCTCGGCCGCCGGGGGCCAGCGCGAGTCGACGATGTGCTCGTTGAGGAACTCGCCCGTCCCGACGCCGAGGGTGAACCGGCCGCCGGTCAGCAGCGCCGACGTCGCTGCGGCCTGCGCCACGATCGCCGGAGGGGTGCGCACCAGCGGGCAGGTCACCGCCGTGCCCACCGGCAGCGACGTCGCCTGCGAGATCGCGCCGACCACCGACCACACGAACGAGGACTGCCCCTGCTCGTCCAGCCACGGATGGAAGTGGTCGGAGATCCACAGCGCCTCGAACCCGGCCTCCTGCGCCAGCCGCGCCTGCCGCACCAGCTCGCCCGGAGCGTGCTCCTCGCTGGACAGGAAGTACCCGAACCTCGCCATCGGCGTCCCTCCCTCCCGTGCGCCGCATGCCCGACGGTCCTGCCCGGCAGTCGTGTCGGACGGTCGTGTCGGACGGTCGTGCCGGACGGTCCCGTAGCGCGGCCTACCCCGCCCGCCACGCGCAAACATTCCCCGGCATACGCCACGGACAGGTACAAAACGGCCCGCGGCCGGGCCGGCCGCGGCGCCCGGGCGCCCCCGATCACGGTTGGAACCGTCCGCCGGGGTATGCGATCGGCATGACGCCACCCACCCCGGAGCCGCCCGATCCGGCGCCGGATCCGCCGCCGGGGCGGTCGTCGCGCCTGCCGCAGGCCGGGCCCCGCGCCGCCCGCACCGTCCCGCTGACCCGCGGCGGCCCGGCGCGTCCGGCCGCCGAACCGCTGGCCTGGTGGGCCGTCCTGTTCGCGCTCTACCTGGCGCTGATCTCCACGATCGACATCATCGAGATCACCGTCGGCGCGGTCGTCGCCGCGTTCGCGGCCGCCGTCGCCACCGGCGGACGGCGCGCCCTGTTCAGCACCGGCACCGCCGGCGACCCCGCCGGTCCCCGCAGCCCCGCCGCCGACCTGGCGCCCGGGCTGCGGCCCGTCCCGCCCGCCCGGCTGGCGGCCCCGCTGGCGCTGCTGCCCGTCCAGATCGTCGCCGACAGCGCCCGCGTCGCCGTGCTCGGCACCTCCGGCGGCACCTGGACCCACGTCGGCGTCGCCCCCGGCGCCGCCAACCGGGGCACCGCCACCCTGCTGGTGTCCACCTCCCCCGCCACCTACGTCGGCGGCGTCGACCCCGAGCACGCGGTGCTGACCGTCCACCGCCTCACCCCGCACCCCTCGCCGTTCGAGCGGCGGCTGCGCGCCACCGGCCTCATCCGCACGCCCGACCGCCAGAACCCCGACGACCAGCACGAACGCGGCGGCGGGACAGGCGCGGAATGAGCATCGCCGTCCCTGCCCTGGTGATCCTGGTCGCCGCCGTGCTGCCCGCGCTGCTGACCACCCTGCGCGGACGCCCCGTCGACCGGCTCGCCGGCCTCATCGTCACCGGCCCCCTGGTCACCCTCGTGCTCGCCCTGCTCGCCTCCGCCTACGGGCGGACCTCCTACCTCGACGTCGCCCTCATCCTCGCCCTGCTGTCGTTCGCCGGGTCGCTGGTGTTCGCCCGGTTCTTCAGCCGGACCCTGTGACCCCGACGGGAGGCCCATGACCCTGCTCGCCGACACCCTCACCTGGGCCGGCACCGCCGTGTGCGTGCTGGCCGGGCTGCGGCTGGCGCTCACCCGCGGCGCCGCCGCCCGGCTGCACGCCGTCGCGCCCGTCACCGCGCTCGCCGCACCGCTGCTGCTGGCCGGGCTGGCCCTGCACCCCTGGTCGTCCTGGCACGACGTCGTCAAGATCGCTGTGATCGGGGTACTGCTGGCGGCCACCGGACCCGCCACCGTCGTCACCGCCGGCCAGGCCGTCACCCGCGCCACCAGCACCGGCACCAGCACCGCTACGGGCACCGGCAGAGGGGCGGGCGGCGTGAAGGACGGGGAGGCCCCGTGAGCGACCCGTTCTCCGGCCCCCTCGCCGACGCCCTCATCGTCACCGCGCTGCTCATGACCGCCCTCATGGCGACCGCCGTCGTGCTGACCCGCGACCCCGCCCGCCAGGCGATCGTCCTGTCCGGCTACGGGATGGTCCTCGGCGTGCTGTTCCTGATCCTGCAAGCCCCCGACGTCGCCATGTCGCAGATCGGCGTCGGCACCGTCGTCGTCCCTCTCATCGTCGTGCTCGCCCTGCACGCCACCCGCCGCCACCGCAAGGGCGGCGACACCGGCGAGGACGACACCTCCGGCACCACCGGCCGGGCCGGCCGGGCCGCCGCAAGCGGCGACGGCGGCGGCGCCCCGGGCGGGGACCCACGATGAGGACACCGGCATGAGGACCCGCACCCTGCTGTTCGCCGCCGGCGCCGCCGGCAGCGCCGCCCTGTTCACCGCCGGCGCCCTGGACCTGCCCCACTTCGGCGGCGCCCTGCACCCCTACGGCGACCGCGCCGTCCACCAGGCCCTGCGCGAGTCCACCACCAACACCGTCTCCTCGGTCAACTTCGACCAGCGCGCCTTCGACACCATCGGCGAGGAGCTGATCCTGATGGCGTCGGCGATCGGCGCGGTGGTGCTGCTGCGCGTCGTCGGCAAGGAGGCCGAGGACCAGGGCGCCACCCACCGGCACGGCCCCGCCGAGGTGTCGGACGCCCTGCGCATCGTCGGCTACCTGCTGCTGCCCGTCACTCTGCTGATCGGCGTCTACATCATCGCGCACGGCGCGCAGTCGCCCGGCGGCGGATTCCAGGGCGGCGTCGTCCTCGGCACCGCCATCCACCTGCTCTACCTCGCCGGCGACTACCCCGCGCTGCAGCGCCTGCGGCCCATCCCCGTGTTCGAGTCCACCGAGGCGCTGGCCGCCGGCGTGTTCGTCGCGATGGCCCTGGCCGCCGCCGGCGCCGTCCCCGCCCTCAACGGCGCCGTCGGCGTCGAGGTCGGCTGCGCTCTGGTCCTGCTCATCGGCAAGTTCTTCGAACAGGCACTGCTCGTGCGCGAACCACCCGGGGAGTCCTCGTGAGCCACCTGCCCTACCTGGTCGCCGGCTGGATCATCCTCGTCGGCGTCTACGGCATCGTCACCAGCCGCGACCTTATCCACGCCGTGGTGTGCCTGTCGGTCACCCAGTCCGGCACCTACGTGCTGCTACTGGCGATCGGGTACCGCTACGGCGCTACCGCCCCGGTCTTCTCCGACCGGCCGCCCCACGGACGCCCCGTCACCGACCCCGTCGTGCAGGCGATGACCCTCACCGACATCGTCGTCGGCGCTACCGTCACCGCCCTGCTGCTCGCCCTGGCCGTCCAGGTCGCCAAGCGGCGCGGCACCCTCGACCCCGGCGAGCTGAGGTCGCTGGAATCGTGATCCTGCAGATCACCGTCGCCGTTCCCGTCCTGACCGCCGCGCTGCTGGCCACCGCCGGACGGTGGCTGCCGCGGCTGGCCGTCGACCTGGCCGCCGTCCTGGCCGTCGCCGCCGTCGCCGCGCTGTCGGCCCTCACCCTCACCCGCGCCCCCCACCACGCCCAGGTCAGCTGGCTGGGCGGCTGGGGACCGGCCACCGGCGTCGGCATCCCCCTGGTCGCCGACCCCCTGGCCGCCGGCCTCGCCCTGATCACCGCGCTGCTCACCCTGGCCGCGCTGCTGTTCTCCTGGCGGTACTTCACCGAGGTCCAGGCGATCTTCCACACGCTGATGCTGCTGTTCCTGGCGGCCATGGTCGCCTACGTCTACACCGGCGACCTGTTCGACGCGTTCGTGTTCTTCGAGCTGATGAGCGTCGTGGCGTTCGCGCTCACCGGCTACCGCTCCGAGGAGCCCTCCACCGTCCACGGCGCCCTCAACTTCGGCATCATCCAGTCGATCGGCGCCTACCTCACCCTCGCCGGCATCGCCCTGGTGTACGCGCGGACCGGCGAACTCGGCATGGCCACCGCCGGCCGCCACCTGCTCGGCACCGGCACCGGGGCGGGCGGGCACGGCGACGCGCTCGTCACCGCCGCGTTCGTGCTGATCTGCACCGGCTACCTGGTCAAGGCGTCCGCCGTCCCGTTCCACTTCTGGCTCGCCGACGCCCACGCCGTCGCCCCCACCCCCGTCTGCGTGCTGTTCTCCGGCATCATGGTGCCGCTCGGCGTCTACGGGGTCGCCCGCACCTACTGGGCGGCGTTCGCCGGACTGGTCCCGCTGCGCGCCATCGCCGTCCTCGGCGCCGCCGCCGCGCTGCTCGGCGCCGTCATGTGCGTCCTGCAGCACCACATCAAACGGCTGCTGGCCTACTCCACCGTCAGCCACGTCGGGCTGCTGCTGGTCGGCGTCGCCGCCCACGGCCCCGGCGCCCTGGCCGGCACCGCCTACTCCCTCGCCGGGCACGCCGGGGTGAAGGGCGCGCTGTTCCTGGCCGCCGGCGCCCTGCTCAACCGGCACCAGACCGTCGACGAGCACGACCTGCGCGGACGCGGCCGCGGCATGCCCCTCACCGGCGCCACCTTCCTGCTCGGCGCGCTCGGCCTGGCCGGGCTGCCCCCCTCCGGGATGTACGCCGGGCACGCCGTCACCGAGCACGCCGCCGAGGAACTCGGCTGGTGGTGGTTCACCCCGCTGGCCATCGCCGCGTCCGCGCTCACCGCCGGCGCCGTCCTGCGCGTCTGGCTCGGGGTGTTCCGCGGCACCCCCGCCGAGGAGGACCCCGCCGGCGGCGGTCAGGACCCCGCGCACCCCGCCGGCGGCGGCCACGAGGACCCCGAGACCCGCCCCGCCCTGCGCAACCTGCCCTGGACGATGCTCACCCCCGGCCTCGCCCTCCTCCTGGCCGCGCTGCTGGCCGGGCTGATCCCCGGCGGGCCCGTCGGCGCCGCCGCCGCGATGTTCACCGACCGCGACGGCTACGCCGCGCTGGTGCTGGACGGCCGCGTCCCCCACCCCCACTCCGTCCCCGCCGACCCCTGGACCGCCTCGGGCATCGCCGGGTTCCTCATCACACTGCTGCTGGCCGCGCTGATCGCCGTGCACGCCGTGCGCCGCCGCACCTCCGAACGCGCCTGCGAACGCACCGGCGCCTCCCCGACGGTGCTCTCGCGCGCCGCGACCGCCACGGCCGTCCGCCTGCACGCCCTGCACTCCGGGCACATCGGCGACTACGCCGCCTGGCTCACCGTCGGCATCGCCGTCCTGGCCCTGCTCACCGCCCGCTTCTGACCCATTTCGTGCCCCTGCCCCGCGGATCGCGGGTTGCCGCAGCCCGCACCGGCACGCGACGCTGACACCCGGACACCGCCGGGCACACGGGAAAGGGGCGCGGACGATGGAGCACCGCACGGCCCGCCCCATGACCGCGGCCCGCCGCAGACCGCCCGGACGCGGCGGACTCGCCGCACCCGCCGCCCTCCTCGCCGCGGCGCTGCTGACCACCGCCGTGACCGTCACCGTCCTGCTGCACAAGGACGCGCGGCACCCGCCCGGCGCCGCGCCGCCCGCCCCCGTCCTGTCGCGCTACGAGACCGCCGCGTCCGGCAACACCATCGACCGCGACTGCGGCTACAGCGTCGCGCTCACCGGCCACCGCAGCCTCTGGCTGTTCTGCGACTCGGTCTGGAAGGGCACCCACCCCGGCCTGGTCTTCGGCGCCACCGCCGCCACCGGCACCGCCGCCCCCGGACGCGTCCCCACCGACCTCACCGAACTCCCCGCCCCCGCCCCCGCCCCCGCCACCGGTCGCACCGCGGCGCCGCGCTCCGCCGGCCCGGCCGACCGGCCCCCGCAGCCCCTGCTGGCCACCCCGCCCGGCCTCCTCCTGCCCGGCGGCGCCCCCTGCCACGTGCCCGGCACCGCCTACAGCGCATCCTGGATCTCCGGCGCCGCCCGCCTGCCCGACGGCAGCGTCCTGCTCACCTACACCGACGTGTGCGCGCAGAGCACCACCATCACCACCCAGGGGTACGGCATCGCCGCCTACCGCCCCGCCGACGGCACCCTGCACGGCCAGACCCGCGTGTTCACCCTCCCCGGCGGACTCCCGTTCCAGCTCACCCTCGGCTCCCCCGTCCTGCGCGACGGCCACCTCTACCTGTACGGATCGACCTGCGACACCTGGATCCCCGGTGCCTGCGCCGCCGGCCGCGCCACCCTGGCCCGCGTCCCCGCCGACCCCGCCGCCTGGCGCGACCCGTCGGCCTACCGGTACTGGTCCCCCGCCGGATGGACGCCCGACGCCTCCCGCGCCGCGACCGTCGTCCCCGGCGCCGCGCCCGCCGCCGTCCACGTCGCCGACTACACCGCCGCCGGCAAGGGCCTGGTCCTCATCGAGCAGCGCGGCCTGGACGGACGGTACCGGCTCTGGCGCGCACCAGCCCCGCAAGGCCCCTGGCGGCCCGCCGGCGAAGGCACCCTCCCCTGCTCGGGCGGCACCGGCAACGACCAATGCCGCGCCTTCATCGGACACCCCGAGCTCAGCACCCCCACCGCGCTGATGATGTCGCACTACAACCCCGCCAACCGGCACGTCACCCTCCGCGCCGTCCCCTGGTGACGGGCCGCGCCGGCGACCTCACACGCTCCACAGCCGGCGCCTGCGGTAGCGGGGCTCCCACCGCATCCGGTTCAGCTCCCGGATCTTGCGCGGCAGCGCCGTCAGGAACCGGCTGCGCTCGAGCGGCGCGATCCCGTCCACCATCCACGGCACCGTCCCCTCACCGCAGCCGCCGCCCGGCGCGGCCCAGGCCGACACCGTGTCCTCGGCGAACGCCGCCCAGTCCGCCGGCGTCAGCACCCGCTGCGCCAGCGGCAGCGCCCCGGCCTCCTCATGCCGCAGATGCACCTCCAGCGCCTCACGCAGCCGCCGCACCGCGGCGACGACCTCGCCGGGACCCTGCTCGCCGGGACCCTGCTCGTCGTCCTCCAGCGCGGCGTCCACCGCCGCGACCAGCACCTCGATCCGCGGATGCTCGGCCCGCAGTTCCGCCACGACCCCGAGCTCGGCGCGGCGCCCGGCCACCGCGCGCTCCACCCGCGGCCACAGCACGCCCTCCTGCAGCCGGTTGTGCAGGCGCAACTGCTCCTTCAGGTTCTCCCAGCCCGCCCGCACCAGCGGAGCGCGCGCCCGGCCCGCCGCCGCGGCCGCCGCCAGCCGCTCCAGATCCCGGCGGAACGCCACGTGCCCCGCGTGCGTGAACACGTCCATGAACCCCGGCCCCGCCACGTCCCGCATCCCCTCGGCCGCCCGCTCGCCGCCGGGCGCCGCCGCCGTGCCCCGCACCGCCCTCACCGGCCGTGCGACAGAAGAAACGTCCATACAAGGATGAGGGCTGAGGCCCCCGAAATGTGACGCACCGGCACCGAGATCTGGCTCACGTCGAGCCGCCCGCCGCGCCCGCGGCGGCTCACCGAGGTGCGGCCGAGGCGAGGACCTGCACGTAGTGCGGGTTGGTCATGACGCCCAGGACGTTGCCGAACGGGTCGACGACCGACGCCGTCGCAAAACCCGTGCCGTCCCCGCGCTCGGTGATCTTCTCGTGGATCCGGGCGCCCATCGCCACCAGCCGCTCCACCGCCGCCTCCAGATCGTCGACGTGCCAGTACGCCACCGCCCCACCCGGCCCGGCCGGGCCGGCCTCGCCGTCAGAGGACCCGGGGCGGAACCGGGCGTCGATCAGCCCGAGCTCGTGCCGGTAGTCCCCGATCCGGAACTCGCAGTACACCGCCCGGCCGTCCGGACCCGGAACCCGGAAGTAGGGCCGCGTCCCGAGCAGGTCGGCGTACCAGTCGACGGCCGCCTCCACGTCGTCGGCGAAGAAGCTGATCGTCGCGAGCCCACGCAGCATGGCAGTGCCTTCCGTTTCCCGGGGCCGGAGGTCCCGTCCCCTGCACAACGACGACGCTAGACCGCCATTAGGACAGTGAACGTCCTAATGGGACGGCAGGATGGGACCCATGCGCGACCCGTCCGGACGGCTGCTGCGGCTGCTGTCCCTCCTGCAGACGCCACGCGAATGGACCGGCGCCGAACTCGCCGGCCGCCTCGGCGTCACCGACCGCACCGTCCGCCGCGACATCGACCGGCTGCGCGCCCTCGGCTACCCGGTCGACGCCGCACACGGCAGCACCGGCGGCTACCGCCTCACCGCCGGCGCCGCGATGCCGCCGCTGCTGCTGGACGACGACGAGGCGACCGCCATCGCGATCGGCCTGCGCACAGCCGGCGCCGTCACCGGCGTCGAGGACGCCGCCCAGCGGGCCCTGGCCAAACTCGACCAGGTCCTCCCCCAACGGCTGCGGCACCGCGTCGCCGCGCTCGCGCAGGCCGCAGTGCCGCTCCCGCCCCACGACGACGCCCCGCCCACCGCCGACCCCGCCGTCCTTGCCCTGCTCGCCGCCGCCTGCGTCGCCGGCGAGAACGTCCGCTTCGCCTACACCGCCGCCGACGGCACCGAGACCCGCCGGCACGCCCAGCCGCACCGCCTCGTCACCGCCGCCCGCCGCTGGTACCTGGTCGCCCACGACGAGGACCGTGCCGACTGGCGCACCTTCCGCGCCGACCGCATCACCGGCCCGCAGCGCACCGGCGTCCGCGCCCCCGCCCGCACCCTGCCCGGCGGCGCCGACGCCACGTCCTGGGCCATGGACAACCTCGCCGGCGGGTCCGGCACGATCCGCGCCCGGCTGCTGCTGCACGCCCCCATCGAAGAGGCGGCCCGGCACGTCACCGCCTGGCACGGCGTCCTGGAACCGGTCGACGAGCGCAGTTGCCGCCTGCACACCCGCTCGGATTCCCTGCGCCACCTCGCGCGCCGCATCGCCCTGCTGGACGTCGACTACACCCTGCTCGACCCGCCCGAACTGGCCGACCACCTCACCGTCATCGCCGAACGCACCGCCCGCGCAGTCCGTACTTGACCCCGTTACGGCGGTCAAGGGCCGGCGGCGCCGTCCGTGATCGGACGGCCCGCACGGCCCCGCACCGGCTCCCGGCCGGTCACACGGTCACTTCTGCAGCGGGGCCTGCAGGCTCCACAGGCGCCCGTCAGGGTCGCGGACGGTCATCTCCCGCGTCCCGTAGTGCGTCTCCTCGAACGGCGACACCACCTCGACGGCCGAGTCGGCGCGGAACGCGTCCGCCTCGGGCACCCGCAGCGCCAGCCGCACCTGCGGCTCCCGGTCCTCGGGGATCTCGGCGATGAAGACGTAGGGGCCGTCGCCGTTGCGCAGCTGCCCGGAGTTGTGATCGGTCGAGAACTCCAGCTCGTACCCCAGCGCCTGGAAGAACTTCGCCGCCTTCCCCCAGTTGTGGGTCTCCAGGAACACGGCCTCGATGCCCTCGGTGCTCATCTCACGTCTCCTTCTCGGTCGATCGCCTTCGCGGCGCGCGGTCGTCATCGCGGTCGTCATCGCGGTCGTCGTCGAGATAGGCGCGCAGTGCCTGCGCGACCAGCGCCGACAGCGACAGCTCCGACTCGATGGCACGGTGCTTGACCTGCTTGATCAGCCCGATCGGCAGGTACACGTTGAACTGCTTGACGTCCTCGTCGCCCACACCGGCATGCTAGCAAACTACTTCACTAGACACTCGCGCCCCGGTAACCGGGAACCTGAACGAGCAGCCTCGCCCGGCGCTAAACCCGGCCGGCCGGGAAGGCGGCCCGGACGACGAGACCGCCGCCCGGGCGCGGCCGCGCGCTGAGGGTTCCGCCGTGCGCGAGGACGATCGCGTGCGCGATGGACAGGCCGAGCCCGTGGTGCCCGTCGCCGCGCGCCGACCGGTCCAGCCGCTGGAACGGTTCGAGCAGCCGCGCCACCTGCTCGGCCGGGACGACCGGACCGGTGTTGGACACGCTGACCACGGCGGTCCCGTCCCGCGATCCGGTCGCCACCTCGACGCTGCCGCCGGGCACGTTGTACCGCACGGCGTTGTCGACGAGGTTGGCGACCAGCCGCTCGACCAGCGCGGGGTCGCCCGCGGTCGCGGCGGGCGCGATCCGCGGGTCCAGGCGCGGGCCCTCGGCGGACGGCTCGGGCCGGGCGGCCAGCACCTGCTCGGTGAGCGCGGCGAGGTCCACCGGGACCCGGCTCTCCAGCCCGCGCTCGCTGGTCGCCAGCGTGAGCAGGGACTCCAGCAGCCGCGCCTGCTGGTCGCTGATCGTCAGGATCCGCTCGAAGGTCGCGCGGAACGCCTCGAGGGTCGGCCGGCGGTCGGTGAGCGTCTCCTCCAGCAGCGCGCGTTCGAGCGTGAGCGGGGTGCGCAGCTCGTGCGCGGCGTTGGCGACGAAGCGCTTCTGCGCGTCGAGCGCCGCGTCCAGGCGTCCGAGCAGGCCGTCCACGGTGTCGGCGAGGTCCTTCAGCTCGTCGCGAGGGCCGGCGAAGGCCAGCCGCTCGTGCACGTTGCGCGCCGAGATGTGCCGCACGGTGGCGGTCATCGTGCGCAGCGGGCGCAGCGCCCGCCCCGCGACGAACCAGCCGAGCACCAGGGACACCACCAGCATGATTCCCAGCGCGATCCCGGACTGGACCAGGAACTCGTGCAGCAGCGTGTCCTGCTGCCGCGCCAGCGCGCGCATCGGATCCTGCGGGCCGAGCGGCCGGTACGGGCAGTCCTCCTCGCGGCCGAAGCACGGCACCAGCACCTTGAAGACGGCGTTCCTCCGGACGAGCAGGAACGTGATCCCCAGCAGGCCCGCGCCCGAGACGGTGAACAGCGCCCCGTACAGCAGCGTGAGGCGCATCCGGACCGTCCGCGGCACGCCCCCCATGAGCGGCCTCATATCCGGTAACCGCTCTGCGGGACGGTCTCGATCACCGGCGGGGAGCCCAGCTTGGCCCGCAGCCGGTTGATGGTCGCCTTGACCGTGGTGGTGAACGGGTCCGCCGCCTCGTCCCACACCCGTTCCAGCAGTTCCTCGGCCGACACGACGCGTCCGCCCGCGGCGAGCAGGTACTCCAGCACCGCCAGCTCCTTGGGGCTGAGCGCCAGCCGCAGCCCGGCGCGGGTGGCGACGCGCTGGGCCGGGTCGAGCCGCAGGTCGCCGTGCTCCAGGATCGGCGGCAGCGCCGGCTGCGCCCGCCGCCCGAGCGCGCGGATCCGCGCGACCAGCTCGGCGTAGGCGAACGGCTTGGGCAGGTAGTCGTCGGCGCCGAGGCTGAGCCCCTCGACCCGGTCGGCGATCGTGCCCGACGCGGTGAGCATCAGCACCCGGGTCCGGCGGTGCGGCCCGGCCGCCAGGGCGCGGCAGACGTCGTCGCCGTGCACGCCGGGCAGGTCGCGGTCCAGCACGACCACGTCGTAGTCGGTCAGCGCCGTGCGGTCCAGCGCCGCCCGGCCGTCGAGGGCGACGTCCACCGCCATCCCCTCGCGGCTCAGGACCCGGGCCACCGAGTCCGCCAGCTCCGCGTGGTCCTCCGCCACCAGCACTCTCATCGCCGGTCAGCCTGCCCGACGCGCGGTCACAGCCGGGTCACAGCCTCTCGCACCGTCATGTGACCGCCCCTTCCCTAGAACTGGCCCCGCGAGAACGTCCTCGGAAAGGGGAACGATGAACAGGGCTTCCATGTTGCTGGCCGCCGCGGCCGCTGTCGCGCTGACCGCCGCGGGGTGCGGCGGTTCGGACTCCGGCTCGTCCGGCTCGGACGCGAACCCCGCCGTGGAGCAGGCGGTGAAGTACGCGCAATGCATGCGCAAGAACGGCGTGACCGATTTCCCCGATCCCGACAAGGACGGGAGGTTCACGATCGCGGCGGGAGGGCCGAAGAAGACGTCGCCGCAGTTCATCAAGGCGAAACAGGCGTGCAAGTCCCAGGAGCCCCCCGGTGTGGAGGACAACCCCGCGCAACGCTCCAAGGCCCAGCAGGAATGGCTGAGGTACGCGCAGTGCATGCGCAGGAACGGCGTCCCGGACTTCCCCGACCCGCAGGACGGCCGCCTCCTGGTGCCCAGAGACAAGATCAACGTCAACTCGCCGCAGTTCAAGAAGGCACTGAACGCCTGCCGCAACGTGTCCGTGGGAGGTTCCGAGCATGGCAACGGCTGAGATCGGAACCCCGGCGGGCGCCGGCGGTTCCCCTCAGGCGCCGGAGCGGCGGCGGCGGTGGTGGCGCAGGCGCCGCCGGATGATCGGCGGCGGTGCCGCGCTCGTGGCCGTGGCCGCGGGCGGCGGCGTGGCCCTCGTCGTCACGAGCCCGCACGGCGGCGACGGCACGTCCGCCGCGGGCACCGGTGACGGGACGTCGCTCGCGGCGGTCCAGGAGGGCCCGCTGTCCTCGCAGGTCGAGCAGAACGGGACGCTCTCCTACGCCGGCGGCGCCGACGGGAACCCCTATCCGGTGGTCAACCAGGCGAAGGGGACCTACACCTGGATACCGGCGGCGGGCACCCAGGTCGACTGCGGCGAGACGCTGTACAAGGTCGGCCAGAAGCCGGTGCTGCTGATCTGCGGGAGCACGCCCGCGTACCGGGACCTGGCCGCGGGCGACGACGGCAAGGACGTCCAGGCGCTGAACAAGACCCTGGTGAGCGAGGGCTACGCCGACAGATCCGTGCTCGATCCCGGCTCGCGCCACTTCGGCTGGACGACCGCGGCGGCCCTGGAGAAGCTCCAGGACGAACGCGGCGCCCAGGTGACGGGCGAGCTGGACCTCGGCCAGGCGGTGTTCCTGCCCGGCCCGCTGCGGATCGGCAAGGTGACGGCGCAGAACGGCACGAACGCCGCCCCGGGCCGTCCGATCATGGAGGCGTCGTCGAACCGGCGCGAGGTGACCGTCAAGCTCGACCCCTCCCAGCAGTCCGAGGTCCGAAAGGGCGACGCCGCGCAGATCACGCTGCCCGACAACCGGACCACGTCCGGTGTGGTCAGCCGGATCGGCACGGTCGCGACGTCCTCGTCCTCCGACAAGGACGACTCCGGCGCGCAGGCCGCCACCCTCCCGGTCCACATCACGCTCAAGCACCCCAAGGACGCCGGAACCCTCGACCAGGCGCCCGTCCAGGTGCAGATCACCACCGGCGGCGTCGAGCACGCCCTCATCGTGCCGGTGACCGCGCTCATCGGCCGGGCCGGCGGCGGCTACGCCGTCGAGGTCGCGGCGGCGAACGGCGGCCCGGCCCGGACCGTGCCGGTCACGCTCGGACTGTTCGACAACGCCAACGGACGGGTGCAGGTCTCCGGCGCCCTGACGACCCGCGACCGAGTGGTGGTGCCGTCGACATGAGCGGAACGAACGTCCTCGAACTGGAGCGGGTCACCAAGACCTACGACACCCGGCCGCCCGTCCACGCGCTGCGCGGCGTGAGCTTCACCGTACGGAGCGGGGAACTGGTCGCGATCGTCGGCCCGTCGGGCTCGGGCAAGTCCACCCTGCTGCACATCCTCGGCACGCTCGACCGGCCCAGCAGCGGCACGGTGCGCATCGACGGGCAGGACGCCGCGACGCTCACCGACCGGCAGCTCGCCGCGCTGCGGGCGCGCAGCATCGGCTTCGTCTTCCAGCAGTTCTTCCTGTCCGAGCACACCACCGTCCTGGAGAACGTCGCCGACGGCCTGCTGTACCGCGGCGCGCCCCCCGCCGAGCGGCGCGAACGCGCCGCCGAGGCGCTCGACCGGGTCGGCCTGCAGGACCGGGCGGGCTTTCGCCCGAGCGAGCTGTCGGGCGGGCAGCGCCAGCGCGTCGCGATCGCCCGCGCCCTGGTCGGCCGCCCGGCCATCGTGCTCGCCGACGAACCCACCGGCAACCTCGACAGCAGGACCGGAGCGTCGATCATCGAGCTGCTGCACGAGCTCAACGCCGACGGCGCGACGATCCTGGTGATCACCCACGACGGCGAACTCGCCGCCCGGTTCCCCCGCCGGCTGAACGTCCTGGACGGGCAGATCGTCGCCGACAGCGCGGCGCGTTCACTGGAGGGCGTATGAGGCTGTCCGACCAGCTGCGCGTGGCCGGCATCGGGATCCGGTCCCGCCGCCTGCGGGCCGCCCTGTCCGCGCTCGGCATTGCGATCGGGACAGCGGCGATCGTGGCGGTGCTCGGCCTGTCCGCGTCCTCCCAGGCCGGGCTCCTGGCCGAGATCGACCGGCTCGGCACCAACCTGCTGACCGCCAACACCGGCCAATCGCTCAGCGGCGGGACGGCGCAACTGCCGGTCGCCGCGCCGCAGCGGATCTCGCACCTGCCCGACGTCGAGCACGTGGCGCACGCCGCCGCCATCGACGACGCCAACGTGTACCGCAGCCCGCTGATCCCGGCGATCAACACCAACGCCCTGAAGGTCCGCGCCGCCAGCCTCAACCTCCCCGACGTCATCGGGACCGGTGTGGCGCAGGGCCGCTGGCTGAACCCGGCGACCGAGCGGCAGCCGGTCACCGTGCTCGGCGCGCTGGCCGCGCGGCGCCTCGGGATCGACCGCGTCCATCCCGACGAACGGATCTGGCTGAAGAACCAGTGGTTCTACGTCGCCGGCATCCTGAAGCCCGCGACGCTGTCGACCGACATCGACACCAGCGCCCTGATCGGCTACCCGGCCGCCGAGCGCTACCTCAGCTACACCGCCGTCGACCGGGGCAAGGCGGTGGCCGGCCCTCCGACCACGGTCTACGCGCGGGCCCGGACCGACAAGGTGGACTCGGTGCGGGACGCGCTCGCGCAGACCGCCAACCCCGAATCACCCGGCGACGTCGACGTCAGCCGGCCATCCGACGCGCTCACCGCCCGCGCCGCCGCCAAGGGCGCGTTCAACAGCCTGTTCCTCGGACTCGGCGTGGTGGCGCTGGTCGTGGGCGCGGTCGGGGTCGCCAACATCATGATCATCTCGGTGCTGGAACGGCGCTCGGAGATCGGGCTGCGCCGCGCGCTCGGCGCCACCCGGGGACACATCCGCACCCAGTTCCTGTCCGAAGCGGTCATGCTCGCGCTGCTCGGCGGCGTGACCGGGGTGTTGGCCGGAGCGCTGGCCACCGCCGTCTATGCCGGCGCCAAGGGCTGGGCGGTGGTCGTTCCGGCCCAGGCGTGGGCCGGCGGGATCGGCGCCGCGATCGTCATCGGTGCGATCGCCGGCCTGCTGCCGGCCCTGCGGGCCGCCCGCCTCTCCCCCACCGAGGCCCTGCGGACGCTGTGACGTAGGTCTTCAGATTTTTTCCGCGGTGATGTCGAAAGGCGTCGAGGTCGTTCGTAGCCAAGGTGAGAGACCGGCAACGGCCGGTCGCCGCACACTGGAGGACCGCGATGTCCGTCACCACCACCGCCACGACCGTTCCCGCCAAGCCGCTGATCGTCGGTGGCCTGACCGCCGCGGCCGTCGCCGCCGCGGCAACCGCGAGCATCGCCGCCGTCGGGAAGGCCGCCGGGATCAGCCTCACCGTCGGCGGCGCGCCGATCCCGGCGTCCAGGTTCGCCGTGCTGACCGCCGTGTTCTCCGTGGTGGGCCTGGTGCTCGCCCTGGTGCTGGCCCGCACGGTCCGCCGCTCGCGCATGGTGTTCGTCCGCGCCACGATCGTGCTCACCGCGCTGTCGCTGGTGCCGGATGTGCTCGCGGACGCCTCCGCGGCCACCAAGATGCTGCTTATGCTGACGCACCTAGTGGCCGCCGCGATCGTGATCCCGGCCGTCGCCCGCCGCCTGCCGGCCTGACCTCCCTGAGGAGTCGCCATGACGAACTACCTGCTCGCCGTCCGGTTCGACGAGAACACGCCGGCGCTGTCCGAGGAGGAGATGCGGGAACAGCAGGCCCGGACGGCCAAGGTCACCGACGAGATGCGCTCCGCCGGCTCGTGGGTGTTCGTCGGCGGCCTGCTGCCCTCGCACGCCACCACGGTCGTCCGCCCCGGCGACGGCATGACCACGATGACCGACGGCCCGTTCGCCGAGACCAAGGAGCAGCTCGGCGGGTTCTGGGTGATCCGCTGCGACGACCTCGACCAGGCGCTGGCCTGGGCCGACAAGTGCGCACTGGCCTGCGGCGCCCCCATCGAGGTCCGCCCGTTCCAAGACGCCCAGTGGACCTGAACACAGACAACCGGCACGCGGCGCGTAGACCGCGCCCACCACCCCCAGGCGCTGCTGCAACGCGGCCTGCACCCACTGCGTGACCCGGCGACCGTCCACCTCGACGAGGACGAGGAGAGCACCCGCCGTGACCGAGTGCCCGGTGGGTGCCCTCGACGCGTTTTTCAGGGTGTGGGTGCGGTGAGATACCGCTGGATCGTGGGGCCGAGCCAGTCCACGATCTCCTCGCGGGTGAGCGCCACGCTCGCCGGGAACCGCAGCACGTAGCGCGTCAGCGCGAGCCCCAGCACGGTCGAGGCGCACAGCGCCGCCCGCGCCGGCGCCTGCTCCGGTTCGGGGCCCACCCGGCGGGCCAGCGGGATCAACTGATCGCGCAGCACGCTCTGCATGCGATCGGCGGCGGCCGGGTCGGTGGCGCCGACCCGGATCAGCGCGGTGAGCTCCCCGTTCTCCTCCCACAGGGTGAGGAAGTGGCGCACCAGCGTACGGCCGATCGCCTCGCGCGGTTCGACGGACAGGCCGGGCAGTTCGGGGTCGATCGCGACGGCCGCCGCGAACAGGCCCGCCTTGTTGCCGTAGTAGCGCATCACCATCGACGGGTCGATCTTCGCGTCGCGCGCGATGGCCCGGATGGTCGCCTTCTCGTAGCCGTCCGCCGCGAACCGCTCGCGCGCCGCGGCGAGGATCGCCGCGCGGGTGGCGTCTGAGCGCCGTGCGGCCTGCTGGCCCTCCGTGGTGCCGGTCACGCCAACAAGCGTAGGCCAACACGTGTTGACAGTCCAGCGCGGCGGCCCTACGTTTGCCAACAAGCGTTGACCAACAAGCGTTGGCAGGACGCAGCCGTTGGTGACCGGCACCAGCGATGCCCCTTGAGCGCCCCGTGAATCTCCCGCGTTCCACAGATAGCGAGCGTCGTGAGCGTCGCCGGATCCAGTACGGCGGCGACCGGCCGCGGTGCCGTGAGACAACCGATAGCGAGAGGAAGTACCGACAATGGCCAAGCTGCAGAGCCTTGACCCGCACACGCCGATGTTCGCGCAGTTCAAGGAGGAGACCGGGCCCATCGTCCTGGCCAACACCTTCATCGTCCCAAAGGAGAGGACTGAAGCGTTCCTTACCCTCTTTCAGAGACAGGCGGAGTTCATGAAGGCTCAGCCGGGATTCGTCTCCCTGCAGATGCACAAGGGAACGGCCGACAGTCAACTTCTGATGAACGTCGCGGTCTGGGAATCGACCGAGGCTCTCGCCACGGCGTTCGGCAGCCCGGAGTTCCAGCGCATGGCCGCCGAGTTCCCCGACGACATCGTGTCGTATCCGCACATCTTCGAGCAGATCGACGTATGAGGAGTCACTATGACCGTGGAACTGAACCACACCATCGTCCCCGCCCGTGACCCGCAAGCCTCGGCCCAATTTTTGGCCGAAATCCTCGGCCTGAGTGTCGATCCGCCGGTGGCGCACTTCACGCCGGTCACCCTGGCCAATCGGGTCAGCCTGGACTACGACCAGCTCGACGACTTCGAGCCACACCACTACGCGTTCATGGTCAGCGAGCAGGAGTTCGACGCCGCCCTCACTCGCATTCAGCACGCCGGCATCACTTACTACGGCGATCCCGCATGCCGAGAAATCGGGCAGGTCTATCACAGCAAGCGCACCGAAGGCCGCAGGGGCGTCTACTTCCACGACCCCGACAGGCATCTCATGGAAATCCTCACCCCGGGCCGCACCAGGTCGTGAGGCCAATGGCGATCCGGCGAATCACGGCTTCCAGGGCCTGTCTTCAATCAGCACGTGGTCCGGGAGAGTGCGCGGCCAAGGTCACGGTCGCCTTGTAGAAATCGGCTTGTTGCCCAGCCGCGTCCGCGCCGGCTTACCAAGCTCACGAAGACTTGCAAGGAGAAGAACAGTGTCGCTGAAGAAGATCAACACTGTCCTGGTCGCCGCCTTCATCCTTTTCATCCTCTGGTTCGGGACGGAGTTCATCCTGAGCCCGGAGACGGCGGTGCAGGGCTTCGGTCTGCCGAACCGGCCGTCCGGCGACGGCGGCGGTTTCCTGGTCGTCAAGGGAATCCGCGACGTCGTCTTGGCCCTGGTCCTGGGTGCCCTGCTGGTGACGGGCCACCGCCGGGCGCTGAGCTGGGTGCTGCTGGTGGAGGCCCTCGCCGCGTACGGCGACATGACCACCGTCCTTGCCCACCGCGGCTCCGTGGCCGCCGCGCTCGGCGTCCACGGCCTGACCGCGACGCTGATAGTGGTCAGCGGCCTGCTGATGATGCGCGAGACCCGCAAGATCGCGGTCGCTCCGGTGACGCCCGCCCCGCAGCCCGCCTGATCCCACCGATCCAAGGTGGCCCGCATCCCGGTCGGGTCACCTTTGCGCGTGCTGGTATTTGCGGGTCAGCTTCCGCCGGGAATCAGAAGAAGACCGCCAAGGCGGATTTCAGCGCGGAAGGGGGGTCGCCGTAGTACTCGGGAAAGACCGGGCGGATATAGCTGACCGGCGAAGACGGCACCGAGTTTCAAGGGGCCGGTCCGCGCCGACCTTCAGTCAGGCGGGCGTGTCACATCGGCCCAGCGGAGGTCTTCGCTGGGTCCGTCGTCGCCTTCCCCGGCCACCCGGGCCCGACCAACGCGGCGACCCTCGCGGCCGCGGTCGACCACTACCTGGATTTCATCCAGACGGCCACCACCCGCGCCAGCTACGACGACACCCTCGCCCGCCTCATCGACGTGGCCGGCGGCGCCAGCCTCGTCGCCGACTGACCCCCGAGGACTTCGCCGCGGTGATGGAGCGGTGGAACACCGCAGCGGCCACCACCTGGAACCGGCACCTGTCGGCGCTCACCTCGTGCACCACCTGGGCGCAGCGCCAAGAAGTGCTGGAGAGCAACCCGGCCCGGCGGCTGACCCACCGCAGGCCCGCCCGCCGCGGCGACCGCGCCATCCCCCGCGCCCGCCTATACCAGCTGTTCACCGGTGATGACCACGGCCTGCGCGAGCGGGTGTTGTGGCGGATGCTGTACGAGACCGCCGTCCGGGCCGAGGAGATCCTCTCGCTCAACATCGAGGAGTGGACGCTGCACCAGTTGCGTCACTCGGCGCTGCAGCACCTGGCGGCCGTCGGCCGGACCGCCGCCGAACTGCAGGCCAAGAGCCGCCACGCCCACCTGGCCAGCCTCGGCGCCTAGGTCCGCCTCGGCGAAGCCACCTCTGCGGCAGTCGGCACCGACCCGCACTCCCCGCCGCCGCGTCCGCTGACCAGCTTGATCCACGGCACCTCGTACGACAACGAGACGGCAGGGAGATGTCGCCTGGTGACCATCAGGTGGCCGCTGTCTGCCGGACGATGTGTCGGCTCCCGGGGAAGGATGGGAGAGCGTCACCGTAAGCAAGCAGTCGCCGACATATCGCGCGGTAACCCAAGCCGCGCCGGAGGGAATCCGCATGACCGCCACCGCGTCCACGGCCCCGGCTGCGCCAGGGGTGCGGTCCTGGTGGGGAATCCCGTACGCGACTGCCGAGCGCTGCCGTCGGCCCGTGCTCGCGGATTTCGATCCGGACCGCCGCTACGACCGCAAGGGCGTCGCCCCGGTCCAGCCTGACAGCGGTGACTGCCTCGAAGCCGACAGCGGAACCGGTGAGGACTGCCTGAATCTGAACGTCTGGGCTCCTGCGCAGCCGGCCGCCGAGGCGCTGCCGGTGGCGGTGTACGTTCACGGCGGCGGGTTCGAGTTCGGCGCGAACACGCAGACCACTTCGAACGCGGCTGGTCTGGCCGCGACGGGGCGCGTGGTGGGCGTGTCGATCAACTACCGGCTCGGCGCGCTGGGCGCGGTCTCACTGTCGCAGTACGGCGGGCGGCTGGCGGAGGCCAGCAATCTCTTCCTGCAGGACATCATTGCCGCGCTGACCTGGGTCAAGCAGAACATCGCCGCCTTCGGCGGCGACTCCGGACAGGTAACCGTCTTCGGCCACAGCGGCGGCGGCTATGCCGCCTTCGGGCTGCTCGGCGCTTCCTGCGCCAACGGCCTGTACCGGCGCCTGGCGGGATTCTCCGCCGGGCCCTCGCGCATCATCCCGGCCTGGTGGGTGGCCAACGGCCTCGACCGGTTCGACCCGCACACCGTCGACCGCGTCATCGACGAGGTCGCGGGGTGGCGCATTCCCCGCTCCCGCGCCAGGAAGATCGTCGATGCCTACGACCAGGGCGGCCGCACCCCGGCCGAGGTCCGCGCCCCGCTCCTGACCGACTACATCTTCACCCTCCCCGCAGCCCCGAACAAGCCGACCGTGACAGGCGTATCGGCGACGTCGTGCTCGACTTCGCCACCGGCGAGCAGACCCGTCTGTGGCCCCGCCGTCACCGACCAGCCCGCGTCCGGAACCGTCGGCGACCCTCCCACGAGCCCGGCGCTCATTACCAGACGGTCCTCGACCTGTTCGACGACATCGCCCGCCCCTGACGGCCATTGGGCGATGCGCAACAGCGCAGCCTCACCACTGACTGATCAGGTGGATTCCTGCGTCTGCACCCCCGGCTCGGCCTTTCAATTTCCAGGAGATGTACACAGGGAAGGAGCCAGGTATGAACCAACCTTCAGCAGCCGGTGACGCCGCGCCTGCGACGATGCGGGCCGTCGTCGTCACCCGGCCCGGGGGTTTGGACGCACTCCAGATCCAGGACGTTGCGGTGCCCGCACCTCAGCCCGGCTGGGTGCGGATCAAGGTGAAGGCGTTCGGCGTCAACGAGTCCGAGGTCGCCACCCGCAAGGGCGAGTCGGACCCGGAGGTCACCTACCCGCGCGTCCCCGGCATCGAGGGTGTGGGGATCATCGATCAGGCCCCGCACGGCAGTGGGCTGCGCCCGGGGCAGCAGGTGGCGACGTTGATGGGCGGCATGGGCCGCTCGTTCGACGGCTCGTACGCGCAGTACGTGACCGTCCCCGCGGCGCAGGTCATCCCGCTGGAGACCAGCCTGCCGTGGGACGTGGTCGGCGCGCTGCCGGAGATGTTCCAGACCGCCTACGGGTCGCTGAAGACCGGCTTGGACCTTCAAGCCGGGCAGACGCTGCTGATCCGCGGCGGCACCTCCACGGTGGGACTGAGCGCGGCGACGATGGCCAAGGACATCGGCGCCACCGTCATCTCCACCACGCGTCATGCCGAGCGTGCCGACGACCTGCGGGCCATGGGCATCGACCACCCGATCGTGGACGAGGGGACGATCGCCGGGAAGGTCCGAGATCTCGCGCCCGAGGGCGTGGACGCCGCGCTGGAACTGGTGGGCTGCACAGTCCTGCCCGACACCCTCGGATGCGTGCGCGCGCACGGTACCGTCTGCTTCACCGGCGCCTTGGCGGGCGGGTGGTCCATCCCCGACTTCACCCCGTTCGTGATCCCCAGCGGGGTGCGGTTGACCAGCTACGCGGGTGAGGCTACCGACCTGCCCGCCCAGGTGTTCGCCCAGCAGCTCCAGGCCATCGCCGACGGCCGGCTCAAGGCACCGATCGCCAAGACCTACCGGGGCCTGGAGCAGGTTCGCGATGCCCAGGCCGGCGTTGAGTCCGGCACGACGCCGGGCAAGCACGTGGTTCTGCTCGACGACTGAGACATCCCCAGAGCCTGATCCGCGCCGGTCAGCGGCCTCCCGTGGCCGAGGGTCCAAACCGGTGGTCATCCGGGGCGGCGGCCTTGCGCAACCGTCTCCAGGACGAGGTGGTAGGAGTGGTCGACGAGTTCGGCGACCAGGTCGGCGGTGATGCCTCGCCCGGCTCCCACGGAGATCCAGTGCCGCTTGTTCAGGTAGCGGCCCGCGGTGATCGAGGCGTACGTGCGCTGCAGCAGCCGCCCGTGCTCGGGTTCGGCCTTCAGGGTGATGATGAGTTCGTCCGGGTCTTCGGTGATGATCAGGAAGACCTTTCCGGCCACCTTGTGCACCTCCAGGTGCTCGGTGAACGGGTGTCCCTGGTCCGTCCCGGGCAGCGCGAGGGCCGTGGCGCGCGCGCTGTCCTGGAGCTCGTGGCCGCTGAGAGGCATGACGCGGTTCAGGTGCGGCGGCCGTAGGTGTGCGGGTCGACGGGTTGCCGGGCCTTGGGGAGATGGCCGACCACGAGCCGGTAGGACTCGGTCACCAGCTCCTTGACCAGCCCCGCGTCGATCGCTTCCCCGCCCTCCAGCGTGATCCAGTGCTTTTTGTTCATGTGGTAGCCGGGGGTGATGTTCGCGTTCTCCTCGCACAGGGCGCGTGCCTCGGCGGGCTCGGACTTGAGGATCACCACGGGGCGTCCGGGAACCTCGGTCATCAGCATGAAGACCTTGCCGCGCACCTTGAAGACCTCCCAGTCATCGCCGAAGGGGTGCTCCAGCCCGCTGCCGGGCAGCCCTTCGGCGCAGCCCGCCGCGGTCTTGCGCAGCGTGCCTCCGTCCATGACGATCAGCTCCTCAAAGCAGATATCTGCGCCCGAGCCGGCGGTTCACAGGAACCGCCGGTCCTCTCCGGCCTGGCCAGCGCCGGCCATCTCGATCGGTTCCCACGCGTGACAGGGAGCACGCCCGCCAAGGACGGTCGTGGCCCTCGCCTCTGCCATCCTTGCCCGGAAACAGACCATCCTGGCGGTAAGCTGCGGACACATGGTGGTCGACAGGCGACAATCCGCGCCGCCGGCGCCGGGAACGTCCGCCGCACCGGCCGGCCCCATCTCCGTCCCCCTGCACGACTTCCAGCCCCTGGCAGGTACTCCGTACGGCCTGGAAGTCACCACCGTCGAGGACTTCCACACCGACCACGACGACTGGCCGTGGAACCCGCCTCGTCCTGGCCGGGCCACCTTTCACTACCTGATCCTGGTCACCCAGGGCGTACTACGGCACGACGTCGACCACCTCACCCGCACTGTCACACCCGGCCAATGGCTGTGGGTTCGCCCCGGGCACGTGCAGCGCTGGCACGACCCCGGCACCGCCCACGGGATCTTCGTCCTGTTCGAACCGGACGTGCTGCGGCCCGACACCGCCCGCCAGCTGGCCCCGCTCACCGCTCACGACGCCCCGGCCGTCCTGACCCCGCACCCCGACGACGCCCCCTGGCTGGAGGCGACCGCGCTCCAACTCCTCGACGAACACCGCGCACTGGGACGTCGCCCGCTCGCGGCCCACCACGCCCTGCGCCGCAGCCTGCTGGAAGCCCTCCTCCTGCGCCTCACCCACTCCCCAGGCATCCACCCGGGCAGCCAACCGGGCATCACCACCGGCCGTCGCCCCGTCTACCAGCAGTTCCTGGACGCCCTGGAGCTGCATTTCCGTGAGCTGCACCGCGTCGACGACTACGCCCGGCTGCTCGGCTGCTCGGTCCGCACCCTCAGCCGAGCCGCCCAGGCCGCCGCCGGCAAGGGAGCGCGAGAGATCATCAACGACCGGCGCCTCCTCGAAGCACGCCGCCTGCTCGGGCATGCCCAGTGGAGCGCCCAAGCGGTCGCCGCTCACCTCGGCTTCACCGACACCGCCAACTTCGGCCGCTTCTTCCGCCACCACACCGGCCTCACCCCCGCCGCCTACACAACCCGCCAAGCCCCCCGCACCTGATCGTCGACGCGCCGCCCGGCCGCGCGCACCGAGGCCACCGCCAGCCCTTAGTACTCGATCGTCCAGGTCACCACCGCGTTGGTGACCAGCGTCAGGCACCAAGCCTGCTCGGTCTGCCGCTCCAAGTGCCGGGCACGTACCCCGCTGAATCGTCATGGCTGAATGTTCCGCAGCGCGCGCGTAGCGGGCCGTCTCCTCCTGGCCCTGGTACAGGAAGCCGTCCCCGCCTTCGCCGAAGAGCGCCCGCTGGCTGGTTCATGACCCTCGTTCACCTGGGCATAGGGTTGGGCGGCATGGCGCTGCGACTCGTTCAGGTGAACTTCAAGGCTCGGGACGACTCGGCCCTCGGCCGGTTCTGGGCGGAGGCGCTCGGCTGGGGCGTTTCCAGCGAGGGTCCTGGCGTGACCAACGTCGAGCCCGTGGGCTTCGACTGGCCGGATCCCTCCGCCGTCTGCGTCGATGTCGTCACCGTCCCGGACCCCGAAACGGTGAAGTACCGCGTGCACCTCGATCTCGCCACCACCTCGGCGGCCCATCATGCGGAGTTGGTCGCGCGCCTGAAGGACCTCGGTGCCACGCCCGCCGACGTGGGCCAGGGCGACGTCCCGTGGACGGTCCTGGCCGACCCGGAGGGCAACGTGTTCTGCGTCCTGGAGCCTCGCGAGATCTACCGGGACACCGGGCCGATCGCGGTGGTGGTGGTCGACTGCGCGGATCCGCGGGCGATGGCCCGGTTCTGGGACGAGGCGTTGGACTGGACCCTGCACGAGGTGACCGACGACCACGCGGTGCTGCGTTCCGCCGAGGGCGTCGGCCCGTACCTCGAGTTCCTCCGCACGCCCAGCGTCAGGACCTGGTGGAACCGCGTGCATCTCGACCTGCTGCCGTATCCCGTTGACGAAAAGGACGCGGAGGTGGCCCGGCTGCGGGCTCTCGGCGCCGCCGACATCGACCTCGGCCAGGGTGACGTGCCGTGGACGGTCCTGGCCGACCCGGAAGGCAACGAGTTCTGCGTCCTCGGCCGCGGCTGACGAGGGCTCGGTCGGAAAACGGTTGAGTCTTCCTTCCGCGTTCCCGTAGGTTGCCCGCGGCCCCGTCGCAGCGAGGACAGAGGACAGAACCGCGTGACCCCGCCTGCTCTTTAGACCTGACACCTTCTTCCGCTCACCTGTAGCCGACGCTCTCGTCGGTTCCGCCGGGCTGCTTATGCGCGCCCGGTCATTCGGCGTTTGGGGCCGCGCGTAATCGGCCTCGTGTCAGGTCCAGAGAGATCATGTCTTCACAACCTCATACCGTGCTGCCCTGGGTCGTTCGTCGGACCAGGCTGCCCCTGCTCGCATTGCGGTGCGCGGACTGCCGATCGGAGTCGGCCACCACCGGCGAGGGCAGATTCCGCGTCAACGCCAACGGGAAGCTGCTGGACGTGTGGCTGCTGGTTCGCTGCGTGTCCTGCGGACGGACGAGCAAGCTCACCGTGCACGAGCGAGCACCGGTCAGATCCTTCGATCCGGCCGAACTCCACGGCTACCGCGTCAACGATCCCGAACTGGTGGCGTCCAGGCTGCTCGATCCGCTGCTCGCCCGACGCAACCACTTCGTCCTGAACTGGACGGCGGCCTGGCGGCTGGACACCCCGTCGGCGTGCCTCGACGAGGCGTGGCCCGTCCAGGTGCAGGTCGTCCTCGAGGATCCGGTACCGGTGCGCCCTGATCGGCTCATCGCGCAAGGGCTCGGCCTCAGCCGAAACGAGGTGCTGCGCCGGGTCAAGTGCGACATCTCGCTGCGCCGTCCGACGAGCGCCGGATTCACCTTCACCGTGATGGCCAGGGACTAAGGAGGGCGTAGCCGCGGCGGCCCACCCAGGCCCGCCGCGGCTACACTCCCGCAACCACGCCGATACCAGACGCGGAGTGTCGACCCGAAGAACGTCCCGTTGAAACCCCGGGTCGCGGTCTGCGCGCCAGGAAGGATCTGCGTCCGGCCATGCTGCATGGTGAGGTCGAAGTTCCGCATGCCCTTGGCGTCCCGCTTCGGGGAGCGCTCCGGCGCAGTCGACCAGAGAGCCTCCGCAAAAACCCGTTGGCGGGCCGCGGCGACCACTGCTACCTTGCCGGAGGCCGTGCCAGAGAACGAGGAGGTGGTACCCGTGAACAAAGTATCGACATGGGTGCTCCCCTCTGGGGTCACGGTCGGGCGATAGGTCGTCCGGGAGCGCCGTTCACGAGCACTCCCGAAAGGCACGACCATGCAATTCACCTCCGAGCAGCGCCTCGACGACGGCGTCCTCGAACGAGAATTCACCCTCGACGAGATCCCCGGCATCCTGTGGACGCCCGGGTCCGCATCCGCGTCCGCACCGGTGCCGCTGATCCTGATCGGCCACCCCGGCGGAGTGCACAGGATGTACCCCCGGCTGGTGGGCCGGGCCCGGCAGTGCGCGGCGGACGGTTTCGCCTCGGCCACCATCGAACTCCCCGGAAGCGGTGACCGGCCCCCTTCCGCCACCGCCGAGCAGGCCCGCGCCGACCTGCGCCGGGCACTGGAGGCCGGCGAACGGGTCAGCGAGGAGATCATCGACCGGCTCATCCTCCCGCTGGTCGAAAAGGCCGTCCCGGAATGGCAGGCCACACTCGACGCCCTCCTGTCCCTGCCCGAGATCGGCGGCCCGGTCGGGTACTCGGGAGGAGTGATCGCCATCGGCGTCCGGCTGGCGGTCGTCGAGCCGCGCATCGCGGCCGCCGGTCTGTTCGCCGGGAGTTTCGTACCCCGCGCCACGTTCGAGGAGGCCCGCCAGGTCACCATTCCGCTGCACGTCCTGCTGCAGTGGGACGACGAAGGGAACGACCGGCAGGCGGCCCTGGACCTGTTCGACGCCTTCGGCTCCAAGGAGAAGACGCTGAACGCCAATATGGGCGGGCACACCGGCGTCCCTGCGTCCGCGGGAGACGCCGCGGCCCGGTTCTTCACCCGGCATCTGAGCTAGCCGCCGACCCCTCGCCGTCAGGCCAGCAGCAGACGGTAGGCGGCGCCGGCCCTCCCGGATGAAGGTGGCAGACAGATGCAACAAACCGCCCTGATCGCGACGGTACCGCCGCGATCAGGGCGCCGCCGTACCGGGGCTACTCGGCGGGCCATGCCTGCATGGCGATGGCGGCGATGTCCTCCAGGTCGGCTCGGGTCGCGCCGTCGCGCGCCTGTTGGGACATGCCCTGCAGGACCGCGGAGCTGAAGCGGGCCAGCGCCGGGGCCGAGGTGGCGGCGGGGAGCCGTCCGGTGTCGATGTCGGCCTGGATCTTGTCCTGGACGTCCCGGACCGTGCGGTTGCGGTAGCCGCGCAGTCGTTCGGCGATCCCGGCGGCTTTGTCGCCGACGTTGGTCGCGGCGGTGGTGACCAGGCAGCCGGGCGGGTGGCCGGGGGCGGTGTACTCGGCGGCCGCCTCGCGCAGCATCCGCGCGACGGCCCGGCGGGCGGTGGGCTCCTGGGCGAGGGCACGGCGGGAGAAGTCTCCGTAGGTGCGCCCGTAGGTCTGCACGACCTCCTCGAACAGGGACTCCTTGTCACCGAAGGCCGCATACAGGCTGGGCGCGCCGATGCCGGTGACCCGGGTGAGCCTGGGGAACGAGGTCGTCTCGTAGCCGTGCTCCCAGAACTCGCGCAGGATCACCTGGAGCACCGAGTCCCGGTCGAACTCGCGGGGGCGCCCCCGTCGCTGGCTGGCCATGCCCCCATTCTATGACGACCTTTACAGAACGTGCTACGGTCCTCTTCTGTAACAGCCTTTAGAGAAATGGAGGGCGGCCATGACCGCACCCACCGCATCCCCCGCGTCGGCCGGTTTGACCGGCAGGACGGCGCTGGTCACCGGAGCCACCCGAGGCATCGGCCGGGCGATCGCGCAGCGGCTCGGAAGCGACGGCGCCAACGTCGTGGTCAACTACCGGGCCTCCAGCGAGGCGGCGGCCGACCAGGCGCGCCAGGTCGTCGAGGAGATCACCCGGGCGGGCGGCCACGCGGTCGCGGCGCCGGGCGACGTGGGCCGGGCCGCCGACGTGGCAGACCTGTTCGACGCCGCCGAGCGCGCGTTCGGCGGCGTGGACATCCTGGTCAACAACGCCGCCATGTTCGCGGCGGCGCCGATCGAGCACCTGCCCGAGGACGTGTTCGACGCCCTGGTCACCACGAACCTCAAGAGCGTCTACCTCACCGGGCGGCAGGCGGCCTCCCGGCTGCGCGACGGGGGCCGTGTCATCAACGTCTCCGCCGGCATCCCCAACGGCGGAGTGGCGTTCATGGGCGTCTACGGGGCGACCAAGGCCGGGGTGGAGACGCTGACGCGGTCGCTGGCGCACCAGCTCGGCGCACGGCAGATCACCGTCAACGCCATCGCGCCCGGCCCGACCGACACCGCGATGCTCGCCGACGAGGCGCGGGCGATGGCCGACCAGATCATCGGCTCCACTCCCCTGGGCCGCCTGGGCCTGCCGACCGACCTGGCCGACGCGGTCGCCCTGCTGGCCTCCGAGGACGCACGCTGGATCACCGGCCAGGTCATCGGCGTCAACGGAGGCTTCGAATGAGCCCGCGAACCCGCGCCCGCTCCGCGTCCGGCACCGGCCACGGCCCCGTGCCCGGCTCGGCGGTGCGGGGCCGGGCGGAGACGGGGCGATGGGCGGCGTTCTGGCTCCTGGTGCTGATCGAGTTCATGACGATGCTCGACACCTCGATCGTCAACGTCGCCCTGCCGTCGATCCAGCGCGACCTGAGGTTCTCCACCGCAGGGCCGGCCTGGGTGGTTGACGGCTACCTGCTCGGGGGCCGTCCGAAGGGGAAGTGCTATTTGGTCCGGCACCGCGATGCCGACCGCCCCAACGAGATCTTGCAGGCCGATCACATTGTGGCCCCTCGCTGCTGATTGGAAACGCGGCCTAGAATCGGCGGGGATGTCACGCGCACCGAACGAACCCGCTGTGTTCGCACAGCGGTGGTATCTGCGGGCGATGAACATAATCGCGGCGTCCGTCGGAGCGACGTTCTTTCTCGGGATTGCGCTCGACCGGCCTTCGCCTCGTCCAGTGCTGATAGCCCTTGCCGGGGTTGCGGCCGCGGCGTGCATGCTTTTCGGCGTCCGCGGCATGCTCTCGCAGGTTGTCGTCACCTCCGACTCCGTGCGTTACAGGGGGATTGTCGGCACTCGTACGATCCCGCTGTCGCAACTCCTCGGCTTCCAGCGCGATCGCTCCTGGCTTGCCCTGCTAGCGGGCGATGTTCCGAGCTTGCTGTGGAGACACGAGGATGGAACCGTCGCGACGACGACCCTCTGGTGCTTCGTGATCTCCCGACAAGCCCGAATCGGACGCGGTTCGACCTACGAGGTACGCGAGGCACTGCGACTGGCTTTGGATCCGTACATCCAGAGAAACCTGTGACCCGCCGGCCGTCGCATGGCGGTGCCTCCGACTGAACGGCGCGTCGCCCGGGCTACCGCTCGGGCTTCGACAAGGTCGTCCTGATGCGGTCGCGGATGTGGGTCAGGTGGTCGGCCATGATGTCGGCCGCGACGTCGGCGTCGCGGGCGCGGCAGGCGCGCAGTAGCCGCTTGTGCTCGTCGAACACCGACTTCGCCGGGCCGGTGCCGTGGTCGCTCGTGCGGTGGTCCAGCAGGCGGTACCGCTCGCAGTTGATGGCGAGCTGGTCGACGATCCGCAGCATCCACTGCGAGTCGCAGTCGACGCGCATGAGGCGGTGGAAGGAGTTGTGGAGCGCCGAGGCGTCCGCCTGCCTCGCCGGGTCGCACATGGCGGCGAAGGCGGCGTCGATCTGCGCGATCCGCTCGTCGCCCGCGCGGGGCAGGGACCTGCGGATCGCCTGCGGCTCGAGGATCAGCCGCAGCTCGTAGAGCTGTTCGGCCTCGGCGAGGTCGATGCCGGGGACCTCGGCGCCGTGCTGCGGCGTGATGATCACCAACCCCTCGCTCGCGAGCCGTTGCAGCGCCTCGCGCAGGGGCGTCGCCGACATCTCGTACCGCTCCTGGAGGTCGCGGTTGCGCAGCCGCGTGCCCGGCGGGATCAGGCCGGTGAAGATGTCGTGACGCAGCCGGTCGGCCACCCACGCCGCGCGGGACGGCGGGGCACCGGCCGCCGGATCGGCCAGCGGATCCTTCATGGTCTCCCTCTTGACAGGACGGCGGCGGGTCCGCTCTCCTTCGAATCATAATCTATAAATTACAGATTCGGAGGACGCGGATGAGCGAACGACCCCGAGTCGGTAGCCCCGTGCTGGCGGAGGTCGCCCCTGGCGTGCACGCCTACGTCCAGCCCGACGGCGGATGGATGCTCAACAATACCGGCGTCGTCACCGGATCCGGCGGCGAGCAGATGCTCGTCGACACCACCTCCACCGAGGCCCGCAACCGCGCGATGCTCGACGCCGTCGCCGCGCTCGCCGACCGGCCGCCCAAGGCCCTGGTGAACACCCACCACCACGGCGACCACGTGTCCGGCAACTGGCTGATGCCGCCCGGGACGCCGATCTTCGGCCACAGCGACTGCCGCGCGGAGGTGCTGCGCGCGAGCCGGGCCGGGACGAGCGGGATCCCCGGCCCCGACTACGGCCGCACCGAGGTCCGCCCGCCCGATGTCACCTTCTCGGCGATCACGACCCTGTACGTCGGCGACCGGCCGATCGAGCTGATCCCGGTGGGTCCCGCCCACACCCGCGGTGACGTCCTGGTCTGGCTGCCCGAGGACAAGGTCCTGTTCAGCGGCGACATCGTGTTCAACGGCGGGCAGCCGTTCCTGGTGGAGGGCAGCCTGCCCGGGTACCGCCGCGCGCTGTCGCTCGTCCGCCGCCTGCTGCCGGACGTACTGGTGCCCGGCCATGGCCCGGTGTGCCGCGGCGAGGAGATCGCGACGATCCTCGACGAGCTGAACGCCTACACCGAGTTCGTCGAGGCGCTGGCCCGCGAGGGCCTCGATTCGGGCCGTAGCCCCTTGGAGATGGCCGAGTCCGCCGCCGGCAGCCGGTTCTCCGGATGGCAGGAGGCCGAGCGGCTGGCCGGCAACCTGCACCGCGCCTACAGCGAGTTCGGCGGCGACCCGTACGGAGCGCGGATGGACGCGCGACGGATGTGGTCGGACATGGCGCGGATCCATGGCGGCCCGATCAGGAGCCGGGCATGACCGCGCTGCTGGAGGTCGAGCGGCTGTCGGTGTACTTCCGCGGCGTGGTCGCCCTGGACGAGGTGACCGCGTCGGTGTCCGCCGGCGGGACGACCGCGCTCATCGGGCCCAACGGCGCCGGGAAGACCACCCTGTTCAACTGCGTCACCGGCATCTCCCAGGGAACCGGCCGGATCGCCTTCGGCGGACGCGACATCAGCACCATGCCGCCGCACCGCCGGTCGCTGCTCGGCATGACCCGCACGTTCCAGACCCCGGCGCTGGTCGACTACCTGTCGGTGACCGACAACGTCCTGATCGGCGCGCAGTCGGCGGGCCACCGCGGCATCTGGTCTGCGGTGGCGCGGCCGCCCGCGGCCCGCCGCAGCCTGCGGGCGGCGCACGAGCGGGCACTGGAGCTCCTGGACGCCCTCGGCCTGACCCGGCACCGCGGCGCCGAGGTCGGGGCGCTACCGCACGGGATCCGCCGCCGGGTCGAGATCGCGCGGGCGCTGATGGCGTCCCCCTCGCTGCTCCTGCTGGACGAACCGGCCGCGGGCATGGACGTCTCCGAGGCGCTGGAGATGTGCCGGTGGCTCACCGGCTACGCCGCCGAGCACGACATCACGCTGTTGCTGGTCGAGCACTCGGTCGGACTGGTCATGCGGCTGGCCCACACGGTCCTGGTACTGGACGCCGGCCGGCTCATCGCCTCCGGGACGCCGGAGGAGGTGCGCGAGGACCCGCAGGTCGTCGCCGCCTACCTGGGGAACGACCGATGAGCGCCGCACCGTCTGAGGCCGCGCTGTCGGTGGACGGCCTGTACGTGACGTACGGCAGGGTCGAGGCGCTGCACGGCGTTTCCCTCACCGTCGGGCCCGCCGAGGTCGTCGCGCTGCTGGGCGCCAACGGCGCCGGCAAGACCAGCCTGCTGCGCGCGGTGAGCGGCGCGGTGCGGGCGCGCGGCACCGTCCAGGTCTACGGCCGGAAGGTCACCGGCATGCCCGGGCACCGGATCGCCGCGCTCGGCGTCGGGCACGTCCCCGAAGGCCGCGGCACCTTCGTCGACCTGACGGTGGAGGAGAACCTGCGGCTCGGGGTGATGGCCCGGCGGCGCAGCGCGGTCGGGCTCACGCTGGAGCAGGCGCTGGAGCTGTATCCCGAGCTGGCCGGGTTCCGCGCCCGCAAGGCCGGTGCCCTGTCGGGTGGGCAGCAGCAGATGCTCGCGCTCGCTCGCGCCCTTCTCGCGGCACCGCGGCTGCTGCTGATCGACGAACCGTCCACCGGGCTGGCGCCGCTGGCGGTCGCCGAGGTGTACCGGACCATCGCCTCCCTGTGCGCACGGCACTCGTTGGCGGTGCTGCTGGCCGAGCAGAACGTGACGCGCGCGCTGGAGGTCGCCGACCGCGCCTACGTGCTCGGTTCCGGCATGGTCGCCGCCGAGGGCGCCGCGTCCGACCTCGCCGGCGACCCGGCCGTCCAGGCCGCCTATCTGGGCACCGACACGGGAGGCGGCGACCGGCCATGACCGAGTTCCTGCAGCAGATCCTCAGCGGGTCGGCCACCGGCTGCATCTACGCCGGCCTGGCGCTCGCGCTCGTCGTCATCTACGAGGGCACCGGCGTGATGAACTTCGCTCAGGGCGAGCTGGCCACGCTGAGCGCCTTCCTGTCCTGGCAGATGATCTCCGCCGGGCTGGACTTCTGGGTCGCCTTCGCACTGTCGGTCGCGGCGTCGTTCGTGATCGGCGTCGCGGTCGAGCAGGTGTTCATCCGGCCGGTGCAGCACTCGATGGAACTGACCATGCTGATCGTGTCGCTCGCGCTGATGCTCGCCGTCAACTCCCTCGACGGCCTGATCTGGGGCCACATCGGCAAGAGCGTGACCAGCCCGTTCGGCGACGGCGCCGTCCATCTCGCGGGCACCACGCTGACCTGGCAGCAGGTCGGCACCGCGGGCGTGATCCTGTCGACCGTCGGGGTCGTCGCCGCGTTCTTCCGGTTCACCGGCCTCGGGCTGAAGATGCGCGCCGCGGCGATGAACCCCGCCTCCGCCCACATGCTGGCGATCAACACCGGCTGGATGCTCGCGCTCGCCTGGGGCTTCGCCGCCGCCACCGGCGCGGTGGTCGGCATCGTCATCACCCCGGTCACCGGCGTGCATCCCGACGTGATGGGCGGCACCCTCCTGCTCGCCTTCGCCGCGTTCACGCTCGGCGGGACGGGCAGCAGGAGCGGCGCGCTCGTCGGCGGCCTGCTCGTCGGCGTGCTCACCGACCTCGCGATCGCCTACGTGCCGCATCTGACAGGCGATCTGGCCAATCTGGTGCCCTTCGCGGTGATCATCGCGGTCCTGCTGCTGCGGCCGCAGGGACTGTTCGGCCGGCTGTCGGCGGTGCGGTCGTGAGCACCGGCACGCGCACCGCCGTGCGCCGCCTCCTCGGTACGCGCGTCCTCGTCCCCGCCGCGTTCGCCGCGGCCGTAGTGCTGCCGTTCGTCGTGCAGGACTACACGCTGTTCCAGTTCGGCCGCGTCATGTGCATCGCCATCGCCGTCATGTCACTGGACCTGCTGTCCGGGCACGCGGGCCAGGTCTCCGCGGGCCACGGCGCGCTGTTCGGGCTCGGCGCCTATACCACCGTGATCTTCATCCACCACCTGTCGGTGCCCTATCCCCTCGCCGTGGTGGCGGGCGTCATCGTGTGCTTCGCCGTCGGGCTGCTGCTCGGGTTGCCGGCCCTGCGCATCCGCGGCATGACGCTGGGGCTGGTCACGATTGCGGCGGCGATCCTGTTCCCCGCCGTGCTGAAGGCCGTGCCGGACCTCACCGGTGGCGTGTTCGGGCTGGGGCTGCAGCCGCCCGGCGCGCCGCTCGGCATCCCGCTGACCAGCGCGCAGTGGCTGTTCCTGGTGAACCTGGCGTGCCTGGCGGTCGCCCTGGTGATCGTCCAGAACCTGGTCCACTCCCGATTCGGGCATGGCCTGGAGGCCATCCGGACCAACGAGAACATGGCGGTGTCGCTCGGCGTCGACGTGCGCCGCTCCAAGGTCCTCGTCTTCGCCCTCAGCTCGGGCCTCGCGGGCTTCGCCGGCGGCCTCTACCAGCTCGGCATCGGCACGGCCACACCCGACACCTTCACCTTCACGCTGTCGCTCACGCTGCTGTTCGCGGCGATCGTGGGCGGCCTGCGCTCGCGGGCGGGCGCGCTCATCGGCGCCGCGTTCGTGGTGTTCGTCCCCGACTACACCGCCGCACTCGGCGACCGCGGCCCGCAGCTGATCAACGCGGTCGCGCTGCTGCTGGTCGTCTACCTCCTTCCCGGAGGGATCGCCCGGATCCTGCACCGGCCGGCCGAGGTGTCGGCCCGGCTCCGGCACGTCCGATCGGCGCGGCGCCCCGTCCCCACCCCCGGGTCACCGCCAGGGTGACCGACGACCAAGGAGACAGACGATGACCAGCACCAGCGTGCGGAAGGTGATCGCGACCACAGCGGCACTGGGCCTCGCGCTCGCCGCGACGGGCTGCCGCGGGGGCGGCGGCTCGAAGGACCCCGGGATCTCCGCAAAGAAGATCACGATTGGCGGCAGCTTCCCCTTCAGCGGACCGCTCGCCGGCTACGGCTCGCTGTCCAAGGGCATGCAGGCCTACTTCGGCGTGATCAACGCCAGGGGCGGCGTGAACGGACGCAAGATCCACTACATCGCCCTCGACGACGCCTACGACCCGTCCCGGCTCGCCGGCAACGCCCGCAAGCTCGTCGAGCAGGACAAGGTCTTCGCGCTGGCGAGCTTCGGCGGCACCAACCTCGCCATCCGCGACTACATGAAGACCCAGAAGGTCCCCCAGTTCGTCTTCGCCGGCAACAGTCCCCTGTCGGACGTCAAGCACTACCCCACCACGCGGGCCTGGTGGCCGGACATCAAACTCGAGGGCTCGATCGCGGCGAGATACGCGCTCTCCAAGGACCCGAACGCCAGGCTCGGCACCCTGGTGGTCAACAACGACCTGTCCGCGAGCCTGGTCGCCGGCGTCCGCGACGGCCTCGGCGTCAAGCGCGGGCAGCTGACGAGCGAGCAGACCTTCGAACCGTCCTCCACCGACCTGACCGGGCAGGTCAACAAGCTGCGGGCGGCCGGCGTCACCACGCTGATCTCGGCGATCGGCGGCACGCAGGGAGCCGCCGCGCTGAAGTACATGCGGCAGACGGGCTGGAGGCCATTGGTGATCAACTACTCGGTCACCTCCTCGCGGGTCGCGCTCACCGACGCCGCCGGCAGCGCGGCGGCCGGCGTCCACACGGTGCAGTGGGCCAAGGACCCGGCCGAGCCGCGCTGGGCCGGTCAGCCCTGGATGACCGCCTACCGCGAAGCCCTGGGCAGGTACGCCAAGGGCACCCGGCCCGGCGACCCGGGCGCCCTGAACGGCTACGCCTTCGCGCAGGCGCTGGTGAAGGTGCTCGAACGCATGAAGGACCCGACCCGCGAAGGGCTCCTCAAGGCCTGGGACTCCATCGACGGCGTCCAGCTCGACCCCCTGATGCCTGGCGTCGTGCTCAAGGCGGGACCGGACGGCCGCCTCGTGCATGCCTACCAGCCGGCCCACTTCGACGGCCGGTCGTGGATCCCCGACGGCCCCGTCGTCTCCGCCCGCTGACGATCACTACTCCTGACGAAAGGCATCGCTGTTGCGCTGGGTCACCTACCGGTCGGCCGACGGAGCCGATCACCCCGGACTGCTCGACGGGGACCGCGTCCTCGGCCTCCGCGACCCCGGCTCCGTGTTCGACCTGCTGACCGGTGAGGGCCTGGCCGCCGCGGCCGAACGGGCACGCCGCGATCCCCGCGAGGTGGTGCCCGCGGACTCGGTGCGGCTCCGGGCGCCCGTCCCGGCCCCTCCGTCCGTCCGCGACTTCATGTCCTTCGAGGCCCATGTCGTCAATTCCGCGAACTCCGAGGGCCCGGATCCGCTGTGGTACGAGCAGCCGACCTTCTACTTCACCAACCCCGCGGCCATCACGGGCCCCGACGAGGAGATCGAGATCTCCCCCGGCTCAACGGCCTTCGACTACGAGCTGGAGATCTGCGCCGTGGTCGGCCGGGCCGGATCGAACCTGTCACCCGAGCAGGCCGAGGAGCACATCGCCGGTTACATGCTCTTCTGCGACTGGAGCGCCCGCGACCTCCAGGGCGAGGAGATGAAGCTGGGGCTGGGCCCGGCGAAGGGAAAGGACGGGGTGACCAGCACCGGACCGGCGCTGGTCACGCCGGACGAACTGGCCGAGTTCCGCAGCGGACGGGGCTACGACCTCGCGATGACGGCGTCGGTCAACGGCGAGCGCCACGGCGGCGGAAGCTGGGCCGACATCCACTGGTCGTTCCCGCAGATGCTGGCGTACGCCTCCCGCGGCACCACCCTGCGCCCGGGAGACCTCATCGCCAGCGGCACCGTCGGCACCGGCTGCATCCTCGAACTGTCCCGGCTGCACGGCGCGGACCGGTACCCCTGGCTCGAACCGGGCGATGTGGTGACACTGCAGATCGAGCAACTCGGCGCGATCACCGGCAGGATCACTTCCGGACCCGCCCCGATCCCCCTCTAGACGCCCCGGAGGACAGGCGATGAGCAGCAGAACACTGTGGACTCCCTCGCCCGAGCAGATCGAGGCGACCCGGCTGACCGCGTTCGCCCGGCGGGTCGCCGAACGGCACGGCGCGGACGTGTCCGACTACGAGTCGCTGTGGCGCTGGTCGGTCGAGCACTTGGAGGAGTTCTGGGCCGAGGTCTGGGACTTCTTCGAGATCGCCCCCGACACCGCCTACTCCGCCGTCCTGGCCGAGCGGAGCATGCCCGGCGCGGTCTGGTTCCCCGGAGCGCGGCTCAACTACGTCGACCACATCCTTCGGCAGGCCACCGGACGCGAGCACGAATCCGCACTGATTTCGGTGCGCGAAGACGGCACCGAAAGCCGGCTGACGTGGGGAGAACTCGTCGCGCAGGTCGGCGCGGTGGCGTCCGCGATGCAGCGGATGGGGGTGGGCCAGGGCGACCGGGTCGTCGGCTACCTCCCGAACGTGCCCGCCGCCGTCGTGGCGTTCCTCGCCGCCGCCTCCATCGGCGCCGTCTGGTCGGCGTGCGGACCGGAGATCGGCCGGGACGGTGCCGTCGCCCGCTTCGCCCAACTCGAACCCGTCCTGCTGATCGCAGCCGACGGCTACCGGTTCGGCGGGCGGCTGCACGACCGGCGTCCGGTCGTCGCCGGCATGGCGGCGAGCCTGCCCACCTTGCGGCATGTCGTCACCGTGCCCGTGGCCGGACTGCCGTCCACCGGCACGCAATGGGCCGACCTCCTCACCGAACCCTGCACGCCGCGGCCCGTCCCGGTCCCGTTCGACCATCCCCTCTGGATCGTCTACTCCTCCGGCACCACCGGCCTGCCCAAAGGCCTGGTGCACGGACACGGCGGCATCCTGATCAGCGCACGGGCACAGTCGGGCCTGCAGTCCGACGTGCATCCCGGCGACCGCTCGATGTCCTACACCTCCACCTCATGGATCATGTGGAATGCGACCGTCAACGGCCTGCTGTCCGGCGTGACCGCCGTCCTGTACGACGGCAACCCGATGCACCCGTCGATCGGCCGGCTCTGGCAGCTCGCCGCCGACCAGCGGCTCAACAGCCTGGGAGTGAGCCCCGGATACCTCCTGGCGTGCGAGAAGGCGGGTGTGCACCCGGCCACGGAACACGACCTGTCCGCGCTGCGCAGCGTCGGAGTGACCGGATCCCCGGTCCCCGCACGCTCCTACCGCTGGGTCGCCGAGGAGTTCGGCCCGGCGGTGCAACTGCGGGCGTTCAGCGGCGGCACCGACTTCGCCGCCACCCTTGTCGGCGGCGCGCCCTGGCTCCCGGTGTACGAGGGCGAGATGTCCTGCCGCTCGCTGGGCTGCCATGTCGAAGCCTGGAACGAAGCCGGACATGCCGTCATCGGCGAGATCGGCGAACTCGTCATCCGCTCCCCCATGCCGTCCATGCCCCTGCGCATCTGGGGCGACACCGACGGCCGCCGCTACCGCGAGGCCTATTTCGCCCACTATCCCGGAGTGTGGCGGCACGGCGACTGGCTGACGATCACCAGCCGCGGCACCGCGATCATCCACGGCCGCTCCGACTCCACGCTCAACCGCAACGGCGTCCGCATGGGCAGCGCGGACATCTACCAGGCGGTCGAAGCACTCCCCGAAGTGACTGAAGCCCTGGTGATCGGCGTCGAACAACCCGACGGCGGCTACTGGATGCCGCTGTTCGTGCACCTGGCCGACGGCGCGACGCTCGACGACCACCTCACCGCCCGGATCCGCTCGGCCGTCCGGGAACACGCCTCCCCTCGCCACGTCCCCGACGAGGTCCTGGCCGCTCCCGCCATCCCGCACACCTTCACCGGCAAGAAACTCGAAGTACCCATAAAGCGCATCGCCCAAGGAGTTCCGCCCGAACGAGCATGCAACATCGACTCGGTCGACGACCCCGAAGCCTTGAGCTGGTTCGCCGCCCTCACCGCACGCCGCCGCACAGAAGCCGCGAGCCGGCCCGCACTTGAGTAGGCCACCGGAGTGAACGCCGTCACTCGCGCATGCCGGGCGGGTATGGGAGGCATCACGGATGGGCACGACAATGGCGGTTTTCGTGGACAGCGACGCGGTGGTGCCTCGCTCACGGAAATGTACGGCATCGTCCACCCGAACCATGGCAACTACTTCGCCCAGTTCCACGAAGGTGGAGGGCCAACTCGACCAGTGCCCGGTGCCGGGCGGCACCGGGCCCCCGACGGTCAAGGCCGAGGGCCTACCGGTAGGCCTGTCGACCGATTCCGGCACCTTCACCTGGACGATCACCTGGTACTGACGCCCAGAACGCGGCCGTGTTCATCCTGCTCACCAAGCCCTGCAGATCACCATGGCCAGCGACCCGCACAAGCAGGAGACCAGCTTCGCCTCCTCGCACGACCGCCTGCCATTGGCGGACGGCTGATATCCCAGGCGTTCGCCGCCCTGGCCAACATCCTCCGCGAACTCATGGCCCAAGACACCCCCGAGTGCCTGCCCGCCACCGCGCCCGCCCCACCGTCGTCGACGCCAAACTCCTCAAGGCGTGAATCACCACCGCAGTAGCGCCGACGGTATTGCGCTGGCGGTCAGCAGGATGGAGCTGGAAAGCCCTGAGGCGATGTCGCGCATGCTCTCGACGGCTGGCTAAGACTGAAAGCTCCGGGGCACCACTGCCGAGGAGTGCACGCAGTTCCGGGCCGACCTCAGCGGTTCAGAGCTGTACACCCTCGCGCACCTCGACAACGGTGATCGCGTTGCCGTCGGGGTCGGTGACCTGGGCGAACAAGACGTTGTCGGACGTGGTGGTATCGAGGTCGATCTTTGGTCCACCTCGTTCGGCCAGATGGGCCAGAGCCTGCCGGGCATCGGGGACCCAGAGGGTGATCAGCGACCCACCGGCGCGCCGCGAGTCGGCAATGAGCTGCACGACACCGCCAGGGGTGTGCCACTCCGCCAGGCCGGCCATGGGCTCAGCGTCGACGGGACGGCCGAAGAACATCTCGTACCAGCGCTGGGCACGTGGGAGGTCCGACACGGCCACTCCAGCCAGCACCTTGTTGATCTGCATGGCGACTCCTCCTCGAGTTTTCCTCCCAGCAGGTTCGCGCATACAGACCAGGCGGACCTCCGGAACTCATCGGACGGCTTCGCTCGGACCCCAAGACGGCAACGGGGAGACAGCACGGATAGGACCGTACTGACTCCATTGAGCCGCAGTTGCACAAACGCAAGACTCATTCAGCTCAGCACACTTAATGCTTGCCACGTCCGAGAAGCCCTCGTTCTCGCAGCCCGGATTCTGCCGTTGTACGGAGCACCGATGTAGCCAAGGTAATTGGCGCACCATTCCCAGCATGTCGTGCGCTGATGGCTGGTGGCCGTTCGTCCCCTCCGTCGGACATCTGGAACTCGCTCATGTCGCCCGCAGGCGCGGCTTGCCCGTTGCGAACTTTCGCATGCGTCAGGGCGCATGGCCGGTAGGGCCCGAGGCCTTCGTGATCGCCGACATCGGGCGCGCCTTCTGAACCGCTGAAGAGCCAAGAAGGCGCTTTAACTCGTACTCGGGGGTTCAGCGGAAGCGTCTGGATCGTGATCCTTGCGGCTGTGCTGGTCGGCTGAGGCAGCGCGGAGGGCCTGCTCCGCTGAGACTTCGGCGCGCGCGGCGCGTTCGCGTTGCTCTGCTGCCTCGGCGCGGGCGGCAGCCAGGTCGGTCTGGAGTCGGTCGCAGAGGGCCTCGCGAGAGGCGAGCGCGCTTTGCGCGGTGGCCAGCTGCTGGGTGGCCTGTTCGGTGGTGGTCTGAAGGTCTTGCAGGCGACGTTCCAGTGCCTCGACGCGAGCGGCGGCTTCGCGTCCGTGCCGTACCGCGTCGTCGCGTGCCTGCTCGGCGGCCTCCGCCTTGGACTGCTGGGTGCGGGCCTCGCCGTGGGCGGCGGCGAGCGCCTCCCGCAAGGTCGCCAGTGCTGCCGTGCTTTCGGCCAGCTCGTTCTGGAGGGTCTGCACGTGGTTGGCCTGGGCGCGGGCGGTCGCCTCGAACCGGACGCGTTCTTGTTCGTGGGCGTTCCTGGCGTCGCGGAGCTCAGCGGCCTTGGCGTCGCGGGCGGCTTCAGCGGCAGCCCGGGCCTCCCGGGCGGCGTCGCGGGCGCTCTGGTGCGCGGCTATCGCCTCGGCGGTGTCGGCGCGGACCTGCTCTAGGGCTGCGCGGTCGCGGGCCGCGGCCTGCTCGGCCGCCCGTTGAGCGGCGCGGGCGGCCTCGGCGGCGGTGACCGCTTCCTCGCGCGCCTTGTCGGCGGCGAGGGCGCGGGCCTCGGCGTCGGCCTCGGCCTGTCCGGCCGCGGTCGCCTCGGCCTCAGCGCGCCGGACCCGGGACAGGGCTCCATCCTGGGCCTTGGTGAGGAAGTCCTTCAGTTCGGTCAGCTGGTCCTGCAGAGCGTTGATGGCCGCCGGCACCTGCTGGGCGAGCGCTTCGGCCTGGTGGAGCGGTTCGTCGACCGCGGCGGCGTCGGCGGCGCGCCGGTCCCGGCTGGCCTGGTCGGCGTGAGCCTTGCTGCAGTACTTGGGGGGACGGCCGCGGCCGCGCACCGGAAGCGGCTCGAAACATCCGGCCAGTGCGCACTCCCCCGCCGCCCGCGGTACTCCTTCTTCCGCCTGTCCGACGCGTTCAGCATCAGCATCGACTGCCGGATCGGCGGTAGGCACTGCTGGCGGCTCGGCCACACCGCCTACCAGGTCACCTCGCTGCGCCGATGCTCCGCCAACTGCGGAGGAGCCTGCCGAAGCGGTCGCGCTCGTGCCCGTTGACGCCTGTGAGGGCACGGACGGGATGACGCCCGGCTCGCTGGCCGGCTGGGCGGCCGCTGCGGCATTCGTGGACTCGCCGGTGTCGCTGCTCGTCTCGCTGCTCGTCTCGCTGGTCACCCGCGCCATCCTAGCCATCTTTTCGCTACGCGACATGGTTAACGATTAGCGCGACACGCGAAACGCTTAATGCGGAGAACGTTTAGGCTCCGGGATAATGACGGTTATCCTGGTGGGCATGATCAACGGTGGCGGACGGCGCGCGATCGGCCTGGAGCGCAGCGTCCGGCGGGCAGGTGGCGATGTGGGAGCCGCGGAGGCGGCGGTGGACGGCGGCCCTCTACGCGCTCCGGCACGGCCCACGGCGCAGGCTCCAACGGCTGTGACTCAAAGCGCCGAATCGCCTGGTGGAGGCACCATTTCAGCCGGTGTCGTCACACCGCGCACGAAGGTCGTGCGCGCATGACCGTGCAACCGCCGCCCGTTCCGGATGCCCCGTTGGAAGCCACGACGCTGTTGCCCGCGCAGGCATCGGCACCGCCTACGTCGACGGCGTCGGCTCCAGAGGCGATGCCGGCGGCCTCCGGGCTGGCGCTGGATCCGATCGGGCAGGCCGTCACACTGTTGCCCGCGCTGCCGCCCGACGATCCGGGCGACCGTTACGGTCTGCGGGTGCTGACCGCCGCCTGGCTGCGCAGCCAGAGCAGCGACGCGACCCGCCGCGCCTACTACCGGGACCTGGCCGGCTGGCTGGACTACTGCGCCCGCACCGGGCTGGACCCGCGGGCGGCGCGTCGCGCGGACATCGACGACTGGTCGGCGTCCATGACCGTCACCGTCGGCGATCGGTCACGCCCGCCGAGCGCTGCGACCCGGGCGCGGCGGCTGGCGGCCGTCTCGTCGTGGTACACCTACCTGCAGTCCAACGACGTCACCGACCGCAACCCGACGCTGCTGGTCAAGCGGCCGACCAGCGCGCAGATCGCCGCGTCCGCGCACAAGGCGCCCACCCTCAGCGTGGCCGAGACCGCGCTGCTGCTCGACACCGCGGAGGGCCGCGCCGTTGACCTGGGCACCGAAGCGGCCTGGCGCGACGCGGCCGTGATCGCGCTGCTGTTCTACACCGCGCTGCGCGTCTCGGCGTTCACCGGCGCAGACCTCACCGACCTGAGCACCGAAGCCGGGTACCGGGTGCTGTGGCACGGCACCAAAGGCAAGGGACCCGAAGGCCGCGATTATGTACGCCTGGACGGCGAACTCTGCCGCGTCCTCGACGCCTACCTCGCCACCCGCGCCGACCGCCACCCGGACGGCATCACGCCACCCGGACCGCTGCTGGTGACCACCCCGCATCCCTATGACCCGGCCAAGCCCGGCGACAAGCGCCTCACCCAACGCGACGTCACCAACATCCTGCGACGGCAGGCCAAACTCGCCGGATTGCCCGCCGCTTCCAGGCTCAGCCCGCACAGCGGACGCCGCACCGTCATCACCACCCTGCTCGGCAACGACGTCCCGCTCGCCAAGGTGCAGGACCTGGCCGGCCACGCCGACCCCCGCACCACCCGCGGCTACGACGACACCAACCACAAGCTCGCCTCCTCCCCCGTCACCGACCTCACCCGCATCCTCGCCGGCCACCGCACCACCACCCCCGCCACTCCGTCCAAGGCAAAGCACAATGACCAGGCCGCAGACCATTAACTGTGACTGTGGCTCCAAGGCATGGCGCGACACCCGATGCAAGCGCCTTCGCAGGCGGACCCGCTGGATGCGTCCCAAGCGGGCGGTGAGAGTGCAGACGTTGGGCCGCACCCGTCGCCAGTAGTGAGGGCCCGGAGCGTTGGGGCGCCTAGGGCGTGATCGAGTGCCTGCTGCGCGGGGTGGATTGTCCAGTCACCCCCGAGCACAACCTGGAAGAGGAGAGCGTTCGTCCTGTTGCCCTGCCACACCGTGTGAGGACGGCGGCGCCGGTCTGCTCGGCCGAAATGCACTCCGGGTTTGCGGGCGGGCCGCCGTGGTGTCGGTCAGGGCGCGGGAGGCGACCAGCTTCCGCGGCGGCGTTCATGCAGGGGGTTATCGCTGGGAACGGCCGGGGGCGGCTCGTGGTGTCGGTGGAGCTTCTGCGGATTGGTCACCCGGCGGGCCACCACGTCGGTCCGGTGGGGGCGTCCTTCACGAACACGATGCCGTCGATGCTCGGCAGGTGAGTTGGGTCGAGCGGGGAGTAGGCGAACCAGGGAGAGACGCGGGGAACGGGCGTTGTGTCGCCGAGCGCGGCGGCCAGGCGCTGGGTGTCGACGATGTATCGGTCCTCTGGGAGGGCGTGCAGGAGTCCTTCGATGGTCTCCGGGGGCGGGGTCTCCACTCCGCGGTGGCGGATCGTGCCGAGGGCCGTGGCGATGAAGGCGTAGCCCTCGCCCAGCCGGGCGCTGACGATCGCTCCGGCGCTCCACCAGCCCAGCAGCAGCTCACCCATCCGCATCGTGCTCTTGGGCCGCTGGAGATGCCCGTTGTTGGCATGGGCCATCGCCGGGCCTCGCTCGGCGATGGCGAGGAGGTTGGCGGCCATCATCGAAGCCCGCAGGTCCAGTAGCCGCGCCATGCGGCTCGGTGAGGTGTCGGCCATCCAGAAGTGGTAGCGCAGCAACCCGAGGGCGGTGCGGCCGTACAGCTGGGCGCGGTCCCAGTCGTCTCGCGAGGACGCCGCGATCAGGTGGGGTGTGTGCGCGTCGAGGAGGGCTGACAGGTCGTCGGCGAGCAACCGCAGCCGTTCGGCCTCGGGCGTCTGCCCAACGGACTGGGACGGGTCCATCATCGCGGCGGGATTCGTCCACCGGTCGTCGGCGCCGAGCAGGCGGTCGAGCGTTTCCGCGGTACAGGGAAGTAGGCCGGCGTCGATCCGGGCGGCGAGGTAGGCGTGGAGTGCGGTGAGGGCCTGCCGAGGGCTCGCGGCGCTGGTGATCTCCAGCGGGCCGTCGAAGCCGGCGAAGCGCAGACGCTCGGACGGGGGCCGTCCGTCGTTGTAGGCGCGCATCCAGCTCACCAGGTCGCGGTTGGCCGCGGACACGCCGAACCCGTGGCTGAAGCCGCGCTCCATGACCTCGTCGAGGGTGCCCGTGCCCGAGGTGACGTAGTCGTCCACGACCAGGCCCATCAGACAGTCGCTCTCGATCGCGATCGTCCGGTAGCCCTCTTGTTCGGCGAGTTGCCGGAAAAGCTCGTTGCGCACCTCAAGCAGGACGTCCTCCCCATGGGTGGGCTCTCCGAGAGCGAGCAGCCGTGGCCGGGCTGGAAGCAGCTTCATGACGGAAGCAGCGTCGATGACATGAGCGGCGTCTTTGATACCGGAAGTCATACCTTTGACGCTATCGTTGAACCTTCGAGTGAAAGTTATGCGCGATATCGGCAGGACAGTGCGGCGAAACTTTCAAAACGGTGGTCAACTCAGGCCGGTTGACCTGGCGCGTCCGCATGGTCTGTCCACGCAAGCGATCAGGAATTACGAGGCGGCCGGGATCCTTCCGGACGCCGAACGAAGCCCGCACGGCTACCGCACTTACACGCCGCTGCACGCCTATGCATTGCAGGCCTTCCTCGCCCTGGTACCCGGGCACGGACATCAGACGACGGCGTCGATCATGCAGGCGGTCAACCGCGACGCGACCGAAGACGCGCTTCGCCTCGTCGACGAGAGTCACGCCCAGCTTCTCGACGACCGTCACACTCTCCAGGCCGTCGAGGCCGCGCTCCACGACCTCGATCCCGTGCCGCAGGAACGCGGCGACATGTTCGTCGGCACGCTGGCGAGAAGGCTCGGCATTCACCCGGCGACCTTGCGCAAATGGGAACGCGCGGGCTTGGTCCGACCACGCCGCGACCCACACACCGGCTACCGGGTCTACAGCGCGGCGGATGTGCGCGACGCCCTGCTCGTTCACCAGCTCAGACGGGGCGGTTACCTGCTGGAGCGGATCGCGCCGCTGATCGTCCAGGTCCGCTCCGCCGGAGGCGTCGCGCCGCTGGAATCGATGTTGCGCGACTGGCACGCCCGTCTCTCGGCCCGCAGCCGCGCCATGCTCACCGGTGCCGCCGCATTGGACGCCTACCTCGACTGCCGATCTGCCCCTGACCGATGACGCCTTCCGGATGCCGCGCAGAGTCGGGACGCTGTCGCTAATAGCCGAGTACCTGCTGCAACGTAGTGACCTTGCGCAGGCGTCGTCGGTTCCTCAGTGGCGGCCGATCCAGCGGTGATAGGCGTCCATGTCGACGTTGCCGCCGCACACGATGGTGACCACGTGCCGTCCGGCGAAGCGGTCGCGGTCTTCGAGCAACGCTGCGATGCCAAGCGCGGCCGAGGGCTCCACGACGAGCCCGGCATGGTCGAGGAGCATCCGCATGCCGGCGATGATCGACGCCTCCTCGACCAGGACGGCGTCGTCGGCGACCACAAGGAGGTCGTCCAGGACGGCCGGGATGGGGCGCCGGCCGGCGACGCCGTCGGCGATGGTGTCGGTCGAGTCGGTGGTGACGACGCGCCGCTGGCGCCACGAGTGCGTCATCGCCGGTGCCCCCAGCGGCTGGACGCAGATTACCTCGACTTCGGGCGCCAAGGCCTTCACCACGTGGCCCACGCCGGTGGCCAACGCACCGCCGCCGAGAGCGATGAGGACAGTGTCGAAGGACGGCGCGGCGTCCACCAGTTCCAGGCCAATGGTCGCCGCACCTTCGCAGGTCTCGAGGTCCAGGCTGTCTTCGACCAGCCGGATGCCGTCATGCCTTGCGATAGCCGCGGCCCGCTCGCGGGCCATGTCGAAGTCGCCGTCCACGAGTTCCAACTTGGCTTCGAGGGCGCGGATACGGTCGAGCTTGGCCGCGGGTGCGGATCGGGATGCGACGACGGTGACGTCGAGCCCTCTGCCGCGGCCGGACCAGGCGAGGGCTTGGCCGAGGTTGCCCGCGCTGGCGCAGACCGCGGCGCGCGAGCCGTTGCCGGCGAGCAGGCTCGCGACGACCTCGGTGCCGCGGCCCTTGAAGCTGCGGACGGGATTCGCCGTCTCGAGCTTGATGCTCACCGCGCACCCGAGATCGGGCTCCAGCGCCTCGCAGCGGTACAGCGGAGTGTCGAGGAAGACCGGATCGATCATCCGGCGAGCCGCTCGGATCCGAGCGGTGTCGAGGCGCGTGTCCGGCACGGCACAGCAGCGTAGCCGGGTCGGCGCTCCTGCAGGCGCCCGCAGTCGCCGCAAGTGACCGTCCGCCCTGTTGAAGAGCTATGCCGGACAGTGGTTCCAGGACGCCAGCAACGCCGAGCCCCCTGCTGCATGCCGCGACCGCGAGGAGACCCCGCGCGGACGTCGCCGCGATAGTCCGGTTGCGGCCGAGCATTGGGGTCGATGGAGGCTGGCACCACCGAACGCGCCACTGCGGCGGACGTCGCTGGCGGCATCCACTACGCGAGTAAGCCCGTGCGGGGATCACGCCGACACTCCACGACGGGACGTGCCGCACATGCCGAACGACCACGCCATCGCGCGATTCATTCGGAGGTGTAGGCGCCCGGTAAGTATGAAGGTGGCGTGGGCACCAGCCGAGGTTCCGCCGCCATGCCGGTGCACGGCGGCGATGGTCGCGCCGCCGAGGCCGCTGAGCAGGGCGGCCGCGAGCGTCTGCGCGAATTGGAGAGCAGCGCTGACCTCGCCCTGCCGGTCAGGTGGCGCCCGCCACATGGTGCCGGTGGTGGCCGCGTTGAAGGCGATCCCATCCCGATTCCGCCGAGCGCCCAACCCACGACGGCCACCAATGCGAGCAGCGCGTCCCACAGCACGCCGACCGCCAGGCCCACCAGGCCCACCAGCAGAACGGCCGGCCGCCGCCTGGCAAACGCGCCTTGATCAGCTCGAAGGGCGGGTGCCGGCCCTCATTGTGGTCGAGGCTGCCAGCGTCACAGTCTGTGCGGTACGACCGGTACCCGTCGACCACGGGGCGGGAGACGGCCCAGCCGCCTTCAACGGCTGATCCCTCACGGCAGCGCCAAGTCTTGGTGCCGCGCGGGCTGTGGCTGTATCCGGGTTCGGCGGGTGGACCTCTCGGAGCTCGGTCCGCGTGTCGGTCGCTGGCCTTCTCGGCAACCGCCCGCGCGACTTCGCCGACTTCGTCCGTGACCAGGCCGCAATATTCACCTTGGCCGGCGACGATTGAAACCGCGACTCGCCGACAAGCGTGACCGAGCTCTCTTCGTGGACGGTCGCGCGACCCTGCCGTGGCACGGTGCGGTGCCGGCCTGGCGGGGTCATCCCGCCCCGGACGGTCAGCCCTTGCCGAAGAGCGCGGCGGGGAAGGCGCCCGCTGCCCTGAGGGACGTGGTGAAGGCGCCGGCCAGCTCGGTGAGGCGGGCGGTGGCGGCCGGGCCGAGGTGGTCGTACGGGGCGGTGTCGAGGCGGTCGGTGAGCGCCTCGACCTCGGCGCGCAGGGCCGCGCCCGAGTCGGTGAGGTCTCCCGCCTCGTCCAGAAGGCCGCGCTCGCGCAACCGGTCGCGGGCGGCGGCCCACTGCGCCGCGGACCAGCCGCGGGTCTGCATGAACACCGCCGAGGTCGGCGCCCTGCCGGTGGCGTTGTGCAGGACCAGCGCCTCGAGTCCGGACAGGACGGCGATCGCCAGGGCGGCGAGGTGGCCGTCGCCGCGGTGCTCGCGCAGCAGCGTCGCGGCGTGCCACAGGGCCAGGTGCGGTTCGGTGGGCACGGGGAGGTCGGCGTTCGCGGAGTACAGCGGCCGCGCCTCCCGGGGGCCGGCCTTGGCGGCGCGCAACGCCAGCTCGGCCGCCTCGGCCATCTCCTTCGAGGCGAGGACCTCGGCCCCGAGTAGCCGCCGCAACGTTCGATCCGCACCGCGGAGCCGGGCCGCCAGCACTGCCTCCGGCGGGGCGATGCGCCACGCGGCCGGAATGTACCGCCGCACGTGCTCGTGGTCGAAGTTGTAGAACGTGGCCGTGACGGTTCCCGCGTCGACCGCCCCCAGCGGGGCCGCGCGACCCGCGTAGTACGCCATGGATCCGCGTTCCAGCCCGAGCACCGCGAGTTCGTCCTGCATTTCCGGGGCGAAGTAGACGCATGAGTGCAGGGGTGCGACGGCGTCGTGGCAGCGGCGTCCCGCGGTCGGCTCGGGCGAGTGTGTGCGGGCGGACGCCCCGGTGCCGGTGGACAGGGGCAATGGCCGGGCCGAATCGGTGAGGAGCATCAGGCTTCTTTCTCGGCTGCGTGGTCGGGGCAGCCGGTCAGCCCGGCCGCGGTGAGGGTGAGGTGCCGGGTCAGGACTTCGGCGGCGGTGTCGGCGTCGCGGGCCAGCGCCACCTCCTCCAGCCGGCGGTGCTCGGCGACGGCGTCGCGGTAGGGGGCCCGGAGCGCCGACAGGCGGCGGGCCAGCTCGCTGGCGGTCCACAGCCGGTCGAACGTCTCCAGCAGGACGGGGTTGCCGCACCCCTCCAGCAGGGTGCGGTGGAAGACCCGATGGGCCTCGGCCCATGCGTCGCTGTAGTACTCGCCTTCCTCCGGCACGTGCGTCGGAGTGCGGGCCAGCCGGTGCTGGGCGGCTCGTACGCGGGCCTCCCAGTCGACGTCCCCGCGCTCGATGGACATGCGCAGGATGACCGGCTCGATGGTCCGGCGAGCCTCGGCGATCTCCTGCCAGCGGCGGTCGGAGAAGGCGGGGACGGCAAAGCCGCGGTTGGGCAGCCGCTCGGCGAGGCCCTCGCCGACCAGCCGCACCAGCGCCTCGCGCACGACGGCCAGGCTGACACCCTGCCGTTTGGCCAGGTCCTGCGGTTTGAGGGCGGTACCGGGGGCGTGCTCCCCGTGCATGATCGCGTCCCGCAGGTGCGCGTGGACCTGCTCGGAGAGCATCTGCTTCCCCGACGCGGCCGAGGAGTGGATCGTCTGGCTCATGCCGTCATCATAGACGATCTGGTTGATAATCGATTATTAGTGTTATGGTCGATTTGGTGGCGGACGGGAGACGGCACCCCGGCAGCGGCACCTCCGCGCCGGCTCTCTGTCCCCCCGCACCGCCGCCGCCCTCACGGCACGACCTGAAAGGAACGACGCGATATGACCGCCAACGACCCCTTCGCCCGCCTCCCCGAGGCGGCGTCCTTCACCGTGACCAGCCGCACCGTCGCCGACGGCGCCGCCTGGCCGCCCGAGCAGTACTCCTCCGGCGTTCCCGGCGGCAAGGACGTCTCCCCGCAGCTGTCCTGGAGTGGTGCGCCGGAAGGCACGAAGAGCTACGCCGTCACCGTCTACGACCCCGACGCCCCCACCGGGTCGGGGTTCTGGCACTGGGCGGTCGCCGACATCCCCGCCACCGTCACCGAGCTGCCCGAGGGTGCCGGCGACGACACCGGGTCGGGCCTGCCCGAAGGCGCCTTCCAACTGCCCAACGACGCCCGGCTGGCCCGCTTCGTCGGCGTCGCCCCGCCGGCCGGGCACGGGCCCCACCGCTACTTCGTCGTGGTGCACGCCCTCGACGTCGACTCCATCGGCGTCCCGGCCGACGCCACCCCGGCCCTCCTCGGCTTCACGATGACCGGCCACATCCTCGGCCGCGCGGTCCTGACCGCCACCGCCGAAACCCCCGCCTGACCGATCGGGACGGGCCCGCGGCCGGCGGCCGGGGCCCGTCCTTGTTGCGACAGCTGGTTGATCGTCGACTCGGGTCGGTCGTCGGCCGGATCGCGGGAGGGAGCGGTCAGGGGGCCACCGCGTCGACGGCCGGGGTGCGCAGCATCCTGGTGACCGCGCCGGCCAGGACGCCCAGGACGGTGCCGGTCGCCACGATCACCAGGCTTTCAGTGCGGACCGTCCGCAGTACCTGGCCGGGCGCGGCGCCGGCGAGCCGCAGCTGGGCGAACTCGCCGCGGCGGAAGGTGGTCGAGGCGACCAGGGTGTTGATCAGCATGATGCAGGCGAACACCACCCACGCCGCGAGCGCGCAGCAGCCGGCCGGTGACGGCGGCGGAGGCGGGGGCCAGGACGGCCAGGCCCATGGAGGTCAGGATGGAGGGCTGCCCGGCGACCGGCATCGCGTCGGGTCCCTTGTCGGTGAACGCGGCGACGGTCAGCACGCCCAGGTAGAGGCCGCCGGCCAGGAGCACGGTCGCCCACGCGCGCCCGGGCGGCCTGGCGGGCCGTTCACAGTGCGGCGATCACGGCCGAGCACGCGGTGACCCCGAATCCGCAAGACGTGATCACTTGGTGGCAGATTCCAGCTGCCCCCAACCTGCTCTTCATCAGCATTGATATCTGAATCGATATCGAGCTGACAGAGATATCAGTATTGGACACATTGGCGTCTGTCCTGATCTGCTCTGCGGTATGGCAACCTCACATCATTTCCGCAGGGTCACTGCGATCGCCGTTTCCGCCGCCGTGGGTCTGGCCGGTCTCGCCGCGTGCGGGTCGGACGGGAGCGGCGGTGAGCGCGTCGCTTCGCGCAGCGCCGTCGCCTCGCTCGGCAGGCAGTCCGACCTGCGGCCCGCCGCGTCCCAGGCGAGAGTCGGCAAGCAGTTGAGCGCGCTGGAGCAGTCTCGCAAGGACCGCATCGGCGTCTACGCGCTGAACACCGGGACCGGACGCTTCGTCGCCTATCGCGCCGACGAACGGTTTCTCTTCGCGTCGACGTTCAAGGCCATGGTGTGCGGCGGGGTTCTGCAGAAGGCGCGCCGGTCCGACCCGGGGCTGATGCATCGGGTCATCCATTACGGCAAGGGCGATCTCGTGGCCAACTCGCCGGTCACCGAGAAGCACGTGAAGAGCGGCATGACCGTGTCCGCCCTCTGCAAGGCAGCGATCACCCAGAGCGACAACACGGCCGGCAACCTGGTGCTCAAGCAGCTCGGCGGGCCGGCAGGCGACACCGCCTTCCTCCGCTCGCTCGGCGATCGCGTCACCCGCCACGACCGCTGGGAAACCGACCTGAACCTCTGGAAGCCGGGCGCCGTCCTCGACACCACCTCGCCGCGTGCCTGGGCCGGCGACCTGCGCTCGCTCACCGTGGGCGACACGCTCGTCCGCGCCGACCGCGACCGCCTGATCGGCTGGATGAAGCAGACGCTGACCGGTGACAACCGCATCCGCGCCGGTCTCCCCAAGAACTGGACGGTCGGCGACAAGACCGGCACCGGGAGCGGCTACGGCACCGCCAACGACATCGCGATCGCCTGGCCCCCGTCCGGCGCGCCGCTGATCATCGTGATCACGACGAACCGTCTCAGCGAGGACGGCGCGGCTGACGAGCCCGCCATCGCCGAGACCGCCGGCATCCTCGCCAAGGCCCTCGGCTAGGCGGCCGGGCGGGGCGTCAGGCGCGTTGCTTCGCTTTGGGGCGGGCGCGGAGGTGGGCGCGCTCGCCCTGGCTGCCGAACAGCACGAGGAACTCGACCGGGTCGGCGTCGACGGCGCCGAACCAGTGCGGCAGGCGGGTGTCGAACTCGGCGGCCTCGCCGGGTGACAGCTGCAGGTCGTGCTCGCCGAGGATGACCCGCAGCCGTCCGTTGAGGACGTAGAGCCACTCGTAGCCCTCGTGGGTCTGCGGGGCGGGTTCGCGGCGGTCGCTGCCGGCCGGGATGACGAGCTTGTAGGCCTGGATGCCGCCGGCGCGGCGGGTCAGCGGCAGCATGGTCATGCCGTTGCGGACGACGGGGCGCAGGTGGATCCGCGGGTCGCCGGTGGGCGGGGCGTCCACGAGCTCGTCGAGGGTGACGCCGTAGGCCTTGGCCAGCGGCAGCAGCAGTTCGAGGGTCGGGCGGCGGGCGCCGGACTCCAGCCGCGACAGCGTGCTCACCGAGATGCCCGTCGCCGCCGACAGGTCGGTCAGCGTGATCTCCCGCTGGTTGCGCAGGGCGCGCAGGTGCGGGCCGACCGCGTCGAGCGCGTGGTCCAGATCGTCGTCCATGCCCACCAGTTTGCCACATCGGCAAACAGGTTTGCGGTTCCCGGCGGCGGGTCCGCATAGTGGCCGCGGAGGTGGTCGAGATGACCGAACGGCTGAGGGACGGCTACGACGCGGTGGTGATCGGCGGCGGCGCCGCGGGACTGAACGGGGCGCTGATGCTCGCGCGCTCGCGGCGGTCGGTCGTGGTGCTGGACGCGGGCTCCCCGCGCAACGCGCCCGCCGAGGGCGTGCACGGGCTGCTTGCCCGGGACGGGATGCCACCGGCCGAGCTGCTGGAGCGCGGGCGGGCCGAGGTCCGCGGGTACGGCGGGCAGGTGGTGACCGCGACGGTCACCGGCGCCGCACGCGACGCCGACGGCTTCACCGTCGAGCTGGCCGACGGGCGGACCGTCCGGGCGCGCCGGCTGCTGGTGACCACCGGGCTGGTCGACGAGCTGCCGGACGTGCAGGGCCTGCGGGAACGCTGGGGCCGGGACGTGGTGCACTGCCCCTACTGCCACGGCTGGGAAGTGCGGGACCAGGCCATCGGGGTGCTGTCCAGCGGCCCGATGTCGGTGCACCAGGCGCTGCTGTTCCGGCAGCTCAGCGCCGATGTCACCTTCTTCGCCCACACCGCTCCCCCGCCCTCCGGCGAGCAGGCGGAGCAACTCGCCGCGCGCGGCGTCACGGTGGTGGAGGGCAAGGTGACGGCCCTGGAGATCGCCGGCGACCGGATCGTGGGCGTGCGGCTGGCCGACGGCTCGGTCGTGGCGCGCGAGGCGGTGGCGGTGGCGCCGCGCATGGTCGCCCGCGCGGCCTTCCTGGCGGGCCTCGGGCTACGGCCGGCCGAGCATCCGAGCGGGGCCGGCGAGCACGTGCCGGCCGACGCGCTGGGCCGCACCGACGTGCCCGGGCTGTGGGTCGCTGGCAACGTCACCGACCTGACCGCCCAGGTCGGCGCCGCCGCGGCGGCGGGCGCGTTGGCGGGGGCCCAGATCAACGCCGACCTGGTGGCCGAGGAGGCCCGGCAGGCGGTCGAGGCCCGCCGCCACGGCGGGTGATCCGGGGCCGGTTGCGCGCGGAGCCCTCCCCGTGCAATCTTGGAATGGTTGTACCAAGATTGCACGGGGAGGCGCGAGCGGGATGCCGGACGTCAAGCACTTCGATCCCGACGCGGTGCTGGACCAGGTGGTGCGCCTGTTCTGGCGCCGCGGCGCCGCGGCGACCGGCATCGCTGAGGTGGTCGCGGAGACGGGGCTCAGCCGGTCCAGCCTGTACGCGACGTTCGGCGGCAAGCGGGACCTCTACCTGGCGGCGTTGCGCGGCTATGTGGAGCGCCATTCGCGTCCGGTGTTCGACCGGCTCGCCGCGGACGAGCGGGGCCTGCCCGCGATCGCCGACTTCTTCGGCGGGCTCATCGCCGCCCGGTGCACGGGCGAGTACGCGCGCTGGGGCTGCATGGTGTCCAACGCGCACGCGAGCCTGGACGGCGCCGAGGACGACGACGTCAAGCAGGTCCTGGACGTCCACCACGACGGGCTGTGCGCGGCGGTGCGCGCAGCCCTGCGGGCCGCCGACCGGCGCGGGCAGCTGCGTCCCGGCCTGGACGTGGAAGGCGCCGCGCAGACGCTCGCGCTGCTGGCCTACGGCGTGAACCTGCGGTCGCGCGCGGGCGCGTCCCCCGCCGACCTCGACGCGACGGTGCAAACCGCGCTCGCCTCCCTGACCCCCCGATGAGGAGAGACCGATGACCGAGTTCGCCGTGTACGACGAGACCGACGCCCCCGAGGACGCGCGCCCCCATCTGGAGGCGGCGAAGAAGCGGATGGGGTTCGTCACCACCCTGAACGGCGTGATGGCCGAGTCGCCCGAGCTGCTGGCGGGCTACAACACGCTGTCAGAGCTGTTCGGCAAGTCGTCGCTGCCCAGGAACGCCAAGCACGTCGTGTGGATCACCGTCAGCGTGCTGAACGGCTGCGAGTACTGCGTGGCGGCCCATTCCACGCTCGCGCTGCGGTCGCGCGTCCCGGCCGAGGTCGTCGAGGCGCTGCGCGACGGCCGGGCGCTGGACGACCCGGCCTTGGAGGCCGCCCGCGTGTTCACCGCCGCAATGGTCGACCAGCGCGGGTGGGTCGGCGACGAGCAGGTCGAGGCGTTCCTGGCCGCCGGGTACACCCGCCGCCACGTCCTGGACGTCGTGCTCGGGATCGGCATGAAGACGCTGTCGAACTACACCAACCACATCGCCCACACCCCGCTCGACCCCGCCTGGAAGGACCAGGAGTGGACGGCGCCCGCCACCTCCTGAGGCGCGGCCCGGGACCGGCGGACGTGCGGGCCCGCGCGTCCGCCGGCAGGCGCAGTTCAGCCGGGGCTCAGCGCACCGGTGTGCTCTGGTGCGCGGTGGCCAGCAGCCGCAGCGCGGCGTGCGACGGGGAGTCCTGCTCGACGGTGTGGGCGATCAGCGCCTGGTCGGGGTCGTCGGGCAGGCGCAGCGTCTCGAAGCCGAGTTCGAGGGTGCCGACGGCGGGGTGCCGGTAGACGTACCGGCCGTAGGTCTTCTCCTTCAGGCCGTGCTCGGCCCAGATCTCGCGGAACTCGGGGCTGGCCGCTGAGAGCTCCTCGACCAGCGCCGCGGCCGCGTGGTCGCCGGGATGCCGCCCGATGTCCAGCCGCAGGTAGCCGACGATGTCGGCGGCCTTGGCGCGCCAGTCGGCGTACAGGCCGCGCATGCCCTCGTCCAGGAACACCAGCCGGGCGAAGTTGCGCTCCTCGGGCGGCAGCGCGCCGAAGTCGGTGATCAGCGCGGCGGCCAGGTCGTTCCAGGCCAGCACGTTGGTGTAGCGGCCGACGACGTAGACGGGCACGTCGGGCGTCGACTCCAGCAGCCGCCGCAGGCCGGGCCGGACCCGCTGGGACTCGTGCGCGGGCGCCCCCGCGGGTTCGGTGTAGGGGCGGGCCAGGCGGTACAGGTGGCCGCGTTCGACCTCGTCCAGGCGCAGGGCGCGGGCGACCGCGTCCAGGACGGCCTCGGAGAACTGCAGGGTGCGGCCCTGCTCCAGCCGGACGTAGTGGTCGACGCTGACGCCGGCGAGCCGGGCCAGTTCCTCGCGGCGCAGCCCGGGCACGCGGCGGCGGCCGCCGTAGTCGGGCAGTCCCAGTTCCTCGGGCTTCAGCCGGGCCCGGCGTGAGCGCAGGAACTCCCCGAGTTCCGCTCGCCTGTCGAGTGCCATGCCCCGATTATCCCTTCCCCGCGGCGGCGGGAGGCTGGTCACGCCGTGCCTAGGCTGCGGCCGCCACTGGGTACGGCCGCGCCCGCCGACGACAGTGATCATCACGAACTCCCGCAACCGGAGGAAGAACGATGATCACCACTCGTCCGCTGGGAAGCACCGGCATGGACATCACGACCGTCGGGTTCGGTTCCTGGGCGGTGTCGGGCTCGGGCTGGCGGTTCGGCTGGGGCGCCACCGACGACGCCGAGTCGGTCGCGGCGATCCGGCACGCGCTGCGCTCCGGCGTCAACTGGATCGACACCGCCGCGGTTTACGGCCTCGGCCATTCCGAGGAGCTGGTCGGCAAGGCCATCGCGGACCTGCCGGAGGCCGAGCGGCCCTTCGTCTTCACCAAGGCGGGCCTGGTCTGGGACCCCGCCGACCCGCAGGCCGCGCCGCGCCGCATCATGAAGCCGGCGAGCGTGCGCCGCGAGGTCGAGGACTCGCTGCGGCGGCTCGGCGTCGAGCGCATCGACCTGTACCAGGTGCACTGGCCCGACACCGGCGAGTCGCTGGACTACGCCGGCGACGGGTCCGGCGCGGTGTCGCCGAACGCGACGCCGCTGGAGGAGTACTGGCAGGTGATGGCGGACCTGAAGGCCGAGGGGAAGGTCCGGGCGATCGGGCTGTCCAACCACTCCCCCGCCCTGCTGGGGCGCGCCGAGAGGGTCGCGCACGTGGACGCGGTCCAGCCGCCGTTCTCGGCGATCAACCGGTCGGCGGCCGGGGAGATCGCCTGGGCCCGCGAGCACGGCACCGGCGTGATCGTCTACTCGCCGCTGCAGTCGGGGCTGCTCACCGGCGCGTTCTCGGCCGAACGGGCCGCCGCGCTGCCCGCCGACGACTGGCGCGCCTCCCACCGCGACTTCACCACCGGGCTCCCGGCGAACCTGCGGCTGGCGGACGCGCTGCGCCCGATCGCGGAGCGACGCGGCGTGACGGTCGCGGAGGTCGCGATCGCGTGGACGCTGGCGTGGCCCGGCGTCACCGGCGCGATCGTCGGCGCCCGCAAGGCGGAGCAGGTGGACGGCTGGATCGGCGCCGGCTCGGTCGAGCTGACGCCGGCCGACCTGGAGGAGATCGCCACCGCGATCACCGCGTCCGGCGCCGGCGCCGGCCCCGCGCGCCCCTGAGCCCGCGCGCAACCGAAAAGAGAGGAAGCACCATGTCGCTGACCGTCGTCGCCGAGTGCCTCGCCGCGCCCGGCCGGGAGGACCGGCTCCGCACCGCCCTGGAGGCGATGATCGAGCCGTCCCTGGAGGAGCCGGGATGCCTGTCCTACCGCCCCTACGCCGACCCGAACCGGCCGGCCCGGATGGTGGTGGTCGAGGAGTGGACGGGTCCCGGCGCGCTGGAGGAGCACTTCGCCACGCCGCACTTCCGGCACGTCGAGCAGGTGCTCGCGGAGATCCTCGCCGAGCCGATGACGATCCGGCGGCTCGTCCCGGCCGGTTGAGCCGCCCGCATCCGCCCGCGCCGGTCAGGTCACCAGAAGGCCGGCGCGGGCGGCTGCGCAGGCCGCCGCGGCCGCTCGTGCGGCCGCAGCCTCGTCGATCGGCTCGCCGCTGACGAACAGCCGGTAGTACAGCGGCGCGACGGCGAGCCGGACGACCTCGGCTGGGTCGGTTCCGGCGGGCGCCTCGCCGCGTTCGACGGCGCGCGCGACGATGGGGGCGGACTGCTCGTGGCGCCGCGCGAAGAACCGGTGCAGGGCGCGGGCGGCTTCGGGGCTCTGCGCCGCGGCCTGCACGAACGCGCGCGCCACCGGCCCGTCCTGCGGATCGGTGAAGCCGGTCAGGACGAGTTCGGCGAGGGCGCGCAGGTCGCCGGCCAGGGTGCCGGTGTCGGGGACCGGCCACGGCTCGCCGGAGGCCAGGTCGAGGGCGTCGGCGATGAGCCCGTCGGCGTCGGCCCACCGCCGGTAGAGGGTGGTCTTGTGGACGCCGGAACGGGCGGCGACGCCCTCGACGGTGAAGGCGGCGTAGCCGCGCTCGGCCAGCTCCGCCAGGGTGGCCTCGCGGACGGCGGCGCGGACGCGCGCGGTGCGGCCGCCGGGCCGGACGGTCCCGGGCCCGGCGCTCACCGGTGCGTCCCCATGCCTGCGATCCGCTGCACGAACCGATCGTAACGCAACTTCGGTTGCGTTAGTCTCGGCTCCGCGCGGAAAGAAGTGGGACGAGGGGGGACCATCCATGCCGCAGGGTTCGCACGTCGTGATCAGGGAGTTCGCCGTCACCGGCCCCGAAGCCGGCCCTTACGGAATAGCCGCCGGTCCCGACGGGGCCCTGTGGTTCACGCTGGTGCACGAGGGACGGATCGGGCGGATGGCGCCGGGCGGCGAACCGGAGTTCCATCCGGGCGAGCCCGTCCAGGCCGGGCCGATGAACATCGTTCCGGGCCCCGACGGCGCGCTGTGGTTCACCGGGTTCCGCGGCGACCGCGTCGGCCGGGTCGACACCGGCGGCGCGGTGACGCAGTTCGAGGTCCCGCCCGGCGGGCCGTGCGGGATCGCCGCCGGACCGGACGGCGCGCTGTGGTTCACCCTCATGCACACCGACCGGATCTGCCGCATCACCGCGGACGGCGAGGTCACCGAGTTCCCGCTGCCGGTGCGGGGCGCCTTCCCCTCCATGATCACGGCCGGGCCGGACGAGGCGCTGTGGTTCACCCTCAACCAGGGCAACGCCGTCGGGCGGATCGCACCGGACGGCGACCTCGCCGTGCACGCCCTGCCGACCGAGGGCGCCGCGCCGGTCGGGATCGCCGCCGGGCCCGACGGGGCGCTGTGGTACGCCGCGATCGGCACCGGGCAGATCGGCCAGATCACCACGGACGGGAAGGTCACCGAGTTCCCGCTGCCCGACCCGCGGGCCCGTCCGCACGCGATCGTCGCCGGCCCGGACGAGGCGCTGTGGTTCACCGAGTGGGGCACCGCGCACGTCGGCCGCATCACGCCCGAGGGCCGCATCGACGAGCATCCGCTGCCGACGCCCGGCTGCGAGCCGCACGGGATCGCCCTCGGCCCGGACGGCGCGCTGTGGGTCGCGCTGGAGACCGGCGCGCTCGCCCAGGTCGCCATCGGCTGATCTGTCCGGATCGAGGCGCGCCGATCATGGTTCGAGCCGCGGCGAAACGTCTGCGGGCCACCGTGGAGGCATGAGACCGACGACCCGCACCGGCGCCCCCACCACCACCGAAACGAATCAGACCACCGAAACGAGTCAGACCACCGCCGCGCCCGTCCCCCGGCGCGGGGCCGTGCTCGCCATCCTGTGCGCCGGGATGTTCCTGGTGCTGCTGGACGTGACGATCGTCAACGTCGCCCTTCCCGGGATCGGGCGGGCGCTCGGCACCGGGCTTCCCGGGCTGCAGGGCGTCGTCGACGGGTACGCGGTCGCGATCGCCGGGCTGCTGCTGGGCGGCGGCGCGCTCGGCGACCGGATCGGGCACCGCCGCATGACGCTGATCGGCCTCGGGCTGTTCGGCGTGGCGTCGCTGGCGTGCGGGTCCGCGCCCGGCGCCGGACCGCTGATCGCGGCGCGGGTGGTGCAGGGCGCGGGCGCGGCGCTGCTGCTGCCCGGCAGCCTCGCGGTCATCACCGCGGCGTACCCGGGCCGCGCCGAGCAGGCGCGGGCGCTCGGGGTATGGGCGGGCATCTCCTCCACGGCGCTGCCCGCCGGGCCGCTGCTCGGCGGGATGCTGGTCGACTCGGCCGGCTGGCGATGGATCTTCCTGCTCAACGTGCCGATCGTCGCCGCGGCGATCGCAGGCGTGCTGACGATCGTCCGCGAACCGCGGCGGGAACGGCCGGGCGGCGCGCGGCCGCCGCTGGACCGGGCCGGGATGGCGCTGGCGCCGCTCACGCTCGGCGGCCTGGTGTGGACGGTCATCGCCGCCGGCCACGGGCACCGCGACGAGACGGTCGTGACGGCGGCCGTGACGGTCGTCGCGGCGGCGGCGTTCGTGTGGGCCGAGCGCCGCGCGGCGGCGCCGATGGTGCCGGGCGGGCTGCTGCGCGCCCCGGCGTTCCTCGGCGCCAACGGCATCGCGTTGGCGATGAACCTGGTCACCAACGGGGTGCTGTTCGTCGCGACGCTGAAGCTGCAGCAGGGCGAGCACCATTCGGCGTTCTCCGCAGGGGTGCTGCTGCTGCCGATGGCGGTGCCGCTGGCGCTGCTGGCGCCGGTCAGCGGGCGGCTCACCGCCCGGTTCGGCACGCGAGTCCCGCTGGGCGCGGGCACCGCGCTTGCCGCCGCCGGGTGTCTCAGCCTGCTGCGGGTCGGTGCGGGCGGCTCCTACGCGGCGCTGCTGCCGGTCCTGCTGGCGATCGGGATCGGTGACGGCCTCATCGTGACGGCCGTGGTCGCGGCGGCGATGCGGGCCGTCCCGCCGGAGCACGCGGGGCTGGCGGGCGGCTTCAACAACACCGCCCGGCAGATCGGGACGGCGCTCGGGGTCGCGGTGTACGGGGCGGTGGCGGGTTCGGCGCTGGCGCCGGGGCCTTTCGTGTCCGGCGTGCACGCGCTGGCGTGGGTGAGCGTGGTGCTGTGGCTGGCCGCGCTCGCGCTCACCCGGATCGTCCCGAGCCGCTGAAATTCGGTTGGCACGGCCGACCGGGTTCGTTAGAACGGTCGGCATGCTCCGCAAATACCCCCGCACCCGGCACATCGAGGGGTCGCGGTTGCAGCCGGGCGACCACGACCTGGCCGCGCGGCCGTTCTCGGCGATCGCCGGACGGTACCTGGTGGTGGAGGAGAAGCTGGACGGCGCCAACGCCGGGATCAGCTTCTCCTCCGCGGGGGAGCTGCGGCTGCAGAGCCGCGGCCACTACCTGACCGGAGGGCCCCGCGAACGGCAGTTCGGGCCGTTGAAGGCGTGGGCCGCGTCCGTCCAGCACGTCCTGTGGGAGCGGCTGGGCGACCGGTACGTGATGTACGGGGAATGGCTGTACGCCAAGCACACCGTCTTCTACGACGCCCTCCCCCACTACTTCTGCGAATTCGACGTCTTCGACCAGCGCGAGGGGACGTTCCTGTCGACGGCGCGTCGCCGCGAGCTGCTGGCCGGGACGCCGGTGGTGTCGGTGCCCGTCCTGCACGAGGGGACGCTGCCGGACCTGAAGGCGCTGACGGCGTTCGTCGGCCCGTCCACCTGCCGCACGCCCGGCTGGCGGGACGCGCTGCGCGCGGCGGCGCGGGCGGGCGGCGCCGACCCCGATCGTGTCGCCGAGGAGACCGACAAGTCCGACGAGATGGAAGGCCTCTACATCAAGGTGGAGGAGGACGGGCAGACCGTCGACCGCTACAAGTGGGTCCGGCCGAGCTTCCTGACCGCGATCCTCGACTCCGGGACGCACTGGCAGGAGCGTCCGATCGTCGCCAACGGCCTCGCCGACCCGGAGGTGCTGTATGCGGGTGTTCGATGAGCTGTGCCCGGCGCCGCCGCACTGGGACCTGCGGTGGGACGACGTGCGTGAGGCGTTCGGGTGGGTGCGCGATATGGCGGGCGTCCCGCAGGACGCGGTGTTCCACGGCGAGGGCGACGTCGAGGTCCACACCCGGATGGCGTGCGAGGCGCTGGCGGCGCTGCCGCAGTGGCGCGCGCGTCCGGCCGAAGAGCGGGTGCGGCTGTTCGCGACCGTGCTGATGCACGACATCGCCAAGCCGCACTGCACCCGCACTGAGGACGATGGCCGCATCACCGCGCGCGGCCACTCGCGGCGCGGCGACCTGATGGTGCGGCGGATCCTGTGGGAGATGGGCGCGCCGGTCGCCTGGCGCGAGCACGTCGCGGCGCTGATCCGCCACCACCAGGTGCCGTTCTGGGCGCTGGAGCGCCCGGACCTGCAGAAGATCGCGTTCCGGGTGAGCCTGCTGGCCCGCAACGACGACCTGGTGCTGCTGGCGTCGGCCGACATCCTCGGCCGGATCTGCCCCGACACCGAGGAACTGCTGGACAACGTCGCCCTGTACGGGGAGTACTGCGCCGAGCAGCGGTGCCTGGACGCGCCGCGCGCCTTCCCGTCCGACCACGCGCGGTTCTGGTACTTCCGCAAGGACGACCGCGACCCCGACTACGACGCCTACGACGACACCCGCTGCACGGTGACGGTGCTGTCGGGCCTGCCGGGCGTCGGCAAGGACCACTGGATCGCCGCGAACCGCCCGGACCTGCCGGTGGTCAGCCTGGACCGGCTGCGTGCGGAGATGGGCGTGTCCCCCGCCGGTGACCAGCACGCGGTCGCCGCGGCCGCGCACGACCTGGCCCGCGAGCACCTGCGCGCGGGCCGGTCGTTCGTCTGGAACGCCACCAACGTGTCGCGGACGCAGCGCGAGCAGTGCACCGGGCTCATCGCCGGTTACCGGGGACGGGTCGAGCTGGTCGCGCTGGAGGCGCCGCCGGCGGTGCTGCGCGACCGCAACCGCGGCCGGGCGGCGCCGGTCCCGGACGCGGTCATCGACCGGCTCGTCCGCCGCTGGGAGATGCCCGACCCGACAGAGGGACACAGCGTCCACTGGGTCGGCACGGCCTGACCATAGGTTTCTCAGGTGCGCTTGTAGCTGGTGCTGGTGGCTCCCTTTCCTCAGTGCTGGGTGCGGTGGGCGTTCAGATGGCGGGCGCCGGTGACGTGCGGTGCGGGATGCGCCGGCGCCGGTGCCGGTGAGGCCGGGTTGGTGCCGAAGATGCCGGTGAACAGGTCGGTGCTGTTGACGGCGGGTCCGGTGTCGTTGGTCTCGACCACCGCCGGCTGGAATCCGCGCCCGGCGGCCGCGACGCTCTCGTAGTCACCGAGGAAGTGACCCCATCCAGCGTACGGTGCCTTCAGCCAGTCGAAGACGCGGGAGATGCGGCGTTCGGACGGGCGGCCCTCGCCGCCGCGCGGGAAGGTGAGGTACCACATGGCGGTCGGCAGCGTCGTGGTGTTGCCGGGCTGCAGGTAGCGCAGGTCGTAGTAGGTGATGGCGACCGTCCCGCGGGTGTTCACCGCGATGGACGGGGTGAACGCGGGCGCGTTCGGTGCCTGGTTGATGCGCGCCGGAGCGGACCAGGTGCGGCCGCCGTCGGTGGAGTGGACGAGGAGGATCTGGTCGTAGGAGCCGGTGGGGTCGGCGCCCTCGAACGTCGCGTACAGCTCGCCGGTCTGCGGGTCGGCGGCGGCGCTGATGAGGTTGGCGCCGCCGCGCAGCGCCTTGGACGGGTCGTCGGGGGCGTTGGGGTCGACCTCGGGCACGGCGGTGTCGGGCGCGACCGTGACGGGCTTGCTCCACGTCCGGCCCTGGTCCTTGGAGGCGACGACGGCGAAGTGCAGGTCGATCGGTTCGGTGGCGTTGACGTCGCTGTAGGTCTGCCATTCGAAGAAGTCGTACAGGACGTCGCGGCGGGCGTCGGCGACGATGACATTGCCGATGGTCTGGGAGTTGGGGACCGCGCCGGTGTCCACGAACGGGTGCGCGGGCGTCCAGGTGCGGCCGTGGTCGCGGGTGATGGCGATGTAGGACGGCCCGGTGTAGTGGGCGCCGGGTCCGGTGGTGACCTGGTCGATGCGGTCCCACACCTGGTAGGCGGTGCCGGGGTGGCGCGGGTCGGCGGTGACGGAGTTCTTGTCGTCGATGATGGACGGTTCGGTGTCGTCGATGAGCTGGGTGGTGTGGCGCCAGGTGCGTCCGCCGTCGTAGGAGGTGGCGGCGCCGACGCCGTTGCGGGGCGTGGAGGCGTCGAAGTCCAGGCCGCTGGCGTAGGCGACGCCGTCGGGGCCGAAGTCGACCCAGGCGTCGGAGGCGCGTTCGTAGTTCAGGCCGCCCGGGGCGCACTTGCTGAACGGCAGGGTGGTCTTGGTGAAGTGCCGTCCGTCGCGGCCGTAGGAGGCCGCGAGGCCCTTGGCGCCGCCGTCGGACCAGCGGTCCTGCTGGTAGACGGCGATGACGCGGCCGGGCCGGTGCCGGTCGGCGGCGATCCACGGTTCCACTTCGGCGCCCGGGTACACGGTTCCGTTGGGGCTGGCGCCGGCGGTGCAGGCGGCGTAGGGGTCGCCGGGCGAGATCGGGTGGACGGGTTGCGCGGCCGGGCCGGGCGCCGCGTGCGCGGCGGGCACGGCGGCGGGCACGGTGGCGAGCGCGGAGCCGAGCAGCAGCGCGGCCGCGGCCGCGATCGTTGTGCGGGTCGTCATCGCAGGGGTGCTCCTCGCCGGGTCAGTGGAGCCGGACGGCGGTGGTGAAGATCTGCTCGTCGTTGGCGACCGACGCGTTGGCCGCGGCGGCGGTGCACAGCGCCGGCGGGTGGCCGGGCGTGCCGGTGCCGGGGCACAGGAACAGCGCCGCGGCGCGGGTGTCGGACCAGGCCGGGTAGGCGGTGGTGGCGGTCGCGTCGAGCATGATGTAGTCGCCGTAGAACTGGCCGTTGAACTGCGACGGCGGCGGCATGCTGGAGGAGGTGGCGCGCCTGGTGGTGAAGTGGGTCAGGTCCCGGGTGGCGGCCACGGTGATGTCGGAGAAGCCGGTCGTCTCGTCCGAGCCGTACTGCCGGTCGTAGTAGGCGGTGACCAGTTCCCCGCGCGGGTTGAACACGGTGCCCTGCCAGTACTGGTCGGTGCGGGCCTGCGCGCCACCGGCGCCGACGAGGGGCAGTTTGCGGACGTCGGTGGTGGTGCCGGTGAAGGTGGCCGCGCCGTCGGTGGACGACGACAGCACGACGCCGTTGTTGCAGCCGCCGGTCTTGACGCCGGTGTAGAGGGCGCCGAGGCCCTCCTCGGCGGGGGTCAGCCCGGCGGGGGTGCAGCCGCTCGCCTCGTTGGAGTCGCGGTTGAGGTAGGAGCCGGTGGTCACCACGACCCGCTTCGGGTTGGCGGGGTCGACGGTGATGTTGGGGTAGTTGGTCGCCCGGAAGATCGAGTTGGTGCCGGCGCCCTTCTCCGGGACGCACGCGCGGCCGGGGTCCTTGCCCTCGCCCTGGTAGGTGTCGCAGTCGGGCAGCTCGTAGTAGTCGGCGGCCTTCACCGGCGCCGAGAACGTCGCGCCGCCGTCCTTGGACGTGGCGACCAGGACCTGGAAGCGGTTGTCGGAGCCGGTCTCGGCGACGTTGTAGTTCGCCCACGCGACGTACAGCGTCCCGTCGGGCGCGGTGACGGGCTGGGAGAACTGGTTGTTGTTGCACCGGCCGTGCGGCGTGGGGATACCGTCGGGCTGCGCGCACAGCGCGGAGTCGGAGCTGATCAGCGCGGGTGCGCTGAAGTGCTCGCCGTAGTCGGCGGAGTAGGCGCCGTAGATGTAGCCGGTTCCGTCGGCGGCGAAGGTCGTCCAGGTGACGTAGACGCGGTCGCGGTAGGGGCTGCGGGCGTGCGCGTCGACCGTCATCAGCTGCTTGTCGAGCAGGAAGTTCCCGGCGCCGGCGGTGTCGTCGTGCTCGGCGACGGGCCGTCCGGGGAAGTTGAACGACGCGCCGGCGTTGCCCGTCGAGCGGTACACGTAGAAGCCGCTGGACTGGTCGGGGTCGGGCGAGACGGCGCTGCCGCGCTTGAACTCCTGGCAGGACAGGTAGGCGTTGCCGCGGGTGTCCCAGGCCACGGAGGTGTCGCCGCTGCTCTGGAAGTACTCGCGGGGCTTGCCGCCGAACGCCGCGCCGGACACGAACCCGTTGGGGGCGGTGGTGTCGGACCAGGTGCGTCCGCCGTCGCCCGACCGCGACACCCCGCAGGTGCCGTCGCCGCGGCGGTAGTCGTTGTAGCTGGCCAGCAGGTGGCGGGGATCGCTCGGGTCGGCCGCGATCCAGGTCTCGTTCTGGGCCTGCCCGCGTCCGGCGAGCGGCTGGTCGGTGACGGTCAGGCAGTCCTGGTCGACCTTGACGTTCGCGCCGTGCCGGCCGCCGCACGGCGGGGCGCTCGCGGGGCGGGCGCCGGTGACGGCGCGCGGCGCGAACCTCGGGCCGAGCGCCTCGGCCAGCGCGCCGGAGACGTGCCGCTTCTGGATCGGGGTGAGCTTGTCGTAGCCGAACCCCTGGGCGTGCGCTCCGGGCGCCGCCACGCTCAGCGCGGCGAGCAGGAGCGTGCCTGCCGCCGCCGAGCCCAGTGTTCTGCGCATCCGCATCGGAACCTCCCTGCAGGCGTCGTCGCCTGGGACCGGGGCGCTGGGAGCAACGCCCGCGCGGAACGTAGATCCGCCTCAGCAGGCCCACAAGACCCGGTGGCCGACTCCGGACACGGTCACCGAGGCCGGAACCGGCCAGACGGGAACCAACCGGGCGCGGGATCGGGCGACGGCGGCGGCGACTTCCAGGCCGATCGGAGCCGCCCGTAACGTCGCGTTCGGCCGAGGTCATCCGTGTTGTGAACGCCGGTTTTGACATGGGAGACGCCGGGGAGGGAGGCTCGGAGCGTGTCCGATCATGGGAGCGGCCCCGGCCCGCAGAGCGGTGGGGAGCCGGTCGCGCTCGTCACCGGAGCGGGCTCGGGCATCGGCGCGGCCGTCGCCGCCGCCCTGCTGGAGCGCGGCTGGCGGGTCGCCCTCGCCGGACGCCGCGCCGCCCCGCTGGAGGAGACCGCCGCCCGCGCCGCCGATGGCGCCGCCGCCGGGCGGGCGCTGCCCGTCACCGCCGACGTGACCGACCCCGAGTCGGTCGAGGCGCTGTTCGGCGCCGTCGCCGCCCGCTGGGGGCGGCTTGACCTGCTGGTCAACAACGCCGGGGTGTTCGGGGCGCCGCAGCCGGTCGAGGAGTTCTCCCACCGCGAGTGGCGGGCCGTCCTGGACACCAACCTGACCGGCGCGTTCCTGTGCGCCCAGCAGGCGTTCCGGATGATGCGGGAGCAGGACCCGCAGGGCGGCCGGATCATCAACAACGGGTCGCTGTCGGCGCACACCCCGCGTCCCCTCTCGGTCGCCTACACCGCCAGCAAGCACGCGGTCACCGGGCTCACCAAGTCACTGTCGCTGGAGGGCCGCCCGTACCGGATCGCGTGCGGGCAGATCGACGTCGGCAACGCCGCGACGGAGATGACCGGCCGGTTCGGCTCGGGCACGCTGCAGGCCGACGGGTCGGTGAAGGCCGAGCCGGTGATGGACGTCCGGCACGTCGCCGACGCCGTGCTCTACATGGCGGGCCTGCCGCTGGAGGCCAACGTCCAGTTCATGTCCGTGCTGGCCACCACGATGCCCTCGTTCGTCGGCCGCGGTTAGCCCCCGGCCGGGCCGCGGCGCAGGTTCAGCTCCCACGTTTAGCTCCCTGGCAGGGGGAACGGGTCAGCCAGGCTTCGAAAACCAGAGCACGCGGAGGGGGCCTGAGGGCATGAGCACCCTGCGGACACACGACGGCCAGAGCGCCGCCGAGAGCACGGGGGCGTCCCGGCAGGACGCCGGACGCGCCCCGGAGCTCACCGGCTCGAACAAGAGCGAGGCCGGCACGGGCGAACTCGTCCGGCAGGCCACCCAGCAGGTCTCGGAACTGATGCGCGCCGAGCTGCGGCTCGCCGTCGCGGAACTGAAGGACAAGGGCCGGCACGCCGGCACCGGCGCCGGCATGTTCGGCGGCGCGGCGCTGATCGGGCTGTACGGCGCGGCCGCGCTGCTGACCGCCGCGATCGCCGCGATCGCGCTGGTGCTGCCGCTGTGGGCCGCCGCGCTGATCATCGGCGGGTTCCTGGTGCTGGTGGCGGGCGTGCTGAGCCTGCTGGGCGTCGGGCAGACCAAGCGGGCCACCCCCGCCAAGCCGGAACGGGCGGTGGACGAGGCGCGCCAGACCGTCGCGGACCTGAAGGAGAGGGCGTCGCACCGATGACCACCCAGGGCAGGCACGGCGCCGCCGCCGGCACCGAGGAGCTGCGCCAGGACGTGGACCGGGCCCGGCAGGAGCTCGGTGACACCGTCGAGGCGCTGGCGGCCAAGGCCGACGTCAAGGCGATGGCCCGGGAGAAGGCCGAGCACGCCAGGGAGCAGGCCCGCGAGAAGGCGGAGCAGGCCAGGGACCAGGCCCGCGAGCGGGCCCGGCGCGTCCGGCGGGCCGTCACGTCTCCGCAGGCCAGGACCAGGGCCGTGCAGGGCGGCGCCGCCATCGCGGCCGCCGGCGCCGTCGCCGCGCTGACGGTGTGGATGCGGCGGCGCCGCACCCCGCAGGCGCGGCTGCGCCGCCGCATGCGCAGGGCGCCGGTGCAGGTCCGGGTCCGCCGCACGCAGCGGGCCCCGATCCGGATGCGCCGCACCGGCCGCGGACCACTGAGACGCTAGGGAGCACGCATGCGCAGGCCCGCCGCACCCACCGAACTGTCCGTCCCCTCGTGGGGGCACGCCGCCAAGCGCGCCTTCGGCGAGTTCCAGCGCGACAACCTGTCGGACCGGGCCGCCGCCCTGACCTACTACGCCATCCTGTCGATCTTCCCGGCGATGCTGGTGGTGGTGTCGCTGGTCGGGCTCGGCGGCAAGTCGGTCACCGACGACCTCATCGACAACCTCGGCGGGATCGCGCCGGGCGCGGTGAAGAACGTCCTGGTCGGCGCGATCACGCAGCTGCAGGGCAACCGCGGCGGCGCCGGGGTGGTCGCCGTGATCGGCCTGCTGGCCGCGGTGTGGTCGGCGTCGGGGTACGTGGGCGCGTTCATGCGCGCGTCCAACGCCATCTACGACATCCCCGAGGGCCGGCCGATCTGGAAGACCGTCCCGCTGCGCATCGGTGTCACGATCGTCACGCTGGTGCTGCTGTCGGCGTCGGTGATCGCGGTGATCGTCTCCGGGCCGCTGGCCCGCAAGATCGGCGACATGCTCGGGCTCGGGTCGACCGCCGTGACGGTCTGGAACATCGCCAAGTGGCCGGTGATGCTGGTCGTGGTCAGCTTCCTGTTCGCGCTGCTGTACTGGGCCGCGCCGAACGCCAAGCGCGGGTTCCGCTGGGTCACGCCGGGCGGCCTGCTGGCCATCGCGCTGTGGCTGGTGGCGTCGGGGGTGTTCGCCGCGTACGTGGCGAACTTCTCCAATTACAACAAGACCTACGGCAGCCTCGCCGGCGTCGTCATCTTCCTGGTGTGGCTGTGGATCACCAATCTGGCGATCCTGCTGGGCGCGGAGATGAACGCCGAACTCGAGCGCGGCCGTGCCATCGCCGCGGGGCAGCCCGCAGATCGCGAACCCTATGTCGAATTCCGCGACACCCGCGGGTTCAGCGACGAGGAGAAACGCGAGAGCGGCGTCGCGGACGAGGCCGCCCCGGGCGGCGATGAGGGGGCCGGAGGGCCCGGGGACCGGCCGGGCCGGCACGGCGCGTCCCGCTCCTGATCCGCGGCGGCCTTAGCGCAGGTCGCCCGTGCGACGCGCGGGCGACCGGGCGGTTACCGGGGAACCACGGGTCGCCGAACACGGAAACGGGTGAATAGGATCGGCGCGTGCTGCGTCCCACCTTTCCCATCGAGACCGAGCGGCTGTCGCTGCGGCCGTTCCGTGAGGACGACCTGGACGGGCTGTACGCCTATCAATCCCTTCCGGAGGTGGCGCGTTTCCTTTATTGGGAGCCGCGCGACCGGGAGGAATCGCGGTCGTTCCTGCGGGAGAAAATGGCCGCGTCCGCCCTGGAGAAGGAGGGCGACTGGCTGGTGCTGGCGATCGAGTGGCGCGCGACCGGTGATCTGGTCGGCGAGGTGAATCTGCAGTGGCGCAGCCGCGAGCACCGGCAGGGCGAGATCGGCTACATCCTCAACCCCGCCTTCCACGGCCGGGGGATCGCGACGGAGGCGGCCGGGGCGGTGCTGCGGCTGGGGTTCGAGGGGCTGGGGCTGCACCGGATCGTGGGGCGGCTGGACGGCCGCAACGCCGCGTCCGCGCGGGTGCTGGAGCGGCTGGGGATGCGCCGGGAGGCGCACCTGCTGCAGAACGAGATCGTCAAGGGCGAGTGGACCGACGAGGTCATCTACGCGATGCTGCGCGACGAGTGGGAGCGGCGCGCCGCCGGGTCCGGGGCGTCCGCCGCCGCCGGCTCGAGCGGCTCGACGGGTGAGCCCGAGCGGGACTGATGCGGCCGCAGGCGGACGCGGCGGTCAGCGGGCGGCCTGCTCGTCCAGGCTGCGGGCGAGGGCGCGGAGGTGTTCGCGCAGTTCGGCGGGGCGGCGGATCACGAACGGCCAGCCGAGTCCGGCGAGCATGCGCGCCATTCCGTCCAGGTGCTCGGCGCGGGTGGTCATGACCACTCCCCCGTCGGTCTCGGTGAGCGTGGCGACCGTGGCGGGGATCCGGCGGCGCGCCTGGTCGAGGGTGGTCTCCAGCAGCACCTCGACCTCGTGCGCGTACGGGACGCCCGCCAGGGACCGGGTGACGTGCTGGACGGGGTCGATCCCGGCGGGGATGTCGTAGGTGGCGGTGCCGGGGTCGGCGGAGGCGATCCGGTCGACGCGGAAGGTGCGGACCTCCCCGCTGCGGTGGTCGTGGCCGGTGACGTACCAGCGCCCCGAGTGGAACACCAGGCCGTAGGGGTCCAGGTCGCGTTCGGAGTCGGCGCCCTGCCAGGAGCGGTAGCGCAGCCGGACGCGGCGGCGTTCGCGGACGGCGGCGGCCAGGGTGAGCACGGCTCCGGTGGAGGGCGCGGCGGCGTCGCGGGCGGGCAGGGTGAACCCGAGGGTGTCGCGCAGCGCCTGGACGCGGTCGCGCAGCGCCGTGGGCAGCACCCGCTGCACCTTGGCCAGCGCGCTCTCGGTCGCCTGTCCCGGCAGGCCCAGGCGGCGTCCGGCGATCAGCCCGAGCACGACGGCGGCGGCCTCGTCGTCGGTGAGCATCAGCGGCGGCAGCTTGTAGCCGGGCATGAGCCGGTAGCCGCCGTACCGGCCGCGGTCGGCGACGACGGGCACGCCGAGGTCGTCCAGGCGGGCGGCGTAGCGGCGGACGGTCCGCTCGTCGACGCCGAGCCGCGCCGCCAGTTCGGTCCCGGTGATGCGGTGGTGGGCCTGGAGCAGTTCCAGCATGGCCAGCACGCGGGTCGTCGGGTGGGACGGCCCGGAGTCCGGCGCCGGATGTGACATGGGCCACTCCCCCAAACCGGGCGGGTTCTGTCCGGTATCGAGCCTAGCGTGGAGGCACATCCGCGAGGGAAGGGCGCTGACATGGCGACGTTCGTACTGGTCCCGGGGTTCTGGCTGGGCGCGTGGGCGTGGGAGGAGGTGGCGGCGGGGCTGCGGGACGCGGGCCACGAGGCGCGGCCGGTGACGCTGACGGGGCTGGCCGAGCGCGCCGCCGAGCTGACGCCGGAGGTGGGGCTGGACGCCCACATCGACGACGTCGTGCGGGCCGTCGAGGACGGCGGCGCGGGCGAGGTGGTCCTGGTCGCGCACAGCGGCGCGAACATGGCGGTCACCGGCGCCGCCGACCGGATCCCGGGGCGGGTGTCGCGGGTCGTCTACGTCGACAGCGGGCCGATGCCGCCCGGGATGGCCGGGATCGACTTCCACGCCCCCGACGACCGCGCGGAGCTGGAGAAGAGCGTCGCGGGGGCGGGCGAGGGCTGGAAGATCCCGGTGCCGCCGTTCGACCCGGACGCCCACCCGGTCAACCTCGCGGGGCTGGACGCCGGGCGGCTGGCCGAGATGCGCCGGCGCGGCACGCCGCACCCGTTCGCGGCGGCGTCGCAGCCGCTCGCGCGGCCCGAGCCGTTGCCGTCCACGCCGCGCACCCTGGTGCTGTGCACCATCCCGCTCGCGGCGGTGCGGCAGATGGCCGGCAGCGGCAACCCGGTGTTCGCGATGATGAGCGGCCCGGAGTGGACCTACCGGGAGCTGCCGACCGGGCACTGGCCGATGTTCTCCAGGCCGCGCGAGCTGGCCGCGCTCCTCGCCGAGTCCGCCGGAGGCGAGTGACGCCAGGCGCCTCGTGCTTCAGACGTCCTCGGGCAGGGGCGCCGCGTTGCGGACGCGCCGGGCCGCGGGCAGCGGCGCGCGCGGCACGACCAGCACGCGGGCGGCGCAGGCCAGCAGCATGCCGGTGCCCCAGCCGGCGAGCGCGTCGGTGGGCCAGTGGTAGCCGAGCGCGACGACGGCGACGGCGACCAGCGCGGCCAGGGTGTGCGCGGCGATCGTCCAGCCGCGCGACGCGCCGGTCATCGCGGCGATGAACAGCAGGCAGGCGGCGGCGTTGGCGGCGTGCCCGGACGGGAACGACAGGTGCCCGCCGGCGAACAGCGCGTCCTCGCCGTACAGGGGCGCGGTGCGGGCGAACAGCACCTGCGCGGACCGCACGAGCAGTTCCGTGCAGGCCAGCCAGATCCCGGCGCGGATCAGCAGCGGGAGGCTGCGGCGCTTCCAGGCGGCGGTGACCGCGGCGATCCCGGCGAGGCTCCCGACGATCCAGTACTGGCCGCCGTTGACGATCGTCCGCCAGGTCCAGTGCCAGGCGCCGGTGCGGGGCGGCAGGCCGCCGGAGAACGCCCAGTGGTCCAGGTGGCGCAGCGGCCCGCCGGCCAGCACGTCCAGGACGGCCGCGGCCGTCGCGGCGGCCGCGACCGCCGCCAGTGCTCGGGGCGGGCGTCGCGCGGGGCGCCCGCCCCCCGGCCGGTGCGCCCGCATCCCTCGATCCTGCCCCATGCGCGGGACCGCCCGTCCCGAGAGGTGCCTCACACCGCGCCGCGCGCCGGATGACCCGGCTGTCACCGGACGATCACGACGCATCCGAAATGACTCACTTATCCACAGTGGCGCGGTGGTTTCTTGTCACTCTGGCCTGTAGATCATTTGCCGGGTCGGCGGCACACTCTGCGGAAGTCGCACGGCCACGGGGGTCGGGCCCATTTTCCGCAAGGTGAGCATATGACACCCTCTGTCCGCCGTCCGGTACTCACGGTCGTCCGCTGGCGGCGTTCGGTGACGGCGAGCACCGTCGCCACCGTCCTGGTGGCCGGGCTCGGCGCGGCCGGGGCCGGGGCGGCGCAGGCGGACACGGCGCCGGTGAAGGCGGACGACGGCGCGCGGATCACCCAGGAGACGCAGGTCGCCGACCACGAGGTGGACGTCACCATCTCCTCCCCCGCGCTCGGCAAGTCGGTGAAGACGCGGATCCTGCTGCCCAGGGGCTGGCAGCGCGGGGCGACGCGGACGTGGCCGGTGCTGTACGCCTTCCACGGCGGCCAGGACAACTACACCTCCTGGACCAAGAACACCGACATCGAGGCCTGGGCGGCCAAGTACGACGTCCTGGTGGTCATGCCGGAGGGCGAGAACGGCTCCTACACCGACTGGTACAACTACGGCAAGGGCGGGACCCCCAAGTGGGAGACCTTCCACACCGCCGAGGTGCGCCAGCTGATGGAGCGCAACTACGGCGCGGGCGCGGTCCGCGCGGCGATCGGCAACTCCTCGGGCGGGCAGGGCGCCTACAGCTACGCCGGCCGCCACCCGGGGCTGTTCAAGTACGTCGCCTCGCTGAGCGGCACGCTGTCGCTGCGGTCGGCGGGGATGCCGGCGATGCTGATGTTCACCAACGCCGGCAACGGGCAGGACCCGTTCGCGATCTGGGGCGTCCCGTGGGCCGACGACGCCAACTGGGCCGCCCACGACCCCTACGCGCTGGCCGACAAGCTGCGCGGCACGCAGCTGTTCTTCTCCGCCGGGACGACCGGCCGGCCCGGTCCCGGCGACCCGGACGTGGCGCCGTGGGACATCGGCCTGCTGAGCGAGATCGCGGTCGGCGCGGACAACCAGGAGTTCAAGAAGCGCCTGGACGAGCTGAAGGTGCCCTACACCGCCGACATCTACGGCGACGGGCGGCACAACTGGCCGGCGTGGATCCGCGAGTCCGGCAAGATCTGGCCGACGATGATGAAGGCGATCGGCGCCCAGCAGGTCACCGTCACCGCCAAGCACCGCTGAGCCGCGCCCGCGCGGGCTTCGGCCGCGCGGGTGCGAGCAGAGACCGAACCCGGCCCGGTCCCGGGGACGACCGCGGCCGTCGTCCCCGGGACCGGGCCGTCGGCGTGCCGGAGCCGGTGCGCCGAGCCGCGGCTCTAGCCGTTCCGTTGCCGGTAGGTCAGGCCGTGGCCGAACGGGTACAGGGCGGTGCCGGGGTCGTCGCGGGTGGGGATCGCGACGGGCAGCTTCCCGTGCGGCGGGTTCTCGCCGAACAGGGTCTTGACGGCCGAGCGCAGCGCCTCGGTTGTGTAGGAGTAGGTGGCCAGGTAGGTGGCGGCCTCGGGGAAGTAGGCGATGTCGTAGGGGTCGCGGACGGCGATGACGACGACGGGCTTGCCGGTGGCGACCAGCGCCTTGACGAGGTTCATCTGCCCGGGGCCCTGGTGGCCGGGTTCGGTGCTGACGTCCCAGGCGCGGTTGGTGACGGCGACGACGAGGTCCTGGTCCTTGGCGGCGGCGAGGGCGTCGTCGATTTGGGCCTGGGTGGGGCTGAGCCCGGTGCTGCGGACGGTGGTGGCGGCGCCGTGCTCGCCGATGCCGGCGGCGATCCCGGCGGTGGTGGCGGCGCCCCATCCGGCGACCAGCGCCTTGCGGGGTCCGGCCTTCAGCGGGAGCAGGCCGGCGTCGTCCTTGACCAGGGTGGTGGTGCGGTCGGCGGCGCGCTGCGCGGCGGCCAGGTGCGCGCGGGTGCCGACGGTGCCGCCGATGCGGGAGGTGTCGGCGTAGGGGTCGCGGAACAGGCCGCGCTTCTGCTTGAGGGCCAGCACCCGGTACACCGACGCGTCGAGGCGTTCCCGGCTGATCTCGCCGGTGTCGACGGCGTTGACGACGGCGGCGAGCTGGCGGGCGAACACGCCGTTGCCGGAGGCGTCGGCGGGTGGTTTGAGCAGCACGTCCGCGCCGGCCTTGAGGGCCAGGACGGGGATGCGCTCGTCGCCGTACTTGGTGCGGACGCCCTGCATGTCCAGGGCGTCGGTGACGATGAGGCCCTTGTAGTGCAGCTGGTCGCGCAGGATGCCGGTGAGGATCGGCCTGGACAGGGTGGCGGGGTCCTCGGAGGGGTCGAGGGCGGGCACGATGATGTGCGCGGTCATGATGGCCTCGGCGCCGGCGGCGATCGCGGCGCGGAAGGGCGGCAGGTCGAGCTTCTCCCACTGGGCGCGGGTGTGGCCGATGCGGGGGACGCCGGTGTGGCTGTCGGTGGTGGTGTCGCCGTGCCCGGGGAAGTGCTTGGCGGTGGCGGTCACTCCCCCGGCCCGGTAGCCGCGGATCTGCGCGGTGACCATGGACGACACCAGCGCGGGGTCGGAGCCGAAGGAGCGGACGCCGATGACGGGGTTGGCGGGGTTGACGTTGACGTCGGCGTCGGGCGCGTAGTCCTGGTTGACGCCGATGGCGCGCAGTTCCTGCCCGGTGATGCGGGCGAGCGCACGGGCGTCGCCGGTGCGGCGTCCGGCGGCCAGCGCCATGCTGCCGGGCGACTGGGTGGCGGGCGGCTGGACGCGGGCGACGATGCCGCCTTCCTGGTCGGTGGCGATCGTCTCGGGGACGCGTAGCGGCTGCGCCATCGCGGCGCGCTGGATGCCGTTGGAGAACCCGGCGAGCTGGCGGGGGTCGTCGACGTTGTTGGCGTAGTAGATGAATCCGCCGGGGTGGTAGCGGGCGACGACCTGCGCGGCGTTGTCGACCCCGTACAGCTTGCGGTTGGCGGCGACGTCGGCGGGGTCGGTGGTGTCGGCGCTCTTGCCGTACACCTGCAGGACGAACAGCTGGGCGGCCTTGTCCTGCAGGCTCATCGAGCGCAGCAGCCGCATGAGCGCGGGGTCCTTGCCGCCGTCGCGTCCGATGGTGCCGGTCGTGCCGGCGTGGGCGGCGGGTGCGGTGAGCGAGGTGAGCGCGGTGGCGGCGAGCGCCGCGGCGGTCAGTCCGGCGGCGGCGCGGCGGGCGCGGGGACCGCGGGCCGCGGGCCGGGGAGGACGGTGCGTGCGGGGCAGGTGCATGACGGCTCCCTCCGCCCCCGAGCGGCTAATTGATCAAGGTTCTGCTGGCACGCTAACCCGGCGGGGCGGGCTCGTCCACGGCAATGGTCGACGATGTGGTCCGGGTCCGTCCTGCTGACGGTAAAGGCGTGCGATCGCCGAGGCGGGGGTCATTTGCGGCGCGGCCAGCGTCGCAGGGACCATCGGCGGGTGCGTTCGGGGGGCGAGGTGCGGGTGAGGGGGTGCTCCTCGACGTCGTAGCGGCGGATGTAGGCGCCGGCGAACGCCTGCACGCTCGCGCCGAACGGCAGCGCGACCAGCGCTCCGACGGGTCCGGCGACCGCGACCCCGGCCAGCACGAGCCCGAACGCGACGGCCGGGTGCATGTCCAGGGTCCGGGCGGTGATGCGGGGTTGCAGCAGGTAGTTCTCCACCTGCTGGTAGGCGACGATGAACAGCAGGATCCACAGCGCGGTCGCCGGCGAGCGGGTCAGCGCGATCAGCACCGGTACCGCGCCGGCCAGGTAGGTGCCGACCGCGGGGATGAACTGCGACACCACCCCGACCCACAGCGCCAGCGTCGCCGCGTACGGGACACCGAGCAGGGCCAGCGCGACGTAGTGCGCGATCCCGGAGATCAGCGCGAGCAGCGCGCGCGAGTAGATGTAGCCGCCGGTCTTGCTGATCGCGATCTCCCAGGCCCGCAGTACCTCGCGCTGGCGGCGCGGCGGCAGCAGCGAGCACACCGTGCGGCGCAGCTGCGGGCCCTGCGCCGACAGGTAGAAGGTGAACAGCAGCACCCCGAGCCCTTTGAACACCACCCCGAAGGCGGTGGCGCCGATCCCCCAGACGTTCTGTGCCAGGGACGACAGGTGCCGCGACAGCGTGCCGGTCACGGTGGGGAGCCGCTGGAACAGGGTGTCGCGCGACAGGTGGGTGCCGAAGGTGGCGTTGGCCCAGTCGATGACCTGCCGGACGTAGCCGGGGAACCTGTTGATCAGGTGGGTGGTCTGGGTGGCCAGCAGGGACCCGATCCCGCCGAGGAACCCGGCCAGCAGCGCCCCGATGACCACGAACATGAGCCCGGTGGCGGCGCCGCGCCGCCAGCCGCGCGCCGCCAGCCAGTTCACCGCGGGCTCGATCGCGAACGCCAGGAACAGCGAGACCAGCACGACCAGCAGCAGGTCCCGCAGCCGCTGCAGCAGCCACAGCAGCGCCATGAACGCCAGGACGACGGCGCCGGCGAGCACGAACGCGCGGGGCAGCCATGCCGGTACCCGCCGCGGGCCGGGCCGTCCGTCGGCCGCCGTCCCCGGTTCGGGTGGGTCGGGGGGTGCGGGGGGCGCGTCGGGCGGGACGTCGGCGGGCGCGTATGCGGGCCTGTCGCCGGGCGTCTGCGGCATGCCCGCACGGTAGCCGCGCCGGTGCCGGGCGCCCGCGGGCACGCGCCCGCCTTTGCCGAGACTTCAGCCGGGGCGGGGCGGCGCGGGCCGGTAAAGAAAGGTCGACCGGGGTTTGCCGTCCCCGGCCCCGGGGTGCCGGTACCGGCGCGCCGTCGCGGGAAGGTCGCCGGGATCGCACCGATACGTCAGGGGGTTGGACGGATGGCGTTCGTCACGACGCGCGACGGCAACGAGATCTTCTACAAGGACTGGGGTTCGGGCCCGCCGGTGGTGTTCATCCACGGCTGGCCGCTGAACGCCGACGCGTGGGAGGACCAGATGAAGGCGGTGGCCGACGCGGGGTACCGCGGCATCGCCCACGACCGGCGCGGGCACGGCCGCTCCTCGCAGCCGTGGGACGGCTATGACTTCGACACCTTCGCCGACGACCTGGCCGACCTGCTCGGCACCCTGGACCTGCGCGAGGTCGTGCTGGTGGCGCATTCGATGGGCGGCGGGGAGCTGGCCCGCTACATCGGCCGGCACGGCACCGCCCGGGTCGCCAAGGCCGTCCTGCTGTCGGCGATCCCGCCGCTGATGCTGCGCACCGACGCCAATCCCGAGGGCGTCCCGGCGCAGGCGTTCGAGGACATCAAGGCCGGGATCCTGAAGGAGCGGTCGCAGTTCTGGAAGGACAGCGCGGAGGGGTTCTTCGGCGCGAACCGTCCGGGCAACAAGGTGACGCAGGGCAACAAGGACGCGTTCTGGTTCATGGCGATGCACGAGAGCATCAAGGCGGGCGTGGACTGCACGACGGCGTTCGCCGAGACCGACTTCACCGACGACCTGAAGAAGTTCGACGTGCCGACGCTGATCGTGCACGGCGACGACGACCAGATCGTCCCGATCGACGCGACCGCCCGCAAGTCGGCGCAGATCATCCCGGACGCGACGCTGAAGGTCTACGAGGGCGGCTCGCACGGCATCGCGATGGTGCCGGGCGACAAGGAGCGCTTCAACCGGGACCTGCTGGAGTTCCTCGCGAGCTGACCCGTCGCCTCCCCCGGGCCCCGCCCCGGCCGCCCCGGCCGCCCCGGCCGCCGCGCGGGCGTGTCGCGGCGTGTCCGGGGCACGGCCGGTCAGGCGCCCGGGGTGACGAACTCGGGCTGGTCGAGGACGCGGAGCCAGCTGCCGTCGGGCTGGCGGCGGACGACCTGGGCGCGGGCGCCGGCGCCGTCGCGGGGCGGGGTGGAGGTGAGGGCGATGTCGCCGCTGACCAGGGTGGGCAGCGGCTCTTCGGGTTCGAAGTGCGGGCGTCCGGCGAGCACCTTCTCCCAGAGCTCGCGGATCGCCTCGCGTCCGACGGTCTGGGAGCCGGGCGGGTAGGCCAGCACGGCGTCCTCCTCGTAGAGGGCGGCGACCCCGGCGGCGTCGCCGGCGTTGGAGCGCTCGACGAACAGGCGGGTGATGTCCTCGGGGTGCATGGCCTTCTCCATGGGGTCCTCCCTGGTGGGCTGCTGTGTCACCTCCCATGCTCGGCGCCCGACGACCAGAAGTCCAACAGATGGTTCTTCTCGACCCCAGAAGCGATGGTTATATCCTCCGCCGCGCTCGGCAACGAGATCATTTGGGGGGTGGCAATCCGCTGCTTAAGGGGTGCGGCAGGATGTGGCGGTATGGGGCAGATCTTCGCGCATCGGCTGCGGGTGCGGTACAGCGAGTGCGACCAGCAGGGCGTCGTGTTCAACGGCCACTATCTCTTCTATTACGACGTTCCGGCGATGAGCTGCGGTTTCTCCTGATTCGGGGAGATCGAGGGCACATCGGGGGCACTCCTGCGGAGTCCGGCGTCAATGATGCGGCGCATCCGGCCGCGGCTGTGCGGCATCAGGTGACCGTAGATCGTCGTGGTCGTCTGGACGTTAGCGTGCCCGAGCCACTCGCTGACCGCCACGATGTCCTCCCCGTCCGCCAGGAGCAGCGAGGCGAAGTAGTGCCGCAGCGCGTGCAGGCCGTGCTCGCGCGCCGGCGGCCGCTTCTGCCCCTTCTTGGGCCGCGGAACGATCCCGGCACGCTCGAGGGCGGGCCGCCAGTGGTCCCGGTGGAACACGTCGGTGCGGCAGGCGTCGCGCGGCCCCGGGAACATCAGCAGCGCCGTGTGCGGCGCGCCATCGCGGGTCTTCCACGGCAGCGTCACCTCCCGGGGCGGGAACCGGCGCACGTGCTCCGACAGCGCGAGCTTCACCGACTCCGGTAGAGGGACCTCCCGCTCCTTGTCCCCCTTGGGCCTGGCGAAGATCAACTTGCCGTTGATCCGCTTGACCTGACGCCTGACGTGCACGATGCCGCGCAGCCAGTCGATATCGTCCGGCGACAGCCCGAAGATCTCGCCGCGGCGCAGGCCGAGCCCGGCGCCGGCGTCCACGATCGCGGCGTACTGCTCCGGCAGCTCGTCGCGCATCGCGCAGATGTAGTCGACCGTCCAGGGGACGACCTTCTTCTTGCGGACGGGCGGTAGCCGCACCGCCTTGGACTTCGTTGGGTTCCGGGCGACCTTCTCGTCGGCGATCGCGGAGGAGAAGACGGTGTAGACGTGCGCCATCAGAACGCCGATGTAGTCGGCGCTCAGGCCCTTCTTCTGCAGGTTCCGGATGAGGCCCTGGATCAGGGACGGGCGGCGCGCGAGCACCGACAGCTCCATGTTCCCGATGACCGGGTAGACGTGGTTCTCCATGCGCTGCTGCATCAGCACGCGGGTGCCCTCGTCCAGCGTGCGGTTCTCGATGACGTCCACGGCGTAGACGCGGAACTGGACCCGGCCGGCGGTCGGGTCGATGTAGCGGCCCTCGTTCAGCTCGGAGATGACCTTCGCCTCGAACGCCTCGGCGTAGACCTCCGGGTCGGTCTCGTCCCGGCCGCCGCCGCGGAGGGCGAAGTTCCGCTTGGGCTGCTTGCGCTTGCCGGTCTCGGGGTCGGTCACGTTCCAGCGGACCTGCCAGCGCTGCGCGCAGCCGTGGTCACTGGTGGGGTAGAGCTTGTTCTTGCCGCGGCCGCACTTGCACGGCTCCAGGCGCTGGGCGGGGTCCTTGTGCTTCCACCCGGGGTGGTTTTCCGGGTGCGATAGGTGCCAGCGGTCGTAGATGGCCATAGGTGTCCCATCTGGTTGGGGGGTTGGTGCTGCCGAACAGTACGCGCCACCTGGGACGGCGAGGAGTCCCAGGTGGCGCGCGGCGGGGCGTGCTAGTTCAGGCTGAACACCGCTGCGGCGGTCACGGTGACCGTCGTCTGCAGCGGCGAGGGGCCGGCGCCCGGGAAGGACGAGGCGGCTTCGCTCGTGAAGCCGCTCGGGCCGGGCGTGGGCCTGCCATCGAAAGAGGCGTCGTCCGTCGGGGTCGGCGAGGCCGTCGGGGTCGGGGAGCTGGTCGGCGTCGCGGAGACGGAGGGCGACGGGGAGCCGGACGGGGACGCCGAGGGCGACGGGAGCGGGATCACCGGCTGACCCGGCGCGGCGGGCACACCGACCCTGGCGTTCGGCGCCGGGGCCTGGACCGGCGGCAGTGGGCCGCGGTCGCGAGCGTCCGAGTCGGACGGCTGCGCGGGGGTGTGCTTCACCCAGGGCGGCCGCGCCCTGGTGGTGGCGCGCGTCGGCCAGAAGGGAAAGATCGAGGCCCAGGTGTTCAGGTCGCGGGAGAACAGGTCCCGCGCGGAGGCGCCCGGCGGCCGCTCCACCCAAAGCGGGTCGTCAGAGCCGTCCTGCATCGTGAGCGGCCCAGGGACCAGGGTGAGGCTCGCGGCGGCGGCCGCCGTGCCGACCTTCGCGCTCACCGAGGCCGTGAGGTTGCGCCACAGCGCGCCGAGCGCGACAGGGACGGCGGCGAGGCCGTTGAGGGTGTGGCGGGCTCGGCGGCGTCTGGTTGCCGGGCGCCTGGCGGTGCTGGTCAGGGCGACGGGGCCGTCCGGTGACTGCCACCGCACGACGCCGACCTCCGGGGGCAGGTCGGGCCGCACGTGGTATGGCACGTACGGCCCGGCGTTGATCTGGCTGATGATGTGGTCGACGGCGGCGTCGAGGTCTTCGTCGCTGAGGTCCTGTCCGCCGGCGGGACCCTCGTCCATTTCGCCGTGGTGCTCGAGTATCTCCAGCTCGCGGATTTTAAGGGCGGTGATTCTGTCGAGACGGGCGCGGATTTTCCTCAGCTCGGTGGACAGCACCTTGTAGACGGCGGCGACGGCTGCTATGCACATGGCGGTGCACAGCAGCGGGAGCAAGGACTCGAACATGAAAGCTGTTCCTGTGTTGACTCGGGGGGCGTCCTCGCTGGATCTTTCTGTGCTCGCGGGGTGACTCAGCGTCGAACCGTCCCAGCGGGAGGTACGGGAGGTACGTGAGAGTCACACATTCACACATTTGGTTGGAGCGTTACAAGTGTCGCGCCTTGCTCAAAGGTAAGGTTTTGGTAACCCGGTGTTTACTGACGAGTCAGTAGGTTCCCGCTGGCTGGGACGTCAGCCTTCCATTGCCTCCAGCGTCTCATCCATAGTCTCGGCCCACCGGATAACGACCCGTCGCTCCCGGGTGCTGAGCGCCCGGCCGAGCTTCGCCTCGACCAGCTCCTCAAGCCGTGCCTCGAAGACGGCCAGAGCCTCATCCTCGGAGCGCGGTAGTTCGGGCCGCCCCTTGCGGCCGGCGCTGCGCCGGGACTTCTCCTCGGCCAGGGGGGTGGGGTCCCCGCCGTCATAGATGGCCTCGACGGACCCGTCTTCCCACCGCACCGCCCTGTCGATGGCGGCCGCGGTGATGTCGCTGGCGCGGTAGTCGCCGCGCCGGATGGCGCGCAGTGCCTCATAGGAGATGTCGGCGGCCGTGGCGATCGCCCGCCAGGTCATCCCCAGCTCTCTACGTCGGCGGTCCAACGCTTCGCTGAGTCGCTCGTGCGGCTCCATGATCGTTTCTCCTTGTCATCTCTACCCCCGACGCAGGTTTACGCAACATAACGCAACATGCCGTGCCCGCGAGGGTAGCGACGCGGGGAGACCTTGGTCACTCGAACAGCCGTGCGAACGCCGTCCCCCGGCGGGGCGAACACCCGTTCGAGTGTGGGCGAACACACTTTCGCTTCCCTTGTGGCATGTTGTGTTATGTTTCCCGCATGCCACAAGATCCCACAACCCCCACCCGGGCGACACCGCCCCACAGGCGGGCGGATGGGCTGACCCCCATGGCGATCGCCCGCAGCCGCAAGGGACTGACGCTGGAGGAACTGGCCGACCTGTGCGGGCAGAAGGGCGCCCCCATCTCCAAGGGACAGCTCAGCCGGATCGAGCGCGGCGCGGTCCCCCGCCCCGCGCTCCGCAAGGTCCTCGCCGAGATCCTCGAGCTGGACGCCGGTCTCGACTTCCCGAGGGCGGCATGACCCGCCGCACCAGCAGCGCGACCGCGAAGAAGCCCGGCACCGGCCACACCACGGGCCCGGCCCTCGTCGGCTACGCCACCAGCGCGCAGGTCGCCGAGTACACGGGATTCAGCCCCAACACCCTGCGCAAGTGGCGCAGCCAGCGCAGGCACGGAAAGGACGCCGGACCGGACTTCACCGGTCAGGGCGCCGGCGTCCGCTACCCGTGGCCCGAGGTCGAGCGCTTCATGCGCGAGCGCGGCAGGTGATGACGCCAGACAGCACACGGGCCCGGCGGTTGCCCTACAACCGCCAGGCCCTGGCCCGCACCCACACCCCTGCACGGAGAACGGAGCACGAGATGACAGCCCAGACTATCGCGGTACGGCGGACGCCGTCCCGCAGAGAGGTCGAGGCCATCGCCTACCGGGCGATGACCTTCCCCAACATGTCCCACGCGGACGACCTCGCCGAGGTCGCGCCGCACCTGACCCCGGCCGAGCGGGACGCCGCCCTCGCGGACCTGGTCGACGCGATCAGGCTGCGCGACGCCGCCTGCCGCGCCTGCACCGCCGCGTCCGCCGACGTCGCCGCCGTCCTCGCCGAGCACGCCGACCCGCTCACCGCCCGCGCCGCGAAAGCCGGGCACCTGCTCGTCGACGCGCTGACCGCCGCGCGAACCCGCGCGCAGATCGCGGCCCGCGACCTGGACGCCATCGACGGCCTCGACGCCAACGTCGACGGCGCCCGCGCCGAACTGGACGACGTCCGCGACGGCTACACCACTCCGGCGGAGATGGACGCCGACACCGACCCCGACCGGATGGAGGAGGCCGCCGAGCAGAAGCTCACCGCGGCGCTGGCGAACCTGTCCTTCGTGGTCGAGCACCGGCTCGAGAAGCTGCTGATCGACCTCACCCGCGCGGCCTGGCGCCACTGCGACACCACCCGCCTGCACATGACGGGCGGTGCGGTGTGAGCGACTACCGCGAGGGCGAGCACCTGCGCGTCACGATCGAGGGCACCTTCAAGCGGGACGGCGGCCCCGGCTACCTGATCCTCGACGTCAACGGCACCCTGCACCGCACGCAGGAGGCCAACAAGGCCGTGACGGTCGAGCGGATCGCCCCGGCCGACTGGCCGCCGCAGAAAGACGACGTCTGGTCCGACCGGGACGGCGACACCTGGCTCGGCGTCCTGGTCGACAACGACGACACCGTCGGCGAGCCCTACGTCGACCTGGTGTGCAGCCGGACCAGCAAGCGCGTCCCGGTCGGCTTCACCGACGAGGCCATCAGCCTGTACGGCCCGATGTCCCTCGTCCGGCGGATCCGCGAGCAGTGGACCGACGCGGACGGAACCGCCTGGGACCTGAACCGCGCCTACGTCGACCGCTACGGGCGGTCGTGGGTCCACACCGGCGCCTGGCACGACCTGCGCGACCGCGGCCGCGAGCCGAGCTTCGGCACCGAGGACATCAACGTGCCGGACCTGCCGATCGGCGACCTCATCACGATGCACGGCCTCACCGCCCACGACCAGGAAGGAGCCGACCGGTGAACGAGAACATGCCCACCCGCCCCGCGGACCTGCGGCGGCCACTGCCCGCCGACGTCATCGCGCGGTGCGCCGACACCGACTCGGCGCACGGGTTCCCCACCGTCGTCCGGCCCCTGCCCAGCGCGCAGGACTACGGGCTGAACGGGGCCGACCAGTGAGACGACTCGCGGCCAACCTCCGCGGTCGCCGCCGCGGCCGGATCTGCACGGTGTGCCTCACCGTGCAGACCGGCCGGGGCCGGCACGCCTGCCGCACCTGCGGGTGGTGGTGACCGTGACCGTGACGACCGAAGCCTCCTCCGACGGCGGCCGACCGCTGTCGGTGACCAAGCCCGGCGTGTACGACATGGCGCCGGAGGTCTACCACGCCGACCCGTGCCCGGCCGAGAGCCTCAGCTCGAGCCTCGTGCGGCGGCTGCTGGCGACCTGCCCCGAACGGTTCCGGTACGAGCTGGACACCGGCATGCACAAGCGGACACCGGAGATGGACCTCGGGTCGGCAGCGCACAAGCTCGTCCTCGGGTCCGGCCCGGAACTGGTCAAGGTCGAGGCCGACACCTACCGGACCAAGAAGGCGCAGCAGAAGCGCGACCAGGCATACGCCGAGGGCGCGATCCCGCTCAAGTCCGCCGACTACGACGTGGTCGAGGCGATGGCCGAGAAACTCCGCGAGCACGACCTCGCCTCGGTCCTGCTCGGCGGCGCCGGGAAGGCCGAGCAGGCGCTGTTCTGGAAGGACGGCCCGTCCGGGGTGTGGCGGCGCGCGCTGCTGGACTTCCTACCGGACGTCGAGCCGGGCAGCCGGATGTACCTCGCCGACTACAAGACGGCGAAGTCGGCGTCCCGCGAATCGATCTCCAAGCAGATGTTCGAGCTCGGCTATCACCTGCAGGGCGCGTGGTACGTCGACGCCGTCAAGGCGCTCGGCCTCGCCGAGGACATCCGCTTCTACCTGGTGGTCCAGGAGAAGACGGCGCCGTATCTGGTCAGCGTCGTGGAGGTCAAGCCCCTCGCGCTGGACGCCGGCCGCCACGAGAACCGCAAGGCGATCGACCTCTACACCAAGTGCCGCCGCGAGAACCACTGGCCGCCCTACATCGAGGGCCTGGAGCAGGTCGGCCTGCCGTCCTGGGCCGAGGCCCGGTTCCTCGCCGAGGTCACGGGCTCATGACCGGCTCGGCCTAGCGGCCGCCCCGTGGGCAGCCGCCCCCGCGCAGGCGCGGCGGCTGCCCACCCCTCCCCCACACATCCCTCCTGAAGGAGACACCTTGAGCAACAACCAGATCGAGCGCCCGGCCGGTCCGCGCACCGCCCAGGCCCCGGCCGTCGCGCCCGTGCCGTCCCCCGGCCGGATCGGACAGGGCACGGTGGTCGAGCAGTCCCGCGCCGCCGCGGAGGTCCTCGCCGCCGTCCAGGTCGCGCAGCAGTTCCCGCGCGACATCCAGCGCGCGAAGGCGCAGATGCGGGACTCCTGCGCGCAAGAGCGTCTGGCCGAGCGCGCGTTCTACCGCTACCGCCGCGGCGGCTCGGCGATCACCGGCCCGACCGTGCACCTGGCGCGGGAGCTGGCGCGCTGCTGGGGGCACGTGCAGCACGGCCTGATCGAGCTGCGCCGTGACGACGAGTACCACCAGTCGGAGATGCAGGCGTTCGCCTGGGACGTCCAGGAGAACACCCGGGTCGCGTCGACGTTCATCGTCCCCCACATCCGCGACACCCAGGACGGCCCGGTCGCACTGACGGACATGCGCGACATCTACGAGAACAACACCAACCAGGGCAGCCGCCGGGTCCGGGAAATGATCCTCGCCGTCCTCCCGCCGTGGTTCGTGGAGGAGGCCAAGGACCTGTGCCAGGCCACGCTGCGCGAGGGCGGCGGGCTGCCGCTGGCGCAGCGCATCGCCAACTGCATCTCCAAGTTCGCCGACGTCGGGGTGTCGCTCGACCAGCTCGAGGCCAAGCAGGGCCGCCCGAACGGCCGGTGGACCGAGTTCGACACGGCGCAGCTCGCGATCATCTGGCGCAGCCTCGAGCGGCGCGAGATCACTGTCGAGGACGAGTTCCCGCCGGTGGTCACGACTGCGGAGGAGATCATCGCGGCGCGGACGCCGAAGCCCGCCCCGGCCACGCCGGACGCACCCGCCGCGAACGAGGCGCCCGCTGGGCAGGAAAGCCCGGACGGGCAGGCCGCGCGGCCCACGGCGCCCGCGCAGGATTCCCCCGCCGACGGGCCCGCCCGGACCGAGCCCGACCAGGTCCCGGCCCGCGACGGTGGCGCGGCCGCGGACGAGCCGGGCGCCCCGCTCGGCGACCCCCTGCACTACGACGACGACGAGGTGTTCGAGGGCGGCGGTCACCGGTGACGAAGGCGGCCCGCTCATGACGGGCCGCTGGGTGAGCACCTTCGCCAAGGAGGTGCTCACCCTCACCGGATACCTGCGGCCCGGCCACCCCACCGGCACGCCCTACGTGTGCGCCCGAGGACACCTCACCACCCGGCTCACCGCCCGGCAGCGGCACGCCCTCGAACGGTGGGCCGCGGGGCACCCGGACCGGCTGGCGTGCAGGCGGCGCGGCTGCGGCCTGGAGGTCTGGCCGAGCCCGATCACCCCGGCCCTGGAAGACCGCCTCCGCGGCGCCCTTCACCAAGCCGCCGACACCGTCCACCCCGCCCCCGACGCACTGACCCGCATCCGCGCCCGCGCCCGCGGCAGCCGCCGCCGGCGTGGGCGCCGCACCCCGAGATGACGAGGGAGGCCGACGCCATGACGACCCGAGTCCCCCAGGCCCGTCCGGCGCCCTTCCCCCACCCCGACCCAGAACAGGACTACGGCATGACCAGCAATGACGACCTCACTCGCATCGTGGCCGGGCAGGTCCTCGACCAGGTCCGCAGCAGCATCGCCGCCGACGAGGACCAGCTCCGCGGCCTGCAGGCCGACGCCGACCGGATCCGTGAGCAGATCGCCGACCGTCAGGCCGCGCTCGGCCTGACCGAGCGGCGCGCGGAGGCGTGCGGCATCGCCATCCGGATCAAGCACCAGGTCGTCGCCCTCATGGCGGGGACCGCCGACGTCCCCGACCCGGCGACGGTCACGCGCATCGACGGCCTCGGGATGGTGATCGGCGCGCAGAAGCTGGCGCCGCCGCCCGACTCCCCGATCGAGGTCCTGCACCGCTACCAGGCGCTCATGCGGGAGGTCTACGAGAACGCGTTCGAGGAGACGAAGGCGGCCGGGCACGCGATCAGGGCGGCGCAGGGAACGGTCCAGACCGGTGAGCTGCCCGAGGAGTTCCAGCCGCAGCCCGACCCGCTGACGGCGCCGGCCCTGGAGGTGCCCGGTGCGCGGGCCGCGGCCGCCGAGGGTCAGGCGGAGCTCGCGCCAGCGTTGCCCTGGGCGGAGCACATCGGCCACCGCGTGGAGGTCCTCACCTCCGACCTTGAGCGGACGCGCGGCGACCTGGTCCGCTCGGACGCCGGTGGCCTGGTGCTCGCGGTCCCCGGCGAGGGAGAGCAGACGATCCCGAGGGAGCTGGTCCGGCACGTCGCGCGGGCCGAGGGGTCGGGCGCCTACCCCGTGCAGCCCGCCGTGCAGCCCACCCCGCAGAAGCCCACCCCGCAGTTCCTCGAGCGGCTCCGCGACGGGCTGGAGCGGCTCCCGTCCCGCTGCGGCGACTGCCACGCCAAGCTGCCCGGCGAGCACGTCCCCGGCTGCGTCCAGACCCGCCGCGGGCCGGCCGTCCTGCAGCTCGCCGAGCAGCGCCCCGCCGACACCCGCCCGGACACCGGCGACGGCCAGGACCACCCGGCCGACAGCGGCGTCTCCCCCGCGCCGGTCACCGCGGACGCCCCGCACGGTGAGGTCGCCTGACCATGGCCGACCCGATGACCCCGGATCGGTACGCCGAGATCCGGGACATGGACACCGGTCCCCTCACCGGCCCCGACGCGCCGTACAACCCGCTCGCGCTCGAGCTGAACAAGGCGCGTGAGGACCTGCTCGCCGAGCTGGACGCCATCCGGCGCCGCGACGAGACGACCGGCGGTGTGCTGTACGACGTCATCCGCCGGGCGCGCGCCGGGGAGCTGGACGAGCACGAGGCCGTCCGCGCGATCGAGACGCGCCTCATTCAGCCGCTCGCCGCGCAGGCTCGCGCGGCGCGGCTCGCGGCGCCCGGCCGGTCCCGGCGCCGGGCGCCCGCCGCCGACCGCTGGGCCGCGGACCGGTTCCGCAGGCTCGTGGACCGCGCCCATGACCTGCGGTCGCTCGGCGAGGGCGCTCCCGGCCTCACCGACACCTGGGCCGCCTGGGACCGCGACGCCGCCCGAGCCCTCCGCGGGGAGGCCCAGTGATGGAGGCCGTCAAGGTCGTGTTCGCCGCCGTCCCGGCGTGGGGCTGGTGCCTGCTCGGCTGGTGGGCTCTGGTCGCGCTGTGGCTCGCCTTCATCCACGGCGGAACCCGGCTGCCCGCCCCGCGGCCGCCCCGCCGCGACACCAGCGAGCAGGGGTGGCGGCGGTGAGGGGCCCGTCCGCCGACCGGCACGCCCCGGGCCCGCTCACCAAGGACAAGCTGCACACCCGCCGCCAGTTCGCCGCGCTGGAGGCCGGACAGCACCCGCTGAGCCTGCGGCTCCCGGAGCCGGTAGCGCTGCACCCCGAGGCCGCGCCGGTCGATGACCCGGCCGCCGGTGGCCGCCGCTGCGGCACCTGCCGTTTCCGGCGGCTCGCCGGCCGCGGGGCGTCCGGCCCGAAGTGCGCCCACGAGGCGATGCCGGTCCCGCGCGGCGCCACCACCGACTGCCGCGCCTGGTGGCCGGCCTGCATTCACCACGAACCCAAGGAGGGGCAGTGACGATCACGCCCATGTACCGGGCCGGCCGGGACCGGCGACCCGTGCTCCCGGAGGACCTGCGCGGGATGGTCCAGGACGCCGAGACCGCCCGCCAGCAGGTGGGCAGCCAGTGGCACGCGCTACTGGCCGCGCACGTCGACCGGCTCGCCGACGAGGTCGCCCGGCTGCGGAACGAGCACGAGTGGCACCGGATGACGCTGTCCCGCGCGATCGGCGCGCCGCTGGACCTTCCGTGGCCCGTCCTGCTGAACCGGACCGGCGTCGACTACGCCGCGCTGATCGCGCAGCGGCGCGCGGCGCAGGCCCAGGCCGCCGCGCTGCTCGAGCGGCGCGCCGGGCGGACGGGCGGCGCGTCATGACCGCCCACACCGACGAGGCGCCCGCCGCAGCGAACAGGGGCACGGCGGGCGCCTGCCACACCGGCCCGGCGGCGGGCGACCCCGCCACCGGGATCCCGGCCGCGCTGCTCGCCGACCGGCCCGAGGACCTGCCCGAGCGGTGGGAGTCGTGGGGCGCCGCCGCCCTCCAGCTCGCCGCGGAGCTGCCGGAGCCGGCGCGCCAGTTCCTGCAGGGCCAGGCGCACACCGCCGAGCTGTTCGCCAGGGTCCTGCGGAACGCGCTCCGCGACGCCGAGGCGGTGAGGCCGTGGAACCCCGCGTGATCGGCCTCGATCTGTCGTTGACGGCGACCGGCGTCGCGTGCGCCGACGGCAGCCTGCTCACGATCCGCACTGGCCCGGGAGATCACCTCGCCGACGAAAGGGACCGGCTCCGGTGGATCGCCGACGAGGCGGTTGCCCGCACCGAGGCCGCCCGGGTCTTGACGTTCGCCGTCGTGGAGGGCCCGTCGTTCGGGTCGAAGGGGAACGCGCTGCACCAGCTCGGAGGGCTGTGGTGGCTCGTCGTGGACGCCCTGATGGCCGTCGGCGCCGCTGTCGCCGTGGTGCCGCCCGGGACGCTCAAGGTCTACGCCACCGGCAGCGGCTCGGCGACCAAGCCGGACATGCGGATGGCGCTCTACAAGCGCACCGGCCTGGACGTGAAGGACGACAACCGCGTCGACGCGTGGTGGCTGCGCGCGATGGGCCTGGACTATCTCGGCCGGCCGCCGGTGGCGATGCCACAGGCGCAGCGCGCCGCCCTCGGAAAGGCGCGGTGGCCGCAGGTCCCGCGGGGCTCGACGGCGGCCGCGGGATGAGTACCCGCCGGGCCGGACGCGCCCGCACGCGCCCGGCCCGGCTGACGCACCGGGGGAAGGTGATCACGATCAACAGGCCGATGCGGATGTGGCTCGGCGAGGCGTTCAACGCGCCGCGCGGAGTCCACGAGCAGATCGGGCGGCGTGAGGGGACGCCGAAGCGCAAGAACCGGTCAGGCGGCAGGCGCCGTCAGCAGCGGCGCGGGAAGCGCCAGTGACCAGGCGGCGGCAGATGCGGCCGGGCGTGCGATCGGGCCCGGCCGCCTCGTCATGCCTCGGCGTCGAGCGCCTTGACCGCCCGCTCATAGAAGTCCGGGGTCACCAGGTAGACGCGCCGGCGGCCGCGGACGGTCAGGGCGCTCACCAGGTCGTCCTCGCGCGTCTGCTCGATGAGGCGGGTCAGCAGCGGCCTAGCGATGGTGGCCGGCACGTCCTGCACGCCGTCGTCGGCGATGACCGGGGCCGGTTCGGGGCGTTCGACGCCGGAACGGTTGTACTTCGGCGCTTCGCCTCTGACGGCCGTCACTTCGGCGCGCTCAGCGGTTTCCCGGTCCCCGAGCCAGGTCACCGTTTTGCGCGCGACTTCTGGCCACCAAGGCTTCTCTCGACTGTGCTGGTAGAAGCGGGCCCCGGGGTCATAGGCAATGCCGACGTACAGCAGCAGGCCGTTCGCGTCGTACAGCCGGTACAGGGCGGTTCGGCGGGGCGGGTTCGGAGGGTGCCCGGCGTTCATGCCTCACTCTTCCTAGTCAGGGAACAGCGGAAGCCGACCGGGTCAGCGCAGGCGCTCGAGGCCGTTGGCGTCCTCGTAGTCCCGCTGGAAGCGGCGGACCTGCTCGCGGGTCAGGCCCAGCTCCTTGGCGATCGTCTCCTGCGGAACGTTTTCGAGGCGCGCGTTGCGGATGGCCTCGCCGAGCCTGTGGCGCGCGCGCTGAATCACCAGGCGGGCCTCGTCCTGCGCTTCCTCATACGCCTTGCGCGCGCTCTTCACGTCAACCATCGGGTCTGCCACCCCTCCATCGTCGCACGGGACGCCTACGCCCGCGCTGGCTTCTTTGCCCGAATGCCTGTATGCCTATATGCCTACAGGCCACTTTGCATAGTATGGACCATGGAACGCCGACCACAAGCAGTGAAGGGGTGCACGTGAGCGTCAAGGTGGTGCGCCTCAAGCGGGACGGGTGGGCGCGCATCCCCAACGGCGTCCTGCGCGACCCGCGGCTCAGCGACCGGGCCCGCGGGCTGCTGTGTCGGATGCTCAGCCACAAGGACGGCCGGGGTCCGGCGAGCGCCGCCGAGTTGGCCAAGGGCACCAGGGAGGGCCGCGACGCGGTCAGCCGTGCCCAGGAGGAGCTGGAGGCGGCCGGTTACCTGGAGCGCCGGACGTACCGGAAGCCCAACGGGCAGATGGTCACCGAGGTCACGGTCTACGACTATCCGCACGGCGCCGGTGACGGTTATCCACAGGGCTCGGACGGCGACCGGGACGCCGACGAACCGATTCCGGATTCTCAGGAATCGGCGCGAGCTGCGGAAACAGACGTTTCTGCTGGTCACACCGGATCCGGGTTTTCAGGAACCGGCCGCGAGCAGGGGAAAGACGCATCTGCGCAGGTCGCGCCGGATACGGATTCTCAGGAACCGGCCGGACCTGCAGAAACGGGCGTTTTCCCTGGTCGCACCGGATACGGGTTTTCAGGAACCAATCAGAAGACTAGAGAAGACGAACTACAGAAGACTAAGAAGATCAGTCAGTCCGCGCAGGAGCGCGAGGCCGCCCGGTACCTGCGTGGCCGCTACGGAGACGGACTGACCGACTTCGTCATCGCCCACACCATCGCGGTCGCCCGCGAACGCGCGGCCCGCGCCGGGAAGCCCGTCCGGAACCTGCGCCGCTACCTGCAGTCGTGGGCGGAGGGAGACCTCGCCGACGTCCTGTGCGCCGCGATGGACGCCGAGGACGCCCAGGAACAGGCCGAGCCGCCGTCGCTGCGCGCCATCGATGGCGCCGCCGGACCTGACCAGGCCCGGCCGACGCAGCCGCCGATGCTGCAGGTGATCGAGACCGACCCGCGACCGGCCGCGCCCGCGCCCCGCGAGATTCCGCTGACCCACCGTCGCATCGCGGCCGCGCTCGAGCGCCTCGCCCTCGCCGGGCGCCCCTACCAGGCGCAGGCCGCCCGCTACTTCGAGGCGCACGGCACCGACGCCTCGGACGCCGAGATCGACGCCTACGCCCTGCAACTGGCTTGGGAAGCGCCGAAGGACCGCGCGGTCCTCGCCCAGGCCACCGACGTCGCCGCCGCCCTGTCCGACGCGGCGAACTCCCCCGCTGAAAGGAACGCGCGATGACGCACACCACCCCGCGCGTGCGGCAGGTCCCCGACGCCGGCGTGCCGGACCTGACGCCCGTCGACGGCTGCCGCCACTGCGGCCTGCCCCGCCTCCTGCCCGACGGGCTCCCCCACGCCCGCCGCTGGAGCCGCGGCCCCGGCTGGCACGGCTGGACGGCCCCGACGCAGCAGCAGATCAAGGACCGCATGATCGCGCGCCGCGCCGACCGCATCGTCACCGGCCGCCTCGCCGCGGGCCGCCCCGTCCGAAGGGAGCTGCCGTGACCCACCCCGACCCCCGCGTGCGTGAGGTGCTCGAGCGCAACGCCCGGGACTACGCCGAGGCCACCACCGCCCCGCCCGCCGACGTCGTCAGCTACCTGGAGTGGCGCCGGAACCGGCCCGTTTCGGTGCCTCAGCGGCCCCGTCAGGCCCGTACGTACCTAGATCGTTCTCAGATACCGCACCACCACCGGAAGGGCGCTGACGCGCCGCTACAGCGTTCCGGGCCGCCGCCGCAGGAACGCGACCCCCGGTACGACCGGGCCAAGGCCCAGCTGCAGGCGCTCCCCGACTTCGGCGCGGCGTCGATCGAGGCCGTCCGCGCGGAACTCCCAGCGGACGCCAGCTGGCAGGCCATCGTCATCGCCGCCGCGGCGCGCCCCGTCATTCCGCAGCAGCCCGCCGACGAGCCCGCCGAGGCCCACCGCCCGGCCGCAGCCGCGAAGCCGTGCCCCGACTGCGGCACCGCCCTCGACCCCGACGGGTCCTGCCTCACCTGCACCACGAAGGCCACCGCATGACCACCGCCAAGCGCCGGGCCGCGCTGCACGCCGCCGCCTGGGCCCTGCGCACCCCCGACCCGGCCGCCACCCTCCGGGAGCTGCTCGACGCGCTCGGCGTCCGCCCCGCCCGCCGGCCGCGGCCGCCGCGCGACTTCGAGACGGCGCTGCGGCCCCCGATCGACGCCGACCTGTACCGCCGGGTCCGGGCCGCGTACCGGTCCGGTACCGGCGTCGACGAGATCGCCGCCGACATCGGCCGGACCCGCCGCGCCACTGAACGGCTCATCGCCGGTCAGCTCGCCGGACCGCTGCGGCCCGGACAGCCCGACCCGCGGCCGCCGTCCACCGGCGGCGGCTACATCGCCGACCCGGCCGCGCGCGCCGCCTGGGTCGCCGCGCACGCCCCCGACTACGTCACCCCGATCAACACGGAGCAGCAGTGAAGACCACCCCCCGCACCTACGGCCAGGGCGACCGCGTCCGGCTCCACGGCCCCTACGGCGGGATCACCGGCCGGGTCGTGGAAGTGATCCGCCGCGACACCCCGCCGTTCGCCGGATACCTGGTCGACTTCGGCGACGGCGACCCGATCGAGATCGCCGCGCACGAGGCCCGCGAGCCGTTCCGGCCGATGCTGCGCGAGTGGCGGCGCTGGTCCGCGAAGGACCTCGGCGGCGACTTCGTCGCGTGGCTGACCGACGCGGAACTCGAGCAGCTCCGCGCCGAGTACCTGGAGGAGCACCCCGACCGCCGGTCCGGGCCGCTGGCGCGGTTCGTCCCCCACCGCATCCCCGGCTACGAGCCGCTGCACCTGGTCGTGGTCGCCAAGCAGACCGAGCGGTACGAGGCGACCAAGTCCAACGGGTCGTGCCTGCGCACCAGAGAGCGTCACTTCTGGTGGGTGCGGTGCCTGTGCGGGCTGCACGTCGTCAAGGAGAGCGCCAGCGAGGCGCGGGCCCTGCGCGAGGAGCACGAGAAGCTCGTCGGCCGGCAGGCGGCGCAGTCATGACCGTCCCGCCCCTCACGCCCGACCGGGCCGAGTGGATCCGCGTTCACGTCTGGACCGCCCGGATGCGCAGGACCCACGCCGAGGTCCCCGGCTTCTACACCACCTGCGCCTGCGAGTGGGGGCGCTCGCTCCACTGCGGGCGCGGGCGACACGGCAAGTGCGCCGCCGGAACCCCGCTCCGCGACTACGCGGCCCTCATCGTCTTCGAAGACGGCCGGCCCGCCTACTTCCCCGAGCCGTACGCGCACAAGACCGGTGCATCCGCGACCGGCCCGAAGTTCACGCAGCTCGCGCAGGTGTGGCTTGCCGACCGGGTGTGCCGGTGGGTGTGCCCATGCTCCTGCCACGACGCCCCAGCCTCGGCCCCGGTCGTGTGTCAGCCCACCGAGGCCGTTCAGCTCGATCTCCTCGACCTTGCGTCGGTGTCCGCATGAACAGGTTCACGTTCTACCTCGGCTCGCACCGCCCGTCGTGGCTGACGCGCTCGGACCTCGACGTGCCGCTGTTCTACTCCGCGCCGACGATCCACCGGCTGCAGCGGGAGCGGCGCCGCCGGCCGACCGTGTCCGGTGCCCGGTGGGTGCTGGACTCCGGCGCGTTCATGGCGGTCACCACCGGCAATCCGCTGCTCCCCTGGCACGAGGACCCCGACGCCTACGGCGGGATGGCGGCCCGGGTCGTTGACGAGGTCGGGATCCTGCCGGACTTCGCCGCGCCGCAGGACTTCCCGTGCGAGCCGACCGTCCGCGCGATCACCGGCCTGTCGGTCGCCGATCAGCAGGACCTCACCACCGCGTCCTACGAGTGGCTCGCCGACGGGTTCCCGTGGATCCCGTGGGTGCGGGTCGTGCAGGGCTGGACCGTCCCGGAGTACCTGCGGCACCTGGACGACTACGCCGCCCGCGGCGTGGACCTGTCGGCGGACCCGGTGGTCGGGCTCGGGTCGGTGTGCCGCCGCGGGTCCGCGCGGCCCGTCGTCGCGGTCGTCCAGGCCATCCAAGCGCACGCCGTCGAGCTGTGGGGGCGGCCGCTGCGGTTGCACGCCTTCGGGATCAACGTGCGGGCGCTGCGCGAGGTCGCGCACCTGCTCGCCTCCTCCGACAGCCTCGCGTGGTCAGACACCGCCCGTAAGGAGTCGATCCGGCTGCCGGGCTGCACGCATGAGGCGCAGTACTGCCAGGGCTGCCCGGCGTGGGCGCTGGCGTGGCGGGACAAGGTCCTGGCGGCCGCGGCGCAGCCCGCCCAGCTCGACCTGCTCACCCTCGGAGCCGCGGCATGACCTTCAAGGGCATCACTCACTGTCTGCGCTGCGGGAAGGAGCTGCGCGCCTCCGCACTGTCCTTCATCGGGGACTGCTGCGCGACGAAGGTGACGCCCGCGCAGCTCGAGGCGATGCGGATCTACGCCGAGCAGCTCGCCGACCCGTTCCGCATCCCCGAGCCCCGGCCGATGTCGGCGGAGGGCCGCCGCAACCGCGCGAACCTCCACGCGGCGCTGCAGGTCGGCGTTGAACGGTACTGCCGGCACGACAACGTCATCGGCCGGTGCGGCGCCTGCGTCCGCGAGCGCGACCCAAACCGTGCCGCCGAGCGGATCCTCGCCGACGTCTGCGGCCTGTCCGCCGCTGAGCGCCGCGCCGAGCGCGTCGCCGTCCAGACCGCCCGCCGGGACCGCGGCATCCCCGCGTGGGCGCCGCGCCCCGCCCCTGCCCCCGCCCCGGCGCCGTCCCCGGCGCCCGCGCCGCGCCCCACCAGGCCGCAGCGCGCCACCCGACCCGCCGCCCACCGGGCGGTCCCCACCGGACAACTGGAGCTGCTATGACCACCACCGCCCCCGCCCGCAACCCGCACCAGTGCCCCGGCTGCGGGCTGCGGCCCCGCGCCGCCCGCCAGTACCTGTGCCGCGGCTGCTGGGTCACCCTCCCCGCCGCCACCCGCCGCGCGCTGAACCTCAAGGACGACCAGGCCGCCGCGCGGCTCGCCGAGCTGCACCGCCAGCTCGCCGCCGGCGTCGCCCTCCACCGGATCGAGATCGCGGCCCGATGACCGACACCCCGAGCGTGCGCCCCGCGACGCGGGAGCTGCTCGCTCTCGTCCGGGAGGCGCGCGAGGACATCGACCTGCGGGAGGTGGAGGCCGTCATCGCCGAGGCCCTCGCCGTCGGCAAGCCGTGGCCGGGCTTGCTGGTGCAGACCGCCCGCATGGTCGCCCGCCTGGAGGGCCCTGACGACCTCTGGAACGCGATCAACGACCCCATCGGCCTGAACCCCGCCGCCCGCCGGCGAGCCCAGAACCGCCGCCCCCAGCACCCCCCGGAGAGGACTCTGATGCCCGAGACGCCTACGCCCCGACCCCGGCTCGTGGGCCCGCACTGCCCGCACGGCGAGTGCAGCTGGCACACCTGCAACCACACCGGCTACGCCGAGTACCCGTGCCGCGCGGAAGGCTGCGAGATCTGCGGCGCCCCGCCGACCGACACCCCGGAGCACTGGGGCGGCGACGCCGGCCGGTACGCCGCGATGAGCCCGGAGGAGCAGCAGCGGGTCCGCGCGCACTGGGAGCGGTACCCGCTGCTGCGCCGCGCGACCGACACGACCGAGGTCATCCCCGGCGACCGAGCCGAGGCCGCCGCCCGCGTGATCGGAGGGCAGTGATGCTCACCGCGGCCCGGCAGCTCCCGCGCGCCGACGAGGACCAGGACGCCGCGCCCCGCGCCGCAGCGGCCGGCCGGGACCTCGCCCTCGCCGACGCCGAGGACCGCGTCAGCGCCGCCCGCCGTGACCTGTTCGAGGCGGGACAGGCCGAGCAGGCGGCCCTCGCCGACTACGAGCGGCACCGCATCACCGACCCCACCGGCCCGGCGACCGACCACGCCCGGCACGCCTGGGCGCAGGCCCTCGCCGACCAGGCCGACGCGCGCGTCGCGCTCGCCGCCGCAGCCGACACGCTCCGAGCCGTCCACCGCCAGCCCACCACCCGCAGCGAGGAGAACCCGTGACCGTCCCCGCCAGCTACCCGCCGCCGTCCCGGCGGCCCGTGCCCGTCCTGTACCTCGACATCGACGGCACCGTCCGACGCGGCAAGGACCAGCTCGGCCGGTTCGTCAACGGCCCCGCCGACGTCCAGGTGTTCCCCGAGGCCGTGACGCTGATGCGCCGCTGGAAGGACGCAGGTGGCCGCGTCGTCGGCGTGTCGAACCAGGGCGGCATCGCCCTCGGGCACGTCTCCCGGCACGCGGTCGCCGCGGCGATGGCCGAGACCTGCCGGCAGGCTGAGGACCTCATCGATTACCTGCTCTGGTGCCCGCACCACCCGGCCGCGACCGAGCCAGAGGACGCGCGGTGCTGGTGCCGCAAACCGGCGCCCGGCCTGCTGATCGTGGCCGCTACCCGGCTCGCCGAGACGTTCCCGGAGTACTACCCGCCGCACCTGGGGCGGATGGTCGGCGACCGGCCCGAGGATGAGCAGTGCGCGGCCGCCGCCGGCGTGGACTTCCAGTGGGCCGAGGACTGGAGGGCCGCAGCGTGACGGAGCCGCAGCACGACGACCTGCCCGCCTTCGTCCCCAGCCCGTCCGCTGTCCCGCCGCACCAGCGCGCTGGCTATGACGCGGTGTGGACGCTCCTGCAGGAGTTCCCCGGCGGCGCCGAGCAGAACGCGGTGGTGTGGCGGGCCGTCGAGGCGTACCGGCTCGCGTCCGAGCCCGAGCACGAGCGGGAGCTGCGCGAGCGCGCCGCCGGGGAGATCGCGGCGGCCGCGGAGCCGTACGCCGACACCCGGACGGGCCCGCGCGCGTCGTTCCGGCGCGGGATGCTCGCGGCCGCGAGGCGTATCACGCCGGCGCCGACCCCGCGGCAGATCCTCGACGCGATCGCCGAGGGCCGCGCCGTGGTGTGCGCCCCGCCGGACGCGAGCGGCGGCCGCGCGCCGCGGCCGGGCCCGTCCTGACCGCCACGGCGCCGCTGTAGCGGCCACAGCGGACCGCCCCGCACCCCCAGGGAATGAGGGGGTGCGGGGCGGTCCCGTGTCGGCTGTAGCGGCCTGTTAGGCGCTCTTCGGTGGGCGACCGCCGCCGGCGCCGCGCCCCGGGCGGGACTCGTACCACGCCCGCCATTCGGGCTCGCGGTCCTCCGCCCATCCGGGGTTACGGTCCCCGACCATCACGTCGGGGACCGGCGTGGGGTGGGAGCTGGCGTAGCGGCGGCGCCATTTGGCGACGGTGGGGCCGGGCACGTCGAACCACTTGCCGACCCCCACCATGTCGAGGTACTGCACGGGCCGCTTGTCGCTCATGCGGACAAGGTTAGTGGGCGCCGCGCGCCTCCGCACGGGGGCTGGCCGGTGCGGGCGTGCGGCTGTCTGAACGGGCGTCACGCGGCCGCGCGCCGTGCGGCCGGGTATCGGGGTGGGCTTGGGGGTGTGCACGGTCTCCTCCTTTGCGTACGGGCCGCTCGAGCGGCTGGGCCCGCGGCCGCCCGGGGTGGGCGGCCGCGGGGCGGCGGCGCCGGTCAGGCGCTCCGCAGGGCCTTCACGGCGGCCTGGCCGATGATCCCGGCGGCCTGCGCCGGGTCGGTCAGGGACACCAGGTGCGCGCCCTTCATCGGCTTCGCGTCGCCGAGCGCCAGCCACAGCACCGCGCACCCGGACTTCACCAGCCGGTCGATCTGCGCCTGTCCCCCGTTGATCTCCCGGGGGGCGAACTTGCCGTCGGACACGATCACCAGGAGCCGCGCGGCGCCCGGCTGTGCGAGCCCGAGGACCTGGTCGAGGGCCTGGACAGCGCCGCCGATCTCGTGGCTGCCGTCACCGGCGGGCCAGGTCGCGACGTCCTTGGGGGCCTGGCCGGGACGGGTGACCGCCCGGACGTAGCGGCCGAAGATGACGCTGGCGGCCGTCGCGTCCGGGACGTGGGAGGCGGCCCGGCTGAGGATGTAGGCGGCGGAGGCGACCGGCTCGGCGAGCGGGCCCATGGAGCCGGACACGTCGCAGGCGATCCCGACGCGCAGCGGGGGGTTGGGGACGTGGCGGCGCTGGACGTTCAGGAACGGCTCGGCGGTCGGCTTCTGACCGGCGGCCCGCTGCGCGTCGGCGGCGAGCGCGCCCCGCATCCGCAGCCGTCCGGGGGGCGTCGCCGAGGTGGTCACGGTGACGGCCCGCTCGCGGTGGGCGGCGCCCCGCAGCAGCTTGGCCAGGCGGCGCGCGGCGCCCTGCTCGGCGGCCGTGGCCGTCCGGGTCCCGCTGAACCGGGTGTACCCGGACGTGCCGCCGGGGGCGGCGGTGCCGTCGCCCTTGAAGACGTCCTCGGCGGCCTGGCGGGCCTTCTCCGCCTCCTGGATCGCCTTGGCGACCTTCTCGGCCTCGGCGCGCTCGGCGGCGTGGTCGCGGCGCTCCTTGCTCTCGACCTTCTTGACCGCGCTGGCGACCGCCTCCTCCAGCGGGGTGGGCGCGGGCGGCTCCTGCTGACCGGACCCGCCGGGGTTGCCGCCCTGCTGGCCGTTGCCGCTCTGCTGCTGTCCGCCCTGACCGGCCGCGTTCGGGTCGCTGGGCTTGTCGGGGTCGACGCCGACGACGTCGCACCAGCGGCGGCCCAGGTCGAGCATCGTGGCGGCGTCGGTGTCGGCGGTGACGTGCGCGGCCTGCCAGATGGCCTGCAGGTCGGCGAGGCGGCCCGCGCCGAGCGTCTTGGTCACCAGGGCCTCGACGTCGGCGACCTCGTGGGCGTCGAACACGCCCGCGTCGCGGCGGGCGAGCATCAGGGCGGCGGCGTGCGCGGCCTGCCAGTCGGTCAGCGTCTGGTCGCCGTTGGCGGTGAAGCCGTGCATGACGATCTCGGTCGCGCAGGACCGCAGCCACCGCCGGTCGGCGGGGCGGCGGCGAAGCTGCCCGGCCTCGATGCGGGACTCCTCCAGGAGGATCGCGGCCTCCACGTGCGCGCCGGTCGCGCCCGCCGCGCCGTGCGTCCACCGGCTGTGGTGGGCGTGGGCGGCCTCGTGGGTCAGCACGCCCCACAGCGCCGGGTAGCGGTTGCGGTCGCCGGTCCGCATCGGGTCGCAGGTGGCGGCGTCGACCTTCAGGAACTCGCCGTTCAGCTCGATGTCGGCGACGGCGAACACGAAGCAGCCGGGGGCGCCGCGGCCCGCGCCGGGGACGATCGTGACGGTCAGGTCGTCGCGGTCGGCGATGTCGGCGACGGCGTCGGTCAGGGCGGCCGACAGCTTGAGCCACTTGCCGTAGGCGCGGGGGCGGCGGGTGTTCTCGGTGCTGATGTGGCTGGCGGTCATGTCGTCCTCCGTAACATTGTCCCTTATGGAGACAAAGTTAGCTCGACCTAGAAACGTTGTCAACTCAAGAGACAACGTTTTCGGGGCAGGGCAGGCCGGCCAGCGGTCCGGGGCCCGAGCCCGCCGAGGCGGGCCCGGACCCCGGACCGCTGGTCAGATCTGCTCGCCGAGCGCCAGCGGCTTGTACTCGTCGCCGAACACCGTCTGGACGACCTCGCTGACGACCTCCCGGTCCTCCTCCGGCGCGACCCCGACCAGGTTGGACACGGCGGCCGGGAGCCCGAGGACCTCGGCGATCTTGGAGAAGGCGAGCAGTTCCCGCAGCTGGGGCGCCCAGCCGACCTCACCGTTGCCCTGCTTGGTCGAAAGGTTCTTCGCGACCCGGACCGCCTTGGGGTGGATGTCCAGCTTCGCGGCGAGGTCGTAGTCGCTCGACACCTGGATCTGCGCGGCGAACCGGGAGGACAGGGCCTCGGTCAGGATCGCGCCGTGCACGCCGGGGTTGTGACCGGCGACCACGTAGAACCCCTCGGCGGCGGTGATGGTCTCGCCCTTGTGGGCCTTGACGACGATCTCCCGCCGCCCGTCCATCGCCGGGTAGACGACCGCCAGTACCTTCGGGGAGATCAGCGTCGCGTCGTCGATGAGGAGCGCGCGGCCCTCCTGCATCGCCCGGATGAGCGGCCCGTAGACGAACTCGTATCGGCCGTCGGGGGTCTGGACGTACTCGCCGATGAAGTCGGCGACGGCGGTGTCGCCGTCACCGGCGACCGTGATCAGGTCGGGGAACGCGGCCTCGATCAGGGAGGTCTTGCCGGTCCCGGGCGGGCCGTACAGCAGGGCGGAAACCCCGGCGGCGCGCAGCTTGCGCAGCGCCGTCACGTCCGACAGACCGGCCAGCGTGCGGGGGTGGTAGGTCTGGCCGTTCGGGCGCGTCACCGGGCCGTTCACGGTCGTCTGAAGGGACTGCACGGCCGGGCTCGCCGAGACCGCGCGGGCGGCGGCGGCGCGGGCGCCGATCGGCTGGGTGGCGGCCGCCGAGGTGGAAAGGGTGGCGCGGTAGGTGACCGGCTTGCCGCTCATCTTCTCCGCCTGCCCCTGGTCGGCCAGGGTCTCCAGGGCCTTGCCCACCGCGCCGCTCGAGCGGTTCAGCGCGGTCGCGATCCGCGCGGCGGTGTGGGCGTCGGCGGCGTGCTCGATCAGGTACCCGGCGACCTGGCGGCGCAGCTCGCCGGGGGCGAGGCGGGGGGTCTGGGCGGTGGGGGTCTGGGCGGTCATTTCGTCCTCCGTAAAACCTTGTCTCTTACGGGGACAAAGTTAGCTCGACCCCTAAACGTTGTCAACATGAGGGACAAACTTTTCGCAGGCCAGGAGCATGATCGCTGCTCACACCCCCTTCCGCCGTCCGGCGCCGGCGCCCCGTCGAGGGCGGCCCGCGCCGAGCCCGAGGACCCGCCCGCACACCGTCACACCCGGCCCTGGCGCGCCCGGCGCGCCGCCTGCTCGGCGGCCCGCCGCGCAGCGCGAACCTCGGCCGACAGCCGCAACCGCGCCAGCGCGTCCGCCCCCGCACGCGCCGCATCCGCCTCGAGCGCGCCGATCGCGGCCACCGCCTGGTCCAGCTCCGCGGCCGCCTCGTCGCACCGCCTACGGGCCCGGTCCCGTAGCTCCCGCCCGTACGCGGTGTCGCCGATGCTCGGGCGCAGCTCCTCCAGCGCCGCGCGGCGCCGCTCGGCGCGGGCCCGCAACAGCGACAGCTCCTCCAGCGCGGCCCGGTACGCCTCGACCTCCGGGACGCCGGACGCGACCTGGACGTCCGTCGGCGCGGGCAGGGTGGCCATGTGCTCCTCCGAAATGGTCAGTAGCGGATCGGGGTGACGGTCCGGGCCGGTCCGGTGGGCGCACGGACCGGCCCGGCGGCGTCAGTGCGGCTCGCGTACGGTGAACAGGTGATCGCCGTTGCCGTCCCTGGCGAACGACGCCTCGAGGGCGACGTAGGCGGGCTCACGGTCATCGTCCGGGTCGAACACCACGTCGCGCAGGAAGCACGCCACGTCGAACGGCAGCGGCCGGGTCCGGTTCAGCGGACCGGCGCGGCGGATCGCGTCGGCCAGCGCGCGCAGGACGTCCAGGAGCCGCCCGTCGCGGTCCTGCAGGAGCACGCCCGTCCGGTCGCCGTCCTCCTCGCTCCACGCGACGCACCGGTCCCACGCCTCCGGGGTCAGGAACACCCGGCCGAGCAGGTCGGCGGCGTCGACCCGCTCGGCGGGCGCCTCGATGAGCCGCTGCCCGAACACGGCGTCGTCGCCGAGGTAGGCGGCCGCGTGCTCCTGGGCGTCGTCCTCCGCGTAATTCGCGTCGCAGCCCTCGCCGCGGAACCGGTACGCCCGGCCGCCGAGGCGCGCCTCCACCCAGACCTGCACGCCGGCCTCGTCCGGATCCTCCCGCCGCAGGCGGGCGCACCTGGGGTTCCGCGAGCAGGTGTCCAGCTCCGTGATCTGCTCCACCTTGTCCTCGATCCGCTCCATGATCTCCTCCGGGTCGGGGCCGTCGCCACTCGACTGGCGCCCTGTCCCGGACCCGTCCGCGCGGCGGCGGACGGGCCCCGGACAGGACGTCAGGCGAGCCCGTCCAGGAGCGCGCGCCCCTCGTCGGTGATCATGTGGTAGAAGGTGCCGAGCTCGCGGCCCGCCCACTCCCGGTACTGGATGTCGCGCTCCTCGGTGGTGATCAGGCCGCGCCGCTCGAGGGCGTGGGCGCAGTTGCCGTGCAGGCCGGCCTTGCGCATGTCGGTGAGGTTGGCCTTGACCGCGCCGCCGTAGGCGGCGAGGTTGCGCAGCGACTCGATCGCCTTGGCCGACGGCGGGGTGGTCGGCTTGGGCTGCTCGCGCCGGGTGGTCCTCATGTCTTTCTCCTTCGGTGGTGGGGTGCGCCGGGCCGGTGGCCTGGCGCCCTGTCCCGGACCCGTGCGGGACGGGCCCCGGGCGGGGCGCCAGGTCAGTGCAGGGACACAACGTGGCCGCCGCCGTGGTTGGCGCCGCGGCAGGAGCAGTCGCACCGCGGGCCCGCAGCCGCCTCGCACTTGGGGGTGCAGGACTTCTCGGGGTTGTAGGTGAACCGGCCGCCCTCCCAGCGCAGGAACTTCTCGTGCGCGCCGCAGACCAGGTCGTGGGCGCGCATGGTCGCGATGAACTCGGCGCGGCGCTCCCCGGTGAACCCGGCGTACTCGTAGGCGTTCAGCGAGGTCCACCGGCCGTCGATCTTCACGGCCATGCGCTTGTCGCCGTCCACGACGCGGCGGGTCTTGCAGCCCTTGACGGGGCACTTGCCGAAGTAGCGGATGGCGGTGGTGGTGGCGGTCATCGGGGGGCCTTCCCGTTCGGTGCTCGATACGCCTTTACTGTATCGGGTACCCGATACAAAGGCAAGCGGGGTACCCGATACACGCGCCGCCACGCGCGCCGGCCCCGCCCGACCCGACGGCGCGGCCCGGCAACTCCGACCCGCCACCAGCCGGGTCCGGCCCGCGGTAACCCCACCGCCGCCCCGCCGCGTCTATACGGGCACCGGCACGACGAGGAGCCCCATGACCCCCACGGCAGACCTGCCCGCCGACGTCCACGCCGAGCGGCACCGCCGCCGCCTCTGGTACTCGGTGGTGCTCGCCGCGCTGATCCCCGTCGTCGTGGTCCTCTTCCTCGCCGGCAGTCTGCTCGTCGGCCCGCTCCTGTTCTGGGCCACCCTCCTGTGGGCGGTCGGCGGGGCCGTGTGGATCACGTCCCCCGTCCGCGCCTACCGCCGCCTCGAGCGGCGCCTCCAGGCCGAGGCGCACATCCGGGCCCGCCAGCAGTAACGGCACGGCGAAGGGCCCGCACCCCGACGTGGGATGCGGGCCCTCGAGCGCTCGGCCGGTCAGGCGACTGCGCCACCACCGGTGACGAGGTCGCCCCGGACGCGCGCGATCTTCGACATCGCGGCCACCGCCCGCTCCCCCGGCGCCGCGATCTCCGCGACCCCGTGCGCGGCGGCCTCGGCACCGGACGCGAACAGCGGCACCGGGGACTCGTAGCCGACGACGGCGTCCCGCTCCTCGGGCGAGAGCCGACCGTCCGCCACGGCGATCCGCAGCGCGAGCAGGTTCGCGCCGTCATGCACGCCCGCCCATCCGCCGCACAGCCGCGCGCCGACAGCGTCCCGGTTCTGCTGGTGGCACAGGAACACCCCCGGCGGCTGCGCGAACGTCGGCGCGTCGTAGCGGCGTAGCTTGTCGTACTCGCTCGCGGCCCACACCCCGGACGGCACGTCACGCCGGTACGGGCAGGACGCGCACGGCCTGGGCGCCGGTGGCCGGAGCCGGTTGTCGTCGTCCATTGCGTTCTCCTTCCGAGGGGGCGCCCCGCCGCGGGTTGGCGGGGCGCCCGTCGTGCCGTGTTAGGCGTTCGTGCCGTCCGCGATCGCGAGCAGCCGGTCCCGGACCGCGTGCGCCGCGTCCCATCCGAGGGAGTCGCGCAGCTGGTCGTCCAGGTCGTAGGCGGCGCCCCGGATCCGGTTGGCCATCTGGTCCCGCTCGGACCGCAGCCGCTCCTCCTCCGGCACGGGCGCGTCTTCGCCCTCGTACGCCGCGAGCATCTCAGCCACGCCCGGCTCGACGCGCCCGGCGTTCAGCGCACGCTTCTGCAGGATCGCCGCGGCCGCCCGCACCAGCACCCCGGGCGCCGGGACCGGACCCAGGAGCAGCGCCGTGTGCAGGTTCCGGCGGTCCGTCTGCGGGTCGTAGCACGCCGCGGTCCAGCCCGCTGCGCGCGGGCTCATGCCGCCCCCGCTGTACCGCAGGGCGACGCCCGCCCGGCCGTACTCGTCGGTCCACAGGTCCGGAATCAGGATCTCGCCCCTCAGCTCGTCGGGCCCGCGCGGCGCGGTCACCTCCACCGTGTGCCCGTCCGCGGTCAGCGCCGCGGCGACGGCGGCGACGTAGCCGGCCACCATCTCGTGCGTGATCTCCGTCATGCGTTCTTCCTTGTCGTCGGTGTGGGGGCGTGGCGTTGACCGCCCCGCCACGGGGCCGCGGGGCGGTCAACGTCACGTGACTACTGTATTGGGTACCCGATACATAAGCAAGCGCGCACCCGAGAGAGACGCGTCCCGTCCCGGGCCGCTGCGGGAACGGCCCGGGACGGGGCGTCAGGCACCGTCCCGGAAGTAGCGGATGGCCTGCCCCGGCTCGGCGGCCCGGCGCCGCAGGGTGGCGAGCGCGGGCTCGACCGCGTGCGGCGCGGCGCGGACGAGCGCGCCGAGCAGGAAGTGAAATCCCTCCGCCGTCAGGCCGGCCTCGCCCACCGCCTGGAGCGCGGCGGCACGGGGCACCTCGGCCTCCTCGGCGGCGCGCCGGGCGGCGATCTCCCGGCGCCGGAGCTGCTCGAGGCAGTGGGCGCAGGTGACCGCGGCGTCGGTCGGCCGGAACCGCGTCTGGACGCGGTTGGAGCCGTAGGTGCGGCACAGTGGCCAGTTCTCGAACGCCGGGTGCGGGAGGTGGACCTCGCCGCCACCGACGGGCGTGACGTTCTGCTCGGTCATCTGTCGTTCCTTTCTCGCGGGAGGCGGGGGGCGGGCGCTGCGGTGGGCGGCCCGGCGCCCTGCTCCGGGCCCGTGCGAGACGGGCCCGGAGCAGGCCGTCAGGTCAGGTCGACGCTGGTGACCCGCGCGACCAGGCGCACGCCGCGCCCGATCTCGGTGATCTCCACCCGTCCGCCGTCGATGGCGGCGACCAGGAACTCCCGGCCCACGTACTCGCGCAGGCTGCCCCGGTAGATCACGCGGTCGCCGACCTCCGGCCGCTCCTCCTGGGCGCGCCAGGCCGGGTGACCGTAGGCGAGCACGTCCCCCGGCCAGAGCGGGCCGAACAGGCGGCGCGCGGCGAGGGTGACCTGCGCGCGGTTGCAGCAGAACTCGGAGATGCGGGCGCCGTGGGTGTCGACCAGCCAGTAGGCGTCACCGTCGGTCATCCCCTCGCCGACGAACCGGCCGTCGGTGCGGGTGACGTAGACGCGGAAGCGCTTGGCGGTGGCGGTGGCGATCATCGGATCCTCCTCGGCGCGGTGCTCGGTACGCCATCACTGTATCGGGTACCCGATACACAAGCAAGCGACGGCCCCGGAACAGCCCACCACGGCGGCCGCTCGAGCAGCCGCCGGCAGCCAGGCGCGACCGCCCGCCTCGAGCCGGAGAAGGACCGGACCGAGGCGGGCCGCGCGACACCTGACGGCGCGCACCTGCAGGACTAGCCGAGCCGGAAGCGACGGCGCGCAGCGGCAAGGGCCTCGTCGGAAACGTCCCCGTCGCGGATCACCTCGTGGTCCCCCGGGCTCACCAGGCGCTCGGCGAGGTCGCCGCGGAACATCGCGCCGACCATCGCCCACTCGCTGGGGTCGTCGGAGACCTCACGGAAAGCCGGGTCGTAGCCGTACGACGCGCCCAGGACGGCGAGGATCCGGTTGCGGGCGTCGACGTCGTCACGGGCGCGCACGACCACGACGAGGGTGCCGATGTCGGCCAGCGCGGGGCACCATTCCATGACCGCGGTGAAGGTGTTCAGCGGCGCAGGCCGGGGCGTCGTGGGCATAGGTCGTCCTTTCGGTTCTTCGGGAGGGAGGGGCGTCGCGCGCGTTCACCAGCGCGCGCGGCGGCGGGCGGTGCCGGTGCTCAGCTCGGATAGCTCGCCGGGCTGGAACTCCCGGCGGTATGGCTCCAGGAGGGTGACCCGGGCGCCGGTCTCGGTGATCGTCCACAGCGTGCCCAGCTCGGCGGTGAGGTGAAGGACCATGTCGTCGTACGCGCGCCGTTGGCGGGGCGTGTCCAGCGCAGCGGGGCCGATCCCCTCGGCGCGCGCGGCCCACCACCGCTCGGCGTCGTAGTCGATCAGGTACCCGACCGTCACCTGAACCGTGCCGTCCAGCGCGGGCCCCTGCGGGTCGGGCGGGACAGTGCGGCCGCGCACGCGGATGTCCCAGTTGTCCTCCATGATCGGCAGCGAGTCGATCGCGTCCGAGAGCTGACAGCCGAGCTCGTACTGGCACCGCGCCGGGTCGCAGCCGGTTCGGTCGGCCCACCGCTCGGGGTCGATGTGGATACGCATGGTCAACGCGATTCGCACGGGTGTGGCCTTTCCGCGCGGCAGCCGGGAGGCTGCGCGGCATCGGCGGTTAGGAGGGGGCCAGCGCCCCCAGGACGGGCAACGCATGGCCGGGCAACGCGAGGCGATCAGCGGGCGGCAACGGGGCCGCCCCTGCCGGACGTAGGACAGGGGCCCTCTGCCCGGCCGCGCGACCGTCAGCGACCCTTACAGCGGCTGCGGGGTGCGGCACGTGTTGACCGCCGGTCCCCGTTCCCTGGCGTCCTGCCCCGGGCCCGTCCGTGACGACGAGGACGGACGGGCCCGAGGCGGGGCGTCAGGCCACCCCTGCTCCCAGCGCCGACGGCCTCGTGACCGCCAGCTCCGAGGCGTGCGCCAGGGCGTCACGCGCCAGCCCGTCCGCCGTCGGGCGGTCCTCGGCGCGCCCGAGGAGCTTGTGGCCTCGGTACGGCGCGCCCGACCGCGACAGCAGGTCGCTGCGGTGCTCCCACCGCACGGTCACCTCGCGGGTGCGGCGGTGCCAGACGACGCGCCGGATCCACCGGTCGTCGTCCGCGCACCAGTACTCGGCGGTGTTGTCGCGGATGGTGGTGATCTCCATGGGGTTCCTTCCTGGAGGGGGGCCTTGCGGCCCCCCGGTGGGGTGGTGCTCGTCAGGCGGCGAGCATGTGGGCGGCGGCGCGGTGGTAGCAGGCGTGGCGGGCGCGGAGTCCGGCCGGGCAGTTGCACGCCTCGCGGGCGGTCAGGTAGCGGCCGGTGCCGTCGGAGGAGACGACCGCGAACACCCTGCGGCCGCGCACCGGGACGATGCCGTGGTCGGCGATCAGCTGGAGCGCCTTGTCGATCGCGGCGTCCTTGAAACCGGCCTCGCGGGCGGCGGCCTCGCGGCGGTCGAGGCGGGCGCAGTGGGCGCCCTTGCCTCGGGCGATGCTGGCCGCGCTGCGGAGGATGCGGCCGCAGCGGGCGCACTTGGCGGTGGGGGCGGTGGTGTTCGTGTTCGTCGTCATGCCTATGACTGTACTGGGTACCCGATACACATGCCAGCGGGTACCCGGTACACCTGGGGTGTCGTCCCACACATCGACCGGCCGGCCCCCGATCCGAGCACCGCGACGGCCCCGGACCCAGGGGCCCGGAGCCGTCGTCGTGTCCTGCTCGGGGTTACGCCTCCGCGGTGACGTGTGCCGGTGCAGGCTCGTCCCGGTCCGGGTCCAGCGGCCCCCCGTGGATCAGGTCGGCCATCATCGCCGCGATCAGCTCCGCGGGGGTCGCGGGGGTGAACGTGGCCTCCCACGCAACGGTGCGCCGGTCGCTGTTGTCGTAGGCGCGGATCACCCACAGCGGGGTCTTGCTGTCCCAGCCGTTGGCCGTCGGGGCGAAGCTGTCGCCCTCGGGCAGGTACGTGAGGATCACGGTGCCGTCGGGCGCGTAGGCGAACACGTTGCCGGTGGCGGGGTAGTGCAGTCGCCAGGCCGCGGCGCGGAGCACGTTCAGGACGGCGTCAGGCATCCCCGCTCCGGCCATGTGGCGGGGCATTTCGTTCGTGCCGTTCATCCTCTTCATCCTTCTGTCGGGGTTGGCTTCCCTTGCGCTAATCAATGTATCGGGTACCCAATACAAAAGCCAGCGGGTACCCGATACATCGCCAGTGTGGCTCCACACATCCGCCCGCCGGCCTGTCCGCCAAGAGCGCGAAGGCCCCGGGCGCGCGCCCGGGGCCCTGCTCGCCGCTCACCAGATCAGCGCGGCGCCCGTCGACAGGTCGACAATCCTTGCGTTCGGGCCGAGGTCGAACGAGGCCGACGCGGCGTCGAGGACCTGCGCGGCCATGTACCGGTACCGGTCGCCGATGACGTCGACCACGACGGTGCGACCGTCCTTGATCCAGACGGCGAGGGACCGGGTCGCAGCATCCTGGGCGGCGCGGTACTCGGCGAGGCCCTCGCGGTACGGGAGGTCGGCGATCCGGGCGTCGATGACGCCCTGGACGGCATCCCGTAGGGCGCGAGCGAGGTCGCCGGGGCAGGCGGTGGAGGCGGTGCTGTTCTGCGTCGTCATGCCTCGACTGTATTGGGTACCCGATACACATACAAGGCGGGTACCCGGTACACCCGAGTGTGGGTCCACACAAGTGAGGCTAGGCGGCGACGTATTCCAGGAAGCTGCGTACGGCCGGGACATGCTTGTGCCCGCTCAGCCCATCGCGCAGGTCCGCGAGGGTGCTCGTCGCCCGCGCGGAGTCCACCCCGCCCATCAGCATGACGACCTTGTGCCCGACCTCCACAGCGGCGTCTACGTCGTCGAGCAACAGGTGCGCCTCGGCCTGCCGTGCGAGGTAGATCGCGGTGCCGCGCGTCTCCCGGCTCGTGTCGTACTGGTCGGTGTGGGTGACCGCCGCGGCGAAGTGCTCGAGCGCCCGGCTCGGCTCGTTCAGGCTGAGCGCGGAGCTGGCGGCGACCTGGTGGAGCTCGCCGTGGGTGATCCACGTCATCGACGGCAGGTCCTCCGACGACGGCGGCGCGGAGGCGTAGGCGGCGAACGCGGCGTCGACCCGCCGCCATGCGCTGGTCGGCTCCTCCGCCTTGGAATGCGCGCGGGCCGCGCGGGCGTGCAGCATCGCCATCACGCGCGGCGAGGTGATCTTCCGATGGTCGTTCAGCGCGCCGTCGACCAGGTGGAGGGCGCCCCGCGCGTCGCCGTTGGCGTAGCGCAGGTTCGCCCAGAACGCGAGGATGACGGCGCCGGCGGTGGGGTCCGCTGCCGACCCGGACGCGCGCAGGCCGGTCACGAAGTGCTGCTCCGCCGCGGCGATGCGGCCCGCGTCGTAGGCGCACCACCCGGCCAGGCGGGCGGCCTCCGCGGCGCAGCCGAACAGCCGCCGGCCGACCTCCCCGGAGTAGGACGCGTTCCGCAGCAGGTCGGTGATCAGACGCAGCTCGAGCAGCGCCGCGCTGTAGACCTGCCCGGCGCCCACGATGTCGTCTAGGTGCCGTAGCGCGTGCAGTCGGGCGTCGAACAGCTCCGGAGCCTCAAGGCCGACGCGCCGGCCCCGATCGCCGATCGCGACCGCTGGCGCGGCGGTGACCCACTGCGCGACGGAGGCGGCCAGGGCGCTGGCGGTGACGACGAGGAACCCTCGGCGGTCCAGGTCCACAGACCCTCCCATATCGGTCAGCAGATGCAACGTACCCGCCGGGGTCCACGCCGACTCCAGCACGGCCCGGTCACTGGGGAATGCGAGTATGAGGAAACCGGGCCAGCCGAGCCGGTCGACCTCGCTCGGCGGGATGCCGTGCAGGCGCGCGATGGCGAGCTGCGCGGGACGTCCGGGCGGGTGCCGTTTCCACCTCGTCAGCTTCTCCTTCCGGACGGCCATCCCGCCGTAGCCAAGCGCGCGGTGCTGGTCCGCGACCCGCCGCAGGTACGCCGCGGCGGTCAGGTTGTTCTGCGCCAGCAGCGCCGACAGCGGGTGATCCCAGAGTGCCGCGGCCGTCATTGGACGCCTCCCGGAGACCGGATGCCCGGACACCCCCGAGTGTCCGCCCGCTACGTGCCGCCGCCAAGCCTGTCCTGCGAAGAGGCAACCCGAAGCAACCCAAAAGCAACTCGGAGCAACGCCTCGCCCCTTGGCCAGGCGGCGCGCCGGGATGACGGTGAAGCCAACCGGTACCCCACCGAGGGAGGAACCCACGATGACCGTCACCACGGCCGAACGCCCGTCCCTGCTGGAGGCGTTCCAGCCGCCGGCCGAGCAGCTGCCCGACACCTCCGGGCTGTTCGACGGCGACGCCCGCCTCATCGTCCAGACGCCGCCGGCCCGCAACGACTACAAGAAGGCGTCCGGGTCCAGCGACGGTGCCAAGACCTACGACACCACCGCCACCTGACCCACCCAACCCGCACTGCCGAAGGGGCCCGGCCGCCGAAGGCCGGGCCCCGTCCCGAGCCCCATTGCGGGGAGAGGAGTCTGCTGTGCTGACCCTGCGAATCGACCCGGACGCCTCCCCGGTCTTCAGGTGGGACGGCGCCGCCTACCGGACCGAGGACGACCGCGCCCGCGTCACCCCCTACACGCACCCGATGGTGGAGCACCTCGCCGCATCCGACGGCGCCCGCACCGCCGTCATCGTCCGGGAACGGGTGCCCGGCCGTCCGGCCGCCCCCGCCGAGCTTGTCCCGGTCACTCCCGCCGAGTTCGACGCGATCACCAGCCAGGCACGGCGGTGGCCCGTCGACCACGTCCTGATCGAGTTCACCCCGCACCGGCCGGTCCGAGTCACCGCCGGCGCCGCCCGGTCCACCCCGCTGTTCCTCGCCCACCAGGACGGCGTCCTGCACGGCTCGTGGGACATGGCAGACCTGGCCCCGTTCGCCGGCGGCATCGACCCCCAGGAGGCCACTCGTCTGCTGATCTACCGGCCCCGCTACGCCACCGGCACCCCGTTCACCGGCATCCACCGCCTCACAGAGCGCGCGACTGCGACGTTCAGCGGCGACCTGGTCATCACCTACCCCGACCCGGTCGAGCACGCCGAGCCCCGCGACCTGGCGGGCGGCGACGCTGACGGCGCGGACGTACTCGCCGCGTTCGTCGCGGGGATCGACACCGCGCTCGACGCCCGCCCGATCGACCCGGCCGCGACCGTCGCGCACCTAACCGGCGGGCTGGACTCCGGGTCCATCGGCACCCGCGCCGCCCATCGCTGGCCCGGACAGATCAACACCGCAACGCTGGTCGTTATCGGGCCGGGCCGCCCGCAGCAGATCCGCCGCCGCTGGGAGATGCGCGACAAGGTGCCGTTCGGCCCGCAGGACCTGCGGCTGGACACCCGCGACCGGCTTCTGTTCGGGCCGGGCTGCGGCCGCGTCCGCGGGGAGCCGGTCAGCCCCTACGACGAGCCGCTGTACGAGCTGTTCACCGACCTGAACGGGCAGATCGCCAGCCTCGGCGCGCACACGCTCATCACCGGACTGGGCGGCGACGAGATGGTGGCCGTCGGATCGGAGGAGTCAGCGCGGGCAGCGCTGGACAAGGCGCAGAGCTTCGACCTGCCGTGGTTGGGTCCGCGGGCCCGCGCCGCGATCGAGTACGGCGACGTCGGGATCGCGCCACCCGCCATGGCCGGCGGGATCACCCTCCTGGCCGCCGAGACGGTCGCGCCGCCGCTGCTGCGCGCCGGGGTCTGGCCCGTGCACCCGTTCATGCACCGGGCACTGATCGAGCTGGGCGACCAGCTCCCGTTCTACTGGCGCGAACTCAAGCAGTTGCAGCGCCGGCACCTCGCCACGTTCGGGCTGTCGCACGACGCCTGCAACCCCGAGCTGCGCGAGTCGTTCGCCGAGCTGGTCGAGGAGTCCCTGCGCGTCAACGGGCTGCCGCTGCTGCACCGCATCCTGCAGGACGGGTCACCGCTGATCGAGGAGGGCCTGGTCGACCCCGACGGCCTCAAGACCGCCGCCGCGGAGCTGGACGGCACCGCCTACCAGGAGCACTTCCACTCCAAGCTGCTGGAGGTCATCACCCTCGACCAGGCGGTCAGGGCGTTCCTGTCCTGACCTGCGGCCCGAACCACGCGGACAGGTCGAGCCGCTCGGCCCGCCGCGCCATGAAGTACAGCCGTGCGCTGGTCCGCTGCTCCTCCCGCACCAGCTCGAACCCTTGCGTGAGGTTGTAGCGGGCCACCGCGGCGACCTGACAGTGCCGCCGGACCCACGGCACCGCGAGCCGAGCGGCGCGGTCCACCGCCCACCACGCCATCACCGTCCCCGGCCGCTGGCCAGCGATCGCCGGCGCCGTGGGGTCGGTGATCGAGCCGGACAGGTACAGGGCGGGCTCGGCGCGCTCGGCATCGGTCCATCCCCACGGCGGGCCGACGTCCTGCACAAGCATCTGCCCGATCACGCCGCGCTCGTGGTCCGCGAGGACCCACACGTCTCCGCTGGGGTTGTCGCACTGGGCCACGAGGTCCTCGACGGCGTCCCGCCAGGACGGCTCGTTACGCTCCTCCAGCCAGGAACAGCGGGCCTCCGCTAACCGGGCGACCTGGGCTTTATCGGTGACCGTCGCGGGACGCATTGTCAGCACCCGGCCATTGTGCGCCACCACCCCGGCCGATGTGAGCGGAACAGAGAACGGCGCCCCAGCTTCCGGAAGTCAGCGGGCGGACGCCGACGCCGTCTCCGGCTGGGTCGGGGCAGCGCGGTTTCCGAGCACCGCTGCCGCGATCCACCCGGCGCCCGCGACGGCGATGGTCGCGGCCCCACCGGTCACATACCCGGCCGCCGGGTGATGCCCGGCCAGCACCGGCAGCGCCGCTGTGCCCGCCGTTCCGGCCGCGCGCAGGAGCGTCTGGTCAACGGTCAGCAGGCCGAGCCGTTCACCTCGGCCGAAGCCGCTCAGGTGGGTCCGCAGCCCGACGCCGATGAACGGGGACACCGCGCCGGACAGTCCCGACAGCGCGATGACCTGCCACGTCGTCCAGCTCATCCCGGTCACGATCATCACTGCGCCTTCGGCGGCCCAGGCCAGGCAGTAGGCGCCGGGTATCACGCTGGCCCACCGTGCGTTCCCCGCGATCATGTTCGCCGCGACCGCGCCGACCCCGGCGGCGGTGCCGGCCGCGGCGTACACCTCCGGGCCCGCGCCGATCCGCTGCGCCACCAGCACAGGCAGGACCAGCGTGACCCCGGCGAGCATCTGCCCGGCCGCATGCACCCCGATCATGCAGCCGGTCACCGGATACCGCAGCACCAGCCCCCAACTGCGCCCGGACCGCGCGGGCCGCTCCGGGTCGGGCCGGCCGGGCCGCTCGGCGGTCGCTCCGGGACGGCTGGAGCGGGCCAGCACGAGGAGCGCCGCCGCCGAGATAGCGAAGGTGGCTGCGTCCACGGTGTAGAGCTGCACGTCGGGCAGCACGAGCAGCAGCAGCCCGGCCGAGCCGGGACCGGCGATGCGCGCGATCCGGCCCATGAGGTCCATCAGCCCGGACACCTGCTGGACGTCCTCGGCGCGCACCAGGTCGGGCACCAGCGCGCCCATGCTCGGGTCGAACACCGCTCCTAGCAGCCCGAGTACTCCGGCGACCACCAGCAGCGCGGTCACGCTCGGGCCGCTGACGGTCCAGATCACCGGCAGCGCCGCGACCGCCATCAGCCGGCCGACGTCGATCAGCGCCAGGGGCCCGAAGCCGCCGCAGCGCGCGAGCACGCGCCGCCCCCACAGGCCGACCAGGATGTAGGGCACGGACTCCACGACCGCGACCAGTCCCATCAGCGCGGCGGACTTGGTGGCCTCCCAGACCAGCCACATGACCGCCAGGGCGTACATCCGGTCGCCGAGCACGCTGAGAGTCTGACCGACCCACAGCAGCAGGATCCGAGGTCGCCGCAGCAGCCGCAGATATCCCACGGTTCCTCCCGGCCGTCGCCGACACGACTGTTTTAGCCTGCCGCAAGGTCATCATTTGCGCTGGCTAACAAAGGGTTCGCCGGGCGTCTCGGGACGGACATTAGGCGCCGAACTAAGAAACGGCGGCCGCCGGGGAGTTCCCCCGGGGGCCGCCGTTCTGACGCCGCGCTAGGCGGCGATGAACCCGCGGTTGAGCGCGATTTTCAGCGCGTACCGGCGCAGGGTCGGCAGGAGCCCCGCCCACCCGTAGTAACCCCGCCAGCCCGCGATGAAGCTGGCGCCGCCCGCCTCCTCCTCGGTGACGGCGTTCCAGATCTGCCAGCCGACGACCTTGCCGGTCTCGTCCTCGCAGGGCACCGCGTAGGCGAGCACCCGGTCCCCCAGGCGCGCCTGCGCGGTGATCACGGCGTCGGCCGACTCGTCGTTGACCAGCTCGGCGTTGATCGCGGTGATGGGGTTGGCCTTCATGTGCTGCTCCTTCGGGGGTGCGGCCGGGGTGGGCGCCGGGCCTTGCGGGCGGTGGCTACGTGAACGTCTATATCGGGTACCCGATACAGTAAGCAAGTCGGGTACCCAGTACAAAACACACTGGGTACCCGGTACACTGCCCGGCATGAAGTCCACCGACCCGCCCACCGACCCCACCGCCCAGCGCGCCACCGAACTCGTGCTCGCCCAGGTCCAAGACCTCAGCGACGCCACCGAGCGCGCCAAGGCCGTCGGCGCCATCCTCGACGCGATCCCCTACCTGCAGGCCAACCTCCGCAGCACCCGCCAGACCGCCGTCCGCGAGATGCGCGCCGGCGGCATGAGCCACGCCGACGTCGCCCAGGCCCTCGGCCTGTCCCGCAGCCGCGCCCAGGCGATCGCCGAGGGCCGGTCCGACAGCGCCAAGAGCCGCCGCGCCGCCAAGGAGACCACCGACGCCGGCTGACGCCCGACGCACCGCGCGCCCGCCCAAGCAGCCGAGCACGCAGCGCGCGGCGCCTGACCACGCACCCCCAGGAGCGGAGACGCCGATGTCCCGCACCGCGTACGAGATCACCGTCCGCCTGCATCTCGAGCCGGACGAGTACCCCGAGGAGGGTCGCGCCTGGGCCCTGCTGGTCGACCGGGTCCGCGCGACCATCGAGCAGGCGCGGCAGGACTCGGCGTTCGCGGCGATCGCCGACGAGCTCGACCCGACGTACGCGTTCGAGGTGAAGGAGCGCATCGGCTAGCGCTCCGCCGCGCACGAGAAAAGGGGCCGGTCCCCCGCGGGACCGGCCCCTTCCGTATGGGCGCGCGGACGGTCAGAACTTCCCCAGCTCGCGCAGGGGCGAGCCCTCCGGGTAGATCTGGCCGGTGCGGCGCACGAAGTCCTGCCGCGCCAGGTGCATCGCCTGCTCCAGCTCGTTCGACATGCCGCTGCTGCTGGTCCGGCCCCGGTAGGACAGGACCTCGCGGAGGGCTTCGGTGCGCACCCGGTCGGCGGCCTCGACCAGGTCCGCGTGCTCCGGAGCCTTGCTCGGGTCGTTGGCCCAGAACTCGCGGATCTGCGTGGCCTTCGCCCAGACCTGGGCCTCGGCCTGCGCGGTGGCGAGCTTCTCCAGGGCGCTCCAGTCGAGCAGCTCGCCGTTGGCCAGGCGGCCCGCCGTCTCCTTCTGAACCTCGGCGAGCTTGTCGGCCGCCATGTCGGCCTGGAACTGGAGGACCTTGTTGAGCTGGTCGCGGTCGGTGGTGGTGGTGTTCGCGGTGTTCGTCATGCCCTTACTGTATCGGGTACCCAATACAAAGAGCAAGCCGGTACCCGATACACACAAAGGCCGGCCCCGAAGGACCGGCCTCGTATGCGCACCCGCCGACGGTCAGGAGCCGCCCGCCGCCGCCCCGCCCGCAGCGCTCCCCCGGCGACGGCGCCCGGTACGGGTCACGCCGGTACGGTCTCCAGCTCCCGCAGCGTCTCCGGCTCGCGGGATTCCAGCTCGGCCGGTCCAGCGTCAGGCCGGTCCGGCGTACCGGTCCGGTCCGGGCTGGGCGTACCGGCCGAGCCGGTCCGCTCCGTCCCGGTCCGGTCCGCGCCGGACTGCCCCGTACCGGCGCCGGGCGCCGTACCGGTCCGGCCCGTACCGGCTTCCTCCGTACCGGTCCGGGGCTCGGCGGTCCGGGACGCGACCCACAGCCCGTGAAGCCGCTTGCCGCGCTCGTACCGCGCGTTGCCGAGCACGCGCCGGACCTGCCCGATCGACACGTCCGCCGGCGCCTGCCCCGCGAACGCCTCATCGAGGAGGCGCAGGGCCTTCTCGTCGTCGGCCCTGGCCTCGACGGCCTTGGGGGCGGGCTTCTTCGCGCGCCGCCGGTCAGCGGTCCGGTCGGCGCGGCCGGTGCGGTCCGCCTCCTGGTCCTGCTCGTCGGTCCGGTCCGCGGTACGGTCCGGCGGCGCGTCCCGGTCCGGTCCGGTCCGCTCGTCGGTACGGTCCGGCGACCCGGTACGGGCCGGTACGGGCTCCTCGGTACGGTCCGGTCCGCCGGTCCGGTCCGCCTCCTGCCGGTCCGGTACGGGCGGTACGGGGGCCGCTGGCGGTACGGGGGGCGCCAGCGGTACGGGCGGTACGGGCGGCGCCTCGGCCACGGGTACCGGTACGGGCTCGGCGGCCCGGTCCCGCCCGGCGGACCGGAACAGCAGCAGGCGCCGGACCATACCGGCCACGCGACCCGGACCGGGGACCGGCGCCCGGACCGATACGGCCTCGGGCGCCGCGGCCGCGCGGGGCGCAGGCGCCTCACCGATCAGCGTGTGCAGCGCGATCAGCACCGCCAGGTCGCCGACACCAGGGAACAGCACCGCGATCGTGGGACTGCGCGTCCACACCATCAGCGTGTCGTACTGGGCGAGGACGCTGATCCCGATCGCCGCGAGCATCACCGCGTACGTGACCGTCTGCTGCAGCCAGCCAGCCCGCACCCGCGCCGACAGCGCCGACGTGCCCATCGCCATCAGGACCGGCACCGTCCCGAGCGCGACCGCCAGGGGCCAGGGCATCCCCGTCCCCCACGCGTGCCACAGGTTCCAAAGCATCTGGTTGGCGAGGGCGACGACGAGCACCGCCCACGCCGAGACCCGACCGGGCTGTCCCTTGCCCTGCTTGCTCATGACGTCCTCTCCGTTGCCGCGCCGCCACACCCTCACACCCCCCACCTAAAGGGGGTGTCAGAGCCCTGATTTCGCTGCTGCAGGGGCCCCGCCGAGGCGGGGTGTGGACGGTGTGGGGGTGTGGTTTCCGCAGGTCAGTAGACGTTTCGGGGGTGTGGTGGAGGGGTGTGGCGGCCACGCCCTCCGCCACACCCCGGGGCGTGGTGGGGTGTGGCGTCAGTCGCCCTTCGGGGGCGCCTGCGGCCGCCACCGCTGGACGTCCTCGGGCGGGACCAGGTCGCCGGCGTTGATCCGCTCGGCGGCCGCCTCGATCGGGGCCCGCTCGTACCCGCGCGCCGCCTTCGGCTTGCCCTTCAGGGGGAAGGCGTTCGGCAGCGGCCGCACGTCGAGCTTGGACAGCAGTTGCCCGAGGACCTCGGGGCGGCAGCCGATCCGCGCGGCGATGTCGCGGGTGTGCATCCGCTCGGCCGTCCCGAACGCCGCCAGGACCCGCACGACCAGCTCCGGCACGACCACCTCGTAGGAAAGGATCTCCTCGAACGCGCGCTTGTCGGCCTCCGGGTCGCGCCGCTGCCCGCCGTCGCCGCCTTCACGCGCCGCGCGGGCCCGCGCCGCCGCGGCGTCCAGGCCCTCCAGCGCGCCGGCAAGACCCTCCGCCGCGGACTCGCGCGACGGACGCAGCGGCGGCGGCGCCGGCCACGCCGGACCGGCGGCGCCTCCGGGCCCGCCGGTGCTCGGCGGCGGGACGGCGACCTGGCCGGCCGCCGCCTGCACGAGGTGCCGGGACCGGTCCCACCGCTCGGCGAAGACGCGCTGCCACTCCGGCGACATCGTCTCGGTGACGGCGTCGAGGTCCGGCCGCCATGCGTCCTGCAGCCGCGCGACCTCCTTGATCCTGTTCGGACCGGTCCGGTACCCCTTGAAGATCTGCGGCGGCGCCTGCCCGGCCCGGACGTGCCCGTACCCGGTGAACGGGGCGTCTTCGGCGGCCAGGCCGCGCTGCTGCCCGTACAGGTACCCCAGCTCCTTAACGTCGGTGACGCGCATCGCGGCGCGCACGTGCGCCTGGGCGAGCAGCTCGGTCGGGGCGTACTCCGACGTCGCGCGCAGCGCGCACGTGACGGTCCGGATCGCGGCGCCGCGGCCGCGGTCGTTGATGTCCACGACCTTGGCCTTGACGTCCCGGTCCAGCGCACCGAACTCGTCGGTGACCAGGAAGATCTGCGGCGTGCGCGGCGACGCCGCGACCTTGTCGTCTCCGCGCGCGGTGTTCTCGGCGTAGTACGCCCGCTTGCGGTGCTCGATGGCCGCGGTCAGCCAGTCGCACATCCTGTGCGCCTCTTCGGGGTTGTCGGCGACCCACAGGATCGGCGACTTGCGAATCTCGCCGTTCGCCCACAGCTCGAGCCACGGCAGCGCGACGGACCCGCCGTTGTAGTCGATCACGCAGACCAGCGTGTCGCTGCAGGACAGCAGTCCCGCGATGATCGTCTGCAGCTCGTTGGACTTCCCGGACCCGGTCGACCCGACCAGCAGCATCGACTCATACCGCAGCGGTACCGCGGCGGGCGACCCGCGGCGGATCACCCCGAGCGGCACCAGGTCGTTGATGGACCGCGGCCCCTCCGGCAGCGGCAGCAGGACGTCGTCGCGCAGCGCGTCGTAGGTGCCGACGTCGAGGATCGCGCGGCCGCGGGTCCGGCCGGGCCGCACCTCGACGCCACAGCCCTCGGGGAGCCGCGCGGACGCCGCGAGGTTGTCGGCGTACATCCCGAGCGACTGCCAGGTCTCCCCCGTCACCGGCAGGACCACCTCGAGCGAGTACCCGGTGACGCGCATCTCGCCGTCCGGGCCAGGCCAGACCCAGTCCTCGATCCCGACGACCTGCACGTTCTTGACGCCGCAGACCTGCGCGATCCGGTGAACCCATTCCCCGGCGAGGCCGTGCAGGCGGTCCTGCTCGGCCTCGTCCGCCGCGGCGGCGCGGGCAGCCTCGGCGACCGCGGCCTGCCGGGCGGCGCGGGCCTCGTCCAGCGCCCGGATCGGCCGGGCGACGAGCCCGGCCGTCACCGCGCCGGCCGCGAGCGTCCACCCGAGCGTCGCCGACCACCCGTTCGTGACGGCCTCGGCGAGCCACAGCGACCCGCCGCCGAGCGTCGCGAGCCGGTACCCCAGGCCGAGCCAGGACCGCCGGTCATGCGCCGCGTGCCACGTGATCACGCCCATCGCGGACAGGCCACCGCCGAGTACCCATTCCGGGGACAGGTCGATCCCCGGGAGGGTCCCGACCTGCCACGCCGTCGTCAGCGCCACGGCGCCGTGCAGCGGCCCGGACACCGGGCCGTGCCGCCACCGCCAATCGGTCATCGCCATCGCCATCACACGTTCCAGCGCCGCTCGCCCGGACGGGGCGCCTCGTGACGGTCGAGCTCGGGCGCATGCACCCGCGCGATCGTCGGCTTGATCTCCGCCGCGACGGAGGCCATGTGCACCTGTACCTTGGCCAGCTCCTCGACCAGCTCGGCGACGACGGGGTTCAGCGGCCACTCGTTGCGGCAGCGGTCCGCCATCCGCCCGAGCCCAGCCGCGACGTGCTCGAGCGCATCGGGCAACATCCCGACGTCCTGATACATCTGGGCCATGCCGCCGGGGCCGTCCGGCGGGTCGTAGGTGCTGAAGCTCTGCGCCAGCTCCTCCGCGGCCGCCACGAAGATCGGCACGCCTCGATTCCGGGCCATGCTGTCCACCCCTCCGTCAACTCCCGCCGCGCCCTGGTAGGCAGGGCGGTTCACCGTCGTTTCGATCCGCCGGCGCTGGGGCCGGGCCTGCTGCTCCTGGTCCCGCCTGCGGCTGCGGAACCGCGCGGCGATCCGCCGCATGATCAGCGACGCGCAGCCGAACACGGCCCCGTACGCCCACCCGGCGACCGCCCAGGCCGCCGAGCCGGTCATGCGGCGCCAGTGCCCGCGGGTGACCGGCCGTGCGTGGCTGTCGCGCAGGGAGGCGCGGGCCGCGCCTGCGGCGTCCCGGGCGCGGCCGCCCGCGCGCATCGCCCGGTGCGCGGCTGCGGCGGCGCGCCCGTTGCGCTGTGCGGCCGCGGCCGCCCGGTCGAGCGTGTTGCCTCCGACCCGGCCGGCGGCGCGGACGGCCCGGCCGGTGCCGCGGGCGCCGCGCCCTATTGGCGCTGCCGCCATCCGCGCCCGGGTCGCCCGTCCGCTGGTCCCGGCCCGGCCCGCGCTCGTCCTGCCGCGCGTCCCTGCGCCCTTCACCCCGGCGCCAGCGCGGCCGCCGAGCCGCCCGGTACCGCGGCCGGTCGAGCCGCCGCGCTTCCCTCCGCCGAGTGACGGCATCGCCGACCGGGCCCGGTCGCCCGCTCCGGAGCGGCCCCGTGACCCGAGCCGCGGCGCCGTCCGCCGCCCGCCCGCCGAGGACCCGCCGGTGGACCACGTCCGGGTGCGAAGCCGCCGGGAGCCGCTGCGGCCGCGAGCAGCGAGCAGCGCCGCGCCGGTCCCGACGACCGAAGCGCCACCGGCGGCGACCGCGAGCCATCCCCCGGCGTGGTACAGCGCAGCCGAGACGGCGGCCGCGGTCTCGGCCGTGATCGCCAGCGCGGGCCCGGCGGTGACGACCGCGGGCTGCGCGGAGTCCTGCGCGGACGTCTGGGCCTGCGCCTCCGGCTGCTGTGGCGCGGCCGGCGCGGGCGGTTCCGGCGGCGGGTCGGAAGGTGTGGAGGGTTCGAGAACGGGCTGTGATTCGGGGCCGGTTTGCGGTGCGGCCGCGGCCTCGGCCTGGTCCGCGATTTCCCGCATTTCTGGTCCTCCAGGGGGTCGGGAATAGCCCGGCACTGCGCGGGGCGTCACTTCTTAGGGTGGGTACCCACCCACCGCGAGATCGTACTAGGCTCGGAGCCGGGTGGGTACCCACCTTTTTGTGAGGCGCACTGCCATAGCACCGTGACCAGGAGGTGGCTACTCTGATCGGCGTGCCGACCCAGGGAACTCCCAAGCGAACCGTCCGCGTAGAGGACGAATTGTGGGAGCTATTCCTTGAAGCGAGCAAAGCCCGGGGACTCAGCGGTGCCGAGAACATCCGCCGATTCATCGAGCGCGAGGTCGAGGCGCATCAACAGGCCACCGCCCAGCCGGCCGACGCCGGCGGATGACCGCGCCGCTCCTCTCTCCGCCGGCCAACGACACCCCGCCGCGCCCCCGCCCCTGACCGTCAGGGGCGGGGGCGTCGCCGCTTCGGGTAGCGCTCCCCTGGCCTGCACAAACGCCCGGTTCCATCTGTCTTGCCGATCTTGAATCGCGTATAGTTACAAGCGTTGCGAGGCGGACGGCAACCGCCAGGGACACCAGGAAACCGGCACGAGCAGGAGGCACCATGACCACCCCGACCTTCGACCTGGACGAGGCGCTGTTCCCCGCCGCCCACGTCCTCCCCGGCCTGCTGTCCCGCGAGCGGATCACCCACCTGGAGCAGGCATGGAAGGCCGCCAAGATCGATGAGTGGTGCGCCGTCTCCCGCCTGACGGGCGCCGCGGACACCGTTCGCCGCGCCGCCGGGTTGACCCCCGAGGCGCCGATGGGCTACGCGCTCCCCCGCGCGGAGGACAAGGCGCGCGGCGGCGACCAGCGCGCGGCCCGCGCGGTCGCCGACTACGCCGCGGCCGCGGCGGCGTACGAGGAGGTTCGCGTGGAGCTGGAGGAGCTGCGCCAGGCCGCCCGCGGGTAACCGCCGCAGGCCCACGCCGCCCCCGTCCCCGCTGCAGGGGGCGGGGGCGGTGCCGTGTTGCGGCACACCTTCCTGGCCTGCGGAAACGTCGGTTCCCGGCTGGCTGGACGATCACGGATCGCGTATAGTTACAAGTGTCAGCGGGGCGGACGGCAACCGTCGCGCAGACCAGGGAACCGAGCCACGACCAGGGAGAACCATGGGCACCACCACCCGCCGCCGCCGCGCCAAGGGCAAGGGCGCCGGCACCCGCAAGAGCAAGTACACCGACGAGCAGATCGCGGCGTTCCGCGCCCAGGACGCCGAGCTGGTCGAGCAGGCGCAGGACGCCCTGGCGGACCCGGCCTTCGGCGCGAAGGTCATCGCCGCGACCGGCGGCGGCGCGCTCAGCATCGCCCGCTACAGCCTCACCAACCAGGCGCTGCTGATCCGGCAGGCCGAGGACCGCGGCCTGGACCTGCGCGGCGGCGTCGGCACCTACCGGCAGTGGAAGGAGGCGGGCCGCGCGGTCAAGGCCGACCAGTTCGGCCAGGCCCTGTTCATCACTCGCCCGGTGGGCCGCCAGGACACTGACGCCGACGAGCCGACTGACGGCGAGCAGGAGGGCGCCCCGGTCCGGTTCCGGGCGAAGAAGGTCTACGCCCGCGCCCAGACCACCGGCATCGAGGACGACGCCGACGGCCAGGAGCCGCAGGCCGATGAGGACACCGACCTGGAGGCCGCGGTGTACGAATCGCTGCGCAAGGAGGCCGAGCGCGCCGGGTACACGCTGACCCTCTGGGAGGCCCACGAGCACTACGGCCGGGCCGTCGAGGTCGACCACGACACCCGGACCATCCACGTGCACGACGACGCCCCCGGCGGCCTGGAGCAGCTCGCCGGGATCCTCGGCGAGATCCTCACCGAGCAGACCCGCGCCCGCAGGGAGAAGCGGCAGGCCACTGAGCCGACCGCGCCCGCCGAGACGGTCGAGGAGATCACCGTTCTGTGACCCGGCCGACCGGCCGCCCACCCCGACCAGGAGGGCGGCCGGTCCCGGCGCTCCCCGGAGGGACATCCCTTGACCGTCTCCAAGCGATTCAAGATCAACATCATGGGGTTCGGGACCCTGACCGGCACCTACTCCCACGACTGGGAGACCGGCGTCACCCGCTACGACGTGACCGGCCCCCGCGTGGCCGGCACCTTCACCGTCCAGCTCTCCCCGCACCGGTGGGTGAAGTACGACGCCCCGGGCGTCTCGCCGTACTCCTCGACCCGGTTCAGCCGAACCGGCGAGGAGGCCACCGCCGACGTCCTGGACGTCAACGCCGACACGGTCATGGTCGAGTACGGCCACAGCGGATACACCGAGCACCTGCGTAAGGACCGGCCGGTCGTGAACGGCGTCAGGCTGGTCGGCGCGACGGCCGTCAGCCTGGCCAAGGTCCGCGAGCGGTCCGCCGCCCGGCAGCGTCTCAAAGGCCGTGACATCGTCTGCCGCCGCCAGGTCGGCACCATCCACACCACGTCCGTCCCAAATGCGACGGCGGACCGTACCGCGGTGGTGATCCACGGACTGCTGGTGCACTGGTGCAGCCGCCCCGAAAACGGCGACCTGCGGCGCGCCGCCTGCCGCGCCGAGGCCAACGGCTGGCGCATCGACAGCGCCGAGCGCGACGTGAAGTCCAAGCGGGATCAGCTCGAGCGGGCCCGCATGGAACTCGACCGCGCGGAGGCGTACCTGCGGCAGCTCCGCGGCTACGCCGACATGCCGCCGGTCACCCCGTACGCGCCGCCTGCGGAAACCTCGTCATGAGTTCCGACACCAGCACACCCGCCGCTGTCTACACTGTCCGGAACCCGCCCGCTCGAGGGCGCGGTTTCCTGGAGGCGGCCGAGGTCTTGCCGACCACCCGCAAGGTGGTTGACCTCGGCCGTCGCGCATTCGTGAAGGGGAATACCGTGCCCGACGTCAGCCCATACATGACCGACATCGACGGGGTGCCGCACATCTCGCGCGCCGGCCTGTGCGAGCTGACCGGTCTTTCCCTGGAGAGCGTCAACCACCTGTGCGCGCCGTCCCGGCGGCCCTCCTCCGGCTGCCCCGAGCCCGTCCGCGTCGGCCGGTCCGACTGGTTCCCGCTCGAGCGGGCCCTGCTGTGGGCCGCGGCGGTCCGCCGCCCGGAGCCGCAGCCGCCCGCCCCCGTCGATGACCCTGACGAGCTGATCACGGTGACGCAGTTCCGGACCGAGGTCATGCGCCCGCCGGTCACCGACTCGACGTTTCGCGGGTACATCCGCATGTCGCGCGCCGACTGGGACGCCGGCCGCGACGGCTACCTCCCCCTCCCGGACGGTTGGGAGCCCGCGCGGCGCGGAACGTCTCCGCGGTGGCGCCGCGGTGCGGCCGCGGTCTGGCAGGCCGCCCGGCCCGGCAGGCCGATGACGGGCCGCCCCCGGGAGGTCGACCGGGTCCCGCAGCCCGCGCCGCCCGTCAGCGACCCGGACGAGCTGATCGGGGAGACCCGGTTCCGTACGCAGATCATGCGGCCGCCGATGTCGCGGGGCGCGTTCAAGCGGCTGGTCGCCGAGTCCCGCCAGGCGTGGGCCGCCGGCCGGGACGGGGTGCTGCCGCGTCCGGACGTGGAGGAGCGCGGCGCCGGGCCGGTGTTCCAGTGGCTTGCCGGGCGGGCCGCCGCGTGGCAGAACGACCGGGCACGCGAGGCCGCGAAGAACCCACCCGGAACGCGCTAGAACACATCTCAACTCACCGGAACACACCGCTGCTCACCTGCGGAAACTCTCCTAGAACACGCTTCACCAGGGACCTTATGCTCCAGGTATGAGCGTGACCCCTGACGCGCCCTGCGCTCCCCTCGACCGGCCCCGCTCCCCCGCACCCGCGGCGGGGGCCGGCCCGTGATCAGCGAACCGCGCTACACCCTCGACCAGGCGCGGCAGCTCCTCGCCCGCCAGGAGTGCCGCGCCCGCGGACACGACCTCGACATCGTCACCAGCACCGCCGGCGAACCGCTGTCGGCGCACTGCTCCCGCGGCTGCGGTCACCCCGGCTGGAGGCTCGTCCCGATCATCAGCACCTCCCCCGCCGCCGGCGCCCCGACCCGCGCACCTCAACACCCCGGAGACACCCGCCCATGACCGAAACCCAACCGGCCGACTACCAGCGCACCGCGACGATCTCGCTGGACGAGTTGACCCCGTTCCCCGGCAACAGCAAGCGCGGCGACCTCCAGGCCATCCTGGAGAGCCTGCGCCACAACGCGCAGTACCGCGGCCTGGTCGTCCGGGAGATCGACAACGGCCCGCTGATCGTCCTGGCCGGCAACCACACGATGCGGGCCCTGCAGGCGCACGGCGCCGGAGACTGCGGGCAGCGCGTCAAGGTCAACGGCGTCGAGCGGCCGTGCGGCGTCTGCGGTAACGGGCCCTGGGACCCGGCGGCGCGCTGCGAGGTCATCCGTTGCGACGACGCCACCGCCCGCCGGATCAACCTCGCCGACAACCGCACGTCCGATCTCGGCACCTACGACGAGGAGGCGCTGGCACAGCTCCTCACCGATCTCGACGGCGACTTCGACGGCACGGGGTACATGCCGACCGACCTGGAGGCCCTGCTGGCGCAGGCCGACGAGGACGACGAGACCCCGCAAACCGCCGACGAGCTCGAGCCCGGCGAGGACGTCTACCGCGAGCAGTACGGCGTGATCGTCATCTGCGGCGACGAGGACGAGCAACAGCGCATCTACGAGGACCTCCAAGGCCAGGGGTTCAACTGCCGCGTCGTCACCACCTGACGGCCGGCCGCACACCACCAGCACCACACATCTGCGGGGGCAGCATGAAAATCGACATCGACAACCGCTGTGACGACTACACCGGGTACCGCGCCGCCCGCGTGAAGTCCCTGTTCAACGTCGACTCCGGAAACCGATTCACCCACACCGCCGACCTCGACATCGCCGACGACCAGTGGCGGATCGGCGTGATCGTCGGCCCGTCCGGCTCCGGCAAGACCAGCATCGGCGGCCGCATCTGGGGCCCCGACACCGTCCTGAACCCCGAGGGCACCTGGCCTGACGACAGGCCCATCATCGAGGCGATCGGCCCCGACGCCCCGTTCGACGACGTCACCAACGCGCTCGGCGCCGTCGGCCTCGGCGACGTCCCCGCCTGGCTGCGCCCCTACCGGGTGCTGTCCAACGGCGAGAAGTTCCGCGCCGACCTCGCCCGGGTCATCGCCGAGCGCCCGGCCCGGGTCGTCATTGACGAGTTCTCCTCCGTGGTGGACCGGCAGATCGCCAAGGTCGGCGCCGCCGCGTTCGCCAAGTCCTGGCGCCGCGGCACCGGGCAGGCCGTCCTGCTGTCCTGCCATTACGACGTCCTGGACTGGATCAGTCCCGACTGGGTGTACGACACCGCCACCGGCCAGTTCGCCAGGGGGTCCCTTCAATACCGCCGACCCCGCATCGACGTTGAGATCCGCGAAGGCGGCTGGAGCCTATGGCCGTACTTTGAGCCGCATCACTATCTGAAGGTCGCCCCGATGGTCGCCTCCCGCTGCTACGTCGCGTTCATCGACGGGGACCCCGTCGCGCACGTCGCGGTCGGCACGAAATCGGTACAGCTCAAGGGCAAGCGGATCGGTGTCGAGGCCCGCGCCTGCCGCCTGGTCGTGCTCCCCGAATGGCAGGGCGCCGGCCTCGGGATGCGGTTCCTCAACCAGGTGTGCGAGCTGCAGTTCCAAGGCCGCGGCCGCCTGGAGGGCCGCCGCATGACCACCCTGTTCCACACCAGCCACCCCAACCTCGCGGCCGCGCTCCGCCGCGACAAGAAGTGGCGACAGATCTCCGGCGTCCTGCACGGCAACCACAAGGGCCGGTCCGCGCGGAGCATCAACACCTCGCACGCCAAGACCAACACCAAGGTCGGGCTCGGGAAGAGCGCCGGGTTCGGCGGACACTTCCGCGCCGTCCAAGGGTTCCGGTACTACGGCGAGACGAGCGCCGCATGACCCTGAACGTCTACGTGTCCGGACAGCGCTCGTTCGGCGCCGCCGTCGCCGACCTCGTCACCGCGCGCGGCCACACCCTCGTCGGCGTCGCGTCCCCCGCCTACCGCGGCACGGACGCCTCGCTGCCCTGGGCGTACGGCGACGACGCCCTTCCGTGGGACCGGCTCCGCGAAGCCGCATGGCGGCACGGCGTCCCCTGGACCGAATCCAGCCAGCTCCGCGCCGCGCTCGTGCCGGACGGGACGGACGTCATCATCGCCGCGCACTCCCACGCGTTCATCGGCGCCGCCACCCGCCGGCGGGCCCGCCTCGCCTCGGTCGGCTACCACCCGTCCCTGCTCCCCCTGCACCGCGGGCGGGACGCGGTCCGCTGGACGATCCGCGACGGCGACCGCGTCACGGGCGGGTCGGTGTATCACCTGACCGCCGCGGTGGACGCCGGGCCGCTCGCCGCGCAGGACTACGTGCTCGTACCGCCGGGCGCGACCGCGTCGACGCTGTGGCGTGACCTGCTGTTCCCGCTCGGGGTCCGGCTGCTCGGCGAGGTCCTGGACGACATCGACGCCGGCGACGTCACCGCGGTCCCGCAGGACGAGGTGTGCGCGACGTGGGAGCCGTCGTGGGACAGGCCGCCGCTTCACCGGCCCGAACTGCCCGAGCTACCGGCGGCCGGGGGTTCGGGTACCGGGCTGCGGTGGACGGCCGACAGGGGCGCGCTCAGGCACCGCCGGGAGGTCTCGGCGCGCGGGGCGGCGGGGGCGGTGCGGTGAGGGCTGTGGGCAACCTACGGCGCGGCAACGTCCGGCTTGCGGGGCGTGTCCTTGCGGCGCGGGCGGCCGCCGCCGGCGCCCTGTCCGGGGCGAAAGGCGTGCCAGGCGCGCAGCTCGTCTTCGCGGCTGGGGAGCCAGCCCGCGATCGGACGGCCGATCCCGGTCACGGCGTCGGGCTCGGGGAAGGTGTCGTAGCGCTGCCGCCATTTCTCGACGGTGCCGGGGTTGACGCCGAACAGGTCGGCGATGTCGGCGGCGCTCATGTACTGGGTCGGGCCGGGCATGGGGTCTCCCTGGGAAGAGGCGGAGCGCCCCGCGGTGGGGGCGGTGGTCACTCCGCGGCGGCGATCGCCGCGGCGGGCAGGCGGCCCTTGAGGGGCATGGGGACCAGCTCGAGGCTGACGTATCCGTCGCACAGGGTCAGGGCTCCGTCGGCGCCCTCGGTGACCTTGGCGTACTTGCGGGTGCTGCGCGAGAACCGGGCGTCGGCCTCGGTCATGAAGTCCGCGGCGGCGTCGGCCCGGTCGGCGTACACGTTGATGACCTCGTTGCTGCCGTTGCCCTCGAACTTCAGCACCCAGACGTTCATCGGTATCCCCTCCGTCGTTCCCGTTTCCTTGTCTCTAACTAAGGACAATGTTAGCTCGACCCCTAAACCTTGTCAACATGGCGGGACAAAGTTTAGGGGAGGTGGGCCGCGCCGTCAGGCCGGCCAGCGGTGCAGGTTCATCCCCTGGTACATGCCGTCGACCACGATGGCGCCGCATCCACAGTGGTATCCGCACCGCTCCCCGGTGCCGGTCCTGCGGAAGTACCGCTGTACGTCGGGCTCGGTGCCGCAGACGGGGCATTCGGTGGCGGCGATGTCGCGGGCGTACTGCTCGTTGACGGCGGTCAGGTCCATGCTGGTCACTCCTTCGGGGGCGGGCGGGTGTGCGGCCGCGGGGGCGGCGCGGCGGGCCCGCCGTGTCTGGCGGGCCCGCGCGGGGTTCGGGCTAGATCCCGTGGGCCTTGCGCACCGCGGCGTCCTGCTCCGGGGTGGCGTTGACCGTCATGTACTCGACGCCGCCGTGGCCCTCGCGGGAGGTGATGCACACCAGGTACCGCTCGGGGATCTCCATCCGGTACTCGTAGCGGCCGACCTTCACGTCCACGTGGCGGCCCATCGTGGTGCGCCGGACCGTCCCGGTGCGGGCCGCGGCGAAGACCTCGGCGGCGGTGGTGGTGTCGATCTCGGTGTTCATTCTGACCTCCGCGTTTCCTTGTCTCGATCTGTAGACAAAGTTACTCGCTCCCAGAAACGTTGTCAACACACCCGGACAAAGTTAGGGTGAGGAGAATGCCGCACCGCACCGGCCACGGCCGCGGCGAAGACGCCGCCTCCGCCCGCCGCGTCGAAGCCGCCCAGAAACGCGCCCGCGCCCTCGAACTCCGCAAGGCCGGCGCCACCTACGACCAGATCGCGCAACAGGTCGGCTTCTCCAACCGCGGCACCGCACAGCGCGCCGTCGTCACCGCCCTACGCGAGATCACCGCCGAGCCCGCCCGCGACGTCCTGGCCCTCGAGCTCGAACGCCTCGACGCGATGCTCCTCGGCCTATGGCCCGACGCCCGCCGCGGCGACCAACAGGCCATCGACCGCGTCCTACGCATCCAGGAACGCCGCGCCCGCTACCTCGGCCTCGACAGCGACCGCGGCGGCCTCGGCGCCGCCGGCGTCGAATCACTCCTGGAGGTCCTCGCCGACGACGAGGTGAAGAACGCGCCCCGCCGGCACCCCGCCGAGGTCCTCCTCGACTGCGTCCACACCGCCGACGTCCTGCTGACCGCGACCCGCAAACAGGTCCAGGACGGGCAGGCGTCCCCCGCGTCCCTCGAAGGTCTCCGCGTCGCCTTGGACTACGCGGCCAAATGGGCGGAGAAGACCGTCGCGCTCGACATCGCCTCCCAGCAGCAACGGGTGTTCGAACAGGTCGGCGCGGTCTACGTCGGCGCGCTCCGCCGCATCGTCGAACGCCTCGGCCTGGACGAGCAACAGCGCGCCATGGTCCCCCAGGTCGTGGAGGCGGAACTGGCCGCGATCACCGCCGGCGACCAGCCGGACGACACCCCGACCCTGGAGGGCAGCGTTGAGCGACCTGAGTGAACAGGAAACGACCCGGCGCGTGTCGATCAACCTGATCCTCGCCACCGACCGCGACCCCCAGGACGTCCACCTGGCGCTGCTCGCCGCGATCAGCGACCGGTGGCCGGTCCTGCACACCTCCGTCTACGCCTTCGACATGGACGACCCGGACGTCCCGTCCGTGCAGCTGGTGATCGACCCGGTCGCCGGGATCCGCGGCGCGTTCGTGGACGACCCCGAGCGCGCGGAGGCGCAGGCGAAGGAGCTGGGGTCGGTGGTGGTCGAGCTGCCTATCGACGCCGACCACCGCGGCGAGGTGAACCGGTGACCCTCACCGCGACCGTTCACGTCGCCGGGCCGCCGCAGTTCGGTGGCCTCCGCCAACAGTGCGCCCCCTGCGCTCACGTCCTCCACGACTACACCGGTACGGAGATCGCCTTCGCGCTGCAGCCCGGCGAGCCCGAGCCGCCGACGGTCGGGCACTGGACCGAGGGCGCCCAGGTCGCCCGGGTCGACGGCCTGTCCTACCTGATCCAGGGCCGGGCCCTGGACGACGACGAGCGAGAGTGCAGGCCCGCATCATGACCGACCACCAGCAGCCCACGCGCGTCTCGGGCCTGACCCCCGACGGCCTCGCCGACTTCGCCCGCCGTCTGCCGGCGCCGCCGCCGGTCCGCGCCCTGGAGGTCGGGCCCGGCGTCGCCGAGCAGCTCGCGGCCGCAGCCCCGGCCACGCCCGCCCCGCTGCTCCCGCTGTCACCGGCCGAACTGCTCACCGGCATCCCGGCCAGCGACCTGGCGCCCGGCGCGTGGCGGCTCGTCGGGCAGGACGGCCACACTCTGCGCGAGGGCCACCTCACCGGCGGCGAGGAGCCGGTCTTCCGCTGGCTCGACACGTGACCTCGGCACCAGCCGAACAGAAACGGGGGAACTGATGGGACGACCCGAGATCACGGGCGAATGCCCCGGCGCGTGCAACAGCCGGTACCGCCGCGCCTGGACCGAGCACGAGGACACGCACGCCGCATGGCGGCGGCAGTGCGCGAAAGCGTCTGAGGACGCCGCTGCGATCCTGGCGACCGTCCCCGAGGGTGAGGACCCCGGCCCGGACGTCTACGACGCCCTGTTCGCGATCACGCTCCCCGCCGACCCCGACGACCCGGGCGCGCCGACCCGGCTACCCGACCCGCCCGAGGAGCCCACCGTCGCGTGCACCCTCGGGGAGCCGGTGTGGTGCGCGTCCTGCGTCCGCCGGATCCGCGCCGCGCTCGTAGACATCGGTGACCTCGCCGCCCGATTGGAGGCATGGGCGGACGGGCACCGCGGCGCCGGGTCGGGTGAGCACACCTCGACCCGCCGCGCGTCCGCGCCGAGCCCCTCCCCGGTCACCGACGAGCTGGACAAGCTTTACGGGCTGCTCGCCGACGTGGAGCGGCTGTGGCGCGAGCACGCCGGCCACCCGCAGCGCCCGAACCGGTCCCGCGGCGGGGACGCCCGCCAGCGGACCCTGGAGTACCTGCTCGAACAGTCGGACCACATCCTCGCCAACCCCGGCTCGACCCGGTTCGGGCAGGGCGTCATCGCGTGGCAGGTCAAGCTGCAGCGCATGTCCAAGACGGACCCGGTCGTGCGGTCCCGGCCGGGCCGGTGCCCGCGCTGCGGGTGGGTCAACGTGCTGTACCTGGAGGACGGGATCACCAAGTGCCGCAACGGCAAGTGCGGCCGATACCTGTCTGAAGAGGAGTACCTCGAGCAGGTCCTCGGCGCCGCGGACACGTCGGTGGTGAGCGAAAGCCGCGCCGCCCGCACCTCCTGAACACCGCCGGCCGCGCGCGCCCCTGTCACGCACGCGGCCGGCTACGCGGGCCGTGCCCCACACCCGCCCCGGCCCGTGATGCGACGGAGCGGCGGTCGCGCGATGTCCGGATCCTCTCGGACGTGAGCCACCATCAGCATGCCTCGGCACCCAAGATCTTCAGGACGTAGCGATCCTGTCCCGATCAGCAGCGTTTACGTGCGGCTAACCCTGCCCGCGACCAGCCAAACCCAGCCGAGACTTACTCTTAGTGATCGAGAATCACTCGAAATGGTCTTTACTTGCATTGTCCAACAGTGCATGATCCCTCCTGACAAAGACTTTGCCAAACGACAAGCACCAACCGCTCCCACCCCGCAGGACAGGAGTCAAGGAAAATGATCGCCGCACCTTTGGACGCGGTCACTTGACCCGACACATCCATGCGTCCAGCATGGTGACCTTCGACCCTGCTCCCCTGACTGCCCCTCAGCGCTTTGGCCACGCCTGCGTCGTGTGCGGCAAGCGGTTCCCGCTCCCGCGCACCCAGGTAGGCGTCACGCCCGACGGCGCCGGGGTGAGAGCGTGCGACGATTGCGTTCCCGTCGTCCACCCACCCTGATAGGGCAGTTACTGCCCACGAAAACCACTCCCCCTCGGTTTCGCGTCGCACCGTGAAATGCGGTGGCCACGCCAACCAATCATCCCGAGTTCTGCTCGCATGCCCTGACTGCCTCTGCAGGAGGGGCCTCCGCCGACTTATGCACGCGGAGCGCTACGAGCTGTATTCAGCATGCCAACATCCCACAGCAAAAGGAGCATGTTCGGTGTCACGCCGCATCGTGGCGTGCGTCGCAGCTTCGGTCCTGGCCGCTACCGGTCTGGTAGCAGTCCCCGGCGCCGCTGACGCCAAGCCACGCCCCAAGACCGCATCATTCCAGTTCCAGCACCTGTACCCGGAGATCGGCTCGCCGCACACCAGCAAGCCCAAGCTCGGGCCGTCCAAGCGCGGCCCGGTGCGCCTGGTGTCCCCGAGCACCGTCGGTGAGCCCGCTCGCACGAAGATCCCCACCTACGCCGCCGCCAAGACCACCACCTCGCCGACGATCGCGGCGGCGGCGTCGGTGCCGGTGGGGATCGGCCCGGTCCGCAACGGCACGTTCCTGTCGTTCAACCTGGCCGACTACCTACAGTTGAAGGTGAACGTCGGATCCGGGAACGCGATGGTCCGGTCGACCGACATGTCGCTGCCGGGGATCGGCGGGAACGTCACCGTCGGCGCGGTCTACAACAGCCTGCTGCACGCCGCCGACGTCCCCACCGGCGTTATCTCGCCCGGCTGGCGGACTCGGCTGGGTGAGGACGTGCGGCTGTACAAAAACAGCGACAACTCCGTCACCTACGCCGGGCCCGACGGGGTCTCGGGGGTGTTCACCCCGTCGGGGTCGGGCTACAGCACGCCCAAGGAGTTCAAGGGCGACCTGACCAGCCAGTCCGGCGGCGGCTGGAAGTACCTGGACCACGGCTCGGGACAGCAGAGCTACTTCAACTCCTCCGGACTGCCCTCCAAGGTGGTGGACCGCAACGGCAACACCACCGACTTCACCTACACCGGCAGCCACGTCTCGGCGATCACCTACAAGCCCAAGGGCGAGACGACCGGCCGCCAGATCAAGATCGGCATGTACGACGGGGACCAGATCACCCGCTACACCGAAGATGACGGCAACGGCGGCCAGCGCATCGTCGTGTACAGCTACGACCCCAGCAGCCACCGGCTGAGCCAGATCCAGCAAGCGGCTGGTGAAGTGACCACATTCGGTTACGACGGCGCCGGCAACCTGTCCTCGGTCACCAACGGCAAGGGCAAGACCACCTCCCTGGACTACGACGCGAACCACCGGGTCCTGGCCGTCACCCAGGGCGGCGACTCCACCGCCCAGATCACCCGGCTGGCCTACCCGTCCAGCACCCAGTCCCAGGTCGCCGACCCCAACACCGACCAGGGCAAGGCGGTCGCCGACGTCCCGCACACCACCTACACCATCAACACCAACGACCGGGTCACCAAGACCGTCGACCCGGCCGGCAACACCCGCTCCAAGACCTACACCCCCTTTAGCGACATCGCCTCCTACACCAACGCCAATGGGGGCCTGACCAGCAACACCTTCGGCGCCAACAACGGCGAATCGCTGACCAGGTCGGTTTCCCCGACGGGTGCGTCGGCGTCGCTGACCTACGGCAACTCGCCCACCTCCCAGAACCCCACCGCGGCCTACCAGCCCTCGGCCGGGAGCGACACCCAGGGCAACTCCTCCACCTACACCTACGACGGCGCGGGCAACCAGACCTCGACCAAGAACGCACAGGCCGCCGAGGCCAAGGTGTCCTACAACGACGACGGCACCGTCAAGGACTCCACCGACCCCAAGAACGGTAGCAACTCCAGCACCTACAGCTACGACGGCAACCACCAGCTCGCTTCGGTCACCCCGCCGTCCGGCAACACCCTGAAGAAGAAGACCTTCACCTACGACGGCTACGGCCGTGTCGCGATCGTCACCGACGGCAACGGGAAGAAGACCAGCTACACCTACGACGATGACGACCGGGTGCTAACCATCGGCTACTCCGACGGCACCCCGACCGTGACCTACACCTACGACAAGGCCGGCAACGTCTTCACCCGCGCCGACGCCGCCGGCACCACCACCTTCGGCTACACCGCCCGCAACCTGGTCGCAGCCCGGCAGTCGACCTCCGGCGGCGGGGAGATCGACTGGCAGTACGACGCGGCCGGGAACCTGGTCAACCAGATGGACGGGCGCGGCACCGACCACTACGTGCACTCGGTCCGCAACCTGCTGGCCTCGATGACCGACGCCACCGGCAAGCAGTGGATCTTCAAGTACGACGACGACGGCAACCGCACGGACACCTACTTCAACTACACCACCGGCCCCGCCGCCTGGTCGATGCACACCGTCACCAGCTACGACAAGTCCGATCGCGTCACGCGCGTCAAGACCACCGGCAACTCCATCAGCAACCCGATGGTCTCCGACCTGTCGTACTGCTACGCCAAGCACGTCGACGGCCAAGGCTGCTCCACCGACACTGGTGACGACACTGGCCTGCGGCAGTGGTCCACCGACAACGCCGCGAACAAGACCAGCGTCTACACCTACGACAAGGGCAACCGGCTTACCAAGGCCACCGGCGTCAACGGCCATGACTATGGCTACGGCTACGACTCCGACGGCAATCGCACCAGCCAGAGCGTCGACGGCACCACCACCCAGACGCTGACGTTCAATTCGGCGAATCAGATCACCTCATCGGGGTACGGCTACGACGCCGCGGGCAACCAGACCTCCTCCCCGACCGTTACCCAGATGACCTACAACGCCGCCCAGCAACTGACCCGGACAAAGGTCGGCAACACCACCACCGCCTACACCTACGCCGGCCCCGACCAAACCGAACTCGTCAAGACCGGCACCACCAGTATCGTCTACGGCACCGCCACCACTCCCATCGCGTACACCAACGGCGCCGCCACGACCTACATCGAACGCGACGACTCCGGCGCACCCTTGGCCGCCAACGTGAACGGAACCGACACCGCCTATGCCACCGATGGCCTCGGCTCTGTGGTCGCCACCGTAAACCTCGCTGGCACGAAGGCGACCGGCTACGCCTATACCCCTTACGGCGAACAGACCGGCAAGAACACCGGCGACACCAACCTCGTCGGTTACACCGGCGCCCTGTCCGATCCCGCCACCAGCAACCTCTACCTCTCCCACCGCTACTACGCCCCCGGACAGGGGGGCTTCACCCAGCAAGACACCATCACCAAACTCGCCGATCCCCAAAACGGCAACCTCTACGCCTACGCCAGCGACAACCCCACCAATTACATCGACCCCACCGGCCAATGGAGTTGGTCCAGCTTCTGGGGCTCTCTGGCCAGCGGATGGCTCACCGGATCGGAGTGCTGGGCTGTAGGCGCGATCCTGGCGCCTGAGACCGCCGGAGTAGGCGCGGTTGTGGGCGGCATCGCCTGCGGAGCCATCACCGGCGCTGTCGCAAGCGGGATCATGAGTTAACATATTATCGGCGCAAAGATCGTTCGGGCGGGCCGCACGGCCCGCCCGAACGAACCATATAAGAAGCCAATCCCTAGCATAACAACAAGAACATTACCGCCACACAAGACCTACCTAATCCACAATCAGAGGAGGAGAGTCTATGGACTGGAGTGTATTGGCCGGTAGCGCGACAGGAGCGATTCTATTCTTCCTTGTTGTTGCGGCCATCCAACGGACATGGCCCTTTGGCCGCCGAAAGAAGATCCCTCAGAACGATCGAAATGTTCGCGGCGAAAAGGACTAGCCCTCCAGTCACGCTTGGAAGGCTCAATCCTTTGAAGCTTGCACGCGAGATGGTCGGCGCTGTGATCGCGTGCCATGAACCCGGCAGTCTGCGGTGGCTATGCCGCCAACTATAGAAGAAATCGACCGGACGGGCTGATGAATTAGATTAGCTCTTCATGCAGGCGGTCGCTCACATTCCGTCGGGCGCCCAGGTTACAGGCCTGGTTGTATCTGTTGGGCATCCTGAGAGCTATGGACGGGAGGACGACGGGGTCGCTGGCGGAGTTCGCCGAAGGCACCCGGACGGGACACAACTGCTGATCACGCCCGCTGGGACGTCGGCTTGGCCATGAGACACTCACTTATCCTTGTTCTATGGGCGCACTTCTGCTTGATCGAGACGACGAGTTCTCCCGCGTCCTCACCATCACGGAGGCCGCCGCCGAGGTCGGCCGCCCGCCGGCCACTGTCCGGGACTGGATTCGCAAGAAGTACCTCGTCCCGCTGCGTGTCCCGGGGTCACGTCGCGTCTACACCACCGCCGGCGCGGTCCGCAACGCCGAGCGACGCGCATATCTCAACACGCCACGCCCGTCCCAGACGGCTTGACGCAGGCCAAGCTTCCCCTACCGGTCAGGAGTGGCGGTATTCCGCGAGGATCTGCGCCTCGCCCTCCCCGAAGGTGTACGTGATCACCGACCACGGCGACGCTTCGTTGTGCTTCGCCTCGATGGCGTACGCGGCCGGCTCCTTGTCGGCCTCGACCTCGTACCCGGCAGCCTTCGCCTTCGCCTGGGTGTTCTCCCACGCGGCGCGGGCGTCACCGATCCGCATGGTGACCGAGTACTGCAGGCACGGCACCCCGGCCACGCCAGAGTGCGTCTCGGACTTGATGGTGGCGTTGTCCGGCAGCGGGATCTGACTGCGCGGGCACTCGCCGTCCTGCGCAGGCGTCGAAGGCGCGGTCGTTGACGGCGACGCGGCCGGGGACGGCTCGGAAGAAGTCGGGGCTGGCTCCCCTGAGGCGCTCGCGGCCGGGCGCGCCGGGGAAGACGTCGCGGCGCCGGCGGCTGGGCGGTCCGAGTCCCCGCCGGAATCGCAACCGGAAACCAGCACAGCCGACACGGCGACGACAGCGGCAAAGGCCCAACGGGAAGACGGCATGGCGAGATCCTAGAAACCACCCACAGCCTGCGACACCCGTGGAATACCGGGTTCCGTCTCGCCTGACCGTCGAGGCTGTGACCGCTAAGGTCGCGCACCGGCGACCGTTCACACGCCGCACCGCAAACGCCCGCAGCTTGACGCAGGTCAGAGGGGTACCACAAACTGATCCCAGCGTGGCGACGTGTCGCCGCATCCTTGAGGCCCTGGTCGAGCGTCCGCTCCCGGGGCCTTCCGCATTTTCCGGCCCTGCCCGACGCGCCGCGTAGCGGTACCGCGGCGACCGTCCGCAACGTCTGCAGCACGAGCGTCCAGGGGGGTGAGCGCGTGCCGGCCATGACCGCCCTCGCCCCCACCCTGAACCCGGTCGTGGGGGTCGCCGACGCGATCCGCCGCCAGTTCGCCGCCCCGCCCCCGCAGCCCGCGCAGTTCGCGACGCCCGGCGCGCTCGCCGTGGCGCTCGACCCGACCACCGTGCAGACCCCGGCGCTGGACGTCATCGACCGGGAGCTGGTCGCGCTCGCCGACGGCGACAGCGACCGGCTGATGATCTTCATGCCGCCGCAGGAGGGCAAGTCCGTCAGGACCAGCCAGCGGTTCGTTGAATGGGTGCTCAAGCGGGACCCGAGCTTGCGTGTCGCGATCGTGTCGTACGCCGACGAGATGGCCCGCCGCTGGGGCTCCGACATCAAGCTGGACGTCGAGACGTTCAACGGCGAGGACGGCACGGTCGACCTCGGGCTCCGGCTACGCGCTGATTCCCGCGCTGCCGGCCGCTGGCAGATCGGCGGGCACCGCGGCGGGGTGTACTGCGTCGGCGTCGCCGGCGCCCTCACCGGTAAGCCGGTGGACCTGCTGGTGATCGATGACCCGATCAAGGACCTGGAGCAGGCGCAGTCGGCGACCTACCGGGAACGGGCGTGGCGGTTCTGGCAGGCGGTCGCGATCCCGCGGCTGGGGCCCGGCTCCAAGTGCGTGCTGATCCAAACCCGGTGGCATGAGGACGACCTCGCCGGGCGGCTGCTGGCCAACGAGCCGGGCCGCTGGCGCGTGGTGTCCATCCCCGCGATCGCCGAGTCCAAGGATGACCCGCTCGGCCGCAAGCCCGGCGAGCCGATGATCTCCGCGCGCGGTACCCGGGACTGGGCGTCGATCCGCGCCTCGGTCGGCGAGTACGTGTGGGCGGCGCTCTACCAGCAGCGCCCCGCCCCCGCCGCCGGTGGCCTGTTCAAGCGCGCGCACCTGCGGTACTGGACGCCGATGCCCGCGGACACGACCCGGCACGGGCTGGCCGGCGGCCGCCGTCTCGACCTGGCGGGCCGCACGGTCATGTTGGACGACTGCTGGCGGTTCCTGACCGTCGACCTCGCTGCGTCCACCAAGACCTCGGCGGACTACACCGCGGTCGGGGCGTGGGCGATCAGCCTGGACGGCGACCTCATCCTGCTGGAGGCGCAGCGGGCGCGGATCGAGGAGGCCCAGCACTGGGACCTGGTCCGGCCGCTCCGCGAGCAGTGGGCCGCCGACACCGTGTTCGTGGAGTCCCGCATGTTCGGGACGACGATGGTGATCGACGCGACCCGGGCCGGGGTGCCGGTCGCGGAGCTGCAGGCCGACACCGACAAGATCACCCGGGCGCTTCCGGCGACCGCGCGGGCGTCCACCGCGCGGCTGTGGCTCCCGGCTGGTGACACCGGAGCGGACGTGCGGGACGAGCTGCTGGCGTTCCCCAACAGCGCGCACGACGACTACGTCGACGTCGTCTCCTACGCGGCGCGGGTTCAGGCCGCGCACTGGCTGCCGCAGGAGAAGGCCGACGACCGCGCGCAGCGGCTCGGGCAGGCCCGCCCGGACGACAGCCCGATCACGCAGGCGTACGAAGCGGCGACCGGCACCGCGGCGGCGGGCGACGACTTCATGTCCCTGAACTACTGACCGCCCCCGGCGCGCGGCTGATCGGCCGCCTGTCGGCCGTTCGGGTGGCCGGACATGTTTAAACGATCACCGGGCGGGCGGCGGGCGCCACACGACCGATCTAGACGCGCAGGGGGTGGGACGTGGCGGCACCACCGACCCGGGACCTGGGCACGATCGATCTGCGGGACGTGATCGGCTCGCAGTGGGTGGACACCACCGAGTTCGTCCCGGACCTGGCGTGGCCGGCGTCCGTGCCGATGTACGCGCGGATGCGGCACGACCCGAAGCTGTCGGCGATCCTGCGGTCGTACTCGCTGCCCATCCGCCGCGCGACCTGGGCGGTGGACCCGCGCGGCTGCCGTGACGAGGTCGTGCAGATGGTCGCCGATGACCTCGGCCTGCCGATCCTGGGCGTCGACACCGAGCCCGGCCCGGCCCGGCGCCGCGGCGTCGACTTCGGCGAGCACCTGCGGCTGGCGCTGCTGTCCCTGACGTTCGGGTTCATGCCGTTCGAGCGCCGCTACGAGATCCGCGACGGCAAGGCCCGGCTGATCAACCTCGGCGAACGGATGCCCTGGTCGATCGGCACCATCGACCTGAACAAGGACGGCACGCTCGCCGCGGTCCGGCAGGAGTACGGCGTCACCGCGACCATCCCCGCGAACAGGTTGGTGTGGTACGCCCACGACCGGGAGGGCGCGACCTGGACAGGCCGGTCGCTGCTCCGCGCCGCGTACGGGCCCTGGCTGCTGAAACACGAGCTGTGGCGGGTCCACGCAACGTCGATCCGCCGGTTCGGGATGGGCGTCCCCAGCGTCACCGCGCCGCCCGGCGCCACCCCGGCGCAGGTCCAGGAGGCGCAGCGGCTCGCGTCGGCGATGCGCGCTGGCGACACCGCGGGCGCCGGTCTCCCGAACGGCTACACCTTCCAGCTCACCGGGATGACGGGATCCGCGCCGGACGCCCTGGCCTACATCCAGTACCTGGACCAGCAGATGAGCACCGCGGCGCTGACCGGCTTCCTGGACCTCGGGCAGACCGCCACCGGCTCGTACGCGCTCGGTGAGTCGTTCATCGACCAGTTCCTTCTGTCGCTGCAGGCGGTCGCGGACGAGATCGCCGCCGCGGCGACGTCCGGGCAGCCGGGACTGAAGGGCGCGGTCACGGACCTGGTGGATATGAACTGGGGCACCGAGGAGCCGGCGCCGCGGGTCGTGTGCACCGACGTCGGCCGCCGCCGGGACCTCGCCGCCGAGGCGCTCAAGGGCCTCGTGGACGCCGGGGTCATCACCGCGGACCCGGCGCTGGAGGCGTACCTCCGCAGCGCCTACCGTCTCCCCGACCGCGACCCCGGCACCCCGTTCGGTGGGCTGGCGCAAGCCGGGCTGGAGGGCATCCTCACCATCGACGAGCGCCGCGCGCAGGTCGGCCTGCCGCCGCTCCCGAACGGCGAGGGCAACCGGCTCCTCGAACCCGCTGGCGCGCCCCCGGCCGAGCCGACCGGGACCGACACCCCGACCGCCCCCTCCCCCGTTTCCGAGGGGGCCGGGACTGCGCCGGCCGCGGCCAGGGCGCGGCCGCGCCGGCGCAGGACCCGCCGCGACAGCATCCGCGCCGCCGGAGACGACGAGGCCGGGCACCGGCAGTTGACCGTGCTCGAAGCCGCCTCCGGGATGGACCCCGACCAGCTCGCCGAGGAGCACACCACCGCGCTCGATGACCTGCTCGCCGCGTGGGCCGCCGTGCAGACCGCGCAGGTCGCCGCGCTCACCGACCAGATCGCCGCGGCGATCGAGGACGGCGACACCGCGGCGCTCGCCGCGCTGACCGTCGACACCGGCCCGGCCGCCGAGGTCCTCGTCCCCGCGCTGATCGCGATGGCGCAGGCCGGCGCGGAACAGGTCGTCGCCGAGGCCGCCGCCCAAGGGGTGGAGCTCGACGTCCCGGAGCTGGACGAGGACGAGCTACAGCAGGAGGCCGAGACGATCGCGGCGCTGATGGGGTCGGCGACCGCCGACGCCGCCGGCCGAGAAGCCGTCCGGGTCCGCACCCCCGCAGCGTCCGGCGACACCATCGCCGACCTGGTGCGGTCCCACATGGAGGGCCTGACCGATGCGTGGCCGCGCGAGCAGCTCGGCGGAGCGCTGTGGGCCGCGCAGGCGCGAGGCCGGTGGGCGGTCCTGTCCGGCGCCGACGACGCGCAGATCGTCGCCTCCGAGGTCCTGGACCGCAACACCTGCGAGCCCTGCCGGGACATCGACGGAACCGTCTTCAAGTCCCGCACCGCCGCCGAGGCCGCGTACGCCTCCGGTGGTTACACCGGCTGCCTCGGCCGGCTCCGCTGCCGGGGTGTCCTGATCGCCGTTTGGGGGGACTCGTGACAGAGGTGACCGTCCCGGCCGCGCCGCCGCTCGTCACGGTGCCGAACGTCGAGCTGATGCACGTCGGGACGTGGGACATCTCGACCGGCACCGCGACGTTCACCAGCGGCGACCTCGCGAACGCCGTGGCGGCGCTGGACTGCCCGGCCGTCCGCCGCCCCGTGCTGAAGCTCGGGCATACCGAGCCCGACCCCGACGAGCACGGGATGCGGTGGGACGGTGAGCCCGCGATCGGCTACATCGCCAACATGGCCGTGGTCGAGGGCGGCCGCACCCTCGTCGGCGACTACGCGGGGATGCCCGCGTGGCTGACCGGCGAAGTCCTCGCCTCCGCCTACCCCGACCGCAGCATCGAAGGCCATTACGACTTCCGCTGCCAGCTCGGGCACACCCACCCGTTCGTGGTCACCGCCGTCGCGCTCCTCGGCGTGGTCCCGCCCGGCATCGGCACCTTGCAGTCGCTGCAGGACGTCGCCGCGCTGTACGGCGTCGCCGCGGCTGACGCGGTCGCTGCCGCGTCCGGGGAGCCGCCCGGTACCCCGATCACCGTCGCCGTTCACGCCGCCCGGGAGGACGCCGTGCCCAATCCCCGCCCCGCCGAAGTCCGCGCGGGCGTCACCACCGACGACGTCCGCAGAGCGTTCTACGACAGCGAGTACGGCAAGAGCTGGGACATCTGGATCACGGAGCTACAGCTCGACCCCGAGCTGCAGCTCATCGTCGTGGACGACGCGTCCGGGAAGCTGCAGCGAGTCCCCGTCGTGGTCGGCACCGGCGACGGGGAGGACGCCGTCACCTTCGGCGACCCGGTCCCGGTCGTCGTCCGCTACGAGGACGCGCCGGCCACCGCGAACGCCGCGGCCGCGGTCCGGCCGGCGCTGCGGTACGCCTCCCGGCAGGAGTCCCGCCCGGCGCCGGTCAACGCCGCGGCGAAGGTGTCGGACGCGCCCTGGTCGGAGTTCACGCAGGCGGACTACACCGTCGAGCAGTGGCACGCCGCGTGCCTGATCCACACCCACGACGGCGACCCGACCAGCAAGAACCAGTGCAAGCTGCCGGTGTACGAGCCCGACGGCACGTTGAACCGCGCCGCGGTGGAGGGCTCGGCGTCGTCCGGTATCTACGCGCTGAAGAACGTCACCGACGAGCAGCGCCAGGCGGCCGCCGAGGAGCTGGTGCGGCTCTACAACGACGACCTGAACGAGGACCCGCCGGAGCGGCTGGTCGAGCTGGCCGGCACCGACGACACCGCGGACGCCGCCGCCAGCCGCAGCCGCGCGCAGGACTCCCCGCGCGAGCAGACCGGCAGCCGAACGCCGGCGCGCGCACCCGAGAACTCCCCGGCCGCGGCCGGGGCCCCATCACAGGAAGGAGCCGGAATGGACCCGGCGAAGCTGCGCGAGGCCCTGGGGCTCCAGCCCGAGGCCAGCGACGACGAGGTGCGGGACGCCCTCACCACCCAGGGCGTCATCACCCCGACCGCCCCGAACCCGGCCGGTACCGAGGAGGAGGCGGAGACCGAACCGGCCGCGCACCCGGCCGCCCCCGAGGGCGGCGCCGACACCCCGGAGGGCGAGCAGCCCGGTACCGGTACCGGCACCGCGGCGGCGTCGCTGCCGCCGGGCACCGTCGCCATCGATGAGGCGACCCTCGCCGAGCTGCGCGCGCAGGCGCAGCAGGGCGTCGCGGCCCGCGCCGAGCAGCTCCGGCAGGACCGCGACCGCACCCTCGACGCCGCGATCAAGGCCGGCAAGTTCCCGCCCGCCCGGCGCGCCCACTGGGAGGCGTACTGGCAGCGCGACGAGGAGGGCGCCCGCGCCGCGATCGCCGACCTCGCCGAGGGCCTGGTCCCGGTCGAGGACGCCGGCGAGCCCGGCACCGAGCCCGACGGCGGTTACGACGACATCGACCGCCTGTTCTCCGTCCCCGTCCCGAAGGGCGCCTGATCCATGACCGACTACATTCCGGTTTTCGAGCCCGCCACCGCGGTCACGCTGACCGCGTCCGCCCCGATCTCCGCCGGACAGCTCGTGGAGGTGTCGGGCGACGGCACCATCGGCCCCGCGGGCGCCGACTCCGCCAAGTACGTCGGCGTCGCCGCGCACGCCGCCGTGAACGGTCAGCGGCTCGTGGTGTGGCCGCGCGGCATGGTCCACGAGTCGATCGCCTCCGGCGCGATCGCCGCCGGAGCGGGCATCAGCGCCGCCGCGGCCGGCGCGGTCGCAGCCGCCGGTGCCGGCCCCGTGCTCGGGATCGCGCTGACCACCGCCGCCAACGCCGCCCGCGTCCGCTGGGTCGCCGCCTAACGACCTCCGACGCGACTGCCCCCACCCGGTCCGGGCTGGGGGTTTTTGCGTTGAGAAAGGAAAATCATGCCCACCTTCCCGCCGGCGGCGCCGACCCTGTCGGGCGACCTGCTGACGATCCACCGGCTGCTGCAGTCGCCCACGCTGCTGCAGCGCCGCCTCCGCACCATCACCGACCTGCGGTTTGTCTCGGACCAGATCCTGACGCAGCGTTTCCGCAGCTCGGGCGGCTCGGTGCTGTACGAGGTGTCGGAGCCGATCACCTCCGACCGGCCCGTCGAGTCCGTCGCCCCGGGCGGCGAGTACCCGATGGCCGCGACCCCGGAAGGCGCCGCAGCGCTGGCCGCGGTGCTGAACTGGGGCCAGGCGACCCTGATCACGGACGCCGAGATCAAGCGGACGGTCCCGATGGGCAACGCCGTGGACCGCAAGCTCCGCAAGCTGATCAACTCCGTGATCTCCCGGATCGACTCGATCACGATGAGCGCGGTCGGGTCGGCCGTCACCAACACCCTCGCCGCCGGTGCGGCCTGGGACGCCGACGCCGCGACGATCATGCGGGACCTCGAGCGCGGCAAGGCCGAGATCATCGACCTGAACCAGGGCTACGCGCCGGACACGGTCCTGATGTCCTCGACCAAGTACGCCGAGCTGGCCTCGGACGAGAAGATCGCGGCGCTGCGGCGCCGGGAGGCGACCGACAACCCCGTCTACACCGGGACGATCGACGTCATCGACGATCTGAAGGTCGTCACCACGTCGAGCTCCAACCTGCCCAGCGACGACGTGTGGATCCTCGACAGCGTGCAGCTCGGCGGTATGGCCGACGAGACCGACGTCGACCCGGGTTACACCGTCTCGGACCTGGCCGTTCAGGTGCAGACCCAGCGAGTGCCCAAGCGGGACTCCTTCGAGATGTGGGCGCGGCGCATCACGGTCCCGGTCATCCAGGAGCCGGCCGCCGCTCTCAAGATCACCGGCACCTGACAGGAAGGGACCTCCGACGATGACGCAGTACGTGGTCACCGCGCCGTGCCTGGTGCACGTGCCGTTCGCGACCCCGCAGGGCAGGCAGCTCGGCACCCTGTACGCCGGTGCGCTTCTGCCCGACTCGGTCCCGCAGGACAAGATCGACTTCTGGCTCGACTCCGGAATGATCAAGTCCACCGGCGAGGACACCGCGGCGTCCGAGCCCGAGCCGCGCAGCGGCAGCGAGGACGCCGCGCCGCCGCCCGAAACCGGCACCGGCTCCAGCAAGGAAGCCTGGGTCGACTACGCCGAGAAGCGCGGCATGGCCCGCTCCGACGCCGAGGCCATGAACAAGGCCGAGCTGATCCAGGCCCTCAAGAGTCGCGGCGAGTGACCTGACCCGGCCTCGCCGGACCCCGCCGGAACCCCTGGGGCCGGGTCAGCCAGACACGACAGGAGCAGAGCATGGCGACACTCGACCGGACCGTCCTGACCCCGCTGGGCTCCAACACCCGCGGCGCGGCGGCGGGGCAGGCCGCCGGGTGGCAGCCCGCGACCGCGGCGGGCGGGGACCTCATCCCGCTCACCGGCCGCGGCGTCATCATCCGCGTCCGGACCACCGGCACCGCCTGCAGCGCGGTCATCGACTCGGTGGCGCCCAGCAACTACGGCGGCGACCAGGACCTCACGATGACGCTCGCCGACACCGACGAGCAGGAGGTCTACCTCGACGCCTCGGACGCGCGGTGGGACCAGGGCGGCGCGAACCGCGGCTACGCCAAGGTCACGTGCTCGCAGGTGGTCGGCGTGTCGATCGCCGCGAAGATCGTCCCGTAGCCGTGCCGCGGTTCGAGCTGGACGTCCGGGTCCGGATCGGGGACGGCGAGTGGCTCTCGCCCGTCACCGCGGTCGGCGCCGGCGACAGCGCCGACGAGGTGACCCACGAGGTCGCGGAGGCTCTCCGCGGGATCGCCACCGCGCTGGACACCCTGCCGAGGGCGGTGCCCGACGGTGGCTGAACCGTGGGCGCCGTCCCTGACCGACGTGGGCGGGAAGATCCCCACCCGCACACGGGACTACACCGACCCGGGCGACGACACCCCGACCGGGACGTTCAGCGACCGCACCGTCCCGACTGCCGAGATGGTGCAGCCGACGGTGGACGGCGCCGTGACCGCCGTCCGCTCCGCCGTCTCGCAGATCCCCGACGACCCCCGGTTCTACGCCCTGGCGCGGGAGGCGGCGGCATGGCGCGCGGCCGCCGACATCGAGCTGGCGTGGCCCGAACGCGACGGCGACATACGCGAGGTCTACGACCGGCTCGACGCCCGCGCCAAGCTCGCCCTCCAGGAGCTGGTGGACGCCTGCGACGACGCCGGCACCGGCGTGGACGGCGGGACGCCGTCGTGGGAATTCCCGCGCCCGGTGCCGTGGGGCGACGACTACCTCTGACCTTTGAAAGGAACACGCTGATGGCCGACCAGTCGGGCGACTTCGTCGCGCTCGTGCCGATCTTCTACCGGGGCTCCCGCGCCTACAACCCGGGTGACCGGGTGCCCGCCGTGAACGTGCGCCGACACGAGTACCGGGTCGGCGAGCAGGTCGCCGAGTACGACAGCCCGGAGGCTCGGGCCGTCCTCGGCCTGCCCGAGCCCGCCGCGCCGCAGCCGCTCACCGCGCCGGCGGACAAGGCGCCGTCGAAGAAGACCGCCGACCGGGGCACGAGCTGATGCCGCCTCGTCCCGAGGACCTCGCCGCGCACGGCCTGGTCCCGGAGGTGACGGTCCAGCTCCGTGACCTCGAGCCGGTGCTCGGCCTGGTGTCGGCCGTGTCCCGGTTCTGCGCCACCCTCACCCAAGCCGCGCTCGACGCGATGAGCGAGGACTCCCAGATCGCGCTGGGCGACGTCCAGGCGGTGCTGTGGCGCCTGCAGAACACCGTCCCCGAGCAGCCGCCCCCGGCGGCGAAGGAGCGATGAGCCGATGCCGGTCGGTGGTGTCCTGCGCTGGAACGCCCGCGAGCTGGACCAGCTCCTGAACGGCGAGAACGGGCCCGTCGCGCGGGACCTGCAGCGCCGCGGGGAGATCGGCGCGCAGGCCGCCAAGCGGCTGTGCTCGGTGTCCCCGGCCGGCTCCAACGGCCGCGGGTCCGGCTACACCCGATCGAGCATCGGGTGGGACCTCGGCCGGGACGGGCGCGGCCTGTACGTCGACGTCCGCGCGACCGCGAAGACCCCGGACGGCATCCCGATCGGGCTGCTGCTCGAGCTGGGCACCCGCGCGCACGAGATCGCCTCGCACGGCAACTACCCGCTGCGCAACAGGCGCACGGGGCAGGTGTTCGGCCGGAAGGTGCAGCACCCGGGCACCCGGCCGCGGCCGTTCCTGCGCCCGGCGCTGGTCGAGATGGTCCGGGCCTGACCCGTGGCCGTCGATGCCGAGGGCGCCGTCCGGGAGTGGCTGAACGCCCGCGCGGACCTGGTCGGGCCCGGCCGCCCCATCCCGCTCGGCGCGCACCTGACATACCTGCGGTCGCCCGGCAAGGGCACGTACGCCTACCTGCAGGTCGTGGCCGGGTCCCGCGCGCTGTCCGCCGAGCGGCCCGTCCACGCCGCGCGGGTGTCGGCGATGTTCCACGGCACGACCCGCGAGACGTCCGCCCGCGCCGCCGTCGCGTACGCGACCGCACTCGAGGCCCTGGAGGGGTTCCCGACGGCGATGGGCGCCGGCGCGATCTGCCACACCGTCGCCGACATCTCCGGTCCGCTGGCCACAGACGAGCACGAGTCCAACCGCGAGCAGTTCGTGTACGTGGTCGACGCCGACTTCTACCTGTCCGCGGCGGCGGACCTCACCGCCTGATCTGCGCCCGCGCCGCGTAGCGCGGCGCCCCTGTTTCACACCGTCCCATCACCGGAGGGGCTGTAGCAGCCCGGAAGGAAGACCGTCATGCCCGGGATCACCGTCCCCACCACGGGCCTCACTCTGGGCCCGGGGTTCCTGTTCTACGCCCCGCTCGGGAGCGTGCTGCCCGACAACACCGTCACGAACGGGAAGTTCACCGACCCGTGGCCAGAGGCGTGGAAGCCGATCGGGATCACCAAGGAGGGCCACGAGTTCTCCGTCGAGCCCGACACCGACAACGTCGAGGTCGCCGAGTACCTGGAGACGCTGCAGTACGTGACCACGGGCCGCGAGATCGGCATGAACTTCGAGATCGCCCGCATCACCAGCAGCCTGATGAAGGTCGCGATGAACGGCGGCACGATCACCTCGACGGGCACGGGCACCGACCAGCTCAACCAGTACACCCCGCCGGAGATCGGCGAGGAGACGCGGTTGATGCTCGGCTGGGAGTCCAACTACTTCAACGAGCGGCTCGTCATCCCCAAGGCGTTCCAGCAGGGGAACGTCACCGTCGCCCGTCAGAAGGGCGCCGACAACGCGACGCTGCCGACCGAGTTCCGGTGCGAGCGGCTGCAGGGCGAGCCGCCCTTCTACCACTGGACGATCGGAGCGGACCTGGCATGAGCGAGCAGCCGCTACAGGGCAACGTCGTTCCGCCCTCCCACATCCGCCTCGCCCCGGGCACCGCCGACGCCGGCGCGGTGCCGCCCGGGGACGCGCCGGAGCAGCCCGCCGGCACCGACGTCCAGGACCCCGAGCGCGACGCCCGCGAGGTCCAGGCGATGGCCGAGGGCGTCACCCTCGCCGACCGCGTCGAGTGCATGGGCGGCTGGTATCGCATCAAGGACAAGGTCGGCCTGATGCCGCTCATGCGGTTCGCGCACGTCTCCAAGAAGGTCGATGAGGACGACCTGGAGGCGCTGGTGTGCATCTACGACATGCTGCGCGCCTGCATCCACCCGAAGGACTGGGACCGGTTCGTCGCCGACATGACGGAGAAGGACGCCGAGGCCGAGGAGCTGATGCCGGTCGTCGCGCGGACGATGGAGATCCTTTCGGCCCGCCCTACCCGGCAGCCGTCCGCCTCCTCGGATGGGCGGCCGGCAACTTCGCCTACCTCGACGCGTACGTCCTTGCCGGCGCCGCCGCCGGGCCGGGAGATGCCGGACTGGGTCAACGACACCATCCCGGTGGCGGACATCGCGTCGGCGCGCTCGGCCTGACGTTCCGGCAACTGCTCAACACCGTCTACTTCCTGCTGATCTCCGGCGCGGACGAGGAGTCCGCCAAGGAGCTGGAAGAGACCCTCGCCGCGCCGCTGGACCCCGGCGCGGCCGCCGACATGCGCCGCGCGCAGGCGGCGCTGTCCAACCTCGCCCGGCTCGTCTGACGCCCGGCTCATCTGACCCGCCCCGCCGACCGGCGAAGGAGGTGACCTGTGGCTCCTCTCGCCGAGGCGTTCGTCCGCGTCCGCGCCCAGACCGACACCGTCCGCCGGGACGTCGAGCGGGAGTTCGACCAGGCCGGTCGGCAGGGCGGCCAGTCGTTCGGGCGGCAGTTCGACCGCGAGACCGGCCGGCAGGTCAGCGAGACGCTCGGGCAGACCTCCCGGCAAGCGCAGGACAGCGGCGGGGAAGCCGGCCACCGGTTCGGGTCCGGGTTCGCCGGCACCCTGAAGGACTCCCTCGGGACCGCGCTCGCCGCCGCCGGGATCGGTGCCGCGTTCGGGTCCGCGCTGGCCGAGGCGATCGACCTGTCCGCAGCGCGCGGCACGATCCAGGCGCAGCTCGGCGTCACCAAGGACGAGTCCGCGCGGATCGGCGGCGTCGCCGGGAAGCTGTTCGCCTCGGCGTACGGCGACTCGATGGAGGAGGTCAACGGCGCCGTCACCAGCGTGATCCGCAACATGGACGGGATGCGCAGCGCGTCCTCCAGCGCGCTGCAGGAGACCACCGCCCGAGCGCTCACCACCGGCCGGGTCCTGGACGCCGATGTCGGCGACGTGACCCGGGCGGTTTCGCAGCTCATGCGGACCGGGCTGGCGAAGTCCAGCGCCGAGGCGTTCGACATCATCACCCGCGGCGCACAGGTCGGCGCGGACAAGTCCGGCGACCTGCTCGACACGTTCAACGAGTACTCGGTCCAGTTCAAGGACATGGGGCTGTCCGGGCAGGAGGCCCTCGGGCTGATCTCCCAGGGGCTGCGGGCCGGCGCGCGCGACAGCGACCAGGTCGCCGATGCGCTCAAGGAACTGAACATCCGGATCAAGGGCCTGGACACCAACGCCGTACCCGCCCTGAAGTCGCTCGGCCTGAACGCCAAGCAGATGGCGTCGGCGTTCTCCAAGGGCGGCCCGGAGGCCCGCGCCGCACTCAACCAACTCCTCACGCGCCTGGCGGCGGTGCAGGACCCCGCCAAGCGGGCGCGGCTCGCGGTGGCGCTGTTCGGCACGCAGGGCGAGGACATGGCCCGCTCGATCAACGCCCTGAACCTCAACACCGCCGTGCAGCAGCTCGGGAAGGTGCAGGGCGCCACCGACAACGCCGGCAAGGCGCTCACCGAAACCTCGCAGGCGAAGCTGACGGCGTTCCAGCGGCAGATTCAGCAGTCCGTGGTGAACGAGATCGCCACCAACGTGCTGCCCGTCCTGCAGAACTTCATCGGCTGGCTCGACAAGATGAACATCCCGACCGGCGGCCTGGCCGCGGCCGGGCTGACGCTCGGCAGTCTGGGCCTGGCCGCGAAGGTCGCGTCCACGTCGGTGTCGGGTCTCGTCACGGCGGGGCAGGGCGTCGGCCGGGGCATGTCCGCGATCGCGTCGGGCGCGCAGGGCGCCGCCACCGGGGTCGGGCGGGTCGCGCAGGGGTTCCGGTCGGCGCAGGTCGCCGAGTCGTCGTTCTCCGGCCGGGCCGGGACCTTCGGCGGGAAGCTACGAGGCGCCTACGACGCCGCGGCGAAGGGCGCTCGCGGCCTGGGGACCGCGACGGCGTCCGGGGTACGGACCGTCGCGTCCGGGGCCCGCACAGCCGCAACAGCGGTCGCGGGGCAGGCGGCGGCGCTGCGGACCGCGTCGGCCGCGCAGCTCGCCAACGCCCGCGCGGCGTCGACCGCGGCGGCCGCGAACGCCCGAGCGAAGGCCGCGGCCGCAGGCACGTGGCTGCAGGCGCAGGTGGTGGCGCTGCGCGCGGCGGCTGCGGCTCAGCTCGCGAACGCGCGGGCCGCAACCACGTCGGCGCTGGCGACCCTGCGACAGCGGGCGGCGTCGATCGCGTCGGCGGCTGCGGCCGGGGTGGTGCGGGTCGCGACGATCGCGTGGACGGCAGTGCAGTGGTTGTTGAACGCCGCGCTGTCGGCCAACCCCATCGGTTTGGTGATCTTGGCGATCGCCGCGCTGGGCGCCGCGGTGGTGGCCGCGTACATGAAGTTCGGGTGGTTCCGCAAGGCGGTGCAGACCGTCTTTTCGTGGTTCCAGACCGCGACGGCATTTGTCGTCAATTTTGTAAAGTCGCATTGGCAACTTCTCGTCGTGATCATCGGCGGCCCGATAGCGGCCGCAGTCGTCCTGGTGATCAAATATTGGTCGAATATCAAGAATGCCGTTCTCGCCGCCGTGAATTGGATCGTCGGGTGGGTGAAGTCCCACTGGCGCCTACTGGTGTCGATTATCGGCGGCCCGATAGCGGCGGCGGTCCTGCTGGTGATCAAGCACTGGTCCAGCATCCGCAACGCCACGACCAGCATGATCAACGCCATCAAGGGCGTGATCTCGCGTGGGATGTCCGCAGTCCGTAGCTCCTTCTCGAATGGCGTAACGGCTGTCGGAAAAGCCTGGGACCGAATGCGCTCGGTCACGAAAGCGCCCGTTAATTTTGTGATCGGAACTGTCTATAACAAGGGAATTCGCGGCCTATGGAATAAGGTTATCGGGTGGCTGCATCTCGGTAAAGGGTTGCAGCTCGGGCCCGTTCCTCAGCTCGCGGCCGGTGGCGCGCTGGACAACCCGAAGCGCGTCGGGTCCGGCGGGAAGTACTCCCGCGCAACCGCGATCGTCGGGGAGGGCAACACCAGCCGGCCCGAGTTCGTCATCCCGACCGACCCGGCGCACCGCACCCGCGCCCGCGCGCTGTGGGCGGCCGCCGGCCAGCGGCTCCAGATGCTCGAGGGCGGCGGCATCCTCGGCGGCATCTGGAACGGCATCAAGAAGACCGCGAGCAAGGTCGCCGACGTCGGCAAGCTCGGCCTGGCGCTGCTCGACAACCCCAAGCGCGTGTTCGATGACCTCGCGGCCAAGATGGTCCCCGGCGCGCAGCACCTGGCGACCTCGCCGTGGGGAACGGCGATCACGGCGATCCCGAAGAAGATGCTCAGCGCGACCTGGACCGCGGCGAGCAGCGTGATCGACGCGTTCAAGAAGGGATTCGGGGGCGGCGGCGCCCAGAACGTCGTCAACGCCGCCCGCAAGTACATCGGCGTTTGGTACCGGTGGGGCGGCACCGACATGTCCGGCATCGACTGCTCCGGTCTGACAATGCGCGCGTGGCTCGACGGTGCGCACCGCAACATCACCCGAACGACGTACACGCAGCGGCAGTTCATGAAGACCATTCCGGGCCCGAAGCCCGGCGCGGTCGGCCAGCCCCATCCCGGACACACCTATCTGGCCAGCCGCGTGCAGGGCGGCCGCACCTGGGTCGTGGAAGCCGCGCACACCGGCACCCGTGTGTCCGAGCATCTACTGACCCGCAACACGCCCTGGTGGGGTTACCCGCCCGGCATGGCCTCCGGCGGCGCGCTCGTCAAGGACCTCGGCGAGCAGTTCGTCCGCGGCCGCGGGAAGGGCTGGCAGGCCGCGAAGTGGCTCGGCCTCGCGGGCGACCCGGGCGGCGTCGTCCGCGGCTTCGGCCCGGCGCTGCGGCCCCTCACCTTCGACTCCGGCGGCCTGCTGCCTCCCGGGATGTTCAACAAGACCGGCCGGCCCGAGCGCGTCACCACCGACTCGCAGTGGTCGGCGCTGACCCGCCTCGCCGAGCGCGGCGCCCAGCCGCGGCCGCCGGTCGAGGTCCACGTCCACGGGCTGCCCGGCATCCCGTCGGAACAGCAGATCTCTTCCGCCGTCGACAAGGCGCTGATCATGCACGGCGACTGGTGAGCGAAAGGGGGTAGCCGATGCCGATCCTCGTCCCCGTCTCGGCCCCGCCGGTCGTCACTCCCCCGTCCGTCCCCCAGCCCGCGGTCACGACGATCGTGGATCCGGCGGGGCGGGCGTGGCCGCTGGACGGCTCGAGCGGGATCCACCGGCAGCCGGGCCGCAAAGGATTCCACGCGCCCACCTACGTGCATTACCGGGACGAGTCCCCCATGGTCGACGGGGCGTTCTGGCGCGGCGTCCGCGCGAGCGTCCGTGAACTGTTCATCCCGATCGTCATCATCGGCCAGACCCGCGCCGAGCTGCTCGCCACGAGGCGAGCGCTGATCGCGTCGATCTCCCCGCGCCGCGGTGAATGCACCATCGTGTCCGCGCAGCCGGACGGCACCCGCCGCATGATCGGCGCCCGGTACGTCTCCGGGATGGAGGGCGAGGAGGGCAAAGGCCCCTGGGGCGTGCTGCTGATGTCCTACGGCCTGACGTTCGTCGCCGACGCCCCGTACTTCTACAGCGACCCGATCCCGCTCGAGTGGGGCTCGGGCGACGTGACCCGCACCGAACTGCCGATCCCCGGTGACGACGGCGCGTACGAGGTCGTGTCGGCCTCGCAGATCCTCGGGTCGTCGTCGGTGGTCAATCCGGGCGACGTCGACGCCTACCCGGTGTGGGAGTTCAACGGGCCCTTCACCGAAATCGCGCTGACGAACCTCACCTCCGGCAAGAGCATGACGCTGACGCACACCGCCGGCACGCCAGCCGACACCCTCACCATCGACACCACCCCAGGACAGACCGCCGTCGTGGACCAGGCCGGCGCCAACCAGTGGGACTCCCTGTCGGCGGGGTACTCGCTGTGGCCGCTCGTACCGCTCCAAAACGACCTGTCGATCGAGGTGTCCGGCAGCACCACCCTCACCGGCGCGCGGATGACCTACCGGCCCCGCTACGAGAGCGACTGACCGGTGGCGTTCATCCCGCCGCCGGTCGCCGAGCCGCCGTACTCCATCGAGGTCCGCAACGCCGCCCGCCGGCGGGTCGGGCAGGTCGACCGGCTCACCTCCCTGGAGCTGACGCCCGCCTACAACGCCGTCGGCGGATGGACGATGACGATCCCGGCCGGCAGCCCGCAGGAGGCACTGTTCGCCAAGGGCGGCTGGATCAGCGTGTCCGACCCGTCCACCGGGGAGGAGATCTTCACCGGGCAGGTCCGCGGCCGCAAACGCACCCGGTCCGACAACGAGCCGTTCCTTGGGATGCGGACCTTCTACGGGCCGTCCGCCGAGCAGCTCCTCGCCGACCGGCTGGCGTTCCAGGTCCCCGGGCAGCCCGCCACCGCGCAGTCCGCCGCCGAGTACGACCGCCGCGCCAACGTCGGTGAGACGACCATCAAGCGGTACGTCGACCTCAACTGCGGTCCCAACGCGATCCCCACACGCCGCACTCCCGGCCTGGTGATCGAGCCCGACGCCGGCCGCGGCAAGAACGTCACGGCGTCGGCGCGGATGACCCCGATGCTGGACCTGATCGGCCCGCTCGCCGAGACCGCCGGCCTGGGCTTCCGGATCCGGTTCAACCCCGCCGGGGACCTGGAGTTCCAGGTGTACGTGCCCACCGACAAGGCGGCGACCGCCCGGTTCGGGATCGACCTGGGCAACCTCACGTCCTACGAGCAGGTCGAGGAGGCCCCCAAGGCGTCCGCGGCAATCGTGGGCGGCTCCGGGGACGGCACCGCCCGGGTGTTCCGGGAGGTCCTCGACAGCGACGCGGTCGCCGACTGGGGTATCCGCGCCGAGGTGTTCGTGGACCAGGCCGGCGCCGCCACCGCCGACGAGCTGGACCAGGCGGGAGCCGAGCAGGTCGTGTCCAACGGCCCGGTCAACGGGCTGACGATCGAAGCGATCGACACCCGCCACCTGCGGTTCTTCCGGGACTACTACCTCGGCGACCGGGTCACGGCCGAGGACGTCACCGACATCCTGCGCGGCGTAACGATCAACTGGTCCGCCGCGGACGGCCTGACCGCCAAGAGCACGGTCGGCACCTCCAGCGTGACCGGCACCAAACGCATGATCAAACGCCTCGCGGACCTCACCGCCAAGGTCGCCGCGCTGCAGGCCAAGCAATAGAGAGAAGGGGTCGCCCGTGGTCGCCACGGAGTTCGCTGCGCCGTTCGCCGCCTCGAAGATCGCGACGGCGCTGCAGTTCCGCAAGCGGAACCGGCCGGGCCTGCCCGACGCGGTCGACACCGCGTACGGCAGCGCCGACCTGAAGGTGTCCGCGGTCGGCGGTACCGCGATCAACATCAACAGCGGCCGCGCCACCGTGCAGGCTGCGCTGTACGAGCTGTCGGGCGGGCCGCTGAACCTGCCGGTGCCGGCCAACAACACCGGGAGCGTCCGCACGGACTTCGCGGTCCTCACCTACGACGACAGCCACGATCCGGGCGTGTACGCGCGGGTCCTGCCCGGCCTCGCGCTGACCCAGAACGAGGCGGGCGTCTGGGACTTCCCGCTCGCGACGTGGCAGAAGACCGCGGCCGGCGCCATCCAGAACATGGTCGACCTGCGGGCGTTCCGCGGCTCCCCGGTCGTGCCCTGTACCTCGACGGCGCGGCCCCGCAACCCCACGCGAGGGATGCTCGCCTACGAGGCCGACACCGACCGCGTCATCAAGTGGACCGGGACGGAGTGGGAGGTCCTCAACGAGGACACGGGCTGGGTGACGATCACGCCGAACGGCGCGAACGCGGTCGCCTGGACCAACAACGTCGTGTCCCGGGTGCGGCGCAAGAACGGCCGCGTGCACCTGCGGATCGCGGTCACCCGGCTCTCTGCCTACGGCGACCTGAACCTGTCCGACGCGGACGGCTCGGTCGTGTTCACCCTCGCCGCGGAGTTCCGGCCGACGGTCGAGGAGATCGGGTTCGGATTCCACTCCAGGTCGCCGGTCTGCGTGCGCGCCGAGCGAGGCGGAGGCGTGCGGCTGTTCCCGATCACCGATCCGATCACCAAGGGCCGCACGGTGCAGGCGTCGATGTCCTGGCTCGTGGGCTGAGGAGGAAACAAAGGATGACGCGGTACTGGTTCGGCGGGCAGCCGTCGGATTACACCTACAACGTCGACCCCAGCGGCGCCGTGGTGTTCGCGCCATCGGCGCAGCTCGCGGCGTTCAACGCGCAGACCGGCGGCGCCGCCTATGACAGCCTGCTGGACGAGGGCGGCAACCAGACCGCGACGCTGGTCGCCGGGGACGGGACGATCCTCCCGGCCGGCAAGACACCCCGGTTCCAGGGCCCCGACGAGGTGCTCTCGCTGTGGATCGGGCCCGCGGACGGGTCGGGCACCCGCTACCTGATGCTGACCACCGACCTCGCCGATCTGCTGCGCGGCAAGCTCGACCTCGCCGGCGGGACGATGGAAGGCGAGCTGCGGCTGCAGGACGACTCCCCCGCCGCCAGCGAGGACTACGTCGACTCCCACGGCGGCGCGGGCGGCGCACCGAGCATCCTGCCGTTCTCGGTGACCGGCATCCTGTCCGTACGCGCCGGAACCGCCAGGGTCTACAACGACACCGGCAGGCCGCTGACGCTCGGGACGGTGCGGGCCTCGGCCGCGGTCGCACCGGCCGGGCAGGCGCTGATTGTCGACGTGCTCCTGAACGGCACGAGCATCTACACCACGCCGGCGAACCGGCCGACCATCGCGGCCGGCGCGGTCACCGGGACCGGCGGCACCCCCGGCGTGACCACCTGGGCGCCGGGCGACTACCTGACCGTCGACATCGTCCAGGTCGGCACGACCACGCCCGGGTCGGACCTCACCGTGACGGTTCCGTCGACATGACCCCGCCCGTCGTCCACACCGGCGCAGGCGACTTCACCGTCGCCACCGACCCGTCCAACGGCAACATCACCTGCGGCAAGCCGCCGAACACCTCCAGCGGCGACGTGCTGATCGCTGTCCTGAACAGCACGATCGCCTCCACCTGGGACATCGTCCCCGAAGGGTGGACGCAGGGCGCCATCGTCAACACCACCCGCACCACCAGCGTCTTCTACAAGGCGATCCCGTCCGCGGCCGCCGAGACCGCCACCGATTATCACTGGCACCTGGCTGGCGGCGCCGGACGTATCGGCGCGCTGATCTTCCGGGCGACCGGGGTGGACGGAGAGGACCCGATCGACGCCGTGGGCGCCGGCGGGGCGGGGACCGCCGCGATCGTGGACCCGGCCGTCATCGCCGAGTCCGCCGAGGCGGTCCTCCTCGCGGTGTTCTGTAGCTACATCGCCTCCGGCAGCCCGACAGCGATCACCAAGCCCAACGGCATGACCAACGTGGGCGGCTGGAGCGTCACCACCGGCACGAACTCGACCACGTGCCTGGTCACCTACGAGACCCTCGCGGCGGCCGGTGACAGCGGCACCCGTACCGCCGCCGTCGCCCCGGCCGGCGCGAACGGGACCGGCCTGATGGTCACCCTCAAGCCGGGCACGGTCGCGCAGCCTCCACCGGCGCCGGTCGCGCACTTCGGCGCGGACGACGTGTCCACGGTCGCGGTGTCGTCGTCGCCGCTGCTGCGGGTGCCGAAGCCCCCGGCCACCACTGACGGTGACCTGCTCGTCGGGGTGTTGCAGCACCGCAACTCCGGGCCCGTGTTCAGCACGGTCCCGCCCGGCTGGACGCCCTGGCCGGTCGCCTACAACGCCAACGGGATCCTCGCCGCGTACTGGAAGCGGGTCGATGACGCCGCGGGCGAGCCGGACGTCTACACCTGGCGCAGCCCGAACGGGTCGGCCAGGGGCGCGGCGGTGGTGTTCCGGGTGACCGGCGCGGCAGCGCCCGGCCCGGAGGGCGGCCCGGTCGACTCTGTCGGCGCCGCAACCGGGGCGGGCACCGACAGCATCACCGCGCCGCCGGTGGACATCTCCGCGCCCGCTGCGCTGCTCCTGGCGTGCTTCGCCACGACGGCGAGCAACACCACCCCGCCGGCCGTCACCGCGCCGGACGGGATGCAGGAGGTCGCCGCCGTGCCGGTCGTGACCGGGTCCGCGTCGGCGTTCCTGCAGGTGTCCGCGCTCGAGCTGATGGCGTCCGGGTCGTCCGGGGCCCGGACCGCCGCCGTCTCCCCGTCGGCGGGCAGCGCCGCCGGTTTCCTGTTGGCCGTCGCGCCTCCCGGGTACGGGACGGCGCAGCCGCCGCAGCTCCTCGGCCGGCTGACCGGAGGCGTCACGGCCGAGGCCGCGAGGGTCACCGCGGTGACGAAGTTCGCCGGGTCGGTGCGGTTCGCGTGCAGTATGAGCCCGGACCTGTCCTCGCCGACGTTCACCCCATCGGTCGTCCCGGACCGGGACGGCATCGCGGCCGGGGAGTTCTCCGGCCTGTCCGCCGACACCGTCTATCACTGGGCGGTCGAGCTCGACGGGGCCCTCAACATCGTGGACGTGTCGAGGTTCCGGACCCTGCCGGATGCGGGCGCGCCGGCGTCGTTCTCCTTCGCGGCGGGGAGCTGCGCGGACACCAACTCCAACGCCGCCTCGTTCGCTGACGCGGCCGCCCGGGTCGGACCGACCGGCGCGCCGCCGCTGTTCGTCGCGCACCTGGGCGACATGCACTATCAGGACATCGGCGCTGATGACCGGGCGTGGGTGCTGGCCGCCTGGCTGAACGCGATCGGGCAGCCGAATCAGCAGGCGCTCTACGGGGCGGCGCCATTGGCGTACACGTGGAGCGATCATGACTTCGGCGGCCCGAACGTGGCGGCGAGCAGCCCGGCCGCGCCGGCGGTTCAGTCCGTCTACCGCAGGCTGTTCCCCTCGCATCCGCTGCCGGGCGACGGGGTCGGGATCTACCAGTCGTGGCAGGTCGGGCGGGTCCGGTTCATCCTGACCGACGGCCGGTCCTACATGGACCCGATCACCGCGCCGGACAACGCCGACAAGTCCAAGCTCGGGCCGGTACAGAAAGCGTGGTGGAAGGAGCAGGTGACGGCGCCGGGCGCGGGCCTGGTGGTGTGGCTGCACGAGGACGGCTGGCACAACGCCTCCACGTTCGGGGGCGATGACACCTGGTCGGCGTACGCGACCGAGCGCCGCGAGCTGGCCGACTACATCACCGAGCACCAGGTGCCGCTGCTTTACGTCCACGGCGACGTCCACGCGCTCAGCTATGACGACGGCTCGCACGTCCCCGGCCGTTTCCCGCTCATCAGCGTCAGCCCGTGGGACCAGACGACGTTCATCGGCAACGGCGGCCTCACCGGCGGTGTCGTCCCGACCCCGCAGTCCCCGTCGGTGAAGGCCCAGCAATACGCCTGGTTCGACGTGCTGGACGACGGCGCCCAGATCCTCGTCCGGTACCTGGGCGTCTCCGGCGGCCAGGTCGTCCAGCGCATGGACTTCTCCTGGGGGATCGACCGGCGCACCGGGTGGGGCGTGCCGACGTGAAAGGGGCCGTCGGGTGAGGGGGCTTGGTGGATGACCCGACCGTCAAGTGGCGTCTGGACCGCCTCGAGCAGCAGCAGCACGAGCAGGCAGCTCGCTCCATCTCCCCCGAGCTGTACGCCCGCGATCGCGCTGAACTCGAGCGCGACATCGCTGACCTACGGCGGCACCTGGACAAGGTCGAGAAGGAATGCCAGGACCGGGTGGAGAAGGCAGAGAAGCGGGTCAGTGACCGGCTGGACAAGTCCGGGACGAACTGGAGGCAGAGCCTTTTCCAGGGCGTGCTGCCGACGCTGTTCCTCGCGCTCACTCTCCTGGTCACGGTGCTGCTCGCGCTCCGCGGCGCCGGGAAGTAGGGACCGTGGTTAAACGGATGAGGGTCGCGCGGTGGCAGATCGCGAACGCCATCGGCTGGTGCGCCGTCGGGCTCGTGCTGGTGTTCGTCGTCTCGCAGATCCAGGTGCTCGGCGGGCGGCTGGCGAAGGCGGAGCGGAAGTCGGAGGCGTACGCCTCGCAGCTCCGCGAGCACGGCCTCGAACCGAACCCGCCGGGACCGTCCGGCGCGCCAGGAGCGCAGGGCCCGGAAGGAAGCCCCGGCGCGGCGGGCGCGAACGGCAGCCCCGGCAAGTCGGGACCGCGAGGGCCCGCGGGCGAGACCGGACAGCAGGGCGCGCCGGGCAAGACAGGGGCGTCCGGCGCGCCGGGCAAGGCCGGCGCTTCCGGCGCCCCGGGGCAGCCGGGCAAGGACGGCTCGCCCGGTCCTGCAGGCCCGCAGGGGCCGCAGGGTGACGCGGGCCCGCGCGGCGCTCAGGGGCCGCCTGGCCCGTCCGGGCCGCCGGGCCCGCTGTGCCCGTCCGGCCAGCACCAGGAGGCCCGGACGGTAATGACCACGGACGGCCCGCAGCCGTCCACGATCTGCGTGCCCAACGAAGGGGGCCAGGGATGACGGTGTTCGGGGTGGACTACGCGTGGGGACGCCCCGGCGTGTCCGCGCTCAAGCGCGCCGGCGTGAAGTTCGCCTGCCGCTACCTCTCGCACGACACGACCGGGAAGAACCTGACCCGCGCCGAAGCCGAGGAGCTTTCGGACGCGGGGATCTGGCTCGTGGTGGTGTGGGAGACCGCCGCGAACCGCGCGCTGTCGGGACGGTCCGGCGGCGTCGCGGACGCACGGGACGCTGCGGCGCAGGCAAAGGCGTGCGGCATGCCCGGCGACCGGCCGATCTACTTCGCGGTCGACTGGGACGCCTCCGCCTCGCAGCAGGCGAAGATCAACGCCTACCTGGAGGGCGCCGCGTCCGTCCTCGGCCGCGGCCGGGTCGGGCTGTACGCCGGATACGGGCCGGTCAAGAGGGCGTTCGACGCGAAGAAGATCGCCTACGGCTGGCAGACCTACGCCTGGTCCAACGGCCGGTGGGACTCCCGCGCGCAGCTGCAGCAGTACTCCAACGACCGCCGGATCAACGGCGTCGGTCTCGACTACGACCGCGCTGTCAAGGACGACTTCGGGCAGTGGCGCGTGGGCGTCACGCCCGCCGCTACCGACCAGCAGGAGGACGACGACATGCCCGAGTACGTGAGCCTGGGCCTCTCCAAGCCCGTCGCGCTGAAGGCCGGCGCGAAGACCCGCATCGGGTTCGACAAGGAGTACGCCGACTGGGGCAAGGCGCACGCCGACCCCGGCGCCTACCCCGGGATCCTGTCCGGCGGGAAGGCGCCCGGGACGAGCTTCTCCCTGTCGGTCAACATCACCGACGGCGTGAAGTGGCGGCTCATCGAGACCGACCCCGACAAGAAGTACGCCACCTCCAAGACCTACGAGACCCGCGTCGGCTCCGGGACGGTCACGGGCCGGGTGAACACCAAGCAGCACCTCTACGTCGAGGTCGAGCCCGACAAGGACGTCACGGTGAACGTGGCCGTCCGCGCGCTGTACTGGCGCGCCCGCTGACCCACCGCCGCCTCCACCGCCCCGGCCGCCCGGACCGGGGCTTCGTCGTCTCTGGGGGTCCGATGCTCTGGCGCCTCGCGACGTCCGCCGCCGCGGTGCTGGTCGCCGTCGCCCCGCTCATCTCCCTGTGCGCCCGCTGACCTCCCGTCCGGCTGCGCCCGCTCACTTCCCCGGGGGCTCCCCCTGGGACTGTTCACGCCTTGTAGGAGGGACCTTGTCCGTCACGTTCCAGCCGGGCCGGAAGGCGCCCGTCCCGGAGAAGCCGCGGCTGTCGATGTCGGCGCTCGTCGCCGCGGCGCCGGCCCCGCCCGCGTCGGTCGATTGGTACTCGGCCGTCGGGTCCTGGCCGATGTACCTGAACGATCAAGAGGGCGACTGCACGATCGCCACCGAGGCGCACACCCTGCAGGGCGCCTCGACGTACGGCAACGGCGCCACGGTGACCGTGACCGACGACGACGTGCAGGTCGTCTACTCGCGGGTCAGCGGCTACCGGCCGGGCCACCCGGAGACCGACGTCGGCGCCGTGATGCAGGACGTCTACAACGACTGGCGGCGGACCGGGCTCGCCGGCCACCGGATTCTCGCGTTCGGCGAGGTGCGGGTGTCCGACCGCGAGGAGGTCAAGGCCGCGATCAACGTGTTCGGGTCGGTCGGGCTCGGCCTGGTCGTCAGCGAGCAGATGATGAGCGACTTCAATTCCGGCCGCGGCTGGACCCGCTCGGGCGGCAGGTCGCTGGGCGGGCACGCGGTTCCGGCGGTCGGCTACGACGAGGCCGGCGTCTGGCTGGTGACCTGGGCGAAGGTCATCCACATGTCGTGGCCGGTGTTCGAGGACGTGGTGGAGGAGGCGTGGGCGGCCATCCTGCCGGAGTGGCTGAACGCCGACACGCAGCTGTCCCCGCTAGGCGAGGAGCTGTACGCCCTCGGGGCGGAGCTGGCGGCGCTGACCGGCGGCGAGAACCCGTTCCCGAGCCCGGACGGCCCGGCCCCCGACCCCACGCCGGAGCCCGCTCCGGAGCCGGAGCCGGGCCCCGGGCCGTCCGGGTGCCTCGGGCAGTTCATCGGCGAGCTCAAGACCCTGATCCGCAAGTACGGCGGGTGACCCGTGCCCATCTGGACGGCGCCGCCCCGCAAGCCGGGCCTCGGCCGGATCGTCCACTACCGCGGCAGGGTGGGGCGGCTCGCGGTGCGGGCGGCGGTCGTGACGGCGACGCTCGACAGCCTCATCCCCGACGGCGTCGTGGCCGGGGACGTGCCCGCGCTCGATGACGCGATGCACGTCCACCTGTGGGTGTTCACCCCGGGCGGCGGGTTCTCGGAGTTCAACGTCCCGTACTCGCCGCCGCGGCCCGGAGGGATCACGCCCGGCTGCTGGTGCTGGCCGCCCCGGGACTGAGGACCCCCGCCACCGCCGGCGCCCGCGGGCGCCGGCCGGTCCGCCTCCACCGCTGTGGAGGCCGGGCCCCTTTTCAACGTGGGCGGCGTGGGCCGCCCGGTGACCGAAGGAGGTCGCGAAGCATGAAGATCTTCGGCAGGGAGCCCGCGCAGTGGCTCGCCGCGCTCGCCATCCTGGTCGAGCTGCTCGTCGCCGTGGGCGTCCCGCTGACCAAGGACCAGCAGTCCTACGTCAACGCGGCCGCGACGGCGGTCATGGGTGCGCTGGTCGCCTGGACGGTCGCGCGGGAGAAGTTCGCCGCGCTGGCCGGCGGCGCGGTGTTCGCGCTCGGGCAGCTCGCGGTGTCGCTGGGCCTGGACGTCAGCCAGGACACCATTGCGGCGATCGGGTCGGCGATCACCGCGGGCCTGGCGCTGTGGCTGTACGGGAAGGTGACGCCTCCTGTGTCGGAGGACGAGGTGCAGGCCAGGCGCGCGCGGAAGGCCGAGGCCCGGCAGCGCAAGCGCGCCGCGGCGTAACCGGTCCGGTACGGCGGCGCCCCCGCTCCTTCCTCGGGAGGAGCGGGGGCGCTGTTGGCGTCCTGGGGGTTAGGCGTGCCCGGCCTGCGCCGTAGAACCGGGTGAACTGATCAGCGGACAGGCAGGGTGGGGCCGTAAGGCATGTCAACCCGCGCTGGCACCTCCAGCAGCGCGGCGCACGCCTTCCCCGCCCCCTGCCCTGTCCGCGGTACTTGGATGGTCTTGTACTGGCTGGAGGGGCACAGCTTCTGGTCGAACATCAGTGTGTCGATCTTGGCGTTGTGCGCGTCGTAGAACTCGAACGCGTCGGGGTCGATGTCCAGGTCGTCGCTGCTGCGGTTCTCGTACCGCCACGTGAAGGTGATCTTCTGCGCGACCTTGCCGTCCGGTGCGTTGAGGACGTTGACCTCCGGGTGCTTCTCGGCGCGGAAACCGCTGATGTACACCGTCACCGGCGGGTAGTCGTCGGTGCGTGCGCAGGGCTGTGGTGAGCAGGCGGGCGCTGCGCTGGTGGGCGCGGTCGGCGGAGTCTTCGGTACGGCTGCCGTGCGTTGTCCGGACGTGTGGTCGTCACCGGAGCAACCGGACATGGCCGCGGTTGCCAGGGCGCCGGCGATCGCAGCGGCGGCGAAAGGGCGGGGGGCGAGGCGGAGAGGCGTCGGCATCGGACTTCCCTCGTCGGGGGGCAGGGGTGTCGAAGCGCGCCCTCACCTTAGCCAGGTGATCATGGGGCTGGGTAGCGGTTCAGGGGGAGGCCAGTGGTTTCCCGGACCGCGCCCCACGGCGGCCGAGGCTGGCGGGTAGCGTCGGCGGGCGCAGACTTATCCACAGAACGCGGTTCGAATGCCGCGCGCGGTCGTGGCTTCATACGGTCACGACATGGACACCGAACCGCACGTATCTCGATCACACGTTCGACTACCCTGGGCGCGTGCCCCATGCCCTCGTCGTTGACCGACTGATCACGGCCCGTCTGCTCGCCGTTGCGACGCGGCACGCTGGATGGCGCGTCCCCTGGGGCCCGGATCGCGCGGCCGCACTGCTGGAGCTGCGACAGGTCGCGACCGAGCAGGTGAAGCGTCGGCGGCCGCATCCGCCGGCGGAACGCATCCGGCCCGACCTGCTCGCCGAGGTCGCCGGGCTGCTGATCGGCACGGCGCCGGACTCCCACCCCAAGCAGAACGCGATCGCCGCCGACCCTTGACGTCCTCGCGGAGCTGGTCGACGCCGATACGCGGCGGGGGCTGGTCGACGAGTGGGTGCGGGTGGGCATGGAGCGTGCGGCGGCGGGTCAGGGTGCGCCGTTCTCCCGGCCGCCGCCAGGTGCGCCCGGCGCGGGCCGGGCGCACCGCGGGGAGTGATCCAGGCCGGAGGCGCTGACGGCGGCCCGCAAGTCGCCGCACGGTGGCGGATAACTTTGTCTCAAGAATTGACAAGGTTTCCGGGGGCGTACTAACCTTGTCCCTAGTTAGAGACAAGGAATTGAGGAGACGCCGTGACCGAGAACAGCCAGACCACCGCCGAGTCCGCCGCCCCGCGGGTGGGCCGCCAGTTCACCTACTACGGCTTCGTCTCCCCGGAGACCTACACGATCACCGAGGTCAACTCCGAGGCCGTGGTCATGACCAGGCCCTGCAAGAACCCGCGCACCGGCCGCATCCAGTACAAGGCGCCGGGCATCCCCGCCACCGCCGAGTCCAGCATGACCCTCGCGAACTTCAACCGGATGATCGCGGAGGGCCGGGCGGCATACCTGACCCGCTCGTAGGAGGTGACGGGCGCGCCGGTAGCGCGAGGCCCGCCTCCGCCGGAAACGGCGGGGGCGGGCCGTTTGTCGTCCGGGTTCGGAGCCTGCGGCGCCCCGGTGCGTTTTGTTGTGTTTGTGCTGGTCAGGGCTAACCTGTCCCCCGATCGCGGTAGCGTGTTCCCAGCGCGGTCCGTTTTCCCGGGGGGTGAAAACGGGCCGCTGGCCCGCTCCCAGTAGCCCGGTCGACCCTCCGGGCTTCGGGCGCACAAGAACGGCCCCGCGTGTCGCGCCGCGGGGCCGTTCTGCTGTCTGCCGTTCAGCGGAGCGCGTCGCGCTCCCGCCGCGCGGCGTCGCGCTCCTCGGTCAGCCGCTCCAACTCGGCGGCGACCCGGTCCAGGAAGCTGTCCACCTGCTCGATGGAGTACCCCATCGCCAGGCGGGTGGTGGCGAAGCCCGCGGCGTGGACGTCCGCGGCGGTGAGCCGGTCAGGGTCGGCGCTGTGCCGGGCCTTCACCTGCTCCTCCGTCACCCCGAGGGCGGAGCTGATCGCGGATACCTGCTCGGTGAGGGCGTCGAGCTTGGCGTTGATGTCGTCGGTCATGGGCTTGTCCTAACACGCGATGGACGGCGGCGTCTCAAGTTTCGGCGCCGAGGAACGTCAGCTCGGCGAGGAAGAACCCCACCTTGCCTGAGTAGTAGTGCCCGGCCAGCTTCCAGTCCGACCCGGCGACGACCTCCTGCAGCTCGGACGGGCTGAGCAGCAGCCGGTCAAACCAGTCGGACGTCCACGACTTGTAGCGGACGCGGATGCGGACCTGGCCGGCCGGGCGGCCGCACTCGCGGTTGCGATCGTGGTAGGCGCGGTGCTCGGGGGTCGCCGCGGCGTACGGGTCGTGGCCGACCGCCAGGATCCGCGCACCCGGCCGCGCGAGCCGGGACAGGCTGGCGAGGACGGCGGGCGCGTTCCCCGGTGAGCCGAGCAGGCCGAGGTTGCCGCCAAGGAGCAGGAGGGTGTCGAAGGTGCCGACGTCGCCCGGCTCGAGCACCGTCCCGACCCGGACGTCCAGGCCCTGATCGCGCGCGACCGCCACGGCGCCGGGTGATGGGTCGATACCTACAGCGTCGTGGTCACCGATGAGCGCGAGCAGGTGACGGCCGGCGGCGCAGCCGATGTCCAGGACCCGGCCGCGCGCCGCGGCGACGGCGCGGCGCTCGCACGGCTCCCACTCGTCGGGCCTGGTGAAATAACGGTACGCGTCCTCCACACCGACGTATCCGTCGTCGCGCTCGACCACCTGGAGGTGGGAGCCGCGCCGCGGGCCGGCCTCGTAGGCGTCGCGCAACAGGGCGCCGTATCCGTCGTCGGGTGTGGCTTCGTCGTGTCTGGCGGATGCGTGTGTGCTGGGCGGCATGGTGATCCTCCGGCGCGCGGGAAGGGGGCCGTCGCGGCTCAGGTGCGCGCCTTTGACCTGAGCTGCGGGGAGGTGGAAGGGGCGGCGCGGCCGGGCCGCCGGTGGTCACCGGCAGCGCCGCCCCGGCTCATCGGGCCTTGATCGCGTCGAACAGCGAGCGGAGCTGGCGGCGCGTCAGCAGTAGCCACTCGTCGGGGAAGCGGGAGCTGCGGATGGCGCGCGTCTCCCTGTCGATCACGCCGACCTCGACGCACAGCGCTGCGCCGGGGGCGCTGCTGCTGCGGCTGCTCTTGGTCCAAGTGTTGGGCTGAATCGCTGCCTCCTGGTGCTGGACGGGGGCGGCCGTCGACCGGGTGCCGTCCTGCCAGCGCCGCTCCCTGCTCATGGGGCGGGCTCGTGGACGGGCGCGTTGAGCAGCTCGGCGAGCTTGCGGGCTGCCTGCTCGGCGTCGGGGCCGAGGGTCTTGCCCTCGTACTGGCCCGAGTCGACGACGTACTCGCCGTTGCGGAACCGGACCCGGTACGGGCCGAGCCACTGATACTTAACGCGCAGGAACGGGGCCGGGCCGGTCGCGGCGACCTCGCCGAGCGCGGGCTCGGCCCCGACGTTCGGGGCGGTCCGGCGAAGCGCGGCGTAGAGCGCGTTGACTTCCGACCACAGCTTGCGGGACGGCAGGGGTGGCGGCGGGGGCTGCTCGGTCATCAGGGTCCTCAGACGTTGATCAGTTGGCTCGCGATGTGCATTCGGGGGTCCGGGGCGTCAACAGGCGCGTAGCACTGGCGGTGCTTGCCGGAGATGTCCTTACCGACCCACCAGCGGCGGTCTTCGCAGCGGTAGGCCGCGCCGAGGATCTCGCCGGTGGTCTGGTGGATGAGCAGGAGGAACCGGCCAGTCTCGTCGCCGCGGACGTCGATTGCGTTCTTGGCCAGGTGGCCGCCGGTGGTTGTGCTCATGGCCCCGCCTTCCGAGGGTGCGCGGCGGGCCCGTAGGAAACCGGGGTGACGTAGCCGGCCGGGCCCGCCGCGCGTCGTACGGCGCCGCCACCCCGGGTGGGGTGCTTGCCAGCGGTGCCGCACGTGAAGGGGGCGCGGCGGTGGGCGGGGGCTTGCATCCACCGCCGCGCCTTGCCGCACGCCCGTCCCCTGGCGTCGGGGAGTTCTCCCCCGACGGGCGTGCGGAACTCGAGGAGGACGATCTCGCCGACGGTCGGGGCGTTCATCGCCGCCGCCCGTTCAGCGTGAGGTACAGCTCGGCGGCGCTGATCGCCTGCACGGCGTCGGCGCCGGTGCGGGCCTCGGACACAACGGGCCCGCGGGACGCCCACCACCGCCCGCTCACCTTCGCGATCCGCCAGCCGGGGAACTCGGCCTCCAAGCGCGCCACGAGGTCGCGCTCGTCCGCGTCCTCCGCGGTCCAGGTGGGGGCTGTCATGGCCGCGCCCCCCGGCGCGCGTTCTGCAGGTTCACGTCGACCATCACGGCGAGCGCGTCCTCGCTCGGCGCCTCGACGAGCCGGGCGCCGTGGTAGCCGGGGACGACCGCCCACCACGACCCCGTGGCGTTGCCGTGCCAGTGCGTGATGCCGTCCGGGATGGGCGGGGGCGGGTCGGCGATTGGCGGCATGTCCACCGCTGTGTCGTCGGCGCGCGGTCGGCGCCGGGAGTCGTCGCCGATTTGTGCCGGGCTCAAGCCCGGAGTCGCTACGGTGTGCATTAGCCGGACCTCCGATCCGGTCAGGCCCCGGACCTCCCACTGTGAGCGCAGTGGGCCGGGGCCGTTTTGTCTTTGTGGCGGCGGGCCGAGCGAGCACTAACCCGCTACAAGCAAGTGAATCCATGACGGGTGCCACACAGATAGGTGACAATGGGCGTCACGGGCAGGGTGACAAGCCCCGTGTCACCCTGTCGCCCTTGCCGCCTCAGCCCGCTTTGCGAAGGGTGCGCGACATGAGCGAATCCGACCGGCCCGAATGGGCGGTTCGCCTGCAACTCGAGCGCGAGCGACGCGGCTGGGGAAAATGGGAAACCGCGCGCCGCCTATTCGCGGAGTCGGGCATCATGCATCCCGAGTCCAAACAGGTAAAGGCCCTGGCGAGGCAGATCTCCCGTTGGGAGGCAGGGAAGCACTGCCCCACGGATTGGGCAATCGGCCTCGCCCGGCTGTACGACACCACCCCCGAGGAGCTGTTCCCCTCGCCGCCGGAACAGCCCGCCCGGGGATCGGTGATGCGGCAGCCAGCCGCTCGGCAGCCCGGGGACTGGGGGGAGGTGAGCGAACTGCTGCGCCGGGTCTTCATAAAGCAGAGTGCCGCGTTCGCCGCTATGCCCGCGCTCGGTCGCGGCCCAGGGCACCGCGTCATCCAGGCTCTGGAAATCCTCGGATCCGACCGCCTCGCCGACACCGTGGACGGCCTCGGCGAGCTCATCGACCACTACGCCGGGAGCGTCTGCGCCCTACCGCCCGCCGAGGTCTATGACGAACTGCTGGCGGTGCGGTCGTTCGCCGACCACCTGCGCGAGGGCGCGGGCACGTCCCCGTTGAGTGCCGACCTGGCGCTGGCGTCGGGCTGGCTGTCGCATCTGCTCGCGGTGGCGGCCTGCGACATGGGCGAGCACGCTGCGGCTCGGCTGTGGTGCTCGGACGCCGAGCGCCGAAGCGAGCAGGCGCGGCAGCCGGACCTGGCCGCGTGGTCGGTCCTGACCCGCGCGATGATCGCCTTCTATCAGGGGCACTCGCGGCAGTCGTTGACGCTGTCGGCCAAGGGGCAGCAGATCGCGCCGGTGGGGACGGTCGTCCACGCCAAGCTCGCCTCGCAGGAGATGCGCGCTGCGGCGATGGTCGGCGAGGTCGACAGGATGACCCGGGCGCGGACGCACGCCGCCGCGGCGATCTCCGCGCTGCCGGACGGGATCCCCGAGACGGGCGCCTTCTCCATCGCGCTGGCCGAGGATCCGCCTTACACCGCGACCTCGCTGCTGCTGGCCGGGCGCTCGCGGGAGGCGGTGGCCGCCACCGGACGCGTGATCCAGACCGTCTACCGCCCCGAGCGGCGCCAGCGCGGCGAGCATCCGTCCGGGTACGCGCGCTCGCTGTTGATTCTCGGGCTCGCGCACGCCGAGACGCGCCAGCTCGACCAGGCCGTCGCGGCGGGGTACGACGCTCTGGCCGGCAGCCGTCCGGCGTGGCCGACCATGGTCCTGGCCGGGCGGCTCGATAGGGTCCTCAGCCAGAACTTCGCTGGCGCCCGCCAGGCCGAGGACTACCACGCCCGGTATCTGGAGGCGTGCAGCCTCCCGGCCGGGGGCGCCGGCCAGCTGGCCGCCCCCGACGAGGACGTATGACCGACGACATCACTTCCGAGCAGATCCCCGACATCACCCGCTTCGTGGACGTCCAGGCGCCGCCGCCGGACAGCGAGCCGACAGCTTGCCTGCTGTTCGGGACCAACCAGGTCCCGCCGGTCGACATCGCCGCCGGGCTCTACCATCGGGGACTCGCGCCGCTGATCATCGCGACCGGCGGCGTCAACCGCCACAACGGGATCATCGAGGGGCAGGTGTTCCGCGAGCTGCTGCTCGAACGCGGGGTGCCTGAGGACGTCATCCGCGTCGAGGACCGGTCGGCCAACACCTGGCAGAACGTCGAGTTCTCGCTGCCCTTCGTGCGCGAGGCGCTGGCCGCCGGGCTCCGGATCACGGCGGTGTCCAAGTGGTACCACCGGCGGGCGATCCACGTGCTGAAGACCGTGGGGGGCGACGTCGGGCCGTTCTACGCGATCGGTTGGGATCCCATCTACGCCGGCCGTCCGGTCACCCGGCAGGACTGGCCGGAGATCCCGGATGGCAGGCGCCGCGTGATCCGCGAATGGCGAGAAGTCTCGGCTCGTGTCGCCGATGGCAGTTTCGCCGCGCTCGAACAGGCCAACGGCGCCTGGCGGTGACCGCGGCCGTATGCGTCGAGGGGCCCGCCTCGGGGGCGGCGCGCGGCTATACGGGTGTTGACGCTCGGCTGCGCGCTCGCTCAGGTGGGCTCACCCGGCCGTCATCTTCCGGATGGCCGGCCGCGCGGATTCGGGCGGCGGCAGGTCAGGACGATCGCTCCTGCGCTGTCTCCCGCGCGAGCCAGTCCAGAAACCCCTTCGAGCCACCGGCGATCTCGATGTACATGAGCTCGGGGTTGTCCCAGGGGTGCCTTTCCCGGAGCAGTGCTTCGAGCTCGGCGTAGCGGCGGCTGGTGGTGCGTAGGGTGACCTGCCACTCTTCGCCGCTGCCGAGTTCGCCGAGGTGCCAGAACACGTTGCCGGCGGGGCCGAGCACCTGCCCGCCCGCGGCGAGGTGCGAGGACACTGCGGCTTGGAGCAGTTGCATGCCGGATTCGCGGTCGGGTGTGGCGGTGAAGACGAGGAGAGGCCGGGTGTTCGCCATGCGGCGGACCCTACCTTTCGGGCTGCGCCAAGTACCGCGTATGGTCCAGACGCCACGACGCCCTCCCCGGCCCGCGCCGAGGAGGGCGTCGTTGTTCGCGTCTTCAGCTAGCAGTCATCTTGCGGACGGCCGCGACCATCTTGGCCCGTGCGTCCTTCGACGTGAACTTCTGGTCGCGGGCGGTCCAGGCGAGCACGAACCGGCCGACCTGCCGCCAGTCCCCCAGCTTGCGCATCTCCTTCGTCCAGTGCGCCGCGGTGGCCGCGTCGCCGAACTCGTACACCGAGACGGCGTCGGTGGTGATGAGCTGCACGCAGCCCTTCCCGGTGCTGCCCTTCTTCGCCGCGCAGGCTCCGGTGTTGTCCGTCGGGTTGGGCAGGGGGTACAAATCGGCGAGCCGGGTCACGATCGTGCGCGCGGTGGGCGCCGGTGAGCTCTTCGGCGCGGCCGACTGCGTCTTGCTGGCACTGGAGGGGGCCGCCTTCGGGGTGTCCTTGCTGTTGCAGCCGGCGGCGGTGATGGCGACAGCAGCGAGGGTGGCCGCGAGGCCGATGCGGTACAGGTGCACGTGCTCTCCGTCTGAGATGGGGGGACGTGCCTGGGACGTGTAGTGGCCACATCGCGGTTCACGGCGGCAAGGACGGTGTCACCGATTTGTTACAGCGGGGGCGGTGGTTTCCCGGCGCTGATCCAGGCGGCCATTGCGGCGCGGTAGCGGGCGGGGTCGCCGGCGGAGGCGCGCCAGGCGGCGCGGCGCGCGAGGTACAGGGCGCGGTATCGGGCGTGGAGCCGGGCGCGCCGGACGTCCGGATCGGTGAGGAGGACCGGCGGCGCGTCGGTGGCGGCCGCCGGTCCTCCTTTCCCGCCCGGTGTGGGCGAGGTACCAGGGGTGATCACGCTGCGTGCCCGGTCTGGGGTCCGCCTGGGCCCGAGGGCACATGCGGGGCACAACGACCGTCTCCACCCGGATCCATCGGGTAACACTGAGAAACGGCGTCTTCCCAGGTCAGACGGGGTGCGCGCGGATCTTCGCAGGTCAGATCATGCCTGCACGCACTATCTCTTCTACTACGACGTGGCGTTGACGGAGTTGTGGCGCGCGGCGGTGTGCGGGCCGGAGGAGATGGTGGCCGCGGGGTACGACCTGGTGGTGGCGGAGGCGCGGATCCGGTACCGGGAGGGCGCGCGGTTCGACGACCTGCTGGACGTGGAGATGCCGGTGGCGCACCTGGGCACGACCAGCATGGTGGTGCGGCCGCGGTTCCTGGTGGAGGGGCGGCTGATGGCCGACGGGGAGGTGCGGCACGTGTTCATCGACCCGGGCTCCAAGACCAAGCGGGAGATGCCCGGGGACGTGCGGGCGGCGCTCGCGCCGTACCTGCAGGAGACGGGACAGGCGGCCGGCACCGGGTCAGGCTCATGATCGCCTGGCGACGTTACGAGCGTCGTGCGAGATCCGAACGTGGAATCCGGGGTTTCGCCTGACGGGTCCGGCTCAGTTCCCGTGGGTCCGATTCAACTGGGTGGGGGCCGCCCGGGGCAACCCCTTTTTCCGGGGCGGCCCCGGGGCGGTCGGTCCCCGGGCGGGCGGGTTCAGTGGGCGAACAGGGAGGCGTAGACGGTGCGGTCGCCGTCGGCGACGACCTGTCCGGCCAGGTGCGGGCCGGTGACGGTGGACAGCCGCAGGTCCAGGTACCGTTCCTCCTCCTGCAGCTCGACGGGGCCGTCCGGCAGGGGCCATTCGGCGATCTCGGCGAGGCGGGCGGCGCGGTCGCGGTCCAGGGCGCCGCGCAGTTCGGCCAGGTTCGACGCCTCGAAGGGGACGGCGGGGTCGTGCGGGCCGGGCGGGGCGGGTTCGGCGCGCCAGGCGGCGACGCCGTAGGCGAAGCAGACCAGCGCGGTCCACATCTCGGCGAAGTAGGCGGGGTCGGGGCAGATCTCCAGGCCGGCGAACCGGCCGGCGACGAAGAACAGCGCGCCGACCTGCCCCGGCAGGGGTTCCAGGCGGCTCTGGAACTGGGTGAGGACGGGCCGCTGGCGCGACAGGATCTGCTCCAGGTGGCCGCGGCGGGGCAGCCCGCAGCGGTGGTTGAGGTCGGCGATGTCGTCCCAAAGCTTGGCGTAGCCGTGCACGCCGCGCAGTTGCAGGGCGCGGGCGCGCAGTTCGCCGGGCAGCACGAAGAACCACTGGTCGCGTCCGGCCAGGTAGCCGCCCTGGGTCTGCTGGACGCAGCAGGCGTCCTCGAACAGCAGGCGCTGGCCGGGCCCGAGGAACGCCGAGCGGCACAGCGCGTGGTTCTGGGCGGCGTCCTGGACGTAGCCGAGGTGCAGGGGGACGATCGCGACGCCGGTGGCGGCGCCGTTGCGCAGTTCGAGGCGTCCGTAGCCGGTGACGCGCGACAGCTTCAGCCCGGTGCGGGGCGGGACGAAGCCGGGGCGGGCGGGGCCGGAGATCGGCACCATGGTGAGCGCGCCGGCCTGCTGGGGGGTGCCGAGGCGGTGCCCGGCGAGGCTGAGCGGGCCGGGGACCAGGGTGTCGAGCGCCGTGGTGGCGGTCATGCGGTGCTCTTTCCTGTCGTGCCGGACGGGCCCCGGCCCCGGACGGAGGGTGCGGGTGCGCGGGGGCGGGGGTCAGGCGGCGAGGGCGGTGGTGAGGTCGGTGGCCTGCCGGTCCAGGGCGTCCAGGCGGGCGTGCAGGGCGGCGCGCAGCCAGGGCCGTCCGGCGGGGCAGTGCGCGAACATCCAGGGCAGCAGGGCGGTGAAGTCGTCCTGGTGCCAGAATCCGCGCTGCGGCAGGGACGGGTCGGGGCGGCGCAGGGTCAGGTCGTCGGCGCCGGTGAACAGGGCGTGGCAGAACACCACGGGGGTGGTGACGCCGGCGCGCGGGAGGGTCGCGGTGAGGCGGGCGAGGTCGCCGGGGAACAGGTTCTCGTAGCCGTCGGAGACGACGGCGACCAGGTCGGGGCCGGTGCCGAGGGCGTCCAGGACGCCGGTGGCCAGGTCGGTGGCGCCGCGCGGGGCGCGTTCGTCGCCGCCGACCTCGATGACCTCGAGCCGGTCGCAGACCTGCGCCAGCAGCATCCGCAGCGCGGCGGCCTGCGACAGCACGGCCCATTCGCGTTCGCCGTAGCCGCGCATGGACGCCGAGGCGTCCAGGACGAGCGCGACGGTGCCGGGGAAGCGCGGGAAGGCGCGGGCGGCGTCGTCGAGGTGGCGGCCGAGCGCAGCGTACAGGTCCTCGGCGGGGCCGCCCCGGTACAGGTGGACCAGGGCGGCGGCGATGTCGCCGCGGTTGGTGGCGGTGACGGTCCCGGGCCGCCGGCCGGGGGCGTCGAGGGCGAGGGCGGGCTCGGCGGGCAGCGGCCGCCCGGCGCCCGCGCCGGCCGCGGTGCCCGTGCCGGTCGCGGTGCCGGTCGCGGCGGCGTAGAGGGCCTGGACGCGGTCGGGGGCGGCGGCGGGGACGGCGAGGAAGCGCAGCAGGCGGCGGCGCAGGTAGTCCGAGCCGGTGTCGCCGCCCTCGATGCGGCGGGCGCAGCCGCGGGCGGCGGTCTTGCCGAGGGCGTGCTCGAAGCAGTCGAGCAGGGCGGGGCGGCGCGCGGCGATGAGGGTGTCGGCGTCGGGGTGCTCGAGCACGAACCGCAGCACGGCGCGGGTGGTGTGCTTGTGGTTGGCGCGCAGCCGGCGCAGGGCGAGCAGGGCGGTGATGACGTGCGCGGGCGGCAGCGCCAGGGTCAGGACGCGGGTCAGGCGCGCGAGGGTGTCGCGGGTGGGGGCGTCGAGGCCGGCCTGGGTGGCGGCGAGGGTCTGCAGCAGGACGCGGGCGCGCTGCCAGGGCAGCGCGCCGGGGATCAGGGCCAGCAGGGCGTAGTGCTCGGGGCCGGCGGCGTGGGCGGCGCGGTGCAGGTCCGCGTCGTCCCAGCGCAGGGTGCCGCCCCGCGGCAGGGTGAGCGGGGTGTCGTGGGTCTGCAGGTGGGCCAGGAACGTGGGGGTGTCCATGATTGTTCGCCTCCGCAATCATGGAGTCTAGGAACGCCGCGGAGCGTCTCGACACCTATTTTCCGGCGGCGGCCGCGTGCGCGGCGGTGTCCTAGCTGTCCTGCGGGGGCTCGGCGGCGGGCTCGGGTGCGGTTTTGGGGGCGTAGTCGCCGATGCCGTGTTCCAGCAGGTCGAAGACGCGGGCGGCGGAGGCGTAGACGTCCTCGCGCATCTCGGCGAGGGTCTCGCCGGCGGTCTTGCGGGCGGCGATCTCCTCGATGAGGACGCCCTGGGCGGCGTAGATCATCGCGGCGACGGCGCGGGGGGTGATGTCGTCGGGGCCGGCGCCGGTGTCCTCGGCGAGCAGGTCGGCGAGGACGTCCTTCATCTGCTGGCCGAGCTCGCGGGAGCGGGCGGTGAGGGCGGGGCTGTCGCCGACGGTCTTCAGCCAGACCTCCGAGCCCTCGTGGAAGGCGGTGCGGTAGGAGCCCTCGTCCAGGCCCTCGAAGAAGCGGCGGCGGAACACCGCGACGACGCCCTCGCCGGGGCGGCGGTCGCGGAAGGCGCGGCCGGCGGCCTCGACCATCTCCTCCTGGCGGTCGAAGAACAGGTCCTCCTTGGTCCTGAAGTAGTTGAAGACGGTGTTGACCGACACGTCGGCGGTGCGGGCGACGTCGGCGACGGTGACGTTGTCGAAGCCGCGGGTGATGAACAGCCCGGTGGCGATGTCGGCGATGCGGCGGCGGGTCTCGCGCTTCTTGCGCTCGCGCAGGCCGAGCGCGGGTTCGGGGCGCCGGTCGATCTCCTCTCCCATGCCCGGAATCCTACCTTCGCTGGTGTCACTGAAAACTTGGTGTGACTGCAAATTTGTGGTTACTCTATCGACAGTCGTTCACCCCCACCGGAGGTCATCGTGATCGAGGCACGCGGGCTCGCCCGCACCTTCACCGGCAAGCACGGGACGGTCGAGGCCGTGCGCGGCGTGGACCTGTCGGTGGCGCCCGGCGAGATCGTCGGATTCCTCGGGCCCAACGGCGCCGGGAAGACCACCACGCTGCGGATGCTGACGACGCTGCTGGCCCCGACCGCCGGCACCGCCGCGGTCGCCGGGCACGACCTGCGCGCCGACCCGGGCGGGGTGCGGCGCCGCATCGGGTACGTCGCGCAGGGCGGCGGCACCGACCCGTCGGTCCCGGTCGGCGAGGAGCTGGACCTGCAGGCCCGCCTGTACGGGGTGGACGGCCGGGCCGGGCGGATCGCCGAGCTGTGCGCGCGGCTGGAGCTGCGGGGCTTGGAGGGGCGGCCGTGCGCGGCGCTGTCGGGCGGGCAGCGCCGCCGGCTGGACATCGCGCTCGGGCTGGTGCACCGTCCGCCGCTGCTGTTCCTGGACGAGCCGACGAGCGGCCTGGACCCGCACAGCCGCGGGAACCTGTGGGACCACATCCGCTCGATGCGCGCCGAGGACGGCACGACGGTGTTCCTGACCACCCACTACCTGGACGAGGCGGACGCGCTGTGCGACCGGCTGCTGATCATCGACCGGGGTCGGATCGTCGCGGCGGGCACGCCCGCCGAGCTCAAGCGCCGCGTCGCCGGCGACGTGGTGACGCTGGAGCTGGCCGACCCGGCGGTCACGGCGCCGGCCCGCGAGGCGTTGTCGCGGCATCCGTCGGTGCGGGAGGCGGTGGTCAGCGGCGGCGCGGTGCGGCTGACCGTCGAGGACGGCGAGCGGCAGCTGATGAGCCTGGTGCGGGCGCTGGACGCCGCGGGGGTGGAGCTGGCGTCGCTGAACCTGGCCCGTCCGAGCCTCGACGACGTGTTCCTCACCGTCACCGGCCGCTCCCTGCGCGACGCCGCCTGACCCGCGCGCCCCGCCCGTCCCCGTTCCGAGACAGAAGGAGTACCGCAATGTCCATGACGATGTCGTTGCCGGCGTCGCTGGCGCGGACCGCCGCCGACACCCGGCTGGTGTTCGGCCGGTATCTGCGCCAGACGCTGCGCAGCAAGGTCGCGGTGGTGTTCGGCGCGATGCAGCCGCTGCTGTACCTGGTGCTGTTCGGGCCGCTGCTGTCGCGGCTGGTGGACGTGCGCGGGTTCGGCGCCGGCAACGCCTGGCAGGTGTTCGTGCCGGGTGTGCTGATCCAGCTCGCGCTGTTCGGCGCCGGGTTCGTCGGGTTCGGGCTGATCGGGGAGCTGCGGTCGGGGGTGGTGGAGCGGCTGCGGGTGACGCCGGTGAGCCGCACCGCGCTGCTGCTCGGCCGGGTGCTGCGCGACACCGTCATCGTGGCGTTCCAGGCGGTGATGCTGGTGGCGGTCGGGCTGGTGCTGGGGCTGCGCGCGCCGGCGGGCGGCATCGCCGTCGGGCTGCTGTTCGTGGTGTCGCTGGCGGTCGCGGTCGCGTCGCTGTCGTACGTGCTGGCGATGCGGACGCGCAGCGAGGACGCGTTCGCGCCGCTGCTGTCGGCGGTGACGCTGCCGCTGATGCTGCTGTCGGGGATCCTGCTGCCGATGAGCCTGGCGCCGGGCTGGCTGGACGCGGTGTCGCGGTGCACGCCGTTCCGGTACGTGGTGGATGCGGCGCGCGCGGCGTTCCTGGGCGACTACGCCACGGCGGCGGTCGCCGAGGGCGCGCTGGTCGCGGTGGTGCTGCTGGTGGTGTCGGTGTGGCTGGGCGCCCGGCGGTTCCGCGCCGAGAACGCTTGACCTGCACGGGCGGCCAACACGGGCGTCCGGCGCGAACGTCCGGCGCGGATCCGGGGTCAGTTCGGGGCGTCGGCGGCGCGCGGCAGGCCCCGGTTCGCCGGTGCGGTTCCCGCCGCGCCGGCGACCGGGGCGTCCGGTGCGGTGGCGGCGCGCTGGGCGATGTAGGCGCCGGCCAGGACGATGGCGCCGCCGGTCAGCTGCGCTGCGGTGAGGCGTTCGCCGAGGACCGCCCAGGCGATGAGGGTGGCCGCGACCGCCTCGGTGTAGCAGATGGCGCCGCCGACCTGCGCCGACAGGCGGTGCAGCCCGGCGATCCCGGTGAGGTAGGCCAGCACGGTGCTGACCAGCGCGATCCAGGCGACCAGCGTCCAGCCGGGCGCGGTGCTCCCGGCGATGGGGACGGCGGCGGCGAGCACGTCCCAGGGCAGTGCCCACGGCGCGGCGGGCACGGCCAGCGCGGCCGCGGCGACGGCGCTGCCGGCGGTGGTGATGACCAGCGGGTCGACGCGTCCGGCGAGCCGGTCGACCAGCAGGAAGTAGGAGGCCTGGCAGGCGGCGGCGCCGAGCCCGGCGGCCAGGCCGAGCGGGTCCAGGCGCAGGCCCGTCCACACCTGGACGACCAGCGCGAGCCCCGCCATCGCGACCATGACGCCGATGGCGGCGGTGCGGTGCACGGGGGCGCGGCGCACCAGCCGCAGCCAGGCCAGCACCATGACCGGGCCGGTGAACTCCAGCAGGATCGCCACCCCGACGGGCAGCCGGGACGCGGCCAGGTAGTAGCAGGCCTGGCATCCGGCGACGCCCGTCAGCCCGTACAGCGCAAGCCAGCGGAGGTGGGGGCGCAGTTGCGGGCGCAGGGGCCGCGCGCCTTTCCGGGCCCGTACCGCGAGCACGATGGGGATCAGCGCCGCCGCGGACACGGCGATGCGCAGCCACACCGCCTGCAGCGGGTCCAGGCCGCCTTCGATGAGCGCCTTGCCGAACGGCCCGGACGCCCCGAAGCACACCGAGGAGAACACCGCGAGCGCGACGCCTTGCGCACGGGTGCGCGCGGCCGCGTTCCCGCCCATCGCCGCTCCCCTCGTCCGCTAAGGAGCATCGTGCCATAACACTCATTACATGGCGAGGGCATTGCGGCACCCCGCTACCGTGCTGAACCCGACATGCCGGACACTCCGCCGGGGAGGACTACTATTCGCCGGGTGAGCTGGCAGGGGGCCGGGGCGGGACCCGGCGGGACGGGAGGCGGCCCGGGCGCGGACCTGTTCGCGGCGGTCGAGGGCAACGTGCGCGAGCTGGTCGCCTCGCCGTGGTGGCGGACCGCCCAGCCGCAGGACCGCGCCGGGCAGATCGCCGCGCGGATGCTGTGGGGCGCCGGGGAATGGTGGCTGTTCGGCGCGTGGGGCCGCTGGTACCGGTGCGGGCTGGACGGCGCCTGGCACCCCTCCCCTCCCCCGCCCGACTTCGAGGACCGCCGCGTCGCGGTCCCGGCGCCGCGCGGCGCCGGCACCCCGCCCGTCCCGCCGCAGCTGTACCCGACCGGCCCGGACCTGTCGGCCGGGCGCGTCGCGCCGCTGGGGTTCCTCGGGCCGGTGCCCGACACCGCGGTCGTCGCGCGGATCTCCCAGGCCATCACCACCGCACTCGCGGTCAACCCGCAGCAGTTCGCCCAGCGCGACCCGATGTTCCAGCCCGGCACGCCCAGCACCATCGCCGCCGCGTGGGGCGCGCTGCTGTGGTGCGCGGGCTCCCCGGTCGTGCTGACCGAGCACCCGCTGATCGAGTCGTTCATCCCGTTCCTGACCACCTCGGCCGACCGGCTGCACTGGATGATGCCGCCGGACTTCGCCACCCTGGCCGGCTACTACGTCCACCGGCTCGGCGCCGGCGACGGCGGCGGCGCCGCGCACATCGCCCGGGTGATGTACGAGGTCGCGGCGGGGCTGCAGGCCGATCCGCGGTTCCGTCCCGGCGCCGACGCGCTCGCCGCGGTGACGGCGGCGTCGCTGCGGATGGTCAACCAGGACATGGCCACCGTCCGGTACGGGCCCGAGGCGATCGTGCAGGAGTGGCGGCGCCGCTGCCCCGCCGAGTTCGCCACCCCGATGGTCCGCGACACCGCGCCCGGGGAGTACCTGCGGCTGGCCCTGTACGACCTGCAGGAGATCGTCCACGGGCTGAGCGGGCCGCGTCCGGCGGCGGGCGGCCGCAGCCACGACGAGGTCCGCCGCGCGGGGATCGCGGTGCTGGCCGCCGACCTGCAGGCGGCGCCGGGCGCGCTGCCGGCGCTGCAGCGCTGGCTGGACCCCGACAGCGCCCGCACGCTGCAGGCGGTGCTGGGCGACCCGGCCCATCCGCTGCGGGCGCTGTGGCCGCGCGACGGGCGGCTGCCGGACGCGCTGCGCCGCGACGACGCCGACGCGCTGGCCGCGCTGCTGGCCACCACCTACACGATCGGGCTGACCTGGTGCCGGCTGGCGCAGGTGCCGCCGCCGGCGACGGGGTTCGCGGTGCCGCAGGCGGTCGCGGCGGAGCTGACGTCCCCGGCGATGCACAGCCCGCCCTCGACCGACGAGCTGTCGGCGTGGGACATCATCAAGGCGGCCCGCGCGCACATGGCGGCCGACCGCGCCTCCGCGGGCGTCGACCGTCCGGTCGCGCCGGTCCCGGAGCCGGCGCAGGACGCACCGGGCCCGCCGCCGGCCGTGGCGCCGGTGGAGCCACCCTCGGCCCCGCCACCGGTCGCGTCCTCGGCCCCGCCGCCGGTCGCGCCGCCGGGGCCGCCGGGGCCAGGGCGGGCGCATGGGGCCGATCCGGCGATGCCGCCGCCGGCGCCGTCCGACCCGTTCGGCGTCCGCGCGCAGGCGCAGGCCCCGCCTCCGCCGCCCGGCCCTGCGCCGTCGACGGGGCGGGACGAGCGGCCGGGGCGGGGCGAGGGGCCGGGGATCGGCAACCCGCTGGGCTCGGACGTCCCGCCGCCCAGGATCGCGCCGCCTCCCCCGCCGGCCGCCGAGCCGCGTCCGCCGGGCCGTCCGGAGCCGGCACCCGAGCCCGCGCGGCCGGCTCCGGCGCCGGCGGAGGAGCCGCGGTGGCCGTCGGAGCCCGAGGCGCCCGCGTATGCGCCGGCGACGCAGCTGGACACCGACGCGTTCCGCACCATGCTGGACCAGGGTCCGGCGTGGCCGGGTGCGCCGATGCCGCCGTCCGCGCCCGCTCGTCCTGCGGCGGGTCCGGTGCAGCCGCCGGTGGCGGCGCCCGCGGTGCAGCAGCCGGATCTGCCGCCGCCTCCGGTGCCGGTGCCCGAGCCGGTCCCGCCGGCGCCGCCCGCGCCGGTGCCGGACTCGAGCCCGCAGATCGCCGAGGCGTACGGGATCCGGTTCCTGTGCGGCGCCGACGACATCGGCCGGGTGGTGACCGAGGTGCGGCGGCGCGGCAAGTGGGCGCGGCGGCTGCGCGGGCAGGAGGTGTCGAGCGCGTCGGCGCCGGCGCTGCTGCTGATCGGCGCGCCGTCCAGCGGGCAGCGGCGGCTGGCGCGGATGGTGGCGCGGGCGCTGGCGGAGGTCGAGGCCTCCAGCGGCGAGGTCCACTCGGTGCACGCCGAGGATCTGCGCGACGCCGGCCCCGACGGGCTGCGGGCGGCGCTGGACGAGCACGCCGGGCACGTGCTGCTGCTGGACGGGCTGGACGGGCTGATCCTGGACGAGGCGCAGGGCGCGGGGTACGCGTCGGTGTTGTACCGGGCGCGGCTGGAAGGCGTCAACGACACCGCGCTGCTGGGCACCTGCGAGCCCGACCGGGTCGGGGAGCTGTCGGCGGCCTCCCCGGAGCTGGTCACCGATCTCCGGGCGGTGCGGCTGCCGGACCTGTCGGACGGGCGGGCGCGGTCGGCGCTGGTCGGACTGCTGGCCGAGGAGCGGTCGCTGCGGCTGGGGTCGGACGCGTGGGCGGTGGTGGAGCGGGAGGTCGCGGCGCTGCGCGGGCGCGGGCGGCTGACCGGTGCGCGGCTGGTGGAGGCCTACCTGGACCGGGCCGCGACGCGGCATCTGGGCAACGCCGAGGCGACGCAGGCGATCGGCAGCGCGCTCACGCTGACGGCGGCGGACTTCGAGGGGCTGGCGGCCGAGCTGTCGGGCCAGTGACCCCGCCCGCCCTGTCGGGCCAGTGACCCCGCCCGCCCACCTGGTGCGCGAGGGGCGGGAGCCCTTGTCTCGCGGGGGTTACAGCCGTCTTCGGCGCCGCATAATGTCGGTGGGCGCGGTCACGATGGGTGTGTGGAGCATGTCGATCGTGTGGACCGGTTGCTGGCGCTGGTCGCGGAGCTGCGCGCGGCCTCGCCCGAGCCGCTGGAGCCGCGGGAGCTGGCGGCGCGGCTGGAGGTCAGCGAGCGGACGGTGCGCCGCGACCTGGAGCTGCTGACGCACGGCGGCCTTCCGGTGCGGGCGCGGGGCCGCCGCGGGTACGTGCTGCCGGCGCCCGCGGAGCCGGATCCGTTGAGCGAGGTGGCGTCGCTGATGGGGCCGGTGCGCGACACCCTCGCCGAGGCGGTGCGGCGGCGCCGGGTCGTCCGGCTCGCCTACACCGACCGGTCCGGTGCGCGCAGTTTCCGGGACGTGGAGGCGCACGGCCTGGTGACCGCCCCCTACGGGGAGTACCTGGTGGGGTGGTGCCTGATGCGCGACGGGCCGCGGATGTTCCGGGTGGAGCGGGTGGGCGCGGCGGTGCTGTCGGGCCGCGGCGCGGACGTGCGGGATCTGGACGGGCTGCTGGCGGCGCTGCGGGTGCCGGTGCCGCGTCCGGCGGCGGAGGCGGGGCCGCGCGGTCCGGCGGGGGCGGTGCGGGCGCGGGCGTGGACGCTGGACCGGCTGGAGCTGGTGCGGTCGCGGCTGCGGGACGCGGCGGCGCAGGTGCGCGGCGGTGGTGAGGGCGCGGCGGCGCTGCGGGGCGTGCTGGGGCATCTGGCGGAGTGGACGCGCTGGCAGCTGGCGGCGGTGCGGGCGGCGGCGACGGGCGAGGAGCCGGTGCTGGAGGGGCGCCGTCCGGCGTTCCCGGCCGAGTTCGACCGGGAGCTGCCCTATGACGCGCGGGAGCGGATGATCCAGGACGCGATGGCGCTGCGGTCGCTGGGGGATCTGGTCCGCGACCTGAACCAGGTGCTGGAGGCGGCGGCGCACTGGGCGGCCGACTGCGACGACGCGCTGTGGGAGCAGGAGCTGCCCGATCCGCGCCCGTACGGGCCGCCGGGGCCGCCGCGTCCGCTGGCCGATCTGCTGGCGGGCTGGCGGGGGCCGCTGGCGCACATCGAGTGGCATCTGGACCGGCTGACCGACGAGCCGCCGCGGCCGCTGTCGGAGGACGAGGAGGAGCTGTGGGTGGTGGACCGCTGCCCGCTGCAGGCGTGACCGCGTGACCTGGGTGACCTGGGTGACCCGGGTGGGCGCCGCGGGGCCGGCGCGGGGTCGGCGGGTCAGGCGCGGGCGTGCAGGGCGCCCTTCTTGGCGCGGTTGCCGCAGGTGTTCATGGAGCACCAGCGGCGGGTCCCGGGGCGGGAGGTGTCCAGGAACAGGGCGCCGCAGCGCTCGCCGGCGCAGGCGCGGACGCGGTCCAGGGCGGTGGAGGCGACCAGGTCCAGGGCGTCGCGGGCCAGGACGGCGAGCATCGCGGTGACGGGTTCGTCGGCGTGGTGGCGCAGCCGTCCCGAGGCGTCCAGGGCGGGGACGGGCACGGGGCGGGCGGCGGCGGTGTTGACGGTGGCGCGGGACGCGGCGTCGCAGCGGGCGGGTCCGCCGTCGCGGGCGGTGGTGACGAGCCGGTGGATCGCCTCGCGCAGGGCGCGGGCGGCGAGGAGGTCGGCGGCGTCGGCGCGACCGGCCTCGCGCGCAGCGGTGCCGGTGCCGGTTGTGCCGGTGTTGTCGTCGTAGGGGCCGAACTGGCGGATCCAGGCGTCCAGGGCGGCGGGGTCGGCGAGTTCCTCTTCCGCGTCGGGGCCGCCGCGGTGGCGCAGGGTGCGGATGAAGTCCAGGCAGAGCCGCCCGGCGCCCTGCCTGAACGCGGCGGACGTGGCGGTCTGCGCGGACGTGGCGGTCTGCGCGGACGTGGCGGTCTGCGCGGACGTGGCGGTCTGCGCGGAGGGGGCCATGGCGTCGAGCATAGCCGCGAACCGGTTTAACTGGTACGGTCCTGAACCGGTATAACCGGTTCGTCTTCTGCGAGGTGCCCGTGCCCCCGTCCCCCGACAGCCCCTCCCCCGCCGGCTGCTCCCCCGACGCGCCGTCCCGAGACGCCTCCGCCGGGGCGGCCGGTGAGGTGGTGCTCGGGCGGCGGATGATCTGGTTCCTCGCGTTGACGTGCGGGGTGACGGTGGCGAACATCTACTTCCCGCAGGCGCTGATCCCGCTGATCGCCGAGGGGCTGCGGGTCCCGGACGGCACGGCGGCGCTGGCCGCGACGTCCGCGCAGCTGGGGTACGCGGCGGGGTTGTTCCTGCTGGTGCCGCTCGGGGACCGGGTGCCGCACCGGCGGCTGATCGCGGTGCTGACGGCGCTGACCGGCGCGGGGCTGCTGGCGGCGGGGCTGGCACCGGACGCCCCGGCGCTGGTCGCGGCGGGTGCGCTGGTGGGCGCGACGACGTGCGTCCCGCAGGTCGTCCTGCCGATGGCGGCGGGGCTGGCGGGCGAGCGGCGGCGCGGCGCGGTCACCGGCACGCTGCTGAGCGGGCTGCTCGGCGGGATCCTGCTGGCGCGCGCGTTCGGCGGGGTGGCGGGCGCGCAACTGGGGTGGCGGGCCCCGTATCTGATCGCGGCGGTGCTCGCGCTGCTGCTGGCGCCGGTGCTGGCGGTGGTGGTCCCGGTGACGGCGCCGGTGTCGCGGCAGCGGTATCCGCGGCTGCTGGGCGAGGCGGTGCTGCTGCTGCGACGCGAGCCGGACCTGCGGCGCTCCTGACTGTACCAGGCGGCGATGTTCGGCGGGTTCAGCGCGGCGTGGACGGCGGTCGCGCTGCTGGTCAGCGGTCCCCGGTACGGGCTGGGCGCGCAGGCGGTCGGGCTGGTGGCGCTGGTGGGCGCGGCGAGCGTGGTGTGCACGCCGGTCGCGGGGCGGATGGTGGACCGCGCGGGTCCCGACGCGGTCACGCCGGTGTGCGCGCTGGCGGTACTGGCCGCGGCGGCGGTCCTGGCGGCCGGGTCGGCGGGCGGTGCCGCGGGGATGGCGGCGCTGGTGGCGGGGATGCTGCTGCTGGACGCGGCGGTGCAGTCGGGGCAGGTCGCCAACCAGGCGCGGATCTTCGCGCTGCGGCCGCAGGCGCGTGCGCGTCTCAACACCGCCTACATGACGTGCTCGTTCCTGGGCGGCAGCGCGGGGTCGTGGCTGGGGGCGGCCGTGTACGGCCGGTTCGGGTGGACGGGGGTGTGCGCTCTGGTGGCGTTGCCGGCGGGGCTGGTGGCGGTGGCGGCCGCCCGGCGCGTCCCGCGCCGCCGCGCCGGCGACGTCGCCCGGCCGCCGGTCTCGCCCGCGGCCCGGCCTTCCGTACCGGGGCCGGTGGTCAGCGGTGAGGAGGAGGAGCCGCCCGCAGCCCGGCGTCGGCAGTGACGGGCACGGAGACCGGCGGTGCGGTTGCGGTGGCGGGGTGTTGGCCGTTCAGGCGGTTCAGGTCGCGGGTGAACCAGACGGTCTTGCCGGCCGGGTGGGTGCGGGCGCCGAAGCCGGTGGCGAGCGCGGCGACCAGCAGCAGTCCGCGGCCGGCCTCGGACCAGTCGAGGCCGCGGGGCGCGGCGGGGGCCGGGTCGGGGGGCGCGGCGGGGTCGGCGTCGCCGACCTCGCCGGTGAGGCGGGCGCCGTCCAGGCGCAGCGCCAGGCGGACGGGGCCGGTGCCGTGCACGACCGCGTTGGTGACCAGTTCGTCGACCACCAGGACGATGTCGTCGATGTCGGCGGGGTCGGTGACGTGCCAGGCGGCCAGTGCCCGCACGGTGAGGGCGCGTGCGCGCGCCGCGGTGCGGGGGTCGTCGGGCAGCTCCCATGCCTGCCATGGCGCGGCGCCCGGGTCGTCCCGCAGCGGGGCGCGTTCCCCGACGGCGCCGCCGGGGCAGGTCGCCTCGCCCCTGCCGGTCGTTTGGATGCTGGTTGTGTCGGCGCTGGTTGTGTCGATGCCGGACCCGTCGGCTCCCACGTCCCCGTCTCCTCACCGTTGGCGGTGCGCGGGCCGGGTGCGGCGCCGGGTGTTCCCCGTCCCGGCCGCCGGTTCCGGCTTTCTGCGCGTCGGTTCATCTTCAGGGACGCATCGGGCGCGGCGGCGGTGCACGGGCGCAGGCGATCCTCACCCGCGGGTGAGGTGATGGTGGACACGCGGGCGGCCCCGGTGGAATGAGCAGGGTCCGGTTGCCGTTATGGTGGGTGGCGTCGGTGTGGCATGTGTCCCCCGGGCTCTACACAATGCCTTCGGGGAATACCGCCGGTCCGTACGGTCCGGGCTGGAACTCCGTTGTGCCTTTCGCCGTGAGGCGACCACCACACCGGCTCAGTCGCCGAGGCCCCGGCGAGATCTCATCTCGCCGGGGCCTCGGCGTTCGCATGCCCGGGGGTGTGTCCGGCCGTCCGCGGTCAGGCGGCGGGGTGTCCGGGGCCGCGCGCGGCGGGCGGGGGCCGGCCGGGGCGGCGGGCGGCGGCGGGGGTCACTGCAGCAGAGCGGCGGCGATCGCGGCTCCGATGGCCGCCAGGACGACGACGACGGCGACGGCCGTCGCGGTGATCACGCGGGCGCGGCGGCCGCGGGGGGCGCCGAGCCGTGCCAGGCGGCCGGCCAGCCGCGGGTCGTCCTCGCTCAGGCGGACCTCGATCTGGGTGAGGATCCGCTGCTCCTCCATCGACAGCGCCATGCTCAATACCTCCGGGGGGCGGGCAGTGCTGTGTTCTTCCCCACAGAGCATGATCATTATCCTTCGGCGGCGGTAACCGTTGCGCCGCGCGCGGGGGCGCTCTCGTGGTGGAGGCGGTCCAGCGCGGTGACGTAGTAGGTGTAGGAGCGGCCGGGCTTGGCGGAGGGGTCGATGACGCCGCCGCCGCGCACGTCGCCGATCAGCCGGGCGCGGTCGACGGGGGCGCAGGCGGCGGCCTTGCCGTCGACCCGGTACACCGCGTAGGAGGCCGCGTCCTGGGAGGGCCGCCACTGCACCCGGACGCCCTTGCGGTCGGGGGCGGCGCGGGTGTCCTGGACGGGCGGCGGGGCGTGGCCGCCGCGTCCGGCGACGGCGGGCGGGATCGCGGGGCGGGAGTAGTGGTCGTCGCGGACGCGGGCGGCGAACCCGCGGCGGTTGGCGGCGATGTCGGCGGCGCTGAAGAACACGTCGCCGCGGACCTGCGGGTACCGGCGGTTGAGGGTGAGGTGGCGTGACAGTTCGGCGGGTTTGCGCCAGGCGCCGGCCTCGCCGACGCGGTAGCCGGCCTGCCCGATGGTCAGTTGCACCCGGGTGCCCTGGACCTGGCCGGCCCACCAGGCGACGAGCGCGGCGTAGTCGGCGCGGGCGTCGCCGATGGGCCAGTACAGCTGGGGGGTGACGTAGTCCAGCCAGCCCTTCTTGATCCAGCCGCGGGTGTCGGCGTAGATGTCGTCGTAGCTCTGCAGGGCGCTGGTGGGCGAGCCGTTGGGGTCGCTGGAGCGGTTGCGCCACACTCCGAAAGGGCTGATGCCGAACCGCACCCAGGGTTTGGCGCGGTGGATCTGGTCGGAGAGGGTCTGGACGAGGGTGTCGACGTTGCGGCGCCGCCAGTCGGCCTTGGACAGTCCCTTGCCGTAGGTCTTGTAGGCGGCGGCGTCGGGGAAGTCGCCGTCCTCGGGGTAGGGGTAGAAGTAGTCGTCGAAGTGGACGGCGTCGATGTCGTACTTGCCGACGACGTCCAGGACGGCCTTGGTCGCCAGGTCGCGGACCTGCGGCAGGCCGGGGTCGTACCACAGGCCGCCGCCGTACTTGCGGACCCAGTCGGGGTGGCGGCGGGCGGGGCTGTTCGGCGCGAGCTTCTTCAGGTCGTCCTGGCGGCTGACGCGGTAGGGGTTGAACCAGGCGTGGAACTCCAGGTTGCGGGCGTGCGCCTCCTTGAGCATGAACGCCAGGACGTCGTAGCCGGGGTCCTTGCCCTGCTTGCCGGTGAGCCACTGCGACCACGGCTCGTACGGGGAGGGGTAGAAGGCGTCGGAGTCGGGGCGGATCTGCACGAACACCGCGTTCATGTTCATCGCCTTGGCGGTGTCGAGCAGCCGGGTGAACTGCTTCTTCTGGGTGGCGGGCGGCTCGCCGGGCTCGGCGGGCCAGTCGGTGTTGCCGACGGTGGCGATCCACATGCCGCGCACCTGGCGGGACGGGCCGTCCCCGGCGGGCGCGGCGATCTTGGGGCATTCGGGGTCGGCGCCGGCGGTGACGGGGCCGGCGCGGTCGCCGTCGTCGCCTCCGCCGAGGACGGGCACTCCGCAGCCCGCCGTCGCGCCCGCCACCGCGCCGGCGGCCAGTACCGCCGCGGCCGCCCGGATCCGCGTCCCCGTTCGCCATGCCATAGCGAGCCATTGTTACGCATCCGTTGCGGTGGTTCGGACGGAACGCCGATGTCCGTGTGATGCCTCACGATGCCGCCGCGCCCCTTTCGTCCCCGGAGCCCACGTCGTTGCGATCTTCGAACACGCGTTCCATACTGGGCGGACGCGTAGATCGTTCACATGTTCGAGAGGGGGCGGGGTGCGCTGGGATCACCTGCGGCTTTCCGGGGACGACGCCGACGGCGGCGGGGACGGCGGCGGGGCCGTCCCGCTGATCGAGCGGCGGGCGGTGGCGCGGACGTTCGACACGCCGGAGTTCCGCGGGACGACCTTCTACGAGATCCGGGCCCGGTCGGTGATCAACGCGGTGCCGAAGGCGTCGCGGATGCCGTTCCGGTGGACGATCAACCCCTACAGGGGCTGCACCCATGCATGCGCCTACTGCTTCGCGCGCAAGACGCACGAGTATCTGGGCCTGGACGCGGGCGCGGACTTCGATTCGCGGATCGTGGTGAAGGTGAACGCGGCCGAGCGGGTGCGGGCGGAGCTGGCGGCGCCGCGGTGGCGGGGCGAGCACATCGCGATGGGCACCAACGTCGACTGCTACCAGCGCGCGGAGGGCCGTTACCGGCTGATGCCGGGGATCCTGGCGGCGCTGCGGGACGCGGCGAACCCGTTCTCGGTCCTGACCAAGGGGTCGCTGATCCTGCGGGACCTGCCGCTGCTGCAGGAGGCGGCCGAGCGCACGCACGTGAGCGCCGCGGTGTCGGTGGGGTCGCTCGACCCGGATCTGTGGCGGCTGGTGGAGCCGGGGACGCCGTCGCCGCGCAAACGGCTGCAGGTGTGCGCGCGGCTGAACGAGGCCGGGATCGGCTGCGCTGTGCTGATGGGCCCGGTGATCCCCTACCTGTCGGACTCGCCCGCGCAGCTGGAGACGGCGGTGCGGCAGATCGCCGAGGCGGGCGCGACGTCGGTGTCGGCGATCACGCTGCATCTGCGTCCCGGCGCGCGCGAGTGGTTCCTGGCGTGGCTGCGCGAGCACCATCCGGAGCTGGTGGTTCCCTATGCGCGGCTGTACGGGTCGGGTGCCTAAGCCCCGGCGGAGTACCAGCGGCGGGTCTCGGCGCGGGTGCGGGACCTGGCGGCCCGCTACGGGGTGGGCGGGGGCCGCCGCGCGGCGGCGGATCATCGCGGGTCCGCCGCTCCCCCGCCGTGCGCGCCCGGCCCGCAGCAGCTGTCGCTGCTGTGACCCGCGGCGGGCGCGGGGTTCAGAGGGCGGGGGTTAGAGGGCGAGGTCGTGGCGGAGTTGGGCGGGGGTGGTGAACAGGAAGGCGCGCAGGCCGGCGGTGCGGGCGGCCTCGACGTTGGCGGGGCGGTCGTCGACGAAGGTCAGGTCGGCGGGGGCGGCGCCCAAGCGGGCGGCGACGTGCTCGAAGATCGCGGGGTCGGGTTTGGCCAGGCGCAGGTCGGCGCTGAAGAAGCGGTGGCGGAACACCGCGGACCAGGGCGCGGCCTCGATGTGGCGGGCCATCTCCAGGGGCGCGTTGGACAGCAGCGCCAGCGGGACGCGGCGGGCGTCCAGGTCGCGCAGGATCTGCAGGGTGCCCTCCTGGAGGTGGGACCACATCTCCAGGTCGAGGCGGACCAGGTCCTCCAGCAGGGCGGGGGTGGCGGCGCGGCCCAGGCGGCCGCACAGCTCGCCCCAGTATCCGGCGGCGTCGACGGTGCCGAGGTCGTAGGCGTCGCGGCCGCTCCAGTACAGCTCCCAGAACGCGGCGGGGTCGGCGCCGGCGGCGGCGGCGGCCAGGCGGGCGGCGGCGTCCTCGGGCGGGGTGCGGCAGACGACCTCGCCGTAGTCGACGATCACCCATTCCATCACGGCCCCCTGGCGTCGATGTTCGCTTCACCATGTTTCTAACACATGTTGCGGTTGTTCGAACATATGGAGGGTTCGGTGGGGTCGGGTCAGGTGCGGTGGACGGCGAGGTCGGTGCGTCCGGGCGCCAGGTGGGGGCGCAGGACCAGGTCCTCGTCGTAGCCGCCGCCGCGTTCGGGCCGGTAGCCGATGGGGTCGGCGGTGGGCAGGGCGGTGAGGCGGTCGTCGAGGCGGGCGGCGGCGCGGGCGCGCTCGGCGGGTCCGGCGCGGTCGGCGCCGGTGACCACCAAGGGCGGCAGGACGTCCATGCCGGCGTAGAACAGGGTGCCGTGCAGCACGGGGAACAGGACGTCCTCGGCGTCGCCGTGCAGGCCGCGGGGGCCGAGGCCGGTGCCGCGGGCGCCGGCGGTGGTGACGACCAGGGCGCGGCGTCCGGCCAGGCCGCCGTCGCCGTAGCGGCGGGGGCGGCCCTGGTCGTCGTGGACGCCGAAGGCGTAGCCCTGCACGAACACCCGGTCGAACCAGCCTTTGAGGATGGCGGGCATCCCGTGCCACCACAGCGGGAACTGCAGGACCAGCGCGTCCGCCCAGGCGAGCTTGTCGTGTTCGGCGCGGATGTCGGGGGCGAGCGCGCCGGCGGCGCGGGCGCGGTCGGTGGCGGGGCCGAGGCGCAGGGGCTCGCGGGGGTCGTGGGCGACGTCGGCGGGGCCGGCGACGGGGTTCCAGCCCATCGCGTACAGGTCGGACTGGCGGACGCGGTGGCCCAGGCGGGCCAGGGTCGCGGTGCCCTGGTCGCGCAGGGCGCCGTTGAGGGAACGGGGTTCGGGGTGGGCGAACACCCACAGCACGTTCATCGCGTGTGCTCCTTTCGCTGGATCGCGGTCCGGGTTCGATGCTGCCGGGCGGGGCGGACCGGTCACGAGTGGCCGGTGGGCCATCATGTGCAAGGATCGGGCCATGAGCGGGGTTGCGGACGGCGGGCCGCACCGGGTGGCGGTGCTGGTGCGCGACGGTGTGCTGCCGATGGAGCTGGGGATCGTGCACCAGCTGTTCGGGCGGGCCGTGTCGGCCGGCGGGCAGCGGCTGTACGAGGTGGTGTCGTGCGGGGTCGCGGCGGGGCCGGTGCGCACCGACGCCGATTTCCAGGTGGAGGTGCGCAGCGGGCTGGAGGCGCTGGAGGGTGCGGGGACGGTGGTGGTGCCGGCCTCCCACGAGGTGGACGAGCGCTGCCCGCAGGAGGGCCCGGTCCCGGCGGCGCTGGCGGCGGCGCACCGGCGCGGCACGCGGATCGCCTCGATCTGCACGGGCGCGTTCGTGCTGGCGGCGGCGGGGCTGCTGGAGGGGCGGCGGGCGGCGACGCACTGGCTGTCGGCGGACCGGTTCACCGCGATGTTCCCCTCGGTGCGCCTGGACCCGGCGGTGCTGTACGCCGACGAGGGCGGGGTGCTGACCTCGGCGGGCGAGGCGGCGGGCATCGACCTGTGCCTGCACATGATCCGCCGCGACCACGGCGCGGCGGTGGCGGGCGACGTCGCGCGCCGCACGGTGGTGCCGCCGCACCGGGAGGGCGGTCAGGCGCAGTTCATCGCGCGTCCGGTGGCGGCGCCGCGGGAGTCCTCGACGGCGCCGGCACGGGCGTGGGCGCTGGAGCGGCTGGAGCAGCCGGTGACGCTGGCGCGGATGGCGGCGCGGGCGTCGATGAGCGTGCGGACGTTCACGCGGCGGTTCCGGCAGGAGACGGGGGTGTCGCCGGCGGTGTGGCTGACCGCGCAGCGGGTGGAGCGGGCGCGGCGGCTGCTGGAGGAGACCGATCTGCCGGTGGAGCGGGTGGCCGAGCGGTCGGGGTTCGGGACGGCGGCGTCGCTGCGGGCGCATCTGCAGGCCGCGGTGGGGGTGTCGCCGTCGGCGTACCGGGCCACGTTCCGCGGCCCCTCCCCTGCCGCGGAGCGTCCCGCGGGGTGACCGGCCGGGACGCGGGTCACGCGGGTCAGGCGGGTCAGGCGGGTTCGGTGTCGGTGAGCTCGGTGGGTTCGGCGATGACGTCGACCATGGCGCCGTTGCGCACCACGGTGATGGGCAGGGGCCGTCCGATGGCGCCCTCGAACATCAGCCGCTGCAGCGACTGGGCCTGCGAGACCGGGTGGCCGGCGGCGGTGAGGACCAGGTCGCCGCGGCGCAGCCCGGCCCGGTCGGCGGGGCTGGCGGGGACGACCTCGGCGACGCGCAGCGCCTCGTCCTGGCCGGTGCGGGCGCGCAGCGCCGCGGGGACCGGGACGGGCGCGGCGACCAGGCCGAGGTAGGCGCGGCGGACGCGGCCGTCGCGCATCAGCGCGGCGATGATGCGGCGGGTGGTGGCGTTGATGGGGACGGCCAGGCCGAGCCCGGCGCCGGCGACGGCGGTGTTGACGCCGACGACGCGGCCGCGGGAGTCGGCCAGGGCGCCGCCGGAGTTGCCGGGGTTGAGGGCGGCGTCGGTCTGGATGACGTCCTCGATGACGCGGGCGGTGCCGCCGCTGCGGGCGGGCAGCGACCGGCCGAGACCCGACACCACCCCGGCGGTGACCGAGCCGGCCAGGCCGAGGGGGTTGCCGACGGCGACGACGAGTTGCCCGACGACCAGGCGGTCGCTGTCGCCGAGGGTCGCGGGTCCGGGGACGGCGCCGTCGGCGCGGACGACGGCCAGGTCCGACAGCGGGTCGGTGCCGACGACGGTGAACTCGGCGGTGGAGCCGTCGGCGAACGCGGCCTGCCCGCCGGTCGCGGCGCCGACGACGTGGGCGTTGGTCAGCAGGAACCCGTCGCCGGTGAACGCGACGGCGGACCCGGCTCCCTCGCCGCGGCGGTGGCGGACGCGCAGCGCCGCGACGCGGGGGGTGAGTTCGCGGGCGACGGCGGACACGGTGGCCGAGTAGGCGTCCAGGGCCCGTTCGCCGGCCCGTTCGTCCAGGGCTTCTTCGTCGCGGGGTTCGGGGTCGCGGGGTTCGGGGGACATCGCGCACCTCCAGATGATTACAACATTACCGCGCAACATCCGAAGGTGGCTGTTTGTTTCCGCGCCCCCGTCCAGGCCTCAGGGGGACGGGCGGCACTCCTCGCGCAGGATGCTGTAGAGCACCTCGTCGCCGGCCGCGCGAACGCGCCGCGGCCCGCGGGTCAGCGCAGGGTGGACAGGCCGCCGTCGACGTGCACGACCTGCCCGGTGACGTAGGCGGCGCGGTGCGACAGCAGGAACACCGCGACGTCGGCGACCTCCCACGCGCTGCCCTGGCGGCGCATCGGGATCAGCGCGGCGACCTGCTCGCGGGTGGCGTTGCCGCTGGAGGCGTCTCGGCCCATCACGGTGTCGATCAGCCCGGGCGCGACGACGTTGGCGCGCACGCCGCGCCCCGCGCCCTCGGCGGCGATGTGGCGGACCAGCCCGGTCAGCCCCGCCTTGGACGCGTCGTAGGACGGCGACCGCGAGCCGGGCTTGGTGCCGGCCAGCGACCCGATGAACACCATCGCGGCACCGGCGTCCAAAGCGGGCAGTGCGGCCTTGCCGACCAGGAACGGGGCGCGCAGGTTCACCTGCAGGACCCGGTCCCAGTCGGCCAGGGCGGTGCCGGCCAGGCCGTACCCGACGCCGATCCCGGCGTTGAACACCACCCCGTCCAGCCCGCCGAGCTTCTCGGCCGCGTGCGTGACGACGCGGTCGCAGGACGCGGGGTCGGTGACGTCGGCGACGACGACGTGCGCCCGGCCGCCCTCGGCGGCGATCATGTCGGCGGTCGCGCCGGCGGCGTGCTCGTCGACGTCGGCGCAGGCGACCTCGGCGCCCTCGCGGGCGGCGGTGACGGCGATGGCGCGGCCGTTGCCGACGGGGGCGTCGGGATCGGGACTGGGGCGGGTCCCGGCGCCGACGACCAGGATGCGGCGGCCGGGCAGCAGCGGCCCGCCGGCCTGGGCCGGGCGCGGGGAGGGGTGCGCGGGGGGACGCGGCGCGGAGGGGTCGGGCATGCCCGGCACCGTAGCCGACCCGCCCCCGCCCCGCCCAGCCCCCGCCGGAGCGGCGCGCACCGCCCCGCCGCCGGGCGCCGGGTGGCTAGGGTCGGGGCCATGGACGTGATCGGGGAAGGCCGGGCCGACCCGGTCGTCGTGGAGCGCGCCGCCGGGGTCGGCGGTGAGCTGGTGCTGCGCCGGGCGGGCGCCGACTACGAGATCATCAGCAACGGGACGTTCCTGATGGACACCCGCAACGGCGAGTCCGAGCGGCTGCTGGTCCGCGCCGCCGTCGACACCGCCCTGAACGGCGACGGGGCCGGTGACGGCGGCGGGGGGCCGGTGCGGGTGCTGATCGGCGGCCTCGGCGTCGGGTTCTCCCTGGCCGAGGCGCTGTCGCTGCCCGGCGTCGGGCACGTCACGGTGGTGGAGCGCGAACCGGCGGTGGCCCGCTGGCACGCCGGGCCGCTGCGGCCCTGGTCGCGGGGCGGGCTGGACGACCCCCGCGTCGACCTGGTGCGCGCCGACCTCCTCGACGTCCTCCACCGCCCCGCCGACGGTGCGCCCGGCATGTTCGACGCGGTGTGCCTGGACATCGACAACGGCCCGCACTGGACGGTCACCCCCGGCAACGCCCGCCTGTACGGGCCGGACGGGCTGGACCTGCTGGCCGGACGCCTCACCCCGCGCGGGGTACTGGCAGTGTGGAGCGCCGGCGCCGCACCGGGCTTCCAGGACCTGCTGGCGTCCCGGTTCGCCCGGGTCCGGGCCCTGCCGGTGCCGGTGCCGCGCGGCGAGCCGGACGTGGTGTACCTGGCCGACCGCCCCCACCCGGCGGCACCGCACGAACCCGGACGGGACGCTTCCACCGACCGCGCCCGAGGTTCCGGACGACCCGTTCGCTAGGTTTCGGCTGACACCACCGTTCAAGGGAGGTTCAGTGGCCACTGCTCACGCAGCCCGGCGCGGCCCCGCCGTCCTGGGCGACCTGCTGCCCGGTTCCCTCGCCCGCGACGCCGCGCTCGTCGCCGGCGCGGCCGCCTTCACCGGCGTCGCCGCGCAGATCGCCGTGCCGCTGCCCGGCACCCCGGTACCGGTGACCGGGCAGACGTTCGCGGTGCTGCTGGCCGGCGCCGCGCTCGGCCCCGGCCGCGCCGCCCTCGGCATGCTCGTCTACCTGCTGGCCGGGATGGCGGGCGTGCCGTGGTTCACCGACGGCGCCTCCGGCACCGGCTTCCCGACGCTCGGCTACGTGCTGGGCTTCGTGGTCGCCGCCGCCGTCGTGGGCCGGCTCGCCGAACGCGGCGGCGACCGCACCCCCGCCCGCACCGTCGCCACCATGCTGACCGGCACCGCCCTCATGTACGCCGCCGGCGTCCCCTACCTGATGGCCTCGCTGCACGTCGGCCTCGGCAAGGCGCTGCACCTGGGCATGACGCCGTTCCTGCTGGGCGACGCGCTGAAGGTCGCGCTCGCGGCGGCGCTGCTGCCGGCGGCGTGGAAGCTGACCGGCCGCCTCACCGGCCGCGCCTCCTGACACCCGCCCGCGCCGACCCCCCGTGCGCCCTACCGCGCACGGGGGGTCGGCGCACCGCGTGCATGGGGGCGCGCTGATCGGGCATGTGCAGCCGGTGACGCCGCGCCGGCAGCGCGGGCATGTGGCGCACACCTCACCGGACGCCGCCGCCCCGCCTGTTTGAACAGGTTCAATTCTGCCGTACAGTGGCATTCGTGAAGCTCGCCGTGACAGCACCGGACCGCCTCGTCGTCCGCACCGCCGAGGTCGCCGACCCCGGCGACCTCGTCTCGAGACTTCCGCACCCCTCCGCCCTGGCCTGGATCCGCCACGGCGAGGGCATCGTCGGCTGGGGCGAGGCCGCCCGCATCACCCTGCCCGGCGGCGAGGACCGCTTCACCGCCGCCGCCGCGCTGCTGCGCGACCTGTTCGGCGCCGCCGCCATCGATGACCCCGTCGCCCTCCCCGGCACCGGCCCCGTCGCCTTCGGCGGATTCGCCTTCGACCCCAAGTCGCCCGACTCCGTCCTGATCGTCCCCCGCCGCGTCCTCGGCCGCCGCGACGGCCGCGCCTGGCTCACCACCATCGGCGACGACGCCGACCCCCTCTCCCTCGTCCACGAACCCCAGCCCCCCACCGGCCTGACCTGGGGCGACGGCGCCATGCCCGCACACGCCTGGGGCGAGGCCGTCGCCGCCGCCGTCCGCCGCATCCGCGGCGGCGCCCTCGGCAAGGTCGTCCTCGCCCGCGACCTCACCGTCCGCGCCGACGCCCCCATCGACGCCCGCGTCCTGCTGCGCCGCCTCGCCGACCGCTTCCCCGGCTGCTACACCTTCTCCTGCGCCGGCCTCGTCGGCGCCACCCCCGAACTGCTGATCCGCCGCACCGGCGGCGACATCGAATCGCTCGTCCTGGCCGGCACCACCTCCCGCGGCGACACCCCCGCCGCCGACCACGACCGCGCCGCCCGCCTGTTCACCTCCGCCAAGGACCGCGAAGAGCACCGCTACGCCGCCGACATGGTCCGCGACGCCCTCGCCCCGCTCTGCGCCGACCTGCACGTCCCCGCCGAACCCGAACTGCTCACCCTGCCCAACCTGCACCACCTCGCCTCCCCCCTCCGCGGCCGCCTCACCGCCGACCGCTCCGTCCTGGACGTCGTCGCCGCCCTGCACCCCACCCCCGCCGTCTGCGGCACCCCCACCGACACCGCCATGGACCTCATCCGCGAACTCGAAGGCATGGACCGCGGCCGCTACGCCGGCCCCGTCGGCTGGGTCGACGCCCGCGGCGACGGCGAATGGGGCATCGCCCTGCGCTGCGCCCAGCTCGACGGCACCCGCGCCCGCCTGTTCGCCGGCTGCGGCATCGTCGCCGACTCCGACCCCGCCGCCGAACTCGCCGAGGCCCAGACCAAGTTCCGCGCCATGCAGTACGCCCTCCAGGGCTGACCCGACCGGCCCCGCCCCGGCACCGGCACACTGGACACGTGCGCGCCTCACGCCTGCTGTCCCTGCTCCTGCTGCTGCAGACCCGCGGCCGCATGACCGCACAAGACCTCGCCGACGAACTCGAGGTGTCGGTCCGCACCGTCTACCGCGACGTCGAATCACTGTCGGCCGCCGGCGTCCCCGTCTACGCCGACCGCGGCCCCGACGGCGGCTACCGCCTCCTGGAGGGCTACCGCACCCGCCTCACCGGCCTCACCACCGGCGAAGCCGAATCCCTGTTCCTGTCCGGCATGCCCGGCCCCGCCTCCCAGCTCGGCCTCGGCGACGTCGTCGCCGCCGCCGAACTGAAACTCATGGCCGCCCTCCCACCCGACCTGCGCACCCGCGCCGCACGCATCCGCGAACGCTTCCACCTCGACGCCCCCGGCTGGTTCCGCCACCCCGACGACGTCCCCCACCTGCAGCCCCTCGCCGACGCCGTCTGGAACCAGCAGCGCATCCGCGTCACCTACCGCCGCTGGGCACACCCCCAGCAGGTCACGCGCGTCCTGGAACCCATCGGCGTCGTCCTCAAAGCCGGCACCTGGTACCTCATCGCCCGTGCCCACCACCCCGAAGCGTCCGACACCGACGCACCCGACGCCGAAGTGCCCGACGCAGGCGCGCCCCGCACCTACCGGGTCGCGCGGATCCTGACCCTCGACCCGCTCCCCCAGCACTTCGAACGCCCAGTCGGCTTCGACCTCGCCACCTACTGGGACGGATACGCCGCCCGCTTCGAAGCCGACTCCTACCGCGACGAGGCCACCGTCCGCCTGTCCCCCGACGGCCTCGAACGCGCCCCCATCCTCCTGCCCCCCGTCATGGCACGCGCCGTCCACGACAACGCCGGACCACCCGACCCCGCCGGCTGGACCCGCGTCACCCTCCCCGTCGAATCACAACGCCACGCCCACGTCGAATTCCTCAAACTCGGCGCCGACGTCGAAGTCCTCGCCCCACCCGAACTCCGCGCCATGATGACCGCCACCGCCCGCGCCCTCGCCGACCGCTACCTGCCCCCGCCCGGCCCTCACCCCGACGCCGGCTGACACCCCGGACACCAGAACAGGTTCCGCGCCGCCAGCTCCGCCGACGCCACCGGCGCCCCGCACACCAGGCACGGCAACCCCGCGCGCCGGTACACGTACACCTCACCACCATGATCGTCCACCCGCGGCGGCCGCCCCATCGCCTCCGGCGTGTGCTCCGGACGCACCGTATCGATCCGCCCCGACCGCACACCCTCCGCCATCAGCACCGCCAGATCCGCCCAGATCGCCGACCACTGCGCCTCCGACAGCGCCCGCCCCGGCAGCAGCGGATCGATCCCCTGCCGGAACAGCACCTCCGCCCGGTAGATGTTCCCCGGCCCCGCCACCACCGACTGATCCATCAGCAGCGCCGCGATGCTCGTCCGGCTCCGCGAGATCCGCGCCCACGCCCGCCCCGGATCGGCGTCCGCCCGCAACGGATCGGGCCCCAGCCGATCCCGCAGCAGCTTCACCCCGCCCGGCTCCAGCAGCTCGCACGCGTTCGGACCGCGCAGATCCGCATGCCCGCCCGCACCCGACAACCGCAACCGCACCGCCCCCTGCGGCTCGGGCGCCGGCAGCCCGCCGAACCGCCACGTCCCATAGATTCCCAGATGGACGTGCAGAACGCGATCGTCGTCGAACTCCAGCAGCAGATGCTTGCCGTGCGCGTCCGCGGCCGTCAACACACGGCCGTCGATCCCGGCCGCACCCGCCGCGAACCGGCCCTGCGGACTCTCGGCGGCGACGCGACGGCCGCCGAACACCCGACGGTGCTCGGCGGCCAGACGATGGAGGGTATGTCCTTCGGGCATGACGCCCGCAATCCTACGGTCCGCCCCGCGGTCACCGCAGCGGAGCGCCCACCTCCCGCATGTGCCCCAGCGCCTGCCGGTAGGACTCCACCAGCCCCGTCTCGGTGAACGGCAGCCCCACCGCCGCGCAGTGCGCCCGCACCAGCGGCTGCACCCGCCGCAGACTGCACCGCGGAATCCCCGGGAACAGATGGTGCTCGATCTGGTAGTTCAGCCCGCCCATCAGCCAGTCCACCACCACACCGCCCCGCACGTTCCGCGACGTCAGCACCTGCCGCCGCAGATGCCCCCACCGCTCACCCGGACCCGGCATCGCCATCCCCTTGTGGTTCGGCGCGAACACCGACCCCAGATGCACACCGAACAGCGCATGATGCAACGCCATCAGCACCAGCGCCTTCCCCGGCGACAGCAACGTGAACGCCAGCGACAGGTACGCCACCGCGTGCAACGCCAGCAGCCCGCCCTCCACCAGCTGATCGCGCCGCGACCGGCCCCGCAGGAACAGCACGCTGCCGACCTTCAGGTTCAGCCCCTCCAGCGTCAGCAGCGGGAAGAACAACCCCGCCTGATGCCGCGCCACCCACCGCAGCACCCCGCGCTGCCGCACCGCCTGCCCCTCCGTCCACGCCAGGACCCCCTCGCCCACATCAGGGTCCTTGCCGACATGGTTCGGATTCGCGTGATGCCGGTTGTGCTTGTCGGTCCACCACCCCTGCCCCATCCCCAGCAGCAGGTTCCCCAGCACCAGCCCCAGCACCCGGTTCGCCCGCGCCGACCGCGCGATCTGCCGATGCCCCGCGTCATGCCCGAGGAACCCCGTCCGCGCCGACAGCACCGCCAGCGGAATACCGAGCAGCACCACCCACCAGCTCGCCCCGGCCCACCCGACCGCCGCCCACACCGCCGCCGTCCCGGCCACGTTCAGCCCGATCGCCCGCGCGTAGTACCCGCGACGCCGGTCCAGCAGCCCGCTCGCGCGGACCTGCCGCGCCAGCGGAGCGAAATCACTGCCGGCCGCCCGGACGGGCGGGGCCTCGAGAGTAGCGGGCATCGGTTCCTCCATCGGATCGTCGGTAGGCCATCTGATCCGACAAGCTACGGAGCCGACCACCGGGCGGTCTCCACGCTGAGGAGCCAACCCCGCCCTGGCTCCCAGGTCCCGGTACCCTCACCCGGACCCTGCGTCCAAGACGGAACAACACGTCCATATAGGGTCAGAAGCCATGAACGAACCGACGCGGTGGATCGACCTTGACGGAGCCGTCAACGCCCGGGACCTCGGCGGGCTCCCCACCACCGACGGCGGCACCACCCGCCGCGGCCGCGTCCTGCGCTCGGACAACCTCCAGAACCTCACCGTCGCCGACGTCCGCCTCCTCCTCGACGAATACCACCTCAAGAACGTCATCGACCTGCGCAGCGACGCCGAGGTCCGGCTCGAAGGACCCGGCCCCCTCACCCGCGTCCCCTCCGTCACCCTCCACCAGCTGTCGCTGTTCCCCGAAGGCGGCCACCGCACCGACGTCACCGCCGACACCCCCGCCCGCGCCGACGTCGGCAAGGCCCTCCCCTGGCAGGGCCGCACCGCCGAGGGCACCGAACTCGACCGCTCCACCGGCCACTACCTCGGCTACCTCCACGACCGCGGCGACAACATCGTCGCCGCCCTGCGCGTCATGACCCGCGCCGACGGCTCCTCCCTCGTGCACTGCGCCGCCGGCAAGGACCGCACCGGCGTCGTCTGCGCCCTCGCCCTCGACGTCGCCGGCGTCACCCGCGAGGCCATCGTCGCCGACTACGCCATGACCGGCGAGCGCATCGACGCCATCCTCGACCGCCTGCGCGGCAGCGACACCTACGCCTCCGACCTGGACTCCCGCCCCGCCGACACCCACGTCCCGCACGCCGCCGTCATGGAGAAGCTCCTCGCCCGCATCGACGAGGAGTTCGGCGGCACGCAGGGCTGGCTCACCGGCCACGGCTGGACCGCCGAGGACACCGACGCCCTCCGCGACCGCCTCCTCGGCTGACCGGACACGCAAAACCCCCCGGCAAGGGGCACGACGCCCCGTCCGCGCCCCCACGGCACCGCCGCAGAAACTCATCGGCGCCTGCCGGCACGGCCGTCTACGGTTGGCCGGATGAGGATGGGGATCGATGAGGCCGGTGAATGGCTGCGCGAGCAGCTGCCGCGGCTGGCGGAGCAACACGCAGTGCCCGGGGTGGCGGTCGCCATCGACGCAGGCGGGCAGGTGGTCGAGGCCGCGGCCGGGGTACTGAGCACCGCGACGGGCGTCGAAGCGACGACCGACTCGGTGTTCCAGATCGGATCGATCACCAAGGCGCTGACGGCCACGCTGGTGATGGGACTCGTCCACGAGGGGCTGGTGGAACTCGACGCACCGGCGAGCACGTACCTCCCCGGGTTCCGCAAGGCGACCGTCCGGCAACTGCTGTGCCACACGGCCGGATTCGAAGGGGACGTCTTCACCGACACCGGCAAGGGCGACGACTGCCTGGAAAGGTACGTGGACCTGCTGGCCGACGTACCCCAGATCTTCGAACCAGGGGCAATGTTCTCCTACAACAACGCCGGCTACAGCGTGCTCGGACGGATCGTCGAGGTCATAAGGGGCGAACCGTTCGACCGATGCATGCGCGACCACCTCTTCACGCCCCTGGGCATGACGCACGCCGCCAACGACCCGTACGAGGCGATCCTGCACCGCGCCGCGGTGGGGCACCTCGGCGGACGGCCCGCCCCCGTCTGGGCGATGGCACGCTCGAACGCACCCGCCGGGTCGATGCTCGCCATGACCCCGCGCGACCTGCTGGCCTTCGCCCGGACGCATCTCACCGACGACAGACTGACCGCCATGCGCGAACCGCAGGTCGCCCTGCCCGACATCGGCTGGGGAACGGCCTGGGGCCTGGGCTGGGAACTGTACGACCTGCCGGGCGGCCCGGTGTTCGGCCACGACGGCAACACCATCGGGCAGTCGGCCGCCCTGCGCGTCGACCCCCGCCGCGACGTGTCCGTGGCGATCTTCACCAACGGCGGCGACCGCAAGCCGCTGATGAAGGAGATCCTCGGCCGCGCCGTCGAAACGCCCGCCGAGCCCGTCCCCGAGCCCGCGGCGCGCCCGGACGCCGGGCGCTGCACGGGCGTCTACCTGTCCAGCACGAGCCGGACCACCGTGAGCGAGGACGCACAGGGACGACTCTGGCTCGAGTACGTCCCGCTCGGCTTCGCGGTGCAAGCCGGCGACCAGCCGTACCGGACCGAACTGCTCGGCTGGCGCGGGGACTCCCTGCTGCCCGCGGAGCCCGGCCGCGGCCCCGTCGCGTTCCTCGGAGACGACGGCGAAGGCCGCGCCCGCTACCTGCACACAGGCCGGGCCGACGCCCGCGTGCCCGGACGGAACTCATAGTGTCACCCCGTGTACGGCCACGCCTCACGGGTAGCGCCGGGAACACCCGACACCACCCGGAGGCAACGCCGATGAAACTGCGCTCACCGCACCTGGCCGCCCTGCGCGCCCTCGCCGACCTCACGATCCGGCCCCGCGACGTCCGCCGCACCCTCGGCGTCGAGACCGCCACCCGCCGCTGGCTCATCGGCGGCGTCCTGCCCCTCTGGCTCGGCGCCGGCCTCGCCGACTGGCACCGCCACAAGAGGACCCGCATCGAGATCACCGCCGGCACCCGCGAGTCCATGATCCACTCGCTGATGATGACCGAGGCCGGCGTCCCCCTCGCCCTCGGACTGTTCTGCGAGGTCAACCCGGGCGTCCTCGCCACCTGCGGCGGTGCGCTCGCCGTCCACGGCGCCACCGCCTACTGGGACGTCAGCTACGCCGAGGAACGCCGCCGCGTCACCCCGCTCGAACAGCACATCCACAGCCTCCTGGAAGTCGTCCCCCTCATGGCAACCGGCTTCCTGACCGTCCTGTACTGGGACCAGGCGCGCGGCCTCGCCGGCCGGGACGGCCGCCCCGACTTCCGCATACGGCTCAAGCGCCGCAACCCGCTCTCCCCCAGGACCCGGATCGCGCTGCTGACGGCGATGGGCGTCTTCGGCGCCCTCCCCTATGCCGAGGAAATGCTCCGCTGCCTGCTCGCCCGCCCCACCCTGAAGGCGCAGCCGACCGCCGACCCGGCTCCCACGGCGACACTGTCCATCCCGGCAGACCCGCAGCACGTTACCGCCGAATGATCCGGACTAGCCTGTCGTTGTTAGTAGGTTTATAGTTTGATGATTATGCAAATCACCCGGCGCCTTTACATAGTAAATTAAGGGTTGAACTATCGGAGGCGCCAGCGGTCGCCGGTCTCGGTGCGTGGTCTCTCAGGCGAACAGTTCGCGGACGGCGGCGTGGGCCGCCTTGCGCATCTTCGCGTGCAGCACCGCGTTCGCGTCGCGGTCAGTGCGGGCCTCGACGATCCGCAGCCCCTCCCCCGCGATCACCTTGGGCAGGTCAGCCGCCGTCTCCAGCGGCCGGTACGGGACGCCGTGCGCCGCCGCGACCGCTTCAAGGTCCACCTGGTGCGGCGTGCCGAAGACCCGCTCGAACGGGCCGCGCAGCGCCGCCTGCGGCAGCAGCGAGAAGATCCCGCCGCCCTGGTTGTTCACCACGATGATCGCCAGGTCCGGACGGCGGTCGTGCGGCCCCACGATCAGCCCGTTCTGGTCGTGCAGGAACGCAAGGTCGCCGAGCAGCGCGTACGAGCGGCCGCTGTGCGCCAGCGCCGCGCCCATCGCCGTGGAGATCAGCCCGTCGATGCCGCTGGCGCCGCGGTTGGCCATGATGCGGATGCCGCGCCGCGGCCGCATCACCTGGTCCAGGTCGCGGATCGGCATGCTCGCCGCGGTGAACAGCAGCGACCCGCCCGGCATCGCCGCGACCAGGTCGCGCGCCAGCCGCGGCTCGCTGACCTCCGGCACGGCGTCCAGCACCGCGTCGACCGCCGCCGCGGCGGCCAGGTCCGCCGACCGCCACGACTTCAGCCACGCGTCGTCGCCCGACACCACCGGGATCTCGATCTCCGGCGCCACCTGCGTCGCCGACCGCACCGGGTCGGGCCAGTGCGCCAGGTCCGGGGCCAGCACGATGTGCTCCTCGGCGCGCCGCAGCAGCGACAGCAGCGGCCGCGACAGCCCCGGCTTGCCGAGCGTCACCACCACCTCGGGACGGTGCCGCTCCACGAACTCCGGGATCCCCAGCAGGAAATGGTGCGAGGTCAGCGCGTGGTCGCCGTAACGGGCGTTGCCGTTCGGCTCCGACAGCACCGGCCAGCCGGCCATCGACGCCGCCGCCACGTACCGCTTGACGTTCGCCGCGCCGTCGCCGACCACCAGCACGCCGCGCCGCGTCGGCGGGACGTGCAGCACCGACCCGGGCGTCGCCGCCCGCACCTTCGTCCACGCCCCGGTCGCGTCGCCGTCCAGCGGCTCGCACCACGACTCGTCCCCGTCGGGGATCAGCGGCTCGCGGAACGCCGCGTTCAGATGCACCGGGCCCGGCACCGGCGCCTGCGCCAGCCCCCACGCCCGGCTCACCAGCGACCGCCAGTACGCCACCATCCCCGGACGGTTCTCCGGCACGCCGACCTCGGTGCTCCACCGCGCCGCCGTCCCGTACAGCTTCACCTGGTCGATCGTCTGGTTCGCGCCGGTGTCGCGCAGCTCCGGCGGACGGTCCGCCGTGATCACGATCAGCGGGACGCCCGACTCGTGCGCCTCCACCACCGCCGGATGGAAGTTCGCCGACGCCGTCCCCGACGTGCACACCAGCGCCACCGGACGGCCCGACCGCTTCGCCATCCCGAGACCCAGGAACGACGCCGACCGCTCGTCGATCCGCACGTGCAGCCGGACCCGGCCGGCCTCCTCCGCGGCGTGCAGCGCCAGCGCAAGCGGAGCCGACCGCGACCCGGGCGCCAGCACCGCGTCGGTCATCCCGCAGCGCAGCAGCTCGTCGACCAAGACCGTCGCCAGCGCGGTCGCCGGGTTCACCCGTCCACCTCGACCATCGCCGGGCCCGCAAGGAACGCCTGGGCGTCCACGACCCGGCTCCGCCAGCCCTCGTCCAGGTCCGGCGCCGCGAACCGGGCCAGCGCCTCCTCGTCCACCACGGGCCTGCGCACCTCGATCTCACCGCCGGACTCGCGCAGCGGATCGCGCACGACATCGCCGTCCATCAGCGACAGCGTGCCGAGCCCGCACGCGTACGGCAGGTCCGGCAGCGCGGCGGCCAGCGCCACCCCCGCCGCCAGCCCCACCGACGTCTCCACCGCGCTGGACACCACCACCGGCAGCCCGCACGCCTCGGCGACCTCCAGGGCCGCCCGCACCCCGCCCAGCGGCTGCACCTTCAGCACCGCCACGTCCGCGGCCCCCGCCGCCCGCACCTTCAACGGGTCCTCCGCGCGGCGGATCGACTCGTCCGCGGCGATCGGCACGTCCACCATCCGCCGCACCCGCGCCAGCTCCTCCAGCGTCGCGCACGGCTGCTCGGCGTACTCCAGCTCCCACCGGTCCAGCGACCGGATCATCCGGGCCGCGTGGTCGACGTCCCAGCCGCCGTTGACGTCGATGCGGACCCGACCGTCCGGGCCGATCGCGTCGCGGACGGCCTCGACCCGCGCGAAGTCGTCGGCGTCGTCCTGGCCGCGCTCGGCGACCTTCACCTTCGCGGTCCGGCACCCGGAGGCCTTGGTCATCTCGAACGCCCGGTCCGGGCCGACCGCGGGGATCGTCACGTTCACCGGGATCCGGTCGCGGACGGGAGCGGGCCAGCCCTCGTACGCGGCCTCCCGCGCCGCCGCCAGCCACCGGGCGCACTCGGCCGGCCCGTACTCGGCGAACGGCGAGAACTCCCCCCAGCCGGCGGGGCCCCGGAACAGCACGCCCTCCCGCCGCGTCACACCGCGGAACCGCGTCCGCATCGGGATGGCGAAGACCCGCACCCGCTGACCCCCTGACCTGCCTGCCGAATCACGCTATTCCGGACCACATGGTGCGCCGGACATTTAGTAGTACCACGGGTGGCGCGACCAGTCGGGGTCGCGCTTCTCCAGGAACGCGTCGCGGCCCTCCGCCGCCTCGTCGGTGCCGTAGGCCAGCCGCGTCGCCTCCCCGGCGAACACCTGCTGGCCGACCAGGCCGTCGTCGATGAGGTTGAAGGCGTACTTCAGCATCCGCTGCGCGGTCGGGCTCTTGCCGTTGATCTTGCGGGCCCACTCCAGCGCCGTCGCCTCCAGCTCGGCGTGCGGGACGACCGCGTTCACCATCCCCATCCGGTGCGCGGCCTCGGCGTCGTAGGTGTCGCCGAGGAAGAAGATCTCCCGCGCGAACTTCTGCCCGACCTGCCGCGCCAGGTACGCCGACCCGAACCCGCCGTCGAAGCTCGCCACGTCGGCGTCGGTCTGCTTGAACCGGGCGTGCTCGCGGCTGGCGAGGGTGAGGTCGCACACCACGTGCAGGCTGTGCCCGCCGCCCGCGGCCCACCCCGGCACCAGGCAGATCACGACCTTGCCCATCATCCGGATCAGCCGCTGCACCTCCAGGATGTGCAGCCGGCCCGCCCGCGCCGGGTCGATCGACTCCGCGGTCTCGCCCTCGGCGTACCTGTAGCCGTCCTTGCCGCGGATCCGCTGGTCGCCGCCCGAGCAGAACGCCCACCCGCCGTCCTTGGGCGACGGCCCGTTGCCCGTCAGCAGCACGCACCCGACGTCGGACGACATCCGCGCGTGGTCCAGCGCCCGGTACAGCTCGTCGACGGTGTGCGGGCGGAACGCGTTGCGCACCTCCGGCCGGTCGAACGCGATGCGGACGGTTCCCTGGTCCACGGCCCGGTGATAGGTGATGTCGGTGAACCCGAACCCCTCGACCTCTTTCCACGCGTCCGCGTCGAACAGCTCCGAGACCATGTGATCCTCTCCCGTCGTGGCCCGCCTGGAGCGGCGCCGTGCCCATTCAACCGTCCCGCCGTTTGAACGCGTTCAGCGGGGTCGCCTACCCTGATGAGATCATGGATCGCCGCCTGCACGCCGTCGTGCTCCCGCCCGGCCCCCGCCTGCTGCGGGCGCTCGCCGCCGCCCTCGACGGCGGCCCCGCCGTCTGCCCCCTGCCCCCCGGCCTGCCCGCGCCCGCGCTGGAGGCGATGCTGGACGCGCTGGCGCCCGACGCCGTCGAGACCGAGGACGGCCTCACCCCGCACCGCACCGTCGGCGAGCGCGCCCCGCTCGCCGACGGCACCGCCGTGCTGATCGCCACGTCCGGCTCCACCGGCGCCCCCAAGTTCGTCGAGCTGTCGGCCGCCGCGCTGCGCCACTCCGCCGCCGGCACCCTCGCCCGCATCGAGGCCGCGCCCGGCGACCGGTGGCTGTGCTGCGTGCCGACCAGCCACATCTCCGGTGTCCAGGTCCTCGTCCGCTCCCTGCTCGCCGGCACCGACCCGATCATCACGCCCCGCTTCGACACCGGCGCCGTCGCCGCCGCCGGGCGCGTGCACATCTCCCTGGTCCCCACCCAGCTGCGCCGCCTGCTGGGCGCCGGCACCGACCTGTCCCGGCTCGGCGCGATCGTCCTCGGCGGCGCCGCCGCCGCGCCCGGCCTGCTCACTGAGGCCCGCGAACGCGGCGGCCGCGTCTTCACCACCTACGGCATGAGCGAGACCTGCGGCGGCTGCGTCTACGACGGCACCCCCCTGGACGGCATGCGTGCCGAGGTCGGCGCCGACGACCGGATCCGCCTCGCCGGGGCGTCGCTGTTCACCGGCTACCGGCTGCGCCCCGAGCAGACCGCCGCCGTCCGCGACGGCGAATGGTTCGTCACCCAGGACCTCGGCGCCCTGGAGGACGGCCGGCTCCGCGTCCGCGGCCGGATCGACGACGTGATCAACACCGGCGGGGAGAAGGTCGTCGCCGGCGAGGTCGCCACCGCGCTGTCGCGGCACCCCAAGGTTCGCGACGTCGTCGTGGTCGGCCGCCCCGACCCCGAGTGGGGCGAGCGGGTCACCGCCGTCGTGGTGCCCGCCGCCGAGCCCCCCGCCCTGCCCGAGCTGCGCGCCTTCGTCCGCGAGACGATGCCCGCGGCCGCGGCGCCCCGCGAGCTGGAACTCGTCAGGGCGATCCCGCTGCTGGCCTCCGGCAAGCCCGACCGCGCCCGGCTGCGCAAGGGCTGACCGCGCCGCGGCGACCGCCGCGCATGGCACCGCGACGATCGGGGGAGGACGACCGGCATGGGCGAGGAGCGCGAGGAGCCGGAGAACGAGAGCCGCGTGACCGTCCTGCTGGCGCTCCTGGCCAACCTGGGCATCGCCGTCGCGAAGATCGTCGCCGCGCTGGTCACCGGGTCGGCGTCGATGGCGGCCGAGGCCGCGCACTCGGTCGCCGACACCTTCAACGAGATCCTGCTGATGGTGGGGCTGCGCCGCAGCGGCCGCCCCGCAGACCGCCGGCACCCCTTCGGCTACGGCAAGGAGCGCTACATCTGGACGCTGCTCGTCGCCGTCGCGATCTTCGGCATGGGCGCGCTGTTCTCCTACTACCAGGGCTTCCAGACGCTCTTGCGGGCCCGGTCGGGCGAGGAGACCGACCCGCTGATCGGGTACATCGTGCTGGCGGTCGCGTTCGTCCTCGAGGGGACCTCCTGGCAGCAGGCCCTGCGGCAGACCCGCGCCGCGGCCCGCGAGGAGTCGCTGCCGTTCTTCGCCTACATCCGCCGCACCGACGAGCCCACCTCGATCAGCGTCCTGCTGGAGGACTCCGCCGCGCTGATCGGCCTGCTCCTGGCCTTCGGCGGCCTCGGCCTGCACCAGCTCACCGGCTCGCCGGTCTGGGACGGCATCGGATCGGCACTCATCGGCGTGCTGCTCACCGTCGTCGCGCTGGTCCTCGGCCGCATCAACCTCAACCTGCTGATCGGCAACCAGGCCGACCCGCGGATCGTCGACGACGTGCGCGCCCGGCTGTACGCCGCGCCCGAGGTGGAATGGGTCGTCGACATCATCACCATGACGGTCGGCGCCGACCGCGTCCTGGTCTGCGCGCGGCTGGACTTCCGCGACGCGCTCACCGCCGGCGACGTCGAACGCGCCTGCGTCCGCATGTCGCGCGAGCTGCGCGAGGCGCACGAGGAGATCGACGAGGTCTTCCTCGAACCGGTCCCCCGCGACGACCCTGAGCTGCGGGAACGGGTCGTTGCCCGGTACGGCCGGACGCTGCGGCCGAAGGAGCCGGACGCAGAGTGATCTTGATCATATCGATCCCACCCGCGGCCTTTACGTAGTAAGGTAGGGCTGGAGGCTCGGGACACGGTGTGAAACGCCGCCGACCGGGCACCACGAACCCCTGGATCGCTCCCCTCGCGATCCCCGCCGGGACGCCGATCCGCGGCGCCGGGAACAAGAACCCGGCCGTGCGACGTTCCCGTATATGCGTGCGCCGACAGCGAACGACGACCCGCGCCGCATCCACACACCGAAGGGAGAGGGGTGCCCCCATGCCGCGAAGCGCTATCGAGACCCCGCTCACGGAGTCGGCGAGCCCCGCGCTCGACGACCTCCTGAAGCGCGGCCGCGCCCAAGGGCGCCTCTCGCTCGACGAGGTCAGGGGAGCCTTCGAGAGCGCCGGTCTCAGCCCCGCGCAGGGCCGCTCCATCCTGCGCGAGCTGTCCGAGGCCGGCATCAGCCTGGCCGGCGAGCCCGACACCGTCCGCAGGATGGCCGCGGCCGCCGACCACGACGGCGGCGAGACCGCCCAGGCCACCCCCGGCACGGCCAAGAAGCGCACCGCCGGCCGTACCGGCGCCAAGACCGGCGGGCGCACCCGCAAGGCCGCCGCCCGGAACGGCGGTCGGGACGAGGGCCGGGCCGGCGCGGGCGACGCCGACGTCCCCGAGGAGGGCTTCGAGGTCACCGAGGTCGAGGCCGCCGACTCCCCCGCCGACCTGGACGACCAGTCGACCACCATGGGCGACTCGGTGCACACCTACCTCAAGGCGATCGGCCGCCGCCAGCTGCTCACCGCCGAGCAGGAGGTCGACCTGGCCAAGCGCATCGAGGCCGGGCTGTACGCCGAGCACAAGCTGGAGACCGAGGAGCTGTCCCCGCGGATGCGCGCCGACCTGGAGTGGGTCGCCGCCGACGGGCGCCGCGCCAAGGCCCACATGCTCGAGGCCAACCTGCGGCTGGTGGTGTCGGTCGCCAAGAAGTACTCCGACCGCGGCCTGTCGCTGCTGGACGTCGTCCAGGAGGGCAACCTCGGGCTGATCCGCGCCGTGGAGAAGTTCGACTACTCCAAGGGCTATAAGTTCTCCACCTACGCGATGTGGTGGATCCGGCAGGCGATCCAGCGCGGCTTCGCCGACTCGGCCCGCACCATCCGGCTGCCCGTGCACGTGCTGGAGATGCTGAGCAAGCTCAGCCGCGTCGAGCGCGACATGCACCAGCGGCTCGGCCGCGAGCCCACCCCCGAGGAGCTGGCGGTCGAGCTGGACAAGAGCCCCGAGCAGGTCCGCGAGCTGCTGCGCACCAGCCGCCAGCCGATCAGCCTGGACTCCACCATCGGCGAGGACGGCGAGACCCGCATCGGCGACCTCATCGAGGACACCGACAGCCCCGAGGCCTCCGAGCTGGTCGACCGCCAGCTGATGGCCGACCAGCTGCGCCGCACCCTCGACATCCTGTCGCCCCGCGAAGCCAAGATCATGGCGATGCGGTTCGGGCTGTACGACGGGACGCCCCGCACCCTCGACGAGATCGGCAAGGCCCTCGGCCTGACCCGCGAGCGGATCCGGCAGCTGGAGAAGGAGTCGCTGTCGAAGCTGCGGCACCCCAGCAACGCCCGCCCGCTGCTCGACTTCGCCGTCTGACCCGCGCCCACCGCGGCACCGGCGCCCGCCCGATCATCCGTGATCGGGCGGGCGCCGTCGTTTCCGCAGGCCGGCGGGGTCAGCGGCCCCGGACCGCGAACGCCAGGAACTCGGTGACCTCCTGGGCGTCGAAGTTGTCGTCGGAGCAGATCACCAGCGTCCGCTCCCCCGACTTCAGCTTCGGTCCCCAGCCCATCCCCTCCAGGTTCTGCGTCGGGGAGGCGTACCGGCCGAGGTCGGCGACCAGCTGCTTGCGGACGGGCCGGTACTTGTGCCCCTTCGCCAGGCTGTGGCGCGCCACTACGTTCGTCGCGCTGCGGGTGTCGAACTCGTACAGCTTGACCTTGTAGCCGACGCCCTGCAGCCACGACCGCTCCAGCGCCAGGTAGCGGTGGTCGTCGATCGCCAGGATCTCCGACACGCCGCTGTCGGCGACGCCGCCCGCCGGGACGGGCGCTGCCGGTAGCCGGTCGACCGGGTAGGCGACCTGCGACCGCACCTTCCCGTGCCGGTTCCACAAGGTGAGCCTGGTCACGGCGCCGTGCTGCACCGTCGGCAGCGCGCCGTCCTCATAGCGCGGCCCCTCGATCATCCCGGCGATGGTGTGCGGCGCGATGGCCAGCGCCTCCATGCCGAAGTTGCGGCGCGGCCCGTGGTGGCCGGTGGTGAGCCGCAGGTCCTCGGGCAGCGGCAGCGTGCCGCGGTAGCGGCCGTCGCGGCCCGCCCACTGGACGGTCAGCGGCGCCAGCGGCACCTGGTGGGTCTCGTCGGGACGGTCGCCCTCGTTGCCCCACAGCACCCGCCCGCCGCGCGGGTCGTAGCGGACCGACTCCGGGTCGACCGAGCGGGGCTTGCCGAACCCCGGGTACGGCTTGCCGTCCGCGTCCGTCAGCGTGTGCACGCCGGTGACGGACACGCCGCCGAACCGGCCCGTCCGCCGGTCGATGTCGACCCGCCCGGTGTAGAAGCGGGCCGGGTCGTACCGCCACCGGTCGTCGGAGATCATGTACCAGTCGCCGGTGCGCGGGTCTCGGTCGATCCCCGACAGGCCGCCGACCGTCGTGCCCTGGAACTTCATCAGGTGCGGCAGCCGCTTCTCCCCCAGGAACCGCGTGATCCGCAGTCCCGCCGCCGCTCCCGCAGCCCGGTCCGCCGCCCGCGCCGCCGCCCGCGCAGGGCCCTGCACGACCGCCGGAACCGCCACCGCCGCGAGGACGGCGGCCGTCGCCGCCGTCCCCCGCACCATCCTCCGATGCCCGTTCAACCTGTCCACCATCACCCTTCGCATCCGAGCCGATTCACTGTGTAGCCGGGCTCAGTATGCTGCATCACTCACCGTGGCGATGGAGTTTCGGACGGTGTTTCCGGCGGCGCCGGCGGTCAGTCCGCGTGGCGGAACTCCAGGATCGCGACGCCCATCAGGCCGACGCCCATGGCCACCACGATCAGGATCTCCAGCCAGACCGGGACGACCCACCCGTTCCAGGTGACCCCGGGGTTGAAGGTGCGCCGCAGCGCGGGCGTCAGGTCCAGGTGGGAGAAGACCGCCTGGCGCAGCGGATCGACGGCGTAGGTCAGCGGGTTGAACCGGGTCAGCACGGTCAGCCACGTCGGCAGGCCGTTCAGCGGGTACAGCGCGCCGGACAGGAACATCATCGGCATCATCGCCATCTGCATGAGGCCGAAGAACGACTGCATCTGCTTGATCCGCGCGGCCATCATGACGCCGAACCCGGTCAGCGCGAACGCGCCGAGGAACATCAGCCCCAGCAGCTCCAGGATCAGGACGGGGTCGTAGGGCACCCCGGCGAGCCCGGCCAGCGCGACGATCACCGCGCCCTGCAGCGTCGCCACCAGCGCCCCGCCGATGCACTTGCCGATGACGATCGAGCTGCGACTGACCGGGGCGACGAGCATCTCGCGCAGGAACCCGAACTCGCGGTCCCACACGATCGACCCGGCGGAGAACATCGCGGTGAACATCACCGACATCGCGCACACGCCGGGGAAGATGAACGTCTTCAGGTCGATGTCGCCGTGCGCGCCGCCGCTGGCCATCAGGTTGGACAGCCCGGTGCCCATGACCAGCAGCCACAGCACCGGCTGCACCAGCCCCGACACCATCCGCAGCTTGTCGCGCCAGAACCGGATCAGCTCCCGGTGCAGGACGATCTTCACCGCGCGCAGGTCCTGGCGCAGCCCCGGCTCGGGCACCCGGACGCGCACCACGTCCGCGACCGGCGCCGCCGCCCCGGGCGAGTCCGCCCGCGTCGAGCTCGTCATCTCATCTCCTCGCCGCACGCATCATGACGCGCATCCTGTCGGTGGAGCCGGCCTCGGCGTCGCGGATCGTCGAGCCGGTGAAGGACATGAAGACGTCGTCCAGGGACGGCCGGGACACGCTCACCGACCGGATCGGGACGCCGAGCTCGGCGAACAGCCGCGGCACGAACGCCTCGCCGGAGGCCACCGAGAAGGCGACGGCGCCCTCCGACATGCCGGCCTCCAGGTCGAACCGGTCCCGCAGCGCGGCGATCGCGGCCTCGTCGTCGGCGGTCTGGATGCGGACGCGGTCCTTGCCGACGCCCGCCTTCAGCGCCTCCGGGGTGTCCAGTGCGACGATCCGCCCCGAGTCCATGATCGCGATGCGGTCGCAGAACTCGGCCTCGTCCATGTAGTGGGTCGTCATGAAGATGGTGATCTCCTCGGCCTCCTTCAGCTGCCGGATGTAGTCCCAGATCGACGCGCGGGTCTGCGGGTCCAGGCCGACGGTCGGCTCGTCCAGGAACAGCACCCGCGGCGAGTGCAGCAGGCCGCGCGCGATCTCCAGCCGGCGCTTCATGCCGCCGGAGTAGGTCTGCACCAGGTCGGCGCGCCGCTCCCAGAGCCCGACCATCTCCAGCACCTGCCGGATGCGCTCGCCCATCACGCCGCGCGGCACCCCGTACAGCTCGGCGTGGAAGCGCAGGTTCTGCTCGCCCGACAGGTAGCCGTCGAGCGTCGGGTCCTGGAAGACCAGGCCGATGTTGCGGCGCACGCTGTCGCGCTCGGCCACCACGTCGAAGCCGGCGACCAGCGCCCGGCCGGCGGTCGGCTTCAGCAGCGTGCAGAGCATGTTGATGGTGGTGGACTTGCCGGCGCCGTTCGGGCCGAGGAAGCCGAAGATCTCCCCCGGCGCCACGGTGAAGCCGATCCCCCGCACCGCCTCCACGTCGCCGAACTTCCTGATCAGGCCGTCGACCTCGACGGCCGGTCCCCCGCCCGGCATGGGGCCTCCCCTCCGATGGAGATATGCGCCCATATTTTGGGCTTTCCAACGGTAGGAGTAACCTATCTCTCACGTCAAGAGAGATTTAGGTCGTCCAAGTGACCTGGAGGAGCGGGACGTGACGGAGCAGGCCGACCCGATGTACGACTCGCCCACCTACCTGATGTACGAGACGGTCCGCCTCGTCCGCCGCACCGCGGCGCGGGTCTGCCCGGGGCAGCTGCGCATGCCGCAGCTGCTCGTGCTGTGGTGCGTCGCGCGGTCGGGACCGCTGTCGCAGCGCGACGTCGCGGAGCGGCTGCGCATGGACGCCGGTGACCTCGTCGGCATCGTGGACGCGCTGGAGGAGGCCGGGCACGTCCGGCGGAGCCGCGACCCCGCCGACCGGCGGCGGTACGCGCTGGAGGCCACCGAGACCGGCCGCGCGTTCCTCGAGGAGAGCCTGGACGCCCGCGTCCGCCTCAACGAGCTGCTGTTCGAGCCGCTGTCACCGGACGAGCGGCGGCAGTTCAGGGCGATGCTGCTGCGCGTCCTGGCGCACCACGACGACCGGTTCACCGCCCTCGCGCACGACGGCGCCTCCCCGCAGACCGGCACGCCCACACAGGGAGCGGTGCCACGCGAACGGGTCGTCACCCCGCAGGTCGAGGCCCTGCACGACAGGGCGCGTCAGCACGCGGAGGCGGGCTCGCCGATCCGCGACAGCGCCTCGTCATAACGGCGCAGGACCAGCCGGGCCGCCGCGTCGTGCGCCCCGATCGGCGCGGCCACCGCGTCCGCGCCGCACTCGTGCATCCGGTCCAGGAACCGGCCGGGCGCCAGCAGGTACGAGGCCACGACCACGCGCGCGGCACCGCTCCGCCGCCGCTCGGCGACCACGTCGCGCAGCGCCGGGCCGCCGGCGGCCACGACCCCGTACGGGACGGGCCGCCCCAGCCGCCGCGCCAGCAGCCGCGCCGCCGCCCGCACGTCCGCGACGCCCGCCGGGTCGGCGGAGCCCGCCGCGCCGAGGACGACGGTGTCCTGCGGATGCGGCGGGCCCCCGTTCTCGGGCCGGCCGGACGGCCTCGCGCCCAGCCGTCCGGCCAGCGCTTCGGCCAGCAGCGCGTCCGGGCCCAGCGGACGCGCCGTCACGGCACCGGGCAGCAGCCGCCCGGCGCGCTCAGGGATGTCGATCAACGCGTGGTAGCCGCGCCCCAGCAGCAGCGGCACGACGACCACCGGGCCGTCCGCCCCGCGTGCGACCAGTTCGGCGGCGGCCTCTTCCAGCGACGGCGACACCAGTTCCCCGTACGCCTCCGCCACGTGCAGCCACGGGCGCCGCGCCCGGACCCGGTCCAGCAGCTCCCGCACCACGGCGGGACCGGACGGGTCGCGGGTGCCGTGCGCGACGGCCAGCAGCGCGGGATGCCGGTCAGCCACCGGCACCCGCCGCCAGCCGGTCGACCAACCGGGGATCGCACGCCAGCCGGTAGCCGCGCTTGACGACCGTCTCGACGATCCCGGGACGGCCGAGACCCCGCCGCAGCCGCGCCACCGCCATCTCCACCGCGTGCTCGTCGGCCTGCGGCCGCGCCTCCCGCGACCAGGGCGAACCGGTAACCACCAGGCGGCTCGGCAGCACCCCGCACAGCTCCGCGCGCGACACCACGTGCCCGGGCCGCCGCGCCAGCGCCCGCAGGATCGCCATCGGCGCGGGCGCGATCGGACGCAGCTGCCCGTCCAGCACCACGGCGTGCCCGCGCAGCTCCAGCGACGACCCGCGCACCGACAGCAGCCGCGCGCGCCGGCGCGGCAGGTCCGACACCAGCGCCCGCACCAGCGCGCCGATCCTGGCCCGTTCCGGCTGGACGGTCGGCACGCCGCGCTCGGCCAGCGCCTGCGCGGTGACCGGCCCCACGCACGCCGCGACCACCTGGGTGCGCAGCGCCTCCAGCAGCGCCTCCTCCAGGTCGTCCTCGGCGGCGACCGCGAGCGTCGCGGCGACGGCGGGGGCGCTGGTGAAGGTGATCGCGTCCACGGTCCCGGCGACGGCCTGCCCGACGAGCCGCCGCAGCGGCGTGCCGTCCTCGGCGCGCGCCCACCGGTACACCGGGATCTCGATCACCTCGGCGCCCGCCGCGCGCAGCGCCCCGGTCAGCTCCGGCTGCCGCTCCCCGTACAGCTGGACCGCGATCCGCGCGCCCTTCAGGTCCTTCTCCAGCAGGTGCGCGATGACCTCCGCGCAGCCCTCCGACTCCGGCGACCAGCGCTCCTGCAGCCCCGCCGAGCGGATCGCGCCGCGCGCCTTCGGGCCGCGCGCCACGATGTCGGCGCCGCCGAGCGCCGTGATGAGGGCGTCGCGCAGCCCCCAGCCGTCCGCCGCCTCCAGCCAGGCCCGGAACCCGATCCCGGTCGTGACGACGGCGTGGTCGAGCGGCCGCTGCAGGCACGCCCGCGTCGCCTCCAGAAGCTCGGCGTCGTCGGCCAGCGGGACCAGGCGGATCGCGGGGGCCAGCACCACCCGCGCGCCGCGCCGCTCCAGCAGCGTCGCGAGCTCCTCGTGGCGGCGGGCCGCGGTCACCCCGACGGCGAACCCGGCCAGCGGCTCACTGTCGGTGCTCATCGGTGAGCGCCACCTCCACGCGGTCGCCGGCGGCCGCGCGGCGGACCGGGAAGGTCGGCACCGCCACCCGCGGATCGTCCAGGCAGACCCCGGTGCGCAGGTCGAAGACCTGCTTGTACATCGGCGAGGCGACCGTCGGGGTGCCGTCGCGGGTGCCGAGGATGCCCCGCGACAGCACGTACGCGCCGCTGAACGGGTCCAGGTTCGACAGCGCGTACAGGGTCCCGTCGAACGCGCGGAACACCGCGACCTGCGTGCCGTCCAGCATCGCGCAGGCGCCGCGCTCGGGGATCAGGTCGGTGTAGGAGCAGATGTCGAACCAGCGGGCCGCGGCTTCGGCGGGACGCCTCGTGATCGTCGCTTCGGATGTGATGCTCATCGGACGGCAACCTCCAGGCGAGTCGCGTGCGGGGACATTCCAGGCGGGAAATGAGCAATGGGCGTCATCAGGCCGACGCCTTGACGTTGTAAGGTCCGCGTGGTGGCCGGTGCCGCCGGTCCGTCCCCGATGTTCATGGGACCGAGTCTGCGAAGAGGCCGTTTCACGGTTGGGTCTCCTTTGTCACCGCCGTGTTAAAAGGCGCTCACGCCGAGATCCGGACGGCGCACGCCTTGAACTCCGGCATCCGCGACACCGGATCCAGGGCGGTGCTGGTCAGCAGGTTCGCGCGCCCCTCCCCCGCCCAGTGGAAGGGCATGAACACCGTGTCGCGGCGGATCGCGTCGGTCACGCGGGCCGCCGCCGTCGCCGCGCCCCGGCGGCTCTCCACCTTCACGTCCTGGCCGTCCTCGATGCCGAGCCGCTCGGCGAGGTCGGGATGCAGCTCCACGAACGGCCCGGCCGCCGCGTCGGCGAGCGCCCGGACCCGGCGGGTCTGCGCGCCCGACTGGTACTGCGCCAGGACGCGGCCGGTCGTCAGGTACAGGGGGTAGTCGGTGTCGACGTCCTCGGCCGCGCCGTGGTGCTCGACCGCGACGAAGCGGGCCCGCCCGTCCGGTGTCGGGAAACGCTCCAGGTAGGGGCGCGGCGTGCCGGGGTGATCCTCCGAAGGGCAGGGCCAGAACATCCCGCCCTCGGCCTCGATCCGCCCGTAGCTGATGCCGGAGTAGTCCGCGACACCGCCCGCGCTCGCGCGGCGCAACTCCCCGAACACCCGCTCGGGGTCGGTGCTCCACTCCCCCGGCGCGCCGAGCCGCCCGGCCAGCGCCGCGATGATCTCCAAGTCGGTGCGGACGCCGTCCGGCGGCGCGAGGGCCCGGCGCCGGCGCAGCACCCGGCCCTCCAGGTTCGTCATCGTGCCGGACTCCTCCGCCCACTGCGCCGTGGGCAGCACCACGTCGGCGAGCCGCGCGGTCTCCGACGGCACGAAGTCCGCCACCACCAGCAGGTCGAGCGCGCCCAGCCGCTCCTCGACGGCCGCCGCGCGCGGCGCCGACACCACCGGGTTCGACCCGAACAGCAGCAGCGCCTTCGGGCCGCCGTCGGTGCCGAGCGCCGACAGCAGCTCGTACGCCGACCGGCCCGGACCGGGCAGCGCGTCCGGGTCGACGCCCCACACCGACGCGACGTGCGCGCGCGCCGCCGGGTCGTCGATCTTGCGGTAGCCGGGCAGCTGGTCGGCCTTCTGGCCGTGCTCGCGCCCGCCCTGCCCGTTGCCCTGCCCGGTCAGGCAGCCGTAGCCGGAACCGGGACGGCCCGGCAGCCCGAGCGCCAGCGCCAGGTTGATGAAGCCGCTGACCATGTCGGTGCCGCGCGCGTGCTGCTCGGAACCGCGCGCGGTCAGGATGTGCGCGCGGTCCGCTCCCGCGAGCAGCCGGACCGCCTCGCGCATGCTCGGCAGCGGGACGCCGGTGATGCGCTCCACCCGGTCCGGCCAGTACGCGTTGACGACGGTCCGGACGGCCTCGAACCCGTTCGTGCGCGCCGCGATGTACTCCTCGTCGACGAGCCCCTCGGCGATCGCCAGGTGCAGAAGCCCGTTGGCGAGGGCGATGTCGGTGCCGACCGCCGGCTGCAGGTGCAGGTCGGCCTGGCGCGCCGTCGCGGTGCGGCGCGGGTCGACGACGATGAGCGCGCCGCCGCCCTCCCGCATCTCGGTCAGGTGCCGCATGAACGGCGGCATCGTCTCGGCCGGGTTCCCGCCCGTCAGCAGGACGGCGCCGGACGCGGCCAGGTCGGTGACGGGACCGGGCAGCCCGCGGTCCATCCCGAACGCCCGGCCCGACGCCGCGGCGGCCGACGACATGCAGAACCGCCCGTTGTAGTCGATCTGCGACGTGCGCAGCGCGATCCGCGCGAACTTGCCCAGCTGGTAGGCCTTCTCGTTGGTCAGCCCGCCGCCGCCGAACACCGCGACGGCGTCCGGCCCGTGCTCGGCGGCCAGCCGCTCCACCTCGGCGGCGATGCGGCCGAGCGCCTCGTCCCAGGTGCACGGCTCCAGCGGCGCGTCGCGGGAGCGGCGCATCAGCGGCGAGGTCAGGCGGTCCGGGACGGTGAGCAGCTCGGCGGCGGTCCAGCCCTTCTGGCACAGCCCGCCCCGGTTCGCGGGCACGTCGTCGCGCGGCGTCACCCGCACCGGGGCGGCCGCGGAGCCGCCGGTGCCGTCGAGGGTCATCCCGCACTGCAGGGCACAGTACGGGCAATGCGTAGGAGTCCCGGTCATGCCAGAAGAGTCCGGCGGCGCCGTTTCGCCGCCGCGTCCCGCGTGTGACCCGGGCGTTAAATGCGCTTCACGCCGCGCGTCCCTCAAGGTCAGGCGCGCACCACCCGCACCACCGGCAATGGTTGACGATCGCGTGTCAAGCGTTGTCGGCGATTGTCAGGGTCCATTCGTCGCCGTCCGGACGATTACCGAACCGGATTCGCGGCGCCCTGGCGATCTCGCGGAGAATGCGGTTCCGGGCCCGCCGCGCCAAGGATCACAAGACGGTCATCCGGCCTAATCTCGGTACATGCCCGACCTTGCTTACTATGCCTCGCTGCCGCGCTCCCGCGGCGCCGCGGCGGCCCTGCTCCTGGACGACCTCGGGCGGGTCCTGCTGGTCAAGCCCACCTACAGCGAAGGCTGGTTCCTGCCGGGCGGGGTCATCGAGACCGACGAGTCCCCGCTCGCGGCGTGCGTCCGCGAATGCCGGGAGGAGCTCGGCTTCGTCCCCCGCCTGGACGGCCTGGTCTGCGTCGACTGGGGCTCCCCGCGCGACGACGGCGTCGACTCGGTCAACGTGTTCGTCTTCGGCGGCGCCGTCACCGGCGCCGAGCTCGAGGCGATCCGGCTGCCGCCCGACGAGCTGTCCGACCACGTCATGGTCGCGCCGGAGAAGATCCCCGAGCTGTCGCCCGCGCACGTGTCGCGCCGGATGGAGCCCAGCCTGCGCGCCCTCGCCGACCGCCGCCCCGTCTACCTCGAGGACGGCCGCGAGCCCGCGTTCGGCGCCCTGCGCTGACCGCACCGCCCGCCCGCCGGGGCGCCGGCGGGCCGGCAGGCGCCGCGCCTACACCGGCGCGGCGTCCTGGATGAGGCGGGCGCCCTCCGGATCGGCGGCGCGCGCGCAGTGGGCGCCGCAGTAGAACCGCCCGTCCACCTCCACGCCGTGCCCGAGGATCCGGCACTCGCAGTGCTCGCAGATCGGCGCCATCCGGGTGATCGCGCACTCGAACGAGTCGAAGGTGTGCACGCTCCCCTGCGCGTGCACCTCGAACGCCATCGCGTAGTCGTTCCCGCAGACCTCGCAGGTCGCCATCGGTCCTGTTCTCCCTCCCCCGCCGCGCCGCGATCACTGACCTACCCCGGCGGGAGCGGCCCCACCCGTCTCACACCGGTCGGGGCCACGCTGTGCAGCGGAGTTATCACGGCCGCATCACCGGCTGCACAAGCGCGAAACCGCGCGCTCCTACGGTCGTACCGCGTCAGAGACCACAGGGAGAACCGATGACCGTCACCACCGAAGCCGCGCGCACCGAGCGCGGCCGCCCGCTCCGCGGCCGCCGGATCGACGACTGGCGGCCCGAGGAGCCGGAGTTCTGGGCCGCGACCGGCGCCCGCGTCGCCCGCCGCAACCTCGTCCTGTCCATCTTCTCCGAGCACATCGGCTTCTCGGTCTGGACGCTGTGGTCGGTGGTCGTGCTGTTCCTCGGCCCCGCCTACGGCGTCGACCCCGCCGGCAAGTTCCTGCTCACCTCCGTCCCGGCGCTGGTCGGGGCGGTGCTGCGGATCCCCTACACCTTCGCCGTCGGCCGGTTCGGCGGCCGCAACTGGACGGTGTTCAGCGCGGCGCTGCTGCTGGTCCCGGCGGTGCTCGCCGCGTTCCTCATCAAGCCGGGCGTGTCGTACTCGACGCTGCTGATCCTCGCGGCGGTCGCGGGCGTCGGCGGCGGCAACTTCGCCTCCTCGATGGCGAACATCAACGCGTTCTACCCGCAGCGCCTCAAGGGCTGGGCGCTCGGCATCAACGCGGGCGGCGGCAACCTCGGCGTCGCCGTCGTCCAGCTCGTCGGGCTGCTCGTCCTCGCGACCGCGGGCAAGGAGCACCCGGGCCTCGTCGCCGGGATCTACATCCCGTTCATCGTGCTGGCCGCGCTCGGCGCCGCCCTCTACATGGACAACCTGACCCAGGTCCGCAACGAGAGGGGGGCGATGCGGGAGGTGTGCCGCGACCCCCACACCTGGATCATGTCGCTGCTGTACATCGGCACGTTCGGGTCGTTCATCGGCTTCGGGTTCGCGTTCGGGCAGGTGCTGCAGGTGCAGTTCAAGGCCGACTTCGACACCCCGGTGAAGGCCGCCTACCTGACCTTCCTCGGCCCGCTGCTCGGCTCGCTCATCCGGCCGGTCGGCGGCCGGCTCGCCGACCGGATCGGCGGGGCGAAGGTCACGTTCTGGAACTTCGTCGCCATGGCCGTCGCGGCGGCGCTGGTGCTCACCGCGTCGCGCACCGGCTCGCTCGCACTGTTCATCACCGGGTTCGTCCTGCTGTTCGGCTTCAGCGGCGTCGGCAACGGCTCCACCTACAAGATGATCCCCGCGATCTTCATGGCGAAGGCGCGGCTGCGGATCGCCGGCGGCGAGGACCCGGACGCGGCCCGGCACGAGGCGCGGCGGCTGTCCGGCGCGCTCATCGGCATCGCCGGCGCGATCGGCGCGTTCGGCGGCGTGCTGGTCAACGTCGCGTTCCGGCAGTCCTTCCTGGACTCCGGCACCGGCGACGCGGCCTACCTGGTCTTCATCGCCTTCTACGCGCTGTGCTGCCTGGTCACCTGGACGGTCTACCTGCGGCGCCACCCGAGGAGGCCGGAGGGCGTCTGACGCCCTGCCGCACCGTCCGCTGCCGCCCGCCGCGCGCCCGGCCGGGCCCCTCGCCGGGGTCCGGCCAGCGCGGCGACCGGCCCGAGGACCGCAGCACGGCCTCCCACGCGTCCCCCGGCGCCAGCGGCAGGTGCGGCACCCCCCAGTGCCACGCCGAAACCAGCACCTCGGGGTCGCGCGGGCGGTAGTCGGAGCCGATCGCGCGGGCCATGTCCCAGGCGTGCAGGTGCCACTCCACGCAGGCCGCGCCCGCGTGGTCGCCGACGGTGTACTTGGTGCCCCGGTAGATCAGGTGGGTGCGGTCCCACATGTCGGGCATCAGGTCGGCGTAGGCCCCGGCCGACACCGTGAACGCCGTGATCCGCTCCGGGCCCGGCTCCGGCGGCAGCACGGCCAGCTCGGCGGCGTTCTGCCGGGCCTGCTGGCGGATCAGCACCGCCGACGCCGCGTCCTGCGCGAACAGCTTGGCCAGCCGGCTGTCCGGCGCGTCCTGCAGGTACTCCAGGAAGTTCTCCGCAACGCACCGCAGGTGCCCGGCCAGGTCGATCAGCTGCCAGTCGGCGCACGGCGTCGGCACGTCCCAGTCCTCGACCGCCGACGCCAGCTCACCGATCGCCCGCGTCCCGTCCTGGTAGGACTCGAGTACGCGGCACCGGTCCGGCGGCGTGCGCTCCACGTGACTTCCCCCCGCGTCCAGGGCACCAGCGCCCTCTCCGCCGGAGCGCGTCCCGCGCCCGCCGCGCGCTGCGGCGGGCGGTGCGGACCGCCCCGGCGTTCCCCGAGAGGGCAGACTCTCAAAGTTCGGTGGCCGGTGCCACTCGGTGGTGCTGTGTCGTTCCACGTCGTCACACGTGGTCCCGGGCCGCCGCCACGGCCCCCCGGCCCGGCGGCGGCGCCCGCTCAGACGGCCGCGGCGGGGCGCGTGCGGAAGCTCAGCCGGTGCGCCTCGCGCGCGGTGCGCAGCCGGTCGACCTCGTCGGTCCACGGCCGCACCGACGGGCGCGCCTTGGCCTTGCGGCGCGCGATCTCCGCGGCGCGGCGGGCCTTGGCGTCCTGCCCGTCGGACACGTAGATCTTCGGGCCCATCGCGACCCGCTCCGCCGCCTCGGCTGCGGCAAGCGCCTCCGTCAGGGCCTTGTCGAAGGCGACGGTCAGCTCGTGCAGCTCCGCCTCGGGCACGCCGCCCCCCTGGGCGTCGCGCAGCGCGCGCTCGGCCTCGCCGGCGGCCGCCAGGCGCGCGTCGTAGTCCGCGGCCAGCCGCTCGTCGGCCTCGTACTGCTCCGCGACGTCCTTGCCCACCCTGCGGATCAGCGGCATGGCGATACTCCTCAAGCTCACGATCTTCATCGTCACGATGGAGGCCAGCGTACGCGTGCCGGTCGCCGGGTGTGGCGCCGGACACCGAAGTCGACGCCTTTACGCAGTAAGGTCACGCTGGTCCGCGGCGGGCGCGCGACGTCCCCGATCATGTCGGCGGCCCCCCGTACGCTTGCCCCATGGTCAGGCAGCCCAGCATCAACGCCCAGCACCGCGCGCCGCTGTCCATCGAGCGGATCACCGAGGCGGCCCTGCAGATCGTCGACGGCCAGGGACTCGGCCGCCTCACCATGCGCCGCCTCGGCGACGCCCTGGAGGTCGAGGCGATGGCGATCTACCACCACCTCCCCCGCGGCAAGGAGCAGCTGCTGGACGGCCTCGTCGCGCACGTCGCGTCGGCCCCGGCCGACACCGGCGCCGCCGCCGGGTCCTGGCGGGACGTGCTGCGCTCCTGGGCCCGCGACTACCGCGCGCGGCTCCTGGCGCACGCGGGCGTGCTCCCCCTCGTCGTCACCCGGCGCAACCCCGTCGCGCTCGCCGCGACCGTCGCGTCCCTGCGGGAGGTGCTGCGGCGGGGCGGCGTCGCCGAGGAGCCCGCCGCCGTCGCCGCGCACACGCTGCTCGGCTACGTGATCGGGCACGCCGCCCTGGAGGTCCGCGGCACGGCGGAGGACGGCGCCGACCGCGCGGTCGACTGGGACGCCCGCTTCGCCGCCGGCCTCGACCTGGTCCTCGCCGGCGCCGGCTGACCCTCCCCCGGCTCAGTCCTCGACGACCAGCACCTCGAGGTGCCGCGGGCCGTGCATGCCCTCCGCCCGCACCATCTCGACGCCGTACGTCGCGGACGGGCCGCTGATCCAGGTGAGCGGGCGGGCCGGGTCGAGCCGCTCCACCGCCTCCGGCACCGTTCCCACGATCTGCTCGGCCTGCACGACGCACAGGTGATAGGCCGGGACGAGGGTGAGGGCGCGCCTGCCCTGCGCCCGGCCGCCGTCCAGGACCACGGTCCCGGTCTCGGCGATCGCGACGGCGCAGCCGGTGACGACGCCGTCCGCTGCGGCGAGGGCGTCCAGGTCGATCGCGGGCCGGTCGGCCATCGCCCGCACCCCGTCCAGCTCCGCCAGCCACCCGAACGGCAGGTCCGCCGGGACGACGATCTGCTTGGCCTCCCGGCCCCACAGAGCGGCGGCGACCGCGGTGGCCAGCTCGTCGGCGCCGACGTGCCGCACCGCCGCCCGGTTGTCCGCTACCCGCTCGCTGAACAGCGCCGGCACGTCCGCCGCGCTCTCCCAGGACGGACCGCCGGCCTCAGCGGCGGCCAGCCGGTGCGCGTAGCGGCGCGGCACCGGCGGGCGCGGGCCGCGCTCGCCGCCGAGCGCGTCGCGGACCCGCCGCAGCACCTCGTCCCGGGAGCTCACCGGCGCCTCCGGGCCCACCAGGCGCGGAAGGTCTCCGGCGGCGGCGCCGGCAGGTCGCGGGCCTCGGTCCACTTGCCGAGCAGGCCGGGCAGCCGGCGGATCCGGCCGCCGCGCGACATCAGCCGCGCCCACCGGGTGCCGCGGCGCAGCGCCGTCTCGTACCGGCGCGGATCGCCCATCGTCCAGGCCAGGCCGCGCATCAGCATCAGCTCGGGGGTGGGGACCGGCCGGTGGCGGCGCGACTCGACCACCCTGCCGCGCAGGTGGACCAGCACCTCGGGGATGTCGATCTTCACGGGGCAGACGTCGGCGCAGGCGCCGCACAGCGTCGAGGCGAACGGCAGGGACGCCTCGGCCGCCCGCTCCACGCCGCGCAGCTGCGGGGTGAGGATCGCCCCGATCGGCCCCGGCAGGACGGGGCCATACGGGCCGCCTCCCGTCCGCTCGTAGACGGGGCAGACGTTCATGCACGCCGAGCAGCGGATGCAGCGCAGCGCGGCGCGCCCGATCTCGTCCGCGAGGGCGTTGGTGCGGCCGTTGTCGAGCAGCACGAGGTGGAACTCGCGGGGCCCGTCGCCGGGGGTGACGCCCGTCCACGACGAGACGTACGGCGTCATCCGCTCGCCCGACGACGAGCGCGGCAGCAGCTGGAGCAGGACCTCCAGGTCGGCCCACGTCGGGACGACCTTCTCGATGCCCGCGATGGTGATCAGCGTGTCGGGCAGCGTCAGGCACATCCGGCCGTTGCCCTCCGACTCCACCAGGACCGCCGTGCCGGTCTCCGCCACCAGGAAGTTCGCGCCCGTGACCGCCACGCGCGCCCCGAGGAACCGCTCGCGCAGATGCAGCCGCACCGCCTCGGCGAGCGCGGCGGGATCGTCGGACAGGTCAGGCGCGGCGCCGGGCAGCCGCCGGACGAACAGCTCGCGGATCTGGGCGCGGTCGCGATGCAGCGCGGCCGACAGCAGGTGCGCCGGCCCGTCCTCGCCGAGCTGCGCGACGAGGTCGCCGAACGCGGTCTCGCGGACGGTCACGCCGGCGCGCGTGAGCGCGCCGTCCAACCCGATCTCCCGCGCGGCCGACGACGTCGACTTGACGACCTCGCGCGCGCCCGTTGCCCGCACCAGGCGGGTGACGACGCGGCGCGCCTCGGCGGCGTCGGCCGCCCAGTGCACGTGGCCGCCCGCCTCGGTGACGGCCCGCTCCAGGTCCTCCAGGTGCCCGTCGAGGCCGAGGAGCGTCTCGTCCCGGATGGCGCGGCCGGCCTCGCGCAGGTCCTCCCAGTCGGCGGGCTCGCCGACCGCCGACCGGCGCTCCCGGATCGTCGCGGTGGCGCCGCGCAGCGCGCGGCGCAGGCCGGTGTCGGCCAGCGCGGACCGGGCGGCGGCGGAGAACTTCGGCGGCGCGGCCCGTGCGCCAGGCCTCGCGGCGGGTGCGCCCTGCGGCGCGGCGGGTGCGGGACGGTCCGGCGGCGCGCCGGTCACGCCGGGCCCGTCCCGGCCAGGATCTCGGCCAGGTGCAGGACCCGGACGCCGCCGCGCAGCCGCGACAGCGCGCCGCCGATGTGCGCGAGGCAGCCGTTGTCGACCGCGCAGACCACGTCGGCGCCGGTGTCGCGGACGTGCCGGACCTTGTCGGCCACCATCGCCACCGACACGTCGGCGTTCTTCATGGCGAACGCGCCGCCGAACCCGCAGCACTCGTCCGCCGCCGGCAGGTCGACCAGGTCGAGGCCCTTCACCGCGCGCAGCAGCCGCAGCGGCCGGTCGGCCACGCCGAGGATCCGCGCGGACTGGCAGGACGGGTGGTAGGCGACGCGGTGCGGGAAGTAGGCGCCGACGTCGGTGACGCCCAGCACGTCCACCAGGAACTCGGTCAGCTCGTAGACGGCGAGGCCTTCGGCGGCGCGGGCGAGCGCCGGGTCGCGGGCGGCCCGCGCGATCCGCGGGTAGGCGTCGCGGACGGCGGCGGCGCAGGACGCGGACGGCGCGACGATCACCTCGGCGCCCTCGAACGCGGCGGTGAAGGCGCGCGCCAGGCCGGCCGCCTCGCGGTGGTAGCCGGTCGTCCAGTGCACCTGGCCGCAGCAGGTCTGGCCCGGCGGATAGGAGACCTCGTGGCCGAGCCGCTCCAGCAGCGCCGTCACGGCCTTGCCGGTCGCGGGGAACAACGCGTCGTCGAAGCACGCGACGAACAGCGCGACCCGCATACCGGCCTCACCCCCACTCGCAAAGCCCGGCCCCCCGAGGGACATCGTAGGGCGCCCGGAGGCGCCGTCCGGGGGAAACGATCGCACACGCCGGCCGGATCCGGGCGGCCCGGTAAGGAAGATCGAACCGGCGGGACGCTTTCCTTCCCGGACGGCGTGTCGTCCTTCGTCCGCTATCGCACGTGAGGGACGCTATGCCTGGCACCTCGGAGTGAGGCGGGTCACAGATCACCGGTTCTCCGGTACCAGTGGACAACCGTCCCAACGGGCTATGGCCGGTGCGGGCGAACCGTTCCACACTGGGGTGCGTCATAAGAGAAAGAACCACGACCGACCACCAGTAGTTGAGACCGGAGGCACGCCGATGTGCCCGCACCAGCCGCCCTGTCCCTCGCACAACGCACCCGACCGCGACGCCGCCCGGACGCTCGCCGCCCACCCCGAGCAGGGGTGGAGCCTGCTGTGCAACGGCGTCGTGCTCTTCGAGGACACCGGCGAGCTGCTGCCCGACGGAGCAGTCATCGCACCGCACCGGCCGACGGACCTCACGGCGCCGTCCGCCGCGTGACCAGTCTCCGACGGGGGACTAGTTCGAACGGGTGATCATCCTCGGGGGCACGCCCGCCCGACCACGACCTCTGGGCCCGCACCGGGCCCAGAGGCGTTCTGTTTCCGGGGCCCTCCTCGCGCCCTTGCGGCGGCCCGGTTCAGCGGGCCGCCCGGGCGGGGGACGCCGCCCAGCGGCGCAGCCACGGCTCCGCCGCCCGGCCCGCCTCGGCCGGGTTCCGGTTCAGGTCGTGCCGCTCCCCCGCCAGCACCGTGACCTGCGCCGCGTCCGCCGCGTCCGGGATCCCGAACGGGTCGCGGTCCCCGTTGACGACCAGCACCTCGACGCCCGCGCCGCGCAGCTCGTCCACCCGGGTCTTCTCCGGCTTGCCGGGCGGGTGCAGCGGGAACGCCAGCGCGACCACCCCGGCGGCGCCGGCGGCGGTCGCGGTGCGGCACGCCACCCGGGCGCCGTTGCTGCGGCCGCCCTGGACGAGCGGGACGTCCCCGAACCGCTCCCGCAGCACCGCGACGATCTCCAGCCACGCCTCGTCCTGCTTGGCGGCCGGGCCGGGCGCCCGGCGGTCGGCGAGCCGGAACGGCTGCATCACCCGCGCCACCGCGCCGTCCAGGCCGAGCGCGACGTCCCGGACCGCCAGCAGGTCGGGCGCCTCCACTCCCCCGTTCGAGCCGTGCGTCAGGACCAGCAGGAACGCCGGGCGGTCCGGGCCGTCCAGGGTCGCCTCGGCGGGCCCGTGCGCGGTCTGGATCTGCATACCCCCACGGTATCCGGCCCGCATGGTCGATGATCTTGTGGGGCACACTGGACGGATGGAGCAGATGACCGACAGTGAATGGCGCGCGTTCGTCTCGGAGGGCACCCGCACCGGGAAGGCCGGCGTCACCCGCAAGGACGGCACGCCCCACGTCACGCCGATCTGGTTCGTCCTCGACGGCGGCGACCTGGTGTTCACCACGCACAACGAGAGCGTCAAGGGCCGCGTCCTGCGCCGCGACCCGCGCCTGTCGGTGTGCGTCGACGACCAGACGCCGCCGTACTCGTACGTGGTGATCCAGGCCGAGGCCCGCATCATCGAGGACCTGGACGAGATGCGCGAGTGGGCGACCGTCCTCGGCCGCCGCTACATGGGCCCCGAGCGCGGCGAGGAGTACGGCAGGCGCAACGCCGTCCCGGGCGAGTACCTCGTCCGCGCCCGGATCACCAAGGTGATCGCGGAACGCGACATCGCGGACTGAGGTCAGGCGCCCTGCCGGTCGGGCGGCGGCGCCTGCGCCGGTTCGCCCATCGCCAGCCGCAGCCGCTCGGCGAAGCTCTCGTGCAGCAGCGGGCCCCACGGGTAACCGTCCGGCACCCGGACGGCGTCGCCGACGACCTCGCGGGCCTCACCGGCCAGCCCCTCGCCGGCGTACCGCACGGCCAGCAGCGCGTACATGTGGTCGAGGGCGCCGAACGCCTCGCCTGCCAAGGCGGGCAGCGTGCCCTCAGTGACGGCCTGCTCCACGACCGGTTCCCACCACAGGTCGGCGGGGTCGGCGGCGTCGTCGGGGTCGTCGCCGAAGTCGCGGCGCAGCCGGGCCCTGACCTGCCCGGCGACGCCCGGGTCGGCGAGGCCGCGCCGCCACACCTCGCCCGCCTCCGTGCCGCGCCCGCGCAGCGGCAGCGTCCGCGCGAGCAGTTCCGTCGCCAGCGGCCCGACCTCGGGGTCGGCGGGCTCGGACGCGTCGCCGAGCGCCGCGCCGAACGCGCCGACGGCCTGGTCGAGGTAGGAGATGCCGAGCGCGACGGCGAGCCGCGCGTAGGCGTACGGGGCGCCGTCGGGATCGATCAGCCGGAGCCCGGCGGCCAGCACCCGCTGCGCGCGTGCGGGCTCGCCGCGCTCCAGCAGCCGCTGCGCCAGGTCGTGCGCGGCGGGCGGCCCGTACTCGGCGTCGCCCGTCGCGACCACCGCCTCCCAGTGCCCGCGCGCCTCCTCGAAGTCGCCGGCGTCGTCGGCGAGCCGCGCCAGCGCCAGGTGCGCGGGCGGGAGGTAGGCGGGGTTGCCGAAGTCGACGACGACGCGCCAGGCGGGCGCCGCCTCCTCGTGCTCGCCGGCCCGTTCGTGGGTGAGCGCGAGGTGGTAGGCGGCGCGGGGCCCGTACTCGGGGTCGCCGGTGGCGATGGCGGCCCGGTCGGCCTCGCGGGCCGCCTCGACGTCCCCGCCGTCGTCCAGCACGACCGCGAGGCCGAGCGCAGCCTGGGCGCGGCAGGGGGTGTCGCCGAGCGCGAGCACCCGTTCAAACAGCAGCGCGGCCTCGCGGGCCGCGCCGTTCTCCGCGAGGCTCCGCGCCTCCTCGCACAACAGGGCCGGATCGCCGGCCGCGGACTCGCTCATCGGTCTTCTGCCCTCTGGGGGTCGGGGTCCGCCCAGAGCCTAGCGACCGGACCCCGCCCCGTCCCGGCCGACACTCAGAAACCCCACCAAGATCACACCGACAGGACCGTGTCCCGCGCCGGTCGAACACGCGTCCGGAAGACCAGACCCCTGCCGACCGTGACGGGGGTTCAGGGGGTCGTCCCCCTAGTCCTCGAACGCCTCCGGCGGGGGGCAGGAGCAGACGAGGTTGCGGTCGCCGTAGGCCTGGTCGATGCGGCGGACCGGCGGCCAGTACTTGGTCTCGCGCAGCGCGGGGACGGGGTAGGCGGCCTCGTCGCGGGTGTAGGCGTGCTTCCAGTCGTCGGAGACCAGGCAGGCCGCGGTGTGCGGGGCGTTCTTGAGGGGGTTGTCCTCGCGGTCGTAGCCGCCGTCGGCGACGCGCTGGATCTCCCGGCGGATCTCGATCATGGCGTCGCAGAACCGGTCGAGCTCGGCGAGGTCCTCGGACTCGGTGGGCTCGATCATCAGGGTGCCGGCGACGGGGAAGGAGAGCGTCGGGGCGTGGAAGCCGTAGTCGATGAGGCGCTTGGCGACGTCCTCGGCGGTGATCCCGGTCTCCTTGGTGATCTTGCGGAGGTCGGCGATGCACTCGTGGGCGACGAGGCCGTTGCGGCCGGTGTAGAGGATCGGGTAGTGCGGGCCGAGGCGGGCGGCGAGGTAGTTGGCGCCGATGATGGCGCCCTCGGTGGCGGCGCGCAGGCCGTCCGGGCCCATCATCGCGATGTACGCCCAGGAGATCGGCAGGATGCCCGCCGAGCCCCACGGGGCGGCGGAGATCGGGCCGACGCCGGTGCCGGCGGGGCCGGCCTCCTCGCGCAGCGGGTGGTTGGGCAGGAACGGGGCGAGGTGCTCGCGGACGCCGATCGGGCCGACGCCGGGGCCGCCGCCGCCGTGCGGGATGCAGAACGTCTTGTGCAGGTTGAGGTGCGAGACGTCGGAGCCGAACTCGCCGGGGCGGGCGAGGCCGACGAGCGCGTTGAGGTTGGCGCCGTCGACGTAGACCTGGCCGCCCGCCTCGTGGACGGCGGCGCACACGTCGGTGATCGACTCCTCGAACACGCCGTGCGTGGACGGGTAGGTCACCATGATCGCGGCGAGCCGGTCGCCATGCTCGGCGATCTTGGCGTGCAGGTCGTCGAGGTCGACGTTGCCGCCCTCGTCGCACTTGACGACGACGACGCGCATCCCGGCCATGACGGCGCTGGCGGCGTTGGTGCCGTGCGCCGACGACGGGATCAGGCAGACGTCGCGCCGCTCGTCCCCGCGCGAGGCGTGGTACCCGCGGATGGCAAGCAGCCCGGCCAGCTCGCCCTGGGACCCGGCGTTGGGCTGCACGGACACCTTGGCGTATCCGGTGATCTCGGCGAGCGCGTCCTCCAGCTCGCCGATCAGCTCGACGTAGCCGGCGGCCTGGTCGAGCGGCGCGAACGGGTGGATGTTCGCGAACTCCGGCCAGGTGATCGGCTCCATCTCGGCGGTGGCGTTCAGCTTCATGGTGCAGGAGCCGAGCGGGATCATCGAGCGGTCGAGCGCGATGTCCTTGTCCTGGAGCTTGCGCAGGTAGCGCAGCATCGCGGTCTCGGAGCGGTGCGCGTGGAAGACCGGGTGGGTCAGGTAGGGGCTCTCGCGGCGCAGGCCGTCCGGGATCGCCTCCTCGGCGCCGGCGACGTCGGCGGGCACCCCGAACGCCTCCAGGACGGCGGTGACGTGCTCAGGCAGCGTCGTCTCGTCGCAGGCGACCGCCACGTGGTCGGGGCCGGACGGGCGCAGGTTGATCCCGCGCTCGCGGGCGGCCTCGACGACCTCCGCGGCCCGTCCCGGCACGCGGGCGAGGACGGTGTCGAAGAACGCGCCGTGGACGACCTCGACGCCGCCGGCGCGCAGCCCCGCGGCGATCTCGGCGGCGCGGCGGTGCGTCCGCTGGGCGATGGCGGCGAGTCCCTCGGGGCCGTGGTACACCGCGTACATGCTCGCCATCACGGCGAGGAGGACCTGCGCGGTGCAGATGTTGCTGGTGGCCTTCTCGCGGCGGATGTGCTGCTCGCGGGTCTGGAGGGCCAGCCGGTAGGCGGTCGCGCCGTCGGCGTCGACGGACACGCCGACGAGGCGTCCGGGCAGCTGCCGCTGGATGCCGTCGGCGACCGCCATGTAGCCGGCGTGCGGGCCGCCGAACCCGTACGGGACGCCGAACCGCTGCGCCGAGCCCACCGCGATGTCGGCGCCGGACTCCCCCGGCGGCCGCAGCAGCGTCAGGGCGAGCAGGTCGGCGGCCACGACGACCTTCGCGCCGCGCTCGTGCGCCTGTGCAGCGATCGGCTCCAGGTCGCGGACGGCGCCCGACGCCCCCGGGTACTGCAGCAGGACGCCGAAGAAGTCGCCGCCGGGCAGCCCGCCGGACAGGTCCGCGGTGACGACCTCGATGCCGAGCGGGACCGCCCGGGTCCGCACGACCTCGATGGTCTGCGGCAGTACGTCGGCGTCCACCAGGAACGTCCCGGGCTCCTTGCGCTTGGACACGCGGTGCGCCAGGGCCATGGCCTCGGCGGCGGCGGTGCCCTCGTCCAGCATGGAGGCGTTGGCGACCGGCAGGCCGGTCAGGTCGGACACGGCCGTCTGGAAGTTCAGCAGCGCCTCGAGGCGGCCCTGCGAGATCTCCGGCTGGTACGGGGTGTAGGCGGTGTACCAGCCCGGGTTCTCCAGCACGTTGCGCAGGATGACGCCCGGCGTGGTCGTCCCGTGGTAGCCGAGGCCGATCATCGAGGTGAGGACGGTGTTGCGGGACGCCAGCTCGCGCAGCCGGGCCAGCGCGGCGGTCTCGCTCAGCGCGGGCGGCAGCTCCAGCGGACGGGAGGTGCGGATCCCGGCCGGGACGGCGTCGTCGACCAGCGCCTCGGCGCCGGAGTAGCCGATGGCGGCCAGCATCCGGGCCCGCTCGTCCGGGGACGGGCCGACATGGCGGTCGGCGAACGTGGAACGGGGATGCTGCGGCGAGGCCACGGGGGCGAAGAACTGGGCGGTCATGGAGAGCCTCCTGGCTGCTGCGGTCGCTCAGGGCCGCCGCCGGCACGGCCGGCGGCCGGTCTCCCCCTCTGTCATCGGCACCTGAGAGCTTCCCCCGCGCGCGGGATTTCCCCTTCGGTGAGCCGCCCCTCCCCGTCACGGGGATCGGCGCCTGCTTTCCAGAGGTGCCTCGCCCGAGCGGTCCTTTTGCCTGAGAGGTTCCGGGGAGGTTGCCCCTTCGGCGCCCCACGCTGGCCGCGTGGGGTCTCTCCCGCACAGGGTCGACGGCATGTCCGGAACAAACCCTACCCAACCATCCCCCCGGCGATCGTCGGGCGCCCCCGCGAACCGTCGCATGGGCGGCGCCTCGCGCCGCGCGGAACCGGGGTGATGGGCGGCCGGGGCATCTACCGGCAAGTACGATGTGCACAGCTCACCGGGGCGGGACGGGCCGCGGGCCGTGCCCGGCCCACCGGGCGGCACGGGCCGCGACGCCGCCCGGACGGCCGGCCGGACCGGGGGCCGCCGTTCGACGGCGCCCCGCCGGCCCTGGGACGCTGATCACGATGGCGGACGGTCAGGGCGGCGGTACGGCGTGACACAGACCCACGGCGGGACGGTGCGCCCGGCGACGGGCGCCACCGCCGGCGTCCCCGTGGACGAGCCCGCCCAGCCGGACCGGATCCGCCGCTCCTCCGACGCGATCAGGTTCGGGGTCTCCTGCGTCGGGCTGGCCGTGGTGATGCTGCTGGTGTCGATCGCGCAGCAGACCACGCACGGGCTGCAGACCGACATCGCGCAGGGCACCGCGCACGCCCCCCGGATGCTGCTGTCGCTGGCCACCCTCGCCTCCAGCTTCGGCGTGCTGACCGCGCCGATCGCGTTCGCGGTCGAGCGGCTCCTGCACAAGGACGGCATGCGGGTGGCGATCGCGCTGCTGGCCGCCATGATCGCGTTCGGCGTCACGGTCGGGCTGGACGACTGGGTGACCAGCGCCGCGCCCGGCGGGGTGCTGGACTCGCTGATCTGGGGCGGCACCAGGACCGCGCCCGTGCACACCGACATCGCCCCGGTGATCGCGTTCGTCACGGCGGTCGGGATGGCGGGCCGGACCCGCTGGCTGGCGGTGACGTGGACGCTGATCGGGCTGGCCGCGCTGACCGGGCTCACCGCGTCGTACGCGTCCGTCGCGGCGCTCGCCGCCACCTACCTGCTCGGCCGCGCGATCGGCCACGGCACGCTGTACGCGGTCGGCACGCCCAACCCGCGGCCGTCCGGGACGGCGGTGGTCTCCACGCTGGAGCGGCTGGGGATGTGCCCGCGCCGCGCCGCCCGCCTCGACGACCCCGGCGAGACGGGCCAGGACCGCCGCTACGGCGTCGTCCTCGACCCCGAGGACGACGGGCACCGCGCACCGCGCGGGACCGGCCGCTGGGACCTGGAGGTCCGGGTCCTGGACCGCGACCAGCAGACCGCCGGGCTGCTGTACCGGATGTGGCGGACGCTGCGGCTGAGCCGCACCACCACGGGCCGGGCGCTGCGCCCGCTGCGCCGCTCCCTGGAGCTGGAGTCCCTGATGGCGTACGCGGTGGACGCGGCGGGCGTGCGCACCCCGCGGCTGGTGGGGACGTCGGAGGTCGGCACGGAGGCGGCGCTGCTGGCCTACGAGCACGTGCCGGGGCGGCGGCTCGGGGACGTCCCGGACGAGGAGGTCACCGACGGGCTGCTCACGGACGTGTGGCGGCAGTTCCGGCGGCTCCAGGACGGCCGGCTCGCGCACCGGCGGCTCGAGGACGACGCGGTCCTCGTCGGCGACGACGGCCGGGCCTACCTCACCGACATGCGGTCCGGCGAGATCGCCTCCGGCGACCTGGCGCTGCGGCTGGACCTCGCGCAGCTGCTCACCACCGTGGCGCTGCGCGCGGGCCCCGAGCGCGCCGTGCGGACCGCGGCGTCCGTGCTCGGCGAGGACGCGCTCGCCGCGGCGGTCCCGCTGCTGCAGCGGGTGGCGCTGTCGCGGGCGACGCGGACGGCGCTGCGCCGCGACCGGGACCTGCTCACCCGGATCCGGGAGCAGATCGTCGCGCTGAAGCCGGCGACGGAGGCGGCGCCGGTCCGGCTGGAGCGCTTCCGGCCCCGGACGATCTTCAGCATCGTCGGCCTGTCGGTCGCCGGGTACATCGTGATCCCGCAGCTCGGCAGCCTCGACTTCGCGCACCTGCTGTCGACGGCGACCTGGCACTGGGTGTTCATCGCGCTCGCCGCGTCGGCGGCCACCTACCTCGCGGCGGCGTACATGCTGCTGGGGTTCGTGCCGGAGCGGCTGCCGGTCGGGCGGACGGTGCTGGTGCAGGTCGCCGCGTCGTTCGTGCAGCTGGTGGCGCCGGCGGCGGTCGGCGGCGTCGCGATCAACACCCGCTTCCTGCAGCGCTCGGGCATCCGCTCGGGCCCGGCGGTCGCCAGCGTCGGCGCGTCCCAGCTCGTCGGCCTGGTGGTGCACGTGCTGCTGCTGGCGCTGTTCGGGTTCCTCACCGGCTCCACCCACAACGCCTCCAAGGACCTGGCGCCGTCCCGCACGATCGTGATCGTGGTGCTGGCGCTCGGCCTGGTCGCGGGCGCGGCGCTGACGATCCCGCGGGTGCGGCGGTTCGCCGCGTCCCGGCTGCGGTCGATGTTCTCGGGCGTGGTGCCGCGGCTCGTGGACGTCCTGCAGTCGCCGCGCAAGCTGTCCACCGGCCTCGGCGGGACGGTGGGGCTGACGGCCGCGTACGCGCTGTGCCTGGACGCCTCGATCCGGGCGTTCGGCGGGTCCCTGCACTGGACGGCCGTCGTGGTGGTGTTCCTGACCGCCAACGCGGTCGGCTCGGCGGTCCCGACGCCGGGCGGGCTCGGCGCCGTCGAGGGCGCGCTGACGCTGGCGCTGACGATCTCGGGGCTGACGGCGGAGACGGCGACGTCCGCGGTGCTGCTGTACCGGCTGCTGACGCTGTGGCTTCCGGTCCTGCCGGGCTGGGCGGCGTTCGCCTACCTGCAGCGCAAGGACGCGATCTGAGGGGCCGGGTCCGTCGAGGGGGTCAGGTCCGTCGAGGGGTCGAGTCCGTCTCGAGGGGCCGGGCTTCCGAGGGGACCGGGGCTTTCGAGGGGTGGTCTGCGGGTGGCCGGAGGGGGTCAGCCGGTGCGGCGGGCGCGCCGGCGGTTCGCCAGCTCATCGTGGGGGTGGTCGTGCGGGTCGGGGTCGTCGGTGGCCGCCCGTTCGCCGGGAAGCTCCGCCAAGCTTCCCTCCACCTCCTGCCACACCCGGCCGAGCGCGATCCCGAACACGCCCTGCCCGCCCTGCAGCAGATCCACCACCTCGTCGGCGGAGGTGCACTCGTACACGCTCACGCCGTCGCTCATCAGGGTGATCTGCGCCAGGTCCTGGACGCCGCGGTCGCGCAGGTGCGTCACCGCCGTGCGGATCTGCTGCAGTGACACCCCCGTGTCCAGCAGCCGCTTCACGACCTTCAGCACCAGGATGTCGCGGAAGCTGTAGAGCCGCTGGCTGCCCGATCCGTGCGCCGCGCGCACGCTCGGCTCGACCAGCTTCGTGCGGGCCCAGTAGTCCAGCTGCCGGTAGGTGATCCCCGCCGCGGCGCACGCCGTCGGGCCGCGGTAGCCGACATCCTCCGGCGGCGCCGACACCTGCGTGTCGAAGAGCAGGCCCTGCTCTCCGGCGCGCTGTGACGCCATGTGCCTGTCGGGGGTCGCCTTGCCCTCGCCGCTGCTCACCGCCACGCGGACCTCCGGCTTCTATCAGCCCGTGGCGCTTCGTCAAGGGGGTTTGACGAATTACACCACGGGTGTTCCACCAGCACGGTAGGTGCCGGTCAGGGTGTGGTCAACGTTCGCCGTCGGCGCGTCGCATGCCCGGATGAACCGGCTTCACGTGGGCAAACTGCGCACCTTCGCCGCCACCGCACTCCTACCCCGATGGTCGCCCCTCGGAAACTGCCAGGTCCAGGGCAATGCACGACCAATCGCGGCACGACACGACCTTACCCCCCGAAGTGACATTCCCCACTTCATCCCGGAGGCCCGGCCCGCACCGCTCCATCACACAGCGTAACCGATGCCCGCTCCAAGACAGGGCACGAGGGCGAGCGCGGCTTGCGGGGTTCCGTTGGGCGCGGCCTAACCGGCGCGGCCGAAGTCCTCCGGGGAGATCGTGTCGAGGAACTCGCGGAACTTCTCGACCTCGTCCTCCTGCTCGTCGGGGATGGCCACGCCGGCCTCCTCGAGGACGTCCTCGCTGGCGAAGATCGTCGCGCCGGTGCGCAGCGCGAGCGCGATGGAGTCCGACGGGCGGGCGCTCACCTCGACGCCGTTGGAGAAGACCAGGTCGGCGAAGAAGATCCCCTCGCGCAGGTCGGTGATGTTCACGGTGCGCAGCTGGACGCTCAGGGCGTCGAGCACGTCCCGGAAGAGGTCGTGGGTGAGGGGACGGGCGGGCAGCACGCCCTGCTGGGCGAAGGCGATCGCGGTCGCTTCGACCGCCCCGATCCAGATGGGCAGGTAGCGCTCGCCCTCCGTCTCCTTCAACAGGACGATGGGCTGATTGGAGGGCATCTCGACCCGGACGCCGACGACCTCCATCTGCTTCACTGCGGCTCCCTGCTGGTCGACGCTGTCTCGATCACCACGTGCACCGGTCGGATCCTCGACGAACCCTGTAGCCCAACGTACACCCGACCCCGGACGCGGTGCGGCGGCGGCGGGGCGGCAAATGCCCGCGCGGTCCGGGTGATCAGGGGTCCAGGCTTTCGCGCAGCCCCGCCGACAGCAGCGCGGCGTGCAGCCGGGCCGACAGCGCGGCGATGTCGCGCGCGGTCTCGGCGGCCTGGTCGTGGGCGCCGGGGCTGCGGCGGCGCAGCTGCGGGGCGACCATCTGCTCGATCAGCCCGACCTGCCGGTCGGCGGCGGCCTTGGCGGCGCGCAGGTGCCGCACCTCGAAGCCGTGCTCGCCGAGCGCCGCGGCGGCGCGGGCGACGGTCAGCGCCTCGCCGTCGTAGTGGGTGCCGTTGCGCCGGACGAGGCCGTACTCCTCCAGGTCGGCGAGCAGGTCCTCGCCGATCCCGGCGCCGTCCAGCAGCTGGCGGCGGGTCAGCCGGACGGCGGGGTCGGGCGCGTCGGCGCCGGCCGCGACGAGGGTGCGGGGCCGGCGGGACGGCGCGTCCGGGCGGGCGCCGAGCGGCGGGACGGCCTCGCCGCGGTCGCGGGCCTGCAGGTACTGCCGGATCGCGCGCAGCGGCATGTAGTGGTCGCGCTGGGCGGTGAGCACGAACCGGAGCCGCTCCACCTCGGCCGGGCCGAACTTGCGGTACCCGGACGGGGTGCGCTCGGGCTCGACGAGCCCCTCGGACTCCAGGAACCTGATCTTGGAGATGGTGATGTCGGGGAACTCGGTCCTGAGCAGCCCGAGGACGTCCCCGATGGTCATCGGGGACCGGGCCGGCCGCGCGTTCAAGGGCCCTCCCATCGTCGCCGCGCCCCCGTGCTCCCCCGCCGTCCCGGTTCCGCTCAGGCGTGCGCCGGGTTGGTCAGGAAGACCAGCCGGAACTTGCCGATCTGGACCTCGTCGCCGCCGGACAGGCCCGCCTGGTCGATCCGCTGCCGGTTGACGTAGGTGCCGTTCAGGCTGCCGACGTCGCGGACGGAGAACGTGCCGCCGTGCCGGGCGAACTCGGCGTGCCGGCGGGAGACGGTGACGTCGTCCAGGAAGATGTCGCTCTCGGGGTGCCGGCCGGCGGACGTGCGGTCCTTGTCGAGCAGGAACCGGCTTCCGGCGTTCGGGCCGCGCTTGACGACCAGCAGCGCGGTCCCGGGCGGGAGCGCCTCCATGGCGGTCTGGTCGGGGCCGGCCTGCTCGCCCTCGTCCTGGCCGGTGTCCAGCGCCTCGAAGCCGCCGATGGAGATCGTCGAGGTGGACTCGCCGGGCGACTCGCGGTACGACGGCGGCTGGGCGCCCCGCGTCAGCGGGGTGCCGCAGTTCGAGCAGAAGCGGGCATCATCCGGGTTGGCGTGACCGCACTGCGTGCAGTAGACGCTCGGCATAGATCGGCTCGGCCTCCTACCATCGGCGCGCCGCCCGCGGACGCCCCGCTGCTCGCGGGGGCCGCCTGCGCCACGCGCATCCTTCACCCAACCCACGCCGGGGACCCGCCCCCGACCACGGTCCTGCTCACCGCCCGCGCACGCGACGGTCGCCGCAACTTACGCGGGTCTTGCCCGAGGGGTCAACCGGAACGGTGAACCGACCGCACCAAACTACCTTCGCCGATGATCGCCGGTCTACGCCGCCGCGCGGACGGCGCCGCCGGCGACGTCCGGGACGGCCGCTCACCGATCCCCCCGTTCCCTCTACGGAGACCGTATCGCGCTCACGGTCACTTTCGCGCGCGGGGTGATCGAGACGGTGGCGCCGGCGCCCTGGAGCGTCCGGACGACGCCGCCCGGGATGTTGAGCGCCGTGATCAAGGTGTGCGGGTCCCCGATGGCCAGGAACGTGTAGGGGGCGCGCAGCGGGTGCCCGTCGGCGACGACGCCGTCGCGGGCGTCGAGGAAGTAGGTGTCGACCCCGGCGCGGACGCCGTTGACCTGCACGACCTCGGCGCCGGCGTCGCGGAGCTCCTGCAGCGCGTCCAGCAGGTCGCCGGCGCGGACGCCGCCGCGGGGGTCTTGAACGGCCAGCTCGATCCCCGGCCCCTCGGCGGGGAGGGTGCCCGCGAGCAGCCCGTAGGTGGTGGCGCGCTTGCGCGCCTCCTCCAGCGCGGCGTCGCCCTGCGCGTCGCGCTGCAGTTCGGCTTTGGTCTCCTCGAGGTCACGTATGTCGCCCCGGAGCCGCTCGGACCGCTGGCCCAGATCGGCCAGGATGCCGACCAGCTCGTCCTGCCGGGCGGTGGCGAAGGTGGTGTCGCGCTTGGTCGACTGGATCTGCACGACCACCGCGAAGCCCACCACCACGCACAGCAGGCCGCCGATGAGCTGCCCCCAGCTAGCCCTGGGCCGCAGCAGCTCGATCACCCCGGTCAGGGCGCCGGGCCGGGCCTGTTCCGGCTCGGTGGGCGTCTCGGCGCCGGGCGGCGCCTCGCCGTCGTCGCCGCTCATGCGCCGAACAGCTTCCGCCGGATCCCCGCCGCGTTGGCGAAGATCCGGATGCCGAGCACGACCACCACGCCGGTGGACAGCTGGGAGCCGACGCCCAGCTTGTCGCCCAGGAACACGATCAGCGCCGCGATGACGGTGTTGCTGAGGAACGAGACGACGAACACCTTCTCGTCGAAGATCCCCTCCAGCCGGGCCCGGACGCCGCCGAACATGGCGTCGAGCGCGGCGACGATCGCGATGGGCAGGTAGGGCTGCAGCCACAGCGGGACGTCGGGCTGCAGGACGAAGCCCAGCGTCACGCCGATCACCAGCCCGATCAGCGCGATCATGCCCGGTCCGTCCCTTCCCCGCCCGCCGGCCCCAGGTTCATAGCCCCTGCGCTCCTCGCCCCCGCGTTCATCCCGCCCACGTTCATCGCGCCCATCGCCGCGTCACCCGCCCGCTCCCGGAGCGGGCACGGCGTACCTCAGCGCGAGCGCGCCGGCCGCGGGCAGCCGCGCGCCGGACGTGCGCCGTGTGCCGTACCGCAGGCCGTAGCGCTCTTCCAGGGCGCGCAGCCTGCGGTCGGCGGCCGAGCCGGTGAACGCCTCGCGCATGCGGTCCGGGTCGCCGAGCGCCGTCACCTCGTACGGGCCGGACAGCGGACGGTAGTCGACCAGGATCGCCTCGCCCGCGGTGCGGATCGCGGTGACCGGCGTGAGCCGCCGCCCGTTGATCCCGATGGCGGTGGCGCCCGCCGCCCAGAGCCCGTTGACCAGCACCTGAAGATCCTGATCATAGACCCGGCCGCCCGCGCCGCCGCCGCCATCGTCACCGTCGGAGCCGGCGCCGGGCGCGTCGTCCACGGTGACGACGAGGCCGGAGCCCCCCGCGGGCTCGGCGGCCGCGGCGGCGGCCTGCGCGGTGAGGTCCTGCCGGGCCCGGCGGCCCGCTGAGCTGCGCGCGAGGGCGGCGGCCCGCTCCTTGCCGGTGTCGGCGCGCAGCCGGTCGAGACGGCGCTGCAGGGCGTCGGTCTCGCCGGTGCGGGCGTGGATCTGGTCGATGAGGCGGGAGCGCTCCTTGGCCGCCACGGGCTCGCTGCGGCGCACCTGGACGCCGGCCACGGCGATCAGGACGCCGATGGCGACCAGCACCGCGATCATCCCGCTCCCTCGCAGGCGCCCGCCGCGCGGACGGGTCCCGCCGGCGGCCGCGCGGCGCGCCGCGGCCTCGGCGTAGCCGGGGTCGAGCAGCTTGCCGGAGAACAGGTCGGACAGCAGGGACATCGACGCGTCGGGGCGGCGCCATCCGGCTTCCCGCTCCGCCTCGTCCGGTCCCCGTCGTCGCGCGATCACCGCACCATGATGGCAAGCCGTACCAAATCGAGCGCCGTCCCCCGGCCCGGCGCGCCGATCGGACGGTACCGGTCAGGTGACGGCGGCGCGCGTGCGGTCCAGGCCGATGCGCACGGCGAGCCCGCCGAGCACGGTGCCCATCGCGTAGCGCTGGACGCGCTGCCAGGCCGGGCGGCGGGCCAGGAACGCGGCGATGCCTCCGGCGCCGAGCGCGATCAGGCAGTTCACGGTGATCGCGACGGTGATCTGGGTGAGCCCGAGCAGCAGGCTCTGCAGGGCGACGTGGCCGCGCGAGGGGTCGACGAACTGCGGCAGCAGCGACACGTACAGGATCGCGATCTTGGGGTTGAGCAGGTTGGTCACCAGGCCCATGAGGAACAGCCGCCGCGGCGGGTCGGCGGGCAGCTCCCTGGGCGCGAACACGGCGGTCCCGCCCGGCCGGACCGTCTGCCACGCCAGCCACAGCAGGTAGGCGGCGCCGGCGATCTTCAGCGCCGCGTACACCGGCGGGACGACCTGGAAGACCGTCGTGATGCCGGCGGTGGCGGCCAGCACGTACACGAGGAAGCCGAGGGCGACGCCGCCGAGCGAGATGAACCCGGCGCGGCGGCCCTGCGTCACCGACCGCGACACCAGGTAGATCATGTTCGGCCCCGGGATGAGGACGAGCCCGAGCGCGACGAGGGCGATGCCCGCCAGGGAGGAGGGAGAGATCATTGCACCGATGCTAGCTATCAGCTCAATTCGGTGCAATACTGACAATGTTCTCGGTGCAATGCGGAGGAGCGGCATGGACGACTACCGGAGGGTCGCCGATGCGGTCGCCGCCGACATCGCGGCGGGGCGGCTGCGTCCCGGCGACCGGCTGCCGCCGCAGCGCGCGTTCGCCCGCCGCCGCGGCATCGCCGCCTCGACGGCCGCGCGCGTCTACCGGGAGCTGGGTCGGCGCGGACTGGTGGTCGGCGAGGTGGGGCGCGGGACGTTCGTGCTCGCCGCGGACCGGCGGCCGGCCCCCGCGCTGGCCGAACCGGCGGACGCCCGCGTCGACCTGGAGCTCAACTACCCGGTCGTGCCGGAGCAGGCCCCGCTGCTGGCCGCCGGCCTCGACCGGCTGACGCGCCCGGACGCGCTGGACGCGGCGCTCGCCCCGGTCGGCGTGGCGGGCACGCCGACGGCGCGCGAGGCCGCGGCAACGCTGCTGACCGCGGGCGGCTGGGCGCCCGCGCCGGACGCGGTGCTGTTCGCCGGGAGCGGCCGGCAGGCGATCGCCGCGGTGGTGGCCGCGCTGATCCCGGCGGGCGGGCGGCTCGCGGTCGAGGCACTGACCTACCCGGTGATCAAGGGGGTCGCGGCCAGGCTCGGCGTCACCCCGGTCCCGGTCACGATGGACAAGCACGGGATGGTCCCGGACGCGCTCGCCGCCGCCCACCGCGCCGCGCCGCTCGCCGGCGTCTACGTCCAGCCCACGCTGCACAACCCGTACGGGACGACGATGCCGGAGGCGCGGCGGGCCGAGCTCGCCGACATGCTCGACCGGCTCGGGCTGTATGCGATCGAGGACCGGATCTGGGCGTTCCTGCGCGCGGACGGCCCGCCGCCGCTGGCGTCGTTCGCCCCGGACCGCACGGTCCTCGTCGACAGCCTCTCCAAGCGCCTGGCGCCCGGGCTGAGCGTTGGGTTCGCGGTCGCCCCGCGGCGGGTGGCGGGCCGGGTCGCCGCCGCGCTGCGGTCGGGCGCGTGGGCGCCGGCGGGCTTCGCGCTGGAGGCGGCGGCCGGCTGGATCGCCGACGGGACGGTCGAGACGATCGTCAAGGCGAAGCGGGAGGACGCCGCCGGCCGGCAGCGCATCGCGGCGCGGCGGCTGGCCGGCGCCGCCGTCCGGTCCGATCCGGTCTCGTACTTCTGCTGGTGGGAGCTGCCCGCGCCGTGGCGGGCCGAGACGTTCGTGGCCGCGGCCGCGCGGCGCGGCATCGCCGTCACGCCCGCCGCCGCGTTCGTGGTGGGCGGTGCCGCCGCGCCGCGGGCGGTCCGGTTCGGCCTGGCCTCGCCGCCGCGCGACGTCCTGGCCCGGGCGCTGGACGTGCTGGCGGAGATCGCCAGCGGCACGCCCGACGACGTCTCCGTCGACTGAGCAGGGGCGGCGCTGGACGCGGGCCCCGGCGTCGTTCATGTTCTTCTGGGGGCGGGCGGCCCTCCGGAGCGGATGGGGGCGTGGCGTGATCGAGGTGCGCGGGGTCGGGCAGCGGGTGGACGGGGGGCGCCGCACGCTGCGGGACGTGTCGCTGACGATCGGGGCCGGGGAGCTGGTGGCGATCATCGGCGGCAGCGGGTCCGGCAAGACGACGCTGCTGGACGCGATCGCCGGAGTGCGTCCGCCCGCCGAGGGCGAGGTGCGCTATGAGGGCGCCACGGGCTCGCTGGGGTACGTGCCGCAGGACGACATCGTCCACATGGACCTTCCGCTGCGGCGCACGCTGCGGTACGCCGCAGGCTTGCGGCTGCCCGCGGGCACGGCTCCGGAGGACGCCGAGAAGGCCGTGGACGGCGTGCTGGACGACCTGGCCCTCACCGGGCGCGCGGGGCAGCGCGTCGGGAGCCTGAGCGGCGGGGAGCGCAAGCGGGCGAGCATCGCGGTGGAGCTGCTGACGCGTCCGCGGGTGTTCTTCCTCGACGAGCCGACCTCGGGCCTCGACCCGGCGTCGGCCGCCGACCTCATGCGGCTGCTGCGCGGCCTCGCCGACGCGGGCACGACCGTCGTCATGACCACCCACCATCCGCCGGACGTCGCGGTGTGCGACCGGGTGGCGGTGCTGGCGCTGGACGGGCGGCTGGCCTTCCACGGCTCCCCGGACGAGGCGCTGGAGGAGTTCGAGGCCGGCGCGGTCGACGACATCTACCTGCGGCTCGCCGGCGCCGCGTCGCCCGGCTGGGAGAACCGGTTCCGCCGCCCCGGCGGCGGCGCGGCGGCCGGGCCCGGAGTGGGGGCGGTACGGCAGTGGGCGCTGCTGACGCGGCGCAACCTCGATCTGCTGACCCGCAACCGGCTGACCCTCGCGGTGCTGGCGGGGTCGCCGGTCATGGTGCTGGCGATGTTCGCGGTGCTGTTCCGGCCGGGCGCGTTCGCGCCGGACTCGCCGAGCCCGGGCGCGACCGTGATGATCCTCTTCTGGATCGCCTTCGGCGGGTTCTTCTTCGGGCTGACCTACGGGCTGCTGCAGGTCTGCACCGAGCTGCCGGTGCTGCGGCGCGAACGGCTCACCGGCCTGCGGATCGGGCCGTACGTTCTGGCGAAGGCCGCCGTCCTGCTGCCGCTCCTGGCGGTGGTGGACGCGCTGATGCTCGGCGTCCTGCGCGCTCTCGACCGGCTGCCGGCGATGGGGTGGCGGACGTTCGGGGAGCTGTTCGTCACGCTGCTGCTGTGCTCGGTGGCCGCGCTGGCGCTGGGGCTGCTGGTGTCGGCTTCGGTGACCGACCCGGCGCAGGCGACGATGGCGCTGCCGATGCTGTGCTTCCCGCAGGTGCTGTTCGTCGGCGCGATCCTGCCCGTCCCGGTGATGGCGGCGCCGGGACGGTGGCTGAGCTGCGCGATGTCGAACCGGTGGGCCTTCGAGGCGCTCGGGCACAGCCTGGGCGTCGAGCGGCTGTGGGGGTCGGGCCGCTCACCGCTGGGACCGCCGCTGCTGGCCTCCTACGGCGGCACGTTCTCGCGGGCGGTGACGGCGGACTGGGCGATCCTCGCCGGCTTCACGGCGCTGTTCCTCGCGGGGACGGCCGCGGTCCTCGCCCGCCGCACCCGGACCTCCCCCGGCCTCCCGTCCCGGCCGGCGCATAGAACCTCCCCAAACTCAGACACACCGTCCTAAAAAGGTCATAACATCCCCTTGTCGCCCCTTCCTCGATTTCGGACCGTTCTGATGAGGAGTGCGGTTTGTACTCGGGGGTGCGAGAATGTCCGCTTCAATCGATTCCTGGGCGGGGACGACGCCCGACGCCGACGCCGAGTACGCCTCGACCCGCCGGCTGGACGAGCTCCGGGCCGCGGAGTACCGCCACCTCGACGCGGACGGCCGCGTCTACCTGGACTACACCGGGTCGGGCGTGGCGGCCGATGCGCAGATCCGCGCGCACGCCGCACGGCTCCTCGGGCACTGCTACGGCAACCCGCATTCGGAGAACCCGACCTCCAGCGCGTCGACCGAGCTGGTCGAGCGGGCGCGCGCCGCGGTCCTGCGCTTCTTCAACGCCTCCCCCGCCGAGTACCAGGTCGTGTTCACGCCGAACGCGACGGGCGCGTGCCGCCTGGTCGGCGAGGCGTACCCGTTCCGGCGCGGGACCCGGCTGGTGCTCACCGGCGACAACCACAACTCGGTGAACGGGATCCGCGAGTTCGCCCGGGCGCGCGGCGCCCAGGTCGTCCACCTGCCCGTCCGCGGGCCGGAGCTGCGCGTTCCGGGCGACGACGTGCGCGGCGCGCTCGCCCGCCGGCGCGGGCTCCTCGTCTACCCGGCGCAGAGCAACTTCACCGGCGTCCAGCACCCCCTGGAGTGGGTGGACCTCGCGCACGCGCACGGGTACGACGTGCTGCTCGACGCGGCGGCGTTCGTCCCCGCCAACCGCCTCGACCTCAGCCGGACGCGGCCCGACTTCGTCCCCGTCAGCTGGTACAAGGTGTTCGGCTACCCGACCGGCGTCGGCGTCCTGGTCGCGCACCGCGCGGCGCTCGCCCGGCTGCGCCGCCCCTGGTTCGCGGGCGGCACGATCCAGGCGGTCAGCGCGCTCGGCGGCTGGCACGTCCCGGCCGGCGACGAGACCGCGTTCGAGGACGGCACCCTGAACTTCCTGTCGATCCCGGACGTGGAGTTCGGCATCCGCTGGATCGAGGACATCGGCGTCGACCTGATCCACCGCCGGGTCGCCCGCCTCACCTCCTGGCTCCTGCACCGCCTCGGCGGGCTGCGGCACACCGGCGGCTCCCCAATGATCCGCGTCTACGGCCCCGGCGGCGCGGACCGGCGCGGCGGCACCGTCGCGTTCAACGTGCTCGACCGGCGCGGCCGCATCGTGGACGAGCGGATCGTCGCCCGCGACACCACCGCCGCCGGGATCTCGATCCGCACCGGCTGCTTCTGCAACCCGGGCGCCGGGGAGGGCGCCTTCCGCATCTCCGAGCGCGCCCTGCGCGACCGCCGGACGCTGCGCGGCGGCATGCGGAACCTCGACGAGTACCTCGACCTGCTGCACCTGCCGAGCGGCGGCGCCGTCCGCGCCTCGCTCGGCCTGGTGTCCAACGTCACAGACGTCGAGCGGCTCGTCGCCTTCCTGGCGGAGACCTACGGCGACCGGGAGCCCGACGCGACCGGCCTGAGGCCCCGCGAGCGCTGCTGACCCCCGCGCGCCCCAAGAGCCCGTGCCCTAGGAGCCCGCGCGCTCGACGACGACGGCCCACTCCTCCAGCAGTTCCTGCGCGGCGTCGGCGTCCGGGCCCTCGGCCCACAGGTGCGTGACGGCCTCCGCCGGGTCGGGCAGCACGAGCACCCAGCCGCCGTCGTCCTCCACCACGCGGACCCCGTCGGTGGTGTCGAGGGTGCGGCTCCCGGCGGCCTCCACCACGTGCCGCATGACGCTCCCCTTGGCCGCCCACGGCGTCGGGACGGACCGGCGCAGCAGATGCGCGACGGGGATCCGCCGGTCGATCTGCGACAGCGTCAGCCGCGTCCGCGCCACCAGCCCGACCAGCCGGGCGAACGCCGCGATCCCGTCGACGGTGCCGCTGAACTCCGGCATCAGGAACCCGCCCCGGCCGTCCCCCGCGAAGATCACGTCGGGCCGCGCGGCGGCCTTGGTCAGCACGTCCTGCGAGGTGGAGGTCCACTCCACCTGGACGCCGTGGAACCGGCAGACCTGCTCGGCCACCCGGGTCGTGGTCACCGGCAGCGCGACCCGGCCGCCGCGCCGCTCGGCCGCGACCAGGTCGAGCATCACCAGCAGCGCCCGGTCGTCGGGGACCAGCTCGCCGTTCTCGTCCACCAGCGAGATCCGCTCCCCGACCGGGTCGAACCGGACGCCGAACGCCGCCCGCGACGACGACACCAGGGCGCCGAGCCGCTCCAGGTCGCGCATCCGCTCGGGGAGCGTCTCGGTCGGGTTCGCCTCGTCCAGCGCGTTGTTGCGGGTCAGCACCTCCACCCCGACCATGCCGAGCAGGCTCGGCAGCACCAGCGACGCGACGCCGCCCGCGCAGTCCAGCACGATCTTCAGCCCGGCCTCGCGGACGCCGCTGATGTCGATGCGGCGCAGCAGGTCGCGGGTGTAGGTCTCCACCACGCGCGGCGGGTAGCTCAGCTCCGCGATCTCGCCGGGGAAGGCGCGCCGGTACTCCTGCCGCCCGAACACCCGCTCCAGCTTGCGCTGCGCGGCCTGCGACAGGTCCGCGCCGTCGGGGGCGAGGAACAGGATGTCGACGCCCTGCGGGTCGCCGAGCGTGGTGCGGATGTAGATGCCGCCCGCGCAGTCCTCCCGGCCGGTCTCGAACCGGGCGACGGTCAGCGGCGTCGCCTCCAGGTCCTGCACGTTGATCGCGCTGGCGGTCAGCGCGCTGATCACCGCGCGCTTGAGCGTGCGGGCGGCGCGCGAGACGTCCCGCCCGGCGACGACCGTGGTGCCCTTCTTCAGCGTCGTCGCGTACGCGCTGGCCAGCCGTACCGCCAGCTCCGGCGTGATCTCCACGTTGACCAGCCCGGACACGCCGCGCGGCCCGAACAGGTTGCGCTGCCCGCGCGACTCCCAGATCACGCTGGTGTTGACGACCGCGCCCGCCTCGATCGTCTTGAACGGGTAGACCTTCACGCCGCTGGAGACGTACGCCTCGGCCTCGATCACGCACTCGTCGCCGACGATCGCGCCCTCCTCGACCCGGGCGCCCGCCATGATGTCGGTGTTCTTGCCGATCACGCAGCCGCGCAGGTTCGTCGACGGCGCGACGAACACGTTGTCGTGGACGATCGCGCGGTGCAGGAACGCGCCCTCCTTCACCACGACGTTGCTGCCGAGCACGGTGTACTCGCGCAGCTCGACGCCCGCCTCGACCTTCGCGTAGTCGCCGATGTACAGCGGGCCCTTGAGGACGGCCTCGGCGTCGACCTCGGCGCCCTCGGCGACCCATACGCCCGGCGACATCTCGAACCCGTCCAGCTCGATGCCGACCTGCCCCGACAGCATGTCGGCCTGCGCCTTCAGGTAGCTCTCGTGGGTGCCGACGTCCTCCCAGTAGCAGTCCGCGACGTACCCGTACAGCGGCGCGCCCTCGGCCAGGAGCTTGGGGAACACGTCGCTGGACCAGTCGACGGACTCGCCCGCCGCGACGTGGTCGAGGACCTCCGGCTCCATCACGTAGATGCCGGTGTTGACGGTGTCGGAGAACACCTGCCCCCACGTCGGCTTCTCCAGGAACCGCTGCACGCGGCCCGCCTCGTCCACGATGATGATCCCGAACTCCAGCGGGTTCGGCACCCGCTTGAGGCCGATGGTGACCAGGGCGCCGTTGCGCTCGTGGAAGCGCACCATGTCGGTCAGGTCGATGTCGGTCAGCGCGTCCCCGGAGATCACCAGGAACCGGTCGTCGCGCAGCGCCGCCTCGGCGTTCTTCACGCTGCCCGCGGTGCCGAGCGGCACCTCCTCGGTCGCGTAGCTCAGCGACATGCCGAGCTCCTCGCCGTCGCCGAAGTAGTTGCGGATCAGCGCCGCCAGGAACTGCACCGTGACGACGGTCTCGCTGAACCCGTGCCGCTTCAGCAGCCGCAGCACGTGCTCCATGATCGGCCGGTTGACGAGCGGCAGCAGCGGCTTGGGCTGGTTGGCGGTCATCGGACGCAGCCGCGTCCCCTCGCCACCCGCCATCACGACGGCCTTCATCGGGGGGTCTCAGCTCCCTTCTGCTCGCCGGCCGGGGACCGCGCGCCCGCGCCGGGCGCGCGCTCGGGTGGCGCGCCGCGGCCGGCCAGCACCAGTTGCCGCGTCTGCGCCCAGTACAGGACGGCCGCCCACCAGTACAGCGCCGTCCCCCAGATGGCGAAGGACCACCCGATCACCTTCGCCGCGGTGCCCGCCGCCCCGTCATGGTCGCCCAGCAGGAGCAGCGGGAAGGCGTACAGCAGGCACAATGTGCCCGTCTTGCCGATGAAGTGCACGGGGAGCGTCCCGCCGTACCCGAGCCGCCGCACGATCGGCGCGATCGGCACGATCGCCAGCTCGCGCGCGACGAGGGCGGCCAGCAGCCACAGCGGGATGATGTCGCGGATCGTCAGGCCGACCAGGGTCGCGAAGATGTACAGCCGGTCGGCGGCCGGGTCCAGCACCATGCCGAGCTTGCTGGTCTGGTTCAGCGCCCGCGCCAGCTTGCCGTCCAGCCAGTCCGACAGGCCGGCGAACACCAGCAGCCCGAGCGCCCACCAGTCCTGCTCGACCAGGACCAGCCACAGGAAGAACGGGACGCCGACGAGCCGCGCCATGCTGAGCAGGTTCGGCACCGTGAAGATCCGGTCCCCCGCCGCCTCGGCCGCCGTGCCGGCCTCAGTGCTCACCGCTGCGCTCCCCTCCCTGACAGCGCCCTTCGGGCGATGGCCCTGGGGTCCGGGGGTCCGCCCCCGGAGGTCGCGCCGTCCCCTTGATCCTGACCCTACCGGTAAGGGTTTGAAAGCCCCCGATAGCGTCCGGCCATGCGATGGACGGTGCACGGCGAGAGAACGATCTACGACAGCCCCTGGATGGACGTGCGGCTGGCCGACGTGGAACTGCCGGACGGCCGGCGCTTCGACCACCATCTCGTCCGGGTGCGGCCCGCGGCGGGCGTGGCGGCGGTCGACGGCGCGGGCCGCGTGCTGCTGATCTGGCGGCACCGGTTCATCACCGGCGCCTGGGGGTGGGAGATCCCGGGCGGCCGGGTGGAGGACGGCGAGGACCCGGCGGAGTCGGCGGCGCGCGAGCTGGTCGAGGAGACCGGGTACCGCGCCGGGCCGCTGGAGCACCTGCTGGCCGTGCGGCCCTCGCCCGGACTGCACGACGGGATCCATCACGTCTACCGCGCGGACGGCGCCGAAAAGATCGGCGAGCCCACCGACGTGGAGGCGGAACGCATCGAGTGGGTGCCGCTGGAGTCGGTCCCGGAGCTGGCGGCGCGCGGCGAGATCGGCTCCGGCTCCACCCTGTCGGGCCTGCTGTTCCTCTACGCCCGGTCGGTCAGCCGGGGGTGACCGGCTCGGCGCCGGAGCGGTCGGCCGCGCACGGCAGGACGGCGGTGACGACGAACCCGCCGTCCTCGCCCGGGCCGGCGTCCAGGGTCCCGCCGACGCTGCGCGCCCGCTCGATCATGCCGAGGATCCCGAACCCCTCCGGCCCCGCGCCGGAGGGGCCCCGGCCGTCGTCGGCGACCCGGACGACGAGGCTGCCGTCCTCCCGCGCGAGGGTCACGGTGACGCGGCTCGCGGCGGCGTGCTTGACAACGTTGGTCAGGGCCTCCTGCACGATCCGGTACGCCGCGACGCCGACCTCCGGGGGCGCCGACCCTGCGCCGTCGGCGCTCAGCGTCACCTCTAGCCCGGCGGACCTGGCCGCCTCCGCCAGGCCGCCGATGGCGTCCGGGCCGGGCAGCACGGCGGGTCCGCCGACGTCGGTGCCGCGCAGGACCTGCAGGGTGCCGCGCAGCTCGGTGCGGGCCTCCCGGCAGGTCGCCGCGATCGCCTTCAGCGCCTCGGCCAGCTCCGCGCGGTCCAGCGGCCGGTCGCCCGCGGCCAGGTGCGCGGCGGCGCCCGCCTGCACGCCGATCACGGTGATGCTGTGCGCGAGCAGGTCGTGCAGGTCGCGGGCGATCCGCAGGCGCTCCTCGGCGACCCGGCGGCGGGCCTCCTCCTCGCGGGTGCGCTCGGCGCGCTCGGCCCGCTCGGTGATCGTCGCCACCCGGGCCCGGTGCGACCGCCAGACCTGCACGGCGATCACCACCGACACCACGGCCTCGACCACCGCGATCTGCTCGCGGACCGAGGCGCCGCCCGCCCGCATCGCCATGCCGATCACGCACACGCCCAGCAGGAAGGCGACCACGCCGAGGACGAGCCGCACGCGGCGCCCGAGGACGGCGTAGGCGAACAGCGCGATCACCTCGGCCGGCACCAGCGCGTGATGCTGGTACTGCAGCAGGTGGTAGGGCAGGACCAGGACCACCAGCGCGATCAGCGCCGGTGTGGGCCGGTCCCTGAGCACCGCGAGCGGGGTGTGCGCGGCGAGCAGCAGGAGGGCGCCCAGGGCGTCCAGCTCCCGCACTCCGGGCCATGCGACCGCCAGCGCGAGCGCCGCGACCGCGAGCGCCGCCGCCAGCAGGGCGTCCCGGGTCGCCGGGCCGGACCGGGGCATCGTCACCACGGGCCCATCCTCCACGACGGCGCGCCGTCCGCGCATCCGGGGCCGCCGGACCGTGCCCCGCGCGCGGTCCCCAGGTGCACCGGCCGCGTGCCCGTACGGGTCAGATGAGGCCCTGCGCGAGCATCGCCTCGGCGACGCGCTCGAACCCGGCGATGTTGGCGCCGACGACGTAGTTGCCGGGCGCGCCGTAGCGCTCGGCGGTCTCGTCGCAGGTGTTGTGGATCCGCGTCATGATCCCCGCCAGCTCCGCCTCGGCCTGCGGGAACGTCCACATCTCGCGGCCCGCGTTCTGCCGCATCTCCAGGGCGCTGACCGCGACGCCGCCGGCGTTGGCGGCCTTGCCCGGCCCGAACGCCACGCCGGCCTCCTGCAGCACGTGGACCGCCTCCGGCGTGGCCGGCATGTTGGCGCCCTCGGAGACCGCCTTCACGCCGTTGCGGACGAGCATCCGCGCGGCCTGGGCGTCCAGCTCGTTCTGCGTCGCGGACGGCAGCGCGATGTCGGCCGGCACGTCCCAGACGCTGCCGCCCTCGACGAACCGGGCGGAGCCGCCGCGCCGCTCGGCGTAGTCGGAGACGCGGCCCCGCTCGACCTCCTTGACCTGCTTGAGCAGGTCGAGGTCGATGCCCTTCTCGTCGACCACGTAGCCGCCCGAGTCGGACGCGGTGACCACGTTCGCGCCGAGCTGCTGGGCCTTCTCGATGCTGTAGATCGCGACGTTGCCGGATCCGGACACGATGACGGTCTGGCCGTCCAGGTCCTCGCCGCGCTTGCGGAGCATCTCCGCGGTGAACAGCACGCTGCCGTACCCGGTCGCCTCCGTGCGGCAGGCCGAGCCGCCCCACGGCTGCCCCTTGCCGGTCAGGACGCCCGCCTCCCAGCGGTTGCTGATCCGCCGGTACTGCCCGAACAGGAAGCCGATCTCGCGGCCGCCGACGCCGATGTCCCCGGCCGGGACGTCGGTGTCGGCGCCGATGTGGCGCTGCAGCTCGGTCATGAACGACTGGCAGAACCGCATCACCTCGGCGTCCGAGCGGCCGCGCGGGTCGAAGTCGCTGCCGCCCTTGCCGCCGCCGATGCCGAGCCCGGTCAGCGCGTTCTTGAAGATCTGCTCGAAGCCGAGGAACTTCACGATGCCGAGGTTCACCGTCGGGTGGAAGCGCAGCCCGCCCTTGTACGGGCCGAGCGCGCTGTTGAACTCGACGCGGAAGCCCCGGTTGACGTGCACCGCGCCCGCGTCGTCCGTCCACGGCACCCGGAAGACGATCTGCCGCTCCGGCTCGACGAGCCGCTCCAGCAGCCCCGACCCGGCCAGCTCCGGGCGGGCCGCGACCGCGGGTCCGAGCGAGTCGAGCACCTCGTGGACGGCCTGGTGGAACTCGGGCTCGCCCGGGTCCCGCACCAGGACCCGCTCGTAGATCCTCTCCAGCACGGTGCGCGTGCCGGTCGCACTCGGCGTCCGGGGGGCTGCGGGCATGCGGCGTTCCTTCCTCGCACGGCGGTCAGGACGTGGTGATCATGCGTTTCCACTCTAGGCCGTGGCAAGGACCGCGGCCGCGCACGGGCAGGTCAAAGCCCTGGAACGTCTCCGATCACGGGCTTGAGGTCCAGCACCGGCGTGCCGTCGAGCGCCTCCAGCCCCCGCACCCGCAGCCGCCGCCCGGTGACCTGGAGGATCTCCACCGGGTGCAGGCCGACCGGGTTCGGGCGGGCCGGGGAGCGGGTGGCGAACACGCCGGTCTCCGGGTTGGCCGGGTCGTCGCGCGGCCGGGTCCGCAGCACGTCCCGCGGCGCGAGGTGCAGCCAGGTCAGCACGATCACCCGGTCGCCCGCGCCCAGCCCTTCGAGGGCGCCGACGTAGGGCGGCTCGAAGACCAGCCACGCGTCGGGCGCGCCTTCCGTGCCCTGTTTGGGCGCGTCGGCCCGGTCCTTCAGTTCCGACGACACGTGCCCGACCGGCGTGAGGACGAACTCCCCTTGGACGTTCCGCATGCCCCGATCCTTCCAGGCGGAGGCCGTCCGCGCGGGCGCGTTCTAACCCACGGGCGCCGGTTGCGGCAACGGGGGTGGGCCGGGTTACCGTCGAGCACGACAGATCGCGGGGGTCCGGCGAACCGGGCTGAGATAGCGGCTGAGACGGCCGCTGACCGCATGAACCTGACCGGGTAATGCCGGCGTAGGGAGAGATCGAGTCGTCATGACCGAATCCGTGGTTCCAGCTGCCCGCAAGACCTACCTCCAGGGCTCCCGGCCCGGGATGCGCGTCCCGATGCGGGAGGTGCCGCTGACCAACGGCGACGTCGTCGTCCTGTACGACACGTCCGGGCCGTACACCGACCCCGAGCACGAGACCGACGTCCGCAGGGGCCTGCCCGCGCTGCGGGAGGCGTGGATCGCCGGACGCGGCGACACCGAGCCGTACGAGGGGCGGCCGGCGCGTCCCGAGGACGACGGCCGCCGCTCCGCGCCCGTGTCCGACGGGCTGCTCCCCCGCAGGCCGCGCCGGGCGAGCGGCGGCGCGGTGACCCAGCGCGCGTACGCGCGGCGCGGCGAGATCACCGCGGAGATGGAGTTCGTCGCGCTGCGCGAGGGCGTGGCGCCGGAGTTCGTCCGGGCCGAGCTGGCGGCGGGCCGGGCGGTGCTGCCCGCCAACGTCAACCATCCGGAGACCGAGCCGATGATCATCGGCCGGAATTTCCTGGTGAAGGTGAACGCCAACATCGGCAACTCGGCGGTGGCGTCCTCGGTCGAGGACGAGGTGGAGAAGATGACGTGGGCGACGCGCTGGGGCGCCGACACGATCATGGACCTGTCGACGGGCCGGGACATCCACACCACCCGCGAGTGGATCCTGCGCAACTCGCCGGTGCCGGTCGGGACCGTCCCGCTGTACCAGGCGGTGGAGAAGGCGGGCGGCGACCCGGCCGAGCTGACCTGGGACGTCTTCCGCGACACGGTGATCGAGCAGGCCGAGCAGGGCGTGGACTACATGACCGTGCACGCCGGGGTGCTGCTGCCGTACGTGCCGCTGACGGCGCGGCGCAAGACCGGCATCGTCTCGCGCGGCGGGTCGATCATGGCGGCGTGGTGCCTGGCGCACCACGAGGAGAACTTCCTCTACACCCACTTCCGCGAGCTGTGCGAGATCTTCGCGGCCTACGACGTCACCTGGTCGCTCGGCGACGGGCTGCGGCCGGGCTGCATCGCCGACGCCAACGACGAGGCGCAGTTCGCCGAGCTGCGCACCCAGGGCGAGCTCACGAGGATCGCGGCCGAGTTCGACAACCAGGTGATGAACGAGGGGCCCGGCCACGTCCCGATGCACAAGATCAAGGAGAACGTGGACCTGCAGCAGGAGTGGTGCGACGGCGCGCCGTTCTACACGCTCGGGCCGCTGACCACCGACATCGCGCCGGGCTACGACCACATCACCTCGGCGATCGGCGCCGCGATGATCGGCTGGCACGGCACCGCGATGCTCTGCTATGTCACGCCGAAGGAGCACCTCGGGCTGCCCGACCGCGACGACGTCAAGGCCGGCGTGATCGCCTACAAGATCGCGGCGCACGCCGCCGACCTGGCCAAGGGGCATCCGGGCGCGCAGGCGTGGGACGACGCGCTGTCGGACGCGCGGTTCGACTTCCGCTGGGAGGACCAGTTCAACCTGTCCCTCGACCCGGACACCGCCCGGGCCTTCCATGACGCGACGCTCCCGGCCGCGCCCGCCAAGACCGCGCACTTCTGCTCGATGTGCGGGCCGCACTTCTGCTCGATGAAGATCACCCGGGACGTCCGCCGGTACGCCGACGAGCACGGCCTGGCCGAGGACGAGGCGCTCGTCGCCGGGATGCGGGAGAAGGCCGGGGAGTTCCGGGCCGCCGGCGGCCGCGTCCACCTGCCGCTGGCCCCCGGCGGTTCCTGACCGGCGACCGGACCGGGACACCGGTCACCCGCTTCCCTCCCGCCCGCCCTGCCCACCGGAGCCCGCCGCGGACCTCGCGCCCGCGGCGGGCTCCGGCCGTCCGGGTTCGCCGCCGCGGGACCCGGTGCCCGCCCGGGGCCGGCGCCGCGCGCTGCGACTAGACTTCGGGGAACGTTCCAACACCGCGGACCGCTCCCCTCCCCGCCGCGGCACCGCATGCGTCAGGGAAGGACCGGGGAACCAGGTGACCAGCGACGACACGCCGCGCACCCGCGCGCCGCGCGCGGACGTCCGGCGCAACCGCGCCCGGCTGCTGGCCGCCGCGCGCGAGATGTTCCTTCGCGACGGCGCGGGCGCCTCGCTCGAAGGGGTCGCCCGGCTCGCGGGCGTCGGCGTCGGGACCCTCTACCGCCACTTCCCCACCCGGCAGGACCTCCTGGAGGCGCTGCTCGCCGACTCCTACGACGCACTCGCCGAGCGGGGCCGGGAACTGCTGGAGTCGCCGGAGCCCGGGCGGGCGCTCATCACGTGGCTGGACGAGTTCGTGGCAGCCGTCTCCCGGTTCCGGGGGACGGCCCCGTCCGTCCTGGTCTCGCTGACCGGCGAGCGCTCGGAGGCGTTCGGGTCGTGCCGGGCGATGCGGGACGCGGGCGAGGCCCTGTTCGCCCGCGCCCAGGAGGCGGGCGAGGCGCCCGCCGGCGCCGCGTTCCTGGACGTGCTGAAGCTCGCGGGCGGCATCGCGATGGCCGCCGAGCGGGAACCGGACGCCGCCGGGCGCCTGCTGTCCCTGGCCGCGTCCGGCATCGCGCCCGGAGCGGCCCGCGACGCGTCCGGCTGAGGCGTCAGGTCCGGACAGGGACGGGCAGGACGCGGCGCGGGCCCTTGGGCGCGCCGCCGTGCCGGCGCCATTCGCGCGGGTAGCCGACCGACACCTCGATGTGGGGCACGCCGTCGGTCCAGATCGTCCGGGGGATGTGCAGGTGCCCGTACACGACGGCGACGGCGCCGAACCGGTCGTGCCAGCCGGCGGTGCGCTCGGTGCCGCACCACTGCGCGAACTCCGGGTACCACAGGACGCGGGTGGGTTCGCGGACGAGCGGCCAGTGGTTGACCAGCAGGGTGCGGGTGCCGGGGGCGAGGGCGGCGAGGCGGGATTCGGTGTAGGCGATCCGGGCGTCGCACCAGGCGTCCCGGGTGGGGTGCGGGTCCGGGTGCAGGTAGACCTCGTCGGTGCAGACGACCCCGCTCTCGTGCGCGATGGCCAGCGCCTCCTGCTTGGTGCGCGCGCCGTCCGGCCGGAACGTGTAGTCGTACAGCAGGAACAGCGGCGCGACCGTGACCGGGCCGTCCGCGCCGTCCCAGACGGGGTAGGGGTCCTCGGGCGTCAGCACGCCGAGCCCGCGGCACATGTGGACGAGCCGCCGGTACCGGGCCTCGCCGCGCAGCGCCACCGGATCGTCCTTGATCGTCCACAGTTCGTGGTTGCCGGGGACCCACAGGACGCGCTCCCACCGCCCGGCCAGGACGCCCAGCGCCCACTCGACGTCGGAGAACCGCTCCGCGACGTCCCCCGCGACGATCAGCCAGTCGCCCGGCGACTCCGGCTTCAGCGCCTCCACGAAGGCGCGGTTCTCGGGGAAACCGACGTGCAGGTCGCTGATCGCGTACACACCGCTCATCCAGCGATCGTAAGCGCAGAACGGGCGCGGCCCGCGCTCGGTGGCGAGCGCGGGCCGCGAATGCCGGCGGGGAGGCGGCGGGAGCGGGCGGGGATCAGCCGTTCCTGCCCCACAGGTAGGCGCCGGCGCCCATCGCGAGGAGGCTGACCCAGCTGAACACGGCGCGGACGGTGTTCCACGAGGTCCAGCGGCCCGAGTAGTCCGACCAGATCTTCGCCGCTTCGGCGGCGTCCTTCGGGATGTGCACGCCGTCCAGGTCGTTGTTCATCGGGATGTTCACCGCGAAGCTGGGGAACAGCGCGCCGAGAATGTACACGCCGGCCGCGGCGAGGAACAGGATGCCCGCGGCCTTCTGGTCCATCGTCATGAGCAGGACGCCCGCCGCCGCCGCGAACACCGGCAGCAGCATGAACATCCCGACGAACAGCGGGTTCTGGATGCGCTGGTTGATGGTCTGCATGGCGTCGATCGCCGAGGCCGGCCGCGAGCCGTTCAGGCCCGGCATGACGCCGGTGGAGAAGCCGAAGAACGTCCCGGCCATGCCGGCGGCCATGATGATCGAGAGGGTGGCCGAGGCGGCCGCGAAAGAGAACTTCATCAGATCGTCCGATCAATCAGTGGGGTGGGGAGGGGTCAGGCGTTCCAGATGCCGGTGGCGGCGGTCTCGCGGGCGTAGGCGGAGAAGTCGCGGGCCTCGCGGCCGAGGGCGCGGCGGACGCCGTCGGCGGGCTCGGCGTTGCGGCCGTCCAGCACGGTGGTGAACAGGTACGTCAGCAGGCCGATGACCTCGTCGGGCAGGCCGTGCTCCTGGAGCGCCGCGGCGTAGTCGTCCGCGCCGATCTGGACGTAGGCGATGTCGCGTCCGGCGGCGCGGCCGATCTCGGCGACCGCCTCGGCGAAGGTGAGGGCGCGCGGCCCGGTGACCTCGTAGGTCTCGCCGGCGTGCCCGTCGCGGGTGAGGGCCGCGACCGCGACGTCGGCGATGTCGTCGGCGTCGGCGAACGGCTCTGGCACGTCGCCGGCGGGCAGCACGACCTCGCCCGCGCGGACCGGGTCGAGGAGGTAGTCCTCGCTGAAGTTCTGCGCGAACCAGGCGGCCCGCACGACGGTCCATTCGAGGCCGGAGTCCCGGACGACCCGCTCGCAGGCCCGCGCCTCCTCCTCGCCGCGTCCCGACAGCAGCACGACCCGCCGCACTCCGGCGGCTGCCGCCGCGGCGGTGAACGCGCCGATCGCCTCGGGCGCGCCGGGGGCGGCGAGGTCGGGGTAGTAGGACAGGTACACCGCCTCGACGTCGCGCAGGACGGGCGCCCAGGTCGTCTCGTCGGTCCAGTCGAAGCCGGGGTCGGCCGAGCGGGAGCCCATCCGCACGGGGACGTCCAGGGCCTCCAGCCGCTCGACGACGCGCCGGCCGGTCTTGCCGGTGCCGCCGAGGACGAGGGTGAGGCCGTTCTCGCCGATGGCCCGCGTGCTCTTCACCGCGGTGCCCGTGCTGGTGCCCGTGCTGGTGTTCGTGCTGCTGTTCGTCATGCCCTTGAGTCAACCGCCGGGCGCGTCCGTCCGACATCGTTGAGAAGCTCGCCCCCATACGCGAGCGTCCACACCATTTACGCTGGGCGGCATGGACGCTCTGACCGACCTTCTCGACGGCCCCCGCGCACGCGGAGCGTTCATGATCCGCTCGATGCTGAACCCGCCGTGGTCGGTGCGGATCCAGGACGAGGCGCCACTGACGCTCGTGGCCATGGTCCGCGACGAGGCGTGGGTGATGCCCGGCGCGGGCGAGCCGCTGCACGTCCGCCCCGGCGACCTGGTCATCTGCCGCGGTCCCGACCCGTACGTGGTCGCCGACGACCCGGCGACCGAACCGCAGGTCGTCATCCACCCGGGGCAGCTCTGCACCACCCCGGACGGGACGAGCCTGTCGGAGGCGATGGACCTCGGCGTGCGCGCCTGGGGCACGGACCCGGACGGCAAGGCGGTGATGCTCGTCGGCACCTACGAGACGCGCGGCGCGGTCACGCAGCGGCTGCTGGCCGCGCTGCCGCCGCTGGCGGTCGTGCGCGGCGACGACTGGCGGACGCCGCTGGTGGGCCTGCTCGACGAGGAGATCGTCAAGGACGAGCCAGGCCAGGAGGTCGTCCTCGACCGGCTGCTGGACCTGCTGCTCATCCAGACGCTGCGCGCCTGGTTCTCCCGTCCCGAGGCCGAGCAGCCCGGCTGGTACCGGGCGCACGGCGACCCGGTCGTCGGGCCGGCGCTGCGGCTGCTGCACGACGACCTGGCGCACCCGTGGACGGTCGCGGACCTGGCCGCCAAGGTCGGCGCCTCCCGCGCGGCGCTCGCGCAGCGCTTCGGCAAGCTGGTCGGGGAGCCGCCGATGGCGTACCTGACCGGCGTCCGGCTGGCGCAGGCCGCCGACCTGCTGCGCGAGAGCGACGCCACGCTCGACGCCGTCGCGCGGCAGGTCGGCTACGGCACCGCCTTCGCGCTCAGCACCGCGTTCAAGCGGGAGCACGGGATGAGCCCGCAGGAGTACCGCTCCGGCGCGGCGACGGCCTGACGACGGCCTGACACCGGCCTCGCAGCCGGATCACGCGAGGCGGCGCATGGACGGGCGGCCCGCCGGGACTCCCCGGCGGGCCGTGTCACGCGTCGCGCGCGGGCCGGCGAGCGTCAGCCGTCGGCGTCGGGCGACGGCAGGTAGCGGCCGGGCACCTCGGCCGGGGCGAGGATCTTCTTCTCACCCGGGTACGGCTTGGTGAAGCCGTGCGTCAGGTACCACGTGTAGTGGTCCATTTGGTCGGGGTTGGCGCGGTCGGGCTGCGGGTTCTGGTCGTTCTGGTGCTGCTGCCGGTTCCACGCCTCCCACAGGTTCGCGACGCCCTTCTCCCCCGCCGGCACCGGCGGCGTCGGCGACTGCGCGGGGGCGAGCGAGGCCTTGGTCGTCGGGACGGGGTCGTCGCCGCAGGCCGGCGGGGATTTGAGCCCGTAGGTCAGCGGGACGCGGTTCTGCACTGCAGTGAACGGCGTGTTGTCGGGCCGTCCGGTGAACGCGGTGAACATCGGGGTGGCCGCGCTGTCCTTCTGGTTCATCGGCCTGACCCCGAGGATCTGCTCGATGGTGCGGATCACCGTGATCTGCGAGTAGTAGTGGCTGTCGACCTTGCCGTGGTTGGCGTAGGGGCTGATGATCTGCACCGGGCCGCGCGCGCCGTCGACGTGGTCGACACCGTCCTGGGTGTCGTCCTGGATGACGAAGATCGCGCTGTCCTTCCAGTACTTGCTGTGCGAGATGTGGTCGACGATGCGGCCGACCGCGAGGTCGTTGTCGGCGACCTGGGCGATCGGGTTCGGCGCGCCGCCGGTGTGGTCGCTGGACAGCCAGAACATGTTGAGGTTGCCCGGCCCCTCCGCGTCGAAGTGGCGCTTCCAGATCTCGTACCGGTAGATGTCGGGGATGTTGGTGTCGAACTTCGGGTAGTCGTGCGCCGTGACGTCGTTCAGCGACGGGATCGGCGAGGACGAGTCGGTCTTGATGGTCGTGTTCTGGCCGGTGTCCGCCATGGTCCTGGCGTCGCAGTAGAACTGCTGCCACGTCGCGGTGGACGGCTTGGTCTCGAACTGCAGGAACTCGCCGTAGTTCTTGACGGTGCCTCCGGCCGCCTGGACGCCGCTCCACAGCGTGCCGGAGCGCTGGTGGCCGAGCGCGTCGTCCTCGGTGTCGTAGCTGCGCGTGTACGCGCCTGCGCCCGACTCGGTGTACTCGGGGTTGTCGGATTGCATCAGCCAGTTGTGGCCCTCGGCCGAGTTGGTGCCGACGTCGTAGGTGTTGTCGTAGAGCCCGAACTGCCTGGCCAGGGCGTGCTGGTTCGGTGTCGCGTTCTCGCCGAACTGCGCCAGCGCCGGGTCGCCGTTGCCCCGCTTGTCGTCGCCGAACACCTGGTCGTAGGAGCGGTTCTCCTTGACGATCAGGAAGACGTGCTTGATGGTCGACGGGTCGCCGAGCCGGACCGGGACCGGCACGGGCCGCGCGCGGCCGCCGGTGCGCAGCCCGACCAACGAGGCGGCGTCCCAGCCGTTCTGCTGGAACACCCGGACCGTGTAGGCCCGGACGAGCCGGTCGTCCGGCAGCGTGAATCGCAGCAGCGAGCCGGTCGAGTCGTGGGTGTTGTGGCCGGTGGCCGGGGACGTGCCGGCCCCCTTGTCGATCGTGCGGGTGGGGCCGCGCTCGCCGATGCCGCGCAGGTTGGTGACCACGACCTGGCCGCCGACGGTCGTCACGTTCTCGGGGAAGTAGTCGGTCGGCAGCAGGCCGACGTACCGGACCGGCTCCTTGGGGCTCGCGTACCGGTAGACGGCGAGCGCGTTGGCGCGGCCGAGTGTGACCAGCAGGCGGCCGTCGCCGGTGAGGGTGATGCCGTCGGGCTCGTAACCGACCTTGGCGCCGGGCCACGGCTGCGTCGTGATGGTCTGGACGACGGCGTCCTTGGCGGTGTCGACGACGGAGATGGTGTCGCTGCCGGTGTTGGCGACGAACAGCACCCCCTTCGCCGCGTGCAGCGCGGTCGGGTGCAGGCCGACGTCGATCGACTTCACCGAGGCGCCCGTGTCGGCCACGTCGATGACGCTCAGCGTGCCGGTGGTGACGGCGCCGGTCTTCGGGTCGGCGGGGACCTGGGTGCCGTAGGAGTTGAGCGTCTGGTCGCCGTCCTTGGCGGGACGCCCGCCCTCGTTGCCGACGTAGAGCTTGTCGCCGACCAGGGCCATGTCGCGTGGAGCGTTCCCAACGCTCCAGCTGTGCTTGATCGTCCCCGTCGCCGGGTCCATGGCGACGACGCGGTTCTGGCCGTTGACGGCGGTGTACAGGGTGGCGCCGTCGGACGAGAACACCGCCTGGGCCGGCAGCGGGTGCTTCGATCCGTCGTTCGGGATCGTGATGAACGTCGGGGCGCCGACGGTGCCGTCGGCGTTCACCGGGAACCGGTTGAAGCCGTTGATCTGCGGCATCCAGAGGGTCCTGCCGTCCGGGGAGTAGGTCGGCCCCTCCTGCCCGACGTTGTTGTTGGAGATCTTCAGGTCGGCGTCGGCGGAGGTGCCCGCCTGCTGGAGGATCTTGTAGTTCTTCAGGTCGACGATCGTCAGGGCGATCGACCGGTCGGTGGTCAGGGCCGCGAGGTGCCGGCCGTCCGGGCTGACGGTCGAGGAGAGCAGCTTGCCGTTGTCGACCAGCAGGCGGTCGCCGAGCGGCTTGTCGAACTGGTCGCTGGCCAGGAGCGTCCCCAGGCCGGTCGTGTCACCGACCTTGTGGGTGCCGAACGCGTGCGTCGAGGCGAACGCGACGCCCCCGCCGGTGACGGCGAGAGCGGCGGTACCGGCCGCGACGACCCGGACCCGGCGGCCGGTGAACCTGCGGAAGACCCCGGAGCGGGTCTCCGCGGCGCTCCGGCGCCGACGTGTGACGTGCATGGACTAACCCTTCTGAGCACTGGCGGGGCTGGCGAGCAGGTCGACGTCGCCGTCGAACTGCCACAGGGGGTTGGGCGCATCCCCGCTGGAGGTGCGCACCTGGAAGTAGCCGTTCACCTCCTTCGGCCCGTCGCCGTCGGCGACGTACCGCCCGTCCGCGGTGACGTCGAGCTGGTAGATGGCGGTGCCCGGGGAGGCCACGCCGGGCAGGTGCCACGTCACGACGCACCGCCAGTCGTTGCCGGGCCCCTCGTCGGCGACGCGGGCGCCGCCCTTGTCGCAGGAAGCGGCGGCCCGCAGCTGCGCCTCGGTGACGGCGGGCCGGTGGAGTTCGCGGGTCTGCAACCGGTACAGGTGCGCGTACGACGTGGCGAGGGAGTTCTCGAGCTTGACCCGCGTGATCCCCGACCCGTTCGCCGAGGTCGTCCAGGAGACGACGGCGACCGTGGCGACGAGGAGCCCCGCCAGCGGCAGGGCCCCGGCCATGACGACGCGGCGTCCCGAACCCTCGTAGGTCAGGTCGGTGAAGTCCCGGCGCAGGAACAGCCGGTAGGCCAGCGCGGTGGCGGCGACGGCCCAGACCAGGCTCACCACGAGGCCGATGAGCAGCGGCCGGGTCTGCGCCGGGTCGGTGAACAGGCCGCGCCAGGCGAGGAACGCCTCGCCCGGCAGGGCGACCCGGACGGCCACGGGCAGCGGGAGCATCTGCGCGAGCTGCAACCCCAGCGCGAGGAGCGCGGGCATCAGCAGCCCCATCGGCGAGCGGCCCAGGGCCACCGAGCCGAGCAGCCCGACCGCCGCGAACGCCAGCGTCGGCGCGAGCGCGCAGGCCCAGGCGAGCAGGACGGTCCCGGCCGCGTCGCCGGACGACAGCATGTGGCCGTCCAGCCCGGCGAACGGCCGCGCCCCGGCCGCGGCCAGGCCGCCGGCGATGCCGGAGGCGGCCAGCCCGGCGACCATCGCCAGGATCACGGTGAGGCTGGCGAGGGCCTTCGCCACGAAGATCCGCCGCGGGGAGCGGACCGCCACCAGCAGGTGGCGCCAGGTGCCCAGCCGGTCCTCCGCCGCGAAGACGTCGCCGGCGGCCAGCGACACCAGCAGCGGGAGCGCCCACGTGCACGAGAAGCCCAGGACCACCAGCGATCCCGCCCAGCCGGAGGCGTGCATCCAGCGGCCGAAGACCGTGTCGGCGGGCAGCGAGCTCTGTAGGCTCACCGCGGCCACGAAGGCGGCGGGGCCGATCCAGCACGCCGCGAGCAGCAGCCGGATCCGCCACTGGGAGAGCAGCTTGACCAGCTCGAACCGGTAGGCGCGCCGCAGCCGGGCGGGGCGGGCCTCGACCCCGGCGGGCCCGGTGGTCGCGGTGGTCGCGGTCGTCGCGGTGGACGCGGTCATCGGGAGTCCTCCTCGGTCTCGCCGGGGACGGCCCCGGTCCCGGTCAGGGCCAGGAAGGCGGCCTCCAGCGGAGGGATCACGGGCGCCAGCTCGCGCACCGCGACGCCCGCCCCCACCAGCCGCACCACCAGGTCGTCGAGGGCCTCCACCGGCCCGCGGACGACGAGGGCGGCGGGGGCCGGCCCCCCGCCCGCGCCGCGCACGGTGTGGAGGCCGGGGGTGCCGGACGCCACCTCGCGGGCGGCCGGCGGGTCGGAGGTGAGCAGCCGGTAGTCGAGCTCGCCGCTCTCGGCGGCGAGCTTGCTCACCGGCCCGGAGAACACCACCCGTCCGGTGGACAGGATGGTGACCTCGGGGCACAGCGCCGCGAGGTCGTCCATCCGGTGGCTGGACAGCACCACCGCGGCCCCGCGGGCGGCCAGCTCGGTGATGACGCGGTGCACATGCCGTTTGCCTGCCGGGTCCAGGCCGTTGGCCGGCTCGTCGATGACGAGCAGCCGCGGCTCGGTGAGCAGCGCGGCGGCCAGCCCGAGCCGCTGGCGCATCCCGAGCGAGAAGCCCCGGACCCGGTCGTCCGCGACGTCGGTGAGCCCCACCTGCTCCAGTGCCGCGCCGATACCGGTGGAGCCGTGCCCGCGCAGCGCGGCCAGCGCGGAGAGGTTCTGCCGCGCGGTGAGCGAGGGGTAGAGCCCGGGCCCGTCCACGAAGCCCGCGACGCCGTCGGGGACGGCGAGCGTCCGCCCGACCTCGGTCCCGAGGATCTCCAGCCGGCCGCCGTCGGCGACCGCCAGCCCGAGCAGCAGGCCGAGCAGCGTCGTCTTCCCGGCGCCGTTCGGGCCGACCAGGCCGTGGACCTGCCCTGCCTCGACCTCCAGGTCGACGCCGTCGAGCGCGACCACCTCGCCGAACGCCTTGGTGATGCCGCGAGCCCGGATCGCCCTGCCTCTGCCCATGCCACTTCCCCACTTCGACGCCGCCGCTGGAACCTAGGGAGCGCGGTTTGCATCGACGGGGCGCGCAGCCGAACGTTGGGCGAATGATCACCGACCGGCCGGGGCGCGGCGGCCGTCACGCCCTGGCCACACCTGCCTCACCAGCGTCATCGGGACTGTGCAGCGCCGTCCGCGCTGGTTACTGTTCGTGCTCGAGTCGTTATTCGGAGTCACCTCGGGGTGACAGTGAGGCGGGGAACATGCGCGTCGGGACTCGGGCCGGTCTGGCCCTCATGATGTCGGCGGTCACAGTGGGGTCGTCGGTGCCGGCGGTGTCGGCGTCGGCTCTCGCGGGCTACGACGCCTGCCCGCGCGGCCGCATGTGCATCTGGCACGACCGGAACGGCGGCGGCGCGCGCCTGTCGTTCGCGCACGAGGCGCGGGACCTGAGCGAGCTGGCCGGAGGGCTCAACGACCACGTGCTTTCGGCGTGGAACCGCACCGGGCACCGCTGGTGCCTGTACGAGAACGCCCGCTACAAGGGCGACAAGCGCGCCGCCGCGAAGGAACCGCTGGTGGGGTCCAAGGGCAACACCAACGAGTTCGGCTACAAGATCAGCTCGCTGAGACCCTGCTGAGTCGGGCGGCCCGGGGTCATTCAGCCCCGGGCCGAGGCCGGCGGCCGGCCCGGAGCCCGGCGTGACACCCGGGCGGACGCGAGGAACGCGGCGGCGCCCTCGGGGCCGGGCCCCCAGAATCCGATCGCCAGGCCGGTGAGACCGGCGGCGGCGACCACGGCGAAGAGCCTGCGGGGACGTGGCATCGGAGTCTCTCCCTCCGGAGGCGTTACGCGCCACGGTAGGAGCGACGTCCGGCTTCGGCGTGAACGCGGAAGAAATGCCGCAGAACGTCCGCCGGGCATGCCGGACGCCCGGCGCAGCGGCGCCGGGCGTCCGGGACGGAACCGGGAGGGACTCGCCTCAGCCGGACAGGTGCGCGCGGGCGTGCCGCTCCACCAGGATGGGGACGAAGTCGCGGATGGGCCGCCCGTCGAAGTCGCGGTGGACGGCCTCGACCGTCCGGGTGATCTCCTGCGGGCTGTGGTCGTCGCCGTAGGTCTGCAACAAGCGGGTGGTGACCTGCTCCATGGCGGTCCTCTCGAAGACCTCGGTGTCCATCGTCCGGCTCCCTTCGGTGGGATTCATCGCCACGAGGAATCCGTAACCGCTCAAGCTCCGCCCCATACGCACGCCAAGCTCTGTTTACCGAATGTTCACCGAGGGCCCCAGGCCGAACGGCTCCCCGCCGGCGTGTACAGGCGGATGTCGTCGACCTTCGCCGTGCCCTCGTAGAAGTTCATGTGCGGGTCGCCGATCACGAACCGGTCCGGATAGGCGGAGCCGGCGGGCCAGGTGTCGTGGTCGACGAGGGTGCCGCCGGGCCCCTTCCAGGTCCAGTCGGCGTTGTAGCGGCCGTCGTAGGCGTCGGATTTCTGGTTGTAGTGCCAGATCGGCTCGCCGTCCTGGACGAACTTGCGGGTGTACCGGAACGTCGCTTGGCCGACGTGCGCGAAGACTCCCGACATCTCCATCGTGTAGGCGCCGTCCCGCCGCTCGACCGCGAAGGTGTACGGGTTCCGGGGCAGCAGTTCCGGGCGCAGGTCGACCGTCGACACGATCGCGCCGCCTTTGACGAATCCGCATTCGCTCTGCATCAGGTACTCGGTGCCGGGCATGGCCGGGTACCGGCGGTCATCGGTCATGAAAATGGCGTTGACGCCGTTTCCGGTGCCGGCGGAGTACGGCTCGTACTGCCTGGTGGCGGGGTTGCAGTACTTGAGCCCGGAGCCGGTGTACTTGTACCTGTTGTAGCCGTCCATGGCGACCTTGCGGTGGCCGTGGATGAAGACGTTGTTGTGCGGCGCCACCTGCCGGTAGTCCATGATCGACATGTAGTAGAAGCCGTTGGAGTCGGTGCGCGCGTCGGCCCATTCGCATTCGGGCCTGGAGAAGTCGCCGCCCGACGCCCAAGGGAAGACGGTCTTGCAGCCGCCCGGCGCGTAGCCGTTGATGCGGCCGTCGGGATAGTCCCACGATCCGTTGCGCTCGCCGCCGAAGTCCAGGCCGCGCAGCGTCATCTCGATCCGGTACTCGGCGGGCAGGTCCCGCGTCGAGCGGATGACGACGCCGCCTCGATAGTCGGGCTCGTCGAGGTTCGCTACGCCGTGACCTGACGTGAGTGTCGGCGCCCCGTCGGGCCGGCCGTCTCCATCGCGGTCGCGCGCCGCGAGTTCGGCGGTGAGCCAGCCGCGCCGGCCGAACGCGAAGGCCTTGCGGTAGGTGCGGACCTTGGCGAGCTGCGTCCGGAACGCCGGGCCGCCGACCGTGGCGAAGTACGCGCCGTCGTTGTCGTACATGTCGACGTCGTACGGGCTGCCGGGTCCGTCGTCGTCGGGCCGCCACGGCACCCGCGCGTCGTCCAGCCGCCGGTCGAAGGTCTCCGCGGCGACGAGGCGCCAGCCGGGCCGGTCCCCCGGCGGGCCGGTGGCCGCCCCCGCCGCTCCCGCCGCCGCCGTGCCCGCCGTCGCGGACAGGATGAGCGGGATCGTGAACGCCAGGCCCGTGCGCACGAGTCCGTGCATGGTGCCGCCTCCCCCGCCGCGCCGGCCCGGCGCGGCGCTCGGCCGGTGTCAGGACGATCTTCGGTGACCGTAGGCCGCGGGCCCGCGGACCGCCACGGCAAACATCGACAAAGTGGTATTGACCAGTTGGCACGACGGGACGTAGCGTGTGCGGCGACGGGATCGGCTCCATGGAAGGGTGGAGGCGTGCGGTCTGGCGGTGAGAGCCGTAACGGGAACACGAAGCGGCAGGCGGTCCGCCGCGAGCTGCTCGCCATGCTCGAGGACCTGGAGCCCGGTGACGCGCTGCCGTCCGAGCGCCGGCTGGTCGAGGACCTCGGCGTGTCGCGGCCCACGTTACGGCAGGCCGTGGACGGCCTCGTCGCGGAGGGCCTGCTCGAGAGGCGGCACGGGAGCGGCACCTACGTCGCCGAACCCCGGATCGCGGTGCCGCTCACCATGACCTCCTTCACCGAGGACATGATCCGCCGGGGCATGAAGCCGGGCGGCCGCGTGCTGTCGTTCCGCACCGAGACCGCGGGGGCGCGGATCGGCAGGCGGCTCGCCCTGTCGCCGACCGAAGAGGTATTTACCATTCGGCGGCTGCGGCTGGCGGACGGCGCCACGATGGCCATCGAGACGCTGTTCCTGCCCCGGGCGCTCATGCCCGGGCTGCGCCGGGACGTCCTGGAGGGCCGGTCGTTCTACGACCTGCTGCGCGGCGCCGGCATCGTGATCGCCTCGGGCACCGAGACGATCGAGCCGACCGTCACCACCCCGGAGGAGGCCGCCGAGCTGGGCGTGCCGGTGCACACGCCGGCGTTCCTGTTCGAGCGGGTGACGCGGGACGAGGACGGCCGGCCGCTGGAGTACGTCCGGTCCCTCTACCGCGGCGACCGGTACCGCCTCGAGCTGGACCTCCGCCCGCCGTCCCACTGACCGCTCTCCGGCGCGCGCCCGGCGCGCGTCCGGGGCACGACCGTCCACCAGCGCTGGCGGGGGCCACAGCGCACGTTCCACCCCTGAGAAGTGAGGCGACTTCACCATGGGCGTCATCAAGGACATCCTCACGTTCCTGGCGAACAACGTCTTCGGCCAGGTCCCGATCCTGATCGGGCTCATCACGCTCGCCGGGCTGATGCTGCAGCGCAAGCGGGCCGAGGACGTCGTCGCCGGCGCGCTGCGCGCCACGATCGGCGTCGTGATCCTGTTCATCGGCGTGGACGTGTTCACCGGCGGGCTGTCCAGCTTCCAGACGGTGCTGGCCAGCGCGATGGGCACGACGCCGCCGCACGCCGACCACTCGCTCACCGACTTCCTGACCGAGCAGGGCGGAACGATCGCGCTGGTGATCACGGTGGCGTTCCTCGCGCACGTGCTGATCGTGCGGCTGTTCCCGGCGGCGCGGTACCTGTATCTGACGGGCCACCTGATGTTCTGGATCAGCACGGTCACCGTCGCGTCACTGGTCACGATCGCGCCGGGCGCGAACCAGGCCACGCTGGTGCTGTGCGGGGCCGGGTTCGTCGCCGCGTACTGGACGCTGCAGCCGCTGTGGATGCGCCCGCTGATGCGCCGCGTCATGCCGGACGACCGGTTCGGATACGCGCACACCAGCTCCCTGGCCTGCCTCATCACCGGGTACGCCGCCCGGCCGCTCGGCAGCCGCGAGAAGCACGACACCGAGAAGCTGACGCTGCCCCGGCAGCTGTCGTTCTTCAAGGACGTCAACATCAGCACCGCGCTGATCATCTCGGTGATCATGCTGCTCGGGGTCGCGTTCGCCGACGACGGCGTGGTGGCCAAGGCCGCCGCCGAGATGGACGCCAAGCTGTCCCCATGGGTGTGGGGGCTGCTGGTGGGGCTGCGGTTCGCGGGCGGCATCGCGATCCTGCTGTACGGGGTGCGGATGTTCCTCGGCGAGATCGTCCCGGCGTTCAAGGGCTTCAGCGACCGGGTCATCCCCGGCACCCGGCCCGCGCTGGACGCGCCGACCGTCTTCCCCGTCGCGCCGACCGCGGTCATGCTCGGGTTCGTGACGTCCACGGTGGTGTTCCTGCTCTGCCTCGCGGTCTCCGCGGCGGCCGGCTGGTTCACCCTCGCCCCGCCCATGATCATGCTGTTCTTCGTCGGCGGCGCGGCCGGGCTGTTCGGCAACGTGGTGGCGGGCTGGCGCGGCGCCGTCCTCGGCGGTGTGGTGTCCGGCCTGATCCTCGCGGTCGGCCAGGGCTTCACCTGGGGGCTCTACGAGCGGACGGCCCCGGAGCTGTCCACCCTCGCCGACCCCGACTGGTACGCGATCGGCTGGCTGCTGAAGGCCGCCGACCCGGTCATCGGCAGGGAGTCGGTCTGGCTGGTGCCGCTCGTCGCGCTCGCCGCGACCGTGGTCACCCTGGTCCTGCTCGGCCGCGCCGAGAAGCGCCGCGCCGCCGCCGAGGACGAGACCGCGCCCGCCGACGCGGCCACCGCGAAGGCCTGAACGACTCACGACGGAGGGAACCGACATGGCACTGGACAGGCGGCTGGAGGTCCTCGCGGTGTGCGGGGTCGGCATGGGCTCCAGCCTGATGCTGAAGATGACCGCCGAGGACGCGCTGAGCTCGCTCGGCGTGGACGCCCGGGTGGAGAACACCGACGTGTCGTCCGCGCGGGGCATGTCCCCGGACGTGGTGATCGGGCAGGGCATGCACACCGGCGAGGTCGCCGACCTCGCGCCCGTCGTCATCACGATCAGCGACTTCCTCGACAAGGACGGCCTGGCCGCGCAGCTGAAGGAGCGGCTGACCGAGCAGGGGTGGATGCCGTGACCGTCATCGCCGCGAACGACGACGTCGCCGCGCGGGACTGGCGCGAGGCCGTCCGGGAGGCCGCCGCCGGCCTGGTCGCCGCGGGCGCGGCCGGCGCGGGCTACCCGGCGGCGTGCGAGCGGGTCGTCGAGGAGAACGGGCCGTACATCGTGCTGACCAAGGGCCTCGCGCTCGTCCACGCCCGTCCCGAGGACGGCGGGCTGGCCGTCGGCGTCGGTGTGACCCGGCTGGCGGCGCCGGTGGAGTTCGGGCATCCCGACAACGACCCGGTCGACCTGCTGCTGGCGTTCTGCACGCCGGACCCGGACGCGCACGTCGGCACGCTCGCCGCGCTGGCCCGGTCGCTGTCGGGCGGGCTGGCCGACCGGCTGCGGGCCGCGCCCGGTCGGGAGGAGCTGGCCGGCGCCCTCAAGGAGGCCGTGCCCGATGCCTGACGCCGCCCGGCAGCGGCTCCCCGGCCGGGTGCGCTCCCTGCTCGACGACCTCGACGCCGCCTCCGGCGAGGCCATCGGCGCCGCGGCCGCGCTGCTGCTCGACGCGGTCCAGGCGGGCGGGATCGTGCACGTCGCCGGGGCGGGGCACTCGCTGGTCATGGTGTGCGAGACGTTCTACCGGGCCGGGGGCCTCGCCGCGGTGCGCCCGATCTGGGCGCCGGACGTGCTTCCGCTGGACGACGCCGTGCGCAGCACCCGCGCCGAGCGGCGCGCCGGCGTGGGCCGCGCCGTCGTCAAGGAGGCCGCGCCCGTCCCGCCGGACGTCGCGGTGGTGTTCTCCACCAGCGGCAGCAACCCGTACCCGGTGGAGATCGCCGAGGAGTGCGCGGCGCGGGACGTCCCGGTCGTCGCGGTGACCTCGGCGCGCGCCGCGAGCGGCGCCGCCGTCCGGGCCGCGACCACGCTCGCCGACCACGCCGCGATCGTGGTCGACACCCGGGTGCCGCCCGGGGACGTCCTGCATCCGCCGGAGGCGCCGCGGACCGCCGCGGTCTCCACGATCCTGGCCGCCTACGCCTGGTCGCGGATCCTCGCCGACCTGGACGACCTCGCCGCCGCGCGCGGCGTGGAACCGCCCCGGTGGACGAGCGCGAACGTGCCGGGCGGCGACGAGCGGAACACCGAGCTCATCGCCCGCTACCGGCACCGCGTCCCCGAGCTGACCGGCGGCGGCTGACCGCTCTCGGTCCTGCGGCTAACCCGCCGGGAGGCCGACCTGGTCGGGGACGGTCCGGGGCAGCTCCCGCAGCCAGGACGCCAGGTCGTCCGGCCACCAGCGGCCGGGCGACAGCCGGCCGAGCTCCGCGGCGACCCGCGACGGCGAGGAGGGCGCCGGGACGACGCGCGCGGGCGCGGCGCCGGCCAGGACGCCGAGCCACCAGTGCCGCGTCGTCTCGGGAAGCCCCTCGGGGTCGAGGACGACGTAGTAGTCGGGGAGCTGCACCCGGCCGGACCGCAGCGCCGCGACGGCCTCCTCGACGGCGACCTCCAGCGGGCCGGGCGCCGACACCCCGTCGAAGAAGGCGGTCCAGGCGTCCCGGACGGCCGCGAGCGGGTCGTCGTCGTGCACCACGTAGGTGCCGCCGGCGCGACCCACCAGCGCGGCGAACTCGGCGGGCGGGGTGTCGCCGCGGGCGAGGGCGCGGACGTTGCGCAGCCCGCCCAGCCCGGCGAGCACGTCCCCGGCCCGCTCCCCCGCCACGACGATCACCGTGGTGCTCGATCGGCGCATGCCCGAAGTCTATGATGCGAGGCATATCAGACCAGCTCAGTCCCCCGAGGGGGGACGACCCCCACACCCCCGGCCCGACTTCGTCGGGGATCAGAGGAGCGCGATGACCACCAGGCCGACCGAGGACGATCTTCTCGCCGTGTTCACGAAGGCGGACCTCGGCAAGGACGAGCGGCTCGACCTGATGGAGTTCACCCTCGTCCTGGAGCACCTCGGGCTGTCGTGGACGCGCGCGGAGACGCAGGACCGGTTCGAGAGGGCCGACGCCAACCTCGACGGGTTCATCTCCTACGGCGAGTACCGGGCGATCCTGGAGGAGCAGGGCTGGGCCTGACCACGGGCGTAACGGAACGGGCCCGCCGGCGTGACCGGCGGGCCCGTTCCGTCGCAGCGGTCAGACCCGGCGGCCGCGCAGCTCGCGGTACCTGCGGACGAGTGCGGCGGTGGACGCGTCCGGCGCGTCCGACGGCGGCTCTTCCGAGGTGAGCGCGGGCGCGAGGTCCTGCGCCATCACCTTGCCGAGCTCCACGCCCCACTGGTCGAAGGAGTCGATGCCCCAGATCGTCCCCTCGACGAACACGATGTGCTCGTAGAGGGCGACCAGCTCGCCGAGCGTCTTCGGGGTCAGCTTCGGCACCAGGATCGTGCTGGTCGGACGGTTGCCCGGCATCACCTTGTGCGGCACGACCGCGGCCGGGGCCCCCTCGGCGGCGATCTCGTCGGCGGTCTTGCCGAACGCGAGCGCGGACGTCTGCGCGAGCAGGTTCGCCGTCAGCAGGTCGTGCATCCCCGCCCGGTCCTCGAACGGCTCGGCGAACCCGATGAAGTCGGCCGGGACCAGCCGGGTGCCCTGGTGCAGCAGCTGGTAGAAGGCGTGCTGGCCGTTGGTGCCGGGCTCGCCCCAGAAGATCTCGCCGGTCTGCGCCACGACCGGCGCGCCGTCGGCCCGCACCGACTTGCCGTTGGACTCCATCGTCAGCTGCTGCAGGTAGGCGGGGAAGCGCGACAGCCGCTGGCTGTAGGGCAGCACGGCGCGGGTCTGCGCGCCGAAGAAGTCGGTGTACCAGACGCCGAGCAGGCCCATCAGCACCGGCATGTTCGCCTCGAACGGCGCGGTGCGGAAGTGCTCGTCGACCTCCCGGAAGCCGGCCAGCATCTCGCGGAACGCCTCGCCGCCGATCGCGACCATCAGCGAGAGCCCGATCGCGCCGTCGAAGGAGTAGCGGCCGCCGACCCAGTCCCAGAACCCGAACATGTTGTCGGTGTCGATGCCGAAGTCGGCGACCCGCTCGGCGTTGGTCGACACCGCGACGAAGTGCCGCGAGACGGCCTTGTCGTCGCCGAGGCCGTCGATCAGCCACTGCCGGGCGACCTTGGCGTTGGTGAGGGTCTCCAGCGTGCCGAACGTCTTGGAGCTGATGACGAACAGCGTCCGCTCGGGGTCGAGCCCGGCGAGCTTGCCGACGATGTCGGCCGGGTCGATGTTGGAGACGAACCGGCAGGAGATCTCCGGGTCGGCGTAGTCGCGCAGCGCCTCGTACGCCATCGCGGGCCCGAGGTCGGACCCGCCGATGCCGATGTTGACGACGGTGGCGATCCGCTTGCCGGTGAAGCCCGTCCACTCCCCGGACCGGACGCGCTCGGCGAAGCGCGACATCTTGTCCAGGACGGCGTGCACGTCGGCGGCGACGTCCTGGCCGTCCACCGCCAGCGCCTCGCCCGGCGGCAGCCGCAGCGCGGTGTGCAGGACCGCGCGGTCCTCGCTGACGTTGATGTGCTCCCCCGAGAACATCGCGGCGATCCGGTCGCGCAGCCCCGCCCGCTCGGCCAGCGCCACCAGCAGCCGCAGCGTCTCGCCGGTCACGCGGTGCTTGGAGTAGTCCAGGCAGAGGTCCGCGGCGGTCACGGTCATGCGCTCAACGCGTCCCGGGTCCTCGGCGAACAGCTCGCGCAGATGCCGGCCGGCCAGCTCCGCCTGGTGCTCGGCGAGCGCCGTCCATTCGGGCGCCTCGGTGATATCAGCCATTGCCTCTCTCATCTCCTCGGCGGGGCCGGCCGGGCGCCGTCGGCCCCCGGGGCGCCGCGCCGTCCCCCACGGCGATCATAGGTCGGCGGCGCGCGGCACTCGCACCGCTCTCCCCAATGCCGGAGTGTTCACACCCGGATGACCGGTTCATCCCCGTGCGCGGATAGGGTCGGCGCGGACGAGCCGTCCGCGGCCCGGCGCGGTGCCGGGAGCGGCGGCTCCCGGACCGGCTCTGGAGGGTTCATGGGCGAGGCCCCCTGGGACATGACGCGGCTGCTGGAACTGACGGCGCTCGGCGACGACGCCTTCCTCGCGGACTCCCCGTCGGTGGGGCGGCCGCGGCTGTTCGGCGGGCAGGTCGCGGGGCAGGCGCTGCGCGCGGCGTGCCGCACCGCCGGCGGCAGGCCGCCGCACTCGCTGCACGCATACTTCATCCGGCCGGGCACGCCGCAGGAGCCGCTGCGGTTCGATGTCGCGCGCACCCGCGACGGCCGCTCGTTCTCCACCCGGCACGTGACCGCCGCGCAGGGCGGCAAGCCGATCCTGGAGCTGATCGCCTCGTTCCACGAGCCGGAGGACGGCTTCGACTGGCAGCCGCCCGGCCCGCCCGCGGCGCCGGCACCCGAGTCCCTGCCGGAGCCGACGCTGCCGGCGTTCTTCAAGCACCCGACCGGGTTCGAGATCCGGGTGGTGAACCCGCCCGGCGAGGGCGAGTTCCCCATGCCGCACCCGTTCTGGATCCGGGCGGCCGGGCCGATCGGCGACGATCCGGCGCTGCACGCGTGCCTGCTGGCCTACCTGTCGGACATGGGCGTGGTGAGCAGCGCCCGCGCGCCCGGCTCCCCCAGGCGCCTCGTCACCGCCGTCACCCTGGACCACGCGATGTGGTTCCACCGGCCGCCGCGCGTGGACCAGTGGCTGCTCTATTCGGTGGAGCCGGTCACCAACCACGGCGCGCGCGGGCTCGCGCGCGGAACGCTCCACACTGCGGACGGCACGCTCGTCGCCTCCATCGCCCAGGAGGCCCTCCTCCGTCCCGCCCGCTGAGCGGGCACCGCGAAAACCGCTGGGGCGCCGCGCCGTGCGGCGGTAGCGTCGCGGCCCATGGGCGCCCGTGCGAACTTCGTCCTGATCGGCTCCGGTGGCGTGCAGTTGCACTACTCCCACTGGGGCGCGGATCTGGTGTGCTCGGCGCTGGCCGCGGGGCCGGCGCCGGCCGTCCGGTTCGTCACCGCGCAGCACCGCTGCGACGACCCGGAGCGCGACTGGCTGGACGACGCCTGGGCCGAGGGCGGCGCCGTCATCGACTCGACCTCGCGGCGGCTGGTGTTCTACGGCGACCAGCTGATGCTGGAGCTGCCGTGCAAGCGGGCCTTCCTGGCGCTGCTCGCCGAGACGTGGCCCGGCTGGACGGTGCGGTGGGCCTACGACGGCATCGGCGACCTCGCCGCAGCGGCGGGAGTCGACCGGTCGGCCGTCCGCGCTCCCGACGAGGACGAGCGGTTCCTGCCGGAGGAGACGGTCACCGACCTGGACGACGAGGTGCACCTCCTCACCGTCCGGGCCTCCGGCGCGTGCACCGTCTATCCGCTCGACTGGTACGCCCACACCGCCTGGCAGGGACCGGCCCTGCTGGACCGGCTGCCCGCCGGAGGGCTGCCGCGGCTGGACCTCCCCGAGGTCCCGGGCGGCGGCCTTCACGTGGACGTCGACGCGAGGACGGCGGGCGTCTGGATAGGCGGTTCCTGCAGGGGCCTGGTGCCCGCCTTGCACGAGCTGTGGCCGGGGTGGCGCGTGGAGTTCTGGGAGGACCGCTACGAGGAGCAGCTCGCCCGCTGCGGCGGGACGGTCACCGCTCCGGGCATCGACCTGGCCGGCGCCTTGGACGAGGTCATCGCCGAGCTCGGTTCGCGGCGCGGCGATGACCCGGTGCCGCGGATGCTGGACGCCGTCCGCCTGCACGCCGGGGACGGGCACGTCGAGCTGAACCCGTACTTCACCGCGCACCGTCCGGTGGACCCCACTCCCGGCGAATGGGAGTCCGTGCTCCGCGTCGCCGCCGGCCTGCGCGGCCGGCCGGCGGCGGGGACGTGACGGAGCCCGCCGCCGGACGGAGTCAGACCTTGGCCAGGACCAGAGCGGGGACCGCGTCGGCGGCGGCCGGGGTGGCGGGGGCCGTGCCGGTGCGGCGCAGGCGGGCCAGGGCGTAGGCCGCGGCGGACGCGGCGACCAGGCACACGGCGCCGGCGAACACGAGCGCGGCGCGGGGGCCGACGGTGTCGCAGAGCGCGCCGAGCGCGGGCCCGCCGACCGCGCCGGACGCGGCGCCGACCATGCCCTGCGCGGCGATGACGCGGCCGCGCAGGCGGCCGGGGCTGTCCAGCTGGACGCGGGTGGCGACGGTGGTGTCCAGGACGACGGCGCCGGCCGCGATCGGCAGCATCGCGGCGCCGAACAGCGCCAGGTTCGGGGCGCCGCCGCTGAGCAGCTGGCCGGCCGAGCACAGCGCCGCGGTGATCAGCAGCAGCCCGAGCGGGAGCCGGGCGCGGGAGGCGGCGTACACGCCGCCGAGCACGGTGCCGACGGCGAAGACCACCGACAGCGCGCCGTAGCCGCCGGCGCCGGCGTGCAGCGGCCCCTGGCTCATCGCCGCCATCGTCACCTGGTAGTTGCGGCCGAGGCTGCCGAGCGCGAAGGCGAGGCCGAACATGACCAGCAGCCGCGGGTTGCCGAGCACGTAGCGGAACCCGGCGGCGACGCCCCGCTCCCCCGGCTCGGCGGGCGGCAGGACGTGCAGCTCCTTCGCGCGCATCAGCCCGACGGCCAGCAGCACGCCGAGGAAGCTCGCCGCGTTGGCGGCGAACGCGCCGGGCACCCCGGCCAGCGGGATGATCACGCCGGCGAGGCTCATGCCGAGGATGCGGCCGCCGGAGCTGAGCACCGAGCCGAGCGCCAGGCCGTTGGACAGGTCGTCCGGGCCGACGACCTCGGCGCCGAACCGGCCGAGCGCGGGCGAGGTCATGGCGGTGACCATGCCGGACGCCAGCGAGATCGCGTACAGGCCGCCGGTGCCGGACGGGTCGCCGGCGGCGATCAGCGCGAGCACGGTGGACAGCGCCGCCTGCGCGGCCTGCCCCGCGGCCACCACGTACCGGGCGGGGAGCCGGTCGGCGATCACACCGCCCCACGGGCCGAGCAGCATGGTCGGCAGGGCCTGCAGGACCAGGCCCAGCCCCACGCCGGTGGCCGAGTGGGTGATGGACAGGATGAGCCAGTTCATCGCCAGGACCTGCATCCACGTCCCGGTGATCGAGACGAGGTCCGCGGTGGCCCAGAGCCGGTAGTTGTGATGGCGCAGCGAGCGCAGCATCACCGGGGTCGCCAAGGTCCCTCTCCTCTTCAAAGGCAGCGTCAAAGCGGGTTAAACGCCAGGGCCGCGCCGCAGCCTTCCGGTCCGGAGGGGTGTATGAGGCATGTCACGTTTAAGCAGGTCAGCAAGGGTTTTGTGGACAGTGGCCCGGAGGCCCCGCCCCGCCGGGGTTCTCGCGCGCCCCGGCCGCCCGCGGCGGTGTTTCCTGGGGATGCGCTCGGGCAGGTCCCGGATGACCAAGCGGACGGCTAGGGAGCATCCGGACATGACGACGATCGCCACCACCAACCCCGCGACCGGAGAGGTGGAGAAGACCTTCGACGAGCTGCCCGACGAGGAGATCGACCGGCGCATCGGGCGGGCCGCCGAGACGTTCACCGCGTACCGCGCGACCGACCTCGGGCGCCGCGCCGAGTGGATGAACGCGGCCGCGGACATCCTCGACGCCGAGGCCGAGCAGGTCGGGGCCATGCTCACCACCGAGATGGGCAAGACGCTGAAGGCCGCGATCGCGGAGGCCCAGAAGTGCGCGAAGGCGTGCCGGTACTACGCCGCGCACGCCGCGGAGTTCCTCGCCGACCGTCCCGCCGACCCCGAGGCGGTGGGCGCCCGGGACGCCTACGTCCACTACGAGCCGCTCGGGCCCGTGCTGGCGGTGATGCCGTGGAACTTCCCGCTCTGGCAGGTGATCCGCTTCGCCGCGCCGGGACTGATGGCGGGCAACGTCGGGCTGCTGAAGCACTCCTCGAACGTCCCGCAGACCGCGCTGTTCCTGGAGGACCTGTTCCGCCGGGCGGGGTTCCCCGAAGGCGCGTTCCAGACGCTGCTGATCGGCTCGGCGAAGGTGGAGCGGGTGCTGCGCGACCCGCGCGTGAAGGCCGCCACGCTGACCGGCAGCGAGCCCGCCGGGCGGTCCGTCGCCGCCATCGCGGGGGACGAGATCAAGCCGACGGTGCTGGAGCTCGGCGGCAGCGACCCGTTCGTCGTCATGCCGTCGGCCGACATCGGGGCCGCGGCGAAGACGGCGGCGACCTCGCGCTGCCTGAACAACGGGCAGAGCTGCATCTCCGCCAAGCGGTTCATCGTCGACCGCCGCTGCGCGGAGGAGTTCGAGCGGCTGTTCGTGGAGAACATGCGGGCGCTGAAGGTGGGCGACCCGATGGACGAGGACACCGACGTCGGCCCGCTGGTCAGCGAGCAGGGCCGCGCCGATGTCGAGGAGCTGGTGGCCGACGCGGTGGGCAAGGGCGCGACGGTGCTGTGCGGCGGCGAGCGCCCGGACCGCCCCGGCTGGTACTACCCGCCCACGGTGATCGGCGGCGTGACCCGCGACATGCGGATGTTCCACGAGGAGGTCTTCGGCCCGGTCGCCTCGCTGTTCCGGGTCGACGGAGCGGACGAGGCGATCGAGCTGGCCAACGCCACCGGGTTCGGCCTCGGGTCCAACGCCTGGACGCAGGACCCGGGCGAGCGGGAGCTGTTCGTCCGCGGGCTGGACGCCGGGCAGGTGTTCATCAACGGAATGACGACCTCGTATCCCGAACTGCCCTTCGGCGGCGTCAAGCGGTCCGGGTACGGGCGCGAGCTGTCCGCCCAGGGGATGCACGCGTTCTGCAACGCCAAGACGGTCTGGGCCGCCTGACCTGCACGGTCAGGCGTGGTGGGCGGCCTCCGCCTCCCGGCGCACCTCGTCCATGTCGAGGGCGCGGGCCTGCGAGATGAGGTCCTCGAGGGAGTCCTCGGGGAGCGCGCCCGGCTGGGAGTACAGCACCACCCGGTCGCGGACGACCATCAGCGTGGGGATCGAGGTGATCTGGAACGCGGCGGCGAGGTCCTGCTCGGCCTCGGTGTCGACCTTGGCGAACACGACGTCGGGGTGCCGCTCGGAGACCCGCTCGTAGACCGGCGCGAACTGGCGGCAGGGCCCGCACCAGGACGCCCAGAAGTCGACCAGGACCATGCCGTCGCCGCCGACCGTCTCGTCGAACGTCTCGCGTGTCAGGGCCTTCGTAGCCATTACCGTTCCCCTCTCCGATTGCTTACAGCTACGGCAACACCCGGCCCCGCACCGCGATTCCCCCCGCCCGCGACCGGCCGATCACGCCGCCGGGGCGCGGTTCAAGCGAGACGAACCGCCCCGGAGTGACCGGACGTCCGGGAGAGACGCCGGCCCCGCAACCGGGGCCGGCTTCTCCCATCAGTGGAGGGTCTGGGGGACCTTCCAGGGGTTGTCGTCGCGCAGCGGCGGCGGCAGCAGTTCCTGCGGCCAGCCCTGGAACGCGACGGGACGCAGGAACCGCTCGATCGCGGCCGTCCCGACCGACGTGGTGGCCGGCGCGGTCGTGGCGGGGTACGGGCCGCCGTGCTGCATCGCATAGCTGACGGAGACGCCGGTGGGCCACTGGTTCCACAGCACCCGCCCGCTGCGCCCGGCGAGCACGGCGGCGAGCCCGGCGAGGTCGCCGGCCTCCTCCTGCTCGGCGTGCAGCGACGTGGTGAGCTGGCCGGGCAGCGCGGCGACGACGTCCACGACGTCGGACAGGTCGTCGTAGGTGACGACGAGGCCGAGCGGGCCGAAGCACTCCTGCCCGGCGGCGTCGATGTCGGCGCGGAACGCCTCCAGGTCCATGGCCAGCAGCCGCGGGGCGAGGGACGTGCCGTCCTCGGGCCACACGACGCGGCGGACGCCGGGACGGCCGCCGAGCGTGTCGGAGACCGTCAGGAACCCCGACCGGATGCGGTCGTTCAGCATCGGCGCGGCGGCGATGCCGCCCAGCCGCTCCGCGATCTCGTCCACCAGCGCCGCGGGGGCGAACAACAGGCCGGGGTTCGTGCAGAACTGGCCTGCGCCGAGGGTGAGGGACGCGGCGTAGCCCTGCGCGATCTCGTCGGCGCGCGCCTCGGCGGCGCCGGGCGTGACGACGGCCGGGTTGACGCTGCCGAGCTCGCCGAAGAACGGGATCGGGACGGGCCGCTCCGCGGCGATCTTGGCGAGGGCGAGGCCGCCCCGCTCCGAGCCGGTGAACGCGGCGGCCGCGATGCCGGGGTGGCGGAGCGCCGCGACGCCCTCCGCCTCGCCCTCGATCAGGCCGAACACCCCGTCCGGCAGCCCGGCGCCGGCGATGATCTCGGCGGTGCGGCGCGACAGCCGCGGGTGGCCGGGGTGCGCCTTGAGCACGACGGGGCAGCCGGCGGCCAGGGCGGAGGCGGTGTCGCCGCCAGCGACGCTGAACGCGAACGGGAAGTTGCTCGCGGCGAACACCAGCACCGGGCCGAGCGCCGTCCGGTAGCGGCGCAGGTCGGGCCGGGGGCCGCTCGGCCATTCGGGTTCGGGCCGGTCGATGCGGGCGTCGTAGAAGGCGCCGTCCCTGACCTGGTCGGCGAACAGCCTGAGCTGGAAGGTGGTGCGGGTCAGCTCGCCGTTCAGCCGGGTCTCGCCGAGGCGGGTCTCCTCGTCGGCGATCGCGACCAGTTCGGCGCGGGCGGCCTCGAGCGCGTCCGCGATCGCGGTCAGGCCCTCGGCGCGCTCGGCCGGCGGGGCCGCGGCCCAGTCGGCCGCGGCGGACACGGCGGCGGCGACGGCCTGGTCCGGTGTCATGAGCTGCTCCCTTCGTCCCCGGCGTGGGGGGTGGTGCGGACGGTGCCCGTTCCCCGATTCTCCACCGAGTTCCGGTACCCGTAGAACGCGTAGACGATCACGCCGAGCGCCATCCACACCACGAACCGGACCCAGGTGACCCAGTCGAGGTTGGCGATCAGCCAGATCGAGAAGCCGATGCCGACCAGCGGCACCAGCGGAACCCAGGGGGTGCGGAACGAGCGCGGCAGGTCGGGGCGGGTCCGGCGCATCACCACGACCGCGACGGCGACCACGATGAACGCCATCAGGATGCCGATGTTGGTGAGGTCGGCGGCCTCCTTGATCGGCAGGAACCCGGCGATGACCGCCGAGCCGATCCCGACGAGCCGGATCACCCGGTCCGGGACCTGCCGCTTCGGGTGGTTCCTGGCGAAGTAGGCGGGCAGCAGGCCGTCCCGGCTCATCGAGAACCAGACGCGGGTGACGGCGAGCATGTTCGCCAGCGCGGAGGTGGTGATGCCGATGACGGCGCCGACCGCGACGACCGTGCCGAGGCCCGCGAGGCCGACGGAGGCGAGCGCGCTGGAGAACGGGCTCTTGACGTCGATGTGCCGGTAGTCCTGCATGCCCAGCAGGACGATGCAGACCAGCAGGTAGATGACCGCGGCGATGGCCAGCGAGATGACGATCGCCTTCGGCAGCACCTTCTTGGCCTCGGCGCTCTCCTCGGCCGCCGCGCTCATCGCGTCGTAGCCGTAGACGGCGAAGAACGTGGTGGCCGCGCCGGAGATCGCGCCGCCTATGCCGAACGGCAGGAACGGGCTGAAGCTGCCGCCGGAGATGTGGAACGCTCCGGCGACCACGACCAGGGCGACGATGGCGAGCTTGACCACGACCAGGATCGTCTCGAACCGCGCCGACTCCTTCGTCCCGCGCGACAGCACGAACGCCAGCAGCAGGCACAGCAGGGCCGCGAACAGGTCGACCTTGTGGCCGGAGCCGGTGCCGGGAGCGCCGAGCGCCCAGTGCGGGAGGTCCAGGCCGACCTGGTCGAGGATGTAGGACAGGTAGCCGGAGATGGCGATCGCGACGACCGCGACGATCGCGGTGTACTCCAGCAGCAGGTCCCAGCCGATGGCCCAGCCGATCGCCTCGCCGAGCGCGGCGTAGGAGTAGGTGTAGGCGGAGCCGGCCTTCGGGATGAGCCCGGCGAACTCGGCGTAGCAGAGCGCGGCGGCGCTGCTGGCGATGATCGCGATGAGGAACGAGATCATCACGCCGGGTCCGGCGTCGTCGTGCGCGACGACGCCCGCGAGCGAGAAGACGCCGGCGCCGACGAGCCCGCCGAGGCTGAGCGCGACGAGCTGCCACAGGCCCATGGTGCGGCGCAGGCCGCCGGCGGTCTCCTCCTCCGAGGAGTCGACCGGCTTGAGGCGGAAGATTCCGGCGCGGGTGAACAGCCCGCCCCCGGCCGGATCGGCCGACGGGGGCGTTTTTGGCATGGCTTGGGACATGACGGTCCCTCCCGGATGGGTCAGGGGATATCAGGGGTGGGGTGTTCGGCGGCCGGCGCGGACGCGGCCGGCCGCCGTGAGGAGCCCCGTAAGGGGGCGCGGCCCCGTTCTCGGCGGGACCGCCCGATCCCGCTAGAGGACGAAGCCCTCGGGGAAGGGATCGGCGGGGTCGAGCAGGTAGGTGGCGTTGCCGGTGATCCAGGCGCGGCCGGTGAACTCGGGGATCACCGCGGGCAGCCCGCCGGCCTCGGCGGTGCCGACGAGCCGGCCGGTGAAGCGGGTGCCGATGAACGACTCGTTGACGAACTCGGTGTGCAGAAGCAGCTCGCCGCGCGCGTGCAGCTGCGCCATCCGCGCGGACGTGCCGGTGCCGCACGGCGACCGGTCGAACCAGCCGGGGTGGATCGCCATGGCGTTGCGCGAGTGCTTCGCGTCCGAGCCGGGCGCAATGAACTGGACGTGCTTGCAGCCTCCGATCAGCGGGTCGCCGGGGTGCACGGGACGGTCGGTGTCGTTGATCGCCGCCATGATCGCCAGCCCGGCCTTGAGGATGTCGTTCTTGCGGGCCCGGTCGAAGGGCAGTCCGAGCCGTTCCAGCTCGGTGATGGCGTAGAAGTTACCGCCGTAGGCCATGTCGTAGCGGACCTCGCCGAGGCCCGGCACGTCGACCACGGCGTCCTGGCGCAGCGCGAACGCCGGGACGTTGCGGAGCGTGACGTTCTCGGCGACGCCATCGCGGACGGCGACGCGGGCCTCGACGAGCCCGGCCGGGGTGTCCAGGCGGACGATCGTCTCCGGCTCGGTCACCGCGACCATCCCGGTCTCGACCAGCACGGTCGCGACCCCGATGGTGCCGTGCCCGCACATCGGCAGGAACCCGCTGACCTCGATGTACACCACGCCCCAGTCGGCGTCCGGCCGGGTGGGCGGCTGGAGCAGCGCGCCGCTCATCGCGGCGTGGCCGCGCGGCTCGTCCATCAGGAACCGGCGCAGCCCGTCGAGGTGCTCGACGGCGTACCGGCGGCGCTCGGCCATCGTCGCGCCGGGGATCGCGGGGACGCCGCCGGTGACGACCCGGGTCGGCATCCCCTCGGTGTGCGAGTCGACCGCGCTGATCGACCGGACCGAGCGCATCAGGCGGCCTGCCGCTGCGCGAGGGCCTCGATGGCGCGGGCCATGTCGGCGGTGACGCCGGCGCGGTGCTCGTCGGTGAGCGGGCCGCGCGGCGGGCGGCAGGGGCCGCCGTACCGGCCGACCTGCTCCATGCCGAGCTTGATCGCCTGGACGAACTCGGTGCGCGAGTCCCAGCGGAACGCGGCGACGAGCGGCTCGTACAGGGCGCGCGCCTCCTCCAGCTTGCCGGTGGTCGCCAGCTCGTACAGCAGCGCGGACTCGGCGGGGAACACGTTCGGGAAGCCGGCGAACCAGCCGGTGGCGCCCATCAGCAGCGCTTCGAGGGTGACGTCGTCGGCGCCGGCGACGACTTCCAGGCCGGGGGCCTTCTCCTTGATCTCCAGGACGCGGCGGACGTCGCCGGAGAACTCCTTGACCGCCGCGACGCCGTCGATCTGCGCGATCTCGGCGAGCAGGTCGGGGGTGAGGTCGACCTTGGTGTCGATCGGGTTGTTGTAGACCATGACGGGCAGCCCGACGGAGGCGACGGCCTCGTAGTGGGCGATGACCTCGCCGCGGTTGGCGCGGTACATCGTCGGCGGGAGGCACAGCACGCCGTGCGCGCCGTCCTCGGCGGCGAGCTCGGCCCAGTGCTTGGCCTGGTGGGAGCCGGGGCCGTGCACGCCGACCACGACGACGCCGTCCTTGCCGACGGCCTCGACGGCGGTGCGGGCGACGCGGCGGCGCTCGTCGTCGGTCAGCGAGGAGTACTCGCCGAGGGAGCCGTTCGGGCCGACGCCGCGGCAGCCGTTGTCGACGAGCCAGCGGCAGTGCTCGGCGTACTTGTCGTAGTCGACGGCGAGCCCGGCGGGGGCGGTGGCGTCCTCGTAGTAGGGCAGCGCCGTCGCAACGATGACGCCGCCGAGGCTCAGGAGCTTGGTGTCGCTCATCGGGCGCTCTCTTTCTGGTCGGGGTTCCTGGGGTTCCTGGGCTTCTTGGTGTTCTCGGTGTTCTCGGTGGCGGGACTTGCGAGCTCGCCGAGCCGGATGGGCTGGGCGATGGGCCGGTGATGGGGGTTCGCTCCGTTCACCGTGTCGGAAAGCAGTTCGGCGACCGTGGGGCCGCAGATGCGGGCCTGGCACGGTCCAAGCCCGGCGCGGGTGCCGAGCTTGACCGCGCGGGCGGACCCGCTCGCCTGGTCGCCGGCCGCGCGGCGCAGGGAGCCGTAGGTGGTCTCCTCGCAGCGGCAGACGACGGTCTCGTCTCGCAGCCAGCCGGGCCAGGCCGCGCCGATCGGGTGGGCGGCGGCGAGGCGGGCGGCGAACGCGCGGGCCTGGTCACGGCGGCGGCGCAACGCGCCGGCCTCCCGGGCGCCGAGGTCTCCTCCACCGGCGATCCAGCCGGCCAGCAGGCCCTCGGTGCGGGCGGCAGGCGCTCCGCCGATGCCGGTGATCTCCCCGGCCGCATAGACGCCGGGCGCGGTGGTGCGCTGGTCGGCGTCCACCTCGGTGAACGCGCCGCCGGACGTGCGGGTCAGCGCGCAGCCAGCCGCGACGGGCAGTTCGAGCTGCGGGCTGAAGCCGTGGGTGACGCACAGCGCGTCGACCGGGACGGTCCGCTCGGTGCCGGGGACGACCGACCAGTCGGGACGCAGCCGCGCCGTGACCGCCTCTTCGACGCGCCCGTCGCCCCGGGCCTCGATCACGGCGCGGCCCGTCCGGTACGGGACGCGGTGCCGGGCCAGCAGCCCCGCGTACTCGGCCAGCTCACCGGCCTTGCCGCCCTGCGACGCCAGCTCCCAGGGGCGGCGGCCCCAGCCGCGCGCGACGGTCGCGGCGGGGTTGGCCTCCAGCAACTCCAGGACGGCGGCCCCCGCCTTGATCAGCGACGCGGCGACCGGGAGAAGGAACGGTCCAGAACCGGCGATCAAGACGGGGTCGCCGACGACGAGGCGCTCCCCCTTGGCGAGCGCCTGCGCGGCCCCAGCGGTGTAGACGCCGGGCAACTCCCATCCGGGGAACGGCAGGACGCGGTCGTGGGCGCCGGGCGCGAGGACCAGCGCGTCCGGCCGCAGGACGCGGCGTTCGCGATCGGCGGCGTCGGCCTCGCCGCGCAGCACGTGGACGATCGGCGTCCCCGCGTCGTGCCGTTCGATCGACCAGACGGTGCTCTCCGGCCACCAGTCGCAGCGCGCATGGGTGAGGACGTGATCGCGGAGCCGCTCGAAGCCGCGCCACCCGTGGTGCAGGCGTCCGGGGTGCGCGGCGGCGAACGCGTCGGGGAGCATCCGGTGGTACTGGCCGCCGGGCTGCTCGGACGCGTCGATCAGCGTGACGTCCGCACCGGCGCGCAGCGCGCCCGCCGCCGCACCGAGACCGGCGGGTCCGGCGCCGACGACCACGACATGGCGGCTCATCGAGCGGCCTCACCACGGGACTGGGTGGCGACGGCGTCGCCGTCGTGGGCGCGGCGGCGACAGGCCCGCACGTCGCGGACGCCGTTGACGGTGACCAGGCAGTCGAAGCAGGCGCCGATCCCGCAGAACACGCCGCGCGGAGCCCCGGACGGCCCGGACCGCCAGGTCCGTCGCCCGGAGGCGAGCAGCACGCCCGCGATCGTCTGTCCGGCGACGCCGTCGACCGGCTCGCCGTCCACGGTGATCCGCAGCGGGACGTCGGGGCGGCGCCCGGCCGCGTCCCCGCCCGCGGGCACGAGACTCGCGCTCACAGATTCTCTCCTTCGGACTGGACGGCGGGCCGGTCGGCGCGGAACGGCGCGGCGTCGATCGCGGGTGCGTGGCCGAGCATCAGGTCGCGCAGGACAGCGGCGGTCCCGGCGGACAGCCCGATCCCGGCGCCCTCGTGCCCGGTGGCGTGCCAGAGGCCGTCGAGTTCCGGATCCGCGCCGATGACCGGAAGATGGTCGGGGACGAACGGGCGGAACCCGCCGTAGGCGCGGATCACCGGCACGCCGGCCAGCATCGGGAACAGCCGGAGCGCCTTGGCGGCGATGACCGACAGCACCTCGGGGCGGATCCGGTCGTCGAACCCGACGCGGCGGCGCGAGGAGCCGAGCAGGATCGTCCCGCCGCGCGTGGCCTCGACGACGGCGGACGCCTGGAGGTCCTCGGCGGCGCTGCCGACGGCGCCCACATAGTCGGCGTCGTAGACCTTGTGGAAGACGGTCGGCGGCATCGGTGCGGTCACCAGCACCTCGCCGCGCCGGGGTCGCACGTCCAGCCGGACGCCGAGCCTCCTGGCGACCTCTCCCGACCAGGGTCCGGCGGCGTTGACGACGGCGTCGCCCTCGATCGTCCCGGCGGAGGTGCGGACGCCGGTGATGCGTCCGCCATGGCGGACGGCGCCGAGCACCTCGCAGCCGGTGCGCAGCTCGGCGCCGGCGCGGACGGCGGCGGCCAGCAGCGCGGTCGCGGCGCCTGCGGGCTGCACCTGCGCGTCCTCGGGGTAGTAGACCGCCATCGTGACGCCGCGGGTGAGGTGGGGTTCGGCGGCGGCGAGCGCGTCAGGGTCCAGCTCGTCGGTGGTGACCCCGGCCTTGCGCTGGCCCTCGGCGAACTCGGCGAGGGCGTCCGCGCCTTCGGCGGTGGTGGCGACGACGATGCCGCCCTTGGGGTCCCATTCGGCGGCGCTCGCGTTCGGGTCGCCGTCCAGGATCGCGGGCCACAGCTCGCGGGACAGCTTCGCCAGCTCCAGCTCGGGGCCGGGCCCCTTGTCGGAGACCAGGACGTTGCCCTCGCCGTGCGCGGTGGTGCCCGCGGCGGGGCCCGACCGGTCGACGACCGTGACCGCGAATCCGGCGAGGGCCAGCTCGCGGGCGCAGGCCGCACCGATCATCCCGGCGCCCAGCACCACGACCCGCGTCATCGACCCTCCCCGCCACGCCATCATCCAGGGCGTTCGTTAAACCGAACGATCCCGAGAGTATGTCGGCGCGCGGCGCGCTGTCAACGCGCGGATGAGAGCGGCGTCACGGCGTCTCGACCAGGTGCGGCGGCTCCGCGGGCGCCGAGTGAAGCCGCTGGTCAGAGCGGTACTGCAGGAGCAGCACGGACCGGACGGGCCCGTCCAGCGCGGTGTAGGCGTGCGGCAGCCGGGCGTCGAAGCCGACGTAGTCGCCGGGCCCGAGCTCGACCTCCCGGTCGTCCACCCGAACGCCCAGCCGGCCCGCCTGCACGATGGTGTGCTCGGTGCCGACGTGGCCGAGCGAGTCCTGCCGCGAGTCGGCCCTGACCTGCTGGTCGTACACCTCGAAGATCGCCCCGCCGGACTCGATCCCGCGCAGCGGCCGCAGGTCGACGCCCTCGCCGCGCAGCACCTCGACGTCGGCGCCGCGCACCACGGTCAGCCCGGACGGCTCCTGGTGGTCCAGCAGGTCGGAGATCGGCACCTCCAGGGCGCGCGACAGGCTAAACACCGTCTCGATCGTGGGGTTGCCGGCGCCCGCCTCCAGCTGCGACAGCGTCGCCTTGCCGATCTTGGACCGGCGCGACAGCTCCGACAGCGACAGGCCGAGCTCCTGACGCGCGCGGCGCAGGTTGCCCGCCAGCACGTCCCGCACCGAATCGCCCGGACCGCCCACGTGCCGCCCCCTTCGCCCGCGGGACGCCGCCCGCCCGCATCTGTTGCGTTCGCTTTAACGAACACGTAGTTTACCGGCGGCGCCGCCGCGCGGCCGGATCGGCCCGTCAAAGCCTGACGAGCCGGCCCATCCCGGCGGCGCGGGCGCGGTCGACGATCACGGCCGCCGCCGCGGCGTCCTGCACGCCCAGGCCGACGCTGTTGCAGAAGACCACGTCGCCGGGTGCGGCGCGACCCGGGGCGAGCCCGGCGACGATCGGGCCGAGCGGACGGATCCGGTCCTCGCTCAGCCGCCCGTCGCGGACGCCCGCCACGATCGGGCCGGCCTGGCGCAGGGCGGTCGCCACATCGTCGACGACCACGGTGGCCGCGCGGGCGAGCAGCGCGCCGTCGACCTCGCGGCGGTCGGGCGCGAACGACCCGACGCTCAGCACCGTGCAGCCGGGCGGGAGCCACTCGCCGAGGACGACCGGCTCCGCGCTGGTGGTGGCAGTGACGACGATGTCCGCGTCGGCGACGGCCGCACGGACGTCCCCGATGCCCTCCACCGGCACTTCGAGCTCGGCGGCCAGGTCAGCGGCGACGCTGCACGTCTCGGAATTCCGGCAGGCCACGGTCACCCGCCCGATCGGACGCACCAGCAGCATCGCCCGCACGTGCGCGCGGCCCTGCACGCCGCAGCCGACGACGACCAGCCGGGACGCGTCCGGGACCGCGAGATGGTCGGCGGCGACCGCGCTCGCCGCGGCCGTCCGCGGCGTCGTGACCGACTCGCCCTCGATGATCGCGACGGGCCGGCCGTCGACCGGGTCCTGCACGATCACCAGCGCCGCGACGGTCGGCAGGCCGCGCGCGGCGTTGCCCGGCGTGACGCTGCCGACCTTCGCGACCGCGCCGGCCCCGGGCAGCCGCGACAGGTAGCCGAACGCGACGGCGCCGTCCGGGCCGTCCAGCAGGACCCGCGGCGCGAGCCGCGCCTCTCCCCCGCCGAGCGCCGCGAACGCGGCCCGCTGCGACCCGATCGCGGCCGGCAGGTCGAACACGGCGCGCACGTCGGCGGCGGACAGCAGCAGGACGTCGGCCATGCGCCGATCCTCGCGAGCCGCCGCCCGCGCTGTCGAGACCGGAAGGGCAAGCGGTGCTTACCGATCACGACATGAGATCGCATGCTTCGTCGTCTCGACGGCCGTCCGCGGACGGATCACGCTTTTGCCAACCCGCCTGACGAGCGAGGGAGCAGCGATGACGGCCACGACACCACGGCGCCGCGGAGCGCGATCGCACGGGCTCGCGGCGGCCGGCGCCGGGCTGCTGCTGGTCCCGCTCGCCGCCGGCTGCGGGTCGGGCGGCTCCGGCGGCTCGGGCGACATCAAGATCGGCGTGCCGGCCCCGCTCAGCGGCGACTCCGCGTCCGCCGGCCAGGACATCCTCGCCGCCGCGAAGGTGGCCGCGGATGAGGTCAACAAGGCCGGCGGGGTGAAGGGCAAGAAGATCAAAATTGTCCAGGCCGACGACCAGTGCAGCGCGCAGCAGGGCGCGCAGGCCGCGCAGAAGCTGCTCAACAGCGGCGTCGTGGCGGTCGCGGGCGGCTACTGCTCGGGCGCCGCGGTGCCCGCGATCCCCATCTACGGGCGGCGGAGCGTTCCGTTCGTCATGGACGCCTCGACCAACCCCTCGCTGACCGACACCGGCAAGGGCAAGGTGTTCCGGACCTGCGGACGCGACGACAACCAGGGCCTGGTCGCCGCGAAGTTCATGACCGGGCCGCTCGGCGCGAAGCGGATCGCGCTGCTTCACGACAACACCACCTACGCGAAGGGCCTCGCGGACGCGGCGGCGGCCTCGGTGAAGCAGGCCGGCGGGCAGGTCGTCTACGAGGACGCGCTGCAACCCGGCCAGTCCGACTACAGCCCGGTCCTGACGAAGGTCGCGTCCACCAAGCCGGACGTCCTGTACTTCACCGGCTACTACGCCGAGGCGGGGCTGCTGATGAAGCAGCGCAAGCAACTCGGGCTGAAGTTCACGCTGATGGGCGGGGACGCCACCACCGACTCGACCGTCCTGAAGACGGCCGGCTCAGCGGCGGAGGGCTACATCGCCACGACCGCGCCGCTCGCCAAGGACCTGCCGGCCGCGTCGGCGTTCGTGTCGGCCTACAAGGCGAAGAACGGCGCCGACCCCGGACCGTTCTCCGTCTACGAGTACGACGCCGTGAAGATCCTCGCGAAGGTCATCGGGCAGACCGGCACGAAGGGCACCGACATCATCAAGAGCCTGCACGGCGTGAAGGACTTCCCCGGCATCACCGGCCCGATCACCTTCGACGCGAAGGGCGACCGGACCGACCCGCTTTACATCACCGTCCACGTGCAGAACGGCGCGTTCACCGCCTACAAGAAGCTCGACAAGGGCGGCGCCTGGGTGGACGCCAAGAGCTCGTGAGCGCGGCGGCATGAGCGAGTTCGTCCAGTACCTGGTGAACGGCCTGACGATCGGGGCGTTCCTGGCGCTGATCGCGCTCGGCTACTCGATGATCTACGGCGTGGTGCGGCTGATCAACTTCGCGCACGGCGACGTGTTCATGATCGGGGCGTTCGCCGGCTACGGGGTGCTGACCACGCTCGGCGCCACCGGCGGGGCGGCCTGGCCCGCCGTGCTCGCCGCCGTGGTGGCGGGCGCGCTGGCCACCGGGGTCGTCGGCACCGGGATCGCCCGCGCCGCCTACGTGCCGCTGCTGTCCTCGCCGCGCCTGGCGCTGCTGATCGCCGCGATCGGGGTGTCGCTGGCGCTGGAGGAGGGCGTGAAGGACCTGACGCACGCCCGGTTCAGGTCCTATCCGGGGGTGCTGGACGGCGGCCGGATCTTCAGCGGGACCGTCCGCGTCACCTACGGCCAACTCGCGCTGGTGCTGCTGTCGCTGGTGCTGATGGCGGCCCTGTGGCTGTTCGTCACGCGCACCGTCACGGGGACGGCGATGCGGGCGCTGGCGATGGACCGGGACGCGGCGCGGCTGCAGGGCATCAACGTCGAGCGGCTCGTCCTCGTCACGTTCTTCGTCGGGTCCGTGCTCGCGGGCGCGGCCGGGGTGATGTACGGGCTGTACTACGTGCAGATCAGCTTCGGGATGGGCTTCCTGATCGGGCTGCGCGCGTTCACCGCCGCGGTGCTCGGCGGGATCGGCAACCTGCCGGGGACGATGGTCGCGGGCGTGTGCATCGGGCTCGTCCAGTCGTTCGCGGCCGGGTACGTCTCGTCCCGCTGGACCGACGTGATCATCTTCGGGCTGCTGATCGCGGTGCTGGCGCTGCGGCCGACCGGCCTGTTCGGCGAGCGACTCGTGGAGCGCGCATGAAGGCCCGGGCCGCGCTCCTGTGGAACCGGGCGCTCCGACACGGGGGCTGGCCGCTGCTGGTCGTGCTCGCGCTGGCCGGCGGGCAGGTGATGGACGACTACCAGGTCACCGTCGCCGGGACGATCCTCATCTACGCGATCCTCGGGCTCGGCATCAACATCGTCGTGGGCTACGCGGGGCTGCTCGACCTCGGCTTCGCGGCGTTCTTCGCGATCGGCGCGTACACCTCCGGGCTGCTGATGGTGAAGTGGCACTGGAACTTCTGGCTGACGCTGCCGGCGGCGGTGCTCGCCGCGGCCGCCGCCGGGGTCGTGATCGGGTATCCGACGCTGCGGCTGCGCAGCGACTACCTCGCGATCGTCACGCTCGGCTTCGGCGAGATCATCCGCATCACGGTGGTGAACCTCGACGTCACCGGCGGCCCGAACGGGCTGACCGGCATCCCGCCGGTCCCGGTCGGCGGCCGGGAGATCGTCACGCCCACCGGCTTCTTCCATCTGGCGCTGGCGTTCTTCGTCGTGGTGCTGGTCGCGACGGGCCTGCTGGCGCGGACGCGGCTGGCGCACGCGTGGCGGGCGATCCGGTCCGACGACACCGCCGCCGAGGCGGTCGGCGTCCCGTCCCGCCGGGTGAAACTGCTCGCCTACGTGCTCGGCGCCGCCGTCGGCGCGGTCGCGGGCCCGCTGAACGCGGCGCAGCTCGGCACCATCGACCCGTCCAGCTTCACGTTCCTGACCTCGCTGATGATCCTGCTGGTGGTGATCATCGGCGGGATGGGCAGCCGGCCGGGGGTGATGGTCGGCGCGGTCGTGATCGTCGCGCTGCCCGAGGCGCTGCGGACCGTCCAGGAGTACCGGGGGCTGTTCTTCGCGCTGCTGCTGATCGTCATCGTGATCCTGCGCCCGCAGGGCGTGTGGCCCGCGCGGCCGGCCCGGTTCCGGTTGCCCGCGCGGGCCCCGGCCGAGGCGCCGCCGGGCCCGGCGGAGGAGGGCACGCTGCTGGAGGTGGACGGCCTGACCCGTGCGTTCGGCGGCGTCACGGCCGTCGAGGACCTGCGGCTGCGCGCCGGCGCCGGCCAGGTGGTGAGCGTGATCGGTCCGAACGGGGCGGGCAAGACCACCGCGTTCAACTGCATCACCGGGCTGATCCCGCCGTCGCGCGGCACGGTGACGCTCGCCGGGCGGCGGGTGCGCGGGCTGTCCCCGCACCGGGTCGCCGCCGCCGGGCTGGCCCGCACGTTCCAGAGCATCCGGCTGTTCGACGAGATGACCGTCGCCGAGAACGTGCTGGTCGGCCGGTTCGCCCGCGACCGTGCGCTGCTGCGGCCGCCGCGCCGCGCCGACCTGGACGCCGTCCGCCGCTGCCTGGACTTCGTCGGGCTGGCCGGCGCGGCGGACCGTCCCGCCGGGGGCCTCGCCTACGGCGACCGGCGGCGGCTGGAGATCGCGCGGGCGCTGGCCGCCGAGCCGCGGGTGCTGCTGCTGGACGAGCCCGCCGCGGGCGCCAACCCGACCGAGAAGCGCGCGCTGATGGAGCTGATCGCGCGGATCAGCGGGCTCGGCACGGCCGTCGTGCTGATCGAGCACGACGTCGCGCTGGTCATGTCGATCTCCGACCGGGTCACCGTGCTGGAGCACGGCCGGGCGATCGCGGAGGGCCCGCCCGCCGAGGTCCGGGCGGACCCGCGGGTGATCGCGGCCTACCTCGGCGTGCCGGACGATCCGGAGACCGACGTCGTCGCGGAGGTGCTGGGGTGACCCTGCTGCGGGTGACGGACCTGCACAGCCGCTACGGGCAGGTCGAGGCATTGGCCGGGATCTCCTTCGAGGTCGCCGAGGGCGAGATCGTCGCGCTGCTCGGCAGCAACGGCGCGGGCAAGACGACCACCCTGCGCACCGTCACCGGGCTGCACCGCGCCCGGTCGGGACGGGTCGAGTTCGACGGCCGCGACATCACCCGGCTCGACGCGCACCGGGTCGTCGCGGCCGGGCTCGGGCACGTCCCGGAGGGCCGGCGGGTGTTCCCCGCGCTGACGGTCGCGGAGAACCTGCTGCTCGGCGGCTACCTGCGGCGCCGCGACCGGGCGGCGGTCAGCGCCCGCCGCGAGGAGGTGTACGCGATGTTCCCGCGCCTCGGGGAGCGGCGCGGGCAGCTCGCGGGGCTGCTGTCGGGCGGCGAGCAGCAGATGCTGGCCATCGGCCGCGCGCTGATGCTGCGTCCCCGGCTGCTCGCCCTGGACGAGCCGACGATGGGGCTGGCGCCGCGCACGGCGCAGCAGGTGATGCGGGTGGTGCGCGAGATCCGGGACCAGGGCTCGACGATCCTGATCGTCGAGCAGAACGCCCACCAGACGCTCCGCCTCGCCGACCGCGCGTACGTGCTGGAGACGGGCCGCATCGTGCTGGACGGCCCGGCCGCCGAGCTGGCGGGCGACGACCGGGTGAAGGCCGCCTACCTCGGCGGCGATCCGGTCATCGAGACCGGTTGAGCAGCCTCGCGGCGGCACCGACTATGGCGTCCTCCGAGAGCAGCACGTGGGCCGCCGCGTCGCCGAGCGGGATGAAGCTGTCCTCGCTGGTGACGCGGGCGGCTCGGCCGTCGAACCCGGCGTCGACGAGGGCGGTCAGCACGCCCTCGGACACGCCGCCGGTCCGCCTCGTCTCGTCCGCGACAAGGACGGCGCCGGTCGCGCGGGCCTCCCGCAGCAGGTCGTCCACGGGCAGCGGGGCGAGCCAGCGCAGGTCGAGCACGCGGCACTGAACGCCCTCGGCCTCCAGGCGGCGCGCGGCCCGCAGGCTCATGCGCAGCCCGTTGGCGAACGTCACGATGGTCAGGTCACGCCCGTTCCCGTAGGTGCGGCCGCGTCCCAACGGCACCCTGCCACCGGCCGGGGCGAGCCACCCGCCGTCGCCCTCTTCGTGCAGGTCACGGGTGTGGTACAGCGCGATCGGCTCCAGGAACGCGCAGACGCGCCCGTCGTTTTCGGCGGCGTCCGTGCAGGCGCGCAGCATCCCGGCGGCGTCGTCGGGCCGGGCCGGTGACGCGACGACCAGCCCGGGGACGTCCCGCAGGGCCGCCACGGCGTTGTCGTTGTGGAAGTGCCCGCCGAAGCCCTTCTGGTAGGCGTAGCCGGCGATGCGGACGACCATCGGGTTGCGGTACCGGCCCGACGAGAAGAACGGCAGCGTGGCCGCCTCGCCCCGGATCTGGTCGGCGGCGTTGTGCAGATAGGCGAGGTACTGGATCTCCGGCACGGGCAGCATCCCCGCGAGGCCGAGCCCGAGCGCGAGGCCGAGGATCGACTGCTCGTCCAGGATCGTGTCGAACACCCGCGCGGCCCCGGCCCGCTTCAGCAGGCCGCGCGTGACGCCGTAGACGCCGCCCTTGCGCGCGACGTCCTCGCCGAACACGAGCATGCCCGGACGCTCGGCGAGCAGGTCGCCGAGCGTCCGGTTGATCGCCTGCGCGACCGTCACGGGCTCGCCCTGCCCGCGTTGCTCTGTCGTCGGCGCGGGATCGCGGTACGTGATCGGCGCCATCACCTCGGCGGCGGACGCCAGCCGCGGGGCGTCCCGCACCTGCGCCGCGCGCCGCAGGACGTCGTGCCGCTTGGCCTCGTACAGCCGGACGATCTCGTCGGCGGTCGCGATGCCCCGGTCGACGAGGAGCCGCGCGGTCCGCAGCAGCGGGTCGGCGTCGAGATCGGCGGCGATCTCGGCGGGCGTGCGGTAGGCCGACTCGACGTCCGAGCCGGCGTGGCCCATCAGCCGGACGGTCCGCAGGTGCAGGAAGGCGGGGCGGCGATGCTCACGGACCCAGTCCGCGGCGCGCCGGGACGCGGCGTAGGCGTCCTCCAGGTCGCAGCCGTCGGCCTGGAAGTAGGCGAGGCCGGGCCGCGAGCCGTAGGCGGCCTCGATCCAGCCGGGCGGGGTGCGGACGCTGATGCCGATGCCGTTGTCCTCGCAGACCAGCAGCAGCGGCATCGGCAGTCCCTGGAATCCGCAGTTGACCGCGGCGTTGATCGCGCCCGCCGCCGTCGAGTGGTTGGCGGACGCGTCGCCGAAACTGCACACCGCCACGGCGTCTTGTGACCACGGCGACGCGACGCCGAGGCGCGCCGCGCGCTCGATCGCGAACGCGACGCCGAGGGCGCGCGGCAGATGCGAGGCGATCGTGGAGGTCTGCGGGACGATGTGCAGGCGGCGGCTGCCGAACACCTTGTGCCGCCCGCCCGCGATCGGCTCCTCTGCCGCCGCGACCACGCCCAGCAGCACGTCCCGCAACGGGTCGCCCTCGCCCGCCTGCCGGGCCCGCTCCAGGAAGAACGCACCCGACCGGTAGTGCAGGAGCGCCGGGTCGTCGGGGCGCAGCGCGGCAGCCACGGCGGCGTTGCCTTCGTGGCCGGACGACCCGATCGTGTAGTAGCCGCGGTCCTGGGAGCGCAGCCGGCGCGCCGCGAGGTCGAGGTGTCGGCTGCCGAGCTGGGCGTCGAACAGCCGCAGGCACTCGGCGTCGCCGAGTGGGCCGGGCGCCTTCGGCTCGTCCGGCGGCTTCAGCGACGCGGCCTGCTCCAGGAAGTGGGCGTCGGCGGGCTCGGCCATGCGGGCTCCTGCTCCTGCGGTGCGGTGGACGGTCCGGTAACGAGCATCATGCGCGCACGCCGTCCGGGTCGACCCGTGCGAGGCCGCGAACCGGTTGCCGGTCGGCCAAGGGACGCTTAACGCGCGTGCTCGGCGGGCGAAGACCCAGCCGGGCTTGGCCTCGGGATAAGCAAGCCGTGCTCTGACCGATCTTGGCCGGGCGGCCCGGCCCGTTCAGTGTGGGAACCGTGCTCACCTCCGTCATCGGCGGCGCCCGGATCCCGGCGGGGCCGCGCTCGTACCGTTCCACCGACCCGTCCCGGACCGCCGACCTGGTCGCGGAGGTGTCCCTCGCGGACGCCGCCGGCCTCGTGCGGGCCTGCCGCGCGGCGCGCGCGGCGCAGGACGCCTGGCGCGACGTCCCGGCGCCAGTCCGCGGGCAGGTCGTCGCCTCGATCGGCCGGCTGGTCGAGGCGAACAAGCCGGCGCTGGCCCGCGTCGTGGCGCGCGAGGTCGGCAAGCCGTACGCCGAGGCGCTCGGCGAGGTCCGGGAGATCGCCGACACGTGCGCGTTCTTCCTCGGCGAGGGGCGGCGGCTGTACGGGCAGACCGTCCCGTCCGAGATGCCGGACAAGCAGCTGTTCACGTTCCGCGACCCGGTCGGCGTCGTCGCGGTCGTCACGGCGGGGAACTTCCCGGTCGCGGTGCCGTCCTGGTACATCGTCCCGGCGCTGCTGTGCGGGAACGCGGTGGTGTGGAAGCCCGCCGAGTACGCGGCGGCGTGCGCCGAGGCGTTCTACCAGCTGTTCGCGCACGCGGGCCTGCCCGACGGCGTGCTCAACCTCGTCCACGCCGACGGCCCGGAGACCTACGCCGGGCTGGAGCGGGCGCTCGGCGAGAGGCTCGTCGACAAGGTCGGGTTCACCGGGTCCACGGAGGTCGGGTCGCGGATCGGCGAGCTGTGCGGACGCCACCTCCAGACGCCGTGCCTGGAGCTGGGAGGCAAGAACCCGATGGTCGTGACCGAGGACGCCGACCTTCCGCTCGCCGTCGAGGGCGCGCTGTTCTCCGGCTTCGGGACGGCCGGGCAGCGCTGCACGTCCCTCGGGACGGTGATCGTGCACGAGTCGCTGCACGGCGCGTTCGTCCGGCGGCTGGACGAGGCGGTGCGCGCGGCGCCGGTCGGCGACCCGTTCGAGGACGTCCTGTACGGCCCGCTCATCAACGAGCGGTTCGCCGACGGCTTCGAGAAGACGCTCGGCTGGGTCGGCGGCGGCCACACGGTGCACGGCTCGTCCGGCACCGGGCGGATCACGGCGGCGAACCCGCGCGCCGGCTTCGTCGGCGAACCCGAGGCGGGGCTGTTCTACCACCCGGTGATCGTGGACGGCGTCGGCCCGGCCGACGAGCTGTTCATGAACGAGACGTTCGGCCCGATCATCGGCGTGACCCCGTACCGGACCCTGGACGAGGCGATCGCGCTGGCGAACGCGCCCGGCTACGGCCTGTCCGCGTCGATCTACACCAGGGACCCGGCGAAGGTGTTCCGGTTCCGGCGGCGGATCTCGGCAGGGATGGTCAGCGTGAACAACTCGACGTCCGGTGCGGAGGCGCACCTGCCGTTCGGCGGCAACGGGCGGTCGGGCAACGGCAGCCGCCAGTCGGGGGTCTGGGTGCTGGACCAGTTCACCCGCTGGCAGTCGATGAACTGGGACCACTCGGGGCGGTTACAGAAGGCGCAGATGGACGTCCGGGAGATCGTCCCCGACCTCGACTTCCGGCTGTAGTCGCCATGGAGACCGCAGCGGACGTCGTCGTCATCGGCGGCGGGGTGATGGGGACGAGCATCGCGTTCCACCTCGCCGAAGCCGGAGTGCGGGTGATGCTCGCCGAGCGGGACGAGCTGGGCTCCGGGTCGACGTGCAAGGCGGCGGGCGGGGTCCGGGCGCAGTTCTCCGACGAGGTGAACATCCGGCTCGGCGCCCGCAGTCTGGAGGCGTTCACGCGGTTCCGCGAGCGTCCCGGGCAGGAGATCGACCTGCACCAGGTCGGCTACCTGTTCCTGCTGTCGCGGCCCGAGGACGTCACGGCGTTCGAGGAGAGCGTCGCGTTGCAGAACGACCTCGGCGTGCCGAGCCGGATGATCTCTGTGGCGGAGGCGCGGCGGCTGTCCCCGCTCATCGAGACCGGCGGGCTGCTGGCCGCCGCGTTCTCCCCCGACGACGGGCACTGCACGCCGGAGTCGGTCGTCCTCGGCTACGCGACCGCCGCGCGGCGGCACGGCGCGACGATGCTCACGCATTGCGAGGTGCTCGGCATCGATGTGAGCGGCGGCGAGATCCGGGCCGTGGAGACCTCGCGGGGGCGGATCGCCACGTCCACGGTCGTGTGCGCCGCCGGGGCATGGTCGGCGAAGGTGGGCGCGATGGCGGGCGTCGACCTGCCGGTGGAGCCGCTGCGGCGGCAGATCGCGTTCGCCGGGCCGATGCCGGACCTGCCGCGCCCGGTGCCGATGACCATCGACTTCACCACGTCGTTCTACTTCCACGGCGAGGGCGAGGGGCTGATGCTCGGCATGTCCGATCCCGACGAGCGGCCCGGCTTCGCGCTCGACCGATCGGACGCGTGGCTGCCGCGGCTCACCGAGGCCATCGCCGCCCGCGCGCCCCGCCTCCTCGACGCCGGGCTGGCCGGCGGGTGGGCCGGGTTGTACGAGGTCACGCCCGACCACAACGCGCTGATCGGTGAAGACGCCGGGGTATCCCGGTTCCTGTACGCGACCGGGTTCTCCGGCCACGGGTTCCTGCAAGGTCCGGCGGTCGGCGAGGTCGTCCGCGACCTGTACCTGCGCCGCGAGCCGTGCGTGGACGTCGCGCCCCTGCACGCCTCGCGGTTCGCCGGCGAGCGCCTCCGTCCGGAGATCAACTGCGTCTGAAGCGTGCCCGCGCTTCAGGGGCCGGTGGCCCCGCTGATCTCCGCCTCGACGTCGCGCGCGACGTCCATCAGCCCGCGCAGCGCGTCCTTGACCAGCGGGTTGGTGTTGGTGGCGCGGCGCAGGACGGTCACGTGGCGGCGCGGGGTGCGGCGGCTGAGCCGCAGCGTCCGCAGCCCCGGATGCGGGACGCAGCCGAGCGCCGGGACGAGCGCGATCCCGAGACCGCAGCCGACGAGGCCGCAGACCACCGCGTAGTCGTTGCTGCGGAAGGCGATGTTCGGCGTGAACCCGGCGGTGCCGCACAGCCGCAGCAGCGCCTGCGCGCCGCGGCTGTCGGGACGCCCGGCGATCCACGTCTCCGACTCCAGGTCGGGCAGCCGGGCGGTGCGGCGGCCGGACAGCGGATGGCCGGCCGGCACGCACAGCACCAGGCTCTCGTCCATCACCGGCGTCTCGATGACCTGGTCGGGCCAGCAGCGCGGGAACAGGTCGTACCGGTAGACGACCTGCAGGTCGAGGTCGCCGTCGAGCAGCTCGGGCAGCAGCTCGTCCGGCTCGCCCTCCGACAGCGTGATCTCGATCCCGGGCCGGACCCGCGACAGCTCCGCCAGCACCCGCGGCAGGATGCGGGAGCTGGCGGTCGGGAAGCTGCCGAGCTGCAGCGCGCCGCGCTCGCCGCTGGCGACGGTGCGCAGCTCCCGCTCCAGCGTCGCCAGCGCCGACAGGACGTCGTTGCCCTTGCTGACCAGCAGGAACGCCGCGCTGGTCGGCCGCACGCTGCGGGCCCGGCGCTCGAACAGCACCAGCCCGCAGGCGCGCTCCAGCGCGGCGACCTGCTGGGAGACGGCGGACGCGGTGTACCCGAGGTTGCGGGCGGCGTCCGCGAACGATCCGGTGCGCACGACCTCGCGCACCGTCTGGATGTGCAGGGGACTGATCATCGGTGCTCCCCGTCGCCGGCGGCGCTTCGACGTCTCCCCCGCGGACGCCCCCTCCTGCCGTTCTAACCGCGCTCGGACCGTTTGGCCACCAGCGTCAGCACGTCGTACTTGGCGACGGACGCGCCGTCCTGGTTGGTGACGTCGGTGTCCCAGCGGACCTCGCCGTAGCCGGCGCCCTCGCGCGGCGAGACCTGCTTGGCGGTGAGCGTCACCGTCAGCTCGTCGCCGGGCTTCACCGGGGTGAGGAACCGCAGGTTCTCCAGCCCGTAGTTGGCCAGCACCGGCCCCGGGTCGGGGTCGACGAACAGGCCCGCCGCGAACGACACGACGAGGTACCCGTGCGCGACCCGCCCGCCGAACAGCGGGTTGGCCCGCGCCGCCTCCTCGTCGGTGTGGGCGTAGAAGGTGTCGCCGGTGAACTCGGCGAAGTGCTCGACGTCCTCCAGCGTGACGACGCGCGGCCCGCCGACGGCGGTGTCGCCGACCCGCAGGTCCTCCAGGTACTTGCGGAACGGGTGCTCGTCGGTGACGGTGCGGTCGGTGCCGGGCACCCAGCGGCCGGTGAGCGCGGTGAGCATCGCGGGCCCGGACTGGACGGCGGTGCGCCGCATGTGGTGCACGACCCCGCGGATCCCGCCCATCTCCTCGCCGCCGCCGGCGCGTCCGGGGCCGCCGTGGACGAGCGCGGGCAGCGGCGACCCGTGGCCGGTGGACTCCTTGGCGTCCTCGGAGTTCAGCACCAGCAGCCGCCCGTGCCAGGGCGCCAGGCCGAGGACGACCTCGCGCGCGAACTCGGGGTCGGCGGTGACCACGGACCCGGCGAGGCTGCCGCGGCCGCGCGCCGCCAGCGCGATCGCCTCCGCCGCGTCCGCGTACGGCATGAGGGTGCTGACCGGGCCGAACGCCTCGACCTCGTGCGGCTCGGCGCGCCCGGTGTCGTCGGCGCGCAGCAGCACCGGCGACATGAACGCGCCGCGCTCTGCGTCCGCGCCCTTCACCTCGACCCGCTCGGGGTCGCCGAACACGATCCGGCCGGCGTCCGTCAGCGCCTTGAGCGACCGCCGGACCTCCTCGCGCTGGTCGAGGGTGGCGAGCGCGCCCATCCGCACGTCCGGGTCGGCCGGATTCCCGACGGTCACCCTCGCCAGCCGCTCGCGGACGGCCTCGGTGACGTCGTCGACGAGCGCGGCGGGGACGAGCGCGCGGCGGATCGCGGTGCACTTCTGCCCGGCCTTGACCGTCATCTCCGCGACGAGCTGCTTGACGTACAGGTCGAACTCGGGCGTGCCGGGCGCCGCGTCCGGGCCGAGGACCGAGCAGTTCAGCGAGTCGGCCTCGGCGTTGAAGCGGACGGCGTTGCCGACGATCGCGGGATGCGTGCGCAGCAGCCTCGCGGTGGACGCCGAGCCGGTGAACGCCACGATGTCCTGCTCGGTCAGGTGGTCGAGCAGGTCGCGCGGGTCGCCGCAGACCAGCTGCACGCTGCCCTCCGGCAGCAGCCCCGACTCGACGACCAGCTCGACCAGCCGGGCGGTCAGGTACGCGGTCTGGCTCGCCGGCTTGATCAGGCTCGGCACGCCCGCGAGGAAGGCCGGCGCGAGCTTCTCCAGCGGCCCCCACACCGGGAAGTTGAACGCGTTGATCTGCACCGCGACGCCGTGCGACGGCGTGCACAGGTGCTGGCCGACGAACGTGCCGCCCTTCCCGAGCGGCTCGACGGCGCCCTCCACCAGCACCGTGTCGTTCGGCAGCTCGCGCTTGCCCTTGCTCGCGTAGCCGAACAGCACGCCGATGCCGCCGTCGACGTCGAACTTGGAGTCGCCGAGCGTCGCGCCCGTCCGCGCCGACAGCGCGTACAGCTCCTCGCGGTGCTCTCTCAGGTGCGAGGCCAGGGCCTTCAGCAGCGACGCGCGCTGGTGGAAGGTCAGCTCCCGCAGCACCGGGCCGCCGACCGTCCGCCCGTGGTGCAGGGCGGCGCCCATGTCGATCCCGGCCGAGGAGATCCGCGCGATCTCCTCACCCGTGACGGCGTCGTGCAAGGGCGCTCCCTCGTCCTCCGGAGCACGCCAAGAACCGGACACATAGCTGCGCAGCACGACCACCGGGACCTCCTCGTCCGTACACCTCTGGTTCTTCCTGCCACGATCGGCGTCCGTTCACGCCTGGCAGACATGACAGCCGCGGCGGGGTTTCTTTGTCGACATGGCGCCCCGCCGGAGCGAGGCGCCGAGCGGACAAAAGGACGAATCTTGTGATTCTGTTCCTCCGTTCACTACGCTGCGCGCATGGTCACGCTCACCCGGGTCTCCGCCGAGCTGAACGGGCTGCGGGCCGCCGTCCGCGCGGGGATGATCGGCCCGATGCCGCCGGCCGCCCTGCGGGCGACGGCGCGCGCCCTGCGCGCGTACGGGCCGCTCGGCGCCGCCACGGCGCTGCCCGCGCACCGCTTCCCCGACCGGATCGGGCTCGTGGACGAGCGGGGCCCGCTGACGTTCGCCGACCTGGAGCGGCGCTGCGACGCCCTCGCCAATGCCTGGCGGGCACGCGGCGTCGGACCCGGTTCCACGGTCGGCATCCTGTGCCGCAACCACCGCGGCCTGCTGGAGGCCATGTCCGCGGCGGCCAAGACCGGCGCGTCCGTGCTGTTCCTCAACACCGACTTCGCCGCCCCGCAACTGCGCGACGCGGTCTCCCGCGAGGGCGTGACCGTCCTGGTGCACGACGAGGAGTTCGAGGCCGTCGCCGACGGCCTCGAACTGCCCCGCCACACCGACGCCGGCCTCGAGGACCTGATCGCGGAGGGCGACCCCGCTCCCCCGCCCGCGCCGTCCAGGCACGGCTCGATGGTGATCCTGACCAGCGGCACGTCCGGACGCCCCAAGGGCGCGCCGCGCTCGCAGACGCCGTCAATGGCGCTGCCCGGCGGCATCCTGTCCAAGGTCCCCTTCCGCGGGCGCGAGGCGATGTTCGTCGCACCGCCGCTGTTCCACGGGTTCGGGCTGACCTGCGCCGTCCTCGCGCTCGGGCTCGGCTCCACCCTCGTCCTGCGCCGCCGCTTCGACGCCGCGAAGGTGCTGGACGACCTGGCCGAGCACCGCTGCACCTCGCTCATCGCCGTCCCGGTGATGCTGAACCGGCTGCTCGCCTCGCCCGCGCTGGACGCCCGCGACCTGTCCCGGCTCAAGGTGGTCATGACGGGCGGGGCGCGGCTGGACCCGGACCTCGGCCGCCGCACCGCCGAGGCGTTCGGGCCGGTCCTGTACAACTTCTATGGCTCCACCGAGGCGTCCTGCATCACCATCGCCACCCCGGACGACCTGGCCGCCGCCCCCGGCTGCATCGGCCGCCCGCCCGCCGGCACCACCGTCGCGATCCTCGGCGACGACGACCGCCCCGTCCCGCCCGGCGCCACCGGCCGCATCTTCGTCGACTCCCCCGCCCGGTTCGGCGGCTACACCGGCGGGGGCCGCAAGGAGGAGGTCCGCGGCCTGATGGCCGTCGGCGACCTCGGCCACCTGGACTCCGGCGGCCGGCTGCACGTCGACGGCCGCGCCGACGACATGATCGTCTCGGGCGGCGAGAACGTCCACCCGGGCGAGGTCGAGGACCTGCTGGCCGCGCACCCCGCCATCGCCGAGGCTGCCGTCGTCGGCGTGCCCGACGAGGAGTTCGGCCACCGCCTGCGCGCCTTCGTCGTCGCCGGGGACCTCACCGAGGACGACGTCAAGAAGCACGTCGCCGCCAACCTCGCCCGCCACAAGATCCCCCGCGAGGTCGTCTTCCTCGACGCCCTCCCCCGCAACCCGGCGGGCAAGGTCCTCAAGCACGCCCTCCCAGACCCCTAACGGGCGGGCTGAAATACTTGTGAGCATGACTTACACGGCCGACGGCGACCGATACGAACGACTTCCCTACCGGCGGTGCGGGCGCAGCGGGTTGCGGCTCCCCGCGATCTCGCTCGGGCTGTGGCACAACTTCGGCGACGACCGCCCCCTGGACGTCCAGCGGGCGATCCTGCGGCGCGCGTTCGACCTCGGCGTGACGCACTTCGACCTGGCCAACAACTACGGGCCGCCCTACGGCTCGGCGGAGATCAACTTCGGCCGGATCATGCGGGAGGACCTCGCCCCCTACCGCGACGAGCTCATCATCTCGACGAAGGCCGGGTACGACATGTGGCCCGGCCCGTACGGGGAGTGGGGGTCGCGCAAGTACCTGCTGGCCAGCCTCGACCAGTCGCTGAAGCGGATGGGGCTGGACTACGTCGACGTCTTCTACAGCCACCGGTTCGACCCGGACACGCCGCTGGAGGAGACGATGGGCGCGCTGGACCACGCCGTCCGGTCCGGCAAGGCGCTGTACGCGGGGATCTCGTCGTACTCGCCGAAGCGGACGGCGGAGGCCGCGCGGATCCTGCGGGAGATGGGGACGCCGCTGCTGATCCACCAGCCGTCCTACTCGATGCTGAACCGGTGGATCGAGGGCGGGTTGCTCGCCACCCTCGAGGAGGAGGGCGTCGGCTGCATCGCGTTCTCGCCGCTGGCGCAGGGCATGCTCACCGGCAAGTACCTCGGCGGCATCCCGGAGGGGTCGCGGGCCAGCAGGAACACCTCGTTCTCCAGCGACCTGCTCACCGAGGAGAACGTCCGGCACGTCCGCAGGCTCGACGAGATCGCGCGGGCGCGCGGCCAGTCCCTCGCGCAGATGGCCCTGGCCTGGTCGCTGCGGGACCCGCGGGTCACCTCGTCGCTGATCGGCGCGAGCAGCGTCGCGCAGCTGGAGGAGAACCTCGCCGCGCTCGACCGGCTCGACTTCGCCCCGGACGAGCTGGAGGCGATCGACCGGGACGCGGTCGAGGCCGGCATCAACATCTGGGCGGCCTCCAGCGCCGAGTGACGCGGCGGCGTGCATTGTCGCCGGCGCACCGGGCACGACGCCCGCATGGAAGAGATGACGCTGCGCAGTGCCGCATTCAACGACCACACGCTCATCCCGTCGGAGTACTCGCACGACAGCGGCGACGTCTCGCCGCCGCTGGAGTGGTCGCAGGCCCCCGAGCAGGTGGTCGAGCTGGCGCTGGCCTGCGAGGACCCGGACGCGCCGGCGGGCACGTTCGCGCACTGGCTGGTCGCCGGGATCGACCCCGTCACCACCGGGCTGGACGCCGGGGAGCGGCCCACGGGCGCCGTGCTCGGCCGCAACGACTACGGCGCCGAGGGGTACGGCGGGCCGAAGCCGCCGGCCGGGGACGACCCGCACCGGTACTTCTTCCGGCTCTACGGGCTGTCGGAGCCGTCCGGGCTGCGGGACGGCTTCACCGCCGAGGAGCTGAGGGACGCCGTCGAGGACAGGGTCGTGGCGTCCGGGACCCTCGTCGGCACGTTCGCCCGATGACCGCGGACGGCCGCGATCCGGAGGGCGACGGGCGCCCGCCGGAGGACGAGGACGAGGACTGGCCGCCGGGCGGCGAGCCCATGACCGCCCGCAGCGCGCTGGGGCTGCGCGCGGTCCTGTCCGGCATCGCGCTCGTCGCGGCGCTGGCGGCCGCGATCGTCTTCGCGATCGTGGCGAACCGCGACGGCGGCGGCACCACCTGGGGCGCCGCCGCGGTCTGCGCGGTCGTCGCCGCCATCGCGGCGGCCGACCTGGTCGTGGTGGCCCGCCGCGCCCGCCGCCGCTGATCAGTGGCGGCGTTGATCAGTGACGGTGGGCCGGGGCGGCCCGCTCGGGGTGGGCGAGCAGCCAGTCCACCCGCGCGCGGCTCTCGTCGTCGGTGGGCGTGTAGACCACCAGCCGGGCGCCCGCCGACCCGGTGATGTCCATGCTGGTGGCGCGGGTGCGGATCGCTCCCGTCGCGTGATGCCGGAACACCTTGATCCGCGGCCCCGGCATCGCGATGTCGTGGTCGGCCCACAGCCGCGCGAACTCGGGGTTGGCCGCCTGGAGCCGCTGGACGAGCTCCTTCCAGCCCGGCTCGTCCAGATGCCTGCTGTAGCGGTACCGGAACACCGCGACGTGCATCGGCATCTCCTCGGCCATGTTCTCGATCGGGTTGCAGCACGGCGGCAGCGTGAAGGTGATCAACATGGTGTTGCGGTCGCACGGGGGCGCCATCACCACGTGCGGGAAGATCGCCGCGTAGGCGGCGTTCCAGGCCAGCACGTCGGACCGGGCGTTGCACACCGACGCCGGCATCGGCAGCAGGGCGTCCAGGATCGCCTGCGTGTCCTCCGGCAGGTGCTCGGTCTCGTCCGGCGGCTCCGCCTCCGGCACCTCGGCCAGCCGGTACAGGTGCTCGCGCTCGGCGCCGTCGAGCCGGAGCGTGCGGGCCACCGCGTCCAGCACCTGCGTGCTGGCGTTGATCGGACGGCCCTGCTCCAGCCAGGTGTACCAGGTCACCCCGACCCCGGCGAGCTGCGCGACCTCCTCGCGGCGCAGGCCCGGGGTGCGGCGGCGCGGGCCCGGCGGCAGGCCGACCTCGTGCGGGCTGATCCGCTCGCGCCGGTTGCGCAGGAACGCCGCCAGCTCGGTGCGGCGCCGCGCCGCCCTCCGTCCCGCCTCCACGCCGGTCATCGTCACGGTTCCAGCCTGCCCTGCGCCGCGGCTCGCTGCCAGGTGCTGTCAGTACCAGTATCAAGGGGCTCTCGTTACCGGTACCGGAGACGCGCCACGCTCGATCCCATGACACAGACAACCGATCTGCACGAGATCGTCCCGGAACGGGACGTGCGGAGCGGTCCCGGCGGCCTGACGCTCGGCCTCCTGCTGCTGGGGCAGTTCATGGCCATCCTCGACGTGAACATCGTCAACGTGGCGCTGCCGACGATGCGGACGGACCTGCACGCCTCCGGCGCGGCGCTCCAGCTCATCGTCGCCGGCTACACCATCGCCTACGCGGTCCTGCTGATCACCGGGGCGCGGCTCGGCGACATCGCCGGGCACCGCCGGATGTACCTCACCGGCCTCGCCGCGTTCACGGTGACGTCCCTGGCCTGCGGCCTCGCGCCGTCCACCGGGCCGCTGATCGGGTTCCGGTTCCTGCAGGGCGCCGGGGCGGCGCTGATGACGCCGCAGGTCATGTCGATGATCCAGCGGAACTTCACCGGCGCGGCGCGGGGGCGCGCGCTCGGCCTGTACTCGGCGGTCATCGCGGGCGGCGTGGTCGTCGGCCAGGCCGCGGGCGGCCTGCTGGTCAGCGCGGACCTGTTCGGCACCGGCTGGCGGACGGTCTTCCTCGTCAACGTGCCGATCGGCGCGGTGCTGCTGGCGGCCGGGCCCCGGCTGCTGCCCCGCGACACCGGGCCGCGGGGAGGCGACCTCGACATCCGGGGGCTCCTGACGCTGTCGCCCGCCGTGCTGCTGTTCGTCGTCCCGCTGATCCTCGGGCACGAGCTGGGCTGGCCGCTGTGGGGCTGGTTCTCGCTGGCGGCGAGCGCCGCGTTCCTGGCCGCGTTCGTGATGGTGGAGCGGGGCGCGGCGGCGCGCGGCGGGCGCCCGCTGATCTCGCTCCGGGTGCTGCGGGTGCCGCGGCTGCTGCCGGCCTGCGGGGCGATCATGCTCGCGCCGGGCACCTGGGGGTCGTTCCTGTTCACCACGACGCTGCACCTGCAGGGCGACCTGAAGATGTCGCCGCTGGAGTCGGGGCTGGCGTTCGTCCCGTCGGTCGCCGCGTTCGCGATCGTGGGGCTGAACTGGCAGCGGCTGCCCGTCCGCTGGCACCGGCGGGTGATCCCGGCCGGGTTCGCGATCGCCGCGGCGGGCTACCTGTGCATCGGCCCGCTGGCGGGCGGCGGCGTCGGCTACGAGCTGCTCACGGCGGTGATCGGCTTCGGCCTCGGGGTCATGTCGATCATCATGACGGCGGGGCTGGAGCACGTCCCGGCGGAGGACGCGGCGGACGCCAGCGGCCTGCTGCTGACGCTGATGCAGATCAGCCAGGTGATCGGCGTGGCCACCATCGGGACGCTGTTCCTCACGGTGGCCGAGTCGAGCGGCTCCACCCGGCACGCCGAGTACGGCACCGGATGGGCGCTGGCGGGCGTCGCGCTGGTGGGCACCGTGTTCACGGTGCTGCTGGCCCGCGACCGGGCCGGCGCGCATCGCCCCTGACGGGTCAGGACGTCGGCGCGGGTCAGGGCGGGTGCGCGGGTCAGGACGTCGGCGCGGGTCAGGACGGGGGCGCGGGCATCGGGTGCTCGGCGAGCGCGGTCGCCACCGCGACCAGGTTGGACGCCATCGCCCGCCCGGTGCTCGCCGACCACTCCCGGCCCTTCTCGGCCTCCAGGTAGCTGGGCCCGGGGCCGGGGCCCTGGTTCCAGTACGTCCAGGCCTGGCCGGGGATGGTGTAGCCGAAGTCGTTGAGCGCGCCGGTGATCTCGCTGATGACGTGGTGGGCGCCGTCCTCGTTGCCGGTGACCACGACGCCCGCGACCCGGTTGAAGGCGACGGGGCGCCCGGTGTCGTCGGTCTCGGACATCATCGCGTCCATCCGCTCGATGACGCGCTGGGCGACCGACGACGGGTGCGCCGCCCACGTCGGCGAGGCGATCACGAGGATCTCCGACTCCAGCAGCGTCCGGTGGATCCCGGGCCACGGGTCGCCGGGGCCGACGTCGGTCTGCACGCCGGGCGGGATGTCGAGGTCCACGGCGCGGATGCTCTCCACCTTCACGCCCCTGGCCCGCAGCTCCTCCTCGACGACCGCGGCGAGCGCCTCGGTGTTGGACGTCTCGGGCGAGCGCTTGAGCGTGCAGTTGATCACCAGGGCGCGCATCCGCGCCTCCTCCCGTTGCGGGTTCGGGCGTACCACCGCGGCCCTACCCGGTCGCCCGGCGCCAAACGTCAGTACCCGGTGAGGCGGGCGCGGGCGGCCTCGACGGCGGGCGGGACGGGGCGCCGGGCGCGGGCCAGCGCGGGCAGCGCGCGTGCGGCGTCGGCGAGCCCGGCGCGCCCGTCCGGGCTGCCGAGGGAGGCGGCGGCCGCCCGCGCGAGCGCCGGGAGCGGGCGGCGCAGCCAGGCGGTCAGCAGCCGGTTGCGGACCTCGCGGCGCCGCCGCGCCGCCGGATCGCGCCCGGCCGCGGACGGATGGTGGTGCACGACCAGCTCCGGCGCGTAGGCCAGCCCCCATCCGGCGGCGGCCAGGTCGAGTGCGAGGAGCTCCTCCTCGCCGCCGAAGTGCAGGACGTCGGAGAAGCCCCCGGCGTCCAGGAACGCGTCGCGGCGGACGACGACCGAGCACGCGAGGAAGCCGAGGATGGCGGGGCCGGGCAGGCCGTCCGGCCGGCCGAGGGGCGAGCGCGCCATCTCCTCCGACACCGGCTCCGGCCGCTCCCGCTCGCCGACGAGGACGCGGGCGGCCAGCAGCGCCGTCCGCGGGTGGGCGTCGAGGATCCGCACGGCCCGTTCCAGCGAGCCGGGCGCCCACCAGGAGTCGTCGTCGGCGAAGGCGACGTAGCGGGTCACGGCCTCTCGGGCGCCGGCGTTGCGCGCGGCGGCGCCGAGGTTGCGGGGCAGTCGCAGCACCCGCGCGCCGGCCGCCTCGGCGACCTGCGCGGTGCCGTCGGCGGAGGCGTTGTCGGCCACGATCACCGGGGCGGTGTGCCGGGCGAGGCTGCGGCGCAGCTCGTCGGCCCGGTCGCGGGTCGCGACCACGATCGTCACGTCGCTCATGGGCTCCCTTCCGGTCTCAGCTGACGTACCGGCGCGCCTTGGAGGTCCGCTGCGCCTCCTCCAGGCTGCGCAGCCTGGCCTCGACGTCGTGCGGCAGCGTCCGGCGCTCGCGGGCGACCCAGCGCAGCCCGGCGGCGGCCTCGGCGAGCGCACCGGCGGTGACGCGGTCGCGCGGCAGGGTGCGCAGCAGCCCGGCGGTGCGGCGGACCGCGACCGGCAGCGGGCGGCGCAGCCAGGTGAACCACAGCGTGTTGCGGATGCCGTGCCGGCGCCGCAGGTGGGGCTCGCGCAGCGGCGACGGCTCGTGGTGCACGACGACGTCCTCGGCGTAGCACAGGTGCCAGCCGAGGGTCATCAGGTCGGCGCTGAGCAGCTCCTCCTCGCCGCCGAGCCACAGCCGGGAGGAGAACCCGCCGGCCTCCCGGAACGCCTCGGCCCGCAGCATGGAGGCCCCGGCCAGGAACGAGCCGAGCGCGGGGCCCGGCAGCCAGGACGGCCCCGGGACGGGCGAGTCGCGCAGCTCCGGCACGATCGGGTCCTCACGCCCGCCCGGTTCGACGAGGATGCGGCCCGTCACGACGGCGAGCCGCGGGTGCGCGTCCAGCAGGTCCGCGGCGCGCGGCAGGGCGCCCGGCTCCCACCAGGTGTCGTCGTCGCAGAACGCGACGTGGGGGGTGCGGACGTGGTCGACGGCGAGGTTGCGGGCGACGGCGCCGAGGTTGCGCTGGGACCGGATCAGCCGGAAGCCGGGGAACTCCTCGGCGACTGCGTCGGGCGACCCGTCCCGTGAGGCGTTGTCGACCACGATCACGGGGGGAGCCTCGGGCAGCGCCCGCAGCCGGCCGAGCGTCGCCAGCAGGGAGCGCCGGCGGTCACGCGTGATGACGACGACGGTGCAGCGCATGGCACGCCCAGTACCCGCCGCGCGCGCCTCCATGTGCCCTGGATGACGTGCCGTATATGCCCTTATCAGCCGTCACTTCTCCCACCAGGGACTTTTTCTCCCACGGCGTTTAGAGGCCGACTCCCCGGTAATGCACCAAATCACCTATAGGGGATTTGCTCCCACGACATCCCCTGGGCCGATGCCCACGACGGAGGCATCGCCACTCCACCGAACGCTGCGCCGAAACGGGGCCTGCACATGCGCGTGCTCGGAATCAACGCGATCTTCCACGACCCGGCCGCCGCCCTGGTGGTGGACGGGACCGTCGTGGCCGCGGCGGAGGAGGAACGCTTCAGCCGCCGCAAGCACGGGAAACGGCCGGTCGCCTTCTCCGCCTGGGAACTCCCGGAGCAGGCGGCCAGGTGGTGCCTCGCCCGGGCCGGGCTGGAGCCCGGCGACCTCGACGCCGTCGCCTACTCCTACGACCCCGCCCTGGTCGAACCCGGCCTGGGCGGCCACGACGAGCAGTGGGAGCGGCTGCGGACGCTGTACGCGCAACGCGCCCCCAACTTCCTGTCCACCGCGCTTCCGGGGCTCGACCCCGGGATCGTCCGGTACGTCCCGCACCACGTGGCGCACGCCGCGTCCGCCGCACTGGCGGCACCGGGCCCCGGGGACGGCGACGTCCTCGTGCTGGACGGACGCGGCGAATCGCACTCGCACCTCGCCGGGACCTACGACGGCGGCGAGCTGACCACATTGCACGCGCAGCGCCTGCCGCACTCGCTCGGCCTGATGTACGAGGACCTCACCCAGCACCTCGGATTCCTGCGGTCCAGCGACGAGTACAAGGTGATGGCGCTGGCCTCCTACGGCGAGCCGCGGTTCCTGGACGAGCTGCGCGAGCAGGTCCGGGCCACCGGCGACGGCGGGTTCGCGGTCGCACCGATCGACTGGGGCGCGCTCGCCAAGGCCCGCACCGCCGACGGCGAGTGGACCCGCGACCACGCCGACCTCGCCGCGAGCGTCCAGGCGCGGCTCGAAGAGGTGCTGCTGGACCTGACGGCGTGGCTGCACGACCGGACCGGCTCGCACCGGCTGATGCTCGCGGGCGGCGTCGCGCTGAACTGCGTCGCGAACTCGCGGCTCGCCGAGGACGGCCCCTACGACGACATCTGGGTGCAGCCCGCGGCGGGCGACGCGGGCACCGCGCTCGGCGCCGCGCTCCACCTCGCGCGGGGCGGCGGCGACCCGATCACCGCGATGCCCGGCGCCGACCTCGGCCGCGAATGGGACGACGCCGAGCTCGCGCGGCGCCTCGACACCGCCAAGGTGCCCTACGAGCGGCCGGCCGACCTCGCGGCGACCGTCGCCGAGGCGCTGGCGCGCAACGAGATCGTCGCCTGGTTCCAGGGCCGCTCGGAGTTCGGCCCGCGCGCGCTCGGGCACCGGTCGCTGCTCGCGCACCCCGGCCACGCCGGCAACGTCGAGCGGCTCAACGACGTGAAGGGCCGCGAGCAGTTCCGGCCCATCGCGCCGATGGTCGCGCTGGAGCACGCGCCGGAGATCTTCGAGGGCCCGGTCCCGAGCCCGTACATGCTGTTCGTGCACCGCGTCCGGCCGGAGTGGCGCGAGCGGATCCCGGCGGTCGTCCACGTGGACGGCACCGCGCGGATCCAGACCGTCGAGGCCGGGCACGAGCCGCTCGTCGCGCGGCTGCTGGAGGAGTTCCGGAGCCGCACCGGCGTGCCGGTGATCGTCAACACCAGCCTCAACACCGCCGGGCGGCCCATGGTCGACGACCCGCGCGACGCGCTGGAGTGCTTCGGCTCCGCGCCGGTGGACCTGCTGGCCATCGGGCCCTACGTCGTCCGCCGCCGGGAGGTGCACGCCCGATGAGCTGCACCGTCGTCGTCCCGACGATCGGCAGGCCGAGCCTGCGCGTCGTCCTGGACGCGCTGCTGGAGTCGATCGCCGGCGGCCCCGGGCCCGCACCGCACGAGATCATCGTGGTGGACGACCGGCCCGAGCACGGCGCGCCGCTGCCGCTGCCGGGCTCCGGCGGGACGCGCATCCGGGTGATCCGCTCCGGCGGGCGGGGCCCGGCCGCCGCGCGCAACGCCGGCTGGCGCGCCGCCGCCACCGAATGGGTCGCCTTCCTGGACGACGACGTCGTCCCCGACCCCGGCTGGACGCAGGCGCTGAACACCGACCTGTCCGGGCTGCCGCCGAAGGCGGCGGGCTCGCAGGGCCGCGTCACCGTGCCGCTGCCCGAGGACCGCCGCCCCACCGACTGGGAGCGCAACACCGCCGGGCTCGCCGTCGCCGACTGGATCACCGCCGACATGGCCTACCGGCGCGGCGTCCTCGCCGAGTTGGGCGGCTTCGACGAGCGGTTCCGCCGCGCCTACCGGGAGGACGCCGACCTGGCGCTGCGCGCCCTGGGCGCCGGGCACGACCTCGTGCGCGGCGACCGGCACGTGACGCATCCGGTGCGTCCGGCGGGGTTCTGGGCATCGGTGCGGGCGCAGGCCGGCAACGCCGACGACATCCTCATGTGGCGGGTCCACGGCGGCGGTTGGCGGGCCCGCGCGGGCGAGGGCAAGGGACTGCTGCGCCGCCACGTCATGACCACCGCGGCCGGGCTGGCCGCCCTCGCGGCGGCGCCCGCCGCACTGCGCGGGAACCGCGCCGCGACCGCCGTCGCAACGGCGGCCGGCGGCGCCTGGGCCGTCTCGACCGCGCGCTTCGCGGCCGAACGCATCCTTCCCGGGCCGCGAACGCCCGGCGAGATGCTGAAGATGGCGGTGACCAGCGCGCTCATCCCGCCTGTCGCCGTCCGGCACCGGATCAGGGGCCTGCTGGCGCACCGCGACGCCCAGCCGTGGGGCGGGCCGCGGGTGGTGCTGTTCGACCGCGACGACACCCTCATCCGGGACGTCCCCTACAACGGCGACCCGGCGTTGGTCGAGCCCATGCCGGGCGCGCGCCGGGCGCTGGACCGGCTGCGCCGGCACGGGGTGCGGATCGGCGTGGTGTCCAACCAGTCGGGTGTGGCGAAGGGGCGGATCACCGTCCGCGACGTCCGGCGCGTCAACGCGCGGGTCGAGGAGCTGCTCGGCCGCATCGACGTGTGGGAGTTCTGCCCGCACGACGGCGACGACGGCTGCGAATGCCGCAAGCCCCGCCCCGGAATGATCGAGCGCGCCGCGCGGCGGCTCGGCGCGCTGCCGTCGGACTGCGCCGTCATCGGCGACATCGGCCGCGACGTCGAGGCCGCGGCTGCGGCCGGCGCGCGCGGCATCCTCGTGCCGACCGGGCGAACCCTGCCGGCCGAGATCGCGCGGGCGCTGGAGACCGCGCCCACGCTGGAGGCCGCCGTCGACCTGGTCCTCGGCGGAAGGCGGACGCGATGAGGGTGCTGCTGGCGCGCCAGGACAACATCGGCGACGTGCTGCTCGCCGGGCCCGCGATCCGCGCGGTCGCCGCCCGCGCCGACGAGGTCGCGCTGCTGTGCGGGCCGCGTGGCCGGGCCGCCGCCGACCTGCTGCCCGGCGTCGACGAGGTCATCGAGTGGCGCGCGCCCTGGATCGACCCCGAGCCCCACCCGGTGGACCGGGCCGACATCGAAGGGGCCGTCGCCCGGCTGGCGGGCTTCGACCGGGCGCTGATCCTCACCTCCTTCCACCAGTCGCCCCTGCCGCTGGCGCTGCTGCTGCGGCTGGCCGGCACCCCGTGGATCGGCGGCATCAGCGAGGACTACCCCGGCTCGCTGCTGGACCTGCGGCACCGCCCCGAAGGCGACGTGCCCGAGCCGCTGCGGATGCTGGCGCTGGCCGAGGACGCCGGGTTCCCGGCGCCCGCCGACACCCGGCTGCGGGTGCGCGGGCCGCTCCCCGACACCGACCACCTCACCGGCGGCGCCGGCTACGTGGTGGTGCATCCCGGGACGTCCGTCCCGGCGCGGGCGTGGCCGCCGGAGCGCTGCGCCGAGGCCGTCCGGGTGCTGCGCGCCGCGGGCCACCGGGTCGTGGTGACCGGGCACGGCGAGGAGAAGGAGCTGACCGCGCTGGTCGCCGGCGAGGACGGCCTCGACCTCGGCGGCCGCACCTCGCTGCCGGAACTGGCGTCGGTGCTGCGCGGCGCCCGCGCCGCCGTCGCCGGCAACACCGGCCCCGCGCATCTGGCCGCCGCCGTCGGCACGCCGGTGGTGTCGCTGTTCGCGCCGACCGTCCCCGCCGCCCGCTGGGCGCCGTTCGGGGTGCCGATGGCGCTGCTCGGCGACCAGGGCGCGCCCTGCAAGGACAGCCGCGCCCGCCAATGCCCCGTCGACGGCCACCCCTGCCTGGCCTCGGTGACCGCCGACGAGGTCGCCGCCGCCGTGGAGGTCGTGGCGACCGACCCGGCGAGAACACGCCGAGAGGAGGTGCCCGCCCCATGAGAGTCCTGCTCTGGCACGTGCACGGCTCATGGGCGACGTCGTTCGTCCACGGCCCGCACACCACGCTGGTCCCCGCCACCCCCGACCGGGGCCCCGACGGCAGGGGAAGGCCCGACACCTTCACCTGGCCGGACCGCGCGGTCGAGGTGACCCCCGAGCGGTTGCGGGACGAGGACGTGGACGTCGTCGTGCTGCAACGCCCCCACGAGCTGGAGCTGGCCGAGCGATGGCTGGGCCGCCGGCCCGGACGCGACGTCCCGGCCGTCTACGTCGAGCACGACACACCCCGCCGGACCCCCTCGGACGCGAGCCTGCCCGAGGAGGTCGTCCCCGACAGCCGGCACTTCCTGCACGACCGCGACGACATCCCGGTCGTGCACGTCACCCACTTCAACCAGCTGTTCTGGAACTGCGGCCGCGCCCCGACCACGGTCATCGAGCACGGCGTCGTCGACCCCGGGTACCGCTGCACCGGCGACATGCCGCGCGCCGGCGTCGTCATCAACGACCCGCTGCGGCGCGGCCGCGTCGCCGGCACCGACCTGCTCGCCGAGCTGTCGCGCGCCGTCCCCCTGGACCTGTTCGGCATGAACGTCACCGGCGTCCCGGAGGCGCTCGGCATCGCGCCGGAGTCGCTGTGGACGTTCGAGGACCTGCCGCAGGCGAGGATGCACGAGGAGCTCGCCCGCCGCCGCGTCTACGTCCACCCCTACCGGTGGACCTCGCTCGGCCTCGCCCTGATCGAGGCCATGATGCTCGGCCTGCCGGTGGTGGCGCTCGCCACCACAGAGGCGGTCGAGGCGGTGCCGCCGGAGGCCGGGGTGCTGTCCACGCGCGTGGCCGCGCTGGCCGACGCCGTCCGGACCCTGGCGGCCGACCCGCCGCGCGCGCGCCAGATGGGCAAGGAGGCGCGCGCGTACGCCGTCGAACGCTACGGCCTGCCGCGGTTCCTGCGCGACTGGGAGCGAACTCTCACGGAGGTAACGCGATGAGAATAGCCATGATCTCCGAGCACGCCAGCCCGCTGGCCGCCAGGGCCGGGCTGGGCGGAGCGGACGGCGGCGGCCAGAACGTGTTCGTCGCGGAGCTGGCGTCCGAGCTCGGCCGCCAGGGCCACTGCGTGACCGTCTACACGCGGCGGGACTCGCCCGCCCTGCCGCGCCGGGTGCGGCTGGCGCCCGGCGTGACCGTCGAGCACGTCCCGGCGGGGCCCGCCGAGCACGTCGCCAAGGACGACCTGCTGCCCTGGATGCGCGACTTCGGGGACTACCTGGAGCGGCGCTGGGCCGCCGAGCCGCCGGACGTGGCGCACGCGCACTTCTGGATGAGCGGGCTCGCCGCGGCCCAGGCGGCCGCGCCGGCCTCGTCGCGGCGCGTCCCGGTCGTGCAGACCTACCACGCGCTCGGCACCGTGAAGCGGCGCCACCAGGGCGGCAAGGACACCAGCCCGGCGGCGCGGCTGCGGCTGGAGCGCGCGCTCGGCCGCGCCGCCGACGCCGTCATCGCCACCTGCTCCGACGAGGTCGCCGAACTGGCCGCGATGGACGTGCCGCGCGAGCGGATCTCGGTGGTGCCCTGCGGCGTCGACCTCGAGCTCTTCACCCCGGACGGGCACAGCTGCGACGGCCGCGAACGGCACCGCCTCGTGGTGCTGTCGCGGCTCGTCGAGCGCAAGGGCGTCGACACCGCGATCCGGGCGCTGGCGCACCTGCCGGACGCCGAACTGGCCGTCGCCGGCGGGCCGCCGCGGGCAGAGCTGGACGGCGACCCGGAGGTGCGCAGGCTGCGCGGGGTCGCCCGGGACGCGGGCGTCGCCGGGCGGGTGGAGTTCCTCGGCCGGCTCGGCCGCGAGGAGGTCCCGCCGCTGCTGCGGTCGGCGAGCCTGGTCGTGACGTTGCCCTGGTACGAGCCGTTCGGCATGGTGCCGCTGGAGGCGATGGCGTGCGGTGTCCCCGTCGTGGCCAGCGCCGTCGGCGGCCACCTGGACACCGTCGTGGACGGCGCCACCGGGGTGCTGGTCCCGCCGCGCGACCCGGAGGCGGCGGCCGCCGCGATCCGCGCGCTGCTGGACGACCCGTCCGGCCGCGCCGCGATGGGCTTCGCGGCGGGCGACCGGGCCCGCGACCGCTACTCCTGGACGCGCGTCGCCGCCGACACCGCCGGCGTCTACGAGCGCGCCGCCGCGCTGAGCGGGGTGGCCGCCTGATGACCACCACCACGCAACGGATCGCGCGGACGCGGACCGCGACCGCGCAGGACCGGCGGCTGGAGGCGCTCGCCGAGGCGGCGCTGGCGTTCCGCGCGCAGGTCCCCACCATCGAGGCCTGGGGCCGCCGGCTGGCGGGCGTGCTGCGCGCCGGCGGACGGCTGCTGGCCTGCGGGAACGGGGGCAGCGCCGCGGAGGCGCAGCACCTGACCGCCGAGCTGGTCGGCCGGTTCGAGGACGAGCGGCGGCCGCTGTCGGCGATCCCGCTGCACGGCGACACCTCCTCCCTCACGGCGATCGGCAACGACTACGGCGCGGTGAACGCGTTCGCCCGGCAGGTGCAGGCGCACGGCCGGCGCGGCGACGTGCTGGTGTGCCTGTCGACCAGCGGCCGCAGCCCCAACGTGATCGCGGCGGCGGACCGGGCGCGCCAGATCGGCATGACGGCGTGGGCGGTCACCGGGCCCGGCCCGAACCCGCTCACCGACGCCTGCGACGACGCGGTCACCGTGCGGGCGGCCACGACGTCGACCGTCCAGGAGATCCACCTCGCCGCGGTGCACCTGCTGTGCGGGGTGGTCGACGACGCGCTGGGGGTGACCAGATGAGCGCACCACTGGTCGTGGTGGGCGACGTCCTGCTCGACGTCGACATCGTCGGCACGAGCAGCCGGCTGTGCCCGGACGCGCCCGTCCCGGTCGTCGAGCAGGCGGAGGAGCGCCCGCGCCCCGGCGGCGCGGGCCTGGCCGCCCTGCTCGCGGCGGCGGGCGGGCGGGAGGTCGTGCTCGTCACGGCGCTCGCCGACGACGATCCGGGACGCAGGCTGCGCGCGATGCTGGAGCGGCACGTGGAGGTCGCCGCGTTCCACCTGCACGGCGGGACGCCCTGCAAGCTGCGCATCAGGTCGGGAGGCCAGTCGGTGGCGCGCCTGGACGCCGGGGAAGGGCAGGCCCTCGACGGGCCCGTCGGCCCGCGCGTCACCGACGCGATCGCGGGGGCGGGCGCGGTGCTCGTCTCCGACTACGGGCGGGGCGTGACGCGGCATCGCGCCGTCCGGTCGCTGCTGAGCGCGCTGCCGCGCGGCGTCCCGATCGTGTGGGACCCGCATCCGCGCGGCGAGCCGCCGGTGCCGGGCACGCGGCTGCTCACCCCGAACGAGGAGGAGGCGGCCCGGCTCGCCGCCGCGGACGGCGCCGACATCACCGGGTTCGGGCTGTCGGCGGCGGGCCGGCGCGGCCGGTACCTCGGCCGGTCCTGGGGCCTGGAGGGCGTGGCGGTGACGCTCGGGTCCGAGGGCGCGCTGCTGTGCGACGGGTCGGAGGCGCCGTTCCTGGCGCCCGCCCGGCCGGCGCGCGGCGACTCCTGCGGCGCGGGCGACAGCTTCGCGGCCGGGACGGTGGAGGCGCTCGCCGACGGCGGGACGCTCGCCGGCGCCGTCACCGAGGGGGTGCGGCGCGCGTCGGAGTTCGTCCGGTCGGGCGCCGCGGCGGCGGTCTCGACGCAGCTCGCCGAGACCGGCACGGCCCGGCTCGTCCCCGAGCGCGGGGAGGACGCCTGGGACGTGGTCGAGCGGACGCGCCGCGCGGGCGGCACGGTCGTGGCGACCGGCGGCTGCTTCGACCTGCTGCACGCCGGGCACGTCAGCATGCTGCAGCAGGCCCGGCGGCTCGGCGACTGCCTGATCGTCTGCGTCAACTCCGACGCCTCGGTGCGCCGCCGCAAGGGCCCGACCCGCCCGGTGACGCCCGCAGCGGACCGCGTCCGGGTGCTGGAGGCGCTCAGCGACGTGGACGCCGCGGTCGTGTTCGACGACGACACCCCGGCGCCGCTGCTGGAGCGGCTGCGCCCCGACGTCTGGGTGAAGGGCGCCGACTACGCCGGGACGATCCTGCCCGAGGCCGAGACGGTCCGGGCGCACAACGGCGAGGTGGTCCTGCTGCCTCTGCTGGAAGGGCGCTCCACCACGCGCCTGCTGTCCACCACGAAGGGAAACGCCTCATGAACGTCCTCATCACCGGCGGAGCCTCCGGCCTCGGCGCGGCCGTCGCGCGGAAGGTCGCCGAAGACGGAGGGCGCCCCCTGATCCTGGACCGGCACCCCCCGAAGGACGACTTCGAGCACATGCAGGCCGACCTGGCCGACCGGCGCTGCGCCGAGCGCGCCGTGCACGGTCTGGCGCGCTCGGCGGGCGGCCTGAACGCGGTCGTCACCGCCGCCGGGACCGACGCGTGCGGCACGCTGTGCGACGTGCCCGCCGAGGACTGGGAGCGGGTCGTCCAGGTGAACCTGCTCGGCACCGCCGCGGTGATCCGCGCCGCGCTCCCCTACCTGGAGAACGAGCCGAGCGGGCGGATCGTCACGGTCGCCTCGACGCTGGGGCTGCGGGCGGTCAGCGACGCCACCGCGTACTGCGCGTCGAAGTTCGGCGTCGTCGGGTTCACCCGCGCGCTGGCCGCCGAGCTGGCCGGGAAGGTCGGCGTGACGATGATCGTGCCGGGCGGGATGGACACCGCGTTCTTCGACGGCCGCACCGAGCAGTACAAGCCCGGCCCGGACGCCAAGCTGAACAAGCCCGAGGACGTGGCCGCCACGATCGCGTTCGTGCTCGCGCAGCCGGCGGGCTGCGAGGTGCGCGAGATGGTGGTGTGCCAGTCCGAGGAGCCCTCGTGGCCGTGACGGCCGCCCGCCGCGCGCTGGTGCTGCGGGCGCTCGGGCTGGGCGACCTGCTCACCGCCGTGCCCGCACTGCGGGCGCTGCGGCGCGGGATGCCCGGCGCGCGGATCACGCTCGCCGCGCCGCCCGCGCTGGCGCCGCTGGCCCTGGCCACCGGCGCGGTGGACGACGTCCTGCCGGCGGACGCGGGCCTCGGCCCGCTGCCGCCCGCCGGCCCCGTGGACGTCGCGGTCAACCTGCACGGCCGGGGCCCGCAGAGCCACCGGCTGCTGGCGGCGCTGCGGCCCGGCCGGCTGCTGGCGTTCGCGCACACCGGCGCGCTGCACACCGACGGCCCGGACTCGGACCCCGGCGAGCACGAGGTGGCGCGCTGGTGCCGGCTGCTGTGCGCCTACGGGTTCGACGCCGACCCCGGCGACCTGGACCTGGCGCCGCCGCCGGTCGCCTCGCCGGCGCCCGGCGCCGTCGTCGTCCATCCGGGCGCGGCGTTCCCGGCGCGGCGCTGGCCGGCCGAGCGGTTCGCGGCGGTCGCGGCGGCGCTGCGCGCCGGCGGCGAGCGCGTCGTCGTCACCGGCGGCCCCGCCGAGGCGCCGCTCGCGCGCGAGGTCGTGGAGCTCGCCGGGCTGGACCCGCGCGACGACCTGTCGGGCCGCACCCACCTGCCGGAGCTGGCCGCCCTCGTGGCGGGCGCCCGGCTGGTGGTGTGCGGCGACACCGGGGTCGCGCACCTCGCCACCGCCTTCCGCACCCCGTCGGTCCTGCTGTTCGGGCCGACGCCGCCCGCGCGGTGGGGTCCCCCCGACCGCGCCGAGCACCGGGTGCTGTGGGCCGGGCGGTGCGGCGACCCGCATGGCCGCGAGCCCCATCCGGGTCTGCTGGAGATCTCCGCGGACGAGGCCGTCGAGGCCGCCGGCAAGGCGCTCACGCTACACGCTTAGGAGGAACTCATGAGGCATCCCCGCGCCGTCGTGACCGGAGGGTCCGGCTTCCTCGGCTCGCACCTGTGCGAGGCGCTGCTGGCGCAGGACATCTCGGTGGTCTGCCTGGACAACCTGCTGACCGGGACGTCCCGCAACATCGCGCACCTGGCCGACCGGCGGGACTTCCGGTTCCTCAGGCGCGACCTGACCGAGCCCGTGCACGTGCCCGGCGACGTCGGCTACGTGTTCCACCTGGCCTCGTCGGCGTCCCCGGCCGACTACCTGCGCTACCCGATCCAGACGCTGGAGGTGGGCAGCCAGGGCACCCGCAACGCGCTGGAGCTCGCCGAGGAGAAGGGCGCCCGGTTCGTGCTGGCCTCCACCTCCGAGGTGTACGGGGACCCGCTGGTGCACCCGCAGCCCGAGACGTACTGGGGCAACGTGAACCCGGTCGGGCCGCGCAGCGTCTACGACGAGGCCAAGCGGTTCGGCGAGGCGCTGACGTCGGCGTTCCGGCACTCGCGCGGCCTGGACACCGCGATCGTGCGGATCTTCAACAGCTACGGGCCGCGGATGCGCCCCGACGACGGCCGGGCGATCCCGACGTTCCTGCGGCAGGCGCTGACCGGCGAGGACCTCACCGTGACCGGGGACGGCTCGCAGACCCGGTCGATCTGCCACGTGTGCGACACCGTCCGCGGCATCATCGCGCTCGCCATGTCCGAGCACCCGGGGCCGGTCAACATCGGCAGCCCCTACGAGATCTCGATGGCCGAGCTCGCCCGGGTGATCATCGAGCTGACCGGGTCGCCGTCGCGGATCCGGTTCATCGACCGGCCGCAGGACGACCCGAAGGTGCGGCGGCCCGACACCACGCTCGCCGAGGAGCTGCTCGGCTGGCGCCCGCGGTTCGGCATCGAGGAGGGGCTGCGCTCCACGATCGAGTGGTTCTCCCGCGAGCTGCTCGTCGCCCGCCCGGCCTAGCGGCGCAGGGCGGCCAGCAGGTCGGCCAGGAGGCCGTCGGACGGGGGCCCGGCCGGGACCCGTCCGGCGGCCTCCGGCGACAGGCACCACCGCCACCACCGGTCCAGCTCCGCCGGGTCCAGCAGCGGCGGCTCCTCTTCCTCGCCGGTGACGACGAGCGCCGGCCACGACCAGGCGCGGGCCTGCGCGGCGACCTTGGCGCCGCCGGCCACCGGGTCCACGGCCAGCGCGGGGACGCCGTTCTTCAACGCCAGGACCAGGCCGTGCAGCCGGGTCGTGACGGCCACGTCGAGGCGGCGCAGCGCCGACTCCAGCTCGGCGGCGGTCGAGAACAGCCGCCAGTCGCGCGGGTCGAGCCGGGTGTCGAGGGGCAGCCGCGCGCACTCGCGGGCGGCGAGCCAGTCCGTCAGCTCCTCCTGCACGCGGTCGTGGCGGCGGCGCGCGCCGTATTCGCGCTGGCCGGGAGCCAGGATGACGCCGGCGACCGGCACAGAAGCGGTCCCCGGCAGGGCCGCCAGGTCGTGCCGCGGCGCGGCCCGCTGGTCGTCCCTCGGCAGGACGGCGTCGAAGCCGGTGACGGCGGGGTCGTCCGGATCGATGACCGACACCCCCACCGCGACGCGCCGGCAGCGCGCGTACCGGTGGTGCAGTTCCTCGATCTGGGCACCGTGCAGCGGCCCGCAGGCGAACACCAGATGGGTGTACCGGGCCGGGTCCGCCCGGTCGAGGTCGAGCCCGCCCGGCCGGAAGACCGGGCTCCAGGCGAGGTCGCAGCCGATCCCCGCGCCGTCGAGCGCCCGCCGGACGGCCTCCATCGCCAGCACGTCCCCTGCGGTGGCCTCACCGTGCAGGAAGCTCGGCCATCCGGTCACCAGTGTCCGCACGCCGCGCTCAGCCGCCCCGGGCCGCGGCGGCCGCAATCGCGGTGAGCGGCGCCGCGGGCAGGTCGCTGCGGGTCATCCTTTTTCCCTCCCTCGGTCGCACGCTGATGCCTGCTACCCGGAGGGCGTCGTCCCATGTCGGTGACAGTGAGACACCTGACGGTTTACCGAATGGGCCGAGGGGGCACAGTCACTTCGCGGCCCACTCGCCGGCCAGGTTCTGCCAGGTCCTTCGGTCAGCGAGCCTGGGCCGCGCCAGGATCACGGCGCAGTGCCGTGTGAGCGCGCAGGATGGGCGGTCAGCCCGCGAACGCCTGCGCGAGGGCCATCCCGCAGTACGCCGCGCCGAGCCCGCCGGCGATGCTCGCGCCCGCGTTGAGGACCGCGTAGAAGCGGGCGCCGTCCTCGGCCAGCCGGAGCGTCTCGTAACCGAACGTGGAGTAGGTCGTCAGCGCGCCGCAGAAGCCCGTCCCGGCGAACGCCAGCGCTCCCCCGGACGCGGGCAGCGCCGCCAGGAACCCCAGCAGCGCCGACCCCGCCACGTTGACGGTGAACGTCCCCCACGGGAACACCGAGTCGTGGCGCGCCTGGACGGCCCGGTCGGTGAGGTAGCGCAGCGGCGCCCCCAGCGCCGCGCCCAGCGCGATGAGCAGGACGGTCACGCCTTCCCCTCCGCCCCGCGGCCGGTGTAGCGGATCACCTCGACCGGATCGATGATCACCAGCCCCTCCTCGACCAGCTCGTCCAGCTGCGGCAGGAAGTCGCGGATCTTCCGCTCGGCGTCCACGATCACGATCACCATCGGCAGGTCCTCCGACAGCGACAGGATGCGGGAGGTGTGGATGCGGCTGGACGCGCCGTACCCCTCGCATCCGCGCAGCACGCTGGCGCCCGCGAGCCCGGCCCGGTGGGCGCGGTGCACGATCTCGGTGTACAGCGGCCGGTGGTGCCACCGGTCGCTCTCCCCGACGAAGACGGTCAGCCGCAGCGCCGGGCCCTGGATCCTCATGAGCGCTCCTTCCGGCGCGCGCGGACGGCGAGGCGGGTCAGCCGGACGCCCGCGAACATCGCGGCGAGCGCGGCGACGAGCGTCCCCCCGAGATACGACAGTCCCACCCCGGGCGCCCCGGCCGACAGCGCCTTCTGGAAGTCGACGATGTGGGTCGAGAAGGTGGTGTAGCCGCCCAGCACCCCGACGCCGAGGAAGGGCCGGACGAGCCGGTGCACCCGCCAGACCTCGGTGATCAGCACCATCAGCGCACCGATCAGCAGGCAGCCGGACACGTTGATGCAGAACACCGGCCAGGGGAACTCCCCCGGGCGGTACGGCAGCGCCTCGGTGACCCCGTACCGGGCGAGGGCCCCGAGGATCCCGCCCGCCGCGATGGCGGCGAGCGTCGTCCAGGGCGCGCGCCGAAGCTCGAACCGCTGCCGCGGCACGCTGAGATCGATGTCGGGATCGACGGGACGACCGGTCACGGCGTCGGGCACGGCACACTCCTACCAGCGGAAACATCGGTCACCGGTAGGGACCGTTGGCGGCGTGCACCGCGGTTCTCCCCGTCGCGGGGACGGCGGGCCCCACCGCCGCAGCGCTCCTCCCCGGAGAAGCGCGGCATCCAGTCTACCGATCCACCGGAAGCGGACCTGGCCGGGCCCGAGCGCTCCGTGCCCGGTCAGGGCCCGGGACGGTCGACCTGGCCGCGCCACCCGCCCGTCTGCACGCCGCGCGCCTCGATGAACGTCTTGAACCGCTGCAGATCGGTCTTGACCCGGCGGTTGAGCGCGCCGATCCTGTCGCCGGCCTTCTCCACGAGCCCCTCGGGGGCGAACTCCATCTGCGCGGTGACGCGGGTGGTGTCGTCGTCGAGGCGGTGGAAGGTCACCACGCCGGCGTGCCTGGGTCCCTCCAGCGACGTCCACGCGACGCGCTCGTCCGGCAGCTGCTCGGTGATGCGCGCGTCGAACTCGCGGGTGACCCCGGCGATCCGGACGGTCCAGTGCAGCCGGGTGTCGTCCAGCTGGCGGACCTCCTCGACGCCCTCCATGAAGCGGGGGAACTCCTCGAACTGCGTCCACTGGTCGTAGGCGACGCGGATCGGAACGGTGACGTTGACCGACTCGGTGATCGTGCTCACGGGGCTCCCCTTCATCCGTCACCCGCCCGCTACCCGCCCGGCCTGCCTCTACACGGGCGCCGGCCGGTCAGGGGCGCTCGCGGTCCAGCGGTCCCCAGACGCCGCGCCGCTCGCGTTCGAGGACCTCGGTGGCCTCGTCGAGGACCTGCTTGCCGACGAGGGCGACCGGTGTCACGCGGGCGACCAGCGGCTCGTTGTCGGGGCCGCGGCCGACCTCCGCGCCCTCCAGCACCCACGGCCGGACGCCCGCGGCGCGGGCCCGTTCCAGGTGGGAGTAGTCGTGCAGCCGGCGGGCCACCCACAGGACCGTGGACCGGTCCCCCCACCACGGCTCGACGGCGAGCGGGTTCGCCGACAGCCCCGGCAGCTCGGCGCCCGTCAGCCCGTCGGTGCTGTTGGGGGCCGCCTGGTCGGCCTCCGGCCCGGCCGACCAGCGGACGAACAGCCCGGGACGGGCCTCCAGCAGATCGGCGAGCCGGTCCAGCGTGGTGATCTCCTCGAGCGCCATGCGCCCCCTCTTCCCCGGATCGGCGCCCTCGATTCCCCCTCTGCCTGCGCCGACGCCGGCTCCCGGTGTGAGGGGCGGATCGCCGGGTAGAGGGACGAGGCCGAAGCGATCAGCACCCCCGCCTCTCGCCGGCCTCAGCAGCGAAGGAGAACGACCCCCATGACGTCGGCGCGTCCGTCCGCTCCCGGCCGGTCCGAGGACCGGTTCCCCCGGTTCGGGGACGGCCAGGCCGAGCTCCTGCTGGCCGAGATGAACCGGCTGGCGCCCGACGATCCGCGGCGCGAGACGCTGCGGGCGCGGATCGTGGAGATGCACGCGGCGCTCGTCCGGGGCGTCGCCCGCCGGTACGCCAACCGGGGAGAGCCGCTGGACGACCTGCAGCAGGTCGCCTACCTGGGGCTCGTCAAGGCCATCAACCGGTTCGACCCCGAGGTGGGCGACCGGTTCGTCACCTACGCCTATCCGGTGGTGACGGGCGAGGTGAAGCGGCACTTCCGGGACAAGACGTGGGGCGTGCGGGTGTCGCGGCGCATCCAGGAGCTGCGCCCGGTGCTGCAGAGCACCGTCCAGGAGTTCGTCCGCGCGCACGGCCGCTCCCCCACCACGCGGGAGATCGCCGGGCTCATGGGGATCACCGAGGAGGAGACGGTGGAGGTCATCGTCGCCTGCGACGCCTACCGTCCGCTGTCGCTGGAGGCCCCGGCGGACGGCATCACCGACGGTGACGCGGCGACGGTCGGCGAGCGGCTCGGCTCCGACGACCCCGCCCTGCAGAGCCTCATCGACGGCAACGCGCTGCGGCCGCTGATCGACGAGCTGCCGGAGCGCGAGCGCACGATCCTGCTGCTGCGGTTCTTCGGCAACAAGACGCAGACGCAGATCGCCGAGCAGGTCGGCCTGTCGCAGATGCACGTGTCGCGGCTGCTGCGCGCGACCCTGGAGCGGCTGCGCGGCGGCCTGCTCGCTGAGGGCTGACGCGGGTCACGAGGGCTGACGCGGCTCGCGGGGCTGACGCGGGTCAGGGCCTCGGCAGCGCGCAGGACCCGCCCAGCACCACGTCGTTTCCCTTGCCGAGGCAGCGGGCGAGCAGGTAGGTCTGCTGGGCGTAGTGGGTCCCGTGGTGGACGGTGACGTTCCCCCTGCGGTCGACCTCGCACGGGTTGTTCAGCGTGCAGCGCTCGCCGTCGTCGTTGCCGGTGTTGTTGACGGCGACGACATGGTGCGTCCTGGCGTCGATGACCGGGGAGCCGGACGTGCCGTGGATCGTCTGGCACTGCGGCGCGTACCGGATGGAGTCCTTCCAGGTCCAGCCGGCCTCCCGGAGCCGGTACACGGTCGCGTCGATCTTGCAGCCGTAGACGGCCTTCCAGTAGCCCGACACGACCCGGATCTCGGCGCCCTCGCGGGGCCTGGCGGCCGACAGCCGCAGCGCCGGGACGCCGTACCGCTTGCGGACGGCCGCGTAGCTCTCGTCCAGCCGGTACACGGTCACGTCGGTGTCGGTCATGGTGGAGTACTCGACCCTGGTGGCCTTCAGCCTGCCGAGCGTCGCGCGGCCCGTCCGGTCGAGGAGCGTGAACGTCCGGGCGGACGGCCGGTCGACGATGACCTGCCCCGGTTTGGGCATCCCGCCCTCCAGGCAGTGGCCGTTGGTGAGGACCAGCGCCTTGTCGGAGTCCCGCGACCGCGGGCCCCGCACGAGGGAGCCCGAGCAGTTGCTGAGCGCGACGATCCCGGTGAAGTCGACCTCCGCGCGGCCTCTCGGCGCCGCGGGGCCGGAGGCGTGCGCCTCGGCGACCGGGCCGGACGCGACCGCGGCGAGTGCGATCGAGGCGGTCACCGCTCCGGTGAGTCGTCGGTTCATGGGCTTCCTCTCGGACGGATCGAGCACGGACAGTGAGTAATCAGTTACGGACCGTCTCGGCGGATGCTAGATCATCCGCCCGGCCCGGTGAAGGACCGCCACCCCGTACGATCGGCCCATGACCGACTCACCGCTGCGCTGGGGGATCCTCGGGACGGGCGGCATCGCCGCCGTGTTCACCGAGGACGTGCTGCGCCTCCCCGACCACGAGGTCGTCGCCGTGGGCTCGCGCTCGCACGGCACCGCCGCCGCGTTCGCCGAGCGGTACGGCATCCCCCGGGCGCACGGCTCCTACGCCGATCTCGCCGCGGACGGCGGCGTCGACGTCGTGTACGTCGCCACCCCGCACCCCATGCACTACGAGCCGGCGCGGCAGTGCCTGGAGGCGGGCCGGGCCGTGCTGGTGGAGAAGCCGTTCACCACCGGCGCCGCCGACGCCGAGAAGCTGGTGGCCCTCGCCCGCGAGCGCGGCGTGTTCGCCATGGAGGCCATGTGGACGCGGTTCAGCCCGCTCGTCCGCCGGCTGCGCGAGCTGGTCGCCGAAGGGGCGATCGGCGACGTCACGGCCGTGTACGCCGACTTCTCCATCACCAGCGCCTACGACCCGGCGCACCGGCTGTGGTCGCCGGAGCTCGGCGGCGGCGCGCTGCTCGACCTCGGCTGCTACCCGCTGTCGTTCGCCTGGCCGCTGCTCGGCGCGCCCGCGTCCGTGCAGGCCACCACGTCACCCGCGCCGACCGGCGTGGACGCCAACACCGGCATCCTGCTCGGGTACGCCTCGGGCGCGGTGGCGCTGCTGCACTGCGGCCTGCGGGGCGACTCGCCGCACGCCGCGACCGTGGTCGGGACGCGGGGCCGCATCGACGTCGCGTCCCCGTTCTACCGTCCCGCGTCGATGACGGTCGTGCGGACCGGCGGCGACCCGGAGGTCCTCACCGCCGACATCGAGGGGCACGGCTACACCTACCAGGCGCAGGAGGTGGCGCGCTGCCTGCGCGCCGGCCTCACCGAGTCGCCGCTGATGCCGCTGGACGAGACCGTCGCGATCCTGCGGACGATCGACGAGATCACCTCGCGGTTCGGTCAGTCGACGTCCACCCAGCCGTAGGTGCGCTCGACCGCCTTCTTCCAGCCGGCGTAGCCCTTCTCGCGCTGCTCGTCGTCCCAGGTGGGGAGCCAGCGCTTGTCCTCGTTCCAGTTCTGGCGCAGTTCGTCGGTGTTGTTCCAGAATCCGACGGCCAGGCCGGCGGCGTAGGCGGCGCCGAGTGCGGTGGTCTCGGCGACCACCGGCCGCGACACCGGGACGCCGAGGATGTCGGCCTGCATCTGCATGCACAGCTCGTTCGCCGTCACACCGCCGTCGACCTTCAGCACGTCCAGCGTGACGCCGGAGTCCTCGCGCATGGCCTCGACGACGTCCCGCGACTGGTAGCAGATGGATTCGAGGGTGGCGCGGGCCAGGTGGGCGTTGGTGTTGAAGCGGGAGAGGCCGACGATGGCGCCGCGGGCGTCCGAGCGCCAGTAGGGGGCGAACAGGCCGGAGAACGCGGGCACGAAGTAGACGCCGCCGTTGTCCTCGACTTGCCGGGCCAGGTTCTCGCTCTGGGATGCGCCGGAGATGATGCCGAGCTGGTCGCGCAGCCACTGCACCGCCGACCCCGTCACCGCGATCGAGCCCTCCAGCGCGTACACCGCCGGAGCGTCACCGAACTTGTAGCAAACGGTCGTGAGCATCCCCGCCTTGGACCGGACGAGTTCCTCACCGGTGTTGAGCAGCAGGAAGTTGCCGGTTCCGTAGGTGTTCTTGGCCTCGCCCGGCGAGAAGCACACCTGCCCGACCGTCGCGGCCTGCTGGTCGCCGAGGATGCCGGTCAGCGGCACCTCGCCGCCGAGCGGTCCGTTCGCCCGCGTCACGCCGTACGGCTCGGGCGCGGACGACGGCCTGATCTCCGGGAGCATCGAGCGCGGGATGCCGAAGAACGACAGCAGCTCGTCGTCCCAGTCGAGGGTCTCCAGGTCCATCAGCATGGTGCGGCTGGCATTGGTGACGTCGGTGACGTGCACGCCGCCGTCCGTCCCGCCCGTCAGGTTCCACAGCACCCAGGTGTCCATGTTGCCGAAGACGGCCTCGCCGTTCTCCGCGGCCTCGCGCGCCCCGTCGACGTTCTCCAGGATCCACTGGACCTTGCCGGCGGAGAAGTAGGTGGCCGGCGGCAGGCCCGCGCGGTGCCGGATCGTCTTGCCCCGGTCGTCGCGTTCGAGCGCGGAGGCGATCCGGTCGGTGCGGGTGTCCTGCCAGACGATCGCGTTGTAGTACGGCCGCCCGGTGCGGCGGTTCCACACCAGCGTGGTCTCGCGCTGGTTGGTGATGCCGAACGCGGCCAGGTCGTCGTGGTGCAGGTTCGCCTTGTTCAGGGTCGTCTGGACGACCGCGCGGGTGCGTTCCCAGATCTCGGTGGGGTTGTGCTCCACCCAGCCCGCGCGCGGCAGGATCTGCTCGTGCTCGAGCTGGTGGCGGGCGACCTCGTTGCCGCCGTGATCGAAGATCATGAACCGGGTGCTGGTGGTGCCCTGGTCGAGCGCTCCGACGAAGTCGGCCATGCGGGCTCTGCCTTTCTGCGCGGGGACGGGAAGCGCCCGTCACTCAACGTCGTACTCGGGCCTCGGCTCGACGCCGCCCGGGCCCTCCTCGGGGATGTGCCGTCCGATCAACAGGAGGTACAGTCCGGCGCCGAGCACGCCGCCGATCAGCGGCCCGGCGATCGGCACCCAGAAGTACAGGTCCCCGTACTGGTCTCGCCAGGCGCTGTCGTAGCCGGTGATGAACTGGGCGAGCCGGGGCCCGAAGTCGCGCGCCGGGTTGATCGCGTACCCCGCGTCCGACCCGAACGCCATCCCGATCGCCACCACGATCAGCCCGATGATGAACGGCGCCATGTTCGCCAGCGGCGGCGAGTTGCGCGCGTCGGTCAGCGCGAGGATCAGGAACAGCAGGATGGCCGTGCCGATGACCTGGTCGCGGAACGCGCCCCAGGTGTGGATCGGCAGCGAGCCGTTGCCGGGCATCGTGGAGAACACGAACTGCGACTTGGCGGTGTGCCCCGGATCGAACTTGTGCAGGATCTCGTTGTAGTCCCAGCGGACGATCAGCGCCGCGACGAACGCGCCGAGGACCTGGGCGAAGATGAACGGGACCACCTTGCGCCAGGAGAAGCCCTTGAAGACCGCGAGCGCCACGGTCACCGCCGGGTTCAGGTGACCGCCGCTGAGCCGCGCCGACACGTAGACGCCGAGCGTGACCGCGATGCCCCAGGCCCAGGCGATGGCGTCGTGGCCGCCGAGGCTCTGCGGCTCGCCGAGGCCGCTGCCCGCGACGGCCTGCGCGACGACGCCGATCCCGAAGAGGATGAGGATGAGCGTCCCGGCGAACTCCGCGGACATCTCGATGACGAGATCCGGGAGCCTGCGCCCTCTCGCGGGCTGGGTCATCTCTCCTCCTCCAGGGTGTGACGCACGGCACAGTTGATGATCACTGCCCGCGTTCCTTCCCCCGGCGAGCGCCCCCTACACGGCCCGATACCGGACAGCGCCCGCGACGGCCGCGGCGCCGGGCCTCCGGGTCCTCCGGATTCTCCGGCCGCCGCGCTACCCGATCAGCCCGCCGAGCCTGCCCTCCAGGACGACGAGCAGCTCGGCGAGCGCGCCCGCCAGCTCCTCGCGCCGCTCCTGCGGCAGCCCCGACAGCAGCGCGGACTCGTACCCGACCTGGTCCGGCATGATCCGGTCGATGAGCGCCCGGCCGTCCTCGGTGAGCGCCAGGTGCTGGACGCGCCGGTCCCGCTCGTCGGGGCGCCGCTCGACCAGGCCGCGCTCCTGGAGCCGGCGGAGCCGCTTGGTCACCGCGGCGCCGGAGGAGAACGTCTCGCGGGCGAGCCGGGTCGGGGTGACGCCGGGCCCGAGCCGGCGCAGCGCGGTCAGCACGTCGAACTCGGCCCGGACGAGGCCCTCGCGGCTCAGCGGGCCCTCCTCAGCCTGCTGGAGCAGCGCGGCGCAGCGGGTGATCCGCCCGATCACCGCCAGCGGGGCGGTGTCCAGCCCGGGGTGGATCGCCCGCCACTGGCGGATCACCTCGGCGACCACGTCCTCCACGGCACCCCTTGCGCTGTCACATCCGTGTCCCGTCCGGGCGATCGTACGCCCGTCACGCCGCCCGGGACGCGACGGCGCGTGCGGGAGCGAGCGCGGCGAGCGCCCGGTGCGCCTCGCGTTCGGCCCGCTCCACGCGCTCCTCGGGCAGCGCCTCCTGCCACCATTCGCCGGACGCGACGTCCACCGCGTCGCGCAGCTCCACCAGCGCGGACGTGAGGCGTTCGCGCGCCCGCGCGATCTGCGGCGGGTCCACGGTGGCGGCGTCGGTCGAGCGGGCGGCGGCCGTCGCGGCGTCCAGCCGGTCGAGCGCAGCGCCAATCCGGCCAGTGGCGCGGCGGTTGGTGACGAGCGCGCAGCTCAGCAGCCCGGCCACCACGCCCACGCAGGTGTCCAGCCAGCGCTCGGCCGCCAGCCGCCCGGCGGACTGGAGGGCGGCCAGCTCGACCATCAGCAGCGCCATCGGCGTCACGAACACGCTGCCCAGCCAGTAGTTGCGGGCCATGGTCGCCTCGGTGCAGAACTGGAGCGCCATCACGGCGGCGACCAGCGCGAGCCCACCGATGCGGGTCGTGGGGAGCAGGACGGTGAACAGCGCGAGCCCGGCCAGGTTGCCCACGGCGCGCTGCAGCCCGCGGCGCCAGCTGAGGGTGATGTTGGCCTGGAAGACGGCGGCGGCGGTCACGACCGCCCAGTAGGGGCGGCCAACGCCGAGCGCCGCCGACGCCCAGCCGGCCAGTGCGGCGCCGACGGCGACGCGCGCGGCGATGGGGAGCAGTGGCGACCCGGGCCCCAGCGCCTCCAGCACGCCCCGGATCCCGCGCGGCGCGGCGGCGGCCCGCTCGGCGGCGATCCCCGCGAGCTCGTCCTCCTCCCCCGGACGGGCGGGCGGCCGGGGCACGGGCCGGTTGCGGCGCAGGTCCGCGGCCCAGCCGGCGAGCCGGTCCGGGTCGTCCGGAGCCCCGGCGACGACGGTCCCGACGTGCGCGACGAGGCGTTCGAGCGCCCGCCGGTTCGCGGCCCGGGCCGGGGTTCGCGCGCCCACCCAAAGCAGCGTGTGCCAGGCGGCGTTGATCGCGGCGGCCGCGTCGTGGCGGACCCGTGCCGTGGCCCCCGGTTCGACGGCGGCGAGCCGGGCCGCGGCCTCCAGGGCGCGGGCCACCGCCGTCCGCTCCGGACCGTCCGGGCGGACGAGTGCGGGCGCCATGACCACCAGCCAGGCGACCGCGCCGCCGGCGAGGCCGAGGGCCAGGTGGAACGGGACGTCGGCGAGCCGCTGGTGCGGGACGAACAGGCAGCTCGCCGTGATGAAGGTGAGGATGAGGCCGCCGGGCGGACCGGTGCGGGCCGCGTCGCAGAGCGCCTTGTGCGCGGCGGCGAGCAGCGCGGCGACCCCGACGCGGATCGCGGTGGAGTCGGTCGCCGCCGCCGTGACCAGCGCGATCCCCACGCTCGCGAGCATGCCGAGCACCACCCACGCCATGAAGCGGGCGCGGGAGGCGTAGGGCTCGCCGTGCGAGTAGATCGCGCACAGCGACCCGGCGGAGGTGTAGAGCGCGAGGTCGAGCCGGCCGAGCGCCAGCAGGACCAGCGCGGGGACGCCGAACGCGATGGGCGCGCTCAGGGCCGCCTTGTGCCAGATGTCGGCGGCCCTCCCGACGGACAGGACGCCGCGCAGCGGCAGTGGCCGGATCCGGACGGCCGCCGCGCCGGTGCTCTTCTCGCTCACCACTAAAGCTTAACAAGTAATTTACTTGTGAAATATATGGCGGGCGTGTGCTCCCCACCACGTCCGCGCCCGGCGCCCTAGCCCTTCAGCCAGGGATAACGTGCCGTGTCGCCGCTCGCGTAGTCCGGGTCCAGGTAGATGAAGACCCGCTGGATCTTCCAGTCGCGGATCTCGAAGACGTCGCACCACCGGCCCGCGCCCCACTCGGGCACGCCCGCCCGCCAGGGCCCGTCCCGGTGCTCGCCGTGGCTGGTCCCCTCGACCACCAGCGTGTCCCCGCCGGAGAAGACCCAGTTGAACGTGGCGTAGTGGTGCTCGATGGACCTGATCGTCGCGCCGACGTCGCCGAACAGCCGCCCGATCGCGTCCTTGCCGGTCGCCAGCCCCCACTTGGGGAAGTAGACCTGCGCGTCGTCGGCGAACAGGTCCAGCAGCGGGGCGCCGTCCGAGGTCACGCCGCCGTTGTCGAATCCCTTGAGGTACTCCAGCGCGACCGACTTGCGCTGCTCGTCCGTCATCGTCTGCCTGCTGACCGCCAACCGCCTCACCCGTCCCGTGCGCAGAGGAAGCCGCCCAGCCGACCGTACCCCGGCAGGCCTCCCGCCGTTGGTCCTCCGGACGTCTCGGGGAATGCGCCGGGTCCGGCGGAACAATCCTGACGCGTCAGAGGTTAGGGTTACCTAATTACTACTGATCGACTCGCGGAGGTCCGCATGGCCACGGAACCGGTACGCAAGGGGCGGAAGCTCAACCGCGGGACGGTGCTGCGCACCGAGCGCCTCACCCCGCACATGATCCGCGTGGTGCTCGGCGGCGAGAGCCTGCGCGGGTTCGGCGCCGGCGCGTTCACCGACCACTACGTGAAGCTGCTGTTCCCGCGTCCGGACGTGGCGTACCCCGAGCCCTTCGACATGGAGAGGATCCGCGCCGAGATGCCGCGCGACCAGTGGCCGAGCGTGCGGACCTACACCGTCCGGGCGTGGGATCCCGAGGCCGTGGAGCTCACCATCGACTTCGTCCACCACGGCGACAAGGGCATCGCCGGCCCGTGGGCGGCGAACGCCCGTCCGGGCGAGGAGATCTTCTTCAACGGCCCCGGCGGCGCCTACGCGCCCCGCGCCGAGGCCGACTGGCACCTGCTGGTCGGCGACGAGAGCGCGCTTCCCGCGATCGGCGCCTCTCTCGAGCGGATCCCCGACGGCGCCCCCGCCCGGGTGTTCATCGAGGTGGCCGGGCCCGAGGAGGAGCAGGACCTGCGCGTTCCGGCCGGCACCGAGGTCGTCTGGCTGCACCGCAACGGCGGCCAGGTCGGCGACCTGCTGGTCGAGGCCGTCCAGAAGCTGGACTTCCCCGACGGCGAGGTGCACGCGTTCGTGCACGGCGAGGCCGGCTTCGTCAAGACGCTCCGCCGCCACCTGCGCGTCGAGCGCGGCCTGCCGCTGGAGCAGCTGTCGATCTCCGGCTACTGGCGCCGCGGCCGCGACGAGGACGGCTGGCAGTCGAGCAAGCGCGACTGGAACCGCCAGGTCGAGGAGGAAGAGGCCAAAGCCCTCTCCTGACGGCGCCCTCCGCTCGCCGGCGCTCGCTGCGTTCGCCGTGCGGGGCGGCCCGTCCCGTTTGGGCGGGCGGCCTCCGCTCGCCGCGTTCGTGGAGGCGCGGCGGGTGGGTCAGGCGGTGGCCTGGGTCTCGTCGTCCTGGTCGGGGCCGCCGTCGTCGGCGAAGCCGGGGAGCCAGCGTTCGGCCTCGGCGCGGTAGTCGCCCTCCGCCTCCAGCTGGCAGAGCACGCCGCCGCCGCCGGCGAGGGCGCGGCTGACCGCGAGGTACTGCGGCGGCAGCCGGAACTGGCGGGCGAGCGCGCCCGGCCGCATGTCGGAGGCGAGGCCGAGGCCGCGGGCGGTCTGCTCGCGCATCCACTCGCGGGTGTAGCGGAACCGGTCGACGGCGAACGGCGCGGCGTGCGGGGCGACGAGCGCGGCCACCTCGTCGGGGTCGACCTCCGCGTCCGGGGTGAGGAAGCCCTCCTCCCACAGCGCGTCGACGATCTCGTCCGGGTCGCCGAGCGTGCCGATGCGCAGCAGCCGCCCGATCGACCACTGCAGCTCGGCCGGGACGTGCGCGGCGCCGCCGAAGTCCATGACGCCGAGGCGGCCGTCGTCCAGCAGCCGGAAGTTGCCCGGGTGCGGGTCGATGTGGATCATCTCGCAGCGGGACGGGCCGGACAGCAGGAAGCGGAACAGCAGCAGGCCCGCGCGGTCGCGCTCCTCCCGGCTCCCCTCCGCGATCACCTTGGCCAGCGGGGTGCCGTCCAGCCACTCGGTGACCAGGACGTTCCCCGACTGCGCGACGACCGCCGGGACGACGAAGTCGGGGTCGCCGGCGTAGGCGTCGTGGAAGGCGGTCTGGGCGCGGGCCTCGTCGACGTAGTCGAGCTCCTTCTGCAGCCGGCGCTTGAGGTCGGCGACGACCGGCTTGACCTCGACGCCGGGGAACAGCGGCGTGATCACCCGGCTCAGCCGGGAGATCTGGTTGAAGTCGCTCATCAGCGCCTGGGCGGCGCCGGGGTACTGGACCTTCACCGCGACGGTCCGCCCGTCGTGCCAGACGGCCTTGTGGACCTGGCCGATGGAGGCGGCGGCGGCCGGCCGGTCGTCGAACTCGGCGAACAGGTCACGCCAGTCGGCGCCGAGCCCCTGGGCGAGGACCTTGTGCGTGGTCGCGGCGGGCATCGGCGGGGCGGCCTCCTGGAGGCGGGTGAGGCTCGCGCGGAACGGTCCGGCGACCTCCTCCGGCAGCCCGGCCTCGAAGATCGACAGGAGCTGGCCGACCTTCATCGCGCCGCCCTTGAGCTCGCCGAGCACCGAGAACAGCTGCTCGGCGGTCCGGCGCTGCACCTCCAGCGCGACGGCCTCGGCGGGCCGGCCGATGGTGCGCTTGCCGAAGCCGAGGGCGGTGCGCCCGGCGAAGCCGAGCGGCAGCGTGGCCAGCTTCGCGGTCCGCGTCACCGCGCGGCGGGGTATGTCACTCACGGCCCGACCGTCCCTCGTTCGACAGCGCGTCCAATGATCTCCAGCCTCTCATGGCGGACTAATGCCACGAAATAGTCATTCCCGCTAAAAGCATCAGCGCTCAGACGGGCTCGGAGATTCCCTCGCCGTCGCGCGGCCCGCGGCCCGGACCGGCGGGCGCGTCGTGCCGGCAGGGCCGCAGCAGCAGCGCCACGACCTCGAGCGCCTGCTCGATCTCCGGCCGGTTCCCGCCGAGGTAGTGCGCGTACATGAACGAGTCGGCGATGCGGACGACGGCCTGGGCGAGCGTCCGGGTCGGCAGCGGCACCGCCAGCGCGCCGCGGTCGATCTCCCGCTGCAGCTCGCGGGTCAGCAGCTCGGTCGCGCGGTCCTCGATGGTGCCCGGCATCGTGGCGAGCCGGATGAACAGCCGGGGCTCGCGCTCGGTGAACGCCTGGAGCGGCGCGGCGTCCACCACCGCCCGCATGAACCGCTCCAGCACGGCGAGGATCCGCTCGGGCCCGGTGCCGCGCACCCCGCGCGCGGCGACCCGGTAGGTGCGCTCGGTCATCTCCGCCAGCACGGTGCCGAGCAGCTGCTCGCGGCTGCCGACCCAGCGGTAGAGGGTGGCGCGGCCGACGCCCAGCTCGGCGGCGAGCGCGGACATGTCGATGGGCTCGCCTCGCAGGTAGTGCGCGGACGCCGCGGCGCGGGCGGCGGCGGGGCCGGCCGGGCGGCGCGAGGCCGCGGGCGCCGGGGCGGGGCGGCCGTTCGGGGGAACAGAGCTGCCGCTCATCCGCCCAGCATGACACAGCCGCGACGATGCTCCGGCAGGCGCGGAACCGGGCTCCGGAGGCGCGTCCGATCCACTGATCGCGTTCGCGAGACTACCCGGAGTGATCAAGGGTAGTCGGTAGGTGTGAGGGAGAAGAGCGGGGGCGCCGGACGCAAGGGCCGGCTGCTGATCATAGGCGGGGCGGAGAACCGGACCTGCGGGTCCGGCCCCCTGGAGACGTTCGTCGAGCTGGCCGGCGCCGAGGAGGCGCGGATCGTGGTGGTGACGACCGCGACCGAGGTGCCCGAGGAGGTCGCCGAGGAGTACACCGCCGTGTTCGGGCGGCTCGGCGTGGCGTCGGTGCGGGAGCTGCGGCTGCTCGGCCGCGCCGCCGCCGACGGCGCCGCGACGCTGCGCGCCCTGGAGGCCGCGACCGGCGTGCTGTTCAGCGGCGGCGACCAGTCGCGGATCCGGACCCTGGTCGGGTCGCGGACCAACGAGCTGCTCAAGCGCCGGCTGGAGCAGGAGGGCCTGGTGATCGCCGGAACGAGCGCCGGCGCGACCGCGATGGGCCACTGGATGATCCTGGGCGGCCACGGCCACGAGGTCGCCGCGTCCAGCGTGCGGGTCGGGCCGGGCCTGGCGCTGCTGGACAACGTGCTGATCGACATGCACTTCAACGAGCGGGGGCGGCTGCCGCGGCTGCTCAGCGGCATCGCGCTGGACACCCGGCTGCTCGGCGTCGGCATCGACGAGGACACCGCGATCGTGGTGGGCGACGGGCAGTTCGCGGTCGTCGGCACCGGGGTCGTCACCGTCGTGGACGCGGGCCAGTCGACGGTCGCCTACGCGGCCTCCGACGACGAGCCGATGGCGATGCTCGACGTGTCCCTGCACCTGCTGCCCGCCGGGTGCTCCTTCCAGATGTACGACCGGCTGCCGGCGATCGGCACGATGCGCGGGCCCGGGGAGGACTAGCCGTGCGGCTCGACCATGTGCGCCGCCTCGGCGGCCCGAACGTCTACCTGAACCGTCCCGTCGCCGTCGCGCGGCTCGACCTGGGGGGCCTGACCGGCCAGGAGACCACCGACCATCCCGGTTTCGCCGGGCGGCTGCTGGACGCGCTGCCGGGGCTGCGCTCGCACCACTGCTCGGCCGGGCGGCCGGGCGGGCTGCTGGACGCGATGGCCCGCGGCACCTACTTCGGCCACGTCACCGAGCACGTGGCGCTGGAGCTGTCCGGCCTGATCGGCCGGGAGGTCTACTTCGGCCGGACGGTCCGCGCGGGCGGCCCCGGCGAGTACGAGGTGATCCTGGAGTGCCCGCGGGACGAGCCGTCCGGCACGCCCGTGGTGGAGATGCTGATCGAGCTGGCGGTGCGGACGGTGACCGCGGCGCTCGCCGGGCCGGTGCCGGATCCGGCGGCCGACCTGGCCCCGATCGCCGCCGAGTACGAGGCGGGACGGCTCGGGGTGAGCACCGCGGCGCTGGCCCGCGCGGCCCGCGAGCGGGACGTGCCGGTCCGCCGCGTCGGCGGCCTGAACCTGCTGCGGCTCGGGTACGGGCGGCACCGCCGGATGGCGTGGGCCGCGATGACCGACGGCACGTCCGCGATCGGGATGGAGATCGCGGCGGACAAGCGGCTGGCGCACCGGGTGCTGGCGGACGCGGGCGTCCCGGTCCCGGAGGGCCGGGTGGCGACCTCGCCCGCCGAGGCGCTCGCGGCGCTGCGGGAGATCGGCGCGCCGGTGGTGGTCAAGCCGCTGTCGGGGCACCAGGGCGAGGGCGTGCACATCGAGCTGTCGGAGCCGCCGGAGGTGGTGGCGGCGTTCGCGTCGGCGACCGGCGGGACGACCGGGGCCGGCGACGGCGGCGTGCTCGTCGAGTCCTACATCCCGGGCCGCGACTACCGGGTGCTGGTGGTCGGCGGGCGGGTGGTGGCGGCGGCGGAGCTGACCGCGGCGCGGATCACCGGGGACGGGGCGGCCACGGTCGCGGAGCTGGTGGAGCGGGTCAACGCCGACCCGGCGCGCGGCGAGGGCCACGACCGGCCGCTGACCCGGCTGGCGCTCGGCGCGACCGAGCTGGCGCTGCTCGCGCGGCAGGGGCACGGCCCGGACTCGGTGCCCGCGGACGGCGAGACGGTGTGGCTGCGCCGCAACGCGAACCTGTCCACCGGCGGCACCAGCCGGGACGTGACCGGCGACCTGCATCCCGAGGTCGCCGCGATGTGCGTGCGCGCCGCCGGGGCCGTCGGGATGGACGTGTGCGGCATCGACCTGCGGCTGCCCGACGTCGGCTCGCCGCTGCCCGCCGAGCGCGGCGCCGCGGGGATCCTGGAGGTCAACGCCGCGCCGGGGCTGCGCATGCATCTCGCCCCGCACGAGGGCGAGGGCCGGGACGTGGCGGGCGACGTCATCGACCTGATGTACCCGCCGGGGACGCCGTCGCGGGTCCCGGTCGTGTCGGTGACCGGCACCAACGGCAAGACGACCGCCGTCCGGATGATCGCGCACATGCTGGAGCTGAGCGGCGTGCGCACCGGGATGACCAGCACCGAGGGCGTGTACGTGGGCGGCCGGCTCGTCCACCGGTCGGACGCGTCCGGGCCGCGGTCGGCGGAGATCGTGCTTGGCGACCGGACGGTCGAGGCGGCGGTGCTGGAGACCGCGCGCGGCGGGATCGTCCGGCGCGGCCTCGGCTACGACCGCGCCGACGTCGCGGTGGTCACCAACATCACCCGCGACCACCTCGGCATGGACGGCACCGAGTCGCTGGACGACCTGGTCGACATCAAGGCGCTCGTCGCCGAGCAGATCCACCGCGGCGGCCACCTGGTCCTCAACGCCGAGAACGCGCCGGCGGCCGGGCTGGCCGAGCGTCCGGCGGTGCGGCGCCGCGACCCGGTGCTGAGCTACTTCGCCCTGTCCGCGGACGCGCCGGTGCTGGTCCGGCACCTGCGCGAGGGCGGCGCGGGCTACTGCGTCGAGCAGGGCTGGCTGACCGAGGCGCGCGGCCGCCGCCGCACGCGGGTGCTGCCGGTGGAGGAGATCGCGGGCGCCTCCGGGGGCCGCGCCGGGCACGTCGTCGCGAACGCGCTGGCGGCGCTGGCCGCCGCACGGGCCGTCGGCGTGTCCGTGGACATCGCCGCCGAGGCGCTGCGCACCTTCGAGCCGCACACCCGCAACCCCGGACGCGGCTGCGTGTACCAGGTCGGCGACAACCCGGTGCTGGTCGACTACGCGCACAACCCGGCGGCGATCACCGCGATCGGCGCGTTCGTGCGGGCGCGCTGGGGCGAGGGCGGCGTCGCCGCCGCGACGCTACCGGGCGACCGGTCCGACGAACTCGTCACCGAGACCGCCCGGGCGCTGGCCGCATCGTTCGGACGCGTCGTCGTCTACGAGGACGAGGACCTGCGCGGCCGCCGCTCCGGCGAGATGACCAGGCTGATCGTCCAGGGGCTGCGGGAGGGGCGCCCGGACGTCCTGCACCATCCGGCGGGCGACCTGAAGGGCGCGCTGGCCTCGGCGCTGGACATGGCCGGGCCCGGCGAGCCGGTGCTGCTGCTGTACGAGAAGCTGCAGCCGGTCGTCGAGCTGCTCGACACGCTCGGCGCCGAGCCGGCGGCGCTCTGACTAGGGCGCGCCCGGTTCCGCGCGCGTCCCGCCGGCGACCTGCGGCGGAACGCCGGCGGTCCGGGCTGGCATGGGGGGCCGCAGCAGCAGGACGGCGACGGCCAGCAGCGCCAGCACGACGATCCCGTCCATCCAGTAGTGGTTGGCGGTGCTGACGACGACGGCGATCGTGACGATCGGGTGCAGCAGCCACAGCCACCGCCACCGCGTCCGGCACGTCAGGACGAGCCCGATCGCGATGATCGCGGCCCAGCCGATGTGCAGCGACGGCATCGCCGCGTACTGGTTGGCCATCGTGTCGTGCTGCGGCGACCCGTACACCGACGGCCCGAAGTGCGCGGCCGTGTCGACCAGGCCGGTGGTGGGCAGCATCCGCGGCGGCGCCAGCGGGACGAGCAGGTGCAGCGCGAGCGCCCCGGCCGTCAGCGCGACCAGCACCCGGCGGATCCACCGGTAGTGCGCGGGCCTGCGCAGGTAGATCCACAGCAGGAACAGCGCCATCGCCGGGAAGTGCACGTAGGCGTAGTAGCAGTTGGCCACGTGCACGAGGAACTGGCTGTGCAGCAGCTCGTGCTGGACGTGCACCTCGCTCGGCAGGTCGAGGGCCCGCTCGATGTCCCAGATCCGGTGCGCGTTGCCGAACGCCTCGCCGACCCGGTCGTTGGCCAGCAGCCGCCCGAGCTTGTAGATCGTGAACAGCACGGCGATCAGCACCAGCTCGCGGACCGCGCCCGGCCGCCCGCCCGGCCGCCCGCCGTCCGGCCGTCCCGGTCTGCGCAGCCGCGCGAACGAGGAGTCCGGCCGGGACGGCTGTTCGAGGAGGCTCATGTGCTGCGGTCCTTTGGCGGGTGGGTCCACCGCACTCGGGCGAGCCGGCGGCTGCTGGGACGGCCCGGGCCGTCCCCCCGCGCGGAGGGACGGCCCGGGCCCCGGATCAGGTCACGGCGGGGTCGAGCTCGCGCTCGCCCCCGCGCGGCGCACCGCCGGCGCCGTCGCCGCCGGGTCCGCCGTCCCGTCCGTCTCGGAGCAGATGCCGAAGCCTCTCACCTTCGACGTCCACGTTGGGCAGGACGCGCGCGAGCCAGCCCGGCAGCCACCAGGCGGCGCGGCCGAGCAGCGCCATCACGGCCGGGACGATCGTCATCCGGACGACGAAGGCGTCGAAGGCGACCCCGGCCGCGAGCGCGAAGCCCATCATCTTGATCATCGACTCGGAGGAGGACAGGAACCCGGCGAACACCGCGATCATGATCACCGCGGCGGCGGTGACGACGCGGGCGCCGTGCCGGAACCCGGTGACCACGGCCTCGCCGGGGGCGGCGCCGTGCACGTGCTCCTCGCGCATCCGGGTGACCAGGAAGACCTGGTAGTCCATCGCCAGCCCGAACACCACGCCGATCATGAAGATCGGCATCATGCTCATGATCGGGCCGGTCGTGTCGACGCCGAACAGCCCCGACAGCCAGCCCCACTGGAACACCGCGACGACGGCGCCGAAGGTGGCCGCGACGGTGAGCAGGAAGCCGAGCGTGGCCTTCAGCGGCACCAGCACCGACCGGAACACCAGCATCAGCAGGATGAACGCGAGGCCGACGACGAGCCCGAGGTAGGGCGCGAGCGCACCGCCGAGCTTCGCCGACACGTCGATCATCATGGCCGTCCGGCCGGTGACCATGGCGCCGGCGCCGGTCCGCGCCTTCAACCCGTCGCCCTTGTCGCGGATCGCCGAGACGAGGTCCTCGGTGCGCTGGGAGCTCGGGCCGCTCTTCGGCACGACGGTCAGCACCGCGGTGTCGCCCTTGGGGTTGGCCTGCGGGGGCGTCACGGCCACGACGTCCGGCAGCGACTTGATCTCGCCCGCGAAGGTCTGCGCGGCCGCCTTCGCCCGGTCGCCGTCCACGACGACCATCAGCGGGCCGTTGAAGCCGGGCCCGAAGCCCTTGTCGAGCAGGTCGTAGGCCTTGCGCTGGGTGGTGGCGGGCGAGGCGACCTCGTCGCCGGGCATGCCGAGCCGCAGGTCCAGCGCCGGCGCGGCGATCACGCCCATGCCGACGATCGCCAGCAGCAGGACGGGCAGCGGGCGGCGGATGACGAACCGGGCCCACCGCTCCCCGAACGGCGGCCGGCCGCGCCGGGAGACGCCGCCGCGCAGGAACGGGATCCAGCCGCCGAGCACCTTGCGGCCCGCGAACCCGAGCAGCGCCGGCAGCAGGCTGAGCGCGATCAGCACGGCGACGACCACGGCGAACGCGGCGGCGAGGCCCATCTCGGTGAGCATCGGGATGCCCACCACGGAAAGGCCGGCCAGCGCGATGACGACGGTCAGCCCGGCGAACACCACGGCGGACCCGGCGGTGCCGACGGCGCGTCCCGCGGCCTCCTCGCCGGTGCGGCCCTCGCGCAGTTCGTGCCGGTACCGGGAGACGATGAACAGCGCGTAGTCGATCGCGACCGCGAGCCCGAGCATCAGCGCGAGCGTCGAGGTCATCGAGCTCATCTCGAACAGCCCGGTGGCGGCGGTGATCCCGGCCATCGCGATGCCGACGCCGAGGATCGCGTTGAGCAGCGGCAGCCCGGCGGCGATCAGCGACCCGAACGTGATGATCAGCACGACCGCGGCGACGGCGACGCCGATCACCTCGGTGGCGCTCTGCTCGGGCATCGCCTCGGTCGCGTCGCCGCCCATCTCGACCTGGAGCCCGGCGTCCCGGCCGGGCTGGGCGGCGGCGGTCAGCGCGTCGCGCGCGGCGTCGGTGACGTCGATCGCGGGCACCTTGTAGGTGACCTGCGTGTAGGCGATCCGGCCGTCCTGGGAGACGGACTTCGCCTGGTAGGGGTCGACGACGGAGGCGACCTGCGGCGCCGCCTTGAGCTTGGCGACGACCTTCTCGACGCCCGCCTTGCCGGCCGGGTCGGTGACGGTCCTGCCGTCGGGCGCGGCGAACACGACGCGGGCGGTCGCGCCGTCCGCCGACGCCTGCGGCATCTTGTCCTTGAGCAGGTCGATCGCCTGCTGCGACTCGGTTCCGGGCATCGAGAAGTCGTTGGAGGTGGGCCCCTTGAGCGCGGCGGCGCCGACGCCGAACAGCACGAGCAGCCCCACCCAGAGCAGCGCGACGAGCCGGCGCCGCCGGAAGGAGAACCGGCCGAGCCGGTAGAGGAAGGTGGCCAAGAGAGCGTCCCATCGGTAACGGGGCGTGCGGACATGGCCCCACGGCGGCCGGCCGTCAGGCTGTCACTCGGTCAAGGGGGTGGGGGGTGGTGGCCGCCGTGTCGGGGCCCCGGCGCCGCCCGGCGGCGTCTCGGCGCGGGGGTCGGAAGCGCCCGGCTAGGGGCCGGGCAGCCCGGCGCGCAGCTGGGCGAACGCCGAGTCGATCAGTTCGGGGAGTTCGGCCCCCGTCCGGCCGTCGACCCACAGGTCGACGGCGGTGCGCATGGCGACGCCCGCGGCGCCGGCCAGCAGGTGCGGGTACAGGTCGCGGCCGGCGTCGGTGCCGGTGCGCGCGGCGACGACCTCGGCGATCTGCCGCTGCATCTCGCCGAGGCCGCACAGCTGCTTGCCGACCAGCGCCGGGTTCTGCTTGACCACGCGCAGCAGCGCGATGGTCTCGTCCCGGGTGTCGGTGGGCAGCAGGGCCTCCCGGACGACCTCGCGCAGCGCCTCCCAGATCGGCTCGCCCGCCGGCCGGGCGCGCAGCGCGTCGATCACCGCCTGCGCGCCGTCGGTGAGCGGCGCGACGATCGCCTCCTCCTTGCCCGGGAAGTAGTTGTGGAACGTGCGCGGGGAGACGCCGGCCGCGTCGGCGATCGCCTCGATCGTGACGCCCTCGACGCCGCGCTCGACGGCGAGGAGGGCGGCGGCGCGGCTGAGCGCCTGGCGCGTCGCGACCTTCTTGCGCTCGCGCAGGCTCGTCTCGGTCATGCCCTCACGGTAAACCGAGCTTGCGTGTTCTGCAAAATTTCAGGCACTGCCAGCTTGCGTGATGTGCATCTCATCGCCGCCGGGAACACGGACGGGCCGCGCGCCGTTCCCCGGCGCACGGCCCGCGTGGCGGAGCCGGGACTAGCCGAGCGGAAGGCCGGTGTAGTTCTCGGCCAGCGACGTCTTGGCGGCCTCGGACGAGGCGACGTAGTCCAGGTGGGAGCGCTGGAGCCGCAGGGCGAAGTCGTCGGCGGCCGGGTCCACGTGCAGCAGCGTGGTCATCCAGTAGGAGAAGTGCTCGGCGCGCCACACGCGCCGCAGGCACGTCGGAGAATACGCGTCCAGCAGGGTCTCCGAGCCCGACGCGTACCGCTCCGTCAGCGCCCTGGCCAGCACGATCACGTCCGACACCGCCAGGTTGAGGCCCTTGGCGCCCGTCGGCGGGACGATGTGGGCCGCGTCGCCGGCGAGGAACAGCCGGTCGTGCCGCATCGGCTCGGCCACGAAGCTGCGCATCGGCGTGATCGCCTTGTCGGTGATCGGGCCCTCGCGCAGCTTCCAGCCGTCGTCGGTGGCGAACCGGGCCGCGAGCTCCTCCCAGATCCGCGCGTCGGACCAGTCCGCGAGGTCCTCGTCCGGCGACACCTGCAGGTAGAGCCGGCTGACCTGCGGGGACCGCAGGCTGTGCAGCGCGAACCCGCGGTCGTGGTTGGCGTAGATCAGCTCCTCGGTGGACGGCGGGACGTCGGCGAGGATGCCGAGCCAGGCGAACGGGTACTCGCGGGAGAACGTCCGCAGCCCCGGCACCGCCGGGCGGCTGACCCCGTGGAACCCGTCGCAGCCCGCGATGAAGTCGCACTCCAGGGTGCGGGTCTCGCCGGTGGCGTCGCGGAAGGTCACGCTGGGCGCCGAGGCGTCCAGGCCGACCACCTCGGTCTCGAACCGCACGTCCCCGCCGTCCGCCAGGCGCTTGGCGACCAGGTCCTTGACGATCTCGGTCTGCGCGTAGACCGTCACCGTCCGGCCCGTGAGGTCGGTCAGCGGGACCCGGTGCCCCGCGCCGCCGAACCGCAACTCCAGGCCGTGGTGGACGAGGCCCTCGCGGTCGAGCCGCTCCCCCACGCCGCTCTCGCGGAGCACGTCCGTGGTGCCCTGCTCGAGCATCCCGGCCCGCTGCCGCCGCTCCACGTAGCCGCGGTCACGGCTCTCCAGGACCACCGAATCGATCCCCTGCAGGTGCAGCAGATGCGACAGCAGCAGCCCGGCCGGGCCACCGCCGATGATCGCGACCTGGGTACGCATCGAGCCTCCTCGTCATCCGTTCTGGGGTTCCCCCCTGCGATGCTGGCGCGCGTACCCCCAGGTTCAGGCGCCGGCCTTCCGTTCGGCGGAAAACGTGTCGGGGTGTCCGCGCCAGTGCTGGGCGACGTCCCGCGACAGCGCCCGCGCCGCCGTCGTCAGCGGCGGCAGCAGCCGCCGCAGGTCGGCGCTGCGGGTGCGGGCCACCAGCGACAGCGCCGCCACCACCTCGCCCGTCCCGTCCCGGACGGGGGCGCCGACCGACGAGGCGCCGAGCGTCATCTCGTCGCGGGTCAGCGCGTACCCCGAGCGGCGGACCTGCTCCAGGCAGCGCCGCATCTCCTCCGGATCGGTGATCGTGCGGGCGGCGTGCCGCGCCAGCCCGGCGGCCAGGACACGCTCCCGGTACTCCGGCGGGGCGAACGCGAGCAGCACCTTCCCGACGCCGGTGGTGTGCAGCGGCAGCGTCGCGCCGACCTGCGTCACGACCGGCACCGAACGCGTCCCGCGCAGCCGCTCCACGACCAGGACACGGTCCTCGCGCAGCACGGCGAGCTGCACGTTGTCGTGCGTGGCCTCGTACAGGTCCTCCATGTGCGGAAGCGCCAGCTCCCGCAGCCCGGTGACTGCCGGGGCCTGGCTGCCGATCCGCCACAGCCGGGTGCCGATGCGGTACGTCCCGTCCGGGACCCGCTCCAGGAACCCGCCGCCGACCAGCTCCCCGACGAGCCGGTGCCCGGTCGCCAGGGGCAGCCCGGAGCGGCGGCAGATCTCGCTGAGGTTGAGGCGCACGTCGTCCTGGGCGAAGGCGTTCAGGATGGCCATCACCTTGCCCGCCACGCTCACCGGGCGCGCGCGCTCCGCCATGGCCCTCCCGCCGGTCACTCCTGTTCGGCCAGTACCCGCTGGGCGACGGCGAACGCCGAGTTCGCGGCGGGCACTCCACAATAGATCGCGGTCTGCAGCAGGACCTCCTTGATCTCCTCGGGCGCCAGCCCGTTGCGCAGCGCGGCGCGGACGTGCATGGCCAGCTCGTCCAGGTGGCCGCCGGCGACCAGGGCGGTCAGCGTGATGCAGCTGCGGGTCCTGCGGTCCAGGCCGGGACGGGTCCAGATCTCACCCCAGGCGTACCGGGTGATCAGGTCCTGGAAGTCCTCGGTGAAGGCGTCCTTGCGGGCCTCGGCGCGGTCGACGTGCGCGTCCCCGAGCACCTCGCGGCGCGTCCGCATCCCCTCGGCGTGCCGTTCCTCGTCGGTGCTGCGCGGGCTCATGGACGTCCCTTCCAGGTGCGGTCGAAATGGCCGATGATCGCGTCGGTGACCGGCTCCGGCCGCTCGGCGTTGGCCAGGTGCCCGGCGCCGTCGATCACGATCAGCTCGGCGCCCGGGATGCCCTCGGCGAGCCGGTCGGCGTGGCCGTACGGCGGGGTCGGGCCGTCCTCGGCCCCGGCGATCACCAGGGTCGGTGCGGAGACGCCGCCGAGCCGCGCGGTGGCGTCGAACGCGGCAAGCGCGTCGCAGCAGGCCGCGTAGCCCTCCGGATCGGTCTCGCGGAGCATCGCGACGTACGGCTCCGCGCCGGTGAACCCGGGCGTGAACCAGCGGCCGGCGGCGGTGTCGGCGACCGGCCCGACGCCTTCGCGGCGGACGAGCGCCGCGCGGTCCCGCCACGGGCCGGGGTCGCCGAACCGGGGCGAGGTGCAGCACAGGACGAGGCTCGCGACGCGCTCCGGCGCGCGGAGCGCGAGGGCGGTGCCGACGGCGCCGCCGAGCGACACCCCGGCGTACGCGGCCTCGCCGATCTCCAGGCGGTCGAGCAGAGCGATGATCCCGTCGGCGAGGTCCTCGACGGTGAACGGGCCGTCCGGCCGCGGCGCGCCGCCGTGCCCCGGCAGGTCGTAGCGCAGAACCCGCCACGAGCGGGTCAGCGCGGGCAACTGCGGCAGCCACAGGTCCATCGAGGTGCCGAGGGACGGGCCGAGGACGACGACCGGCGCGTCCGGCGGCCCGTCCAGGCGGTACTGCGGGATGTGGGGCTGGGGGGTCACGTGCGGCTCCTCCGGTACGCGTCGAGGGCGCGGTCGGCCAGCACCGCGGCGGCACCGGTGCCGGGGTCGCCGCCGAGGACGTCCAGCAGGCCGGCGAGGTTCTCGCCCATCCGCTCCGCCGACACCTCCAGGCCGCAGACGAGTTCGGCGGCGGTCTCGGCGGCGCCGCCGGTCAGCCGCAGGCACTCGCGCAGCGGCTGCCACTCGGCGTGCCACTCCCCTGCCGGCCGCTCCAGCGGCGCGGCCTGCGCGGCCAGCACGACCTGCGCGTACGCCGGGACCTGCAGCGCCGCCGAGCGGACCAGCGCCGACAGCGCCGGGTTGCGCTTGTGCGGCATCGACGACGAGCCGCCCCGGCCGGGCCCGGCGGCCTCGGCGACCTCGTCCACCTCGCTCTGCGCGAGCAGCCACACGTCGGTGGCGATCTTGCCGAGGGCGCCGGCGGTCACCGCCAGCGCCGAGGCCAGGTCGGCGACGGGAGTGCGGCGGGTGTGCCACGGCAGGACGGGGACGTCCAGGCCGGTCTCCTCGGCGAACGCGGCGACCAGGTCGAGCGCCCGGTCGCCGTAGGCGTCCAGCGTCCCGGCGGCGCCGCCGAGCTGGACGGGCAGCGCGACCGCCGCCAGCCGCTCGCGGGCCTCCAGGCAGCCGAGCAGCCAGTTCGCCGCCTTCGCGCCGAACGTGGTGGGCAGCGCCTGCCGGCCGAGGGTGCGGCCGGCCATCGGGGTGTCGCGGTACCGCGCCGCGATCCCGGCCAGCGCGTCCAGGGTCCGGTCGAGGTGGGACAGCAGGCCCCGCCGCGTCCGGGCCGCGACGAGCATGGCGCCGGTGTCGGCGATGTCCTGGCTGGTGGCGCCCTTGTGGACGTGCTCGCCGGCCGCGCCGGCGAGGCCGCGCAGGTCGGCGACCAGCGGTACGACGGGGTTGCCGGACCCGCGGGCCCGGCGCGCCACGCCGGCCACGTCGATCCCGCTGGCGGCCGCGGCGGCGGTGATCGCCTCCGCGGCCGCGGCCGGGATGATCTCCAGGCGGGCCTGCGCGCGGGCGAGCGCCACCTCGGCGTCGAGCATCGCCGCCAGGTACGCGGCGTCGCCCGTGGCGGCCTCGGCCTCGGTCCCGGCGCGCACCGGCGACAGCAGCCCCGCGTCGGCGGACGGCCCGTCCGCGGGGAACGGCGGCGTCTCAGAAGGCAAGGAAGACCGTCTCCCCCTCGCCCTGCAGCCGCACGTCGAACCGGTAGGTCCGGTCGCCCTCCCGCTCGGCGACGAGCGTCGCGCGGCGCTCGGCCGGGACCTGCGCGAGCAGCGGGTCGGCGGCGTGCGCGGCCTCGTCCTCGGGGAAGTAGATGCGGGTGGCCACGGGCTTCAGCAGGCCGCGCGCGAACACCAGCAGCGCGATGTAGGGCGCGCCCGCCCCGACCGCGCCGGGCTTGACCGTGGTGAACCAAAACCCGCCGGCCGGGTCGGTGCCGCACCGGCCGAACCCGGAGAAGTCATGCCCGTCCCGGACCATGCCGCCGGGCCGTTGCGGGATCTCGCCGTTCCCGTCGGCCTGCCAGATCTCCAGCAGCGCGTCCGGCACCGGCTCGCCCGCGCCGTCGAGCACCCGCCCGCGGACGGTGATCGCGTCCGGCCGCCAGCCCGGCACGACCCGGGGCCCGGCCTCGTAGGGCAGCGCGTACCCGAAGAACGGGCCGACGGTCTGCGACGGCGTGGCCTTGGCGGGCACGGTCTTGGCAGGCACGGTCTTGGCCGAGGTCGTCATCAGGCCTCCATCGGGGTGTCGCCGAGCACGATGTCCCACTGGAACCCCAATGCCCACTCCGGCTTGGTGAGATCCATGTCGAACCGCGAGATCAGCTTGTCGCGGTCCTTCTGCTCGGGGATCGACTGGAAGATCGGGTCGAAGGGGAACAGCGGGTCGTCCGGGAAGTACATCTGCGTGACGAGCCGCTGGGTGAAGGCGGTGCCGAACACCGAGAAGTGGATGTGCGCGGGACGCCACGCGTTGTGGTGGTTGCCCCACGGGTACGCGCCCGGCTTGATCGTGACGAACCGGTAGCGGCCGTCGTCGTCGGTGAGGCAGCGGCCCGCGCCGGTGAAGTTCGGGTCCAGCGGCGCCGGGTGGATGTCGCCGAGGTGGTCGTAGCGGCCGGCCGAGTTCGCCTGCCAGATCTCCACCAGCGCGTTCCGCACCGGGCGGCCCGCCCCGTCCAGCACCCGGCCCGTCACGATGATCCGCTGGCCGAGCGGCTCCCCGGAGTGCTGGACGGTCAGGTCGTGGTCCAGCCGGCCGAGTTCCTGGTGGCCGAAGACCGGCGCGGACAGCTCGACGCTGTCCGGGCCGAGCTTGGGCATGATCAGGTCCTGCGACGGGGCGCGGAGCACGGTGCTCTTGTAGCCCGGGTACAGGTACGGAGGGTGGGTCATCCGCTCGTTCCTTCCTTGACGCGCTCCGCCGGCGGGGTGGGAACGGCGCCGGCGGCGGCACCCCCTCCGCGCTGACCTCGCCACTGGCCTCCACCCTCGCAGCCGCCGCGGGGAGCGGCGCACCGGGGTTTCCGTTGAGCGGAAAACCGGAGCGGCTGTCAGGCGGTGTCGGGCAGCCCGAACACCGGGAACAGCGTCGTGTCGAAGAACGCCGACACCTGCGCCACGCCGTCGCCGGTGATGCTGAGCACCTGGAGCTGGAACGGCCGGTGCACGCCGTCGGCGTCCCGCCGGTACATCCCGAACGCCGGCTGCCCGTTCGCGGCGGCGGGCAGCATCCGCAGCTCGCCGGGCTCGGGGCCGCACTGCGCCCGGATGAGCCGCACGATCGCGTCGGCGCCGACGAACCACTGCGGGTACGGCGGCATCTCCCAGACCGCGTCCTTGCGGAACAGGTCCAGCAGCGCCTCGACGTCGGCGGCGTCGAACGCCCGCGCGTACCGCTCGAGCAGCTCGCGCTGGGCCGGGTCGGTGGGCTCGACCAGCTCGTCGCGCAGCGGCGCGGCCTCCTCCAGCTGGGCGCGGGCGCGCTGGAGCGCGCTGTTGACCGCGGCGGTCGAGGTGCCGAGCAGCTCGGCGGCCTCGGAGGCCTTCCACTTCAGCACGTCCCGCAGGATCAGCACGACCCGCTGCTTGGCGGGCAGGTGCTGCAGGGCGGCGACGAAGGCCAGCCGGGTGCTCTCGCGCGCCGCGACGATGGTGGCGGGGTCGGCGGCGTCCGCGCCCAGCACCGCGTCGGGGGCCGGCTCGAGCCACGGCACCTCCGGCGAGGCGACCACGGGCCGCTCCGGCTCGTCGCTGGGCGCGCCCAGCCCGGACGGCATCGGCCGGTGGCCGCGCTGGTCGATCGCGGTCAGGCAGACGTTCGTGGCGATCCGGTAGAGCCACGTCCGCAGGGACGAGCGCCCCTCGAAGTTCCCGTAGGACCGCCAGGCCCGCAGGTAGGTCTCCTGGACGAGGTCCTCGGCGTCGTGGATCGACCCCAGCATCCGGTAGCAGTGCGCCAGCAGCTCCCGCCGGTACGGGTCGGCCAGCTCCTGGAAGTCCGCGTCTTTCGTGGTGCTGTTCGCCATGGTGGTCGTCACCTTCGCTGGGCGGCATCGCTGCGGCGCTCCCGGTCCGACCGCCGCTCAACCCCGACCGTAGGCGACCCCACCGACAGAACACGCGCGTTTCCACGATCCTACGCTCGACCTGCGCTTTCGCCCGCGCCCGGAGGGCGGTCCCGGCCGCGCCCGGCCGCTCCCGGCCGTCCTGCACGAGATCTCCACACCGGCGGCACAGGGCGCGCCCTTTCGGGCGGGAGCGTGGAGGCATGCGCGTGAAGATGATCCTGCCCGCACTGACCGAGGCGACGTCCCCGTTCTTCCGGCCGATCAAGTACTCGCTGTTCCCGCCCCTCGGGCTGGCCACGCTGGCCGGGTACCTCGATCCGGACGACGAGGTGACGCTGACCGACGAGCACGTCCAGAGGGTGGACCTGTCCGACGAGCCGGACCTGGTGGTCATCCAGGTGTACATCACCTCGGCCAGGCGGGCGTACGAGCTGGCCGACCACTACCGGGCCCGCGGCGCGCACGTGTGCCTCGGCGGGCTGCACGTGACCTCGCTGCCGGACGAGGCCGCGGCGCACGCCGACACGATCTTCTGCGGCCCCGGCGAGGACACCTGGCCGCGCTTCCTCGCCGACCTGCGCGCCGGACGCCCCGCCCCGCGCTACGACTCGTCCGAGCGGACGCTCGCCGCGCTGCCGCCGATCCGCCGGGACCTGATCGCGCGGCGGCTGTACCTCGTGCCGAACTCGATCGTCGTGTCCCGCGGCTGCCCCCATGTCTGCGACTTCTGCTACAAGGAGGCGTTCTTCGAGGGCGGCAAGTCGTTCTACACGCAGACCGTGGACGCGGCCCTCGCCGAGATCGACCGGCTGCCGGGCCGGCACCTGTACTTCCTCGACGACCACCTGTTCGGCAACGCCCGCTTCGCCGGGGCCCTGTTCGACGGGATGCGCGGCATGGGCCGGCTGTGGCAGGCGGCCGGGACGGTCCAGTCGGTGCTGCGTCCGGGGCTGCTGGAGAAGGCGGTCGAGTCGGGGTTGCGCAGCCTGTTCGTCGGGTTCGAGACCGTCAACGCCGGCAACCTCAAAGAGCAGCGCAAGTGGCAGAACATCGACCGCGACTACGGCCAGGTGATCAAGCGCCTCCACGACCACGGCGTCATGGTGAACGGCAGTTTCGTCTTCGGCATGGACCAGGACGACCCGAGCGTGTTCGAGCGGACGGTGGAGTGGGCGGTCGGCCAGGGCATCGAGACCGCGACGTTCCACATCATGACGCCGTATCCCGGCACGCGGCTGTACGACCGGATGGTGAAGGCCGGACGGATCCTGCACCGCGACTGGGACCGCTACGACACCCGTACCGTCGTCTTCAAGCCCGCCCATATGTCGCCGACCCAGCTGGAGGACGGCTACTGGCGCGCGTACCGCGACTTCTACAGCTGGAGCAACATCATGCGGGGCGCCGCGTCGAAGCCCACCCTCCGGGGCAAGGCGCGGCACGCCGCGTACGCGGGCGGCTGGAAGAAGTTCGAGCCCGCCTGGGACCTGGTGATCCGCGCGAAGCGGGCGGGGACGGCCCTTCCGCTGCTGGAGTCGGTCCTCGCCGGGTTCGGATCCCGGCCCGCCGGCGGCCGCACCGAGGGGCACGCCGGTGACCGGCGGGCGGCGATTGCGGAAACTCGATTTTCCTGAAGCGGAAACACTTCCGTCGGAACGGGTATGCCTGCACCCTAGAGTGCACATCAGTCCGTTGCCTTCAGGAGGGACCCGTGATCGCGAGACCGGAGGGCGGCCCGCGCGTCGTCGTGGGGGTCGACGACTCCGCGGGAGCACGGTGCGCGCTCTCCTGGGCGATCGGCGAGGCGCGGCTGCGCCGGCTGCCGCTGCTGGTCGCCCACTCGGCTCCGCTGCCGCCGCACGTCTCGGCGGCGGGACAGCTCGGCTGCGGCATCACCGACGCGCTGCGCGGGTCGGGCGCCGAGCTGATCGCCCGGCTGCTGGACGAGGTCTGCGGCGGGCCGCCCGAGGGCGTGGAGATGACGGCGCTGGCGCTGGTCGGAGAGCCGGGCGCGACGCTGGTCCGGCTGGCGGGTGAGGACGACATCCTCGTCGTCGGCAACGGGACCAGGAGCCCGCTGTCGCGGCTGCTGCGGCCGTCGGTGCGGCTGCACTGCGCCCGCCGGGCGCGGGCGACGCTGGTGTGCGTCCGCCCGCCGTCGTTCGGGGCCCTGCCGGACTGCATGACGGTCCGCCACGAGCCCGAGCACGTGCCCGACCGCTCCCGGTTCCGGTGGCTGGGCCGGGCGCTGCGGCTCGCGCGCTGACCGGCGGGATCGCCGCACGGACCGTCCGTTCTGCATAGGCTGCGGGCATGCGCAAGTACGTGATCCTCGGTCCCCAGGGCAGCGGGAAGGGGACGCAGTCGCTCCTGCTCGCGCGCGACCTCGACCTCGTGCACATCGGCGTCGGCGACATCTTCCGCTGGCACGTGCAGAACCACACCAAGCTCGGTGCGCAGGTCCGGCGGGCCATGGCCGCGGGCGAGCTGGTCGGCGACGACCTGGTGGAGGGCGTCGTCCGCGAGCGGCTCGACCAGCACGACTGGAACTACGGGTTCATCATCGACGGGTTCCCGCGCAGCCGCCGGCAGGCCGAGTTCTTCCTGGAGAGCTACGACATCGACGGCGTGATCCACCTCGACATGCCGGACTCGGAGGTCCGGCGGCGGGTGCTGGCGCGCCGGCTCTGCGCCAAGTGCGGGATGGACTACAACCTGATCGCGGACCGACCCACCGAGGAGGGCCGCTGCGACGTGTGCGGCGGCGAGCTGGTCGCGCGCGAGGACGACACCGAGGAGGCGGTGGCGGAACGGCTGCGGCTCTACCGCGAGAAGACCGCACCGATCCTGGAACTGTTCGGCCGCAAGGAGTACGTGGTGACGGTCGACGCCCGGCCCGGGATCGAGGCCGTCCAGCGGACACTGCGCGAGGAGCTCGGCCTGCCCGCGCCGCAATGACGCCCGAGGTCGCGCCGTCCCCAGTCGCGGAGCTGGACGACGACCGGATCACGCGGCACGATCTGCGGCTGTTCCTGAAACGGGACGATCTCGTGCATCCGGATCTCCCCGGCAACAAGTGGCGCAAGCTGCGGCACAACATCGGTCCCGCCCGCGAGCACGGGGCGCTGCTCACGTTCGGCGGCGCGTACTCCAACCACCTGCGGGCGACGGCCGCGGCCGGGGACCTCTTCGGGTTCGCGACGATCGGCGTGGTGCGCGGCGAAGAGCATCTGCCGCTCAACGAGTCCCTGGCGTACGCCGAGCGCAGGGGCATGCGGCTCACGTACATGGACCGGACGACCTACCGCCGCAAGCACGAACCGGACGTGATCGCCGCCCTGCGGGAGCGGTGGGGCGACTTCTACCTGCTGCCCGAGGGCGGCAGCAACGCCCCCGCCGTCCGGGGGTGCGCCGAACTGGGCGCCGAGGCGGCGGGGTTCGACGTGGTCTGCTGCCCGTGCGGGACGGGCGGAACGCTCGCGGGCCTGGCCGCCGGGCTGCCACCGGACGCGCGGGCGCTGGGTTTCTCCGTGCTCAAGGGCGGGTTCATGGACGCCGAGGTGGAGCGGCTCCAGCGCGAAACGTACGGGGAGCGGCGCGGGTCGTGGAGCGTCGAGCACGGCTTCCACTTCGGCGGCTACGCCCGTACGACCCCGGAGCTGGACGGCTTCATCGGCGATTTCGCCGAGCGGCACGGCCTCGTCCTGGACCGGATCTACACGGCCAAGATGATGTACGGCATTCTCGCGCTGGCCGGGCGCGGAGCGTTCCCGAAGGGCACCCGGATCCTGGCCGTCATCACCGGCTGACCGCCCCGGCGAGAAGATCGCCAGGGCGGCCCTCGGCACTGTGCGGGCTCAGGCCGAGGGGAGGTCGACCAGGGTCGCCAGCGAGGCGCGGTGGCGGTCGGCCGTGCCGAGCGCGATCGCGTCCGCCTTGGCGCGCTTGAGGAACAGGTGCGAGGAGTTCTCCCAGGTGAAGCCGATGCCGCCGTGCATCTGCACGCATTCCTCGGCGGCCTTGAGCGCGACCGTGGAGCAGTGCGCCTGCGCGACCGCGACGGCGACGGGCAGGTCCGCGTCTCCGGAGGCCGCACAGGACGCGGCGTACCGGGCCACCGCGCGGGCCTGCGTGATCGACGTCCACAGGTCGGCGAGCCGGTGCTTGAGGCCCTGATAGGAGCCGACCGGACGGCCGAACTGGTACCTGGTCTTGACGTAGGCGACGGTGTCGTCCAGGCAGCGCTGGGCGAGCCCGAGCTGCTCGGACGCCAGCATCGCCGCGCCGGTCAGCAGCCCCGCCCGGACCGCGTCGCCGCCCTCCGCGACGCGCCGCGCGGGCGCGCCGTCGAAGGCGATGTCGACCAGGCGCCGGGTCATGTCGAGCGAGGTGACGGCGGTGCGGGCGGCGTCGGCGGCGTCCACCGCGTACAGGCCGTCGGCGGTGGGGACGAGCAGGACGTCGGCCGCCAGGCCGTCGGCGACGCCGGCGACCTCGCCGGTCAGCGCGCCGTCCGCGACCTGGACGGTCGCGGCGACGTCGCCGGGCGGCGTCGCGAACGGCACCGCCAGCACGGCGATCCGCTCGCCGGAGGCCAGCGCGCCGAGCAGGTCGCGCTCCCCCGCCGCCAGCAGCGCGGCGGTCGCGACGACGGAGCTGGTCAGGAACGGGACGGGCGCGACGGCGCGGCCCAGCTCCTCCATCACCACGGCGGTCTCGCGCCAGGTGGCGCCGGCTCCGCCGAGGTCCTCGGAGACGGGCAGCCCCGCGCAGCCGAGGTCGGCGGCGACGGCCCGCCACAGCGCCGCGTCGTAGGGCTCGTCCTTCTCGGTGCCTTGGAGGATCGCGGTCCAGGGCGCCTTGTCGTCGAGCAGTTCCCGGACTCCGGCGCGCAGGTCGTTCTCGATCTCGGAGTAGAGCAGGTCACTCACTTGGGCAGGTCCTTCCACGCCACGTCCTTGTCGACGCGGATCTCACCGGGCAGGCCGAGGACGCGCTCGGCGATGATGTTGCGCAGGATCTCCGAGGTGCCGCCCTCGATGGAGTTGCCCTTGGCGCGCAGGTAGCGGTACCCGGGCGAGCGGCGGGTGAAGTCGACCTCGGTGGGGCGGCGCATCGTCCAGTCGTCGTAGCGCAGGCCCTCGTCGCCGAGCAGCTCCAGCTCCAGGCCGGAGACCTCCTGGTTGAGCTTGGCGAAGGCGAGCTTGGCGCCCGAGCCCTCGGGGCCGGGCTGCCCGGCGGTGAGCTGCTGGCGCAGCCGCTCTCCGGTGAGCCGGGCCGCCTCGGTCTCCGCCCAGGCGCGCAGCACCGCGTCGTGCAGGCCGGGGGTGCGCAGCTCGGGGCGGTCGCGCCACAGGTCCGCGACGACGCCGATCATGCCGCTCTCGCGGGGCGCGGCGGCGCCGCCGATGGCGACCCGCTCGTTCATCAGCGTGGTGGTGGAGACCTGCCAGCCCTGGCCGACCTCGCCGAGCCGGTGCTCGTCGGGGATCGCGACGTCGGTGAGGAACACCTCGTTGAACTCGGCCTCGCCGGTGATCTGCCGCAGCGGCCGGACCTCGACGCCCGGCGCGGTCATGTCGCAGACGAAGTAGGTCATGCCGCGGTGCTTGGGCACGTCCGGGTCGGTGCGGGTGACGAGGATCGCCCAGCGCGCCTCGTGCGCCATGGACGTCCAGACCTTCTGGCCGTTGACGATCCAGCGGTCGCCGTCGCGGACGGCGCGGGTGGCGAGCGCGGCGAGGTCGGAGCCGGCCCCAGGCTCGCTGAACAGCTGGCACCACAGCTCCTCGCCGGTCCACAGCGGGCGCAGGAACCGGCGCTTCTGCTCCTCGGTGCCGAACGCCAGGATCGTCGGGGCGGCCATGCCCAGCCCGATGCCGTTGCGCTCGGGGTGGTTGGTGGGCGCGCCGGCCCCGGCGAACTGCCGGTCGACGGCGGGCTGCAGGGAGCGGGGGGCGCCGAGGCCGCCCAGTCCCTCGGGATAGTGGACCCAGGCGAGGCCGGCGTCGAACCGGGCGCGCAGGAACTCCAGCGGCTCGGTGGCGGACGGGTCGTGGGCGGCGAGGAACTCGCCGACCCGCCTGCTCAGCTCGTCGGCGTCGGGCGGTGCAGTGCTCACAGGGCGGACCTCCGCGCGGGGTGCAGGGGTGGCCGGACGGGCCACCGCAACGAACATACCAACCGGTCGGTATGGCCCGTCCACCCTAAGAACCGGCGCGGGGGTCGGTCAACACCGCCCCCGCCCTACGGGGCGGTGCCCGCGGGGTTCATGGCGCGAGCGAGGCCCCGGTGGTCGTGGTAGTCGCGGGACTCGACGATCAGCCCGCCGCGGACCCGCAGCACCTGGACGTTCGCGACGCGGAACTCGTGGCCGGTCGTGGCGACCCGGCCCTCGTAGCCGAACTCGGACACGATGACCTCGGGATCGTCGGTCTCGTGGACCACGACGTCGCGGGCGCGCAACTGGAGCGGCCCGGCGGCGGCCCGGCGGAAGTGCTCGGCGATCACCGCGCGGCCCTCCAGGCGCCGCGGGGCCGGCGGGAGGGTGAACGGCTGCTCGACCACCGCGTCCTCGGCGTACAGGCCGGCCAGCTCGTGCCAGCGGCCGGCGGAGATGCCGGCGCTCAGCCGCTCGAACACCTCGCGCGGTGCGGGGGCGGTCACGCCATCGCCTCCTCGAACGCCCGGTGGTGGGCGTAGTCGCGGGACTCGACGATGTGCCCCGCGCGGATCCGCATGACGAAGACGTTCGGCACGACGAACTCGCGGCCGGTCTCGGTGTTGCGCCCGGTGTACTCGAACTCGGCCACGATCACCTCGGGGTCGGCGGTCTGGTGGACGACCACGTTGCGGGCCGTCATCTCGATCGGGAGGGTCTCCAGCTGCGCGAAGTGCGCGCGGAGCGCCTCGCGGCCCTCCAGCCGGGAGGCGGGGCGGGCGAACGGGTGGACGACCACCGCGTCCTCGGCGTACAGCTCCGGCAGCCCCTCGGGCCGCCGCGCGGTCACGCCGTCGATCAGCCGCTGGAAGACGGCGCGGGGGGTGGCGAACTCGGACATGGCTCTCTCCCGTACAATCGGAGTTCTTGCTCCGGATCTGAAAATATGGAGTCTGCACTCCACTTGTCAACGGGAAGGCCGCTATGACGACCCCGTCCGGTAAGCCGCTGCGCGCCGACGCCCTGCGCAACCGCGCCAAGGTCCTGGCCGCGGCCGAGGACGTGTTCGCCGCGCAGGGCACCTCAGCCCCGACCGAGGAGGTCGCCCGCAGGGCCGGCGTCGGGATCGGCACGGTGTTCCGGCACTTCCCGACCAAGGAGTCGCTGCTGGAGGCGGTGCTCGTCGCGCTGCTGGAGCGGGTGGCCGGCGAGGCCCGGGAGCTGGCGTCCGCCGCCGACCCCGGCGAGGCGTTCTTCGGCTTCTTCGCCCGCGTGGTCGCCCAGGCGGCGACGAAGCAGGCCGTCACCGAGGCGCTGGCCGAGGCGGGCGTCGACGCCCGCGAGGCCACCGGGCGCATGGGACCCGATGTGAAGACCGCGATCGGCACGCTGCTGGAGCGGGCCCAGGCCGCCGGGGCCGTCCGCGCCGACATCGGCCCGGCCGAGGTCACCGCGCTGCTGGCCGGGATCTCCTACGCCGCCGGACGGGCCGGCGGCAGCGACGACGTCCTCAGGATCGCCTTCGACGGCCTACGGCCGCAGAGCGGAAACGCGGATCAGGAGGCGGCGCGCAGGTAGTGCGCCCAGTAGCCCTGCCAGGGGCCGTAGTCGTCGGCGATCCGCTGCAGCTGCGCGTCGGTCAATGGCTTCCCGTAGGCGCGGGAGGCGGCGGCCCGCAGCTGCTTCTCCAGCGGCATCTCGTCCATCCGGCCGAGGCCGCGGATGAGGATGAAGTTCGCCGACCACGCGCCGACCCCGGGCAGGGACAGCAGGAAGTCCTTCACCTCGTCGTACGGACCGGTGCGCAGGAACTCCTCGTCCATCTCGTGCCAGGCGTGCAGCGCGCCGTGCAGGTAGCGGCCCTTGCGCTGGTTGCCGACCAGTTCGGCGATGCGCCCCTCGGGCAGGGTGGCGAGCTGCTCGATGTCGGGGAACGCCGTGTACTCGGCGCCGTCCACGGTGATGCGGTCGCCGAACTCGTCCCGTAGCGCGTGCTTGCCGCGCGCCGCGACGGTCAAGGGTGCGCGCTGCGCCAGGATCGCCCACACGAGGTTCTCCAATGGCGTGGGGAACTTCACCTGGTGGTAGCCGTGCAGGAGCTCGATGACGGGCGCGAAGGCGGGGTCGCGGCGTCCGATGGCGTAGAAGCCGTTGAGGTCGTCGTCCAGGCTGAGCTGGAAGGCGATCCGGTCGGCGGCGGCGCCGACGACCTCCTCGGTCAGCGGTTCGGCGGCGTACAGGGTCGCGCGCACGCCGTCGCCCGCCTGGACGACCCGCGCGGCGACCGTGCGGCCGGCCGCGCGCAGCGCCCTGGTCAACGTCCCGCCGTCGATCGACTGCTCGCCGGCGGTCGGCCGGAAGCCGCACATGAAGCGCAGCGACGCGCCCAGGTCGAACGGCGGCGCCGCGGCCAGGTCGACGGTCTCGGTGAACACGCGGGCCTCCTTCGGGACGGTCATGACCGGTCGTCCTCGACGAGGACGGTGAGCGCGGACATCAGCGCGGCGGTGTCGCGGACGGGCGCGAAGAAGGCGGCGTCGGCGCCCTCCACGGCGTCGACGGCGCGGCGCGCGAGGTCGGCGCCGCGCTCGGTGACGCGCAGCCGCCTGGCGCGGGTGTCGGCCTCGTCGACCTCGCGTTCGAGCAGGCCCTTGGCCTCCAGCTTGCGCAGCACCTGCGAGGTCATCTTCACGTCGGTGCCGGCGTGCCGGGCGAGGGCCAGCTGGTTCGGCCGCTCCCCCTGCCGGTTCAGCCACCAGGCGCTGGCCAGCAGGACGAACTGGACATGGGTGAGGTCCAGCGGCCCCAGCGCGGCGGCCACGTCGCGCTGCCAGCGCAGCGTGGCGTGCCAGAGCAGGAACCCCGGGCTCTCCTCCGGTCCGAGCATCGGCGCCCCCTCCATTCGCGACTGCGCACAGATTATCTCCGCGCAGACTAAATGTCGAACGGAGCGGACGCCGCCGCCGGGGAGCCGGTCAGGACGCCAGCTCGGCGGGCAGATCGTCCCGGTGCAGGACGGTCAGCGAGGTCACCGCGCGGGTCAGCACCACGTACAGCCGGGCCAGGCCGCGCGCCTCCGCGGCGGCGATCGCGGCGGGCTCCGCCACGATCACGTGGTCGTACTCCAGGCCCTTGGCCAGCGTCGCCGGGATGATCAGCAGCCGCGCGGTGCCGTCGGACTCCGGGCCGAGCAGCGCCGCGTCGAGCCCCGCCTCGGCCAGCGCCGCCGCGTGCGCGGCCGCCTGCGCGTCCGGGACGATCAGGCCGACCGAGCCGGGCCGGGCGAGCGCCTCGCGCGCGGCCTCGACCGCCGCTGCCGCGACGTCGGCCACGCGCCGCACGTCCAGCGCGCCGGCGCCGGCGCGCAGCGACCGCGGCCTCTCCAGTTCCGGCGCGACGTGCGGCAGGAGCCGGGCGGCGTAGTCCAGCACGGTCCCGGGGACGCGGAAGCCGAGGGTCAGCTCGGTGACCTCGCCGTCCTGGCCGAGATGGGTCAGGACCTCCTTCCACGAGCGCGCCGACCAGGCCGTGGTGCCCTGGGCGAGATCGCCGAGGACCGTCGCCGAGCCCGTCCCGCACCGGCGGCCGAGCGCGCGCAGCTGCATCGCCGACAGGTCCTGCGCCTCGTCCACGACCAGGTGGCCGAGCGAGGCGGTGCGCTCGATGAGGTCGTTCAGCTCGTCCAGCAGGGCGCGGTCGGCGGCGGTCCACTTCACCGAGCGGTGCGAGCGCGCGGGCTTGGCCCACAGCAGCGCGGCCTGCTCGTCCTCGCCGAGGACGCCCCTGGCGGCGGCGCGCAGGAAGTCCGCGTCCGACAGCAGCCGGTAGAGGACCTGTTCGGGCGTGACCTTGGGCCACACCGCGTCGAGTAGCTGCTTGACCGGCTTGCTGCGCGCCACCTGGTCCTGAACGCGGTCGTCAGGAGCCTCGCCGCGCTGCTCCATCCGGACGAGGATCTGGTGGGCGAGCCGCTGCGCGAACGCGGCGCGGCCGCTGCCGTAGCGGGTGGTGCCGCGCAGCGCGGCGGCGATCTCCCGCACCTCGTGGTCGGCGAGCCGGTAGCGGGCGACGCCGCGCGTGACGACCAGGCCCTCCTCGGGTTTGCGGACGTGCAGCCACAGTGCTTTGCGCAGCACGTCCGCCATCCGCGCCTCGCCCTTGGCGGCCGACACCGCCGCAGGCTCCTCCCCCAGCGGCTCGCCGAGCAGGTCGTCGATGGTGGCCTGCTCGATGCGGACCTCGCCGAGGGCGGGCAGCACCGCCGAGATGTAGGCGAGGAACGCGCGGTTCGGTCCGACGATCAGCACGCCCGACCGAGACAGCCGCTCGCGGTGGGTGAACAGCAGGTAGGCGGCGCGGTGCAGGCCGACCGCGGTCTTCCCGGTGCCGGGGCCCCCTGCACGCAGACGGTGCGCGGCAGGTCGGCGCGGACGATCACGTCCTGGTCCGGCTGGATGGTGGCGACGATGTCGCGCATCGGGCCGGTGCGGGGCCGCTCGATCTCCTCGGTCAGGATCCGGGAGGGGCCGATGTCGGCGCCGCCGTCCAGCGGCTCGTCCTCGAACGCGGTCAGCTCGCCGCCCTGGAAGCCGAAGCGGCGCCGCAGCCGCCAGCCCATCGGGTCGGCCGGGCCCGCCTGGTAGAACGCCCGCGACACCGGGGCGCGCCAGTCCAGCACCAGCGGGCGGCCCTCGTCGCCGTCGTGGACGTGCCGCCGCCCCACGTACATGACGGCGGGCAGGTCGGGGCCGTCCTCGCCGTCGCGGTCCATCCGCCCGAAGAACAGCGGGGTGCCGGGGTGGTCGGCGAGCGCGGCGACCCGCTGGTCGAGCAGCGACTCCAGGAACTGCTTGGACACCCAGTCCGCCGCCACGTCGGCCGACAGTGATTCCGCGTGCTCGCGCATCCGGCGCAGCGCGGCGCGGGACTCGGCCAGATGGGCGCGCTCGGCGGCGAGGATCGACGGTTCGGCGGGCATGCCTGCGGACCTCCTTGCGGAGAGGTGGTGGGTGCGGGGCGAAACCCACAACCTTACCGGCCTCAGGACGACTCGCGCGGCACCATTTCGACGCGGGTGAGCGAGACGGTGACGGCGGGATCGCGGTCCCGCTCGGCCACCATGCGGGCCAGGCGCTCGGCGAGGCCCGCCGGCGTGACGTCGCCCCGGACCCGCACGGTGCTGAGCCGGGGCCGCAGGAAGCGGGCGACGGGCAGGTCGTCGGCGCCGACGACCGCGACGTCGCGGGGGACGTCGAGACCGGCGTCCTGCAAAGCCCGCATCAGCAGCATCGCGTAGTCGTCGTTGTAGGCGAAGACGCCGTCGGGACGTCCGGTTCCGGCCACCCAGTCCGCGGCGAGCCGGGCGGCGGCGTCCTCGTCGAAGGGCAGGTCGACGCGCCGCGCCGCCGCGCCCGCCTCCTCGGCCGCCGCCCTCATGCCCGCGAGGCGGCGCTCTCCGAAGGCGTCCAGCCCCGGTTCGGCGGGCACGACCGCCGCGAGGTCGCGGCGCCCCCGGCCGAGCAGGTGGCGGGCGGCGCACGCGCCGATGGCCGCGTCGTCGATGAGCATGGTGGGGACGAGCGGCGAGGGCGCCGGCCCGTACCCGATGACCGTGGCGCAGCCACCGTCGTGCAGCCGGCGGACGGACGCGGCGGTGAGCCGGTCCCCCTCCACGATGACGGCGGCCGGCCGCCAGCGCATCCAGTCGCGGGCGGCGGCCACGCCGCGCGAGCGCGCGTCCCCGTACAGCACGAACGTCAGCCCGTGCTCGCGCAGCCGCTCCATGAGCTCGTTGAGCAGGCCCAGGAACAGCGTGCCGAGGGGGGTGACCGGCAGCGGCATCAGCACGACGTCGCTGCGGCCGGTGCGCAGCGTGCGCGCCGAGGCGTCCGGCGCGTACCCGAGCTCGTCGGCGGCGGCCCGCACCCGCGCCCGGGTCGCCTCGCTGATCGTGACGCCCGGGGCGTCGTTCAGCACGTACGACACCGTCGCCTGGGAGACGCCGGCCAGGCGGGCGACGTCCACGCTGGTGGCCGGGCGGCCAGTGGGGGCCGGGTCGCCGGCGTCGGTCGCCATGCCCGCAGTCTTCCGCATCCCGGACTTGACCAGCGCCCGGAGCGGGGTGCTATACACAATTTATACGTATAAGTGACTCGCGTCACCGATCCCCGGAGGAGTCCCCCATGAGCCCCACCGACCGCCGCACAGCGGCCGCGAACGGGACCATCCGGTGAGCGCCGGGACCGGCGCGGCCCCCGCGCCGCCGGCCGAGACGCCGGCGGGCGCCGCGCGCCCCCGGCGGGGGCTGATGCCGCTGCTGCTGACCGGCAACCTCGTGCTGTTCGCCCTCTACGCCGGCGCGGCGAGCATCCTGCTGCCCACCCAGGTGGAGCACATCGACAAGGCGCACAAGGTCGCGCTGCTCGGCGCCGTCACCGGCATCGGGGCGGCGTTCGCGACGCTGCTCAACCCGATCGGCGGCGCCCTGTCGGACCGCAGCCGCTCCCGGTTCGGCCGCCGGAACCCGTTCCTGCTCGGCGGCGCGGTGCTCGCGCTGGCGTTCGCCGTCCTGCTCGGGAACATGACCGCCATCGCGCTGCTGGCGGTCGGCTGGTGCCTGGTCCAGGGGATGGGCAACATCTACCAGGCGGCGCTCACCGCGATCGTCCCCGACCGGGTGCCGGCGGAGCGGCGCGGCACCGCATCGGCGATGGCGGGCGCCGGCACCACCCTCGGCCTGCTCGTCGGCATCGTCGTGGCGGGACGGTTCACGCACGCGATCGCGTGGGGGTACACGACGCTGGGCCTCCTGCTGGTCGGCGCGGCGGTCCTGCTGGTGACGCTGACCCACGACCCCCGCCCGCACGAACTGCCCGCGCGCGCCGCGCAGCAGGCGTCCTCGCTGCGGCGGGACCTCGCCTCGTTCCTGTCGGCGCTGCGCGTCCGCGACTTCATGTGGGTTTTCGCGGGACGCGCGCTGATGATCCTGTCCTACTTCTGCGTCACCGGTTACCTGCTGTACATGCTCGAGGACCACATCGGGCTGCCGCACGGGATGAAGGGCGCGGACGGCGTCGCCCTGCTGACCCTCATCGGCGCGGTGACCTCGGTGGTGACCACGGTCATCGGCGGGCCGCTGTCGGACCGGCTGGACCGGCGCAAGGCGTTCGTCTTCGTCGCCAGCGCCGGCATGGCGGCGGCGCTGCTGATGCCCCTGCTCTCCCCGCACTGGACGACCATGGTCGTCTTCATGGCGGTCGACGGGCTGTTCTTCGGCGTCTACATGGCCGTCGACACCGCGATGGTCACGCTCGTGCTGCCGCGCGGCGAGGACGCCGCCCGCGACATGGGCGTGCTCAACATCGCCAACGCGGGACCCCAGATCGTCGCGCCGTTCGTCGCGTCGGCGATCATCAGTACGCCCGGCGGCTACCCCGCCCTCTACATCGTCGCGGCGGTGCTCGCCGTCGCGGCGGCGCTCTCGGTCCTGCCGGTCAAGAGCGTCCGCTGAACACCCCGTCCCGAGAGGAAACCCCGTGAAACTGAAGGTCCACGAGATCGGCGGCGGCGACCGGACGGCCGTGCTGATCCACGGCATCATGGCGTCGGCCGGCACCTGGTGCCGGGTCGCGCCGCTGCTCGCCGCGCGCGGCTACCGCGTCCTCATGCCGGACCTGCGCGGCCACGGCGAGAGCCCGCACGCCGCGGAGTACTCCCCCGACCTGTTCGCCGCCGACCTGGTGGACTCGCTGCCGGCCGGCGCGGACCTCGCCATCGGCCACTCCCTCGGCGCGCTGTCGCTCTCTATCGTCGCGGCCGAGCTGCGTCCGGCCCGGGCCGTCTACAGCGACCCGGCTTGGAAGATCGGCGGTGACGCGCGCCCGGCCCAGCTCCAGGAGTTCGCGGCGTTCACCAAGGCGGCGACCGCGGAGCAGCTGCGGAAGATGTGCCCGAAGTGGGCCGACGAGGACATCGCCGCCGAACTCGACGGCTTCGCACGGTGGGACGTCCAGGCGGCGGGATGGCTCGGCGAGGCCGTGGACATGGTCCCGGAGCGCCCGGTCGTGCCGTCGCTGGTGCAGGGCGCGGGCGACCGGCGCCTGGTGCCGGACGACCTCGCCGCCGACCTGCGCGCCAAGGGGTTCGCGGCGACGCAGGTGGAGGGCACCGGCCACTGCGTCCACCGCGACGACCTCAACGGCTTCATGGCCTCGCTGGACGGCTGGATCTAGGACACCGGCCCGGCACGCCCGCGCCGCGGGCCCCTTTACGCCGCGGCGGCACGCCCCTTTTCGCCGCGGCGGCGCGCCCCTTTTCGCCGCGGCGGCGCGCCCCTTTTCGCCGCGGCGGCGGTGCGCCTTGCCGCGCGGCGCGGGCGTGTGTGACGTTGGCGGCATGGTGACTCTGACGGGAAAGTCGGCGTTGGTCACGGGTGCGTCGTCCGGCATCGGCGCGGTCGTCGCGGAGGCGCTCGCCGCCGCGGGCGCGCGCGTGGGGCTGGTGGCGCGGCGCGAGGAACTGCTGGAGAAGACGCTCGCGCGGTGCCGCGAGCACTCCCCCGAATCGGCGATGTGGGTCGCCGACCTCGCCGACCTCGACTCGATCGCCGGCCTCGCGGCGGCCGTGGAGGCGGAGTTCGGCGGCGTGGACGTCCTGGTCAACAACGCCGCGATGCCGAAGCGGCGCCGCGTCCAGGACATGGCGCCCGCCGAGAACGACGACGTGATGCGGCTGAACTACCTGTCACCGGTGCGGCTGACGCTCGCGGTGCTGCCGGGGATGATCGAGCGCGGGCACGGGCACCTGGTCGCGATCGGGTCGGTGGCGGCGCGGCTCGGCCCGCCGCACGAGGCGGCGTACGGCGCGTCCAAGGCGGCGCTGACCGCGTTCTGGGAGACCATGACCGTCGACCTGGACGGGACGGGCGTGCAGGCGCACATCGTCCAGCCGGCGCTGGTCGACACCGACCTGTTCTCGCTGCCGGGCAACGAGCCGCCGCTCAGCGACCTGTCCGACGTGCTGCCGCCGCAGGAGGTCGCCGACGCCGTGTTGGAGCTCATCGAGAACGGGCGGTTCGAGCGGTACGTACCGGACTGGTTCGCCGAGATGGCGTCCGGCAAGGCCGCCGATGTCGAGGGGTTCATCGCGGGCGTGAAGGAGTGGACGCGCGACCGGCTCCAAGCCGTCGACACCGGGGCCTCCTGAGCGAGGTCACTGCAGGAAGCGCAGGGCGAGCCCGGTCAGCGGCCCGCGATCGCCGTCGTCGGCCCGCTGCAGGACGTGCTGCGCGCCGTTCAGCACGAGCCCGCGCAGCGGACCGGGCGGCAGCGGGACGGGACGCTCGGCGGCCATCGGCAGGTCCAGCACCTCGCTGTCGCGGTCGAGCAGCAGGTCGCGGGCGATCCGCGCGGTGAGGTGGCTCGGGCCGACGCCGTGGCCGGCGTAGCCGAGCGCGTACACGACGCGGCGCCCGCGGCCGAGCCGTCCGGCGTGCGCGAAGCAGTTGACGGTGCCGGCGACCGGCCCGCACCAGCCGCGGTCGATCCGCACATCGGCCAGCTGCGGAAACGTCAGTCTGAAGGTCTCCTCCAGCCGCCGGAACACCTGCGGGGAGCGGTCCCGGCCCGGGTCGGGGCCACCGGGGGCGAACGGCGCGTCGCGCCCGCCCCACAAGATCCGGCCGTCGAGCGTCGGGCGGTGGAAGTGCGGCATGATCCGCTTGTCCTCCACGCCCGCGCCGCTCTGCCACCCGGCGCGCTTCCACTGCTCGCCGGTGAGCGGCTCGGTCACGATGATCGAGGCGACGATCGTGAACAGCCAGCGGCGCAGCGCGGGGACCGCGTGCGCGTAGGCATTGGTCGCCAGCAGCGCGCGGTCCGCGCGGACGGTGCCGCCCGGCGTGCGTGCGAGCACGTGCGTCCCGGGCAGGGCGAGGCTGTGCACGGGCGTCGATTCGAAGACGCGGACGCCGAGGCGGACGGCCGCGTCGCGCAGCCCCCGGGTGAGCGCGGCGGGGTCGAGGAGCAGCGCGTCCTCCTCGAAGTGCCCGCAGCGGACCCGGTCGGCGGCCACCAGGTCCCGGCATTCGCGGGCGCTGAGATAGCGCAGGTCGTCCAAGCCGAGCCGCCGGGACGCCACGAGGTCCTGCCGGATCCGCTCGTCCTGCTCGGGCCCGTTCGAGACCGTCAGCAGACCGGGGCGGGTCAGGTCGGCGTCGATGCCCTCCGCGCGGACGAACCCGGCGATGTCGCTCAGGGTGCCGCGCATCGCCAGGCGGGTCGCGCGCGCCCGCGCCGGGCCCACCTTGCGAACGAGGTCGTGCAGGTTCCGGCCGACCATCGTCATCGCGAACCCGCCGTTGCGGCCGGACGCGCCGTAGCCGGCGACCTGCTGCTCCAGTACGGCGACGTCCACGGACGGGTCGGCGCGCTTGAGGTGGATCGCGGCCCAGAGCCCGGTGAATCCGGCGCCCACGACGACGATGTCGACGTCCAGATCGCCGTCGAGCGGCGGCATGGGCTCGTAGGGACCGCGGGAGAGCCACAGGCTGCGTGTCCGCCAGTCCGCCATGACGCCCCTCCGCCCGATTGCCCGCGCGCGCGGGCCTCAGTAGGGTGATGATCCGCCAGTGATCCACATCACACAAGGGCGCCGGTACGGGCCGCCGGGCCCCGGACCGGCCGGGAGGCGCCGATGTCGACCGCTCAGGGACTGCGGGTCGCGGACGTCACGGTCCGGATCGGCGGCGTGACCGCCGTCCGCGCCGCCGCGCTGACGGTGCCGCCCGGCACGGTCGCCGGGCTGATCGGCCCGGACGGCGCGGGCAAGACGACGCTCTGCGACGTGATCACCGGGCTGCGCCGTCCCGCCGAGGGCACCGTCCATCTCGGCGACGCCGACCTGACGGGCAGCGCCGCGCGGGAACGCGCCCGGCACGGCATCGCCCGCACGTTCCAGGAGCCCGAGCGGTGCCGGTCGCGGACGGTCGCCGAGAGCGTGCGGGACGCGGCGCGCAGGCACGCGGCCGCGCGCGACCACGGCGGGCGCACGGTGCGCGACCGGTGGGCGCGACGGCGGGAGGCGTGCCGGGACGCGGGCGCCCGCGCCGGCGAGCTGCTGGCCCGGGTCGGCATCGCCGAGTTCGCCGACCGCCCCGCGCGCGAGGTGCCGGACGGCATCGCGCGGCTGACCGGGCTGGCGCGGGCGCTGGCGGCCGACCCCGCCGTCCTGCTGCTGGACGAGCCGTGGGAGGGCCTGCCGGACCACCGGGCGCGGGCGCTGGAGGTGCTGCTGCGCGATCTCGCCGCCGAGGGCGTCGCGGTCCTGGTCGCCGGGCACGACCTGGAGCCGGTGCTCGGGGTGTGCGACGTCCTGCACGTGCTGCACGGCGGGCGGGTGATCGCGGCCGGGCCGCCCGCCGAGGTCCGCGCCGACCCGCGCGTCCGGGCCGCCTACCTCGGCGAGCCGGGCCCGGTCACCACGTGTCGACCCAGCGCCGCGGCCGGTCCGCGATGGGCGGTGCGGACGCGAACGCCGTCGTGACGAGGCGGCGGGTGCCGGCCGGGTCGATGACGTCGTCCAACTCGAACACGGTGGCGGCGTTGAGCGCCTTGCCGTGCTCGTAGGCGGCGGCGACCATCGTCTCGAACAGCGCCTTGGGGTCCTCGGCCGCGGCCAGCTCCTTGCGGAAGCCGAGCCGGACGGCGCCTTCCAGGCCCATGCCGCCGATCTCGCCGGTCGGCCACGCGACCGTCGCGAGCGGCGCCTTGAACCCGCCGCCCGCCATCGCCTGCGCGCCGAGCCCGTAGCCCTTGCGCAGCACCACCGTGACGAGCGGGACGCGCAGGTTCGCGCCGATGACGAAGAGCCGGCTGAAGTGCCGGACGGTCGCAGTGCGCTCGGCATCGGGGCCGACCATGAAGCCGGGGGTGTCGCACAGCGAGACCACGGGCAGGTCGTGCGCGTCGCACAGCTGCAGGAACCGGGCGGCTTTGTCGGCGGCGTCGCGGTCGATGGCGCCGCCGAGGTGCGCGGGGTTGTTGGCGATGAGGCCCATCGGGCGGCCCTCGATCCGTACCAGCGCGGTGATGATGCCGACGCCGAAGGCGCGGCGCAACTCCAGCACCGACCCGGTGTCGGCCAGGTGCCCGATGACCCGGCGGACGTCGTAGGCGCGCAGCCGGTTCTCCGGGATCACGTGCCGGAGTATCCGCTGGTCGTCGCAGGTCCAGTCGTCGGCGGGGCCCTGGAAGTAGGACAGGTAGCGGCGCGCGGCGTCGACGGCCTCCGCCTCGTCCTCGACGGCGATGTCGACGACGCCGTTCGGCTCCTGGTCGGTGATCGGGCCGATCTCCTCGGGGGCGAACACGCCGAGCCCGCCGCCCTCGATCATCGCCGGGCCGCCCATCCCGATGTTGGCGTCCCGGGTGGCGATGATGACGTCGCAGCAGCCGAGCAGGGCCGCGTTCCCCGCGAAGCAGCGCCCGGACGCGATCCCGACGGACGGGACGGCGCCGCTCAGCCGCCCCATGGCGTGGAAGGTGGTGACGTCCAGGCCGGACACCATCGAGGTGTCGGTGTCGCCGGGCCGTCCGCCGCCGCCTTCGGCGAACAGGACGACCGGCAGGCGGCGCCGGTGCGCGAGGTCGAGCATCCGGTCGGTCTTGCGGTGGTTCTGGTGGCCCTGCGTCCCGGCCAGCACCATGTAGTCGTAGGACATCACGACGGCCTGGTGGCCGTTGACGTCGCCGAGGCCGCAGACCATGCCGTCGGCGGGCGTCCTCTCGATCAGGTCGTCCAGGGACCGGCGCTGCCGCTGCGCGGCGATGGCGAGCGCGCCGTACTCCACGAAAGTGCCGGCGTCGCACAGGTCGTCGATGTTCTCGCGGGCGGTGCGGTGGCCGCGCGCGTGCCGCTTGGCGACCGCGTCGGGGCGGGCCGCGTCCAGCCCGATCTCGTGGCGCCGGATGGTCTCGGCGAGGTCGGCGCGAATCTCGTCCAGGTCGGCCTCGGCCTCGTCGTCGGCGTGGTCGCCGTCGACCTCGGCGGGTTCGAGGAAGAGCAGCGGCGCGCCCTCGGTCACGGTGTCGCCGGGCGCGGCGGCGACGGCGCGGACGACGCCCGCCTCCCCCGCCCGCACGACGTGCTCCATCTTCATCGCTTCGAGGATCAGCACCGGCGCCCCCGCGCGGACGAGGTTCCCTTCGGCCGCCTCGACGCTCACCACCGTCCCCTGCATGGGCGCGGGCACGGCGACCGTGCCGGGCGGCGCGTCGGGCACGGCCTGCTCGGGCGCGGCGGCCTCCTCGGCCGAGGGGGTGTAGAAGCGGTGGTGCTCGCCGCGCAGCAGTTCGGGCAGATGGTCGGCAATGAAGGACGTCGGGACGCCCCCGGCGGTGAAGTCCGGATGCCGCAGGACGCTCTGCAGCAGCGGAATGCTCGTCGCGACGCCCGCGATCTCGAACTCGCCGAGCGCACCGTGCGCGCGGGCGGCGGCGGACGGAAGGTCCTCGGCGCGGGCGATGACCTTCGCCAGCAGCGGGTCGTAGCGGGGGCTCGTGCGGTAGCCCGCGTGCCCGTAGGTGTCGACGCGGACGCCGGGGCCGGTGGGCGGCGCGAACGCGGTGAGCGTCCCGGCCTGCGGATGCGGGGTGCCGTCCGCGCCGATCGTCTCGGTGTTGACGCGCACCTGGACGGCGCAGCCGGACGCGGGCGGCGGCGCGGCGAGGCCGACGGCCGCCAGGTCCTCCCCCAGCGCGATCCGGATCTGCGCCTTCACCAGGTCGACGCCGGTGATCTCTTCGGTGACGGTGTGCTCGACCTGGAGACGCGGGTTGGCCTCCAGGAACCAGAACTCCTCGCCGGAGACGAGGAACTCGAACGTGCCGAGGCTCGCGTAGCGGACCCGCTCGGCCATGCGGACCGCGGCGTCCAGCAGCGCGTCACGCACGTCCGCTGCCAGTGCGGGCGCCGGGGCGATCTCGATGAGCTTCTGGTGCCGCCGCTGGACGCTGCAGTCGCGTTCCCACAGGTGGGTGACGGCGCCGGAGCCGTCGCCGGCGATCTGCACCTCGATGTGGCGGGCGCGCGGCACGTGCTTCTCGGCGTAGAGGTCGCCGTTCCCGAACGACGCGAGCGCCTCGGAGCGGCACCGCTCGTACGCCTCCGCCATCTCGCCGGGGTCGGTCACGACGCGCATGCCGCGTCCGCCGCCGCCAGCGAGGGCCTTGAGCATCACCGGGCCGTGCTTGCGCGCGAACGCCTCCGCCTCGGCGAGCGTCACCGGCCCCGGCGTCCCGGGCGTCACCGGGACGCCCGTCTCGCGGGCCAGTTCGCGGGAGCGGGTCTTGTCGCCGAACAGTTCCAGCAGTTCGGGGCGCGGGCCGACGAACGTCAGTCCGGCGGCGGCGCACTGCGCGGCGAACGCGGCGTTCTCGCTCAGGAACCCGTAGCCGGGATGGACGGCGGTGGCGCCGGCGTCCTTGGCGGCGGCGATCAGCGCGTCGGCGTCGAGGTAGCCCGCGACGCCCTCGCCGGGCAGCGCCCGGACCTCGTCGGCGCGGCGGGTGTGCGGGGACGCGGCGTCGTCGCGGGTGTGCACGGCGGCCGTCCGCAGCCCCAGTTCGGCCGCCGCCCGGACGATCCGCAGCGCGATCTCGCCCCGGTTGGCCACAAGGATCCCGCCCACCCGGTCCCTCCTCACCCCGGCGCCCGCCCGTCGCGGGCCTGGTGGAGCCTCACTGTAGGCGGGCCGGGCGGCGCGCCCGGACCGGGGCCCCATGCGGCGCGGGGCCCGGCCCGGACGGTCAGCGGCCGGTCGCGACCGTCCCGGCGGACAGGCCGCGGTGCGCGCGGATGATCTCGGCGTAGCGGTGCCCGCTGTCCTTGACGGTCCGCCTCTGGCTTCCGAAGTCGACGTGGACGAGCCCGAACCGCTGCGCGTACCCGTACGCCCATTCGAAGTTGTCCAGCAGCGACCAGGCGAAGTAGCCGTCCAGCGGAACGCCCTTGCGGATCGCGGATGCGCACGCCGCCAGGTGCGCCTCCAGGTAGGCGGTCCGCTCGGGGTCGTGGACCGCGCCGTCGGCGGTCACGGTGTCGGTGTAGGCCGATCCGTTCTCGGTGACCATGACGCTGCGCGGCGCGTACTCCTCGGTGACCCGGACCAGGATCTTCTCCAGCCGGTCCGGGTGGATCTCCCAGTCCATCCCGGTGCGGGGCGTGCCGACCGGGGTGATCTGACGGGCGCGCGGCGGCGCGCCGCCGGGGTCGGCCACGTTGACGGACCGGCGGTAGTAGTTGACCCCTAGCCAGTCCAGCGGCGCGGCGATCGCCTCCAGGTCGCCGGGCTGCACCGGCGGTTCGACGCCGTACTCCTCGATCATGTCGGCGGGCAGGCCGCGCCCGTGGGTCGGGTCGAGCCACCAGCGGTTGTGGTGGCCGTCCTCGCGGCGCGCCGCCGCCACGTCCTCGTCCCGGTCGCTGCCGGGTTCGCAGTCGGTGAGCAGGTTGACGACGCCGACGCGGGCGCCGGGCGCCGCGGCGCGGATCGCCTGGACGCCGAGGCCGTGCGCGAGCATCAGGTGGTACGACGCGGGCACCGCCTGGCGGACGTCGGCGACGCCCGGCGCCATCACTCCCTGCAAATGCCCGAGCCAGGCCGCGCAGACCGGCTCGTTCAGCGTCGCCCACGACATCACCCGGTCGCCGAGCGCGCCCGCGACCACCGAGGCGTACTCGGCGAAACGCTCCGCGGTGTCCCGGGACGGCCAGCCGCCGCGGTCCTGCAACGCCTGCGGGAGGTCCCAGTGGTACAGCGTCGGATGCGGCTCGATCCCCGCCTCCAGCAGCGCGTCCACCAGGCAGTCGTAGAAGGCGAGGCCGGCCGCGTTCACGGCGCCGCCCCCGTCCGGCAGGACGCGCGGCCAGGCGATCGAGAACCGGTACGCACCGAGCCCGAGCGCCGCCATCAGCGCGACGTCCTCGCGCCAGCGGTGGTAGTGGTCGCAGGCGACGTCGCCGGTGTCGCCGCCGGCGACCGCGCCCGGCACGCGGCAGAACACGTCCCAGATGGACGCGGCGCGGCCGTCCTCGCGGGCGGCACCCTCGACCTGGTAGGCGGAGGTCGCCGCGCCCCAGGCGAAGTCGGGGCCGAACGCGGTCAGGTCGTCGATGGGCACGGGTCTCCCTCAGTGGTGAGAAACGGGGCGGGCGTGTCGGTCACTTGACGGCGCCGGCGGTCAGGCCGGTCACCAGGAAGCGCTGCAGCAGCAGGAACCCGGCGACGACGGGGACGCTCACCACGAGGGAGGCGGCCATCACCTGGTTCCAATAGACCTCGTGCTGCGTCGAGTAGCCCTGCAGGCCGATCGACAGCGTCCGGGTCTGGTCGTTGGTCATCACCGAGGCGAACAGCACCTCGCCCCACGCGGTCATGAACGCGTAGACGGTGACCGCGACGATGCCGGGCAGCGACGCCGGGACGATCACGCGCAGCAGCGCGCCGACCGGGCCGCAGCCGTCCACCCGCGCCGCCTCGTCCAGCTCGCGCGGGATCGACTCGAAGTAGCCGACCAGCATCCAGATCGAGAACGGCAGCGAGAACGTCAGGTAGGTGAGGATCAGCGCGCCGCGGCTGCCGTACAGCGCGATCCCGGTCGTGTTCCCGACGTTCACGAAGATCAGGAACAGCGGCAGCAGGAACAGGATCCCGGGGAACATCTGCGTCGACAGGACCGTCACGGTGAACACCCGGCGCCCGGCGAACCGGTACCGGCTCACCGCGTACGCGGCGCCGACCGCGATGACGACCGACGCCGCGGTGGCGCCGCCCGCGACGATGACGCTGTTGGTGAAGTACCGGGCCAGCGGCACCGTCGACCACATGTCGACATAGGGACGGAAGGTCGGCTCGGTGGGGATCCAGTGGAAGGCGCCCCGCACGTCCTTCAGCGGCTTCAGCGACGAGCTGACCATCGCATAGACCGGGACGAGCGTGAACACCGCCAGCAGCGTCAGCACGATCCGGCGCGTCCAGCGGAACGAGGCCGGCGGATCGGTGGGCGCGCGGCGCCGTCGGGCACGGGCGGGCGCGGTGTCATGCATGGGCGGTCCTCCGTCGCGACGTGGCGATCAGGTACACCGCCGTGACCAGCAGCAGGAACAGCAGGAGCAGGACCGACATCGCCGATCCGGTGCCGAAGTTCCAGGTGAGGAACGACGCCCGGTAGATGTGCAGCGAGATCAGGTCGCCGCCGGTGGGCGGCGCCTTCCCGAACAGCACGAACGGCGTGTTGAAGTCGTTGAACGTCCACAGGAACAGCACGAGGACGAGCACCTGGTTGATGGGGCGCAGCGCGGGCAGCGTGATGTGCCGGATCTGCCGCCAGATCCCGGCGCCGTCCAGCGCGGACGCCTCGTACAGGTCGCGCGGGACGTTCTGCAGCCCGGCCATCAGCACCAGGAACGCGAACGGCCATGACCGCCACACGATGACGGTGACCAGCGCCCAGAAGCTGTTGTCGCCGATGAGCCAGAACGGGCGGTCGCCGCCGGTGAGGTGCAGCTGGTCGACCAGCACGTGGTTCACCATGCCGGTGTCGCGCTGGAACAGGAATCCCCATGTCATGACGGCCGCGTAGACGGGCAGCGCGTACGGGACGAGGAAGGCGGCGCGCAGCAGCCCGCGTCCGCGGAACCGGTCCTGCATCAGGATCGCGGCGGCCGTGCCGAGCAGCCACGACAGCCCGACGGCCAGCACCGTGACGCCGACCGTGACCAGGAACGAGGTCAGCAGGTCCTTGCCGATGGCGCCGTCGAAGTCGACGGCGACCCGGTAGTTGCCGAGGCCCTTGCCGGGCGCCTTCGCCCAGTCGCGAATGTAGAAGAGGGTGAGCTCGCGGAAGCTCATCCAGACGCCGACCGCGATCGGCACCACGTGCACGATCAGCTCGGCGACCACGGCGGGGGCCAGCAGCAGGTAGGGCAGCAGGCGGGGCGGGAGCCGGAACCGGCCGCGCGGCCGGCGGATGCGGCCCGCCGGCCGCTCCCCGCCCGGGCCGCCGGGGCGCCCGTGCCGGCCCCCCACGGCACGGCCCTCGCGGGCCGTGCCGGACGAGACGTTGGCGGAGGTCATGCGCCGGTCACTTCGCCATCTGCTGCTGGGCCGCCTCGAGCTTGGCCTTGATCTTGTCGTCGGTGACGGGGCGGCCCGCGGCCGCGTCGGCGAACAGCTCCTTCATCGCGGTCCCGACGGCGGTCTCGAACTGGCTCTCGGCCGGGACCTGCGGCAGCGGCGCGGCGTGCGAGGCGAGGATGTCCTTGAACACCCGGGTGTCGGGGGTGTCGAAGGCGGGGTCGCTCTGCGCGGCGGTGACGGGCGGCAGCGACCCGTAGGCCTTGTTGAGGATCTTCTGCTCGTCGTCGCCGGTCATGAACTTCACGAACTTCAGCGCGCCGTCGCGGTTGTCGGTGTTCTTGAAGACCGCGAGGTTGATGCCGCCGACCATCGAGGTGATCGGCCGCCCGCCGGGCGGGGCCGGGGACGGCGCCGGGATCGGCACGACGCCCCATTCGCCGGGCTTCATGCCGAGGTTGGTGAAGCCGCTGGTGGTCGTCTGCCACATGAGCATCGCCGCCTTGTGGGTGGCGAAGTCGTTGATGGACTGGTTGGCCGAGTACTCGGCGTTGCCCGGCGCGGCGACCTTCTCGGTGCCGAGGAGGCCGACGTAGGACTTGATCGCGGCGACGGCCTGCGGGGTGGCGAACTGCGGCTTGCCGTCCGGGGTGAAGAAGTCGGCGCCGTACATCTGGCCGATGTTGAACGCGGCGTGCACGTTCTCGGGGATGCTGGCGCCCTCGATCGCGATGCCGTGGACGCCGCCCTTGGTGAGCTTGCGGCCGTCGTCGACCATCTCCTGCCAGGTCTTGGGCGGGTCGAGCTTGGCGTCGGCGAACATCTTCTTGTTGTAGTAGAGCCCGTAGGCGGTGGAGTAGAGCGGCACGGCGGCGGGGTCCTTGCCCTTGGCACCGGCGCTGGCGAGTGTGGCGGGCACGAACCGCTGCGCGCCGCCGACCTCGGCCATCGTCTTGGCGTCGAACGGCAGCAGTCCGCCGGTCGCCTGCAGGGACGCCGACCAGGTGTTGCCGATGTTGAGCACGTCCGGGCCCTGCCCCGAGGTGGTGGCGGCGAGGATCCGGTTGAGCAGGTCGGTCCAGGGGACGACCTCCAGCTTGACCTTGATGCCGGTCTGCTTCTCGAACTTGTCCAGCTCGGGCTTGAGGACCCGCTGGTCGGCGGCGATGTCGGCGCCCTGGTTACTGGCCCAGTAGGTCAGCGTCTTCGGCGAGCCGTTGCCGCCGCCCGAGGTGCCGCCGCCGCACGCCGCCGCGGCGGCCAGCAGCAGCCCCGCGGTCAGTCCGGCGGTGAGCCCTGTGGCGGTGCGCCCGGCGCGGCGCCGCGCCGCGCGTCCCGGACGGCGGGCCGGTGCGGCGGCGGGCGGTTCGCCGGAGGATGTCGCGCTGTGTCCGGACGCCGGTGAGGTGGGCTGGCGCATCGGCTCGGCCTTCCGCGTAGCAGGGAGGTGCGGTCGCTCGGGAGAGTTACGTCACACCTTATTTCAGGCCGTGATCTAAGCAGTGACATAATCGCCGGGTCAAGACCTGAGAACCTTCGGGGGACGCGGCCGACCGGCCGCGCGAAAGGGGGCCCGATGCCGGACCGGCGCCGCAGGACCGTGCGCGATCTGCGCCGTGCCAACCGCTCGGTGCTGCTGCGCCGGCTCTACTTCGACGGCCCGCTCAGCCGCCAGGACCTGGCCCGCGAGACCGGGCTCAGCCCCGCCTCGGTCAGCAACGTGGTCGGCGAGCTGATCGAGGCGGGCCTGGTCGCGGAGGCGGGCAGCGTGGAGTCCGACGGCGGCCGGCCGCGGGTGCTGCTGAAGACGGCGGCCGGTTTCGGCCACCTGATCGGCGTGGACGTCGGCGAGACGCGGGTGATGGTGGAGCTGTTCGACCTGGAGCTCACCCAGCTGGCCAAGGCCGACCTGCCGCTCGGCGACGGCGGCCACGACGAGCGCGCCGTGGTCCGGCACATCCTGGACGGGCTGCCCGCCGTGATCGGCGGCGCGTCGGTCGACCCGTCCACCATCATCGGCGTCGGGGTCGGCGTCCCGGGCGTCATCGAGCACCGCGCCGCCGCGGGCGGCACCGAGGCGGTCGTGCACTGCCAGACGATCGGCTGGGACGGGGTGCCGCTGGAGCGGATGCTGCGCGAGGGGACCGGCCTGCCGCTGTTCGTCGACAACGGCGCCACCGCGCTCGGCCAGGCGGAGATGTGGTTCGGCGCCGGGCGCGGGCACCGCAACGCGGTCGTCGCGCTGATCGGCTCGGGCGTCGGCGCCGCGGTGATGATCGACGGCTCGCCCTACCGGGGCGCGGCGGGCAGCGCGGGCGAGTGGGGGCACACGACGTCGCAGGTCGGCGGCGTCCCGTGCCGGTGCGGTTCGCGCGGCTGCCTGGAGGCGTACGTGGGCGCGGCGGCGCTGCTGGAGCGCTACCGGGCGGCCGGCGGCCCGGCCGGCGCCGACGAGGAGGCCGCGCTCGCCGGGCTGCTGGACGACCCGTCACCGGCCGCGGCGGACCTGCGCGCCGACGTCGCCGAGCACCTCGGCGCGGGGATCGCGGACCTGGTCAACCTGTTCAGTCCCGAGAAGATCATCATCGGCGGGTGGGCGGGGCTGCTGGCGGGCGGCCGGATGCTCGGCGCCATCGTGGACGCCACCGCCCGGTACGCCCTGCGGCAGCCGTTCGCGCAGACCTCGATCGAGCTGTGCCACCTCGGCCCGGAGGCCGTCGCGGTCGGCGCGGCGACGCTGCCGCTCGCGCACCTGCTCGACAACGGCGGCGAACCGGCCGCTCCGCCGGCCTCGACGCCCGCCGCGCCGCCGGCTCAGCCGTTGGCGGGACGGGTGGCGCGCAGCGAGTACATCAGCGGCACGCGCGGGCGCCCTTCCGGCACCCGGTAGATCGTCCCGTGCCGTTCCAGTGACCGGTAGCGCCGGAACAGCGTGTGGTCGTGCTCGTGCAGGAAGTCGATGCGCAGCCCGGCGGCGGCGAGGGCGCTGACGACCTCGCCGATTCCGTGCTGGAACTGCACGGAACGGGTGTTGCGGGTGTCCTGGCGGCCGTCAGTGTAGGTGCCGGGCTCGTCCCACACCTGCGGCGCGGCGTCGAAGTAGTCGTAGGCGACGGTGGTGCCGTCCTCGTCGTCCAGGACGTCGCCGAACGGGTGGAACTCGGCGAGGTAGAGGAACCCGCCAGGTTCCAGCAGGCCCGCGACGACCCGCGCCCAGCGGTCCACGTCCGGGAGCCACACCAGGGCGCCGAGGCCGGTGTAGACGATCTCGTAGGTCTCCCCCAGTGCGGCGGCCGCGTCGTACACGTCGGCCTGGACGAACCGGGCCGCCAGACCGCACCCGGCCGCGATCTCCCGCGCGGCCTCGACGGCCGGGCCGGAGAAGTCCAGACCGGTGACGGTCGCACCGAGCCGGTCCCACGACAGGGTGTCCAGCCCGAAGTGGCATTGCAGGTGCACCAGGCGGCGGCCGGCCACCGCGCCCATCTCGGCAATCTCGAAGTCGCGCAGCGCGGTGCCGCCGGCACGGAACCCGGCGACGTCGTAGAACTCGCTGGCGACGTGGATGGCGACGCGCTCGTCCCAGAGCGCCCGGTTGAGGGTTCGGTAGTCGTCTTCCGTCACCGGGCACAGGATAATGGCGGGGTGACCGCCGGCCGGAAGGACGACCGAAGCATGGGCAGCGCAGACCGCCCGGTACGCGAATGCCTGCTGGACGCCGCCGCCGCGCTCCTGGTCGAGCGCGGCTACCGGGCTGTGCGCATGCAGGACGTCGCCGCTGCGGCCGGGGTGAGCCGGCAGACCGTCTACAACGAGTTCGGCGACAAGTGGGGCCTGGCGCAGGCGGTCGTGGTCCGCGACAACGACCGCTACCTCGACGGGATCGACCAGGTCCTGTCCGAGCACGAGGATCTGTACTCGGCGGTGGTCGCGGCGGTGCTGTTCACGCTGGAGATGTCCGCCGACGACCAGCTGAAGAAGGCGGTGCTGACCGGCGCCGACGGCGACGACATGCTGCCGTTGCTGACGACGCGGGCCGAGCCGGTGCTGTTCACCGCCAGCGCGCGGCTCGCCAAGCACGCGCTGCGGCAGTGGCCGGAGGTGGATCGCGACGCGCTCGTGGAGATCGCCGACGCGGCGGTCCGGCTGACGATGAGCCACATCATGCTGCCGTCCGGCCCGCCGGAGCAGGTCGCGCACTTCGTCGCGCGGATGGTGACGAGCTACATCGGGGCCTACGGGAAATCCGGTGGCCCGGCCGGGGACCGCGCGGTACGGTCGTAACCGCCTCGCGGCTGCTGAACCCGAGGAACGAGCGGGCCTTCTCGCCCCGCTCCCCCGCCGTCGCGCGCGTCCGCGCGATCGGCTCCTACTCCTGTGCGCGCCGTCGCGCGCTGTCCAGCAGCCCGAAGGATCCCCCCATGTCCGCACGTCAGGACCGGCGGCTCGTCCGCACCGACGACCACTGGCTACACCTTCCCAACCCGCACGGCGTCCCCGTGGAGATCTGTGCGGGCGACGACGTCCCGCTCGAGCAGGCGGCCGTGGACGAGGCGCTCGGTCTCCTGGAGACCGCCCGCACGCTCCAGCGGCTCGCCGAGGCGACGCCCGGCTACGACGGCCCGGAGCCGCGCGTCACCCGCGTCGCGCTCACCCCCGACTTCCACAAGGGCGCCGGGATCCCGATCGGAACGGTCCTGGAGACCGAGCACACACTGCTGCCGCAGGCCGTCGGCAATGACGTCAACTGCGGGATGCGGCTGGAGGTGACGTCACTGAGCGCCGATCGCGTCCGGCCGAGGCTGGACGCGCTGGAGCGGCGGCTGCGGCACCTGTTCTTCGAGGGCGGGCGGCGGATCGCGCTGACGCCCGTCCAGCGGGAGGCGCTGCTGCGCGACGGGTTGCCCGGCCTGCTGCTGGCCGGCGGCACACCGTGGCAGGGCGTGCGGCCGGGAGACGCCGACGACGCGCTCGACCGCATGCACGCGCCCGGGTTCCCGGCCGAGACGGCCAAGGCGTTCGCCGACTGGATCGGCAGCGCGGGCGGCGCCAGCCACGACAGCGTCATCGGCGGGATCGGCGGCGGCAACCACTTCGCCGAACTGCAGTACGTGGCGCAGGTGCACGACGCGGCGGCGGCGCACGCGTGGGGGCTCGCGCCCGGGACGGTCGTGACGATGGTGCACAGCGGATCGCTGTCACTGGGCCACCAGGCGAACGCCACCGCGCTGGACGCCCTGCGCGCCGGCTGGCCCACCGGACTCCCCCGTCCCCGCAACGGGATCCTGCCGTTCCTTCTGGACGAGCGGTCCGCGCGGGCGCGGCGCCGGTACCTGGACGCGTTCGGCAACGCCGCCAACTTCGCGGCGGGCAACCGGTTCTTCCTGTCGCTGACCATGCGGGCGGGTCTGGCGGCCGAATACGGTGACGCGGATGCGCGGTTGCTGTACGACGCCCCGCACAACCTGTTCTGGCAGGACGGCGCCCGTGTGGTGCACCGCAAGGGCGCCACACCGGCGGGCGGGCACGAGGCGATGGCGGGCGGGCTCTACGCAATGTGGGGCGAGCCGGTGATCGTGCCCGGGTCGATGGGCGCGGCGAGCTTCGTGCTGCGCGGCCAAGGCGACCCGCGCACCCTGGCGAGCGCGTGCCACGGCGCGGGACGGCGGGTGCCGCGCGGGGCGTCGGCGCGCGGGAGCGACGCGGAGCTCGACGCGTTCCTGCGCGAGTTCCGCGTCGTGACGCCGCTGGACCACCGCGACCCGATGGTGGCGCGGCGGTCCGACGTGATGGCCGCGTGGCGCCGCGACCTCAAGCAGGAAGCGCCGTGGGCCTACAAGGACATCGGCCCGGTGGTGGCGAGCCTGCGCGGCGGCGGCGTCGCGACGCCGGTCGCCGAGCTGCGGCCGCTGCTGACCGTCAAGGGCTGATCCTTCAGGGGACGTCGGTCTGGAGGTGTACGACCTTCACCGCGGTCATCTCGTCCAGCAGCTCGGGGCCGTAGCCGAAGCCCTGGCCGCTGGCGCGGCGCGGGGTGGCGGCGCCTCCCGGGGCGCCGCCGAACACCGCGTTGATCTTCACGGTGCCGGCCTTGAGGGTGCGCCAGGCCTGCTGCGCGTGCGCCATGTCGCGGGTGAGGACGGTCGCGGCGAGCCCGTAGCTGGAGCGGTTCGCCGCTTCCAGGGCCTCCTCGAACGAGCCGACGGCGCGGACGGGCGCGACCGGCCCGAACGTCTCCTCCGCCATGATCGCCATGGCGTCGGTGCAGCCGTCCAGGACGGTCGCCGGGTAGAAGCAGCCGGGCCCTTCGGGGATCCGCCCGCCGGCGCGCAGGCGCGCGCCGTCCGCGACGGCCTTCTCGACCTGCTCGTGGACCTGGGTGCGGTGCCGCTCGTCCACCAGCGGGCCGAGTTCGGTGGACGGGTCGCGGCCCGGTCCGGTCCGCAGCGCCTCCGCACGCGCGGTGAGCGCGGCGACGAACTCCCTGGCGATCGCCTCGTGGACGTAGATCCGTTCGACCGAGGTGCAGATCTGGCCGGCGTTGGCGAAGCAGCCGGTGGCGGCCTGCTCGGCCGCCCGGCCGGGGTCGACGCCCGCGTCCACGATCAGCGGGTCGGCGCCGCCGTTCTCCAGCAGCGCCTTGGCGCCGGTCTCGGCGGTCAGCTCGGCGATGCGGCGGCCGGCGCGGGTGGAGCCGACGTGCGCGACCGCGTCGAGGTCAGGGTGGCCGGCGAGCGCCTCGCCGGTGGTGCCGTCGCCGCTGACCATGTTGACGACCCCGCCGGGCAGGCATCCGGCGAGCAGTTCGGTGAGCAGCGCGCCGGTGTGCGGGGTCCGCTCGGACGGCTTGTGCACGACGGTGTTGCCGGTGACGACGGCCGCGCCGATGAGGCCGCAGGCGATGGCGACGGGGTCGTTCCACGGCGTGATGACGGCGACGAGCCCGAGCGGTTCGCGGGCCATGAAGTCGGCGGCGCTCCAGCCGCCCTGGAGGCTGCGGCCCCCGTGCAGGGGACCAAGCTCGGCGCACTGGCGCAGCGTCCCGACGCCGGCCTGGACGCCGCCGAGCGCGTCGTCCGCCGGCTTGCCCATCTCGGCGGTGACCAGCGCGGCCAGCTCGTCCGCGTGCTCCTCGACGGCCCTGGCGGCGGCGTGCAGAGCGGCGCCGCGCTCGGCGGGCGCGGTCGCGGCCCAGCCGGGCGCCGCCCGGGTCGCGGCGGCCACCGCGGCCGCGACGTCCACGGCCGTGCCGACGGGCACCTCGCCCACCGGGTCGCCGGTCGCGGGATCGGCCACCGCGAACGCGCCGTCCCCGCCGCCGCGGCTCCATCGCCCGCCCGCCAGCGTCCACCTGTCGCCTGGTCGCATGCCCGTGAACCCCTGTCCCGTGAGATCTCGACCGCGGTCACCTACCCGGACGGCGGCGCTTCAATGACGGCGGGGACCTGCGTCAGTGCTCACTTACTGGATCGGCTACGGTGGATCCCCACGCGAGTTCGAGGGAGGCGCGGGTGGACTTCGATCTGCCGGAGAACGCGGCGGCGGTGCGCGAGGGCGTGCTGGCCATCGCCGGGAAGTACGACCAGGAGTACTGGAGCCGCTGCGACGCCGACAAGCGGTGGCCGGAGGAGGTCTGGCGGGAGCTGGTCCAGGGCGGCTGGCACAGCCTGGCGATCCCCGAGGAGCACGGCGGCGCGGGCCAGGGCCTGCTGGAGCTGGCGGTCGCGCTGGAGGCGCTCGCCGAGGGCGGCGCGGGCGGCGCCGCGTCGTTCATGTACCTGCTCACCCCGGCGTTCGGCGGGCTGACGATCGCCCGGCACGGCACCGAGGAGCAGAAGCGCGCGTTCCTGCCGCGGATCGCGGCGGGCGAGATCGAGACCTGCTTCGCGATCACCGAGCCGGACGCGGGCAGCAACGCGATGAACATCTCGACGCAGGCCCGCCGCGACGGCGATGCCTTCGTGGTGAACGGCCAGAAGATCTGGATCTCCGGCGTCGAGCGCGCCGACTACCTGGTGCTGGTCACCCGCACGATCCCGGCGGCCGAGGCCAAGCCCCGCACGAACGGCTTCACCGTCCTGCTGGTGGACGTCAAGCAGGCCGTCGCCGACGGCACGCTGACCTACCGGCCGATCCCCAAGCTCGGCACCAACACCGTCGCCTCGAGCATGGTGTTCCTGGACGGGGTGCGCGTCCCGGCCGACCACGTCCTCGGCGAGGTCGACCAGGGGTTCGCCGTGCTGTGGGACATCCTCAACCCCGAGCGGATCCTGGCGGCGGCGGGCGGCGTCGGGTCCGGCGGCCTCGTGCTGAAGATCGCCTGCGACTACGCCACCGACCGGGCGCCGTTCGGCAAGCCGATCGGCTCGAACCAGGGCATCGCGTTCCCGCTCGCCCGGATCAAGGCGCAGCTGGAGCTGGCCCGGCTGATGACCTACAAGGCCGCGTGGCTGTGGGACCAGGGCCGGCCATGCGGCTCCGAGGCCAACATCGCCAAACTCACCGCCGCCGACGCCGCCTGGCAGGCCGCCGACCGCGCCTTCCAGACGCACGGCGGCATGGCGTACTCGCTGGAGTACCCGGTCGCCCGGATGTTCCGCGACGCCCGCATCGCCAAGAACATCCCGGTCGCCGAGGAACTGGTGCTGGCCCACATCGCCCAGCACGAACTGGGCCTCCCCCGCTCCTACTGACCGTCGACTTGCGGCGAGTCGTCGTTATGAGGCGCCTCATAACGACGACTCGCCGCAAGTGAACGCGGTTCTAGCCGCCTTCGGGGAGGCGGACGGAGCGGGCCGGGTCGTGCGCGGCGCGCAGCTCGCGCTTGAGGATCTTGCCGGAGTGGTTGCGCGGCATCGCCTCGACCACCTCGTACCAGCGGGGGCGCTTGAACCCGCCGAGCAGGGCGCGGCAGTGCTCGTCCAGATCGGCGGGCGTCGTCCCGTCGCGGACGACCACGAGCGCCTTCACCGCCTCGCCCCACCGGCCGTCCGGGACGCCGATCACCGCGGCGTCCAGCACGCCCGGATGCCGGACGAGCACCTGCTCGACCTCGGCGGAGTACACGTTCTCGCCGCCGCTCTTGACCATGTCCTTGGCGCGGTCGACGAAGAAGAAGTAGCCGTCGGCGTCGCGGCGCATCAGGTCGCCGGTGTGCAGCCAGCCGTCGGCCATCGGATCGGGCAGCCCGGCGTAGCCGGCCATCACGCTCGCTCCGCGCAGCAGCAGTTCGCCGACCTCGCCGGGTGCGTCCGCGCCGTCCAGCGCGAGATCGAACGGCGGCAGCGGCAGGCCGACGGTGCCCGGACGCTCCAGCTCGTCGTCCAGCGTGGTGATCGTGACGAAGTTGCCCGCCTCGGTCGAGCCGTAGACGCCGCGGTACCCGATGCCGAGGTCGCGGAGCGCGGTGAGGGTCGCCGCGCGCTCGGTGGCGGCCATCCCGAACACCAGCCGCAGCGAGCCGGGCGCGGCGTCGGGGTGCCGCAGCGCCCGCCCGGTGCCCGTGGGGAAGATCGCCACCGTGACGCCGTGCTCGGCGACGAGCGGCCAGAGCGCCTCGGGCGAGGGTCCGGCGGGCAGCACCACCGTCCCGCCCGCCGCGAGATGGCCGAGCGCCGCTCCGTACCCGGCGACGTGGAACAGCGGCAGCGTGCCGAGCAGCCGGTCCGCGCCGGTGATGCCGAACGCGTGCACCGCGTTGGCGGTGGCGGCGACCCACCCGCGATTGGTGAGCAGGCAGCCCTTGGGGCGTCCGGTCGTCCCGGACGTGTAGAGCTGGATGATCGGCGCGTCCGGGGCGGGGCGCGGAAGATCGTACGGCGGCGCCTCGTCCAGGGCCCGGTCGAGGGCGGGGCCGATCGTCCAGTGGGTCAGGTCGAGCAGGCCCGACGCGCGGGCGAGGTCCTCCAGCGCCGGATGGACGATCGCGTGCCGCGCGGCCGCGTCCTCGGCCTGGAACCGGATCTCCGCCGGCGCCAGCCGGACGTTCAGCGGCACCACGACCGCGCCGATCAGCGACGCGCCGAAGGCGGCCTCGATCGCCTCGGGCACGTTCACGGTCAGCAGCGCGATCCGGTCGCCGGCCCGCGCGCCCCCGGCGGCCAGCAGCCCGGCCCACCGCTCCACGCGGGCGTGCAGCTCGCGGTAGGTGCGGGTCCGGCCGTCCCAGGCGAACGCCGTCCGGTCCGGCCAGAGGGCAGCGCCGCGATGGGCGAGGTCACCGAGCAGCATGCCCCGATCCTTCCGAACCGCGTTCGGATCGGTCAACATCCGGATCCATCCGGCCGTTGCCTAGATCACATCCCCGGCGCCAGCATGGGGGCAGCATCCGCCGCAGCGCCGAGGAGAACCGATGCCGAGGTCGTACGCCAGCGCCGTCCTCAACGCCACCGCCGACGAGGTGTGGGCCTACCTGCGCGACTTCGGGAACCTCGCCGACTGGATGCCCGGCCTGCAGACCAGCGTGATCGAGGACGGCGGCTCCGGCGACCGCGTCGGATGCGTCCGCCGGGCCTGGGGCCTCGGCGACTCGGTGTTCCGCGAGCGGCTCGCCGGGCTGGACGACGCCGGGCGCAGCTACTGGTACCAGGTGCTGGAGGCGCCGCTGCCGATCCGCGACGCCAGTGCCCACCTGCGCGTCGCGCCGGTGACCGGCACCGGGCAGGCGTTCGTCGAGTGGTCGGGCGAGTTCTCCGCCGACCCCGGCGACGAGGAGGCCATGGACAAGACGCTGTCCCGCGGCATCTACGCCACCGGTTTGGACGCCCTCGCCCGGCGCTTCGCCTGACGTCTGGGGCGCGCGGCGTTCAGCGGAAACGCGGCGGGCGCTTCTCCCGGATCGCGGCCACGCCCTCCTGAACGTCCGGGCCGGTGAACCCGAAGAACTCCATCGCCAGCGACGCGTCGAACGTCGGCCCGGCCAGCCGCAGCCAGTTGTTCAGCGCGTGCTTGGTGAACGAGATCGCCTCCGCCGGTCCGGCGGCGAGCCGCCCGGCGATCTCTAGCGCCCGCTCGTGCACCTCCTCGTCGTCCACGCACAGCGAGACCAGGCCGATCCGCTCGGCCTCCTCGCCGGTGAGCACGTCGTTCAGCAGCAGGTAGTACTTCGCCTTGGCCATCCCGCACAGCAGCGGCCAGATGATCGCCGAGTGGTCGCCCGCCGCGACGCCGAGCCGGACGTGCCCGTCGATGATCTTCGCGGAGCGTCCCGCGACGGAGATGTCCGACAGCATGGCCACCGCCAGCCCGGCGCCGACGGCCGGGCCCTGGATCGCGCTGACCACCGGCTTGGCGCAGTTCAGCACGTTCATCACGATGTCGCGGGCCTCGCGCATGATCCTGCGCCGCGCCGCGTGGTCGCCCATCATCTCCTCGATCATGGACATGTCGCCGCCCGCGGAGAACGCCGTCCCCTCCCCGCGCACCAGCACCGCGCGGACCGCGTCGTCGTTGTCGGCGTCCCGCCAGATCTCCGCCAGCTCCCGGTGCCCGACGGTGTCGAGCGCGTTGAGCTTGCCGGGCGTGCTCATCGTGACGCGCAGCACCCCGTCCGCCGCCCGGTCGAGCTTCAGCCGCTCGTACCTGCCGTACACGCCGTCCACGTCGCTCATGCCGCGCTGCCCTCCCGCGCTTGATCGCCGAATGCCGCGCGCAATCGTCGCACAGCGAACTCCATCGCCTCGGCGCCGGCATCGAAGATCTCCGGGAGCAGGAAGAACGAGTGCACGACCCCGTCGTAACGGCGCGCCACCACCGGCACGCCCGCCTCGGCGAGCCGCCGCGCGTAGGCCTCGCCCTCGTCGCGCAGGATGTCGCACTCGGCGGTGATCACGGTGGCGGGGGCGACGCCGGCGAGGTCGGGGGCGCGCAGCGGTGCCAGCCGCGGATCCGAGGGGTCGGCGCCGCCCCGGTACAGGTCCATGAACCGGGCGAGCGTCGCGGCGTCCAATCCGTAGCCGGTGCCGTACTCGCGCCAGCTCGGGGTGTCCATCGCCGTGTCCGTCACCGGGTAGACCAGCAGCTGGTGGGCCAGGGGCAGGCCGCGGTCGCGGGCCAGCAGCGCGGCGGCGGCGGCCAGGTTGCCGCCCGCGCTGTCGCCGGCCACGGCGAGCGCGCCCGGCGCGGCGCCGTAGCGGTCCGGTTCGCGGGCCACGGACGAAAGGACCGCCCAGGCGTCGTCCACCGCCGCGGGGAACGGGTTCTCCGGTGCGAGCCGGTAGCCCACGTTCAGCACGGCGCATCCGGCGCCGGCCGCCAGGTCGCGGCACGCGGCGTCCACGTTGTCGACGCCGCCGAGCACCCAGCCGCCGCCGTGCAGGTAGACCAGTGCGGGCAGCGGGCCGCGCTCGAGCGGTTCGGGACGGTAGAGGCGCACCGGCACGGGACCGCCCGGCCCCCGTACGGCCAGGTCAGCGACGTGCGGCAGCTCGCGGCGGTCGACGGGGAAGACCTCGCCGATCCTGCGCCGCATCTCCTCGATCGCGGGCTGGGGGTCCGCCTCGACCGGCGGGGCGTCCGGGGGCAGCGCGGTCCAGGCGGACAGCAGCTCCAAGAAGCTCACGGTCTGCGGATGCAAGGGCATGCGGCGGCCTCCGGGGGGCGGTGTGCGCGGAATCTACCGCTTTCGCCTTCCCCGGTACGCGGGGATCAATCCCCGGTCAGCGGCCGGCGGCCTCGGCCACCAGCGCCTCGAACAGCCGCTTGTCGTCGCCGTCCTCGGGGTGCCACTGCACCGCCAGGCCGAACCGGTGGCCCTGCAGCTCCACGGCCTCGACGACCTGGTCGTCCGCCCAGGCCACGGCCGACAGGCCCTTGCCGAGGCGGCTCACCGCCTGGTGGTGGTAGGTGGGAACGTCGGCGGAGTCGCCGAGGATCTTGCCGATGGCGCTCGTCGCGCTGATCTGCACCCGGTGCGTGCCGATCTTCCCGACCTCGGGCGCGTGCGCCTTGTGCCCGACGGCCTCCGGCAGGTGCTGGACGAGCGCGCCGCCGCGCGCCACGTTGAGCACCTGCATGCCCCGGCAGATCGCCAGGAACGGCAAGTCCGCGTCCACCGCCGCGCGCGCGAGCGCCAACTCGAACCGGTCGCGCTGCGGCTGCGGCGGCCCGGTCTCGGCGTGCCGCTCGGCGCCGTACAGGTCGGGGTCGAGGTCGCCGCCGCCCGCGAGGACGAGCCCGTCCAGCCGGGACACCAGGGCGGCGAGGCCGCGCAGGCTCCCGGTCGGCGGCACCATGACCGGGACGCCGCCGGCGCGCTCGACCGAGCGCACGTACGAGGCCGGCAGCAGCGCGGCCTCGCGCACCCAGACGCTCCAGCGGGCCGGCTCCTCGTACGTGGTGATGCCGATGAGCGGCGGCGCCCCTCCCCCTGCGGCGGGGCCCGGAGCCCCTCGGATCGCCTCTGACATGCGTGGATTCCCCTCTGCTGAGCACTGGCCACGGGTCGGCTACCGATATGTGGTAATTCACCACCGTTGCGTGCACATCATGGCGCATCGCCCGCCCCCACGGACCGTCCCGCCCCCGGTCTTCCACCGGCAAGCTTGCCGCACGGTCCGGATCTCCGCAGGCCGAAGCCCCGACCCCGGTCCGGGCCCCCGACCTGGACGATCATGGTCCGTGGCGCCGGCCGGGCGGCGGGCGCGCGCGGCGTCCGGAGCGCGGGGAACATCCCCTACCGAACGAGCAGATCTTCTACTCGGGCGAAGATATGTGCACTGATCCCGTTCGGTTCCGTTCCGTGTCCCGCCGTCCGGGAGCGAGGCCGCCCGTCCATGAACATCAGCCCCTCCGGAAATTCCGGCAATCATTGACGATCATCCGGGGACGTGGGAGTACCGATCAGTATTCACCCCATTTGTCGCATCGATTTCGATCACAGAGAATTAACATCTGATTACTTGTCGTGACATTGGCGGCCGCCGGACCCCCGGAACCTTGAGGACGTGGGATTTCCGGTGCGAGAATCTCACCGAGCCGGGCATCCGGTGGGCGCGCGAGGCGCCGAGTGGTCACCGGTGCCGGCCGCCATCCGCCGAGGGGGCGTGCCTGCCATGACAACGGAACCCCGAATGCTCAAGGAGAGCTTCACTCTCCTGGAAACCCGCTCCGACAAGGCCGTGAGCTATTTCTACGGCCGCCTTTTCGCCGCGAACCCGCGGCTGCGCGCGCTGTTCCCGGTCGCGCTCGAAGGGCAGCGCGCCCGCTTCTTCCACGCGCTCACCCGCATCGTCTGGAGCCAGGACAACCCCGAGGAGCTCGCCGCCTACCTGGCCGGCCTCGGCCGCGACCACCGCAAGTACGGGGTGGCGGCCGAGCACTACCGGGCCGTCGAGGACGCGCTCATCGCCACCCTGCGGGTCTACGCGTCCGAGGTCTGGAGCCCGCGGGCCGAGGAGGCCTGGACCGAGGCCTACCGGTCCGCCTCCGCCACGATGATCGAGGCGGCGGAACGGGACGCGGGCGCCGCCCCGCCGTGGTGGACGGCGGAGGTCGTCGAGCACGACCGCCGCGCCGACGACCTCGCCGTGCTCACGCTGAGCCCGGAACGCCCGCTGCCGTTCGCGCCCGGCCAGTACGTGACCGTGCAGACGTTCCGCTGGCCGCGCGTCTGGCGGCCCTACTCGATCGCCAACGCGCCCCGCTCGGACGGCAGGCTCCGGCTGCACGTGCGGGCGCGGCCGGGAGGCTGGGTGAGCGGCGCGCTCGTGCGCGGGACCGCGCCCGGCGACACCGTCCTGCTCGGGCCCGCCACGGGCTCGATGACCCTCGACCCGGACTCCGGCCGCGACCTCCTGCTGGTCGCCGGCGGCACCGGCCTCGCCCCGATCAAGGCCCTCGCCGAACAGGCGGTCACGTCCGGCCGCGAGCGGCGGGTGCGCCTGGTGGTCGGCGCCCGCACCGAAGCGGACCTGTACGACCTGTCCGACCTGCGCCTGCTGGAGACGGCGTACCCGTGGGTGCGGGTCCTCCCCGTCCTGTCCGGCGAACCGGAGTCCGACCGGCCGTGCGGCACGCCCGCCGACGTCCTCGGCGACCTGGACGGCGCCTGGGACGATCTCGACGCCTACATCGCCGGCCCCGTCCCCATGGTGCGCACGACGGTCGCCGCGCTCCAGCGGCTCGGGACGCCCCTGGAGCGCATCCACCACGACCTGCTGAAAGCCGAGGAGTAAGAGGGGCTCACCAGCCGGCGCGCTCCCGCAGGAAGGCGGAGGTCGCCTCGTCCGCCGGGTAGAACGACTCGATCGCCAGCTCGGCGACGGTGATGTCCACCGGCGTCCCGAACGTCGCGATCGTGCTGAAGAAGGAGAGCTCACGGCCGTCGACCCGCATCCGCAGCGGGACGAAGACGTCGTGGTCCGCCGGCGGCGCCATCGCCTCCCCCACGTCCCCGGGGAAGCTGCGCAGCTCCTGGTACAGCTGCGTCAGCGCCGAGTCGGCGGTCAGCGCGACATGGCGGCGCACCCGGTCGATCATGTGGGCCCGCCACTCGGCCAGGTTGAGGATGTTCTTGGCCATCCCGTCGGGATGCATGCTGAGCCGCAGCACGTTCAGCGGCGGCTCCAGCAGTTCCGGCGGCGCGCCCTCCATGAACAGCTGCGCGGCGCCGTTGGCGTCGATCAGGTTCCAGAACCGGTCCACCACCACCGCCGGGTACGGCTCGTGGCCGTCCAGCACCTGCCGCAGCGCCGCGCGGACGGAGTCCATCCGCGGCTCCTCGATCGGCGTCTCGTCGAACACCGGCGCGTAACCGGCCGCGACCAGCAGCAGGTTCCGGTCGCGCAGCGGCACGTCCAGGTGCTCGGCGAGCCGCAGCACCATCTCCCGGCTCGGCGCGGACCGCCCCGTCTCCACGAAGCTCAGGTGCCGCGTCGACACGTCCGCCTCCGACGCCAGCTCCAGCTGGCTCAGCCTGCGCCGCTGCCGCCACGCCCGCAGCTGCTCTCCGATAGGTCGCACGTCACTCAACGCCGTCGTCGTCATCGTCGTCACACCCCGACGCTACCGACCCCGCATCATGCCCACGATTACCTGGGAGGTAATCCATCCACCCACGTCAGCCGACTATGACGACGGGAAGGGAGCCAACCGGGGAGCCAACTCAGGCAGACTTGCCACCTGGTGTCTCGAACCCGGTGTTGAAGATCGCGTCCATGATCTCGGCCCCACCCTTGATCACAGGCTTGAGCCGGTGCCGGTAGACGGTCTCGGTCGTCCGCGTGTCGGAGTGGCCGACGAGGTCCGCGATCCTCTCCACAGGGACGTCGTGATCGCTCAGCAGCGACACGAACGTGTGCCGCAGTTCGCGGGGTACCCAATGATCCCCGAGGCCGGCCGCCTTCGTGATCTTCTGGAACTCGCTTCGAACCTGGTTGGCATCCAGTGCCGACCCGTCCCGATGGCAGAACAGGAGATCATTCTCGCGCCAGGCCTGCCCCATGGCGAGTCGCTCGCTCGCCTGCCGCGCCTTGTGGGCCGCGAGAGCCGCTATGGCTACCTGAGCGATGCTCAGGCCTCGGCGCGACTTCCTCGTCTTCGTGCCGCCCCGATGTCGGTCTGCACGAAGGACGTAGACCGTTCCCTTGTCGAGATCGACGTCGGCCCACCGGAGCGTCCGCGCCTCTTCTGTCCTGATACCCGACATGAGACTCAGGATGACGTAGGCGCCGAGCCGCCATTTCGGATCTTGGGCAGTGACGACCAGTTTGGCGGCCTGCTCGAGAGAAAGGCTCTTGCTCTGGCGGCCGACGCACCCTTCGGGAGGATCCACGAGGGCGGCCACATTTCTCCCTACCCTGTCCCGCCGCTCCGCCATTCGGATCGAGCGAGTGAGCAGATTATGCGTTCGCCGGACAGTCTCGGTCGACTTCGTTTCGGCAATCACCCGAAGCATTTCCTCCACATGATCGGCATTGAGCTCCTTGAGCTTGATCCGGCCGATCTTGGGAATGACGTGATTCTTTGCGATCGAGTTATATACTTTGAGCGTATTCTCCGACCTGCCCTTGAGCCCATGAGCAAGGAAGTCGTTGACACACTGGGCTACTGTGTACTTTCCCTCAGTCTTGACCCCCTTGTCTAGATCCGCTACGGCTTCGATGAGCTTTCTTTTTACCTCTCCCTTGTTTCTAGCCTTCCTTTTTACGCGTTTGCGAACCCCGTCCGGACCGAACCCCAGCGAGATCGCACCCGTAAAGCCGTCTCCCTCCCGGTAGATCGTCCCCTCATATCTTCCGATGAGGATCTTCGCCATGCAACCCCTTCCCATGCCGGTCGAGGTAGGCGCCAATCGCCTTTCTGACGACCCATGACACGTCACGCTCCTGCGACTCGGCGTACGCGACGAGGCGCCTCTTGAACGCACCGTCCACGCGCACAGGAGGCAGAGTCGTCCTATCCTCGGACATATGAGCATTTTCCTCTCGTTCGTTTCGGAACTCTGCCACCTTGAGAGTCCGCTCGACTTGACGCAGCCGTCACCAAGCGGTACCTGGGGCCAAGGCTCCTGCACTCGACCCCAAGGTCCGCTCGGATGAATGTAGCACGCCGTTCTACACGTCAGCCTCCTTCTTCGAGAGAGGCGATGAAGTCAGCAAGATGCCGATCCGTGATCCGGCGAAGCTTGCCGATCTTGATGCTTCCGAGTTGCCCTGTCCTTATCAGAAAGTAGACTTTGTCCCGCCCGACATTGAGGATTTCGGCCACTTGTTCGACCGTATATGCCTGCATAATCACCTCCTCCCTTTTTGTGATTACATGCAGCTATAACCGAGTCTTATGCCCCACAGGGTTACTTGTGCTCCAAGCAGGCGTGCGGACCCGGTCAGGTTGAGCCATGGGTGGCACTGGGGCGGGTGGCGCCGATGTACTGGCGCTCGCGGTAGGGGTTGCCGGTGAATTGGGAGATGCGGACGACGTCGCCGGTTTGTGGGGCGTGGATCATCTGGCCGCGGCCGTAGTAGAGGCCGACGTGGTGGATGGTCGCCGGGTTGCGGGTGTTGGTGGCGAAGAAGAGCAGGTCGCCGGGGCGTAGTTGGGTGCGTGGGATGTGCGGGCCGGTGGTGTATTGGGCGGCGGCGATGCGGGGTAGTTGGATGCCGGCCTTGGCCCAGGCGTATTGGGTGAGGCCGGAGCAGTCGAACCCTTTGATCGCGGTGCCTTGGGCGATGCCGTAGCTGGGGCCTGTCGGGCCGCCGCCGCCCCAGGAGTAGGGGGTGCCGAGCCAGTGCAGCGCCGCGCGCACCGCGGTGGCGCCGCGTCCGCTGGCGGCGGCTGCGGGCGTGGGGGTGGCGTAGGCGGCGGCTTGATCAAGGACTTTGTGGACGTACCAGTCGGCGTGGTTGTACTGCCAGATCGCCTTGTAGAGGTGCCGGCCGCCGTGGCCGGCGTGGTTGGCGCACAGGTAGTGGGCGGCGCCGTGGATGGCGTCGGCGGGGTTGTAGCGGTCGGTGTGTCCGTCGTGGTCGCCGTCGACGCCGTAGGTGGCCCAGGTGCCGGCGAGGAACTGCATGGGGCCGGCGGCGCCGGCGCTGTTCTGTCCGGTGTGGACGCCGGGTGCGGTGGAGCGGCCGTGGTCGGACTCGATCTTGCCGATCGCGGCCAGGACGTTCCAGCCCAAGCCGGGGCAGGTGTGCGCGGCGTCGAGGTACCAGCGCAGGTACGCGGGCGGGATGTCGGCGCGGGCGAGCCGGGTCGGCGTCCCTGCCGCTGATCCGGCGCCGATGGCCGGGTCCTGGTGTCCGGCCAGGAGCAGGACGAGGCCGAGCGGGAGTGCCAGGACGGCGGCGCAGATGGTGGCGGCGGCCCTCACCGCGGGGGCCGCCGCGGGGGTGGGACGTTAGTCGGTGTCGGTGGTGGGGTGTTGGGCGCCGGTGCGGGCGCGGCGTTGGGCGCGGTATCCGGCGCCCTTCTTGGGCTGGTCGCTCGGGTTGGGCGGGTTTGGGTCATCGGCGGGGCCCCCGGGTTGGTGGTGGGGCTGCCGCAGCACTTCGCGGACTGCTTCCCAGGAGTAGCGGAAGTCCTTGCCGGTTTTGAGGGCGGGGATCTGCCCGGCGTTGGCCATCCGGCGGACGGTCTGGGGCGACAGGCCGAGTTTGGTCGCGAGTTCGGCGGTGGTGAGTACGTCGGGGTCGCGGCCGGGTGTGTCGGTCATCGCTGGGGCTCCTGGGGTTGCGGTCATGGTGCGGGTGGTCCTCTCGAGTGTGGCGGATTGGGTGCTGCGGTAGCGCGTTGTGGTGCAGTTGGCTTTGTGAAGAAGTTGTTTGGTGATGCTTGCGCTCCACCAGTCTGCCACTTACTGTAATCACTCATCAACCCAGAGCAACGATTCGAGGGTATGGGTGAGTCTTCGCCAAACCAGAACGATCCGCCCGGAACCGCTCCCAGGACCGGGCGCAAGGGCAGGCCTGGCACCAGAGGCGCTGGATGTGGTGGTGGCCGGTGCGCACGGCGGCGCCGGAACGTCCACGCTGGCGGCGCTGCTGCCGACCGCGTGGGACATGGGCTCGATCGAGTCGCTGCTGGAGCTGGACTGCGCACCACTGGACGCCAAAGGACGGCCGATCGTGCTGGCGGTCCGCAACACCGCGACGGCGGCCAAGCGCGCGACCACGGCGATCGGAGTCCTGCGCGAGTGGGACGAGCGGGTGGCGGCGCTGGCGATCGTCAGCGATGGCGGCCCGGAGTCGCGCGACGCCACCGCCCGGTTCGCGCTGCTCCAGGCTCGCGTCGGCGGCATCGTACGCATCCCGCACATCCGCCAGCTGCGCCTGGCCGAGGACCCGACCGAGGTCGTCCTGCCCGGTAAGGCCCGACACGCCATCGACCAGCTCCGACGCCTGGTCGACAGCCCAGGTGACGGCGCTGCGGCGCATCGTGGGCAGCGCCGCGGGGAGGTGGGATGTCGCTGACTTTCCTCGTTCTCCGCGCGGCTCAGGTCGGTCGGCTGCTGGAGGAGCCGTGGCGGCTGCGGCCGCAGGACGGTCTGGGAGTGCCGGTGCCCAATCCGCCGCCGGCGCCGCCGCCGGGGCTGGACGCCAAGATGAACACGCTGCTGTCGTGGGGCAAGTGGGGCGTGCTGATCTGCGGCGTCGCCGGACTGTTCATCTGCGCCGGGCAGATGGCCATCGGCCGCAAGAACCGCTCCACCTTCGCCGCCGACGGCGCCACCGGCATCCCCTGGGTACTGGGCGGCCTCAGCCTGGCCGCCACCGCGGCCCCCATCGTCGAGGTGTTCTTCAAATGACCCGACTCCCTCGCATCACACGGCCGCGCAAGACGGACGCAGCCGGCTCATCGGCGCGGCGCACCGGCGGATTGGTCCTCGCCGCGATCGTTGGCGGCGGCCTCGTGGGCGTCGCCACGCACCTGACGCTCCCCGCACCCGATCCGACCCCGCACATCCCCCAGACATCCACCCCTCCCCCTCCCTCGGACAGGCGGGTGGTGGCCGCTCCGCCCGTGTCGTTCGCCGGGATGACCTGGCGCGACTACCACGGCGTCACCCTCCCCTACTCCGCTGCGGAAGGGCCGCGCGACACCAGTGGTGATCTGGCGGCCAGGTTCGCTCGGACACCGTCGGGGGCGCTGCTGGCCGCGGTGCATGTCGCGGTTCGCGCCAACGCCCAGTGGGGTCCAAAAGTATTCGAGCCGACCATCACCAAGCAGGTCATCGGCCCGGACGCCTCCACTCTGCTGGCCGCAACACAGCAGCTGTACGACAAGCGCCGAGGGAAGCTGCGGGACGGTGTGGCGCTGGGGCGCGCATACGTGGTGCTGGAAGGTTTCCGCTGGCAGGGCTACTCTGCCGACACCGCCAGCCTCGACGTCGTGTCCGCAGGCCCCGGCGACAGCGACATGACCGTGCGGGCCGTCACCCGCATCCAGCTGCAATGGCAGAACAACGACTGGCGCGTCATCGCCCCGCCCGGCGGGACATGGGGTGGCGCAGCAGCCTCCATCACCTCCGCCGACGGCTACGTCCGCTTTCCGAACGGAGGCGCCGGCTCATGATGATGCTCGTTTCAGTCCCCTGGGATCCGTGCTCGTCGGTGCTGGATCCGGGCTGCGTGCAGACGGTCGACAACGACGACCACCCTTGGGGCCCACCGATGCCCGACATCCCCGGCGAGATCGGCAGCAACGCCCTGGACGATGCGGCCAAGGCGTTCCAGTCCGCCGTCGGGTGGCTGATCTCCCACACCGCGTCCTGGTGGGTGAAGACGCCCTCACCGAACCTGGAGACCGAGCCGGCCATCGGATACCTGCAGCAACTGGTGCAGCCGTTGACGATCGCGGTCGCGGTGCTGGCGCTGCTGGTGGTCGCCGGGAAGATGGCACTGACCCGCAAGGCCAACCCTGCCCTGGACGCCGGCCGGGGGCTGGTGGTGCTGGCGGTGGTCACCGCGATCGGGACGGTGCTGCCGAACCTACTGCTGCAGTGGGGCGACCAGTGGTGCGGCTGGGTGCTGGACGCCTCGTCCCACGGCGGCTTCGCCAAGCGGATGGCCGAGATCGTCCTCATCCCGACCGGTACGCCCGCGGCGCTGGTGCTGGTGCTGTGCCTGGTGGCGCTGTTCATCGGGATCATCCAGGCGCTGTTGCTTTTGTTCCGCGGTGCCGCCCTGGTCATCCTGGCCGGGCTGCTGCCGCTGGCCGCCGCCGGAGGCATAACCGCCGCGACAAAGTCGTGGCTGACCCGCGTCGGGGGCTGGACGCTCGCGCTCATCTTCTACAAGCCCGCCGCCGCAGCGGTGTACGCGACCGCGTTCACCCTCATCGGAAGAGGCAAGAGCCTGCACTCGGTGCTGATGGGGTTCGCGATGATGCTGATCAGCCTGATCGCGTTCCCAGTGCTGCTGAAGTTCTTCACCTGGACCACCGGCGGCACCGAGTCAAGCAGCGGCGGCGGCATCCTCGGCGCGCTCATGGGCGGCGCCACCGCGCTCGGCGCCCTGCGCGGATACGGCGCGGCCAGCGGCTCTGCCGGTAGAGGGCGCGGCGCGGCCGGCGAGCACGCCGACTACCTCAGCCAGCAACTCGGCGACCACCACACCACCCCGCCCGGCGACGAGCCGCCCGCGCAGCCATCGCCCGACCAGCAGCAGACACCCTCTGGCGGCGCGGCACACCCCGGCTCTCCCGATTCCTCGGTACCCGATTCGAGCGCGCCGTCGGGTAGCGCTCAGCCAGGCGCGGAGCACTCCGCGATGGCAGGACAGACAACATCAGGCGCGAACCGCGGTAGCTGGGCGGGCCCGGACGGCGGCCACGGCGAACCCGTGGGGCCGACGACGGTGAAGACGGCCGATCGCGAACGGCACCGCGGGGAGGACACGCTGCGCTGGATGGGCAACCCCACCGGCTCCACGGACATAGGAGGCTCCGGCGGCCCGTCGGGCGCGGCCGGTAAAGGGGGTGGTGCAGGTGGGGCATGACATCCGCACCTACGGTGGCTGGCGGCGCCGGCACGGCATCGGGTTGCTCGGGCTGGACACCACCGCGACCTTCCTCGCCCTGGGTGCAGCGATGCTGCTGGTCCTGGTCGCCGCGACCGTCCCTACCGCGCTCATCTACCTGCTTCCGCCCACCGCGTTGGTCGGCGGGCTGGGTCTGATCCGGGTCGGTGGCGTGCCGGTCGGGCGGCTGATGGTGGCGCGATGCCGGTGGCGCTGGGCGGTACTGCGCGGCCATAACCGCTACCGCGCCGGCGTTGTCATCGACCATCCGCGGGCCTTCCAGCTGCCCGGTGTGCTCGCGCCGTTGACGCTGTTGAGTGCCGAGGACGGGTACGGCGGCCGGTACGGGATCGTGTGGGACCGCCGTACCGGCCTGCTCACCGCCACGCTGCGGGTGGTGCCGGCCTCGACCTGGCTGGCCGACCGCACCGACGCCGACACCTGGGTCGCGGCCTGGGGCGGCTGGCTCGCCGCCCTCGGCCACATGCCCGCCATCCGCTGGGTGACGGTCACCATCGACACCGCGCCGGAGCCCGGCTCGACTCTCGCCGACGCCGTCGACCAAGCCGTCATCGCGACGGCACCGAAAGCGGCTCGGAACATCATGAACGAACTCGTCCGGACGGCCCCGGCCGCGGCGGCGGATGTCGACACTCGCGTCTCGGTCACTTTCGATCCCAAGGCCTCGGCTGCGTCCCCCAAGGATCTGTTCGAGGCGGTCGCCGAGCTCGGCCGTGCGCTGGACGGACTGGCGTCCCGGCTCGGCGGCTGCGGCGTCTCCGTCCAAGGACGCGCCACCGCAGCGGAGATCGCCGGCACGGTCCGGACCGCGTTCGACCCGAACGCCCGCGGCGACGTCAACCGACTACTGACCAGCACCCGAGCCGACGAGGCTTTGACCTGGTGTGATGCGGGCCCCATCGCCGCGACCGAGTACACCGGCCACTACGAGCACGACGGCGGGCAGTCGGTGAGCTGGGCCTGGCATGAACCGCCCCGCCAAAACGTCCGCTCCGACGTCCTGGCCCGCCTGGTCGCGCCCGGCCCGTTCCCCAAACGCGTCACCCTGCAATACCGGGCGCTGCCCGCTGCGGCTGCGAGCCGTGTCCTGCAGCAGGAGGTGAACGCGGCGGCGTTCCGCGCCCAGTTCCGGCGCCGCACCGGACGGGACGAGACCGCCCGCGACAGCTGGGACTCGGCGCGCGCCCGCCAAGCCGCCGCCGAGGAGGCAATGGGCGCCGGGGTGTGCCTGGTGTCGATGTACGCCACCGTCACCACCACCGACCCCGCGCAGCTCCGCCGCGCCGTCGCGCACGTCGAGGCCTCCGCCGACGCCGCCAAGATCCGGCTGCGGCGGCTGTGGGGCAGCCAGGCCGCCGGGTTCGCCACCACCCTGCCGTGCGGCATCTGCCCACCCGAACTCTCCCACCGCCTCCTCCACTGAACCGGAGATCACTCTGTTGTCCAACGTCGAAGCACAAGCCATGTCCGAACCGCTCGCCCCGCCATGGGGCTGGCGCGGCGCGGGCACCGGACGCGCCGCCCACATCGAACCCGCACCCGAATACCAGGCCACCACCAGCCAGGTCTGCGGCCTCTACCCCTTCACCGCCGGCTCCGGCACGCCCACCGTCGGGACTCCAGTCGGTCGGCACCAACTCTGGGGCGAGGTGGTCTGCCTCGACCCGCTGGCGTGGCTGCGCGAGGGACTGGTGACCAACCCCGGCATGTTCGTCCTCGGGCAACCCGGCACCGGGAAATCCACGCTGGTGAAGCGGCTGGTCACCGGGGCCGTCGCCACCGGCACCACCCCGATCATCCTGGGCGACACCAAGCCCGACTACAGCCGGCTGGTCGACTACCTCGGCGGACAGGTCATCCGGGTCGGCCGCGGTGTCGACCGCATCAACCCTCTCGACGCCGGCCCGCTGGACGAAGCACGACGACGTCTCACTGGGGCCGACGCCGAGACACTGCGGTGGGAAGTCCGCTCACGCCGGCTGTCGTTACTGCTGGCGCTGGCGACTCTCGTCCGCGAGGCCCGCATCACCAACGCCGAAGAAGTCGTCCTCGGCCGCGCCATCGACCTGCTGGACGACCGCCTGGACCACGAACCCACCATCCCCGACGTCCTGCACATCCTGGAACAAGGCCCCCACGAGCTGCGGGCGGCGACCCGCACCGACACCGGCGACTCCTACCGCGCCCAGACCCGCGACCTGGTCTTCACCCTCGACCTGCTCATCTCCGGCTCCCTTGCCGGCGTCTTCGACGCCGCCACCACCCGGCAGCTCAACCTGGACGCAGCCGCGATCAGCGTCGACATCTCCCGCGTCCGCGCCGCCGGCGACAAGCTGCTCACCGCGGCGATGCTGTGCACCTGGGCCTATGCCTTCGGCATGGTCGACGCCGCCACCGCCCTGGCCGACCTGGGTGCCGCACCGCGGCGCTCCTACCTGGGCGTCATGGACGAACTCTGGCGCGCACTACGCGGCGCACCCGGCCTGGTGGAGCACGCCGACGCCCTCACCCGTCTCAACCGCGCCAAGGGCATGGCCTCCATCATGATCACCCACTCGCTCGCCGACCTGGACGCCCTGGCCACCGAGGAAGACCGCGCCAAAGCCAAGGGCTTCGCCGACCGCTCCGCCATCACCGTCCTGGCCGGCCTGCCACCCCGCGAGCTGGCTCGCGTCCATGAGATCACCCCGCTCACCGGTCCCGAGCAGCAGCTCGTCACCTCCTGGTCGGCGCCCGACTCCTGGCAGCCCGGCGCGCGGCATCCGGGTCGCGGCAAGTACCTGATCAAGACCGGCGAACGCCTCGGCATCCCCGTGGAGCTGTCGCTCGTGGGCCCCGAGGCTTACCTCTACGACACCGACCAGGCCATCCGGGCGACCGCATGACCCGAGCCCTCGGGCCCCGCGCCTCGATCCTCGACACCAACGCCGGCGCGGCCTGGCTCGTCCTGGCCGGTTGCTGGTCGCCGGTCGGCGCGCTGGCGCTGGTGTGGGCGTCGGCGAAGCTGGCCGCGACCGCTGCCGGCGGCGGCGTCGCACCGTTCGGCACTGACTTCGCCCTCGCCCTTGCCCGGCGCCAGTTCCAGCGTGCCTGGCCAGGAACTCCAACGCCGCTCGTCCTGCTCGTCCTCATGCTGTTGCTCGCCGCCCTCGGCAGCGCCATATGGATGGCCTGGCGGCGCATCGCAGAACGTCTCCCGCAGCCCGGCGACGCCGTCGCCGCGCTCGCCGACAACCCTGGCCTCACCGAACTTCAACCGTCCGCGACCGCGAAACAGGCCGTCGCCTTGCGCCGCTCCCTCACCGCCCCACCAGGGCAGCTCGACTACGAGGACATCGGTCTGGTCCTTGGAGATGTTCTGCTGCCCGGGGAGCGAGGCGGGCCGACTCTGTTCGCCTCGTTCGAGGACACAGTGGTCGCCTTCATGGCGCCCCGCTCGGGCAAGACGACCACCCAGTCGATCCCGCATGTGCTGTCGGCGCCGGGGCCGGTCATCGCCACCAGCAACAAAGCCGACCTGTGGGCCGCCATCTCCACCGTCCGCGCCGACCGCGCCAACGGGCGGACCTGGTTGTTCGACCCGCAGCACATCACCTACCAACCGCAGACCTGGTGGTGGAACCCGCTCGCCGGCCTGTCCACCGTCGAGGACGCCCACCGTCTGGCCGGGCATTTCGTCCTGACCGTCGACGACGGCCAGAAGAAGGACCTGTGGGGACCGGCTGCCCAGGACCTGCTGTGCGCGCTGTTCCTGGCCGCCGCCACCTCCGGCCGCTCCCTGCACCACGTCGCCCAATGGCTGGACGAACCCGCCGTGCCCACCCCCATCGAGCTTCTGCAAGAGGCCGGGTTCCAGCTGATGGCTTCGTCGTTGAAGGGCACGCAGAACGGTGCGGTCGAGACGCGTGACGGGATCTACCAGACCGCGCGCACCGCCGCCAAAGCCCTGCGCGACCAGGAGATCCTCGCCTGGGTCACCCCCGCCCGCGACCTGCCCGTCTTCGACCCGCACGCCTTCGCCGGCACCCGCGACACCCTCTACCTGCTGTCCAAATCCCTGTCGGCGGCGGCGCCGCTGATCGCCGCGCTCACCGACACCACCATGCGCGCCGCCGAACGCCGCGCCGAACAAGCAGGCGGACGCCTCGACCCGCCCCTGATCGTCGCGCTCGATGAGGCCGCCAACATCTGCCGCATCGCCGACCTCCCCCAGTTGTACTCCCACCTCGGATCACGCGGCATCATCCCCGTCACCATCCTGCAAAGCTACGAACAGGGCGTCACCGTCTGGGGCGAACCCGGCATGGCCGCACTGTGGGGAGCCGCCACCCGCAAACTCATCGGCGCCGGCATCGACTCACCCCGCCTCGTCCGCGACCTGGCCACCCTCATAGGCCAACACGACGTCCCCGTCCGCTCCATCACCTACAACGACGGACGCGCCAGCGAACAGATCTCCCTGCGCCGCCAGGACATCCTCGACGCCGCCGACATCCGCGCCCTCCCCAAAGGCACCGCACTCCTGCTGGCCACCGGCACCAAACCCGCCCTCATCCGCCTGCGCCCCTGGTACCGCGGCCCCCACGCCGCCGCCATCAACAACGCCATCCGTACCGCCGACACCGCCATCGCCGAAGCCGCACGCCGCCACCACGCCCAGCCCGAACGATCTCGACTGCCAGAAGTTGACGCCTAGCTCCGCGTCTTGCTGCCCGAGGAATCCGCCCAGAGACGTGACGTCGTCATGCCCGACTCCACAGTTCAGGAGGCCCAAGTGCCAGTCGAAGACACCTCAGCCAACCCCGAAGGAGAGAAGCTCAAGCCGCTGTACCCCAGCCTGACCAGCTGGGTGACCACCCACTTCGTCCCCATGTACCGCCGCACCCTCGGCGGCGAGTTCCGCTGGTGCGCCCAATGGTGGCACCACGGCGAAGCGATCTCCCGCCTCACCGCCCTCTGGTACGCCTGGGAAGCCATGCGCCTACAAGGCGCCACCGGCATGGCCCTGTGGTACCGCGACCACCTCGACCACCAACTCCCCGTCCTCCTCGGCCCCCGCGGCCCCTTCTACCAATGCACCGAAAACGAACACCTCACCCCACACGAAGCACGCGTCGCCCCCGTCCCCGACGGCTGGCTCGGCCCCGACCAAGACCTCTCCCTCCCAGCCGAGGCCTGACCGAAGCCCCTCACCACCGTCCCCGCCGCTGACTGGAGACCCACATGCCCGAGCGCATGGAAGCTACCGCGCTCGCACTGGACGCCTATGAACAGCACCTGTTCGGCGATCTGGCCAATGGCCACCGCAACGACCACGCCGAGGCCGAAGGCCTCCTGCACTCCCTCGTCGCCGACCTCATCCGCTACGGCGAAGGTAACCGCCTCGACGTCGTCGACCTGTTAGACGCCCTCGTCCAAGCCCGCATCGACCGTGGCGGCGCCCTTACCAACCCGCGCTTTAGCTTCCGCATCGACTCCGAGGTCCAGTTCCGTGACCGCAACGCCGACCTCCATCGCGGCTTCATCACCGAGCTGAAATCGAGAGGTCCCGGACGCGACACCAACTGTGCGATCCGCATCCCCGGTATGCCCGAGCCTCGTCACCTCGCCTCCTCGGAGCTGGAGCCGGCCACCCGGATGGCGCCGATCTCGACCCGGACCGCCGGCACCGTCTTCTCCGCCCAGGCAGCGGAGCGGACCCTCATCAGCATGCTCATCGGCCTGCGCACCGACCACGACACCCCGGGCCCCGATGAGCGGCTGCTCGCCGACTTGGCCGAGCTGGCCACGGCGCTGGCCGTCTGGTCCGGCACCAGCGCCGATCAGGTCCTCCGCCACCTGCGCCACCACGCCGACCAGCACACCGCACACGACTGGCCCTCCGCGGCGCGCTGCGCTGCGGCCGCGTTCCCCAACGACATCGCCGCTGACCTCGCCCGCGAACCGCTCCCCCGCCCCGCAGCCACCCGTCCGGCTTCAGGCAGGCCCGAGGCTCGACCACGCCTGAAGTGACCCGCACCGCCTGCTTCCCACGGAGGTACCTGGATGCCTGATCCCGGTGATGCCGTCGCCGCCGCGCTCGACGCCTACCAGCGCGAGATCCTGCCCCCCGACGCTCCCAGCCACCGCACCGACGCATCGCTGGCCGAGGCACTCGTCCAATCGTTGATCGAGCAGCTCGCTCGCTACGCCGCCCAGCACGGCCTGGAAGTCCATGACACACTCGAGGAACTGCATCAGCGCAGCATCGACCGCAGCGGAACCGGCGCCGACCCCGTCCGCGATTTCCGGCTCGGTGCCCAAGTGCAGTTCCGCCAACAGCAGACCGCTACCGGAGCCACGCCGCGGTACCCGCGTTGGCGCGGCTTCATCACTTCCCTCACCGAAGCGCCAGGCGGCGATGCCCGGTGCACGGTCCGGGTACCGGCCGTCGCCAACAGGGTGCACGCGACCGCGTCCGAGCTCGAACCGGCCGACTCGCTCCTGCCGGTCGCCACGCGAACAGCTGGGGTCGTTCATCATGCGCGCGATGCCGAGGAGACGATCATCGCCCTCGCCGCCTGGCTCGAGCGCAACGCCGACACTGGCCTGGTCACCTACCAGGAAAAGCTGGACGACGTAGCACGGCTGACGAGGGCCCTGGCGAGCTGGTCCGGCGGCAGTCCCGCAAGGATCACCCGCCACCTTCCCGCACGCCTCCCGAACACAGCCCGGCCAACAGGCTCACCACCCGCCGACAGCACGGGGCTGGCTCCGGCCGCCCGGCTGGCCGCGACGGGGTTCCCGCAAGACCCAACACCAAGCCGACCGGACGACCCGGCTCCCGTGACCAGGCTGCCGGACCGATCCAAGCGGCGCCCGCGCCGTCCCTAGGGCACCGCAGCGCCCGCCGCACAAGCCACCGACCCGATGGAGGTCGTATGACCGAAGCCGGTGCCGAAGAGTTCGCCGAGTTCGGGGCCGCAGCTCTGGATGCTTTCCAAGCCCTCTTCGAGCAGACCGAGCACCTCGACCACCGGACCAACGATGAGGACGCACGCGAGCTGATCAGCGACCTGCTGGTCGACCTGATGCACTACACCGAACGACGCGGAATCGAGTTCAACGACATCGCCGCCCAAGCACAGGCCTACTACGACACCGAACGCGACAACAGCAACGCCTTCGCCATCGGCTCGACCGTCCAACTCGAAGGTCCCGCTGCCGACGAGGCCGTCTTGTTGGGGCAGCCGACCCGGGGCAGCGTCACCGGCGTCTTCGTCTCCCACCAAGGCCAGACCGAGTACTACGTGCACTTCCTCGGACAGACCACGAACCAGCCCGTCCTCGCCGCCGACCTGGAACCCGCACCGCCCTTCCCCGCCACGACCACAACACAAGGAGCCGTCAACGACCCGCTCAAGGCCGAGCAACTCCTGGTTGAGACGGCCACGCGCATCGCCATGGCGGACATCCACGGCAGGCAACCCAGCCCAGACGACCTGCAAGACCACCGAATCCTGCTCGACAGACTCACCACCTGGAACAACATGCCCGAGCGCGACGTCACCGACCTGCTCCTCAGCAGGCTCGCAAAGAGCGTGAACGCGGCAGAGCCGAACAATCTCGAACAGGCTGCACCTCCGCAACCGGCTGAGAACCTCACGCCGGCCCAGCTCGCCGCCCAAGCATTCCCCGTGCCTCTGACCGACGGCATCACCGACGCGCGGAAGCCACCCACGCCCCGCCCAGCCAGCTCTCCGCAAACGCCGCCAGGCCTCACGCGCTGACCGGCCGCACCGACAGGCCTCGATCAATGATGACCTCACGGAGGATCCGCTGAACCACCAGTTCCACTACCTCACCCGACAGATCAAAGCCGCCGACTCCATCCCCACCCTTCTCACGTCCGCCTTCATCGGGCTGGACCTGATCGAACGGGTCACGACCGTCCTGCCCGACATCGGCACCGACCAGGCCGGTCCCGGCAACGAGACCGCGCTCGTCGAGGCCACCGACGCCTGGTGGGCACTGACGGAAGCTCCCACCCTCGGCTGGCCCACCGGCACACCCACGACCACAGACGACGCCCGGCGCCTCGCCGGGGCGATCGCCGCCTTCGTGCTGGTGGTCACCGAGGCGATGCTTAACGTCGCCTCCAAGTCCACCGACCCGAGCGACCGCGTGGCCTGCCTGCAGGCTGCACACCACGCCGGCCGCCTGCACGCGGCGCTGAGGTAGGCCCCGATGGCCGACGACCTCAACGCCACGCAACTGGCCCGCGCCACCCGCATCATGCAGACCTACGAGCAGCGCGCCTTCCCAGGTGGCAGCTCACTGCTCAACCGCGACCCGCTCTATGCCCAGGCCCTGCTCAGCGCCCTGATCAACGACCTGGAGCACTACGCCACTCAGCACAACCTCAATTTCACCGAGATCATCATCAGCGGCCGCACCATCAACCCGCAGAACCCCACTGAGACCGACGCCGCGGCTCCGCACAAGGTCGGCGACGAAGTCCGCCTCCTCCGGCACGGCGACCGGTGCGGCACCATCGTCGGCTGGACCAACAGCAGATCCGAAACCGAGACGACCTTCCTGGTCGAGGTCCCCGGCATCCCTGCCATTCTCGCCGCACCGGCCGCCCACCTGGCGCCGGCGCCGCCCTTCCCGCGGACGGCAACGGCCCTAGGCATGATCACCCACGCCGACGAAGCCGAACGCGCTTACACCACTCTCGCGAGCCGCCACGCCGCCACGGCGTCCGACCGCGCCGCCGCAAGACGCGACTGCGACAACCTGATCGAGGCGCTCAGCTCCTGGTCAGGCGTCCCCGCGCACCAACTACGCCCGGAACTCGACCCCAAACCACCACCACCGGCTCCCAGCGGCCATCCACGCGACACCGCAGCCGCCGCCCGGGACTTCCCGTACGACCTCACCCAAGGCATCCCGCCCGCATCAGAACCGAACCCGAATCCCCCCACCAAGCAGACAAAGCCCCGCCAGGGCCCCAACCGAGCCTCCTGACACCCGCCAGGAGCCCCAGATGCGCAAGCCCGCTCTCCGCCAACACGGCCACGCCCGGATCCGTCCCGGCCCAGCACGCCCGACGCCGCACCAGTCCCAACCGCTCGGACCAAGGACCAGCAGATGACTCACGACCGCGAGCACGCCCAAGTCCGCCAGACCTGGTTCACCGAACTCCTCACCACCGCCTTGGCCGATCTGGCCCACGCCGAACGCGTCATCACCGCCTTCGCCGCCCAGGAACCCGACGGCTTCATCGCCTGGGGCATGGCCGAAGGTGAAGCCATCCAAGCCCACCGCGCCCTACGCCAAGCCCCATCCCTGCATGCCGCCGCGCCCACCGACCACAACACCGCCAACGCGACCGCCGACGCCCTGTTCGAACTCGCAAGCAAGGTCTCCCAGAGCCTGGTGCGCGCCGCCGAACTGGCCAGCGACCCCGACGACAAGATGGCCTGCCTGCAAGCAGCCCTGCACGCCGCCCGGCTCCGCGAAGCCCTCCGGTAGCCGCCCGTGGTCACCTTCGGAGAGATGACCGCACTCGCCAACGAACACCTCACCGACCTCAAAAAGGCCGTCCACGAGCCCGACATCGCCCACCAAGCCACACACCCCGCCGTCCGCGCCGAACTCTCCCAACTGGCCCACGTCCTGGTCCGCTACCACGACCAGATCGCCACCGGATTCGGCGTCCCGCACACCCAAGACCACGGCGTGCGGGACGCCGCCCACCGCGCCGCCGCCCTCATTACCCACGCCGAACAACTCCTCGGCCCCCGCCCCACCACCCAAACACCCGAAACCGTCCTCGCCGAAAAAGTCCGCTGCGTTTCCCTGGCCCTCGGCTGCGGCCTCGACCTGCTCGCCTCCCACAGCCCGACCGCCCTCACCGAGACCATCTCGCCAGACGCACCCACCATCGCCGCCACCGACACCGCCCGCGCTCTACTGCACCAACTCAGCGACCACGTCGCCACCGTCGCCCACCTGGCCAGACACACCGGCGACCCATCAGACGCGGCCAGCCGACCGCTCCTGACCGCCGCCGTCCTGTCCCGAGTGTCCGGCAAGAACCAACGGCCACCGATCAACCCCATCCCGCTGCACCACATCCCTGGACGGATCCCACCCCAGGTCGGCGAAAACCTCACCGAGGCCCTCACCGGGATCAGCGCGAGCATCCAACGCCTCAACAAACCCACCACACCCGATTCGACCACCACCTGGCGCTACCTTGCGCGCGCGGCCGCCATAATCTGCGACCTCAACAGCAAAACCGTTCTCAACCTCACTCGCCGAATGGAAGAACTCAACGAGCAGCACCACATCTCCAGCCTCAAACAAGTCACCCAATCCATCAGAAAAACGAGCGGACGATGGAAAGCGATCACGCGACGCTGGGACACCTACAACGACTTCGGCCACCCCGCCACCGGCCTCGCCACCGACGCCAGCGATCTGATCATCCGCCTCGGCCGACTCATCCACACGGACCCCGTCTGGACACCCAGCCCACGCGCCTCCTACCAGGTCAAAGCACCAGCAGAACTCGCCCCCACCACCACCGACGCCGCACGCATCGCAACAGTGGCCCTCAAAGCCTTCGAGGCCTGCAACATCATTGCCGCACACCACCGAACCGCCATCAACGACCTCGCCGTCATCGGCGTCCTACAACAGCAACAACAACACCCCACCTTTACTCCGCGCGTCCCCGCATCCATCCACCGCCTCCTCGACCTCTACGAATCCACAGAGGCTCAGGGCATCGAAACGGTAACCAGCCTCGGACGCACCATCCAGGCCCTCGCCTCCCATACTCCGAACGCCATCGACGAAGCCCACCTCATCATCCGTCGAGCAATCTCGAAAGTCGAACTCGGTCCAGAGAGTATTGCTGCCACCGATTTCCCAATCCCTATCACCGGATGTCTTACCGAGGTCCGACCTAACCCCAGAAAAGCATCACAAAATCACAAGGCACCCAAACCACAAAGACCGTCAACCCCCTGACGAGCACCGAGGGCCCAGCCAGAGAAGGCCATGGCCTGACACGAACTCAACGCTCTTCAGCAAACCTATTATCCGGCGCTCACTTCTACCTCGGCGCGCACCTGGCCCGGACCAACCTCCGCCATTCTCTGGAAATCCACACCCGCGAGAAGCTCACACTTGAGGTCGCAGCTCCAACCAGTCGGGCTTGGCCAGATGAACCCTGGGCCGACGATCACCCGCCCTGCCTGACACCCCTTGCCATTTCCGCCAGTCAGCTATATCCGCCCAGTGTTTCCCAAGTACGGCTAGCTCCTGAGACCGGCCTCGCCGAGATCTTCGGCGCTGCGAAGTGGAGTGAGCGTCACTGTGTACGACCACCTGCACCATGCTAGAGAACAATCCCCGCGTGCACAGGGAGTACCGTAGTACTCACCTGACCTGCGCCTTAAGATGGGGACGATCCCCGGGTGCGCGGGGAGCACGAAGGAAACCCGACGATCACCGCCAAGCCCCCGCCACGGGCTGGAGCAAGGCCGCTAAAACGGCGCCGCGACGGCCGACGCCGACGAGCGCTGGAGTACACCACCATTTACGTGACCCGACGCGCGTCGCTGCCTGCTTCATTGAAGGACCTCGCACAAGAATGCCCGAAATATCCAACTCTCAAGAAGTGATGTATTTTGAGCCTCTGCCCGCATAGAGCCGCAGGTCGGGCAGGGTGCTCCCCGCGCACGCGGGGATGGTCCCTTCAACGAGATCTCCGGCGAGGCGATCCGGCTGTGCTCCCCGCGCACGCGGGGATGGTCCCCATTGCGCGGGCTGCCTGATGATCTCGCTTGGGTGCTCCCCGCGCACGCGGGGATGGTCCCTTCAACGAGATCTCCGGCGAGGCGATCCGGCTGTGCTCCCCGCGCACGCGGGGATGGTCCCGAGTCATCGGGTGAAGTGTTCGCGGCCGCCCCGTGCTCCCCGCGCACGCGGGGATGGTCCGACGTAGTTGACCATCGTGTAGAGGGTGTGGGTGTGCTCCCCGCGCACGCGGGGATGGTCCCACGTCCTCGCCGGCCTCGTTACTCGCGAACCAGTGCTCCCGGCGCACGCGGGGATGGTCCCTGCTGGTGGACGTCCTGCCCGGGCAGGGTGATGTGCTCCCGCGCACGCGGGGACGGTCCTCGAATGTCTCTCTCCGCCGCCGGACCTGTGCGCCCGGCTGGCCGAGCTGCACCGGCGCTTCAACATGGTGCGCGGTGCGGTCGACCTCACGTGTGACGCCGAGGGCAGGGAAGTGTTCCTGGAGAACCACCGGGGAGTGGGGCTGATCTCGGCCGAGATCGGCGTCCCCATCGCGGCCGCCATCGCCGATGAGTTGCCCGGGACCGGCGATGATCGGGACGCTGCGAGCGGCGGGACGCAGCCCGCATGTCTCCAAAACGCCGGTTTGCCATCAGCGCGGAGGCAAACCTGCCAGCTGTGATGCGGAACATCACCTAACCCATCGTCGCCGCCCCGATCGTCCTGTAGGCCCTACTTCGCGCCGGTAGGGCTCGTTCGCCCCAGGTCGAGCAGCAGTCAGGCAAAGAGGGGCCGGGGTTCTTCGGCCCGTCAAGCCGGGTCCCTCGCGCCGGTAGACCCGCAGATTCCGCAGTCCCTGGAGCGCAGAAGCCGTCGGAGGTGATGACAGAACCCGGCTCCAGTAAGGTCACCGCAGCCACCGAGCAGCAAGATCACCGCCTATAGCTGGAGTACCTACGCCGAAAGCGAGACTGGCTCGGTCGGTGTCCCCTCCTTTAGATAACGAAGGATGAGATCGGCAAGGCCGACCGGATACACGGTTTGGTCTGTGTGGGCGAGCTCGTCCAGGCCCCACCACTGCCAGGCGCGGATGTTGTCGGTCTGGGTGGCGTCGGCGGGACGAACCTGTTGTGAGCGGACGCGGGCGATGAAGTACTTCTCGACCTGTTTGACCTGCTCGCCGAAGATCGGATGGGTTGATGTGCGGGTGGCGAGTTGCGGCCCGATTGAAACTTGCTCAAGGCCGAGTTCCTCATAAATTTCCCGGACGGCCGCGGCCGCGTGGGTCTCCCCCGGCTCCAGAGCCCCTCCGGGGACGGCCCAGAAGATGTGGCCCTCGTCGTAGCGCAGAAGGAGCACGCGGTCGTCCTCGTCGAGGACGATCACGCGGGCCGCGTCGCGTGTCCGGGCTTCCGTCATAGGTTCCATGGTTGCAGAGACTCGGTGACCGGCTCCAGCTTGTGGCTGGTCAGCGCAGCTTTTCGACGAGGTAGCCGCCGATGCACAGGGCGTCCAGGTCGGTGTCTTGGAAGGTGGCCAAGGCGTCGGCCGGGGTTTCAACGATGGGTTCGCGGTCGTTGAAAGAGGTGTTCAGCACGACGGGCACCCCGGTGATCGCCGAGAAGTTGTCGATCAGGGACGCGAAGGGCGGATTGGTGTGCGGGTCGACGGTTTGGACGCGTGCGGTGCCGTCGATGTGAACGACTCCGGGGATGAGCTTGGTGTGCTGCGGTTGGACGGTCGGGGCGAGCAACATGAATGGTGATTGGGTGCCGGCGAGGTCGAACCAGTCAGGGCTGTCGGCTTCGAGGATCGCCGGGGCGAACGGGCGGAAGGGCTCGCGGTGCTTGATGCGGTGGTTGAGCGCGTCGCGGGCCTGGGTGCTGCGGGGGTCGGCGAGGATGGAGCGGTGGCCGAGCGCGCGGGGGCCGAGTTCGCTGCCGCCTTGGAACCAGCCGATGAGTTTGCCATCGGCGAGCAGCTGGGCCGCGGTGGCGGCGATGTCGTTGTCGCGCCGCCAGGTGAAGGGCGCGACGGTTCTCTCGACAAGGCCGGAGCGTGGGTCGCGTTTGAGAGCCAGTTCGATCTCGTAGTCGTCGTAGGCGCGTCCGAAGGAGTCGTCGGTTAGAGCGCGGCGTGGGAGTTCGCCGGTGAGGCGGTACAGGCCGTACAGGGCGCAGCCGAGAGCTTGGCCGCGGTCGGACGCCGGCGGCGGGATGAAGAGCCCGGTGACGGAAGGTAGGTGGCGGAGGCGGTTGTTGGCGACGCAGTTCAGGGCGACGCCGCCGGCCAGGCAGAGGTTGCCGACGCCGGTCGCGGCGATCACCTTCTCGGCCAGTTCGGTGAGGATCTGTTCGGTGTGGTGCTGAAGGTAGGCGGCGGCGTTGATGCCGCGCTGGTCGTGTCCCTTGCTGCCCGGTGGGCCGAAGTCGGAGTTCGTGCGGGCGGCCAGGTCGGCGACGCCGGTGGCGTGGGTGGAGGTGAGCTGGCCACAGACCTGGGTGCCATGGAGGTCGAACAGCGGAACCGTGTACGCGTGCGGGTCTCCGTAGGAGGCCAACGCCATTGTCTTTCCGGCTTCTTGGGGTGACCAGCCCAGGTATTCGGTGAAGGCCTCGTAGGTGGGGCCGATCCCGCCTGCCCTGGGGCGTCCGGTGTCGTTGCCACCGAGCCGGGTGATGCCGTCGGAGTCGGCGACGTAGAACGTTTCGGTGTCGGTGTTGTTGCCGCCGCCGTCGGCGACCAGGATCGTCGCGCGCTGGTAGGGGCTGAGACAGAAGGCGGTATAGGCGTGTGACAGGTGATGATCGACGGTGGTGATCCGTTCCATGGGAATGCCGAGGAGGTCGAATCCGGTGTCGGCCGGTATGGCCGGGGTGCGGCCGTAGGAGCTGGCGACGACGAGGTCGACGTCGGCCAGGGCGAGGCCGGCGGCCCGCAGGCAGTACAAAACGGCGTTCAGCCATCCGGGGCTGTAGCGGCGGCGGTTCAGCCGTTCCTCGCCGATGGCCACCATGCGGTCGGGAGTGAGGAGCGCGGCGCCGCCATCGTGGCCGAAGTTGACGCCGAGCACGCAGGGGCGGCTGCTGGTCATGAGGGCGCTCCCATGAGTCGATGGTCGAGGAGGTCTGCGGTGTCGGATTCGAGGACTTGGTAGGGGTCCCACATGCGGGTGCGGTCGTCGAAGCGGAAGAGGCTGGCGAGCTGGAAGATCTGCATCAGGCCTCCGCGGTAGGCGAAGGCAGCGGTGATCGGCTCGCCGAGGGTGGCGGTGCCGCCCAGCGCGGCGTGGTGCTCCCCGAAACGGTCGTCCACAGCCGAGTTAAGTGGGACGGCGGGCGGGGCGGCTGGAACGACAACTCCGTAAGTGCTGAGTTCGCTGGTGACGAGGGAGAGAACAGTTTCCGGAGTGAATGGATCGGTCTGGATGACTAGTGGTGGCTCCGGGCACAGAGCGGGCGCTTTGTCGGTGTAGAAGTCGGCCAGTCGCCGCAGCAGGCCGCGGTCGTACCATTGCCACCAGCGCGGGTGGCGTGGGCTGCCGCCGCGGCGCTCGAGGCTGGTGTCGACACTGACCTGGAGGATCACCGTTCGCAGGTCGGTTTCGGCATAGAGCGGGACGATGTATCGCTGGTAGTAGGCGACTGCCTCGTCATACGGGAAGCCGTCGCTTCTGCGCGCGGCCCAGGTATAGGCGAGGACCCCCAGATGATTGCGGTCGCACACCACAACCTGGGTGGTCGCGAGAGGATCGGTGCTCTGCACCGTGCCGTCGGCTCGGCGTAGAGCGAAGGCACGACGCTTTTCCTGCCGCAGGTACCAGAGCGTTTCGGATGCGCTGGTTGTGCGCGGGCAAGCGGAACGCGCGGTCTTGATGTTGGGCTCTGGGAAGAACAGGCCCCGGTCCGCCAGGGCGGGGACGAGGGCGCCGAGCAGTGTCGTCTTGCCGGCACCAGGCGGCCCTTCGATCGCGAGAATCAACGGTCTTGTCATCGTCCGCTCCCCCCATAGACAGGGGGGATCTTCTTCCAGGCGCCTTGGTCGTTCGCCGATGCGAGCGCGGCGGATGCCAAGGCGAGTGTCCGCAAGTGATCCGCCAAGTCGTGTCCAGGCGCCGTTGCGTCGTCCAACGCCTCGGTGAACGCGGTGTAGGCACCGAGGACGCCGTCGGGTACCCACTCGCCGCTAGGGGCGTGGGTGATAGAGCCGGTCGTGGTGTGCAGGGTCGCGGTGGCGTACGTGGCGGCGGCGTCGCCCTTGTCCCCGTTGACGTACCAGGAGCTCGACCAGCCATGCGGAGTACGTGTCTGGTTGTGCAGGGTGAGCGAGGCGACCAGCGGGCCGTCGAACGCGAGCATGATGCTGTAGGAGAGCGGACTCTGGGCGGTCTGGCCGGGAAGGCGGCTGGCTCGGGCGGAGACGGCGACCGGCTCGGTGCCGGCGATCTGGCGTGCGAGATCGAGGTAGTGCAGTCCGTGGTCGAGGAACAGGTAGCCGGGGTGGCGGGTGTACCAGGTGTCGATGTCCTCGTTGAAGTGGTGGACGTGCGCCAGGTGAGTCAGGTTTCCGAGTTCGCCGGCGCGGATCCAGTTGAGCAGCTGACGTTGGGCCGGCGCCCAGCGCAGGTTGTGGTTGACCGCGATTTCGACTCCTGCGTCGGCGGCCTCGCGGGCGATAGTGTTCCCTTCGTCCAGGGTGTAGGCGATTGGCTTTTGCACCAGGAGCGGTTTGCCGTAGGGCAGAAGCTCTCGGATCAGGTTCACCCGGCCGTCTGGCCGGGTGGCGATGTCGATCAGATCGACGTCCGGGTCGGCGGCCAGCTCTCGCGCGCTGCCGTGCACGCGGAGGTCGGGAAACTCGGTTCTGAACTGCTGGGCCAGGCGCGTGGCCGTGGTCCCGGTCTGGCTGCAGATCGCCGTGACAGGGACACGGCCTTGGATGTAGGCCGGTAGATGCCCGGTGCGGACGATGCGACCGGCTCCGACGATCCCCACGCGCCATGGTTTGGTGTCGTTCATGGTTGCTCCGAGTCCAGGGGCAGGGCCTCTCCGGTGCTCCAGCCGAGGTCGTTCACAGTGGTGAGGCGAGCCAGGCCGTAGGCGAGCCGTTCGACGGCTTCGGCTACAGGAGTCGTGCCCGCAGGAATCGCTCGTCGTTGGCTATGGGCGGTGAGGCGGTCGGCGATGGCCGACCACATCCGCTGCGCGGGGACGACTTCGCCTCGGGCAGACGGCGATCGTTGCTGCGCACCGTGGGCGGTCAAGGTCCCCATACCTGCTGGCCCGTACGGCGGTGGGAACTCGGCGGTGAGGGTCGTGTCCGTGCCGGTGAGCGTGACGTGATCGAGGTGTATGCCTGCAGGAGCCGAACCGACCGTCCACGCGATGGTTGCCTCGTTCGGGGCGCGGACGATGCCATGAACAGTGGCGAGGTCCTTGCTGAGGACGCAGGGGACAGGCCGGGCGTTCGGGACGGTCAGCGCCATGGTGCTCAGGAGGTGGTACCCCTGCCACAGCAAGATCTTTAAGGCGCGTCCGCCGGCTGGGCCGAGCGCTTTCGAAAACTGTGGTTGGGGGTCGGCCTCGAAGGTGTAGGGCGAGACGCCCGGCGGAAGGAAGGGCCGGCGTGCGGCCGTGTCGTGCCCGTCGGCCTTGGCCATCCAGCCACCTCGAAGTTCGTGCTCGGGTAGCTCGCGCCTCAGCTCAGCAACCGCACTGTCGAATGCCCGAACGACGCTGACTTCCAGCAGCACCCCGGCGGCGTCGGCCTGGCGGCGAAGCCGGCGCGTGCTGTCGAGGTCCAGGCTGACCGGCTTCTCGGTGAACGCATGGACGCCGTTGGCGATAGCCGCCTCGATCCAGGGCTCGTGGACACCGGTGAGCACGGCGAGCAGATCGGCGCCCTCGAGCAGATCGGCGGTGTTCGCGGCTACTCGGCCCCCGAACTGGAAGACGGCCTGTTCGGCGCGTTCGATCTCCCGGTCGTAGACGGCCGCGATCTCCACGGCCGGGTGAGCGGTTAGGACGGGCAGGTGAATGCCGTACGCGGCACCGCCGCATCCCACCACCGCGACCCGCCACGGCCGCCCCTTCACCGCGGCGTCCTGACGCTCGTCTGGCGTGAGCTTCATAGCCTGGTTCCCTGCACTTCGGTGACCGCGCTCAGAGCACGCTGAGCGATCACGTGCTGCGGCAGGCGGCGCAGGTCGGGGTTGAACAGCTCGACCGACAACGGCCCGGTATATCCGGCGCCGGTCAGTGCATGGAGGAATTGCGGCCAGGGCAGGGTGCCGTCGCCGGGGAACAGCCGCATCTCGTCGGTCCAGTATTCGGGCGTCACGGTGGCGGGCGTGTCGGCGATCTGGACGTGCGCGATTCTCGATGGCGCGAGGTCGGTCAACTGTGCGGGATCGGGACCGGCCGCCGCCCAGTGGTAGGAGTCCACGCACACTCCCAGGGCTGCCGCCGCAGTGGCGCCGCCGACGGCGTCGAGGAGCTGCACGAGCCCCTGAAGGCTGGGGATGAACGGATTGTGGCCGTCCAAGGATGCCGGGAGGCCGGCCTTGACCCCGACCGGTTCGACGGCGAGCGTCAGCCCGTGCTCCGCGCAGGCGGCACCGAGCATCTCAAGCCGTTCGGAGGCGAGGTCGTGGGCGAAAGAGCCGTCCAGGTCGGTCCGTGGGTTGAGCACGATCGTGGCGACGCGGCAGCCGATCGCGCCGAACGCTTCCAGCCGGGTCTCCAGACCGTCCACCGCGTGCAGGAAGGTAGGCGGGGCGACGAGCAGCGGATGCGGCAACACGGGCCCATCCGGTAGGAGTCCGCATGCGGCCGCGACGCGGATACCGAGTTCGTCGAGCAGGTCGGCAGCCCTGGTCGGCCCGTACGCCACGACCTGCTGGATCGATGCCTCGATCATTGCGATCCCGGTGGCGGCGGCCAGCCGAGCGACCTGCTCGAACGACAGGCCGCTCACGGTAGCCGGGTTCAGGCACGCCGCGAACGTGAGTGGTTTCACATTGTGGGTGAGCATGGTGGTCGGCCTCCGCTCAGGCCGTCGCGAGGTCGCCGGCCAGCAGCCGTCCACGCAGCGAGTCCAGGCCGGCCAGCACTTCGGCGATCACTTTGCGGACGAGTGGTTCGCTCAGCGGCTCCTCGCCGGAGGTCTGCACGACCGTTTGCCACGGGTCGTCGAGATCGCGGCCGGACTGCGACACCAGGGCCACCGCGACCGTTCGGCCGGTTTCGGCGTGCAGGCGTTCGGCGCCCTGTTGGGCGGCGAGGTTGTAGAGCTTGCCGACGTGATAGACGGGGTTCTTGCCCGACACCCCTTCGGCGGACCAGGGCCGAAGCATCGAGATCACTCCGTTGGTCCGGTTGCCGCGACCGACCACGCCCTCGTCCCCCGACTCCAGCGACGAGCCGATCGCCGTCAAGTACAGCTCCTGCCGCTCGTCGTTGTCGCGGGTGTTGACGGCAGCCTGGATCACGCAGTGCGGGGCGGTCTCCCGCGCGATCTCGGCGATCAGTTCGCGCAGCCGCGCGCGCCGTCCGACGTAGACGGAGAGGCCGGGGGTGTATTCGGCGATCTGCGGCACACACGCGGTCACATGAACCTGGTTGCCGTGCCGTACCACCATGATCTTGATGTCGGTCCCCAGCCACAGCCGGGGACCGGCCTGTTGGGATCCGCTCAGCTCCGACTCGACGGCGACCGCGACCTGCTCGGCGATCCCGGAAGGGGCGTAGCCGACGCCGGCGGAGGTGTCGTTGGCGAACAGCCGCGTCCGCTCGGCGAGGTCGTCCAGGCTCCTGGGCGCGAACCAGAACCGCCGCCCTGCCTGCTGGGCGTCGGTCTCGCCCAGCACCGCGCCCGGGCTGGACGCCTGGGTCACTCGGGGTCGCAGCACCAGATCGCGGGTTATGTCCAGACGCGGGAGCGCGTCCGCCAGGTACTCCTGGACCGCCGCCTCAATGATCGCCTCAACCGGAATGGGGACGTCGCCGAGGGCGGCGGTGAAGCGGCCGTTGACCAGGGCGGTGATCGGGGCGGTCAGTTCGCCGTGTCCGAACCTGACGTCCGCAGCGCCGCCGAGCAGCGCGGTCTTGTCGGCGTTGTGGTGCAGGATCGCACCGTACTCGTCCAGGCAGTAGCGGCTGTAGGCGCGCGAGACGGCCTCGGCCACGCCGTCGGCCAGCGTGTCGGGGTGACCGGCGCCTTTGCGTTCGACCACTTCGAGCGCATGGTCAGCGGGCGGCAGGCCAGTGCCGGTGATCACGTTCATGTGCATCCCTCCGGATCGGTGGAGCTGAGTGGGAGCAGCGTCCGGCCGACGAAGACGAGCCGGACGCGTTCGAGGTGATAGGTGAAGATCCGGGCGGCGTCGCGGAGCGCCACCACAAACTGCACGTCGTCCAGGAAGGCCCAGGCAGCCGCAAGCAGCGCCAAGACGTCGACGATGTCGGAGAACCCCGCACGGACAGCGGGCGCTGGGACGCGCACGGTCGTGCGCATGCGGGCGACACAGATCCCGTGGCAGGCGCCCTGAAGAAGGAACCAGCCGGGACGGGTCTGAGCGCGGCCGACAGGATGGTCCACGACTGCCTTCGGCTCGATCATCACGCGAAGGCCCGCCTGGCTAGCTCGGTCGGCGAACTCCAGGTCCTCGCAATCGAGCGGCAGCCGACCGCGACGCCCCAAGTCGGTACGCAAGAGCCCGAGCCGGACGAACGCGCGCCGGTCGATGAGGATGTTCGCGCCGACGATCCAGTACGGCCAGCCGTAGTCGCTCGCTCTCTCGGGCCACTCCAGCGGCCCGTGGCATTCAGCAAGCGGACGGGCCGCAACCCAGCCCATCGTGAGCGCCGTCCCGTCGGGATAGGACGTCACCGCCCGACCGCCAACGACGGCTGCGTCATGCTGACCGGCCGCCGCCACGAGCGCCTGCAGCCAGCCAGTGCGCGGACGTATGTCGGCGTCGGTCAACACCATGTAGCGGCCCCGCGCCGCCCGGATGCCACGGTTCCGCCCCCGGCTCAAGCCCGGCCGCGGTTCGTGGAACACCCGCACAGGGAACGGCCATGAGCCAGCCACTACTGCGCGGACATCGCAGCGGCGTCGCCGGCTGTTGTTCACGACCACCACTTCCAGGCCGGCAGACACCCTTCCGACGAAGCTTTGAAGCGCCAGTGCGGTCAACAGACCGTGCAGCGCATTCGCGTTCCCCCGCACCGAGACAACAACCGACACCAACGGCTTCTCGCCCCGCGCTGGCGGCCACAGGGTGGTCATCGTCACGGTGCCCACCTCCGAACTCGTTCTCTGCGCCGAACCCGTTGCGGCGCGATCGCCAAGAAGTTAGAACCGCTGGAGGGCCACCACCCGGAAAGAAAATCCGGGGTCACTCGGCGGAGATCCGTGATGAGCGATCACTGGCAAGACCTGTCACCCGGGCAGCGGGTGGCCTGGAATCGCGTCCGGCGCGGCATGCCCCAAGAGGTCCTGGCCGGCCTGATCGGACGAACCGAGGACTGGCTCAGCAAGATCGAGAACGACCGCGCACCACTGGACCGACTCTCGGTCATCCGAGCCCTCGCCGACGCCCTGCGCATCTCGGTCTTCGACATCATCGGGCCGCAGCCCAGCACACCGACCCGCGCAGAACCGTCCGCACTCGACGTCGGTCCGGTCCGCTCCGCCCTCACCGACTACCGGCAGCTATCGCCGCTGCTGGCCGCCCTCGACGCGGAGCCGGAAACGCCTCGCATCGACTTCCTCCGCCGGGACGTCGCCGAGGTAATGACCGCCTACCAGCAATCGCGCTACGCACAGATGCTGGCCCGGTTGCCGGAACTGCTCACCCAGACCAACCTCGCCACCCGAGAGGCACAGGCCCAGCACCAGCCCGAAGCGGACCTGCTCGCCGCACTGGCCAACCAATCCGCAGCGATGATCCTCACCAAACTCGGCGAGACCGACCTCGCCTGGATCGCCGCCCAACGCGGACTCACCATGGCTGAACGCACCGGCGACCCCATCGTCATCGGATCCCTGTTCCGCTCGGTCATCCACGCCCTGCAATCCCAAGGCCGCCTCGACGAAGCCACCGCCATGGCCCAGACCGCATCCGAATACCTTGAACGCCAGAACGCGCACCGCTCACCCACACTGCTGTCAATCCACGGCACCCTGCTTCTCCCCGGCGCCGTCGCCGCCGCCCGAGCCAGCAACCGCACCGTCGCCAACGACTACCTCGCGCGCGCCGAACAGATAGCCGAGGAACTCGGTGCCGACGCCAACCACCTGTGGACCGCCTTCGGCCCCACCAACGTACGCATCCACCGCGTCACCACCGCCATGGCCCTCGGCGACGTCCCCACCGCACTCGACCTCATCCCCGGCATCGACACCGCCCACCTGCCAGCCGAACGAGCCGCCCGCCACAGCCTCGAAGTCGTCAACGCCTACCGCGCCCGCAACAAGATCGACGAAGCCATCGGCGAACTCCTCACCGCCGAACGCCGCGCCGCCGAACAGGTCCACGCCCACGTCATGAGCCGCCAGCTCGTCCACCAACTCCGCGACACCACCACCGGCCGACGCAGCCGCCTCCTGGCCGATCTCGCCCGCCGCATGAACATCATCTAGCCCTATCTCCTACCCTCACTGCTGTGACCGATGACCCGGCAGCGAGCTTCACCCGCGCCCGCGCGGCGGCAGGTGTCCTGTTCTTCGACGACCACGACCGCATCATGCTGGTCGACCCCTCCTACAAGGACTACCGCGACATCCCCGGCGGCTACGTCGAACACGGCGAAACCCCTCGCCAGGCCGCAGCACGCGAGGTCGCCGAAGAACTCGGCATCCGCCCACCGATCGGCCGGCTTCTGGTCGCCGACTGGGCCCCTAACGACACCGAAGGCGACAAGATCCTCTTCCTGTTCGACGGCGGCACCCTCACACCCGACCAACTCAACGCCATCCGCCTCGACCCCGACGAACTAGTCGGCTACCAATTCCACGACATCACCCAGATCCACGACCTGACCATCCCCCGCCTGGCCCGCCGCCTCGTCCACGCCCACGCCGCCCACCACGACGCCACCGCCCGCTACCTCGAACACGGCCAAGTGCTCTCAACTGGGCATTGACATCAAACCGACTCCAGCAACGACCTGTACATCGGCATAGAAGACGAGGTCCGATACAGATCTAAGCTCACTGCACTGAGGGAGAGCTTCGATGACGTCGAATGTCGGCTCGGCAGCTAAGAGAGGTCATCGAAAGTCATGGGTTGCCCGCACTGGTAGCGGCGGTACTGCCGTTCCAGGAGCGGAAGAGCGAGCAGAGGCCAGCGGGTGACAGCACCCGTCGCCTTGTCGATGACAAGCGCGGTCGGGGTCTCGATCGTCGGAATGGTGGCGGGTTCTGGGATCGCCACCTGAATGGGGAGGGCCAGGAAGCCATCCTCGAATTCTTGAATATGGATGAAGACGGGCTCTTCGACACGGGCGGACAGGTGACGACGGGCGCGACGCCAGGCTTCCGCCGCGTCAATGGAGATTGTCTGTGCCGCTCGCGTTTCGCCGAGAACGGCTTCGAGCTGACGGATGGTGCCGCATGGATGGTTCCAGCGTTCCTCGTTCTTTCGGCGAGGGTGCGAGTCGGCAGGGTGCCGATGGACTTCCAGTACCGCGGTGAGAGCCTCGCAGAGCACGAGAACCAGGTCAGGCGCGCGGCAAAGAAATTCGAGGCTGTGGTAATCGAGCTGGTTCGCCACTTTCTTGAGGTTGCGGCCGATGCTCCGGCGGTCGGCCCTTCGGGCGGCGTTGGCCATCGTGTCGACGGCTTGTGACAAGCGAGCGTGGCGGTCGGGGGCGCTGTGCATGGGCGGCGGTCCTCATATAGGTAGGCGCGGGCCGGGGACGTGGCGCACGGGAGAGGACGCCACGTCCCCGGGGCTTGGCAGGCCGGGCATGAATGTCTGATAGCCCGGCGGCTTTCACGTCAGCGATGGCCTTCGAGGTGGCTGACGATGCACTCGGCGGTTTCTTGGAGGTCAATCAGGGGCTGACGGAGGTAGTTCGTGCCAGCCCGCCATGAGAAGGCTTTCGGCTCGACCCAGATATTCAGGTCACCGGTGGCGAGGATCGATATTCCTGCCTCATCGGTGCGACGAACGACCCCGACGCCGCGAGCGCGCAGTACCTCCGAGAGGCCGCGTGCCGCCGTCGCCGGCGGAACGATCTGGTCGGCCTTCGGCCATGGCGTTGGGAGCGCGACCGCGAACCAGACGCGCTTGCCTGTGCAGGATGATCTGAAGCGTGCCCTGGTCCAGTGGGCACCGGTGTGAGAGGCGAGCGCGGCGACGATGGCCAGGCCCTTGCCGTGGTCGTCGAGAAGGTCAGTATCGGTACTGACCGGCCACACCTCGCGGTGCGCGTCGAAGACCGAGACGACCAATTCGGGAGCCGGACGAGTGCGTGCCCATACCCACAACTCCGGAAAGGCCATGCCATTGGACCAGGGCGACGGCGCGTGGTTGAGGGCATTGGTCGCGAGCTCGGAAACCGCGAGTTTGGCATCCTCGATCAGTCCGGGCGGCAGGTGCAGCTCGCGCATCGTCGCGGCCAGCAACGAGCGGGAGCGGGAGGCGCAGGTCGGGTCAGCAGGAAGCTGGAACGCGCAGGCTCCGCCGATGGGGATGTCAGCGGGCCTACCGCTCAGCATCGTCCGCTCCCGTCCCGCGTTGGGGAGGTGGCACGGTGCCGCTTCCGCCACATCGGGCGACGTCGGACGGAGTACTGCGCGCATGCGTCCGCGCGCATCCGTGGAGCGTCCGGGCGGCTGACGGGGCGCATGCAGGCTCGCGACGCACTCCCATAGGGGTGAATCTGCGGCGTGCGGGGGCCGAGGTACTCGAGCCGCCGGCTCAGTTCTCCGGGGGTTTCCGCCTCGAGCAGGCGTTGCCGACCGTCAAGGCCACGGGCGAGAGCCCAGTACCGCCCGGTGTACTCACCGAACCATGCCACCACACCGGGGAAGCGGTGCCCAAGGTCGACAATCGCCTGGTCAGGGTCCACCTCGGAAATAGCCCACGGGTCCTGCGCCGTCGTCATGGCGGCGAGAGGCCCACTGGGACGGTCGGCTACGGCGTGCATTGTGGCGGATGACGTCGCCATGGACGGGGGCGCGTTCGTACGATCATGCATGGGTCGGACCTCCTGCGTCCGATCAAGGTCTCGGGCCGGTGGTGCCACACCGGCCCGGGACCGCCTCAACCTCTCCGGTCAGCTTGACTCCGGGAGCCGGACGGTTCTCTTGGCGCGGCGGCGATCCTCCATCGTGCACGCCGTGTGAAGCGTCCGTCACACATCATCACCCGAACGACGGCTGCTGTCTATGCACTTGTTCAGATTCCTTTGAACTGTTCGAAGGGCAAGGAACTTGATCGCATTGCGTGCAACACTGGGCGATGTGACGAACGCACAGAGTCCAACCGTCAGGCACCGACGGCTCGCTCGCCAGCTCCGCCAGACGCGCGAGAACTCAGGCCTGTCGATGGAACGCGCTGCCGCCGCGCTGAGCTGGAGCCGTCCGAAGCTTGTCCGTTTCGAAACGGCGAAGACACGCCCCAAGCCCGCTGACGTGGAGGCGATGCTCGACCTGTACGGCGGCAGCGAAGCCCAGAAGCTCGCTCTGATGCAGCTTGCGCGGGACATCCGCAGGCGGGGCTGGTGGTCGGCGTTCAACGACGTCCTCGCGGGATCCTTCGCCGAACTGGAGGACGATGCCACCTCGATCCGCAGCTGGCAGGTCCAATTCATCCCCGGCCTGCTCCAGACCAGCGATTACGCCCTTGCCCTCATCCGCATCCTCTCCCCCGACGACCCCGAGGACGTGCTGCTCCGCCGGCTCCAGGCCCGCATGGCGCGCCGCGCGATCCTTGAGCGACAGGACGCTCCGTCCTATGACGTCGTCTTGGACGAAGCAGTCCTCCGACGCCCCGTCGGCGGCGCCCATGTCATGGCACGGCAGCTGGACGCCCTGATCGAAGCTGCGAACAGGCCGAACATCAGCGTGCGCATCATGCCCGTCTCCATCGGAGAACACGCCGGGATGGACGGCCCCTTCGTCGTCCTCAGCTTCGCGGACGGTGAGGACCAGGACGTCGCCTACCTCGAAGGCATGGGTGGCGAGATCTACCTCGAAGATGTCGGCCAGGTGAACCGCTGTAATGTGAGGTTTGACCGCATTTGCGATCAGGCACTCTCCGAGGGCGACTCGGCGACGCTGATCGCCGACATCGCCAAGGAGTATCGGCAATCCGATGAGTCTCCACGCTGACCTTTCGAAGGCCCGCTGGCGCAAGGCAAGCCAGAGCAGCGCAAGCGGCAGCGACTGCATCGAGGTCGCCAGTCTCCCCGGCCTGATCGCCGTCCGCGACTCCAAGAACCCCGACGGCCCGAAGCTCCTCCTCACCCGCAGCGCCTTCCGAACCCTTGCCGCCCAGGCCTCAGCACGACCACTAGGACACTAGGCCAACGGAAAACCTGCTCAGCTTCCGAACCCACGGCCATTCCAGTTCGACGTCGCGAGAACCACGCGCGTCAGAGCTTCCGGGTACGGCCGTCGGCTATTTCGGCAGCGGTGGCTACGCCATCGCTGTGCCCGGCCGATGCCCCAAGGGGTGGGCACCCGACTGACCGCGTCTCCCCCCCACCAAGGGTCGGCGCCGCGCGCGAGCAGGCCTGGACGACAGGTTGCTCGCCGCGCCAAAGAGACCTCCCGCGTGCGAGGAGCAGCTGGCCGCCACCCCGATACTGCCCATTCCGCAAGACCATCCCCGCATGCGCGGGTGCAGCCCGCCGAGGGCATGCCGATCGGGCCTGAGCTGGGACCATCCCCGCATGCGCGGTGAGCAGACTCGCACGGCAGCCGGCCGGTGGGATTCGTGGAACCATCCCCGAGTGCGCGGGGAGCAGATCCTCCGCGCCGACACCACCGGCCCGGTGGAGGGACCATCCCCGCGTGCGCGGGGAGCAGGGAGTGGCAGTCGACCCGGAGCCCGCCGTGCAGGGACCATCCCCGCGTGGGCGAGGAGCAGGTGGCCGTGGCCGTGAACCCCGTGGAGGTGCAGGGACCATCCCCGCATGCGCGGGGAGCAGAGGGGGCGGGGTCCAGCTCCCAGACCGTCCGCAGGACCATCCCCGCATGCGCGGGGAGCAGCCCCGCCAGGTCTGGCCGCGCCATGAGCACCTGGGACCATCCCCGCATGCGCGGGGAGCAGGCCGCCGGAGCGGACGCGCGGCGGGTACAGCGGGGACCATCCCCGCATGCGCGGGGAGCAGCACGAACGCATGGCGTTGGCGGTGGCGACCATGGGACCATCCCCGCATGCGCGGGGAGCAGGAAGTGCCGTTCGCGGTCGCGCAGGGATTCGTGGGACCATCCCCGCATGCGCGGGGAGCAGGTGGGGCAGGGCCAAGCGGGCGCGGCGGCCGGGGGACCATCCCCGCATGCGCGGGGAGCAGAGCTCGACGCGGATCGCGTCCCCGGTGATCTCGGGACCATCCCCGCATGCGCGGGGAGCAGATGCCCGACACCTTCCAGTGCTCCCGCGACCGGGGACCATCCCCGCATGCGCGGGGAGCAGCCCCCGGTCGGGGCCGGGGGCTGGACGGAGCGGGGACCATCCCCGCATGCGCGGGGAGCAGGGGCCGGGCCCGGACGGTCAACGCACCCAGGAGGGACCATCCCCGCATGCGCGGGGAGCAGACTGCCCGACCTGGGGTTTTAGCTCAAGGTACGGCCGTTTCTGAGCACTTGTTGAGAATCGGACATTTGAGACTCGTCGGCATCCTAAGCGTTGGAGTGCTTCCAGGTTGCCGGGCCCGTAAGTGTTGAGCAAGGCATACATGGAGCGCGCGGACGCCCGCACTCGACGTGGCCCTTTGTGGCCGCACTGTTGGCTTGCGCAAGTTCGGGCGGCCAGTCCTGCCTGGTCATTGACGAGCTAGCGCTGATCGTCAATTGCCAGCGACCCGACCGTGGCTCGTTGTTACTTGCCGGTTTTGCCGAGTTTGTCGGCGATCTGGTGTTAGATCCTTGCTGTGCTCTTCGGAAGATCGGACGGTGCATGGCTCCGTGAGCAGGTATCAGAGGCGGCCAGGTCGATTTGGGCTAAGCATGATCGCAGAACAGACGGCTGGCTGCCCTTGTGGTGCCATCTCGCGGATAGTGGTGCCGTCGCCGGTTTGTTGTGGGATTTCTGGGCGCCTTATCAGTGCCGCATGGTAGTGGCCGATCAGCTTCCTGGCAGTGTTAAAGATGCTCGTCGGCTGGCGGTGTGGTTGGCGACGACTCATGACATTGGTAAGGCGACGCCCGCGTTCGCTTGCCAGGTGGAGTCACTGGCTGACCGGATGCGCGGGGCGGGGCTGGACATGCCCACGCTCAAGCGGCTGAACGATCGACGGGTCGCGCCGCATGGGCTGGCTGGGCAGGTGCTCCTGCAGGAGTGGTTGATCGGGCGTGGCTGGTCTCGGTCAGCGACGCTGCCGTTCACGATCGTTGCCGGTGGGCATCATGGGGTGCCGCCAACGTTTAGTGGTATTCGCGACCTGAATGTGCATCCTGATCTGTTGTGGACGCCGGGCTGTGAGTCGGTTTGGCGGAGCGTTCAGAAGGAGATTCTGGACGCTTGCGCGGAGATGTGCGGTGTCGATGACCGGCTGTCTGAGTGGCGGCAGGTGAAGCTCTCGCAGTCGGCGCAGGTGGCGTTGACCGGGTTGGTCATTGTCGCTGATTGGATCGCCAGTAACTCCGACCTGTTTCCGTACTTTTTCGACGGCGGATCTCCGAGCGACGAGGAGCGCGTCAAGGCGGCGTGGCAGGGGCTTGCCCTTCCGGCGCCATGGCGACCGGTAGAGCCGGTTATGGCTGCGGATGAGTTGTTCTCGTCGCGCTTTACTCTGCCGGCAGGGGCCAGCGTTCGTCCTGTCCAGGCGCGGAGTGTGGAACTGGCGCGGCGGATGTCCAAGCCGGGACTGATGGTGATTGAGGCCCCGATGGGTGAGGGGAAGACGGAGGCGGCGCTGGCTGTCGCCGAGGTGTTCGCGGCGCGTTCGGGGGCGGGCGGGGTGTTCGTGGCGTTGCCGACGATGGCCACGGGCAATGCGATGTTCCCTCGGTTGTTGCGGTGGCTGCGGCGGGTCCCGGACGCGGAGGGGGCGGGGCCGCGGTCGGTGACGCTGGCGCACTCGAAGGCGGCGCTGAACGACGACTTCGGTGAGTTGGTGCGGGCGGGACGGCGGGTCGTCGGGGTCGAGCTCGATGGCGAGGACGACGAGTGGCGGGCACGGGACGATCGGCTCGCGCAGTCGGCTGAGCTGGTGGCGCATCAGTGGCTGCATGGCCGCAAGAAGGCGATGCTGTCGTCGTTCGTGGTCGGGACGGTCGACCAGCTGTTGTTCATGGGGTTGAAGAGCAGGCATCTGGCGCTACGGCATCTGGCGCTGGCGGGCAAGGTCGTGATCATCGACGAGGCTCACGCGTACGACACCTACATGAACTCCTATCTGGACCGGGTGCTGTCCTGGCTGGGCGCTTACGCGGTTCCTGTGGTGGTGCTGTCGGCGACGTTGCCGGCGGGGCGGCGTTGTGCGCTGGCCGAGGCGTACGCCGGGCAGGGCGGCCACGGCATGGCGGACGTGCAGACGGCCGGGGGTTATCCGCTGCTGACCGCGATCGAACGCGGGGCCGTGCCGTTGGTCGAGACGGTGGCACCGTCGGGGCGACGTACCGATGTGCATGTGGAGCGTCTGGGCGACGATCTCTCCGAACTGGCCGACCGGTTGGAACACGACCTCGCGGACGGCGGTTGCGCGTTGGTCGTCCGCAACACGGTGGGGCGGGTGCTGGAGACCGCGCAGTTCCTGCGGAGCCGGTTCGGGGTGGACGAGGTCACTGTGGCCCACGCCCGTTTCGTCGACTTGGACCGAGCTCGGAAAGACGCCGACCTATTGAGGCGGTTCGGGCCGCCGGAGGACAGCGCAGGCGAGCGTCCGGTGAAGCACATCGTGGTGGCGAGCCAGGTCGCAGAACAATCGTTGGACATCGATTTCGATCTCCTCGTCACGGATCTGTGCCCGATCGACCTGCTGTTGCAGCGGATCGGGCGGCTGCATCGGCACGTACGCGGTGAGCGACCGGCAGGTGTGCGCGTCCCCCGGTGTCTGGTCACGGGCGCGGATTGGGATGCGGTGCCTGCCGAGCCGGTCAAGGCGTCGCAGCGTGTCTATCGGTTGCATGCGTTGCTGCGGTCTGCCGCAGTGCTGGAGCCGTACTTGGCCGGCACGGCCCCGACGGGAAACGTGGTCCGCTTGCCGGAGGACATCAGTCCGCTGGTGCAGAGCGCGTACGGGACGAGCCCGGCGGGGCCGCCTGCTTGGCAGGACGCGATGGAGCAGGCATACGAGGCGCATCTGCTGCACCAGGAGAAGCAACGTGGCAAGGCCCAGGATTTCCAGATCAACGATGTGGGCAAGCCCGGCCGCGCGTTGATCGGGTGGGTCGATGCGGGTGTGGGCGACGCCGACGACACCAGAGCGGGCCGCGCCCAGGTGCGCGACAGCCGCGAGTCGCTGGAGGTGCTGGTCGTCCAACGGTTGGCCGACGGCATCGTCCGGACGTTGCCCTGGTTGGAGGACGGGCAAGGCGGCCGGGAAGTACCGACCGAGGCGCCTCCGCCGTGGGAGGTGGCGCAGACCGTGGCGGCGTGCGGGCTGAGGCTGCCGTTCCAGTTCTCGATTCCGGAGGTCCTCGACCGCGCCATCGATGAGTTGGAGGCCGAGTGCGTGCCCGCGTGGCAGTCAAAAGAGAGCCACTGGCTGGCCGGGGAGCTGATCTTGATGCTTGACGAGAACTGTCAGACCCGGTTGGCAGGCTTCGATCTGCGCTACACCGAAGCCGACGGCCTTGAGGTGACCCGTGTCCAGTGATGTTCCGGCGATGTCCTTCGACCTGACCCGCGAGCCATGGCTGCTGGTGCTGCGAGATGACGGCACCGAGGGCGAGGTGTCGCTGCTGGATCTGTTCGCTCAGGCCGACACGGTACGGCGGCTGGTCGGTGATGTCCCCACCCAGGAGTTCGCACTGCTGCGCCTCGTGCTGGCGGTGCTGCACGACACGATCGACGGGCCTGCCGATCTCGACGCGTGGCAGCAGTTGTGGGAGGAAGGGCTCCCCGTCGACGGGCCAGGCGGGATCGCCGCCTACCTCGACCGGCATCGGGGGCGGTTCGACCTGCTGCATCCGCAGGCGCCGTTCTTCCAGACGGCCGGGCTTCGCACCGCCAAGGACGAGGTCTTCGCCCTGGATCGGCTGGTAGCCGATGTCCCTAACGGGAGCCAGTTCTTCACCATGCGTGCCCGAGGGGCACAGCGCCTGTCGTTCGCCGAAGCCGCCAGGTGGGTCGTGCACGCGCACGCCTACGACACGTCCGGCATCAAGACCGGAGCGGTGGGCGACACCAGGGCCAAGAAGGGCAAGGTGTATCCGCTCGGTGTCGGCTGGGCCGGGAATCTGGGCGGTGTCTTCGTCGAAGGCGCGAACCTGGGCGAGACGCTGCTGCTCAACCTGGTCGCCTTCGACACCGACAATCTGCGGATCGACGCCGCTGAGGACCGTCCCGCGTGGCGGCGCGAGCCGTCAGGCCCCGCAGAGACCGGCGCGCTGGAGTTGAGCAGGCGCCCGGCGGGCGTGCGGGACCTGTACACCTGGCAGTCCAGGCGGGTCCGGCTGGCGTACGACCGGGACGGCGTCCACGGTGTGGTGCTGGCCTATGGCGACCCGCTGAGCCCTCGGAATCTGCATCAGCGCGAGCCGATGACCGGCTGGCGGCGCAGCCCCGTCCAGGAGAAGAAGCTGGACCTGGCGCAGGTGTACCTGCCGCGCGAGCACGATTCGAGCAGGAGTGCGTGGCGGGGGCTCGGAGCGCTGGTCGCAGGACGTGCCCCCGGCTACGAGCAGCGCAACGAGGCTGCCTCCGTCGTGCGGCCGCGAATACTGGACTGGGTCGCCCGCCTCACGGTCGAGGGCGACTTCGAGCCGAACTACCTCGTCCGGGCGCGGCTGGTGGCGGCCGAGTACGGCACGCAGCAGTCGGTGATCGACGAGATGGTGGACGACTCGATCGCGATGCCGGTGGTCTTGCTGCACGAGCGCGACACCCGGCTCGGCCAAGCAGCCATCGACGCCGTCGCCGATGCCGACACCGGAGTCGGCGTGCTGGGCGATCTGGCCGCCGACCTCGCCCGCGCGATCGGCGCCGATCCCGAGCCGGCCCGTGCCCGCGCCACGCATCAGGGCTACGGCCTGCTGGATGGCCCCTTCCGCGAATGGCTCGCCGCGCTGGACCCGCGAAAGACACCCCAGGAGCAGCGGGCGGCCTGGCAGGACGAGGCGAGGAAGCTCCTGGCCCGTCTCGGTGATCAAGAGGTGGCCGACGCGGGCGAGGGCGCATGGGAAGGCCGCGTCATCCAGACCGGCAAGGGACAGGAGTTGTGGCTGAGCGCACCGCGCGCCGATGCGACCTTCCGCTACCGGCTCCGCAATGCGCTGCCCGGGCCGGCCCCCGCCCCTGAAGGCGAGTCCGACGAGCTGACGGGGCGGGCCCCCGTCGAATCCTTGGAGGCAAGCAGATGACCGCCACCCTTCCGGACGGACGTCTCCAGGTATCCGATCTGGTGCACCAAGTCGTCGGAGAGTTCGTCTCTGAGCTGCAGGAGGGCTACCTACGCGACACCAGCGCGGCCGTGGGCCGTCTCGCGCAACTACGGCGCGGAGCAGGCAAGCTCCCGAAGGAAGTTCCGGAGCTGTGGGGGCTGACGGGAGCCGAGCGGCTCTATCAGGAGCAGTCGCTCAGCGATGTGCAGGCGACCCGAGCCGAGGCCGCGGCCTTTCTGGCCGTGACGTTGTTCGCGCTGCACCAGCAGTCGCGCCCCAACCAGAGAATGCACGCCTCCGGTGTCGAGCTCGGCGCGGCCGTGCGTCGGCTGATGCCGCGGGGTGAGATCGACGAGCCGATCCGGCGGCGGTTCGTCCGCGTGGGAACGGCAGGGAGCCTGGAGGCGCTGGCCTACCGGCTCCGGGAGATCGTCTCGCTGCTGCGCCGGGAGTCGATCCCGCTGGACTATGCGCTGCTGGCTCGACAGCTCTACCAGGCCCATACCCCGGAGGGTCTCGAAAGGATCCGCCAGCAGTGGGGCCGCAGCTTCCACACCTACCGCCCGCCCCGCGGCAACGGCGACCAAGCTCAGCCGGCACAGGCGGACCAGTCCGGGCGGACACCGCAGGACGAGGCCACGACCGACAAGGACGTCACATGACTCGTACCATCATCGACCTGCACGTGCTGCAGAGCGTCCCGCCGAGCAACCTCAACCGGGACGACACCGGCACGCCCAAGACCGCGGTCTACGGCGGAGTTCGGCGTGCACGGGTGTCCAGCCAGGCGTGGAAACGCGCCACCCGCAAGAGCTTCCACGACCTCCTCGACCCCAGCGAGCTGGGCGTGCGCACCAAGCGCGTCGCAGAACTGCTCTCCGACCGCATCCGCGGGCTGGACGCCTCCATCGACGAGCCAACCGCGTGGAACCTCGCCGCCGAGACCGTGCAGAACGCGACCGGCTCCAAGATCGAGGTGCCCAAGCGCCGCGGCGGCGCCAAGGACGACGACGCGCCGGCCGCAGCGCCGGAGGCCAAGTACCTGATGTTCCTCAGCGCACGCCAGCTCGACGGGCTCGCCGAACTCGCCGTCGACGGACGCGACGACATCACGACCTTCTTCAAGGACAAGGACAACAAGGCGCGCGCCAAGCAGATCGCCAACGCCCGCCACTCGGTCGACATCGCCCTGTTCGGGCGGATGGTCGCCGACGGCGCCGACATCAACGTCGACGCCGCCGCTCAGGTCGCGCACGCCCTCAGCGTCCACCAGGTCGAGAACGAGTCGGACTACTACACCGCAGTCGACGACCACAAGGAACGCGAGGACGACGACCTGGGCGCGGGCATGATCGGGACCGTGGAGTTCAACTCCGCCACCCTCTACCGCTACGCCGCCCTCGACGTCGACCAGCTTCGCGGCAACCTCGGCAAGGGCCTGCGCGACGACGAGCCGGTGACCGAGCCGGTCCGCCGGGCCGTGGAGGCGTTCGTGCAGGGCTTCATCACCTCGATGCCCACCGGGAAGGTCAACACCTTCGGCAACCACACCGTCCCGGACGCGGTCGTGGTGAAGATCCGGTCGGCCCGGCCGATCAGCTTCGCGGGCGCGTTCGAGGAGCCCTGCAAGGCGGACGCGGGCAGCGGGTACCTGCAGCAGGCCGCAGCGCGGCTGGCCGACTATGTCCCGGAGATCGAGCAGGCTTACGGGTGTGCGCGGTCACTCAAGATGTTCACGAAGGTGACACGGTCGTTGAGCACGATCGGATGTGGAACGACCCCGCCGGAGCGTCCTGACGGGGTCGTGGTGTGCAGGGTGGCGCGGTGGTGTTCAGTCTGTCGCGGCTGATTCGTTGACGGCGGTGCGGGCGGCGGATTCGTCGACGATGGTCTTGCCGGCGGCGTAGGTGGCCATGAGGGCGAGGCGCCCGAGGTTGTTGACCGAGCGGGGGTAACCGCGCGCGGTCTCGTGGACCAGCGCGACCGCGTCGTCGGAGAACAGGGGATCGGAGCGGCCGGCGAGGGTCATGTGGTGGCGGATGTAGTCGGCGGTCTCTTCGGTGGTCATGCCGGTCATGTGGAAGCGGACGGAGATGCGCTGGTCCAGGGCGGCCAGGACGCCGAGCTTGATCTTGCGTTTGAGGGTCGGCTGGCCGATCAGCAGCGTGGCGAACGGGCTGGTGGAGTCCATGTCGAAGTTGGTGAGTTATCCCGGCGCCGGGATAACTCACCTTATGCCGGGCCCGCGATTATGCCGGTGACCTGCATGGACTGCCCGGTTTTGCAACCGGTTCACGGCGAACTGTATCGGCATAATTTTCGGGCGGTTCCCGTGAGTGACTTAACGAGTGCGGCGAGCGACTCTTGTGACAGCGGCGCCCGAAGGGGGCGCGCGGGAGAGGAGTCGCTGTGGTTGCTCATGGTCCTTCTCGAGTCAGGGTTTCCGGGCCGTTGGCCGCGCATGCGGACGGGTTTCAGGCGGCGCTGGCCGCCCAGGGGTACTCGCCGTGGTCCCAGATGTTCTACCTGCACCTACTCGCGGACGTCAGCAGGTGGCTTGATTCGCACGGGCTGGACGCGTCCGTCCTGACGGATGCGAACGCGTCCGCGTTTGTGAAGGACCGCAGATCCAGGGGCCGGGCACGTTTCCGCAGCATGCGAAGCATGGCTCCGCTGTTGTCCTTCCTCCACGATGCTGGGGCAGCTCCACCGCCGGCGCTGACCAGGCCGGGTGACGAGGCCGGGATCCTGGTGAGCGAGTTCGCCGATTACCTCGCTGGCGAGCGCGGCCTACGGCCGCTGACCGTGGCCCTATACGCCGCGGCCGCGCAACGGTTCCTGGACTCGCTGCCGACCGGCGACGACGGCCTCCTGACCGCCTTGACGGCCGATGCCGTCCGGTCGTTCGTGATCGCCGAGAGCAGGCGGTGCGGGACCGGATCCTTGAAGAACAAGGTGACCGCGATCCGCTCGCTGCTGCGGTTCCTGCATCTGCGCGGCCGGATCCCCGATCCGATGGACGGGGCCGCTCCCGCGGCGGCGGGCTGGCACCGGCCGCCGCTGACCCGCCGGATCCGTCCAGGCGACGTGGCCGCGATCCTGGCGTCCTGCGACCGGAGCGCGCACGCCGGCTGCCGTGACTACGCGATCCTGATGCTGTTGTCCCGGCTCGGGCTGCGGGCCGGGGAAGCCGCTGCGGCCCGGGTCGGTGATATCGACTGGCGGGCCGGGGAGATCCTGGTCCGCGGCAAAGGCGGACACGACGAGCGGTTCCCGCTGCCGCCCGACGTCGGGGCGGCGATCGCGGACTACTGCCGCCATGCCCGCCCGCAGAATGCTGCGAGCAGGATGCTGTTCCTGCACGTCCGTGCCCCATACGGGCCCCTCACGCCATCGGCGGTCGGCCATGTCGTGAGCCGGGCCTGCCTGCGGGCCGGGCTGGAGCCGGCCAGCGCGCACCAGCTGCGGCACGTCGCGGCGACGGCGATGCGGCGGGCCGGGGCGCCGCTATCGGAGATCAGCCAGTTGCTGCGCCACCAGCATGAGGCCACGACATCCCGGTACGGCACCATTGAACCCGAAGAGCTCGGCCCCGTGATGGCCCCGTGGCCGCGGGCGACGCCGTGACCGGGTTCCGCGGCCAGGTCCGCGACTATCTCGCCCTACGCCGGGAGATGGGCTTCAAGATGGAGAAGTACGGGCCGCTGCTGGACAGCCTCGCCGACCATCTGGAGGACGCCGGGCTGGCGAGCGTGACCACGCAGGCAGCCGTCGAATGGGCGATCCTGCCGCAGGCCACGCAGCCGCACCGGTGGAAAGCGCGGCTGGACGCGGCCCGCGGGTTCGCCCGCTACCTCGCCGCATCCGACCCCTTGGCCGAGGTGCCGCCGACCGGGCTGCTGGATGCCCGCCGGAACCGGCACCAGCCCTACATCTTCACCGGCCAGGAGATCAGCACGCTGCTCGACGCGGCCGGGCAGCACCGCTGGCACCTGCCCACCGTCACCTATCCCGCCCTGTTCGGCCTGATCGCCTCCACCGGCATGCGGCTCAGCGAGGCAACCGGCCTGGACGACGCCGACACCGACCTGGACGAGGCGATGATCACGATCCGGGACTCCAAGTTCGGCAAGTCCCGGCGGATCCCGGTCGATGAGACCGTCGTCGCCGCACTACGCGACTACCGGGAACGGCGCCGTGGGCTACGCCCGGCGCGGGCAGCGCCGGCAGCGCCGACGCTGTTCATCTCCGCCTATGGAACCCGGCTCCTGGGGAAACATGCCGACACCGAGTTCCGACGGATCATCGCCCTCACCGGGATCGGCGCAAGTGCCGTGCACCCTCCGAGAATCCACGACCTGAGACACACTTTCGCGGTCCGGACGCTGGCCAGCTGGTATCGCGACGGCGGTGACGTCGCGGCCAGGCTGCCGCTGCTGTCGGCTTATCTCGGGCATGTGAGCCCCGTCTCGACGTATTGGTACCTGCATGCCGTCCCCGAGTTGCTCACGCTGGCCGCGCAGCGGCTGGAGAACACGCAGGCCGCGTCATGACGGCCCTCGCCCCGACGCTGGAGGCGTTCTTCACCCAGCACATGCAGGGCCAGCGCCAAGCCAGCCCCCGCACCATCGGCTCCTACCGCGACACCTGGCGGCTGTTCCTCGGCTACACCCTGCAGAGAACAGGCACCGCTCCGGCCGCCCTCGACATCGCCGCCCTCGACGTCGGCCTGGTCAGCGGATTCCTCACGCACTTGGAACAGGAGCGAGGCAACACCGCCCGGACCCGCAACGCGAGGCTGGCCGCGATCCGGTCGTTCTTCAAATTCGCCGCTCTACGCCACCCCGAACACGCCAGCTCCATCGCCCAAGTCCTCGCGATCCCCGCCAAGAAACACAGCAAGCGCTCCGTCTCCTACCTCACCGCCGCCGAGACCGCAGCTCTGCTCGCCGCCCCCGACACATTGACCTGGCACGGCCGCCGCGACCGCGCGCTCCTCGCTCTTGCCGCCCAAACCGGGCTGCGGGTCACCGAGCTCACTGGCCTGACCCGCGGCGACGTCCACACCGGGACCGGACCGAACGTCCGCTGCCACGGCAAGGGCAGAAAGTCCCGGATCACCCCGCTCACCACCAGCGTCGCCGCCGTGATCCGCGCCTGGCTCCGCGAGCAGCCCGGCGACACCACCGACCCGCTCTTCCCGACCAGGACCGGGAGACGACTGTCCTCCGACGCTGTCCAAGATCTGGTCGAACGGCACGCTACGGCCGCAGCGGCAGCCTGCCCGTCGATCCGGGACAAGCACATCACCCCGCACACGCTCCGTCACACCGCCGCCATGGCCCTGCTGCACGCCGGGGTCGACCCCGTCACCATCGCTCTTTGGCTCGGGCACGAAAGCCCACGATCGACACAGCCGTATATCCACGCCGACCTCAAGCTCAAGGAAAAGGCCATGGCCCGAACGTCGTCGCCGACGATGAAGCCGGGCAGATACCGGCCACCCGACAAGCTCCTCGCCTTCCTCGAAGGGCTGTGATTATGCCGCTCACCGGACACGCGTGAACACGGTCGCCAGGGCACCCTGGCGACCGTCGGCATAATCGCGGGCCCGGCATAAGGTGAGCATGCGTACCGACTCCAGTTGGTCGTGGTCGAGCATGTGCGCCTCGTCGAGCACCAGGACGGGGGTGCGTCCCCGTTCGGCCTGTTCGGTGGCGAGCATGTCGCTGGCTTGGGGGATCAGGGAGGCCTTGTTGTTCTTGGGCACTCCGCCGAGCGCGGTGACGATGGCGGTGTGGATGCCGCGGACCCCGACGTCGGGGTTTCCCATGTAGATGGGGATGTGCCGGGCCGGGTCCAGGGTGGCGACCGCGGCCCTGGCGGCGGCGGTCTTCCCGACCCCCACTTCACCGGTCACGACGCCGAGCGCCCGGTCGGAGACGCACCAGGTGATCCGGGCGATCGCTTCTTGGTGGGCGGCGTGGCGGTGCAGCATGGAAGGGGCCAGGCCCCGCCCGAACGGGGTCTTGGAGAACCCGAAGTAGCCCTGCAGCTTGTCCATCATCTGGGGGATCTCGTCACTTTCTCGCCGCCGGGCAGGCGTTGCCGGCCGGGCCGGGCGGGCGCTGGTGGGCTGGGGGTTGCGAGGCGGTGCGGCGGCGGTCGCGGTCTGGGTGCTGGTGGTCGGGGCCGAGCTGGAGGCCGATGCAGAGGCCTGGGCTTGGTCGCCGACCGGTTCGCTGGCCTGTTCATCGGCCTGTTCATCGGCTTGGCTGTCCGGGGCGAGGTCCTGGCCGTCGTGTTCGCCGGGCTGTGCCGGTTCGGGGCTGGTGGCCGTCATGGAGCACCTGCCGCTGATTCGTCGTCAACACGGTGATCGCCGCCCAGGTCAGGCTGTGTCGCGGCGTTCTGGTCGTCGGAGCGCTGGGCGGCGAGGGCGGCGAAGTTGATGCCGGAGGCGACCTGCTGGTCATGGGCCTGCTCGACCAGCCGCAGGTAGTCGATGCCGGTCGGCGGGGCCGGATCGGCCGGGGTCTCGGGCTTGGCCTTGGGGTGGGCGTTGCGGGTGATCTCCTGCGGGGTCGCCATCCCGTGCGGGCGGCCGTTCCAGCGGACCTCGACCGTCTCCAGGTCGAACGGGTCGAAGACCAGCTCGACCGTCCGGCCGACCAGGTCGGCGTCGACCTCGTAGTAGTTGGAGAACAGCTGAACCGTGCGGGTCTTTCTGACCAGCCGCATCTCGCTCCACTTGAACGCCTCGGTCAGCGCCGCGGGCGAGGGGGTCGGGAACGGCGCGTCGGCCTGCCCGGCCATCCACCGCTGCATGGGAGCCTGCCCGGTCTCGGAATGAACCCGCTGGTGGTAGACCTGCTCGACCCAGGCGGTGAACAGCCGGTTCAGATCGGCCAGGTTGCGGACCTTGGTGCCCGAGGTCTCCCCGTCAGCGGCGATCTCGACCAGGAACTGCTGCCGCACTCCGCGAAAGAAGCGCTCGATCTTCCCCCGGCCCTCCGGTTGACCTGGGGCGGAATGGGCGATCTTGATGCCGAGACGGGCCGCTGCCCGCTTGGTCGCCGCGTCGACGAACGCCGATCCGTTGTCGAAGTAGAGGCAGGAGGGAACACCCCGGGAGGCCAGCGCCGGGCGAAGGGCGGCGGCCAAGCGGACCGTGTCCTCGAAGTAGCCCCACCGGTATCCGACCAGCAGCCGTGAATGGTCGTCGATGAAGGCGAACAGGAACGTCTTGCGACCTGCGACTTTCGGGCCATGCAAGGCATCCCCGGTCCACAGGTCGTTGGGGCGGGCGGCCTCGAACCGGCCGAACGACTTGGGTGCGGTCCCGCCCGGGCGGGTGTTGAGCTCCAGCCGGTCGAAATGGCGGATCAGCGTCCGCGAGGACGGTGACCAGCCCGAGGTCTGCTTCAAGATCCTCACGATCTGCGCGGCGGTCCGGTCGGGCTTCTCCCTCTTCAGCGCCGCCGCCAGGTCCAGGACCTGCTCGGGGATGCGCGGGTGAACGTTGCGCGGGGCCGGGACCAGCGCCTCGAACCCACCCGCCTTCCACTCCCGGATCCACCGGTCGATCGTTCCCCGAGACACCGTGATCGGCTCCCCGAACGGGCCCTCGTGGGTGTTATCGGCCAGCGCGCGGACCAGACGACCGCGCTGCTTGGTGCTCAACTCCTCGTCGGCGGCCTCCCGGATCAGCTGGTAACGCCACAACCCCACCTTCTGGGCGCGCTCCGCCCGCCGGCGCACCTCGTCGTCGGCCTTGGTCACCCTGGTCCCCTCCTTCAAGATCGGCAGCAAAGATCACCGGGAAGGGTCGCGCGGTCACATCACCGCCCCCAAGGGCCAACTGGTGTTGATCATCTCCGCTGCGCTGGGAGGAGCAAGGAGAAGACCATCAGTAACAGCGCAGGCCACCGACCACGCCGACACGGTGTTGACCAACACCTCGACCGCCGGCCGCCCGGCGAACCGGCCCGCCACCGCCCGCGCCGCCCCGAGCACGGCCGCGACCGCATCACCCAACAGCGACCCGGCAGGCGCGGGCAGCACCGGCGAGGAACTGCCCGCGACCGCCACGATCAGCGAGGTGAACCTCTGCCGGATCGGCCCGGCCGAGGAAGCGAACCGGCGCAGCCAGCCCCGCACCGTCGTCTCCGGCCTGCCCAACGCCACGGCGATCTGCCGATGCCCCAGTCCCCGCGCCTTGGCCTCCAGCGCGGCCCCGATCACCACCGCCTGATCGGCCCGCCTGACCAGCAGCCCGACCGGCAACAACACATGCGAACGACCACACCCCGAGCACCGGGCCCGGCGCGGCCTGACCCGCACTCGCTGCGACCCCGGCCCGCGCAGCACCCGCTCCCGCGCCCACCCCCACCGGGCCAGCACACCGCCGCACTCCGGGCAGGCCAACTCACCTGACGCCAGCCTCCGTTCGACGGAGCAGACGTCAGCTTCTACCGTGTGCAATCGGCGCCTCCGAGCGTCGACCCACACGGCCTCCCGCTCCGGCGCCACAACCAGGCGGGGGGCCGTGGCCTTTCACGACGTGCTCACCCTGCCGTCGCACACGAAAACGGACAACCCCCAAACCCCAGTTCGTTACCCATCCACATCTTGGGTGTCCCATACCCCCGCTACATCAACGTCTTGAGTGGCGCGGGACACCTACCAGTGCGCCTACAAGAACGGACGCTGGGGCTGGTTCCTGGTGATCGGCTGCAAGACGGCCGCGACCACCCAGGCGTGCGGCGCCCTGGCGTCGACCACGTGGAAGAAGTAGGAAGGGCCTGATCGTGACCGCCGTTCCCGATGGGACCCCAGACGGCATCCCCGACGATGAGCAGTTCGCGGGGCAGGAGACGGTCTGGATGCCCAAGTCCGAACTCGACGGCCACCTGCGCGGCGCCTTGGCCGGCGCTCTGCCGGACGGGGCCACCTTCGGGTTCAACTTCGAGGGTGACCGGGCCTGGGTGATCGTCAGCAAGCCCGGCGACACCCGACAGGTTCTCCAGGCCGCCCGGACTGCGCTGGGAAGGGCCTGATCCGCCCCTGTCGACAACCGGCAGTCCCGTCGTAGACAGGAGTGCGGCGAGCGCCGCCCGGCCAGTCATCACACGACCGGGCGGCGCCCGTCGCGAGGCGGCAGCGTCACGGCGGGGCCGCTTAGCCGTGAAAATCCGGCCGGATAATCCGGCGCCCGAGGTCGCGGGGCCGGTTCGTGACCGGCAGCAGCAGCTTTTAAACTGGGTATCCGTCCCCAGACCAGAACGGGGCCCCTGGACAACCAGGGGCCCCGTTGCCGTTAACGTTAGCGGTCGAAGGCGGCCCCGACGAGCTCGGCGACCTCGGCCGCGCCCGCCCGGAGGTACCGGCCCGAGGCGGCCACCGAGGCGTGCCCGAGCAGGTATTGCACTTGCGCGGAGTCGGCGCCGCCGCGGCGTAGCCGGGTGCTGGGAGCCCAGAACCCACATTGAGTGGATCTTGGTTGAGGAGCTTTGGAACCGTCAGTGGCGGTACCGGGCCGTAGACCAGCGCCGTTGCCGCCGCCGGCCGTGCCGATGCTGCCCGGTCCGAAGCGCGAGCTTATCCGCGGCTGGTCTGGATCGCCTTCGTCAGTGCCGTGGACTGTTCGGTCACCTGTGCCTTCAAGGGGGCGAGGCCGGCGGTGTGCTTGGCGATCGCTCGCTTCTGATAGCCCTTTTCGATGGCGGTCAGAGTGGAGACGTAGTTCACCTGCTGCTGGCAGGCGACGTCCGCGACGGCCGTTTCGATCTCTGCCTTGGTCGGGGGCTGGTTGAGATCGAAGGCGGCGGCGGCCTTGAGGGGACTGGCGTAGCGGCCGTAGCCCTTGCCCGTCATGCACTTCCGCCATGCCCCGTTGGCCTTGACGGCCTTGGCGTCCTGGATGCTCTTGCCGAAGGCGTCCTGGTTGAGGTTTGCAGCGAGTTGGTTCGCCTTCGCCACCTGGGGCGTCTGGGTGGTGAGCAGCAGCTTGCGATTCGTCTGGCCTGCGCATCCTCCAGCCGGGATCGCCTTGCCGTGGTAGCTGCCGGGTGAGGCCTTCTGAGCCTGCATATCGGGCATGGCCTGCACGGAACTCGATGCCGACGGTTTCCGCGCTCCGGTAAACACCTGGTACTTGTCCGGCGACATCGCCATCGGCGAGGTGTCGGACTCGCCGCCGGTGGCGGAGGACTTGGTGGCCGGCTGCGGGGGCAGGTGGTAGCCGAATCTGCTCGCCGCGACCGGGTCGCTGATCCCGTAGCGGCGGCTGTCGTTGACGGCGAACGACGCGGTGATGACCTTCGTCCGGTCGGTGTAGTTCGGAAGATAGGACAGCCCGAACGACTTCATGCAGGCGCGGTTCATGAGGTTCTGCTGGTTGCTGAGCTCCGCTTCCTGCGCCCCGGTGAGGTGATAGGCGTCCATGGGCATCGCGCTGGCGTGGACGGCGGGCGTGTAGACCGCGGTGACGGAGGGCTCCTCGGCGGGGTGCGCCGAGGCGGGGATCTCCGAGCCGGCCACCAGGAAAGCGGCTGCGACCGCGGCGGCTGCCGCGGTGCCACCTCCGGCGAACAGAACTGCACGTCGCGACATCACGTTCGTCAAAGCTCGTCCTTTGCGGCTGGGGGGAACGGGGCGGGGCATCGGCGGTCTGTCAGCACAGGTTGCCTCGGGAGGTGGATGCCTCGTTGTTGCTGAGGGCGCTGTTGAGGTTCCCCCATGAGCCTCCCCTGACCCAGTTGAAGTTTCCCGTAAAGTTCGGGGAGTACCAGACTGTCATGCCCTTGCAGTCCACGGCGGCCATCGACGCGGCGTTGTTGCGGATGTAGGTGTGGTATCCGCCGCAACTGCCATCGCCCCCTTGGGAGCAGTGGTCGAACTGCCATTGTCCGAGGTCGGGGGCTCGGTAGTTGAAGCTCCACACCGCATTGTTGCTGCCGAACCAGGCGTTGGCATGGTAGAAGAGGCAGTAGGTGCCGCCTCCCTTGCATTCTGCCCCGGATCCGGTTGTGACGTTCCATCCGGAAGCTTGCGCCGGAGTTGACAGCGATGCCAAGGCGGTGAAGCCGGCTGCGGCGGCTACCGCCACAGGCGCCAGCCGGGCCGTCTTCTTGATCCATCGGCGAAGCAAGTTGTCTGCACTCCTTTTGATCGACGGATATGCGGCTGAGCGCGTCCTGACATTTCCCCAAAAGGGGGGATTCGACAGAGAAGACCTCCGAAGCATTTTGTAGGGTGATCGTCAAGTCACCGTGTGAAACCTTTGCATCATGCTCGGATATTATTAGTAGAGCGAGACTTTTGACACAAGATCCAGACTCTCGGTCCTTGCGTGATGTAGGTCACATTTGTTGCAGTGCTACTAGATTCCGTGACTGTTCGGAAATTTCGCTCGGACATACCTGACCTGCAGTAACGCGGTTGTCAGTTACGCCCGTTGAGTTACGCGCAAAGGGGCCGACTCGCTGCCCGGGGCGGGCAGCTCGTTACCCAGGTGGCCAGAGGTCGATGCAGTCGTCGACGGCGTCCAAGATCACCGCTGCTTCGATGTCGGCGTGGGTCTCGGGGATCCGCGGAGCCGGCCACTGGCAGATCAGGGAGACCGGGCCTGCGGGAGGCAGGGGCCACGCCCAGTACCGCCAGTCGGTTCCGTGCCGGCGGCCGCTTACTCCCAGGGGCTGCAGAATCGGCTGGTCCGGGACCGCGTCGGCCACACGGGCTCCACCGCCCTGGTTGGTGGCCTTTTGCCCGTTGGAGTACTGGAAGCCGAACCGCAGGAAGTCGGCCGGCGGCCCTTGCGTCCATGGCGCCGACGGCCGGCTGGCCAGGCCGCAGACGCCGGGTCGCAGGCGCGCGCTCACCGCAAGCTCATAGCCGACGGGGTAAACAGAGATTCGGCAAGGGATCGCGGAGTGATCGTTGTCGCTGGACGGAGCGGGGATGCCACGGCGCCCGAGCGTTCGACTCGGGCGCCGCTGGCGTAGACGCGGTTGGGCGGCGGTCAGTCCTGGTCTGCGGCGTCGGCGGCTTGCGCGAGGTGCTCGGCTTGGCAGTCGGCGCACCGTCCGTGCCAGGTGTGGGTCTGCGAGGCGGCGGCTTCCACCGCCGTCATCGGCTCTCCGCACTCCAGGCAATGCCGCCCTCGCTCTCCTCGGGCCGGCGCGGTGGGGGTCTGCCCGGCCGGGGGCCGGACGGCCAGCAGTTCCTCGTCCTCGTCGTAGGGGTGCGGCTCGATGCTGTAGCCGGCCTCGGTGAGCACCTGGGCGGCGCGGGCGCGCGCGGCCGGTTGCCGGGCGGGGTCGGTGAAGTCGTCGCAGATCCCGACGGTGAGCGGGTCGTGGCTTTCCACCGAGAACCCGGCGTGGGCGGGGTACTCCGCGCAGCCCGCGGCGCGCAGTACGACGCGGACCTGTTCGGCCTGCCAGTCCAGGGCTGACCACAGCGGCCGGGCGTCCACCGCGTAGCCGAACTCCGGTCCTTCTTCCTGCTCACCGGACTGCTGATCGAACACGGCACTCTCCTTCGCTCTTCGGGGGACTCGGGGGCCGGTCGTGCGTCGGCGTCAGCTCTGCCCGGTCGGCGGCCCGTGGATGATGCGGTGGATGGTGGAGCGGCCGACGTTGTACTCGGTGGCCAGGTCGGCCAGCGACACCTCGCCTTCGGCGTAGCGGCGGCGGATGGAGCGTCGCGCGGACTCGGGGAGTTTGGGCTGCTTGCCTTTGAGTTTGCCGTGCTTCTTGGCCAGCGCCATGCCCTCGCGGGTGCGCAGGTGCCCCAGGTTGGCCTCGAATTCGGCGACCATGGCCAGGGTCTGCAGGAACAGCCGGCCGAAGGGGTCGTTCCAGTCGTAGACCGATCCGCCCAGCCCGAACAGCACCTGTCGGTCGGACAGGTCGGTGAGGATCTGGTTGGCCTCGGCCATGTTGCGCGCGAACCGGTCGAACTTGGTCACGGTGAACACGCTGGCCGGCCACACCGCCGCCAGGGCCTGGTCCAAGCCGCCGCGGTTGCGGCGGGTGGTCCCGGAGAAGCCCGGGTCGATGTAGATCCGATCGGCCGGGACGCCGAGGCCGAGGAGCTGCTCGGTCTGGACCACGACGTCCTGCTCGTCGGTGGAGCAGCGGGCGTACCCGACCCGGACGGCACCGGGGGCCGCGTCGGAGGGCGCTGAGTTCGCGGTGTTCACGTCCTCAAGTGTTCCGGACAGCCCCCCGTCACCGGGACAGTTCGCGGAACACTCTTACGGAACACCTCGACCTGGGCCGCAGTCCCGGGCTGTCGATTTCCGAAGTCGGCTGCATGGATGTCCGAAGACTCCTGCACGGCTCGGTGGGGATCATTCGTCGACGGTGAGGGCCGTCGATGGTGCCGTGCTGGGCGAGCGCACGGGTGGGCAGGGTGGCGACGCGGCCGGATCGAGGCTACTGATCGATGCGATGCTGCGGGGCGGTCTGGACGCGCCTCACAAGCAGCGCCGCACCCGCCAAGCGGATATTCGACCTGGCTGGTCGACGACCTCGGACGGCTCGCCTTACAGTCGGCGTAGACGGTGTCCCCTGGCTCTGCGGAGGAGCAGCGTGTCACGTGAGCGCAGCCTGACACTGAAGGTTTTGTCCGCGGCTGCCCCGCAACTGGCTTTGGCGGTCGTGGAACTCAACAGGCAGCAGCGACGCGCGGCACGCGTGGCGGATGCCTTCGTCGTCATCGAGCATCAGCTGCACGGGCCCCCGGAAAAGCTACGGCCCTGGCCAGGCGAGGAGGACATTCTCTACCGGTTCGATCAGCAGCACTTCGTCGGAGACGGCTGGCTCGTTGAGCCTGGCGAGACCACTCTCGGATACAGCATCGAGGTGAAGCGCTGTTCCACCATGCGCAAAGGTCTGGCGAAGCGGATGCTCGGGGGGTGGCGTCGCACCTACGTGTCGCAGCGCACGTTTGGCCGGCTTCTGGTGGTGGACGACGGCGTCCCGGCCCTGTTCTTGAACAGAAAGCGATACAGCGGCAGCAACGCGGGGTTGCGTCAGATGCTCCAGGACACCGGCTGGTCCGAACTGCAACCCTGACTGCCTCAGCTTGTTCTTCAACCTCTTCGATCTTGGTGCTCGGTCATGGTGAGCTCGCGTTTGACGGTTTCCCGACGTCGTAGCGGGGTGGGGGCCCGCGGTTCCTCGAGCCGGGTGGGCGTGCGGGGCCTCAGCCCCCACCCGTGACCGGCGGTCAGCGGCCCGATCATCTGCGCCCGCCGAACCGCCACCGCCCAGCCCTCATCCGAAGCCGTCAGCACGCCCCGCTCGATGACCTGCACCCGCTCGCCGTCCATGCCGCGACTCCACCGCCGTGCACACGAACACCAGGGCGGGCGAGATCAGCGCGCACGCCACCGGCAGCTCGTCGAACACTGCCGCCAAGTCCACCTCCACCACCCTGGCGTACCCCAAACTGAGCAAACCCGCGCGTAGGTGGCGACAAGCGCGCGCAAAGGACGCTGCCTGTGTCGATGTCCGAAGTCGTATGGACGGTTGTGCTGGGCTTTCGGGGATCTATGCAGAGGTCTGTGAAGCAGCGGAGTGTCCCTACTCCGGTGCGCTACGGTCCGCTTGTTTCCGTACTCGTCGCGGTGAACCGGGAGTACGAGCAGCTCGCGCGGCGGCCTCGGGACCAGTTGGTCGGCCGGAACGTCTTCGAGGTGCTGCCCGGTGATGCCGCCGGCGCCAACGCCCGGCATTGGCGGGCCGCGCTGGAATGGGTGGTCGCCGAGCGGCAGCCCTACGTGATGCCCTGGACGCGCTACGAGCTCCCGGCGCCCGACCGCCCGGGACACAGCGACAAACGGTTCTGGAGCACCGTGAACGCGCCGCTGCTCGGCCCGGACGGCGAGGTCTCGCTGATCATGCACCGGGTCGAGGACATCACCGCGTTCATCGAGCAACTCGGTGAGCCGCCCTCGACCACCGAGGGGCCCGCCCGGTTCCTGGAGATCGAGGGAGAGGTGTATGCCCGCTCCAGCGAGCTTCAGGAGGTCAACCGCCAGCTGCGGAACGCCCGGGCGGACAAGCACCACGCGATCCAGGCGCTGCGCGAGACGCTCGCGCGGCAGCAGCAGGAGGTCGCCGACGCCTCCCACGACCTGCGCAACCCCCTCACCGGGCTGCAGACCCGGCTGGAGGAGGCCCTGGCCGACCCCGACGTCGACTCGCACCGGGTCCTGCAGGCCGCCCTGCAAGACGCCGAACGCCTCGGCGACATCGTCTCCGACCTGCTGGAGCTGGCCCGACTGGACGCCGGCGCCCCCATCGGCACCGAACCGCTGGAGATCTGCCGGCTGATCCGCGACCTGCTCGGGCAACGCCCCTGCCGGCACACCCTGGACGTGCACTTGGACCACCCAGCCGTCGTGGACGGCTCCCGTTCTCGCCTGATCCGGCTGCTGGCCAACCTGCTGGACAACGCCGAGCGGCACGCTCGCACCCGCATCGAGGTCTCGGCCACCATCGAACAGGACCGCGACACCGGGCAGGAGCGCGACACCGGACAGGCGATCGTGCGGATCATCGACGACGGCCCCGGCATCCCCGCAGGCGAGCGCGAAACCGTCTTCCAACGCTTCTACCGCCGCCCCGACGCGCGCCGCGCCGACCCCCACGGCACCGGCCTGGGCCTGGCGATCTCACGCCAGATCGCCGAGACCCACCACGGCACCCTGGACATCGCCGACCACCCCACGGGAACCTGCATGGTCCTGCGCCTGCCCCTGAGCGCCTCGATCGACTAAGCGGGATCAACGAGCGCAGGGAAGCCGACGCCAAGGACCGCCTGCAAGCGCGACGATGGCCGCCAAGAGCCGCGCGGCGACCGCCGACCGTCCTCTGCAAAGCGCGAATTGCCTGCATAAACGACTCTTTGGCGGACTCTGCGGCCAACCGGTCAGGTGCTGCCCGCTGCCTGTCCCACCAGGCAGCGGCAGCGCCTTGCACACGGGAGGAACAGCGTGTCCGCGCGGGCCGGACTCCTTGCCCTGACGTTTGACGGCTCTTGCCGCGGGCATGGTAGGAGCCAGTCACGGTCACACCGGCTCCCCGCGCCCGGTTACCCCCCGGGGCCGGAGCGCGAGAGGCCGACCCGACCGGAGAAGGCAGAAGCCCCTCGGGGACCCAACCGGCGAGTGGTCCCCGGGGGCTTTCGCCAGTCACGACGGAGGCCTACCAAGCCCCGCCCATCCCGGTGGCGCGACTCGACGAGTATGCACAGCTCGTCACCATCGCCCGCCGCCCGAGCCCTCACCGGCGTCATTGTCATCGGCTAGGTCGTCGAACCACGCTCGGTGGGCGCTCACCGCCTCGGTCGCCAAGGAGCGCGCGCCTGCCGGTGAGATCGCCGTCAGCGATGTACACGATGTGCGGTGTCAGACGATGTGCGGCGTTAGACGATGTGCGGTGTCAGATCGCCGAGGTCGAGCACGCGCCGGATGTTGGGGCGCGGGTTGCGGATCTGCAGGGTGCCGCCATGGCGGTGCAGCTGGTTGCGGGTCCAGATCAGGATCGACAGGCCGGTGCAGTCCAGGAACTGCAGTCCGGACATCTCCACCACCAGGGTGCGGGGCCGGTCGGTGAGCGCGGTGCCGACGGCGGCGCGAAGCCGGTCGTCGGCGGCCATGTCGAGTTCCCCGGTCAGCAGCATCATGATGGTGTCGCCGCGGTGGCTGGTGGTGATGCCCAGGCAGTGCGGCGCGGCTGGAGACATGGCGTCGTCATCCCTGGGGGCGGTCAGTGACTGGGTCATGGTGTCACTCACCTCCTGGGCTGCGGCCGGGCCGGCGAGCGGGCGGGCCGGTGGGGCGCTGGTCGAGGGCGGTGAGGCGTGCGGCGAGGTCGTCGCGTTCGCGGGTGAGCTGGTCGAGTTCGTGTTGGAGCTGGAAGATCCGCCGGATGGCCGGCAGCGTCATGCCCTGGTCCATCATGGTGACGACCTGCTGGATGCGGCCGATCTCGGCGCGGCTGTAGCGGCGCTGCCCGCCGGCCGAGCGCTGCGGCGAGACGACCTGCTGGGTGTCGATGCGGCGCAGGAACGCCTGCTGCACCTGCAGCATGTCGGCGACCTGCCCGACGCTGAACAGCGCCGCGTACTCATCGTCGATCGGCAGCTTCACCCGCTGTCCTCCTTCCTCGTCCCCACGCTTCCTCCTGCTCGCGCCAGGTCGCACGCGGGTGGGGAACGGCCCCGCCGCCGCGGTGCGGTGGTGCTGGTGTGACCCTGAATACCGCACTCGCCGGGGCGGGGCCGCGTCTGGCGGGCTGTCGCCGGGTCTCCCGATCCGAAACCGGTAGCGGCTCTGCCCGGCAGGCGCCGGGTAGAGCCGCCGGTGCGGAGCCGCTAGTGCGGTGCCGTTGCGATGACAGCCCGTCCCTTGGGGCGGATCTGTGACTGGGCGGCCGTTCCGGTTCGCCGTCAGTTGCCGATCGCCTTCTGGGCCTGGACGGCGATCTTGCGGGGCTTGGCCTGCTCCAGGACCGGGATGCGGACGGCCAGGACGCCGTTGTTGTAGGCGGCCTCGATCGCTTCGGCGTCCAGGTGCTCCGACAGGTACACCCGCCGGGTGAAGGTGCCCATCGTCCGCTCGCGGACGAAGACGCGCTCACCCTCACCGAACTCCTCCTCGCGCCGGGCGCTGACGGTCAGCACGCCGCGGTCCACGGTGACCTCGATCGAGCCGGGGTCGATCCCGGGCAGGTCGAACCGCAGCACGACGTCGTCGGCGCGGCGGATCCCGTCCATCGCCATGCCCGCGCCCTCGCCGCGGCCGCTCAGGCCGGCCTGCCGGACCGCGCGGTCGAACTGCCGCTCGAACTCCTGCACGAACGGGTCGATCGACGTCAGCAGCATCGCTCGCTCACCTCCGATGAACCCCCGGGGCCTCCATGCCCGGGACTGTCTCTACCTGGCAGGAAGGAACCTGCAACTGAAATTATAGATACCATGCCGCCGTGTTCGTCAACCATCGGCTCTGCAGCGGGACGCGCCCGGCCGGTGGGCAGCGCGTCCAGCCAGGTCACCCTGTTCCTGTCGGCAGCGTGGGTGCGTTTGGAGAGCTGAGCCGACGGTGACGAACGGGCGCCCCCGGTGACGTCGCCGCGAATGCTCCCGGCGCGGTCGCGCGTGTTCCCGGTGCATCCTTGACATCTTCCTGCAGCTGTGGGTATAGAGAAGTTGTTTCGGTCGTTGACCTGGTGACGCTGGTAGAGGTTCCGGGGAGTGATCGACGTGCAGGGCATGGCCCCGACGCAGCTGCCGCGGCGGGTCGGCTGCGAGTTCGCGGAGCTGATCTGCGCCGACGATCAGTGGCTGCGCGAGGAGTTCGACGCGCTGATCGCGGCGAGTTATGGCGCGCCGCCCGCACGGTCCGGGCCGCCCGCCCCCGCGAACACTCCGCCCACCGGGCGGCCGTGGAGATATCGGGTGCCGCAGGCCTCTGGCCGCCTCTCGGGCAGGGGCCCGGCCATCGCCCCCGGCGGGCCCGGGCGCCAGCGCGCACCTCCGCTCGCCTCCGCCGCCGTGCTTCCCCCGGCCCCTTGGACCGGTGGCCGCCGCCGCGGCCTGAAGGCCCGGCTTCCCGCGACGCCCGGCCACGACGCACCCGCCGACGGCTCACCCGGCCCCAGGGGTCTGGGGATCAACTCTCACAGCACGACACCGACCCCTCAGACGCGGCGCAGCCGACCCGGAGGGGTCGGACCTCAAGCCCAGCACCAGATCGGCGACGGAGAGGAGGAACGGCAGGCAGGAAGAGTCTCGCTCAGCATCAGCGCATCGAGCCAGGCCGGCGAGTGCCTCCCTCAGTTCCGTTGCCGGCCTGGCCGCTGCCGCACCCGACTGCTGCCGCATCGGACCTTGGCCGCATCTGACCTCGGCGCGATCGCGCCACCGGATCGGCCACGCCGGTTCACATCGGGGGAGGTGACCGCCGTGCTGCCCAGCACCCAGCTCATCATGCGCAAGACCCGCACCGCCGCCGACTACGTCCACACCCACAGCCCCAACCCGCTCACCCGCCGCCGCGCCGCGGTCGTCCTGCGCCATCTGGCCACCGTGCACGCCGCCGTGCACGCCGCCGTGCACGCCGACGCCTCTGCCGGCTCGATCGGGGACATGGGGCCGCACCGCCCCGAGTCGGTCGAACCGGCGGCCCTGCGGGGCCTGCTGGCGGCGGTGGCCGAATGCGCGGGCAGTAGCTGGCTGCGCGCCAATTCCCATGACCCTGACATCGGCCGCCTGGCCGCCCTGCTGGACGCCCCCCACCTGGTGCCCGGTGACCCGGCCGAACTCGACGAGCTGCTGGCCACGGTGCTGTGGGCCAGCCACGGCCCCCAGCCGGAGCCGAGCTGAGAAGCCCGCCGCGCCCCCCCCGCCGGGGCCGCCGCCGGGCTCGCTGGAGCCGGAGCGGTCGCGGTCAGCACAGGGAAGCAGACGATGTGATCTACGAAACTCTGTAGTGATCGAGGTAGATTTTCGGTGTGGCGGCGGGTACTGTTCCTGTCATCGAACAGAGACGAGTCCGTGACAAGCGGCAGAGGACGAACTGCCGGAACAGATGGATGACACCGGCCGGGCGTACCGGGGCCAACGCAGTGCAAGGGGCTCCGGCAGCCGGCTGGCCCGGCGGCCGAGAGTCCGCCGGGAGTGACACACGGCAGCGAATCGCTGCTCGCAGGGAAACACGCAGTACCGAGAAACGCAGTACCGAGAATTCCAGTACCGGACACGCGGTACTGAAACACGCAGTACAGGTAGTGATGTCGAGGAGAGGAGGGTTCGGCGCCATCGGGATCGCCCGCAGCAGGCTCGAAGTCACGCCGCGCGGGTACCGCAGTTCCACGGATTGGACGGTGGTCTACGGTCACGCATCCGCGATCCCCGCGTCCCCGGCCCCATCTGGGCGGCCGCCGCGGAAGACCGGCTCATGGCGTCCTGTAGATGGTGTTGTACCTCTGGGCCCCCGGTGCCGCAGTCTGGCACCGGGGGCCCTGTCGTCGTTACTGCCATCCCACGGCAGTACGGAAGGTCCAGTGAAGGCAACCACTCCGGCCCGTGCCGGTGAACGACACGACCAGCAGCACCAGAGCACGACCGGGCAGGACCCCGACGGCGGGCTGCAGGACAAGCTCGGCGACGAGGACTACCCCGCCTACAGCATGGGCCGCGCCGCCGAGATGCTCGGCGTCACCCCGGCGTTCCTGCGCAGCCTCGACACCGCCCGCCTGATCGTCCCGCAACGCTCGCCCGGCGGGCACCGCCGCTACTCCCGCTACCAGCTCCGCCTGGCGCAACGCGCCCGCGACCTGGTCGACCAGGGCACCCCGCTCGAGGCGGCCTGCCGCATCATCATCCTGGAAGACCAGCTCGCCGAAGCCCAGCGCATCAACGCCCGGCTCCGGCAAGACCGCAACCCCTGACCGCACATCCTGGACAGGTCCCGGCACCGGCCGCCACCTCACCCCCCTGCCAGGCCGGTAACCGGCGAGAGCCGTCTGCCCGGCCCTGGGGGGAGTGGGCCAAGGCAGACGGCGGCCCGTGGCCCGGCCGGCACCGACCGCGCGGGAGCCGCGACACAGCGCTCAGCTCGTGCGCCAGCCGTGCTTGATCAGCAGGTTCCTGGCGTCGTCGGCGACGTCGGGTTCGGTGACGATGTCGTAGCGGGCGGCGACCAGGTCGCGGCGGGAGACGAAGTCGCGGCGGCCGCGGCTGCCGGCGTAGGCGACCAGAGCGAACACCGCGCCGAACAGCGCGCCGTAGACGGCGCCGCCCACCGCCAGCAGCACCGGATTGGCGCCGGAGCCGAACAGTCCCAGCAGCAGACTGACCAGCAGCCCGAACCAGGCGCCGCTACCGGCGCCGCCGGCGGCGGCGCGCGCCCAGGTCAGCCGCGCCACGATCGTCTCCACCGTGCGCAGGTCCGACCCGATGATCGCGGACTTGGCGACCGGGAAGTCCTGATCGGCCAGAAAGTCCATGGCCCGCTGCGCCTTGTCGTAGGTGGGATAGGAGCCCACCACCACCTGCCCATCGACAAGCGGCGGCACGGCGGGCGAGGAGCCGCAGGGCGAGGTCGCGCTGGACGGCCCGGCGACGGTCGAGGTGTGGGACATCGTGGTTCTCCTTCCAGGTTCTGTAGCCCGCAAATCAGGGGCGGGCGGCGCGTCCAGAGGCAGGGCAATCCGAAGATCAGGGCAAGCCAAAAGGTCAGGGGGATCCGGCGATCAGGGCAGGCCAGGGGGCGGGAGGGGCGGCGGCGGTGCCGGTGAGCCAGGCGACGACGCCGCCGTGCCCCGCGCGGGCCGCGGTGCGGGTGGGCCACCCCCACCGCTGCACCGTCACCGGGTGCTCACCAGGTCCGTAGCCGCCCGCCACGGTCCGGTAGATCAGCGGCGGCCGCTGGCGGGGATCGGTGACGACTCCCAGCCAGAACGTGGCCACCACGACCCGGTGCGCGCCCGCCAGCCGGACGCCCGGCACCTGGGCCGGCCAGGAACCATCGGCGGTCAGCTCGTGCAACGCCAGCTGCGCGTACTCGGGCCGGGCCCCCAGCCGCTGCCAGACGCGCCGGGTGATCGGGCGCCCGTGCCGGTCGTAGTAGCGGACCAGCATCATCATCACCTCCTCCCCGTCTTCACCGCGGTCTCGTCTTCACCCCGCGCGCGGTCCTCTGCCGCCGCCTTACAGGTACGGTCCGGCGCCATGACCGGCAGCGGGACCGGCAGCGGGACCGGCAGCGGGACCGGCAGCGGGACCGGCAGCGGGGCGGGCGGCTGCGCCGCCGGGCTGGTCCGCGGTGGGCGGGACCGCCGCCAGCGGGCTCTGCCGTCCGGCGATCAGCCCTTCCATCCAGCCGTGCAGCTGAGCGTGGGCGATCCGCAGCTCCGCCACGGTGGGTGCGCCGGGCCCCAGCGGGGCGTGCAGGACCCGCAGCTCAGCCCGCAGCTCCGCGCCCACCAGGCCGCCCAACTCCTCCACGGCACGCTGGTAGGCCACCGCGAGCTGAACCCGCACCGCCTCCCCGGTCTGCTGCGAGCTCATCTGGCGCAACTCCTGCAGCGCCATCGCCACCAACGCATCGATCCGCGTCAGCTTGGTGGGCCTCCTGGCTCGCCGACCACACCGGCAACGGCACCCTGGCGTCCTCGGCCATGACCGGTTCACCCCCCACCTCCATGCACGCCCCGGCCAGCCGCCGGGCCTGCCGCCGGGTCTGGCGGCGGGCCCGCCGGTCGAGTGCGGCTGCAGGGGCTGTTCGTCGGTCCGTCCCACCGGCGGCCTCGGTCGGCTCGGGCCGGTGCCACGGCTCGCGCCAGGGCTGCAGGGGCCGCTGCCACAGCGGGCGCAGCGGCCGGGTGTCGACCTCGCCGTCGGCGTGGCCGGGGACCGCGTGCGCCAGCCGCGTGACCGCCACCAGATGCCCCTCACGCAAGACCGCCCCCGCCGCCTGCACACCGGGCAGGAACGATCCCGGGGGAGCGCCCGGAGACGGCACCGGCGCCAACACCGCCACCACACCACCGGCCACACCAGCTGTCACGGCACCGGCCCGCTCGCCGACGGGCAGGGCGTGAGACGGCGGCGACGCCGGCTTTGCCTGCCGGGATGGGGCAGTGCTCCTCCGGGAGGCGGGCGTAAGCAAGTTGATCACCTCCGCCAAGACGCATCGATTCCGGTCCATCCCGCCGGTTCCGGCACACCCCCGAACTCCCGCACCGGCTCCCGCCGGCGAGCGGATGGAACGGGAGCGGGCCGGACCGGCACGGTCCGGCAGGTGACCGAAACGATCGGCGTCCACCCGGACCGCGCCGGGGAGCGAAACCCGGCCGACAGCCCGCGGCGCCGCCAAACAGACGGCGCCGCCCGGGCTCCGCCGGCAATCAGCCGGTGATGGCCTTGGCCTCGCCCTGCGCGACCTCGATCTTGCGGGGCTTGGCCTTGGCCAGCACCGGGATCCGGACCGCCAGCACACCGTTGTCGTAGGCGGCCTCGACGTGCTCGGTGTCCAGGTGCTCACTCAGGTACACCCGGCGGGTGAAGGTCCCCATCGGACGCTCCCGCACGAACACCCGCGTGTCCTGGCCGTAGTCCTCGGTGCGGCTGGCCGACACCGACAGCACGCCCCGGTCGACGGTGATCTCGATGGAGTCGGGGTCGATGCCCGGCACGTCGAACCGCAGCAGCACGTCGCCCTCGCGCCGGATGCCGTCCATGGGCACCCCAGCCCCGGCCAGGCCGGTGGCGGTGCGCAGCCGGTCGAACTGCCGCTCGACCTCATCGAACAGGTTGTCCAGCGGGGTCAGCATGGTCACCACCTCCTCGTCAGATCCCACTTCCAACGATCACCATCTTACCTCCCCACAGACAGAGAACTTCAAACTCAAGTTGAGAGTTTGTTGCTGCGGAAGGTACAGCGAGGAGGCGGCAGGCGAAACGTCCTTGGCCCGGCGGCCCTCCGCCGCGGACATGAGGTCTGGACCAGTAGGGGCGATCACCGCACACGAACAGCCACACCACCGGCCCGCTCGCCGGCGACCCGACCTCCGAGACGGTTTGCGCGGGCGACTCCACGATTATCGCTCTTAGTAGTTAATCGACTCTTGGGGGTGATGAAGTGATGCGTCGTGCCACCGTCCTGATCGCCGCCGCGCTCGCCACAACCGCGACCCCAGCCGCCGTCTCTGCCGCCCAGGCCGCCCAGGTCCGCCCCGGGCAGGCCCGCGTCGAGACGGTCACCTGCGAGCACCTGTACCCCGCCGAGCACCACACGCTGCGCGGCACCCACTGCTCGGGCCGGCCGAGCAGACCCGGGAGCGCTCCTTCCGGGCCGCCTCCCCCAAAGACGTGGCGCACCTGGATCTGCGCGAACGGCAAGATTCTCCATCACCGGCTCCTCGCCCACGCCTGCCACCGGGAGGGCCACTGACCTCGCGGGCCAGAGGGCCCGGGAAGACCGGCTGGGCGGTCAAACCCCAGCATCCCCGGCGCTCCGGGGCCGTTCGTCACCGCCCCCGTCGGACACGTGGCCTTGCCGCACGTAGCCGGAGGCGATCAGGGCCTGCACCCACGAGCCGCGGTCGGTCTCGATCCCGACCACGACCTCGGCGGCGTCAAGGTTTCCGCCGCCGTGCCTGGCGACGAGCTCGTGCAGCTTGGCGATCCCCTCCACACCCTCGGACACCCTCGCGGCGGCCAGTTTCCGGCCGGCCTCGTCCTGGACCTCGACATCATGGTGGTCTTCGGCCCAGTCATCGCCGGTCAGCAGCAACTCGTCCTCCTGGTCAGGCACTTCGCTCCTTGCAGCCTGCGAAAGGCACGGCACGCGGCCTTCACACCTCGATCGGCGGGCACGCCCCCCCCATCAACGGTCTGGCCTCCCGGCCGGCAAGCAGGGGCACGGTCTGACCACAGAAGTCGGACGCTTCCGGCGGCGAGAGTGCTCACCTGCTGGCGGCTACGGCTACCCAGTCTCTACGACCCGGCAGCTCCCATTAGGCGGCGTGGTCGCGGGCCCGGTAGCGCGCTTCCAGCTCTGCCCCAGGGGCTGCGTCTGCGGCCGGATCATCAGGGACGTTCAGGTCGACGGCGATCGCCTTGAGGTCGCCATAGCGGGGGTCGTCCGGGGTGATCCGCTCGGCGCCGTGCCCAGCGGCGTGAGGCATCAGCACGTCGACGCCGTTGCGGTCGATGACCGGGATCACTTGGGGCCCACCTCCAGACCGAGCTGGTACCTATAGTACGCCCACACCATCTCCATGGCCTCGCTGTTCCCTCCGAGCAGGCGGGTCAGGCGGCGCAGTTCTCCGGTGGCCAGATGTGCGTAGGCCTCTGCCCAAAGCTCAGCTGGATCTCGGTAGCGGGGATGCAGGACCAGCGGGCTGCATCGCCACATGATCGTCTGCCAATCCGGCCGGGCGGACATCTCGTCCATCGCGTCGAACACGTGTCCCAGCTCATGCTGGTCGACGAGGCTGACGCTCAAGTGGTCGCCGGTGCCTACCACCATGGTGCGGCCGACGACCGCGGCCGGCTCGTGATCCCACAGAATCGACGAGCCTTCCTGCACGAACTGCCCCCGCAAGAACCACAGGCTGTCCAGATCCGGCACCGCTCCTTCGCCCAGCCAGAGGCCGTCCAGCCAGGTCGCCAGGCGTGAGGCGAGGTGTACCGGCAGACCCGCGATCCGGTCGATCGCGTGGATCAGGCTCGCCGGCGGCAGCCCTTGCTCAGGGTCCCACTGGCGGCGGAGGACGGTCTTCTCGACCACGCCGCAGTTTCGGCGTCCGTCACTCGGAACGGGATGCGCGTCGGGGGCGTGGGGCGGAGTCCACTGAGGAGGGGAAGGCATTAGGGCTCATCTTCCCAGACCATGGCCGCGCTCTCAGCCACCAGCGGTCTTCGCCACCAGCTCGTCGGGAAGTTCCTTGTTGCGGTCAAGAGTGCTGGCCTGCCGGCCGTGGAGACGATGCCGGCTGCTGTCGCTCAGAGGTCCTTCTTGCAGGTCCGAGCACGAAACGACGCGAGCTGTGGGAGTGGCACCTGGCCTCCGACCTGCCCGGTGGCGTCCCGCCCTGGAAATTTACCTCGGCGGCGCTGAGGGCCGGCCGGTGACTCCGGCCGACCCCAGCCCCGTCGTGCTGGCCGCACCCGCCCCCGACAGCGCCCGCGTCTGCGACCCGCGGTGCCTGCTGCGCGCCGAGGAGGTGTCGGTGCTGCTCACCGAGACCTGGTGGGTGAGCGATCCCTCCGCGGACCAGCAGGAGGAGGGCGTCCCGCTCTGCCGCGGCCGCCCGCACCAGGTGCACTGCCCGACATGCGACGCCCGCCGCGGCGTCGTCTTGCGGCTGCTGCCGGGCGCGCAGGAGGTCACCGCCCGCTGCCCGGCCGGCCACAGCTACCAGACCGACGTGCCCGTCACCGCGTTCCTGCGGATGGCCCCCTCCCCCGAACCCCTCGACCCCTGCTAGGTAGGCCCGCGCCCAGACCTGGGGAGCATCCGTCCGCGCAGGCAGACGCTGACGACGCCGGAGCCGGCGCCGGGCGCGGGCGGGCGCCCCATCTCACCAAGGAATCCGCCCTCGCCAAGGAGTCACGTCCTCGCGGCCCCGAGCACGCCTCCGCCGGCGCGCAGGTCCGGTCGGCGGCCCGGTGCCGGTGGGCTGCTTGCCCCGCCCGGCCCGGGGCGGCAGGCTGAAGGGGGAGCGCGGATCGAGCGCGGATCGAGCGCGGTGCGGGTGATGCGGTGATGAGCGGTGAGCGCGTGTTTCGGCTGCAGTGCGGCAGATGCGGTATGGAGGTCCTGGGGGCTCCGGCGGCCGTGACCTGCGATGCCCGCGCTCGAGGCTGGATGGTCACGGCCACCGCCTACCGCGACGGGCGCCCCGACGGCCACCAGGGTCTGTGCCCGGCCGACGCCGCCGACGGCTACGCCGCGTGGGCGGCGGAGCTGGGCGGCCCCGCGCAGGCATGGGCCGCGGCACGCCGCCGCGCCGCCGAGTTGCTGGCCCTGGACCGGCAGGAGGCCGTGCGGCGGCGCCGGCGCCCTGGCCGGCAGGCGCCGCCCGAGCATCTGGCGCAGGTCGCGGCCCTGACCGCGCTCGCGGTCCATCACGCCGCATGGCTGACCGGTGTTCCGCCGCGGGCCGTCGGCCCCATCGACCCCCTCGCCGAGATCAGCCCGACCGACGCCAGCCCGACCGACCCGTTCGGGGGGATCAGCAGCCCCGTGTGGCGGCTGGCGGATCTGTCGCTGGGCACCCTCCCCGCCGCCCTGGCCGATGTCCTCGGCACCGAGCACCGGCATCTGCGGCAGGTGCTGCTGGACGAGCAGGATCCCCATCCCGTGGGGGCGTTGTGGGGCTGGTGGCGGGTGGTGGTGCACCGGGTCCTGAACGGCCTGGAGCGGGTGCAGGACCCGGTCGTGGTCACCGAGCCGCCGCCCGGCACGATCGAGCATGAGGCGTGGTCGCGGGCGTTCGCGCTCGCCGACGCCTACCCCCTCGGCGACCAGACGGACCCGAACCGGATCGACACCTTCGCCGGCGCGCAAGTAGTGGCGCTGCTGCTGGCCGTGCAAGCACACGAGCAGCAGCGCCGGCCTGGCGATGTGCCGTTGGACGGCATCGCGTTCCTCCTGGACCTGCCCGCCTCGGCCAGGCTGGAGCACTATCTGGAGATCATGGGCGCCTCCCGGTACCTGCCGGCGCTGCACGCGATACGTTCCCGGCGCCCGGCCCAGTGCCGCGCCGAGCACGACCTCCCCTACGGCCAGGTCGCCGCCCGCCGCAACGCCCGCAGCGACGCTCTGGACATCGTGTCCGCGGGGATCCTCGCCCAGCGCGGCGGTGTCCAGCTCGGCGACCACGTCACGGTCCTGGACCAGCAGTTCCAAGACGTCCACGGGCCCGCGGGGAGCTGGGAGGGCACCGTCACCGGCGCGCAGATCCAGTTCCCCGGCCGGAGCCAGGACACCACCACGGACGCCAGGTTCCTGCTGTACGTCCGCCCCGACCACAGCGGCCCGGAGACGATCGCCTCGGAGATCGACGTGGTCGTCCACCCGACCCAGGATCCGCGGCGCGCGGCGACCAGCCTGCACCGCACCGCCCACGTCCGCCTCGAAACGGTCAAACACAGCTCGCATTACCTCACCGCCGGGATGCCGCGCTACCTGCAGCGGCTGCAAACCCTCCGCCACGAACACGCCGACGCGATCATCGAACTTCTCACCCGCCTGCTGCCCGGCCCCGCAGCCACCCCAGCCCACCACAACGACGCCGGCGACGACGAAGCCGACGCCGTCGCCCCCGAGCAGATCACCGAGATCCAGCTGGCCCTGGACCAGCTCCTCGACCAGTGACCCAAGGGGGCGGCCGCGGGGACGGGCCGCCGCCGGCTCGCGCATCCTGATCGTGACGGGGTGATGTAGCAGGCGAACGGAAAGTCCGCTGGGAAGCGTCGAGCGGGCTGGTCTGGCGGGACTGGTCGTTCCAGAGCTACCGGGCTGTGATTCCGGGACGATGTGGGCATGTCTGCGGAGACTCTGATCTTTGGTGCGCTGAAGTCGGTGGGGGTGGTGCAGCGGGAGGGCTTCACCATGCCGACCTTCGATCCGGAGACCGGTCGGCCGACCGGGTCGGTCGGTGTCGGTGAGGTCGCGGCCGAGCTGATCCAGTGGCTGGATCTATGTCGCGTGCACGCCGCGACCGGCTGCGCCGAGTGCACCCCGAAGGACGCCGCGGACCGATCATGAGCGAGAGTGATCGCCGTGCAGCGCGGCAGCTGGCCGGACGGGCCCACGAGGTGGGTCGGGTGTCGGGGCGTGAGCCGCTGAGGGAGGCCCTTGAACGGCTCACCGGTGGCCGGCTCGGGCGCCGCGGCGGACGGCCGACGGTGCCGCAGTTGGACACCCCGTGGCAGGACACCGTCTCGCCCGAGCGCGCCCGGTGGCGGAGCGGGCCGCGAATCTGGACGGTGAAGAGGTCTTCGCGGTCGACTACCGGGTGTGCCCGCCCTGTGGACTGGGGTGGGTAGAGCAGCCCTACACCGAACCGCGGTTTCAGCGGTGCGGGCTGGCGGCGGCCGGGCTCGCGGCGCTGAGGGCGGAGCATCCCGGGCTGTCGTGGCACACCCTGGGCGGGCACTTGCGCGACTCGATGGCGTTCTGGGCAGCGGTCGGCGCCGATGTCCCCGGCGGATACCAGCAGCGCCCTGTCTGCCCGCACGTCGACGCAGGGTGACCGCTGCTGTCGATGGGCGGGGTGATACCGATGGACGCGGGCCGGCCCCGTCTGGCGTGCGGCGTGGGTTGGTGGCGTGGGGCAGCGGCGTGGATAAGAGGTCGCCTCGCCCGGTCTTGGCCTGGTGGAGCAGGCTGCTCATCTGCTGGGCGGTGAGCACCAGGGCGGCGCCGCCGGGGTTCTTGGAGTCGCGCACAGCCGCTTGGTCGCCGAGGTCGGCGACCGCGACCTGCGGGTGCACTCCCGCGAGCCAGAGCCGCATGAGCTGCATCGCCTGTACGCCGCGGCGGACGTGGCGAAACCAGGGCGATCGTCAGCCGCGGCCGACAGCGAACCGGGCGGGCTGGCTACGGTGATCGCCATGGGCTTCTACACCCCCGCGGGCCAGGAACTGTCCACGGCCGTCTGGGCGGCGCTGGACGTGGCCGGGCTCAAGGGCCTGGAGACCGGGAAGGAGCCGCGGCACCCGGAGGGCTTCGGGGACGGCGGCTTCCGGCTGCGCGGCCACGGCGACAAGGTCGAGGTCTTCTACGCGGTGGACGAGTTCCTCGACGAGGAACCGGGGCGCCACCCGATCGCGGCGGTGATGATCGGCGTGATCGCCGCGGTCCTCACCGCGAACGGCTTCGCTCACCATCCACCGCGCCGGGTGGACCAGATGCCTGGGCGCCGCGGCGCTCGCGCTCGGGCCGGCGGCCATGGGTGCGGGCCTGCCGCTGCCGGGCGTGATCGGTGGGGTGCTGCTGGGCGCGTTCATGGCCGGTCCCGCCGCCAACACCCAGCAGAGCATCATCCAGATCAAGATCCCCCGCCATCTCCTGGGACGCGTCCAAGCCAACGCGTTGCTGGTTGAGAGCGTCCCCGTCCCCCTGGCCTATCTCCTGGTGGGCACCGCCGCCGACCACGTCGGCGCCCAGCACGTCATCGGCGTCTGCGCGCTCGTCATGGCCGTCGCGGCACTCGCGCCGCTGGCGCTGCGGCAGGTACGGGGCCTGGACCTGGATCCAGAGGCGCCAACCGTCCCTGAAGTCGCCGCCATCGCCACATGAACACGGATCGACCGGCCTTCGCGCACCAGTGCAATTCGGCAACGCCCTCCCGGGTGCTGCCGCAGACCAGGAGACTTCACTTGCTACTGGAAGTACCGGATGCGGGTCGGGTTCCGCGACGCCGACGACCGGCTCGTGGGCCCGGTGTACAAGGACGGCGCCATCGAGGGCGTCACGTTCGAGCGGCGGACCAAGTTCATCCGGCCCTTGACCGTCCGGGAGGACCTGCCGCCCAAGCCCGGAACGACGGTGTACCGGGTCCCTCGAAACGTTCAACGGCAGAGAAGCTCCAGCCGGTGAGCAGCGGAAACGACCCCCTCAACTAGACGAGTCCCGCCGGAGAAGAACTATCCATATGGATAGTTCTTCTCCGGCGGGAGATACGGAGGAGAGCGTGACCTACAAGTGCTTGGTGTGCGACCGGCCGCTGGACCCTCTTCACCGCGTGAGGTACACGGTGAAGAGCATCGGGCCCGACCACAGCTTCGAGTTCTGCTCGAGAGCGTGCCTGGATCCGTGGATGGCCCGCGACCAAGACCAGATGCAGGCGCGGCGCGTGTCGGCGTGCGCGCAGGGATACCACCGCCCTCCCGGGTGGCCCGGCCACGCCCGGTGGAGCAGGGATCCCGACGATCACTACGGCGACGCGCGCCTGTGGGAGTGCACCAAGGGCTGCGGCCATCAGCATCGGTCGGCCGGCTACGGCATCGGCAAGGCGATCTACGACCACCTCGGGCCCACCGAGCACGCGCGGTGGCTCGCCGGACAGCGACACGAGTCCAAGGAGAAGACCGATGGCAGTTGAGGTGCACGGCGGCGATGAGAACGACCACGCCGACCGCACAGAGACCTTCACCCGGGCGGCGGCGGTCACCGCGGCGCTCTGGCAGATGGGGATCGCGCTGGGGCAGTCCGCCTCCGCTGCCGTCCTGGTGCAGGGCATCGCTTCCAGCACCGCCGCCGGATCCGACAACCCCGCGCTGCTCGCCGAGGTCGCCGGCCGGTCAGGGCGTACCGGGGCGGTCCCGGGCACGCGCGCGAACCTTCCGTACGCGGGGCTCACCGCCACCGAGATCGCCGACCGGCTCGAACACCTCGGCCCCGGCGCCCACATGGTCGCCGCGGCCGCGATGCTGGAGAACGCAGCCGCGACGTTCGACTCCCCCGAGCTGGCGTTCCCCCTGCAGGAGTTCCTCATAGCGCGGGGCGCGCTGGAGGATGCCGAGCGCAGGGGCCACGACACCACGATGAGCTGGGAGACCCTCCGCATCGCCGCCGCGCGGCTGGCAGCCGTGGTCCGCACGCACGGCGACGCCCCGGTCAGCTACTCCTAACCGGCAATCCCGCAACAGCGCACGAGTTGCCGTCCGCCCGCTGCCCAGCATGGATAACGTCGCCGACCACGCGATGCCCCGCGTCGCGCTCCCCGCGTCCGCCCGGTTACGCCCAGCCCGTCCGGTGCGCGACCCACGCGATGGCTGCGCGCGCGGCCCGCGCCTGGTGGGCTCGCAGGTGCGGCACGCCGGGCGGGTCCGGCAGCCGCGACGTCCGCGCCCAGTAGCCGGCGAAGCCGCGGCGTACCCGGTCACCATCTCCGGCCCCGCGCCCGCCTCCTGCAGCGCCGCGGCGAGCGCGCCGGTGACGGCGTCCTCGGCCGCCGCCGGAGTGTGCCCGGCCAGGATCAGGTGCGGGATGAGGTCAGCGACGTCGATCCACGCCGCGCCCCGCACGGGCTGCCCCCAGTCGACCAGCACCACCCCGCCGGCTTCTCCGGCGCCGGTGATGAGGAGGTTGCTGCGGTTGATGTCGCCGTGCAGGAGGGTGGCGGCTCCCTCCATCCGTCTACGATGCCGGGATCGATGCCGATCGCCGGGCCGTGCCCGCCAAATACGCCACCAGCGCGGCGACACAATCGCCAGCGCCCACTGCCAGCGCCCACTGCCAGCGCCCACTGCTCGCTCCCTCCCGGCTCCCCTTCGGCGCCAAGACACACCGGTTCGCGCGTGATTAGGATGCGCCCCATGCCCCCTACGAAGGGACCCTCGCCGCTCCCCGTGGATGTAACGCCACCCGCCGAGGAAGTCACCGCGCACCTGAAGATCGCGATCATTTCCGTCGGCCAACGCTGCGGCGACTCGGCGTGCGACCCTAACGGCACGAGCCCGCGGGCCGGCGGCGGCGTCCATGGGGTGGACGCCGCCGCAGCCGTCCGCGCCGCTCACGCGGCGCGTCCCGGCCAGGGCGCCCGCACTGACCTATGTCCAGGGATCTTCTTTCAAGGAATCTTCGATGGCACTGACGCCTGAGCACGAACGCATCGCCCGCGAAGCGTTCGCCCACGCCGACGCCCTCACCGGGGAGGTCGAGCGCGCCTTCCCCCGGGCGTGGGAGCTGATGGACCACATGCGCACCAACCCGCCGATGCAGTGGCCCGACTGGTGCCTGCTGCCCATGGGCGCCGCCGATGTCGTCACCGGCCGGAACCCGGCCGGTGCGAAATCGCACACCATCGCCCAAGTGAGCGCCTTGTACAACTGGCGGTTCGCGCGCTCGGTCTGGATCTTCGAGCCCGCCCTGATGTCCAGGTTCCTCACCCAGGTCCCCGACACCATCACGCTCGACGACCTCACCACGCTTCCCGAGTGGTGCGTCTTCATCGCCGGCAGCCACCCCGAGTACCCCGGCAGTGGCCTGTGGGCGCACCTTGAGTACGACACCAACACCGGTCGCCCCGAGCTACGCCTCCTCCTCGACCTCGGGGAGACGCCGCTGCCGATCCCGGTCTATCTCGACCGCGGCTCGGTCACCGAAGCGCTCGCCGACTACCGTGCCACCGTGCAGGCGTCCATCGGCCGCACCGGGGCAAATGTGCACGGTGGCTCCCTCGACGCCAGTGTCGCGCGGCTGGCCAAGGGAATCGACGCCTATCTCGGGATCCTGGCCTACCTCGCGCGTCCAGAAGCCGACATCGTCCACGCCTCCAGGGGCGGCGCACGACCGGTCAAGCCGCGTCGCCCCAAACGCGACCGTGATATCTGGCTGGTCGGCTACACCGGTACGGCCACCAACGCCTACTGTGCAACTAGCGCGTGACCACGGACGTTCACCGCGCTGGCCGAGCCGGCGCCGCCCGACAACGACGCCGCCCAACTCGTGCGGCTGTTCACCGAGACCAGCGAGACCGAGACGGCCGAACTCTTCCAGCTCGCGGGGTACGACTGCTCCTACGCGCCGGCCTTGGCCTTCGGGCGGCGGAGCCTGGCGCCACCCGGAGGCGCTGATCTGGTTCGCCGTCTCCTCGACGATAACGGCATCACCAACGATGATCCCGAGGACGAGTAGCCGCCCACAGGCCCGCTGGTCAGTCCTGCTCCGCGGCGTCGGCGGGGCGCCGACCTCGTCCCGCACCTGATCCTGGCCGGGCGCACACCCGCCGCCGCGGAGCAGGCCTTCGCCGGGGCGCTCGCGGCGACTGGCGTCTCCCCCGAGGCCATGACGAGCTACGCGGTGGCGTTCGCCGGCGCCGACGTTAGACTCCTGGCCGTGGCCGGAACCGAAAGTCCGCTGTGGACAGAGGACGTCCTCGTCGTCACGCGCAACATCGCTATTTATGGGTACGAGAACAAGAGCGGCGAGAAAATCGGCACGCTCCGGCGGGCCGCCGGCAGTTCGCGATACGAGCTCAGCGACAAGGCCGGCACCCTTTGTACAGTCGGCCTCCGCGCCGACGGCAGGACCGTGGAACTGACGGTCGAACACGGTGACCGGCGGATCGGGTCCATTACGGCCGAGAGCCGCCGGTTCGGCCGCAACCGTGGGGCGTTGACCGTCGAGGGGCAGGTCATCGGACGGTTCAGCGCGCAGACGCAGATCTACCCGATCACCGCCGATGACGGAGAAGACATCGGCCTGGTCACTAGGTCTGCAGGTGGCGACTTGATCGGCGACATCCATGAAGCCGCCGAACGGGTGCGCGAAGCACGCCGGACCGGACACCTTTCCGGTCCCAGCACAACGGTCGGGATCAACTCCTCCCGGCCATCTTTGCGCCTGACGCGAATGCCTGTGTCTGAGTCGTTGACGGCGCTGATGGTGCTGGTGCCGATCGCCATCGATCAAGCGTTTCATGAATTGGACTGAGTGATCTGCTGCGCCGTCGAGGCGATCCCCGCCGCCAAGCACCAAGTCACCGTCGTACAGAACCACCTGTCGGCGTACGGCTACACCCCTCTGTCAGACCGCTAACCTGATGACCTGGACCGGGGTCTCCTCGGGGAGCTCGCAGACTCTGGGCCCTCCCCTCGGGTCCACGCGACCAGATGAAAGGTAGCTGTGAGTAGTCAGCGTAGCTGACTGCTGTGAAGTGCAGGGGCTCAGGAGGCGGGGCCGAGTGCGGCGGATACCTCGGCCGTGGTGGCGGCCGATGGTTTGAAGTAGCGGCGGGCGTGCTGTTCCGTTTATTTCTTTCGGGTGATCTCCCGCAGAGGCGGCGGACACCCCCTCATCCTGATCGTGTACGCCGGTGTCAACGGCCCAGTCAGTAGCTTGTCCCCGCTGACGGCCAGATAGTTGGAACTCTCGTGGCCGGTTGGCATTCCATGGCCGCCGTCACGCCGGGATGGGCGCCCCGCGGCGGTGCCAAGGGGGACTCGCCCGAGGCCTCCGGTTGCCTGAAAACGAGCATCGGTGGCCTTCGCCGACCTCGGTCCCGCTTCCAGAGCCTTCGAGTACCCGCACAGATTGGTGCCGTGTCGCCCGGATCGAAACCAGACAGTGCTTCGGCCCTTTGGCGGCGCGCACCCCCGGGCGAACGCGAAGGGCGCGTGCGGGGCGTGGATCACCGGTCGGGTCGGGTTATCGGAAGCAGGGGGACTCCGAAGCCCCGGTAGTCCTCTGGCTGTGCGGTGGCGATCTCCCAGCCGGTCAGCAGCGCCACCGTCACCGCGTGCAGAACGGGCCACCCCTCGGCGGGCCAGAGCCGGGCGGCCATCCGGCCGGTCTCGTCGGCGGCGACCCGGTCCAGTGCCGGGACCTCGACGGCGGCGAGCTGGGCCAGATGAACCGACATCTCGGGGCGCTGCCTCACCGCTGTCGCCAGGCACACCGCCGGCACCGACACCACGAAGTAGGGGTCGGTGTGCGCGGCGTGTACCAATCCCGACAGCGCCCGGTGGCCCCGCCCCAATGCCAGGACGGCATGGTGATCGAAAACGATGCCATCGTTCACGCGGCCGACGCCGCCCGGCGAGCCGCGGCCCGCGCCTTGACCCCGGCGAGCATCTCCTGACCTTCGGCGAGCTCGGCGTCGGTGAGCTCCTGGCCGCCCAGCAGGTGCTCGGCCAGATAGGCGCGAGCATGCTCGGCATCGCGCTCACGCGCGACTCGCGCCGCCAGCGTCTCGGAGATCAGAGCCGACAGCGACGGCGCCTTGCCCGCCGCGACCAGGTCACGCGCGGCCGCCAGAACGTCGGCGGGAACGGTCGCTGAGATTGCCTCGGTCCGCGATGCCTCACCCATGACCGATCATGCTATCGGATGCTATGGCATCGCGCACCGCCGTACGCCGGCCTGCGGCCTTCGTACCGACGCCCCCTTTGACTGCCGACTGTCTTCGGCGAGACCACGGACAGCGGCTCCAGCCCCTGCGGCGTTCTTGTAGTAGAGGCCCCTCATCAGCGCGGCGGGCGGCACCGAGTCGGCACCGAGTCGGCGCTGGACGACTTCATCGCCGGTTTCGATGCGCCGTCCGGCGAAGGAGAACAGGTCGTCAACGGCTGAGCGCGGCCACGCCACCGGCCCGTTTGATATCAGCGGGGCTCTCTGGCCGTTGACACTCTGGTTTTGAAGACGCTGTTCAGAAAGTCCTCGACTGGCGGCGGTTCGGGGCCGGCCCACCGTCGGTGGACGAGCACGAGCAGCCGATGCCGCACCGTCCAAAGATGCCGCAGGAGATGCTGTTCTTCCGCCAGGAGCAGGTCCACCTCGTCAGCGGCACGCCCGGTGACGGGCCGGTCCGCCGGCAGTGTCGGCCAGAGCGGGACCCCGGTGCTGTGTTCGAGAAGCGCCAGCGTCCGAAGATCGGGCCACTTGTCGCCTTTCAGTAAGTTGGCGATCGTCTGCCGGTTGACACCGGACTCCTTACCGAGCCGCTTCAGGCTGCATCCGTTCTCGGTCATCCAGAAGACCAGCCGCCGTGCGACCTCCTGAGCGACCGCGGCCGGGTGGTCCCCGGCCGCTGCACCATCGGGCCAGTCGCCGGTCACCAACTCCCGCGGAGCCAGCGAACGCGAGTTTCCAGGCGCCATGAGTTCAGGGTCTCCGATCTCCGAGGAGTCCACTTGACCGGGCGGACCTCCGAACGGCGCCTTGGACGACTCATGAAGGCGCCATGGTTCGCTGTCGTACGGAGCCGTCGTCCTGGGGCCGCACCGAGAATCGTGGGCCAGCGGTGGCGGAGTCCACCCGACACGCCAGGCAGAGCGATCCCGGTCCGACCATCGCAGCCGCTCCAGGCCAGATCCTTCTGTCAACGGGCGGGCCCGCCGCCTGGGGTCCTTCGTCGTCACCGGAGACGATCCGCAGCGCGTCGACGAGCGCGCGGACGCGCTGGCGCGCGGCATCCACGCCGCCGTCACCGTCGGCGTCGCCGACACCGCAGCGGGCAGGGCAGGGCGGGGCGGGTCAGGTCAGCGCGGACACCACCGCGACCATCTCCTGATAGGAGCGGGTCACCGCGTCGGGGTGGCCGAGCCGGAACCGTTCCAGACGCAGCGCCCCGACATGCCGGGCTTCATAGATCCTGCGAGCGCAGCACCGCGCCCGGGCAGGTGCGGTCCAGTGGCCCGTACCCGTCCCAGAACCCGCGCCGCTCGTCGGCTTTGGGTGGTTCGGAGGTGCGCGCGCCCGGTCCGGGCGGTGCCCCGCGTTCTGGCCGTAGCGTTCAACTAACGATCGCGTGGGTGGACCCGGGCGTTGAGGCGGGTGAATCCGTGGGCGAGCATGGGGCGTCTGAGCGGCATGGGAGAAATAGCGCCGGGTGGCGTGGTAGACCCGGACCGTCCCGATGGGGACAACGACCCGCGGCAGGAACGCGAAGAGGCGGCGGGGTTGTGGCCGATCCGGCGGGCGTTGACGGTCGCGAGCGTTACAGCGATGGCCGGTCTGGTGGTGGCGTTGACGGCCGTGCTGGCGGTGCTGGGGTTTCCGCACCTACAGCAGGTCAGAGCCCTCCCACTCGCTCAGTTGCTGGACGTGCTCAAACTCGTCCTCGGCACTGTTGCTGGTGTCGGCGCGCTGTTCGCCCTGGTGATGGCCTATCGGCGTCAGCGGCTGGCCGAGGTCGCCGACAACCGCGACCACCAACGCGCCCTGCTGGACCACCAACACGCCCTGCTGGAGCAAGAGCGCGCTCTGCTGGACCGGCAGCGCACTCACGACGACCGGACGCGGGTGTTCAACGAACGCTTCAGCGCCGCCGCCGAACAACTCGGTCACCTCGAGCCCGCCATCCGGCTGGCCGGGGTGTACGCCATGGCCGGCCTTGCCGACGACTGGGAAGACGCACGACAGACCTGCATCGAGGTCCTATGCGCCTACCTGCGTCTTCCTCACGACCCCGACCCGGGTGATCAGCCAGCCGAGGGCCAAGACCGCGTTGAGCATGCCCGTATGCGTAAGACGTTCCAGGCGACCCGCGAAGTCCGCCACACCGTGATCCGCATCATCGGCGATCACCTGCGCGACGGTGCCGCCATCTCCTGGCGGGGCCACCACTTGGACTTCACCGGGGTCTGTTTCGACGGAGGTGACTTCAGCGGTGCCACCTTCACCGGCGTCGTCAGCTTCACCGGCGCCGTCTTCACCACAGCGTGCACCGATTTCATGGGCGCGCGGTTCAAGAGCGGTACGGCCGACTTCAGGAACACCCGGTTCGAGAGCGGCACGGTCGACTTCACGCACGCTTGGTTCGAGGGCGGTGTGGTCAGCTTCCGGGCCGCCTGCTTCGAAGGCGGCGCAGTCGACTTCAGGGACGCTCGGTTGGAAAGCGGAAGAGTCGACTTCACGCATGCGCGGTTCGAGGCCGGGATTGTCGACTTTGCGCACACCGAGTACATGGGCGGCAGGATCGCGTTCGAGGGCGCCTGCTTCCAAGGCGGCACCATCAACTTCACGTACGCGCAGTTCATGGGCAGCAACGTCGACTTCACACAAGCGCGGTTCAAGGGCGGCATGGTCGACTTCAATCACGCGCGGTTCGCGCGCGGCGACGTCGACTTCCAGCAGGCTCGGTTTGAAGGTGGGACGCTGGCCTTCGACAGGGCGCTAGGACATCGGCCGTTTGGCCTCCCGGAGGATGTAGTGGCTCCGCGACTGTCTTAAGCCACCGCCCGGCCGTGCGTGTTCGTCGCGGCGGCCCGGCTACCGAGAGCTCTTCAGAAACCCCGGCGGTCGTGTTGAGAAACGACCATCGTTTTCCGACGCGCCTGCCTCGGCCAGCAGCGGCCGGTCTCCGGCAAGGCGGAACCGCAGCGCCCGCCCGGTCCGGTGCCTACCGTGGTGGCATGGCCTATCCACGGTGCTCCGCGCAGATGACCCTCACCGCCGATGAGATCGCCCATCTGGAGGCGCTTCCGGAGGCTGCGCACGAAGTCGAGGCAGAGGTCTTGTGCGAACTGGAGGCCGGGCACCCTGGACCGCATCTGGCACTGGGGCAGGGCTTCCAGCCCGATGGCGAGATCTGGATCCGCTGGACATCCGCCGCCGGCCTTCGTGAACTGACCGCCACCCTGGGCCAGTGCGACGCCGAGCGCCCCGCCGAAGAAGAACTCTGCGAACTTCCCGCCCACCATCCCGGCCGTCACAGCTTCGACCTAGAGGAGGGGCGAGGCCGGACGCCGACCGCACAGTGGCAGGCCCAGATCGAGGCTGCCCTCGCGCGGATCGAGAATGACCAGCCGAGGTGACCAAACGGCGAAGAGGCGGCCTCGGGCCCGGTAGGCCGCGCCCGCTTCCCGGGCCTGCCGGGCCCGAGGCCGCCTTCAGCGGTTCATCGTCAGTCGCGGTTGGCTTCGGGGGCCAGGACGCGGTCGAGGAACTCGCGGCGGGCTTCGGGGTCCAGGGAGCCGTCGGTGAGGGCCATGGTGATGGTGCGTTCGGCGACGCGGCGGGGGATGCCGAGTTCCCGGTCGGCCTCGCCGATGATCCCCTCGATGGTGTGCCCGGCGGCGGCGGGGTCGTGGCGGACCAGCCAGTCGAGCATCCTGGCGACGGGCAGGGCGATACCGAAGTACTGGTAGTTCTCATCGCCGGGAGCGCTGGTGGCGTGGTGCAGGTGCTTGCCGATGGCGAACTCGCGGAGCATCGCCTGCCGGACGGTGGTGGCCAGGTCGGACATCGGGACGATCGCGCGCAGGTCGCCGGCGACGTCCCAGCCGAGGGTCTTGGCCAGCTCGCGGACGGCGGCCGCGGTCCGCCACCGCAGCGCCCACCGCTTGCGGACGACGGGACGCTCCCACAGTTCGGAGAAGAACGTCTCGGTGAACCGCTTCCACAGCTCGGCCGTGCCGGGTGCGAGCGCGACGTCGTCGTAGTCGGCGGCGACCGCTCCGGTCAGGCCCTCGCGGGAGCGGCGTCGCTGTTCGGCCCATTCCTCGGCGACCGGCCGCGCCCAGGCGCTGCGGCCGTTCAGCGTCGCTTGCGGCAGCGGGACGTCGTTCTCCTCCCGGGCGATGTAGGCGCGCAGGGTCGAGGCGGCGATCCCGGCGATCTCGGCCATCTCGGTGATGCCGACCAGTTGGTCGCCGTTGAGCTCGGGGGCGGCGAGGGTGACCACGGCGGCCGCCTGCTCCTGCGGACTGCGCTCGGCCGCCCAGCGGGCGAGCTGGTCGATCCACCGTCCTTGCGCCGGCGGCGGTGTCTCGGCGTCCAGGTCGCCGATCTCCAGCACCCGGGCCTTGTCGGCGTCTCCGCCTTGCTGCAGCAGGTCGGCGGCGGTGACGGTGACGGCCGCGGGGACGGGGCGCCGGTAGTACTCCTCGGCGGCGCCGTCGAAGATCTGGGACGGCCGGTGCCAGGTGGCGCCGTCCCACCAGTAGCCGCCCGCGCGGAACAGCAGCGCGGCGGGTTCCTCGTGCACGTGGATCATGTGCACGCCGGAGGCGTCGGTGTCGCGGTAGAGCACCACCGTGCGGCCGTGCTCGGTGTGCCGGCGCACCACCCAGGCCAGGTCGTGGTTGTGCGGGTCGGTGGTGAAGGCCAGCCAGCCGCCCGGGTCGCACTCGTCCTGGCGGCCCCACATGTCCCCGCCTTCATGGCGGCCGATCGCCTCGATCGCGGCCGGGTCGTCGAGCGGGATGTGCGCGTCGTCGACGAACGGGAGGTCGGGGATGGGGTGGTCGGTGCGCAGTCCGTTCGCGACCGGCCGATAGGTGTACAGCGGCATGAGGGGAACCTCCATCGGAGACGCTGTGACTATCTACAGCGTACCCGCCTTCTTGCTACAGCACACCGAATCCGATCGTGCGGTCTCGGCCAGCACAGACCGCGAGCAGATCGAGGATGACCAGCCGGATCGTGGGTCTCGGTGCGCTGGCCGCTATCCAGCGGCCCGGTGAAGTGGGAGCCTGAGTGGGAACCCCTCGACCCCGGGCCGTCGCCGTGTGCGATGGACCGCATGCCGCGGGTAGGGACTGGCTGGGGAGCCCCAGGAGTCTGTCTTCCAGCGGAGGGTGGCGGGATGACCGTGACGCCGGATGGGGCGTCGGCGGCATCGTCGGCGGCGTCAGAGTCGGAGTCGTCTGTGTCCAAGCTGGGCGCGGGTGTGCAGCGGATCGGGTCGTGGCTGGTGGTCGAGGTGACCGGGGAGTTGGACCTGGCCACCGCCCCGGGGCTGCTCGACCAGGTCGGCCGACTGATCGCGTTGACGACCTCACCGTGCATCGCGCTGGAGATGTCCGGGGTCACCTTCTGCGACTCGTCGGGAATCAACGCGGTGGTCCGGCTGTGGAAGCGCACCAAGGCCGTCGACGGGCAGATCATGGTGCTGTGCCCGCGTCCCCGGCTGGCCGAGCTGCTGACCAGGACCGGCGTGGACACCTGGGTGCCGGTGGCCGACTCGCTTCCTCCGGACGCCGAAGCCGGCCCCGCCGGGCTGAAGTGATCTGACGGGGTCGCTGGGGGCGGTGCTGGCTAGGGCGGGTTGCTCTGGGGCGCGGGATTGGTGAGCAGGTCCAGCAGGCCGCTGACGGGGCCCGGCAGGTCGTCCAGCGGCTGGGTGGGGTGGAGGGTGTAGTGGGTGCGGCGGCCGGTGCGCGTTCGGGTGAGGTAGGCGCCGGTTTCCAGGTCGGTCAGGATACGCTGGACGGCGCGTTCGGTGATGCCGATTCGGTCGGCGATGTCTCGGATGCGGCTGTGACGGCCCCGACGAGCTCGGCGACCTCGCTTTGACCGGCCCGCTCTGGCGGCGTCCCAGATGTCGCCAGCGAGGCGTGCCCGAGCAGGTACTGCACCTGGACGGGGTCGGCGCCGCGCCGTTATCCGACCCTGCAGGGCGCGCCGTGCCGGAGTTATCCCGTCGCGCCCGGACCGAAAGCCGTTCGTCCGCCGGGCGCCGTGTACGTGGCGTGACCTGCGCGAACGCCTCCGCCTTTGGGGCTCAGGACAGCTTCGGGCAGGTGGCTCCGGGGCCTTGGCGGCTGGGTTGATCTCTGGTCGATCTCTATTGGTGTCCTCGCCGTCGTTGCTCAAGCGCCACGAGATCACCGAACAGGCGGTTGTATGCCTCCCCCTCCTCCACCGGGTTCAGCTCGCTGAGCCGGGCTTTGAGGGCGGCGATCCGGTCATCGAGCCGCTCCTGCTCGCCTTCCGGATCATGACCAGGCCGTGCGCCGTCGGTGTGCCCCTCCCGCTGATCGTCGGCGAGGGCGGTGCGCAGGGCGTCTTGACCGATCGCGGCCGTCAGCCACGCACGGAGCACGTCGTCGTCGATACCGGCGCCACGTCCTTGCCCGGCGGCGGCGCGCAGCTCGTCCGCAGCACTGCGATACGCCTGGGCGGCAGCGATCATCCGCCGCCACGCGGCAACCTGATCCAGGCGGACACCGTCGGCGTTCCGCAACGGTGTCAGACCCGCATCGGGCGGGTCGGCGACCGGCGCAAGGCTGGGCGTGCGGCCGTGATTGAGGCGGTCGAGGGCCTGCTCAGCGATCTGGCGGATCTGCTCACGGTGTGGCTGAGCAAGGTTGCGCAAGGCGTCGGCCGCTTCGGTGTCGGCGGGGCCGCTGTCGTGTCGGCCAAGGTCATCCAAACCGGGAAGCTCCCACGCAGGAGCCTGTTCCGCGGGGGGCCTGCAGAGCATCAACCGCGGTCCAGCGCCATCGTCATCGCAGTGCACGGCCAAGACGATGCCGTGCTCGGCGACCAAATCCGCGTTCACCCGCTCGACCAACGCCCGCTCCGATCCGCAACAAGGATCCGACGCCCAGCCCGGTGGCAGCAGACCGTCCAAGATCGTGCACGGATACCACTTGTCCAGCTCCAACAGCAAAAGCCGTTCCTTGAGCCGCAACGCCAGTCCGGCGTCATCGTCGTCGGCGAACGCCAGCGCGGTCCTGACCACAACCGAACCTCCTTGTCCTGCCCCTGCGAGCTGCGTGAACCTTCGCCCACGGTAAACGACGCTCTCCCGGCCGGCCCGCAGCTCGGGCACAGCGCCACCACCCCAACTACGGCCACGTCCAAGACGGCGACGTCTGCGGCGGGCAAGAACTGTCACTCCCGTTACTACGGTCGGCGACATGAGCCTCACTCAGGGTTTGGTGTCGCCGCGCACCCCGCTGCGGCGGTTCCTGGATCGAGAGCTGTCGGCCGGGGTCCGCCGTGTGCGCGCCACCTACCGATCCCGACTGCCCACCCGTCCGCTGATCCTGCCCGGCCCCGGCGTCGGCTACGAGGCCGGTACCATCGGCACGGCTATCGACCAGCGGCTGCGGCTGGCGTTCACCTGCAGCGCGCCCGTCGACGCGGCCACCCTGCTCGGCGTGGACGGATGCGTCCTCGCCGCGGAGCGAAGCGGAGACCCGGCGGTGCGCGCCATCGCCGACACCGGCCGGCACCTGATGGCGGAGCTGGCCGCCGCGGTGCAGTCGATGCGCCTGGACGACCGCCGCGAGCTGATGCTGCGCGCCGACCAGGACGAGGAGCACCTGGCCCGCCTGCTGCTGGCCGCCGCCTGGTACGCGGTCAATCTGCGCAACCCGTTCGCGTTCGGCGACACCCCGCTGTGCAAGGCCGCCCACGCCCGCCCCGAAACCTTCGATCTGGCGGCGCTGCTGGCCGTCCCGCACCGCGACCTGGTCGCAGACCTGCTCGCCCAACTCCACCGCGCCCAGAACGGGCCGCTGGACCAGCTGCGCGCCGCCACCACGCCCGGCCGGTGCCGGCCCGGCCCGACCTTCGACGGCAGAGCCCACGTCTCCGCCGACGCCGACCTGATCGCCGACGGGCTGCTGCTGGACTTCAAGAGCACCCGCCGCGTCCACCACTTCCCGCTGCCGGCGATCCTGCAGCTGCTCGGCTACGTCCTGCTCGACCTCACCGACTCCCACGCCATTGACACCGTCGGCCTCTACATGACCCGTGCTGGCGCCCTGATCACCTGGCCGCTGGAGGACTACCTGGACCTGCTGGGCGCCCGCCGCCGCGAGCTGGCCGAGCTGCGCGCAGCCTTCGCCCGCCTGCTGACCTACCCCGGCTGCCGCGCCGACGACGACCCGCTCCCCGAGCAGCTCGCCGGGGTCGAGTAGCTGCTGGCCGACCTCGCCCCGGTTATCGCCGACGGCTGCTGCCGCGTCTGCGCCCGACCGCTCGTCCGCCCCATGGTCAGCCCCGGACGGCCGCGGCTGTACTGCTCGCCGTTTTGCACCGACCGCGCCAAGACGCTGCGCCACCACGGATGGCTGTAGGCGACCTGCCGAGCGCGCCCGCAGCAGGCGTCGCCAAGCCCGCGCGTTCGGGTTCACCATCGGCACCCGCAGCCGGCATTGAGATGAGCGCTCCGGCGGGGCGCCCCGCTCTGCGCACCAGCACCTCGCCTGCCTTGCCGGGCAGGTCCACCGTCCAGACCCGCCCTAACCAGGCCCCATGGTCTTGGGACTGGTTCGTGGTTCTGGGGCGGGCGGCCGCGGGTGATCGTTCGGGCTACTGGCGGCGGCGCCATTGGATGATTTGATCATGTGAGCCAACTCGCTGATGATGACGTGAACCGGGCGCGAGGTGCCCAGGCCGGTCGGGGCGAGAGGTCGGATGGGGCCGCTGCGTCGCGCCCGGGCGTGTTCGAGGCTCCACCGCACCGGGGGCTCGCCTGCTTGGAGGCGCTGGAGGTTGAAGGCGTCGCCCCGAAGGCGGGCGAGTGCGATCTCACGCCTGATCTCGGCGTCGGTTGTGGGTGCTGGTTCGGCCTGGCGTCGTGGAGTTGGTGGCCGGGCTGGGCCAACGGGCTGGAAGCCGCGGCGTGGATCCGGGGTGTGCTGCAAATTCTTGGTCGGCGGGAGGGTGGCGATGACCGCCTTTCGATGGCGGATCTCGGCGATTACAGGGTCGACGTCGGCAGATGTTCGGCGACACAACGGGCAAGAACGCGCGTAGTGGCCGTGGCGGCAGTCGGGGCGGCCGTGGAGTGAATCGGCAAGTGCGGCGCGGTTCTCCAGGCACTCAGTGGTTGCCGGGAGAAGATCATCATTCTCCATGTACACGCGGTTAATCGTGCAGAGATACCGGTGATCGACGGGAGCGATTTGCGCCGCGATTACCGCCGGAACGGTAGAACTTGGGTTCTCTATCGACCTCCGCCGACCTTCGCGTACCGGTTAGTCTTCTTCTTCGGTTTCTTCCTCCTTTTCATCTGCTGGTACTGCTGGACTCGGCCACGCCATGTCGACGAAGCGGCTGTAGTGCCCTTGGAAGGCCACGGTGATGGTCGCGGTCGGACCCTGGCGATGTTTGGCCAGGAGCAGGTCGGCTTCCCCCGCACGAGGGGAATCACGGAAGTAGGCGTCTTCCCGGTGCAGCAGGATCACCAGGTCGGCCGCGTGCGCGATGGCGTCGGATTCACGTAGATCAGCGAGTATGGGGATCTTGTCTGTGCGCTGCTCGGGGCCGCGGTTGAGCTGGGCGGTGACCACAATCGGCACATTGAGCGTACGGGCCAGCGCCTTGATGCGGCGGATGATCTCGTTGACCTCGCTCTCGCGGGTCTCGCCCGGGAAGTCGGGCTCGATCAACTGGAGATAGTCGACGGCGATCAGCCGCGCGTCGTAGTCGTGCGCCAAACGCGTCGCTTCGTCGCACAACGCCCCGATGCTCAAAGCTCCGGTGTCGTTGATCATCAGCGGTGACTCGGCGACTTGCTGCATCTTTCCCGCAAGGCGAGTCCAGTCGCTGTCGTTCATCGTCCCGCTTCGCATCGCGTGCAGGGCGACTCGAGCCTCGGCGGACAAGATCCGCATCTCCAACTCGACGGTCGGCATCTCCAGACTGAATAGCGCCGCGGGGATCTTGTGCTTGATGGCAGCGAACCGCAGCAGGTCGAGTAGCAGCGTCGACTTCCCGAGAGCGGGACGTGCTCCGATCACGGTGAGGGTCCCAGGGCGAAGACCGCCGGTCAGAGCATCCAAGTCAGCGAACCCGGTCGGGACACCGATGCCGACGCCACCGCACGAGCCGATGGCTTCAATGGTCTCCAGACAATCGAGCATGGAATCGCTCACGAACCAGGTCGGGTCGGCGGGACCTGGCCGCCGTGCTCGGCCGATTGACGAACGACGAGACTGTCGGACGAAGGAGGCGACCACCTCCGGGGTGACCAGAAGACCATGCGGGTGTTCCGCCCAGGCAAGCACACCATCCAGAACCCGTTGCAGGGTGTCCTTGTCGTCGATATCGGAATCAAGGACAAGTCCGGCCTCGTGATTGCGGTCCCAGCCGCCGCGGGTCAGGTTGGCCGACCCGATGTAGGCGGCTGCACGGCCGTTCCGATCACGCGAATAGTAGGTTTTGGCGTTCTGCCAGCCGACGGAAGGTGTGGCCAGATGGATGGTCGCGGTCTCCCCGAAGTCGGCTGTGACAGCGGACAGTAGCCGCAGGGCGCCGGGATCGGTCTGTTCAGGATTACCGCCCAGTACGGCGTGGAACCGGCCGCCGCGTTCCAGCAGGGCGGCTACCGGCCCACTGAGCGATTCCACCCCCGGCAGGGTGAGGAAACTGGTGCGCAGCGCCGCCAGTTCGGCGGTGTCGAGGCGGGGCACCAGCCAGTCGGCGAGGTCCGCCGACGAGCCATCCAGGACGGTGTCGAGATAGCGCATGGCCCGGGAACCTACGCTGTCCTCCCCCAGGCCGGTGGTGACATGAGCGGATACTGGTGCGGGTTTGGCTCGGCCGTTCCAGCCGGGCGCCGTCCCCGTGCCCGGGTGCAGGTTGGCTCATCGCGATATGATTTGACCTTGGTCGGTGACGTCAGCCATATCTACATCACGGCACTAACCGCCGTTCCCGTTCCGCCAGGACCGCACGAAATCGGCCAGAGTGCGTCGTGGACATGGCGGTGCGGTTGACCGGCGGCCCGGTTGATTGCCCATGACCACGTTGGTGCCCGCGGCCAGGGAGCGGAAATGCTTCTGGTCCTCGCAGGGCCGCCGCCGCGGCGGCCCTGCGACTCCCACGCCGGGGAGTCACCGGGCGCTCTGGGGCAAAGTGGTGTCGCCGCCAGCGTTGTCGACGCTCTCGTCGTCCGAGGCCGGGCCGGCGAGTGGAACCAGGTCGACACGGCCATCGTCCAGCGCGGTGAACCGGTGCTGCGGGTTCTGCAGGTCGGCGGTGTGGTCGGTGACCGGCCAGGCCACGCCGAAGGCGTGTGCGTGCGGGCACCACAGCACCAGGCGGCCGAACGGGTCGTAGCCGTGCCGGGTTCCGGCGTCGAGTTCGTGCCGGTAGAACAGCGCGGCCAGCAGGCCGGCGTGCTCGCCGTCGTCGGCCGACGGCCCCCACCAGGACACGGTCGCCAAATAGGCCGCAGCGTCCGGAGCCGCGTCCGGGGCTGCCTCGATACCCGCGTCGGCGGAGGCATCGGGGGCGGGGAGCGGTAGCGGCGCGGGGCCGGGCGCGTCGACCCGGGCCGGGATCCACTGCTGCAGTTGCGCGTGGCCCCCGATCTGCTGCCGGTGGTGCAGGGCGATGCGGTCGGCGGCGTGCGCGAGCGCGGCCGTCAACGCGGGAGACTGGCCGGTCTCGGCGGCATGGTCGTGGGCGGCGCGCACGGCGAGCAGGTCGCGCACCGCCATCGGGTACAGGTACGGCTCCTCGTGCGCCACGAGCCGGGTGACCAGGGCGCGGTCGGCGTCGGTGGGTACGGGCATGACGCGGATCACCGCGTCCCGCTCGCTCGTACCGACTGGGTCCAGGTAGCCGCCGGTCAGGAGGTGGTGGGCGTGGGCGGCGACCCAATCGCGCGCCACCCGCAGAGCCGCCCCAGGAAGAGCCGCCTTCCGCGCAGCGGTCTCCCCCGCAGCCTCCGCTCGCGCGGGCGGCTGCTCGCCGGCGGCCGCGTCCTGGACCGCGGCGTCCTGGACCGCGGCGTGCAGCACCGGCAGGTGCTCCAGGTCGGCGGCCAGCTGCTCGGGGTCCCAGGGCACCTGGACCGGACGCTCGTGCGCGGTGAACCGCGCGACCGTGTCGGCGGTGTAGCTGCTGCGGGGATAGATCTCCAGGCGGCGGCCGATCAGCGCGTCGATGTCCTCCAAGTCGGCGCGTTCGACGCGCGGGTCGCTGAGCGGGCCGCCGGACGGCCGGTCGGCGCGGCGGTCCAGCGCGGCGGTCAGCCGGTGCCGCTGGCGGACCAGGGCAGGCGCGTCGGCGAGCGCGTCGGCGTCGGTGATCGCGAAGCCGAGGTAGTACGCCTTCGGCAGCACGATCAGGCGGTTGTCCTCGTTCAGGGACGGGCGTGTGGTGGACAGGAGCGCGAACCAGAACGCGCGGCGCGCCTGCTCGGTGCTGAGCCGCCCGGTCGCCATCAGGTGCGCGGCGATCTCCTCGGCCCAGACGGTGGGGGGCAGGGTGGCGCCGTCGGGCATCGCCAGCACCACCACGGTGCGATGGGCCTGCACCGCCCCGCCCGGGTCCCTGGGGATGCGCGCAATGCCCGGCGTGTGCGTCTTCCTCGCACCGCCCCTGCCGTCGGGGTGGGTGAACGCGTCCGTCTGGTCCGCGGGCAACGGCCCGTCGAAGATGCGGACGTGCAGGTCGCTCGGGGTGTAGCCGGGCCGGTCTAGGCGCACCAGCTCATCGGTGGCCCGCGGTAGCAGCGCGGGCAGCGGCGGCAGGTCCACCCACATCGGCACCGGCAGCCGGTACTCCTCCGACAGCGCGCCGCCGGCGCGCACCGCGCGGCCGGTGATGGCCGCCCACAGCGCGATGGTCTCGGGCCGCCACAGCGGCCGGACCTTGGGGATCGTCCACCAGTCCCGGACGTGCCGGTCGCCGTGCACGGAGAAGAACCCCGCGGTGCCCTCGCCCTCGGCCAGCAGGAAGGCCGGGACCGGCAGCGCGTCGGCGGCCGCGGCCGCGGCCGGGTCGGCGGCGCGCCGGCGGGTGGCCTGCCACCAGGTCCGCGCCTTCTCCTTGCCGACCCCGGTGTAGGCGCGGACCTGCGCCAGCCCCCACAGCGCGCCCGGCCCGAGCGGCGCGTCCGACTCGTTCTCCATGCGGTTTCCACTGCTGTTCGAGGCACTGTTTGAGGCACTGTTCGGGGTGCTGTTCAGGCTGTTGTCGCCGGTACCGTTGCCGGTGCTGTTCTCGCTGTCGCCGGGGACCGCGGGGCCGCGCAGGGTCATCGGGCGCTCCCGTCGGTGGTGCTGGTCGGCGCGCCGGGCCGGGGCCCGTAGCCCTCCTCGGTGCCGGTGGCCGCGCAGCAGCCCGGGCAGCGCGGCAGGTCGGCGTGGTGGTAGGCGCCGCGCCGGAACCGGCCGTCGTGGCCGCACTCCGCGGCGGCGTCCACGGTCGGCCAGGTGACCGCCTCGAAGCCGCGCGGATGCGCGGAACCGGGGTCGTCGGCCGCCGTCAGCGCGTGGAACTGCGGCCCCGCCCCCAGGTTGATCAGCCACACCCACGGCGCCGGGCGCTCTCCGCCGCCGGGACGCGCGGCCCCGGCTGCGGTACCGACCGGCGTACCGACCGCGGGCCCCGGGTCCCGCACCCGCTCAGCGGTCATCCGACTGCTCCCTCCGTGCCACCGTCCCCGGCTGCGACCTCAGTGGCCGGAGCCGCGTCGATCATCTCATGCCTCGCGGTCATCCGACCGCTAATGCGCGCCATTGCCCTGGAATCTCGGTCAGGTGGCCCGATAGGGCTGGCGGCGGCCCGGCGTATCGGGTCACTTGGCCGCGATCCTGGGCATCGCATTGCGGGCTGCGGTCGGCTCACCGCACGCCGAGAGATGGCAGAGTTGGTTGACCGAGCTCTCGAAGAGAGTGCGGTCAGGTGCCTGGAAATGGGTTCGGGAAGGGAAGCTTCCCGGACCTTACTTCGGGTAACACGGGTTCGGCCGGACCGTCGAGCCGTGTGTGTCAGTTGCCACTGAAGGTTTCAGTCCGCCACCCAAGATTTCAGCGATCCTTCAGCGGGAGGCCGTTCGACCACCGAAGATTTCAGTGGAGGTGGTTTGCATGCGGCGGCTGGGGGCGCGCAGGCTCGCGTACGTGCCGGCGCCGCTGGAGAACGAGTCGCTGTTGAGCTGGCTCGACCAGGTCACGGCGGAGTTCGGCGTCAGCCGCCCTGGAGCGGCCGAGATGGTCGGGTTGTGGAGCAGGGGCCGCAGCCCGTTCCACGTGCTGGGCTCGCAACTTCCGGGAGAGGTCCTTGAGCGGGTCACCGCGACCACGGGGCTGACGGCAATCCGGCTTGAGCAGATGACCTTGTGGAGGTACCGGCGCTCAGCCTTCCTGTTGCGGACGTCCGGTCAACGGCAGATCCTCACTACCCCGGGCGAGTGGGTTCATGCTCAGACCTCGCTGGTGTGCCCGGAATGTTTGGCGGGCACCGGTGGCCGCTGGTTGTTGCCGTGGAAGCTGGGGTTCTCCTTCGCGTGCGTCGCGCATGGTTGCTACTTGTTGGCGGGCTGCAGGTGCGCAAAGGGTCGTGCATCTCGGGCGCCATGGCCCAGGTTTCACAGCACTGGTTCGGTGCGGCGGGGGGCCTCGAGTTGTCCTGATTGTGGTCGATGGCTTGGGGATCTGGAGGCGCCGCGAGTGCGCAGTGACGAGGTTCTTCGAGGTCAGAGGGGCATCGACTGTCTGTTGGATGCCCCTGCTGATGGGGATGAACTCAGGCAGGTCTTCCGTGACCTCAGGTGGCTGGCCACCGTGGCTCTGGCCTACGCCGATGGCGCCGTGGGACTACTCGCCGGAACGGATCAGCAGTTGATTGATCGGTTGGCGCGGCACGCCGACTTGCCGAGTGAGGAACGTGGTCTGGTCGCGGCGGACACCGACGTGCTGTTGAGAGCGGCCGGGTTGGTCGCTGCTGCCCGTGTCGTCTTCGCCGATAGCTTGTTGACCGGTGGCGTCTGGTTCTTCGAGGAAGCTGGCGCATGGAATGAGTTGGTGTTCCCCCTGGATGAGCGAACAGGGGCGGGGAAGTGGGCTCGCGATCTTAGTCTGATCGTGGGCAGGGCGGGGGGCCGCGAAGATCTCATCAACCTCACCGAGCGGCATCAAGTGCCGCCGTCCAGGTGGCTTCGCCCGTCGGCGGGCCGGGGGTCGGAGACGGTGTGAGCGAGGGCGCGGCGTTGGTCAGTCGGACACGTCGTCTGGCCTAAGCTTCGACGCCTCTGAGCCAGTGTCTCCCGCACCTTCTTCTACTCCAACCCGCAAGCCCGAGCAGCTATCGCGGACGCCATCACCGGCACCAATCTGCAGCAGAAGACGCGGATCTGACCGCTCAAGACGCCGAACAAGAAGCCTCCTGGCGGGAACGCGCACTCAACGCCGAGGACGCGCTGAAGGCCGTTCACACCGAGATTGAGCTTCCCCCCGTTCCACGGACACCCGATCTGAGTTGACCTTGATTAACTTGGGAAGGAAGTGTCTCGTGCCACCACCTCATCCGCCCGAGTTCCGGCGCCGCGCCGTGGAGCTGGCCCGGACCGGCGACAAGTCGGTTACCGCGCTGGCCAAGAGTCTGGGTATCAGCCAGTCGTGCCTGAGCAACTGGGTCCGTCAGGCCGACATCGAGGAGGGCGACCTCGACGGTCTGAGCGCCGGCGAGCACAAAGAGCTGGTCGAGCTGCGCCGAAAGGCCCGGCAACTGGAATTGGAGAACGAGATCCTCAAGCGGGCGGCCGCCTACTTCGCTCGCGAGAACGTGTTCCCAAAATAAGGTACTCGCTGGTCCGTGAGCTCGCCGAGAACGACATCCCCGTCGCGGTGGCCTGCCGAGTGCTGGGAGTCTCCCGGTCCGGTTACATCGACTGGCGCGGCAGGCCCGCCTTCATCCGCGAGCAGCGCAATACTGAGCTGGTGAAAATCATTAAAGAGATCCACGAAGAGTCCCGCCGGAGCTACGGCTCGCCGCGTGTGCATGCCGAGTTGACGCTCGGACGGGACGAGCAGGTGAACCGCAAACGAGTGGAACGACTCATGCGGGAAGCCGGGATCCAGGGGATCCACCGGCGCAGGGGGCGCCGCAACCCGGTCAACGAGGCGACCGAGGAGGACCTGGTCAAGCGGGCCTTCGACGTCCGGGCACCCGACGTGCTGTGGGTCACCGACATCACCGAGTACCCGACCGTCGAGGGAAAACTGTACTGCGCCGCCGTGCTGGACTGCTTCTCCCGCCGCATCATCGGCCATTCCATCGACATCCGCCAGACCACAAAGCTCGTGGTCGATGCGATGGCCGCCGCAGTCGCCCGCCGCAAACCCACAAAGGACACCACGATTCTGCACTCAGATCGCGGAACACAGGGCGGATTCAACCGGTCGTCGCAACACCTCGATCTCGGAGGTGTTGATGGGTCGGCCAGCTGGGTGGATGCAGGCTTTGACGGGGCGGTCACCGATGAAGTCGCCGGGTGCGCCGGCGCATCGGCGGGAGATCGAGCGGGTGTTCTGGCGGGAGATCGCGAAGGGGCTTCTTGCGGAGGAGGCGGCGGCTGCGGTCGGGGTGTCGCAGGCTGTGGGTGGCCGGTGGTTCCGGCATGGTGGCGGCATGCCACCGATGGATCTTGCCCCGCTCTCCGGCCGGTACCTGTCCTTCCACGAGCGGGAGGAGATCGCGATCTGGAAGGCGCAGGATGTTGGGGTTCGGGAGATCGCCCGGCGGCTTGGCCGCCATCCGTCGACGATCTCTCGGGAGCTTCGGCGCAACGCCGCGACCCGCGGCGGCCGGCTGACTACCGCGCGTCGGTCGCGCAGTGGAAGGCCGATCTGGTGGCCCAGCGCCCGAAGGCAGCCAAGCTGGCCACTAACGATCGATTGCGCCAGTACGTGCAGGAACGGCTGTCGGGTCAGATCCACGGGCCGCAAGGAGCGGTGCTTGGGCCCGAGGTCGGGCCGTGGAAGGGCGAAACAAGCCACACCGAGGAGACCGCCGGTGGGCGACCGCCTGGAGCCCGGAGCAGATAGCGGGCCGGCTCAGGGTCGACTTCCCCGATGATGAGTCCATGAGGATCAGCCACGAGGCGATCTACCAGGCCCTATACGTCGAGGCCCGTGGCGCGCTCAAGCGCGAACTTGTCGCCTGCCTGCGCACTGGTCGTGCGCTGCGGGCTCCCCGAGCCCGCTCCAAGCGCAAGGCGTGGGCTCACGTCACACCCGAGGTGTTGATCAGCGAGCGCCCTGCCGAGGCCGATGACCGCGCCGTCCCCGGGCACTGGGAGGGCGACCTGGTGATCGGGTTGGAGCGGTCGGCGATCGGCACGTTGGTTGAGCGCACGACCCGTTTCACAATGCTGGTCCACCTGCCTCGCCAGAAGGGATTCGGCGTCATCCCGCGGACCAAGAACGGGCCGCCGCTGGCCGGCTACGGCGCCGAGACGATGAAGAACGCCCTCGCCGCCACCGTCAGTGCCCTACCTGAGCAGCTGCGCCGGTCACTGACCTGGGACCGGGGCAAGGAGCTGTCAGCACATGCCCAGTTCACGATCGAGACGGGCATCCCGGTCTTCTTCGCCGACCCGCACAGCCCGTGGCAGCGCGGCACGAACGAAAAGCATCAACGACCTACTCCGCCAGTACTTCCCGAAGGGCACAGACCTGTCCCGCTGGAGCGCCGACGACATCGCGGCAGTCGCGGCCGCTCTCAACGCCCGCCCCCGTAAGACCCTCGGCTGGAAAACACCTGCCGAAGCCCTCAACGATCACCTACTATCACTCCAACAAGCCGGTGTTGCGACGACCGGTTGAATCCGCCCAGTTCACTTCCTGGACGTTCGGGAAGCGGCTCCGGGACGCCGGGCTCCTCGGCTCGATGGGCACCGTCGGCGATTGCTACGACAATGCCATGATGGGGTCGTTCTGGGGCTCGATGCAACTCGAACTCCTCGACACCAGGACATGGCAAACAAGAGCCGAACTCGCTGCTGCCGTGTTTGAATGGATCGAGTGCTGGTACAACCCATTCAGAAGGCATTCCAGCCTCGGAATGCTGAGCCCGGTGGACTACGAGGAACGGCACCGAACCTCGATCACGACCGCCTGACCCATCTCACCCCGGCTGTCCGTGCTACGGGGGGAACCTCATTATGATATGCAATGAACGTCCTGAAGTAGGCCCCACGCAAATCTGAGAAAAGTCGACTTACTGGAATCTGCTGTCCGGGCCTCGTAGGTTGAATAATGTCCCCAGGAATCAATCCTGTCATATCGACAGAATCTATCCTTTATCTCATTTTCGAGAAAGTTCCATGGCATTACATCACTCATCTCGCAGGAGTTAGTTCGCTCATCAAAACCGGCCTTATACAAAAATCTTCCCCCATCCGCAAACGACGCGCGGAAGATGAAGCCAGGCCACAGTGGCAGTCTGCAAGTGAGCGTGCCATGGTCGGACTTACCTACCGGGCCGGTAGCAACATCGCTTAACATTGAGACAAGAGTTTCTGCATGCCCCGAAACGGGCTGAATTGCATGCGAAACCCTTTCATAGCTAAGGATCATCTCTTCCATCGACCGGCCGAGCGTGCACAAAGCGCGCGTTAGCAGAAATTCGGGTGGATCCATCGTCTTCAGCAAGTACAACTGAAAATCACCCACACCAGGGTCAACTGGTCTCATGGGAGCCACCTAACTCATCGCTCTGGATAACGAAGGTCCCTTAGATTGAGGTCAGCGGATTTATCTAGTCCAATCTCACCCTTCATCCCCACGACTTTTCCTGAAGCAGTGACTTCGAACCACGCTCCAACTTGAATCTGCGATGGCAGGACGACTAGATTGCCGTTCGGCGCTTTCAGAATACCTCCAGTCTCTCCGAACGCTCGCTTGGCAGCAGCCTCAGTCGCCAGAGCAGCATCCTCCTGATTGAGGCCATGACCCGACACCTGCTCTGCAATGTGTCTCAGCTGGCCGCCACCCCGAGGAACCTGCCGCGCACTTTCTCCAATCGTCTCACCCAGTGTTTCGGGATTGCATCCATTATGGACCAAGAAAGACGCAGTTCCTGCACCTACATAGTAGGTGTGGAGGTTGGCGATGGTGAGGTTGTGGGTGCGTTGCTGGTGGGTCCAGTGTTTGGTGGCGGTGATCTGGATGTAGGTGCCGGCGCTGGTGCGGAGCCACATGCCGGGTTTGAGGTCGCCTGCGTTGATCCACTTGTTGAGGCCGCCGGCGATCCAGAAGGGGTGGTGGTCGGTGGCGATGACGATGCCGTGGTTTTGTCCGCTGTGGGCGCGGATCAGCGAGCCGCTGTTCTTGGGCTGGTCTTTGGTGGTCCAGGAGCGGGGTGGGGTAGCAGTGTCGACGGTGATCTGGACGAAGTTCTTGTCGCCGTCGGTGGTGATGGTGGCCAGGACTGGTTCGGCGGCGGTTTCGCCTGTTTCCGGGTCGGTGGCGAGGACCTTGTCTCCGACCTTGATGTTTTCGATCGGCTTGGTCGCCCCGCCTGCCAGCAGGACCCGCGTGCCGGCGACGAAGCTGTTGGGTGCCCTGCAGCCTGCGAGGAGTCGTTTAAGGAGGAATTGCCATCCTCCCTTTTCTGCTTTGGTTCCGAGTTTTGCGGCTGCTCCTTCGCCGCCTCCGAAGAGGCTGATCAACAGCCACGTGTAGCCGCCGGCCTTCCAGGATCCAGAGCCGTCATCGGCGCCGATGAGGTCAGCGAACTTTCCTTCGGCTCCGGGGATCATGAACAAGGGCCCGAGGGGGGTTGTCTCCGAGAAACCTACGAAGAGGCCTCCTGTGAAATTGGATACTCCGTGGGCCAAGTTCTGCCAGTGGTCGTCGTTGTGGAACTTCGGTCGAGTTGGGCGGACCCCGACCCCAGGCGCCATGGTGGAGATCAGGTCCGCTGGGCTCCAGACATGCCTTACCGGTGGATCGTAGTGCGGTATAAGGAGATCTTGCCAGTTGGAGAGATTGCCGTCGTGGTCCATGTAGCAGCCGGCATCGGGGCACCCGGCCGGGCCGGTCGGGGACCCCCACATTGTTCCGTCTGGGTCGCTCCAGGTGACGGGGTTGTTGTTGGCGTAGGTGTAGCCGTTCATCTGTTGGGGGTCGGCCTGGTCCATGAGGGGGTCGACGGAGATGAAGCGGCCGGTTTGTGGGTCGTATTCGCGGGCGCCGAGGGTGGTGAGGCCGGTGGGTTCTTGGGTGCCTCCAACAAAGCCCTTGTCGCTTGGCCAGGTGGCGTCGTCGTCGAGGCCGCGGGTGTTGCCGAAGGGGTCGGTGCGGCGGACGGTGGTCTGCTGGGTAGTGGCGTTGATGGCGACTTGGGCGGTGCCTTGAGTGTCGGCCGTGAGGTAGGTGACGGTGCCGTCGGAGGTCCGCATTGCGACGGTCTGGCCGGCGAAGCTGTAGTAGCGGGTGCCGGTGGCGGTGGCCGCGCCGGTCAGGGCGCGGAGTTCTGTGCCGTCGGGCATGTACAGGGTCGAGCCGGTGGCGTCCTTGCGGAGGAGGCGGTTGCCGTCGGCGTCGTAGACGTAGCTGGTGGTGGCACCGTTCTCGGTGACCTTGGTCAGTTCGCCCTCGGTGTCCCAGTCGAGGGTTTGGCCGGTGTTGGTGGGGCTGCTGCCGATGGCGCGGGTGGTGGTGTTGCCGGTGTCGTCGTAGCCGTAGGTGTCGGTGCGGTCGCCTTGGCCGCCGGTCTGCACCATCTTGTTGAGGCGGTTGCCGTGGCCGGGGTCGGCGTAGGTGTAGGTGCGGGCGGTGTCGGTTTGGCTGCCGATGCCGTGCAGAGTTTGGGTTTTGCGGTTGCCGGCGGTGTCGTAGGTGAAGGTCTGCCAGTACGGTGCCGGGCCGCCGATCACCGATGCGGCCGGTTGACTGGCGCAGGCGTCGCTGCTGCCCTGCGTCCAGGCGTCGGTGAGGCGTTGCAGGTGGTCGTAGGTGAAGCATTGGTTGTCGACGCCGTCGTGGGAGGTGTCGGTGATGGAGGTGATGGTTCCGGCGTCGGCGTAGTGGTAGGTGGCGTAGCGGTCGTTGCCGTCGATGCCTTCCCGGAAGGTCTTGGCTGTTTCCAGCCGCTGGGTACCCCAGGTGTAGGAGAAGGTCTGCCACGCGCGGGTGCTGCCGGTGCCGTGCTCGAGCATGTTGAGCTGGTTGGTCTTGGTGTAGCCGGTGGCGCCAATGTAGGTGGCCAGGTTGCTGGTCAGCTTGGTGGGGCGCTGCAGGTCGTCGTAGCTGAAGACGGTGTTCTCGGCGGGCAGTCCCCCGGCGGCGGGGAAACCCTGTCCCTGGATGGTGCCGTCCAGGTTGTAGGTGGTGCCGAAGAGGTAGGTGCCGGCTAGGGGTCCTTGGGATGCCGGCACGATCAGCGAGGTGGCGTCGGCGCGGCCGAGCTGGTCGTAGTGCCGGACCTTGCTGGTGTAGTCGCCGTCGGGGGTATGGCGGGTGGTCGAGGCGAGCTTGCCCTTGCCGAACGCCGCGGTGTCGTAGGTGTAGGAGGCCAGGAGGGGGCCGTCTGCTGAGCCGTCGTGGGTGGCGGTCTTGCGGCCCTGCCCGTCGTAGTCGGTGAAGATCTTCTTGCCGCGGGCGTCGGTGGTGGAGGTGACCTGGTCCAGGTCGTTGTAGGTGTAGGTGGTGGTGCCCTTGTCGGGGTCGGTCGTCTTGATCTTTCGGCCGCGCAGGTCGTAGGTGGTGGTGAAGGTGTTTCCGGACGGGTCGGTCACCGAGGCGATCTCACCGGTGGGGGTGTAGGTGTACTTGGTGGCATCGTAGTCGCCGGTCGCGGTCGCGGCCTTGTACTGGCGGCGTTCGACGACCTGGCCGCGAGCGTCGGTGATCTGCGCGGTGGGGGTGCCGCCGTCCGGTGGCGTCGCTGAGACGCGGTTGCCGCCGCCGTAGGAGTAGGTGGTCCGCCACAACTCCATCTCGGGTTGGGAGCCGTTGCCGGTCCTGGTGCTCTCGACGGTCTTGCGGCCGAGCCCGTCGTAGGAGGTGCGGACCTGGGTTTCGACGTCACCGGGGGTGCCGATGCCGAACAGTTCGGTGTCGGGGGCGCCATCGGCGGGGTAGGGGGCGTAGGTCTTGATGACCTGGCCGCGTTCGTCGTAGAAGGTGTCGGAGACCAGTCGGCCGGTAGAGCCGGGGACCTGGGTCTGCCGGGGGCGCAACCACCCGTCCAGCAGCTGGATCTGTGACAGTCGCTGTCCGCCGGTCGCGGTCAGGGTCTTGGTGGTGACCGCGGCGATCTTCTGGTCGGTGACCCGGTAGGTGTACTCGTAGTCGGGACTGTCGCCGCTGGCCTTGGACTCGTCGGGCAGCCAGACCTTGATCAGCCGGCCGAGCGGGTCGTAGACCAGATCGGTGCGCAGGTTGTAGTTCGACTTGTCGATCTTTGTGACAGGCGAACCCCACGCCGGGTCGATTTGCTGCACCGTCGTCAAGGCCGTCGAGGCGTTGCCCGCTGTGGCGGGCGGCCCCGTGGTGGTGACTTGCGTGGTCAACCCGTTAGGGTCGGTGTAGCTGCTGGTGGCGACGTGCCCGGCGGCGTCGGTGGCCTGTGTGGCACGGCCATAGGCGTCGTAGCGTGTCTGGACCTGCGTGACGTAGGTCGGATTCGTGCCATCGTGGGAGGCGATCTTTTCGATCTTGGTGGCGTTGCCGGCTGCCGGAGCAGCACCGAGCCCACCGTCGTCGTAGTAGGTGCGGACGTCGGAGACGACCTGCTTGGACCGGTCGGGTGTGGTCGAGCAGCTGACGGCGACCGTTTCGACGCGGGAGGGGTAGTTCACCATCCAGGCGCCGGTGTTGTCGGCGTAACTGGTGCGGGTGCACTTGTCGTCGTCGGCGGTAGTGACATCCCCGAGATCGTCGACCACGGTGACCCGGCCGACACCGGGACCTGAGGTCTTGTAGGTGTTGGCGGTCTTGGTCTGGGTCCAGCCGCCACCGTCCTTGACCGTCCAGGTCTGGGTGGAACCGGTGGCGGTGACGTTGGCGGTGGTGGTTCCCCACGACCGGGTCCGGGACGCGGTCTGCGTCTTCCATGGGGTGTTGACGGTCTTGGAGTAGACCGTGCCGCCGGGCTTGTCGTAGGTGACGGTCTTCAAAGCGAAGCCGGAGAATGCGTCATCGTCGGTGTGGGAGCCGCCCTCACCGTCGGAGACGGTGACCGTCTTTTCTCCGCCGTCTTTGTTCTTACGGTCGCCGTTCATCCCTCGCAGGTAGAACGTGTCGGTCTGTGCGGACGGGTCGTCGAAGGAGCCGGTGAGGGTGCGGACCTGGCCGTACCCGCGCCACTGCGACCAGGTCTTGTTCTTCTCCTTGGTGAGCCCGTCATCGTCGTCGAAATGCCAGGCCGCGTCACCGATGTACTGGTATTTGGTGGCCATGTCGGGGGCCAGGCCGGTGCGGTCGGTCTGGATGACGCTGGTCACCACGTACTTGTGGAACCAGTCGGTCATCGGGTCCTCGCGTCCGGGCGGGGTCCAGATGACCGGCATGCAGCGGGTGGTGTTGGTCTCGGGTGTCGGCAGGTCCGACAGCGAGCAGTCGGGGTCGGAGTAGGCGATGTCGATCTGCCCGCCGGACTCGTCGTAGATGGCTCCGAGTCGGTAGCGGATGTAGGGCAGGATGTCGTCGCCGGTCTTGTCCAGCCGGTTCGGCAGTTGGACGTGGTTGAAGGTGACCTTCGGCAACGTCGCTGTGGAGCCGTCGGCGGCGTGACCGGTGTGCTGGATCTCTTTCAATAGCAGGTCGCGCTCGACATCGGCCAAGCCCCAGGAATGGTCCAGGGCCCAGGAGTCCACTGGCCGGTACCCGGAGGCGTCGGGTTTGAGGATCTGGGTGGTGACCTTGGTCAGCCGCTTGCGGGACCAGAACGTCGGCGCGAGCGTGCCGTGGGTGTCCTTGCATTCCTGGCCGGAGTCGCAGTGCAGGTCCCAGGGGACGTCCCACCAGTAGTCCGGCTTGTCGCCGATCTTGGCGGGGTCGCAGTTGAAGTCCGCGTCGGGGATGCAGCGCTCGGAGGTGTCGAAGCTGACCTGCGCGGGAGCCTTGGCGAACAAACTGCCCTGGCGCAACCCATAGGAGATCGTCTTCAGGTACCCACCGCGGGTGTAGGGGGTCTCGTCGGCGGCTTTGAGGTTGCGGCCGTAGTAGTTGGTCTCCTTGCCGTAGGAGTAGATGATGGCGTTGCCGGACGGGTCGACGACGTAGTCCAGGTTCCACCGGTAGGCCTGCTGGCACCAGGAGTCGCCGAACGACGACTTGTGGCAGGGGTCGTCCGCGTCGTCGCCGTAGACCGGGACGGTCCAGGCGGAGTCGGTCTCGGGCTTGCCGGACGTCCAGTCGGGGACGCGGTTGAGGCCGAAGAAGTACTGGGTGCCGTCGCTGGTGGTGACCTTCCAGTACTCCCCGTCGTTGTCGCCGTTCCCTGTGGACGAACTGGTCAGCTTCTCGAACTTGGTGCCGTCGTCGCCCTTCATCCGCCACGTGCCGTCGGAGGCTTTGATCAGCTCTCCGCCCTTGCCGTTCCAGGTGACGGTCGCGTTGTCATACCCCCAGCACTGGTCGGCGGGAGAGTTGCCCCACTCGTCCTTGGGGGCGCCGTCGTCCTCACACGGCTTGTAATGGCGCTCGATATAACCGGGCCACAGGTCGAACCCTTCACCGACCCAGGACGGCTGCCCGTTGGTGTTGGCGGTCTTGCCGTCCACGCTGCCCGAGGAGTAGCTGATCGCCACGTTCGGGGTGAGGCCGCCGGGGACCGGCGGCACCCTCATCGGATACGACCAGGTGAAGTCACCGGTACTGCCGCCGCCGTGCCAGGTCGCCGACGCCTCCAGCGAGGTGGCCTTGTAGTCGCCTTGAGAACCGGAGGAGTCTGCGGCCGCGACCAGCAGCGTGCCCGCCGATGCCGTCCTCACCGATGCCGTGGGGGTAGCGGCCGTGGCACCGGTGCCGGCTTGAGTCGTGGTGGCGGGGGCGGCGGTCACCTGGGCGGTGAGGGTGCGGGTGTCGGCGTTGTTGACGGTCTCAAGAGGTGCAACCAGGCGGCATTGGGCCTTGTCAGGGCTGCTGAGCGCGCAGGCGGGCATCTGGAACAGCCGCAACCGGGACCCGTACGCGCCGCCGAACGCCCGCGCGAACTGCGAGTAGTCCAGTTGCACACCGACTTGCCCCGCGTCGGTCTTGTCGGTGCGGGCCACGGTGAACGCCACTCCGGTCAGGCCGGTCTTGGCGGCGAGCGCCTGGTCGAGTATCGACACCCGGACCTTGCCCGCCGGCTCCACGGCGCCACGGGCCGCGCTCTGGGTGGCGGCCGGCAGTACCTTGACCGGCAGGGTGCCGGCCCGCGCCGCTGGACCGGCCGTCGCAGCCCGCGCCGATGCGGTAGTGGACGCGGTGGCCTTGGGGACGGTCACTTCCGCGGTGCCGGCCTTGGGCCAGGCCGTCTGGGCCGCTGGCCCCGGTTTGGCGGCCGGGTCGGCCTTGCGCGGCTTGACCTTGAGGTTCTTGCCGTCGACGGTTCGATGCTCGTCAGCGACCGTGGGACGGTGGGAGTGCGGCGGATCGGCCAGTGCAGGTGGCGCCGACACCAGCCCGGCCGGCATCGCCACCGCCATCACGACTACCACCGCTCTGGCCAGGCGGCGACGCGGTTCCAGCACCAGCCTGCGGCGGCCCAACCTCGCCCTGCCTGCCTTCGCCCTACCGGATCTCACGGCATCCTCCACACGCACGCCCCGCACCCAGCGGGCATGCTCAAGCACGAATCACGGTCACGAACGTCGAGGGTCGGCCCGTCCCGTGGCGGGCGGGCTCGGCGGGTCAGGTCACGGGCCGTTTTCGGTGGTGAGTTCGGCGTCGCCGGCGAGCTGGCCGATCTGTTCTTGGGTGAGGGCTCCCTGGTAGGCCCACACATCGTCGATGGCGTCCGGCCAGAATTCGGTGCCGTCGGTGGCGCCGAGTTTGTTGCGGCCCACCTGCAGCCCACCGTTCTTCGCCTCGAAGCCCAGGACCTGGTCTTCTTGGGAGACGTTGTCGGAGGTTTCGTTGAGTTGGCCGTTGACGTACAAGCTGACGCGGTCGTGGAGCGCGTCGTACACCACCGCGAGGTGCACCCAGTCGTATTCAATGAACTTCGGGTGGGTGGCGGTGAGCGGTGCGGCGTCGGCCTTGTCGGCGTTGTGCATGACGATCTGCCAGCTGCCCTGAGCGTCTGCATCCTCGCTCGGGACATACCGCAGATCGAACGCGTCGGTGTTGGCTCCGGCTTGGGAGAACACCGTGGCCGGTTGCTGCGGGCGCCCCATGTTGCGGACCCATCCGGCGACGGTGAAGCTCTGGCTGGTGTCCACCACGGGCGCTGAGGTTTCAGCGAACGCCTTGCCCGCGGCATCCAACTGCAGGCCGGCCGCCGAGCTTCCCCACCTGAACCCGGCGTTCGGGTCGATCGTCGCGGTGTTGTGGAGCCCCAGCGCCAGTCCGCCATCGGGGTCGCCAGAACCGTCCTGGTTCAAGATCCATCGGGCCTTCAGCGTCGGGTGCTGAGTAACCAGTTCCTCCGCCTCGTCGGCGCCGAGAACGCGGTCGTAGACGCGAACATCGTCGATCAGGCCCTTCCAGGAATCGACCTGGTTCCCGGCCCATTTGCCGCGGCCGATCTGCAGCCCGCCCTCGGCTTTCCACGCCGACGGCAGCACCGCGCTGTCGTTGCCGGCCACGCCGTTGACGTAGATCCGCAGCTTGCGGGTGTTCTGGTCGTACACCCCGACCAGATGCGTCCAGGTGTCGGTCTGCGCCGGTGCCTTCGAGGTCGCCGCGTACCAGCCGGGGTCATCAGAATCCTGCGCCGGTCGCGCGAACGCCCACTTGCCGGTGCTCCTGACGTACTTGAGGTAGAAGGCGCTCTTGTTGTCTCCTGCTGCGGACAACGCGGTGAAGTCGTTGCCCGCAGCCGAACCGTCGAACTTGACCCACGCCGACACGGCGAAGCTGCGCTGGGTGTTGATCAACGGATGGTCGGTGGCGGCGTAGCCGTTGGCGGTGCCGTCCAGGCGCAGCGCCTTCCCCGACTGCCCGGCCGACCCCAGGGTGGCGCCTGAGCCCGGGGTTGCTTTGATCGGTTCGGTGGGGCTGTAGGCGCGTGGGGCGCCCTGTGGTTCGTCCATCTTCCAGTGCGCGGTCGCGCCGTCAGGCTCGGTGCCGGCGGCCAGCTGCTGGGCCTGTGTGCCGGTCAGTGCCTGGGAGAAGGTCGTGACGTCGTCGATCGAGCCCGGCCAGTAGTCCAGGAACCCCTGGTTGTAGAAGCTGCGGCCGATCTGGAAGGCGCCCTTCGATTCCAGCGGCGCCGCGTTGCTCACCGTCCCCGCCAGCTGGCCGTTGACGTACAGCTGCATCTGCGCGGCGCTCTGGTCGTACACCCCGATCAGGTGGGCCCACTGCCCGAGGGCCAGTGGCGAGCCGGCGGCCGCGACATGCCAGGTGCCGCCGCCGTCGTTGGTGTCGGTGGACGCGCTTTTGAACACCGGTTTCCCGTCCGCCTGCATCCCCAGGATGAACCCGCTCTGAGACGCCGCCATCTGTGCCAGCACGTCGCCGGCTTTGGTCTGGGTGGGCTTGACCCACGCCGACACGGTGAAACTCTTGGTCGAATCGACCTGTGGCAGGCCCGCCTCGGCGAACCCGTACACCCCGTCCAAGCTCAGCGCGGTGCCGTTCTTGCCTTCGCCGCCCAGCACGGCGTTGCCGCGCAGCCACGCCGCCGTGCCCGGACTGGTCGCGGTGACCGCGGAGGAGCCGGCGTCCTCGTCCATCCCGAACCGTGCCGCCGGGTCCGCGCCCGTGTTCGCACGGAACTCATAGGAGACGGTGGCGCCGTTCTGGCCGGACGGCGCGAACGCCTGCACCGTCAGGATGTTGGGGCCCGAGCGGGTCGGGGCGAGCACCGCGTTGCGCTGCGCGCCGCCGCTGGTGGCGATGGTTTGGGTCGGCCCGCCGTTCAAGCTGACCTCGTACCGGTCTGCGACACCCGCCGAGTCGGAGACGTGGAACTGCCCAGGCTCCCCGACGGCGCCGTGCCAGGCGTCATCATTGGGATAGTCGGTGGAGGTAATCGTGGGTTTGGCCGGCACTGAGGTGTCGTAGTAGAAGTAGCAGCCGGTCTGCGCGCCGTCGTAGGACCAGGGGCCCCACTGTTCACCGTCCCAGGCCCGCACACCCCAGCCGATCTTGGTCTTCTGCGGGATCGTCGACGGCAGCTTGACCGAGAACCGGGTGTTGGAGGTCTTGGCCGGCGTCAGCGCCGACGTCCACTTCGGCCCCCAGTCCGACCCGTCGGCCTTGTTCGCCCAATGCAGGGTGAACTGGCCTTGGACCTTGTTCTTGTCCTCGGTGTCGGGGTCCTTCAAGTAGGCGTACACCGTCGGCAGGTCGTTGACCGTCTTGGCATCGGGGGCGTTGACGCACTTGGTGCCCGGGTCGGCGAACATGGTGTCGGTGTCGGGCTGCAGCGGCGGGTTGTTGTACTGGATCTTCAGGTAGGCGTCGTCGGAGAACCGCTTCCACCAGTCCATCGACGATTCGCTGTAGGCCTTCAACCCGAAGGTGATGTCGCCGTACCCCTTGTCCACCGCCGACTGCACGTGATCGCGCAGCAGCGACCCGCCGAACTCCACCGGTGCGCTGGAGCAGTACGACACCTCACGCGAGGTCAGATGCTCACCCCACGCACCCCCGTCGTTCCACGACCCGACCGTGTTGTTCCAGGTGGCATACGACTTCAACTGCAGAGTCCGCCACAGCTGGATCGAGGTGTCGTTGTTGCAGTCATAAGCGCCGGTCTCGTACGCCGTGAACTCCACCGACTCGACGTAGCGGCCCGGCCCTTGATCGACGGCAACGCCACCTTGTAGAACAGCCGCTTGGTCTGGTTGATGACGCAGTTGCCGTCCTTGGCCACCTCACAACGCCCCACGCCCTCGGTCGACTTGCCGTTGAACTTGTAATAGCTCTGGCTCGGGTAGCCCGAGGACACCATTCCCCATGCTGAGGCCTTCGTGGTCCCCCACACCGGGTCGATGTACACCGGGAACGTGGTGTCCGGTGCGGTCAACAGGTTCTGGTCGGGGGTCAGGGTGAGCTTGCCGCCCACGACCGCGATCTTGACCGGCGCGGTCTTGGCACCCTCCGCCGGGCCTTCGCCGGTGTCCATCGCCCGCGTCTGCGGGGTGGTCGCAGTCGCCGACCCCTGGGTTTGCGACGGGGCCTTGCTGGAGTCCCACATCATCGGCGACGGCGCCTCGAACACCCCCGAACCCGAGGCCGTCTTGGCAGTCAGCACCCCGCCCGCCGGCTCCTGGGCCACCGACAGCCCCGGCGCCGACAGCGCCAACGCCAGCTGCGCCAGCTTGGGGTCCTTGGCGGCCTCGGCGGTCTTCACCACCAGCGTGTGCGCGAACCCGTCCGCCTGCGCCCGCAACTGCAGATCGACACCGTCGCCCAGCACGCCCTTGTAGGTGGCGGTGTCACCGTCGATGGTCGGCTCGGGCAGCGCCTGCGGCCAGGTCAACGCCAGCTTGCGGCCCGCCCGCGTCATCTGCACCATCGGGCCGCTACCGCCACCGGAGAACGACAACCCGACCGTGGTCGCACCCGGCACGATCGCTTCCCCGGAGCGGTGCAGGGTGGTGTCGATGCCGGCCCACCCGCCGCCCTTGCGGGTACGGATCGGCTGGATATGCTGCTCGACCTGCATCCGCCCGTTCGGCAGCGCCCGCACCGTGCGGGTCTCGCCCCGCTCGGCCAGCACCTCCACCGGCTCACCCGATTCCCGGGCCGCCTTGACCGCCTGCTCCTCGGTCGCCGCCGTCTTCGGCGCGGTGTCATCCGCCCGCGCGACCGGTGCCGCCACCATGCCCGGGAGCTGCAACAGCGCGGCGACCAGCAGCACCACCAGCAGCCCGGCCGACCAAGCTGAACGCCGCAACACCAGCGACCTGAAACCGGGCGCACGGCGACGCATGGCACCGACAGCACGAAGGCGCACAAAGACCCCAAGGACATAAAGAGCGGATAAAGCCTCCTCAAGGTAACCGGTTAGTTAACCTTCGCAAAGATGTCGAATGATCTACGTTTTGTGATCTAGATCACTCTGTACTGCTGTGGTCCTGCGTGACCTCATAGGCGTCCTCGCTTGATCGCAATCCACGCCTTTGCGACGATCCGCAAGGTTTCGGCTGCTCAGCGGCGTCTCCTGCCCAGTGAGAGGCAGTACTCCATCACGCACTGTGACGGCAATGATGGTCGCGGTCGTGTTGCCCGAGAACGGTCAGCGCGCTTACCACTGCACCGCACGCTCACTGCGCACCAGAGTTCCTAAGCCGGCTCTGACCCCGCATCGGGTCACGCCGGCTGCCTCCACAACGAGCGCGGCGCTGCCCTGGCCGCCCATCAGAGGGCACGCTGTCGGTGGCGTGATGGCGCTGCAGGGCGCCCACCAGTCGTACTCGGAAAGTGGCGCCGGGTGTCGGCCTTGCGGTCGGCGGCATCTCGACGCGCTGCCGGGTATCGGAGTCGATCACGCACGGTGGCGTAACTGCGGCGTTTGCACAGGGCGAAGTCGTCCACATCGAGCACCCGCGGTACCGGCCGCTCCGACAGTGGAAGCCGCAGCAATACGCGCAGCGTAGTGCGCCGGGACGCCAGCGCCCCCAGCGCGGATAACAGACGTGTGCCAGCGCGGCCGGCCAGCTCTCGTACGACCACGCCGATCTGCAAGGTCAGCTGGGGCGTACGGCGCTGGTAACGCTTCAGGACGCCGGCAGTTGTTCACGGAAGGTCTCGACGCAGCCGCGGATCGGGCGCGCCAGCCGGCGTACCTGCACGCCGACCACGACTCTGCGGGCATCGATCGGAGCGTCGGCGACCGTCCGCTGCTGGTAACCGTGCATCCGCGCTGACCCGGTGTCGCACTCCGGGCACACCGCCGGCCGTCGGGTGTTCTGGCTCGCACCCAGATCAGCTCGCCCTGGTCCATCACATCCTTCGATGACCAGCGGAGACAGTCCGGAGAACACCAGCCCCACAAGATCGCTGATCTCTTGCATGACCGATCGTGATATCAGGAGACCAGGTCGTCACCACCGAATATGTTACAGAGCCGAATATGCGACAGATATGAAAAAACGACAGAGCCGTTAACCGGACAGACCCGGCGGCAGTGTCCAGGCTGAAGCCCACCGGGTTCGATGAAGCCGAGGGGTGCCAAGGAACGTAACAACTCCGATGATCAAGCTGTCGAGACTGTCAGCGGTCTCGTTATTGAGTCGCTCGCTGATCAAGGAATGGAGCAGTGGCCTTGAGTGGAACCGGGAGGGCTTGCCGAGCCGTGCATCCGATTTGAGAGGAAAGTCCTGGTTCAATCGGTGTTAAGTGCGCCTTGAGCGCCCATGACGGCACGAATATAATGCACCGCCGGCCGGGCGGTGGTGGCCTTGATCGGCACATTGGCACCTGATGCATGCTCTGGGGGGCACTCGCCCAGCTTTGCAGGGATATAATCTGCAAACCTAAGTGATCCGGCCGGGGGAGGATGGAAAATGTCCGCGCTGCCTGTCCTTGACCCGGTTTCCGGCCGGGGTGAGGTCGGCGCGGCGGGGTTGCTCGAGTCGGACGCCGCGGCGGGTCAGGCGGCCGGGCGCGAGGGCGGGAGTGGGGCCGTTGCTCGGTTGAGGGGTGTTCTTCCGCGTCGTCTGCCGGTGGTGCTTGCGCCGCGGGCCGGGGAGTCGTTCACCTCGTGGCTCTGTCGCCTGGCCGCCGACCTGGGCCTTCCTGAGGGGCAGGCCGCCGCAAGGCTCGGACTGCGGACGTGCCGTCACCAGACCACGCCGTCGTTGCTTGGGATCGCGCTCCCCCTCCGCAGCCGCGAGAGCCTGCGAGCAGCCACCGGCCTGTCCCCGGAGACTTTCGCCGGCTCGGTGCTGACGCACTATGGCGAGGGGCCTTTGCATTTCTCCCGCTTCGATCTGGCCGCCATGGATGCCGGTGACCACAAGGTCGTCCAGGCGCTGACGGTCCGCGAATGGGCGATCTTCCACGGGAGCCGGGCGTGTCCGGCGTGTCTGGCCGGCGAGCCGGTCTGGCCACTGTGGTGGAAACTGGGCGTGGCCGCCTGCTGCCCCGCTCACCGGCTCCTGCTGGTCGACGATTGCCCGGGCTGCGGCATCCGGCTACGCCGAGGCCGCCGCGCCCAGCCTACCGGGCCGAGCATGACCGGGCTCACCGACCCGCATCGCTGCTGCAACAAGGTGATGGCCGGGGCGGGCGGCGACGCTCGGAACCGGTGCCTTCGGCCCTACGGCGTCCTGCCCGCCACCACCGTCCCCGAGACCATGGTGCAGGCCCAGCGAGCGGTGCTGGAGGCCGCGCGGGGGGCACCCCGCCCGATCGCGGGCGGCCCGGTCGATGCGATGGGCTGGTTCGCGGCGCTGCGTTTCCTGACCGTCCTGGTCCGGTTCGCCCTGGCACCGGACCCGGGTAGGCATCCGGTCATCGGGGCGGTGCCGCAGATCGCCGAGGCGCTCAGCGAGGATCAGCGGCGTCAGGCCAAGCCAGGGCCGCAGGGGGGCGGCGGCAAGAGACGGATGCCCGCGACCGCGCCCCTGGCCGCAGCGCTGCTGATCGCTTCGCACCCCGTGCTGGCCGCCCCGGACCTGGAATCCTGCCGCCACGCACTGGACCCGCTGGTGTCGGCAGCGGCCCGGCGGAGCCGGTCGCGGCACCACAACCTGCTGCGGGCCTTGCCGGTGCCCGGCCCGCTCGCCGATGCCCTGGACACGATGGTCCTTCCCGGTGCCCACCGGGCCGCCTTGCGCTACGCCCGCCTCACCGCCGCGTTCCCGAAAGGATGGAGGTGACCGGTGACCTCAGGACCAACCGCACGGCGGACGACCTCCGCCAAGCCGCCGGGCAGAGGTGGCGTCACGGCCGGAACCGGCCTGGTCCTTCACCACATCGACCCGTCCACGGGCCAGATCCGGGTCGTTCCGGTGAACGCCGACACCGCTCCGCTGATCAACCAGGTCCCCTTCGAGGACGTCCCGGCGATCCGGGGCATCCCCAGCTACCACGGCCAACGACACACCCCGGGCAAGTACTGGGCGGCGACCACCAGCGACCTGATCGCCTACGAGAGCTACCTGGAATCCCAGCATCTGACCATGCTGGACTTCGACGACGGCGTGGTGAACCTCAGCTCCCAAGCGTTGCGGTTCGACGGCGCCGACGCCGGCGGGGACTGGTGGCACGTCCCCGACATCTTCGCCCGGATGGCCGATGGCAGCGCCCTGGTCGTCGACGTCAAGAACCCCCGGCACCTGGACCGGCCCGAGGTGGTTCTGCAGGCCCGCCGCACCGCGGCCGCCTGCGCGGTCCTGGGCTGGCGTTACGACATGCTCGGCGGCGTCGACCCCGGGCGTTGGGCCAATATCTCCTGGCTGGCCGGGTTCCGCCGTCCCCTGTATGCCGGAACTGAGCTGATCGGCCCGATCCTCACCCTGGCCGAGCGGCCGGTGACCCTGGCCGAACTGCTCAGCTTCACGACGAACCCGGTCATCGCCCGCCCGGTCGTGTTCCACCTGTGCTGGCACCAGCACCTACTGGTCGACCTGGACGCCCCGTTCCGCGAGACCACGCTGCTGCACACCAACCCCGACCGCCCCCGCGCAGCCCCACCCCCCGCGCAGCCCCACCGGCGGCCCCGCCGACGGACTAACTGACCGCCCCGCTGACGGCCCCAGGGGACGGGCACCGCCCCCAAGCCGGACACGCCGAGGAGAACCACCGGTGAACCCTGAACGAGCAAAGGTCCAGATCGCCTACGGCGACTGGGTCGAGTTCGAAGATGAGCGCCACAAGGTGATCGGGCTGACCGGCCCCTGCGTCCGGCTGCAGTCCGAGACCGGTCATGGGCAGATCGTCGGGCTGGCCGAGTTGATCGCCGATCCCAGCTATGGGGCCGCGGCCGCTCCCGCCGATGCCGAGGAAGGCATCCGCCTGGAGCCGTCGGCCGTCTTGGAGGGGCTTCCCGACGACGTCAAGAAGCGGGTGCTGGAGCTGGAGGCGCATCTGCTGGAGGCCACCACCGGCTACCGGTCCGGCGACCCCGCGCACCCGGCCGAAGGTGAACCTCGAGCTGACTACCACCCGGGCCGGTCCCAGAACGAACGCGTCGAGGCCAAGGCCGCCGAGCTGGGACTGACCGGCAGGCGGGTCTGGCAGCTGCTGGACTCCTGGCACACCCAGGGCCTGTGGGGTTTGGTCGACAAACGCAAGACCCGTGCCCGCAACCCGCTGGCCGGCATCGATCCGCGGATCATCCAGGCCATCGGGGACCAGTACGGCGCCGAACGTGAGGACTCCTCGGCCACCGTCGGCGGCCGGTTCCGCCGCCGCGTCCAGAACCGTCTGGACTTCGAGCACGGCCAGGGGAAGGTCACGCTGCCGCCCGAGCGCACCTTCTACCGGATCGTGAGGCTGCTGCTGAACCGGTCCCCGTCCGGGCCCGCCACCACTCGCCGCACCCAAACGCAACCGCCTGACCGCGAACCCGGCCGCACCGACGCCGCCCGCCCCGGTGAGATCGTCATGATGGACACCACCCCGCTGGACGTGCTCGCCTACGACCCCGACACCGACGACTTCGTCAAGGTGGAAGTGACCGTCGCCCTCGACGTCGCCACCCGTTCCGTGCTGGCCTGGACCTTCACCGCCGAAGGCACCAAGGGCATCGACATCGGGATGCTGCTGGCCGACGTGCTGGTCCCCACCCCCATGCGGCCCGGCTGGGACGATGCGCTGCGGTTCGCCGCGATGAGCATTCCCGTCCAGCGGATCATCGAGGCCGACCAGCGGCTCGCCGACGCCGCCGCCCTGCCGGTGATCTATCCCGAGACCATCGTCATCGACCACGGCAAGCCCTACCAGTCCGACGTCATGAAGCGCGCCTGCCGCACCCTGGGTATCAGCATCCAGGACGCCCGGATCCTCACCGCGACCGACAAGGCCAAGGTCGAGCGGGTCTTCGGCACGATCCGCACCCATTTCAGCGAGCACGTCGCCGGCTACAAGGGCTACGACGTCGTCCACCGCGGCGTCGGCATCGAGAAGCTCGCCCGCTGGACCATCACCGAACTCGGCGAGTTCTTCACCGAATACGTCGTGTCCATCTATCAGCGCCGCCACCACAAGGGCCTCATCCCACCCGGCTTCCCGGACGAGCGGCTCTCTCCCAACGACGCCTACGCCCTGGCCGTCGCCCGCACCGGCTATGTCACCTGCCCGACCGACCCGGCCCTGTACTTCGAGTTGCTGCCCATCGAGGGCCGGCTCATCCGGCCCGACGGCGTCCAGATCGACTACCTGCACTACTGGGGCGACGTGCTACGCCGCTACCGGGGCGCCAGATCCCCCTATCCCGGCGGCAAATGGCCGATCCGCATCGACCCGCGCAACCTGCTGCACGCCTACTTCCACGACCCCGCCGACGGCACCTGGCACCTGCTGCGCTGGACCCACGCCCTGGATGAGCACCAGCCGTTCACCGACATCACCCTGCGCGAGGTCAAGCGGCTGCTCGGCGTCCGTGACCTGGCCGCCCGCGACCAGGAGCACGTCGCCGCCGCGCTCATCGAGCTGCAGAACCGGATGGACGCCCCCGAGTCCTGGACCCGCACCGACCGCAAACGCATGGCCCGCGACGCCGAACGCGCCCGTGCCGCCGCCCGCGACCGGCAACAGGCCGTCCCGGCCGTCGGCGCCCCGCACGAACCGCACCCGGCAGCCGTGGACGCACTGCACCAGATGACCGCGCACTCGCCCGTGCTGAGGCCCGTTCCCGATCCGCCTTCAGACACCGCCGACACCACTGACCTGTCCGGCTTCGACTTGTCCGACCTCGACGGCTGCGAGGTTTGGGACCCAAACGAGCCGCCCTCCCCGGAGCTGTGAATGGCCGTTGGTCCGCTGCATCCCGGCCTCGCCGAACCCCGCACCAAGGAGGAGTGGCGCCATTACCTGGCCGCAGTCCCACCCATCCGGCCCGAACTCCTCACTTCCGCCGGCTACCAGAAACTCGCCGAGGAGGCCAAAGACGACTTCGACCATGCCCGGCACGCCTGGCACAGCGCCCTGGTGCTCATCCGCACCCCGGAAATGAAACACATCCACAACGATCAAGATCAAGCTGCTCGCCAACGCGCACCAGCCCGCCGGCGCCCGCCGCGGAGTGGTCATCGACGGACCGCCGACCGTCGGCAAATCCACCCTGGTCAAGTTGTTCGCCGCCGACCTCGAGAAGACCCTGCGCCGCCGTGAGCCGCACAAGTTCCAGCCGCACGAGAACGACGGCTACATCGTCGACTACACCCCGGTCGTCTACATCAGCATCCCCTCCCAAGCCACCCCCAAGGACCTGTCCGCCGCATTCGCCGAATGGTTCAACCTTCCCCTCCGCCGCGCCGCGACCAAGAACGAGATGACCGACGCCGTGCTCCGCGCCACCGGCCTTTGCGGCGTCCAGCTGATCATTATCGACGACGTTCACTTCCTGGACTTGTCGGCCAAGGAGGGCAAAGTCGTCAACGACCACCTCAAATACCTGGCCAACCACTGCGCCGCCACGTTCGTGTTCACCGGCCACGACCTGGAGACTTCCGGCCTGTTCCTGGAGGGCGGCGCCAGCGAACGCGCCACCCAGACCTCCGGCCGCAACAGCCTCCACAAACTCGGCCTCTTCACGATCGGAACCGACGACGAGCGACGAGCCTGGGCCAACGTCGTCAAGACCATGGAAGACGCCCTGGTCCTCCTCGACCACAAACCCGGAACCCTCATCCGCGACCACGAATACCTGCACCACCGAACCGGCGGCAGTATCGCCAGCCTCTCCCTGCTCATCCGCGAGGCCGCCATCCGCGCCGTCGTCAGCAGCGAAGAAGCCATCACCCGCAAGGTCCTGGACCAGGTCGTGATCGACCGCCGAGCCACCCGCGGCTACGACAAATTCCGCAAGCAGCACAACATCCACCACAACGGCAACCCCGGCCGCCAGGAACCACCCGCCGAGGCAAGCTGAACCCTGCCACCTCAAAACTGAAACCTTCACTGGCACACCGTCGCCGCCTACACACCTCGCCAAGATTTCAACCCCCAGGTCAGCCACGCCATGCACTGAAATCTTCCGTGGCGCCCGACAGTGTGCCGGGCGCCGTCTTCCACCCGTTGCGATGCCCACCGTCCTGGTGATGCCCGGCGCCCGAGGCTGCGGGTCACCGCCGACCGGATGAGTTCCACCCTGCTGCAGTGTTTCGGCCGACCGTTGTCGACCGTCCACGCTAGGGTTCCTTGATGCACCGGCCGGAAACCGGCCGATGCCCTGAACATCACCGGGTGTGCTCCCGGCCGTCCGCGCGGCCGCGGCTCAGGGCGCCCCGCCGGACCGTGCACGGGAGAGGCGACCTCGATGCAGCCACCGCTGGACCCACCGCTGGAGCCACCGCTGGACCAGGTCCCGGCCTCGGCCGCCGAGATCGGCTACGAGCGGCTGGCGGCCGACCTGACGGTGCGCGACGTGCTCGCGTTGCCCGAGGTCGCCTCCTATCGTGATCCGGCCCACCGCCGCCAGGCGGCCCGGCTGGCGCTGACCGAAGCCCGCCGCAACTCCCTCGACACCCTGGACCCGTCCTGGGCGCTCCCCAAGACCTGGTCCGACCCCGCACGGTCCGGCCCGCCGACCGATGACGTGCGGCAGGTCGTGGACTGCGACGGCACGGTGTGGGAGCGGCACGCCGACGAACACGACCGGTTCGGGGCGCTGCCCGCGGACGGCTGGTCGCCCCGGCGCCGGAAGGGCGAGCCGCCCGACGACCGCAGCTACTCCTGGTCCGAGCTGATCGAGCACTTGGCCCCGATCACCGCCTGCGCCCGCGGCCACCGCACCGGCCACCCCTGACCCGGCCGCGGCCGCCTCGCCCGCGAGTTCCCCGGCCGCCATTTCCCGGCCGCCCGCCAGCTATCTAAAGGACCTCATGCCCCGCCGCAAGAGCTCGCTGACCAACCTGGACACCTTCAGGCCCATCGACGGCGACGACTCATCCGTCCCCAGCCCTGCTCCCGCCGCCGAGCGAGACCAGCCGGGCCAGTCGTGGCCGCCCGGCGGGACCGGGCGGCGGCAGCCGCCGCCGCCCGAACTGCTGGACTTCCTGACCGACATCGGCGTCGACGTCACCGCGCTGCTGCCCGGCGCCGCCGACGGCACCGCCACCAACACCGACCTGGTCACCGCGATGCTGCAGCACGCCGACCGGCTCACCCGCACCGCCGAGCTGCTGCGCGCGCTCGGCGTGGCCTGGGGCCGCGAGTTCATCACCCCGGAACCGGTCCCCTGGCCCGCGCTCGCCGCCGCCGCCGCGCGCTCGGCCTCCACGCTCAAGGACATCGCCCCCACTCCCGAGGAGACCGCGGCCGTGGAGAAACTCACCCACCGCCCCAGCCGCGCCCACCGCGCCGCACTCGACATCCGCCTCCCACCGGCCGGCAAGACCGACCACACCCCCCTCACCCTGGGCATCCTGGGCGACTACGCCGCCCGCCCGCTGATCTTTGACGCCGACCCCGCCTCCGCCTTCGCCGGCTCCCTGGCGGACCCTGCCGCCGGTTCCGGGACCGGCGCCCCCGCCGAACAGCCCGCCGCCGAGCCCGCCGCCGAGCCCGCCGCCGAGCCCGCCGCCGAGCCCGGCGCGGCCCGAGGACTGAACGGGGGCGTCGGCGACTCCGACGGCTCGGACAACACCGATGGCGCAAGGAATGAGCGATGAGCTCTTCCCGAGACCACATCGGCGGCGCCGTTCCTGGAGACCACCCCCGTCCATGGCCGACACCAGCGCCGCCGCACATGACACGCCGGGAATACCTCCAGCAGCCGGGCCTGCGTAGCGACCTGCTGGCATCAGCCGGGTGGTGGGCCGCGGGAGCGGTCACCACGGCGGCGTTGTTCCTGCTGTCCCGCCTGCCGGGTCTTTCGGGCGATCATGCGAGGTGGGCGTGGCTGGTCACCGGTCTCGCATGGATCGCACTGGGCCTTTGCGGCCTCATCGGCTGCATCATCGTCGTGCCGGCGCTGCTGGGGTTGGCCGGCCGGGGGCAGCCCACCCGCCGAACCCGAATGCTGCGTAGCCTCCTGGGACGACACCACGGCGAGGTCGGCGACACGCTCTGGCTGGTGGCCGCCGGATACCGCATCGACTCGTCCCTGGGCGACTGCCTGATCTTCTTCGCCCGGACCGATCCACAGCGGTTCACCGACGCCTGCCGCACCGCCGGGCTGGACGCCGAGGTGGTTCTGCGCGCCGCCAGCGCGAAAGCTGAGCCGAGACTCAATCGGCCCGGCCGCTGACACCCCGCCGGAAAAATCGCAGCACCGACACCGCGGCAGAACCGCCCACCACGACTCCCACTAAGAACAGAGCCCGATGACTGAAGTCGCCGCTCCCTCGACACCGGAACCCGCCGACGAGCCGCTGCAGGGCCAGGTGGTCCCCGCGGCACCGGCCGATGTCGCCCCGGCCGGTGGCCCCGGCGCCGTCCCGGACCTGGCGCAGTTCGTGCGTGCACGCGTCACGGCCGACGCCGACTCTGGCGGCGCCGCCTACCTGGCGGCGCTGGCCGCCGACGTCGCCGGGTACCTGGCCGCCGCGCACGCGCCCGCCACCCGCAGCAAGTACGCGCACGGCTGGGCCGAGTTCCAAGGGTTCTGCGCCCGGTTCGGTCTGCCGGTCGGGGTGCCGGCGCGGCCGACCGAGGTCGAGGTGGTCGCCTTGTACCTGGCCGAGCTGGGCCGCACCGGCATCGCGATGAGCACCGTGGCGCAGCGGATCGCCGCGATCCGGCACAAGCATGCCGAGGCCGGGCAGCCCACCCCCACCGACCACCCGTGGATCCGGCAGATCAGCCGCGGCATGCGCCGCACCCACGGCGTGCACGCCACCGGAAAGGACGCCGTCTCCCTCCCGCTGCTGGCCGCCATGGTCGGCGCCCGGCCCGTCCCGCCGCGCCCGCACCCGGCCGCCCGCGCCGCCGTCCGCCGCGCCTACCTGATCGCGCTCCGCGACCGCTGCCTGCTGCTACTGGGGTTCTTCGCCGGGGTCCGCCGCACCGAGTTCACCGCGATCCGGGTCGACGACCTGGAGCTCCTCGAACAGGGCCTGCGGATCACCCTCGGTCACAGCAAAACGGACCAGGAGGGCGCCGGCCGCGCCATCGACATCCCGTACGCGCCCGCCGAGCTGGCCTGGCTGTGCCCGGTGCGCGCCACTTTGGCCTGGCTGGAGGCCGCCGACCGGCGCCGCCACCTCGCCCGACGCCGCCGGGTCCGCACCGGCCAGGCCGCACCGCCGCTGCTGTCGGGCATCACCGCCGGCGGCAACGTCCGCGCCACCGCGCTGTCCGAGCGGTACGTCGCCACCACCGTCAAGGACGCCGCCGCCGACGCCGGACAACCTGACGAGGTCGTCGACGCCCTGGCCGCGCACTCCCTGCGCGCCGGCATCGGCACCGCCGCCCGCGCCGCCGACGTCGACGAGCCCCGCGTCGGCCGCCTGCTCGGCCACACCGGCACCACCACCAGCATCTACAACCGCCCGCACTGGGACGGCCGCCTGCACGAGATCCTCTACACCTGGATCCTCGCCCACCCCACCCAGATCTCGGCGCCGCCCCAGGGGCAAGGGCAGGTCCTGTAATAAGCGTGGCCGGGAGTCCTGAACTACGGCGAGCCGCAATGTAGCGATCAGCGCCTGATTGCGGGCGCCCACCAGGTTGAGGGGGGCGTCTCAGGACCGGGTCAGCCGCTCGCGCGGTCGGCTTCCCAGCCGGCGTAGGGGGCGGCCCTGGTAGTACGGCAGAACGGGATCGCGGGGCGGCTGCGCGAACGCGTCGTCGCGGGCCTCTTGGGTGCGCCTAGGCTTGCGCGGGTGACGGCAAGGTGACAAGCGAGGACCAGTGATATCGAGGAGGCGGCCGGTGTGCTGCGTGCCGGTGGGCTGGTGGCCTTCCCGACCGAGACCGTCTACGGTTTGGGCGCCAACGCTGAGGATCCGGTCGCTGTGAGGCGCATCTTCCAGGTCAAGGGGCGTCCGCCTTCCCATCCGCTGATCGTTCATCTCGGCGGTGCGGAGCATTTGGACGGCTGGGTCGCTGAGGTGCCGGCGGTGGCGCGGGTGCTGGCCGAGCGGTTCTGGCCGGGGCCGCTCACGCTGGTCTTGCGGCGTGGTGGCCGGGTGCCCTTGGAAGCGACGGGCGGGCTGGAGACGGTGGCCGTGCGCGTGCCCGATCATCGCGTCGCGCTGGCGCTGCTGGAGGCCTTCGGCGGTGGTGTCACAGCCCCGTCGGCCAATCGTTTCGGCCAGGTCAGCCCCACTACGGCCGGCCATGTGCGTGCTGAGCTGGGTGGTGGGGTCGACGTGGTGCTGGACGGTGGCTCCTGCCAGGTCGGCGTCGAGTCGACCATCGTGGACGCCACCGGCGGGGCCCCGGCCATCTTGCGGCCCGGCGGAGTGACGCGCGAGGACCTCCAGGCGGTGCTGGGGTGCCCGCTGGAGGTCCCCACGGCGAGCCGGGTCCGGGTGCCAGGCCAGCATCCCTCGCACTACGCGCCGCGGGCACGGGTCGTCCTGGTCGATCCTGAGCAGGTGGTCCGCCAAGCCGAGCTCGCCCAGGAGCGGGGGCGCCGTGTGGGCGTCCTTGTTCCGCCGTCGTTGGCCGGCGCCTTGGTGAAGGCGCACGCCGTGGTGGCGGTCCCTGGTTCGATGGCCGCCTATGCGCGCGGGCTGTACGGGTTCCTACGCGAACTCGACCAGCGGGGATGCGACCTCATCGTCGCCTCCTTGCCGGTGGAGGAGGGGTTGGGATTGGCGATCGCCAACCGGCTTCGCCGCGCGGCGGGTCCCCGCCACACGGGGTGACCCGCCTTGGGATGGGCGCAAGTGGGGCGGTTGTCACCGGGCTGGAGGTCGTGCCGCCGGCCGGTGCTGGTTGAGAGGATCCTGTTGTGTTGATGGCCGACCTGCGGGAGGGGCCGCAGTTCGGTTACGCGGTCGATGCGCGGCCGCTGTGGACCGAGCGGGACTGGACGGCTGAGCAGATCCGTATCGTGCTGCGGGCCGCGGGCTGCCCGCAGGCACCCGCGCCGGGCGGGTTCACGGTGGACAGCACCGACGACGCCTGCTGCGTGGTGTCGGTCTGCGGTGACGCTGATGATCGGTCCCGGCCGCCGCAGGTGCTGGCGCACGTCGCCGCCGTCCTGGCCAGTGCGGGCTACCGGACCGAACGCCGGCCGCGCGGCACCATGGGCGGGCTGCGGATCTGGCCGCCGGCGCACCTGCTCCCGGTCGTCGCCGTTGCCCGCAGCGCGAGCCGCCATTGCCGCCAATGCGCGGAGATGATGACCGCCGTGGAGTACGCCGCGTGCGCCGGTTACGGGTGGTCCGGGCGGTGCGCTGCCTGCCAGGCCGAACACCTCGCCCGTGCCGCGGCCGGGCAAAGCGGCGCACAGGACGGCGCCGGGTAAGAAAGCGCCGGGTTAGAAGAATCCGGGTGGCCGGTGGCATGGGCCGGCTGGGTGGGGCTGTCTGGGTGGGCCATCATGGGGGGATGGGCACTGTGGATTCGGTCGCGGAGGGGGAGCTGATGGGCCGGCAGGAGTGGTCAGCCGATGCGCTGGAGGAGGCCTTGGACGCCGCCGAGGTGGCGCTGCGGCAGGTCACCGGGTGGTGTGAGGCGGTCGGTCAGGATGCCACGCGACGGCTCGGCGAGCAGGCCACCTTGCAGCCGGAGGCCGCGCATATGCGGGCGTTGGCGGTCCGCGGCCGGCTGGCCGACGCGGTACGCAAGCTGCAGGGCGCGGCCGAGGAGTTCCGCCAGACCTCGCTCCCCGTCCAGTCCCCAGAGCCGACCGGCCGCGCGAACACCTAGCGCTGGACCGCCACCACCACGTGATCCCACGATGTGGGAACCGGCGCTGCGGCCAGGGGCGGCCAGGGCCCCAGCGGTCGGGGCCCTGGCGTCGGGACGGTCAGGGCACGGCGGAGCTCGCAGCGTCCAGGCCGCGGGACGCGACGATCTCGGCGTTGCCGTCGGCCAAGCGGTAGCGAAGGCCCACCACTGCGGCCTGCCCGGCGGTGACCTTGTCGGCGAGCACCCGGGAGCGGTCCAGCAACAGGTCGACGGTGTGCCGTACATGCTCGGCCAGGATCTGCTGGGGCTCGGTTCGTCCGGCGGCCCGGGCGGCCAGCACGCTGGGGGTCACCCGCTCGACGACGTCGCGGATGATTCGGCGAGTGAGAACAGGCCCCAGATGCGAAGCTGAGTTGGCCCCAGTTGAGGATCTTGGGTGGGTGCTCGGCGAAACTCTCTGAACAGCGCAAACGCCGGACATCTGTCTCGTCGATTCCACGCTGCTGGGCGGTGCCGCCGGTGACGGCACCGCCCAGATCGTCGATGTCGTCCGGAACGGACGATCAGATGCGTACGCAGGGATAGTCGTAGTATTCGCCGGGGCCCCATCCGCCGACCGTCGGGCCCTTGGGTGTAAGCGCCCATATTGGCCACTGATGGGGATTTCCGAAGACCGCCCCGCCGGTGAACATCCGCACCTTCACCAGCGTGCCCAACGGGAAGTAGATGCTGCCCGACTGGAGCACCCTGAAGTAGGTGCCGCCGTACGCCTGGGTGCCGTAGTCGAACCCGGTGTGGTTGTCCGGATTTCCGGGGAACACCATCTCGTTGTGGCCGTTGGCATATCCGTTGCTCGGGCAGCCGCGGAACTCGATGCCGACCTTGCCCCACATATGGGTATGAGCCAGCCCGATCAGCCGGGCCCGGGCGTAGGCGTACCCCGTGCCGGACCGGTGATAGCACACCTGTAGCCGTACGGCGCCGGTCGGATTCAGTTTCCAGTTGGGGTACGGCCTGGTGATGTCCTTCGTCCAGCAGGTGTCCGCCGCGGCCCGGGGCGCCTGAGCCGCCGCCGACGCGGGCACGGCACCGGCGATCGTCGTGACGAGGAAGCCGACCGCCAGCAAGATGCCCGCGACCAGTTTCCGCTGTCTTCGTGGAGTTTTACTGATCATTTTTCTCCTTCTGGGATGGCTATTGGGATGTACTCTCCACCAAGAGCGTGTCGGCGAAAAGAACTGTTAAGCAGAGCACGAAAAGCCGCGTCAGGGGGGCGGTCAGCCGTCGACGAGCCGGCGCCCGAGCGGGGTGAGCGCATGCCGCACCGATTGGCCGACCCGGTGGGTGCTCAGCAGCCCGGATTCGCGGAGCGCTGTGGTGTGCTGGCTGACGGCGGCTTGTGAGATGTTCAGCCGGGCGGCCAGTTCGGTGGTGGATCCGGCGATGGCCAGCGCGCCGAGCAGCCGGGCTCTGGTCGTGCCGAGCACCCGGCCGAGCCGTTCGATGCGGTCCCCGGCCAGGTCCGGCGACGGCGGGTGCGGCTCGCCGCCGCCAGGGCAGACGAGTGTCGGTGTCAGCTCACCGTCGATCAGCGTGACCGGCGCGCCCCAGCAGAAATGCGCGGGCACGATCAGCAGGCCCCGCCCGGCGAGCTCGACGGTCCTGTCGGCCGGATAGTCGGCCTCGAGCACCGGGTTGCGCCAGCGGATCGACGGATGCAGGCCAGCGAGCAGCCCCTCGACCCCGCGGTCGAGCAGATGCCGGGCAAAGCGCGCGCGATCGATCTCGACGCGCTGGTGCACCTGCCGCCATACCGGCTCAATCGCCAGGTCGTGATAACGGCGCAGCACGTCGATCAGCCGCCGCGTGTCGCCTTGCCGGTGCAGCCGCAGCGCCCATTCCGGTGGCCGCTGGCGGCGGAAGGTCCGCTGCAGGTCGGCCCGCACGGCCTCTGTCGGCAACGCGAGAATGGTCTCGTAGTGCGCCTCGGGGTCGATCTCGGGAATCGTGGGCGTGAGAAAGTCCGGGAAGTTCCCCGACGCCGGCACCAGCATCGCCGCGGCCCGCAGCCAGCGATCATCCACGGCGCCGCACCGCACGGTGGCGGTCACCGCATCCCGCCAGGGCCGGTACGCCGACGGCAGCTTCGGCGACTGCAGGCTATTGATGCTGAGGATCGCTTCCCACAGCGGGTGCGGCCCGCCGGCCACTCGAACCCGGCACAGGTCGTCGGTGGTGAACCGGATACGCAGCACCATCACATCCCCCTTCGCCCGACGGGACGGCCGTCATCGGGGTATGACCCGGCGCCGCCTCGACCGGTTCTCCATGTGCGGGCACGTAAGGTCTTCGTAACGCGGGCGACCACAGCCAGGCATACGGCAACCACCGGAAAACGAAACAGCCCACGAGCTCAGTGCTCGGGGGCTGTTTCATCACTCTCAGCGGGGGGCCAAAACCCACTGAACCGGCATCGCCCGACGACCTGGCCACCATCTCGCCCTACATTCTGCAAGAGTGCGGCGCGTAGGCAGGATTCTGGGTCACGGTAAGGCTCGTTCAACGTGATCCAGAATCGCGAATAGACTGCATGTTGCGGGGAGGGCTGCGGTCATGGGAAGGGCTGGAAGCCCGGCGGCGGAGCCGCACCGGCGAAACGGACGTCCGGGTTGGCGATCATGAAGCCTTCGGCATTGAGCGGATGGGCGCCGGGAGGAAAGCCGGGGCAGGGCCACACCGCGTCGAGACACCGGACCACGCGCTGCACGTTCTCGACCGGCGCCGGCGTCCAGTCGGTCGGCGGGGTGCCGGGCGTCCAGGCCAGGGCTTCGGCGTAGCAGTGCCGCCATCCGGCAGGGAGTGCCGGGTCGGTGATCTTGGCCAGGGCCTCGCCCATGTGCGAGCGCGGATGCAACTCGTGCCGGAACACGGCCCACACCGCCGCGGCCATGCGCGCGGGGCGGGCGTTGAGCAGCGCGGCGAGCTGGTCGGCGACGTGCTGGGAGCTGGTTTGGTCGGGCACGGGGATGCCCGCGATGACGCCGGTGGGGACGCGGCGCGGGCCCAGGGCGTCGAAGCCCTCGGGGCTGTCGGGGATGTGCGGGATCCAGCGCCGCCGCGTGTGCCCGGTCGACCACGGGTCGTCGTCGGGAAGACGGTTCATGGGTGCCCCGGCGTGTGCTTGGCCGCCCACGCTGCGAGGGCGGCATCGGCTTCGGCCCGGTCCGGCGGGTCGACGTACTCGACCACGAGCACCTGGCGGACGCCTTGGTCGAGCATGGCCTGGGATCGGTGGCTCCCGTTGATGAAGCCGGTCCGGCCCGGGAGGATCGGGTCCACCAGCAGGCTGAGGAGCGCCTCGTGTTCCCACGCGGGCAGCTCGGCGTCGTGGGCGAGCTCGCGGGTGCGGTCGAGCAGCTCGCTGGCGGTGGCGCCCTCGCGCTGGGCCTGGCGGCGGAGATCGATGGCGGCGCGGGTGACGACGTGCCAGGAGCCGCCGTGGTACCAGCAGCAGTCGCGCGCCGCGAAGCGGGGGCGAAGCTGACGGACCACCCGGCGAGTCCATGGGATCCCGGCGGCGGGCATGCAGTCCGGAGCCCGGCAGGTGCGCGGCCGCGGCAGGCGCACGACCGGGGCGACGAGCAGGCGCGGTTCGGGTTCGGGTTCGGGTGGCCGGGGCACGTACCCATCGCCGCGGCCGCGGTCGACCGGGCTACCGACCAGCCGGGCGAGGATCTCGTCGTCGATCGGGCCCCACTGCGGCCCGGCGACGGTGTGCGTGGTGGCATCGGCCTTCTCGAACGTCACCAGGTCGATCCCGTAGTTCGCGCGGTGGTCGTCGGGGAAGATCTGGCGCTGGACCCACAGCGGCGGCCGCGGCTCGTCCGGGCAGAGCCGACGCCAGGCGTCGCCGACGTAGGTCTCGGCGGCGTTGACCAGCGACGGACCTTCGTTGCTGGACTGGATCGCGACCACGACCGGCCGCGCGTCCGGCGCGGTGAACAGCTGCAACCGCATCGTCGCCGGCAACGGCGGGCCGTAGACGACGGCGAACATGTGCTCGTCGAGCACGCGTTCCCGCAGCGCCGCATGCTCGCGCAGCAGCGCCTCGCTCGGGCTCACCGGGACACCTGCTCCAGCTCCGGACGGGGGCATGCCGGTCACAGCATGAGTGTCGCAGAACGAGACGGCCCGCGCAGGCTGTCGGCCGCGGGCGTACTGTGCTGGCGTGAAGTCCCCGGACCGGCTACCACGCGGCCGACAGCCTGCGCGGGAACGCTCGGCTGCCGACGTGGTCACGGGGTCATGCCAGACGCCTGCGGAACGCTGGCGACGACGTGCGTGACTCTGGACAGCACGGGGTAGGACGATCATGCCCCCGGTCGTTCGACCTATGATCGGAGGGGATTGTGCGCGGGCCTGTGGGAATCGAGCGGCCGATCCTGCGCGAGTATGCGTTCCTGACCCCGGCAAAGCTCGGCGGTGGGCGCGCCTACCGGCGCGCGTGCGCGGTCACCGGGCTCAAACCGATCCCCGGCGGATACGGCCTGCTGCACATCGCGTCGGAGGAATCAGGTCATCACGCGACGGTCGCGACCTGGGATGTGGCCTGGGTCGAGGCCATCGCCGAGGTGCAACAGCAGGTCGAGCGCGGACAGATCACCGACGAGGCCGGCCAGGTGGACCTGTCCAGCGAGCTGCTGCGCGAGAAGATGGCGGCGCTCTACAACGGCTGGCCCGACGAATGGGGCGGCCACTCACCCGACGGGGTCATCGTCACCGCCTACCGGGGCGATGGGGCGACACACCGCACTCGCGCGACGTCGGCCGCGAAGCACCATAACCCCTGGCCAGCAGTCCCCCGACCGCGCCGCCGACCGGTCGCGTGGGTTCTGGTGCCGGGGCGGTCGGCGGTGGTCAGCCGTTGGAGCTGCGGACCAGGGAGGCGAGGACCATGGAGGCGTGCGCGGCGCCAGTCCCGAGGTCTCTTGCCGGGGCACTGGCCGGAACGATCGGCAAGCTGAGGGCGTCATGCGGCGCCCGAGCGGGCCGGGCGGGCGGCGATCAGGTAGATGAGGTCGGCGTTGCGGGCGGATGCTCGGCCAGCGCCGAAGGGTTGGTGCCAGGGCGTGGTCGGACGCTGGTTTGGAGATCCCGAGGGATCAGCCTCCAGCTCCAGCTGAGCGCACCCGCCGTCACCTGCGCGGACTCGCGACTTCCCGCCGCCAGCCGCCGCTCCTTGGAGGGATGTTCGCTCCCCTGCCGCATCACGCCCCGAGGCCACAGGGCGCACTACCGCTTGCGCTTCTTCTTCCGCTTCCGCTTGTTGTTGGTGCTCTTGGTCGCCAACGACCCACCACCGGGCCCCTGCCTGCGCCCCTGCCCGCGGATTCGGATGGTGCCCGGCCCGAACGAGGTGCGCCAGGGATTGAGGAACGAGCGCAGGCGCCCTTGGTAGACGTCGATCAGTTCACCGGCCAGGACTTCCGCCTGACGACAGACCCGCCGATCACCTTCGCGCGTGGTGCCCTCGGCCACCCTGGGCAGGTAGGCGTGGATGGCCGCCGCCACGTTCAGGATGCGCCGGTGGACCGCGTGCGCGGCCTGGTCATCGAGCCGGTCGCCCGGTCCGCCGGCGGGGTTGATCTCGGTGCTGAACCTCGCCTTCAGGGAGGGGGCGGTCTCCACCGTGCGCACCGCGGTCGACACGACCGGTTCGGCGTTGGCCCACAGCGGCCCGTAGGTGTCGGGGTCGGCGCAGATCGACAGCAGCTCGCCCGCCGCTCCGGTCACGCAGAACGCGTGCCAGACCGCACGCAACGCCACCAGCGTGTCGGCCGGGTCCAGCTCCTGCAGGTCCTGCTCGACCTCATCCAGCAACTCACCGATCGGTCGCCGCTCCCTGTCACCGCTCACCCGCCCAGCCTCCGCACGCGGCCGCGCGACGTCAACCGGGTCAACCGGGTCGGTTCAGCCCAGGTGCCGCTCGACGGCGTCCATGAAGGCCTCGACCTGGTGCGCGGAGAACGTGTGCTGGTTGGCCTCGGTCACCATGTAGCCGCAGTCGGCGAACGCCAGCAGGTACGCCCGCATCTGCGGGTCGGTCATCCGCTCGGCCTCCTGGCGCACCTCGGCCATCATCCTGTCCGGATCGACCGGCACCGGCTCGTCGGCGTCGGGGTCGAAGAACACCGGATCATCCGGTCCCATCTCCCTGCCGAACTCGGCGCGGAACAGCTCCTCCTGCTGCCGCAGCGCGTCAGCGACCTGCGCCTCCTCGCCCTCGCCCGGCGTCACCGTGACCCGGCCCTGCGCGTCGGTCACCCGCTGCACGAACCGCGAATCGCCGGCGCGCTGGTTCACCAGCGCCGCATGCCGCTCGAACTGGTCCGCCCGCTCGGCCAACCGCTTGGCCCGACGCCGCTGCTTGGCGTCCTTCTTCTTCCCCGCCACGCCCACCAGCCTCCACCGCACCACGCAGGAGATCAAGAGACCGCCGGCCGGTCACCACCGCCGAGTCCAACGACCGGACGTTTCGGGCAGCGGGAACGGCTGCCCGCGCAGGGTCCGCCGAGGGCTCTAGAGTGCCGAGGGTGGGGAAGAAGCAGCGGCGGGCCGCGCTCAGGCAGCGGCGAACTGAGCAGGACGCCCAGTACCGTGCGGCGCTGGGCGTACCCGATGACCAGCCGTTGCCCGCCCAGGCCGGCATCAGCGGATCGGCCGGCGCGGCACGCGGCGGGCCAGGCGCCGCACAGCGCCGATCGGCTCCGCTCCGCCAACAGCCCGACCGGGCAGGCGGGGTCAGGGACGTGGCTCGATCTCGACGACCTCGACCAGGAGTCGTCCGGTGTCGCGGGCTTCCTCGATGCTGGTCTTGAGGGATTCGGCGACGCGGCGGGCCTCGGAGTCCAGGTCCTGGATCTCGGCGACTGCGAGTGGATCGGTCACGGTGGCGGCCAGCAGGTCGAGGTAGGTCTCGTTGCGTTCGGTGAGGCGGTTGATGGTCTCCCAGCGGGCGTGCGCTTGGTCGGCGAGCCGTGTCTGCTCGGCATAGGCCTCCAGGGCCCGGATCCGGGTGGTGATCCCGTCGACCGACAGTTGCAGTGCCCGCCGTTGGGGGGGGCCAGTACGGCGTCCATGTCAGGGCCGTCGTGGCGGGCGGCGTCCTGTTGTTCGGCGCGCAGCCGGGTCTGGGTGTGCAGGGCTTGGGCGATCTGCCACTCCTGGGCGGGGAGCACGACCTCGGTGCGCATCTCATCCAGCAGCCCCAGTTGCTGCACGCGGGAGGACCGGATCGTATCGATAGCGGTCTGGGCCCGGACCAGCAGCGCGCGTGAGGTGGCGTCGAAGTCTGCGTCGGTGAGGTATTGACCGCAAAACTCGCGGTGGGACCCTTCTGCGTCGGTGTGCGGAACGCGTTCAGGCGCCACCAGCAGGTAGATCGCGCGCAGGAGATAGGTGATCACGCCGGCGGCGAGCGCACCGAACCCGGCCTGGAGCAGGGGCTCATAGGGGTCCAGCCCACATAAGTCCAAAACCCACATTGGGATGATCTTGAAGGCTGCTGGGGTGCGCTGACCTGGCCAGTCGTTGGTTGGCTGGTTCCCGTCTGCAGCATTTGGTCTCGTTCGCCTGCGCTGGGTGTAGTTGCGTGGCTACGGTGTGGCGCGTCCGTTGATGTCGCGGGTGGCGGGAGTCGCTGGTGATGGGTGGGTTCGGGCTGGGCTCTGGTCGCTGGCTGGTGCGGCGGTGACGACGGCGGAGCGGACGGCGTATCCGGTGTTCAAGCCGCTGGTGATGGCCAAGGAACTGCATGTGTTCTTCACGCCGACGCCGGATGAGGCGGTGTGGGCGCGGGAGCGGACTGATAGCGATGAGCATCTGCTGGCGTTGACGCTGGCGCTGAAGTGCTTCCAGAAGATGGCGCGGTTCCCCAAGGCGCGGGAGGTTCCGCCGGCGGTGACCGAGCATGTGCGTCGGTGCCTGGAGTTGGGCGAGGACGTCGAGCCGGTGTACGCGGCGCCGCGTACGGCGCAGTCGCATCGGGTGCTGGTGCGGCGCTATGTGGGGGTGACGTACGCGCCGGGCAAGGTCCGCAAGATCGCGGGCAAGGCGATGTATGAAGCGGCGTGGGTGAAGAACGATCCGGCGGACCTGATCAACGCGGCGTTGGAGCGGCTGGTGCAGGCGTCGCTGGAGCTGCCGGCGTTCTCGACGCTGGATGCGATGGAGTCCAAGGTCCGCGGTGAGGTGAACTCCTCGATCTTCAAGAAGATCTGGATCCGGCTGGGCCGGGACGCGCGGGCGCGGCTTCAGGCACTGCTGGTGGTGGGGCCGGGCGGCAAGAGCGATCTGCAGCGGCTCAAGCAGGCGGCGGGGCGGGCGACCTGGTCGAAGTTCAAGGGCCAGGCCGCGCATCTGGAGTGGACGAACGGATTGGGTGACATGGCGGCGGTGCTGGAGGGCATCGCCGCCTCCAAGATCGCCGATTTCGCCGGGGAGGCGCACGCCGCGGACGCCGATGTGCTGGCCCGCAGCTATTCGAGCGAGGTCAAGCGGCTGGCGCTGCTGGCCTGCCTGGTCTACACCGCCCAGGCGCGGGCCCGCGACGATCTGGCGCAGATGATGTGCAAGCGGATGGCCGTCAATGTGAACAAGGCCAAGCGGCGGCTGGCGGAGATCCATGATCGGCAGCGGGCGGTGACCGAGCAGCTGATCGGCACGTATCGGCAGGTGCTGCAGGGGCTGGCGCCGACCGGGGCGGCGGGGGTGGCGCAGGCGGCTGCCGCGCAGATGCTGTTGTCGGTGCTGTCGACGATGGCCGGTCCCGGCGCGGATGGCGGGGACGCTGATGAAACCGCTGATGGGGCTGGCGCCCCGGCGGCCGGGCCGGCCGGTGATCTAGCGGCTGTGGTGGAGGCGCTGCTGAACGCGGTGCGGGTGCAGGCCGCCGGCATGGGGGCGGTGTGCCAGGTGGTGGAGGAGGCGGGCGGCTTCAACGACCAGCTGGAGGCGATCGAGGAGGTGACGGCCTACCGCGGCGACAACCACGAGCTGCTGATCGGCCAGTACTTCAAGTCCGATCGGCCGACCATGCTCGCGCTGGCCGGCCGGCTGGAGTTCGAGGCGACCTCCGAGGACCACAGCGTCCTGGACGCGCTGGACCACGCCTTGGCGTACTGGAGCAAGAAGCGGGACTTCATCCCCGATCACGTCGACGGGGTTCCGCTGGATCTGTCGTTTGTGTCGGTGAACTGGCGGCGGGCGATCCGGGACCGCAAGCACCCCGGCATGCTGGTCAAACGGCACTTCGAGGCGATGGTGTTCACCTATCTGGCCGAGGAGTTGCGCACCGGCGATGTCGCGGTCGCCGGCGGCGCCGAGTACGGCGACTGGAGCCAGCACCTGCTGTCGTTCGAGGAGTGCCGGGCGCTGCTGCCGGTCTTCTGCGAGGAGGCGGGGCTGCCCTCCGACGCGCACGGGTTCGTGGCGGAGTTGAAACAGCGGCACGCGGCCGCGGCGGCGAGCCTGGACGCCGGGTACCACGACAACGAGGACCTGTCGTTCGACGATGACGGCGTCCCGACGCTGAAGAAGCTGGTCGGGGTCGGCACCACGGCGACGGCGGTGAAGCTGGGCGAGGAGATCAAGGCGCGGCTGCCCGAGCGGACGCTGATCCAGATCCTGTCGCGTACCGCGTACTGGCTGGGCTGGTGGCGGCACTTCGGCCCGGCCTCGGGCAAGGAGCCCAAGCTGAAGAAGCCGCAGGACCGGTACGTGCTCACGACGTTCGCGTGCGGGTCGAACATGGGCCCCTACGAGGCGGCCCGGCATATCGCCGGGATCACCGCGCACGAGATCTCCCTGGCCCGCAACCGGCACGTCACCCTGGCCAAGTTGAACAAGGCGATCGCCGAGGTGGTCAACGCGTTCGCGCAGCTGGACGTGGTGCGGGCGTGGGGCGATGGCGGCAGCGTGGGCACCGACGGCACCCAGGTCGACACCTACATCGACAACCTGGTCGCCGAGAGCCACATCCGGTACGGGGGCTTCGGCGGGATCGCCTACCACTACGTGTCGGACAACTACATCGCGATCTTCTCGCGCTTCGTGCCGTGCGGGGCGTGGGAGGCGATCTACATCATCGACGGGCTGCTGGCCAACGCCTCCGAGCTCAAGCCCCGTACCGTCCATGCCGATACCCAGGGGCAGAGCTTCCCGGTCTTCACCCTCGCACATCTGTTCGGGTTCGACCTGATGCCGCGGATCCGGAACTGGAAGGGCCTGACCTACTTCCAGCACTCGGGGGAGGCCCGCTACCAGCACATCGGGGCGTTGTTCGCCGACGGGTCGGGCCGTGCGAACGTGATCGACTGGAAGCTGATCGAGAAGATGTGGCCGGACCTGATGCGGGTGGCGATCTCCATCCGCGAGGGCCGGCTCAACTCGGTCACGCTGCTGCGGCGGCTGGGGTCGGGCTCGCGCCGCAACGAGATCTACCGGGCGTTCCGCGAGGTGGGCCGCAGCGTCCGCACCGTGGCGTTGCTGCGGTACCTGGCAGACCCGGCGCTGCGGCGGCGGGTCACCGCGGTGACCAACAAGGTCGAGGCCTACAACGGGTTCGCCGCATGGCTGCGGTTCGGCAACGGCGGCGTCATCAACCGCAACGACCCGGCAGAGCAGGAGAAGACCATCAAGTTCAACTCGCTGCTGGCCAACTGCGTCATCTTCCACACCGCGCTGGACATGACCGAGATCATCCGCCAGCTCATCGCCGAGGGCTGGGAGATCTCAGCTGAGGACATCGCCCAGCTGTCGCCCTACCTCACCGAGCACATCGCCCGGTTCGGCCTGTACGCCACCGACGTCCTGCAGTTGCGCCCCAAAGCCTTCGACGCCCAACTCGCCGACGTCGACTTCGACACCCTGCAAGAAGCCGCGTAGCCGCAGGCATCCCCGGTCCACGGGGAGGTTCACGCTGCCCACGCGGGGCCGGGACCGGGGTACCCCGCGGCGCCCCTTGCGCCAGTGATGGCTCCTGTCCGTGCCGGGGATCCGGTCGGCGCAGAACCGCCGGGGGTGAGCCCAGGTCGACGTCGCGCCCGGTGGGGGGTGACGGGTGACCAGGACCGGATGCGAGCGAAGGCGATGAAGTCGCGGGTGAGGCGGGCGCAGCCTTCCAGCGGCATGAGTTGCCGGCGCCGTGGCGCCGCTCCAGTTCTGGCCTCAGCCATCAGCTCTATCTGGATCACTGACCGTGAGTTCTATGGCCGACCCGGCCGGTGCGCGGTGTCCAGGGTGGGGTCGTTGGGCAATCACGCGGTCGGAGCCGCTGGTGACGTCAGTCACCTCAAGCGGTGAGGTGAAAGCGGGAGTGAAGCCGGCCCGGCGTACGGTCTCGGCAGCGTCGCTGGCCGTCATCGCGAGTACCGAGGGCACAGTGGCCATGCCTCGCCGCGTCATGTATTCGTGGTCCCCCGATGGGTTCTGACTACGCATGTGCTTGCGGCTGTCCCGGGGAGGGGCGCGGCCGACTCGCCGGCGCCCCTCCGGTACGGCGTCAGTGCACAGCGACGCTGTCGAGCTTGGTCACCAGGCGTTGAAGGTTCGCCGCGGTGGGGAGCGGTTGGCCGTGTGGCCGGGTGGCACCGAAGGTGATCTGGAGTTGTCTGCCGTCAGGACGGACGGTGATCGCTTGGATGAGCACGGGGCTGCGGTCGATGATGACGTACTGGGTGCCGCTGGAGAGGGTGTGCACCTGAGTGGTCTTGTCGCCGCCGATGAACTCGATGGGGAGCGGCTCGGTGAGTTTCTGCGTGCTTGCGGCTAGGAATCCGCCGTTCTTGGCCTTCCAGGTGACGCTGCCGCCGGTTTGAGCTCCCGAGCCGATGTCCTGCGCGGCGTTGATGCGCGCGATGTAGGCGGCCAGCAGCGGGGCGAGTGCCTGCTGGAGCTTGTGTGAGGCGGGTCCGCGGTCGGTGACGTGGGGAGCGGCCTGGGCGCTCTTGCGCTGCGCGGTCGTCGGCGGGTGTTGGCGTTGGTAGTCGTTGGCGTGCAGGAACCAGTGCTTGGCCGGCTTCGCGGCGGCTGATCGGGCCGCGGGCCGGGCGTTGTCACCGTGGGATGCGAGAGCGGAACTGGCGATGCCTACCGTGGCGACGGAGAGGGCGGCGACCGCGGCAGCCGTGACGGGGGCCACGCGAGATCTGTTCATGGCTTGGGCCTCCTCGGGTCAGATGCACGGCGCCTTGGGGTTGGGGTAGTTGATCGTGCCGAACTCGAATCCTACTTCTCCGCAGCGGATCGACCAAGGGCCGAAGTGCCCATCGGTGCCTTTGTAGTTTGCCTTGAAGAAGCGGTTCGCGTCACCGGCGACGTTGTATGCCCAGAAATTGGATCCGGTGTAGCTGTAGTAAAGCACGTCACCGTAGTCGTACCAGGTGTTCGGCCCCACGATGCCGTCGGCGGTGCGGGAATGGTCGCTTTGCCATGCCTTGACGCCGGCCTTGGTGTTGGGGCCGTAGAGGCCGTCTCGGCCACCGTCGTTGTAGCCGAAGTCGTGGTTGATGACCTGGATTCCGGCGACGAACAGCGCGCCGGTGATGTAGTTGTCGCCGACCCAGCAGTTGGGTTTGAAGTCGTTCCGGGCGTTTCCGTTGGCGTCCCCGGGCACGGACGGCCCGTAGGAGTGGTCTCTGCAGCCGGACGGGTACAGTCGGCCGGTGTAGTTCGGGCGGGCATTCCCGCCCGGATCGAGGCGGACACTGGCGGTTGTGATGCGGTGGGGTGTGGAAGCGGTTGTCAGGCCGGACGCAGCCGGAGCCCCCGCTGCGATGGCGCAGGCAGCCGCTGTGATGATGGTCGCGGCACGTAGCGATTGAGGCACAAAATGCTCCTTTCGCTCTTGACTGCCTAGGGAACAACGCTCAATAGAGCATGTCAATAATTGAGCGGACATGCATCCCGGTCGAGTTGTCACTCTGCGTGTCAAAGTGATCACCCAAAGGCCGGTAAGATGTCTTCACCGCCTTGCAGGTTGAAGCGTCCAATCAACTAAAAGGCGCTGGACATGTCCAACCATCCTGGTTATAGGGTCGTGTCGCGAAGGCATGAACCAGCAGTCGCGTCCGTGGTGCACGTGAACCACGAGGCGGAGTCGCCGCCATCTAAAGACACCGGTGGCCAAATACGGCCAAGCTCACCACAGCTGGGCCCGGGAGGCTAATCCCTGGATTTCTGTGGCGCACGACGAGCACGCACATCGTGGTTCGGATGCGGGACAAAAGTCTTCTTCTCATGGGCCCCGCGCGCCATGCCGCCTTGGGTGCTGTTGGGACGTTGAGCTTTGGGATGACGGCGAGGTTCCAGCGCTGATTATCGCTGGTCACCGTGAGCGTTCTCTGCGGCGGCGCGCGGAACGGATTTCGGCGTCGGCGACCTTGTCGTCAAGCAGGGTGTACAGCTGGGTGGTCTGGGTGCTGTAGTGGCCGAGGCGGCGGCGGACGGTCTCGATGGACACCCCGGCGTTGATGAGCTCGGTGGCGTGGGCGTGCCGGAGCTGGTGGATGTCGATGTCGACGCCGGCGGCGGCGCAGTAGGTCTCCCAGCGGTGGTGGGCGGCGTCGTAGGACAGCGCCCCGCCACGGCCGTTGATGGATGCGCGAAACAGCGGTCCGTGGGTGTAGCCCGAGCGGGTCAGGTAGAGCCGCAGCAGCGCGACGTGCCCCCGGTCGTCCAGCAGCACGGTGCGCACGGTGCCGCCCTTGCCGTGGATGCGCAGGTGTTCGTCGTCCAACCGCAGGTCCAGATCGTCGACGTCCAGCCCGCACACCTCGGCGGCGCGGGCCCCGCACACGTAGGCGGTCTCGAACAGCACCCGGTCACGGAGCCGGCCCAGGGGGAGGTCCTTGCGCGGCCGGCGGCTGCAGATCGCGCCGAGGACCTTGGCGATGTCGGCGGCCGGAGCGGGACGAGGTAGTGCCTTGGGGACCTTGATGGTGGCGATCCGGTCCATCGGGTTGGCGGCCAGCAGGTCGTGCCGCACCGCCCACTTGCAGAACGACGCCACCGCGGCCCGCTTGCGTTTGCGGGTGGAGGGTGTCAGCGCGGCGATCTCGGCCAGGTAGGCGCGGACCGGCGCTGCGGACAGCTGATCGACGTCGCCGTCGATGTGCGCGGCGAAGGCGACCAGGTCGCCCCGGTAGGCGCGGATCGTGTGCGGAGAGGCGCCGGCGTTGTCCAGGTCGGTCAGGAAGTCGTCCAGATGCCGGGTGAGCGGATGCTCTCGGCCGAGTTTCTCGATCAGAACCGGGTCGGCTCCCACAGGTCCTCCCACCCATCCGGCGAGTTGCCAGATAACCGTGAAACGAACGGCATACGCCGGACGCCGTCCGCCCAGCTCGCACTATTCAGATCGAAGCCATCTTGCCAGATAACGAGGGTTATCCCGCAACATAACCCGCCTGCCGGGCAGCGGACGGCGAACCTGACCGTCGAACAACCCGGCCGCAGCCGCGTGGATCAGCACCCCTCGACAGCCTTCAAGATCATCCCAGTGTGGGTTTTGGGCTTATGTGGGCTGGACCCCCTCATACTGCTGCATCGACTGATCGGGATCGAGTCGGAGCAGCCCGGTCACCGTCAGGTCGGCGGCGCCGAGGACGCCGAGGGAGACCGTGCCCCGCAGCAACCGGCCGCGGGCCTGCATCTGGGCGATGGGGTCTCCGGGCTGCGGCCGCGAGGAGGACCGGCCGGGTGCGGCCCGATCACCGTGCAGGAGCCGATCCCGGTCGGCCTGGCCGAGTTCAGGGTGACGTGCGGGGACGAACTACTGACTGACTGGCCGTTGACATTCAGGGTCGACTGCGGCCCGAAGCAGCCGTTGCGGCGGCGCGTCGTCCTGGTCGCTCGTGGGCCGGGCCTGGTCGTCGGCATCAGCCTTTCCGGTCATGGCGGTCATCCTCTCGTGCTGTTCTCGGAGCCTGGCATCCGATCGGAGGATCGCTGAGCATCTGCCGGGGCGGCTGCGGGGGATGGCCGGAGCCGTGAGCGGAGCCGCGGCCTGTCCACGGGGCTTGCTCAGCTGCGGGTTCCGGGTGGGATGTGGATCGGGGGTCAGCCGTCTTGTTGGGTTGGTCGCTCGGGGAGTCCGCTGAGGGTGGGGTGGTCGAGGATCCAGGTGTAGAGGATCTCGTGCAGGCGGCCGTCCCAGTGGCGGTCCAGGTGAAGGGCCGTGCATGGGCGTTCCAAGTCTTGATCCAGTTCTGCAGTGTGCTGGTCAGCTCGTCCAGGGAGCAGAACACCCCCGACCAGATCATCGACCGCATCTGCCGCTACTGCTCACGGATCTCCGGACCAGCTCAGTAGTCGGGCTGGCGCAGGGGGACGACGGCGTCGCGGAACCGGTCACGCACGGCCCGACCGTAGCCCGCCATCGTGATCGACAGGGGGAACCCGGCCCGTGGCGCGCGCCGGTCCACCTCCGCCATCCCGCCGCCTGGGTCAGAAACTATCAACATGGAAAGCTCCACCGACATCTCTGGACCGGCTGAACCACCCGATGTAGCATCGGCACCCGGTGGTACCGGTGGAGCGCCTACCGGTCCGAGCCAACGGCCACCCACGGGCCGATGGCGCCACGGAGAAGAAGTCTCAGACTCAGCGCCCCGGTGAAGCTCTCCCCCTTCTTTCCTGCTCGAACGTGCCCGCGGCAACGCACCGACGACGGTGTAGGGGCGGACGTGGGACGCCCGCCCGCCGGAGACGAGGCACCATGCCGACAGATACCCGAGCTCTCACCCGCGCCGCCCGTGACCGCGCCCGCCACACCGGCGAGCCGCACGGGGTCGCCCGCGCCGCCGTCCTCGCCGAGCGCGACCACACCGACGCCCCCGAGTTCGCGGCCGTTGAGGTCACCGCCGACGGGGACCGGCTCACCCTCACCCCGGCCGATGACGCCGGCGACGCGTTCACCGGCTGGCGCCGAGTCCTCCCGCTGCCCTCATCGCCGGGGCCGGTCGATGAGGATGTCGCGGACCGGATCCTGGCCGAGGCGCGCTGGGCGCGCCGCGAGAACTGGCCGGACACCACCCTCACCGTCGGCTCCACGGTCCGGCTCTGGCGCCAGGAATCGGTCCGGGCGGCCCGCGCCGTCCGGGAGGCCACCTTCTCCGGCGCGGAACCCGACCAGCCGTGCCGGTGCTCCACCTACCGGCTCACCGGCAACCCGTGCGACCACGGCGGACCTTGCCCCCGCCGCCAGGAGGAAGGCGAGGAACGGTGCGACGGCCGGGTCGTGCACGCCGACCGGTACCCCGGCAGCATCTTCACCGTCCACACCTGGGAAGACGTGTTCGCCTGCACCACCTGCGACGTCGCCTACGTCTCCGATGTCACCCTCCCCGATCTGCCGTTCGGTGAGCAGACGTCCGTCCCCTGCGGTGACGACCAGACCACCACCTCCACCCGCTTCTACGACGGGACCCGCCACCCGGCCAGCACCGACGCGTTCTGGGAAGAAGTCTGTGCGGAATGCGGCGCCAGCGGCGGATACCGCTGCAGCTGCGGTGACAACCGATGCACCGAGTGCGGCGCCGATGACGCCTACCCCTGCTCATGCGGGTGACCGGCCCGGAGACGGTCACAGGTGAGCCCGCGCCGGACCCGGGCCGCGCGCTGGCGCTGGGCTTGGCGGTGTTCGCGCTCCCACCCGGCGCCAAGCAGCCGCCGCCCGCCGGGTGGCAACGGGCAGCGACCCGCACCCCCGACCTGGCGTCCTGGCCGCCCGGCGCGAACATCGGCGTCGGCTGCTGGGCCTCGCAGATCGTGGTCCTCGACCTCGACGTGCCGGGCGACGGGCACCGTACTCGCGTCGACGGCGCCGAGAGCCTCGCCGCGGCGTGCGCCGCGCGCGGCCAGCCGTGGCCGCACACCCTCACCATCGCGACGCCATCCGGCGGCAGGCACCTGTACTTCCGGACCCCGCCCGGTGGTGTGGTGGTCGGGTCCACCTCCGGCGGCGTGAGCCCGCTCGGCGAGGGCATCGACACCCGCGGGCCCGGCGCCGGCGGCCGCGGCGGCTACGTCGTCGGCCCAGGCTCGATCGTCGCCGAGCGCGTCTACCAGGTCGAGCGAGACGCCCCCATGTCGGTGCTGCCGGACTGGATCACCGCCCTGCTCGCCCAGCACCGCGAGACCAGGAGGCCGCGATGACCATCATGACCGCGACGATCGCGCCGGGACTGACCGTCACCACCGCTCAGTACGAGGCGGCCGCGGCCGCGCTCACCGCGCATGCCCCCGACGTCAGCTTGACGTGGCGGGACTGGACAACCCCTCACCGGTGGGGCCTGGTGCCCGACGAGACCACCGGCCGCTGCTACAAGGCCGAGTTCACCCTGCAAGACCACCCGGCCGGACTGCTGCGACGCATCAACCTCTGGTTCGAGCCGGACGTGCGCGAAAAGGGCCGGCCCCGCCCGCACAGCCACCCGTGGCCGTTCACCGCACACGTACTGACCGGCGGCTACAGCGAGGACCGCTACATCCTTGACGGCGGCGTCCACCAGGAGCACGCCGAGCACCGGCCCGGCGGCACCAACGACCTCCCGCGGAACCTGTTCCACGAGGTCACCGAGCTGCACGAACCGGGTGCCACGCTCACCCTGATGGTGGCCTCCGCGCCCGGCGTCTGGGGCGGGTGGGGCTATCTGTGCCCGGACACCGGCCGCTACGACCCCTCACCGCCGCCGAGCGATGCCTTCACGCGGGCGTGGCGGGACCTCAACCCGCACCGGGCCGAAGGCTGAAGGGCCGAGAGCGCGATGTTCATGTTCTTCGACTTCCCCGACCCCGACGACCGGCTGCTCCATCCGCACCTGGACTACGACGGCCCGGTCCCCTTTGTCGAGGCGCTGGCGTTCTGGGGCCGTGCGGTCGCGACCGGCGCGGTCCCCCGCCCCTACGCCGTCGACGTGGTGGCTGCCCACGGGATGCTGGCCTCCATCCCCGACCCCGGCGACCGCCACGACCAAGCCGACAGCGATGTCGAGTACTGGCTGGAGGAGCTGCAAGATCTGATCGGAGAGGCCGGCTACTTCCTCCAACGCCTCACTGACGAACAGGAACGCGATCAGCATGCCCGCCGCACACAGATCCTGCTGGACCGCCTCGGCGTCCCGCGTGACGCCCCGGACCACCCGTCGGTGACGGCGCTGATGCGCAGGATCGATGAACACCACCTGGTGTGCGCGTTCAGCGAGGCGTTCGGCGACATCATGTTCGGCGCGACCGCCACCGACCCCTTCGACCAGGAAGAGCCGCGGTGACCCGGCAGCCACACCGGCCACCGGTGCGACCGCGGGTGCGCCCGGTGACGGTCCGGCTGTCGGGTGACGACACCGACGTGCGCCTGGTGGCCGAGCTGCTCGCCGGGCACCTGGCCATCGTCACCGCCGACCGCGTCCAGGTCGGCGAGCCGTCGCCCGCCTACCCCAACCGCCGCGGCGGCGGCAGCCCGGGACAGGCGGAGCAGTGTCGTCCGAAAGCCGGCGGCTTCGCGGAACTCGCGAAGCGAAAGAGCGTGAACAGATCACCTAGATCTGGGGCCAGAGCCTGTCACTGCACCTCGTCGCAACGCTTCACATGCTGTGATGACGTCCATGACGAATCAGCCGAGATCGGAGGATTACACCAGGCCGCCGGGCCGTCGCGGGCGTCGTCTTGCCGGTGCATCGATCGCATACGCGAGCGTCGTCAGGCTGCGGCGTAGTGAGCGCCTGGGCTGTACTGCACATCGGCTTCGCCGGGCTGGCCCTTGCGGTGGCCGCGTTCATCCTTCTCGCCGGAACGATAGGAGGCCAGTGCCTCTTCGTGGCGCTCACCCGCGGGCACCACGATGAGCTCTCTCGACTCGACCGGGTCGCCGATGTGGTCGTGGCTTGTCTGACCGCTCCGCCCCTGCTGGCCATGCTGATCCGCTTCCTTGGCTGTGACGCCCAGCGATGGTTGGCGGGTGATCTTTCTACGGACTCGCCTTTCCCGTGGATTTCCGGAGATCGTTGGCGAGTTCACCCAGGGCTCGTTGGCGAGGCCGGCGTGATGAATCTGCGACCTGCGAGACATACCACTGTCTTGACCGCTCAGTTACATATGATCACTGTGCGTTGTATTTCTTGGGTATGTCGTCTGCTGACGGGGTGGGTTGTGCAGGTGTGATCCGTTCGGATGAGTGTCGTTGGACGGATCTGCTTGCTGATCGGTACGTGGTGGCGGATCGCGACCGGCTGGTGCTGGATCAGAGGTCGGGCTGGGCCCGGCGGTGGCTGGTGACGTGGCGGGTGGCCGGTGGGCAGGTCGTGTGCCCGGTACGGGATATGGGCGGGTTCCCGTTGGCGGGGTGCGAACCGGTGCGGGCGTTCTCCTGGCGGACTACCCAGCGGCATCGACCGGGGTTGGCGTTCTTGGTGAGTACCGGTCGACACCACGGTTTCGAGAGCATCGCCGAGCAGCGGTTGCTGCTGGTGATGGACTTTGCCGCCGATGTGGTGGATGCGCTGTCTCAGCCGCTGCGGTTGCGGTTCTTCACTGCGGACGGTCCTGCGGAGCACGTTCCCGATTTCCTGGTCGTCGCCCGCGAGGCCGTGTGGCTGATCGATGTACGTCCTGCCGGCCGGGTCGGTGACGATGATCGGGTTCGGTTCGCCGCGTCGGCGGAGGCGGCGTTGGCCTGCGGGTGGCGGTACGTGGTGGTGTGCGGATGGCGGCCGCAGGTGTGGGCGTCGGTGGAGGCGTTGTCGGCGCAGCGCCGTGAGCTGACCGATCCGTTGGGGATCGCCGAGGAGCTGCTGGCGGCGGTGGCGGACGGTCCGGCGCCGTTGGCGCAGGTGGTGGCGGCGACGAGGTACCCGGCGCTGGGGCGGGCGCATCTGTTGCACCTGTTGTGGCGTCGCCGGTTGGGGACTGACCTGGCCAGGCCGTTGGGGGACCGGGCGCTGGTGTGGGCTGGGCGAGCGGGCGGGTGTTCGTTGTGAGCGGGCTGTTGGAGTTGGCCGAGGGCACAGCGGTGGTGGTGGCCGGGCAGGAGTGGGTGGTGAGTCTGCTGGAACCGCACACGGGCCGTGTCCGGCTGCGCCACCGGGATGGTGGTCTTGGCGGGGTGGGCTCGGCGGAGATGTCCACGACGATTGCGGCGTTGGTCAATCATCCGGACTGCCGTGCCTGTCCGCCGACGTCGGCGGGGTGGGACGCGGGCCGGGGTGTGCAGCCGGCCGGGTTGGAGGATTTGACCGATCATCAGCGTGCGGTGGTGCGGTTGCGGTTCGCGCATCTGATGGAGGTGGAGACCGGGTATCGCAGCGGTTCGGCGTTTGCCGCGCTGCCAGGGGAGCCGCGGCCCGGTTTCGATCCCGGATGCAGCACGCTGCAGGATCGGCGGCTGGCCAAGGTCGCCGAGTTGAGGGCGTTGGGTGAGCAGGAGGCTGCTCATCTGGGGTTGAACCGGGTGTCGCTGCGGACGTTGGAGCGGTGGGCGGCACGGTGCCGGCGGCTGGGGATGTTCGGCTGCGCGAACGGCAGCTGGGTGCGGCGGCGGGGCGGACATCCGAGCGTGGGCGAGGAGGTGCGGGAGGCGATCTTCGCCGTCCGGCAGGAGACGCTGCATCGCTCCCGGGTCAGCATGAAGACCCGGGAGCGGCTGATCCACCAGTACGTCCGGGAGCGGTTCGGGCCACAGGTGACGGTGCCGTGTGCCGAGACGCTCCGGTTGGTATGGCTGGAGTGGTTCGGGCGGGGCGGCGCCCGGCAGCGGTATGAGCGGTCGGCGGCCCAGGTGCGCTATTCCGGCGAGCACGTGGTGGTGCACCGGCCGGGGCAGGTGGTGGCGCTGGACACCACCCAGCTGGCGGTGCTGGTGCGTGAAGAGGTGTTCGGTGAACCGGCCGCGGTGACGTTGACGCTGGCGTTGGACGTGTACACCCATTCGCTGGTGGCGTTCCGGCTGACACTGGTGTCGGACACCGCGACGGACGTGGCGATGGTGCTGCGCGATGTGATGATGCCGTTGCCGCTGCGGGAGGGCTGGGGCGAGGAGATGGAGTGGCCCTATCCGGGCGTCCCGGCAGCAGTGGTGGCCGAGTTCGCCGGCCACCGGGTGGCCGGCTTGCCGTTCTTCACGCCCGAGACGGTGACCACCGACCACGGCGCGGTGTACAAGAACCACCAGCTGGTGGAGGTCCAGCGGGTGTTGGGCGCCAACATCCTTCCAGCGCGGGTGTTGCGGCCGGTCGACAAGGCCGCCTGCGAGCGGGCGTTCGCGGCGATCCAGTCGCTGCTGCTGGAAATGCTGCCGGGATTTCGCGGCGTCGATGTCGCCGACCGGGGCGCCGACCCCGAAGGCGATGCGGTGCTGACCATCACCGAGATGGAGCACCTGATCGCCACATGGATCGTGAAGGTGTGGCAGAACCGTGAGCTCGGCGAGCACGCGCCGGCGTGGGATCCGGGCGGGCGCAACAGCCCGAACACGCTGTTCACCGTCGCGATGGGCCAGGGCGGGTTCAGCATGCAGATCCCCGACCCGCAGCTGTTCTACCAGTTGCTGCCGGCGCACCGGTTGAAGATCCACGGCGGGCGCGGCGTGAAGGTGAAGGGGCTGTGGTACGACGGGCAGGCGCTTGATCCCTACCGGGACGGGCCGTCGCAGCGGGGCGGCAGGTTCGGCGGGAGCTGGGTGGTGCGCCGCGATCCGCGTGATCGCCGCTATGCCTATTTCCAGGATCCGGGTACCGGGCAGTGGCACACCCTGCGGTGGAACGGGCTCGCGCCGGACAGCGAGGTTCCCGCGTTCGGCGACGCCCGCGTCTCAGACCTGCTGCGCGCTGCCAAGGCGCGCGGACTGGCCCCGCGTTCGGACGCCGAGCTGCTGCCGCTGCTGCTGGAGCTGATCGGTGGCCACATTCCGGTCGCTTCGTGGCCGACCCAGATGTCCAAGTCCCAACGCCGAGCGCACGCCCGCGAGGCAGCGCAGAGCCGAGCGGCCGACAGCGACCGGCCCGCCGCATCCACACTGGCCGACGTCTCGGCCGGTGACCGAGTTGATGGTGACGGGGCTGGTGCTAACGGGGCTGTGGAGATACGGCGTGTCCGCCGGGACGTTCAGGCGGTGGAGGCGGTGGACGCCGACCGCAGGCGGCGGCGCGAGCAGGTGATGGCGGGTCGAAGGGTGACACCGCCGCCGCGGCTGGGAGAGACGCTGCGGCGCTCCAGCCCGTTTCGGTTGCCCGCCGGCGAGCACGACACCGGCGAGCACGACACCGGCGAGCACGACACCGGCGAGCACGACACCGGCGAGTGCGACGGCAGTGGTTCGGGTGTCAGCCGCGGCAGCGATCCGAGCGGCGATGGTGCCGTTGATCAGAAGTCTGGCCGAGGTGAAGGGCGGCAAGCCCGGTGAACGGCACCAGCGCCGGGCCCACGGGACCGGCCGGCGGTGATTCAGCCGGGTCGATGGCCTCGTTCCTGCCGCCCGCGGTGCTGCTCGACCGCGAATGCGCCGATGGGTGGAGGCGATGGCGGCTGACCCGCCACGATGCGCCGCCCGCGCCACGGTGGTCGCCCGCGCAGTATCAAGCGGCCAGCCCACGCAGCCGCAGCCTCTACGACCTGCACCGATGCGCCACCCACGCCAACCTGGCCGTCCAGGAAACGCCGATGAGCGCCGCGGTGGCACGGGTGGTGGCCTCCCGCATCCGCACCAACGCCCTCAAGCGCAAGCCCTCCACCCGCGCGGGGGTGATGGTCAACGGCGGCGGCTACCAGGGCAAGACCGAAACGGTCTGCGAGGTCGCGGCCCTGTTCGAGGAATGGTGGCTGGAGTTGCACCACCAGCTCAACCCCGACGCGCTGCCCGGCACCCGTGATCTGCACGCCCCCGTCGCCTACGTCCAGACCCCCGTCACCGCCACCCCCAAGAGCACCTGCGAGGCGGTCTTGGACTTCTACGGCGAGCCGCACAGGAACATGACGTTGCCGCAGCTGGTGCGGACCGTGAAAGCGGCCCTGCACGCGCACGGCACCAAAGCGCTGATCTTGGACGACATCACCCGGCTGAAGATGCACCGCGAGGCCGACCAGGACGTGCTGGACCTGATCCGCAGCCTGATGAGCATGTCGGTCACGCTAGTCCTGGTCGGGGTCGGCATTCCCCAGTCCGGGCTGTTGCGCGAGTCCCGCTACGACGCTCGCAGCGGCCAGTGGGTGTTCCCGCCGGCGCCGGGCCGGTTCGGCAGCCGCAACGACGCCGCCACCACCCAGACCGAGCGACGCTTCGACCTGATCGAGCTGGGCCCGTTCCGCTACGACACCGCCCCGCAGATCGACGCCTGGGTCCAGCATCTGGCCGGCATCGAAGACCAGCTTCGGCTGTTGAAGGCCGAGCCGGGCATGCTCACCGGCGCCGGCATGCCCGAGTACCTGTTTCGCCGCACCGACGGCATCGTCGGGCTGCTGGAACGCCTCATCGAGGACGGCTGCGGCCAGGCCATCGACAGCGGCGCGGAGCGTCTCACCGCAGGACTGCTCGACAGTGTGGCGATCAGCCTGGACTACCTGCCGGCCCGTGACCCCGCCGCCGGCGAGGTGCCCGCGATCCCCGCCCCACCCGCGCATGCGCCGCGCCGCAAACGCGCCCGCAACACCTCCTTCGACGACGGCGGCACATCAGCGGCCACGGGCCGATGACCACCGCAGCGGCCCCTCATACGGTCCGGCCGGGGGTCCCACCGCTGCCGCGCAGCCTGGCTCCGCTGCCAGGTGAGGAGATCAGCGGGTATCTCTTGCGGCTGGCTCACCGGCTGGAACAGACACCGCATCGGTTGGCCGAGCTCACCGGGCTGCAATCCGGCGGCGCGGCCTCGCTTCCGGTTCGGCTGCTGCTGCGCACCAGCACCGAAGAGACCGCCCGCTTCGCGCGGGCATGCTCGCTGACCTCCCGCGAAGCCGAAGCATTGTGCCTGGCGAGTCTGGCCGACCGTTATCCACCCGCCGACGTCGTTCTGCATCCCCTGCCCGGCGGCAGATCCGGACTGTGGATGCAACAGGCCGACAAGATCGCCTCGCTGGACCGCTGGGTGTTCACCCGGCCGGCCCGGTACTGCCCCGCATGCCTGGCCGGAGACACAAGCGAGCTGCAACAGCACCACGGCGGGCCATGGCAGAAGCTGTGGCGGCTGCCGCTGGTGTTCGCCTGCCCTCTGCACCGGTGCCTGCTGGCCACACGCTGTCCGGCCTGCCGGCAGCCGATCGGTGCCGCTGGTGCCGGCCTCATCAGCCAGCCCTGCCAGGTGCTGCATCCCGCCCAATGCCGGGCCCCCGCCGAAGCCGCGGGCGCCGCGCGCGCCGGTCGAGGACGGCTGCCGGCATGCGGGCACCGGCTCGACACCGCTGCCCCGCCGGTCATCGACGCCGCGTCGCTCACCCATGTCCTGGCCGTCCAAGATCGGCTCCTGACGCTGCTGTCGGCCGATGACCCGGCCATGACGTCCAGCATGGGCGTGCCCGTCCCTGTCGCCGAGTACGTCCTGGATCTGCGGCTGGTCGCCGGACTGATCCGCTGTACCTGGCCCGCGGCCGCTGCCCTGGCCGGCCCTGCCCCGGTAGCCGACGCGCTCGCCGACCACGTCGAGCAACGTCGCCGCCGCCAGTACCGGCCAAACGACCACGGCCATCACCGGACGGCGTTCTCCGTCATCTACGACGCCCCGCCCACCGACCCTCTCGCCAGCGCCGGGCTGTTCACCGCCGCCGAACGTATCCTCACCGGAGAGACGGGTGTTTGCGCCGACCGACTGGAACCGCTCCTGGCCGCCACCGCCGACACCGCCGCCTGGCGCGCTTTCGCCCACCGCGCATCGGCGACCTGCTCCCCGGCTCTGCGCGCCACGATCCAAACCCGGCTTGAGGCCCTGCACCGGCCGACACCGCGAGGCCACAACCTCAAAAGCGACAATACTCGCCGGAACGGCACCGACGCCCTGCGCGCCTACCACCGCCGCATGGGTCACCTGGTCGTCGTCCCGACTGGTGACTGCCGGTTCGACCACCGGCACATCCCTCAGCACATGACCGACGCGTGGTTCGATGAGTGCTTCCCGGATCTGACCGGGATCAGCCCGGTTCACCTGCGGCGCACCGCCGCGATCAGGCTGGTGCAGATGTCCACCGGCGGATCGCAGTTCCGCGCCGGCGAGCGATTGGGAATCACCCCCGGTCGCGTCATGTCCTCCACCGTTCCGGTCCGGGCATGGACGCAGGACCTCGACAACGATGCACGGTTCGCCGCGGCGATCGACGCCTTCGCCCGCGAACTCAACACCACCATCGACCCGATCGACTACAGCCACCGCCGCGCCGCCCTCCACAAATGGGAAATCCCCCCAGGAGACTGGCTCGACCTGCTCGCCCAACTCGTCGCGGCCCATCCGCACACCCACATCTCCTGGTGGCAGGACCGCAAGCGGCGCCTGGCCTCCGTGCTGGTCTGGGCCACGGTCACCCAAGGTGACCACCGCCTCGCCCCGCTCGTTCTAGTCGAACACCGCAAGGCCAACCACGGTAAGACCAACATGCTCAGGTTCGATCTCCAGCAGGCGCGCTACCGCGCCCGCAACGAGCCGGACAGCCCGACCGCCGCTCTCATCTCGTTGCTAGGCCCCTATTCCCAGCGCCTCGCCACGAAGATCGATCAGCATGATCGTCCATGAGCATGAGCGCCGGTCCGGCAGCGTCTCGGGCAGCCCGTGCGGCCGCGGCGCCACCGCCCCGTCCTCCTTCCCGTGCCCTTTACTCGTTGCAGCAGGCGCGAGCCCAACTCGCCACGCGCCAGCCCTCCGTCACCATCCCTGGGCCGGCTGACACGTCCGGCGGGCAGCCCCTTGGCGACTGTTCCGGTAACGACTGCCACACCGACGCGTGCTGGTCGACGTCGTAGCCAGAAGAATCATTGCGAACCGAGCGAACTGAGTCCCAAAACTAGCGCTTCCACGAGGAGGAGTACGGTCGTAAATGACCGCCACGGAACATGGATCCGCCTGCAATACTCCCCAGTCGTCAATGCATTCGCCGGCAGGTGCTTTTGGTGCTCCAGTCGAATTGATTCGAGTCGAGCAGCAGGGCGTCGATGGGTTCGATAACCCGCGATGTCGCCGAGCACAGATCCTCCGAAATGTATGGAACGGACGACTCGCCTGCCTTCATGTGGCCGCTTCCGCAGTTCGATCGCCAAGCCTCGATCAATAAAAATCTTCTCGATTTCGCGCCACGGTATGTCATGCATGTAGAAGACGTTCGGCACTCGGAGCAGGTTTTCCTTGGCTTGAAGTCTAGTTCCCCAGCAGAACATCCAGATGAACCAGTTTGGGATGGTGATGACCAATCCAGCGATCAAGCCGTTCTTGAAGCCGGGGGGATCGCTGACGATCAAGGGCAGGGTGAAGAGACTGAAGGCCAGTAGACCGACTGCGCCGCCGGCGGCGAGAAGCGGCCGGCCGATCTTTTCAGTTGTGGATGACGAGGGACGGATAGCTTCTCACCCCGATTCCGATGAGGAGGCCGGGCATGCCGGTGGAGGCGTTCACTGCCATGCCGTATCCCGTGCGTCCGAGATTTACTGGTGTGCGGGAGGCGTGCCGCCAGTGCGCACGTCCCCATGAGCGGTTGATGACGGAGCCGCCGCCCCAGCCGCCTCGCAGCCCCCATTTCCCGCTCGGAATGGCTTTTCCTAGATAGCCGCCGCCCAGGGTGAGTGCGCTGTCGAATGCGAGTTGCCTGAGGGCGTTTTCGTCTCCGAAGTTCCAGCCGGCCTGTTGAACGTTTCTCAAGTACGAGGCACCTGCCAGAGTCAATCCGACTGCGACGCAGGCGCCTGCGGAGACGACCAGGCATGCACCAAAGCCAGCCACGGAGGCGACCTTCGAAATCGTGTTCCAGTGCTTGTCGACGAAGTTGGCGGTTGATCCGTATGCGTGTTTGACTCCGTTCGCGAACATGCTGCTGGACTTTTTGATCTTGCAGGTCCAGTCGCACTTCTTGGCGGGTGCCCTCGGCTCATGCTTCTGGAGGTAAGGGTTGAAGCGGTAGTGGTAGGGAGAGGGATCGTATTGGGCTGGAGTGCCTCTGTAGGGGTGGACGCGGTGGTTGGGGCGTCCGGAGAAGTCCGTGGGCTTGCCGTCATTGCCGGGGGCGTGGCATGAGATCGGCCCTATGACTGGGTTGACGTCAAGGCATAGGCCTGAGGCGTCGTTGAAGGTGATGGGGCTGTTGTTCGCGTAGGCGTAGCCGTTCAGGCTCTGATCGTCGTCTGGGTTGACCAGAGGATCGACGGAGACGAAGCGGCCGGTTTGGGGGTCGTATTCGCGGGCGCCGAGGTTGACCAGGCCGGTGCCGGGGTCGTTGGTTCCGCCGACGAAGCCCTTCTCGTCGGGCCAGGTGGTCTTGTCGTCGACGCCGCGGAGGGTGCCGAAGGGGGTGTAGCGGCGTTGGACGGTGGCTTGGGTGCCTGCGTCGATGGCGAGTTGGCTGGTGCCCTGGTGGTCGGGGGCGAGGAACTGGACGCCGCTTCCGGTGCGCATGGCGAGGGTCTGGTCGCCGAGGGTGTAGTAGCGGGTGCCCTTGGCCGAGCTGGCGCCGTTGTAGAGGCGTAGTTCGGTGCCGGGCAGGTAGAGGGTGGTGCCGGTGGGGTCCTTGCGCAAGAGCCGGTCACCGTCTGCGGTGTAGACGTAGGAGGTCGTGTTCCCGGCTTCGGTGATCTTGGCGAGGTTGCCTTCGGGGTCCCAGTCGAGGGTCTGGGTGGTGTCGCCGACGGTGCGGGTGGTCATGTTGCCGGCGTCGTCGTAGCCGAAGCTGTCGTTGCGGGTGCCGTCGCCGCCGGTCTGGGCCACGCCGGTCAGCTTATTACCGCTGGTGGGGGTGGTGTAGGTGCGGGTGGTGTCGGCTTGGCCGCCGATGCCGTGCAGGGTTTCGGTCTTGCGGTTGCCGGCTGTGTCGTAGGTGTAGCTCTGCCAGTAGGGTGCCGGCCCGCCGATCACGCTGGCGGCGGGTGTACTGGAGCAGGTGGTGTCGCCTTCGGTCCAGGCCTGGGTGAGGCGGCGCAGGTGGTCGTAGGTGAAGCATTGGGCGTCGATGCCGGTCTTGGCGTCGTCGACGATGGACAGGATGTTGCCGGCCTGGTCGTAGGAGTAGGTGGCGTTGCGGTCGTTGCCGGTCAGGCCTTCACGGTCGACGGTGGAGGTCTTCAGCCGTTGGGTGCCCGCTTCCCAGGTGTAGGTGTACCAGGCTTTCTTGCCGCCGGTGTCGAGGGTCTGCTTGGTGGGTTTGCCGCTGTAGGTGTACTGGGTGTCGGTGACGTAGGTGGACAGGTTGCTCTTGAGCCCGACGGGGCGGCCGAGGTCGTCGTAGGTGGTCAGGACCGATTCGGCCGTCAGGTCGCCACCGGACGCGTATCCGGTGCTGGCGACGGTTCCGTCGAGGTTGTAGGTGGTGCCGAAGGTGTAGGTCTTGCCGAGTGCGCCTTGGCTGGTGGGGATGGTGATGGTCTGGCGGGTGGGCCGGTCCAGCATGTCGTACTGGGTGATCTTGGTGGTGTAGGCCTCGCCGTTGACGTAGCGGGTGGAGGAGGCCGGTTGCCCCATGCGGAGGCTGTCGTAGGTCCACGAGGCGCGCAGCGGACCATCGGGGCTGTCCTGGCGCAGTTCGGTCTTGCGGCCGAGGGCGTCGTAGCGGGTGAACAGTTTCTGGCCGCGGGCGTCGGTGCTGGAGGTCTCCTGGTCGAGGTCGTCGAAGGTGGCGGTGCTGGTGCCCTTGTCGGGGTCGACGGTCTTGATCTCGCGGCCGCGCAGGTCGTACTCGTGCCGCCAGGTGTTGCCGGCTGGGTCGGTGACGGTGGCCGGGTCACCGGCGGGTGTGTAGGTGTAGGTGGTGGCGTCGTAGTCGCCGGTGGGGGTGTCGCCCTTGTACTGACGGCGTTCGATGACCTGTCCGCGGGCGTCGGTGATCTCGCGGGTGGGGGTGCCGCCCTTGGGCGGGGTGACGGCGGTGTAGTTGCCGCCGTACTCGGTGGTGGTGCGCCACTTCTCGCCGGTGTCGGTGCCGTTGCCGACCAGGAACCGCTTCACGGTGACGCGGTTGAGGCCGTCGTAGGTGGAGGCGGTCTGGGACTCGACCTGGTTCTGGTCGACGCCGAGCAGGCTGGGCACCGGTGCGCCGGTGTTGTAGTAGGTGCCGTAGGTGCGGGCGGTATTGCCGCGGGAGTCGTAGAAGGTGTCGGTGATCAGCCGTCCGCCGTCCGGGCCGTCGGCCTGGGTCTGCCGGGGACGCAGCCACCCGTCGTACAGCTCGTAGGAGGTCCGCTGGGTGCCACCGGGCTTGAGAGTCTTGGTGGTGACGGCGACGATGCCGCCGTCGGCGATGTGGTACTCGTAGGCCAGGTTGGGGGTTTGGCCTGCGGCTTTGCGCCGGTCGGGCTGCCACACGCCGGTGAGGCGGCCGAGCGCGTCGTAGGTCAGGTCGGTGCGCAGCCCCGCGGCATCGATCTTGGCGGTGGGCTGACCGAACGCCGGGTCGAGCTCGGTGGTGGTGACCTGCGCGGAGGCGGCGTTGTCGGGGTCGGTGCGGGGGCTGGTGACCACGGTCTTGGTGTTCAGGCCGCCGGTGTCGGTGTAGGCGGTGGTAGTGACGTTTCCTGCCGCGTCGGTGGCCTTGGTGGGGCGCCCGTAGGAGTCGTAGACCGTCTGGCTGGTGGTGACGTAGGTCGCTTTGGTGCCGTCGTGGGAGGCGATCTCCTCGACCTTGGTCGGGTCGGTCTTGGACGGCGCGGCGCCCAGCGCGCCGTTGTCGTAATAGGTGCGTGTGTCGGAGACGAGTTGGGGGGAGCGGTCAGGGGTGGCGGTGCAGGCGACCGCGACCGTTTCCACGCGGGAGGGGAGGCTGACGATGTTGGCGCCGGAGTTGTCGGCGTAGCTGGTGCGGGTGCACTTGTCGTCGCCGGCAGTGCCGGTGTCACCGAGGTCGCTGACGGTTTCGACGCGCCCGACACCGGGGCTGGTCTTGTTGTAGGTGGTGTCGGTGCGAGTCTGCCGCCAGGTGCCGCCGCCCATGGCGGTCCAGGTCCGGGTGGTGCCGACATTGACCGCGTTGGCGGTGGTGGTGCCCCACGAGCGGGTTCGCGAGGCGGTCTGGACCCGCCAGGGGGTGTTGACGGTCTTGTCGTGGACGGCACCGCCGGGCCCGTCGAAGTGGACGGTCTTGAGGTCGAAGCCGGCCAGCGCTTCGTGGTCGGTGTAGGTGCCGCCTTCGCCGTCGGAGACGGTGACCGATTTGGTGCCGCCGTCGGGGGCCTTGCGGTCGCCGTCCATGCCGCGCAGGTAGTAGGTGTCGGTCTGGGTCCTGGGGTCGTTCCAGCCGCCGGTGGTCGTTCGGACCTGCCCGTATCCGCGCCACTGTGACCAGGTCTTGTACTTGGCCTTGGTCATGCCGTCGTCATCGTCGTAGTGCCAGGCGGGGTCCCCGAGGTAGCTGTAGTCGGTGATCATGTCGGGGGCACCGCCGGTGCGGTCGGTCTGGACGACCTGGGTGACGACGTACTTGTGGAACCAGTCCCGGATCGGGCTGTCGTGGCCGGGGGCCTGCCAGTAGACGGGGAAGCAGCGTTTGGTGTTGGTCTCGGGGGTGGGAAGGTCCGACAGGGTGCACTGCTCGCCGGAGTAGTTGACGTCGATCTGGCCGCCGGACTCGTCGTAGATGGTGCCGACCCGGTACTTGATGAACGGTGGGATGTCGTCGCCGGTCTTGTCCAGGCGGTTGGTGAGCTGGACCGGGGTGAAGGTGACCTTCGGCAGAGTCACCGGCTTGTCTCCGGCGTTGCCGATGTGCTGGATGGAGTCCAGCCGCAGGTCACGGTCGATGTCGGCCTCGCCCCAGCTGTGCTTCAGATTCCAGGTGTCGACGTCGCGGTAGGTGCCGTCGGCGCCGACGACCTGCGTGGTGACGCTCGACAGCCACTTGCGGGTCCAGAACGTCGGGGCGATCAGGCCCTTCATCGCGCACTGGTCACCGGACTTGCAGTTCTGGTCCCAGGGGACGTCGGGCCACCTCTCGGGGTTCGAGGTGATCTTGGCGGGGTCGCAGAAGGTGCTGTCGCCGTCGCATCGTTCGGAGGTTCCGAAGGTGACGCGTGCGGGGGCCTTGGCGTAGGGGTCGCTGTCGCGCAGTCCGTAGGAGATGGTGTTCAGGTAGCCGCCGCGGACGTAGGTGGTGTCGGCCGACGGGGTGACGTTGCGGCCGTAGGCGTTGGTCTCCTTGGTGTAGGAGTAGCTGATGGCGTTGCCGTTCGGGTCGACGACGTAGTCCAGGTTCCACCGCCAGGCCTGCTGGCACCACGAGTCCTTGAAGTCGCTCTGGTGGCAGGGCTCATCGGCGTTGTTGCCGAACACCGGGGCCGTCCACGTCGAACCGGTTTCCGGCTTGCCGCTGCTCCAGTTCGGCAGGCGGTTCTTGCCGAAGTAGTAGCGGGTGCCGTCGGTGGTGGTGACCTTCCAGTACTCGTTGTCGTTGTCGCCGTTGGCGGTGTCGGCGCCGGTGCCCTTGAGGATCTCGAACCGGGTGCCGTCGTCGTTCTTCAGCTTCCAGGTGCCGTCGGACGCCTTGATCAGCTCGCCGCCCTTGCCGTTCCAGGTGACGGTGGCGTTGTCGTAGGCCCAGCATTGGTCACCAGGATCGATGCCGTTGGACTGGGGGGCGCCATCATCGGCGCACGGCTTGTAGCTGCGTTCGATGAAGCCGGGCCACAGATCGAACCCCTCACCGACCCAGGACGGCTGGTTGTTGGTGCTGGAGGTCCGGCCGTCGACGCTCTGGGAGGAGTAGTTCACCTTGAGGTCGGGTGTCAGCCCGCCGGGGACTGGCGGCACCCGCATCGGGTACGACCAGGTGAAGTCACCGGAGTTCCCGCCCGCATTCCAGGTCGCCGACGCCGACAGCGACGTTGCCTTGTAGTCGCCCTGGCTGCCGTCCGGCGCTGCCACGGCCGCCAAGACCATCGGCTCCGCCGTTTGCGACGCCGGTTCGGCGACCTCGGCGGTGAGGGTCTTCTTCTCCGCGTCATTGCGAGTGGACAGGGGCATCTGCGTGCGGCATGCCGGCTGTTGCGGAGTGGTCAGGGCGCAGGCGGGCAACTGCACCAGTTGCAGTCGCGAGCCGTAGGTGCCGCCGAACGCTTGCGCGAACCCGCTGTAGTCGAGCCCGACCGTTGCGCGGATCGGCTGGGGCGGAGCCGAACGTTCCGCGGCCGCAGCGGTGGAAGTCGTCGCAGGAGCCGAGGCCAGGGAGATCAGCAGCCCGCTGACTGCCGCATTGGACGCGGCCTTCCGGTCCAGGACCCGAACGGTCATCTTGCCGCCCGGGCCGCCCTTGACCGGCGCACCGACCGATACCGGAAGCTTGCCGGCCCGTACCTGAGCCGGAGCGCCAGAGGCGCCGGACGGCTTCTTGGCGGTCGCCGCGGGGGACGCAGGTACCGTGACTTCGGCCGAGCCGGGCTGGGGCCAATTCACCTTCGCGGGCTTGGCCGCCGCCGGTAGGGGCTTGCGCGGCTCGGTCTTCAGCCGCTTCCCGTGGACTTTACGTTCACCGTTGTGGGCCGCGGGCCCGTGACCGGTTGTCGGGAAGGCCTGCGCAGGCACGGCCGGTAGTAGCCCGGTGGTCAACATCACCGCACCGGTCACCGCGATCGTCCGCGTCGTCCGCGCACGCGCACCGGGTTGGAGGAAGCGCCGCAACCAGCCGCGAGCGTTCATTAACGGTCCTCCGCTCAGAGGGCCGGCCGTCGCCCAGGCCAAGCCCGTGTCACACAGGGGAAAGCATGCTTAGAAGGGGAAGCCGACTGCGGTCCCCGCCGCCGGCGGAAACCACTGAGTCGCGCAGAAGATCAGGGAACTGTCTCGGTCGGCAATTCTTCGAATGCGTTGCTGAGGATCTGCAGTTGGTCGGCTGTCGCGACGCCCTTGAACGCCCACACATCGTCGATGGTGCCGTTGAAGAACTGACCCCATGCCCCGTTCTTGCGGGCCCGTCCCAACTGGAGGCCGCCCGCGCTGGCGAAGCCGGAGATTCCCGACTTCCATGACACAGGGTCGGTTTCCTGCAGCTCGCCGTTGACGTACAGGCGCATTTCCTGGTTGGGGGCGTCGTACACGATCGCCAGGTGCTGCCACTGCCCGGGGAAGAAGGTGGCGTGTTCGGCGGTGTTGAAGGCCGCGCCGGTTTTGTCGGCGTCGGGCATCTCGATCTGCCAGCCGCCGGTGTTGTTCGCGGCGGCGGGCGAGTACCGCAAGGTGAAGGCGCTGTTGGTGATCCCGGCCTGGGAGAAGACCGCGGCGTCGCCAGTCGAGCCGGGCGTGGCCACCCACCCGGCGACGGTGAAGCTGTCGCCGGTCGACAGAACCGGCGCGGCGGTCGCGGCGTAGGAGCCCGCCTGGCCGTCCAGCAGCAGCCCAGCCATGGGATCGCCCAGGTAGCCGGCTGCCCCGTCGATGCTCGCCCCGCCTGCCAGGCTGAGGGTGCGACCGTGACCGGAGTCATCGGCGCCGTCGGTGTTGAGCTTCCACCGCGCCATCACCACTGGAGCTCGCTGATAGGCCGACAGCACCTCCGCGCCTGTCACCACCCGGTCATAGAGACCGACCTCGTCCAGGGCGCCCGGCCAGTAGTACCCACTGCCGTACCCGCCGTTCCACTTGAACCGGCCGATCTGCAACGGACCATCACCGCTGAAGGAGTTCGGCTGGTCGGTGCTGGCCTGCAAACTTCCGTTGACGTACAGGTGGATCTTGTGGGCGGCGTGGTCGTAGACGCCCACCAGATGCGTCCACTGCCCTGTCGCCGGCGAGGCCGTGGAGATCGCGCGGATCAACGCCGGATTGTCGGTGCCAGGATCTTGCATGTTGAAGACCCACCGGTCGTAGCCGGGTGAGTAGTACAGCGCGAACGCGCTGCCCCGAGTCCCGTCCTGAGCCGCCACGACACCGGTGTTGTTCTTGTTGTCGAGCCGGACCCACGCCGAGACCGAGAAACTCTTGGTGGTGTCCAGGACCGGGGCGCTGGTCGCGGCGTACCCGGTGGAACCGTTCAGCTGCATCGCCTTGCCGATCTGGCCGTCCGCTCCCAGGGTCACCCCACCGTGAGTGGCAGCGGCGATCCCCGGCTCACCATCGCGCGTGGCCGCCTGCACACTGCTGGCGCCGGCCGGGTCGTCCAGCGTGAACCTGGCCTTGGCCGGAGCGCCCGGCCCCGACTTGAAGGTGTAGCTGGCAGGTTCGCTGTCGTTGCCCGCCTTGTCGTAGGAGATCACCGACAGGGTGTTGGGGCCCTCGGAGGTCGGCATGATGCTCACCGTCACCGGCACACCCGGCGACGGCGCCTGCACGGTCGTCCCCTGCTTGGCCGACCCGTTCACCGCGAACTGGTACTTCACCACATCGGAGCTGGCCGGGGTGAAGGTGAACGTGCCGTACTGGCCGACGCCCCCGTGGTCGGCCTCGTCATCGGGATAGTCGGTCGAGGAGACCTGTGGCGCCGACGGCTTGGTCTTGTCCAAGATGAACTCGCACATCTTGGGGGCGCCGGAGTTGGTCCACGCGCTGTACTGCTTGCCGTCATAGGCGCGCACCGCCCAGCCGATCAGCGTCCCCTCGGGCGCGTCGGCCGGCACCGTGGTCTCGAACGGCGACCCCGACGCCTTCGGGCCGACCGTCACGTCCTTGTGCTTGGCCCACCCGGACCCGTCGTTCCACCAGATCTGGAACTGGCCCGTGACCTTCGCCGCGTCCTCTTTGTCCTGGTCGTACAGGTACGCCTTGATCGTCGGTGCGGCCTTCACTGTCGGGCGCGCGTCGTCCCATTCACACGGGCCACCCGGGTTGCTCGACAGGTTGCTCTTCAACGGCCGGTCGGGCGGGGTGTTGTAGGTGATGCGCAGGTAGGCGTCCGAGGCGAACCGCTTCCACCACGCCATCGACGACTCGTCGTAGGCCCTCAACCCGAACGTGATCGCAGGGTCCCCCCGCGATACCGCGGCCTTCACCACGTTCAGCAGGCTGGAGCCGCCGAACTCCACCCCGGTCCGCGAGCAGTACGCCACGTCCCGGGATGCAAGGTGCTCCTGCCAGTTGTCGGACGTGGAGTTCCAGGTGGAAGACTGTGCGAAGCCGCTGGCGTGCCACAACTGCACCGACGTGGAGTTGTTGCAGTCGTAGGCGTGCGTCTCGAACGCGGTGAACTCCGCGTTGAGCACGTACTTGTGCGCCACCTCGGAGATCGGCATGCGGTAGAACAACCGCTTTTTGTGCGTCGAGGCACCGCATTCGGCGTCCTTGGTGACGTCGCACAATCCGACGCCCTCGGACCCGGAGAACTTGTAGCGCGACCAGCCCCCGCTGGACACCATCAGCCACGCAGCATCCCGCGACCGGGCGGTCCACGACGGGTCCACGTAGACCGGGAACTTGGTGTCCGGTGAGGTCAGCAGTCCCTGGTCCGGGGTCAGCGCCAGCTTCCCCGATCCGACCTCGACCTTCACCGGCGCCACCGCCGAGGCATCGCCCGGCCCCTGCGCCGGCGCCGGTGCTCCCACGCCCGACCCGGCGGCCTTCTCCGCCCTAGCTGCCACTACCGGCTGCCGCGAGTCCCACATCACCGGCGAAGGGGCCTCGAACATTCCGGCACCCGACACGCTGTCGGACGCCTGCAATGTCCCGTCCGCATCCTGTTTCACCGTCAGCTTCGCCGTGCGCAACCCGAGTTGGATCTTGGCGAGCTCAGGATTGTGCGCCGCCTCGGGGGTCTTGATCACCAGCAGGTGAGAGATCCCGTCCGGTTCCACCTGCACCCTCAGGTCCACATCCGGCAGCACGGAGGAGAACACAGCCGTATCACCCTCGATCGAGGGAGCCGGCAACTTCCCCGGCCATGACAGCGACAACTCGCGGCCCAACCGTGACATGCGGACGAACGGGCCCTCACCGCCGGCGATCACCACCCCCAGCGGCGAAGCAGCCGGAGCCAGCGAGCCGTCGGACCGCTTGACCAGGCGGGTGTCCACCTTCGCCCAAGCCCCGTTCTTGCGGGTCCACTTCGGCCGCAGGTAATCGGTCTCGGTCAGCGTGCCGTCCGGATTCGCGGCAACCTCCCGAGCCTCACCACGCAAAGCCGCAATCTCCACCGGCTGGCCCGTCTTCCGTGCCTTGGCCAAGGCCTGCGCCTGCGAGGACACCGCACCCGGGCCGGTGTCGGCTGCCGCACTGCCCGCCGAGGCCACCACAGGCACTGAAAGCCCCGCCATCAGCAGCGATACTGCCGACGCAGCAGAGAGCAAACGACGCGCACGCATGCCGCACCTCCATGAACAAGACGTACGGCACATCTGGCGCAGACGTCACATAAAGCACATATAAGTCAAGCGCCTGTGATCATGCACAACCACACCAACGATCGTCAACGACGCGGACGGTAACAGTAAGGTCTCTTTACAGATCGTGGCGGCACGTACCGTAACGACGCGCCAAGAGGACCGCCTCGGCGCCCTGTGCGGACCAGACGCCCTTGCCGCCGGTGTCGAGTCCGCTGATACCGCACCGTGGGTGACCGGCTGGTTGAGTGGGTGCTGGAGCTGGCGACCACCCCGGCACTGCTGGACCAGCTCGGCAGGCTGATCGCGGTAGACACGGCGCCGCTGATCGCACCGGAGGTCTCGCAGGCGACCTTCTGCGACACTCCGCGATCAACGCGATCGTGCGGCTGTTCAAGCGCGCCGCGGCCCCCCGACGGCGAACTGGTGCTACTGCACCCGGCCCCCGGGCGTGGCGGCGACGCTGGCTCGTACCGGGGTGGACTGTGGAGGTGCGCGTCCGCCGCACACTGCTCGACGCGGCCGATGCGGCGATCGTCGTCTCCGGGAGAGCAAGGTGGAGACCAAGGCGTTCAACAACGGCGTGATGACTGACGTCACGTCCCGGAGGACGCCGCGCCGTCGCTGTCACATACCGAACCGTGCGCGTTGCACGGCCCGGACTGCCGCAGTGGGCCCGCTGACCTGGACGTGTGCCGCGTCCTGTCGGCCGAACAGGTAAAGCAGCAGCTCGCCGGGAGGGCCGGTGATGCGGGCGGCGGGTTCCCTGCGCCGTGCTCGCACAGTCGTGGCGGTCCCGGCCCAGTGCAGCTCCAGGCCCGCGCTGCGCAGCCGCCGCGCCAGGAACCAGGGCGCGCAGGTGACGTTGCGCCACAGGGCCTGCTGCATCGCCGGCTCGTGGGTTCGCGGGCCGTGACCGTTGGCTCTGCGGACGTCCTCATGGTGGACGAAGAACTCGTTCAGACTGGCAAGCCGGCGCACCCATCCGATGCGGAAGAACCCGGGCGGCGGTCCCGATCGGATCGTGGCGACAAGCCCGCCGAAGTCCTTCGCCGCGAGGGCTGTCCGTCGCCGTTCGGCCAGGCGGCCCCACGCGCCGGGCAGGACGAGCCCGGGACCGGCGAGCGCGTCGTGCTCCCGCAGCACCAGATGCGCGGCCAGATCACGGGTCGTCCACGGCCCGATAAGAGTCGGCGCGTCGGGGCCGAGCTCATCCAGCAGATCACACAGGCGGGCTCGCTCGACGGAGTCGAAGAACGCACCGGCCATACCGCCGGAGTGTAGCCCCCCGGGTGGCGAGTGGTTTCGGCGCCAAAATCCCGTTAAGGTCGTGGGCTGGTGTGCCGGGAAGCCTGGTCGGCGTTTCTTTGACGACCCAACGCGAAGGTCCCGACACGCCGATGACGACTCTTCTTGCGGTTTTCGCCGCGCTGCTGCTGCTCGCGGTGCTGCTGTCGAGCCTGGCCCACCGCACCATCCTGTCGACGGCCGCGTTGTTCCTGGTGGGCGGGTTCCTGCTCGGCGATGGCGTCACCCGTGCCATCGAGGTCAAGCCGGGTGACCCGCTGGTGTCGCACCTGGCCGAGCTGGCGCTGTTCGCTGTGCTGTTCACCGACGGGATGCACGCCGGGTGGGCCGATCTGCGGGCCGCGTGGCGGCTGCCGGGCCGCGCGCTCGGCTGGGGCCTGCCGCTGACCCTGCTGGTGACCGCCGCGCTGGCGCACCTGGTGGTCGGGCTGGGCTGGGTGGAGTCGCTGCTGATCGCGGCGATCCTGACACCGACCGACCCGGTGTTCGCCGCGGCGCTGGTGGGCAACGACCGGGTGCCGCCGCGGCTCCGGCACCTGCTGAACGTCGAATCAGGCGTCAACGACGGGCTCATCCTGCCGTTCGTGGTGCTGTTTTTGGCCATCGCCAAAGGCTCGAACGACCTGCATCTGGGGGAGTTGGCCGGCGAGCTGGCGCTGGGGCTGGCGATCGGGATCGCGGTGCCGTGGGCGGCGATCATGCTGGAGCGGACCCGGCTGTTTGCGATCTCGCCGAAGTACGAGCCGCTGAACGCGGTCGCGATCGGCCTGCTGGTGCTGGCGCTGGGCCAGGTCACCCACGGCAACCTGTTCCTGGCCGCGTTCGCCGCCGGGATCACCGTGGCCAGCATCGGCGACCAGCACCGCAAGGCGTTCGAGGAGTTCGGTGAACTGGTCGCCGAACTGCTGAAACTGGCCGCGCTGCTGGTGTTCGGCGCGCTGATCTCACCGGCGTTCCTGACCGACGTCGGGTGGCCGGGGTGGCTGTTCGCGGTGCTGGCGCTGGTGCTCGCCCGGCCGGCGGCGATCTGGGTGTCGTTCCTGCGCTCCGGTCTCAGCACCCGGGAGAAGGGCGCGGTGATGTGGTTCGGGCCCAAGGGGTTCGCCTCGGTGGTCTACGGGCTGCTGGTCCTGCAATCGGCGATCCCGGCCGCGGACAAGATCTTCCATCTGGTCGCCGTGACCATCGTGGCCTCGATCCTCGCGCACTCCTCCACCGACATCGTCGTCGCCCGCGGCTTCGACGACGAACACGAAGTCCCCGCCTGGTTCGGCAAGGCCAAAGCCCTGGTCCACCGCCCAGGTCAGCCCGACCGGCCCGACCGGCCCGGGGCGCCCCCGGCTGGCAACGACCCCGACGCCACCTGATCGCAGGTGAACCAGACGTGAAACAGACAGCGACGGCTGCCGCTGGCTGGCCCGCCCGACAGGAGCCGCCGTGGCAACTGTAGCCGCCGTCACCATCTTCGCCGCTGCCTACGTGCTGATCGCCTCAGAAAAGGTCCACCGCACTGCGGTGGCGCTCGGCGGCGCGGCGCTGATGCTGCTGCTGCATATCACCGACTCAGGCGCCGCGTTCTTCTCCGAGGAGACCGGCATCGACTGGAACGTCATCTTCCTGCTGCTGGGCATGATGGTGATCGTCTCGGTGCTGCGGCAGACCGGGGTGTTTGAGTACGTAGCGATCTGGGCCGCCAAACGCGCCCGCGGCAAACCCTACCGGCTGATGGTGATGCTGGTCCTGATCACCGCGGTCGCCTCGGCGCTGCTGGACAACGTTACCACCGTCCTGCTGGTCGCCCCCGTCACCTACCTGGTGTGCGAACGCCTCGCCCTCAACGTCGTGCCGTACCTGATCGCCGAGGTGATGGCCTCCAACATCGGCGGCACCGCCACCCTGGTCGGCGACCCGCCCAACATCATCATCGCCAGCCGCGGCGGCCTCACCTTCAACGAATTCCTGATCCACCTCGCACCCCTGGTCGTCGTGCTGATCGGGGTATTCTGCGGTCTGTGCCGGTGGCTGTTCAGATCCGCGTTCGTCTACGACCCCGACCGCGCCGCCGAAGTAATGGCACTGCAAGAGAAGGAGGCCATCACCGACCGGCGGCTGCTGTGGCAGGGCCTGGCGGTGCTGGGCGTGGTCATCGCGGCGTTCGTGCTGCACCCCGTCCTGCACTACCAGCCGTCCATCGTCGCGCTGCTCGGCGCCGGACTGCTGGTCGCCGCGACCAAGGTCACCACCGAACAGGCACTGGAAGAAGTCGAATGGCCGACCCTGGTGTTCTTCGCCGGCCTGTTCGTCATGGTCGGCGGCCTGGTCGAAACCGGCGTCATCGCTGATGTGTCCCGGGCCGCCGCCGACGCCACCGGCGGCGACCTGGCCGCCGCGTCAATGCTGCTGCTGGGCGCCTCCGGCGTATTGTCGGCCATCGTCGACAACATCCCCTACGTCGCCACCATGAGCCCCATCGTCTCCGACCTGGTCCACCAGCACCCCGGCACCGACGGGCACGTGCTGTGGTGGGCACTGGCGCTCGGCTCCGACCTCGGCGGCAACGCCACCGCCATCGGCGCCAGCGCCAACGTCGTCGTGCTCGGCATCGCCGCCCGCAACGGCACCCCCATCAGCTTCTGGCACTTCACCCGCTACGGCCTCATCGTCACCCCCACGACCATCGCCCTTTGCGTCCCCTACCTGTGGCTGCGCTACCTGTAGCCCAACCGCTCGGCCGCCGACTTCGCACACACGGTGAGCCCTGTCCGAGGGTGATCTGCGCCCACGCATCAGCATCGGCCATCCGCCAACTTTTACTGGGATCCGCCAACTACCGCTGGGCGTCACACCCAGGCCACCGCCTGGGCCAACCGCCGCACCCGCCTCGATGTCGCCCGCGCCATGTACCGGATGCGCTTCCCCGGCGAAGACCCCTCCGGCCTCACCCGGCACGAACTCCTCGGCCGCGAAGGACGCCGCGTCAAAGAGCGCTACCGCTACGAAGCAGCCCGCGTCGGCCTGGCCTGGAACGGACGCCGCTACGTCCCCGGCGACTACGACTCCGGCGACGCTGCCAACCAGGCCGTCACCGCCGCCGCCCAATGCATGTACGGCATCGCCCAGACCACCGTCGCCGCCCTCGGCTGCTCACCGGGCCTCGGTTTCGTCCACTCCGGACACGAACTCGCCTTCGTCCTAGACATCGCTGACCTCTACAAGACCGAGATCGCCATCCCCGTCGCCTTCGAGGTCGCAGCCGACGGCCCCGACGACATCGGCTCCCGCACCCGCCGCGCGATCCGCGACCGCGTCAACCAGGTCGGCCTGCTCCGCCGCTGCGTCCAGGACATCAAACGCCTCCTACTACCGGACGAGGCCACCGATGACCCCACCGGCGACGATACCGACCACGTCACCCTGCAAAGCGACCACGGCATGAACGTCGAATCCGGACGCAACTACAGCGAAGACGTGTACTGGTGACCGTCATCGTCCTCACCAACTGCCCCGCCGGCCTGCGCGGATTCCTCACCCGCTGGCTCATGGAGATCTCCCCCGGCGTCTTCATCGGCGGCCCCTCAGCCCGCATCAGGCAAGCCCTCTGGGACGAGGTCCACAAATACGCCGACACCGGCCGCGCTCTCCTCGCCTACACCACCAACAACGAGCAGGGCTTCACCTTCGAAACCCACGACCACAAATGGCACCCGGTCGACCACGACGGCATCACCCTCATCCGCCGTCCCAACAGCCAACCGGCCGTCTCCGCCAAACCCCCGCCTGCCGGCTGGAGCAAAGCCTCCAAACGCCGCCGCTACGGCAACCGCTAGCCCTGGGCCCGAAATGCCGGAATTGAAAGAAGTGCTTCCAAACGCCATGATCGGCTGACAAACCCGCAGGTCACGAAGAGTGCTCCCCGCGCACGCGGGGGTGGTCCCGACGACCGCGCCACACTCCAGGCAGACGGTGAGTGCTCCCCGCGCACGCGGGGGTGGTCCCCACCTCGCGGAGGCGTTCCGTGAGGCCTTCGGAGTGCTCCCCGCGCACGCGGGGGTGGTCCCCCGGTGCGCTTGGGGTCGTTGATGAAGACCAGGTGCTCCCCGCGCACGCGGGGGTGGTCCCGCGGAAGTCCACCGTGGAGGCGTCGCGGAGATGTGCTCCCCGCGCACGCGGGGGTGGTCCCGACGCGCCGCGAGACCAGGTCGTAGACCTCGGGTGCTCCCCGCGCACGCGGGGGTGGTCCCGCGACGGCGTAGACGGTGGCGGCCACCGGTTGTGCTCCTCGCGCACGCGGGGGTGGTCCCTTGCCGTTCACCCGGACCTCCGGGCGCGAGCGGTGCTCCCCGCGCACGCGAGGATGGTCCACGATGCCGACCGCGTCCTGGCCCTCATCTCCGTGCTCCCCGCGCACGCGGGGGTGGTCCCCAGTGCAGGCGACACAGATCTAGGCGGACAATGTGCTCCCCGCGCGCGGGGGTGGTCCCTGGCACGCCGGGCTGCTTTGGACCAGGAGGTGGTGCTCCTTGCGCCCGCGGGGGTGCCCCCGGTCGGAGGGTCGCACGTCGGTTCCGGACGGGTGTTCCCTGCGCACGCAGGGTGGTCCGTTGTTCGTCCCGAACTTGTTCGGGAGGCTGCCGTGCTCCCTGCGCACGCGGGGGTGGGCCCGCGCGGCTCACGGGCCCGTAGCCGCCGTACAGGTGCTCCCCGCGCACGCGGGGATGGCCCTGCCCGCCGCCAAGGGTTTGTTTTCGCCCTCGTCGATACAGACCAAAAACCCAGGCTCCATCTTCATGAAAACCGCAGACAGTGCAGGCGTTGACCATTCAATCAGTTCCTATCTTCAAGCGAAGATGGGAGACGCAGCCTCGCAACGCTCGGCAAGGACAGGAGTTGATCGTGAGCTTCGGATCTGGTGAGAAGAGGAAGCCGGCTGGGCAATCGTGCTGCCGTGAGGTGTGAGCTAGGGCATGGTGTGATCGTGCCATCGGCCGAAACATGGGCGGACGGATTGGTCCGGGGCGACACGATCAGGAGAGCAAGGCGGTCGTTCTGCCCCGCGAGGAGGTGTTGCCGGTCGCGCCCCTCACCACCGTATGTGATTACTAGACGGCGGGAGATGCCCTGGCGAAGTGCGTAGGTGTGTTGTCGCTGGTCGTCTTCCAGAAGGGCGAGCCCCGGAACCCGCTCCTCCGCCAGGTCGTCAACGTTCGTGCCGAGGAGCCTCGATGCGTGTCGACGGCTGAGCACGAGTTCGGTGGTTTCGCCATGCCGTCTGGTGAGAACGTCCATGACCAGCCGGCGGACAGCGTCTTCTGCACCAGGTCCGGCAAGTGAGGCTCCGCCCCAGGTGGTGAACAGGTCGGCACAACCGACTCCATTTGGATGGGGGCCGGATGGAGGCGGAATGGTCACCGGGGCTGAGCGCTTGGAGGGCCAGGAACGCGCCAGTGTCGCCGAGGTGGTCCTGCTTGGCCGGACGCTGCCTCGCGCCACAACCGCGAGCAGCGCGCCCAAGGCAGCGACTCCTGCCCAGGCGAACTTCTCGAAGCGGCCGCCTTCCTCGTTGTTCGGCGAGCGATGGACGACTGCACTGCGGCTCGCCGGCGTCGCTGTTGCTTCGGTCGGCCACCTCGCTGGAGGCGGCTTGCTGCTCGTGGTGGGACGGTGTCCACTGCGATCATTGGAGGTCGAGGCTTTCGGTGGTCTGTCGCTGCGCCTTGGTTGCGCAGGAGTGCCGCGCTGTCGTGTTGTGTGGCGGTTCTCGTTGGCGTGCCGGCGCCGGGGAGGACGCTTGGCTGGTCGAGAGCCGTCGAACACAGCAGCCCAGTTGGAATCCTTTCCGGTCCTAATGCTGTGCAGCACTTCCCGACGAGCGCGTCGACAGATCTCCTTGCGGTCGATGTATCGGTCGGCGGTCGGACCGATACGCGGGCAACCCGGGGAGCGTCTAGGAGGCTCGGTGGCCTGCGCGGGCATGGCCATCGTTCCCAGGAGCAGCGGGCCCGCGACTGCGAGTACGAACCGATAAGCCGATGCCTGGTTGGGGCGTCTAATGCCGTCACCCATACGGGCCTCTCATCGCCCTCCGAGTGTGGTGGCGTTCGTACGGCGGTGACGGGCGGCGGGCGTGAGGTGCGCGGTTGGGGCGGGGGTGCTTGCGGGGCCATTTGATGGCCATGATCAGCGCGATGGGCCAGCCGATGACGGTGGCGCAGCACAGGGCGTTGACCAGCATGATGAGCAGGATCTCGTCAGCGCCGCGGATGATGGCGATGACGGTCGGAAGGACGGCGAGGACTACGAAGACGGTGAGGATGGTCAGACCCCAGATCCAACCCGCCAGGATTTGATCGGACATGTAATGCCTCTTCTCGTCGTCAAAGGTTGCGGCGCCTGTTCCGGTCGGGCGTTTGGACGGTGGTCTTGCGTGCCACCGGTGTCTCGAAGGGCTGGTGGGCGCTGCTCTCCAGGGCCTGGTCGATGGTGAAGGGAAAACCTTCGGCGGCCAGCCGGGCCTGCGTGGCTTTGGCGCCTGGGGCGGATGCGGTGACCTTGGTGATCACCTCGTCCGGCAGGTTGGTGGTGGCTTCCAGGGCTGTTCGCAATTCGTCGGTGGCGGGCCGATGGAGGCGTTCGCGGAGTTGGCCGACGATGTGGTGGGCGCGTTGCTCCTGACGGGCGTTCTCCCAGTCGCTGCGGTGCGGGCCGTGGATGGTCGCGGCCCATTCAGCGCCGCTGCCTTCGGCGAGTGCGGGACGTGCGGCCGCGGGCTCGCCGGTGCGGACGTTGGGGTCGCGGGCGAAGAACGGGGCGGCCTTGCGCATCGCGTCGAGGGGCTCCATGCCGTCGGCACGGGCTCGGTCGTGGTGGCTCATCGCGTGCGGGTGCAGGTCGCGTAGCCGGTTCTCGCACTTGCGCACGGCCGCGGCCGCCGAGGTGCTGTTAGCGGCGTGAGGGACGGCGGCTCCCCATGCCTCGGCCACGTGCACTAGCCCGGCGTGCTGGAGCCATTTGCGGTCGTGGGCGCAAACCCACCGCGAGCGCGCCTCGGCGAACGCCGCTTGCTGGGCTGCGGATTCGACACGCTCAGCCGCTGCATCTTGTGCCAGTTCGGCGGCTTGTAACCGGGCCGCGCGGCGGGCGTAGGTCTGTTTGAGGGCGGTCGCCATTGCGATGATCTGGATCATGCGCTCGCCGCCGTGCGAGAAGCCTTCGGCGATCGGGTCCGGATGCTGGTTGGTCATGTTGCTTCTCCTTGGGAAGTGGTGGGGCTACTTGGTGCGGCGTGGCCGTGTCGGTCGCGCGGCCGCTCGTGTCTCGCGTCGAGGCGGGTGAGGCTCCAGATCGGGCAGTGATGGGAAGTCGGTCGCTGCCGGGGCCAGGTCCGTGGCCGGGTCTGAGGTGATTGCCGACGCCACGGCGGCCGTGACTTCGGCCGGGTCCCACTGGGTGCGGGACGCGACGCGGGCGACTTGCCTCGCGGCCTGGTCAGGGGGCAGGCCGGCGATGACGGCGGCGGCGGCGCGGACGGCGGCCAGTCGGTTCTCGGCGAACTCCAGCGTTCCTCCGAACCGCTCCAGTCTCTCATCAATCACCAGGTCAGCCAGCGGAATTACAGACCGTAATGCTGCTTGCACGTCTACATGTCCCGGCTTGTCGAGCAGGTTTGCGGGGTCTCGATCTGTGGGGAGCCGGGCGGTTTCGACCGGCCCGCCGATCGTGCTCAGGTGACGCCATGCGCGGATGGCTCCGACGCGTCCGGCGGGATCTCCGTCGAGCGCGAGGACCAGGCCAGAGGCACTGAGGTCGGTGTGGTGGCCAAGCGCGTCCAGGTGGGCTCTGCTGATGGCCGTTCCGCAGGTAGCGAGGGCAGCATAGGTCCCGGGCATGACGGTGTTGACCGCGATCGCATCCAGCGGTCCTTCGACCAGCAGCGGGCGAACGCCTTGGCCGAGGCGATCGCTGGTTTCCCATAGGCCGAACAGCACCTCACGTTTGTGGAAGAGGACCGTATCCGGAGTGTTGAGGTACTTAGGCCCGGCGAAGCCGTCCTGCTGCCGGCCAACGAATCCGACGATCGCGCCATCGCTGTTGCGGAAGGGCAGCAGGACGCGGTCACGGAAGACGTCGGTCAGTTCGCCGTCCCGTCCTGGCTTGGCCAGACCAGCGGCCACGATCACTTCATCGCTGTGGCCGCGCTTGCGGAGATGCTGGACGAGGGCTTGGCGCGACCGGACCGCATGCCCAACCTGCCATCGCGCCTGAATTTCCGGGCTGAAGCCGCGTCCGGCCAGATATGAGGCACCCCAGCTTCCGGCGAGGTTGGCGATGAAGAAGCGATGTGCCTCTTCCAATGCCGCGAGCAACTCTTCGCGGGCGCTGCTCGGCGCCTCCGTCTCCGCGTCTGGGGTCTCCCGTGATGCGGGTGATCTCGTCGATCGCTTCTGCTCGACCTGCGCCAGGACGTTCTGCTTCAGTGCAGGAGCGGAGTCGGGAGGCGGCAGCTTGCTGAGCCGGTACCGCAGCCGCGAGGCCGTGCGAACCACCTGCTCCCCCACCAGACGGACGGTCCGCGTCGCGTTGGCGCGTTCGTCGGTCCCCGCCCAGCTGCGTGGCGCAGAGAATGACAGATGCTCCGTCGGCAAGCCGGCCTCTGCCAGCACCAGGAAGGCGACCGAGTCGGCGAAGGCACGCCTGGCCCCGTGGCACTCGTCCTGGTCCAGGTTCGACGCATCCAGTCGCCCCCGGGCGTCAAGGACATGCGCGAGCTGGTGCGCGAGTCGCGTGGCGGCCGCCAGGTCGTCCATTTCGGGTGCGACCGGCAGCCGCCGGGCGGGATCTCCCAGATACGTCCAGCCCTGCCCGCGGTCCAGATAGAGACCGAGGTCAGCGGTCATCCGAGCCAGCCTCGCCAGCCCGTCTGACGTTGAGACGGGCTCGGGTTCCTCGAGTGCCACGCCGTCGGTCTGCTCGATGTCGAAGACCGGCCGCGGCTTGCCCGACCTGGAAAGGATGCGGATACCGGTCTCGCCGCGTAGAACCTGCCGTCCCTCCTTCTTCCAGTCGTCGTAGGAACGGATATCCGTCGCCGTGCGCCTCTGTGCCGGGATAAGCAGTGTGTTGGTGAACCCATAACGTCCGTGCCGGCTTGCATGCTTGAGCCACTCCGTCCAGCTGAGGCGTCCCTCAAGCAGGCCGGCCACGCCGTACTCGGCCACCCCTTGCAAGAAGTCCGCCTGAAGGTGCCGCTCCTCTTCGGCGCCGGGTCGCTCTCGCCCGGCCGACAATGGCCCGCTCACGGTCGGCCACTTCGGGTCGAGCCGTCGCGGAGCGCAGCCACCAGCTGCTGGAGCCGGGCGGTGGCGATCGGATAGCCCAGCTCCCGCAGGCGCTCACCCAGGTAGTCCCGAGTGAACCGGATGCCCTGCCGTCGCGCCTGCCGCTGGATCCGCCGCGCGGCCAGCAGCACCTCGTCCTCGTCGCCGAGCAGCCGATCGGCAGTGGTGGACGAGCCGACCGCAAAGCGGCCGTCCGCATCAGACGCCGTTGGCAGCCTGCGCAGCAAGAGCCGGTCGGCCAGCGGCGCATCCCAGCGCCACGCCCACCGCCCGTACTCTTCCTGCAGGCGCGACACTGCCAGCAGGTGGCGGTATTCCAGCTCGAGGCCGTCCCGATAAGCGGTGATGTGCCACAGGACCATGCGCCGCCACAGCAGCAGGCTGGAGACCGGCGCGAGCAGCCACCGCGCGGCGGGCACCCGTTCAACCCGGCGCCCAGAAGTGAGCCCGACTCGCCGGCGGATGAGATGCCGGACGCCCTCCACCACCGTGATGAACAGGATCGGCATCGCCGCATTCATCACGCTGCCGGCCACCTCACCATGCGCGGCCGATACGTTCACCAGCACGGTGCCGCCGATGTAGGTCCAGGCGACCCAGCGCAGCACCGGCCACGGCAGATCCAGGTACTCCATCAGCAGATCCCAGGCCAGCAGGATCAAGATGCCCAGATCCATGCCGACCGGAACGATCCACGCCAGGCCCTTGAAGTGCGGCTCGGCCATCTCCCGCACGGTCGTGAACGATCCCAGTCCGCCGAGCACCGCGAGCGCCATGATCAGCGGAGCGATCACCGCCACCGCGACCCGGACCGCGCGATCCAGCGTCCATGCCTCCGTTAGTTCTTCCGCGGAGTCCGACAGCGGGTTCTGCACCGCGGGTTCTTGGCGCTCAGGAAGGTGACGCTGTTCGAAGATGCTCATCGCTTTCGCCGCTCCACCATCCAGATCAGCAGCCGGGCGACGTACCGGACCTCGCTGGCCGTGCCGAGCAGCCGCCCGTGCGCCGTGACATATGCGTACGCGCCGTCCGCGCCCGCACACATGACCGTCTCCGACCACCCATCACAGCGGACTCTCAACCGCCATCGTCCGTTGCGCGGCCGACGCACCCTCGTGGACGCGCCCAACCGCTTCAGCTCGAAGTGCAGCCGAAGCAGACGCTCCCGCCGCACTGCCAGCTCGTGCTGCTCGACCGCTACCAGCGTTTCCATCGCTCCCCCGTCGGCCAGTGGTTGACGGATCGGACCGCCGCCAACCAGAGTCGGTGAGCAAAACAATGCATCACTTAGAGTAGTTAGACAACTACGATAGGCGTTCGGCGTGTCGGCGGGCCGCTCATAATCAACAGCCCGGCCTGGCGGATCACCGGGCCGACTGCCTCGTGCGGCCAAGCTCGTGCAAGGCCTCCTCCCCGAACTCCAAACGCGGCCGGGCCACTTGATCACGGGCGTCTCCTGCCTCGGACGGGTTGAGCCGGGCCCGTCGACGCCGGTCTGCCGGTGGCGTCGGGCCTTATCGGAGCCCAGGGCGTCGGGAAGCCGGCCATGGCTAGGTTGACCTGCGAAGGGGACGCCATCGGCTCCCTCGGCCACGGCACGGGACTCCTCGCGGCGAGTCTTACTTCACGGGCATGCGCGGCGGCTGTTCGGGCTGCGTCTGCTTGCGCGCGGCGCTGCTGAAGCCGGCGAACCTCGGCGATGGTGTCGAGCAGAGTCACGAGGTTGGCGACGAGCAGCACGGTGGACACCGTCGTTCGGTTCCTGATGGAGCCTGCGATTCCGAGGAGCCTCGCCGTTGTGCGCAGGGCGTTGCCGGCGGAAGTCGGACGAGGGATACGGCCGTAGGGCGCGCGGGCGGCGCGGTCGTAGACGTCGGCGGCGCGATTCAGGTGGCGGTTGCCGGTGGCGCGAGCAGCTACACGCAGAGCGTCAGAAGCGGCCCAGCAGGCGTCCTGAGCTGCGTGCGGGTTCGTGGCCAGATGGCGGCGGATCTCGGCGGTCGCGTAGGCGGCGGCGCTGGCCGCGTCGTCGTAGAACGCTTGCCTGTCTTCCGGCGTCAACTCGTCGCGTTCGGCCGTCGGCCGAGGACGCGGGCCGTCCGCTGACCAGCTCCGCCGAAGGTGGGACAGGGAGAGTTCATCGGCGAGGCGGCTGCCGGGGAACCAGGTCGGTTCCTCTCCGTCGCGCTCGGTGGGGAGCGCGACGGCGTAGCCGGTGATCTGGCCGGGATCGAGCCGGCTGTAACGCAGCTTCACCCGCAGGCCCTCGTCCTGAAGTCGGTGCAGGAACTGAGTGATCGTCCGAGACTCGTCCGCAGCGCGGCGAACGGATGTCCGCAGCACGACTCGTTTTGTCCGCGCGGACAGGTGTCGGCCGTCCAGCGGACCAACGGCGGACGGCGTGCGGACAGAGTTGTCCGCGCTCGTCCAGCGGCGGCGGAGCTGGGGCAGGGTGAGGTCGGCGGCGAGCTTGCCGCCGCCGTACCAGATCGGCCGGCCCTCAGCATTCACGTCACCGGGCAGGGCCACCGCGTATCCGGTGACCTGGCCGGCCGTCCGCTGGCTGAAGCGCCGCCGCACCAGAACGTCCTCGGCTTGGAGGCGGTCGAAGAACTCTTCTTCAGTGCGGGCACCGGCTGCGGCCGTTTGGACTGTGCGGTGCAGGAGCGTACGGGACGGCACCGCCCGGCCACGGCGGACAGCCTTCTCGGTCTCGCCGCGTTTCGGACGGCGGGCGGCCGTCCGGTCCGCCGGCGCCGTGGACCGCAGGCCGAACCGGTCCTCCATCGCCCGGCAGGCGTCCCTGACCCGATACCCGTCGTTCCACACCTCTGGACGGACACCGTCCGAGCGGGCAAGCGTCGCAACGATGTGGACATGGTCGTCGGCGTGGCGGACGGCGATCCAGCGGACGGCCTCGACGTCCTCATCCGAGGCCAGTCCCGTCCGGTGCATGATCTCTCTCGCGACCTGCGCCCACTGGGCATCGGTCAGGATCGGGTCTTCGGGAGCGGCCCGGACGGCGCAGTGCCAGACGGGCTTGCGGTAGTTGCGCTCACCGAGCAGCGCGAGTGGCTGGGTCAGCAGACCGTCCAAACGGCGAAAGTCGCGGCCACCAGGTCCCACCGGCGGTTCCAGGTCGATCGGGTCGTCGAAGCCGGCGACGATGTGCGGGTCGCGATGCTCGCCGTTGGCGCCCGGGCCGTACAGGTAGCGGAGCAACCCTTGGACCCGGACGCCGCGCAGAACCTTCCCGATCACGCCGTAGCGCTCGTCGGCATCGGCGTAGTCACGGGAGTCGTGTTCTCAACTCCTCGGCCAGGTCATCGAGCTTGCGTACCGTCCGCGCCACCGCATCGGCGTACCACTGCAACGTCGTAGCCAGCTCCCCCGAGTTCACCGCGGCGACCGCCTGGTTGAGGTTGACGCCGATCCGCTTCGCCTGGGCGCGTGCCTCCAAGACCGCCTCCAGCAGTTCCCGGAGCTGGACGGAGTCCGCTCGCGCCGTGCCGCGCACCTCGGCCATCAGTGCCTGCGCCGCCCACGCGCCGGTCGCCAAGTGCTCTCGCTCGGCCGCCGCCGACAGCGTCGCGTACTCCTCCTCGGACAAGGTGATCGAGATGCCTCGTTCGCGCCGTGGGTCGCGATGCGCCCGACGGTTGCGTCGCGTGGTCGAAGCGGGCTTGGTCTTGCCACCTTCTGCCATCGGTCTCCTGTCTTCGGATCGCGCTCGATCCGATGTCGCCGCTGCGGACCGCGCTCGGTCCGCAAGCGAAATCGATTGGATTTCCATTTCTTGCCCCGCGCCGGCTCAGGCCCTCCCGAGCGGTGCGGTCTCTGGATCCCGCCCACGTCGTACGCGCCCCGGGTGCTGGCTGGACCGTCAGGTCGGCACCGCAAGGAACGACGGTTTCATCGCTCATCTGGCCGCAGTGGAATCCTCAGATCCGACTGCCTCAGTCGATGAGCGACACCGGCCAAGACGCGTTGCTCAAGCCCGGCGCCCTGCCGGGCGAGCGCTCACGGGCGCCGAACCACGGTCACGCTGAGAACTCGCCCGGCAGGCAACGCAGCGTCCCTTCACGGGACTCGCCTGGCGACGAACACGCTACGGCGCGCCCTGCAGGACCCCGGTCCGTCGGGTCCCTGATCGCAAGCAGTCCCCTGGCTCCGTGATACGGACGCTCTGCGGCATCGGGTCACATCTCGCGGCGTGGAGGCGGCGGCTTGGGATGTGGGCGATGTTCCGGTGCTGCCGGTTCCGTTCGGGAGCCGGGCAGGACGTCGCCGATGCGGTGCGGGAAGCCCTCAGCGGCCGACTGAATCTCTGTCGAAGCCGTCTCGGCGCACTCGTCCGTCGGCGTCTGCTCCTTGGAGGCTGCTCGCTGCTGCGACTCGGTGTCGTCTTTGGTTCCGTGGATGTCGGCGAGGGCTCGCCGTGCGCGCACGAAGGATTCGCCGAGGTCCATGGACTGCTCGGTGGCCTTGACCAGCGCATCATGCGCTTTCAGGACGGACGGGAGAGGATCATCGCCGCGGTCATGTCGCAGCCGGCCCGCGTCGAGTGCCTTGTCGAGGAAGACGTCCAGCTCCTCGGCGACCTTGACCAAGCGGAACATCGTCTGAGCCAGATTGCCCACGATCGTGCGGACGGCTTCAGGCCGTGTCAGGCCGGGCGGACCCTGAACGAGGTGGTTGAGCGTGCGAGCGTGTTCGTGTAGCTCGCCCGCGAGGAGTTCGGTGCGCTCATCGGTGGTGGTGGTCTCGTGATCGACCATGCAGGAAGTTCCTCCAGGTTGTTGTGGATCGAGCCATGCAAACTCCCTCCGTAGATGCCAGCTGGCAGCCTTTGGAACCCACTAGAGGCGCCTAAGACTGTTTGCGCTCCATACTGTCCCTGGTTTGCACGCTGCCGCCAGTGCCGCCACCGGCGTGGCGGAAGATCGAGCGGCTGTTCTGTCCGGCGGCGACTCAGAACCCATGCGTCCAGGGCTGAAGGCGCTGCAGAGTCGGCTCGCGGACACAGGGCCCCGAGTTCATTTGATCCAGCCGCGCCGAACCGCAGCGGCCCCGGCGGCGAAGTAGTGATCGTGGCCGAGCATGTTCCGGATGGCCGTCGAGTGCCGCCGGATCGTGGAGACGCTCACCCCGGCTCGCCTGGCCATCTGCACGTCCGTCAGGCCTTCCACCAGCATGTTCAGGACCTGCCTCTGCGGCGCGGTCAGAGGGCTGTCAGCGGCGGCGGCGCCGAACGGCGCCGCCCGCTCCCACAGGAACTCGAAGTACTCGCGCAACGCACCGATGATGACGGGCGAACGGATCAGCAGCGCCCCCGTCATGCCGGTCGGGGTCAGCGGAAGCAGCGCGACCGCGTCGTCGGCGAGCTTCATCTTCATGCCGATCCTGGGTAGCAGTCGGGCTTCCTCTCCGGCTTCCACCGCGACCTGGATGGTCTTGAGACCGACAGGGTGATCAGCGGTGGCGGACTCGTAGATGGCCCGGCACCTGACGTGGCCTTCGAATGCCGGCGGAGGCGGGATCGCGGTCAACTCGTCCATCGGACGTTCGACCGACTGGTTGTCCAGCGTCAACCATTCATGCCTCGCAGAGCTGATCAGACCGCGTGCGATCCGGCCGATCTGTTCGCGGTCGACGATGACCTGTACCAGCTGGTCGCTCGAGCCACCCGCCGAGGTCGACCACGGATGCGTCTCGGCCATTCGGCGCTGCCCGGCCAGCAGGCGTTCTTGCTCGGCCACCATTCGCCGGGATAGATCGGCCAGCCTGCCCTGCAATGCCAGATCTGGCGGGGTCGGCACCAGGTGCGGTGGCAGCCCCGGCCCGGAAGACCGGACGAGCGCCATTCCCGCGCTTAGCAAGGCCTCCACCTGATCGGCGCCATCGAGCAGATCCGCTGCCTCAGCGTGCGGGCATCCGTCCATCCGCAGCAGCCGGGTGTAGAGGTCCAGCAACTCGTCAGGAACGATTCCCGCCAAGAGCCGCTTCGCCGCCTGCTCGGCCTCGGTACGCACTCGTCACCTCTTTCGGTTCCATCCCGCCCCGTTGATCAACCGGACCAGGGGTTATCACATGAACGTTCTCGCTCGTATTCGTCCGTCTAAGCAGCGGTCGGCGGCGAACGGCCGAACTCAGTGGGATCGGCCTCCAGCACCGCTCCCTCGCGCCCGCGCGTCGCGCCGACACGCGCGGCCGGTTCCGTCGGCACATCACACCTGGCCGCCGAGGGCCATCCCTGCCAGCGGTGAAGCTCGACTGTGAGGACGGGCGCCACTTGGTGGCCCAGTGCCCGCAGTTGCCGGACGATGTTGCGAGGGCTGCGGGTGGGATCGGTGCGCCGTTGGTGCCAGTCATGGCTGGGATGGCCAACGGCGGCTCCCTCGTTCGGCCCGTCTAGTGAGTGAGCAGCTTGAGCCATGGCGCCCTCCGTAGGGTCGTCACCTGAACGATCAGTCATCACCTTTAGGTGAAGACTGGATACGGAGAGTAGGCAGTTACGGACTCTGCGTCAACGATGGCGCGGCGCTCTACCGTGGCGCGGGTTTGAAATAAAGGTGATGGGCGTCCGTGGACTGCCAGCACGTACCGGTGCAAAGCGGTCGATCAGACCGAGGGTTCAGGAGGGGCCGAGGCACCAACGGACGGGAAGCGTCCGCAGACCGCGCATCATCCGACTGGGGCGCCATGCAAGCCGTTCAGGGGCGACGTCCAAGCGCAGACCAGGGAGGCGGCGCAGCAGACCCGCCAGGGCTATCTGGGTTTCAGCGCGAGCCAGCGCAGACCCCAGGCAGTAGTGGGGACCGTGACCGAAGGCCAGGTGGCCGGGTCGGGACCCGGCACGGTCGACGTCCAGGGTCGCAGGGTCGGGGTAGTGGTCGGGGTCGCGGTTGGCGGCACCAATACCGACCATGACGATCTGCTCGGCGGGGATCGTGGCCGAGCCGTAGCTGACCGGTTCGGTGGTGAACCGGACGGTGGCGATGCCGAGAGGCGAGTCGTAGCGCAGGAGCTCCTCGATGGCCGGGGCGAGCCGGTCAGAATCGGCGGCAACGGCGGCATGTTGCGCGGGGTGGAGCAGGAGGGCCAGCACGGCGTTGCCGATGAGGTTGGTGGTGGTCTCGTGCCCGGCGACAAGCAGCAGCACCGCAAGCGACACCAGTTCCTGCCGGCTGAGGTGGTCACCGTGTTGGCGGGCCGCGATCAGGGTGTCGAGCAGGTCTCCGTCCTCGTGCCGAGGGGCCAGCTCGCGGGTGGCGTTGGATTGTTTACGGGCGACCAGGGCCGTCATGTAGTCGGCGATGCGATGGGAGGCCTGGTCCCGGACGGCGGGCTCGCCGGTGGCGAACTGGGCGTTGGACCAGTGGCAGAGTTGCGGGCGATCGTTTTCGGGGACGCCGAGCAGTTCGCAGATGATGGTGACCGGCAGCGGTACGGCGAATTCGGTGATCAGGTCGGCGGAGCCCTTCGGCACGATCGCGTCAAGAAGTTGATCGGTGATCTGCTGGATGCGTGGGCGGAGCCGGGCGACAGCAGCAGCGGTGAACGCCGGGGCGACCAAGCGGCGCAGTCGCGTGTGGTCCGGAGGGTCGGTGCTCAGCATGGTGGTCCGCAACTCCGGGGCGATGTCGCGGCGGTCGCCGAACACGTATCCGAAGCGGCGTGTGTCCTTGCTGAACCGTGGATCGGCCAAGGCGGCGCGGGCCTGCGCATAGCCGGTGATCAACCAGGTGTGATGACCACTGGGAAAGGCCCGCACCCGATGCACCGGGCCTTGGACGCGCAGTTTGTCATAGAACTGGTAAGGGTCGCGGTGGAAATCGGCGCCGAGCACAACGAACTCCTCGATCTGGATCAGATGGCACAGGGATCATGGACGTCCAGGAGACGGAACCTCGGCGGGGAGCTCAACCGAACCGGCGCCAGCGGAGAACGCCATCGACACTTGCACCAGCCAGTCGGCCTCGCTGTCCAGATCGTCTCCGGGGCCAATGCTCGTCGTGGCTTTGTCCTGACGTCTGGTCTGCGAGCCGGTTTCAGTGACAGTGGGGTTGTGGGCGTGCCCCTCGGCAGGACGTCCGGACCGGTAGGCGGCCAAGGCCATGCGGATAGAGAGCGCCTCCCGCCGTGCCGCTGCCTGTCGCGCATCGAGCCCGGTACCACACGCGGTGCTCTCGCCTTCACGTCCCTCGGACTTGCGATAGGGCCCAAGGAGCAGCAGCCCGTCACGGATCTCAATCACCCGGCGGTGCACCCCAAAGCGGTAACTGAATCGATCCCTACCGTTCCTGGGCAGCACGATTTCGGGCATGGCCGCCGCAAATTCCGTCCACAGCGGCTCCAGTCGCCGATAGGTCCGCCGATACCGAAACTCTCGCACCGGAGCCACCGCGGCCGGTCCCCACGCGGGCAGGGTCATGCCGATCGTGAGCGCCAGCACCGCCAGCACGGGCAGGCCGACCGCGAACACGCAGCCCGGGGGATACAGCGGGCTGGAACATGGCGTTGCATATCCCGAAGCCTGCGGATCCAGGCCGAGCCACAGCTTGACCACTCCCACCATCTTCTCGACCAGGTAGACGATCCCCAGGACGCATCCCACCGTCACGATCCGCAAGCCGATGCGCAGCGCCGGCCGTGCGGCCGGACTCGCGTACCGCACGGTGATCACCGCCAGGTAGGCAAGAGCCACGCCCAGGAACACCACATAGATCAGGATGTAGCCCGCCAGCGTTGGGCTGTTGCGGTAGAAGGGAGCGAAGCTCCCGATGACCGCCGGCAGCGAGCTGGCCACGAACAGCCCGGTCATCGCACTGACTGCGACCAGCAGCGCCACCAGCCACCCTCGGATGCGCACCCGGGCCTCCCCCGGCGGGCGCGTCACGCTCAGCGAATGCGCCAAGAAGGCGAAGGCGGCCACCATCGTGCACAGATTGGACAACAGACGCCCCAGATTGGGGTACAGCTCGTTCTCCAAGTGCTGCGCACCGTTGGAGATCAGCACCAATGCGATCCCGACCATTGCCAGCAGCAAGCACATCGCGCCCAGGCCCGGCGGCGGCTCAGGCTTGCGAAGGCCGCGCGCCTTGTATCCCGCCCCGGTCAACGCCGTCGCGGCCACCGACCAGAACACCAAGTTGATCAACAACAGTCCCCCCGGGATGATGCGTGTCGTACGCTCGCCAGTGCTGCTAGCGACTCGACTCCCCCGCCGCGTTGCCGACCGGCGCCCTGATGGTCGCGGCCGTCTCGATCGGCACGGAAGGCCTGAGCACCGAATGGCGCCCCCAGATGCTCTCCAACCGGCCGAGGACCACGGCGACGGCCGGATCCGCGGCATCGGCACGATGACCAGCCCGATGAGGTCGCGACCGTTTCGCGACCAGGGTGGCGAAGTACTCGGCTTCGCGCTCTTGCTCGTCGGTGTAGGAGGTGCGCCCCAGCACCGTGCGCACCAGCGCGGGGTGCAGATCGGGCAGCAGCACCTCGGCCAGATCCGCCACCGCCAACCCGCCCTGGTGGCCGGCGAGCAGATGGCCGATCTCATGCAACGCGATGTGTTCGCGATGGAAGGGCGTAGTACTCGCCGTGGCGTACACGTAGTCGGTGTCGGCGGTGGACACGTACATCCCGCACAGGCCCTTCGGCATGGCCGTGACCGGCAGTACCCGGAGCCTCCGGCCCGTATGAGCGGCAACGCGAACACAGAACTGCTCGAAGTCCCATGGCTCTGGGATATCCAGTGCCTCCACACGAGCACGACACCGCCGCCGCAGCGTCCCTCCCCACACCCGGCCATCCCCCCGTGTCCGCACCGGGCACCCCGCCCGCCGACCGAACTTAACGCGACTCTTCCGTCACGGAACGTGATTGTGTCATAGGTGACTCGCCTCTCGAAGCCGAATCGGCATCGTCGAGTCGGGCTCGCTGTTCCAAGCGCGCTGTCGACTCGATCAGTTCACCGACCATCTGCTGCGCCTCGGGCGACAACTGTAAGAAGCTGCGCAGGTGCGCGCCGCGCACTCCGGTATCGCGGAGCATGGTCAACAACTCGATCTGCTCCTCCACGGTCCTGAAGATCTCGTCGTCGAAGAAGTAGGAAGGGGGGACGCCGAAGAAGGCCGCCAAGGCTTCGAGCACCCTTTTGGTGGGATTGTCGTGCTTGCCGGTGCGCAACTTCCACAAGGTGTTGTGCGAGACCTTCTCCCCGGTCATCTCTTCTATCGCGACCGCGGCTTCCTGAGCGGAGTACGGGCCACGCCCCACCGGATGAACCCGACGAAACAGCCAGTCGACCTTACGAGCCAGAGGCGGCACCGCGACGTCACCGCCCCTCTCCCCCGACACGGTGTCATCGCCAGCCACAGAGCATCTCCCCCTCTCCCGCCTCTGAAGACCGCGGTCGCCATTATGGCACCGTCACCCGCTGCAAAGGCCGAACTGACCATCTCCCCGGCTGGCAAGGCGAACCCTTCGCTCCGTTTCGTCACCCTTGACCACATACACCCTCATCAAGCTTTAGGACACGATTTTCACAGGTTGACGTACGCAACGTCCAGTGGTCGCCCCCGACTGAACACTTGCGCTCAGTGACTAGAACTCGCCAGCCGTCCCGGTGGTGCCCGTGCCGCCCTACTCGACGGGGAACCTGCCTTTCCAGCGGCCTTAGAAGGACCGCCGCGACTGACCAGATGTCGTCAGTACGAGTTTCGACCACGCATTGAGTCGGCCGTCTCCAGTTTCATCGTGACCCGTCAGCCCGAAACCGACCTTGGAGGTCACGACAATGGACGTCCTCAGCAGCACCCGCTCCTACGAGAAGCGGTCGACGACGAACCACCGGACTCCGCAAGTCCCATCCCTCACCACATCCCGCCCACACCCGCGCGCCCGCCTCAGCGCCCTCCTCAGCCGCTACGCCGGCGGACGCCTTCGGACGTCGTTTCCACCCAACCAGGCCGCCGAACTCCTGGCCCGCACCTTCGGACACGCGGAGGGCGCCGGCTTCATCGGCCCCGGCGCCCACGATCTCCTGCGCGCCATCCTGACCGAGGCCCTCACCACCAAGACCGGCGTGTCCTGGGTGATCGCAACAAAGCACGACCTGCAGAGCCTCGGCACCGACGCCTTCGACGACGCGACGCTGGACCGATTCTCCTCGCGCCTGCTCGTGACGGAGACCCTCGAGGACACCATCGAGCGCCTGGAGTTCGAGGCCGACGTCACCCGGGCACTCGACATCAACAAGCCCCTCACCACCGAAGCGTCGCTGCTGTGGTTCTCCTCCCCCGGCCCGGACGCCGACGTCGTCCACCAGACCCTCGATCACTGGCCCGGCACCAGCCTCACCGCACTCATCGCGGGTCCCTGGCCCTACGGCCCCACCCACCTCATCGAGACCGACGGCCCCCGACCGCTCCCCCAGCACCCCGTGAGGATGCTGTCGGTACAGCAGGCCGTCGCCGAGCTCCACCAAACGCCGACGAGCTAAAACACGGAACACCGACCTGGTGCGGGCCTCGGATGAACTCCTAGGCCGCACCAGGTTTGCCTCCGCTACCTATAACCGCAGCCGGAACGCGGGTGCCCCCGCCGAACGCGGTCAGCACGAGCAGGCCGCGCCCATGGGCAACTCGGCTCGAATACTGAAGCGCTCCTCGATGGTGCACACTGCGGCTTGACGCAAACGTACAAAGGCGACGGCGACGGATGCGTCCCCTGGTAAAGGCACGTCAGGGCATCGGAACGTCCCCGGCTTCAACGCCCGTTCCGACCATCGATCCTCCAGATGCTGAGGACCCGGTCGATGACGGCCAGCGCAGCCGTGCGGGTAGCTATTCAGCCTGAGTGAGCTTCTGTAGGGAACCGAGATCGCTGTCCAGATGGTGTCTGGTTTGTCCACGCGGTGTCTTACTGGCGGTCCTGGTCTTACTGGCGGTCCTGCTGTCCGGGCGGCCGGTCGCCATGGAGTGCCTGCTACGTTGCCGCATCATGACAACATGCATGCTGGTGCAGGCGTTCGTGAACGCTGAGGGCGGCCACGGTAACCCCGCTTTGGTGATCGTCGAGCCAGAGGGCGCGACGGCGACGTCTCAGCAGCGTCAGGACCTGGCGGACGCTCTCGCGATCCCCGCCACCGTGTTCGTCCAGGACGCTGTCGAGGGCCGGGTGAGCATCCACAGTAACTATGGGTTGCCCATCCGATTCGGCGGCCATCCCTTGCTCGCCACGGTCGAGGTCCTGCACCACCTCGGCTTCCCCGTTACCGCCATCGCGCCTGAAGCAGGCCGCGTCTCATGTCGCCGCGATTCCGACGGCACCGTTTGGCTGACCGCTCCGGCGGCCTGGTCCAAACCCTGGCGGCACTACCAGATGGACAACTCCGAGCAGATCGACGCGCTGACCGGGCTACCCTCCGGAGAGGACTTCACCCAGGTCTGGGCCTGGATGGACGAACCTGCGGGCCGGATGCGTGCCCGGCTGTGGGCGCCACGCATCGGCAAGGGCGAAGACGAGGCGTGTGGTAGCGCCTCCATGCTGCTGACCCTCAAGCTGGCTCGCCCGCTCGAAGTCCTGCACGGCCGCCACCACTCGCTCATCCTCACACGTCCGGTGGACGAAGAACTCGTGGACCTCGGAGGCCAATGCGTCCTCGACCCGCCGCCCGCTGAGGTCCAGGCCAAGGTCGACGCCTTCTACGGCCAGGCGTCCTGACCGCCACAGCGCCCTGGGCATGCTCACCCCGATACAGTTCGAAAACACACCCACCGTGGCATGAGATCCAACAATCCGACTCCACTCAACCCGGGGCACACCAGAGCCTCCATCCGACCCGGGGCGCTTCATCCACCTCGACCATCCCCAGCCCCCTGGGCTCCCTGGTCAACAGATGTCTTGAGTATGCCCGTTCGACAGACGTCGGCGACGCAGTGCGGCAGCGATGCGCCAACGGCCCCCAGCCCGGTGATGCGCGACACTCAGCTACCCCTCCGCCGGGAGCCAACAACAACACCACCTCGCTGCCTGCCTGGGAGCCGGTCCAGGTGGGAGATCGGCATACGCAAGACGAAGTGGACGGCGGTGTGTGGGGCGCTGTGGCGGCTTGGGCGGACTTGTGTGCTCTGCTCTCCACGCCGTCCCGAGATCGATCATGATGCCGGTCTTGGGCGGCCGCCTAGGATTGCCAGAGTGACGGCAGGAACCAGAGATATCGACAGGGCGGCCGACGTGCTGCGCGCCGGAGGGCTGGTGGCCTTCCCGACCGAAACCGTCTACGGTCTGGGTGCCAACGCAGAGGATCCCGCCGCTGTCGCGCGCATCTTCCAGGTCAAGGGGCGTCCCTCCTCCCACCCTCTGATCGTCCACCTTGGCGGCGCGAACCACCTGGACGACTGAGTTCAGGAGGTGCCGCCAACCGCGCGGCTGCTGGCCGAACGTTTCTGGCCGGGGCCGCTCACGCTGGTCCTGCGACGCGGTCGCCGGGTCCCCCCTGCAAGCCACGGGCGGGCTGGAGACCGTGGCCGTGCGCGTACCCGACCACCCGTCGCGCTCGCGCTGCTGGCGGCCTTCGGCGGCGGTGTCACCGGCCCGTCTGCCAACCGCTTCGGCCAGGTCAGCCCCACCACGGCGAACCACGTGCGTGCCGAGCTCGGCGGCGCCGTCGACCTGGTGCTGGACGGCGGCCCCTGCCAGGTCGGCGTCGAGTCGACCATCGTCGACGCCACAGGTGAGATCCCGAGCATTCTGCGACCCGGCGGAGTGACACGCGAAGACCTCCAAACGGTGCTGGAGCACCCGCTTGAGGTCCCCTCGACCAGCCGTGTCCGGGTGCCGGGCCAGCATCCGTCGCACTACGCGCCGCGTGCGCGGGTCGTCCTGGTCGAACCCGAACAGCTCCTCTCCGAAGCCGAACGCGCACAGGAACTGGGGCACCAGGTCGGCGTCTTTGTCCCCCCGTCCTTCACCGACGTCCCGGTGAAGGCGCACGCCGTGGTGGCGGTCCCTACGTCGATGGCCGCCTACGCGCGCGAGCTGTACGGATTTCTACGCGAACTCGACCAGCAGGGATGCGACCTCATCATCGCCTCCTTGCCGGCGCAGGAGGGACTGGGACTGGCAATCGCCAACCGGCTCCGCCGCGCCGCCGGCCCCCGCCGCTGCTGACTGGCCAGGCCAAGCGCCCAGCGCCGACGCCCGTTCAACGGCCCTGCCAAAGAATCGCCAGAGATCGGCCGGCCGGTCCTTACCGCTTCCAGACGCGGGTGCCGAGTGGATTGTGTGACGGGTCGGCCGGACGCTCACCGGTAGAGGCGGACGGGAAGCCGCATCAATCCGTGCGTGGTGTGACGTGGCGGCGCTACCGGTGACAGAGCCCCGGATCAGAAGGCGGCGTCAGCGGCGGTATCAGCGGCGGTGTCGAGTCCGCGGACCGCCACTACCTTGGCGCTACCGTCGGTCAAGTGGTAACACAGGCCCACAACGGCGGCCTGACCCGCATCGACCCGTTCGGCGAGCACCCGAGAGCGGTCCACCAGCAGGTCGACCGTCTGCCTGATGTGCTCGGCCAAGATCTCGTCGGCATCCACGCGCCCCGTGGCCCGCGCCGCAAGCACGCTGGGTGTCACCCGCTCGACCACGTCGCGGACATAGCCGGCCGGTGCCATCCCCTCCTCGAGCGCGGTGCACGCGGCGCCCACCGCGCCGCACGAGTCATGCCCGAGGACCACCACCAGCGGGCAGTCCAGCACCTGCACCCCGTACTCGATGCTGCCCAGCACCTCCGCGCCCATCACATGCCCCGCGGTGCGTACCACGAACAGATCACCCAGACCACGGTCGAAGACGATCTCAGCGGCCAACCGGGAGTCCGAACACCCGAACAGCACGGCGAACGGACGCTGACCCGGAGCGATCTCGGCACGGCGCGCCGCGTCCTGATTCGGATGCTCCGGAGCGCCCGCGACAAAGCGCCGGTTACCGGCCAGCAGCAACTCGAAGGCTTCCTGAGGAGTTGACGTGATCTCGGCCATGGCCGCAGCCTAGGACAACCCCGAAAACCGCCAAGGCCCCGGGGTGCCGCAGGCGCCCGGTCTACCGGCGTCGGCGCAGGACCGCCGCGTCACGTCCACGGCGACCGCAGGCCGAGAATGTTCTCCTCGACCTCCCGGTTGATCGGCCGCTCCTTGGCCCCGGCGTCCCTGGAGGAAGGGGACCTGGTCATCAGCTAGGCGTGCTCGTCGGTGGTCGTGAGCTGGGCCAGGTGCTCGGCTTGGCAGTCGGCGCATCGTCCGGACCAGCCGTAGGCCACGCTGGCGGCGGCCTCGACGGCCGTCATGGCCTCGCCGCACCAGCGGCAGTGACGGAGCATGCCGCGGGCGACGGCGACGACAGGGATCTGGTCGACAGGCGGCCACACCCGAAGCGTCCTGTCGTGGTACCCAACGTGTTCGACCAGGTATCCCGCGCCGATCAGAGCTGCGGCGGCGTCGGCCAGGGCGTGCGGTAGCCGATCAGCGGGGTCGCGGACCGCCACCAGGTAAGGATCCTGGCCGTCCACCGCGCACCCGGCCCTCGCGGATGAGCAGCCCGCGCGGCGCAGCACGATGCGGATCTGCTCTGCTGCCCAGTCCCGCTCGTTCCACAACGGCCGCGCGTCGACCGCGTACCCGTAGTCCGGGCCCAGCTCCTGGATCGTCACCACCACAGGTCGATACCTCCTCGCCAGGCCACCCGGCCGGACCACCGAAAGGGCGTGGGCCGGTCACGAACGCCGCGGACCACCATCGTGTTGGCCGTCGGCTCGACCGCTGCCATCGCTCTGGGTGAACAGGGCGATCAGGGCCAGGACCTGGTGGCCGGAGTCGGCGGGGTGGCGGAAAGGACGATCGGCGATAAGGGCGTAATGGTTGCGGCGGCCCTGGCGAGTGCGGGTCAGGTAACCGGCCTCTTCCAGATCCCCGACGATCATCTGGGCGCTGCGTTCGGTGATCTGGACCTGCTCGGCGATGTCCCGGACCCGGACGGTGGGGTCACGGGCGATACAGATCAGCACCCGCGCGTGGTTGGTCAGGAACGTCCACGGCTTCGACGGCGACGTCACGCCTGGCAACGTCTTGCCCGCCGAGGACACCAGCCCGGAGGGCATCAGCACACCTCCTCGCCACCTCGTCGAACTGACCCCAGAAAACCTGAGCCAGCATTACCGAAATCTGATTCAGGAGAAACTCTACTGGCAGTGGAGGTGTTCCAGGCCAGCAACTCCACGACCTCTCCATGACTCCTCACCACAGCGTTTCCTGCCGAAGCGGGGCTGCGGTCAGGACGGCATGGTGCGGGACGGAGAGCCGCCAGTGCAGTCGGCGGACCTGCTCTTCGGCCCCTTCCTAGCCGCGCCGCGCCGATCGCGTTCAGCAATGGGGCGGCTGAGGCCTCGCCCCAGGACGTCGCCTCATCAAGATCGTCACTAGTCGGGCCGCCGAGTCGCCCCCCGGCGCGGGAGTGCGGGCAGCCAACTCCCTCCCGGCTGCCTGTGACCCAGGACACATGGTTGCGGAGCCGTCCGGTCCAGGTCTGGCTCCGAACCAGGGGTGAGGGCGGCGGGAGCGTCCCGGGCTCTGGAAGGGATGGCATGCCGGTGGGGAACGCGCGGCGAGCGATCGCGGTGATCGGGGCGGGGGTTTCGGGGCTGACGGCCGCGCACGTCCTGCAGAGGACGGCTGACGTCACGCTGTATGAGGCCGATGGGCGGCTCGGCGGGCACGCCCACACCCACGACGTGGCCTCCGGTGGGGCGGTGCTCGCCGTCGACAGCGGTTTCCTCGTGCACAACGACCACACTTATCCGACCCTGCGGCGGCTGTTCACCGAGCTGGAGGTGACGACGCGGGACACCGAGATGAGCCTGTCGGTGAGCTGCGCCGGATGCGGACTGCAGTACGCCGGAGCACGCGGCCCGGCCGGGTTGTTCGCGCGTCCGCGGTCCGCGTCCAGTGCCCGCTACCTGCGGATGCTCGCCGAGGTGCCGCGGTTCCACCGTGCCGCGCGCGCCGTCCTCGATGACGACGGCGACGACCAGACGCTGGGCGCGTTCCTGGACGCGGGTGGATTCTCCTCCTACTTTCGCGCGCACTTCATGACGCCGGTCGTCGCGTCCGTCTGGTCGTGCGCGCCGCACCTCGCCGACCAGTACCCCGCCCGTTACCTGTTCACGTTCCTGGCACACCACGGGATGCTGTCGGTGAACGGTTCCCACCAATGGAAGACGGTGGTCGGCGGGTCACGGACCTACGTGGAGCAGGTCGCCAAGGCGCTCACCGCTGTCCACACGGCGACTCCGGTCCGCGCGGTGCGGCGCGTCACCGGCGGCGTGGAGATCCGTGATGACTCCGACCGCGTGGCGGTGTTCGACGGCGCGGTCATCGCCACGCACCCGGCACAGGCGCTGGCCATGCGCGCCGACGCCAGCCGCGACGAACGCGAGGTTCTGGGTGGGATCGGCTACTCGCGGAACTGCACGGTGCTGCACACCGACGCCTCGGTCCTGCCGCGTGCCCGAAGCGCCCGCGCCTCATGGAACTACTGCATGGACTCGTGCGCCGCGCGGCCACGCCACGTGCGGGTCCACTACGACCTGAACCTGCTCCAAGGGCTGCCCGGCGTTCAGCGCCACGTCGTCACGCTGAACGGAGACATCGCCGAGGAGCATGTACTGGCCCGGATGGAGTACGAGCATCCGATTTACACGCCGGAGTCGGTGGCGGCCCAGCGCAGGCTTCCCGCGTTGAACGACGGTGTGCTGGCCTATGCGGGCGCCTATCACGGGTGGGGTTTCCACGAGGACGGCTGCCGCTCCGGAGTCGAGGCGGCCCGCGCGCTGGGCGGTGTGTGGTGACCTCAGTACCGGCGCTAGTACCGGCGCTGTACGAATGCACCCTCACGCACGTGCGCCCGGGCCCGGTGCGCAACGCGTTCCGGTACGGGACCTATCTGTGGCTGGTCGATCTGGACGCGCTGCCGTTCCCGCGTGGGCCGGTGCGCTTCCTCGCAGGATTTCGGCACGAGGACCACAGGGGGGAGCCGGGATGGTCCGTGCGCGCCAATCTCGACGCGTTCCTGATCGAGAACGGGGTCGAGCCGGCCGCAACGGTCCTGATGCTCGCGCACGCGCGCGTCCTTGGATACGTGTTCAATCCGCTGACCGTGTACTGGTGCTTCGACCAGGCGGGCGGTCTGCGCTGCGTGGTCGCCGAGGTCCACAACACCTACGGCGAGCGGCACCGCTACCTGCTGCACACCGACGCGGTCGGGCGGGCGGAGACAGACAAGGCCTTCTACGTGTCACCGTTCTACCCGGTCGAGGGCATCTACCGGATGAGCCTCCCGGTCCCGGACCGCAAGCTCGCGCTGGCGATCGCGCTTCACCGCGGCGACGACGCCCCGTTCGTCGCCGCGCTGCGCGGCGCACGCCTCCCCGCGACCACGTCCAACCTGGTCAGGGCGGTGCTGCGCCACCCCATGGCGCCCCTGGTGGGCGCCGTGCGTATCCGCGTCCAAGGCGTCCGGCTGTACCTGCGGGGGCTTCGGCCGTACCCGAGGACGCACCGACAGAAGCCACCGGGCGCGCCGCCGGTCCCCGAACCCGGCGCGCCCGGTGCCACATCACCCGAGAAGACCCGGGAGGGGCAGGTCCGATCATGACCACCAGCGCACTCACCGGTTCCGAAGCCCAAGCGTCCCGACCGGTCGCGCCCGCGCCCCATTACGGGGTCCGCGCCGCCGTGGCGCGCCGCCTGTTCGCGCGCGCGGCCTCACGGCTACCCGTCACGATCGCCCACGGTCCCGGGACGGAACTCCCGGTGGCGGCACCGCGCGGACCGGCGGCACCGTCCGGACGGCCGGTGATGCGGATCGTCCGGCCCGCCGCGTTCTTCGCCCGGCTCGGCGACGGCGGCCTGATCGGCTTCGGCGAGTCCTATATGGCGGGCGACTGGGACGCCGACGACCTGCCCGGCGTGCTCACCGCGTTCGCCGCGCACCTGCCCGCGCTCGTCCCGGCGCCGCTGCAGCGACTGCGGCGGCTGGCGGTGCGACCCCGACCGGACGCCGACGACGGCGGCGCCGAGGGCGCCCGCCGCAACGTCGCCCACCACTACGACCTGTTCAACCAGCTGTTCGCGCTGTTCCTGGACGAAACGATGACCTACTCGGCCGCGCTGTTCGAGCAGCAGCCCGACGGGACGCTCACCGGCGACCTCGCCGCGGCCCAGCACCGCAAGATCGACCGGCTGCTCGACCTCGCCGGCGTCGGGCCCGGCACCCGGCTGCTGGAGATCGGCACCGGCTGGGGCGAGCTGGCGCTGCGCGCCGGACGCCGCGGCGCCTACGTACGGTCCCTGACCCTGTCCGCTGAGCAGCGCGACCTCGCCTGGGTCCCCATCGCCCGGGCCGGGCTCGCCGACCGCGTCCGGGTGCAGCTGCGCGACTACCGCGACGCCGACGGCGTGCACGACGCGGTGATCAGCGTCGAGATGATCGAAGCGGTCGGGATGCGGCACTGGCCCGAGTACTTCGCGGTACTGCACCGGCTGCTCGCGCCCGGCGGCCGCGCTGCCCTGCAGGCCATCACCATGCCCAACGACCGAATGCTGGCCTCCCGCGACACCCACACCTGGATCGAGAAGTACATCTTCCCTGGCGGCATGCTTCCCTCCACCGAGGCGATCGAAGGATGCGCCGCCGCTGCCGGGCTGCGGTCCGCCGCGCCCAGCCCGGACGGGCGGCTGCGATTCGGCCCGCACTACGCCGAGACGCTGCGCCGCTGGCGCGAGCGGTTCCTGGCTGCCGGACCCGAGGTGGCCGGGCTCGGCTTCGACCCCGTCTTTTGCCGCATGTGGGTCTTCTACCTCGCCTACTCCCAGGCCGGCTTCGCTGCCGGCTACCTCGACGTCCAGCAGTTCCTGCTCACCCGCTCGGAGGACCTCCGATGACGACCCGGACCCGCGCACGCCCCCGCTCCACCGCCTCGGCGGGCGGTGTCGCGAGGCTGCTGGGGGCCCGTCGTGGATGGCCTGTTCGGCGGCGCTACGCCGATACGGCTGCGTGCCTGGGACGGCAGCCAGACCGGCCCGGCAGACGCGCCCGCGGTCGTGCTGCGCTCGCCGGACGCGCTGCGGCGGCTGGTGCGCAGCCCCGGCGAGCTCGGCTTGGCCCGCGCTTACGTCAGCGGCGACCTGGACGTCGACGGCGACCTCGCCGACGGTCGACGCTGCTGGCGGCGGCCCGCGCGCTGCTGGTACTCGGCGCCGCCGGCCCACCACCGCCCACGCCGGCCACCGAGGCCCGCCTCACCGGACGGCTGCACACGCGTACCCGCGACCACGCCGCCATCGCTCACCACTACGACCTGTCCAACGACTTCTACGCGCTCGTCCTGGACCCGCGGATGGTCTACTCGTGCGCCTACTGGCAGCACCCGGACATGGACCTGGAGCAGGCGCAGCGCGCCAAACTCGACCTGGTGTGCCGCAAGCTCGGGCTCCGGCCCGGGATGCGGCTGCTGGACGTCGGCTGCGGCTGGGGCGCGCTGGCCGTCCACGCCGCCCGCGAGTACGGCGCGCACGTCACCGGTGTCACCCTGTCGCGCGAGCAGGCTGAGCTGGCCCGCGAACGCGCCGCCGGACTCCCCGTCGATATCCGGCTCCAGCACCACCGCGACATCACCGGCGGCCCGTTCGACGCGGTCTCCTCGATCGAGATGGGCGAGCACGTCGGCCGGCGCGGCTACCCCGCCTTCGCCGCCGCGCTGCGCAGGCTCGTCCGGCCCCGCGGCCGGGTGCTGATCCAGCAGATGTCGCGCGGGGCTCGCGCTCCCGGCGGCGGCGCGTTCATCGAACGCTACATCGCGCCCGACATGCACATGCGCCCGGTGGGTGAGACGGTCGGGCTGCTGGAGGCTGCCGGGCTGGAGGTCGTCGACGTGCACGGGATGCGCGAACACTACGTTCGCACCGTCGGTGAATGGCAGGAGACCTTTGAGGCCCGGCTAGATGAGATCGTTGCGCTGGTCGGCGAAGAGACGGCTCGGGTGTGGCGGTTGTACCTGGCCGGCGGCGGACTGGCGTTCGAGCAGGGCCGGATGGGCGTCGACCAGATCCTCGCGGTCCGCCCGGACGCCGGCGGGCGCAGCGGCCTCCCGCCGGCCCGCACCGACCTCGGCTCCCCCACCGACGCCCGCGCCGACCACCCGTGACCACATTCTGGTGGAACCTGGCCTGCACGGCGGCGGCCGTCACCGCAGTCCTGGCGGTGACGTTCGCGCTGGCGGCCCAGCTCGGCCGGCACAGCGTCATCGACGTCGCCTGGGGCCTCGGCTTCTGCGCCATCGCCGCGGTCAGCGCCGCGGTGTCGGTTGGGCAGGGAGACGCGGTGCGCCGCTGGGTCGTCCTGGCGATGACCGTCCTGTGGGGGCTGCGGCTGGCGGTGCACATCGGATGGCGCGCCAGGGGCGCGGGAGAGGACCCGCGCTATGAGGACCTGCTGGCCAAAGCCCCGGGCAACAGGACCCTGTATGCGCTGCGGAAGGTGTACCTGCCGCAGGGCCTGGTCCTGTGGCTGGTGTCCCTGCCGATCCAGGTGGCCATGTACCAGGACGGCCCGCCGGGCGCCGCGTTCTATGCCGGCGTGCTCATATGGACAGTGGGGCTGGCGTTCGAAGCCGTCGGCGACTTCCAGCTGACCCGTTTCACCGCCGACCCGGCCAACCACGGAAAGGTCATGGACACCGGCCTGTGGCGCTACACCCGCCACCCCAACTACTTCGGCGACGCGCTGGTGTGGTGGGGCCTGTTCCTTGCCACCTGCGATCACTGGACCGGCCTGCTCACCCTCTTCTCGCCGGCGCTGATGACAGCCCTGCTGGCCAAGGGAACCGGCAAACCGCTGCTGGAAAAGCGCATGGCCCACACCCGCGCCGGCTACGCCGACTACGTCTCCAGCACCAGCGGATTCGTACCGATGCCGCCCCGCCGCAGCCGGTAAACGGCGCCCTTTCCCTGCATGGCCTCCCAGTAGACGCGACTTCAGGCCCGAACTTCGGACCATTCACTCAGTGTCGAATCGAGTCGCCTGTGCAGGTCCTGACCACGCGGGAAGGCTGTGGTCTGCGCGACCATCAGCCACATCCCACGACCTTTACACAAGGTGCTACATTGGTCGCACATGGTAGCGATATTGTTTCGTGATCTCCACGGTGCATCGGTCGATCGGACGCGGGCAAGATCGCGGCCGAAACGAAGGAGGCATTGATGCCCTGGTTGATGATTCTGGTGCTGCTACTGGCGCTGCTTCTGTTCGGCGCCGGTTTCGCACTGAAGTTCCTGTGGATCGTGGCCGCCATCGTGCTGGTCCTGTGGCTGGTGGGGTTCCTCGCGCGCAGCTCCGGTTCCTCCGGCCGCCGCGGCCGCTGGTACCGCTGGTAGCGGACACGCCTGCAGGTCCCGGGTCTCCCGGCCGCGGCGCGGTGCGCTGCCATGCCCGACCGCGGCCGGTCTTCATATATCCCGGATGCCTCCCGCTTCGAGTAGCGGGAGGCACCCGCTTTTGCCACGCCGTGGCAGCAAAAAACAAGATTTGATGATCGGCTCCGCTAACCCATAACGGGTGCTCCGACCTAGGGATCGAAGCTGGCCCTAAAGGACAGAGAGCTCGCCGGAGCGAACCCGAGATGCGCGCTGCTTGCGCGTGCCGCAACGGCGGTGATGATCTCACCAACAACTTCGGACAGCGCCGTGAAGGGCGCTATCACCGTCCGTTTCACGCTCGGCGGGTTTGGTGGGTCATAGATAAAGGACGCCTGGCCCCCTCAAGGAAGGTTGCGAAATGTCGGCCAACGCAGCGAAGGAACAGGTGCAGCAGACGGGACGCAAAGCCGCAGGACACTCGTGGTTCCATCACCTGGCCCGGATCGGGCTGGCGGGCCGCGGAGTCATCTACCTGCTGATCGGTGTGCTCGCCGCACAGGTCGCCTTCGGTTCGGGAGGCGGCCAGGCCGACCAGAAAGGCGCCTTGGCGACCGTGGTGGGAACGCCCGGCGGCAAGGTGGCGCTCTGGGTGATCGTGGTGGGGTTCGCCGGCCTGACCCTGTGGCAGTACGCCGAGGCGCTGTACGGGCAGCCGGTTCCCGACGGCGACAAGCCGCACAAGCGGCTGACCTCTCTCGGCCGTGCCATTGCGTACACCGCCAGTTTCGCCGGCACCTTGGGCTTCGCGCTGGGCAGCAAGGGCAAGTCGTCCGATCAGCAGTCCCAGTCCTTCACCGCCAAGGCGATGGGCGAGCCGGGCGGGCGCTTGCTGGTGCTGGCGATCGGCGTCGGGGTCGCGGCCGTCGGCGTGGTGATGATTTTCAAGGCGGTCATGCGCAAGTTCCTGGAGGAACTCAAGACCGAGCAGATGCACCGGCACGTGCGCCGGGCCGCCGCCGTGGTGGGCGTGATCGGCCATCTCGTGCGCGGCCTGGTGTTCGGTGGGATCAGCGTTTTCCTGGTCTTTGCCGCGGTCGCCTTTGACGCCGGCAAGGCTAAGGGGCTGGACGGCACCCTGCGCGAGTTCGCCCGCACTCCCGCCGGTCCCTGGTTGCTGGTCGCGATGGCGGCCGGACTGGTGATCTTCGGCGTGTACTCCTTCTTCGAGGCCCGATGGCGCAAGGTCGAAGCCGTCGACACGTGACGGGCACCGGCACCCGGCGGCACGGCCTCCATGCCTCCAAGCCACCGGCTTGCGCTCGCCGTTCCCGTCGCCGCCTCACAGCGGCTTCCCTCCCCCCTCCCGAAAGGAGAACCGTGACACCGGTGCAGGAACCTCATCCCGACGCCCACTCCCATCCAGTCCGGTTCGACCCGCTCAGCCGATGGCCAAACCGAACGGCCGTCAACCAGGACGGCGTGGAGGTGATGGGGGCATGAAGTTCCGGACGGGGCTCGCCGCCGGGGCGGGCGGCGTCCTAGCCGCGACCGCAGCCGGCCGCACCGTCCGCCAGATCACCGGCCGGGTCGTCGCCCGGTACCAAAGAAGGCTGGAGCGGTCAGTGCGGCGGCTGGCGGCCAAGGCCGAGCACGGCGGTCCCATGGTCAAGGCACTGCTTGCGGGCGCGCGCGCCTTATATGAGGGCAAGTCTCCGGCGCGTGCGCTGCTGAGCTTCGGCTGGACCGCACTCAAGGAGACGCTCAAGCGCATCTTCAGCCTCGGTGGGCGCGGCAAGCTGACCAACATCGTCGAGCAGATCGACATCGGCGCGCCCTGCCAGCTGGTCTACGACCAGTGGACGCGGTTCGAGGACTTCCCATCCTTCATGAAAAAAGTGCAGAGCGTAGCCCAGGAGTCCGACGAGAAGCTGAACTGGAAGGCGAAGATTGTCTGGTCGAGCCGGACGTGGCAGTCGACGATCGTCGAGCAGGTCCCCGACCGCCACATCGTGTGGCGCTCCAACGCCGCCAAGGGAAAGGTCGACGGGACCGTCAGCTTCCATGAGCTGGCGCCCGACCTGACCCGCGTCCTGCTCGTCCTGGAGTACCACCCGGGCGGCCTGTTCGAGCGGACCGGCAACCTGTGGCGCGCGCAGGGCCGCCGGGTCCGGCTGGAGCTCAAGCACTTCCGCCGCCACGTCATGACCAGGTCGCTGACCGCCGCCCCCGGCGAGATCGAGGGGTGGCGCGGCGAAATCCACGACGGCGAGGTCGTCCAGAAAGCCTCGTAAACAGACTCCCGAAACCGACAACCACTCAAACCAATACGTGGGAGGACGCACCATGAGAAGCGGAACCAAGGTGGGACCCGTTCCCATCGGCAATATTGCCAAGCAGCTGCCGATCGGCGGACGCAAGCGCAGTGGGCTGGGCGGCCTGGTCCGGAACCTGCCGAGCGGCATCCCCGGCGGCAAGGCGCTCGGTACGACCGGCGGCGTGCTGCTCGGCGCCGGCGCCGCCGTCGCCGCGGGCCGCGCGCTCAGCCGCCGGGGCGGCCAGGGCGACGAGTCCGCGCCGGCGAATGGCGGCGCCTCCGAGGAGTCCGGTGCCAAGGGCGGCGGCTCGTCCGCGAAGGGCGCCGCCGGCAAGGCCGCGGACAAGGCCAAGGACACCGCCGCGAAGGCCAAGGACACCGCCGGCAAGCCCGCCGAGAAGGCCGGTGAGAAGACGAAGGGCCTGTTCGGCCGCCTCAAGGACACCGTCGGCGGGGCCCTCAAGAAGGGCGGCGGCAAGGGCGGCGGCAAGAAGGTGAAGGTCACCAACATCGTCGAGCACACCGACATCGGTGCGCCGCGCCGCCTCGTCTAACGACCAGTTCACGCAGTTCCAGGAGTTCTCGTCCTTCATGAAGAAGGTCACGAACGTCGACCAGGCGGACGAGGAGAAGCTGCACTGGCAGGCGAAGATCTTCTGGTCCAAGCGGACGTGGGAGGCGACGATCGTCGAGCAGGTGCCGGACGAGCACATCGTCTGGCGCTCCAAGGCCCCCAAGGGCCACGTGGACGGTGCCGTCAGCTTCCATGAGCTGGCACCGAACCTCACCCGCGTCCTGGTCGTCCTCGAATACCACCCGCAGGGGCTGTTCGAGCGGACCGGCAACCTGTGGCGCGCGCAGGGCCGCCGCGTCCGGCTGGAGCTCAAGCACTTCCGCCGGCACGTGATGACGCAGTCGCTGACCCGCGCGGACGAGATCGAGGGCTGGCGCGGCGAGATCCGCGACAGCGAGGTCGTCAAGACCCACGAGGAGGCGCTGAAGGAGGAGGAGAAGTCCGGCGAGGGCTCGAAGACCAAGAGCAGCGGCTCCTCCAGCACCTCCGGCTCGTCCGGCTCCTCCAGTTCGGGCGCGAAGAACGGCCGCAAGGACGGCTCGAACGACGACTCCAAGGACAGCACGAAGGAGCAGGAGGAGGCATCCCGGTAGCCGCGGTAGCTGGCAGGCGAGGACCAGTGGGTCATCGACACGCCGGGTCCCCCCCGCTCTAGTGAGCGGCGGCGGTGTGAACGCGCCAGCCGCTTACTTGGGGGGCGTCAGGACGCTGTCGATGATGTAGACGGTGGCGTTGGCGGTGTGGACGTTGCCGCAGGCCACCTTGGCGTCGCTGCCGATGGTGAACGACTCGCCGGAGCCGCTGGTGTTCAGCATCGCGCCGTTGAGGGTCTTGAAGTCGCCGTTGGCCAGCCCGCTCGGGGTGATCGGCTGCCCGACGACGTGGTAGGTCAGGATGCCGGTGAGCGTCTTCTTGTCGCTCAGGACCTTGTCGAGCGTCGCCTTGGGGATCTTGTTGAACGCGTCGTTGGTCGGTGCGAACACGGTGATGTTCTTGGCCGAGTTCAGCGTGTCGACCAGCCCGGCCTTCTTCACGGCGGTGACCAGCGTCGACAGCACCGGGTTGTTGGACGCGGCGGTCGCGACGGGGTCGGCGGACATGCCGCTGAAGCTGCCCTTGCCGGACGCCGGGACGGCCGAGCAGGCGGGCCCGAACGGCTGGTCGGAGGCCGGTGAACTGCTCGCGGGCGTCGCCGGTGCCGAACCGGCGGGCGCGGCGGCGGTGCCGCCGTCCTTGCCGTCGTCGTTGCTGGAGCAGGCCGCCGCTCCGGTGGCGACGGCGGCCGCGGCGAGGACGCCTGCGGCGATGCGGGTGCGGTACATGGTGATCTCCTTGCTTCGGATACCGATGGGTTCTGGTTCGTGTGGATTGCGGCGGGGCCGGTCAGGTGACGGTGACCACCACCGAATGCCAGCCGGTCGCGCCGTCCGGGAACGGCGGCGTGCGGTGTTCGGGCTGGGTGCGGCCGGTGCCGTCGGTGGCGCGGCAGCGCAGCGTGTGGGACCCGGGCGCGGCGTCCCACTCGGCGATCCACTGCCGCCAGGTGTCCAGGCCGGGGACGGGCGCGAGCCGCGCCTGCCGCCACGGGCCGTCGTCGACCTGCCATTCGACGGCGTCGACGCCGCGGTGCTGCGCCCACGCGGTGCCGGCGACGGCGATCCGCCCGGCGTTGACGGTGGCCAGCGGCTTGGGCACGTCGATGCGGGAGAACGTCTTGATCGGCGCCCGCTCGGCGTAGCCGCGCCTGGTCCAGTACGCGTGGTCGGTCGCGAACCGGGTGACCTTGAGGTCGACGACCCACTTGGTGGCCGAGACGTAGCCGTACAGGCCGGGGACGACCATCCGGGCGGGGAAGCCGTGCGCGACCGGCAGCGGCTCGCCGTTCATCCCGACGGCCAGCAGCGCGTCCCGGCCGTCCAGGATCGTCTCGATCGGGGTGGACAGCGTCATGCCGTCGGACGAGCGGGACAGGATCTGGTCGGCGCCGGAAGCGATCCCCGCCCGGCGCAGCAGCGGCGCCAGCGGCGCGCCCAGCCAGCGGGCGTTGCCCGCGAGGTCGCCGCCGACCTGGTTGGACACGCACGACAGGGTGATGTCGCGTTCGATCAGCGCCTCGCGCAGCAGGTCGTCGAACGACATCTCGACGGGCCGGGCGACCATGCCGTGGATGCGCAGCGTCCAGTCGCGCGGGTCGACCTGCGGCAGGGTGAGCGCGGTGTCGACCCGGTAGAAGTCCCTGTTGGGGGTGCGGAACGGCGTCATCCCCGGCATCCGTATCTGGGCGTCCGGCGGCACCGGCCGCGCCGGGCTCGCCGCGCGCGGCAGCCGCAGCTTCGCGCGGACGGAGGAGACGTCGCCGCGGCGCAGCAGCACCCGCCCCGACACCCCGCCGGCCGCGGCGACGCCGATCACGCCGGCACCGGTCAAAAGCACACGCCGCCGATCGATCCCGGCACCTTCCCCGGGGGCCGGGTCGGGGGTGTCCTTGGAGCGGCGTTCTGGCCCGTTCTCCCACTCTGTGCGGGGGCCGGTTGCCTGGTCGCCGACCGGGGTAGCGGTGCCGTGGGCGGCTTCGCCCGCAGCGGTCGTTTCGGGAGGTCGGATGGGTGACGCGCGGTGCCTCGAGTGGAGCTTCGGGCGGACGCTGCGTGCCAGCACGACCAGGGCGGCCATGCCGGCGAGCGCACCGACCGCCGATGGCAGTGCGTCGACCGGCTCGGCGACCGGCCGGGTCAGCGCCGCGAGGACCCCGACTGTTCCGAAGGCGGCGAGCCCGATCAGGCCAAAGACCAGCCGGGGCTTGCTCACCAGTCCTATGACCAGCGCCGCGACCGTGATCCCGGCGCCGAGCCCGAGCAGCAGCACCGTCTTGTCGTTGCTCCCGAAGTGGCGGATCGCGAAGTCCTTCAACCACACCGGGGTGAGGTCGATGAACCCCGCGCCGACCGCCAGCAGCGGCGAGGACGACGCCCGGCCGAGCATCCCGGCCGCCAGTTCGGCGACGCCCATCGCGGCCGCGGCGGCCAGCAGTCCGCGGAGCGCGGCGGTCGCCCACCGCAGTGGTCCGGATGCTCGTTTGCCTGTCACAACCGGTGTTCGGGGCCGGACGGCTTGTGGATGGGTCGAATCACCGACAAGTTCTAGACCCATCCTCGGGACCGCCAGCACCGAACTACCGGTGTGGAGATGAACGAACCGGCCAAAGGGCCGCGCCTGGTAGCGGAAGGCCCGCCCGACCTGGCCGAGCTGCTCGGCCGCGTCGCGCGCGGCGACCAGGACGCGTTCGCCCAGGTGTACGAGCGGCTGTCCGGACCCGTCTACGGGCTGGCGCTGCGGGTCGTCCGCGACCCGGCGCAGGCCGAGGAGATCGCCCAAGACGTGCTGGTCGAGCTGTGGCGCAAAGCGGCGCACTACCGCCCCGAACGCGGCAGCGCGACGTCGTGGGCGCTGACCGTGGCGCACCGCCGCGCCGTCGACCGGGTGCGCTCCAGCCAGGCCGACCGCGCCCGCCAGGAGCGCACCGCCGCGCCCGCGCCCGACTACGACCAGGTCGCCGAGGAGGTCGGCACCCGCCTGGAACACCAGCAGGTGCGCCGCTGCCTGGGGCACCTGACCGAGACCCAGCGCGAGTCGATCACGCTCGCCTACTTCGGCGGCTACACCTACCGCGAGGTCTCCGAGCTGCTCGGCGTCGGCCTCGCCGCCGTCAAGACCCGGATGCGCGACGGACTCATCCGGTTGCGTGACTGCCTGGGAGTGCAGCCATGACCCACGACCCGCACGACCTCGCCGGCCCCTACGCCCTGGACGCGCTCGCCGACACCGAGCGGCGCCGCTTCGAGCGCCACCTGTCCGGCTGCACCGCCTGCGCCGAGGAGGCCGCCGGACTCCGCGAGACCGCGGCCCGGCTCGCGCTCGCCGCCTCGCACCGTCCGCCGGACGAGCTGCGCGGACGCGTCATGGCCGAAATCGCCAGAACCCGCCAGTCGCCGCCGCCGCTGGGCCGCCGCCTCCCGTCCCCCCGCACCCACGGACTGAACTGGCTCGCCGCCGCGGCCTGCCTGGTCCTCGCCCTAGCCGGCGGCGGCGCGGCATGGCACTTCCACCGCTCCGCCGAGCACGCCCAAGCCCTGAACCACCAGGTCACCGCCGTGATGACCGCACCGGACGCACACACCTCCACCACCCGCGCACCGACCGGCGCCACCGTCACCGTCGTCGCGTCGCGCTCGCTCGGCAAGGCCGTCGTCACCACCTCCGGGCTGCGGCACCTGCCGTCGGCCAAGACCTACCAGATGTGGTGGCTCGGCCCCACCGCCCCCCGCTCCGCCGGGACCCTGAACTACACGACCCACCCGGTCGTCACCACGGGCCTCGGCGACGCGCAACGCTTCGGCGTCACAGTCGAACCGGCCAGCGGCTCCCCCCAGCCGACCAGCGACCCGATCCTCACCCTCGAACTCGGCTGACCGTCACTGGTCCCAGCAGCACCGGACAAGCCGGCCAGCGACAGAGCCGTTAACTGGACACTCCCTGCTGACCTGCGATTTCACCTTAGATTCGACGCCTCCGCAGACTCTGCGCACAGGTCTGGACCGGGGTGCTCAGTGGTGGGGGCGGTGCTGGTTCGGGGCTTGGGTGAGGGCTTGGGTGAGCAGGGCCTGGGCGGTCCAGCGCATGGTGTCGGTGGCCTGTTGGCGGGTGAGGCCGGCGATGTCGGTGAGCCAGATCAGCGACTCGATGCCGGTGGCGGAGCGGATCGTCACGGCGAGGTGGTGGATGTCGAGGTCGGGGTGGGTGTCGGCCAGCGGGGCCAGGGCGTCTTCGATCCAGCCGATGGCGCGCCCGCCGCGCAGCGGGGGCTGATCGGTGCCGGGTTGCAGGGACAGCCGCAGCGAGGCGCGGAGTTGGGGTTCCCAGTCGAGGGTGAGCTGGGTGAAGGCGGTCATGACCAGGTCCAGCCGGGCTGCCGGGTCGGCGGGGGGATCCGGGGGAAGCAGAGAGGCTCGCTCGTTCTGAGGGTGGGCGGCGCTCAGCAGGGCGTGCTGGTTGGGGAAATAGCGGTAGGCGGTGGTGCGGGAGATGCCCGCCGCCGCGGCGGCGTCTTCGACGGCGGGGTCGGCGCCGTCTGCCAGCAGGCGGCGGGCGGCCTCGATGAGGGCCTGGCGGGTGCGGGACTTCTGCTGACGGCGCCCGGTCTGCTCGTATGGTACCGGCATGCCTACTGTCGTCCCATATTTGGAATCCGACCTGGGCGAGGCGCTCATGAGCCAAGATCCCGCAGTGAGCAATCCGGGCCTGTACTCGGTGGTCTTCGAGAACGAACGGGGCCGCGTCCTGCGGTACCGCGACCGGCCCGGAGAGGCGACCACGCCGCACCGGCACCCGGACAGCGTGATGATCACGCTGTCGTCCTTCACCCGGCGACTGACCTCCGGTGAGCGCCAGGTCGAGCTCGCCCTGCAGACGGGGCAGGTGCGATGGCTCGGGGCGCAGGAACACGCCGGGCGGAACATCGGCGACACCGACACGCATGCGATCTTCGTCGAGCTCAAGGAGACCGCGTCAGCAGAGCGCGCACAGCCCACCGGGCCGGCGCTTGGCCCTGACCGGCCGTAATCTCGAGACATTCGAGAGCCGGTCTCGGGACTGGTCGCGAACCCTGCGGTGAGCGCTCCGGACGGCCGCGCGCCGCAGGGTGGCGACCTCGCTGCTGTCCCAGCCCTGGGACATGAGACCGACAGCGACTGCATCACCAACGGGTCCTGCCCTCCCCGCCACATCCAGGCAGTTCAAGAACCCACCTTTCGCGACCACGGGAATTGACGGAGACGATAGGGGGCGTGGGTGTCGGTTACGGTGAGCCGATCGGTGCGACGTAGCCGGGCGGGCCGAGCGGCGCAATGTGGCTACACCTTCTGGAGCTCGGCCACCGCAGATATCGAACCGGTGATCGCCGCCGGCACTGTACGAGGTCTGCTCGTGCGCACTCGGCCGGACATGGCGTCGGGTTCCGCGGGTGGCCGAGCATCGTCACTCCGGCCTGGCGTCCCTCGGCGGTCAGGCGAGCAGGGCGCGGGCGGCGCGGACGACGGCCTCGTCGACTAGGCGGCCGTCCTCGCCGACGCATACGGCGGAGCCGGAGGCGAGGGCGGCTTCGTGGCGGGCGAGTAGAGCACGGGCCCGATCCAGCTCAAACGGTGTCGGAGTGAAGACCTCCGCGACGACCGGGAGCTGGGCCGGGTGGACGCAGGCGCGGCCGCGGAAGCCGAGCCGCTTGAGGCGCAGCGTGGTCGAGCGGAACGCGTCGAGGTCGCGGAACTCGGTGGAGACCGGGCCGATCGGCGGGCGCAGCCCGGCGGCGGCGGACGCCGCGACCACCTGGGATCTGGCCCAGAGCAGCTCGGACTCGTCCGGGCCGGGCGTGACGCCTAGGTCGGCGGCCAGGTCGGCCTCGCCGATCTGGAGGTCGGCGACCCGCGGCGCGAACGCGATCTCGGGTGCCGCCAGGACGGCCGCGGCGGACTCTAGCAGCGGGACGACGGGGAGGCCGGGCGCGTCGGCGAGGGCGGCGTCGAGGGCGTGCAGGTTGTCCGTGCTCTCGACCTTGGCGGCGCACAGGCCGTCGAGGCCGGGGCCGACGAGAGCGCGGGCGTCGGCGTGGCCGAGTTCGCCGGGGTTGATGCGGACGGTGACGTGCGGCCGGTCGGCGGGCAGCGCGCGGAGCCAGGCGGCGACGGCGGCGCGGGTCGTCTCCTTCGCGGAGAGGGGGACGGCGTCCTCCAGGTCGACGATCAGTTCGTCGGCGCCGAGCGTCAGGGCCTTGGCGAGGCGGTCCGGGCGGTCGCCCGGGACGTAGAGCGCGGTCGTCCTCACCCCACGGTCTCCTTGCCGGAGGTCAGCGCCTTGGCGATGACGGTGCGCATGATGTCGTTGGTGCCCTCGCCGATGCTCATCAGCGGCGCGTCCCGGTAGAGCCGCTCGACGGTGAACTCCTTGGAGTAGCCGTAGCCGCCGTGGACCTGCATCGAGGTGAGGGCGCACTCAATGGCGGCCTCGCTGGCGAAGGTCTTGGCCATGCCCGCCTGCATGTCGACGCGGTCGCCGGCATCGGCGCGGGACGCGGCCCAGTAGACGAGCAGCCGGGCGGCCTGCACCTTGATCGCCATGTCGGCGATCTTGAGCTGGATCGCCTGGAAGTCCTGGATCGGGCGGCCGAACGCCTCGCGCCGCGCCGCGTACCGCAAAGCCTCGTCGTAGGCGGCCTGCGCGATGCCGAGGGACCGGGCGGCGACGTTGATGCGGCCGGTCTCCAGGCCCGACAGCACCTGCTGCATGCCGCGTCCCTCGACGCCGCCGAGCAGGTTCGCGGCGGGGACGCAGGCGCCGTCGAACACGATCTCGCAGGACTCGGTGCCCTTGTAGCCGAGTTTGGGCAGGTCGCGCAGCACCTCGAAGCCGTCCTCGACGAGCAGGACGGACATGCCGCGGTGCGCGGGCGAGGCGGACGGGTCGGTCTTGACCAGGACCGGCAGCGGGCTGGCGTGCCGGGCGTTGGTGATCCAGGTCTTGCGCCCGTCGATGACGTAGTGGTCGCCGTCGCGGCGGGCGGTGGCGGCGATGCCCTGCAGGTCGGTGCCGGCGCCGGGTTCGGTGAGGCCGATGCCGGTGCGGCGGCGGCCGGCGGCGAGGTCGGGCAGGAAGCAGGCCTTCTGCTCGGCGGTGCCGTGCCGGGCGATCATCCAGCAGGACAGCGAGTGGCTGCCGAGGATGCCGGCGATGCCCATCCAGCCCTTGGAGATCTCCTCGAAGACCAGGGCGAAGGAGACCATGTCGGCGCCGAGGCCGCCGTACTCCTCGGGGACGGTCAGCCCGAACAGGCCGAGGCCCTTCATCGTCTCGACGATCTCGGTCGGGTACCGGTCGGCGGCCTCCCATTCCTGGACGACGGGCCGAATCTCGCGGTCCACGAAGGCGCGGAGGGTGTCGCGGAAGAGGCGCTGCTCGTCGGTGAGTTCGAAGTCCATCAGGCGTCCTTGGTGAAGACGGGGAGGTGCCGGCCGTCCGGGAGGGGCCGCCAGCCGAGCCGGACGGGCTCGTCGCAGGCCCACGGGCCGGGGCCGGCCAGGTGGGTGAGGATGATCGGTCCATCGGCGAGCCGGACACGCGCGACGACGTAGGGTGCCTCGACGTCGGAGGACGGGGCGCGGTGCACGACGGTGAACGAGTCGACGGTGCCGTGCCCGGAGGCGTCGTCGAACATCAGGTCGGTGCCGCCGCAGCGGGTGCACAGTTCGCGCGGATAGTGCTGCGCGTGCCCGCAGGCGCAGCGCTGGACGGCCAGGCGCCGGTCCCGCGTGGCGTCCCACCACCGGTCCTCGATCACCGGTCGGCTCCCAGCAGGACGGTGGCGTGGCTGGACAGGATGCCGCCGGTGCCGTGCGCGAGCGCCACCTCGGCGCCGTCGACCTGCCGGTCGCCGCATTCGCCGCGCAGCTGCCGGACGGCCTCGACCAGCAGCAGCAGCCCGTACTGTCCGGGATGGCAGTAGGACAGGCCGCCGCCGTTGGTGTTGAGGGGGAAGTCGCCGCCGGGACGGGTCCGCCCGCCGGCGATGAATCCGGCGGCGTCGCCAGGGGCGCAGAAGCCGAGGCCCTCCAGCGTCAGCAGGACGGTGACGGTGAAGGAGTCGTAGACCTCGGCGACGTCCACGTCGGACGGTGCCAGCCCGGCCATCGCGAACGCGCGGCGTCCCGAGTCGAACGAGCCGGGGCGCAGCAGGTCGTCCGCCGAGGTCATGCTGGTGTTGGTGGTGGACTCCCCGTAGCCGAGGACGACGACGGGCGGCCGTCGCAGGTCGCGGGCGCGTTCCAGCGAGGTGAGGACGACGGCGCCGCCGCCGTCGGTGACGAGGCAGCAGTCCGCGGACGTCAGCGGCGTCGAGATCATCGGCGCGTCGAGAACGCCGGCGGCGGTGAGCGGGCCCGCGCCGTACCGGAACGCCTTGGGGTTGCGCAGCGCCCATTCCCGGGCCGCGACGGCGACCTCGGCGATCTGCTCACGGTCGGCCTTGTAGACGTGCACGTAGCGCTGCGCGGCCATCGCGTAGTACGAGATCGGGTACAGCGGCGCGTACGGCGACTCGAAAATCGCCTCGGGAGTGTGCGGCTCGACGGCGCCGCCAAGCGACCGCGACCGCGCGGACCGCTGGTTCGATGCGAACGCGATGAGGACGGTACCGCACTGCCCGGCCTCGATGGCCTGCGCGGCGCGGGCGACGAACATCTCGAACGCGGACCCGCCGGCGAACGTCGAGTCCGTCCAGGAAGGCTGGACGCCCAGATAGTCGGCCAGCTGGGTGGCGGAGAACCGGGAGACGCCGGTGGTGGCGATGCCGTCGACCTCGGAGAGCGCGAGCCCGGCGTCGTGCAGCGCGCGGGTGACGGCCTGCGCGTGCAGGCCGAGGACGGACGCGCCGGTGTCGCCGAGGTCGGACTCGGCGGCGCCCGCGATCGCGACCGTCACAGCCGCACCTCGCAGCCGGCGGGCGCGACGGCGACGCGGCCGTCCTCCACCACCTCGACCTTCTGCTCGATGGTCACCAGGCTGCCGTCCACCGCCGTGACGGTGCCGGTGCAGCGGACGGTCTCGTTCGCGAACACCAGGTTCTTGAACCGGAACCGCAGCGTCGCCAGCCGCGCAGACGGGCCGAGCCAGTCCTGCACCTGCTCGGCGAGCAGCGCGCCGAAAACCTGGCCGTCCACGACTGGCCCGGGCAGCTTGCGCGGTTCGAGGAACGCGGGATCGTAATGCATGCGCTGCCAGTCCCATGTCGCGCCCGCGTAGGCGATCATGTCGGCGAGTTCGATGCGGCGCACCAGCTCGGGGACCGCGTCCCCCACCGCGACGGCCGTCATGAGATCTCCACGTAGATCAGCGTCTCCTCGTTGGTGGCGAGCGGTTCGCCTTGCTGGTCGGTGTAGGCGGCGGTGGAGGTGACGATGAGCATCGCCTGTCCCCTGCCGTTGACCCGCTCGGTGATGTCGCTGATCCGCCAGGTGGCGGTGATGACGTCGTCCGGGCGGACCGGGCGATGGAACGTGTAGGAGTTGCCGCCGCGCACCAGCCGCGTGCCGAGGACGTCGAGGTCCCACATGTGCCCGGCGAACCCGTCGTCGCCGCGCGGCAGCCCGGTGTACTGGTTCGTCTCCATGATGAGCGTCGGCGGGGCGATGACGCTGTCGTATCCGTGTTCGCGCGCGTAGGCGTCATCGGTGTAGAGCGGGTTGTCGTCGCCGACGGCCTGCGCGAAGTACCGGATCGACGCGCGTCCGAGTTCCTCCGGCGCCGTGTAGGCGACCTCGCTCCCGATGAGCGCCCTCATCTCCTCGGTCAGCAGTTTCATGCGCTCTCCCCCGCCGGGGCCAGGACCGCCGTCGGAACGACCTCGATCATGAAGTCGGGGCGCAGCAGCGCCGAGCACACCACCGCGGACAGTGCCGGGGAGTCGCCGAAGTACCTGCGGCGGATCTCGGCGACCTCGTCGTAGCCGGCGACGGCGTCCGGGGTGAGGTACTCGACGAGCCGGACGACGCCGCCGTAGGGCGGCCGGTCACCGAGGCCCGCCTCGCGGAGCGTCGCGGCAATGGAGGCGTAGACGTATTCGGCCTGGGCGTGCAGGTCGCCGTCGAAGATGCTCTTCTGGGTGGCGGGTTCGAGCGCCCCGAATCCCGACATGAACAGGGTGTCGCCCGCTGCGACGCCCGGCTTGTAGGTGAGCGTGTCGTACCGTTTCCAGCCGGGATTGACGGTCTTCAGCGTCGCGGTGGACGCGATCGCGTCCAGCGAGACCATCGCGCCCGGCACGACCGGCCGGTCGACGATGATGCCGGCGGCGCCGGGGAACACGCCGTCGGCGTTGCCCAGGAGCTCCTTGCGGACGCGGCCGCAGCGCGGGTACTCCGACCGGGTCGCGTTCGCCGTGTAGTCGGTCGTCTGGACGAGCGACCCGAGCCTGAGCCCAGCGGCTTTCAGCAGGTCGGCGGCCTGTTCGAGGCACTGCCGGTACTGGGAGCGGAAGTCGCCGCCGCGCGGGTGGATGCTCGGGAGGTAGACGATGCCGCCGGCGACGCGAGCCGTGCCGCGGTGCATGTCGTCGGGCGCGGCCTCGATCAGCTCGCCGCCGCCGGGATACGCGGTCAGCTCGACGGCGAGGTCCTCCCCGCCGGGCAGTGCCTCCACCGCCACTGTCGCGACCGGCGCCCGGTGGCCGCCAAGCGCGTCCCGTCGCGCCGCCTCGACCTCGGCGTACGTCTCGAGCACGGCATCGGTCGCGTACTCCACGACTTGGACGACATCGCCCGGCCCCGCACCGGCACTCGCCAGCTCCGCGAAGGCCCGCTCGTAGGCGCCCCGAATCGTGCCGGCACAGGCGGACAGCCGTAGGGTCGCATTTCCTCCATTGCTGGTCACCGCGCCTCCAAGACCGCGAGCAGCGGACGGGTCGACGTGCGGTCGGGCAGGGCGAGGATCTCGGTCACGTGCCCGGGGTCGCCCAGGTTGGCGAGCGCCTTCTCCCGGACGGTCCGGTCGACGTCAGGATCGTCGGGACCGCCGCCGCTGCGCGGGACCTCGGCGCGGATCGCGCGGCCGTCGCGGGTGACGGCGCGGAGCCGTCCCGGCTGGTCGGCCGCCGCGCCGCCGAAGTCGACGACCTCGGCGCCGACGCGCCCGGCGAGGTCGAGCACCTCGGGACGGTCGATCGCGTCGTAGGTCGCGGTGGTCACCGAGCCGTCGATCACCATGACAGCGACGCTCCACGGCAGGCTGAACTTGGCGTCGTAGGGCGTGCGGGGCCGTTCCTTGCCCGGCGCGCAGACGATGGGCGCGGCGTCCGGGTGCACCTCGGCGGTGATGCTCTCGATCCCGGCGCCGTGCAGCCGGCGGGCGGCGTCGAGCTGGGCGTGCATGAGCTGGCAGGCGGGATACGGCTTGACGGTGATCCGGGTCAGCTCCCAGCGCTCGCCGAGCCCTTCCAGGACCGCCGCCGGTTCGACGCGGCGGCCGAGCAGCGCGCCGTACAGGCCGTGCTCCCCCTCGATCACGGTCTCGGGGCCGGTCGCGCCGTGGGCAGCGAGCGTCGCGGCGAGCATTCCCGCGCGGGCCGCGAAGCCGGGGTGCAGCTGCTTGGTGGACGCGCCGGTGTTGAGGAACTCCAGCAGCCCGCCGGCCTGGCTCCCGGCGATGCCGAGCGCGTGGACGGTCTCGTCCACGGTCAGCCTGCGCATCCGGGACGCGGTGAGCGCGGCGGCGAGCACCCCGCAGGCGGCGGTGGCGTGCAGGCCGCGGGCGTGGAAGCCGTGCGGAGCCGCGGCCCCGAGCCGGCAGATGGTCTCCAGCCCTGCCATGGCGCCGAGCAGGAGGTCGGGGCCGCCGAGCCCGAGCGCCTCCGCCTCGGCGAGCGCGACCGGGAGGACGGGCGCGGACGCGTGCACGAGCCCGCCCGCATGGGTGTCGTCGAAGTCGAGCGCGTGCGTCAGGACGCCGTTGGCGAACGCCGCCTCGGCCCTCGTCACGCGGCCTGCGCCGGTGGGCTGCCCGATGATGGTCGCCTCGGGACGTCCGCCGCCCATCTCGAGCGCGGTCAGGACGGCGGCGCCGGCGGCGCCCCGCCGGGCCGCGGCGACCGCGCAGCCGAGCCCGTCCAGGACGTGCCGGAGCGCAGTCCGCCCCACGGCGTCCGGAACGACCCCGAAGGTGAGCCCGAGCGCCCATTCCGCCAATGAGCGAGCCGCCGTCATGCGGGCACCGGCCCGAAGGCGCCGGCGGCGGCGAGTTCGGTGACGCGTTCCCCGGTATAGCCGAGGACTTCGGCGGTGACGTGGGCGAGGTCCTCGCCGATCCGCGGGGCGCGCCGGTAGGCGGGCGGCCGGTCGCCGGCCCGGACCGGCGAAGCGAGGTTCTTCACCGTCCCGTAGCGAGGGTGATCGGTCTCCACGACGAGGCCGCGGGCGGCGGTGTGCGGCTCGGTGAGCGCGGCGGCCACGTCGTTGATCGGCCCGCACGGGATCGACGCGGCGTACAGCGGCTCAAGCCATTCGGCGACCGTCCGCGTCAGGAACAGCGGTTCGAGCAGGTCGAGCAGGTCGCGGGCGTTGCGCTGCCGGTCGGCGAACGTCGCGAAGCGCGGGTCGCCGGCCAGGTCCGGACGGCCCAGGACGGTGGTGAGCCGACGCCAGAACTTCTCCTTCGCGCAGCCGACGACGAGCCAGCCGTCCTTGGCGCGGAAGTTCTGGAACGGCACCAGCGACGGGTGCGCGGAGTACCGGGTGCGGGACGGAGCGAACCCGGCGTTGAGGTGCCAGACGCCCGGATAGGTGAGCATCGAGATCGCCGTGTCGTACAGCGAGACGTCGCAGTCCATCCCGGCGCCGTCGCGGCGGGCGGCGTGCAGGGCGGCCAGCAGCGACAGCACGGCCACGTATCCGCCGCAGTAGTCGACGAGCGACAACCCGGACTTGGCGGGCGGCCCGTCCGGCTCACCGGTCAGGTCCATCCAGCCTGCGAGACCCTGCAGGATGTAGTCGTAGCCGGGCTCCTTCGAGCGCGGCCCGGTCATGCCGAAGCCGGTGAGCGAGCAGCACACGATTCGCGGGTTGAGGTGCTTGAGGTCGTCGTAGGTGATGTGCAGCTTGGCGGGCACGTCGCCGCGCAGGTTGGAGTAGACCGCGTCGGAGACCGCGACCAGTTCCTCGAACACCGTCCGGCCCGCCTCGGTGGACAGGTCGAGTGACACCGACCGCTTGTTGCGATTGAACGCCTCGTGGAACAGCGAGTCCTCACCCTCGGCGTACGGGGGGACGTAGCGGCCGACGTCGCCGCCGGTCCGGGGGTCCTCGATCTTGATGATCTCGGCGCCGAGGTCGGCCAGGTGCAGGGAGCCGAACGGGCCCGCGCCGTACTGCTCCAGCGAGACGATCCGCACGTCCTCCAGCGGCCTCATGCCAGCTCCTTGATCAGGTCGATGATCCGGGCCTGCGCGGACCGGATCCGCGGGGGCGCGAGCCCGTGGGTGGGAGGCGTCAGCTTGATCGTGGTGGCGTGCCCGGCGTAGGCGGCGATGCGGTCGGCGACCTGCCCGGCGGTGCCGGTGAGGGTGAGCGCGTCGACCATCCGGTCGGGCACGGCGGCGGCGAGGTCGTCGGCACGGGCTCCGGCGCGGAACGCCGCGAGCACCCGCTCCTGCTCGCCGGCGAGGTCGTGGAAGGCGAAGAAGCCGGCGTAGGTGCGGACCGACGCGTAGAATCCGGCGACCCCCGCGGCGCGGCGGCGCGCCTCCGCCGGGTCGTCGTCGATCGAGCAGGCGGCCGACACGACGGCGTCCATGCCGGGGCGCAGCAGCGGCAGGGCGCGCTCGCGCAACCACGCGGGTGAGCACAGCTCGTGCGAGATCCAGCCGTCGGCGATCTCCCCGGCCAGCCTCCTCATCACCGGGCCCGTCCCGGCGAGGTAGATGGGGAACGGGGTGGCGGGGAAGGGCCGCCGGTAGCCGCGCACCCGCAGGCTCGCCAGTTCCCCTTCGACGGTCATCGGCTCGCTGGACGCGGCGTGCGCGGCGAAGTGCCGGATGATCGCGACGGTCTCGCGGAGCCGCGCGGCGGGGCGCTCCCAGCGCACGCCGTGCCAGTCCTCGTTGAGCCGTTTCACGCCGCTGCCGAGGCCGAGGACGAACCGTCCGCCGGACAGTTCGGCGAGGTCGAGGGCCTCCAGTGCGGTGGTCATCGGGCTGCGGGTGAAGGCCAGCGCGATCGCCGTACCGACCTGGGCGCGGCGGGTGCCGGCGGCGACCGCGGCGGCCGGGACGGTGGCGCTGCGGTGCAGTTCGGGAAGGCACACGGCCTCCGCGCCGGCGTCCTCGGCCGCCCGCGCGGCCTCGACCAGTTCGGCGAGGGTCTCACCCCACGGCCCGTAGGTGATCCTCATGCCGTCATCGGCCCGGTCTTGGCATCGGGGAAGTACTTCTTGTCGTTGGACGCGTCCCGCTTGTAGACCATGACGGTGCGCGTCCAGGAGACGACCTCGTCGCCGTCCTGGTTCAGGCCGCGGGTGTCGGCGGTGATGATGCCCGCGTAGGGCCGCGACCCCGACTCCCGCATGCCGGTGATCATCGACTCGGCGTAGAGGGTATCGCCGACGAACACCGGATGGGTGAGCCTGATGTCGGTCCAGCCGAGGTTCAGCAGCGCCGTCTGGCTGATGTCGATCACCGACAGGCCGAGGACGAGCGCAACCGTCAGGGCCGAGTTCACGATGACCCTGCCCGCCGGGGAGCGGGCGGCGAAGTCGGCGTTGTAGTGGTTCTGGTTGGTGTTCAGCGTCAGCAGCGTGAACCAGGTGTTGTCGCTCTCGCCGATGGTGCGGCCGAACGGGTGCTGGAACACGTCGCCGACCGCGAAGTCCTCGTAGTACCGGCCGATGCGGGCTTCGTGGACAGTCATCCGGCGCCTCCTCCGGTCGCCCCGTGCGGGGCTGCCCCGAAGTTAAAGGTCGGACTTTTAGCCGTCAAGCCTTCGGCGGGGAACCGTTCGGCTCCGGCACCCGGATCAGCTCCCTCCGGCCGGCCTCTCCCCAGCCGGACGGGTGCGGTCGATGGCGGTGTAGGTCTCGCGCAGGTTCTCCAGATGCGCCCGGCACGCCTCGCGCGCGCCCGCCTCGTCCCGCGCCTCGATCCGGGAGAGAATCTCCCGGTGGTCGCGGTCGACGCCGTGCCAAAACCGCGACGGCGCGTCCTCGCGCAGGAAACGCTCGTTGAGCACGCGGAACACCGGCTGGGTGACGACCTCCAGAAACGGGTTGCCAGCCATCCCCAGCAGCACGGTGTGGAAGTGCCGGTTCGGCGCGAAGATCTCCGCCGGGTCGAGCCCGCCCGGGTCGAACAGCGAGCCGCGCAGCTCGGCCCGGCCCCGCTCGTCCCCCCGCGCGGCGGCCAGCCCGGCGGCCGGCACCTCCAGCATCTCCCTGATCTCCAGCAGCTGGTCGACCGTGACCCGGTCGTCCAGGGTGAGCAGGTTGAGGCTGGTCGCCAGGTACTCGGCGATCTGGTCGGGGCGCGGGTGCGCCACGAAGCTGCCGCCGGCGACACCGCGCGTGGTGGTGACGAGGTTCTGGCTGGCCAGCAACCGGAGCGCCTCCCGGACGGTGCCGCGGCTGACGCCGTGCTCGGCCGACAGGTCGGGCTCGACGGGCAGCCGGTCGCCGGGCCGGAACTCGCCGGCGAGGATGCGCTCGCGCAGACCGGCCGCGATCTCGGCGTACGCCGGCATGGGAGCGGCCGGGCGCGCGGAGGGTTGCTCGGCGGACACGCACGGCATCGTACCGGCAAAGGTCGGACTTTCCCGGAGCCGGGCATTGACGCGCCGCGCGGGCACCGGGCAAGCTCTCGGGTATCCCACAACGAAACCTGGTTTCTGAATGCGGAACGCGGAGGTGGATCCGTGGCACTGCTCCCCGGCGGCGCCCCGCTCACGATGGCGGGCGGCGTGCGCGAGTTCGCCGCCTCCGCGCCGGACGCCATCGCCGTCGTCGACGGCGACCGCGCACTGACCTACCGGGCGCTGGACGAGCGCGCCAGCCGGCTCGCCCAGGCCCTGCTCGCGGGCGGGCTGCGCCCCGGCGACCACGTCGCCGTCCGGCTCGGCAACCGGCTGGAGTACCCCGAGGTCATCGCCGCCGCGGCCAAGGCGGGGCTGGTCCTCGTGCCCGTCGGGACCAGGCTCACCGACGCCGAGGAGTGCTTCGTCCTGGAGCACTCCGGCGCCCGCGCCCACATCTCCGACACCGAGCCGCCGGTCCCGGTCGAGGTCGTCCTCCGCATCGGCGGGACGGGCGCCGCCTCCTACGAGCAGGCGCTCGAATCGGCGCGGTCCGCCGATCCGATGGCGCCCGTCGACGAGAACGCCCCCTGCTGCCTCTACTACACCTCCGGCACGACCGGCACGCCCAAGGGCGTCCTCAGCAGCCACCGCGCGCGGACCCTCCTGTGCTACCTGTCCGCCATGGAGTGGGGCCTCGGCGCCCGCCGCGTCAGCCTCGCCGTCGCGCCGATGTACCACGGCGCCGGAATGGTCTTCGGCTACGCGCCAGTCGTCACCGGCGGCACCGTGGTCATGCTCCCCGAATGGGACCCCGAGCGGATGCTCGCGCTCGCCGAACGGCACCGCGCCCAGTCGGTGTTCCTCGTGCCGACCCACGCGCAGACGCTCCGCGCGTCCAGAGCGCTCAGCCGTTACGGCGGGTCCAGCCTCGACACCCTGTACTTCAACGCCGCGCCCCTGCCGGCGGTCCTGAAGGACTGGGTCATGGACGCCTTCCCGCATGCCGGCGTGCACGAGCTGTACGGGTCCACCGAGGCCGGCATCGTCAGCAACTGCCGGCCGTCCGACGCCGGCCGGGCCGGTTCCGTCGGCCTGCCCTGGTACATGACCGAGGTCCGGGTCGTGGACCCCGCCGGCGACCCGGTCGGGCCGGGCGAGCGCGGCGAGCTGTTCAGCCGCTCCCCCTTCCTGATGAACGGCTACCTGCGCGACGACGGCGCCACCGGCGGCTGCACGACCGAGGACGGCTTCCTCACCAGCGGCGACATCGTCGTCTGCGACGAGGACGGGTTCCTCTACGTGGTGGACCGCAAGAACGACATGATCATCTCTGGTGGCGTGAACATCGCGCCGCGCGAGGTCGAGGACGTCCTCGGCGCCTTTCCCGGCGTCGCCGACTGCGCGGTCGTCGGGCGGCCCGACGAACGGTGGGGCGAGCGCGTCACCGCGTTCGTCGTCGCCCGTCCTGGCGCGTCCGTCGACGCGGCGGCGCTGCAGGCGCACTGCCGCGAACGGCTGTCCGGCCCGAAGGTGCCCCGCAGCGTCGAATTCCTCCCCGATCTCCCCCGCAATGCCGCCGGCAAGGTGCTCAAGCGCGAGCTCCGCGACCGCTGACCGCTCCCGCAACACTCCCCGGAAGAGGTGTCCTTTTGCGACCCCACGTCGAACTCATCCAGGAAGGCGACTACATCTGGCACGCCGCCGAACTCGCCGGTGGCGAGGGCCGGGCCAGCGAGCGCCGCCTGTCGGTGGACGAGGAGGACGGCTCCTGCTCGCTGCGCGTCGACTTCCATACCGACTGGGGCCGCGGTCCCGGCATCCACCACGCCAACACCGAGTACCACGTGCTCGAAGGGTCGATGACCTACAACGGCAGGCGGATAGGCAAGGGCGGCTACGTCTACGCGCCCAAGGGCGTCCCGACCGAGGCCATCACCTTCAGCGAGGGCACCCGGATCCTGCACTACCGCGAGTACGGCGACGCCGGCTTCGACCCGGTCGAGAGCACCAGGGCGCCGCGCTGGAAGGACGCCCGCGAGGACGTCATCGTCCTCGACAGCGAGGCTATGACGTGGGACGCCGTCCCCAACCCGGGCCCGATGCCCGGCATGTTCATCAAGTACCTGCACGTCGATCCGGTGACCGGCTTCTACACCCGGCTCGTCCACGCGCAGGAGGGCTGGACCGACCACCGCCTCGCGCACCACCCGTGCTACGAGGAGGCCTACACCGTCCAGGGCCACATGGAGTACAACTTCGGCACGCTGGACCTCGGCACGTACTTCTTCCGCCCGGCCCGCGTGAAGCACGGCCACTTCACCAGCCTGGAGGGCGGCGCGACCTGGCTGCTGCGCTCCGACGGCGAGCTGTTCAACTGGTACACCCAGAGCGAGTGGGTCCGCTGGGGCGGCGAGGCCATCAACTGGGGCCCCGGAGAGAGCCGCATGCGCTGGTCGGCGTCCTCCCACGACCTGGGCGCCGGGTCGCCCGGCCGCAGCGACCGCGACCTCGCCGACCTGCGCGCCTCGGTCGCGTACCAGCGCGAACGCGGAGAGATCGACGAGGACTACGTGCAGCACGGCACCGGCACCGACAGGAGCCTCATCGCGATCGCCAAGGCCCTGGACGCCGCCCGCCTCCAGGGCGGCCACGACCACGGCGGCCACGACCACGAGCGCGGCCCGGTGCACGCCGACTGGGGCGCCGACCCGCGCTCCCTCGAACACCCCGACGAGCGCACCGACGATTTCGCCCACGTCCCGGGCGCCGGACGCGCCTGGAAGAAGGGCGACCCGATCCCGGCCCCGATCCTGTCCAGCCGTCCCGTCCGCAGCCGCACCGCCGGTCGCTGGAACGGCGACGGCATGTGACCGCGCAGTGGCCGCTTCTGAGTGGCGGCCGACGATCGAGCCCGGAGGTACGTCGCCATGATTCCTGAGGACCCCGCGATGGACCTCGCCGACGACTACCGCGAGGCCGGCTTCGGCGGACGACTCGGCCCCGGCGACAGGCCGGCCCTCCTCGTCGTCGACCTGGTGCGCGCCTACCTCTCCCCCCGAGAGCCCTCTGTACGCCGCGCCCGCACCGGCGATCGTCGGCCGTGTCACCCGGCTGGTGCGCTCCGCCCGCGAGCACCGCCACCCGGTGGTGTTCACCTACGTCTCGTTCAAGCCCGGCGGCGTGGACGGCGGCCTGTTCTACCTCAAGGTGCCCGCTCTGCGGCTCTTCGACGAGGGGTCACCCTGGGGGCTGCCGCCGGACGAACTCGTCCCGGAGCCGGGCGACCTTACCGTGCGCAAGCAGTACCCCAGCGCCTTCTTCGGCACGCCGCTCGCCAGCACTCTCACCGCGCTGCGCATCGACTCCGTCGTGATCACCGGAGTCAGCACCAGCGGCTGCGTCCGGGCCACCGCCGTGGACGCGCTGTGCCACGGGTTGCGGCCGACCGTCGTTGCCGACGCGGTCGCCGACCGGGACCCGCGCCCGCACGAGGCCGCGCTGTTCGACCTCGGCGCCAAGTACGCCGACGTCCACGACACCGACGAGGTGCTGGACCGGTGGGCCACGGGGATCCGTCGCCCTGGAGCGGCACGATGAAAGAGCACTGTTTCCAGTGGGAGGACCGCCGTGCGGCGCGCGGGGCTGACCGGGGTCTGCAACGCCTTCCCGGACGCGGATGTGCCGCCGACGAACGCGGCGGTGTTCGGTGAGATCGGCAAGGCCGAGGGTCTGCCGGAGCTGACCTGTCGCGCCGAGATCAAAACCGCCGGTGGCGCCGGTCACGTCCGCACGCCTGGGCGCGGCCAGCTTCACGTTCGCGCACTGAGGCGTCGAGTTGCGGCGTGTCGCCCTTATGAGGACACGGTCATAAGGGTGACACGCCGCACGTCGATGAGCCTGCGGTCAGCGGACGTGCTGGACCGTCACGGCCGGGTCGACGGCGTCGCCGACGCCCCACAGCCAGACACCCGACCACACGTCCCCGAGGACGGTGCGCAGGAACATCGCGCTCCAGCGCGCGGACGCCTTGACGCTGGTCTCCTGGGTCACCGTCTGAGCGGACGGGTCGGGAGCGGCCCCCGCCGGGTTCTGCGCGTCGGTGATCCCGTAGTGGTTGGCACCGGTCACGGCCACCAGCATCTTCGGCGGCGCTTGGATCGCGTCGTAGGTGCCCTGCGCCGCCGCGGGCGCCGCCAGGCCGTCCGCGGTCCCCTGCACGAGGGCGACCGGGACGGTGTTGGCGACGGGCGGGTTGCCGGAACCGCCGGGCGGGCTGTTGTTGGTGCCGAAAAAGGCCGCGCCCTTCAGTTCGGCGGGCTTGGCGGCGGGCGTGGCGCAGAACGGCGGAGCGCAGGCGCCCGTGGTGAGGGCGAGCCCGGCCGCGCCGCCGAAGGAGTGGCCGAGCAGGACGAGTGAGCCGGTGTCGAGCCTGCCCTTGAGCGGTGAGGCGGCACGCGCGTCCTCGTCGCGGGCCCACGCGACGGTCCATGACGCTTGGGCCTCTTCGGGGAACAGGCCGCTCTGCCCGTAGATGACGCGCCGGTGGTCGGGCACGACGACCACGAATCCGTACCCGGTGACCGCGCGGGCGTACGCGGAGTACGCGGACCTGCTCACGTTGGCGCCCTGCAGCAGCAGCGCCACCGGGAGGTCGGCCCTGATGCCGGAGGCGGCGGGGGCGTAGACGTCCGCCGGGTCGCCGTTCACGGTGGTCACGAAGGCGATGGGCGCGTCCTCGTCGGCTGCGGCCGAGGCGGCCGGGAGGACGGCCGTGACCAGCGCGAACGCGGCGGCCACGGCCGTCGTCGCGCAGACCGTCCTCACGAGCGGCCCTTGCGGCGGCGCGGGAGGATCAGCAGGGCCGCGCCACCGACCATCACCAGTGCCGAGGCGACCAGCGCGTAGGTCGGCAGGCCGTCGGGGCTGCCGGTGTACGGCAGGCCCCCGTTGCCGCCGGATCCCCCGCCGCCCGAACCACCGCCCGAGCCGCCGCCGGACCCACCGCCGGACCCACCGCCGGACCCACCGCCGGAGCCGCCGCCCGGGCTCCCGCCGCCGGCGAAGGTGAGCGGGACCTCGGCGCTGTTCGGGCCCTGGTTGCCCGGCGCGGTGACGGCGATGACGCAGGCGCCCGCCTTCGCCGTGCAGGTGGCGCCGCCGGCCTTGGCCACGAGCTTGAGCTTGGCGTCCTTGGACTTGGCCTGGGTCACGAAGTTGCCCTGGGCGTCGGAGGCCCCGACGATCGCGCCCCCGGTGCTCTGCGCGGCGCAGTCGGTGGGCAGCTTCGGCCCGGGCTTGCACTCGCCGAGGGTCACGAAAGTCTCGTTGGGGGTCAGGCCGGTCACCTGGACGGTGATCGTGTCGCCGGCCTTGACCCCGCTGGTCTTGCTGGCGGTGATCTTCGGTGCGGCCAGCGCGGGCGGTGCGAGCGCGAGCACGCAGGCGCCGGCGAGTGCGGCGACGGCGCCGGCGCGCCTTCTCATTCGGGACACGGGCGTTGCTCCTTCGGTCATCTGCTGCGGCGTTGGACGACGGTGACGGCGGCTCCGGCGAGCACGAGCAGGCCGGCGGTGGCGGCCCAGAGCGGCGTCGACGGGCCGCCCGTGCCGGGTTCCGCGCCGGCGGCGGGCGCCGCGGACGTCCGGACGGCGGCGCCGCCCTTGAACGGCGAGCCCTTGAAGCCGACACGGACGATCGCGCTGTTGGCGGCGACGACGGCGGGCGGGACGGTGCCCGGCAGCGGACCGGCGCCGATGACGCACTGGCGGGTCATGCAGTCGAGGCCGTTGAACCTCGGGCGGGCCTTCAGCCTGACCTCGGGGAGGTCGCCCTTGGCGTCGATGTTGACGAAGGTGGCGCCGCCGCCGAGGTCGCAGTCCTTGAGCCCGTTGGTGTAGCCCTCCCGGCACATCCCGACCGCCACCGACTTCAGCCCGGGGCTGAACCCGCTCCCGGTGACGGTGATCGGCTCGCCCTCGGTGAGGTCGGTGGAGCGGCTGACGCGGAGCTGTGCCGGTGCCGCCGTCGCCGTTCCGGGCGGCGCGAGCGGAAACGGCGCGAGCGGGGACAGCGCCAGCGCGGCGAGCGCGATCGCGATCACTGGGCGGGACCTCCGGTGCTTCGGGCCACCGGTGGCCGCCGGGAGCCGCCGGGCGCCGGGACGGGGACTTCGGTGACGCAGCCGGGCTCGACGGTGTAGGCGCGGCGGGCCAGCGCGAGCGTCTCCGGTGCGGCCGGACCGGCGACCACCACGGCGGTGCCGGTGGCGGAGAGCCGGCGCAGCACCGCGGGGACGGCCGCCGCGCACGGGCCTCCCGCGAGACCGTCCACCAGCAGGAGCCGGGGCCGGATGAGCAGCGCCTCGGCCAGCGAGAACAGGCCGCGTTGCGCGCCGGTCAGCGTTCCGGCGGGTGCGGCGGCGAGCTCGCGCAGCGGGGGGAAGACGTCCAGGACGGAGCGCGCGGCGGCGTCGGGATCGGCGTGTCCGAGCGCGCGGGCGCGTGCCGCCAGCCCGGCCGCGACCGGCAGCCCGGCGGGGACGCGCAATTCGGGGCCGGCGAGGTGGCACAGTCCGAGGCTCGTCCGCTGCCCGGCGTCGAGCGCGGTCAGGTCGGCGCCGCCGAGCGAGACCGTGCCCTTGCACGGCGTGCGACCGGCCAGTGCGGCCAGCAGCACGCTCGCGCCGGTGCCGGACAGCACGATGGTCTCCCCCGCGTCCATCCGGAGACCGACCCGGTACAGCCGGACCGGGCCGCGCGGCACCGACAGCGCCCGGACGTGCAGGAACGGTGGCGGCTTCGCGGTCTGCGGGCCGCGCAGGCGCAGCGCCAGCAGTGCGCCCAGGATCGGCGGCAGCGCCGTCAGCGTCAGCGCGGTGCCCTCGGCGAAGGTCCCGCGCAGCGCGGCGGCGCAGCCGTATCCGGCCAGCCCGCCGGCCGCGGCGGCGGCGCATGTGAGACCGGCCGCCGCCAGATGGCGCGGTTCTGGCAGCGGCCGGAGAACGGTGGTGTCGAGGGCGGCGAACGTCAGGCAGGCCGCGGTCAGGGCGACGGTGAACCCGGCCGCGAGCGTGACCGGTCCGGGAGCGCTCGCCATCAGCATCGGCGCGGCCGCCGCGGCGAGCAGCAGCCAGGGGACGGTCTGCGCGGCGCGGGCCGTCGGGCGCCCGACGACGACCAGCGCGACCGCCGGAAGCAGTGCCCAGGCCAGGTACCGGACGGGTGCGGCGCCGATCAGGTTCCACCGGAAGGTGAGCAGGCGCAGCCCGCCCATGAGCGGTGCGCTGGCGGCCCATCCCGTGAGCAGGTAGACGGGCAGGGCCGCCCGGACGTCGCGCTCGGCGAGCACGTCCCGCACCCGGGCGACGCGACGGCCGGACGCGGCGGCCGGCGCGTGCGGGACAAAGGCAACGGCCGCGGCGAAAACGGCGGCCGCAACCCCGGCGATGACGAGCGCCATCCCCGGATCGGCGGCCCAGAGCGTCGCGATCCACGCGGCCGCAGCCAGGCCGACGAGCGCGGCGGCCTGTCCCCCGGCGGGGCCGCCGGACGTCCGGAGCGCGCCCGCTCTCGGCGCGGCGAGCAGCGGAGCCGCGAAGATGCCGGCGGCCATCAGGGCGGTGGCGAAGACGGGGACGGCCGGGACCAGCCCCGCCAGCGCGACGGCGGCGCCGGCGAGAGCACCGCCGGCGGCCACCACCCGGTACGGACGCAACCGTCCGGACAGCCACAACGCCGGAACCAGTGCCGCGCAGGCAAGGATGAGCGCGGTGAGCGCCATATAGGTCACGGCCTCGCCGGGGACCTGCACGACGCCGCCGAGGGCATCTGCAAGGAGCAGCACGGTGCCGCCTGCTAGCGGTCCGGCCGCGGCCACCGCGAGTTGGCCAGCGGCGGCGCCGCGCGGCGCTCGCCGGGTCGTCATCGCACCTCTCCCCCGGGCAGGGCGAGGAAGCGATCCAGCGCTTCGACGTCGACGGCTTGCAGGGTCTCGCCGCTCCGGCGTTCGAGATAGCCGATCAGCTCGTCGCGGTCGACCATGTACGCCCCGGACGGCGACGGCGCCACCGAGTCGAGGTAGCCGATGACGTCGGCGAGCTCCACCGCGGGCGCGGTGCGCGGGGCCACCTGCGGGTGAGCCGCGGCCACGGTGGCGTGTGCCGGGCGCCCGGACGCACCGCGCCGGCGGCGCCGCGCCCCGGCCCAGCGGCCGAGCGTCAGCCGGATCCCGACGAGCAGCAGCAGCGCGGCCAGCGCGTTCACCCCGAGCAGTCCCCACGGGTAGGCGTTGAAGCCGGTCGTGAACGGGACCGAACCCGCGTACCGGCCGCCGACCACGAAGTGGCCGAAGGCGGCCGGGGGCAGCACCACCGGGATCCGGTACGTGGCGGTCTGGCCGGGCCGCAGCGTGCCGGTCTTCGGAGCGTCCAGCGGGCTGTCCGGGGTGTCGTCGGGTCCCCAGCCGACCACCAGCGGGGCGTTCTCGATGGGGTCGGCGCCGGAGTTGCGGATCCGCAGCACCAGCGTCCGCCGCGGCCGGCCGCCGAAGAGCTCGCCGCGGTCCGGGCTCCCCGTGATCTCCAGGCCGACCACGTCCGCGCGGACCGGTGCGGCGCCGCGGTCGATCCGCGCGGTCGGGTGCCCATCGACGGCGAACGGCGCGGTGGCGGTGACCGGCGCCCCGAGCGTGCCCGGAAGGGTGCCGGCGCGGACGACGCACGGGCACGCGGAGGGCGGCTCCCCCACGGTGAGGCCCGCCTCGAACGTCCCGGCGGGGGCGACCATCGCGATGACGGCGTGCTCGGTGTCGCAGTCCGCCGAGCCGTGCACCGCGTCGGCGCCGCAGATCTGGACCTGGACGGTCGTGCCGGGCGTCCACGCGCTGCCGCGCACCCATGCGGTCGTGCCCGCGGCGGCCTTGCCGGGCTGGACGCTCACGCCGGGCCGCGCCGTCCGGGCGGCGGCGACGGCGGGGGCGGGCTGGCCGCACAGGGCAGCGGCGGCGGCGAGGAGCACGGCGACCGACCGGAGCCTCACAGGAAGACCCCCGTCTCGCGCGAGGCCAGGCCCGCGCGTTCCCGCCAGCGGCGGATCAGCCGGGGCAGCACGGACCACAGGGCGAACACGATCCCCGCGAGGGTGAGCAGCGCCGGCCAGGGCACCGCGGTGAAGCGGGTCTGCGCGCGGACGTCGATGCCGCCGGCGGTGACGAGCTCCACCCGCACGGTGACGGCGTCCAGCGCCGGCGGGTCGTCCCAGGGCAGCGTGATCTCGGTGCGCTCGCCCGGCAGGATCTCCGGGAGGCGCCGGTCGGGCCACTGCTTGATCTCGTGGCCGAACACGCCCGTCGCGCGGACCCGGGCGGTCGGCGAGATCCGCTGGTTGCCGGTGTTGACGACGGTGTAGCGGATCGTCCCTCGCTCGTGCCGCGCGAACGGGACGAGCGGCTCGGTGCGGGCGACGCCGAGGCCGTCGGCGCGCAGGCCGGGCGTCAGCGGCCCGGCGACGCGCAGGTAGACGCGTGCGCCCACGGCGCGTCTGATCCCGACGCGGGCGCCGCCGCTGCGCTGGATGTTCTCGATGGCAATGTTCAGCGCGACGATGCCGCCGATGTGTTCGCCGGGGGTGGCGTTGCCGGGGACCTTCAGCGTGAACGGGATCTCCTTCGCGCCATGCGCGGGGATCTTCGGGGAGGAGGACTTCAGGGAGATCCAGGCGCCGACGTCCTGGGGCTTCTCCTCGGGCGGGCGCAGGGCGAACCCGGCGTCGCGGGGGGTGTTGTAGGCGTCGGCCCCGTACACCCGGAAGGTGATCGGCACACCGGTCAGGTTGCTGATCCGCACGGAGTCCCGGACGGTCGCGCCGGGCGGCGCGTCGAAGGCGAACGCGGGGCGCGCGGCCGGGGCGCCACTGCGATTCGCGGGTTCCACCGACCAGGCCCCGTTCCCGGTCGCGCGGCCCGGCGCGGCGGCGGCCGGGCCGGGCGCGGTCACCGCGGCGGCCAGGCCGGCCGCCGCGGCCGCGGCGGCGGCGGCGATCCGGTGTCGGGGGCTCATCGGTCACCTCGGGGTCGGGCCGGGCGGTGGGCGCCCGGCCGCGGGGGTCGGGACGGTCAGGACAGCGTGAGGGTGAGGACGGCGGTGTAGCGGCCGGCGCCCGTCGCGGCGGGGACCTTGAGGTTGACGCCGGCCCCGGCGCCGAACGTGCCGCCGACGATCCGCCCGGCCCCGTCGGGCGCGCTGCACAGCGTCGCCGCGGTGGTGGTGTCGAGCGGCCCGGCGCTGCCGGGCGTCACGGTGCTGGAGCCGGACGCAGCGGTGCAGGCCGGTGTCCAGGTGAGGTTCCCCGCCGGGATCTTCGTGCCGGCCGCGGAGGCGAAGTCGGTGAGCGTTCCGGTGAGGGACCAGCCCGTGGTGCCGCCGCGCGCGTCGATGACCTGCACCTTCTTCAATGATCCGGTGGCGGTCTGGTCGGAGCCGTTAAGGGTGACCGGGGTGAGGTCGACCTCGCCCGGCTCCTGGGACATGGTCAGCGGCCCGCCGTCGACGGTCAGGTTGATCTTCTGCTCGCCGCACCCGTCCGCGGACTTGCCGGAGCACTGGCCGGTGGGCGGCTGCGTCTTCGCGGTGACGGTCAGCGGCACCGCCCTGCGCACGGTGCCCTGCGTGACCACGATGGTGCGGGCGCCGGCCGCGGCGGATCCGGCGACGGTCGCCGACGCGGTGAGCTTTCCGGCGGCGTCCACCGAGGCGGTCACGCCGGTGAGGTCGTCGGCCTTGCAGGCGGCGCCGTTGGCGTCGCACAGGGCGATGCCTACGGCGCCGGGCCGCCAGCCGGAGCCGGTGACGCCGACGGTTCCGCCCTGGACGACGGTGGACGGGCTGACCGAGGCACCCGGCCCGCCCTCGCCGACGCTGATCGTCGCGAGCGTCGCGGGGGTCTGCTTGGGCGTGCAGGTGATGGTGGCCTGCGCGCCCGCGTCGGCGACGATCGTCAGGCCGCCCGGGGCGAGGTCCACCTCGCCGGTGCCGCTCAGGGCGAGGGCTCCGGTGGCCTCGCCGATCGGGATCGCGCCGTGCGCGGGCACCGGCCCGGTCCGCTTCGGCGCCTTGATCGGCACCGTCCCGGACTGCGCCCCGGAGACGGTGAGCGTCCCGGACGTGGTCCACGAGTCGATCGGCAGCGGCGCGACTCCGGGCAGGTCGGAGAAGTCGGCCTTGACGGTGACCGTGTCACCGGCCTTCGCCGAGGCCGGTGCGGTGACGGTCACGGTCGCGTCGTAGTCGAACACCGTGCTGAAGATCGTGCACCGGTAGGGGACCCGTCCCGCGGCGGCGTGCGCGGCGCCCGCCGCGGCCACCGGCACCGAGACGGCGCCCGCCGCGGTGACGACCGCGGCCGCTCCGCGCAGGGCCGTGCGTGTGCGTCTCATCGTGCGTCGCCGCTCCTTCCGCGGACCGCTGCGCGGTCTCGTTTCCCATAGGGAAACTGAGTTTCGCAACATGGAGACAGCGAAACCGCTTCGGAGCGGCCCTGTCAAGGGGCGGGCGCGGGTGGCGGCGGAATCGTTTCACACAGGGGATCGCCGTTTCCCTGTGGAAGGGTTACCGTTCCCGACCATGCGCACGGTGCTGCGAAGCCTGGCCGAGCTGGCGATGACGGCCGGCCTCGTCCTCGGCCTGTTCGTCGCCTACCTGTACTGGGGAACCGGCGAGTACACCCATCGGCAGCAGGGCGACCTGCACGACGAGCTGGAACGGCGCTGGAACGCGGCGCGGGCGCACAGGCTCGCGGCGGACGAGCCGCGCCGGGAGAGGAGCGGCGCCGTTTCCGCGCCCGCCGACGGGCAGGCGTACGCGCTGCTGCGCATCCCGAAGTTCGGATCGTCCTACGAGTACACGGTGGTGCAGGGCACCGGCGCGGCCGACCTGCGCAAGGGGCCCGGGCACTACCCGGGCACGGCGGACCCCGGCGAGATCGGCAACATGGCGATCGCCGGTCACCGCACCACCTACGGCGCCCCGTTCCGGCGCAACGACGAACTGGCGCGCGGGGACGAGATCCTCATCGACACCGCGACCACGACGTTCGTCTACAGGGTGACGAGCCGCACCGTGGTACGCCCGAGCCGCACGGACGTCGCCGCGCCCGTCCCGGAGCACGCGGGGGTGCGGCCTCGCAAGGCGATGCTCACGCTCACCACCTGCCATCCGGAGTTCTCCGCCGCCTACCGGCTGGTCGTTTTCGCCGAGCTGGCGGGACGGCGGCCGCGCGCCGCCTGAACCCGATCCCCGTGTTACCGTCTCCCACGCCGGAACGATGTTTCCAAAATGGAGGAGGCGGTCGTGGGGCCGCACGCGCACGGCTGGTGGATCCTGCTGCACCTGGTGCTCTTCGTCTTCTGGCTGGGCGGCGACCTCGGGGTGTTCTACTCCAGCCGGTACGTCCTCAAGCCGGACCTGACCCCGGCCGCGCGCGCCACCGCGCTCAGCGTGATGAGCGGGCTAGACCTCGGCCCGAAGGTCTGCCTGGTGCTGTTCCTGCCGAGCGGGGTGACGCTCATGGCGCTGGACCCGCACGGCGCCGAACTGTTCGGCGCGCCCGCCTTCACCTGGTGGCGGGTCGCGCTCGTGTGGGTGTTCGCGCTGGCCTGGCTCGCCGCGACCGTCGCCGACCACCGCACGCACGGGCGCTTCCCTTGGGTGCGGCGCGCCGACTGGGCGGTCCGGATCGTGCTCATCGCCGCGCTGGCCGCCGTGGCCGCCTACACGCTGCTCGCCGCCCGGCCGTTCGGCGTCGCCACCGAGCCGCGCTGGCTGGGCGGCAAGGTGGCGCTCTACACCGCCGCCATCGCCTGCGGGCTCGGCATCCGCCTCACGCTGCGCCCTTTCGGGCCCGCGTTCGGCGCGCTGATGAGCGGCGGCTCCACACCGGAGATCGAACGCGCGCTCAGGCGCTCGGTGAACGGCTGCCTGCCCTACGTCTTCGGCATCTGGGCGGCCGTCCTGGGCGCCGCGGCACTCGGGGTGTTCAAGCCCGGCGCCGACCTGTGACCCGTGAACCCGGCGCCACCCGCTCCCGCCGCGTCACCCGCTGTGGCCGAGCGCGCCGGACAGGCGCGCCGCCGCCTCCACCAGCGGCGGCGCCAGCTCGGCCATCCGCGGCTTGAACCGCGACAGCGGACCGGCCACGCTCAGCGCGGCGATCACCCGGCCGTCGTGGTCGAAGACCGGCGCGGCGATCGAGGCGGTCCCCTCCTGCCGCTCGCCCTGCGAGGTGGCGTAGCCGCGCTTGCGGACCGCCGCCAGCTCCTTGCGCAGCCGCGCCTCGTCCACGATCGTCCGGTCGGTCAGCGCCTCCAGCCCGTGCCGGCCGATCAGCCCGTCGACCTCGGCCTCGTCGAGGAAGGCCAGGATCGCCTTGGACGAACTGCCCGCGTGCAGCGGGTACGGGATGCCGAGGCTGACCTCCACCCGCAGCTCGTGCGGCGGGACGACCTGGTCCACGTACAGCCGGGTGTCGCCGCGGCGGATCGACAGCGTGGCGGTCTCGCCGAGCTGCTGGGCGAGGCGGCGCAGTTCGGGGGCGGCGAGCGCGCGCAGGTCCATCCGGGCCAGGTAGGCGCGGCCGAGCGCGATCGCGGCGTGCCCGAGGGCGTACCGGCGGGTCACCGCGTCCACGCTGATCAGGTCGCGGCTGCGCAGCGCGGTCAGGATCCGGTGCACGGCGGCCTTGGTCAGCCCCAGCTCGGTGGCGATCTCGGTCACCCCGAGGTCGGGCCGGCCGCTGCGGCCGAACAGCAGCAGGACGTCCATCGCGCGCTCCACGGCGGCGATCGACCGGCTCTGCCCCTCGCCGTCCTCGGCGGGCGAGGCGGGGGCGCTCTGGGAGGTCGCACTACGCGACACGGCGGTTCCTTCCGACGGACCGGGCTCAGCCGCAGTCTAGGCCATCGCGTTTCCCTTGCGGAAACGCTCGTCACCGATCGGGGCGTTGACACCCGCTCCACGCCATCGTTACCGTCAGCGGTACAGTGTTTCTTTAAGTGAAACGAAGGGCGCGGTGCCGTGGCGGTCGACGCACAGACCTTCCGGGCGGTGCTCGGCCAGTGGCCGACGGGCGTCGCGGTGGTCACCACGACCGCCGAGGACGGGTGGCACGGCATGACCGCGGGCTCGTTCTGCAGCGTCAGCCTCGACCCGCCGCTCGTCCTGGTCTGCCTGGCCCGCGGCATCCGCACGCACGGGCTCATCGAGCGCAGCGGCGTGTTCGCCGTGAGCTTCCTCGGCAAGGACCACGCGGCCATCGGGCACCGGTTCGCCGGCCGCGAGCCGGGCGACCGCTTCGCGCGCGGCACCTGGACCGCCGCGCCCACCGGCGCGCCGGTGCTGGCGGAGGCGCTCGGCTGGCTCGACTGCCGGGTCGCGCACGCCTACCCCGGCGGCGACCACACCATCTTCGTGGGCGAGGTGCGCGCCGCGGAGACGCCCCGCCGCACCGCGCCGCTGCTGTTCCACTCCCGCGCCTGGGGCCAGCTCGCCGACCCGCTGCCCGACGAGGTGACGATCGCCGACACCGGGCTCGCCGCCGCGCTGCACCGCAGGCTCACCGTCTCCGGCACCGCGCCCGCCCGCGTCACCAGGGCCGGCGCCGCGCGGCTGCTGGACGCGGTCCGCGCGGCGGGCGTCCGGGTCCGGCTGCCGCTCCCGCCCGTCCCCGGCTGCGGCGGCCCGGCGGGGCCGCCGTGGTCGGCGCTGGTCGAGGACGCCGCCTGCCTGGCGCGGGTACCGCACGGCTCCCCGGTGACGGCCGAGATCGCCGACGGGCCCGACGCGCCCCGGCTGATCGCCGCCGCCCGGGCGCGCGGGCTGCCCGTCACGGGCCGGGTGGGCGACGTCTTCGATCCCGCCCGGCAGGCCGCGGTGCTCGCCGCCGTCGACCGGCTGCTCGCCGCCGGCTGCACCGAGATCGCGCTCGACGAGGGCGCCGCGGCCGCCTCCCCGCTGGTCGTCCGCAACGTGCTGCAGGAGGCCGTGGCGCTGGCCCGGCCGGTGCCCGTGCGGGTGCGGCTGCGCGAGGCGCGCGGCCTCGGCCTGGCGAACGCGCTGACCGCGATGAAGAGCGGCGTGCGCGGCTTCGACGTGACGCTCGGCGGGATCGACGGCGGCCTGTGCGCGGAGGGCGTGCTGTTCCTGGCCGCCCGGCTCGGCGTCGCCACCCCGACCGACCGGGCCGCCCTGGTGGCCGCCGCCACGGACCTGGAGGCGCTCTGGGGTTCGGCCCTGCCCGGCCGCACCTACCGGACCGCGTCCTGACCAGCCTGAAGGGAACCAGCCCGATGACCCAGCCGACGACGCTGACCGGTGAACGGCTCGTCGAGACGATGACCGATGCCGAGCGGGACCGCGCCGGGCGCGTGGAGGCGGTGCTGCCGCGGCTGCGCGAGGCGGCCGCGGCGGCCGACGCCGACGCCGCGTTCCCCGCCGGGCACGTCGCGCTGCTGCGCGAGGCCGGGCTGCTCGGCCTGGTGGTGCCCGCCGAGTACGGCGGGCTCGGCGGCGGCCTGCGCGACCTGGCCGCCGCCACCTACGCGATGGGCACCGCCTGCCCGTCCACGGCGCTGTCGTACTTCTTCCACAACACCAGCGCCTCGCGCGGCCTGCTGCCGCTGGAGGCGGTCGAGGCCGGCCTGTTCAGCGGCGACGTCGAGGTCAAGCCCGTGCGGGCGTTCGCCGAGAAGGTGCTGAGCCGGATGGCCGCCGGGACGTGGATGGCCAACTTCGCCAGCGAGGAGGTGAAGTCGTCGAGCGCGAACATCGCGATCGCCACCACCGCCACCCCGGCCGACGGCGGCTGGCGGCTCAACGGCGTGAAGTCGTTCGGCTGCGCGACCGGCGTCGCCGACACCTACCTGGTGACCGCGCGGCTCGACGGCACCTCCGGCGCCGACGGCCTCGCGCTGTTCCTGGTGCCGCGCGAGGCTCCGGGTGTCGCCTCCCGGCAGCCGTGGAACGGGCTCGGGATGCGGGCGTCCAACAACCACGGCGTGACGCTCACCGACGTGTTCGTCCCGGCGGACGAGGCGCTGACGGTGCCCGGCGCGTTCGCGCGGATGCTGCGGATGAGCCGGGGCAGCTTCGTCGGCAACCAGCTGGCCATCTCGGCCTGCTACCTGGGCGCGGCGCAGAACGTCTACGACTTCGCCGTCGAGCGGCTCACCCGCCGGACGTTCGCCGACTCCGGGCGGCCGATCGCGTCCTCGCCGATGCACCAGGTGATCATCGGCGACATGACCGAGCGGCTGGAGACGGCCTACCTGTGGATCCGCCGCCAGCTGGAGCTGGAGACCTCCGAGCCGCCCCTGCGCCCCAAGCCCGAGGTCTACGCGCAGTGGCGGATCGCCAAGGGCGACGTCGCCGAGGCGTGCTTCCAGGTCGTGCTGGGCGCGTTCAAGGCGTGCGGCACCTCGGCGGCCACGATGGACGGCGTCATCGGCCGGGCGCTGCGCGATCTCGCGATGGGCCTGGTGATGACGTTCCCGGCGGAGCGGGGCAGGCTCGAGGCCGCGCAGATCGTGACCGAGAGCAAGGAGAACGAGTTGTTCGCGAGCGTCCCGCAATGAGCCCGCCGCACCGCGACCTCGTCGCAGGGACCTGGGCCGCGTCGCCCGAGGACGGCCCCGCCTTGGAGGATCCGGCCACCGGCGAGCAGGTCGGTCCCGCCGGGGTCACCGGCGGCGAGCGGGTCGAGCTGGCGCTGGCCGCGGCCGAAGAGGCGGCGGCCGGCTGGGCCGCGCGGCCCGCCGCCGAGCGCGCCGCCCTGCTGGACGCGGTCGCCGATGCCCTCGAACCGGTGACGGGCGAGATCGCGGCCCTGGAGGCATCGGCGACCGGCGTCCCGATCCGCCAGACGACCCCGCTCGCAATGATCGTGTCGGGGTCGTTCCGGCTGGCCGCCGAGCAGCTGCGCGGCGGGCTCGACGCGACCTTCACCCGCGAGGACGGCCGCACCGCCGAGGTGCGTCGGCTGCCCTGGGGCCCGGCCCTGTGCCTGGTCCCGTGGAACGCGCCCGCGCCGATGGCCGCGCACAAGGTGGCCAACGCGCTCGCCGCGGGCTGCCCCGCGATCCTCAAGCCGAGCGAGTACGCACCGTACGGGAGCCAGCGGTTCGCCGAGGTCGTCGCGGACGTGCTGGCCGGCGGCGGCGTGCCGGGCGGGGTCTTCCAGCTCGTCCACGGCGACGGCCGCACCGGTGCGCGGCTGGCCGCCGACCCGCGGATCCGCGCGGTCTCCTTCACCGGCGGGGTGGTCGGCGGCGCGTCCGTCGCCGCCGCCTGCGCCGCCGGGATCAAGCCGGTGCAACTGGAGCTGGGCGGCAACAACCCCCTGGTCGTCATGCCGGACGCCGACACCGGGCGGGCCGCCCGCGCCGCCGTCGACCTGCTCACCACGCTCAACGGCCAGTGGTGCCGGGCGCTCGGCCGGCTCATCGTGCCCGAAGGCCGCCAGGGCGCGCTCCTCGACGCGATCGGCGAGCGGCTCGCGGCGCTGCGCGCGGGTCCGCCGCTGGACGAGGCCACCGACCTCGGTCCGCTGGTCCACTCGCGGCACCGCGACCTCGTCGCCGCGCGGCGCGACGCGCTCGGGGGCCGGATCCTCTCCACGACAAAAGTGCCGGACGAGGGCAACTACCTGGCCCCCGCGCTCGTCACGGGCGTGGACCCGGGGGACGCCACCGAGGAGATCTTCGGGCCGGTCGCCACCGTCCACCCCTACCGGACGCTCGACGAGGCCCTGGCGCTGGCCAACGGCACCGCGTACGGGCTGGAAGGGTACGTGGCCGGCACCGACGAGGACGCGGCGCTCGCCGTGGCACGGCGCATCCGCGCCGGGGAGGTGAAGGTCAACGGGTCCAGCGTGCTGAGCCTGCACCTGCTCGCGCCCCGCCCGGCCTGGGGCGCGTCGGGGCTGGGCGAGGAGGGCACGGCCGAGACGCTGCGCTTCTTCACCAACCCGCAGGTCGTCGGCGTGGAGGACGGCTTCGCGCTGCACTCCCGGGAACCGTGATGGCACCGGTGCTGGTGGCCGGGGCGGGGCCGGTCGGGCTCACCGCCGCGCTCGTCCTGGCGCGCCGCGGCGTTCCCGTCACCGTGCTGGAGGCGGAGCCGGAGCTGGCCGCCGAGTCGCGCGCGTCCACGTTCCATCCGCCGTCGCTGGAGATGCTGGACGGGCTCGGCGTGCTGGACCGGCTGCTGGAGCGCGGCCTCGTCTCCCGCACCTTCCAGTACCGGGACCGGCGCGGCGGTGTCATCGCCGAACTGGACCTGTCGGTGCTGTCGGGCGACACGCCGTACCCGTTCCGCGTGCAGTGCGAGCAGAGCAAGCTCACCCCGATCCTGCGCGACGAGGTTCTGGACGCGGGCGGCGAGGTGCGGTTCGGCGCGGCCGTGCGGACGGTGCTGGCGCACGGGAGCGGCGTGGAGGTGACGACCGCGCGCGGCGAGCGGTTCCGAGGCACCTGGCTGATCGGCGCGGACGGCGCCGGATCGGCGGTGCGGCGCTCCCTCGGCGTGGAGTTCGCGGGCATGACCTACCCCGAGCGGTTCCTGGTCGCCTCGACCGCGACCGCCGTCGAGGACCTGCTGCCCGGCATCGCCGCGGTGAACTACGTCTTCGACCCCGGCGAGTGGCTGGTGCTGCTGCGCACCCCCGACCACTGGCGCGTCCTGTTCCCGACCCCGGAGGGCACGCCCGACGCACGTGAACTGATTCGGCTGCCGGAACGGATGCGCGGGATCGCCGACGCTCCATGGGAGGTCGCGCACGCCAGCCTGTACCGCGTCCACCAGCGCGTCGCCGGGACGTTCCGCGCCGGGCGGGTGCTGCTCGCCGGGGACGCGGCGCACGTCAACAACCCGCTCGGCGGGATGGGGATGAACAGCGGCATCCACGATGCCGTCCTGCTCGGCGGCGCGCTCGCGGAGGTCCTGGGCGGCAGACCGGAGGCGGCACTCGACGCCGTCGCGGCGGCGCGCCGCGATACGGCGCGGTCGTTCGTGCGGCGGATGACCCACGGCAACTGGGAGCGGATGCGCGATCCGGCCGGCTACCACGACGAGCTGCGGAGGCTGGCCGCCGATCCCGCCGAGGCGCGGCGGCACCTGCTGCGCACGTCGATGATCGCCTCGCTGCGGGACGTCGCCTGATGCCCGCCGGCGAGATCGTCCGGGAGAACCCGGCCCGGCCGGAGGAGGTCGTCGGCAGGGTCCCGGTGGCGGACGCGGCGGAGGTCGACCGGGCCGTCCGGGACGCCGAGGCGCGGCAGCGCGACTGGTGCCGCGTGCCGGTCGAGGAGCGGGCCGCCGCGCTGCTGCGGGCCGCCGAGGCCGTCGACGCGATGCCCGGCGTCGCCGAGCTGTTGGCCCGCGAGTCCGGCAAACCGGTCGCCGACTGCGCCGGGGAGATCCGGTTCGCCGCCTCCTACCTGCGCTGGGCCGCCGAGCACGCCCCGGCGGCGTACGCCGACCGGGAGACCGACGACGCCGCCGGACGGCTCGTCCTGCGGCACCGCCCGTACGGCGTGGTCGCGGCCATCACCCCGTGGAACGCGCCCATCATCCTCACCCTGCTCAAGGCGGGGCCCGCGCTGGCGGCGGGCAACACGGTCGTGGTCAAGCCGTCGCCGCTCGCGCCGCTCGTGGTCGGCCGCGTGCTGGAGGCGTTCCCGCCAGGGCTCGTCCGGGTCGTGCACGGGGGCGCCGCGACGGCGCGGGCGCTGGCCGGGCATCCCCGCGTGCACCGGGTCGCGTTCACCGGCGGCGCCGAGGCGGGCCGCGCCATCGGGACGGCCGCAGCCAAGGCGATCACCCCGGTGCTGCTGGAACTCGGCGGCAACGACCCGGTCGTGCTGCTGGACGACGCGGACCTCACCGACGCGGCGATGGACCGCCTCGTCATGGCGTCCTTCGCCACCGCCGGCCAGGTCTGCATGGCCGCCAAGCGTCTGTTCGCCCCGAGGTCGCGGCTGGCCGAGGTCCGTGACGCCTATGTCGCGGCGGCGCAACGGACGCTGGTGCTAGGCGACCCCCTGCACCACGGCACGACGGTCGGCCCGGTCATCTCGGCCGACGCCGCCGACCGGGTTCGGGGGCTCGTCGCCGATTCGGGGCGGCGGGGCGGCACCGTCGCGGAGCTGGGCGCCGTGCGGATCGAGATGGAGCGCGGGTATTTCGTCCGGCCCTCCCTGGTCACGGACGTGGACGACGACGCGCCGGTGGTCGCCGGGGAGCAGTTCGGCCCAGTCGTACCGCTGCTGGCCTACGACGACGAGGACGAGGTGGTGGAGCGCGCCAATGCCGGCGACCTCGGTCTCGGCGCCTCGGTATGGTCGGCCGACGAGGACCGCGCGTTCGCGTTCGCCCGCCGGTTCGAGGCCGGCTTCACGTTCGTCAACACCCACAACCGCACCGGGATGGCGCTGCGCGCGCCGTTCGGCGGGGTGAAGCGCAGCGGGCACGGCCGCGAGTACGGCGCCGAGGGCCTGCTGGAGTACGTGCAGACCTGCGCGATCCACGCACCCGCCGCGTTCCGCGCGGGCGGCACCGGGATGAGCGCGGGCGCGTATCCCTCGTGACCGCCCGTCGCCGCACCGTCCGGCGCATCGTTACCCGATCGCGGCGCCGCCCCATTGCCTTCCCGGCCCCCGAGGTGCTTAATAAGGGGGCCATATTGGAAACTCTGTTTCCATAGAAGAAACAGAGTGGTTGCCTTCGGAGGCAGCATGCGCGCCGTCCACGCCGTCCGGACCCTCGCCGCGACCAGCGCCGCCACCCTCGCCCTGACCGCCCTCGGCCCCCTCTCCCCCGCCCACGCCGCCGCCACCCGCGTCCAGACCACCGTCGAGATCCGCTGCGCGTTCACGATCCTCAACCAGAGCGCGGACTGGTACTTCCCCGCCGGCGCGCCGCAGGGCCTGGTGTGGCTCCAGCACGGCTTCGCCCGCTCCAACGACAACGTCGCGGACCTGGCGTCCAAGTACGCCGCAGCCGGTTACCTCGTCTTCGCCCCCACCCTCCCCACGGCGAACCTGTACGGCTGCACCCTGCAGAACCTCGGCAACAACACCGACTTCCTGGGCAACGTCGCCGACCTGTTCGCCAAGATGTCCGACCCGTCCGACAAGCTCGGCCGCAGCTTCGCCAAGGCGAAGGCCCAGGCCGGACGGTCCGACCTCGCGCTGCCGGGCTCGCTGGTCTTCTCCGGGCACTCGGCCGGCGGCGAGGCCGTCAGCTACGTGGCCGGGCGGCTGCGCAGCGACAGTCCGGCGGCGTGGGCGCGGCTGCGCGGCCTGGTCCTGCTCGATCCGGTGAAGTCGTTCATCGGGAACAACCTCGACACCGGGCTGAAGGCGGTCGACGGCACCGGCCGCATAGTCCGCACGATCTCCGGGCCCGACGGCACCTGCAACAACAGCGGCAGCGGGACGGACGCCGTCCAGGCCGACGTGCACGCCCCGTTCGTCGGCGTCCGGCTGACCGACGGCGAGCACACCGACGCCGAGGGCGCCAGTACCGACGCCGTCGGGACCCTCGCCTGCGGCACGCCGCAGGCGAAGAACGTCGAGGCCCTGCAGACGTTCGCGGTCGCCTGGGCGAAGGACGCCTTCAACGGCACGCAGACCGCCGCGTACCTGCCCGGCGGGTCGTATTACCAGAGCAGGCTCGGCTCCGGCCTGATCCAGACCCTGGCCGGAGCCTCCTGACGCGTCCGCGTCCGGCGGACCGCCCGCCGGGTCCCGCGGCCGGAAGTTTCCGCCCGCGGGATCTGGCGGAGGGCGCGCCCCGATTGTAAAGTTTGGAAACAGCGTTTCGCTAGAGGAACCGGGAGGCCCGATGGGTCCGGTCCGGGTGGCCGCCGTCCAGTTCGCGGTGGGCCCCGACGTCCCCGCCAACCTCGCCACCTGCCTGCGCATGGTGGACCGGGCGGTGGCCGAGGGCGCGCGCCTGATCGTCCTGCCGGAGTTCTGCAACCGCCTGTCCTGGTACGCCGACCGCGACGACGCCCGACGGCACGCCTGCGCCATCGGCGGCCCGTTCCTCACCGCCATCGCGGCCCGCGCCGCCGCGCACGGCGTCCACGTCAAGGCCAACGTGACGCTGGCCGGCGGCGACGGCCGGGTGACCGTGAGCAGCCTGCTGTACGGCCCGGACGGCGCGCTGCTCGGCCGCTCCGACAAGCTCACGCTGATGGGCGCCGAAGGCGACCACCTCGATCCGGGCACCGCCGCCGGCCCCGTCATCGCCACCCCGCACGGCCGGCTCGGCATGTACGCCTGCATGGAGGGCGTCACCAGCGACGTCCCCCGCGACCTGGCGGTGCGCGGCGCGCAGGTGCTGCTGAACAGCCTCAACTCGTTCGCCACCGACGAGGCGAGCCTGCACGTGCCGGTCCGCGCCGCCGAGAACCACGTGTGGGTGGTGGCGGCCAACAAGGTCGGCCCGCTGCTGCCCCCCGCCCTCCTGCCCGCGATCGCCGAGCGTCTCGGCGTCCCGCCGGACCTGCTGGACGGCGCGGGCGAGAGCCAGATCGTCGCCCCCGACGGGACAGTCGTCGCGAAGGGGCCGCGCACCGGCGAGGCCGTCGTCGTCGCCGACATCGACCCGTCGCTCGCCGACCGCAAGACCCGTCCCGACGGCACCGACACGTTCGCGGCGCGCAGGCCGCGGTTGTACGCCCCGATCGCCGAGACGCCCCGCCCCCGCGCCGCCCCGCCGGGCGACGAGAAGGTGGACGCGGCGGTCGTCCGCTCCCCAAAACTGGTGCGGCGGGCGGCGAAGGCGGGAGCCGAGCTGATCGTCCTGCCGGAGCTGGCGTTCGGTCCCGACGCCGATGCCGGCGCCGTCGTCGAGGAGCTTGCCGCCGCGCTCCACGGCACCACCGCCCATGCGGTGACCAGCGTGCGGGCAGGCGCCGCGCACGCCGCCTATCTGGTGAACGCGGACGGCCTGGCCGGACGCCAACCGCAACTGCACGCCAGTGCCCGGCACTCGGGCTGGGCGACGGAGTACGGCGAGCGGCTGGACGTCTTCACGCTCCCCTGGGGACGGCTCGCGCTCGTCACCGGCGACGACGCCCTCTACCCCGAGGTCTTCCGACTCGCCGCCATCGCCGACGCGGACGCCGTCGCGGTCCCGTTCACGCCCGCGCAGGACTGGGAGACCGCCCTCGGACTGCCCGAGCGCGCCGCCGAGAACCGGCTGAACGTCGTCGCCTCCGGACCGCGGGACGGCCTGATCCTGGCGCTCCCCACCGACTTCAGCCTCTGGACGTCGTGGCAGGGCCCGTTCGAGGGCCGCATCAGCCACCCCCTCGTCACCCGCGCCACCGAACCGCTCACCGTCGCGGCGATCCATCCCGCCCAGGCCGTCAACCGGCTCGTATCCAAGAACACCGACCTGGTCGGCGGGCGTCCCGCGCACGCGGTCGCCGCGCTGGCCGACGACGCACCGAGCGGAGCGCTCCGTTGAAGGAAACCCCGGAGTCGAAAGAGACCCTTCGGCACGTCGAGCAGATGGTGGACGGCTCCCCCGTCGTCGACGTGACCGAGACCTTCCACCGCTACAAGACGATCCTCGCCGGGCTCAAGGCGCGGATCGACGCGCGGTTCGAGCTGGCACGCGACCCGTCCACCGAGGCCTTGGAGTCGTACGGGAACCCGCCCGAGAGCCCCGGCGGGAGCCTGGCCGCCTACAGCGGGCCCGAGGTCGACTGGATGGTCCACTCGTGGCTCGGCAACCCGGCGGCCGGGTTCGCCAACCTGCACCTGACGGTCTGGCTCGGCCCGCACGTCCGGGTGCCGCACCTGGGCATAGCGCTGCTGGTGTGGCCAGAGGGCTGGTTCTACGTCGACTCCGTGCCGCGCACCAACCTCCTGGCCGACGGCGCCTACTACGACGCGTACTACGAGCCGCTCAACAGCGGCTGGCTGGCGGTGCGGGAGGACAACCCGGAACTGGAGTGGTTCACCAGCCGGGCGGGGTTCATCCGGGCGAGCCTGTCCCCCACCGCGCACTGCTACTCGTTCCCCCGGTCGGACAAGAACATCGACCTGGTCGAGCGGCTGCTGACTGAGCACGTGGACCGCTGGCTCGGCTGGGTCGAGGCGGCCGAGCCCGTCCCCGACGCGGACTGCGCCGCGCTCGCCGCCGCCGACCTCGCCACCCGCCGCAACATTGCCGAACGCGACCCCGCGAACGTGATGGGCGTCCGCTACTTCGGGCAGGAGACCACCGACCGCCTCGTCCGCGCCCTGTGGGGCGGCGACCGAGAGCTGCCCCGCCCGTGAACGCGTCCGGCGGCACCGGCGTCCGGTCGATGTGGTGGTCGGCGGACACCGGCGGCACCGCGCCGTTCGGCACCGCGCACCTGAAGGTGTACTACCCGGCCCGCGCGGAGGGCACCGACGCCGAGCGGCTCTCCGGGGAGTTCCCGCCCGATCCGGCGGGCGCCCCGTACCCGGTCGTCGTGTTCTGCTCCGGCGTGAACGTCGAGCAGGCGGTCTACCGGCCGCTGGCGTCCGCCATCGCCGCCGCGGGCTTCGCCGTGGTGACGTTCGACCGGGTCGCGGAGCTTTTCGGCGGCCGGTACGGCCTCACCCCCGGCGTCGATCTGGACGCCGCACGGCCCGATGCCTACGGCACCCGGCCGACCTGCCCCGCCATTCCCGCCGTCCTCGACGCGCTCGGCGGGATCGACCTGCTCAAGGGGGCGCTCGACCTGGACCGCGTCGCGCTCGGCGGGCATTCGGCGGGCGGCACCGTGGTGCTCCAGTCGGCCCGGTTCATCCCCGGGGTCCGTGCCTGCTTCGCCTACGGGACGCACACCATGGTCGCCACCATGCTGGGTTGGCCCGCCGGCACCGTCCTGCCCGCGCAGGTCGACTGTCCGGTGCTGCTGGGCGTCGGCACGCGGGACGGCGTCATCATGGGCAGCTCCGACCGGTACGGCCAGGACGCCCCGTCCGACCCCGTCAGCCGCACCTTTACCGAGGCCCTGCACGACCCACGCGACCTGCTCGCCGTCGTGCGCGGCGCCAACCACTTCGCGGTCGCGGAGCCGGTCGACCCGACCGCCGCCCGCGCGTTCCTCGACCTGGAGCCCGAGACCGATCCCGCCGCGGCCCGCCGCGCCTTCACGGACCTGACCGTCGGCTTCCTGCGCGCCCACGTGCGCGGGGACGACGTGGCCCCGTCCGCCGACCCGACGCTCATCGACCTGCGGCGCCGATAGGAGCCACCATGCTCAAGAACTTCTGGTACGCGGTCGAGTTCGCGGACCGCGTTTGCCGGGCCCCGAGGCGCGTGACATGCCTGGGCCAGGACTTCGTCCTGTACCGCAAGCGCGACGGCGAGGTGGTGTGCCTGTCCGACCTGTGCGTGCACCGGGGAGCCGCGCTGTCGGCGGGCAAGCTGATCGGCGACAAGATCGCCTGCCCGTACCACGGGTGGCAGTACGAGCCGGACGGCGCGTGCAGCAGGATCCCCGCGAACCCGCCGGGACGCGGCATCCCGAAGAAGGCCCGCGTCGACTCCTATCCCATCCGCGAGGAGTACGGGCTGATCTGGGCGTTCCTCGGCGACCTGCCGGAGCACGAGCGTCCGCCCATCCCGCACTTCCCCGAGCACGACGACCCGTCCTTCGCCACCGTGTACGTCGAGATGGTCATCGAGGCCAACTATGAGCGGACGTTCGAGAACGTCGTGGACGCCTCGCATACCCCGTTCGTGCACGGCACCCGGTTCGGCAACCCGGACAAGCCGGAGATCCCCGACTACGAGATCGTCCAGGACGACTGGTCGGCGGTCGCCGACATCGGCCTCAGCCCGCCGCCCGCGAAGGGCCTGTGGTCGCGGCTCTACAAGGAGAAGCCGGAGGAGGTGCTGGTCACCAACGGCTGGTACCTGCCCAACATCGTGAAGCTACACGTCCGGCTGCCGTTCGGCGACATGATCCTCTACGACCACAACGTCCCTCTGGATCGGAACCGCACCCTCGTCAAGATCGTCGGGTACCGGAACTTCTTCACCGGCCGGTGGGCCGACCGCGACGCCCGCAAGCGGATCCGCAGCATCCTGCTGCAGGACAAGCCGGTCGTCCAGAGCCAGCGGCCGGAGCTGCTGCCCTACGACCTGGCCGACGAGCTGCACTTGCGCAGCGACTCCCTGCAGGTCGCCTACCGGCGGCGGCGCCGGCAGCTGATGGCCGCAGGCTGGTGGATCGGCGACGAAGCGCACCTGCCGGTCAACGGCGCGCGCGGCAGCGCGACCGTGATCCCCTCCCCCGCCCGGCGGGAGGACCCGGAGCTGGCCCGCGCCTGGCAGCACCGCGCCCGCGGCGGCGACCCGGTCCCCGCGGATGCTCCCGCAGGCGAGAACACCGCCACCGAAGGAGAGAACGAGTGAGCGTGTCGCCGCCCAAGGCACTGAGCGACCGGACGCTGGCGGTGCTGGCCGGCGTCGAGAAGCTGGCGACGGTCCGCGAGAAGGACCTCATCAGCCCGATGTTCCCCGAGCCGGTCGGCGCGCTGACGGTGCTGCGCGGCGAGCGGATCGCCAAGGTCGTCCGCATCGGCCTGACCGTGGAGCAGATCGGCATGGACAGCCACATGATCTTCGCGTTCACCGGCGCGGACTCGGCCGTCCCGCACTTCACGCTCGACTCGGTGCGGGCCGACGGCTACCTCGCCTACCACATCGACCTCGTGCCGCGCGCCGACCTGGGCGCGCACCTGGAGTACGTCAACGCGGTGTTCCAGCCGCTCACGCCGGTGTACGAGGAGGTCCGGGAGCGGTTCGGCCCGTCCACGGCCGCGATCGGCCCGCGCCAGCACGCCATGATGTCGCCCTGGATGCTCGTCGACCGGGCCGACGAGGAGCACTTCGCGGCGATGGGCGCCTACCTCGACCGCTACGTCGAGCACTGGCGCGACCTGCTGGTGAAGGACGTCCCCGACGACGTCCGCACCACGCTCGCCGACACCGACCTCGCCGCGCGCGACGCCCGCAACCGCGCCGCCCTGTTCAGCCCGGAGGTCGACCCGGTGTGGGGGAACGTCGCCCGGCTGCTCGGCGACGAACAGGCTGAGGAGTTGCGCGCCGAGCTGCTGACCAACGACCTGCCGGGAGGGGAGCGCGCCGATGCCTGAGCCCAGCGAGTGGCAGAGCCGGATCGAGGGCGAATGGCACGGCCGCCCGTCGCTGTTCGACGCCACCGGCACCTGGCGCGGATACGAGGACATCCGCCGGTCGTCGGTCTTCGAAGACGGCGTCACCACGTACTACATGGACGGCGGGCTGGAAGGCGGCGGTCCGCTCGCCGGACGGTTCCGCCTCGGCGCACCGTTCGCGTTCGGCGTCACCGACTCCGACAGCGACCGGGTCTACACCGGTCCCGACTTCCACGGCACCGGCCAGCCCTACGGCGGGTTCGTCGACGCGCATTACTACGGCCCGGGCTGGCAGGCCGACCTCAACACCTGGAACCACGTCCTGCCGGACGGTGAAACGCAGGTGTATTCGTCCACGCTGTACCAGGGCTGGACGGTCGTGGGCTGCTTCAACGGCGTCTACAAGCGCAGTACCGACTACGACTCCAACGCCGAGACCAGGGACGCCATCGGCCGGTTCCTCACGGCCGAGACCCGCAACGGCCCGGTCCCCTACATCCTCCCGACCAAGCAGCGCGGGGCGTACAGCGGAACGTGCGAGTTGTGGGGGGCTGACCAGAAACCGGCCGGCGAGGTCACGGTCTCGATCGAGCTGCAACCCCTCGACCTGCTGCGCACCCGCCAGCACGTCACCTGGACCGGCGCCGTCGACCGGACCTACACCGTGGAGGCCCGGCGCGACGGGTTCCGCTCCTTCTACGAGGGCCCGGACGCCTGGGGCAACGCGCAGGCGTTCGGCCGGGCCAACTACCCCGTCCTGCACTTCACCGACGTGTGGAAGGTCAAGGGACGCGAGTTCATGATCGACACGGCGCCGGGGATGAGCGCGGGCCGGACCCTCACCGTGGTGTACGAGCTGTTCAAGGGCAACGTCCTGGACGCCGTCCTGCACGGCGTCTTGACCTGGGAGGCCGCCGCGTGACCGGACCGGCGGTGGTCGTCACCGGCGGCACCCGCGGGATCGGTCTCGGCCTCGCGCGGGAGTTCCTGGCGCGGGGCGCCCGCGTCGCCGTCTGCGGCCGGACGCGCGAGTCGGTCGACAAGGCCCTCGCCGAACTCGGCGACGGCGCGGTCGGGGCGGTCTGCGACGTGGCCGACCGGGACCAGGTGCAGGCGCTCTGGGACGCGGCGGCCGAGGCGTTCGGGCGAATCGACCACTGGATCAACAACGCCGGGGTCTCCACGCCGCGCCGTCCGCTCACCGAACTGCCCGCCGGGCAACTCGAGACCCTGGTGGCGGCGAACCTGCTCGGCGTGATGCACGGCAGCGCCGTCGCGGTGCGCGGGATGACCGCTCAGGGCGGCGGCACCGTCTGGAACATGGCCGGGCTCGGCAGCGACGGCCGCACCGTCCCCGGCCTGATCGCCTACGGGGCGACCAAGCGCGGCACCGGCTACCTCACCTCCGGCCTTGCCGAGGAGGTCCGGGACGGCCCGGTCAAGGTCGCGCACCTGTCGCCCGGCATGGTCGTCACCGACCTGCTGACCAGCGGCTACTCCCCCGACGAACTGGAGAAGGCCAAGAAGGTCTTCAACATCCTCGCCGACCGGGTGGAGACGGTGACGCCCTGGCTGGCCGACCGGGTGCTGGCCGGGACGAAGAACGGCGGGACGGTCGCCTGGCTCACCACACCCAAGATCGTGGGCCGGTTCCTGCTCGCCCCGCTGCGCAAGCGCGACCTGTTCGGTGCCTCATGAGCGACTACCCGCCCGCGCTCGCCGCCGAGGACTTCGTGCCGGTGGCGCTCACCGCGCTCGGCGTGGCGCTGCTGCGGCGCCGGCACCCGCTGGTGCCCACCGCCGCCGCACTGATCGTGGCGGGCGGGTTCGCCAAGGCCGCCTGGAAACTGATCGTCGCCCTGGACGGCCCGGACCTGCCCTGGCTGCACGGCGCACTGTTCCCGCTGCTCGCGACCGGCTTCACCGCGCTGGCGGTCGCGCTGTCGCGGGAAGCGGCCCGTCCGCCGCATCCCGCTGCGTTCGCGGTGCCGCTGGCGGCGGCGCTCGCGGCCTCGGCGGCGCAGCGCGACACCTGGCCCGCGATGGTCTGGACGATCATCGCGGTGACCGTCGCCGCCGTCCTGCTGCTGCGGTCCGCCGCACGAGCGGGCGACCGGCTCGCGGCGACGCTCTTCGGCCTCTGGCTGGCCGGACAGTACGTGCTCGGCCCGATGGCGGCGCGGGCCGAGCAGTCCACCGCCTTGCAATGGACGGAGCAGTCCTGCAACACGCTAGCCCAGGCGGCCTTCGCGTTCGCCGCCTGGCGGCTCACCACGACGGCCCGGAGCGAGGAGGGAGTCGCCGCATGACGGACGCACTCGGCTGGCGGCGCAAGTTCGGCGTGATCGCACCGTCCACCAACACCATCGTCGAACCGGACTTCCACCGGATGGGCGTCCCCGGTGTGACGTCCCACTTCTCCCGCATCCACATCCGCGATCAGAACATGGCCGGGGATGCGGGGATGGAACGGCTGCTGGAACAGATCCGCGACGAGATCGGTGCGGCCTGCGAGCGGGTCCTGACCTGCGAGCCCGACTACATGGTGATGGGCATGTCCGCCGAGACGTTCTGGGGCGGCGTCGAGGGCAACAAGCAGTTCGTCAGGCAGATCCACGACATCACCGGGCTGCGGGTCGCGACCGGCGCCGAAGCGTGCGAGCGCGCCCTGAAGCTTTACGGGGCGCGGCGCATCGGCGTCGTCACCCCCTACCAGCCGGTCGGCGACGCCAACGTCCGCCGGTTCTTCACCGACATCGGCTTCGAGGTCGACCGGATCATCGGGCTGAAGTGCCCGACCGCCGTGTCGATCGCGCACGTCACCGAGGCCGAGCTGCGCACCGCGCTGCGCGCGCTGGCCGAGGGCGAGGTCGACGCCCTGGTCCAGTGCGGCACCAACCTGTCGATGGTCGCGACGGCGGACGAGGCCGAACGGTGGCTGGGCCTGCCCGTCATCGCCATCAACGCCGCCACCTGGTGGATGGCGCTCCGCGACAACGGCATCGACGACAAGGTGTTCGGCGCCGGCTCCCTGCTCCGCGACCACTGACCCGGCCATGACCAACGGCGGCTACGTCGACACCGAGTGGGGCCAGGTCCACTACCGGATCAGCGGCGCCTCCGGCCCCTGGATCGCCCTGTTCCACGAATCTCCACTGTCCTCCCGCGTCTACGAGCAGGTACTGCCCCAGCTGGGCCGGCAGGCCCGCGCCGTCGCGTTCGACACCCCCGGCTACGGCGCGTCCGACCCGCCGCCCGGTCCCGACTTCGAGCTCCCCGACTACGGCCGCGTGCTGGCGGAGGCGGCGGCCCGGATCGGAATGGAGAAACCGGTCCTCGGCGGCGTGCACAGCGGGGCCTCCCTCGCGCTCGCGGCCGCCGCCCACCTCCCCCCGGCGGGCCTGATGCTGAGCGGCGTCCCGCTGTTCGACGCCGAGGAGCGGGCACGCCTCATCGCCGGCTGGACGCCCGAGGCGCCGTTGGACGACCGCGGCTCCCAGTTCGCCTGGGCCGTCGAACGCTACCTGCGCACATGTGGACCCGACCTCCCCGGCGAGCTGCTCCACCTGGCCGTGGTCGAGTTGATGCGGGTCGCGGACCGCTATGCATGGGGCTACCAGGCCGCGTTCCGGTACGACCCGTCCGAGGTGCTCGCCGCGGCGGACGTGCCGGTCCTCCTGCTGAACGCCGAATCAGACAGGCTCGCGGCCAAGGACGCCGCCGCCCTCGAGTTGGCGCGCGACGCCCGCCTCGTCGTCCTGCCGGGCCTGCCCGGCCAGCCGCATCTCCGGGCCCCCGCCGACTTCGCCGCAGCCCTGCTGGCCTTCGCCCAAGAGGTGAACAGGCTCGGCAGGAACTGACGAACGCGGCCCCTGGACACGCCGGCGGCGTTACCAGACGGTTTTCGCGCGGGATCGGCCCGGCTACCCTCCACCGCGGCCGCGCCGACGGGCGCGAGGACGCCTCAGGCGGTCAAGCGGTATGCGGGGCCTTCCGCGCCGTTACTTTCGGCCCTTGGCGCACGGTGAACGCGACCGTGCTGGGGTTACCCGCCGCGGGCACTCCCCCACCGAACAGGCCGCCCTCAAAGTGCTCTACCTCGTCATCTGCCAACCATTGAAAGGCCGACCGAACATGACCGGCAGAACCTCCGAGCGGAAGGCAGCGCTGAACGCGCTGTCGCTGCACTACGGTGACCGCATCACCCTGAGCTGGAAGTCGATCACCACCTCACCCGCAGGCGCCCTCCATTAAACGCTCTGACTGCTGATTGAAGCGCCCCGGGTCGGGTGGAGGCTCGTTTCCCTGAGAGACATCCCAGGGTGTTTGGCTGTCAAGTAGCGAGCTCTGTCCGGTGTGGCCAGGCGGTTGCTTCGTCGTAGGATGTGCCGGTCTTGAGACAGCCGTGCAGGATGCCGACGAGGCGGTTGGCGAGTTGGCGCAGGGCGGTGTTGTAGTCGGCGTCCCGGGCTCGTTGTTTGTCGTAGTAGGCGCGGGCGCCGGGTGAGACGTTGATCGCTGTGGACGCCTGGGTCATGAGCGCGTCGATGAGCCGGTCGTTGTGCACGAACCGTGCAGCGACGACCTTCTTCTTGCCCGAGGCCCGGGTGATCGGGCTGGTGCCGGCGTAGTTCTTGCGGGCTTTGGCGGAGGCGTAACGGTCGGGATCGTCGCCGAACTCTGCGAGCACCCGGGCGCCGAGGATTGCTCCCAGCCCTGGCTGGGAGGTGATGATTTCAGCGGCCGGGTGCTGCCCGAAATGAGCCTCGACTTCCTTGCGCAGAGTCGTGACCTGCTCGTCCAAAGACCTGAGGACGGCGACCAGGGCGCTGGTCGAGGCCGCGTAGGCGGCGGTGACAACCGCTGGCTGGCCCAGGTGCTTGGTTCGTAGCGCGGCCTGTATCCGCGCGGCCTTCTCGGCCACCTTGTGGCGGCGCGCCCGCTTGAGCACCGCGCTGATCTGGGTGATGGTCAGCTTCGCTGCGGAGACCGGGTCAGGCGCCTTGGCCAGAAGTTCCAGCGCGTCCGGGGCGTCCAGATCCTCGAACGCCTTGAGGGCTGCGGGGAAGTAGTCCCTCAAGGCGTGCCGGAGCCGCTGAGTGTGGCGGGTGCGTTCCCAGATCAGCGTCTTGTGCATTCGCGCCACGACCTTGACCGCCTCGGCCTGCGCGGTATCCCCGGCGACGGGCCGCAACTGATGTGAGTCGGTGCGCACCATGTCGGCCAGCATGTGCGCGTCAGCGGCGTCGCTCTTGGCCCCGGACACGCCCAGCCGTTCGCGATAGCGGGCCGCCTGCAGCGGGTTGACTGCGAGCACCGTGTATCCGGCGGCGACCAGCGCCAGCACCCACGGGCCCCGGTCGGTCTCGATCCCGACAACCACCTCCGCATTCTCCTCGGCGGCGTCTCCGGCCTGCTCGGCGATCAGGGCATGCAGGCGCGTCATTCCCGCAGCGCCCTCCGGCAGCCGAGCCTTGGCCAGCCGCCGGCCCGAGGCGTCCATCACCTCGACATCGTGGTGGGGTCGGCACGGAGCGCGGTGACGGGATCTCTCCCGTTCCGTTTCTCCGTGCCGCCCTCCCGAACCGGACGTGCGAGTTGGCCCCGCATCCGGCTCTCCACAAGTCCCGTTGAGCTGTTGCCGTCTTCAGCGTGTGCTGGGCCAAGGAGATGGGATCTTCGTCCCTCGGGGGAGGTAGCGCGTGGTGACTACCGAGCCGGGGTTGAACAGGACGACTTGCCCATCGTGCGGCCACCAGCGGCCGTCGCAGAAGCGGCGACGCAGTTCCTTCCAGCCCGCGTTGGGGTATTTGCGCCTCAGCCACCCGAATACCTGACGCCAGACGATCATGCGCAGGTATTGGAAGGCGCGGGCGGAGACCCCGGGCCGGAAGTAGGCGGTCCAGCCCCGCAGCACCTGGTTGAGCTTGTGCAGCAGGACTGCCAGCGGCAGGCTCACGTTCATCCGGCAGATCGCCTTGGTCTTGGCCTTGATGGACCGGAGTGCCTTCTTGGCCGGGTAGTTGTAGACGTACTGCCGGTCGGTCCCTCGCTTCCGGTGGCGCTGGATGCGCCAGCCGAGGAAGTCCAGGCCCTCGTCGATGTGGGTGATCAAGGTCTTCTCCTCCGAAAGCCGCAGGCCGACGGTGGAGAGGACGTCCGCCACTTCGGGGAGCAGCGCCTCGGTGTGTTCCCGAGTCCCCGAAACCAGGATGACGAAGTCGTCCGCATACCGGATCAACCGGTAGTTGGGCAGCCCCTTCTGGCGTCGGGTCCAGCGCTGTTTCGTGGTCGAACGCGGCCCGCCCGGCGCCTGAGCGAAGTGCTCATCCAGGACCGACAGAGCCACGTTGGCCAGCAACGGAGACAAGATCCCCCCTTGCGGGGTGCCGGTGACGGTCTCCTTGGACGTGCCGACCTCAGTGAGGATTCCCGCCTTCAGGAATGCCTTCACCAGCGCGAGCACCCGCTTGTCCCCGATCCGTCTGCGCACCCGGTCCATCAGGGCCGAGTGGGAGATCTCATCGAAGCAGGCCGTGATGTCGTCCTCCAGCACCCATTCGTAGGTCTTGGACGCCAGAAAACGGGTCTCGGCCATTGCGTCATGTGCCCGCCTGTTAGGCCGAAAGCCATACGAGCACGGAGCAAAGTCCGCCTCGAAGATCGGCTCCAGCACCAACTTCAAGGACGCCTGCACCACCCGGTCAGCAATCGTCGGAATCCCGAGCCGACGACGCTTCCGCGTCCCCGGCTTGGGAATCAACCGCTCCCGGACCGGCACGGGCCGAAAGCTCCGTTCCCGGAGTTGCTCACGCAACCCGGCCAGGAACTCCTCGGTCCCGATCCGCTCACGGACGAAGACGGCGGTCATCCCGTCGACCCCGGCCGAGCGTGCGCCCTTGTTGCCCGCTACCCGCTCCCAGGCCATCAGCAGAAACCCGGGATCGGTGACGAGGTTGAACAGATCGTCGAATCGACGATGAGGATCGTCGTTCGCCCAACGGTGCAGCTTGGTCTGGATCTCCAGTACCCGACGCTCGGCCTGCAACAGGCCAGACGGCAGATCACTCGTATTCACCAGCGAACCTCCTGGTCTTCCAGTCCTTCCACCACAGACTTGCTGGCTCCCTTCGCCATGCAGCCGGCTTTCCCGGCCTCGGACTACTACGAAGCCTCCGCCCCGCCCGATGCCATCAGCAGACGTCGCGCCTGCCCTTCCACCGCGCTGGCTGCGCGGGGCGAGGGCGACACCGGACGGTTCCCACGTTCGTCACGAAGTCGATCGACGGGTGAGGCGTCCAGCTCTACCCCTGCGGCATCGCCACGACTACGCCGCAGACCTTCGTCGTGGCCTCCCCGAGGTGGTTCACATGGTCTCGGAGAGTTCCCCGCCCTCCCACAGCAGCGGGGACGCACCGCGCCCAGCCCATATCCGTCAGGTTTGAGCTGGTGGGCCGTTAAGGGGCGTCAGGCACTGGTTTCTCGCGTACACCTTCCCGTCTCGCTAACCGGACCCGCGCCGTCTGACAGTTCCAGCACGTCCCAGCGTTGTCGGGGCTGCTCCCACCCTCCCCGGCGACTCCCGGCTCAGGCTGCCCCCAGCTTCACCCAGCCGCTGCGACGGCCAGGAGGCGAAGGTCTCTCACCTCCACTCAACTTCGCGCGCATCGTGGCGCACGTGCGTCTCAGCCCAGTCATCGCCAACGAACAGTCGCAACCGTTTCTCCCGTCTCCACCCAGCACCGGTGAACAGCCCGCGGGAGAACCATCTGCGACCTAATGAAGCAGTGCTCGCGTCACGAACGGACGGGCACGACATCCCAGCAGCGATCAACTCTCCCGGCCAACCGGCAGGGGCGCGATCTCTCATCAGGACTCGAAGTCCAGGATCGAGGAGTGCTCACCCACCAGCGGCTACCGAGCACCGAGTCTCTCCGATTACGACCCGGTGGCGCTCATTAGGATCGAGTCATGGCAGCTCAGTCCCCCTATCCGCCTGAGCTGCGCAGGCGGGTGGTCCGTATGGTCGCCGAGGTCCGTCCGGACTATCCCAGCGAGTGGTCGGCGATGAAGGCGGTCGCGACCAAGCTGGGCGTCAAGCACGCTGAGACGGTGCGCAGCTGGGTGCGCCGGGCCGAGGTCGACACCGGTGTCCGGCAGGGAACCACGACCGAGGAGTCTGTGGAGCTCAAGCGGCTCAAGAGGGAGAACGCCGAGCTGCGCCGGGCGAACGAGATCCTGAAGGCGGCGGCGGGTTTCTTCGCGGCCGGGCTCGACCGGCCACACAAGTACTGATCGCGTTTATCGACGCTTTCCGCAAGGTGTTCGGAGTCGAGCCGATCTGCCGGGTGCTGTCCGAGCACGGCACCAAGATCGCACCGTCCACCTACTACGCCGCCAAGTCACGTCCAGCCTCGACCCGGGCCGTGCGTGACGAGTGGCTCAAGACCGAGATCACCCGCATCTTCGAGGCCAACTACCGGGTCTATGGCGCTCGCAAGGTCTGGCGGCAGCTTCAGCGCCAGGGCCACGTCGTGGCGCGTTGCACGGTCGAGCGGTTGATGCGTGAGCTGGGCCTGCACGGTGCCCGCCGCGGCCGCAAGGTCCGCACCACCGTCCGCGACGACGGGCACCAGCGGGCCACCGATCTGCTGCGCCGCGACTTCACCGCCCCCAGCCCCAACCGCCGCTGGGTGGCCGACTTCACCCACGTGAGCACCTGGGCCGGCGTCGTCTACGTCGCGTTCGTGGTCGACATCTTCTCCCGCGCCATCGTCGGCTGGGCAGCGGCGACCAGCAAGCGCACACGCCTGGTGCTGGACGCCCTCGACATGGCGCTGTGGCGACGCGACCGAGCCGGACGACCGGTCGGGCCCGGCCTGGTGCATCACTCCGATGCCGGGTCGCCCAATACACGTCTTTCCGGTTCACCACGCACCTGGTCGACGCCGGGATCGACGCCTCCATCGGCACCGTCGGCGACGCACTCGACAACGCGTTGATGGAGTCGGCGATCGGGCTCTACAAGACCGAGCTGATCAAACCGCGCGGACCATGGAAGAACCTGACCGGCGTCGAACTGGCCACCGCCCAGTACGTGGACTGGTACAACACCACCCGGCTCCACGGTGAGATCGGCCACGTCCCACCCGACGAATACGAGGCCGCCTACTACCGCCAGAACCACACAGAACTGCAGGTCACAGCCACAACCTAGAGCCTCCACCGAAACCGGGGCGCTTCACCTGGCAGAAGAACCGAATTCCATTACCTGCGACCGACCTGAGTCCCGACCGCCACCGCCCGGGCCCTGGGGTGGGTCACACCAGCATCTACCGGTACTTCTCCACCAAGGCCGTACTGCGGAAGCGGTCACGCGGTGATGGCTCGGCTGGTCATCATCGACGGCCTCGGCAGCAGCGATTTCAGCAGCGCCGTCCCGGACTCCACGGCGCGGGCCGTTGTCGACGCCACGGCGGTCTCCCATCATCCCGCCCATGCCGCCAAATGGCGGCGGCCCGAGGCTGCTGCCGCACTGAACGATATCTGCACCCTGCTCATCAACGGCCTGGAACCCTGGTGAGGAGTGCGTCCAGTTGTAGTACGGCAGGAGGACCATCTTGAGCTTCATCGTCATGACAGGTGCGACCGCCGGGCTCGGCGCGCACGCCGTGCAGCGGCTCGCACGACCGGGCACCCAGGTGATTGCCGGTGCGCGCGGCGGAGGCGCTCCGCCGGCGGGCTGCCAGGTGCTGCCGCTCGACCTTGCCTCGCTTGAGAGCGTGCGCGGTTTCGCCTGCGCTGTGCGGTCGCAGGTGGACGGTGCCGGGATCGACGTGCTGGTCCTCAACGCCGGAGCCCAGTTCTCGCGCGATGACCGGCGCAGCGCCGACGGATTCGAGACGACCTTCGCCGTCAATCACCTCGCCCACTACCTGCTCGCGCGGTTGCTCCTGTCCGCCATGGCTGACACGGGACGGATCGTCCTCACCACGAGCGACACTCACGACCCCTCTGTCATCCCGTTCGGGCCCAAGAGGCTGGATGTGGGAGCGCTCGCGCATCCGCCGAGGCGGGGCAGCGGGTTGCGCGCCTATGCCGCCTCCAAGCTCTGCAACCTGCTGACGGCCCGGTCCCTGAGCGCGCTCGACGAGGTGAAGGACCGCGGCATCAGCGTGATCGCGTTCAACCCCGGCCTCACCGGGGGCACGGGGCTGCTCCGCGGCCAGACACGGGTGAGGCGCGCTCTTGCTCCGGCGGTCCTGCCGCTCGTCGGCGCGTTGCTCGGCAGATCCCATCCCCAGTTCCATGTCGGAACGCCGGAGCGCGCCGGCGAGATCTTGGCCGAGCTGGCCCTGGGGACGGCCGTGCTGCCGCCCGGCCGTGTCTACGCCTCGCTGGTCAACGCGGAACTCACCTTTCCCGATCCGTCCGAACTGGCACGCGACGACGCCGTCCGCGATCTTTTGTGGCGGGAGAGCGCGGCCATGGTCGGCCTACCGGCCTGATCTCCGACCGTCCGCGTTGCCGTCCGCGTTGTCAGGCATCCGGAGCCGACCGGTCCACGCGCCGGGTCTCGGCCAGCACGGCGTACAGCAGGCCGCCGATCAGCGCCGCGTTCTTGTGGAACTGGATGCGCTGGAGCTTGCGGGCCGTCGGGTCCTCGATCTCCCAGAAGGCGTGCCCCGCCAGGGTCGTGGGAACGAGGGAGGCGGCGATCGCCATCGCCGAGAGCCGCGGTAGCACGCCGACGGCGAGCATGCCGCCCGCGACCGCCTGCACCGCCGCGTTGCCGCGGACGAGGAGCTCGTCATCGGCGGGCATCGGAGCGACCTTGCGGATCCTCGCGAGCAGGGGCGCCGCCTGCTGCACCCGGCCTCCGGGCTCGCGGACGGCGTCGGCTCCGAGGACGGCATAGGTCGAGCCGGTCAGGATGCGTGCGCTGGTGCGCATGAGTGCCGTGACCATGACGTTGAGTCCTTTCTGGTCGTGCGATCGATCAGCGTCCCGAAAGGGAGGGCAACAGCCTCTCATCGATCACAGCCGCAGGAGGCGCTCGGCGTTCTGGTGGGCGATTTTGGCTCGGTCGGGTTCGCTGATGGGTGCGGTGCGCAGGAATTCGGTGGCGGTGGGCATGTCCTCGAAGGGGTAGTCGGTGCCGAAGAGGATGTGCTCGGGGCCGAGGGCGAGCAGGGCGCACAGCAGCGGCGGCGCGGAGCAGACCCCGCTGGTGGTGATGTAGAGGTTGTGGCGCAGGTAGTCGGAGGGGTTCTCGCGGGCCAGCTCGACGCCGTGGTGGTTGTGGAATCCCCAGCGTGAGTCGAGCCGCCACAGCACGTAGGGCAGCCCTTCGCCCATGTGCCCGAGCAGGAGCTTGGCCTCGGGGAAATCGTCGAACACGCCGCCGAAGATCAGCCGCAGAACGTGCGAGGCGGTGTCGGTGCCCCAGCTCCACATCGGCCCGATGAGCTCCGGATGCCCGGACATCACGTGCGCGACGTCGACACCGTTGGCCGGGTGCAGGTACAGCGGGACGTCCAGGGCCACGGCGGACTCCCACACCACGCGCAGAGTGGGGTCGTCGAGGTAGCGGCCCTGGGTGTGGGCGTTGACGAGGGCGCCGTGCATGCCGAGCTGCGTCACCGCGCGTTCGAGTTCCTTCGCGGCGGCCTTCGGGTCCTGCAGCGGGAGCGCGGCGAAGCCGGCGAACCGGGTGGGGTTCTCCGCGATCACCGTGGCGAGCAGGTCGTTCACGGCGGCGGCGCGGGCGACGGCGGTCGCCGGGTCCGGTTCGGCCTGGATGCCCGGCGAGTTCAGCGACAGGACCTGCATGTCCAGGCCGGCGTCGTCCATCGCCGTGAGGCGGTCTCCGGTGAGGTCGAGCAGGCGCTTGGACGCCTCCCGCCAGCGCTCCGGCTGCGCGATGGACGCCGATCCGGCGCCGTAGGCCGCCAGGTCGGCGGTGACGAAGTGCTCCTCGAGACCGATCGTCCGCATCCCGTCTCCAATTCACCATTGTGCATTGACTTTATTGATGGTGAAGCATACGGTCCGGCGGTGTCAAACCTTCGGGGAGATGAGGAGGGCCGGATGACGGAGCCGGACACCGCGAACGGCGGCTCGGACGCGCAGGGGGAGGCGATGGTGGACGTCGCCGTGGTCGGCTACGGACCCGTGGGCATGGCGGTGACGGCGTTGCTCGGGCAGGCAGGGCGTCGCGTGGTCGCTCTGGAGCGGTACGCCGGGCTGTACAACCTGCCGCGAGCCGCGACGTTCGACGACGAGACGATGCGCACACTCGCCCGGCTCGGTGTGGCCGAGCGCCTGCTGCCGAACCTTCGCGTGCAACGCACGTACGAATGGCGCAACGGCGGCGGCGACCTGCTCATCGAGCAGCAGTTCACCGAGACCGGGCGCAGCGGGTGGGCCGAGTGGTACATGATGTACCAGCCCGATCTCGAGGAGGCCCTGGACGACGTCTGCCGATCGCTGCCGACGGTGCAGGTCCGGCATTCCAGCCCGGTCGTGGATCTGGAGCAGGACGGCGAAGGCGTCCTGCTCACCATCGAGGGCCCGCAGGGTACGGAGCGGATCGCCGCTCGATACGTCGTGGCCTGCGACGGTGGGAACAGCTTCGTCCGGCGACGTCTGGGCATAGGCCAGCAGGACTACGGCTTCTCCGAACCGTGGATGGTGTGCGACTTCCGCTTCCGCCGCCCGGTGGACGTCCCACCGGCGCTGCAACTGGGGGATCCGCACGGCCCGACGTCGATCATCTCGATCGGACTCGCGCACCACCGCTTCAGCTTCATGCTCGATTCCGAGGCCGACTTCGAGGTCGAGCGAGAGCCCGACCGCGTGTGGCGGCGAGTCGCCCGCCACCTCGGCCCCGACGACGCCGAGCTCATCCGGGTCGCCACCTACACCTTCCGCTCACTGATCTCCGACGACTGGCGGCGAGGCAGGATCGTCCTGGCCGGGGACGCCGCGCACCAGATGCCGCCGTTCCTCGGCCAGGGGATGTGCTCGGGCATCCGCGATGCCCAGAACCTGGCGTTCAAGCTGGACCTGATCCTGCGCGGCGTCTCGCCGGACGACCTGCTCGACACCTACCAGCGCGAACGCGAGCCGCACGTGCGGGCGGTGACCGAGAAGGGCATCGAGCTCGGGCACATGCAGACCATCCGCGACCCCGAGCGCGCGGCCGCCCGCGATCGGGAACTGCTGGCCCGGCGCGCCGCGGCTCGGGAATCCGAGACCTTCCGCTTCCCGGGACTGGCCGACGGTCTGCTCGCCAGAGACTCGGGCCCTGGCCGGGGCCTGCTGTCCGTGCAGGGCGTAGTGGACGACGGGAGCCGCCGCGACCGGCTCGACCAACTGGTCGGTGCCGGTTTCCACCTGATCGTCGACCAGGCCCTGCTCGCGCGCCTCGACCGGCCCGAGATCCTGGCCGCACTGCGGCGGGCCGGCGTGCAGGTCGTCGCCCCGGGCGAGCAAGCCGCCGAACACCCGGACGTGGCCGTGGTGCGCGACGTCCACGGCACCTACCGGCGCTGGTTCGCCGACCTCGGCTGCTCGGCCGCCGCCGTCCGGCCGGACTTCTATGTCTTCGGCACCGCCGGAGACGCCGATGCGACGACGGCGCTCGCACGAGAGCTGCTGGCGGTGGTGGGCGGACTGGCCACCGAACGAACCGACTCGACAACAGGAAGCTCGGAGGATCGGCATGCGGACCATCGGTCTTGAGGAGCACTTCCTTACGCACGAGTTGGCTAGTCATGTGGCGCCTTCGGCTGCGATCGCCAAGCCCGCGGTCTGGGAGGACGCCTTCCGCCGGTTGCTCGATTTCACCGGTGAGCGTCTGGACGGTATGGACCTGGCCGGCCTGGACGTGCAGGTCCTGTCCCTCATGTCTCCCGGGATCCACGCGGAGACCGATCCTGCGGCAGCCGTCACGAAAGCCGCGGCGGTCAACGACCTGCTCGCCACGGTCATAGCGGAGAACCCCACCCGCTTCGCCGGCTTCGCCGCCCTGCCGCTGCAGAACCCGAAGGCCGCGGCGAGAGAGCTGGAACGCGCCGTCACCCAGCTCGGGTTCTGCGGCGCCATGGTGAACGCGCACACCCAGGGCCGCTACCTCGACGACCCCACACTGCGCGTGGTGTGGGAGTCCGCCGTGGCCCTGGACGTCCCGCTGTATCTCCACCCCGCCAACGGTGTCGACGTCGCGCACGTGATGTCCGGGCATCCGGAGCTCATCGGGCCGATGTGGAGCTGGGGCACCGACACCGCCTCGCACGTTCTGCGGCTGATCTTCGGCGGCGTGTTCGACGATTTCCCCGAGGCCAAACTCCTGCTCGGGCACATGGGCGAAGGGCTGCCCTACGTGCTGTGGCGGCTCGACTCACGCTGGGGATTCCACAACCACCACGGCGTCGAGCTGGCCCGCGAGAACCCCTCCGACTACCTGCGCCACAACCTCTACATCACCACCAGCGGGGTCTGCTCCGCGCCGCCGCTGCTGTGCGCCCTGCTCGCCCTCGGCCCCGAGCACATCCTCTTCGGCACCGACTACCCCTTCGAGGACATGCCCACCGCCACCGAATTCCTGCGCACCGCACCCATCAGCGAACCCGACCGAGCCAAAATCGCCCACCAGAACGCCGAGCGCCTCCTGCGGCTCTGAGCGGGACCTGAACCTGTTCCATCGAGTGAGAGAGGGAATCGTGACCGACGACTTCGACATCGTGCAGATCGGCTGCGGCCCGGTCGGGCAGACTTTCGCCGCGCTGCTCGGACAGGCAGGGCACCGGATCGGAGTGTTCGAACGGTGGCCCGACCGCTATCCCCTGCCACGGGCCGGCCACTTCGACCACGAGGTCATGCGGGTCTTCCAGTCGATCGGTATCGCCGACGAAGTGGAGAAGCGTGCGATCGCCCTTCCCGACTACGACTGGATCAACGGTGACGGCCGGCTGCTGATGCGTCTGGACTGGAACGTGCCGACACCTTCCGGCTGGAAGTCGGACTACATGTTCTACCAGCCTCATGTGGAAGACGAGTTGTCGCGCGCCGTTCAGCGCCATGAGAACGTCTCGGTCCACATGGGCTGGGAGGCCGTGGAACTCGTCCAGCACACCGATCACGTGGAGATCACTCTTCGTGAGGGCCGCAGGGCGTCCGACGGCTGGCGGCCCACCGGCCGTACCCGCACCGTGAGGGGCGGACATGTCGTCGGAGCGGACGGTGCCGGCTCCTTCGTCCGGCGAGCATCGAACATCGACTGGGTCGATTTCGGGTTCTCCGAGGACTGGATGGTGCTCGACGTCCGACCGCACGATCCCGACATGGACATCGACATGCCCGAGGCGGCGCAGATCTGCGACCCGGCTCGCCCGGTGACGCTGTTCCGCTGGCTGGGTCGCGAACATTCCCGCTGGGAGTTCATGCTGCTGCCGGGCGAGTCCGCGGAGCAGATGGTCGCTCCCGACGTCACCTGGGACCTCCTCTCACGGTGGGGGCTGCACCCCGGTAACGCCGACATCGTCCGCAACACCGTCTACACGTTCCGATCACTGCTCGCGGAATCGTTTCAGCGGGATCGCGTCTTCCTCATCGGCGATGCGGCCCATCTGATGCCTCCCTTCATGGGGCAGGGCATGTGCTCGGGGATCCGAGACGCCGCCAATCTCGCCTGGAAACTCGACACGGTCCTCGAACGCATCACCGGCCCGTCTCTCCTGGAGACCTACAACTCTGAGCGCCGCCCCCACGCCCGCGAGCTGATCCTCGCGTCCATGGACCTCGGCAGGATCGTCTGCGTCGCCGACACCGAGGCGGCAGCACAGCGAGACCAGGCATTCCTGAGCGGGCAGGCACCGCCCCCGCCGACTTTTCCGATACTCACCGGCGGCCTCCTCCACCGCTCGGCCGCCGACGCGGTGGAGGCGCCGGCCGGGCAGCTCAGCGTCCAAGGCCGGGTGCTCTATGACGGTCGAGTCGGGCGCATGGACGACCTGCTCGGCAACGCGTGGACCTTGCTCAGCCGCAAGGCCGAACCTGAGAGCGCGCTCAACGGGGAGCAGCGACGCCTTCTCGAGGTCCTCGGCACCAGGTCGGTGCACGTGACCCGCGCGACCATGCCCGCCGACTCCGCTGCCGTCGACCTGGATGCCACCTATACGCGATGGTTTGCCACCCTGGACGCGGACGTCGTTCTTGTTCGTCCCGATCACCACGTCTTCGGGGCGGCCAAGGCCGATCGCCTCGGCGACCTCGTCGACGACCTGCGACGCCAACTGCCCATCCTGCTGGACACGGACGCCGCCTAACAGCCGGCGCACGGACGACGTCGAGTGGTCCGTGCATGAATCACGGCGTCCGGGGCGGCCCTGCAGAATGGGGCCGCCCCCATCACAGGCGTAGCAGGCGCTCGGCGTTCTCGTGTGCGATCTTGTGCTTGGCCTCCTGCGGAAGGTCGGCCTGCTCGAAGAAGGGCAGGACGCCCTCATTGCCGATGAACGGGTAGTCGACCGCGAAGACGATGCGCTCCAAGCCGACCACCTCCAGGCAGAATCGCAACTGCGCCTGGCTGAACATGCCGCTGGGAGCGATGTGGACGTTCTGCCGGAAGTACTCCTCGAAGGAGCGCTCCAGTTTGGTCGCGCGCTGGGGCAGCGCCTCGTTGATGCGGTCCAGGTAGAAGGGGATCATCTCGCCCCAGTGGCCCAGGATGATCTGAAGCTCGGGGTACCGGTCGAAGGTCCCGGAGTGGACCAGGTGAAGGAAGTGGACCGCGGTCTCCTGGTGCCAGCCCCAGGCGCTGGTCTGCAGGCGGGTGGCGACCACGGGTGACAGGCCGCCCAAGTAGTCGCTCTCGGTGATCGTGCGCGGCGGCACGCCGGGGTGCAGGAAGATCGGCACGTCGAGGGCGGCCGCCTTGGCGAGGATCGGGTCGAAACGCGGAGCGTCGAGGAACTCCCCGTCGGTGCGTCCCAGGATCATGGTGCCGACGAAGCCGAGTTCGCCGACGCAGCGGTCCAGCTCGTCGGCGGCGGCCCCGGGGACGGCGGTCGGCAGGGCGGCGAAGGCGGCGAAGCGGTCGGGGTAGGCCCGCACCGCGGCGGCGGACCTGTCGTTGGCTGCGCGGACGACTTCGGGGGCGACGTCCGGCGGCACCTGCTGGGGGCCGAGGCAGGACAGCACCTGCATGGTGATGCCGCCTGCGTCCATGTCGGCGATCCGCCCCTCGGCCAGGTCCATCAGCACCTCACCGGGAGGCGAGTAGGGCAAACCGGACGCCGGCGCGTACGCGGTTCCGAAATCGGGGCTCAACGCGGTCGCGGCAGGCGCGGCCGCCCTGCTGACGGCCGGATCGACGAAGTGCTCCTCGAGAGCGATGATCTTCACTGGCCGGTTCCTTTCGATGCCGCAGGCGGGCGGCAGGTCGTCGGGTGCTGTTGCCGGCTCTCCACGGCGATGCTGAACAGCCGGTCGGATGCGACGGTACGGGCTCGGGTGCCTGGCATCGCCGTCCCCCGGGACGTCCCACCGAAACGATGCGTGCACAGGCGCAACAGGCGTTCGGCGTTCAGGTGGGCGTTCTGAGAGTCGGCCGTGGCGCGATGACCGGTCGACCATCGGGGGCTTTCACTATTGTGCATTGACTTTATGGATAGTGAAGCATACGGTCCGTCAGTGTCAAACCCGGCGCCGACCCCGGCGCCACCGCACGGCAGAAGGCGGGAGTCTTTCCGATGCACCTCACCACTTCCGGTCCGCTGTCGCGCGGCGTCGCCGCCCGGCGCGCCCTGCTGCCCCTGACCGCGTGCTTCGCCGCGCTCGAGGGCTACGACCTCGCCTGCTACGGGGTCACCGTCCCGTCCCTGCTCGGCCGTGCGGGCATCGGGGCCGACAAGTCCTCCGCCGGAACCGTCGGGTCGATGGTGGCCGTGGGGATGCTCGCCGGTGCGACGCTCGCCGCCGTGCTGGTCCGCAGGCTCGGCAGCCGCCGCCTCATCCTGGGCGGTGCCGCGCTGTTCTCCGCCGGCATGCTGATCTGCGCCCTCGCGCCGACGTTCACCATCTTCGGCATCGCCCGCCTGATCGTCGGAGCCGGGCTCGGAGTCGTCCTGCCGACCGTCACCGCCTACGTGGCCGATGTGTCGGCGCCGGGGCACGGCAGCCGCAATGTCGGGATCATGATGGCCGGCTATCCGGCGGGCGCGCTGCTCGCGCCGCTGCTGGGAACCGCGCTGCTGCCAGACGCGTCCTGGAGGTGGATCTATCTGGGCGGCGCGGTGCCGGTGCTGGCCCTGCTGCCACTGTCGGCCCGGCTGCTGCCGGAGAGTCCGGTGGCGCCCGCCCGCGACAGCGGCGAACCCGGCAAGGCGGGGGACCTGTTCGGACTGGGGCCGCTGCTCGCCCGCGGCGTGCGCATGGCGACGCTGCTGTTCTGGGTGATCTCGTTCTGCGGTCTCCTGCTGGTGTTCGGGATCAGCACCTGGCTTCCGTCGATCATGGTGGCGGGCGGCTATTCGCTCGGTTCCTCGCTGCTGCAGACCGCGGCGATGTGGGCGGGGGCGGGCGTCGGCATGGTCGCCGGCGGGCGGGCCGCCGACAGGATCGGCACCAAGCCCGTCGTGGTGATCGCCTTCCTCACCGGGGCCGCGGGCCTGGCCGGGCTGAGCGCGCGGCCACCGCTGTGGGCGCTGTTCGCCCTCATGTTCGTCAGCGGCCTGGGGTTCATCGGGTCCCAGGCGCTGGTCAACGCGCTCATCGTCACCCGCTACCCCCTCGCCCTCCGCGGGACCGGCATCGGCTGGGCCCTGTCGGCCGGACGGTTCGGCGCGATTCTCGGCCCGACGGCGGGCGGCTGGATCCTGTCCTCCGGCCTGTCCATCGAATGGAACTTCTACCTGTTCGCGGTGCCGGGTCTGCTCGGCGCGGCGCTCGCCGCGGTGGTCCCCGCCCTGCGGACGGGGGGCGCCGTCGCCGGCGGCCCCGGCTGTCCCGCCGACCGGGACCCAGGCCTCGACGGGCGCACGGCAACGCCGTAGTCCGGCCGCCAGTAGGATTCCTGCCGTGCCAGACCAGCAGCACGTCCCCGAGGCGGCCGACGGAGCCGCAGCGGCTCCGGCGCGTCAGGGCATCCAGTCGGTCGAGCTCGCGATGACGGTCCTGCAGGCGCTCGAGGAGGGTCTCGGCCCGATGAGCCTGACACAGATCGCGGCCGCGAGCGCGATGGGGCCGAGCAAGGCCCACCGGTACCTGGTGAGCCTCGCCAGGGTCGGGCTCGTCGCCCAGTCGCCCAGCACCGGCCTCTACGACCTGGGACCGGCGATGCGCCGGCTCGGGATCGAGTCGTTGCGCCGCATGGACGAGGTCGGTCTGGTGACCGAGCACCTTCCCGGCCTGCGGGACCGCACGGCCCACGCGGTCAACCTCGCCGTGTGGGGCGAGAACGGCCCGGTGATCGTGCGGTGGGAGTACGGTGCCTACGCGCTGCCCATCACCGTCCGTGTCGGGGCCACGATGCCCCTGCTGACCTCCGCGGTGGGCCGGGCCTTCTTCGCCTACCTGCCAGACACGCTCACCGGACCGGTGCTGCAAGCCCAGTTGGAGGCCGACGAGCAAGGCGTACCCGCGCAAGAGGAGATAGCGCGGATCAAATCCGATGTGCTCCGTGACGGTGTCGCCGTCACCTCCGGCGGAGTGATCCCCGGGATCGCATCGCTCGCCGCCCCGGTGTTCACCGCGGGCGATTCGCTGCCTCTGGTCGTCGCGCTGGCCATGCCCGCCCGGGTGGTCACCGAGAAGGCCCTGGCCGACCTGGCCGCGGAACTACGGCGGTCGGCGCGGACCATGTCCGAGGAACTCGGGGCGTCCTGGCCGCCCGAAAGGCACTGATCCGCGCCCTGGACCAGGGCTTCGGGCCGATCGTCGCGAGCCGTCGGGAATCGGTTTCGCGTGCTCGCCCGTGCCGCCCTAGTGCTTGCTGTTATCACATATAGCGAATATCCTCCCAGCATCCGGGCTCCCGGCGTCGGGGCGTTGCGCGGCCGGGCCCGGCCAGGCCTTTTCCAAGACCTCGCTTCTCCCTCGTCCGCAGCCGCGCGGAGCGAGCATGACCACCACACCCACCCCTGGCAGGAGGCCGATGATGGCCCAGCATCGCGAGACCCTGACCTTCGAGGCCGACGGGCACAAGATCACGGCGCTCACCGCCGGTTCCGCCGCCGACAACGGCAGGCCACTGATCGTCGCGCTGCACGGTGGCACCTACACCGCGCGCTACTTCGACGTGGCGGGAGCCGACCAGGGCTCGTTCCTGGACGTGGCCGGCCGCACCGGCTACCCGGTCGTCGCCTTCGATCGCCCCGGTTACGGCGGCAGTTCACCGCTCGATCCGGAGGACAACACCTTCGCCCGCCACGTGGAGCTGCTCGGGCCGGCCATCGAGCAGGCGGTCGAGCGCTTCGGCGCCGGCGGCGTGTTCCTCGTCGGCCATTCGATCGGAGGCATGATCGCTCTGATGATCGCCGCGGGCGACCCCGGCTTCCCGCTGATCGGAGTGTCCGCCACCGGGATGGGTGCGGTCATCCCGCCGGGCGGTGCGGCCGAGGCGCTCGGCTCACTGCCCGCCGACCAGACGGTGGACCTGCCCTACGATCAGCGGGACCAGGTGATGTTCGGGCCGGAGTCCACCTACAGCCCCGAAGGGCTGCGGCAGGCGCACGGCTCCTACGCCCCGGTACCCGTACGCGAGCTCGTCCAGGCACCGATGTGGCCGAAGGAACACCTGCCCAGCGTGGCACCGCGCGTCCGCGTCCCGGTGCACAACGCTCTCGCCGAGTTCGACGCCCTCTGGGCCAGCACCCCGGAGAACGTCGAGCGGTTCGCCGCGATGTTCACCGCGGCGCCGTTCGTGGACGCGAGCGTCGCCCGTGGAACCGGGCACTGCATCGACCACCACACGCTCGGGTTCGCGCTGCATCTGCGCCAGCTGGCTTTCGCCGAGGAGTGCACCGCCTGGGCCGGGCGGAACGCCGAGAGCGCGCGCTGATGTCCTCCGGCGAGAGCGGCCCTCCCCCGCGCAAGGAACAGGTCCTGATCGCCGGGGGCGGGCCGGTCGGCCTGGCGGCGGCCGTCGAACTCGGCAGGCGGGGCATCGGCTGCCTGATCGTCGAACCGCGTGCCGCCGTCTCCACCGCCCGGCCGCGCTGCAAGACCGTCAACGTCCGCACCATGGAGCACCTGCGCCGCTGGGGCCTGGCGGACCGGCTGCGCGAGCGCGCTCCACTGCCCGCCTCCTGGTCGCAGGACGTCGTGTTCTGTACCTCGTTGACCGGCCACGAGCTGTCACGTTTCACCGGAGTGCTCGGCCTCAGCCCCGAAGGCGACCGGTTCCCCGAGATCGGCCAGCAGGTCCCCCAGTACGTCTTGGAAGAGCTCCTCCGCGAGGCCGTCGACGGCCTCGACGCGTGCGACCTCCTGCTCGGCAGCCGGGTCGTCGCGGTACGGCAGAGCGACGATCTGGTCGACGTCACCGTCGAAGACGCCGCGGGGAACCGGAGCACGGTGGCCGCCGACTACGTGATCGGATGCGACGGCCCCCGCAGCGTCGTCCGCGAGCAGATCGGTGCCTCCTACAGCGGGGGCGAGGCGCTCCGGCCCAACTTCGGGATGGTCTTCGCATGTCCCGAGCTCTGGGGCCACGTGAAGCACGGGCCGGCGGTCCAGTACTGGGTCGTCAACCCGTCGGCGCCGGCACTGGTCGGCCCGATCGACCGCGAGGGGACGTGGTGGGCGATCGCCTTCGGCGTCGACCGCGAGACCGGTGAACGCCGGGCGCAGAGCATCATCGACGGCCTGGCCGGTCGGCCGGTGCGGGCCGACGTGCTGTCCACCGACCCCTGGACGGCGCGGATGCAGATCGCCGACCGCATGCGCGACCGCCGGGTGTTCCTCGCCGGCGACGCCGCGCACCTCAACCCCCCGTTCGGCGGCCACGGACTCAACACCGGCATCGGGGACGCGGTGGACCTCGGCTGGAAACTCGCGGCCGTCCTGAACGGGTGGGGCGGGCCGGACCTGCTCGACAGCTACGAGAGCGAACGGCGTCCCATCCAGGAACGCGTCATCGGCGAGGCGACGGCGAACATGCGGGTGCTCTCGACCGAACTGCTCGCCGACAACCTCGATGACGGCGACGAAGCGGGCGCGGATGCACGCGAAGCGGCGGGCGCGCGCATCCAGGACACCAAGAAGGCGGAGTTCCACTCCCTCGACCTGGTCCTCGACATCCGCATCACCGCGTCACCCGTCATCTCCTACGGGCGGTCCACAGCCGACGGCGTTGGCTCACCCGGGGCCCGCTTGCCGCACCGCTTCCTCGAAGACGGCGGATCGCTCTATGACCTGCTCGGCAACGACCTGACCCTCCTGGTGCTCGGCGGCGCGGCGGGAGAAAGGGCGATCGAAGACGCGGCCGCAGCGCTCGGTGTCCCGCTGAAGACCGTCCGGCTGCCCGAGGTCTCCGGTGAGGGCCGAGCCCGGCCGAGGCTCCTTCTCGCGCGTCCGGACCAGATCGTGGCCTGGGCGGGAGACGAGGTTCCGGACGACGCCGCGGCTCTGATCGACATGGTCCGAGGAGGCGCGTGGGCCCGGAGCCCCGCACCCCACTGAGCGAGCCTGGTGCGGCGGGCGCGGCCGCGCGCCCTCGGACCTGCCCGACCACGACGACCGCGACCAGTTCGTCATCGGCCTCGACCTGCTGCTGGACGTCTTGACCACGACCACGGACCGACGACCGCCTGCGTGTCACCGCGGCCGAAGAGCTTATCGGCCGCCGGCTCGGACGGGCGCTCCAGGCTCTCGTCCGATCGACGGACTCGGCCCGGAGCGCCCGCTCGCCGGACGCCCGGAGCACTTACCGACCGGCCCGGGTCAGGCCGGGGAGGTCCGGCTAGGCGGCCGGGGCGTACTCGATGCCACCGGCCCAGATGCGCTGGATGTTGCGGGTGGCGCGGATGTCGGCGATGGGATCACCATCGATGAGGATCAGGTCCGCTCGGCATCCGGGGGTGACGACTCCCCGGTCGTACAGGCCGAACGACCGGGCCGGCAGGACCGTCGCCGCCTGCAGCGCCTCGACGGTGCCGAGCCCGGCCTGGACGAGGAGCTCCAGCTCGTGGTGCAGGCTGGTGCCGAAGGCGGGCTGCACCGGAATCCCCTGCTTGTGATTGGAGTCGGTCCCGGCGAGGATCCGCACCCCCGCCTGGTGCAGGGCGATGACGCTGTCGCGCGCCGCGGCGTAACTCAGGCCGGGGATGCCCAGGGCGGCGAAGCCCTCCATCATGGTCAGGGTCGGGACCGACACGCGCCTGCCGGCGGCGTACCGTGCCGCCGTGGTGCCGGTCAGGGCGATGTCGAGCGGCACGTGGTGGATCATGTCGGCGCCGGCCAGCAGGGCCTCGTCGACCGCGGCGGACGAGGTCGCGTGCGCCATGACGAGCTTGCCGTAGGCGTGCGCCGCATTGGCCAACGCGTCGAGAGTGTCCTGGGAGAGGCCGGGAGTGTCCACGATGAGCTTGATGTAGTCCGATCCTTCGGCGACCCGGGCGGCGACGAACCGTCCGGCCTGGTCGGAGCCGGTCACCAGCTCGGACTGGGGGAACCCGGGAAGCTGGCTCTCGAGACTGCCCGGCGCGACGGCGGGGATCCCGGCACTGCGGACATCGGTCAGTCCCGTGCGGTGCCGCAGCGAGTTCATCAGCGAGGGCGGCCAGCAGGCCATGTCCAGTGCGGTCGTCACGCCGTAGCCGGTCAGCTGCTCGAGGGTGCTGACGTCCTCCAGATGGACGTGGGCGTCGATCAGCCCGGGGAGCAGCGTCGCGCCCTTCGCGTCGATCGTCCGCGCGCCCAGCGCGCTGACGCCGATCCGCCCGTTGTCGATCACCACGGTCCGGGGCTCGGTGAGGGTTCGGCCGTCGAAGACGCGCGCGTTGGCGAGCGCGATCTTCTCGAGCGCGAGGGTGCCGGCGGCGTCCGCGGCCGCGGGGCGCGTCCGCAGCAGCGCGGGCGCGGCGGCTGCCGCGACGCCCGCAGCCGCCGCGTTCTTGACGAACGTGCGCCGCGTCCAATCGGTGGTGCTCATCGCCATCGTGTCCTTTCGGGGGGTGGGCGACAACTCGCGTGACGATTCGGCGGGCCGGATGACCTCACCTGACGGACCCGGCCTGCCTGCTTCGAGGTATCGATGGAGGGTCGGACCGGGGACGTCCGCACGCCGCCCTGAAGGTAGTCGTGATATTTGATAACAGCAAGACCCGACTCGGAATCGGTTCTCGGCGCGCCGGTCGCCGTGCGGCGCTGGCTGTCGCGGCGCCCCTCAATAAGCATGTGGATTAGCCAACAGGACCCTCTTGACTCGCATCTGGGCTGCATGCATCATCTCCATAATCATCATGCTTATTTATGGGTTCCGGTGATGTTCCGCCGCCGACCCGTACCAGAAGAGCGTGCTCGCATGGCGAGTCGCGCCGCTCATTGCCCCGACCCTGGCCGCATCTCCGCGTGCCGGTCAGGAATTTTCGTCGAGCTCCCGCTACGCGACTCCTGCTTCATCCACCCCTGGCCGAGCCCGAGGTCTCCGGTGCCGCGCGCACTGAGAAGACGAGAGCCGGCCCCGCCGCGCAAGGAGATCTCATGACCACGACGCCCGTGCCCGCGCCCGCCACCGGGAGAGGGCAGACAGGTGTTCTGATCCTCGGCTGTCTCGTCTTCCTCGTGGACGGCTACGACCTGTACTCGCTCGGAACCGTCGGTCCGAGCCTGCTCCACTACCAGGCATGGGGTGCCGGCTCCGGAACGCTCGGGATGCTCGGGAGCGTGACCGCGCTGAGCATGCCGTTCGGCTCGGTGCTGGCCGGCTGGGGAGCGGACCGCATGGGGCGCCGTACGCCGCTGGCCATCGCGATGGGCTGGATCTCGTTGTCGATGCTCGGCACCGCCATCGCGCCGACGCTCGCTCTCTTCGCCGCAGGACGCTTCTGCACCGGCCTCGGTATCGGTGCGCTCGCCCCCCTGGTCAGCGCCTACGCCACCGACGGGGCGCCGCCACGGCGCCGCACCCTGCACCTGGCCATCGTCCTCGGCTTCGTTCCCGTCGGAGGGTCCATCTCCGGGCTGCTCGGCCGACTGCTGCTGCCCGGCCTGCACTTCCAGTGGCTGTTCCTTTTCGGCGCGGTGCCCGCTCTGCTCGTCCCGGTGATCTGGCGGATGGTGCCCGCCGGCCGGACGGCCGACGCGGACACCGGCGAGGCCGGGCGCGAGCGGACGCGTCTCGCCGAACTGTTCGTCCCCGGCAGCCGGCGCGGCACCGTCCTGTTCGCCGTCACCTCGTTCATGAGCATGGTGCTGGTCTTCAGCACCACCTCATGGCTGCCCACGGTGATGATGAAGTCCGGTTACGACCTCAGTTCGTCGCTGGAGTTCTCGATCGCCTTCACCATCGGGGCGTCGGTCGGCGGCCTCGGCGTCTCGCTGCTGGCCGACCGCGGCCACCTCAAGTTCGTCACCCTGGGCAGCTTCCTGCTCGCCGCCGCGGCGCTGTACACGCTCAGCACACCGCAGCCGCGCCCGGTGCTGCTGGTGGTGTCCGCGCTTGCCGGTCTCGGGTCGCTGAACGGCCTGAACCTGCTGATCTCCTGCATGAGCGCGTTCTACCGGCCCCGGTTGCGCGGCACGGGCCTGGGCTTCGGGCTCGGTGTCGGGCGCATCGGCGCCATCGCCGGTCCCAGTTATGTCTCGGCTGTCACCGCCCTGGTCGCTTCCCCCAAGGCCGGTTTCGTTGCCTTCATGGTGCCCGCCGTGCTCGGCGCGGCGACACTGGCGCTCCTGCCGCGCAGGCTCTCCCCGCCCGCCGGGGATCCGGTCTCCGCCCCCGAGGCCGCCCCTGTCGTCCCCTAGCTAGGCAGGGGTGGGAAATCCGAACTGAGCGGTCGGGAGGGCGCTGCGGGCTGCGCCCAGCAGTCCGGCGGAACGTCCGAGCCCGAACGGCACGACGGTCAGCCGCCGTACATAGCCGAGGGTGAGGAAGCCTTCCAGGTGCCTGCGCAGCGGCGCGAAAAGCACCTCACCGGCGGCCGAGAGGCCACCGCCGATCACGACGCGGTCCAGATCGCACAGCGTGGCCGTGGCGGCGATGCCGCGGGCCAGCGCGTGGGCGCCGCGGTCGAACGCGGCGAGCGCGATCGTGTGGCCACGAGCGGCAGCGGCGGAGAGAGCGCGGGCGTCGGGCCCCGTCCATCCTTGACCGCGAGCCCACCTGACCATCGACGGCCCGCTCGCGTAGGCCTCAACGCATCCCGTTCCGCCGCACGAGCACGGTGGACCGGCGGGGTCGGCGACGACGTGCCCGATGTGGGCGGCGTTGCCGCTCGGACCGAGATACACCTCGCCGTTGAGGACGAGACCACCGCCGATGCCCGTGGACACCACGATCCCGAGCATCGCCTCGACCCCCCGCCCCGCGCCGAGCCAGTGCTCGCCCAGCGCGGCCGCGATGCCGTCCCCGACCAGGACGGACGGGACGCCGGGCATGATGGCGCCGACCAAGTCGAGCAGCGGGAACTCCCGCCACGCCGGGATGTTCACCGGGCTGACGCGGCCGCGCGCGGGGTCGACCGGGCCCGCCGAGGCCAGCCCGATCGCGCGTGGTGAGGCGCCCTCGGCCACCGAGCCGAGCAGCTCGCGCATCGCCTCCTCGAGCAGGGGCTCGGTGGCGGGGGTGGCGACTTCGGACTGGCGGTGCACCTGTCCGTCGGCGCCCACGAGAGCGGCGCTGATCTTGGTGCCGCCGATGTCCGCCGCGAGTACGACGTCATGGTCCATGAAGAGATCCTTGGTGTGCGAGCGGTGGGTGAGCGGCGCGCGGGCAGCGGAGGCGACGAACCGCTCCGGTCAGTCCTCCAGGAGCGCCGACAGCTGCGGCGAGTAGGTGGCGTGCAGGACGAGTGAGGCGGCGCCGACGACGGCGGCGTCGGGGCCGAGCGGCGAAACCGCGACGTCCGCGACCCGGATGTGCCGTGACAGCGGTCTGGTCGCGAGGGCCTGGGCGACGGCGTCACGGTAGAGGGCCTCGACGCGCCTGATGCCGTGACCGCCCAGCACGATCAGGTCGACATCGGTGATGTTCGCGACGTTGACCGCGACGGACGCGACGCGTTCGGCGGCCTCGCGGATGACCGCGGTGGCCAGCGGGTCGCCCTCGGCGGCGGCGTGCCGCACCGCCGCGTGGTCGACGGTGCCGGGGTCGCGCTGGAAGGGCCTCTCCAGCGCACTGCCCGTTCCCCCCTCGGCGAGCCTGCGGTGCGTCTCGGTGGTGATGGCGGCGGGGCTGATCAGGCTTTCCAAGCAGCCGTGGTTGCCGCAGTAGCAACGCGGACCGTCCGGTTCCACGGAGGTGTGCCCGAACTCGGCTGCGTTGAGCGAGCCGCCCCGGTGGACCTGGTGGTTGAGGATCAGGCCGCCGCCGATGCCGGTGCCGAAGAAGAAGTAGGCGAAGTTGGCGACCCCGCGCCCGGCGCCCGACCAGCGTTCGCCGATCGCGGCGGCGGTAGCGTCGTTGTCCAGCGTCACCGGCAGGCCCGTGGCCTCGCTCAGCAGCTGCTTCATCGGCACGTGCGACCAGTTCGCGAGCTTGGGCGGCGCGACGACCATGCCTTGGTCCTGGTCGATCGGGCCGGGACTGGCCAGGCCGAGGCCGAGCACGCGTTCGCGCGGCACGGCCGCCTCGGCGAGCACGTGGCCGGCCAGGTCCGCCATGGCCGCGACGACCTCGGCGGGCTGCGCGCCGACCGGGGTCGGACTGCGCTTCAGCACGAGCGGCTGCCCGACCAGGTCGACGACCACGCAGGCGAGCCCGACCGGGTCGAAGTGCAGGCCGACCGCGCAGCCCGCGTCGCCGTTGATCCGCAGCCTCGTGCGGGGCTTGCCGAGCCCGGCGACGCGGCTGGAGCCGTCCTCCCGGACGATCCCTTCGGCGAGCAGCTTCTTCACGATCCCGGAGACCGTCTGCGGGGTGAGGCCCGTGCGCTCGGCGATCTCGGCACGGCTGATGCCGTCGGCGAGCTGGATCTGGTCCAGCACCACCGCACTGTTGTAGCGCCCCACCTTGGGAAGGTTCGTGCCTGCCTGCCGCAACGAAGGTCCTCTCTTCCGACACCGGGCCCCTGCCAGCGCCAACAGTATTCTGGCCCCTGCCGTTGACTTTGTAAAACAATTGGATTTAAAGTGCCCCCGATGTAACCCGCGTCATACACGTGCGCCAACAGCGGGTCACGCTCGGCCCTCCTCAGGACCCGCACCCAGAGGCAAATCAAGATCATCGGAGATGTCGATGTCAGAGGCACGCCGCGTCCCCAAGAGACCGGACACGCGCAGTCCTGGCGGGCTGCGGGGCGGGGGGCATCGGGCATGAACCCCGCGAAGGACTCAGTCCCCGCCAAAGGCTCCGCCACCGACGCGGAGACCGGCACGGTCCTGCTGGAGATGCGGTCGATCACCAAGAGGTTCCCGGGCGTCACCGCCCTGGCCGACGTCAACCTGTCGGTCCGCACCGGTGAAATCCACGCGATCGTCGGCGAGAACGGCGCCGGGAAGTCGACCCTCATGAAGGTGCTGAGCGGCGTGCACCCGCACGGCACCTACAGCGGCGAGATCATCTATCGCGGCGAGGAGGTCAGGTTCGGCGACATCCGCGCGAGCGAGAGCGCCGGCATCGTGATCATCCATCAGGAGCTCGCGCTGGTGCCGGGAATGTCGATCACCGAGAACGTCTTCCTGGGCAACGAGATGCGCCGGAGCGGTGCGATCGACTGGAGGGGCGCCCACCACCGTGCCCTGGCGCTACTGAAACAGGTCGGCCTCAAGGAGGACCCCGACACGCTCGTCAAGGACATCGGCGTCGGCAAGCAGCAGCTGGTCGAGATCGCCAAGGCGTTCGCCAAGGACGTGAAGCTGCTGATCCTGGACGAGCCGACCGCCGCCCTGAACGAGGGCGACTCGCAGCACCTGCTCGACCTGCTGCGCGAGTTCAAGCGGCAGGGCGTCACCTCGATCATGATCTCGCACAAGCTGAACGAGATCGCGGCGGTCGCCGATCGGATCACGATCCTGCGCGACGGGCGGACCATCGAGTCGCTGGACGTCGAGGGCGACGGCGTCGACGAGGACCGCATCGTGCGCGGCATGGTGGGCCGCGAGCTGAGCAGCCGCTACCCCGACCGCACCCCTGCCATCGGCGAGGTGTTCTTCGAGGTCCGTGACTGGACCGTGCGCCACCCCGTCTCCGCCGAGCGGCTGGTGGCCAAGCGCTCCAGCTTCAACGTCCGCCGCGGCGAGATCGTCGGCTTCGCCGGCCTCGTGGGCGCCGGCCGCACCGAGCTCGCGATGAGCCTGTTCGGTCGCTCCTACGGGATCTGGGAGGGCGGGCACGCCTACAAGGACGGCGATGAGATCCATCTGAAGACGGTCTCCGACGCCATCAAGCACGGTCTGGCGTACGTGAGCGAGGACCGCAAAGAGATCGGGCTCAACCTGCTCGACGACGTCAAGTCCTCGATCGTCGCCGCCAAGCTGTCGAAGATCACTCAGCACGGAGTGATCAACAAGTTCCGGGAACACGAGGTCGCCGACCAGTACCGCCGGAGCCTGCGGATCAAGACGCCCGCGGTCGACGTCGGCGTCACCACGCTGTCGGGCGGCAACCAGCAGAAGGTCGTCCTGGCGAAGTGGATGTTCACCGACCCGGACCTGCTGATCCTCGACGAGCCCACGCGCGGCATCGACGTGGGCGCCAAGTACGAGATCTACGGGATCATCCAGCGGCTCGCCGACCAGGGCAAGGGGGTCATCGTCATCTCCTCCGAGCTGCCCGAGCTGATCGGCCTGTGCGACCGGATCTACACCGTGTTCGAGGGGACCATCACCGGCGAGGTGCCGCGCGGCGAGGCCGACCCCGAACTCCTCATGAAGCAGATGACCTCCAACAAGAAGCTGGCGACGCCGTGAGCCGATACCAAGACCTGAAGAAGAGCCTTTTCGGGGGCACCCAGTCCAACGCCCGGCAGTTCGGCATGATCTTCACGCTGGTGGCGATCGTGCTGCTGTTCCAGGTCCTCACCGACGGCCTCACCCTGTCCTCGGGCAACCTCATCGGGGTCGTCAGCCAGTACTCCTACATCCTGATCCTGTCCATCGGCATGCTGATGGTGATCGTCGCCGGGCACATCGACCTGTCGGTCGGCTCGGTCGCCGCGTTCACCGGCATCGTGGTCGCCAAGTCGATGTCGGAATGGAACCTGCCATGGCCGGCGGCGATCGCCTTCGGCCTGCTCGCCGGTGCCGCGATCGGCGCCTGGCAGGGCTTCTGGGTCGCCTACGTCGGAGTGCCGGCGTTCATCGTCACGCTGGCCGGGATGCTGCTGTTCCGCGGCGCCAACCAGTACATCGGCAATGCCGACACCGTGCCGGTGCCGGAAGGCTTCCGCAAGATCGGCGCCGGCTTCCTGCCCGAGGTCGGGCCCGACACCGGCTACAACAACCCGACCCTGCTGCTCGGCCTGCTGGCGTGCGTCGCGGTCGTGGTGCGCGAGTGGCGCGCTCGGCAGGTCCGGCAGCAGATGGGCGCGGACCTCACCCCGGTGTGGGTCTCGGCGATCCGCCTGGCCGTCATGCTCGGCGTCATCATCTTCGCCACGCTGCGCTTCGCCGGCGGGCGGGTCGGCACGAGCCTGCCGATCTCCGGCATCATCCTGGCCGTCCTGGTGATCGCCTACTCGTTCTACACCCGCAACACCGCCGGCGGGCGACACATCTACGCGGTCGGCGGCAACTCCCGCGCCGCCGAGCTCTCGGGCGTGAAACTCCGCCGGGTCAACTTCTTCGTGATGACCAACATGGGGATCCTCGCCGCACTGGCAGGAATGATCTTCGTGGCGCGATCGGCGGCGTCCGGCCCGCAGGACGGCCTGAACTGGGAGCTCGACGCGATCGCGGCGGTGTTCATCGGCGGCGCCGCGGTCTCGGGCGGCCTCGGCACCGTAGGCGGCTCCATCGTCGGCGGCCTGGTCATGGCCCTGCTGAACAACGGCCTCCAGCTCGAGGGCGTCGGCTCGGACCGGGTTCAGATGATCAAGGGTCTCGTGCTGCTGCTCGCCGCCGCGCTGGACATTCTCAACAAGAAGCAGGGCCGCTTCTCGGTCATCGGGTCGATCATGCGCCCGTTCCAACGCGGCGACGCGCCACCCGCGGACGTGACGTCGTCACCCGAGGACTCCACGGCCGGCAAGACCGCCATCACCGGCTGACCGGGCACGGCCGACCGAGCTCCGGCTGACCTGCCCCTTCCGGACAGGCTTCCGACCGCCACTGCCGCGGCAGGCAAACCCACCCCGCAGTAACCGAGAAAGGTCACCCGACAATGCGCTCCATCTTCACCAAGACCCTTGCGGTCGGCGCCGCAGCCATGCTCGCGCTCACTGCCGCGTCCTGCTCCAACGACCGGGAGGGCTCCGGTAGCAAGGGCGGCGACGACAAGGGCTTCGCCAAGGACTCCCTCATCGGCGTGGCGCTGCCCGCCAAGACCTCCGAGAACTGGGTCCTCGCCGGCGACCTGTTCACCAACGGCCTGAAGCAGGCCGGGTTCAAGACCGACGTGCAGTACGCGGGCGCCTCGACCACGGTGGCCGACCAGCAGGCGCAGATCTCCTCAATGGTCACCAAGGGCGCGAAGGTGATCGTGATCGGCGCGACCGACGCCGCGCAGCTGTCCACCCAGGTGGCGCAGGCCAAGCAGTCCGGCGCGATCGTCATCGCCTACGACCGGCTCATCACCAACACCAAGGACGTCGACTACTACGTCGCGTTCGACAACCTCAAGGTCGGCCAGTTGCAGGGCCAGGCCCTGCTGGACGGCATGAGGAAGAAGAAGCCGAAGGGTCCCTACAACATCGAACTGTTCTCCGGCTCGCCGGACGACAACAACTCCGCGGTCTTCTTCAACGGCGCGATGAGCGTCCTCAAGCCGGCCATCGACAAGGGCGAGGTCAAGGTCGGCTCCGGCCAGACCGACATCAAGCAGACCGCGATCCAGGGCTGGAAGGCCGAGGGTGCCCAGCAGCGCATGGACTCGCTGCTGACCTCCTCCTACAGCAAGAAGACCCTCGACGGCGTCCTGTCGCCGAACGATACCCTGGCCCGCGCGATCCTGACCTCGGTCAAGGGCGCCGGCAAACCGCTCCCGATCGTCACCGGCCAGGACTCCGAGGCCGAGTCGGTCAAGTCGATCATGGCCGGCGAGCAGTACTCCACCATCAACAAGGACACCCGCAAGCTCGTCGCCCAGACCGTGAACATGGTGAAGGCGCTGCAGGCGGGCACCAAGCCGCAGATCAACGACACCAACAGCTACAACAACGGTGTGAAGGTCGTCCCGGCGTACCTGCTCCCGCCGGTCATCGTGACCAAGGAGAACGCCGCCCAGGCGTATGCCACCGACCCCAAGCTCGCCCCGCTCACCAAGTAGGCGGCTGAACGGTCCGGCGAGTCATCATCGGCCCGCCGGACCGTGCGACCTACCGCACCTCGAGCCACGCCCCCAGGAACCTCAAGCCGAACGACATGCACACTGGCACGCAGCTTCAGCTCCACCGGCTGGACAACCCCATTCGCGACTACGCCTGGGGCTCACGGACGGTCATCGCGGACCTGCAGGGCAGGCCTTCGCCCACGGCCGGCCCTGAGGCGGAGGTCTGGGTCGGGGCGCATCCGGCCGCGCCGTCCAGGCTCGCCGACGGGACCGACCTGCTGACGGCGATCGAGGCGAACCGCGCCGGCCTGCTGGGCCCCGGACACGACCGCCTGCCCTTCCTGCTCAAGATCCTCGCGGTCGCCAAGCCACTGTCGATCCAGGTGCACCCCGACTCCGAGCAGGCCCGCCGCGGGTTCGCGCGCGAGGAAGCGCTCGGGATCCCACTCGACTCCGCCACCCGCAACTACCGCGACGACTGGCCGAAGCCGGAACTGATCTACGCCGTCACCGCGTTCGAAGCGCTGTCCGGTTTCCGCGCGCCCGAGATCGCCGCGCGCCTGCTGCGGGCCCTGAACGGCACCCGGCTACGGCGCCTCGCGGACATCCTGGAGGAGGGCGGCCCCGAGGCGGCGCTGGGAGCGCTGAACGCCTGGCCTGCCGCCGATCGTTCCGCCCTGGTCGCGGAGGTACGCGACGCGGACGCGACCGACCCCGACCCCGCGCACCGAGCGGCGGCGATGATCGCGGCGGACCGCCCTGACGATCCGGGGGTGGTGGCCTCCCTGCTCCTCAACCTGAGTGCGCTGCAGCCCGGGCAGGCCCTCTACACCGCGCCGCGAACCATCCACGCCTACCTGCGCGGAACGGCGGTGGAGATCATGGCCTCCTCCGACAACGTGCTGCGAGGCGGCCTGACCGGCAAGCACATCGACAAGGCCGAACTCGCCGCGGTCACCGACTTCACCCCGACGCAGCCCGACGTGCTGGAGCCGTCCGTCCTGCCCACGGGCGAGGAGCTGTATCCGGCCCCTGCCGCGCAGTTCCAACTGACCAGGCTGCGCCCGCGCCCGCCCATCAGCATCCCGGTCCCCGGCCCCAGCGCGGTGCTCTGCCTCGAGGGCACCCTCAGCGTGGCGCGCGGCGGCGCCACCGAACTGCTCACTCCGGGCGAGGCCCTGTTCGTGCCCTACGAGGGCGCCGGCCCGCTGGTGATCGAAGGCGACGGTCTCGGTTTCCGGGCATCCGTCCCCGAAGCCGACCACCGGTGACGGAGACCGTCCCCTGTATGGATGGCCGGGGTGCCGGTGGGGCCGCTTGATCCCTTCGCGCCCCAGCGGGAACATGCGAATCTCGCTGCCGTCGTGGAGGCGATCGGACCCACCCGCCGGCCGCGCCCCCACAACCTCACGGGGACAGAACACCTGCCGAGCCGAGACGGAGATCAAGAGTGAGGCGTGTCCCCGAGGGCGCCGAGGGCGATCTGCTCGTTGCGGGACAGATGCTCTTCGATGCCGGCGGCGGCGGTGTCGGGATCGCGGCTGCGGAAGGCAGCGACGAGGTCGACGTGCGCCTTCCCGCGGCGTTCGTGCTCGGCGGGGTCTGGATCGAGCTTGCCGAAACCGATCCGGATGTAGCGTTCGCCGGCGCGCCAGAGCGTGGTCAGGGTCCGGATGTCCCAGGTCGTCGCGGCGGGTGCCAGGAGCGCGAGGTGGAACGCGTGGTGCCCTTCGTAGATGTCGGCCATGCCGTGTTCCCTGATCCCGAATCCGGCGGCCTGCGCGTGCAGAGCGTCCAGTTCCTCGTCGGTCAGCAGGACGCACGAGCGCCTGGCGATCTCCGGTTCGAGGGTCCGCCGCAGCCGGTAGATCCCGTGCAGGTCGTCCAGGTCGAGCGGCGCGATGACGGTGCTGCGGCCGGGCCGCGAGATGACCAGGCCCTCGCTCTCCAGGATCCGCAGCGCCTCGCGGATCGGGATGAAGCTGATGTTCAGCATGCCGGCCAGCTCGCGCAGCGAGTACTCCTCGCCCGGGGCGAGCGTGCCGGCCAGGATCGCGCGGCGCAGTTCGTCGGTGGCCTGATCGACCACCGATCGGGACGTGATGGGGCGGACGGCCCCCCGTGGTGTCGCCACGTCGGATCCCTTGTTTGCGGTGGGTAGGTCGATATCAACTATAGCGATCAGCTACCCCGGCCTGGCATGCTATATGTGATAACACCCTGGAGGTGACCATGACGAACGCGACGGCGCTGTCCCCGCCGCGCCCGGGAGCGGAACGCATCGATGCTCTGCGTCAGGTGGAAGAACGGGTGCTGTGGCTGTCCACCGCCATCATCGATCACGCCAACCGGAAACGGGCCAATCCCTCCGGTCTGAAGGTCGGCGGGCACCAGGCGTCCAGCGCCTCGATGGTGACGATCATGACCGCGCTGTGGTTCGGCTGCCTGAAGTCGGCGGATCGCGTGTCGGTCAAGCCGCACGCCTCGCCCGTGCTGCACGCGATCAACTATCTGCTGGGCGGCCTGGAGGAGGAGCACCTCACGACGCTGCGTGCCTTCGGCGGACTGCAGAGCTACCCGAGCCGTTCCAAGGACCCCGACGTGGTGGACTATTCCACGGGCTCGGTCGGCATCGGCGCGACGGCCCCGATCTGGGGTGCGCTGGCCCGCCGCTACGTCGAGTCCAAGGGCGGCGGCCCCGGCACGGGACGGCAGTTCTCCCTGGTCGGTGACGCCGAACTGGACGAGGGCGCCTGCTGGGAGGCGATCCTCGACCCCATGGTCGGCGAGCTCGGCGAGGTGTGCTGGATCGTCGACCTGAACCGGCAGTCGCTGGACCGCGTCGTGCCCGAGATCGGCGCGACCCGCCTGCAGGGCATGTTCGACGCGGCGGGCTGGCAGGTCATCACGGTCAAGTACGGCCGCCTTCTGGAGGAGTTGTTCGCCCGGCCCGGAGGCGAGGCGCTCAGGCGACGCCTGGACACGATGACCAATCCGGAGTACCAGCGGCTGCTGAGGTGCGCTCCGGAACAGCTGCGTGAGCGGCTGCCCGGGTCCGGGCCGGACTCCGCGGCGGTGCGGGGCCTGCTGGGCACCCTTCGGGACGACACCATCCACGCGGCGGTCCGCGACCTCGGCGGTCATGATCTGGACGCGCTCGGCGACGCGCTCGACGCCATCGGCGACGACCGGCCGACCGTGATCTTCGCCTACACGGTGAAGGGGCATGGGCTGGCCAGCGAAGGGCACCCCCAGAACCACTCGTCGCTGCTGTCGGCCGAGCAGTTCGCCGCCCTGGCGGCCCGGGTCGGGATGTCGCCGGACGAGCCGTGGGCCCGTTTCGCCCCGGACTCGGCGGCCGGGCGGCTGTGCGCCGAGACCGCGCTGCGCCTGCGCAGGGAACCGGTCCCCGCGGGAGCGGTCGCGGCGATCCCGTCCGACATCGGCCGGACGCCGAGCGGCCGCACCACCACCCAGGCCGCGCTCGGCCGGACCCTGCTCGACCTCACCCGCGCAGCCCCTGAGGCGGCGCGGCAGGTTGTCACGCTGTGCCCGGACGTCAGCTCGTCCACCAACCTGGGCGGTTGGGTCAACAAGGTCGGTGTCTGGTCGGCGCGCGAGCGGCGGGACTGGTTCGACGACGACCCCGAGACGATCCTGCACTGGCGGGAGCGCCCATCCGGTCAGCATCTGGAGCTGGGCATCGCCGAGACGAACCTGGTCGGGTTGCTCGGCGAGCTCGGCGCGACCTGGAGCCGCTGGGGACGCCCGTTGCTGCCGATCGGGGTGCTCTACGACCCGTTCGTCGAGCGGGCGCTGGAGCCTTGGTCGTTCGGCATTTACGCCGGCGGCCAGTCCATTCTCGTCGGCACGCCGTCCGGCGTCTCGCTCGCCCCCGAGGGCGGCGCTCACCAGTCGATCACCACCCCGTCGGTCGGGTTGGAGCAGCCGGGTTGCGTCACCTATGAGCCCGCCTTCGCCATCGACGTCGAATGGACGCTGCTGGCCTCGCTGGCCCGGCTCGGCCGCCCGGACGGCACGTCGGCCTATCTGCGGCTGTCTACCCGGCCAGTGGACCAGTCCCTGGCGGGCGTCCCGGACGACCCGGCGGCCCGGGAGCTGCGGCGCCGCCAGGTCGTCGCAGGGGCGTACCCGATACGCCGCGCCGAGGGCGCACCCGCGGTGACCATCGCGGCCATGGGCGCCCTCCTGCCCGAGGCGCTGGCCGCGGCCGACCGGCTGACGGCGTCGGGCGTGCCCGCCGACGTGGTGTGCGTGACCAGTCCAGGACTGCTGTTCGAGGCGCTGCAGAACCGGTCGGGCCAGGGCGAGGGGCCGAGCTGGATCCTGGACGCCGCCTTCCCCGCGCACCGGAGCTCCCCGCTGGTCACCGTGCTGGACGGGCATCCTCACACGTTGGCCTTCCTGGCCGCTGTCAACAATGTTCGCGCGCGCCACCTGGGGGTAACCCGGTTCGGCCAGTCCGGCGACCTCGACGAGGTGTACCGCCACCACCGCATCGACACCGACAGCATCGTGGCGGCGGCCCTCGATCTGCGCTGACGTCGCGGAAGGGAAACCGTGAACGACACAGAGAATCCATGCCTGATGTGCGAGATGGAGCAGGCCCGCGATACCGCACGGGTGTTCAGCGATCCCTTGTGGGCCGCGGAGATCGTCCCGGGATACGAGGTGCCCGGCTGGTTCATCCTGCGGGCCAGGCGCCACGCCGATCTCATCACCGGTCTCGACGACGCGGAACTGGTCACCTTCGCCCGGCGCGCGAGGGATCTGGTCGCGGCCGTCACCGAGGCCACCGGCGCGCCGGCCACGTACCTGCTGGTCTTCGGGGAGAACCACCGGCACTTCCATACGCTGATAGCGGCCCGCGGTGACCACGTCCCGGCCGATCGGCGCAACGGCGACATCCTCAAACTCCGTACCGAGCAAGCCGATCCCGAGGCGGCCGCCCGGCTGCTGCCGGCCGTCCGGCAGGCCTACGGGCGCCTCGTCCGTACCGACGGCACCGAGGTCGCCTGATGCGCCCGCGGGATCGGGAGAATGACCAGTTCACCCTTGCTGTTATCAAATATAGTAACTATTGTGTGCCTTGCGTCACAGCCCGAGCCGGCCGGTGATCGATCCGCCGGCGCACCGAGGAGGACCCTGCGATGCCGACCCCGAAATTCGCGCACGTCGTGTTCCAGACCGGCCAGCCAGCTGCGATGCGCGACTGGTACTGCACCGTCCTGGACGGGCACGTGGTCTACGAGGACGACGCCCTGACCTTCATCACCTTTGACGAGGAGCATCACCGGATCGCGCTGCTCAATCCCCCCACGCCGCTGGAGCGCAAGAGCCCCACCACCGCTTGTATGCACCACGTCGCCTACACCTTCGACGACCTCGACGGCCTCCTGGACCGGTACGTGCTCCTGCGCGACCAGGGGATCACGCCCGCCGTGTCGATCGCGCACGGCGTGACGACGTCGATGTACTACCGGGACCCGGACGGCAACTTCGTCGAGATGCAGATCGACAACTTCACCGAGCCCGACGACGCCACGCACTACATGCACGGCCCGGAGTACGCCGCCGACTCGGTGGGACCGGCGTTCGACCCCGAGGAACTGCTCAAGGCGCGGAAGTCCGGCGCCACCGTCGAAGAGCTCACGAACCGCTCCTGGTCCTTGCATGCAGAGCTGCCGGATCCGATGGGCGTGCTCATGGGGGCGCACTAGGCTTCAAGGCACGAAAAAGACCTCGGTTCTATCCGAATCGTGAAAGGGGTCGGCGACGCGGATTCGGCCGCGTCGCCGACCCGAATGCTGTCCAGGCTGAATGAGATAGGTCGCCTCGCCGGCAAGCCGTTGCACGTGCACGGCTGAACAGCCGCGCACAGTAATTTTCTCGAAGGAGTCGCTGAGAGCCATGCCGGTCTCCGTCACTATGCCCCAGCTCGGCGAGAGCGTCACCGAGGGCACCGTCACCCGCTGGCTGAAGAAGGAGGGTGAGCGCGTCGAGACCGACGAGCCGCTTCTCGAAGTGTCGACCGACAAGGTCGACACCGAGATCCCTTCACCCGCCTCGGGCATCCTGACCAGCATCACCGTCGCCGAGGACGAGACCGTCGAGGTCGGTGCCGAGCTGGCCGTCATCGGGGACGAGGGCGACGCCCCGTCCGGCGGCGGCGCGCAGGAGGCCCCGGCCCAGGAGTCCCAGGAGCAGGAGGCCCCCGCGCAGGAGGCCTCCGCGCAGGAGGCGCCGGCGCAGGAGGAGTCCGCCCCGGCGCAGCCCGAGCCCCAGCAGCAGGCCCAGCAGCAGCAGCAGGCGCCGCCGCCGGCCGCGTGGCCGCCGCCCGCGCAGCAGCAGCCCGCCGCCCCGCCGGCGCCCGCGCCGGCCCAGCAACAGCAGCAGCAGCCGCCCGCGCCGGCCCCGGCGTCCCAGCAGCCCGCCCAGCAGCAGGCCCAGCAGCCGGCCGCCGAGACCGCGCCCGCGGGCGAGGGCCCGTACGTCACGCCGCTGGTGCGCAAGCTGGCCGCCGAGCACGAGGTGGACCTGTCCGCGGTGAAGG
>NZ_JASNWF010000002.1 GCF_030283205.1 Actinomadura opuntiae
CCCGGCCGCGCCCGCGCCGGCCGCACCCGCGCCGCCCGCGCCCGCGCCCGCGCCGGCCGCGCAGGCGACCCGCGTCGGGCCGCGGTCGCAGGTCTCCGCCCGGTCCCCGTTCTTCGACCGCACCGACGACTGATCGCGCCGCCGGTCGTTCCGGATGATGAGCGAGAAGTCCGGCGAATCGCCGCGCAGAGGGATGGTTTTCGCGATCTCTCCCACCATCATCATGGTGTGCGCATTCTTCTCAAGGTCGTCATCACCGCGGTCGCCCTCTGGGCCGCCACGCTGCTCGACGGCATCACGCTCACCGGCCGGGACACCGCCCACCGGGCCCTGACGCTGCTCTGCGTCGCGGTCATCTTCGGCCTGGTCAACGCCCTCATCAAGCCGATCGTCAAGACGCTCGGCTGCGCCTTCTACATCCTCACCCTCGGCCTGATCGGGCTGGTGGTGAACGGCCTGCTGCTCTGGCTGACCAGCGCCGTCGCCGACCGCCTCGACCTGCCGTTCCACGTCAGCGGGTTCTGGCCCGCCTTCTGGGGCGCGATCGTCGTCGGCATCGTCGGCTGGCTCCTGCACCTGATCGTCCCCGGCGACGACGATGACGACGACTGATCTAGGAGCCGTCCACTAGCAGGTGGGGCGCGGCGACGGCGGAACGCTCGAACGTCCCGCGCCCCTCCCCCTCCGGCGCCTCGCCGACGGGCGGGCCGACGAGGAACCAGCGGCGCGTCCGGACGGCGCCGACGAGGAACTCCGCGTCCGCGAGCCCGCCCACCGCCACCAGGGCGTCGAACCGCTCGTCCGCCAGCGCGGCGCCCACGCCGAGCGGCGTCCCGACCACCACATCGGCTCTGGGCAGCAGTGCCGCGCCGTCGGCCTCGCCGCCCTCCAGCAAGCCGCCCAGTTCCTCGATCCGCGCCATCGCGAGCCGCTGGTGTTGCGCGACGGTCTCCGGGTCCTCGGCCGGGTCCGCGCCGCAGATCTCCCGGACGTTCTCCCGCGACCGCGCCTCGGCCTCCGCCGCCGACTCCAGCTCCACGGCATGCGCGGCGGTCTCCCGCTCGCCGTCCGCGGCGCGCCGCTCCAGCGCCGCCCGCACCTCGGCTTCCCGCGCCGTCGCCGCGTCCGCGTCCGACCGCGCCTGCTGCGCCGCCGCCAGCGCCCCTTCCCGGGCCGCCACCGCGGCTTCAACCCGCTCCTCGATCACCCGCGCGGCCTGGTGCGCCGCGCGCGCCTCCAGCCCCGCCTGCGTGGCCCGGTCCACCGCCTCCGCCGCATGCCTGGCCCGCTCCTGATGCTCAGCGCCCGCCGTCTCCCGCTCCGTCGCCAGCCACGCCAGCTCCGTCGTCAACCGCTCCTGCGCCTCCCGCGCCGTCGCCAGCCGCGCCCCGCCCTCCGACACGAACCCCGCGAGCCCCTGCCGGTGCGCCTCCGCGCGCTCCGCCGCGTCCTTCGCCTCCTGCGCCCGCTTCGCCGCCTCGTCCGCCTCCCGCGTCCGCGCCCGCACCTCCGCCCGGACGCTCTTGAAGTCCGACGGCGGCGCCGCCACGTGCAGCCGCTGCGCCACCGACATCTTCCGCCGCACCGCCGCCAGCGCCGACTCCGCCGACACCAGCCGGTAGTAGGCCGCATGGCCCTCCGCCGAGGCGTCGGCGTCCACGGCGGCCAGCCTGTCCGCCTCCTCCGCCGCCGCCGGCAGCGCCTCCTGCGCCCGCGCCAGCTCGTCCTTCAGCGACGCCTCCACCTGCTGCGCGCCCTGCAACTCGTGCTGGGCGTTGCGGGCCCGCTCGTCCAGTTGCGTGCAGCGCGCGAACGCCTCGTCCGCGACCCGCGTCAGCTCGCCCGCCTCGGCGCCCGCCGCGTCCGCGGCGGCCTGCAGCCGCTCCGCCTCCGCCCGCGGGCCCGCCAGCTCCGCCTCGGCCTCGCGCTGGACCGCGACGAGCCGCTCCGCCTCGGCCTCCGCCTCGACGGCCCGCTGCTCCGCGGTCTGCGCCGCGCCCCGCGCCTCCTCGATGGCCTGCGCGAGCCCGGCCAGCTCCGCGTCCAACGCCTCCTTGCGGGCAACCCCCTCCGCCCGGACGGCCGCCAGCGCCTCCGCGTCCCGCGGCCACTGCTCCAGCCACATCAGCCCCCGCCGCAGCAGCCCGGCCTCCTCCCGCCACGACCGCGTCCACGCCTCACCGACCGGCCGCAGCACCGCACCCCGAACCCATGACTCCGGCCCCTGGACGTCCGCCCCCGCACGCCCGCCCGGCAACGTCTCACCCGCCGCGCTTCCTCCGGCCTCGGCCAGCGTGTAGTCAATCCCCGCTTCACCGCCGGACGCAGCGTCCGCCCAACCCGGCGGCCGCACCGGCGTCACGCCCGCAGGGTCCGCGTAACCCGGCCCACCAGGCTGATCCGCCGCACCGGTCGCGCCCACCGGGCCCGCCAACGTGGCGCCCGCACCGCTTTCCCCAAGCGGCGCCACCGGAGGCGCGACACCTTCACCAGCCGGAACGTCCTGCGGCATCGCGACGCCTCGTGACGCGCCGGGCTCATTCCCCGCAGGACCGCGCGGCGCCTCGACGCGGCCAGCCCCCGCTACGGATTCCGCACCGAGCGCGTCGCCCTGCGCACTGCCCGTCTCAGCAGCCAACTGCTCGACCCAGGGCGCGCCCCCTTCCCCGACCGGCACGTCACCCGCACCGGGTATGTCCCCTGCCGGATCAGGCATCGTCACGTCCGCCGCACTCGCGCTGGCCTGCGTGTTCGTCAGGTCTTGGCCCGCGCCGGGTGCGGGGGCCGCCGGGGCGGGCAGTGTGGCGTCCGCCGCGGTTTCCAGACGCGGCGCCGCGTATTGCGCGGCGGCCTCAGCGGTTGGCACGTCCTGCGGCGTCTCACCCGTGCCCGCGATTGGCGGTTCGGCGCGGGTCGGGTCCGCTGCGCTTGCCGCCGGCAGGGGGTCGGCTCGGGTGGCGTCCGGAGGGGGTGTGGGGGCTGCTCCCGGGTCGGGGAGGCCGGTTACGGGCTTGAACTCGACCGTGCCGTGGGAGCCGAAGTCCTCCCTGAACTGCGTCTGCGGTTCGGGAGGAGCGGTCTCGGCGGCTGCGGGTGGGTCCTGGACGATCGGCTGCACGGCCGTGGCGTCGTCCGGGATGGTCGGCAGTTTGAGCGTCTCGTCGCCCGGCGGGATCGGGACGGAGGCGGGTGCCTCGTCGTTCTGGGGCAGGGGCTCGTCCGGGGCGGGCGGCTGGGTTTCGACGAGGAGGGTGAAGAGGTCCTCGGTGGTTTCGAGGAGGGCGGCGGCCTGCTCAGGGGTGGACGTGAGGAGGAGGGTGCGTTCGCCGGCGGCCTTGAGGTCGTTGACGAGGGCGCGGACGGTCTCCGGCTCGTTCTCCATCCGGACGAGGCGGACGGCGTCGGTCGCTTCGAGGGAGCCGGGGGCGACGAGGAGGCGGGCGAGGGTCTCCCAGTCGCCCGCGACGTGCCCGGTGCGCAGGGCGCGGAGCGCGGCGATCTGGGCGGACCAGCCGGGCCCGTCCCCGGCCGACCCGGCCTGGAGGCGCTCGTAGTGGTCGGTCAGCGGTCCGTAGACGCTCTCGACGAGTTCGCGGCCGCCCCAGGGGACCTGTTCGGTGCCGAGAGCCGGCGTCTCCACCCCGGACGTCTCGGTCAGCGGCATTGTCTCCAGATCCGGGCGGGCGTCGAGAGCGGGCTCCGGCACGTCGTCCGGCTCGTTGGGTTCCGTTGTGTTGTTCACCGACGCCATCCCGTCCCAGTTCGACCCCGGGGCCGTATGTGTCCCCTTCTGCCCGTGTCTAACGTCTCACATGGAAACGATCATCGGTGATCCTCCGCGGGGCGGCCGGGGGGGGCGTCAGTGCGGGTTGGTCGCCAGGAGCTCGGCCAGGAGGTCGTCGAGGGTGACGATGCCCGCGAACTCGCCGCGGTCGCCGTTGACGACGGCGAGCTGGGCGCGGGCGCGGCGCATCCGGCTGACGGCGTCCAGGACGGTCGTCCGCGCGGTGAGGGTGGGCGCCGGGTAGGCGAGCTCGCCCGCGGGGCGGTCGCCGTCCGGTTCGGTGATGGCGGCGCGGACGTGGACGATGCCGGTGGCGGCGCCGTCCGGGCCGCGGACGAGGAGGCGGCTGTGGCCGCTGGCGGTCGCGGTGCGGCGGATGTCGGCGGCGGACGCGCCCGCGTCGATGGTGGTGACCGAGGACGCGGGGATGACCAGGTGCCGGACGGTCGCCTCCCGCGCGGAGATCGCGCGGCGCAACAGCTCGTGGTCGTGCCGCCCGATGAGGCCGAGGCGCCGGGACTCGCCGACCAGGTGGCTCAGCCCGGCCGGGTCGGTGTGGTCGTCGAGCTCGTCGCGGGGGGTGACCCGGACGAGCCGCAGCAGCCCGTTGGTGGCGGCGTTCAGCGCGGCGAGGACGGGCCGGGACACCTTCGCGAACGCGCGGAACGGCAGCGCCAGGAAGATCGCCGACCGTTCCGGGTTACCGATCGCCCAGGACTTCGGCGCCATCTCGCCGACGACCATGTGCAGGAACGTGATCACGCCGAGGGCGCAGGCGAGGGCGGCGGCCTTCGCGCCGGCCTCGGGGACGCCGGCCGCGTGCAGCGGCGGTTCGAGGAGGTGCTCGAACGCGGGCTCGGTGACGATCGCGAGGCCGAGCGAGCACATCGTGATGCCGAACTGCGCGCCGGCGAGCATCAGCGACAGCTCGCGGACGCCCGCGACGGCCGCGGCCGCGGGGCGGCTGCCCCGGCCGGCGGCGCGTTCGAGCTGGGACCGGTTGGCGGCGACCAGCGCGAACTCCGAGGCGACGAAGAAGCCGTTCCCGATCAGCAGCAGGACGGTGATGAGCAGGGAGGTCAGCGGGTCCACGACACCTCCTCGGGGCGCGGGGCGGCGCAGGGCGGGTCGGAGATCTCCGGGCGGTCCGCGGGCGCCGGCGCGGCGGCCGTGCGGATCCGGATCTTCTCGGCGACGCGGCGGGCGACGCTGACGACCTCCAGCTCGGCGTGCCCGGACGAGCCGTCCAGCGCGACGGTGAGGCGGTCGCCGGGGCAGGGCAGCCGGCGCAGCTCGGCCATGACGAGGCCGCCGAGGGTGTCGTAGGCGTCGCCCTCGGGCAGGTCGAGGCCGGTGAGCCGGCCGACCTCGTCGATCCGCATGCCGGCGTCGACCAGCCAGGACCCGTCGGGGCCGCTGGTCGGGGCGTCCTCGCGGGCGTCGGTCTCGTCGGTGATCTCGCCGACGAGCTCCTCGGCGACGTCCTCGAAGGTGAGGATGCCGGCCAGGCCGCCGTACTCGTCGACCACGCAGGCGAACTCCTCGCCGGACTCGCGCATCCGCTCGATCACCCCGTACAGCGGCTGGCTGCCGGGGACGAGCAGGGCGGGCCGGGCGATCCGCCCGATCGGCGTGGCGGGGTCGAGGGCGTCGTCGGCGACCTCGCGGACGCCCGCGACGCCGACGACGTCGTCGACCTCGCCGTCGTAGACGGGGTAGGCGCTGTGCCCGGTCTCGCGGATCAGCGCGACGAGGTCGGCGGCCGGCGCGGTGGCGGGCAGCGTGCTGACCTGCGGGCGCGGCACCATCACCGCGTCGGCGGTGAGGTCGCCGAACGACAGCGCGCGGTCGAGCAGGCCGGACAGGTCGGCGGGCAGGTGCCCCGAGCTCTGCGACTTGCCGATGATGTCGCCGAGCTCCTCGAGGGTGGCGCCGCTGTGCAGCTCCTCGACGGGCTCGACGCCGACGGCGCGCAGCAGGCGTTCGGCGGCGCGGTCGAACAGCCGGATCAGCGGGCCCGCGACCGTCAGGTAGAGCAGCGTGGAGCGGGACAGCGCGCGCGCCAGCGACTCGGCGCGAGCCAGGGCGAGGTTCTTGGGGAACAGCTCGCCCAGCAGCATCTGGATCAGCGTGGCCAGGACGAACCCGGTGGCCAGCGCGATCGCGCCGGTCGCGCCCGCCGGCACGCCCGCGGCGTCCAGCAGCGGCCGTATCAGCTCGGCGAGGGCGGGCTTGGCGATGAACCCGACGACCAGCGTGGTCATCGTAATGCCGAGCTGCGCGCCCGACAGCATGAACGACAGCCGGCCGATGACCCTGACGGCCCGGCGGGCGGACGCGTCGCCGCGCGCGGCGGCCTGCTCGAGGGACGCGCGGTCGGCGGCGACGTAGGCGAATTCCTGGGCGACGAAGTATCCGGTGGCGGCGGTGAGAACGATCACCGCGAGCACTCCCAGCACCGCCGTCAGCATGGGGCACCGGGTCTGTGACTGGGGTCCGACACCGCGGACTCACCACTCCTCTCATCTGGGCCTACCTGCGTAACGCCGCCTCGGGCGGCGGGGTTCCCGGCGCACCAGGGTACGGGCCCGCGCCGATCGTCCCACGGAGGCGGGGGCTGTCGCGCGGGTCAGCACCTTGTCCTCCGCCAGTGTCACGGATCACACTTGTCGGAGAGCGCACGCCCGATACTTGAGCGGTCCTTGCTCCCAGACCGCCGGTACGGGGGCGCGCACGGGGACCGAGAGAACCGAACGCGGGGCTGAGGTGGACGAGAGCGGGCCCGGGGCCGCCGCGCCCATGAGCCGGGAGGGGATCGACCATGCCCTCAAGTCGCTCCAGGCCGACCGGGAGCGGATCGCGGCGTCGCTGCTGGAGCTCGACGGGCACACCGGCGTCCGGCTGCTGAAGGGCGCCCGGCTCGCCGGGGAGACGTGGCGGCGCTGGGAGGCGGTGCGGGCCCGGCTGGCCACGCTGTGGCGGGTCTTCGACGCCTACCAGCGGGTGCTGGACGAGGCGTGCGCGCTGCGCGGCCGGTCGTCGCGGCCGGACGCGGCGGCGCTGGTGGAGCTGACCGGGCTGCTGTCGGGGCGGTCGGTCGAGCTGCCGGACGGCGAGATCCCGCTGGAGGACCGCACGCTGCTCGGCCCGCAGGACAAGCGCGCCACGCTGGACGAGGCGGTCGGGATGATGTCCGACGCGTACGCGTTCGTGGCGAAGGAGGTCGCGGCGGCGGACGCGGCGTGGTCGGCGCTGCTGAAGCCGCTGGAGCGGGCGGAGAAGAGCTGGCGGAAGACGGCGCGGCTGGCGCACTCCCTCGACGGCACCCGCCATCCGGAGCTGGACCGGCTGGGCCGCGAGCTGACGGCGCTCGGGCGGCTCGTCCGCACCGATCCGCTGTCGCTGTGCCCGGGCGGCAAGCCGGACACCTCGCGGTTGGACCGGGTCCGCGCGTCGCTGACCTCGATCGGCGACGAGCTGGCGGGGGTCGCCCGGCTCCGCGACGAGTACCCCGAGCTGGTCGCGGGCCTCGCCGAGGCCGTCGAGCGGGTCGAGGCGACCGAGCGGGCGGCCTGCGAGGCGCACGCGGCGGTGCTGCTGAAGATCCACGCGCCGAACGTGCCGGAGCCGGCGCGGGGGCGCGGCGGCGCGCTGCGCGATCGGCTCGCGGCGCTGGAGCGGCTGCGCGAGGCGGGCCGCTGGGTGGAGATGGCCGGCTGCGTCGCCGCGCTGGAGGCCGCCGCCGCGCAGGAGCTGGAACGGGCGCGCGACGACCTGCGTCTCAGCCAGGGACTCCTCGACCGGCGGGGCGAGCTGCGCGGGCGGCTGGAGGCGTACCGCGCCAAGGCGGCGCGGCTCGGGCTCGCCGAGGACGAGGCGCTCGCCGCGCTGCACGGGCAGGCCCGGGACGTGCTGTGGACGGCGCCGTGCGACCTGCGCCGGGCGACCACGCTGCTGGCCGAGTACCAACGCGCGATCAGGGCGCGTGAGAACGGGACGGGGACCCCATGACCCGATGCACCCAGCCCGGCTGCACCGGCGAGGTCGGCGCGGACGGCTTCTGCGACGTCTGCGGGATGGCGCCGCTCGCCGAGCCGCCGCCCGCCGACCCGGTGAGCGCGGGCGCGTCGTCCGCGTCGTCCGGCTCGGGCTCCTCCCTGGGCGCGGCTCCGGTGACGATCGTGAACGCGCCCGCGACGTCGGTCGAGCGGCCGAACGGCGCGGCCCCGGGAACCGGCCCGTCCGGCACCGGCCCGTCCGGCGCAGGATCGTCGGGCGCGGGGTCGTCGGGCGCGGGGTCGTCGGGCGGGCCGGGGAGCGAGCCGACCGGCGGGTCCGGGACGAGCGGGTCCGGGGGGTCGGGCCGCACCGCGTCCCGCGGCGGGACGCGCGGGACGGGCTCCACCGGCTCGGCCCGGCGCGGGATGCTCGGCGCGGGCCTGGTCGAGGTGCCGCCCGTGCCGTTCCGCGACCCGGCGTCGGCGATCATGGAGAACCCGGAGGTCCCGGAGAACCGGCGGTACTGCAGCCGGTGCGGGGAGAAGGTCGGCCGCAGCCGGGACGGCCGGCCGGGCCGCACCGAGGGGTTCTGCGCGACCTGCGGGCACCGGTTCTCCTTCACCCCGAAGCTGAAGCCCGGCGAGGTGATCGGCGGGCAGTACGAGGTGCTGGGCTGCCTGGCGCACGGCGGGCTCGGCTGGGTGTACCTGGCCCGCGACCACAACGTCAGCGAGCGGTGGGTGGTGCTGAAGGGCCTGCTGGACACCGGCGACGCCGACTCCCTCGCCGCCGCGGCGGCCGAACGGGCGTTCCTGGCCGAGGTCGAGCACCCCAACATCGTCAAGATCTACAACTTCGTGCGGCACGACGACTCCGGCTACATCGTCATGGAGTACGTCGGCGGCCGGTCGCTGAAGGAGATCCTGCTCGAGCGCCGCGACCGGGAGGGCGAGCAGGCGGCGCTGCCGCTCGGCCAGGTGCTCGCCTACGGCCTGGAGGTGCTGAGCGCGCTCGGCTACCTGCACGGCGTCGGCCTGCTGTACTGCGACTTCAAGCCGGACAACGCGATCCAGTCCGAGGAGCAGCTGAAGCTGATCGACCTCGGCGGCGTGCGGCGCGCGTTCGACGTCGACAGCCCGATCTTCGGCACGCCCGGCTACCAGGCGCCGGAGATCGGCTCGTCGGGCCCGTCGATCGTGTCGGACCTGTACACGGTGGGCCGGACGCTCGCGGTGCTGAGCTTCCCGTTCCGCGGCTACACCCGGCGGCACCTGCGCAGCCTGCCGCCGCGCGAGGAGGTGCCGCTGTTCCAGCGGCACGAGTCGTACCACCGGCTGCTGCGCCGCGCCACGCACCCCGATCCGGCCCGCCGGTTCCAGAGCGCCGCCGAGATGGCCGAGCAGCTCACGGGGGTGCTGCGCGAGGTGCTGTCGGCGGAGGACGGCACGGCCCGTCCGGCGCCGTCGCCGCTGTTCGGCCCCGAGCAGCACACCGCCGGGACCGACATCATCGACCCCGACCCCTCGCAGGACGGCGCGGCGCCGGTGCTGGCGCCGCTGGAGCCGGCCGCCGCGGCGATCGCGCTGCCCGTCCCACTCGTGTACGGCTCCGATCCGGCCGCCGCGTTCCTGGCCGGGCTGACCGCCCGCGACCCGGGCGACCTCGCCGCGGCGCTGGCCGCCGCGCCGGTGGCCTCGCGGGAGGTGCGGTTCGCGCTGGTCCGGGTCCGGATCGAGCTGGGCGACCTGGAGCTCGCGGGGCGGCTGCTGGAGGAGCTGGACGCCGAGCAGGCCGACGACTGGCGGGTCGACTGGTACCGGGGCGCCCGCGCGCTGGCGGACGGCCGCGCCGCCGACGCCGCCGCCGTGTTCTCCGACCTGTACGACCTGATGCCGGGGGAGCAGGCGCCGAAGCTGGCGCTCGGCTTCTGCAAGGAGCTGCTGGGCGAGCACGTGGTCGCCGGGGGCTTCTACGCGACGGTGTGGCGCACCGACCCGACGCATGTCAGCGCCGCGTTCGGGCTGGCCCGCGCCTATCTGGCGGGCGGCGACCGGGGCAGCGCGGGACGCGTCCTGGACTCGGTGCCGCGCATCTCCAGCCACTATCTCGCCGCGCAGCTCGGCGCGGTCGGGGCGGCGGTCCGGGGCCGTCCGGCGGCGGAGCTGAACGCGGCGGCGCTGGTGGACGCGGGACGGCGGCTGCGGTCCCTGCGCCTCGACACCGAGCGGTACTCGGCGTTCGTCGCCGAGGTGCTGGAGGCTGCGATCGCCTGGCTGCGCGCCGACCGGACCCCGGCGCAGCTGCGTCCAGAAAAGGACATCCTCGGCATACCGCTCGAAGAGCCTCGACTGCGGGCGAAGCTGGAGGACACTTACCGGGTGCTCGCCAAGCTCGCGGACGGCCCCGACCACCGCCACGCGATGGTCAGACGCGCCAACGCCGTCCGCCCGAGGACGCTGTTCTGACGATGAACGCGGACAGGAACGCCGCCATGGACCCCGGCGGGGCCGTGCGCGGATCCACGGCCCGGGACCGGGACGCGGCCTGCGGCGACTGCGGGAGCTGGGCCGTCGCGGCGGACGGGTTCTGCGAGGCGTGCGGGCTGCGGCAGCCGAGCGGGCACGAGCATGTCGAGGCGGAGCTGGTCGTGGACGGGCGGTCCGCGCTGGGCGCCGGCATCAGCGACCTCGGGCTGCGCCGCTCCCGCAACGAGGACGCGTTCGCGCTGGCGGCGCTGCCGCACGGCGCGTGCGGGGTGGTCTGCGACGGGGTGGCGACGGCGCCCGGGTCGGAGGAGGCGGCGCGGGCCGCGGCGCAGACGGCGTCGGCCGTGCTGCTCGACCGGATCGCGGCGGGCGCCGACCCCGGCGAGGCGACCCGCGAGGCGGCCGAGCAGGCGGGCCGGGCCGTCGCGGCGCTCGCGGACGGCGCGCCCGGCGGGTCCGGGCCGGCGTGCACGTTCGTCTCGGCGGTCGTCGCCGCGGGCCGGGTCACGGTCGGCTGGCTGGGCGACAGCCGCGCCTACTGGCTGTCGCCGTCCGGATCGTTCCCGCTGACCAGGGACGACTCGTGGGCGGTGCGGGCGGTCGCGCGCGGAGAGCTGAGCGCGGAGGCGGCGTGGGCGGACCGCCGCGCGCACCTGCTGACGGCCTGGATGGGCGCGGACGCGGGCGCGTTCGACCCGCACCTGGCCTCGTTCGAGCCGTCCGGCCCCGGGCTGGTGCTGATCTGCAGCGACGGGCTGTGGAACCGCCTGCCGGACGCGGCGGCGCTGGCCTCCCTCGCGCTCCCCGGCCGGGGCGCGTGTGGGCCGGAGGCGGCGGGCGGGCCGATGGGGGCGGCGCGGCGGCTGCTGGGGGCGGCGCTGGACGCGGGGGGACACGACAACGTCACGGTGGTGGTCATCGAGTTCCCGCCGCCCGAGCCGACGACGAGGGAGCCCGGCAGATGAGCGAACGTCCCGAGTTCACGATCCGCGTGGACCAGAATCCCTACCTCCCGGCGGGCGGGCGGGAGATGCACGCCATCGTCACCGTCGAGGCGCGCTCGCAGGACGCCGACTCCGACGACGCCGGGCCGCGGGCGGGCTCGGACGCCGTGGAGATCATCATCATCGACACGTCCGGGTCGATGTCCTACGGCGGCAAGATGGCCGCCGCCCGGCGCGCGGCGAAGGCGGCGGTCGGGGTGCTGCGGGACGGGGTGCGGTTCGCGGTCGTCGCGGGTGCCAACCGGCCCCGGATGATCTACCCGCAGGGGGAGCGGCTGGTCGAGGCGAGCGCGTCCACGCGGCGCAGCGCGGCCAACGCGGTGGCCCGGCTCGACGCGGCCGGCGGCACCGCGATCGGCTCGTGGCTGCGCCTGGCGAACCGCCTGTTCGACGGCCAGGACGGCGCGGTGAAGCACGCCATCCTGCTCACCGACGGCAAGAACCAGCACGAGAGCGACGAGGAGCTGGACGCGGCGCTGCGGGTGTGCTCGGGCCGCTTCCTGTGCGACGCGCGCGGCGTCGGCACCGACTGGGAGGTCGCCGAGCTCCGCAAGATCACCTCGGCGCTGCTGGGCGGGTTCCTGGACGTCCCCGACCCCAAGGACCTGGAGGCCGACTTCCTGGCGATGACCCGGGCGGCGATGAGCAAGCAGGTCGCGGACGTGGCGCTGCGCGTGTGGACGCCGCAGCAGGCCGAACTGAAGTTCCTCAAGCAGATGGTGCCCGCCGTGGAGGACCTCACCGGCCGGCACGCCGAGTCCGGGACGCAGACCGTCGACTACCCGCTCGGCGCCTGGGGCAGCGAGAACCGCGAGTACCACCTGTGCGTGCAGGTCCAGCCGGGCGACATCGGGCGGCAGATGCGCGCCGCGTGGGTGAAGCTGATCGCGCCCGGCGCGGAGGGCGAGGCCGAGCGGGAGCTGGCGTCCGGGAACGTCCTGGCCGAGTGGACCGACGACGAGGCCAGGTCGACGCGGATCAACGGGCGGGTCGCGCACCACACCGGCCAGTCCGAGCTCGCCGACGCCATCCAGGAGGGCCTGGAGGCCAGGCGCGAGGGCGACGAGGACACCGCGACCGCCCGGCTCGGCCGCGCCGTGGTGCTCGCCCGCGAGGTCGGCAACGAGCAGATCGCCGGGCTGCTGGACAAGGTGGTGGACGTCATCGACCCGGCGACCGGGACCGTCCGGCTGAAGGCGGACGTCGCCAAGGCCGACGAGATGTCGCTCGACACCCGCTCGGTACGGACCGTCCGGACCCGCAAGGACGACCTGCCACCGCACGCCCCGCCGGGCACGCCGCCGGACGAGGCCGGGAGCTGAGGCCCATGCCGGTATGCCCGAGCGGGCACGTGTCCGCCGCCGACGACTACTGCGACGTGTGCGGCGACCTCATGGAGGGCGCGCCGCGCGCCGAGCTCACCATGGTCGAGCGCGGCGGCGGGCCGATCGCCGAGCCCGCGGCCCGCGAGCGCGGGGCCGCCGCGCCGCCGCCGGAGCAGGAGGCGGCGGCCCCCGAGACCTGCCCGGACTGCGGCACGCCGCGCAGCGGGCGGTTCTGCGAGAACTGCGGCTACGACTTCGCGACCGGCGCCGCCCGGTCCGGCGGGGAACCGGGACCGGGACCGGGACCGGAGCCCGCGCCGCCCGGCGAGCCGTCCGCGCCCCCCGAGTCCCCCGGATCGTCCGTGGCGTCCGGCTGGTCTGCGGTGATCGTCGCCGACCGCGAGTACTACTCCTCCGTGATCGCGCAGGAGGGCCCCGACTCGGCGACGCTGGAGTTCCCGCCCTACTGCCCCGAGCGCCGCGTCCCGCTGGCCGGCGAGCAGATCCGGATCGGCCGGCGCAGCGCGTCCCGCGCGATCGCCCCGGAGATCGACCTCGGCGGCCCGCCCGAGGACCCTGGCGTCTCGCACCTGCACGCGGTGCTGCTCGCCCGGCCGGGCGGCGGCTGGCTGCTCGTCGACCCCGGCTCCACCAACGGGACGACGGTGAACGGCGGCACGGAGCCGATCGCGGTGAACGTCCCGGTCCCGGTCGGCGACGGCGACCGCGTCCACGTCGGCGCCTGGACGACCATCACGCTGTCCCTTCAGGAGGGCACGCCATGACGATGACGACCGCGGACCCGGCGGCGGGCCCGCAAGCGCCGCCGCCCGAGGACGCCGCGGCGGTCGCCGGTCCGGCGCGCCGGGGGCGGCTCGCGACGTTCGCGCGCGGGCGGTGGCTGCGGACGATCCCGGGCCGGATCCGCGCGCACGTCGCGCTCGTGCTGGCCGCGCTCGTCGCGCTGCTGGCCCTGCTGACGGTCGCGGTCGGGAACGCGCGCGACTCCGTCCAGACGATCGGGCACGACGCGGGCCCGCAGGTCGTCGCGACCAGCACGCTGTACTTCGCGCTCAGCGACATGGACGCGCAGGTGTCCAACATCCTGCTGATCGGCCGGCAGCACGACCTCGGCATCGGCTACGACCGGACGCTCCAGGTGTACGAGCGGCGCCGCGCCGAAGCCGACTCCGCCGCGGTGCAGGCCGCGCAGCTCGCCGGGCGCGACCCGGCGCTGCGGCAGACCGTCCAGGACGTGCTGGACGGCCTCGGCCGGTACGAGCGGCTCGTCGGGTCGGCGATGCAGTTGAACGAGCAGGCCGGCCATCCGGCGGGGGAGCCGCCGAAGCAGGTCGTCGACGCCTACCGGCAGGCCACCGACCTGATGAAGCTGGAACTGCTGCCGAAGGCGTACAACATCACGCTCGACACCGGCGCGCACGTCCGGCAGGCGTACGAGACGAAGCGGTCGGCGGTGCTGGCGGGGCGCGACTGGGTCATCGCCGCCGGGGCGCTGACCCTGCTGCTGCTGGTCGCGACGCAGCTGTACCTGGCGCGGACGTTCCGGCGGCTGCTGAACCCGGCGCTGGTGCTGGCGACGCTCGGCACCGCCGCGCTCGCCGTCGTCGGGGCGGGCCTGCTGTCGGCGCAGGCCGGGCACATCTGGGAGGCGAAGGAGGACGGCTTCGACTCCGTCCTGTCGCTGTCGCGGGCCCGGGCCATCAGCCACAGCGCGTTCGCCGACCAGAGCCGCTACCTCCTCGACCCCGGCCGCGCCGACACCTACGAGCAGACCTACCTCGACAAGTCGCTGTCGGTGTTCTATCCCGACATCGGCGACAAGCCGCTGAACCTGGAGAACTACTACGCCGGCGTCAGCGGCGAGGTCGGCTCGTACCGGGCGGGATCCGGGCAGAAGGTGCCGTTCCTCGGCTTCTTCGGGGACGAGGCGCGGACCGCGGACCGTGGCCGCGAGGCCGACGCGCTCCAGCGCACGCTCCGCGCGTACCAGGCCGTCCAGGCCGACGACCAGCGGATACGCTCGCTCGCGACGTCGGGGGACCGCAGCGGCGCCATCACGCTGCGGATGGGCCGCGAGCGCGGCGCGATCCACGACTTCGACGCCTACGACGCCGCGCTCGGTTCGCTGACCGCCGTCCACCAGGACGCCTTCACCCGGGCGATCAAGGACGCGGACGGCGGGCTGCGCGGCTGGAAGGCCGTCCCGCCGGCCGCCGCCGTCATCGCCGTGCTGATCATCGCGGGGGTCCGTCCCCGGCTGGCCGAGTTCCGCTGACCGGAGGAGACGACGACCCATGCCCGCCATCCGCGCCGGCGCCGTCCGCGGCGCCGCCCTGGCCTGCACCGTCCTGTCCGCCGCCGGGCTGCTGACGGCGTGCGGGCTCGGCGGCGCCGACAAGCCGACCATCGCCCACAAGCACTCGCTGACGATCGGGGTGAAGGCCGACCAGCCGAGCCTCGGCGTGAAGGCCAGGAACGGGACCTACGAGGGCTTCGACGTCGACGTCGCCACCTACATCGCCGGGCGGCTCGGCGTGCCGAAGGACCGGATCACCTGGCGCACGACGAACTCCTCCGTCCGCGAGAAGGCGCTCGCCGACGGCACCGTCGACATGATCGTCGCGACGTACTCGATCACCGCCAAGCGCAAGCGGGTCGTCACCTTCGCCGGGCCCTACTACGTCGCGCACCAGGACACCCTGGTCGCGCCGGGCAACGGCGCGGTCCGCGACGTCCGCGACCTGAAGGGCCGCAAGATCTGCGCGGTGACCGGGTCGAACTCCTGGCGGCGGGTGATCGAGGAGCGCAAGACCGCCGCGGTGCCGGTGCAGGCGCCGACCTACGGGGCCTGCATGGACGACCTGGCCGCCGGGAAGCTGGACGCGGTCTCCACCGACGACCTCATCCTCGCCGGGTTCGCCGCCGGCCACCCCGGCAAGATCATCAACGCGCCGTTCACGGACGAGAAGTACGGCGTCGGGCTGAAGAAGGGCGACCTGGAGGGCTGCGAGCAGGTCAACCGGGCGATCACCGCCATGTACCAGGACGGCACGGCCGCGCGGCTGCTGCGCAAGTGGTTCGGCAGGTCGGGCCTGAAGCTCACCACGAGCGTGCCGCAGTTCGAGGGCTGCAGCTAGACGGGTCGCCGCTGGTGACGGGCCGCGGTCGGCGGGCCGCCGGCGGCGGGTCAGGGCGTGGTGGTGGACGGCAGCGCGCCGATCGCCTCGCGCAGCGTGTCGTAGATCGGGACGAACTTGTCGATCCCGGTGATGCGGAACACCCGCTGCACCCGCGGCGGCAGCGCCACCAGCGACACGGTGGTGCCGCGCTCCCCGGCGCGGCGGTTCGCGGCGACGATCGCGTTCAGCCCGGTCGAGTCGCAGAACGTGACCTGCCGCATGTCGACGACCATGGGCTCGCCGGAGTCCACGACCTCGAAGAGGGCCTCCTCGAAACGCGCGCGGGACACCACGTCGATGTCGCCCTGCACCCGGACGAGGGTGCAGCGTTCGTCCTTCATCAGGCTGATGTCGAAGTCCATGGCCACCTCTCGCCCCGCTCCACGGGCACCCCGGCCCGACTCAGGCGACTCCTCAGGATTGCGCACCCGTGCCCGCAATCCAAGCACTTCCCGGGATAAGGTCCGGGTCGCCCTCCCCCGTCCCGGACCGTAACACCCGTTCCCGGTCCGGCCGCGGGCGCCCGGTGCCCGGCGCGCCGCCGGGGCGCCGCGCGGGTGCCGCCGAATAACTTACCGCAGAGAAACTTACTGTGCGGTAAGAAATGGTTTCACGATTGCCGCACCACCCCAATGTGACCGAAGTCCCACCCTCGGATCAAGTCCCCCAATAGCCCGACGGCACCCACCGTGACCAGCGATTGAACCATTCATTGCCTCCGGGGCGGCGAGAAAAGCAGGTGCTGACCGGGGCACGGATCGGGACAGAGGTTACAGTGGCGGTGGGAAATACAGGAGGCTGGGTGTTCTACACGTTCATGACGCGAGTGGTGCGTCCGATCCTCTGGCTGCTTTTCCGCCCCCGGGTGGTCGGCGGCGAGAACGTGCCCGGCTACGGGCCGCTCATCGTGGCCAGCAACCACCTGTCGTTCATCGACAGCTTCATCATCCCGCTCGCCGTCCCGCGCCCCGTCACCTACATCGCCAAGGCCGACTACTTCACCGGCGGCGGCCTCAAGCGCGGCTTCGTCCGCTGGTTCCTCACCAACCTCGGCCACGTCCCGGTCAAGCGCGGCGCCCGCCGCGCCGCGATGGGCGCCCTCGAGCAGGCCGCGGACGTGCTCGCCAACAGCGGCGCGTTCGCGATCTACCCCGAGGGCACCCGCTCGCCCGACGGCCGCCTCTACCGGGGCCGCACCGGCGTCGGCTGGCTCGTCCTGGCCTCCGGCGCCCGCGTCCTGCCCGTCGCGCTGGAGGGCACCGAGAAGATCCAGCCGATCGGCTCGTCCCGGCCCCGCGTCTTCGGCCCGCGGCCCACCGTCCGCATCGGCCCCCCGATGGACTTCTCCCACTACCGCGACCTCCCGCCCGCCAAGGCCCGCCGCGCGATCACCGACGAGATCGTCGAGACGATCCACAAGATGTCGGGCCAGGAGTACGCCGACACCTACAACGACCGAGCCAGCGAGCAAGGGGAATAGCGCCGCGCGGGTCAGCCGCCGAGGCTGGGGGACTTCTCCTTGATGTCGGCGCCCGCCTGGCTCTTGGCGTCGGACTTCAGGCCGTCGACCGCCGAGCCGACCGAGCCGATCTCCGACGGGTCGAGCTGCCCGGACTTGAACTTGCCGGCCAGCGAGCCGAACATCGCCGAGACCTTCTCCGCCGGGACCTTCAGCGCCTTGCACAGCTTCGGGTCGGCGCCGATGAGCTTGCGCGCCGCGTTCAGCCGGTTGGCGGCGAACAGCCCCGCCGCGGCGGCCTTCGCGAACGCCTTCGTCCGGCCGTTCGCGCCCTGCTTGAAGCTCCCCGCCTGGTACGGCTTCCAGATGTAGCGGTGGAAGGCGCCGAACGCCAGGCCGGCGTCGGCGACGAACCGCGTCTTGGCGAACTTCTTGGTCGTTTCGGTCGGGCAGGACGACGGCGACGCGGCCGGCGAGGACGCGGCGGCGCCCCGCCCCGCGGCGACGTTGTCGGCGCTCTTGCCGCCGCCGCCGCACCCGGACGCGCCCGCCAGCGTCAACAGGAGGACCGGCAGCACCAATACTCTGCGGAACATCGTTGTTCTTCCCCCGAACGTCCTGGTGCGCCCGCGTACCGGGCGCACCCCGGAAGCCCTCTACCCGATCATTGCGGACAGTCACCGATTCGACACGTATTGCAATGGTCGAGCCGCCCCGCCGGTCAGCGGCGGCGAGCGGTGCGCAGGAGCAGCAGGCCCGACGCGAGGACGGCCGCGGCGGTCGCGCCGTGGACGCCGAACGCGGTCGCCTTGGAGCCGTGGTGGGCGAGGACCGTCAGCATGTCGCCGGCCGCGATCGTCGAGAACGCGCACATCACCAGGCCGAGCGCCTCGCGCTTCCCGCGGGCCAGCAGCGCGAGGACGGCGAGACCGGTGCCGAGGTCCCGGACGCCCTTGATGTTCAACCAGGCGGCGGCGTCGCCGGACGGCACGGACGGCAGCCCGAAGCCCTGCGCGGTGCCGGTCGGGTCGAGGATGTAGGACAGCCCGACGTAGCCGATGCCGACGCCGGTGAGCAGCGCGATGCCGCTGCCGGTGCGGGACGTGCGGACGTCCTCGCGGAGCCGCCGCATCCGGGCGGCGTGGTGGCGTTCGCCGTAGAGCCGCCAGAACGCGCGGGCCGGAGCGGGCAGCCCGGAGAGGAACTCGGCGCGCTCGCCCGGCGTCGCGTCCTCGAGCACGACGCCGAGAAGCGTGAGGATCTTCGTCTTCGGGGTGTGCTCGGCGAAGTGGTCGCCCTGGGCGTTCCACTCGTCCTCGGTGAGGTGGCGCTCGGCGAGCGGCAGCAGGTGCTCCTCCTCGTCGTCCAGGTGCTCGACCAGGACGGCGCGGTGCTCGGCGAGCGCGGCGACCAGGGCGTCGCGGCCGGCCGCGTCCGCCGACCGCGCCCAGGGACCGGCGAGGCCGCGCAGGCGGTCGATGGTCGCGGCGACCTTCTCGTGCTGGGCCTCCATCCGCAGCACGACGTCGGCGTCCAGGTCGACCCGCGACAGCAGCAGCGGCCAGATCAGCTCGTCCTCGCCGTGGTGGTGGTTGTGCAGGCCGAGGAGGTAGTCGGAGAGGTGCGCGGCTAGCGCGCGGGCGCGGCGGCGGTCGCCGGGACGGGTCGCGCCGATCAGCTCGGCGAGCAGGCGCGACTCGCGGCGCATGCCGCGGTGGATGACGACCATGGAGTGGGTGAAGGACGGGGCGGCGTGAACGGTGTCGGTGCTCATGCCGCCAACGCTGCCCGGGCCGTCTTGGAACCGGCTTGGAACGCGGCTTGGAGACCGGCTCGGAGGCCGGTGGCTACGATCTGTCTGGGATGGTACGGATTCGGGTGCTCGGGGCCTTCGAGGCCGAGGTGGCGGGCGTGCGGGCGGCGCTCGGCGGGCCGCGGCAGCGGGCCGTGCTGGCGCTGCTGGTCGCCGCGCGCGGCGAGGTCGTGCCGGTCGACCGCATGATCGAGGACCTGTGGCGCGGCGAGCCCCCGGCGCAGGCCGTCACGTCCCTGCAGGCCTACGTCTCCAACCTGCGCAGGCTGCTGGAGCCCGGGCGTCCGCCGCGCGCCCCGGCCCGGGTGCTGGTGTCCGCCGCGCCCGGCTACGCGCTGCGCCTGCCCGAGGAGGCCGTGGACGCCTGGCGTTTCGCCGCGCTCGCCCGCGATCCCGAGCGGGCGGCGGAGGCCCTGGTCCTGTGGCGCGGCCCGGCGTTCGCCGAGTTCGCCGACGAGGACTGGGCGCGCGCCGAGATCGGCTACCTGAACGAGCTGCGCCTGGCTGCCCGGGAACGGCACGTCGCCGCCCTGCTGCGCGCGGGCGACGCCGCTGCCGCCGTGCCCGAGGCGGAACTCCTGACCCGCGACGAGCCGCTCCGCGAGGAGGGCTGGCGGCTGCTGGCGCTGGCGCTGTGGGGGTCGGGGCGCCAGGCCGACGCGCTCGCCGCGCTCCGCGAGGTCCGCGCGACGCTCGCCGGCGAGCTCGGCCTCGACCCGAGCCCCGCGCTGGCCGATCTGGAGACGGCGATCCTCCAGCAGCGCACCGATGCGTTCGACCTCCCGGCTCCCGCCCCCGTCCCGGTCCCTGCGCCCGCCCCTGGAGGGCCCGCCTTCCTGGGCCGCGACGAGGAGCTGGCCGCCCTCACCGGCCTCGCGGCCGAAGGCGGCGTGCGCGTCGCGCTCGTCACCGGTGAGGCCGGGCTCGGCAAGACCGCGCTGCTCACCCGGCTCGCCGACGTCCTGGAGCAGCAGGGCCGGCTCGTCGTGACCGGCCGCTGCCCGGAGAGCGAGAGCGCGCCCCCCGCATGGGCGTGGACGGAGGCCCTCACCGCGCTCGACCGGCACGTCCCGGCGCCCGCCGAGGCGGCGCCGCTGCTGCGCGACGCGTCCGCCGGCGACCCCGGCGACACCACCGCCGGCCGCTTCCGCCTCCACCGTGCCGTCTGGGCCTGGCTGAACGACGCGGCCCGGCGGCGCCCGCTCGCGGTCATGCTCGACGACCTGCACTGGGCCGACGCCGAGACCCTCGCCCTGCTGGCCGCCCTGTCCGGCGACGCGCCGCTGCTCGTGGTCGCCGCGTTCCGCGCCGACGAGGCCGGCACGCGCCTCACCGAGACCCTCGCGGTGCTGGCCCGCCGGTCGCCGCTGCGGCTGCCGCTGAGCGGGCTGCCCGAGCCGGCGGTCGCCCGGCTCATCGCCGCCGAGTGCGGCGACGGCGTGGACGCGGCGACGGTCTCCGCGCTCGCCGAGCGCACCGGCGGCAACCCCTTCTACGTGCGCGAGAGCGCCCGGCTGCTCAGCGGCGAGGGCGCGCTCGTGGCGACCTCGCAGGTCCCCGAGGGGGTGCGGGACGTGCTGCGCCGCCGGCTCGCCCGCCTGCCCGAGCCCGCCGTCGCGGTCCTGCGGCTGGCCGCGCTCGCCGGCCGCGAGGCCGACATGGACGCGCTCGTCCTGGCCGCCGACGCCGGCGAGGACGCGGTGCTGGACGCGCTCGACGCCGGGCTCGTCGCGGGCCTGCTCACCGAACGGGACCCGGGCCGGGTCCGGTTCGCGCACGCGCTCGTCCGGGAGACGATGGTCGCCGACCTCAGCGCGCTGCGCCGCACCCGCATGCACGCCCGGCTCGGCGCCGCCCTGGAGCGGCTGGCCCCCGACGACGCGCCGGCGCTGGCGTACCACTTCCACCGCGCCGCGTCCGCCGCGACCGCGGCCAAGGCCGTCGAGTACGCCGTCCGGGCCGCCGACCTCGCCGAACGCCGGTACGCGCACGAGACGGCCGTCGAGCTGCTCACCCAGGCGCTGGAGTCGTTCGAGCGCCTGCCGGGCCGGGACGCCGCGGACCGCGTCGACCTGCTGGGCCGGCTGCTGCGCGCCCAGGCCCGCGCGGGCGCCGTCCAGGACGCCCGCGCCACCCGCCGGCGCGCCGTCGACCTCGCCGAGGAGGCCGGACGCGACGACCTGCTCCTGGCGGCGTTCACCGCGTGGACGGAACCGGCCCCGTGGCAGCTGCGCCCGTACGGGGTCGTCGACGGGCACCTGGTCGGCCTGCTGTCCCGGCTCCTGGAGCGCGACGGCCTCGCACCGGACGTGCGGTGCCGCCTCCTGGACGCCTACGCCGCCGAGCTGACCGGCACCGGCGACGCGCGGGGACGGGCCGCCGCCGAGGAGGCCGTCGAGATCGCGCGGAGCCTGGGCGACCCGAAGCTGCGCGTGCTGACGCTGTTCACGCTCGCCCGCGAGCACGACGACCGCAAGACAGACCGCCTGGCGGCGCATGCCCGCGAGCTCCGCGCCCTCGGCACCGAGCACGACATGCCCGCGGCGCTGTGGTCGGGCACGTTCAACCTCGCCGCAGCGGCCGTGTGGGAGGAGCGCCCGGCCGAGGTGCGCGCCCGCATCGCCGAGGCGGCGGACCTGGCCCGCCGCTACCGGATGCCCGAGGCGGGCGTCGTCTGCGAGGTCGCCGAGGCCGCGCTCGCCCTCACCGAAGCCCGGCCGGACGACGCCGAGCGCCACTACGCCGCCGCGACCCGGGCCATGGCGGACCAGGGGTCGCTGCACACCACGGGGTTCGCGCTGATCGCGCGCGCGGCGCTGGCGGTGTCGCGCGGCACGCTGGCCGGGTTCGCCGACGAGGCCGGGACGCTCGCGCCCGAGATGACGCCGCTGGCCGCCGACGTCCTCGCCGCCGCGCACGCCGCCGCCGGCCGGTTCGACGAGGCGCGCCGCCTCCACGCGTCCGCGCCGCCGATCCAGCCGGACTACTTCTTCACGATGTTCTGCACGTTCCGCGCCATGACCGTGGTCGCGCTGGGCGACGAGCGGGGCGCGGCCGAGCTGTACGAGGCGCTGCTGCCGTACCGGGACGGCCCGCCGGCCGGGCTGGAGAGCCTGGCGGTCGCCCTGCCGCCGCCCGCCCGCACCCTGGGACGGCTCGCCCGCCTCGTCGGCGCGGACCCGTCACCGCACGAGCGGCGCGCCGCGGAGCTCGCGGCCCTGTGGAATGCCCCGCATTGGGCGCCCGCGGGCTGATTCCCGCCCGGATGGGGTGCTCCTACCGCCCGCACAGCGTGTCGTCCGGGTCGCGGGGCGCGCGTTCCGCCTAGGGTCGCGGGCATGGCGAACAGGCTCCTTCCGATCGCGGTGCTGGCGGCGGCGGTCGCGGCGGCGTCCGCCTGCGGTGGCGGCGGCGGACGCGCCGGCCGGGTCCACGGCACCGCCCGCGCCGCGCCGGCCGGCACGGGCTACACCTCCGACCAGCTCGGCCAGGCGCTGCTCCAGCAGGTCACCGGCTACCGGCGCGGCGAGCCCGACTCCGGCGAGTACGGCTCGCTGAAGGCGCTCCGCAACGCCGCCCAGGTGCGGCAGGAGGCGAAGCTCGACAAGCCCACCTGCGCGGACGCCCAGTCCGGCGGCGGGAAGGTCGCGGCGGACGTGCCCGCCGCGCTCGTCACGTTCGCCAAGAGCGACGGCCAGACGGCGACGGAGACGCTGATGGGCGTCGCGGACGCCGACGCCGAGCAGCAGGTCGAGACGCGCGTCCCCGCCGGCTGCCTGACGTTCCGCACCCGCCTCGGCGGCCAGTGGGCCGAGCACCGGGTCACCGAGGCCCGGCGCGGCGGCATCGGCGACGGCTCCCGGACGGTCGGCGTCACCACCACCAGCGGCGACCAGCGCATCAACACCTGGTACGTGGTGTTCCAGGGCCGCCACTACCTCGGCACCGTGACCGTCTTCGGACCGAACGCCACCCGCGCCGAGGCCGAGGGCCTCGCCCGCGCCTCGGTGGCGCAGGCCCGCGGGATCCTCGACGGGTAGCCCGGTTCCACCGCACCCCCGCGGACCTCTAGTGTCGTGATCGCGAGCGCAGCCGGATTCGAGTACGGGGTGGTGGCCTTGATCGGCAAGGAGGGCCGGGTGACCGGCAGGATCGGCCCGGGGCTGGTCGGCGAGGTCATGATCCCGATCCGCGGCGGCTCCGAGGCGTTCTACGCCCATCCGGTCGACCCGCGCGAGGAGATCCCGGTCGGGGCGATCATCGTCGTGGTCGAGTACCACCCGCCGCGGACGGTGTACGTGGCGCACGCGTTCGGTTCGTAGATACTGCCCTTTAAGGGGGCGAACCGATTTCGGGTCCCCTGCGTCTACTGGGAAACGCGGACGTGACCCCCTTCCCGGGCCGGCCGCCCGCCGACAGTGAGGAGGCCGCATGCCCATAGTCGCGGTGGCGATCGCGGTGGTCGCCGCCATCATCGTGCTGATCGTGCTGTTCAAGATGGTCTGGCGGGTCGCGGAGCCGAACGAGGCCCTGATCATCTCGGGTCTGGGCGCCCGGTCCAAGCCGATCGACGGGGTGGAGAGCCTCGGCTTCAAGATCATCACCGGCAAGGGCACCTCGGTGCTGCCGGGCTTCCAGACGGCGCGCCGGCTGCGGCTCGACAGCCGCGCCGCGAACCTCGAGGTGCACTGCGTGACCCAGCAGGGCATCCCGGTGAAGGTCCGCGGCGTCGTGATCTACAAGGTCGGCGACGACTTCGTGTCGATCGCCAACGCGGCCCGCCGCTTCCTGGAGCAGCAGAAGTCGATGGACGGCGCGATCCACGAGCTGTTCACCGGCCACCTGCGCTCGATCATCGGCAACCTGACCGTCGAGGACCTGATCCTCAACCGCGAGCGGCTCACCTCCGAGACCCGCGGCTCGGCCGCCGACGAGATGAGCAAGCTCGGCCTGGTCGTGGACTCGCTGCAGATACAGGAGATCGACGACGAGACCGGCTACATCACCAACCTCGGCCGCCCGCATGCCGCCAAGGTCGCCTCGGAGGCGCGCATCGCCGAGGCCGAGCGCGACCAGGAGGCCACCCGCAAGGAGCAGGAGGCCATGCGGGAGAACGCCGCGGTGATCCGCGACACCGAGATCAAGAAGGCCGAGTACGAGGGCCAGGTGCAGCAGGCCGCCCAGCAGGCCCGGCAGGAGGTCATCCTCAAGGAGACCCGCAACGCCGAGCTGGAGGCCGAGCGGACCGAGAAGCGGCTGGAGAGCGAGGTCCGCAAGCCCGCCGACGCGCGCGCGTACGAGCAGGTCAAGCTGGCCGAGGCCGAGCGGGAGGAGCGCATCTCCTACGCGCAGGCCGCCGCGACCGAGGTGCAGCTGAAGGCGCAGCGGGAGGCCGAGGCCACCCGGCTGCTCGGTGAGGCGCACGCCGACGCGACCCGCCGCAAGGGCCTGGCGGAGGCCGAGGCGATCAAGGCGCGCGCGGAGGCGCTGGCGCAGAACACCGACGCGGTCATCGCCCAGCAGCTCGCCGAGAAGTGGCCGGAGATCGTCCAGGCCGGCGCGGGCGTGTTCGGCAACGTCGACAACATGGTCGTGCTGAACGGCGCGGAGGGCATCGAGGACATGCTCGCCAAGGCGCTCACGCTCGGCGGCACCGGCCTCGGCGTGGCGCGCCAGCTGCTGGCCGGGATGAACGGGCAGAACGGGCAGAACGCGGTGAACGGGCACGGGCCGGTCCCGCCGGTTCCGGCGCCGTCGACCCCCGAGGAGAGCTGACCCGGAGACGACGAAGGCCCGGCCGCCGTGGCCGGGCCTTCCGCATGCCCGCAGGGCCCGCGGAGCCCGTTCGGGACGGGAGTTCCGGGGGCCGCTCCCCAATAGACTCCAGGCATGTCCGTGCCGCGGCTCGCTGTCTCCGTCGATCTGGTCGTGCTCACCGTGCGGGAGCAGCGGCTGTCCGCGCTGCGGTGGCGGCGGGACCGGCCGCCCTACGAGGGCGCGTGGTCCCTGCCCGGCGGGTTCATCCAGCTCGACGAGGACCTGCCGGCCGCCGCGTCCCGGCTGATGGCCGAGCGGGCGGGGCTCGCCGACGTCCGGATCCACCTGGAGCAGCTCGCGACCTACGGGTATCCCGACCGCGACCCCCGGCAGCGCGTGGTGAGCGTCGCCTACCTCGGCCTCGCGCCGGACCTACCCGCCTCCAGCCGCGCGCAGGTGCTGTGGACGGCGGTCGATGACCTGCTCAACAGCGACCGGGCCGCGTTCGACCACCGGCGGATCCTGTGCGACGGGATGGAGCGCGCGCGGGCCAAACTGGAGTACACCTCGCTCGCCGCCGCGTTCTGCCCGCCCGAGTTCACGGTCGCCGAGCTGCGCCGCGTGTACGAGATCGTCTGGGGGACGGCCCTGGACCCGCGGAACTTCCACCGCAAGGTCACCGGCGCGGACCGGTTCCTGATCCCCACCGACCGGACGACGACGCGCGACGGGGGCCGGCCCGCGCGGCTGTACCGGCGCGGCGACGCCGAGCAGCTGCGGCCGCCGATGCTGCGCCCGCGCGGATAGCGCCGCCCGGCGCGGAGGGCCGCTTGCCCGGACGGCGCCGCCCCGCGCGTGGCCGGTCGCGGCCACGAGGGTAAAAGATCCCCGCATTGACCTGGGGGGATGTCGCGGGCATCCGGACGGGATTGCTAGCTTGCGACCTATGAACGGTGACTCGTCCGAAGTGCTCGGCCTGCTCGTCCGGGACATCGGGGACGCCGGCGTCGCGGAGATGGCCGGGTCCCCGGGGCTGGCGGCGGCGGTCGACCAGCACGTCGCGAGCCTGCGCGACGAGCTGGGCGAGCCGGACGAGGACGCGCTGATGGGCTACCTGCGGGCGTTCGCCGAGGAGGCGTTCAACCGCGGCTGGTGGCCGGACAGCACCCGCGACTGGGAGTTCGTCCGGATCGTGGCGGTGTGCTGGATGATGCGGGAGGCCCGCACCCCCTGACGCATCCCGCACTTCCCGATACGTCCGCTTTGGCCTTGAACACGGCGTGTTCCGTAGGCTTGACCCCAACACCCCTGTGCACCCTGGAGGACAACGGTGTCCGAGGCAACCACTCCGCGATTCCGCTCGGTTCTCGACCGGTTCGTGGCGTACAGGCCGGGAAAGGTCGTGGTGTCGCCCGAGGGCCGCTCGTTCAAGCTCTCGTCCAACGAGTCGCCGGAGGGGCCGCTCCCCTCGGTGCTGGACGCGATCGGCGCGGCGGCGGCGAACGTCAACCGCTACCCCGACAACAACGCGACCGCGCTGACCGAGGCGATCGCCCGGTTCTGCGGCGTCCCGGCCGACCACGTCGCGGTGGGCTGCGGCTCGGTCGGCATGACGCAGATGCTGCTGGAGGCCGTCGCCGAGCCGGGCGCCGAGGTGGTGTACGCGTGGCGGTCGTTCGAGGCGTACCCGCTGCTGGTGTCGCTGTCGGGCGCGACCGGCGTCCAGGTGCCGCTGAAGGACGAGACGCACGACCTGCCCGCGATGGCCGACGCGATCACCGATAACACGCGGCTGGTCTTCCTCTGCAACCCGAACAACCCGACCGGCACCGTGGTGCGGCGGGCCGAGATCGAGGCGTTCCTCGACCGGGTCCCCGCCGACTGCCTGGTCGTGCTGGACGAGGCGTACCGCGAGTACGTCCGCGACGACGAGGTCCCGGACGGGCTCACGCTGTACGGCGACCGGCCGAACCTGGCGGTGCTGCGCACGTTCTCCAAGGCCTACGGCCTGGCCGGACTGCGGATCGGGTACCTGGTCGCGCACCCGGAGGTGGCGGGCGCGATCCGCAAGACGTTCCTGCCGTTCAGCGTGAACTCGGTGGCGCAGGCCGCCGGCATCGCGTCCCTGGAGGCCACGGACGAGCTGCTGGAGCGGGTCGAGCGGACGGTGAAGGAGCGCGACCGGGTCCGGGGCATGCTGCTCGCCGACGGCTGGACGGTCCCGCCGACGGAGGCCAACTTCGTGTGGCTGCGGCTCGGCGAGCGGACGATGGACTTCTCCGCCGCCTGCGACGCGCAGGGCGTGAGCGTCCGCCCGTTCGAGGGGGAGGGCGCCCGCGTCTCCATCGGCTCGCCGGAGGAGAACGACGCCTTCCTGGCCGTCGCCAAGGCGTTCCCGCACCGCAACTGACGCCGCGGACCGGGCCGTCCCGCCCGCCGGGGACGGGACGGCCCGGTCGCCGGATCAGCTCGCGGCCGCCCAGAGCTGCTCGCCGCCGCTGCCGACGAGCTGGAAGGCGGCGGTCACCGTGGCGGTGGCGGGGCACAGGAAGGACCCGCTCTTCTTGGACACGGTGCCGTTGGTGATCTGGGCCTGGGCCTGCGCGACCGAGGTGTCGGGCCGGGTGGGGTTGTCGGGGTTGTAGCCGTTGCCGGTGAGGGTTCCGGAGTAGACGCAGCTGAGACCGAAGACGGTGGCGCCGACGGTGTAGTTGGCGACGGTGATGGTGCCGTCCGCGCCGCCGGCGACGGGGGCGTAGACGACGGAGCCGCCGGTCCAGGGCAGGCTCTGGGCGGTCACGGTCACCGCGCCGAGGCTGCTGGTGCACCCGCTGAACGACGCGGACGTGACGTCCAGGCCGGTGCCGTCGGAGTTGATCGTGCCGTTCTGGACGGCGGACGTGCAGGTGGCGTTGCTGAGCGAGGTGACCACCGAGACGTTGCCGAGGTTGGTCGCGACGACGCCGCCGGAGTAGGCGGGCCCGGTGCTGCTCCCGCTGTGGATGGTGGTGCCGGCGGCGGACGCCGGCGCGATCGTCAGCGCGAGTACGGAGGCCGAAGCGGCCCCTACGACGGCGAGCTTGCGAGCACGTGACACCTGTTGCTCCCTTCGCGAGGTGTCAAGGGGGTGGTACCGGGATTAAGCACATCTCCGCCGGGCGAATTCAAGTGCGTTACCAGATTGAGACACTTGCTGGTTTCTATTGTACTGAGGGGCTAATTGGCGCATTCGGGCATGCGAAATCGCGCGCTCAGTGAATGGCGCGTGTGCAGGAAGGGAAATGGCGGGGTGGGTGAAAGGCGGGGTGGGAGTCGGGGGGCCGTGACGCGGTGCGATCACGCCCCGGGTGGTTCGCGGACGCCCGGCGGCGCACGGCCGGGGCGTCCAAGGCGGGTCAGGAGCTGCTCTGCGGAAGCCTTCGGGGGGCCCGGACCGGCGCGGCTCGGCGGCAGGCGCACCGCGCCGGCCGAGGCGATCGGAGTTGTCGAGTGCACGGCGCGCTCCCACGGACCTGGATACGGCAGGAACCGATATGAAGGCACGCGCCCATCGCCGGCTGATCCGGCCGGTGGTGCGGCCGGGTTCGGCGATGATGCCTCACGTGACCGTCATGATGAACGGCGAAAGATGATCGGTCAAGACCGCTCCCGGTATGCCTGATCCGGACGCCCGGAAGCCCCATTTCCGGATGCTCTCGAGTGCGCGGCGGCCGGATGGCGTCGCCCCCGAACCGTAGAGCGGGGCCGAGGCGCCGACGCGGCGGCCGGGTGTCCCGAACGCCGGCGGTCGCCGCACCGGCGCCGGCGCCCGGGTCTCCGGTGCAGTTCGTTGCGCGAATTATACGTGGCCTCCGGTGTTAGCCTGGCCAGGTGGCTAAGCATGAAGAGGGACGGATCGGGGTCGTGGCCGCGCTCGTGCGGTCCTCGTTCCTGGTGGACGCCGTATATGCGGCCTCGGCCCGGGAGTACGGGCTGACCCAGCAGCAGGGGCAGTTGCTCTGCGTGCTGATGGGGCGGTCGTACGGCATGAGCGAGCTGGGCGCGACGCTGGGGCTGGCGAAGTCGAGCCTGACCGGCCTGGTGGACCGCACCGAGCGCAACGGCCTGGTGCGGCGCGAGCCGGATCCCCGGGACACGCGCGCGGTGCGGGTCGCGCTCACCGCCCACGGCGCCAAGCTCGCGGACGAGTTCTACGCCGAGACGTGCCGCCGGATCGACGAGCTGCCGTCCGGCCTCAGTGCCGAGGAACGCGACACGCTCGCCGAGCTGCTCGGCCGCGTCGTGTTCGACAACGAGGTCCCGGTGGTCTTCCAGGAGCCCGACGAGGGGGCCGCCGCCGAGCACGCGGACTGACGCCGCGGAATCATTTCCCGGGCATCCGGCTTGTAGTTCGTAGTGCGAACAGCTACGGTTCGTACTACGAACTCAGTCGGATTCTCCTAGGGAGTGATGTCATCATGAGCCGTACGGTCGCGGTCATCGGCGGAGGGTACGGCGGCGCTTCGGTCGCCAAGGCGCTGCAGTCGGAGGCCGACGTCGTCCTGATCGATCCGCGGGACGCGTTCGTCAACGCGGCGGCGTCGCTGCGGGCGCTGACCCGTCCCGACTGGGCGGCCAACATGTTCTTCCCCTACGCGACGCTGCTCACCGAGGGCGGCCGGGTGGTCCGCGACCGCGCGGTCTCGGTCGATCCCCGCGGCGTGACGCTGGCGTCCGGAGACCGTGTGGACGCGGACCACATCGTCCTCGCCACCGGTTCCAGCTACGCCTACCCCGCCAAACCCGGTTCCGACACGGTCGACGAGGCGCTCGACGATCTCCGCCGCACCCACAAGGAACTGCGCGAAGCCGGCCGGGTGCTGATCCTCGGCGCGGGCCCGGTCGGCCTGGAGCTCGCCGGGGAGATCAAGGAGGTCTGGCCGGACAAGCACGTCACCGTCGCCGACCCGGCCGCGGAGCTGCTCCCGGGCTTCCGGCCCGAGGTGGTCGGCGACCTGCGCGCCCAGCTCGACGCCCGGGGCATCGAGCTGCGCCTCGGCACCGCCCTGGAGACGCCGCCCACCGGGCCCGGCCGGGCCGGATCCTTCACCGTCGCCACCGCCGGCGGCGACGAGATCACCGCCGACATCTGGTTCCGCGCCTTCGGCGTCCGCACCAACAGCGACTACCTCGCCGACGGCGCGCTCACGCCGCTGACCCCGGAGGGCCTGGTGCCGGTGACCGAGTTCCTCAACGTCAGGGGGCACGACCACGTCTACGCGGTCGGTGACATCACCGACGTCGCCGAGGCGAAGATGGCCGGCTGGGCGATGCGGCACGCCGAGGTCGTCGTGCAGAACATCAAGGCCCGGCTGAACGGCGACCGGCCCACGGCCACCTATCAGCCGCTGCCGTTCCCGATGATGCTGCTCCCGCTCGGCACGACCGGCGGCGTCGGGCAGCTGCCGTCGCCGGACGGCCCGTTGGCGGCCTCGCCCGCGATGGTCGCGGAGTACAAGGGCACCGACCTGTTCACCGGACGCTTCGTCGAGCAGTTCGGCCCCACCGCCTGAAGCCGCCGCGCCCCGGCGGCATCCCGATCCCATCGAACGAAAGGCACGGTCATGTCCGGACAAGACGTCGTCTTCGGTTTCGGCGCGCACAGCACCTTCGACGAGCGCCCCACGCTGATGCGCATGGTCCAGCGGGCCGACCGCGACGGACTGGACCTCTTCTCGCTGTCGGACCACCCCTACATCGGCGAGCGCCTGGACGCCTACGCCACCATCGGCTTCCTGCTCGGCCGCACCGACCGCATCGCCGGCTTCGCCAACGTCACCAACCTGCCGACCCGGCCCGCTCCCATGCTGGCCCGGACGGTCACGACCCTCGCGGAGCTGTCGGGCGGACGCATCGTCCTCGGCATGGGCGCCGGCGGGCTGTGGGACCGGATCTCCGACATGGGCGTGCCGTGGCTCTCGCCCGCCGCCGCCGTGGACGCGTTCGAGGAGGCGATCGTCCTGGTCAAGAAGCTGTCCGGCGGCGGCCCGCCCGTTACCTACAAGGGCGAGCACTACCGGGTGAACGAGATCGCGCCCACACCGGCGGCCGCGCCGCCGGTGTGGACCGGCTCGGTCGGCCGCAGGTCGCTGGCCGCGACCGGCCGCGTCGCCGACGGCTGGCTCCCCGGCCACGCCGCCGACTGGCTCAGCGAGCGGTACAGGACGTCGCGGCCGCTCATCGACGAGGCCGCGGCGGAAGCGGGCCGCGACCCGCGCGAGATCCGCACCGTCTTCAACTTCCCCGGACGCATCACCGACCGGCCGCTGCCCACCACCCGCGACGGCGACGGCCGCTGGGTCGGCGGCTCCGCGGACCAGTGGACCGAGGAGCTCACCGGCGCGGTGCTGGAGCACGGCGCGTCCGGCTTCATGCTCTTCTCGCCCGAGGGCGGAACACCGGACGAGACATCGCTCGGCCGCTGGGCGGGAGAGATCGTCCCGGCCGTCCGCGAGGCGGTCGCGAAGGAGACCGGCGGTGCCGAGGCCCGCACGGGCCGGTGACGAGGCCGGTGGCGCGGGCCGGGCTCAGGACGCCATGTACACCCGGTACTGCATGAACCGGTAGTTCGTCGGGTCGTACCACTGGCTGACGATGATGTGGAAGTTGCCGAACGTCGAGCCGGGGACGACGAACCCGCCGTACGGGGCGGTGACGACGTTGGCCACCTGCGCCTGCGCCGGTCCGTTGACGATCATCGTCTGCTCCAGCGTCCGCGTCAGGTCGGAGGTCGGCAGCGCGAAGACCATCGCCCGGATCGTCGCCGTCGGGGCGTCCAGCCAGGTGAGGACGTACTTGCCGTCCATGGCGCGGAAGCAGATCTCGCCGTAGCGGCGGTTGGCCATCACCGTCGTCGGGGGCGCGCCCCAGCGCCAGCCGCCGTCGTAGCCCCACGGCTCGTAGGCATCGGGGTCGCCGAGAGCGTCCTGGCGGACCCGGTGCAGCAGCAGCCCCGAGTCCCGGTCGCGATTGAAGACCGAGGACAGGACGTAGCAGTACCCGTCGTCGGCGACGGCGTAGGTCTTCTGCTGGAACTGCCCGCCGTGCATGTCACCCGGCCACTGGCACAGGTACTCCCACGTCTCGCCGTTGTCGAAGGAGCGCCAGAAGTCGGTGTGGTGGGTGTCGTAGATGACACCGCGCATCAGGTGCATGTACATCACGCCGTTGACGACGAACGCGTCGGACGGGATCGCCGTCGTGAACCTGCCGTCGCCGACCGGGTTGTGCGGCTCGTCGACGAGGCTCCGGGCGTTGTCTCCGCCGACGCTCCCGTCGATGCGCAGGTTGTTGACGTCCCCGTTGCCGGAGCGCAGGCCCGCGGGCGCGCGCCAGTACGAGGGTTCGCCGGGCCCGGGGACGTGCGGGCCGTCGAAGGTGTCGCCGCAGACGAACAGCATGGTGCCGTCGGGGCACCGGACGGGGATGCCGAGGTCGGTCCACGGCGCGTTGAACGGGCCGGTCTCGGCGGGCCCGCTGAGGTTCCTCACCTTGACCGCGACCGTCGGGCTGGTCGGGTCGCCCGGGTTGCCGGCCGGTGCGGCGGCCGGTGCGGCTGCCGCCTCCCGGTTCCGGCCGAGTTCGACCCAGGTCGCGCCGGCGATCCCCGCCCCGACCGCGACGCCCGCGCCGATCCTGAGGAGCCCGCGGCGGGTGTACCCGCCGGGTGCCGTGCCGTTCGCGTCCGATGACCCTGCCATCCGCCGCCGCCTTCCGTCAGTGTGCTGGGAGCCGGTCCCGGCGCCGGCCGCGGCGCCAGAAACCAAAAGAACACTGATGTCTGTTTTACAGCACGACGGTGCCGGGCGCCAGAGCAGGGGGCGACGACCGGCGGGCGGCAGCCGGCCGCGCACGGCCCCGGTCGCGATGGGGGCGGTACGGCGGGCGGTGGTAGCTCAGCCGGACTTGGCCGGGTTGCCGAGCTTCTCGACGATCAGCCGGTACAGCTGGCGGGGCCGGCCCGGCTGCGGCGTGCGGTTCGGCGGCAGCGGCCAGGCGAGGCCCTCCTCGACCAGGGTGCGCAGCAGGCGGCGGGCGGTGCGCGGGGTGACGCCGAGCATCTTGCCGGCGTTCTCGGCGTCCACGATCAGCGGCTGCTCCTGGTCGCCGAGCTTGTCGGCGAGGCGCGCGAGGATCTCCAAGCCCTTCGGCTTGGCCTGCGGCTGGCTGCGCGGCGGGGTGCGCGGCGCCGGGACGAGGGCGCGGCCGTCCCGGTCGAGCGCGAAGCCCTGCGCGCGCTGCGAGCTCTGCGAGCGGGCGAGCGCGGCGCGCGCGTGGTTCTCCGCCTCGTGCGCGGTGCGTCCCATGCCGATGCCGACCTCGATGGCCAGGCCCAGCTCCTCGCGGACGCGCTCGACGAACGGCGGGGTGCGGAAGCCCTCGGTGGAGGAGGTGACCGAGCCGCGGGTGGCGATGACGAGGTAGCTGTGGTCGTCCAGCGGCCACACCGACGCGTTCATCCGGTGCGCCTCCTGGAGCAGGACGCGGTGCAGCGCGAGCTTCAGCTCGTCGCGCCAGTAGCGGGGGGTGACGCGGCGCGGGGTCTCGCGGAGGGTCGGGACGTCCACCAGCACGACGACGAGCTGGGACTCCTCCAGCCGGTGGTGGGCGCCGAGGAGCGCGGCGGTCTGCAGGGAGCTGCGGATGGCGGCGCCGGTCGGGCGCACCCGGATGGTCGGCACCCCGGCCATCTCCATCCGCTCGGCGGTGGCGTGCACGCAGGTCATCGCGACGGTGGTCGCGCCGCGCCGCCACAGCCGCTCGTGGAAGGCGGCGAGCGTGCCGGGGCCGGCGGCCTCCTCGCGCAGGTGGACCTGCTCGGTGCCGAGGCTGATCTCGGCGTAGGCCTCCTCGACCTCGGCGCGGCCGAGCACGTCGATGCTGACCCGGGACGGGTCGAAGCGCTCGTCGAGGGAGGCGCGCAGCAGCGCGCCCTGCAGCGCGGCGCCGTTCAGCGGCACGTAGGTCGCGGGCATGGTGAGCACGCCGGCCTTGCGCGCGAAGTCGTACGGGACGGGGCTGGCGAACAGGCACACGTCCACCCCCGACCCCAGCCGGACGACCTTGTCGGCCGCCTCCTGCTCGTCGCGGTAGGCGGCGGCCACCAGCCGGCTCGGCACCGGGGTGGGGCCGTGGCCCATCAGCATGACCCGCTCGACCAGGTCATGGGGGCCGACGACGCCGATGGTGAGATCCGGCGTGACCGAGCCCGTTCGTGCCGCCGTCATCGATGATCGCTCGCTTCCGGTCCATCCTCTCGGGGGCACGGCCCCGGCCACGCGTTCGCGCACGCTCCGCCCAACGGTCGTCTCATGGCTTGTCGCCCCTGCTTCCTGACCCAGCACCGCAGTTCCCGTGCGATTCGTTCCTCAGTGGGCAGATCGGGTCAGGGCGGCGATGTGTGACGCCCAGACGCGAAATCGAATCAAGAGTGCGGCGAAAAAGTAACCTACGCGACCCCCTGGTCAGTAATTTGTCACCAATCGGTCAGTCTTGATCCTGCATCTTCGGACGTCCGAAGTTGAAAAACAAGACCCGAAAACACCACGCGGGCCTCCTCGGGACGCTCGCGCGCACTGAGGAGACCCCTGCCGCGTCCGTTTGGTTTACGCGCGGGCCGAAACCCGATCGCCCCGGTGCCCGCCGCCCCGGAAAGACGAGTGATCCGGCCGGACGGCCCGGACGGCCGCTCCGGGTGATTTTTTACCGGCTCTGGAAGCGCCCCGTCCTAGATCGTTCCAGCCCGCTTTTCCGCTGATCAGCGGGCCGCCCGTCCGGGCAGGTGAGCGAGTGCGGGCGGCCGTGGGTAACCGGGCGGTGACGGTCAGCCCACCGTGTTTCCCGTCACGCTGTGACAAGCACGGTCAGAGACCACTCCGGATTGGGTCAGGGCGAAGGCCACATGCGGCCGATTCGACCGGACGGAATGACCCCTCAGTCAGCAGAGCGGCCCGGCGGGGAAGCCCCCGCCGGGCCGATCCGAACGCCTCGGAGTTCTAGTCGGCTTCGCGGACGATGTCGGCGCCGAGCTGGGACAGCCGCTCGGCGGTGTGCGCGTGCCCGCGGTCGAGGTAGTAGGCCGAGGTGATCGTCGTCTCGCCCTCGGCGGCCAGGCCGGCCAGCACCAGCGCGCTGCCGCACCGCAGGTCGTGCGCCTCCACCTCGGCGCCGCGCAGCCCGCGCGGCCCGTTCACCTTGGCGCGGTTGCCGTCCACCTCGATGTCGGCGCCCATCTTGCGCAGCTCGTCGGCCAGCTTGAACCGGCCGTCGAAGATCCGCTCGTAGATGTAGGACGGGCCCTCGGCCAGGCAGGACAGCGCCATGATCGGCGACTGCAGGTCGGTGGCGAAGCCGGGGTACTCGTCGGTGATCACGTTGATCGGGCGGAGCGTGCGCTCGCGGCGGACCTGCAGCACCGCGCCCTGCTGGTGGAACTCCACGCCCATCTGCTCGAGCTTGTCGGCCGCGACGCCGAGGTGCTCCAGCGTGGCGCCGACGAGGTTCAGGTCGCCGCCGGTGATCGCGGCGGCCATCACGAACACGCCCGCGTCGATCCGGTCGGGCATGACGGTGTGCTCGACGGCGGTCAGCTCGTCCACGCCCTCGACGGTGACGAAGCCGGTGCCGCCGCCGCTGATCTTCGCGCCCATCGCCTGCAGGATGGCGATGTTGTCCAGCACCTCCGGCTCCAGCGCGGCGTTCTTGATCAGCGTGGTGCCGTGCGCCAGCGCCGCCGCCATGATCAGGTTCTCGGTGCCGGTGTGCGAGGGGGTGTCGCAGTACAGCGTCCCGCCGCGCAGGTCGCCGGCCTTGATGTGGATGATGCCGTCGCCGTTGTCGGCCACGTGCTCGGTGACCGTGGCGCCCATCCGCTTGAAGCCGTTGTAGTGGAAGTCCAGGTTGCGGCTGCCGAGGTTGCAGCCGCCGACGCCCTCGATGATCGCCTCGCCGAGCCGGTGCAGCAGCGCCGGGACGAACAGGAACGAGCCGCGGAACCGGGAGGCGATGTCGGCCGGCAGCACCGGGCTGGTGAGCGAGGAGGCGTCGATGACGAGCGTGCGCTCGGTCTCGTGCAGCTCGGCCTTGGCGCCGACCGCCCGGGCGAGCTCCACCGCCCGCCGCACGTCCTCGATGATGGGAACGTTCCTGAGCACCGTGCGGCCCCGCGAGGCCATCAGCGACGCGCCGATCATCGGCAGGACGGCGTTCTTGGCGCCCTGGACGAAGACGGTGCCGTGCAGCTGCCGGCCGCCGCGCACGCGATACCGAACCTCGTGGCCCATGCTCATTCCGCCATATCTCCTTTGAAACGCGGTTAAGGTGCCTGCCCGATGAAGGTGGGGACCACGGGGCCGGGCGCGCCGTTCGGTCCCGCTGCGCCAACGCGCCCCCAGTAAACCACCGGACCGGGGATGGGGTGTCCGCATGCGCCACCCTTGCGCCAGTCTGCTTGGTGAGACCCCCAGGGCGTCCCAAAGGTTCGCATTCCACGGGAAAATCCGAGCCGGCGCGTCGCGCGGACGGCTAGTCCCGCCGTTCGAGGATCTCGACCGGGTCGCCGACCGCGAGGGTGCCCAGCGTGCGCGGAATCGCGTTCTGGCCGAACCGGATGCCGCGGTCGATGGTCCGGTAGGACGCCAGCGTCCGCAGCGGCTCACGGCCGCGCTCACCGGTCCGCTGGTCGGTCGTGGTGACGACGCACCGCGCGCACGCCTTGACCATCTCGATGACCGTCCCGCCGACGCGCAGCAGCCGCACGGAGTCCTCCGCGTAGGCGCCGAGGCCCTCGACGACGAGGCTGGGACGGAACCGGTTCATCGGCAGCGGCTCGTCCAGCCGGGCGTTCAGGTCGTCCAGGGACTCGGCGGAGATGACCAGCAGCGGGTACCCGTCGGCGAACATCAGCTCGCCGCCGCCCCGCGAGGTGGCGCGGTGCCCGGTGAAGCGGACCAGCCGGCAGTCGGCGTCCAGCAGCGCCGAGAACCAGCCGGCGGCCTCGTCGCCCTGGTCGACGCCCCGGGTCTCGTGCCGGTGGACCGTCACGTCCAGCACCTCGCCGTCGTCCACGGCCTTGTGGACGAGCCGGGACGCGCCCGGCGCGTCCACCGTCAGGACCTCGCCGTCGTAGGACGGGCGCAGCAGCGCCATCCCGGCGAGGTCCCGCTGCGACAGGAACCGGCCCGAGGGCGCGACGAGCATGAACTCCCGGTCGTGCGGGAGCCCCCGCGCGGTCAGCTCCGCGGTGCGCAGCGCGGTGCCGCCGCCGCTCTTGAGCGGGTAGGCGTTCAGCTCGGTCAGGGTCGCCGTCACGGGTCGCTCCGGGTGCCGGGTCAGGTCAGCGCGGCCAGGCGCTCGAAGACGGCGTCCAGGCGCTTCACGAAGCGCTCGGGACGGCACACCTCGTCCAGCCGTGCCTCGTCCAGTGTGAGGCCCGCCTCGGCGGCGTGCTTGCGCAGCGTCTCACGGAACGGGACGCCCGTCTCCCACGTCTCCATCGCGGCCCGCTGGACCAGCGGGTAGGCCTCGTCGTCCCGGGACATGCCCGCCTCGACCAGCTCCAGCAGCACCGTCGAGGTGTAGATCAGCCCGCCCGTCGACTCCAGGTTCGCCGTCATCCGCGCCTCGTCCACGACGAGCCCGGACATCAGCCGGTTCGTCAGGTTCAGCATGTAGTCGAGCGCGATGGACGCGTCCGGCAGCGCGATCCGCTCCGTCGAGGAGTGCGAGATGTCGCGCTCGTGCCACAGCGGGATGCCCTCCAGCACCGGGACGACCTGCGCCCGCACGATCCGCGCCATCCCCGCGAGCCGCTCGGAGATGATCGGGTTCTTCTTGTGCGGCATCGCCGACGAGCCCTTCTGGCCCTTGCCGAACGGCTCCCACAGCTCGCGGACCTCGGTGCGCTGCCCGTGCCGGACCTCCAGCGCGATCGCCTCGCACACCGTCGCCATGATCGCCAGGCTCGACGTCCACTCGGAGATGCCGTCACGCATCACGACCTGCGTCGAGACGTCCGCGCTCTGCAGCCCGAGCCTGCGCGCGACGTGCAGCTCGACGGCCGGGTCGATGTTGGAGTACGTCCCGACCGCCCCGGAGATCGCCATCACCCCGACGGCCTCGCGGGCGCGGCGCAGCCGGTCCCGCGAGCGGGCCATCGCGAACGCGAAGTCGGCGACCCGGTGGCCCCACACGTCCGGCTCGCCGTGGATGCCGTGCGTCCGGCCGACCCGCAGCGTCGCCCGGTGCGCCAGCGCGTGGTCGCGCAGCGTCGCGACCAGCGCGTCCGCCTTCGCCAGCAGGATGTCGGTCGCCTCGACCAGCTGCAGCGCCAGCGCCGTGTCCAGCAGGTCCGACGAGGTCATGCCGAAGTGGACGTACCGGGCCGCCTCGCGCGGCTCGGTGTTGTCCGCCCACGCCGACAGGAAGGCGATCACGTCGTGCTGCGTGACCGCCTCGATCGCGTGCACCGCCCCCGGCGTCGGCGGCGGCGCCTTGCGCACCGGCTCCACCACCTCCGGCGGGATCGTGCCGGCCTCGGCGTGGGCCTCGACCACCAGGGTCTCGACCCGGCACCACAGCTCGTATTTGTGCGCGTCGCTCCAGACGCGTCCCATCTCCGGAAGTGTGTACCGCTCGATCACGCTCGGATTCTCCCAGGTGGTGTAGGTGCGGTGGTCGGGCGGGTCAGGCTTGGGAGGCTTTGAGGGCGATGTCGGTGCGGTGGTGGGAGCCGGGGAGGCCGATCCGGGAGACGGCCTCGTAGGCGGTGGCGCGGGCCGCGGCGAGGTCGGGGCCGGTGCCGACGACGTTGAGGACGCGGCCGCCGCCCGCGACGAGCCGCCAGTCCGCGCCGTACTTGGTCCCGGCGTGCAGCACGTAGGCGCCGTCGACCTGCGCGGCCTCGTCCAGGCCGGTGATCTCGCCGCCCTTGACGGGCGCCGCCGGGTAGCCCTCGGCCGCCACGACCACCGTGACGGCGGAGCCGGGCAGCCACTCCAGCGCGGTCGCCGGGTCGAGGCCGCCGATCGCGCAGGACTGGAGCAGCACGCCGAGCGGCGTGGCCAGCCGGTCCAGGACGACCTGGACCTCCGGGTCGCCGAACCGCGCGTTGAACTCGATCACCCGGACGCCCTGCGAGGTGAGCGCCAGCCCCGCGTACAGCACGCCGACGTACGGCGTCTCGCGGCGCCGCAGCTCGTCCACGACGGGCTGGACGACCCGCGCCATGATCTCGTCCACCAGGCCCGGCGGGGCCCACGGCAGCGGCGTGTAGGCGCCCATCCCGCCGGTGTTGGGGCCCTCGTCGCCGTCGTAGGCGCGCTTGAAGTCCTGCGCGGGCAGCAGCGGGACGGCGTGCTGGCCGTCGCAGAGCGCGAACAGCGACACCTCGGGGCCGTCGAGGTACTCCTCGATGACCACGCGGCCGCAGGCCTCGGCGTGCGCGACGGCGACGCCGCGATCGAGGGTGACGACCACGCCCTTGCCGGCGGCCAGGCCGTCGTCCTTCACCACGTAGGGCGGGCCGAAGGCGTCGAGCGCCTCCTCCACCTGCGAGGCGGACTCGCAGACCCGGGCGTCGGCGGTCGGCACCCCGGCCGCCGCCATGATCTCCTTGGCGAACGCCTTGGACCCCTCGATCCGCGCGGCCTCCCGGTCGGGCCCGAAGCACGGGACGCCGGCCCGGCGCACCGCGTCGCCGACGCCCGCCATCAGCACCGCCTCGGGGCCGACGACGACCAGCTCGATGCCGAGCCTCCCGGCCAGCTCGGTCACCGCCGTCGGGTCCAGCGGATCGAGCTGGTGGTTGTCCGCGATCTCGGCCGTGCCCGGGTTGCCCGGGGCGCAGTGAAGGGCGGTGACGGCTGGGTCGCGGTGCAGGGCGCGGGCGAGCGCATGCTCGCGGCCACCCGATCCAAGGACGAGTACTCGCACGTGACGCGAGCTTACTGGTCCGGGCGCACCGGTGTGGGGTGTACGAAGACGGGCATAAGGCCCTGGCGAAAAGGCGTTATGGGCAGTGCCGGCGGGCCGGGCGGGGTCCCCGGCGGGCGCCGGTGAGGCGGCGGTCACACGGGTCCCGTGTGAACCTCGCCGAACGCACCGGCGTCTTAAATGTCGGCTGATAAGCTGCGACGGGCTTGACGCCCCGTAGTCGAGGTGCCTGGAAGGAGGTGGTCGGGATGAGTCCTGGTGATACTTGCAGTTCGCCAGAGAACCCTCACAGTCCGGACAGGACTGTCCATCCGTCCGCCTCCATCTGGCGTCCGGCCGTCGCCCTCGCGCGCTCCCCTCGCTGATCCAGCACGGGTAGAGCGCGCCCCTGCGTGCGTGGCCGGCGGGTTAGGAGCACCTCATGGCCATGACACGAGTCCGTCCGGCGCGCGCCACCAAGTCGCTGTTCAAGGCCCGCGGGCGAGCCCACGGGGCACAGGTCCAGGGGCGCGGCCGCGATTCCGCCGTCATCGACTGGGCCGCCTACATCGACGGCCACCGCGCGTCCACCGCCACCGTCGAGGACGCCGTCCGCCTCATCCGCGACGGCCGCCTCACCCCCGACGGCGACAGCGCCGGCTTCGTCTGGGTCGGGCTGCACGAGCCGTCCGCGACCGAGCTGGCCGAGCTGGCCGAGGTCTTCGGCCTGCACCCGCTCGCCGTCGAGGACGCGATCCACGCCCACCAGCGGCCCAAGCTGGAGCGCTACGACGACGTCCACTTCGTGGTGATGAAGACGGTCGGCTACGTCGCCAGCGGCCCGGAGAAGGCCGAGGTCGTCGAGACCGGCGAGATCATGATCTTCTGCGGGCCGGACTTCGTCGTGACGGTCCGGCACGGCACGCACGGCGAGCTCGGCCCCGTCCGCCGCCAGCTGGAGAAGGACCCGGCCCGCCTCGCGATGGGGCCCGCGGCCGTCCTGCACGCCGTCGCCGACCGCGTCGTGGACGGCTACGTCTGCGTCGCCGACGCCGTCCAGGAGGACATCGACGAGGTCGAGGAGGCCGTCTTCTCGCCCGAGCGCACCGACGAGGCCCGCCGCATCTACCGGCTCAAGCGCGAGGTCATCCAGCTCAAGCGGGCCGTCGGGCCGCTCGCCGGGCCGCTGCGCAACCTGTCCGGCCGCCGCTTCGTGCCGGCCGAGATCAGGGAGTACCTGCGCGACGTCGAGGACCACCTGACCCGCGTCCGCGAGCAGGTCGAGTCCTACGACGAGCTGCTGAACCCGATCCTGCAGGCGCACATGACCCAGGTGACGGTCACCGACAACAAGGACATGCGCAAGATCTCGGCCTGGGGCGCGATCTTCATGGTGCCCACCGCGATCACCGGCGTCTACGGGATGAACTTCGACTTCATGCCCGAGACGCACTGGCACTTCGGCTACCCGATGATCGTCGGGACCATCGCGTTCATCTGCCTCACCCTCTACCGGGGCTTCCGCCGCAACGGCTGGCTGTGATCAATGCAAGCCCGGCCCAGCGGGCTCGCCTTCGGCTTCGCCCCACCGGTCAGATGACGCGCTCGCGTGACGGTTCGGGTCTGCGGTTGCGGGCGGCCGCGGGCATCAGGTCGGGGTAGTCGGTGACGATGGCGTCGACGCCGTACTTGATGAAGCGGGACATGTCCTCGGGCTCGTTGACCGTCCAGACGACGACGGGCAGGCCGGCGGCGTGGGCGTCGTCGACCAGGCCGGGTGTGGTGATGGCGTGCTCGGGGGACAGGGCGGTCGCGCCGATCGCGCGCGCCGCCGCCACGGGATCGCCGGACGGCAGGCCCGCCAGCCAGCGCGTGCCCGGGACGAGCGTCTTGCGCTCGACCAGCGCGGTGCGGCCGAGCGCCGGATGGTTGCGGCGGGCCTCCGACAGCACGCGCCAGTCGAAGGCGAGGAGCCGGCTGCGGTCCGTCATCCCGGCGGCGGCCAGGACGGCGGCGACCGCGGCGGTGAACAGCGCGACCTCCTCGTCCGGCCAGTCCGGGTCGGTCTTCAGCTCGACCGCCAGGCCGACGCCGGTGGGCGCGAGGAGCGCGCACGCCTCGGCGAGCGTGGGGATCGGCGTGCCGGGCAGCGGACGCTGCGTCCGCGCGAACGCGTCGTCGCGCTGCCGGACGCCCGCGTCGACCGTCTTGAGCTGCGCGAGCGTCAGCTCCCTGATCGGCGTGCCGACATAGGGGAACGCGGGGTCGTCCGGCCACGCGGGCACCGTGTCGGCGAGGTTCGCCGGGGACAGCGCCTGGTCGTGGCCGAGGACGACCGCGCCGTCCGCCGACAGGCCCACGTCCAGCTCGATGACGTCCACGCCCAGCTCGACGGCGTGCGCGAAGCCCGGCAGCGTGTTCTCCGGGCGCAGCCCCCGCGCGCCCCGATGACCGTGCAGCTCCACGGTCCCCCCGATGGTGGTCACCGGAGGGACGCTACGGCCCGTCACCGAACCCCGGGTGGAGGTTCGGTGATGCCAGGGGGAACGGCGAGTCAGGTGTTACACCAGGGGGCGGAGGGAGAGGGTCTGGTCGCGGCCGGGGCCGACGCCGATCGCGGAGATCTGCGCGCCGGACATCTCCTCCAGCGACCGGACGTAGGCCTGCGCGTTCTTCGGCAGGTCGTCGAAGGTCTTGGCGCCGGTGATGTCCTCCTGCCAGCCGTCCAGGTACTCCAGGATCGGCTTGGCGTGGTGGAAGTCGGTCTGGGTGGCGGGCAGCTCGTCGACGCGCTCGCCGTCCACGTCGTAGGCGACGCACACCGGGACGCGCTCCAGGCCGGACAGCACGTCCAGCTTGGTGAGGAAGAAGTCGGTGATGCCGTTCACCCGGGACGCGTAGCGGGCGATCACCGCGTCGAACCAGCCGCAGCGCCGGTCGCGGCCGGTGGTGACGCCGTACTCGCCGCCGGTCTTGCGCAGGTACTCGCCCTGCTCGTCCAGCAGCTCGGTGGGGAACGGTCCGGACCCGACGCGGGTGGTGTAGGCCTTGAGGATGCCGATCACGCGGGTGATCTTCGCGGGGCCGACGCCGGAGCCCACGCACGCGCCGCCCGCCGTGGGGCTCGACGACGTCACGAACGGGTAGGTGCCGTGGTCGATGTCCAGCAGCGTGCCCTGCGCGCCCTCCAGCAGGACGACCTTGCCGTCGTCCAGCGCCCGGTTCAGCACGAGCGTGGTGTCGGCGACGAACGGCTTGATGCGCTCGCCGTAGGCCAGGTACTCCTGCACGATCGGGCCGGTGTCGATGCGGCGCCGGTTGTAGACCTTGGTGAGGACCTGGTTCTTCTCGCGCAGCGACAGGTCGAGCTTCTGGGTGAGGATGTTCGGGTCGAACAGGTCCTGCACCCGGATGCCCATCCGGTTGATCTTGTCGGCGTAGGCCGGGCCGATGCCGCGCCCGGTGGTGCCGATCCGCGCCTTGCCGAGGTAGCGCTCGGTGACCTTGTCGAGGGCCCGGTGGTGCGGCATGATCAGGTGCGCGTTCGCCGAGATCAGCAGCCGTTCGCAGCCGATCCCGCGCTCCCGCAGCCCGTCGATCTCCTGCAGCAGGACGGCCGGGTCGATCACGACCCCGTTGCCGATGACCGGGACGACGTCCGGCGACAGCACCCCCGACGGCAGCAGGTGCAGCGCGTAGCTCTTGTCCCCGATGACGACGGTGTGGCCGGCGTTGTTGCCGCCCTGGAAGCGGACGACGTAGTCGACGTCGCCCCCGAGCAGGTCTGTTGCCTTGCCCTTGCCCTCATCTCCCCATTGGGCACCGACAAGAACGATGGCAGGCATGCCACTTTCCTTCCCACGACGAAGGCCCCGGTCGCCGCAAGCGCGCGAAGGGGCCTCTTGCGATCAAAGCCTACCCGTACCCGGCAGGTAAAGAAACCGCACGTCACTCATCGCGGGGCGCCGGGTACGGGTGGGCGATCAGCCGTTGAGCGCGTCGGCGGCCTCGGCGCTGCTGTCGCGCAGGAACGTCCGGCAGCGCTCGGCCTCGTCGTCCTCGCCGATGGCGGCGGCTGCGCGGCCCAGGGCGTGCAGCGCGCGCAGGAAGCCGCGGTTGGCCTCGTGCGCCCAGGGGATCGGGCCGTGGCCCTTCCATCCGGCCCGGCGCAGCATGTCGAGGCCGCGGTGGTAGCCGGTGCGGGCGAAGGCGTAGGAGTCGATCACGCTGCCCTTGGCGAAGGCGCGGTCGGCCAGTTCGGCCCAGGCGCCCGGGTAGTCGGGGTGGCGCGCCGCGACCTCGAACGGGTCGACGCCGTTCTGCAGCGCCTCGCGGGCCTCGGTGTTGTCCGGGAGTTCGGTCGGAGGCGGGCCGCCGAGCAGGTTCTGGGTCATGCGGGTCATCGTAGGTCGACGCGGCCCGTCCGCATCAACCCGGGTCACGGCCCGTCCGGCGGCGCAGGACGAGGAGGCCGCCGACGCCCGGGACCAGGGCGGTGACCCTGGTGGCGGTCGTCGCCTCCTTGAGGCGCCACGTCGCGCCCACGACGACCAGGTAGGCGCAGCCGTGAGCCGGGCCCACCAGCGAGGATACGGGTTCGAGGTGGACGGTGGCCAGATTGCCCAGCAGGACGATCAGCGAGACGAGCTCGGCCCGTGCCGCGATGCGCAGTGCCCGCACGCGCCTCACGCTCCCGTCGTCGAGCCGGGGCGGACGATCATCAGGACGGTGACCGTGGCCCACAGCAGGTTGAAGACGCCCGTGAGCATGGCGATCCGGCCGGCCGGGATCAGGCGGCCGCCGGGCGTCCCCGTGGCGGCGAGGGCCGCTTCCTGGGCGGGCAGGATCAGCAGCGCCAGGACGCCGGCGGCGGCGCCGGTCAGCGCGATCGCGATGATCAGCCAGGTGTCGCCGAGCACGCCCATCGTGCTCGCCGTCGCGAAGCCGAACACCGGGACCGCGATGCCGACCGCGGAGTAGACGCGGCAGATGCGGTTGAGCGTCCGCAGCGTCGTGAGGGCCTCGCGGTCGTCCGGGGCGCTCTGGGCGCGGCGCAGCGTCTTGGGGAACATGCTCGCGGCGACGGTGACCGGCCCGACGGCGATCACGGCGGCCAGCACGTGCAGGGAGAGCAGGAGTTTCGCCATGGCTCAGAATCCGGCGGGCACCGGGCCGCGGGCGCGCCAGACGGTGCCGCGGCGCTCGTAGGCGAACAGCTCCTCGACGGCGTGCGCGATCCGCGGGCCGACCTCGCGTTCCAGCAGGTAGAGCCCGAGGTCGAGCCCGGAGGTGACGCCGGCGGCGGTGACGAGGCCGCCGTCGTCGACGACGCGGGCCCGCACCGCGTGCGCGCCGCCGGCGGCGAGCACGTCCATCCCCAGGTGGTGGGTGACGGCGTGGCGCCCCTCCAGCAGGCCGGCCATGGCCAGGACGAGCGAGCCGCCGCACACGGTCGCGACGGTCACGTCCGGGTCGTCCATCGCTGCCTTCAGCAGGGCGGGCAGCTCGGTGGTCAGGGTGCGGCCGAGCAGCGCGGGGATGGTCTCGTCCTGCGGGGCGCCGCCCTCGCCGGTCGGGCCGGAGGCCCCGGGGACGACGACCAGGTCCGCGCGCGCGGGATCGAGGGCGGCGGTGGCGCGCAGCGCCAGCCCGCCGGTGCCGCCGACGACCTCGCGCGGTCCTTCCGCGGAGACGAGTTCCACGGTCACCGCGCCGGAGGAGGCGGTGCCGCCGGCGTGCAGCACCTCGAAGGGGGCGACGGCGTCGAGCGGATCGAAGCCGTCGAACAGGACTATCTGGGCATGCATGGAGGCTCCCTCTGAAGCCCGGCGGTCGCCGGGGCCACAGCCGAAGCTAGAGGGCCGCCGCGCCCGACCCCAGTGGCATTAATGCCAGTCTTCAACGGATAATTGCCAACCCTGGCGAAACAGACTCTGACCTGCCTGAATCAGCGCTCGCAAGACGTCACGAACGCCGGTGCAGAGGTAGATTCCCGCCATGCACACCGTCGCCGTGCTCGCGCTCGACCAGGTGATCCCCTTCGACCTGGCCACCCCGATCGAGGTCTTCACCCGCACCCGCCTCCCGGACGGCCGCCCCGGCTACCAGATCCGCGTGTGCGCCGAGCGGCCGGAGGTCGACGCGGGCGCCTTCACCCTGCGCGCGCCGTGGGGGCTGGACGGGCTCCGGGGAGCCGACACGATCATCGTCCCCGGCACGGCGAGCCCGCTCGTCCCGCCGTCCGCGGACGTGCGCGGCGCGCTGCGGGCGGCCGCGGCGGGCGGCACCCGCATCGCGTCCATCTGCTCGGGCACGTTCCCCCTCGCCGCCACCGGGCTCCTCGACGGCCTGCGCGCCACCACCCACTGGGTCGCGGCCGGACGCCTCGCCGCCGCCCATCCGGACATCGACGTCGACCCGGACGTCCTCTACGTCGACAACGGGCAGATCCTCACCTCGGCCGGCGCCGCCGCCGGCCTGGACCTGTGCCTGCACATGATCCGCCGCGACTACGGCTCGGCCGTCGCCGCCGACGCCGCCCGCCTGTCGGTCATGCCCCTGGAACGCGAGGGCGGGCAGGCGCAGTTCGTCGTGCACGACCACGCGCCCACGCCCCAGGGCTCCGCCCTCGAACCGCTGCTCGCCTGGCTGGAGGGCAACCTGGCCCGCGACCTGTCCCTCGCCGACATCGCCGCGCAGGCCGGGACCAGCACCCGCACCCTGATCCGCCGGTTCCGCGAGCAGACCGGCACGACGCCGCTCCAGTGGCTGCACCGCGCCCGCGTCCGCCGCGCCCAGCACCTGCTGGAGACCACGGACCACCCCGTCGAGCGCATCGCCGCCCAGGTCGGCTTCGGCTCGCCCACCGCGTTCCGCGACCGCTTCAAGAAGACCACCGGCGTCAGCCCCCACTCCTACCGCCGCGCCTTCAGCTGATCCTCGTCGCGGCCGCGATCGTCGACCACGTCGGCGCCGAGGCTAGGAGGGGGCCGGCTCGGGGGCGCGCTTGCGGACGACGTGGTAGCGCCCGGCGGCGGCCATGAGGGCCGCCACCGGCAGCCAGACGGCCGCGACCGTCCAGAAGTCCTCGCCGCCGATCATCGGTGAGAACAATCCGGCGAGGAACAGCCCGAGCGCCACCCCCAGGGTGGCGGCCATGCCGGGCGTCGGGGCGCGCCGCGCCAGCCGCCAGCCGCCCGCGACCGCCACGAGCAGGCCGCTGGGCACGACGATCAGCGCGAGGATGAGGACCCGGGCGCGCAGGTCGGCCGGGGCGTCCTGCGTCTTCTGGGAGGCGCCGTTCGCCGAGATCTCGGTGAGCCGTCCGCGCCAGACGGTGCCCGTGACCTGGTCGCCCTCCTTCAGATCGGTGAGGACGGGCTTGCGGTCGGCGTACTCCGTCCTCCACCTGCGCCCGCGCTCGTCGGTCAGGAACGCGTGGTCCACGTCGCCCCGGCTGCTGGTCAGCCGGATGTCCGCCACGGTGAACCGCTGCGTCCACCGGCAGTCGGCGGCGCCTGACGGAGCCGCCGCGCACCGCGGCGCGGCCTGGTACGCATGTAGATCGCGAACGCCGCCCGGTGCGATCCGGATGCTGAGGAAGAGCCCGAGGGCCACCAGCGCGACCCCCACCACCAGCACGATCCCGGCGCCGACCCGGCCGCGCAGTATTCCCCCGACGGACATGTTCCCCATGCCCGGCATTATGGGGCCCGCCGGGCGGAGATCAGGGGCGGGGTGCGGGGACGCGGAGGTGGAAGCGGGCGGCGCCCTCCTCGGTGCGGGAGCGGGCGGCGGGCCATCCGTTCCGGACGAACAGCAGCGCGTCGCGGTTGTCGAGGATGACGTCGGCGCCGAACTCGGTGATGCCGCGGCGCGCGGCGAGCTGGGTGAGGTAGCCGACGAGGCGGCTGCCGAGGCCGCGGCGCTGCCACGGGTCGGCCACCAGGACGGCGATCTCCGCGTGCCGGGGCGCGCGGACGTCCCGGGCGTACTCCGCGATCCCCACCATCTCGCCGTCGACCAGGCCGACCATGGCCTCGCGGTCCCAGTGGTCCAGGCGGTCCATGGCGGCGACGTAGTGGTCGGGGATGCGGGGCGTGCCGGAGAAGAAGCGCGTGTAGAGGCTGGCCTTGGAGACGCGGCCGGACATCCGGACGAGCCGGTCGCGGTCGGTCACCCCGTAGGGCCGGATCCGCACGTCGTCCAGCGTGGGCCCGGCAATGTGGGCGACGTTGCGCACATTGAGTTGCTTCATGAAACCCATTGGACCGCAGGCAGGTTTCGTGAAGCAACCCATTGGACGTGAACGGCCGGTGGAAATCCGGCGGGAGGCCCGCTACGCGCCCGGACCCGGGCGGGGGTCGACGTCCGTGGGCCCCAGGGCGGCGCCGCAGGAGTCGCAGGTGAAGCGGGGGGTGAGGGTGCCGTCGCAGCCGCGATGCCCGACGATCACCGGTGGACCGTCGGGGGCGTAGTGCCGGTCGCCCCACATCAGCAGGGTCATCATCGCCGGCCAGAGCTCGACGCCCTTGCGGGTGAGCCGGTACTCGTGCCGCTCGGGGCGCTCCTGGTAGGGGACGCGGCGCATGACGCCCTCGTCGCACAACCGGGTCAGCCGGTCGGTGAGGACGTTGCGGGCCACGCCGAGGACGTCCTGGAAGTCGTCGAACCGGCGGACGCCCTCGAACGCGCTGCGGATCACCAGCAGCGTCCAGCGATCGCCGACGACCTCCAGCGCGCGGGCGATCGAGCAGTTCTGCGTCTCGTAGGTGCGGGGCAGTGCCACGCATCGAGACTACCGAGGTTTCATCACAAAACGCGCGAACCGAAGCCCCGGCCGCACACCCCCCGGAAAACCGGACCCCAGCCCGAGCCACGGGCGGGCACGCGGAGCGAGCGCCAGCGAGCGCAGCGGGCCCGCCCGACGGTCGGCAGGCTGTTTCGCGCGGAGCGCCAGCGGAGCGCGAAACGGTCTGCCGACCGCAACGGGGGTTCCAGGGGGTCGCCCCCCTGGGTCAAGCCAGCTTCTTGCCCGCCGACTGCAGGTTCTCGGCGGCCTCGACGATGCGGGCGGCCATCGCGGCCTCGGCCGCCTTGCCCCACGAGCGCGGGTCGTACTGCTTCTTGTTGCCGACCTCGCCGTCGACCTTCAGGACGCCGTCGTAGTTGCGGAGCATGTGGTCGGCGACCGGGCGGGTGAACGCGTACTGGGTGTCGGTGTCGATGTTCATCTTCACGACGCCGTAGGACACCGCCTCGCGGATCTCCTCCAGCGTGGAGCCGGAACCGCCGTGGAAGACCAGGTCGAACGGCTTGTCCTTGCCGTACTTGGCGCCGACCGCGTCCTGGATCTCCTTGAGCACCTCGGGGCGCAGCTTCACCGAGCCCGGCTTGTACACGCCGTGGACGTTGCCGAAGGTCGCGGCCAGGATGTAGCGGCCCTTCTCGCCGACGCCGACGGCCTCGGCGGTCGCGATCGCGTCGCCCGGGGTGGTGTAGAGCTTCTCGTTGATCTCGTTGGCGACGCCGTCCTCCTCGCCGCCGACGACGCCGATCTCCATCTCCATGATGATGCGCGCCTTCGCGCACTCCTCGAGGAGCCCGGCGGCGATGTCGAGGTTCTCGTGCAGCTCGACGGCGGAGCCGTCCCACATGTGCGACTGGAACAGCGGCTCCTCGCCGCGCGCCACCCGCTCCTGCGAGATCTTGACCAGCGGGCGCATGAAGCCGTCCAGCTTGTCCTTCGGGCAGTGGTCGGTGTGCAGCGCGATGTTCACCGGGTACTTGGCGGCGACGACCCGCGCGTACTCGGCCAGGGCGCTGGCGCCGACGACCATGTCCTTGACGGTGGAGCCGGACAGGTACTCGGCGCCCCCGGTGGAGACCTGCACGATCCCGTCGCTCTCCGCCTCGGCGAAGCCGCGCAGCGCCGCGTTCAGCGTCTGGCTCGACGTCACGTTGATGGCGGGGAAGGCGAAGCCGTCGCGCTTCGCACGGTCGAGCATCTCCGCGTAGACCTCGGGCGTTGCGATGGGCATTGTCAGCGTCCTTTCATACGCAGGGTGCCGCCGGGCATCCGGCCGGGCGGTAGCACCACGAACGACCGTCTACCCAGGTGAGCGGCCCGGGTCACACGGTCTCCGGTCTGGCATGCCGTCCGTGCTCAGTATCTCTTCGGGGCCCGCGTTCCGCCTAATCGCGGGCGGTGGAAAGGTACGCTCGCGGTGTGGATCTCACGACGATTCCCCTTGACATCACCGAGTGGCTGCACCCGACCGCGTGGCTGCAGCTGTTCGGCACGTTCGCGACGATCGGCGTGCTGGCCATCATCTTCGCGGAGACCGGACTGCTGATCGGCTGCATCCTGCCGGGCGACTCGCTGCTGTTCACGGCGGGGATCCTCACGGCGGTCTCGACCGTCAACGGCCAGGAGTTCCAGTCGCTGTCGCTGCCCTGGCTGCTGGTCGGCGGGCCGCTGGCGGCGATCGCGGGCGCGCAGCTGGGGCACTTCCTCGGCGCCCGCTACGGCCGCCGCCTGTTCGACCGGCCCGACTCCAGGCTGTTCCGGCGGGAGTGGGTCGACAAGGCGGAGTACTACTTCAACCGGTTCGGCCCGGCCCGCGCGGTGCTGCTGGCCCGGTTCATCCCGATCGTCCGGACGTTCCTGAACCCGCTCGCCGGGATGCTCGGCATGGACGCCCGCAGGTTCTTCGTCTGGAACGTCATCGGCGGGATCGTCTGGACGGACGCGCTGTTCCTGCTCGGCCACTTCCTCGGCTCGGAGGTGCCCGACGTCGAGAAGTACATCCTGCCGGGCGTCGCCGTGATCCTGGTCCTGTCGGTGATCCCGATCGTGCGGGAGATCATGAAGGGACGCCGCGGCGGTGGCAACGGTCCGAATAAGAATGAGCGTGAAGAGTCACGTCCGTCGCTCAGCAGTGACAGTTATCGCTAACCTCCCCATGTGGGACGTCATCGGTCGGACCCTATAGGTCTCGCGCGCATCGTGATCGCGGCCATCGCCGTGGTCTTCGCCTTAGCGCTTCTCGTCGTCGGCGGCATCGCACTGGTGAACGCGGTGTCCGGCTCGCCCGACAAGGAACCTCCCTCGACGGCGGCGTCCCCCAGCGGCCAGACCTCGTCCGCCCCCGACGCGTCCCCCACCGCGACGACCTCCGCCGCGAACGTCCCCCTGCTCATCGAGGTGACCGGCCAGCCCACGAAGGTGGTCGTCCGGGTGCCCGACACCGGCACGGTGGTGCGCAGCGGCGTGCTGAACACCGGCGACACCCTCCAGTTCGACCAGACGACCCTCGACGTCGTCGCGACCAACGGCGGCGCGCTGCAGGTGACGATCTACGGCAAGGTGCAGCCGCCGAAGCCGCAGGGGCAGCGCGCCACCTGGTACGTGCGTCCGAAGAGCTGAGCGGGCCCGGCTAGGACGACAGGCCGAGGTCGGCGACGTCGTAGGGGTGCCGGTAGGTGAGGCCCTCCTCGGCGATCCGGGCGGCGGCGCCGCGCTCCAGGATCGTCGCGACGGCCACGACCTCGGCGCCCGCCTCGCGCAGCGCCTCGACGGCGGTGAGCACGGACCCGCCGGTGGTGGAGGTGTCCTCGACGGCGAGGACGCGGCGGCCCGCCACGTCCGGGCCCTCGATGCGGCGCTGCAGCCCGTGCGCCTTGCCGGCCTTGCGGACGACGAACGCGTCCAGCCGGCTGCCGCGCGCGGCGGCGGCGTGCAGCATCGCGGTGGCGACGGGGTCGGCGCCGAGGGTGAGGCCGCCGACGGCGTCGTAGTCCAGGTCGGCGGTCTCGTCCAGCATCACCCGCCCGACCAGGGGCGCCACGGCGCCGTCCAGGGTGACCCGGCGCAGGTCCACGTACCAGGACGCCTTCTTGCCCGAGGACAGCGTGAAGTCCCCGTGCACGACGGCCTTGTCCTTGATCTGTCGCAGCAGCTCATCACGATCGCTCACGAGAGAACCCTATTCATCCGGCGCCGGGGCCCCGCAGCCGCCATGTACGGTGGCCGCGGGAAGGGGGGCCATGACGCCGGGATCCGTGGTGCTGCTGCACGCGCCGGGCGCGGCCGCCGCGTCCTGGGGCGACATGCCGGAGATGCTGCGCTCCTACGGGATGGACGTGATCGCGCCGGACGTCCCGGACGGCGCCGGAGCCCGCTACGTCGCCCGCGTCTCGCTGATCGTCTCGGCGGCGGGGCCGGCGGTGCCGCTGGTGCTGGCGGCGCACGGCGCGGCCGGTCCGCTGGTGCCGGCGATCGCGCTGGCGCAGCGCGCCGCGCACCGTCCGGTCGGCGGGTACGTGTTCGTGGACGCCGACCTGCCGCGCCCGCCCGGCCCGCACGACCACGACACGCCCGCGGCGCCCCCGGACTGGCCGGAGGCGCCCTGCGGCTACCTGCGCACCCACGCGGACCGGGCCGCGTTCCCGGGCCGCGACGAGACGGTCCGGGCGGCGCGCCTGCGCGGCTGGTCCGTCATCGAGCACGAGCCGCCGACGGCCGCCGCGCAGGCGCTCAGCGAGCTGATAGCGACCCTGTAGGGGCCGTCAGGCCGCGGCGTCCACCTCGGGCTCGGCGGACATGGCGCGCTTCGACCCGCGCAGCGTCGCCAGGGTGAGCAGGGCGGACGCCAGTGCGGCGGCCCCGCAGACCACGAAGCCGATCGAGTAGCCGTGGCCCACGGCGTCCAGCGCCAGCGAGTGGACGGGCTTGAGCGGCGGAGCGGCCGACGACGCGCTGTTGATGCCGAGCGGCCCGCCTTCGCGCAGTACTTCCGTGGCGGCGTGCTTGAGGCCGGCGGGCAGGGACGAGGCGTTCAGCGAGTCGGTGAACCCGCTGCTCGCGCGGCTCAGCGCCACGGCGCCGATCACGGCGGGGCCGAGGGTGAAGCCGAAGTCGCGCAGCAGGTTGGTGGTCGCGCTGGCCATGCCCTCCAGGTGGTGCGGGACGGTGTTGACGGCGGTCGCGGTGATCGAGGAGACGGTGACGGCGAAGCCGATGCCGACGAGCCCGAGCGGCAGGATCAGCGAGGTCATGGCGCGGTCACCGATCGGCAGCGTCGCCGTCCAGAAGTCGCCGGCGGCGATCAGGATGAGCCCGCCGCCGGTGAGCAGGCCGGGCGGGACCCGGTGCAGGAGCCGTTCGGTGACCGGCAGCAGCACGAGCGCGAGGCCGTTGAGCAGCAGGAACGCCATCGCGGTGTGCATGGGCGGCTGGTCCTGCGCCGGGCCGAGCCGGATGCTGACCGAGTAGGCGGTGCCGAGGAAGCTGAACATGCCGACGACCGCGACGATCGAGGCGACGGCGAAGGCCCGGTTGGCGAACAGGTCGAGCCGCAGCAGCGGCGAGCGGACGCGCCGCTCGGCGAACACGAACGCGACCAGGAACACCGCGGCCAGCACGAACCCGCCGACGACGGGCGTGGACCCCCAGCCGTCCTCGGGGCCCTGGATGATCGCGAAGAGCAGCGCGAACAGGCCGAGGCCGATGGTGACCTGCCCGGCCGGGTCGAGGGAGCGGCCCTGCGGCGCGCGGGAGTCGCGCGCGAGCACGGTGCTGATCGCGGCGCTGGCCACGGCGGCGACCGTGACGACGATGAACGACCAGCGCCACGAGCCGTAGGTCGCGGTGATGCCGCCGAGCAGCGGGGCCAGGAACCCGCCGGTGGACAGGGACGCCGCCCACAGCGCGATGACCCGGGCCCGCTGGGTGGTGCCGCTCGTCCCGGCGGCGAGCATCGCCAGCGAGGTCGGGAACAGCGCGGCGGCGCCGAGGCCGGCCAGCGCCTGCCCGGCCCACAGCTGGTGGACGCCGGAGCTGGTGGTGCTGACCAGCTCGCCGACCGCCATCAGCGCGGCGCCGCCGATGAGCAGCCGCTTGCGGCCGAACAGGTCGCCGAGCACGCCGAAGGTCAGCTCCAGCACGGCGACCGGCAGCAGGAACGCGTCGGAGATCCAGGTGAGCTGGGAGCCGACGGGATGCAGGTCCTTCTGGAACAGGCCGTTGAGGGTCGCCGGGATCGCGATGCCGATCTGCGCCAGGCAGACCGCGACGCAGCCGGCGATCAGCGTGCCGCGCGCCAGGGCCGAGCCGGGCGCCGGCGTGGAGCGGGGCGGGGTCTCCGCGGTGGTGGACACGTGAACTCCTGTAGGGGTGGGTGGTGCGGGAGTCAGCGGCGCGCGCCGACCAGGACGCCGGGCCGGTAGCGGACGAAGGCGGCGCCGTCCAGGCCGAGGGCGAGGGCGCTGCGCTGGAGCCCGGCGGCGGACGTCCCGGTCCAGCGGCCGGTGTCGGCCCGGCGCTGGACGGCGTGGACGGCCGCGACGGTCTCCGCCGTGGTGAAGTTGCAGTGGCTCTGCCGGGCGACGTACGCCTGCCGCAGCAGCGCCCCGTCACCGGACGCCCGGACCCGCGCGGCGAACGCGCTCTCCTGCTCGACCGGGACGAGCTGGTCGGACGTGGTGTGCACGTCCAGCAGCGGGACGCCGAGGCCCTGGCCCGCGGTGGAGGTCCGCCGCAGCGACCGGACGGCGACCGGGTCGGCGGTGACGTCGGCGCCCTTGGTGAGCCGGGCCAGGTCGGTCCCGAGGTTCAGCCCGGCGGACCGGTACAGCGCGCCGACCTGCTTGGCGTGCGAAGACCGGCGCAGCAGCGCGGCGTAGTCCACGCCCCGGTTCCAGGAGGTGTTGCCGCCGGCCGACAGTTCGACCTGGTACCGCGCGGTCGTCAGGAACGACAGCAGGCCCTGCGCGAACCAGGCGTACTGCTGCTTCTCCTGGCCCGCGTAGTCGTTCCTGGCGGGCGGCTGCTGGTCCGGGGCCCAGTCGGCGAGGTTGAGGTAGGCGGCGGCGAGCGCGATGCGCGCCCGGCCCTGCGGGGTGGCCTGCGCCTTGGTGACCGCGTCGGTGAGCTTGGCGCCGAGGGCCGCCGCTTCGGCGGTGTCGGAGAAGCCGACGAGCTTGTTCCGGTCACCCGGGTCGAGCAGCGCGGAGATCGCGTATTCGGCGTCGAGCTGGTAGTTGTCCAGGTCGACGCCGCCCGCGACGAGCCCGCACAGGCCGAGCGCGCCGTCGACGCGTCCGGCGCCGTCGCGGGCGATCTGCGCGTTGATCAGCCCGCCCATGGACTGGCCGACCGAGATGACCTGGCGGGGCCGTCCGGCGGCGGCGCGGAAGGCGTCGATCGTCGCGAACTGGTCGCGCTCGGCCGACTTCAGCGCCCACATCGAGCCGTTCGGGTCGTAGGAGGAGCCCGCCAGGGCGTAGCCCTCGGCGAGCAGGGCGGTCCGGGCGCCGGGCCTCGGCGCGTCCTGCGCGACGAGCGGGCCGAAGCCGTGGCTGAACAGCAGGAGCGTGCCGTTCCAGCGGGCGGGCACCTCGGCGGTCCAGGTGGCGCCGTCGGCGAGCTTTCCGGAGTGCGAGGTGGTGCCGTCCGCCGGTGCGGACGGCGTGGCGGTGGACGCGGTGGTGGACGCGGCGGCCGCAGGGGCGACGGCGGCGGGAACGAGGGCGAGGGCGGCACCGGCGACGGAGAGCCGGCCGAGACGGCCGCCGGGGCGAAGCAGGGACATGAGGGCTCCTGACGGGGGGAGCGTGCCGGACGGTCGCCGCGAATGTACGTCCGAATCTTGACGGCTGTCAATAATGTGACGAACATCGGCGCGGACCGGACCCCGGGCCGATCACCAGCGGTTTCAGCCGAGCGGGAGGGTGTCCAGGATCCGGGCCGCCTCCGCCGCGGCCGGCCCCGCCCACTTCCCGGCGAGGTCCCGGAACACCGACTCGGCCCGCATCGCGGGCCAGTCCGCGGGCAGGTGCTCCACCGGCAGGTGCGGGTCCCGGCGCACCAGCTCCAGCCAGTCGCTGTGCAGGACGAGCTGCCGGGCGAGGTCGTCGGGCAGCCCGGACGCGGCGTCCGGGACGTCCCAGCGGTCCAGGAACGCCTGGTAGCGCGCGCCCATCGTGGACACGTCGAAGGCCTGCTCCAGCACGTCGCGCACCTCCGTCGGCGCCAGCACGCTGCCGCCGAAGACCCGGATGTGCGCCTCCAGACCCAGCCCCGCCACCGCGCCGGCGACGTCGACCAGGCCGGGCGCCACCCACAGGCCGTTCTGCAGGGGGCCGAAACCCGCCCAGATCAGCCGGGACCGCAGGTCGTGCCGCTCGCGCCGCCAGTCCTCCGGCAGCGAGAACCCGACCAGCGTCCACCGGCCGTCCCAGTGCCGGTTCACCACGCCCGTGCGCCAGATCCGCTCGCGGCCGTCCTCCAGCACCCCGGCGGCGTGCGCGGTCAGCGCGAAGTACATCTTGCGGCCCTGCCGGTGCCGCTCCAGGAGCCCCCGCTTGACCATCCGGTTCAGCGACGTCCGGACCGCGTGCTCCCCGATCCCCACCCGGTCGAGCACCGCGATGACGCTGCCCGCGGACACCGCGACGGGCCGGCCCAGCACGTGCGCGCCGAAGAACGTGAGCATCACCGGCTGCGTGCGCGCCTCGGCGGCGGCGGATTCAGGCATCCCCACAGCGTAAGGGGCCGCCGGAAGCGCCTGTCGCGCCCGCCGGCGGCTCTGCTTCCGGGCCGTCAGTTCTTGAGCAGGTCGTCCAGGAGGGCGTCGTAGTCGTCCTCCTTGCGTCCGAGGTCGATGCGGGCGCGGTAGCGCAGGCGCAGGAGCGCCTCGAGGCTGTCCTCGGCCAGGGCGACGTCGTCGGGGCCGGGGGTGAGGGACTCGTCGTCGGAGGCGGGCGGCTCTTCGGGGTCGCCGATGCCGGTGCCGACGGCGCGGTCGCGCAGCGCGAGCACCACGTCGGCACCGCTGGTGGCCCACTCGTGCGCGCCGGACGCGTCGCCCTGCGCGTAGAGCACCTCGGCGACGGTGCGGTACACCTCCGGGTCGCGCGGCCGGTCGGCGCGGATCTGCTCGACGAGCCTGCGGGCCTCCTCGGCCCGGCCCAGCTCGAACAGGGCGTCGGCCAGGTAGGCGCGCGGGTCGCCGTACACCTCGCCGCCGTCCTCCAGGGCCTTGCGGTAGGCGTCGGCGGCCTTGGCGTGGTCGCCGGCGTGCTGCCACTGCTCGCCGGCGCGCAGCAGCACGTTGGCGCGCGACACCCCGCCCGTCACCGACTCGGCCAGCTCGGACAGCCGCTTGGCCGCCGAGATGTGATCGCCGGTGCGCAGGGTGTCGAACTCCAGGTCGTCGAGATCGTCTTCCGTCACATGCGTCACGCTTCAACGCTACCCGCCGGCGGCCGGCCGAAGCGGGCGAATCGATGATGATCGTGCATTACCCGCCCGTAAGCGGTCCGCGGCCGCCCGGCGCGGGCGGGGCGGTCACCTGCGGGAGCGTTCGAGGGCGTCCCAGAACCCGCGGCGCAGCGCGTGCCGCACCTCGTCGTGCAGCAGGAAGTCGATGGGCAGGGACGAGCCCTGCAGCAGCCGGGCCTCCAGGTCGGACGGCATGCGCGGCTTGCGGGCGAGGACGGCCTCCAGCCACAGCGCGGGCGCGTCCCGGGCGACGGACTCGCCGAAGTCCTGGCCCTCCTGGTGGGCGGCCTTCACCGCGTCCGCGAGCGTCGGGGTGTTCTGCTGCGCCGGGACGGGCGCGATCTGCTGCGGGCCGGTGTAGGGGCCGTGCGGGCGGCTCTCCGGCAGCGGCGACGGCCCGGACGACTGGGACGGCAGCGTCTGCGGCGGGGGCGGCGGCGACGGGGAGGGCACCGGCGAGGACGAGGTGTACTGCGGGCCGGACAGCGGCGGCTGGCCGGTGGCCGGCGCCGGTGCGGGCGCCTGCGCCGAGGAGGACCCGCCCGACGGCGGGGCCTGGAGCGGCGAGGACGGCAGCGGCATCCCGCCGGAGTTCATCGAGGACGACGAGCCGAACGAGGACGAGGACGACGACGAACCGAGCGAGGACGACGAGCCGTAACCGCCGCCACCGCCGGGCAGGGGCAGCGGGCCGGTGGGCACCCCGGTGCCTCCGCCACCGCCTCCGCCGCCGTACGAGCCCGACATCCCCGAGCCGGACATGCCAGAGCCCGACATGCCCGAGCCGGAGGAGCCGGAGCCCGACGAGCCGAGCCCGGACCCGGCGGGGCTCAGCGGCGGCTGCCCGCCGATCGGGGACGAGGGCGGCGGGCCGTGGTGCGAGGTGGTCTGGAGCGGGCCGAGCGGCGCGCCGGTGCCGGTGCCGCGCCCGTTGGAGGCGTGCCCGTTGGACAGCGGGCCCGCGCCGAGCGCGTGCGTCCCGGTGCTGGAGGAGCCCGAACCGGTGTCGAGGCCGGTGAGCAGGTTGACGTAGGGGCGCAGGTGGCCGGCGCCGATCTCGATGAGGTCGTCGCACTCCTGCCGCAGCACCCGGGAGATCGTCCAGTTGCCGTCGACGGCGACGTGCACGACGGTGACGCGCAGGCCGAGGTCCTGGGCGTCGGCGACGACCTGGGCGAGGTCCTCGTCGCCGCTGACGACGACGGCGTCGGCGAGCGCGCCGTTGCGGGCCAGGGTCATCAGGTCGCGGTGGATCTCGGTGTCGACGCCCTCGCGGCGGCCGGGCCGGATGCGCCCGAGCCGCAGCTTGAGGCCGGGCAGGTCGGCGAGCGCGTCGTGCTCGGGGGCGCGGCGCCCCTCGACGGTCGCCTCGTACCAGTAGCAGCGCAGCAGGGGCATGCCGGTGCGCTCGCGCGCCAGGTTGCTCAGCAGTTGCAGCAGCCCGCCGAAGTCCCACGAGACGGTCTCGCGATGGCGGGTGCCGTGCACCGCCATGGCGCCGTCGGCCAGCAGGTAGCCGGCGTCTACGAACAGCGCGCAGCGATCCATGCGACACCGCCCTTCCTCTACACGGGAGCTCACAGGCCGGCGTAGTGACCTCGGGCGCCTATAGCGTAGTGAAGCCCGTCAGCCCCGTAGGCCAATACGGCGATTCGCACTCTTTCATGGCATACCGCCGGTTCGCGACTCCCCAGTAACGACGAACTGGGAACCGCGGCGGACGCTACCAGCCGCTGCCGCCCCGCCCCGCCCTTCCCCATGATCTTTACGGGAAGAGCAGGTCGCCGGTTCAGCCGTAGGGCGACCGCGACCGTGTCTTCAACCGCCCATGGGGCCGCCCGTCCGCCAGGAACGGCGCCATCACCTGCGGCGGGATGCCGGCGGGCGGCCCCGCGCCGGCGTCCACGCGGACGCCGCCGCCGGTCCCGCCGACCTCGACGCGGGCCCCGCCGCCGGCGTCGACGCGGACCCCGTTGCCGACGTCGACCCGGACCTCGCGGCCGACCCGGACGTGCACCCCGGCGTCCTGCCCGGCGGCCGCGACCGCGACATGGACGAACGGGACCTGCGGCGGCTTGTGCACGTGGGGCGCGGGCGGACGCGGGTGCGGATGCTTCTTCGGCGGCCTGCGGACCGGTTTCGCCGGGACGCGCGGCTTCGGCGGCGGCGCGGGCCGGTCGGCCACGGGCTTCACCGGCACCGGCGGCGGCACGGCCGGGGGCGGCGCGGGAGGCGGTGCGGGCGGCTGCGCGGGCGGTTCCGCCGGCGGCTTGGCGGCCGGCGGCCGCGGACCGGCCTGGACGGCGGAGGGCGGGTCGTGCGCCGGTTCGAGCGGCTCCTTGCCGGCCACCAGCATCATCGCGGCGGCCACCGCGGCCGCGACCGCCACCGCGCTTCCGCCGGCGAGCGCCTGCTGCTGCCGTTTCGGCAGATGGCGCAGCCACATGAACAGGCCGCCCTTGGACGCCAGCGCCATCCCGGCGGCGGTGCCGAGCACCAGCGGGCCGAGGGCCTCGCGCAGCGCCGCGTTCACCTCGGCGAGCTCGGCGTACAGCGTCTTGCAGTCGGCGCAGCCGTCCAGGTGCCGGCGGACCCGGCGGGCCTCGCGCCCGGCCAGGCCGCCGCGCACGTACGGGCCGAGCCGCTCCAGCGCCGGGCGGCACTCGCGGCGCGCGTCCGGCAGCGCGTCGAGGTGCATCTGCAGGTACGCCTGCCGGAGCCCCTCGCGGGCCCGGTAGGCCAGCGCCGCCGCGCCGTTGGCGGTGAGGCCGAGCAGCGGCGCGACCTCCGACGGCTTCGCGCCCTCCACCTCGGTGTGCCAGAGCACCTCCTGCCAGCGCTCCGGCAGCGACCGGTACGCCCGGACGATCATCGAGCGCTCCAGCTCGGCGACGGCCGGGTCCTCGAACGGGGCGCCCTCGTCGAACTCCTCGATCCGGTCGGTGCGGTGGACGCGGCGGTCCGCGCGCTGCCGGTCGTACACCGATCGGCGCACGGCGGTGAGCAGGTAGGGGCGGAACCCGGTGTCGGGGCCGCCGCCGCGCCGCAGCATGCCGAGGACCTTGGTGAACGCGTCCTGCACGGCGTCCTCGGCGGCCATCGCGTCGGCGCCGCCGGTCAGGTGGCGGGCGAGGCGGCGCGCCGCGTCGACGTGCCGTTCGTAGAGCGTCGCGTACGCCGACACGTCGCCGTCCCGGATCCGGGAGATGAGCGTCGCGTCGCCGGCACCGGTCGTGGCGGGCTCCTCCACCGTGGCCTCCTCACCGAGACGCGCCGTCCTTGGCGGGCTCTTCGCCACATCGATGCTAGCTCGTTGTGACGCCTTGACCACTCATTGTCGCGCACGGCGTCACTCGACACGTTCGATTTCGCGGATCCGCGTCATGGACGGCCCGGTGCGGCGTTGGAGGGGCGTGGGCCGGTTCCCCAGCCGCCCGCCCGGGGTGCGCCCGTTCCGGCGAGGGGGCTGAACGGGTGCACCCCGCTCCGTGCAGCGGCGGGAGGGGACGCCGGTGCGCTCAGCGCGTGATGGAGGCGCGGCCGAGTTCGGTGAGGGCGGTCTCGGCGTGCGGCGTCTCCCACTGGACGGTGCAGTTCCTGCCGTTGAGCTCGACGGTTGCGATGGCGTTGTCGAACCAGGGGCCGTCGGTCATCCGCCACCGGAGCGGCGGCGCGGGCACCTTCGCCAGCTTCGCCAGCGCGCGGAACGGTCCGCTGACGCCGCGCAGCGACGCGATGCGGTTGGCCCTGCGGAAGGTGCCGATCAGCGGGTTGCGCAGCGGCGAGCAGACGATCTGCGCGATGTCCGACGTCGTGTCGGGGGCGGTGACACGGGAGAGGTAGGAGTAGTGGACGTCACCGGAGAGAAAGGAGATGCTGGCCGGCGCGGGACCTCGCTCTCCCTTCGCGACCGCGACCACGTCCTCCGCCACCTCGCGGAACGAGCGCTCGAACGCCGCCCAGTGCTCCAGGTCGGCGGCCTGCCGGATCTTCTCCCCGACCACGGCGGCGCGCCGCCCCCACGCGCCGCCCGCGACGGCCTCGTTCCACGACTCGGCGTGGTGGACCGTGCGGGGCAGCAGGTAGGGCAGCGAGCTGGCGATGAGCAGGTGGTCCACGCCGCCCTGGCACTGCTCGTCCAGCCAGCGGAACTCCCCGTCGTCCAGCATTCCGCGCCGGTCGGGCGTCAGCAGCCGGGAGCAGCGGCTGTCGACGACGATCAGCCGGGTGCCGCCCCAGTCGTGCGCGTAGCTCCACCGCATGCTGTCGGGTTCCTTGTCGGCGCGCTCGGCGAACTCGTCCAGCACCTTGCCCGCGTCGCCGCCGCCCTCGGACGCCGCGCGCACGGCCGCCAAGAGCGGGTCGGACGCGCGTTCCTGCGGCGCCATGTTCCCGAGGTGCTGGTAGATCCAGTACGAGCCGATCCCGGCGGTGATCCGGGTCCGCCACCACGGCTGCGCCCACATCTGCTGCCGCCAGGTGTAGGAGGTGTTCCAGTCGTCGCGGATGTCGTGGTCGTCGAAGATCGTGAAGATGGGGACGGTGGACAGCAGCCAGCGGACGGTCGGCTCGTCGCGCCAGGCCAGCTTGTACAGGTGGGTGTAGTCCTCGAAGTCGGCGGCCTCGTCGACGGGCGGCTCGTCCTTGGCGCGCCGGCTGTTGATGAACTCGCGCATCTCGTCGGTCAGCTCGTCGGCGTACACCTGGTCGCCGACCATCAGCAGGACGTCCGGCCAGCTCACGGCGTCGCCGCCGGTGCGCAGCCGGTGCGCGAACGCGGCGAGCGCGTCGTGCCCGAACTGGTCGGGGGTGCCGGGGGAGCGGCGGCACGACCCGAACGCGATGCGCAGCGTCCCGTCGGGGTCGAGCGTCCGGATCAGGCTGGCCGGGTGGTCCGATCCCGGTTCCGGCCAGACCGTCTCGCCGTCGATGACCACTTCGTAGGGGATGCGCGCGCCGGGTTCCAGGCCGTCGACGTCCACGATCGCGTAGTGGTGGCCGTGCGCGGTGAACGTGCGGGCGCCCGCGTCCAGCCCGTGGTCGGCGTTGACCACGCGGACTTCGCACGGGTGGTCGGTCTCCACCCAGATCGTCGCGGTGCGGGCGCTCACGTGCCGGAGATGGGGGCCGAGTGCCAAAGCGGTCATAGAACGTCTCTCTAGCGGAACCCGGCGGTTCGCGTCCACCCCGGTGCGGTCAGTGTGCCTTGGCCTCCAGGAACGCCGCCTCCTTTTCCGGCGCCAGCCCGACCGTGGGACGGTCGGGTCGCTGCGGCGCGGTTCCGCCTATGGAGCGCAGCCATTTCCAGGTGTCCTCCACCGTCTCCTCCACGGGACGGCAGCGCAGGCCGGTGTCGAGCGCCTTGTCGACATTCCCCTGGTGCATGGTGCCGTGGGCCTCGCCGGGCGAAATCCAGATGGGAAGCTCCATCCACGGCTCGATGCCCGCTTCGAGGATCTCCTCGGGGGATGCCCATACGAATTCCGCGTCCGAGCCCGTCGCGCTTGTGCATGCCGCCAGCAGGTTGCCCATCGTCGTGTGGTCCTGCGGACTGATCAGGTTGTAGGGGCCGTTCAGCTTCCGCTCGATGGCGTCCAGCGTCCAGATGGCGAGGTCGCGGACGTCGATGTACTGGATTCCCAGGTCGCGTGGGCCGGGTGCCAGGACGCGCCCGCCGCGCGCGATCCGGTTGAGCCACCATGGCAGGCGCCCGATGTTCTCGTAGCGGCCGAGTATGAGACCTGCGCGCACGAGGAGCGCGCTGTCGCCGAACGCGTCGAGCGCCGCAAGTTCGCCACCGCGTTTGGCCTCCGCATAGGGGACGTCGCCGTCGTCCATGGAGCCCTCTACGACGGCGGCGTTCTCGTCGGCTCCGGCGGGCGTCGGGAACGGGTGCACGGACCTGCTGGAGATGTAGGCGTAGTGGCCGGCCCGTCCTTTCAGCAGCCGGGCGGCGTCGCGGACCACGGTCGGCGCGGCCGACCAGGTGTCGATGACCGCGTCCCATTCCCCCTGGACGAGCGCCTTGAGGCCGTCCTGCGTGGTGCGGTCGCCGTGGAGGGCGGTCGCGCCGTCCGGAGGCTCGTGGCGGCCGCGGTGGAAGACGGTCACTTCCCAGCCGCGGGCCAGCGCCTCCTCGGCCGCCGCGCGCCCGACGAATTCCGTGCCGCCCAGCATCAGAAGTCTCATGGCGTGGACTGTACGTTCTGTACGTTCAGTACGGCAGCCGTGCACGCTCTCGGCGGAATCACCTGGATCACACGCCCCGCTCGGGATGCGCGGCGAAGCCCCGCAGCAGCGTGTCCATGACCTGCGTCGCCAGGACGCCCGGCTCCTTGCCGTCGTCCCTGCTGCTGGCCTCGTGGATCAGCGCGTAGTAGACGCGCCGCGCCCACGCCAGGTCGGCGTCCGCGCGCAGCGCGCCCGCCTCCCGGGCCCGCCGGAAGAGCCGCTCGCACCTGGCCTCGACGTCGGCGTGCACCCGCGCGATCTCGGGATCGGACGAGGCGGAGGCCCGGGTCATCCCGAACCCCCAGCCGATCTTGACCTCCAGGACGCTCGCGGTGACCTGGTACAGCGCCACCAGCGGCGGCGCGCTCTCGACCGGCGCCGCGTCCACGGCCTCGGCGAACCGCCGGGTGGCCCAGGAGGCGAGCGCGTCGACCAGCGCGTCCCGGGTCGCGAACCGCCGGTGCACGGTCGTGCGGGCGACGCCGGCCGCCTCCGCGATCTGCTCCATCGTGGCCGCCGGATCGGCGGACAGCACCCGCTCGGCCGCCTCCAGGATCGTCCGGACGGTCCGTTCCGCGTCCGCGCGCAACGCTCTGCTCACCCCGAAACAGTACAGCAAAGTTCCAGGTATCCACCTACTTGCAACATCTCTGTCGCATCTATTAGCTTGAACGCATCATCAGTGATGCACGAAGGAGTTCTCATGGACCTGCGACTGACCGGCAAGACCGCCGTGGTGACCGGAGCGAGCAAGGGCATCGGCCTCGCCACCGTCGAGGCGCTGACCGCCGAGGGGATGCGCGTCGTCGCGGCGTCCCGCACCGTCACCCCCGGCCTGAAGGAGACCGGCGCGATCGCCGTCGCGGCCGACCTGTCCCGCCCGGACGCCCCGTCCCGCCTGATCGAGACCGCCCTCGACGAGCTCGGCGGCATCGACGTGCTCGTCAACAACGTCGGCGGCGGGGACGGCGACGGCATGGCGGGCGGCTTCCTGACCTTCGACGACGCCGCCTGGCAGGGCACGTACGAGCTGAACCTCTTCGCCGCAGTCCGCACCACGCGCGCCGCGCTGCCGAGCCTGCTGGAGCGCTCGGGCGCGGTCGTCAACGTCTCGTCCAACGGCGCCCGGACCCCGCACGTCGGTCCCGTCCCGTACACCACCGCGAAGGCGGCGCTGACCGCGTTCGGCAAGGCCCTCGCCGCGGAGTTCGGGCCGCAGGGCGTCCGCGTCAACACGGTGTCGCCGGGCGCCACCCGCACCGCGATGTGGGAGTCCCCGGACGGCTACGGCGCCGAGCTGGCCGCGACCCTGGGCGTGGAGCAGCAGCAGCTCATCGACATGGTCCCCGAGCGGATCGGCATGCTCACCGGCCGCTTCGTCGAGCCCGCCGAGGTCGCCGCGCTGATCGCCTACCTGGCCTCGCCGCTCGCCGCGAGCACCACCGGCACCGACCACCTCATCGACGGCGGCGCGGTCAAAACCGCCTGAAGAGGGATAACGTCGAAGTGTGGGCTTCGACATCGTCCGCGACCTGCCGCCGGCACTCCACGACCGGGCCGCCATCTGGACCTACCTGAGGGGGTTCGCCGAAAGCTGGGGCACGCCCCTCGGCGCGGACGACGGCGCCCCCGAAGCCGAGCTGGCCGAGGCCGGGCAGCGCCTCGGCCTCCGGCTGCCCGCCGCCGTCCGCGAGGCCTACGCACTGCTCGGCCGCCGCCCCGACCTGCACAGCAATTTCCACACGCTGCTGAGCCCGGACGAGCTGACCGTCGAGCACGGCGCGGTGATCTTCCGGGAGGAGAACCAGGGGGCGGCGCGCTGGGGCGTCCTCCTGGACGACCTCGATCAAGAGGACCCGCCCGTCCACGTGTGGGAAGACCTGGCCGACAAGTACCTCGAACTCTGGGAGCCGTGGCTCGACCGCTTCTCGGTGGCCGTCCTGGACATCGTCCTGTCGGAGTCCGCACAGGGCCCCGAGGAGCTGTGCGACTTCCGCGACCTGCGCGCGGGCGAGGACGACGAGCTCGCCCGCCGCCTCACCCTCCTGCCCTTCCCGGCGGAGTACCAGACCTTCTACGTCGCGCCGGGCGTCCTCGTCGCCGACGGCGGAGGCGACGTGCTCTGCGTCCGCGCCCGCGACCCCGAGACCCTCGACCGCTTCCGCGCCGAGTTCCCGGGCAACTGGCTCAACGCCTGACCATCGCCGTTCCCCGCCCGGCCTGCACCGTCCGGATGTGGCCCGCGGGCCCGGCGTCCGGCCGGGGCGATAGTGGGGTGGTGGATCGGAGACTGCAAGCGGATCTGTTGCGCCGGGCCGCCCGCGACCAGAGAGTCCGTGAGTCGACCCCGCGGACCTCCCTCTCTCCCTTCAGAGCCCTGCGCTTTCTCTGGGTCGACGGCAGGAACGCCGCCTGGCTCGATCGCGTCGTCCGGCGGCGCGGGTGGCCGGGGATCTCGCTGGTCGGAACGGAGGCGGCCCACGCGGCCTGGCTGCTCGCCCAGCACGCCGACCGGCGGCGGCAGGCCCAACGCCGTTTCCTGGGGGCGCTGCTGGAGGCGGTCGAGCGCGGCGACGCCGATCCCAAGGACCTCGCCTACCTGGAGGACCGCGTCCGGATCAACGCCGGCCGGCCCCAGCGGTACGGCACCCAGTACGGAATGACCGCGGCGGGGTTCGGCCCGCAGCCCATCGAGGAGCCCGACGGCGTGGACGACCGCCGCGCCGAGGCGGGCCTGCCGTCCATGGCCGAGTACGACGCCGAAATGCGCCGCCTCCTCTACAACTCACCCCTCGCGGTCAGGAGCCGAGGTGCCGGGCCGCGAGTGCGGTGACCTGGGCGGCCAGGGCCGACAGGGAGGAGTCGCGCGACGCGGCGGCCTGGGCCAGCCGGGTCACGTCGCTCGCCCACGCGCCGGTGGCGCGGTCGTCCTCGCCGATCCGGGCGAACCCGCGGTCCAGCAGGCCGCGCGCCTCCGCGTCCCGCTTGCGGGCCACCGCCTTGACCGCGCCGACGGCATTGGCCAGCGCGCTGGCCGGCCTTGACCACTCGTCCGCACGGGCCCGTGCCGCCGGGTTTCCCGCGTCGTAGTCCGGGTCGTCCGCGACCGACGCGGTACGGACGTCCAGGTCGAGCCGCCAGAACAGCGGCACCCCCGCGAAGCGGACGAACAGCAGGCGGCGGCGGTCGGAGTGATGGAAGTCCGGGTCGCTGCGGACGTCGTCCACCGGCTGGACCTCTTCGAGCACCTCCGCCAGGTGGGCCAGGCAGTCCGGGAACCGCGCGTCCGGCACCACCCACGCGATGTCGATGTCGCTGAAGTCGTCGGCGGTGCCCGCCGCCAGCGACCCCCTCAACCGCGCATCCGAGCCCGGGCAGCACCTCTCCAGCGCGCCGCGCACCCCGGCGGCCAAGACGGCACGGTCGCTCTCGCCCACGCCGCACACCGTAGCCCGCCGCAGGGGACCCGTTAATGCCCCGCGACCTCGCTGGAGGCGGGCCACAGAGGGTCGTCGCCCTCGCCCGCGAGGTGCTTCTCGTAGATGGCCACCTTGTGGGAGATCAGATCGAGGCAGTGGTTCAGTTCCTCGATCTGGTCGGTCACGCGTTTGCGGTGGTCGCGCAGCAGGGACAGGCGCGCCTCCACGGTCGACGTCCCCTGCCGCACCAGCGCCGCGTACTCGCGGATCATGTCCAGGGGCATGCCGGACGCCCGGAGCCGCGTGCACAGGTGCAGCCACTCCAGTTCGGTCTCGCCGTAGACCCGCTGCCCGCCGACGCGGCGCACCGGCATGGCGAACAGGCCCTCCTTCTCGTAGAAGCGCAGGGTGTGCACGCTGAGGCCGGTGCGCTCGGCGACCTGGCCGATGCTGAGGGACATGCGTCGAGCCTAGGCGCTTGCCCTAGAGCGGACTCTAGGACCTAGCGTCCGCGCCCATGAACGTCACACTGATCACGGGCGGCTCCCGCGGGATCGGCGCCGCCGCGGCCCGCCTGCTGCTGGAGCGCGGCCACCGCGTCGCCGTCACCGGACGCGACCGCGACCGTCTCGACCGTTTCGCCAAAGGCTGCGGCAACCCCGAGATGCTCCTGACCATCGCCGCGGACGCCGCCGATCCCGAAGCCATGCGCTCCGCGGTGGACGCCACCGTCGAGAGGTTCGGACGGCTCGACGCGGTCGTCGCCAACGCGGGCTTCGCCACCCCCGACAGCGTCGTCGACGGCGACCCGGCCCGGTGGCGGGACATGGTGCTGACCAACGTCCTCGGCCCGGCCGTGCTCATCCGGTCCTCGGTCGACGCCCTGAAGGCGACGCGCGGCCGGATCGTCCTGGTCGGCAGCGTCGCGGGCTTCATCCACAGCCCCGGCAACCTCTACGGCGCGACGAAATGGGCGCTGACCGGCCTCGCCGAGAACACCCGCCGCGCCGTGACGGCCGACGGCGTCGGCGTCACGCTGATCGCCCCGGGACGCGTCGAGACCGCGTTCTGGGACGACCTCGGCGGCCCGCCCGAAGGCCGCACCCTTACTGCCGGCCAGGTTGCCGAGTCGATCGTCTGGGCCATTGGGCAGCCGCCCGGCGTGGACGTCAACACCGTCACGATCCGCCCGATCGGCCAGCCGGTGTGATCCCGTCAGCCGGCCGCCGAAGGCGGGGCGAAGGCGCCGGCGGACGCGGCCAGGGCGGCGGTCCTGGCCGCGTGACCGGGCAGGTCCGGGTCGGGCGGCGTGCGGAGCAGCACGAGCTGGTGGTACAGCGGCGCGGTCGCGGTGACGAGCAGCCGCCGGGCGTCGGTGCGCGGCGGGAGCTCACCGCGCCGGACGGCCCGGTCGACGATCGCCTCGCAGCGGGCGTACCGGTCGTCCCAGAGCCGCCGCTGGGCGCGGTCGGCCTGCTCGGAGCGGAACGAGGCGGCGATCAGGGCCGCCACGACCGGCGGCTCCGCGGTCAGCGCGTCCTGGATCTCGTGGTTCAGCGCCGCCAGGTCGCCTTCCAGCGAGCCGGTGTCCGGCGGCCGCCAGTCGTCGCCGCCCGCCGCGTCGAGGACGTCGGCGAGCAGTCCGCCGACGTCGCCCCAGCGCCGGTACACCGTCGCGCGGTGCACACCGGCCCGGGCGGCGACGAGTTCCACGGTGAGCCCGTCGTAACCGTGCTCTCCGAGCTCCGCGAGAACCGCGTCGAGCACCTGCCTGCGGACACGGGCGCTGCGGCCGCCGGGTCGGCGCCGGGTCGGCGGCGGCTCGTCGGCGGGGGCGTCGGACGTCATCGCTGGTCATCCGTTTGCTCAGGGGACGGCGGTTATGGCAGCATCTTAATGCATCAGTTGTCGCAATAGTGACGGAGGCGATCATCGCCGACGGCGCGGCGGCAGACGACTCCCCAGGAGGAAGCGATCCCGATGCCGCCCGTCCCCGCCGACCCGACCGTGGTGCATCCGATGCCCGGCCAGCCGCGGGTGGTGCTGCTGAAGCCGCTCGTCACCTCGCCGCTGATCGAGGTCGGCGAGTTCTCCTACTACGACGACCCGGACGACCCGACCGCCTTCGAGACCCGCAACGTGCTGTACCACTACGGGCCGGAGAAGCTGGTCATCGGGAGGTTCTGCGCGCTGGGCGAGGGCGTGCGGTTCATCATGAACGGCGCCAACCACCGCATGGACGGCCCGTCGACGTTCCCGTTCCCGATCATGGGCGGTTCCTGGGCCGAGCACTTCGACCTCATCACCGGCCTGCCCGGACGCGGCGACACCGTGGTCGGCCACGACGTCTGGCTCGGCTACCGGACCCTGGTGATGCCCGGCGTCCGCATCGGCCACGGCGCGATCATCGCCTTCGGCTCCGTCGTCGTCGACGACGTCCCCGACTACGGCATCGCCGGCGGCAACCCGGCCCGGCTCCTGCGCCGTCGCTACCCCGACGAGGACATCGACCGCCTCCTGGCTCTGGCCTGGTGGGACTGGCCGCTCCCGCACCTCACCGAGCACATCCGCACGATCATGTCCGGCGCCATCGACGAGCTGGAGGCCGCGGCCCCTCGGCCCTGAGCGCCGGCGTCCCCGCACCGAGAAACGAGCCGCCACCATGCCCGTTCCTTCCCACGGCGACTCGTTCGCCGACTGGCTGCACTCCCATGCCGTCCCGCTCACCCACCTCGACCCCGACGCGCCGCTCGACGACCTGGAGCCGTTGCGCGGCATCATCCGCGGCGCATGCGTCGTCGCGATCGGCGAGCACTCCCACTTCGTCCACGAGTTCGCGCAGTTGCGGCGGCGCATCCTGTGGTTCCTGGCCGAGCGCTGCGGTTTCACCGTCCTGGCCTTCGAGTACGGCTTCAGCGAAGGGTTCCCCCTCGACGCCTGGGCCCGGGGCGAGGGCGCGGACGACGACCTGTCGGCCCACCTCGCCGCGGCGATCCCCATCGGACTCGAAGAGCCCCTGCGCTGGATTCGCCGGCACAACCGCACGGCCCAGTCACCGGTGCGTTTCGCCGGCATCATCGACACCCCGGCCTCCACCGTGGCCGGCGACCTGGAAGGCGTACGCGCATGATCTTCACCCAGGCGGAGCTCGACTACCTGGCCACGCAGCACATCGGACGGCTGGCCACCGTCGCGCCCGACGGGCAGGTGCAGAACAACCCGACCAACTTCTTCGTCGACGCCGACACCGGCACGATCGTCATCGGCGGCGGCGCGCTGGGCGCGTCCAAGAAGTTCCGGAACGTCCAGCGGGGCAGCACGGTCGCCTTCGTCGTGGACGACCTGGCGACGGTCGACCCGTGGGCGCCCCGGGGCATCGAGATCCGAGGCACCGCGGTGGCGCTGACCGACCAGGACCCGCCCCGGCCCGGCCTATCCCGAGAGACCATCAAGATCACCCCGACCAAGATCGTCACCTGGGGGCTGGAGGGACCCCGCACGAGCCGCGCCGTGTGACGGCCGGTCACGCGGCCCCGCCCAGCTCGACCCGCACGATCTTCCCCTTTCCGGGCCTTTTCTCCACCGTCCATCCCCCGGAAAGGCACGCCACCAGCGGCAGCCCGCGCCCTCCGAGATCGCCGAGCGCCGGATAGCGCATCTCCGGAAGCTCGTCACTCCCGTCCCACACCTCAATTACCGGACATTCTCCGGATAGGCGGAAAACCACCTTTATTGCAAGGTCGCCACCGGCCTTCCCGCACGCGGTGATCGCGTTCGTGACCAGCTCCGACACCACCAGCCGCGCCATGTAGTCGTCGCCGAGCCCCCAGTGCGCCCACGCCACCGAGACGAGCTGCCGCGCCTCCCGCGCCGACTCCGGAACCGGTTTGAGGCAGCACTCGAAAGCGTCCGCCAACCCGTCCACTTCCCGATCACCCACCCTTTCTGCGAATCTTTCACCGTTCGACTCCAAGAGTGAATGGCCGCCGTTACCGTGGCCATGGATCTGAGCAACGAGAGACAAGATCGAATTCGGAGGGGTGGCGATGACGCGCCGCGAAGAGCTTGATCCCACGGCCTCGCTCTGGGACCTGTTCGCCGTCTACCTGCATGTTCTCCGGACGAAGCACGGCCTGTCGTGCGCTGCCGTCGGTCGGGTGGTCAGCGCCGCGCGGCAGACTGTCTCTCATTGGGAATCCGGCCTGCTCCGCCCCGACGAAGACCAGATCCAGAAGCTGGACGCCCTCTACGAGACCGGCGGCCTACTGGAATGGCTCGCCTTCCACGCCGAGATCGTTCACGACGCGCGCTGGCAGAAGCAGCACCTGCACTACGACGCCCGATCGTCCAAGATCCGGCTGTACGAGCGATCGTTCATTCCGGGACTGCTTCAGACACCGGAGTACGCCCGAGCGCTGTTCGTGCTGGAGGGCATTGTCGATGACGTGGAGGGCGCCGTCGCCATGCGGATGGCCAGGCAGGAGCGCCTGTTCTCGGCGAACCCCCCGCACCTGTCCATGCTGATAGACGAGGACGTGATAGACCGGGCCGTCGGAGGGCGGGAGGTGATGTCCAAGCAGTTGGAGCGCCTCTTGGAACTCTCGGAACTGCACCACATCATCGTGCAGATCGTCCCTCGTGACCTGGGTTTTCACCACGGCCTCGTCGGGCCCATGAAGATCATGACGGTCGGAAGCGAGTTGATCGGCTTCACTGAGGCGCCGCTGGGTGGAAAGCTGATACGAGGCCCGAGAGAGGTCGGTCAACTTGCGCTGCGACTCGATCGCATCGGGGCGGACGCATTGAACCGTACGCAGACCAGGGATGTCATCCGACGAGCATTGGAGTCGTTGAAATGACTCAGTGGCGCAAATCCAGCCGCAGTAGTGGGACACACGGAGCGACCGAGTGCGTCGAGTTGGCCACTCTTGCGGACGGCGTGGGGGTGCGGGACAGCAAGGACGCGGACGGCGGCCATGTCACCGTGGAGCGTGCAGCCTTCGCCGCCCTCCTCGCCCGCATCCGCTCCGGCGTCCTCGACCTCGTCTGACCGGATCGGCCGGGACCCGACTCTGGCCGGTCAGACGATCTGGAGGTTGGCCATCATTCCCATGTCCTCGTGTTCGGCGTTGTGGCAGTGGAAGAGGTACCGGCCGCGGTAGCCGTCGAAGCGGGTGATGATCTCCGCGGCTTCGCCGGGACGCAGGGAGACCGTGTCCTTGAGGCCGGCGTCGTGGGGCAGCGGTGGACGGCCGCCGCGCGAGAGCACCCGGAACCCGACCAGGTGCAGGTGGACGGGGTGGTGGACGTCGGCGACCAGCCGCCAGACCTCGACGTCGCCGAGCCGGGTGGTGACGTCGGTGCGGGCCGGGTCGAACGGCTTCCCGTCGATCAGCCAGCCGTGGCCGCCGTCCATGCGCCCGGCGCGGAAGGACAGGTCCCGGACCCGGACGGCGTCGGACCGGCGCCAGGACGGCAGGTCGGTGGACAGGACGCGCGGGATGCGGCCGCCGTCCTTCGCCTTGCGCGCGACGCGGAACGCCATCACGTCGCGGGTGCGTCCGGAGCCCAGCCGGTTGACGATCCGAACGCGGCCGCCCACCGGGACGCGGGAGAAGTCGACGACCAGGTCGTAGCGTTCGGCGGGGGCGATCGGCAGTGACGTGTGGACGACCGGCGCGGCCAGGAGTCCCTGGTCGGCGCCGACCTGGACGAGGTCGAGCCGCCGCCCGTCGTCGGTGACCGCTTCCAGTTCGTAGTGGCGGGCGTTCGAGGCGTTCAGGACGCGCAGCCGGTACTGGACGGCATCGACCTCGTGGACGGGCCAAGGGGCGCCGTTGACGAGGATGACGTCGCCGAGGACGCCCGCGAGGTAGGGCTCCTGGACGCCCGGCCGTTCGCGCAGGGCGGGGTCGAGGGCGGGGTAGGTGAGCGTCCCGTCGGCGCCGAACGCGCGGTCCGCGATCATGAGGGGGAGTTCGCGCGGTCCCGAGGGGAGGCCGAGCGCGTCCTCGGCGTCGTCGCGGACGATGTGGAGCCCGGCGAGGCCGCGCCAGATCGCGGGGGCGGTGAAGTCCATGCGGTGGTCGTGGTACCAGAGCAGCGTCGGCCGCTGGTCCAGCGGGAACGTGTAGTCGCGCGTGAGCCGGGTCTCGACCGCCCGCGGGTCGCGCATGCCGCCCATGTGATGGTGACCGCTCCGGACGGCGGGCCATCCGCCGGGGAGGACGAGGTCGGTCGGGTATCCGTCGGAGGCGGCCGGGGTCCGTCCGCCGTGCAGGTGGACGACGGTCGGGACGGGCAGCTCGTTGCGGTGCCGGACGGTGACGGGCCGGCCGCGGCGGGACTCGATAGTCGGCCCGGGGAAGGTGCCGTCGTACGTCCACAGCGGGGTCCTGACCCCGGGCAGGATCTCCGCGGTCGTCTCGCGCTGGGTGATCTCGTACCGGTCGACGCCTCCGGCGGTGCCGGCCGGCCGGAGCACGGGCGGGATCGGCAGCGGCACCTGGAACGGGGGCGGCAGCGGCGCCTCGCTGCGCAGTTCGGCGCCGGTGCGGGGCGGGCGGCGGGCCAGCGCGTGGGCGGTCGTCAGGCCGGTGAACGCCACCAGTCCGAGCGCGCCGCCGATGCTCAGGAAGTGGCGCCTGGCCACCTCGCGGACCCCGTCGGGCCGGTCGTCCTCGTGCTCACTCATCGTCGGTCTCCTGGCGCTTCGGTTCGGCTCCGGTCCGCGACGGCCTTCGTCCGAGGGGGCGGCGCCAGACGTCGACGAACTGCACGACGAGCGCGGCGATGGTCGCGACGCCCAGCGGGAGGTGCAGCCACAGCGCGCCGTTCATTCCGGCGAAGTACTGCACGGTCTCGGCCGCGACCAGGGCTGATGTGGCGAGGAACGGTCCCGCTCGGTGCAGCCGGACCCAGACGGCGATCGCCGCGATGAGCTGGACGTAGCCGAGGGACGTGGTGACGTTGGCGCCGGCCTCGTGCAGGCGCAGCCCGTCGTAGTCGCCGCTCAGGAACACGCCGGCGAACACCGGCTGGCCGAAGATCGCGACGATGTGCGCGCTGACGACGGCCCGCAGGGCCCACCATGCGGGCCTCGTCCGGCGCGCGGCGCCGGGCCGGGCCGGCAGGGCCGGGCGGGCCTGGTCGGCTGCGGTGGCCATGGGGGTGCCCTCCTCACGATCGGTCCGGATTCGCGGACGCCCCCGACGTTATGACTCCGATGTTCTTCTGTCGAAGATCAATATTGTTAAGCTGTTATGACCGTGCACGCATGACGAGGGCGGAGCAGCCGTGGATCTGAACTCGCTCAGGCAGTTCCTCGTGGTGGCGCGCCTGGAGCACCTCAGCGGCGCCGCCGAGGAGCTCCGCGTCGCCCAGCCGTCGCTGAGCCGCACCATCGCCCGGCTGGAGGGCGAACTCGGCGCGCCGCTGTTCGACCGGGCCGGACGGCTGCGCCTCAACGACACCGGGAAGCTCTTCCGCGGCCACGTCGAACGCGCCCTCGGCGAGCTCGAAGCGGGCCGGCGGGCCGTCGCCGAGGCCGCCGGCGAGGGCCTGCGCACCGTCCGGCTGGCGTCGGAGACGTTCCTCACCTTCACTGGGCCGCTCGCCGCGTACAAACAGGCCCATCCCGACATCGAGGTCGAACTCCATCAGATGCCCGCCGCGGACATGGCCCGCGCCCTCCTCGCCCAGGACGTCGACCTCTGCGCCGCCTCGCAGCCGGTCCACGGCGACGGCCTGGAGTCGGTCCGGCTGCTGGACGAGCAGGTGTGGCTGGCGACCCCCCTCGACCACCCGCTCGCGGGCCGCACCTCGGTGACCGTCGACGAACTCGCGGGCGAGCCCTTCATCGCCGCCCACCGGGGGCACTGGCAGCGCCGGCTGCTCGACCGGCTCTTCGCCGCCCGCGACCTGGCCCCGCGGATCGTCTGCGAGGGCGACGAGGTGAGCGCCATCGCCGAGCTGATCAAGGCGGGGCTCGGCATCGGCCTCGTCCCCGCCCTCGCCCGGCGCACGGACTCCGCCGCGTCCGCCGCCTGGATCGCCGTCGACAGTCCCGACTGCCGCCGCGCGCTCACCCTGTACTGGGGCGCGGGCGGCCACCTCTCGACCGCCGCCCGCCTGATGCGCGCCACCCTCACCGACTGGCACTGGACCACCGCCGAACCACGACCCGGCTCCGGCCCGTCTTCTGGCGCGGACCGGCGGTGATCAGGCGCCGGTCCGCGTGCCCCAGCGGTTCGGGGCGGCGTTGGCGGGCTTCCGGTGCGCGGCAGGGCGCGGGGGTCCCCGTCCGGGCGGGCGGTGGCCTCGGCCAGGTGCCCGAGCCGGGAGGCCCCTGAGCCTGTTCGGGGGCTGAGGGGTCAGCCGCTGGTCACGAGGGCTTGGATGTCCTCGATGCGCACGATCTCGCCGCGCGCTCCCCAGTTGCCCTCGGGGATCTCGTTGATGTGCACCCATGCGGTGCCGGGGTCGGTGAAGCGCTCCGGCTCCGCGTCGGCGTCCGCGAGGACCCGCGTGACCCGCCGCACGATGTCGCGGCGCTTGTCGTCGTTCATGGAACCGGCGGGCACCCCGACCCGCACCACGTACTTCGGCTTCTCCCCGGCGGGCAGCCGGCGGCCGCCCACGAACCAGGCGTCGATCTCGTTCACCACGAGCCACGAGATGGCCCGCGCGGCCTCGGTGTCGGGGGCGCCCTCGGCGATCATCACTTCCGACACCAGCCGCCCTCCGATCTCGTCGCGGGCCTCCCGGTCGAGGGAACCCGCGGGGACGAACAGCTCCACGAACGGCATCAGTCAGTCCTCTCATTGAACTCTGTCGGTCCCGGCACCGTATCCCGAGTGAGTTCAATGAATCAACCCTCTACACTGGGGGCATGCAACGGACCAGCTTCGCGGAGATGCACTGCTCGATCGGGCAGGCACTGGAACGCGTCGGCGAGTGGTGGACGCCCCTGATCGTGCGGGACCTCCACCTCGGCCTGCACCGGTTCGACGACATCGCGGAGAACCTCGGCATCTCCCGCAACCTGCTCACCCGCCGGCTCGAGGCGCTGGTCGCCGACGGCATCGTGGAGCGGCGGGCGTATCAGCAGCGGCCGCTGCGGCACGAGTACCACCTCACCGAAGCGGGCCGCGAGCTCGTGCCGGTGCTGATGGCGCTGATGGCCTGGGGCGACAAGTGGACGACCCCGGTGGGCGGCCCGCCGGTGCGCCTCGTGCACGACGGATGCGGTGCCGAGTTCACGCCGCAGGTCTGCTGCTCGGAGTGTGGGGAGCCCGTGACGACCGCGGACGTGACGTCGCTCGCCGGCCCGGGCGCCGCCTCGGGGCCGGGAACCAGGGTGCTGGCCCGCCGCAATGGCGGCGCATCCGAGGAGTCGTAACAGACCCGTCCCCTCACGACACCGGCGGCGGGAGCCCGCGGTGGCGTAGGTCACCGGCGACGGCTGTTATGCGCGGTGGGGCGGCGGTGTCTTGTGGTCGACATGTTCGAGTGAAGGGGCCACGTCATGAACCTCGCGTTGTGGATCGTCGCCGGTGTGCTGGGCGCCGTCATGTTCTTCGGCGGTGTCACGAAGCTGGTCGTGCCGAAGGCGAAGCTGGCCCAGGCGCCCGCCGGGGGCTGGACCGGGGACGCGAGTGTCGGGTTCGTCAAGACGCTCGGCGCCCTGGAGGTGCTGGCGGCGGTCGGGATCATCGTGCCCGCCGTGGTCGACGTGGCGCCGGTCATGGTGCCGGTGACCGCCGTGTGCTGGGTGCTGCTGATGGTCGGCGCGATGACCACGCACCTGCGCAGGCACGAGCGCGCGGCGGTCGTGGCGAACGTCGTCTACCTGGCGATGGCCGTGTTCGTGGCGTGGGGACGGTTCGGGCCCGAGTCGTTCACCGGCTGACCGGGGCGAGGCGGTAGCGGCGGCGGGCGTTGGCGGAGAACAGCGCGCGCCGCTCGGCCTCGGTGAGCGGTGCGGAGATCTCCTGGTACGCGGCGAGCAGGTCGGCGTAGGTGCCGGCGACGCCGTCCACCGGGAAGTTGCTGCCGAAGAAGCAGCGGTCGACGCCGAAGAGGTCGAGGCAGCTCTCGACGTAGGGGCGCAGCTCCTCGACGGCCATGGTGCGCAGGGCCATGCCGAGGCCGGAGAGCTTGCAGTGGACGTTCGGGAGCGCGGCGAGCGTGGCCATCCCGGCGCGCCACTCGGGGAAGGGCTCCTTGTCCGGCCAGCCGGTGTGCTCGGCGACGACCACGAGCGCGGCCATCCGGATCCACCAAACATATGCTTGCTTGGCTTGGCTCCCCCACGCTACCTCGGCGGATCGGGTGCCGGTACCTGACATGGGCGAGCGGGAAACCGCGCGTGGCGTCCTGCTTGACCGCACCGTCGGGGTGCCAGCCGGCGGCCTCGTAGAAGCGGCGGGCCCGCGCGTTGGTCTCCAGCACCCAGAGCGTGACCTGCTCGTAGCCGGCTTCGGCGAGGGTTTCGAGGGCGGCGGCCATGAGCCGCCGGCCGGTCCCGGCGCCCCACGCGCCTGGGTCGAGGTAGATCGCGGCGATCTCGGCGACGGCCGCCGGGTCCTCGTCCGGATCGCGGGTCGGGCCCAGCGAGACGAAGCCGGCGACGCGCCCGTCCGCCTCGGCGACCAGGACCCCGCGCGCGGGCCACGAGGACTCCGCCAGCCGCCGCTCCCAGATAGGCCGCCGCTCGGCGGGGTCCAGCCGGTCGAGGTAGTCCTGCGGTATCAGCCCCCGGTAGGCGGCCTGCCACGACCGGACGTGGACGCCGGCGATCGCGTCCGCGTCGGCCGTCCGCGCTCTTCGAATCACCATGAGAGGGGTCATACCGGTGGAAGGCCGGTCCCGTCGAGCGGCAGGGCCGGCGCGGTCGCGGTGAGGCCGTCAGGTGTTGAGGAAGCCGAGCATCTGCTTGATCTCCGCCGTGCGGGACTCCACGACGCGTCCTGCGAACGCCCTCGCGTCCGGGTTGGCGCCGTTCTTCCGCTCCACCTGCGCCATCTCCACCGCGTTGTGCTGGTGGGCGGTGAACAGGGTGAGGAAGGCGGGCTCGAACTCGGCGTCCTTCTCCCGCCGCAGCGTGTCGATCTCCTTGGCGGTGGTGCCGGGCGAGGCGCCGTGGTGCTGGTGGGTGTGCGCCGCCGCGCCGGACGCGAGCGGCTTCTTCCACCTGTGCAGCCAGGACGTCATCAGCTCCAGCTCTTCGGACTGCGTCGTGTCGACGGCGGAGGCCAGCGTCCGCACCTGCGGGTGTGCGGCGCGTCCGGCGGCCAGCCGCACCATCTCCAGCCCCTGCTTGTGGTGCGCGACCATCATCTGCAGGAACATCACGTCCTCGGCGTTGTAGCGAGGCGTGCCAGACGCGGCGCTCGCCGGTTCCGTCTTCGCCTGCTCGCCGCGGCACGCCGTCAGCACGAGGGGAGCGGCGAGGACGGCGGCCAGCGCGGCGGCCGTGCGGCGGCGGGCGCTCACAGCGGAAGCCACAGCGCGAGCGTGTACTGCGACGGCTCCCAGCCCGGAAGCGCCGTGTGGCTCTGGCGGCAGCGGTACCGGGCACCGTTGAAGGCCACCACGTCGCCGGTGCGGTACGCCTTGCCCGCCTTCCACGTTCCCCCTGCTGCGGGCTTCCCGGTCGAGGGCTTGGGCGCGGCCGGGCGCGGGCTCGGCTTCTTGGTCGGAGGCGCAGGCTCGGTGGTGGGCGTCGACGGCTGCGATCCGCCGCCCGTCCCGCCGCCGACGTTGAGGTCGATGCAGCTGTAGAACGCGTTCGCGGTGTCGCCGATGTTCCACACCGCGAGGACGGTGCGCCGCCCGGGGAACTTGCGGAGGTCGACCTTGTGGGTCACGACCGCGCCCGGCTGCTGGTTCCCGCCGTCGAACGTGGCGACTTTCGTGTTCCCGATGTAGTACGTCCAGTCGGACGTGCGGTGCCGCGCGGTGAACACCCACCGGAACGTGACGGTCGTGCCGACCGACTGCGCCGGCCACTTGCGGCTCTCGTCCGACAGCACCGAGAACCGGCTGACGCCGCCGTCGCAGCGGCGCTGCCCCTTCGCGCCCTCGACGCTCTGCGGCTCGAACCGGATCGGCCCGCAGTCGGGCACCGCGCCCGCCGCGCAAAGCGCCTGCCGGCTCGCAGGGGCGGAGACGTAGCCGTGCGCCGACGCGGGGCCCGCGACGAGCAGCGGCGCTCCGACGGCCGCCACGGCGGCGAGGGGATAGGCGACGGATCTGCGCATGAAGAGATCTCCCAACGGTCGTCCGCGGCCACCGGACGCCGGCGTGCCGCAATGCCGTCGGACGCTAGTGACAACCGCCCTAAAGGATCTTTAACGATCCGCGAAGAACCCATCAAGGTTCACCGGGACGGCCGGCTCGGGTCCGCACGCTGGGAGAACGCGACGGGCCGGCGCGATCGCACGCGCCGGCCCGTCCGGAAGGAACCCGCTCACTTGGTCAGGGACAGCCCCCGCGCCGGCTGGACCGTGAGCTTGTCGGCGGCCTCGTCCAGGTCGACGACCACCTCGTCACCGTCGCGGACGTCCCCGGCCAGCAGCTCGCGCGCCAGCTGGTCGCCGATCGCGGTCTGCACCAGGCGGCGCAGCGGCCGCGCCCCGTACAGCGGGTCGTAGCCGGTCAGCGCCAGCCACTCGCGTGCCGCCTCGGTGACCCTCAGCGTGAGCTGCCGGTCGGCCAGGCGGTCGGCGAGCCGGTCGACCTGCAGGTCCACGATCCGGGTCAGCTCCTCGGTGGACAGCGCGTCGAACAGGATCACGTCGTCCAGCCGGTTCAGGAACTCCGGCTTGAAGGAGTCGCGGACCGCGTTCCACACCGCCTCCTTCTTCACCCCGGGCTCCATCGTCGGGTCCACCAGGAACTGCGACCCGATGTTGGAGGTCAGGATCAGGATGGTGTTGCGGAAGTCGACCGTGCGGCCCTGCCCGTCGGTGAGGCGCCCGTCGTCCAGCACCTGGAGCAGGATGTCGAACACCTCCGGGTGCGCCTTCTCCACCTCGTCCAGCAGGATCGCCGAGTACGGGCGGCGCCGGACGGCCTCGGTGAGCTGCCCGCCCTCCTCGTAGCCGACGTACCCGGGCGGCGCGCCGACGAGCCGCGCGACGGAGTGCTTCTCGGAGTACTCGCTCATGTCGATGCGGGTCATCGCCCGCTCGTCGTCGAACAGGAACTCCGCGAGCGCCTTCGCCAGCTCGGTCTTGCCGACGCCGGTCGGGCCGAGGAACAGGAACGAGCCGGTCGGGCGGTCCGGGTCGGAGATGCCCGCGCGCGCCCGGCGCACCGCGTCCGACACCGTCTTCACCGCCGCGGACTGGCCGATGAGCCGGTGCCCCAGCTCCTCCTCCATCCGCAGCAGCTTGCCCGTCTCGCCCTCCAGCAGCCGGCCCGCCGGGATGCCCGTCCAGGACGCGACCACGTCGGCGACGTCGTCCGGGCCGACCTCCTCCTTGACCATCGTGTCGCGGCTGTCGGCCGCCTCCGACGCGGCCTCCAGCTGCTTCTCCAGCTCCGGGATCTCCCCGTACACCAGCCGCGAGGACGTCTCCAGGTCGCCGTCGCGCTCGGCCCGCTCCGCCTCGCCGCGCAGCTGGTCGATCCGCTCCTTGATCTCGCCGACCCGGTTCAGCTCGCCCTTCTCCCGCTCCCAGCGGGCGTTCAGGCCGCTCAGCTGCTCCTGCTTGTCGGCCAGGTCGGCGCGGAGCCGCTCGAGGCGCTGCCGGGACGCCTCGTCGGTCTCCTTCTCCAGGTTCATCTGCTCCATCTTCAGCCGGTCCACCGCGCGCTGCAGCTCGTCGATCTCGACGGGCCGCGAGTCGATCTCCATGCGCAGCCGGGACGCGGCCTCGTCCACCAGGTCGATGGCCTTGTCCGGCAGGAACCGGGAGGTGATGTAGCGGTCCGACAGCGTCGCCGCCGCGACCAGCGCCGAGTCGTTGATCTGCACCTTGTGGTGCGCCTCGTAGCGGCCCTTCAGCCCGCGCAGGATCGCGATCGAGTCCTCCACGGACGGCTCGCCCACGAACACCTGCTGGAAGCGGCGCTCCAGCGCCGGGTCCTTCTCGATCCGCTCGCGGTACTCGTCCAGCGTCGTCGCGCCGATCATCCGCAGCTCGCCGCGCGCCAGCATCGGCTTCAGCATGTTGCCGGCGTCCATCGCCCCCTCGGCCGCGCCCGCCCCGACGACGGTGTGCAGCTCGTCGATGAACGTGACGACCCGCCCCTCCGACTCCTTGATCTCGTTCAGGACGGCCTTCAGCCGCTCCTCGAACTCGCCGCGGAACTTCGCGCCCGCGACCATCGCGCCGAGGTCCAGCGACACCAGCCGCTTGCCGCGCAGCGACTCCGGCACGTCGCCCGCCACGATCCGCTGCGCGAGCCCCTCGACGACGGCCGTCTTGCCGACGCCCGGCTCGCCGATCAGCACCGGGTTGTTCTTCGTCCGCCGCGACAGCACCTGCACGACCCGCCGGATCTCCGCGTCCCGCCCGATCACCGGGTCGAGGCGGCCGTCGCGCGCCGCCGCCGTCAGGTCGACGCCGTACTTCTCGAGCGACTGGTAGGTGCCCTCGGGGTTCTCGCTGGTCACGCGGGCGTGCCCGCGCACCTTCTCGAACGCGTCCAGCAGCGCCTGCGGCGTCGCCCCGAACTCCTTCAGCAGGCCCGCCGCCGGGCCGCCGTCCGCGGCGAGGCCCACCAGCAGGTGCTCGGTCGAGACGTACTCGTCCTCGAGCTGCTGCGCCCGCGCGCCCGCCGTGTTGATCGCCCGGCTCAGCTGCCCCGACAGCCGCGGCGTCGCGACCGTCGAGCCCTGCGCCTTCGGCATCGCCGCCAGCTGCTCCTCGGCCCGCCGCCGGATCGCCTGCCAGTCCGCGCCGACCGCCTCCAGCAGCGGCACCGCGGTGCCCTCCGGCAGGCCGATCAGCGCCACCAGCAGGTGCTGCGGCTCCACCTCGGGGTGCCCCTCGGCCGCCGCCCTGCGGACCGCGACCGACACCGCCTCCTGGCTCTTCTGCGTCAGCTTGTAGTCCATGGTCCCCGTACTCCTTCTCGGGGGACGCCCCCCGGGTAGTTCAGTCCCGGTTGCGCTCGTGCCACACCACGACGCTGGTGTGCCTGATCGGCACCAGGTCGGAGCCGGGAGTGCCGCCCGGGTCCCCGCGCCGCCGCTGCTGCGCCAGGCGCGCCGCGACCGACCGGGTCGATTCGAGTTCGTTGGCGAGCTCCTCCAGGGCGGCGTGCGCCTTGGCGAGCTCCTCGCGGAGCCGCACGTTGTCGCGCTGCAGCTCCAGGATGTGCTTGATGCCGGAGAGGTTGACGCCCTCCTCCTGGGAGAGCCGCTGGATCTCGCGCAGCATCACGATGTCGCGCATCGAGTACCGGCGGCCCCGCCCGGCGGTGCGGCCGGGGCACACCAGCCCCATCCGGTCGTAGGTGCGCAGCGTCTGCGGGTGCAGGCCCGACAGCTGCGCCGCCACCGAGATCACATAGACCGGAGTGTCGTCGCCGAACGGTTCCACTGGCTCACTCCGTTCTCGCCTGCTGGAGCAGCTCGCCGCGCAGGTCCTCGCCGGAGCCCGCGTCGCGGAGCCGCTCCAGCGCCTCGCGGGTCTGGTCGTCGAGCTTGCTCGGCACCTGGACGTCCACGGTGACGAGCAGGTCGCCCTTCGTGCCGTCGCGGCGCGGCGCGCCCCGGCCCCGCACCCGGAACGTGCGGCCGTTCGGGGTACCCTCCGGCAGCCGCAGCGTCACCGGCTGGCCCTGGAACGTCGGCACCCGGATCTCCGCGCCGAGCGCCGCCTCCGGGAACGTCACCGGCACCGTCATCGTCAGGTTGTCGCCGGTGCGGCCGAACACCTTGTGCGGCAGCACCTTGATGTTCACGTACAGGTCGCCCTGCGGGCCGCCGTTCTCGCCCGGCGCGCCCTTGCCCTTCAGCCGGATCCGCTGCCCGTCCGCGACGCCCGCCGGGATGCGGGCCTGGATGGTGCGGTCGGACTGCTTGCGGCCGCTGCCGTGGCAGGTCGGGCACGGGTCGTCCACGACCAGCCCGCGGCCGTGGCACTCCCGGCACGGCTCCTGGAACCCGAAGTTGCCGAGGTTGCGGGTCTCGTGCCCGGTGCCCTCGCAGTTCGGGCACACCCGCGGCACCGTGCCGGCCTTCGCGCCGGTGCCCCGGCACGACGGGCACGCCGCCTCGCTGGTCAGCTTGATCGGGACGGTCACGCCGTTCATCGCGCGGCCGAACGACAGCGTCACGTCGGTCTCGACGTCGGCGCCGCGCCGCGCCCGCCGCGCGCCGGTCCCCGTCGTGCGGGTGCCGCCGCCCCGGTTGAACAGGCCGCCGAACAGGTCGCCGATGCGCTCGCCGGCGCCGCCCGTCTGCGCGCCCCCGGTCTGCCCGAAGATGTCCCCGAGGTCGAAGGGGAAGCCCCCGCCGCCCTGCTGGCCGCGGAAACCGCCCGGCATGGACCGCACCGCGTCGTACTCCTTGCGGCGCTTGTCGTCCGACAGGACGTCGTAGGCCTCGGAGACCTCCTTGAAGCGCTCCTCGGCGTCGACGTCCCCCTTGTTGGCGTCCGGGTGGTACTTGCGCGCCAGCTTCCGGTAGGACTTCTTGATCTCCTCCTGCGAGGCCGACTTCGAGACACCGAGGACTTTGTAGTAGTCCTTCTCCAGGTAGTCCTTGGTGCTCACGGCGCCCCGCTCTCTGCTATCGCCACTTGCGTCTCGTCTTCGTCCCGCCCGGCCCGCGGGCGGGATCACTCGTCGCCGTCGTCGCCGCTCTCGCCGTCGGAGGCGCCCGCGTTCGGGTCGGGCTCGGCCACCGCGACCCGGGCGGGCCGCAGGACCCGCTCCCCGATCCGGTAGCCGGGTTGCAGGACGTCCACCACGCTCGTCTCGGCCACGTCGGCCGAGTAGGAGTGCATGAGCGCCTCGTGGACGGTCGGGTCGAACGGCTCGCTCTTCTCCCCGAACTTCTCCAGGCCGAGCTTGCCGGTGACCGCCTCCAGGCTCTCGGCGACGGACTTGAAGCCGCCGGTGAGCTCGTCGTGGTCCCGGGCGCGGCCGATGTCGTCCAGCACCGGGAGCAGCTCGGACAGCACCTGCCCGAGGGCCTGCTCGCGGACCGCGACCCGGTCCCGCTCGACCCGCTTGCGGTAGTTGTCGTACTCGGCCTTGAGCCGCTGGAGGTCGGCCAGCCGCTCGTCCAGCTGCGTCTTCAGCGAGGAGACCTCCTCGTCGGTTCCCCCGGCGTCCCCCGCGGGGGCCTCGGGGGCCGGCTCGGCCGCCGGCTCCCGGGGCTCGCCCGTCTCGGGATCGATGCGCCGCCTGTCGCGGATCACCGGGCCCTCCTTCTCCTCGCCCTCCTGGGGAGAAGTCACGAAGCCTCACCCTTCGGCTTGTCGTCGTCCACGATCTCGGCGTCGACGACCTCGTCGTCCTGCTCGCCCTGGGCGTCGGCCGTCGGGCCGGCGTCCTCGGCGCCCGGCTGCGCGCCCTCGGGGTTCTGCGCGTACATCGCCGCGCCCATCTTCTGGGAGACCTGCGCGAGCTTCTCGGCGCTGCCCTTGATCGCGTCGACGTCGGTGCCCTCCAGGGCCTTCTTCACCTCGGCGATCGCGTCGTTGACCTCGGTCTTGAGCTCCGCGGGGACCTTCTCGTCGTTCTCCCGCAGGAACTTCTCGGTCGAGTACGCGAGGGTGTCGGCCTGGTTGCGGACCTCGGCCTCCTCCTTGCGCCGGCGGTCCTCCTCGGCGTACTGCTCGGCGTCGCGGACCATCTTCTCGATGTCGTCCTTGGGCAGCGCGCTGCCGCCGGTGATGACCATCGACTGCTCGCGGCCGGTGCCCTGGTCCTTCGCGCTGACGTTGACGATGCCGTTGGCGTCGATGTCGAAGGTGACCTCGATCTGCGGGACGCCCCGCGGCGCCGGCGGCAGCCCGGTCAGCTGGAAGGTGCCGAGCTTCTTGTTGTGCATCGCGATCTCGCGCTCGCCCTGGTAGACCTGGATCTCCACGGACGGCTGGTTGTCGTCGGCGGTGGTGAACGTCTCCGACCGCTTGGTCGGGATCGTGGTGTTCCGCTCGATGATCTTGGTGAAGATGCCGCCCTTGGTCTCGATGCCGAGGCTCAGCGGGGTCACGTCCAGCAGCAGGACGTCCTTGACCTCGCCCTTCAGCACGCCGGCCTGCAGGCTGGCGCCGATCGCGACGACCTCGTCGGGGTTGACGCCCTTGTTCGGCTCCTTGCCCCCGGTCAGCTCCTTGACCAGCTCGGACACCGCGGGCATCCGGGTGGAGCCGCCGACCAGGACGACCTGGTCGATGTCGCCCACCGTGATGCCGGCGTCCTTGAGCACCGAGGTGAACGGCGCCTTGGTCCGGTCGAGCAGGTCGGAGGTCATCCGCTGGAACTCGGCCCGGGTGAGCTTCTCGTCCAGGTGCAGCGGGCCCTCCGCCGAGGCGGTGATGTAGGGCAGGTTGATCTGCGTCTCGGACGAGCCGGACAGCTCGATCTTCGCCTTCTCCGCGGCCTCGCGGAGCCGCTGCAGCGCCATCTTGTCCTTGGACAGGTCGACGCCGTTGGCGTTCTTGAACCGCTCCACCAGCCAGTCGACGACCTTGTTGTCCCAGTCGTCGCCGCCGAGGTGGTTGTCACCGGAGGTGGCCTTCACCTCGACGACCCCGTCGCCGACCTCCAGCAGGGACACGTCGAACGTGCCGCCGCCGAGGTCGAACACCAGGATGGTGGCCTCGTTCTCCTTCTCCAGGTGGTACGCCAGCGCGGCCGAGGTCGGCTCGTTGATGATGCGCAGGACGTTCAGGCCCGCGATCTGGCCGGCCTCCTTGGTGGCCTGGCGCTGGTGGTCGGAGAAGTAGGCGGGCACGGTGATGACCGCGTCGGTGACGGTCTCGCCGAGGTAGGCCTCGGCGTCCCGCTTCAGCTTCTGCAGCACGAACGCGCTGATCTGCTGCGGGGTGAAGTCCTTGTCGTCGATCTTGGTCTTCCAGTCGGTGCCCATCTCGCGCTTGACCGACCGGATGGTCCGGTCCACGTTGGTCACCGCCTGGCGCTTGGCGACCTCGCCGACCAGGACCTCGCCGTTCTTGGCGAAGGCGACGACGGACGGCGTGGTCCGCGACCCCTCCGCGTTGGCGATGACGGTGGGCTCGCCGCCCTCCAGGATCGCGACGACCGAGTTGGTCGTCCCGAGGTCGATGCCGACCGCACGTGCCATGTCTCTCGTCCTCCGTCGTTTCCGGTGTTATCGCGCCCCGGTCGCCCCCGGGGTGCGGCCGGTCGATGTCGTGTCTGTCCGCCAGGGTGCCCGGCCGGCGCCTCGTTGTCAAATGACTTGAGTCGACCGGACTCAACTTTGCTGACGTCCTCTATAACAGGACGTCTGAGCGCCCTATTCCGGTTCCCGGCGGCCGCGGGAAACCGGGAAAGCGGGACCGGGTTGCGGGTGATACGTGTGTGACCGCCATCCGCGCCACGGAAAGGCACCACATGACAGCGGACCCCCTCGCCGCGACGCCGGACCGGGCCGGCGCCGGCCCGGCGCCGCGGCCGTCCCTGCACGACCCGCAACGCTTCGGCGAGGTCTTCGACGCCCACTTCGCCGAGATCCACCGGTACGCCGCGAACCGCCTCGGCCCGGACGCCGCGCCCGACATCGCGTCCCAGACCTTCCTGGAGGCGTTCCGCGGCCGGCACCGCTACGACCCCGCGCGGGCGAACGTCCGGACGTGGCTGTACGGCATCGCGACGAACCTGATCGGCAAGCACCGGCGCGGCGAGGTCCGGGCGCTGCGGGCCCGGGAGCGGATGGGCCCCGGCCTCGTCCGGGCCGTCGAGGGCCACGCCGACGTGATCGACTCCCGGGTCAGCGCGCAGGGCCTGCGCGGACGGCTCGCCGGGGCGGTCGCGGGGCTGTCGAAGGGCGAGCGCGACGTGCTGCTGCTGGTCGCGCTCGCCGAGCTGAGCCACGACGAGGTCGCGGCGGCGCTGGGCGTCCCGTACGGGACGGTCGGCTCCCGGCTCAGCCGGGCCAGGAAGAAGGTGCGCGAGGCGCTCGGTGGGACGAATCCGATGCTGGACGGGGAGGACGACCATGGATGAGCTGCGGACCCTGCGGGACGCCTACGGCGAGCCCGCGCCGCCGACCATGACGGAGATCGAGCGGGCCCGCGCCCGCTGGGAGGGGGAGAGCGCGCCGCGCCGCTTCCGCACCCGGTTCGGGCGGCCGCTCGGGATCGGCCTCGGCGCGGTCGCGGCCGGTGCCGCGGCGGCCGTCGCCATCGCGGCCACCGGCCAGGGGGCGGCGGACGGGCCGGGCTCGCCGAAGGCACCGGGGGACATCGACCTGGGCCGGCGGGCGGTGCTCGCCGCGGCGACCAAGGCGGAGCAGGCGCCGACCGGCAGGTACTGGTACACCGACCGGGTCTCCGGCCAGTCCTACATCGTGCGCTCGAAGTCCGGCCGGCCGTACGCGATCGTCGGCGCGGCCGACGAGATGTTCGGCTGGGACGGCGTGAAGCCCGGCATGGGCGAGATGTACTACGACCGCGACCTTCCGGCACGTCCGCTGACCGAGCGGGACGCGGCGGTGTGGCGCGCGGACGGGGCGCCGTCGAGCTTCCGCACCTGGTCCGGCGACCACCATGCCACCTACACCACCACGGCGTCGAAGTGGCGGTCGAGCGGTCCGGGAGTGGGCCTGGACCCCGAGGGCGGAGGCACGTTCTTCTGGGGGAAATCGGCCCGGGAGCTGCAGGAACTGCCCACCGACCCGGCCGCGCTCACCACGCTGGTCCTGTCCGACGAGGCGCTGAGGAAGCGGTTCGGGAAGAAGGTCGCCGGCGCGCCCCGCGCGGTGGAGCGGACGATGACGCCCGCCGCGAAGATGCGGATCGCGGGAGGATTCCTGTCCGCGCCGACGCCGCCGAAGGTCCGGGCGGGCCTGATGCGGGCGCTGGCCGCCCTGCCGGGCGTTCACGCGGTCGCCCGCGACACCGACCCGCTGGGCCGCACGGGCGTCGCGCTCGCCGCCGACCCCATGTCGTCCACCGACGACGGTGAGTACGGGACCGAGAAGGCCGACCGGGGGACCTACACGTGGCGCAGCGTGTTCGTCTTCGACGAGCGCACCGGTGCGCTGCTGTCCATGCAGGACGAGCTCGTCAAGCCCGGCGGCGTGTACCGGACGCGCACGCCCGGTTTCATCATCAGCTATGAGACCTTCCGCAGTTCCGGCTGGACGCAGAGCGAGCCGAAGCCGCCGGCCGCGCTGCCCTTCCCGGCCCGCTGAGCCCGCTGACCGGGGATGCTCCGGTAAGAAACGGCGGGCCCGGATCACTACCCGGGTGAAGCACCCCCGGACGAAGGGCTCGGACCTTGTCGGACCCCGATGACACAGCCCGGTTCACGGCGCTCTACGACGCGCACCATCCGCGCGTCCACGCCTACGCCGTGAGCCGGGTCGGCGTGCAGGCCGCCGAAGAGATCACCAGTGAGACGTTCTGCGTCGCGTGGCGGCGCGTCCGCGACCTGCCGGACGAGCCGCTGCCCTGGCTGCTCGGCATCGCCCGCAACCTGCTGCGCGAGTCGTACCGGGCGCGGGACCGGCAGGACGCGCTGGCCCGCGAGTTGCGCACCTGGGCGGCCGGCGAGCCGCCCGGCGGCGACGTCGGGGAGGCGGTGGCCGAGCGCGCCGGGATGCTGCGCGCGCTCGCCTCGCTGCCCGACGGCGACCGCGAGCTGCTGACGCTGGTCGCCTGGCACGGGCTGTCGCCGGGCGAGGCGGCGAAGGTCGCCCGGTGCTCGAAGGCGTCGTTCTACGTGCGGCTGCACCGCGCGCGGCGGCGGCTGGAGCGGGCGCTCGCCGCGGAGGCGCGGACGCCGGACCCCGGCGTGCCCGCCCGCCGCCCGTCCCTGGTCACCCCGGAAAGGAAGGCCGTCCGATGAAGCACGACGTGATGGAGGCGCTGGCCGCCGCGCGGCCCGCGCAGCTCGACCCGCCGGCGGACCCGGCCGCCGCCCGCGCGCGCCGCGAGCGCGACCTCGGACGGGCGTTCCGGGCGGACGCGGCACCCGCCGGGGAGCGGACGCGGGGGCGGCGTCCCGTCATCTGGGCGCTGACCGGCGTGGTCGCGGCCGGGGCGGCGGCGGCCGTGGGGATCGCGACGATCGGGTCCTCGGGTTCCCCCGATTCGCCCGGCGGCTCCCGGCCGTCCGGGACGATCGACCTCAACAAGCAGGCGGTGCTCGCCGCCGCCACCAAGGCGGAGCTGGCGCCGATCGGCAGGTACTGGTACACCGACCAGCTCGACGGCCAGTCCTACATCGTGCAGGCGAAAACCGGCGCGTACGCGATCGTCGGGGCGCAGAGCGAGTCCTTCAGCTGGCACGGTGCGAAGTCCGGCATGGGCGAGGGGTACTACCTGCGCGACCTGCCGGCCCGCCCGCCGACCCCGCGCGACGCGGCGCTGTGGCGCAAGGCGGGCTCGCCGTCGAGCTTCCGCGTCCGCACCGACGGCGGCTCCACCACCTACACCACCAAGGTGACGAAGTGGCGATCGGACGGCCCGGAGGCCGGCATCGATGCGCGCGGCGGCGGCGACTTCCTCGGCAAGTCGGCGGAGGAGCTGCGGAAGCTGCCGACCGATCCGTCCGCGCTCGCCCGCCTCTTCCTGAGCGACGCGGAGATGGGGAAGAGCCTCGGGATGTCCCCGGCGAGCGGGCGGAAGCCGAGCGCGGAGCAGGCCGCCGACGCCAAGATCTGGCGGGTGGCCTCGCTCCTCGGCGGCTCCCCGATGCCGCCGAAGGTGCGGGCCGGGCTGATGCGGGCGCTGGCCGCGCAGCCGGGCGTCCAGGCCATCGGGCACGTCACCGACCCGCTGGGCCGCCGCGGCGTCGCGCTGGCCTCCGCCGAGCGCACCACGGCGACCACGGACGGGCCGAAGGGCGACCGGGGCGCGTACCGCTCGCGCGACGTGATCGTCTTCGACGAGCGCACCGGCGCGCTGCTGTCCGTGCAGGACACGCTGACCCGGCCGGGCGGTGAGTACGCGGGGATGAAGCCCGGCTTCATCATCAATTACTCGGCCACCCGCTCGACGAACTGGACCGACACCAAGCCGAAGCCCCCCGCGAAACTCCCCTTCTGACCCCCCTTTTCGTTGACTTGCGGCGAGTCGTTGTTATGGCGGCGTCCATAACGACGACACGCCGCAAGTCAACGAGGGCGGTGGGCCTCGATGCCGGCCAGGACGCAGGACAGGCCGTAGTCGAAGCGCTGTTCCAGCACGTCGGCGGTCTCCCGGGCCCAGACCTCCCTGACGTGGGCGGTGAGCCGGGGGTGGCGGTCGGCGATCTCGGCGAGGTAGGGAGCGAGGGTCTCCAGCCAGTCCTCGCCGGTCGCGGCGTCGTGGGCGTTCTGCCAGCTCGCCTCGCTGCCGGCCGCGCCGATGACGTAGTCGGCGACCAGCGACATCGCGTTCTCCAGGTCCATGCCGGCGAGGCCGGCGCCGTCGAACGCGGCGATCACCTCGTCCAGGACACGGGTGGCGTTCGGGCCGATCATCGGCTGGACGCCGAACAGCGGCACCGTCCACGGATGCCGGTGGATCATCGTCCGGAGGCTGCGGGCGTAGCCGGCGACGGCGTCCCGCCAGCCGTCGTCGCCGTCGCCGCCGTCGCCGGGCGGGACGCGGACCTCGCCCATCACCCGGTCCAGCGCCAGTTCCAGCAGCTCGTCCTTGTTGGCGACGTGCCAGTAGACGGACGTGGCGCCGGAGTTCAGCCGGGTGCCGAGCCGCCGCATGCTGAGCCCGTCCAGGCCCTCGGCGTCGAGCAGTTCCAGCGCGGCGTCGACGATCTGCCCGCGGGTGAGGGTCGGCTGCTCGCGCCTGGCGCGCGCCGGCCGCGTCCACACCGACTCCGGCGGCTTGCGCGCGCCCGCCCTCTCCGTGCCCGCCATCGGCCCTCCCCGGCTCGGTCCGTCTCGTACAGGGTACCGGGACTTGAACAGTGTGCGAGTTGCGTCGTACGGTGTGCGAGTCAACTCGAACACTGTGCGAGGAGAGATCCCCGATGAACGCAGCCGTCCCCGCGCCGCACCCCCGGCGCTGGCGGATCCTCGGCGTCCTGTGCCTGAGCCTGCTGGCCGTCACCGTGGACAACACGATCCTCAACGTGGCGATCCCGTCGCTGCTGGAGGACCTGCACGCCACCATGTCCGACGTCCAGTGGACGATCGACGCCTACTCGCTGGTCTTCGCCGGCCTGCTGCTCACCGCCGGCGGCCTCGGCGACCGCTTCGGCCGGCGCCGCGCCATGCTGGCCGGGTTCGCGCTGTTCGGCGGCGGCTCGCTGCTCGGCGCGTTCGCCGCGACCCCCGGCGAGCTGATCGCGATGCGGGCGGTCATGGGCCTCGGCGGCGCGCTCCTGATGCCCGGCACCCTGTCGATCATGGCGCAGGTGTTCGGCCCGGACGAGCGCGCCAGGGCGTTCGCGATCTGGGGCGGCACGTCCATGATCGGCGTCGCGGGCGGGCCCGCGCTGGGCGGGCTGCTGCTGGAGCACTTCTGGTGGGGGTCGGTGTTCCTGGTGAACGTGCCCGTCGCCGTCGTCGCCGTGGTCGGGCTGCTGGTCCTGGTGCCGGAGTCGCGCGGGCCGCGCCGCCGCCCCGACGTCCTCGGCTCCGTCCTGTCGACCATCGGCATGGCCTCGCTCGTGTGGGCGATCATCTCCGCGCCCGAGCACGGCTGGACCGGCGCCCGCACCCTGTCCGGCCTCGCCGCCGGCGCCGCCGCGCTCGCCGCGTTCGCCGGCTGGCAGCGCCGCAACCCCGAGCCGATGCTCGACCTCGCCCTGCTGCGGCAGCGCGCCTTCTCCGGCTCCGCCGCCATCATCGCGGTCCTCGGCTTCGTCATCGCCGGGACGCTGTTCGCCCTCACCCAGATGCTCCAGCTCGTCCTCGGCTACGGCCCGCTCAAGGCCGGGCTGGCGCTGCTGCCCTGCGCCGTCGCCGCCGCAGCGGGCAACGGCCTCGGCGCCGCCCTGGAGGCACGGCTCGGCGGACGTCCCGCCCTCGTCACCGGCCTGATCGTGATCGCCGCCGGGTTCGGCGCCCTCGCCCTCGCCGGCCCCGGCTTCGGGCCCGTCATCACCGGGCTCGTCGTGGTCGGATTCGGCATGGGTCTCGGCTCCCCGCCCGCCTACAACCTGCTCATGTCCGCCGTCCCCATCGAGGAGGCCGGGGTGGGGTCAGCGGTGAACGACGCGGGCCAGGAGCTCGGCAACGCGCTCGGCGTCGCCGTCCTCGGCAGCGTCATCTCCGCCGTCTACGCCCACGGCCTGCCGGACGGCGCGCCCGCCGCCGCGAAGCACTCGCTCGGTGAGGCCCTCGCGCTCGGCGACCCCGTCCTCGCGCACCAGGCGCGCGACGCCTTCGTCCACGCGGTGTCGGCCGGGTCGCTCGCCGGGTGCGGCGCCACCCTCGCCGCCGCCCTGTTCGCGGCGCTCGTGCTGCGCGGCGTCCCCCGTCCGGCCGCCGCGCCCGCCGAGGCGGAGCAGGTCACCGAACCCGTGTGAAAGCGAATCAGGGACCGGGCGGAGTAGAAGTGACGACCATCCCCCGGAGGTGCCTGATGCCGGACCCCACGGAAGGGGCGGCCGAGTGACCGCCCCGCCCGAGATCGACCGGACGGACGCGGAGCTGCTCGCCGCGTCCGTCCGCGACGGCGACCGCTTCACCGCCGTCTACGACCGGCACTACGCCGACGTCCACCGCTACGTCGCCGGGCGCCTCGGCCCGCAGGCGGCCGACGACGTCGTCGCCGAGACGTTCCTCGCCGCGTTCCGCCGCCGCGCCTCCTTCGACCCGTCCCGCGGCGCCGTCCGGCCCTGGCTGTTCGGCATCGCGACCAACCTCATCGCCCAGCACCGCCGCACCGAGACCCGCCGCTACCGGGCGCTCGCCCAGGTCGGTCCCGACCGCGATCCCTGCGGCCACGACGACCGTGTCGCGACGTCGGTGTCCGCCGAAAGCCTGCAACCCTCCCTGGCCCGCGCGCTGGCGGAGCTGTCCCGCAAGGACCGCGACGTCGTCCTGCTCAAGGCCCTCGCCCAGCTCTCCCACGAGGAGATCGCCGCCGTGCTGGGCGTCCCGTACGGCACCGTCGGCTCCCGCCTCAACCGCGCCCGCCGCAAGCTCCGCGCGGCCCTGCCCGCCGGCTCGGAAGGAATGTGACCGTGGACGAACTCCAGATGATCGCCACCCTGCTGGACGAGCCGCCGACGCCGGAGAGCGAGGCCGCCGTCCGCCACCGGCTCCTCAACGGAATGCGCGCGCCGCAGCGCCCGGCGCGTCGCGCCCGGCACCGTCCCGCCCTGTGGGGCGGCGTCGGCCTCGCCGCCACGGCCGCCGCCGTCGCGGGCGCGGTGACACTGTCCTCAGGAACCACGCCCCGCGCCCCCGACCCCGTCGACGCGCGGCCCGTGTCCGCGCGCACGGTGCTGCTCGCCGCCGCCGAGACCGCCGAGGCGGCACCGGCCACCGGCAAGTACTGGCACGTCCGGGCGCTCCAGGCCCTCCCCACCCAGGTCGGGCCGAAGGGCAACCGGTACTGGATGGACAAGCTGGTGGTGCACGAGACGTGGACGAACGCCGCGGGCGTCGCCTGGTCCGGCCACCGGGAGGTGGGCGCCCGCCCCCACTCGGTCGCCGACGATTTCGCCTGGCGGCGGGACGGCTCGCCCACCCGGTGGGATCTCGGGACCGCTGACACTCCGGGCGGCGGCCGCCTCGTGCTGTCGACCTCCCCCCTTCCTGGCGACGTGGTGAAGATGAAGGGCCCGCACACCGTCTCGGTCTGCGACAAGGAGATGTCGTTCGAGCAGGCGCAGGCGCTCCCGGCGCAGCCCGACGCACTGAAGAACGCCCTGCGGAACGCGATGCGGGACAACGACGACGGCCCGGTGTCCGGGAGCGCGCGGAACGGCTTCCTGCAGCAGTGCCTCGCCGGGCTGCTGGCCGAGGTGCCCACCCGGCCGAAGGTGCGCGGCGCCGCCTACCGCGCCCTCGCCTCCCTGCCGGGCGTCACGTCGGCGGGTCCGGCGACCGACGAGGGAGGCCGCAAGGGCGCCGGGCTGGTCCTCCAGTCGACCCGCGGGCCGCTTTACCGGCTGGTGATCGACCCGAAGACCTCGCTGGTCCTGTCTGAGTCGGTGGAGCAGACCGGCGCCGCCGCCAAGGTGAAGTCCAAGTTCCAGCGGACGCGGTACCTCGCGGCGGAGTGGACCGACTCCGGCCCGAAGGCCCCAGCCCTCCCCTGACCGGCACCGGACGCGTTGACTTGCGGCGAGTCGTCGTTATGCGGTGCGCCATAACGACGACTCGCCGCAAGTCAACGGAGGAGGTCGGAGGGGGCGGTGCCGGTCTCGGTGAGGGGGAGGCCGAGCGCCGCCCGCTCGGCGAGCCAGCCGCTCGGCCGGTAGCGGGGGTCGCCGGTCGCGCGGTGCAGGCCGTCCAGGACGCGCAGGACCTGCGCCGCGCCGGCCTGGTCGCCCATCTCCAGCGGCCCGCGCGGGTAGCCGAGCCCGAGCCGGACGGCGGTGTCGATGTCCTCGGGGCGGCCGAGCCGCAGCTCGGCGATGCCGCAGCCCACGTTCACCACCGACGCCATGAGCCGCTGCGCGACGGTCGCCGGGGCGTCCCGCACGACCGACACGGCGCGTCCCGTCGCGGCCAGCGCGGCGAGCGCGGCGCGTCCGGCCTGCCGGTCGACGCCCGGATGCACGGTGAGGGTGAGGCGGGTGAAGAAACCGCCGAACGGGTCGATGCCCAGGGTGCGGTCGGCGGGCAGCCCGGCGCGTCCGGCGATGCTCCACGCGCTCTCCCCGAACGGCGCGACCAGCACGACGGCGTCACCGGACGGCCCGTCGCCCGTCTCGACCTCGACGCCGCCGTCCGCCAGCAGCGCGCCGAGGCCCTCGCGGACGTTCGGTTCCACGTCGTGGATCCACACCGGACGCAGCGGAACGTCCGGCACCGCCGTCTCCGGCGGTTCCTGCTTCACGCCGTCCGCGTACTTGTAGAAGCCCTCGCCGGTCTTGCGACCGAGCAGCCCGGCCTCCATGCGGGCGCGGCCGATGCGGGACGGCCGGTACCGCGGCTCGGTGTAGAAGCCCGTCCAGATCGACTCCATGACCGGGTGCGACACGTCCATGCCGGTGAGGTCGAGCAGCTCGCACGGGCCCATCTTCAGGCCGAGGACGTCGCGGGCGATGCGGTCGATGTCGACCGGTTCCGCGATGCCCTCGGACAGGATCTGCAGCGCCTCCGTCACCAGCCCGCGTCCGGCGTGGTTGACGAGGAACCCCGGCGCGTCGGGCGCGATCACGGGCTCGTGCCCGAGGCGCCGCACCAGGTCGGCCAGCGCGTCCGGGAGCCACTCGGCCGTCCGCGCGCCGGGAATCACCTCGACGAGCCGCATCAGCGGGACGGGGTTGAAGAAGTGCAGCCCCGCGAGCCGCGACGGGTCGCGCATCGCGGCGCCGATCGCCGTCACCGGCAGCGAGCTGGTGTTCGTCGCGAAGACGGTGTGCTCGGAGGCGGCCTTCTCCAGCGTCGCGAACAGCTCCCGCTTGGTGTCCAGGTCCTCGCGGACGGCCTCGATGACCAGGTCGCAGCCCTGCAGCGGGGTCAGCGGCTCGCCGACCGGCTTCAGCCGGCCCTTCGCCGCCGCCGCGTCCTCCGCGGTCATCCGGCCCTTCGCGACCAGCTTGCCGAACATCGCCTCCACGTGCTCGACCGCGCCCTGAACGGCCTCGAACCGGATGTCCGCCAGCTCCACCGTCAGCCCGCCGGCCGCCGCGAGCTGGGCGATCCCGCGCCCCATCGCGCCCGTCCCGATGACCCGGATCGTCGCCGCCCGCTCCGCCCACTCACGCATCGCGCCTCCTCGCTCGCCTGCCCAGCATTCAACCCCCTTCCGAACGCAAGCCCGAACGCGAGCCCGGACGCGAGCCCGGACGCGGGGCGCGGACGCCGACGGCATAACCTGCGAAGTGCCCGCCTTGCCTGGAATGAGGAGCGACCACCATGCGCGACGCGGTGATCTGCGAGCCGCTGCGGACCCCCATCGGCCGTTTCGGCGGGGTGTTCACGACCGTCCAGCCCGTCGACCTCGCCTCCACCGTCATCCGCGCCGTGGTCGAGCGCGCCGGGTTGCCCGGCGACGCCGTCGACGAGGTCTTCCTCGGCCAGTGCTATCCCAGCGCCGACGCCCCCGCCATCGGACGCGTCGCCGCCCTCGACGCCGGGCTGCCCATCGAGGTCGGCGGCCTCCAGGTCGACCGGCGCTGCGGGTCGGGGCTCCAGGCCGTCCTCAACGCCGCCATGCAGATCCAGACCGGCGTCAGCGACCTGATCATCGCGGGTGGGGTCGAGTCGATGAGCAACGCGCCGTTCTACACGACCTCCGCCCGCTGGGGGCTGCGCGGCCCGTCCCTGGAACTGCACGACACCCTCGCGCGCGGCCGTGTCACCGCGGGCGGCGTCAACTACCCGGTGCCCGGCGGGATGCTGGAGACCGCCGAGAACCTGCGCCGCGAGTACGGCATCGGCCGCGAGGAGCAGGACGAGCTGTCCGTGCGCTCGCACCAGCGCGCCGTCGAGGCGCAGCGCTCCGGCCGGTTCGCGGAGGAGATCGTCCCGGTCACGGTCACGTCCCGCAAGGGCGACACGGTCGTGGACACCGACGAGCACCCGCGGCCCGACACGTCCATGGAGACCCTCGGGAAGCTGCGTCCCGTCCTCGGCAAGAGCGACGACCAGGCGACCGTCACCGCCGGCAACTCCAGCGGCCAGAACGACGCCGCCGCCGCGTGCATCGTCACCACCCCGGAGCGCGCCGCCGAACTCGGCCTGCGCCCGCTCGTCCGGTTGGTCTCCTGGGCCCGCGCCGGCGTCCCGCCCCGCACGATGGGCATCGGGCCCGTCCCGTCGACCGCCAAGGCCCTCGCCGCCGCCGGCCTCACCCTCGCCGACATCGACCTCATCGAGCTGAACGAGGCGTTCGCCGCGCAGGTCCTCGCCGTCACCCGCGAATGGGGCGTCAAGGACGCCGACTGGGACCGCATCAACGTCAACGGCTCCGGCATCTCCCTCGGCCACCCCGTCGGCGCGACCGGCACCCGCATCCTCGCCACCCTCGCCCGCGAGATGGACCGCCGCGAAGCCCGCTACGGCCTCGAGACGATGTGCATCGGCGGCGGCCAGGGCCTCACCGCCGTCTTCGAACGGGTCTGACACGCCGCCATGCATCCCGGTTCCGTTCTCGGCGAGTTCCTGCGGTCCCGCCGTGCCCGGCTGCGTCCCGAGGACGTCGGGCTGAACCCGGGCGTGCGGCACCGGCGCGTCGCCGGGCTGCGCCGCGAGGAGGTCGCGCCGCTCGCCGGCGTCAGCGTCAGCTACTACACGCGGCTTGAGCAGGGGCAGAGCCCGAACGTCTCCGACGAGGTCCTCGACGCCCTCGCCCGCGTCCTGCGGCTCGACGACGACGAATGGCGCCACCTCCACCGGCTGGTGCGCGTCGTCCGGGCCCGCGAGCGGGTCGGGCCCGAACGGCTGCGCCCCGGCATCGAGCGGATGGTGGCGTCGTTCACCGACGTCCCCGCCGTCGCGGTCGGCAGGCGCGGCGACTTCCTCGCGTGGAACCGCCTGGCCCATGCCCTGCTGGCCCCGCACTGGGACTTCGACGGCGAGGAGAAGCCCAACTTCGTCCGCATCGACTTCCTCGAAACCGACTTCTCCCGCAGCCTCTACCTCGACTGGGAGCAGAAGGCCCGCGACGACATCGCCTACCTGGAGGGCTCGCTCAGCAGGTTCCCGGGCGACGAGGGGCTGACCGCCCTGATCGACGAGCTGCTGACGCTGAGCCCGGAGTTCCGCGCCATGTGGACGGAGCACCCGGTGTCCAATTGCGCGTCCATCTCGCGCGGCTACCGGCATCCGGACGTGGGCGTCATGACCCTCACCGCCGAACTCCTGCGGACGCCCGACGACGAGGGCCAGGGCGTGACGGTCTTCCAGGCCGAACCGGGCTCGCCGTCGCAGGAGCGTCTGCGGCGCCTCGCCGCTTCCGTCCTCTAGACCCGCGCGAGGCGGCGTCCGACCGGCGGAGCAGGACGCCGCCCGCCACCGCGCCGAGCACCGCGACCGCACCGGCCGCCAGGAAGGCCGCGTGCAGCCCGCCCAGCGTGGCCAGGGCCTCGGTGGTGGACGGGGCGAGCGCCTCGGTGCGGGCCGCCGCGATCGCGGTGAGCCCGGCCACGCCGATCGCGCCGACGAAGGTGGGCATCTGCGCGAGGCTGCCCGCGACGCCCTGATCGGCCTCGTCCAGCCCCGAGGTGATCGTCGTGACGGCGGCCACCACGGTCAGGACATGGCCGAAGCCCATCGCCGCCGAGGTCACCGACAACAGCGCCAGCCCGCCGTGGACGGGCAGCAGCACCATCGCCGCGGTGCCCGCCGCCTGAACCGACAGGCCGGTCACGATCGTCGCGACCGTCCCGCGGGCGTTGATGAGCCGCGCCGCGAGCGTCCCACCGGCCAGCGCCGCGACGCCTTCACCCAGGAACCCGAGCCCGGTCTCCAGCGGCGAGTAGCCCAGGACGTCCTGCATGTATATGCTGAGCAGCAGCGTCGCCCCACCGCACATCCCGAACGTGACCAGCCCGACGGCCATGCCCCACTTCACGGTCGGACGGCGCAGCAGCCGCAACGGAACCAGCGGAGCCCTGTGCCGGGCCTCCACACCCAGGAACGAACCGAGCAGCACCACCGCCGCGACCAGCGTCAGAGCGCTGCCCTCACTCGACGAGACCCCGTACACCAGGGCGAACAGCCCGGCGCTCGCCAGGACCGCGCCCGGAACATCGAGCCCGGTCCGGCTCCGCCCGGCCGTCTCGCGGACCACCGCGACCGCGCCGACCAGGACCAGCGCGCCGATGCCGAACAGGATCAGCATCGTCCAGCGCCAGTTCAGCCCGCTGGTGATGAGCCCGCCGCCGATCGTCCCGATGACGAACCCCAGCGACAGCAGCGCGCCGTTCACTCCGAGCGCCCGGGTGCGCTGCGGCCCCTCGGGGAACGCGCCCGTCATCAGCGCGAGCGCGGTCGGGCCGATCATGGCCGCCGCGACGCCCTGCCCGGCCCGCGCCGCCACCAGCAGCCCCGGGCTCGGCGCCAGCGCGGCCGCCAGCGACAGTCCGGCGAATCCCGCCACGCCCGCCATGAACAGCCGGCGCCTGCCGACCATGTCGGACGCCCGCCCGAACAGCGGCATCAGCGCCGCCGTCGGCAGCAGGCACGCCGTGGCCACCCACTGCAACGCCGACGCGCTGGAGAACCCCAGGTCCCGGCCGATCTCCGGCAGCGCCACCGTGATGATCGAGTAGTCCAGGCCCGTCATGAACGTGGCGCCGCACAACGTGATGAGGACGAGCCAACCGCGCAACCCCAGGCGCGCGGCACTCAGCGAATTCTCCGTCGTCATGCCGCCCACCCTGCGCCGCACTGCGCGGACCAACCAGCACCCCGCTGGAGGTACACCTGCCAGGTACACCCTTCACAACAGCGAACGATGCCGCCCCCGATACCGAGGCCGCCGCTCCACCACGGCCATCCCGATGATCGCCGTGAGCAACGCCGCCCCGGACGCGACGACCGTGACCGCCTCGATCACAGCGCCACCCCCGGCTCCCCGTCGAGCAGCCCCCGGATCACCATCACCGCGTCCACGACGCGCTCCACCTCGGCGACCGGATACCGCCACGACGTGAAGAACCACAGCCGCCCGCCGTCGTCCTCCCGCGCCGCGACGGTGATCAGATCGGCCACCTGCGCCGCGCAGCACCCCGCCGCCCCCCGATTGACGACCCGCAGGCCCTCCTCGGTCATGGACGCCCGAAGCCGGTACACCCGCAGAACGACACCCAGCGCCTCGAGCCGGGCCCTACTCTCAGGGGTCATGGGTCGATCGCCTCCTAGCGACGGTCGATTCCTAGGCCCCGGCGCAGTGGTGGTGCACCGCGCCGGGGCTGCTCTGACCTCACACAATACGTCGAGTGTCTTGCCGTGTCTGGCAAAGTCATGGACCGCCGTGCCGTGTGATGGCATAACTGCAGGTGACATAGCGTGTCTTTCCATGGGAGAGATCGACCTCGACGGACCACAACCGCTCTTCGAGCAGGTGGCAGAGGTCATCGCCGGCCGCATCGCGAAGGGCACGTATCCGATAGGTCGGCGCATCCCTGCCGTACGGGCCATCGCCGACGAATTCGGCGTCTCTCAGAGCACGGCGGAGGCGGCGGTGCGCGTCCTGCGCGAGCGGGGCCTCACGCGCGCCACGCACGGACGAGGCACCTTCGTCATCGCCAAGCCCTCGGCCACCGACCAGCCGGGCGACTGACCGCAACAACGCCTTGGCCGCCGATGTCGCCCATCTTGTTGCGGCAAGCACACGGTAGGGAGGCGTGCGCTTCCATAGAGTGGCCATGTGGTGGAGTTGGACGGGATTGAGCCGCTGTACCAGCAGATCGCCGACGTGCTCACCAAGCGGATCAGCGACGGGACCTACCCGCTGCGGTCCCGAGTCCCGTCCGTCGTGGCCGTCGCCGAGGAGTTCAAGGTCGGGAAGTCCACGGCAGAAGCCGCAATGCGACTTCTACGCGAGCGGGGCCTCACGCGCGCCACGCACGGACGAGGCACCTTCGTCATCGCCAAGCCGTCGGACGTCGGCAGGGCGGACGGCCAGGTGTAGTGACCGCGAACGTGGTTGACGGGCGAGGGTGGTTGATCACCGAGCCCAGCCCGAGCGGCTTGGGGCGGCTGCTTAGCAGGGGCCGGCGTTGGTCAGAACACGCCTCCGCCTGCGGCGATGTTCTGGCCGGTGATCCAGCGTGCCTCGTCGCCGGCGAGGAAGACCGCCACGTCGGCGACGTCCTGCGGCTGGCCGACCCGGCCGAATGGCGACATGCCGGCGGCGACCTCCCGATCACGATCGGGGAGCAGGTCGGTGTCGGTGAATCCTGGTGAGAGCGCGTTGACGGTCACATTCCGCGGGCCCAGTTCGCGCGAGAGCACCCGTACGAACTGCTCCACGGCGCCCTTGCTACCCAGATAGAGCGAGGTCTCGGTGAAGAACATCTTCGTTCCGCCGGTCGACGTGGCGACGATTCGGCCACCGTCGCGTACCCGGCGCGCCGCTTCCTGCAGCGTGAAGAAGACGCTCTTCACGTTGGCCGCGAACAGCCTGTCGTAGTCCTCTTCGGTGCATTCGATGAGCGGTTTGACCACGGCATCGGCCGCATTGGCGAAGACGATGTCCAGGCCACCGAACGCCTGCTCGGCCCGGTCGAACAGGCCGGCCACCTCGGCGGGGCGGGACAGGTCGGCCTGCAGAGCGACCGCGGTGCCGCCCTCCGCTTCGATGGACGCGACGACCTCGGCAGCGAGGTCGCCGTTCTTCAGGTAGTTCACGGCCACTGACGCACCGCGAGCTGCCAGCCCCAGCGCGATCGCCCGGCCTATGCCCCGCGATGCACCGGTGACGACCGCGGCCTTTCCGGAAAGGTTCTTTGTCATAAGGTCCTCGCACTATCAGGCCGGCACGCTCCGATGTGATCATCGCCAACCGTAGGTCCGCACACTTCAGGACACAAGATCGTTCGGCACCGCGTACCGAGCCAGTTCGACGAAAGCTGCGCGGCGGAGCACGGTACGATCGCGCGGTTGTTTTCGCTGCTAGGACCCGAGGGAGCAGGTTGCGTTCATGGCATGTCGGATCAGTGAGCTCGTGCTCGGTTGCCGCGACCCCGAGTTGCTGGCGCGCTTCTGGTGCGAGGTCCTGGACTTTGTCGTGCTCAGCCGCGAGGACGACGGCACGCTGGAGATCGGGCCGCGCGAAGGGTTCGGCGGCCCGCAGCCGACGATCATCCTCAGCCGTCGGGACGAGCCGGAGAAGGGCAAGTCCCGGCTGCACATCGACGTCAACGCCACCGACCGCGACCAGGACGCCGAGCTCGAACGGCTTCTGAAGCTCGGCGCGCGTCCGGCGGACATCGGCCAGACGGGCGAGGAGCAGTGGCACGTCCTGGCCGACCCCGAGGGCAACGAGTTCTGCCTGCTCAAGGCCCGCCTCGCCCCGCTCTGACGCCCGGCCTCGGGCGAATGGAGCATCGCCCCGTCCCACCCTGGAGTGACCGGGTCGTCCGGTGAAATTGATTATTGATCTTGGTTCGGGCTCGGGTTACGTTGACTGGCTCCGTTGGCGCTGAGCGCGCCGGCGATCGCCGCGCACGCCGCCACCACCACCTGGAAGGTCGTCAATCCGGCGGCCGACGGCAAGTACACCACCGCCTCGACCGGCACCGTGACGATCAAGAACCAGGCGGGCGCGACGCTGCTCACCTGCACCAGCGTGCAGCAGTGGGGTCAGTTGGCGAGTAGGACCGTCACCGGCGCCACCGCGTCCCTCGGCACCGCCGACGGCACCGTCGGCAGCCCGTGCACCCGCCCCGGTGGCAGTACCGCCGTCATCCTCGGGACCCTGGCCGCCGGAGTCGGGCCCATCTACTACACCGCCACGGGCTATAACGCGGCCACGGGGACGACGACCCTCTCGGGGGCGCAGAGTTCCCCGTACGGCATCACGATCTTCGCGGACGACTGCCGGTTCTCGTTCGGCAAGATCACGGCGAGCTATGACAACGCCACCCAGATCCTGAAGTACGGCAGCGCGGTCGCCACCCCGTTCGCCACGGCCAACAACGACGGCTCCGTCGGCTGCGCGGGCGTGCGCGCGTCGGGCGAGACCATCACCTTCACCGGCGAGTTCAAGGTCAGCCCCGCCATCAAGATCACCCGCACCACGGGTTGACGCGACGCGCCGTTCGCCGGCCCACCGGCGGACGGCGCCATGCCCGGCGACGGCTGCATGAGACTGATCGATGGTGCGGATCAATACCGTGCGTCGTCTGTCCATGCTGCAATATCGGCGGCACCCCGGCGGACGGCTTCGTCCGGGTCTCCGGCGAGCTTCCCGCAGGCCGCCGCGACGTCCGGCGCATCACCCGGACCCATGAGCGCGTCCTGCACACCGGTCAGCAGCCAGTCGGTCTGGTTGTCGTCAGCCGCGGCAACCGCGAGAGCGATGAGCCTCAACGCGGCCACCGTCCCCACCCGGGCCAGGGCCTCGGCCGTATGCCGGGTCACCGCCGTGTCCTCACCGTCCAGCAGCAACCTCACCAGCGTTTCCGCAGCCGCAGGCGCATCGGCGAAGGGGGCAAGGCCACGCCCGGCGCGGACGCGTCGCGTCCACAAGGGAGACGACGCCTCAGCCAGTGCCGCCTCCAACCCGCTCCTCATTTCTGACACGACAGTCTCATGCCGACGAAGCCCCGGAAGTGCGTGTGGCCCGGACGAGGTCCGCCGCAGCCTCTGGCCATTCGGGAAAGTCGAAAGCGAAGCCGGCGTCGAGCAGGCGGCCGGGGACGACGCGGCGGCTCTTCAACAGCAATTCAGTGTCCGAGCGCAGGGCAAGTGCCCCGAGTTCGGCCATCCATCTGGTCGCGGGCAGGCCCACCGGAACTCCCCAGGCGGCGCGCAACTCGCGCATGAAACCGCGCTGGGGCAGGGGGTCGGGCGCAGCGAGATTCACCGGCCCCGCGAAATCCTCCCGCTCGATCAGGAATTCCACCGCGCGCACGAAATCGTGCCCGTGGATCCAGGACATGTACTGCGCGCCGCCCGCGACGGCCCCGCCGAGGCCGAGCCGCGCCATCCGCAGCAGCACGTCGTAGACGCCGCCGCGGTCTGGGCTCATCACCATGGCGGCACGCAACGCGACCTTCCGGGTGGACGGCGTCGCCGCGCGCTCCTGCTCCCGCTCCCACGCCTTCGCGATCCGGACGCTGTACGACCAGTAGCGCGGGACGTCCGGCTCCGTCCCGCCGATGACGCCGTTCGCCTCGTCGTTGGGCGCGTCGAAGCGGTGGGCATAGATGGTCGCGGTGCTCATCTGGAGCCAGACGCGGGGCGGGCGCGCGGCTGCGGCGATGGCCTCGCCCACGGCCCGCGTCGACAGCACCCGCGAGTCCATCATCTCTTGCAGGTTGGACGGGGTGTAGCGGCAGTTGACGCTGCGTCCGGCGAGGTTGACCACGGCATCCGCGCCGTCGACCGCGTCCGCCCACGGGCCGAGGCTCCGGCCGTCCCAGGCCAGCTCCCGCTCGAACTCCGGCCGCCGCGTCAGGACCACGACGTCATGGCCCGCGCCGGTGAACGCCCGCTCCAGGATCGTGCCCACCTGCCCGCTGCCGCCGGGGATCACCAGCTTCATCGCGCTCCACCTCCGCGTCCCGCCCCGAGCCTAACGCAGATTTTTGAACACGTTTAAAAACGAGACGACCCTCACCCGATGAATCCGGTCGCGAGTCCGATGACCGCCAGCGTGCAGTAGGGCTCTTGCCGGCAGGGCCGGGGCCGCCGGGGCGGATCCGATAAATCCGCCATTCCCGGAGGTCGGGGTCAGGCGGGGTGCAGGACGGCGAACGCGCCTCGGGTGCGGGTGCCGGCCGGTGTGGTCCAGGGGCCGGAGATGTGGCCGAGGGCTTCCGCAGGCGGGTCGTTCGGGGCGGGGCGCAGGACGCGGTGCAGGCGGAGGGCCGCGCCCTCCGGCAAGCGCAGCACGGTGCCGTCCTGGTCGTCGGTGGCCGTGGTGGCGACGTTCGTGCTGGTGAGGGCGCCGCCGCGGTAGGAGCGGGTCACCTCGCGGTCGGGGGCGCCGCTGGTGTTCTGGTCCTGGGCCTGGACGCGGCCTTCGAGCAGGGCCAGCAACTGGGCGACCGCCACCGGGTCGTGGCAGCCGTCGTAGGCCCAGCGGCGTCCCAGCACGCCGTGTTCCATGGTGCCGACGAGGGCGTGGTCCGCACCGTCAAGCGGGGCGCCGCGGTAGGTGAGGGGCGCCAGATATGTGGCCGGACGCGTACCGGACGTGTCGGTGACCACGATGAACTCGATCCCGACCTCGCCTGCCGGGTCGTCCAGCCGGAAGCCGCCCGCCTTCGCCAGTTCCGGTTCGCCCGTTCCGCCGGCGTACCAGGGCCGGGACGGGAGCCATGCGGCGAGCAGTTCCAGCTTGGACGGCTTGAGCGTGGTCTCGTGAATGACGGCCATGCCGAGGATTCTCCCATCGAGCAGCCCGTCAGAGCCGGGTCGCGGTCCTGACCAGTGCGGCGAGGGCGCGGGAGCGGCTGTGCGGCGGCCATGCGATCACCGTCGTCACCATCGGCGCGTCCAGTACCGGCACGGCGGCGTGGGCGCGGCTCAGATGGGAGCGGCACGACTCCGGCAGGACGGCCGAGGCCCGGCCGAGCGCGATCAGCTGGAGCAGTTGCGCGTGGTCGTGGACTTGCGGGCCGGGGCCGTCGGGGTAGCCGCCGCCGGGACCGGGCCAGCGCGGCAGCGGCAGGCCGGGCAGCGCGGTGAGGTCGCTCAGCCGCAGGTGGGCGCGGCCGGTGAGGGGGTGCCCGGCGGGCAGCACCGCGACCTGCCCCTCCGTGCACAGCTCCTCGGTGTCGAACCCGGTGGCCGAGTCGAACGGGCGGTGCAGCAGCGCCACGTCGGCCCGCCCGTCGCGCAGCAGCCGCTCCTGCTCGCCGGGCCCGCACAGCAGCACGTCGACGTTCACCGCGCCGGGTTCGGCGGCGTAGGCGTCGAGCAGCTTCGGCAGCAGGTCGCTGGACGCCCCGGCCTTCGTGACGAGGACGAGCCCCGAGTCGCCGGCCGCGGCGGCGCGGCGGGTGCGGCGTTCGGCGGCGCCGACCGCGTCGAGGGCCGCGCGGCCCTCGTGCAGCAGCACCGTCCCGGCGTCGGTCAGCGCGATGGTGCGGTTGGTGCGGTCCAGCAGCGTCACGCCGAGGCGCCGTTCGAGCTGCTGGATCGCGCGCGAGAGCGGCGGCTGCGCGATGCCGAGCCGCTCGGCGGCCCGTCCGAAGTGCAGCTCTTCGGCGACGGCGATGAAGTACCGAAGCTCCCGCGTCTCCATGCCCGCCACGATACCCGCAAGGTATCGCGGCCCACCCAGACGGTGTTGGCCACGGCGCCACCAGGGGCGCGAGGATCGAAGGCATGAGCGAGAAGAAGATCGCGCTGGTCACCGGCGCCAACAAGGGGATCGGATACGAGATCGCGGCGGGCCTGGGTGCGCTCGGCTGGAGCGTCGGCGTCGGCGCCCGCAGCGAGGGGCCGAGGGAGGAGGCCGTGGCGAAGCTGCGCGCGGCCGGGGCCGACGCGTTCGGCGTGCCGCTGGACGTGACCGACGACGCGACCGTCACCGCCGCCGCCGGTCTGATCGAGGAGCGCGCCGGACGTCTCGACGCGCTGGTCAACAACGCCGCGATCACCGGCGGCATGCCGCAAGAGCCCACCCGCGTCGACCTGGACACCGTCCGGACGGTCATGGAGACCAACGTGATCGGCGTCCTGCGCGTCACCAACGCGATGCTGCCGCTGCTGCGCCGCTCGGCGTCCCCGCGGATCGTGAACATGTCCAGCACCGTCGGCTCCCTCACCCGGCAGACCACGCCCGGCGCCCAGACGGGCCCGATCTCCGCCGCGTACTCGACGTCGAAGACGTTCCTCAACGCCGTCACCGTCCAGTACGCCAAGGAGTTGCAGGACACGAACATCCTGATCAACGCGGGCTGCCCCGGCTTCTGCGCGACCGACCTGAACGGCTTCCGCGGCGTCCGCACCCCCGAGCAGGGCGCGGCGATCGCGGTGCAGCTCGCGACCCTGCCCGACGACGGCCCGACCGGTGCCTTCTTCGACGACGACGGCCCGATCCCCTGGTGACGCGCCGCTCAGAGGGTGTGGCGCAGGAGAAGGTCGTCGGGGAACGGGTCGAGGTAGGTCTGGTCGGCGATGTAGCGGAGGTGCTCGCCTTCGGCGTGGTGGCGCAGGAGGGCGATCGGGACGCTCAGCGGCGCCCGCCCCTGCCGGTAGGAGTCGATGGCGGTGACGATGTCGCGGCGGCGGGTCGGGTCGAGGTCGTCGGTGATGAAGCCGAAGATGTGGTGGAGGGCGTTGGTGTGGCCGCCGCGCCCGGCGCGCACGGCGAGGGTGGCGCTGAACGCGCGGCGGTAGTCGCGTTCCAGGTCGTCTCGGGGGCGCTCGCCCGCGCGCGCGACGATGCGGCCGGTCTCGCGGTAGCCGGCGGGGACGTGGGCGAGCAGCTGGAACTTGTGCCTGCTGTGGAAGGCGACGAGGTCGCGGGGCCGCCAGTCGGAGGCGAAGAGCTCCCGTAGCCGCGCCTGCGCGAACACCCGCTCGACGAAGTGCTCGCGCAGCAAGGGGTCGTTGAGCCGGCCGTCCTCCTCGACGGGCAGGTCGGGGTAGGCGTCCAGGAGCAGGCCGGCGAACACGCCGCGGCCGTGCCGGTCCACCGGCTGGCCGTCGGTGCGTTCGCCCGGCCGCCCGGACGCGTACCGGGGCAGGTGCGACGGCCCGCAGCTCGGCGACCGGGATTTCAGGACGTATCCGTCGATGCCGTCCAGGTCGGGGAGCCGGCGGCCGGCCAGCGCGGTCATGGCGGCGGTGTGGTCGGACGCGCCGTCCTTCGTCACGATGTGCCCGTCGGTCCGCAGCCGCATCGTGGGGCGCGGCGCGCCGAGCCCGATCTCCATCTCCGGGCATACCGGCACCCAGTCGACGTGCCGTGCCAGCGGCCCGGTGAGGAACCGGTCGCGGCTGTGGCCGCCGTTGTAGCGGACGGGCGCGCCGAGCAGGCAGCTCGACACCCCCAGCCGCGGCCGAGGATGCTCACCGGCCGTCATCACGGCTCCGGTCCGGAGGCGTCATTTCAGCGGGTCGTGCCCCCAGTTCATCAGGGAGTAGCGCCATCTGGTGTCCCGCACGTCGCCGGACGGCCGCTGCGCGAGGTGCCGGTGGACGTAGCCGACCACCTTGTTCATGTGCGCGTAGTCCTGGTCGGACAGGTCGGCTCTCCTGGTGTGCATCAGCTCGACGATCCTGCGGCCGGACGCGTGGCCGGTCGACTCGTCCCCGCCGTCCCTCTGGCCCGCGGACCTGGACTCCTCGGTCTCCAGCCATCGCTCCAGTTCCTTGGGCGTCATGTTGACGACCTCCCCGAACTTCGCCGCCACGGTGTCCCTGTCGTCGGTCATGCCGCCCCCTTCCCGTCGGGACGCCCGTACCCGCCCACGACCCGGGCATACCAGGTGAATCACCAGGTCATGCCGGGTGCAGGACGGCGCCGCTCCGCCGCACGGCGTCGGCGAGGACGGCCTGCGCGGCGCGGCGCCCGGACACCAGGGCGCCCTGGATCGAGCCGGTGTCGCGGTGGTCCCCGCAGACGTACCGTCCGGCGCCCAGCCGCACGGGCTGCCGCATCCGCAGCGGCGGCGGCATCGCGGGCAGCGCGGCCTCGATCGGGTACTCGGCGACGAGCCGCCAGCCGGACGTGCCGCCGTAGATCTCGCCGAGCCGGGCCAGCACGCGCGCCTCGTCCGCCCCGGTACCGAGCACGGACGTCGAGATCAGCGCCCGGCCGTCGGACGAGTAGCCCGGAGCCGCGTCGGTGAGGACGAGCGTGTCGGTGATGACACCGCCGGCGTCGACGATCTGGATCGGCTCGCGCAGCGGCGAGGTCGGGGCCGAGTGGTAGAAGGTCGTGACGGCGCGCATCGCCGGCGCCTCGACCTCGGGCAGCAGGTCGGCGGCCCGGCGCGGGTCGGTGGCGACGACCACGGCGCCGGCCCGCACGGTGCCGCCGTCCGCGGTCCGCACGCCGCCGTCGACGATCTCCCGCACCGGGGTGTTCAGGGAGATCGTCCCCGCCGGAAGCCGCCCGGCGAGCTGCTCGGGAATGCGGCCCATGCCGAGCGCCGGGACCGCGATGGTGCCGCGCACGAAGGACCGCCAGATCAGGTGGAAGAACCGGCTGGAGGTCTCCAGCTCGCGCTCCAGCAGGACGCCCGCCAGGAACGGGCGCATCAGCCGGTCGATCATCACGTCCGACATGCCCCGGACGCGGAGCTCGTCGCGGGTGCGGCGGTCCGGGGCGTCGCACAGCCAGGAGCCGGAGGCGGCGAGGTCGCGGGCGGTCATCGCCGCCAGCGCCGCCTTGTCGGCGAGCGTCCCGACACCGGCGAACACGCCGCTCAACGCATGCTCCGGGTGCCTCCAGGGCAGCATCACGCGCTCCCGGCGCCCCTCGTGGAAGACCAGCAGCCCGGACGCGAACGCCCGCAGGTCCAGGGCCTCCAGATCGAGGAGGCGCCTCGCCTCCGGATAGGCGGTGTTGAACACCTGGAACCCGCGGTCGAGGCGGAAACCGTCCACGACGTCGGTGCGCACCCTGCCGCCGACCCCGTCCGACGCCTCCAGCACCCGGACGGGCACCCCGTTCTCGTGCAGCCGCACCGCACAGGCCAGCCCGGCCAGCCCCGCTCCGACAACGACGACGTCCTCGGCCATCGTGCGCCCCCCTCGTCCGCGCGACCGGCCCCCACCGGCCCATCGGTCGCTCGCCCGGTCACCATGCCCGCCGATCCCCGGGTCATCCCGGTGACCTCGGCGAACCCTCCGGCCGGGCACGCTTGTGCGGACGGCCGGAGGGTACGGAGCACCCGACCACGGGGAGACGACGCTCCGCGCGAGCGGGGCGCGGGGGGCCCGGCCCGAGCGGCCGGACCGGCGGGCGCGCGGCGGCCGCCGGAGGGCCCGGGCGGGAGCGCGCCATGGAGCAACGCAACGGTGACGGCCGCCTGTGCCTGGTGACGGGCGCCAGCGGCTACATCGGCGGCCGGCTGGTGCCCGCGCTGCTGGACGCGGGATACCGCGTGCGGTGCATGGCCCGCTCGGCGCGCAGGCTGCGCGATCACCCGTGGGCGTCGCAGGTGGAGATCGCCGAAGCCGACGCGACCGACCCCGAGCCGACGCGCCGTGCCCTGGACGGCGTGGACGTGGCCTATTACCTGATCCACGCGATCGGCGGCGCGGCCGCGTTCACCGAGGCCGACCGCCGCGCCGCCCGCACCTTCGCCGCGGCCGCCCGCGACGCCGGCGTGGGAAGGCTGGTCTACCTGGGCGGGATGGCCCCGGACGAGGACCTGTCGCCGCACCTGCGGTCCCGCGCCGAGGTGGGCCGGATCATGCTCGACGCCGGCGTGCCGGCGGTGTGGCTGCGCGCCGCGGTGATCATCGGGTCGGGGTCGGCCTCGTTCGAGGTGCTGCGGTACCTGACCGAGCGGCTGCCGGTGATGGTCACCCCGCGCTGGGTGCGCACCCGCATCCAGCCGATCGCGATCCGGGACGTCCTCCACTACCTGGTGGCGTCCGCGGACCTGCCGCCCGAGGTCTGCCGGGGGTTCGACATCGGCGGGCCGGACGTGCTCACCTACCGCGACATGATGCGGCGCTACGCCGCCGTCGCCGGGCTCGGGAGGCGGCTGATCGTCCCGGTGCCCGTCCTGAGCCCCTGGCTGTCGAGCCTGTGGGTCGGGGCGGTCACCCCGGTGCCGGGCCGCCTGGCGCGCCCGCTGGTGGAGTCGCTGCGCAACGAGGTGATCTGCCGCGACCACGACATCGACCGGTACGTCGGGCCGCCGGACGGGGGAGCGGCCGGGTTCGAGCGCGCCGTGTCCCTGGCGTTGCGGCGCGTCCGGGAGGCCGACGTCGCCACGCGCTGGTCGTCGGCGAGCGTCCCGGGCGCTCCCAGCGATCCGCTCCCGACCGATCCGGACTGGGCGGGAGGCAGCCTCTACACCGACGAGCGGGCCTGCGACGTGGACGCCCCGGCGCACCGCGTGTGGGAGGTCGTCGAGGGCGTCGGCGGCGAGCACGGCTGGTACTCCTTCCCGCTCGCCTGGCGCGCCCGCGGCGTCCTGGACCGGCTGGTGGGCGGGGTGGGCCTGCGCCGCGGACGCCGCGACCCGCAGCGGCTCCGGATCGGGGAGTCCGTCGACTTCTGGCGCGTGGAGGAGGTCGAGCCGGAACGCCTGCTGCGGCTGCGCGCCGAGATGCGGCTGCCCGGCCTCGCCTGGCTGGAGCTGGGCGTGGCGGAGCGGCACGGCCGCGTCCGCTACACCCAGCGGGCGCTGTTCCACCCGCGCGGCCTGCTCGGCCACTGCTACTGGTGGGCGTTCAAGCCGTTCCACGACCGGGTCTTCGGCGGCATGTGCCGGGGCATCGCCCATGCCGCCGAAGCCGGCGCGGTCAGGCCGTCCAGGACGGGTCGCGGCCGGTGAGGGCGATCAGCCGGTCGAGGGGCGGGGCGTCGTCCGGGACGGGGACGGGCGCGTCGAACAGCCCGGGGGTGCCCTTGCCGCCGCTCTGCTCGACGGCCTGCCCGACGAACATCAGGCACTGCTCGACCTCGCCGTCGCCGCAGGCGTAGGGCTGCCCGCTGGCCCTGGCGATGTCCCAGCCGTGGACGACCAGCTCGTTCAGCGCGACGCGTCCCATGACCTCGGCGGGCATCTGCACGCCGCCCGCCTCCGTCATCCCCTCCCAGGCGGACGGCTCGCGCCACGCGGCGGCGAGCGCGTCGAGCCGTCCGGGGACGCGGTCGCGCCAGTCCGGCGTCAGCGCGGACCCGTCGGGGGCCGGGGCCTGCGTCCCGCCCTCCGGGACCTCCTTGGCCGCGGCCTGCGTGAACGCCAGGGACAGCCCGTCGACGTGGTCGACGAGGGTGGCGATCGTGGTGTCGGCGCAGGGCGTCGGCGCGTCGAGCCGGTCGTCGCGGACCCCGGCGAGCAGGGCGGCCAGGCGCCGGGCGGCGGGTCCGAGGTCGGGGTTCGTCGAGGTCATCGGGGTCCTCCGGTGGTCGAGTGCGGCGGCCCGCCCGCGCGGTGCCGGGCGGCGGGCGCTGGACGGTCCTTGTCCTGTGGATTCGACTCGCAAACCGGCCGATACTCATCGGCGCGCCGGATCCGTAAGGTATGGGGACGGCGGAACACCCCGTCCGCGGCCGACCGGGCCGCGGACCGGTCGCAGAACGTGCTGACCAGCGCACGTGACCACGTAAGCTACTACCGAGTAGTATTCGGGCCCCGGATGAAGTGCGGTCTGTCGCGAGCCCTACGCTGACTGCCATCGCCCGTACCCCAGGAGGACGGAACAGTGTTCTGGATCACGTTGGTCATTGGGCTCGCCGGAACGGCGGTCGCCTTGGCGCTCGCCGGCCGGCGGGTGCTCTTCCTGTACAGCACGGCCATGGCCGGGCAGCCCGATCCCGAGCGGGTGCTGCGGGTCAAGCGTGACAAGAAGGCCGACATCGAGGGCCAGGTCACCGAGGTCCTGGGCCAGCGCAAGCTGCTGAAGTGGACGCTGGCCGGCTCCGCGCACGCCGCGGTGATGTGGGCGTTCTTCCTGCTGGCCACGGTCTACCTGGAGGCGGCGGTCGCGCTGCTGGCCGGGCTGGACCGCAAGATCCCCTGGCTGCAGACCTGGCCGCCGATCGGGTTCGTCCAGGACACCATCGCGCTGGCCTGCACCGCGGGCCTGATCGTCTTCACCGCGATCCGGATCAAGAACTCGCCCAAGCGGCTGGACCGCAGGTCCCGGTTCAAGGGCTCGCACCTGTCGGGCGCCTGGATCACGCTCTTCATGATCTTCAACGTGATCTGGACGATGTTCTTCTACCGGGGCGTCGAGTGGGCCAACGGCAACCTCGACTACGGCAAGGGCGCCTACTTCTCCTGGGTCGTCGGCCACCTGTTCGACGGGCTGAGCCACCACACGCTGGACGTCCTGGAGTCCATCGGCCTGCTGCTGCACATCGGCGTCGCGCTGGTGTTCCTGGTGTTCGTGGTGCACTCCAAGCACCTGCACATCTTCCTGGCGCCGCTGAACGTCATGTTCAAGCGCCGCCCCGACGGCCTGGGCGCCGCGCAGCCGATGATGTCGGGCGGCAAGCCGCTGGACTTCGAGGAGGCCGACCCCGACGAGGACGTCTTCGGCCGCGGCAAGATCGAGGACTTCACCTGGAAGGGCTTCCTCGACATGGCGACCTGCACCGAGTGCGGTCGCTGCCAGTCCCAGTGCCCGGCCTGGAACACCGGCAAGCCGCTGTCGCCCAAGATGCTCGTCCTGGAGCTGCGCGACCACGCCCTCGCCAAGGCCCCCTACTTCACCGCCTCCGAAGAGCAGCGGGAGAAGTTCACCGACGAGCAGAAGCTCGCCATGCAGGTCGACAAGGAGCTCGTCGGCGAGGACGGGGTCATCCACCCCGACGTGCTGTGGTCGTGCACCAACTGCGGCGCCTGCGTCGAGCAGTGCCCGGTCGACATCGAGCACATCGACCACATCCTGGACATGCGCCGCTTCCAGGTCATGATCGAGTCCTCGTTCCCGTCCGAGGCCGGCGTCATGCTGAAGAACCTCGAGAACAAGGGCAACCCCTGGGGCATGTCCGAGATGAAGCGCCTCGAGTGGATCGAGGAGCTGGACTTCGAGGTCGAGGTCGTCGACGACAAGGTCTCCGAGGACACCGAGTACCTGTTCTGGGTCGGCTGCGCCGGCGCCCTGGAGGACCGCGCCAAGAAGACCACCAAGGCCGTCGCCGAACTGCTGCACATCGCCGGCGTCAAGTTCGCCGTGCTCGGCCCGATGGAGGCCTGCACCGGTGACCCCGCCCGCCGCCTGGGCATGGAGTTCGTCTTCCAGATGCTCGGCCAGCAGAACGTCGAGACGCTCAACGACGCCGGCGTGAAGAAGATCGTGGCGACCTGCCCGCACTGCTTCAACACCCTGGCGAACGAGTACCCGCAGATCGGCGGGAACTACGAGGTCGTCCACCACACCCAGCTGCTCGCGCACCTGGTCGAGGAGGGCAAGCTCACCCCGGTCACCCCGATCGAGGAGAAGATCACCTACCACGACCCGTGCTTCCTGGGCCGCCACAACAAGGTCTACAAGCAGCCCCGCGACATCATGGCCACCGTCCCGGGCGTCAAGACCCAGGAGATGCACCGCCACAAGGACCGCGGGTTCTGCTGCGGCGCCGGCGGCGCCCGGATGTGGATGGAAGAGCGGATCGGCAAGCGCATCAACACCGAGCGCGTGGACGAGGCGCTGACCACCGACCCCGACACCGTCTCCACCGCGTGCCCGTTCTGCCTGGTCATGCTCGGCGACGCCATCAACGAGAAGAAGAACTCCGGCGACGCCAAGGAGTCCCTGGAAGTCGTCGACGTCTCCCAGCTCCTCATCCGCTCCATCAAGGGCGAGGGCACCGCCCAGCAGAAGGAGCCCGTCGCCGCCGAGTGACAGTCACCGCCGAGTAGCAGTCGACGCCGAGTGACGGTCGACGCCGATTGACGTCCGGCGCAGGCCGCGCGGCCCCGGTCCCCGTTCCGCGGGGCCGGGGCCGTTTCCGTCCGTCGGGCGAACCGTGACCGATCATGGGCGCGGCGGAGGAGTGACCCGCGAACGGCCTGGTAAGACCAGGGGATGGCCGTGCTCGTGTCCGCCCTGGCATTCCTGATGACGCTCGCCGGCGGCCTCGCGGCGATGCGGGTGCGCGACAAGCGGCACCTCGTCCTCGGGCTGGCCGGCGGGCTGATGCTCGGCGTCGTCGCGTTCGACCTGATCCCCGAGTCGCTGGAGATGCCCGGCGAACGGCCCCTCGGCGTCCCCGCCCCCATGATCGGCTTCGCCGTCGGGTTCCTGCTGCTGCACGTGGTGGAGCAGTCCGTGGCGGTCCACCGCGCCCACGAGGGCGAGTACGCCCCGCACGTCCACGCGCACGGCCACGGCCACCCCGGGGGAGCCGGACCGGGCGGTGCCGGGCTGCTCGCCGCCTGCGCGCTCGTCGGGCACAGCCTGGTGGACGGCCTGAGCATCGGCCTCGGCTTCCAGACCGGCGACCGGGTCGGCGCGTTCGTCGCGCTCGCCGTCATCACGCACGACTTCGCGGACGGCTTCAACACCTTCACCGCGGCCTCGCTGGGCGGCCGGGACCGCCGTCCCGCGCTCGCGCTGCTGCTCGCCGACGCCGTCGCGCCGATCGCCGGGGCCGCGCTCACCCTGCTCGGGACCGTCCCGGAGGGCGTCCTCGGGCCGTACCTCGGGCTGTTCGCGGGCGTCCTGCTGTACCTGTCCGCCGCCGAGATCCTGCCGGAGGCGCACAGCGGCCACCCGCGCGTGATGACGCTGTGCGCCACCGGCCTCGGCCTGCTCGTGGTGCTCTTCAGCGTCGGCCTCGCGGGCTGACAGGGAGGAGACGGCTCAGAACGTCCTGAAACGGTCCAGGTCGGGCAAAAGGCAGAGGGCCGTCCGGGTGGGTTCCGGACGGCCCTCTGACGCCTTCAGGAGCGCTGGAACGTTCCTTCGGGGACGGGACGACGCATCAGCCCGCCAGGGACTTCTCGAAGTCCGGGTTCGCCTTCAGCCACGCGTCCACCGCCTGGTCCGGCTTGCCCTTGTACTGGTTCGCGATCAGGTCCTCCAGCGAGCCCAGCTGCTTGTCGTCCATCTTGAAATTCTTCAGCCAGCCCGCGACCTGCGGCTCGTCCTTGCCGAAGTCCTTGCGCGCGACGGTGTTCACGCCGTCCGGCTTGCCCATCGCGCCCTTCGGGTCCTGCAGGTCCCGGATCGGGAACTTCGCGTACGCCCAGTGCGGGCGCCACAGCGTGACGACGATGTCCTTGTGGGCGGTGACCGCCTTCTGCAGCTCGGCCAGCATCGCCGCCGTGGACGACGTCGTGACCGTGTACTCCTTGTCCAGGCCGTAGGCGGGCAGCATCTTCGTCTGCGACACCCGGTAGAGCCCGGAGCTCTTCTCGATCCCGATGATCTTGCCGCCGTACTGCGAGCCCTTCCCCTTCAGGTCGGCCAGCGAGTGCAGCGGCGAGTAGTTCGGCACGGCGATCGTCAGCGGCGCCGACGGGTACCAGATCCCGACCTTCTCCAGCTTGTCGCCGTACTGCTTCCAGTAGTCCTCGTGCGTGCCCGGCAGCCAGGAATCCAGGAACAGGTCGACGTCGCCCTGCGCCATGCCCGCGTACAGCGGGCCGGTGTCGAGCTCCTTCACCGAGACCTTGTAGCCCTTGTCGGTCAGGACCTTCTTCCACAGCGCGGTGGCGGCCTCACCCTCCGCCCAGCCGGACACGACGCCGATCGTCAGATCCTTGCTGTTCTTCTTGTCGTCCGAGCCGTTGCAGGCGCTCGCCGTCGCACCGAGCGCCAGCGCCATCGCCGCCGCGGCCAGAACCTTGAATTTAGGACGCAATGCCCTTCCTTTCGTCGCCTTGCAGAGGGGGTGGGGAAGATCGTGCGCGCCGGTCAGAGCAGAGGATTGGCCATGCCGCTCGACCAGAGCGTCCGCAGCCCGCGCGGGCTGTCGCCGCCGAACGCGCCGGTGAGGCGGTCCAGGTAGATGGCCAGCGCGACCACGCCGAGGCCGCCCTCGAAGCCCTTGGCGATGTCCAGCCGCTGGATGCCCTCCAGCACGACGCCGCCGAGGCCGCCCGCGCCGACCATGCCCGCGATGACCACCATCGACAGCGACAGCATGATCAGCTGGTTCACGCCCGCCATGATCGACGGCATCGCGAGGGGGATCTGGATCCGGGTCAGCACCCGCATCGGCGGCGTGCCGAACGCCTCGCCCGCCTCGACCATCTCCGGGTCCACGCCGCGGATGCCGAGCTCGGTGAGCCGCACCCCCGGCGGCAGCGAGAAGATCACCGTCGCCACCACGCCCGGCACGACGCCGATGTGGAAGAAGAAGATCGCCGGGATCAGGTAGACGAACGCCGGCATCGTCTGCATGAAGTCCAGGACCGGGCGGACGATCCGGCTCGCGACGTCGCTGCGGCCCGCCGCGATGCCGATCGGTATCGAGATCACCACCCCGACCACCGCGGCCACCAGCACCTGCGCCAGCGTGTCCATCGCCGGATCCCACAGCTCCATGCTGTCGATCAGCCCGAAGCCGAGCAGCGCGAAGACGCCGAGCCTCCAGCCGCTCAGCACCAGCGCGATCACCGCCAGCACCACCGTCAGACCGATCGGCGGCAGCAGGTTCAGCAGGTCGGTCAGATTCTCGACCGCCCACGTGACGGCCGACCCGATCCCGTCGAACAGCCAGCTCAGATTGGTGGTGCACCAGTCGACCAGGTCGGAGAACCAGTCGCCGACGTGCACCCGGGGCAACTCGCTCGCGAGCACGTCAGTCGTCAACGGAACCCTCCTTCGTCAGCGCGAGCGCCGGCGTCCCGGCGTCGTCGGCGTCCTCGCCGTCCTCGCCGGAGGCCGCGGCGACCTCGTCCACGTGCGTGCTGATCGCGCCGAGCGCCGCCAGCAGCGTGACCCGCGGGATCACGCCGAGCAGCGTCCCGTCCGCGTCCGCCACGGGCACCGGCAGGTCGCTCTCCGCGGAGCGCAAGAACAGGTCCGCGACGGGGGTGTCCGGCGGCACCGGCTCCAGGTCCTCCGGGTCGATCAGGCCGTCGAGCGTCTGGACGTTCTCCTTCACCGCGTCCGCGACCGCCGTGGCCTTCACCTTGCCGATCAGCCTGCGGTCCCGGCCGATCACGAACGCGGCGTCGGTCTGGTGCTCGCGCAGGGTGCGCAGCGCCGTCCGCGGCCCGGTCGTCGACAGCACGGTGACCAGCGGCTTCTCCATCACCGACGCCGCCGTCAGCACCTTGGTACGGTCCACGTCCGCGACGAACTGGGCGACGTAGTCGTTCGCCGGGTCCGTCAGGATCTCCTCGGCCGTGCCGATCTGCACGATCCGGCCCTCCCGCATCACCGCGATGCGGTCGCCGATGCGCATGGCCTCGTTCAGGTCGTGGGTGATGAACACGATCGTCTTGCCGAACCGCCCCTGCAGGTCGAGCAGCAGGTCCTGCACCTCGCGCCGGATCAGCGGGTCCAGCGCGCTGAACGCCTCGTCCATCAGGATGATGTCGGTGCCCGCCGCCAGCGCGCGGGCCAGCCCGACCCGCTGCTGCATGCCGCCGGACAGCTGGCCGGGGAGTTTGTCCTCCCACCCGGACAGCCCGACGAGTCCCAGGAACTCCCGGGCCTTGCCCTCGCGTTCCTCCTTGGAGACACCGCGCACCTCCAGCCCGTACGCGGCGTTCGCCAGGACGGACCGATGGGGGAAGAGCGCGAAGTGCTGGAAGACCATGCTGACCTTGTTCTGCCGGAGCGCCCGCAGCGCCTTCGGCGACAGCTTCGCGATATCCTGGCCGTCGATCTCGACGGTCCCGGAAGTGGCCTCCAGCAGCCCGTTCAGCATCCGGATCAACGTGGACTTACCGGACCCGGACAGGCCCATCACCACGAAGATCTCGCCCTGCTCGACCTCGAACGTGGCGTCGAGGACGGCCGGGGTGACGCCCAGCTTCCGGACGTCGGCCAGGCCGGCGCCCGCCTTCAGTTTCCGTTGCGCCTCGGCCGCCTTCCGGCCGAACAGCTTGGTGACGCTTTCCGCGCGGAGTATGGACACGATCTCCTTCCGTGTTCCCACACCCGGGGACGGCGCGGAAACGGGTAGCTCATCCGTAGGGCACCCGTCGACCCGCCTCCGGGAAAGAGGCTGTCAACCAGATGCCAAGGCTGTGCGTCGCTTGAAACTACCCGTCCCGAGAAGATGTTTCATCTTTTGGTGATCTGCGCCACGTGACCGGGTTCACACCACGGTGCGGTGGAAGTTCAGGTACGACCGCGACGGGGTGGGTCCCCGCTGGTCCTGGTACCGCGATCCGTACCGCTCCGACCCGTACGGATACTCCGCCGGCGAGCTCGTCCGGAACAGGCACATCTGCCCGATCTTCATCCCCGGCCACAGCTTGATCGGCAGCGTCGCCACGTTCGACAGCTCCAGCGTCACGTGCCCGCTGAACCCGGGGTCGATCCACCCCGCCGTCGAGTGCGTCAGCAGCCCCAGCCGCCCGAGGCTCGACTTGCCCTCCAGCCGCGCCGCGAGGTCGTCGGGCAGCCCGAACACCTCGTACGTCGAGGCCAGCACGAACTCCCCGGGATGCAGCACGAACGCCTCCTCGGCGTCCACCTCCACCAGCCGCGTCAGATCCGGCTGCTCCACAGCCGGATCGATGTGCGGATACCGGTGGTTCTCGAACACCCGGAAGTACCGGTCCAGCCGGACGTCCACGCTGGACGGCTGGACCATCCCCGGCTCGTACGGGTCGATCTTCACCCGCCCGGACTCGAGCTCGGACCTGATATCGCGATCGGAGAGCAGCACCTGGAAACGCTATCCCACCCCCGGCCCCGCAACCCGCACGACGTCCCACCCGACTATCCGGTACGATGTCCAAGCGCGGGCGGCCCCCACCACCCGCCACGCGGGTGTAGTTCAATGGTAGAACTTCAGCTTCCCAAGCTGACAGCGCGGGTTCGATTCCCGTCACCCGCTCACCGAGAAGGCCCAGGTCAGGACACGAACCCCGACCCGGGCCTTGATCTTTGTAGGGGCCTCAGAGAGCCGCCGTGCAATTAGCGTGCAATTACGCCACCGGCACCAGCGATCCGGCCGCTCCGTCGTCATCGTCCTGGCCCTGCTCCCAGCGCGTCGAGGCCATCGGCGGTCGCGCGGTCACCCTTGGCGGACTTTTGCGGTAGCGCGGTCCGCTCGTTGTCGCGGCCCATGCGCGCCCTCAGGTTCCGGAGCCAGACGCTGCCGGTGCGCCGAAGGACATGGAAGTGCAGGTTCGGGACGCCGAGCGCGGAGTTCTGTCCTCCATAGCGAAGCTGGGGGAGCGATTCGGTGCGTCCGGCGCCAGGGTCGAACGTGCGCTATCCGTCCTGCGCGACGCGATCTCCATTGTGCAGAGCCTGAAGCTCGTTCGCTTCCGCCGTGTCAAGGACGCCCGCTCCGCCGCGTCGCCCAGAGCGTGAGCTATGGCCGAAGATTCGAGCCGCGTGTCGAGTCACCGGTTCCCTGCTCGGACGACGAAGCTTCGCTGTATTTACCGCGCTCGCGGTACATTCGCGCCAGCGTCACCACTCCGCCGCTGGCACCGAAGAGGAGAGCCACGCCGGCGATCCAGAAAGCAGGAGTTCCGGGCTCGACGCCGGTAATCGAGGCAACGGCAACCGCCATCGCCCATGTGACAAAGGCGAGTACGAGCAACATTGCGGCGACCCGATCTCCCTGCCGTCGCCACCGGTAGAACATCACCATCATTCCGCCCGCGCCCATAAAGAAGGCGATTTCCTGCAGGGCGACGGACCAACTGCCTCCAGAGATCACGAAGACCGCCACGGCGCAACTGATCACCATCAAGAGAATCTGCATGAATATGGCATTCGGCCTGTACGACAACCTGCACCTCCCGACGGGGCGGAAAGATCAAGTCTCATCTTCGGGTGATCTGACGCTTCGTGCCTCATCTGGCCGAAGGTGGCCGACAAGCACAGGCAGGCGGTGCGCCTGGCCGCCGGGCGCGGGCGGCGTGGGCGCCGGGCACCGGGTGGCCGCGCCGGAGCGCTGCGTCGTGACGCGTCCGCTGGCCCCGCCCCGTCCGGGCTCGCAGCCCCTTGGACCCCCGCGACCGGGAGCAGCCTCCGGACGGGTTTGTTCGTCTGTTGCAGCTTGCGCGTAGGTGCGGTGTACGCGGAGTGCTGGCCGGTCAGGTCGGGGACTCGGCGACGACCTATTGGTTTGAGGCTTTTTGAACCTGCACAGTGGCGACCCGCCTTCCGTCGAAGGCGATGAACGTCATATCTCCGGCCTGCGGGGTGTTGAGGTACAGCCAAGCGTCCCCTCGGTGGCGCCGACCCCCCACGAACGTCGCGCTTCTGTATTGGCGTTCGAACGCCCTCTGGCTGAGGCGATTATGCGGAGGTCCGAGGAGGCGCTTGACCTGCCTCTTGGTCATTCCGTGCTCAATCAGGGGCATGGATAGGATGCTACGGGCGATCATATGACTGCTCAATGCCGACAGGTGTTGTACCCAAGCTGTCACCCGGGTCGGAGCGCGCTAGCCCCCTCGGCCGTGATCGAACTGATGAGGCTAGCGGGCGATTGCGCCACCGGGACGAGGTCACCCGCCGAACCGTCGTCGGGCGGACGAGCCTTGGGTTGGGCACCTGAATCTGCGTCGAGGGTGTTGCCGGTGTGCTGAAGGCCATGGAAGTGCAGGTTCGGGACGCCGAGCGCCTCGACGGGGAACCGCTAGGTGCGCCTCGGCATGTGGGACGATCGATGCGAGATGCCGCAGATCACGGTTGAGTACTCGGAGTCCCTGGCGGTGTGGTTCGATCGGCGCGGATTCGCGCTGGCGCTCCACCCTGCTGCAGCGGACCTGATCGGCAGCGCCCTGCCAGACTTCAAGACCCGCTTCCACGCGATCGGCGAAGCGGTCATCGGCAGCGGCGAAGCCGGCGAAGCGATGGTGCATGTTGACCTGGCGATCCTGCCCGGCCGCGACCCCGAGATCAAAGCTCGTCTTGGAGACCTGGCTCTCACGGTGTTGTGTGACCACATCAAGCCCGGAGCGGGGCTGAACATTCAGGCCACCGTCGAGGTTCGAGACATCGCGAGCTACCACAAGCGAGTCTTGGCGCCGTAGCCGACCAGGCGTGCAGCCGCCGCGATGACCACGGTTCCGGGGTGGATGAGACATCCGATCTGTTCAAGCCGTCAACTTGAGTCGGGCTTGGCCCTTTTGTTCACCAGTCTCGCCACCGGTCTGTGAGCGCGGCCGGGTCGATGCCCTGCCGGCGTGCCAGCGCTTCAACATCGATCCCGGTCTGGGTGAGTGCGTGGTCGATGTATTCGCAGAGTTCCTCGCGGTCGATGGTGTCGAAGCTGTGGTCGTCAGTGCCGTCGATCCGGTTCAGCGCGACGACCACGTGTTCGACCGCGGCCATGATGGCCTGGTCGGAGGTGTGGTCCAGGGCGGTCAGCTCGGTTTCGAAAGCGAGCAGCGCTTGGTCGACCTGCCCCAGGAGCGAGTTGGGACAGGTGCCGAGGTGCCGCCAGTTCTCGGTAGGGCGGGTGATCATGCGGGAACCGTAGCGGGCACCTCCGACGTCCGGGCTGCCAGAGCCAGGCGTGTGCCGAAGGCCGCGTTCTCGTCGTAGGGCCGGCCGGTTTGCAGACAGTGGTAGAGGCAGCCGGTCATGCGGTTGAAGGTGTTGCGGAGCGCGCTGGAGTGTCGTTCGTCGCGCACTTTGCGGCGGTGCTCGGCGGTGCCGGTGGAGTTGTGGATAGGTAGATCATCGATATATAACGGTGGCATGAGCAAGCCGATGCAGGAACCGACGTTCCTGATCCTCACGGCGCTGGCGGACGGCGCGCAGCACGGCTACGGGATCGTCGCCGACGTCGAGCGGATCTCCGGCGGGCGCACCCGGCTGCGGGCCGGCACCCTCTACGCCGCGCTGGACCGGCTCCAGGCCGAGGGGCGGATCGCCGCCGACCGCGAAGAGGTCGTCGACGGCCGGCTGCGCCGCTACTACCGGCTCACCGACGACGGTGCCACCGCGCTCGCCGCCGAGGTCGACGCGCTGCGCCGCCGTACCGAGGCCGCCGCCCGGCGGCTCGCCGCCTTCCGCCTTCCCGGCGACGGCGCCGCCCCGGCGTTCGTCGGTCTTTCCCCGAGGGGGCTGCGTTGAGCACGCTCGAACACCGCTACCGGCGCCTGCTGGCCCTGTACCCGGCCGCCCACCGCGAGGCCCACGAACAGGAGATGCTGGACATCTTGCTGTCGGCCGCGCGGCCCGGCCAGACCCGTCCGTCCGCCGCCGACACCGCCGACCTGCTGTGGGGCGCCGCCCGGATCCGGCGCCGCCACGCGGCCTCCGGCACCAGCGCCTCCCCCTGGACCGACGCCCTGGCCATCACCGGCTTCCTGGCCACGCTGCTCCTCGTCGCCGAAGCCGCACGGTTCGCGGTGAACATCCCGCAACTGATGCAGCTCGCCGCCGACCATGGCCCATCGCTGGAGTACTCGCTGTTCTACGACTTCGGCACCGGCCCCTACTGGCTCGCGTGGACGGCCATCGCCGTGCTCGCCTGGCGTGGGCTGCGCCGCCCCGCCACCACCGCTGCCTGCGCGGTCACCGCCGTCCACACCGTCCTGGCCGTCTACGGGACGACCTTCCCGCACCGCGCGGGGGCCTCCGTGGGCGCGTCCCTGGCCAGCGTCCCGCTGCCCCTCGCGCTGCTGGCCACGGCGTCCCTGCTCATCTCGCCTGGCCCCCGCCACGGCGCCCGCCTGCTGGGACGCGCGCGCGTCGCCGCAGCCGCGGCGATGGCGGGGACCCTGGTCGTGCTCAACTCGCTGCCCTTCTTCACGCTCGTCTACCAGGGGAACCTGGGGAAGCCGAACGCCACCGCCAGGATCTCGGCGTTCCCGCAGCTCTGGGACATGCTGGGGTTCGCCGCCGTGGTCGCCGCCACCGTCCTGGCCGCCGTCGCCCTCGCGCGCACCCGCGAAGGCCGCCGGACCTGCGCCCTGCTGGCGCCCGCCGTCGCGCCCTTCCTCATGCCGTTCGCGATCTTCACCACGACGACCGGGGACGCCGCGGTCCTGCCGAACCTGCTGGCCAAGTGCCTGATCGGTTTCGCGGTCACGATGCTCTGCGTCCGCCTGGTCGAACTGCCGTCCAGGAATCGGACGCCTCGCGAGCACATCCCCGCCTGAGCGGCCGCACGGCTGGACGTCCTGCTGAAGGAGGCCGAGATCCTCTACAGCGACATCGGCCCCCACTGCGACCCGTGGCCCGGGACGGGCGTTGGTCAGGTGCAGGCGCAGCCGGATGCGGCCTTGGCTTCCGCGGGCGTCTGGGTGGGGTCGAGGGCCTGTTCGTCGGGGGTGCAGCAGGCCGTGGTGCCGCAGCAGTCCGCTGAGGTGGCGGTGCTCTTGGCGAGAGTTTCGGCGTCGGCTTTGACCGTGTAGACCTCCCAGGGTTCGCCGCCGGGGCCGTGGACCCAGACCTTGTCCTGGAGCGCGTAGCAGCAGGAGGTGTCGTTCTCCTCCAGGGTGACGAGTCCGGCGTCGGTCAGGCGCTTGGTGGCGTCGGTGACGAGGCCGGAGTCCTCGACTTCGACGCCGAGGTGGTCCATCCGGGTCGGCTCGCCGTCCTCGCCCTCGATCAGGACGAGCTTGAGCGGCGGTTCGGTGACGGCGAAGTTGGCGTAGCCGGGCCGGAGCTTGGCCGGCTCGATGCCGAACAGCTTGGAGTAGAAGGCGATCGAGCCCTCCAGGTCGGACACGCGCAAGGCGAGCTGGACGCGGGACATGTGGTCACTCCTCGTGTCGCGGGCGGTCGACCGGCAATTTAGATGGACGTCTAAGTAGCCGGTAGCCCGAGTTTGCATCCGTATGTAGATGGATGTCAAATTAGAGGCATGTCTAAGCAGCTGGTGTCGATCGTGAACCCTGGTGAAGGGGACGGTGAGTGCTGCGCGCCGCTGGCGTGCGAGCCGTTGGGTGAGGCCGAGGCGGCCGAGCTGGTGCCGCTGTTCAAGGCGATCGCCGATCCGGTCCGGTTGCGGCTGCTGTCGCTGATCGCCTGCCATGAGGGCGGCGAGGCGTGCGTCTGCGACCTGACCGCCGCGTTCGACCTCACGGCGCCGACGATCAGCCATCATCTGAAGGTGCTCAAGCAGGCCGGTCTGATCGACTCCGAACGGCGCGGGACGTGGGTCTACTACTGGCTCAACCCCGGCGTCCTGGAACGATTGTCGGCGATCCTCAGGCCACGCATCGCCGCGGCCGTTTCGTGACCGAACGAGCCCGACTCCGCAGGAGACCCCGTGATCCAGGCACCTGAGGTGCTGTTCGTGTGCGTCCACAACGCCGGACGTTCACAGATGGCCGCCGCCCTGCTCGATCATCACGCCGCCGGACGGGTCCGTGTCCGCTCGGCCGGGTCGGCGCCCGCCGAGACCGTCAACCCCGCCGTCGTCGAGGTGATGGCCGAGTTGGGGCTCGACCTGTCGAGGGAGTTCCCCAAGCCGCTCACCGGCGAAGCCGTCCGGGCCGCCGACGTGGTCGTCACCATGGGGTGCGGCGACGTCTGCCCCGTGTTCCCTGGCACGCGGTACTTGGACTGGCAGCTTCCCGACCCCGCAGGTCAGCCGATCGAGAAGGTGCGGCCCATCCGCGACGAGATCGACGCCCGCGTCCGCGCCCTGCTCGCCGAACTCCTGCCCGCTGACGGCTGAGCGCGGTCGCCGCCTTCCCCAGCGGGGTTTTATCGTCTATCGTCGATGGACGATGAATAGGGAGAAAGGGCCGCTCGACCGGCCGACCGCCACCGAGTACGCGTCCTGGTTCAAGGCGCTGGCCGACCCGACGCGCGTCCAGATCGTGTCCCTGCTGGCCCGGCAGGGACGGCCGATGAACGTCGGGGAGATCGTCGACGCCGTCCACGTCGGGCAGTCGACCGTGTCCGCGCACCTCAAGGTGCTGGCCGAGGTCCGGTTCGTCCTGGTCGACCGGCACGGCACCTCGCGCTTCTACCGGATCAACACCGCATGCGTGGAGTGCTTCCCCACCGCCGCCGACCTGGTCATGGGACGTCCCGCACCGGCCGCGCCGGCCTGCCCGCCCGAAGGAGACACCTGATGCCCGACTCCCGCACCACGGACGCCATCGTCGCCCGCTACTCCGGTCTCGCCCGGGCCGCCCTCGCCGGCGGCACCCCGCACGAAGGCGAGAGCGGTGACTCCTGCTTCGGCGCCGCCGCCTATCAAGCCGAGGACCAGGTGCCCGAGGCCGCCCTGCGCGCGAGCCTGGGATGCGGCAACCCGCTCGCCGTCGCCGACCTGCGCCCCGGCGAGACCGTGCTCGACCTCGGGTCGGGCGGCGGGCTGGACGTGCTGCTGTCGGCCCGTCGCATCGGCCCGACCGGGATCGCCTACGGCCTGGACGCCAGCGACGACATGCTCGCCCTGGCCCGCGCCAACGCCGCCCAGGCCGGAGCCGACAACGTCCGCTTCCTGCGCGGCCACATCGACGACATCCCTCTTCCCGCCGCGAGCGTGGACGTGGTCATCTCCAACTGCGTCATCAACCTCGCCACCGACAAGGCCCGCGTCCTCGCCGAAGCCTTCCGCGTCCTGCGTCCCGGCGGTCGATTCGGCGTCAGCGACATCATCGCCGAGCCCGGCCTCGACCCCGACGAGCGCGCCGCCGCAGAGCAGCGCATCGGCTGCGCCGCCTCCACCCTCACCGCCCAGGAGTACCGCCGCGAGCTGCACGCCGCCGGGTTCACCGCCATCACCATCACCCCCACCGCCGACACCGGCGACGGGCTCCACGCCGCCATCGTCCAGGCCGCCAAGGCGAGCGGAGAGCTAGTACGGTAAGGGAACCAATGAGATTCGTGGGGGAACCTCGCCGGGTAGAATCGGAGCGTGGAGAGCACCCGTACCTACGGCGAGGCCTGCGCGACGGCGCACGCGCTGGACCTCATCGGTGAGCGCTGGGCCCTGCTGGTCGTCCGCGAGCTGCTGTTCGGTCCCAAGCGGTTCACCGACCTGCGGGCCGGGCTGCCCAACGCGGGGCCCAACCGGCTGTCCCGCCGCCTTCGCGAGCTCGAAGGGCTCGGGCTGGTCCGCCGCCGCAGGCTCGCCCCGCCGAGCGCGTCGTGGGTGTACGAGCTGACGGACTGGGGCCGGGAGCTCGAGCCGGTCCTGGTCGCGCTCGGCCGCTGGGGTCGCCGCTCGCCGTTCCGCGACCTGGACGCCCACGTCAGCAGCGACGCGATCATGCTGGCGCTGCGCGACGACTTCTCTCCCGCGGCCGGTGGCGGCCTCGACGCCACCTATGCGATCCGCTTCGGCGAGGACCATTACGTCGTCCGCGTCGCCGCCGGACGCCTCGACATCGAACGCGGGGACGCGGACCGCCCCGACGCCGCGATCGACACCGACGCCAGGACGTTCGCGTCCCTCATGATCGGAAGCCAGAGCCTGGAGGAGGCCGTGCGCTCGGGCCGGGCCGCTCTGAGCGGTGCCCCGGAGGCCTTCGAGCGCCTCCTCGCCGCGTTCACGCGTCCCGAGGTCGTGCCCTCTCCGTGAGCGACCTCGGGTCGCGCTGGAACGAGGTGGCGAGGACGAGCCTCGCCACCTCCTCCAGCCGGTGACCAAGGTGGGATCACCCGGCCCGGCGCCTGCGTCAGCTAGGCAGGCGAGCGCCCCGCCGGTGGCCATTCCGAGACCCTGAAGGGTCATCAGTCCGGCGCCCAGCAGGGACATGGCCCGGCCGCGAATCTCCTCCGGCACCGCGTCCACGAACCATCGGTCCATGCCGAGCGTGTAGGCGGTGCACAGTCGGGTGAGCAGGAGGAGCGCGGCTCCGAGCAGGGTGCCGGCGAGCAGTTCGCTCACCAGGGTGCCCGCGGGCATCGCGGCGAGGAACACCCCGAACCCGGCCGCTCCCGCGCCCGCCGCGTCCGCGAAGGGCGCCGCGACCCCCTCGGCGACGACGAAGAACATCGGCGGGATCCACCACATCAGCAGCAGCGCCCGGATGCGGGGCTCGCCCAGCAGCAGCGCGGCCGAGGCCATCGACCGGCGCATGACCGCGCCGCCGCCCGACATCCGGGCGGGCCGCTCCCGAGTGCCGAGACGCAGCACGAGGGCGGAACCGAGGAAGGCGACGGCGGCCGTGCCCAGCGCGGCGCGGGCGGCAGCGGTCGGCGAGACCGGAGAGCAGCACCCCGCTCAGCGCGTAGGGCAGGAACCCGAGAGCGAAGATCAGGGCCGTGAGCAACCGGTCTGGCGGAAGACGAGGACGGCCAGCGACACCTCGGCGAGGACGCCGCCCATGACGGAGAGGACGTGCGCCGCGAAGACGGCCCGGAACTCCCGGACCGCGAACACGGCCCGGTAGCCCGCACCGTGCGAAGCCCGCCCAGAGGCCGCGCCTTCATCGCGCCCAGCCGCCATGGTCAGGCGTCGACCGGGAAAAGCTTCGTGACGCCGCCCGCGAGGTCGGCCTGGGTCCGCTGCGCGTCCTGGTCGGCGAGGATCTCCACGGCCCCCTGTTCGAGGGCGTCGAGCGCCAGCGCGGCGATCACCGCCGGGTCGCTCTTGGGGGCGTCGACGGACGCGACCATGTCGGTGTCCAGATAGCCGACGTGCAACCCGGCGACCTGCGTGCCCTGCGCCGCCAGCTCGAGCCGCAGGGCATTGGTCAGCGACCACTGCGCCGCCTTCGCCGCCGCGTAGCCGCTGTAGCCGGGGAAGGTCAGCCACGACAGCACCGACAGCACGTTGAGGATCGCGCCGCCGCCGTTGGCGGCCAGGTGCGGGGCGAATGCCCGGGTCACCGCCAGCGTGCCGAAGTAGTGGGTCTCCATCTCCAGGCGGATGTCCTCCAGCGACCCGTCGGACACCGACGCCCCGGTGTAGGAGCCCGCGTTGTTGATCAGCAGCGACACGTCCTGGGCGGCGTCCGACGCCGCGGCCACCGACGCCGGGTCCGTGACGTCGATCCGCACCGGGATCACGCCCGGCACGTCGAGCGACGCCACGTTGCGGACACCGCCGTAGACGGTGGCGCCCCGGGTCACGAGCTGCTCGGCGAAGCGCCGTCCCAGGCCGCGGTTGGCGCCCGTCACGAACGCCGTACTTCCCTCTAGCTTCATGGCTTCTCCTTGGTTATTCGGCGACCTCAGGTTATCTATCGATACTTCTTAGTACAACTTTCGTATCAAGTAACAGTCTGTGCCGGGGTTTCGGGCTGGGGGCGGGGGCGGCATGGGGCAGGTCTGGCGCGGGACGGACCGGGTCGACGGCCGGCCGGTCGCCGTGAAGATCATCGGGCCTCGGCTGCTGGACGCGGACGGCAACCGGGAGGAGGCGCTACGCCGCTTCTACCGGGAGGCCGCGGCCACCCGGCAGCTCACCCACCCGCACATCGTCGAGGTCCGCGACCTCGGAGAGCAGGAGGGCCTGCCGTTCCTGGTGCTGGAACTGCTCCACGGCAGGGACCTGCGCAGCGTCCTCGACGAGTTCCGGCACGGCCTTCCCGTCGACCAGGTGCTGGCCTACGGCGCCCAGGTGGCGTCGGGTCTGGCGGTTGCGCATGCGGCCGGGATCGTCCATCGGGACATCAAGCCGGAGAACCTGATGCTGGTGGACGGCGGCGTCGTGAAGATCTGCGACTTCGGGATCGCCCGCGTGGAGGGCGCGTCGACCGGCCTGACCCTTACCGGCGGGGTCATCGGGACGCTCCCCTACATGCTGCCCGAGCAGGTCGAGGGAAGGGAGGTCGACGCACGGTCCGACCTGTACGCGCTGGGCGCCACCCTGTTCCGGCTCCTCACCGGGCGGCCGGTCTTCCTCGGCGACGCGCACGCCGTGGCCGTCCAGCATGTGACCGCGCCGCCTCCCAGCGTCCGGGCGATCCGTCCGGACGTCCCCGACGAGATCGATCGGCTCCTGCAGCGCTTCGTCACGGCATTGCTCGAGCTGCGCGATCTCGACGCCGCCCTCCGGGTCGCCGAGACCATCAAGGGCCGTCACAGTCGGAAGAACGCAGGCCACGAGATCGCTCAGCATCCGCACATCGAAGACATCCTTCTCGGGGCCGCTTCCATCGCCGGTGGCACCGTCTTCGTCTTCGGCCTGCGGCACCGAGAGATCCGCTTCCTCGACGGGACCGTCGTCGCGACGGGCTTCGCGACGATCGTGGCCATGCTCGTCATCGACGTGTCCTACATCTGGAGCTCGATCACCGGTCACGTGGACTGGTTCCTTCTCGGCGGAGCGGCGTTCGAGATCGTCGCCACCGTGCTGGTCTTCGTCGGCAGAGGCGTGGCCGGTCTCCTCGAGTACACCCCGCTGCCACGGCCGCGCCCGCCGTCCCAGGCCGCGGCGCCCTCCTGACCCCTCAGATGCTTAGAGCGCCTTGGCCAAGACGCCGGACTCGATGACGATCAGGCCGCCGATGACGATGAACACGGCGGGTACGAGCCACTGCCCGTAGCGTTCGACGAACTCGATGATCTTCTTGTGGGAGCCGAGCCAGGAGGCGGCGAAGCACCACAGGGCGACACCGACGGCGAAGACGCAGATGGTGACCACCGTGGGGCCGGTCCCGATGGTGCGGAAGACCGGCGTGTAGACGGAGATGTTGTCGGCCCCGTTCGCGATGGTCACCCCCGCCACCGAGACCAATCCGGTAGCCACCGCGGGCGAGGCGTTCCCTCCGTCGTTGCGAGCGCGGACAGCCGCGATCAAGCCTTTGACGCCAAGGGCGAAGGGCACCAGCCCGAGCAGGCCGACCCAGTCGTCGGGCACGACCGTGAGACCGAGGGCGGCGACCACCGAGACGAGGACCAGAAGGGCGATACCGGCGTACTGGCCGCCCCAGATCTGCCAGGGACGCAGGGTGCCGCCGGCGCGCGACGACAGGAACAGGACCGTCAGCACGATGATGTCGTCCACGTTCGTCCCGGCGAACATTCCGGCCGCAGTGGCGATGGTTCCTGCGACCCCGCTCATAGGCCGCGAACCTACCGGATCAACACCCGGCCCCAGCCAGGCGAAGCGCAGACGACCGCAACGACTCCCAGCCGAGCCGGACGGCGGTCGCTGCATCGGTCCGGGTTCTACCTCCGGTTGAGGGTTGTTCGGTGGGTGGGGCCGGTCGGTGTGCGGTCGGTGGCGGGAAGTCTCCGGGGCCGGTTCAACGGAACGCTCGAAGACATGGATCTCGAAGACGACACGACGCAGAAGGCGGAGGCCGCCGGCGGCCGGCGCGGGGCGGAGCGGAGGTGGTGGACGCTGGCGGTGGTGAGCGCGGCGCAGCTGCTGGTGGTCCTGGACGGGACGATCGTGAACATCGCGCTGCCGTCCGCGCAGCGGGCGCTGGAGATGTCGGACGGGAACCGGCACTGGGCGATCACCGCCTACGCGCTGGCCTTCGGGGGGCTGCTGCTGATCGGCGGCAGGGTCAGCGGCACGCTCGGCCACCGGCGCGCGTTCCTGGTCGGGCTGGTGGGCTTCGCCGCCGCGTCCGCGCTGGGCGGCGCGGCGATGAGCGCCGCGATGCTGTTCGCGGCGCGGGCGCTGCAAGGGACGTTCGCCGCCCTGCTCGCGCCCGCCGGGCTGTCGCTGCTGACCGGCACCTTCACCGGGGCCCGCGAACGCGGCCGAGCGTTCGGGGTGTTCGCGGCGGTCGGTGCCGCGGGCTCGGCGGTCGGGCTGGTCGCCGGCGGCCTGCTGACCGAGTACGCCGACTGGCGCTGGTGCCTGTACATCAACGTGCCCATCGCGTTCGCGGCGGTGCTCGGCGTCGCCCTGGTGCCGGCGCCTCGGCCGATCGCGGGACGAGGGCGGCTGGACGTCGCCGGTGCGCTGCTCAGCCTCGCCGGCTTCGCCGCGGTCGTGTACGGGTTCGCCCGGGCGGAGTCCCTCGGATGGGGGTCGGGTGAAGTGGCGGCGTGGCTGGCCGGCGGGGCGGTGCTGCTCGCCGCGTTCGCCGTCGTGGAGGCGCGGGCGGCTCATCCGCTGCTGCCGATGCGGGTGCTGCTGCACCGCGTCCGCGCCGGCGCGTTCGTGGCCATCACCCTGATGTTCGTGGCGATGTTCGGGTTCTACCTGTTCATGAGCTACTACACCCAGGTCGTGCTCGGCTATTCACCGGTGCAGGCGGGGCTGACGCTGATCGTCAATGCGCTGGCCGCGCTGGTCGGTTCCATGTTCATCGCCGCGAGGCTGCACGGCCGCGTCCCGCCCGCGCTGCTTCTGGTTCCTGGTCTGCTGACCGCGGCCATCGGCATGGTGATCCTGACCCGGCTGCCGGACGCGGGCGGCGACGTTCTCGCCGTGTACCTGCTGCCCGCGCTGGTGCTCACCGGGCTCGGCCTCGGCTGTGTCATGCCCCCGACCGCCAGCCTGGCCACCGAAGGGATGTCCGGGCACGACATCGGCGCCGCATCGGCCGCCTACAACGCCGCCCAGCAGTTGGGCGCGGCGCTGGGCACGGCTCTGCTCAACACCGTGGCGGCCAGTGCGACCGCCGCTTATCTGGCCTCCCATCGCAATGGCGCGGCCAAGGCGGCCATTGTGCACGGCTACACCACCGCGCTGACGGCCGGGTTCATCATCTTGCTGACCGCCGCACTCGTCACCGCGGCGCTGCTCATCGTCGGGCGTGGATCGGCGGGACGGCGGTGAGCGGTTCGGGGCTATCCGGCCGTCCAGGTGGACAGGAGTTGGAGCGCGGCCTCGGTGGCGCCTTCGACCGGGGTCAGGGTGACCATGCGGCGGCGCGGGTCGCCGGGCACGCCGAAGTTCTCGTAGTGGAATGCGAGCACGCCGAGGGCGGGATGGCGCAGGTTCTTCACGCCGAACGTCCGCAGCTGCACGTCGCCCGCCGCCCACAACTCGCGGAACCGTGCGCTGCCGGCGTGCAACTCGTCGATCAGGCCGGCGAGGGCGTGGTCGCCGGGATGGCGGGCGGACACGAGCCGCAGTTGGGCCGCCGTGGCTGCGGCGACCTCGTCCCAGGTGACGTAGAAGTCGCGGGCGGCCGGATCGAGGAAGAGGTAGCGGGCCAGGTTGCGTCCGGCCGCGTCTTGCCCGGCCAGGGCTCCGGCGAAGAGGCGCGCGGCGAGCGGGTTGGCGGCGGGCACGTCGAAGCGGTCGTTGATGATCATGGCCGGGACGCGGTCCATCAGGGCGAGGAGCCGTTGCAGCTCGGGCCGTGCGCCGTCCTCGTCCGGGCGGGCGGCGGGCCCGGTGCGGCGCGGGTGGGCGAGGGCCTCCAGGTGGGCCCGTTCGACCTCGTCCAGCGACAGCGCCCGCGCGAGCGCGTCCAGCACCTCGGGGGAGGGACGATGCGACCGGCCCTGCTCCAGGCGCTGGTAGTACTCCACGCTGATCCCGGCGAGCTGGGCCAGCTCCTCGCGCCGCAGCCCCGGCACGCGCCGCCGCGCGCCGCCGGGCAGCCCGACGCTCTCCGGTGCCAGGCGCGCCCGCCGCGACTTGAGGAAGCTCCCGAGTCCATCACCCATGCCGATCAGTATCGCCGGACGCGGGACGGCGAGGGTGGCCCTGCCGTTACCCGTATGAAGCGGGCCTGGGCCGTCCCGCGGCGTCCGGCCAGGCTCTCCGGCATGTGCCATTCAACGGACGGCCGCCCGCCCGCCTCGCCCGCCGTCACCGGGGGCGTGGCCGCGCAGGGCCCGCTGGAGATCACCGCCCGCGACGGCAACCGCTTCGCGGCCTACCGCGCCGAACCCGAGGTGCCCAACGGGAGCGGCCTGGTGCTGCTGCCCGACGTGCGCGGGCTGCACCCGTTCTATACCGAGCTCGCCCAGCGCTTCGCCGAGGCCGGATACGACACCATCGCGATCGACTTCTACGGGCGCACCGCCGGGACGGCGCCGCGCGACGACGGCTTCGACGGCATGAAGCACCTGCCCCTTCTCGAATCCGCGCATGTGGACGCCGACGTCGCCGCCGCGGCCGCGCGCCTGTCCGGCCGGGTGTTCACGGTCGGTTTCTGCCTCGGCGGCGGCCACGCCTGGCGCCAGGCCGCGACCCTGCCGGGCATCGCGGGCGCGATCGGTTTCTACGGCCCGCCGCGCTTCTTCGGCGACGCGGCGGCCGAGGTCGAGGCGCCGCTGCTCATGCTGCTCGCCGGGGACGACGTCGCGACTCCGCAGGAAGAGTTCGACGCGATGGCCGCCGACCTGGAGCGCGCGGGCAAGGAGTACGAGATGCACGTCTACGCAGGCGCCCCGCACTCCTTCTTCGACCGCTCCTACGGCGACTGGGCGCAGGCGTGCGAGGACGCATGGCGCCGCATCCTGGCGTTCACGGCATAGGCGCCGGCGCTACCCGGGGGAGCGGAGGGACGCCCAGGCGGCGAGGCCGTCTTCGGTGAGGACGTGGTCGAGCGCGGTCACCACCGCCCCGTGCAGTGCCCCGTCGCGGCCGAGCGCGGCGGCGACGACGGGAGGCGGGTCCGGGCGGCGGAAGCGCATGAGGCCGCCGGTCAGGGCGGCGGCGAACTCCGGCTCGGCCGCGGCCCGCAGCGACTCCGCGAGGCCGCCCAGCGTGACGACGCCGGGGTCCAGGGCATTGATCAGCCCGGCGACGCCGCGGGCCAGCCCGGTCGCGGTGCGGGCGACGGCGGTCCGGACGGCCGGGTCCGCCGGGGCGCGGGCGAGGGCCCGGTCCGCGTACGTGCGGGGGTCGCGGGGCGGCGGGTCGCCGAGGTGGCGGGCGATGGCGCGGCCGTCGGTCACCAGGTCCCAGCAGCCGGACGCGCCGCAGGGGCAGCGCAGGCCGGGGTCGCCGAAGGGGAGGTGGCCGAACTCCCCGCCGGCGCCGGTCGCGCCGTCCACCGGCAGGCCGTCGACGACCAGGGTGCCGCCGACGCCCACCTCCACGGTGACGTGCAGGACGGTCGCGGCGCCGGCGGCGGCGCCCTGCCGGGCCTCGGCGAGGCCGGCGAGGGTCGCGTCGTTGCCGATCAGCAGCGGGACGCGCGGATCGGCCGCCGGCGCCGCCAGCGCCGTCAGGTCCACCGCGTCCCAGCCGAGCACGGACGACTGGACGACCCGGCCGCGCTGCACGGTCGCGGCGACCGCCACGGACACCGCCCGGACGCGTGCGCCGTGGCGGCGGTGGAGCCGTCCCACCGCCGCGGCGACCGCGTCGATCACATGCCCGGGGTCGCGGCTCCGGTGCGTGCCGGTCTCGGCGATCTCGGGCCGTCCGTCCAGGGCCGCGACCGCGCACCGCCAGTCCTCGTGCCGGAGGTCCACCGCGATCACGAGCGGCCCGTCCGGATGCGGGACGAGCGCGGTCGTCGGACGGCCCCGGCCCGCCGCCGCGGCGGGCGCCTCGGCGAGGAGGGCGAGGTCGCGCAGCCGGGCGGTGATCTCGGTGGCCGAGCCGGTGCTGAGGCCGAGCCGGCGCGCGACGGCCACCCGGGTCGCGCCCGGGTCGCGGCGCATCTCGTCCAGCACCGCCAGCGCGCCGCGCCAGCGGGCGTCCCTGGCGCGCGGGGACCCTGATCGGTTCCGGGGGCTTGCCATGCGTACCGTCCCCTCCTTTATGCTCGTTGGACGAGTTTATTCGAAGGGAACGCGGTGCTGCGACGGCGAACGGACCTTGGAACGATCCAGGCGGTCCTCCTGGACATGGACGGCACGCTCATCGACTCCGACGCCGCCGTCGAGCGCGCCTGGACGACCTGGGCGCGGGAGTACGGCGTCGACGCCGGCGCGGTGCTCGCCATCGCCCACGGAAACCCGGCGGCGCATACCGTCCGGCACCTGCGGCCCGACCTCGATGACGACGCGGTCGAGGCGGCGGCGCAGCGGCAGCACGCCTTCCAGTACGAGGACCTGGCGGACGTCACCGCCGCGACCGGCGCGGAACTCCTGGTCGCCACGCTCGACCGGCTCGACCTGCCGTGGGCCGTGGTGACGAGCTCCGACGGGCGGCTGGCCAAGACGCGCCTGCACGCGGCGGGCATCGATCCGCCGCTCCTCCTCACCCTCGACGACGTGACGGCGGGCAAGCCCGATCCCGAGGGCTACCTGGAGGCGGCGGCCCGCCTGGGCATCGCCCCGTCCGCCTGCCTCGTGGTGGAGGACTCCGAGCCGGGCCTGGCCGCCGGCCGGGCGGCGGGCATGCCGACCGCGGCGCTGCGGGGCCTGCCCGGCGACGTGTCCCTGCCCGACCTCGGCCGGCTGGCCCGCCTGCTGGAGGACTCGCGGGCGCGCCCATGCCGCAGCTGACCCTCACCACCGACGCTCCGACGAGGAGGACGGCATGTCCGAGGAAGTCACCCCGTTCCACCTTGACGTCCCCGAGTCCGACCTGGCCGACCTGCGCGAACGCCTGGCCCGGACGCGCTGGCCGGAGGAGGCGACCGTCGACGACTGGTCGCAGGGCGTCCCGCTGGGCTACCTGCGCGAGCTGTGCCGGTACTGGGCCGAGGAGTACGACTGGCGGGCCACCGAGCGCCGGTTGAACGCCCTGCCCCAGTTCCGCACGTCCATCGACGGGCTCGGGATCCACTTCGTCCACGTCCGCTCGCCGCACGAGGCGGCGCTGCCGCTCGTCCTGACGCACGGCTGGCCGGGCTCGGTCGTGGAGTTCCTCAAGGTGATCGGGCCGCTCACCGACCCGACGGCGTACGGCGGCGACGCCCGCGACGCGTTCCACGTCGTCTGCCCTTCGCTGCCCGGCTACGGGTTCAGCGACAAACCGGCCCGCCGCGGCTGGGGCGTCGAGCGGATCGCCGACGCCTGGATCCGGCTCATGGCCCGCCTGGGCTACGAGCGGTACGGGGCGCAGGGCTCCGACTGGGGCACCACCGTGACCGCGCTGATCGGCCAGAAGGATCCGGCGCACCTGGCCGGGATCCATCTCACCCCGCCCCTCGCGGCTCCGGACCCCGCGACGTTCGACGACCTCACCGGCGCCGAGCGTGCCGCGCTGTCCGCGCTGGAGGAGGGCCAGCGGTGGGAGGACGGTTACTCGCTCGAACAGTCGACCCGTCCGCAGACCATCGGGTACGGGCTCGTCGACTCCCCGGTGCAGCTGTGCGCGTGGATCATCGAGAAGTTCGGCTCCTGGACCGACTGCGACGGCCACCCGGAGAACGCGCTCACCCGCGACGAACTCCTCGACAACCTCATGTTGTACTGGCTGCCGGGGACCGGTGCGTCCGCCGCCCGCCTCTATTGGGAGAGCTTCAAGCAGGTCCAGAAGCTCTTCACCGCCGAGACGACGGACCTGGTGACCGTCCCGGCCGGATGCTCGGTCTTCCCGAAGGAGAACCCCCGCCCCTCCCGGCGGTGGGCCGAGAAGCGTTTCACCGACATCCGGTACTGGAACGAGCCCGGCAAGGGCGGCCACTTCGCGGCGTTCGAGCAACCCGACCTCTTCGTCGACGAGCTCCGCTCCTTCTTCCGCCTCGTCCGCTGACCGCGGAACACGAGCCGCATAGGCGCGCCTTTGGATCAATGATCACCTGGACTGGTCGCGGCTGCTAGGGGCAGAGGACGATCTTGCCGTGGGTGTGGCCCCGCTCCAGTTCCCGGTAAGCGTCCTGGACCTGGTCAAGCGGGTAGGTGCGGGCGATCGGCACTTCCAGTTCTCCGCGCGCGGCGAGGCGGGCCAGTTCGCCGAGGACGACCGCGCAGGCGGCCGCGCCTTCGCCGTAGGTCCGCGCACCGACTTCCGCCGCGGCCTGCCAGTCGCGGATCGTGTTGATGCGTTCGGGCCGGACGCCCAGCTCTATCGCCAGTCGCACGTAGCCGTTGCCGAAAGTGTCGATGAATGCGTCGACGTTCCCGTCGGCTGCCTGCCGGATCCGTTCGGCCGCGCCCTCTCCGTACGCGACCGGGATGACGCCGTGCTCCTTCAGCCAGGCGTGGTTCGGTTCGCTCGCCAGCCCGATCACGGTGGCGCCGCGCCGCCGGGCCAGCTGCACGGCGAGGGAACCGACGCCGCCCGCCGCACCCGACACCACGACCGTGTCGCCCGGTGCGGGGTCGACCGCGAACACCATGGCGTACGCGGTCGTGCCGGCCACGTACAGCGACCCGGCCACGTCCCAGGGCAGCCCCTTCGGACGCGCCACCAGGTTCACGTCGTCGACCACGACGAACTCCGCGTGGCTCGCCCTTCGGTGGGTGAAGCCGAGCACCTCGTCGCCCACCGCGAAGCCGCGCATCTCCGCGCCGGCCTCCACGATGACGCCCGCCAGGTCGCTGCCCTGCCCGGACGGGAACGCCGCCGGCCACCGCTCGTGCAGGTCGCCGGAGCGGATGTGGGTCTCGCCGGGCTGGATCCCGGCCGCGCGCACCTCGACCAGCGCCTGCGCCGGGCCGGGCACCGGGCGCTCGACCTCCTCCACCCGCAGGACGCCGATCCCGCCGTACCCGTGGAACCGCACTGCCTTCATCGCGTGATCACCGTTCTTCCTCGTCGGGATGGCCGTGCCTCGACGATGCCCTCTCCGGCCGCGGCTCGGGAGCGGAGCGGTTTCCCTAGGATCGGCGGTCCGGGGATGGGATCCGGCGAAGGGTGATACCACTAGCGATATGGGGATGCACCGCGATGACCTGGCCGATTTCCTGCGCCGGTCCAGGGAGCGGCTGGCTCCGCGGGACGTCGGGCTCGTCGCGGGGCCGCGGCGGCGGACGCCGGGGCTGCGCCGCGAGGAGGTCGCGGCGCTCGCCGGGATGTCGGCCGACTACTACATGCGGCTCGAACAGGCCAGGAGCCCGCAGCCCTCGGTCCAGATGCTGTCCGCGCTGACGCGCGCGCTGCGGCTGACCATCGACGAGCGCGACCACCTGTACCTGCTCGCCGGGCACCACCCGCCGGAGGGGGTGCGGGCCGGGGAGTACCTGCGGCCGAGCCTGCTGTACCTCCTCGACCAGCTGGACAGCGTTCCGGTGCAGGTCGTGGGCGACCTCGGCGACCTGCTGGCGCAGAACGACATGGCGCTCGCGCTGTTCGGGTGCGTGTGCACGGTCGCCCCGGAGGACCGCAACATCGTGGTGCGCTGGTTCACCGATCCGGACGTGCGGAGCCATTTTCCGGCCGAGGAGCACGAGGAGCAGGCCCGTCAGATGGTCGCCGACCTGCGCGCCGCGGTGGCCCGGCGCGGCGGCGACGAGGCGTCCCGCTCCCTGGTCGCGCGGCTGCGCGCGGCCAGCGCCGAGTTCGCGGCGCTCTGGGACCGGCACGAGGTCGCGGTGCGCAGGTCGCATCCGTACCGGATCGTCCATCCCGAGCTGGGCCGGATCGAGTTCGACTGCGAGGTGCTGGCGACGCCCGCGGCGGACCAGCGGTTGCGCGTCTTCACCCCGCCGCCCGGCGGTACCGGGACACTGGACATGCTGCGCGAGCTGGGCCCGCAGCACCGGCACGGATCCGCCGCGGCGGGCGCGTCCGCGAACGGGGGCCAGTGAGGCGTCCCCGTCGGTCGCGTGCCGGCGGGGCCACCGCAGCGAGGTCAGGAACCGCCCTTCTCGACCTTCTTGCCGGCCGAGGACACCACGTACCACTCGGCGCCGAACTGGTTCAGCCCTTCCCCCTTGGCGCTGCCCTTCGCGGCGCCGTCGGGGGCGTAGTAGTACAGCGGGTGCCCGCCGTAGGTGACCTGCGTCTTCCCGTCGCTGCGGCTCGTGGTGCCGAGCATCGCCGCCTTCGCCTGCGACCCGGCATGCGGCTTGCCCGTGGTGGTGACCGGCGGCCACACCGCCGCGCAGGCTCCGGAGCAGGACGACTTGCCGCCCGTGTCCTTCTCGAACAGGTACAGCGTGCGGCCCTGGCCGTCGACCAGGACCTGGCCCAGGTTCGCGACCTTCGCCGTCGCGATCGTCCCGCCCGCGCCGGACGTGTTCGGTGCGGACGAGGCGGCCATCGGCACGGCGGGACGGTGCGGCGCGGCGGCGCCCGGCCCGGATGAGCCGCCCGACCCGCCGCACGCGGCGGCCGCGGCCGCCAGCGCCGCCAGCGGGACCGCCGCCCGCAGCCCGCGGCTCCGCCACCGCGCCGGACCGGACGAGTGCAGGGTGTTCCACCGGTTCGTCGAGGACATCGCGAACGTCCTTCCCCTAGGGAGTTCGGTAACGGTTGTCCGATGCCTTCCTTCCGGGCCGCCCGTACCCCGCGAGCCGCCGGGCGAACGGACTTTCCCGGACCCTGACCAGCCCTTTCTCGCCCGCCGGGGAACCGCCCGGCGGGCGGTGCTCTCCGTTGAGAACGAAAGACTCACCGGACCGGGGATGTAACTCTTCCAGGCCCGCTCGCTACTCTCTGTGCCCGGCCCAGGTCCGTCGAGTCTGGAAGGCCTTCATGCCCGGCTACCGCGACTTCGTGCCTCGACAAGGCTTCCAGCCGACCCTGGCGCTGTCCCCGGACGGGGCCGCGGTGGCGTTCTCCGGCAACGCGGGCGGAAGGTTCGACCTGTGGACGGTCCCGGTCGCGGGCGGCGGGCCGCGGCGGCTGACCCGGCTCGCCGGGCGGGCCGTCCGGCGGATCGCCTGGGCGCCGGACGGCAAGAGCCTGGTGTTCACCGCCGACCGCGACGGCGACGAGCAGTACCGGCTGTACCGGGTCGGGCTGGACGCGGACGAGCCCGTCGACATCAGCCTCGGCCCCGAATGCCAGCGCGTCCTCGGCCCCGCGCCGTTCGACGCCGAGGGGCGCTACCTGCTCTATGCGGCGAACGACCGCGATGAGACGGTTCAGGACCTCCTCGTGCGCGACCTGGGCGAGGGCACCGAGCGGCGGATCGAGCCGCCGCCGGGCGTGGTGTTCCAGCCGTCCGGGTTCTCGCCGGACGGGCGGTGGCTGCTGGCCGGCGGGTTCCGCTCCCACACCCATGTCGCCGCCTACCTGGTCGACCTGTCGGCCGCCGGCGCGGAACCGGTGTGCGTCACCGCCGACCACGGCGACGGGCTGTTCGACCCCGGCCCCTGGGCGGCGGATTCCACCGGGTTCTACCTGCGCACCGATCTGTGGGGCGAGTTCGTCGCCGCCGCGTTCTACCGGCTGGACACCGGGACCCTCGAACCGGTCGCCCAGCACGACTGGGACGTCGAACGCATCGACGTCGCGGGCGAAACGCTCGTGTGGACGGTCAACGAGGACGGGCGGTCCACGTTGCACGCCCGCCACGGCGACGACGTCCTTCCCCTTCCCGCCATTCCGCCGGGCGTCGTCCAGGCATTGGCGCTCGCGCCCGGAGCCAGGCCGGTCGTCGTTCTTCTCGACACCGCAGCCCGGCCCGCCGACATCGCGGTCCTGGACGCGGAGAACCGATTCCGCTATCTCACCGATTCGCGTCCGCCCGCGCTGTCCGTCGTGGAGCCGGTCGAGCCGGAGCCGGTCGTCTACCCCTCGTCCGCCGGACGGGACGTCCACGCCCTGCTCTACCGGCCGCATTCACCGGGGCCGCACCCGGCCGTGCTGTCGATCCACGGCGGCCCGGAGGCGCAGGAACGTCCCGGATATCTGCGGTCGGGCCTTTACCAGCATCTCGTCGCGCAGGGCATCGCGGTTTTCGCGCCGAACATCGCCGGGTCGTCCGGTTATGGCGAACGGCACCAGAAACTCATCTACCGCAATTGGGGCGGCATCGACCTGGACGACCTCGACCACGCCGTCTGCCATATGCGGTCGGATCCCGGCATCGACGGCGACCGCATCGCGGTCATGGGCGGTTCCTACGGGGGTTTCGCCACGCTGTCCTGCCTGGCGAGGCTGCCCTACCGGTGGGCGGCCGGGGTGTCGCTGTACGGGCCCGCCAACCTGGTGACGCTCGCCCGCGCGTGCCCGCCGACCTGGAGGCACTTCGTCGCCACCGTCCTCGGCGACCCCGACACCGACGCCGAGTACCTCGCGCAGCGATCGCCGATCACCTACGCCGACACGATCACCGCGCCGCTGTTCGTCCTTCAGGGCGCGCGGGACCCGCGCGTCCCCCGGGCGGAGTCCGACCGGCTCGTCGCCCGGCTGCGCGAGCGCGGCGTGGACGTCCGCTACGAGATCTTCGAGGACGAGGGCCACGGGTTCACCGACCGCGAGAACGAGCTGCGGGCGCACGAGGAGATCGCGGGCTTCCTCTGCGGGCACCTGCTCGGCTGAGCACGCGCCCGCAGAGGAGGCCCTTTCATCCGGGATTCAGCGGCTTGAAGGCCGGCGGCCGCTTCTCGAGGTGCGAGGTGACGCCTTCGGCCGCGTCCGGGTGCCGGAACGAGGCGACCATCAGCGCGTCGGCTTCGGCGAGCGCTTCGGCGAAGCCGCGGTCGAGGTCGCGGTGGACCTGCTGCTTGATGACGTCCATCGACGCCGGCGAGCACCAGGTCGCCAGCTCGGTGGCGTAGCCGACGGCGGCGTCCAGCAGCTCGCCGGGTTCGACCACCCGGTTGACCAGGCCGAGCGCGAGCGCCTCCTCGCCCTGGACGATCCGTCCCGACAGCAGCAGGTCGAGCGCGCGGCCGGTGCCGATCAGGCGGGGGAGCAGCCAGGAGACGCCGTACTCGGCGATCAGCCCGCGCCGGGCGAACGCGGTGCCGAGCTTGGCCGACGGGACGGCGAACCGGACGTCGCAGTAGAGCGCCTCCACCAGGCCGAGCCCGACGGCGGCCCCGTTGATCGCCGCGATCATGGGCTTGCGGACGGTCAGCGGGAACGTGCGCGGGCGGGGCCGCCCGGCGTCGAGGTGGTCGGCGGTGCTCGCCTGCTTCAGGTCCGCCATGTCGGCGCCGGCGCAGAAGCCGCGTCCCGCCCCGGTGACGACGACCGCGCGGACGTCCGGGTCGGCCTCGGCCTCGTAGAGCAGGGCGAAGTAGCGGCGTTCGAGCTCGTCGTTCCAGGCGTTGAGGCGGTCGGGCCGGTTGAGGGTGAGGACGAGCACCGGGCCGCGCCGCTCGGCCAGGACCGTCTCGTCGGCGGAGGGGGCTTGCGTCATGGTCGTCTCCTTCAGCGCGAGGCGGGAACCTTCATCGTCCGGTCGACCGGGACGTCCGGCACCCACGGGGCGTCGGCCGGGTCGCGGTGCTTGCGCAGTTCCCAGAGGGCGATCGACCGCTTGTGGACCTCGTCGGGGCCGTCGGCGAGGCGGAGCGTGCGCAGCTGCGCCCAGGCGTTGGCGAGCGGGAAGTCGTCGGTGACGCCGCCTCCGCCGTGCACCTGGATGGCCCGGTCGACGATCGTCAGCGCCATGGCGGGCGCGGCGACCTTGATCGCGGCGATCTCGGTGCGGGCCGCCTTGTTGCCGACGGTGTCCATCATCCAGGCCGCCTTCAACGTCAGCAGGCGGGTCCGTTCGATGTCGACCCGCGCCTCGGCGATCCAGTCGCGGATGTTGGCGCTGTCGCTCAGCCGGTGCCCGAACGCGACCCGCGCGTCCGCCCGGCGGCACATCAGCTCGAGGGCCCGTTCGGCGACGCCGATCGCGCGCATGCAGTGGTGGATGCGGCCGGGACCGAGCCGCGCCTGGCTGATCGCGAAGCCCTCGCCCTCGCCCTTGAGGACGTCGCTCACCGGCACGCGCACGTCCTCGAAACGGATCTCGGCGTGGCCCTCCCGGTCCATGTACCCGAACACCGGAAGGCTGCGGACGATCGTGACGCCGGGCGCGTCCATCGGGACGACCATCATCGACTGCTGCCGGTGCGGCGGGGCGCCGGGATCGGTCTTGCCCATGACGATGAGCACCTTGCAGTTCCTGTGCATGGCGTTGGAGGCGAACCATTTGCGGCCGTTCAGCACGTAGTGGTCGCCGTCGCGTTCCATGCGCAGCTCGATGTTGGTCGCGTCGGAACTGGCGACGCCGGGTTCGGTCATCGCGAACGCCGAGCGGATCGTCCCGTCCAGCAGCGGCTTGAGGTACTTCTCCTTGTGCTCGTCGCTGCCGAACAGCGTGAGCACCTCCATGTTCCCGGTGTCGGGCGCCGCGCAGTTGGTGGCCTCGGGGGCCAGGTGCGCGCTGCGGCCCATGATCTCCGCCAGCGGCGCGTACTCCAGGTTGGTCAGGCCGGGGCCCCACTCCGGATGCGGATGGAACAGGTTCCACAGGCCGCGGCGGCGCGCCTCGGCCTTCAGGTCCTCGACGATCTGCGGATGGTGGTGCGGATCCCCCGCCGCGCGCATCTGCCCGTCGTACACGGCCTCGGCCGGGTACACGTACTCGTCCATGAACTCCAGCAGGTCGGCGCGGTAGCGGCGCAGCCGGTCGGAGACGGTGAACAGGTCCACGGAAGGCTCCCGTCGTCGTGCCATGCCCACAGGAATACTTGAATCCGGCTTCAAGTTCAAGCCCTCGGCCGCCGGACGTCCCGGCCGCGAGGCTGCTGCTAACCTGCACGCGAGCGAGCGCAGGACCGACCGAAGGCGACCGACCGCAGTGGAATCCCAGGACGTGACCGGCGGCGGGCGGCCGTCCCGGCCCGCTCCGCGGAGCAGGCGCGGCGTCCGCACCCGGCAGGCCCTCATCGCCGCCGCCCGCGAGGTGTTCGAGCGCGACGGCTACCTCGACGCCCGCATCACCGACATCTCCAAGGCCGCCGGCGTCGCCGCCGGGTCCTTCTACACCTACTTCACCGACAAGGAAGAGATCTTCGCCGCGCTGGTGGAGCAGGTGCAGGAGGAGATGCTCCACCCCCACCTGCGCGAACGGACCGGGGTCACCGGCCCGCGCGAGCTCATCGACGCGGCGAACCGCGAGTACCTGCGGTCCTACGAGCGCAACGCCCGCCTCATGGCGCTGTTCGAGCAGGTCGCCCAGATCGACGAGAAGTTCCACCGGCTCCGCGTCGAGCGCGGCAACGCCTTCGCCGAGCGGAACGCGCAGATGATCCGGAGCCTTCAGGAGCGCGGGGAGGCCGATCCGGAGCTCGACCCGCTGGTGACCGCGCTCTCCCTCTCGGCGATGGTCGGCCGGATGGCCTACCTGTACTACGTGGCCCGGATCGACATCACCTACGACCGGCTGGTCACCACGCTGAACAGGATCTGGTTCAACGCGCTGGACCTCGGGCCATCGGCCTGAACCGTCCTTTTCGCGCAGGTCAACGCCCTTTCGATGGGCCTTTCTGTGTGCGCGCGACTACACGAACTTGAAGCCAAATTCAAGTCTTGAGTCGCGTCCGGCCCGGAGGTTTCATTGCGGCACCCGGCCCATCGCGCGGGACGGCCCGGCGGCCGCCCCACCTTCGGCATGCGCGCGGCACGGCCGGTCCCCCCACCCCCAAGGGAGCACCCATGAGACGCAAGGGCACCCGTTCCACGCCCCGGCACCGCCTGCCCGCGGCCTCGGCCGCGATCGTCGCGGCGGCCACGTCGCTCACCGCCCTCGCGGGCACGGCCGCCGCCGAGCAGGCGCCCGCAACGGGCGCCCGGCCGGGGGACGTGGTGAGCGCCGAGCCGTCCGCGTACCGCCTCCCGCCCGGATTCCCCACGCCGACCGACGCCTGGAAGATCCACTACCGGTCGACCGACGCCACCGGCCGGCCCGACGTGGTGTCCGGCACCGTCATCGTTCCGCAGGACGGCCGGACCGGAACCCGTCCCGTGCTCACCTACGCCGTCGGCACCGTCGGCATGGGCGACCAGTGCGCGCCGTCGGCCGCCTTCCCCAAGGGCGACCCCGTCAACTCGCCCCTGCTCAACCAGGCGCTGCTGCGCGGCTGGGCCGTCGCCGTCACCGACTACCAGGGCCTCGGCACGCCCGGCGACCACACCTACCTCGTCGGCCGCGCCGAAGGCACCGCGGTGCTGGACGCCGCGCGCGCCGCCGAACGCCTGCCGCAGGCACAGAAGACGGGCGTCACCGCCTCCTCGCCCGTCGCCGTCATGGGCTACTCCCAGGGCGGGCAGGCGAGCGGCTGGGCCGCCGAACTGGCCCGCTCCTACGCCCCCGACCTGCACGTCAAGGGCGTCGCGGCCGGAGGCGTGCCGGCCGACCTGCTGAGCGGCACGTCCGGCTCCGGCGGGGGCTCGACGTTCGGGCTGGAATTGATGACGGCCATCGGGCATGACGCCGCCTATCCGGAACTGAACCTCGACAAATACCTCAACGACGACGGCCGTGCCCTCGTCGCGAAACTGCGCGACAGCTGCGTCGTCGAAGCGTCACTCGAAACGATGGGCAAGAACCTCGACGACCTGACCGTCAGCGACCCGCTCAAGGCCCCCGACTGGATCGAGCGCCTCAAGCAGGACCGCCTCGGCGACCACGCGCCCGCCTATCCGGTGTACCTGTGGCACGGCACCGCCGACCAGATCGTCTCCTACGGAATCGGCGAACAATTGCGCACCGACTGGTGCTCCCGCGGAGCCACCGTGCAATGGCGGTCCTACCCGCTCGCCGACCACATGGGCGCCGCCGTCCTCGGCGCCGGCACCGCCCTGGACTGGCTCGCCGCCCGCCTCGCGGACGACCCGGCGCAAGGAAACTGCGGCTGAACCGCGCGCCCGCCCGGCACCACCCGGGCCGGGCGGGCCCGGGTCGGTCAGAGGGACGGTTCCAGGTGTGACCAGGGACGTTCGGCTTCGAGTTGGGCGGCGAGGGCGAGCAGGAGGCCTTCGCCGCCCAGCGGGCCGACGAACTGGACGCCGAGCGGCAGGCCGTCGGGCGTGCGGTAGGTGGGGACGCTCATCGCCGGACGCCCGGTGATGTTGGCGAACTGCGTATAGGGGACCGGCGCGAGATTGGCGATGACGGCGTCCCGCCATTGTTTGGTCTTGGACAGCAGACCGGCAAGACCGAGGGAGAGGGCAGCCTTTCCAATGGCGCGCAAGGGGGCGGGCGTGTCCAGTTCGCCGATGCGGATCGGCGGTCGCGCGAGCGTCGGAGTGAGCAGGAGGTCGTAGCGCGAATGGAAATCCGCGAGCTGGCGGTTGTAGGTGTTCCAGCGCTCGTGGGCGGCGAAATAGGCCGGGGCCGACTGGACGCGTCCGGCCGCGGCGACGAGGTGGGTGTCCAGCTCGAAGGCGCTGCGGGGGGCGCCGGTGGCGCGGCGGATCTCGTCGACCGTCCAGGCGAGCTGCGTCGACCACATGGCGAGGAAGTCGAAGGCGAGGCGGCGCTCGTCGATGCCGGTCCGCGCGGGCTCGACCTCGTGCCCGAGGGACTCCAGCAGCTTGGCCGCATCCTCGACGGCGGCGACGGCCTGCGGGTGGACGTCGGTGCCGAGCGGGGAGGCGGTGGCGTACCCGATGCGCAGCCGCTCGGGTGCGCGCCGTGCCAGTTCGGCGTAGGGGAGGCCGGGCTTGGCGGGCAGGTAGGGGCCGCCGGGGTCGGCGGTCGCGGTGAGCACGTCGAGCATCGCGGCGCTGTCGCGGACCGTCCGGGAGACGACGCCGTCGACGGCCGCGCCGTGCAGGTGCTCGGCGTGGAGCGGCCCGGCGGGGACCAGGCCGCGGCCCGGCTTGAGGCCGAACAGCCCGCAGCAGGCCGCCGGGATGCGGATCGAGCCGCCGCCGTCGTTGGCGCCGGCGACCGGGACGATCCCGGCGGCGACCGCGGCGGCCGACCCGCCGGACGAGCCGCCCGGCGTGCGGGCGAGGTCCCACGGGTTGCGGGTCGGGCCGTTCACCTCGGGCTCGGTGATGCCCTTGGCGCCGAACTCGGGGGTGTTGGTCTTGCCGAAGACGACCAGGCCCGCGTCCAGCCAGCGGCGGACGACCTCGGCGTGCCCGGCGGCGGGGACGTCGCGCAGCGCCCGGTTGCCGCTGCCGGTGGGCAGCCCGCCGTAGTCCTGCGACAGGTCCTTGATCAGGAACGGGACGCCGCCGAACGGTCCGGCCGGCGGTTCGGCGGCGCGGGCGCGGGCCTGCTCGTGCATCGGCGCGACGATCGCGTTGATCTTCGGGTTCACGGCGTCGGCGCGCGCGATCGCGGCGTCCAGGAGCTCGGCGGGGGTCGTCTCGCCGGCGGTGACGAGCGCGGCCAGCCCGACCGCGTCGCGGGCACGGTACTCGGCGTAGTCCACGGCACCCTCCGGAGAACTGGATTCGGTGCCAGGAACCCTACTTCCCGGCCGGTCCGGCCGATCCTCGACGTCCCCGCGGAAGGAAAAAGAGAGATCACTGGGCGGTGAGCGGCCGGGCGATGTCCTCCAGGCCCTTGCGCTCGGCCTTGACGCCGAGGACGGCCTCCACCAGCCCGGCGGCGATCATCAGGACGGCGCCGATGGTGAAGGCGATCGCGGTGTCGCGAGGCACGCCGGTGGCGGTGAGCTTGGCGAAGACGAGCGGCCCGGAGATGCCGCCGGCCGCCGTGCCGATCGCGTAGAAGAACGCGATGGCGAGGGCCCGGGTCTCCATCGGGAAGACCTCGCTGACCGTCAGGTACGCCGAGCTGGCCCCGGCGGAGGCGAAGAACAGCACCACGCACCAGCAGGCCGTCAGCGTGGTGGCGGTCAGCTGCCCCTGGTCGAACAGGACCGCGGTGCCGAGCAGCAGCACGCCGGACAGCAGGTACGTCCCGCTGATCATCGGCTTGCGGCCCCAGCTGTCGAACAGCGGCGCCAGCAACAGCGGGCCGAGGAAGTTCCCGGCCGCGATGACGGCGTAGTAGTAGCCGGTGTTGGTGTCGATGTGGAAGAAGGTGTTCAGGATGTCCGCATAGCCGAACGTGATGGCGTTGTAGAGGAACGCCTGCCCGATGAACAGGGCGAACCCGAGGATCGCCCGCTTCGGGTACCGCCGCACCAGCGACCCGGCGATCACTCCGAAACCCAGGCTCTTGCGCTGGTGGATGCGGATGGAGCCGCCGGGCTCGGGCAGCCGGTCGCCGCTCTCCGCCCGGACCGTCTCCTCGACGTCGCCGACGAGCCTCTCCGCCTGCTCCGTCCGGCCGTGGATGATCAGCCAGCGCGGGCTCTCCGGGACGTGCCGCCGGACGAGCAGCACGACCAGCCCGAGCACGACCCCGAGCGCGAACGCCAGCCGCCAGCCGACGTCCACCGCGAACTGCCCGAGGATCGGGATGGTCAGCAGCGCGCCCGCGGCGGCGCCGAGCCAGAAGCTGCCGTTGATGACGATGTCGATGCGGCCGCGGTGCTTGCTCGGGATCAGCTCGTCGATGGCGGAGTTGATCGCCGCGTACTCGCCGCCGATGCCGAAGCCGGTGACGAACCGGCACAGGAAGAACCACCACGCCGTCCAGGACAGCGCGGTCAGCGCGGTGCCGGCCAGGTACACCAGCAGCGTGATCATGAAGAGCTTCTTGCGGCCGAAGCGGTCGGTCAGCCAGCCGAAGAACAGCGCGCCGAGGCACGCGCCGACCACGTAGATCGCGGCGCCGAACCCCGACACCTGGCCGGAGGTGATGTCGACGCCGCTGCCGGCCTTGGCGAGCTGCGGCGCGAGGTTGCCGACGATGGTGACCTCGAGGCCGTCCAGGATCCAGACGGTGCCGAGCCCGATGACGATCATCCAGTGCCAGCGGGACCAGGGCAGCCGGTCCAGCCGTGCCGGGATCTTCGTGTCGACGATGCCCTGCCGCGTGCTCTGCTCTGTCACGGGGACCTCGATTGCCGAATGCGCGGCGATCAAACTCCCGGTCGATCAGGTCGCCGGGAAATGGCAGGTCATCCCGCGTCTTCCGCCGCTTCACCGGGACCGTGCAATTCGATCAGGTCCACATGTTCGGCGACCTCCTCGATGTCGCGGCAGTAGGCGACCAGGCGCCCGTCGCGGGTGAGCAGGAACCACGCCTGCCCGGGGGCCGCGTCCCGGTGCTGCGCCCGGACGAACGCCAGGTCCGCCTCGCCCAGCCGGACGGCCTCGACCCGTAGCCCGTCGGGCCCCAGCAGGTAGCGCGGTTCCGCCATGACCGCAGTGTGCACCCGCAACCCCACGCGATCCACCCGTTGGTCGCGGGCGCAACGGCGGGCGGCAGGTGGTTTCGCCGATGGCGGGACGCGAACGCGGCCGTACCGTCGGGCCGCACGCGATTTCGGATTCATTTCGCGTCGAGCCCAGAATGGGGTGATCGCAGTGCGCCGAAGATTCCGCTCAATGATCCTCGTGGTGGCCGCCTTCGTGTTGGCCGCCCTCGCATGCACGGGAAATGCCATGGCGCAGCCGGCGGCCGCGCCGGCCGCGCCCGCCACGCAGACGGTGACGGTGAAATACGGACCGTGGACGATCCCGGGCGGCACCATGGACCGTCCAGGGGAACTGCCGAACGTGGTGTCGGCGGCACCGAAGCCGTGCTCGACCTGCGACATCGTCGGTGAGAAGCCGGATCTGGTGTACGCCGACGGAACCACCGCCGACATGAACAGCGGCCCGATGCTGCACCACTTCGTCATCTCGAACCTGTCGGCGCGCGACACCGTCTGCCCGTTCAGCCCGGACCGGATCTGGGCGTCCGGCGACGAGCGCACCGAAAAGAACATGCCCGACGGTTACGGCGTGCCGGTGAAAAGCTATGACCGCTGGGCCATGCTCACCGACCTGATGAATTACTCGTCGGCGCCGAAGACGGTCTACATTTCCATCACCTACACCATCGCCGCCGCGGCGACGACCACGCCGGTGCGGTCCCTGTGGCTGGACGCGGGCGGCTGCCTGTCCTCCGACTACAGCGTCCCGGCCGGGCCGAGCACCCACACCTGGAGCTGGACCTCCACGGTCGGCGGGCGCATCGTGTTCGCCAACGGCCACCAGCACGCCGGCGGCGTCCACGTGAAGGCCGCCGACGACACCACCGGCACGCTCATCTGCGACTCGCCCGCCACCTACGACACGATGGGCGGAATGCGGACCATCGTGAAGATGGGCACCTGCTCCGGCGATCCGCTCGCGACGATCTCGCGCGGCGACCGGCTGACCGTCACCAGCTACTACGACTCGCCCACCGCGAAGAACGACGTCATGGGCATCGTGCACGCCTACATCGCGGAGGGATGACGGATGGCCCGCATGCGCATCGGCAGGAAGGCCCCGGCCTTCGCGTCCGCCGGTGTCCTCACGGCCGCGCTCCTGGCGCTGCCGTCCGCCTCGTCCGCCGCGCCGTCCGGCGTCGTCCCGTACACGCCCGGGTGGACGGTCGCGGGGCAGAACCTGTCCAACACCCGGTACGCCGCGACGGAGACGGCGATCTCGCCCGGCAACGTGGGACGGCTCAAGCCGCGCTGGACCGCGACCCTGGGCGGCAACGTGTCCGCCACCCCGACGGTGTCGCTGGGCACCGTCTACGTCCCCGACTACGGCGGCAACCTGTCGGCGGTGGACGCGCTCACCGGCGCCGTCCGCTGGCAGCGCCCGATCTCGTACTACAGCGGCGTGTCCGGGGACGTGTCGAGGACCAGCCCGGCCGTCGCCGGGACGGAACTGGTCTTCGGCGACGGAGTGTCCAGCACGCCGGGCGACAGCGGCGCCCGCGTCATGGCGGCCGACCGGGTCACCGGCGCGAAGCGCTGGAGCACCCTGATCGACGCGGACCCGGCCGCGATGGTCACGACGTCGCCCGTGGTGGACGGCAACACCGTCTACGTGGGGACGGCGAGCCGCGTCGAGTTCGGCGACGAGAACCCGGTGCGGTTCCGCGGCAGCGTCGTGGCGCTGGACGCGACGACCGGCGCCGTCCGGTGGCGGCGGTACATGGCGCCCGAGGGCTACACCGGCAACTCGGTGTGGGGCAGCTCGTTCGTCGTCGACCACACCACCGGGCGGCTGTTCGTGACGACCGGCAACAACTACACCGTTCCCGACGGAATCTGCACACGTCCCGGCGAAGAGGACTGCCAGCAGGGTCCGGCCGACAACTACACCGACGCGGTCGTCGGCCTCGACCTGCGGACGGGCGCCGTCGCCTGGTCGTTCAAGACGCTGTCCGCCGACGTCGGAAGCGAGGACTGCGAGACCTGCGGCCCCGACTTCGACTTCGGGTCCGCGCCGAACCTGTACCAGGTCGCCGACGGCGGCCGCATGCGCAGCATCCTCGGCGTCGGCCAGAAGAGCGGCATCTACTGGGCGCTCGACCCGGCGACCGGAAAGGAGATCTGGCACACCCAGGTCGGGCCCGGCAGCGACCTCGGCGGCATGGAGTGGGGCTCGGCGACCGACGGCAACCGCGTCTACGTCGGCATCGGCAACGCCGAGCACGAGGAGTACGACATCGTCGGCGCCGACGGGACGAAGACGACCGTCGACGGCGGCTCGTGGGCGGCGCTGGACGCGGCCACCGGCAAGATCCTCTGGCAGGTCGGCGACCCGTACGGCACGCTCGACATCGGATTCCTCAGCGCCGCGAACGGCGTCGTCTACGCCGGCGGCATCAACGGCGCGGCCGACACGATGTTCGCGCTGAACGCCGCCAACGGGAACATCCTGTGGCGGTACAACAGCGGCGGCTCGGTGATCGGCGGCGCGGCCGTCGTCGCGGGCACCGTCTACTGGGGCTCCGGCTACTGGTTCGGCCTCTGCTCCGACGGCACCTACAAGTGCGCACAGAACAACAAGCTGTACGCGTTCTCCCCTTCCTGACCCTGGTGTCTGCGGCGGCCGGGCGGGAACTCTCCCGCCCGGCCGTCGCGCTGGGCCTGTCCCGGAGGTCAGCGGGCCTGGAGGGTGCGGACGTTGTCGCCGAACGTCCAGCCCTTCGAGCCGTCCCAGTTGATGGACCAGGTCATCAGGCCCTTGAGGGCGCCGTTGAAGTGGTTCCATGCCTGGCCGACCAGGCTCGGCGACATGTAGCCGCCGCCCGCGCCCGGCTGTGCGGGCAGGCCGGGGACCTGCTTGTCGTACGGCACCCGGATCGTGGTGCCCTGGACGGTCAGGCCGCTGTTCAGGCACTCGGTCTGCTTGACGAAGCCCTCGACCGTCCCGGCGGAGTAGGAGTCGCCGGAGCAGCCGTACATGCTGCCGTTGTAGTACTGCATGTTGAGCCACCACAGCCGGCCGTTGTCCGCGTACTTCTTGACGATCGGCAGGTAGGCGCCCCAGATCGAGCCGTAGGTGACGCTGCCGCCGGTGACGTACGCGGTCTCGGGGGCCATCGTCAGGCCGAAGTTGGACGGCATCTGCGCGAGCACGCCGTCGATGATGCGGATCAGGTTGGCCTGCGACGTGGACGGCTGGTTCACGTTGCCGCTGCCCGACAGGCCCGTCTCGATGTCGATGTCGATGCCGTCGAAGTTGTACTTCTTCAGGATCGGCACGATCGTCTGGACGAACCGGTCGGCGACGCTGCTGGAGCCGAGGTCGATGCCCGCGGCGGCTCCGCCGATCGACATCAGGATCGTGGCGCCGGCCGCTTTCGCCGCGCACATCTCGGCGGGGGTTGCGACCTTGACGCCCGCGTCCATGCCGTCCTCCCACAGCACGGTGCCGTCGGAGCGGATGACGGGGAACGCCGCGTTGATCACGTTGTAGCCGTGCTGCCTGATCACCGGGTTGTCGATCGGCGTCCAGCCGAAGGGCGGGTGGACGCCGTTGGACGCGCCGTCCCAGTTCTCCCAGTAGCCCTGCAGCACCTTGCCGGCGGGCCTGGACTTCACCGGGCAGGTCTCGCTCCCGGTCGGCGGCGTGGTGGGAGGCGTGGTGGGCGGTGTGGTCGGGGGCGTGGTGGGCGGTGTGGTCGGCGGGGTGGTGGGCGGCGTCGTCGGGGGTGTCGAGGCGTCGCAGGCGCCGAGATCGCGCCAGAGCGTGGGCGTGGACGCGGGGTTCCAGTTCGCGCCCGGGTAGGCGGTGTGGGCGACGAGCGCCTCGTACCCGTCTGCCTTGTAGGTGACCTTGTCACCGACCTTGTAGGTGGTGCCCTCGGCCCAGGCCGGGTACGCGCACGCGATCGCCGGGGCGGACCGCGCGGACGACGGGGCGGACAGCACGACCAGCGCGCCGAGCGACAGGACGAGCGCCGCGGCGGCCGAGGCCAGCGCGGCGGCGGCCGCGGACCATCGCTTGTGCTTGAACTGCATGGGGACGACTCCTCGGTACAGCGGGACACAGAGGAGCCGGTGTCAGAGCCGAACCGTCCCGCGGGCGGGACCCTCCCAAGTCGAGGCGCAAACGACCGGCACGGACGCATGGGAAGGGTAACCCCGGTGGGCCGGGCCGTGAAGGGCCGAGTTACGCGGGTACGGCGGGTACGGCGGGGCCGAGGCGGCGCTGCATCAGCGTCGTGGCGATCCAGCGGCCGTGCTTGTAGCCGACGTCGTCCAGCCGGCCCGCCTCGACGAACCCGAACCGGCGGTGCAGGGCGGCCGACCCGGGCTCGCCGGTGTCGGCGATGACCGCGATCATCTGCCGCATCCCGGCCTTCTCCGAGCCGTCGACGAGCGCGCCGAGCAGCGCCGTCCCCAGCCCCTTGCCGGTGTGCGCGGGGGCCAGGTAGATCGTGTCCTCGACGGTGTAGCGGTACGCCGGTTTCGGCCGCCAGGGGCCCGCGTACGCGTATCCGGCGATCTCCCCGTCCGCCTCGGCCACCAGGAACGGCAGGCCGCGCCGAGCGAGGTCGTCGAGCCTTTCCCGCCATTCCGCGACGGTCTGCGGCGTCTCCGCGAACGTCGCCACGGTGTTCAGCACGTAGTGCGCGCCGATCTCGGCCACGGCCGCGAGATCGTCCGGCCGCGCCGCCCGGACCACTGCCATGCGTCAGCCACCTCCACCGTGATCATCATCTCACGCGGGGGTGGGGGCCCGGTCGTCCTCGGGGGTATCCATGGAGGTGACCGTTCATGGCGAAGGCCGCGCGGCGGTGACGCGGGGGCGCGACCTCGGGGGAAGGAGCGACGCATGAAGCTGACGAAGTTCAAGGCGCTCGTTTCGCTGGACGAGCAGAGCGCCTCGGCGATCGGAACCGACCTTCCCGCCCAGAACTGCCCGTTCACGCTGCGGGAGAAGGGCGCGGAGCCGAAGCCGAGCGCGTTCCACAAGGTGGTCATGACGACCGACGACGGTGAGCCGCTGCGGCCGGGCGACGTCGACCACATCGTGACGATGACGCTGCTGACCGAGACGGCCGGCAAGGACGCGTTCGCGGCGGGCTGCCGGTTCGACCTGTGGCACGGGACGAAGGTGGGCCACGGGCTGGTGTCCCGGCGGTTGGTGTTCTAGCGCTCGGCGGCGGTGAACCGGCGTTCGGACTCCATGGCGGACGCGACGTCCGCCGGGTAGGTGCGCCGCGCCCGCATCAGGAGCAGGCCGTTGACCAGCAGCGGGATGAGGGCGAGCAGGAACACCCGGTCCAGGCCGGTGCCGGAGTGGTCGCCGGGCGCGAACACCCCCGACAGCCAGCCGAACAGGACGGGCGCGATCGCCTCGCCCGTCATGCGCAGGATCGTGCGGATGCTCTCGGCGCGTCCCCACAGCCCGAAATGGACGACGTCGAGGCGGACGGCGTCCAGCGGCGGGTTCGCGCCGGCCAGCGCGGCGGCGGCCAGGAAGAACAGCGGCATCGCGAGCCACGCCGAGGTGGTCAGCAGGCCGGGCAGGAACAGCAGCGCGGACGCGGTGTAGGCGACGCTCGGCACCAGCACGCGCGCGGCGATCCGGCCGCGCCGGACGAGGCGGTCCGCGATCCGGCCGGCGGTGAGGACGCCCACCAGCGCGCCGGCGCCGATCACCGGGACGAGCAGGCTCAGCTCGGCGCGCCCGACGCCGTAGCGGTGCTGGACGAAGACCATCGCGAACGTGCGCAGCCCGGAGAAGAAGAAGTAGCCGATGGCCGAGGCGAGGATGATGATCACGTTGGTGCGGATGCGGAGCACGTGCCGGGCGGCCTGCAGCAGCGTCATCCGGGACGGGTCGGTCGCCAGCACGTTCTCCGGGCGGGCCTGGACGTCCGATTCGTCCACCGCCTGCTGGGCGGCCCCGGAGCCGCCGCGCGGGTCGCCGGCGGGGCGGCCCTGCGCGCCGCGGGCGGGCTCGGGCAGCAGCCGCCAGACGGCCGCGGCCAGCGCGATGCCGAGGACCGCGACGAACCAGAACGAGAACCGCCAGCTCAGCGCGGCGGCGACGTTGCCGCCGACGACCAGCCCGAATCCGGCGCCGATCAGCTCGCCGGCGAGGATCCGCCCGTAGACGCCGGCCCGCTCCTGGTGCGGGAACAGGTCGCCGGTAAGGGACGCGACGGTCGGTCCGGCGGTCGCGGTGACGGCGCCGAGCGCGACCCGCGACGTCAGCAGCCAGTCGTAGGAGGTGGCGAGGCCGCCGACGATCATGGCGGCGCTCCACAGCATGATGCTGCCGGCGAGCAGCGGGACGCGGGGCACGCGGTCGGTGAGCATGCCGACCGGGACGGTGGCGACGGCGCCGACCAGCGAGGGCGCGGCGGTCAGGACGCCGACCTCGGTGTTGTCGATGTGCAGGGCGTGCCGCAGCTCCTCGACGATCGCGCCGATGACGCCGGAGTCGGCGGTGTTGAGTGCCAGGACGCAGGCCAGGAGCAGCACGACGCGGGCCTGGCGGGGCCCGCCGAGCCGACGGGTGAGGGCGTCGACCGCCCGTCCCCACCGCCGCGGGGCCTGCGCCTTGATCACAACTACACGTAGTGCCCGGTCGCGTGCGAGGTATGTGACCGGGGCGCGGGTGGGCGGCGGGGCGGCCGGGACCCCGGGTGAACGCGGGTCCCGGCCTGCCGCCGCGTCACTTCGGGGGCATCAGGACGCTGTCGATGATGTAGACGGTGGCGTTGGCGGTGTGGACGTTGCCGCAGGCCACCTTCGCGTCGCTGCCGATCGTGAACGACTCGCCGGAGCCGCTGGTCTTCAGCATCGCGCCGTTCAGGGTCTTGAAGTCGCCGTTCGACAGCCCGCTCGGCGTGATCGGCTGCCCGACGACGTGGTAGGTCAGGATGCCGGTCAGCGTCTTCTTGTCGCTCAGGACCTTGTCGAGCGTCGCCTTGGGGATCTTGTTGAACGCGTCGTTGGTCGGCGCGAACACGGTGATGTTCTTGGCCGAGTTCAGCGTGTCGACCAGCCCGGCCTTCTTCACGGCGCTGACCAGCGTCGACAGCACCGGGTTGTTGGACGCGGCGGTCGCGACGGGGTCGGCGGACATGCCGCTGAAGCTGCCCTTGCCGGACGCCGGGACGGCCGAGCAGGCTGGCCCGAACGGCTGGTCGGAGGCCGGTGAGCTGCTCGCGGCCGTGGCCGGTGCCGAACCGGCGGGCGCGGCGGCGGTGCCGCCGTCCTTGCCGTCGTCGTTGCTGGAGCAGGCCGCCGTTGCGGTGGCGACGGCGGCCGCGGCGAGGACGCCTGCGGCGATGCGGGTGCGGTACATGGTGATCTCCTTGCTTCGGATACCGATGGGTTCTGGGTGGTGTGGATTGCGGCGGGGCCGGTCAGGTGACGGTGACCACCACCGAATGCCAGCCGGTCGCGCCGTCCGGGAACGGCGGCGTGCGGTGTTCGGGCTGGGTGCGGCCGGTGCCGTCGGTGGCGCGGCAGCGCAGCGTGTGGGACCCGGGCGCGGCGTCCCACTCGGCGATCCACTGCCGCCAGGTGTCCAGGCCGGGGACGGGCGCGAGCCGCGCCTGCCGCCACGGGCCGTCGTCGACCTGCCATTCGACGGCGTCGACGCCGCGGTGCTGCGCCCACGCGGTGCCGGCGACGGCGACCCGTCCGGCGTTGACGGTGGCCAGCGGCTTGGGCACGTCGATGCGGGAGAACGTCTTGATCGGCGCCCGCTCGGCGTAGCCGCGCCTGGTCCAGTACGCGTGGTCGGTCGCGAACCGGGTGACCTTGAGGTCGACGACCCACTTGGTGGCCGAGACGTAGCCGTACAGGCCGGGGACGACCATCCGGGCGGGGAAGCCGTGCGCGACCGGCAGCGGCTCGCCGTTCATCCCGACGGCCAGCAGCGCGTCCCGGCCGTCCAGGATCGTCTCGATCGGGGTGGACAGCGTCATGCCGTCGGACGAGCGGGACAGGATCTGGTCGGCGCCGGAAGCGATCCCCGCCCGGCGCAGCAGAGGCGCCAGCGGCGCGCCCAGCCAGCGGGCGTTGCCCGCGAGGTCGCCGCCGACCTGGTTGGACACGCACGACAGCGTGATGTCGCGTTCGATCAGCGCCTCGCGCAGCAGGTCGTCGAACGACATCTCGACGGGCCGGGCGACCATGCCGTGGATGCGCAGCGTCCAGTCGCGCGGTTCGACCTGCGGCAGGGTGAGCGCGGTGTCGACCCGGTAGAAGTCCCTGTTGGGGGTGCGGAACGGCGTCATCCCCGGCACCCGTATCTGGGCTTCCGGCGGCACCGGCCGCGCCGGGCTCGCCGCGCGCGGCAGCCGCAGCTTCGCGCGGACGGAGGAGACGTCGCCGCGGCGCAGCAGCACCCGCCCGGACACCCCGCCGGCCGCGGCGACGCCGATCACCCCGGCACCGGTCAGCAGCACGCGGCGGCGATCGACGCCCGCGTCCTCGGGGCGGCGTTCCGGCTGCTCGGTTGCGCCGCCGTCGTCCGGGGTAGCGGTGCCGCGAGCCTCGGGAGGCGCGATGGAGGATGGGCGGGTACCGCGCACCAGCAGGGCCAGTGCCGTCATGCCGGCGAGCGCGCCGATCGCGGACGGGACGGCGTCGACCGGCTCGGCGACCGGCCGGGTCAGCGCCGCGACGACCCCGGCGGCCCCTAACGCGCCGAGCCCGATCAGGCCCCAGGCGAGCCGGAACCGGCTCAGCAGCCCGATGACCAGGGCCGCCACCGTGATCCCGGCGCCGAGGCCGAGCAGCAGGACCGTCTTGTCGTCGCTGCCGAAATGCCGGATCGCGAAGTCCTTCAACCACACCGGGGTGAGGTCGATGAACCCCGCGCCGACCGCGAGCAGCGGCGAGGACGACGCCCGGCCGAGCACGCCGGCCGCCAGCTCCGCCACCCCCATCGCGGCGGCGGCGGCCAGTAGCCCGCGCAGCGCGGCCGTCACCCACCGCAGTGGTCCGGTTGCTCTCTCGCCTGTCACACCCGGTGTTCGGGGCCGGACGGCGGGCGGATGGGTCGGATCTCGATCGGGATCGGGACCCATCCTCGGGGCCGTCCGCACCGAACCACCGGTGTGAAGATGAACGAACCGGTCGAAGGGCCGCGCGCGACCGGCGCGGAGCCGCCCGACCTGGCCGAGCTGCTCGGCCGCGTCGCGCGCGGCGACCAGGACGCGTTCGGGCAGGTGTACGAGCGGCTGTCCGGGCCCGTCTACGGGCTGGCGCTGCGGGTCGTCCGCGACCCGGCGCAGGCCGAGGAGATCGCGCAGGACGTGCTGGTCGAGCTGTGGCGCAAGGCCTCGCACTACCGCCCCGAACGCGGCAGCGCGACGTCGTGGGCGCTGACCGTGGCGCACCGCCGCGCCGTCGACCGGGTGCGCTCCAGCCAGGCCGACCGCGCCCGCCAGGAGCGCGCCGCCGCGCCCGCGCCCGACTACGACCAGGTCGCCGAGGAGGTCGGCACCCGGCTGGAGCACCGGCAGGTGCGCCGCTGCCTGCGGCACCTGACCGAGACGCAGCGCGAGTCGATCACGCTCGCCTACTTCGGCGGCTACACCTACCGCGAGGTCTCCGAGCTGCTCGGCGTCGGCCTCGCCGCCGTCAAGACCCGGATGCGCGACGGACTCATCCGGTTGCGTGACTGCCTGGGAGTGCAGCCATGACCCACGACCCGCACGACCTCGCCGGCCCCTACGCCCTGGACGCGCTCGCCGACACCGAGCGGCGCCGCTTCGAGCGCCACCTGTCCGGCTGCACCGCCTGCGCCGAGGAGGCCGCCGGGCTCCGCGAGACCGCGGCCCGGCTCGCGCTGGCCGCGTCCCGCCGGCCCCCCGACGAGCTGCGCGGACGCGTCATGGCGGAGATCGCCAGGACCCGCCAGTCGCCGCCGCCGCTGGGCCGCCGCCTCCCGTCCCCCGGCACCCGCGGACTGGCGTGGCTCGCCGCCGCGGCCTGCCTCGTGCTGGCCGTGCTCGGCGGCGGTGCGGCATGGCACTTCCAGCGCTCCGCCGAGCACGCCCAAGCCCTGAACCGCCAGGTCACGGCCGTAATGACCGCGCCGGACGCGCATACCTCGACCACCCGCGCACCGACCGGCGCCACCGTCACCGTCGTGTCGTCGCGCTCGCTCGGCAAGGCGGTCGTCACCACGTCCCGGCTGCGGCACCTACCCCCCGCCCGGACCTACCAGATGTGGTGGCTCGGCCCGACCGCGCCGCGCTCCGCAGGGACGCTCGACCTGTCCGGGAAGCCGCGTCCGGTCGTCGCGGGCGGGCTCGGCGACGCGCGGAGCTTCGGCGTCACGATCGAACCGGCGGGCGGCTCCAGCCGTCCGACCAGCCCCCCGATCATCACCCTCGCGCTCGCCTGACGGGCGGCGGCGGGCCGGGTCAGCCGCCGGGCTTGGACATCAGGGCGTGCATCTTCGCCTTGGCCGGCTCGGACATGGCCCTGGACGCCGTCGTCTGCACCTTGTTGCGCGCCGAGCCGGTGACGACGTGGTCCTTGCCGGCCATCAGCGCGTCGTAGGCCTGCCGCGCCACGTCCGCCGGATCGTCCTTGCCGGACTTGCCGAGCCGGGTGTCGAGCACCCCGGCGCGCTCGAAGAACCGGGTCTCGGTGGGGCCGGGCAGCAGCGCCGTCACGGTGACGCCGGTGCCCTGCAACTCGTGCCGCAGCGCCTCCGCGAACGAGTACAGGAACGCCTTGGACGCCGCGTACGTCGCCAGGTACGGCCCCGGCGACGTCGCGGCGATCGACGAGGTGAACAGCATCCGGCCCCGGCCCTGCCGGACCATGTCGTGCAGCACGAGCTTCGCCAGGTGGACGGCCGACCGGACGTTCAGGTCGACGAGGTTCAGCTCGTCGGCGAGCGCGTTGTCGCGGACGAAGTCGCCGCCCACGCCGACGCCCGCGTTGATCGCCACGGCGTCCAGCGGGCGCGTGCCCACCGCGGCGTACAGCTCCTCGACCCCCTGCGGCCGCGCCAGGTCCACCCGGACGGGCGTCGCGTCGCCGACGGCCTGCGCCGCCGCGGTGATCTCCGCGTTCTCCGCCGCCATGATGACGTGGAAGCCGTGCCGGGCGAACTCGTCCGCGAGCGCGCGTCCGATGCCGGTGGAGGCGCCGGTGACCAGCGCCAGCCGCGTCGAGTCGGTCATGGCCGTTCCTCCTGGGATGTCAGTCCTGGCCCCGGCCGGTGAGCTTGTCGCGGACCTTGTCGGCCGCCGCGACGGCGGGCCCGGCGGCCTTGAGAATTCCGGGCTTGGGCGGGGTGTTCGGGTGCGGGCGCGTCGGCGCCGTCTTCTTGCCCTTCTCGAGCTTCTCGCCGAGCTGCTCCGCCCGCTCGTCGGTGATGACCCTGCGCAGCGCCGGCCAGACCTCGGTCTCCTCGAACGCGATGTGCGCGCGGCCGTCGGTGACGAAGCTGGCCAGCAGCTCCTCGAACCGCGCCTCGCCCGCGTCCAGCCCGATCAGCTCGTTGAGCACCTTCTTCGCCGCCTGCTCCTGCTCGACGGCATGGTCGGCGAGCCGGTCGCCGTCGGTCACCAGCTCGCGCACGGCCGGCCAGAAGTACTCCTCCTCGACCGCCTCGTGCTTGGACTCCTCGATGATGAGCTGCTCCACCATCTTCTTGCGCAGTTGGAGCGCGTCCTCGCCGTGGACGGACGCCTGGGACGCGCCCGCCGAGCCGGCCTCCAGTTCGGTGAGCATCTGCTTGACCTCGGTGTGGTCGTTCGCCAGCACCGTGAAGACGTCGGTCATCGCTTCCTCCTCGAAACCCGTGTCGGGGTGTCCCCTGCCCCCACGTCCAAGGCCAAACGCGGTGGTACCTTCCGGACCGTGGAGCTCTCCTATGTCGTCACCGGCGCCGCCCGCGGCATCGGCCGGGCCATCGCCGAGCGCCTCCTCGCCGACGGCGGGCACGTGGTGGCGGCCGACCTGGACCCGTCCGCCCTCGACTGGGCGACCGGCCCGCGCGTCGCGGCGGTAGCCGGCGACCTGCGGGACGAGGCCGTCGCGGCGCGGGCAGCGGACGCCGCGCAGGCCATGGGGACCCTCAAGGGCTGGGTCAACAACGCCGCCGTCTTCCGCGACGCCGCCGTGGACGTCCCGGACCCGCGCGAGGTCCTCGACGCGGTGGCGCTGAACTTCGACCCGGCCGTCGTGGGATCGCTGACCGCGATCCGCCGCTTCCTGGACGCCGGCACCGGCGGCGCGATCGTGAACGTCTCGTCCCACCAGGCGACGCGGCCCGTCCGGGGCTCGCTCACCTACGCGACGGCGAAGGCGGCCGTCGAGGGCTTCAGCCGCGCCCTCGCGGTGGACTACGGCCCGCGCGGCGTCCGGGTGAACGTCGTCGCGCTGGGCTCGATCACCACCGCCCGCTATGAGGCGTACCTCGCCGCGCAGGACCCGGCCACCGTCGCGCGGATCGAGGCCGAGATGCGCGCCCTCCACCCGCTCGGCCGCGTCGGCCGCCCCGATGAGGTCGCCGCCACCGTCCGCCACCTGCTGTCGGACGAGGCGAGCTTCATCAACGGCGCGATCGTCCCGGTAGACGGCGGCCGCTCCGCCCAAGGCCAAGACCCCGAACAGGCCTGACCAAGAACCCCCCGCTCACGACTTAGGCCGACGCTGCTCGAAGCCGGGGGTGGAACCGTGAGCCTGATGGTCGTCACGGCGGCGGTGCTCGGCTTCGTGGCCGGGGGCGTGGCCTTCCTCGGCGCGTCGGCGACGGCGATGGCGACGCGTTCCCGGTACCAGGGCAGGCACCGCGCCGACTTCTGATCCGACGCGTCGCGTGTCAGCAGGAGGCGCTGGCCTCGTGGAGGTCGCGGAGGGTTTGGTGGGCCAGTTCGCCGAAGTCGTCGTCGTTGGACGTGTCGCTCCAGCGCTCGAAGGCGATCTTCATGGCGAGCGCGCCGAGTTCCGCGGCCACGCGCGAGGTCAGGTCGGGAACGCCGCGCCGCTGGAGCGCGCCGGCCATCGCGGCGGTGAGGGCGAGTCCCTTCAGCGCCTCGCGTTCCTGCAGTTCCGGGTGGGTGACGATCACCGCCCGCCGGCGGGCGGCGAACTCGCGGCGGGCGGGGGTGAAGGCTTCGCGTCCGACCGCGTCCAGGGCGCTCGCCACCGCTTCGAGCGGGGTGGCGGTCGCGGGGGCCGCGGCGATCCCCTTGGCGAGGAGCTCGGTCATCGTGTCCCGGCCGAAGAGGACCTCCCGCTTGTCCGGGAAGTGCCGGAAGAAGGTGCTCTTCGTCAGGCCGGCGCGCTGCGCGATGTCGGTCACCGTCGTGTTCTCGTAGCCGCGCTCCGCGAAGAGGTCGAGGGCGGCGGCGACGAGTCGCTGCGACGCGTTGGGCTGCCAGCGGGCCATGAGGACAGTGTACGGGACTTGGTCCCATCACTCGGGTACAGTGATGGGACCGAGTCCTATCACTGTGCTGCAGGAGGTCCGCCATGAGCCGAGCCGTCATCCATGAGACGTTCGGAGGTCCCGAGGTACTGGAGTTGCGCGACGTCCCGGAGCCGCACGCCGGCCCGGGCGAGGTCCGCGTCCGCGTGACGGCCGTCGGGCTGAACCCGATGGACTGGAGCATCGCCGCGCGGCCCGAGGCGGCGGCGCGGTTCGGCATCACCCTGCCGTCCGGCTTCGGATCCGACTTCGCGGGCGTCGTCGACGAGGTCGGCGCCGGCGTCACGGGTTTCGCCGCCGGCGACCGCGTCCACGGCGGCGCGCTGGGGAGGGCCGCCGCCGAGTTCCTGGTGGTCAAGGTGCCGGCAGGGGCGTTCGACATGCTCTTTCACACGCCGGACGGCGTCAGCGACGAGGTGGCGAGCACGCTTCCGGTGGCCGGGCTGAGCGCCGCCGCCGCTCTGGCGGCGATCGGCCTGCGGTCCGGCGACACCGTCCTGATCGGCGGTGCCGCCGGCGGCGTGGGCGTGTTCGCCGTCCAGCTGGCGAAGCTCGCCGGCGCCACCGTGATCGGCACCGCCTCGGAGGGCACCTTCGGGTTCCTGCGGCGGCTGGGCGCCGAGCCCGTGGCCTACGGCGCCGGGCTGGCCGACCGGGTACGGGCCATTGCTCCCGATGGCGTGACCGCGGCGACCGACCTGTTCGGCACCGAGACGGCCGAGACCGCGCTCGCGCTCGGCGTCCCGCCCGAGCGGATCTCCACGATCGCCGCGGGGCCCACCCCTCCCGGCGGCGTGCGCCCCACCGGCGGCTTCGACGCGCGACCGGACGCCCTGGAGCGGATCGCCGACGCGATCGTCGCCGGCGAGCTCACCGTCCCGATCGCCGCGACCTTCCCGATCGAGAAGGTCCGCGACGCGGTGGCGCTGCAGGCCGGACGGCACGTCCACGGCAAGGTCGTCGTCACGTTCTGACGCCGCGACTTCGGGCTTCATCAGGGAAAACACGGAGTCGGGGGACGTCTGAGAGGGCCTCGCGGTTGCCCTCGGACCCACACATGGCCACACCCAACCATGTGTCCGCGAATACCTGTACAAATAGGCATTCGCTGATCGACGAAAGGGGTTCCCGGGGTGAAGAGGATCGTTGTTTCGGGGGCCGTGGCCATCGCCGGAGCGGTGGCGGCGGGGCTGATGGCGGCGGCGCCGGCGGAGGCCGCGAGCCCGGTGCAGATCTACCGGGTCTACTTCGACTCGCCCGGCACGGACACGGGGTCGAACACGTCGCTGAACGCCGAATGGGTGCAGCTCTACAACACCTCGACGACGTCGAAGCAGCTCAAGGGGGTCACGCTGCGCGACAAGTCCGGCCACACATATACGTTCGGCTCGTTCACCATCAAGGGGCACAAGTCGGTCTACGTGCACACGGGCCGGGGGACGAACACCGCGACGAACCGGTACTGGGGCTCCAGGGCCTACATCTGGAACAACACCGGTGACACCGCCTACCTGCGCTACCCGAGCGGCGCGGCGGCGGACTCCTGCTCGTGGGGCAGCGCCGGCTCGTCCAAGTACTGCTGAGAACGGCACGCCGCCCGGACGCTCTATCCGGGCGGCGGTGTCCGGCCGTCAGATGGTGCCGGCCGCCTTCAGGGCGGCGATCTCGTCGGGGGGCAGGCCGAGGAGGTCGCCGTAGACCTCGGCGTTGTGCTGGCCCAGGGCGGGGCCGAGCGTGCGCACCTCGCCCGGGGTTTCGGACAGCTTCGGGAACACGTTGTGCATCGGGAAGTCGCCGAAGTCGGGGTGCGCCATCCGGATGATCGCCTCGCGGGCCTTGTAGTGCGGGTCGGACAGCATGTCCTTGGCGCGGTACGTCAGCCCGGCCGGGATGCCGTTCTCGTGCAGCAGTTCCAGCAGCGACGCGGAGCTCTGGCCGGAGGTCCACGCGCCGATCAGGTCGTCCAGTTCCTCCGCGTTCGCGCCGCGCGCGCCGTGCGTGGCGTAGCGCTCGTCGTCGGCCAGGTCCGGACGGCCCATCAGCGCGGCGAGCCGCCGCCAGATCGTGTCGCGGTTCGCGGCGATCAGGACCGGGCCGTCCAGCGTGGGGTAGACGTTGGACGGCGCGATGTTCGGCAGCACGGACCCGGTGCGTTCCCGCTGGTAGCCGGCGATCTCCCACTCCGGGACGAGCGACTCCATCAGCGCGAGCACCGCCTCGTAGAGGGCGGAGTCGACGATCTGGCCGCGGCCCGTCCGGTGCCGGGCGTGCAGCGCGACGAGGGTGCCGAGCGCGGCGAACGTGCCGGCCAGCTCGTCGCCGAGCGAGATCCCCGCGCGGGACGGCGGCTTGTCGGGATCGCCGGTGACGTATCGGATGCCCCCCATCGCCTCGCCGATCGAACCGAAACCGGCGCGCGGCGCGTAGGGGCCGTCCTGCCCGTAGCCGGTGACCCGGGTGATGATCAGCCGCGGGTTCTCCCGGTGGAGGTCGGCGGGTGCCAGGCCCCAGCGTTCGAGGGTGCCGGGACGGAAGTTCTCCACCAGCACGTCCGCCTGCGCGATGATCCGCCGGGCGAGCGCCTGGCCCTCCGGCGTGCGCAGGTTCAGCGTCACCGACTTCTTGTTGCGCGCGAGGATCGGCCACCACAGCGACATGCCGTGCGGTTTCTCCCGCCCCCACTCGCGCATCGGGTCCCCGGACCCCGGCGGCTCGATCTTGACGACCTCGGCGCCGAAGTCGCCGAGCAGCTGCCCGCAGAACGGGCCCGCCAGCAGCTGGCCCATCTCCACGACCCGCAGGTCGCCGAGCGCACCGGTCATCGTTCGTCCTCCGTCAGGTTGGCCGCGGCGGCGCGGATGTGGGCGCGCATCACCGATTCGGCCCAGTCGGGGTCGCGGGCGGCCAGCGCGGCGACCAGCTCGCGGTGGTGGTTCATGCTGCGGGCCATCGCGCCGGCGTCGTAGCGGCGGAACGTCCCGATGATCAGCGGGGCGTGCATGACCGACGTCAGCATCGCCGGCAGCCGCCGGTTCTGCGACGCCTCGATGACGGCGGCGTGGAACAGCGCGTTCAGCTGCGCGACCCGGGTGAGGTCGCCGTCGGCCGCGGCACGCTCCATCGCGTCGCACTGGCCCAGCAGGTCGGAGAGGGCGTCCCGGTCCGGCGCCAGGCGGGCCGCGCGCGCCGCCGCGTACGGCTCCAGCAGCGACCGCAGCTCGAAGATCTCCTCCAGGTCCCGCCGCGTCCACCGGACGACCCGCGCCCCCCGGTGCGGCAGCACCTCGACCAGGCCGTCCGCCCCGAGCCGCTGCAACGCCTCGCGGACGGGCGTGCGCGACAGCCCCAGCGTCTCGGCCAGCTCCGCCTCGCCGAGCCGGCTGCCCGCCGCCGCCTCACCGGAGAGGATCATCCGCCGCACCGCGTCGTACGCGGCGTCCGTCGCCCGCGCCATCGCACCCCCTCTCTGAGCTGATTGCATGCAATATAGTCGCAGAAGGGTCGAAGCTCGCAAGATGGAGGCCGGGTTGCATACAACAGTCCTGGAAGTGGGGCCGCGCGACGGGCTGCAGAACGAAGCCCGCCCGCTCACCCCGGACGACAAGATCGCCTTCATCTCCCGCTGCGTGGACGCCGGGGCCCGCCGCATCGAGGCCGTCTCGTTCGTCAACCCCAAGCGCGTGCCGCAGATGGCGGGCGCCGAAGAGGTCATGGCCGGGGTCCCGCGCCGCGACGGCGTCTCCTACAGCGGCCTCGTCCTCAACCGGCGCGGCCTCGACCGCGCCCTCGAAGCGGGGGTGGACGAGGTGAACGTCGTGCTCGTCGCGTCCGACACGTTCAGCGTCCGCAACCAGGGCCGGACGATGGCCGAAATGCTCGACGCCTGGGACGGCATCGCCGCCGCCGCGCGCGACGCGGACGTCCCCGCCGGCGTCACGATCGCCGTCGCGTTCGGCTGCCCGTTCGAGGGCGAGACGCCGCCGGAGCGCGTCGCCGAGATCGCCCGCCGCGCGCACGCCGCCGGCGCCGCCGAGATCGCGATCGCCGACACGATCGGCGTCGGCGTCCCCGCCCAGGTCCGCGACCTGACGGCCCGCGTCCGCGCGGCCGCACCCGGCACCCCGCTGCGCTTCCACTTCCACAACACGCGCAACACCGGCTACGCCAACGCCCTCACGGCCGTCGACCTGGGCGTGCCTACCCTCGACGCCAGCACCGGCGGCTTCGGCGGCTGCCCGTTCGCGCCCGCCGCCACCGGCAACATCGCCACAGAGGACCTCCTCTACGCCCTCCACCGCAGCGGCGTCGAGACCGGCATCGACATGGACGCCGTCGCCGCGACCGGCACCTGGCTCGCCGACCTCCTCGGCAAACCAGCCCCCGCCCTCCTAGGCCGCGCCGGCCCCTTCGGCTGACGCCCCTCGCGTTGACTTGCGGCGAGTCGTTGTTATGGCGGGCCGCATAACAACGACTCGCCGCAACTCAACGAGTTATCGGCGGGGTTTGGCGACGTCGAAACGGTCGAGGTCGCGGCCCAGCGTGATGCGGCCGCTGTAGCGGGCCTTCCGGGCGCTGCGGTCGGCGGCCTTCTGCCACGCGGCGTCCGAGAGGATCGACGGGTCGGCCGGCGAGATGTGGCTGATCACGATGTGCCGCGCCCCCGACTCGACGCCGACCGCGCCCAGCTCTCCCACCTCGGTGTGGACGGCGCCGATGTGCTCGACGACCGCCGGGGGATAGCCGATCGCGGCCACCGCGTCCCGATGGTAGGCCTCGTGCACGAGGACGTCGGCGTCGTCGGCCAGCCGCGGGATGTTGGGTGTCCGGGCGGTGTCGCCGGAGAAGACGATCACGCCGTCCTCGGTCTCGATCCGGTAGGCGAGCGCGGGGAACACCGGCCCGTGCGGGACGAGGATCGCGGTGACCTTGAGGTCGTCGTTCTCCATCACCGGGAACGGGTCCATCCGCGGCGCGGTGGCGGACGCGCTCGCCCCCGCCGACGCGGGCGGCTGGATCTCGTGGACCCGGACGTAGTCGGCCGGGTCGCTGCCCATGTGCTCGGCGATGAACCCGTTCGTGGAGTAGGCGAACGCCGCGTTCGACAGGCGCAGCACTTCGGCGATGCCGGGGACGGGATCGTCCGCCTCGACCCAGTGGGACCCGGGCGGCGGACCCGCCGGCAGCCGTCCCGCCGAGCCGGGCCCGTACACCTCGATCGGCTTCTGGAATCCCTGCTTGCCCACGACACCGGCGCTGAGCAGCGGGAACGAGAACAGGTCCACGGTGTGGTCGGCGTGCAGGTGCGTCACGAAGATCCCGGCGAGGGACGGCATCGACAGCCCGGCCCGCATGAACTGGGTGACGGCCGCCCGTCCGGCGTCGATCACGTAGGTGCGGCCGTTGACGACCAGCGCGGACGCGATGCCGGTCCGGGCCGCGAGCGGCGGCGGCCCGGCGGCGGTGCCCAGCAGGAACAGCTCGGTGCCGCGATGGCCGGGCCGGCGCCCACCGGGCGCGGCCTGCGCGGCTTGCGCGGCGGACGGGGCGAGGCCGGCGAGGGCCGCCGCGCCGCCGCCGAGAACGGCGGCCCTGAGGACCGCCCGGCGACCGGACGTCGCGGTCGCGGTCTCGGTCTCGGACGAAGGCGCGGGCGCTTCGGTGTGGCCTTCAGCAGGGGTGTGGGATGCGCAGGTGCACAAGGGGACAACCTTCGGCCGACTCGACGATGCCTGGCGTTCGCTCAGGTCAGAGGGGTGTCACCAAAGGAAGCAGACGGCGCGGTCGCGGCAAAAGGGCACGAGTGATCGGTATCCCGGATGACGGTCATCGACGGGACGGATACCGGCGTCCCGGAGTCGCGTGGCGGCACCGTGTATCCGTCGGCTGAATGACAACCATCCAGCGAATCTATTTCTCAAATGGGGTAACCGCCGTCACATTAGGGTCACCGCGGAGCGGAGAACCGCTCACGTCGAAGGAGCACGCCCTGTGAATCCACCCTCCAGGCGTTCCGCCCTCGGGACGCTCGCCGCCGCCTGCCTGGCCATCATGGTCTCGCAGATCGCCAACGTCGTCCCGGCGCCCATCAACGGGACCATCCAGGAGTCGCTCGGCGCCGACGGCGTCGCGCTCGCCTGGGTGACGTCGGCGTTCCTGCTGCCGACCGCCATCCTCGAGCTGTCGTTCGGCGTGCTCGGCGACCTGCTGGGACGCAAGCGCGTCCTGATGGCGGGCACCGTGGTGCTCGCGGCCGGCGCGCTGGTGTCCGGGTCCGCGCACGGCGTCCACCAGCTGTGGGCCGGGCAGGCGCTGGCCGGCATCGGGGCGGGCGCGCTGATCCCGACCTCGCTGGCCATCGCCGTGGCCGGCGCGTCGACGGCCGAGGAGCGCTCGCGCGGCGTCGCCACCTGGACGCTCAGCATGTCGCTCGGCACCATGCTCGGCGTCGTCGTGAGCGGGGCGCTCGCCGAGAACGTCTCCTGGCACGCCTCGTTCTATCTCGTCGCGCCGCTCGCGCTGGCCAGCCTGCTGGTGACAGCGGTGTTCGCGCGGGAGTCGAAGTCGCCCGAGGGACGGTCGCTGGACTGGCCGGGGCAGGCGTCCATCGCCGTCGGCATGTTCGCGCTGCTGTACGGGATCGTGGAGGGCGCCGGGGTGTCCTGGACGTCGCCGCGCACCATCGTCGCGCTGGTCGTCGGCGTCACGGGCCTCGTCGCGTTCGTGCTGGTCGAGCGCAAGGTGCCGGAGCCGATGCTGCACCTTGCGGTGTTCCGGATCCCGGCCTTCTCCGCCGCCGCGGCGGCGGCCGTCATCGGGATGTTCTCCTTCCTCGGCAGCGTCTACGCGCTGAGCATCCGGATCGGGGCGCTCCAGCACAAGACGGGCGTCCACGCGGCGGTCTTCTTCGTCGTCCTTCAGGGCGTGCCGTGCCTGCTCGGCCCCGTCCTGCCGCGCATGATGCGGCGGTTCGGCGCGCGCCGCCTCGACAAGGGCGGTCCGTTCGCCGTCCTCGGGATCCCGGGCGCGCCCGCCGAGGCGGCTCTCAACGCGCTGTCGCACGGGTTCTCCGTCGGCCTGGTGCTGTGCGCTGCCGCCTCGCTCGTCGCCGCGCTGGCCACCGCGGTCTGGCTCCGCGAGGCCGGCGAGCGCCGCGCGCTCGCCGAGGTGCCCGTCACCGCCTGAGCGGCGCCACCCCCGGCGTCCGGATGTGACAGAACCTCGTCGTGGCGGACATGGCCCCGCACCGGTGACAATGGGGTCATGTCCGCTCCGCACCGTGTCGTCGTCGCCGTGTTCCCGGACGTCGACCTGCTCGACGTCACCGGGCCCGCGGAGGTGTTCGCGCTCGCGAACCGGGAGATGTCCGGCGGGACGCCCTACCGGGTGCTGCTCGCCGGGCCGGACGGCGGCCAGGTGCGCACCGGCGCCGGCGTCCGGGTCGCCACCGACCTGACGTTCGCCGAGGTCGGTGACCGGGTCGACACCCTGGTGGTGCCGGGCGCGGTGGACCGCGCCGGCGCCCCGGTGATCGACCCGGACCTGGTCGGCTGGATCGCCGCGACCGCCCCGCACGCCCGCCGCGTCGCCTCGGTGTGCGTCGGCGCGCACCTGCTCGCCGCGGCGGGCCTGCTGGCGGGCCGGACGGCCACCACCCACTGGGCCACCGCGGACCGGCTCGCGGCCGACCACCCCGACGTCGTCGTGGACCCCGACCCGATCTACGTCCGGTCGGGCAACGTCTGGACGGGCGCGGGCATCAGCGCCTGCATGGACCTCGCGCTCGCCCTCGTCGCCGAGGACCACGGCGAGCGGCTCGCCCTCGCCGTCGCCCGGCAGCTGGTGATGTATCTCAAGCGGCAGGGCGGGCAGAGCCAGTTCAGCGTCCCGCTCTGGCAGGCCCCGGCCGAGCGCCGCGACCTCGACGAGCTGCGGGCGTGGATCACCGCGAACCCGGCCGCCGACCTGTCGGCGGCGGCGCTCGCCGACCGGATGAGCCTCAGCGAACGCCACTTCACCCGGGTCTTCCGCAAGGAGACCGGCACCACCCCGGCCGCCTTCGTCGAGGCGGCGCGGGTGGAGGCGGCGCGGCGGCTGCTGGAGGGCACCGACGAGCCGCTCGACCGGGTCGCGGGCGCGTGCGGCCTCGGCTCGGTCGAGACGCTGCACCGCGCCTTCAGACGGCGGCTCGGCACCACACCCGCGGCCTACCGGCGGCGGTTCCGCACAGCCGCCTGACCTGCGCAACCCCTGAACTCCGGCCCGGTCGGGCCGGCGATGCATGCTGCCCGATTTTCACCATCACAGGAGGATTGAGATGACCGTTTCCACCACGCTGCGCCAGGTGATCGGCCTGGACGGGACGCTGCCCGCGCTGTCCACCAGCACCCTCGTCCTGATCGACTTCCAGAACACCTACCGGACCGGCGTCATGGCGCTGCCCGGCGCCGACCCGGCCCTGGACGCGGGCGCCCGGCTGCTCGGCCGCGCCCGCGCCGCCGGGACGCCGGTGGTCCACGTCGTCAACGACGGCGGCGAGGGCAGCCCGTACGACATCCGCGCCGAGATCGGGCGGATCGACTCCCGCGTCGCGCCCCGCGACGGCGAGCCGGTCGTCGTGAAGGGCTACCCCAACGCCTTCCACGAGACCGACCTGCTGGACGTGCTGCGCCGCCTGGACGCCGGGCCGGACCTGGTGCTCGCGGGCTTCATGACCCACATGTGCGTGCAGTTCACCGCCCAGGGCGCGTTCAACCTCGGCTACCGGCCCACCGTCGTCGCCGAGGCGTGCGCGACGCGGCCGCTGGCGGGCCCGGACGGCGCGCCGATCCCGGCCGGCGCCCTGCACGCGTCCGCCCTCACCACGATCGGCGACCTGTTCGGCCTGGTCGCCCCGCGCGTCGCCGACCTGCCCGACTGACCCCGTCCCGCCGAGCCGCCGCGGGCGGAACCTACCCCGGTTCCGCCCGCCGGCCGGTGGGCCACCGGGGCGCGTCAGGCGCGCGATGGACGGGCGATCGCGAACCGGTCGATCTCCGTGCCGTTCTCGGCCAGCGCCCGCACCGACAGCGTCGAGGTCCGCCCGCGCGTCGCCGGGGCCACGTCGACCCGGATGAACGAGTAACCGGTGAACCGCACCCGCGACCAGTGCACCGTCTCGGGGACCTTGTTGCGGTCCTTGTCCCAGACGTAGGAGGCCACGGAGTCCAGCGGCTTCTCGTGGCCCTCGTAGGAGTCCGGCACCGGGAAGCTGTAGAGGCTCCTGCCCGCGCCGCCCGCCGTCACGTAGACGACGCCGTCGCTCTCCGGACGGGCCGTGCCGCCGATCGGCACCTGCTTGCCGACCGCGTTGCCCTTGATGGCGTCGGTGCGCTCGTAGACGTGGTTGTGCCCGTTCACCACCAGGTCGACCTGGTACTTCTCGAATAGCGGCACCCACGCGTCGCGGGCGCCGCCCTCGGAGGCGTGCTGGTTGGTGGTGGAGAACGCGCAGTGGTGGAAGAACACCACGATGAAGTCGACGCCGCGCCGGGCGCGCAGCGACTTCAGCTGCGCCTCCAGCCACGCCGTCTGCTTCCCCTTGGACAGGCCCTGGTTGGCGGGGATCTCGTAGGAGACGTCGTTGGCGTCCAGCGAGATGACGGCGGTGTTGCCGTACACGAACGAGTACACGCCCGGCAGGTTCTTCGGGTCTGGACCGTTCCCGGGGAGCTGGAAGCGCGCCTCCTCGCCCCCGTACCCGTTGGGCGAGTACCAGGCCTCCATGTCGTGGTTGCCGTACCCGACCATCCACGGCACCTGCTTGGCGACCGTCTCGGTCTGGGCGAGGAACTGGTCCCACACCCGGACGTCGAAGCTGTCGCTCGTCTGGCCCGACCCGGACGGGTCGGCGTAGCAGATGTCGCCCGCGTGCAGGTGGAACGCCGGGTTCTGCCCCAGGATCAGGCTGTCGTTGGCCAGCGCGTGGTAGCTGACGCCCTGGTCGCCGAACGCGGTGAAGGTGAACTTCGACGGCCGCGCCGGGGCCGTGGTGAACGTCCCGACCGTCCCGGCGAGGTGCGAGCTGGCCGGGTCGAAGCCGTCGTGCCCGACGCCGTAGTAGTAGGTCGTGCCGGGGTGCAGCCCGGTGAGCCGGACGTGCAGGTAGTACTGGGTGAAGTCGGGGCTGGAGCCCACCCCGGCCGGGGTGTAGAGGCTGCGGACCTCCGCCGCGATGCGGTGCGACAGGTTCCACGGGTGCGTGCCGATGCGCAGGAACGGCTTCTTCACCGCGACGGGGACCTGCCAGGACACGGTCATCTCGGTCCGCGGGTCGGCGCCGAACGCCAGGTGCCGGCCGATCGGCGCCACCAGCGAGCCGTCGACGTGCTCGGGGGACGGGGCGAGGAGGGGGAGGGCGGCCGGGGCCGACGCGCGGGCGGTGCCGGTGAGCAGCCCGCCCGCGGCGAGGCCGCCCGCCGCGACCGCGCCGCCGCGCAGCAGGCCGCGGCGGGAGAACTTCGACTGCAGGTATTCGTGCTGCTCCGCCATGCTCATGCGCTCGGCGAGGCGCTGGGGGATGCCCATGCGAGGAGTGTTCACGGTCGTTAGGGTGGCGAACGATGCGTGCGCGCGGACGTACGCGACATGAACGCGGGGCGTACGGCCTCCGGCGAAAAGACCACCGTTGGGCGAGGGCGCGCAGGTCGCGGCCGCGCAGGTTCTGACCGCGCACGTTGTGGCCGTCTCGCGAGGCCGGGGCGGGACGTCACCCGGAGACCAGGGCGAAGATCCAGAAGAGGATCTGGATCGTCAGGATGGCGGCGCCGAGGACGGTGATCCCGACCGGCATCCGGTAGGCGGGGCGGGGGTCAGCTCGCCCGGGGTACCAGGGAGAGCCCGGCCCTGCGGGCTTGTTCGACGCTGTCATGGAGGGCCTCCTCGATCTGCCGTGCCCGCTCGGCCAGGTCGTCGATCTCGGCGATGGCCAGGTCGTCGCGGACCGTGCGGGCCAGCAGGTCGCGGTAGGCGTCGGTGCCTTCGGCCAGGTTCCGGAGGGCGCGCAGTTCGAGCAGCGCCTCGTCCGCGGACCGTGTGCGCGCGGCATAGCGTTCGAGCGCCTCGACGCGCTTGATGACGGACTCGGTCGCCAGGTTCAGCGCCTTGCGCTGGGGGCGCAGCGCCTCGACGACGCGCGGTGTGCTGAGCCCCATCGTCTTCTGCGCCTGGTCGGCGTTCAGGCGGGACAGTTCGGCGAGCGTCTGCGCGATGTCCCAGAGCTGCCGGGGCAGGGTCACCGTGTTCCGCACCTCGTCCAGAAGGCCCTCCCGGTTGACCTCGGACCGGATCACCGCGTCGACGGCCGCCTGCGCACGGTCGAGGAGGGCGGGCGCGGGGCCGTTGAGCTCTTCGGGGCGGACGTAGCCGTCCTTATGGCGGCGGATCAGTTTCGGCAGTTCCGGTTCGCCCGACCGGACGAAGACGGCGATGAAGGCGATGAGCTGGAGCGGGACGCCCCACAGGAGGTTGAAGGCCAGCCCGTAGAAGCCCCAGATGGCAATGGGGGCGATGACCGCGGCCTCGGCGACGACGCCGGCGATCTTCGCCCGCTTCCCGTACTGCCAGCAGGCGAGGACGGGCAGGTAGACCCAGATCGGCGCCTGGGACGCGGCCAGCACGGCCGTGGAGAAGCCCCGCCCGCCGAAACGCGGGCGGGGCGGCGGCGCCGACGGATGCGGCAGCAGGCGCGCGTTGGCCGCGAGGACCTCGCGCGCCCCCTCGGGGATGTCGGGATCGAGCACCACTCGTGGCGTCACGCCGAAAATCCTCCACGAGCCGATCAGCCGTCCACAAGGGGATAGCCGAATGTGGAAAACCTCGCGCGTCAGGCGGGGAGGGCGAGATGGCGGGGGTTGACCACCGTGAGCTTGTCGACGATCGCGGCGCGGATCGCCTCGACCACCTCCTCGCGGCGGTCGTCGAGGGCGCCTTCGCGGATGGCGGCCGCCAGGTCGGCGTCGGTCTCGCAGCCGAGTTTGCGCAGGCGGGCGGCGTGGGCGGCCTTGTGGGCCTCGCCCAGCAGGAGCTCGCGGCGCGCGATGCGCAGGGCGGACGCGGCCACGCGGGCGTGGAAGCGCAGCCGCTCGTCGGGCTGCTCGGCCTCCAGCAGGAACGCGCCGACGGCGTCGATGAGCGCGGACGCGCCGGGACGGTCGTGCGGCGGCGAGTGCTGCGGCGACGCGTCGGCGAGCGGGTCCGGGACGGTCACCGGTGACGTCAGGCCGAGCGCGAGCAGGACGTCGTGCTCCTGCTCGCAGACCTTCCGCCCCAGCACGGCGTACTCGATGGACGTGTCGGAGCCGCTGAGGAAGCGTTCGCCCTGGTGGCGGCAGAGGATCGTCCAGCGGAGTGTGCCGTACACCTCCCACCAGTGCAGCTCGTCGCGGGACGGCGGAGTGCCGCCCGCGTCGGCGTAACCGGCGAGCAGGTCGTCGCGGGAGCCGAAGCCGCCGGCGGGATGCGGGGAGCCGAACCGCCACGCCTTCACGCACAGCCAGCCGAGGTCCTCGGCGGGGTCGCCGAGGTGGGTGAGCTCCCAGTCCAGGACGCCGGTGACGCCGTCCGGCGCGATCATCAGGTTGCCGTTGCGGAAGTCGCCGTGCACGACCGCGCGGCGCCCGGACGCGGGCGGGCGGTGCTCGCGCAGCCAGCGCAGCGCCAGCTCGACGGCCGGGCGCGGCTCGCCGAACGCCTCGTAGTAGGCGGTGATCGCGGCGAGCGGGTCGTCCTCGGGCAGGCCGGGGACGGGCGCCATCGTGTGCAGGCGGGCGAGGACGCCGCCGAGGTCGCGGGCCAGCCGCGGGCGGACCGCGGCGAACGCCTCGTCGCGCAGCAGCCGGCGCGGGATCGTCTCGCCGGACAGCCGCTCCATGAGCATGAAGGGCGCGCCGGCCAGGTCGTCCCCGTGGTCGGCCAGGGCCGGGACCGGCACGCCGGCGCGGGCGGCGGACGCCAGCAGCGCCGCCTCGCGCGCCATCGCGCCCGGGTCGGGCGAGCCCGGCGGGTCGCGGCGCAGGATGAGCGCGCGGCCGTCCGCGTCGAACGACCAGGTCTCGCGGCTCGCGCCGCCGGAGAGCCGGTGCAGGTCCGTCACGTCCGCGCCCAGCCGGGCGGCGAGCGCTCGCGCCAGCGCGTCCGGCCGCGACGCCGCGGGTTCCTCGTGCACGGGGCCTCCTTCAGGGGGTGGGGCGCAGGCCGAGGGCCCGGAGGTTGAGGGCGTCGAGGGTGTCCAGCAGCCGTTCGGTGTCGGACGGGTCGTCGCCCTGGACGAGCCACAGGTACAGCGAGTGGTCGACCATCGCGGCGAGCGCGCGGGCGGTCATCTCCGGGTCGAGGTCCTTGTCGACGAGCCCGGCCCGCTGCCAGCGCTCGATCGCCCGCGCGGACCGTCCGACCGACTCGGCGCGGTGCTTGCGCCGCATCTCCTGGAACTCCACGTTGAACGTGGCGACCTGCTCGATGATCGCCATCATCTTGGCGTTGCGCCGGTACGCCTCGTAGTAGGAGCGGTTGGCGCGGCGGACCCGGTCGGCGGGCTCGGGGCCGGCGGCGGGGGCGAAGGAGTGCCGCGTCATGTCCTCGAACAGCCGGTCGGCGACCTCGAGGAACACGGCCTCCTTGGACGGGAAGTAGGTGTAGAAGGAGCCGTAGGCGACCTTCGCGTGCCGGGCGATGTGCGCGACCCGGGTGTCGAGGAAGCCGCGCTCCTCGAAGACCTCGCGGGCCGCGGTGAGGAGGCGCTCCCTGGTGCGGGCGCCGCGCTCGGTCAGCGGCGCCTGCGGGCCCTCCCCGGCACCCGTCTCCGCCATCGCCCTGGTCCTTCCGCCGGGGGCCGCCCGCCCGTCGCGCGGGGCTTGACAACCCGTCGTCCGCGGGAACAGTATCCGAGCATCGGGCAACTTGATATGACTGTCAAGTCAACTTCCGGGGGTACGTCCCGGACCGGCAGCCGCCGCGGCGCTCCCGCCGTCCCGTCCTGAAAAGGGAGGTCCCCATGGCCGTGAACACCGAGTTCGAACTCGGCGGAATCAACCATCTCGCGCTCGTCTCGTCCGACATGCAGCGGACCATCGACTTCTACTCCGGCGTCCTCGGCATGCCGCTGATCAAGACCCTCGACCTGCCCGCCGGAATGGGCCAGCACTTCTTCTTCGACTGCGGCGGCGGCGACTGCGTCGCGTTCTTCTGGTTCCCGGACGCGCCGGACGCCGTGCCCGGCATCTCCGCGCCGAAGTCCCGTCCCGAGCAGGGCGAGCTGCTCAGCGCCGTCGGGTCGATGAACCACGTCGCGTTCCACGTCCCGGTGGAGAAGTTCGAGGAGTACCGGACGCGGCTGAAGGAGAAGGGCGTCGAGGTCAGCCCGATCCTCAACCACGACGACAGCGAGTGGGGCGTCGCGCCCGAATTCAACGAGGGCGTGTTCGTCCGCTCGTTCTACTTCCAGGACCCCGACGGGATCCTGCTCGAATTCGCCTGCTGGACGCGCGCCTTCGACGAGTCCGACGTCTCGCACGAGCCGAAGACCGCCGCCGACCGCACCGCCGCCAGCACCGCCGACAGGGAGAAGAGCAATGCCGCGTCTGCGTGAGGTCCCCCGCGCCGAGGTCACCGACGAGCGCATCCTGTTCTTCTACGACCACCTTTTCGCGCCCGACCGGGACCCGGCCGTCGACCACGGCACCGCGACCGGCTCGCCCGGCGACTGGTGGACGGTGTTCGCCCAGGACCCGGACGTGTTCCGGCACGCCGTCCGCGGCTTCGCCCTGTACCGCAACGCCTCCCTCGACCCGGTGCTGCGCGAGCTCGGGCAGTGCCGGGCCGGCTGGGCGCGCGGCAGCCAGTTCGTGTTCTCCCAGCACTGCAAGCAGATGCGGGCGCTCGGAATGTCGGAGGAGCGGATCGAGTCCATTCCGCACTGGCAGACCGCCGACTGCTATTCCGAACTGGAGCGCGCCGTCCTCGCCTACACCGACGGGCTCGTCCTGGACGGCGGGCGCGTTCCCGACCGGGTGTTCGAGATCCTGCAGAAGCATCTCTCCGACAAGGAGATCCTGCAGCTCACCTACATCACCTGCATGTACGAGATGCACGCGACGATGTCCCGGGCGCTGCGGCTGGAATTCGACGACCGTCCCGAGCCCATCGTCGAGGTCGCCGCTCCCGAGGGTTACGGCACCCGCGACATCTCCGCCGACCTCACCGGCGGCGCCTGATGCTGTTCCCCGTCCCGGACCGGGTGCGGGACGTCCGCGACGCCGTCCACGCGTTCATGACCGAACGTGTGGAGCCGGCCGAACCCGCCCTCAATTCCGGTGACCGCGACACCCTTCTCCGCCTCCGCGACGAGGCGAAGAAAGAAGGGCTATGGGCGCTCGGGCATCCCAAGGAATTGGGCGGCGGGGGCCTGCCTTTCCTCGATTACGTCTACGTCAACGAAGTCCAGGGACGCAGCGAATGGGGGCAGCTCGCCCTCGGCACGTTCACGCTCCAGGACTCGCTGATGCTGCACAAGTACGCGAGCCCCCGCTGGCGCGAGCGCTATCTCGCCCCGATGGTCGCGGGCGAGGTGTCCCCGAGCTTCGCGATGACCGAACCCGACCACGCCGGCTCCGACCCGACGCAGCTCCAGACCCGGGCCGTCCTGGACGGCGACGAATGGGTCATCACCGGCCGCAAGTGGTTCACCACGGGCGCCGCTCAGGCCGCCTACACCACCGTGATGTGCCGCACCGAGCCCGAGGGCACGGCCCCGCACCGCGCGTTCAGCATGATCGTCGTCCCGACGGACACGCCGGGATACCGGATCGTCCGCGAGACGCCCGTCCTTGGCCTGAACGGCGGCCATTACGAGGTCGCCTACGAGGACGTCCGGGTGCCCGCCGACAACCTGCTCGGCCCGCGCGGCCACGGTTTCGTCATCGCCCAGGACCGTCTCGGCCCCGGCCGGATCTTCCACTGCATGCGCTGGCTCGGCCAGGCCCAGCGCGCGTTCGAGCTGATGTGCGCCCGCCTCGGCACCCGCGTCGCGTTCGGCGAGCCGCTGTCGGCGAAGCAGCTGATGCAGCAGCACGTGTTCGACTCCTACACCGAGATCCAGGCGGCCCGCCTGCTCACCCTCCAGGCCGCCGAGCAGATCGACGCGGGCGACCAAGCCCGCATCGAGATCGGCGCGATCAAGGTGGTCGGCGCCCGGATGCTGCACAACGTCGTCGACCGCGCCATCCAGGTGCACGGCGCCGCCGGCCTCACCGACGACCTCCCGCTGTCGCGCATGTACCGCCACGCCCGCGAAGCCCGCCTCTACGACGGCCCCGACGAGGTCCACATCCAAAGCACCGCCCGCCGAATCCTCAAAGCCGTGACCTAAGCCCCCTGCCCCACATTGGTCATCGACCGAGTCTTCAGCCGGTAGTCCGCCCAGCGTCCGGTCAGGTCTGCGTGCCGGGTGATCCAGGCGTCGTTGCGTCGTTCGCTGGCTGCTCGCCATTGCTGGGCGAACGCGGCTGTGAATGTGTCGATGTCGGTGGCGTCGGCCTCGGCCCAGGCGCGGAACTGGGCGACCCATTCTTCGGCGGCCTGGGGGTGGTGTCCTGCTTTGAGCAGCCAGGGGATGAGCAGGACGAGTTCCAGCCAGGGCGCGCCGCGCGTGGCGAAGGCCCAGTCCACGACGTGCGCACGGCCGTCGGTGGTGATGACGAAGTTGTCCTGGTTGAGGTCGGTGTGCAGCAGGACGCCGCCGACGGCGAGCGGGGCGGGGTCGTCGACGAACCGTTGCCAGCGGCGTTCGGCGGCCAGCATCGCCACGTCGGGGCATGGTGCGTCGTGGATGGCGTGGATGGTTCTCGCGAGGGTCTCCAAGTCCGGTGACCCGGCGGAGAAGTCGGCGGGACGTCCTTGGACGTGCTCGAATCCGAGTGCGAGCCACTCCCCGGCTTCGATCTGCCAGCGGAGCCGGGGAGCGAACTCGGACACGGCGGGGTTGACGGAGGCTTCGCGGCGCAGCGACATGACCTCGGGACCGTCCCTGTCGTCCAGCTTGCGGGCGGCCTTGACGAAGACCCGCCCGGTCGCGGTGTGCAGGGTGGACGCGATGTCCGCGTGGTTGCCCGTGGGCGCAGGATCGATGCGGGCGATCGAGCCCGTCTTCACTGCGATCCGGTTCCGCAGGTCCTCAGGCAGGTCGGTCCAGTCGGTGCGCACGCGCTGCCCTTTCTGGCTGGGTTCGATCAGAGGCGGATGGCGAGCGCGGTGTCCAGTGGCAGGAAGCCGCTCCAGTCCACCAGGGATCGCCAGTCGCGGCCGCCCTGGTCGTTGCACTCGGGCGGGCAGCAACTGGTGCCGGCCTCACCGTCCCAGAACTCCGGGTCCACGTAGTAACCGGTGGCGTGGAGCCGGGGGATGGTGCGGGCCAGTGCGGCGCCCGAGCGGATGTCGTCGTCCATGACGGGGCGGTGGTGGATGAACGATTCGGCGAAGGTGACGCTCATCGGAACGTACACCTCGGTCCGCTGCAGGCTCAGGTGCCACGCCTGGTCGACGGGCGGGGTCGGGACGATGCGGACGTAGTTGCGAGGGTCCTGTCGCTCGGCTCGGCGGATGTTCCCGACGGCCTTGAGGAACACCAGGTTCTGCCCGACTGCGCGGGTGCAGTAGTCGTGGCCGGCATGGGTGGCGTTGCGGAAGTCCTCCACCAAGAGCGCGAACGCCTTGGCGGGGATCAGCTCCCGCGGGTCCTTCCCGGTGCCGGTGACGCGGTCCAGCGTGGTGGTCATGTTCACCTCCGGCGCGCCTGCGGGTCGGCTCGTTGGCTCCGGCGCGCGCCTGTTGACCGGGGCCACGATGATCGAGGGGGAGGCGTCAACCGCTACTTGGGGGGCGGACGACGGTCAGCAGTGGGGCGAGGATCGCGGTGATCTTCGTGGTCGCACTGGCCGGGTCTTGGCAGGGCGCCAGCAGGTCGCCCGTGGAGGACAGGAACCACGGCGTCCCGTCCGTGCCTGTTGTGACGCGGACGCTCTCTCCAAAGCCGGGCATGTCGCGGGCGAACACATGCATGAGCGCGGGGATCCGGTCGTAGCGCGCGGTGGACGACCACCCCGCGTCGGCCAGGGCCCGCGCGAGCGCGTCCAGGTGGGCGGCGGGCGTCAGATCGCGGGGGTCGTCTGCACTGGTGGTGTCGGGCATCAGACCGTCGCACCGGCCATGATCCGGTGGACTTCGTAGGCGAGCGCCTCCTCGGTGGGCGCCTCGATCAGGTGGCCGCCCCTCGGGGTCATGGCCCACCAGGAACCGGTGGCCTCGCCGCGCCAGTGCATGACGTTCGGCGGGAACCAGGACGCCGGGCGGACGGGCTGCGCCGAGGCGACGGCCGGGATGCCGTCCACCGTCACCACCCTTGAGGAGATCATCGAGTCGGATACCGTTCTCACAGCCGGACCTCGTTTCCGGTCAGGCCCCGGGACCACCGGCGTTCGCCCGCCGGCCGGGGCCGTTTCATGTGTCCGGGGACACCTTTCGCACTCCAAAACAGCGCATCCGCCGTTAGCGTGAAAGGCGGTGTCCGCTGTCCACTTCGATGGACAGCGCCGGACAGCACCGCATCCCGGGGCGAAACGGGTACTAATGGCAGCGATGACTTTCGGCGAGAAACTGCGGCAGCTCATGAACGAGCGGCACATCAGCCAGCGCAAGCTGGCGGCCCTGGTTCCCTGCGACAACGGACACCTGTCGAAGGTCGCCAACGGGCACAAGCGTCCATCGCCCGAACTCGTCGATCGGCTGGACGAGCTGCTCGACGCGGGCGGAGAACTCCGTGTCCTGCGCCCCGAGAAACGCAACGACACGATCGTGATCCGCCGCCGTCAAGTCCTGGAGATGGGCATCGCAGGCGTCACAGCGGGCGCCCTCGGCCGCATCGGCCAGAGCGGACCCGTCAATCCTGAGCTGGTGGAGTACTTCCGCCAGCAACTCCTCGGCCACTACCGCGCCGACACCTGGCTCGGCCCGCACATGCTCATCCCGACCGTCACCGCGCAGACCGACCTGATCCGGCACCTGGTCCACGCCGCTGACACCCCCGTCCGACACGAACTGCTGGAGATGGGCGTCGCCTACGCCGAACTACTCGGCTGGCTCTACCAGGACGCCGCCGCACTGGAACAATCCGGGTACTGGCGGACCGCCGCACTGGAAATGGCGCACCGCTCCGGCAATCCCCAGCTCGTCAGCTACGCCCTCACCAACAAGGCGATGCACGCCATCGACGAAGGCGACCCTGGCGCCGTCATCGACTACGCCAACGCTGCCCTGACCGACGAGGCTCGCCTGTGCGCGAAGGTCCGTGTTCTGGCCTTGGTCCACCTCGGCCACGGACACGCGATGACCGGCGACCGCACGAGCGCCGACCGCGCGTTCGACCGCGCAGAAGCCCTGATCCTCCGCATCGACGACGACTACCCCTGGGCCAACGCCTGCCGCCGCACACCGCACTACACCGACGCCCAACGGGCCACCGCCTACGGCCGCGCCGGTGACCACGACGACGCCGCGACGGCATGGGACCGCGTCCTCAGCGACCAGCCCACCGACTACCGACGAGACTCCGGCGTGTTCCGCGCCCGCCAGGCCAAATCCCTCGCCGCAGCCGCCTCACCCGACCCCGAACGAGTCGTCGCGATCGCCCAGGCCGCCGCCACCGCCTGCGGGCAAAACAGGCTCCGCCCGGCTGCGCGCCGAGCTGAGCGCCCTGCCCGCGCACGCCGCACGCTGGAACCACAGTGCCCAGGGCCGCGAACTGGTCGAGATCATCGGCGCCATCACCTGACGAGGAGACGCCCATGGCCCCCGAACCGCTCACCGACGACGAGATCGCCGCCCGCCTGGCGGACCTCCCCGGCTGGGAACGCACCGGCAACGCCATCACCCGTACCTACCGGCACAGCTACCACGAGACTGTCCACCTGGCGATGTACGTGGCGGCCAAGGCCCGCGAAATCGGCCACCATCCCGACATCCACATCACCTGGCAACGCATCCGCTTCGACATCACCACCCACGACGCCGGACACCGCCTGACCGCCAAAGACTTCGAACTGGCCCACCACATCGACGCCATCGCAGCCGGGCATGGAGCCGAACCCATCTGATCGCAAGGCGATCACGTCCCACTGGTCGTCAGGTGGGCTTGACGTCAGGGTGGGTTGACGGGAGGGTGGGGGCATGGTCAGTCCTGACGGGTTCGAGAAAGAGTTCACGCTGCTGTCGGCGACCGCGCGGCACAACGAGCTGTGGGTGCGGGACGCGATGGGCGATGTCCCGCTGCTGCGCGAGGAGACGCTGGAGATGCTCGCGCTCGGTGAGGTCATCGCGCGCAAGGCCGTGTACGGGCGGCAGCTCGCGGTGCGGTCGGCGCGGGAGGCGGGCGCGTCGTGGTCGCAGATCGGCGCCGCGCTGGGGATCAGCAAGCAGGCCGCCTGGGAGGCGCACGCCCGGTGGATCGACGAGCAGGAGGAGCAGCACCGGCGCGCCGACTACCGCGGGCTGAACGAGGCGCAGGCCGCGGAGGCGCGCGAACTGGCCGGAAGCGTTGAGGAAGGCTGAACCTCTTCCGCGACCCCGCCGGTGGGCGGAGTTTCCGATGTGCGGTATTGGGAATTCTTGCCACTAGCGAGGGAACGGAGGCGCATGGTATGGAGGTCGTCCTCGAGATGACCCTGCCGAGGAGCGCCGAGAGCGCTCCGCTGGTCAGGCATACGCTCGACGCCTCACTGCGCGGCCTCGGCGTCCCGCCGGAGGTCCGCGCCGACATCGCGCTGGCGCTGGGCGAGGCGTGCGCGAACGTGATCCAGCACGCCACGGCGGGCAAGGACTACGAGGTCAGGGCCCGGATGGACGGCGCCAAGTGCGTCGTGGAGGTCATCGACGGGGGCGCCGTGGTGACCATGACCGAGGGCGCCGACGCGCCGCGGACGCCGTCCGGCTGGGACGCGCCGCTGGCGCCGCCGGGCGCCGAGCACGGGCGGGGGCTGCAGTTGATGCGGGCGTTCACCGAGGAAGTCCACGTGCTCGATCGCGTCCAGCGGAACGGGGCGATCGTGCATTTCGAGAAATCGTTCGCCGGCTGACGCGGAATCGACCCGCGCCATTCGCGCGAAGGCCCGGCGGTGTGCGGACACCGCCGGGCCGTTCGCTTCCGGGACGGTCAGCCGGTGACCGCCAGGTCGTGGTGCTTGACCGGCTTCGGCGCCGGCGCCTCGGCGGGACGCTGCGCGGCGGCGCGGCCGCAGGTGGCGGACGCGACCCGCACGGCGCCCTTGCCGCCGGGCAGGTTCAGCTGCATGGCGGTGACGGCGAGCCGCCCGTCCGGCATCGGCTGCTGCTTGTTCAGGACGAGCGAGGTGCGGCCGACGCCCTCGACGTCCACCGGGATGGTCGTGTTCGGCGGCGGCGTGGCGTCCAGCCGCTTGCCCGCGACGACCGCCTGCGTCAGGTGCGCGCCGCCGCGGCCGTCACGGCAGGTCGCGGTCACCGCGTCCGCCGCGAGCTTGGCGGTCGGGACGGCCAGGTGGGAGACGTTGGAGCGGGCGTTCGCCGGTGTCGCGTCGACGTCCAGCGCGGAGGCCCGGACGAGCTTGGTGCGGTCCTCGCGCAGCAGGCTCTTGTGCGCGGCGCCGCGCTCGGACGAGACGGCGGGCACCGGCGGGACCGCGCCGAGCGGGCCCGTGACGGCCAGCCCGTAGGCGGACCCGACCGGGTCGGACGGCGCGGCCAGGGCGGCCCCTGCGGCGGGGACGGCGGCGGCGGTGAGGCCGGCGGCGAGCAGGCCGGCGGTGGTCATGCGTCTGAAGGCGTGCATGGATCGTCTCCGATCGTGTGTGGGTCCGGGTGGACGGGGCGGCCGCGCTGGGCGGCGGCCGCGCGGTGAGGCGTCACTCGTTGATGAACACGAGGCTTCCGAGCGGGACCTTGGCGAGGGACTGCAGCGCGTCCTGGGGCACGCGCACGCAGCCGTGCGTGACGGCCTTGCCGAACACGGAGCGGTCGGGCCAGCCGTGCAGGGCGACGGTGCCGGGCCCGCCGCCGAAGGTGTCCAGGGTGGCCGAGTGCGTGCCGAGCGGCAGCACCAGCGGGCTGGGCGTCTTCTTGGCGGGAGCGAGGTTGGCGAGCACGAAGGTGCGTCCGGCCGGCGTCGGCGTTTTGGCGCCGCCGACCGCGACCTTCCAGGAGCCGGCGGGCTTGCCCGACTTCAGCAGGGTGAGCCGGCGCTGCGACAGGTCGACCCTGACGGTGTAGGGCGTGTGCGCGGTGAGCAGGCCGTCGGCGGTGCCGGAGATCCAGCCGCTCGCCCGGTTGGGCCGGCTGGGCAGCAGGACGCGCCGCCAGTCCCCGGAGCTCTGCACCACCGGCACCCAGGTCGGGCCGCCCAGTTCCTGGGCGGGCAGCGTGGCGACCGTCCGCCCGCCGGGCTTGTCGAGCACGGGGACGGGCTTGGCGGGATGGACGACGAGCCCGCCGGTGGCGCCGCCCGGCGCGGTGTCGCGCGGGACGCCCTTGAGGCGGGCGAACGTGGTGGCCTCAGGAGCGTCGGTGCCGCCCGCCGGGGCCTGTGCCGGCGGCGCGGCCCGCTTGGCGCCGTCCTTCGCGGACGCGGTGCCGGCCGGCGAGGGCCCGCAGCCGCCGAGCAGCAGCCCCGCACCCGCCGCGAGCGCGCCCGCCGCCAGAACGGCGCGGGAGCGGCGTTCGGTCATCTCGGCCTCCCCGCAGCATTTCCGGCATTCCGGCCGGGCCGGCCCGGAAAGGCGGCGCGCTCGGGAAGGGCATTGTCATTCGCCATGGGGCCGGATGCTAGTAGTGGTCACGGCGCGTGTTGGGTAAACGCCGAAAAAGAGCCCGGCGCGTCCGGGCGGGTGACCGAATAATTGCCGTCTGTTTTCCGTTTAACGGGAGATTTGGCAATTGTAGGATTTTGGGGGCCGCGCGGGGACGGCGCGGAGATGATGGGACCCGGGGGGAAGGAAGGTCAGGCCAGCATGGGGAACGAGCCGCCGTCACCGTCGCCGTCGGTGTCGCGCCCGGCCGCCGCGGCGCGGAACTCCGCGAGGCCCCACAGCAGCGCGGCCCGCGCCGGGGCCGGCATCGCGTCCAGCACCCCGGCGAGGTCCGCGCGCCGCCGGACGCGCAGCCGGTCCAGCAGCGCCTGCCCGTCCGCGGTGAGCCGGACGGTGACCTCGCGGCGGTCCCGGCCCGGGTCGCGGATCAGCAGGCCGGCCGCCTCCAGCCGGTCGCACAGCCGGCTCGCCGAGGACACCAGCGCGTCCAGCCCGGCGGCCAGGCTGCTGATGTTGACCGGCCCGCGCTCCAGGATGAAAAGCGCCCTGAGCTGCGTCGACGGGACCGGCACGTCCGGCGCGTTGTGCGCGTGCGACCATACGCCCATCAGCGTGAACGCGGCGTCGTCGAGGACGGCAGCGGACCGGTCCGCATCATCACCCGACGTGTCCACCATGCCCTCCACTGTTACACACGACATTCCAGACGGCATCCCGGGCCGGTGGCGCCCCCGGGCGAGATGAGGGACCCGATGCATTCCCCATCCGGACGCGGCGAAGCGTTCGAGGCGATAGAGAAGGCGATCTGGGCCGCCCCGCCGGACGGGCTGGCCAGTGCGGTGACCGGGGAACTGGCCCGGCAGTGGCCCGGCGCGCGCGCCGAGGTGCTGCTGGTCGACTACCGGCAGGCGTACCTCGTCCCGGTCGTGCGGGACCTCGCCGAGGTGTTCGGCCGCGACCCCGGCGGCGAGGACGTCGCGCTGGACAACACCGGCCCCGGCCGCGCGTTCGCCGGGCAGCAGCCGATCCGGGAACGGTCCGGAGGCGTCGGCGCCGACTTCGTCCACCTCCCGCTCACCGTGCAGGGCGAGCGGCTCGGCGTGCTGACCGTCCGCCGCCCCGGCGAGGCCGGCACCGGGGGACCGGAGCCGGAATGGCTCCTCCCGGCGGCGCAGGCCCTCGCTCGCGCGCTGAAGATCGCCGACTTCGCCACGGACCGGTACCGGCGGGTCCGGCGGCGCACGCGGCTCACGGTGGCCGCCGAGATGCAGTGGGACCTGCTGCCCCCGCTGTCGCGCGACGCCGCCGGGTTCCGGCTCGCCGGCCAGCTCGAGCCCGCCTACGCGGTGTGGGGCGACAACTTCGACTGGACGGTGTCCGGCGACCGGCTGACGCTGACGGTCAGCAACGGGATGGGAACGGGCACGACCGCCGCGACGCTCACCCATCTGGCGGTCAGCGCGCTGCGCAACGCGCGCCGGTCCGGCGCCGACCTCGCCGAGCAGGCCGTGCTCGCCGACCAGTCGGTGTACGCGCTGCACCGGGGCGAGCGGAGCGTCGGGACGCTGCTGATGGAGTTCGAGCTGGCGTCGGGGCGGGTCCGGGTGGTGGACGCGGGGTCGCCGAAGCTGTACCGGATGCGCGGCAACCTCACCGAGGCGATCGAGTTCGACGAGCAGCTGCCGCTCGGGATGTTCGGCGACAGCCGCTACTCCGTCGAGGAGTTCACCGCCGAGCGCGGCGACCGGCTGGTCGTCGTCAGCGACGGGGTGCACGCGGCGCTGTCGCCGGGGGGCGAGCCGTACGGGCCGGTCGGGCTCCTGCAGGCGCTGCGCGACACACGGCTGCAGCAGCCGCCGGAGGCCGTCCGCGCCCTGGTCCGGCGCTTCGTCGCCTACCACGAGGGCGGCGAGCCGGCCGACGACGCGGTGATCGTCTGCGTCGACTGGGACGGCGAGGCGGGCGACGGCGAGGCCGAGGACGGCGGGGCCGTCGAAGACCGCGGGGCCGGCGCGGCGGGCTCCGGGGACTAGCGGGGGAGCTTGACGACCGTCACGAAGAAGTCGTCGATCCGGCGGACCACCGACACGAACTGCTCGAAGTCGACCGGCTTGGTGACGTAGGCGTTGGCGTGCAGGTGGTAGCTGCGCAGGATGTCCTCGTCGGCCTCGGACGTGGTCAGCACGACGACCGGGATGCTGCGCAGGTTCTCGTCGGCCTTGACCTCCGAGAGCACCTCGCGGCCGTCCTTGCGCGGCAGGTTCAGGTCCAGCAGCACCAGGTCGGGGCGGGGCGCCTCGGCGTACTCGCCCTCGCGGCGCAGGAACGCCATCGCCTGCTCGCCGTCGTCGACGACGTGCAGCGTGTTGGCGACCTTGTTGTGCTCGAAGGCCTCGGTGGTCAGCAGCACGTCGCCCGGGTCGTCCTCGACCAGCAGCACCTCGATGGGACGCGGCCCGTCAATCATTGTCGTCTCCGATGGGAAGGGTCCAGTGGAAGGTGGTGCCGGGGTCGTTCTCGCCGCGCTCGTCCTCGTCGAGCCAGATGCGGCCCCCGTGGTACTCGACGATCTTCTTGCACAGCGCCAGGCCGATGCCGGTGCCGGTGTACTCGTCACGCGGATGCAGCCGCTGGAAGATGAGGAAGATGCGGTCAGCGTACCGGGGTTCGATGCCGATCCCGTTGTCGGCGCAGGTGAACAGCCACTCGTCTCCCTCCCGCCGGACGTCGATGGCGACGCGGGGCGCGACGTCCGGGCGGCGGAACTTGATCGCGTTGCCGACGAGGTTCTGGAACAGCTGGGTGAGCTGGGTGCGCTCGCCGGGCACCGTGGGCAGGTCGCCGATCTCGACCTGCGCGCCGGTCTCCTCGACCAGCGAGCCGAGGTTGTCCAGCGCCTGGCCGGCGACCTCGTTCAGGTCGATCGCGTCCTCGGGACGGGCCAGGCGGCCGACGCGGGAGAAGCCGAGCAGGTCGCTGATGAGGGCCTGCATCCGCTTGGCGCCGTCCACGGCGAACACGATGTACTGCCGGCCGCGCTCGTCCAGCTGGTCGCCGTACCGGCGGTCGAGCATCTGGCAGAAGCTCGCCACCTTGCGCAGCGGCTCCTGGAGGTCGTGGCTGGCGACGTAGGCGAACTGCTCCAGCTCGGCGTTGGAGCGGCGCAGCTCGCCGGCCTGCTCGTCCAGCAGGACGGCCCGCTCGGTGCTGGTCCGCCACTCCTCGATGATCCGCCGCCGCATCGCGTCGATGATCACGGCCAGCTCGTTGATCTCGGCCGGGCCGGAGACGTCCAGCCGGTGCGCGAAGTCGCCCTGCGCCACCGCGCGGACCTGCTCGCCCAGCGACGCGACGGGCCGCACGACCGTCCGCCGGATCACCAGGGCCAGCAGCAGCACCGCCAGCGCGGCGACCGCGAGGGCCGCGCCGACCGACCACAGCGCGGTGTTCGCGCGGACCTGCAGCCGGTGGGCGGCCCGCTTGTGCAGGGCGGTGATGCCGCCCTGCAGGGGCGTCATGCCGTTGCGGGCGCGGTCGAACAGCCCGCCGGCCTGCCGGCTGCGGCCGCCGCTCAGCCCGCCGCCGCCGCGCTCGGCCGCGATCCGGTCGGCGAACCGCACGCGCCATTCCCGCGAGCTGGCGGTCACCTGGTCGACGAGGCGGACCACCCGGTCACCGCCCGGGACGCCGGCCAGCAGCGTCCGCATCGTCGCGGCGGACGTCGCCTCCTGCGCGATCGCCGTCCGGTACTCGGCGAGCCGGTCCGGGCCGCCCTCCTCGGTGTAGCGGCGGATCGCGGTGTCCTGCGCGGCGATCGCCGAGGACAGCTTGTACTGCTCCAGCGCGACCGGGTCGACCCGGTTCACCAGCGTGCCGCGCGCCTTGCCTGCCTGGTACAGCGCCGACCCGGCCACCGCGCACGCCGCGATCAGCAGGACGCCGAGGACGACGGACCCGATCCGGTAGATCTGCACGAGCCGGACGCGGCGGATGCCCTGCGGCTTGGGCAGCTCGGCGTCGGGCGGCACCAGCGGCGGCGCGAGCAGCTCGGGGCCCTCGTCCTCCGCCTCGCCATCCTCGGTCTCGCTGTCCTCGGTCTCGGCGTCCTTGGTCCCGGTCTCGTCGCTCTTGGACTCGCCCGGTTCGGGCTTGTCCTTCGCCTCGGCCTCATCTCGCCCGGCCCCGGTCTCGTCGACGCCGGCCTTGGCCTCGTCTTCGGGGGCCGCTTCGCGGGGCTTCTCCTCGGGGGCCGCCATCACAGCTCACCCCGGCTCAGCAGCAGCACCGCCAGGTCGTCGGACAGCACGTCTCCGTTCAGCCGCTCCGCCTCCGCGATCAATCCGTCCACCAGCACGTCCCCGCGCTCGCCGCGGGCATGCGCGGCCTGCGCGAGCTTCTCCAGTCCGGACAGGTCGAGGCGCTCGCCGTCGTCGCCGACGCAGCCCTCGATCAGACCGTCGGTGTAGAGCATGATCCCCCAGGTGTCGCCGAGCTCGAGCTCCTCGGCCGGCCAGTCCGCGCCGGGGATGAGCCCGAGCGCGGGTCCGTGCGGGCCGTCCGGCAGGGCCCGCACGCCGGACGGGTCGAACAGCAGCGGGCACGGGTGCCCGGCGCGGTGCAGCCGGGCGGTGCGGCGGTCCGGCGTGATCGTGAACATGCACAGGGTCGTGAAGATCTCCTCGCCCCAGCGCTCGTGCTCCAGGACGGCGTCGAGCGTGGACAGCAGGTTCCCGCCGGTGTGCCCGGCCAGCACCAGCGTCCGCCACGCCATGCGCAGCCGCACCCCGAGGGACGCCTCGTCGGCGCCGTGCCCGCTGACGTCGCCGATCACCGCGTGCACGGTGCCGTCCTCGGTCTGCACGGTGTCGTGGAAGTCGCCGCCGAGCAGCGCCCGGTCGCGGCCCGGCCGGTACCGGGTGAGGTGCCGCAGCGAGTCGTCGGTGAGGATCGGGACGGGCAGCAGCCCGCGCTCCAGCCGCGCGTTCTCGCGGCCCACGGCGCGCGCCTCGACCAGTTGCCGCTCGGACTCGTCGGCCCGCTTGCGCTCGATCGCGTAGCTGATGGCGCGGCCGAGCAGGGCGCCGTCGACGTCCTGCTTGACGAGGTAGTCCTGGGCGCCGGCGGCGACCGCCTGCACGCCGACGTGGGCGTCGGCGAGCCCGGTCAGCACGAGCACGGCGGTGGTGGGGGCGCGGGCGATCACCTGGCGCAGCGCGTCCAGCCCGGAGGCGTCCGGCAGCGACAGGTCGACGATCACGCACTGCACCTCGGGGCGCAGGCTCTCCAGCGCCTCGGCCAGCGTCCGGGCGACGGTGATCTGCACGTTCGGCTGGACCTCGGTGAGCAGTTCCTCGAACAGGAACGCGTCACCCGGGTCGTCCTCGACCAGCAGGAGATGCGGCGAGCCCGCCACCCCCGGAAGGCGTTCGGCACCGCGATTGTGCATCGCGGTCATCTATCAGCTCCTTCGCCCCGGGAGGCCCCTGCGGTGAGGCGGCGTTGGTTGCCTTCGAGCAAATATTAAGGGCAGTCCGGCGGTGGCAGGACCGAGACGCACACTATGGGGTGTTCCAGTAGCGCGGTAACGATCGTCATCCCCGGGCCACTTCCTGGTGATGGACACACCAGGACGGACGGAGGAGCACGCGGTGGCAGACCCAGCCCCCCGTGACGGGGTCCCCGACGACAGACGCTTCACCGCGATGTACGACGCCTGCCGGCAGCGCGTGTGGGCGTACGCCGCCGCGCGCGCCGGGCGCCAGATCGCGGACGAGGTGGTGAGCGAGACGTTCGCCGTGGCGTGGCGGCGGTTCGCCGACGTCCCCGACCCGGCGCTGCCGTGGCTGCTCGGCGTCGCGCGGAACGTGCTGCGCGACGGGCACCGCGCCGAGGCGCGGCGGGAGGCGTTCACGGCCGAGCTGGCCCGCTGGGCGCCGCGTCCCGCCGGCGACGTGGCCGAGGACGTGGCCGAACGGCTCGCGGTGGTCCGGGCGATGGCGGAGATCCCCGAGGGCGACCGGGAGATCCTGATCCTCGTCGCCTGGCAGGGGCTGAGCCCGCGCGAGGCGGCCCGCGTCGTCGGCTGCTCGCCGGCCGCGCTGCGCGTCCGGCTGCACCGGGCCCGCAAGCGCCTGCTGCGCGCCGCCGAGTCCGGCACCGAGGCGGGCGCGCCCGCGATGCATCCGGGCACGGGCGCCGGCGGTACGGCGCGCCTTCCGGAAACGGGCGCCGCGGCGGCCGGCGGCGCGGGGCCGGACGGCGCCGCGCGCAGGTCGAGGGCGGAGGCGGCGGGTCGTCCGGTACGTCCGCAGATCGGAATCGTCAGTGGGGAGAGGGCATGAACGACGTGCTGCGGACGCTGCGCGAGGCCAGGCCGGCGGAGCTGAGCCCGGACGCGCCGGTCGACGAGGGGGTGCGGCGGGCGGAGCTGGCGCGCGCGATGGCGGCGCCGGCGGGTGACCGGACGCGGGAGGCGCGCGTCCCGCGCCGGGCGCGGGTGCGGCCGATGTGGGGGCTCGCGCTGGCCGGCGCGGTCGCTGCGGCCTCGGTGGGCGTGGTCGCCGTCACGTCCGGCGGCGACGGCGGGGCGCCGGGGACGCGGGGCCACGGCCCGCAAGCCGGCCCAGACGAACGTCCGATGGACGCCCGGACGGTACTGCTCGCCGCCGCCGAGAAGCTGGACGCGACGTCCGAGCCGGCCGGGGCGTACTGGCACAAGGTGGTGATCGACAGCGACGCGATGATGGCCACCGGCGCGGGCGGCGAGCGCTACAGCGTCGTGCTCAGCGAGAAGGGCGAGGAGTGGGCGCCCGCGAAGCCCGGCGGCAAGATAATCGGGCGACAGCAGCGGCTCGGCGTGACGCCCGCGACCAAGGCCGACGAGGCGGCGTGGAAGCGCGCGGGATCGCCGTCGACCCTGTCGCTCCAGGTGGCGATCCAGCCGAGCGGCAAGGGCGGCTACAAGGCCATGAAGGTGTCGACGGGGCCGGGGCCGGTGGAGACGAGCCGCACCCCGCTCGTTGACGGCGACAAGGTCTACTGGCTCGGCCGGAACGTGTCGATGAAGCAGCTGCAGGGTCTGCCGAGCGACCCGAAGCGGCTGAAGAAGGAGCTGCTGCGCTGGTACGGCGGGCATGACACCGAGTCGTCGAGCGTGCCGATGAAGGCGGACGCGTGGCTGTTCCGCGTCGCGGGCAGCCTGGTCACCGAGCTGCCGGTCACGCCGAAGGTGCGGGCGGGGGCGTTCCGGATGCTCGCCGGGCTGAAGACGGTCCGGTCGGTCGGGAAGGTCACCGACGTCAGGGGGCGCACCGGGAACGCGATCGGGATGGAGGAGAAGGAGCTGAGCGGGGTCGTCCGGCACCTGCTGGTGATCGACCCGCGCACCGGAAAGGCGCTGGCGGAGGAACGGGTGCTGGTGAAGCCGTCGGCAAAGGAGCCGCGGCCCGCCGGGACGGTGCTCGGCTCCGCTGCGGTGATCGCGATGGAATGGACGGATTCCGCGCCGAAGTGACGCGCCGGGCAATGGCGGGCGCCGGTTAGCGGGCGCGCGTTGGGGAGGGGACGGTGCCGGGCCGCGACGGGCCGCGCGCCGCCCCTTCCGCCGCTTCCGCTCGAAACCTTCGTGATCGGGATGTGATCAGGCGCTTTTCGGGGTCCGGCGAGCGGTTTGCTGGGCGGCCCGGCGCTGCGCGGCGGCGGTGCGGGCGCGGTTCAGGCTGTCGCGGACGCGGGCCGCGCCGCGCATTGCGGTAGTGGAGTCCTTGACGCGTCCGGCATAGGCGGCGAGGACCTCGCCGACGGGCGGCGGCTGCCATTCCTCCTTGGCGGTGACGGGCGGGACGGGGGGCGTGCCGGATCCGGTGGCGGGCACCGTGGTGGGCGCAGTGGTGGGCAGGGTGGCGGACGGGGTGTCGGGCCCTGCGGCCGGCACTGCGGCGGGGGCGGTATTTCCGGGCACGGGGACGAGCGCGAGATGGGAATGGCAGTGCGGGCACTGCACCCCCGGATGAGTGTCTCTGCTCATAGCACAAATCATTACCCGTGCCACTGACAAAACGGCGGCGCGCCCTTTTGGCGATCACCCGTCAGCGGCCCGGCCGCGTCCGGATCAGGGCGCGAGGGGCCGCGCGCCTTTGCGCGCGGCGGGATGGGCCGACCGCCGTCCGAACGAGGAAAAGGGCTGGTGGGGACGGGTGCGGCCGGTCGCCTCGGGATGCTGGTGGCGGACGAACAGCAGCCCGCAGCACACCAGCGCGATCGCGACCGCGAGCCAGGCGGCCATCCGTCCGGCCCGCAGCCCGTACCCGCTGGTGATCCACAGCACGTGCAGGACCCAGCGCCGCCACTGGCGCGGCTCGCTGCGCCGGCGCATCTCCAGCGCGCTGTAGCGGAAGTCGCGCGCGAGCCGGGCGCGGTCGGAGCCGGCGGTGGCGCGGGCCAGCTCCCGGTAGAGGGCCTCCAGGCCGCCCCCGGCGTCGCCGGCGTCGCGCGCCAGGTCGTCGGCGAGCACGGCGCGCGCGCCGCCGCCTCCGAAGAGCCGCCACCGGCGCCGGCCCGGGACGGTCGCGAACGGGCAGTCGCCGCTGATCCGCAGCCGGTCGGGATGGACGAGCCCGAGGAACCCGCACCCGCTGAGATCGACGTCGGCGAGGTGCAGGTGCGCCGCGTCCACCCGGCGCAGCGACACCACCCGGACCGTCGCGGGACCGGTCCACGACTCCGGCTCGGCGAGCCCCTGGATCGGCTGCGGCAGCGAGCGGACGTTCACCGCCGCGTCGAAGCAGGCGCCCTCCAGGTCGAGGTCGGCGCGCCGCAGCCGGAACTCGGCCTCGCCGTGCACCGTCACGGCGCGCGCGTTCACCAGCCGCGCCGCGGCGTGCACGCGCAGCCCGCCGCGCGCCGTCGCGTCCGCGAGCCCGATCCGGCCGCCGGCGGCCAGCGGGCCGAGCCACAGCCCGCGCCGGAACCGGGTGCGCTCGAACCGGGCGTGCCGGGCGACGCGGACGCGCCGGAACGAGACGGCGCCGCCGAAGCAGGCGCCCTGCATCGCCGCGTCCCGCCCGAACCGGGCCCGGTCGAAGCAGGCGGCGCCGATGAACACCGCCTTGCGGAACGCGGCGTCGGCGTGCCAGACGGCCTCGCCGAACAGGGCGTCCCCGGTGAACACGGCCTCCTCGAAGGAGGCGTGCCGGTGGAAGCGCGCCTCGTGGAAGGAGGCGTTGCCGCCGAACCGCGCGCCGCGGAAGGAGACGTTGCCGAAGAAGCGGGCGTCGAAGAACGAGGCGCCGCCGAGGAAGCAGGCGCCGTCGAACGAGCTGTCGCCCTCGACGCACGCCCCGCGCAGCACCGCGTGCGAGGGCAGCACGGCGCCGTCGAACCGGGTGCGGCCGAGGTGCGGGCGCCCGTCCGGGCCGGTGACCGCGTCGAGCACCGCGTCCAGCAGCCACGCGGGGACCGTCACGCCCCGCAGGTCGAGGTCGCCGCCGGGGCGCAGCCCGGCCGCGAACCGCGCGAACTCGGCGGGCCCGAGGTGGGCGGGGCAGCCCCCGAGCCCGCCGGCGGCGCGCCCGGTGCATCCGTGGACGGCCGCGCACCGCGGCCACAGGACCGCGGTGGCAGGCGGAGGGGAAGGCTCGTGAGAGGTCACACGTCCCGTTCTACCTACACCGGGTTCCGGCGGGAAGCTCTCCCGGTGGCCAGGTCGTTACTTCCGCATGGTTACTGTACGCAGGGGAACGGCCACACTAGGACGTTGATTGGCCGTTTACCACGCCCGTCACCGGTTTCGCGCAAGTCCCTGGTTCTTCTTCGGGTTTGTCCGTGCCGACGTACTGTGAGCGCATGGGGGAACGGAGCCGCTGGATCGCCGACCTCGACGCGCGTCCCGGCGACGCGCCGGAACTGGCGGACCGGATCCTGCGCCGCCTCGTGGACGCGGGGATCGTGGTGGCCGGGCGGACCGACTGCGTGCTCGGCGACGTCTCCGGCGGCCACGCGCCGGGCCCCGCCGCCGGGTCGGTGGTGATGGGCGACCCGGCCGGCTTCCCGGACGTGTGGCCGAACGGCATGGAGATCGACGTCGGCCGCGGCGCCTACTACGGGACGATGCGCGAGGACGACCGGGTCCGGTGCCCGCGCTGCGGCGCGTGGCTGCCGTTCGAGACCGTCCTGGACGCCGTCGAGGAGTGGCAGGACGGCGGCCCGGACTCGCTGGCCTGCGCGCGCTGCGGGGTGCGGACGGGCTTCAACGGGTGGCGGTGGCCGGTGCCGTGCGCGTTCGCCGAGCTGGGGCTGCGGTTCTGGAACTGGCCGCCGCTGAGCGAGGCGTTCGTCGCCGACCTGGCGGCGCGGCTGGGCCACCGCCTGGTCGCCGGATCCTTCGGCACCTGACCGCCGGATCCTTCGGCACCTGACCGCCGGGTCCTTCGGCACCTGACCGCCGGGTGCTCCGGTACGTGGCCGCCGGATCCTTCGCCGCCCGGGCGCCGGACGCCGAGTGATCACCGGGAACCGCGGGCATGATCGACGTATCTGACTCTTCGCCGAAACATCATCGTTCCACCGCTGTTCACCTTGGTCAGGGAAAATTGGGGACATGACCGTCAATCCAGGACAACATCTTCCTCGTGCCACCGAAGCGCTGCCCGACGACCGCTTCCTCGACCGGGAGGAGAGCTGGTTGCGCTTCAACCAGCGCGTCCTGGAGCTGGCGGAGGATCCGGAGCTGCCGCTGCTGGAGCGCGTCCGGTTCCTGTCGATCTTCTCCAGCAACCTCGACGAGTTCTTCATGGTCCGCGTCGCCGGCCTGGCCCGCCGGATGGCGACCGGCCTGGCCGTCCAGTCCGCCAGCGGCCGGCAGCCCCGCGAGGTGCTGGCGCGCACCGGCGCGGTCGCGCACCAGCTGATGCGCCGGCACGCCGCGTGCTTCCGCGAGGAGGTCCTGCCCGACCTCGCGCAGGAGGGCATCGAGATACTGCGCTGGGACGAGCTGGCCGAGACCGAGCAGGAGCGGCTGCGCCGGCTGTTCCGCGACCGGATCTACCCCGTGCTCACCCCGCTCGTCGTCGACTCCGCGCACCCCTTCCCCTACATCTCCGGGCTGTCGCTGAACCTCGCGGTGATCGTCCGCGACCCGGAGACCGACGCGACGATGTTCGCCCGGGTCAAGGTGCCGCCGCTGCTGCCGCGCTTCATCGAGGCGTCCCCGGACCGGTTCACCCCGCTGGAGGACGTGATCGCCGCGCACCTCGGGCAGCTGTTCGTCGGGATGGAGGTCGTCGAGCACCACGCGTTCCGGGTCACCCGCAACCAGGACCTGGAGATCGACGACGACATCAGCGAGGGGCTGCTGCAGGCCCTCGAGCGCGAGCTGCTGCGCCGCCGGTTCGGCCCGGTCGTCCGGCTGGAGGTCGAGGAGTCGATCTCCGAGGGCGTGCTGGAGCTGCTCACCACCGAGCTGGCCATCGAGGAGGGCCAGATCTACCGGGTCGTCGGCCCGCTCGACCTCGGCGGGCTCGGCGCCATCGCCGACCTGGACCGGCCCGAGCTGAAGTACCCTCCGTTCGTGCCGTCCAAGGAGGCGCTGCCGGAGGACGTCAGCATCTTCTCGGCGATCCGCGAGGGCGACGTGCTCGTCCACCACCCCTACGACTCGTTCACCACGACCGTGCAGCGGCTGATCGAGGACGCCGCCGCCGACCCCGGCGTGCTGGCGATCAAGCAGACGCTGTACCGCACGTCCGGCGACTCCCCGATCGTGGACGCGCTGATGAGCGCCGCCGAGGCGGGCAAGCAGGTCGTCGTGGTCGTCGAGCTGAAGGCGCGCTTCGACGAGCGCGCCAACATCGCCTGGGCGCGCAAGCTGGAGACGGCCGGCTGCCACGTCGTGTACGGGTTCGTCGGGCTGAAGACGCACTGCAAGCTCGCGCTGGTCGTCCGGCAGGACTCCGACGGGCAGCTGCGCCGCTACTGCCACATCGGCACCGGCAACTACCATCCGAAGACCGCCCGGCTCTACGAGGACTTCGGCCTGCTGACCTGCGCGCCCGACGTCGGCGAGGACGTCAGCGCGCTGTTCAACCACCTCACCGGCTACTCCCGGCAGAGCCACTACAACCGGCTGCTGGTCGCGCCGAACAGCCTGCGGTCCGGGCTCGTCCAGCGGATCGAGCACGAGATCGACAACCGCCGCGCCGGGCACCCCGCGCGGATCCGGGTCAAGTGCAACTCGCTGGTCGACGAGGTGGTCATCGACGCGCTGTACCGGGCGTCGCAGGCGGGCGTGCCGGTGGACGTGTGGGTGCGCGGCATCTGCGCGCTGCGCCCGGGCGTGCCGGGGCTGTCGGAGACGGTCCGGGTGCGCAGCGTCCTCGGCCGGTTCCTGGAGCACTCGCGGGTGTTCGCGTTCGAGAACGGCGGCCAGCCGGAGGTGTGGCTCGGCAGCGCCGACCTGATGCACCGCAACCTCGACCGGCGCGTCGAGGCGCTGGTCACGGTCACCGACCGGACCCAGCGCGACGAGCTGATCGCGCTGCTCGACCGGGCGATGGACGAGGGCACGCACGCCTGGACGCTGGCCGGCGACGGCACCTGGACGCGCAACGAGGCCGCCCCCGGCGAGACGCTGCTGGACATCCAGACCCACCTGGTGCGGAGCCGGCGCTGGAGGACGGTCGATGCGTGACGCCGGCGGCACGGCGGAGCCGATCCGCGCGGCGGCGCCGATCCGCGCCGCGGGCGCCCTGCTGTGGCGGGACGGCCCGGACGGCCCCGAGTTCGCGGTGGCGCACCGCCCGCGCTACGACGACTGGTCGTTCCCGAAGGGCAAGCTCGACCGGGGCGAGCACGTGCTGCGCGCCGCCGTCCGGGAGATCGAGGAGGAGACCGGCCTGGTGCCGCGCCTCGGCCGGCGCCTGCCGACCGCGCGGTACCGGCACGGCGACCGGCCCAAGCAGGTCGACTACTGGGCGGCGCGGCCCGTCGCCGAGGCCGCGTTCACGCCGAACGAGGAGGTCGACGAGCTGGCGTGGCTGCCCGCCGGGGAGGCCGAGGAGCGGCTGAGCTACCGGCACGACGTCGACCTGCTCCACGCGTTCCTGGACGGCCCGCCGCGCACCTGGCCGCTGATGATCGTCCGGCACGGGTCGGCGGGGGAGAAGCACGACTGGCGCGAGCCCGACGAGCTGCGCCCCCTCGACGCCCGCGGCCGCGCCCAGGCCGCCTCGCTGGCCGCGCTGCTGCACTCCTACGGCCCGGCGCGGCTGTTCAGCTCGGCGACCGCGCGCTGCCTGGAGACCGTCCTGCCGTACGCGCGCCGCGTCCGCGCCGAGGTCGTCACCGACGCCGCGTTCACGGTCGGCGAGACCGGCCCGGACCGCGCGCGGGAGCGGCTGCTCGGCCTGCTCGACGACGGCGCCCCGGCCATCGTCTGCACGCACGGCGAGAACGTGTCCGAGCTGGTCAGCGGGCTGTGCCGGGAGCTGGGCGAGAAGGTGCCGGACGACCCGGCCCTCCGCAAGGGGGAGTTCTGGGTCGCCCACATCGACGGCGGCGCGCTGGCCTCGCTGGAGCGCCACGCCCCCTAGGGCCCGGCGCTCAGAAGGCCGGGCCGAGCGTCTGCGACCAGGTCACCGACAGCTCGTCGCGCGCGGCCTCGGCCGCGCACCGCTCCCACCCGTACAGGACGCCGAGGTCGAAGGCCTCCTTCGGGTCGCCGGTGCGCGCCGCCGCCGCCTTGAGGTACTCCATCGCGATGACGCCGTCCTGGTGGCCGCCCAGGACCTCCTGGATGCGCTTGGCGTCCTTCGCCACCCGCTTGGCCGCCACCCCCAGCACCGGCATCGCCAGCTCGGCGGCGTACCGCGCGCGCTTGGCCGCCTTACGGGTCTCGTGCCGGGCGACCTCCGCGTCCTCGGCGATCGCGATGGACGCGTACGCGCGTCCCATCCGGTCCCACGACCGCGTCACCAGTTCGGGGAGTTCCTTGCGCGCCTTGCGTGCGGCGGCCTCCGCCAATGGCGGCTCCGCCATGAGGCGGTCCAGCTCGTCCAGCAGGGCGAAGTAGCGGGGCTCCTTGAGGGCGGCGTTCAACCGCCGGTAGGCGGTGCTCTCCTGACGGGCCAGATCGTCCAGCCAGGCGGGGGACGCGCCGTCCAGCCGCTCCTGGAACCGCATCCGCAGCACTTCGAGGTCGCGGACCTCGCCCAGCACCCCGGTGAGCCATCTCAGCTCCGGCACGAGCGGCTCGGTCCGCTCCTCGTCGAGGACGGGCCGGTACGCCTTCAGCGCGCTGCGGATCCGGCGGACCGCGATCCGCATCCGGTGCACCGCGTCGGCCTCGCCCAGCCGCGCCTTCGGGTCGAACCGCACGACGGCCTCGACCTGCGCGGCGAGGTAGGCCATCACCGCGTCGCCCGTCGTCGCCGGGCCCTTGCCGTTGTCGATCGCCGCCACCAGCCGCGCCCGGCACACCGCCCGCGCCCGCGCCGCCTCCGAGGGCATGATCGCGTCGCCCAGCAGCCGGCCCAGCTTCGAGGAGGACTTCGACCGCCGCGCCCCGGCCTTACGCAGCCGCTTGCCGGCCGCCTTCAGCAGCTCGGCCGTCCCGTCGCCCAGCTCGACCTCGATCTCCCGCCACCGCCGCGCCCGCCCGCCCGCCGCGCCGCGCACGTCCTGGCCGGTCACCAGGTCGTCGGCGACCTCCGCGAGCATCGTGCCGTCCCCGTCGTACAGCCGGACGACGGTCCGCCGCGTCTCCAGCGTCGCCACCGGGTCCAGCGGGGCGCCCCGCGTGTACGCCGCGATCAGCCCCGCGAGCCGCGCCGGGACGACCCGCGGCCGTCCCAGCGGCGCCCGCAGCTCCTGCTTGCCCTCCGGCCCGGCCGGAACCTTGAGATGCCAGCCCGCGTCCGCTCCGCCGCGCCGCCGCCGCAGCGTGATCCCGTGCGCCGCCAGCTGGAGATCCGCCGTGTCGAAGTAGGTCGCGTGCAGCTCGAAGGTCTCCGGCTCCTCCGCGGACGCCACGCCCGGCAGCCCACCGAACTCCGGAAGGACGAAATCGGCCTCGGCGTCGTACTTGTGCTCGATCTCCAGATGCCTCTCGGGCACGATCAGCTCCTTACGGGGACGGGTCCAACGGCGGCGGGCACACCCGGATGACCACCATTTCACGGCAAGATGAACGGAAGCGGAAATGCTGGCGGCCTACGATTCGTGCGTGCGCACCCTGGTCCTCTGGGACATCGACCACACCCTCCTCAACGCGGGCGGCCTGTCCGTGGACATCTACGCGCAGGTGTTCCACCGCGTCATCGGGCGCCCGCCCGAACGCGTCGCGCCGATGGCGGGCCGCACCGACCGCGCGATCACGACGGACACGCTGCGCCACCACGGCATCGACCCCACGCCCGACGTCCTCGCGGCCTTCACCGACGCGCTCGCCCTCGCCTTCGAGGCGCGCGCGCCCGAACTGGCGGCCCGGGGGCGGACGCACGACGGCGCGCGCGCCGTCCTGGAGGCCCTCGCCGCCCGGCCGGACGTGATCCAGTCCGTCCTGACCGGCAACATGGAGCAGATCGCCGCCTGCAAGCTGCGGGCGTTCGGCCTCGACGCGTTCCTTGACCTGGAGATCGGCGCCTACGGGATGGACGGCGTCGAACGGCCGCCGCTGGTGGAACTGGCCCGCGAGCGCACCGCCGCCAAGTACGGGGAGCGGTTCGGGCCGTCCAGCACCGTCCTGATCGGCGACACCCCGCACGACGTCCGCGCCGGTCACGAGGGCGGCGCCAGGGTCGTCGCCGTGGCGACCGGGGCGACGTCGGCCGCCGAGCTGCGGCTTTCGGGCGCCGACACCGTCCTGCCCGACCTGACCGACACCGCGCAGGTCATCGACCTCATCCTCGGCACCGCCGGCTAACGCGCGGCATCGGCCTCCGGACGGGGGGACGCCGTGAGCGTGAGGCTGCCGGGCAGGGCCGCCATGGCGTCGCGGAAGCGGGCCGCGAGGCCGGACGCCGCGGGCGGGCCCGCCGCCGTGGCGGCCCAGTCGTCGAGGGCGTGCCGCCACGCGGCGACCATCATGTCGCCCGCCAGCCGGGGCCGCGCGTCGTCGGGCAGGTCGAGCCGGCGGTGCAGGACGGCGAGCACGGAGCGCATGGTGCTCTCGCAGAAGTGCAGGCCGTGCGCGTCCATCGACGGGGTCCCCTGGAGCAGGCGATAGCTGGCGAGCGCCCGGCTCGCCCATTCCTCGTCCGCAACCCGGTCCAGGGCCGTGAGCAGCGTCGACTCCATCAGGCCCAGCAGCGGCCGGCCGTCGGCCGGGCCGTTCTCCAGCTCTTCGAGGAAGACGCGCCACAGGTCCTCGAGCGGCGCCATCGCGACGTCCTCCTTGCCGCGGAAGTAGCGGAAGAACGTGCGCTTGGACACCTCGACCTCGGCGCACACCTCGTCCAGCGTGACCCGTCCGAAGCCGTGCTCGCCGAACAGGTCCAGGGCCGCGTCGATCAGCGCCTGGCGGGTGCGCTGCTTCTTGCGTTCGCGCAGCGACGAGGCCGTGGTCATGGCTTGAGTGTACCCGGGCGGCGAACGCCACTTGCAGGCTTGTGCCACTGAGTGGCATAAGATGGTGATCACCTCTCCTGCGAAAGGCGGCACCCATGCGCGCTCTGCTCATCGACCACTCGGCCCCCTCCGGCCTGCGCCTCGGCGAGGCCGCCGACCCCGTCCCCGGGCCGCACCAGGCGCTCGTCCGGGTGAGCGCCACCTCGCTGAACTTCGGCGAGGTCAGGCACGGCATCGCCGGCGCGCCCGACGGCGCCGTGCTCGGCTGGGACGCCGCCGGCGTGGTCGAGCGCGCCGCCGCCGACGGGTCCGGCCCGGCCGCCGACGCCCCCGTGGTCACGGTCGGCTTCGACGGCGCCTGGGCGGAGCTGCGCGCCGTCGACACCGCCATGCTCGGCACCGTCCCGGCGGGGGCCGACCTCGGCGCGATCAGCACGGTCCCGGTGGCGGGCGCCAGCGCGCTGCGCGCACTGCGCAAGTTCGGCCCGCTGCTGGGCAAGCGCGTCCTGGTGACGGGCGCGACCGGCGGCGTCGGCCGGTACGCCGTGCAGCTCGCCCGGCGCGGCGGGGCCCGCGTCGTCGCGTCCACCGGCGACCCGGCCGCGCACGGCGACACGCTGCGCGCGCTCGGCGCCCACGAGGTGGTCGCCCACCCCGAGCAGACGGACGGCCTGGTCGACGGCGTCGTGGACAACGTCGGAGGCTCCCAGCTCGTCGCCGCGTTCGGCACGCTGGCGCCGCACGGCACCCTGGTCGCGGTCGGCCACGCCACCGACGAGCCGGAGGCCTTCCCGTTCGGCGCACTCTTCGGCAACGAAGGCCGGCACGACCGGTCGCTCGTCACCTTCTACCTGCTCGGCGGCCGCGTCGACCTCGCCTCCGACCTGACCTGGCTGGCCGGGCAGGTCGCCGCCGGGCATCTCGACCCCGGCACCTCCTGGCGCGGCGGCTGGGAGCAGGCGGACGAGGCCGTCGCCGCGCTGCTCGGACGCCGCCTGCACGGCAAGGCGGTCCTCGACGTCGCCTGATGACGGCCGCCCTTCGCGGGCCGGGCGTCCTGGCACACTGCACGACGTGAGCAGGGAAGAAGGGGCGGGGCGGCGCGGGCGCCCGGCGCGGCTGACCCGCGACCGCATCGTGGACGCGGCGGCGCGGATCGTCGGCCGCGAGGGCAGCGCCGCGCTGTCGATGCGGAAGGTCGCCGACGAGCTGGGCAGCGCGCCGATGAGCATCTACCGGCACGTCCGCGACAAGGACGAGCTGCTGGTGCTCGTGCTCGACCGCATCGTCGCCGGCCTGCCCCGTCCCGAGCTCCCGGCCGACCCGCGCGAGCGGCTGCTGACCCTGCTGACCTGGGAGCACGACGAGCTGGCGAAGCGGCCGTGGATCGCCGGGGTGCTGGCCGGCGGCGACCTGATGGCGCCCGCGATCGTGTGGCTGCTGGAGGAGATCTACGCCGCGTGGCGGGCGTGCGGGCTGACCCTCGCGCAGGCCGCCGCCGCCAACCGGATCGTCTGGGGCTTCCTGCTCAGCGACCTGCTGCAGCGCGCCGACGCGCCGCGCGGCCGGGCGCCCTACCAGGTCGCCGTCCCGGCGGCGGTCGACCCGGCCGTCCACCCCAACCTCGCCGCGCTGGCCGGCTACTGGACCGCGCCCGACCGCCGCGACCGCTTCGCCGCCGACCTGGCGTCCCTGGTCGGCGCGCTGGTCGCCGCGCCGCCCGGGGACGTTTGACAATTTTGCGTACGCGTACGCACCATGGACCCATGGATGCGCTCACCCTGTACCGGCGCTGGCTCTTCGACGCGTGGTCCGGGGACTACGGCGTCCTCGGCGAGATCCTCACCCCCGGCTTCGCCGGCCACTGGCCCGGCCTGGAGGTTCACGGCCCGGACGGCGCCGCCGAGCAGATCCGCCGGTCCCACGCGTACTTCTCCGACATCGCCACCACGCTGGACGTCGGGCCGCTCGTCGACGGCGACCTGGTGGCCGCCCGCTGGACCTTCCACGGCTCCTACCGGGGCGGGATCCCCGGCGCCACCGCCGAGCCCGGCACCCGGATCTCCTTCGCCGGCCACGACCTGTTCCGCATGGAGGGCGGGCGCTTCGCCGAATACTGGCCGGTCTCCGACGGGCTCGGCATGATGTCGTCGCTGGGCGCCCTCTGAGGGTGCGCCGTCTTGGGCCCGGGTTGTAGAACTTTGTCCATGCCTGAGCTCGTCCCTCCCACGACCCGCGTCCACGCCTCCTTCCTCGCGGCGATGGCGGAGTTCCGCGACGAGGGGCGCGGCGACCCCGACGACCGCAGCCAGATCGGCCGCGACCTGCGCGAACTCGGCATCGAGGGGCTGACCGTCCCGGACGCCTTCGCCGCCTACGTCGCCCGCCTCAACGCCGAGCCGCTGCCGGAGACGCCGCGCCCCGACGGCTTCGTGCCGTCCACCACGTTCTGGCTGGTCGACGGGCCGGAGTTCCTCGGCCGGATCCAGCTCCGCCACCGGCTCACCGAATGGCTGCGCGACGTCGGCGGCCACATCGGCTACGACGTCCGCAAATCAGCCCGCCGCCGCGGCCACGCGTCCCGCATGCTCCGCGAGACCCTCCAGTACGCCCACGGCCTCGGCATCGACCCGGCCCTCGTCACCTGCGACGTCGACAACCTCGGCTCCCGGAAGGTCATCGAGGCCTGCGGCGGCGTCCTCGAGGACGTCCGCGCCGGCAAGCGCCGCTACTGGATCCCGACCGCCTAGAGCGCGAGCTTGAACCCCTCGTGGCTGCGGGCGAAACCCAGCGATACATAGAAGCGGTGCGCGTCCTCGCGCCGCTTGTTGCTCATCAGCTGGACGAGCCCGCAGCCGCGTGCGCGCGCCCTTGCGATCGCGCAGTCCATCAGCGTCCGGCCGAGCCCGCCGCCGCGCCGGTCCGCGCGGATCCGCACCGCCTCGATCAGCGCCCGCTCGACGCCGCCCTTGCCGAGCCCCGGAATATAGGTCGCCTGGAGGCACCCCACCACGGTGCCGCCGTCGATCATCACCAGCATCTCGTTGCGCGGATCCTCGTCGATCGCCGCGAACGCCCGCTCGTACGCGTCCGTCACCACGACCGACGCCGGATCGACCACCTTCTCCTCGTCCGCCAGCAACGCCAGAACCACGGGCAGATCGTCACGCGTCGCCGGACGCACAAGAACCATGCCGCCGACCCTAACCCCGTGGCATCCGCCCGCCGGACGGATGCCACGGGCACCGGTCAGCAGCCGTTGAGCATCGTGGTGAGCGCGCTCTTCTCCGCGCTGTCCACGGTGAGGGCGTAGTACCACTTCACCTGCACCCAGGCGCGCGCGTACGTGCAGCGGAAGGCGGTGCGGGACGGCTGCCACTCGGCGGGGTCCTTGTCGCCCTTCGCCTGGTTGACGTTGTCGGTGACCGCCCACAGCTCGGGGCCGCCGAGGTCGTTGGCGTAGTCCTGGCGGTGCGCGGTCGTCCAGGCCCAGGCGCCCGACGCCCACGCCTCGGCGAGCGGGACCATGTGGTCGATGTCCAGATCGGCGGGGGACGTCCAGGTGGCGCCGTCGTACGGCGAGTACCAGGACCCGGACGTCGGGTAGCAGGAGGAGTCCGTGCTCACGTTCGTGCCGTCGCGCTTGAGGACCGTCTCACGGGTGTTGCAGGCACCGGAAATGGTGATCCAGTGCGGGAACAGCGACCGGTCGTAGGAACTGGCATGCGATTCGGCCGCCACGGTCAGCTCTGTGAGCCGGGTACGGGCCGTGTCGGCGGACGGGATGTTCGGCGGAGTGGCGGACGCCGGAGCCTGCACGGCGACGAGCAGTGCGCCCAGCAATGCCACCGGCAGCAGGAACAGGAGCAGACGTCGCATCGAGGATGCCCTTCTGCGGCCGCCCACCGGCGGGGACCGGACTCCCCGAACAGGACACGGGGACGACAGCCCCGATACCGTGACATTCAGGGCAACTCAGTGAAACGTCACTGATTGCCCAGAACCCACCCCCACCTTGGTCGAAACCTGTCGACCAAACCCCCCACCAGCAGCAACCTCATCCCCACCCGCCACCCCGCCACAAAAATTCACCTGCCCCGCCCCACGCATTAACGCGCCATTCCCACCCCCCACCGGCGCTGCCAATTGAGGTCAGGCTCCTTGAAGGAAACGCAAAGCCCCACCTAGAATCCGCGCGTGCATGCCGATACAGTCCGGGCCAAGCGAAACCGCACGCTCGGCACCGCCCTGCTCGGGCTCGTTTCCCTGGTCGGCATACAGGCGTGCACCGCGTCCCCGGCCTCCCCGCACTCCAAAGCGTCTCCCCCTGCCCTGGTGGAGAAGGACGCTGCGGGCCTCGTCACCCGAATGCCGGACATCGGCCGCGCGGTCTCCGGATCGATCCCGGCCGACGTCGCCAAGGGCAAATACTGGATCGACCCGTTCAACGACCGGACGCGTGAGCTGCACTTCGTCTGGGAGAACTTCGATTCCCTGCACAACCGCCTGCTCACCGTCCACGTGACCAGGAAGGCGAGCATCTCCAAGGCGAAGGCCAAGGCCGCCTACGTCAGAGACGAACTCGCAGATGACCACGTCCGTGAGGGACGGCAGGTGGTGGACACCGGCCGCATCAAGGAAATTGCGCACCTCGCGGACGAATGCATGAGCTTCCAGATATCACGCGAGAACGCGGCACGGGCGATTCCCGCCCCCGACCCCGCGCACTACTCGATGAGCGGCCGGTATCTGTATTGCCGCTTCAAGAACGTGAACATGGTGATCGACTGGGAGGGTTTCGACTACACGCGCCCTTGGACGTTGGACACAGGGACCGGACTGGACGAGGTCTCCGCCGAGCGCGACGTGGAGCGCATAGCCCGCGCCATAGTCACCGCCCTCCGCTAATCGCCGCACACCACGCGATACGCCTCCCCCAGCTCATCCGCCTCCGGCACGCCCAACCCGCCGACCGCCCCCACAACCTCCGCCGCCCGCCAGTAGTTGGACGGCACCAGCCGCCCGCTCGTCACGGCCTCCAGCGCCCGGTGCGCCGCCTCCTCGGGCTGATCCGCGGCGATCAACGCCAACGCCAGATCGAGCCGCGCGGAAGCCGCGCGCCGCGGGCGCGCCGGCCCGCTGACCGGCGTCTCCAGCCGGGCGAGCACACCGCGCGCGTACGGCTCGGCCGCCGGATCCCCGAGCCAGGACAGCGTGGTCGCGGTGTAGGCGTCGCTCTTCGCCGGGTCGTAGCGGAAGTGGTGCTCGGGCCGCTCGGGCATGGCCAGCGGCGAGACGAGCCGCTCCACGCGGCCGAGCGCGTCCCGCGTCTCCCGCCCGGCGCCGAGCCGCGCCCACGCCCGCCCCTCCTGTGCCGTCGCCTGGATGAACGCCGACCCGTCCTGCGGCGCGATCTCCTGCGCGCCCCGCGACAGCCGGACGGCCTCCCGGTAGTCCGCATCGGTGAGGGCCTGCCACGCGCTCGTCTCCAGCGTCCACGCGACGATCTCGGAGTGCCTGGCATGCTCGGCGAGCTGCGCGGCCGTCCGCAACCGCGCGACGGCCGCCGCCCGCCGCCCGAGATCGATGTCGCACGTCGCGGCCAGCAGCGACAGCCACGCCCCGACCACCACGAGGCGCCGCCGCTCGGCCAGCATCATGCGCGCGTCCATGAGCTGCGCCACGTACCCGAGGTGCCGCCGCGTCCGCGCGAGCAACTCGCCCGGCGCCGACCGCGGGTAGGCGGAGGCCAGCTCGTCCACCGTCAGTTCCAACGCGACGAGCGTCCCTTCGCCCACATCACTCGCCGCCACCCGCCGCACCAACTCCAGCGCGTCCACCTCGTCATCCTCACCCAGCGCGCCGACACCCCTCTTCTCGACCGTCATGACCCTGGCCGTGTGTCAGGGAGGAGGACGGTCAGTTCGGCTACGGCCGGGTGCTTCGGGTAGCGCGTCTTCAAGATGCGGTGGACGTGGGCGATGTCGCGGAGGGTCTTCGTGCCGCCCGTCGTCGCGAGGATCTCGATGGCCGCCCGCAGTTCGGCGACCGTGTGTTCCGGATCGCCCGCCAGCGCCCGTGCCGCCGCCGCCTTCACGCGGTACCAGGCGACCCACTCGGATTCGCGGGTGCCTTCGGGCATCGCCTGGATGCCGTCGGTGAGGAGATCGGCGGCGGTGGCGTGCTCTTCCAGGTACCCGAGGATCAGGCCGCGCTGCATGGTGAGCATCGCGGAGCCGTAGAAGTAGAGGCCGTCCGGGTCGGTGCCCCTTTGCCCGGCGAGGACGTCCTCGGCTCGGCCGACGGCGCGGAGGGCGCCCTGCCGGTCGCCGAGCAGGGCCAGTGCCCGGCCGCGCTGCTGGGTCGCGACGGCGCGCGTGCCCGCCGCCGTCGCCATCCCGGCGGCGGTCTCGGAGAGGCTTGCCATGTCGCGGTACTCGCCGCTCGCCCAGGCCAGATGGCCGCGCATCGAGAGCGCTGTCGCCGCCAGGTCCTTGTCGCCGGCCTGGAGCCCGAAGCGCAGTGCCTGGTCGTAGAGCGGTGCGGCGGCAGCGTGCGCGTCCACGGCGGTGTTCAGCCATCCGTTGAACTGGGACGCCTCGGACGCGAGCGCGAGCAGCCGGGCGGCGTGGGCGTCCGGAGCCTCGCGTAGCAGGCGCATCACCAGCGCCAGGTGGGCCTGCGCGGTGCCGAGCACGGCCTGCGAGCCGATCACGTCCTCCACGCGCCGCTGGTTGGCGAGCGTGACCGCCAACCCGTCGATCACGATGCCGTCGAGCCGGGCCGGATTCCGCACCGCCAAGGCCAGCCGCTCGCCCTCCTCGGAGGTCCCCGGGCCGCGCCGTCCCCTCCTCAAGAGGCGGACGCGGTCGGAGGCGACTTCACGGAACCGTTCGGCCAGGTCGGCGACGGTCAGCCCGTGCGCCTTCCGCGCCGCCCGCAACTGCACGCCGATGCACTTCTTCTCGGACACCGCAACGCACCCCCGGGCCAGATCGTGGGCGGACGCCTTCGACCCGTCCAGGGAAACACGGGACGGGCTGGTCAGGTCCTGTCTTCGGGGTGCGGTTTGACGAACATGCGCGACCGGGCGAGGCGACGATCAGGTCCTCGCCCTTGTGAGCCGGCAGGCGGGTGGCTTGGGGTGGTTACTGCAGGTGGTACTTCATGCCCATGTGGGAGGGGCGGAAGCCGATCTTCTGGTAGAAGCGGATCGCGTCGGGGCGCTGGCGGTCGGTGGTGAGCTGGACGACGCGGCAGCCGCGGGCGCGGGCCTGGTCGATGGCCCAGTTGATCATGGTCTGGCCGAGGCCGCGGCCGCGCTCGTCGGCGGCGATGCGGACGCCCTCGATCTGGGCGCGCTCGCCGCCGGTGTAGGTGAGGCCGGGGATGTAGGTGAGCTGCAGCGTGCCGGCGACCGTGCCCGCGACGTCCGCCACGATGAGGTGGTTGTTGGGGTCCTCGTCGATGGCGGCGAAGGCGGTGACGTAGGCCTCGGGGATCTCGTCGGCGAGTGTTTCGCGGGTGGCGCCCAGGGGATCGTCGGCCAGGAGCCGGACGATCTGGGGCAGATCATCCGCGATCGCCTCGCGGAAGGTCACTTCTCGATCACGCTGCACGTCACCAGGTTATCCGGGCGCTACGTTGCAATGTTCACAACGACTTGTAGTACTACGGTTCGTAGTACTACGTTGGGTGGAGACCACCCCAGAGCGAACCGCCGGTGGCCTCCTCACCATGCCCCGCAGGGAGAAAGCCATGCACCACGACGAGAACGAGGAACACTGGAGCGACCACGCCATCTGCCGCGGCGCCGACCCCGACCTGTTCTTCCCGATCGGGTACGCCGCGCCGGTGCTCCAGGCCCAGATGGACGCGGCGAAGGCGATCTGCGCGAACTGCCCGGTGAAGGCGGAGTGCCTCGCCTGGGCGCTGCGGGTGGGCGAGCCGGACGGCATCTGGGGCGGGACGACCCCCGAGGAGCGGCGGTACCTGCGCCGGACGGCCGAGGCGCCCGCGCGGCGGCGGCTGCCGGTCATCGTGGTCCGCGGTGACGCCTCGGAGTCCGAGCACGCCTCCGCCGCCTAGGGCAGCAGGGCGACCTTGCCCACGACGCGCCGGTTGAGCAGGTCGTCCAGGACCTCGGGCGCGGACGCGAGGGGCTCCGTGCGCGGGGCCGCCGGGTCGAGCCGGCCGTCGGCGACCATGGCGAGCAGCTCGTCGAGGAGGGCGCGCTGCTCGGCCGGATGCGTCATGGACCAGGCTCCCCAGTCGACGCCCACGACGGTGCGGTTGCGCAGCAGGACCTGGTTGAGCGGGAGGGACGGGATGTCCCCGGACGCGAAGCCGATCACGGCGTAGCGGCCGCGTTCGCGCAGGGCGCGCAGCGCCGGGTCGGCGAGGGCGCCGCCGACCGGGTCGTAGACGAGGTCGACGCCGCCGTCCGACCAGGCGCGGGCCGCGCTCTTGACGTCGGTGGCGTCGACGGCGGATTCGGCCCCGGCGGCGAGGGCGGCGGCCCGCTTGTCCTCGGACGAGGCGACGGCCAGCACGCGGGCGCCGAGCGCGGTCGCCACCTGGACGGCCGCGAGGCCCACGCCGCCGCCGGCGCCGAGGACGAGCACCGTCTCGCCGGCGGCGAGAGCGGCGCGGTCGCGCAGCGCGAAGAGGGCGGTGCAGTAGCTCTGGGTGAAGGTCGCGGCTCGCGGGAAGTCCAGCTTGTCCGGGATGGGGACGGCGGCGCAGGCCGGGACGGCCACCTGCGACGCGAACCCGCCGAGGCCGCACATCGCCAGCACGCGCGTCCCGTCCGGGAGGGTGCCGGCGACCTCGCTGCCCGGGACGAACGGCAGCGGCGGCTTGATCTGGTACCGGCCCTGGACGAACAGGGCGTCCACGTAGTTGACGCCCGCCGCCTCGACGGTGACGAGCACCTGGCCGGGGCCGGGCTCGGGCGGGGTGGTGTCCTTGACGGCGACGGAGCCGAGCTCCGCGCAGATCGCAGCGCGCATCCGTCCACTATGCCGGAAACCGAATCACGTTCACCATTGGGCACCTTTGTGGCGATATGCGCGTTGAGCCCGGTGACGGCAGGTTCGATCGGTCATACGGTGGCGACATGAGCTACACCCCCGACAGGCGACGCTCCGACGGGCTCGCCAAGGCCGGCACGCGCGCGCTGTCGGCGGCGGTCCTGATCGGCTCGGTCACGGTGCTGATGTGGGTGCTGGAGGGCGTCGACGTCCTCGACAACGGCGCGCTGGACCAGTTCGGCATCCAGCCGCACGACGTCGACGACCTGCCCGACATCTTCACCGCGCCGTTCATGCACGCCGGGTTCCCGCACCTGATGGCCAACACGATCCCGTTCGTGGTGCTGGGGTTCATCGCGGCGGCGCGGGGGATCGCCAGGTTCCTGGTCGCGAGCCTGATCATCATCGTGGTCGGCGGGCTCGGCGTGTGGCTGTTCAGCTCGGCGAACACGCTCGGGTCCAGCATCCTGATCTTCGGGTTCTTCGGGTACCTGCTCGGGCGCGGGATCTTCGAGCGGCGGGCGCTGGACATCGTCATCGCGGTGTTGGTCGTCGCCGTCTACGGGACGATGCTGGTCGGCGTGGTCCCGAGCGACCCGGCGATCTCCTGGCAGGGGCACCTGTTCGGGCTGGTGGGCGGCGTGCTCGGCGCGTGGTTCCTGCGCCGCGGCCGCTCGGCGGGACGGGATGCGGCCAGCGCGGCCAGGCCGAGGGCGACGGGGATCCACACCACGACCGACAGGCGGTCGAACTCGTAGACCAGCGGGTGCATGGAGGCCACCAGCCCCCCGGTCAGCCCGGCGGCGACCAACGGCCAGGACGCGTCCCGGCCGACGCGCAAGAAGAGCCCGGCCGCCGCGAGCAGGAACGCCGCCGGGATCAGCGGGTGGTCGAGCAGCCGCGGGCCGATGTCGCCGGTCCACAGGATCCGCGCGGCGTCGGCGAGCCGGTGCCAGGGATCGGGCACGTCCGGTTGCCGGAAATGCCGGGTGAAGGTGTCCTGGAGGGTCTCGCCGACGCCGGGCAGGCGGAGCGCGGAGCTGATCCACAGGTTGCCCGCCACGACGGCCGCCGCGATGCCCGAGACGGCGACGAACGGCCGCCGCGACCGGGCGAACGGCAGCAGCACCACCGCTCCGGCGGCGAGGGCGGCGCCCAATGCGACCCCGTTGGCCGGCTTGATGACGCACAGCAACGCGAGGGAGCACGCCAGCAGCCCCGACGCCGCCGCCACCGCGCGCCCGCGCAGCAGTAGCACCGTCCCGGTCAGCGCGGCCAGCAGGCACAGCATCATCGGCGCCTCGGCCAGCATCCTGCTGCCCCACAGTCCCGTCGGCAGCAGGTAGAACAGGGCCTCCGCCAGCAGCGCCCGGAGGGGGCCGAACCCGATGGCCAGCGCGAGCACCAGGACCGCGACGCCGCACGCGACGCCCAGCGCGGCCGTCGCGGCGGCCAGCCCGGTCGCGCCCATCACCCGGACGAACGGCGCCGCGAGCAGCGGGTAGCCCGGACGCGAGGTGAAGATGCGCTGGAACCGGTCGGGCGCCTCGCGCGGCAGCCTCGTCCGGTAGCTCAGGCACTCGGCGTGGGTCAGCGGCGGGCGCGGATGGCCCCGCGCCATCGCACCGCAGGTGATCTTCGCGGCGGTGCGGTCGGCGTCCGCCTCCGAGCGGCCCGCGTACTTCAGGGCGTCGCGCGCGTACCAGAACGTGTCGGGCGTGGCGGTCGAGGCGGCGCCCGACCACCGCAGCAGCCACAGCCCCGACCCGAGCAGTCCCGCGATCGCCACGAGCGCCGCCGCCCGCGCCCAGCGCCGGTCGCGCGGGCGGGGCCGCGGCGGCGGCGCTTCCGGGCGGTCGGCGCCCTCGATGTCCTCGGCGCCCTCGATGTCCTCGGCGTCCTCGGCGTCCTCGGCGTCCGAATACCTCTGCGTCACGTCGCTCGCCTGCCCGCCTCGGAGGCGGACAAGCGGCTCATGCGCATCGATAACGAACAATTAGGACGAGCTATACGCGTCCGGTGGCGAGCCGCGCGGCGGTCACGGCGCTGTTGATCGAGATCTCCCCGCGCATCCCCGGCGCGGCGACCATGTCCCCGGCGAGGTAGACGCCGTCGCCGCGGTCGATCGCGGGACGGTCCTGCCAGGTGCGGCCCGGCAGGTCGAGCGCGCCCGTGCGGCCCTTCGCGGTGGCCGTCCGGTGGAAGGTGGCGCGCTCCTGCCAGCCGGGCAGGAGCGAGTCCGCGAACGAGCGGAGGCGCCGGTGCGCCTCCTCATGGGACTCGCCCTCCCGGACCGGCATCTGGAGCTGGTACAGCGATTCGCCCCGGGGCGCGGTCGAGTCGTCCTGCATGCTGTAGCTCTCGTGGAAACCGCCCTCGTCGAGGTCGAAGACGAGCGTCCGGTCGCCGCGCCGGGACCGGACGGCGACGTCGAGCAGGACGCAGTGCCCGCTGGTCCACGCGAGGCCGTCCTCGCCGAGCAGCCGGCCCGCCGAGGCCAGGTCGGTGGCGACGATGACCGGGCCGCCGCCGTCCGGCAGGGCGTCGACGCGGGAGCCGGTCTCGATCTTGACGCCGAGGTCGGCGGCGTGCGCGGCCATCCGGTCCAGGACCGTCTGCCAGCCGCCCCGCACCCAGCGGATCGCGGGCACGTGCGGGCCGAGCACCCGCTGGAACAGGTCCCAGACGAACGCGGCCGACAGGCGCCCGGTGTCGGCGTCGTAGGTGACGACGCTGATGGCGTTGGCCATGTGCCGCGCGGTCGCGGCGCCCCAGCGGCGCGACGCCCAGGTGTGGAAGTCCTCGTCCACGGGGGCCTTGAGCCGGAAGCGGGCCTGGGCGCGCAGCATCGCCACCGGCGGCATCAGGCGCAGGCGCCCGCCGGCGCGGAACCGCGCACCGGCGAGGGCGGCGGGGGAGGGCCAGCCCAGGCCCTTGACGAAGCCGCGCGTGGCCAGCCACCGGTAGTGCGGGCCGTCGGCATAGAACACGTGCGCCCCGTCGTGGGCCACGTACGGCGGGGGCGTGGCCCGGCCACGCCCGCCGAGGGTGCGGTGCGCCTCGTACAGCTGGACGGACGCGCCGGCTTCGGCGCAGGCGATGGCCGCGGTGAGCCCGGCGAGGCCGCCGCCGATGACGGTGATCGTCGAGGTGGTGGTCGTCATGCCGTCAAGGACGCAGCACCGGTCCGTCCTGTGACATGAAGCCCGCGAGCTTCTCCGGATTCACCACCAGGTAGCACGCGTTGACCAGCCCGTCCGCGGCCTGCACCTGGAAGTGGACGAACGGGCGGCCGTCGGCCGTCACCTGCAGGGCGGGCCCGCCGTTCGCCGTGACCATCCGGTAGTCGATGTGCGCGGTCGGCGCGACGCCGGCCGAGTCGGTGAACGACCGCCGCAGCCGCATGATCGACAGCACGAACCGCGCCACCTGCTCGCGGCCCGTGACGACCCGCCGCGGCGCCACCGCGTTGCCGCCGCTGTCGGCGATCAGCCGGACGTCCGGGGCCAGCAGGTCCATCAGCCCCTCCAGACCGCCGGTCAGGCAGGCGGCGAAGAACCGGTCGGTCACCTCGCGCCACACCACCGGGTCGACCTCGAAGCGCGGGCGGCGCTCGCGCACATGGCCGCGCGCCCGCGCCGCGAGCTGCCGCACGGCCGGTTCGCTCTTCTCCAGGGCCGCGCCGATCTCGGCGTAGGAGAACGCGAAGACCTCCCGCAGGACGAACACCGCCCGCTCCAGCGGCGACAGGCTCTCCATCACCACCAGCAGCGCCATCGACAGCGACTCCAGCCGGACGACCCGGTCGGCGGCGTCGCCGGCGTCGTCGGCGGTCAGCGACGGCTCGGGCAGCCACTCGCCCACATACGTCTCGCGACGGGTCCGCAGGCGCCGGAGGCGGTCGAGGGCGAGCCGGGTCGTGACCGTGACGAGGAACGCCTCCGGATTGTCCACCTGAGCGGCGTCGGCCTTCGACCAGCGCAGCCACGCCTCCTGGACGACGTCCTCGGCGTCGGCGACGCTGCCCAGCACCCGGTAGGCGACCCCCATCAGCAGGTCGCGATGGGCCAGGAAGGCGTCCTCACCGGCGGTCATCGGCGAAGGCTAGTTCGGGCGGACGGTCACGTCGGACACGACCGCGTCGCGCGGCGTCTCCAGCGCGGCGACCAGGACGCGGGCCACCGTGCCGGGCGCGGCGAAGTCGTCCTCGGCGTAGGGATGGCCCTCCTGGGCGCGCACCTTGCGCTGCATCTCCGTGGCCGTCCGTCCCGGGTAGACGGTGGTGACGCGCAGCGACGGCTCCTCCGCGCGCAGCGAGTCGGCGAGGGCGCGCAGCCCGAACTTGCTGGCCGCGTACGCCGACCATTCCGGGTTGGCGCGCAGCCCGGCGGTCGAGTTGACGAACACGACGTGGCCCTCGGCGGCGCGCAGCGCGGGCAGCAGCAGCCGGGTCACCTCGGCGGCCGACACCAGGTTCACCGACAGGTGGTCCATCCACTCGTCCGCCTCCAGCTCGGCGACCGGCGACAGGTGGACGACCCCGGCCGCGTGGACGACGCCGTCCAGCCGGTCGGGCAGCTCGGCGCCGGCGAGCACCGCCTCGATCCGGCGCGGCTCGGTGAGGTCCAGCCGGACCGTGGTGATGGACGCGCCCCGCGCGGCCGCCGGCGGCGGGCCGGGCGCGATCGCGATGGACTGGGTGGCGGCGTGCGCGGCACCGGTGCGCAGCTTGCCGGCCAGCGCGTCCAGCCGGTCGGAGGAGCGGCCGGTGAGGATCAGGTCGTGGCCGCGCTCGCGCAGCAGCTCCGCGACCGCGGTGCCGATGCCGCCGGTCGCCCCCGTGATCAGATACGTGCCCATGGGGCCCCATTCTCCTCGATCTCCCCACCCGGATGGGCGCGGGGCGGCGGATCAGTTCGGCCGCAGGACGCGGGTCACGCCGGCGATGAGCGCGGTGGCGAGCACCCAGCCGGTCGCGATCAGCGCGTAGGCGACCCACCGGGACCAGTTCTGCGGGTCGAACGCCTGCTGCTGCCCGAACGTGTCGATGGGGATCAGCAGGTCGAGGGCGTAGACGAGCGCGTGGAAGTGCGGCTGCTCGGCCGGCTGCTTGATGCCCTTCGGGGGGTCGACGGAGAACACCGCGGTGCCGATGGCGAGCAGGACCGCGAACCACGCGAACGCCAGCCACGGCCGGTAGCCGTAGCCGACCGTCCAGTCCAGGACGTGGTTCCACGCGCGGCTGACCGGGTTCACCTTGCGGCGGCGGGCGCGCAGCTTCGCGAGCTGCACCTTGCGGGCCAGGTCGTCGTGGCCGATGCCGTGGTACCAGGCGGCGAGCTGCTCGTAGGGCTGGAGGTGGAACTCGGGGTCGCGCGACACCCAGCTCAGCCGGTCCTTGAACTCGCCGCCGCGCAGCGTCTGGTAGGTGGTGCCGTTGAGGAACAGCTCGTCCGGCCAGATCGCCGGATGGTCCATGATCAGGTCGATCTTCGAGTACGACAGCGACACCCGGCCCTTGATCTTCTCCGCGGGCCACAGCAGCAGCTCGTCGCAGACCATGTGGCTGGCGTGCAGCGCCATCCGCGCCGGGTCGCCGGAGTCGAGCAGGCCCTTGGAGAACGACAGGATGCCGTTGAAGCGGGCGCTGCGCAGCCGGACCGTCCCGATCGCGTGGAAGCCGTGGCTGAACTCGCAGGTGTTGTCGACCACCATGTTCTGCCCGTCCAGCGCGATCCGCCCCGGGTTGGACAGCACGGTGCCCTCCATGAACAGCCCGCCGCTCATCTTCGCGCCGACGAACCGGACCCCGCCGGTGATGTCCGCCTCCCGGATGAACGCCCCGACCTCGACGACGAGCCCGCCGCTGAACAGCGCCCACTTGTCCGGCGCGGACGCGGTGATCCGCGTCCCGTTCATCCGGAACCCGCCGAGCAGCTGCGCGCGCGGCAGCCGCACCTCGCCCTCGATCTGCGAGCCGGACAGGCTGAGGTAGCCGTCGGCCTGGAGCCCGCCGCCGTCGAAGCCCGGCATCCGGCAGTCGCCGAACCGCAGCTGGCGGGTGCGGGCGTTGGAGAACCGCGGCTCCTCGACCAGCCGGCACCGCTCCAGCCGCAGCTCGTGCTCGACGGTGCCGCCCGACACGTCCAGCCGCCCGGTTACGTACGCGCCGCGCAGCCGGACGGCGGCGACGTGGCCGGTGCGGGTCTCGGCCGCGCCGAGCAGCAGCCGGCTGATGATCTCGGCGCGGACGATCCGGTCGGGCAGCGGCCCGGCGGGGCGGTCGTCGCCGAGGACGACGCGCTCGCCGGTCGGGAACGCGGCCCACAGCCGGCGTTCGGCGGCGCTGAGGCCGGGGGGTTCGCTGGGGCCGCGGGGTCGGGACACGGGAACCCTTTCTATGGGGAGACCCCCTCCGCGATCAACACCGCGGCGGGGGTCCGCGTCGTTCCCCCAGGTCAGGCTCTAGAAGAAGCCCCGGCGGCGGCCGGCCTCCCGCAGGAAGCCGTCCAGCTCGCGCTCCCAGTCGGTGCGGCCGACGGTCGCGTAGTCGACGGTGAACCGGCTGAACGCGTCGTGGCCCTCGGTGAAGACGCCGCCGCGCTTGTCCAGCTCCAGCACGACCTCCATCGACTGCGGGTACGACACGAACGTCACTTCGAGCTGCTTGATGCCGTGCCCGTACTGGTGCGGCGGGTGGAACTCGATCTCCTGGTAGAACGGCAGCTCCTGGTGGACGCCCCAGATGCGGCCCTTCTCGCAGTCGGCGTTGCGGAAGTGGAAGCCGAGGTTGGAGAACGCGGCCAGGATGCGCTCCTGCGCCGGCAGCGGGTGCACCGCGATCGGGTCGAGGTCGCCCGGGTCGAGCGCGCCGGCGACCTCCAGCTCGGTGGCGATGCCGACGGTCGTGCCGTGCAGCTGGTGCCCGTACATGTGGGTGAGCGGCGCCTCCCACGGGATCGGGAACTGGAACGGGACGCTGTGCCGCATCCCCTCCTCCAGCTTGAAGCCGCCCGCGACCGGCATCTTGGAGTACTCCATGTTGGTGTCGTACTCGCTGTCGCTCGTCTCGACCTCGACCCGGGTGCGCAGCGCCAGGTTCACGGCCTTGATGTCGGAGTTGTACTGGCCGCCGATGATGACGACCTCCCCGGTGACGACGCCGCCCGGAGTGGTGTTCGGGTCGTGCAGGGTCGTCTCGATCGACGGGCCGCCGATGCCCATCGCCTGCCGCAGCTTCTTGAAGACCAAGGTCAGACCTCCTGTATCCCGAGCACCCCCGGTGCTCCCGTCGTCCGATAGACGCAACTACGGGAGCCTACGTTCCATTAGGGCAGGTAGTCCGGCGAATGGGCAGGCCGTCAGTGGCCCCCACCGGCCAGATTCAGGCCGATGACGCCGACGACGATGCAGAGCAGCGCGCCGATCTTCACCGCGGACACCTGGTCGCCCATCAGCACCATCCCGAGCGTCGCGGTGCCGACGGCGCCGATCCCGACCCAGACGGCGTACGCGGTGCCGACGTCCAGCGACCGCAGCGCGGCGCTGAGCAGGCCGAAACTGGTCACCGCGAACGCGAGGAACCCGGCGGACGGCAGCCATTCGGAGAAGTTCTTGCTGGCCTTCAGGCACAGCGCCATCGCGACCTCGAACAGGCCCGCGAGGATGACGAGGATCCACGCCATGGTGACTCCCGGATGCGTGAGACGGCACGGTCACGCGTCGTCTTCGCCCACCGGGTACGGCGCACCTCGTCCGGGAGGACCCGCATGCGGGGCCCTCATCCGCGACAACGGCGGTCCGGGGCGGGGTGTTCCCGCCGGTGGCCCATCTCACCGGCGGGAACATCGGGGCCCCAAGGCCGGCCTCAGGAGCGGCCCAGGGCGCGGTACTCCCAGCCGGCGGCGCGCCACTTGTCGGCGTCCAGCGCGTGCCGGCCGTCCACGATCCGCTTGTCCTTGACGACCTGCGCGAGCGCGTCCGGGTCGATCTCCTTGAACTCCGACCACTCGGTCAGCAGCACCACGACCTCGGCGTCCCGCGCCACGTCGATCGCGCTGTCGCCGTAGCGCAGCTCGGGGAAGGCGCGCCGCGCGTTGTCCAGCGCGGCCGGGTCGAACACCCGCACGTGACCGCCGAGCCCGTGCATGGTGCGCGCCACGTCGAGCGCGGGCGCGTCGCGGATGTCGTCGGAGTTCGGCTTGAACGCCGCGCCCCACGCCGCGATCCGCTTGCCGGAGATGCCGCCGAGCATCTCCCGGACGAGGTCGACGGTGCGGGCGCGCCGCCGCCGGTTGATGTCGTCGACCTCGCGCAGGAACGACACCGCCTGCCCGACGCCGAGCTCCTCGGCGCGGTGCGCGAACGCCCGGATGTCCTTCGGCAGGCAGCCGCCGCCGAAGCCGAGGCCCGGCTTGAGGAACTTGCCGCCGATCCGGTCGTCCAGCGCGAGCGAGTCGGCGAGGTGCTTGATGTCGGCGCCGACCGCCTCGCAGACCTCCGCCATCGCGTTGATGTAGGAGATCTTCGTGGCGAGGAAGGAGTTCGCGGCGACCTTCACCAGCTCGGCGGTGGCGAGGTCGGTGCGCACCACCGGGGTGCCCTGCTGCTCGAGGATCGGCTTGAACGCGGCGCGCAGCCGCTCCTCGGCCCACTCCGATTCGACGCCGAACACCAGCCGGTCCGGGCGCATCGTGTCGTCGACGGCGAAGCCCTCGCGCAGGAACTCGGGGTTCCAGGCCAGCTCGACCTCCTCGCCGGCGGGCGCGAGCTCGTGGATGAGGTCGGTGAGGCGCCTGGCGGTGCCGACCGGCACCGTCGACTTGCCGACGACGAGGGCGCGCCGGGTCAGCGTCGGCGCGAGCGCCCGTACCGCCGCGTCGACGTAGGTGAGGTCGGCGGCGTCCGAGCCCGGCTGCTGCGGCGTGCCCACGCACAGGAAGTGCACGTCGCCGAACTCGCCGGCCTCCTGGAAGGACGTGGTGAAGCGCAGCCGGCCGGACTCCAGCGCCTTGCTCAGCAGCTCCGGCAGGCCCGGCTCGAAGAACGGCACCTCACCGGAGGCGAGTTTGTCGACCTTCCGCTGGTCGACGTCCACGCCGAGGACCTCGAAGCCCAGCACGGCCATGCAGATCGCGTGCGTGGCGCCGAGGTAACCGGTGCCGATGACGGTGAGCCGCGGGGACTCCGTCGGGTTCATTCCACTTCTCCTTGTTCACTGCTGACGGAAGAGACGACTCCCGTGGCTCTAGGAGCACTTGCCCTTGTTGGTGAGTTCGCCGCCGCTGACCCTGTTGTCGCAGGCGACCGTGTTGCCGTCCGAGCCGAGGAAGATCCCGACGCCCTTGGCCCCGCCGAGGTCGATGACGTTGCGGCGGAAGACGTTGCCGGTTCCCCAGCCCTTGTACTCCTCGTGGGTCTGGAACCCGTCCTTGACGGTCCCGGTCCCGCGGTTGCCCTCGATGACGTAGCCGTTGCCCTTGGCGTCGACCCACGAGTCGTTCACGCCGCCCCCGGACAGCTGCGAGCCGTCGAAGACGTTCCCGACGAGCCGCCCGCCGGAGGTGCCCTCCTTGATGTCCACCGCCTCGGCGGTGGCGGTGATCCGGTTCCCGGCGACGAGGTTGGCGTCGCTGGTGTCCGGCTTGCCCTGGGTGAGCTGGCCCCAGTTGTTGTGCGACGAGCCCAGGTACACGCCCTCGCCGAAGCGCGGGTTGTGGCGGCCCGTGCGGGTGATGGTGTTGTACTGCACCGCGTTGCCGGTGCTGAAGTCGCGCAGGTGGATCGCCTCGTCGCCCACGTCGTGGACGTTCAGCCCCTGCACGACCGTCCCGCTGGTGCCGTCGAGCATGACGCCCTTCTGGCTGCGCGTGACGGTGAAGCCGATCAGCCGCCAGTGGGCGGCGTTCTCCAGGTGGAAGCCGTAGCCCTTGGAGACGTCGCCGCCGTCCAGCACCGACTGCGGCGTCCCGCACACGAAGATCGGCTTGGCCTGGGTGCCGGACTTCTGGCTGGAGTACTGGCCCGCGTACCGGCCGGGCGCGAGCCGGATGACGTCGCCCGGCGCCGCCGTGTTCAGCTTCTCCTGCAACTGGACGGCACCGTGCACGGTCGCCGTCGCCTGCGGGCACGCGACCCGCCGGTACGAGGACGGCAGCGGCATCGCCGGCGCCGGCTGCCCGATCCCCGCGCCCGTCCCGGTGCCGGATCCGGACCCCGCTCCGGCGCCCGCCCCGGCCCCCGCGCCCGTGCCGGCGCCGGTCCCCGCGCCGGCGGGCGCGGGCCGCCCGGTGCCGGGGAACGGGTCGTCGCCGGCGGTGTTCTCCGACTTGCCGCCGCCCTGGGTGGCCAGCACGACCACCGCGCTCGTCGCGACGGCCCCCACGACCAGCACTCCCGCGAACTTCACATCGATCTTCACCGGTCACCCCCGTCCCCGTTCACGCGCCCCCGCGCGTCAGGAGCACTTGCCCTTCTTGGTGAGCTGGCCGCCGTCGACCTTGTTGTTGCAGGCGATCGTGTTGCCGCCGACGGTGTCGTTGATCCCGACGCCCTTGCCGCCGCCGAGGTTGATCGTGTTGTTGCGGAAGGTGTTGCCGGTGCCCCAGCCCTTGATGATCTGGTGGACCTGGAAGCCGTCCGCGGGGGTGCCGGTGCCCTTGTTGCCCTCGATCAGGTAGCCGTTCCCCTTGACGTCCACCCACGAGTCGTTGTGCTTGTCGCCGCCGGTCTTCGACCCGTCGAACACGTTGTTGAGGATCTTGCCGCCCTTCGTGCCCTCCTTGATGTCGATCGCCTCGGCGGTCGCCCGGATCACGTTGCCGCGCACCACGTTGTTGTCGCTGTTGTCGATCTTGCCGCCGGAGACCGACTTGAAGTTGGACTGCGCGGTGCCGAGGTACACGCCCTCGCCGAACTTCTCGCGCCGCAGCCCGGTGTTGAAGATCTTGTTGTACTGGATCGTGTTGCCGGTGGAGAAGGCCCGCACGTGGATGGCCTCGTCGCCGATGTCGTGCACGGTCAGGCCCTGGATGATCGACCCGTTGGTGGTGTCGCCGACGACGCCCTTCTGGCTGTTCTGGATCGTGAAGCCGACCAGCCGCCAGTAGTTCGCCTTGTCCAGGTGGAAGCCGTAGCCCTTCTTCACGCCGCCGCCGTCGATGATCGACCCCTGCTCCCCGCACAGGAAGATCGGCTGCTGCTGCGTGCCGGACGCCGTCGCGACGAACTTGCCGCCGTACTTGCCGGGGTTCATCTTGATGACGTCGCCGGCCTGCGCGCCCTTCAGCGCCTGCTGGAGGGAGTTCGCGTCGCCGACGGTCTTGGTCGGCTTCGGGCAGTCCACCTTCCCGGCGCCGTCCGGGACGGGCAGCGTCAGCGGCGCGCCGGCCTGCGCGCCGCCGCCGGACCCGCCGTCCCCGTCGCCGGAGTCGCCCTGGTCGCCGCCCTGGTCGCCGCCGCCCTGCGGGACGGGGCTGATCTTGCCGTCGGAGGAGGTCTTCTTCGAGTCGCCGTCCCCGCCGCCCGTGGTGAAGATCAGCACCACCCCCGCCGCGACCAGCGCGCCGACCAGCAGGCCGATGATGAACTTGACATCGATCTTGATCGTCATTGCCGAACTACTCCTTGGAAGACCGCTCTGGTGCGTCGTGCCGCCGGGGGCACCGGGCTACCGCCCGGCGCGCGCACCGACCCGCCGACCGTCCTCGGAGGGGACGGTATCGGCGCGGCGGAGCAGCCGCACGGGCCGTTCCTCGAGCTTGTCCTGCGCCGAGTACGGGTGGGCGCCGAGGCTGCCGATGCGCAGCCGGGTGCCCCGGGACCGGAACATCGAGATGGCCACCAGCAGGAACACGCCGCCCCAGATGACGTTCAGCGGCTTGAAGATCCGCTTGAGCCAGGTCGTGAAGCCCGCGGTCTTGTGCCATCCCTTGATGTTGTTGTTCGCGTTCTGGTACTTGCCGGTCGCCCGGTCGAGGTCCATGACGCTCGTCCCGGCGCCGCTCAGCGTGTTGCCGGTGATGACGGTGCCGGTGACGTTGCCGCGCAACGTCATCCCGTGCCGGTGCGCCGACTGCACCGTGTTGCCGTTGAAGGTGCCGTTGGCGTCCCGGAGGTACAGCGCCGTCTCGCCGCCGCTGACCACGTTGCCGGACACCGTCGCGGCCGCCATGCCGTCGCGCACGACGATGCCCTGCCGGGCGAAGCCCTTGATCTGGTTCCCGGCGATCTGGATCCGGGTGCCCTTCTCGCGCGCCACGATCCCCATGTCGCCGCCGGTGATCTGGCTGTTCTGCACGGCGACGCCGGTGCCGCCGAGCAGTTCGACCCCGTACCGCCGGTTGTTCCTGGCGGTGCTGCTGCTCACCAGGTTGTTGCCGAAGCTGGTGATCGCCTCGCCGGACGCCGACGGGCCCTCGGCGAGCGGCTCGCCGTTCAGCGTGAACCCGTTGCCGCCGTTGCGGTTGGACGCGCAGTTGGTGACCCGGACGCCCTCGGTCCCGCGCGACAGCACGAAGCCGTCCCCGCGGCTGGCGGTGACCGTGGTGTTCTCGATCGTGGCGTTCTTGGCGAACCGGTGCAGCAGCACCCCGTCCACCAGGCTGTCGCGGATGTCGGTGTTGGTGATCTGCACCTGGTTCGACGCGGTGACGAACACCCCGTAGGCGTCGCCGTCCACGCTGGAGTGGTCGATCGTCCCGCTGACCAGGCTCGCCGTCGGCACCTCGAACGTGCCGCCCTTGCCCGCGCCGCCCGCCGGGGTGACCTGCACCCGCTGCCGGTCGCCCTGCGTCGCCTCGCGCTTGCCGTCGGGCAGCACCACCGCGTGCGGCGGGCCGCCCTGCGACAGCTCGGCGGCGGAGTCGGGGCGGTCCGAGCCGGTCAGCGCGACGCCGCCGGTCCGGCCGCTCCAGAACCCGAGGTCGGACACCTGCGTGTACTTCATCTCGAAGGTGCCGCCGATCGCGCGGATGTAGGCGCGGCCGTCGGCGACCTGCGTGTCGGGCTTGTTGGTGTCGTCGTTCCAGCTGGTGAACCGCACCGGGTTCTGCGCCGACCCGTTGAACCGGACGGTGCCGCCCGCGCTGACAATCGAGGCGAACGAGCCGGGCACGCTGCGCATCCGGATCGTCAGCGGCCCCGTCGAGCTCTGCAGGATCAGCTTGCCGCCCGCCGCGACCATGATGTTGACGCTGAGCAGGTAGGAGCCGTCGCTCTGCTTCTGGAAGTCCTGCCCGGCCAGCTTCTGCAGCTCGGAGACGTAGTAGGGCTCGCGGCGCTGCGGGAGCATCAGCGTGCGGCCGTTGGCGGAGGCCAGCACCCGCGGGATGCGGGCCGCGGCCGCGGCCGCGCCGCCGCCCGCCAGGTCGGACTCCTGCTTGGCGCGGATCTGCATGACCCGCAGGTCCTCCTGGTCGACCAGCGTCGACTGCTGCCGCGCCGCGCTCGTCGACACGTCGTTGACGGCCGGCAGCCCGCCGTCGTTCTGGGCGTGGACGCGCCAGGCGTAGGTGCCGCCGCCCGCGAGGCCGAGCACGAGCAGCGTCGTGACGACCTTGCCGGCACCGCCCTTGCGCTTCGCCGGTGCGGCGCCGTGCCGCGGCCCGGACGGCCCGGACGGCTCGGCCGGAGCCGGGGCGGGACCCGGATTCGGAGTCTGGTTCGGATGCGGCCCGCTCATGTCAGACCCCCTTCCGTTGCGGCTGCTGGACGCCGCCGCGCGGCGTCGGATGCGGCGGCGTCGCCGGCGGCGGCACCGGGCGCGGGCCGGTCGTCTGCGACGAGTGCGGCGCGACCGGCTGCGGCCCGTGCTGCGGCACCGAGGGGCGGCGCACGTTCCCGGGCACCGTCGGCGACGCCGACGGCCCGCCGGGCGGCGGCGCCACGTGCCGGCCGGCGACCGGCTGCCCCGGCACCGGCGCGCCGAGCGGGGTCCCGCCGAGGCCCGCGCCGGCGCCCGCCATCGCGGGCGCGCCCGGCATCGGGCCGGGCATCGGCCCGGGGCGCGCCGGCATCGGCCGCGGCTGCGGCTGCGCCGAGCGGCGCGGCAGGCTCCACACCTGCCGCTTCTCCAGCGGCTGCTGGAGCGTGTACGGGTGCAACCCGAGCCGGCCGATGCGCTGCCGGTCGTTGCGGGCCCGGATCATCGAGAAGATGACGACCGCGAACACGCACGTCCAGATGACGTTCAGCGGCGTCAGGTACCGCTGGATCTTCATCCACAGCGACGCGGTGTCGTGCCAGCCGTCGTCGTTGTTGTCCTCCTTGGTCACCTTCCCGTGTGAGCGGGACGTGCTGACCGCGCTGGTGCCCGAGCCGCTGAGGGTGTTGTCGCGGATCTCCGAGCCGCCCGCCGCGCCGACCAGCGAGATGCCGTGCGCGGTCGAGCCCTTGATGGTGTTGCCGAGCAGGGTCGCCGAGGAGCCGCGCATGTAGATGCCGGTGCGGGCGCCGTCGACGGTGTTGCCCGCCAGGTTCGCGTCCTTCACCCCGTCGCGCAGCGAGATCCCCTGACGGACCTGCCCGGTCAGCTGGTTGCCGGAGATCTGCACGTTGGTCGCGGCGTCCCGCACGACGATGCCCATGTCGCCGCCGATGACCTTGCTGTTCTGCACCGACAGCTTGTCGCCGCCGAGCAGCTCGATGCCGTAGTGGCCGTTGTTCTTGGCGAGGCTGTTGTTGATGGAGCTGTCGCCGAAGCTCTCCAGCGACTCGCCGGACGCCGAGGGGCCGTCGGCGAGCGCCCTGCCGTTCAGGGTGAAGCCGTCGTGGCCGTTCTTCTCCGCGGTGCAGTTGGTGACGCGGATCTTCTCGGTGGCCCGCGACAGCACGAACCCGTCGCCCCGGCTGCCCCGCACCGTCGTGTTGGCGATCGTGGCGTTCTTGGCGAACCGGTGCATGACCAGCCCGTTCACCAGGCTGTTCAGGATCGCGTTGCCGCTGATCTGCGTCTGGTTGGAGCCCGACACGAACAGCCCGAACGCGTCCCCGGTGATCGTGGAGTTGCTGATCGAGCCGGTGACCAGGTCGGCCGCCGGGACGTGCGTCGCGGTGCCGCCCGGCTTCTCGGTCTCGATGTCGCCGGGACCGCCGCCGGTGTTGCCGCCGTTCTGCTGCTGCTCCTGCCGCTTCTTCTTGGCGGCGTGCCGCTGCTCCTTGTTCAGGTGCTTGGTGGCGCTGGACGGGCGGTCGGTGCCGGTCAGCGCGATGCCGCCGGTCCGGCCGCTCCAGAACCCGAGGTCGCCGACCTTGGTGTAGTCCATCTTGAACTCGCCGCCGACCGCCCGGATGTAGGCGCGGCCGTCGGCGACCTGCCGGTCCGGGGCGTTCAGGCGCGGGTTCCAGCTGGTGATCTGCACCGGGTTGCGCTGGGTGCCCTTGATCTGGATGGTGCCGCCGAAGCTGACGATGGAGCTGAACGCCCCGGGCAGGCTGCCCATCCGCAGCACCAGCGGGCCCGTCCCGCTGGCCAGCAGCAGCTTCGCCCCGTCGGCCACGAACACGTGGATGCCGAGCAGGTACGAGCCGTCCCCCTGGCGCCGGAAGTACTGACCGCCGTACTTGGCGAGGTCGGCGACGGTGTAGGGGCGGCCGTTGCCCGTCGCCGGCAGGACGAGCGTCTTGCCCTGCGCGGAGCCGAAGACCTGCGGACGCTTCCACTGCGCGGTCGCGGCCCCGCCGATCTGCAGGATCGCCGCGAGCACGGACCGCGTCTGCATGATCCGCTGGTCCTCCTGGTCGACCAGCGCGGCCTGCCGGTCGGCGTCGGCGGCGGGGTCGGCGTGCGCGCGCGGCGCGGGCGTCCCGGGCAGCAGCCCGAGCGGGACGAGCCCCAGGGCCGCGGCCGCCGCGGCCAGCGCGGTACGCCGCCCGGCCGCGCTCGGCGGGCGGAGGGTGCGTCGCCTCACCTCAGCCCACTCCCTGGAGCGAGCTCGCGCTCTGCCCGGCGCCGCCGACCTGGTCGGAGGTGCGGGTCAGCCAGCCCTGCTTGTTCATCGTGACGAACGCGTACAGCTTGATCGGCAGCGAGATGCCGATGACCACCAGCACGGTCAGCGGCAGCAGCAGGATCTCGCCGGGGTGCCGCTTGAGGTGCGACCAGCCGCGGACGCCGCGGCCGAGCAGCACCCAGCCGAGCGCGAGCGTGATGCCGACCGGGTTGAGGTTGTCGGCGATCCGGCTGAAGATCAGGTAGCCGAGGGTGACCGCCATCGTGACCGGGGTCAGCAGGATCTGCAGCACGGTGACCTTGGTGACGAACGGCGTCTTCCACAGCCAGCCCTTCCACAGGGCGGTGAGGTAGCAGCGGTAGGAGTTGCGGCTCCACCGGATGCGCTGCTTGAAGAAGGCCCGGAAGGAGTCGGGGAACATCGAGATCGCGCGCGCCGACGACTGGTGCACGGTCTTGTAGCCCTGCGACAGGGTGAGCCAGGTGAGCCGGCCGTCGTCGCCGGCGATGCAGCGGCGGCCGAGGAAGAACTCGTTCTCCAGGTTCTCCACCACCGGCAGGATCACCGAGCGGCGGTAGGCGGCGGTGCGGCCGGACAGGCAGGCGACGCCGCCCTTGGAGCCCATCGCCGGGACGTAGTCGTAGTAGCGCAGGTTGACCAGCCAGTCGGCGACGCGGCGCCAGACGCTGGTGGTGCGCTGGTAGACGTTCTGCTGGGTGCCGACGCCGCCTACCTGCGGGTCCTCGAACGGCATCTGCACCGCGTCGAGCAGGCCGGGCTGCCACCACGTGTCGGAGTCGGCGAACACGATGACCTCGCCGCGGGCGGCGCGGATGCCGACGCCGAGCGCGGAGCGCTTGCCGGAGTGCTCGTAGACGAGCACGTGCAGCCGCGGGTCGGTGACCTGGGCGAGGCGCCGGTGCCCCTCGGTGTCGCCGACGTCGATCACGATGATGACCTCGCTGGGGTTCTGGGCGAGCCAGCTCTCCAGGCAGCGGACGAGGATCTCGGGGTCCTCGCGGTAGGAGGGGACCACGACCGAGACGGTCGTCCGGAAGTTGTTGACCACCGGCTTGTCCATGCGCGACAGGATCACCCGGTAGAGCCACAGCCCCCAGACGAGCAGCCCGGCGAAGCCCAGCGGAACGAACTTCCGCCAGTCGCCCCCGGCCGTCGCCCCCGCGACCGAACTCCAGGCGTCACTCAGCCACCCCGTGACAGACGACAAAACAGGTCCTCTCTCTCCCGTGGCATCGGGAGCCTCTGCCGGCTCTTGCGACCCCGTGCCACCTCAAGTAAGAGTGAGCAGACCAGCAAATGGTTCATCTTTGCCAGATGCGGCCACAGATGTCGGTTTGGCGGTGGCCTTTATCGGTTTGCCGGGAATGTCGTCAAGGGGCGGCCGGGAATCGTTCGCCAACCGATGTGGCGGCAACGTCCCGGACGCGCGGCCGTCGCGCTTCGGAAACACCCAACCGAGAGTTATCTGTCGTGTATAGGGCTAAAAGTCTGAAAGATGGCTGTTTGTCCGGTTTTCTCTACGCACCAGTAACCACCGTGTGATTCGCATCACGTTTAGTGCGCGACGGTGGCATTCCTGTGGCCTGGGTCCCGCGAACGGGCCGCTTTCGGGGTGGTCGGCACTGGTTACCAGCGGGTAGCATGAGGTCGAGTTACTGACCAGTAGACGTGTGCGGGGCCGTCCTGGCGCCGCCGGACCAGACGGAGTCTCGAATGGGGCACTACAAGAGCAACCTCCGGGACCTGGAGTTCAACCTCTTCGAGGTGTTCAAGCGCCAGGACCTCCTCGGCAGCGGGCCGTACGCCGACCTGGACGAGGACACGGTGCGCAGCATCCTCGACGAGGTGAACCGGCTCGCCGAGGGCCCGCTGGCCGCCAGCTTCGAGGACGCGGACCGCAACCCCCCCAGGTTCGACCCCGCCACCGGCTCCGTCGCGATGCCGGAGAGCTTCAAGAAGTCGTTCAAGGCGTGGATGGACGCCGAGTGGTACCGCCTCGACCTCGCCCCCGAGTTCGGCGGCAGCGGCGCTCCCCGCTCGCTGACCTGGGCCGTCGCCGAGCAGGTGCTGGGCGCCAACCCGGCCGTCTACATGTTCGCCTCGGGCCCCGGCTTCGCCCAGATCCTCTGGCACATCGGCACGCCCGAGCAGAAGAAGTTCGCCGAACTCGCGCTCGAGCGGCAGTGGGGCGCCACCATGGTGCTGACCGAGCCGGACGCCGGCTCCGACGTCGGCGCCGGCCGCACCAAGGCCGTCCAGCAGCCCGACGGCACCTGGCACATCGAGGGCGTCAAGCGCTTCATCACCTCGGCCGAGCACGACATGGCCGAGAACATCTTCCACCTGGTGCTCGCCCGCCCCGAGGGCGCCGGCCCCGGCACCAAGGGCCTGTCGATGTTCCTCGTCCCCAAGTACCTGGTGGACGTGGAGACCGGTGAGCTCGGCGAGCGCAACGGCGCCTACGTCACCAACGTCGAGAAGAAGATGGGCCTCAAGGTCTCCACGACCTGCGAGCTCACCCTCGGCGAGAAGCACCCCGCCGTCGGCTACCTCGTCGGCGACGTCCACCAGGGCATCAAGCAGATGTTCCTGGTCATCGAGTACGCCCGGATGATGGTCGGCACCAAGGCCATCGCCACCCTGTCGACCGGCTACCTGAACGCGCTGGAGTACGCCAAGGAGCGCGTCCAGGGCGCCGACATGACGCAGATGGCCGACAAGACGGCCCCGCGCGTCACGATCACCCACCACCCCGACGTCCGCCGCAGCCTGATGACCCAGAAGGCCTACGCCGAGGGCATGCGGGCGCTGGTGCTGCTCACCGCGTCCTACCAGGACGCCGTGCAGGTCGCCGAGCACGAGGGCCGCCGGGACGAGCAGGCCGAGAAGATCAACGACCTGCTGCTGCCGATCGTCAAGGGCTTCGGCTCCGAGCGGGCGTACGCGCTGCTCGGCGCCGAGTCGCTGCAGACCTTCGGCGGCTCGGGCTTCCTGCAGGAGTACCCGGTCGAGCAGTACATCCGCGACTCCAAGATCGACACCCTGTACGAGGGCACCACCGCGATCCAGGGCCAGGACCTGTTCTTCCGCAAGATCCTGCGGGACAACGGCGAGGCGCTGAAGGTGCTCGCCGGCGAGATCAGGGCGTTCGCCGAGTCCGAGGCGGGCAACGGCCGGCTGAAGAACGAGCGGGCGCTGCTCGGCCGGGCCCTCGACGACGTGCAGGGCATGCTCGACCCGATGATCGGGTGGGCGCTCGGCTCGATGGAGAACCCGAAGGAGCTGTACAAGGTCGGGCTCAACACCTCCCGGCTGCTGCTGGCCCTCGGCGACCTGATCGTCGCGTGGCTGCTGTGCCGGCAGGCCGAGGTCGCCCTCACCGCCCTCGGCGGCGGCGACGTCTCCGCCTCCGACAAGGACTTCTACACCGGCAAGGTCGCCGCCGCGCAGTTCTTCTGCCAGACCGTGCTGCCGCGCCTGGCGTCCGACCGCGCCGTCACCGAGGCCACCACCCTGGACGTGATGGAGCTGCCCGAAGAGGCGTTCTGACACCCGACGAAGCCGGCCCCCGCCACCTGCTGTGGCGGGGGCCGCTGCCGTTCCGGGGCCCCGGTCACTACTCTGGGCGCGTCCCTCCGCCTTCCCCCCACCGAACCGGAGAAGCCGATGCCGGCAGGCCGACAGCGTCTTTCCCTGAGCGTTCCCCTGGCCGCATCCCTCGCCGGGATGCTCGTCGCCGCCGGCTGCTCGGACTCCGGCAAGGCGGCCGAGAGCGACCCGCCGACCGCCAAGGCGGGCGGCTCCACCACGCCCGCGGCGACCGCCACGGCGGCGGCCGGGTTCACCAAGGAGGGCTGGTTCGGCGGCCCGGACGGCCTGCACGCCCGGCTGCAGATCACCGGCGTCGAGCGGCAGGGCGCCAAGTCCGTCCTGAAGTACAGCCTCACCTCGCTCGACCAGGCGCCGAAGTCGGTCCCGGTCGAGATCGCCCTGCTCGACCCCGTCGCCGGGAAGCTGTACAAGCCGACCGCGACCACCAGCGCCGCGCAGCTCGCGCCGAACGCCGCCCGGCAGATGCAGGCCGAGTACCCGGCCATCCCGCAGACCGTCCAGAAGCTCACCGCGATCACCCCAGGCACCGCGGGCGAGTACACCGGCATCCCCGTGACGGGAACGGGAGACGCGCCCGCGGCGGGCGCGTCCGGCGGGAACCCGGTCGAGCTGTACGACATCACCGAGGGCGAGATCAAGGACGTCACGTCCAGCGGCACCGACGTCACGATGAACCTGCGCACCGACGTGCTGTTCGCGTTCAACTCCGCCAAGCTCTCCGGCCGCGCCAAGTCCGTCCTGGACGAGGCCGCGCAGGAGATCAAGGCCAAGGCCGACCCGGACAAGCGGCCGCTGACCTTCGACGGCCACACCGACAGCAAGGGCGGCGACGCCTACAACCTCAAGCTGTCCCGCCAGCGCGCCGATGCCGTCATGAACGAGCTGAAGAAGCGGCTCGGCAACGCGTTCAAGTACTCCGCGCACGGCAAGGGCGAGTCCGAGCCGGTCGCGAAGGAGGGCGGCAAGGACGACGCGCAGGCCCGCGCCCGCAACCGCCGCGTCGAGATCTCCTACGTCGTCCGGCAGCAGACCGCCGGCACCACCGGCTCGTCCACCGCCGCCGCGGACGGACGCGGCGGCACCGTCGCGCCCGCCGCCTTCCACGGCCAGGACGGCACCACCGTCGCCAGCCGCTACGGCCGCTTCGGCGCCGACAAGCGCCGCCTCGACGTCAAGCCCTTCTACCGGGACGGCGCCTACCTCGTCTGCGTCTTCACCATCACCGACGAGGGCCCCGGAACCACCCCGCCCAACGCGAACTACGCGCACAAGGACTACCCGGGCGGCGCGTTCACCTCGTTCTCCGTCCTCGCGCAGGGCGGCAAGGACGTCTACCGGGCCGTCCGCGTCGGCCCCGGCGACCCCGGCAAGCCCGCCGTCTACGTCGACCCGGGCCGCGCCACCTTCCTCACCGCCGTGAACCAGCCGCAGCGCGGCTTCGTCTACGTCCCGGCCCCGCCCGGCAACATCACCTCGGTCGTCTTCGACGGCGGCCCCTTCGGCAAGGTCCTCAACGTCCCCGTCCAGTAACCCCGCTCGGCTCGTGAGCATGACGAGGGCGCGCGCCGGGGTTGGCGCGCGCCCTGGTGGTCGGCGGGGTCAGGGCTGGGTGGGGAGGGTCTTGCAGGTGGACGGGCTGGGCTTGCCGTTGAGGCGGGCGGTCAGCCAGGTGACGGCGTCGCCCTGGTCGAGGAGGAGCGGGGCGAAGTGGTTCAGGAGGGTCTTGTCGCCGAGGTTCGGCAGGTCGACGGGGACGTAGCTGACGTTGCCGCCCTTGCGGCACCAGTCGACGGCGAGCCGGCGGGCCTGGGCGTGGGGGACGATGTCGTCCCTGACCCCGGTCGTCAGCCGGACGGGGCCGGTGGGCTTGAGGGTGCCGATGCGCTGCTTGTCCAGGACGGCCTGCGCCTCCGGGATGGTGGGGATGATGTCGCCGATGGGCTTGCCGTTGACGCTCCACTTGGTGCTCGAGGTGAAGCCGTACTTGAAGAGCACGTCGCCCACGCACATGGTCGACATGTCCTTGAGCGCGGCCTTGCCCGCCGCGTTGAGGTTGGCGTCGACGAGGCGGCGCAGCGCGGGGTCGGACTGGGCGAAACCGTTGATCGACCAGCCGAGCGCGCCGACGAGCGCGCTGCCGTCGATGCCCTTCATGACGGCGGTCAGGTCGGCGGGCGGCGCGCCGGCGTAGGTGCCGACCACGGGGACGTCGGGCGCGTAGGTCCGCTGGAGTTCGGCCGCCGCGGCGCTGGCGCCGCCGCCCTGGCTGTAGCCGTACAGCCCGACCTTCGACTTCGCCGTGATGGACGCCCCCGGGACGGCGTGCGCGGCGCGGGCGGCGTCCAGCAGGGCGTGTCCCTCGTCGAGGCGGTTGACGTAGGTGTGGAGCCGGTCGGTGGCGCCGAGACCGACGTAGTCGGTGACGACCACCGCCGCGCCGGTGGCCAGCACCTGGTAGATCGCCAGGTCCTCGTAGGCCACGGACATGGTGTCGCCGGTGAGCGTCAGCGGGTTCTGCAGGGCGAACGAGGGGGCGCACTGGTCGCCCTGGCCCATCGTCCCGGAGGCCAGCGCGACGAGCGGCCGGGGCCCGGTGCCCTTCCAGGCCGCGGAGGGCTCGATGTAGGCGCCCGTCACCGCGACGGGCTTGCCGTTGGAGTCGGTGGACTTGTACATCAGGCGCGTCGCCTTGCCGGGCAGCGGGCGGCCGTCCAGGCCCGGCAGGCTCAGCCCGAGCGGCAGCGGCCCGGTCCGGACGAGGGCGCCGTTGGCCGGGGGCAGCGTGGCGGGCGGGTTGTAGAAGACCGGGATCGTCACTCCCCGGGACACCACGGGCTCCGCGCCCGGAGTGGCCGCCAGGCCCGGTCCGGCCTGGACGGTCGACGCCAGGACGCCGGCCGCCGACACGGCCAGCGTCCTGCGCACCAGGGATCCGGTTCTCCTCATGCTCGCTCCAGGTAGGGCTGATAAGAACGCACTTACTCTGCCACCTGTTGACACCCGGTCCTATAAGCGGGGCGAGCATTCGGAGCGCTCCAATCCACCTCCGGATGACATGCCGAAGGCGCGCGCCCCGGCCGGGCGCGCGCCTTCGGGCCGGGATCAGCTCCAGGCGAGCATGCGCAGGGGGTCCTCGAGCATGTCGCCGACGTTGCGCAGGACGCGGGAGCCGAGCTCGCCGTCGACGATGCGGTGGTCGAACGACAGCGCGAGCGTGGTGACCTTGCGGATCGCCAGCTCGCCCTCGTGCACCCACGGCATGTCGCGGATCTGGCCGAACGCCAGGATCGCGGCCTCGCCGGGGGTGAGGATCGGGGTCCCGGTGTCCACGCCGAACACGCCGACGTTGGTGATGGTGATGGTGCCGTCGGACAGGTCCGCGGGGGACGCCTTGCCCGCGCGGGCCTTCTCCGTCAGCTCGGTCAGCGCGCGCGCCAGGCCGGGCAGGGACAGGTCCTGCGCGCCCTTGACCTTCGGGACGATCAGCCCCCGGTCGGTGGCGGCGGCGATGCCGAGGTTGACGTACGGCTTGACGACGATCTCCGCGCCGGACGGGCCGTCCGCCCAGGTGGAGTTCACCATCGGGTGGCGCGCGACGGCGGTCAGCAGGGCGCGCGCGACGAGCAGGAGCGGCGACACCTTGGCGCCGGTGAAGTCGGGGAGTTCGCGGAGCCGCTTCACCGCCTCCATCGTGCGGGTCACGTCGACCTGGAGGAACTCGGTGACGTGCGGCGCGGTGAACGCCGAGTCCGACATCGCGGCGGCGGTCGCCTTGCGGACGCCCTTGACCGGGATCCGCTCCTCGCGTCCGGTGGTTACGCGGGGCGCGGGAGCGGTCGCCGGGCCGGCCTGCGCGGCGCGGACGTCGTCGCGGGTGATCGAGCCGTTCGGGCCCGTGCCGGTGATCGTCGTCAGGTCGACGCCGAGGTCCTTGGCCAGCTTGCGGACGGGCGGCTTCGCCAGCGGCAGCCCGTTTTCCACAGGCTGTGGACGAGCGGGCGCCTGCGGCGGCACGGGGGAGGGCGGCGGCACCGGCGGCACGCCGTTGGACGCCTTGCGCGGGCGGCGCTTGGTGGTCCCCTCCTTGACCCCGTAACCGACCAGGACGGGCTGGCGTTTCGGCTTGTCGGGGGAGGTCATGCCGGGTTCGGCGGCGGACGGGACGCCCTCCTCGCGCAGCGCCGCGGCCTGGGCCGGCGGCTCGGAGACGGGGGTGGCGACATCGCCCTCGGCCCCGGTGTCCACCGCGATGATCGGGACGCCGACGTCCACGGTCTGGCCCTCGGTGACCAGCAGCTCGGCCACCACGCCCTCGAACGGGCAGGGCAGCTCGACGATCGCCTTCGCCGTCTCGATCTCCACGATCGTCTGGTTGATCTCGACGGTGTCGCCCGGCTGGACGTGCCACCTGACGATCTCCGCCTCGGTCAGCCCCTCGCCGACGTCCGGCAGCTTGAACAGTTTCGGGCTCACAGGCGTCACCACGCGAAGGTCCGGTCGACCGCGTCCAGGATGCGGTCCAGGTCGGGCAGGTAATGGTCCTCGAGGCGGGACGGCGGGTAGGGGGTGGAGAACCCGCCGACGCGCAGCACCGGCGCCTCCAGCCGGTAGAAGCACGCCTCGGTGAGCCGCGCGGCGAGCTCGGCGCCGAACCCGCTGAACACCGGGGCCTCGTGCACGACGACGCAGCGTCCGGTGCGGTTCACCGAGTCGGTGACCGCGGAGGTGTCGAGCGGGTTCAGCGAGCGCAGGTCGATGACCTCCAGCGACCGCCCCTCCTCGGCGGCGGCCGCGGCGGCCTCCAGGCACGTCTTCACCTGCGGCCCGTAGGCCAGCAGCGTGGCGTGCTCGCCGGGCCGGACGACCTTCGCCTCGTGCAGCGGCGCCCAGTCGGTGGAGTCGACGTCGACGTCCGCCTTGTCCCAGTACCGGCGCTTCGGCTCGAAGAAGATCACCGGGTCGGGGGAGGCGATCGACTGCTGGATCATCGAGTACGCGTCGGCCGGGTTGGAGCAGGCGACGACGCGCAGGCCCGCGGTGTGGGTGAAGTACGCCTCCGGCGACTCCGAGTGGTGCTCGACCGCGCCGATCCCGCCGCCGCACGGGATGCGGACGACGACCGGCAGCGACAGCCGGCCGAGCGAGCGCATGCCCATCTTGGCGAGCTGGGTGATGATCTGGTCGGCGGCCGGGAACACGAACCCGTCGAACTGGATCTCCACGACCGGCCGGTACCCGCGCAGCGCGAGCCCGATCGCGGTGCCGACGATGCCGGACTCGGCCAGCGGGGTGTCGATCACCCGCTCCTCGCCGAAGTCCTTCTGCAGCCCGTCGGTGATCCGGAAGACGCCGCCGAGCTTGCCGACGTCCTCGCCCATGACCAGGACCTTCGGATCGTCCTCCATGGCCTTGCGCAGGCCGGCGTTCAGCGCCTTGCCGAGCGTGAGGGTCTGCGCGGTCACGACGCCACCTCTTCCTCGAACGAGGCCAGGTAGGCGGCGAACCGCTCCTGCTCCTCGGTCATCAGCGGATGCCCTTCGGCGTACACGTGCTCGAACATCGCCATCGGCCCGGGGTCCGGCATCGCCAGGCACCCTTCGCGCAGGTCCTTGGCGATCTGCTTGGCCTCGGCCTCGACCTCGTCGATGAACGCGGCGTCGGCGAGGTCGTTGCGCAGCAGGTACGCCTTGACCCGCTCGATCGGGTCCTTGAGCTTCCACGCCTCCTCTTCGGCCTTCAGCCGGTAGCGCGTGGGGTCGTCGGTGGTGGTGTGGGCGCCCATCCGGTACGTGTACGCCTCGATCAGCGTGGGGCCCTGCCCCGTCCGCGCGTTCTCCAGCGCCTTCCGGGTGACGGCCAGGCAGGCGAACACGTCGTTTCCGTCCACCCGCAGCCCGGGGAACCCGTAGCCCTGCGCGCGCTTGTACAGCGGGATGCGCGACTGCTTCTCCAGCGGCTCGGAGATGGCCCACTGGTTGTTCTGGCAGAAGAACACGACCGGCGCGTTGAAGACCGACGCGAACACGAACGCCTCGTTGACGTCGCCCTGCGACGTCGCGCCGTCGCCGAAGTAGGCGATCGTCGCGCCGGCGGACGGCGTGCCCAGCACCCCGTCGCGCTGGACGCCCATCGCGTAGCCGGTCGCGTGCAGCGTCTGGCTGCCGATCACGACGGTGTAGAGGTGGAAGCCGTGCTCGGCGGGGTCCCAGCCGCCGTGGCTGACGCCGCGGAACAGCCCGAGCAGCCGCAGCGGCTCCACGTCGCGGCACCACGCCACGCCGTGCTCGCGGTAGGTCGGGAAGACCATGTCGTGCTCGGACAGCGCCCGTCCCGAGCCGACCTGGGCGGCCTCCTGGCCGAGCAGCGACGCCCAGAGGCCGAGCTCGCCCTGCCGGGTCAGCGCGACCGCCTCCCGGTCGATCCGGCGGACGATCACGAGGTCGCGGTACAGCCCGCGGACCTCCTCGGCGCTCAGGTCCAGCGGGTAGTCCGGATGCTCGACGCGCTCCCCCTCGGGGGTGAGCAGCCTGACGAGCTCGGGTCCGGCGAGCTCGGCGGGGTCGGGTGCGCCGCGCACGGAGTCGATCGTCATTGATGGCACTCCTCGTTCGGGGCCGGTACGCGGGATCGCCGCACAGCCGGCCGATGTCAGCGGCCGTGCCCCCGGTAAGGGACAAAAGCCACCAAAGACATCGTGGCAGACGTCACACCCGGAGATGCAAGGGCCGCCGCCTATCCCTTACCCCGCTCCGCCGCGCCGATCCGCTGTGACGCACGCCACCCCGCGCCGGGCCTCACTCGCGGGAGAGCGCGCGGGTCGCTCCGGCGGCCACGGTCAGGCCGAGGACCAACCCGGCCGCCACGATGAAGTTCGCCACCCACTGGTAGACGCCGTTCGGCGCGAACTCGACCTCCTGGCCGAGGCTGCCGATCGGCAGCAGCAGGTCCAGCGTGTAGAAGAAGGCGTTGAAGTGCGGCTTGTGCCCGGTGTCCAGGACGTCGGGCTTGTGGACGGAGAAGACGATCGTCCCGAACGCCAGCAGCCCGATCAGCCAGCTCGCCGCCCGGAACGGCCGGTACCCGTAGCCGACCAGGCCGTCCTGCATGAAGCCGACGATCTTCAGCGGGATGCCCTGCGTGCGTCGCCGGTCGCGGGCCTTGGCGAGCAGGACCGAGCGCCCGTCGGCGTCCAGGCCGAGGGAGCGGTAGGTGGCGGCGAGCCGCTCGTACGGCTGCGGAGCGTAGCCGTCGGTGTCGCGGCGCAGCCAGGCCAGGCGCTCGCGCGCGCTCAGCGGCGGTTCGAGCGTCTCGTACTGGAGGCCGTCCAGCTGGAGCCGGTCCGGCCAGGTCGCCGCCTCGTCGCGCAGCAGGTTGATCCGCGCGTACGACAGGTCCGTGGTCCCGGCCACCTTGTCCGCCGGGCGCAGCAGCACCTCCTCCGCCTGGACGCGCTGGAGGCTCAGCGCCGTCCCCTGCTCGTGCCGCAGGTGCGCGCCGCGCAGGCTGAGCTGGCCGGTGATGTGCGCGCCGGAGAAGCTGACGGCGCCGTTGGCGGAGAAGCCGTCGGAGCAGTAGACGTCGGTCTCCACGGTGAGGTCGTCGGCGTTGAGCGCGGTGCGCTCGGGCGCCGACAGCTGCGCGCCGACGAACGACAGGTACCCGCCGACGCGGGCGCCGCGCAGCCGGACCTCGCCCTCCGCGACGAACCCGCCGTCGCAGAACACGTTCGCGGCCACGTCCAGCCGGCTGGCGTACAGCGCGGCGCCGGACGGGTTGTGCAGCCGCGCCTTCCGGAAGATCAGCTGGCCGCCGACGCGGGCGCCGGGCAGCCGGACCTCCCCGTTCGCGGCGAAGCCCTGGTCGCAGTAGACGTTCGCCTCGACTGTCAGCCGGTCGGCGAGCAGCGCGTCCCCGCCCGGATTGGACAGCTGGACGCCCGACATGTTCAGGATGCCGGTGATGTTCGCCCCGTCCAGCCAGAGCCCGCCGGTGATCCGGCTGCCCTCCAGCCACAGGTGGCCGTCCACCCGGGTGCCGGACGCGACCAGCCCGGGCAGCCGGCAGCCCATCAGGTGGACGCTGGTCATGCTGGCCCAGTACAGGTGCGGCGCCTCGTCGAACGAGCAGGACGTCAGCGCCAGCGGGACGCGCACCTCGGCGTGCCCGAGGTTCAGCGAGCCGGTGATCCGGGCGCCGCTGAGCCGGACCGCGGCGACCCGGCCGGGCTCGGCCTCCACCGCCCCGACCAGCAGCGCGACCAGGACCTCGGCCCTGACCATCCGGTCATGTCCCCAGTGCGAGGCGTACCCGGGATCGTCGCGGGCCGGATCCGCGGACGACAGGTCCACGGATTCGCCGCTCGGGAACGCCTCCCACAGGCGGCGCTCCGAAGGGGTGAGGTCCTCGATGTTCATCGGACGGCTCCGGGGGATGCGGGCGGGGTGCGGACGGGGTGCGAGTGGGTCGTGTGGGCCAATGGTGCCGTACGCTTCAGGATCGTAAGGAAAAGCGCAGATCAGTGAGGGGGCGACCGTGGCGCGTGTCGTCGTGGACGTCATGCTCAAGCCGGAGATCCTCGACCCGCAGGGCCAGGCGATCGCCCGGAAGCTGCCGCAGATGGGCTTCGACGGCGTCGTGGCCGTGCGGCAGGGCAAGCGGTTCGAGGTCGAGCTCGAGGGCCCGGCCGACGAGGCGGCGCTGGAGCGGGTGCGCCGGATCGCCGAGACGCTGCTCGCCAACCCGGTGATCGAGAACTTCGAGGTGCGGGTGCTCCAGCCCGAGGGCCTCCAGCCGGAGGGCTTCCAGCCGGAAGGTCTCCAGCCGGAGGGCTTCCAACCCGAGGGCGTCGAGTCCGAGTCGCCGCAGGCGGAAGGGCTCCCGGCGGACGCCCCGCAGGCCGGGACACCGCAGGCCGAAGGGCCGGGCGCGCCGTCCGACGGCCTCTCCGGCGAAGTGAAAGACCCGACAGTATAGCGGTTACGGAAGATTTCGACGGGGAAGTGTTAGCTGCGTCGAGTCGTCGAGCACGCTCCGGGACCGGGGGCCCTGCCGGGAAGCCCGGGGCACAAGAGGTGACCGGGGTGGATATGGAGTTCGCGCTCGCGCTGCCACGGGAGGCGCCGAGCATCCCGGTCGTACGCCGGGTGGTGGGGGACGCGCTGCGGGGGCTGGGCGTCGCCGAGGACTGCGTCGCCGACATCCTGGTCGCCGCCTCCGAGGCGTGCACCAACGCCGTCCAGCACGCCCGCGCCACCGGCGACTACCGGGTCGCCGGCCGCGTCGACGACGGCACCTGCCTGCTGGAGATCGAGGACGGCGGCCACGGGCCCCGTCCCGTCCCGCGGGAACCGGGGGTTTTGAGCGAATCCGGGCGCGGGCTTAAAATCATGCGGGCGCTCGTGGACGATCTGGACATCGACCGCACCCCCGACCGGGGCACCATCGTTCACCTGCGGAAGCGCCTGACCTGGCGGGACGGGGCACTGGTCGGCCGCCTCGACCGCCGGCTCATGCACACGGCCGGGTAGATTGGTACGCGCGCGGGGGGTATGTACGACGCGCGCAGCGGTGATCGGCGGATGAGACCCGACCGTCCCGGCCGCACCTCATTTCGGAGGAACAGAACAGATGGACGCTGCCCGGGTGGGGGTCATCACCTTCCCTGGTTCCCTGGACGACAAGGACGCCGCGCGTGCCGTGCGGCTGGCCGGCGCCGAGCCGGTCGCCCTCTGGCACGCCGACCACGACCTCCAGGGAGTCGACGCCGTCGTGCTGCCCGGCGGGTTCTCCTACGGGGACTACCTGCGGGCGGGCGCGATCGCCAGGTTCGCGCCGCTGATGTCCGAGCTGGTCGCCGCCGCCAAGGCAGGCCTGCCCGTCCTCGGCATCTGCAACGGCTTCCAGGTGCTCTGCGAGTCGCACCTGCTCCCGGGGGCGCTGCTGCCCAACGCCGGGCTGCACTTCGTCTGCCGCGACCAGCGATTGCGCGTCGAGAACGCCGGCACCGCCTGGACCTCGGAGTACACCGAGGGGCAGGAGCTGGTGATCCCGGTCAAGAACCGGGACGGCCGCTACACCGCCGACCGCGAGACGCTGGCCGAACTGGCCGACTCCGGCCGCATCGTGGCCCGCTACCTGGACCTGAACCCCAACGGCTCCCTCGACGACATCGCCGGGATCTGCAACGAGGCCGGCAACGTGGTCGGGCTCATGCCGCATCCCGAGCACGCCGCGGAGTCGCTGACCGGCCCGTCCACCGACGGGCTCGGCTTCTTCACCTCGATCGTCAAGAGACTGGTCAACGCATGAGCGAGCAACGGCCCAACGCCTCCGGCCGCGCGGCGCGCGACGCCGCGCACGACGAGCCGTCGCTGGACTGGCTGGACGAGCTGAAGTCCGACGCCGACGACCCCGAGCTGGCACCGGTCGACCCGGCGGTCACCCAGGCCTTCGAGAAGATCCTGGAGGAGGGGCGCTCCGCCGCGCCGGGCGCCGAGCCCGCCCCGGCCCCCGCACCTCCGGCGCCTCCCGCACCTCCTGCCCTGCCCGCTCCGCAGGCGTCGCCGGGCCCGTTCACCGGGCCGCTGCCGGTGCTGGACGACGGGCAGTCCGCCGGCGCTCCCGCCGCCGACCCCGCCGTCACCTCCGACGACTTCGCGCGGGCGCTCGCCGAGGAGCGGGCCGCCGCGTCCGGCGCCTCGCCGTACGCCGACCCCACGCTCACCACCCCCGACCTGGGCGAGTACGCCGCGTTCCCGCCGCCGTCGAACACCTCGGGGCCGCAGCGCGTCGCCGGCTCGGGGACCGGCCCGCAGCCCGCCATCGGGTCCGGCACCGGTCCGCAGCCCGCCGTCGGCCCGCAGGGGCCGTCCGGCGCCTGGTCGAGCCCCGGCGCGAGCCCGCAGCCCGTACCCGGCTCCGGGACGGGCCCGCTGCCCGCCGTCGACCCGAACACCGGCCCGCTCCCACCCGTCGGCACGGGCCCGCTGCCCGCGATCGGCTCGGGGACGGGCCCGCAGCGCGCCGTCGACCCGAACACCGGCCCGCTGCCGCGCGTCGGCCCGTCCGCCACCGGCCCGTTCCCGGCCCTCGGCCCCACCACGGGCCCGCAGCCTCCGGTCGGTCCCGGCACCGGCCCGCAGCCTGCCGTGGGCCGCGGCACGGGTCCGCAGCCTGCGATCGGCCCCAACACGGGTCCGCAGCCGGCGATCGGTCACGGCACGGGGCCGCAGCCGGCCATCGGGTCCGGCACCGGTCCGCAGCCCGCCGTCGGTGGCCCGAACACCGGCCCGCAGCACGCCATCGGGTCCGGGACGGGCCCGCAGCCCGCCGTCGGCGGCGGCGCGCGGCTCGCGATCGAGTCGTCCGCCAAGGCCGACACCGGCACCGACACCGTGGCCGTCGCCGCCGCGACCCCGGACCGCCCGCAGCCGTACGTCGAGCTCGGCATGAACGACGAGGAGTACGGGCGCGTCCGGCACATCCTCGGCCGCCGCCCCACCTCCGCCGAGCTGGCGATCTACTCGGTGATGTGGAGCGAGCACTGCTCCTACAAGAGCTCCAAGGTCCATCTGCGGCAGTTCGGCGAGAAGGCCCCCAAGACCGACAAGCTGCTGGTCGGGATGGGGGAGAACGCCGGCGTGGTCGACATCGGCCAGGGCTGGGCGGTCACCTTCAAGGTCGAGTCGCACAACCACCCGTCCTACGTGGAGCCGTACCAGGGCGCCGCGACCGGCGTCGGCGGGATCGTCCGCGACATCATGTCGATGGGCGCCCGGCCGATCGCCGTCATGGACTCGCTGCGGTTCGGCCCGGCGGACGCCCCCGACACCCAGCGCGTGCTGCCCGGCGTCGTCGCCGGCGTCGGCGGCTACGGCAACTCCCTCGGGCTGCCCAACATCGGCGGCGAGACCGTCTTCGACGCCTGCTACGAGGGGAACCCGCTGGTCAACGCCCTGTGCGTGGGCGTGATGAAGCACGAGGACATCAAGCGCGCCGTGGCCCCCGGCCCCGGCAACAAGGTGATCCTCTTCGGCGCCCTCACCGGTCCGGACGGCATCGGCGGCGCGTCCGTCCTCGCCTCGGCGACCTTCGACGAGGAGTCGCACGCCAAGCGGCCCTCGGTCCAGGTCGGCGACCCGTTCATGGAGAAGCTGCTCATCGAGTGCTGCCTGGAGCTGTTCCGCGAGGATCTCGTGGTCGGCATCCAGGACCTCGGCGCGGCCGGCGTCTCGTGCGCGACGACGGAGCTGGCCGCGGCCGGCACCGGCGGCATGCACGTCGACCTCGACGCCGTCCCGCTGCGCGACGCGACGCTGCGCCCCGAGGAGATCCTCATGAGCGAGTCGCAGGAGCGCATGATGGCGGTCGTGTCGCCCGACAAGGTCGACCGCTTCATGGAGATCTGCCGCCGCTGGGAGATCCCCGCCACCGTGATCGGCCAGGTCACCGACACCCGCCGGCTCGTCATGACGTGGCGCGGCGAGACGATCGTCGACATCCCGCCGGTCACCGCCGCCGACGAGGGCCCGGTCTACGAGCGTCCCTTCGCGCCCCCGGCGGACCTCGGTTCCCTGCAGTCCGATACGCCGGGGCGGCTGACCCGCCCGTCCAACGGCGACGAGCTGCGCCGCACCGTCCTGTGGCTCGCGGGCTCGCCGAACCTGGCGAGCAAGACGTGGGTGACCTCGCAGTACGACCGGTACGTACTGGGCAACACCGTCTTGGCGATGCCGGAGAACGCGGGCCTCGTCCGCATCGACGACGAGTCCGGCCTCGGCATCTCGCTCTCGCTGGACGGCAACGGGCGCTACACGCGGCTCGACCCGTACGCGGGCGCGCAGCTCGCGCTGTCCGAGGCGTACCGCAACGTGGCCTGCACCGGCGCCCGTCCCCTCGCCGTGACGAACTGCCTGAACTTCGGCTCCCCGGAGGACCCAGGCGTCATGTGGCAGTTCGCCCGCGCCGTCGAGGGCCTCGCGGACGCCTGCCAGTACCTCGGCATCCCGGTGACCGGCGGCAACGTCAGCTTCTACAACCAGACCGGCACCACGCCGATCAACCCGACTCCGGTCATCGGCGTCCTCGGCGTCCACGACGACGTCCGCCGCCGCGTGAACATGGCGCTCACCTCCGACGGCGCCACGATCGCGCTGCTCGGCGAGACCCGCGAGGAGTTCGGCGGCTCCGAATGGGCGCACGTCGTCTACGGCCACCTGGGCGGCCTGCCGCCGCTGGTGGACCTGAAGGCGGAGGCGGCCCTGGCCTCGGTCATGGTCGCGGCGCTCCGCGAGGGCCTGCTGACGGCCGTCCACGACCTGTCGGACGGCGGCCTCTCCCAGACGCTGGTGGAGTCCTGCCTGCGCGGCGGGCTGGGCGCCCGGATCACCCTGCCGGGCGACCCGTTCGTCTCGCTGTTCAGCGAGTCGGTGGCGCGCGCGATGGTGGCGGTCCGTCCCGGCGGCGAGGCCCGCCTGGCGGCCCTGTGCGAGTCGGCGGGCGTCCCGGTCACCCAGATCGGCGTCGCCGGCGGCGACTCCCTCAACGTCTCCGGCCGCGGCCCCGAGGGCGACCAGCAGGAACTCTTCACCGTCCCGCTGGCCGAACTCCGCGAGGCCCACGAGCGCATGCTCCCCAGCTACGCCAGCTGACCGTCCATTAGAGGGCGCCCTCCCTTCGGTGGGGGACGCCCTCTAATGGACGCATGATCCGAACCGCCACCGAGGCCGACGCCCCCGCGATCGCCCGCCTGCACCTGGCCTCATATCGCGCCGCCTACCGGGGCCTCCTCCCGGACGACTTCTTCGCCTACGACCCGGCCGAACGCGAGCACCGGTGGCGCGAAAGCCTCCGCGACCCGACCCGCACGACCTTCGTCACCGCCCCCGAGCTGGTGGCCTTCGCTGAAATAGGCCCGTCCGGCGTCGCACCCGACCTGGGTGAACTGCTGGCCCTGCACGTCGCCGAGTCGCATTGGCGGCAAGGAATCGGCGGCGCGCTCCACTCCCACGCCCTCACCGCCCTTTCCGACCGGGGCTTTCGAAGCGCCACCCTCTGGGTCCTCGACGGCAACCAGCGCGCCTGCGCCTTCTACGAGGCCGCCGGATGGGTCTTCAGCGGCGAGACCCGCCACCGGAACGTGCGCGGCACCGCCGTCGACGAACTCCGCTACCACCGCGAATTGGGCCCGCCCCGCAGCCTGCGAGTGTGACCTACGTCGGGACGGCCGGCCCTGGCCCGGCTTCTTGCGGCGTGCTCACGGCGCCAGTCCTTCGCGTGATGGAACCCCGAAACCCACGTGAGGCATCCACATCCGGAGCGCCAGCACGTAAAGGCCGAGGATGAGAACCGGTGACGACCATCGGGAGAGCTGGCTGCGGTTGGCCGGCATGGTCAGGACGATCAGGGCGGGGGTCGCCGACGCGGCGAACAGCAGGCCGAGCGTGTTGAGCAGCGCGCCCGGCCGGTTCTGGCATCCGAACATCCATTCCCCGCCCTCTCCGCCGCAGGCGTCCGCCTGGGTGAAGAAGAAGGCGAGGAGAGAGAACAGGCCGCCGAGGAACCAGGCACACGCGCCCAACGCCACGTCGAGGCGGGGATTCCGAATCGGCAGAGCCATGCCGTCGCGCCGGACGGCACGCATGTCCTTGACCGTCACGGCCGTCATCAGCCCGATGACGGCCACCACGGCCAGCGTCCCCGCGCCCCACCCCACGCCGGTGCCCTGGAAAGGAGGCTTCTCGCGGTTCACGTCGTCCGAAGGCCAGGCCGACACGGTCACGACGAAAAGGACCGTTATCGCAGCCCAACCCGCGCCCAGTACCCCGTACTCGCGAGAGCGACCGCCAGCCACCACCGGGCTTTTGAGCACGACACTGAGGTGCCGAAGCCGGAGACCTCGTGGACGGCGGCGGGGCTCACCGGCCTGGCATTCGCCGTCCTCTACGGCGTGCTCTTCGACCTGTGGTACAGGCGAAGAATCTTCCAGCAGGAATGGAAGACGGAACACGGTAAGCGCACGCCTCGCCGTAGCCTGAACGCGTGCAGGAGACCGTGACCTATGTGGAAATGACCGGCCGCGACCAACTGATCGCCGCCGCCCCAGTCCCAGACCTGGCCCTCGAACCCCTCGACCGCACCTCGCCCCTGGTCCCCGACATCCTCGCTCGGGTCGGCACCCCCTACGGCTGGAAAAGCGCCCGCCGCACCCCCGACGAATGGCAGGCCTGGTTCGCCGAGAACCCCCGCCGGGCGTTCACCCTCATCACCTTCCAAGGCGAACCCGCCGGCATCGTCACCTACGACCCCAAGGACGACGAGGTCGAAATAAAAAGCTTCGGCCTCCTGCCCGATTTTGTCGGCAAGGGCCTCGGCGGCTACGCCCTAACGCTGGGAATCCAACGCGCCTGGGAGTTGTCCGCCACGGCCCGCAGAGTGTGGCTGCACACCTCGTCGTTCGACCACCCCAACGCCCTGCGCAACTACCACCGCCGAGGCTTCCGCACCTACAAAACAGAACACCAAGAACGCACCTGACCGAAACCGAACCCCCCGCAAAGACCGCTTCTGCACCTGGCCAGGGCTTGCGATACTTGCAGCCCATGGTGCTCCTGTTGTCCAACTCCATCTCGCGAACAAGAACCGTCCGTCTTCGCGACCTCGAAAGTGCCCCCAACGCCCTCGACGGCTACCCGCACAAGTACGTGGTCATCACGCATAAAGCATGGTGGGGACTCGGGCGAGAGATTCCGCAGTTCTGCTCGGCGGTCGAGCGCTTGGAGCCGAAGGGATGGGAACCGGTGGCCTGGAATCTCGGCGCCCGCCGCTCCACCGTCGTCCTCCGCCGGTGCGACCCGGCGCCGGACACGGAGTAAGGGGACCGCTGAGGGGATGGGGTCAGAAGACGGAGTTCTGAGCTGCCCAAGATCGCCACCTGCGGCGACGTCCCGCACCTTCGCGCTGACCTGGACATCATGCCCTCGGTGACTCTCGACGTCTCGTACATGATCGCGACTCCATGTGCCCCCGATGTGCCCTGACGCACTCGGGGCCTCGGACCCGGCTACCGTGCCTCCTCCTCATAAGTTCGATCATGGCCAAGGTGGCGGGCCTACTTCGCCGTATTGGCCTGCGGGTGAGGGCTGATCATGTTCGGCGGCGTTCGCTCCTGTTGCTGTCAGAGTTGCTGTCACCGCTGTCCGGCAAGCACTCGGCAGGGTGGAGTGACCAAAACGAGCAGTCACCCCTACCTGACCAGCGAACGGGTGGCCTCACCGCGTACGAACGGGGCCGTCCGTTCCGCGATTGTTCCGTGCTTTGCGATCTGGCACGATGACCGTGCGGGATTGGGTGTATGTGGTGAGGTGGGCGGGATGAATGAGCGTGCGGTCATCTTGAACGAGTTGGCGCAAGGGATGGCCCCGATTGCTCAGGGTGTCGAGTGGTTCGACGGTCTGAACGACACTGAGCAGTTCGACGCCTTGCGCGATCTCGTGGCCTTCTGCCTTCAGGCGCGCGCCACCGTCGAGGACGGGCCGGAGAGCATCCGCCGGGCCGGAATCCGCCCCACCCACACTCCGGCAGTGCTGATCACGCGCGGGCGTATCCGGGAGCAACTGGCAAAGATCATCAACTTGCGGCAGGACGAGCGGGTTAAGGCGTTCCGTCTGCTGGTCGCGCTCCTTGGCGTTGCCGACGAGCGACGGCGTGAGCGCTGTTGCATTGATGGGTGCGGCCATGCTTGGCACCACCTCCGGACCTGATCTCGCAAGTGGCTTGGGCAGCGGCGTAGCCGCTGTTCTTCCCCCACTTTCCTCCCCCCGGCCCCGACGAGACCTTTGCTTAGCGGCGGGCAGGTTCCGTCAAGGGTGGCCGTAGGCCATCACGTAGTGACGCCGTAGGCGCCCTTGATGGGTTCTGGCCGTCGCCATCCTCGACAGATCGGGGTCGGGGGAGCCCCGCGCAATTCCACCTCGACTTGCAACGTTTCTGTACCGGGGATGGCTTGTCTCTGCACTTGTGCCACCGTGCCCGGCGGCGGCGCGGCCCCAGTGGTGGCCGGTCGGGGCGGGCCGGCGGACGCGTCGCGATGCGCGGCCTGGCGCGGGGCCGCGCAGCGGCCTGAGCGCCGCCTCCCCATGATGCGGCCATCGATGACGGCGTCATCGTCAAGAACCCGTGCCGGGCCTCGTCGGGTGCGGGCGCCCAAGCGGGACGCGCGGAAGTTCGAGCCGTGGTCGGTCGAACGGGTGGCGGCGGTCGGCAAGACGATTACTGAGCGATACGCCGTGATGGTCGCTGTGGGGGCTCGGCTCGGGCTTCGGCAAGGTGAGGCGTTCGGCCTCGCAGAGGAAGACGTGGACTTCCTCCGGGGAGTCGTGCACATCCGGCGGCAGATCAAAGTCTTCAAGGGCCGGCGGAAGGTGTTCGCGCTGCCCAAGGGCGGCAAGGAACGCGACATCCCGCTACCTGAGTCGCTCCGGCTGCTCCTGGCCGAGCATATGCAGCCGGGCAACTTCCCGCCCGTGCCCGTGACCCTGCCGTGGAAGACGCCGGACGGTGAGCCGGTCACGGCTCGGCTCATCTTCACGACCCGGCAGGGCACTCCGATCAACCGCACGGAGTGGAACCGGTTCGTCTGGAAGCCCGCTCTCTTGCGTGCCGATGTTCCGGCAACTCGGGAGAACGGCTTCCACGCGCTCCGGCATCACTTTGCGAGTGTGCTCCTGGAGCGCGGTGTGGACATCCGGGCCTTGGCCGAGTTCCTCGGGCACGCTGACCCCGGCTTCACGCTCCGGACGTACACGCATCTGATGCCGTCCAGCCGGGACCGGATGCGCAAGGCGATCGACGACACGTGGGGAACGATTCCGGGGGCGAGTGCCCTGGGAGATCTCGTGAGCTGCGGCCCTGGTCAGAGCGCGATACGTCTAGAAGACCGAGATGTGGACGTGGTCGAAGTGGTTGGCGGTTACGCCGCCGCGGTTCTCCATCATGCGCCAGCCGGGGCTGCGGAGGTCGTAGATGCGCTGGCGCCAGATGATGTACTTGATGCCGAGTTCGCTCGCGTGGGCGATGGCGTAGGCGGCGGTGGCGTCGCCGTGGGACTGGGCGGAGCCGGTGGCCATGACGCCGCCGGTGGTGACCATGAAGTCGCAGGCGTGGCCGGTGCCGTGGTCCTGCGGATCGCCGGTGTGGCGGACGCAGCCGATCGTGGGGAAGGGGCCCTCCTCCTGGTCGATGACGGTCTTGACGTGCGCCATCCGCGGGGTGACGCCGCCCATGCCGACGCTCGGTGACTGCGGCTTGTACTTCTTGACCAGGGCCTCGATGCGCTTCTTCTGGGAGGCGAGGTCCTTGATCTCCTTCTGCAGTTCGGTGATCTTCTGCTGGGCCTGGTCGCGGGCCTGGGCCTGCTCGTCGACGAGCTTGCCGATCTGCGCGACCTTCGCGGTCTTGTTCTGCGAGAGGTGCTCGATCAGCGTGTAGCCGCTCAGCATGTCGGACGGGTCGCTGCTGGCCAGCATGGAGATGGCGGGGCCCTGGCCGTCCGTCATGTACTGGGTGGCGGCCATCTGGGCGACGAGGGAGCGGGCGTCGTTGAGGCCGCCCTGGAGGCTCTCGGACTTCTGCAGCGCCTTCTTGGCGGCGTACTGGGCGTCCTTCAGCTTGGCGAGGTCGCCGCCGTAGGCCTTGTCGAGCTTGGCGATCTGGGCGTTCAGCTTGGAGAACTTGCCGCTGTCGCCGGGGTCGGACGGCAGGGCGGGGACAGCGGGCTGTGCGGCGGCGGAGGGGACGGTGGCGCCGGTCAGCGGCAGGGCGACGGCCAGGACCGCCACGGCCGCGCGGCGGGCTCGTCTCCGGACGGTGGAGGTGGGGGACTCCACGTCTGCTCCTCTCCGACCGGACCCGGGGGCGCCCGGCCGAACGCCAAGGGACGGCAAAGGGCCGTCCGTGTCCTCGCCAAAGGGTAAACGGCTGTGACCGGTGTGGCGGTTCAACACCGGAGAAAGCCCGGCCCCCATCGGGGGCCGGGCCATCTTACGGGAGGAGGGTCACAGGTTGCTCTTGTACAGCAGGCGGTTGGCCTGGCTGCGCATGCGGCCCAGGACGTTCTTGGTGGAGTTGTCGTTCAGCCACGTCTGCACCGTCGGGAACGAGGCCTTGGGGTGCGTCTGCAGGTAGAGGGCGGCGGTGCCGGCGACGAACGGGGACGCCATGGACGTGCCGCTCTCCAGCCCCGTCTTGTTGCCGGGCAGCGTCGACCGGATGTCGTAGCCGGGGGCGTTGATGTCCACGCACTTGCCCCAGTTGGAGAAGGTGGCGCGGTTGTCGTAGGACGTGGTGGCGCCGACGGCCATGACCCAGCCCGCAGAGGACGGGGAGTAGTTGCAGGCGTCCTTGTTGTCGTTGCCCGCGGCGACGGAGACGAAGACGCCGGACTTCGACAGGTTCTGGACGGCGGTGTTGAGCGCCGCGGACTTCGGGCCGCCGAGCGACAGGTTCGCGACGGACGGCTTGGCGGCGTGGGTGCGCAGCCAGTTCACGGCGGCGACGATGTCGGACACGTAGCCCGAGCCGTCGCAGTCGAGGACGCGCAGGGCCCGCAGCTTGACGCCCTTGGCGACGCCGTAGGTCTTGGAGCCGATGATGCCGGCGACGTGCGTGCCGTGGCCGTTGCAGTCGGCGCCGCTGCTGTAGCGGGACGCGTACCACGAGACGGCGGCGCGGCCGCCGAACTCGGTGTTGTTGACGGCGAGGCCGGTGTCGATGACGTACGCGGTGACGTTCTTGGCGAGCGAGCTGTAGTGGTAGCTCTTCGACAGCGGACGCTTGCGCTGGTCGATGCGGTCCAGCCCCCAGGGGGCGGAGCCCTGCGTGCTCTGGGCCTTGACGATCTGGTCCTGCTCGATGGCGGCGACGCGGCCGTCGTGGCGCAGCTTGTTCAGCTGGTCGCCGGTCAGCCGCGCGGCGAAGCCGTTGAGGGCGCCGTCGAAGCGCTGCGCGCCGGCGGCCTTGACCTTCTTGACGGCGGCGTCGGCGGACGCGCCGGTCTTCATGGTGACGATGTACTGGCCGGGCACCGGGGTGCCTTCGGCGGCGGTCACCTTGACGAGTGAGGGGGAGGAGGAGTCCGCGAGGACGGGGAGGGCGGCCGCGCCGCCGACGCTCGCCGCGACGACGCCTGCCAGCAACAGCCTCCGGTGGACAGCCCGCAAGGCTTGGCTCCTTTATGCCGGGGGGCCGCTCTCGGCGGCCCGTCAGAAGATCGAGGAATTCGATCGAGGGGAAACCATAGCGGAACTATGCCGATATAGACCGTTAAAGCGGACGTGTCGGACGTGCTGGAAAGCGGCCGGAGTCGGCCGTCAACCGGAAGGAGCCTTCGGGAGACGCTTCCGATACCGTCGCGCCTTCCGGCTCAGCCGCGCGACAGCTTCCCGGAGTAGGCGAGGTTCGTGCCCGGCTTGCTCCACGAATACTGGAGCGTCCCGTCCGGCTGCCGCTTGATCTGGACCGTCCCCGCCGTGCAGGGCGCCGGGATGGCCAGGTCCATGGTCAGGGTGCTCTGCGTGCCCTGCTTGAGCGTGAGCGTTCCGGTGCACTTCTCCCGCGGGTACACCGCGCGGGCGGTGGTGGCGCCGGTCTGGAACGTGACCTCGATGGGGAAGGACGCGTGCTGCGCCGCGTTCACCGCCGTGCCCTTCCACGTCCCCGCGAACGGCCCCGGGACCGTGCTCACCGGCTGGTCGGACGCGTTGTTCTGGTTCGTGGGCGGGCCGCCGTCGTCGTCCTTCAGCTGCGGCCACAGCACCAGCACGATGATCGCGATGCCGACGCCGACGCCGATGACCAGGGACAGCCCGACGCCCAGCACGTGGTTGCTGGGACGGCGCAGCCTGCCGAAGCCCGGGAGCGCCGACCCCCTCCGCGCGCCGCCGGCATCGTGCTCCGCCCGCAGCCCGGGGATGAAGTGCGACGCCGTGGTCTCACCCGATCGCTCCGGCATGTCGAGGGCGTCGAACGTGGCGGTCGGCGCGGGGTCCGCAGGGCCGGGCGGCTCGGGGACGGCGCTCAGGATGGCGGTCGCGTCCGCCGATGGCGCGAGCACGTTGAAGGTGGTGGTCGCCTCGAAGGCGGACGGATCGAACTCCGGCGCCGGCGATGCCGGGCCGCCAGGTTCCGGGTCCTGCTTCTCCTTGCCCAGGGGAGAGGAGGGCAGGAACCGCGAGAGCTTCCGGAAGGGACGCGACGGCGGCGGATGGAACGCGTGCCGGGCCGGTCCGGACGGAGGCGGCATGTGCGGCGCGTTGCCGGGAGGCGGCGGCACGAACGGCGGCTGCTGCGGCGGCGGAGGCGGCGGCCCGCCTACGGGCGGCCCCATAGGCGGCCCCATAGGCCCGCCCATCCCCGATGGCGGCGGTGTAGAGGGAACACCCGGAGGCGGCCCTTGCGGCGGAACGGGCCCCTGCACCGGAGGCGGCCCAGGCTGACCCATGGGCGGCTGAGGAGGCGGCGGGAAAGCAGCACGAGGCGGCGCGGCGGGCGCGGCGGGCGCGGCGGGCGTGGCGGGCGCGGCGGGCGCGGTGCTGGCGGCGAGTGCACGGCCTTCGTCCACCATGGAGGTGGGCATACGGCTCGCCAGTGGATTGCCCTCGCCCAGGAGCCTTTCGAGCAACTGCTTGGCGGTCGGCCGTGCGGCGGGGTCCTTGGCGAGCGCGTCCCGCATCACCTCGCGCAGGGATGCGGGCATTTCAGACAGGTCCGGGTCCTCGTAGATGATGCGCTGCATCACCTCGGAGGGAGAGCCGTCCCCGAAGGGTGCTTTGCCCGTTGCCGCGAAGAGCATGGTGGCGGCCCAGGCGAACACGTCCGCGGCAGGGCCGATGCCGCTGCCGCTGAGCTGCTCCGGCGCCTTGTAGGCGGGGTCCTCGGTGATACGTCCGGTGGGCGCGGCGTTAACGGCCTCCAGGGCCCGCGCTATCCCGAAGTCGGCCATCCGGGGCCCAGCCTTGCCCAGCAGGACGTTCCCGGGCTTCAGGCCATGGTGGACGGCGCCCGCCCGATGCACCGCGCCGAGCGCGACGGCCGTACCGACGGCCAGACGCTCCACCACGGCGCCGCCGCGTTTTCCCTCGTCGTCCACGAGCTGCTGCAGGGACGGGCCGTCCACCCATTCGCTCACCACGTACGGGCGGTCGCCCTCCACGTCGGCGGTCAGGATCGCCGCCGTGCAGAAGCCGGACACCTTCTGCGCGGACGCGAAGGCGCCGGCGAACCGGGAACGGGCCACGGGCTCGCCGCTCAGCCGGACGTGCAGCAGCTTCACCGCGACGAGGCCGCCGGCCGGGTCCCTGCCGAGGAAGACGGCGCCCTGCTCGCCGACGCCCAGCCGGCCCGTGACCTCGTACGAGCCGAGCCGTCGCGGGTCACCGGGCTGCAGGGGCAGCGCCTCGGGCATCTGACGAACCTCCGTGTCCTCCGGGGACCGCGTCCCCGGCCTCCCCGTTCCCTTCACTCCCCGGCCTGGCTTCGGGGTCCATTTTTACCGCCTGTGCGGCGTTCGGGCGTCATCGGCGGCCGAGCGCCCCCGCCGGACCGGGGCCCGGCCGCCGGCCGCGCTCCCGCCGGCCGCCACCGGGTAGCGTCTGGGGCGATGCCGCGAACACCGCTCTCCACCGCCGTGCTGAACGAGCAGCGCGCCGCCGTGGGCCTGCCGCCCCACACCGGCCCGGACGAGCCCGCCGCGCTGCGCCGGGCGGCCCTGCAGACCCTCCTGGCGGCCCGCGACGCGGGCGGGGACGGGAGCGTGTCCCGCCCGGTCGTCCGGGGCGCCGTCCGGTTCCTGCTCGACCGGCTCGCGGAGCTGGCGCCCGGCCGGTCGGTGGAGGTGCGCGTCCCCCCGCACGCCGCGGTGCAGTGCATCGACGGCCCGCACCATACCCGGGGAACCCCGCCGAATGTGGTGGAGATGGACGCCGAGACCTGGATCGCGCTGGCGACCGGCCGGCTGAGCTGGGCCGACGCGCTCGCCGGCGGGCGGGTGCGGGCGAGCGGCTCCCGGGCGGATATTTCCGCCTACCTCCCGATCCCACTTGATTGATCCGAATTCGGTCGCTGAGCTGCGGTATTGGGCACCGAGTCCAATCCGAGGCGCATCAGGTCCGATGCGGGACTTGCCTCGGACGCCGGGCGCTGCGAGCGTGGGTGCCGACCATCGGGGCACCGCATGGGCGTGACGCCGTGCAGGAGGGTGGACCCGTGCTCGTTGCGCATTGGACGTTCGACGTCGAGACCGTGGACGGCCGCCGGGTGGCGGACGCCGCCGGAGGCGGGCCGGTCGCCGAACTCAACGACACCGCCCAGATCGTCCCGGGACGGGACGGCGAGGCGCTGAGCCTGGACGGGCGCGGCCGGGCGCTGATCCCCGCGATGCCGCAGCTCGTGCTGAGCCAGGTGTTCGGGTTCAGCGTGGCGTTCTTCGTCCAGGTGGTGGAGGGGCCCACCGGGGAGTGGCGCAGCCTGCTCTACAAGCCGGTGGGGGAGCACGACGCGCGCGCGCTTGGCATGTGGCTGTATCCCGACGCGATGCGCATGCGCGTCCAGCTGTTCACCGTCAAGGGCCCGGAGTACGTGGACAGCCACGCAAGGCTGACCCTGGGGGAATGGACCCATGTCGCGTTCGTCGTGGATCCCGAGGGGATGTTCCTCTACATCAACGGCCGTCTCGACGCCGGCCTGTCGCTGGAGCACGCCGTCGTGACGCCCGCCGGCCCCATCTACCTGGGCAGCGAACCCACCAAGCCTGGCTTCGGCGGCCTGATGGACGATTTCCGCGTGTACGCGTCCGCGCTCAACGCCGAGGCCGTGGTCGCACTGGCCGGCCAGGAGGAGCCGGGCTAGAGGCCGGTCAGGCGCCCGTCGTCTCGCGGGCGAACGGGAACTCGTGCTCGACGCACCCTCTGCGCGCATCGTCGTTCGGATAGCGGGACGTGTCCCCGCACATGGCCGCCTTGCTCAGCAGCCAGTACAGCGCCAGGGCGCCCAGCACCACGGCGATGCCGCAGCAGACGACCCCCACCACGGCGGGCCGCCGCTCGGACTCGCCGCGGACGAGCGCGACCGTCCCCAGGACGAGCCCCACGAGCGCCGGTACGAGCCCGAGAAGGCACAGCGCCAGCCCCAGGAGCCCGACGATGCCGAGCACCACGGAGGCCCGTGCCAGCCCGCTCCGCCGGGGCGGAGCGGGAGGCGAGTAGGTCTGGTACCCAGGCAGCGTCATGCGTTCCTCCACGTGTCGGCCACCAGATTTGCGCGCGGAGCCTGAAGGCCGTGCTCGCGGGGAGTAAAGGTCGGTTAAGGAGATCCACCGATCCGAGCAGGTGAAGGGGGCATCTAGACTGGCGCATGTGCCTCTCCGTGACGGACGTCTGAGCCACGACATCGATCCCTCCGACCGCCCCCCGCAGGACGCCTGCGGTGTTTTCGGCGTCTGGGTCCCTCCGGACCAGGCGCCCCGGGCAGAAGTGAGCAAGCTCACCTACTACGGCCTGTACGCGCTCCAGCACCGCGGGCAGGAGTCGGCGGGCATCGCGGTAAGCGACGGCTCCCGCATCGTCGTCTACAAGGACATGGGCCTGGTCGCCCAGGTCTTCGACGAGTCGGTGCTGAACACGCTGCGCGGCCACATCGCCGTGGGCCACTGCCGCTACTCCACGACCGGCTCGCCGACGTGGGAGAACGCGCAGCCCACGTTCCGCTCCACCGAGGCGGGCGGGCTGGCCCTCGTGCACAACGGCAATCTGATCAACACCCCGGACCTGGCCGCCCGGCTGGAGCCGGGCGTCCTGACCGCCACCACCGACACCGAGGTCCTGACCGCGCTGCTGGCCACCCGCGAGGGCGGCCCGCTCGCGGCGGCGCGGGAGATCCTCCCGGCCACCCGCGGCGCGTACTCCCTGGTCTTCATGGACGAGGGCGTGCTCTACGCGGCCCGCGACCCCGAGGGCATCCGGCCGCTGGTGCTGGGCTCGCTGGAGGACGGCGGCTGGGTCGTCGCCTCCGAGACCGCCGGCCTGGACATCGTCGGCGCCCGGTTCGTCCGGGAGATCGAGCCCGGCGAGCTGATCGCGATCGACGGCGGCGGCGTCCGCTCCGAGCGGTTCGCCGAGCAGCGGCCGAAGGGCTGCCTGTTCGAGTACGTGTACCTGGCCAGGCCCGACACCACGATCGCCGGCCGCAGCGTGCAGGCGACGCGGGTCGAGGTCGGCCGCCGGCTGGCCCGCGAGCACCCGGTCGAGGCCGACATGGTCATCCCGACGCCGGAGTCGGGCACCCCCGCCGCGATCGGCTACGCGGAGGCGTCCGGCATCCCCTACGGCCAGGGCCTGGTGAAGAACTCCTACGTCGGCCGGACGTTCATCCAGCCGTCGCAGACCATCCGCCAGCTCGGCATCCGGCTGAAGCTGAACCCGCTGCGCGAGGCGATCGAGGGCAAGCGGCTGGTGGTGGTGGACGACTCCATCGTCCGCGGCAACACCCAGCGGGCGATCGTGTCGATGCTGCGGGACGCGGGCGCCAAGGAGGTGCACGTGCGCATCTCCAGCCCGCCCGTGTCGTGGCCGTGCTTCTACGGCATCGACTTCGCCACCCGCGCCGAGTTGATCGCCGGGCACCTGTCGGTGGAGGAGATCCGCGACTCCATCGGCGCCGACACGCTCGGCTACATCTCCCTGGACGAGCTGATCTCCGCGTCGCGCATCCCCAAGGACAACCTGTGCCGGGCCTGCTTCGACGGCGTCTACCCCATCCCGGTGGACGACGCCGCCCGCGGCAAGCACCTGCTGGAGGTCACCCGATGACCTCCTACGAGGCCGCCGGTGTCGACATAGCGGCGGGCGAGCGCGCCGTGGAGTTGATGAAGTCCCGCGTGGCGCGCTCGCGGCGTCCCGAGGTCGTGGACGACGCCAGCGGCTTCGCGGGCCTCTTCGACGCCTCCGCCTTCCTGCGCTACAAGCGGCCGCTGCTGGCGACGTCCACGGACGGCGTCGGCACCAAGGTCGACCTGGCGCGGCGTCTCGGCGTCTACGACACGGTGGGGCACGACCTCGTCGGCATGGTCATCGACGACCTCGCCGTATGCGGGGCCGAACCGCTGTTCATGACGGACTACATCGCCTGCGGCAAGGTCGTGCCGGAACGCATCGCCGACATCGTCGGCGGTATCGCGGACGGCTGCGCGCTGGCGGGCTGCGCCCTGGTGGGCGGCGAGACCGCCGAGCATCCGGGTCTGCTGGAGGCCGACGAGTTCGACATCGCCGGCGCCGGGACGGGCGTGGTGGAGGCCGACGCGCTGCTCGGGCCCGAGCGGGTCCGGGCCGGGGACGCGGTCATCGCCATGGCGTCGTCCGGCATCCACTCCAACGGGTACTCGCTCGTCCGCCACATCCTGGCCACGAGCGACCTCGCGCTGGAGTCGGAGCCTTCGGAGCTGGGCCGCCCGCTCGGTGAGGAGCTCCTCACCCCGACCCGCATCTACGCGCAGGACTGCCTGGCCCTGACGCGGGCAGGGGGCGTCCGGGCGTTCGCCCACATCACCGGCGGCGGGCTCGCGGCGAACCTGGCGCGTTCCCTTCCGCCGACCGTGGACGCGGCGCTGCGCCGGTCGTCGTGGGAAGTCCCCGCGGTCTTCCAGGTCCTCCAGGGGCACGGCGACGTGCCGCAGGCGGAGATGGACAAGACGTTCAACCTGGGCGTGGGCATGGCCGCCATCGTCGCCCCGGAGGCCGCCGACGAGGCGCTGCGGCTGCTGGCGTCGCGCGGCGTGCCCGGCTGGCACCTCGGCGAGATCACCGAGGGCACCGGCCAGGCCGTGCTCGCCTGACCTGCCGCTAGCCCTGATCAAAAAAACAGCGCCCGATCGCCGCGCCCGCCGGCCGGTCCCGGAAACCTGGAGGACGGTCGGTGGTGCCCGGCGGGAAGACGCTGAGCGCGGCGCTGGCGCGTCCAGGGGACCGACGGGTCCACTGATGCGCCTGGGACGCCGAACGAACGCTCAGGGCGCCTCAGAGGCGCCGAGAGGTGAAATCCGGTGGTGAACGGACGCCGACCGAACGAACGCCACTGCCCGCGCGAGCGGGCAGTGGCGTCACGTCAGCCGGTCAACCGGAGGTGCCGTCCTTGCGCTCCTCGGCCCCGTAGTCATCGGCGAAGTCCGCGTACTTCTCGACGAGCTCGTCATAGTCGTCGCCGGAGTCGTTGACTCCGAGTTCGTGCTTCAGGCGGTCGAGGTCCGTGTTGCCGCTGTTGTACTTGAGCTGGCGGGCAACCTTCACCTGCTTGGCCTTGGCTCGGCCGCGACCCATTGGCTCGACCCCCTCGATGGTCAGGGCTTTCGTGGGCCCATCAACGCGCGCGTGTACCACACGAAGCGGTGCCTGATGAGCCATGCGTCAGTCACGGATACAACCGTACCCGTTTTGCGCCCGGCTCGGTACATCGACGGTACGTGGCGGCGCTCTTGTTGCGGAGAAGTCAGTGTATCCGGTGGTCAGGAGTTCGCCGCAGCGCCCTCGGTGAAGGACGCGCCGGGGGCGGAGGCGACGCGGCGTGACGATCGGAATACGCAACAGACCGCCGCGAGACCGATTAGGGGACCCCGCGGCGGCCTGGTGAGCGTTCGCTCAGAGGAGGATGCCGCGCAACCGGCCGATCTCCGACATCCGCCGCTCGGCGAGCCGGTCGGCCGCCACCGCCGGCGGGACGCCCTCGTCGGCGGCGAGCGCGAAGATCTTCCGGGTCGTGTCGTAGATCCCCGCGGCGCGCGCCTTGGCGCGGTCGAAGTTGAAGCCCTCGATCTCGTCCGCGACCTGGATCACGCCGCCGGAGTTGACCACGTAGTCGGGCGCGTACAGCACGTCGCGGTCGGCGAGGCGCTTCTCGATGCCCGAGTGGGCGAGCTGGTTGTTGGCCGCGCCGCAGACGACCTTCGCCGACAGCACCGGCACCGTGTCGTCGTTGAGGGAGCCGCCGAGCGCGCACGGCGCGTACACGTCCAGCTCGGTGCGGAGCATCTCGTCCTTGTCCGCGACGACGTCGACCTCCGGGTGCAGGGCCTGGACGCGTTCGACGGCCGCCTCGCTGACGTCGCAGATGACCACGTCCGCGCCGTCCTCGCGCAGGTGCTCCACCAGCCTGTGGCCGACCTTGCCGACGCCTTCCACCCCGACCCTCTTGCCGCGCAGGGACGGCGTGCCCCACACCGTCTCCGCCGCGGCGCGCATGCCCTGGAACACGCCGAACGCGGTGAGGATGGACGAGTCGCCCGCGCCGCCGTGCGCGACCGTCCGTCCGGTGACGAAACGGGACTCCCGTGCCACCACGTCCATGTCCTCGCTGTACGTACCGACGTCGCACGCCGTGTAATAGCGGCCGTTCAGCGACTGGACGAACCGTCCGTACGCGCGCAGGAGCGCCTCGGACTTGTCCCGGGCGGGGTCGCCGATGATGACGGCCTTGCCGCCGCCGAGGTCCAGCCCCGCCATGGCGTTCTTGTACGCCATGCCCCGGGACAGGTTCAGCACGTCGGTGAGCGCCTCCTCCTCCGACCCGTACGGGTAGAAGCGGGTGCCGCCCAGCGAGGGGCCGAGCGCGGTGGAGTAGATCGCGATGATCGCGCGCAGGCCGCTCGCCTCGTCCTGGCAGAAGACGACCTGCTCGTGTCGGGGCTCTGTGCCCTTGTGGGGCGACCCGAAGACATTAGGCACGGTAGTGCCCTCCTCTCTGTCTGTAGATCAGACTAAGGGTCGCCGGTATGGCGTGTTCGCGGCATCTTTCCGTCCGGTCCCGTGCCACGATGCGGTGGTGTTTCCGTACGCGGCGTACCTACGGGTATATGAACCGGTGACCGCCTTCCCGGAACCCGCGCGGACCCTGTGGACGGCCTACGCCGACTCCCGGCGGCGGCCCCGGCGGATCCACGCGCTCGGCGCCGAGCACCGCGACGCCGCGCGCCGCCTCGTCGGCGCGCCGCCGGAGGTCGCGCCGGACCGGGAGAGCCGGGACGCCTACGTCCGGCGCGTGGACGAGGCGATCTTCGTCTGCCCGTGGGAGACGCGGCTGCGGTCCTGGCTGGCGTTCGAGCGGTTCCGCGGCGAGCACGCGGCGGGGGTCGCGGCCGCGTTCGTCGCGCCGCCGCTGGCCGAGCGCGTCGCCCGCGACTTCGACCGGTGGAAGCGGACCGGCCGCTCGCTGCGGCCGCACATCCTGACCAGTACCTGGCACGTCCCGCTGGACTGGTTCGTGCCGTTCGCGCGCGGGGAGCGGTGCCTGATGCTGGGCGCGCCGGGCACCGGATACGGCGCGCCGGAGGACCCCGCGCGGGACGCGTCGCAGGAACATGCAGGTCATGGCCCTGCGACGGCGGCTCCGGCGCGTACCCTCATCTACGTCACCTCGATGGGGGAGGCGCGCCGCCGGGTCGCCGCCGCGTTGCCGGTGGTGCGCGAGAACCTCGGCGACGGGTCGGGGGAGGTGTACCTGCTGTCCGCGGGCCGGCTGGAGACGCTCGCCCGGTGGCTCGGGGAGTTCCATCCCCGGGCGCTGGTGGAGCTGGACTACGGCGGCCTCGTCCATCTGCTGGACGACCGGACGCTGCAGGCGGACGAGTCGGTGGCGGAGATGGCCGTCGCGCTCACCGGGATGGAGCGCGGTGAGGTCGAGCTGACCGTCGCGATGTACAAGCGTCTCCTGGCGCGCTGGAGGCCCGTGCGGGCCCTCGAATCGGCGAACTAAAACAAATTTCCCGAATCCGCGCGCGATACGACTATACGTGTCGCTAGAATCACGCAGCGTGACCCAGGCACCACAGGACACGCGCAGCTCCCGGCCCCGGCGGGGATGTTTGCACGCAACTACCGCCAGGAACTTGCTTGTTGCGCTGAGTGGTGGCAAGGTTACACGTTGTGATGTCATAGTGGCTCTTTCGGGCCATAGGGGACATCAGTGACCGCGCGAGGATCAATCGCAGGATCGCTGTCATCGGTCCACGGAGGAGAGGCCGCAAACATGTCAGCACGTACGCCAGAGGCCGAGCCCCTGCTGACGCCGGCGGAGGTGGCGACGATGTTCCGCGTCGACCCAAAGACCGTCACACGGTGGGCGAAGGCGGGAAAGCTCACGTCCATCCGCACGCTCGGCGGGCACCGGCGCTACCGCGAGGCGGAGGTGCGCGCGCTGCTGGCGGGCATCCCGCAGCAGCGGTCGGAGTAGCCGCTCCGGCCGGCCGGGCTCGAGCCGAGCCCTGCCGCAAGCACCCGGCCGAACAACTGGGGGGGCGGTCAGGAGGCCTCTGGACGACCTCGCGCGTCGCGTTTCGCGCGGGGACGGTGCGGCGGCCTCCTGGACGAACGGGCCGGGACCACGGTCATCCGAGAATCGCGGTCCCGGGCCGATCACCGTCCGGCCTGGATGTCCCGCTCGCAACCCACGCGGGCGGGACATCCTGTGCGCACGGACGACCCCGGTGAGCCAAGGTGACCCAGGGTGACCACGACCTGACTCCGCAGGAGTCTCAGGTGACGCCGTGGACCTCAGATGACCCTGTGCCTCGTGTGACCGGATGAGGCCACCGGTTCCTCCCGAAAGGGAAGAAACGGCCCGCGGTCAGACACTCATCTCTTCTTGGGCGAGACGGTCGAACAGCGCGCCGGTCGACGGGTCGTGCTTGCCCGCCACGTGCAGCATCACCACGAGCTGGTCCACCACGAGCCCCTCCAGCTCGGGACGGGACACGTCGCGGTTGTCCAGCCAGTCCAGGCCCGCGGTCTCGACGGCCGCCATCCACGAGCGCAGCGTGATGCGCAGGATCGGCGGCGGCGCCTCCATGTCCAGCGAGTGCAGGATCCGGTCCAGCAGCAGCTGCCGGATGCCGTCGACGATCTCCCCGACCTCCCCCGACCGGTCCGCCGGGCCGCCGCGCAGCAGCGCCGTGTAACCGGCCGCGTGGCTCTCCACGAAGTCGAAGTAGCGCTCCAGCGAGATCCGCAGCCGTTCCAGCGGCTTGCCCTCGGTGGGCGGCTCCAGCAGCACCGACAGCTGCTTGGCGGCGCTGCCGAGCGCCGCGAGGTACAGCTCGTACTTGCCGCCGAAGTAGTGGTAGACCAGCGCCCGCGAGGCGCCCGCGGCGGCCGCGACGTCGTCGATCGAGATGTCCTCCGGCGAGCGGGTGCTGAACAGCTGCAGCGCCGCCTCGATCAGTTCCTCTCGCCGTTCGTCCACGCTGAGCCTGCGGCGTCCTTGCCCGCCGCCCTGCCGGCTCCGCGCCTTACCGCCGGCCACCGCACGTTCTGCCACCTGGGCAGCGTATCCGAGGGCGGCGGGGACGGGCCGCCGCCGCACGCGCCCGCACGGGCTTTTCACCGGGTCGTGATCACGCTCGGCGCCGCTGTGATCCGGAACACCACAGGCCGCAACTGCCATTGTCGTATGCCCGTTACTCACTGTTGCGACGATTCGGGGCGAAGGAGGGGCATCATGGCATCTCCTCCGCGGCGCAGGAGGCGTGCCGGCCCCCCGCGGCGCGCCGCCGCGGCGGGACCCGCCAAGACCCTTTGAGGCATGCCTAGGCCCCCCTGGACGGAGTGCCATGTCAGCTGGTGAAGCAAGCCCCCCGCACGAGACGCCGGTCGCGGGACGGGGCGCGGTGCCCCCGCCGCGCGGCCCCGCTCCCGCGGCGCGCGGCGACGAGGGGAGGCCGGTGCCCGCGCCGAAACCGACCATCCGCAACGTCGCCGAGCGCGCCGGCGTCTCCAAGTCGCTCGTCTCGCTGGTGATGCGGGGGTCACCGCACGTGAGCGAGCGGCGCCGGCAGGCGGTGCTGCAGGCGGCCCGCGAGCTCGGCTACCGGCCGAACGCGGTGGCCCGCAGCCTGGTGGAGGGCCGCACCCGGCTGATCGGCGCGATCGTCGCCGACCTGCACAACCCGTTCTTCGCCGAGTTCCTGGACGGCCTGCAGGAGAGCCTGCACGGCGCCGGGCTGCGGATGCTGGTCGGCAGCGGCCGCTGGGACCCGCTGTTCGAGGCGGAGGCCGTCGAGGCGTTCCTGGAGATGCGGGTGGACGGGCTGGTGCTGCTCAGCGTCGTCCCCGAGTCGCTCAAGGAGGCCGCGGCGAGCGTCCCGGTGGTGGTCGTCGGCGAGCGCGACGTCGTCGGGGTCGACATCGTGGTGGACGACGACGAGCTGGGCGCGAGCCTCGCCGTCGACCACCTGGTCGGCCTGGGGCACCGGCGGATCGCGCACATCGAGGGGGCGCGCTCGACGACCGCGCGGTACCGCCGGGCGGGGTACGAGAAGGCGATGCACCGGCACGGGCTCAGCGAGGAGATCGTGGTCGAGCCCGGCGACTTCACCGAGGACGGCGGCTACCGCGCGGCCCGCGAGCTGCTGCGCCGCGAGCACCGGCCGACCGCGATCTTCGCGCCGAACGACCTGGTCGCCACCGGCGCGCTGTCGGCGGCCGACGAGCTGGACATGGCGGTGCCGGAGCAGCTGTCGATCGTCGGCTACGACAACACCCATCTCGCCGCGATCCGGCACATCTCGCTGACCAGCGTCGACCAGCCGCGCCGGGACATGGGCCGGGTGGCCGCCGAGCTGCTGACCGCGCGGATCGGCGACCCGTCCCGCGCCGCCAAGCAGAACCTCGTCGTCCCGCACCTGGTGATCCGTTCGACGACCGGCCCCGCTCCCGCCGTCTAGCGCGGCGCCCCCGGATCGCCGCGGCGGCCCCTAAACGGCGGCGCGTTCCTCGAAGTGGTGTGGCGCGGGTAAGGGGCTGGCCAAGCCTGCCGTATTCGGCGGCCCGCGCGCCCTTTGCGGCGCGTTAATGGACTCACCGCCCGGCGTGGCGGACGGGCGGCTCCGGTATAGGGCCGCCCGTCCCGCCGGGCGGACAGGTAAGGGTCGTGTCCACCCAAGGGGGTTCAGCTCGTGCGTGATCCGGAACTGGTGTCGTGCGCGCAGCGCGCGGCGAGCGAACTGGAGCAGGCGTGGTCGCAGTGGCGGCACGCGCGCGGCCTGGCCGAGCAGGTCTCGGAGTCGGTCGCCAGCTACGTCGCCCATTCGATCGACCACCCCTGGGGGCGGCCCCGCGTGGTCCTCGGCCTGGACGCCGACGAGGCGCGCGCCCTCGCCGCGCTGCTGGGCAAGGAGGACCCGCTCGTCTGACCCGCCCCTGACCCGCTGCCCCGCTGACCGGCTGGCCCGCGCCGTGACGGGGGGTCGCACCGGTCTTCCGGGGGACGGCGCCGCAGGGTCGTCCCGGTTGGCCGGGTACGGCCGGAACTCGCCGGACCCGTTTCGCCGACTTCGTTTGACGAACTCCCTCGGGTGTGCAGACTGTCAGGGTCGGTAACGAAGTCATCACGGGGGGACGGCCTGTGCGCATCCAACGAGGCGGCCCCGCGGCCGCCGGTCTCGCGCTGTGTCTCGGCGCCCTGGCCGCGTGCGGCGGGTCGTCCGGCGGCAAGGCGTCGCCGGCCGGTGACACCGCGGCCCCGCCGACCGCGGGCGCCACGACCGGCACCTCGGCGGGCGGTCCCGTCTCGCCGGAATCGTCCGGCGGACGCTCGCTGGCGGGCAAGGTCATCGTGATCGACCCCGGCCACAACGGCGGCAACGCCTCCCACCCGCGCGAGATCGCCAAGCAGGTCTACGTCGGCAACGGGACCAAGGAGTGCGACACCACCGGCACCGACACCGCCTCCGGCTACTCCGAGCACGCCTTCACCTGGGACGTGTCGAACCGGCTGGCGAAGATCCTGCGGTCGCAGGGCGCCAAGGTGACGCTGACCCGCAAGAACGACACCGGCGTGGGGCCGTGCGTGAACCAGCGGGCGGCGGTCGGCAACGAGGCGCACGCCGACGCCGCGATCTCCATCCACGGCGACGGCGCCGCCGCGTCCGGGCACGGGTTCCACATCATCGAGCCGCTGGCGGTCGGCAAGAACGCCAAGATCGTCGCGCCGTCCGCCAAGCTGGGCACGGCGCTGCGCGACGCGTACCACTCCGGCACCGGCATCGCCTACTCCACGTACCTGGGGACGAAGGCCATCGACCGGCGCAGCGACCTCGGCGGGCTGAACATGTCGACCGTCCCGAAGGTCTTCATCGAGTGCGGCAACATGCGCAACAAGGGCGACGCGGCCAAGATGACCAGCGCCTCCTTCCGCCAGCGCATGGCCGAATCCCTCGCGAAGGGCTTCCAGAACTACCTGAAGTGACGGCGTTGCGCGCCCCGCGGAAACCACGTCAGGGCGCGAGGTCGTGGCGGCCGGTCAGGACGGTGAGGCCGCCGGCGACGGCGAGCGTGGCGAGGACCGCGGCGAAGAGGGTGGCGCCCGCCGTCAGGCCGACGGCGTCGCTGAGGTAGCCGGCGGTGACCGGCAGGAGGCCGGCGGGGACGTAGCCGCCGATGTTGAAGGCGGCGTTGGCCTCGGCGAGGCGGCGCGGCGGGACGGCCGCGTTCAGCAGTGACAGGCCGCCGAGCTGGCCCATCCCCTGGCCGGCGCCCGCGAGGACGGCGGCCGCGGCGAGCGCACCGACCGACGCGCCGTGGACGGCGACGACGAGCGCGGCCATGGCGGCGGTCGTGCTGACGGCGCCGGCCACGAGGATCACGCGCCGCCGCAGCCCCTGGACGGCGAACTGCACGCCGGTCGCGGCGGCGAACATCACGAACGCCATGCTCCCGGCGACGATCCGGTTGCCGGTGCCCAGCAGCCCCGACAGCAGGGACGGGCCGAGCGACAGCACGAACGACGTCGCGGTGATGCCGGGCGCGAACACCGCGATCCCCAGCACGAGCCGCACGGCGCTCTCGCGCGGCACGCCGGGCACCCGGATCCAGGTCCTCGACGCGGGGCCGGAGGGGCGCGGCACCGGCATCCGCAGCACGACCAGGACGGCGGTGACCAGAAGCGCGGCCTCGACGGCGAACACGGTGGCGGTCGGCGCGGGAAGCGTCTCCGACAGCAGGCCGGCGAGAAACGGGCCGAGCCCGGCGCCGAAGACCATCGCGGACGAGGCGAGCAGGGCCGCCAGGCGGCGGCGGTGCGGCCCGGCGACGTCGGTGACGGCGGCCATGCCGGCGGACACGACCGCGCCGACCGCGATGCCCGTCAGCAGCCGCGCGACGATGAGCGCGGCCACCGTGGTCGCGGTCGCGAAGACGCCGCAGGCGACGAGGGCGAGGGCGAGCGCGGGCAGCAGCACGGGGCGGCGGCCGAGCCGGTCGGACAGCACGCCGGAGACCAGCAGCGAGCCGAGCAGCCCGACGATGTAGAACGCGAAGACCACCGTCAGCGTGCCCTTGGAGAAGCCGATGTCGCGCTGCCAGAGCACGTAGAGCGGCGTGGCCGCGTTGGACAGGACGAAGACGGCGGTGACGGGCCAGGCGGCGAGCCAGGCCCAGTAGGCGGGGACGCCTGCGTGCTGGGCCGCCCCCTCCCGGGCGCGGATCGTTCGGGCGTGCGGCATGGGGGTCCCTCCGAGCGGAGCAGTACGACTTTTTTCGAACATAGCATGCAGTACGATGAAACTCGTACAAGCGGGGAGAGGGGACCTGACCATGGCATCCACGGCATCGACGGCGTCCGCTGCATCGACCGCATCGGCTGGGCGGCCGGAGATCCGGGTGCTGCCGGAGCCGCCCGGCCTGCCCGCGCCGCTGCCGGAGCCGGCCGTCGAGGACCTCCGGCTGGAGACGGTGTTCGGCGCGCTGAGCGGCCCGCTCCGGCTGACCATCGTCCGCAAGCTCCTGCTGGAGCGCGAGGAGTTCGACCACCCCTGCGGCTGGTTCGGCTTCGACCGGCCGAAGTCCTCGCTCACCCACCACTTCAAGGCACTGCGCGAGGCCGGCGTCCTGCGCCAGCGCCAGTACGGCCTGGAGCGCCGCAGCGAGGTGCGCATCGACGACCTGAACGCCCGCTTCCCCGGCCTCCTCGACCTCGTCCTGGACTGGACGCCCGACCCGTCCTGAAGCCCGGCCCGACTCGCCGCCGCGAGTCGGGCCCGGCGCGCCGCCGGGGCGGGCAGGATGGGCGGATGGGTGATCTTCGGGAGTCGCTGCGCCGGGTCCGGGCCCTGTTCGGCGAGGCGGGCTACACCGTCGACGGGGTGCGGGGGCTGCTCGGGCCGGTCGCCGGGGGCGCGCTGGCGCGGGACGAGATCGTCCCGGCCTTGCGCGCGACGCGGGGCGGGTCGCCGCTGGAGGTCCTGACCAGGTTGTTCTGGTTGCAGGTGCCGGTGGACGCGTCGGCCATCGACGCCTCCGGCCTGCTCGCGGCCGGGCTCGTCGAGCGGTCCGGCGGGGAGGTGCGGGCGCTGCTGCACGTCGAGCCGCTGGAGTCGGTGAGCGGTGACGGGCACGCCGGATACGTGGTGTCGGACCTCAAGGTGCGGCCCGGTTCCGGCACGGTCCCGGCGGACGACCACGTCGTGGGGGCGGGCGGCGCGTCGGGGAATCTCGTCCGGCTGGTCGTCCACAAGCCTGTGGATAACGTGCTCGACCTCGGCACTGGATGTGGGGTCCAGGCGGTGCATCTGCACGATCGGCTGCACCCGGCGAGGATCACCGCGACGGACGTGAATCCGCGCGCACTGGAGCTGGCCGCGATGAGTTTCGAGCTGTCCGGAATGGACGGTGCCGAGCTGCTGGAGGGCTCGCTCCTGGAGCCGGTGCGGGGGCGGCGCTTCGACCTCGTCGTGTCGAATCCGCCGTTCGTGGTGGCGCCGTCCGGTGACCGCCGGTTCACCTACCGCGAGTCCGGGATGCCGGGCGACGACTTCTGTCGCCGGCTGGTCGGCGCGGCGCCGGAGCTGCTCGAGGACGGCGGATACTGCCAGCTCCTGGCCAATTGGCTGCACGTGGACAGCGTGCCGTGGGAGGAGCGCGTCGGCGCGTGGGTGGAGGGCTGCGACGCGTGGATCGTGCAGCGGGACGTCCAGGATCCGGCCGAGTACGCCGAGTTGTGGCTGCGCGATTCGTGCGAGGCGGGCACACCCGAATACCGGGCGCGCTACGACGCGTGGCTGGAGCACTTCGAGCGCCAGGGCGTCACCGGGATCGGGTTCGGGTGGATCACGTTGCGGCGCAGCGGGCGTCCGGCCGTCCGGATCGAGGAGCTGCGGCAGCCGGTCGAGCAGCCCGTCGGCGCCTATGTGGAAAGCGTTCTGGACGGGTTCGGGAACGCCGAAAAGTTTTCCACAGGCTGTGGACAGATGCTCCGGGCCGCGTCCGGTCTCGTCCAGGAACAGCTCGGCGCGCCGGGGGCCGAGGACCCCGAGCGGATCGTGCTGCGGCAGACCGGAAGGCTGCACCGCGCCGCCGGCGTCGGGACGGTCGAGGCCGCCCTAGCCGGCGTCTGCGACGGCAGCCTCCCGCTGGACCGGCTGCTCGACGCGATCGCCCAGCTCACCGGCCGGGACGCGGACCAGGTCCGGGCGCACGCCGGCGCCGTCCTGCCCGAGCTGGTCGCCGACGGCTTCTTCGAGGTGCCCTAGCGCCGGACGACGGCCTCCATCGCGCGCCCGAGGTCGCGGTACCGGTTGATCAGGACGGTGAAGCCGACCGCCAGGTACACCCCCGACAGCACCAGCCGCGCCTGCTCGGCCGGCAGCGCGAACTGGACCGCGAACAGGACGAACAGCAGCGCGGCCTCCCAGCGCCGCAGCACCAGGTCGATGAGCAGGCCGAGGCCGAGGACGGTCTGCGCGGCGGTCAGCAGCACCTCTTCCAGTTGCCGCGAGTCCAGCGGCAGCGACCAGCCGCCGCCGCCCGCCCGGTAGGCCAGCGGCAGGCTGCCGATCAGCAGCGTCCACTGGTTGACCTTGCTGGACAGCAGCGCGCCGATCGCGTCGGCGTCCCGCAGCCGCCACGCGAACACCACCGCGACGATCAGCTCCGGCGCCTCGGACGCCAGCGGCGCGAGCCACTGCACCAGCAGGAACTCGTCGACGCCGAGCGCGGACCCGGCGTCCACCAGCGAGTTCGCGAACGGCTCGGCGGAGATGAACACCAGGACCGCGCCGACCGCGAACCCGCCCCAGCTCGCGGTCCGGCGCAGCCGGCGCGGCAGCGTGACCAGCCAGGCGGGCACCCCGGCGAGGTTCTCCACGTCCTCGCCGCCGCCCCGCGCGATCCGGGCGAGGTAGACGGCGTACACGGCGATCAGGACGATCGCGATGTACCACCCGATCTCGGCGGTCAGCGCCGGGGTGAAGCCGAGCACGGTCGCGAGCGCGAGGAAGCCCAGTTCCGTCCGGTGGTGCGGGGCCAGCCGCACGTCCCGCCGCTCTCCGTCGGCCGGCCGTGCCCGCCGTCGGCCGTGCCGTCCGCGGCGCCGCGCCACCCGCCGCGCCCCGAGCGCGAACGCCAGCACGACCAGCGCCCAGCCGACCCCGACCAGGAGCCGGTTCGCGCCCGTCATGTTGGCCGCGGCATAGCCGGCGTAGTGCGGTTTCGAGCCCGCCGCGTACGCGTAGTACACGTCGACCGCGTACTCGGGCAGCACCGCGATCAGGGCGAGCAGCGCCAGCGCGAGCGCCCCGGACATGTCGGCGCGCGCCGTCTCGGTCGCCCACATCAGCAGGACGGCCGCCGCGAGCACCCCGGCGCCGTACACCACCGCGGCGGCCACGGCGGGCGGGTGCAGCCCGGCGACCCGCATCACCACCGCCGGCAGCGCGATGACCAGCGCGGCGCCGACGCGGGCGAGCAGCGTCTCGCGGGGCACCAGGTCACCGGGCATACCTGCACCGTGCCCGGCGGGCCACCGCCGATGCCCAGCCCGCGGCAAAGCGCCGATCTTCGTTGGTCAGCGGCGGGCGGCGGCGATGCCGGGGAACGCGCTGCCCTTCAGGCGGCGGGACAGGTCGCGCTGGACGCGGTGCGCCCACAGCGGCCCCCCGTAGATCATCCCGGTGTAGCCCTGGACGAGGGTGGCGCCGGCGCGGACGCGTTCCCACACGTCGTCGGCGTTCTCGACACCGCCGACGGAGACCAGGACGAGCCGGTCGCCGACCCGGGCGCGCAACCGGCGCAGCACGTCCAGCGACCGGTCCTTCAGCGGCGCGCCGGACAGCCCGCCGGTCTCCTTGGCGAGCGCGGGGTCGCTGCGCAGGCCGGACCGCTCGATCGTGGTGTTGGTGGCGATGATGCCGTCGAGGCCGAGGTCGAGCGCGAGGTCGGCGACCGCGTCGACGTCGTCGTCGGCGAGGTCAGGCGCGATCTTGACCAGCAGCGGGACGCGGCGCGGCGCGGACCGGTCGGCGGCCTCCCGGACGGCGCTCAGCAGCGGCCGCAGGTGCTCGACCGCCTGCAGGTTCCGCAGCCCCGGCGTGTTCGGCGAGCTGACGTTCACCACCAGGTAGTCGGCGTACGGGGCGAGCCGCTCGGTGCTCGCGACGTAGTCGGCGGCGGCCTCGGCCTCCGGGACGGCCTTGGTCTTGCCGATGTTGACCCCGACGATCGTGCCGGGACGGCGGTCGCGCAGCCGCGCCGCGGCGGCCTCGGAGCCGGCGTTGTTGAACCCCATCCGGTTGATGACCGCCCGGTCGCGGGGGAGCCGGAACAGCCGGGGGCGCGGGTTGCCGGGCTGCGGCCGTCCGGTCACCGTGCCGATCTCCACGTGGCCGAACCCGAACGCGCCGAGCGCCGCGTAGGCGACGGCGTCCTTGTCGAACCCGGCGGCGAGCCCGAGCGGGCTCGGGAAGTCCAGGCCGAGCGCGTGCACGGCGAGCGCCGGGTCGCGCGGGGCGAGGAGCCGCCGCAGCAGCGGCGCCGCGCCGGGCACCGCCTGGATCGCGCGCAGCGCCCGCATCGTCAGGTGATGCACGGTCTCCGCGGAGATCCGGGCGATGACCAGTGAGAACAGGAGTCGATACATCGCCGCCAGTATCTCAGCACCGGTCCGCCCGAAAACACGTCGCCCGGGCAAGGCCGGCGCGTGCGCCCGTCCAGGGCTCAGCGGCCGAGGAAGGTGCGGCGCAGGGTCCGGCGGACCTCGCGGCTCGTCTCGCGCATCGTCCGGCGGACGGCGCGCAGCGGGTCGCGGACGGTGACCCGCCAGGCCGCGCCGACGCCGCGTCCGATCGGGACCAGGACGTTCGTCCCGAACCAGCGGAGCGGGATCACCACCAGCACGCGGACGGGCGCGACGATCAGATGGCGCCACAGCCAGGACAGGACGCGGGCGGCGCGCCGCCACGTCCCGGTGATGCCCGCGCCGATCGGCGTCAGGACGTACCGCCACAGAGCGCGCACCGGGGCGACGACGAAGACGCGCAGCAGCCAGCCGAGGAGGCGCCCGGTCTGCCGCCACGACCACGCGACGCCCGCCGCGAACGCCCGCCACCCTGCGGCGATGCCGCGCCCGATCCAGCGGGCCAGCCAGGCGAGCCCGAGCATCGGCGGCCACAGGACGTACCGCCAGAGCAGGGTGAGCGGCAGCACGAGGACGACCGAGAGGACCCCGCCGATGCCGCGCAGCAGCCAGGCGAGCCCGCGCCCGATCCACGTCCCGAGCCAGGCGAGCCCCCGGCCGAGGGCGCGAAGTGGCCGGAGCAGGACGAGATCGAGGAAGCGCCCGATCGGTGTCAGCACGTACCGGTAGAGCCACCGGGCGGTGATCGCGATGCCGAGGCCGAGCATCCGCAGCGGCCACCACAGGGCGAGGCCGAGCGGCCGCAGCACCCACCGGTACAGCGCGACGGCGAGCGCCGCCGGGATCCGGCCGAGGAGCCGCGCGCACGCCGCGACGCCCCGTCCGACCGCCCTGAGCAGGTCGTACAGGAGCCGGAACGGCACCACGACGATCAGCGCGATGACCCGCGCCGGGACGACCAGCCACGCGGGACCGGCCGGCTCCGGGCGCTCGGGCTCGGGCGGCGGCACCTTGGCGAAGAGGCCGGGAGAGTCGGGGGAGGGCTGGCCGAAACGGTCGGGGATGGTCACTCCGTACCTCGATCGAGCTGTTCGTGGGCTTTTCCTGGGACGCGCCCGAGGTTGAACCCGTTCCGCGCCGTTCACCGTACTGCTCCTCGATCAGGACACTCATGGAGGCACGAGATGCGTTTCCCACGTTGGGCGATCCCCTCTGCGGCCGCCCTCATCGCGTCCGGGATGGTGCTGTCGGCCTGCGGCCAGGAGAACGGGAGCAAGCGAGGGAACGCGGCCTCGGGGAGCAAGGTCGCCGCGGATCCCTCGAAACCCGCCTCGCCGTCGCCGGCCGCCGCGCCGACGACCCTGGAGGTCGCCAGCGTCACCAAGCTCGGCAAGGTCGTCACCGACGGCCAGGGCAGGACCCTGTACCGCTTCGACAACGACACCGCGAAGCCGTCCGCGTCGACGTGCGCGGGCGCCTGCGCGAAGGCGTGGCCGCCGGTCTGGGCGACCACGACCGCCACCCGGGTCGAGGGCGTCGAGCAGTCGCTCGTCGGCAAGGTACGGCGGCCGGACGGCAAGTGGCAGGTCACGCTGAACGGCTGGCCGCTGTACCGCTACGCCAAGGACCAGAGCCCCGGCGACGTCAACGGGCAGGGCGTCGGCAAGAAGTGGTACGCGGCGGCGCCGACCGGCAAGAAGGCGCTGGCGCTCGCCCCGGCGAAGAAGACGAACCGGTGGAAGGGCTGGACGGTCGTCAAGGCCAAGAACGACCCGAAGTTCGGCATGATCCTCACCGACGGCGGCGGCCGGACCCTCTACCGCTACGACAAGGACACCAGCAAGCCGCCGAACTCCACCTGCTTCGGCGCCTGCAAGAAGGCGTGGCCGCCGGCGGTGTTCAACGGCTGGAAGCACCTCAAGCTCGAGGGCGTCAGCAAGAAGGTCGTCAACTTCATCGAGCGCAAGGACGACGGCAAGTGCCAGCTCACCATCAACGGCTGGCCCATGTACTACTACGAGAAGGACACCCGGCCGGGTGACACCAAGGGGCAGGGCGTCGGCGGCGTCTGGTGGCTGACCAGGCCGAGCGGCGCCAGGGTCATGACCGGCACAGGCGGCGGCTCCGGCGGCGGCTCCGGTTCGGGCTCCGGCTCTGGTTACGGGACGGGCGGCGGCTACTGAGCCGCAGAGCGCCGTCCCCCACAGGCGAAGGCGCGGGAGGAACGCGGGTCGGTCGGGGCCCGCGAGCCTCCCGCGCCTTCCTCACGCGTCTCCACACCCTCGAGCGCTGGTGCGTCTCCCTGAAAGAATCCGCTGGGCGGAAAAATCTGGAACCTAGCTGTCAGCAAGTGTCGGGATGCCATATGGCAGACAGCTAGGTAACTGCTCACTGAGCAGGTGTGACCAGCACTCCTGCCTGCTCGAAGAGTGGTGTGCTCGCAGCGTGCCGTGCCCCGGACTGCACCATGGCATGTTGACATATGTCGCTCTGCCCTACGCTGTCGACCAGGTAGCTTCCAAATATCAGCCTAAGGTGCGATCCTAGAGGTGGCCACCGGGTCTCGTACAGATACGAGCCCCCATCGGGGCGAGGGCGTCATGTCGACAATCCCAGCAACGCCGTCTACGCAACGAGACGGAGGGCGTCCCTATAGTGAGCAGGGCGCATCTTCTGCACGTTTGTTGTTCAGATTGCTGCTCGCCGTCGACATCCAGGGCTACAGCGCGCGCTCTCCTCGCATGCAGTTGCAGGCCCAATCTGACTTGCTGGGGGCGCTCGAGCAGGCGGCGGCGGAGGCGAGATTGGATCGTGGCCAATGGCTGCAGCAGGTCAGCGGGGACGGAGAACTCGCAGTACTGCCGCCGGACGCGGACATCGTGACCGTCGTCGGGGTCTTCACCATGGCGCTGGAACGCGCTCTCCGTGAGATGAGCGCCACCGGCGATTCCGCCCGTAGGCTCCGGGTACGACTGGCCCTCCACTATGGGGCATTGGTCATGGGGCGGTCGGCCTCGTTCGGTCCGGCGGGCGACGCGCCAGTCGTGGTGAGCCGGCTGCTCGACGCCCGCCCAGTGCGGCGTTACCTGGCCGTTCACCCGGATCGCAATGTCGCGCTGATCATCTCCGACAGCATCTATGATCAGGTCGTCTGCAGTGGCTTCTGTGCGCTACTGCCGGAGGAGTTCCAGTCCGTCCGGACCACGGTCAAAGGACTGCCGTATCAGGGTTTCGTCTACGATCCTGACCAGCTCGGTGATGCGGGAGTGAGGAGATAGGGGATCTGGTGACGGAAGGGGGTTTCCTCGCACGGGTACGAACGCGGAAGCCTGTCATCGGCAACGAATCGCGTGAAGTAGATACCACCAGTCAGCTCGAGTGATGACGAGGACGGGGCCCGATCGGTTCTTGGAGTCGCGCACGTAAACCGCCTCATCGCGGCATGCGATCTCGATGCAATTGCCGCCCGAGCCGGTATAGGTGCTCGTATGCCACTGGAGGTCTGCGGGTATCGGGCGCGGCAAGTCCGGTCTCCCTTCGAGTGCTGCTCAAGCCACCGCTGGGCACGCCGAACCGCACGAGCTGAAGCAGTCTCGATGCCACAAGCGCACCAAGGTCTTCGAGGGACGCTCCAACACCCTTGGTGGAGGCGTGCCGTTTCGGTGTCCGACAGCACAAGACACGAGATCTTGCTCTGGCTTGTCAGATCACAGTGTAAGCCGCCGTTTCAGGCGAGACCATGAGCGCTGAGTGAGCGGTTGACCGCAGTGCGACGCGGGATTTCCCTTTTCGGGGCTACGCTAGAGAGCGGCGTCCATCTCGTTGGCGAGCTGGTTGAGCAGCACCGCAGTACCTTCTGGTCTGAGCGATATCTTGCGCAACTCCTCGAAGCGCTCCCTGTACGATGTGATCGCCTCTTGGAGATCGCGCGTCACTCGCATAAATCCAGGGCTTTCCAAATGCAGGACGTCGTCGTCTTCGGCGGCCGGGAATTCCAGAATAGTAAAGGAGCCGCGTAGACCAGGGTAGACGCCGGCGCTGAACGGAACGACCTCGATGGTGATGTGCGGTCGGCTGGCCAGATCGACAAGGTGGCGCAACTGGTTGCGCATGACCCGGGGGCCCCCGATCTGGCGCCGGACAGTGGCTTCGTCCAGGATAAAGAGCAGCAAGGGCGGATTCTCGCGTTCCAGAATCTCCTGGCGGCGCATTCGGACTTCCACGAGCGGTTCCACGTCCCCGGCCTGCTCTGGCGGGAGATCTCCACCGATGTACTCCTGTGCATACTCCTGGGTCTGCAGGAGGCCGGGGAGGATCAAGTTCTCGTACTGTCGAACAATACTGGCGGCCGATTCGTATCCGATCAGCTCGTAGTACTGCGGTGAAAGGATCTTCCGATAACCGCTCCACCAGGCGCGCTCGCGGGCCGATCGGGCGAGCTCCACCAACTCGGCCACGCGGTCGTCGGCCACGCGGTAGAGGGCTAGCAGAGCCTTGAGGTCGGTAGTGGAGATGTTGACCGACCCTGACTCAATTCTGATCACTTTCGACAGAGACCAGTCAAGGTTCTCGGCGACCTGCTCCTGGGTGAGGCCGGCCTCGGCGCGCGACCTGCGCATTTCAGCGCGCAGGCGTCGCTGGCGCACCGTGGGACTGTTGGCCGCGGGCACCGGCAACCCCTTTGATCGCGGTCAGAGCGGGGCGGCAACTTGACATCCGGCCATGCGCCAGCCCGCAGATTGCAACGTGGCTTTCAGCCTACCTCAGACCCCGAGACGCAGCGTCTGTTTCCCGTGGCAGGAGCAGGTCAATGTTTCTCAATGGGACCGGCAGAAAAGTCACGTCTCCGCACTGGCCGTCGTGGGCGGGACATATGGGACGCCCGAGTTGCCGGCGAGCTTGGCCAGGGGGTTGGCGTGGCCGTGGACGCCGTGCTCGTAGGCCGTCTCGGCGTGCAGGGCGAGGTCGACGCCGTTGGTCTCCTCCTCGGCGGACACGCGGAAGCCCATCAGCTTGTCGATCAGCTTGCCGACCGCGAACGTGACGGTGAAGGCGAACAGGCCGACGACCGGGACGGCGACGGCCTGCTTGCCGAGCTGGACGGCGCCGCCGCCGGTGAGCAGTCCGGACGCGCCGCCTGTCATCGAGCGGACGGCGAGCAGTCCGATGAGCAGTGTGCCGATGATGCCGCCGACCAGGTGGACGCCGACGACGTCGAGGGAGTCGTCGTAGCCGAGCTTGTGCTTCCAGCCGACCGCGTAGGAGCAGACGACGCCCGCGACGAGTCCGACGGCGAGCGCGCCGAGGACGTTGACCGACCCGCAGGACGGGGTGATCGCGACGAGCCCGGCGACCACGCCGGACGCGGCGCCGAACGTGGTGGGCCGGCCGTCGCGGCGCTGCTCGACCAGCAGCCAGCCGAGCAGGCCGGTGCAGCCGGCGGCGAGGGTGTTGAGGAAGACGGCGGCGGCGGTCCCGTTCGCGGCGAGCGCGGAGCCGGCGTTGAAGCCGAACCAGCCGAACCACAGCAGCCCGACGCCGAGCAGCACCATCGGCAGGTTGTGCGGCCGCATCGCCTCCTTGCGGAACCCGATGCGGGGGCCGAGGACGAGCGCCATCGCCAGGCCGGACGCGCCTGAGGCGATCTCGACGACGAGGCCGCCCGCGTAGTCCAGCGCGCCGAGGTCGGCGATCCAGCCGCCGCCCCACACCCAGTGCGCGATCGGCGCGTAGACGACCAGCGCCCACACCGGGACGAACACCATCCAGGCCGAGAACTTGGCGCGGTCGGCGATGGCGCCGCTGATGAGCGCGGTGGTGAGGATCGCGAAGGTCAGCTGGAAGGTGACGAACAGCAGCGCCGGGACGTGACCATGGGGTGTCGCCGGGGTGATGCCCTTGAGACCCGCGTGCTGCAGTCCGCCGAGCAGGCCGAGCCCGCCGAGGTCGGGGCCGAACGCGAGGCTGTAGCCGGCGGCGAGCCAGGCGACGGTGACCAGCGCGACCGAGACCAGGCTCATCATGATCATGTTGAGCGTGCTCTTGGCGCGCACCATCCCGCCGTAGAACAGCGCGAGTCCCGGCGTCATCAGCAGGACGAGCGCGGTGCTGGCGAGCAGCCACGCGGTGTCGCCCGCGTCGATTCCCTTGGGCACGGCGTCTCCCCCTTCGCGGGTCCGGTGTCCGGCATCGAGAATCACCCGTGTCCGTTTCATGTCTTATGCCGCTTTGTTTCGGCTGTGTTTCATGTTGCCGTTGCGTTGCCTTCTGCTCACCGCTCACTCTTCGCGTCTCGACAGTTACGCATTCCGGTGTTCTCATGAGATCGGACCCGCCATGGATGCGTTCCGGCGAAGCGCCCGCACGTGGTGGGTGGCTTCGGGAGGCCTGATGGTCGAGGGAGTCGGACGAGCGGAACGAACCGAACCGAACGGTCCACGGGGGCACCGGAGGACCAGGCCGGCAGAGCGGAAGAGGGCGGCACTGCGCGCGGGGGTCGCGCTGGCACTGGCGGGGAGCGGCCTGGCGGCCTGCGGAGGCGGCGGGACCCCCACCCTGAACTGGTACATCAACCCCGACAACGGCGGACAGGTCAAGCTCGCCGAGGCCTGCTCCAAGGCGTCCGGCGGCGAGTACCGGATCAAGACCTCGCTGATGCCGGACGACGCCACGCAGCAGCGCGAGCAGCTCGTCCGGCGCCTGGCCGCCAAGGACGACGGGCTCGACCTGATGAGCCTCGACCCGGTGTTCGTCGCGGAGGCCGCCAACGCCGGGTTCCTGCGCGCGTTCCCGGCCGGGCAGGCGGCGCAGTTCACGCAGGGGGTGTTCCCGGCGGCGGTGCAGAGCTCCACCTGGGACGGGAAGCTGTACGCCGCGCCGTTCTGGGCGAACACGCAGCTGCTCTGGTACCGCAAGTCGGTGGTGAAGAAGGCCGGCGTCGATCCGAACGCGCCCGACTTCACCTGGGACAAGATGATCGACGCGGCGCTGCGCACCGGCAGCACGGTCGGCGTGCAGGCCAACAAGTACGAGGGCTACATGGTGTGGATCAACGCCCTCGTCGCGTCCGCCGGCGGCCGCATCGTCAGCGAGGCCGGCAAGGGCGACGACGCGAAGATCGAGATCGACTCGCCGGCCGGGCGCGCCGCGGCGACCGTCGTCCACCGGCTGGCGACGTCGCGGGCGGCGAGCCCGACGCTGTCCACCGACATCGAGGAGCAGGCCCGCGCCCTGTTCAACGGGGCGCGCGGCGGGTTCATGGTCAACTGGCCCTACATCTGGGCCGCCGACGCCAGCGACGCCAAGGCGGGCGTGATCGGCAGGACGGTCCCGTCCGACATCGGCTGGGCGAGGTACCCGAAGATCGCGCCGGGCCAGGACAGCAAGCCCCCGTTCGGCGGCATCGAGGTCGCGATCGGCGCGTACGGCAAGTACAAGGGCACCTTCGCGGTGGACGCGGTCACCTGCATCACCTCCACCGAGCACCAGAAGGAGTACATGCTCGGCGAGGGCAACCCGGCGGCGCGTCCCGCGGTCTACGACGACCCGGAGATCCAGAAGCAGTTCCCGATGGCGGGGCTGATCCGCGACTCGATCAACGCGGCGGTGCCGCGCCCGATCACGCCGTACTACACCGACGTGTCCGGCGCGATCCAGAGCCGCTGGCACCCGCCGGCGTCGGTGAACCCGAACTCGACGCCGCGCGAGTCCGCGAAGTTCGTCCACCAGGTCCTGCGCGACCAGCGCCTGCTCTGAAGGGACCGACGATGACCGCAGTGCAAACCGCCCCGGCGGCCGGCAGGTCCGCGGCCGGGCGGGCGGAGATCTCCGACCGCGGCCGCGCCGAACGCCGGCTCGGCCTGCTGCTGTCCGCCCCGGCCGTGATCGTCATGCTGGTGGTGACCGCGTACCCGCTGGTCAACGCGGTGTACCTGTCGCTGTTCAGCTACCGGATCACCGCGCCGGAGGACCGCCGCTTCGTCGGCCTCGCCAACTACGGGACGGCGCTGTCCGACCCGCTGTTCTGGCAGGACGTCCTCACCACGTTCGTCATCACGTTCGTCACCGTCGCCGTGGAGCTGGTCATCGGCTTCGCGCTCGCGATGGTGATGCACCGGGCGATCTTCGCGCGGCGCACCGTCCGGACCGCGATCCTGCTGCCGTACGGGATCGTCACGGTGATCTCGGCGTTCGCCTGGAAGTACGCCTTCGACCTGCAGTCGGGGTTCGTGAACTCCTGGTTCGGGCTCGGCGACTACGCCTGGTTCTCCGGCCGCTGGTCGTCGATGTTCGTGATCATCCTGTCGGAGATCTGGAAGACGACCCCGTTCGTGTCGCTGCTGCTGCTCGCCGGCCTGGCGCAGGTGCCGGGCGACCTCGGCGAGGCGGCGACGGTGGACGGCGCCACGGCGTGGCAGCGGCTGCGCCGGGTGACGATCCCCAACATGAAGGCCGCGATCCTGGTCGCGGTGCTGTTCCGCTCGCTGGACGCGTGGCGGATCTTCGACAACGTCTTCGTCATGACCTCCGGCCAGCAGAAGACCGAGACGCTGTCGTTCCTCACCTACCGGCAGACGATCACCCGGACCGCGATCGGGCTCGGCGACGCGGTCGGGGTGCTGCTGTTCCTGTCGGTGGTCCTCATCGCGGTCGTGTTCATCAAGGGGTTCCGGGTCGATCTGGCGCAGGCGCGCGGCGAGCGCGGGGGAGGCGGCAAGTGATGGAGACCGCCCGTTCGAAATGGCTGTGGGCCGTCGCGTCCCTGCTGATCCTGGTCTGGACGGTGTTCCCGATCCTGTGGATCGTGATGCTGTCGTTCAAGCAGCCCGGCGAGATCGGCAACCAGAAGGGCTTCCTGCCGCACCACTGGACCTGGGACAACTACCGGACGGTCTTCAAGACCGACCTGTTCACCTCCGCGCTGGTCAACTCGATCGGCATCTCGGTGATCGCCACCGTGATCGGCGTGGTGTTCGCCACGCTCGTCGCGTACGCGATCGCCCGGCTGGAGTTCCCCGGCAAGAAGGCGATCCTGTCGTTCGCGCTGGCCATCGCCATGTTCCCGGTCGTGTCGCTGGTCGGGCCGCTGTTCGACCTGTGGCGCGACGTCGGCCTGTACGACACCTGGCCCGGCCTGATCATCCCCTACATCTCGTTCGCGCTGCCGCTGGCGATCTGGACGCTGTCGGCGTTCTTCCGCGAGATCCCGTGGGAGATGGAGCAGGCCGCGCAGGTGGACGGCGCGACGACCTGGCAGGCGTTCCGCAAGGTGATCGTCCCGCTGGCCGCGCCCGGCGTGTTCACCGCCGCGATCCTCACGTTCTTCTTCTGCTGGAACGACTTCGTGTTCGGGATCTCGCTGACCTCGTCGGACCGCGCCCGGGTCGTCCCGGCCGCGCTGGCGTTCTTCACCGGCGCGTCGGAGTTCCAGCAGCCGACGACGGCCATCTGCGCGGCGGCGGTCGTGGTGACCGTCCCGATCGTCGTCATCGTCCTGGCGTTCCAGCGCCGCATCGTGGCCGGGCTGACGTCCGGCGCAGTCAAGGGCTGAGGGCCCGAGGGGGTTGAAGCATGGCCGCCATCACCATGAAGAACATCGTCAAGCGGTACGGCGACGGGTTCCCGGCCGTGAACGAGGTGTCCCTGGACGTGCGGGACGGCGAGTTCATGATCCTGGTCGGGCCGTCCGGCTGCGGCAAGTCCACCCTGCTGCGGATGATCGTCGGGCTCGAGGACATCACCGCCGGGGAGATGCGGATCGGCGAGGAGGTCGTCAACAAGATCGCGCCGCGGCAGCGGAACCTGTCGATGGTGTTCCAGAACTACGCGCTCTACCCGCACCTCACGGTGTACGAGAACATCGCGTTCCCGCTCCGGCTGGCGAAGGTGTCCGGCGACGAGGTCGACCGGCGCGTCCGCGAGACGGCCGAGCTGCTGGAGCTGACCGAGCACCTGCAGCGCAAGCCCGCCAACCTGTCGGGCGGGCAGCGGCAGCGCGTCGCGATGGGCCGCGCGATCATCCGGCAGGCGAACGCGTTCCTGTTCGACGAGCCGCTGTCGAACCTGGACGCCAAGCTGCGCGGCCAGATGCGCACCGAGATCTCCCGGCTCCAGCGCCGGCTCGGCGTCACGACCGTGTACGTCACGCACGACCAGACGGAGGCGATGACGCTCGGCGACCGCGTCGCGGTGCTGCGCAAGGGCGTCCTGCAGCAGGTCGGCAGCCCGCGCGAGCTGTACGAGGAGCCGGTCAACCTGTTCGTCGCCGGGTTCATCGGCTCGCCGTCGATGAACTTCCTGCCCGCGTCCGTCGACGGCACGTCCCTCGACACCCCGCTCGGCCGCTTCGAGGCCGGCGACGCCCGCAAGGCCGCCGCGATCGGCGACCGCGAGGTCGTGCTGGTCGGGATCCGGCCCGAGCACTTCGAGGACGCGGCGCTGGTCGGCCCGGACAAGAGGGCGCGCGGCAGCGTGGTGCGGGCGCGCGTCGACGTGACCGAGTGGCTCGGCAACGAGCTGTACGCCTACGTCCCCTACGAGGCCCCGGCCGACCTCACCGCGCAGCTGCGCGACCTGTCCCGCGAGCTGGACAGCGACCAGCTGCGCACCCAGGCCGTCGTGGCGCTGGACGCGGCGAGCCAGATCACGGCGGGCGACGAGGCGGAGCTGTGGATCGACACCGCGAAGATCCACCTGTTCGACCCGGCGACCGGCGAGAACCTCACCCGCGACGAGGAGCGGGTCGCCGAGCTGGCCCGCGTCGCCGAGCGCGCCGGCGACGCGCAGCGCCGCGCGCAGCGGCCGGGCGAGGGCGCGGGCGCCGCGGCGGACCCGGCGGGAGGTGAGGACGCGCCGGTCACCACGTGATCGGTCGCGGGACGTCCGGGGCCCGGCCGGCCGGGCCCCGGCGCCTATGCTGGCGCGATGCCGCCCGTTTCCGCGCCGGTCGAACCGGTCACGCCGGATCCGCCGGGCTCGATCGACCGCCCGCTGCTCACCCAGTCGTGGCTGGACGTGGCGATGGTGCACTGGGCCGTCGACCCGGGCGACGTGGCGGAGCTGCTTCCGGCGGGCGTCCGCCCGGACACCTTCGACGGGGTCGCCTACGTGGGCCTGTTCGCGTTCCGGATGCACCGCGTCGGCTGGCTCCGGCTGCCGGGCGTCCCCTATCTTGGCGATTTCCCGGAGACGAACGTCCGCCTTTATTCGGTGGACGGTCACGGTAGGCGCGGCGTCGTCTTCCGCTCCATGGACGCCTCGCGCCTGGTCCCCGTCCTCATGGGCAGGGCCGGTTTCGGGCTGCCCTACCTGTGGTCGCGGATGTCGGTCCGGCGAAGCCGCGACATCGTCGCCTACACGGGTTCGAGGCGCTGGCCCGGTCCTCGCGGCGCGCGTTACCGGATGGTGGTGCGCACGCTGGAACGGATCGAGGAACCGACCGCCCTGGAGCACTTCCTGACCGCGCGGTGGGGGCTGCACAACGTCTTTCTGGGGCGGTCGATGTACCTGCGGAACACGCATCCGCGCTGGCCGCTGCACCGCGCCGAACTGCTCGAATGCGAGCAGAACCTGGTGGCCGCCGCCGGGCTGCCCGGGCCGCTGGGCGACCCGGTGAGCGTGCTGCACTCGGCCGGCGTCCCGGTCCGCTTCGGCGTGCCGTCCGGACCGGTGCGCGTCTCGTAGGACGAGCCGGTCAGGCGCCCGGGATCTCGATGCGGACGCCCCGGCTCTCGCCGGTGGCGTGCAGTTCGAGCGCGCGCGCCGCGAACCCGGTCGGGACGTCGAAGAGCAGGTACGTGGCGAAGGACGATCCGGCGGGCATCGTCCGGGACGCCGACCTCGTGTACGTCTTCTTCCTGGACCTCCGGACGACGAACGAGCCGGGATGCGCGCCGCCGTCGCCGTGCAGGCGCTGCGCCGCCGCGTCCAGGCGGAGCGTGGTGGATCCGGTGTTGGCGGCGGTCAGCCGGACGCGGCAGAGGGCACCGTGCGCGCTGATCCCCTTGATCCTGACGCCGCAGCGGGGGCCGGACGCGGTGAAGGACAGGTCGCCGTCCCGGACGGGAGTGCCGAGGACGCCCCGCACGGGCGCGGTGGCGTGCCGCTGGTACAGGTAACCGCCGCCCGCCGCCCCGGCGACCAGCAGCAGCACGAGCGCGGTGAGGAGCCGGCGCGGGCCGGTGGCGCGGCCGCCCGCGAGCCGGATGTCGCGGATCGCGAGCCAGCCGATCTGCAGGGTGACGGCGAGGTCGGCGACCGCGACGAGCGGCAGCAGCCATCCGGCGGCGCCCCGCCGGTAGCTGTTCAGGATGAGCAGGACGGCGAACGCGGCGATCGCCTGCACGCCGAGGACGGCGCCGAACGCCTGGAACACCCGGCGCACGGCCCGCACCGGTTCGCCCCGTCCCGGCGGCCGGGGGTCGGCGGACGGCCAGTCGACGGGGCCGGGCGGGTCCGGGCGGGTGGTCTGCGGGTCGGACACCGGCACCACCGTAGGGTCCCGCCCATTACAAGATCGTCTTTGGCCTGAAGCGGCCAGGCGGAGGCCGCGCGCCGGAACGGGGCCCGCGCAATGGACCGATGGGGCGCGATGTAAGTTCTGCGACATGGGGGACTTGTGGGGGCGGTCTGTCCGTGTCGTCGCGGGGGCCGCGGTCCTCGCCCTGCTGCTCGCCGGCTGCCAGAAGGCGGCCTCGGAGAAGCCGGCGAAGGAGAAGCGGCAGGTGGCCGCGCCCGCCGTCCGGCAGCGGCAGCCGGACACGGCGGCGGTATGGCGGAAATGGGGCCTGGAACCGATGGCGCCGGCCCCGGCACCGCCCGCCGACAAGCCGCTCAAGCTGCCGAAGAAAGGCCCGGCGAAGGTCTTCCAGAACGTCCCGACCACGGACAAGGTCGTCTTCGTCACGCTCGACGACGGGCAGGAGAAGGACCCGAAGTTCGTCGAGATGATGAACGACCTCAAGGTGCCCGTCACGATGTTCCTCACCAAGGACGACGTCCAGGACGACTACGGGTACTTCAAGCCGCTGCAGGCGCTCGGCAACCGGATCCAGGACCACACGATCACCCATCCCGTGCTGCCCGGCCTCGGCCCCGAAGGGCAGAAGCACGAGATCTGCGGCGACCGCGACGCCCTCGTCCAGCAGTACGGGACGGCGCCGACCCTGCTCAGGCCGCCGTTCGGACGATGGAACTCGCTGACGCAGGAGGCCGCGCGCGAATGCGGGATCAGCGGCATCGTGATGTGGGTGGCCTCCATGCAGATCCACGACTTCCAGTACGACGACCCGAACAAGGAACTGCATCCGGGCGACATCCTGCTCGCCCATTTCCGGGGACGGGAGCAGCTCAGGGGCGAGTCGATGACGCAGATGTTCGCGCACCTGCTCAAGCAGATCCAGAAGCGCGGGTTCAGCGTCGGCCGGCTGGAGGACTACATCAGCGTTCAATGAACACGCGGACGCTCTTCACGGAGGAGTCGGCGGCGTCGGGAATGACCATTCCGGCGTCGACGCCCGTCCGCAGGTAGTCGATGACCGGGGCGGTGATCCGCTCGCCGGGCAGGACGGCCGGGATGCCGGGCGAGTACGGCGTGATCATCTCCGCGGAGACGCGGCCCACGGCGTCGTCGGCGGAGACCTGCTCGGCCGGGCCGAAGAACGCGTCGCGCGGCAGCACCACAAGTTCGAGCCGCAGCTCGGACGGCGTCGGCACCCGCACCTCGGGGACGCCGCGCAGCGAATCGATGTTGTCGCTCAGGTCGCGGAGCGCGGCGAGGAGGTGCCCGACGGTCTCCTTGTCGTCGGCGAAGGTAAGCTGGGCGCTGATCCGGCGGTGGTCGGCCAGGTGCATGTTCACGCGGTGGTGCTCGCGCAGCCAGTCGGCGGCGCGGTAGCCGCTGGTGCCGAGGTCCGCGAGGTCGATGACGATCGGCAGCGGGTCGAGGTCCCGCGCGAGCCCCGGGCCGGTGAACTGCTCGCGGCCCTGCACGTCGTAGCCCATCTCCGCGAGCTCGGACCGGGCCCGCGCGGCGAGGTCCAGCGCGTTGCCGAGCAGCTCGTGGCCGTGCTCGACCATCTGGCGGCGCCATCCGTCCAGGCCCGCGTACAGCAGGACGGACGGGCTGGTGGTGCCGAGCAGGTCCTCGCGCGCCTTGAGCACGTCGGGGTCGACGAGCGAGCCCTGGAGGTGGAACACCGAACCCTGTTCGAGACCGGCGCCCATCTTGTGGACGCTGGTCACGCACACGTCGGCGCCGGAGTCCATCGCCCACGTCGGCAGGTCGGGGTGGAACGGCAGGTGCGCGCCCCACGCCTCGTCGACGATCAGCGGCTTGCCCCGCTTGTGGCATTCCTCCGCGATGGCCGAGAGGTGCGCGCACGTCCCGTACGGGGTGGGGCTGGTGACGAGGGCGCCGCGCGCGTCGGGATGCTCGTCGAACCGGGCGGCGAACGCCTCGGGGGACGGCGGGTGGGCCAGGCGGCGCTCGGCGTCCCACTGCGGCTCCACCCAGATCGGGCGGATGCCGGCCAGGATGAGCCCGGACACCACGGACTTGTGCGCGTCCCGCCCGACCAGCAGCTTCTCGTGCGGGCCGGCGACCGAGAGCATCGCGCTCTTGACCGAGAGCGAGCTTCCGCAGGTGGAGAAGAACGTCTGGTCGGCGTGCACCGCGTCCGCCATCAGCTCCTGCGCGCGCTCCAGCACCCCGTTGCTCGACATCCGGTCGTCGAGGCCGGAGATCGCCAGCAGGTCCGACCGGTAGACCGCGTCGCCGAGCACCTCGCGGGCCCGCGGGTCGGCGCCGCGGCCCTGCTTGTGGCCGGGCGGGGTGAACGGGACCTGGCCCTCCCGGTGGTAGGCGGCCAGGGCTTCCAGAACGGGGGCATGGGAGTGGTCCATGGGCTGCGTGTTCCCCGCCACCGGGCGCTCTAACGGAGGGGCCGGTGGGACGAATGGGACGGGCGGCACAGGGTAGGGCGACCGTCATGAACGATCGCATACCGGCCGAGGCGGAGCTGGCCTGGGAGGACTTCCACCGGCTCGTCAACATGACGTCCGACGAGCTGCGCACCTGGCTGCTCACGGACGCCTCGGGCGAGGAGGCGTTCCCGGCCGAACCGGAAACCGGCGTCTCCGAGCTCGGCGCCCGTGTGGTGGACCTGCTGCGCAAGCGCAAGGTCGACCTCACCGACGGCGACGCCGACGTGATGCGCCAGGTCGTGGACTACGTCGAGGAGCATCTGGACGCCCCGCCCCCGGACGGCGCGGCCAACGAGCGCTGGCGGCACGAGCTGATGACGGTGGGCCACGATCCGCTGCGGCCCGAGCCGTCAAGCGCCTAGGAGGGGAGGAACCATGCCGAACCCGCAGCAGCCCGAGATGAGGCGCTCCGGGCGGACCGCCGTGACCGAGGAGCCGGCGCCGGAGGCCACCGACCCCAGGTCGACGGGGGCCAAGGGCCACGCGCACGGCACCGACAAGGGCAACAGGGGCGGCGGCAAGGGCGGCGGGACACCGCCGGACCAGAAGCCCCCGCACCCCGAATAGCCGACGGACGCCGAGGCCGCCCCGGGCGCGACCCGGGGCGGCCTCGGCGCGCAGCTCTCCGGTAGGCGCGGCGGTTCGGCGGGACGGCGAGGGTAGGGGCGGAGCGTGTGGGAGATCTCCCCGGGTCAGGGGATCGTGCAGATCGGCGAGCTGCTGCTCGCCCTGGTGCTGTCGGCCTGCATCGGCCTGGAGCGCGGGCTGCGCAACAAGAGCGCGGGCCTGCGCACGCACACCCTCGTCGGCGTCGGCGCGGCGCTGTTCATGCTGGTCAGCAAGTACGGGTTCCAGCACGCGCCGGGGCACGTGTCGTTCGATCCGTCCCGGGTGGCCGCGCAGATCGTCTCCGGCATCGGCTTCATCGGCGGCGGGCTGATCTTCGTCCGGCGGGACGCGGTGCGCGGGCTGACGACCGCGGCGGTGGTGTGGGTGACCGCGGCGGTCGGGATGGCGGCGGGCGGCGGGCTGTGGCTGCTGGCGGTCGTGGTGACCGGCGGGCATTTCGTGGTCGTGTACGGGCTGAGCGCGCTGACGCGGCGGCTGCCGCTGGAGCGGTTCCGGCCCGCCGGGCCGGCCCGGCTCCGGCTCGTCTACCGGGACGGGCGCGGCGTGCTGCGGCGGGTGCTGGTGGAGTGCACGCAGCGCGGGTTCGCCGTCCTGGAGGTCAACGTCGAGCGCGAGTACCTGCCGGACGACTCCGACCGCGGCCGTGACGAGCGCCGCGACCGGGACGAGACGTCGGCGCGGCGCGCCCCGTGGAACGCGGTCGTGACGCTGGTACTGGAGGGGCCGGGCTCGGTCCCCGACCTCACCGCGATCCTGAGCGAGCTGCCCGACGTGGCCGGCGTCACCGTGGGGTCCGACCACGGTGACGACAAGGACTGATCCAACGGCGGCCGATCGGCTAGGGGGCCTGGGTGTGCGGGCGGTAGCCCTCGTCCTCGCCGCCCGGCGCCTCCGCCTCGGCGTTCGGGGGGTCGGTCTTGCTGGGGGTGTGCTCCTCGGCGAAGTCGGCGTCGGTCTCCTGCGGCGCGCCGGCGTCGGCGCGCCGGTCGGCGAGCGGCTTGTCCTCGTCCCGTTTCTCGGTCATGTGCTTCCTCTACTCCGGGGCGCCGCGAATAAACGCCTAGGGTGAAGGCATGTTGTACGGGCGTGACGAGGAACTGGCCGCGATCGACCGGCTTCTCGGCCAGGTCCGTGAGGGGCGCGGTAGGACGCTTGTCCTGCGCGGTGAAGCCGGCATAGGCAAGACCGCGCTGCTCGACCACGCCGTTGCGAAAGCATCGGACATGCGGATGCTGCGCAGTACGGGTGTCGAGTACGAGAGCGGGATGCCGTATGCCGGTCTCCACATGCTCTTGGGCGGGCACCTGGATCGCATCGACTCGCTACCCGAGGCGCAGGCCCGCGCATTGCGCGCCGCCCTCAACATGGGCACCCGCCAGGACACCGACGGCGGAGACAGGTTCCTCGTGGGTCTGGCCGTCCTGACGCTCTTGGCGGACCTTGCCGAAGAGAAGCCGCTGCTGTGCGTGGTGGACGACGCGCAATGGCTCGACGGCCCGTCCGTGGAAGCGCTGCTGTTCGCCGCGCGCCGCCTGGAGGCCGAACCCATCGCCATGCTGTTCGCGGCCCGCGACATGGACGCGCCGGAGTTCCCCGCGCCGGGCCTGCCGGAGCTGCGGTTGCGCGGCCTCGGCAAGGACGCGGCCACCGAACTGCTCGCCCGGCACGCCGCCGAGCTGCCCCGGCACGTCCACCACGAGGTCCTCGCCGCGGCGATGGGCAACCCGCTCGCCCTCCTCGAACTGCCCGGCCTGCGGACGCACGCGTACGACACGTCCTCGGCCTACGAGCGGATCCACCGCGCGTTCGCCGAGAAGATCGCCGCGCTGCCGGAGCCGTCCCGGACGCTGGTCCTGCTCGTCGCGGCGGACGACCTCGGCGCGACCGGCGTGGTCGTGGAGGCGGCGGGACGGCTCGGCGCGTCCGTCGCCGACCTGGAGCCCGCCGAACGCCGCGGCCTGCTGCGCTCCACCGCGGACGGCCGGCTGGAGGTGCGGCACCCCCTCGTCCGCACCGCCGCCTACGGCGAGGCGCCCCTGACCCTGCGCCTCGCCGCGCACCGCGCGCTCGCCGCCGCCTACCGCGAGCGCGGCGACCACTGCCACCACGCCTGGCACCTGGCGAAGTCGGCGGTCGGGCCGGACGAGGAGGCCGCCGCCGTCCTGGAGTCGACCGCCGACGCCGAGCGGGACACCGGCGGCGACGCGTCCGCCGCCGCGATGTACGAGTCCGCCGCCGCGCTCAGCCCCGACCCGTCCGCGCGCGGACGGCGGCTGGCGGCCGCCGCCCGCGCCTACGCGTTCGCGGGCCTCGCCGACCGCGCCGTCGAGCTGGCCGCCCGCGCCGAACCCGACCTGCCCGACCCGATCGCCCGCGCCGGCCTGACGCTGATCCGCGCGTCCCTCGCCGACGACCAGGACCGGACGAAGGAGGCGTACCGGATGTTCGCCGAGACCGCCGCGTCCGTCGCCGAGCTCGACCCGCACACGTCCGGGTACCTGTTCTTCCAGGCGGCGGGCGCCGCCGCCAACGCCGGCGACTTCGCGTCCGTGGAGGCCATCGCCGCGCGCGGCGCCGAGCTGGACCTGCCGAACGCCTCGCACCTGCGCGCCCTGGCGCGGGTGTTCGCCGGGCAGAACCCGCTCGCCGCGTCCGGCGACATGACCGCGGGCGTCGCGGCGCTGCGCGAGCTGACGGCCGCCATGAACGCCTGCTACGGCCCGCGCGACCGGATCCGCCTCGGGATGTGGCACATCCTGCTCGGCGACATCGAGGGCGCCGCCGAGACCGCCGCCGAGCTGGAGCGCCGGTACCGCGCGCAGGGCGCGATCGGGCTGCTGGCGCAGGTGCTGATGATCCGCTCGCGGGCGCTGCTGCTGCTCGGCCGGCACCGGGACGCGCGCACCGCCGCCGACGAGGGCATGCGGATCGCCGCCGACACCGGGCAGCACCGCATCCGCGTCTACCTCGCGACCGTCCTGGCGCTGCTCGCCGCCATCGCGGGCGACGAGGCGCGCTGCGCGGAGCTGACCGAGGAGGCGCTGGCCCGCGGCGTCCCGCCGAGCAATGTCCACGCGGCGGCGGCGCGCAGCCTCCTCGACCTCGGGCTCGGCCGCCACGAGGCCGCGCTGTCGCGGCTGTCGGACGTGGTCGCCGGGCCGTCCCGTCAGGGCGCGATCGCGAGCCTGCCCGACCTGGTCGAGGCCGCCGTCCGCGCAGGCCGCCCGGAGCTCGGCCGCGAAGCCGCCGACTGGTACGCCGGCTGGGCCCGGCAGATCGGACGGCCGTGGGCGGAGGCGATCGCGCTGCGCTGCACCGCGCTCCTCGACCCCGGCGACGCGGCGGACGCGGCGTTCGCGCAGGCCGTCGAGCTGCACCGCAAGGGCGGCACCCCGTTCGAGCGGGCCCGCACCGAGCTGCTCTACGGAGAGTGGCTGCGGCGCGCGCGGCGGCGCAACGACGCCCGCGTCCAGCTCCACTCGGCGCTGGAGGCGTTCGAGCGGCTCGGCGCGGCGCCGTGGGCCGACCGCGTCCGCACCGAGCTGCGCGCGGCGGGGGAGAGCCTGGCCGGCGGCGCGGACGGGGACGCGGACCGCGACGACCTCGCCGCCCGCCTCACCCCGCAGGAGCTCCAGGTCGTCCGGCTCGCCGCCGCCGGGCTCAGCAACCGGGAGATCGGCGCGCAGCTGTTCCTCAGCCCCCGCACCGTCGGCTACCACCTCTACAAGGCGTATCCGAAGCTCGGCGTGGCCGCGCGGGGCGAGCTGCCCCGGCTCGACCTCACCTGAGCATGCGGGCCGGCGTGACCTCCTGCGAGTGGAGCACGAAGTCGAGCAGGGCGCCGGGGGAGGAGCCGGGCATCCTGTGGTCGGCGTCGTCCTCGGGCCGGTAGCCGGGGCCGATGACCCGGACGGGCGCCGGGGTGGCGAGCCAGTCCGCGACCGCCGCCGGGTGCGGTCCGCGCAGGTCGAGCAGGTAGTGCGGCGGCCCGGCCTGGCCGAGGACGGCGTCGCCGAACGCGGCGGGCGGCGGCGGGACCCGGACGCCGCCGTGCACCGCGCCGTGGTCGAACGTCAGGCCCACCGCGAGGTAGCCGTCGCCGAGGTGCTTGCGCAGATGGCCGCCGGTGTTGGTGCGCGCGGACGGCCCGCTGGTCACGCCCTCGCCGCTCGCCGCGTGCGCGATGCCGCCCCAGTAGACGACCCTGGACCGCGTCCGGTCGTGCCACCAGAGCAGGTTCGCGGCCATGCGCAGCTCGCTGAACGGGATGATCTCCTCGGGCGGCAGGGCGTGGAACCGGTGGAAGTCCACGATCGCGCGGGCCGCGTGCAGCGCCTCGCCGTCGCCGTCGCCGCCGCTCAGCTCGCCGACCAGCGCGTACGCCTGCTCGGCGCGGTCGATGGACGGCTGCTTGCGGGGCTCGCGGCGGAACCGTCCGACGTGCTCGTCGATGTCGCCGTCCGGTCGCAGCGGTGCGTAGAGCCGCTCGATCTCGGCGAGCCGCCCGGGCGCGGCCCGCCGGACGTGATCGATGACCAGGTCGTAGGCGGCCGCCCGCACGGTGGTGAAGTTGAGGCCGAACACCCGGACCGGATCGTCCGGATGGCGCTCGTTGAACGCCCGGATCCAGAGCAGCGCGTCCAGGACCTCCTCGGTCCGCCACGGCAGCCACGCGTCCGACAGCAGGGCCCGCGGATCGCCCGCGCCCGTCCGCGCGTACGCGTCGAGGCGCAGGCCGTTCGTCCAGTCCTCCTCCAGGGCGAGCGTCCGGAACCCGAGTTCCTCGACCAGGAACCGCAGGACGCGGTGCTGCAGCACGAACAGCTCGCGGGCGCCGCGCGTCGCGGCCCCGAGACCCGCCACCCGCGCATCGCGCGCCGCGTCCCGCAGCGGTTCCAGGTCGCCGAGCGGCCCGTCCGCCGAAGCGGCGGCGACCGGCCGCGCGGCCCGGCCGATCCAGCTCGTGACCGCGTCTTCCCTGTTCATGGGGTCTCCTCTCGTCGCAACCGACGCTAGGAGACCGGTCACCGGCCGGGCATCCGTCACCCGACCGGTCCCCGGCCGCATCAGTGTCCCTGTGGGGACGACCAGGTGCCCGTTAGGCGCGCAGCGAGCCGGCGATCTGGCGGGTCGTGACGTTGATGCGGTTCCAGGAGTTGATCGCGCCGATGGCGATGACGAGGTACGCCAGGGCCTGCTCGTCGTAGTGGTCGGCGGCGTCGTCCCAGACGTCGTCGGGGACGCCCGCCGGGTTGTCGGCGATGCGGGTGGCGGCCTCGGTGAGGGCGAGCGCGGCGCGCTCCTCGTCGGTGAAGTAGGGCGCCTCGCGCCAGGTGGCGACCGACCAGAGGCGCTCGTCGGTCTCGCCGGCCTTCTTGGCGTCGTAGGCGTGCATGTCGGCGCAGAAGCCGCAGCCGTTGATCTGGCTGGCGCGCAGTTTGACCAGTTCGAGCGTGGTCTGCGGGACGCCGCTGCGGTGCAGCACGGCCTCCAGGTTCAGCAGCGCCTTGTAGGCGTCGGCGGCGACGGTGCTGATGTTCTCGATCCTCGGCTTCATCGTTTCCCTTTCCTAGATGGGGGATATCCAGATTTCGGGCCGGCCGGCGCCCGGACGGGGTCCGGGGCCGGACGGTCAGTTGCGCGCGTACCAGGCGCGGATGCTCTCACCGAGCCGCGGCGCGCTGCGCTCGGCCGCCGCGCGCACGTCGGCGAGCGTCTGGTCGGCCAGCGCCCGGCGCCAGGCCAGCTCGGCCCGGCGCATGGCGGTGCTGACGGCGCAGGGCCGCCGCAGCGCGGACTCGGGCGTGCCGGCGCCCGCCCCGCGGCGGCGGATCTCGGTGCACTGGAAGGCGTCCTCGGGGCCCTCGATCGCCGCCACGACGTCCATCATCGTGATCTTCTCCAGCGGGCGGGCGAGCCGGAAGCCGCCCCGCGCGCCCGGCGTCGAGGTCGCCAGGCCCGCCCTGACCAGGGCCTGGAGCTGCTTGTTCAGGTAGGGCGGGGGGAGGTCGAAGCCGGCCGCGAGCCGTGCCGTCGGCACGGGCCGGTCCTCGTCCATCCAGTCGAGCTGCAGCAGGCAGTGCGCCGCCCACTCGACCCCCTCGCTGATCCGCATAACCTGGACATTACACGTCTAGATTAGATCCGTCCAGCGCCTTCACCAGCCGCGCCGGGTCGTCGCCGTCCAGGACGATCCCGAACACCTCGGCCAGCGTGCCGGGTACCTCCGCGGCGGCCAGCGCCTGCTTGCGCGACTCGCCGGACGGCCGCGTCACGGTCAGCGTCGTCCCGTCCAGCACGTGCAGCGCCTCCGGGGAGAACCGCTGGGCGAAGGGACGGGCCGTGAACGGCGAGCGCGGGCTCGTGGACACGTAGTGGTTCAGCACGTCGAAGTCGATGCGGAACGCCTCGTCCAGGGCGAAGGAGTGCCGCCGGATCCAGCCGTCCGGGCCGCGCTGGTGCAACTCCCACAGGTGCGTGCTCGGCCGCCACGCGGCGGTGACCCGGCCGGGCCGCAGCCGGAACCCCCAGCCGTCCTGATCGACCTCCCGGTCGCCGGGGATCTCCAGCGGCTCCAGCGGCCCGGCGCCGAACCCGACGTCGCACAGCAGCGCGGGCTCGTCCGCCGGCTGACCGGGCGTGCGGACGTGCAGCAGCGCGTGCGTCGCCGGGAGCATCTTCTCCGCGCCCATCGACACCCGGCCGGTCAGCGCGACGACCTCGAAGCCGATCCGCTCCAGCACCGCCGCGAACAGCCGGTTGTGCTCGAAGCAGTACCCGCCGCGCGGCCGGTCGACGAGCTTGCCCTGCACGGCCGCCAGGTCCAGCTCGATCGGCCGCCCGAGGATGATCTCCAGATTCTCGAACGGGATGGCGGTGACGTGCGCGCGGTGCAGCGCGCGCAGCGTCGCCGCGTCCGGCCGCGGGTCGCCGTCGTAGCCGATCCGCGCCAGGTAGGCGGGCAGGTCGAGCCGATCGCCCTGCCAGCCGAACCCGAGATCCTCGCTCATGGTGTCCCCTCCGTACGCCCGGCCCCGCGTGCGCGGCCGCGCTCGAACTCGCTCTCGAACAGGGCAACACCGATCGCCGCCGCGATCCTCCCGGCGGCGCGGTCGACGTCACCGCGCTCGGCCGCGGGCAGCGGCGCCCCGGCCGCCGCGCGCAGCGCGGACGCCTCGCCGAGCAGCCCCGCCGCCGCGGCGTGCTCGCCCGCGAGCGACCGCGCCCCCGCCAGCCCTTCGAGCGCGAGCGCGACGGCGCGCGGGTCGCCGGTGGCGCGGGCGCCGGCGAGCGCGTCGAGGTGCAGGGCGCGCGCGGATTCGGCGTCCCCGCGCAGCTCCGCGATGTAGCCGAGCTGGACGTGCAGGAACGCGATCCCGGCCGTCCCGCCGATCCCGTGCAGCCAGCCGAGCGAGGCGCGCAGGTGCCGTTCGGCGGCGTCGAGGTCGCCGCGCGCCCGCGCCACCAGGCCGAGCCCGGCCTCGGCGAACTCCTCGGCGGACCGCGCGGCCTGCCGGGAGGCGATGTGCAGCGCCCGTTCGTGCAGGTCGCGGGCCTCGTCGAGGGCACCGGTCAGCAGCGCGAGGCGGCCGAGCCCGGCGGTGCGGAACGCCACCTCGGGCCACATCCCGAGGTCCTCGGCGATCCGGAGGCCGGCGCGGTGGTGGCCGGCGGCGGTCGCGTAGTCGCCGGTGATCTCGGCGTGGCGGCTGAGCGCGTCGGTGGCCTCCAGCCGTCCCCACGCGTCGTCCAGCGCGGTGAACAGGTCCATGCTCTCGGTGCCGTCGCGCCGCATGGACTCCAGGCCGCCGTGCACGATCGCGAACTTGGCGCGGGTCGCCAGCGCGGCCGCCGTGTACCAGTAATCGGCGTGCAGGCGGAACACGGTGAGGGCGTGCTCCACGCGCGCCTGGTTCGCGGCGATATCGCCATAGGCCCAGTGGACGTGGCTGAGGAACCACTCGGCCCGCGCATAGGCGAAGGAGCCCTGATCCTCGTATCGCTCCAGGGCGGCTATGCGCAGGCGCTCGGAATCGGTGGCCTCGCCGGACAACATGGTGAAACCCGCGAGCCACGTCTCGGCCTCTACGCGTCCGGACGCCGTCGCAGGGGAAGCCGCCAGCGCTTCCTCGAAGGCGCACCGCGCCTCGCCGAACCGGCCGCGCAGGTACCAGTACCAGCCCAGCGCGTTCACCAGCGGCAGCCCGCCGCCCTCGGCGAGAGCGGCGGTCAGGTTGGCGCCCTCCTGATCGAGGCGCTCCAGCCACTCGTGCTGCGCCGGCCCGCGCAGCAGGTCGGCCGCCTCCCGCGCAAGGCCGGTGTAGTACCGGACGTGCCGCCGCCGCAGATCGGCCTCCTCACCGGCCTCGCGCAGCCGCTCCAGCCCGTAGGCGGCGACCGACTCCAGCAGGCGGTAGCGGTCGTCGCGCGTCCGCACGACCAGCGACCGGTCGACGAGCCGCGCCAGGACCTCGGCGTCGGCGCCGCACACCTCCTCGGCGGCGGCGAGCGTGCAGCCGCCCGCGTGGACGGCGAGGCGCCGCAGCACGGCCCGCTCGTCCGCGCCGAGCGGCTCCCAGCTCCAGTCGATCACCGCGCGCAGCGTCCGCTGCCGCTCCGGGCCGCCGCGCCGCCCGCCCGCCAGCACGCGGAACCGGTCGTCCAGCCGCGCCGCCAGCTCCCGCACCCCGAGCGCCCGCACGCGCGTCGCCGCCAGCTCCAGCGCGAGCGGGACGCCGTCCAGCCGCCGGCAGATCGACGCGACCCACGGCGCGGACGCCTCGTCCAGCACGAACCCCGGATCCGCCGCCGCGGCCCGCACCGCGAACAGCCGGACCGCGCCGGACTCCGCCATCGCGTCCGGCGCCGTGGACGGTCCGGGCAGGTCGAGTGGCGGGACGACCAGCAGCCGCTCGTCGGGCAGGCCCAGCGGCTCGCGCGAGGTCGCGAGGATCCGCAGGCCCGGCGCCGCGGCGAGCAGCCGCTCGGCGAGCTCGGCGATCTGCTCGACCACGTGCTCGCAGTTGTCGACGACCAGCAGCGTCCGCCGCCCGCGCAGCGCCTCGCCGACCCGCTCCACCGGGTCGGCGGCCCGCCGCCCGGCCGTGCCCGCCACGTCCGGCGCGGCCTCGTCCCGCAGGCCGAGGACGTGCCCGACCTGCCGCGCCGCCTCGGCCGCCGTCGCCGGACGGCCCGCCGCCAGCTCCACGAACCAGACGCCGTCGGGATGGACGGCGGCCGAGCGGGCCGCGGCCTCCAGCGCCAGCCGCGTCTTCCCGACGCCTCCGGTCCCGGTCAGGGTCACCAGGCGGTGCGCGGCCAGCAGCGCGCGGGCCCGCTCGACGTCGCGCTCGCGCCCGATCAGCTCGCCGAGCGCGGCGGGCAGCCGCGGCGCGGTGCGCGGGCGCTCGCCCTCGGCCGGGTCCTGTTCGAGCATCGACTGGTACAGCGCGGTCAGCTCCGGGCCGGGGTCGACGCCGAGCTCGTCGGCGAGGCGTTCGCGCAGGTCGTGGTAGCCGGCCAGCGCCTCGCCCTGCCGCCCGGACCGGTAGAGGGCGCGCAGGTGCGCCGCGCGCAGCCGCTCCCTGAGCGGGTGCAGCGCCACCGGCGCGGCCAGTTCGGCGGCGACCGCCGCGTGCTCGCCGAGGTCGAGCCGCGTCTCGGCGTGCTCCTCGAGCGCGGCCAGCCGGCGCTCCTCCAGGCCCGCGGCCACCGCCTCGGCGAACGGGGCGCCGGAGAAGCCCTCGAACGCGGGCCCCCGCCACAGCGCGAGCGCCGAGCCGAGGAGGTGCGCCTTGGCGACCGGGTCGGCGGCCTCCCCGGCCTGTGCCAGGAGGGCCGTGAACTCGCCCGCGTCCACGGCGTCCTCGGGCTCGTCGAGCGCGTACCCGGGCGCACGGGAGACGACCAGGGCCCGCCCGCCGGGCTCGGCCTCCTCCAGCACCCTGCGCAGCTGCGAGACCCGGGCCTGGAGCGTTCCCACCGGATTGCGGGGCGGACGGTCGCCCCACAGCGCGTCGACCAGCCGGTCCACCGGGACGGCCCGTCCCGGCTCGGTGAGCAGCGCGGCCAGCAGCGTCCTGACCTTGACCTCGGGCACCCGTACCGGCGTCCCGCCGGATGTCCATACCGCGAGCGGTCCCAACACCCCGTAGCGCATCGCGCAAGCGTAACCACCGCTACGGACAGACCCGCAGCCGTTCCGTAGCGCGCGCAGCCACCGTGGAGGCCGAACAACACGCCTCTAGGAGGAGCACATGAAATCCCCGGTCACCGTCATCGGCCTAGGACCCATGGGCGCGACCATGGCGCGGACGTTCCTCGCCAACGGGCACCCGACCACAGTGTGGAACCGCACGCCGTCCAAGGCCGCCGCATTGGTCGAGCAGGGCGCGGTGCTCGCCGCCACCATCTCCGACGCGCTCGCCGCAGCGGAACTGGTCGTCATCAGCCAGACCGACTACACCGCCATGTACGACTCGATCGGCGACGCCGACATCAAGGGCCGCGTCCTGGCCAACCTCAGCTCCGGCAGCCCGGACGAGCTGCGCCGCGCCGCCGCCTGGGCCGGCGAGCGAGGGGCCGACCTGCTGACCGGCGGGATCATGGTCCCGCCGCCCGGCATCGGGCGGCCCGGCGCGTACGTCTTCTACAGCGGCCCGGAGGCCGTGCTGGACCGCCACCGCGAAACCCTCGCCGAACTGGGCGACACCACGTTCGTCGGCTCGGACCCGGGCCTGTCGATGCTCTACTACCAGACGCAGCTGTACCTGTTCTGGTCCACGCTCACCGCGTACATGCACGGGATCGCGCTGCTCGGCAGCGCCGGTGTGTCCGCGCGGCAGTTCCGCCCGCTGGCGTCGTCGCTGCTGGAGAGCCTCACCGGCGACGGCCCGATGGGCTTCCTGCGCATCCTCGCCGAGGAGATCGAGACCGGCGTCTTCCCGGGCGGTGCGAACAGCCTCCGCATGCAGGCCGTGGGGGCCGACCACGTCGTCGAGGCGAGCCGCGAGGCGGGGGTCGACACCGCCGGGCCGCTCGCCCTGCGGGACCTGTTCTGGCGTGCGGTGGACGCCGGCCACGGCGGCGACGGCCTGGCCGGCGTCATCGAGGCGATCCGCCGTCCCCGGCGAGAGGGAGGCGCATGACGAAGCACGCGCCCCTGGCGCTGTCGGCGATGGACAGCGAGCCCCCGTAGATCTCGGCGATCTCGCGGGCGATGGGCAGCCCGAGCCCCGTCCCCTGCGGGTCGCGTTCGCGCGACTCGGTCAGCCGCGCGAACCGCTCGAAGACCCGTTCCCGCTGGTCGGGCGGGATGCCGTGGCCGTCGTCCTGGACCTGGAGCAGCGCCATGCCGCCGTCCCGCCGGACGGTCACCTCGATGCTCGACTCGGCGTGCCGCTTGGCGTTGCTCAGCAGGTTGCCCAGCACCCGCGCCATCCGCACCGGGTTGGCCCGGACGACGACGCCGGGCTCCAGCCGGGTGGTGATCGGGACCCCGTCGGTGCGGCGCTCGGTCTCCCGGCGGGCCAGCTCGGCGAGGTCGACCGGCTCCACCGGCTGCGGCGCCCGCGCGTCCAGCCGGGACAGCTCCAGCAGGTCGATGACGATGTCGTTGAGCCGCTCGGCGTCGCGCAGCGCCGAGCGGATCATCGGCCGCGCCTCGCCGTCCACCTCCTCCAGCGCCATCTCCAGCTGCATCTGCAGCCCGGCGATCGGGTTGCGCAGGTCGTGGGAGGCGTCGGAGATGAACCGGCGCTCGCGGTCCGTCGCCTCCTCCAGCCGCTCCAGCGTCCGGTTGACCGTCTCGCCCAGCGCCTGGATCTCCCCGTGCGTCTGCGGGACGAACACGCGCTGGTCGAGGTCCCGGGCGTCGAGGTCGGCCAGCTGCCGGCGGATCCGGTCGATCGGGGTGAACGCCCGCCCGATCGTGTGCCACGTCCACCACGCGACGAGCGCCAGCAGCCCGAGCAGGACCAGGACCAGCGTCAGCGGCAGCGCCCACACGTTCAGCAGGCCGGGCAGCGGGGTCGCCGCGATGATGATCACGTCCTGGCCGCCCGGCGCGGTCCGCGCCCGCATGCCGAACACCCAGGCGCAGCCGGGGACGAAGTCCGGGCAGCCCTTCTCGTCGATGACGAGCTTGCCGGACGTGCGGCGGATGTAGCCGAGCGGCGGCATGCCCCGCGCGGAGTCGCTGGCCGCCAGGACGGTGCGGCGGTCGGTGCTCACGATCTGCGCCAGCGGCGCGTCGCCCGGCCGGGTCGGGACGAAGCCGGTCGCGAGCATGCCCTCGCCGCCGTCCCGCAGGAAGTCGAAGGTGATGTGCTCGGCGGTGGTCTCGGTGTCGCGCGCGACCCGGTTCTCCAGCCAGTCGCGGACGAGGAGCATGCCGAGCACGAAGATCACCGTCAGGAACACGGCCGTGACGCCGACGGTGAGGACCGTCGCGCGCCCCCGCACGGACACCAGCAGCCGGTTGCGCCAGTAGCGGACGCGCTCGCCCCACTCCTGCGTCACAGCCGTCCCCCGAGCCGGATCGTCACGAACAGCGCATGTCTCGCTACCAAGCGTAGGCGACGGTGGATACAGGGATGCTCTCGGCGTCCACAGACCGGGCGATCGAATTTCTAGCGGCGCTAGCTTTGAAAGCGACGCTATGTTAGCGTCGTCCTTGTTCCTAGCAGTGCTAGCCAAGGAGTGCCCGATGCTCGCCCCCCTCGCCTACGGCCTCGCCGTCCTGCTCGACCTGATGATCCTTTTCATCGGAGCCCGCTTCCTGCTCACGCCCCGTACCGCGGCCGCCGGGTACGGCGTCCCCGCCAAGGCCGACGGCGACCCCGCCTACCTGACGATCAAGGGCATCCGCGACGGGACGTACGGCCTGGTCGGCCTCGCCCTGCTGGCCTTCGCCGGCGCGCACGCCGAAGCGTGGTTCATGCTGCTCGTCGCCCTCGCCCCGATCGGGGACACTGTCGTCGTGCTGCGCCACGGCGGCACGAAGGCGGTCGCGTTCGGCATCCACTTCGCCACCGCCGTCGTCGTCCTCATCAGCGCCGCCCTGCTGTTCGCCGTCTGACCCGCCGAACCCCGACCCGCAAGGAGCCCGCCATGTCGCTCGCCGTCCCCGGCTTCACCGATTCCGTGATCGTCCGCTCCGCCGACGCCGAGGTCGTCGGGCGCGCGCCCACCACCGTCCGGCTGCTGGCCGACGCCGGCTCGACCGGCGGCGCCCTGTCCACGCAGCGCGTCACCCTCGCCGACGGCGCCGACGGCGCCAGGCCGCACCACCACGCCGGCTCGGCCGAGCTGTTCTACATGCTCGCCGGCACCGCCCAGCTGCTGTCCGGGGAGCAGGTCGTGACGGCCGAGCGCGGCGACCTCGTGATCGTCCCGCCGGGGCTCGCGCACGCCTTCGCCGCCGCGCCCGGCCACGACGCCGACATCCTCATCGTCATCACTCCGGGCGTCGAGCGGTTCGAGTACTTCCGCCACCTGGAGCGCATCGCCTACGGCAAGCAGCCCCCGGAGTCCCTGCTGGACGTCCAGGAGCTCTACGACACCTACTTCCGCAAAAGCCCCGCCTGGGAAACCGCCCGCCCCTGACCGTTCCGCAACGGCCCTTTCCGCGTGTGCTCATCTGCAAGGTGTTTGCGGGTGGTGGGAGGATTTCGAGCGTGAGATTCGATGACTTCGAGGCCATGGTTCGGGTCTGTGTTGAGCGGCTTGGGGAGAGGGCGGGGCGGCAGTTCGCGGGTATGGCGCGGCGCGGGTTCTGCCTTGAGCGGGCGGCCGGTGGTTCTCAGGCCACCGGTGGGTGTCGGCTCGGCGGGGCTGCGCTGCTCGATCCGGGTACTTCGTGGCCCCGGGCGGGTGGCTATCCGTACTCGTTGTTCGCGGTGCTCGACACCGACGCCCTCGCCCCTTGGCTGGGCGCCGAATTGCCGGTCCGGCCGGGCCTGCTCAACTTCTTCTATTTCGATCCTGACGTGCCGTACGAGGAGTACTCGAAGCTGGATTTCGCGCATGGGACGGGGCTCGTGATCGCCGCCGATCCGGCACGCGCGGTCGAGATGGCGGCGCCCGCGCCGGCCAGGACGTTTCCGCCGACGCCCGTCCGCGCCGCCGAGGTGGTCATGCTCCCGGACATCTGGGACGTCGAGGACGGCGACATCGAGTACGACAAGGACGAGCACTGGGGGGCGAACTCCTTTCTCATGGCACGAATGGAAGAGTTCGACTCCAACACCATGGGCATGCACTGCGCGTTCGGGTGGCCCGACACCTCGTACACGGTTCCGGTGACCGGGCGTGACGACGCGGGGCGTCCCGACGTCCACCTGCTGCAACTCGCGGAGGACGCGGAACTCGAATGGGGCTGGGGCGACGCCGGAACGCTGTACTTCACGATCCCGGCGAAGGCGTTCGCCGAAGGTGACTTCGGTCAGGCGGAGGCCCAGGGAATCTGCGCCTGATCTGGGGGTCAGCGCGCTCGGGCCGCGAATGCGCCCGGAGTGAGGCCGGTGCGGGCGCGGAAGAATTTCGAGAAGTTCGCCGGGTCGTCGAATCCCGTCCGGTGGGCGCATTCGGCGACCGTGATGCGGGTGTGGGCGAGCAGCCTCTTGGCTTCGAGGACCACCCGGTCGTCGATGAACTGCTTGGCGCTGCGGCCGGTCGCTTCGTGCGTCGCGCGGCTGAGAGTGCGCGGGGAGTAGCCCAGCCGGCGGGCGTACCAGGCGACCTCGCGGGAGGTCGCGAAATGCGCCTCGACGGCGGCGGCGTACGCGGTGAATGCCTGCCGTCCGGCGGGCGGCGGGGGCGCGCTGTCACTGGCGCGGAGCAGCAGGACTTCCAGCAGCGCGCGCAGTATCGCGGTGCCGCCGGGGGCCGCGTCGTACTCGCGGCGCAGGTGGTCGGCGGCGAGGCGGACCAGCGCCGGACGTCCGGTCGGCCGCCAGGCGACCGGCCCCAGCGGATCGGCCCCGGGGGAGCCGTTCGGCACGGACTCGGGGCGGAACAGCACGAGCGTTCCGTCCACCCCGGCGATGTCGTCCCAGCGGTGCACGCGGCCCGGACGGATCCACACGATCGTGCCCGGCTCAAGGCGGTGGCGGACGAAATCCACCGTCACGACCCCGTGCCCCGAGTTGACGATCGCGAGCACGTGGAAATCCGCCCGCTGCACCGGAGGACGCTCGCTGCCTGCGGGCATGGCCCGCAGCCGCGCGAACGTGGACACCTCCACGCCGCCGTCCGGCCCGCCGCCGTCCTGGTAGTGCAGCGTGCGGATGGCGGTCCGCTGTCCGTTTTTCACCATAGACAGGCCGGAGCTTACCTGGTCGGCGCCGTGTCCGGTCCCTAGCGTCGAAGGAGATGAAAGGGGACTTCCGATGAACCAGATGGACATGCGTCAGGTGAACGTTCCGGGCGGGCCGCTGCCGGTGTGGGTGCGGGACGGCGAGCCGACCGCGCTGGTGTTCCTCCACTACTGGGGCGGCTCGCACCGCACCTTCGCCCCGGTGATCGACCGCCTCGACGCCGGACGCACCGTCGTGTCCTACGACCACCGGGGCTGGGGAGCGGCCCGCGGACTGCCAGGTCCGTACGGGATCGGGCGGCTCGCGGACGACGTGCTGGACGTCGTCCGCGAGCTCGGCCTCGGCCGGTACGTCCTCGTCGGGCACTCGATGGGCGGGAAGGTCGCCCAGCTGGTCGCGTCGCGGCGGCCCGACGGCCTGGCCGGGCTCGTCCTCGTCGCGCCGGCCCCGCCTCGTCCGGCCGTGGACGCGCAGGCGGCGGACGCGCTGTCGCACGCCTACGACAGCCGCGCGACGGTCGGCGACGCGCTCCAGCACGTGCTGACCCACCGTCCCCTGCCCGCCGACCTGCGGGAACAGGTGCTGGCCGACAGCCTCGCCGCGGACGACGACGCCCGGCTCGCCTGGCCGCTGCACGGCATCACCGAGGACATCGCCGCCGCCGCGGCCGCCATCGACGTCCCGGTGCACATCCTGGCCGGGGAGCACGACCGGGTCGACCCGCCCGCGTCGCTGGAGGCCGACCTCCTGCCCGTCGTCCCGGGCGCGCGCATGACGGTCATCGAGGGCACGGGCCACCTGTCGCCGCTGGAGGCGCCGGCCCGTCTCGCAACCGAGATCGACCGCTTCGCCGCCGCCCTGGCCCCCGCCCGCACCTGACGCACCCGCGGCTCCGGCGGCACGCGACGGCTCCCGCGTGCCGCCGCCGCGTCAGTGACCCTGCTTCTTGAGCTGCTCGTTCAGCTTCTCGATGTAGGGCTCCTGGGCTTTCCAGGGGACGATCCGGCCCGGCAGCCCGTCCGTCCAGCCGGACGCCGTCCGCGAGGGTCCGACGGGATTGTCGCCGCCTCCGAAGCCCGCCCATCCCTCGACGCGCAGCTGCGTGCTCTTCGGGTCCACGACGATCGTCTCGGTGCCCTCGACGCGCGTGCCGGCGTCGTCCATGTACGAGATCCTGAGCCGGTAGCCGCCCGCCGTCCGGCCGAGGTTGTCGATGTGGGGCATCGCCGCCAACGCGCGGTAGGCCGCGGCGCGGACCTTCGGCGGGGCGGGCACCTCGACGAGCACCGCCTGGAGCAGGTTGATGGTGGAGAGCCGCGGCTGCTGCCGGGCGGCCGGAACCGTGGTGCTCTTGAGCAGCGCGGTCCTGAGCCGGCCGGGGTCGGTCGGCAGCCGCTGGACGCGGGTGTAGTCGAGGTCGCTGCCCCTGATCAGCGGCCGCTGCCCGACGCGGCTGACCAGGCCCGGCGCGACGCTGAGCCACGTGCTGCCGTCGCGCCGCGTCCACGTCTCGCTGACGGTGGTGACCTTGCCCAGCTGCTGGACGGTCTTCGTGTGCCAGTAGGTGCCCGAGGCCGCGGGCTTGGACTCCGCGGTGGTCGCGGCCGCCAGCATGACCTGGCGGCCGGACAGGACCGGCTCCTTCTTGTGGGAGTCCGGCGCGGACAGGTCGGAGACGACGACGGCCGCCGCCGCCCCCGCGGCCGCGAGCCCGACCCCGGCCGCGATCCAGCGCGTCCTGCGCCCGGACCTGGGCCTGGCGGGGCCGCCCCGCATCGTGTTCTGGAGCCGGTGCCGGCTGCGGTCGACGGTGTCGGGGGACGGGTCCGGCCCGGCCAGCGCCGTGCCGAGCATCTTCAGTTCATCCACGGAAGGCCTCCGGGCGGATCGCGTCGTGCAGTTTCCTGCGGGCTCGGGAGAGGCGGGAGCCCACCGTGCCCGGCGGGATGCCGAGCGCTTCGGCGACCTCGTCGTACGACAGATCGCCCAGGGCGACGAGGAGCACCACGTCGCGCTCCTCGGGGGAGAGCGCGGCGAGGGCCCTGGCCAGCTGGGGCCGCATGCGCCGGGCCGCCACCTCGGTGACGACGCGGTCCTCGTGGCTGCCGGCCGCGGGGGCGTCGCCCTTGGCCCGCGCCAGGGCCCGGTAGCGGCGCGCCTCCTTGCGCCGGTGCTGCCCGACGAGGTTGGTGGCGATCCCGAGCAGCCAGGCGCGCAGGCTGCCCCGCTCGGGATCGAACCGGTCGCGCTTGCCGAACGCCACGCAGAACGTCTCGGCGGCGATGTCCTCCGCCACCTGGCCGTCCAGGCGGCCGGCGACGTAGCGGTAGACGTCCCGGAAGTACCGGTCGTGGACATCGGTGAACCGTTCCGGATCCCGCCGGAAGCCGGTGGCGATGTCGAGGTCGGTCGGCGACTCGCCCACCTCGGCGGTCACGTACCTGTCCTGGTCATTGCGGACCCTTTCGAGTGTTCGGCCAACGTTCCCCCATACTTCGCCGAACACCGGTTCCGTCTTCGCGACGATCCGGCCCGCCCGTCCGTGGCGCGGACCCGGCGCCGGAGCGCCATGAGGGTGCCGCGCTCGGCGTCAGCGCGTTCGACGCCGGTCGGCGCTCTGTTCCAGGGCGGCCTCGTAGGCGCGCAGCGCGGTGATGACCGTGGCGCGTTCGGCGGGGGCGAGGTCGCGCATGACGCGCTCCCAGGCGGAGGCGCTGCCGGAGAGCCATTCGGTGATCGGCCCGGTGTAGGCGGGGGCGATGGCGACGATGCGGCGGCGGCGGTCGGCGGGGTCGGCGGTGCGCTCCAGGACGCCGGGCCGCGCGAGTTCGCTCACCATCAGGCTGACGGTCGTCGGGGCGACCTCCAGCCGCGCGGCGAGCTCGTTGACGCTCGCCGGGCCGTCGTACTCCAGGTGGGCCAGCAGCGCGAGGTGGCGCGGCGCCAGGTCCAGGCCCTGGAGGGCCGGCGGGACGGGCAGGCGCTTGGCGCGGCCGACGAGCCGCGGCATGAGCAGCAGCAGGGTGCGGACGGCCTCGTCGACGGCCGGACCGCCCGGTCCCGTGGACATCGGGCCCCTCCTCAAGTACCTTTGAAATCAAAGCCTTTGCAGTCAAAGAGAACGGGGACCACTGTGCCGCATCTGACCGCCCACATTCCAGAGGACAGGCTGGCGGGCAACGAGGCCGGGCTGATCGCGGCCCTGACCGAGGCGATCGTCGGCGTATACGGCGAATGGGCCCGCGACCTGGTGGGCGTCCGGCTGGCGGGCGTCCCCGCGGGCCGCTTCGCGCAGGGCGGCAAGGCCGTGGACACCGGCGCCTCGCTGGCCCTGGGCGTCCGCGCCGCCGCCTTCGACCGCCCCGACGCCGCCGAGATCACCGCCCGCCTCGGCGCCGCCCTCACCGACGCGGTCACCGGCGTCCTCGGCGAGGAGTTCCGCGCCGGCACCATGGTGGAACTCGTCGCGTCCCCGCAGGAACGGACCTTCGTCGGCGGCGCCCCCGCCGCCTGACCGCGCGGCGAGGGCCGGCTAGGGGCGGGCCGCCCCGGTCCTCGTCGCCCCGGTCCTCGCCGCCCGGACGCGGCGGCGGGCGAGGTCGTCGGCGGCCCGGGCGGGGGTCTCACCGAGCCGGTCGGCGGTGTCGAACAGGCCGGTGACCGTGTCCTCGATGGCGGCGACGCGGGCCCGCGCCTCGTCGGGGCCGAGCCGGTGGAGCTCCGTCGTGACCGCGTGGATCACCCCGCCCGCGCTGGCGACGTGGTCGGGCACCCAGAGGATCCCGCGCCGGTGCAGCAGGTCGGCCACGCCGGGCGAGGCGAGCTGGTTGTTCGCGGGCCCGACGACGGCCCGGCAGCGCAGCCGCGGCACGACCGGCTCGGTCAGGACGCCGCCGAGGGCGGCGGGGACGAGGAAGTCGGCGTCCGCGTCCAGGATCCGGTCGGGGTCGGTCCAGGCGGCGCCGAGCGCCTCGGCCTTCGGCCGTTTGCCGGGGTCGATGTCGGTGACCGTCAGGTCCGCGCCCTCCGCCGCGAGCAGCCCCGCCAGGTGCTCGCCCACGTGCCCGAGGCCGATCAGGGCGAAGCGGCGGCCGGCCAGGCTCCGGGTGCCGTCCAGGCGGCGGGCGGCGGCGCGCAGTGCGGCGAGCGTCCCCAGCGCGGTGTGCGGGGACGGGTCGCCGCTGCCGCCGTCCCCGGCGGGCCGGCAGAACACGTGCGGCGTGATCTCGCCGATCACCGCCATGTCGGCGGGCGCGGTCCCGACGTCGGGTCCGGCCGAGTACGCCCCGTCCAGCGCGGCGATCGCGTCGCCGACGTCGTGCAGCGCGTCGCGCCGCCGGGGCCCGTCGAGCACCGTCCCCTCGGGGAGCGCGACCACGGTCTTCCCGCCGCCGTTGGCCAGCCCGGCCGCCGCGAACTTCGCGGTCATGGCGGCCGACAGCCGCAGGGCGTCGGCGAGGCCGTCCCGCCAGCCGGGGTACCGCCACATCCGCACGCCGCCGGCGGCCGGGCCGAGCGCCGTCGAATGGACGGCGACGACGATCGGCAGCCCCGAGCGCGGCCCGGTCCGGACGACCACCTGTTCGTGCTCGAACATCGTTCCCCCTCGTTCGCACGCAGTTCGTATCGAGAATCGGACGTATGACCGCGGATTTCCAGGTGGACCGAACGTTTGGCTGAAATCGGTGTTACCTTCCCGGCCATGGACGAACTTGATTCGGGGATCGTGCGGCTTCTCCAGACGGATGCGCGGCAGTCCAACCGGGAGCTCGCCCGCAGGCTCGGCATCGCGCCCTCGACGTGCCTGGAGCGGGTCCGCGCGCTCACCCGCCGGGGCGTGATCCGCGGCTACCACGCCGACATCGACCCCGCCGCCCTGAACCGCCGCGTCCAGGCGCTGGTGTCGATCCAGGTGCGCCCGCTGAGCCGCACCGCGATCGACGCGTTCAAGGAGTTCGCGGGCGGGCTGCCCGAGGTGCTGCGGGTCTTCGTGCTGTCCGGCGACGACGACTTCCTGCTGCACGTCGCCGTCCAGGACCTCGACCACCTGCACGCCTTCCTCGTCGACCGGCTCGCCGGCCGGCGCGAGATCACCGGCTTCCGCTCGTCGGTGATCTTCGAGCAGGTCGCCGACCGCGCCCCCGTCCGGCTGCCGTCCCCCCGGGAGGCGGGCGGGCGCGCGGCGGCTGGGATCATTGACGGGAGCACTGGTCGCAGGTGAGCGGGAGTTGAGGGGGACGGCGTGGAGCTGCTGCACTCGGGGAAGGTCCGGGACGTCTACGCGGACGGGGACGACCTGGTCCTCGTCGCGTCCGACCGGGTGAGCGTGTACGACGTCGTCCTGCCGACGCTGGTCCCGGACAAGGGCAAGATCCTCACCCAGCTGTCGCTGTGGTGGTTCGAGCAGCTCGCCGACGTCGTGCCGAACCACGTGATCTCCGGGACCGACGTGCCGGACGAATGGGCCGGCCGGGCCGTCCGCTGCAAGCGGCTGACGATGCTGCCCGTCGAGTGGATCGCCCGCGGCTACCTCGCCGGGCTCGGGCTCAAGGAGTACGAGAAGGGCGGCACCGTCTCCGGGATCGCGCTGCCGGACGGCCTGGTCGAGGCGTCGAGGCTGCCCGAGCCGATCTTCACGCCGACGACGAAGGCGACCGAGGGGCACGACGAGTTCATCACCTACGACGACGTCGTCGCCGAGATCGGCGCGGACACGGCGGCGCACCTCAAGGACGTCACGCTGGAGGTCTATCGGCGCGGCGCCGCGATCGCGGCCGAGCGCGGCATCATCATCGCCGACACCAAGCTGGAGTTCGGCCGCGCCGCCGACGGCACGCTGGTGCTGGCCGACGAGGTGCTGACGTCCGACTCGTCCCGGTTCTGGCCCGCCGACGAGTGGGAGCCCGGCCGTCCGCAGCGCTCCTATGACAAGCAGTACGTCCGCGACTGGAGCAGCACCCTCGACTGGGACCGCACCCCGCCCGGCCCGGCGATCCCGCAGGACGTCGTGGACGCCACCCGCGCCCGCTACATCGAGGTCTACGAGCGCCTCACCGGCCGCCGCTGGGAGTCCTGACCGGCGGCCGCCGTCGGAGCCCGCCGGCCGCTGACGGTCGGTGACGTCGCGGCGCGGACGGTGAACGCAGGCCGGGGCGCGGGACGTACTGCGAGGTGACGGGCGACTTTCCGGAGCGGAGGGGGCCGTCTGCGTGGGCGTCGAGGACGTGCTCGGTGGCGTGGACCGGGAGGGGCTGACCGTGCTCGGCGCGGTCGCGCTGCCGGGGGCGAGCAGGTCGGTCGGCCTGGCGCGCGGCTTCGTCCGCGGCCTGCTGGCGGGCCTGCCGAACCTGGACGACGTGGTGCTGGCGGTCAGCGAGACGGTCGCGAACGCGGTGACGCACACGGCGTCGGGGCTGGAGGGCGGCCGGGTGGCGGTGGCCGTGGCGGCCGCGCCGGGGACGGTGCGGCTGGAGGTCGCCGACGACGGGGCGTCCGGGGCGCGCCCGTACGTGAAGGAGGACTCCGGCGCGGAGAGCGGGCGGGGCATGCGGATCGTGCAGGGCCTCGCGGCGCGGTGGGGCTACCGGACGGACGGGACGCGGACGGTGGTGTGGGCGGAGTTCCCGGCCCCGGACGCGTGGGTCCGGGGCCGGGGGGACGTCAGCGGCCCCGGTTGAACTGGCGGGTGGGCAGCCGGCGGGCGTTGCGGCGGTTGTTCGCGATCGCCGCCGACCTGAAGTCGGGCTGTTTGTTCTTGCCCTTCTTCGGGTCCTGCTTCGGGTTTCGAGCATGGTCGTTCGTACGCAAGGAAAACCACCTCCGGGCATGGGTGCAGTGCAGCCGTGAAAGGGTGAGAAGAGGCCGGAGGCATGGCGAAAACGCTGGTCACGCGGGTAGGCGTGCACCAGTGGAAATGTTCTCGGAAAGGCGCCTTCGGCGTGGAGGGATGGGGAGCGGGCCCGGCATCAGGCGGGCGGCTCGACCGCGAAGTATCAAAGCTCCATGATCAGGAGTATTGGCGGACGCGGTCCGCGTGTCAACCCCCTTTTTTTCGCCCGTATTCCGATGGCGCGTTCTGTGGGGTACGTGTCGTTGACGCCATGACGCGGCGGGAGCCAGCCTGGAGACATGCACGTCGCGTTCGTGATCTACGAGGGGTTCCAGGGGCTGGACCTGACCGGGCCGTACGAGGTCCTCCAGACGACCGGGCGGTACGAATGCCTGGTCGTGGGGCCGGAGGCGGGCCCGGTGGCGTCCAGCAGCGGGCTGCCCGTGGTCGCCTCCCACGGCATCGGCGCCCTTCCGCCGGACGGGTTCGACACGGTGCTGGTCGTCGGGGGCACCGGCGTCGACCGGGCGCGGGAGGACCCGGCGCTGGTCCGGTGGATCGGGGCGGCGGCGCGGGACGCGCGGCGGGTGGCGGCGGTGTGCAGCGGGGTGATCCTGCTCGCCGAGGCCGGGCTGCTCGACGGCCGCCGCGTCACCAGCCACTGGGGCCGCGAGGCGCAGCTCAGGGCCGAGTATCCGGCGCTGCGCGTCGACTGCGACCCGATCTTCATCCGGGACGGGCGCGTCTGGACGTCCGCGGGCGTCACCGCGGGCATGGACCTCGCGCTCGCGCTGGTCGAGGACGACCACGGCCGCGAGGTCGCGCACGCGGTGGCGCGGGAGCTGGTGATGTTCCTGCGGCGGCCGGGCAGCCAGTCGCAGTTCAGCGTGCCGCTGTGGTCGGCGCAGCCGGCGTCGGACCCGATCCGGGTGGCGGTGACGGCCGTCCAGACCGATCCGGGCGCCCGGCACAGCATCGCCGACCTGGCCGGCTGCTCGGGGCTGAGCCCGCGGCACCTGCAGCGCCGGTTCGCCGCCGAGATGGGGATGCCGCCGTCGGCGTACGTGGAGCGGGTGCGGATCGAGGCGGCGCGGCGGGCGCTGGCCGAGGGGGACGAACCGGTCGAGACGCTGGCGCGACGGCTCGGGTTCGGGACGGGGGAGACGCTGCGGCGGGCGTTCCACCGGCACGTGGGCGTCGCGCCGTCGGACTACCGGGACCGATTCAGAGGAACGAGGGAGTACGCATGACGACCTACGGGCTGCTGGTGTTCGAGGAGGCCGAGGAACTGGACTTCGTGGGGCCGTGGGAGGTGTTCACAGCCTCAGCCATGCTGCGCGAGCAAGGCGACAAGGCGGTCCTGATAGCGGAGCGTCCTGAACCCGTGCGCTGCGCCAAGGGCATGAGGGTCGTCCCCGACCACACCTTGGACGACCATCCCGACCTCGACGTCCTGCTAGTGCCGGGTGGGCGCGGTGCACGCGTGACGCAGATTCACAATGCGGCCGTGACGGGCTGGATAGCGAAGACCGCCGAACGGGCCGACTGGGTGGCGAGCGTGTGCACCGGCTCGATCCTGCTGCACGCGGCGGGCCCGGCCAAGGGACGCCGTGTGGCGACGCACTGGGCGTCCGAGGACGACCTCGAAGCGCGCGGTGACGTGACCGTCGTGCGGGACGCCCGGTACGTCGTCGACGGGAACCTCGTCACGAGCCAGGGGGTGTCGGCCGGAATCGACATGGCGCTATGGCTGGTGGGGCGCCTCCATGGGCGCGACCACGCGCGAGCGGTGCGCCGCTACATCCAGTACGAACCGTCCCCGCCGTACATGGCGGACGAGCCCCTCTAGGCGGGCCGCTCCGGACACGGCATGGTCCCGAATCGGGATCGAACATTCCGCCATACCGGTGATGATCTTCGCTTATCGGCATAATCACGCGAATGGCGATGGCGCTTCCGGTGCGGATCCGCGGCGACGGCGTGCGCGTGGCGGTCGAGACCGACCCCGCGCACGCCCCGCTGCGCGACTTCCTGCTCAACGACCTGGGCGAGGACGTCGCCGCGATCATCCGCGCCAAGGGCCGGCTGAGCGCCGGGCTGGCCGAACGCGACGGGCACCGGCCCTGGCAGGAGCTGTACCGCTTCCACCGGCTCGACTTCGACGGGGCGGTCGTGCACCTGCGCGACGTCGGCGGCTGGTCGTCCTGCGACCTCGACCCCGCCGTGCTGCTGCGCTGCCTGGAGGAGTACCTGGAGCAGGTCGGCGCGGTGCGGCACCGGCAGATGCTGGAGGGCGTGCTCCAGGCGGGCGCGGCGCGCTTCGTCCCCGACCGGGAGCTCCCGGTCGCGTTCCGGGTGGACGGCCCGGGCCGCGTCGCGTGCCTTCCGGCGCCGGGGAACGAGCCGCTGGCCGGGCTGCTCGGCGACGCCGAGTTCGTCCTCGGCCTGGACTGGACGCTGGCCGAGCTGGGCCGCCCGGGCGCGGCCGTGACGTGGCCGGGACGGGTGTTCCGGGTCGACGTCGCCGACGGCGTCGCGACCATCGAGGGCGAGGGCGGCGCCTACCTGTGCCTGGACGCCGAGACGTTCCGGCAGGTCGTGGCCGCGTTCCGGCAGGCGCACACCGACAGCCTGCAGCCCTCGCGGCAGGAGCGCCGCGAACCGGTGGCGGCGGCGCTCGCGCTCGGCGGCTCGTCCCGCCGGACGCGCGGCTGGACGCTCATCCGCACGCCCCGCGCGACGCTGGAGGACGTCGCCGGCCTCACCCCGCATCCCGACGCGTGCCTCCCGCACGGCGTCCTCGGCACCGGGTCCGGCGCGTGCTGGGCCGATCTCGCCGTGCTGGACGAGGCGGGCGGGCGGCTGCGCGGCGGCACCAAGACGTTCATGCCGCGCGGCATCGACGCGGACCGGCTGGCGTCGGACCTTCGGGACGCCCTGGTCCGCGCCCGTCTGCTGCCGTCCGTCCCCGGCGCGTGGGCGTCGTTCGTCGCGGGCGTCCCCGTGCACGGCTACGTCGACCCTGAGGCGGTGCGGCGGCTGCCGTGCGAACCGGTGCAGGTCGAGCGGGTGGCGCAGCACGTCCGGGTGTTCTTCCCGGAGCTGGCCGAGTCCGGCGCCGACCTGGAGGCGGCCGCCTCGCGCGCGGCCGGGACCGCCCGTGCGGTGAGCGGTGCGCCGCACGTCCTGACGGCGTTCCTGCTGCACGACGTGCAGTGCCACCGGCACCACCTCGAGGTCGTCCGCGCGGCGCGTCCCGGGTGGGAGCACACCGGGAACGCCTGCCATCTGAAGCTGGACATCCGGACCGTCCGGCTCGAGCATCTCTGGCTGGACGGCCACGCCTGCGAGATGCCGACCGGCGAGTTCGCACGCGTCCTGGAGGAGTACGAGCGGCTCGCCGCGCTCTGATCCGTCAGGGCGTGGGACGGTGGTATTCCACCTACGCGGAGGTTGCGCATGGCCATGGCGGGACGGCTGATCGACCGGCTCCTCGGGCTCCCCGACGCCACCACCACGGACACCGGCATGGCCCGTGACCTGCGGATCCCCATGCCGGACGGCACGACGCTGGTCGCGGACCTGTACCGGCCGCGCGGCGCAGGCCCGCTGCCCGCCGTGCTCGTCCGCACCCCGTACGGCAAGCGGCAGGGCCTCCTGCGGCTGTTCGCCGGGGTGCTCGCCAGGCGCGGCTTCCAGGTCGTCATACAGAATGTACGTGGCATACACGGGTCGGGCGGCGAGTTCCACGCCTTCCATGACGAGCGCGAAGACGGGCTCGCGACGCTGAAATGGGTCCGCGCCCAGCCCTGGTGCGACGGACGTGTCGCGATGGTCGGCGCCAGCTATCTCGGCTACACGCAATGGGCGATCGCGCCGTACGCGGACCCGCCCCTGGAGGCGATGGGTCTCGGCGTCACCGCGTCCGAATTCGTCAGCTCGTTCTATCCGGGCGGTGCGCTCGCCCTGCACAACACGCTGGTGTGGTCGTCCCTCATGGGAACGCGCGACGAAAGGAAACACCCGCTCCACAACCGCCGCGTAAGGGCCGCTATGCGGCACCTTCCGGTCGGCGAGGCCGACATGGCCGCGATAGGACGAGCCGAGCCGTTCCTACGCGAGGTCACCGGCAACGTCGAAAGCCCCGAGTTCTGGCGGGAGACCGATCACAGCGCGCGCGTGGCCGCGACAACATCGCCCGCGAGCATGGTGGCGGGCTGGTGGGACCTGTTCCTGCGCGGCCAGCTCCGCGACTTCACGGCCCTGCACGACGCCGGACGCCAGGTCCGCATCACCATCGGCCCGTGGGGGCACGACGCCAAGGCACTGCGCGCCGTCCTCATCGACCAGGTGTCGTGGCTGAACGCGCATCTCAACAGGGACGCGGCGGAGCTGCGGCGCGCGCCCGTCCGGCTCTACCTGCAGAAGGCCGACCGCTGGCTCGACTTCCAGCAGTGGCCGCCGCCGGAGACCACCCCGACCCCGCTGTACCTCTCCCACGGCCTCACCTGGGACGAACCGGCGCAGTCCCTGGATCCCGCCGCGTTCACCTACGACCCGCTCGACCCGACGCCGTCCGTGGGCGGGCCGCTGCTCGCGCCCGGCCGGGGCGGGCAGCGCGACAACGGCCGGATCGAGGCGCGCGGCGACGTCGCCGTCCTGACCGGTCCCCGCCTCGAACGCGACCTCGACCTGATCGGCCCGGTGTCGGCGACGCTCCACGTCCGGACCGGCACCGGGCACGCCGACCTGTTCGTCCGGCTCTGCGACGTCGGCCCGGACGGCGTCTCCCGCAACGTCACCGACGGCATGCTCCGCATCGGCGCCGCCCTGGGCGAGACCGTCCGGGCCGAGATCGAGATGCACCCGACCGGCTACCGGTTCCGGCGCGGGCACCGGCTGCGCGTCATGCTCGCGGGCGGCGCGTTCCCGCGCTTCGCCCGCAACCACGGGCGCGGCGAACCCGCCGGACGGGCCGTCGCGTCGCGCCGCGTCCGCATCGAGGTGCTGCGCGGCGCCGGACACCCGTCGGCGCTGCACCTGCCCGTCTGGGCGCCCTGACCTATTCGGCCCTGGCGGCGCGCAGCTCCTCGTACTCCTTGAGGACCTTCTTGCGCGCGCGGGCCGAGAGGCGGTCGATGTAGACCTTGCCTTCGAGGTGGTCGGTCTCGTGCTGGAGGCAGCGCGCGAGCAGGCCCGTCCCCTCGACCGTCACCGGGTCGCCCTTGACGTCGAACCCGCGGACGGCCGCGCGGTCGGGGCGGGCGACGCGGGCGTGCGGGCCCGGCACCGACAGGCACCCCTCCTCGCCGTCGTCGAGCCGCCGGTCCGCGAGGGCGGGCAGCTCCAGCACCGGGTTGACGACCGTCCCGCTGTGCCGCTCGCCGTCCTCGTCGGGGCAGTCGTAGACGAAGATCCGCAGGTCGACGCCGATCTGGTTGGCGGCCAGGCCGACGCCCTCCGCCGCGTACATGCTGGCGAACATGTCGTCGGCGAGCTCCGCCAGCGCCGCGTCGAACTCCTGCACCGGCCGGCACGCCCGGTGCAGGACCGGCGTCCCGACCAGCGTGATCGGCCGCACCTGTCCCGCCATCCGATCTCCTTTCGCGCTCCCCTCCATCCTGGCCCATCCCCGCGGGGCGCCGCGCCGCCGGGACGGCGGAGAGGAACGGCGTCCCCGGGCGGGCCATGGCGGCGCGCGGCGCGTTTTCGCACGACCGTGCAAAAATGCACTCTCCGGACCGGCCGCGGTTTGATCGAATGGTGGGGTCCACTTCGCACGGGAGGCGGCGTCGGCGGTGACGGCCGAGCGCGGGTCTGAACAGCGGCGCGAGCACGTCCGGATCGTCGTGCTCGGGCGGGTCGGCGTGGAGCGCGCCGGCCGGCGCGCGCTGCCCGCCTCCGGGATCGCCCGCGCGCTGCTCGGCACGCTCGTCCTCGCCGGCCTCGCGGGGCTGTCCGGCGTCGGCGACGACACGCTCAAGTCGCTGCTGTGGGGCACCCGCGAGACCGTCGTCTCCGACTCGACGCTCGCCGTCGCGGTGTTCCGGCTGCGCCGCTGGCTGGCCGAGGCCGCCGGGACGGGCGTCGAGGTCGTCCGCACCACCAACGGGTACGCGCTGGAACTGCCCGGCGCCGAGATCGACGCGGCGGTGTTCCGCCGCGCGGTCGCCGACGCGGCGATGCTGCCCGCCGACCGGCGCGCCGGCGCGCTGGAGCGGGCGCTCGGGCTGTGGCGCGGCCGGGCGCTGGAGGACGTCTCGCCCGACGCGGTCGACCGGGCCGCCGTCGACCGGCTGGAGCGCGAGCGGGTCGAGGCCGCGATGGAGCACGCCCGCACGGTGCTCGCCGCGGGCGCCCCCGAGCGGGCCCTGCCCCACCTGGCCCCGCTGGTGCGCGCCGATCCGCTGGACGAGCAGCTGCTCGCCGTGTGGATCGAGGTGCTCGCGTCGTGCGGGCGGCAGGCCGAGGCCCTCGAAGCCTTCGCGGAGGCGCGGGCCCGGCTGCACGACCAGCTCGGCGTCGACCCCGGGCCCGAACTGCGGGACGTCCACCTGCGCGTGCTGCGGCAGGAGACCGGCCCCGCCGGTGAGCGCGGCGGCGACCGCCCCCCGCAGCGCGCCGACCAGCGCGCCGACCGGCGTGCCGGCACCGGGCGGGTCCGTCCTGAACGGCCGAGCCAGCTCCCGCCCGCCGTGCCCGACTTCACCGGACGCGGCGACCAGATCGACGGCATGCTCGCGCTGCTGTCGGCCGGCGACGGCGACGCGCCCGTCTCGGTGTCGGCCGTCGCCGGGATGGGCGGCATCGGCAAGACGACCCTCGCCGTGCACATCGCGCACCGCCTTCGCGACGCCTTCCCCGACGGCCAGCTCTTCGTGGACCTGCGCGGAGCCGAACGCGACCCCGCCGACCCGGCCGAGGTGCTCGGCCGGTTCCTGCGCGCCCTCGGCGTGGACGCCGCCGCCGTCCCGGAGAGCCCCGGCGAGCGCGCCGCGCTGTACCGCAGCGTCCTCGCCGACCGGCGCATCCTCGTCGTGCTCGACAACGCCGCCGACGAGACGCAGGTCGAGCCGCTGCTGCCCGGCGGCCGGCTGTCCCGCGCGCTCATCACCAGCCGGACCCGGCTCACCGCGCTGCCCGGCGCGCGGCTCATCGAGCTGGACGTGCTGACCCCCGCGCAGGCGATCGACCTGCTCGTCCACATCGTCGGCCCGGACCGTGTCGCCGCCGAGCCGGAGGCCGCCGCGACGCTCGCCCGGATGTGCGGTCACCTGCCGCTGGCGCTGCGGGTCGCCGGCGCCCGGCTCGCCGCCAAGACGCACTGGAGCATCGCCGGGTTCGTCCGCCGGATGCGCGAGCAGGGCCGGCTGGACGAGCTGACGCAGCGCGGCCTCAGCGTCCGCACCACCCTGCACCTCAGCTACCAGGGCCTCGACCCCGGCACGCGGCGGCTGTACCGGCTGCTCGGCCTGCTCGACGCGCCCGACTTCGCCTGCTGGACCGCGGCGGCGCTGCTCGGTCTCCCGCCCGCCGAGGTCGGCGAGCTGCTGGAGACGCTCGTCGACGCGCAGCTGCTGGACGCGACCGGCCCGCCCGCGGTCCCCGGAGCGCGGCCGCCCGCCGCCGGGGCCGGGCCCGCCGACGCCGAGGTGCCCGGGGTCGTCCGCTACCGGTTCCACGACCTCGTCCGCGACCACGCCCGCGAGCTGTGCCACGACGAGGACGGCCCGGACGAGCGCGCCGCGGCGCTGCGCCGCGTCGCCGGCGGCTGGCTGTACCTGGCCGACCGGATGGTGGAGATGGTCACCGGCGGCGGCGACGTCCCCGGCGCGGGCGGCGCGGCCCGCCACCCGCTGGACGACGCGACGATCGGCTGGTCCCTGCGCCACCCGGCGGCGTGGATGGAGGCCGAGCGGCTCGCGCTCACCGCCGCCGTCCGGCAGGCCGCGCGGCTCGGCGAGTCCGAGCCGTCCTGGGAGCTCGCGGTCCGCGCGGGCGTCCTGCTGCAGCCGGTGCACCACACCGACCAGTGGCAGCAGGTCATCGCCGACGCGCTCCCGGTCGTCCGGGCGGCCCGCGACCTGCGCGGCGAGGCGGCGCTGCTGGAGCGCACCACCGAGCTGGCGTGCGCGCGCCGCGACTACGACCGGGCGCTGCGCTCCGTCCGGGACGCGCTGCGGCTGTTCGAGGAGACCGGCGACCCGCACGGCACCGCGCTCGCGCTCCGCCAGCTCGCCACCGTGCACCGGATGCTCGGGCGGTTCGGCGACGCCGAGGCAGGCGGCCGGCGTGCCCGCGAGCTGTTCCGGCGGGCGGGCGACGTCGCGGGCGAGTCCCACGCCGTGCTGGTGATCGGCTGCGCCCAGTACGAGCGCGGCGCCGCCGAGGACGCGGTCGGCGTCCTCACCGCGGCCCGCGACCTGGCCCGCCGCGCCCGCTACACCAGCGTCGAGCTGCAGGCGGTGTACTGGATCGGGCAGGCGCTGCTGGCCCTCGGCCGGCCCGGCGAGGCCCGGCCGCTGTTCGAGCACATCCGCGAGGAGGGCACCGCGGCGGGCAGCCGGCTCGTCGGGATGTACGCCGCGCACGGTCTCGGCTGCACGAGCTTCGCGCTCGGCCGCACCGAGGAGGCCGAGCGGTCGCTGCGGCTGGCGCTGGGCCTCGCCGAGGAGCGCGCGGACCCGCTGATGCGCGCGCGCATCCTGTACGTCCTGGCGGACCTGCACTGGGACCGCGGCGACCTCCCGGCGGCGCGGCGGCTGCTGGAACGCGCCCTGAAGCTGGCCACCGAGGTGTCGGTGCCGCTGTGGCGGGCCAAGTGCCTGTTCCTGCTCGGTGCCCTCCTCGACGTGGCCGGCCCCGGCGAGGGCGGCCCGGGTGAAGGCGGCCCCGGCGAGGGCGGCGGCGCCCCCGCCGACCCGCGCCGCGAGGCGCTGGAGATCTTCGAGGCGCTCGGCGTCCCCACCGAGGCCGGCTCGGTCGCGCACCTGCTGTGGTGACCGCCGCGGCGGGCGACGGACCGACCCCCGTGCGGTCCGTCCCGGGCCCCGGGCGGACGCGCCGCCGCGGTGCGGTCGATCTCCACGGCGGCAACGCTAGGCCGACCGGATTACACCTCGCTTACACCTGCCGCCGCGCTTACACCTGCCTCCGTTTACACCTGCCTCCGCATCCGAACCGATCGCCCGCATCGGCCGTCCGTGCGCGCGGAAGGAGGTGCGGCGCTGCGGAGCGTGTTCCGTTCGTCGCACACAGTGCACCGTTCGTCGACGCGTGCGGTTGAAGCCTCGATCGGCCGGTGAGGGGGTCGCTACCTTCTTCTCATCCGCCGGGCGCCCCGCGCCGAAGCCGCTTCGGGGGGAGCGGCCGTCCCCAGTGCGCGTTCCGGGCCGGCCCGCGGAACGGGGGGAGAGGGGTCACTCTGGGGGGAGTGGCCCCTCTCCGTAGTTATCCCCCGCTTAGCGTTTTTCGCCGCTTTGTAACTTCGCTATAAGAGCGCCGGCTCCAAGACGTCGCCGCATAAGCAGCGCCGGGCGGCCGGACGGCCCACAATTCTGGCACCCGCGCAGACCCACCCGCTCGCGGCTCCCGCTAGTGAAGGGCACGTCCCGATGAACAGGAATCTCGCCAATTCGCTCCGGCTCCTCCCCGTGGCCGCCGCCCTCGCCGCCGGCGCCGCCATGGCGCCGGCCGCGAGCGCCGCCGCGCCGGCGAAACCGGCGAGCGCCATAAGGCTCGCCGACAATCCGTATCAGCGCGGTCCCGCGCCGACCGAGGCGAGCATCACCGCGGAGAAGGGCCCCTTCGCCATCGACACGATTCCCGTTCCGGCGGGCAGCGGGACCGGCTTCAACAAGGGCACCATCTACGCCCCGACCGACACGAGCCAGGGCACCTTCGGGGCGATCGTCGTCTCGCCCGGATTCGTCTCCCCGGAGGCGTGGATCTCCTGGTACGGGCCGCGCCTGGCCTCGCAGGGCTTCGTCGTCATGACGCTGGAGACCAACAGCCTCGTCGACGTCCCCGCCGCCCGCGGCGAACAGCTGCTCGCCGCGCTCGACTGGCTGACCGGCAAGAGCACCGTCAAGAACCGCATCGACGCGAGCCGCACCGCCGTCATGGGCCATTCCATGGGCGGCGGCGGGACGCTCGAGGCCGCCAACAAGCGGCCGTCGCTCAAGGCCGACATCCCGCTCGCGCCGTGGGACACGAACTACACCTTCCCGAACATCGCGACCCCGACCCTGATCATGGGCGCGGACAACGACTTCATCGCGCCCGCCTCGTCGATGGCCGAGTCGTACTACAACAACATCAAGACGGCGCCGGAAAAGGCGTACCTGCTGCTGAAGAACGCCGGGCACATGACCTTCGTCTCGCCGAACACGACCATCGCGAAGTACTCCATCGCGTGGATGAAGCGGTTCGTCGACAATGACACCCGCTACGACCAGTTCCTCTGCCCGGCGCCGAAGCCGGACGCCGGCATCGCGAAATACCTCGACACCTGCCCGAACGGCTGACCCCGCCCCGGGACGGCGGCGGTGCCCCGGCGCCGCCGCCGTCCCGTCTGCGCGGTCAGGCGGGTGACAGGCGCCGGTCGCCGGAGTCGAGGCGGACCAGGTGGTGCAGCAGGAGCAGCAGCTCGATCCGGCGGTCCGGGTCCAGCATGACGCCGCCGAGGCTCTCCTCCAGCCGCCGTATCCGGTACCGGACGGTCTGCTCGTGCACCAGCAGCCGCTCCGCCGCCGCCACCGCGTTGTCGCGGCACTCCATGTAGGTCAGCAGCGTCCGCGACAGCGCGTCCCGGCGGTGCGGCGCGAGGTCCATCAGCGGCCCGAGCCGGGCGGCCAGCGCCACGTCCAGCAGCTCCTCGCTCTGCGCCGCGACCAGGCTCGGCAGATGGTCCAGGCAGCGCAGCGGCTCCTTGCCGGGCAGCACGCCGCGCTCGATCAGCGCGAGCGCCCGCCGCGCCCAGCGCAGCGACAGCGCGGCCCGCGCCGGCGGGACGGTCGGCCCGATCGCCGCCGCGCGCGTCCCCGTGATCGCCGCCGGCAGCCGGTCCTGGCCGGGGCCGTCCGGATCGGGGCAGATGACGTACGGGTCGGCGGCGTCCCAGTCGGCCAGGAACGCCGGCGGTAGCACCGGGACGGCCTGCCCGGGATCGAGGCGGAACGCGACCACCGCGAGCGTCCGCGGCACCTGCCAGCCCGCCGCCCGCGCCAGCTCCCCGATCGCCTCGTCGCTGGCCGGCGGGTCCATGACCAGCAGGTCGCGCAGCCGGCGGCGGAACCGCTCGCGCTCGCCCGCCAGCTCGCCCTGCGCCCGCGCGTACCCCTGCGCGGCCGCGCCCGCGATCCGCTCCAGGAACACGAACAGCGACTCGGTGATCTTGCCGAGGGTGTCCAGCGACCAGCCGAGCCGCCGCGCGTCCTTGATGAACCGGCGGCAGGCGACCTGCCCGCTGACCCGGATCGCGGTCTGCAGGCCGTCCAGGCTGCGGCCCTTGCGCGCCTCGTACGCGCCGATCCCCTCGAAGATCCCGGTGACCGTGCCCCAGTCGATGTCGGGCCGGCCGATGGCGTCCACGAACTGCCGGACGCTCTGCTCGACGGCCCACCGCATCCGGCGGCCGTAGCGGCTGTCCGGCGGCCGCGCGTACTCGGGGACGAGGCCCTGGATCTCGCCGACCATCTCGGCCGCCGCCGCCTCCAGGTGCGGCCGCAGCGGATCGGCGAGCCCGGCGGGCACGCCGGACAGCGGGAACTCCGAAGCGCCGGACCGGGACGAGGATCCGGACGCGGGCGAGGACGACGACGCGGACCCGGGCGAGGCGGCGGAACGGGCGGACCGGCTCAAGGCACCCTCCTGGAACTCGCGACCCCGAAGCCACTGGGGCCTTCCAGGGTCCGCCCCGCGGCGGCCCGGCGCTAGGCAGGGACGGGATGTTTCCGCCCGCCCCGATTGTCAGCTCCCTGACAGCCGCCGCGGCCTCCCGGGCTCGGCGCCGGCGGCGTTGTCGATGACGGTGAGCAGGTCGCGGAGCGTTTCGCGCTGCTCGTCCGACAGCGGGGAGAGCACCTCCCGCGCCGCCTCCCGCCGGGTGCCCGTGATCGTCGCGCGGACGTCGCGGCCCTTGCCCGTCGGCCGGACGAGCAGCGAGCGGCGGTTGGCCGGATCGGGCTCGCGGGTGACGAGCCCGTCGGCCTCCAGGGCGTCCACCAGCGTCGTCGCCGAGCGGGGGACGATGTCGAGGCGCCGGGCGAGGTCGGTCATCCGCAGCGGGCCGTCGGCGCCGACGATCACGCGCAGGGCGCGCGACTGGGCGGGGGTGAGGCCGAGCGGGGCGAGCCGCTCGACCTGGTGCCGGCGGATCCGCTTGGCCGCCCGGAGGAACAGGTCGGCCAGATCGTTCTCCATGCCGCCGAGCTTAGCTCATAGTTGTGCGGAAATAATTATGAGCTAAGCTCAGTTAGCCTGAGGAACCCCGGAACGAAGGAGCCGCCCATGGCGCAGGACCCCACCGCGAACCCCGCCGCCCAGCCCGCCGCCCAATCCACCACCAAGGACTTCGACCGCCGGCGCATCGTGCGCCTGTTCGCCCCCTACCGCGCCCGGCTCGCCGTCGTGGCGCTGCTCGTCGGCCTGTCCGCGCTCGTCTCGCTGGCCTCGCCGTTCATGCTGCGGCACATCCTGGACGTCGCGCTCCCGCAGGGCCGCACCGGGCTGCTGTCCGCGCTCGCCCTCGGCATGATCGCCATCTCCGTCGCGACCAGCGTGTTCTCGGTCCTGCAGACCTACATCTCCACCGGCGTCGGCCAGCGCGTCATGCACGACCTGCGCACCGCCGTGTACGCGCACCTGCAGCGGATGCCGCTGGCGTTCTTCACCCGGACCCGCACCGGCGAGGTCCAGTCGCGGATCGCCAACGACATCGGCGGCATGCAGTCCACCGTCACCACCACGGTGACCTCGCTGGTCTCCAACTTCACCTCCGTCACCGCGACCGGCATCGCGATGCTCGCCCTCGACTGGCGGCTCACCCTCGTCACGATGGTCACGCTGCCGTTCTTCGTGTGGATCAGCCGCCGCGTCGGCGACGAGCGCCGGAAGATCACCTCGCGGCGGCAGCGGCAGCTGGCCGCGATGTCGGCGATCGTGGAGGAGTCGCTGTCGGTCAGCGGCATCCTGCTCGGCCGCACGATGGGCCGCTCGCCCGCGCTCACCGACCGGTTCGCCGGCGAGTCCCGCGACCTCGCCGACCTGGCGATCCGCGCGAGCATGGCGGGCCGGTGGCGGCAGTCCACCATCCAGATCGTCATGTCGGCGATGCCCGCCCTGACCTACTGGGCCGCCGGCCTGACCGTCTCGCAGGGCCACCCGCTGGTGTCGATCGGCACGCTCGTCGCGTTCACGACCCTGCAGACCAGCCTGTTCCGGCCGACCGTCCAGCTGCTCCAGACCTCGGTGGACGTGCAGAGCTCGATGTCGCTGTTCGGGCGGATCTTCGAGTACCTCGACCTCGAACCCGGCCTGGAGGAGCCCGCCGAGCCCCGCCCGCTGCCCCGCCCCCGCGGCCACGTCCGCTTCGAGCGCGTCGGCTTCTCCTACGAGCCCGGCGCGAAGGCGCTCACCGGCATCGACCTGGACGTCCCCGCCGGGTCGTCGCTCGCCGTCGTCGGCGAGACCGGATCCGGCAAGACCACCCTCAGCTACCTGGTGCCGCGCCTGTACGACGCCACGTCCGGCCGCGTCACCATCGACGGCGTGGACGTGCGCGACCTGTCGTTCGCCGACCTGGCCGCCGCCGTCGGCGTCGTCTCCCAGGAGACCTACCTGTTCCACGCGTCCGTCGCCGACAACCTGCGGTTCGCCAAGCCCGACGCGACCGACGCCGAGCTGCACGCCGCCGCCCGCGCCGCGCAGATCCACGACCACATCGCCGGGCTGCCGGACGGCTACGACACCGTCGTCGGCGAGCGCGGCTACCGGTTCTCCGGCGGCGAGAAGCAGCGCCTCGCCATCGCCCGGACGATCCTGCGCAACCCGCCGATCCTCGTCCTGGACGAGGCGACCAGCGCGCTCGACACCCAGACCGAGCACGCCGTCCAGCGGGCCGTCGACGCGCTCGCCGAGGGGCGCACCACCATCACCATCGCGCACCGGCTGTCGACCGTCCGCGACGCCGACCAGATCGCCGTCCTCGACCACGGCCGCGTCGCCGAGCGCGGCACCCACGCCGAGCTGGTCGCCGCCGGCGGCCGCTACGCCGCCCTGGTCTCCCGCGACGAGGACCTGACCCCCGCCGCCTGATTTCGCGGAGGCCCGGGCGGCGGCGTACTGAAAGGGCGATCTCCCTGCGCCCTCCGAACCGGAATCCTTGGCAAAGGAATCCACATCATCGGTCAAATGGAATCGGACGGCCTTCCAATGCTGAGAAGATCGGTGCGGCCGATGTGACGGTTCCGGCGGACTGGTCGCGATGACCCTTTTCCCAGGCGCGGATCGGAAAACTTGACGCGTCGGAGGTCGACTTCCGCGGCACGCTGCGGAATGGTTCCCCGCATGGATTCCCGAATTCGAACCTCCACGGCCGCCGGCCCCACCGGCTGGCTGCTCACCTTTCTCGGCGCGCGCGAGCAGGCGATGCGCTCGCACAGCGGCCTCGCGGCGGGTCCCGCGGAATGGCTGCTGGTCTTCCTCGAGGTCGAGCGGACGGAACTGGCCGCCCGGCAGCGGCCCGCCCTGCTGTCCCGCCGGGGCCGCCCCGAGGAGTACCCGTTCGGCCGCATGAACGCCCGCAGCGCATAGAGACGAAGGTCATGATCATCGAGATGTTCCTCGCCGCCCTGATCGGCGGCGCGATCGGAGTCGCCGAACTCGTCGCCCGCTACCGCGACAAGCCCGTCGCGGCGCTGCTGTCCCCGGGCGGGCTGCTGTTCGCCCTGGTCAACACCGGCGCGTCCGTGGTCGCGCTGATCGCGGTCACCGCGGCCGGCTGGCGGTTCGGGCTGCCCTACACCATGCCGCCGACCGCGCTGCTGGTCGTGCGGGTCATCGCCGCCGGGCTCGGCTCGGCCGCCGTCCTGCGCATGTCGTTCGCCCCGGCGCAGACGACTGCGACCGGCACCGGGCCGGTCGCGCTGCTCAACGGGATCCTGCGGATCGCCGACGGCGAGCTGGAGCGCAAGCGCGCCCTCAGCCGGCTCTCCCACAACGACCTCGCCGAGCTGTCGTTCGAGCGCGACCACGCCGCGCTCGCCGAGCTGTGCTGCCACCTCATGCGCGAGTTCGACCTGGCCGAGGCGCAGCGGCTCGGCGGGCTCGCCGCGGAGCTGAGCGCCCGCGACGACCTCACCGACGCCGACAAGCTGGACTGCTGGGGGCTGGAGCTGACCCGGCTGGTCGGCGAGCGGGCGCTGCGGCAGGCGGCCCGCCGGCTGCGCGACCGCCCGCACGAGGAGGCCCGCGCCGTGCCCGCCGACGACGAGCGGCTCGCCCCGGTCGCGGCCGAGCCCGACCACCCGGCCGAGCCCGCGCCGGTGCCGCCGCCGCGGCCGCCGCTCGGCAAGACCTCCCGGCTCGCCCCGCACGCGAACGGGCGGAGCGAACGCAAGTCGTTCAGCGATGTCTGACGCGCCGTGAGAACCGGTGTGCCCCGCCCGGGGCACACCGGTATTTCATTCTCCGGGTCATTTCGGCCGGACGGCCATCGGCGCCGTTTCGCCGCGCTCTTCCAGAACCGCGGCGATGCGGTGCAGCGCCTCCGCCATCGAGATCATCGCCTGCACCTGGGCGGCCGCCATGAGATTCGCCGGCGACGGGTCCGCGGCCTGCGCCTCCGCCGCCGCGTCGCACGCTTGCTGGCTCCACCAATGCACGCGCCGATCCTATTCGAACCGGCCATTTCCGCACCGGCCGCCGCGCGGTCGCACCCGAAAGGACGCAATTGCATGAGCACCCGGCCGCCCGCCCCGCACCCCGGCCCGCCGAACGTCCCGCACCCGCGCTGGACCGGCAAACCGCTCCGCCGCCTCACCACCGGGGAGCTGGCCGAGGCCCTGCAGTACCTGGAGCGGCACCGACCCGACGACGACGTCCTCGGCCGCGCGCTCGCCGGGGAGTTCGCCCGCCGCACCGCCGCCGAGCACCACGCCTTCCATTTCGACTGACCCCAGGCCCCTTCGACTGTCACCGGGCCCCGGCCCCGGCTGACCGGTGCCGGGCACTTCGCCCGCTCGCGTTGCGCCGCGGCGTCCGCGTTCGCGACCATGGAGCCGATTCGCTCCCGCGCGCGCGTCGCCGGGGGCGTCGGCGCGCGGCGGGAGGGGGCCGGATGGCCGTCGTATCGGTGGACAACGGCGCGGGCGGGGCGCGCATCCTCATCGAGGTGGACGAGTCCGACGGCGAGGCGGCCGAGGCGGCCGAGGCCGACCTGGCGGACATCTATGGGGAGGCCACCCGCGGCGGGCTCGCCGAAAAGGTGATCAGGCTGAGCCGGCCGCTGTTCAGCGAGGCGCTCGACCTCGTCGAGTCGTGCGCCGAGGCGATGCACGCGCGGCTGGAGGCGATGACCGACGCCAAGCCGGACGAGCTGGAGATGCAGCTCGCGGTGAAGCTCGACACCAAGGCCGGCGCGAAGATCGTCGAACTTGCGGGCGGCGCGCAGCTCCAGGTCGTCATGCGCTGGACCGGCCTGCGCACCGGCGATGCGGACCCCGGATGACCGCGGGCACCCGATGACCATCGAGATCCTCCCCTACAGCCGCATCGTCGGGCAGCGGCCGCTGCTGCGCGCGCTGGAGCTGTGCTACGTCGCGCCGTCGATCGGCGGACTGCTCATCACCGGGGAGCGCGGCACCGCCAAGTCCACGACGGTCCGCGCGTTCTCCCGGATGGTGCACGGCGGCGCGCTGCCGGTGACGCTGCCGATCAACGCCACCGACGACCGGGTGCTCGGCGGCTGGGACGTCGACGCGCTGATGCGCGGCGCGCCGGAGCGGCGGCCGGGCCTGCTCGAGCAGGCCCACCGCGGGCTGCTCTACGTCGACGAGGTGAACCTGCTGGACGACCACGTCGTCGACCTCATCCTGGACGTCGCGTCGACCGGCGTCCTGGTCGTCCAGCGCGAGGGGCTGGACCTGCCGGACGTCCCGGTGTCGTTCACCCTGGTCGGCACGATGAACCCCGAGGAGGGCGGGCTGCGGCCGCAGCTGCTCGACCGGTTCGGGATGGTCGTCCCGGTGACGGCGGCGCGCGGCGCGGCGGAGCGGCAGGAGATCCTGCTGACCGTGCTCAGGTTCGAGCGCGAGTGCGCGCGGGCGGCGGCGGGCGCCGCCTCGCCGTGGCTGGAGGAGGGCCGCGCCCGCGACCGGCGGCTGCTGGAGCGGCTGGCAGCCGCGCACGACGCCTGGCCCGGCGTCGAGCTCCCGCCCGCGATGGCCGCGCTGTGCGCGCGGATCGCCGAGGCTTTCGGCGCGGTCGGCCACCGCGCCGAGGCGGTGACGGCCCGCGCCGCGATGGCCCTCGCCGCCCTCGACGGCCGCCGCGAGGCCACCGCCGCCGACGTGGCGGAGGCCGCGCCGTACGCGCTGCCGCACCGCAGGCCCGACGCCTCCCACGGGGACGGCATCGGCTGGACCGGCGAGGACGCGCGGCGGCTGGCCGCGCTCGTCGCGCGGGCCTGACCGTGGCCGGGTCGGCGGCGGACCGGGTCGGGACGGCGCTGTCCTGCGCGGCCGCCGACGACCGGCTGTCGGGGGTGCTGTTCCTCGGCATGCCGCCCCGGACGCTCGTGGAGCTCGCCCGCCGGTTCGCCGACGGGTTCGGCCCGCTCGTCGTGCTCGGCGCGGGCACCGCCGACGACGGGCTGTGGACCGCCGTGGACGCCGCGCGCGACGGGCTGCGGATCGTCCCCGGCCGGCTCGCCGGAGACCGTCCCGCCGTCGCGGCCGTACCGGACCTCGCCCGCCTCAGCCTCGCGGGCCGGCGGGCGGCGGTGAGCGCGCTCGGCGCCGACGTCGCGCACGTGGAACGGCACGGGCTGAGCCTGGCGTGGCGTCCGCGGGCCCGCTGGCTCGCCGCGTGCGCGCGGGCGGACGCGGCCCGGCTGCCGCCGCACCTGCTCGACCGGTTCCCGCTCCGGATCGACGCGGCGGGGCTCGCCGACGGGGCGCGCGGCGTGCCGATCCGCCGGCCGCCCGCCGGCCTCCCCGTCCCGGAACTGGCGGAGGAGGCGGCCGCGCGGGCCGTCGAGCTCGCCGGGCCGGACGCGGGCCCGCGCACCGACCTCGCCCTCGCCCGTATCGCGCGCGCGATCGCCGCGCTCCACGGCGCCGGCGCCGCCACCACGGCCGACGTCGACGAGGCGGCGCGGCTGCTCGGGCTGCTCGCCGCACCGGGCCCCGGCGCCGCGTCCGGCCGCCCCGCCCCGGCGGACCCCGTCGACTCGGCCGGGACGCCGGACGCCGCGGGCGACGGCCCGCCGCGCCTGGTCACCGAGCCGGTCGGCGCGGTGGTCCCGGTGACGGCCGAGGCGCTCGATCCGGCCGTCGCCGAACCCGCGGGCGGCGGCGCGCCCTCCGGGCCGTCCGGCGGCGCCGCCCGGGCCCGCCCGGACGACCCGCTCGGCGACGGCGAGCGGCTGCCGCTGCGCGCCCCGCTCGCGCCCGGCCGGGGCCGCCGCGACACCCGCGGCCCGTCCGTCGGCACCGTCCATGCGACGGACCTGCACGACCTCGCCGTCGTCCCGACGCTGCTCACCGCCGCCCGCTTCCAGGCCGTCCGCTGCCCGGGCCACCACGACGCGCGCCCGCCGCATCCGTTGCACCTCGCGCCGGCCGACCTGCGCGCGCACCGCCGCGCCGCCCGCCCGCCGCTCATGGTCGTGCTGCTGCTCGACCACACCGCCGGCGCGGACTGGCCCGGCGTCCTCGCCCCCTACCTGCACTGGATGTACACCGCGCGGGCGACGGTCGGCCTGATCGAGGTCGGGACGGGCGACGACGAGCTGCGCGCCCGCCTGCTCACCACCCGCAACCTGCTCGACCCGCGGGTCGCCGCCGCGCTGGAGCGCCCGCCGGGGCGCGCGACCCCGCTGGCGCACGGCCTCCTCCTCGCCGAGCGGCTGCTGCGCAGGGAGCTGCCCGCCGCCGACGCGGTGCTGCTCGTCGCGACGGACGGCCGCGGCAACGTCCCCCTGTCCGCGAGCCACGCCGGACGGATCGTCCCGCCCGTCTCCACGCAGGGCGTGGACGACGCGCTGGCCGTCGCCGAACGCATCCGGAAGCTGGCGGTCGCGCGCAGCGTCGTCGTCGACCCCGGCCCCCGGCCCCAGCGGTTCCTGACCGCCCGGCTCGCCGAGGCGCTCGGCGCCGAACTGCACCCGGCCGGGGAGCCGGAATGGTGAACCGCTCCCGGTGGCTGCCGAAGCTCCTGGGGAGCCCGCCCGGCGCCCCGCCGCCCCGCATCGCCCCGCCGTCCCCGGAACCGGCGTCCACCGGACCCGACCTGCCGAGCGGGGAGCCGCGCGGCCTCGGCGCCGCCCCGGTGGACGTGCACGCGTCCCTGCCGGAGGCGACCGCCGAGCTGACCGTCCAGCGCGCCCGGCTCGACGGCGCCGGCGACCCGGTCTTCGAGCTGTCCGGCTTCTGCTGCTGCGGCGAGGACCTGCCGCCGGCCCGCAACGAGCGGCACGGCCGCCCGCCGCGCATCGCGCTCGGCACGCTCATCTCCGGACGGCCCGGCGGCGAGTCGCCGGCCCGCAGCCTCAACCGGATGCGCAGCTGGTCCCGGACCAAGTACGAGCTGCTCGGCTGGATCGGCCGGATCCGCGCCCGGCACGGCGACGACCTCCGGCTGATCATCTGGGACGACAGCGGGTTCGAGATCCCGTGGGAGCTGCTGTGGGTCCCCGCCGAGCCGGCGTCCGGCCTGCCCGGCGGCTGGCTGGGGGCGCTGGCCGTCGTCACCCGCTGGACGACCGTGCACGCGCCCGGCGGCCCGCTCCCGTACGCGTCCGCCGACCGCCGGGGCGGCGCCGCGGGCTACGTCGCCGACGCGATGCGCCGCGACCGCGACCTGCTCGCCGCGCATCCCCTGTCGCCGAGCCTCTGGGAGCTGATCTCCCACCTGGAGACGCCGGGACCCGGACCGGCCCTGGTCTACATCGCCTGCCACGGCGAGTACGGGAGCACCGGGTTCGACGTCACGCTCGACGGCCTGTCCGTCGGGGAGGTCGACTGGCGGACCTTCCCGCGCGTCGCGGACGGCGGCGGGCTGGTGTTCGTCAACGCCTGCCATTCGGGCCGGCTCATCGACGACCCCGAGTACAACGACGCCACCACGCGCGGGTTCGCCGAGGTGTTCCTGCGGTCCGGCGCGGCCGGGTTCCTGGGCACGGCGGGCGCCGTCCTGGAGGACGAGGCGCACCGGGTCGCCGCGCACCTGCTCGCCGGCATGGGCGCGCCGTCCGGCGTCGGCGTCGCGGCCGCGCTGCGCGACTACCGCCGGGCCGTCGCCGTGACGGACCTGCCGCCGGTGGCCGACCGCCCGCGCGGCAAGGAGCTGCTGCCGTTCGTGAGCGCCTTCATGTACTTGTACTTCGGCGGCCCGGACACGACCATCGCCTTGTACGGCGGAGGCGGGTGACATGGCGGCGACGGCCCTCGGACTGGAGGTGGAGCCGGTCGTCCGCTGGCCGCGGCGGATGACGCCCGGCACCACCTACCTCGTCGAGGCCGACCTGCGGCTCGCCGGCGACGGCGGCTGGCCGTACGAGGAGGAGGAGTTCGCGTTCACGTTCCTGCTGGACGGCGGGCCCCGGATCACCGTGGACGGCATCGGAGAGTCCACCCTGGTGCTGCACCGGTTCGGCGGGACCTACGGCCCGGTCCGCTTCGCCGCCGTCGCCGACGAGCGCGCCGGCCCCGGCTCCCTGTGGCTCAGCCTGCTCACCCCGCGCGGCGTCATCGCCCGCACCGACGAGCTGAAGGTCACCGTGGCGCCGCCCGGCGCCGACGACGAGCCCGAGCAGACCACCGACCTGCCCGACCTGACACGCCGGGTCCCGGACCGGACGCCGGCGCGGCACGGCGCGGCGCATTTCCTGACCGTGCAGCTCCAGCCCAGCGGACTCCAGGACGACGAATACCTCGTCACGGTCTGGGCGCAGGAGCAGGGCGACCACCCCGTACCGCTGCGCATGGACGACCACGCCACCCGGCTCCGCCACATCCCCGACTCCCTCGCGGAGCCGTTCGACGAGTTCCTCGGCCGGGTGGACGCGGCCGAGATGACGATCGAGTTCATCCTGCCCAACCGGCTCCTGGACCTTCCCGTGGAGGACTGGAGGGTCGGCTCGGCCCCGCTGGGTCATGTGGCGCCGGTGGTCGTGCGCAGCTACGAACGGATCCACTCCTCCGACGCGGCGCTCCACGACCGGTGGCGGCGCCACTGGGAGGGCCTGCATTCCGGTCCGTCGGTGTCGAACGCGGCGACGCAGCAGGGGTGGAGAGAACTGATGGCCGACGCCCCCGACCTGCTGATGCTCGACTTCACGCCGCCGTCGTTCGACCCCATGGTGGCCGAGGGGGTTGCCGCCGTGCTTTGGCGCCGGGAGCCCGATCCCTTCCGGCCGGGGAACGCGGATCCGCCTCTTCTCCAGATCACCGACGTGCCCCTGCTGCCCCAGATCCTCCACCGGTGGCGGGCGTCCGCCGGGCAGGCGCCCGGGTACGGGCTGCTGTGGGACGATCCCGGGCGGTTCCCTGGCGGGTTCCCGGCCCTTCGGGCACCGTTGTGAGCGACACGGCTGCGGCCGACGCCGCATCCCCGGAGACGAGGTGGCCATGACGGAACCGGACGACGGCTGGCTGATCTACCAGGGGACGGGCGTGCCGCACGGCGGCATCAGGCGCCTCCCGCCGCCGCCTCCCTGGCGCGCGTTCGGCGGGCGCGGCCCCGACTACTCCCAGCCCCCGCGCGGGTCCGAGGTGCACGAGGCCTCGCGGCGGTTCGGGAACCCGCAGTCGTACCGGACGCCCGCCGAGGCCGTGGAGATCATCAACGCGGCGCTGCTGCTGCGCCGGCCGCTGCTGGTCACGGGCGCGCCCGGCACCGGCAAGTCGACGCTCGCGTACGCGATCGCCTACGAGCTGCGGCTCGGCCGCGTCCTGTACTGGCCCGTCAACAGCCGCTCGACGCTCGCGCGGGCGCTGTACGAGTACGACGCGCTGGGCCGCGCGCAGGAGGCCAACCTGCCGCCCGAGGGCCCGGCGGTGGTGGGCGCGCCGGACGCCCCGGCCAACGACATCGGCGGCTACATCCGGCTCGGCCCGGTCGGCACCGCGCTGCTGCCCGGCCCGATGCCGCGGGTGCTGCTGATCGACGGGCTCGACAAGGGCGACCTCGACCTGCCGGGCGACCTGCTGCCGCTCATGGAGGACGGCGCGTTCGCGATCCCCGAGCTGGCGCGGGTCGCCTCGTCGCTGCCGTCGGTGCAGGTCATGACCGACGACCCGGGCGGCCTCGCGGTGCTGCGCGGCGGTCTCGTCCGCTGCCGCGAGTTCCCCATCGTGGTGATCACCAGCAACGGGGACCGCGACTTCCCGCCCGACTTCGTCCGGCGCTGCGTGCGGCTGGAGATCGCCAAGCCGGACCGGGCGCGGCTGTCCTCGATCGTCGCGGCCCATCTCGGGGCGGACGCGGCGGCCGGCGCCGAGGACGTCGTCCAGCGGTTCCTGGAGCGCGGCGAGCACGGCGACGTGGCCGTCGACCAGCTGCTCAACGCCATCTACCTGACCTCACACGGGGTCCGCGAGACGCAGCAGCGCGCCCGGCTGGTCGACCTGCTCCTGCGGGACGCGCGGGACGGCCGCCCGTGACCCTGGACCGGCTGCTCGCCCTGCTGGAGGAGACGGGCGACTCCCTCGACGCGCAGGCGGTCGCGGACGTCGTCTGGCTCGCCGGGCACCTGCCGGCGCGTCCGCTGGAGGCCGCCAAGGGGCCGTCCGAGGGCCCGCCACCGCGCGCCCCGGGGCTGGACGTCAGCGCGTCGGCCCTGGTCAAGGCCCTGCGGCCGCTCGCCCGCGAGGGCACCTCCCGCAGGGACTTCGTCCTGGACGAGGAGGCGACGGCACGCGCCTTGGCCCAGGCGCACGCGTTCTCGCCCGTGCTGCGCCCGGCGCCGGGCCACGGGCTCGACGCCGCCCTGGTCGTGGACGATGGCGCTTCGATGGTCGTCTGGCACACGTGGATCGCTGACGTCACCGGGCTGCTGCGGCGCTCGGGCAGCTTCCGCGACGTGCGCGTCCGGCTGCTCGACACCGACGGCGACCTGGTGCTGCGCGGCACCGGGACCGGGATGCGGATCGGCACCGGGAACCCGTTGGACGCGCCCGGCCGCGGGGTCGTGCTCGTATTGAGCGACTGCGTGGGCCGGGCCTGGCACGACGGGACGATGGCGGAGCTGCTGGAGCGCTGGGGGAGCGGCGGCCCGGTCGCGGTCGTGCAGCCGCTGACCGAGCGCCTGTGGCACCGCTGCGGACCGGAGCTGGTCCGGGTGCGGTTCTCGGCGCGGGCGTCCCACATCGCGACCGCCAACGACCGGCTCCGCGTCGCGACCTCGTCGGGGGAGCCGGTGCCGCCGGGCGTCCCCGTTCCCGTCATCCGGCTCCAGCCCGACTGGATCACCTGGTGGGTCCGGCTGGTGACCGGACGCACGGGCGCCGCGCGCGAGGGCGTCGCCCTGTTCACCGGGGCGCCGCTGCGCCGCGTCCCGCCGCAGGAGCCGGTGCCGGGCTCGCCGCAGGAGCCGGTGCCGGGCTCGCCGCAGGAACCGGGGCCGGGCTCGCCGCAGGAACCGGGGCCGGGCTCGCCGCAGGAACCGGGGCCGGGCTCGCCGCGCGACCGGGTCGGGCGGTTCCGGGCGGCGGCGTCACCGCCGGCGTTCCGGCTCGCCGTCCGGCTGTCCGCCGTGCCGCTGACCCTGGACATCATGCGGATGGTCCAGGCCGGCACCGGCGGCGCCGGCGAGCAGCAGCTCGCGGAGGTGCTGCTCGGCGGGCTCCTGCACCGCGTGCCCGCCCCGGGCGCGACGTACGACTTCGCCGCCGGGGTCCGCGCCGAACTGCGCTCCCACCTGGGCGCCGAGGAGGCGCGGCGGCTCGAACGCCGGGCGGCCGAGCACCTGCGGGCCCGCACCGACCGCGCATGACGGGCCCGGCGGGGGTAGGAAGGGCCGCATGGGACGTGATGTGAGGGTGCGCCGCGTCTACGACGACGCCGCGGACGGGGACGGCGAGCGGATCCTGGTCGACCGGGTGTGGCCGCGCGGGCTGTCCAAGGACGAGGCCCGGCTGGACCGCTGGGAGAAGGACGTCGCGCCGTCCACCGAGCTGCGCAAGTGGTACGGGCACGATGTGGACAGGTTCGAGGAGTTCCGGCGCCGCTACGACGCCGAGCTGAAGGACCCCGACCGCGCGGCGGCGCTGGACCGCCTGCGCGACGACGCCGATCCGGGGCCGCTCACGCTCCTCACCGCCACCAAGGACGTGGACCACAGCCAGGCCGCCGTGCTCGCGGCCATCCTGAGCTCCTGACGCGACTTGCTACTCGGCGGTAACTGAGTATCCGCGCCCATGCGCCGGGACGGCCCGGTGCGGCACCGTGTCCGGCATGAACGATCGGACCACCGCCCTCGGCCGCCGCCTGGTCCCCGCGGCGCGCGCCGTCCTGTGGGCGCAGGCGGCGCTGCTCGTCTGCGCCGGGGCGGCGATGGTCGCCTTCGGCGAGGCGGCGACCGGCGCCGAGGCCCGCGTCGGCACGGCGATGATGGTCCTGGCCGTCTACCCGTTCGCGCTGTCCGCCGCGGCCGTCGCGCTCGCCGCCGCGTTCCGCGAGCGCCGTCCCGGTCTCCGCGGCTGGACCGCGGGCTATGAGGTGTTCCTCCTGCTGGTGACCGGCCCGTTCGTCAACTACCCGTCTCCCGCCGTCGCCACCCTCGGCCTGGTCTCCATCCTGACCACCACTTTCGTCATCGCCACCATGGCCTCCCCCTTCGCCGCCCCCCACTTCCCGGGCCGCCCGGCGAACGCTTTGCCGCCCGCGGAAGATCATTTGAAGGCGGCCGGGTAGGCGGCAGGAGGTACGGACCGACCTGCCTCGAGGAGACGCCATGCCCTACGGATCGGCCGCCACCGGCGGAACGCTCGCCTACACCGGACTCGCGATGGGCCACATCTGGCTCGCCGCCGCCGGCCTCGGCCTGGTGCTGCTCGGCACCGTGCTCGTCAGGTTCGGGTTCCGGCGCGGGCGTGAGCCGCTTGAGCGCTGAGTTCCGGGCGCCGACCGCGCGGTACGCACCGCCGCGGACCCGCATCATGCTGGCGGCCCTGCCGCTGGCCGGGTTCGCGGCCTGGGCCATGACCCATCTCGTCGCGGTCGTCACCACCTTCCGCACCCCGTTCGGAGCGACCTGCGTCGCCTGGACGGTGTCGCTCCTGGCGCTGTGGTGGATCCCGGTGTCCTGGCTGGAACGGCCGTTCCGCGCGTCCGGCGAGCGGCGCGCCGCCCTGGACGCGCTGACCGTGGCCGTCCAGGTGCCCGTCTACAACGAGGACCCGGCGGCGTTGCGGGCGTGCCTGCGGTCGGTGCTGGACCAGAGCCGCCGCGTCGACCGCGTCCACGTGGTCGACGACGGGTCCGCGGACGCCGACGGGAACCCGGTCGCCTTCGACGCGGTGCGCCGCGGGTTCGAGGACGCCGCACGCGCGCTCGGCATCGAGACCACCTGGCGGCGCACCCCGAACCGGGGGAAGCGGTTCGCGCAGATGCACGCCCTCGCCGGCGACGACGCCGACGTCTTCGTCACCCTCGACAGCGACTCCGTCCTCGACCGGCACGCCGTCCGCGAGGGGCTGCTGCCGTTCGCGGACCCGCGCGTGCAGTCGGTGGGCGGGCACGTCCTCGTCCTCAACCGGACGGCGAGCCTGCTCACCCGCATGACGTGCGTGCTGTACCTGCCGTTCACCCGCGGCGTGCGCAGCGCCCAGTCGGTGCTGCGGCGCGTGACGATCAACTCCGGCACGCTGGCGTTCTACCGGGGCGAGGTGGTGCGGCGCGCCGCCGGCGTGTACGAGCACGAGCGGTTCGCCGGCCGCCCGATGCAGATGAACGACGACTCGATGCTCACGTTCTACGCGCTGCTGGCGGGCGACACCGTCCACCAGCCGAGTTCGATGGCGTTCACGCTGGTCCCCGAACGGCTGGACCACTACCTGAAGCAGCAGTTGCGCTGGATGCGCGGCACCACCGTCCGGCACCTGTGGTGGCTGCGGTACATGCCGGTGACCGGTGCCGTGTTCTGGATGACGGTGAGCGAGTACCTGCACCTGGTGCTGGCGCTGCTACTGCCGTCGGTGCTGCTGGTGGACCCTGCCTACCGGGCGCATTTCGGTGCGGTGGCGTCGTCGGGAGTGCAGGCGGGGATCGTCCTGAGCTACCTGTCGGCCCTGCGCATCTTCACCGTCCGGCGCAGCGACGAGCCGGTGTGGGCGCGCGCCGTCCTGTTCGCGTGCACGCCGTTGATCGCGCTGTGGCGGCTGTTCGTCCTGCGGCCGCTGTACCTGTACGCGATGTGCACGTGCCGGCGGGTCGGCGACTGGGGGACGCGCAAGGCCGTCGAGGTCTCGCTGGCGGAGAGCCGATGAGGGAGGGTCTCTTTGGGGGCGGGGCGGGGCGGGGCGGGGCGGAGCGGGGCGGGGCGGTGCGTCAGGCGGTGGGGAGGCCGAGGGCGCGGAAGGTGACGCGCTGGTCGAACCAGAGCAGCCCCACGGTCACGGCGGCCATGCCGGCGGCGAGGGCGAGGTGCGCGGCGGTGCCGGTCACGTCCGCGCCGATCGCGCCGAGCACGACGTGCAGGCCGACGCGCAGCGCGATCAGCCCGAACGCGATCTTGCGGGTGCGGCCGTTCTTCAGCATCGCCTTGACCAGCTTGATCCGGCGGCGCAGCACGGTCAGGCCGACGACCGCGTTCACCGCCCCGATCCCCACGAGGACGATCCAGGCGAAATGCCAGACGTGGCAGATGTCGTACGCCGCGCCGAGCACGCCCTCGAAGGCGAAGAACCAGGTCGGGAGCGGCTTGATCGCGTCCAGCCCGTCCGGCCGGGCCGGGGCGGCGGTGGCCTGCTGGCGGGTGAGGGTGGCGTTCATGTCCGCTCCTTGGGGTGCCGTGTCCTGCTGACCCCTTGATCGTGCCGTCCGGAGCGGGGACGGCGGCAGAGCCGTTCCTCGCAGGTTCGGCCAGGACAAATGTCCTACCCCCGGGTCCCGGGCTAGCCGGCGGTGGCCAGGGCGGTGGCGTGCGCCGTCACCAGGGTGCGCAACGCGCGCTCGCTCGCCTCGTCGGCCGGGGTGAGAACGAAGAGCCGCTGGTCGGAGCCGTCGAGCGCGGCGAGCATGTCGTAGGCGACGGTCATCGTGCCGGCCGTCGCGTGCCTGATCCGCTTCGTTCCCCGCGACCGCTCGTGGACGTGCTGGTCGTCCCACCATGCGGCGAAATCGCGGCTGGCCGCCCGCAGCTCGGCGATCAGCTCGGCCAGCCGCGGGTCGTCGGGATGGCGGGCCTGGTTGACGCGCAGGTTGCCGACCATCTCGCCGGAGAACTGCACCCAGTCGAGGTTGGTCTCGCGGATCTCCGGCTCCAGGAACAGCATGCGGGCCGTGTTGTTCAGGCGGCCGTGGCCGAAGTCCGGGCCGAACAGCGCGGACGCCGCCGCGTTGCAGGCCAGGACGTCGAACCGGAAGTCCACCACGTAGGCGGGCAGCAGCGGCATCCCGTTGAGGACCGCACGCAGGCTCCCGCCCAGCGGCGCCGGGACGTGCTCCGGCGGCGGTGCCTCACCGCGCGCGATCAGATGCAGGTGGACGCGCTCGGCGGGCGACAGCAGCAGCGCGGCGGCGATGCCGTCCAGGACCGCCGACCCCGGCGTGCCGACCCGTCCCTGCTCCAGCCGGACGTACCAGTCGACGCTGACGGCCGCGAGCTCGGCCACCTCCTGCCGGCGCAGGCCGGGCGTGCGGCGGCGGGCCACGCCGGCGAGCCCCACGTCCTCCGGGCGGACCCGTTCCCGCGCGGCCCGCAGGAAGGCCGCCAGCTCGTCGCGTCGTGGCGTCATGGTCCTAGCATCGCCCATCCTGGGGGCGGCGAGGGTGGCACTCCGCGTACCAGGATGCGGACGGCCTGTACCAGTCCGCGAGACGGCGTGATCGTTGGAGCCATGAGGAAACGAGCCGTCATCGCACTGTCCATCGCCGTCACCGCCGCGTCCGTGTCCACCGCTGCTGCGCAGACCGGACCCGAGTTCGGCTACCACAAGGTACGCGCGGGCGTTCCGGAGCACGTCGCCCGCTTCAGCGTGACCAGCCCCGACCTGGCCCGCGGCCGGTTCCCCGCCGCGTCCTACTCCGACTCCTTCGGTTGCACGGGCGGCAACGTCCCGCCGCGGCTGACCTGGTCCGGCGCTCCCGCCGCCACCAGGAGCTTCGCGGTCACCATGTTCGACCGCGACGCCCCCACCGGCAGCGGGTTCTGGCACTGGTCGGTGCGGAACCTGCCGGCCACGGCCCGCAGCGTCCCGGCGGACGCGGCCGCGGGCGTCAACGACGCCGGCACGGCCTCCTACCTGGGCCCCTGCCCGCCCGCCGGCGACGGACCGCACCGCTACGAGATCACGGTGCTGGCCTTGGACGTCCCGGACGCGGGCGTCCCCGCCGCCGCGAGCCCGGCCATGGCGTCGTTCGCCATGGGCTCGCACGTGATCGCCGCCGCCCGCATCACCGCCACCGCCGCCTCTTGATCCGCCCCGTCCGCCGGTCTCGGCTGCTTGACGCCCGACCGCAAGCAGCTGAGACTGGGCGGACTGGCAGGGGGAGGATCTCTTGGACGGGACACCGGCGGTCTCCACCGAAACTCACGCGGCGCTGCACCGGCAACTCGTCGCCGAAATCGAGGCGCGGTTCCTCGCGCCGCTGGACGCGCTGCTGGACGGGACCGAGCCGCTGGCCGTCCTCCGCCGCCGGCTGGACGCGGACGCGCAGATGTGGGCGACCCGGATGCTCGGCCCGGACGAGGCCCAGGCCAGGTCCGCCGCCGCGCAGGTCCTGGCGGTGGTGCGGCCCTTCGACCCGCCGCCGGACTGGTGGGGAACGCCGTTCGGACGCGTCGTCCTGCGGCTGATCGGACACCCCGCCCGTGAGTCGGTCAGCCGCTCGGTCGCCGGCGCCATGCTCGGCATCACCCGCCAGGGCGTCCAAGACCTGGTCAACCGCGGCAAACTGACCCGCCACCCGGACGGCGGCGTCAGCGTCGCATCGATCCGAGCCCGCGCCAACCGGTGAACGCGCTGGAGGCCCTCGAGGCCGAGGCCCGGTGTGCCGCCCGCACCCGTTCCCTTCGCTCTCCGATGGTGTGACGCTGCACCTGCTCGACGACCCCGTTCCACCAACCGGGGCCAGGACCTTCCGGCCGTCGCCTTGCCGAGAAACGCGGTGGCCATTACATGAACTACCTCGCCAACAGTACCGATGCGCCGAACTCCTCGGAGGATAAAGTTCGGCCGTGTTCTCCTCGACCGCATCACTCGGAATCGGGAGTCGTCGGCGCGGGCAGCGGTGAAGCCTCGACTGCGATCGGCCGCTGAGGCTTGTCCGGTCGCATGGCCCTCGCCGATCTGAATGGGCGTCGGACGCTGATGACTATGCGACTGTAATGCCGTCCCGCATCGGGGGGATCGGCCGCTCCGACGGCGCGTGGTACGAGGACATTGCTTCCAGGGATTGGATCCGGCGCTTCCTTGGTACTGGTGAAGTCTCCTGAGAGTCGAAGGTGGCATTTTAGTGGGGATAGGGACGGGGTGAGGGGTGTTCGCATTAGAGGCAAGAAGGGTGTTCGGGTGGTGGGGTGGCGCTGGCGTACGGGGCCGCCCCTCCAAAGTCAAGGGCGCCTTCGGCGTCGCTTCGCGATGGACTTCGTCCACCCTTGACTTTGGAGCCTCTGCGGCCCCTGAGGCAGCGCCAAAGGGGCAGGCTCCGCCTGCCCCGCCCGGGTCGCGCCACCCCACCACCGTCTTCCGTACGCGTGTTCATCCAAGAGGCCAACAAGCCGATTCACAAAGCCGCAGAGCGACCAAGATAGGGCCTCTTTCGATGTGCAATTGTCGGTCACCTAGGGTACACTTTAGGTATGCAGTCAGTGACGGTCGACCTTGAGGGCGCGTCCACCATGGAATTGGTGAACGCGCTCTCGGTGATCGCCACTGAACTCGCCCAGCGAGAAGCCCCCGAATCGGCGGCCGCGTGCCTTGAACTCACCGAAGACCTGGCCGCCGCCTGCGACATGCAGGAAAGCGCCCTAGCTGGATTCATCGGCCGCGTCGACGCCACCGGAGAGCAGCAGAGGTGGGGATTTCCCTCCACCCGGGCGTGGCTGCGGTCCCGTCTGGGGATGCGCGAGAACCGCGCCAAGGAACGCCTCGTGTTGGCGCGGCAGCGGCATCGCCTGCCGCAGGTGACCGAGCGGCTCATCTCCGGGGAGTTGTCCTACGGGTACGCCACCACGATCAGCGACTCGGTCGCCCGCCTGGACGACGATGAATGCGCCGAGGCCGAACGAACCCTGCTGGGTTTCGTCGACCAGGGCTTCTCGCCGGGCAAGGTCGGAGTGTTCGGCAACCGCATCCGCGACGTCATCGCCGAGAACAACGGCACCGACCGCGAACCCGAGGAAGCCAAGCGCGGCTACGCCAAGTCCTGGATCACCAGCACCGGCTCCCTGGACGGCGGCCGCTACATCAAGGGCTGGCTGAACGCCGAAGACGCCGCCATCTGGGACGGCACACTCGCCCCGCTGGCGAAGCCGGCCGGGCCCGAGGACCACCGCGACGTCGCCGAACGCACCGCCGCAGCCCTGGCCAGTGTGCTGTCGGGCGGACACAAGGCCACCAAGATCACCGTCATCTGCGACCTGGAAACCCTCACCGGTGGCAACGCACCAGGCCACCTCACCGACGGCACCCCGATCCCGGCCGAACAGGTACGCCGCATCGCCCTGTCAGCCGGAGTCTCACCCCTGATCCTGGGACGCGGCCACAACCCCCTGTACCTGGGATATCGGGAACGGTTCGCCAGCCCCGCCCAACGCCGGGTCCTGGAAACCCTCTACCCGACGTGTGCGGTGCGGGAGTGTGAGATTCCGGGGACGTTGTGCGAGGTCGACCACGTCCACGGCTGGGCCCTGGGAAACAGCCCCACCGACATCGATCAGCTCACGCTCACCTGCGGATGGCACAACCGCTTCAAACACACCAGCCCACGCCAGATCGGAATCACTAAAGATCCCGACGGGCGGTATGTGTACCGGCTGCTGCCACCACCCGACGCCCGAAGAACCTGGACCGGGAACGGGCCGCCGGGCACACTCGGCCCACCCGATCCCGCCATCAACTGGGCCGCATAACCAGCCCTACCCCCTCCGTGACCGGTTCGCCCGAATCCGCCTTGGGATCTCGGGCGAACCGGCATGCCCACGCCGCCCCGCCTTTCACTGCTTCGTCAGTAGCGGCTGCGGCCACCCGAACCTGGCCCCTCGCCCCGGCCTCTCGCCATTCCCTCGCCCTTCACCAGCGGCACAGACACTGGCCCTGGAACAGTCCCACTAGAGCGTGTCTCGAAGGCAGGTCAGCCAGCGTTGATGACGGCGAGGTGGTTGACGGCCTCACAGAGGGTGGCCGCGGCAGGTGGCGTACTACACCGGCGGCGTTCACCGCGGCTGCCCTGCCTCTTGCGGTTAGGGGTCTGGGCGCTCTGACCGGCTGCAAGGACGCCCCAGCCCGACACAGGGGAACACGCTGATGCGCTCTAGGACGGCAGGGGCCGTTGAAGCGGCGCGCCCATCAGGTGATCGTCTCTCCCGATCGCGGGAGTGAGGCGAGCACGCCCCCGACTTGCCTCTTGGTCCTCTGGTTCGGGGGCGGTGGGGTGGCGCGACCCGGGCGGGGCAGGCGGAGCCGGCCCCGTACGCCAGCGCCACCCCACCGCACGGCCAACCCCTCCGCCTATGACACGAACACCCTTCCGGCCATTCCAGGGTCCCGTCTACGCCTACGAGCCCGAACAGTCATCACCCTTATACAAGGCTCTGAAGGCCCCGCGGCCGGAAACCGTGCATGCCCATCACGAGCGGTTCGCGCTCGACGACCTCGGTGTAGACGCCGGTCAGGGGACGCGGTCACCGGTGGAGGTGACCGTGAACGAGCTCCAGGAGCCGCCGGGGCGGACGTCCAGGGCGACGTCCTCGGCGTTGGCCCAGCGGCCGTACTGGGCCGGGCGGCTCGGGCGTGCGTTGCAGGACGAGTTGTTTGCGCGCCTGGCCAAGGAGGGGCATCCGCGGGTGAGGGCGCGGTACGGGACGGTGCTGGCCGTGCTCGGGGAGTCGGGGGGTGCGCGCGACGGAGCCGGTCGTGGCTGTCCGGGCAGAACAAGCAGCATCGTGGACGAGCTGGAGGGGCTGAGCTATGTAGAGCGCGTGCCCGATCCCAGTGACCGGCGCGCCAAGCTTGTCATGGGCGACGCCGGCCAGGCGGGACGGGATCGCCAAGGCGCGCGCGATCCTGGCCGGCATCGAGTGGCGCCATCGCCGGCGGCCGGAGAGACGAGGTCAAGGCTGCGCTCAAGCAGGTCGCGCGGGTTCGGGGCGAATGGTGCGGCACGCCGACGACGGCGGCTGATGTCCGTGGCCGGCAATGCGGAGGGTATTGGCGCGACGCCCATACGAATACTCACCCTTCCGGCATTGTGGACAAAAGGGGCCTATGGAATGGTGGCGATCGCCGTCGAGGTGAAGGGAAGCGCCATGCCGGGGATCACGCAGCGGTCGACCAAGGAACCCGTGGTGAAGACGCGGTTCCTGTCCCACGGGACGCTCAAGATCACCGATGTCGCGGCCAGCCGACGGTTCTACGAGGAGGTCCTCGGGCTGGAGGTCGTCCAGCCGATGAAGGCGGCGCTCTACATTCGTCTCGGTGGCGACCACACGTACGTCTGCGTGGAATCGAAACCGGATCGGCCGGATATGCCGCTGCTCTATCACAATGGCCTGGACGTGGGCAGCGACGAGGAAGTGGACGAGGCGTACCGGGCCATCAACGAGGTCCGGGACGAGTACGGCGTCAAGGAGCTGAACAAGCCGGTGCGGCAGCACGGCGTGTACTCGTTCTACCTCAAGGACCTCGACGGGAACTGGTGGGAGATCGGACATCTGCCGCCCGGCGGCTACCGGTTCCGGTTCACCGATCCCCGCAACGACCTGACGGGACGCGGCGATCTGACGGCCGAGGAGATCAAGAACGTGTTCGTCAATCCGCACATGGAGGAGTGACCCGCGCGCGTAGGCGCGGGTCACTCCGGCAGGTCAGCGGGTGCGGGCGACCTCCGCGGCGATGGCGCGGAAGGCCGGGAGCGTCTCGCCCTCGTCCGGGTTGAGGAACGTGCTCTTGACGATCACGACGTGGTACTTCGTCGAGACGTAGATGAGCTGCCCGCCGAGTCCGCTGGCGTAGTAGCCGTCGGTGCCGTCGATCCACCAGCCGAGGCCGTAGGACGGGCTGACGCCGGACGGCGTGCCGACCTGGGCGACCCAGGAGGCCGGGACGACGCCGCGTCCGCCGTCCAGCATGAGCTTGCCCATGCGGGCGAAGTCGCGGTCGGTGGCGTAGATGCAGCAGTAGCCGAGGCCGTCGCCGTGGGAGTCGTTGCCGACGTAGGCGGTGGCGGCCATGCCGCCGGGGCCCCAGATCTTCTCCTGGAGGTACCGGTAGAACGGCATGCCGGTGGCCTTCTGCAGGACGAGCGCGAGGACGGCGGTGTTGAGGCTCGTGTAGTTGAACTGCGTGCCCTGCTCGACGGCCTTGGTGCGCGTGGCCGCGAACTGCAGGGTGCTGTAGAGGCCGAGGCTGACGCCGACGTGCAGCGGGACGTCGTCGACGGTCTCGTTCCACCCGATTCCGGACGCCATGCGGAGGAGGTTCCGGATCGTCACGGCCCCGTAGGCGGTGTTCGCCAGTTCGGGGACGTAGGCGCCGGCCGTGTCGTCGATGGAGCGGATCTTCCCCTCGGCGAGGGCGACGCCGATCGCGTCGGCGGTGTAGGACTTGGCCATCGACCAGGACTGGAACAGCGAGTCCTTGGAGTAGCCGGCCGCGTACCACTCGTCGACGATCGTGCTGCCGTCCAGGACGACGAAGCCCTGCGCGGCGCGGTTCAGGTAGTCCCGGACAGTGTGCGTCTGCCCGTTGTAGGTGTAGGTGACCTTGCCGAGGTCGTGCGGGTCGCTGGTGAGGGCCACCGGGTCGGCGGACGGGGTGAGCGGGTCGAAGTTCGGCAGCTGCGCCGCCGCGAGGGCCGACGCGGTGGCCGGCGCGACCTGCCCGCCGGGCGGGCCCGGCGGGGCGGGGGACGCGGAGGCGGGGGCGGCGGTGAGGGCGAGGGTGAGGGCGGTGGCCAGGGCGAGCGCGGCGGGTCTGCGGCGCATGGGGGCTCCCGGGGAGGGGTGGTCGGGCATGCGACGCCGAATCGAATAGCGAGCGTTTCCGATTCGGTCTACCGGACGGTAACTCCACGGGCCGCGCCCGCACCATGGCCAACGGTGACAAACCGGGGCGCGGAAAGCGCACAGCGGGTAGGGGAAGGGCATGCCGGAGCTGCCCGACGTCGAGGGTTTCCGCGGGGTGCTCGCCGCGCACACCGGCGACCGCATCCGGTCGGTCGAGGTGCGCGACGCCGGCGTCCTGCGCGGGGTGAGCGCCGGGCGGCTGGACCGCGCGCTGCGCGGGCACCGGTTCGAGGAGCCGCGCAGGCACGGCAAATGGCTGCTCGCACCGGCGCAGGGGCCGGTACTGATGCTGCATTTCGGAATGACCGGATCGCTGTCGTGGCATCCCGCCGGCGACCAGGTGCACCCGCACGACAGGATCATCTGGTGCCTCGGTGAGGGCGAACTGCGCTTTCGCGACATGCGCAAGCTCCAGGGCGTCCGGCTCGCCGAGGACGGCGGCGAGGCGGAGCGGCGGCTCGCCGACCTCGGACCCGATGCGCTCGGCTTGTCGCGGGACGCCCTCGCCGAGCGGCTGGGAAGCCGCCGGGGCCGGCTCAAGAGCGCGCTGACCGACCAGTCGGTGATCGCCGGGCTCGGCAACCTGCTGGCCGACGAGATCTGCTGGCGGGCCCGCATCGACCCGCTTCGCCAGTCCCGGGACCTGGACACCGGCGAGGTGAAGGCCCTGCACAGGTCGATGCAGGACGTGCTCCGCCGGTCGGTCGAGGCCGAGCGGGTGCCGCCGCGCCGCACCTGGCTGACCGGGGCGCGCGACGACCCGGACGGCACCTGCCCGCGCTGCGGCACGCGGCTGTCCCGCCGCCGGGTCTCCGGGCGGATGACGGTGTGGTGCGGGCACTGCCAGCCCGCGTGAGGGCCGGGGCCGTGCGTGGCCGGAGGGGTGCAGTGGCCTTACCTGGCGGGGCGGCTGTGGTCGGGTGTGCCGAGTTCGACTAACTTATTGCAAGAAGGTCGCAACTGCGGCAACTGTGCGTCGTTGAGCGTGAGTGGGTGGGCATGCACATTCCCGACGGGTACCTGAGCCCGCAGACCTGCGCGGTGGGGTACGCCATCACCGTGCCGGCCTGGGCGGTCGCGGTCCGCCGCGTGCAGCGCGTGGTCCGCAACCGGCACGTGCCGACGCTGGCCGTGCTGGCCGCCGTCAGCTTCCTGGTGATGATGTTCAACATCCCGATCCCGGACGGCACCACCGCGCACGCGATCGGCGCGACGATCATCGCGATCCTGCTGGGGCCGTGGGCGGCGGTGCTCGCGGTCAGCGTGGCGCTGGGCTTCCAAGCCCTGCTGTTCGGGGACGGCGGCGTGCTGGCGTTCGGCTTCAACTGCGCGAACATGGCCGTCCTCGCCCCGTTCGTCGGGTACGGGGTGTACAAGCTGATCGCCGGACGGTCAGAGCTGACCGCCCCGCGCCGGGCGCTCGCCGCGGCCGCCGGCGGGTATGCGGGGATCAACGCGGCGGCGTTCGCGGCCGCGATCGAGTTCGGCGTCCAGCCCGACCTGTTCCACAACGCCGCGGGCGCGCCGCTGTACGCGCCGTACCACCTGAGCCAGACGATCCCGGCGATGATGCTGGCGCACCTGACCATCGCGGGCTTCGCCGAGGGCATCCTGACCGGCGGCGTCGTGGCCTACCTGCAGCGCGCCAACCTGCCGCTGCTGCGCGTCAACCACGCGGGCGCCGCGGCGGACGGCGGGAAGGAGAACGCGCCGCGCCGGGTCCGGCCGCTGCACATCGCGCTCGGCGCGGTGGCGGTGATGGTCGTGCTGACGCCGCTCGGCCTGCTCGCGCCCGGCGGCGCGTTCGGCGAGGACGCCCCCGAGGACCTCGACCTGCACAAGTACGGCCTGTCGGCGGTGCCGAGCGGGCTGAACAAGTACAACGGCTTCTGGCACCACGCGCTGTTCGACGGCTACGACTTCACCTCCGACGCGCACCCGACGGCCGGCTACATCGTCTCCGCGGTCGTCGGCATCGCGATCGTGGGCGCCGCGATCTTCCTGATCACCGCGGTGGTCCGCTGGGCGGCCCGGCGCGGCGCGTCCCGCCGCCACGAGACGGCCCAGCAGTCATGAGCGCGGTGTCCACGGAGGGTGCGGTCGTGAGCGAGCAGGCCGTTGGTGAGCGGGTTCAGGTGCCGCAGTGGTTGCTGCGGAACGAGCTGGCGATGTGCCCGTGCGGCTGCATCGGCAAGCGGAAGAAGGGCAGCTACCTGCGCAAGACGCTGAACGGCGGCGCGGGGCTGCTGCGCCAGGTCATGTTCAGCGACGACACGGCGCGGCAGCGCGGCCTGCTGCAGCGGATCGACCCGCGGGTGAAGTTCCTGTCGCTGATCGTGCTGCTGGTCGCCGCCGGGCTGGCCCGCAACATCCCGACGCTCGTCGCCGTGTACGCGGTGACGCTGGCGCTGGCCGCCGCGTCCAGGCTGCCGGTCGGGTTCTTCATCAAGCGGGTGTGGCTGTTCGTGCCGATCTTCACGGGGATCGTCGTGCTGCCCGCGACGCTGTCCGTGGTCACGCACGGGGATGTGGTGCTGACCCTGTGGCACTGGCACGGCCGCGCCGAGGGGTTCACCAGCCAGGGCCTGACGTCCGCGGGCCTGGTCGTCAGCCGGGTCGCGGTGTCGATCTCGCTGGTGGTGCTGCTGACGCTGACCACGCCGTGGGTGCGGCTGCTGGCGGCGCTGCGCTCGGTCGGCGTCCCGCGGATCTTCATCCTGATCATCGGGATGGCGTACCGGTACATCTTCCTGCTGCTCAACACCGTCACCGACATGTACCAGGCGCGCACGTCCCGTACGATCGGGGCGGCCAAGCACGACGGCGGCGCCCGCGCCTTCCTCGGCGCCAGCGGCGGCGCGCTGTTCGGCAAGGCCAACCAGCTGTCGGAAGAGGTGCACCAGGCGATGACGGCGCGCGGCTATCGCGGCGACGCGAAGACGCTGGAGTCGTTCCGGCTCACCGGCGCCGACACCGCCGCCGCCCTCTGCTGCGCCGCGCTGGCCGCGGCGATACTCATCGGGGACCACTTTCTTGGCAACTGATCCGAAGACGGCCGAGCCCGCCACCGCGAGCACCGCCGGCGTCACGTTCGAGTGCCGCGAGGTCAGCTACTCCTATCTCGACCGCTATCCCGCGCTGGACGGGGTGTCGCTGACGGTCCGCCCGGGGGAGCGGGTCGCGCTGCTCGGCGCGAACGGCTGCGGCAAGTCGACCCTGCTCAAGCTGCTGGACGGGCTGGTCTTCCCGAGCTCGGGCGCGTTCACCGCGTTCGGCCAGCCCGTCACCGAGGACACCCTGGAGGACGAGCAGTTCTCGCAGGCGTTCCGGTCCCGGGTCGGGTTCGTGTTCCAGAACTCCGACGCGCAGGTCTTCTCGCCGAACGTCCGCGAGGAGATCGCGTTCGGGCCGCTGCAGCTCGGCCTGGGCGCGGACGAGGCGTCCGCCCGGGTCGACGAGGTGATCGCGATGCTCGGCATCGAGGCGCTCGCCGACCGGGCGCCGTTCCAGCTGTCGGGCGGCCAGAAGAAGCGGGTCGCGATCGCGTCCGTGCTGGTCACCAACCCCGAGGTGCTGCTGTTCGACGAGCCGACGGCGGCGCTCGACCCGCGCTCGCAGTACTGGCTGACCGACCTGATCGAGCAGCTCGGCGCCGCCGGCAAGACGATCGTGCACGCCACGCACGACCTGGACGTGCTGTCCCGCATCGCCGACCGCTGCGTGGTCTTCTCCGAGGAGCACCGGATCGTCGCGGAGGGCGGTCCGGAGGAGGTCCTGGCCGACCGCGACCTGCTGCTGTCGGTCAACCTGATCCATCCCGGCAGCCGCCGCTGATCACCGCCCGCACGGGCGCTCACCTGGGGTTTCCGGCGCACCGGCGTGGGCACGGTCCACACCGTTGCCATCGTGGGACCGAAGCACGGGACGGGGGGTTCGCAATGACGGCGTGGTACGGATCCGGCGGGATGGACCCGTTCGAGGAGATGCTCGCCCGGTTCTTCGGGACGCGGGCGCACCGGCGGCCGACCGAGCGGATCAACCTCGCCCGGCTGATGAGCGAGCCCGCGCGCGAACTCGTCCGCGACGCGGCGACGCAGGCGGCGCAGTGGGGCAGCCGCGACCTGGACGCCGACCACCTGCTGTGGGCGGCGACGCGGCAGCAGGGCACCCGGCACTGGCTGGAGCGCGCCGGCGCCGACCCCGACGCGATCCGGCAGGAGATCGAGAACCACGCCTACCGGGGGGACCCGCGCGAGGTGCAGCCGGAGCTGACCCCGGCCGCCAAGCGCGCGCTGCTGGACTCGCACCAGGTGTCGCGCGCGCTCGGGTCGTCCTACATCGGTCCCGAGCACCTGCTGTTCGCGCTGGCGCTGGACCGCGGTTCCAGCGCGGGGCGCATCCTGGACGCCGCGCACGTCACGCCCGACACGCTGCAGTCGGCAGCGGCGGCGGCGGGCGGCGGGCAGCCGCCGAAGGGCAACGGGAACGGCCACTCCGAGACCCCGACGCTGGACGAGTTCGGCCGCGACCTGACGGCGCTGGCCCGGGAGGGCCGGATCGACCCGGTGATCGGCCGGGACGAGGAGATCGAGGAGACCGTCGAGGTCCTGTCGCGGCGCACCAAGAACAACCCGGTTCTGATCGGCGACCCCGGCGTCGGCAAGACCGCGATCGCCGAGGGCCTCGCGCAGCGGATCGTGGACGACGACATCCCCGAGACGCTGCGCGGCAAGCGGATCGTCCAGCTGGACCTGTCCGGCGTCGTCGCGGGCACCCGGTACCGGGGCGACTTCGAGGAGCGGCTGAAGAAGGTCGTCGACGAGATCCGCGCGCACGCCGACGAGCTGGTGGTGTTCATCGACGAGATCCACACCCTCGTCGGGGCGGGCGGCGCCGAGGGCGCGATGACCGCCGGGAACATGCTGAAGCCGGCGCTGGCGCGCGGCGAGCTGCACGTGGTCGGCGCGACGACCGTCGACGAGTACCGCCGCAACATCGAGAAGGACGCCGCGCTGGAGCGCCGCTTCCAGCCGATCATGGTGCCGGAGCCGTCCGCCGACGACAGCATCGAGATCCTGCGCGGGCTGCGCGACCGGTACGAGGCGCACCACCAGGTCCGCTACACCGACGAGTCGCTGGTCGCGGCCGTCGACCTGTCCACCCGCTACCTCACCGACCGGTTCCTGCCGGACAAGGCGATCGACCTGATCGACCAGGCGGGCGCGCGGGTGCGGCTGCGGTCCGGGACGCGCGACGGCGGGCGCCGCGAGCTGGAGGACCGGCTCGACCGGCGGCGCCGCGAGAAGGACCAGGCCGTTGCCGACGAGGACTACGAGAAGGCCAAGGAGCTGCGCGACGAGATCAACCGGCTGCAGGAGGACCTCGCCGGGATGCGCGACGACCACGAGCCGGTCGGCGTCCCCGAGGTGACCGCCGAGGACATCGCCGAGGTCGTGTCGCGCATCTCCGGCGTCCCGGTGACGCAGCTGACGCAGGCCGAGCGGGAGCGGCTGTCGCGGCTGGAGGAGCACCTGCACCAGCGCGTCATCGGCCAGGAGGACGCGGTCGCGGCGGTCGCGCGGGCCGTCCGGCGGTCCCGCGCGGGGATGGGCGACCCGGACCGCCCGATCGGCGGGTTCCTGTTCCTCGGCCCGACCGGCGTCGGCAAGACCGAGCTGGCCAAGGCGCTCGCGGAGGCGCTGTTCGGCAGCCGGGACCGGATGATCCGGTTCGACATGAGCGAGTTCCAGGAGCGGCACACCGTCAGCCGGCTGATGGGCGCGCCGCCCGGGTACGTCGGCTACGAGGAGGCCGGGCAGCTCACCGACGCCGTCCGCCGCCAGCCGTACTCGGTGATCCTGCTGGACGAGATCGAGAAGGCGCACCAGGACGTGTTCAACGTCCTGCTCCAGCTGCTGGACGACGGCCGGCTCACCGACGCGCAGGGCCGCACCGTCGACTTCCGCAACACCGTGGTGATCATGACGAGCAACCTCGGCTCCGACCTGATCACCGGGCGGACCGAGATCGGGTTCGGCGGCCGGGAGGGCGAGGACACCGCGCTGCGCGACCGGATCATGCGGCGGCTGCGCGAGTCGTTCCGTCCCGAGTTCCTCAACCGGATCGACGAGATCATCGTGTTCCGGCGGCTGGAGGCGGGCCAGCTGCGGCAGATCACCGACCTGCTGCTGGACGAGACGCGCCGCCGGCTGCGCGCCCAGGACGTCACCGTGTCGTTCACGCCGGAGGCGGTCGACTGGATCGCCGAGCGCGGCCACCAGCCGGAGTTCGGCGCCCGCCCGCTGCGCCGCACCATCCAGCGCGAGGTGGACGACCAGCTGTCGGACCTGCTGCTGTCCGGCGACCTGGAGCACGGCCGGCACGTGGAGGTGTCGGCGGCGCCGGGCGGCCTCCAGTTCGACGTCACCACGACGGCGAGCCCGGCGGACGCGCCCGTCACCTCGCGGTAGCCCCAGTCCTCATATGGCCGCCGCCGGGCCCCATGAGCAGCCCGGCATCGGGCATATACGGCTCGTGCCGGCGTGAGGAGGGGCGCGTGGGATCGATCACCAGGCCGCCGTTCGCCATCGCGCTCGCCGCCGCGGCCGCGCTGCTGTGCGCGTGCGGCGACGGCGACGGCGACGGCGGTGGTCCGGACGCCTCGCCCACCCCGACCGGGACGACCGCCGCCCCCAGCACGCCGTCCCCGACGATGACGCAGGACTTCGCCCCGACTCCGACGGCGTCCGCCCCCTCCGCTCCCTCGCAGGCCTCCGGCCGCTGCCACACCGGCGACCTGAAGGCCCGCATCAGCACCGCAGGCCCCGCGGCGGGGCAGCGCTACGCCTTCCTCACCCTCACGAACACCTCCGGCGCGACCTGCTTCGTCCACGGCTACGTCGGGATGCTGCTGCTCAGCGCGTCCGACCATCCGATCCCCACCCGCGTCGAGCGCCTCTCCCCGCCCGCGCCGCAGACCGTCCGGCTCCAGCCCGGCGAGAGCGCCCACGCGCGGCTGCAATGGACCGTCGTGCCCGGCGCCCGCGAACCGGCGCACGGAGCCTGCGCCCCCACCCCGGGCCTGGCCTGGATCACCCCGCCGGACGAGCGCTCGCACCTCGCCGTCAACTGGAACCAGGGCGTGGTCTGCAACAACGGCCACATCTCCACCACCCCGCTGCAACCCGGCCCGGCCCCCGGCTGACCCGAAGACCGCCGGACGCAATGGATTTCCGAGCCGCATGCCGGTGCCGTCCGCGCGATCATCAGTGTCACGAGACGCAACTGCGCCTCCTTCGTCCGGACATGATCACGTTCCGGCTCCGGCCGGTCACCTGGGTGAAATACGCCGCGGGCGTATTCGGAAATCCGGGCGCGGGACCGCGAGCGGCCGGGTGCGCGCGTATGGCCAGCGGTTTCCCCACGCGGTACCGATAACGGGTCGCGGCGGAGGCGTGCATCTTCCGTCGTGAACATCAAGGAAGACCAGAAGTGGTCGTAAAAAGGCATATCCAGACGGTTATCCTGCTGGTTCGCGCGATTATCGTGAGGGTATCGGGGTCAAGCAGGAGGAGCCTGCATGCGGTGGCAGCCCGCCCGTCTGGCGCTCGCCTTGGCGTTGGGGCCGGCAGTCCTGGGATCTTTCGCGGCCGTCGCCCGCGCGGACGGACCGTCCGCCGCGCCCGCCCCGACACCGAATCCCTCGGTCGACGCGCAGATGCTCTACTGCCTGGACCCCGCCAATGCCGAGGCGCTCGTGGACGCCGCCGTCAAGCTCGACCCGGCGCACCTCAAGAAGGGATCACGGAAGGGGCATCTGATCGGCGCGGACGGCCGCGACGTCACCATTGACGCCTGGCGCGGCGCCGACTGGGCCTCGTTCAGCCGGGCGTGCGGCGCCCTCATCGCCGAGCGGAAACTGCCGAAGATCCCCGCCGGGAAGTCCCGCCACTGGTGGGAGGTCATCGGCATCCCGTCCTGGCTGTCCACCCCTCTCGGCGGCTCGGTGCCGGTCGTCATCGGCGCGCTGATCCCCATCGTCGGCGGCATGATGACGTCCGGCCGGAACGACCGCCGCCGCGCCGCCGAGGCCTTGAACGGGGCCGTCACCGCCTTCACCCCCGCGGCACGGGCGTGCCTGGACGCCTGGCGCGAGGGGTCCGGACGCGAGGCGCAGGGGAAGATGGAGGCGGCGCTGCGGAATCTCGCGGCCGAACTGCGGCAGGCCGGGCGCCGCCAGTGGACCTGGAGGCAGCCGGGCGCCGTCGCCGACGCACTCGAGGAATTGGGCGCCGAGATCGGGAGCGCGGACTGGACCGAGCCGAACGAGCGCGGCCGGCGGGCGCGGGCGTTCCAGGACAGGCTCGAGGTCCTGCATGACCGGGCGCTGCGGGTGGCGGCGGCGCTCGAACGGCCGCTGCGCGGCTGGTGGAGGATGCGCAAGGCATGAACGCGCCGCCCCTCCCCGGAAACGCGCGGCCCGCCCCCGAAGGCGAGGCGCCCGCCCCCCGAAACCCGTTCCTGCTCCCAGATCACAAGTTCTCCGACGGGGCGCCGCCGTTGAACTGCGCGCATGCCGAGCCCTGCCCGTTGGGCTGCCATGTCGAGGTCGGTCGGTTCCGCGAATGTTTCACGGCGTTCCAGGAGGCCGTGCGGGACCTCGGCGCGCTGCAGGAAAGCGGCCTGCTCGTCGCGGTCGGCGGCCCGAGCAAATGCGGCAAGACCTCGCTGGTCAACCGGTGCGCGGCGTGGGCGAAGCGGGAGCTGGGGGGCATGTGTTTCGACGACGCTCCGGTCCGGGCGGTGATCGTCAACCTCACGCACGCAGGGGGGCGCCAGGGGGCGGAGGACCTCACCGCCAAGGTCGCCACGCGCATCGTCCTGGAGGTGAACGCGCAGGCTTCGGGGTTGCTGCGCAGCGACGTCACAGAGTACAGGCCGGCGTCTCCGCTCGGCGGGGACCAGCCGCCCGACCTGGACGATCTCATGGTGCACCTCACCAACACGATGGCCAGGGGCACCGTCCTCATCCTTCTCGCCCCGCCCGCCGACGACGTCCGGGTCCTCGATCCCTACTGGGACGCCACCTGCCGGAAGGCCATCTGGCTGGTCGAGAGCACGGACCGGCAGCTGGAGGACCGATGGCGGAAGAAGTGGACGCCGGCCGGAGGCGCCCGCTCCTGCTACCTGGACATGGGAGGGCTGCGCAGGGGCGACATCGAGAAGTTCGTCGTGGCCCGGGCGGGCGCCTTCGTCCAGGGGGACGCGCCTCCCGGGGACGGACGGAACCATCCCAGACTTCACCAGGACGCACTGGAGACACTCACCGCACTCTACGGAGAGACGCCAATGGTACAGATAGGTGCAATCCAGAAATTATTGTATGGCGTTTACGCTTATTATTTGCAGAAGGGTCGGGGTGCTGACACCATCATCACAGGGGCGGACATCCTGAGTTATGTCCGCCGGCTCGCGGAGGGCGGCGAGGGGTGATCGGAATGACCGCTGCACAGGGCGGCTCCGTGCCGCCGATCGATGACAATCCCTTTCCGTTCCGCCCGGCGGCCGAGAAGCAGGATCTCGGTGAACCGGTCGTCACGGTCGGGACGCCGCAGATCGCCAAGGCCCTCGGGTTGCTGGACGCCCACCTCGCATCGGGCGGCGGCCAGGGAATGGCGGTGGCCGTGTGCGGGCAGAACGGCACCGGCAAGACCCATCTGCTGTTCGAATTGCTGCGCACGGTGCATGAGCGGGTCGCCGATGCGCACCCGATCTATGTCGAGGGCCAGGGCGGCGGATTCCTCGATCTCTACAAACACAGTTTCCTCCCCCGTTTCGATCGCGCGGACATTCTCCGGTGGATTCGCGAGCACTACGCGCGGATCGTGGCCGATTGGCTGGACGGCACCGGGTTCCCCGCCGACATCCGCGACCGGCTGCGCACCGGGAAGATCGACCCGGAGCGGTTCGTCGCGCGGTTCAACCTCGAGCAGAGCACCTTCCTGGCGGCGTTGAACGAGAGCCTTTCCGAGGTGACGGACAACGAGCAGTACGGCACCGCGCTCATGCTCCTCCTGCGCAGCGACATGGAGACGGAGGTGTGGGACTGGCTGCGCGGCGAGCACCCGAGCCCGCTGCTGGCCGATCGCGGCATCGACACCCCCATCGACTCCGAGGCCGGCGCGCTGGAGGCCATGGGCGTGCTGACGCTGCTGTGCCGCGGTGCGGAACGCCGCCCGTTCGTGCTGGCCCTCGACCAGATCGAGAAGGTGCTGCCCAGCGCGAGCCGGCCGAAGGACGACACGGTGGCGGCGCTGTACGCGCTGATGGACCTGATGGTCCGCCAAGGGGTGTTCCTCGTCCTGTCGGGGCAGCCGCCGCTGCTGACCGCCCTCGGCACCCAGGGGAAGGAGCACCACCTCACCTCGGTGATCGAGACCGGCGGGCTGACGCCCGAGCAGGTCCGCGAGTACGTCCGGCGATGCGTCGAGACCACCCGCTACGGCACCGGGTACCGGCCCTTCTCCCCGGAGATCTGCGACTACATCGCCCGGGTCGCCGAGGGGAGCATCCGCCGCGTGGTGGAGATCTGCCACGAGTGCTACCGGGATTCGCTGGAGAGCGGCCAGGTCACGCAGGCCATGGTGGTGGAGGCGGCGCGCGGCAAGGCCCGGCCCCGCCAGGCCGAGGTGCGGGAGGCGATCGCCGCCGAGCTCGGCGAGCAGGACCTGCGCTTCGAGACGGCCCATCCGGTGGGCCGCGCCGACGGGCCGCGCGCGGACTACTGGATCCCGTCGGTCGGCACCGGGTGCGCGCTGTTCCTGACCGAGTCGCTGCTGCGTCCGGAAGAGGCCGCCGGCCTGGTCGAGCGGGCCGACCGGGTGCGCGCCGCCGCGCCCGGATGCCGCACCGCCCTGATCGTCAACGACTTCGCGTCCAGGGCGGCCCGCGACGCCGTCCGCGACCACTTCACCGAGCCGGTGCTGCCGTACCGGGCGGAGACGTTCCGGGCGGAGTTCGCGCGCCTGCTGCGCACCATGCTCGACCAGGTGGAGGCGGCCGAGGGCGACCTGCGGGCGGTGCGCGGCACGCTGCGGCGGCTGGCCGCCGCGCAGGACAGCACCCGCGACCACGTGAAGATGATCGGCTACGAGCTGACCGCGATGCAGACGTCGGTCGAGCGGCAGCTCGCCGAGCTGGCCCGCGAACTGCGCGGCGGCGAGCCCGCCGAGGCGCGGTCGCCGCTGCCGGACGCGGCCGAGCGGCTGTTCGGCGAGGTCCTGGAGGACCTGGAGCGGCTGGGCGGGCTGGAGGGAACGCTGGCCGCGGCCTTCGGCGAGCACGCCCCGGCGGCGGAGGCGGACCTGCTGCGGCTGCAGCGCGGCGACGTCGTCCGGGCGCTCGGTGTCGCCGCGGTCGCGCGGACGGTGGTGACGGCGTTCCGGGACGCGGTGCGCGACTGGGGCCGCGAGGCCGGGGAGCCGCCCGGCGGAGAGCGGTCCCGCCGGCTGGCCGCCCTGTGCCGCAACTACGAGACCGTCATGCAGTACCTGCCGATCCAGCAGCTCAGCGCGCTGACGCAGCTCGCCGCAGGCCCGTCCGGACGGGAGGCGGGGCTGCCCGGACGGACCGGGACCGACACCTACCGCCTGCTCGCCGATCTGGGGTTCCAGGTGCGGCGGGCCCTGCTGCCGGCCGGGTAGCCGGCCGCCTCACCCGCCGTGCGACTCGGCGGGCCGCCCGTCGGCCGCCGTCAGCAGGGGCCTGTCGGCGCGCGCCGGGTCCGGGGCGGGCCACCGGGAGCGCAGCCCGAGCATCGCGTTGCCGCCCAGGTACAGCAGGTTGATCACGAGGATGGCGGGGGCGACGACCGCGACCGTCCCGCCGAACGCCGGTTCCAGCAGCAGCGCCAGGATGATCGCGGTGATGCCGTTCTGCTGCGCGAGGGCCAGCGCGCCCCGGTCGCCGGACTGCGCGCGGGTCAGCGGCAGGCTCACCAGCGCGTGCGCGGCGAACGCGGTGACGCCCAGCACGAGCCCCGGCAGCGGCGACACCCCCAGCGACAGCACCGCGCCGAGCAGCGCGGACGCCACCAGGAACGCCCCGTTGACGCAGCGGTCCAGCAGCCGCTGCACGGCGTCCGGCCGTCCCGGCAGCACGGGCCGGACGACCAGCCCGGCGAGCGCCACGGCCAGCACCCACAGCTGCCACACCCCGACCGCGAGGACGCCGGCGAGCAGCACGCACCCGGCCCCGAACTCCCAGCGCGGCGCGAACCTGCGGACCAGGAGGAACAGCCCGACCGCGACGGCCGCGACCGCCAGGTTGCCCGCCAGGTCGGCGGTGAACGCCGCGGCGCCGCCGAGGTCCAGGTGCCCGCCCGTCCCGCCGTGCCGCAGCGGCAGCGCCAGCGCGGCGACGTAGATGGTGATCAGCGTGGTGACCGGGTCGTCGAACGACGCCCACGCCAGCAGCAGGCTGCGGCCCCGGGGCGACAGCCGGGACGACTCGCCCAGCGCGCTCACCGACAGCGGGTCGATCTGCGCGACGGCGACGCCGAGCACGAGGTAGGCGGGGTTCTGGAACGCCGCGACCATCACCGCGGTGATCAGGGCGGCCTTGCACAGGACGCCGACGGTGACGGCCAGGACCACCGTCTTCAGGTCGGTGCGCAGCTGCGACAGGTCGATGCCGTGGGTGCTGCCGTACAGGCCGACGGCCAGCAGCGCGGTCACCAGCGGGGCGTAGACGGGGCCGTCGAGCACGGCCGTCACATGGCCGGACAGCTGGCCGGCGAGGGCACCGACGGCCACCATCGCGAGCATGAGAGCGAAGCGCTTGGCCATCGTCGGGCCCCTCGGTGGGAGTGCACGGCGCGGACATCGTCGTCCCAACTCGACGGTAGGCCGGGCACCGTGCCAACGGCAATCGCTATTCGGTACGGGAATCCTCGCGCAGGAGTTCGGCCACCAGGTCGCCCAGGCGCTCGTCGGCCTGGCTGACCCGGCTCTGGTTCATGGTGACGCCGACCAGGTACTCGTTCCGCTTGAACCGGTAGTAGTAGACGGCGCCCTGCTCGACGTCCAGCACGATCCGCAGCAGCCGTCCGCGCACCGCCTGCCGCGCCACCTGCCCGAGCTGCCGCGCCTGCAGCTCGAACCTCTCCGCCAGGCCGCGGTAGTACGCGCGGGTGGCGTCGGCGGGCTCGCCGGGCGGACGTCCCGCGCTGATCCAGTGGCTCTCGAACATGTCGGCCTCGGCGACGACCTGCCCGTCCCGGCCGTGCGCGAGATAGGCCAGCTCCTCCGGATGCAGGGCGTCGCCGAGCCAGGTGGCGGGCGGCTCGCCCGGCAGGGACCACTCGCGGCGGCGCGGTGCGGCCTCCTCCACCTGCTCAAGCCGCTGCGCGGACACGATCGGCGGTGCGCCCCGCACCTGGTCTTGGCCCGGCTGCCAGCCGCCCGGGTTCTGCGACGGCAGGCCCAGCCAGCCGCGCAGCGCCGTCGCCAGCTCGCAGGTGAACCGGTCGGCGTCGCGGACCAGCGGGACGGACGGCAGCGACCGCGGCGGTTCCTCCTCCGCCGCCGCCGCGGCGCCGAAGACGATCCCCACGACGTAGTTGTGCGGCGTGACCGCCACGCCGAGCATCGCGCCCTGCTGGGCGTGCAGCACCATCCGTATCAGCCGTCCGGTCTCGGCGTGGCTCAGCTCGCCGTCCAGGTCGGTCATCATGAAGGCGAACTGCTGCTCGGCCGCCTGGTAGCGCGGGCGGCGCCGCGGCGCGGCCCCCGGCAGCGCCTCGGCCACCTCCGGAAGGTCGAGCACGTCCACCTCGAACTCGTAGACCTCCCGGTTGCACTTGGCCAGGTGGTGCGGCGCCCCCGCGCGGCACATCCACCGGCGCATCTCGTCGGCCCTGGGCGGTTCGGCCGCGAGATGGTCGGACCACATGTGCACGCTCTCGGGGAGCGTGCGGGTCTCCTCCATGCCCTCTCCTTCGGTCATCTCCTGTCATCCCCCGTCAAATGAACGGCACGTCCAGATAGAGCGCGGCGGGCCACGGTCCGGCGCCGTCCGGCCGCTCCTTGCGCGCGGCCTGCGCCGTCTCCACGGCCGCCAGGGTGTAGGGGTGCTTCCGGCCGAGCAGGTCGAACGCGGCCTCCGCGGTCTGCTCCGCTGGTCGCCGCGCCTCCTCGAACCGGCCGGCCGCGGTCAGCGCCCGCGACCGCAGCAGGGTGGCGACCATCGTCCACGGGTGCTGCTCTCCGAGAAGGTCGGCGAGCGCCTCGCCCGCCTGCCGCGCCTCGTCCAGCGCCTCCTCGGCCGGACCCGCGCCGACCGGACCCGCGCCCGCCAACAGCAGCGCGGCGCGGTCCACCCGGCACGCCTGGACGAACGGGTGGTCGGCGGCGTAGGCGGTGGCGAACCCGTCCCGGCACCGGTCGGCGCGGTGGACGGCGTCGTCCAGGTCGCCGGCGAGGCCCTTCTCGACCGCGTAGGTGAGCGCGGCGGCGAGCGTCGCGGGGTGGCCGCCGCCCAGCAGCGCCCGCAGCTCGCGCAGCGCGGCGTAGGCGTGCCCCTGGCGCGCGTCCTCCACCGGCGGTGCGAGGACCTCGTGGTGGTTCCGGACGGCGATGGCGTAGCTGCGCTGGGCCCCCATCAGCGCGGCCCGGTCCGGCTCGGGCAGGTCGCGCATGGTGCGCCGGAGCTCCTCCAGGTGCCAGTACGCCCGCTCCCAGTCGCCGGTGGCGCCGAGGTAGTCGCCGATGAGGCGGCTGATCCGCAGCGCGAGCCAGTCCTTCTCCCCGAACTCGTCCTTGCGCTGCGCCCACGCCGCCCGGGCATGCCGGAGGGCCTGCGGGTACTGGCCCATGAGGTGGAACACCTCGGCGAGGTTGACGCGGTTGAGGACGGTCTCGCGGTGCGCGTCGCCGAACAGGCGGAGCGACTCGGTGTAGACGCCCTGGATCTCGGCCAGCGCCTGGTCGAAGCGGCCCAGCCCGCACAGGGCGCCGGTCAGGCCGCGGCGCTGCACCAGCGTCCAGTACACGCCGGCCGGCCCCTGGTCGCGCAGGACGGCCAGGGCCCGGCCGCCCAGCTCGTGGGCGCTCCCGTACCGGCCCAGCGCGAAATGGATGCTCGCCGCCTCGCGCAGCAGCCTGCCCTTGAGCAGGTCGTCCGGCCACCGCTCGAACAGCGGCTCCAGTTCGGCGAGCTGGCCGCGCAGCGCGGGCGGGCTGTCGACCGTCTTGTTGAACCGCGCCTGCTCCACGACCCAGCGGCGGACCCACGTCTCCGGGCGGTCCGTGGCGCCGGACGGTCCGAGGTGCCGGTGCAGCTCGGTGAGCAGGTCGACGTGCCGGCGGATCGATCCGCTGACGGCGGGCGGCACCGTCTGGGCGAGCGCCTCCAGCACCTGTACGCGGCGGTCCTCGTCCTGCCCGGCGGCGCTCAGGCGGGCTCGGAGGAGCTCCTGCACGGTCCGGTGGATGCGCAGGATCGGCTGCCGCTTGCGGACGATCTGCGCCAGCCCGTAGCGGGCGCAGATCCGCAGCACCTGGTCGAGGATCATGCTGTCGTCGCGGAGGATCTCCCCGTCGTGCTCCCCGGCGGCCTCGGCGAGCTTCGCCAGGAAGGGGCGGGACGACAGCAGTCCGTGACCGACGCCCTCCGGGGCCAGCCAGGCGCACATCTCCAGCAGCCGCACCGCTATCCGCTCCAGCGGCCCGCCGTGCCCGCCGTCGTCGCGCCCGAGGGTGCGCAGCGTCACCTCCAGGCACGCCTCCGGTACCGTCCGCTGCTCCGCCAGCAGCGGCCCGAGCCGCCCGGTGTACTGCTCCGCGGCCCGCTGCGCCGCCTCGTCGGTGGTGGACGAGCGGCCGGCGTCGCGGGCGGCCTCCTCCCCGATCCAGGCGGCGGCGAGCTGGACGGCCAGCGGCAGCCCGTCCAGCGTCGCGGCGAGGGCGCGCGCGTCCTCGGCGGCCAGCCCGGCGACCCGGACGCGCAGCACCTCGGCCCCCGCGTCGGCGCCGATCGGCTCGAGGCTGGTCGTGTCCGCGACGACCTGCGCGGGCGCGGCGGCGGAGCCGGTGTCCGCGGGCCGGGCCGACCGGCAGGTGACGATCACGTGCCCGGGGCCGCCGTCGGGGACCAGGTCGCCCAGCGCGTCGAGATCGGGCGCGTCGTCGTAGACGAGCAGCCAGCCGCCCCGCTTGGCCCGCAGGTGCCGCACGACGGCCGCGACCCGGTCGCCGACCGGCTGGAACCGTCCCCCGCCGGGCGGCGGCTCCTCGCCGGCCAGCGTGTCGGCCAGCTCCGAGAGCCCGAGCCGGACCAGGTCGGTGGTGCGCGCCGAGATCCACCAGACGATGCCGTAGTCGCCGCCGAACATCCGCAGGTACTCCAGCGCCATGCCGGTCTTGCCGATGCCGGGCGGCCCGCCCAGCACCTGCGGCTCGCACCCGTCGGCGGCCTGCGCCAGCAGCCGGTCGCGCAGCTCGCCGAGCTCCCGCTCGCGGCCGCGGAACGGCACGCGCACCGGCGCGGCGAAGTTGGTGATCTGCCCGCGCCGCCCGCCGAGCGGGAACGCCGGGGCCGGGCCGCGGCCCTCCGGGGCGGGAGCGGGCACCCCCTGCACCAGGCCCAGCCTGCTGAACAGCTGCAGCCGCACCTCCCCCTCGTCGCCGCCCCTGCGCAGGACGAGCGGCCGGACGCCGTCCGGGACCCGCGCGGGATCGGCGCCGGGCGGCAGCAGGAGGAGGAACCGGTCCTCGTCCTGCGCGCGGCCGGACGGCGGGTCGGGCGACGCGGCCTCCTCCGGCGCGGCGATCCAGACGGTGCGCCCGCCGGTCTCCTCGCCGGGGCCGGCGAGGACGGCGTCCTCGCCGATGCTCCGCAACTGCTCGCGCACCCAGTCGGCGAGCGCGCGGTGCGGCCAGGTGTGCACGATCGTGAACGGCGCCGGGCGCGGCTCGTCCGGCTCCTGCACCGCGGACGGGCCGAGCGCGGTGCGGTAGTTGTCGCGCAGGTGCGCGGACAGCGCCGGCGGGTCGGCGATCCGCCCGCCGGTCAGCGCCTCGGCCAGCGCGGCGTACGCGCGCACCAACGCGGAACCGGCCTCCTCCGCCAGGACCGCGAGGACCCTCCGGTCGGCGTAGCGGGGGACGAACGGGATCCGCACCGGCGATCCGGCCGGGGTGGACGCGGCGTCGCCGGCCGTGAAGCCGGCGAGCCGCTCGGCGACCCGCTCGGGCGGCAGCCGCCGCGTCGAGGCGTCCTCGCCGCGCGGTTCCACCTCGACGGGCAGGACGTGCATGCGGGTGACCGCCAGGGTGGCGACGTCGTCGGCGATGTCGAAGGCGCCGTCCACCGACTGCCGCGTCGGCTCGTACAGCACCACCGTCCGGTCGGCGCCGCGCGCGATCACATCGAGGATGTCGGGGTCGTGCCCGGTCGGGGCGTCCACCAGCACATGGTCGTAGTCGGAGGCGTCGATGGCCTCGCGCAGCCGCCGGATGAGGCGGCCGCGCGGCTCGTCCCAGGGCAGGGAGGGCGTCCGGAGGTCGCCGTGCGGCGCGGGCCGCACCAGGTCGATCGGCTCGGTGCCGGGCGGCAGGCAGCGGTGCGCCCGCCACGCGCCGGTGCCCTCGGTCAGCCCGTCCAGCAGCCGGCCGAGCCCGACGGTCTCGGCGGACGGGCCGAACTCGAAGCGGCTGAGGTAGTCCCATGCCGCGGGGCTCTCCCCGCTCCAGTCGACGATCAGGACGCGGGATCCGCCGGCCGCCAGGATCAGCGCGGTGTTGGCCACGGCGGCGGTGCGGCCGAGCCGCGAGCCGGGGGCCGTGAAGACGGTGCAGTCGACGCGGCGGCCTCCCGCCACCGCGCGGGGTGGGTTCATGCGTCCTCGTCTCGTTCCGGCGGGTCGGTGAACGCGCCTTCCTCGGTGAAACCGGGGAACACGCCTTCGTCGGTGAAGCTGCCGTAGCCGCAGCCCCCTTCACGTTGTTCCCGCAATGCGCGCGCCAGCGCGTGATCCAGCACCGATCCCGCGGGCGACCGCAAAGACGCCGGGTCGATTCCGGAGAGGTCCACCAGAGCCTGCCGCCCGGCTTCCGTCATGTCCTCACCGCCTGTGTCCGGACTGGCCCACCATCGTAGGCATGGGCGGACTTTACAGAAAGATCTTAACGGGGAAATATCGGGGGAGTCGCGTCATGTGACACGGACGCGGGCGCGCGGCGCGAAGAGACTGGATTGGATGAGCGACCGGAATATTGACCGGAAACGGCCGGAACTCGGTGCGACGCCCTTTCGGCAGTTCATACTGAAGGTGCACAGCCGCTGCAATCTGTCCTGCCGGTACTGCTACGTGTACACGATGGCCGACCAGCGGTGGCGGCACCGCCCGCCGGTGATCTCCCGCGAGGCGGTGGACGCGACGGCCGCGCGGATCGCCGAGCACGCCCGCGCGCACGCGCTCGACCATGTCGCGGTGATCCTGCACGGCGGGGAGCCGCTGCTGGCGGGGCGGGCCCGGCTGCGGTACGCGGTGGAGTCGGTGCGCGCGGCGGTGCGGGACGCCACCGGCGGTGCGACGAGCACGCGGTTCTCGCTGCAGACCAACGGCACGCTGCTGACCCGCGAGTTCCTCGAGCTGTTCGACGACCTGGGCGTGCGCATCGGCGTCAGCCTCGACGGCGGGGCCGCCGCGCACGACCGCGCCCGCCGCACCGCGCACGGCGGCAGCCACGCCCGGGTCCTGCGGGGGCTGGCGGCGCTGACCGGGCCGTCCTTCCGGCACCTGTTCGGCGGGCTGCTGTGCGTGATCGACCTGGAGCAGGACCCGGTCGCCGCCTACGAGGCGCTGCTGGCGCACGCGCCGCCCGGCATCGACCTGCTGTTCCCGCACGCCACCTGGGTCGACGCGCCGGCCGGGCCGCCCGGCGCGTACGCGCGGTGGCTCGTCCCGGTCTTCGACCGGTGGTTCGGCGCGGACGTGCGGCCGGTCCGGATACGGCTCTTCGAGGAGATGATCAACGTGCTGCTCGGCGGCGCGTCCGCGGTGGAGGGGGTGGGGACGACGCCCGCCGGGATCATCGTGGTGCAGACCGACGGGCACATCGAGCAGTCCGACACCCTCGGCGTCGCCTACGAGGCCGCGGCCGACCTCGGCCTGGACGTCTTCCACGACGAATTCGACGCGGCACTGCGGCATCCCGCCACGCTCGTGCGGCAGCTCGGCGCGGCGGGCGTTCCCGGCGAATGCGCGCCGTGCCGATGGGCGCAGGTCTGCGGCGGCGGCCTTTACCCGCACCGTTACGGCGCGGACGGCGGTTTCGACCACCGCTCGGTCTACTGCGCGGATCTCGACGCGTTGTACGGCCACATTAGGTCGGCGCTCGTCGGGCGCCTGTCCGAATTAGGCGGCGCCCCCGTCCACTGATGACGGAAATGATTTTTCGATCAAGGGTTCGGCATAGTCCCATTCACGATTCCGCCGGTGCGGCCGCCCATTGTTTTGTCCGGGCCGGCTCGGGGAGGCAGGGGGTGGGGTGGGGGTGCGGTGGGGGTTTGGCGGGGATTGTGGGGATTCTGGGGCGGCGGGCGGTGCTCGGGTTGGTCGCGGGCGGGCTTGCCGGGCGGGTCGTCGGCGGGGCGGCGTCGGGCGCGTCGGGCGCTGGGAGGGCTCGCGTTCCGCCGCCGTTCTCCGTGCCGATGGCCGTGCCGGTCGAGGCGCGGCCGGTGCGGTCGACGCGGGACGCCGATCATTACCGGCTCGTCGCGGCACCGGCGGTGGCGGAGATCCTGCCCGGAGTGCGGACGCCGGTGCTGGCCTACAACGGGGCGTTCCCCGGCCCCACCATCCGGGCGCGGGCCGGACGGCGCGTGGTGGTCGAGCATGTGAACCACCTGGGCGAACCGACGACGGTGCACCTGCACGGCGGCGAGGTCTCGCCGGAGGACGACGGCGGGCCGATGGACCTCGTGGAGCCCGGGAGGGGCAGGCGGTACCACTATGCGAACGGGCAGCGCGCGGCGACGCTCTGGTATCACGACCACGCGCACCATCTGGAATCCGAGCACGTGTACCGGGGGCTGGCCGGGGCTTATCTGCTGCATGACGAATGCGAGGTGGGGCTTGGGCTGCCGAGCGGGCGCTTCGACGTGCCGATCGTGCTCAGGGACGCCCGTTTCGGTGATGACGGCTCCCTCGTCTACATTCCCGAGGATTTCCGTGGACGCAATACGATTCTCGTCAACGGACGGCCTCAGCCGTATTTCCGCGTGGCGGCGCGCAAGTACCGGTTCCGGGTGTTGAACGCCGCGAACATGCGTTTCTTCAAGGTCGAGTTGTCGACGGGCGACCACTTCCTGCAGATCGCTACCGATCGCGGCCTTATGCGGGCGCCGCTGACCACGACCTCGGTTCCGTTGTCACCGGGCGAGCGCGCCGACATCGTCGTGGACTTCTCCAGGTATGCGCCTGGCCAGCGCGTCGTGCTGCGTGACGGGTTCTCGACGCGGCCGTCCACGGACGGCATTCTCCGCTTCGACGTGTGCGGACGCGTCCGGGACTGTAGCCGCGTCCCGGAGCGCCTCGCGATCCTGCCCGCGCTGCGCCCGGCCACGGCGGATCGCGAATTCCGGCTTTCCATGGACAAGAAGACCGGCATGGGGTTCATCAATGGCAGGGCCTACGATTCCGGCCGGATCGATTTCACCGTGGAGCGCGGCGCCGTAGAGACGTGGCGGATCGTCAACGAGAACCAGGTGATCCAGCACAATTTCCATGTCCATCTGGCCGATTTCCGGGTGCTGGACCGCAATGGCGGGCCGCCGATGCCGACCGAGGACGGGTTGAAGGACACCGTGATGGTGCGGCCGGGGGAGTCGGTCGGCGTCCGGGTGGCGTTCCACCCCGCGTACACCGGCGACTACATCTACCACTGCCACATCGTCGACCATTCGGCGATGGGAATGATGGGGCAGTTCCGGATCGCCGGGCGGGGTTGAGGCGCGTGCCGCCGGGGCGGGGTTGAGGGGCGCGCCGTCTGCGCCGGGCTGACTACCATGAGGCGGCCAGTGTCAGTGCGCAGGAAGCGAGTCCGAGTGCCGCCGCGTAACCAGAGGACGTCCGGCCAGGCGGGCGGCGCGGCCCGTCCGAAGGGCGCCTACCACGTGGAGGCGCTCGCGAAGGGGCTGCGCATCCTCGGGCTGTTCTCCGAGCAGCGCCCGGCGATGAAGCTGACCGACATCGTCGCCGAGACCGGCCTGCCGATGCCGACGGCGTTCCGGATGGCGTCCACGCTGGCGGGCGAGGGGTTCCTGGAGCAGTTGCCGGACGGCGCGTACCGGCCCGCGCCGAAGGTGCTCACGCTCGGGTTCTCCGCGCTGCGCAGCCTCGACCTGGTGCAGCTCGCGGACGGTCCGCTGCGCCGGCTCGTGGAGGCGACCGGGCAGACGGTGAACCTCGGAGTGCTGTCGGGCGACCAGGTGCTGTACCTGGTCAGGCTGCGCAACAACGACCTGGTGACGGCCAACATCCAGGTCGGGTCGCGGCTGCCGGCCGTCCGGACGTCGATGGGCAAGCTGCTCCTCGCCCACCTGGACGGCGAGGAGCTGGAGCGGGCGCTGACCGGCGCGTCGTTCACCGGTCCCGCCGGCCCGAACGCGGTGGCGTCGCCGGACGAGCTGCGTCCCGCGCTGGCGCAGGCCCGGGAGCGCGGCTGGGCGGTGCAGGACGAGGAGCTCGCCTACGGGCTGCGGTCGGTGGCGGCGCCCGTCCGGGACGCGTCCGGGAAGGTGGTCGCCGCGGTGAACGTGGCGGTGCCCGCGACCGAGGTCTCCACGGAGCGGCTGCTGGAGGAGATCCGGCCGCTCGTGCAGCGCACGTGCGCGGAGATCACGATGCTGCTCGGCGGCCGCTGAGCCCGATCTCCTCGGCGAGCGCGACGAGCGCGGCGAAACGGGCGATCATGCGGGGCCGCCCTTGTGGAAGCGGCCGCCCTGCATGATCACGTCGAGGTTGGCCGGGTCCTGGAGGACGGAGACGTCGCGCGCCGGGTCGCCCTGCACGACGAGCAGGTCGGCCAGGTAGTCCGGCGCGAGCAGGCCCAGCTCGCCGGCCATGTCCATGACCTCGCCGCCCCACTTCGTCGCGGCGACGAGCGCCTCGGCGGGGGTGTAGCCGAACAGGTCCACGAAGAGCTGCAGGTCGCGGGCGTTGCGGCCGATGGGGGTCTGCGGGAAGCCGTAGTCGCCGCCGGGCAGGACGCGGATGCCGCGCCGCCGCATCTCCGGGTAGAGCGCGGTCTGCGCCTCCAGCTGCGCGACCGATCCCATGCGCTCGGCCATGGCCCGGTCGATGCCGAACTCCTCGGCCTCGTGGACGTTCGCCCACATGATCCCGACGGCGGGGGCGGTGAACAGCTCGTCCTTGTGCTCCTCGAGCAGGTCGAGGGCCTCCTCGTCGGCGTACGAGCAGTGGTACACCGACCGGAACCCGTTGCGGACCGCCAGCTTGATCGACTCGGGGTTCTGCGCGTGGCAGTTCAGCCACACGCCCGCCTCCCGCGCGGCGGCGCCCGCCGCCGCGGCCTCCTCGGCGGTGTACTGGGTCTGCATCGAGCCGCCGGCGACGAACACGTCGTCGTTGCTGAGCAGCAGCTTCACCGAGTCGAACCCGAGCGCGGCCTGCTCGGCGATGAAGCGGGCCAGGCCGGTCGGGGTGGTGGCCTCGGCGCCGTGCCGGACGGGGTTGTTGTCGCGCTCGAAGCTGGCGGCGCGCAGCCGCGGCCCCGGCACCTCGCCGGCCGCGATCCGGTCGCGGAGCTGGACCTCGACGTTGCCGGGGGTGAGGGAGCCGGCCGAGTACGCGCTGGTGAAGCCCGCGTCGAGGAGGATCCGGGCGTTGCGCTCGGCGAGCGCGAGGTGCTCCTCGGCCGTGGGCGGGGCGCCGAAGAACGACACGTCGACCGGCGGGTTGAAGCGGGGCTCCAGATGGCCGACGGCCGAGGGGAACGTCAGGTGCGCGTGCCCCTCGACCAGGCCCGGCATGACGGTCGCGCCCGCGCAGTCGATCACGGTCGCGCCCTCGGGCGCGGGGGAGTGGCCCGGACGGACGGCGGCGATCCGGTCGCCGCGCACGACGACCTCGCCGGGGAACGGGTCCCGGCCGGACCCGTCGAACACCGATCCGCCGGTGAACACGATCTCGCCCATCGCGGGCCTCCCCTCGACTTTTAGTGAATGAAAGCGACTTTCTTAGTGTGGTAACGCCAGCGTAATCCAGGTCACGCCCGGACGCCACGGGCGAACTCCAGCGAATCCCGGAAGACGGCGCCGACGTCCGGCGCGTCCCGCCAGATGTGGCCCGCGCCCTCGACCCGCCGGAACTCGACCGGGACGCCCGCCGCGCGCAGCGCCTCCGCCATCCGCTCGCTCTGCGCCATCGGCACCGCGCGGTCGGCGGTCCCGTGCCAGAGCTGGAACGGCGGCGCGCCCGCGTGGACGTGCGCGACCGGGCTGGCCTCGGCGGCGAGCGCGGGCACGCCGCCGACCGCCGACCCGAGCAGCCGCGACTCCCGCGACGACGGATCGCCGGGCTCGGGCATCGCGGACAGGTCGTAGACCCCGTACCAGCCGACCACGGCCGCGATCCCGGGGCCGGTGAGCGCGGCGAGCGCGCCCAGGTGCGCCCCGGCCGACTCGCCCCACGCCACGACCCGCGTCCCGTCGAACCCGTGCTCGCCGCCGTGCTCGCGCAGCCAGCCGACCGCCGCCCGCACGTCCTGGAGCTGCGCGGGATACCGCGCCTCGCCCGACAGCCGGTAGTCCACGGACGCGACCGCGAGCCCCGCCTCGGCGATTCGCTCGAACGGGGACGGCCGCCAATCGGCGAACTCGCGCCCGAAGTCGCGGCGGGTCCCGCGCTGCCAGCCGCCGCCGTGCAGGAACAGCACGACCGGCGCGCCGTCCACGGGAGGCAGGTAGAGGTCGAGGAGCAGCGGCCGGTACCCGACCTCCGCCGCGTACTCGACGCCCTCCAGGACCCGGACGCTCACGGGGCGCTCCCGGCGGCGACGAACCGCTGCGTGATGCGCCCGACCCCCTCCAGCTCGCTGACCAGGACCTCGCCCGGCCGGACGAACCGCTTCGGGGTGCGGGCGTTGCCGACGCCCGGCGGCGTCCCGGTGAAGACCAGGTCGCCGGGGAACAGCCGGCAGACCCGCGACAGCCGGACGAGCAGCTCCGGGACGTCGTAGATCATCGAGGAGGTGCGCGCGCTCTGCACCGTCTCGCCCGCGAGGCTGCACGAGATCGCCAGGTCGGACGGGTCGCCGAACGCGTCCGGGGTGACCAGCCAGGGGCCGGTCGGCCCGAAGTTCGCGTGCGACTTGGCCAGGCTGAACTGCGGCTTCGCGCCCGCGAGCTGCGCGGTCCGCTCGGACAGGTCCTGGCCGAGGGTGATGCCGGCGACGTGGTCCCAGGCGCCGTCGCGGCCGATCCGGTAGGTCTCCCGGGAGATCGCGACGACGGCCTCGACCTCCCAGTCCACGGTGTCGGACGGCAGCTCGACGTCGCAGACGGGCCCGGCGAGGCAGCTCGGGAACTTCGTGAACGTCACCGGCGCCGAGTCCGGCGGGTATCCCGCTTCGGCGGCGTGCTCGGCGTAGTTGATCCCGATCGCGAACACCTGCGCCGGGCGCGGGACGGGCGCCCCGAGGTCCTCGACCGCGAACGGCGTCCCCTGCGCGGCGTCGAGACCCGCGGCCCAGTCGCGGAAGGCGTCCCACTCGGCGAAGACGGCCTGCGGGTCGGCGGCGAACCGCCCGCCGCTCGCCTCCGCGACGTCCACGGCCACCTCGCCGATCACCACGACGAGGCGGCCCTTGAGGTTGGCGATCCTCACCAGTCGACCTTCTCCGGAGCGGGCTCGCCGTGCGCGTCCTGCCAGGACACGACGTGGTTGCGCAGCGTCCCGACGCCCTCGATCTCGGCCTCGACGACGTCGCCGGGGCGCAGGTAGAAGTCGAACGGGTTCGGCTGGACGGCCGCGACGCCCGAGACGGTGCCGGTGGTGATGATGTCGCCGGCGCTGAAGATCTGCGGCGAGTGGTACGCCACCAGGTGCGGGATCGACACGCGCATCTGCTTGGTGTGCCCGGTCTGCCGCACGTCGCCGTTCACCCGCAGCTGCATCGCCAGGTTCTGCATGTCGTCGATCTCGTCGGCCGTGACGATGTACGGGCCGATCGGGCAGAACGTGTCGATCGCCTTGCTGAACGAGAACACGCCCGACTCCATCTCGCGGCGCTGGATGTCGCGCGCGGTGATGTCGTTGAAGACCGTGAACCCGGCGATGTGCTCGACCGCCTCGTCCGGGCCGAAGAACTTGCCGGGCTTGCCGATGATGACGGCCAGCTCCAGCTCGTAGTCCAGCTCCTTGGTGAGGTGCTCGGGGTAGACGATCGGGTCGTCCGGGCCGATGATCGCGTCGACGTTCTGGAAGAACACGATGCCCTTGTGCACCGGGTGCGACCAGTTGACGGCCTGGAGCTCCTCGTGGTGGTCGGCGAAGTTGCCGGCGGTGTGGAAGAACTTCTTCGGCCGGATCGGCGCGCGCAGCCGCACGTCCGCCAGCTTCAGCCGCTCGCCGGTCTCGCCGACCTTCCCGTCCCGCTCGAAGTACGCGCGGGTCGACGGGACGTCCAGCTCGATGACGTCGTCGCCGTCGAGCCGCCCGACCCGGCCCTCGTCAAAGGTGATCAGTTTCATGGGTTCCAGTTTCCTCGGTGAATGGGGGAATCAGCAGGTCAGGGGCGATCCGGGCGGCCGCGCGAGGCGCGCTTCTCGATCGCCGAGAGCGCCGCGTTGACGGCGAGGGCACCGACGCAGACGACCAGGACCATGGCGTCCAGCGCGGCGGCGCCGTGGTTGGTGATCTGGGTGGAGATGAACGTGCCGACGCCGTCCACCGAGATCATCAGCTCCGCCAGCAGCACGCCGAGCAGCGACAGCGCCGCGCCGATCTTCAGCGCGCCGATGATGTCGGGCAGGCAGGCGGGCACCACCAGGAACAGCAGCCGGCGCAGCCGCCCGGCGCCCATGGCGCGGCCGGAGTCCAGCACGGCGGGCTCGACCGCCGCGCCCGCCGTCATCGTCATGAGGATCACCGGGATGATCCCGTGGATGACGCCGAACGCGATCTCCGAGCCGTCGCCGAGGCCGAGCCAGAGCACGAACAGCGGGTACAGCGGCGCCATCGGCAGCGCGTACAGCACCGACACGACGTCGCGTCCGCCGAGGTAGACGTGCTTGTTGAGGCGTCCGAGCAGCAGCCCGATCGCGGGGCCCGCCACCGCGGTGATCGCGAACGCGATCAGGAACCGGTACGTGGTGTACCCGACGAGGGTCAGCGAGTCGCCCTCCAGCACCTTCGGCAGGCCGTCGGCGACGATCCGGCTGGGCGAGGTGAGGTAGTCGCCGCCCGCGTCCGACAGGCGGGTCAGCGCCTCCCAGACCGCGACCAGCGCGGCCACCGTGCCCCAGCGGACGAGCTGGACCGCCGCCGCCTCCCGCGGCCGCGCCGTGCGCCGCGCGGCCGCGGGGGCGGATCCGGTGATGGCCGTCATGTCACTTCGCCGAGACGATCTCGGTGCTGAGGTAGGCGTCCTGCGCCGGCGACGACGTCGCGATGCCGAGCTTCGGCAGCGCCTTGGCGTACCCGGCCATGCCCGCGGCGCTGACGGCGCCGTCCGGGGTGAAGCCGCCGACCAGCGCGTCGTAGGTCTGCTCGGCGATCGGCTTCGGCATGCCGAGCTTGGCGACGGCGAGGTCGACGGTCGGCTGCTTGTTGGCCTTCATCCAGGTGAGCGCCTTGGTGTAGGCGCCGGCGAGCTTCTTCAGGTTCGCCTTGTTGCCCGAGATGGTGGACTTCTTGGCCATCAGCACGGCGAACTGCGAGTTCGGGCCGAGCACATCCGACGCCTTCTGCGCGATCTTGCCCTCGTGCTTGGCCTGGAGCAGGAACCCGAAGTTGACCGGCAGGACGAACCCGTCGACGTCGCCGCGCTTCATCGCCGACATCGTCGCCGCCGGGTCGCCGAGCGGGACCTCCTTGACCTTCTCGAAGTCCACCTTGGAGGCCTCGGCGGTCGCGCGGGTGATGTAGTCGGTGAGCGAGCCGGCCTTGGAGATGCCGAGCTTCTTGCCCGCGATCCCGGAGAAGCCGGTGATGCCGGACTTCTCCGGGACGATCAGCGCCATCGGGCTCTGCCCCATCACCCCGTAGAACGCCTGGGTGTCGAGCTTCTTCGCGGCGCCCGACACCGCGTCCAGCCCGGTCGCGGCGCCGACGTCGATCGACCCGCCGGTCATCGCCTTGGTGAGGTCGGACCCGGCGCTGAAGTCGACGACCTTGACGTCCAGCCCGGCGTCCTTGAAGAACCCCTGCTGGACGGCGACCCGCGCGGGCATCGCGTGCACGAAGTCCTGCGCCTGGACGAGCCCCAGCTTGATCGAGGTGGACGGACCGGACGAGCCGCCACCGCCGCACGCGGTGAGCGCGGCGGCGCACAGCGCCGCGACCGCGGCGATCCTTGCGGTGACCATCATCGGGTGACGCCTTTCTGCAGCATGTGGGTGGTGAGGGAGAACAGGAGGTTGACGGCGACCGTGACCAGGCAGGCGATGACGATCCAGGCGAACAGGCCCGGGCTGTCGAGGCTCTGGCTGGCGGTGCCGAGCTGGTAGCCGATCCCGGCGGCGCCCGCGATGAACTCCGACGCGATCACGGTGACGAGCGCCAGGCCCAGCGACACCCGCATCGCGGCGAGCACCGGGCCGAGCACGGCGGGCAGGACGACGCCGGTCAGCCACTGCGCGCGGGTGGCGCCCATGGTCTGCGCGGCGGTGATGAGCCGCCCGTCGACGGTCGCGGTGGCGCGGGCCGCCGCGATCGCGATGGGGAAAAACGCGTAGAGCGTGCCGAGCGCGATCTTGGAGTGCGAGCCGACCCCGAGCGTCGCCGCCAGCACCGGGTACAGGATCACCAGCGGCAGCGCGTTCAGGCCGGTCAGGACGGGCTCGTACGCGCGGCGCAGCAGCCGCGACGAGCCGACGAGCACGCCGACCGGCAGCGCGACCACGGCCGCGATCCCGAACGCGATCGCCGTCTCCTCCAGCGTGGTGCCGACCGGCTCCAGCAGCTTCGACGGCTCCGCGGCCAGGTCGGAGAGCGCCCGCCACACGTCGCCGATCGGCGGCAGCAGCAGCGGCTCGACCGCCCCGGTCCCGGCGAGCAGCGCCCACAGCGCCAGGACGAACGCGACCGTCCCCGCGTAGACGAGCACGCGGCGCGGCGCGATCACCGCACGTCTCCGGGGTCGTCCTCCAGCAGCAGCGCCGACAGCCGGTCGGTGAGCGCGTGGAACTCCGGCGTGCGCAGCACCTGCGGCTCGCGCGGCCGCGGCAGCGGGACCTCGATGACCTCCTTGATGGTCGCCGGGCGCGGCGTCATCACGATGATCCGGTCCGACAGGTACGCCGCCTCCGACAGGCTGTGCGTCACGAACAGCACCGTCTTGCCGTGCTCCTCCAGCAGCGTGACGAGCTGCTCGCCGATCTTCAGCCGGGACAGCTCGTCCAGTGCGGCGAACGGCTCGTCCAGCAGCAGGATCGACGCGTCCGACACCAGCGCCCGCGCGATCGCGACCCGCTGCCGCATCCCGCCCGACAGCTGGTGCGGGAACCGGTGCGGGACGTCGCCGAGCCCGACCGCGCGCAGCGCGTCCATCGCCCGCGCCCGCCGCTCGGCGCGGCCGACCCCGGCGAACTGCAGCGCGACCTCCACGTTGCGGACGGCGCTGCGCCACGGGTACAGCGCGAGGTCCTGGAAGACGAACGCCACGTCGCGCGGGCGGGGGCCGTCGACCGGCGTCCCGTCCACCAGCAGCTCCCCGGACACCGGCACGAGCAGGCCGCCCACCGCGCGCAGCGCCGAGCTCTTCCCGCACCCGGACGGCCCGATCAGGCTGACGAACTCGCCCGGCCGCACGTCGAACGTCAGCTCCGTCGCCGCCGTCGTGTCGCCGTAGGCGAGGGTGAGGTCCCGGGCGGCCACCCTCGGCCGCTCCGTCTCCCGAACCGCCGCAGCTTCCCGGACGTTCCCGGCCACGGCGCTCTCCTCGCGCTGCCCCGCCACGGCCCTACGCCCCGACCATGTTGAACCCGCCGTCGGCGAGCATGTAGGCGCCCGTGATGTGCGAGGCGTCCTCCGTCGCCAGGAACAGCGCGGTGCCCGCGACGACCTCGGGCGGCGGGATCTGGCCCAGCGGGGTCTGCGCGATCAGCTTCTCGCGGCGGCCCGACTTCCAGTCCTCGCGCTCCAGCGTCGCGCCGGTCTCCATGAAGCCGGGCGCGAACGTGTTGACGCGGACGGCCGGCGCGAACGCCGCCGCGTACGACTTGGTGATGCCGAGCAGCCCGTACTTGGCGGCGGCGTACTGCGGGGCGCGGGCGCTGCCGCGCACCACCACGGTGGAGCCGATGTTCACGATCGAGCCGTGGCCCTGCTCCAGCATCCGGGAGCCGAACTCGTGCGTCATCAGCAGCGTGCCCTTGACGTCCACGTCGATGACGCGGTCCAGGGACTCCTGCGTCAGCTCGCGCCACGACATCTGCTCGGTCGCGACGTCGCCGACGTTGTTGACCAGCACGTCGAGCTCGCCGGCGAGCTGGAACACCTCGTCGGCCAGGGCGCGGATCGCGTCCCACGAGCCGATGTCGGCCTGCACGACGAACGCCTCGGCGCCCGCCTCGCGGACCCGCTCCGCGGTGCGCTCGGCGCCCTGCTTGGAGGAGTTGTAGTGCACCCCGACGCGGGCGCCCTCCTGAGCGGCGCGCACGGCGATCTCGGCGCCGAACCCGGTGCCGGCCCCGGTCACCAGCACCGTCTTCCCCTCGAACCGCGGGAAGATCTTCTGAGCCATGTCGTTCTCCCTTGTCATGTCATTTGTGGGGGACGACCCCCACACCCCCGGCAACTGTCGTTTGTGGGGGACGACCCCCACACCCCCGGCAAATGCATTTAGACGAGCGTGCGTCCGCCGTCGACGTACATGACATGACCCGTCATGAACGCCGCGTGCGGTGAGGACAGGAACAGGATGGGGCCCACGACCTCCGCGGGCGTGCCGAGCCGGCCCGCCGGGACGAGCCGCACCAGGCCCTCGCGGACGCCCGGCTGCTCCAGGTAGGCGGCGGTCAGCGGCGTCTCGACGTAGCCGGGCGCGACCGCGTTCACGGTCACGCCGTGCCGGGCCCACTCGGCGGCCATGACCCGCATCATCTGGTTCATCCCGCCCTTGGACGCGGCGTACGGCCCGTGCTTCTGGTGCGCCAGGTGCCCCGACACCGAGGACAGGAAGACGATCCGCCCGTGGCCCGCCTCCACCATGTGCCGCCCGGCGGCCTGCGCGGCGCCGAACGCGGAGGACAGGTTGGTGCGCAGGATCCGGTCCCAGTCGTCCTCGGTGAACTCCAGCACCGGGCGCCGGTCGTTGATCCCGACGCAGTGCAGCAGGACGTCGAGGCCGCCCATCGTCTGGACGGCCTGCTCGACGACCGCGCCGCCCGCGCCCTTCTCGGTGAGGTCGGCGGCGATGGTGTGCGGCTTGGTCCCGTCGGGGCCCGGCTCCAGCGCGGCGAGCCGGCCGGCGTCCCGGTCGACCGCGGTGACGACCGCGCCGGCGTCGAGGTAGCCGCGGGCGCACTCGGCGCCGATCCCGCCCGCGCCGAGCACCAGCACCCGGGCGCCGTGCAGGCCCAGCCACGCGGTGCCGGTGCCCGGCGCCGGTTGAGTCGTCCCGTCTGCCACTTGCGGTTCCTCGCCTTCCCCAGCTAGCTTTCACTGTATGAAAGCTACTTTCACTAAGCACGAGTATGGTGTGACGCCGGTCATGGCGTCAAGGCGGGCCCCCGGCGGCGGGCCGTGACCCCCGAGGCCCCCGGGGCCGCGGGTACCGAGCCCGACCGCTCGCGCTACCACATCGCCGCGCTCGCCAAGGGGCTGCAGGTGCTGGGCCTGTTCGACGGCGCGACGCTGTCCCTGCGCACCAGCGAGATCTCCGCGCTGACCGGCATCCCGATGCCCACCGCGTTCCGGATCGTCTGCACCCTCGAAGACCTCGGCTACCTGGAGCGGCGGCACGACGGCACGGTCCAGCCCGGCGTCAAGGTGCTCACCCTCGGCTCGGCGGCGATGCGCGGCTCCGGCCTGGTGCAGCTCAGCGACCGCCCGCTGCGGCTGCTCGCCGACGCCACCGGCGAGACCGTCAACCTCGGCGTCCTGGTCGAGGACCGCGTCCTGTACCTCGCGCGGCTGCGCAACGCCGACCTGGTCACCGCGAACGTCCACGTCGGCTCGACGCTGCCCGCGCCCTACACGTCCATGGGCAAGCTCCTGCTCGCCCACCTCCCGCCGGACGAGCTGGACCGCCGCATCACCGGCGCCTCGTTCGCGCCCGGCGCCGGACCGAACGCCGTCACCGGCATGGACGGACTCCGCGCGCAGCTGGAGGAGATCCGCCGCGACGGGTACGCCGTCCAGGACCAGGAGCTCGCCCAGGGCCTGCGGTCGGTGTCGGTCCCGGTGTTCGGCTCCGGCGCCGTCCCCGTGGCCGCGGTGAACGTCGCCGTGTCCGCGCTGCGCCGTCCGTTGGACGACCTGCGCGGGGACATCCTCGACCGGCTCCGCGCCACGGCCGCCGACATCACCACCAGATTGAGGACCCGATGACGACCGACCCGACGACCCGCCAGTACGCCTTCACGCCCGGCGAACTCGACGGCGAGCGCCTCGCGCTGTACCGCTCCATCACCGAGGGCCCGCGCGCCAAGGGCCCGCGCCTGTTCGACCTGGTCTCGGACGAGGGCGTCTTGCAGGGGCCGTTCAACGAGTTTCTGCTCCGCCCCGCGCTCGGCGACGCCCTGCAACGGGTCGGCGCGGCCGTCCGGTACCAGGGCGCGCTCAGCGGCCGGTCCCGCGAGATGGCGATCCTCGTCGTCGCCGCCCACTGGGACAGCGCGTTCGAGCGCACCGCTCACGAAGCCGTCGGACGGGCCGCCGGGCTCACCGAGGCGGAGCTGTCCGCGATCGCCGCCGGGAACCCGCTGGACCTCGGCGACCCCGTCGAGGCGGCCGTCCTGCGCCTTTCCCGGGCCCTCGTCGCCGGCGACGTGGACGACGAGACCTGGGCCGCCTGTGTCCCGCCGCTGGACCGGGAGACCGTCTTCGAGCTCACCACCCTCGTCGGCTACTACGCGACCCTCGCCCTCCAGATGCGCGTCTTCCGCGTCTGAGATCGGGCCGTCGCGCACACTGGACCTCCACGCGGGCGCGACGGAAGGACACCGATGCGAGCAGCCGGCGGGCGCCGATGACCACCCGGGACCGCGGCGCCGCGCTGTCGCCGTGGCGGTTCATCGTCGTGTTCGGCGTCGTCTCCCTGCTCATGGACTTCGTGTACGAGGGGGCGCGGTCGATCACCGGGCCGCTGCTGGCCTCGCTCGGCGCGTCGGCGACGGTGGTCGGCCTCGTCACCGGGGCGGGCGAGGCCGCCGCGCTCGGCCTGCGGCTGGTGTCCGGCCCGCTCGCCGACCGCACCCGCCGGTTCTGGACGCTGACCATCGCCGGGTACGCCCTGACGGCCGTGTCCGTGCCCGTGCTCGGCCTGACCGGCGTGCTGTGGGTCGCGTGCGCGCTGGTGATCGCCGAGCGGGTCGGCAAGGCCGTCCGGTCCCCGGCTAAGGACACCCTGCTCTCGCACGCCACCGCCACCACCGGACGGGGCCGCGGGTTCGCCGTGCACGAGGCGATGGACCAGATCGGCGCGCTGGTCGGCCCGCTGACGGTGGCGGGTGTGCTCGCGGTCACCGCCGGCTACGGCCCCGCGCTGGGCGTGCTGGCCGTCCCCGGCGCCGCCGCCCTGGCCCTGCTGTTCTGGCTCCGCGCGCGGGTGCCGGATCCGGCGGAGTACGAGCCCGCGCCACGGGACGAGGAAGCCGTGCCGCGCGGCGAGGAAGCCGGGCCTGCGCTGCCGCGCGCCTTCTTCGTGTACGCGGCGTTCACGGCCGTCACCATGACCGGGTTCGCGACGTTCGGGGTGCTGTCGTTCCACCTCGTCCACCGGCACCTCATGCCCGCCGAGCTCGTGCCGGTGCTGTACGCCGGGGCGATGGCCGCCGACGCCGTCTCCGCGCTCGCCACCGGCTGGCTCTACGACCGCGTCGGCCCGCGCGCGCTCGCCGCCCTGCCCGTGCTCTCCGCGATCGTCCCCGCCCTGGCGTTCACCGACTCGGTGGCGCCGGCCGTCGTGGGCGCCCTGGTCTGGGGCGCGGCCGTCGGGATCCAGGAGTCCACGTTGCGCGCGGTCGTTGCCGACCTGGTCCCGTCGCGGCGCCGGGCCACCGCCTACGGGATCTTCGCCGGCGTCCTCGGGGTCGCGGCGCTGGCGGGCGGCGCGCTCACCGGCGCCCTCTACGACCGGTCGGTCACCGCGCTGGTCGCCGTGGTCGCCGCGATCCAGGTGGCCGCGCTCGTCCTGCTCGCCGTCCTGCGCGGGCGGGCCGCGCGGCGATGAGTACCCCTCCCGCCTGCGGGAAGGACCTGCGCGAGCGAGCCCCGGCCGGGGGCCGCCGCTGACGGTCGCGCCGAGCGGAAAGGACCTGCCATGCCGTCAGATCCCGACCCGCCGCCCCGGGACGACCCCGGGACGGGCGAGCACCCGGCGGGGCCCGGCACCGATCCCATGGTCGTCGTCGACCGGCTGCACGTCACCTACCGGGTGCTCGGCGCCGAGGCCGGCGCCGGATCCTCCCGCGCCGCGCGGCTGCTGCGGCGTAGCCGGCCGCGGCCGCGCGAGGTGCACGCCCTCCGCGGCGTCTCGTTCGTCCTGCGCCGGGGCGAGTCGGTCGGCGTGGTCGGCTCCAACGGCTCCGGCAAGACGACCCTGCTGCGCAGCATCGCCGGGCTGCTGCCGAGCGACCGCGGCCAGGTGTTCACCTGCGGGCAGCCCGTCCTGCTCGGCGTGAACGCCGCGCTGATGAACGACCTCACCGGCGAGCGCAACATCGTCCTCGGCTGCCTGGCGATGGGCATGCCGCTGCGCGAGGTCCGCGAGAAGTACGACGACGTCGTGGAGTTCTCCGGGCTCGGCAAGTTCGTCGACATGCCGATGAAGACGTACTCGACCGGCATGGCGCAGCGGCTCCGGTTCGCCATCGCCACCGCGCAGACCAGCGAGATCCTGATGATCGACGAGGCGCTCGCCACCGGCGACGCCCGGTTCCGGCGGCGCAGCGAGGACCGGCTGAAGCAGCTGCGCGACCAGGCCGCCACGGTCGTCCTGGTCAGCCACAGCCTCGGCACCGTCGAGGAGACCTGCGACCGGGCGATCTGGCTCGACCACGGCCGCGTCCGCATGGACGGCCCCGCCCCGGACGTCATCGCCGCCTACCGCGACGAGCACGACTGACCTGCTCAGACCAGGTAGACGACCAGCAGGGTCAGCCAGAGGACGGCGAGCCACCCGTCCGTCGCGGCCCGGAGCCAACGGGGCGCGTTGCGGACCTCCATGAAGTAACGGATGATCAGCCGGCATTTGACGAGGCCGAGCACGACGATGGCGGCGACGAGCTCGTTGCCCAGCGTCGTCGCGGTCTGGGATTCGCCGGGGGTGAGAAGCCAGGCGAGGACGGTCGCGGCCGTCAGGGCGGCCCAGGCGACGAAGACGGTCCGCTTGTCCTTCCTCAGGAGCCGGTCGGCGGGTGCGGTCACGCGGGTCACCTCATCAGGTAGAGGAGGGCGAAGATGACGACCCACAGCAGGTCGACCATGTGCCAGAACAGGACGCTCTGCTCGACGATCGTCGGCCGTCGCCTGCGGGGGTCGCGCAGCTCGCGGACCGCGACGCCCAGGACGAGCAGGCCGAGCGCCAGGTGGACGAGGTGGACGCCCGTGAGGACGAAGTAGAAGCTGAAGAACTCGTCATGGATCGTGCGGCCGTGGCTGATCTCGACGTGCCACTCGTAGACCTTGATCAGGGCGAAGACCACGCCGCACGCGCCAGTGGCCAGGAGCAGCCGCTGGGCGTGCCGCAGCGCCCCTTCCCGGACGGCGAGCACGGCGAGGGCGGCGAACAGGGAACTGGTGAGCAGGACGACGGTGTTGATGACGCCGATGTCGACGTTCAGGTGCCGCTGGGAGGCGGTGAACTCGTCGGTCGACATGGCGCGGAAGACCATGTAGGTGACGAAGTAGCAGCCGAAGAAGAACAGATCGCCCAGGACCATCACCCACATGTCGACATCGCCGGGCAGGCGCCGTCCACGGGCCGGAGGGCGGGTTCGCGTCGTGGTGCCGGGAGCGGTCATCGGGTGCCCTCCGCCTCGTAGAGGGCGGGGGTGCGCACGGTCTCGCGTCCGGCGGCCTTGCGGAGGAGGACCAGCAAGCAGGCGATCCACAGGCCGAAGATGACGATGGCGATGTAGAGGGTGATCACGCCGTTCCAGGCGAAGGCGCCGGAATGGTGGAGCCACATCTGGCTGGCCAGGATCTCGGTGACGATCTGCCAGACGGTGACGTAGGCGAACCACTTGGGGAAGATGCGGTTGCGGTCGTAGAAGACGGCGATGGCCAGAACGGTGTAGGCGGCCGTGAAACAGCCGAGAGACCCGTTGTACGACAGCATGCCGAGGTCGTAGAGCAGGTACAGGGTGTCGGGAGAGCGGTCGGGCCGGAACGTCGCGGTGAGCCAACAGACCAGCAGCACCTGGAATCCCGGGACGGCGCCCACCCCCATGGTGGCGATGTAGGCGTAGGCGAGCATCCTGCCGGACGACATCCGCTTCATGAAGTAGCCGATGATGCCGTTGGAGATCGCGGCGCCTCCGGCGATCACCAGGAGGAACACGAAGCCGATCTGGATGCCCAGGTGGTGCTTGTCGAACCAGGCCGCGGCCAGCAGGCCGGTGACGTCGGGACGGGGCGGCGGGGTGGCCCGCCCCAGCAGGCATATCCCGACCGACAGGGCGGTGTAGAAGACGGTGAACGCCCAGTAGACGAGCCAGACCTCCCGCTTGCCCGCCCGCTTCGGCTTCGCGGACTCACCGGCCCCCTCTTCGGTGGGGGCGGCGTCGGTGTCCGTCATGACGGAAGCCCGTCCTGCTCGGCCTGGTGCCGCAGGGCGGCGCGCAGGACGAAGAACATCACCACGGCGAAGAGCGCGAAGGCGCCGTTGCGCAGCCAGAACGACACCAGCCCGTCCCAGGCCAGGGGACCGTCGCGGTACACCGCCGCCCCCGCCGAGGGCGCCATGGCCAGCGCGGTCAGCAGCGCGTAGTGCCCCACCCAGCGCGGGAAGACCGGGCTCCGGCGGTCGTCGGCGTAGACGGCCAGGGCCAGCAGCACGAACTGGGCCACCAGCATGCCGATCGGCGCGATGAAGAAGATCCAGGCCAGGTCGTTGAGCACCTGGATCAGGTCATCGCCCCGGTCGGGCCGGAAGGCGGCCACGGCGAAGAGGACGTCCGACAGCGCGAACAGGGTCGCCCCGGCCACGACGGCGGTGAGGTAGGAGAAGGCGTAGATGTGGCTCTCGCTGCGCATCCGCTGCATCTGCACCATGATCAGAACGAAGAACGGGACGATCAGGATGCCGAACAGGTTGAAGCCGACCATGCTGAGCTGGATCAGCGCGGTGTGGTCCCGGTAGAACGCCCCGACCTCGGCGGCGCTCATGTCCGGCGACATGGGCGGGAAGAAGCCCGGGAAGGCGGCGAACAGCACCAGCAGGACGAGCGCGAGCACGGGCGCGGACCACAGGATCACCTGCTGGGCCCGCAGAGCCGAGAAGGCCGACTCCTCTTTCGCGGTGAGGACCTGCATACGCTTCCTCTCCCTCTTCAGCTGGAAAGCAGGTTCTCCTCATGCGGAAGACGGCCTGCCGTAGCTGGAGCATGCCCCCCTTCCTGACGGTAGTCAATAATCTCGATGCGGTAAGGTCCCCTGCCATGGCGCACGTTCCCCCCGACCCGAAAGATGACCACGGTCAGGGAAGGGCCGTTCCGGTGCGCGCGCGTTCCCATGCCAGCCGGGACGCGATCGTCCAGGGGGCGCTGGCCCTGTGGCGCACCAAGGGCTTCGCCGGGACGACCGTCACCGACATCTGCAAGGCCGCCGGCGTCTCCAAGGCGCTGTTCTACGTGTACTTCGCCCGCAAGGAAGACGTGCTCACGGAGATCGAGGTGTTCACCATGCGCGACGCGCACCTCGCCGCCCGGGCCGTCGCGTCCCGCCCCTACACGCTCGCCGACCTGATCGAAGCCGTCATCGAGGTGCTGGAGCGCAACATGCGCCGCTACCCGCCTGAGCTGGTCTTCGAGACCGTCATCGAGACCTACCGCACCGAGCGGCGCGCCCTGGCCGGCGGCGCCACCGACGCCGACCTCGCCTTCCTCTTCCTCGAGCCCTTCCGGCAGGCGCACCGCGACGGCAAGCTCCCGGCGGACGCGGACGTCGCGCGGACCGCGCGCATCGCCCAGCTGCTCGTCGCCGACGGCATCAGGGACTGGGCCGCCGCCGGCTTCACCGCCCACCCCCTGGCCGGGCCGCTCGCCCGAGAGATCAGCACCCTGCTCAACGGCCGCTGACTCCTCCCGCTGGCGATCCAGGCGCGATACCCCGCGCCTGGATCGCCTGGCAGGGGTCAGCCCTCGATGCGGTGCTGGGACCAGAAGGAGGTGAGGTCGGTCGACGTGGCCGCCTGCGCGGCCTTCTTGAACTCGGCGGTGGTGGAGATGCCGTACCAGTGGCTCTTGGCGTACGTCTTGAGGAGGTTCGCCATGGCGGAGTCACCGATCAGGCGTTGCAGGTCGTGCAGGGCGCACTTGCCGTAGTTGTAGACGACGGTGGAGTAGCGCGACGAGTGCGCGTCCCAGTACGCCATCGAGTTGGTGATCTTCTCTTCGGACGAGGCCCAGGAGACGCTGTTCCAGCAGCCCGCGCCGCTGACGCCCCGGTACAGGTCGGTGGCGTAGTCGGCGAACGCCTCGTCCAGCCAGGGGTGGTTGTACTCGTCGTCGCCGACGATCCCGTACCACCACTGGTGCGCCAGCTCGTGCGGCAGCGCCACGTCGCTGACCAGGTCGAGCACGAAACCGGGGTACTCCATGCCGCCGAACCAGAAGTTGTTGTCGAGGATCGCGTCGACCTCGCCGTACGGGTAGTCGCCGAAGCGGCCGGAGTGGGCGTCGATCGCGTCGGTGGCCAGCGACAGCATCTGCTGGGCGCTGGACTGGCTGATGCCGCTCACCCAGTACATGTTCACCTTGACGCCCTTCGGCGAGGTGGCGGAGATCTTGGAGAACGGGCCGGCGCCCCAGGCGAACTCGCGGACGTGGGTCGCGGTCGCGGTGGTGACCGTCCGGCCGGACGAGCCGGGGGTGTCGACCGAGGTGCCGGTCGCCGGCACCGACAGCGAGCTGGGGTGGTCGAGCGTCACCTTGTAGTCGCCCGCCAGCCCGTAGAACGACTCGCCGTTGTTGGTGTACGGGTCGAGGTGCCAGCCGTCGCCGTCGTGGACGGCCAGGACCGGCAGCGCGTTGCCGAGGAAGTTGTACGGCCCGTCGTGCCCGAACCGGTCGGCGCCGGACGGCACCGCGATGCCCAGGTCGAACGCGATGGTCGCGCTCTGCCCCTGCGGCAGCGGGCTCGGCAGCGTCACCTTCATCGCGGTGCAGTCGACCGTGAGGGACGAGGCGGAGCCGCCGGTCACGTTGCTGACGGTGATCGGGGTGGACGGGCAGCTGCCGTGGGCGTTGTCCCACAGCCGCAGGTAGACCTCCGACAGCGGAGCCGAGTCGGTGTTGGTGAAGGCGACCGATTCGCGGCCCTGCCAGTTGGCACCGGACGAGTCGCTGGTCAGGTTGACGGTGTAGGACTGCGAGTCGGGCGTGCGGGTGCCGTCGCCGGTGGGCGGCGGCGTGCCGCCGCCGGAGACGTCGAGGGCGACGTCGTCCAGGACGAAGCTGGTCTGGGCGCCGGAGTCCTCCGTCCCGGAGAAGGAGAGCGCGACGGTCTTGCCCGCGTACGCGGACGCGTCGAAGCTCTTCTTCACGTAGCCGGAGCCGGCGTCGAGGTTGGAGTAGGTGGCGACGGTGTCGCCGCCCATCTTCACGGTGAGCTTGTCGTAGGCGGTGCCGGGCGACTCGTCGGTGTCGACGTGCAGGTAGAACGACAGGGTCGCCTTGCAGCCGGCGGGCAGCGTCACCGACTGGGACGCGGTGTCGGTGTGGGACGAGCCGTAGCCGTCCAGCCAGGCGAAATGCGTGCCGGAGTGGGCGCTCTCGCCGTTGCCGTTGGCGGACACGACGCCGGACGTGGTCGTCCAGGGCGACGTGCCGCTCTCGAACCCGCCGTTCGAGACGACCTGGGCCGAAGGGCAGTCGGTCGTGGTGGTGGCCTGCGCGGGCATGGTGGTGGCCTGCGCGGGCGCGGTGGTGGCCTGCGCGGGCGCGACGGCCGCGGCGAGGCCGGCCGCCGCGGCCGCCACGGCGGTGGCGGCGGCCAGGAGTCTGCTGGTCATGGTGCTCCTTGCTCATGGCTGTCGCCGGTCCCCCAGCGGTGGGGACCGGCGACAGAGCGGGGGTAGGGGTTAGCGCGTCAGCCGGCGTTCAGGGCCACGTCGTCGATGACGAAGCTGGTCTGGAGGTACTGGTCCTCCGTGCCGGAGAAGGAGAGCGTGATGGTCTTGCCCGCGTAGGCGGACAGGTCGATGCTCTTCTGCGCGTAACCGGAGTTGGCGTTGAGGTTGGAGTAGGTGGCGACGGTGGCGCTGCCCGCCTTGACGGTGAGCGTGTCGTAGGCGGTGCCGGGCGACTCGTCGGTGTCGATGTGCAGGTAGAACGTCAGCGTCGCCTTGCAGTTGGCCGGGATCGTCACCGACTGGGTGGCCGAGTCGGTGTGCGACTGCCCGTAGCCGTTGAGCCAGGCGAAGTGCGTCCCGGAGTGGGCGCTTTCACCGTTGCCGTTGGCGGACACGACGCCGGACGTGGTGGTCCAGGGCGTGGTGCCGTTCTCGAACCCGCCGTTGCCCACCTTGTCGCCGGGCGCGGAGCAGCCGCCGCCACCGGGCGGGTTGACCGTCCAGTTGAAGGTGGCCGTGCCGGTCTGGCCGGAGGTGTTCTTGGCGGTGACCGTGACGGTGCTGGTGCCCGCGGTGGTCGGGGTGCCGGAGATCAGGCCGCTGCTCGCGTTGATCGACAGCCCGGCCGGCAGCCCGGTCGCGCTGTAGGACAGCGTCTGCCCGTTGGGGTCGGTGGCCCTGATCTGCAGGCTCACCGGCTGGCCGACGGTGCTGGTCTGGTCACCGGGGCTGGTGACCGAGGGCCCGTTGCCCTGGCCGGGGCAGGTGCCCGGGACGGGGTCGGAGCCGGTGACGCTGACCGCCGCCCACGCGGCGTTGATCGTGTTGTACTCGGTGCAGTGCGTGCCGTACAGGTCGGCCGCGGCCTTCAGCGAGTCGGTGCGCGCCTGCGCGTAGTTCTCGTTGCTGTTGGCGTAGGACGCCAGGGCCTTGTACCAGATCTTGCCGGCCTTGTCGTTGCCGATGCCCGTCACCGTGGAGCTGTTGCAGGTCGGGCTGTTGCCGTAGCCGTGGTCGCCGCTGCCGACGGCGGCGAGGAAGAACCAGTGCGCGAGCGGGCCGAGCGAGTAGTGCGGGTCGAGGCTGCCGTTGCTGCTGCTGTAGCAGTCGGGCGAGTTGCCGTCGAGCGACGGGTGGTACATCCAGCGCAGCGGCTGGTTGTCGCCGTTGATGTTGATCAGCTCGCCCATGGTGTAGTCGGGCTTGTCGTTCGGGTTGTTGGCGTAGAACTCCACCAGCGTCCCGAAGATGTCGCTGGTGCCCTCGTTCATGCCGCCGGTCTCGCCGTTCTCCTCCCAGCCGACGAGGGCGCCGCTGACGCCGTGGCTCATCTCGTGGCCGGCGACGTCGAGCTCGACCAGCGGGCGGGCGTTGTTCTGGCCGTCGCCGTAGGTCATCTGGGTGCCGTCCCAGAACGCGTTGACGTAGGCGTTGCCGTAGTGGGTGCGGGACGGGACGCCGCGCCCGTCGCCGAAGATGCCGCTGCGGCCCTGGACGTTCTTGTAGTAGTCGTAGGTCATCGCGGCGCCGTAGTGGGCGTCGACGCCGGCGGAGGCGGGGTCGCTGTTGGAGCCGTTGCCGAACGTTCCGGTGGAGTTGCTGAAGATGGTGCCGGTGCCGGACGTGGCGTGGTTGAGGTTGGTGGTGTACCCGTTGCCGTGCGACGGGTCCTTCATCTGCCACGTGCTGCCGGACTGCGTCAGGTCGATGTTGACCGTCCCGACGTAGATGCCGTGGCCGGTGCCGGTCGTGAGCGCGGCCTTCGGCGCGGCCGGTGCGGCGGCCCGGGCGCCGGCGGGGGCGATGGTGTCGATCTCGTCGCTGCTCTGGACGACCCGGCCCTTGCGGGCGTCGACCATGACGTGCAGCTTGCTGGGCGTCTGGTCGGCCTTCACGCCGGACACGACGGTCTCCCAGACCAGCGTGGCCGACCGGCCCTCCATCCTGATCGCGAGCTTGGGCGCCGAGACGGCCGACACCGTGCCCTTGAGCTGCTTGCGGGCGAGCGCGGCCGCGTCACGGGAGCCGACGGCGGGCGTGGTGCGGATCGCGCCGGAGGTCTGGGACGCGGTCTCCAGCGCCTCGTAGGAGCCGTTCGGCTTGAGGTGGACGATGAGGTCCCCGCCGTAGACGGGGAGGCCCTTGTAGGTCCGGTCGAAGCGGACGTCGGCCGCGCCGTCGCGGCTGACGGCGACCGTCCGGACCTTGAACTTCTGCCCGCTGGCGCGGTGCGCGCGCTTGCCGTGGGCGTCCAGGGCCTTCTCGGCGTTCTTGACGGCCTTGTCGCGGGTGGGCGGTGCGGGGTTCAGCGTGAAGTCGGCCTTGGAGAAGGCGTCGGGGCCGGCGGGCTGGGCCTTCGGCTTGGGCGCGGCCTGCGGGGTCGCCGCGGCCTGCGGTGCGATCGCGACGCCGGTGAGGGCGATCAGCGCGGCCGCCGATGAGGCGATCGCGATGGTCCGTTGGGACATGGGGGTGGTCGTCCTTTCACCACTGAAGCGGGTATCCCGTGGTGACGGGGGTGGACGTCCGGACGCCGCCGGCCCATGCTCCCTTTCGTGCGATTTCCGTTAAGCCGGGCATCGCGGACAAGCGCGAGTCTGTGGACAAGTGAGGGTTTGCAGAAGCCTCACGGCGAATGCATAGGGATATCCCTATGCGCGGCGCACGGTGCCGGAGCGGACCCGCAACGGACGGGGAGGCCGCAGGTCAGCGGCCGGACACCGCGACCCGCGCGACGTCCACCCGGGAGCGGACGCCCAGCTTGCGGAACGTCCGGGTGAGGGCGGCCTCGACGGTCTTCACGCTGAGGAAGAGCCGGGACGCGATCTCCCGGTTGGTCGCGCCCTCGGCGACCAGGACGGCCACCTTGCGCTCGATGTCGGTGAGGACGGCCAGCGGGTCGGCGCCGGCGGGCCGCCGCACGGACTCGCCGCGGCCGGGGCCGCCCGGGTCGTGGCGGCGCGGCTCGTCGAGCGCGCGCAGCTCGTCCTGGACCCGGCTCAGCCAGGGCCGGGCCTCCGCCCGCGCGAAGATCGTGCGGGCGCGCAGCAGGTCGGCGCGCGCCTCGCCCGCCCCGCCCATGCGGGCGCGCAGCACCCCGAGCTCCAGCCAGGCGCGGCCCTCCTCCAGCCGGTACGGCAGCGCCTGCAACTGCCCGGCCGCGCGGACGAGCCCGTCCAGCGCCGCGCCGTGGTCGCCCTCGGCCGCGCGGACCAGCGCGGACGAGCGCTCCAGCACCGCCAGCACGCTGCGCCGGCCCAGCCGGGACGCCTGCGCCCGCGCCTCGGCCAGCACGTCCGCCGCCTCCCGCGTGCGGCCGACGCGGGCGAGGGCGTCGGCGAGGTCGGCGTGCCAGCGGCGCACCGCCGGATCGCCCAGCCCCTGCCCGGTCTCCATCCGCCGGACCCGCTCCAGGATCCGCACCGCCGCGGCGGCGTCGCCGAACCGCAGCCGCACCTGCGCCTCGGCGTGCAGCGCGCGCGGCAGGAACAGCAGGTCGCCGTCGCCCTCGCTGTGCTGGAGCGCCTGCTCCGCCGCGGCCAGCGCCCGGTCGAGGTCGCCGCCGGCGGCCTCGGCCAGCGCCAGCGCGTACCAGGACGGGCCCTGGCTCAGCCCGCAGTCCTCGGCGAGGTCCAGGCTCTGCCGGGCCAGGTTGAGCGCCTGCCGGCAGCGGCCCCGGTGGATCTCCACCTGGCTCATGCAGAACTGGCTGAGGCACAGGCTCTCCACCACGCCGCGCTGGCGGACGCCGTAGATCAGCGTGCGCAGCTCGGCGCGCGCCTCCTCCAGCCGGTCGTGCAGCAGGTGGTGCCGGTGCTTGAGGTAGATGGGCCCGTTGTGGTGCCACATCACCTGCGGCTCCTGCGGGTCGGCCAGCGCGCGGCGCAGCGTCCGCTCCGCCTCGGGGCGGCCGAGGAAGAACTCGATGTTCGCCTGCTTGGTCAGCGCGAGCAGCTCGGTCACCCGGTCGCCGGCGACGGCGGCCAGCTCGGCGGAGCGGCGGGCGTGCTCCAGCGCGGCCTCCGCCGAGCCCAGCACCATCCACGCCCGCCAGCTCAGCCGGTAGTGCAGCGGCGCGAGCAGCGCCGGCTCGCCTTGCGCGTCCTCCATCGCCCGGGGGAAGACCTCCTCCACCTCGGCGAGCGCCTGGCCGGAGGAGTCCATCACGACCATCCACGCGTGCACCCGGTCCGCCGGCCGAGCGGTGGTCTCCAGGACGAGATGGGCCAGCCGCCGGGCCAGCGCGTAGTCGCCCGCCGCGACGGCGTCCTCGGCGGCGCGCAGCCGCCGGCCGACCTCGGCGTCCCGCTCCGACTCCGGGGTGTGCTCGGCGGCCAGCTCGCCGAGGTGCGCCGCGGTGGACATCCCGCCGCGGCGGCGCGCGACGGCGGCGGCGTCCTCCAGCGTCCCGGCGATCCGCCGGTCCCGCCCGGACGTCAGCTTCGCCAGGTGCAGCGCCCGCTCCACCGGGTCGCGGACTGCATGCGACAGCGCCGCGTGCGCCGCCTTCCGCTCGACGGCCTCCGCCTCGGCGTAGATGACGGCCGACAGCAGGGGATGGGTGAACCGGATCTGGCCGTCCGCGGCCACGTCCACGATGCCCTGCCGCTCGGCCTCGGCGAGGTCGGCGCCGCCGGCCCGGCGCAGCAGCTCCACCGACGGCCGGCTCGCCGCGCTCGCCATCAGCAGCGCCTCGCGGGTGCCGCGGGGCAGCGCGCTCACCCGCTTCTGGATCAGCACCGACAGGCTCTGCGGGATCGGCAGCGCGCCGCCCGGCGCCCCACCGCCCTCCAGCGCGCCGCTCTCCACGACGCTGCGCGCGAGCTCCACGGCGAAGAACGGGTTGCCGCCCGACACCCGGTGGATCCGGGCGAGCTGCGCGCGTGGCCAGGACCGGCCGAACCGGTCGGCGAGCAGGGCCGCGAGCTCGGCCGCCGACATCGGCGGCACCTTCACCGTCAGCACCGGCTTCGGGCACAGCCCGGCCGCGTCCCGCCACTGCCCGCCGGTCCCGCGCGGGTCGCCGAACGACGCCCGGACGGAGGCGACCATCCGCAGCGGCGGCACGAGCCGCCCGGCCCGCCGGGCGACGAACGCGAGCAGCTCCCCGGTCGGCTGGTCCAGCCACTGCGCGTCGTCGACCAGGACGAGGCCGGGCCGGTCCGCGCACAGCAGCCGCAGCGTGTGCAGCACGCCGAGCCGCAGGCACAGCAGGTCGCGCTCGCCGATCGGGACGTCGTGCAGCAGCAGCGCGGAGCGCAGGGCGCGGCGCTCGGGCTCGGGCAGCCGGTCGACGACCTCGTCGGCGCCCTGCGCGACCAGGTCGATGAGCCCGAGGAACGGCAGGTGCCGCTCGGTCTCGGCGGGGCAGCAGGCGAACACCCGGTGCCCGGCCGCGGCGTACTCGTCGGCGAGCGCCGACACGAGCGTGGACTTGCCGATCCCGGTCGGGCCGACCAGCAGCGCGCCGCCGCCCCCGGCCAGATGGCCGCGCACCTGGTCCAGCACGCCCGCCCGGCTCGGCGCCGCGGTGCCGCGGACGCGCCGGAGCCTTTCCCCGTCTGTTGCCGGAGGAGGCGCCGGCGGGACGATGCCCGCCGCGTTTCCGCCGGTCGGCCGGATCGCATGCTCCATCGCGTGGCCTCCGCACCGCCTGGGTCGGCGTGTGAACCCGTCGCGGACGGTAACCCTCTCCGCAACCGGAGTCAAGATCCCGGTGGCGGCCCCGCCGGGGCGCCCCGGCGCCCTCCGGCGGGCGCCCGGACGGCGGCCATGACCTCAAGTCAGTACGTCCATATGTAAGAACAAAGTATTGACGGGCCTCCGCGGTGCGGATACAAATGTGCCCCAAGCCACACACGGATGACGAGCAGGTGAACGGCGGGTGAACGACCGCTGAACGCCGAGTGAATCCGTCGTCCCCTCGACCAGGCCATTGGAGGCTCACCATGCGGGTCGGACTGTTGGGCGCGGGACGGATCGGGGCCTGGCACGCCCGGTTCCTGAGCGGCCATCCGCTGGTGGCGGAGCTGGTCGTCGGGGACGCCGACGCGCGCCGGGCCGAGGCCCTCGCCGGCCCGCTCGGCGCCCGCGCCGCCGGTCCGGACGCGGTGCTCGCCGCCGGCCTGGACGCGGTGCTCATCGCGACGCCGACCTCGACCCACGCCGACCTGCTCGCCCGGGCCTGCGAGGCGGGCGTGCCGGCCTTCTGCGAGAAGCCCGTCGCGCCCGACCTGCGCACGACGCTGGAGGTCCGCGACCGCGTCGCCAAGACCGGGGTGCCGGTGCACATCGGCTTCCAGCGCCGCTTCGACGCCGGGTACGCCGCCGCCCGCCGGGCGGTGCTGGAGGGCCGGCTCGGCGACCTGCACCGGGTGCACCTGGTCACCGCCGACCCGGTGCCGCCGCCCGCCGAGTACGTCCGCTCGTCCGGCGGGATCTTCCGGGACTGCCACATCCACGACTTCGACATCCTGCGCTGGGTCACCGGCCGCGAGGTCGAGTCGGTCACGGCGGTCGGCGCCAACCGGGGCGACGGCTACTTCGCGGCGGCGCACGACGTCGACACCAGCGCGGCCGTCATGGTGATGGACGACGGCACCGTCGCGACGATGCAGGGCTCGCGCTACAACGGCGCGGGCTACGACGTACGGATGGAGCTGTCCGGCACCGCCGGCACGTGGGTGGTCGGGCTGGACGAGCGGGCCGCGCTGCGGTCGGCCGAGCCGGGCGTCGACTGGCCGTCCGGGGACGCGTGGGGCAACTTCTGGGACCGGTTCGAGCCCGCCTACGCGGCCGAGATTGGAACGTTCCTAGACGTGGCGCGCGGGCACGCGGACAGCCCGTGCACCGTGGACGAGGCCCTGGAGGCGCTGCTCATCGCCGAGGCCGCCACGCTGTCGCTGCACGAGGAACGCCGCGTCCGGCCCGCGGAGCTGCGATGATCTGGGCCGTCGCGTTCGCCGCCGTCGCGCTCGCCTTCGTCTGGGTCACCGGGGTCAACGACGGCGCCGCGCTGCTCGGGCTGAGCGGCCGCTACCCCCGCTCGTCCGCGCCGGTCATGGCGCTGCTCGTGCTGGTGCCGCTCGTCCTGGTCCCGCAGCTCGTCGGGACGGCCGTCGCGCGCACCTTCACCGAGCGGCTCGCCGACCTCGGCGACCCGGCCGGGGCGGTCGCGTTCCTGCTCGGCATCACCGTGGCGCTCGCCGTGGTCGGGCTGCTGTCCCGCAAGGGGCTGCCGACCAGCCTGACGCTGGCGATCCTCGGCGGCATCGGCGGCGCCTGCCTCGGCATGGGCCTGCACGTGTCGTGGCGGGCCCTCGGCACCGTCCTGCTCATCGGCGCGGCGGCCCCGCTCGTCGGGACGGCCGTCGGCTACGGGCTCGGGCTCGCCTCGCGGCGCGTCCCCTCGTTCGCCGGGATGCCGGCCGCCGTGCGCACCGCCCACGTCCTCGCCTACGGCGCCCAGTGCGCCGCCTACGCCGCCAACGACGGGCAGAAGATGCTCGCCGTCGTCAGCGTCGCCCGGCAGGTCGTGACGACGCGGCGGCTCGGCGCCGTCGGGCCCGTCGACCCGGCGCCGCTCATGCTGCTGCTGATCGCGGTGGTGTTCTGCGCGGGCGCGCTCAGCGCGGTGCACCGCGTCGGCGAGCGGCTCGGACGCGGCCTGGTCCTCGCCCGCCCGCTGCACGTGGTGTCCACGGAGGCGGCGGCAGCGGCGTCGGTGACGGCCAGCTCGCTCGCCGGCGCGCCGGTCAGCATGACCCAGTCGGTGACCGCCGGCGTGGTCGGCGTCGCCGCCAGCGAGGGCGCGTCCCGGGTGCGCTGGCAGAACGTCCTCGGGATCGGCGCGGCCTGGGTGTTCACGCTGCCGCTGGCGTTCGCCGCCGGCGCGGCCGGCGGCCTTGCGGCGAGGGCGCTGTGAGCGCCGCGGTGCGGCCCGCGCGCCGCCTCCGGCTCGTCTGGGACGACCTGCGCGGCCGGTCCGGGAACCGGGTGATCGACCAGGTCGGCCGGCAGATCGGGGCCGTCCGCGACGGCGCCGAGCTGGCCCGGGAGATGGCCGCCGGACGCGTCGTCCCGGCCGACGCCCGCGCCCGGATGGCCGGGATCGAGCACGCCGGCGACGCCGAGCGCGCCGCGCTCGCCGCGATGCTCCGCGACGTGCTGGCCACCCCCATCGACCGCGAGGACCTGTTCCGGCTCTCCCGGTCCGTCGACGACATCCTCGACAACCTGCGCGACTTCGTCCGGGAGGCCGACCTGTTCGGCCCGCCGGAACTCGACTTCACCCTCGCTCCGCTGGACGCGGTGCTCGACGGGCTGACCGCCCTCGACGGCGCCGTCCGGAAGGTCCTCGCCGAGCCCGCCGCCGTCACCCTCGCGGCGCTGGGCGCGCGCAAGGCCCGCAACCGGGTCCGGGAGACCCGGCAGGCCGAGCTGGCCCGCCTGTTCGCCGGCCCGCTCGGCATCGACGTCCTGCGCGGGCGGGAGCTGCTCGCCCGGCTGGACGCGGTCGGCCGGCGCCTCGGCGAGGCGGCCGACGCCCTGTCCGACGCGATGCTCAAGAGAAGTCACTGATGTCGACGCAGTCGATCGGGGGGCGTGGGGGGTCGTCCCCCCCGAACGGCACTGACCCCGCTGTCACCGCATGAGCCGCAGGTCGGGGGCCCGCGGATGCACACCGAGGAGAGAACTCACATGATCCGCACCATTCCCACCGGGCGCCGTGCCCGGGCCGGTGCCGCGGCGGCCGCCGCCGTGGCCGCCGCGCTGCTCAGCGCCTGCGCGCCGTCCACCAGCGGGCAGGCGGGTGAGGAGGGGACGCCGCTGCCGTCGGCGACCGTGGAGGACGCGGCGTCGTTCAAGCTGGACGACCTCGTCGCCGCCGCCAAGAAGGAGGGCAGCGTGCTCGCCTACGACGGCAGCGGCGACGTCAAGGACATGGCGGAGGCGTTCACCGAGAAGTACGGCATCAAGGCCGAGGGCATGAAGTCCAAGGCCGCCGACACCGCCGAGAAGATGACCCGGGAGGCGCAGGCCAAGAACGTCACGATCGACGTCAGCCTGTTCGAGGACGGTCCGATGCTCGTCGGGCAGCTCCTCCCGCAGCAGATCGTCAAGACGTGGATCCCGCCGGACCTCGCGCCGCACATCAGCGAGGCCAACCGCAACCCGCTGATGATGATCTCCAAGGCTTACGTGTTCGCCTACAACCCGAAGCTGAGCCCGCAGGGCTGCCCGGTGAAGAACATCTGGGACCTCACCGACGCCAGATGGAAGGGCAAGGTGATGCTCCAGGACCCGCTGGGCAAGGAGGTCTTCACCCAGTGGTTCACGCAGATGTCCCAGCAGGGCGGCGACAAGCTGACCGCCGCCTACGAGCAGCTCGGCAAGGGCAAGCTCAAGCTGTCCGAGGACGACCCGGCGCACGAGTGGGTGAAGCGGTTCGCGCAGAACGGGCCGGTGCTGACCACCGAGGACGAGGACGTCGCCGCCGGGGTCGCCGCGCCCAACCAGACCCAGCAGCGCATCGGCCTGCTCTCCATCGCCAAGTTCCGCGACGTGGAGGACAAGGGCTACCAGATGAAGGTCTGCGAGGGCCTGAACCCGTGGGTCGGCTTCTCCTACCCCAAGTTCGCGACGATCGCCACCGGCTCCAAGCACCCGAACGCCGCCAAGCTCTTCGTGCACTTCGCGATGGAGAAGGAGGGCTTCGACCTGGAGGCCCACGCCGGCGGGGTGTCCGGTAACGACGCGGTCGGCGTCAGCAAGAACAACCCGCCCGGGCTGGGCGACTGGAACACGCAGCTCTACCAGTTCTCGGCGAGCCGGCTGATCGCCGACTTCCGGGCCCGCCAGGACATCAAGGACTTCTGGCGCCTCAACCACCACTGATTCCCCCCCCTCGTCCGGCGGGCCGCGAGCGGCGGCCCGCCGGGTCCCCTCACCCCGGAGGAACCTCCATGGCGGTCGCCGCCCCCGCACGGCCGGCGTCACGTGGCCGGCGCGTGCTGTACCGGGCCCGCGTGCTGCTGCGCGATCCCACCGTGATGCTCGGCATCCTGATGAGCCTCGTCCTGCTGTATCTGGTCATCGCGCCGCTGGTGTCGGTGATCTCGGACGCGGGCCGCGTCCAGTACGGGGACGCGGCCCGCTCGGGCCAGGCCCCGGGCTCGTGGACGAGCTACTACCTGTGGCGGGTGTTCCGCTCGCCCGTGAGCAAGCTGCTGTTCTGGGAGCCGCTGTGGCACACGCTGTTCGTCGCGGTCGGCGTCATCGTGTTCGCGCTGGTCGTCGGCGGCTCCATGGCGTGGCTGGTGACCCGCACGAACGTGCCGGGCCGCAAGTTCCTGGCCGCCGCGCTCGTCGTGCCGTACATGCTGCCGTCGTGGACGTTCGCGCTGGCGTGGCTGACGCTGTTCAAGAACGGCGGGTCCGGCGGGCAGGTCGGGTACCTGCAGGGCGCCGGTATCCACACCCCCGACTGGCTCGCGTACGGGCCGCTGCCGATCATCGTGACGCTGGGCCTGCACTACTACCCGTTCGTGCTGCTGCTGTTCGGCAACGCGCTGCGCCGCATCGACTCGCAGCTGGAGGACTCGGCGCGGATCCTCGGCGCCGGCGGTAAGACGGTCATGCGCCGCATCACGCTGCCGCTGATGATGCCGGCGCTGTCGTCGGCGGTGCTGCTGGTGCTCGGGCGCGTCCTCGGCACGTTCGGAACCCCGTACATCCTCGGGCTGCCCAGCGACTACAACGTCTTGTCGACCAGCCTCTACCACGCGATCCGCGACCGCAGCACCGGCGTCGCCTCGACGCTCGCCGGGGTGATCGTGCTGGTCGGCGTGATGGTGGTGCTCATCGACACCCGGCTCGTCCGCGAGCAGCGCCGGTTCGTCACGGTCGGCGGCAAGGGCGCGATGGACCGGCGCGGCGACCTGCGCGGCTGGCGCTGGCCGGCGTTCGCGATCGGGATGGCGGTGTTCGCGGCGAGCGTCGTCGTGCCGGTGCTGACGCTGCTGCTCTCCACGATCACCAAGACGCCCGGCGTGTTCAGCGCCGGCAACTTCACGCTCAAGTACTGGTTCGGCAGCGACATCCCGGGCGCGGTCGGGTTCCCGCACGGGGTGCTGCGCGGCACCGAGCTGTGGGAGGCCGCCTGGAACAGCCTGCGCATCGTCGGCCTGGCGTCCCTGGTCTGCGGGCTGCTCGGCCTGCTGATCGGGTACGTGGTGGTGCGCTCGGACGGCAGCCGGGTCTCCACGTTCCTGCGGCAGGTGTCGTTCCTGCCGTACCTCGTGCCCGGCATCGCGTTCGCGGCGGCATGCCTGTCGCTGTTCGCGGTGCGGCGCGGCCCCGTCCCGGCGCTGTACGGGACGATCACGCTGCTCGTCCTCGTGCTGGTGATCACGCATCTGCCGTACTCGTCCCGGTCGGGGATCGCGGCGATGATGCAGCTCGGCCGGGAGCCGGAGGAGGCGGCGCAGATCAGCGGCGCGCGGTGGCCGACCCGGATGCTGCGGATCATCGTCCCGATCCAGCGCGGCGCCCTCGTCACCGGCGTGGTGCTGCCGTTCATCTCCGGCCTCAAGGAGCTCAGCATCGTGATCATGCTGACCACCTCGGGCACCCAGCTGCTGACCACGCTGTCGATCGGGCTGGTCGACTACGGCTACACCCAGCTCGCCAACGGCGTCGTGCTCGTCATCGCGCTGGTCTCGTTCACCATGACCTACCTGGCCCAGCGGCTCACCAGGAGCAGCCTGGGCTCGGGCATCGGAGGTTGATCAATGCCGACCATCACGCTCAGCGGAGTGGTCAAGAACTACGTCAGCGGGCACGCGGCGGTGAAGGACCTCGACCTCACCATCCCCGACGGGTCGTTCACCTGCCTGCTCGGGCCGTCCGGCTGCGGGAAGACGACGACGCTGCGGATGATCGCCGGGCTGGAGCAGCCGACGCGCGGTGAGATCACCGTGGGGGACCGGGTGCTCGACTCGGTGGAGCGGGGCGTCTACGTGCCGCCGGAGAAGCGCGACATGGGGCTGGTGTTCCAGAACTACGCGCTCTGGCCGCACCTGACCGTGCGCGGCAACACCGAGTTCGGGCTGCGGATGCGCAAGGTCCCGGCGGAGAAGCGCAAGGCCCGCGCGAAGGAGGCGCTGGAGAAGGTCCGGGTGGCCGACTGCATGGACCGCTACCCGTCGCAGCTGTCCGGCGGGCAGCAGCAGCGCGTCGCGCTCGCCCGCATGCTCGCCGTCGACCCCGACGTCCTGCTGCTGGACGAGCCGCTGTCGAACCTGGACGCGCGGCTGCGGCTGGAGATGCGCACCGAGCTGAAGCGCATCCACGACGAGACCGGCGCGACCGTCGTGTTCGTCACCCACGACCAGATGGAGGCCATGACGATGGCCACCCACATCGCGGTCATGTGCGACGGGGAGCTCCAGCAGGTCGCGTCGCCGATGGAGATGTACGAGCGGCCCGCGAACCGGTTCGTCGCCGAGTTCGTCGGCAGCCCGCCGATGAACATGGTGCCGGGCGAGCAGGCGGGGCTCGCCTCGTCGCTGCAGCGGTTCACCGAGAAGCGCGGCGACTTCGGCGCGGTCGGATGCTTCGGCGTCCGTCCCGAGGCGCTGCGGCTGGCCTCGCCGGGCGAGGCCGTCCCGGACGCCGCCTGGTCGGAGGACGCCGTCGTCGAGACCGTCCTGCCGACCGGCCCGAGCTGGACGGTCGGGCTGCGCGCCCACGACACCCGGCTGTTCGCGATCACGCACGAGGACCCGGGCGCGGGGCCGGGCGACGCGCTGCGCTGCTGGGCGCGTCCCGAGCACCTGCACCTGTTCGGCGAGGACGGCGTCCGGATGGCGGCGTGGGACGAGGCCGCCGCGCCGGTTCGCGGGGCCGCCTCGTGAGCGGGACGGACCGCCTGTCCGATCGGGCGATGCGCAGGCCGCGGGCGCTGCTGCTGGACTTCGGCGGCGTGCTGGTCGAGACGTCCCGCAGGCCCGGCTGGTCGGCGGCGCTCGCCAAGGAGGTGCACGCGCTGCTGTCCCGCGCCGGCTGCCACGGCCTCGACGCCGCCGCCGTCGAGACCGACATCAAGGCGGGCGCCGCCGCCGACAAGTGCTGGAAGGACGCGATGTCGCGTCCCTACGCGCCGCCGGAGATGACGCACACCGGGTTCTGGGGCGACTACGTCGCCGCGGACTGGCCCGCGCCCGCGCGGCAGCTCGTCGTCGCGCACGCCACCCCGCTGTGCAAGCGGATGGGGGAGCTGCGGCAGGACCGGCGCACGCGTCCCGGCATCCCCGAGCTGCTGGACGGCGCCGCCGCGCTCGGCATCCCCTGCGGGATCGTCAGCAACGCGCTGTCGGGGGCGGTGCACCGCGACTACACCGAGGCGACGGGCCTGGCCGGGAAGCTGGCGATCGAGGTCTACAGCGACGAGGCCGGCGTCCGGAAGCCCAACCCGGAGATGATCTGGATCGCCACCCGCGCGCTCGGCGTCGAGCCCGAGGACGCCTGGTACGTCGGCGACAACTTCGACCGGGACGTGGTGTGCGGGCACCGCGCCGGTGTCGGCGGCAACGTGCTGATGGTCGCCAAGGGCACCTACGACGTCCCGTACGAGGTCCGCTACCGGCCCGACGCCGTCGTGGACGACGGGCACGGGCTGCTGGACCTGCTCACCAACGCCGTCGAAGGAGACGAATGAACAGCAAGGGCATCGGTGCGCCCGAGTCGCGGGAGCTGGCGCGGATCGCCGAGATCGCGGCGCGCGCGACCGGCGACCGGCTGCGCGGAGCGTTCCGGTCGCGTCCGGAGGTCGCGGTCAAGCGCGACTTCCACGACCCGGTGACCGAGCACGACCGCGCCGCCGAGGAGACGATCCGCGCGGTGCTCGCCGAGCACGCGCCCGGCAGCGCCGTGGTCGGCGAGGAGGGCGGCGTCCAGGACGGGGAGGGGGACGTCCGCTGGTACGTCGACCCGATCGACGGGACCGCGAACTTCGCCGCCGGGCTGCCGTTCTTCTGCACGTCGATCGCGGCCGTCGCGGGCGGCGAGGTGGTGGCGGGCGTGGTGTACGACCCGGTCCGCGACGACCTGTTCACGGCCTCGCTCGACGGTGCGGCCTGCAACGGCGAGCCGATCCGCTCGGCCGGCGCGACGCAGGACCGGACCGGCGTGATCGTCACCGGCTACCCCAACGCGCGGGAGCTGAAGCGGTCGGGCGACGCGGCGCTGCGCAACTACGCCAGGCTCGTCGAGTCGTTCGCGACGGTGCGGCGTCCGGGCAGCGCGGCGCTGTGCCTGGCGCACGTCGCGGCGGGCTGGTCGGACGCGGCGTACGGCACGTCCGTCAACGCGTGGGACGTCTCGGCCGGGTTGCTGCTGGTCAGGCAGGCGGGCGGCACCTACCTGCCGCTCGGCGGGGAGCCGGGCGGGGACGACTGGGACGCGCCCGGCTACGTCGCGTGCGTCGGCGGGTTCGACCTGGCCGGGTCGGTGCTGTCGGAGGTCGCCGGGCTCGCCCCGGCGGGCGGCCGGTGAGCGCCACCGGCGTCCGGACGGCCGAGTGGATCGTCACCGACCTGGACGGCACGCTCGTCGGCCGCGACCTGCGGATCGTGGACGCGAACCTGGCCGCGCTGCGCCGCTTCACCGGCGCGGGCGGCAGCGTGGTCGTCGCGACGGGACGCAGCGAGGAGTCGGCGCTGCCGTACTACCGCGAACTCGGCCTCACGACCCCGGCGATCCTCTACAACGGCGCCCGCATCGTGGACCTGAGCACGGGCGCGGTGCTGTACCGGCGGTGCCTGAGCGCGGCGGCGTGGGCGCGGCTGACGCTGCTGTTCGACGAGATGCCGGACGGGGTGTGGCCGGTCGCGTTCAGCGGCGGCCGCGCGCACACCCGGTCGGAATCCGCGGCGCTGGCCGAGTACGCGCGCCGCGACCGCATCGGCCTGGCGCGGACCGGGTCGTGGGGCGAGCTGCCCTTCGACGAGATCATCAAGGTGATGCTGATCTGCGACCGCCCCGACCTGGTCGACGCGGCCGGGACGGTCCTCGCCGGGTTCGCCTCCGACGCCGGGACCGGCGTCACGCTCGTCCGCTCCGAGGCGACGTACCTGGAGGTGCTGCCGGCGGGCGCGACCAAGGGCACCGCGCTGCGCGAGCTCGCAGCGCTGCGCGGCGTGCCGATGGACCGGATCGCGGCCATCGGCGACAACCCCAACGACCTGGACATGATCCAGGCCGCCGGGCTCGGCGCGGCCGTGGGCGACGGGGACCCGGGCGTGCGCGCGGCCGCCGACGTCGTGGTCGCCGACTGCGCGGCGGGCGCCGTCGCCGACCTGGTCGCCCGGGTCATGGCGTGATCCTGACCGTCGTCGGCTGCGCGGGCACCGTCCCGGGGCCGGACGCCGCGTGCTCCTGCTACCTGCTGGAGCACGCGGGGTTCCGGCTGCTGCTCGACCTCGGCACCGGCGCGCTCGGGCCGCTGCAGCGCCACGCCGACCCGTGCGCGATCGACGCCGTCGTGATCAGCCATCCGCACCGCGACCACTACGCGGACCTGATCCCGCTCGCCTACCTGCGGGACCGGCGCGGCGCGTCGAAGCGGCTGCCCGTCACCGCGCCCGCCGGGACGTCCGCGCACGTGGTGAACCCGGCGGCGCCGCCCGCGTACGCGGACGCGCTCGACTGGCGTACCCCTCCCGCCGAGCCGCGCCCGTTCGGGCCGCTCACCGTCATGACGGCGCCGGTCGTCCATTCGGTGCCGGGCGTGGCGGTGCGGGTGTCGGCGGACGGCGCGAGCCTCACCTATTCGGGCGACTCCGGCGAATGCGGCGAGCTGCTCGACCTCGCGCGGGGTACGGACGTGCTGCTGTGCGAGGCTGCGGCGTCGGTGTCCACGCCCGGCGCCGCGGAGTCGCATCTGACGCCCGCCCAAGCGGCCGGGCTGGCGCGGGAGGCGGGCGCGGGGCACCTGATCCTCACGCACCTGCGGCCGTGGGCCGACCCGCTCGCCGCCCTGCGCGAAGCCCGGAAGGTCTACGCCGGGCCGATCTCGCTCGCCGTGCCGGGGCTGCGCGTCATGGTGTGAACGCCCTGGTCGTGGCGCGTTCGGTCAGGACGGGAGGGACGGTGATGCGCCGTCCGTCACTGGTCCCGGTGCCGCCGATCCGGTCGAGCAGAGCGCTCATGGTCAGCCGGCCGAGTTCGGTGGCCGGAGCCGCGACCGTGGTCACGCCCGCTTCCGCCGCGCCCGGTGCGTCGCCGTGGACGACCAGCGACACGTCACCCGGCACGTCCAGCCCGGCGCGGTAAAGCGTGGTGAGCGCGGCCGTCCCGGTCCCATCCCCGATCGCGAGCACGGCCGTCGGCGCTCCGGGCGTCCGCCACGGGACGTCCTGCACGAAGGTGAGGCCCGCCTCGTCGACGGCGGCCTCGAACGCCTTCGCCAGGCGTGAGCGACCGAGGTCCATGCAGGTGACGCGGCGGTGCCCGAGCCCCGCGAGATGGTCCACGGCGAGCTTCACCGCCGCCGCGTCGTCGCCGGTCACGCAGTCGACGCGGGCCGAGCGCAGCGACCGTCCCGCCACTGCGACCGGACACCCCGCCGCGGCCTGCTCGATCTCCGCCGCCGCGATCTTCGGGGCGGCGAGGAGCAGGCCGTCCAGCCGCAGGTCGAGCAGCTCGCCCAGCGCGGCCCGCTCGCGCGCCGGACGCCCGCCGCCGCTCACCAGCAGCAGCCGGACGCCGCGCCGCGCGGCCTCCTCCGCCAGCCCGTCGTGCACCGCCGCGAACCGCGGATCGTGCAGGTCGGCGGCCAGCACCCCGGCCATCCCGGTGCGTCCGGCGGCCAGGCCGCGCGCCATGGCGTTGGGGCGGTAGCCCAGCTCGTCCGCCGCCTTCAGCACGGCCTCGCGGCGCTCCTTGCCGACCTTGGGCGAGCCGCGCATCACCAGCGACACCAGCGCGCGGGACACCCCGGCACGGGCGGCGACGTCTTCCAGGGTCGGATGGGACATCGGCGGTTCTCCAGACGGTCGGGCTGCTCCGATCCAACCAGCACCCCGCCGTTCACGTTCACTTGCGGCGAGTCGTCGTTATGAGGGGGCTCATAACGACGACTCGCCGCGACCCAACGAAGCGGGTCAGTCGCGCGGGTTCCAGTCGCCCGGGGTCACGTCCAGGTCGAGGGGGTCGGCGACGAGCTTCCAGTCGACGAACTTGAAGTTGGTGTTGGTGCGGACCTCGCCGTCCGGGCCCGTCTCGTCAGGCGCGTTGAAGCCGTCGTGGACGACGAGCAGGCCGCTGCGGAAGCCGCCGACGCGGGCGCTGGTCACCATCGCGCCGTCGCACTCCTCGGAGCCGTCGACCGCGCCGGCGGGAGCGACGCGGAAGTGGCCGAGGTAGCCGTTGTCCTCGCGGTCGTAGACGACGAAGGTGTTGTCGCCCTGGCTGGAGGCCAGCAGGTAGCCCTCGCCGTCGTCCTTGCGGTAGATGGTGAGGCCCTCGGCGTCGGCCGTGATGTGCTTGCCGCCCACGCCCGGGTCGGGGCCGCTGACCTCGCACTCCTCGGTGTCGGGGTTGTAGGTGGCCGGGACGCCGAAGTTCTTCACCTTGTCGACGAGCCGGGGCGCACCGCCGTCCAGCGGGATGCGCCAGATGCCGACGTCCTCCTGCGCGGCGTACAGCACGCCGTGCTCCTCGTCGGCGACCATGCCCTCGACCTGCGGGCCCTCGCCCGGGTCCTCGCACGGCGTCCAGCTGCCGCCGCCCGGCAGCGCGAACGAGGCGGGCAGGTCGACGTCCCGGACGTGCCGGTAGGTGACCTTGCCGGCCCCCGTCGCCTCCAGCCGGACGATCCCGACGCGCGGCGTGTGCCGGCGGCTCAGCGCGGCGTAGGTGGTGCCGTGGCCGTCCTTCCAGGACGCGATCCCGTACGCGGTCGCCTGGTCGTTGACCTGGTCGAGGGACGAGGAGAACACGAACGGGGCGGCGGCGTCGGTGACGTCGGTGAGCGGCGCGCCGTGCCGGAGGGCGGCGCGCGGGTCGATGGCGTAGGTGCGGACGGTGTCGCGTCCCCGGTCGGACACGACGGCGAGGTCGACCTTCCGGTCGCCGAGCCGGAAGCCGTAGACCAGGTCGACGTTGTTGAACCGGCCCGGCTCGTCGCCGTCGCGGGGCGGCGCGGGCGCGGCGATCCGCTGGATCTGGTGCCCGGACGCGTCGTACACCGCCAGGCCGGCCTGCTTGAGGGTGGCGATGACGAGGTCGCCGTCGTGGTCGCTCGGGTGGTTCCAGATCGCGGGGTCGTCGGCGTTGGCGTTGCCGCCGGCGTCGTCGTCGAAGACCGCCGGGGTCTCCAGGCGGGCGTTGACCTGGGCGAGCTCGTCGCCGTCGGCGGACGCCGGGGCGGCCGACAGCGCGGCGGCGGCCAGCGCCGCGGTCACCGCGGCGGCGGCGAGGCGGGGCCTGCGGGGGCGGAACGGTGCGAAGGGCATCGGGTCTCCTCCTGATGCGCTCGTGGGGGGACTGCCCTGCACGGTAGGGGTTAGAGCGCTCCAACTCAATAGAGCGCTCTAATGGATCAAGAACTTCCGCGCGCCCCGGGCGGCGGCGGTCAGTGCTCGACGAGCGTCAGCGCGTAGGAGTAGCGGCTCGCCCGGTAGACGTGGCGGCCGTACTCGATCGCGGTGCCCTTGTCGTCGTAGGCGGTCCGGGTCATGGTGAGCATCGGGACGCCGCGCCGCTCGTCCAGCAGCCGCGCCTCCTCCGCCGTCGCGCGCCGCGCCCCGATGGACTGGTTGGCGATCCGCAGGTTGACGCCGCTCGCGCGCAGCAGCTCGTACAGGCCGTGCCGGGCGAGGTCGTCGGCGGTGACGGCGAGCAGGCCGTCGGGCAGGTAGTTGGTGAGCAGCGCGAGCGGCTCGCCGCCGGCGTGCCGGATGCGGCGCATCCGCAGCACCGTGCCGCCGGCCGCCACGCCCAGCTGCTTGGCCACCCGGTCGTCGGCGGGCACCGGGCCGAACTCCAGCACCTCGGTGCGCGGCTCCTGCCCGGCCGCCGCAAGGTCGTCGTGCAGGCTGGTCAGCTCGACGGGACGGCGGATCTCCGAGAGCACGACCTGCGTGCCGACGCCCCGCTTGCGCACCAGCAGGCCCCGGTCGACCAGGTGCTGGATCGCCTGCCGGACGGTCGGCCGCGAGAGCCCGCAGCGCCCGGCGATCTCCAGCTCGTTCTCCAGCCGGGTGCCCGGCGCCAGCTCGCCGGACTGGATCGCCGACTCCAGCTGCCGCGCGAGCTGGTAGTAGAGCGGGACGGGGCTGCTGCGGTCCACGGTCACGTGCGGTCGGTACACCCCGGCTCCCTCCGGTCCCGGTCGTTCGCGGGCTCCCGGAACGGATGATACTCCGTGCTTGGCCGTACCTCCTTACCTCATAATGTCAGGACAAACTCTTGACATGCCGCGGCCGGCTTCAGCAGACTCGGCGACGCCGGCCGCGGCGCCGGCGCCGGCGCCGCCCTGCCGGACGGCGCGCCGCACCGGGGATGGAGTGCCGATCGGGATGGAGGGCCGATGATCGAAGACCGCGTCGCGGGAGCGCCGATCTCCTGGGGGGTGTGCGAGGTCCCCGGCTGGGGGCACCAGATGGCGCCCGCGCGGGTGCTGGCGGAGATGGGCGCGCTCGGGCTGGCCGCCACCGAGTTCGGCCCGGACGGCTTCCTGCCCGCGGGCGCGGCCGAGCGCGCGGACCTGCTGGCCGCGCACGGGCTGCGCCCGCTCGGCGGCTTCGCCCCGGTCGTCCTGCACGACCCGGACCGCGACCCGCTCCCCGAGATCCGCCGGACGCTGGCCGCCTTCGGAGTGGAACGTTCCAACATGGATGCCGACGCGGCTCCTTCGGGCGGCGCGGTTCCTTCGGGTGGTGCGATCTCTTCGACCGACGCGGCCTCTTCGGGGGGTGGCGGCGTTCCGGGTGACGGGTTGACGCTGGTGCTCGCCGCCGTGCACGGGCTCGACGGGTACGACGAGCGGCCCGCGCTCGGCGCGGCCGGGTGGGCGGCGCTGCTGGCCAACCTCGACCGGATCGCCGCGCTCGCCGCCGGGGCGGGCGTCCGGGCCGTGCTGCATCCCCATGCGGGCACGATGGTGGAACGGTCCGACGAAGTCCAGCGGGTGCTGGACGGCTCCGGCGTCCCGCTCTGCCTGGACACCGGGCACCTGCTCATCGGCGGCGTCGACCCCGGCGAGCTGGCGGCGCGCGTCCCGGAGCGGATCGCGCACGTCCATCTGAAGGACGTGGACGCGGGGCTCGCCGGCGACGTCCAGGCCGGCCGGATCGCCTACACCGACGCCGTCCGCAAGGGCATCTACCGGCCCCTCGGCGGCGGCGACATCGACATCGCCGGCATCGTCGGCTCCCTGGAGGGCGCCGGCTACGACGGCTGGTACGTCCTCGAACAGGACACCATCCTCGACCGCGAGCCGGACGACGGCGCCGGGCCGGTCGCGGACGTGCGCGCGTGCCTGGACTTCCTCGCCGGGATCCCGGCATGACCGCCGCACCGACGCGCTCCCGGATCGCGGCGCTGACCGAGACCCGGGTGCAGTGGCCGGGCGCCATCGCGGAGGCCGCGGCCCGCCGCGTCCGGCGTCCGGCGCTGCTCGGCGCGACCGGGCGGCTGATGCTGGTGGCCGCCGACCATCCGGCGCGCGGCGCGCTGGGCGCCGGCGGCGACCCGCTCGCCATGGCCGACCGCGGCGAGCTGCTCGACCGGCTCTGCACCGCGCTGGACCGCCCCGGCGTGGACGGCGTGCTGGCCGCGCCCGACGTCGTCGAGGACCTGCTGCTCCTCGGCGCCCTGGACGGCAAGGTCGTGATCGGCTCGATGAACCGCGGCGGGCTGGCCGGCGCGTCGTTCGAGATCGACGACCGGTTCACCGCCTACGACGCGGACGCGATCGCTGCCTCCCGGCTGGACGGCGGCAAGGTACTGCTGCGCGTCGACGACGCCGACCCCGCCACCGCCGACACCCTCGAGGGGTGCGCGCGGGCGGTGTCCGCGCTCGCCGGGCGCGGGCTGATGGCGATGGTCGAGCCGTTCGTCTCGCACCGCGTCGACGGCCGCGTCCGCAACGTGCTGACGACGGAGGCGATGATCCGCGCGATCTCGATCGCGTCCGCGCTCGGCACGACGTCGGCGCGGACCTGGCTGAAGGTCCCGGTCGTCCCGGACATGGAGCGGGTGATGGCGGCCTCGTCGCTGCCCGCGCTGCTGCTCGGCGGCGAGGTCGCCGACGATCCGCGCGCCGCGCTGGACGGGTGGCGGCGGGCGCTGCGGCTGCCGACCGTGCGCGGGCTGGTCGTCGGCCGGTCGCTGCTGTACCCGAAGGACGGCGACGTCGCGGGCGCGGTCGACGCGGCGGTGGACGCCCTGTGAACGGTGAAGGGGGCGCTGTGAACGGTGAGGGGGCGCTGTGAAGGAGAAGACGATGAGGTTGACGGTCGGGCAGGCGCTGGTGCGTTTCCTGGCGGCGCAGTGGTCGGAGCGGGACGGTGAGGAGCGGCGCTTCTTCCCGGGGTGCTTCGGCATCTTCGGGCACGGGAACGTCGCGGGCATTGGGCAGGCGTTGCTGGAGTACGGCGAGGAGATGCCGTACTACATGGCGCGTAACGAGCAGGCCATGGTGCACACGGCGTCGGGGTTCGCGCGGATGAGCGACCGGTTGTCGACATTCGCGTGTACGACGTCCATCGGACCGGGTGCGACGAACATGGTCACGGGTGCGGCGCTGGCGACCATCAACCGGCTGCCGGTTCTGCTGCTGCCGGGTGACATCTTCGCTGGGCGCGTCGCCAACCCCGTCTTGCAAGAGCTCGAAGACCCGCGCTCGCAGGACATTTCGGTCAACGACTGCTTCAAGCCCGTGTCGAAGTACTGGGATCGCATCAACCGTCCCGAGCAGCTTCCCAGCGCGTTGCTGGCGGCGATGCGAGTCCTCACCGATCCGGTGGAGACGGGCGCGGTCACGCTGTCGCTCCCGCAGGACGTGCAGGCCGAGGCGTACGACTGGCCGGAGGAACTGTTCGCGCGCCGCGTGTGGCGGATCCCGCGTCCGCTGCCGGAAGCGCGCGACCTTGAGGACGCGTGCGCGGCGCTGCGGGCGGCGGAACGTCCGCTGATCGTCGCGGGCGGGGGAGTCATCTACTCCGGCGCGACCGACGAACTGGCCGCGTTCGCCGAGAGCACCGGCGTCCCGGTCGCGGAGACGCAGGCCGGCAAGGGCTCGCTGCCCTGGGACCACCCGTCCGCCGTCGGTGCGATCGGCGCCACCGGCTCCACCGCCGCCAACGCGCTCGCCCGTGACGCCGACGTCGTGGTCGGGATCGGCACCCGCTACAGCGACTTCACCACCGCGTCCCACAGCCTTTTCCAGAATCCTGGCGTCCGGTTCGTCAACATCAACGTCGCGCGGTCCGACGCGTTCAAACTCGGCGGGACGACCGTCGTCGCCGACGCCCGCGAAGCGCTCGCGGCCCTGCACGGGGCGCTCGCCGGCTGGACGGTCCCGTCCGGCCACCGCGAGAACGCGCGCTCGCTGACCGCGCGCTGGAACGCCGTCGTCGACGACGTGTTCCGGTTCGACAACGGCGCCGTGCCCGCGCAGTCGCAGGTCATCGGCATCGTCAACGAGGAGTCCGGGCCGCGGGACGTCGTGGTGTGCGCCGCCGGGTCGATGCCCGGCGACCTGCACCGCCTCTGGCGCACCCGCGACCGCAAGGGCTACCACGTCGAGTACGGCTACTCGTGCATGGGCTACGAGATCGCCGGCGGGCTCGGCGTGAAGATGGCCGATCCGTCCCGCGAGGTGTTCGTCCTCGTCGGCGACGGCTCGTACCTGATGATGGCGCAGGAGCTGACCACGGCCGTCGCCGAAGGGATCAAGCTCGTCGTCGTCCTCGTCCAGAACCACGGCTACGCCTCGATCGGCAACCTGTCGGAGTCGGTCGGCGCCGCCCGGTTCGGCACCCGGCACCGCGTCCGCACCGGCACCGGCCTCGACGGCGACCCCATCCCCGTCGACCTCGCCGCCAACGCCGCCAGCCTCGGCGCGGACGTGCTGCGCGCGTCCGGTGCCGAGGAGCTGCGCGCCGCGCTCCGCAAGGCGGTCGCCTCGCCCCGCACCACCGTCGTCCACGTCGAGACCGACCCGCTCGCCCCCGCGCCCGGCAGCGACGCCTGGTGGGACGTCCCCGTCGCCGAGGTCTCCGGACGCCCGGAGACCCGCGACGCCCGCGCCCGCTACGCCGAGGCCAAGCAGGCCCAGCGCCGCCACCTCTGAAAGGAAGCCATGAGCCTGATTCAGCACCGGATCGGCGGTGTCCGGGTCGGCGGGAGCCTCACCGCGCCCGTCCACGACCCGGCCGCCGGCATGCCGGTCGCCGAGGTCGTCCTCGGCCGCGGACCCGAGGTCGACGCGGCCGTCAACGCCGCCGCCCGCGCCTTCGACACCTGGCAGGACGTGTCGCAGGCGCGCCGCGCCCGCATCATGTTCGCCTTCCGCGACCTGCTCGAACGGCACGAGGACGAGCTGGCCCGGCTGGTCACCGCCGAGCACGGCAAGGTCCTGGACGACGCGCGCGGCGAGATCGTCCGCGGCCGCGAGGTCGTCGAGTTCGCGTGCGGCATCCCGTCGGCGCTCAAGGGCGAGTACTCCGACCAGGTGTCGTCCGGCGTCGACGCGTACTCGTTCCGGCAGCCGCTCGGCGTGTGCGCGGGGATCGTCCCGTTCAACTTCCCGGTCATGGTCCCGCTGTGGATGCATCCGATCGCGATCGCCTGCGGGAACACGTTCGTGTTGAAGCCGAGCGAACGCGTCCCGTCGGCGTCCGCCCTGATCGCCGACCTGTACGCCGAGGCGGGCCTGCCGGACGGCGTGTTCAACGTGCTGAACGGCGACCGCGAGACCGCCGACGCGCTGATCCGGCACCCGGACGTCGCGGCGGTGTCGTTCGTCGGCTCCACGCCCGTCGCGCGGCACGTCCACGAGACCGCGACCGCCGCAGGCAAGCGCGTCCAGGCCCTCGGCGGCGCCAAGAACCACGCCGTCGTCCTGCCCGACGCCGACCTCGACCTCGCCGCCGACCAGATCACCGCCGCCGCCTACGGCTCCGCAGGCCAGCGCTGCATGGCGATCTCCGTGGCGGTCGCCGTCGGCGAGGCCGCGGACCCCCTCGTCGCCAGGCTCGCCGACCGCGCCCGCGCCATCAAGGTCGGCCCCGGCACCGACCCCGGCACCGAGATGGGCCCGGTGATCAGCGCGGACGCCCTCGCCCGCGTCACCGGCCACGTCGACGCCGCGCAGGCCGCCGGCGCCACGGTCGTCGTCGACGGCCGCGGCCTGCCCGGCCCCGGCCACTTCGTCGGCCCCTGCCTGCTCGACCACGTCGCCACCGACCTGCCCGCCTACCAGGAGGAGATCTTCGGGCCCGTCCTGATCGTCCTGCGCGCGGACACCCTCGACGACGCCATCGCCCTCGTCAACGCCAACCCGCACGGCAACGGCACCGCGATCTTCACCTCGTCCGGCGAGGCCGCCCGCCGCTACCAGCGCGCCGTCCACGTCGGCATGGTCGGCGTCAACGTTCCCATCCCGGTGCCGATGGCGTTCTACTCCTTCGGCGGCTGGAAGGCGTCCCTGTTCGGCGACACCCACGTCCACGGACCCGAGGGCGTCCGCTTCTACACCCGCGCCAAGGCGATCACGTCCCGCTGGCCGGAGCCGCAGACGGCGTCCACCGCCGGCGAAATGGCCTTCCCCACCGCCCACTGACCCTCGCGGCCGCCCCCTGGCGCTTCCCTGGGGGCGGCCGGCACGGTGGCAGGCCAGGGACTCCCGCAACTCGGCGAACTCCCGCTGGCCCTGGCGCTCTCCGCACGCATCGGCCTGGAACGGGGCCAGCACGCACACCTTCGCCGACGCTGTTCATGCAGTCAGCAGGCACGCCTTCCAACGCGCCCCCGGCGCCGTCGCATTCGACCTGTCCCGCCGTCGGCTTCATCGACGGCGGGCTGATCTTCGTCCACCACGACGCCATCCGCGGGCCTGACCACCCTCACCCGCCCCCTCCCGCCCCCGACAGCACCCACGTCCGCCTGGTCGACGGCGACGACCGCGGCGCGTCCTAGCGGAATGCACCCACCGCGGCTTCGCCTTCCTCGAAGCCAACATCGAACGCGAACACCTCCCGGACGGTCGTCGCGGTCCATGGAACGTGGTGGTGACGCTGGCGCTGGAGGACCCGGGCTCGGTCCCCGACCTGACCGCTGTCCTGACCGCTGTCCTGAGCGAACTCCCCGACATCAAGTCGGTGACCACCGTTTCCGACCAAGGCGACGAATAGTTTTTGTGTGGGCGTGGATGTTCACTGTCCTTGTGTCAATGGGTCTCTTCTGCTTTTCCCTAGTCGCCGGAGAAGAAGAGCGTTCGGTATGAGGCCGGGCGGGTTCGCTATTGGTGTGTTGGGTTGGCCGTGCGGTGGGGTGGCGCTGGCGTACGGGGCCGCCCCTCCAAAGTCAAGGGCGCCTTCGGCGTCGCTTCGCGATGGACTTCGTCCACCCTTGACTTTGGAGCCTCTGCGGCCCCTGAGGCAGCGCCAAGGGGCAGGCTCCGCCTGCCCCGCCCGGGTCGCGCCACCCCACCGCCCCCATCCGTACGCGTGCTCGACAAAGCGCCCCAAAGGAACAATTCGCCGACCAGGTAAAGGCAGAGGAAGCCGGGGCGCACTGAGCAATATTTTTCCACTGATCAGCAAAGAAGAAGCCCTCTTCTCAGTGCGCAATTGTCGGTCACTTGGGGTACACTTTAGGTATGCAGTCAGTGACGGTCGACCTTGCGGGCGCGTCCACCATGGAATTGGTGAACGCACTCTCAACGATCGCCACCGAACTCGCCCAGCGACAAGCCCCTGAATCGGCGGCCGCGTGCCTGGAACTCACCGAAGACCTGGCCGCCGCCTGCGATATACAGGAAAGCGCCCTGGCCGGTTTCATCGGCCGCGTTGATGCCACCGGAGAACAGCAGAGGTGGGGATACCCCTCTACCCGGGCGTGGCTGCGATCCCGCCTGGGCATGCGCGAGAACCGCGCCAAAGAACGCCTCACACTGGCGCGGCAACGGCACCGCCTGCCGCAGGTGACCGAGCAACTGGCGGCCGGAGAGCTGTCCTACGGCTACGCCGCCACGGTCGCCGACTCGGTGGCGCGGCTGGACGACACCGACTGCGCCAAGGCAGAGAACAAGCTGCTGGAAATGGTCGGCCAGGGCTTCTCACCGGGGAAGATCGCGGTGTTCGGCCATCGGATCCGCGACGTCATCGCCGAACGCGACGACACCGAGCACGAACCCGAGGACGCCAAGCGCGGCTACGCCAAGTCCTGGATCACCAGCACCGGCTCGCTGGACGGCGGCCGCTACATCAAAGGCTGGCTGAACGCCGAAGACGCCGCGATCTGGGACGGCACCCTGGCTCCGCTGGCCAAGCCGGCCGGGCCCGAGGACCACCGCGACGTCGCCGAACGCACCGCCGCAGCGCTGTCGAGCGTGCTGTCCGGTGGACACAAGGCCACCAAGGTCACCGTCATCTGCGACCTGGAAACCCTCACCGGCGGCAACGCCCCAGGTCGCCTCACCGACGGCACCCCGATCCCGGCCGAACAGGTGCGCCGCATCGCCCTGGCGGCCGGAGTCTCACCCCTGATCCTCGGGCGTGGTCACACCCCCCTCTACCTCGGCTACCGGGAACGGTTCGCCAGCCCCGCCCAACGCCGGGTCCTGGAAACCCTCTACCCGACGTGTGCGGTGCGGGAGTGCGAGATCCCCGGGACGCTGTGCGAAGTCGACCACGTCCACGGCTGGGCCCTGGGAAACAGTCCGACCGACATCGATCAGCTCACGCTCACCTGTGGATGGCACAACCGCTTCAAACACACCAGCCCACGCCAGATCGGCATCAGCAAAGATCCCGACGGGCGGTATGTGTATCGGCTCCTGCCGCCACCCGACGCCAGGTCAAGAACCAAACTCGGGAACGGCCCGCCAGACACACTTGGCCCACCCGATCCCGCCATCACCTGGGCCGCATAACCCACCCCACGCTCACATCACCGGTTCGCCCGAATCCATCCGGGATCTCGGGCGAACCGGCATGCCCACATCACCCCCACCCTTCCCTGCTGCATCAACAGCGACTATGACCAGCCGGGCCCTCTTACCCCGGCCCCTCGCCGATCCCTCGTCGCGGCGCGCGAGGCGACCACATCCCACCCCGCTGCACCCCCAGGCTCGTATCAGCCCATTGATGCCGCACCCGACGGCGCACTACACCGGCGGGCGTTCACCGCGGCTGCCCTGCTTCTCGCGGTCACGTGCCTGGGCGGCCTTGACTGCGATGGAGCAGCCGATCCAGCGTCTACACAGGTAAGCGCGGTTGGGGCGGGAGCCGTAGGCCGTGCCGACACGGATATGGTCGGCATAGACCTGGTCGGGCGGCTGTGAGGACGCCCCAACCCGACACGGGGCCACGTTGATGCGCTCCCATACGGCGCAGGCCGTAGGAGCAGAGTGCCCCTCAGGTGCCTTGGTCTCTCCTGATCGTGGAGAGTGAGGCGAGTACTCCCCAACTCGCACTGGAGCATCGGCGTGAGACTGGTACCCGCCGCACGGAGGGGTGCTCTGCCGACTCGCCTCTTGGTCCTCTGGTTCGGGGGCGGTGGGGTGGCGCGACCCGGGCGGGGCAGGCGGAGCCTGCCCCTTGGCGCTGCCTCAGGGGCCGCAGAGGCTCCAAAGTCAAGGGTGGACGAAGTCCATCGCGAAGCGACGCCGAAGGCGCCCTTGACTTTGGAGGGGCGGCCCCGTACGCCAGCGCCACCCCACCGCACGGCCAACCCCTCCGCCTCTGCCCCGAAGACCTCTCCGCCGGCCACCTCGCTCCCCGCGACAGAACACCACCCACCGCCGCTACTCTCCTCAACGCTTCACGCCGGTCGCCTTCGGTCCTCCCGACCTACCCCTTCTCACGCTCCGCGCCGACCGCTCGCCATGCTCCTCGTCGGGCTGCTGGTCATGCGTCGTGCCGGGCTGCTCGCCGAACTCCGTGCTGACCGTTCGCCGGGCTCTGCGTCGGGCCGCTTGCCGCGCTGCGTGCGCGGCTGTGGCTTTGGGCACTGCGGTTGGGCTCGGAACGGTTGCGTGGCGCAATTGGCGAAGGCCTTTTCGTCGTGGGCGCCGGTGGCGGTGGTCCTGGTGGCGCTCGTCCGGGTCGGTGCTTTCCTTGTCGAACAGATCGATCGGGCTGCCGCCGGGCCGTGAGCGCCTCTAGTGCGGAGCTCCGGGAGCAGGAATGCGCCGAGCTCGCTGCGGTTGCCGTCCGGGACGCGGGTGCCGCGTTGTTTCGGGGTTGGAGGTACCGGCGGTGGTCTCGTGCCGGGTCCGGACGGTGTGGGCGTGGGTGGCTGCGAGTGGTTTGTTCGTCCAGGGTTAGCTGTCGAAGCCCAGGCCGAGGGTGTCCATGGTTCGCAGCCACAGGTTGCGGCGGCCGCCGTTGCGGTCGGCGGCGGCCATGGAGCGGCGGGTCAGTTCGATGCCGAGCCAGCGCAGCGGTTCGGGCGGGAACGGGACGGGCTTGGTGCGCACCATCGTGAGCCGGGTGCGCGGGGTGTCCAGGCCGTCGAGCCGGTCGAGCATGACCTGGGCCGCGAAGCGGGTGGCGCCGACGCCGAGGCCGGTGAAGCCGAGCGCGTAGGCGGCCCGGCCCTGCGCGGCGGTGCCGAAGAAGGCGGAGAAGCGGGTGCAGGTGTCGATGACGCCGCCCCAGGTGTGGGTGAACCGGACGCCTTCGAGCTGCGGGAACGTGCGGAAGAAGTTCGCGGCCAGCAGGCGGAAGGTGGCCGGGCGCTGGTCGAGGTCGCCCGAGAGGCGCGAGCCGTAGTGGTAGACGGCGTCGTAGCCGCCCCACAGGATCCGGTTGTCGGCGGTCAGCCGGTAGTAGTGGAACTGGCTGCCGCTGTCGGACATGCCGTACCGGTTCCGCCAGCCGATGGAGCCGAGCCGGGCGTCCGTGAGCGGCTCGGTCACCATCGCGTAGTCGTACACCGGGACGACGTACGGGCGCACCCGGTGGACGAGCGACGGGAACGCGTTGGTGGCGAGGGCGACGCGGCGCGCCACGACGCGGCCGTAGGCGGTGGTGACGATCATCGACGGTCCGCGCGTCTTCAACGACGTGGCGGGGGTGCGTTCGTAGATGCGGACGCCGAGCCGGACGCACGCGTCCCGCAGTCCCCAGGCGAGCCGCGCCGGGTTGACCAGCGCGGTGCCGTCCCGGTCGAGCAGCCCGGCGAGGTAGGTCGGCGACGCGACCTCGGCCCGGACCTGCTCGGCGTCGAGGAACTCGGGGGACAGGCCGTGGCGGCGCGCGGTCTCGGCCTCCTCGCGCAGCTCGCGCACCTGGTGGGGGCGGGTGGCGACGTTCAGCTCGCCGGTGCGTTCCCAGTCGCACTCGATGCCGTACCGGCGGATCGCGTCCTCGATCTCGTCCAGGTTCCGCGTCCCGAGCCGTTCCAGCTCGGCCAGCTCGCCGGGCCAGCGGGCGAGGCCGTTGCCGAAGCCGTGCGTGAGGCTGGACGAGCAGAACCCGCCGTTGCGTCCGGACGCCGCCCAGCCGACCTCGCGCGCTTCGACGAGGACGACGTCGCGGCCGGGGTCGCGTTCCTTGGCGAGCAGTGCCGTCCACAGTCCGCAGTAGCCGCCGCCGACGACCACGAGGTCGCAGCGCTCCTCGCCGGCGAGGGCGGGGGAGGCCGCCGGGCGCGCCGGGTCGTCCAGCCAGAAGGGGACGGGTTCGGCGTGCACGAGCGCGCGTGCGGGATCAGCGGCGTTGAGCGGTGACATGCCACTAATTTAGCGGCTCAAGCGGTCGATTTCACTAATCCAGTTGCAACAAGGTGGGCTAGCTACTGATTCAGTGGTCAGTGCGTGCCCCATCGGTAGCTCTCCTTGCGGAGCTGGAGGTAGACGAACGTCTCGGTGCCCCGCACCCCGGGGATCGACCGGATGCGGCTCGCCAGCACCTCCGCCAGGTGCGCGTCGTCGTCGCAGACGATCTCGCAGAGGATGTCGAAGCCGCCCGCGCACAGCACGACGTAGATCGTCTCCGGCATGTCCGACAGCGCGGACGCGACGGGTTCGAGGGCGCCCGCCACCTTCACCCCGACCATCGCCTGCCGGTGCCCGCCGACCACCAGCGGGTCGGTGACCGCGACGATCTGCATCACGCCGGCCTCGGTCATCCGCTGCACCCGCTGCCGGACGGCCGCCTCCGACAGGCCGACCGCCTTCGCGATCGCCCCGTAGGAGCGCCGGCCGTCCTCCTGCAGCTGCTCGATGATCTGCCAGGAGATGGCGTCGAGGTCCGGCCCGGCCGTGCTCTTCCTGCTCATCGCCCGATCATCGCAGGGCCTCCGCGCGGGCGGCGGGCGGACGGGTCAGCCGAGCAGCGGCGCGGTGAAGGCGGGGGCGCGGTCCTCGACGGTCTGGGCGGCGTCGAGGACGAGGTCCTCGGCGAACCGGCCGCCGATGAGCTGGACGCCGATCGGCAGGCCGTCCGCCAGCGCCGCCGGTACCGAGACGCCGGGGAAGCCGAGGACGGGCAGCGACGTCATCGGCCACTGCGCCGCGACGAGGTTCCGCCCGCGCTCGGGGTCGAGGATGTCGGCGTCCTGCTCGAAGGGCGGCTCGGCCGAGACGGGCGTCAGCAGGATCATCCCGGTGCCGAGCAGCTCCTGGAGCCGGGTGATCAGCGTCGCGCGGCGGGCCCAGCCCTGGACGTACGTCGCGAGGTCGGGCTTCTCGCCCCAGAGCCCGGCGGCGTACTCGTAGGCGTACCGCATGTGGACGCGCAGCCCCTCGTCGGCCATGTCCAGCATGGCGGGCAGTCCCGGACGCATCTCCTCGAACAGCAGCAGCGACCACAGCCGCGCCGCCTCGGCCAGCAGCGGAAGCTCGATCTCCTCGACCTCGTAGCCCGCGTCCGCGAGCCACCGCGCGGCGTCGTCCACGGCCGCGTCGACGGCGGGGTGCGACTTGACGATGCCGACGTCCCGCACGACCCCGACGCGGATCGGCCGCCCGTCGCGCGCCGGCGCCGCCGGAAGCGCGGGCACGCCGAACGGGTCGCGCAGGTCGGCGCCCGCCATCGCGTGCAGGCCCAGGCGCGCGTCGGCGACCGTCCGGGCCATCGGCCCCTGCACGGCCCACGCCTGGACGGTGAGGGACGGCTCGGGCCCCATGTCCTCGGGAGCGGTCCAGTTGGAGATCAGCCCGACCGTCGGGCGGACGCCGACGACGCCGCAGCAGCCGGCGGGGAACCGGATCGAGCCGCCGATGTCGTTGCCCTGCGCCAGCGGCGCCATTCCGGCGGCGAGCGCGCTGGCGGCGCCGCCGCTGGAGCCGCCGGGGGTGTGCGCGGCGCTCCACGGGTTGAGGGTCCGGCCGTGCGGCTCGTTCGTGGAGAACCAGCGCACCGAGAACGCGGGGACGTTGCTGCGGCCGAGGAACACCGCGCCCGCGGAGCGGAGCGCCGCGATGGACGCGTCGTCCTGCGCGGCCCTCATCCCCGCCATGGCGGCGACGCCGTGCGTCATCAGGGCGCCGCGCTGCGGGGTGTTGATCTTGGTGGTGGTCGGGACGCCGTGCAGCGGGCCGAGCTCGGCGCCGGCGGCGGCCGCCGCGTCCGCGCGGTGCGCGTCGGCCAGGGTCTCCTCCGGGCGGACGTCGGCGAGCGCGTTCAGCTCCGGGTTCACGGCCTCGACCCGGCCCAGGCAGGACTCGGCCGCCTCGACCGCCGAGACCTTCCGGTCGCGGATCAGCGCGGCGACCTCGGTGACGGGCAACTGCCAGAGTTCCATGCCTGCTCCTAGGGACGTCTCGTGGCGCACGCGGTGCGCGGCTCGTGGTGCGCGGGCGGGTGGTGCGCGGGCGGGGTGGTGCGCGTGCGGTGCGCCGAGCACCGGCGATGGCGTGGAGCGTACGTCATGTAACGCTGATGTACAACGGTGTTGTATGACGCGTTTCCCGGCGTTACGCTGCCGTCATGCCGGTGGAGATCGATATCGACCAGCGCCTCGCGACCATCGCCGACGCCACCCTGGAGATCGTGGCGGCGGACGGCCTCGACGGCGTGTCCATCCGGGCCGTCGCCAAGCGGATCGGCGGCTCGACGACCCTCGTCACCAACTACCTGCCCACCCGGGAGGCCCTGCTGCGCAACGCCATAGAGCACGCGATGCACGGCTGGGCCGCCGAGATGGACCAGGCCGTCGAGGTCGCCGCCGCCCCGGACCGGCTGCTCGCGATGGCCCGCTGGGCGTGCTCCACCACCGGCAACGACGAGGTGCTGCGCCGGCTGTTCATGGAGATCCTCGGCCGCGGCGGCCCCGGCTCTGACTCGCTCAAGGCCCTCAACGAGGACGGCCGGCAGAACCACGAGATGCTGGCCGCCGCCGCGCGCGACGCGGGCGCCGCCGACCCCGCGTTCGCCGCCGACGTCCTGCACCTGGTGTTCCGCGGCTTCTACGTCGCCGGCCTGGAAGACCCGGAGCGCTGGAACAGCGAGCGCATGACCCCCCTCATCGACCGGCTCGTCCGGCTGCTGACCACCGGCCCGTAGCAAGGAGGCACGGATGGACCCGAACCGGCTACCGCGACACCCCGGCCCCGGACGGCGGGGCGGCGTGCGCGGCCTCGAGCGCGGCGAGCATCTGCGCGGCGAGCGCCTTCATACCGGCCTGCCGCGTCGCGGGGAAGGGCAGCGGCGCGAGGGTGGAATGCCCGAACGCCATGCAGATCAGGGCGTAGGCGAGTTGCAGGCTCTCCGCCGAACCGCAGCCGGGGACGGCGGCGCGGATCGTCTCGGCGATCTCGCGTTCGAGCCGGCTGTAGCTGTCGTAGATCCGACCGCGCAGCCGCACGTCGTGCATCGCGCCGCTGATGAGCGCCTCGATGACGAGATCGTCCTCGTTGCGCGCCATCTGCGGGCCGAACAGGTAGTCCACCAGCGCGGGCAGCCGCGCGGCCGGTTCCCGGTCGTTCAGCGCCTCCCGCATCGAGGCGAAGTACGGGGTGATGACGTGGTCCCACAGCGCGTCGACGAGCGCGTCGCGGTTGCCGACGTAGTGCCGGACGTGCGAGCGGCTCATCCCGGCCGCCGCGGCGATCCGCTCCTGCGTGCTGCCCGCCAGGCCGTGCCGGGCGACTGACCGGGCGGCGGCCCGCAGGATCTGCTCGCGCCGCTCCGCGGCGAGGCTCGGCCGTCCCAACGGTCCCCCTTTTTCGCCCCGATAGTTCTGCAGAACGGAAGTTCAACGCGCGCTTCAGGATAGCGCCGTGATCCTTCGGAAGGAGAACGAGGATGCCCCCGGCCTGACGCACCGCCATTTTGTTTAGCGGTATTGACAATCAACTCCGAACGAACCACGCTGCGATTCCCCTCGCATCGCACCGGTCACCCGGTAACCCCGATCACCTCGGGCCACCCCCCCGGTCACCTCCGATCCTCTCCGGTTCTCTCCGGGCCGCCCGCCCGTCGCGCACGGCCCGTCCACCACCCGAAGGGTCCACCCCATGACACGTTCACGTCTGGCCGCGATCACCGCGATCCTCGCCGGCTCCTGCACGCTCGCCGCGTGCGCGGACGGCGGCGGCGGCACCGCGGCGGCCGCCCCCACCGTCACCACGTCCATGCCGGCCCCGACCGGCGACGTCGACACCGTCACCTGGAACCTGCCGCCCGGCGAGCCGCCCACGCTCGACCCGGCGCAGTCGGCGATCGAGTCCGTCAGCACGCCGCTGGCGAACATGTGCGAGGGGCTGTTCAGCTTCGGCCCGAACTACGAGCGCGAACCGGCCCTCGCCACCTCGTTCGACCACCCCGACGACCTCACCTACGTGATCCACCTGCGCGAGGGCGTGAAGTTCTGGGACGGCAAGCCCGTCACCCCGGACGACGTCGTCTACAGCGTCAAGCGCCTCCTCGATCCGAAGCTCGGCTCGTCCTGGATCGGCTGGGCGGAGCGGATGCGGAGCATCGAGGCCACCGGCGCCCACGAGATCACCATCAAGATGAAGAAGCCGGACGTCCTGGTCCCGAACTTCTTCTCCACGCCCGCGTTCGACGTCGTGGAGAAGGCGTTCGCGGAGTCGGCCGGCAAGAGCTTCGGCGCGGCCGGGCGCGGCGTGATGTGCACCGGCCCCTACAAGCTCGCGAGCTGGACGCAGGGCCAGAACCTCGTCCTCACCCGCAACGACGCCTGGTGGAACACCAAGGTGAAGCCGAAGGTGAAGAACGTCAGGTTCACCTTCATCACCGACCCGTCCGCGCAGACGGCGGCGCTGGACAGCGGCGACGTGGACGGCCAGTTCAACGTCCCGCGCGCCGCGCACGTCCGCCTCAAGGACAAGGGGCACCTGCTGTTCGGGCAGAGCCTCTCGCCGACGTTCATCTCGGTGCTGAACCAGAACGGCACGCTGTCGGACCCGGCGGCGCGGCAGGCGCTCCAGGCGCTCATCGACTACAAGGGCATCATCAAGTCGGTCTACCAGGGCGCGGCGCAGCCGCTGCGGGCGCTGGTCCCGCCGGCGGCGTGGGGCTACGGCAAGGACGTCTACCAGCAGGCGTACGACCAGCTGCCGGTGCCGGCCCAGGACCTGGAGAAGGCCAAGTCGCTCATCGCGAAGGCGCCCAAGGCCAAGGGCAAGGTCGTGCTGGCGTACACGACGGCGATCGAGGAGGAGTCGCGGATCGCGACGGCGATCGCCGACGCCGCCACGCAGGCCGGCATGCACATCCAGCTGAAGCCGCTCACCGCCGAGCAGTACGGCGCGATGTTCTCCTCGCCGCAGGCCCGCGCCGGCGTCGACCTGTTCCTGTCGACCGGGTACCTCGACTTCCCCGAGCCGCTCACCTACTACCAGTTCTTCACGACCGGGAACTTCTACAACTTCCCGGCGTACAGCAACAAGGAGTACGACGCCGCCATCCAGGCCGCGATCGCCACCGCCGACCCGTCCGCCCGCGCGCGCGAGGTCACCAAGGCGCAGACCATCATGGCGCGCGACCTGGTCAACGTCCCGATCGCGACGCAGTACGTCAACGTCTTCTACAAGTCGGGCCTGACCGGGCTCGTCCCGCGGCAGAACTACCTGTACACGCCGTGGGCGACCACCCTCGGCGGCAAGTGATGACGGCCCGGGCACTCGCGCCCTGGATCGGGAAACGGGCGCTGGGCGCGGTGCTGACCGTCCTGGTCGCGTCGGTCCTGATCTACGGGGCGCTGCGGCTCGTCCCCGGCGATCCGGTGCTGGCGGTGACGTCCGGGCGGCGCCTCACCCCCGGCCAGATCGACGCGCTGCGGCACGCCTACGGGCTCGACCGGGGGTTCGCGCAGGGCTACGCCGCCTGGATCGGCGACGCGCTCCGCCTGGACCTCGGCCGGTCGCTGACGTACCAGACGAGCGTGTCGTCGCTGATCGGGAGCCGGCTCGGCGTGTCCGGCCTGCTGATCGCGTACTCGGCGGTCCTCGCCGTCGTCCTCGGGTCGGCGGTCGCGCTGGTGTCGGCGGTGAAGGGCGGCCTGGTCGACCGGATCGCGACGATCGCCGCGTCCCTCACCACCGCGACGCCGCCGTTCGTCGTCGCCATCGTGCTGCTGTCGGCGTTCGCGGTCGGGCTCGGCTGGTTCCCCTCGACGGGGGCGGGCACCGGCATGCCCGACCGGCTGTGGCACCTGACGCTGCCCGCCGTCGCGATGGCGATCGCCGCGTTCGGCGTGCTGGCCCGGGTCGGCAACGCGGCGTTCGCCGACGAGCTGGGCCGCGAGCACGTGCAGGCCGCGCGCAGCCGGGGCGTGGACGGCGCCGCGCTGATCCGCCGGCACGTCGTCCGCAACGCGCTCGGGCCGATGCTCACCGTCATCGGGGTGCTGGTGGCGAGCCTGTTCGTCGGCACCGCCGTCATCGAGACCGCGTTCGGCCTCGACGGCGTCGGGTCGCTGCTGGTCACCTCCGTGTCCCGGCGGGACTTCCCGGTCGTGCAGGGCATCGCGCTGCTCGGGGTGCTGCTGTTCGTCGTGGTGAACACGCTGGTGGACCTGGCGCTGCCGTTCATCGACCCGCGCGTGACGGTGGGAGGGCCGCGCCGATGACCCTGACGATCCCCGCGCTGCGGGCGCGCGGCGCGAAACAGCGCCGCCGCCGCCCGCTCGGCGTCTCGCTCGCGATCGCGTTCCTGGTGGCCGCCGCCGTCACCGGCGCGCTCGCCCCGCTGCTCGCGCCGCACCCGCCGAACGCCACGAGCCTGCTGGACTCGCTGGCGCCGCCCGGCACGTCCGGGCACCTGCTCGGCACCGACTCCACCGGACGCGACGTGCTGTCCCGGCTGATGCACGGGGCGCGGCTGTCGCTGCTCGCGCCGCTCGGCGTGGTGCTGCTGTCCGGCGTGCTCGGGACGGCGGTCGGGCTGCTGGCCGCCCGCGCCGGCGGCTGGGTCGACGCCGTGCTGTCGCGCGTGATGGACATCGTGTTCTCGTTCCCGAGCCTGCTGCTGGCGATGCTGGTCGTCGCGGTGTTCGGGCCCGGGCTCACCGCCCCGATCTGCGCGCTCGCCGTCAGCTACACGCCGTTCCTCGGACGGGTCGTGCGCAGCGTCGCGCTCCAGGAGGGCGCCCGCCCGTACATGGAGAGCTACCGGGCGATGGGCTTCGGCGAGCTGTGGACGACCGTCCGGCACCTGCTGCCGAACATGCTGCCGGTGCTGCTCGCGCAGAGCGCCCTGTCGTTCGGCTACGCGATGGTCGACCTGGCGTCGCTGTCCTACCTCGGGCTCGGCGTCCGCCCGCCCGCCGCCGACTGGGGCTCGATGATCAGCCAGGCGCAGAGCGCGATCCTGCAGGGCTCGCCGTGGAGCGGGCTCATCCCCGGCATCGCCGTGCTGCTCACCGTCATCAGCGTCAACGTGCTCGGCGAGCACATCGGCGGATCCATCTCCAGGAAGAGGAGTGAGGGGGCGTGACGGTGCTCGCGAAAGAGGAGACGGCGCGCCGGGACGCCCTCGGCGTCACCGGACTCGGCCTGCGGATCGGCGCGCTGCCGCTGCTCGACGGGGTCACCGTCCGGGTCGGGCGCGGCGAGACGGTCGGGCTGGTCGGCGAGTCGGGGTCGGGCAAGTCGCTGACGGCCCGCTCCGCGCTCGGGATGTTCCCGCGCGGCGCGACGGCCACCGGGTCGGTCGCGGTCGGCGGCGTCGACGTGCTCGCCGCCGGGCGCGCCGCGCTGCGCGACCTGCGCCGCACCCGCGCGTCGATGATCTTCCAGGACCCGCGGGCCGCGATCAACCCGGTGCGGCGCGTCGGCGACTACGTCTCCGAGGGGCTGCGGGCGCGCGGCGTGCCGTCCCGCGAGGCCGCCGCCACCGCCGTGCGGCTGCTGGACCAGGTCGGCATCCGGGACCCGCGCGGCGCGCTGCGCCGCTACCCGCACGAGTTCTCCGGCGGCATGCTGCAGCGCGTCGTCATCGCCGGGGCCCTCGCCACCGAACCGGAGCTGCTGCTCGCCGACGAGCCCACGACCGCGCTCGACGTCACCACGCAGGCCGAGGTCATCGCGCTGCTGAAGGACATGCAGCGCACCCGCGGCACCGGGATGCTGTTCGTCACCCACGACCTCGACCTGGCCGCCGCCATCTGCGACCGCGTCTACGTCATGTACGCCGGGCGGATCGTCGAGGAGGCCGCCGGCGCCGCGCTGTTCTCCTCGCCCGCGCACCCGTACACGCGGGCGCTGCTGGAGGCGAGCCCGTCCGTGCACGGCGAGAGGGCCGAGATCAAGGCGATCAGGGGACGTCCCCGCTCGCTGGCCGAGGCCCCGTCCGGCTGCGCGTTCCGCGACCGCTGCCCGCTCGCGGACGACGACTGCGCCGAGTCGGTGCCCGCCGTCCGCCCGCACGCGGCGTCGGCCGTCGCGTGCCTCCGTCCCGAGGAGGTGACGCGATGACCACCGCCGACGAGCCGGTGCTGAGCGTGTCATCGCTGGTCAAGCGGTTCGGCGACGTCACCGCCGTGGAGGACGTCTCCTTCGATCTGATGCCCGGCGCGTCGCTCGGGATCGTCGGGGAGTCCGGCTCCGGCAAGACGACGACGGCCCGGATCCTCGCCGGCCTCGAGGAACCGACGTCCGGGACCGTCACGCTCGCCGGCGAACCCGTGCTGAACCGCTCGCGCCGCGCCCGGCTCCGGCGCGCCCGCCTCCTGCAGATGATCTTCCAGGATCCGTACGGGTCGTTCGACCCGCGGCAGACGATCGCCGAGTCCATCGCCGAACCGCTGCGGCTGCACGCGCCGGACCTGTCCGCCAAGGAGCGGCGCGCCCGCGTCGCCGACCTGCTGGACCAGGTCGGCCTCAGCGAGCGCGCGGGGGAGTCGCCGCCCCGCGAGCTGTCCGGCGGGCAGCGGCAGCGCGCCGCGATCGCCCGCGCGCTCGGCATCCGGCCGCGCGTGCTCGTCCTGGACGAGGCGGTCGCCGCGCTCGACGTGTCCATCCAGGCCCAGATCCTCACCCTGCTGGACGAGCTGCGCCGCGACACCGGCATCGCCTACGTCTTCGTCTCCCACGACCTCGCCGTCGTCCGCCACATCACCGACACCGCCGTGGTGATGCGGCACGGCCGCATCGTCGAGCGCGGCGACACCGAACGGATCCTGCGCGACCCGCAGCACCCCTACACGCGGCTGCTGCTCGACTCCATCCCCGTGCCCGGCTGGGACCTCGAGCGGGTGGCGCGCGACCGCCGCGCCCTCGACCCGTCCCACTGAGGCACCCCCCAACCCCTCCGGAGAACCCGTGCTGAACATCGAGCGGGTCGGCCCCGCCGCCGTGCCCGCCGACGCCGACCAGGTCATGATCCCCATGCGGGATGGCGTCCGGCTGGCCGCCGACCTCTACCGCGCCGGCTCGTCCCCGGGGCCCGCCGTCCTGGTCCGGCTGCCCTACGACAAGGACGGCGCCTACTGCTTCATGCCGCAGATCGGCCGCTACTTCGCGGCGCGCGGCTACACCGCCGTCATCCAGGACGTCCGGGGCAAGTACCGCTCCGAGGGCGCCACCGAGTTCGGCGTCCACGAGGCCGACGACGGGTACGACACCGTTCAATGGGTCGCCGAACAGCCGTGGTGCAACGGCGACGTCGTCATGTGGGGTGACTCCTACTACGGGTACACCACCATCGCCGCCGCGATCAGCGGCCATCCCGCTCTCAAGGCGATCTCGCCGCGCGTCACCGGCTCGCAGTTGTCCACCGTGCTGGAATACGGAAACGGCACGCGCGACGTCGAGCAGACGAGCCGCAAAATGTACTTCGCCACCCACTACGTGGACGCCGACCGCTACGAATGGGAGCCCGACTGGGCGAGCCGCCCGCTCCGCGCGACGTTCGACGAATTCTTCGGGCAGCTCGGGAAAAGGTCCCCCTGCTTCGACGCCGAGTTCTCGGGCGAGTCCCGGTTCGTGCCGCCGCCGCTGAAGGCGCTGCTCGAAAGCCGTCCCGTGCCGACGTTGTACACGATCGGATGGTTCGACAACTGCGCCATCTGGTCCTGGCACGACGTCCGCGCCCTGTCCCGCGATCCTGGCTGGTCAGAGCACCTGTACCTGCGGATGGAGGCCATCGACCACGAGAACTACCGGCTGCGCGACGCCCCGGTCGGCCCGTCCGACGACCACGCCGCCGACCCGGCGGCCCTTGAGCGCATGCTGCCCGGCTACCTCGACCCGGCGATCGAGTTCTTCGACGCCGTCCTCGGCGGTTCCGTGGAAAGGCTGCCGCACGTTCGCTACGAGATATGCCACGGCGAATGGCGGGAGGACGACGTCTGGCCGCCCCGCCAGGCCAACGCAATCGAGTACTTCCTGACTCCCGACGGCCTTTCCACCGAACCGCTGGAGCGGGAGAGCGCCGCGCAATGGACGCACGACCCGTCCGATCTGGTTCCGTCGGCGTCCACGAACCCTTTCGCCGTCCTCTTCGACCGGTCGGACCTGAGCGCCATCGGACGGCGCGACGACGTCCTGCGCTTCACCGGCCCCGCCTCCACCGAGGACACCGACCTCATCGGCGCCGTCACCGTGCTGCTGCACCTGTCGGCACCGGCCGGTGCGCACATTCACGCCCGCCTGCTCGACGTGGCGCCGGACGGCGCCGCATTCCTCATCGCCAAAGGCCAGGTGCGTTTCGACGCGCCGCACGACGCGGCCGTCCTCGACCTCCAGGAGGTCGGCTACCGGCTCCGCGCGGGCCACCGGCTCGCCCTCGACGTCATGAGCAGCGACTTCCCGGAGTACGTCGCGGAATGCCCGGCGGGCGCCGACCCGTGGACGTCCCGCCCCGGCGCCCCGGTGACCCGGCGGATCACGCTGGGCGGCTCCCGGCCGTCCCGCCTGCGCATCGGCGCCGGCCCGCTCGGCGACCGGTAGGCGCGACCCGGGGCGGGTCAGTTGATGTTCAGGTCGCCGTTGACGTCGCGGAGCTGGACGACCTTCTCAGCGCGGCCGTTGAAGACGTTGACCACGCCGTCGTCGGACGCCTCGGCGCGGGTCTGGGCGTGGTTCCAGACCGCCTCCAGCTCGGCGCGCAGCGCGGGATCCTCGTCCAGCAGGCGCCGGACGGCGCCCTCGAGCGCGGGGATCTCGCCGGCGTCCTCGGTGGCCCTGGCCAGGGCGTCCTCGTCCGCCGCCCGCCCCCGGAACCGCGCGCGGACGCGCCGGGACAGCTCGGCGACCGCGGCGCGCACCGGCTCCCCGGCGACTTCGACGGCTTTGCCCGCCATCGCCGTGGCGATGGCAACGGTCATCGGATCGCTCACCACCCCAGTGCACCACGCCGTCCCGCCGCCGCACAGGGCCGCTGGAAAATCGCGGCGCGCTGCTGGCAGACTCGCCCTGCGGCGGCGGAACGGCGCCGTGCCCAAGAGAAGACGACGCCCTCGATCCCGCGGACGGTGCCGCAGTGGCCGACGACGAGCACGCAGACGGCAACCGCTTCGAGGGGCGTGCCCGCAATGTCGTCCAGGCCGGGCGCGTCGAGGTGATGAACGTCTACGGCGGGCGCTCGGAACCGGAGGAGCCGCCGTACGCGCTGCCGCCCGCGCCGGCCCGCTTCCAGAACCGGGCGCCGCTGCTGCGGCTGGCCAGCGAGGCGGCCGCCGCGGAGCGTCCCGGAGGCGAGCCCGCCCTGATCATCGTGGCGGGGCTGCGCGGGGTCGGGAAGACGGCGATGGCCGTGCACTGGGCCGCCCTGGAGCGCGACCGGTTCCCCGACGGGCTGCTGTACGCCGACCTCGGCGGCGGGCTGTCGCGCCGCGGCCTCGGCGGCGGCCTGGGCGAGACGGCCACGACCCTGCTGGAGCAGCTCGGGGTGTCCGGCGAGCACCTGCCGCGCTCGGACCAGGGGCGGCTGGCGCTGCTGCGGACGCGCCTCGCCCGCCGGAAGGTGTTCCTGCTGCTGGACAACGCGCGGCTGCCCGGCGAGGTGGACCGGCTGCTGCCGCCCTCCCGGGACAGCGTCGTGTTCGTGACCACCGACGGCTCGCTGTCGGACGTCGGCGACCTCGCCGGGCGGCACGACGCCGAGGTGATCCTGCTGCGCGAGCTGTCCGAGCGGGACGGCCTGGAACTGCTGCGCGGTCTGGTCGGCGGCGAGACCGTCGACGGGGACGCCGAGGGCGCCCGGGCCCTGCTGCGGGTCTGCGGCGGCTGGCCGCTGGCGATCCGGCTGGCGGCCGGGCGGCTGAAGGTCCGCCGGGGCACGCGCCTGGGCGACCTCGCCGCCAGGCTCGCGGCTGCGCCGCCCGGGCCGCGTCCCGTCCCGCGCGGCGAATGGACCGTGCACGTGCTCGGCGACGAGGTCTACGCCGAGATGCCGGACGAGCTGCGCCGGGCGTACCGGCTGCTGAGCCTGCATCCGCGCGGCGGCGACCGGCCGACGCCCGTCCCGCACGGGGAGCGGGGGCCCGCGCTGCGGTTCGGGCAGGGCGCGGCCGCGGCGCTGCTGGGCCGTCCCGAACCGGAGGCGGCCCTGCTCCTGGACGCGCTCGTCGACCGGCACGTCCTCGACGAGGACGCCGGGCGCTACCTGTTCCCCGACCTCATCCGCTCCCATGCGCGGGCGCTGGCGGAGCAGGAGGAGGAGCAGGCGCGGGACGAGGCCGTCCGGCGCGTGGCGGACTGGTATCTGCGGGCGGCCGTCCAGGCGGACCTCGCGGTCAACGCGCACCGTCCGACGAGCGGGCCCGTCTACCGGGAGCTGCGCGGCGCGCCGTCCCCCTACGGGACGGACCGCGCGGCGGTGAACGCGGCGCTGGCCTGGTTGAACGCCGAGCACCGCAATCTCTGCGCCGTCGTCTACTACGCCGGTGACCGGGGCTGGCACGATCTCGCCTGGCAGTTGTGCGAGGCGCTGTGGGGCTTCTACTTCTCGCTGAAGCACTACGACCAGTGGATCGAGACGCACCGGATCGGCTTGCGGGCCGCCGAGGAGCTCGGTGATCCGGCGGCCCGTTTCCGGGTGGGCGTCCAGCTCGGCCGGGCGCTGTACGAGACGCGGCGGTTCGGCGAGGCGCACGCGGTGCTGGAGCGGACCCTCGCGATCACCTCCGACCCGCTCGACCGCGCGACCGTCCTGGAGTTCATCGGCCGGGCGCACCAGGACGCCGGCGACGCCGAACGCGCCCTCGGCTACCTCGTCCGGTCCAGGGACCTGGAAGAACGGCATGACCGGCCGCGGGGCGCGGCCATCAAACTGCACCACATCGGCCGCGCCCACCACGCGTTGGGCGACGAAGGCGAGGCGCTGCGCTGCCTGGAACGCGCGCGGGCCCTCTTCGCGGACGTTCCCGACGCCTACAACGAGGCCCGGGTGCGGATGACGCTCGGCGCGTTCCACCTGGAGGCGGGCCGCGTCGAGGAGGCGGCCGCGGCCCTGGAGGCGGCGCTGGAGACGATGCGCGCGGAAGGCCGGACCTTCCAGATCGCGGAGATCACCGAGTTGCTGTCGAAGGTCGCCGAGACGACCGGCGACGCGGCGGGCGCGGCGCGGTTGAGGGAGGCGGCCATCGCCGCTTATGACGAGGTCGGCAGCCTCAAGGGCGAGGAACTGCGCGACCGGTCACGCTGACACGGTCTCGCACGCGAACGGGACGAGGGCGCTCCCGATGCGGAGGGCGAGGCGGGGCGGCAGCGCGTCCGGCTCGCTTCCGCCGGCCAGCCAGGCCAGCACCGCCGACGCGAGGACGGCCGGGTCCACGTCGGCCGCCGTGCGCAGTGCGAGGACCCGCCCGTCCGGCAGGCGGAGCAGGCAGGAGCCGTCCGCGCCGGTCTCCGCGACAGCGGTGTCCGCCTCCCCGGAGGCGGTGCCGTGCCGGTTGACCAGGAGGCCGGCGAGCCCGCGGAGGCGGTGGTCGGTCTCGGTGCCGTCCACCACGAGGTGCCGGTGGCCGCGCAGCGGGACCGTCCGCAGGTCCGCGGTTTCGGCGGGCGTCCGTTCGACGGTGAAGACGGCGCGGCCCGGCTCCTGCTCGATCACGACCCCGGCGAGCAGGGCGGGCCGCTCGGCGTCCTCCCAGCGCCGCGGTTCCGGACGGGGCGGCGGCACGGGCGGCACCCGCACCGGCGTCGCGGGCGGCGCGAGTTCCAGCAACCGGTACATGGCCGATCGGAGCACTTCGGCGGAATGGCCCTGGACGGCGAAAGCCGCGTCCGCCACCTTTTTCGCGCCGCCGGGAATTGTGCCGCCGATGACCGAGCCGATCTGCTCGGAAATCGGCTCGTCGCCGAGGAGTGCGCTCGCGGCGCCGAGTGCGGCCATGGCCGTACCGGGAACCACGCGCTCCGCAGGAAAGGCGCCGAGGAGCACCGGACGGCCGAGCGCCGCCGCGTACAGCGTGACGGACCCGTGGTCGCCCACCACCGCGTCGGCGGCCACCAGCGCGGCCCGCCATCCCTCGCGTGGCGGGATCACCAGCAGCCCGGCCCGGCGGCAGTCGGCCAGCCACGCCCGCAGCTGCCACGGCCCGTGATGGTGCCAGACGTTCGGATGGATCACCGCCGCGACCTGGTACTCGTCGGCGGGAAGCTCGGCGAGCAGCCGCGCCGGCAGCTCCGGGCGGCGGCCCAGCAGCGAGTCCGGGCCCCAGGTGGAGGACGCCACGACGAGCCGCTGCCCGGCGCGCAGCCCGAGCGCGGCCCGGTACCGGTCCCGCCACGGGACGCTCGCCACCAGCCGGTCGAAACAGGGGTCCCCGGCGACCAGCGCCCTTTCCGCGGCCTCGGGGCACTGCTCGGCGAGCCGTTCCAGCTGCTCCTCGTGCGAAAGGACGACGACCGAGGGAACGACGTCGCCGCCGTGCGTCAACTGCTCGCGGCTGAGCCCGTAAACGGGGCTCCCGGGTTCCGGGTTCCGGGTTCCGGGTTCCGGGTTCCGGGTCAAATGTTTATTGTATCCCGCGCCGTGCGGGACGTTCAGCAAAGGCGCCTGAACGGCATGCAGAGGCCCGCTGCTCGCCGCGGCGATCGCGAGGTCGAATTCCCTTCGCACGGCCTCGTCCCAGTCCAGCGTCCGCACCTCGAGGTCGGCGAAGAACGCGGCGACCCCGCCCGGGACGGTGGCGCCGGGGATGCCCGTGAAGAGCACCTGCACGCGGCGGTCGGCCTCCAGCGGGGCGAGCGCGTCCAGGAGGCGGGTCATCGACGTGACCGAGTGCACGACGGCCAGCACCGAACGGTCCGTGCGTACCGTCGCCCCGTCCGGGTCAGGTCCGGTCACCGTCGGTGGTTCCCTCCGTCCGCGCGCCATGGCCCGGCCACTCTATCCAGGCAAACCGCCACAACAAGGACGAATACCCCCGCGCGGGAGCGGCCCCGCCGGACGGGTGGTGGCCGGTGCCGGACTGTGGTGGGGTGTTGGGCGGTGCGTCGGCGGGCGGCTGGTTCGGCGGGAGGTCGGTGGATGGCGGCGGGCGAGCGGGAGGATCCGCGTCCGGAAGGGCTGCGGGTGCTGTATCTGACGGCGTCGGCGCGCGGGGACCTTCGGGTGGACGAGGAGGTCGGCCGCGTCCAGGAGGCGGTGCGGGCGGCGGTGCACCGCGACCGGGTGCGGATCGAGCACCAGCCCGCGGCGACCCTCGGCCGGTTCCTGGACGGCCTGACCCGCGTGGTCCCGCACGTGGTGAGCTTCTCCGGCCACGGCGAGGAGGGCGGCCTGGAGTTCGACACCGGCGCGGACCGCCGTGGCCGCCCGCACCGGCTCCCGGCCGAGGTCATCACCGACGCGCTGGCCGCGGTCGACGTGAAGCCGCAGCTCGTCGTGCTGAACGCCTGCAAGACCCACGCGCACCTGGAAGGGCTCGTGCGGGTGGTGCCGATGGCGGTGGGGATGCGCGGCAGCGTGGGGGACCCGGCCGCGATCGCGTTCGCGTCCCGGTTCTACGCGGCGCTCGCCGACGGGCAGTCGGTGCGGGCGGCGTTCGGGCTCGCGAAGGTGCAGCTGGCCGGTCAAGGGTTACCGGACGCCGACCTGCCGGTGCTGGAGTGCGCGCCCGGCGTCGATCCGGGCGGGGCCGTGCTGGTGGTGCCGCCCCCGGACCCTTCGGCGCCGGATCCGGTAACGGCCTGACCGGGTCCGGCGCTCTCCCGGGCCACCCGCCCGCGCCGCCCGCGCCGCCCGCGCTGCCTCCGGTGGCGCGGGTGCCGGCGGGCGGGGCGGTGAACCTGCCGCGGCTGCCGTCACCGGTGTTCGTCGGCCGCGACGAGGCCCTCGGCGGCCTGCGCGGCGCCGTGCGGGACGGGCCGGGCGTGATCGCGCAGGCGGTGGTGGGCCTGGGCGGGATCGGCAAGAGCGAGCTGGCGCTGCAGTACGCCGACCGCCGTCGCGGCGACTACGACCTGGTGTGGTGGGTGCTCGCCGAGAACGCCGACGCCGTCCAGGCCGGGCTCGCGGACCTGTGCCGGGCGCTGTGCGCGCCGGTCGCGTCGGCCGCCGCGGCGCAGGCGCCGGCACCGGAGGCGGCGGCATGGGCGCTGGCGTGGCTGGCCGCCCACGACCGCTGGCTCGTGGTGTTCGACAACGCCGAGGACGTCGCCGACCTGGAACCGCTGCTCGGACGGCTGCGGAGCGGGCACGTCCTGGTGACCAGCCGCCGCACCGTCGGCTGGGACGCCATCGGCACCGTGCTGCGGCTGCCGGTGCTGCGGCACGACGACGCGGTCGACCTCCTGGAGACCCTCACCGGCCCGGCCGGTGGCGCCGGCGACCTGGCGGAGGAACTGGGCGGGCTGCCGCTGGCGCTGCGGCAGGCGGGCGCCTACATCGCGGCGGTCCCCGGCATGACCGTCCGGACGTATGCCGGCAGGCTGCGGGAGTCGGCGCACTGGGCGGTGAGCGCCCGGCCGCCGCACGGGTTCGGCCGGCGGCGCAGCGACCAGCAGGTGGTGGCCGCCGTCTGGTCGGTGACCATGGACCGGGTCCGGGACGAGCATCCGCTGGCGGGGCAGGTGATGCGGCTGCTGGCGTGCTTCGCGCCCGACCGCCTCCCGTGCGACGTCCTCTACGGCCTGCCCGACACCGACCCCGTCGAGGTGGGGGAGGCGCTGGCGGCGCTGGCGTCCTACAGCATGGTCGAGCTGTCGGCCGACCAGCGGTATGTCAGCGTGCACCGCCTCGTCCAGGCCGTCACCCGCGCCGCCCTTACCGACGCCGACCACGAGCACGACCGGACCATGGCCGCCGAACTGATCCGGAAGGCCCTCCCGGACACCCCCAAGGCGATCGAGTCCTGGCCGAGGTGGGCCGAACTCCTGCCCCATGTTCGCGCGGCGCTCGATCCCGCGTCCGACGCCATGGCCGCCGTCCTGGAATACCTGTCCGCCAGCGGGAACTACCGCGCCGGTCTCGAGCTCCAGCGGCTGGCCACGACCGCCCTGGAACGCCTTCACGGCCCCGAGCACCCGTTGACGCTGGCCTCGCATGCCAACCTCGGCTACTGGACGGGAGCGACCGGCGACGCCGTGGGCGCCCGCGACATGTACGCGGCACTGCTGCCCGTCCGAATGCGGATGGCGGGCGCCGAGCACCCCAGTGCGCTGTCCACGCGCGCGAATCTCGCCCGCTGGACCGGCGAGGCCGGGGACGCCGCGGCGGCCCGGGACATGTTCGCCGCGCTGCTGCCCATCAGCGAGCGGGTGCTGGGCGCGGAGCACCCCAACACGCTGAGCGCCCGCGCTTACCTCGCCAGCTGGACGGGCCGGGCCGGCGACGCGGTGGCGGCTCGGGAGATGTTCGCGGCATTGCTGCCGGTCAGCGAGCGCGTGCGCGGGCCGGAGCATCACCAGACGGTGACCGCGCGCGCCAACCTCGCCTTCTGGACGGGCGCGACCGGTGACACCGCGGGCGCCCGGGACATGTTCGCCGCGCTGCTGCCCATCAGCGAGCGGACGCTGGGACCCGAGCATCCCGAGACACTGACCGCCCGGGCGAATCTCGCGGGTTGGACCGGTGATGCCGGGGACGCCGTGGCGGCGCGGGACATGTTCGCCGCTCTGGTCCCGGTGCGGGAGCGCGTGCTGGGGGCCGAACACCCCGAGACACTGGTGGCCCGAGCCGGTCTCGCCCATTGGACGGGCAGGGCGGGGGACATGGGCGCCGCGAGGGATCTTTATGCCGGGCTGCTGCCCGTCCGTGAGCGGGTGCTGGGGCCCGAGCATCCCGACACGTTGAGCGCCCGGGCCGGTCTCGCTTATTGGACGGGTGAGGCGGGGGACGCGGGCGCCGCGAGGGATCTTTATGCCGCGCTGCTGCCCGTCCGCGAGCGGGTGCTGGGCCCCGAGCATCCCGACACGCTGACCACGTGGGCCAACCTCGCCCAATGGACGGGCAGGGCCGGAGATGCCGTGGCCGCCCGTGACCACTACGTGGAGCTGGTGCCCGTCCGGGAACGCGTCCTGGGCGCCGAACACCCCCACACGTTGACGGCCCGCCGCCGTCTCGCCTACTGGGCCAAGTGGGCCGCGCGGCGGGACGGCGGCTGAGCCGCAGCGGCCGGGTCAGCGGGTGGCGAGCTGGACGCCGGCGCGGGCCACGGCGAGGGCGTCCAGGGCGACGGTGCCGGTGAACGCCGTCTTCGGGTCGGACAGCATCACGCTGGTGACGATCGTCCGGCCGCGCGAGGTCCGGGCCAGGTAGTTCAGCGTGAGGACGCCGGGTTCGCTGCCGCCCTTGAACCAGACCTTCGGGTAGGCCGCGCGGTCCAGGCCGATGCCGCCGTCGTTGATCGACAGTGCCTTGCCGACGCCGGACTGGCCGGGGCGGGCGGACCGGTCGTCCAGGCCGTCGAACGCGGCGCACACGTCGGTCGGGGCGGCGAACCATTCGATGGAGTCGATGTCGCGCGGCTGCTGCCACGGGGTGATCTGGGCGAGCGGGACGGCGTCGAGCCCCAGCAGCGCGGCGGCGCGCCGGCTCTGCGGCAGGGCCAGGTAGCGGTCGGCGCGGGCGGGGTAGCCGGCGCCCTTGAGGGCGAACATCTCGCGGGTGGTGAGGAAGGGGCGGTCGCCGCGCTGGTGCCGGTTGCCGAGCCGGGTCAGCTCGGTCTCCACGGCGGCGCGTCCGAGGCGGTGGACGAGGTGGTCGGCGGCGGTGTTGTCGCTGATCGAGATCATGTAGTCGGCGTACTGGCCGAGGGTCAGCGTCGTGCCGGCCGGCTTGTCCTGGAGGATCCCGGACGGGAGGCTCTTCCAGGCGTCCTTGACGGGCATGGTGGTGTTCCACGAGACCGTGCCCCGCGCGACGGCGTCGGACAGCGCGCCGAGCACGTAGAGCTTGAACGCCGAGCCGAGCGGGCGCGGGGTGCTCGCGTGCAGGCCGTGGACGACGCGGCAGCGCCCGCCGGCCCCGATCTCGAACGTGGCGTAGGACGCGCGGGGTGCGAGCCGGTGCAGCTCGGCGTCCAGGTCCTTCCAGGTGCCGGGCTGCTTGGCGAGGTACAGGCCGATGATCATGCCGGACGCGTCGGTCGCGACGGTGACCAGGAGCGAGGTGCGGCGCGCGCCGGTGAACCAGCCCACCGCCTGGGTCTTGGACGACTTGGCGGGCTCCTGCGCCGTGAGCGGGCCGTTCTGGGCGAGCGCTTTGGTCAGCCCGGCGGCGCCGCCCATCGCGGCGAGGGAGGACGCGGCGACGTGGGCCCTGGCGTCGGCGTCGCTGATCGGCAGGTGCCGGGACGCGGAGACGACCCAGTCCAGCTGGTCGCCCGCGGTGGGGGCGGCCGCCGTCTCGTGGGCGGCGGTGCGCCGGGCGGGGGCGGAGGCGGCGGTGCAGGCCGTGGCGCCGGTGACCAGCGCGGTGGCCAGGGCGAGCAGGCGCGTGGCGGTGTTCATGGGGCCTTTCCGGGGGGTGTGATGAACAGGCCCGCGACCTTGCCGTCGCGGGAGTAGGCGACCTTCCCGTTCATCTCGCCGGCCTCGAAGAAGAGGACGACGTCGACGACGGTGTGGTCGCCGGCCTGGTGGACGACGGGCCGGCCCATCCGCTCGTACGCGCCGACGGTGCCGACGACCTGCGCCCACACCGACGCGAGCCGGTCGGTGCCGATGGCGTCGCGCATGGTGGCGTCGAAGTCGCGGCGGGCCGCCTCCCAGTCGCCCGCGGCCAGGTCGGCCAGCAGGGAGACGGCGAGGTCGGCGGCCTCCGGCAGCGCGTTGGCGGCCATGGGGACTCCCGTCCTCGGGTCGGCCGGGCGCCCGAAACGCTGGAACGCGGCCTGCCGGGTGGTGCCGAGCACGTCGCCGATCTCCTGCCAGGTGCGGCCGGCGGCGCGCGCCGTGTCGACGGCGCGGCGGAGCAGGTCGTCGGCCCGGCGGGTCACCTCGACGGCGGCGGCCACGGCGTCCATCGGCGCGGACGCCGATCCGGACGCCGCGGCGGCGGCGAGCCGCCGCGCCGCCTCCGCGAGGGTTCCGGCCATCTCGGGCATGTGGCCAACGCTGCCACCGCCCTCGAGCAGCGTCAAGTCAGTATTTACGTCCTGTCCTGCCTCAGCACGCTTTTCCGCCCGTGCCCGGCGTGCCGCACTCCGGCAGGTGGCATTGCAGAACCTCCGCGTCCTCCCAGGCCCGTCACGCCTTGGCAGAGGCTTGCCGCAGAACTCGCACGTGCCGCCCATCGCGCCGTCCACCTTTCCGTGCCATCACTCTGGCACGAAAATAGCACGATTTAAGAGCGTGCCTCCTCATCGATCGCGGGCATCGACGGCCCGTCCGGATGCCAGGTCTCCAGGAACGACGCCTGGACGCTCCGATCGACCAGCTCGACGTGGGCGCCGATCGAGTCGACGCGGTGGTAGGCGAACGGGCGGCCGTAGGGGCAGCCCGAGAACGTCTCGGTGAGCCCGTCGGCGGCGAGGCGCGCCGTCCCGGTGGCGAGGTCGGTCGTCCAGTACCCGAGGTGGTGGAAGCCGGGCCTTTCGGTGTCGCCCCAGGGGCCGCCGGGCGGGGCCTGGATCAGCTCGATGAACGGCGGCCCGTCGGAGAAGACGATGCGGTAGTCCCATTCCCCGATCCGCCCGTCCACGGGCTCGCGCCAACCCGTCCCGGTGACGGCGCCGAGGTCGCGCATCGCCGCCTCGAGATCCGGAACGGTGAAACAGACGTGGTAGAAACCGGTCATCGCGTACCCGCCGCTCCCTCTGTGGTGGTTCCGGCCGCCACCATGATCACAGAGGCGGCGGCCCCGCCCCGAACGATCGGCGGCGCGCGGCCGTCCAAGCCAGGGGAACGGCGCGCGGGGCATCGGAGGGCTGCTCGATGGGGCTGGACGGCACCGACCGCCCGGAGGCTTCCGGGATCTGGCGGGTGGGCGACGTGGTCGACGGGCGGTACCGGGTGACGCGCGTCCACGAGCACGGCGGCATGGGGCTGGTGCACCGGGTCAGGCACCTGACCTGGGGCATCGATCTGGCGGTGAAGAGCCCCCGGCCGGAGGCGATCGCCGACGCCGCGGGCCGGGCGCGGTTCGTCGCCGAGGCGGAGAACTGGGTGTCGCTGGGCCTACACCCGAACGTGTGCGGCTGCCATTACGTCCGCACGCTCGACGGGGTCCCGCGCGTGTTCGCCGAGTACGTGCCGGGCGGCTCGCTGAACGAGTGGATCGACGACGGCCGGCTGTACGAGGGCGGCCCGGCGCGGGCGCTGGAACGGATCCTGGACGTGGCCGTCCAGACGGCGTGGGGGCTGGAGCACGCGCACGGCCGGGGCCTGGTCCACCAGGACGTCAAGCCCGCCAACATCCTGCTCCACGCGGACGGGACGGTGAAGGTCACCGACTTCGGGCTCGCCGGGGCCCGGTCCGCGGCGGTCGCCGGGGACGATGTCGGCAGCGCGGCCGTGACCCGGCGCGGGCAGACACCGCAGTACGCCTCGCCGGAGCAGTTCGCGGGCGAGCGGCTGGGGCGCCGCACCGACGTGTACAGCTTCGCCGTGTCCGTGCTGGAGATGTTCACCGGCGGACGGACCTGGATGGTCGGCCCCGCCGCCGGCGAAGCCCTCGAACTGCACCTGGCCGAGGGCCCCGGCGACGGGCTCCCCGCGATCCCGGCGGGCCTCGCCGCCCTCCTGACCCGATGCCTGCGCGACGAGCCGGAGCGGCGGCCCGGCACGATGGCCGAGGTCGCGGACGAGCTCGTCGCCGTGCACCGGGCGGTGACCGGGCGCCCGTACTCGCGTCCGGCGCCGGCCGCCGCCGAGCTGCGCGCCGACGAGCTCAACAACCGGGCGCTGTCGCTGCTGGACCTCGGCCGCGCGGGCGAGGCCGACGAGGCGTTCGCCGCCGCGCTCGCGGCCGACCCGCGCCACCTGCCCGCCGCCTACAACCGGATGGTGGCGCGCTGGCGGCGGGCCGCCGCGACCGACCTGGAGGTGGTCGAGCGGCTCATGGAGTTCCGGCCCTTCGACGGCGGCCCGCGGCAGGCCCGTCACCTGCTCGCGCTGGTGGAGCTGGAGCGCGGGAACGTCCGGCGGGGCCGCGAGCTGCTGGGGGAGATCGTCCGGGAAGAGCCCGGGGAGGCGGAGGCGAGGGCGGTCCTCGACGCGGTGCCGGATCCGGGCGAGCCGCCGGTCGCCCGCGTACCGGCGCCCTGGAGCGAGGACAGGAGCCACAACTACCCGGAGCCGGGCGCGGTGCGGTTCCTGACCGGCGGGCGCCACCTGCTGTACGGGGAGGGCCGGGGCCGCCTGCGGCTCTGGGACGTGCACCGCGGCGAGAGCGCCATGAGCATCAGGGCGCATGAGGGGCGCGTGCGTTCGGTCGACGTCGCCCCGGACGGGACGCTGGTCGCCTCGGCGGGTGAGGACGGCGCCGTGCGGGCGTGGCACCTGCCCAGCGGCGCGGCCATGTACTCCTACGGCCCGGAGGGGCGGCAGCGGACGTCGTTCGTCGCGGTCCGTCTCGGCGCCGGGCCGTCCCGCTCCGGCGTCCTCACTCTGGCGCGTTCGGGACGCCTGCACGTCTGGGACGAGCGGACGATGCGGCCCCGCGGGACGTACGAGCTGTCCGGCACCTGGGCCAGGGGGCCGGTCGAGCTCACCGCGGACGGTCGTCAAGCTTTCGTCCGCGACGGCGGCGAGGGCCTGCTCATCGATCTGGAGACGGGCGCCGTGAGGCGGATCGCGTTCGGGGCGCCGCCGTCGGTGCTGCGGCTCGCGGGCGACGGGCGCACCGTCGCCGCCGCCCGCGACGGCGACATCGGCGTGTGGGATCTGGAGACGGGACGCCGCGTGCGGACCCTGACCGGGCACGCGGGCCCGGTCGGGGCGCTGGACTTCTCCCCGGACTCCCGGTCGCTGCTGTCGGGCGGTTCGGACGGCGCCGTCCGGCTGTGGGACCTCGCCACCGGACGGTGCCGCCGCACCCTCCTCGCCGCCGAGTCCGGTGCGGACCCGGTGATCCATGTGCAGTTCGGGCCGGGCGGCGCGACCGCGATGGCGGCGGGGCGGTCCAAGGACCTGCGGTTCTGGGACCTGCGGGCGCCGCGTCCCGCCCCCTACCAGGTGGCGGCGCCGCGCCGGGCCGACGAGATGAACCGGCACGCCGTCCAGGTGCGCGACCTGGTGACGCGGGCGGAACGGGAGCGGGCGGAGGGCCGCCGTTCCGCCGCGCTGGCGCTGCTCGAACAGGCGCGGACGGTCCCCGGTTACGAGCGGGCGCCGCAGGTCATGGACGCCTGGCACGAGCTGAGCCGGCACCTGGAGCACACCGGGGTGCGCGGCGGGCGGCTCGTGGCGGCGCTCGCCGGCGGCGGCGGGGGCGTCGCGTCGGTGGACGTGAGCGCGGACGGCGCCGTCGCCGCGTCCGGCATGAGGGACGGCACCGTGGTGATCTGGGACCTGGCCGCCCGCCGCCGCACCCGGACCATCACGGCGCACCGGGGCCGGCCCGGCTTCACCCGCGCCGTGGTCGCGGTGCGGCTGACCGGCGACGGCCGCGTCCTGACCGCGTGCGAGGACGGGCATTTCCGTTCCTGGTCGCTCGGCGCCGAAGACCCGCTGGCCGAGTGGGCGGTGGTGCCCGTCCGCGGGCCGGGGCGCAACCTCACCGCGGCGCACTTCACCCCGGACGGGCGGCGCCTGCTGGTGGGCGCCGCCGGCGACTGCCGGCTCGGCTGGTGGAACCTGGACACCGGCGAGCGCCTGTGGACGTGCGAGGGCCACGGGGGGGACGCGGCGGTCGCGCTGTGGGCCGGCGACCGCGGCGGGACGGCGGTGTCGGCCGGGCGCAACGGCTCCGTCCGCGTGTGGGACCTGGCGGACGGGCGGCTGCTGCGGCGGCTGAAGGACTACGGGGGAACGCCCGGTTCGGTGTGCCTGAGCCCCGACGACCGGCTGGCCCTGGCCACGTTCCGGGACGGGCGCGGCCCTTCCTCGCGCATCTGGGACGTCCGGAGCGGGCAGCCGCTGCCCGGCGGAGGCGGGGCCGCGCCGGTGGGGCGGTTCACCGCGGACGGGCGGTTCGCGGTGATCGAGGACGAGGAGTCCGCGCTGCGCGTCCTGGACGTGCGCGCACGCCGCTCGGCGGTGCTCGCGCGGCACCGCATGAAGGCCGCGGCGATGGCGCTGACCCCCGACGGGCGCTACGTCGTGAGCGGCGGCCGGGACGGCGAGGTGCGGGTGTGGGAGATCGACTGGGAGCTCGGCACCTGACGTCTCAGCAGGCGAGAAGGGCGTCCCGGAACTGCGCCGCCGTCGTGAACCCGAACGCCGGCTTCTCGCGCAGCGCGGTGTCGACGGCCTCGGCCAGGGCTTTCGGAACGCGGGGCGCGCGCTCGCGCAGCGGCACCGGCGGTGCTTGCAGGACGACCCGCCACGGGTCCTTGCCGGGCGGGAAGTCGCGCGGGACGTCGCCGCAAAGCGTGTTGTAGAGGCAGGCCGCCGCGGCCCAGACGTCCACGGCCGGTGCGGCGTTCTTGAAGTCGATGACCTGCCGGCGCGCCATGAACACCGGTTTCCCGGCGGTCGCGCCGGTCCTGGTGAGTCCGCTGAGCCCGGCCTGGTCGAACGCCTTCGCCAGCCCGAAGTCGGCGACCTTCGCCACGAGGGTTCCGGGGTCGTCCTCGTGCAGCAGGATGTTCGACGGGCTGAGGTCGCGGTGCACCACGCCCTGGTCGTGCGCGTGTTCCAGGCCGTCCAGCACCTGGAGGAAGAGCGGGACGGCCTCGTCGGCCGGGAGCCGCCCGCCCCGCCGGGCCACCAGCCGGTCGAGGCTGCCGCGCGTGCAGTACTCGATCGTGAAGTAGAAGACGCCGCCGGACGAGCCGAGGTCGTGCAGGGCGGCGATGTTCGGATGGCGCAGCATCCTGGTCAGTTCGGCCTCCCGCAGGAACCGGGCGCGCGCCGTGGGGTTCACCGCGACCCTCGGCAGCATCAGCTTCAGGGCGACCTCGGCGCCGGTGGAGTCGTCGCGGGCCAGGTAGACGGCGCCCATTCCGCCGCGCCCGAGTTCCCGCAGGATGGTGTAGCCGGGGATCAGCGTCGCGTTCCCGCCGCGCGCGATCTCCTCGAGGAGCGCGGCGACGTCCGCCGGGTCGAGGGAGGGCGCCGACAGTTCGTCGCCGGTGTCGGGGGCGTGGATGCCGACGCGGAACACGGTGTCGCCGATGCGGATCTCGTCGCCGTCGGCGAGGTCGTGCTCCGGGTACCGGAGCAGCGCGGCCTCCTCCGGCGTCTGGTGCCGTTCCCGCTTGCCGATCCTGCGGCCGTTGACGTAGGTGCCGTTGAGGCTGCCGAAGTCGCGGATGCGGGCGGCCGGCGGGTTGACGTCGATGAGGCAGTGGTGCCGCGACACCTTGCGGTGGTGCTCGTCGTCCGGCAGGCGCGGCGAGCAGTCGGACGAGCGGCCGAGCACGCAGGTCGTCCGCTCGTCGAAGACGAACTCCTTGCGGTCGAGCCGCCCCTTGACCAGCGTCAGCGTGACGGCGGGGGCCATCCGCCTCGTGCTACTCACGGTCCTCCTCGTCCGATGCGAAGACCAGGTCCTCGCCGGCGGCGCCGACGAGAAGCCGCGTGCCGTCCGCGATCCGGCCCGCCACCAGTTCGCGGCCCAGCGGCTGGACCAGCAGGCGTTCGACGGCCTGTTCCAGCGCCCGCGCGCCGGACCGCGCGGCGTCGCCGTGCCGCAGCAGCAGGTCGCGGGCCTCCTCGGTCAGCCGCAGCGTGATCGAACGGTCCGCGAGCCGGTCCCGGACGCGGGCGAGCACCTTGTCGAGGACCTGCCGCCGCGCGGCCTCGTCCAGCGGCGAGAACACCACGATCCGGCCGATACGGCCGAGCAGCTCCGGGCGCAGGGCCTCGCGGAGCGCGGCCATCACGCGTTCGGTCCCGGACTCCCGCTGCTGCACTGCGGCGCGCGCGGGCGCGAAACCCAGGGGCTGCTTCGCCGCCGCGGGCGCGGTCCCGGACGCGCCGAGGTTCGAGGTCATGACGATCACCGCGTCGGTGAACGAGACGCGCCGCCCGCGCGCGTCGGTCAGCCGCCCCTCGTCGAGGATCTGCAGGAACAGGTCCAGGACCTCCGGATGCGCCTTCTCGATCTCGTCGAACAGCACGACGCTGTGCGGATGGTCCCGCAGTGGCCCGCTGAGCTGGCCCTCCCGGTCGTGGCCGAGGTATCCGGGCGGCGCGCCGAGCAGCCGGGAGACCGCGTGCCGCTCCTTGTACTCCGACATGTCGATGCGGACCAGCCGCCGCTCGTCGTCGAACAGGAACTCCGCGAGCGCCTTGGCCAGCTCCGTCTTGCCCGTGCCGGTCGGGCCCGCGAACAGGAACACCCCGGCGGGGCGGTCCGGATCGCCCAGCCCCGCGCGGGACGCGCGGATCGTCTCGGCGACCGCGCGGACCGCCTCGTCCTGCCCGGCCACCCGGCGGCGCAGCCGCTCCTCCATGCCGAGCAGGCGGTGCGCCTCGTCGGCCTCGACCCGCTCCAGCGGCAGGCGGGCGCGCTCGGCCACGGCCGCCGCCACCTCGGCGCGGCCGATCCGGGCGGGCCCGCGCGGCCCGTCCTCCGGGCTCAGCGTCCGGATCCGCGCGGCCGCGCACGCCTGGTCGACCAGGTCGATGGCCTTGTCCGGCAGCCGCAGGTCGGGCAGGTGCCGGACGGCCAGGTCGACCGCCGCCGCGGGCACGTCCGGGTCGATGCCGACTCCATGGTGCGCGGCGAGCCGCGCCCGCAGCCCGCCCAGGATCGTCACCGCCTCCGACCGCGTCGGCTCCTCGATCCACACCGCCTCGAACCGGCGTTCCAGCGCCGGATCCGACTCGATGTGGCGCCGGTACTCCTGCGGCGTCGTCGCGCCGACGCAGCGCAGCTCGCCGCGCGCCAGCGCCGGCTTCAGGATGTTCGCCGCGTCGGACGCGCCGCGCCCGCCCGCGCCGAGCACCGTGTGCAGCTCGTCGACGAACAGGATCACCTCGGGCGCGCCGGCCGCCTCCGCGAGGACGCCCTGGATCCGCTCCTCGAACTCGCCCCGGTACTTCGTGCCCGCGACCAGCGCCGACATCGACAGCTCGATCAGCCGGGACCCGGCCAGCGCCGCGGGCGCGTCCGCCGCGACGAGCCGCTGCGCCAGCCCTTCCACGACGCACGTCTTCCCGACGCCCGCGTGCCCGACCAGGACCGCGTTCGCCTTGCGCTGCCGCACCAGCACGCGGGCCAGGCGGCGCAGCTCGTCCCGCCGTCCGATCAGTTCGGGGAGCTTGCCGCGGCGGGCCAGCGCGGTCAGGTCCCGGCCGTACTTGCCGAGGAGTTCCAGCTCGCGGTCCGGCGGTGGCCGTCCGAGGTCTGCGGGCGGGACGGTACCGCGCCCCAGCTCCGGGAACAGGGCGGCGAGCGGGTCGGCGACGTCCAGATCGGCGAACGCCTTCGACGACCACCGGTCGGGTCGTTCGGCGATCGCCCGCAGCAGGTGCAGCGGCCCCGCCTGGGACGGTTCGGCGAGCTGCGCGGCCCGGCCGAACGCGTGGTACGACGCGCGGCTGCGGTGCGGCGGCCGTTCGGGCATCGGTCCCGCGACGGTGGAGGCGAGCAGCGTGCGCAGCCGGCTCCGCAGCTCCACCGGGTCGACGCCGGCGGCGGCGAGGCGTTGGCGCAGCAGCCGGCCGTCCGCGCGCAGGGCCTCCAGGTCGACGGGAGTCGACTCGGCCCCGGCGAAGACCTCTGCCTGGTCGGGACGCGTCAGCCTGCTCAGCCCGATGAGCAGGTGCCCGGGCTCCACCGCGAGTGCGCGCCCGGCCCGCGCCTCGTACCGCGCCAGGCGGAGCACCACGCGGACGCCCCCGCCGAACCGGCTCACCGCTTCCTCGCGGAGGACGTGCCGAGCTGCGGACTCCGGGGCATGGCACAAATCTAATAGCAGTCAAACAATAATGTCTATTTGCATTGGGCGAACTCGGCCCGAACGCGGCGGGCGGGCACGACCCCGCGCAGGGGCCGTGCCCGCCCGGGCCGGCGGCCGGGAGCTAGCCGGTCAGGCCGAGCAGTGCGTTCAGTTGCGCGATCAGCGCGGGGAGCCCGGTGATGTTGCCGGCGCCGTTGAGCAGGCCGGCGATGGCGCACAGCAGGTTGCCGAGCAGGTTGCCCGGACCGGAGACGGCCGTGATGTCCAGGACGACCCGGTCGAGGTGCACCTTCAGGCCGAGCAGGTTGAGGTCCAGCGGGCCGAGCGTCAGGTGCAGGATCGGGCAGGTCGCGGCCGGCAGCGCGAGCGGCGCGGACACCGGCGTGCTGTTGACCGTGCCGGTGGTGACGCCGGACGCGTTGCGCATCGTCCCGCTGACGGTGCCGTTGAGGTTGATCTGGCGGCCCTCGGCCGTGAAGGCCGACGGGACCAGCGTGCCGGTGAACGTCGACCCGTCCTCAGCGGTCCCGCTGACGGGGATGCTGGCGAGCGGGGCCGGCGCCGCGGGCCGCTGGCGCGCCGAGGCGGGTGCGATGGCGAGGGCCAGGGCCGTCACCAGCGCGATCGCGATCGCGGACAGCTGAAAGGCAGCTCTTTTCATGGACGCGTTCCTCCATTTCGAATTGCGTCTCTTGCGAAGAGGGTGCCTGCCTTACCCGTGCTGGACCCTGGTACACGTTAAGGAGAAGAGGTAGAGTGATCATTGGTATTCGTGCCTGGTAGGCGCCCTTGCGACCCCCCGAGAATGACCGCTTCGGGTCAATGTGCAATCCCGTGTAAACGCATCGCGGGGTACGGGAGTCCTTGGACGAATTCCAGTGAAAACTTGCCGCTCCACTTCGACCGGCCGAATGAATTCATTGCCCCCGGACACGAGGAGGCCCCGCCCTGGGGCGGGGCCGTCCAACGGGACCTATGCGAGCAGTTCCAGCAGGTGGCGGAGGGTCTCCTCGGGTGCCTCCTCCGGCAGGAAGTGGCCGGCCCGCACGGGCGCGCCGCGCACGTCGGCGGCCCAGGTCCGCCAGATGTCGAGCGGGTCGTACCACTGCCCGAGCGGGCCGGTGGCGCTCCACAGCACCAGCGTCGGGCATTCGATGCGCCGGTGGCCCCGGTCGGCATTGTCGTCGGCCACGTCCAGGGTTGCGGCCGCGCGGTACTGCTCGCAGATGGCGTGCACCGTGTCCGGATCGGTGAAGGCCGCGGCGTAGGCGGCCCGCACCTCGTCGGGAAAGACGCCGGGCACCTGCGACCAGGCGTCGAGCATGTGGTCGACCAGGACCTGCGGTGCCGCCGCGATCATCTTCTCCGGGACCGGCTCCGGGGCCGCCAGGAACGACCAGACCCAGAAGCCGAGGCTGAACTCGGCGTCGGCGCGGCCGTAGGCCTCGGCGGTGGGCACCACGTCCAGCACCGCCAGGCGGCTGACCGCCGCCGGATGGTCGAGCGCCATCCGGTAGGCGCAGCGGGCGCCGCGGTCGTGGCCGACCACCGCGAACCGGTCGAAGCCCAGCGCCGCCATCACCTGGACCTGGTCGGCGGCGATCGCCCGCATCCGGTAGGGCTCGTGGTCAGGGCCGCTGGGCGGCTTCCCGCTGGCACCGTAGCCGCGCAGGTCGGTGGCGACGACGGTGAACCGCTCGGCCAGCGCCGGCGCGACGCGGTGCCACATCAGGTGCGTCTCGGGAATGCCGTGCAGCAGCAGGACCGGCGGCCCGGACCCGCCGCGCACACCGTGGATCGTCGTCTGCGGCGTCGTGACGTCGAACTCGTCGAACCCCTCGAACATGGCCTCAACGTAGCCCGCGGGTACGTCATTCACGGCGGCCCCGGTACGTCAGATGCGCGGAGACTCAGTTGAGCGGTCGGCCGACGGTCGCGTCGACGTGGTTCGGCACGTCCTCGTGCCGGTCGCCGACGCTCAACGTCCCGGTCGGCTCGAACAGGAGGATCGACGCCCCGCCGGGGGCGGACGGCTTGTGCTCGACGCCGCGTGGGACGACGAACACCGCGCCCTTGGGCAGCGTCACGGCGCGTTCACCCTGGTCGTCGCGGAGCGCGATGGTCAACTCGCCGTCGAGCACCAGGAAGAACTCGTCGGTGTCGTCGTGGGCGTGCCAGACATGGTCCCCGGCGACCTTGGCGACGCGGACGTCGTAGTCGTTCACCCGGGAGACGATGCGCGGGCTCCAGAGGTCGGTGAAGGAGGCCAGCGCGGAGTTCAGTTCGATCGGTTCGTTCACCCGTCCACTGTCCCGGGTGGCCCCGGTGCGGCGCGAGTGCTAGGAATCGCATATGCCGCAAGGATCCTCGCACCGCGTCGTGATGATCGTCGATGAGGGCTCGAACCCGTTCGAACTGGGCATCGCGACCGAGCTGTTCGGCCTGCGCCGGCCTGAGCTGGGCATCCCGTGGTACGACTTCACGCTCTGCGCGCCGGGCCCGGTGGTGATGCACGCGGGCATGTTCGCGATGTCGGGGATCCCGGGGCTGGAGGCGGTCGAACGCGCCGACACCGTGATCGTCCCCAACCGTCCCGACCCCGAGAACGCGCCCGCCGGGACGGTCCTTGCCGCGATCCGGGACGCCGCCGCCCGCGGCGCACGGCTGGTGAGCTTCTGCACCGGCGCGTTCACCCTCGCGGCCGCCGGGGTGCTCGACGACCGCCCGGCGACCACCCACTGGCGCTGGGTCGATCTCTTCCGGTCCCGCTTCCCAGCGGTGAAACTCGAACCCGATGTGCTGTTCGTGGACGACGGTGACGTGCTGACGGCCGCGGGCAGCGCCGCCGCGCTCGACCTGGGGCTGCACATCGTCCGCCGCGATCACGGCGCGGAGATCGCCAACGCCGTCGGCCGCCGCCTGGTCTTCGCACTGCACCGCGACGGCGGCCAGCGGCAGTTCGTCGAACGTCCCGTCCCGGCGATCCCGGACACCTCGCTGGCGCCCGTCCTGGCCTGGGCCCAGGAGCGGCTCGATCAGCCGTTGACCGTCGCCGATCTGGCCGCCCGCGCCGCGAACAGCGCCGCGACGCTGCATCGCCGTTTCCAGGCCGAACTCGGCACCACCCCGCTGGCCTGGCTGACCGCCGAGCGGGTCGCGCTGGCGTGCCGGCTCATCGAGAACGGCGAACTGCGGCTGGAGGCCGTCGCACGCGCCAGCGGCCTCGGCACGACCGCCAACCTGCGCACCCAGGTCCGCCGCCGGACCGGCCTCACCCCGTCCGCCTACCGCGCCCGCTTCGCCCACGCCGAACGCCTGAGAGCGGACCCGACCCCCACACGGCCATGACACCGCACGTCACCGAGGCCGCCGACCTCCCCGCCCAGCCGCAAACCGGAGCGAGGGTCAGGAGGACGGGTCGCGCTTGAGCCCGGCCAGCAAGGCGGCGAACTGATCGGACGTGAGCGCGAGGTGCCCACCGTCCGGGTCCTTCGAGTCCCGCACGCCGATGCCCACCCCCGGCGCAAGTCGCCCCAGCTCAACGCACACGTCATCATTCGCCGAGCCACTGTACGAACTCTTGCGCCACTGGATGATCATGGGTAGCTCTCCAAGTACTGCTTGATCAGCTCGCGTGAGGCGTCCTGAGAGTCGGCCTTTGCGCCGATACGTTCGAACGTATCAGCAAACTCCTTGACCTCGTCTTGCATCTCGATCAAGCGCCCGCCGCCCTTCGCACCTGCGTATGCGATGTTGCGGTCCGGGAGGCCGATGAGCTGGAAGAACCCGTCGGATCCGAGGTGTTCGCCGGCTGAGAAGGGGACGACTCGGAGGATCACGTTCCAGCGGTCGGCCATTTCGAGGAGGTGCTCGAGCTGCGGTCGCATGACTTCTGGCCCGCCGACCCGGCGCGCCAGAACGGCCTCGTCCAGAAGGGCCCAGATGTAGGGCGGGTCTTCTCGCTCCAGAACGGCTCGCTTTCGAGCGATCCGCCCGGCAAGCACGGCCTCGCGGTCCTTTGCCGTACTGAGACGGCCATAGGCCCGCGTGTAGTCGTCGGTCTGGAGGAGCAGGGGGATCACCTGCCCGTGGAAGACCTTGATCTCGGCCGCGTGCCGCTCGTGCTCGCTGTACTGCTTGAACCAGTTCGGGTCGTGGGCCATGCGGGAGTACCAGAGCAGCAGCTCGAACAGCCCGCCGGTCTCGAACTTCACGTCCAGACGCCGGGCGTAGTCCTCCTGGAGGCGGGCGCGCCCGGCCTCGATGTTCGAAACACTCGACCGGGCCAGTCCGATGATCTTCCCCCACTGGGTGAGGGACAGGCCCTCCTGCTCGCGGACGAACCGCAGGTAGTACGCGAGGAAGTGGCCCATTGAGATCTTCGGGTCGAGAGGTTCGCGGACCTTGGGCATCGCCCCTCCTGTTTTGAGTTCCTGTTGATACACCCAAAGTTAAGACAGGTCAGTGACCCTCGTCACAGGAAATACAAAACTGCGACAAGGGCGGGGACGATGGTGATGACGGCGACGGGGGATTTGATCATTCCCCTGCTCGGGACGCCGGCCACGGTGGGGCTTGCGCGGACCCTTGCAGAAGCGTGGCTGCATAAATGGGGCTATTTCCGCATTCTCGACGATGCACTTCTGGTCGTCTCCGAGCTCGTCACGAACGCCGCCCGCGCGACCCCGCGGGAGGAGATCCGCTTCCAGCTCAGCCGGGACGCGCAGGGGATCATCATCGCCGTGTGGGACTCCGGCCTCGGCGCCCCGCGTCCCCGGCCGCTCCGGCGGCTCACCCTCGAAGACCTCGACCTGTCCGAGGAGGCGTTCGACGACAACGGCGGCTGGGGCCTGCACATCGTCCAGGCCCTCTCGGCGCACTGCGGTGCCACGCAGGACCCGAGCGGTGGCAAATGGATATGGGCCCGCATGGTCCCGTGAAACGGGTCGCGGAGCCGGAGCCTGATGGATGCGACTACCGCCGTCCGCCGAACTCCCAATCGTGGACCTCAATGTCGGCGTACCGGTCCAGGGGCAAAACGGCGCGTGCGGTGTCCGGGTCCGGCGCACGGAGCAGCACCGCCGTGCCCAGCCAGGCGGAGCCATCGTCGGACAACAGCGGCCCGTAGGCGATCAGCTCGTCCTGGGCGGGCGGCACGGTGAGGTCGGCGGCCTGCCCCGAGCCGAGGCCGAGCACCAGGTACCGGTTGCCGCCGGTCCGGCCACCGGGGAAATCCCACATGGTGCGCCCCAGCATGTTGCGGAATCGGCGCAGCAGCACGTCCCGGTACGCGCCGGCCTGATAGTTGGGCTCATCGAAGGCGAACGCGCGGGCGGCGGCGGGATCGGGCAGGTCGAGGATGTGCACGCTGCCGGTGAGCGTGTCGCTGTGGCGGTCGAAGGTCGGGCCGCGGGCGATCATCTTGGCCGCGTACGGGTCCATGTAGGACCAGTGCTCTTCGTTCAGCTCCTCGCGCAGAGCCGCTGAGCCGGGACGATCACGGTGATAGCAGAAGAACTCCATGCTCGCAGTCCCTACCACGGTGACCGGCTGGGGGCACTTGTGGATCTTGGGGCTGCCGTCCTGTAGATCCTGATGCGGGCGTGGGGGCCGGCGGGCTGAGGTGGTCAAGAAGTGGGGGACTACAAACACTTGACTCGTTCAAGAAAAGGGGGCAGCCTGTCGGACGTGGCCACGACCGTGGAATACCAGCAGATGCTGCGCGGTGCCGCCCTCCGCGTGACCCGGCCACGGGTCGCGGTGCTGAGCGCGGTGCACGCGCATCCGCACGCCGACACCGACTCGCTCATCGACGCCGTGCGCAGGGACGTCCCGAAGGTGTCCCACCAGGCCGTCTACGACTCGCTGCGCGCGCTGACGGCGGCGGGCCTGGTGCGGCGCATCCAGCCGTCCGGCTCCGTCGCCCGGTACGAGGCCCGGGTCGGCGACAACCACCACCACATCGTGTGCCGGTCCTGCGGGGCCATCGCCGACGCCGACTGCGCCGTCGGCGAGGCGCCCTGCCTGACCGCTCCCGATGACAGCGGCTTCACGATCGACGAGGCCGAGGTCGTCTACTGGGGCCTGTGCTCCGCCTGCTCCGCCCGGAGTTCCTCGTCCGCCAACCTCGCGTAGTCCCGGAAGGAACCTCATGTCCGACAACAATGAAGTCGTCACGCCGACCCCCGAACAGGCCACCGAGAGCTCGGGCTGTCCGGTCGCGCACAAGCGCGCCCCGCACCCGACCCAGGGCGGCGGCAACCGCGGCTGGTGGCCGGAGCGGCTCAACCTCAAGATCCTCGCCAAGAACCCGCCGATGACCAACCCGCTCGGCGAGGAGTTCAACTACGCCGAGGCGTTCAACAGCCTCGACCTCAACGCGGTCAAGCAGGACATCGCGCAGGTGCTCACCGACTCGCAGGACTGGTGGCCCGCCGACTTCGGCAACTACGGGCCGCTGATCATCCGGATGGCGTGGCACAGCGCGGGCACCTACCGCGTCAGCGACGGCCGCGGCGGCGCCGGCGCCGGCCAGCAGCGCTTCGCGCCCCTGAACAGCTGGCCGGACAACGCCAGCCTCGACAAGGCCCGCCGCGTGCTGTGGCCGGTCAAGAAGAAGTACGGCCGGAAGATCTCCTGGGCCGACCTGATGATCCTGGCCGGCAACGTCGCCCTGGAGACGATGGGCCTGAAGACGTTCGGCTACGCTGGCGGCCGCGAGGACGCCTGGGAGGCCGAGGAGGACGTCTTCTGGGGCCCCGAGACCGCCTGGCTGGACGACGAGCGCTACAGCGGCGACCGCGAGCTGGAGAAGCCGCTGGCCGCGGTGCAGATGGGCCTCATCTACGTCAACCCGGAGGGCCCGAACGGCAACCCGGACCCGATCGCCGCGGCGCGCGACATCCGCGAGACGTTCGCCCGGATGGCGATGAACGACGAGGAGACCGTCGCGCTGATCGCCGGCGGCCACACCTTCGGCAAGACGCACGGCGCGGCGCCCGACACCCACGTCGGCCCCGAGCCCGAGGCCGCCCCGCTGGAGGACATGGGCCTCGGCTGGAAGAACGGCCACGGCACCGGCAAGGGCCGCGACTCCTACACCAGCGGCCTCGAGGTCACCTGGACGCCCACCCCGACCACGTGGGACAACAGCTTCTTCGAGACGCTGTTCAAGTACGAGTGGGAGCTGACCGAGAGCCCCGCCGGGGCCAAGCAGTGGCGGCCGAAGGACGGCGGCGGCGCCGACACCGTCCCCGACCCCGAGGACGGCACGCTGAACCGCCAGCCGGGGATGCTGACCACCGACCTGTCGCTGCGCTTCGACCCGATCTACGAGCCGATCTCGCGGCGGTTCAAGGACAACCCCGAGGAGTTCGCGGACGCGTTCGCCCGCGCGTGGTTCAAGCTGACGCACCGCGACATGGGCCCGGTCTCCCGCTACCTCGGCCCGGAGGTCCCGGACGAGACGCTGGTCTGGCAGGACCCGGTCCCGGTGGTGGACCACGAGCTCGTGGACGACGCCGACGTCGCGGCCCTCAAGGCCCGGCTGCTGGACTCCGGCCTCTCGGTCTCCCAGCTGGTGACGACCGCGTGGGCGTCGGCGGCCTCGTTCCGCGGCACCGACAAGCGCGGCGGCGCCAACGGCGCCCGCATCCGCCTGACGCCGCAGAAGGACTGGGAGGTCAACAACCCCGACCAGCTCCGCAACGTCCTGCGCACCCTGGAGCAGGTCCAGGAGGCGTTCAACGCCGAGCAGACCGGCAGCAAGCGGGTCTCGCTCGCCGACCTGATCGTGCTCGGCGGGTGCGCCGGCGTCGAGAAGGCGGCCAAGGACGCGGGCTTCGACATCACCGTCCCCTTCACCCCCGGGCGCACCGACGCCTCGCAGGAGGAGACCGACGTCGAGTCGTTCGAGGTGATGGAGCCCACGCACGACGGGTTCCGCAACTACCTCGCGAAGGGGAACACGCTGCCGGGCGAGTTCCTCCTCATCGACCGGGCGAACCTGCTCACCCTGAGCACGCCCGAGATGACGGTGCTGCTCGGCGGCCTGCGGGTGCTCGGCGCGAACCACGACCTGTCGTCGCTGGGCGTCCTCACCGACCGGCCCGGCGTGCTGACCAACGACTTCTTCGTGAACCTGCTCGACATGGGCACCACGTGGAAGGCGACCTCGGAGACGTCGGAGATCTTCGAGGGCAGCGACGCCTCCGGCGAGGTCAAGTGGACCGGCAGCCGCGCCGACCTGGTGTTCGGCGCGAACGCCGAGCTGCGCGCGGTCGCGGAGGTCTACGCGAGCGACGACGCGCAGGAGAAGTTCGTCCAGGACTTCGTCGCGGCGTGGGACAAGGTCATGAACCTCGACCGGTACGACCTCACCTCGACCCGCTGAGCGGTGCCGTGAGCGGTGCCGTGAACGGTGTCGTGAGCAGGGCGTGACATGACGGCGGCCGGGCCGGTCCACGGGGACCGGCCCGGCCGTCCCGTGTCCGGGGAGAGAACGGTCAGCCGGCCTCGCGGCACCGCGGGCACAGGCCCCAGAACGTGACGTCGGCCTCGTCGACCAGGTAGCCGGCGTCGTCGACCGGGTCCAGGCAGGGCGGGTGCCCGACGGCGCAGTCGACGTCCTGGACCGCGCCGCACCTGCGGCACACCAGGTGGTGGTGGTTGTCGCCGACCCGGCCCTCGAAGCGGGCGGGGCTTCCGGCGGGCTCGATGCGGCGGACCAGCCCGGCCTTGGTGAGCGCGTGGACGGCCTCGTAGACGGCCTGCAGCGAGATGTGGCCGACGCGGTCGCGCACTCCGGCGGCGATCCCTTCGACGTCGAGGTGGTCGCCCTCGCGGACGGTCTCCAGCAGCGCGACGCGGGCGGCGGTCACCCGCAGGCCGGCACCGCGCAGTTCCTCGGCGGTGGTCGGGGTCTGCGATGCGCACATGACGCCCAGGGTACCTTAACAAATCCAGAACGATTCAAAACAGCAAACGGTACAAGTCATCGCGCTTCGGGACGCCGCGCCGTCCGGTGGCCGGACCCTAGATGCGATGATTTGGTTACTGCAAAGAGTTTGCAATAATGCCGGGCATGGTGAGACGTCCGGTTCTGGTGGTGTTGGCCGTCGCGGTGGCGGCGTCGGTCGCGTCCGCGTGCGGGCAGGGGGACGAGCCCGCACCCGGGAAGGACGACGGCTCACTCACCTACGCGATCGGTGACGAGCCGGAGACGTTCGACCCCGGCCTCCAGGACGAGCACACCGACCCGGTGACCGAGCTGGTGTTCCGCGGCCTGACCCGGCACGACGAGCGCAACAGGGTCGTCCCGTCGCTGGCGAAGTCGTGGACCGTCGCACCCGACGGCAGGACCTACACCTTCGCGCTGCGCCCCGGCATCACCTGGCAGGACGGCAAACCGTTCACCTCCGGTGACGTCAGATTCACCATCGAGACCGTCCGGGACGCGGGGGCCGACTCCCCGCTGTCGCGCAACTTCAGCATGGTGAAGGCGGTCGAGACGCCCGACCCGGCGACCGTCCGCCTCACCCTGGACGAGCCGTTCGCGCCGATGCTGGACGCGGTGTCGATGGGCATGCTGCCCGAGCACCTGCTGCGAGGGAAGAAGCTCACCGACCCCGGATTCGGGCGGCACCCCGTGGGCACCGGCCCGTTCGCCCTCAAGACCTACAAGCCCGGCCAGTACGCCGAGCTGACCGCCTTCGACGGCTACTACGAGGGCAGGCCCGGGTTGAAGAAGATCGTCGTCAAGTACGTCCCGGACGACTCCGCGCGGCTGATCCAGCTGCGCAACGGCGAGGTCGACGCCGCGAACCTGGCGCCGCAGCAGGCGGGCAAGGCCGGCGCGCACCGGCTGGAGGTGTACCCGACCGCCGACTACCGCGCGCTCATGTTCAACATGAAGGACCCGGTGTTCGCCGACCGCCGCGTCCGCATCGCGATGAACCATGCCGTCGACCGCGACGCCATCACCAAGAGCGTCGTGCTCGGCTACGGCTCCCCGGCGAAGGGCCCGCTCGACACCAGCCCCTACGCCGCCGCGCCCGGATTCGGCTTCGACCCCGCCAAGGTCGCCTCCCTGATGAAGGGGGCCGGCTACGCCAAGAACGCCCAAGGCATGTGGGCCAGGAACGGCAAGACGGTGAAGTTCGAACTCACCACCTTCGCCGAGGACTCGCTGCGCGTCGCCATCCTCAACGTGTCCGCCACGCAGCTCAAGCAGCAGGGCTTCGACGTCGACCCGCATCCGCGCCCGCGCGACTGGGTGCGCAAGCACTGGGGCGACCTCCAGGGCATGGTGGGCGGCTGGGGAACGCCCTACGACCCCGACTCCTCGGTGTACGGGCCGTTCGCCTCGTCCCAGGCCCTCGCCAAGGGCGGCTCCAACTACGGCTCCTACAGCAACCCCGCCGCCGACAAAGCGCTGGAGGACGGCCGCTCCACCCTCGACCCGGCCAAACGCAAGGCCGCCTACACCGCGTTCCAGCAAGCGCTGCAGGACGACCCGCCGTTCGTGTGGATCTCCTACCTCAAGACCATCAACGCCGTCCCGAAGAACCTGACCGGCCCCGCGCAGCGCACGCTCGGCCACCACGGCTACGGGTTCTTCTGGAACGCCGAGACCTGGCGCTACAACTAGATGGCGCTGCGAGTGGTGCGCCGGCTCGCGACGGCGGCGCTGGTCGTCGTCGCCCTGTCGGTGGTGTGCTTCGGGCTGCTGGACGCCGCGCCCGGCGACCCGGCCGCGTCCGTGCTGGAGGCCCGGTCGGGCGGGCGCCCGGCGTCCCCGGCGGCCGTCGCCGAGCTGCGCGGGGAGATGGGGCTGGACGACCCGCCGCCCGTCCGCTACTGGCGGTGGGCGTCGCACGCGCTGCGCGGCGACCTCGGCACCTCGTACATGTCGGGCCGCCCCGTCACCGAGACACTCGGCGACACCGTCCCGTGGACGCTGCTGCTCGCGGCCGCGTCGGTGCTGCTCAGCTTCGCCGCCGCGCTGGCGGTCGGGCTCGTCGCGGCGCTCACCCGGCGAGCGTGGCTGCGTCGCGGCATCGACCTCCTGCTGTTCGTCATGGGCGGCCTGCCGGGATTCGTCGCCGCGCTGCTCCTGCTTTACGTGTTCGCGGCGGCGACCCACCTGATGCCGTCGGGAGGCGTCAGCCGCCCCGGCGAACCCGTCACCGCCTACGGGCTGCTCGCCCATCTGGTGCTGCCCGCGTGCGCGCTGGCGTTCGGCCACCACTTCGGCGTCTACGTGCGGCTGGTGGAGGACGGCGTCGGACGGCTGCGGGACGCGCCGCACGTGCAGAACGCCCGCGTCCGCGGGCTGCCCCGCCGCACGGTGATCACCCGGCACCTGATGCGGCCCGGGCTGGTTCCGTTCACCGCCCGGCTCGGCGTCGGCGTCGGCACCCTGATCGCCGGCGTCTACGCCACCGAGGTGATCTTCTCCTGGCCGGGCATGGGCCGGGCGGCCATCACCGCCGCCCGCGCCCGGGACCACCCGCTGCTCATCGCGATCGTCCTGGTCACCGGCCTGATCGTGATCGCGGCGAACCTGGTCGCCGACCTCGCCGTCGCGGCGCTGGACCCGCGCGCCCGGACCGGCGGTGCCCATGCGCACTGAACCTCCGACCGGAGCGCCGCGGGGGCTGCTCGCCGTCCGGCTGCGGCCCCGGCGGCCCGCACTCGCCGCCGCCGTCGCGGTGCTGGCCGCGTTCGCGGTGCTCGCCGTCCTCGCTCCGCTGTTCACCTCGCTCGACCCGGTCGCCACCGACACCTCCGCGACCTCGCTGCCGCCCGGCTCGTCCGGCCATCCCCTCGGCACCGACCTGCTCGGCCGCGACCTGTGGACCCGCATGCTGTACGGCGCCCGCACGTCCCTGCTGGTCGGGCTCACCGCCGCGGCCATCACCGTCGGGCTCGGCATGCTCGCCGGCGGGCAGGCCGCCGTCGCGCCGCGCTGGCTGGACGGCCTCATCGCCCGCACCGCCGACATCCTGCTGGCGCTTCCGCTGCTGGTCGTCGTGCTCGCGCTCGCCGCCGTGGCCGGGCCGTCGCTCGGCCTGGTCGTCGCGGCGATCGCGCTGACGAGCTGGATGCCGGTCGCGCTGATCGTCCGCGCCGAGCTGCGCAGCCGCCGCGAGCGCCTCTACGTCCGCGCCGCCTACGCGCTCGGCCTGTCGCGGCGGCAAGTCATGTGGCGGCACCTGCTGCCGGGCGCGGTGCCGCCGGTCGCGTCCATCGCCGCGTTCGAGGTCGGGCACGCGATCCTCACCGAGTCCACGCTCAGCTTCCTCGGCCTCGGCGTCCCGCCGAACCGGCCGAGCTGGGGCAACCTGCTCACCGAGGCGCAGTCGCACCTGCTCACCGGCGAGTGGTACACCGTCGCCGTCCCGGCCGCCGCCGTGGTCGTGACGATCATCGCGGTGAACGCCGTCGCCGGGGCGATCTCCGGCCCGTCCGAAGGCAGGACATGGTGAGCGATCCCGCCGGTTCCGGCCTGAGCGTCACGGGCCTCACCGTCGACGTCCCCGGACGCCGCGTCGTGCACGGCGTCGACCTCGCCGTGCCCACCGGGCGCGTCCTGGCGCTGGTCGGGCCGAGCGGCAGCGGCAAGACCCTCACCGCGCGGGCCGTCGCCGGGCTGCGGCCGCACGGCGGCACGGTCCTGGTGGACGGCCGCCCGCCGGTGCGCGGGCGGGACGTCGGATACGCCTTCCAGGACGCCCTGGCCTCGCTGAACCCGACCGTCACCGTCCGGCGGCACCTCACCGAGACCGTCAAGGCGCACCGGACCGGGGACCCGCACGCCGCGCTGGCCCGCTTCGACCTCGACCCCGCGCTCGGCCGGGCCCGCCCGTTCGAGCTGTCCGGGGGACAGGCGCAGCGCGTCGCGCTCGCGCTGGCGACCGTGCACGAGCCGCCCGTCCTGATCGCCGACGAGGTCACCACCGCCCTCGACCCGGTCACCCAGGCCACCGTGATGGACCTGGTCCGGGCGCAGGCGGCGGGCCGCGCCACGCTGCTCATCACCCACGACCTGAGCGCCGCCGCCCGCTGGGCCGACGACATCGCGATCATGCGGGACGGCCGCATCGTCGAGCAGGGGCCCGCCCGGCGGATCCTGGCCGAGCCCAGTAGCGAGCTTGCCCGCGAGCTCGTGGCGGCCGTGCGGGTGACGTCTCGTCCGCCGGGCGTTCCTTCGGTGAAGGCGGACGCCGGGGAAGGGCTCGAACTCCGGAAGGTGCGGCGGGTCCTGGGCTCGCGCAGGCGCAGGACCGTGGCCCTGGACGGCGTCGACCTGCGCGTCCGGCCGGGCGAGGCCGTCGCGATCGTCGGGCGCAGCGGATCCGGGAAGTCCACGCTCATCGGCGCCCTCGCCGCGCTCGACCGCCCGGCCGAGGGCACCGTCCTGCGCGGCGACCAGGACGTATGGGCTCTGCGGGATCGCGAGCGGCGCGCCGTCCGGCACCGGACCGGATTGATCTTCCAGGACCCGCTCGCGTCCTTCGATCCCCGCCACACCGTCCGCCAGGTCATCGCCGAGGCGGGCCCCTACGACGACGGGCTGCTGCGCCGCGTCGGCCTCGACCCGTCCATGGCCGGGCGGCGTCCCGCCACGCTGTCGGGCGGGGAATGCCAGCGCGTCGCCATCGCCCGCGCGCTCGCGCAGAATCCCCGCGTCCTGCTGGCCGACGAGCCCACCAGCGGCCTGGACGTCCTCACCCAGGAGCACATCCTGCGCCTGCTGGCCGGGCTGCGCGGCGACGACGGGCTCACGGTCGTCCTGGTCACCCACAACCTCCGCGTCGCCCGCCGCGTCGCCGATCGGATCGTCGTGCTGCACGACGGCCGGATCGTCGAGGACCTGCCGTCCGGCGCCCTCGACTCGGCCCGGCACCCCGAGTCGGTGCGCCTTCTCCAGGCCACCGCGCTCGGCCCGGGCTAGCTCACTGGGCCGTCCATCCGCCGTCGACCGCCACGAGCGCGCCGGTCACGAACGCGGCGGCGTCGGACGCGAGGAACGCGATGGTCTCGGCGACCTCGCGCGGGTGCCCGATCCGGCCGATCGGGTGGGCCGGGCCGAAGGAGGCGAGCATCTCGCGGCCGTTGTCGACGACGCCCTCCATGATGTCGGTGTCGATCACGCCCGGCAGCACGCCGTTGGAACGGATGCCCTTCGGGCCGCCCTCGATGGCCAGCACCCGCGTCATCTGGGCGAGCGCGCCCTTCGACGCGGCGTAGGCCGTCTGCGTCTCGAACGCGACGACCGAGGACACCGACGCGACCGAGACGATCGCGCCGCCGCCCGCGTCCGCCATGATGCCGAACGCCTCGCGCGCCTGGACGAAGTTGCCGCGCGCGTTGACGCGCAGGATGCCCTCGAAGTCGTCGACGGACGTCTCGGTGATCGGCTTGTTGAGCGTGCGGCCCGCGTTGTTCACCAGGATGTCGAGCCGCCCGAACCGGTCGGTCGCCAGCCGCATCGTCGCCCGCGCGAGCTCCTCGTCGGCGACGTCCCCGACCAGCGCCGCGACGCCGTCGGAATCTTCGTCGGCGAGCTCCCGGACGGCCTCGGACCGGTCGGTGACGACCAGCCGGGCGCCGCGTTCGCGCAGCAGGACGGCCGTGGCGCGGCCGATGCCGCGGGCGGCGCCGGTGACGACGGCGACCCGTCCGGTCAGGTCCCAGGAGGCCGGAAGCGTGGTGTGGTCATGCGTTGTGGTCATGGAGACCACCCTCGCCGGGTCCGGCGGCGGGCAGAAGGGCGCGATTCACCCTGGGAGTAACGCACCCACCCAGACCGGCCGGAACCCGACCTAGCATGGGCGGTATGACCTCCTCCGATCTCGGTCTTTACCTCAAGGCCCGCCGGGCCCAGGTCACGCCGGAGCAGGCCGGCGTCCTCAGCACCGGGCAGCGCAGGGTACCGGGCCTGCGGCGCGAGGAAGTGGCGTCGCTCGCCGGCGTCAGCGTCGACTACTACGTCCGGCTCGAACAGGGCCGCGAGCGGACCCCGTCGGCGCAGGTCGTCGACGCGCTGGCCGCCGCGCTGCGGCTGCCCGAGGACGGCCGGCTGCACCTGTTCCGGCTGGCCGGCCTCAGCCCGCGCGCCCGCGCCGCCGCCGCGACCGACCGCGTCGACCCGAACCTGCTGCAGCTCATGTCCGCCTGGCCGGACAACCCGGCGATCGTCTACAACCGCGCCTACGACGTGCTCGCCTCCAACGCGATCGCCGACGCGCTCTTCCATGACTGGTCGCACTCGCGCAACCTCATGCACGTGGTCTTCACCGAACCCGCCGCCCGCACCTTCTACCGGGACTGGCACGAGGTCGCGCGCAACTCCGTGGCCGGGTTCCGGCTCGGCTACGGCACGGCGCCCGACGATCCCCGCATCCGGCAGGTGCTCACCGAACTGCTCGACCAGAGCCCCGAGTTCGCCGAGCTGTGGGCCCGGCACGACGCCCGAGGCAAGTCGCTGGAGAGCAAACGCTTCCAACACCGCGACGTCGGGCCCCTGACGCTGTCCATGCAGACCTTCGACGTCCGCTCCAGCCCCGGCCAGGAACTCGTCGTCTACCACGCGGAGCCCGGCTCGGCGAGCAGCGAGGCGCTCGCCCTCCTCGGCTCCCTCGCCGCCACCGCCGCCGGGTGACCCGCCGCCGCAAGTACCCTTGGCCGGTGTTCTCGCCCCAAGGCCCATCCCTGCGCGAACTGGCGGTGCAGGCGCTGTCCTCGGTCGAGCACGGCTACGACCTGCTCGCCCCCAAGTTCGACCGCACGCCGTTCCGGACCCCCGACACACTCCTCGACGCGACCGCCGACGCGCTCCGCCCGCTCGGGCCGTTCGGCGACGGGCTGGACGTGTGCTGCGGCACCGGCGCGGGCATGCGCGTCCTCGGCCCGCTGTGCCGGGGACGGGCCACGGGCGTCGACTTCAGCGCCGGCATGCTCGCGCAGGCCCGCGCGTCCCACCCGGACGCCGACTGGGTCCGCGCCGACGTGCGCGCGCTGCCCTTCACCGAGGCGTTCGACCTGGCGGTCACCTTCGGCGCCCTCGGGCACTTCCTGCCCGGCGAACGGCCCGCGCTGTTCGCCGGGGTGCACCGCGCGCTGCGTCCCGGCGGGGTCTTCGCGTTCCCGATCGGCGGGCCGCCGCCCATCGCCTCCGTCTGGTACTGGGCGCTGCTCGGGTTCGACGCGGCGATGCGGGTGCGGAACGCGGTGTGGCGGCCGCCGTTCGTCATGTACTACCGCACCTGCCCGTTGCAGGCGGTGCGCGACGACCTGACGGCGGCCGGCTTCACCGTGACGACGCCCCCCATGCCCGGCCTGGGACACCGCAAGGACGGCGGCCCCCGCGCCCGTCTCGTCCTGGCCCGCAAACCCGGCTGACGTTCGGGTAACGGCCGCTTCCCTCCCGGTGATCCCCGTTGTTAGTACAGTTGTAGTAACCGAGGGGTGAGGGACGTGTCGCGCAAGGCGCTCGGGCAGTTGGAGGCGGAGGTCCTGGCGGCGCTCGCGCGGCGGGGCGGCGAAGCCGGGACGGCCGAACTGCTGCCCCACCTGGACGCCGACCTCGCCTACACGACGGTGAACACCGTGCTGTTCCGGCTGTACGAGAAGAAGCTCGTCACCCGCGTCCGGGCCGGGCGCCACTACCGGTACCGGCTGGCCGTGGACGAGTCCGAGCTGGTGGCCGGCCGGATGCGCGACCACCTGCGCCACGCCAGCGACCCGGGCGGCGTGCTGAGCCGGTTCGTCCGGACGCTCAGCGCCGCCGAGGAGCGCGCGCTGCGCGACATCCTCGGCGGGCGGGGCGAACCCCGGTGAACATCCTCACGCCCCCGCCGACACCCCCCGCGCGCTGATCGTCAACGTACTGGTCGTCCGGTAGACCTTCCTTCATGGCCGACCCAGGGAAGAAGACGGTGTCCGAACCGGAGAACCCGGACGCCGGGACGCGGCGGCGCGCGGCGCTGACGCTCGCCGCGCTGGGCGTGGTCTACGGGGACATCGGCACCAGCCCGCTGTACTCCCTCCAGACGGTGTTCTCGATCGACCACGGCGAGGTCCGCCCGACCAGCGGCGACGTCTACGGCGTCATCTCCCTGGTGTTCTGGACGATCACGCTGATCGTGTCGGTGAAGTACGTGACGTTCATCCTGCGCGCCGACAACGACGGCGAGGGCGGGGTGATGGCGCTCGCCGCACTGGTGCGCCGGGTGCTCGGCGACGTGCGGGGCCGCGCCGCGGTGGCGATGGCCCTCGGGGTGTTCGGCGCCTCGCTGTTCTACGGCGACAGCGTGATCACCCCGGCGATCTCGGTGCTGTCGGCCGTCGAGGGCCTGAAGGTGAGCACGCCGGGCCTGTCGCACGTGGTGGTGCCGGTCGCGGCGACGATCCTGGCGGTGCTGTTCGTCGTGCAGCGCTGGGGCACGCACCGGGTCGGGAGCCTGTTCGGGCCCGTCATGCTGGTGTGGTTCGCGGCGCTGGCGGCGGCGGGCCTGGTCGAGGTGGTCCAGCGGCCCGGCATCGTGCGGGCGCTGTCGCCCACCTACGCCGGCGCCTTCCTGGTCGACCGGCCCTTCACCGCCTTCGTCGCGCTGGGCGCCGTCGTCCTGGTGATCACCGGTGCCGAGGCGTTGTACGCCGACATGGGCCACTTCGGCAAGGCGCCCATCCGCCGCGCCTGGTTCGTGGTCGTGTTCCCCGCGCTGACGCTCAACTACCTCGGCCAGGGCGCGCTGATCCTGGACGACCCGGGCAACACCGACAGCCCGTTCTTCCTGCTGTTCCCGCACTGGGCGCGGCTGCCGATGGTCGTGCTCGCCACCGCCGCCACGGTGATCGCCTCGCAGGCCGTCATCTCCGGCGCGTTCTCGGTGTCGCGGCAGGCCGTCCGGCTGGGCTTCCTGCCGTACCTGCGGATCCGGCACACCTCGCCGCGCGAGGCCGGCCAGGTCTACCTGCCGGCGGTCAACTGGATCCTGTTCGCCGGCGTGCTGGTCCTGATGCTGGGCTTCCGCTCCTCCGGGCGCCTGGCGACCGCCTACGGCCTGTCCGTCACCGGCACCTTCCTGATCACCACCGCGCTGTTCCTGGTCGTCGCGCGGGTGTCGTGGCGGTGGGCGACCTGGAAGCTGGTCGTGGCCGGGGTCGTGCTCGGCGGCGCGGAGCTGGCCTACTTCTCCGCGAACCTCACCAAGGTCGCGCACGGCGGCTGGCTGCCGCTGCTGATCGGGATCACGGTGTTCACGCTCATGAAGACGTGGGAGCGCGGGCGGGAGATCGTCACCGACCGCCGGACGGCCAAGGAGGGGCCGCTGCCGGAGTTCATCGACAAGCTGCACCACGACGGCGTGCAGCGGGTCCCGGGCACCGCGGTGTTCCCGCACCCGACCAAGATGACGACGCCGCTGGCGCTGCGCGCCAACTACGAGCACAACCACGTCGTCCACGAGCACGTCGTGATCGTCTCGATGATCTCGGAGAACGTGCCCTACGTCCCCGCCGCCGAGCAGCTCGCCATCGACGACCTCGGCTACCGCGACGACGGCATCCTGCACGTCACCGTCCGGCACGGGTTCCAGGACCGCCAGGACCTCCCGGCGGCCCTGCGCCGGGCGGCCCGGATCCCGGACGCCGAGCTGCGCTTCGACCCCGACCACGCCTCCTACTTCCTGTCCCGGGTGACGCTGCGGTCGACGCACGCGGACGGCATGCCGCGCTGGCGCAAGCGGCTGTTCCTGGCGCTGGCCCGCAACGCCGCCAGCCCCGCCGAGTACTTCGGCCTGCCCGACACGCGCACCGTCGTCATGGGCTCGCAGGTCGACATCTGACCTCCCGGTGATGCCACGGCGACGCCAGTGACGTCATTATGCCGCTTGACGTGACGTCATCATGACGTCATAGTGGAGGCATGGACCTGATGCCGTACGTCGAGAACCTGCGCCGTGAACTCGCCGTCGCCGCCGAGGCCGGCGGTCCCGAGGCCCGCGCGCTGGCCGAACGCCTCACCGGCGCCCTGGAATCGGCCACGCGGCTCACCCTGCTGGAGGCGCTGTCCGCCGCGGCGGACGAGATCACCAGCGACCTCGCCCCCGGCTCGGTCGACGTGCGGCTCCGCGGCGGCGATCCTTCGTTCGTGGTGACGCCGCCGCAGCCGCCCTCCGCCGGCAACGCCGGGGAGCCGGCGGAGACCGCGCCGACCGCCGCGCCGTCGACCGCCGCGCCGGCGTCCGGCGAGGAGGGCGGCACCGCGCGGATCACACTGCGGCTGCCCGAACACCTCAAGCTGCGCGTGGAGGAGGCGGCCGGCCGGCAGGGCATCTCGGTGAACGCCTGGCTGGTCCGCGCGATCTCCGCCGCGTTCGAGTCCGGCGCCGCGAGCCGTCCCGCCGACCGGCCGCAGCCGTCCCAGACCGGGCGCAGCTACACCGGCTGGGTGCGCTAGCCGCACCCGCGCCCGACACCGCTCATCGCCCGGCCGCCGAGGCCGGGATCTCGCTCCCGACCCGTGAGGAAGGCTTCGCCATGCCCGAATTCGCCACCCCCGAACCGATCACCGCCGACATCGACGTCTACATCGGCCAGGTCCGCGTCCACGCCGGCGACCGCGCCGACACCGTGGTGGAGGTGCGGCCCAGCGACCCGTCCCTGGAGGCGAGCGTGCAGGCCGCCGAGCGGACGATCGTGGAGTTCTCCGGCGGCCGGCTGCTCGTCAAGGGCCCCAAGCCCAAGGGGCTCGCGCACCTGCGCTCCTGGCGCGGCGCCATCGACGTCACCGTCGACCTGCCGGCCGGCTCCCGCGTCGAGGCCAGGGTCGCCGCGGACTTCACCGCCACCGGCACGCTCGGCGAGACCGTCCTGCGCAGCCTGGCCGGCGACGTCCGGCTGGAGGAGACCGGCCCGCTGGAGACCAAGGCGTCCGTCGGCGACATCACCGTCGACCGGGTGAGCGGGCCCGCCGAGGTGACCGCCTCCACCGGGACGGTCCGGATCGGCGCCATCGACGGCCCCGGCACGGTGAAGAACTCCACCGGCGGGATCACGCTCGGCGAGGCGACCGGCGACCTCCAGCTGAAGACCGGCATCGGGGACATCACCGTCGACCGCGTCCCGGCCGGCCTCACCGCCAGGACCGCGCACGGCCGGATCCGGATCGGCGCGGTGATCGCCGGCACCGTCCGCATCGAGGGCGGCCACGGAAAGGTCGACCTCGGCATCGCCGAGGGCACCGCCGCCTGGCTGGACCTGCACTCCAAGAACGGCATGGTGCGCAACGCCCTGGCCGCCGCCGAAGGCCCCGAGAGCAGCGACGCGGTCGTCGAGGTGCACGCGCAGACCAACTGGGGCGACATCAACGTCCACCGGGCCTGACCCCCTCGACCACCGGCAAGGAGCCCCCCATGAGCGACGCGATCACAGCCGACGGACTCGTCAAGAGATACGGCGAGGCGACGGCGCTGGACGGGCTGAGCTTCACCGTCCCGCAGGGCACCGTCCTCGCCCTGCTCGGCCCGAACGGCGCAGGCAAGACCACGACGGTGCGGGTGCTGACCACGCTGCTGCGCCCCGACGGCGGCCGCGCCACCGTCGCCGGATGCGACGTCGTCCGCGACGCCCGGCGGCTGCGCTCCCACATCGGCCTGTCCGGCCAGTACGCCGCCGTCGACGAGCACCTCACCGGCGCCGAGAACCTGGAGATGGTCGGACGCCTGTACCACCTCGGCGCCAAGCGCAGTAAGGCCCGCGCCCGCGAACTGCTCGAACGCTTCGACCTCACCGGCGCGCCGCCGACCGTCCGGTGAAGGGCTACTCCGGCGGCATGCGCCGCCGCATCGACCTCGCCGGCGCGCTGGTCGCCGACCCGCCGGTGCTGTTCCTCGACGAACCCAGCACCGGCCTGGACCCCCGCGCCCGCGCCGCCCTGTGGGACACCATCGCCGACCTCGTCGCGGGCGGCAGCACCCTGTTGCTGACCACCCAGTACATGGAGGAGGCCGACCGCCTCGCCGACCGGATCCTGGTGGTCGACCACGGTCGCGCCATCGCCCGCGGCACCGCCGACGAGCTCAAGGACCAGGTCGGCGGCAACCGCATCGAGATCACCGTGACCGACCCCGCCGAACTGGAGACCGCCCGCCAGGCCCTCGCCTGGGTCGCCGTCGGCGCCATGCGGACCGTCCCGGAGTCGCTGCGGATCACCGTCCCTGTCACCGACGGGCCCGAGGCGCTCCGCCGGGTCCTCGGCCGGCTCGCCGAGGACGGCGTCCGCATCCGCGACGCCGGGCTGCGGCGCCCCACCCTCGACGACGTCTACCTCACCCTGACCGGGCACCAGGCGTCCGGCACCGACCCGCAGGCCCGGGAGGCCGCCCGATGAACGCGCTCACCCTGCCCATCACCGACGGCTGGACGATCGCCAAGCGCAACACCCTGAAGATCAGGCGGTCGCCGGACCTGCTCGGCAGCATCGTCATGGTCCCGATCGTGCTGGTGCTGCTGTTCGCCTACGTCTTCGGCAGCGTCATCCACGTCCCCGGCATGTCCTACCGGGACTTCCTGCTGCCCGGCATCCTCGTCCAGGCCGTGATCATCGGCGCGCAGACCACCGGCTACACGCTCACCCTCGACCTGCAGAAGGGCATCTTCGACCGGTTCCGCTCGCTGCCGATGGCCCCGTCCGCGGTGCTGATCGGCCAGACCGTCAGCGACCTGCTGATGAATCTGTTCAGCCTGGCCGCCATGGCGGCGGTGGGGCTGATCGTCGGCTGGCGGGTGCACACCTCGCCGTACGAGGCCGTCCTCGGCTTCGGGCTGCTCCTGCTGTTCGCCTACGCGTTCTCCTGGGTCACCGCGACCGTCGCGCTGGCCCTGCGCACCCCGGAGAGCTTCAACAACGTCGCGACCATGGTCTCGTTCCCGCTGATGTTCGTCTCCAACGCCTTCCTCGACAGCTCCCAGCTGCCGGCGCCGCTGCGCGTCGTCGCGGACTGGAACCCCGTGTCCACCTTCACCCAGGCCGCACGCGAACTCTTCGGCAACACCAGCTCCGCGATGAAGACCTCCGACGCCTGGCCCATCCAGCACGCCGTCCTGGCGTCCCTGCTCTGGATCGCCGTCATCCTCGTCACGTTCGTCCCGCTGGCGACCCGCCGCTACAAGAAGACGTTCAGCGCCTGATCCGGCGAGCAAGGGCACACTGGGCGGATGGAATACGTCGGCCGGGTGCCCGCCCCGCCGCTCGACCGGTTCATCGACGACCTCTACTGCCTGACCGGCGTGCCGCGCCACCGCCGCATGAACGTGCCGCCGATGCCGTCCGCGCACCTGTTCCTCAACCTCGGCGCGCCCGCCCGGCTGTGGGACTCCGACCCCTCCGTACCGCCGGAGACGCTCGCCGACGGCTGGTTCATGGGCGTGTGGACCAGGCGTTTCCTCTTCGAATACCCCGCGCGGGTGCGGCTCGTCGGCGTGCACTTCAAGCCCTGGGGGCTCTCGCCGTTCATCGGTGTCCCGGCGTCCGAGCTGCGGAACCGGTGGGTGCCGGTCGACGCCGTCTGGCGACGGTCCGTGGACCGGATCCGCAACCAGGTCGGCGAGTTCACAACGGCCGACGAGACGCTGCGGGTGCTGGAGGACGAGCTGCGGTCGCGTTTCGCCGAGGCGCCGCCGCGCGGCCTCGACCTGGTCCGGCACACCGGCGGACGCCTGGCGACCGCCTACGGCGCGGTCCCGGTCGGCGCGCTGGCCGACGCCGCCGGGGTGAGCGGCAACCACCTGGCCGCGCAGTTCAAGTCCCATGTCGGGGTCACCCCGAAGCGCGTGGCGCGGATCTACCGCTTCGCGCGCCTGATCCTGTCCGTGGACGCCCTGCGCCCGGTCGACTGGTCGGACCTCGCCCACACGGCCGGCTACTTCGACCACGCCCACTTCAGCAGGGAGTTCAAGGACTTCACCGGCTGCACGCCGACGGAGTACCTGGCGCTGCGGCGCCGGCTCCCCGCCGACCGGGAATTCCCGCCGGACAACGGCCCGATGCCCGCCGATTGATTTCTTACATGCCCGGACCCGCCGGGGGACGACAGGATCGGAGGCGAGGACGCGAGACGACCTGGAGGACCCGTGGGTTCAGTGTTCATGCACAACGTGATGTCGGTCGACGGCTTCATCGCCGACGCGAACGACGACGTCGGCCCGCTCCACGACTGGTACTTCAACGGCGACACCCCGATCGTCGAGGACGCCGGCCGGACCTTCGACCACTCCGGCGTCGGAAGCTCCTTCAAGGTCTCCAAGGCATCGGCGGAGTACGTCCGGACGATGTGGGAGTCGATCGGCGTGATCGTGATGGGCCGCACCCTGTTCGACCTGGTGAACGGCTGGGAAGGGGACCCGCCGACGGGAGACCACGTGGTCGTGGTGTCCCACCGGCCCAAGCCCGAGGGCTGGCATCCCGAGGCGTCGTACCACTTCGTCGACGACGTGACGGCCGCGATCGGCAAGGCCCGGGAACTCGCCGGCGAGCGGAACATCAGCGTGAACGCCGGTGACGTGGGCGCCCAGATCCTCGCGGCCGGTCTCGTCGACGAGGTGGCGATCGACGTGGTGCCCGTGGTGTTCGGATCGGGCAAGCGCTACTTCGGCGGGATCGACGGGCAGCATCTTCTGGAGGACCCGCACGTGGTCGTCCAGGGCGACGGGGTGCTGCACCTGAAGTTCAAGGTCCGCCGCTGAACGGAGGGTGCTACTCCGGGTCCTGGGGGTGGCGGCCCTGCTGGAGCCGGGCGTTGATGCGCTGCGCTTCGGCGAGCTGGTCTTCCAGGATGATGATGCGGCAGGCCGCGTCCAGCGGGGTGCCCTGGTCGACCAGGTCGCGGGCGCGCTGGGCCAGGCGCAGCTGGTAGCGGGAGTAGCGTCGGTGCCCGCCGGGCGAGCGCTGCGGGACGATCAGCCGCGCGGTGTCCAGGCTGCGCAGGAAGGCCGGGGTGACGCCCAGCATCTCGGCGGCGCGGCCCATGCTGTAGGCGGGGTAGTCCTCGTCGTCGAACTTGTCCTCGAGACCGCCGGGGTCGCCCTGGCGGTGGAACTGGTCTGGCCGGCCGTCGGCCTGGGCCGGGTGGGGTGCGTTCACGGAACCTTCCGTACTGCCGTGGGACGGCAGGGACGACGACAGGGGCCCCGGTGCCAGACTGCGGCACCGGGGCCCAGAGGTACAACACCACCTACCGGCTCTGCGAGCCGGTCTTCCGCGTCAGCCGCCCAGACGGGGGCGGGAACGCGGGGATCGCGTATGCGTGACCGTAGACCACCGTCCAATCTGTGGAACTGCGGTACCCGCGCGGCGTGACTGGAGCCTGCAGCGGGCGATCCCGATGGCGTCGACTCTCCTTTCCTCGACATCACTACCTGTACTGCGTGTTTCCCTGTGTACTGCGATTTCTGATCTTGCTTCGCTCCCGGCGACCCGTTGGCCGCCGGTCCCGGCCGGCTGCCGGAGCCCCTTGCACTGCGTTGGCCCCGGCACGCCCGGCCGGCGTCATCCATACGTCCGGCAGTTCGTCCTCTGCCGTTTCTCATGGACTCGTCTCTCTTCGATGACCAGAACACTACCCGGCGTCGGGTCGAAAATCTACCTCGATCACTACAGAGTTTCGTAGATCACATCGCCCGCTTCTCTGCGTCGATCACGAGTGCCCCGGCTACGGGCGGGTAGGCAGCCCGCAACAGTGGAGGTGAGGCGGGTGAAGCAGATGACCGCTCCCCGAGAGGAGACGCCTCGAGAACGGCTGCGGATCCGGGCCGAGCGCGCCCCGGCGGGCGTGGTGGTGCGCGTCCACGGCGAGATCGACGCGTTCACCGCCGACGCGCTGCGCGAGCAGGCGATCGCTGCGACGGCGCCGCTCGCGCGCCCGAGGATCGTGCTCGACCTGGACCAGGTCGGCTTCTGCGACTCCTCCGGGCTGACCGCACTGGTCGCCATCTGGAAGGCGGTCCGCTCCCGCCGCGGGGACCTCGTCGTGGCCCGGCCGCCCGAGGTGTGCCGCCGGATCCTCGCCCGCACCCGCCTGGACCAGCACATCGGCGTCAGTCCCACCGTCCGGCATGCCCTGCGGCGCATCGCATCCCCCTGACCGGGGGGTGCCGGCCATGGGCCTGATCGTGGAAAGCCGATTCCAGCCGGCGGGCGCCGACCTGGCCGTCGTGACCCTGACCGGCGACCTGGACGTCGCCTCCGCGGGCCTGCTGCGCGGCCACCTGGCCGCCCTGATCGGCCGCGGCGCCGACCACCTCATCCTGGACTTCGCCCAGGTCGACTTCGTCGACTCCAACGGCCTCAGCGTGCTGGCCGGCGTCCACCGCCTCATGCAGCCCTCGCAGCGGGCGAGGGCGGACGGCGACCTCGCCGGCACGCTCGCCGTCGCGGCGGTGAACCAGCGCGTCCGCCACGTCCTGCGGACCACCGGCTTCACCCGGATCATCCCGATCTACCCGTCGGTGGAGACGGCGGTCGTCGTCCACCAGGCCGGCCCGCACCGCCCTGCCGGGAAGGGCGACCCCACCGGCACCGGCAGGTGACCGCGCTGGCGGAGGGCCGGGAGGAGTCCCTAATGTTGGAGTCGACCCCTATGTTGGAGTCGACGGGGCCCGGCTCCTGGGCTCAGGGGAGGTGAGGCTCATGAGCGGGACGATGCCCGAGGTGTGGATCGCGGCCGCCGACGGCGACCTGATCCGGGCCGACGCGATCGTGATACTGCGGCTGGACAAGACCGGCCGGCTGACCGTGCAGTTGCGCGACGAGGCGAAGGTCAGCGTGAGCCTTCTGGAGGGCTCCGCGGGCGGCGGCAACCCGCCCGCCGACTTCCACCGCCAGCTGATCCGGATGATCGCCGAGGTGGCGGACTCCGGCAGCGCGCAGGTGATCAGCGCGCGGCACGTGGACGGCGGGTGGCGCTGGATCAGCGAGCCCCTGTAGGCGCCGGCCGCACTCCCCGCGGTCCCGGACGTCCCGGACGTCAGGCGGGGACGCGGAGGGCGAGGATGGCGACATCGTCCTCGCCGCCGGGCTCCATCCGCTCGAGAAGCTGGTCGCACAGGTCGGGCACGGGAAGCCGGGCCAGGTGGGCGCTGTGGCGGCGCAGCCCGGTGAGGCGGTCGGTGAGGTCGGTGCCGCGGGTCTCGACGAGTCCGTCGGTGTAGAGCAGCAGCGTGGACAGGGGCGGCAGGTCGCGGGCGCCGTCGGGGCGGCCGGTCGTGAGGTCGGGGTTGCCGAGCAGCATCCCGTGCTCCTCGAGGAAGGACGTGCCGCCGTCCTGGGTGATCAGCAGCGGCGGCGGATGGCCGGCGTTGCACCACCGCAGATGCCAGCGGCCGTCCGGGCTCCTTTCGACGCGGGCGAACACGGCGGTGGCGAGTTCGGCGTCGCTGACGGCGTCCATCACCGCGTCCAGGCGCTCCAGGACGATGCTCGGCGGTGCGGCCGGATCCCACGCCAGCGCCCTCAGCATGTTGCGGACCTGCGCCATCCGGGACGCCGCGTGCAGGTCATGGCCCACGATGTCGCCGATGACCAGCCCGGTGGCGCCGTTGGCCAGCGGGAACGCGTCGTACCAGTCGCCGCCCACCCACCCGACCCGCGCGGCCGGCACGTACCGGGCCTGGAGCTGCAGATCGCCCGACCGGGGCAGCGGGGTGAGCAGGCTGCGCTGCATGGCCTCGGCCGTGTCGCGCTGCGCGGCGAACAGCCGGGCGTTGGCCAGCAGGAGGCCGGTGCGGCGCGCGATGTCCTCGACCACGAGCCGGTCGTCGGGACCGTAGCCGTCCCCGGGACGGGAGTAGCCGAGCGTCAGCGCGCCATAGGTCTCGCCGCGCGCCGCCAGCGGGGTGATGATCGCGGTGTGCGCGTCCATGACCTGGAAGAGCTCGTGCTGGGCGGCCGCCAGCGGCTCGTCCGGATAGAGCCGGGCGGCGTCGCCGCCGACGACCAGGGTCGTGCCGCCGTGCAGCACCCGCGCGAGCGGCCCGCGCGGGGTCCGGGGGAGCGGCGGCAGCGGGCCCTCCAGGGCGGCGATGTCGGCGGGCGAGAGCTCGCGGTGCGTGGCGGCCGTCCGCTCGACCCGCCCGTCGGGGACGAGCAGGTCGACCTCCGCCCAGTCGCCGAGCGCGGGCACGACGAGCCGGACCAGCCGCCGCAGCACCTCGTCCTCGTTCAGCGTGGACGACAGCACCGTGGTGATCTCCGCGACCAGCGCCAGCCGCGAGTTCGCCCGCCTGACCTGGGCCATCTGGTCGTGGCGCTCCTGCTCGATGCGGAACCGCTCGGCCGCGTCCTGCAGCACGACGACCGCTCCGGCCACCGTCCCGGCCCCGGGTTCCCCGGCGGCCGCGGCCGGGTCGTCGGCGTAGATCGGCGCGGACGACCAGGACAGCCGCACCGCCCGCCCGTCGCGGTGGGTGAACCGGTCGCCGTCGCCGTGGTCGGCGACGCCGGTCCGCAGCGTCCGCAGCAGGCGGCAGTCCCGCTCCGGAGCCGGATCCCCCTTGCCGGCGCGGTGCAGGAGCCGGTGCAGCGGCCTGCCCAGCGCCTCCTCGCGGGTGTAGCCGAGCAGCTGCCGGGCGCGGGGGTTCCAGGCCGTGATCCGGCCGGTCGCGTTGACGGCCACGACGCCCGCGTTCATGGCTTCGACCAGGCCGTCATGCTGCATGCCGGCCTGGCCGTCCGGCTGCCCGCTCATCTGGTCCTCCCGGTCGGACACCAGGTTCCCTGCCCCCCAGGCCACCTGGAACACGTCCGTCCCGGGACGTTCAGGAGACGATCAGCGCGACCGCGGCGATGACCGTGCACACGGCGACCAGCGCTATCGCGATGCCGCCGGCGAGCCCTTTCATCAACGCCAGGTATTCGTCCTTCATCGTCCTGCGCCCGGAGTTCACGCGGTCATGCCGCTGACTCGGCCTGCGCGGGCGGGGCCGTCCGGACGGTGAAGACGCGGTCCAGGCCCGTGGCGTGCAGCAGGTCGGTGAACTGCCGGTTGGCGGCGCTCAGTTGGACCGTGATCCCGACCGCCGCGGCGCGGTGCTGTATGCCGACCAGGACGGCGAGCCCCACCTCGTCGCAGGACGACACCTCGCCCATGTCGAGGATCAGCAGCCGTCCGCTGTGGCGCAGCACGTCCAGCAGATGCTCGCGCAGCGCCGGGGCCGCGGCGGCGTCCAGGCCGCCCCGCAGCGCGATGATGGTGTGGCCGGGGCGCCGGTGGGCGGGCATCCGCACCTCGGAGGGAACCGGAGTCGAGCCGTCGTCGGCGGGTGCGGCGGTGGTCATGGTGATCTCCGATCGCGGGGCGCCGTGCGGGGCGGCCCGGAAGCAGACGATGAGTGACGCGGGGTCGTGCGGGCTCACGGGCGGGCGCAGGAGGCGAGGATCTCCTCCGGCGGCACATCGCCCGCGGCCGCCTTGGCCAGGGCCTCCTGCGCGGAGGTCCGGGACGTCTCGGGCGGAACGACCAGCAGCAGGACCGGCTCGCCGCGTCCGCGGGTGACCGCGACCATGTGGTCCAGGTGCGGCAGCCAGCCGACCCTGATGACCCGGCCCAGGGCGGTGACGCGCAGCGGAACGTGGTCCCAGTCGTCGAAGTCGATGGTCAGGCGGGTGGCCATGCCCAGCCGGTCGGTCAGGGCGATCGCCAGTTCGGTGAGCTCGGCGGCGGCGTCGCGCGAGCGGGGCCACCAGCCGCCGTCGATGAGCCCGCGCCCGGTGCCGTCCGCCGCGAGCCGCAGCCGGGACGACGCCGGCGGAAGCGGGAGCGGCGCGGCCGCGCCGGGAAGGTGCGCGAGTTGAGCGCTGTGGCGGGCCATCACGAAGGCCCCATTCTCGGTCCGTCGAGGACCGGGTCGTAATCCCCGAGGACGGCGCCGGCAAGGAGGCCCGCGCACGAAGTGCCCTCAGCCCCTCCAGACTACGCCACGGAACGCCCCGCCGGGGGGCCGTGAGGACGGCCCGTCACTATGGCGCCCGCCGCCGTTTCTCAGCCTAAAGTCGCACCCCCAAGACCCGCCATGCGGCTGATGCCCCCGACCGCGCTTCTCTTTAGCCTGATCACAGGAAGTAAGAGGCTCATCACAACGGGCGGGCAGGCATATGTTCAGGTCACGGCGGGTGCGCAAGGACGAGGCGTGGGAAGGCGTCGTCACCGGCAAGTCACGCAAGATGTCGGACGGGTCGAATCTCTACCGCTACCTCGAGGTCGCCTTCACCGGCGGCGGCAGCAAGAAGATCCGCGTCAGACGCTCCCTCTGGGACTCGCTGAGCACCGGCGACCAGATCGTCAAGCGGCCCGGATCCGACCCGGTCAAGAAATAGCGACTCGGGCGTCTTTGCATGTCATTGCCCTAGAGCGGGCGATATGCGGCGTAGCGTGGAGTGCAGCGCGTCCGCCGGTCAACGCGCTACCGACCGCTCGCGCGCCATCCGCAGCGCGATCGGAGCGACATCATGAATTCCACGTACAGGACTCAAGGCCATACCGAAATCCATCCGCGGGTGGTGCTGTCGGTCGTGCGCCGGCCCTCGTTCACCGTCGCCGCATTGCAGGGCGAACTCGACCTGGTGACCGCGCCCGCGCTGCATGACGGGCTGCTGGAACTGCTGCACCCCGGGCAGAGGATCCTGGTGCTGGACCTGTCGCAACTGTGGTTCTGTGACGCGGCCGGGATCTCCGCTCTGATCAGCGCCTGGCACCGCGCGCTGGCTCTGGGCGTCTCGATGCGCCTGGCCTCCCCTCGCTCGCACGTCGCGCAGATCCTGGACGACGCCGCCCTGGAGCACGGCCTCCGAACCTTCCCCACCCTGTCCCAAGCGCTCCAGCAGCCCGTCCCCCCGGCGCTGGAACCAGCCGGAGTCTGACCGATCCGTCGTGCGCCTCTACTCCGGCCGGTCCGTCGCGTGCGGGTAGTCGGGGGAGCGGCGCTGGAACGAAAGGACGGCGGGGTTCTGGACGACGCCGTCGCGGATCTCTATCGCCCGCCGGACGGTCTTGTCGGCGTCCCACGCGGCGGGGCCCGCGAGGACCGTGGCCAGGTGCGGGATCAGGGCCTGGCTGATCTCCCAGGTCGCGGAGTCCCACAGGTAGGAGGGGCTGTGGTCGACGCCGTAGTGGTGGACGTTGCGGCCGACGGTGAACATGGGATCGGTGAAGGTGGTCGGCCGGGCCCATTCGAAGCCCATGCCCGCATCGCAGGAGACGTCGACGATGAGGGTGCCGGTGGAGAACAGCGGCAGGTCGTCGTTCGTGGCGAACATCAGCGGGGCACCGGTGTCCTGCAAGACGCAGTTGACCACGATGTCGTGCCGGGCGAGGAAGGCGGCCGTCGCGAGCGGGCCGTCCTCGGTGAGGACACGGGTGCGGGCGGGCTCCTCGGGGTCACGGTCGAAGTGGACGATCTGTGCCGAATGGATCGGTGAGCCGACGGCGCTGACGCCCCGATGCGTCAGGACGTGGACATCGTGCACGCCATGGGCGTTGAGCGCGGTGACCGCGCCCCGGGCGGTCGCCCCGAAGCTGATGACGGCGGCGTGGCGCCGCCGCCCGTAGGCGCCGGTGGATCCGGTGAGGGCGAGAGCGTGCAGGACCGAGCAGTAGCCGGCGAGTTCGTTGTTCTTGTGGAAGACGTGCAGGTTGAACCCGCCGTCGGGGGTCCAGTGGTTCATCGCTTCGAACGCGATCAGTGTGAGCCGTCCGTCGATGGCGACCTGGGTGAGTTCGCGGTCCTGGACGCAGTGCGGCCAGCCCCACAGGATCTGGCCGGGGCGCAGTTCCTTCAGGTCGTGGGGTAGCGGTTTGAGCAGCAGGACGATGTCGCAGCGGGCGATGAGCCGGTCGCGGGGCAGCAGCCCGGCGACCTGGGGGGCGAGCTCCTCGTCCGGGATGCCGAAGGCTTCGCCATAGCCGCGTTCGAGGTAGATGCGCGACCGCAGGCCGGGGTCGATCCGCTGGAGGTGCAGCGGATGTATCGGCTGCCGGTGCTCGTTCTCCTTGGCCGTGTGCGCCAGGACGCCGAGGCTCAGGCCGGGGCGGGGCGAACCGTTCAGGGTCGGCAAGACGTCCCCTCTCGGGGGGTGAGCCGGGGGCGCGGGTCAGCCTCGGGGCTGGATGTCGCGATCCCCCGGCCCTCCGGACCCTACGTCAGGAATCTCCGACCACGACCGCCGCTCAAGGACGGGGAATGGCGACGGCGTTGTAAGAGATGCCAGGGGTCGGCCCCGTGGCGAAGAACTGGATGTTGGGCAGGTACAGCCGGGAGCCGAACGCGGCCACGGTCGTCGGCAGGGCGAACCGGGGGTCCTTCACCCGCCGTACGACATGGCCCTCGGTTCCCGCCGCGTTCAGCCGCAGGACGGCGACGGTGTTGAGCCGGTTCTGCACCGCGTACAACGTCCGGCCGCGCAGCAGCAGGCCGTCGCCCTCCGGCAGCGACTCGCCGTGCAGGTCCACCCGGCGGGTCTCACCGGTCGCCGGATCGATGCGGAACAGCCCGCCGGTGTTCGACTGCACGACGATCAGACCACGGCCGTCCGGTGTCGGCGTGATGCCGTTGGCGTTGAAGCCGGAGCCGTCGGGGCTGCCGGGATCGCCCTGGTACACGAGGTCGCCGGTGAGCGGGATCCGGACGGCGGCGGAGGGCAGGCCGCCGCTCAGCGGCAGCTTGTACAGCACCGGATTGGTGGAGTCGGTGAACCACGCGGCGCCTTGCGTGAGGATCACGTCGTTGACGAACGCCGGACCGGTGGCCAGCCGGTAGGAGGCCAGCACGCGGCCGGAACGGAGGTCCAGAACGCGGGCGTCGCCGCCGGTGCCGCCGGCCACGAACAGCCGTCCCCGCGGGTCGGTCTTGAGCCCGAGCGCCTGCGTGCCCGGCCCCCGGCTGAGGATCGCGCCGCGTCCGGTCCGCAGGTCGGCGCGGTAGACCGAGCCGTCGGCCATGGACCCGACATAGGCGAACGGGCCGGGCCCGGTCGCGATCCCCTCCGGCTGGAACCCGTTCGGCAACCGGAGCGTGGTCGGGTACACCCCCGGATCACGATGGTGGCCGACGGCCGCTCGCGCCGTCCCGCCCACAGCGGTGACCAGCCCGAACACGAGCACGGCAGAAGTCATCTGACGCAGCAAGGCACAACCTTTCAACGCTGAAGTCTTCAACGCCGAAACGCTAACCCCTGCAACACCTCGACGTCAAACAGTTCAACGCTGAGAAGTAGAGCCGCGCCGCCCTCGACCGCGTCACGAGGGGCGCGCCGCCCGACCGGCCCCCTTCCCGAAGCGGACGTGCGCCGTCATGAGGCGACCTCGTTGATCGTCTGCAGCCTCAATGCAATGGATTCCGCTTCCGGCACGCCGAGTTCCTCGAAGATCTCCAGGGCCTGGCGCCAGTGGATGCGCGCGGCCTGCTCCCCCTGAAGGTGCAGGACCGTTGCGGCGATGCCCTCGTGCGCCTTGGCCTGCTGGTACGGAACGCTGATGTCGAGGGCCATGTCGAGGGCCCTGCGGTAATGGTCGAGGGCCACCGGATAACGGCAGCAGGCCTGATGGGCGTCCGCCATCCCGCGCAGAGCCTGTACCTGCTGGTACGGATCACCGACGTCCCGGGCGGCGTCCTCGGCCTGCTGATGGTGGACGAGCGCTTCGCTGGGGCGCCCCATCAGCAGGTAGACGGCCCCGATGCTGTTGAGCGCGTCGGCGATGTTCCGCCGGTCGCCGATCTCGCGGAACACCGTGATCGCCTCGCGGTAGCAGCGCAGCGCACTCGGGTAGTCGCCCTTGTAGTGGTGGACGCCCCCGATGTTGTTCTTGAGAATCGCCTCGTTCTGCACCCCGCCGATCTGTTTGAAGATCGCGCTCGACTCCTCGTAACAGCGGACGGCGTCGCGGTGGAAGCCGCGTTGCCGCTGGACGTCTCCGAGATTGTTGAGGACCATCGCCTCGCGACGCAGATCCCCTGACCTGCGGCACATCTCGAGGGAGAAGTTCAGGTGCTGCAAGGCGTCCCCGTAGCGGCCGAGATGCCACAGTGCGATGGCGGCGTAACCGAGCGAGTCCGCCTCGCCGTGTGAATCGCCGGCCTTCCGGTGGAGGTCTTGCGCCTCCTGATGGTGGGCCAGAGCCTCGCGGTAGCAGGCGGTGGTCCAGAGAACGATGCCGATGCGGTCCAGAGTCTCGGCCTCGGCCCGCCGATCGCCCAAGGAGCGGAAAATGGATAACGCCTCGGTGGCGTGCTCCAGCGCGGCGACATGGTGACCGATTCGGAACCGCGTGAAGCTCAGCTCGAAGAGCGCCTGGGCGAGCGTTCCCGGACTCGAGATCTCGCGTGCCGCTCGCACGGCCGTCTCCTGAGCCTTGCCCGCGTCCTCGCGACGTCCCTGGGTTTCGAGGAATTGGGAGAGAGCGTGCACCAGCAGCGCGCCATTCTTCTTCATCTCATGCTCGATGGCATGGTCGGCCAGCATGAGGCAGTTGCGCCATTCCCGTTCGAACCAACCGGAAGCGTCGGCGGGACCTGCCCGGAGCCACCCGCTCCAGCGCTCCCGATCGTGGTCGGACGGGATCCGCGCGCCCCCGGGGGCCTCGGAGAGGCCGCGCCTGCGCCGGTGTGGGTAGAGGACGCGGTCGGCCTGGTCGGCCCATCGCAGGTAGTGGCGCACTAATCGGGAGAGCACCCGTCTGAGCTCGTCACGGGAATCCTCCTCGAGCGCCCGGGCACGGGCGAACCCCCGCACGATGTCGTGCATGCGCACATTCTCGGGCCCTTGCACATGGAGAAGATGGTGATCGACGAGCACCTCGAACTCTGCCGACACCTCTGCGGCCGGCCGGGCGACGAGGGCCGTCGCGGCGTCCACCGTGATGTCCGGGCAGGGGCTCCAGCCCAGCCGCCGGAAGAGGCGACGTTGCTCGTCGGTGAGGGCCCGGTAGGAGCGGTCGAAGGCCGCACGTGCCACCGAGTCGTCCAGGTCGCCACCGTCGTCCGGACCGTTCCCGGGCCCCCGGTACGGCTGGTGCGCTTCCCCCGGCCACCCGCCGGCACCGCCTTCGGTGGCCTTCGCGGCCTGCGCGGCGGCCAAGCGCAAAGCGAGCGGAAGCCCGCCGCAGCGGCGGACGACCTCGTCGACGGCGTCCGCGTCCAAGCCGTCACCGGCGATGCGAGCGACCAACCGGCGCGCCTCGTCCGGCGGAAGGACGTCCAGGCGCAGGTACCGCACGCCGGGCAGTCCGGCCAACCGGCGCCGGCTGGTGACCAGGACACGGCAGGTCGGGATTCCCGTGATGACCGGGCGGATGTGGTCCAGGTCGATGGCGTCGTCCAGGACCACGATGGCGCGCCTCTCGGACATCTCGCGCCGCCACGACTCCGTGCGCTCTGCGTGTGACACGGGAATGCGCTCCGGCGGAAGGCCGAGCATGCGCAGCAATTCGGTCAGGACGGCACCGGCCGACAGCGGCGGCCGGACCTCGTCATGCCCGCAGAGCCCCACGTGCAGCGCCGCGTCGGGGAATCTGCCGGTCAGCATTTGCGCCGCGCGAAGGGCCAGAGCACTCTTACCGATCCCGCCCATGCCGGTGATGACGTCGACGTTGGGTTGCGGCGCGTCCGGCCCGGCAGGAGCGGTGAGAATCTCCAGTTCGCGCTCACGGCCGGTGAAGCCGTCCGGCTCCTCCGGCAGCGAACGCGGCTGCGGCGTTCCGCCGCCCCGGAAGTGACGTGGCGTCACACCGAGATCGGGGTCGCGCCGAAGAATGCGCTCGTGCAGATCACTCAGTCGCGGGCCGGGGTCGGAGCCCTGTTCCGAAGCCAGCAGCCGGGCCACGCGCCGGTAGACCTCCAGTGCCTCCGCCGCCCGGTCGTGCCGGTAAAGGGCGGTCATCAACTGGGCGGTGGCCCGCTCGTCCATGGGGCGCTCGGCGGTCAGCTGCAGGAGTTCGGCGATGACCTCTGCATGTCGACCCAGGCGGAGCCGCAGGTCGATGCGTTCGAGCCGCGCACCATGCCGCTCCTCCTCAAGGATCTTGCGCATTCCCGCGGCCCAGCCCCCTGGCAGGCCGACCAGCGGTTCGCCCCGCCACAGGCCCTCGGCTTCGTCGAGGAGCGCGACGGCGTGCTCGTCGTCGCCGCTGCCGGAGATCGCGCGCGCCTGGCGGCGCAGTTCTCTGAACCGGTGCAGGTCGACCGTCTCCGGACGCAGCGCCAGGCGGTAGCCCCCGTGACCCGACTCGATCGGAGACGATCCGCGCAGTTCGTCTCCGCCGTGCGTGCGGAACCTTCCCCGCAGCCGGGTGACGTAGCTGGTGAGCGTGGTGCGCGCGTGCGCCGGCCTGTGCCCGCCCCAGATTCGTTCTGCCAAGGTCTCCGCCGAGACGACGCTGCCGCATTCCATCGCGAGAATCGCGAGCAGACAGCGTTCCTTCAACGATCCGAGCTTCTGGGGGACCCCGTCCCTCAGCAACTCCACGGGACCTAGAAGTCTGGTCTCCTCCAATTTCGGCTCCCCGTGCACTACCCCCGATCTTGGTCGATTTGGAGTGTCTCACGTGATTTGTCCCGGTTACTAGTAACCGGACATTTCGGTCAAGGTAAGAGTCGCCTTACCCAGCGCCACGGGATGCGAACGTCCTTTCGAGGATGTCGCTGCAACTATTGCCTCAACAACATCGGACGGATGCTTATAGCAGAGTCGGCGGTTGTCCCGCGTACCGAAACCTCGACTTGATCGAGGACGGAAAAAGATCGCGAATACGGGGAAACCTCAAGTAATCGTGCGCTAATGTCACGCACGGGGTTCGAGGGTGAGGGCTCGCGGACCTTGATCAAATGGGCGTGCGCCTGCAATTGCATCGCACAAGGCATCTGCACGTGCACGAGTGACTCATAGAAACGGACTGACTGATGTACCGGCGTCTGCATGAGATTCTCAACGTCACCATCACCGTCAGCGCCCTGCTGGTAGGGATCTTCATGGTTTGACCATGTCGTAGGGAGGGGCGGGACCGGGGTACGGTTCCGCCCCTCCCTCGTCGCAGGTGATCCGGGGTCTGCAATATCTCCGTCCCGTTCGGTGCAGGCGTCCTGTCCGCATGTCCGCCCCACCGTGAGACCACCGGCGGCTACCGCGGCCGCACCGGTCACTTCACGGAGGCGAGATGTCAGCTGGAGATTGGTCCCCGGGCCCCTACGGGCCCGACGCCGCGAAGGGCGCGACGGTCCGGACGCGGCGCACCGTGCTCGCCGTCGTCCACCACCTCGCCGCGGTCACCCGGCTTGACGACGTGCTCGGTCTGGTGGAGCCGGACCAGCGCGTGCAGACGGTCTACACGGTGGCGCCCTCCTCGGTTTTCTCCAGAGGGGTCGACGATCACCTGCGGGCCGCGGGAGCGTGCGTGGTCCCCTTCGACCACGCGACGCAGATGCCGTGGGATCTGGCGGTCGCCGCAGGGGACGGGGCACTGGAGCGGTTGCACGCTCCCGTCCTGCACCTTCAGCACGGCATGGGGCCGACCGTGCTGAGCCATCGCTGGGTCGGTGCGGGGACCGAGGCGTCCCGGCCGGTCGCGGGGGTGCGGCGGGAGGCTTTCGTGGCCGGCGGCCGGGTCATTCCGGCGGCGATCGCTCTGGCCCATCACGAGCACCGCAGGCGCCTGCTCGAGGTCTGCCCCGAGACCAGGTCCGCCGTGCGGGTGGTGGGCGAGCCCGCCTTCGATCGGATGGCCGCGAGCCGTCCGTCGCGCGCGTCCTACCGGGACGCGCTGGGCGTCACCGGCGACCGTCGCCTGGTCGTCGTCTCGTCCACCTGGGGACCGCGCGGCCTGTTCGGCAGGCATCGGGACCTGATCCAGCGGCTCGCCGAGCAGTTGCCGCGGGACCGGTACACCGTCGTGGTGGCCCTTCACCCGGCGATCTTTTCCTGGCATGGCCTCCGGCAGACGCTCGTCTGGAGTGCGGCCGGTCTGCGGGCCGGCGCCGGTCTGCTGCCGCCGCACGACGGCTGGCGCGCCGCGCTGATCGCGGCCGACCTGATCGTTGGTGATCACGGGACGGCGACCTACTTCGGGGCCGCATCCGGTGTTCCCGTGCTGCTGGCGGCCTTTCCCGACGGCGACGCGGTACCGGGCTCCCAGGCCGAGCTGCTCGCGAGCCTCGTTCCGCGCCTGAACACGCAGCGGCCTCTGCTCCCTCAGATCGAGTCGCAGGCCGGACGCCGGGCAAGAAGCGAGTCGATCGCCGCCGTTCTCCGTGACCGGCTCACCTCCGAGCCGGGGCGCGCCGCTCCTCTGCTCCGGAGAGAGATCTACCGGCTTCTGCGTCTGGACGAGCCCCCGGCCCCTGCGATCCCTGACCCGGTGCCCAGGCCCCGGCTTCTCGCCGGCCCGTCCGACTTGGAGCCTGTCCGTTGAGCGCCCTATTCGTCCAGGCTGGTTGCGCGCCCGACCAGATCGCGGACGGCGCGCCCCGGCGCGGCGGCTCCGCGCTGGCCCCGGTCGCCACAGGCCCGGCCGGATCGGCCCGGCCTCCGCGGGAGGGCCCCGTCCACGTCACCGCCCGGACCGGCAGCGAACTGATCAGGATGACCCTGTGCGCGATCCCCGCACGGTGCGTCTTCTCCGGGGAGCAGAAGCCGGCTTGGCCGTCGGACCGGGTGACGGACGAGCACGTGGCGGTGTGCGAGGACGCCGACGACAACCGGGCAGCGGACCGCTGGACGTCCATTGCCGACGTCCTCGTCCAGAGCGCTGGCGGACCCCGCACTCACGTCCGCTCGCGCAGAGCCGCGCTGGTCACGTGCACCACCGATCTGCAAGCGCGCACGTGCGCCATCGTCTCCCGGGACGGGGAGAACGCATGTTTCACCGCCTGTGACACCGTCGCCGGCACCGGGGCTGCTGACACGCTCACCACCATGGCTTGGGCCGCTTCGTTCGTCCACTGCCTGCTCGTACGGGGGCACACGCTGACCGAGTTGAGAGCGGCCCGGCTGGTGATCCGGGATTCGGGCCGCGGAGACGGGTGCGTCGTGCTGATCCCTTGCGCGCCTCTCACCGATCAGGCGTGATCCGTGATCCCTCCGCGCCGCCATCGCCGGGCCCGAGCTCGTTCAGGAGGCCGAGTGCCTCCGCGGCCTGCGGGGCTCCCAGTGCCTCGAAGACGGCATGGGCCTGCTCCAGATGCGCCCGTTCGGTGTCGGTGTCCCCGTCGTGTCGCGCCAGCCCGGCCAGTGCGAGGTGGGCGTTGCCCTGCTCGTGCCGGGCGCCGGCGCGGGTAGCGGCTTCCAACGCGGCGTCCAGGCTGTCCCGCGCTTCGCCCGGGCGGCCGTCCGCCGTCAGGGCGGCGCTGATTGCGAGGAGTATCCGGGCACGGTTGTAGTCGTCGCTCTGACCGTCGAAATAGGCGAGCGCGCGCGAGAGATGGTCGATCGCCTTGGTGGTCTGGCCGTCCCTGGCCAGGGCTTCGCCCAGGCGGCGCGTCATCATCGCGACGCCGCGCTCGATCCCGATCTCCTGTTGTATCTGCCGGGCCCGGTCGAACGCGTCGATGGCACCGGCGACGTCGTCCGAGCCGAGCCGGGCGACGCCGAGACACTCCAGTGCGGCCGCTTCACCGCGTGCGTGTTCCGTTCCGCGTTCGAGCTCCAGTGCGCGGTCGGCGAGGTCGGCGGCGGCACGGAAGTCGCGCAGATTGAGGTGGGCGGAGGCCAGTGCCTCCAGCATGCGCGCCTCCGCGCGCCGGTCGCCCATTGCGGCCGCCGACGCGGCGCCGGTCTCGTGCGTCCGGATCCAGTACGCGTAGTGCTTGCGGAAGGTGAACAGCCCCCACAACGCCTCGCACAACTCCCAGGCGCCGCGGTGCAGGCCGAGGTCGTGCGCGGTCGAGACCAGGTCGGCGAGGTCGGGCAGTTCCCTCTCCAGCCAGGCGAGGGCGTCGGCGATGCCGGTGAACGAGGCCGCGGGTGCGGCCGCGTAGTGGCGGCCGAGGTGCCAGCGGCCAGGGATGACCATGCGGTCGGCGGCTGCGGCGATGCCCACCCGGCTTTCCAGCAACCGCTCGAATGCCCGCACGCGGTCGTCCTCGTGTTCTTCCTCGATCGCCCTGTCACGGGCGTGTAGCCGCGCGAGGTCGTGGAATCGGTAACGGCCGTCCGGTTCCTCCTCCACCAGGTTGGCGTCCACCAGCGCCTCCAGTGGCTCGGCCGCCTGCTCGGCAGACGCGGCGACGACGGCCGCGGCGTCGGTCAGGGCGAAGCGCGCGCCCGGATGGACGCTGAGCAACCGGTACAACCGTGCGGCCTCCGCCGGCAGGTCGCGGTAGGTGACGTCGAAGACCGAGCGCACCGAGATCTCTCCTTCGTCCCCGTGGCCGAGTGAAGCGAGCCGGCGGCGCTCGTCGGCCAGTTCGGCCACGACGCGCGAGATCGGCCAGTTCTCCCGGATGGCGAGCCGGGCCGCGGACGTGCACAACGCCAGCGGCAGGCGCCCGCACAGCGCCGCGAGGGAGCGGGCGGCCGTGGGCTCCGCGCGGGTGCGACCGGCGCCCAGCATCCCGTCCAGCAGCTGGACGGCGCCGTCCTCGTCCAGGGGGCCGAGCGGCAGGAAGGACGCGCCGTCCAGGGCCAGGGCAGGGAGCCGCCGGCGCGAGGTGACCAGCACCAGGGCCGGGCCGTGGCCCGGGAAGAGCGGGCGGACCTGTGCCGCCGAGGCGGCGCCGTCCAGCATGATGATCAGTCGGCGCCCTGCCGTGATCGAGCGGAACAGCGCCGCCTGCTCGCCGAGACCGCTGGGCACCGCGTCGGACGGCACTCCCAAAGCCTGCAGGAAATGCCCCAATGGCTCGTCGGGCGGCACCGGAAGCGCGCCGGAGAAACCCCGCAGATTCGTATATAGCTGCCCATCGGGGAAGTGTTCTCTAATGCGGTTCAACCAGGCCAATCCCAGTGAGGTCTTTCCGACGCCGCCGACCCCGCTGATCAGCACGGTGGCGGGTTCGCCGGTTCCGGTGACCGCGTCGCTCACCTGGATGAGCCACTCCATCTCGGTCGTCCGGTCGGCGAAATACGGGCGCGGCGGCAGGAGTTGCGCGGGCACGGGACGCGACCAGCCCTCGGAGGCCGCATGGTGCACATGGAAGCCGCCCCGCACCGTCCCCACCTGCACGAAGGAACCGGCGACACTTCCAGACATTTCATTTTTTGCCCCCTGGCCCTCGGATCCATCTGCCTGGGAAACCTCGTGCCGCTCACCGTGATCCCTCACGAGCCGCTCACTCCACGAAAACCGGGATTCGATCTCCGTGACATTATCCTGGACCTACGGCCCAGCCTCACCGAAGATATTCGTATACACATCCCTATCCTCGGTCGAGAAGCGAATCCGAACCACTGTTCGGTATCGAATCCAGGGCCCGGCCGTCGAAATGGAGCCAACAGCGGACCAACGGAGACAGCGTCGAGGCCGCGGCCCTACCGGGACCGAACCGCTCGTGGCAGGTCGTGGCGGAGTGCGGGCCGGCACGAGCACGCCTTTACCTGTTGGCCGGACCGTTGCGCTGGGGACCGCGCCGCTTGGAGCGGCGCGGGCGGTGTTGCGGCGGGGTGCTCTGGCGGGTCATGGGTTCAGGAAGCGCGTGATGATGTCCACGACGCGTCCCATGCCCTGGGTGCCCCGGATGTCCAGGTCGATCTGGAGGTCGTCTCCGTCCTCCTTCCTCGTGCGGCGAAAGCTGAACCGGGGGCGCAGGATCGCGGCCGACGTCGCTATCGCCAGGACGCTCAGGGCGGTGTCGTGGTCGATCGGCAGGGTCCGCTCGGACTCGGCCCTGGCGATGGCGGCGTCGACGGCGGGGCGGGTCTCCGGGACGGCCTCCGCCAGCGCCGCGATCAGGGCGCGGACGTCCCCGTCTTCGGCCGCGGCGGGCGGGGGCCCGGCGGCGGCTGCCAGCTCGCCGAGGAACTCGCGATCGGCGCTGACGCGGGCGTCGATCTCGTCCTGGGTGACCGCCGGGACCTCGCTGTCGTCGAACTGGCTGAACAGATGCTGCAACACCTGCGCCACCTGCGCGTCGGTGAGCGAGGCGAGGACGGTCTCGAGCTCGGGCATGGTCAGACCCCCGTCAGTTTGAACGCGGCCCAGTGGTAGGGATGCCGCCAGGCGTCGCCGGACTGGTACACCGAGCGCTGCGCTTCGGTGAAGGCGCGCGCCTTGGTGACGCCGCCCCTCAGATACGACTCGTAGAAGCGGGCGATCAGTTCCGTCGACGAGCGCAGGTCGACGTCCCACATCGGGGCGAGGACGCTGTCGGCGCCCGCGAGCAGGGCGGCCCGCGCGGGCCCCCACTGGTCGTCGCCGGCGGAGACGACGACGCGTCCGAGCGAGCACGCCTGGAAGGTGACGTGGGCGGCGGCCATCGCGCCGCCGAGCAGGTCGCGCCCGGACAGCCGGCCGTCGTCGGTCCGGGTCCGGGAGAGGGCCAGGCCGGAGTCCATCGCCTCGGCGTTGTCGCGGTACCAGCCGTGCGCCAGGACGTGGACGAGGTCGGTCTTCGCGAGGACGGACATCACCTCGTCCGGTGTGGCGTCGCGCGCGGACGGCTCGTCCACGCGGACGCCGGAGCCGCGCAGCGCCGCGGTGATCCGCTCCCGGCAGCCGGCGAACTGCTCCGCCTCGGCGGCCCGCGCCGGGACGGCGGCGACCGCGGCGGCGGTGACGGCGGACGGACGCTCCGCGGCGCGGCGCAGCAGGTCCTCGGCGACGCCGATGCTGGGCACGTAGGTCAGGGCCGGGTTGCGGCCGGTCTCCCACAGCTCGGGCAGCAGCAGGGCGTGGACGGGGATGTTGTGCCAGGCCGCATGCGGAGCGATCATGATGAGCGGCGCGTCCCGGACGACCGGAACCAGTTCCTGCAGCCACGACCCGAGGTCCCGGACGGGGGCGTAGAACCGGTCGTCCATGTCGAACGGGCGGTCGGGGTCGATGCGGCCGTGCAGGCCCGTGCCGGAGAACGCCGCCTGCAGGGACATCGCCGCGCGGGTGAGGCCGTCCAGCGTCACATCGATCTGGAGGCTGGCGGTGCGGCCGGGCGTCAGGCAGACCACGTAGCTGACGTCGCGGGCGGCGTAGAAGGACAGCAGTGCGGTCCCCTCGGGGAGCCGGGAGCGCAGCGCGGTCAGGTCGAAGTCGGGGAACGCCTCGGCGAACACGCGCAGGTCCTGGGGGCCGGTCGGGTCGGCCGCCTCGGGCGGGAGGAGGAGCTCGGGGTCGAGACGGCGCCGGGCGGGGTGGCCGGCGGTGACCTCGTCCTCCACGGTGGGGAGGTCGACCGTCCAGGTCAGGCGTTCGTCCAGGCCCTCGTCCGCGCCGCGGACCGGCGAGTAGACCAGGCCGCCGTCGGGTTCGGTGCGCAGCCCGCGGCCGAGGTCGCGGCGGAACCAGCGGCCCTTGGCGCTCTCGGTGACGAGGAGGCGGATCCGGCCGTTGAGACGGGTGTCGGGCGTGTCCCCCTCCTGCAGGATCATCAGCACGCACAGGAAGTGCAGCCGTGCCAGGGCGTCGATGGCGAGCCAGCCGGTGTGCCTCTCGCCGGGGCGCGGCTGCCGGATCCGCTGCCGGTCGGCCGCCAGCTGGATCCGGTGGGCGAGGAGCGCGTGGGCGAACGCCTCGTGGTTCATGCCCTGCCCGGCGAGCTGGTCGGAGCGCAGGACGAGGTACACGCAGGCGCGGTCCCCTCCCAGCCCTTCGCTCTCGGGCCCGGTGAGCGCCTCGGCGTAGCGGCCCTCCCAGGCGGGGTCCTGGTCGGCGAGCTTGCAGAGCGCCATGAGCCGGAACACCACCGCGCTCTGCCGCAGCGGCTCGTGCTCGTGCAGGGCCGGGTCGGCGAGCAGCCCGGCGAGGCCGTCCGCCGCGGCCTCGTGCTCGCCCGCCAGGTCGCGCAGCCGCCAGCGGTAGACGGCGACGGCGAGCCGGGCCCAGCCGCTGTCCTCGGCGGGTTCCGCGGCGACGAGCTCCGCGGCGCGGTCGAGGTGGCGGGCCGCCCTGCGCAGCAGCCCGGCCATCCCGGGTTCGAGGTCCCGCCGGAACAGCCCTTCCGGCTCGTGGTCGCCCATGAGCCGGACGGTCGTGGTCACGACGTCGAGGTTCAGGTCGCGTTCGAGGAAGGGGACGCCGTAGGGCGCGTCGACGGCGAGGGCCTGCTCGTAGTGCAGCAGCGACTCGGCCCGCTGGGTGAGGGACTCGCAGGCCATGGCCGCCAGCCTCAGCATGTGGCGTCTCATGTCGTGCTCGGCGAACCGCTCGGCGAGTGACGCCGCGCTGGTCGCGACCCATTCGGCGAGGTCCGGATGGTCGTGGTAGAGCGCGTACCCGACGACCACCGCACCGCCGAGCGTGTCCCGAGCGTCTTCGGCGGTGTCCGGACGGGCCATCCGGGCGTGGAGGGCGAACTGGCGGAACGCCTCCTCCAGCCGGTCGTCCCGCGCGAAATGGACGGCGCCGCGCAGGTACTCGGCGGCGTACATGCGCTGCCGGGCGTCCCAGGTCGCCGCCAACGTCTCGACGACGAAGTCGCTCGGCGGCCACGCGTCCAGGGTGGCGGAACTCCAGGGCTCGTCGTCGTCGCGGCGGTATTGGACGGTGTGCCCGCCGTCGCCGTCCGGGCCGAGCCAGCGGTACGTCAGGCCGGCGTGCCGGTGCATGGTCGTGGCGGTCAGCACGGAGCGGCCGAGTTCGGCGGGCGTCAGGTCGGCGGGAGAGGACGCCGACGCGAGCGGCTCCGGCACGAACGTCCAGGAGACGGGCGGCACGGGATGCTCGATGAGCCAGCTCAGGCCGCCCGCGGACGCGGGCGTGGCCATCACGTCGTGGAAGAGGCGGCGCAGCGCGCCCGGGTCGTCGTCCGTCACCGCCCAGTGGCTGCGGTCCCCGGTGACCAGCGTGAACCGCCGCGACCGCCCGGCGAGCCGTCCCGAGACGACGAACGCGACCGCCGGGGTCCACGGCACCCGGTACGGGCCGCGCACCGTCACGGGCTCCCCGGTGTCGGCGAGGGCGTTCCCGGCGAGCACCCGCGGATCCGGCGGATCGGGCAGGAGGTACGGCAGCGACCGGTACTGCCCTTCGTCGTCGGCCTGTTCGAGGAGGACGAGCGCTTCACCGTCCGTCGTGCCGGACGTCGTGCCGGACCGCCTGGAGCCCTTCCCGGCGTCCTCACCCCACAGGCCGGCGAAGAGGTCGGCGAGGATGTCCTCCGGCATCGTCGTGTACGGCACGCTGCGCCCGGGAGACGCGATCACCACGAGGTGATGGGTGCGGCCCCGGCGCCGCGCCGTGAACACGACCGCCTCCCGGTCGTCCTCCGCGCGCACAGTGAGGACCTGGCGGGCGTGCTGGAACGGCCGTGCGCTCCTACGGAAGATCGGCATGGCGCCCCTCGGCCCGGTCCAGGGCGGCCCGCATCGTGTCGAGACCGGGAGCGCCGAATCGGGCGGACGCGATGGCGGCCCGCCCGATCCGCAGGGCCTCGTCCAAGTCGCCGCGCGCCCCGTGGACCCTGTGCCGGTCGGTCAGGAGGCTCACCAGCAGGACCGTGTGGTGGAGCACCATCCGGTCGTCGGGGCCGGTGAGTTCGACCGCCTCCCTTGAGGCGAGCACGGCCTCCTCGAAGAGATCCACGTCGTCGGTCGCGTCGGCCAGCGAGCCCAGCGAGAGCGACAGGTTGTGTAGGCACCCCGCCAGCGACGGATCGGACGGGCGCGCCGCGTCCGCAGCGGCCCGGTTCGCGGCCACCGCCCGGTCGAGGTCGGCGCGCTCGCCGGCCACCGTGTACCGCCGCCACGAGATCAGCCCGAGCCGCGACAGCGGCACCGGGCCGCGCGACTCCTCCGCGGCCTCGGCGGCCACGGCCACGGCCCGGTCGAGGTGCTCCCGCGCCTCCTCGCGCTCGTACCGCAGGTCGAGGGCGACGGCCAGCTCCGACGCCAGCAGCGGACGCACGGGATGGCCCCGCGGCAGCATGACCATCGCCGCGTCCGCGATGAGCGCGGCGGTCTCGGCGTGCTCGCTTCCGGAGGCGAGCACGGCGGTCACGCCGTCGAGCAGCTCGTCCGGAGCCTGCTCGACGAGGCTCGACCGGGTGAAGTCGTCCCCGACCTCCCGCAGCGTGCGCCAGAGCGGCTGCGGGACCGCCGCGCGGTCGGCCGCGTACACCGGCGCCAGCAAGGCCAGCACGGCGACGAAGTCGGGGTTGTCGGTGCCGCGGCCCCGGCCGGCCACGCTCAGGTACCGCTTCCAGAACAGCCGTCCCGCCGCCGCCAGCCCCAGCAGCGCGTCGCCGGGATGCTCGCGCGCGTACTCCACCAGCTCGGCCGCGTCGCGGACGGCCTCGTCGTCGAACAGCGTCGCGGCGTCCCCGGACCGCTCGACGGCCGCCAGCCGCGTGCGGACGTTCGACAGGGCGACATCGCGCCGAATCCGGTCCACGCAGACCTCACCGTCGCCGTTGGGGCGTCAGCCGAGTATGTTTCGCGCCGCGCGCCCGCGACAAGGCGAGAAAACAGGAATGGCCTGGTCAGGCCAACTGGCCCGGCGAGCACCGCACCGGACCCCAACGCGAGCCGACCCACGACGGCCCGCGGGCCGAAGCCAAGGCGGGCGCCATCAGAGACACGAAGTGGAGGCCCGGATGATCCCGGAGCCTCCACATGTGCGATCGGTCTGTGTCCGAGGGGGGACTTGAACCCCCATGCCCCGTGAAGGGCACTAGCACCTCAAGCTAGCGCGTCTGCCTATTCCGCCACCCGGACCGGTGTCGCCGGCCGCAGCGCGGCTGCGGCGGGCTTCACCATACCAAAGGAGCCGAGTCGCGGCGAAGTCGATCGAGCGGGCACGATGGTGGGGTACCAGGACGGCGAGCGCGAAGGTGATCACTGTGGCCCAGCAGCCGACCGCTGAGGACGAGGTCGTGGGGCTCTGCCAGGAGCTCATCCGGATCGACACCAGCAATCCGGGGGATCATTCGGGGCCCGGGGAGCGGGTCGCGGCGGAGTACGTCGCCGAGAAGCTGGCGGAGGTGGGGCTGGAGGCGACGATCCTCGAGTCGCATCCCGGGCGGGCCAGCGTCGTGGCGCGGATCGAGGGGGAGGACCCGGGGCGCGACGCCCTGCTGTTGCACGGGCACCTGGACGTGGTGCCCGCGCGCCGCGAGGACTGGACGCGGGACCCGTTCGGCGGCGAGATCGCGGACGGGTGCGTCTGGGGCCGCGGGGCCGTGGACATGAAGGACATGGACGCGATGATCCTCGCGGTGGTGCGGCAGCGGCTGCGGGAGGGGCGCAGGCCGCCGCGGGACGTGGTGCTGGCGTTCCTGGCGGACGAGGAGGCCGGCGGGAAGTGGGGCGCGCGGTGGCTCGTCGATGAGCATCCCGGGCTGTTCGAGGGGTGCACCGAGGCCGTGGGGGAGGTCGGCGGGTTCAGCCTGACCGTGCCGGGCGACAAGCGGCTGTACCTCATCGAGACGGCGGAGAAGGGCATCGCCTGGATGAACCTGACCGCCAAGGGCACCGCGGGGCACGGGTCGATGGTGCATCCGGACAACGCGGTGACGGCGCTGGCGGCGGCCGTGGCGCGGCTGGGGGAGCACGAGTTCCCGGTGCAGCTGACGAAGACGGTGCGGGCGTTCCTGGAGCGGGCGTGCCTGGCGTACGGGGTGGAGTTCGATCCGGAGCACCCGGAGGCGTGCCTGGAGCGGATCGGCCCGCTCGCGCGGATGATCGGGGCGACGCTGCGGCACACGCTGAATCCGACGCGGCTGGACGCGGGATACAAGACCAATGTCATTCCGCAGAGCGCGACGGCTCAGGTGGACGGGCGTTTCCTGCCCGGCTACGAGGACGATTTCTTCGCGACCGTGGACGAACTTCTCGGGCCGGGCGTCGAGCGGGATTTCGTGCATCACGACCACGCGGTGGAGACCGAGTACGAGGGGGCGCTGGTCGCGGCGATGGAGGCGGCGCTGACCTCGGAGGACCCGGGGGCGCTGCCGGTGCCGTACTGCCTGAGCGGCGGGACGGACGCCAAGTCGTTCGCGCGCCTCGGCATGCGGTGCTTCGGCTTCGCACCGCTGAAATTGCCCCCAGAGTTGGACTTTTCCGGAATGTTCCATGGCATCGACGAGCGCGTTCCGGTGGACGGCCTGCGCTTCGGCGTGCGCGTTCTCGACCAATTCCTCGACCGCTCTTGAATTTCCCGTTGCCAATGCGATGAGTGGTGCTATCGTCACCGTTCGTAGGGACCCGCCCGTCCCGTGAGGGATGGGCGGTGGTCGCAACGGAGGTCTCACGGTGGCATGTGACGCGACGCGGGAACGGGCGCTCGGCGCCCGGCTGCGCCGTGTCGCCACCGGGCGGACCGTCCGGCGGCTGCTCGTCCTCGCCGGCCTGCTGGTCGCGGGCTGGATCCTCGGCGGCATGGCACAGCAGGCCAGCGCCGCCGAGGCGCCCGCGCCGCCGAAGGCCGTCGCGGACGCTCCGGTGCTGGCCACGGTGCTGCCGGCTCCGCATTCCCCGATCCCGTCGGTGGTCGGGGCCGTCAAGCACCAGGCGCCGCCCGTGCGGGCGGTGGCGCCCGTCAAGCCCGTCACGCCCGTCGAGGCGGCGGAGCAGGCGGGTCAGGCGAAGCCGGCCGGGGCGGCGAAGGCCGCGCCGCCGGCGGAGCGGCGCACCGCGCCGCCGAAGGCGCACGGCGCACCGCGCCGCGCGAGCGGGAGCGCGGCGCCGGTGCGCCGTGCACACGTCCGGGCGCATGCGGTCTCCCGGCCGCGTCCGGCGTCCCATGCCCGGCACCACCGTGCCATCGAGCGGCACCCCGCGCCTTTCCAGGCGCCGGGCCAGTCCGGCACGCATTCGGTGACCTGCGGCGGTGTTCCGATCGGTGCCGCCGCCGGGCTGCCGACCGTTTTCCCGTGGGCTCCCGTCCCGCCGCGAGCCTGCGTTCCGCGCCGTTTCGGCGCGGTTCCCCCGGCCGTCCGCACCGCCGCGGACGAGCCCTCCTTCGCGCCTGACTAATCCCTGATCACAGGCTTGCGGCCGGATGCCCGTGCGGCTCGGGCCGGTCCGCGGCCTGCCGTCAGGCGCGCCCTTTCCACGAGACCCCCGACGTCTCGGCATTCCATTCCTTCATCCCCCGAACGGAGCATCATGCGAACGTGGGCAAAAAGCACCGCACGCACCGCGGTGGTCACCGCGAGTTTCGTCGCCCTCGGTGTCAGCGCCATTCCCGCCAACGCCTTCGCCGACGCCACCAACGGCGACGGCAGCGTGCTCGGCGGCAACCAGGTCGACCTGCCGGTCTCCGCGCCGGTCGACGTCAGCGGCAACGGCGCGGGCATCGTCGGCAGCGGGCACGGGGTGTCCCGCGGCGGCGCGTCCGTCCTGAACGGCGGCGGGGGAGGCGGCCAGCACACCTCCGGCACCGGCAGCGTCGGCGGCGGCAACCAGGTCAACGCGCCGATCTCGCTGCCGGTGAACGCCTGCGGCAACGCCGTCGCCCTGATCGGCAAGGCGGACGCGGGCTGCCCCGGCGGCTCGTCCGTGCACAACGGCGGCGGCGCCGGCGGCCAGCAGACCTCCGGCGCGCACAGCGTGCTCGGCGGCAACCAGGTGAACGCGCCGATCTCCGCGCCCGTGGACGTCTGCGGCAACGCGGTCGCGATCATCGGCAAGGCGGAGGCGGGCTGCGAGGGCGGCGCGACCGTGCACAACGGCGGCGCGGGCCACGGCAGCGGGCAGAGCACCGACGGCTCGCTCGGCGTCATCGCCGGCAACCAGGTGAACGCGCCGATCAGCGCGCCGGTGAACGTCTGCGGCAACGCCGTCGCGATCGTCGGCGAGGCGGTCGCCGGCTGCGAGGGCGGCGCGATCGTCAAGAACGGCGGGGACACCGGTGCCGGGCAGCGGACGTCCGGGCTGCACAGCGTGCTCGGCGGCAACCAGGCGAACGCCCCGGTCAGCGCGCCGGTGGACGTGTGCGGCAACGCGATCGGCAACGCCCTCGCCGAATGCGAGGGCGGCGCGTCGGTCCGCAACGGCGGGCACGGGACGGGCGGGCAGACCACCGACGGGACGTCCAGCGTCATCGGCGGGAACCAGGCGAACGCGCCGATCAGCGTCCCGGCGACCGTCTGCGGCAACGCCGCGGCGCTGGTCGGCGAGGCCGGCGCGTACTGCGAGGGCGGCGCGCACGCGCGCAGCAGCTCCGGCGGCGACCAGCACACCTCCGGCACCGGCAGCGTCGGCGGCGGCAACCAGGGCAACGCGCCCATCACCGCGCCGGTCGACGTCTGCGGGAACGCCGCCGCGGTCGTCGGGAAGGCCGCCGCGCACTGCAACGGCCAGACGCTGGTCGAGGGCTCGCAGGGGCCCGGCGGGCACACCTCCGGGAACGGAAGCGTCGGCGGCGGCAACCAGGCGCACGCGCCGGCGAAGGCCCCCGTGGACGCGTGCGGGAACGTCGGCGCCGTGGTCGGCCGGTCCCTCGCGCACTGCCAGGACGGCCCGGGCTTCGGCGGCTACCACCCCTACGCCCGCTCCGCCGGCGACCCGCTGCCGGTGAACCCCGGTTCGGCGCTGCCCGTCGTGCCGCAGCTGCCGGGCGCGGGCGACCGCGCGGCCGGGACGCCCGGGACGCCCGGGACCACCGGGAAGAACGGGACCGCCGGGCTGCCCGTGACCGGCCTGCCGAACGTGTCGCAGGCCCTTTCCGGCGCGACCTCGACCGTCAACCGGATCCCGGCGACCAGGAGCGTGCCGGTGTCGGACGCCCTGTCCGCGACCAACCTGCTCCCGCGCACCGCCGCGCAGCGCACCGCCGCGCAGCGCACCGCCGCGCAGCGCACCGCCGCGCAGCGGACCGGCGCCCCGGCCCTGGGCCCGGTCCCCGGCTCGCAGCTGCCCGCCGCCGAGACCCTGCCCGTCCGCGGCGACCTGCCCACGGTGAACGGCCTGCTCGGCGGCGCCATGACGCCGAAGGTCACGCCCAAGGTCAACGGCCTGCCGAAGGCTCCGCGCACGGACGCCGAGCGGACCGTCCACACCGGCGGCAACGGCATGACGATCGCGACGCTGCCCGTCGACCCGAGCGCGCTGCCGACCAGGGCGCTGCCCGCGGTGCCGGTCGTCCCGGTGGCCCCGAACGCCCGCACGTCCGGCACCGCGCTCCCCGTCACCGGCCTGCCGGGGACGAAGGGCGTCAAGCACCCCGGGACCGGAAGCGTGAAGCTGCCGGCGGGCGTCGCGCTGCCCGCCGGGACCGCCAAGGCGCCGAAGGTCGGCGGCGCGGTCACCGACCTCGGCCCGGTCCGGAACGTCGCCGACAACGCGCCGCTCACCTCGGGAACCGAGAGCGGCTCGCTGTGGGCGCTCGGTGCGGCGGCGCTGGCCGCGGCGCTCTCCGGCGCGGTCACGCTGGGCCGCCGCCTGCGTCCCGGCCGCCGCTGACCGACCCGGCCGCCGGCCCGGCGGGGCCTGCCGGACGGTGACGACTCCCGTCCGGCAGGCCCGACCATGAACGCTTTGCCCGTCCCGGAGGCGCGGTCCGGGGCGGGCGAAGCCTTGTCCGCGCCCAGCCGGCGCGCACGGCGTTCGGGCGCGGGCATCCCGGCCGGCGAATATGATTACGGGACGTCATGCGTTTCGTACGTAGTGCTACGCTCCGTCCGGGACTCGGGTGAGCCGCCCTGAACGGGCGCCGATCTCCGGGGAGGGGCGGGAAACGGAGCGAACCTCCGCGGCCGGCCGGAACGCCGGAACGGCCGGGGCGGTTCTCAGAACGTGCGGACCGCGCGGATGACCTTGCGCCGCAGTTGAATACGGCGGCGGCCGTCCGGGTAGAGGCGCAACCGATCGATCTCCCAGCCGCCGTGCTCGGCGTGCTCGGTCAGGATCTGCCGGGCGGTGTCACGCGTGGTGCCGGCCGGCAGTGACAGGACGAGGTAGGTGTACTGCACCATTGCGACCATTATTACTTGGTGGACCGGGTGTTGTGCAGCGCAGGGCGGCGGCCCGGTCCGCACGGGTGGTGGCGGCATGTCATCCTGTCCGGAGGCGAGCGGCGGATGAGAGTTGCGCCCGCCACGGGCGGAGCGACGACCGAAGGGGCGGCGTGGGGGCATCCGGGCATGAACCCGCCGTCATGCGACGTTGTAGGAAGCCTGTGTAAGAAGAGTGTGAGCGAGAAGACCAGACAGCGAGGTTGGAGCGACTGTGCCAGCCAAGAACGGCACTGCGAAGAGTGGCCAGGCGAACGGCGCCGGCACGCGACTGGTGATCGTCGAGTCGCCCGCGAAGGCGAAGACGATCGCGGGTTACCTGGGCCGTGGCTACATCGTGGAGTCCAGTATCGGCCATATCCGGGACCTGCCCGGGAGCGCCTCGGAGGTGCCGGCCAAGTACAAGGGCGAGCCGTGGGCGAAGCTCGGTGTGAACATCGAGCACGACTTCGATCCGCTGTACGTGGTCAACGCCGACAAGAAGGCGCAGGTCGCCAAGCTCAAGAAGCTGCTGGCCGAGGCCGACGAGCTCTTCCTCGCCACGGACGAGGACCGGGAGGGCGAGGCCATCGCCTGGCACCTCCAGGACGTCCTGAAGCCGAAGGTGCCGGTGCACCGGATGGTCTTCAACGAGATCACCAAGGACGCGATCCAGCGCGCCGCCGCGAACCCGCGGCAGCTGAACATGCGGCTGGTCGACGCGCAGGAGACGCGCCGCATCCTGGACCGGCTCTACGGGTACGAGGTCAGCCCCGTCCTGTGGAAGAAGGTCATGCCGAAGCTGTCGGCGGGCCGGGTGCAGTCGGTGGCGACGCGGCTGGTGGTGGAGCGCGAGCGCGAGCGGATCGCCTTCGTCCCGGCGCACTACTGGGACATCCTGGCCGAGTTCGACACCGGTAAGGAGGACGAGCCCAAGGCGTTCAAGGCCGGGCTCGTCTCGGTGGACGGCAAGCGGGTCGCGCAGGGCCGCGACTTCGCCTCCGACGGCACGCTGAAGACCAGGGACGCGCTGCACCTGGACGAGCCGTCGGCGCGCGCGCTGGCCGACCGTCTGCGCGGCAGGCCGTACGAGGTCAAGTCGGTCGAGTCCAAGCCGTACACGCGCAAGCCGTACCCGCCGTTCCGGACGACGACGCTGCAGCAGGAGGCCAGCCGCAAGCTGGGGTACTCCGCCAAGTACACGATGTCGGTGGCGCAGAAGCTGTACGAGAACGGCTTCATCACCTACATGCGAACCGACTCGATCACGCTGTCGGAGACGGCGATCACGGCGGCGCGGCGGCAGGCGGCGACCCTCTTCGGCGGCGAGTACGTGCCGGACAAGCCGCGCGTCTACCAGTCGAAGGTGAAGAACGCGCAGGAGGCGCACGAGGCGATCCGCCCGGCGGGCGACAGCTTCCGCACGCCCGCCGAGACGGGCCTGTCCGGCGACCAGTTCCGGCTGTACGAGCTGATCTGGAAGCGGACGATCGCGTCGCAGATGAAGGACGCGGCGGGCCGCTCGGTGTCGATCCGGGTGACCGGCGTCTCCACGCAGAACGAGACCGCCGAGTTCGGCGCGACCGGTAAGACGATCACCTTCTACGGGTTCCTCAAGGCCTACGTCGAGAGCGCGGACGACCCGGCCACCGACCGCGACGACCAGGAGCGGCGGCTGCCGAACCTGGAGCAGGGCGACCGGCTGTCGGCCAACGCGGTGGACGCCGAGGGCCACTCGACCCGCCCTCCGGCCCGCTACACCGAGGCGAGCCTGGTCAAGGAGCTGGAGGAGCGGGAGATCGGCCGCCCGTCCACCTACGCCTCGATCATCGGCACGATCCTCGACCGCGGCTACGTGTTCAAGAAGGGCACGGCGCTCGTCCCGTCGTTCCTGGCGTTCGCCGTGGTCAACCTGCTGGAGCAGCACTTCGGCAACCTGGTCGACTACGACTTCACCGCGCACATGGAGGACGGTCTCGACGAGATCGCCCGCGGTGAGGCCGAGCGGGTCCGCTGGCTGTCGCGGTTCTACTTCGGCGACAACGGCGACGAGGGGCTCAAGGAGCTCACCGAGGACATCAGCGACATCGACGCCAAGGGGATCAGCTCGTTCCCGGTCAAGGGCACCGACATCATGGTGCGCGTCGGCCGGTACGGGCCCTACCTCGACCGCGACGGCGAGCGCGTCAACATCCCCGAGGACATCGCGCCCGACGAGCTGACGGCGGAGAAGGCCGAGGAGCTGTTCGCGCAGCCGTCCGGTGACCGGGAGCTGGGCGTCGACCCGCAGACCGGGCACATGATCGTGGCGAAGTCGGGGCGGTTCGGCCCGTACGTGACCGAGATCCTGCCCGAGGCGGCGTCGGCTTCGCCGACGTCGCCTTCGGCGACACCGCCCGCCGAGGGCTCGAAACCTGCTGGCCAAAAGCGTGGGCGCACGAAGAAGGCCGACGCGGCCAAGCCGCGCACCGGCTCCCTCTTCAAGTCGATGTCGCTGGACACGATCACGCTGGACGACGCGCTGAAGCTGCTGTCGCTGCCGCGCACGCTGGGCGAGCTGGACGGCGAGCCGGTGACGGCGCAGAACGGGCGGTTCGGCCCGTACATCAAGAGGGGCACCGACAGCCGCTCGCTCGGCTCGGAGGACGAGCTGTTCACCGTCACGCTGGAGCAGGCCAAGGAGCTGTTCGCGCAGCCGAAGCAGCGGGGCCGCAGGGCCGCCGCGGCGGCGCCGCTGCGCGAGCTCGGCAAGGACCCGGTGAGCGAGAAGCCGGTGGTGGTGAAGGAGGGCCGGTTCGGCCCGTACGTCACCGACGGCGAGACGAACGCCAGCCTCCGCAAGGGCGACGAGGTCGAGTCCATCACGATCCAGCGCGCCGCGGAGCTGCTCGCCGAGCGGCGTGAGAAGGTGGCCGCGGGCGGCGGGAAGAAGAAGACGACGACCCGCCGCCGCACCTCTGCAAAGTCCGGCTCATAACGACATTCGCGCCGATACCCTGACCGACATGACCAGAACGGACGCCACCCGGCCGCACCCCGCCGCGCCGCAGCCGGGTGCTTCGTCGCTCCCCGCCGCGTCGGCGGTGCCGTTCCGCCGGCTCCGGACCGCGCTGTCGGTGTCCGGCCTCGGCCTGTGGCTCGCCGTGCCGGCGCTGTCGGCGATGGCGGTGCTGCCGGCCGACGGCACCGGGGCGCGGCTGCGGGCCGCCGGCGGCGCGCTGGCGCTGCTGGTCCTGCCGGCGGTGCTGCTCGCGCCGCTCGCCGGGGCGCTCGCCGACCGGATCGACCGGCGCCTCGCGCTGCTGATCGCCGACGCGCTGCGGTTCGTGGTCGTCCTGACGGTTCCGCTGGTCGACGCGCTGCCGTGGACGCTGGCCGCCGCGTTCCTGGTCGGCTGCCTGTCGGTGCTGTGGGCCCCGGCGGCGGCCGCGTCGCTGCCCGCCCTCGCCGCCGGCGAGAGCGCGGACATGGCCGGGGGCGGCGTCCTGGTCGCGCGCGCGACGGCGGAGGCCGATCCGCGCGCCGGCGCCCGCCGGACGGCGGTCCGCGCCGTGTACGGGCCGGCGCCGGTCGCCGCGCTGGTGTTCGCGCTGCTCGCCGTGATCGCGAACGCGGCGCTCGGTGCGTCGCACCGGGCCGACCTCCCGCTGTATGCGACCGCGGTGGCGTTCGTCGTGGCGGCCGCGCTGACGGCGCTGGTCAAGGAGGTCCCGGCGACAGAGCCGATCTCGGTTCCCGCGCCGCTGAAGCTGCTGTTCCAGGGGTCCGGGCTCGACCGGGCCGGCCGCGGCCTCGGCCTGGCGGTCGGCGGCGCCGCGCTCGCGGCGGGCGCCGCCGTCGCGGTCGCCCGCGTGCACACCGGCGAGCTGGGCGGGGGCGACGCGGGGTACGGCGCCGTCCTCACCGGGCTGGCCGCCGGCCTGGCATTCGGGCTGTTCCTCGGGCCCCGCGTGCTCGGGCCGTTCAGCCGCCGCCGGCTCCTCGGCCTCGCGGTGATCGCCGCCGCGCTGCTGCTGATCGTCGACGCGCTGGTGCGCAACCTCGTCGTCGTGGCGTTCGTGACGGCGTTCCTGGGCGTCGCGGCCGGTGCCGCCTGGTCCTGCGGAGCCGCCGTCGTCCGCGACCCGGACGCGGAGGACGACGATCGTCCGCGCGCGTTCCTGCGGTCGGTGACGCTGGTCGTCGCGCTGGTCGCGTTCGCGGCCGTGCCCGCCGTCGCGGGGGCGCTCGGCTCGCACCGGATCGACGCCGGCGACGGCTACGACCTCGACGGGTCGATGGCCGCGCAGCTGATCGCCGCGGTCCTCGCGCTGGCCGCCGGGGCCGTCGCCTACCGGAGGCTGGACGACCGGCCCGGCATCCCGCTCGTCCCGGACCTGCGGGCCGCGCTGCGCGGCGAGGTGTACGTCCCGCCGTCGCAGGCCGTGGAGCCCGAGCCCGTCCGCCGCGAGCACGGCGTGTTCATCGCGTTCGAGGGCGGCGAGGGCGCGGGCAAGACCACGCAGGCGCGGCTCGCCGCGATCTGGCTGCGCGACCACGGCTACGACGTGATCACCACGCACGAGCCCGGCGCCACCAAGATCGGCATGCGGCTGCGCGCGATGCTGCTGGACCGGGACACCACCGGGCTGTCCGACCGGGCCGAGAGCCTGCTGTACGCGGCCGACCGCGCCGACCACGTCGCCAACGTGATCAGGCCGGCGCTGGAGCGCGGCGCGATCGTGGTGAGCGACCGCTACCTCGACTCGTCGCTGGCCTACCAGGGATACGGACGGCGGCAGCCGGTCGAGGACATCGCCCGCGTCAACGCGTGGGCGACCGGCGGCCTGATGCCCGACCTGACCGTCCTGCTGGAGGTGCCGCCGGCGGACGGGCTGCGCCGGCTGTCGGCGCCCGCCGACCGCATCGAGTCCGAGCCGCAGGAGTTCCACGAGCGCGTCCGGGCCGGCTTCCGCGCGCTCGCCGAGGCCGATCCCGACCGGTACCTCGTGCTGGACGCGAGCCGCCCGCAGGCCGAGCTGAGCCGCGAGATCCAGTACCGCATCCGCGAGATCCTCCCCGACCCGATCCCGGCCGGCACCGAGGACGCGACGAGCACCTTCCCGGCCATCACTGACGTCTAGAGGCCGTAGCCTGGTGCCATGAGCGTGTGGGATGACCTGGTGGGGCAGGCGCCGGTCGTCGAGCAGCTGTCGTCGGCCGCCGAGGGGACGGGCGGCGGCATGGCGCACGCCTGGCTGTTCACCGGGCCGCCCGGGTCGGGGCGGGTGACCGCCGCGCGGGCGTTCGCGGCGGCGCTGCAGTGCACCGAGAGGCCGCGCGGGTGCGGGCACTGCGCATCCTGCCACCAGGTCCTGCAGGGCACGCACGCGGACGTCGAGGTCGTCCGCCCGCAGGGGCTGTCGTTCGGGATCAAGGACGCCCGCGCGCTGGTGCTGCGGGCGTCGTCGTCGCCGAGCGGGCGCGGCTGGCAGGTCGTGCTGTTCGAGGACGCCGACCGGGCCACCGAGGGCGCGGCGAACGCGCTGCTGAAGGCGATCGAGGAGCCCCCGGCGCGGACGGTGTGGCTGCTGTGCACGCCGTCGGCGGAGGACCTGCTGGTGACGATCAGGTCGCGGTGCCGGCAGGTGACGCTGCAGACGCCGCCGATCGCGGCCGTCGCGGACATGCTCGTCCAGCGCGACGGCGTCGACCGGGAGACCGCGGAGATCGTCGCGCGGGCCGCGCAGGGGCACATCAGCCGGGCCCGGATGCTCGCCTCCGACGCGCAGATGCGCCGGGTCCGCGAGGAGGTCGTGGCGGTGCCGCGCCGGCTGACCGGGGTGAGCCCGGCGGTCGCGGCGGCGGAGACGCTGGTGAAGGCGGCGAAGGCGGAGATGGAGGCGCAGACGTCGCTGCTGAACGAGACGGAGACGTCCGCGCTGCGCAAGGCGCTGGGGGAGAGCGAGAAGGGCCGCATGCCGCGCGGGACGGCGGGCGCGCTGAAGGAGCTGGAGGAGCGGCAGAAGTCGCGGGCGACGCGGCTGCTGCGCGACGCCCTGGACCGCACGCTCCTCGACCTCGCCTCCTACTACCGGGACGTGCTGACGATCCAGCTCGGCGCGGGCAGCGAGCTGGTCAACATCGAGCTGGGCCCGGAGCTGCGGACGGCGGCGGGCGCGGGCCGTCCCGAGGACACCCTGCGCCGGCTGGACGCGATCATGGACTGCCGGGAGAAGCTGGCGGCGAACGTCAATCCGCAGCTGGCGTTCGAGGCGCTCACCCTCGCCCTGCGCACGGGCTGAGCACCCTTATTCGACGACTCGTCTGGGATTAACACAAGTCGTCCCATTTTGTTACAACTCCGTACGCTTCTCTCAACAGACGCACCCGTACCGTCTGCTGGCCATAGCACGCCGAAAAGGCGAGCTCCCCCCTTGGCCAGGAGGTCTGCTTTGCGGCGAGCCTTGATTTCCGCCGCGTGCGCCGTCGTCACCACGGCGGCGCTCGCGATTCCAGCGTCCGCGGCACCGGTCGGGCCGCGCGCGAAAGGCGAGGCGTCGGAGTACGTCGTCCTCTACAAGGAAGGCGTCTCGCTGGGCCGGGCCCATGACGCGGTGAAGGCCGCCGGCGGCTCCATCGTCCAGGAGAACACCGACGTGGGCGTCGCGACCGTCCGGTCGAAGAACCCGGAGTTCGTCCGCGCGGCGATGGGGCAGGGCGCCCTGGACGGCGCCGCGCACAACCGGGTCATCGGCGAGGCCCCGAAGGAGAAGAAGGCCGCCGCGAAGAAGGTCGAGAAGACCGCGGGCGCGCAGGGCCGGGTGGCGGTGAAGGGCAAGCCGTCCAAGGACACCGAGCCCCTCACGGACCTCCAGTGGGACATGAAGCAGATCCACGCGACGGCGAACGGGTCGTACAAGGCCGAGCCCGGCGACAAGAAGGTCCTCGTCGGCATCCTCGACACCGGCGTGGACGGCGACCACCCCGACATCAAGCCGAACTTCGACCGCAAGCTCAGCCGCAACTTCACCCACGACGTCCCGTACGACGCCGACGGCAACGTGCTGGACGGGCCGTGCGAGTTCAAATCGTGCGTCGACCCGGCGGACTGGGACGACAACGACCACGGAACGCACGTCGCGTCGGAGATCGCCTCGCCGCGCAACGGACTCGGAATGGCGGGCGTCGCGCCGAAGGTGACGCTGGTGAATCTGCGCGTCGGCCAGGACTCGGGGCAGTTCTATCTGCAGCCGACCGTCGACGGCCTCACCTACGCCGCGAAACACGGCATCGACGTCGTCAACATGAGCTATTACATCGACCCGTGGCTGTGGAATTGTGCCAATAACCCGGCGGACAAGCCGGAGGACCAGCTCGAGCAGCGCACCATCATCCAGGCGACGCAGCGGGCGCTGGACTTCGCGCACCGGCACGGCGTCACGCTGATCTCGGCGGCGGGCAACGACTTCGTCGACTACACCAAGACCAACATCGACGACACGAGCCCCGACTTCCCGTCCTACCCGGGCGAGAAGCCGTACGAGCGGACGATCCCGGCGAGCTGCCAGTCGATGCCGTCCGAGGGCAAGCACGTCATCGCGATCTCGGCGACCGGGCCCAGCACCCGCAAGTCGTACTACAGCAGCTTCGGCAACGGCTACGTCGCGGTGGCCGCGCCCGGCGGCGACAAGGTCGACAACGCCGCCCAGCGGCCGGACGACCGCGGCGGCATCTGGGCCGCCTACCCCGCGCGCCTGGCGAAGGAGCGCGGCGAGCTGAACGCCGACGGCACCCCGAAGGTGTCGTACGTGATCCGCAGCTGCAAGGGCAAGACGTGCGCCTACTACCAGTCGCTGCAGGGCACCTCGATGGCGTCCCCGCACGCGGTCGGCGTCGCCGCGCTGATCATCAGCAAGTACGGGCACCGCGACCACCACGGCGGCCTCACCCTCGACCCGGACTTCGTGGAATGGAAGCTGCGCGGCAGCGCCACCCCCAAGGCGTGCCCGAGCCCGAACACCGTCGAGTACGTCTGGTACACCCAGACCGACGGCAAGTGGGTGAAGCACACCTCCACGCAGACCTGTGAAGGCACCAAGGAGCAAAACGGGTTCTTCGGCAACGGCATCGTGGACGCGCTCCACGCCGTCCAGCGGTAGCCCTCTTCCAACACGCGGCCCCCGGATCCTCCCGGCCGGGGGCCGCGCTCATTCCCGGGCGGCGCGGCGGACCAGGCCGGACCGCTTGACGACCGATCGGCCGCGGTCCGTCCGGTCCATCCGGTCCGTCCGGTCCGTCCGGTCCGTCCGGTCCGTCCGGTCCGTCCGGTCCGTCCGGTCCGTCCGGTCAAGGGCCTGGCGCACATTCCGCATCGCACGACATTGGCCGTCGTGTTTTCAGCATGATCGGCGTCGGTTTTGGCGCCGTCCCATGCTGCGGCTCTATACCGGTGCCGACGACGACGGGAAGGGGAGCGCGATGGCGGACGAGCGGCGGCCGGTGGTGGAGACGGGCAGCGGCCCGGTGCGGGGCGTCGAGGAGGGCCGGGTGGCGGCGTTCCGCGGCATCGAGTACGCGGCGTCCCCGGTGGGGCCGCTGCGGTTCGCCCCGCCGCGCCCGCATCCGGGCTGGACGGGCGTGCGGGACGCGGCGCGCCCGGGGCCGTCCGTCCCGCAGGGGCCGTCCCGGCTGGAGGCGGTCATGGGGCGGCGCGTCCCGGACTGGAACGAGGACGGCTGCCTGAACCTGAACGTGTGGACCCCGGCCCTGGAGCCCGGCGCGCCGCCGCGTCCCGTGCTGGTGTGGTTCCACGGCGGTGGCTTCTCCAGCGGCTCGGGCGGCTGGGACTGGTACGACGGCGCCCGGCTCGCCGCCATGGGCGGCATCGTCGTCGTCACCACGAACTACCGGATCGGCGCGCTCGGCTACCTGCGCCTCCCTGACCTCGGGGCGGACAACATCGGCTGCCAGGACCAGGCCGCCGCCCTGCGCTGGGTCCGCGACAACATCGCGGCGTTCGGCGGCGACCCCGGCCTGGTCACGGTGGGCGGGCAGTCGGCCGGCGCGTACTCGGCGGTCGCGCTCGCCGTCGATCCGGCGACGAGCGGCCTCGTCCGCCGGGTGATCGCGCAGAGCGGCCCCTGGGGCATGGAACCGGGCGACCCCGCGCACGCCGCCGACATCGCCGCGTTCTACCTGCGCCACCTCGGCGTGGACAGCGCCGCCGACCTGCGTGGCCTCCCCGTCGAGCGGCTGCTGGACGCCACCGGGCAGGTCGCCGCGGAGTTCGCCAGGACCGGCGATGTGGCGCCGCCGATACGTCCGGTGCTCGGCGGCGCCGGCCTCCCGCGCGCGCTTGGGCAAGCCGTCGCCGACGGCCTCCTCGACGGCAAGGACGTCCTGCTCGGCAGCAACGAGGACGAGCTGACGGCTTTCTTCGCGTTCGACCCGTCCATCCGGAACCTCACGCCGGACGCCGCGCGGGCCTTCACCGGCGCCTACGACGAGTACGCCGCACGGCGCCCCGGCGCGTCCCCCGCACAGATCCTCACCGCCGTGTTCGGCGATCAGGTCTTCCACGCGGGCGTCGCCGAGATCGCCGAGCGGCGCGCCGACCAGGGCGTTCGCACCTACGTCTACCGCTTCGCACGCCGCCCGCCCGGCGACGACGGCACGCTCGGTGCGACCCACTGCGCCGAACTGCCGTTCCTGTTCGGCACGTTCGACGCCTACCCCGACGCGCCCATGCTGGGTACGGCCGGCGCCGACGACCACGCCCTGGCCCGGGCCTTCGGCGGCGCGCTCGCCGCCTTCACCGCGACCGGCTCGCCCAACGCCGACGACCTCGCCGGATGGCCGCCCTACCGGCCCGGCCCGGAAGCGCACGCCATGCGCTTCCCCGCATCCCCCTGAAAGGAATCCGCCGCGCGAAGCAACCTGTGGTGCTCGATGGCGTCTCTGGGACATGGACACTGAAACGGTGCTCCCCGAACGGGGGCGCCCCGCGGCCGCAGCGGCCGATGACGCGGCGGACGTCGTCCAGGACGCGTTCGCGGGCCTCTACAAGCGGTGGCCGCGGCAGCGCGACCGCGACAGGGCGCTGACGTACGTGCGGTCGGCGGTCCTGAACGGGTCGCGGACGGCGCTGCGCCGCCGCCGCAGGCCGCTGCGGGCCGTCCACGCGGCGCCGGTGTGGTCAGCCGAGGCCGCGGCGATGGTCGGTGAGGAGCGCCTGGCGGACGCGCTGCGGACCGTGGGCGAGACCTTCCGGCCCGGGGACGTCCCGCCGCCGCGCTTCGCCGGACGGCACCGCGCCGCGTTCCGGCGCCCGGTGCTGCTGGCGGCCGCCGTCGCGACGTCCGCGCCCGTCGTGGCCGGTGGCGCGGTCGCCGGAGGCGCGCTGTCGTCCGGCCACAAGGCCGGCCCGCTGAGCGCACCGGTCGGCGAGGTGCAGGTCGAGGTGAACCTGTGCACCAGGACGACCACCAACTCCGTATGCAACGGCGAGGAGGTGACCGGCGCTCAGAGGACGGAGCTCGAGAGGGTCCTCAAGGCGGACCGGCGGGTGCGCGAGGCCGTCTATATGACGAAGAAGCAGCGTTACGAGCGATTCAAGGCGCGGATGAACGAGGCGGGGGCGCGGACGCCGCCGTCGGGCCTGCCCAGGGACATCCCGGAGGCGTTCATCGTCACGGTCGCGCGCGGGGACGCGAAGGGCGTCATGCAGTCCTGCCTGGGGCGTCCCGGCGTCGACACCGTCGTCGTGGTGCCGCGCTGACCTCGGGCATGATGGGGCCATGCCGTACCGAGTCACTTTCGTCTGCACGGGGAACATCTGCCGCTCGCCGATGGCGGAGGCGATCCTGCGCCATCACGCCGAGGCGGAGGGCCTCGACGTCGAGGTCGACAGCTCCGGCACCGGCAACTGGCATGTGGGCGACGGCGCCGACGAGCGGACGGTCGCGGCGCTGCAACGGGCCGGCTACCGGTCGGCGCACATCGCCCGCCAGTTCGAGGAGTCCTGGTTCGACCGGTACGACCTGATCCTGGCGCTCGACCAGGGGCACCTGCGGGCGCTGCGGGCGATGGCGCCGGACGAGGAGGCGCGGGCGCGGGTCCGGCTGCTGCGCGAATTCGACCCGGAGGCGGGCGCCGACCTGGACGTCCCGGACCCGTACTACGGCGGCCGGGCCGACTTCGACCTCGTGCTGGAGCAGGTCGAGGCGGCGATACCGGGCCTGCTGGAGGAGATCCGGGCCGGGCTGAAGGCCGCCTGACGTGCGGGAGCGCATCGAACGGCTGCTGGGAAGCCCGGTCGAGTCGGTCAGCGACTTCGGGGCCAGCCACGCGTGGACGCTGCACCGGGCGGCGCTCGCCGACGGCCGCGAGGTGTTCGTGAAGGCCGCGTCCGACCAGGCGGGCGTGTTCGCGGCGGAGGCCGCCGGGCTGCGCTGGCTGGGGGAGGCGGGGCCCGGCGCGCCCGTCCCGGACGTCCTGGCGGCCGACGACCAGATGCTCGTGCTGCCGTGGCTGCCGTCCGGCGCGCCCACCCCGCCGGCCGCCGAGCGACTCGGGCGCGAGCTGGCCGCCCTGCACGCCGGCGCCCGCCCCGACGCCTACGGCGCGCCCTGGGCCGGATACATCGCCGACCTGCCGCTCGACAACACCCTCGACGACCGCGCCTGGCCCCGCTGGTACGCCGAGCGCCGCCTCGAACCGTTCCTGCGCCGGGCCGAGCGGCACCTGTCGGCCGACGACGTCCGGCTCGTCGAGCAGGTCATGGACCGCATCGAGGAGCTGGCCGGACCGCCCGAGCCGCCGAGCCGGATCCACGGCGACCTGTGGTCGGGGAACGTCCAGTGGACGGACGGCCGCGCGCTGCTCATCGACCCGGCCGCGCACGGCGGCCACCGGGAGACCGACCTGGCGATGATGGCGCTGTTCGGCACGCCCCACCTGGACCGGATCCTCGCCGCCTACGACGAGGCGGCGCCGCTCGCCGACGGCTGGCGCGCCCGCGTCCCGCTGCATCAGCTGCACCCGCTGCTGGTCCATGTCGCGCTGTTCGGCGGTTCGTACCGCGCGCCGACGGTCGAGGCGGCCCGGTCCGCTCTGGGTTGATGTCACGTCACCCCGCGGTCATCCACTAGGGTCGTGGCGCCTCACGGCACAGGCTCGGACTCGAAGCGATAACTCCGCCAACACGGGCGTATGCCGCGAGGTATATCAGAGCCGGGCAGCGGAGAGGCGGTGCGGAGCGACCCCATGGACGGCCGACGCGACGAGGGCAAGACCGGGATCCGGATCCGGCAGGCGTGGCGGACCGCGCTGCCGGTCGGTGTCGCCGCCGCCGCGGCGCTGTTCGTCGGCGGCAGCATCGACGTGGTGCACCGCCACCAGCGCGAGGCGAACAAGAAGCACGACGCGGAGGCCGCCGCCGCCAGCACCACGCCGCCGGGGCCGCGCTTCGTCGTCGGCGTCACCCGTCCGGGCACCGCGCTGACCGTCCGCGACGCCCGCTCCGGCGCCGCCGTGGGCCTGCCCGTCGCCGCTCCCCAGGGCCGCCGATTCCAGCGCGTCGCGGGCGACGGCGACACTTATGTCGTCGCCTCCTACGGCGACCGGAAGGTGACGTTCCAGCGCCTCAAGCTCGCCGACGACGGCCGTCCCGACTCCCTGACGGACCTGCCCAAGGCGACCATCTCCGGCGTCTCGGCGGCGTGGTCGGACCTGGCCGTCGCGTCCGACGGCGACCGCATCGCCTACGTCACCTACCGGGGCGCTCGCGCGCGCGTGGACGTCGTCTCCGCCCGCACCGGGGCCCGCAAGACGTGGACGACCGGGTACTCCGCCCGAGTCAGCAGCCTCTCCTGGGCCGGTGGCACCCTCGCGTTCGTCTGGAACCCCGTCCGGCGGGTGAACGGGAAGCTCACCGAGCTCCGCCACGAGGTCCGCATGCTGGACACCGGGGGCGCCTCCGGAGACCTCAAGGCCAGCAAGGCGGTCGCGAAGCTGCCGAAGGGCACCGTCAGCGCGGTCGTCAGCCGCGACGGAAAGACCGTCGTCGCGGGCGTCGTCCGGCGCTCGCTCGGATCCGTCCAGGCGTACTCGACCGCCACCGGCGCCCCGGCGAAGACGCTCTGGAAGCAGGCGCTGAAAGCCCCGATCACCGGCCTCGACTCCGGCGCCAAGGGCAAGCTGCTGATCTCCGCCGCTGACGGCCGCGTCTACGCCGAGGACGCCGGGACGCTGTCCGGGAAAGATCTCGCCGACGCCGCCTGGTGATCCGGGCCCGTGTCCGCCGTAGAGTGGACGACGAAACCGGGCGAACGGAGCGAAACCGTGGGCATGGTGATGGCCGTCAGCTTCACCCGTTACGGCCGGCTCTACTACCTCGATCCGGGCCCGCACAGCCCGAAGGTGGGCGACAGGGTCCTCGTCCCCACCGACGCGGGTCCGGAGGTCGCCGAGTGCGTGTGGGCGCCGCAGTGGGTGTCCGAGGACATCGGCGGCCTCCCCGAGTGCGCCGGCCCCGCCACCGACGAGCACCTCGCCCGCGACGACGCGAACCGCCGCCGCCGCGCCGAGGGCCGCTCGATCGCCAAGCGCCTGATCCGCAAGCACGAGCTCCCGATGAAGGTCATCGGCGTCGACTACCTCGACGCCGACAACGTCTTCAAGATCTACTTCACGGCCCCGCACCGGGTCGACTTCCGCGCCCTGGTCCGCGACCTCGCCCGCAACATCAAGGCCCGCGTCGAGCTGCGCCAGGTCGGCCCCCGCGACGAGGCCCGCCTCCAGGGCGGCATCGGCCCCTGCGGCCGCGACCTGTGCTGCGCCACCTTCCTCAAGGACTTCGAGCCCGTCTCCGTCCGGATGGCGAAGGAGCAGGACCTCCCCGTCAACCCCCTGCGCATCGCCGGCGCCTGCGGCCGCCTCATGTGCTGCCTCAAGTACGAGCACCCCCTCTACATCGAGGCGCACGAGCGGATGCCGAAGCTCGGCGCCCGCGTCGACACCCCGCAAGGCCCCGGCCAGGTGGTGGGCCGCAACGTGCCGTCGGACAAGGTCACCGTCCGCCTCAACAGCGGCGGCCGCTGCGCCTGCCCGTCCGCCTCCGTCTGCTCCCCCCGCCAACAACACGACGCCCACTACAACCCCGCCTCCGACTGACGGCGAGCGTCCGCCTCGGCGGGGCCGGGGCGGACGCTGAGGATCGGGTCATGCGCGGGGCGGTTTCGGCAGGAGTTGGGTGAGGGCGGCGGTGGCGGCGCAGAAGCCGATGATCGGCAGCAGGCCCGCCTCGAAGGCGTCCGCGACGTCCGCCGGGAGCGGGTGGGCGCCGAGGACGTCGTAGAAGACGATCCCGACAAGCGCCACCCCGAGCGCGCCGCCGACCTGCTGGAAGGTCGACAGGACGCCCGCCGCCGACGCCGCGTGGCCCTCGGTGACACCGGCCAGCACCAGCGCCGACATCGGCGCGAGGACGAAGCCCATGCCCGCGCCGGCGAGGGCGAGGCCGGGGATCAGCCAGGCGACGCCGCCGTCCTGGGCGATGCCGCCGATCAGCAGCACGCAGCCGATCGCCTGGACGACCGCGCCGAGCGCGAGGACCTGCCGGCCGATCCGGGCGGCGACGGCGCCGGCGCGGGTCGAGGCGGCGAAGTAGCCGGCGCCGAGGGCGGTGAACAGCAGCCCCGACTCCAGGGCGCTCAGGCCGCGCCCCTGCTGCAGGTAGAGGGCCAGGTAGAGGAAGAATGACGCCATCGCGAGCTGGTAGGCGAGCGCGATGCCGACGCCGACCGTGAACGCGCGCTGCCGGAACAGCGCCGGGGCGATCAGCGGGGCGCCGCCGCGCCGCTGCCACAGCGCGAACGCGGCGAGCAGGACGGCCGAGCCGGCGAACGAGACCCATGTCCACTCCGGCCAGCCGAGCCGGCGCCCCTCGATCAGCGGCAGGACGAGCGCGACCAGGCCGAGCGTGACCAGCGCGGTCCCGGCCAGGTCGAGCCGGGTGCCGCGGGCGGCGGGGGTCGCCGGGACGGTCCGGCGGACGAGCGCGACGGTGGCGACGCCGATCGGGACGTTGATCAGGAAGATGCTCCGCCAGCCGCTGCCGAGGACGTCCGCCTGGATCAGCGCGCCGCCGATGAGCTGCCCGAACACGCCGCCGAAGCCCATCGTCAGGCCGTAGGCGGTGAACGCCCGGACGCGCGCCGCGCCGTCGAACGCGCCGTTGATGATGCCGAGCACCTGCGGCATCAGCAGCGCCGCCGCGACACCCTGCGCGACGCGGGCGGCGATCAGCGCGCCGGCCGTCGGGGCCAGCCCGCAGGCGAGGGACGCGACGGTGAACGCGGCGAGCCCGATCGCGTACATCCGGCGGCGTCCGGCCAGGTCGCCGAGCCGCCCGCCGGTGATCAGCCCGCCGCCGAGCGCGAGCCCGAACCCGGCGACCACCCACTGCGTGGCGGCGGCCCCGGCGTGCAGGTCGCCCTGGATGTCCGGGATCGCGACGTTGACGATGAAGAAGTCGAGCGTGGTGATGAAGATTCCGACGAGCAGGACGAGCAGGCCGCCGGCCGGCGCGGTGTGCGCCGGCGCGGCGTCCTGCGGCCGCCTGCCCGCTCGCGGTGTCGCGGTCGTTGACAAGGGTGCTCCCCGGGTCGTTCGTCGTGGTGTGCACCCTGACGATCTCCCGCGGGCGGTCACCGGGTCGATGACGCGGGAGGTAATGCGACGCGCGAGGCGGGCGGGGTCAGGCGGCGACGGGCTCGCGGGTCGCGGGCTCGGGCTCCGGCTTCGGCGCCCCGCCCGGCAGCGCGTACCGGAAGATCTTCTTCCAGGTGCTCGTGACCTGCTTCGACAGCGAGCCGGTGTGGTACGGCAGGCCGTAGCGGGCGCACAGGTCGCGGATGCGCGGGGCGATCTCGGCGTACCGGTTGCTCGGCAGGTCCGGGAACAGGTGGTGCTCGACCTGGTGGCTGAGGTTGCCGGTCATCAGGTGGAACAGCGGGCCGCCGGTGATGTTCGCCGAGCCGAGCAGCTGCCGGACGTACCACTCGCCCTTCGTCTCGTCCTCGAGCGGGTAGTCCTCCTCGAACACGTCGATGTCGCCGGGGAAGTGCCCGCAGAAGATGATCGTGTGCGCCCAGACGTTGCGGACCACGTTGGCGGTGAAGTTCGCGGCCAGGGTGGTCGCGAACTGCGGGCCGCTGAGCAGCGGGAACGCCAGGTAGTCCTTGCCCCACTGGCGGCGGATCTTGCGGCCGATGGCGCGCAGCTTCGCCTTCGTCGCCTCCTCGTCGTGGGTGCCCTGCCGGATCCTGTCGATCTCCAGGTCGTGCAGCGCGACGCCGTACTCGAAGAACATCGCCAGCAGCGCGTTGTAGACCGGCTGCGGCACGTTCCCCCAGCTCCACGGCTGCTCCGGCGCGACGCGCAGGATGCCGTAGCCGACGTCGTTGTCCTTGCCGAGGACGTTGGTGAAGGTGTGGTGGACGAAGTTGTGCGAGTGCTTCCACTGCTCGGCGGGGGAGACGTTGTCCCACTCCCAGGTCGTCGAGTGGATCTTCGGGTCGCGCATCCAGTCCCACTGGCCGTGCATGACGTTGTGCCCGATCTCCATGTTCTCCAGGATCTTCGCGACGGCGAGGGTCGCGGTCCCGGCGAGCCAGGCGGGCGGCAGCGCGGACGCCATCAGCATCGCGCGGCCGCCGATCTCCAGGCCGCGCTGCCAGCGGATCACCTTGTGGATGTAGTCCGCGTCGCGCTCGCCGAGGTCGGCGGTGATCTCGTCGCGGAGCGCGTCGAGCTCGCGGGCGATCGCGGCGTAGTCGGCGGGGGTGAGATGGTCGGTCGGTGCGGGCATCGTCGGTCCCTTTCAGAGTTCGATGTCGACGGGGCCGGCGGCGGCCGAGACGCAGGTCTGCACGATCTGGCCCTCCTCGCCGTGCACCTCGCCGGTGCGCAGGTCGCGGACGCGGCCGGAGCGGAGGCGGCCGACGCAGCTGTAGCAGATGCCCATCCGGCAGCCGCTCGGCAGCAGCGCGCCGGCGCGCTCGCCGGCGTCCAGAAGCGGGGTGCTTCCGTCGGCGTCGGTCTCGATGCCGCTCTCGGTGAAGCAGACGCGTCCGCCTTCGCCGCCCGTCCCCGCGGCCAGCACGGGACGGAATCGCTCGACGCGGAGCCGGTCCTCTATCCCGGCGGCGCGCCAGTGCTCGGTCAGGTCGTCGAGCATTCCGGACGGACCGCAGGCCCAGGTGTCGCGTTCCGCCCAGTCCGGGCAGAGCGCGGCGAGGTCGGAGGGGGTGAGGCGGCCGTCGGTGGACGTGTGCCGCTCGTGCAGGCGTATCCCGGTCATCTGCCGCAGTTCGGCGCCGAAGATGACGTCGCCGGCGTGCCGGTCGGAGTGGACGAGCGTGATGTCGGGCGCTGCGTCGCTGTCGGGCGCTGCGTCGCTGTCGGGCGCTGCGTCGCTGTCGGGCGCGGCGCCGGTGTCGGGCACGGCCTCGGTGTCGGCGAGGTGCCGGAGCATGGCCATGACCGGGGTGATCCCGCTGCCCGCGGTGACGAACAGCAGCCTGGACGGCACCGGCGACGGCAGCGTGAAGTCGCCGTCCGCCTCGCCCAGCCGGACGATCGCGCCCGGACGGATGTCGTTGACGAGGTGCGCGGACACGAAGCCGTCCGGCGCCGCCTTGACCGTGATCGTGATCCGGCCGTCCGGGCGGGGCGGGGACGACAGCGAGAACGTGCGCCAGTGACGCACGCCGTCGACGTCCACGCCGATCTTCACCCACTGGCCGGCGCGGTGGCCGCGCCAGGCCGTCCCGGGCCTGATCACGAGGGTCGCCGCGCCGGGCGCCTCGTGCCGTACCGCCTCGACGCGTCCGCGCGGCTCGGCGGTGGACCACAGGGGGTTGACCAGGCCGAGGTAGTCCTCGGGCAGGAGCGGTGTCGTCAGCATGCGGGCGGCCCGCGCGAGCCGGCGGACCGGCCCCGGGCCGACCGGCCTGGAGCGGAGCGGGCCGGAGCGGTCCGGCCTGGAGCGGTCCGGCCGCCGCGCGGCGGCCGGGAGTGCAGAAGTCAAGGGTGCCTCCCCGTCGGCGCTCTGCCATACGCTTCAGTAACCTACGGTTACGTAGCCGTAGGGAAGGAGCAAGGCCTGTCGGGCAAAAGCGACAGGCATCACACCATCGCACGATGGTCCATCCGATGGTGTAATGCCTGGTGACAAGGTTCGGCGCCGATATTTGGGTTGGGCGCTAGCTCTCCTCGCTCAGCTGACGAGACCGTCCGGCCTCAGAAACGCGACTTCGGACGCTCCTGCAGCACCCCGTCGACGTAGATGTCGACCTTCTCGTTGTAGAAGCAGACCAGGCCGGCCACCTTGCGGGACTCCTCCAGCGGTGTCCGGTATCCCCAGGCCAGATCCTCGTGAACCTTGCCGCCGGCCCGCACCGACCAGTACTCCGCCGTGCCCTTGTAAGGGCAGTGGGTGGCGGTGTCGGTGTGCTCCAGCAAATCCATCCGGACGTGCGTCTTCGGCAGGTAGTACCGCACCGGAAGACCGGTCTCGAACAGCAACCTGGGGCTGGACGACTCCGCCACCGTCACACCGTCCACCTCCACGCGCACGTGCCGCGAACTCGCCAGCACGTCGACGCGCGTGTACGGGTTGCGCGGATGGACGAACACCTCCTCGTCCTCCTCGAACCAGGCGTCCATCGCGTCCCACGCCAGCCGGACGAGCCCGCGCAGCTCCTCGACCGGCGACTCGGCATAGCGGAGCGCCGCGCCCGGGGCCTCCGCGCCGTCCACCTTCACCGTGAACGCCGTCGCGTCGCCCCGGCTCGGCGAGTGCTCGCCCGGACCGTCCTCGACGAGCTCGGCACGCACGTCCGCCACAGGGATGTAGTAGGTCGGGTAGTAAGGGATCTCCCAGACGAGATACGGGGTCGTCGTGTCGGCGACCAGGTGCCCGCCGAGGTACGCCCTGACGCGCTTGCCGCCCTGCTCGATGCGGACGCGGGTCCGCTCCTTCGGTGCACTCATGACCGCACCAACCTGCCCGGCGGCAGGCCTATTTCGTCTTCTCGCGGCCACGTTCCGACGCCCCTGGACGCCGACCCCTGTACCTGCCCACACGAGCCCGTCCAGTCACACCCGTCCCGGCTCTCTCATCCAATTCTCATATTCGCCTCACCTCAGCCCCATGCGCGGCCAAGAGCCTTCTCGCATGAAATGGCCGTTCCAACGCCGGACCACGCTCATCAACGGCGCCCTCGGCGTGCTGCTGGTGGCCGGGGCCGGCACCGCATACCTCACCCTCGGCGACGGAGGTGACGACGCCGCGGCGGCCACCCGGGTCACGCGGGTGCAGCGCGGCTCGGTGTCGGCGTCGGTGTCGGCGTCCGGCTCGGTGGAGAGCGCGCGCAGCGGCGACCTGTCGTTCGGCACGTCCGGCACGGTCGCCAAGATCTACGTCAAGGCGGGCCAGAAGGTCCCCGCCGGCGCCGTGCTGGCCCGGCTCGACCAGACCGAGGCGCTCGAGAACGTCGACGAGGCCAAGGCGAACCTGGCCGCCGCCGAGGACGGCGACACCACGTCCGCCAAGGGGTACGCCGGCTACCTGCAGGTGAAGAACGCCTACAACTCCGCGTTGCGCGCCTACCAGGGCACCGTGCTGAAAGCCCCGTTCGCCGGGACGGTCACGGCCGTCAACGGAACGGTCGGCGGCAGTTCGAGCGGCTCGGGATCGTCGTCCTCGTCCTCGTCCTCGTCCTCGTCGGGGTCGGGCGCGAGTTCCGGGTCGTCCGGATCGTCCGGTTCCGGGGCTTCGGCGGGCGGCGGGGCCTCCTCGTCCTCCGGGTCCTCGTCGTCGGGGTCGGGGTCGGGCTTCATCGAGCTCACCGACACCAAGCACCTGCAGATCGAGGGCGACTTCACCGAGGCCGACACCACCAAGCTCAAGGTGGGCCAGACCGCGTCCGTCTCCTTCGACGCGCTCACCGGCAAGACCGCCACCGGCAAGATCACCGAGATCGGGCTGTCCCCGACCACCAGCGACAACGTGGTGAAGTTCCCGGTGACGATCTCGCTCACCAAGGTGCCCTCCGGGGTCCGGCTCGGCCAGACCGCCACCGTCGAGATCACCACCGCGTCCGCCGACGACGTCCTGTACGTGCCGACCGCCGCCGTGAAGACGGCCGGCGGGCAGAGCACCGTCACGGTCGTCCGCAACGGCAAGCAGGTCGCCGTCACCGTCGAGACCGGCGTCAAGGGCGACCAGGGCACCGAGATCACGTCCGGCCTCAGCGAGGGCGACCAGGTCGTCGTCACCTCCAGCACGACCGGGACGAGCGGCTCCGGCGCGGGCCAGCGCGGCGGCCTGCCCGGCGGCGGCGCGCCCGGCGGCGGCTTCGGGGGCGGCGCGCCGGGCGGCGGCGGCGGAGGCCGCAGGTGATCCCGAAGCCAGTCCTCAGCATCCGCGAGGTGAGCAAAACCTACGGGCAAGGTGATACCGCGGTGCACGCGCTGCGCGGCGTCTCCCTCACCGTCGACCCCGGCGACTACGTCGCGATCATGGGAGCGTCCGGCTCCGGCAAGTCCACCCTGATGAACATCATCGGCTGCCTCGACGTGCCGACCTCCGGCCGCTACCTCCTCGACGGCATCGACGTCGGCTCCCTCGACGAGCGCCGCCTCGCCATCCTGCGCAACCGCCGCATCGGGTTCATCTTCCAGTCCTTCAACCTCATCCCCCGGATGACCGCCCAGGCCAACGTCGAACTCCCGCTCGCCTACGGCGGCGTCAAAGGCCCCGAACGCCGCCGCCGCGCCCTCGCCGCCCTCCGCGAGGTCGGCCTCGCCGACCGTACCCGGCACGAGCCCAACGAGCTGTCGGGCGGCCAGCAGCAGCGCGTCGCCGTCGCCCGCGCCCTCGTCACCGCCCCCACCCTGCTGCTCGCCGACGAACCGACCGGCGCCCTCGACAGCGGCTCCACCGCCGACGTGCTCGCGGTGTTCGACCGGCTCAGCCTCGCCCGCCGCACCATCGTCGTCATCACCCACGAGGGCGACGTCGCCGCGCACGCCAAGCGCGTCGTCCGGCTCGTCGACGGCCGCGTCGTCGAGGACGTCCGCCGCGCGCCCGTCGACGGCCCGCCGCCCGCCGCGGCCTGGACCACGGAGGGCGCCCGGTGAGCCCCCTGGAGATCCTGCGGTTCGCGCTGCGCGGCCTGTCGGCGAACAAGCTGCGCAGCTCGCTCACCACCCTCGGCATCCTCATCGGCGTCGGCGCCGTCATCCTGCTCGTCGCCGTCGGCAACGGCTCGTCCGAGCAGATCAAGAAGAGCATCCAGCGGCTCGGCGCCGACTCCCTCACCGTCACCAAGACCACCACGGGCGGCGGCGGACGCGGCGGCTTCGGCGGCCCGTTCGGCGGCTCCGGCTCGCAGACCGGCCAGAGTTCCGGCCCCCGCACCCAGGCCCACGACCTCACCGCCCAGGACGCCGCGGCCCTCGCCGACGCGTCCGACGCCCCGTCCGTGAGGAGCGCCTCCCCGGTCGTGACCAGCCAGTCCGTCACCGCCGGCTACGAGGGCACCAGCGCCACCATCGACCAGTTCGTCGGCACCACCCCGACCTACTTCGCCGCGGCCAACAAGACCCTCGCCGCCGGCACCGCCTTCACCGCCGCCGACGTCACCGCCGCGAACAAGACCGTCGTCCTCGGCAGCACCACCGCCTCCGACCTGTTCGGACGCGTCAGCCCGATCGGCAGGAAGATCGACGTCGGCGGCATCCGGTTCACCGTCGTCGGCGTCCTCAAGGCGACCGGCTCGTCCTCCTCCAGCTTCTCCGACCCCGACAGCATCGCGATCGCGCCGCTGCCCGCCGTCCAGGAGTCCCTCACCGGCTACGGCGCCCTCGACCAGATCATCGTCCAGGCCAAGGACTCGGGCGCCGTCGACGCCGCGCAGGCCGAGATCACCGACATCCTCGGCCAGCGGCACGACACCGCCGCCTCCGGCACCGCGGACTTCACCGTCTCCAGCCAGGCCAGCGTCCAGTCGGCGGTCTCGGAGTCGAACCGGACCTTCACCGTCCTGCTCGGCGCCGTCGCCGCGATCAGCCTGCTCGTCGGCGGCATCGGCATCACCAACATCATGCTGGTCACCGTCACCGAGCGGACCCGCGAGATCGGCATCCGCAAGGCCATCGGCGCCCCCCGCGGCGCCATCCTCGGCCAGTTCATCGCCGAGGCCACCGTCCTGTCCCTCATCGGCGGCGTCCTCGGCGGCGTCGCCGGCGTCGTCGGCAGCCTCTTCACGATCGTCGGCGTCAAACCCGTCCTGGTCCCGTCGTCGATCGTCCTGGCCCTGGCCGTCTCCGTGGCGATCGGCCTGTTCTTCGGCAGCTACCCCGCCAATCGAGCTGCCAAGCTCCGCCCAATAGAAGCCCTCCGCCATGAGTAACCCCAAACAACCCCCACACCCGCAGCCCCGCACACACACCACCACGCCCCCACCCACCACCGCCCCGCACCCCCACCCACGCATCCCGAACGGCCAGCCCACACCCCCAAACAGCGCCGCCCCACCCCCCGACCCGCAGATCCCGAACAGCCAGGCCGCCGCCCCGCCAAGCGGCACCGTCCCGCCCCCCGACCCGCAGGCCCCAGGCACGCAGGTGGCCGCGTCCTCGAGCGGCGCCGCTCCTGAACCAGGCCTCCGGGCTCTGGCCCTCCAGGACGACGCGTCCGCAGGCGACGCCGACCCGAACCTGGCGATGCGGCCCGCGCCCTCGAACGGCGCCGGGAGTTCGAGCGGCGGTGGCCTGCTGCCCGGCTGGCAGGTTTCCGGGCCGCAGGAGGCCGAGCCCTTGGGTGGCGCTGGCGTGAGGCCGGGCCCGCAAATTTTCGGTGTGCAGGACGACGCGTCCCCGAGCGCCCCAGGCAGGCGTCGCGGCGTGCCCGGACGAGGCTTCGCCGGGGGTGATCCGGGCTCGACGCTTCCTGATCGCGCCGCCGGTGAGGTGGCGCTGGTGGCCGAGCCGGGCGACCGGTCGGTAGCGGAAGGCGCCGGTGCCATGCGGTGGACGCCGCAGGACCTGCCGACCGAACCCAGCGCGGGCGGCGAGCAGTGGTTGTTGTCGGGCTTCGACCGAGAGGAGGCGCGGATGAGCGTTTCAGGGCACGACGGACGGGCCCCGGGCGCACCGGGCGCCGCGAGTACACCGGGCACGCCCGCCTCGCCCGGGCCGGGAGCGCACGCCCGGCCATGGGCCAGTGCAGGACCAGGTGAATACCCCGCACGCCAGGACGCAGGCCCGGGCCAGGTCACAGGCCAAGGCCGCGACGCTGGCCTTGGCCAGGACGCGGGCCAAGGCCACGACGCCGGACCAGGGCAGGGTGCGGGGTCGGGTCAGGGCGTGGGGTCAGGGCAAGGCCGCGACGCGGAGCTAGGCCAAGCCGCAGGGCCGGGTCAGGGTTCGGGGCTAGACGCGGGGTCGGGTCAGGGCATGGGGCCTGGATGGGGTGGCAGGGCAGGTCAGGGCGCGGGGGTGCCTGTGGGGGATGCTGAGTTGCTGGCCAGTTCTCCTTTTGATGGCGATCTCGATGCCGAGCTCACGGCGCGGCCGAAGAGGCGGTCGCTGCCGGGGCCGACCCTTTACCTGGGCGCCGGGCTCATCCTTGTCGCGGGCTTTCTCGGTGGCGTGCAGGCGGAGAAATGGAAGGCCGACGACTCCGGTTCGTCGGGCGGCGGACCCGCCGCGGCCGGGTACGGCCGGACGGGCGGACGCGCCCCCGGCGGATACGGCGGCGGCTTCCCCGGCCAGCCGGGAGCCGGCGGGACGGGCACCGAGCAGGACGGCCGTGGCGCGACCGGTGGCGGAGGCTTCGGGGGCGGGTTCGGGGGAGGCGGCGGCATGACGGCCGGCACCGTCACCAAGATCTCCGGCAACACCCTCTACCTGCGCACCTCGGACGGCAAGACCGTGAAGGTCACGACGAGCGACAGCACCAAGATCAGCATCACCAAGGACGGTGGGCTCCGCGATCTCGGCTCCGGCGCCTCGGTCGTCGTGCGCGGCACCACCGGCAAGGACGGCTCGGTCACCGCGACCAGCGTCAACCAGGGCTCCGGCCGTTGAGCACCGATGAGGAGAAGACCACGATGAACAGAGCGAACGCGGGCCGATGGCTCGGCGGTCTCGCCGTCACCGGGACGCTGCTGCTCAGCGCGGCCTGCGGGGGCGGCGGGGGCGGCGACGGCAAGGCGAACGCGAGTTCCAGCAAGAGCGCAGGCGCGGACCAGATGTCGGCATTCCGTGCCTGCCTGGAGAAGCAGGGCGTCACGATGCCGGACCGCGGCAACCGCCCGAGCGGTGCGCCCACGGGGCGTCCCAGCGGTGCCCCGACGGCTCGCCCGAGCGGACGTCCGACCGGCCGTCCCAGCGATCGCCCGACGCGTTCAGCCGCACAGCAGAAGGCCATGCAGGCCTGCGCCTCCCTGGCTCCGCGGGGCGGCCGGGGCGGCAACGGCGGTCCGCCCGGAGGTAACCCGAGCGGAGGACCGAACGCGGGCGCCCCGGCGTCCTAGGCGCCCTGCCCGACCGTTCAGGGCCGTGAGCATCCGCGATGCGCTGCAACTCGGTCCTGTGAGACGCGCGCTCGCCATCCCCTGTAGCGATGCGCGCCGGTGGGGCCCGCCCACCTCCGCGGGCCCCACCACCCTTCTTTGTCATTCGCCTCCCGGCGCAGCGCACCGAGATCATCCCTAGGACGGCCGAAGAAGTCCATCGTGCCGCCCACGACGCCATGGACGGCCAGATAGCGAACGTCATGACTCGGACCCCTGCGTCTTGCGCGGGACGGCCAGTACGGGCAGGAGCGCGGCCAGGAGGATCGCGGCCGTCCACCAGAACGTCTCGGTGAAGGCGTTGGTGAGCAGTGCGGGCGTCTGCGCGGTGTGTCGGGCCGCGGCCTCGCCGAGGCTGCCGCTCGCGCCGGGGACCTCGTCCCGGATGGCGATCTGCAGCACGACGGCCATCACCGCGGTGCCGAACGAGCTGCCCACGCGGATCAGGATGTTCGCGCCCGTGGTCGCCGCGCCCACCGCCTGACGGGGGAGCCCCTGGTAGCTCGCGGCCATCAGGGACGGCGCGATCATGCCGTGTCCGAGGCCGACGACCAGCATCGCGCCCATGATGACGGCCCGTCCGGTGCCGGGATCGAGCGTGGTCAGGACGAGGGTGCCGAGCAGGACGAGCAGCAGGCCGGAGGTCGCGATCCAGCGTCCGCCGAACCGGTCGACCAGCCGTCCGGCCACCGACATGGTGATCATCGCGCCGATCCCCATCGGGGCCAGCAGCCAGCCCGAGTCCAGCGCGGACTCGCCGCGGACGATCCGGGCGAACAGCGGAATGAGGATCATCAGCCCGAAGACGGACGCGCTGTAGAGGAAGAACCCGCCCGTGGCGGTGGTGAACGCGCGGGTGCGCAGGAGGCGCAGTTCGATGAGGGCTCCCTCCCTCTCGCGGAGCGCGTGCACCGCGAACGCGATCACGAGTGCGGCGCCGCCGACGACGCCGGCGAGGAAGCGGCCCCCGGTGAGGCTGGCGCCGTTCCCGGCCTCCGACAGTCCGTACACCAGGGCGGCCAGTCCGGGCGACAGCAGGAGGATGCCGATGATGTCGAGCCGCGTGTCCGGGTCGCGTTCGGTGTCGCGCGGGAGCATCCGGACGGCCGCCAGCAGCGCCAGCGCGCACAGCGGGATGTTGACGTAGAACATCCAGCGCCAACTCAGATGGTCGACGATGACGCCGCCCAGCAGGGGACCGAGGACGGGGGCGAGCATCGCGGGCACCGAGACGATGCTCATCACCTGGCCCATCCGTTCCGGGCCGGCCTCCCTGGCGAGCATCGTCTGGCCGACGGGCATCAGCATCCCGCCGCCCAGCCCCTGCAGGATCCGGAACGCGATGAGGGACGGCACCGACCAGGCGAGCCCGCACAGCAGCGAACCGCCGATGAACAGGCCGAGCGACACCAGCCACATCGTCCGGGCGCCGAAGCGCCGCACCGACCAGCCTGTCATCGGGATCGCCATGGACAGCGCCAGGGTGTAGCCCGTCACGACCCACTGGATCGTCGAGAGCGAGGTGTCGAAGTCCTTGCCGAGGGCGGTGACGGCGACGTTGACGATCGTGCTGTCGAGCACCGTCATGATCACGCCGAGCACGACGACGATCGCGAGATTGCGCAGGTGGGGGCCGGTTCCGGCCCGCGCGTCCGGGGGTGCCTTCCGGGTCGTGGTCACGACTCTCCTTCCAGTTTCCGTACACCGTATCGCTCACACCGTACACCGTCTCGCTCAATCTGTACACCGTATCGATACGCCGTACCGGTTAGGATCGTCGACGTGGCAGAAAGCAGTGATCAGCCGGGTCCCGAGGCGACCGGGAACGAGCGGGCCGAGCGCCGCGAACGGGCCCGGCCCAACGACGTCTGGGCACGTCCACGCGGTGGCCGCCGTCCGAAGCTGACGCGCGAGGCGATCGTCGGCAAGGCGATCGAGATCGCCGACGCCGAGGGGCTGGACGCGGTGTCCATCCGGCGTGTCGCGTCCGAGCTGGGCGTGCGGGCGATGAGCCTCTACACGCACATCGACGCCAAGGAGGACCTCTTCGACCTCATGTACGACGTGGTCGCCGAGGAGGTCCTGGTCGAGGACGGCCTGCCGGACGACTGGCGCGCGGCGATGGTCGAGATCACCCGCAAGGAGCGCGCCGCCGGCCTGCGGCACCCCTGGATGTTCGAGCTGGCCGGCCGGTCGCCGCGCATCGGGCCGAACGGGCTGCGGCACTCCGAGCAGTCGATGGCCGCCGCGGCCAAGCTCACCGATGATCCGCAGGAGATGCTGGCCATCGTCACGACCGTCGACCACTACATGCTCGGTTTCGTCCTGCGCGAACAGCGGATCCGCGAGATGGGGACGACGGCCGCGGGCGAGACGCGGCAGAGCGTGTTGGAGCAGGCCTACATCCGCAAGCTCCTGGAAAGCGGCGAGTTCCCCTATCTCCGATCCGTCTTCGACAGCGGCCTCCACAATCAGGAGGATTTCGACCTAGGCCTCAAATGGCTGCTCGACGGCATCGAACACGGTCATCGGGGGAAGTGGCCTTCGGCTACCGCTCCGACGTAGCGTAGGCGCCGGGGTACGTGCCGCTACGACGAGACGGGGTCCAGGTGCGGGCAGCGAAATACATCGGCGTGGCCATGGCGGCGACGCTGGCGGCGGCGACCGGGTGCAGCGGCGGGGGCGGCGGTGGGGGCAAGGAGGCGACGGCCGCCACGTCGCCGGGCACCGCCTCGTCCGGGCTCGGCGCGTTCTACGGGCAGAAGCCGTCCTGGAAGAGCTGCGGCGGCGGATTCGAGTGCGCGACGGCCCAGGTCCCGCTCGACTACGCCAAGCCGTCCGGTGAGAAGGTCGGAATCTCCATGATCCGGCTCCCCGCCCAGGACAAGTCCGCCCGGATCGGCTCGCTGTTCACCAATCCCGGCGGTCCGGGCGGTTCCGGTGTCGACTTCGTCCGCCAGGCCGCCTCGAGCTTCGGTGCCGACCTGCGCAAACGCTTCGACATCGTGGGCTTCGACCCGCGCGGTGTCGGCGCCAGCGACCCCGTCCGCTGCAACTCCGGGCCGCAGCTCGACGCGTTCTTCGCCGCCGACTCCTCGCCGGACGACAAGCAGGAGGTCGACGCCTTCGCGGGGCTGAGCAAGCAGTTCGCGGGCAACTGCAAGGCCAAGGCGTCCGCGGAACTGCCCTACGTGGGCACCAAGGACGCGGCCCACGACATGGACATCCTCCGCGCCGCCGTGGGCGACTCCAAGTTCACCTACTACGGCGCGTCCTACGGCACCTATCTCGGCGCCATCTACGCGGAGGAGTTCCCGAAGAACGTCCGTGCCCTCGTGCTGGACGGCGCCGTGGATCCCAAGGAATCCGCCATCGGCACCCTGGTCGAGCAGTCCAAGGGCTTCGAGACGGCCTTCCGTGCGTTCGCCGACGACTGCGTGAAGTCCACCGGCTGCCCGCTGGGCACCTCGACGAGCGCGGCCGAGAAGAACCTCACCGCCTTCATGGCCAAGACGGACAAGACCCCGCTGTCGAACACCCGCGACTCACGGAAGGTCACCGAGTCCCTCGCCGTCATGGGCATCGCCACGGCCCTGTATCTCAAGGACTACTGGCCCCTCCTGCGCCAGGCCCTCACCCAGGCCATGCAGAAGGGGGACGGGACCCTCCTCATCACGCTCGCTGACCAGATGGTGGAGCGCAAACCGGACGGCTCCTACAGCAACCAGACGGACGCCAACATGGCGGTCAACTGCATCGACAAGCCCAACCCGCCGTCCCTGGACGCCTACAGCAAGGCCGTCGACCAGGCCAAGAAGTCCGCGCCCCACTTCGGCCCCTTCGTCGTCTGGGGCGGCCTGCCGTGCATCTACTGGCCCGACCAGCCCAAGCAGCAGCCGCAGCCCGTGCACGCCAAGGGCGCCGGCCCCATCGTCGTGATCGGCACCCTCCGCGACCCCGCCACCCCGTACAAGTGGGCGCAGAGCCTCGCCAAGCAGCTCGACTCCGGCACCCTCCTCTCCCTGGACGGCGACGGCCACACCGCCTACCTGCAGGGCAACGCCTGCATCACCAAGGCCACCGACAGCTACCTGCTCACGACGAAGCCGCCGAAGGACGGGACGCTCTGCCACTGATTAACCGGTGCGCATCCACCCCCGCGGACCCGGTAGACTTCTCGCAGCCGTGTCCGCACGGCGCGCCGCCTTAGCTCAGTCGGCAGAGCGATTCACTCGTAATGAATAGGTCGTCGGTTCGATTCCGACAGGCGGCTCCAGCTCAAAGGCCCCTTGCGATCACCGCAAGGGGCCTTTTGCTCGCGGGCCGGCTATCGGACGCTGCGATGGGACGTACCGCATGAGCCTGCGTGACGAGATCGAGAACGTACTGCGCGCGTGGAACGCCTACGAGATCGCCCGCGGCGGATCGCCCATCATCGATTTCGACTGCGACCCCGGCGGCCCGGAACCCGAGCCTGCGCCCGATCGGCTCACCGTCTACCGCCGGCTCGCAGAACTGCGCCCCACCGCCACCGGCCCCCTGGCGTCCCGTCTTGACGCCGATCTGGCGTACCTGGGTGCCCTGCTCGGTGAGCACCCGCCGTTCGCCGACTACGTCCGCAAGACGCAAGGGTGCGGGACGGCGGGTTGGCCGGAGGAGTACATCGCCGACCGCGCCGACCAGGCCCGCGCCCCACTCGCCGATCTCGGCATCACCTGGGGCGCCCACACCAACACCGAGTTGCGCCAGGCCGAAGGGCTCTTGAACGTCAGCGAAGCCCCCGACGCCATCCGTCAGGCCGCCGAGGAGCTGGAGCCCGCTGTACGCGAAGCCACCGGCAGCACCGCCTCCTACTCGCTCACGATCGAGACGGCCGAGGTGGACGCCTACTGGGCGTATTGGCTGGACGGTGCGGGCGACCAGGTCCGGCTACGGCTCAACCTGCCCAACGTCGAGTTCACCCAGACCGGGGCCCGCCAGTTCGCCCTGCACGAGGTACTCGGCCACGGCCTCCAAAGCGCCAGCCTCACCGCCCGCGCCGCCGCCGAAGACGTCCCCTGGGTCCGTCTGCTCAGCATCCACGCCCCGCAACAGGTCATGCTCGAAGGACTCGCCCAGGCATGGCCGCTATTTCTCCTGCGCGAGGACAAGGTTCTGATCACTCGCGTGAAGCTCGCCCACTACACGCAACTCGTCCTCGCCCAGGTCCACCGCGCCATCAACGACGGCACACCCGCTATCGAGTGCGCCGACTATCTGCGCGCCACCGTCCCTTGGATGACCGACAAGACCATTACGGGCTATCTCGCAGACCGGGGGACGAGCCCCGAGCACCGCTCCTACATGTGGGCCTACCCGGCCGGACTCGATTGGTTCGCCGCTCTCGCCGATGCCGACACCGACGTGTCCCGCAAAGTGCTTCAGGCCGCATACCGAGCCCCACTCACCCCGACCGACCTCGCCGAACTCTGGCCGGCCGGACCGGCTATCGGCGGCCCCGGAGGCCCTCTTCGTCTACGGAAGCCTCCAGTTCTCTGAAGTCCTGCGTTGCGCGGTCGGCCGGACGACGGGCGTGCGGCCTTTTCGGCCCGTTCCGTCACCACGGCCGACCGCGGGTCCCCTGCCGGCGTGAAGCGTCACCCCGGCGGCTTTAGGTAGCTCCCCATTTGACGCCCGTGCCGGCAGTGATCAGGTGGCCTCGCCGCGGGCGATGTAGAGGTTCATGTTGGTGAAGTCGAGGGTGATGTTGTAGGGCTTCCAGAAGCAGTGGGCGAACCAGCCGATCGTGTCGAACCCCGACCCGTAAGGCCAGGGCACGTTGACCGGCATGTTCGGGTCCGTTTCGCAATAGACGTCGTTGGCGACGGCGTCGCCGAGGCGGATCTCCTTGGGGTAGCAGGGGTAGGTGGTGGTGGCGTGGCTGTGGGCAGCCGTTTCGATCGGACGGTCGTAATCGGTGCGGACGCCCAACCGCTTGGCCGTCTCCCCGGCCATGCCCGCGACCATTTCGCCGATTCCGCCGAAGTTCACGCCCATCACCCGTAGGCCGGAACCGGCGATGCTGCCCGTGCTTTGGAGGTCGTGGTCACGGGACAGCCACAGCGGCAGCGGCTTGGTGCCCGCCTGGGCGGCGGCGCGCACCCGGCTGGCCGTTTCGGGGGTCGGGCGGCGCAGGATCAACGACCGGCCCGCGTAATCGAAGGTGGTCAGCAGGTGGTAGAAGACCCACGTCCCGATCAGGCCGTCGTTGTCAGTGTCGACGTCTTCGCCTGTCTCCGTCGACGACCAACCCACGGGGACGTTGCGCAGTTCGATGCCGCCCAGCTTGAGAGAGTCCAGCACCCCGTAGTACACCCATATGGCGGTGCCTTCGAAGTCGCTCTTTTCCTTGTATACGGGGCTCACCCCGGCTTCCTTGGCCGCCGACGAGGTCAGGCTCAGATTCGGCGCGCCGGTGTAGAACATCAGGCGCTTCGGCGGTCCGCCGTTGACCGAGGCCTCTACCACCGGGGACGGGTCCATCCGCTGCCACGGCACACGGCCGATGTCGCCGTAGATCTGGTACGGCTTGCCGCGGACGGCCGCGAACCAATTGGCGTAGCCTTCCTCGCCGGCAGCTCGCCAGCATGGTACGGAGAGGGAGAACTTGTCCTGCCGGATGTAGCAGTCGCCCAGCAGCGCGTTGGTCTGCTTGTCCTCGGGCGCCAACTTGAGCGCCATCGTGAGGAACTTCTCCGCGTCGGGGAACTTGTTGCCCAGTAGCCCGATGTAGCCGCGCTGGCGAGCCGCGTTCAGGTTCGTGGGGTCCTTTTTCAGGATCTCCTCATACGCGCGGCCGGCCTGCTCGAACTTCCCGGCCTTGAACAACGCGTCCGCGTCACTGCCGTCGGCGTGCGCCGTAGCGGCCTTTCCCAGCAGTGGTGTGGTCGCGGCGGCACCGGCCACCACGGCTGCGCCCCGCAGTAGCGAACGCCGGTCCCATTTCCCGTCATCAGCCACGGCCCTCTCCTCTTCGGCGATCACCTTCCGGAACCGGGGCGCCAAGCCCTCGGCACGGACCGCTGTGGTCCATGCCTCCCACCGAAGACCGAAGAGTGTTGCCGTGGCGTATGCGCTTTTCGATACGCCCGCGATACACCCAGTCCCAGGCGTCAAGGAAGCGGTCCAAGCACCGAGCGCTACCGACTACCGCGATGAGGAACTGGTCGCCGAGGACCCGATCCCGTCGACGGCGTCACCGAGATGGAGGTGGCACGGCGCGCGGTGGCGCCTGCGCGTCAGGAGACGGGGACGGGGAGGTGCCTGGCGAGGACCTCGATGTGGGTCCGGTGCGCCTCGGCGTGCCGCCTGCGGCCGGCCTCGGTGACCTCGACGAAGACGCCGCGCCGGTCGGACTCGCACAGGCCGCGCTGGACCAGGCCGTTCTTCTCCAGCCGGGCGACCGTCCGGGACAGGGCGCTCTGGCTGAGGTACATGGCCGCGGCGATCTCCTGCATGCGGCGCTTCTCGCAGTCGGCCTCGACGAGCCTGTCGAGCGTCTCGAACTCGCTCATGCTCAGGCCGTGGGCCTCCTGCAGTGCACGGTCGAGATCGCAGGCGACCGTGTTGTAGCAGGTCGCGAGCGTCCGCCACCGGCCCACCAGGGCCGCTTCCGACTCCATGCCGCGCATCCTAGCATGCATGCGCATCAGATGCACCAGCATTAAATTCGGCCGAAATTTATGCTTGCACATTGAATGCATGTGCATGTAACGTCCTCCGACGTGACTATCACCGACACCTCACCTGCCTCTGCCGTCCACCGGCCGGCCGCCGCGAGCGCGCCGGCCGAACAGGCCTGGACTCCCCGGCTGTGGGGAGTCCTCGCGGTCCTGTGCGCCGTGCTGTTCCTCGACGGCCTCGACGTGTCCATGGTCGGCGTCGCGCTCCCGTCGATCGGGACCGAGCTCGGCCTGTCCACCACCTCGCTGCAGTGGATCGTGAACGGCTACGTGCTCGGCTACGGCAGCCTCCTGCTGCTCGGCGGGCGCACCGCCGACCTCCTCGGCCGCCGCCGGGTCTTCCTCACCGCGCTGGCCGTGTTCGCCATCGCGTCGCTGGTGGGCGGCCTGGTCAGCGACGGGACGCTGCTCGTCGTCACCCGCTTCGTCAAGGGCCTGGCCGCCGCGTTCACCGCGCCGACCGCCCTGTCCATCCTGACCACCAGCTTCGCCGAGGGCCGCGCGCGCAACCGGGCGCTGTCGGTCTTCTCGGTCTTCGGCGCGAGCGGCTACTCCTCCGGGCTGATCCTCGGCGGGCTGCTCACCAGCTTCGGCTGGCGCTGGACGTTCCTGACCCCCGTCCCGCTCGCCCTCGTCGCCCTGGTCGCGGGCATCGCCCTGATCCCGCGGGACAAGCCCGCGGCCGACGGCGGCCACGACCTCGTCGGCGCCGTCACGCTGACCGGCGGCATGCTCCTCGCGGTCTACACCGTCGTCTCGGCGCCGGACCGCGGCTGGCTCGACCCGGTCACGCTCGGCTCCATCGCGCTCGCCGCCGCGCTGCTGATCGGCTTCGTCGTCACCGAGAACAAGGTGCGGCACCCGCTGATCAGGCTCGGCATCCTGAAGATCGGCTCGATCGTCCGCGCCAACCTCAGCATCGTCGCGCTCTTCGGCTCCTACCTGAGCTTCCAGTTCATGATGACCCTCTACCTGCAGGACGTCCTGCACTGGTCGCCGCTCAGGATGGCCATGGCGCTGCTGCCCGCCGGGCTGATCGTCGCCTTCGGCTCCCCGTTCGTCGGCCGGCTGATCGACCGCTACGGGACGCCGCGGCTGATCATCAGCTCCATGACCTCGCTGAGCCTCGGCTACGTGTGGTTCCTGGCCACCGCCGGGAACACCCCGGGCTACGCCTTCACGATCCTGCCGACGATGCTCCTGCTGGGCGGCGGCTTCGCGTTCGGCTTCAGCTCGATCATGGCCCAGGCCACCGACGGCATCGACGACTCCGAGCAGGGCCTGGCCTCCGGGCTGGTCCAGACGTCCGGCCAGGTCGGCGCCGCCCTGGTGCTCGCCGTGGTGACCGCGCTGGTCGCCGGCGGGACCGGTGCGGGCGGCGGCGACTTCGCCGAGTTCCACCCGGGCGTCAACCTGGTGAGCGGCGTCGCCGTGGTGGGGCTGGTGCTGAACCTGATCCCGCTGCTCCGCGTCACCCGCGGCAAGCACGCCTGACCCCTGCTGTCGCCGGACCACAGGGCGGCCTCCCGACCGGGAGGCCGCCCTTTCCGCTTCCTGCCGGCCCGCGCACGGTGGCCATCGCCGCACCGTCCGCGCCGACGCAGAAGGGCGGCTGTGGTTAGCTCTGCAAGCGTGAGTGACTCGCAGGTGCCTGCTCAGCCATCGGATCTGAGTACCTACGCGCGCATCCGGAACGCCGCGTTGCAGGGGTTCGCCGACAAGGGCGTCGCCGCGACGTCGATCCGCGACGTCGCCGCCGCGGCCGGGCTGTCCCCGGGCCTGGTGCAGCACCATTTCGGCACCAAGGCGCGGCTGCGCGAAGCGGTCAACGAGTACGTGATCGCGGTCGCCGTCGAGACCTTCCGCGACCTCGCCCGGGACGGTGACGGTGACGGCGAGACGGCGTGGGGCGCGATGGGCGACGTCGTGACGGCGTGGGTCCGCGACAACGCGGTCGCGCTGCGGTACCTGGCGCGGGCGCTCGCCGAGGGGGACGAGGAGGCGGCCAAGATCTTCGACGCGCTGATCGAGATCGCGCGCACCGGCTGGCTCGCGCCGCTCGACCGCGACGGACGGCTGCGCGCCGACGCCGACCGGGACTGGGCCGCGCTCCACGTGGTGGTGTTCAACCTGGCCTGCGTGTTCTTCGAGCCGGCGATCAGCCGGCATCTTCCCGGGCCGTTCTTCGGCCCCGAGCAGCTGCACCGGTGGAACACCGCGACGACCGAGCTGTACCGCCGGGCCCTGTCCACCTGACCGATACGGTTGTATCGGACAAAATACAGTCGTATCGTGGCCGCATGACATGGTTCGTGCGGTTCTGGAAGAACGGGGACGATGCGGCGGACGGTGGCCGGGTGCACGTCAGCATGAACGACTACCTGGTGCACCGGTTCCGCGACGTCCCCCGCGTGGCGAGGGCCGGAATGAGGTTCCGCCACGCCTGGCCCGACACGGAGGGCGCGCTCGGATTGTGGCTCGCCACGACCGGTGATGGGCGGCGGCAGATCTCCGTCTCGGTCTGGCGCGATTCGGCTGATCTGCAGCGTTTCGTCCGATCGCCGGGGCATCGGCGGGTGGTGCGCGACTTCCGCGACTCCGGAACGCTCATCAACACCATGTGGACGGCCGAGCGACTCGACCGCCGGCTGATCTGGCGCCAGGCCGAGGAGCGCCTCACGGGGTTGCTGGCCGACGTCCCCCACCACTAGACGGCTTCCGTGCGGCCGCCGGGCGGCGTCACCATCGCGCTGCTGGCCGCCCGGCCCACCTCAAGGGATTGGCGGACACCATGAGAACCCACGGCCCACCCGACGAGCGAAGTATCACCGGACGTGATGGCGCGTCCGTCGTTGTGGAGCAGAGCATCGCCGCTTCGCCCGAGGCGTTGTATGCGCTGGTCAGCGAGGTGTCCCAGATGGGGCGATGGAGTCCGGAGACGACCGGCTGCCGATGGATCGCCCCGGCGACCGGCCCGGCCGTCGGCGCCCGCTTCAGGGGGACGAACCGGCGTGGCCTGCGCCGCTGGTCCACGACCTGCACGGTCACCGCCGCCGAACCCGGCCGGCGGTTCGAGTTCGAGGTCCGCATCGGCGGACGGCCCGTCGCGCGCTGGCGCTACACCTTCCAGGGCGACGGCGACGGATGCCGGGTCGCCGAGCGGTGGACCGACCTGCGTCCGGCATGGGCGAAGCCGCTGTCGCGGTTGGTCTCGGGCGTATCGGACCGTGCCCGGCACAACCGCCGGACCATGCAGGCGACCCTCGCGGCGCTGGCGTCGACCGCCGAGACGTCCGCGGCGAGGCGACCATGACCACGGTGCTGGTCCTGGGCGGCTACGGCGCGGTCGGCCGCCACCTCGTCGCGCGGTTGTGGCAGGACGGGCATGTCGCGCTGACGGCCGGCCGGGACGCCGCCCGCGCCGACCGGCCGATCGATCTCGCTCAACCCGACCTGCGTTCCTATCTGTCCGCGCTGGTCGGAATCGATGTCGTGGTCAACGCCTCGGGAAAGGAGGATCCGCGGCTGGCGGAGCTCGCGACGGCGCAAGGGGCCGCGTTCGTCGACATCACGGCCACCACCTCCTACGTCACCGCGCTGGAACGGCTCGATCCGCCACGACCGGTGCTCCTCAGCGTCGGGCTTGCTCCCGGCCTGACCAACCTGCTCGCCGCCGCCGTCCACCGCGCCGCCCCCGGCCCGATCGATGTGGCCGTCCTGCTCGGCGCCGGCGAACGCCACGGCCCGGCGGCCACCGAGTGGACGTACCGGCTGCTCGGCAGGCGCTTCCACCACGACGGCGCCGCGGTCCGCAACTTCGCCGGGTCGCGGCGGTTCGACCTGCCCGGCCACGGCCGCAGGCGGCTCTATCGCCTGGACTTCTCCGACCAGCACACCCTCACCCGCGACCTGGGCGTCCGGACGCGCACCTACTTCGGCCTCGACTCACGGTCCGCGACCGCGGCCCTGGCGGCCCTGACCTGGGTGCCCGGCGGCTCGCACGCGCCCCGCGGCCTGCGCGTCCCGGGCGGCGACCATTGGCTCGTCCTGGCCCGCGGCCACGACGGCACCACGCGATGGGCCCGCGGACGCGACCAGTCCCGCGGCACGGCGATCATCGCGGCCGCCGCCGTCGGCCTCGTGACCGGGCTGCCGCCCGGAACGCACCACCTTCACAACGGCCTCGACCTCCGCGACCTCCCCACAGGCCAGGGCATCGAACTCGACACGCCACTGCCAGCACGGTGAGGACCCGCCCTTGCTCTCCGGCGACGCGGGAGGTTCAGCGGCGGAGACCGTCCAAGAGGGCGAGGACGGCGGGCTCGGCCTCGGCGCGGGCGGCTTCGGCGTCGTCGGCGGCGGCGATGAGCAGCCCGGCCTCGCCCAGCCCGGCGAGGACCACGTGGGCGAGCGCCCGGAGCGGGACGTCGTCGCGCAGCATCCCGGCCGCCCGGCCTAGTTCCAGACCCGCGATCACCACGCCGAGGGCGTACCGCTCGTCGATCTCCCGCCACTCGGCCCAGCCGAGCACCGACGGCGCCTCGACCAGGCCGATGCGGGCCCGGTCCGCTTCGACGCAGGACCGCAGGTAGGTCCGCACCCCCGCCTCGAGGGCGGCCATCGGGTCGGCGCCGCCCAGACCGTCCATCTCCGCGGAGATCTCCGCGATCAGCTCCTGCTGGAGCTGCTCGTAGACGGCCCGGAACAGGTCCTTCTTGTCCTTGAAGTGGTGGTACATGGCGCCCCGCGAGCTGCCGGCCCGGCCGACGATCTCCGGGGTGCCGACCGCCGCGTAGCCGCGCTCGGCGAACAGCGCGCGCGCCGCCGCGATCAGGTGGGCGCGGGTCGCTTCGGACTTCTCGGCCTGCCGGCTCATCGCTCGCCTCTCCATGGGTGCACTGGCCGCCTGTTTAAAACAGGCAGCCTGTTTGTTATTGTGGCTCTCATACGCATTCTCTCGACAAGGGGCGTGGAGATGAGCGACGTACAGGCCGCCACCCGGGCGCGGTGGCGCGACGCGGACCTGGGCACGCGGCGCGAGATCGACGTGCCGGGCGGACGGATCGCGGTGTTCGAGGCGGGCGAGGGCGAACCGGTGGTGTTCGTCCACGGCGTGCTGGCCAACGCCAACCTCTGGCGCCGCGTCGTGGCGCGGCTGTCGGACCGCTACCGCTGTGTGACGCTGGACCTGCCGTTCGGCGCGCACACCGTGCCGATGCCCGGCGCCGACCTCACCCCGCCGGCCTTGGCAGCCATGGTCGCCGGCGCGATCGAGTTCCTGGACGTCGGGCCGGTCACGCTGGTCGGCAACGACAGCGGCGGCGCCGTCTGCCAGCTCGTCGCTACCACCCGACCCGAACTGGTCGGTCGGCTCGTGCTCACCTCCTGCGACGCCTACGACAACTTCCCGCCGAGGTTCTTCGGCTACCTCAAGCTCGCGACGCGCATCCCCGGCGGGATCGGGGCGCTGCTGGCCACCCTGCGGTTCCTCCCGGCGCTGCGCCGGCTGCCGATCGCCTTCGGATGGCTGGCCCGCCGCCCCCTGCCGCGCGCGGTGACCGACTCCTACGTCCTGCCCGCCTGGGCGGACCGCGGCGTCCGCGACGACCTCCTCCGGGTGCTGCGCGGCCTGGACGCGCGGCACACCCTCGCCGCTGCGAAACGCTTCGGGTCCTTCACCTCGCCGGTGCTCGTCGCCTGGTCCGAGCGGGACCGCTTCTTCCCCGCCGCCCATGCCGAACGGCTGGCCACCGACTTCCCCGACGCCCGGCTCGAATGGATCCCCGGAGCGCGCACCTTCTCTCCCGAGGACCAGCCCACCCGCCTGGCGTCCGCGATCGCCGGGTTCGTCCCGCTGCGGGCCACCCGATGAGCGACCGGCCCCTTCCCGAGCTGGACGGCGTCGAGCACCAGTTCATCGACGTGGACGGCCTGCGCATGCACGTCGCCCTGGCCGGACGGGGCGAACCGCTGGTCCTGCTGCACGGCTGGCCCCAGCACTGGTGGCAGTGGCGGCACCTCATCGGACTGCTCGCCGAGCACCACCGGGTCATCTGCCCGGACCTGCGCGGCCTCGGCTGGACCGCCGCGCCGCCGGACGGCTACGGCCCCGCCGCCATGGCCGACGACGTGATCGGGCTGCTCGACCGGCTCGGCGTGCGGGCCTTCGACCTGATCGGGCATGACTGGGGCGGAGCCGCCGGATACGTCCTCGCGCTCCGGTTTCCCGACCGTGTCAGGCACTTCATCGCGATCAACACCGCGAGCCCCTTCCTGCGGCCGACGCCGCGAGTCCTGCTGAACGGGCGCCGGTTGTGGCACATCGTCGCCAACGCCGCGAGCCCCCGCCTGGCGGGCTCGGTGATACCGCGCTGGGCGCTGCGCCACTGGCCACACCACCCCGCCGCGCTGACGCCCGACGACCGGAAGATCTTCCTGGCCCAATTCCGGGAGCCTGCACGGGTGCGTGCCACCGTCCGCTACTACCGGAACCTGCTGCTGCGGGAGATCCCGCTGCTGCTGGCGGGCCGATACCGCTGGGCACGGCTGACCGTCCCCACCCTCGTGCTCTCGGGCGACCGGGACCCACTCCTACCCGCCGGCCAGATGTCCGGCTTCGGCCGTCACGCCACCGACCTGCGCGTCGAACTCCTCGAAGACGTCGGGCACTTCCCAGCCGCCGAGAGCCCCACCGAGCTCGCACAACGAGCCCTGAAATTCCTAGCAGTCAACCCCTCACACACCCACCCCCCTCCAACAACCGACGCTGCCCCACCAATAACAAATCCGTCCTACAACCGTTGGACGCAGCCCACCGGATAAAAGCGCCCCCCGCGGCCCGAACAGACAGCGACGCCCAAGGCCACTCCGCCCCGCGCCCGCCCATTGACTGCGACCGACCAGACCCCAGCAAAGGCCACTCCTGCCCGCGCTTTCGCCGATGGGCAAGCCACGCGAGCATCTAAGGACGACGCCGATGCCGCCCGCAGACTGCGGCCTGTCCGAGCATTGAAGGAGGGCGCGGCCTGTGTCCTCGGCGGCCGGGCGGGTGCCAGGAACGCTGAGACCGGCGTATTCGCCGTCCGCCTGAAGCTTTCGGACGAGGCATGCGAAGACGCTGAGGTCCATGTCCACGGCGACCTGGAAAATTGACGGGCGCCTGAGGACTGGCCGGGCAGCGTCGGTTCTCGGACAGCGCTATTCCGGCGTTTGCCAGAGTTCGTTCCAACACACACGACCATGCCCAGCGGCCCCCGGCCCCTGACCAACACCGCGGGTGGCTTGTGCCTTCGCCGACCAGGCGGCTACGCGCGCGTCCAGGGGCGCTGTGACCTGTGCTTGGGCCTGCGCGAAGGCTTAGGCCTGGGCGCGTGCGTGGGGCTGGGCCTGTGCCAACCGCTGGATGCGGTCGGCTGGAGTACGGACGTTGCGGCCTGTGTTCTCGCTGGGCGGGTGGACGAGTGATCGGGTGGGCGTTTGGTGTACGGGCTGCAGGACTCAGGGTCGGCGTCCAGGTCGGGTGGGTGGGAGGTGGGGTGGGGGCAGGCCTGTGGTCTGCCCCCACCGGGTCAGGGGTTGCGTTTCCAGAAGGGGCGGCGGGTCGGGGGGTTGGCGGGCTTGCCGACGAGCTCGCCGAGGGTTTGCAGTGTGCGGGTCCAGATGTCGTCGACCTCGTGCTTCGGGCTCTGGGGGGTGACGCGGAGCAGGGCGCGGCGGAGCGACTCCAGCGTGCGAAGGTGCTCGGTGCCGGGGGCGAAGTGGGCTTGCATGCGTTCGACGATGGACGTCAGCGCCGGGAGCACCTCCTGCCGTAGCCGGTCGATGCGGTGACCGGTGTCGTCCGGCACTCCGCGCAGCGACTCGAGCAGGCGTGCCAGTTCCTCCTTGTAGGGGTCGAGGTCTGGCGTCGGGGGCTGTCCTGGCGAGCCGTGGCCCGTGGGGGCGCCGTACTCGGGAGGGGCGGCCCTGTCTGCGGGAGGCGAGGAGTCGCGGAGGAAGTCGGGTACGTCGCAGTCGTCGTGATCGTCGAAGACGGCCGGGCGCTGGCGGCTTGCCTGGGGGGAGACACGCGGGGCGGGCGGGCTGCCGGCGGCGGGGAGCCTGCTCCGAGGAGCGCTGCCAGGGGCGGCCGGCATGGCCGGAGCCGGCGGCGCGAAGGTGGGCGGGGGAGGGCCGCCCGCAGGTGGGAGGGGCGGCGGGGCCATGAGTGGGCTCGCGGCCCCGTACGCCACCGCGGGCGCCGCCCAGCCGTCCGGTGTCTCCACGGGCTGGACGACCTGGTGCGGTGTGCCGGACTCGGAGACGACCCGGCTGTCCACGGCGACGAAGGCGGTGAAGCGGCACAGGACGCCGAACCGCAGCGATGTGCTGACGATGCGGTGTTCGAGGTCCGGAGGGCCGCCGATGGTGTAGCGGTCCTCGAGGTCACGCAGGTGGGCGCGCGCCCAGATCGATGTGGCGGCCGGGTTGCGGGTGACCGTTCCGGTCGCCTGCTGCCGCCAGACCGTCCCGTCGGAGGCTGTGCCCTGGACGGTCACCGACCCCTGGGGCGCACCCCGGAAGCGGCCCGCGACCACGAGCGGTACTCCGGGAAACAGTGCGCCGATGCGGGCGGGGGCCACTGAATCGGGGACGATCTCCAGCCCGTCGGCGTGCAGGGTGAGGCCGGAGGCGACGGGCGCGCCGATGCGGTGGTGGATCTGCTCCATGGCCTCGTCGAGGCGGTCCTCGGACTCGACCAGTTCACAGCGGCCCTCGCCGATCGCGGCCAGCCGGTTGAGGAAGCCCGCGTTCACCGCGCGGTCGATGCCGACGGTGTGGACGCGCACGCCGCGCAGCCGGGGCGCCAACTGGGCGAGGATCTGGTCCTCGTTGCCGACCTGCCCATCGGTGATGAGGACGAGCACGCGATCACGGCCCGGGTCCGCGAGCAGGGTGCAGGCCTCCTGGAGCGGGGTGAGCATCTCGGTGCCGCCGCGGGCGCCCAGCGCGGCCAGGTGCTCGACCGCGCGGAACCGGTTGCGGTCCGTGCCCGGCACGAGGCCCGAGTCCAGTTCGCGGGGGCGCTCGATGACAGTGTCGAAGGACAGGACGGCGAAGCGGTCCTCGACGCGGAGGGTGTCGACGATGCGTGCTGCGGCGCGCCGGGCGGCGACCATCTTCCAGCCGTGCATGCTGCCCGAGCGGTCGAGGACGAGCACCACGTCGCGGGGGCGCGGCCGGATGTCCCCGGAGGGAAGGACGGTCAGGCTGAAGGTCCCCTCGTCACCGGTGTCGTCCGGAACCAGCGAAAGGGCCGCGCTTTCCCGTGGGGCGAATCCCAGCCGCAGGACGAAGTCGCGGTCGAGGCGTTCGCCGGGCCGGAGCCGGATCGTGGTGCGCTCGTCCCCGCCGTCCTCCGTGACCACGTGCAGCGCCGAGCGGATCTCGGTGAGCGGTAGCCCGGACGGGTCGATGTCGACGGTGATCGCCAGCCGCACCGGGTTGGGGAACCCCGGCAGCAGCACGGGCGGGCTGATCCGGGACGCGTCCGGGACCGCGTCGGTGTCCTCGGCGACCCCGGCGCCTGCGGCCTCCTCGCCCAGCGGGGCTCCCGGGATGTAGCGGGGCGCGACCACGAGCGGGAACCGGAACGTGGCGGTCGAGGACGATTCGTGCGGCAGCGGCTGGGTGAGCGCCAACCGGACGGTCACGCGCTCGCCCGGCTGGATGTTGCCCACCTGCATGGTGAACACGTCCGGGCGGTCCTCTTCGGCGATGGCGGCGCGCTTGCCGGCCGCTATGGCGGTGCTGTAATCCTCGCGCGCCTGGCCGCGTTCCTTGAGCGTTCCTTCGATGACCCGGTCGTCCGCCTCCATGCGCAGCGCGGTCACCGCGGCGCGGTCGGGCAGCGGGAAGACGTAGGTCGCCTCCAGCGGCACGTCGAACGGGTTGCGGAACCCCTGGACGACCTCGACGGCGGCGGCGAGCCCGGCGATCGAGGCGTGCACATCGACGGAGTCGAGCGGCAGGTTGCCGCGGTCGGTGGTCAGTGCGCCGAGCCCGCCGCCGGGGGCCGGGGGCGTCTCTGGCTCGGGCAGCGGCAGTATGCGGACGGTCATTGCGGCCTCCGGGGAGGGTCTGCGGGCGGGCGGACGGGGCCTGCGGGGGAGGCGATGAGCCCTCGTGCGGCCAGGACGTCGAGCAACGGCCGGGCGGCGGACTCGATGGCGTGGAGGTCTTCCGCGTCGAGCGCGCCGACCTCCAGCAGCAGGGTGAGGCCGGGGGCGAGGCGCACGCCCTGCACCACCGGTGGGACGGACCCGGAGTAGCCGTCGGCCACGGCGGCGCGGCCGAACGACACATCGGGACGGGCGCTCCAGAAGCGTTCCCTGGACCGCGCGTCACCGTCCGCCCGGTCCTGAGCGGCGCCGGACGATCCAGCGCGCGCGGCTTCCGCGCTTGCGCCCTTGTCGGTCGTGCTAGCGGTGTCAGGTGTACCGGCGGTGCTGGCCTTGCCGACGGTGTCGGTCGTGCTCTCGGTGTCGAAAGGACCTTGCCCGGAGGCGGGCTCCGGCGGAGGGGCGGCTGCCGCGGGAATCGAGGCCGCGGGCGGAGTCGTACCAGGCGGCGGCACGGTGGCTTCCGGGTCCGTCGCCTCGGGCGGGAGGGCGGCGATCCGTTCCAGCATGGCGTTGGTCGCGGCGGCGAGCTCGAGTTGGATCTCGGCGATCGAGCGCCCGGCCGCCTGCCGCCGTTTGATCGCGACGAGCTGGAGGAGGTGGCGCGGGCCGTACAGCGCGGTGCGGCCTCGCCTGCCGGCGGGCGGGTCGATCAGGCCGATGGTGGTGTACCAGCGGATCAGCCGCTCGTTGGGCAGGTCGCGCACCCGGCCGTTGACCTGCGCGGATTGGCCCGCGGCCAGGGCCGCGACGGCGCGTTCCGCCAGCTCGCCGATCGTCCAGGTACCGTCCATGGCTCGATGTTGACACTGTCACGATGACACTGTCAAATTCGCCCGACCAACCCCGGGCTGCGACCCTCGGCCGCGTCCGGACGGGACGCCAGAAGATCGGACGAACCATCTCCAAAACCGCTAATAGCAACACTAGGGAAAAGCGTCCAAAAAAGCGGAAGAATTGAGTTCGGTCATCGGGTTCGATCTCTTGAAATTGCCAGTAAAGACCTTCGGGAGGCTTTACCTTTTCCGGTATGAACGACCATCTCCTGGTCGAGGCGCTGCGCGAGCGCGTCGCCGGCGCCCCGGCCGACATGTACGCGGCCTATGCCGACCGGCTCTACGCCTACTGCTGGTTCCAGCTGCAGGACCGGGACGCCGCGCAGGTCGCGCTGAGGGACACGTTCGTCGTCGCCGAGGCGCACATCGACAAGCTGCGCGATCCCGACCGGTTCGGCCCATGGCTGTACGCCATCGCCCGGCAGGAGTGCACCCGGCGGTCGCCGGCCGGGCAACGCCCGCCCGATCTGCCGGTGGCCAGCCACGACCAGGAGGACGTCGATCAGAGGATCACGGCATGGGAGGCCGTGGCGGCGCTGTCGGCCGTCTCCAGGGAGATTCTCGAACTGCGGGTGCGCCACCAGATGTCGATCCCCGACCTGGCCGCGATCCTGGACGTCCCGGTCAAGGAGGCCGAAGCGGCCCTGGAACGCGCGCACACCGAGCTGGAGGCGGCGCTGACGGCCGACATCCTGGCCAAACAGGGGCCGTACGGCTGCGCGGAGCGTGCCCGGCTGCTGCGCCAGCGGCAAGGCGGCCTTACGGCGGACCTGAGCGAACAGCTCATGGAGCATGCCCACGAGTGCGCCACTTGCGGCGCGTTCCGGCCGCGAAGCGTGTCGGCGGCCAAGGTGTACGGGCTTCTCCCGGACGCGGACCCGCCCGCAGAGTTGCAACTGCGGGTGATGAACTGCTTCATGGACCCCGAGCTCGTCGGCTACCGGCTGTTCGTCGCCACGCGCGTCACCGAGTTCACGCCGGCGGGCTTCCCCGTGCAGCCGGGGCAACCGGCGGGCGCCTTGCGAGCGCCCCGTCCAAGGAGGCGGCTCTCACCGCGAAGGCGGCCGCGGGGCGAACGCGGCGTGTTACCGCCGGACGGCATGACCGCGCAGGCGGCCCGCGCCTTCGCCGTGCTCGTCATCGTGGCGGTCCTTTTCGGCGGCGGGATCGCCATTGTGCGCGGGCTGTTCGGTACGTCCGAGGGTGCGGGCTCGGCAGGCACTGTTGCGAGGCCTCATCCGAGCCTGCTCCCCGGCCTCTCGCGGAAACCGGTACCGGACGGCCATTCTGCGGGTGATGGCCGAAATGGCGTCGTGGACGTCGCACCCGTGTCCGCCACATTTCCATTGGGGGCGTTGGGTTCTTCCGCACCGCCTACGGCCCTGTATGCGTCGCCTCCAGTGCCGGTGTCCAGTGGTCCGCTTCCTACGCCGGACGATCCGTCGGCGGCTCTCGTGGTCTCCCCGCAATACCTCGACTTGGCCGGAGGTGCGGACGGCTCCGTGGAGCTGCAGGCGGTGGGCGGCCCAGTGTCATGGAAGGCAGGAACTTGGGGCGCGCTGCGTCTGAGCCGGTCCTCCGGACGTCTCGAGGCCGGACAGAGCGTGACCATAGCCGTGCACGTCTCCCGCCGATCACGCTCGCGCGGGGAGGGCGGCATCACATTCCAGCCCGGAGGCGTCGAGGTGTGCGTCACCTGGCGCGCCGACGCACCAGGCACGCCAGGTGGAGGCACCGATCCCACTCCGCCGCCGACAGGGCCCGGTACAGGCACACCGTCCACGCCACCGGAAACCGGCCGACCCGGCGATCCGTCCACGTCGCCTGGCACGGGTCCGGCTTCGTCGTCAGAGCCGACGCACTCGGACCCGCCCACGACGTCCGACCCACCGCCCGCGGGCGGCGAGCCGGATCCGCCGTCGTCCTCTGCCCCGCCCGCCTCGTCCTCGGCGCCCGGCTCGCCGAGCGCCACAAGCGGGAACGCGACGCCCGCGTGAGGCACGTTCCGATTGTTGCCCGTCTCAACTACTCTTCGTAGGTGATCGTTTGCGCTAAGTAAAACACGCCGGGGGGAGGACGTGTTCATGGGACCGAGCGCCACAGAACCGCGCCGTCGCGGAACCACTTCCTCCGCCAAGAACGCGACCCTCCGGCTGATGACGTTCTCCGCCGGAGTGGCGGTCGCCGTCAACTGGCTGGTACCGCCGGCGTACGCCCGTCCCGTGCAGCGCGCAACGGGCAAGCCGATCCCGAGTGCGCACGACGTCGAGAAGAGCAGGCAGCTGGCGAAGGATCGCGCAGCCGACGTCGGACGGACCAAGGCCGAACTCGCCCAGGCCGATGGAGAGCTGGACCGGCTGAACGCGGCGGCCGAGGCGGCGGTGGAACGCTACAACGGGGAGCGGGTCAAGCTGGAACGGTCCCAGCAGGCCTACCAGGGCACCCGGCAGCGGCTGGCCGAGGCGACCCGCAAGGTCGGGGAGGCGCAGGACCAGCTGGCGGCGTTCGCCGCGCGCGTCTACCAGAACGCCACCGGCTACGACCAGGTCTCCTCCGCGATCTCCGGCCGGGGCGGGCCGCAGGGCTTCATGGACCGGGCCGGCATGGTCGAGGTGCTGGCCGGTCAGCGGACCGCGATGGTGCGCCGCGTCGAGGCGTCCAAGACCGTCGCGGACGTCTTCCGGCGGCAGGCCCAGACCTCGCTCCAGGAGCAGGCGGCGGCGACCAGGGACGCAGACCAGTCCAAGCGGCTCGCTCAGACGGCGGTCGCCGAGCAGCAGGCGTCCATCCAGCGCATCACCGACCGCAAGCGTGCGCTGGAAAAGAGGCTAGGCGACGCTCGTGCGCGCGCGGCCCGGCTCGCGCGTGCGCGTGAACGCGCCCTCGAGGCACGGGCGGCCAGCAAGGCGAGGGCAGCCGGCAAGGAAAGGGCGGCCGGCGAGGCGCGTACGGTCGGCAAGGTACGCGCGGGCCTCGAAACGGCGAACGTCGTCAGACGCGGCGCGATGGTCGCCGAAGCGGCGCTCGAATGGCTCGGCACCCCGTACTCCTGGGGCGGGGGCACCGCCGCGGGTCCGAGCCTGGGCGTCGACCAAGGAGCGGGCATCCTCGGCTTCGACTGCTCGGGCCTGGCCATGTACGCGTGGGGTAAGGCGGGCATACGGCTCGACCACTGGACGGGCACCCAGTGGACATCGGGACCGCACGTTCCCATCGACAGGCTACGCCCGGGCGACCTGGTGTTCTTCGCCACCAACACCTCGGACCCGGGCACCATCCACCACGTGGGCGTCTACATCGGCAACGGCCGGATGGTGGAGGCGCCCTACACGGGCGCGCGCGTACGCATCTCCAGCATCCACCGGAGCGACCTGATCGGGGCGACCCGCCCAGCGGGCTGACCACGGCGCCGCGACGCACGCACCGGCGATCGTCCGGTCGCTTCAGCGTCTACAGCCACGCCGTGCGGAAGCGAGAACCCTTCCGCACGGTCTTTCGTGCGGAAGGGTTCTGCGCGCGACCTGACGCGGGTACGGCGGGGAGCGGAGCAGCGCCGTTCCGCGGCATCCGGGCCCGGCTCACCGGCCGGGGCGTACCTGACGCGGGTCAGTGACCGCCCTGATCGGCCTGGCGCTTGCGGGACCGCTCGATCTCGGCCTCGGCCTCGACCCGCCCCACCCAGCTGGCGCCCTCGACGGACTTGCCGGGCTCCAGGTCCTTGTAGACCTCGAAGAAGTGCTGGATCTCCAGCCGGTCGAACTCGGCGACGTGGTGGATGTCGCGCAGGTGCTCCATGCGCGGGTCCGTCGCCGGGACGCACAGGACCTTGTCGTCACCACCGGCCTCGTCGGTCATCCGGAACATCCCGACCGCGCGGCAGCGGATCAGGCACCCGGGGAACGTCGGCTCCTGGAGCAGCACCAGCGCGTCCAGGGGGTCGCCGTCCTCGCCCAGCGTGTTCTCGATGAACCCGTAGTCGGCGGGGTACTGCGTCGAGGTGAAGAGCATGCGGTCGAGCCGGATGCGGCCGGTCTCGTGGTCCACCTCGTACTTGTTCCGCTGGCCCTTCGGGATCTCAATGGTGACGTCGAAATCCAAGATGTCCTCCGCTCCCTGCGCGGTCGCAGTGCATAGTCTTTCGGGGGTCTGTGCGGGCGAGGCCGGCCCTCACAGGGGTGAGTTCCCTTATATAAGGATGTCGCACGTTGGTGAGTGCTGAGTGGGAGAGGGGCGGTCACGTGCGTGTGCGCGGCCGTTCCCTCGCCGTGGTGTCGCTGTCCCTCCTTAACGTTTTCGCCGTCGCCGCGGGGGTGGCAGTGGCGAAACTCACACCCGAGCGGCACCTGTCCCCCCAGCCGCCCAGCGTCGCGGCGCGCGACCTCGTGCGGGCCTCGGCCGAGATCCCGGCCGCCGACCCCGCCGGCGGGCGGGTGCCGAACGCGCAGGCCCTGGCCGGCCGGCTGTCCGCGGTCATCGGCGGCCCCCAGGCGAAGATCAACGCCGTGGTCGTCGACGCGGAGACCGGCCGTCCGCTGTTCGAGCAACGCGCCGACCAGCCCGCCACACCGGCCTCCACGACGAAGCTGGCGACGACCGCGGCCGCGCTCGCCACGGTGGGTCCCTCGCATCGGATCACCACGCAGGTGGTGCGTGGCACCGGCGGCGGGATCGTACTGGTCGGAGGCGGGGATCCTACCCTGACGGCCCTTCCCGCGCGCCCGGACGCGGGCCACCCGCCCTACGCGTCGCTGCTCGACCTCGCCAAGCAGACCGCCACGGCGCTCAAGGCCTCCGGTGTGACGCGCGTACGCGTGGACTACGACGCGTCGGCGTACCAGGGACCGCGTACCGCTGCGGGTTGGAAACCCAACTACCTACCGGAGGGGGAGCTGGCGCCGGTCACGGCCCTAACGGTGGACGAGGGACGCGTCTCTCCCGCCGATCCGTCTAAGCGCGCCCGTGTCTCGGACCCGCCGTCCACAGCCGCGGCCATCTTCGCGCGCCTACTCACCAAGGACGGTGTGGCGGCCAAGGCCGGCCAGAGGGCCGTCGCGCAGAAGGGCGCCGCGCGCCTGGGCGCGGTGCAGTCCCCGCCGCTGTCCGCCCTGATCGAGCATCTGCTGACCGAGAGCGACAACGACGTCGCTGAGGCGGTGGCCAGGCAGGTGGCCATCAAACTGGGGCGTCCGGCGACCTTCGCGGACGCGGCGCAGGCGGTGCGGCAGACCCTCGCGAAGCTCGGCGTCACGCAGGGCGTGTCGGTCAACGACGGCAGCGGCCTGTCGCCGCGGAACCGCATCACGCCGCTCGCGCTGGCCCGCATCATCGCGCTCGCATCGGATCCGGCGCACCCGCAGCTGCGTTCGGTCATCACCGGCCTGCCCATCGCCGGGTTCTCGGGCACCCTGAAGCCGCCGCGCTACACCGTCTCGGCGAGCCAGGGCGGCGCCGGCGTCGTGCGCGCGAAGACGGGCACGCTGGCCGGCGTCAGCACGCTGGCCGGGCTGACCTACGACGCCGACGGGCGGCTGCTGACGTTCGCCTTCATGGCGGGGGACGGGAAGGGCCCGGTGGATCCGGGCAAGCTCGACCAGCTCGCGGCGGCCGTCGCCACCTGTGGCTGCTGATCGGAGTGTGGGCGGGGCCGTACGGGAGATAACCAGAACGGTTGTTCGTTGAACGATCGTGCAGGGGCGCTCCGGCGCCGTGTCCGAAAAGTACGGTGGAGCACATGAGCGCCTCAATGATCGACTGGAACGTGGCGGTCCAGGCGGGGACCCGCCTGGTGCGGCCGGGACCGCAGGTCAGCCACCAGGAGGCCCGCGAGGTGGTGGCGGAGCTGCGGGAGCTGTCCACGCACGCGCACGGGCACGTGCGGGACTTCACCGGCATGGCCTCCGAGCTCGATCCGGACCCGGCGACGGTCGTGGACAGGCCCGGATGGATCCGGGCGAATGTGGACGGCTTCCGGGTCGTGCTGGAACCGCTCATGGAGCAGATGTCCGAACGGCGCGGCCCCGGCCCGTGGGGCAGCGCCGGCAACGTGGTGGTGCAGGCGGTCGGTTCGCGTGTGACAGGCATGCAGGTGGGCGCGATCCTGGCCTACATGGCCAGCCGTGTCCTCGGGCAGTACGAGCTGTTCCTGCCGCCGGACCCGTCAGGGCGGGCCCCGACGGGACGGCTCACTCTGGTGGCGCCCAACATCGTCCATGTTGAGCAGGAACTCGGCGTTCACACACGCGATTTCCGGCTGTGGGTGTGCCTGCATGAGGAGACGCACCGCGCACAGTTCACCGGGGTTTCGTGGCTGCGCGAGTACGTACAGGACCAGATGACCCAGTTCCTGCTGGCGTCCGATCTGGACCCGGGCGTGATGCTGGACCGCATCCGCGACGCTGCGGAGGCTGTGGCGGACGCGGTGCGCGGCGGGGACTCCAACCTCATCGACGCGATCCAGACCCCCGAGCAGCGCAAGATCCTCGATCGGCTGACCGCCGTGATGACCCTGGTCGAGGGGCACGGCGACTACGTGATGGACGCGGTCGGCCCGGAGGTCGTGCCTTCGGTGGAGCAGATCCGCGCGCGCTTCCAGGGACGCCGGGACGGCGGCTCCAAGCTGGACAAGACGATCCGGCGCCTGCTGGGCATCGACCTCAAGATGAAGCAGTACGCGGAGGGCTCCCGGTTCGTCCGGCGGGTCGTCGCGGAGGCGGGCATGAGCGGGTTCAACCAGGTGTGGCAGTCCCCGGAAACGCTGCCCACGCACGAGGAGATCAAGGAGCCCGCCCGCTGGATGGACCGGGTCATCGGCCCGCGCGCCATCGACGTGGCGCCGCCGGAGGCCAGCGAGGCGTGACGTCGCACACAGCGTGCAGGCGTACGGCAGGTGTATGAGGCGGACGCCGCTTCCGTCGTGTCGTGCCGTCCGGTGATAGACGTTTCCCATGGGGCCTGATCCGGCGGTAGCGGCGGTGCGGCTGGCGGTGCGGCGCGTACTGGCCGATCTGCCCGCCGGAGACATGGTGTTAGCCGCCTGTAGCGGCGGCGCGGATTCGCTGGCATTGGCCGGAGCCCTGGCCTTCGAGGCGCCCAGGGCGGGCCTTCAGGCGGGCGGAATCACCATCGACCACGGGTTGCAGGACGGTTCGGGCGCGCGCGCGGACGCGGTCGTGCGCACGCTGGCCGACCTCGGTCTGGACCCGGCCGGCTCGATCGCCGTCACCGTGGACGGCGACGGAGGGATGGAGAACGCGGCCCGCAACGCCCGCTACGCGGCCCTGGACGAGGCCGCCGATCGCCTGGGCGCGGCAGCGGTCCTCCTCGGCCACACCCGGGACGACCAGGCCGAGACGGTGCTGCTGGGGCTGGCGCGTGGTTCCGGAGCTCGTTCCTTAGCGGGAATGCCTCCGGCCCTAAGACGCCCCTACGCCCGTGGAGAGGTCCTGTACCTCCGCCCCTTGCTGGAATTGGACCGAATAACCATGCGAAGGGCCTGCCTGGCGATGGGCCTGGAGCCCTGGGACGACCCTCACAACGACGACCCCGCCTACACGCGCGTGCGCGTGCGGCACCAGGCTCTGCCCGTCCTGGAGGAGACGATCGGGCCGGGTGTGGCCGAGGCGCTGGCGCGCACAGCCCGGATGCTGCGCGATGACGCCGACGCACTGGACGAACTGGCCGCGCGCGCTTACGACGAACTCCGATCCGCCGAGGACGGCTACAGCGTCGCACTCCGCGCCGACGGGCTCGAAGAACTGCCCAGAGCCGTCCGTACACGCGTCTTGCGGATGGCCGCGGTCAAAGCCGGCAGCCCACCGGGTACGCTCGCGGCCGTCCACGTCGATGCAATGGATCGGCTGGTCACGGCCTGGCACGGCCAGCGGCACGTCGATCTGCCCGGGGGCCTTCGAGCGTTCCGGCGGTATGGGAGGCTGCTGTTCGGCCCGGTTTGACGTCGCGTCGTGTGCGACTCGTCACATGTCGTGTCCGTCGCGCAAGGCGTCCGTCCCGCGCGGGCGGGCGAAGTCACAACGATGAGGGTGGGGTTGTGGACGAGAAGGACCTGGGCAACGACCTGGCGAAGGTGCTGATCCCCGAGGCCGACCTGCAGGCCAAGGTGCGCGAGCTCGCCGCGCAGGTCGACGCGGACTACGCGGGCAGGGAGCTGCTCCTCGTCGGCGTCCTCAAGGGCGCCGTCATGATCATGGCGGACCTGGCGCGGGCGCTGCACTCGCCGGCCTCCATGGACTGGATGGCCGTCTCGTCCTACGGATCGGGCACCAAGTCGTCCGGCGTGGTCCGCATCCTCAAGGACCTGGACACCGACATCCTCGACCGCCACGTGCTCATCGTGGAGGACATCGTCGACTCGGGCCTGACGCTGTCGTGGCTGGTCAGCAACCTGCGCTCGCGCGGGCCCGCGTCCCTGGAGATCTGCGCGCTGCTGCGCAAGCCCGAGGCGGTGAGGGCCGACGTCGACGTGAAGTACATCGGCTTCGACATCCCCAACGAGTTCGTCATCGGGTACGGGCTCGACTACGCCGAGAAGTACCGGAACCTTCCGTTCGTCGGGACGCTGGCGCCGCACGTCTATGGTGGCGACGGTGCCTGAGGCCGCCCCCGCGCGCGCCCTGCCAGGACCCCCCAGGGAACAAGGGGCCGTGACGGATCGTTGCAAAGGTCGTTGACGGGTATATGGAGAGGATCAGGAGATCGGCGCTGGCTGCGTCTCCTGTGCCCTGCGGTGTACCGTCATTATCCCGGGCCCTCGGGTCGGGGAGCCAGGTGACGGAGACCGCCTCGGTGGGTCCGGAGCCCCGGGCGACGGGCCTTTTGTTGGTCGCAGTGGCGTCCGCCCCCCGGGACGGGCGAGGATCGCACACAGACGTTGGTCAGGAGGGACGGGCCCCGTAGGGGTAACCGGATAAATGGACGTGAAGCGCTATTTTCGCGGGCCGCTGCTGTGGATCCTGCTGTTCGGCCTCTTGGTCGCCCTGGTGATGTGGGGCGTCAACCCCGGCCGCTCGTTCGAGAAGACCGACACCTCGAAGGTCGTCCAGGAGATCGCCGCGGGCCAGGTGAAGTCCGCCAAGATCGTCGACAAGGACCAGCGGATCGAGGTCACGCTCAAGAACGGCAAGCAGCAGCAGGCCTCCTGGGTCGACGGCCAGGGCCTCCAGCTGCAGAACCAGTTGCAGAAGCAGGCCGACGCCGGCAAGCTGCCCGGCGGCTACAACGTTGATGTCCCCAAGCAGAGCTTCTTCCTGAACCTGCTGTTCAGCCTGCTGCCCATCGTGGTCATCGTGCTGATCTTCCTGTTCATCATGAACCAGATGCAGGGCGGCGGCTCGCGCGTGATGAACTTCGGCAAGTCCAAGGCCAAGCTCATCACCAAGGACACCCCCAAGACCACCTTCGCCGACGTGGCCGGGGCCGACGAGGCCCTGGAGGAACTCGAGGAGATCAAGGACTTCCTGCAGAACCCGGCGAAGTTCCAGTCGATCGGCGCGAAGATCCCCAAGGGCGTGCTGCTGTACGGCCCGCCCGGCACCGGCAAGACGCTGCTCGCGCGGGCGGTGGCCGGCGAGGCGGGGGTGCCCTTCTACTCGATCTCCGGCTCCGACTTCGTCGAGATGTTCGTCGGCGTGGGCGCCTCGCGCGTGCGCGACCTGTTCGAGCAGGCCAAGACCAACGCCCCTTCGATCATCTTCATCGACGAGATCGACGCCGTGGGCCGGCACCGCGGCGCGGGCCTCGGCGGCGGCCACGACGAGCGCGAGCAGACGCTGAACCAGCTGCTGGTCGAGATGGACGGGTTCGACGTCAAGGGCGGCGTGATCCTCATCGCGGCGACCAACCGTCCCGACATCCTCGACCCGGCGCTGCTGCGCCCGGGCCGATTCGACCGGCAGGTCACCGTGGACCGTCCCGACCTGGAGGGCCGCAAGGGCATCCTGCGCGTGCACGGCCGCGGCAAGCCGTTCGCCCCGGACGTCGACCTCGACGTCATCGCGCGCCGTACCCCCGGTTTCACCGGCGCGGACCTGGCGAACGTCATCAACGAGGCCGCGCTGCTCACGGCGCGCTTCGACCGCAAGCTCATCGACATGGACACCCTCGAGGAGGCCATCGACCGGGTGATGGCCGGGCCCGAGCGCAAGACCCGGGTGATGTCGGAGAAGGAAAAGAAGATCATCGCCTATCACGAGGGCGGGCACGCGCTGGTGGCGCACGCGCTGCCGAACTCCGACCCCGTGCACAAGGTGACGATCCTCCCGCGCGGGCGCGCGCTGGGGTACACCATGACCCTGCCGATGGAGGACAAGTTCCTCACCACGCGCTCGGAGATGACCGACCAGCTCGCCATGCTGCTGGGCGGACGCACCGCGGAGGAACTGGTCTTCCACGAGCCGACCACCGGCGCGGCCAACGACATTGAGAAGGCCAGCTCGATCGCCCGCAACATGGTGACCGAGTACGGCATGAGCGAGCGCCTGGGCGCCCGCAAGTTCGGCACCGGGCAGGGCGAGGTCTTCCTCGGCCGCGACATGGGCCACGAGCGGGACTACTCCGAGGACATCGCCTCCGCGATCGACGACGAGGTCCGCCGCTACATCGAGGCCGCGCACGACACCGCGTGGGAGATCCTCGTGGAGTACCGGGACGTCCTGGACGACCTGGTCGTCAACCTCATGGAGAAGGAGACCCTCTCCAAGGAGATGGTGCTGCGGATCTTCGCACCGATCCAGAAGCGGCCGCACCAGAACTCCTACACCGGCTACGGCAAGCGGCTCCCGTCGGACCGCCCGCCGGTGCTGACGCCGAAGGAGCTGGCGCTGCTCGGTCCCCAGGACGTGACCGACCTGACCAAGAACAACGGCCAGGGCGGCGGTGTCCCCTCCGAGTCCGCCGACCCGGCCCCGGGCGAAAGCTGACCGCCTTGGCCATCCCGTACGACGAGGAGCCGGTGCAGGAGGACCCCCCGGGGTTCGACCACGCCCGGATCGAGAAGGCGGTGCGCGAGATCCTGTTCGCGATCGGGGAGAACCCCGATCGCGACGGGCTCCGCGACACCCCGGCGCGGGTCGCGCGCGCGTACGCAGAGCAGTTCGCCGGCCTGCGCCAGACACCCGAGGACGCGCTGACGACGGTGTTCGACGCCGACCATGAGGAAATGGTCCTGGTGAAGGACATCGAGGTGTACAGCGTGTGCGAGCACCACCTGGTGCCCTTCCACGGGGTGGCCCACGTGGGGTACACGCCCAACAAGAAGGGGCAGATCACCGGCCTGTCGAAGCTGGCCCGCCTGGTCGACGTGTACGCGCGTCGCCCGCAGGTCCAGGAGCGGCTGACCAGCCAGGTGGCGGACGCCCTGATGAGCGTGCTCGAACCGCGCGGCGCGATCGTGGTGATCGAGGCCGAGCACCTGTGCATGACCATGCGCGGGGTGCGCAAGCCGGGCGCCAAGACGGTCACGTCCGCGGTCCGCGGCGACTTCCGTGATCACCCGGAGACTCGCAGCGAGGCGATGAGCCTGATTCTGGGCCGCTCCTGACCGTCCTCCCGTCCCTCGTTCGACCGAACCACTGAACGGGCCTCAGCGTCGCGCTGAGGCCCGTTCAGCGTGTGACGGATGGGCCTGGGCGGACGGTCGGGACGCGGTCGCCCGCGACGGACCCGCCTCAAGGCATAGGGTTGGTCGCATGACCAGTGCCGCCGTTCCGGGCCTGCCCCAGCCGGGGCGATGTCTCGTCATGGGCGTGGTCAACGTCACACCGGACTCGTTCTCCGACGGCGGATCCTGGTTCGATCCGGAGAAGGCCGTCCGGCACGGGCTGGACCTCGTCGCCGAGGGCGCCGACATCGTCGACGTCGGCGGGGAGTCCACGCGTCCGGGCGCCCAGCGGGTGTCCCTGGACGAGGAACTGCGCCGCGTGGTGCCCGTCATCCGGGCGCTCAGCGAAGAGAACGTCCCGGTCAGCGTCGACACCATGCGCGCGGAGGTGGCGGAGGCCGCTGTCGCCGTCGGCGCCCGATTGGTGAACGACGTGAGCGGCGGGCTGGCCGACCCGGACATGCCGCGTGTCGTGGCCGCCGCCGGCGTTCCCTATGTGGTGATGCATTGGCGCGGTCACAGCCACGACATGCAGACCAGGTCCGTCTATGCCGACGTGGTGCGCGAGGTGCGCGAGGAGCTGCTGCACCGTGTCGACGCCGTCCTGGACGAGGGCGTCGACCCGTCCATGGTCGTGCTCGATCCGGGCCTGGGTTTCGCCAAGAGCCCCACCGCCGGGCACAACTGGGCCCTGCTCGCCCATCTGGACGAGTTCATCGGCACGGGTTACCCCATCCTCGTCGGCGCGTCCCGCAAGAGCTTCTTCACGACCCTGCTGGCCGAGCCGGACGGGACGCGCCGCCCGTTCGCCGAATGCGATGACGCCACCGTCGCCGTCACGTCCCTTGCCGCGACGGCCGGTGCGTGGTGCGTGCGCGTGCACCGGGTACGTCCGAACGTGGACGCCGTACGGGTGGCGGCCGCGATCGAGGCCGCCCGACCCATGCACCCCGGGAGCGACCACGAATGAGCCGTGCAGTGAACCGCGCCGACCTGGAAGAGGTCCACGCCGAGTTCTACGCCGCCTTCGAGGCGGGAGACTTCGATCGCATGTCCGCCGTGTGGGCGGACGGCCCCTACGCGGCGGGCGTCTCCTGCGTCCATCCCGGCTGGACGATGCTCCGGGGACGTGACGAGGTCCTGCGCTCGTGGGCGCTCATCATGGCCAACACCACCTATATCCAGTTCGTGCTGACTGACGTCGAGACGGATGTCTACGGCGACCACGCCGTGGTCACGTGCAAGGAGAACGTCCTCACCGCGGACGAGGACACCGAGGCCGGTTTCCTCGCCGGAGGAAGCATCGTGGCCACGAAACTGTTCGTACGGGTCGACGGGCAGTGGCGGCTGCTGCTGCACCACGGTTCGCCCGTGCTCAACCCCGCGGATGCAGAGGAAGAATGAGCCTGGACCGCACAGACCTGGACCGCATAGAGCTGCGCGGCCTGCGCGCCCGGGGACGGCACGGCGCGCTGCCGGCCGAGCGCGAGCTCGGGCAGGAGTTCGTGGTGGACGTCTCGCTCGGCCTCGACACCCGTCCGGCGGCGGAGACCGACGACCTGTCGCGTACCGTCGACTACGGGACACTGGCCGGGCGGCTGGTCGCCGCGGTCGAGACCGACCCCGTCGACCTGATCGAAACGCTGGCCGACCGGCTCGCGAAGATATGTCTGGAGGACCCGGCGGTGGCGGAGGCCGAGGTCGCCGTCCACAAGCCGAGCGCCCCGGTGCCGCACCCCTTCACGGACGTCGCCGTGAAGATCAGGAGGAGTCGCCCATGACAGCGTCCGACCGCATGCCCGACCGCACCGCGACCGGCGGCCACATGCTGGTCCAGCACCGCGTGGTGTTCTCGCTCGGCAGCAACCTCGGCGACCGCCTGGACAACCTGCAGGAGGCGGTCGACGCCCTGTTCGACGCCCCCGGACTGGAGTTCGTGGCGTGCTCCCCGGTCTATGAGACACCGCCGTTCGCGCCGCCCGGGGAGACGCTCCCCGAACAGGGCGACTATCTGAACATCGTGGTCGTGGCCGACACCCGACTGCCACCCGAGAACCTGCTCGAGCGGGTGCTCAACATCGAGAACTCCCTGCGCCGCGTCCGCGAGGTCCGCTGGGGGCCGCGCACCCTGGACATCGACATCGTGGTGTTCGGCGACATCTCGTCCGACGACCCCGACCTGACCCTCCCGCACCCGCGCGCGCACGAGCGGGCGTTCGTGCTCGTGCCGTGGGCCGACATCGAGCCGGACGTGCTGCTGCCCGGGCACGGCCGCGTGGGCGACCTGGCGGAGGCCAAGCAGGCGGAAGGGGGCCCGTCGGCCGTTCGCCGCCGGAACGATCTGACCCTGCAGCAGCCTGCATGAGGCCGTCCCGCCCGCTGTTCCTCGTCGCCCTCGTGATCGTCGTGGCAGTGATCACCTGGGCGGTGTTGCGTTCCGCGTACGTCTCGCTGCCGCCACTGCCGTGGACGGCGGTGCCGACGCTGCTGCTGCTGGCGCTCGGTGAGGGGTTCACCGGGTACAACCTGCTGCGCCGTATCCGCCGCAAGCCGAACACCAGGCCGGTGGAGCCGCTCGCCGTCGCTCGCATGGCCGCGCTCGGGAAGGCGAGCGCGCACACCGCGGCGTTGATCGCCGGTGTCTTCGGCGGGTTCGCCGCCAGCCTGGCGGACTCGCTGGACAAGTCGACCCCGCGGCACGACTTCTTCGTCAGCGTCGGCACGTTCCTGGCGGCCGTGGTGCTGGTCGGCGCCGCGTTCTTCCTGGAGTACGCGTGCCGCGTGCCGAAGGACCCCGACGAGGAGCAGCGCGACCGGAACGCCTCCCGGGCGTAGGCGTCCGGTAGCGCCGCTGCTCGCTGAGCTATTTGTCGATGTCGCCGACGACGAAGAACATCGAGCCTAGGATCGCGATCATGTCGGCTACCAGGTTGCCGGGCAGCAGTTCCGCCAGCACCTGGATGTTGTTGAACGAGGCGGACCGCAGCTTCATCCGCCACGGCGTCTTCTCGCCACGCGACACCAGGTAGTAGCCGTTGATGCCGAGGGGATTCTCCGTCCAGGCGTAGGCGTGCCCCTCGGGCACCTTGAGGACCTTGGGCAGCCGCTGGTTGACGGGCCCGGGCGGCAGTTCGCCGAGCCTGTCCAGGCATGCATCGGCGAGGTCGAGGGACGCGTACACCTGGTCAAGCAGGCACTCGAAACGGGCGAGGCAGTCACCTTCCTGCCGCGTGACCACCCGCACGTCGAGTTCCCCGTACGCGAGATACGGCTCGTCGCGCCGCAGGTCGAAATCGACACCGGACGCCCGCGCGATAGGGCCCGACACCCCGTACTGGAGGATCTGCTCCTGTGTGAGCACGCCGACGCCTCGTGTGCGCGCGCGGAAGATCTCATTGCCCATGATGAGATCGGCGATGTCGCCCATGCGGGAGCGGACCTCGGAGACCGCCGTCCGCGCGCGCGCCGTCCACCCCGCGGGCAGCTCGTCCTTCAAGCCGCCGACACGGTTGAACATGTAGTGCATGCGTCCGCCGGAGATCTCCTCCATCACCCGCTGCAACGCCTCGCGCTCGCGGAACGAGTAGAAGATCGGCGTGATCGCGCCCACTTCCAGCGGATACGAGCCCAGGAACATCAGGTGGTTCAGGACCCGGTTGAGCTCGGCCAGCAGCGTCCTGGTCCACACCGCGCGGACCGGCACCTCCATGCCCAGCATCCGCTCGGCGGCGAGGACCACGCCGAGCTCGTTGGAGAACGCCGACAGCCAGTCGTGCCGATTGGCGAGCACGATGATCTGCCGGAAGTCCCGCACCTCGAAAAGCTTCTCGGCGCCCCGGTGCATGTAGCCGACGATGGGCTCGGCCGCCGAGATCCGTTCGCCGTCCAAGGTCAGCCTCAGCCGGAGCACCCCGTGCGTGGACGGGTGCTGGGGGCCGATGTTCAACGTCATGTCCTCGGTCGCGAGCTCCTTGGCGCCCGCACCGATACCGACGATCCGCTCGGTGGTCATGGTCGCGTCTCCGCCGCTCCGATCACCGCTTCATGGTCCCATGGCGGGCGGTGGCCGTTATCCGGTTGACTAGGGGGCAATGAACCCCAGCCAGAGCGGTTACCCGCACGATCCCGCGGACCCGTCACCGGGCCGGCCCGGTTTCGCGCCCGGCCCGGTCGGGCAGGCGCACGCCGTGGACGGACAGCAGGCGGGCGCCCACCCGCAGTCACCGGTCGCGGCGCCGCCGACGTACCGGGCCGACCAGGCGTTCGCCCCCGGAGACGGGCTCCAGTGGGCGACGATCTCCGGACGACACGCGCCGCACCGGCTGCTCACGGCAGTCCTGTGGGCGGTCCCGGTCGGCGCCGTGGGCGCGTACGTGGTGTGGCGCAACGGGGGCGCGGTCGCGGCCGCCATGTGGATCGCGGCGGCGCTGCTGGCGACCGTCGGTACGTGGGTCGTCGCCGAACTCGACCGCAGGTCGTTCGGCTATGTCGAGCGCGCGGACGACCTCGTCGTAACTCACGGCGTTTTCGTCAAGCGCCTCATCGTCGTCCCCTACGGCCGCATGCAGTTCGTGGACGTCACCGCCGGGCTTCTCGAGCGGTGGATGGGGATCGCGACGGTGCGCTTGCACACGGCGGCCGCGGCGACGGACGCCGCCATTCCCGGCCTGCCTGCGCTGGAGGCCGCGCACCTGCGGGACCGTCTCGCCCAGAAGGGCGAGGCCAGGAGCATGGGCCTATGAGCGGCCCTTACGGCCCGCCGTACGGAGCGCCTGGTCCTTATGGGCCGCAGCGAGGCCCGTACGGTCCGCCCGGACAACCGCCCTATGGGCCGCCCCGACCGCCCTACGGGCCACCTCGTCCTCCTTACGGGCCACCTCGCCCGCCCTATGGGCCTCCGTACGCCTACGGGCCGCCGCCCGGTTACCGGCCCCCTCCGCCTCCGATCCGGTTCTCCGAAGGGACGCATCGGCTGCATTGGGCGACGGCGCCGCTGCGCGCCTTCGTCTTCCTCATCATCTACTTCGTCCTACTCGGGTTCCCGCTGCTGCTGACCCAGACCCGAAGCGGCGTCGCGCTGGAGCTCACGCCCAGGGTGGTGACGCGCTTCCTCGTGGTGTCGGTGGTCATGACGGCGGTGGCCATCGGTTCCGGCCTGTGGACCTGGCTGGCCCTGCGTTTCCGCGTCGATGGCGACGACCTCGTGGTCGAAACGGGGCTCCTCCGTAAGCGCGCGCGCCGCATCCCGCTCTCGCGCATCCAGGCCATCGACGTCGTCCGTCCGCTCGTGACGCGGGTGTTCGCCTTGGCGGAGGTCCGTGTCGAGCTCGCGGGCGGTGAGCAGAGCGAGATCGCGCTGCGCTATCTCGGACGCCACTCCGCCCAGCAGTTGCGCGCCGAACTCCTTGCGCGCGCGGCCGGTCTCCCCGGGCACACGCCTGAGGCGCCTGAGCGGCATATGTGGCGCGTCCCGTTCGGGAACCTGCTCGCCTCGCTGCTTCTACGGCTGCCGGTGCTCGGCACGGGGATCGGTTTTTTCGCGACGCTGGTGTTCCTCGTGGTGTACGCCGAGGGCGGCATCCTCGCGGTCACGGTCCCTATTCTGCTCGGGCTCATCCGGGCAGTCATCGCCCCGCTGGTGATGTACGCCAACTTCACGGTCGCGATGTCACCGGACGGGATAAGGCTGCGGTACGGGCTGCTGGAGACGCGGATGCAGACGCTTCCGCCTGGCCGTATCCAGGCCGTCAGCATCGTCGAACCGGCGATCTGGCGCAGAGTCGGATGGGCGCGCGTCGAGGTCACCGTCGCCGGGTACGCGGGGGAGCGCCAGGCACTCTCCTCGACGCTGCTGCCGATCGCGCCCCGGCACGTCGCCATGCATCTCGTCTCACAGGTCTTCCCCGGCACCCACATCGACGCCGTGCCGCTCGTCCCCGCCTCGTCGAAGGCGATCGCGGTCGACCGGGCGGACGGCGCCGGCGCCGACGACGTGGTCTTCGTGGCGCGGCACGGATGGCCCTGCCTGCGCACGGACGTGATCGCTCATGCGCGCGCGCAGAGCGTCCGGCTCACGGTGAACCCGTTCCAGCGCTTGTTCGGCCTGGCCACCGTCCACGTCGACGCGCCGCCGGGACCGGTCCGGGTGGCCGCCGCCGACCGGGAGGTCGGCGAGGCCCGCGCGATCGTCGAGTCGGCCTCCCGCCGCGCGCAGGCCGCCCGCAGCGCTGGCGGAGACCCCGCCCACTGGGCCGCTCGCTGACGGACGGGGTTATCCACAGAACGACGTTCTACTTCCCTGGTCATCGGCGACCGCCGAGCATGAATGGCGTGCACCGAATCGTCAGGAGGACGTCGTGAACAGTTCGTGGACGCGTGCGGCAAAGCCGGTGGGGAACGAGGTGTTGCCGTTGTGGCCGCCGGGGAACTCCTCGATCGGACGTCCGAGCAGCATCGACAGCTCGACCGCGCACTGGTGGTTCCAGGCCTTCGTGGAGTCCTTACCGGCTGCGGGAATGATCCGGGTGTGCGCCGCGGCGGCGGCGACCTCGGCCGGGCCGAGCGCGTCCATGCGGCACTGGGGGATGTCGTTGGCCAGGTAGTAGCCGAAGTTGGCCGCCCGCTCCTCGGTCATCGGAGCGGCGACGACGCCGGCCTCCGTCTCGATCCGGGCGGGGTCCAGGCCGGTGAGCGCGGCCGCCAGCGGCACGGCGGCGCGCCAGCCGTCCGTCCGGTACACCTCCTCGATCTCGGCGAGCCGGCGTTCGATGTCGGCGCGGTCGGCGGCCGACAGCAGACCGGGGGTCGCGGGGTCGTGGGCGATGAGGGCGGAGAGCTGCCCGGGGTGCGCCGCCGCCAGGTGCAGTCCGTACAGGGCGCCGAGGCTGCACCCGAGCATGAGGGCGGGCTCGTCGGTCAACGCGGCGAGCAGGTGGTGCACGTCCTCGGCGTGCATGGCGGGCGTCACCGGGACGGACGGATCGTCGACCTTCGTCCGGGAAAGGCCCCGGCGGTCATAGGTGACGACCGTGTAGGGCCCGACGAGCCGGTCGACGAGATCGGCGGTCCTGCGGGCGTCGCCCTCGCCGCTCTGCCCGATGATCAGCAGCGGCCCGTCCCCGCGGACCTCGTAGTACACCTGCGCGCCGGGCACCAGCAGCATCGCGGTCTTGGTCGCGTCCATCCCGCGTCCTCCTGGAGAGTCAATGTAAGTACATCTCAATAGATACATCGAAATCGATGTATCTGTCCAGATGTAAGTTGGGAGGCGTGAACGGAGTCGAGCTGTTCCTGCTGGGGCGGACCCTGATGAAGATCGGCGAGGAGGCGATGCCGGCGCCGCGCGGCGGCCCGGCGGGCGGCACCCGCGCGGTCTTGATCGTGCTGAGCGACATCGTCGACCACCCCGACACCGCGATCGGGGAGATCGCCGAGCGGACCGGCCTGCCGCAGAGCCAGGTCTCCACCGCCGTCGCGCGGCTCCGGAAGACCGGCTCGGTGGTGACCGCCCCCGACCCGGACGATCGCCGCCGCTCCCTGGTCCGCAAGGCCGACGAGGTCTCCGACCGCGTCGCCGAGGTACGCGCCACCACCATCGACGCCGCCCTGACAGCGGCACTCGGCGGAAACGAGCACCTCCCGGAGGTGACGGAAGCCCTCACCACCCTCTCCCGCCACCTCTCCCCAAAAAACCTCACCCCCCGCCCCCACCCCTGACCCCCACCCCCGCCCACCCCAACCCCACGCCCACCGCGCCGTGCCCCCACCGCGCCGCGCTCCACCTCGCCGCGCCCGACCGGACCGCGCTCCACCGCGCCGTGGCCTACCGCGCCGTGACCTACCGCGCCGCTTGGGACGCTCCGCGGGTTGGAGCGGCCGTCTGGTGGGTCGCGCTGTCCGGGGGTCGGGTTGTTTGGGGGTGGTGGGGGTGGGGGCGGCTTATTGTCTGGGGGTGGGTGAATTTGGGTACGAGCCGTGGTCTGCGGAGTTCGTGGCGAATCCGTATCCGGTGTTCGAGACGCTGCGGGCGGAACGGCCGGTGTTCTTCCATGAGGCGACCGGGCAGTGGGTGGTCAGCCGGTACGAGGACGTCGACGCGTTGCTGCGGGACAGGCGGCTCGGCCGTTCGTACCTGCACGTGGCCGGGCACGAGGAGTTCGGGCAGGAGCCGGAGGCGGAGTTCCTCAAGCCGTTCTGGGACCTCATCCGGGCCGGGATGCTCGACGTCGAGCCGCCCACGCACACGCGGCTGCGGCGGCTGGTGTCCAAGGCGTTCACGGCGCGGATGGTCGAGGGACTGCGGCCGACGATTCGGAGGCTGGCCGGGGAACTGGCCGGGGCGCTCGCCGCCGAGGGCGGCGGCGACCTGATCGCCGCGGTCGCCGAGCCGCTGCCGGTCACGGTGATCGCCGAGATGCTCGGCGTGCCCGCGGCGGACCGTCCGCTGTTGCGTCCCTGGTCCGCGGACATCTGCGGCATGTACGAGCTGAACCCGCCCGAGGAGGCGCAGCGGACGGCGGTCCGCGCGGCGGTGGAGTTCTCCGACTACCTGCGGGAACTGGCCCGGTCGCGGCGGAAGGAGCCGCGGGACGATCTGATCAGCGCGCTCGCCCAGGTCGTGGACGATGGGGACCGGCTGACCGAGGACGAGCTGATCGGCACCTGCGTCCTGCTGCTCAACGCGGGGCACGAGGCCACCGTCAACGCGACCGGTAACGGGTGGTGGACGCTGTTCCGCAATCCCGGCGAGCTGGAGCGGCTTCGGCGGGACGGCTCGCTCGTGCCCACGGCCGTCGAGGAACTGCTGCGCTACGACACCCCGGCGCCGATGTTCGAGCGCTGGGTGCTGGAGGACGTCACCGTCGCGGGTGTGGACATTCCGCGCGGTGCCGAAGTGGCGCTGCAGTTCGCGTCCGCGAATCGGGACCCCGAGGTGTTCGCCGATCCCGACCGGCTCGACCTCGCTCGCGACCCGAATCCGCACATCACGTTCGGCCTCGGCATCCATTACTGCCTCGGCGCCCCGCTGGCCCGGATCGAACTGGCCGAGTCCCTGGCAGCGCTGCTCCGGCTGGCCCCGGACCTGCGGCTGGTCTCCGAGCCGGAATGGAAGCCCGGCTTCGTCCTGCGCGGCCTGCAGGCCCTCCACGTGGAGTGCTGAACGCGGTGGGCTCGACCGCGTCTATCAGGCCCGGCGGACCTGTACGGGTGACAGGGGTCTTCACCAGACCGTCATGCTCATGGCCGGTAGGAGGGCGCTGAGGTCGAGCCGGTAGGTGGCGGGCCGGTTAGTGCGGACGAAACGCTCTGCAGGTCGTAGATCTCTGCGGGTGTCGGCGGTGAGTGGAGCGCCCGCCGGGCAGGCGTTCGGCCGCTTGCCGTGGCCGTGTGGGGACCGTCGAGAAGCCTCGACCAGTACCAAGTACGTGCACCCGCTTATCGATGGTGGTTGTGCGGCCGCGGTCCTTGCCGGCTGCCGGAGTGTGAGTCAGAGGGCGGTGAGTGAGGTGGGCATGGGGATGCCGACTGTTTGGGCGAGCCAGCCGAAGCCGCCCAGGCCGGACGGGTCGGTGAGTTCGGCCTCCTCGCCGGCGCGGCACAGGGCGGCGAGGTAGCCGCGGGGGTCGCTGTGGGCCAGGGACAGGGGCGGGCGGGCGCCGGAGAGGCCCAACGCGAGGAGGGCGGCGCGCTGGGTCGTGAGCAGGGTGGACGTGGCGCCGGCCCGTTCGCCCGCGGCGGTGCAGGCGTCGAGGGCGACATGCGCCGTCACGTCGCAGGAGCCGTCCGGGACGGCGGGGACGGTCGCGCCGTCGCGGTAGCCGGTGAGGGTGCCGTACGGGGGGCGGGTGTCGCGGGCGTGCGAGTAGTCCACGGCGATCGCCAGACCCCGGTCGAGGCGTCCGACCACCGAGGCCCACGCGGCGCAGCGCGGATGCCCGATCTCGGCGCGGTCGCCCGGTTCGTGGAGCGGCCACCAGCGGTCCAGCCAGTCGCGGTCCTCGGCGGACGGCTCAGCGCCGGGGCGCTCGCTGCCGCTGGACGGGTCGACCAGCACGGTGCGGGCGCCGTCCGGGGTCTGCTCGACGACGTCCAGGGGGATGTTGTCGAGCCACTCGTTGGCCACGGCGAGGCCGGTGATGCGGTCGGGAAGGTCGGCGCGCCAGGTGATGGACGCCGGAATGTCGGGGGGGCGTGGTGCTATCTCCACGGCGGTGGGGACCAGCCGGGAGGTGATGCCGGGGGGAAGGCAGGCGAGGATGTTGCCGAGCAGGCGGCCCGAGCCGGCGCCGATGTCGACGAGGTCGAGCCGGGCGGGGTGGCCGAGCGCGGTGTCGACGTCGAGCAGGAGCCGGGCGATCGCGGTGGCGAAGCGCGGCGAGGCGTGCACCGAGGTGCGGAAATGCTCGGCGGGGCGCTCTCCCCGCCGGTAGAAGCCGCCCTCTCCGTACAGTGCCCGCTCCATCGCGGTGCGCCATGTCAGCCACTCGGTAACCAACGCCGCCACGTCCGTGACGTTACCGTGGGACGGCCTCCGGACCATCCCTGTGGCGGACACCGGTCCGACTTGCGGCTGATCCCGGCCTGACCAGCGGCTACATACGCTGTCCGCATGGTCGGGAGGTTCTGGGAGTGGCTGCGCGGCAAGAAGGCGCTGGTCGACGCCTTCTTCGCGGCCGCGGTGCTGGCCGTGTCGCTCCCCGCGTGGCTCGGCGGCCACCAGGGCATATCGGAGCTGGTCTATCTCACGCTGACGGCCGGGCTCGTCGCGCCGCTGGTGCTGCGGCGGACGTTCCCGCGCACCGTCTTCGCGGTGGTGGCGCTGGTCTGCGCCGCCCAGTGGGCCGCCGGTGTCGTCCCGGTGCCGGCGAACGTGGCCGTGCTGATGGGCCTGTACACGGTCGCGGCCGGGTTCGCGTTCCGCTGGGCGCTGGCGGCGGCGCTGGTGGGGGAGCTCGGCGCGGTGCTGGCGGCGCTGCGGTACGCGTCCGGCCGCGACGACCAGCAGTCGACGCTGCTGATGCTGTCGGCGCTGGTGGCGGGCGTGTGGATCCTCGGCCTGCACATGCGGACGCGCCGCGCCTACCTCAGCTCGCTGGAGGAGCGGGCGGCGCGGCTCGAGCGGGAACGCGACGCCGAGGTGACGATGGCGATGGCGGCGGAGCGGGCCCGCATCGCCCGCGAGCTGCACGACGTCGTGGCGCACAACGTCAGCGTGATCGTGGTGCAGGCGGACGGCGCGTCCTTCGCGATCGACACGGACGTGGGGCGGGCCCGGCAGGCGCTGGAGACGATCTCGCTGACCGGGCGCACGGCGCTGGCGGAGATGCGGCGGCTGCTCGGGGTGCTGCGGGAGAGCGACGGCGCGGGGGCCTACGCGCCGCAGCCGGGCGTGGCGCAGCTGGACGACCTGGTCGAGCAGGTGCGCTCCTCGGGGCTGCCGGTGACGTTCGAGGTCGCCGGTTCGCCGCCGGACATGTCGGAGGGCCGCCAGCTGACGGTGTTCCGGATCGTGCAGGAGGCGCTGACCAACACGCTCAAGCACGGCGGGCCGCGGGTGGCCGCGACGGTCCGGCTGCGGTACGCCGACGACGCGGTGGAGGTCCGAGTGCACGACGACGGGCGGGGCGCGGCGGCGGCCGACGACGGGCGCGGCCACGGCCTCGTAGGTATGCGGGAGCGCGCCGCGGTGTACGGCGGCAGCGTCCGCGCCGCGCCGCGTCCCGGCGGCGGCTTCGAGGTGGTCGCGCGCATCCCGACCGGGGAGGCCGCGTGACCTCACCGGCGTGCCCGCCGGGGTTCGCCCGGGGCGCGGGGCCCGCGGGCGCCGCCGCGGGTGGGAGCGTAGGACGTGAACGCGGGGGCCCAGTGCGCGCCCGTTGCGAGGAGGCGTGATGGAGATGGACGAGTCGGAGGCCGGGCCCATCCGGGTCGTGCTGGTGGACGATCAGGAGCTGGTCCGGGCCGGTTTCACGATGGTGCTGGACGCCCAGCCCGACATCGAGGTGGTGGGCGAGGCCGGCGACGGGCAGCAGGCCCTCGACCTGCTGCGGACGACGGCGGCGGACGTGGTGCTGATGGACGTCCGGATGCCCCGGATGGACGGCATCGAGGCGACGCGGCGGGTGGTGTCCGGCGAGGCCGCCCCGAAGGTGATCATCCTGACCACCTTCGACCTGGACGAGTACGCGTTCGCGGCGATCAAGGCGGGCGCGGGCGGGTTCCTGCTGAAGGACGCCGGCCCGGCGCAGCTGATCGAGGCGATCAAGGCGGTGCACTCGGGGGACGCGGTGGTGGCGCCGAGCACCACCAAGCGGCTGCTCGACCGGTTCGCGCTGCACCTGCCGGACACCGAGGACCGGGCGAGCGGCGCGCTGGAGAGCCTGACCGATCGGGAGGGCGAGGTGCTGCGGCTGGTCGCGCGGGGGATGTCGAACGCCGAGATCGCCGGCCGGCTGTTCGTCTCGGAGGCGACGGTGAAGACGCACATGGGCCGGATCCTGATGAAGCTCGGGCTCCGCGACCGGGTGCAGGCGGTCGTCTTCGCCTACGAGACGGGTCTGGTCAAAAGCGGTCAAACCGGTGACCCTTTGTAACGCCTTGATTACTCGTTGGCGACTATTTGCCGCCATGCTGGGGTGCACTATTGGCTTACCCGAGAGTAGCTGGGTAACTACCGTACGCGACGCCCTCTACGGGCGGCTTCGGAAATATTCGCTTCGGGCCCTCGGCCCGGTACGGGAGGACTCTCGTGTTCAAGAAGCTCGCCGCCACCGGCATCCTCGGTTTCGCGGTCGCCGGTTCGGTTCTGGCCGCGGCCCCCGCGTACGCCGGGGGTGGGGGCCACGGTCACGGTCACGGCCACGGCAACTTCTCCAACAACCACACCAGCGGCAACGGGTCGATCCTGGGCGGCACCCAGGTCATCGCCCCGATCTCGATCCCGATCGACGTGTGCGGCAACGCCGTCGCCGTCATCGGCATCGCGGGCGCCGGCTGCAAGGGCGGCGCGTCCGTCCACAACTGACACGAAACGCCGGACGCCGAGCGTCCGGCCCTGAGGCGCCGGAGGCCCGCACGGGCCCCCGGCGCCTCGCCCTGTCCGGCGCCTCTCCTGGCCGCCGCGGGGTCGGTCGGCAGGAAGGGGGACGGATGCGTACGTCTCAGGTCGTACGGAGCGGCCCGGGGCAGCCGGAAAGCTGACACCGAGCGGAGCCGCTCGGCCGATGGCAGCGGCACCGCGGATTCCTAGCGTTGATCACGGTCGTATCCGTTCCTGAAGGAGTCACCGTGACCAGCACGTTCACGAGTCCGTCCGGGGGAGCCCCCGATGCCGCGGCGCCGTCCGCGGTCGCCGCCGCCGGGGTGTCGAAGGTGTACGGGTCGGGCGGCGCGGCCGTGCGGGCGCTGCACGAGGTCAGCGTCGGGTTCGCGCGCGGCGCGTTCACCGCGATCATGGGCCCGTCCGGATCCGGGAAGTCGACGCTGATGCACTGCCTGGCCGGGCTGGACACGGTCACCTCGGGCCGGATCGTGCTGGGCGACGCGGAGATCACCGGGATGGGCGACCGGCAGCTGACGCTGCTGCGCCGCGAGCGGATCGGGTTCGTCTTCCAGGCGTTCAACCTGCTGCCGACGCTCACCGCCGAGCAGAACATCCTGCTGCCGCTGGAGCTGGCCGGGCGCAAGCCCGACCGGGCCTGGTTCGACCGGGTCGTGGACGTGGTCAGGCTGCGCGACCGGCTCGGGCACCGGCCGAGCGAGCTGTCGGGCGGCCAGCAGCAGCGGGTCGCGTGCGCGCGTGCGCTGGTGGCCCGCCCGGACGTGATCTTCGCCGACGAGCCGACCGGCAACCTCGACTCGCGCGCCGGCGCGGAGGTGCTGGGGTTCCTGCGCGCCTCGGTCCGCGAGATGGGGCGGACGATCGTCATGGTCACGCACGACCCGGTCGCGGCCTCGTACGCCGACCGGGTGGTGTTCCTGCGGGACGGCGAGATCGTCAGCGAGATCCTCCACCCGACGCCAGACGCGGTGCTGGACCGGCTGAAGAGCCTGGGGGCCTGAGCCGATGCTGAGGACGACGCTGGCGGGCCTGCGGGCCCACAAACTGCGCCTACTGCTGACGGCGGTGGCCATCACGCTCGGCGTGGGCTTCATCTCCGGCACGTTCGTGCTGACCGACACGATGACCCAGGGGGTCGCGCGGACGTTCGCCAAGTCGGCCGGCAAGGTCGACGTCGCCGTCCGGCCGGATCCGAGCGCGGAGACCGGTTCCAAGGACGACCCCGGCATCCCGCTCGGCGTCCTGAACCGGGTCAAGGCGGTGCCCGGCGTGACCGACGCGCAGGGTGCGGTGCGCGGGGACGCGGCGCTCGTCGGCAAGGACGGCAAGACCGTGGGCGACACCCCGACCGTCGGCATTTCGGTGCCGTCCGGAAAACTGCTGCGCTTCGACGTCACCAAGGGCCGGATCCCGTCCGGCGGGTCCGAGGCCGTCCTCGGCAAGGACCTCGCGGACCGGTCCGGGTACAAGGTCGGCGACGCGGTGACGGTCCTGGACCACGCGAACCGCCCGCACCGCTTCACCGTCGTCGGCCTGCTGGACTTCGGCATCGACGAGGAGGCCGGCTACCGGGGCGGCGTCGGCTTCGACACCGCGACCGCGCTGGCGATGACGGGCGCGAAGAAGTACCAGGAGATCGACGTCCTGGGCGCGGGCGAGAGCGCGGTCGCGGCGGCGGTCGGCGGCGGGTACAAGGTCTCGACCGGCAGGGAGCTGGCGAAGGAGCTCGCCGCCGCGGCGGGCGCGGACACCGAGGTCATCAAGGCCGGCCTGCTGATCTTCGGCCTGGTCGCGATGCTGGTCTCGGCGCTGGTCATCTACAACACGTTCTCGATCCTGATCGCGCAGCGGATGCGGGAGATGGCGCTGCTGCGCTGCGTCGGCGCCACCCGCCGGCAGGTGTTCGGCGGGGTGGTCACCGAGGCGTTCGCAGTCGGGCTGGTGGGGTCGGCGCTCGGCATCCTCGCCGGGGCGGGGCTCGGCGCCGGCGCGGTCGCGGTGATGACCCGGCTGACCGACAAGGTGCGGATGGACGGGCTGGCGCTGTCCGCGCGGACGATCGCGATCGGTCTCGCGGTCGGCGTGGCGGTGACGGTCGTGTCCGCGCTGCTGCCGGCGCGGGCGGCGACGCGGGTCGCGCCGGTCGCGGCGCTGCGCGCGGAGCTGGAGCCGGGCGGCGGGCGGTTCCGGCTCGGCCCGGTCCGGACGGTGCTGGCCGTCCTGCTCGGCGCGGCCGGGCTCGCGCTCGGCGTGCTGGGCTCGGTGAACATGGCGAAGGGGCAGGCCGCGATGTACACGGTCGCGCTCGCGGGCGCCGTGTTCTTCCTCGCGGTGGTGACGGCGATGCCGGTGCTGGTGCGCCCGCTCGGACGCGTCGCCGGGTTCGTCCCGGCGCGGCTCGGCGGGGTGCCGGGACGGCTCGCCGTGGAGAACGCGCGCCGGTCCCCGCGCCGCACCGCCACCACGACGATCGCGCTGACCGTCGGCATCGGGCTGATGAGCCTGTTCGCGGTGGTCGCGGCCAGCGGCAAGGCGACGTCGGCGCAGAAGCTGGCGGAGCAGTACCCGGCCGAGTTCCAGGTGCAGGCGCGGACCGGCGACGGCGGCGGCCGGGCCCCGGACGGGCTCACCGAGGCGCTGAAGAGGCGGCCGGAGTTCTCCAACGTGTTCGAGGTGCTGGCCGAGGACGGCAAGGTCGACGGCAAGACGACCAACGTCGCGAGCCTCACCGGGACCGCGCTCGGGACCGTCCTCAAGCCGAGGCTCGTCGACGGGTCCGCCTCCGCGCTGACGGCGGCCGGGCTGAAGCCGGGGACCGCGATCGTGGAGAAGCGCATCGCCGAGGCCCACGGCCTGTCCGCCGGGCGGACCGTTCGGGTGCGGACCGCGCACGGCACCGTCCCGGTGAAGATCACCGCGGTGTACAGCACGTCGGCGACGACGCTCGGCGCCCTGCTGGTGCCGGAGGCGGACTTCGCCCGCTACTTCGGCTCCCCGGACGACTCGGCGATCTACATCAAGGACCGGGACGGGGTGCCGGCCGAGACCGCGCGCCGGGCCGTCGAGGCGGCCGCGCGGCCCTACCCGGCCGCGAAGGTGTACTCGTCCGCCGAGTTCGAGAAGAGCGTGAGCGACGCCATCGACATGATGCTGATGATCTTCGGCGGGCTGCTCGGGCTGGCGATCGTCATCGCGCTGTTCGGCATCGCCAACACCCTCACGCTGTCGGTGGTGGAGCGGACCCGCGAGTCGGCGCTGCTGCGCGCCCTCGGCCTCACCCGGCGGCAGCTGCGCCGCATGCTGTCGGTGGAGGCGCTGGTCATGGCCGTGATCGGCGCGTTCACCGGGGTCGTGCTCGGGGTGGTGTTCGGCTGGGCGGCGACCAACGCGATGGAGGACGGCGCGATCTTCTCGCTGCCCTATCTCCAGGTGACCGGGTTCGTGCTGCTGGCGGGTGCGGCGGGCACGCTGGCCGCGGTGCTGCCGGCGCGCAGGGCGGCGCGGGCGTCCATCGTGGAGTCGCTCGCGCACGACTGACCGGCCGCCTCGTCCACGGCCGACGGTGTTGTGCACGGAATGTGACGAGCGCCCGGATTCGGAGAGTCACCGAATCCGGGCGCGTCGTCGGCAGGACAGGTGCCTCGCCTCACCGTGAGGACGGCGTCGCGGTGCGGCGGGGCGCCGCGGGAGCGCCCTGGGGACGGCCGGGCAGGGCCCGGCCCCGGGCCGCCGGGCGGGCCCGCGGCGGCGTCACGCGGTCACCAGCGCCGGTGCCCGACCCAGCCGCCGGTACCGCTGTGGTTGTGCCCGTTGTACACGTGGTTGCCGTTGCAGCCCGTGCCGGACTGGCTGCCGACGGAGACGGAACCGCAGGTCACGCCATAGCCGCCGACGATCATCACGTTGGTGCTGTTCCCGACGGCGGTGTTGTGGTTGTAGGTGTCGGCGTTGGCCGGAGTGGCGGCGAAGGCCGTCCCCGCGAGGGTCGCGACGACCGCACCGGTCTTGAGGGCTGTCCTGATCAAAGTCTGCTCCATCTCGTCGGGGGCGGAGCGCCCTGGTCATTGCTGCCATTCACCTTGCGTGACGACGTCGTCACCATCATGGTTACGCCCCGCTTCCGCGTCCCCGCAAGGCTTCACCGTCCGTCACCTGCGAACTGTGACCGCTCGGCCGACACGGACGTTACGACAGGTAGCCCCACCGTCACCGATGTGTGATGGTGTTCGCGGAGCCCGTGCCGTTCCGGGCGCCCGCGACCCGCCGGAGGACGCGCCCGTGACCCGCGGGTACGCTGGGGCGCGCACGTCCGGTACCCACCTTGAGGACTGGAACGAACAGATGGACCCATTCACGGCCGACCCCGCCGCGCCCGGAGACGGGCCGGGGGCCGGGGAGACGCAGGGGGCCGGGGAGCCGCGGCCCGAGGACCGGCCCGCCCGGCTGTCGGTCGGCGTCGTCGGCGCCGGCCGCGTCGGCACCGCGCTCGGCGCGGCCCTCGCCCGCGCGGGCCACCGCGTGGTCGCCGCCGCCGCGGTTTCCGACCGCTCGCGCGAGCGGGTGGCGGAACGGCTGCCCGGCGCGGACGTCGCCACCCCGCAGGAGGTCGTGGCGGCCGCCGACCTGGTGCTGCTGACCGTCCCCGACGACGCGCTGCCCGAGCTGGCGGCGGGCCTGGTGTCCGCCGGCGTCCCCGTCACCGGCAAGCTCGTCATGCACACCAGCGGGCGGTACGGGTACGCCGTCCTCGACCCGCTGACCCGCGCCGGGGCGCTGCCGCTGGCGCTGCACCCGGTGATGACGTTCACCGGCCGCCCCGACGACGTGAACCGGCTCACCGGCATCTCCTTCGGCGTCACCGCGCCCGAGCCGCTGCGCCCGGTCGCCGAGGCGCTCGCCGTGGAGATGGGCGGCGAACCGGTGTGGATCGCCGAGGACCGCCGCCCGCTGTACCACGCAGCCCTCGCCGGCGGTGCGAACCACCTGGTCACGCTGGTCGTCGAGGCGATGGACCTGCTGCGCGCCGCGGGCGTCGGCGAGCCCGGCCGGATGCTCGGCCCGCTGCTCGGCGCCGCCCTCGACAACGCGCTGCGGCTCGGCCTCGACGGGCTGACCGGGCCGGTCGCCCGCGGCGACGCCGGCACGGTCGCCGACCACGTCGCCGAGCTCGGCAGGGTCTCGGCGGAGAGCCGCCGCGCCTACATCGCGCTGGCCCGCCTCACCGCCGACCGCGCGCTCGGCGCCGGGCTGCTCAAACCCGAGGACGCCGAGCGGCTCCTCGAAGCGCTGGCCGACTGACGGCCGCCCGCCATCGCATGCCGAACACCCGACTCACCAGCGCCGGCGACCGCCGGACGACCGACCAGGGAGGATCAGTGAGCGAGCCGGAGGGCGCGTCGTGACGCCCGTCATCGCCGCCACCCGCGAGGAACTGGACGCCGCCCGCGGCGGGGTGGCGGGCGCTCTGGCGCTCGTCCCGACCATGGGCGCGCTGCACGAGGGGCACCGGTCCCTGATCCGCGAGGCGCGGCGGCGCGCGGACGCGGTCGCGGTGAGCATCTTCGTCAACCCGCTGCAGTTCGGGCCGAACGAGGACTTCGACCGCTACCCCCGCACGTTCGAGGCCGACCTCGAGGCCTGCGCGGCGGAGGGCGTCGACATCGTGTTCGCGCCGTCCCGCGAGGTCATGTACCCGGGCGAGCCCGAGGTCACGGTCCGGTCGGGGCCGATGGGCGAGCGGGTGGAGGGCGCCGCGCGGCCCGGCCACTTCGACGGAATGCTCACGGTCGTGCTGAAGTTGTTGAACCTGGTGCGTCCGGACGTGGCGGTCTTCGGGCAGAAGGACGCCCAGCAGCTGGCGATGATCCGCCGGATGGTCGCCGACCTCAACGTGCCGGTCGAGATCGTCGGCGCGCCGACCGTCCGCGAGCGGGACGGGCTGGCGCTGTCGAGCCGCAACCGGTACCTGTCGCCGGACGAGCGGCGCACGGCCCTCGCGCTGTCGCGGGCGCTGTACGCGGGCGCCGACGCGGTGGACGAGGGGCCGGAGGCGGTGGTCGGCGCGGCGGCGGCCGTGCTGGACAAGGCCGCCGGCGCCGAGCCGCCGCTCGAGCTCGACTACCTGGTGCTCGTCGACCCGTCCACGTTCCTCCAGGTCACGACCGGCTACACCGGTCCGGCCGTGCTCGCCGCCGCCGGCCGCGTCGGCGCCACCCATCTGATCGACAACCTGCCCCTCCAGCTCGTCACCCCGAAGGAGCGCTGATGTTCCGGACGATGTTCAAGTCGAAGATCCACCGCGCCACCGTCACCCAGGCGGACCTGCACTACGTGGGCTCGCTCACCCTGGACCAGGACCTGATGGACGCCGCGGACCTGCTGCCCGGCGAGCAGGTGCACATCGTCGACATCGACAACGGCGCCCGCCTGGAGACCTACCTGATCGCGGGCGAGCGCGGCTCCGGCGTGATCGGCATCAACGGGGCGGCGGCGCGGCTGGTGCAGCCCGGCGACCTGGTGATCATCATCGCGTACGCGCAGATGACCGACGCCGAGGCGCGCGAGTTCGAGCCGCGCGTGGTGCACGTCGACCGCTCCAACCGGATCATCTCGCTGGGCTCCGACCCGGCCGAGCCGGTTCCGGGCGGCGACGACGTCCGGGGCGACCTCGTGCATCGCTGACGGCCTCGGCCCGCGGGCAGGGCGGCCGCGCATCCCCCGGGCGGGGTGCGCGGTCGTCCTGCTATCTGGGGTTTTACCCCGAAATCGGGGGTCGAGCGTTCGGAGTTCCCAGGGATAATGTCACAATGACGAGAACCGATCCCCGAGGAGGGCTCATGATCCCTTCCGTTCTCGACGCCCCCGCCCCCGGCTGGACCGCCGACGCCGACGTGGTCGTCATCGGCTCCGGCATCGCCGGCCTGGTCGCGGCGCTGCGCTGCCGCCCGCACGGGCGCGTCCTGCTCGTCACCAAGGCCCTGCTCGACGCCGGCTCCACCCGCTGGGCGCAGGGCGGCATCGCCTCCGCCCTCGCCCCCGACGACACCCCCGACGACCACCTCGCCGACACCCTCACCGCCGGGGTCGGCCTCTGCGACGAGGCCGCCGTCCGCGTGCTCGTCACCGAGGGCCCGGACGCCGTCCTCGGGCTGATCGAGCTCGGCGCCGCCTTCGACCGCGCCGGAGACGGCGAGATCGCGCTGACCCGCGAGGGCGGCCACCACCGCCGCCGCATCGCCCACGCGGGCGGCGACGCGACCGGCGCCGAGATCAGCCGCGCCCTGCTCGCCGAGCTGAAGGACTCCGGCGTCGAGGTCATCGAGCACGCGCTGGTCCTCGACCTGCTGAAGGACGCCGCCGGACGCGCCGCCGGCGTGACCCTGCACGTGATGGGCGAGGGCCAGCCGCACGGCGTCGGCGCCGTCCGCGCCCGCGCCGTGGTGCTGGCCACCGGCGGCCTCGGCCAGGTGTTCTCCGCCACGACCAACCCCGAGGTGTCGACCGGCGACGGCGTCGCGCTCGCACTGCGCGCCGGCGCCGCCGTCACCGACCTGGAGTTCGTCCAGTTCCACCCGACCCCGCTGTGGCTCGGCGCGGACGCGCGGGGCCAGCAGCCGCTGATCTCCGAGGCCGTCCGCGGGGAGGGCGCCCACCTCGTCGACCACTCCGGCGAGCGGTTCATGGTCGGCCGCCACGAGCTGGCCGAGCTCGCCCCGCGCGACGTCGTCGCCAAGGGGATCATGAACCGGATGCGGGAGACCGGCGAGCCCTGCATGCTGCTGGACGGCCGGCACTTCGGCGCGGCGATGTGGGAGCGGCGGTTCCCGACCATCCTGGCCGCCTGCCGGCACCACGGCATCGACCCGGTGACCGAGCCGATCCCGGTCGTGCCCGCCGCGCACTACTCCAGCGGCGGCGTCCGCACCGACCTCTACGGGCGCACGACCGTCCCCGGCCTGTACGCCTGCGGCGAGGTCGCCTGCACCGGCGTGCACGGCGCGAACCGGCTGGCGTCCAACTCCCTGCTGGAGGGCCTGGTCTTCGCCGCCCGCATCGCCACCGCCCTCACCGACGACCTGGCCGCCGCGGACTCCGCCGGTCCCGCGGACACGCTCGTCGCGGATGCGGTGGCGACTGGGGTCGGCGGGTTGGTCGATCCGGGGGCGCGGGGGGAGATCCAGCGGATCATGACGTCGTTCGCGGGCGTCCTGCGCAGCGCCGAGGGGCTCGACGCGGCGGCGCGGGAGCTGGCCGCCCTTCCACGCGGCGGCACCGGGCCCGGGGTGGAGGCGTGGGAGGCCACGAACCTGCACACCGTCGCGTCGGCGATCGTCGCCGCCGCGCGGCTGCGCGAGGAGACGCGCGGCAGCCACTGGCGGCAGGACTTCCCGGAACGGTCCGACGGGCGCTGGCGCGGCCATCTGGTCACGCGGCTGGCGGGGAACGTCCTGACGACGGCATACGAACCTCTCGAAGGGAACGACGAGTGACACCCGAACTCTCGCAGAAGCTCAAGGACGCGGGGCTCGATCCACAGGCTGTGGAAAACCTCGTCCGCACGGCGCTGGACGAGGACGGCCCGGTCGATGTGACCAGCGAGCCGATCTTCGCACCGGAGGCGTCGTCGACCGGGGACTTCCGGGCCCGCGAAGCGGGCGTCGTCGCCGGTATCCCGGTGGCCGCGGTCGTGTTCGAGCTGCTGGACGTGGATTACGAGGCGAAGGCCGCCGACGGCGACCGGGTCGTCCCCGGCCAGGTCCTGATCTCGGTCGAGGGGCCGACCAGGGCCGTGCTCCGCGCCGAACGGACGGCACTGAACCTGCTCACCCACCTGTCCGGAATCGCGACCGCCGCCCGCCGCTGGACGGACGCGATGGAGGGCACCAAGGCGAAGGTCCGCGACACCCGCAAGACGCTGCCGGGCCTGCGCGCGCTGCAGAAGTACGCCGTGCACTGCGGCGGCGGCGTCAACCACCGCATGGGCCTGCACGACTCCGCGCTCATCAAGGACAACCACGTCGCGGCGGCCGGAAGCGTCACCAAGGCCTACGAGGCGATCCGGGCGGTGTACCCGTCGCTGCACGTCCAGGTCGAGTGCGACACCCTTGACCAGGTGGAAGAGGCGCTCGCGGTGGGCGCGAAGAGCATCCTGCTGGACAACATGACCGACGCCGAGATGGCCGAGGCGGTGCGGCTCGTCGCGGGCCGGGCGGAGCTGGAGGCCAGCGGTGGGCTTACCCTGGAGCGGGCCCGAGACGTCGCCGTGACCGGGGTGGACTACCTTGCCGTCGGTGCGCTGACGCACTCGGCGCGCGTGTTCGACATCGGCCTTGACTTCTCCTGACCAGCGGGGACCGGATGCTGCTCACCATCGACGTCGGTAACACCCATACCGTCCTCGGCCTTTTCGAGGGCGAAGAGGTGATCGAGCACTGGAGGATCAACACCGATCCGCGGCGGACCGCCGACGAGATCGCGGTGGTCCTGCAGGGATTGGTCCAGCAGAGCCCGCTGCTGGCCGAGACCGACATCAGCGGCATCGCGCTGTGCTCCACGGTCCCGTCCGTCCTGCACGAGATGCGGGAGATGTGCCGCCGCTACTACGGCGACGTGCAGGCGGTGATCGTGGAGCCCGGCGTCAAGACCGGGGTGCCCATCCGGATGGACAACCCCAAGGAGGTCGGGGCCGACCGCATCGTGAACGCGCTGGCCGCCGTGCACACCCACGGCGGCCCGGCGATCGTGGTCGACTTCGGCACCGCGACGACGTTCGACGCCGTCTCCGCCAAGGGCGAGTACGTGGGCGGCGCCATCGCGCCCGGCATCGAGATCTCGATCGACGCGCTGTCGTCGCGCGGCGCCCAGCTGCACAAGATCGAGCTGGTCCGGCCGCGCAGCGTGATCGCCAAGAACACGGTGGAGGCGCTGCAGTCCGGCATCATCTTCGGCTTCGCCGGGCAGGTGGACGGCATCGTCGAGCGGATGACGGAGGAACTGGTCGACGACCCCGACGAGGTGACCGTCATCGCGACCGGCGGCCTCGCGCCGCTGGTGCTGGAGGAGTCCCGCAGCATCGACGTGTTCGAGCCGTGGCTCACCCTGATCGGGCTCCGGCTCATCTACCAGCGGAACACTCCCTGACGTCCGGACGCGCCGTCCGGAGCGGGACGCGCGTCTGGCGGGAGACGTACACCAGGCACGCGCCCGCCAAAGCCGCCATGACGGTGAGGACTGCGCCGAGCGGGACCGCCTTCGCCAGGACGGTCAGCACCAGCGGCGCGAACATCCCGACATAGACCAGGGCATAGGCGACGGCGGTGAGGCCCGCCAGCTCGCCCGGTGCGGCGATCCGCGCGACCTCGCCGAGCCCGTAGGTCAGCACGAACCCGTACCCGGCGCCGAGCACGACCGCCGTCACCGCGTTGAGGACGGGCAGCCCGGCGGTGATGGTCAGCGCGGCGAGCAGCAGCCCGCAGGTGATCGCGCCGAGCCCGGCGGCGGCGACGAGCCGCGGATGCCGCGCCTCCAGCCGCCGCGCGAGGGGCTGTGCCGCCATGCCGGCCGCGAGGGTGAGCCCGGTGATCGCGCCCGCGTAGGCGATCGGCAGGTGGTGGACCGGGACGACCACCGGCAGCAGCGCGAACGCGCTGACGGGCGCGGCGAACGTCCAGACGGCGACCGGTGCGATCGTCCGCCGGAACGCGGGGTTGCGCACTCCGGACAGCCCGAGCCGCCGCCCGGCGCCCTCCGGGGGGCGCGGGACGCGGGTCTCCGGGACGCGGAACGCCGGCGGGACGGTCAGCAGCATGATCAGCAGGTGCGGCAGGTACGCGGTGACCAGCGGGTGCGGCGCCCACTGCGCGACGAGCGCCGACACCAGCGGCCCCGCGCCGAAGCCCGCCGAGACGGCGAGCGCGGTCATCCGCGTCCCCGACACCGGCATGAGCTCCTTCACCCACGCGGTGCCCGCGGCGAGGACGGCCCCGGTCACGACGCCGGCCAGCAGCCGGCCCGCGTACAGCAGCCACGGGGCCGCGACGCCCGCCATCAGCACCAACGTGACCAGCGCGGACATGCACGCGAACGGCAGCGCGATCCGGCGCCGCCCGTACCGGTCGGACGCCGGCCCGCCGAGGACGAGCCCGGGCACCAGCCCCAGCGCGTACACGCCGAACATGGCCTGCGCACCGCCGTCGCCGAGGTGCAGCCGGTCGGTGTAGAGCCCGAGCAGCGAGGCGAACTGGTTGGCGCCCCAGCCGACCCCGAACATGATCGAGGCGATCGGGAGCCAGCGGGCGCCACCGGACGAGGGGGATGAGGTGGACGAGGTGGTAGCCATGACCCCCTGTCTAGAAGGCTCCGTCCCGGTGGTCCCCGACGCTTCGCGAATCGTGAACGGCCCGGCGATGTGACGTCGGTAACGGGCCATAGTCGGGCGCCACCGGAGGTATAGGGCCGCATCGCGGGTTACCGTGACGAACATGGAACTGCGTGAGCTGGCCTCCTTCCTCGCGGTCGTCGAGGAAGGCCAGTTCTCGCGGGCCGCGGCACGGCTGTTCTTGTCGCCGCCCGCGGTCACCGCGCACGTCCAGCGGCTCGAACGGAAACTCGGCGTCCGGCTGCTGGAGCGGTCCCCGCTGCGGCTGACCGAGGCGGGGGAGCGGTTCGTCCCGCACGCCCGCGCCGCCCTCGCGGCCGTCGACGCCGCCGCCGGCGCGGTCGCCGACCTGCGCGGCGAGGACGACGCGGTGTTCCGCGTCGGCGTGATGGGGCACGGGTCGGCGGAACTCACCCCGGCCATCGTGCGCGCGTACCGGCGGTCCCGGCCCGCGGCGCGGCTGACGATCGTGCCGCTGGACTTCACCGAGCACGTGTCCGCGCTGGTCGAGCGGAAGGTGGACGTCGCGTTCGTGCGCCCGGCGCCCGACGACGACCGGGTCGAGGCCGACGTGCTGACCACCGAGCCGCGGATCGTCGGCGTCCCGGCGGACGGCCCGTTCGCGCAGGCCGGTGCGCTGCACCTCGCCGACGTCCTCGACCTGCCCATCGTCGCCGTGCCCGAGACCACGCCGAGCGTGTTCACCGACTACCTCTACTTCACCCCGGCGGTGAACGGCGAGCGCGGGCGGCGCGGCCCGGACGTGGCGCGCACCCCGCAGGACGTGCTGCTCAGCATCGCCGCCGGACGCGGCGTCGGGACGGGGCTGCGGTCGTTCGCCCGGTTCTATCCGTGGCCGGGCGTCCGGTACCTCCCGATCCTGGACGCGCCGTGGGACAGCAGCGTCCTGGCGACCCGCCGCGGCGACGCCGACCCGCGCGTCCGCGCGTTCCGGACGGTCGCCGCCGCCCTGGCCCGCGACCTCGGCCCGCTCGTCGCGGCCGGCCCCGCCGATCACCCCGAACTCGTTCGCGGGGCGTGCGGCGGGCTGGATAGCCTTGAGCCGTGAGTGACGAGACCCTCGATGACCTTCCGGAGCAGATGCGCGTCCGCCGGGAGAAGCTCGACCGCCTGCGCGAGGCCGGCGTCGACCCCTACCCGGTGACCTTCCCGCGCACGGCGACGATCGCCGAGATCCGGGAGAAACACCCGGACCTGGAGCCGGGCACCGAGACGGGGGAGAAGGTCGGCGTCACCGGCCGCGTCATGCTGGTCCGCAACACCGGCAAGCTGTGCTTCGCCACGATCCGGGACGGCTCGGGCGACATCCAGATCATGCTGTCGCTGGCGAAGGTCGGGCAGGAGCGGCTCGACTTCTGGAAGCGCGAGGTCGACCTCGGCGACCACGTCGGCGTCGAGGGCGAGGTGATCACCTCCAGGCGCGGCGAGCTGTCGATCATGGCGGACGGGTTCGCGATCACCTCCAAGTGCCTGCGGCCGCTGCCGGAGAAGCACGCCGGCCTCACCGACCCCGAGGCCCGGGTGCGGCAGCGCTACGTCGACCTGATCGTCAACGACGAGGCCCGGAAGATGGCGCGGATCCGCAGCGCCACCGTGCGCGCCGTCCGCGACTTCTGGCACGAGGAGGGGTACCTCGAGGTCGAGACCCCGATGCTGCAGCCGATCCACGGCGGGGCGGCGGCGCGTCCGTTCAGGACGCACATCAACGCCTACGACATGGAGCTGTACCTGCGGATCGCGATCGAGCTGTACCTCAAGCGGCTCGTCGTCGGCGGCATCGAGAAGGTCTTCGAGATCAACCGCAACTTCCGCAACGAGGGCGCCGACTCCACCCACAACCCCGAGTTCACCATGCTCGAGGCGTACGGGACGTACCTCGACTACAACGACATGGCCGACCTGACCCAGCGGATGTACCAGAAGGCGGTCGTCGCCGCCCTCGGCACGTCCGTGGTCGTGCACGACGGCGTCGAGATCGACCTCGGCCTGCCCGAGTGGCCGCGGATCACGCTGTACGGGTCGGTGTCGGAGGCGCTGGGCGAGGAGATCACCCCGCACACGCCGATCGAGACCGTCCGCAAGCTCGCCGACGCCCGCGGCATCACCTGGGACCCCAAGTGGGGGCAGGGCAAGCTCGTCCAGGAGATCTTCGAGGAGCTGATCGAGCACACCCTGGTCCAGCCGACGTTCGTCATGGACTACCCGCTGGAGACCTCGCCGCTGACCCGCCAGCACCGCGCCGAGCCGCTGCTCACCGAGAAGTGGGACCTGATCGGGTTCGGCACCGAGCTCGGCACCGCCTACTCCGAGCTGGTCGACCCGGTCGAGCAGCGCCGCCGGCTGACCGAGCAGTCGCTGCTGGCGGCGGGCGGCGACCCCGAGGCCATGCAGCTGGACGAGGACTTCCTGCGCGCGCTGGAGTACGCGATGCCGCCGACCGGCGGGATGGGCGCCGGCATCGACCGGATGATCATGGCGTTCACCGGCAAGGGCATCCGCGACACGATCCTGTTCCCGCTGGTCAAGCCCGAATAGTCACCGGCAGGTCGCGCAGCCCGCGCAACACCAGGTTGTCGCGGTACACCAGGTCGCCGTCGCCGGCCGCGAGGGCCACGTCGCGCTCGAACAGCTTCTTCAGCGCGATCTGGCCCTCCAGCCGGGCGAGCGGCGCGCCGAGGCAGAAGTGGACGCCGTGCCCGAACGCCAGGTGGCGCGGCGCGTCCCGCCCCTCCGCGTATCGCCCGAGGTCGAGACGGTCCGGGTCGGCGAACACCGACGGGTCCCGGTTGGCGGCGCCGGTCAGCAGCAGGACGAGCCGTCCCCGCTCGATCAGGGAGCCGCCGAGTTCGACGTCCTCCAGCGCGGCCCGCAGCGTCAGCTGGACGGGCGGGTCGTAGCGCAGCAGCTCCTCCACGGCCGCAGCGACGTTGCCCGGATGCTCCCGGAACGCGGCGAGCTGCTCCGGATGCCGCAGCAGCGCCAGCGCGCCGTTCCCGATCAGGTTGACGGTCGTCTCGTGGCCCGCGACGAGCAGCAGCACGCACGTCGCGAGGAGTTCCTCCTCCGACAGGACGTCGCCGCCGTCGGAGACGCCCACCAGCGCGCTCAGCAGGTCGTCGCGCGGGTCCGCGCGGCGCTCGGCGGCCAGCTCGCGGAAGTAGGCGGCGAACTCCGAGCGCGCCTCGTCCCGCAGCGCGATCTCCGCCTCGGGCAGCAGGAAGTCGGGGTCCAGGCCGCGGGCCAGGGCGTCCGACCAGCCCTTGAAGAGGTCCCGGTCGCGCGGCGGGACGCCCAGCATCTCGCTGATCACGATGACGGGCAGCGGGTACGCCAGCGCCGCGATCAGGTCGACGTCGCCGGACGCGCCGTCCAGCAGCTCGTCCACCAGCGCCTCGACCCGCGACCGCAGCCGCTCGACCAGCCGCGGTGTGAACGCCTTGCTGACGAGCCGGCGCAGCCTGGTGTGGTCGGGCGGGTCCATCGTCAGGAACGAGCGGTTCCGTTGCGGCGCCTCGCGCCACAGGCCGCCGCCCTCGGGCCGGTGCCCGAACCGCGGGTCCCGCAGCACCTGCTCGCAGAGTTCATAGGACGTGCTGACCCACAGCCCCACGGTCGTTCGCCGCAGCCTGCCGCCCGCCGCGAGCTCCCGGTAGTGCGCGTAGGGATCGGCATGGAAGGCGGTATCGGACGGGTCGAATCCGAGGATCGCCGCCGCGTCCGCGTCCTGCCGCGAGGCCCGCGCCACCTGTTCCCGCGTGTCCGTCATAGGGCAAGTCACCCGAAATTAAGACGCGATGTCAATAGTGCCAGAAGTCAGGCCGATTCGCGGACGACCAGTTCCGGAGCCAGGACCACCTGGCGGTGCTGGTGCGCCTTGCCCTCCCGGGTCTCGGCCATCGCCAGCTCCGCCGCCTCCCAGCCGAGCGCCCGGCGCGGCTGCTTGACCGTCGTCAGCGGCACAGCGGCGCTGGCCGCCAGCTCGATGTCGTCGTAGCCGACCACCGCGATGTCGGCCGGGACGCGCGCGCCGAGCCGGGTCAGCTCGTTGATCAACCCGATGGCCAGCAGGTCGTTCGCGCAGAACACCCCGTCCGGCCGCGGCGACATCTCCAGCAGCCGCCGCGCCGCCCGCCGCCCCTCGGTCGGGCTCAACGCGTCCTGGACGAGCACGGGCGGCTTGCCCAGACCGGCCTCCACGATCGTGCGGGCCGCGCCGTCGCGGCGCTCGACGCAGGGCTGCGGCTCCGGCGCGCCGCTGACGAACGCGATCCGCTCGCGGCCGATCCCGAGCAGGTGCGCCGCGGCCAGCTCCCCGCCCGCGACATGGTCGACATGCACCGCGCACGCGTCGGAGACGTCCCGGTCGATCAGCACGACGCTCAGCCCGGCGGCGCGCAGCCGCCGGATTCCGGACGGACCCAAACCGACCGGAACGATCAGCGCGCCCGCGGCGTGCTGGTCCTCGAGCAGTTCCAGCGAGCGGGCCTCCTTGGCGGCGGAATGGTCGCTGGACAGCCAGAGCGCGTCGTGGCCCGCCGCGTTCAGCGCCTCCTCCGCGCCGCGCACCACGTCCGCCGCGTACGGATTGGTGAGATCCTCGACGACGACGCCGAACGCGCGGCGCGGCTCGTCGCCGAACTCGCCCGCGGTGCGGGCGGGACCCGTCCGGAGCCGGCGCGCCGACTCGTTCCGGACGAAACCGAGCTCCTCGATCGCCGCGCGGACGCGGTCACGGGTAGCTTCGGCCACGAGATCTGGCCGGTTTAGGACATTCGAAACGGTCCCAACTGAGACCCCGGCACGCCTCGCGACCTCGCGGATACTGGTCTGTGGCAAGTCGCTCCTCGTCCGCCCCGGTTGTGTTTTCCCAGGTAGTTGGGCTTTCCTGTGTCAATCCCCGAAAACCCGGTCACGCAATGCGACCATCCGGGCACAGATAGCACTTAACCAGCGCTTGACGGGCCGGATCCGGCCGCCTAGCGTTCCGAGCCGAAGCGTAGCTTGAAACGATTCACGATCTTCGTCCGCGGCGAGATCAGGTGAGTCCAACGAGGAGGGGGACGGGTTCCTTGACGGCGATCGAGACCCGACCCTGCCAACGGGGCCAACGACTGAATCGTCACCCGGAGTTCCCCCGCACGACCCCGCAATCGGCCTTTCGGCCACCTCCGGCCAAGCTTCGTCAGACAGCAAAGGAACCGAACCGATGATCTAAGTCCGGAAGGCTCCGGACCCGGCAACCCAACGCATGCAGTTCGAGGCCCAACCCGTGCCTGTGCAGCGGAAGGCTGCATCCCCGCGGTCATCAAAACCACGGACGAGGGAGGACGGAGTGGAAACAGCCACACTCGATTTCGGGCTGAGCGACGACGAGATCAGGTTGCTCGCCCAGATCGCCAGCGGTGTCACCGCTGATGTGGCGGCACGCAAGCTGGAACTGAGCGCACGCACCTTGCGCCGGCGGTTGCGCAACATCTGCGACCGCCTGGAGGTCAACACCCCTATCGAGGCCGTGGTGTGGGCGGCCCGAAGGCAGCTCATCTAGCGCGACCCGACGACGCCCGTCAGGGGACGGCGGGCGTCACCCGGAAACCAGCCCGACCGGAAGCAAGTCCAGCGACGCGAACTCGTCCGACCCCGCAGCGGCGGCGCCGAACCCCTGACAGGTAGGTCCCTGCAGAAGCGCCGCCGCGGACGGATTCATTGCTTTGCCCTTGGCGTCAGGCGCTGGGGCGCCTTCCTTCGGCGGGCAAAGTGCGATCGCAGCATCGCTCCGGCTCGGCCCTGGGGGCCTCGCTGCGCGATCAAGTTCTCGCTTCGCTCGAACTTGGCTTCGCACGCGATCGCAACGTTGCGGTCCGTTCCGGCTTAGGTTAGAGCTCTTGTCCGTTGCGGGCCCTGCGTGGTGCGGAACTCTTCGTCCGGCGCGGTTATGCGACTCGGACTACGCCGGCTATGGGGCGGCCTTCCAGGGACGCTATGCGGACCACGTCGCCGGTGTGGGGGGCGTGGATCATCTTGCCGCCGCCGACGTACATGCCCATGTGGTGCAGGTCGGAGTAGAAGAAGATCAGGTCGCCCGGCTGCATCTGGCTCTCCGGGACGTGCGTGCCGGCGTTCCACTGGCTGCCGGTGTAGTGCGGCAGATTGATGCCGACCTGCTTGTAGGCCCACATCGTCAGGCCGGAGCAGTCGAACGTGGTCGGACCGGCCGCGCCCCACACGTACGGTCTGCCGAGCTTGCTCATCGCGTACCGCAGCGCCTCCGCGGCCTTGCCGTCGCCGACGACCGGCAGCTTCGCCAGCAGGGTCGGGTCCTTCTTGACGGCCTTGCCGCGGACCTTCTCGTAGGCGGAAGTGACCTTCTTCTTCTGATCGGTGAGCTGCGCCCTCAGCTGCTCGACCTGCTGGGCGCGCTCCTCGGCGGACTTGCGCGCGCGCTGGGCCGACTGCATCGCCTGCATGAGGCCGAGCACCTGCGTGCTGTCCTGGGTGGCGAAGTAGTTGAGCGTCGCGGCCTGGTCGAGGACGGCCTGCGGGTCCTGGGCGGAGATGAACGAGACCGTGGGGTCGGTGCCGCCCTGCATGTAGCTGGTGGCGGCCAGCGCGCCGACCTTCTCGCGCAGGCCCTCCAGCGACTTCTGCTGGCGCGTGGCGTTGGAGGCGGCGACCTTCGCCGCCCGCTGCGACTGCTGCAGCTTCACCTTCAGGCCGTTGTACTGCTCGGTGAGCTTCTCCAGCTGGTCCGAGAGCTTGAACGCCTGGTCCTTCAGTTCCTTGGCCGACGGGTCGGGATCGGCGTGCGCCGCCGGAAGCGAATGCGGCGCCACCACGTGCGGCGCGATGGAAAGGGCGGTGAGCGCGCCGGCGACCGTGAGCGCCCGGACGCGGAAACGAGCCGTCCGCACCAAATCTCCTCTCCTTGTCCGCCTACCGAGTTAGCTGACGGGTTCGGGCCGGAGCAGCCCGTCCGCTGCGCGCGCGGATCGGTCCACGCGGTAGCGGATTCACCCCAGACGGCATCGGCTCGGGGTGGTCCCCCGAACGCTCCGAAAGTGGGTCCCCGGCTCCTCGGGGCGCCGGCTGCGGCCCGTGGACTCGGCGGTCCGGCCTCCGCTTCGCGGAAGGCCGACGTCAGAGCGGGACACTAACGGAACCGCCATTGGATGCCAACCAGAACATGCGAATTCGCAGGTCGTGGCGGACGATGCGCGGGGGAAGCGCCGGTTTTGGCGGTGCTTGCGGGGCCGCCGGGATGCGCGCGGCCCGGTGGTGCGGCGCCGGTGGCCGGGAACGGGCCGGGGTTCGGTAACCTCGCCTGTTTGTGGAAGTCGTCATCAGGCGTGCTCGTACCGCCGACGTTCAGGGGATCCGCAGGCTGGTCGATCTGTACGCCGGGTCGGGGCGACGCCTGCTCAAGAAGTCGACGGTGAAGCTGTACGAGGACGTCCAGGAGTACTGGGTCGCCGAGGACATCGAGGGCGTCGGCCCGGGCGAGGGCGGTCCCGTGGTGGCCTGCGGGGCGCTCCACGTGATGTGGGAGGACCTGGCGGAGGTCCGCTCGGTCGCCGTGGACAAGGGGTACGGCGGACGCGGAATCGGGCACCGCATCGTCGCGCGGCTCCTGGAAACCGCACGGGAACTAGGCGTTCGGCGGGTTTTCTGTCTTACCTTCGAAGTGGAGTTCTTCGCGCGCCATGGCTTCCAGCAGATTCTCGGTACTCCGGTGGCGCCAGAGGTGTACGAGGAGCTCCTCCGCTCCTACGACGAAGGCGTTGCGGAGTTCCTGGACCTCGACAGGGTCAAGCCCAATACGTTGGGCAACACCCGGATGTTGCTTCGCCTGGAGGACTGACCCAGATGAGTGATTCCCGCAACCGCGGGCGGCCGCCCTACCAGCCGCCGCAGGGGCAGGGTTCGTACGGACCGCCGCCCCAGTACCAGAGTCCCCCGCAATGGCAGCAGCCCGAGCGGCATGGGCAACCGCCCGCGCAGCAGTGGCAGCAACAGCAGCAGCCTCCGTCCTATGAGCAGCAGTGGCAGAACCCGCAGCAGCCGTCGTACGACTCCTATGAGCCGGCCTACGACCAGTACGGCGGCTCCGCCGGCGGGGACATGCCGCTGGCGCCGATTGTGCGGCGTGCGGGCGCCCGGCTCATCGACAACGCGCTCGTGGCGGTCTTCGGGTTCGCGCTCGTCCTTCCCATCACGATCGGCGCGTTCGGGTTGGGCAAGCCCGGCAGCAAGACCGAGGACGAGGGCGGCATCTGGAACTGGCCCATCATCTTCACGCTGTTCGCGGTCCTGTCGGTGCTGCCGTTCATTTACGAGGCCGTACAGCTGTCCATGTGGGGCCGGACGTTCGGCAAGCGCTTCATGGGCATCGGCGTCGTCCAGGCCCGTCCCGCCGGGAACCAGCTGACGACGACACAGGCCGTGTGGCGCGCCGCCATCACCCACGTCGTCTACCAGATCGGCGTCTTCTTCTTCCTCGTGCTGGCCGTGATGGTGTGGCAGTACTTCGCTTACGGGATGGTGCTGGTGTGGGCGGGCGCCCTGATGGCCTATCTCTGGGCGATCTGGGACCAGCCGCTGCACCAGGCGCTGCACGACCGCTTCGCCGACACCCTCGTCATTGACGAGCGCGTCGGATACGACGAGTACACCGAGTACACGGAGTAGGACCGCGATGGCGACATCGCGAACGCCCGCGCAGGGGTCGGACGAGCCGTCCGGGACGGAGAACGGCCTCCCGGACGACGAGCCCATGGCGCAGGACGATCCGGCCCAGGACGCGCAAGCAGAGGACGGCGAAGGCCCGGCGCTCGCCGAGCCCGGGCAGCGCCTCCTGGCGCGCATCGTCGACACCCTGATCGTCGGCCTGCCCATCATCATCGTGGTGAAGGAGTTCGTCTCCGGCCACGAGCTCGACATCGTCGCGCCACCCGTCGTGGCGGGCTGCATGCTGCTGTACGAGGCCGTCCAGCTCGCCCTGTGGGGACGGACCCTCGGCAAGCGCTTCGCGGGGATCCAGGTCGTCCCCGACCCTTCCAGCCTTGAGGACGCCGCCACAGGCGCTGAGGAGACCGAGACCGCGTCGTCCGCTTCGGGCCTTCCGCACGCCTCTTATGGCCGTCCGAACGTCCCGCGGGCGGTTCTGAGGGCCGCGGTGTACGCGGTGCCGATCGCGCTCCGGCCCGTTCACATTGTCGGTCTTCTGGCGGGCCTGTTCTGGGTGGCGAACGCCGGGTTCATATACGAGGGGACGCGCCGCCAGGCCCTCCATGACCGGCTCGCCGGCACCGTGGTCGTAAAACGCCGCACGCCTTGATTCACCGGCGTTCCGCGTCTCTCTCCGCCATACCGGCGCGGTGCTCCGGACGCTCTCGGTGACGGCCGCTGCCCGCCCGGGCTCGTCCGCTTGTGCGCCGGGGCCGTCGGGCTTTGGCGGGGATCCCGTGTCGTTTCGGACACCGGACTTGCGGGGGCCAATGCCAGCTCGTTCCGGACACGTTCAGGTTACGGGCCCGGATTCGCGGACGATGTGTCTCGTCCCGGAAGGCGCCTCCGGTTTGGATCTGCTTCCGCTGCGGCGGGGACTCGGCCTTCATTGGGCGGTCCAGTTAGTCCGGATGGGACGCCGTCTCGCGCCGGACTGGGGCGGGCGGCCGCTTTGTACCGCTTATCCACAGATTTCGGGATCGGCAGGTACCGGCGGCGTTACGCTCCGGCGTCCCGCCGCCAGTTCCGGTGCGCCGGGCGGCAACAGATTTCGCCATGACTCCGCGGTTGGTAATCCGTCCACATCCGCCGGTGGCGGCGCTGCGTGCCCGGTAGCGGGCCCTGCGCCGGTCCGCCGCGCATTCCGGGCCCTGCCCCGGTTAGTGCCGTTACGGCAGGGTTAAACGTCGGCAAGGGGTGCCGGTGTGCCGGCCCTGTTATGGTCCGGGTGGACACTTTTCCCGCCAAGGTCCTCCGGCCGGAAAGCCCGACCGCCCCCATACCTGGTCCAATGCGCGTTCGGCGGCCCAGGTCAGGGCGGTGCACCGTGACCCCGGTCACGCCGAAATCCACAGGCCGGGCCTCCGCCGGAATTGAACGCCGCCTCATCCGGACGAGGGCCGCCGGTGCCCGGTGCGCACCGGACGGGACGTCGATAGCCGCCGCCAACGGATGTTCACCCCGGACTTGAATTGTCATCGGCAGACTTCCCGGTATATCTTTGTCAACCGAATGCAGTTTGCTCCAGCCGAAAGGTCTGTCCCCATGGCACAGAAGGTTCAGGTGCTTCTCGTCGACGACCTCGACGGTGGCGAGGCGGACGAGACCGTAGCGTTCTCGATCGACGGCGCCTCCTACGAGATCGACCTGAGTGGCGCCAACGCTAAGAAGCTGCGGGATTCTCTGCTGCCGTTCGTGGAGAAGTCGCGCAAGGCGGGCACGGTCAACAAGCGGCGCCGCCAGCGCGGAGCGTCCAGCCGCGAGCGCAGCGCCGAGATCCGTGCCTGGGCCAAGAACAATGGCATCAAGGTCAATGAGCGCGGCCGGATCCCGGCGACCGTGATCGAGCAGTACGAGGCGGCGAACTGACCGCCCCACCCCGCTCCGGCGGCCCGTCTCCCTCCATGAGACGGGCCGTTCGCTTGTGGCGTAGCGTTCGGGTGGTTTGGCCCGTGCCCCCGCGCGGTAGACCGGGACATCGCCCCCGTTCGACGATCCTCGGACGCGACCCTGGACGACCTGCGGAAAGCCCCCGTTCGCTTGGGGCGTAGCGGGAACATGACGCACCGATGCGGTAGTTGGATGAGACTGAACAGCGCTTAGCTGGGGAACGTCTTCTGGTGGGAGTGCACCGGGCGGCCTCCTCGGGGCGGGCTAGCATGCGGAAGGACAGTTCCGGACGTTCCGGACTCTGCCCAACCGCTCTGTGAGGAGCGACGAGATGTTCGAGAGGTTCACCGACCGCGCGCGGCGGGTTGTCGTCCTGGCTCAGGAAGAGGCCAGGATGCTCAACCACAACTACATCGGCACCGAGCACATCCTCCTGGGTCTGATCCACGAGGGTGAGGGCGTCGCTGCCAAGGCCCTGGAGAGCCTGGGGATCAGCCTCGAGGCGGTTCGCCAGCAGGTCGAGGAGATCATCGGCCAGGGCCAGCAGGCGCCGTCGGGCCACATCCCGTTCACTCCGCGTGCCAAGAAGGTCCTCGAGCTGTCACTGCGCGAGGCGCTGCAGCTCGGCCACAACTACATCGGCACCGAGCACATCCTGCTCGGGCTGATCCGCGAGGGCGAGGGCGTGGCCGCCCAGGTGCTGGTCAAGCTCGGCGCCGACCTCAACCGGGTCCGCCAGCAGGTGATCCAGTTGCTGCACGGCTACCAGGGCAAGGAGCCGGCCGCCTCCGGCGGCCCCTCGGAGTCCGCGCCGTCCACCTCCCTCGTGCTCGACCAGTTCGGCCGCAACCTGACGCAGGCCGCGCGGGAGGGCAAGCTGGACCCGGTCATCGGCCGGGACAAGGAGATCGAGCGGGTCATGCAGGTGCTGTCCCGCCGCACCAAGAACAACCCCGTCCTCGTGGGCGAGCCCGGCGTCGGTAAAACGGCCGTCGTCGAGGGCCTCGCGCAGAAGATCGTCAAGGGCGAGGTCCCGGAGACGCTGAAGGACAAGCAGCTCTACACCCTCGACCTGGGCGCGCTGGTCGCCGGCTCCCGGTACCGCGGCGACTTCGAGGAGCGCCTGAAGAAGGTGCTCAAGGAGATCCGCACCCGCGGCGACATCATCCTGTTCATCGACGAGCTGCACACGCTCGTCGGCGCGGGCGCCGCCGAGGGCGCGATCGACGCCGCCAGCATCCTCAAGCCGATGCTGGCCCGCGGCGAGCTGCAGACGATCGGCGCCACCACGCTGGACGAGTACCGCAAGCACCTGGAGAAGGACGCCGCGCTGGAGCGCCGCTTCCAGCCGATCCAGGTGGCCGAGCCGTCGCTCAGCCACACCATCGAGATCCTCAAGGGCCTGCGCGACCGCTACGAGGCGCACCACCGCGTGTCGATCACCGACAGCGCGCTGGTCGCCGCCGCGCAGCTCGCCGACCGCTACATCAGCGACCGGTTCCTGCCCGACAAGGCGATCGACCTCATCGACGAGGCCGGCTCCCGGATGCGCATCCGCCGGATGACCGCTCCGCCGGACCTGCGCGAGTACGACGAGAAGATCGCCGACGTGCGGCGCGAGAAGGAGTCCGCGATCGACGCGCAGGACTTCGAGAAGGCCGCCGCGCTGCGCGACTCCGAGAAGCAGCTTCTCGGCCAGAAGGCGCAGCGGGAGAAGGAGTGGAAGGCCGGCGACATGGACGTCGTGGCCGAGGTCACCGACGAGCTGATCGCCGAGGTCCTCGCCACCGCCACCGGCATCCCGGTCTTCAAGCTGACCGAGGAGGAGTCCACCCGGCTGCTGCGCATGGAGGACGAGCTCCACAAGCGCGTCATCGGCCAGGAGGACGCCATCAAGGCGCTCTCGCAGTCGATCCGCCGTACCCGCGCCGGCCTGAAGGACCCGAAGCGTCCCGGCGGCTCGTTCATCTTCGCCGGCCCGTCCGGCGTCGGTAAGACCGAGCTGTCCAAGACCCTTGCGGAGTTCCTGTTCGGCGACGAGGACGCGCTGATCCAGCTCGACATGTCCGAGTTCATGGAGAAGCACACCGTCTCGCGGCTGTTCGGCTCCCCGCCCGGCTACGTCGGGTACGAAGAGGGCGGCCAGCTGACGGAGAAGGTGCGCCGCAAGCCGTTCTCGGTCGTGCTGTTCGACGAGATCGAGAAGGCCCACCAGGACATCTTCAACTCGCTGCTGCAGATCCTGGAGGACGGGCGCCTCACCGACGCGCAGGGCCGCGTCGTGGACTTCAAGAACACCGTCATCATCATGACGACGAACCTGGGGTCCAAGGACATCTCCAAGGGCGTCTCGATGGGCTTCGCCCGGCAGAACGACGAGCAGGGGTCCTACGACCGGATGAAGGCCAAGGTGTCGGAGGAGCTCAAGCAGCACTTCCGCCCCGAGTTCCTCAACCGCGTCGACGACACGGTGGTCTTCCACCAGCTCACCCCGAAGGAGATCATCCAGATCGTCGACCTGATGATCGCCCGGGTGGACGAGCGGCTGAAGGACCGCGACATGGGCCTGGAGCTGCGCCAGGAGGCCAAGGACCTGCTGGCGATCCGGGGTTACGACCCGGTGCTCGGGGCCCGGCCGCTGCGCCGCACGATCCAGCGCGAGATCGAGGACCAGCTCTCCGAGAAGATCCTCTACAACGAGCTGAAGCCCGGCCAGATCGTCATCGTGGGCACCGAGAACTTCGATCCCGAGGGCGGCACGCGGGACGCCGACGAGGTCCTGGACGCCAAGTTCACCTTCCGGGGCGTGCCGAAGCCGTCCGCCACGGTTCCCGACGCCCCGCCCATCGAGGGCGCGGTCAACTTCAACAAGGACTGATCACCTCAGCCCTCGGCAGGGCCCGCACCGACCCGTTCGGTGCGGGCCCTTCCGCATGTCCGGGGGCTGCGTGGGGATCATGTCGCCGACGTGCCCCCTACCGGCTGGAGCAGTTGTGACCCGTCCGCCGCGCATGGCCCTGTCCGCACCCGTCCTGGACGCCCCGGACCCGCAGGAGCTGGCCGCCTTCTACCAGCGCCTCCTGGGCTGGACGGTGGTGCAGAACGTGCCCGGCTGGGTGAAACTGCGTCCGCCCGGCGGCGGGACGGGGCTCTCCTTCCAGGCGGAGCCGCTGCACGTCGCGCCCACATGGCCCGCAGCGGAGGGCGCGCAGCAGATCCAGGCCCATCTGGACCTCGAGGTGGACGACCTGGAGGAGGCGTCGCGTCATGCCGAGGACTGCGGCGCCGTCCTCGCCGCCGTCCAGCCGGCCGACGACGTGCGCGTCTTCCTCGACCCGATCGGCCACCCGTTCTGCCTGTTCATCCGTGAGCCCGAGGCCCCGACCGAACTCTGAGCCGGGTTATCCACAGAACGCCGTTCCACTTCCGGCTGCGGAGACGCCCCTCGACGATGGAGTGCATCGCGACCATCGGCGAAAGGGGCTCGCATGGGAGCCGTCCTTCGGTGCGCCTTCGGCCTTCTCGCGGCGCTTCTCGGCGCCCGGGGATGTCGGAGGCGGCTTCTAGTATTCGAACATGCGATCGAATGCAGTGGGTTCGGCGGCGGAGTACGGGCGGCCGCGCGGCCGCCCGCCGGCCGCGGCATTCCAGCGCGACGTGCGCATCCCCGCCCCACCGCAACTGCCGATCTTCAGATCCCGGCTGCAGGGCGAACTGCTCGCCCGGCTGCTGCTCGGGCCCCGGCGCGAGGCGTCGATGCTCGACCTCGCGGTGATGCTCCGCACCGACCTCGGCTCGGTGATGCGCGAGGTGGAGCGGCTGTCGCGGGCGGGCGTCCTCGCGCTGCGCCGCACGCTCGCCGGCCGCCTGGTCTCCCGCGACGAGGCGAGCCCGCTGTACGAGCCGCTGGCCCGTCTGGTCATGCTGACGTTCGGCCCCGCGGCCGTGGTCGCCGAGGAGTTCGGGCGGCTCCCGCTCGTCCGCGAGGCGCACCTGTTCGGCCCCTGGGCGTCCCGCTATGCCGGCGTGCCGGGCGACCCGCCGCGCGATGTCGAGGTACTGGTGATCGGCGAGATCGGCCGCGACGCGGCGTTCGACGCCGCCCAGGAGGCCGCCGCCCGGCTCGGCCTTCCCGTCCACCCGGTCGTCCGCACCCGCGCCCAGTGGGCCGACGACGCCGATCCGTTCCTCCGCGAGATCCGCGCCGGCCACGTGCACACCGTCGTCCGTTGAACCGCCGCTCGGGGCCGCCGGGTCACTGCGCGATGTCGTGGCCCGCGCGGCGGGCGCGGCGCAGGGCGACGCGCATGGCCACCCCTATCCCGAGCCGGTAGAGGAGCTTGGACGGCGGCGTCCGGTAGGCGAGTTCGGTGTGCGGGGCGTAGCGGACCTGCGGGCCGCTCTCCAACCAGCCCGTGTGGACGCGCTGCTGCTGCCCCTGCACGTACTTGCTGAAGGAGTGGGCGGTCAGGCCGGCACGGCGCCCGCCGTCGGGAAGGACCCCGAGCGGGACGTGGAGCAGTATCCCGTCGGCGTCATGACCGCTGAAGCCGACGGGAATCACCATGGGGAAGCCGTCGGTACCGGTCCACCCGAGCAGGGCGTCGGGTAGGCCCTCGAGCCGGTCCGCCGCCTTGACGTGGTCGATGCGCGGACCGGTGCCAAGGCCGGGCGCCTTGTGCGGTGGCGGCGGGTCCGGCAGCCGGGGGCCGAAAACCTCCGGTCTCCCCTTGCAGGAGAGGTCCGGCCACACGACCAGCCGCTCGACCGCGATGTCGATGACCACGCGGGTGTAGTACGGGCGCAGCCAGGGGCTCCAGAAGGGGCCGGTGGCGCGCGGTCCGTCGAAACGCTCCCAGTCCGCGCCCAGGGACGCGGGATAGTCGTCGCGCGGGGCCGAGAGCGACGCGGTGCCCTGCACCAGCACGTACTCGGGACGGTCGCTGTAGCCGTGCAGCCGGGTATGGAAGGCGAGGGCGACACGGGGATCGCGCCTGATGCGCTCCAGCTTCTTCCAGCCCCCGACCGAGCTGTTCACGGTGACGGTGCCGGCGTCGCGGTCCCGCGCCCCGAAGTTCGTCACCGGGGTGAGGACCACGCCGCGGGCCGGTGTGACCGTGGCGAGCATGACGGCCTGGTCGCCGCCGATGATCTCGTCGACGCCGTCGGGCCAGTGTGCGGAGCTCATCGGTCGCCTCCTCGGCTCGGCGACCGCCACTCTAACAGACGCACTTGTTCGTTAGAGGAGGGCCAGAAGGCGGTCGATGAGCAGCCAGGTGCCGATGCCCGCCATGGCGACGCCGGACAGCCGGCTGATCGAGCGGGCGGCGGCGGGACGTCCCTGCAGCGCGCCGCGGGCGAGGGTGCCGAGGGTGAGGTAGAACAGCGCGCAGGTCGCCATGTAGGTCGTGCCGAGGACGCCGATCTGACCGGCGATCGGCCAGCGGTCGTCCGGGTCGGTGAACTGGGGCAGCAGCGCGACGAAGATCAGCAGGCCCTTGGGGTTGAGGCCGCTGACGCCGATTCCGCGCAGGAAGACCCGCCATTCGGTGCCCGCGGGCCGGGCGTGCTCCGGGTCGGGCGCGGACGGGTGCATGAGGGTCGTGGCGCCGTGCCACACGAGGTAGGCCCCGCCGACGAGCGTGAGGCCGGTGAGGATATCCGGGGAGCCGGCGACCAGCGCCCCGACCCCGGCCGCGACGACGACCGTCACGGCGGCGTACCCGGTGACCAGCCCGCTCACCGCGGGGAGGACGGAGCGCCCCCGCAGCCCGGCGCTGATCGTGAAGGCCCAGTCCGCTCCGGGGACGGCGATGAGCAGGAACGCGACCGACCAGAAGGCGAGGACGGAGCCGGTGTCCATGGCGGGAATCCCCTCGGATGGCGGCAGATGAGGGGAGAATATGTGCGAAGTGCCGGAATGTGTTGCCAAGTTCCACCGCAACACGCCGCATTCGTGGAAGAATCTTCTTCGTGGACGCCATCGACCGGAAGATCATTGCGGTGCTCCAGGAGGACGGCCGGGCGACGATCACCGAGGTTGCGGCGCGGGTCGGGCTGAGCGTCTCGCCCTGCCACCGGCGGCTGCGCGAGCTGGAGCGCAACGGCACCATCCGCGGATACCGCGCGGTCGTGGACGCCGCCGCCCTGGGGCTCACCTTCCAGGCGCTGGTGTTCGTCACCATGCGCCAGGAGGACCGGGAGACCCTGCTCGGCTTCGAGGCGGCGGTCGAACGGGTCCCGGAGGTCGTGCAGGCGCAGCGGCTGTTCGGCGACCCCGACTACCTGCTGCGCATCGTCACCGCAGACCTGACCGCCTACCAGGAGCTGGAGGACGACGTGCTCTCCGCGCTGCCCGGCGTCCAGCGGCTGAACTCCACCCTCGTGATGAAGCACATCGTCAACGACCGCCCCCTCCCCACCTGACACCGCGCCGCCCGCAAGACAGCGCGGCGCCGGGCCAGCGGGTTGGAGGCTGCCAGCCCCCATCCGGTCGGCCCTACCTGACGCCGTCGCGGTGCGAGGCCGGCGGGTTGGCGGCTGAGAGCGCGCGTTCGGTCGGCTGCGTTGTTCGGAGTGGCTTGGCGGTCAGGCGTGGTGGGGTCGGGCTGAGGAGGGTGGGATTGGTCGCCTTGGTCACGGGGGTGTGGCGAGCCAGGTGTCGATCTCCTGGTTGAGGCGGGTCTTGGTGGTGGAGGGGGCGAAGGACGCGTCGACGCCGGCGCGGGCCAGGGCGGCGAGGGTGGCGTCGTCGTAGCCGAACGCGTCGCGGACGCGGGCGTACTCGGCGGCGAGCGGCGTGCCGATCAGGGCGGGGATGTCGGTGTTGACGGTGACGATCAGGCCCGCGTCGCGGAGCCGCGGAAGGGGGTGATCGGCTAGGGACGGCGCGAAGCCCAGCGCGACGTTGGACGACGGGCAGACCTCGAGCGGGATCCTCCGTTCGCGCACCTCGGCGACGAGGTCCGGGTCGTCCAGGACGCGGATGCCGTGGCCGAGGCGCTCGGTGCGGCCCGCTCCGAGCGCCTGCCGGATGCTGGCCGGGCCCTCGCCCTCACCGGCGTGGTGGACGACGTGGAGCCCGGCGTCGCGGGCCGCCGCGAAGACCTCGGTGAACGGGTCGCCCGGGTGGGACTCGTCACCGGCGAGGCCGACGGCGACGACGCAGTCGTGGCGGCGGGCGAGGTCCAGCGTGCGCCAGGCCCGGTCGACGGAGCGGCGGCGGGAATGGTCGAGGAGCAGGCCGACCTCGATGCCGAACGCCTCGCCTCCCGCGGCCAGGCCCTCGCGGACGGCCGTCAGCGGCATGTCGAGGTCGCCGAGCCTCTCGCCGTGGGCGGCGGCGGTGAACGAGACCTCGGCGTAGCGGGTGCCCTGTGCCGCCTCGTCCTCGCAGAACTCGTAGGCGATCCGCCGGAAATCGGCAGGCCGCCGCAGGCATGAGCGCACGAGTTCGTTCTGGGCGAAGAAGGCGGCGAACCCGCCGAACGTGCCGCCGTCCTCGGGGACCTGTACGCCGTTGGCCGTGCCGATCTCCCGCAGCGTCGCCCACCGCACGGTGCTCTCCAGATGAACGTGCAAGTGGGCCTTGGGGAGGGTCAGCAGATCACGCACCCGCCGTACCGTACGGGCCTACCGAGGCCCTTGACCAACCATTATCGCGCCGCCCACGTGCCCCGACCGGCAGACGGAGCCAATCGGGGGTCTGTTCGGCGGTCATGCCGCCCTCCTGGCCCGTCTGTCGGCGGGAGGTTAGGTGGGGAGGGTGTAGCGGCCGTCTTCTAGGGGGTCTACGAGGCCGTCGGCTATGAGGGCGTCGAGGGCGCGTTCGCGTTGGAGAGGATCGGACCAGACGACGTCGAGGGCGGGCTTCTCGACCGGGCCGGAGGCGTCGCGGAGGACGGCGAGGAGGCGGCCGCGGCACTGGCGGTCGGTGCCCGCGTAGGTCTGGCCCTTGCGGGGCGGGCCGTCGTAGGCGGGACGGCCGTTCAGGTGCCAGGTGCACTGGGACAGGACGGGGCAGTCGACGCAGCGGGGCGTGCGGGCGGTGCACACCAGGGCGCCGAGCTCCATGACGGCGACGGCCCAGCGGGCGGCGGTCGGCGGGTCGAGGGGCAGCAGGTCCTCGGCGAGCTTCACCTCGGCCCTGGTCTGCGTCTTCGGCGGGTACTCCTCGCCGGAGACGAGGCGGGCCAGGACGCGCCGGACGTTGGTGTCGAGCACGGCGTGGCGCTGCTTGAAGGCGAAGCTGGCGACGGCGGCGGCGGTGTAGGCGCCGATGCCGGGCAGGGCCAGCAGGTCCGCGTGGGACGAGGGGACCTCGCCGCCGTGCCGGTCGGTGATCGCGCGGGCGCTCTCGTGCAGCCGCAGCGCGCGGCGCGGGTAGCCGAGCCGGCCCCAGGCGCGGACGGCCTCACCGGACGGTTCGGCGGCGAGCGCCGCGGGCGTGGGCCAGCGGTCCATCCAGGCCTGCCAGACCGGCAGGACGCGGGAGACGGGCGTCTGCTGGAGCATGATCTCGCTGACCAGGACGCCCCAGGGGGTGGCGTCGGGGGCGCGCCACGGGAGGTCCCGGGCGTTGCCGTCGTACCAGTCGAGAATCGGGTCGGTATAGGTGGAGTTCATGGCGGATCGCCATTGTGGCACGCGGCGCGGCGGTCAGACGTAGCGTTCGAGGATCGACGACTCGGCGAGGCGGGACAGACCCTCGCGGACGCTGCGGGCCCGCGACTCGCCCACGCCGCCGACGGCCTGGAGGTCGTCGATGCTGGCGGCGAGGAGCTTCTGCAGGCCGCCGAAGTGCTCGACGAGCCGTTCGACGACCATGCTCGGCAGCCGCGGCACCTTCGCCAGCAGCCGGAACCCCTTCGGGCTGACCGGCAGGTCGAGGGCGTCGGGCCCGGCGAAGCCCATCACCTCGGCGACCGTGGACAGGTCGAGCAGCTCGTTGGCCGACAGCGTGTCGAGCGCGGACAGGATCGCGTTGACGCCGCGGGCGCGCGTGTCGTCGGACGGGTAGTCGCGGACGATCAGCTCCCGGTCGACGTCGACGCCGGAGACCAGCTCGTCCAGCTGCAGGGACAGCAGCCGGCCGTCGGTGCCGAGCTCGACGACGTAGCCCTCGATCTCGTCGGCGATGCGGCGCACCATCTCCAGCCGCTGGACGACGGCGCTGACGTCGCGGACGGTGACGAGGTCCTCGATCTCCAGCGCGGACAGCGTGCCGGACACCTCGTCCAGCCGCAGCTTATAGCGCTCGAGCGTCGCGAGGGCCTGGTTGGCCTTGGACAGGATCGCCGCGGAGTCCTCCAGGACGTAGCGGATGCCGTCGAGGTAGAGCGCGATGATCCGCATCGACTGGCTCACCGAGATGACCGGGTGCGGCGTCTGGCGGGCGACGCGCTCGGCGGTGCGGTGCCGGGTGCCCGACTCCTCGGTGGGGATGGTGGAGTCCGGCACGAGGTGGACGGCGGCCCGCACGATGTGGGAGTGGTCGTTGTCCAGCACGATCGCGCCGTCCATCTTGGCCAGCTCGCGCAGCCGCGTGGCGGAGAACTCGACGTCGAGTTCGAAGCCGCCCGAGCACAGGTCCTCGACGGCCTGGTCGTAGCCGAGCACGATCAGCCCGCCGGTGTGCCCCCGCAGGATGCGCTCCAGGCCGTCGCGTATCTGCGTGCCCGGGGCCACCGCGGCGAGCGTGGCGCGGCGTCGTTCGTCATGAGCCTTGTCGTGTTCTGGCACCTGGCCCCCGGAGGTCGCTGGACGGCGTCAGTTTACCGAGGAGGACGGCGGCCCGGTTCCTCCCCTGGTCGCAAACACCTGACGCGTGCCGTAATACTCTGGCGTTACCCGCGTCAGGGCGCGGTAAAGGCGACCTGGAGGGCCTGCTGCAGGCTGTCGACCTCCATCACCTTCATGCCCTCGTAGCTGCTGAGCTGCGGGTCGGCGCGCTTGAGCGGCGACCCGTCGGCGAGTTCGAGGGAGCCGCGCGGGACGACGGCGTGCTTGAAGCCGAGCCGCGCCGCCTCGGCCAGCCGCCGCTGCACGCCGGGCACGACGCGGACCTCCCCGGCCAGGCCGACCTCGCCGAGCGCGATGAGGCTGCCCGACAGCGCCTGCTCGACGGTGGACCCGGCGACGGCGAGGCCGAGCGCGAGGTCGACGGAGGTCTCGGCGAGCCGGACGCCGCCGACGGTGGAGACGTACACGTCCTGCTCGTGCATGGAGATCTTGCAGCGCTGGGCGAGCACGGCCAGCACCATCGCGACGCGGGAGGTGTCGAGGCCGGACGTGGCGCGCCGCGGCGCGGGCAGGTGCGACTTGGCGACCAGGGCCTGCACCTCGGCGACCAGCGGCCGGCGGCCCTCCAAGGTGACGGTGACGCAGGTGCCGGGCACGGGCTCGTCGCGGCGGGTGAGGAACAGCCCGCTCGGGTCGGGCAGCCCGACGATCCCGACCTCCGACAGGTCGAAGCAGCCGAGCTCGTCGGTCGGGCCGTAGCGGTTCTTCACGGCGCGGATCATCCGGAGCCGGGAGTGCCGGTCGCCCTCGAAGTAGAGGACGACGTCGACGAGGTGCTCCAGCAGCCGCGGCCCGGCGATCGCGCCCTCCTTGGTGACGTGGCCGACCAGCACGACGGTGACGCCGCGCTCCTTGGCGACCCTGATCAGGTTGGCGGCGACCTCGCGGATCTGGGTGACGCCGCCGGGCGCGCCGTCGACCTCGGACGTCCCGATGGTCTGGATGGAGTCGACGACGACGAGGGCCGGCTCGACGGTGTCGATGTGGCCGAGGACGGCGGACAGCTCCGTCTCGGCGGCCAGGTACAGGTCGTCGGTGATCGCGCCGACGCGGTCGGCCCGCAGCCGGACCTGCTCGGCCGACTCCTCGCCGGTGACGTACAGGACGCGCCTGGCGGCCGCCTGCCGCGGCACCTCGGGCGGGGTGGACGCCAGCGCCGCGACCTCCAGCAGCAGCGTCGACTTGCCGATGCCGGGCTCGCCGGCCAGCAGCACCACGGCGCCGGGCACGATGCCGCCGCCGAGGACGCGGTCCAGCTCGTCGAGCCCGGTGGGCCTGGTCTGGGCGTTCTGGACGTCGACCTGCCCGATCGGCCTGGCCGGCGTGCTGACGGGCCCGGCGGTCACGACCCGCGCGGGGGTCGCCGAGGCCGCCTCGGCGACCGTGCCCCACGTCTGGCACTCGCCGCAGCGCCCCACCCATTTCGAGGTCTGCCAGCCGCATTCGGAGCAGCGGTAGGCAGCCTTGGCCGTCTTCGCCTTCGCCATGCCCCGAGACTTTAGGGCCCGGCGGTGACAGAACTAGGCGCTCGTGGCCTTTCTCGCGCGTTCGATGAGGTCGCCGAGGTGGTCGGAGACGACGCTGGGGCGTTCCAGCATGGCCATGTGGCCGGCGGTGGGGACGACCTCGAGGCGGGCCGACGGGACGCAGCCGGCGATCTTGAGGCTGTGCTCGACCGGGGTGAGCATGTCGTTCTCGGCGCCGATGACCAGGGTGTCGGCGGCGCCGAGGGACGCGCAGTCGCTGATCACCTCGGTGGTGACCATCGAGTGGAAGAAGTCGATGAGCGCGTCCATCCGGGTCTCGGCCATCATCTGCTCGGCGAACGCGACGGCGGCGGGGCTGGCGTCGGGGCCGTAGGCGATCAGGTCGAGGATCAGCGTGGAGCCGTCCCGGCCGAGGTGGCGGACCTTCTCGATGCCGGCCGAGCCGGCGCCGAGGGCGCGCAGGGCCCGGGGCAGGACGCGCTGGGTGGCGCGCGCGACGAGGGCGGGCATGCCGAGGGTGACCTGGCCGAGCCCGCCCGACGAGGTGCACAGCAGCCCGGTCGCTGCGATCTTGTTGCCGACCAGGTCGGCGTTGGCGTCGGCGTAGCGCATCGTGGTCATGCCGCCCATGGAGTGGCCGACCAGGACGACGGGGGTGTCGGCGGGGACGGTGGCCTCGATGACGGCGGCGAGGTCGCCCGCGAGGCGGTCGAGGCTGTAGCCGTCGCGGGCGCCGCCGTCGGAGCGGCCGTGGCCGCGCTGGTCCCAGAAGACGAGCCGGCCGAGGCCGCGCAGCGCCTTGCGCTGGAAGTGCCAGGAGTCCTGGGTGAGGGTCCAGCCGTGGGAGAACACGACGGCGAGGTCGGTGCGGTCCTCGCCGTCGATCTCGGCGTACAGCCGGGTGCCGTCGTCGGCGCGGACGGGGACGGGGCGGCCGCGCAGCGAGCCGAACGGCTCGCCGGCGTAGGGGTCGGGGCGCAGCTGGAGGCGGCGGACGGCGCGGCGCTGCAGGGCCAGCCCGGCGCCGGCGCCGGCTCCGGCGAGCGCGGCGGCGGCGAGCGCGCCGCCCACGGCCTTCGCGCGGGGGGCGCGGGTGGCCTGGGGGAGCGTTCCCCCGGGCGCGGCACTGCTCGTCCTGGCGGCACGGCCCATGGCCGGTTCCTCCGTTCCTTCGGGGCGGACGCCGTGCCGGGGGCGGGGCGGCGTCGCGGGCGCCTGCGGCGCCGGTGGTGGTCCGGCGCCCATTGTTGTACGCGGGATCCAAGAGTGGCCACAGCGGGACGCCGACTGTGACGGACTCGTCAGTAACCTCAGACGCAACGCCACCACAGATTGACCGCGTAGTCCACTTCGAGGCCGGGGCGCTCGCGCAGGAACTCCGCCGCCAGGTCGGCGGGGAACTCGATCCGCAGCACCGCGGCCAGGTCGTCCCGGTTCTCGAACGCCCACCTGATCGTCAGCGGCTCGCGGGTGAAGCCGCGCCGCGTCCAGAACCGCTCGACCGCCTCCGGGTCGTACGCCGGCAGGCCGCGCCGGAACCAGCGGCCGAACGTGGAGCGCGTCGCGTCGTTGTCGATGACGAAGACCGCGCCGCCGCGCCGGACGACCCGGTCCAGTTCCGCGAGGCCCGGCTCGCAGCCCGGTCCGAAGAAGTACGCCCACCGAACGTGCACCACGTCCACCGACGCGTCCGGCAGCGGCAGCGCCTGCGCCGCGCCGACACGCACGGTGACGTTCGGGAGATCGCGGACGCGGCGCGCCGCCGTCCCGGCGAGCCCCGCGTGCGGCTCGATCCCGATCACCCGGTCGGCCTCGGCGGCGAAATGCGGCAGGTGGAAGCCGGTGCCGCAGCCGAGGTCCAGCACGGTCGCGCCCGTCCACGGCCGGATCGCGCGCATCGCCGCGTCCAGCACGCCGTCCGGGTCGACCGCGCGGTTCTCCAGCTCGTAGACCTGCGGGGAGTTCCAGATGTTCGGGCTCGGCACGGCGCCCGGCGCGATCTCGGCCACGGGGACAGAGCGTAGCCGCGCCCGCCCGGCGGCCCGCCGCGCGGCCGCGCAAAGCAGCGCGGATCACTCGGGGCGAGGGTTTCATCACCGGCGCAGGCGCATAGGCTTTCCTTTACGAACACTGCTCTCATGGACCCAGCCGAGCGATCATTCCTGGCGAGGAAGCCTTGACCCCGCAGCACAACGGCTCCTACTCACCGGCCCTGCGCGTGCCGGACGCACCGATCACGCTGTCCACCGCGTCGGTCTATCCCGAGAAGGTGCCGAGCGCCTTCGAGATCGCCGCCCTGCTCGGCTACGACGGCATCGAGGTCATGGTGTCCACCGACGCCTCCTCGCAGGACCTGAACGTGCTGCGCCGGCTGTCGGACTACCACCAGGTCCCGATCAAGTCGATCCACGCGCCCTGCCTGCTGCTCACCCAGCGGGTCTGGGGGCGCGAGCCGTGGGGCAAGCTGGTCCGCTCCAAGGAGGTCGCCGAGGAGCTCGGCGCCGACGTCGTGGTCGTCCACCCGCCCTTCCGCTGGCAGCGCGACTACGCCAAGGAGTTCGTCGAGGGCCTGGCCCGCATGCAGGACGAGACCGACGTGCTGTTCGCGGTCGAGAACATGTTCCCGCTCAAGGCGCGCGGCGCGGAGGCGGGCATGTACCTGCCCGACTGGAACCCCGTCGACCAGGACTACCCGCACGTGACGCTGGACCTGTCGCACACCGCCGTCTCGGGCTCGGACGCCCTCGGCATGGCCGCGAGCCTGGGCGACCGGCTCCGCCACGTCCACCTCGCCGACGGCGTCGGCATCACCAACAAGGACGAGCACCTCGTCCCCGGCCGGGGCAACCAGCCGTGCGGGCCGATGCTGGAGACCCTCGCCGAGTCCGGGTTCCGCGGGCACGTCGTCCTGGAGGTCAACACGCGCCGCGCGGCCAGCCGCGCCGAGCGCATGGAGGACCTGGCCGAGGCGCTGGCGTTCGCCCGGCTGCACCTGGCCGCGGCCGACCACACCTGGCAGGTCACCTCGGGCGGGGAGGTCACCCGCCGGGGAGTCCGGTGACGGACGCGGCGCGCTCCGGCCGGACCGCGGCCGCGCGGGGGCGCCGCCCCGGGCCGACCGAGACGCGGGAGGCGATCCTCGCCGAGGCCCGCGAGATGTTCGCCGACAAGGGCTACGACGGGACGTCGCTGCGCGCGATCGCCCGCGCCGCGGGCGTCGATCCGGCGCTCGTCCACCACTTCTTCGGCACGAAGGAGGGCGTGTTCGTCGAGGCCATGCGGTTCCCGGTGGACCCGTCGGTGCTGCTGCCGCAGCTGCTGGCGCTGCCCCGCGAGCGGGTCGGCGAGACGATCGTCCGGACGTTCCTGCGGATCTGGGGGGACGCCGACCGCCGCGCGCCGCTGCTGGCGATGCTGCGCTCGGCGATGACCAACGAGCGGGCGGCGGCGATGATGCGCGAGTTCGTGGCGTCCGCGCTGCTCGGACGGGCCGGCGCGGCGACCGGCTTGCCGCCCCTGAACATCCAGGCGGCCGTCGGGCAGATGATCGGCGTGATGATCCTGCGGTACGTGCTGCGGGTCGAGCCGATGGCGTCGGCGAGCGAGGACGAGCTGGTCGAGCTGGTCGCCCCGACCCTCCAGCGCTACCTGAGCTGAGCCGTCCCCGGCTTCCGGCGACCCGGCACCCCTTGACCCGGCCCTTGCGCGGACTTAAATTCATCACATGATGAGTTCCAGTCCCGCCGTCAGCGTGCGGGACCTGCGGGTGGTGCGCGGCGGACGCGAGGTCCTGCACGGGCTGAGCTTCGACGTCCCGCGCGGCCGCATCGTCGGGCTGCTCGGCCCGAGCGGGTGCGGCAAGACCACCGTGATGCGGGCGCTCGTCGGCGTCCAGATCGTGCGCAGCGGCCGGGTCACCGTGCTCGGCCAGGACGCCGGGTCCGCCGGCCTGCGCGACCGCGTCGGCTACGCGACGCAGACCCCGGCCGTCTACGCGGACCTGACCGTCGCCGAGAACCTGCGCTACTTCGCGTCCGTCCTGCGCGCGCCGCGCGGCGACGTCGACCGCGTCATCGAGGAGGTCGGCCTCACCGGCGCCCGCCACCAGCCGGTGGGGACGCTGTCCGGCGGGCAGCACAGCCGCGCCAACCTCGCCGTCGCCCTGCTCGGCTCGCCCGAACTGCTCGTCCTGGACGAGCCGACCGTCGGCCTCGACCCGGTGCTGCGCCAGGAGCTGTGGACGCTGTTCCGGACGCTCGCCGGCCGGGGCGTCACCCTGGTCGTGTCCAGCCACGTCATGGACGAGGCGGGCCGCACCGACCGGCTGCTGCTGATGCGCGAGGGCGCGATCCTCGCCGACGGCGCCCCCGACGAGCTGCGCGAGCGCACCGGCGCCGCCGACCTCGAAGAGGCGTTCCTCCACCTGATCGACCAGAAGGCCGGGAGCCCCGCGTGAACCCCGCGATCACCCTCGCCACCACCCGGCGCATCCTCGCCCAGCTCAGGCACGACCCCCGCACCGTCGCGCTGCTGGTCGCCGTGCCGAGCCTGCTGATGGTCCTGCTGCGGTACGTGTTCCAGGCCCCGCAGGAGTTCGACCGGCTCGGCCCGATGCTGCTCGGCCTGTTCCCGTTCGTCGTCATGTTCGTGGTGACCAGCGTCGCCACGCTGCGCGAGCGCACCGGCGGCACCCTCGAACGGCTGATGAGCATGCCGCTCGGCAAGCTCGACCTGCTGCTCGGCTACGCGCTGGCGTTCGGGCTGGCCGCGCTGGTGCAGGTCGGGGTCGTCCTGCTGATCTCGCTGACCTGGCTCGGGCTGGACCTGACCGGCTCGCTCGGCTCCCTGGTGCTCGTCGCGGTGCTGGACGCGCTGCTCGGCATGGCGCTCGGCCTGTTCGCCAGCGCGTTCGCCCGGACCGAGTTCCAGGCCGTCCAGTTCATGCCCGCGCTCGTCCTGCCGCAGGCGCTGCTGTGCGGGCTGATCGTCCCGCGCGAGGAGATGGCGGGCTGGCTGGAGGCGGTCTCGCGGATGCTGCCGCTGACCTACGCGGTGCAGGGGATGCAGGAGATCAGCGCGCATTCCGGCTTCACCGGCACGCTCGCGACCGACGTCGCCGTCATCGCCGCCTTCACCCTCGTGGCGCTCCTGCTCGGCGCCGCCACCCTGCGGAGACGAACGGCGTAGCGGGAAGGTTCACCCCGGGGCCGGGACAGGACTCGACCGGGCGGACGGCTGAAACGCGCCTTAACCGCACTGACCGGGCTGGTAGCTTCTGCGTCCATGACCCCCCGAGACCTCCCCGGCCCCTCGGCGCCGCAGCGGCCCGACGGGGCGCCCCCGCCGCACGTGGGACGCCACGCGTCCGGTGCCCCGCAAGCTCCGGGCATGCCGGCGGGTCCCGGCATGCCGCCCGGCCCGCGCGCGACCGGCGGCCCGAACGGTCCGGGTGGTCCAGGCGGCCCCGGAGGCGGCGGCGCCGGCGACGAGGGCTCCGAGAGCGCGGCGTTCTGGGGCGACGGCTCTTCGGGCGGCGACGGTGACGACACCGCGCGCGGGCGCAAGAAGCGCTGGCCCCGGGTCCTCATCGCGATCGGCGTGTTCTTCGTGCTGGTCGTGGCGGGCATCGGCGGGCTGATCTGGCAGCGCCAGGCGTCCTACAACGGCAACATCCACCGGATCCAGGGCGTCATGCCGGACGGCGGCAAGCGGCCCGGCCCGAACGTCGCCGGCACCGAGAACTGGCTGCTGGTCGGCTCGGACTCGCGCGCCGACATCGGCACCACCGGCGAGGGCAGCGGCAAGCTCTGGAAGCCCGGCCAGCAGCGCACCGACACGATCATGCTGCTGCACCTTCCGGCGGACCGGAAGAAGGCCTACATCATCTCCATCCCGCGGGACTCCTACGTCGACATCCCCGGGTACGGCAGGCAGAAGGTCAACGCGGCGTTCTCCTTCGGCGGCCCGAAGCTGCTGATCGAGACGCTGGAGCAGCTCACCGGGGTCCGGATCGACCACTACGGCGCGATCGACTTCGAGGGGTTCAAGTCGATGACGGACGCGCTCGGCGGCGTCACCGTCACCATCAAGCAGAGCGTGTACGACCCGGCCCGCAAGAAGCAGTGGACCGCCGGCAGCCAGAAGCTCAACGGCGAGGAGGCGCTGCTGTTCGTCCGGCAGCGCTACAACCTGCCGAACGGCGACTTCGACCGGATCAAGCGGCAGCAGGCGTTCCTCGGCGCGCTCGCCAAGCAGGCCGCGGACGGCGGCACGCTCAGCAACCCGCTCAAGCTCGACCGGTTCATGTCGGCGTTCACCAAGTCGATCAGCGTCGACTCCAGCGAGTCGGCGGGCGACCTCCGCTCGCTGGCGCTGAGCCTGCGGCACCTGCGCGTCGGCGACGTGACGTTCCTTACGGCCCCCTACAAGGGGACGGGGATGCGCAACAAGCAGAGCGTCGTGTTCCTCGACCCGACCAGGGCCAAGGCCCTGTTCAACGCGGTGAAGACGGCCGGGATGCCCGAGTACGTGCAGAAGTACGGCGGCGGCCACGGGCTCGGCACGGTGTCGTGACGTCGTGGCGGGCGTCGTGGCGGGCGTCGTGGCGGGCGCCGTGATCGCGGCGCCGGTCCGGGCATAACCTGGACGGTAGGGACGGCGGCTGTTGAAGGGGCGGGCCGTCCCGCCGGACAAGGGGTTGCCACCAGTGCTTCGTCAGGCGTTGCTGTTCGCGTCGCGTAGTAACGGCGCGCGCCGGATCGTGCAGACCGCGCCGTTCACCGGCGACGTCGTCCGCCGCTTCGTCGCGGGGGAGACGATCGAGGACGCGGCGCGCGTCACCGAGGAGCTGACCGCCGAGGGGCTGCTCGTCACGCTGGACGTCCTCGGCGAGGGCACCGAGGACGGTGACCGGGCCGAGGCGAACGCCGACCACTACGTGGGGCTGCTCGAACGGCTCGGGACGGCGGGCCTCGGCACGCGCGCCGAGGTGTCGGTGAAGCCGTCGGCGATCGGACTGACCCTCAGCGAGGACCTCGCCTTGGAGAACGCGCGCCGCATCTGCGGCGCGGCCCGCTCCGCCAGTACGACGGTCACGCTCGACATGGAAGAGCACACCTCGGTCGACGCGACGCTGCGGATCCTCCACGAACTGCGCCGCGACTTCCCCGACGTGGGCGCCGTCATCCAGGCGTACCTGCGGCGCGCGGAGGAGCATTGCGCCGAGCTGGCGTACGAGGGTTCTCGCGTACGGCTGTGCAAGGGCGCCTATGCCGCGCCCGAAGCGGTGGCCTTCACCGACAAGGAAGAGATCGACAAGTCGTACGTGCGCTGTATGAAGGTCCTGATGGCGGGCAAGGGCTACCCGATGCTCGCCACGCACGACCCGCGCCTCATCGACATCGGCGGCGCGCTGGCCGTGCTGAACGAGCGTGACGCCGACACCTTCGAGTACCAGATGCTCTACGGCATCCGCGCGCAGGAGCAGCGCCGCCTGGCCGGGAAGGGCGCGCAGGTCCGCGTGTACGTCGCCTACGGCCAGGAGTGGTACGAGTACTTCATGCGGCGGCTCGCCGAGAAGCCGGCCAACCTCCGGCTGTTCGCGCGCTCCCTCGTCGGCCGCGCCTGAACGGCGTCCGACCGGCGTCCGACCGGTGTCCGGACCCGGGGCCCGCGCCGCGTCAGGGCCGCGCCGATAGGGTGGTGCGGTCACTGGATCCCCACGTCAAGGTATGCCGATGATCGCGATTCTGGGTGCCGGGAAGATGGGCGAGGCGCTGCTGTCCGGGGTGCTCCGGGCCGGCCGCCGCCCGTCCGAGCTGGTGGCGACCGCGCGCCGCGAGGAGCGCGCGGCGCTGCTGCGCGAGCGCTACGGCATCGAGACGGTGTCCAACGCCGACGCCGCCGCCAAGGCCGGGACCCTGGTCCTGGCGGTGAAGCCGCAGGACATGGACGCGCTGCTTGGCGAGATCTGCCCGCATGTCGGCGGCGACCGGCTGGTCATCTCGATGGCGGCGGGCATCCCGACGGCCTTCATCGAGGAGCGGCTGCCCGCCGGGATCCCGGTGGTCCGGGTCATGTCGAACACGCCCGTCCACGTGGACGAGGCGATGAGCGTGATCTCGGCGGGGTCGCACGCGGGCGAGGAGCACCTGAGGCTCGCCGAGGAGCTGCTGTCGCCGGTCGGCAAGGTGCTGCGCATCCCCGAGTCGCTGCAGGACGGCGCCACGGCGCTGTCGGGCAGCGGGCCCGCCTACTTCTACTACCTCGTCGAGGCGATGGTGGACGCCGGGATCCTGCTCGGCATGCCGCGCGCCGCCGCGCTGGAGATGGTGATCCAGTCCGCCGTCGGCGCCGCGGTCATGCTGCGCGACTCCGGCGAGCACCCGGTACTGCTGCGCGAGGCCGTCACGTCGCCGGGCGGGACGACGATCTCCGCGATCCGGGAGCTGGAGCGGCACGGCGTCCGCGCGGCGGTCCTGGAGGCGATCGAGGCGGCCCGCAACCGGGGCCGCGAACTCGCCGGCGGCTGAGCCGCCTCCCTCCCTCCGACCCCCTCCCGGCAAAAAAGTTCAATTCCGAATGATCCGGTTGATCCGGGCAGGGGTGCGGGGACGTGTAAGGGAGTATGGGACTCATACTCCGACTGCTGGTCGCCGCGGGACTCGCCGCGGACGCCGTCGTGCACTGGAGGTTCGCTCCCCAGATGGCGTTCGTGGAGGGCGGTTCCGTCCACGGCGACCTGCTCTTCCGCATCCAGGCCGGGGTCGCCGCCGTGGTGGCGGTGATCGTCCTCACCTACGCGGCCCGCTGGTCGTACGCGCTGGCGTTCCTGGTGGCCGGGAGCGCGGTCGGCGCGCTGCTGCTCTACTACTACGTCGACGTGGGCGCGCTCGGTCCGCTGCCGAACATGCACGAGCCCGTCTGGTACACCGAGAAGACGATCAGCCTGGTCGGCGAGGGCGTGGCGACGGTGGCGGCGGCGATCGGCTTCCTCACCGTCCGGCGCGGGCGCCGCGGCGAGGCGGAGTACGAGCGCGAGCACGCCCACCTCTTCTGACCGGAGCGCGGCCCGGGATCGGCGCACGCGGGGTGACCGGCGAATTCCCTAGCGTGGCTAATGATCTTGGTTTTCGGGGGAAACGATCAGTTCCGCGGCTACCATCCCTGTTGATCTTGGAATCTTCGGGGGAGGCGCGGAATGGACGACCGGAGGCGGCGGGCCGCGGACGCGGCGGTCCCGGTGGAGCGGACGCCGCTGCACCGGGTCCTGACCAGGCTGCGGGTGCCCCGCTTCATGGCCGACCACGCGGCGGCGCTGCTGGCCGCCCACCGGCGCCCGCCCGCCAAGCGCGACGACCGCTGACCTACGCCGCCACCTCCGGCTTCTCGGACGCCCCGAGCGCCGGCGTCGTGACGGACCGGACGAAGCGCGCGGCGTCCCGCATGGCCGCGGCGGCCTCCGGCAGCACCCGGTTCAGCATCTGGAAGACGTGCATCTGCCCCTTCCAGACCTGGAGCTCGCAGTCGGCGCCCGCGGCGGTCAGCGCGTCCGCGAGCGCCCGCGCCTCGTCGCGCAGCACCTCGGCGCCGCCGACCTGGATCAGCACCGGCGGTGTATCGGTCCACGCGCAGGTGAGCAGGGCCAGCCGCGGGTCGTCGAATCCGGCCGGCCCCACTACGAGGCGGGCGACCCGCTGCGCCGCGTAGGCGCTGATGTACGGGTCGCGAGCGCGGCGCTGCGCACGGGTGGACAGCTCGCAGGTCAGGTCGACCCACGGGGAGAACAGGACGATCCCGGCCGGGGACGGCAGCCCCGTCCGGCAGATCTCGCCCGCCAGCGTGGCGGCCAGGTGCCCGCCCGCCGAGTCGCCCGCCACGACGATGCCGGACGCGGGCACGCCCCGGTCGAGCAGCCAGCGGTAGGCGGCGACGGCGTCGTCGAGCGCGGCGGGGAACGGGTGCTCGGGCGCGAGCCGGTAGCGGGGGACCAGCACCGGCAGCCCGGTGTCCAGGGCCAGCCGGGACGTGATGGGGCGATGGGTGCGGGGCGAGCAGACGACGTAACCGCCGCCGTGCAGGTAGAGGATCGCGCCGGGTGGCGCGACCTCGCCGGGCGGCGCGCCGGCGTCGCGGGGGACGACCCACTCGCCCTTGACCGGATGCCCGCCGCCGCTCTCGATCCGCGGATCGTGCAGCGGGACGATCCGGACCCGGGAGCCGGTCCGCATCAGCAGCGCCGCGGCGTCCACGGCGGAGCGGGCGGTACGGATGCTGCCAGCATGGCCGGGGACGCGGTGCATGAAGGGGTGCACGCCCAGGCGGAGCGCGCCGGAGATCGCGCGGCTGCGGACGCTCTGGTCCATCGGCACCTCACTCGCTGTTTCCGTTGTGTTATATACATTCCCCTTTATGTTGTGTAATCAACATCACTGTTCTGTTGCGACGTATGCCGTGTGTGGCGGGGTCTGTGATCCTGGCCACCGGCCCGCCGCGATACCGTGAGGTCATGAGCGTCGCGCCGCCGTCCCCGCCGCCCTCCTCCGGCGGCTGCGGGCTGGAGGTCTTCTGGGACGACCGGCTCGTCTCCTACGACTTCGGGCCCGGTCACCCCATGAACCCGGTCCGCGTCGAGCTGACGATGGCGCTGGCGCGCGACCTCGGCGTCCTGGACCGCTCCGGCGTGCGGGTCTCGCGGTTCGAGCCGGCCGGCGACAAGCTCCTGCGGCTGGTGCACGAGGAGGCCTACATCGCGGCCGTCAAGCACGCGGGCGCGACCGGCCTGCCCGAGCCCCGGTACGGCCTCGGCACCGACGACAACCCGGTCTTCCTCGGCATGCACGAGGCGTCCGCGCTGGTCGCCGGCGCCTCGGTCGCGGCGGCGGAGGCGGTCTGGACGGGCCGCGCCGAGCACGCCGCGAACATCTCCGGCGGCCTGCACCACGCGCTGAGCGGCGCCGCGAGCGGCTTCTGCGTCTACAACGACCCGGCCATCGCGATCGCGTGGCTGCTGCAGAACGGCGCCGAGCGCGTCGCCTATGTCGACATCGACGTGCACCACGGCGACGGCGTCCAGGCCGCCTTCTACGACGACCCGCGCGTCCTGACCATCAGCCTGCACGAGTCGCCGCGCACGCTGTTCCCCGGCACCGGCCTGCCGACCGAGACCGGCGCCGACGGCACGGCGGTCAACGTCGCGCTGCCGCCGGGCACGAACGACGCGGCCTGGCTGCGCGCGTTCGACGCGATCGTCCCGCAACTGCTGCGCCGGTTCCGCCCGCAGGTGCTCGTCACCCAGCAGGGCGCCGACGGCCACGCGCTCGACCCCCTGGCGCACCTGATCCTCACCGTCGACGGGCAGCGGACCGCCTACGCGGCGCTGCACCGGCTCGCGCACGAGACGGCCGGCGGCCGCTGGGTGCTGACCGGTGGCGGCGGCTACGAGCTGGTCCAGGTCGTCCCGCGCGCCTGGACGCACCTGCTGGCGGAGGCGTCCGGCGACCCGATCCCGCCGAGCACCGAGACGCCGCGGGACTGGCGCGAGTTCGTCCGGCAACGGACCGAGGAGATCGCCCCGCTCCGGATGACGGACGGGACGGACGTCGTGGAGGTGCACCGGTGGGGGAACGGCTACGACCCGGCGAGCCCGGTCGACCAGGCGATCCTGGCGACCCGGCGGGAGGTCTTCCCCGAACACGGCCTCGACCCGATGACGGACGAGTGATGGCCGGACGGGCGGCGGTCCGGCGAGCGGCGGCGGGCGAGTGATGGCGGAGACCGGCAAGCCCCCCACGCGCGAGGAGCTGCGCGCGCACCTGGTCCGCACGATGATCGCGGGCGACGTGGCGACGCCGCGGCAGAACAACCTGCTGCACTACCGGCGGATGGCGGCCGGCAACCCGTACTACCAGTTCGGGCTGGAGCTCAAGCCGTCGTGGACGGAGCGCTCGGTGCTGGAGATGATGGTCGAGCGCTGCGGCGTGAACCCGGACCCGGGGCACGTGTACGGCGACGACACCATCGACCCCGAGATCACCATCGACGCGCTGGAGGCGATGGGCGACCGCATCGGCCTCGCGGCGCGCCGCAGGGAGAACGTGGTGGTCGCGACCGGGCACCCGGCCACGCTGACCCCGGTGTACCAGGCCGTCGCGCGGGCGCTGGAGGGCGCCGGGTGCCGGATCCTGACCCCGGCCGCGGGCTGGACGTACGAGATCGACGTCGACTACGGCGGCTCGGACCTGCGCCGGATCGTCTACGCCGAGCCGGGCGTGGCGATGCTGGAGGGCGAGGACTTCCGCACGCACCACACGCACGACCCGCACCCGATGGAGGCGATGCTCCGCGAGCTCGCCGCCGGGACCGGCGCCGCGTCCGGTGGTACCGGCGGGAGCACGGGCGGCGATCCGGAGGCTTGGCCGGATCTGGCCATCGCGGACCACGGCTGGGCGGGCGCGGCCGGGCAGGCCGGCATCGACACCGTCGGATTCGCCGACTGCAACGACCCGGCGCTGTTCGCCGGCGCCGCCGAAGGCAAGGTCGACGTGGTCGTCCCGCTGGACGACGGCGTATCGCCGCACCATTACGCCCCCTTGACGGCCTACCTCCTCGCCCGGGCGGGCCTGTACTCCGGGGATTGACCTTGCTTACCTTCCGGGGCGGCCGCCGGGCCCGCCGCCGGGTGGGACACGGCTGCCGTAACGGTGTTCGTGGGCTTGCGCGGCCCTGCCGCGAACCTCTGAGTCGCAGGTCATCGGCTGTTTTCGATTGACATCCGCTCGGCCGCGACGGGCCGTGCCGCCGGCTTCGCGCTCCGTGCGGCAGCGGCCCGGCGGCCGGCCGGCCGGGGGCGGATACGGAAATGTGCGGAACTCCCCTCTTGCGACTGCCGATACGCGATTTACGCTGGAGGAAGTACACGTGCGTGATCAAAGTCACCCGAAGGGCCGGTGCGCGGCACGTGTGGAAGAGGGCGTCCGATGAGCTCAGGCGAGCGACCTCTCAGCGAGGTCAGGTTCCTGACCGTGGCCGAAGTGGCCTCGGTGATGCGGGTGTCCAAGATGACCGTCTACCGCCTCGTCCACTCGGGCGAGCTTCCCGCCATCCGGGTGGGCCGCTCGTTCCGGGTCCCCGAACAGGCCGTTCACGACTACCTGCGCGACGCGTACATCGAAGCCGGATAACGGGTGCGTGCGGGGGCCGCCGGCACCCGCCGAACCTGCCACCCGGCAGTGCAGGGGGCGCCGGGACGGGCCGTGAGGACCGTTCCGGAGCTGGGGAAACAGGACGAGGACCGGCCGGTGGCCGGCAGGCCGCCGCAGCCGGCGACCGGGCGGCCGGGGCATTCCCGATGCCCCGCGCCACCCCCGGTCCGGAGCCGGTCCGGACACCGCGGGACGGGCGGGTGCCACCCCGCCGTCCGCCCCGCGCGGCACAGTGCCCGGCATCACGCGGCGCGCCGTGACCAGGGCGCGCGGCGCGGTGCCGGACTCCGCGCGCCATGCCGCGGCGAGATCTCCACCTGCGCAGCGGTACCCTTGGGCAGCGGACCGTGCGCGCGTTTCGAGTCATGCTCGCCTGCGGCACGTTCGTCTCCTGCACAACACCCGATTACGCCGAGCGAGGTCTCGTGGGCTCTGTCATCAAGAAGCGCCGCAAGCGGATGGCCAAGAAGAAGCACCGCAAGCTGCTGAAGAAGACGCGCATCCAGCGCCGCAACAAGAAGTGAGCACGCCGGTCGCTCAGCCGTAAGGGGTGGGGCGCACAGTGCCTGCCAAGCCCGTCGCCGCTGCCCGTGTCGTCCTCGTCACGGGCGTCTCCCGGTTCCTCGGGGCGCGGGTCGCGCACGCCCTGCAGGCCGACCCGGGCATCGAGCGGGTCATCGGGGTGGACACGGTTCCGCCCACGATGCCGCTCGGCCGGACCGAGTTCGTGCGGGTCGACATCCGCACGCCCGGCATCGCCAAGATCATCTCCTCCGCGCGGGTCGACACCGTGGTGCACCTCAACCTGGTCACCTCGGCGTCGGTGCCGCGGGCGAAGGTGAAAGAGCTGAACGTCATCGGGACGATGCAGCTGCTCGGCGCGTGCCAGCGCTCGCCCGACGCGCGCAAGCTCGTCGTGCGGTCCTCGGCCGCGGTCTACGGCTCCTCGCCGATGGACCCGGCCGTGTTCACCGAGCGGGACGAGCCCGTCGAGGCGCCGACGTCCGGGTACGCCAAGGACGCCGTCGAGGTCGAGGGGTACGTCCGCGGGCTGACGCGGCGCCGCTCCGACCTGACGGTGTCGGTGCTGCGGTTCGCGAACTTCCTCGGGCCCGGCGTCGACTCGCCGCTGACGCGCTACCTGCGCATGCCCGTCGTCCCGACGGTGCTGGGCTTCGATCCGCGGCTGCAGTTCGTGCACGAGGACGACGGCGTCGAGGTGCTGCGGCGGATGACCGTCGAGGACCATCCCGGCTGCTACAACGTGGCCGGCGACGGCGTGCTGCTGCTGTCGCAGGCGCTGCGCCGCGCGGGCCGCCCGTACGTGCCCGTCCCGGCTCCGTCCATCTCGCTGATGGGCGACATGGGACGGCGGTTCGCGGGCATGTCGGGGTTCTCGCCCGAACTGCTGCGCTGGCTCACCTACGGCCGGGTCATCGACACGACGGCCCTGGAGGACGAGCTGGCGTGGCGTCCGAAGTACGGGTCGGAGGCGGCGTTCGCCGACTTCGCCGCCACCCGGGGCCTCGGACGCCACGGGCCGGCCGCCCGGCTGGCCTCGCTGCTGCGCGGCTGACACGACGCCGGCGCGGCCCCCGGCCGCACGGTGGAAAGGAGGCAGGATGATGCACGCCCGCCACGAGGACGACGGGGGCGCGCAGGTCATCCCGCTCGCCTCGGCCCGCCAGGACGGCGGCGACGAGGCGGGCGACATCGGCGTCGCCGACTCCGGCGCGGGCCCCGGTGCGGGCTCCGCCGCGGCTCCCGGGCCGCTCGAACGGGGCATCGCGTCCGGGCTGGCCTTCCTGCGCCGCCGCATCGCCGGCGAGTACGAGGTCGACGAGTTCGGGTACGACCCCGACTTCAACGAGAGCGTGCTGCTGCCCGCGGCCCGCGCCCTCTACGAGCGCTGGTTCCGGGTCGAGCTCGCGGGCCTGGAGAACGTCCCGGCGGAGGGCGGCGCGCTGATCGTCGCCAACCACTCCGGCACGCTCCCGCTCGACGCGCTGATGCTGTCGGTCGCGCTGCACGACCACGCCCGCCGCCAGGTCCGCCTCCTCGGCGCCGACCTGGTCTACCAGGTGCCCGTCCTCGCGCACCTGGCCCGCAAGGCCGGCCACACCCTGGCCTGCCAGGCCGACGCCGCCCGGCTGCTCGGCAAGGGCGAGCTGGTCGGGGTGTTCCCCGAGGGGTTCAAGGGCGTCGGCAAGCCGTTCGCCGACCGCTACAAGCTGCAGCGCTTCGGCCGCGGCGGCTTCGTCGGCACCGCGCTGCGCGCCGGCGTCCCGATCGTCCCGGCCGCCATCGTCGGCGCCGAGGAGATCTACCCCAAGATCGCCGACCTGCGGCCGCTGGCCCGGCTGCTCGGCCTGCCCTACTTCCCGGTCACCCCGACGTTCCCGCTGCTCGGCCCCGCCGGGCTCATCCCGCTGCCGTCCAAGTGGATGATCCAGTTCGGCGAGCCGATGACGCTGGAGGAGTACGCCGCCGAGGACGCCGACGACCCGATGACCGTCTTCAACATCACCGACCACGTGCGCGAGAACGTCCAGCAGATGCTGTACGACACGCTGCTGCGCCGGGGACCCGCCTTCCTGTGACGGACGGCGCCGGGGCGCGCCCCTAGAGTGATCGCATGCCATCGCTGCGCACCCGGATGGTCGCCCGTGACCTGGCCGAACCCCACCGCGCCTCCAGCCCGCTGGAGCTGCTGTTCGACCTGACCTTCGTCGCCGCGGTGTCGCAGGCCGCCGGACGGCTCGCCCACGCGACGGAGGAGGCGCACACCGCCGGCGCGGCCGGCGCGTTCCTCGCGGTCTTCTTCGCCATCTGGTGGGCGTGGATGAACTTCACCTGGTTCGCCTCCGCCTACGACACCGACGACGTCCCGTACCGCGTCATGACGTTCGTGCAGATGGCCGGCGTGCTCGTGCTCGCCGCGGGCGTCCCGTCGGCGTTCGACGGCGACTTCACCACCGTCACCATCGGCTACCTCGTCATGCGCGTCGGCCTGGTGAGCCTGTGGACGCGCGCCGCGGTCGCCCACCCGGAGGGACGCGCCACGGCCACCCGCTACGCGGTCGGCGTCTCGCTCGTCCAGGTGCTCTGGGTGTCCCGGCTCGCCCTGCCCGGCGACGGCCCGGCCTGGACGTTCGTCGTCTGCGCCCTGGCGGACCTGTCGGTCCCGCTGGTCGCCGAACGCCCCCGGATGACGACCTGGCACCCGCACCACATCGCCGAACGGTACGGGCTGTTCACGATCATCCTGCTGGGCGAGAGCGTCCTCGCCGCGACGAACGCCGTCCAGGGCGCCGTCGCGCACGGCCTCAGCGCCGACCTCGTCGTCATCGCGCTCGCGGGGCTGGCGATCCTGTTCACGATCTGGTGGATCTACTTCTCCGAAGAGCCCGGCGAGGGCCTCGCCGACCGCCGCGACCGCTCGTTCGTCTGGGGCCACGGCCACTACGTGATGTTCGCGGCCCTCGCCGCGCTCGGCGCCGGCCTCGAGGTCGCCGTCGCGTCCGCAGGCGAGGGCGAGCACGGCATCGAGGCGGACGCGACGACCGTGGTCGCCGCCACGGCGGTGCCCGTCGCGGTCGCGCTGGCCATGCTGTGGGCCCTGCACGCACCGCTCGGAATCGTCACCGTCCCGCTCCGCTTCATCGCCGTCGCGGCCGTGCTCGTCCTGCTCACCGTGCTCGGCGCGTCCACCATCGGCGTCGCCGCCTCCCTCACCGCGATCGCCGTCGTGCTGGTGCTGCTCATCGCCGCCATCCTCGCCCGCCAGACCCGGAACTCCACCGCGGCCTGACGTTCAGCGATCCTGTGATCACGGACGGCTATGATCTTGAAGCGAGAGGCACCGGCCACCAGGGGGACCACCATGCTCCGTCGATTCCGGCTCGCGGCGACCATGCTCACGATCGCGGCGGGATCCGTCGCACCCGCGGCACACGCCGCCGCCGACGACGACCCGGCCCCATGCCCGCAGGACGCGGCGTGCCTCTACGAGAACCCCGACTACACCGGCGGCGTCACCGTCCTCCGCTTCGACCGGCTCCCGTCGCAGTGCACGTCCCTGCCCCAGGCCGTCCGGTCGGGCGTCAACAACACCCCGTACTTCCTCAGCCTCTACGACGCCCCCGCATGCTCGGGCAGCAGCAGAGTCGCGCTCCTGCCCGCCCACTCGTCCAAGGCCTTCTCCGCCCCCATGCGCGCGTACCTGTAGGGATCGGCGCGGCCGCGCCGCCGAGTACGATCATCGGGTTCGCGCCGCAGGCGCGCGACCTGACGACGGGGACTCCCATGGCAACCGAGATCACCGCGGACGAGGTACGGATCGACGTCGGGCGCGCGGCGCCGATGAACGCCTTCCTGGCCCGCCCGGCGGACGGCGCCCACCCGCTGGTCCTCGTCTGCGCGGAACTCTGGGGGCTGACCGACCAGGTCCGCGACATCACCCGGCAGGTCGCCGAACTCGGCTACGTCGCCGTCGCGCCCAACCTCTACCACCGCTCCGGCCCCGAGACCGCGTCCGGCTTCGCCGAGAGCGACGCCAACCGCACCCGCGCCTTCGAGCTCCTCGGCCGCCTCACCCGCGACGACGTCGAAGCCGACCTGCGCGCCTGCGCCGCCCACGCCCGCGACCACGCGAACGCCACCGACAAGACCGGCGTGCTCGGCTTCAGCCTCGGCGGCCACATCGCCTTCTTCGCCGCGACCCGCCTCGACCTCGCCGCCGCCGCGATCTACTACCCCGGCTGGCTCCCCGTCGCCGGCACCGCCCTGAGCCGCCCGACCCCGCTGCTGGACGACGCCCCCGCCATCGCCGCCCGCGACGTCCGGACGCTGATGTTCTTCGCCGAACTCGACCACGTCATCGACGCCGACCAGCGAGCCCAGATCAGCGCGGCCCTCGACGCGTCCGGCGCCCGCCACGAGGAGATCGTCTACCCGGGCGCCCAGCACGCCTTCTTCTTCCCCGGCCGCGCCCCTTACGACAAGACCGCCGCCGACGACTCCTGGACCCGCGTCCAAGACCTCTTCAGAACGGAACTCACGCAGTAGCCGTGGGGTGGCTGTGGCGGGCCTGCCGGGGTCGTGTGCCGTTGCGGCTTGAGCGGTTGGCGGTAGGCAGTTGGGGGCTGTGGGGCTGTGGCCGGTGAGTGAGGCGTGCTTTATGGACGCTCGCCGGGCGTGAGCTGGGTGTGGGTAGCGGCAGACGGTGTTGCCCTGTGGTCGCGGTGGCTTGGGGTTGCCGGACTCTGGTGGCGGCGCGATCGAGGCAGGGGCGGTCGCATTTGTGACAGACACCCGGTCTGTCTAAGAGCGTGTCTCATGTGGGCTGTTTGGCGAGCTTCTTGTAGCAGGTGATGGCGGCGGCCAGGACGAGGAAGGCGTTGAACAGGTGGCCGTGGCGTTCGTAGCGGATGGTCAGGCGCCGGTAGC
>NZ_JASNWF010000003.1 GCF_030283205.1 Actinomadura opuntiae
AGACGCGACAAACCGCCTACGAGCTCTTTACGCCCAATAATTCCGGACAACGCTTGCGCCCTACGTATTACCGCGGCTGCTGGCACGTAGTTAGCCGGCGCTTCTTCTGCAGGTACCGTCACTTGCGCTTCGTCCCTGCTGAAAGAGGTTTACAACCCGAAGGCCGTCATCCCCCACGCGGCGTCGCTGCGTCAGGCTTCCGCCCATTGCGCAATATTCCCCACTGCTGCCTCCCGTAGGAGTCTGGGCCGTGTCTCAGTCCCAGTGTGACCGGTCGCCCTCTCAGGCCGGTTACCCGTCGTCGCCTTGGTAGGCCATCACCCCACCAACAAGCTGATAGGCCGCGAGCCCATCCCCAACCGAAAAACTTTCCACCACCAGACCATGCGACCAGTGGTTATATCCGGTATTAGACCCAGTTTCCCGGGCTTATCCCAGAGTCAGGGGCAGGTTGCTCACGTGTTACTCACCCGTTCGCCGCTCGAGTACCCCCGAAGGGGCCTTTCCGCTCGACTTGCATGTGTTAAGCACGCCGCCAGCGTTCGTCCTGAGCCAGGATCAAACTCTCCATCAAGGCCCAACGACCACCCCAGGGGGCGAACCCCAGAGCAGCCAAACCTCAGAAGAAAATCCCAGCAAACGATCCCGAAGGACCGTATTGCCTCAAAGAAATCCCCACCATCCCCGAAAAACGAGGACGGCCACGGGGCGATCCGACCCAAAAGCCGGATCGATAAAGGCACTGGCTTTTAACACGCTGTTGAGTTCTCAAGAAACGGACACCCACCGCGCCAGAGCCGCTTCCGCGGCCCTCGCTCCGGGGCAACCCTACTAACTTACCAGGTTCTTCCTCGCTGTCAAGCCGATCCGCGAAGATCTTTTTGACGGTCGAGGTTGCTCCTGGTTCCCCGCGCGTCGGATCGGACAGATCGATAATCTGTCGTGATCTTCCAGCGGAGACGCCCACCGGGCCGGCCGCCTCGTGGCGTCCTGCATCCCGTCTCGGGCTGACCTAGTCATCGTACCTCAGCCCGGGCGAGGCCCGAACCGTTTTCCGAAGACCGGTTCCCCGGGGCCGTCCGCCTGTCGACGTCCTGCATCCCTGGGGGTGGAAGAGACATTAGGAGCCCTCCGATAGAGCGTCAAATCAGCAGGCGCCCGACTCCGCCGCCACGGCCGCCCGAATGCCAGCGGCAGGCCCGATGACCTCCCTTTTCCCAGGCTTCGTGGGCTGGCTCACAGTGCGGTACCGTTCGCAGACCCGCGTCGCTCGCGGGGCCGGACTCCCCCTCCGGCCAGGCGGCGGCCGGTTTCCCCGTTCGCGGCCGGTCCCCGACGCCGGCCGAGGTCAGGAGGAACGCCCGTGACTGTCCCCGCAACCGTCCGCGCCTCCGCGGAGCGCCTGGTGGTCGCCGCGACGATGGGGCCGACGGTCCATGACGTGCACGCCTGGCGGTTCAAGGTCGTCGCCGGGCTCATCGAATTGCACGCCGACCCGGAACGGTTCCGGCCATTGCACGACCCCGCTGGCCGCGGCCTGCACCTGGCCAGCGGCGCCGCGCTGGTGAACCTGCGGCTGACCGCCGCCCAGCTCGGACACGAGGCCGTGGTGCGGCTGTTGCCCGACCCGGGACGTCCTGCCCTCCTCGCCACGGTCCGCCTCGCCGGACGGCATCGCGTCACGCGAGAGGAACGGCTGCTGTGCGCGGCCACCCTGCGCCCGTCCCCGACCGCGCCGCCTGAGTCGGGCGTGCGCCCGTTAATGCACGTCATCAATGAGCTCCGCGAGGCGGCGAGGCTAGAAGGGGCGGCGCTGCATCCGCTGCCGCCTGGCCGCGACGGCAGCGCGCAGCGCGTGGTCCTGACCACCGCCGGCGATACCCGGGCCGCATGGCTCCGCGCGGGACAGGCCCTGCAGCGGGTGCTGCTCAGCGGCACGGCCCGGTCCGTGGCGGCCTCGTTCAGCTTCGAGGCGGCGGACGTTCCCGGGGTGTGCGACGTGACCACGCCGGGCGAAGTGCCGCAGGCACTACTGGAGCTCGTCCAGGACGTCCCCGCCCGGTCCCGCCGGCGGCTATTCGAGCCGCCGGTAGACCGACAGCACGAAGGAGAGGGGCACTGGCAGCGGGTCCGGTAGCGGCCGGAGGCGCTCCCACAGCCGGTCCGCCGGGACGTGGTGGGCGCTGGGACCCATCCCGACGAGCGTCGCGACCTCCTCATGGGTGAGGACGGCCTCGTCCTCGATCCGCTGCCGCGAATCGAACTTGAAGTAGCCGGACAGGGCCGTGTCCATGCGCTCGGTCTTGCGTTCGTCGATCGACAGCAGCCCCAGCGACTCCACGAGCGCGCCGAGATGTCCGGGCGACGGCGTCACCGTGAAGAGGAAGCCCTCGGGGCTCAGCACGCGGTGGAACTCGGCGGCGTTGCGCGGGGCGAACACGTTCACGACGGTGGCGGCGGCGCCGTCCCGCACCGGGAGCGGGCGCCACAGGTCCGCGACGACGGCTCCGGCGCGGGGATGCGCCTTGGCCGCGCGGCGGGCGGCGTGCTTGGAGATGTCCAGGGCGAGGCCGATCGCGTCCGGTGACCGGTCCAGAATCCGGTTCAGGTAATGGCCGCTGCCGGCGCCCGCGTCGAGGACGAGGGAGCGCCCGTCGACCGTCCGGGCGACGCCGGCGGCGAGGCGCTCGGCGGGCGCCTCGAAATGGCCGGCACCGAGGAACTCGGCGCGGGCGCGCACCATTTCGGGCGTGTCGGCCGTACCCGGACGGGCATTGCCGGGCAGCAGGTTCGCGTAACCCTGCCGCGCGATGTCGAACGCATGCCCGGACGGGCAGAGCAGGCCCCGCTCCGCCAACGCCAGATCCCCTCCGCAGACGGGGCACACCAGGTACGGGACGACATCGGCGAGCATCCGTCCATCATCGTGCATCGGGGGCCCGCGGCGGGCGCCTCGGCCCGCATCTTTGCCATCCCGCCGCGCCCGTGACGACGGGGCGTCCACTGCCCGAAACCCGCCCGGCGCGCGGCCGACGCGCGGCGGGCGCCGCGCGTCAGTTCTCGGTGCGGCGGTGGACGTCCTCCATGTCGAGGGCGCGGACCTGCTCGATCACGTTCTCCAGCACCGGTTCGGGCAGCGCCCCCGGCTCGGCGAAGACGATCACGCCTTCGCGGATGGCCATCAGCGTCGGGATCGAGGCGATCCCGAACCGCTCGGACAGCTCGGGCTGGGCCTCGGTGTCGACCTTGCCGAACACGATGTCGGGGTGCTTGCCCGCGGACTTCTCGAAGACCGGCGCGAACCGCTTGCACGGCCCGCACCACTCCGCCCAGAAGTCGACCAGCACGATGCCGTCCCCCTGTGCCACCTCATCGAAGTTCTCGGCGGTGAGTGTGACGGTCGCCATGTCGGTTTCTCCTCTGCCGGGGTATCAGGACGGTAGAGCGGCTGCCAGCCTCGCAGTATTCCCCACCCGGGAATCACAGGACGGTAATTAGCGTTGACCTCATAGGGAGATCGCACCGGAGAAGGGTCAGGATGGCTGCAACCCGTACCAAGGGCGACAGGGTCGACGTCCCCGACAAGGATCTTGTCGGAGCGTACCTCGACCGGATCGGCCGTACTCCCCTGCTCGACGCGCAGGAGGAGGTCGATCTGGCCAAGGCGATCGAAGGGGGCCTGTACGCCGAACAGCTCCTGGAGGAGGGACGCACCCCCGAGGGCGCGTCCCGCGAGGAGCTGGAGGAGCTGGTCGCGGCGGGGCTGCGCGCCAAGCAGCGCTTCGTCGAGGCCAACCTGCGGCTGGTCGTCTCGATCGCCCGGAAGTACCCGACCGACTCGTTGCCCCTCATCGACCTCATTCAGGAGGGGAACCTGGGGCTGATGCGCGCGGTGGAGAAGTTCGACTACCGGCGCGGCTTCAAGTTCTCCACGTACGCGACGTGGTGGATCAGGCAGGCGATCGGGCGCGGGCTCAGCCACACCGCCCGCACGATCCGGTTGCCGGTCCACGTGGAGGAGGAGCTTTCCCGGCTGCGGCGCGCCGAGCGGCAGCTCGGGCGCGAGCTGGGCCGTGAACCGACCCGCGAGGAGCTCGCCGGCACGCTGGGCGCCGAGCCCGAGCACGTCGACGAGCTGCTGCGCTGGCGGCGCGACCCCGCGAGCCTCGACGCGACCGTCGACGACGCCGGCGAGACGCCGATGGGCGATCTGCTGGAGGACCCGGACGCCGTGACGCCCGAGGCGGAGATCCTGGCGCTGGACGACCTGGAGGGGCTCGGCCGGCTGCTGGACCGGCTGCCCGAGCGGGAGTCGGCGATCCTGCGGGCCCGTTTCGGGATGGACAACGGCCAGCCGCTGTCCTACGCGCAGATCGGCGCTCGGTACGGCCTGAGCCACAACCGGGTGCGGCAGATCACCGACCGTTCGCTGCGGCGGCTGCGGCAGCTGGCGACCGAGACCGACCTGAGCGGCCGCCGGGCGCTTGCGGGCGCGCCCGCCCGGACGGAGGAGCCGGTACGGGCCGCCGCCGGATTCCGCGCGGCCTGACCATTTGGACGCAGACGACTACATAACGTGATTATCTCGCCGATCGGGCGGCCTTGGAGTCGCCCGGTCGGCGTTCTGCTGTTCGCCGGTGGCGGACCGCTCCATCCCCGGCTGGGAGGAATCCCCCCAGAGCGCCCGCGCGGTCCTGACCGGCGCGTCGAGCGCGCGCGGCGCCCTATAGCCTTTGGCGCGTGAGTACTTCCAGCGTCTCGGGGGCGCTCGACGCCTGGCGCGACCTCCCCGCCCTCCAGCAGCCCGATTGGGACGACCCGGCCGAAATGCGCGCGGTCGCCGCCGAACTCGCCGCGCAGCCCCCGCTCGTCTTCGCCGGCGAGTGCGACCAGCTCAAGGCCCGCCTCGCGGAGGTCGCGCGCGGCGAGGCGTTCGTCCTGCAGGGCGGCGACTGCGCCGAGACGTTCGAGGGATCGAACGCCGACGCGGTCAAGAACAAGCTCAAGACGCTGCTGCAGATGGCGGTGGTGCTCACCTACGCGGCCAGCGTGCCGGTGGTCAAGATCGGCCGGATGGCCGGGCAGTTCGCCAAGCCGCGGTCCAAGCCGTCGGAGGTGCGCGGCGGCGTGGAGCTGCCCGCCTACCGGGGCGACGCGGTGAACGGCCTGGCGTTCGACGCCGAGTCCCGCCGCAACGACCCGCACCGGCTGCTGCGGGCCTACCACTGCTCGGCGGTGACGCTGAACCTGTGCCGGGCGTTCACCAAGGGAGGCTACGCCGACCTGCGGCAGGTGCACGCCTGGAACCAGGACTTCGTGGCGACGAGCCCGTCGGGGCGCCGGTACGAGCAGCTCGCCGGGGAGATCGACCGGGCGCTGACGTTCATGAAGGCGTGCGGGGTGAGCCCGGACGAGTTCCACAGCGTGGAGTTCTACTCCAGCCACGAGGCGCTGCTGCTGGAGTACGAGCGCGCCCTGACCCGCATCGACCACCTCAGCGGCCTGCCCTACGACGTGTCGGGGCACTTCCTGTGGATCGGCGAGCGGACCCGGCAGCTGGACGGGGCGCACGTGGAGTTCCTGCGGCACATCCGCAATCCGATCGGGGTGAAGCTCGGCCCCACGACCACCGCCGACGACGCGCTGGCGCTGATCGACCGGCTGAACCCGGAGCGCGAGCCGGGCCGGCTGACGTTCATCACCCGGATGGGCGCGGGCCGGATCCGGGACGCGCTGCCCCCGCTGATCGAGAAGGTGCACCAGAGCGGCGCCCCGGTCGCGTGGATCTGCGACCCGATGCACGGCAACACCTACGAGGCGCCGAGCGGGCACAAGACGCGGCGGCTCGACGACGTGCTGGACGAGGTCGCCGGGTTCTTCGAGGTGCACCGGGCGCTCGGCACGCACCCCGGCGGCATCCACATCGAGTTCACCGGCGACGACGTCACCGAGTGCACGGGCGGCGGCCACGGGCTTGTCGAGGACGACCTGCACCAGCGGTACGAGACGGCCTGCGACCCGCGGCTCAACCGCGGCCAGTCGCTGGACCTGGCGTTCATGGTCGCGGAGCTGTACCGCAAGTCGTCCTGACGCGGTCCGCTAAGGGCGGGGCGCGCCCGCCGTCACGCGCGGGCGCGCCACCGCAGCGGCGGCCCGGTGGCGAGCGATCGGCCGGGAGCGCGCCGTCAGATGCTGACCTCGGCCCAGACGACCTTGCCGCCGGTGACCGGGTCGGCGCCCCACGAGGTGGCGAACCGGTCGACGATGAACAGGCCGCGGTGGGACTCGTCGAGTGGGCCGGGGACGGTCAGTCGGGGCAGCTGCGCCGCGCGGTCGCGGACCTCGACCCGGACGCGGCCGGCCCCGCGCAGCAGGCGCAGCTCCAGGGCCGTGCCCGCGTGCCGGACGGCGTTGGCGACCAGCTCGGCGACGATCGCGGTGACGAGCTCCTCGCGTTCCATGAGCGCCCAGGTGCGCATGGTGCGGGCGGCGAGCCGGCGCGCGTACTCGACGGCCTCCGTCTGGGGCGCCGCGCGCAGCGTGGTCTCCGTCATGGGATCGGTCACTCCGCCCGCTCGCCGTTCCGCATCGTGGTCCGTCCCGTGTTCCGTCCTGCCCCGTCCGGCCGCCGCGGGCCCGGCGGCGTCGTGTCAGCGTCCATCGGCGGACGCCTCCTCCGCCGGTCCCTCGATCAGGAAGCGGTCGAGGCCGGTGGTGCGCAGCACGTTCTCGACCCGGCCGTAGGCGCCGGTGACGGTCAGCGTGGCGTTCTGCGCCCGCGCGTGCTTGTAGGCGCGGACGAGCACGTTCAGCCCGGAGGAGTCGCAGAAGTCGACGGCGGTGAGGTCGACCACGACGACCCGCTCACCGGCGTCCACGAGCTCGACCAGCCGGGCCCGCAGCTCGTCGGAGGAATGCAGGTCTATGGAGCCGCGCGCGGCGATCGTCGCGCGGCCGTCCTGTCGTGTCGTGTGCAAGGCAAGCCCCACGCCACCCCACCTTACCGATTGTTGGTCTCCATCATGACGCCCGCAGAACGATGAGGGCAACGTCGTCGTTCGAGGGTTCGGGGCCGAAGTCGCGGACCGCGCGCTGGATGCGGGCGGCCACGGCCCCCGCGCTCAGCCCGGTGCAGCCCGCCAGCAGCCGTTCCAGGCCGTGGCCGTCGCCGAGCAGGCGGGTGCCCGAGCGGCGCTCGGTGACGCCGTCGGTCACGCACAGCAGCACCTCGCCGCGGCGCAGCTCGATCGTGTCGGTGTGGAACTCCACGCCGTCGAACACGCCGAGCAGCGGCTGGGGTGAGGCGGCGTCGCGGACGCCGCCCTCCGGGTCGAGCACCAGCGGGAGCGGGTGCCCCGCGCTGGCGAGCCTGATCGTCACGCCGTCGCGGCGGCGGCGCACGGCGATCTCGCCGTGCAGCAGGGTGAGCAGCCGCCCGCGCTCGCCCTCGCCGAGGATCAGCCGGTTGAGCCGGGCCAGCACGGCCGGGACCGACATATCCTCGGCGGCGAGGATGCGCAGCGCGTGCCGGGCCAGGCCGGTGACGGCGGCGGCCTCCGGGCCGGTGCCGCACACGTCGCCGATGGCGAACCGCCAGCGGGACGCCGACTGCGGGCCGCCGGGCCGGACGCCGGCCTCGAACACGTCGTAGAAGTCGCCGCCGACCTCGCTGCCCTCCCCCGCCGGCTCGTACACCACCGCGACCTCCAGGCCGGGGATCTCGGGGATGCCGGGGGGCAGCAGGCTGCGCTGCAGGGCGCTGCTCATGGCGGTCTGCGCGGAGAACAGCCGGGCGTTGTCGACGGCGAGGGCGGCGCGGCGGCTCAGCTCCTCGGCCAGCTCGATGGCGCTGCGCTGGAACCGGTCGCCGGCGGGGCGGCCGATGACGATGCAGCCGATGCGCCGTCCCCGGGCGATCAGCGGGAAGGCGTAGGCCTGGTCGTCGGCGGTGCCGCCGGCCGCGGCGCGGATCTCGTCCGGCGCGCCGGCCGGGCCGTTCCACGGGCCGGGGGCGTCCATCGGGGGCGCCTCGCCGGCCTGCTCGAGCAGGTCGCGCAGGCCGTCGGCGCGGGTCTCGTCGGCGTGCCAGACGTAGGCCAGCCGCGCGGGCTCGGCCTCGGTGACGGTGTAGACGGCGCACCAGGTGGCCAGCCGCGGCACGACGAGCTGGGCGACCAGCGCCATCGTGCGCTCCTGGTCGAGGGTGCCGGCGAGCAGGTCGCTGGCCTCGGCGACGAAGCTGAGCCAGCCGCGCCAGGACCGTTCCAGCTCGCCCACCCTGGCCTTCTCCAGGGAGAGGGAGATCTCGTCGGCGAGCCGGCCGAGGCGGGCGCCGTCGGACTCGGCGAACCGGCCGGGGGCCGAGGCGACGGCCACCAGCAGGCCGGTGAGGCGGCCCTGCGACTCCAGCGGCGCGGCGGCCAGGGACCCGGCCCGCAGCGCGGCGGCGGCCGGATCGGCGGCGTCGGCGGCGACCCACGGGGACCCGGCGCGCACGGCGGGGGCCAGGCCGCCCACCGTCAGGCCGCCGAGCGGCATCTCCGCGGCGGTGCCGCTCGACGCGCCCATGATCAGGCGTCCGTCGCGTTCGGTCAGCAGCACGGCCGCGCCGTCGGCGCCGAGGACGTCCCGCACGGCCGCGACGGCGTCGTCCATGGCCTCGACCGCGGCCGGGGAGCGCAGCAGCCGGTCGCCGGCCGCGGGGGTCTCCCCCATCCCGTCGGCGTCGAGCCGCTCGCCGCCGAGCCGGTCGTCGCGGGACCGCGCGCCGGAGGCGGCGCCGAGCCCGGCGTCGGCGATGCCGTCGAGCCCGTCGAGCTCGGGCGGTGCCTGCTTCGCGGTGGGACCGCCCGGTGCCTGTTCGTCCTCGGCGGGCACCGGCGCGTCCCCGGGGTGGGCGGCCTCGCCGGGCGGCCCGCCGTCGTCGGCACCGGGGCGCGGCAGCCGGAACCACACGCCCTTGGTGCGGCGGTCGTAGGAGACGCCCCAGGAAACGGCCAGGCGGGCGATGGAGGGCAGCCCGCGGCCGCTGGAGGCGGTGACGCCCGGCATCTCGATGCCGCGGGTGGGGTGCCGGTCGCGGACCTCGATCTCAATGTCGCCGTCCTCCAGGCGGCAGGACACCTCGAAGGACGTGCCGGCGTAGGCGACCGCGTTGGTGGCCAGCTCGCTGGTGGCCAGCACCGCGTCGTCGGCCGACTCCTCCATGCCCCAGTCGGCGAGCACCTTCCGGACGAAGCGGCGCGCGTCCGCCACCGCCGCGGCGGCGGACGGAAAGGTCGCCGACGCCGTCTGCCGATCCAACTGCCGTCCCTCGTTCGAAGCCTGAGTACCCGGTCCGGCCATCGTGGCAGACCGGCCGGCCGCCCGGCCACGAGAGTCGCGAACCGGGGCCGCGGAACGCCTCTGACCTGGTGAGCGCGCCCCCCGTCACAACACGACAGACCGTAACACGAAGACTACGGGCCCCCGATCCGCGACCTATGCCGCGTGTCCCCCGTCAGCGCGCTATTCGGGTTCCGGAACGGCCGGCAACGTAGAGTACTGATGGGGCCGGGAGGCGGTCCGGACGGACCGGTCCAGCCCGGCGACCGCGGGCCAGGAGGAAGAAGAGCATGCCGCGTACAGCGTCCCGTGCCCGCCCCGCGGGCGGGTCTCGCGACACCACGCCGCGTTACAGCGACGCCGATCTCGAACCGCTGCTGAAGGCGCTGACCGCCGTCCGCGACGGCAGGACGGCCGCCGAGCTGAACGTGCCCGGCGAGGGCGCCGTGGCCGAGGCCGCGGCCATCCTCGACGAGATCCGGCGCAACGGCCACGACCTGGCCGCCGGGCTGTCCCGGGTGCGGCGCGAGATCGGCCGCGAGGGGCAGCTGCGCGGCCGGCTGGCGCCCGGACCGCTGCGCGGGAGCTGGGCGGCGGCCGTCGAGGACGCCAACGCGATCATCGACAAGCTGACCGACCTGGCCACCGGGATGCACCGGGTGGTGGAGGCGGTGGCGGCCGGCGACCTGAGCCAGCGTGTGGAGCTGCGGGTCCGCGGCCGGCCGATGCGCGGCGAGCTGCTGCGGATGGCCAAGTCGGTGAACGGCATGGTGGAGCTGCTGGACCAGTTCACCTGGGAGGTCACCCAGTTCGCCCGCGAGGTCGGCACGGAGGGGCGGCTCGGCGGCCAGGCCCCGGCGCGCGGCATGACCGGCCGCTGGCGGGACGTGACGGCGGCGGTGAACGTGATGGCGGGGCGGCTGACGTCCCAGGTCCGCGACATCGCGGAGGTCACCACGGCGGTGGCGCAGGGCGACCTGACCCGGAAGGTGACGGTCGAGGCGACCGGCGAGCTGCAGGAACTGAAGCTGACGGTCAACCAGATGGTCGACCAGCTGTCGGCGTTCGCCGACGAGGTCACCCGCGTCGCCCGCGAGGTCGGAACCGAAGGACGTCTCGGCGGTCAGGCCAACGTGCGGGGCGTCAGCGGGGTCTGGAAGAACCTGACCGACAACGTCAACGCGATGGCGAACAACCTGACCTACCAGGTCCGCAACATCGCGCAGGTCACCACCGCCGTCGCCGAAGGCGACCTGGGCAAGAAGATCACGGTCGACGCGCAGGGCGAGATCCTGCAGCTGAAGGACACCGTGAACACGATGGTCGACACCCTGTCGGCCTTCGCCGACGAGGTCACCCGCGTCGCCCGCGAGGTCGGCACCGAAGGACGCCTCGGCGGCCAGGCCAACGTGCCCGGCGTCAGCGGCGTCTGGCGCGACCTGACCAACAACGTCAACGGCATGGCGTCCAACCTGACCTACCAGGTCCGCAACATCGCGCAGGTCACCACCGCCGTCGCCGAAGGCGATCTGAGCAAGAAGATCACGGTGGACGCACAGGGCGAGATCCTGGAGCTCAAGGACACCGTGAACACGATGGTCGACACGCTGTCGGCCTTCGCCGACGAGGTCACCCGCGTCGCCCGGGAAGTCGGCACCGAGGGGCGTCTGGGCGGCCAGGCGAACGTGCCCGGCGTCAGCGGCGTCTGGAAGGACCTGACGGACAACGTCAACTCGATGGCGAACAACCTGACCATGCAGGTCCGCGGGATCGCCCAGGTGACGACGGCGGTCGCGCAGGGCGACCTGACCCGCAAGATCGCGGTGGACGCGCAGGGCGAGATCCTGCAGCTCAAGGACACCCTGAACACCATGGTCGACACGCTGTCGGCCTTCGCCGACGAGGTCAGCCGGGTCGCCCGCGAGGTCGGCACCGAGGGCCGGCTCGGCGGCCAGGCGCACGTCCCCGGCGCCGGCGGCATGTGGAAGGACCTGACCGACAACGTCAACGGCATGGCGTCCAACCTGACCTACCAGGTCCGCAACATCGCGCAGGTCGCCACGGCCGTCGCGCACGGCGACCTGACCCGCCGCATCGACGTCAACGCGCAGGGCGAGATCCTCGAGCTGAAGACGACGCTGAACACGATGGTGGACACGCTGTCGTCGTTCGCCTCCGAGGTGACCCGCGTCGCCCGCGAGGTCGGCAGCGAGGGGCGGCTCGGCGGGCAGGCCGAGGTCGAGGGCGTCTCGGGCACCTGGAAGCGGCTGACCGAGAGCGTGAACGAGCTGGCCCGCAACCTGACCACGCAGGTCCGCGCGATCGGCGCGGTGGCCAGCGCGGTCGCCACCGGCGACCTGACCCGGACGATCACCGTGGAGGCGCGCGGCGAGGTCGCCGAGCTGTCGGACAACGTCAACCTGATGGTCGCCACCCTGCGCGAGACGACCCGCGCCAACGAGGAGCAGGACTGGCTGAAGACCAACCTGGCCCGGATCGGCGGGCTCATGCAGGGGCACCGCGACCTGATGCAGGTCGCCGAGCTGATCATGCGCGAGCTGACGCCGACCGCGAGCGCCCAGTACGGCGCGTTCTACCTGGCCGAGGGCGGCGAGGAGGCCGAGCTGGTGCTGATCGCCGGGTACGGGACGCGGCGCAGCCGGATCGGCACGGTCCGGTTCGCGCTCGGCGAGGGCCTGGTCGGGCAGGCGGCGCAGGAGCGCCGGCCGCTGCTGATCAACGACGCGCCGGCCGACTACGTCCGGATCGGGTCGGGGCTGGGCGAGTCGTCCCCGGTCCACATCATCGTGCTGCCGATCGTGTTCGAGGACGAGGTGCTCGGCGCGATCGAGCTGGCCTCGTTCGGCCGGTTCACCGACGTCCACCTGGCGTTCTTCAGCCAGCTGATCGAGACGATCGGGGTGACGCTGAACGCGATCCGCGCCAACACCCGCACCGAGGCGCTGCTCGGCGAGTCGCAGCGACTCGCGCAGGAGCTGCAGGAGCGCTCCGACGAGCTGCAGCGCCAGCAGGGCGAGCTGCGGCACTCCAACACAGAGCTGGAGGAGAAGGCGGCGCTGCTGGCCCAGCAGAACCGCGCGATCGAGATCCAGAACTTCCAGATCGAGCAGGCCCGGCGGACGCTGGAGGAGCGCGCCGAGCAGCTGGCGATCTCCTCGCGGTACAAGTCGGAGTTCCTGGCGAACATGTCGCACGAGCTGCGCACGCCGCTGAACAGCCTGCTGGTGCTGGCCAAGCTGCTGTCGGAGAACCAGGGCGGCAACCTCACCGACAAGCAGGTGGAGTTCGCCCGGACGATCCACGAGTCCGGCACCGACCTGCTGGAGCTGATCAACGACATCCTCGACCTGGCCAAGGTGGAGGCCGGGAAGATGGAGGCGCACCCGCAGCGGCTGTCGGTCCCGGCGCTGGTCGACTACGTGGAGGCCACGTTCCGCCCGCTGTCGGTGGACAAGGGCCTGCAGTTCGGGGTGGAGGTCGCGCCGGACGTGCCGGCGACGCTGAACACCGACGAGCAGCGGCTGCAGCAGGTGCTGCGCAACCTGCTGTCGAACGCGGTGAAGTTCACCGCCGAGGGCGAGGTCCGGCTGGTGATCGAGCGGGCCGGGGACATCGACTTCACGCTGCCCGCCCTGTGGAACACCCCGGACGTGATCGCCTTCCGGGTGATCGACACCGGCATCGGGGTGAGCGCGGACAAGCTGCAGGAGATCTTCGAGCCGTTCCAGCAGGCCGACGGGACCACCAGCCGCCGCTACGGCGGCACCGGGCTGGGCCTGTCGATCAGCCGGAACATCGCCCGGCTGCTGGGCGGGGAGATCCAGGCCGAGAGCCAGCCCGGCCGGGGCAGCGTGTTCACGCTGTACCTGCCGGCCCAGTACAGCGAGCCGGAGGGACGTCGCCGGTCCGCGGCGCCGGAGGAGGCGGACGGCGAGGCGCAGGGCGCGCCGGCCCTGCCGGCGGGCGGCGGCGAGGAGCGCGGAGCCCGGCGCGCGGCGGCCGGAGCGGGCCGCGAGAACGGGCTGGCGGCCGGGCAGCGCGGCGCCGAGCGCGCGGGGCGGGCGCAGCCCGCGCTGACCGGGATGGTCTCCGAGCCCCCCGCCGACTTCGTCGACACCGTGCTGTCGGGCCGCAAGGTGCTGATCGTCGACGACGACGTCCGCAACGTGTTCGCGCTGACGTCCGTCCTGGAGGGATACGGGATGGAGGTCCTGTACGCCGAGGACGGGCAGGCCGGGATCGACCTGCTGCACCGCAACCCGGACGTGGCGATCGTGCTGATGGACGTGATGATGCCCGGTCTGGACGGCTACGCGACCACGGCGGCGATCCGGCAGATGCCGCAGTTCGCCGAGCTGCCGATCATCGTGATCACCGCGAAGGTGATGAAGGGCGACCGCGAGAGAAGCCTCGAATCGGGCGCGTCGGACTACGTGCCGAAGCCCGTCGACGTGGATCATCTCCTCGACGTCATGAGGAACTGGCTGCAACCCTCCGTCGTCCGCTGAGGAGGGGAGCCGTCCGGCGGGTAGGGTCGCCGGGGGCGTTGGTGGCATGAGCGCGGCCGCACGGCGGGGGCCGGACCGGAATCGGAGAGACGACGCGTGGACGACAAGGCGAAGATCCTGCTCGTGGACGACCGCGAGGAGAACCTGATCGCGCTGGAGGCCATCCTCAGTTCCCTCGATCAGGATCTGGTCCGGGCGCGTTCGGGCGAGGAGGCGCTGAAGGCGCTGCTCACCGACGAGTACGCGGTCATCCTGCTGGACGTCGTCATGCCGGGGATGGACGGGTTCGAGACGGCCCGCGACATCAAGCGCCGAAAGAAGACCCGCGACCTGCCGATCATCTTCCTGACGGCGGTGAACAGCGATCCCGACTACGCGTTCCGCGGTTACGCGGCGGGCGCGGTGGACTTCATCTCCAAGCCGTTCGATCCGTGGGTGCTGCGGGCGAAGGTGTCGGTGTTCGTGGAGCTGCACACCAAGAACAAGCAGCTGCGCGACCAGACGGCCCTGCTGCGCGAGCAGGCCGCGCTGCTGCGCGAGCAGTCGACGCTGCTGAAGGCGCGGGACGCCGGCGCGGCCCGGGGCGACGGGGAGGCCGGGGAGGACGATGGCCCGCGGGTCGCCGACCGGCTGGCCGAGGTGGTGGAGCAGGCCGAGACGGTGGGCAAGCACCTGCCGCCCGCGCTGCGCGGCGAGTACGAGGAGCTGGAGCGCCGGCTGGATCTGCTGCGGGAGGCCCTGGAGTCCGGCGGCTGACGTCCCCGCACAGGCGGTGATCGTCCACCGGTGATCGACTGGCCGTGTCCGGTCAGTGACGCTTCGCAGACGGAGGCGCCGGGGAGGGTTCCGCCGGGAGGTGGGCCGTGGACGTCGCCGGGCTGTTCCTCGCCGGCGCCGGGGCGGGGCTGCTGGCGGGCGGCACCACCTGCGCGGCGACCCAGATCGGCCTGCTGACCGGCGCCGTCGGCGGCGGTGCCGCGGGCGGTGCGGACGGCGCCGGTTCGCGGGCGGCGCGGCCGGTGCGGCAGGTGGCGGTGTTCCTGGCGGCGAAGCTGGTGTCGCATGTGGTGCTGGGCGCGCTGCTCGGGCTGCTGGGCGGTGCGGTGCAGCCGGGGCCGCGCGTGCGCGGGGCATTGCTGGCGGTCGCCGCGCTGGTGCTGGCGCTGTTCGCCCTTGACCTGCTGGGTTTCGGGCCGGCGCGGCGGCTGCTGCGGCGGCGCGGGCCGTCCGCACCGAGCCTCGGAGAGCCGGACGACCACTGCCAGGTGCCGCAGGGCGGACGCTCGAGGCGGCCCGTCGTGCTGGGGGCGGCCACGGTGCTGGTCCCGTGCGGGCTGACGCTCTCGGCGGAGCTGCTGGCCGTGACGTCGCGTTCGGTGCTGGGCGGCGCCGTGGTGATGGGCGCGTTCGTGCTGGGGACGGCACCGCTGTTCGGGCTCATCGGCGTCACGGTCGGGCGGGCGATGGCGCTGCTGCGGGGCCGGCTGACCGCGCTGCTCGCCGTGGCGCTGCTCGCGGTGTCGGGCTGGACGATGCTGTCGGGCCTGCGGCTCGGCGGCTGGCTGCCGTCGGGCGGCGGCGGGACGGCGGCGGCGGACGCGGCGCGGTCCGTCCGGACCGACGCGTCCGGCACCCAGGTCGTGACCGTGTGGGCGCTGGACCGGGGCTACCGGCCCGCGCTGCTGACCGCGCGGGCCCGCGTGCACACCGTGCTGGTCCTGCGGACGCGGCACACGTCCGGGCACATGCGGGTGTTCACCATCCCGAGCCGCGACCGGGACGTGTACCTGCCGGCGACCGGCGAGACGCGGGTCGATCTCGGCGCCCCGGAGCCGGGCCGGATGCGCTTCATGTGCGCGTCCGGCCACTTCCCCGGGGCGATCACGTTCCGCTAGCGCGCGGCGGCCGGGTCGGGATCAGGACGACGCGGCGAGCCTCGCGCGGGCGGCGGCGATGCGGGCGAGGGTCCGGTCCCGGCCGAGGATCTCCAGCGACTCGAACAGCGGCAGGCCCACGGTGCGGCCGGTGACGGCGACGCGGACGGGCGCCTGCGTCTTGCCGAGCTTGAGGCCGTGCTCGGTGCCGATCCGCTCCAGCCGGTCCTTCAGCTCGGCGGCGTTCCACGGCGCGTCCTGGTAGGCGGCCTCGGCGGCGGCGAGGATCGCGTCGGCGGGCCCCTTCATCGCCTTGCTCCAGGACTGCTCGTCCTGCGGCGGCTCGTCCAGGCACGCGAAGTCGATCATCTGCACGATCTCCGACAGCAGCGCGACGCGGGTCTGCGCGAGCGGCGCCAGCTCGGCGAACACCGCGACGTCCACGTCGAACGGCGCCTCCTGCAGGAACGGCAGGCACTCGGCGATGAACTTCTCCACCGGCAGCGCCCGGATGTACTCGCCGTTGATGGCGCGCAGCTTCTTGACGTCGAAGAAGGCCGGCGAGGAGTTGACGTCCTCGATGCGGAACTCGTCGACGATCACGTCCCAGGGGACGATCTCGCGGTCGCCGGACGGTGCCCAGCCGAGCAGCATCAGGTAGTTGCGCATGGCCTCGGCGAGGTAGCCCTCGGCCCGGTAGTCCTCCAGCGCGACCTTGTCGCGGCGCTTGGACAGCTTCTGCCGCTTCTCGTTGACGATCACCGGGACGTGCGCCCAGACGGGCGGCTCGCCGCCGAGCGCCTCCCACAGCAGCTGCTGCTTGGGCGCGTTGGACAGGTGCTCCTCGCCGCGCACCACGTGGGTGATGCCCTGGCTCATGTCGTCGACCGCGTTGGCCAGCAGGAAGGTGACCGACCCGTCGGCGCGGGCGATGACGAAGTCCTCCAGCACGGCGTTGTCGAAGACGGGCTTGCCGCGCAGCAGGTCGACGACGGTGGTCTGGCCCTCGTCGGGGGTGCGGAAGCGCAGCGCCCGGCCGGGGCCGGGCTCCAGGCCGCGGTCGCGGCAGAACCCGTCGTAGCCCTTGTGCTGGTCGCCGGTGCGGGCGACGATGGCCTCGCGGCTGCAGTCGCAGTAGTAGGCGCGGCCCCGCTCCTTCAGCGTCCGGGCCGCCTCGGCGTGCTTGTCGGCGTTGGCGGACTGGAAGTAGGGGCCCTCGTACTGCTCGCCGTCCATGCCGAGCCACGCCAGGGCGCGGATGATGCCCTCGGTCCATTCGGGGCTGTTGCGCGAGGCGTCGGTGTCCTCGATCCGCAGGACGAGCGTGCCGCCGGACTGGGCCGCCATCACCCAGTTGAACAGCGCGGAGCGGGCGCCGCCGACATGGAACATGCCGGTCGGCGAGGGCGCGAAACGTACCCGGATCGAAGAGCTCGAAGACATGCCCCCCAGGGTAGAGCGCGCGGGGGCCCGCTCGCGCCCCGATCAGGGCGCGCCGCCCGGCGTGGCGGGCCCCCGTCGCGGCGCGGCCCCCGTCAGGGCTTCCAGTACGGGTCGCGGCCGGCCAGCCCGAGGACGCGGTCGAGCAGCGGCGCGTCCCCGGGGACCGGGACCTCGGGTCCGAACGCGCCGTACTTGCGGCTGACCTCTGCGGTCGGGACGAGCTGCTCCCAGGCGGCCTGGACGACCTCCGGCGGGAAGCCGGGATCGCGGCCGGTGGCGACGGCGAGGTCCCAGCCGTGCACGACGCACTCGCCGAGGACGATCCCGGCGATGAACGCGGCGGGCATGCCCTCCTTGTTGCCGGTCAGGCTGGTGTTGCCCTCCCAGGCGGCCGGGTCGTTCCAGGCGTCGGCGGTCCTGCGGGCCTGCTCCTGGAACCGCTCGGCCCAGCCGGGCTCGGCGGTGAAGTCGTGGTCCTCGCCGGGACCCGTGGTGGGCTCCTTGCGCGCGGCGGTCTCGCCCCGCCCGTTCCACAGGATCAGGTGGTTGACCAGCGCGCGCACGTCCCAGCCGGGACACGGCGTGGGATCGTCCAACCGGTCCTTCGGGATCTCCAGGACGATCCGCGCGGCGACGTCCGCGGCCGGCCGCAGCTGGCTTCGGACTTCCATGACGACTCCTTCGCTCATTCGTTCGAACATACGTCCACGCTAGGCCGGTCGGCGGCGCGCCGTCTTGAAGAAACGCGACACCGCTAGCCTGGGCCGATGGGCCGACCCTTACCCGGCGGGACGCGCGGCATCCTGCACGCGCGGACGGGCCTGGAGCGCTTCCGGGTCGAGCGGCCGGCGCCCGCCCCGGCGCTGGCCCCGTTCGTGGCGCACTTCTGGGTGCTGCGCTGGGACCTGCGGGGCCGTCCGCCGCACCGGCAGCGGGTGCTGACCCGGCCGTCGGTGCACATGACCTTCACCAGCTACCTGACGAGCGGCGCGACGCGGGCGCGGATCGTCGGGGTGGTCCGCGACGACTTCGTGGAGGAGATCGCCGGCGAGGGCCGGGTGATCGGCGCCGCGTTCCGGCCGGGCGGGTTCCGGCCGTTCCTGGACGGGCCGGTGTCCGCGCTGACCGGCCGGTTCGCGGCGGTGGACGAGGTGTTCGGCGAGCCGGGACGGGCGCTCGCCGCGGAGGTCTTCGCCACGCCCGGCGACGGGGAGGCCATCGCCCGGCTGGAGGCGTTCCTCACCGGCCTGCGGCCCGAGCCGGACCCGTCCGCCGGGCGGGCAGCCGCGATCGTCGAGCGGATCGCGGAGCGGCCGGGCGTCGTCCGCGTCGGCGAGGTGGCCCGGGACGAGGGCATGAGCCCGCGCGCCCTGCAGCGGCTGTTCCACGAGTACGTGGGGATCGGCCCGAAATGGGTCATCCGCAGGTTCCGGATGATGGAGGCGGCCGAGCGGGCCGCGGCGGGGACGCGGGTCGACTGGGCGGCGCTGGCGATCGAGCTGGGCTACGCCGACCAGGCGCATTTCACCCGGGACTTCACCGCCGCCGTCGGCACCTCCCCCGCCCGGTACGCGCGGGAGGAGGGCCTGGCAGGATCGGGCCATGACGGACCCCCGCGCGACCCCCGGCCCCCTCGATGACCTGACGGCCTTCCACCGGCTCGCCGCGGAGCGGCTGGCCGGCTTCGAGCACACGACCGTCCCGGACGCGCCCGGCCTGCGCCGCGCCGGGGTGGTGCTGTGCGTCGTGGCGGACGGCGGCGTCCCGTCGGTGATCGTGATCAAGCGGGCGTACAAGGGGCGCAACGCCGGGCAGTGGGGGCTGCCCGGCGGGCGGCTGGAGGACGGCGAGACCGCCGAGGAGGCGGCGCTGCGGGAACTGCGGGAGGAGATCGGCCTGCGCGCGGGGCCGGGCGACGTGATCGGCCGGCTGGACGACTTCCCCGCGACGTCCGGTTTCGCGATCACCCCGGTCGTGGCCGTCCTGCACGATCCGGGGCCGCTGGCGCCGAACCCGGACGAGGTCCATTCCGTCCACTACACGAGCCTGCGCAAGCTCGCCGACGACGGCACCCCGAAGTGGGTGGCGCTGCCGGACGGTGGCAGCCTGCTGCAGATGTGGCTCGGGCCGAACTGGCGGGTGCACGCCCCGACCGGCGCCATGCTGTGGCAGTTCCGGGAGGTCGTGCTCCTCGGGCGCGATGCCAGGGTGGCGGACTTCGCCCAGCCCGACTGGACCCGCAACTAGCGGGCCCGGCCGGGCGGGTCGCGGGTTAGAAGGTGCCGCCGTCGATGACGATGCGCTGCCCCGTCACGTAGGACGCGCCGTCCGAGACGAGGAACCGGACGACGTCGGCGACCTCCTCAGGCGAGCAGACGTGCCCGTACGGGGACGCGGCGTCCTGCTGCCGGATGTCGTCGACGCCCATTGTGGCGCGCACCAGCCGCCGCCCCATGTCGGTGTCCACCACGCCGGGCGCGACCACGTTGACGTGCATGCCGTTGGCGCGTTCCTCTTTCGCCAGGACCTGCGCCAGCGCCTCCTGGGCGGCCTTGCCCATCGCGTAGGGGCCCGAACTCGGGTGCATCAGGTCGGTGACCACGCTGGACACGAAAACGATGTCGCTGCGGTCCGCGCGCCGCATCAACGGGATCAGCGCCTGGCTGAGGTGGTGGGGGCCGAAGGCGTGCACGCGCAGCACCCGCTCCAGCTCGGCCGGGTCGGTGTCGGCCACGGTGTTGCCGCGGCTGGCGATCCCGGCGCTGTGCACGAGGATGTCCAGGGCCCCGAAGGTCTCCTCGACCTCGGCGGCGAGCGCCCGGCACTCGTCGAGGGAGTCGACGGACGCCCGGACGGCGTGGCCCGCCACCCCGGCGGCCTCGATGTCGGCGACGGTCTTGCGGGCCGCCTCCTCGTCGCGCCGGTAGGCGATCGCGACCCGGGCGCCGTCGGCGGCCAGGGCCAGCGCGATGGCGCGGCCGATTCCCCGGCTGCCCCCGGTGACCAGGGCGGTACGGCCGGCGAGAGAACTCATGGACACTCCTTCGTCAGGGCGCGGAACGCGGAGCACCATCCTGCCCGCCGCCCGTCCGCCGACGTAAGCGGCCCCTGACAAGAGCCGGTCCCCGGTCGCGTCCCGCCGTGACCCCCGCGTCAGCGGGCGAGGGCGCGCAGCCAGGCGGCGCCGCGCTCGAGGTCGTCGTCGGTGAGGCCCACCAGCGGGTCGACGGCGACGAGGAGGTGCTCGGCCACGCCCTCCTCGGCGGCGATGCACTCCGTCGCGTCCGGCTCGTCCTCGAACCAGACGAACGGCCGCCGCTCGACCCACGCGGCGACGTGCCGGGCCTTCCAGGCGCCGAGGGTGCGGCCCTCCTCGACGCCGGGGAACCGCGGGATCGGCACGAACGGCAGCTCGGGCAGCCCGATCCGGGGGGAGATCCACTCGTTGGCGTTGTCGCACCAGTAGCTCGCCCACGCCAGCTCGGCGCCGGTGGACTCGGCCAGTTCCAGCAGGGACGGGCCGTGCTCGGCGTTCAGCCACAGGCGGAACGTGACGCCGTTGGGCGAGCACCGGTGCCGCCGGTAGCCCCGGTGCGGCCTTTCGAACGGATTGAGCACACCGTCAACGTCCAGCAGCACCAGCGGCGACCCCATACCCGAGAACCTACGGCATGGGGACCGGAAGTTACATCAAGGTCATTTTGGGCAGCGTTTTGACAGTTTTGGCTCCATGACCGAAACTGCACCGGGCCCGTCGGGGCGACACCCTGTGGAAAGGCGGTAACGAGGCGTGAGCGAGCAGGATTTGAGGACGGCGCCGGCCGAGACGCCGCACGTCGACGCCGGCGACACCGGCTACCGCAAGTCCCTCAAGACCCGCCACGTCAACATGATCGCGATCGGCGGGGCCATCGGCACCGGGCTGTTCCTCGGCGCCGGCGGGCGGCTGGCCAGCGCGGGCCCATCACTCGCCATCGCCTACGCGGTCTGCGGGTTCTTCTCGTTCATGGTCGTGCGGGCGCTCGGCGAGCTGGTCCTGCACCGCCCCTCGTCGGGGTCGTTCGTCTCCTACTCGCGCGAGTTCATGGGCGAGAAGGGCGCCTTCGTGGCCGGCTGGATGCACTTCCTCAACTGGTCCACGACCGGCATCGTCGACATCACCGCGATCGCGCTCTACATCCACTACTGGAAGATGTTCACGAGCATCCCGCAATGGGTGCTGGCGCTGATCGCGCTCGCGGTGGTCGTCACCATCAACCTGATCTCGGTGCGGATCTTCGGCGAGCTGGAGTTCTGGTTCTCCATCGTCAAGGTGGGCGCCCTCGTGGCGTTCATGTGCGTCGGCCTCGTGCTGGTGGTCACCGGCCACAAGGTCGGCGCGCAGGACGCCGGGCCGATGATGATGTTCGACCACGGCGGGATCTTCCCCAAGGGCGTGCTGCCGATGCTGGTGGTCGTCCAGGGCGTCGTGTTCGCCTACGCCTCGACCGAGCTGGTCGGCGTCGCCGCCGGCGAGACCGAGAACCCCGAGGAGGTCATGCCGAAGGCGATCAACTCGATCGTCTGGCGGATCCTGGTGTTCTACGTGGGGTCGGTGCTGCTGTTGGCGATGCTGCTGCCCTGGAACGCCTACAAGGACGGCGAGAGCCCGTTCGTCACCGTGCTGTCCAAGCTGGGCGTGCCCGCCGCGGGCGACATCATGAACCTGATCGTGCTCACCGCGGCGCTGTCCAGCCTCAACTCCGGGCTGTACTCCACCGGCCGGATCCTGCGCTCGCTCGGCGCAGCCGGCTCGGCGCCCCGGTTCACCACGACGATGAGCAGGTCGCAGGTGCCCTACGGCGGCATCCTGCTGACCACGGCGATCTGCGTGCTCGGCGTCGGGCTGAACGCCTGGGTCCCCAGGGACGCCTTCGAGATCGTGCTGAACTTCGCGGCGATCGGCGTCCTCGGCAGCTGGGCGATGATCATGATCGCGCACCTGCTGTTCGTCCGGCGGGCCCGCGAGGGCGCGCTGCGCCGGCCGTCCTACCGGCTGCCCGGCTCGCCGGTCACCGAGATCGTCACGCTGGCCTTCCTCGCCGCGGTGCTCGTGCTGATGTGGTTCGACGACGACGGCGAGGGCCACCAGACCGTGCTGGCCGTCCCGGTGATCATCGCCGCGCTGGTGGCCGGCTGGTTCTGCGCGCGGGGCCGCATCGCGGCCATCAGGGCGTCCCGCGCGGCCGCCGCGGCGGAAGAATGACCGTTCCCTGACCCGCCGGTGCCGATTCGGCACCGGCGGGGCGGGCATCGTGGGGGCATGTGCCGACTGTTCGGGATGACGACCGGCGGGCCGCGCGTGCACGCCACGTTCTGGCTGCTGGACGCCCCCGACAGCCTGAACTCCCAGAGCCGCCGGATGCCCGACGGCACGGGGCTCGGCTGGTTCTCGCTCGGCGAGGAGCCCGTCCGCGACCGGGCCCCCATCGCGGCGTTCGAGGACGCCGACTTCAACGCCGAGGCCCACGACGTCGTCTCCCACACGTTCATGTCGCACGTCCGGTATGCCTCGACGGGCAAGCCCGACGTGCACAACTCCCACCCGTTCGTCATGGACGACCGGCTGTTCGCGCACAACGGGATGGTCCGCGGCCTCGACGTGATCCGCTCCTGGCTCACCGACGTGGAACGCGCCCCGGTGCAGGGGCAGACCGATTCGGAGCTGGTCTTCGCCTACGTGACGGCGGAGATCCGGCGGCACAGCGACACCGCCGCCGGCCTGATCGCCGCCGTCCGGCGCATCGCCGCCGAGGTGCCGGTCTTCGCGCTCAACGTCCTGCTCGCCGAGTCGCGGCGGCTGTGGGCGCTGCGCTACCCCGACACCCACGAGCTGTGGGTGCTCGAGCAGGAGCTCGGCGAGCAGGAGGCGGCCTGCCGGCTGTCGTCCGACCGCGAGCCCGGCCGCGTGCACCTGTCGGCGCACCGCGACCGGACGCCCGCTCACGTCCTCGCCAGCGAGCGGATGGACGACGACCCGGGCTGGCGGCTGCTGGAGCCCGGCGAGCTGCTGGTCGTGGAGGGCACGTCGGCGACCTCGCTGTTCCCGTTCGACCCGCCGGCCCACCGGGTGTCCCGCGACGATCTCTCGGTGACCGAGGCCACGTCCCAGACGTGATCCGCTTCACCCGCGGGCACGTAGGGTTGACCGGGTCGGACGAGCGCCCTTGAGGAGTCCCGGAGCAATGGAGCACGAACTCACCCTGATGGCGGTCCACGCCCACCCGGACGACGAGGTCCTCAGCACCGGCGGCCTGCTCGCGCGCTGCGCCGCCGAGGGGATCCGGACGGTGCTGGTCACCTGCACCAACGGCGAGCAGGGCGACGACTCGGGCGGCGTGAAGCCGGGCGAGCCGGGCCACGACGCCGAGGAGGTCGCGCAGCGGCGGCTCGCCGAGGTGCGCGAGTCGGCCGGGATCCTGGCGGTGACGCATCTGGAGCTGCTCGGCTACCGCGACTCCGGCATGGAGGGCTGGTCCACCAACGACGACCCGCGCGCGTTCGCGAACGTCCCGCTGGAGGAGTCGGCGGGGCGGCTGGCCGAGCTGATGGAGCGCTACCGCCCGCAGGTCGTCGTCACCTACGACGAGAACGGCGGCTACGGGCACCCCGACCACATCCAGGCGCACCGCATCGCCGTCGCGGCCACCGAGAAGACCGGCATCCCGGACAAGCTGTACTACACCGCGATCCCCCGGTCCGGCGTCGCGCAGATGTTCGAGGTCGCGAAGTCGGCGGGGGTCGACCTGGGCTTCGAGCCGCCGGACGACTTCGGCGTCCCGGACGAGATGATCACCAGCGCGGTGGACGTCTCCCCCTACGCCGCCCGCAAGGTCAAGGCGCTGCAGGCGCACGCGAGCCAGGGCGAGAACATCTTCTTCCTGCGGCTGCCCGAGGAGGTCCAGCACATGGCCTTCTCGACCGAGACGTTCATCCGGCACTTCAACCGCGTCGAGGCCGCCCCCGACACCGAGGACGACCTGTTCGCGGGCCTGCGCTGAGGCGCGGGCGCCCGGCGGCGCCGCACGCTCCGCGTCAGGGGCGGTAGGTGCCGAAGTACCACTCGTTGCCGTCCAGGTCGCGGGCGGCGTAGTCGCGCGAGCCGTAGTCGGTGTCGACGAGCTCGCGGAAGATCTCGGCGTCGGCCGCCTTCGCGCGGTCGTGATGGGCGTCGGGGTCGTCGACCGCGACGTAGACGGCCGCCTTGACCTGCACGCCGGCGCCGAACATGAAGATCCCGGTGTCGTAGCGCATCTCGGCGTGGACGATCCGCCCGTCGTCGTCCTTGTGGACCGCGTGCGGGGTGAAGCCGAACGCCTTCTCCAGCCACTCCATCGACTTCTGCGGGTCGGCGGTCGCGATCAGCGGGTAGAAGGTCCGCCGGATCTCACTGGTCATGTCATCCTCCCTGGTCGTCCGATGCCATGCCCAGTCTCCGGGCCGCCTCCCCGGCGCGTCTTGGACGAATGGGAGCCGCGCTGCCGCAGGGGCGCAGGAATCAGCGGCGGGCGGCGTCGCGCTCGTCGGCGAGGCGGCGCGTCTCCTCGGAGACGGGCGCGCCGAGGATCGCGGCGACGACGTCGATCAGGTAGCTGGTGAACAGCCGGTCGTCGGTGCGCGGGCCGGAGCGGGCGCGGCGGGCCAGCTCGGTCGCGGCGTACAGGATCGCGGTGAACCGGCGGTGCAGCCGCGCCGCGTCCTCCTCCAGGACGGGCTCGACCAGCCTGCGCCACCGGTGCAGGCTGTCGGCCCCGTCGTCGGCCTCCGGGACGACCGGGCGCAGCCGGTTCACCCCGTCCGCCCAGATCTGCAGGAACGCCCGGCCCGACTCGTCGCGCAGGCAGACGGCCAGGGGGCGGACGAGGGCGGCGGCGAGCGCGCGCCCGTCCCGCTCGCCGTCCGCCTCGTAGGCGTCGAGCAGGGCGTGCCGGCGCGCCTCGATCTCCGGGGCGTGCCGGGCGTGGATCGCGCGCACGATCCCCGCCCGGTCGCCGAAGTGGTACTGCACGGCCGTGGCGTTGCGGGCGCCGGCGGCCTGCACGATCTCGCGCAGGCTGACGGCGTCGATCCCCCGCTCGGCGTAGAGCCGCTCGGCCGCGTCCAGCAGCCGCTCCCGCGTCTCGTTCATTCGTTACCTATAGCGTGTTCCAGGGCGTCGGCGAAGCGGGCGCGGGCCGCCTCGCGGCGGGTCGGCAGGTGCCCGGACGGCCACAGGCCCTCGACGGGCTCGACGTCGCGCAGCAGCTGCCGCGCCACGGTGATCTTGTGGACCTCGGTGGGGCCGTCGGCGATGCCCATCGCCTCGGCGCCGAGCATCATGGCGGCGAACGGCATCTCGTTGGAGACGCCGAGCGCGCCGTGCAGGTGCATCGCCCGCTGCACGACGTCGTGGTACACCTTCGGCATCGCGGCCTTGACGGCGGCGATGTCCTTGCGGACCCTCTTGTAGTCCCTGTGCTTGTCGATCAGCCAGGCGGTGCGCAGCACCAGCAGCCGGAACTGCTCGATCTCGATCCAGCTGTCGGCGATCTTCTCCTGGGTCATCTGCATCTTGGCCAGCGGCCCGAACCGGGTCTGCCGGGACACCGCGCGCTCGCACATCATGTCGAACGCCTTGCGGACCTGCGCGATCGTGCGCATGGCGTGGTGGATGCGGCCGCCGCCGAGGCGCGTCTGGGCGATGACGAAGGCGCCGCCCTCGTCGCCGAGCAGGTTCTCGGCCGGGACGCGGACGTTCTCGTAGCGCAGGTAGCCGTGCGAGCCCTCGCGCTCGCCGCCGACGCCGACGTTGCGGACGGTGGTCAGGCCGGGCGTGCCGGCCGGGACGATGAACATCGACATGCCCTCGTAGGCGGACACGTCGGGGTTCGTGACCGCCATGACGATGAGGAACTCGGCGTGCCGGGCGTTGGAGGAGAACCACTTCTCGCCGTTGATGACCCAGCCGTCGCCGTCGCGGACGGCGCGGGTGGTGAACAGGGTCGGGTCGGCTCCGCCGTGCGGCTCGGTCATCGAGTACGAGGAGGAGATCTCGCCGTCCAGCAGCGGGCGCAGGTAGCGCTCCTTCTGCTCGGGCGTGCCGAAGTGGGCGATGATCTCGGCGTTGCCGGAGTCGGGCGCCTGGCAGCCGAACACCGACGGCGCCCAGCGGGACCGGCCGAGGATCTCGTTGAGCAGGGCCAGCTTCACCTGCCCGTACCCTTGGCCGCCGAGGTCGGGGCCGAGGTGGCAGGCCCACAGGCCCTTCTCGCGGACCTGGTCCTGCAGCGGCCGGACGATCGTCTTGTAGCGGGGGTCGGTCTTGTCGTACGGGTCGCCCAGCACGAGGTCGAGGGGTTCGACCTCGTCGCGGACGAACGCGTCCGCCCAGTCGAGAAGTTCCTGGTAGGCGGGGTCGGTCTCGAAGTCCCAGGCCATCGCGAGCCTCCTGCGGTCGGTGCGCTCCGTCCCGTGAATAATCGGGCCGTCTCAATGAATAATGCAAGTGCATGACTGTTACTCTCCGGTAGACCGCCGTACCGGAAAGGGAACCGCCGTGCAGCCTGAGCAGATCGACGCCGCGCTCGTGGACTTCGCCGTCCTGGCCGGGTGGATGGACGGTCAGGGGCTGCCGGGCGGCGCGTTCGAGGACGTCGAGCCGCTCACCGGCGGGACGCAGAACACGCTGGTCCGCTTCCGCCGCGGCGGCCGTGACTACGTGCTGCGGCGCGGCCCCGCGCACTTGCGCGCCCGGACCAACGACGTGCTGCGCCGCGAGGCCCGCGTGCTGACGGCGCTGGACGGCACCGACGTGCCCGCGCCGCGCGTGATCGCGGCCTGCCCGGACGAGTCGGTCATGAACGGCGCGGTGTTCTACCTGATGACGCCGGTCGATGGCTTCAACGCCTCGGTGACGCTGCCGGACCTGCACGCCGGCGACGCGTCCGTCCGGCACGAGATGGGCCTGAACGCGGCGCGGGCATTGTCCGCGCTGGGCGCGGTCGACCACGAGGCGGCGGGCCTGGGCGACTTCGGCAAGCCGGAGGGCTTCCTGGAGCGGCAGGTCAGCCGGTGGCTGTCGGAGCTGGACTCCTACAGCGCGCTGGACGGCTACCCGGGCCCGCAGATCCCGGGCGTGGACGACGTGGCGCGCTGGCTGGAGGAGCGCCGCCCGACGACGTGGCGCCCCGGCATCCTGCACGGCGACTACCACCTGGCCAACCTGATGTACTCGTTCGGCGGGCCGGAGGTCGCGGCCATCGTCGACTGGGAGATGTGCACGATCGGCGACCCGCTGCTCGACCTCGGCTGGCTGCTGGCGACCTGGCCGCGGCACGGCGACGAGAGCGCGCTGCTGGCCGGGCCGCTGGGCGCCGCCGGGGGCCTGCCGGCGACGGACGAGCTGGTCGAGGCCTACGCCGGGCGCGCCGGGGCCGTGGCGGGCCGCGACCTGTCGTCGATCACCTGGTACGCGGTGCTCGCCTGCTTCAAGCTCGGCATCGTGCTGGAGGGGACGCACGCCCGCGCGTACGCGGGCAAGGCGCCGAAGGAGACCGGCGACCTGCTGCACTCGATCACGCTCGGGCTGTTCCGCCGCGCCCAGGCGTTCATCGCCTCCTGAGCGTTCATCGCCTCCTGAGCGTTCCCGCGCCCGCTCGGCCGGCCGCCCCCCGAAGTACTACGACTCGTAGAACTACCCCTTGTAGAACTACGTTGCGTCGTACTACTTTCGGTCGTACAGGTCACCGGCGACCGACCCCCTGGGAGTGGCGCATGTCCATGACCGAACGGCGTGATCACCCGGCCCGGCGAACGCTGGACGCGCTGGACGAGCGGCTCGGCACCACCGGATTCGCCCGCCGCGCCGCCCGCAAGGCGTTCCCCGACCACTGGTCCTTCCTCATCGGCGAGATCGCCCTCTACTCCTTCCTCGTCCTTCTCGCCTCCGGCGTCTTCCTGACCTTCTTCTTCAAGCCGAGCATGGTCGAGGTCGTCTACGACGGCTCCTACATCCCGCTGCGCGGCGTCAAGATGAGCGAGGCGTACGCCTCGACGCTGCACATCAGCATGGACGTGCGCGGCGGCCTGCTGATGCGGCAGGTCCACCACTGGTCCGCGCTGATCTTCATCGCCGCGATCATGGCGCACATGCTCCGGGTCTTCTTCACCGGAGCGTTCCGCAAGCCCCGCGAGCTGAACTGGCTGCTCGGCATCGTGCTGTTCGCGCTGGCGATGGCCAACGGCTTCACCGGCTACTCGCTGCCGGACGACCTGCTGTCGGGAACCGGGCTGCGCCTGGTGCTCGGCGCCGTGCAGTCGATCCCCCTCGTCGGCAGCTACCTGTCGTTCTTCCTGCTCGGCGGCCAGTTCCCCGGCACCGACCTGGTGCCGCGGCTGTACATCGTGCACGTCCTGCTGGTGCCGGGGCTGATGGCCGCGCTGGTACCGCTGCACGCGATCGTGCTGCCGTGGGTGCAGAAGCACACGGACTTCCGGCGCGGCCGCAGCACCGAGCGGACCGTCGGGGGCAAGCCGTTCTACCCGGTCTTCATGGCGAAGACCACCGCCTTCGTGCTGTTCACCGCGGGCGTGACCGTGCTGCTGGCGGCGTTCCTGCAGATCAACCCCGTCTGGCAGTACGGCCCCTACTCCCCCAGCGCGATCAGCGCCGGCTCGCAGCCCGACTGGTACCTGGCGTTCGGGGACGGCGCGCTGCGCCTGATGCCCGGCTGGGACGTCACCGTCGCCGGGCACACGCTCGCCCTGGGCATCCTCGTCCCGCTGCTGGTCATCACCGCCTTCTTCACGCTGCTCGCGCTGTATCCGTTCATCGAGCAGCGCGCGACCGGCGACACCGCGATCCACCATGTGCTCGACCGGCCGCGCAACGCCGCCACCCGCACGGGCCTGGGCGTCGCGGGGATCGTCTTCTACGGCGTGCTGTGGGCGGCGGCCGGCAACGACGTCATCGCCGACCGCTTCGAGGTGTCCCTGTTCGCGACCACCTGGTTCTTCCGCGTGACGCTGGTCGTCGGGCCGGTGGTGGCGTTCGCGGTGACGCGGCGGCTGTGCCTCGGGCTCCAGCGCCGCGACCGGCTGCTCCTGGAGCACGGCATCGAGACCGGGATCATCGTGCGCGACCCGTCCGGCGGGTTCAGCGAGCGGACCCGCCCGCTCCCGGCGGCGACGGCGGAGCGGATCCGGGCGCGGACCGCGGTCCCGAAACCGCCGGCCGGTCCGCTGGCGCGGCTGTTCGGCGGCGGCGAGCTGGAGGGTCCGGAGGAGCGGAAGGAGCGGAAGGAGCGCCGGCCCGTCCCCCGCTGATGCGATGATCACGGGTGGGAGGTGCCGCGATGAGGATCCGCAGGGGCGGCCCGGACGACGTGCCCGTGATCATGGCGATGCTGGACGGCGCCGTCGCGTGGCTGGCGAGCAACGGGCGGACGGGCCAGTGGGGCGCCGAGCCGTGGTCGCGCGACCCGCGCCGGGTCGACCGCATCGCCGGCATCGCCCGCGACGACGAGATCCTGGTGGCGGAGGCGGACGGCCGCCCCGCCGGGGTCATGGCGGTCGCGCCGCGCCCGCCGTCCTACATCGGCGCGGCCGGCGAACCGGAGCTGTACATCACGCTGCTGGTGACCGACCGGGCGTTCGGCGGGCGCGGGGTCGGCGGCTTCCTGATCGACGAGGCGAAGCGGCTGGCGCGGGCGCGGGACGCCGGGCTCCTGCGCGTCGACTGCTACGGCGGCGACGACGGGCGGCTCGTCGCCTACTACCGGAGCCAGGGGTTCGAGCCCGTCGCCGAGTTCACGGTGGGCGACTGGCCCGGGCAGCTGCTGTCCCAGCGCGTCGACGAGTGAGACCCCGCCCCGCCCGCCTTGCGGATCGCGGCGGGCGGAGCGCAGTCTGGAGAGACCGGTGGGAACGGGGCAGTCGGTGACGCCCTTACGCCGCACGGACGGCGACCGAGCCGCTCGCCCCGTTCCACCGGTCCACGCCCGTCACGGGCCTTCGGTGCTCCTCACGCCGACTGGCCGGTCAGCTCGCCCGCCGGGTCCTCCGGCGTCGCAAGCCGGTCGCCCGCGTCGGCGGTGTAGTCGTCGGCGCTCGTCTCGTCCTTGCCGGCCGGCACCTTCAGCGCCCGCACGACGGCCGTGACCACGACGGCGACGATCATGTTGAGCACGAACGCGGTCAGCGCGATGTAGCCGGTGTGGCCGATGAACGGGATGTCGGCGAGCGGCGAGCCGAAGTGGCTCTGCGTCGCCGACGACTGGTCGTAGGCGGTGTACGTGCCGTACACCATGCCCGCGGCCCAGCCGGCCAGCAGGCCCCACCGGTCCAGCCACCGCGTGTACAGCCCGATGCCGATGGCGGGGAACGTCTGCACGACCCAGATGCCGCCGAGCAGCTGCAGGTTGATCGCCAGCGACTTGTCGAAGCCGAGCACGAACACCAGCGCGCCCAGCTTCACCAGCAGCGACACCAGCTGCGACACCCGCGTCTCCTCCTCGGGGGTCGCGTCCGGCCGGATGAAGGAGGTGTAGACGTTGCGGGTGAACAGGTTGGACGCGGCGATCGACATGATCGCGGCGGGCACCAGCGCGCCGACCCCGATCGCGGCGAACGCGACGCCGGCGAACCAGTCCGGGAACACCTGGTCGAACAGCTCCGGCACCGCCAGCTGCGGGTTGCCGGCCTTCTTGACGGCGGCGACGACGCCGGGGTGGGCGAGCGCCATGTAGCCGAGCAGCGCGAGCAGGCCGAGCAGCAGCGAGTACGCCGGCAGCAGCGCCGCGTTGCGCCGAATCACGTCGCGGCGCCCGGCGGCGAGCGCGCCGGTCACGCTGTGCGGGTAGATGAACAGCGCGAGCGACGAGCCGAGCGCCAGCGTCCCGTACGCCCAGTGCGTCATGTCGTTGGTGAACAGCGACCCGGCGGGCTTGCCGGTCGCCTGGCTCGGCTTGGCGAGGGCGGCGGCCGACTTGTCGAAGATGCCGTCCCAGCCGCCGAGCTTGGTCGGGATGTAGACGATCGCGACGATGATGACGAGGTAGATCAGCGCGTCCTTGACGAACGAGATCAGCGCGGGCGCCCGCAGCCCCGAGGTGTAGGTGTAGGCGGCCAGCAGCGCGAACGCGATGAACAGCGGCAGGTCCTTGGCCCAGCCGGAGCCGGACACGCCCATCACCGTCAGGACGGCCTGGATGCCGACGAGCTGCAGCGCGATGTACGGCATCATCGCCAGGATCCCGGTGAAGGCGATGGCGAGCCCCAGCGACCGCGACCCGTACCGGCCGCGGACGAAGTCGGCGGCGGTCACGTAGCCGTGCCGCTGCGCGACCGACCACAGCCGCGGGCCGATCAGGAACACGATCGGGTAGGCGATCGCCCCGTACGGCACCGCCCAGAAGCCCATCGCCCCGCCCGCGAACACCGCCGAGGGCACGGCGACGAAGGTGTAGGCGCTGTAGAGGTCGCCGCCGAGCAGGAACCAGGTGATGAACGTGCCGAAGCTGCGCCCGCCGAGGCCCCACTCGTCCAGGTGCATGATCGTCTGACCGCGGCGCCAGCGCGCGGCCGCGAAGCCGACCACGGTGACCACCGCGAAGAAGACGATGAAGATGGTCAGCTCGACGCCGTTGACGTCCTTCACTTCGCCGCACCCCGCTTCCGGGTCAGCAGGTGGGCGCTGCCGATGCACACGGCCGTGAGCACCACCCACAGCAGCTGCCACCAGTAGAAGAACGGGAAGCCGGCCACGCGCGGACCGTCCTTGGCGTAGGTCGGCACGGACAGGTAGACGACGAAGGGCGCCACCAGCAGGATGCCCGCGGCCACCCTGCGCGCCAGGGACGTGCGGGGCGGGGGTGCGGGTGCGGGGGACGTATCACTCACGGACTGACCTCCAGGGCCGGGGGAACGAGCGGCCAGGGCGAATCCCGCCCCCGGCAATATTGCGATCTTCGAACCGCGGACACCAGCCCCCGGGGCGATTTGTTGACCAAGTCCGAGCCCGATGCCGTTTTCCTGCCAGCGGAACGGTCCACGCGCACGGCATGCTCGGGCCATGGACCAAGCCCGCAACGATCAGGCCTCGACCGGCCGGACCGGCACCGGCCGGGCCCGCCGCCCGTTCCGCTTCGGCGTGGTCGGGGAGTCGATCCGCTCCGGGGCGGAGCTGACGGCGACGGCGCGGCGTGCGGAGGACCTCGGATACTCGACGCTGACCCTGCGCGATCATTTCGTGGCCGAGCCGTTCGGCGACCAGCTCGCCCCCATGGTCGCGCTGGCGTCGGCCGCCGCCGCGACGAGCACGCTGCGAATCGGCACGATGGTGCTCTGCAACGACTACCGCCACCCGGTGATGCTGGCGAAGGAGGCGGCCACGCTCGACCACCTGTCGGGCGGCCGTTTCGAGCTGGGCGTCGGCGCCGGGTGGCTCCGCGAGGAGTACGACGCCGCCGGGATGCCCTTCGACGCCGCGAGCGTGCGGGTCGGCCGCCTGGAGGAGTCGCTGCGGATCCTGCGGAGCCTGCTGTCGGGCGACACGACGACCTTCGCCGGAGAGCACTACCGGGTCGACGGCCTGACGGTCTTCCCGCGTCCGGAGCGCCGCCCGCCCCTCGTGGTCGGCGCGGGCAGCCGCCGCATGCTCGGCATCGCGGGCCGGCTCGCCGACACCGTCGGGATCCTGCCGCGCGCCCTGCCGGACGGCACGATCTCCGACGAGATCACCGAACGGCTCCCGGAGACCATCGAACGCAAGGTCGGCTGGGTGCGGGAGGCCGCCGCCGGGCGCGACGTCGAGCTGAGCATGGTGGTGACGCCCACGTTCGGTCCCGACCCGCTCCGCGCCGCCGCAAAGGTCGCGGTCATGCGCGGCTGGGGCACCGCGTCCACCGACCTGGTGCTGGACATGCCGTCGCAGTTCGTCGGGCCGCCCGAGCACATCGCCGAGCAGATGCTCGCCCGCCGCGACCGCTACGGCTTCACCTACTACCTGGTGCCCGACGCGGCCATGGACGCCTTCGCACCCGTCATCGCGCACCTGGCGTGACGTGCGTCAGCGCGCGGAGCCGGCGAACCCCGCGTTCATGGCCAGGCTCAGCTCCGGTTCGGTGAGCCGGCCACCGCTCAGCGACCCGACGACGCGGCCGTGCTGGAACACCACGACGCGATGGCAGAGCTCGACCAGCTCGGCGAGGTCCGACGAGGCGATCAGCACCACCTTCCCCTCCGCGGCGAGACCCCGCACGATGGCGTGCAGTTCGGTGCGGGCGCCGACGTCGACGCCGCGCGTCGGGTCGTCCAGCGCCAGGACGGACGGGTCGGCGTCCAGCCATTTGGCGAGGACGACCTTCTGCTGGTTGCCGCCCGACAGGTCGCTCGCGCGGGCGCGCACGTCGCCGCGGATACGCAGCCGTTCCAGATGGCCGCGCGACCGGTCGACGAGGCGGGAGCGGCGGGGCAGGAACCCGCCGCGTCCCTGCCCGAGCCAGCTCACCGTCGTGATGTTCTCCCACAGCGGCTTGTCGAGCATCAGCCCGCGGCCTTTGCGGTCGCCGGAGATGTAGGCGACGCCCGCCGTGACGGCGTGCCGGGCCGAGCGGGGCGATCGTCCGTCCGGCAGCCGCACGGACCCCGGCGACGGCCGGGCGCGCCCGCACACGGCGTCCAGGACGGCGAGATGGCCCGCGCCCTGCAGCCCGGCGAGCCCGACGATCTCGCCTTCCGCCGCCGTGAGCGACACGTCGCGCAGCCGGCCGGGGACCGTGACGCCGGTGAGGGAGACCGCCGCCCCGCCGGGGCGGCGCGGGGCGGCGGCGGGCACGGCGGCCGGTGCGGCCGGGCCACCCGCGGGCTGGCCCAGCATCGCGGTGACCAGGGCGTCCAGGTCGACGTCCGCGGCGTCGGCGCCCGGCAGCACGACCCGTCCGTCGCGCAGTACGGTCACCCGCGTCGCGATCCGCATGACCTCTTCCAGGAAGTGCGAGATGTAGAGGACGGCCAGGCCGCGTTCGGCGAGGCGCCAGGTGACGTCGGCGAGCCGGTCGGCGGCGGCGCGGGGCAGCGCGGAGGTCGGCTCGTCCAGGATCAGCACGCGGGGCTCCTGCAGCAGCGCGCGGCAGATCTCCAGCAGCTGCCGGTCGGCGAGCGGCAGGTCCCCGGCTCTGATGTGCGGCGGCGGGTCGATGCCCAGCTCGTCCAGGACGGGTTCGGCGAGACGCCGCATCTCGCGGGTGCTGACCAGGCCGCGGCGGCGGGGCGCACCGTAGGGGAAGAGGTTCTCCAGCACGGTCAGGTCGTCGTAGGTCATGAGCTCCTGCGAGACGATCGCGACGCCCTGCGCGGCGGCCTGCCGGGCGTCGGCGAACCGGACCGCCGCGCCGTCCAGGTCGATGGTGCCGCCCTCGGGCCGCACCACCCCGGAGATGATCTTCACGAGGGTGGACTTGCCCGCCCCGTTCTCGCCGACGAGCGCGTGCACCTCCCCCGCGTCCAGGGTGATCCCGACGCCGTCCAGCGCGGTGACGCCGCCGTAGTGCTTGACCAGGCCGGAGGCGACCAGCATGTCAGCGGGCCTCCTTGAGCGGCCGGATGCTCGCGTTCGGGTCCGCCAGCAGCTTGTCCAGCTGCGGCTTGTACCAGGCGTAGGCGTTCCGCACCGACTGCTGCCGCTTGAGGATCTCGTCGATGTTGCCGGAGTCCATCACCAGGCCGGGCGTCTTGAACCAGCCGCTCGGCGGCTTGCCCTTGCCGTCGCGGACCGCCTTGATGAGCAGCGCCGTCGCGACGTAGCCCTTGAGGTAGTGCTCGGGGTCGATGCCGGCGAAGTTGGTGCCGCGCTTGATGGCGTCCAGCGTCTTCGGGTCGACGTCGAACCCGGCGGTCAGGTACCTGCCGTGCCGCTGCTCCTTGAGCCGGGCGAGGTTGTAGCTGTCGGCGTCGCCGACGCCGAGGAACGCCAGCGCGTCCGGATGGGCGTTCACCTGCGCCTGCCAGGCGCCGTAGCTCTGCGCCGGGTCGCTGTAGGTCTGGAACGGGCCGAGGACGCGGATGCCCGGGGCCTGCTGCGCGAGCGTGTCCTTGATGCCCTTCGCGCGGCTGTCGAGCACGGGCGTGCCCGGGTTCGGCACGCCGACGACGATCGTCCCCTTGGCGTCCTTGCCGAGCTTCTTCACCGCGGCCTGCGCGAGCATCGCGCCGAGTTCGTAGTTGTCGTTGCCGACGTAGAAGCCGACCTTGCTGCCGTCGGTGGGCGCGGTGTCCAGCGCGACGACCGGGATGCCCTTCTCGACGGCCTGCGCCGCAGGGCGGGTGAAGATCGGCGGGTCGAGGTTCTCCAGCACGATCCCATCCGGGTGGGTGACGGTGAGGTTCTGGAACAGCTGCTGCTCGGCGGGCCCGTCGGTGTTGGGCGGGCCGACGACCTTGAAGTCGATGTTCCCGGCCTGCTTGGACGCCTCGGTGGCGCCCTCGTACATCTCGCGGGCGAAGTTGAGGCTGTAGTTGGCGACGGCGATGCCCATCTTCAGCCGACCGCCCTTGCCGCCCGACCCGCCGCCGCAGGACGCGGTGGTCAGGACGGCGCCGAGCAGCACCGCGGCGGCCGCGGCGAGGGGCCCGCGAGGACGAAGGATCATGGGTTCCTCCCAGGTGGGCGCGGGTCGGGGACCGGCCCCGGCGGGCGGACCGGACGCAGGTCGCGGACGCGGCGCAGCAGCGGCGCGGCGCCGACGGCGACGAGGATGACGCCGCCGGTCGCGAAGGTCGTCCAGTTGATGGGGACCTCGAAGAACACCAGCGCCGCCGTGACGGCGCCGAGGATGAGGGTGCCCGCCGCGGCGCCGAGGACGGAGCCGCTGCCGCCCTTCAGCGGGGTGCCGCCGATGATGGCCGCGGCGATGGCGGTCAGCTCGTAGCCCTGCCCGATCGTGGGGTCGCCCGCGATGAAGAACGCCAGCGCGAGCACCGCCGCCACGCCCGCCATCAGCCCGGACAGCGCCAGTGCGGCGATCCGGGTGCTGGTCACGGGCAGCCCGCCGAACTCGGCGGCCTCCGGATTGGAGCCGATCGCCCGCACCCGCGCGCCGAACCTCGTCCGGGTGAACAGCACGCTGAGCACCGCGACGGCGAGGACGAACACCCACACCGCGTTCGGCACGCCGAGCAGGTCGCCGCCGCCGAGGACGCGGAACAGCGCGTCGCCCTGCGGCAGGTCGGTGATCTGCTTTCCCTCGGCGAGCGCGAGCCCGACGCCGCGCAGCAGCATCGCGGTGGCGAGCGTGACGATGAACGACGGCAGCCGCAGGTACGTCGTCACCGCGCCGTTGAGCGCCCCGACCAGCGCCGACAGCGCCAGCACGGCCAGCGCCGCCAGCCAGGTGTTCCAGCCGTCGCGGATCAGCAGCGCGCCGACGACCACGCCCATCGCGTACATCCCGCCGACCGACAGGTCGACCTCCCGCATCGCCAGCGCGAACACCATGCCGAGCGCCATCAGCCCGACGTAGACCGAGTTGTGCGCGGTGGTGAGCAGGTTGCCGGTGCGCAGGAAGTCCGGCTGGAACAGCCCGACGCCGAGCACCAGCAGGACCAGCACGCCGACGACGCCCGCCTCGTCGGGGACCGGGCGGCGCGTCCGGCGCCGGACGCCGGCCTCGCCGTCTTCGTTCGCCGCCCGCGCGGCGGCCGGGGGCCGTGGAACTGACATGCGGCGAGCATGGGACCGGCCGCCTTCCGCGACAAGGACGCCGTTTCAGTGAGTGAAAACGGCGCCTTGTCGGCGCCGCCGCGGCGGGCGCACGCTGCCGTCCATGACCGAGACGCCGTCCTTGAACGGAACGCAGCGGGTCGCGCTCGTCACCGGCGCCGCGGGCGGGCTGGGCCGGGAGTTCGCGATCGCGCTCGCCGGGCGCGGGCTCCGGGTCGCGGGCCTGGACCTGGCCGACATGTCGGGCATCGCGGACCGCATCCCCGGCGACCGCTTCCTTCCGGTCCGCGCGGATGTGACCGACCCGGACGAGGTGAAGGCGGCGGTGGAGGAGACCGTCGCCCGGTTCGGGGGCCTGCACATCGTGGTCAACAACGCCGGGATCTATCCGCCGATCCCGTTCGAGAAGACGACGCTGGAGGACTGGCGCCGGATCATGCGGGTGAACCTGGACGGGCCGTTCCTGGTGTCGCACGCCGCGCTCCCCCACCTGCGCGCGGCGGGCTGGGGCCGGATCGTCAACATCGTCTCGGCCGTGGTGTTCCTCGGCCCGCCCGACCTGGTCGCCTACACCACGTCCAAGGCGGGGCTGGTCGGCTTCACCCGGGCGCTGGCGAGCGCGGTCGGGGCCGACGGGATCACCGTGAACGCGATCGCGCCCGGCCTCACCCGGACCGCGACCGCCGCCCGCACGACCGGCGCGGACGGCGGCTTCGAGCGGGTGCGGGGCCTTCAGGCGGTCCCGGCGGTCGAGGAGCCGCGCGACCTGGTCTCCACGCTGCTGTACGTGGTGGACGAGGGCAGCGGCTTCCTCACCGGGCAGACCATAAACGTCGACGGCGGCTCCGCCAAGCACTGACATCCGGGAAGGCAGGACATGAGGCCGATCGAGGCGCTGCTGGAGATCGCGCGGGACGAGGGCGTCACGCGGATCTTCGGAAATCCCGGCACCACCGAGCTGCCGCTGATGGACGCGCTGGTCGAGGCGCCCGACCTGCACTATGTGCTGGGGTTGCAGGAGGCGTCGGTGGTCGCGATGGCGGACGGGTACGCCCGCGCCACGCGCCGCACGTCGATGGTCAGCCTGCACGTCGCGGCGGGCGTCGCGAACGGGCTGATCGGGATGCTGAACGCGCTGCGATCGCGGACGCCGATGGTGATCGTCGCGGGCCAGCAGGACCGGCGGCACCTCCTCCAAGACCCGATGCTGTCGGGCGACCTGGTGGGGCTGGCGTCGGCGGCGACGAAGTGGGCGGTCGAGGTTCAACACGCCCGTGACCTGCCGATCGTGCTGCGGCGCGCGTTCGCGCTGGCGGCGCGTCCGCCGGCGGGTCCGGTGCTGGTGTCAGTGCCGATGGACTTGCTGGAGGAGGACTGCGACGTCGCCGTGCCCGCCCGCTCCCCCGTGACGGGCCCGGGACCGGCGGACGTCGCGGACGCGGCGGCACTGCTCGCGGCGGCCGAGCGTCCGGTCGTGGTCGCCGGCGACGGGGTGGGGCGGGCGGGCGCCGTCGCCGAACTGGTCGCGGTCGCCGAACGGCTCGGCGCGGCCGTCCACCACCAGCCGATGAACGACGGAATCGACTTCCCCACCGGGCATCCGCTGTACGCCGGGATGCTGCCGCCGCGCAACGCGGTCATCCGGGAGACGCTCGCCGCGCACGACGCCGCGTTGATCGCCGGATGCCACGCGTTCATGCCGCACCACTACACGCCCGGCCCGGCGGTCCCGGACGGCCTCACGATCGTGCAGATCGACGAGGACCCGGCGGAGATCGGCCGCAACTTCGCCGTCCGGCACGGCCTGACCGGCGACCTCGCCGGGACGCTGCTCGCGCTCGCCACCGCGCTGGATGGCCGGGTGCCGTCCGCGCGCGAGCGGATCGAGCGGCTCGGCGCCGCGCACGCCCGTGCCCGCGCGGAGACGGAGCAGCGGGCGGCCGCCGCCTACGGGCCCGCCCCGATGGACCCGGCCGCCGCCGCGCACGCGGTCGCCGCAGGACTGCCCGGCGACGCGGTCGTGGTGGAGGAGGCGATCACGACCGGGTTGAGGCTGCGCGCCGTGCTGCGCCAGGACCGGCCCGGCTCTTACGTGCACACGGTGGGCGGCGGGCTCGGTTGGGGCATCGGCGCGGCGGTCGGCACCCGGATGGGCTGCGGCGACCGCCCGGTGGTCGCGGTGCTCGGGGACGGCTGCGCGATGTTCGGCGTGCAGGGCCTGTGGAGCGCCGCCCGCCACCGGGTGCCGGTCGCGTTCGTCGTGATGAACAACGGCGAGTACCGCACCCTCAAGGAGACCCTCGACGAGGGCGGCGGCGCGTCCGCCGAGCACGGCCGCTACGTCGGTATGGACCTCGCGCCGCCGGCGCTGGACTGGCAGGCGGCGGCGCGGCTGTTCGGTATCGCCTCGGTGCGCGCGGGATCGGCGGCGGAGCTGGCGGAGGCGGTCGCGGCGGCGAAGGACCTGGAGGCGCCGCTGCTGATCGAGGCTCCGGTCGCCGGGCACGCCCCCTCGTCCGGCGGCCGGCCTCCGGGCTCGCGGTGAGCGGCGGGCCGCCGCCCCTTGCCGGGACGCCCGATCGCGGTGACGATCGGGACATGGACACGCGCGCCCGCGGAGCGGAGCCGGAGCCAGAACCGCCGCGATCGGTGCTGGCGCGCGGGCTCAGCCTGCTGGACGCCTTCGGCTCCGCCGACACCGAGCTGACGTTGACCGAGCTGGCCGCGCGCACCGGGCTGCCCAAGCCGACCGCGCACCGGCTGCTGGGGGAGCTGGTGCGGTGGGGCGGCGTCGAGCGGACCGCGGCCGGCTACCGGCTGAGCATGCGGCTGTTCGTGCTGGGCCAGCGGGCGCCCCGGCCGCGCGGGTTCCGCGAGGCCGCGCTGCCCCACCTGGAGGATCTGTACGAGGCGACGCACGAGAACATCCACCTGGCGGTGCTGGACGGCGTCGACACGCTGTTCCTGGAGAAGGTCAGCGGGCACCGGTCCATGCCGATCATCTCCCGCGTCGGCGGCCGGCTCCCCGCGTACTGCACCGCGACCGGCAAGCTGTTCCTCGCGCTCGGGCCGCGGGAGCGGCTGGACCGGGTGCTGGCGGCCGGGCTCGCCCGCCACACCCCGCACACCATCGTCATGCCGGGGCTGCTGCGGCGGGAGCTGGCCCGCACCGCCGACCGCGGCTACGCGGTGAACCGGGAGGAGTCGGAGGCGGGGGTGTCCGCCGTCGCCGCGCCCGTCTTCGACCACCGCCGCCGGGTGATCGCCGCGATCTCCATCACCGGCAACGTGTGCCGGCTGGACCTGGACCGGCTCGCCCCGGCCGTCCGGACCGCGGCGCTGTCGCTGTCGCGCGAGCTGGCCCGCGACGGCGCGCCCCTGCCGCCACCGCGGTTAAGAACCTCCTGAGCGGCGTCTAAGACTCCTCTCACCCTCCGCTCAGAATCGGTGGCCCACAGTGGTGGCCGGACCGAGCGAGGGAGCGGAGATGGCGGAGGCGGACGCGGGCGCGGGCGCGGGCGCGCCGAGGATCCTGGTGGCCGACGACGATCCGGCGGTGCGCGCGGCGCTGGAGCGGGTGCTGCGCTTCAACGGCTACGAGGTGGAGCTCGCGGCCGACGGCCTGGAGACGCTGGAGGCGATCGACCGGGCGGCCCCGGACGCGGTCGTGCTCGACTGGATGATGCCGAACCTGGACGGGATCGGCACCTGCCGGATGCTGCGCGGCCGCGGCGACGACCTGCCGGTGCTGCTGCTGACCGCGCGGGACGGCCTGGACGACCGCATCGCCGGGCTCGACGCGGGCGCCGACGACTACATCGCCAAGCCGTTCGAGCTGGAGGAGCTGACGGCGCGGCTGCGCGCGCTGCTGCGCCGCTCGCGCGGGTTCGGCGCGGAGCCGGGCGGTGACGAGGTGCTGCGGTTCGCGGACCTGGTGATGAACGTCGACACCCGGCAGGTGCGGCGCGGCGGGCGGCCGCTGCAGCTGACCCGCACCGAGTTCGACCTGCTGGAGCTGCTGATGCGGCGGCCGCGGCGGGTGCTGGAGCGGGCCCGGATCCACGAGGAGGTGTGGGGGTTCGACTTCGGCCGGTCGTCGAACTCGCTGCACGTCTACATCGGCTACCTGCGCCGCAAGACCGAGGAGCACGGCGGGCCGCGGCTGATCCACACGGTGCGGGGCGTCGGGTACGCGCTGCGGGAGGACCCGGTATGAGGCTGCGGCCGCGCGGTCGGCGACGGCGCGGGCTGTCGCTGCGGACGCGCGTCGCGCTGCTGGCCGCCGGGACGGTGATCGCCGCGATCGTCGTGACGTCGGTGGTGTCGTTCACCATGTTCACCGGGCGGCTGCGCAACGAGATCGACCAGAACCTCATCGGGCAGGCGCAGACGCTCGCCGACAACGTCAACGGCCGGCCCGGCGACCGGCACGACGGCGACCTGCTGGCGGCGCTGGACATGAGCGTCGCGACGGTCCGCGGCGGCCGCGCGGTCTCGCCGCCGGGCACCCGGACGCCGCCGCCCGTCGACCAGGCCGCGGTGCGGAGGGTGTCGGCGCCGGGCGGCCCTCCGTTCGTGCTGGCGGACGGCGAGTCGGGCGGCGTGCACATGCGGGTCATCACCGTGCGGGCGCAGGACGGGACGGTGATCGTGCTGGGCCGGTCGCTGACGATGGTCGACGAGACCGTCACCGGCTTCCAGTACATGACGATCATGGTGGGGGCGGGCGCGGCGGTGCTGGCGGCGGGCGCGGGCATCGCGGTGGCGGGCGCCGGGCTGCAGCCGGTGCGGCGGCTGACCCGCGCGGTCGCGGCGATCGCCCGCACCCAGGATTTGAACACCGAGCCGATCCGGGTGTCGGGCGACGACGAGATCAGCCGGCTGGCGGGGAGCTTCAACGCGATGCTCGCCGCGCTGAACCGGTCCCGGGAGCGGCAGCGGCGGCTCGTCGCCGACGCCGGGCACGAGCTGCGCACCCCGCTGACCAGCCTGCGCACCAACATCGACCTGCTGATCCAGTCGCGCGCCCATCCCGAGCGGACGCTGCCGCACGGCAGCATGGACGCGCTCCTCGGCGACGTGAAGGCGCAGCTGCGGGAGCTGACGAACCTCGTCGGCGACCTGGTCGAGCTGGCCCGCGACGACGAGCAGGCCGCGGTGCGCACCGAGGTCCGGCTGGACCGGGTCGTCCCGCTCGCGGTGGACCGGGTCCGGCTGCGGGCGCCGGCGGCGACGTTCGAGACGCGGCTGGAGCCGTGGCTGGTGCGCGGCTCGGAACCGGCGCTCGTCCGCGCGGTCACGAACCTGCTGGACAACGCGGTGAAGTTCAGCCCGCCGGACGGCACCGTCCGGATCGTCCTGCGCGATGGGGAGCTGCTGGTCGCCGACGAGGGGCCGGGCATACCCGAGACGACGCTCCCCTATGTCTTCGAGCGCTTCTACCGCGCGCCGGAAGCCCGCGCGCTGCCGGGCTCGGGGCTGGGGCTGGCGATCGTCCGGCACACCGCCGAGCAGCACGGCGGCACGGTGTCGGCGTGCAACCGGCCCGAGGGCGGCGCGCTCATGCGTCTGCGCCTTCCTGGGACGCCGCAAGCGTCCGCGAACCGGTCGGATGGAGCATGACGATCCGGTCCGCCTTCGGCGCCAGATGCAGGTCGTGGGTGATGAGGATCGTGGTCCGGCCGGCCATCAGTCGCCGCAGCGGGCCGAGGACGTTGCGGGCCGTACGCGCGTCCAGGCCGGTCGTGGGCTCGTCGAGCACGAGGACCGGCGCGTCCCGCACCATGGCGCGGGCGATCCCGATCCGCTGCCGCTGGCCGCCCGACAGCAGCCGTCCCCGCTGCCCGATCTCGGTGTCGTAGCCGTCCGGCAGCGCGGTGATGAAGTCGTGGGCGTCGGCGGCGACCGCCGCGGCGACGATCTCCGCCTCGGTCGCGCCGGGCCTCCCGTAGGCGATGTTGTCGCGGACGGTGCCGGAGAACATCAGCGTCTCCTGCTGCAGCACGGTGACGGTGTCGCGGAGCGCGGCGAGCGACAGCTCCCGCAGCGGGATCCCGTCCAGCCGGATCCCGCCGGAGTCGGGATCGTAGAAGCGCAGCAGCAGCTTGGTGACCGTCGACTTCCCCGCGCCGCTCGGCCCGGCCAGCAGCACCAGCTCGCCCGGCCCGGCTCTGAAGTGCAGGTCCTCGATGACGGGACGGTCGGCGCCCGGATAGCGGAACGTGACGTGGTCGAAGGCGACCCGCCCGCGCCGCGCGACCCGGGTGCGCGCCGCCGGATGCTCGGCGACGGCGGGCCGGGTCCGCAGCACCTCCTGGACGCGGTCGGCGCCCGCCGCCGCCTCAGACGCGGTGAGCGCGAGCTCCCCGAGGCTCTGCACGTTCGGGTACAGGTAGCCGAGGTAGGCGGCGAAGGACAGCAGCCCGCCGAGCGTGATCCGATGCTCCTGCAGTTCCCACGCGCCGGCGCCGAGCACGACCAGCACGCAGACCGTCTCGACGACCTCGACTAGCGGCCCGTACAGGCTGGACAGCCGGCTCTCGGCCATCTTCGCCGCCAGCCAGGTGCGTCCCTCGGCGTGCAGCCGCCGCGCCTGCATCTCCTGCCGGTTGTAGGCCTGGACGAGCGGCTGGTTCGACAGGCTTTCCTCGACGGTGCCGACCATCGCGCCGTTGCTCAGCCGCTCCTGCCCGGCCGCCGCCCGGAACCGTCCGGAGAACCCCCGCGTCACCAGCAGGAAGACCGGGACGAGCGCGCACGCCACCAGCGCCAGGTCCCACCGGACGGCGAACGCCGCGGCCACGAAGAACACGGCGCTGACGACCGCCGTCACCATCCGGACCAGCCCGGAGGCGACCAGTTCCTCGATCGCCTCGACGTCGTCGGTCAGCCGCGCCATCAGGTCGCCGAGCCGCCCCCGGTCGAAGAACTCCGGCGACAGCGTCTGGACGTGCGCGAACACCCGGTCGCGCAGCCGCAGCAGGAACCGCTCCCCCGCCAGCGTCGTCACGTACTCGCCGACGAACGTCATCAGCGCGGCCACCACCGCGATGCCGAGCCACTCGGCGGCCGGCGTCCAGAAGGCGGCCAGGTCGCGGGCGGCCAGCGCCCGGTCGGTGATGACGCCGAACAGCCGGATCGCCGCCACCTCGCAGGCGGCCGCCGCGACGGCGAGCACGCCGCCGAGCAGCAGCAGCCGCCGGTCCCCCCGCATGAGCGGCCAGAAATGCCGGAACGTCGTGCGCACCGACACGACGGGCGCGGCCTCCGAAAGAGTTGTCCCGGCCACGTCCTCTCCCCTCGCTCCCGCGCGTTCCCGCGCATGAAAAAGGACGGGAGCCGGCAGGGCGCGTTCTTTGCCCCGCCGGCTCCGCCCGGCTCGTGTGTTCGCCCGTTACTTGGCGTGCGGCCGGCGGGCGGGCTTGCGGCGGTGCTTCTTCGGCGGGACCGGCTTGACCGGGCGCTTGCGGGGCTTGGGAGCGATCTTCTTGAAGCTCATCTCGGCTTCCCTTCGGTTTCTCCTCGCCGCGTTCGCGGCCTTGCAGAAATGAACTTACGGCCCGAGCCGATGACCATTCGCAGACTGCACTGAATCGCGGCGAAGAGAAAGATAAGAGAACGCTAAGCGCCATTTCCGGCATGCGTAGGCCCCCGGCGCGGCGCGCCGGGGGCCTGGTCGCGCCGTCAGGCATAGACGGCGTCGTGGAAGGCGATCTCCGCCTCCAGCATCGCGCCGAACCAGCGGATCAGCAGGTCGTCCGGGATGCTCTCGGGCAGGGCGTCGACCTGGCGGGCCAGCGCGTCCACGCCCTCGCGGAACGCCTCGGTCGCGTGCAGCGCGACCCAGTCGGCGATCGGGCCGGGCCGCGTGCCGCCTCCCGCGTGGGCGCGGGTGCACCAGGCGAGGTACAGGCTCTCGGCGGCGAACAGGACCGTCGCCACCGCCCCGTAGCCGCCCTCGCGGGCCGCTGCCAGGGCGAAGTCGGACAGGATCCTGGCGCGCTCGGCGGCGCCCGGCCGCGCCTCGACGGGCCAGGCGGCGCGGGCGGCGCGGAAGTAGTCCGCCTGCTCGGTGGTCAGCGCGTGGACGGCCCGCGCGTTGCGCTCCATCGCCGTCCAGTCGGGCGCGTCCCACACCGCGAGGCCGTGCAGGCGGGCCGCCGTCGCCACGAACGACGCCTCGATCTCCAGGTAGTCGGCGTACTCCCGGTCGCCGATGGCGCCCGCCGCGACCTCCTGGATGAAGCGCATGGCCATGGCCCGGTCCATCGTTCCGGAACAGGCGTCGAGCAGTCTCTGAGAACGGGTCACTGCGCGAGCCACTCGATCAGGCCACCGAACACGCGGGCGTAGCCGTCCCATTCCTCGCAGAACGGCTTGGGCGCCCAGTGCGGGGAGCAGTCGGAGGTGAACACCGCCGACCGCCCCTTCCCGTACTCGGTAACGGCGACCAGCGGATCGCCGTTCAGCGTGGCGAGGACGTCGGCGCCCTGCCGCGCGCGGACACGGTTGTAGCCGAGCAGCGCGGGCCATTCGCCCTCCACTCCGCCGAGCGCGGCGTGGCCGGAGCCGGTGACCTCGGCGTTCGCACCCGCGGGCAGTTCGACGCGGTCGTCCTCGGGGAGCAGCTCGACCGGCAGCGCCTCGTGCAGCACCGTGTTGCGGAAGGCGGCCTTGCCCTCGAAGCCGGTGAAGGAGAGGTATCCGCCGACCATCAGCAGGCCGCCGCCGTCCGCGACCCAGGCGCGCAGCGCGCCGAGCCGGTCCGCACCGGGGATGGCCTGCTCGAAGACCTGCGGGGCGAGCTGGATGGAGTTCGCGCCGATGTCGGACAGCACGACCACGTCGTAGCGTCCGAGCGCGTCCGCGTCCCCGGGGAACTCGGCCGGCACCAGGTGGGCGGGCATGTGCTCGACCTCGTGGCCCCGGCTCTCCAGGGCCCGGCGCAGCGGCTCGACACCGGTCACGTACGAGCTGGTGGTGAAGGAGTCCACCCCCTTGATGTGGGTGGACTGGGAGACCCAGCTCTCGCCGGCGATCAGGACGCGGCTCACTATCGATCCTCTCTTTTGGATGGGAAAACGCGGGGGACGCCGGCGGCCGGTCAGGCCGCGGCGGACTCGAACAGCCGGGCGGGATTGCCGCGCAGCAGGCCGTCGACGGTCTCCGGCGCGACGCCGAGCGCGGCGAGCCGCCGCGCGAACAGCACCGGCACGTACTGGAAGCCGTTGCCCCCGTAGGTGGTGAGCATGCTCTTGAGGAACACGTCATGGCTGAGCAGCAGCCGCCCGCCGTGCCCGCGCGCGATCAGCCCGGCGACCGCGCGGGCCGTCTCGTCCGGTGCGGGCGACTGCCCCTCGCCCGGATACAGGAACGGCATGCCGATCATGTCGAACTCCAGCCACACGCCCCGGTCGGCGACCGACAGCTGGTAGCCGGGGTCGCCGCCGGACGGGTCCATGTGGCACAGCACCACCGCGCCCGGCGGCACGCCGTACCCGTCCAGCACGATGTCGAGCACCTCGTGGGCGCGGCGCTGCCAGCCCGGCAGGTGGACGTACAGCGGGACGCCGGTCTCGCGTTGCGCGCGGGCGGCGGCGCGCAGCGCGACGTGCTCGGCCGAAGTGAAATCGGGCGACACCCCGATCTCGCCGATCACGCCGGGCCGGACGCCGGTGCCGTCCGCGCCGTTCGCGAACTCGGCGACCAGCTCGGCCGCCATCCGCTCCTCACCCGCCTCCGCCAGGTGCGCCGGATGGTACTGCTCCAGGTACCAGCCGGAGCCCATGACGATCCGCAGGCCGCTGCGCTCGGCGAACGAGCGCAGCGCCACCGGGTCGCGGCCGAGGCCGCCGGGCGTGACGTCCACGACCGTGCCGCCGCCCGTCGCGGCGAACGCGCGCAGGTCCGACAGCATCGCCGCGTCGTCGTCGAGCGTGCAGTGGTCCAGGCAGTCGTAAGGGCGCTCGCGCAGCAGCCAGGCCAGACCGGGCGTCGTCCGGGCGTCGCGCAGGAACGCCAGGGCCGGGTCGGTGGCCGGTTTCACCGCCTTGCGGACGTCGTTGCGCAGGTGCTCGTGGGTCAGGGTGAGCCCGAGCCCGTCGCTGGGGACGGGCCCGGCCACCGTCATCACGGGCACCGCGCCCGGCCGGGTCTCCGGCACCGTCATGTCCGCCCCAGCAGCCGGGCGCCCAGCTCGGAGATCGAGCGGCCGCGCAGGTTCAGCCAGATCGCGGCGAGCAGTACCAGCCCGGTGACGATCGGGGTGAGGAACGGGCTCACCCCGAGCAGCGTCAGCCCGTTGGCGATCACGCCGGTGATCACCGCGCCGATGATGCTGCCGATCATGGTGCCGCGGCCGCCGAACAGGTCGGTGCCGCCGAGCACCACCGCGGCGATCACGGTCAGCTCGAAGCCCTGCCCGGAGTTGGCCGAGCCGGAGCCGAGCCGCGCCGCGGTGAGCAGCCCGGCCACGCCCGCCGCGAGCCCGGCCAGCATCAAGGTGACCATCTTGATCCGGGCGGTGTTGACGCCCGCGCGGCGCACCGACTCCTCCTGCGAGCCGATGCCGTTGACGTAGTTGCCGAACCGCGTCCGGGCCAGCAGGATCCCGCCGATCACCACGGCGGCCAGCGCGATCCAGGCCAGCGCGGAGAAGCCGAGGAACTTCGCCTCGCCGATCTTGGCGACGTACAGCCGCCGGTCGATCGGCACCGAGAACCCCTTGGTCCACAGCTGCGCGAGCCCGCGGATCACCGACATCGTCGCCAGCGTGACGATGAACGGCGGGATCTTCTGGTAGGCGGCCAGCCAGCCGTTCACCGCGCCCCAGAACAGGCCGGCCGCGAGCGCCGCGACGATCACGATCGAGGAGTCCCAGCCGGCCTTCAGCATCTCCGCCGTGCCGACCGCGACGAACGCGACCGTGGAGCCCACCGACAGGTCGATCTGCCCCGTCGTGATCACGAACGTCATCGCGACCGCGACGATCAGCGTGATCGCCACCTGGGTGGCGAGGTTCGACATGTTGTCGAAGCTGAGGAAGTTGTCGGCGGCGATGCCGAAGCCGGCGAACAGCGCGACGGTGACGCCGAGCATCGCCAGCGTCGCCTTGTTGGCGCGCTCCCAGCGGCTCGGGGTCTTCGCCAGGACGGTCGGGGCGGGCGGGGCCTGCACGCTCATCAGGCCACCTCCTCGGTGTGCTCGGTGCCGGAACGGGTGATCATGGCGACGAGCCGCTCGATGTCCAGCGCGGACACCGGCTCGTCCTCGACGCTGCGCCCCTCGTACATGACGGTGATGCGGTCGCAGACCTCGAACAGGTCCTGCAGCCGGTGGGTGATCAGGATGACCCCGACGTCCTGCGCCGCCACGTCCTTGATCATGGCGAGCACCTGGCGGACCTCGGCGACCGCGAGCGCGGCGGTCGGCTCGTCCAGGATCAGCACCCGCGGCTTGAACGACACGGCCCGGGCGATCGCCACGGCCTGCCGCTGCCCGCCGGACAGGTGCCCGATCTCCTGGTAGGTGGACTTGACCCGGACGTGCAGGTCCGACAGCGTCTCGGCGGCCCTCTCGTGCATGGCGCGCCGGTCGATGAACGGCCCTTTGCGCGGTTCGCGGCCGAGGAACAGGTTGCTCGCGACGTCGAGGGTGTCGCAGAGCGCGAGGTCCTGGTAGACGATGCCGATCCGCTCGCGGCGCGCGTCCGCCGGGCTGGCGAACCGCACCTCCCTGCCGTCGATCGCGATCTGCCCGGCGTCGTGCTGGACCGCACCGGCCAGCACCTTCATCAGGGTGGACTTTCCGGCGCCGTTGTCGCCGACGAGGCCGAGGACCTCGCCGGGCGCCAGGGTCAGGTCGACGCCGCGCAGCGACTGCACCGCGCCGAACGACTTGGTGATGCCCTTCAGCGTGACCAGCGGTCGATCGCCCATGATCACTTCTCCAGGTAGTACAGGTAGTCCCCGACGTTGGCGGGGGTGACGATCTGGGTCGGGACCGGCACGTCCTTCGGCGCGGACCGCTTGCACGCCAGGTCGATCGCCGCGTTCATCGCGTCGTAGCCGAACTGGAAGGTGTTCTGCTGGACGACGCCCTTGATCCAGCCGGCCTTCAGGCCGTCCACCGCCTGGCTGGACAGGTCCCAGCCGACGACCTGGAGGTCCTTGGTGCGCTGCTGGCTGACCACGGCGGCGGCCAGGCCGATCAGCGCGGGCTCGCCGGTCGCGTAGGCGTAGGGCAGGTCCGGGCTGCCGGTCAGCAGGTTCTCCGCGGCGGTCTGCGCGTTCTCCTGGATGTTGCGGCCGTCCACGACGTTCTTGATCTTCATGCCGTGGCTGGTGACCTCGTCGGTGAAGCCCTTCTGCCGCTCGTTCTGGATCGTGCTGTTCAGCGCGCCGACCACCCCGATGTCGCCCCTGCCGCCGGAGATCTTCAGCAGCGCGTCGGCGAGCTGCTTTCCGCCCTCGGCGTTGGCGGTGCCGACCTGCGTGGACACCGCCGGGTCGTCGACGGTGGCGTCCACCGCGACGACCGGGATGCCGGCCGCCTGGGCGCGCCGGACCGCGGGCTTGATGCCCTCGGTGTCCACCGCGTCCACGATGATCGCGTCGTAGTGGCCGGCGACCATGTCGTCGATGGCGTTGGCCTGCGTGCCGGAGTCGTCATTGCCGTTGACGACCTGGACCTGCGCGCCCGCCTTGGCCGCGACGGTCTTCGCGCCCGTGTTGATCTGGTTGAAGAACAGCGCCTGGAGGTTGATCGGGACGAGCCCGATCTTCGGGGCGTGCCCCTGCACCTTGCAGGACTGCGCGATCCTCTTGGGCGGCGGCGGGCCCTGCTCGGTGGCCTTCTTCTCGGCCGCGATCTCCTTGCGGGCCTGCACGTCGCAGGCGGTCGTCGCCGTCAGCAGCAGGCCGAGCGCGACCGCGGCCGACACCGTGCGTCGCATCATGTCTCCTCTCCCAGGCGCCGCGCGAGCGCGGAGGGCGCTTCCGGACCGGATCCGGCTGTTTCCTTGTGGGCCGTGCGGGCTCGAGCTGTGTTCGCCTGGGCGGGGTCCGCTCCGGCGGAGTCGATATAGGCGAGGACGGCCTCGCGATGCGGCAGCCCGGCGCGCGCGCCGGGCCGGGTGCACGACAGGCCCGCGGCGACCGCGGCGACCCGCGCCGCCTCCAGCGGGCCGGCGCCCCGGTCCAGCTCCGCGCAGTAGGAGCCGGCGAAGCAGTCCCCGGCGCCGGTGGCGTCCACGGCGGTCACCTCGATCGCCGCGCCGGCGTGCCGGGAGCCGTCCGGCGTGAACAGCGTCCAGCCCCGGGACCCGTCCGTGACCACCAGGTTTACCCGATGTTCGGTAGCGGCCACCGCCAGCGCGGAGTCGCCGCCGAGGAACATGGCGGCCTGCGCGCGGCCGACGATCGCGTGGTCGGCGGCGGCGAGCGCGGCCCGCGCCGCCTCGGCGCCGTCGCAGCCGTCGAGGTCGACCACGACCCCTGGCCGTCCTTCGCCGAGCACGCCGGCCGCGGCGGGGAAGCGGTAGCCGTCGAGGTAGAGCCAGTCCGCGCCCGCCGCGCGGGCCTGCGCGGCCACGGCGGCGACATGCTCGGTGGTGACCTGGTCGTCCTGGCTGATGATGGAACGTTCCCCGTCGGGGGTCAGCAGGACGACGGCCGTGGTGAGGACGCCGGTCCGGGCCGTCCACCCGGTGCCGACGCCGTCGGCGGCGAGCGCGCCGAGGAACGCGGTGCTCGCCTCGTCCGGCCCGACGACGCCCGCGAAGCGCGCGTCGGCGCCCATCCGCGCGGCCGCCACCGCCGCGTTCGCCCCCATCCCGCCCTCGCCGCGGCGCACCGCGGTGGCCTGGACGCGGGCGGCCGGCCCCGGCAGGACGGGGACGGCGACCGTGAGGTCGACGTTGGCGTAGCCGCAGAACACGATCATGGGAGGACCACGCCCGCCTTCGCCGCGGCGGCGGTCAGCTCGCGCACCTTGGCGCCGTCGACCCGGCCCCACCAGCGGCCGTTGTCCTTGACCGACGACGCGACGATCACGCCGTCGCAGGCCGGCAGCAGCCGCCCGACGTTCCCCGCGGTGATCCCCGAGCCGATCACGACCGGCAGCGTGGTGTGCGCGGCGATGCCCTCGACCTCGTCCAGGGCCGCCGCGTCGCCGGTCCGCGAGCCGGTCGCGATCAGCACGTCGGCGCCGAAGAACTCGGCGTCCTCGGTCTGCTCGGCGAGGGTCCGGTCCGCGACGATCGCGTGCGCGCCGTGCTTGACGTGCACGTCCGCGAAGACCTTGACGGGGCCGGCGCCGATCCGGCTGCGGTACCGGGCGGCGTGCGCGGACTGGCCCTCGATGATCCCCTCGTTGGCGACGTAGGCGTTGGCCCACTGGTTGACCCGCACGAACCCGGCGCCGCCCGACCAGGCCGAGGCGATCGAGCACTCCGCCGCGTTGGACAGGACGCTGACGCCGAGCCGCCCGCCGGTGGCGTGCCGGACCCGGTCGGTCACCACGGCCATGGCGGCGGCGGTCTCGTAGCCGTGCTCGCCCGGCTTCAGGAACGGGATGTCCCAGTGGTTCTCGACGATCAGGCCGTGGCAGCCGCCCTCCAGGTAGGCCCGCGCCTCCTCGATCGCGAACGCGCAGATCTCGTCGAGCGGGACGCCCTCGTAGTGCGGGCTGCCCGGCAGCGGCGGCAGGTGCACGACGCCGATGACGACCTTCGGGGTGCCGAACAGCTCCTCGACGGCGTTCGGCTTCGGCGGGAACACGCCCAGCGCCCGCTCGCTCCCGGTCGCCCTCACCATGTCGCCTCCTGTGTAATCGATTGCAGTCGCGTTGCCCTGCACCGTAGATAGGCGATGCGCAAACCGTCAAGGGGCTATGATCGGGTCAGCCGTTATCGAACTGCCCAGCATCCGGGCTGCCGCCAAGCTGGAGAGGTAAACGATTGCAGCGGGTCACGATCGCTCAGGTCGCCGAGCGGGCCGGGGTGTCCACCGCCACGGTGTCGCGCGTGCTGTCGGGCCGCGGGCCCGTGTCGGCCGGGGTCCAGCGCAGGGTCAGGAAGGCCGCCGACGAGCTCGGATACCAGGTCAACTCCATCGCCCGCGCGCTGCGCAACAGCCGCACCGACACCGTCGGCATGGTCGTGCCGAGCATCTCCAACCCGTTCTTCACCTCGCTGGTGGAGAGCGTCGAGCACGCCCTCGGCCGCGAGGGCAAGGAGCTGCTGCTCTGCGACGCGCGCTCCGACCCCGAAGTGGAGGCGCGGCGGCTCGCGACCCTCGTCGCCCGCAGCGTCGACGGCATCATCGTCAGCCCGAGCCACGGCACGCTGAGCGGCGCCGCCGTCCAGGAGACCGCGGGCCGGCTCCCGCTCGTCCAGCTCGACCGGTTCGTCGGCGGCACCAGCACCGACTGGGTGGGCGTCGACGACGTCGCCGCGATGCGCCAGGTCATGGACCACCTGCATGCGGGCGGGGCGCGATCGGCTGCGTTCGCCGGCTCGCTGCTGACCAACTCCTCGACCGAGCAGCGCTTCGCCGGGTTCCGCCGCCGCGCCGAGGACCTCGGCATCGCCGTGGACCCCGACCAGATCCTGCTCGGCGACTACAGCGTGGAATGGGGCGAGACCGCCGCCGCGCGGCTGATCGCCGCCGGCGACCTGCCCGACGCCATCGTGTGCGCCGACGACCTGATCGCGCTCGGCGTGACCCGGGCGTGCCGGGCGCACGGCGTGGACGTCCCCGGCCGGGTCCAGGTCACCGGGTACGACAACATCGAGTTCTCGCGGCTCAGCGAGCCCGCGCTGACCACCGTCGACCAGCCGCGCGACCGGATCGCCACCGAGGCCGTGCGGCTGCTGGCGGCCGCCGCGGGCGAGAACGAGGCGGACCGCGGGCCGTCCGCGCACATCGCGCTCGTCCCGACCCTGGTGGTCAGGGACAGCACGCAGGCACGGGCCTGAGACTTCCCCGGCCGCCGGCCGGGCCCGGGAAGAGGAGGTCAGCAGATGGGCGAGGCGCTCGATCTCGCGCGGCGGCTGGTGCGGATCGACACCCGGGGCGGCGGTGAGCGCGCGGCCGCCGACCTGGTCGCCGGCGTGCTCGACGCCGCCGGCTTCGACGTCCGCGTGGACGAGCCGGCCGAGGGGCGGGCGAACGTCGTGGCCCGGCACGGGCCCGCGGCACCGCGCGTCCCGGTCACCTTCACCGGGCATCTGGACACGGTGCCCGCCGATCCGTCCGGCTGGTCGTTCGACCCGCTGTGCGGAGACGTCCGCGACGGGCGGCTGCTCGGGCGCGGCAGCAGCGACATGAAGACGGGCGTCGCCTGCCAGATCGAGGCGGCCGTACGGGCCGTCCGAGACGGCCTGCCCGGACCTCAGCTGGTGTTCACGTTCGGGGAGGAGACCGGCTGCGACGGGGCTGCGGCGCTCGACCCGGCCGCGCTCGCCGCCACGGACCTGCTGGTCGTCGCCGAGCCGACGGGGAACCGGACGGTCCTCGGCCACAAGGGCACGCTCTGGTTGAAGGCCACGGCGCGGGGCGTGTCCGCGCACGGATCCCGGCCCGAACTCGGCCGCAACGCCCTCGCCGCGCTCGCAGGCGCGGCGACCCGCATCCACGCGCACGCCGGCTGGCCGGTGAGCCCCACGCACGGGCCCGCGACGGTCAACGTGGGCACCTTCCACGCCGGCGTGCAACCGAACCTGGTGCCCGACCGCGCCGAGATGCGGCTGGACGTCCGCACCGTCCCCGGCTTCGGCGCGGACGAGGCGGTCGCGGTGATCTCCGGGCTGTGCGGCGAGGAGGTCGAGATCGAACGGCTCGTGGACCTGCCCGGCGTGGCCACCGACCCCGCCGCGCCCGGCGTGCCGGAGGTCCTGGACCTGCTCGCTCCCGGCTCCTCCGGGGCCCCGCCCGAGTACGCGACGTACTTCACCGACGCGTCGGTGCTGGCGGGCCTGCTCGGCGGGCCGCACGTGGTGATCTACGGGCCCGGCGACCCCGAGCAGGCGCACGTGACGGACGAGACGTGCTCGGTCGCGCGGATCGACGCCGCGTCCGAGGCGCTCTACCGCCTGCTGGCCGCCCGCCCGCGCTTCGCGGCGTGACGCGGACTGGGCGACGGAGCCCGCACGCATGACGACGTCCCGGCGATCGGAGTGATCGCCGGGACGTCCTCATTCCATGCGCTCCGGCAGCCCTGCCGGAAGAGCCGCTGAGGCTCGGAGTGAGGCGGCTCACGGAAGCGTCGCACAGGGGTTCCCCGTGAGGCCGCTCACACCGTCAGCCCAGGGGCTGCGGGTCACCCTTGGTGCCCGGGCCGGAGCCCCACGACAGGACCTGCCACTTGACGCCCTGGAGGTGTCCCTCGCCGGTGCCGGCGTCGTACTTGCTGTCCGGCTTCTCGCCGTCGAGCAGGTAGCGGAAGGTGTAGGTGTCGAGGTCGAGCATGACGCCGTCGTGCGAGGGCGCGCCGGGCCCGCGGTCGCCGATGAAGCCGGTGATGCTGCGGCCGTGGTAGGTGACCTTGACCTTGGTGTTCAGCGGCCAGCTGGGGCTGGCGAACAGGCCCTTCTGCATGGGCTTGCCGCTGGCGGGGGCGCCGGTGTCGCCGTTGATGCCGGAGCCGTCGTCCCAGAAGTAGGACGCGGTGGTCGTGCCGCTGAGGATCGCCTTCGGGCCGTCGTCGGCCTTCTTCTTGGCGGCCGACGGCTTGGACTTCTCGTCCTTGGAGGCGGCCTTCGAGCGGGACTCGGCCAGGGTCTTGGAGGCGGTGTCCTTCTTGGGGGCCTTGTTCTGCTGCGCGGCCATGTCCTGCTGCTGCGCGAGGAGCTTGTCGGGCTGGGGAGCGGAGTCGTCGTGGCTGGCGGCCGCCACACCGCCCACAAGCATCCCGGCAAGAGCCGCGCCGGTGACACCGGTCAACACGCGATTGATCGTCCGCTGCTGCATATGGATCCTTAGTTCGGCGTACAGGGCTGCCGTTCCGGCGCCGGAGCACAGGGGTCGTCCGGGCATGCGGAACGGGGTCCGAGACTCGGGACTCGGAATGCCGCCGCGAAAGGGAACCCGCGTCGGATCGGCCCGCGGGCATGGCGGACCGCGCTCGCGTCCGACCGCGCACGCCCGTCATGGGGCGATGCGCGCGAAGCGGGCTTCGATGAAGCGGGAAGGAATGCCGACCGGGGGCTCGGTGGCCTGCCACGGTCACGGCCGGTGCATGGTACGGCCGTGGTTCGGCGGAGGGATCCCGCCTGGCGGGCGGGAGGCGACGGCTATGCGATTGGCCAGGTCAACGGTGCTTTGACCTCGACCTGGCGTTGACTATATCCGGCATTACCGCGCTTGAGTCAAATGGGCGATTTCTTTACCTTTGCCCAGGTAGATCCTCTTCTAGGGAGGTCGGCCGGATCGCCTTTCTCGCAGGGGATCCGGGCGAGTGCGCCGCCCGGCGGCCGCACAGAAAAGATCTTAAAGAACGATCTTATGCGGTGGGAATGATCGCTATGCGACGTCCGGAGCGCCGGCGAGAGGGGCGCCGGGAGAGCCAATGATCAAAGGGCGGGGCGCTGGCGCCGGGGCACACGAGGGCGGCCCGGAGCGACATCCGATGGGCACACCGAAAAGCCCGTCCGGCTTTCCGGACGGGCTACGGGATGCGAACAGGCCCTGTGCGCAGGGCGCTCTCGAGAAGGCCCGGCGACGACCGCGCAGGAGGCGGGCGCCGGGCCGTGGACCGCGCGCGGCGGCCCGGGTGTCAGCGCGTCGGGTAGACCGACGGCACCAGCGGGGTCGGTCCCGTCCCGCCGGCGAACACCGGGTTGACGGCCGGCGCCTCGGCGAACGGGGACTCCGCGTAGGGAGGCTGCGCGAAGTCCGGCTGGGCGAACTGGGCGGCGGCCACGATCGGCTGGTACGGCGCGGGAGCCGCCTGCGGAGCGCCCGGCGGGGGCACCGGAGGCGGTACGTGGGAGCCGTCGGCGCGGCGCGGTTCCGGCGCCGGAGGAACCGTCCGATCCGTGCGGCGCTCGGCCAGGACGGCCATCAGCGCGCGGGCGGTGTCGGCGTCCATCCGGAGCAGGACGCTGGGCGTGCCTGCCTGGTCGACGAACGGGGAGACCGAGGGGGCTGCGGGGAGCCGGGGCAGCGCCGCCCGCATCTCCTCGCGGAGATCCTGGGCCAGCCGCAGCGCCTGTCGGTCACTGTCGCTCAAGTGTGCGGTCATCGCGATCTCCGGGCGAGTTCACGTGCGGGGGGTCCGGGGCAATCCTGCTAGGAATGGCGTGCAGGTGCAAGGGCTGATGCACGTGCATTTTACGAAATATCGCCCCGTAACCCCCGCCCGCGCCGCTCGTTGGCGATCAGTCCAGGCCGCGCCTGCCGGGCGTCCAGTACGGCTTGACCAGCACGGATCTGCGCGGCCAGCCGCGTTCGCGGACCAGATGGGCGCGCACGGCCTGCACGGTGCGTGCCTCCCCGGCCACGTAGGCGCACCCCGGCTCTTCGGGAAGATCCAGCCGGCGCACCGCGTCCACGAGGATCTCCGACGACGCGGCGGAGGCGTCCCCGCGCCGGCACCAGGACAGCTCCTCCGCCCTCGGCAGCGGGAGCCGGTGCTCCGGCTCCGCGATCTCCACCGCGCCATGGACGCGCTCGTCGCGACCGACGGCGCGCAGCATCGCGCCGAAGGTGACCGAGGCCGTCTCCTCCCCCGCGAAGAGGTGGTACGGGGCGGGGCGCAGGCCGAACGAGCCCTCCGGCTTGTTGAAGACGACCTCCTCACCAGGCCGGACGGTCCGCGCCCACCGCGCGCCCGGCCCGGCGCCCGCGTGGTCCATGACGCACAGTTCCAGCACGCCGGAGGCAGCGTCGTAGTCCCACACGGAATAGGTGCGCAGCGCGTCGCGCACCTTGCCGCTGATCCACGTCTTGGCGGAGGTGATGTCCACCACGTGCAGGCGGATGTGCTGGCCGGGCCGCCACTCCAGCCCGGGGACGCCGCCGATCCTGATCCAGCGCATGCGTCCCGGTGCGGGCCGGACGTCCTCGACACGGCCCCGGACGAACATCCTGTCCAGCAGCCTGCCGCGGACGCCGCACGCGGGCGGGCTCGGTTCCACGGTCATCGTCACCCCTCTCGATGTCGCGTTATATCGCGTATTCGATGGAACACGATATATCTCATTCGCCGTCGCGGCCAGAGCCCTCGGGCGCGTTCCGGCGCGGAAGCCCCAGGGCGACGAGCACCGCGGCCGCGCAGGCGATCACCCCGACCACGCGGAATCCCGACGACATCGCCCCGGTGAACGCGGCGATCACCTGCTGGTGCGCCTCCTGGCCGGCGCCGTTCGCGTCCGCCGCGGCGATCGCCTCGCCGGCCGAGTGGGCGTGCCCGGCGAGCGCCGGCGGCAGGGCGTCCGCGAACCGGGCGGTCAGCACCGTCCCCAGGACCGCGACGCCGAGCGCGCTGCCGATCTCCCGCGCGGCGCCGTTCAGCCCGGACCCGAGCCCAGCGCGCCCGGGCGGGAGCGCGGACATCACGCCGACCGACAGCGGCGGCACGCACAACCCCATGCCGACCGACATGACCAGCAGGTCGACCGCGTAGACCGGGTACGGCGTGGAGGCGTCGGCGAGCGAGAGCAGGCCGAGGCCGCCGGCGATGACGAGCAGGCCCGTGGTGATCAGCGGGCGGTTCCCGAACCGGTGGCCCAGGCCGACGCTACGCCGGGACACCACGATCATCCCGACGACGACCGGGCTGATCGCCACGCCGGTGACCAGGGGCGTGTAGCCCTTGGCGTACTGCAGGTACTGGGCGTTGACGAAGAACAGCGCGAACAGGCTGAAGAACGCCGCACCGATGCCGAGGACGCCGCTGCGCAACGCCGCGCCGGCGAACATGCGCGGGTCGAGCAGTGGGTGCGCGGCGCGCATCGCGTGAGCGCCGAAGACCGCCAGCAGGACGGCGGCGCAGCCGAACCCGCCCAGCACCGGCGCGGACGCCCAGCCGCGCTCGGACCCCTCGATGATCCCGAAGAGCAGGGCGAACAGGGCCGCGGTGAGCAGCAGCGCGCCGGGGACGTCCAGATCGGCGCGGTGCCGCTCGCCCACCGGCGCGGCCCAGGCCACCAGCCCGGCCAGGACGGCGGCGGCGGCCGCGCCCGCGAGGAACAGGCACTGCCAGGGCAGCCACTGCAGCACCGCTCCCCCGGCGAGGTTGCCGACGGCGCCCGCGACTCCGGTGGCGGCCGTCCAGACGGCGATGGCCTGCGGGCGCCGTGCCGGCTCGGTCACCTGGAGCAGCAGCGACAGCGTCGCGGGCATGATCAGTGCGGCCCCGACACCGGTGACCAGCCGCCCGGCCAGCAGCACGGCGACGGCGGGCGCGGCGGCCGACAGCACGCATCCGGCGGCGAAGACGCCGAGCCCGGCAAGCAGGGCGCCCTTGCGACCGAACCGGTCACCGGCGGCGCCGGCCGGGATCAGCAGGCAGCCGAACACCAGGACGTAGGAGTCGACGATCCACAGCAGGCCCGTCGCCGACGGGTGCAGGCCGCTCGCCGACAGCTTGGGGATCGACAGGTTGATCGCCGCGACCGTCGCCACGACCAGGACCACGCACGCCGACATCAGCGGCGGCATGGCGCGCCGGGCGGCGCTTCCCCGGTCCGGCGGCGCGGCGGCGCGGACGGCATCGATCGTCATGAAGGGTTCCTCGGATTCGCTCGCGGGCGCGCACGGGCGCGCCTGAAGGGGCTGAGCAGGAAGGTGCGGGGCGGGGATCCGGCCGCGCGCGCCGCCTCCGCGATCTCCAACGTAGGCTCGTGGCGACTTGCTTTCAAATGCATCTTTTGCACGTGAGGAATGCGTTTCATGCACTCCAGGCTGGACCTGAACCTGCTGGTCGCCCTCGACGCGCTGCTGGAGGAGGGCAGCGTGACCGGCGCCGCCGAGCGCCTGCACCTGTCGGGGCCGGCGATGAGCCGGACCCTCGGCCGGATCCGCAAGGCGATCGGTGATCCCGTCCTGGTGCGTTCGGGCCGCGCCATGGTGCCGACTCCGCGCGCGCTTGCGATGCGCGCGGAAGTCCATGAACTCGTGCAGCGCGCCTACACGCTGTTCTCCGAGGACGACGCCTTCTCTCCGCGCGCGCTGGAGGGCACCTTCACTTTGCAGGCGGAGGAGGGGACCATCTCCGTCCTGTCCGGCCCGCTCCTCGAGCGGATCGCAGAGGACGCGCCCGGCGTGAGGCTGCGCTTCCTAGGGGAGGGGCCGCGGGACACGCATCTGCTGCGGCGCGCGTCGATCGACCTGGAGATCGGCGTGATCACCGACGAGGCGCCGGACACGAGGGTCGAGCCGCTGCTGGAGGACCGCTTCTCCTCCGTGGTCCGCCCCGGGCATCCGCTCGCGGACAGGGAGGTGCCCCTGGACGCCTGGTGCGCGGCGAAGCAGGTGACCAACACGCGGCGCGGCCGCCTCGCCGGGCCCATCGACGAACTCCTCGCCGGCATGGGCCGGTCCAGGCGCGTCGCCGGGACGGTCCCGACGGTCGCCGCCGCACTGCTCGTCGTCCGGGGGACCGACCTGCTGGGGTTCGCCGCCGAGCGGCTGCACAGGCCCCTGGTGGAGCGGCTCGGCCTGGTGTGGGTGCCGATCCCCTTCCCCATGCCGCCGTTGAACCTGTCCCTCGCCTGGCACGCGCGCTACGACGCCGACCCCGCCCACGCATGGCTCCGCCGGTGCGTCCGCGAGACCGTCGCGGACATCGTCGGCGGGTAGGGGCCCTTAGCGCGTCGGTAAGGTCGGCATCTGGGAACGTTCTCGGCCCTGCCGAGACCTGCGCGAAGGCGGATCGATGGCGGACACTCTCAGCGTCCGGGCCCTCAACCGGGCCACGCTGGCACGGCAGTTGCTGCTCGCGCGGGAACGCGTCCCCGTCGGCGAGGCCGTCGGGCGGCTGTTCGGGATGCAGGCGCAGGAGCCCAAGCCGCCGTTCGTCGGGCTCTGGACGCGCCTGGACGGCTTCCAGGCGTCCGACCTGCACGCGGCCCTGCACGACCGGACGCTCGTCCGCGCCACCATGATGCGCGCGACCCTGCACCTGATGACCGCGTCCGACTACCTCGCGTTCCGGACGCCGATGCAGCCGATGCTGGACGGGGCGATGCGCGTCCTGGGCGACCGGGCCGAGGGCCTCGACCTCGACGAGGTCGTCCCGGCGGCGCGCGCCCTGCTCGATGAGAAGCCGCGCACGTTCAACGAGGTCCGGGCCCTGCTTCAGGAGCGGTTCCCGGACGTCAACGACCGCGCGCTCGGCTATGCGGTGCGCATGTGCGTGCCGCTGGTCATGGTCCCGACCGAAGACAGGTGGGGTTTCCCGCGATCCGCCGAGTTCGCCTCCGCGGGCGGCTGGCTGGGCGCCGACCCGGACACCGGCACCGCCGCCGACGACCTCGTCCTGCGCTACCTGGCGGCGTACGGGCCCGCGTCCGCAGCCGACGCGCAGGCCTGGTCGGGTCTGACCACGGTGGGCGAGGCCCTGGAGCGGCTGCGTCCGGACCTGGCCGTCTTCACCGACGACAAGGGCCGGGAGCTCTTCGACCTGCCCGATGCGCCCCGCCCGGGCGAGGACGTCCCGGCTCCGGCGCGGTTCCTGCCCGAGTTCGACAGCCTCGTCCTCGCGCACGCCGACCGCAGGCGCGTCATCGCCGACGCGCACCGCCCGTCGCTCACCACGAAGAACCTCCGGGTGCGCGCCGTCTTCCTGCACGACGGGTTCGCCCGCGGCATCTGGGAGACCGAGTACAAGCGCCGGATCGCCACCCTGCGGCTGCGCCCCTTCGAGCCCCTCTCCCCTGCCGCCCTCGACGACCTGACCGCCGAGGGAGAGGCTCTGCTGCGCTTCCTCGAACCCGCGGCCAAGGAGACGGTGGTGGCCGTCGCCGAGGCCTGACCGCCGGTCAGGCGATCGTCCGGCCGAGGCCCTCCCAGTAGGGCGCGCGCAGGTCCTTCTTGAGGATCTTTCCGCTGGGGTTGCGCGGCAGGGCCTCCACGAAGTCGACCGAGCGCGGGCGCTTGAAGCCGGCCAGCCGCTCGCGGGCGTACGCGATGACCTCGTCCTCGGTGAGCGCGGCGCCCGGCGCCGGCACGACGACGGCCTTGACCGTCTCGCCCCAGCGCTCGTCGGGCACGCCGATGACCGCGACGTCGGCGATGGCGGGATGGGCGGCGAGGACCTCCTCGACCTCGATCGGGTACACGTTCTCGGCGCCCGTGACGATCATGTCCTTGATCCGGTCGGTGAGGAACAGGTACCCCTCGGCGTCGAGGTAGCCGGCGTCGCCGGTGCGCAGCCAGCCGTCCCCGGCCAGCAGGCGGGCCGTCTCCTCCGGCCGGTTCCAGTAGCCGGGGGTGTTCTGCGGCGAGCGGATCACCACCTCGCCGACCTCCCCCGGCGCGCGCTCGGCGTCCCCGCCGGGCTCGACGATCCTCACCTCGACCCAGTCGTAGGGACGGCCGGCCGAGCGCATCAGGTGGGCGCGCGGGCCGTCCGGGTCGTGGTCCTCGGGGTCCAGCTGGACGATCGCACCGGTCGTCTCGGTCATCCCGTACAGCTGGAACAGCGGGGCCCGGAACGTCTCCAGCGAGCGGCGCAGGACCTCGGTGGTGATCGGCGAGGCGCCGTAGGTGATGGCGCGCAGCGCCGAGTAGTCGCGCTCCGCGGCGCCGGGCACCTGGCACATGAACTGCAGTACCGCCGGGACGATGAACGCGTTGCTGATCCGCTCGCGCTCGAAGGTGTCGACCAGCGCGGCCGGATCGATGTCGCGGACCAGCACCTGGCGGCATCCGGCGTACAGTCCGGCCAGCGCCCAGCCGGTGCCGCCGATGTGGAACAGCGGCATCGGCACCAGGCTCACCGACGAGGCGTCCAGCCGCCAGCGCCGCGCCATCCGCTCGCCCACCTCGAAGTTGGCGTTGCTGAGCTGCACGCCCTTGGGCACGCCGGTCGTGCCGGAGGTGTAGAGCTGCACGACGATGTCGCCGGGCTCGCCGACGAATCCGGGGTCGTCGGCGGGGTGGTCCGCCAGCCAGGTCTCGAAGCCCTCGCCGGTCACCACGACCCGCCCGGGGAGCCCGTCCGCGAGGGCGGCGAACTCGGCGTCCACCACGGTCACCGGGGCCTGCGCGTCCGCGACGACGGCGGCGATCTCGGCGGGGGTCAGCCGCCAGTTCACCGGCGCCGTCACCGCGCCGATCTTCGCGGCGCCGAACAGCAGGTCGAAGAACTCGGGCGCGTTCTTGCCCACGTAGGCGACCCGCGATCCGGCGCCGAGCCCGGCGGCCAGCAGGGCGCGGGCGGCGCGGCTGGAGCGCTCGTCCAGCTCGGCGTAGCTGATCGTCCTGCCGTCCCCGGTGAGGGCGGGGGCCGAGCCCCGGTCCCGGGCGTGGTCGCGGACGATGGACACGACGCGGTAGTCCACTCCGAGCCCCTTCCGAATCGCATTCGGTTCCGTGTGCCCGACCCTATCGACCGGATCCGCCCGCGCGAAAGCGGTCACTCGCCCCACGAGGGGCCATGACGCTATGCCCGTACGCGGCTCCGAATAGTGATCAATCCGATACCTCTACTGATTGAAAGATCCACCAAACGGGCGCAAGCTGTCTCCGACGTCTGGAACGCCCCGCCCGTTCCTTCCGGACCGACCGCCGACAGGACACGACCATGTTCGAGATCTGGGAGACGAGTGAGCCGGCGCGGCTCATCAGTGACGCGGGGAGCCTGAAGGTGGCATTGGAGAAGGTCGACACCATGTGCCGGCTCCGGCACGACCAGGCGGTCGCGCACGTCGGCGAGACCGGCGAGGGCTACCACTTCGAGATCAGGGACCACGACGGCCGGGCCCTCGCCCGGCTGAGCTACGTCCCCGACACCACCCGTGCCTACCAGAGCGTCGTGGTGGAGGAGATGCGCGGCGAGGAGCCGCGGAGGTAGCGCGCGCCGCCGTCGCGGCACGTCCCGTCCCGTCAGCTGGAAAGTCTCGTTTCGCACGGATGTCCACGCACGGGCACCCGCCCGTGCGTGGCAGTATGCGTCGTGGTCAGGTGACGGAGCCTCGGACGACGGGAGTACCGGTGCGGAAGGCGTGGTGGCGGCCACGGCAGGCTGGCTCATCTTCCGAGACGGCGCCCGGCGGACCTCAGCCGTCGCTCGCGGACGAGGCCGAGGCGCTGACGTCCCACGCGGTCGCCGCACTGGCACGGGCCGACGACGCCGGGTTCCGGCTCCTCGTGGCCGAGCTGGCCGACCGCCCCGACGTGCCGGGCTGGGCCCGGGCGACCGCCCGCTGCCTCGCCGCGCGGTTGCGGCGCGGCGTCACTCTCGCCTGGGACCGCGGCTGGCAGCCCGCCGACGTCGTCCGGTACGCGGGCCGCCGCCGTACCGCCAGGCACGGCAGGCTGGCCACCGACGCGATCGCCGCGGAGATGCGCGCCTATTCCGCGGCCACCGTCGCCGCGCAGTGGCGTGACCAGCTGAGCGTCCTCGGCGCCGAGGTGTGGTGGGAGAACGACGACGATCACCCGGACGCCTGGTGCGAGCGCGAGGGCGTCGGCCGCACGGAGTTCGTCGCCTGCGCCGTCGAGCTACTCCAGCTGCTGGAAAGCCTGCCGAGGTTGGCGAGCATCGGCCCGCCGCCGGGGACGCCGCTGCGGGAGACGCCCGTCCGGGACGGGTTCGAAGGCGTCGACCAGCGGATGCTCGGCAAGGTCAGAGCCCTCCTGGCGAAGGCGGAATCGACCGAGTTCCCGGAGGAGGCGGAGGCGCTCAGCGCGCGCGCCCAGGAACTCATCGCGCGGCACAGCATCGACCGCGCCCTGCTGGCCGCGGAGACGGGCGACCCCGGCGGACCTGCGGGCCGCCGCGTCGCGGTGGACAACCCTTACGACGCGCCCAAAGCGGTGCTGCTCACCGTGGTGGCCGAAGCGAACCGGTGCCGTGCCGTATGGCACAGGGAACTCGGGTTCTCCACGGTCCTGGGATTCCCCGCCGACCTCGCGGCGGTCGAAATGCTGTTCACGTCGCTGCTCGTGCAGGCGACCGCGGCGATGGTGCACGCCGGGCCGCGGCGCGACGCGCGCGGGCGGTCACGGACGCGTTCGTTCCGCCACGCGTTCCTCAACGCCTACGCGGCGAGGATCGGGGAGCGCCTCCGGGACGCGGCCGGTGAGGCGACGCACCGGGCGGCCGCCGACACCGGCGGGAAGGACCTGCTTCCCGTGCTGGCGGCGCGCGATCTGGCCGTCGAGAGGGCCGTCGACGCGATGTTCCCCAACCTGGCCAAGGGCCGGGCGGGGTCGGTGTCCAACTACGAGGGCTGGGTCGCCGGCCGCGCGGCGGCCGACCTCGCCAGCCTGAACGGGCGCTCGGAGGTTTCCGAAACGTCCGGCCGGTCCTAGCGCGCGGGGTCCCCCCGGGGGGCGAGGGGGACGTCCGGCCATGCCTTCCGTTCCGTGCGTTGGTGCTCGGCTGCGTGGTGCCTCGGGAGCGGGGTCAGCCCTTCTTGCGCCGGGTGTTGCCGCCGCGGCCGCGCAGCGGGACGCCCGCCTCCTTCAGGACGTTGTAGATGAACCCGTAGGACCGGCCGGTCTCGGCCGCCAGGTCGCGGATGCTCTCGCCGCCCGCGTAGCGGGGCGCGAGCTCCGCGGCGAGCTGCGTGCGTTCGGCACCGGTGACGCGGGTGCCCCTCGACAGCGTTCGGGTCACGGGGACCTCCTGTTTCCAGAGCTGGGCCGCGGGACCGTCCCCGCAGCTCACAGCAGTGTTGATCTACCCAACGTACACATTCCCCCTGAATCCGCCCCTGATGCGGCACCGATAGGTGCGAAAACGGCCGAACCTGGTCTTTTCCGTGGTCAACGGCGTGTCGGAACTAGACAGACGGTCCCCGGACCGCCTTCGCCTGCGCGTTCCGCAGGATCATGGGAGTGAGCGGACTGCGGACCGGAACCGCGCCGACCGGTCCCGCCCCCGTGGCGGCGACCTGAAGCGCGGTCACTTTCACGCCCTCCGCCTGCGGGACGACCGGCTGCTTCTCATCGGCGACGGCCGTCTGCTGGGACGCGGCCTCGCGGGCGGACAGGTCGGAGCGGTGCAGCCGGTGCCTCGGCGGCTCGAAGGGGAACAGCGAGGTCTCGTCCAGCCCGTCGACCAGGAGCAGTTCGCCGGGTTCGAGCAGCCGCCAGCCGGGCTGGTCGTCCATCGGCTCGCTGGCGATCACCACGGCGGGCACCGGACCGTCCGCCCCGGCGGCGTCCCCGGGCCCGCTCGCCCCGCCCTTGCCGGGCGACAGCACCCACAGCTCGTTGCTCTCGGGGTAGCGCAGCGCCCACAGCCGCCCCGCCTCGGCGATCAGCAGGTTGACCGCGAACACCGGCAGCTCGGCGCCGATCCGCCGCACCGCCTCGATGATCCCGGCGGTGGTGTCGCCGCGCCGCCGGATCTCCGCGGTCACGTAGGCGAACACGAGCTCGGAGTCGGTCTCGCCCGCCACGTGCGCCCGCTCGACGTCGGTCAGCCACGTCCGGAGCGTGTCCAGCCCCTTCACCACGCCGTTGTGCGCGAACAAGCGGTCGTTCATGACGAACGGATGGCAGTTGTGCACGGTGAGGCCGCCGACCGACGCGTCGCGCACGTGGGAGACGAACGTGTGGGACGGGACGTTGCGGGCGTGCAGGTCGAAATCGGCGTTCTCGAAAGCGGCCAGGGGCGCCCGGTCGCGCACGGGCTCACCGCCGAGCGAGAACCAGCCGAGGCCGGCGCCGTGCGGCATCCGGTGGCTCTGCGCCCGCAGGCTGGACGGCGCGTCCAGCAGCCAGTGGGCCGCCCGCACGCGGGGTCCGCCCGTGCTCATCCCGAACAGTCGGCACATGCCGTTCGCCTTTCGATAATCGGAAGTGATCTCGCGCCCCGGGTCCCCGGCCGGCCGCGCGGAAAGAAGATCATAACTACGAGTGATGGAGATTTTACCCAACGTCGCATCGGGCGTCCGGCGATTCACGCCAGTCGGTCGCGGATCCGCGCTCGATACGGCGGATCCGGGGGCAGGGGCCTGCGAGGCTCACCCGGCCGCGGCACACCACCGGATCACGGATCGGCAGTCGACGGTGGCCGCCGGTCATCGATTTTACGCGGTGCTTCCCATGCGTTGACCTGGTTATCCACAGAACACGGTTCGACTTCCGTGTGTTCCGGCCGGGCCGCAGGCTGGTGGGCGTCCGGCACCCGCCAGCGAGGAGAAACCATGATCGCCTTCCCGGTTCCCGCCACCACGACGTCCCGGTTCGCCGTTGCCGCCGAGCGCATCCCGCACGACCTCACCGGCCTGCTCCGCGGCGCGGACGGCCCCTACGCCGCGCACATCGCCGGCCGCCTCGGGTCACCGCACTTGGAGGTCGTCCGCGAGGACGAGACCGGCCTCCGCTGGGACCCGGCCCGGATCACGGCGCCCCGCCCCGAGGACCGCCGCCGCGAACGCGCCTTCCAGGACGCCCCGGAGTTCGCCGTCATCACCGCCTGCGCCCCGATCACCGACCAGCCCCGCGCCGTGCAGGTCGCCCGCGCCGCCGCATTCCACCTGGCCGCCGAGACCGGCGGCGTCGCCGCCGACCTCGTCACCGGCCACGTCCTGACGCCACCCGCCGAGGAACGGGCCCGCTTCGTGCTCGCCGACCAATGGCTGGGCGACGTGCTGCCGCCCTTCCGTGCCAACGGCCGCTGCACCGCCCCCGATCCCGACCGCGACCCCGAGGGCGTGAACGGCTGCTGCTGCGTCCGCCTGCGCACCCGCGGCCTGCGCCGGTTCGGCCTGCCCGAGCTGCAGATCAGCGACGTCGCGTGCCCGCACGACCTGGCCGCCCTCAACGTCCTGCGCACCGCCGCCCGCCGCCTGCTGACCGACCACTGGTCCTGGCTGCTCACCGGCCCCGCCGACCGCACCCGCGCGCTCGACGAGGCCCTCTCCCTCACCGAGTCCGACTTCAGCGACTTCTGGGGCACCGCCCGCCGCGTCCACCTCGTCCCCCCGAACCCCTTCGAGGTCCGCCTGACCCTCCTCACCTCCCGCCTCCTCGCCGTGGCCCCGCCCGACGACGTTCCCGGAACGGTCAACGACTGGCTCTGCGGCGACACCCTCCCGCTCGGCATCTACGACGTCATCCACTCCCCCGCCGACCCCCCACGCTCCCAAGCCGCCTAACCCGACCCCCAACCTCCGCACCAGGCGAGCCCACGCAGCAGTCGCGCCACGCCAACAAACCGGCGCGGCGCCCCACCTACAGATCGGTGAACCCCCACCCGACAACCAACCGCCTCGACCGCCACCGCCCACCCGCAAGCCCAGCCCACCACCACGCACCACAGCCGCGACCGAATCAGTGCCGACTCAACCCGTGCTGCTCTCGCAAGGAAGCGTGGTCACGGGCACGGCCAGCACCGGGAGCCTCACCTCGGCGGCCATGCGCAGAGCTTTCGATCTCTCTCCTTGCCGCGTCAGTGGACGCCGACTCCAGGCATCACCCTTTTGCGTGGACGACCCCCGCGGAGCTGCGTCCTGACGCGTTGACCGGGGCGCAGCGCCCCTTCCGCGGCGGGCATTCCGCGGCCGCCCTGCGCCCCAGGTCCTGCGCTCGTCGGGCATCTCGTTGGCGGCGGCTCTTGCAGGCGGAACGTCGTGATGGGTGTCACTTCCGGCGGCAGCACGCGTCGCCCATCGCGACATGGACATGCGAGTGGCTTGGCCTTGGTTGCACTGTCGGCGTGGACGACGCGCATGTCTTGGCGGGGACTCGGCGGCGTCGGGGTTGGGACGGTCAGAGCTTATGGGCGTTCATGACGATTATTTCGGTGTGGAGCGGATGAACCTTACTTCTCGGCTGGCATAGGTGAGCTTTGCCGGTCGTCAAGTGTGGCTGCCCGCCGGGCGCCGGATGACGGGGGGCATTTCGGGATGATTATGGACGTCGACCTCATATTCACGGGGCGATGGTGGGACGATCGGTCGATCGAGTGCGAGCAATGGTCAACGCTCCGTAGCCGAATTGACTACGATCGGCATTCTGACGGTGACCAACGCGATCCCCCGGGGCGAAGATGACCCGTTTCCTGGCAGATCCCAGGAAGACTGACATATTCGGCGAAATCGTCCGCTGCACCTGCGGGCTGCTCACCTGCACCGCGGTGGCGGGCGCGATCTCCTTCAGCGCGGTGCCGGCCGACGCGGCGCCGGGACCGCGGCCGGAGCCGCGAAGATCAGCGCCGGCTTCCTGCCGGCACAGCCTCGTCAACGGCGACTGGTACACCAGGTATCTGTGCAGGGAGGCCTGGCTGGCCATGTACGGCCCTCGGAAGAGGACGGCGGGCCACCGGGACGACGCCGCCCGGAGGCGAGGGCGGTTCGAGCGGAGCCCGAGGACCGGACGCCGGCGGCCCGCGCCGCCGAAACCGCCCGACCGGCCGAGTCCCCGTCCGGCGCAGCAAGTTCCGTCCGGCGTGGCTCAGGCGCCGGTTCCGACGCCGGTTCCGACCACGACCACGTGGGGCGCCGGCGACGCGCAGACCGCTGTGCGCCTGCGGGAACAGGCCGATGACGAACCTCAGGCTCGGCCGGTGCAGCCGGTGCTGCTGCTCGGCCTGCTCCTTCCGGCGGCCGCTGCGATCTGCTATCCGTTCCGGCACCGGATCTATGCGGCGGCCACCGCGGGGATGCCCGTGCTCGCCACCTCCACCAGCGACTCGGACCCACAGCCCGCCCCGTTCATCTACCGGCCCTCCCTCGACCCGTTCGCGGTGCCGGTGCTGGGCCTGGCGGGCAGCGGCGCGGTCGACAGCGCGCGGGTGCTCGCCCTCTCCGCCCTCGACGAGCACGGGGACGGCTCCCTGGTCGTGATCCCCCGCCCCGATGCGACCAGGCTCTTCGGTCTCGCCGAAGACGAACTCCTCGACGACAACGCCGCGGGTCTGTTCATTCCGGGCAACCTCGACGCCGCACTGGCCTATCTGGAAACCGAGTTGGCAATCCGGCGGAACACCGGCGGGACGCCCGACCGCCGCCTCCTGCTGGTCGCCGACTGCGCCGAGGAGGCCGCGCGGATCGCCGCGCTGCTCGACCACCATCCCGGCGGACTGTCCGCGGTGCTTCTCGGGCCGTGGACGGGCGCCCGGGCCGTGGTGGACGACGACGGCCAGGTCGATGCGCCTCGCGGGCTGGGGGCCCATCTCCCCGGACGACTTCCGGCCATGTCCCGGACCGAAGCCCGCGACCGACTCCACGCCGCCCTCGCCCGCCAGACCAAGGACAGGAGGCGCCCGCCAGGCCGTCGCTCCGGCCCACGCCGTACCTGACCGCCCACCCGCTCGTCACCCCAGGAGATCGCCGCCAGCGAGAATCGTTGCCCGCGAGATCGCCAATGCGCTGTCGCGTCACCCAAGACCACGACGCCTACAGCGAGCTTGCGGACCAGCGCCCGACGGGCCGCCGCTCCGGCACACGCCGTACCTGACCGCCCACCCGCTCATCACGCCAGGAGGTCGCCGCCGGCGAGAACGCCACCGCGCTGTCACAGCGCCCAAGGCCGCGACACCTAGAGCGAGATTGCACGGGCCAACGCCTGCCGGGCCGCCACTCCCGCCCACGCCCACACCGCACGTGACTGCCCACCTGTTCGTCGGGCCAGGAGTCGTCGCCGGCGAGAACGCCACCGCGCTGTCACGGCACCCCAAGGCCGCGACATGTGGAGCGAGTTTGTGGGCCGGCGTCTCCGCTCGCGGTGAGCGTTACCGCTCATGCTTTCGTCGTCTTGGGATAGGTACGGCGCCTTCTGCGTTCGGCGCACGGGTGGCTCGCCGCGTGTGACCGCCCGTCCGTGCGTCGTTTCGTGACACATGCAAGGCCGCTACCTGTGGAAACGCAGCCCTGCGGAGGGTTTGTCCCTCTGGTTCGGGCCTGTGGTGCCGGCGCGGGTCGCCGAGTTGAGTGGTGGCATGCGTTTTCGGTGCTGCGGGCTGCCTCGGCGGCGTGGGCGGCGTTCTCATCCGGGTTCCTGCTCGTGTTTGGCGGTTTCGGCTCGGGTTCCCGCCAGGCCGCGGATCGCGCGGGCGAGGACGGCCGGGTCCGGGGGTTCGTCGGCGGCCCGGTCGACGTAGGCGGTGCAGCGCAGCAGCCAGCCGCGCACGACGTCCTCCATGTCGGTCTCCGCCCGTCTCGCCTTGGCCAAGGCCCTGCGGCGCTTCTCCTCTCGGACCTCCTGCGCGAGTCCCTCATCGGCGGCCAGGGCGCGGATGTCGGCGAGGGCGTAGCGCCCGAACCGGTCCGTCGGCAGGGCCCGTTCTCCGGCGATGCGGTCGAAGGTCTTCCTGGGCCAGCCCAGAATGGTCACCGCCCCGCTGGCCTCGACAGTGTCGAACAACGGGCCCTTGCGGGCCGCGACGACCTCGCGGACCTCCTCGGGATCGAGGGCGTCGATGTCGCGCAGGAGGTAGAGCGGATGTCCGCGGAAGCCTCCGATGACCTCCAGATGCCCGCGGGCCACCAGCACCTCGATGTCACGGCGCTCGACGTCGAGGCCGGTGCGTCCGGCGAGCCGGGCGGCGGCGCGGACCGCGCCGATCGGCGGCTCGCCGCCGAACCGCGCGACCACCTGGGCGCGGCGCTGCGCGCATTCCTCGACGAGCCCGGCGGACCACCGTTCGCCGTCGAGGTCGGGTTCGGGGAGCAGGCCGTGCTCCCGGCCGAGTCGCAGTTGCCATCGGGCCAACCCGAGCCGGACGGCGAGCTGGTTCGCTGCGAGGTCTCCGTCAAAGGTCTGTGCGGGCATGGTGGTGCCTTTCTGTCGCGCCGGAATGTGACGCGCACCAGCCTCACCCATGCCGCCCGCCGGCAGTAGTGGAACGCAATTCTGTGGATAAGACTCGAACAGTCGCGGCTAATGTCCCAATTTGCGGCTTCAGAAGGCGCAGGGAAGCGACTTGATCCCGTTGATGAAGCTCGTGCGCTGCCGAACCGGAGCAGAGGTGGCGTGCAGACCGGGAAGGCGCGTGTAGAGCTCGCGGAGCAGGACTGTGACCTCGCGGCGTGCGAGATGCGCGCCGAGGCAGAAGTGCGGCCCGGGCGCCCCGAACCCGACATGGGGGTTCGGCGAGCGCGTGATGTCGAACGCGTGCGGGTTCTCGAACACGGCCTCGTCACGGTTGGCCGAGTTGTAGTAGAGCACCACCCGTTCCCCGGACCGGTACGTGTGGCCGTGTAGTTCGTAGTCCCGGGAGAGGGTGCGGCGCATCCACGTCACCGGCGTCGCGTACCGGACGACCTCTTCGACCGCGCCCGGTAAGCGGCCCTCGACGTCGGCGAGGAGAAGCGCACGCTGGTCCGGGTGGTCGGTGAGCAGCACCAGCGCATGCGACAGCGCGTTGCGCGTCGTCTCGTTCCCCGCGACGACCAGCAAGGTGAAGAAACGGGCCAGTTCCACCGCCGTGAGCGACTCGCCGTCCACGTTCGCGTGCGTCAACGCGGTCACGAGATCGTCCGCGGGCTGGTCGCGGCGCAGCCGCCCCAGATCGCCCATGAGCTCGTGGAGGTGGCCGAACTTCTCGCGCAACATGGTGACGCGGTCCTCACCGGCCGGGCCGACGTAGTCAGGGTCGCCTATCGCCAGGATCATGTTCGTGGCGTCGATGACGCCGTCGTACTCCGAGTCCGGGATGCCCATCATCGAGCAGATGATCCGCAGCGGCATCGGCATCGCGACGTGTTCGACGAAGTCGCAGGCGCCCCGCTCGGCCAGTTCGTCGACGATGCGGCGGGCGAGGACGGCGACGTCCCCGGTGAACCGCTCGACCATGCGCGGGGTGAACGAACGGGACACGATCCGCCGCAGCCGCGCGTGCCGGGGGTCGTCGAGGCTGATCATCGAACCCGAGTACTCGGCGATCTCCTGTGGCGGGTCCACGAGGCTGACCGCCGTGGGCTCGGAGCTGAACACCTCGGGATGACGGCTGGCCTCGGCGACCTGCCCGTACCGCGTCAGTGCGTAGAAGCCGGGCTCGTCCGACAGGGGGCAGAAGACGGGATCCGCGGCGGATCGCAGGCCCGCGAAGACCTCGTCGCGCTCCTGCTGGGTCTTCGCCCAGAAGTCAAGGCTGGACAGTCGGGTCTCGACAAGGGAGGGCATCGACCAAGGCCGCCTTCCGCCAGGGGGCTCGCGCCCACAGGCTAACCCGGCGTCCGCTGGAAATGGGATCGGTTGAGCCTTCCGGCTCCTGCAGGAGAGGAAGCTCTGCCGCAAGCGCGCGCGGGCGGGCCGAGGCCCGCCCGCTGCACACTGAGCCGCCGGACGGAACGGCGCGGTCTCCGGCACTGGGACGAGTCCCGATGCCGCGGATGGCAGGGCGCTACGAAAGCGGCCGGTCAGCGGGCGGACGGGTCCACGTAGTGGCGCTCCCCCGGGCCCACGTAGACCTGGCGCGGGCGCCCGATCTTGGTGGAGTTGTCGTTCATCATCTCGCGCCACTGGGCGATCCAGCCGGGGAGCCGGCCGAGCGCGAACAGCACGGTGAACGCGTTGGTGGGGAAGCCCATCGCCTTGTAGATGACGCCCGTGTAGAAGTCGACGTTCGGGTAGAGCTTCCGCTCGATGAAGTAGTCGTCGCTCAGCGCGACCTCTTCCAGGCGCATCGCCAGGTCGAGGAGCGGGTCGGACTTGCCGAGCGCCTCCAGCACCTTGCCGGTGGCCTTCTTCACGACCGCGGCGCGCGGGTCGTAGTTGCGGTACACGCGGTGCCCGAAGCCCATGAGCTTGACGCCGGGCTCCTTCTTCTTGACCCGCTCGACGAACGACTCGATGTCGTCGCCGCTCTCGTGGATGCGCTCCAGCATTTCCAGGACGGCCTGGTTGGCGCCACCGTGGAGCGGGCCGAACAGGGCGTCGACGCCGGCCGAGACGGAGGAGAACAGGTTCGCCTGGCTGGAGCCCACCAGCCGCACCGTGGAGGTGGAGCAGTTCTGCTCGTGGTCGGCGTGCAGGACGAAGAGCATGTCCAGCACGCGCACGATCTCGGGGTCGATCTCGTACGGCTGCGTGGGCAGCCCGAACGTCATGCGCAGGAAGTTCTCCACGTACCCGAGCGAGTTGTCGGGGTACAGCAGCGGCTGCCCGTTGGAGGTCTTGTACGCGTAGGCCGCGATCGTGGGCAGCTTGGCGATGAGGCGGATGCTCGACTGGTCGACCTGCTCGGGGTCGAAGGGGTCGAGGCTGTCCTGGTAGAAGGTCGACAGCGCGCTGACCGCGGACGACAGCACGGCCATCGGGTGGGCGCGGCGCGGAAAGGCGGAGAAGAAGGCCCGGAACTTCTCGTCCAGCAGCGTGTGGTTGCGGACGCTGTCGGTGAACTCGTCCAGCTGCGCGGGAGCGGGCAGCTCACCGTAGATCAGCAGGTAGGCCACCTCGAGGAAGGACGATTTCTCCGCCAGCTCCTCGATGGGATACCCCCGGTAGCGGAGGATGCCCGCCTCACCGTCGATGTAGGTGATCGCCGATGTGGTGGACGCGGTGTTGGTGAAACCGGGGTCGAGTGTGACGTGCCCCGTCTCCTTCAGCAGGCTTCCCACCCGCAGTCCCGACGGTCCTTCGGTCGACTCCGTCACCTCGAGAGGCATCCGGCCGCCCGCGTGGTTGAGTTCGAAATCCGACATATGCGCTCGCTCCCAACTCCGTCCACACCTGCGTAGACGTTCCGCTCTTCATCGTATCCAGGTGATCACATGGGCCGATCGGCGGCATGTCGTTGACGCCGGGGCCGCGAGGGTGTTGCGCTGGGTACATGACCGACGACAGTGTCTCGGAGCTGGTCGCGCGGGCGCGCGAGGAGATCGGCGCGGCGGGCGGGAACCGCTTCCTCGACCTGCTGGAAACGGGCGAGTTGCCCCGAGAACGCCTGGTCTGGCTGGCTGCCGAGGAGTTTCGGATCGTCAGTAGTGATCAGCGTAGTTTCGCCCTGCTCGCCGCGCGTTTTCCCGCCGCGCCGGCGGGCGGGATGTTCCTGGGGCTGGCACAGGGCGAGGCGCGGGCGCTCACGCTGCTGGAACGGTTCGCCGGCGCGCTCGGGGAGAGTGAGAAGAATCTCAGAACCCGCGAGCCGCGGCCGTTCGCACAGGCGTATCCGGCGTACCTGGCGCAGCGCGCCGCCTTCGGCACGTCCACCGAGGTCGCCTTGGCCATGCTGGCCAATCTGGAGGAGTGGGGCTCCTATTGCGCCCGCACCGCCGCGGCGCTTCGCGCCCGTTACGGATTCGACGAGGAGGCCGTCGCGTTCTTCTCCTACTTCGCGGAGTCGCCGCCCGGCTTCGAGGAGCAGGCGCTGGCGGTCATCGCCGCCGGTCTGGCCTCCGGTGACGATCCCGTGGACGCCTCCCGTGCGGCCCGGCTCTTGCACGCCTACGAGACCGCCTTCTGGGACGCGCTCGTGGAAGGCCTGTCCTGAGCCGGCTCAGGTCCAGGGCAGCTCGCTTCGTTCCCGCCAGTACCGTACCGGCGCGATGCGCAGGGCGGAGAGCACGTCCAGTTCCCGTTCGTCCAGAGAGACCCGGGTCGCCTCCAGATTCGCATGCAACTGGCCCGGGCTGACGGCACCGATCAGCACGGTGTCCGCCCAAGGTCGACTCAGCGCGGCGGCCAGTGCGAGCGCGTCTGCCGCGACGCGCTTCTCGGTTGCCATGGCCTGCATCGCGCTCGGCGGCTGTACGGCAAGTCGGCCGTTGGCAAGCACCTCCTTCAGGAGGACGTGCAAACCAGCCTGATGCGCCTCCTCAAGTGCAGCTTCCGCGGACGTCTCAAGGAGATTCCAGGTCGACTGGACAGTGCTGAAGAGCCGCTGGCCTGACACCTCCAGCTGCATCGCATGGCGGATCGTCTCGGCCTGCCTGGGGCCGGACGTGGAGAAGCCGACCCGGACTCCCTGGGCCGCCGCTTCGGCAAGGGCCGCCTGAAGCCTGACGTCGTGGAAGAGCGGGCTCTCCTCCGTGAGCGAGTGCACCTGGTAGACGGAAAGGTGATCGCCCAAGAGGGCGCGCGTCTCCTCGTACTGGGCGCAATAACGGTCGATGCCGTGGTCCTTGACCTCGTGCACCGGAGCGTCCGTCTTCCACTCGCCGACGTAGGTGTAGCCCCATTTGCTGGAGACGGTCACACCGTCAGGTGTGCGCGCGGCGAGCCATTCGCTCAGGAACTCCTCCGCGCGCCCATAGGAACGCGCGGTGTCCACCCATCGGATCCCGGCCGCGTACGCGCTGTCCAGCAGACGCCAGGTGGCGTCGCGCAACTGCTCGACATCCCGATCACTGGGCAGTTCCTCCGTCCTGCCCACGTTGATGTAGGCAGGTCGCCCCACCGCCGCAAGTCCGATCCCCAGCCGTCCTATCGCGTTCACTCTCTCAGCGTCCCATGCCGTAAGCGGCCGAGAAGACGCGGGCACGGCACTTCTGCATCTGTCGGCTAATCGTCATGCGGGAATCACCATCCGGTATTTGCCCTGTTTCTGGCGCTATCTGGCGACCTTTATCCACAGAACGACATTCCAGTTCCCTTGCCCTCGCGCCTCCCCCGAGGCTTGACCACATCACGCGGTCCGCCACGGCTTGAGGAGGCCCCCTTGCCCATCACCATCACCGTTCCCGAGGAGACCACCGCCCGGTTCGTCGTCACCGCCGACCGAACCCCCGGCGACGTTGCGACCGCCGTCCGGCAAGGGACGGACGGCCGGCTCGACGCCGCGGTGGCCGAGCGGCTCGGCACGTCCGCGCTGATGGTCGCCGCGCACAGCGCCGAAACGTCGCCCTGGGACCTGAGCCGGGTGACGAGCGCCGACCAGGAAACCGCCGAACGGGTTCGCCGCACCGCCTGGCATGTCGGCGTGACCTCGGTTCTCCCGGTCTCCGACCTCCCCCACGGCCCGCACATCGCACGCAAAGCGGCCGAGGCCCTCGCCGAATCGCTCTGCGGCATCGCCGTCGACCTCGACCTGAACCAGGTCCTGCCGCCGGTGCGGCGCCCCGACGACTTCGTCCTCGCGGACGACTGGACGGGCGCCGCGCTCCCGCCGTACCGCAACGGTGGCCGATGCACCGCCGACGAGGACGAGATCGACGGCTGCTCGTGCGTGGCGCTCACGACCCGGGGGATGCGCCGCTTCGGTCTACCAGACCTGGAGATCACCGGTGTTGCGTGCCCGCACGACCTCGCCGCCCTGAACGTCCTCCGGACCACCGCCCAGCGGCTGCTGCCCCTCGGCAGGCACCAGGGCGAGCACATCCTGCATTCGGAACTGGTGCTGACGAGTGCCGACTTCTCGGCCTTCTGGGGGATCCGCGAACAGATCTGGGATGACGGCCCGGTCCCCGTGAGACTCGTGCAGATCGGACCTCGCCGTCTCGCCGTCCGGGCGCCGGAGGATTTCCCCGGCACGCTTAACGAGTGGCTGTGGGACGAACTGCCGCCCGTCCTGCATCACTACCTGAGTTCCGAACCCGACGGCACCTGAGTTCCGAACCCGACGGCGCCGTCGCCGACTGAACAAGGCCGATGACGTGGGCCTCGACGACGGACCACCTGCACTGCCGCGCGGCGACGGTTAGCGTCAGTCGGCATGCAGGATGAAAGAGAACCGGGCTCCCTGGAGAAGGTCCTGGCGGACGTCGCCGCCGAACGCGCCGCGCAGGACCGCACGTGGGGCGTCCAGGAGTTCCCCGACGGCCGCGGGCCGGCGTTCACCGGAAAGGCCGAGGAGGCGAAGGCCGACTGCGCCGCGGCGTCGTCACGCGGCGAACTGACATGGCGACACGTGCTCACCGAGGAATACCTCGAAGCGCTGGCCGAGTCCGAACCCGCTCCCCTGCGGAACGAATTGGTACAGACGGCGGCGGTGGCGGTGAAATGGATCCAGTCGTTGGACCGCCGGACCGGCGCGACTGAGCATCGCACCGAAGACGGCGGTGGGCGCGCCGAGAAGCTGGTCCGCGACCGGATCCCCGACCTGCTGCGGGACGCCGGCGAGCGGCCGGAGGCCCGCGTCGCCGAGCCCGGCGAGTATGCGTCCCTGCTGCGCGCCAAGCTCTACGAAGAGGCTGGCGAGTACGCGGCCAGCGGCGATCCCGCCGAGCTCGCCGACGTCCTGGAGGTCGTTCACGCGCTCGCCGCGCTGCATGGAATGACACCGGCCGACCTGGAGGCGCGCCGGGCGGCGAAGTACGCGGAGAGAGGAGGCTTCTCCGGCCGGATCGTCCTGCGGCTCCGGTGACAGGCGTGCGCCGTCGGCCGCGGGCACGGTGTCAGGACCAGATCCGGCGAAGTATCCAGGGGCCGGTGGCCTCGGCAGGCGGCCCGACCACCTCCGCGATGGCCAGGCCGTCCGGCGTGGCGATCTGCAACCGGTAGAAGCGGGCCGCGCCGGGCTCCTGCCACTGCTCGAGGACGCGGCGCACCCGGAAGCAACCGCGCGCGCCGGTGATCTGAGATGGATGCCCCACCGGGGTGGTCTCCGCGGAGACGGGTTCATCGATCAACACGAGTCCAGACCCTAGCCCGAACACGCGTTCGAACGAAAGGCGACAAGCCATACAGCCACCACAACCGAACCCCAGCCCCGGCGACCATCCCCCATGGGCGTCAGCCCCCATGGGCGTCAGCCCCCATGGACGCCCCGATGGATCACCCCCACGGACCGAAGAACACGCCGATCACCTCGGAACCCCCGCACCCGACACGCATTACTGGGCGCTTCGCCACGTCGCGGCGCTCTGGACCCTGCCCACTGCCTTCGGAATGAGCTGGGTTCGCCGCGCGAGCCGCGCGTATCCCCGGCGTCCCACGCCGCGGTCCGTTCCGGGCAGCGGTTTGGCTGCGGCGCGTGGCGGGTTGGGTGGGTTCGTGAGCGCTGGTTCGTTCGGGGGTGGGCGTTTGTGGGTTCTTCGCAGGGGTGCTGTGCCGTGATTTGGCGTGCCGCTGGGAGTGGGCCGGTTCTTTCGAATTTGCCGGGGCTGGAGGTGGTGCGTGTTGTGAGGCGCTTTAGGCGGATGGTTGGTCTGCGCCGATGGTTTGGGCGAGAGGAGGAGGGAGCAGGTAGGGCCGTTCTTTGGGGAGGAGGGCTTTGGCCTGGGCCGTTCGGCCGGCTTGGAGGAGTCCGTGGATTCTGCGAGCCAACGGGGTGCGGTCCTCGATGCCGAGGATCCAGTCGTCGACGTAGCGGTCCACGATGTGGCGGCTCAGCCCGATCTGGATGCTCCGTGTCTCCAGTTTCCGGCCGTCGATCGAGCGCTCGGGGTCCCACTGCACGTGGACGAGCGCCCGGGCGAAACGGCGGCGCCATTCCTCGGAGCTGCGGAAGACGCGGCGGTCCGGGTCGGTCGGGACGGCCTGGGCGAGGGCCTCCTCCCAGCCGGCGCGGGTGATGCGGACGGCGAGGATGGTCTCCTGGTCCGGCTTGCGCGCCCAGTTGCTGCGGGCCATCAGCCACAGGAACGACGGCTTGATCCACGTCATCCGGGTGCGGGAAAACGGCGGCACGAAGGTGCCGTGGTGTGCCGCCGGGCGACCGATCTCCGGTGCGTACGCCTGGTAGACCGTGATCGAGTCGCGGTCGTGGAGGGCGCGGATCTCGCGTGTGCTCATGGTGCGGCCACGGTCCCGCAGGGGTCAGGCGAGGTTCAACCGGATTTCGGGGCTGCGGACCTGCGGCGGTGGGCCTTCTGGCGGCACGCGGCACCGCAGAAGCGGGCCGGGCGGCCGGTGCGGGCTGCGGTCAGCGGGGTTCCGCAGACCTCGCAGCGCCCTTCGTTACGTGACGGCGACCGAGTTTCGTTATCCAGTTTCGTTACGGGAGTGGGACGCAGCGCGTCGCAGGCCAGGGCGGTCATGCGGCCGGGCGGCCCGTCGGCGCGCCGCATCCGTTCGGTGACCATGCAGCCCGCCATCAGGGCCCGGACATCCCGGATGTCGACGTCCGCACGGACCTGGCCCGCGTCCTGCGCCCGCCGGAGCAGCACTTCGAGAGCCTCGTTGAACTCTTCCTCGAGGCCGACAGCGAACGCCTTGATCCCTTCCTCCAAGGCCAGTGCGTCGCAGAGGGCGTGGTTGAACATCGCGCGCTCGACGACCCACATCAGGAAGCCGTAGAACTGTTCGCCCGGATCGTCCGCGCCGCCCAGCGCCCTAGCCTCCTCGACGATGTCCCGGAGGCGGTCGGTGACGACGGCCGTGAACAGGGCCTCCTTGGTCGGGAAGTTGCGGTAGACCGTGCCGGCGCCGACCCCGGCACGGCGGGCGATGTCGTCGAGGGGGACCAGCCGTCCCTCCGTGGCGAACGCCTCCATCGCGGCCTGCAGGATCCGCTGCCGGTTCCGGCGCGCGTCGGCGCGGCGCGGTTCGGCGTCGACACGCCGGGATTCGGCGTCGACACGCCGGGATTCGGCGTCGACACGCCGGGATTCGGCGTCGGCACCCGGGGGTTTTGCGTCGGCGCGCAGAGGCTCTGTGCTGGTGCGCTGGGCTTCCGCGTCGGTGCGCTGGGGTTCGGCATCGGTGCGCAGGGGCTCTGTGCCGGTGTGTTGGGCTTTCGTGTCGGCGCGTTGGGCTTTCGTGTCGGTGCGCTGGGGTTTGGTGTCGGCGCGGCGGCTGTTAGGCACGGGCGCCCTCTCCTTCAGGGAACGGTCGCCGTTGACAAGCGGGGCGAGCGTTCCGGTAACGTCCTAAGCGGGTTGGCAGTTCCGATTGTACGGCCGAAGGAGACGGCGATGGGAAGCGACGCGGTGCTCGAGGCAAGGCGGCGGCTGGGGCGGATCGGGGTGGGGCTGACCACCCCGATCGCGCCGGCCGACGAGTGGCGGCAGGCGGCCCGCCAGGTGGAGGACGCCGGTTACGGGGCGATCTGGGTGAACGAGGCGATCGGCGGAAGGGAGGTGTTCACGCAGCTCGGCGTGCTGCTCGCCGCCACGGAGCGGATCACGCTCGGATCGGGGATCGCGAACCTGTGGGCGCGGCATCCGGCCGCGATGCAGGGGGCCGCGTCGGTGCTGGCCGACGCCTATCCGGGGCGGCTCGCGCTCGGCATCGGCGTCAGCATGAGCGCGATCGTCGAGCAGAGCGGCCAGACGTGGGGCAGCCCGCTCACCCGCATGCGCGAGTACCTCGAAGGCATGGACGCCTCGGCGCAGGCCGCGCCGACGCCGGACGTACCGTTCCCGCGGCTGCTGGCGGCGCTGGGGCCGAAGATGCAGGGCCTGGCCCGCGACCACGCGGACGGCATGCTGCCCGCGCTGATGCCGGTCGAGCACACCCGCAAGGCACGGGAACTGCTCGGTCCGGACAAGCTGCTGGTCGTCGGGCAGCCGGTGATCCTCGAGACGGATCCGGACAAGGCGCGCGGCATCGCCCGCCAGGCCGGGCCGTTCACGATTCCGGGCTCGCCCTACGTCCGCGCGCTCAGGAACCTCGGCTTCTCGGAGGCGGACTTCGACGGCGGTGGTTCCGACGCCATCATCGATGCCTGCTTCAACTGGGGCGACGAGGCCGCGGTCGCCAAGGGGATCACCGCCCACCTGGACGCCGGAGCCGACCATGTGTGCCTGTGGGTGTTCCAGCCGGACCTCGCCTCGTCCGCCGAGCAGTTCGAGCGGCTCGCGCCGTTCCTACTGGGCACGTAGAAAGGAGGCGGCTCCACGTCTAAGGACCCGCGACGCGCACCGAGCGCGGCGTGACGAAACTCCGCGCGGCGCTCAGCGGGGGCGGACCAGGCCGGTCTCGTAGGCGGCGATCACCAGCTGGGCACGGTCGCGGGCCTGCAGCTTGGCCAGCAGGTGGCCGATGTGGGTCTTCACCGTCGCGGGGCTGAGCTGCAGGTGCTCGGCCAGTTCGGCGTTGGACAGGCCGCGGGCGATGAGGGCGAGGACCTCGCGCTCGCGGTCGGTCAGGCCGTCGAGGCCGGCGGGCGCCGGCCGCACGGGCGCGGGCCGGCGGACGAACTCGGCGATGAGCCGGCGGGTGACGGTGGGGGCGAGCAGCGACTCCCCGGAGGCGACCACCCGGATCGCCGACAGCAGGTCGGCGGGCGGGGTGTCCTTCAGCAGGAAGCCGCTGGCGCCGGCGCGCAGCGCCGAGTAGACGTAGGAGTCCAGGTCGAACGTGGTGAGGATGAGGACACGGACGTCCGGCAGGTCGCGGCAGATGCGCCGGGTCGCCTCGATGCCGTCCATCTCGGGCATCCGGACGTCCATCAGCACGACGTCGGGGCGTTCGCGCTCGGCGAGGTCGACGGCCTCGGCGCCGGTGCCGGCCTCGCCGACGGTGCGCAGGCCCGGCGCGGTGTCGACGAGGACGCGGAAGCTACCGCGCAGCAGGGCTTGGTCGTCGGCGACGAGGACGCGCAGTTCCAACGGATTCCTAGGCTTCGTAGGGGAAGGCGGCGGCGACGGCGAAGCCGCCTTCCGGGCGGGGGCCGGCGGTGAAGTCGCCGCCGTACATCATGACGCGTTCGCGCATCCCGATGAGCCCGTGGCCGGGGGCGCCGGGCAGGACGCGCTCGCCCGGTCCGTCGTCGTCCACCTCGATGCGGACCCGGCCGCCGCCGGCCTCGACCAGGACGCGGCAGCGGGCGGGGGCGGCGTGCTTGACGACGTTGGTGACGGCCTCCTGGACGATCCGGTAGGCCGACAGCGCGACGCCCTCCGGCAGCTCCCCCGCGCGGACGTCGAGGTCGACGTGGACGCACGCCATCGCGGCTCGTTCCACCAGGCCCGGCAGAGAGGCGAGACCCGGTGCCGGTGGCGGCACGGCGCCGGGTTCGTCGGCGCGCAGGACGCCGAGGAGGTGGCGCATCTCCGCGAGCGTGCCGCGGCTGGTGGACTCGATGACGCGCAGCGCGTCGAGCGCCTCCTGCGGGCGGGCCTCGGCGACGTGGACGGCGACGCCGGCCTTGACGGCGATGAGGCTCATGCTGTGCGCGACGATGTCGTGCAGTTCGCGGGCGATGCGGAGGCGTTCCTCGCCGACGGCGGTCTCGGCGAGCCGGCGGGCGGACTGGGCGGTGTAGGCACGTCGGTCGCGGACGGCGCGGCCGAGCGCCCAGGAAGCGCCGAGGACGCCGAGGCCGAGCAGCAGCCGTCCGAGCTGCTCGGCATGCCAGTTCTTGGGGCCGATCAGGGCGCCGCCGAAAATGACGATCGCGCTGAGCACGCCGATGGCGTGCGTGGGGATCCAGCGGCGGCGGGGCAGGGCGAGCGCGAGCGGATAGAGCGCGTACGCGGCGGCGGCGAAGAAGTCCCAGGGCAGGTCGAGGACCAGCGCGAGGGCGGAGGCGGCGAGGACGGCGCCGAAGACGGGGACGGGCCGGACCCGCCGGAAAGCGAGGGGCAGTCCCATGGCGCAGATGACGGGCACCGCGAGCAGCGCCGAGGCCTCGTGGCCGCCGGAGAACAGCAGCAGGAACAGCGTGTAGAGGACCGCCACCGCGGCGTCCGCGCGGATCAGCCGCCGGCGGCCGATCCGCCGGGCGAACGGGGAGGGCGGCTCGGATTCGTGCACGTCACGACGGTAGCGGGGCAGCGAGGCCGAGCGCGTCGTGCCGGCGGACGTCATACCTGGCTCCGATACGGCGAGACGAAATCGGAGCACGGTCGTAGCGGCGGGTCCCGACCGGGTTCCGATGTGCCGACGGCCCGTCCGGCGGGAGCGTTGCGGACATGATCGAAGTGAGGGAGCTGACCAAGCGCTACGGCGGGACGCTCGCCGTCGACCGCCTGTCGTTCCAAGTGCGGCCCGGCGCGGTGACGGGGTTCCTCGGCCCGAACGGGGCCGGGAAGTCGACGACCATGCGCGTCCTGCTGGGGCTGGACGCGCCGTCGTCAGGCGCGGCGCTGGTGAACGGCGGCCCGTACGGCGCGCTGCGGCGGCCGATGCGCGAGGTGGGGGCGCTGCTGGACGCGGGCGCGGTGCACGGCGGGCGCCGCGCGTTCGACCATCTCGGCTGGCTGGCGCGCAGCAACGGGATCGGGACGCGGCGGGTGGCCGAGGTACTGGAGCAGGTGGGGCTGGCCGGCGTCGCGCGCAAACGGGTGGGCGGCTTCTCGCTCGGGATGCGGCAGCGGCTCGGGATCGCGGTGGCACTGCTCGGAGATCCGGGGGTGCTGTTGTTCGACGAGCCGGTGAACGGGCTGGACCCCGACGGCGTGCGGTGGATCCGCGGGCTGATGCGGGCGCTGGCCGCCGAGGGCCGGACGGTGCTGATCTCCAGCCATCTGATGAGCGAGATGGAGCTGACCGCGGACCGGTTGATCGTCATCGGCCGGGGGCGGCTGATCGCGGACACGTCCGTGCGGGAGCTGGCGGACCGGTTCGCGCGCGGGGTGCTGGTCCGGTCGCCGCGTCCGGAGGAGCTGACCGGGGTGCTGGTGGCCGCGGGCGGCACCGTCGAGGCCGGGCGGGGCGGCGCGTTGTCGGTCACGGGGCTGGACGTGGCGGAGATCGGCGACCGCGCCGCCGCGCGCGGCATCCCGCTGTACGAGGTGACGCCGCGCAGCGCGTCGTTGGAGGAGGCGTACATGGAGCTGACGGCGGGCAGCGCCGAGTTCGGGACGGTGACGTCGTGATCGACGCGGTGGCGGCGGAGTGGTGGAAGCTGCGGTCGGTCCGTTCGACGTTCGCCGTGCTCGCGACGGTCGCGGGGTTCACGCTGCTGTGTGTGGTGTGGTCGTTGTACGCGGCCCATTACTGGGACGGCCTGTCGGAGGCGCGCCGGGCGACGTTCAGGTCCGCGCCGCCCGAGCAGCCGTTGTCGATCGCGCTGCCGGTGTGCGCGGTGGTGCTGGGCGCGCTGCCGCTGACGTCGGAGTACGCGTCCGGGATGATCCGGACGAGCCTGGCCGCGTTGCCGCGCCGCCGGACGCTTTTCGCGGCGAAGGCGGCGGTGCCCTGCGCCGCGATGCTCGGGGCCGCGCTGGTGAGCCTGGCCGTCGGCGTCCTGGCGGGTAAGGCGGTCGTGGACGGCCGTCCCATACGCGCGTTCGACGCCTCGCTCGCGGACCATCTCCCCTACGTGCTCGCGACGGCGGCGGCGACCGCGGCCATCACGCTCATCGCGTTCGGGCTGGCAGCGGTGCTGCGGTCCACCGCGGCGACGATCACGGCGGGGATGGCGGTGCTGTTCGTCGTGCCGCCCATCGCGAACCTGTTGCCCGATCCGTGGGCCGGGCGGATCTGGTCGGTGCTGCCCGCGAGCCTTCCCGGGCAGATCGCCGCGCCGCCGGGTGCCTCGGCCACCCGGGACGGCTTGCCGCCGCTGCCCTCGGCTCTGCTCCTGATGGCGTACACGGCGGTGGCGCTGGGGGCGGGCGCCCGCGTCTTCGGAAAGAGGGACGCGTGATGACTGACGCGATCGCGGCCGAATGGTGGAAGCTGCGTTCCGTCCGGTCGACCTACACGATCCTGGCGATCACGGCGGGGTTCGTGGTGTTCGTCGTGCTGCTGGCCTTCCAGCAGGCGAACGTGTGGGATCACCTCGACTCCGCCCGGCGCGCCCGGTTCGATCTGCGGCCGCTGCAGGAGCTCGGCGGATGGGTCGCGCAGCTGTGCCTGGCCGTGCTCGGAGTGCTCGCCGCGACCTCCGAGTACCGCACCGGCATGGTGCGGACGAGCCTGACCGCGGTGCCGTCCCGGACGCGGTTCCTGGCGGCGAAGGCCGCGGTCGTGGGGGCCACCGGGCTCGTCGCGGGCGAGGCGGTCGCGGTCGGGTCCCTGCTCGGCACGCGGCTGGTGATCGGCGGGCGCCCGTTCCCCGACCAGGGCGCGTCCATCGCGCACGACCTGCCGGGATTCCTGGTCTCCGGCGCCGCGGTGGCGGTGTTCGCGCTGCTCGGTCTGGCCCTCGGCGTCCTGCTGCGGTCGGCGGCGGGTGCGATCGTCGCGGTGGTCCTGCTGTGGCACGTGATCCCGCTGCTGGTGTACCACCTGCCGGGGCCGTGGAACGAGCGGGTCGGTTCGCTGATGCCGTCCGGTTTGTCGGCCGAGATCGCCGGCCTGAGCGCGGAGCACTCCATCTATGGAGGGGCGCTCTCACCGCCGACGGCAGCGGTCGTCCTCGTGGCCTATGCGTTGGTCCCGCTCGCATTGGCCGGGCTCGTGCTCGTCCGCCGGGACGCGTGAGGAAACTCGTGGGCGGCGGTGCCCGGTCAGGGACACCGCCGCCCGTTCGCGCAAGTCCGCCGGCGGGTCAGCCCGCCCGCCGGTGGGACGCGCGGACCGCGAGCCGGTGCCGGAGCAGGCCGATGGCCTCCTCCAGCGTCGGTGCGGCGGCCTGCGCGCGCAGTTGCCGGCCGTCGAGCTCGGCGACGACCCTGGCGAGGGCCGGCCGGGGCAGCGACGGGTCCGCCACGACGCTCAGCGTGACGTGCGCGGACGCGGCGCCGGTGCCGTCCAGCGCCTCGCGGACGGCGCTCGCCGCCTCCGTGCGCTGGGCGTCCGTGACCTCGCCCGAGGTGAGAAACCGGATCTCCGGTCGCTCGAGGGTGGCGTTCATGATTCCCCCTGGATGGATCGGTGACGTTCTCCGGGACGGTGCCGGGCGCCGCCGCGTCGCCGCGGTGCGCGACGCCCTCCCGTCAAGTGAACGCCGTCCGGGCCGGGGAGATCGTCCGCTGGCGACGAGAGCTTGGTCACCCGCCTCCACCGCAGATCCCGTGATCAGCGGTGATGCGAACGGTGAGGCGCACCTCACCCTCTCTCCAATTACCGGGATAGGCGTCATGCCCCGAGGGACTTCTTCGCCGGCGCGTCGATGATCGCGTCCGCGCCGTGGTCGTCCGGGCGGTTCGGCGGCTCCTCGGCCGCAGCGGCCGGGGGCGGGCGGCGTCCCGCCGTTATTCACCGAACAGGGTGACCGCCGTCATTTGGGCGTCATACAACGGGCGCCCGGAAAGCGCACGCAGATTGGCGGGCGCAAGGACACGAAACACCAGGCAATTGATGTGCCGGCAGTGACTTCGCCGCCCCGGAAATGACCTCCCGGTCAACGCGGACGGCGGCCCGCCGCCACGTTCCGCACCCGGACCGCCACCGACGGCACTGGTCACGGGCCGTGGTCACGCTCCAAAAAGCCGATCCGCATCCGTTGGCACGGTCCCGGGTTCGATCGGCGGGCGCGGCGAGGGTATCCTCGCCCGCGCCGATCGGCGAACGGACCGTCCGCCCCGGCCGCCCTAACACGGATGGGCCGTTTCGCCGAAGATGCGCTTTTTCATACTTCCCAAAAACGTGCTTCGATCCTCTAACATAGGGCGGTGCCGTTCCGCCCCAGAACAGACCCGTCGACTGGCTGGTGACCCCTTGCCCCAGGATTCAGCCGCCCCCACGCCTCCGGCCGAGGGCGATCAGCCCGGCAGATTGATCGACTATCCGCGGCGCGGCGGGCCGACGGTGCTGCGCATCCTGCTCGGCGCCCAGCTGCGCCGGCTGCGCGAGGCGCGCGGCATCTCCACCGAGCAGGCCGGCTACGAGATCCGCGGCTCGCACTCCAAGATCAGCCGGATGGAGCTCGGCCGCGTCGGGTTCAAGGAGCGCGACGTCTCCGACCTGCTCACGCTGTACGGCGTGCAAGCCCCCGAGGAGCGCGCCCCGCTGCTGGAGCTGGCCAAGGAGGCCAACACCCCGGGCTGGTGGCACCGCTACGGCGACGTCCTGCCGAGCTGGTTCGAGGTCTACCTGGGCCTGGAGGAGGCCGCGTCGCTGCTGCGCACCTACGAACTGCAGTTCGTCCCCGGCCTGCTGCAGACCGAGGACTACGCGCACGCCGTCGTCCGGCTGGGCTACTCCGACGCCTCCGACGAGGAGGTCGAGCGGCGCGTCCAGCTCCGCACCGACCGGCAGCGTCGCTTCACCTCCCCCGGCGCGCCGACGCTGTGGGCCGTCCTGGACGAGGCGGTCGTGCGCCGCCCGCTCGGCGGCCGGGACGTGATGCGCCGCCAGCTCGAGCACCTCATCGCGATGTCGGAGCTGCCCAACGTCACGCTGCAGATCGTGCCGTTCGGGGCGGGCGGGCACGCGGCCGCCGGCGGCCCGTTCACCATCCTGCGGTTCGCGGAGCCGGGCCTGTCCGACGTCGTCTACCTGGAGCAGCTCACCAGCGCGCTGTACCTCGACAAGCCGACCGACGTCGACACCTACATGCGCGCGATGAACAACCTGTGCATCACCGCCGCGCGCCCCGACGACACGGCGCGGCTGCTCACCGGCATCCTGAAGGACCTCTGACCGGGGCGCGCGACCAGGAGCCTACGCTTCCCCGTCCGCCAGGACCCGCTCGTTGCGGCTGCGGCTGCCGCCCCGGAACTCGGCGATGACGTCCCCGTCCGGGACGCGCTGGACGGTCACGTCGTAGACGCCGCTGCGCCCGTACCGGGTGCGTTCGACGGCGGTCGCCTCCAGCACGTCGCCGGCCCGCGCGGGCGCGACGAACACGACGTCGGCGGACGCCGCGACCGTCACGGCGCCGTGGGTGTTGCAGGCGTAGGCGAACGCCGAGTCGGCGAGCAGGAACAGGTAGCCCCCGTGGGCGATCCCGTGCCCGTTCACCATCGCGGGGGTCAGGGTCATGCGCAGCACCGCCCGTCCGGGCGCGATGCCGGCGATCTCCATGCCGAGGTCCTGCGCGACCTTGTCGCCCGCGTACATCTTCTCGGCGCATCGCCGCGCCAGGCCCGCCGCGTCGTTCACGGTGCAAGGGTAATGAGCGTCCGGGCATTGGACCCGCGCCCTTGGGAAGGTCATCCAGGGTTCCTCGGTTCACACGGGTGGCCGTGGTTACCGCCGAACCGGATAGAGGAGGACTCAATGCTGTACGGCAAGGAGCACGTCGCGCGTTACCAGGAGACCGACGGCGCGGAGGGGCACGACTGGCAGGGCACGGTGACGCTGCTGCTCACCACGACGGGCCGGCGCAGCGGCAAGGAGTACACGACGCCGCTCATCTACCAGCCCGAGGGAGACGCCTATCTCATCGTCGCGTCCAAGGGCGGCGCTGACGAGCCGCCGGAGTGGTACCTGAACCTGCAGGAGAACCCGGAGGTGAAGGTGCAGGTGAAGGGCGACAAGTTCACCGCGCGGGCGCGCACGGCGACGGCGCAGGAGAAGCCCGCGTTGTGGAAGAAGATGACGGCGGCCTGGCCGGCCTACGACGAGTACCAGCAGAAGACCGACCGCGACATCCCCGTGGTCGTGCTCGAAAGGGTCTGAGCAGGCGGAGACCGCCGGGCGGGCGGCCCGGAACCGTCCCCGCCCCGGCGGTTCCCTTTCGCGGTGGCGCGCGGACGTGTAGCGTCGTGTGGGAACATCCGTTCGACCGCCGTCCGTCCGAGGCCACCGAGGTGCGAAGGTGCCGACGTCCCGCAGCGCCGACGAGCACAGCGCTGACAAGCACAGCACCGACCCGTCCGCCGCCGGCGCGAAGGGCGGCGAACGCCCCGAGGACGAGGGGCCGCCGCCCCGGCTGCTGAAACGGTGGGGCCTCGACGCGACCCAGGTGCCCGAGGCGCTGGCGGGCGGACGGTGCTGGCGGGTCCGCACGTCCGGCGGCCCGTTCTGCCTGAAGGAGTACGCCGCGCACGACCGGCGGCGCGTCCTGTTCCAGCACGAGGTGACCGGGGCGCTCGACGCCGCGGGGCTCCCGGTGCTCGCGCCGTTACCGGCGCGGACCGGGCGCACGCTCGTGACCGCCTCGGGGCACGGCTACGCGCTGTACCCCTGGGTCGCCGGACGCGAGCGCGGCGGCTTGGAGCTGACGTTCCGGCAGTGCGAGGAGCTCGGGGAACTGCTCGGCCGGCTGCACGCCGAGCTGGAGCGGATCACGCCGCCGGTGCAACAGAGCTTGCTGGTGCCGACGCCGCGGGCCGCGGACGCGGCGGCGGCCGTCGAGTCGATGCTGGAGTCGGTGCCCGCCGACGGAGGCGGCACCGACTTCGAGGCGCTGACCGCGCGCCGGCTGCGGGAGCGTCGCGCGCTGCTCGCCGAGTTCGCCGGGCACCAGCCGCCCGAGATCGATGTCAGCACCGTCGGGCATCTGCACGGCGCCTTCCACGCGGGGCATCTGCGGTACGCGGGCGCGGGCAACGTGACGGCGGTGCTCGGCTGGGACGCGCTGACGACGGGTCCCGTCGCCGGGGAGGTCGTGCGGGCCGCGGCGCGGCTCTTCGCGTGCGAGGACGAGCGCGGCCTCGACCTGGACCGGGTGCAGGCGTTCGTGCGGGGGCACCGCGCGGCGTTCCCGCTGGACGCGGGCCAGATCCAGTCGGCGGTGCACCGCGAGTGGTGGGAGCGCCTCTGCGACGTGGCGCCGCTGCGGCACCGGTACCTCGGCGAGGAGGGCACGGGCGAGCGGGGCCCCGCCGGGCTCGTGTCCTGGTGGTCGGCTCAGCTGGAGCGCACGCTCGACGCGTTCGCGGCTCCCTACACCGGCCCCTTCGGCGACCCGTACGCCGAGGTTCCGGACGACAGCACCGCCTACGGCTGACCGGTCCCCGCTCGTCTCCGCCCCGATCTGATGGCGCGGTCACGCGATCCCCGCGCGTCGGCGGGTAGGGACGTCCCGGACGCACCACGGGGATGCGCGCCGCACCGCCATGTGCCAATCTTGTCCCGACGGTTATGTATCGCACAGTCCAAAAGGAGCCGGAAATGACGCAGACCGCAATGCTCGGCACCGGGATCATGGGCGCCGCGATGGCCCGGAACCTGCTGAAGAACGGCCACGGGGTCGCCGCCTGGAACCGCACCCGCGAACGCGCCGAGCCGCTGGCCGCCGACGGCGCGACCGTCGTGGACTCCCCCGCCGAGGCCGTCTCGGGCGCCGACGTCGTCATGACGATGCTCAACGACGGCGACACGGCCCTGGCGGTGATGCGCGACGCCGCGCCCGCGCTGCGGTCCGGGCAGATCTGGGCGCAGATGGGCACGGTCGGCGTGGCGGACGTGCCGCAACTCGCCACGTTCGCCGACGAGCAGGGGCTGACGTTCGTGGACTCGCCCGTCCAGGGCACCAGGCAGCCGGCCGAGCAGGGCCGGCTGCTGGTCCTGGCCGCAGGCCCGCAGAGCGCCAGGACGGTGCTGGAGCCGGTGTTCGGCGCGATCGGCAGCAGGACGCTCTGGTTGGACGAGGACGGCGCGAGCGGCGCCGGCACCCGCCTGAAGCTCGCCGCCGTGAGCTACGCCATCTCGCTCACCTCGGTCATCGCCGAATCCGTCGCGTTGACCAAGGGACTCGGGCTCGACCCCGCGCTGCTCGGCGAGGTGCTCACCGGCGGCCCGCTCGACAACGCCTACCTGCAGATCAAGATGAAGGCGATGCTCGCCGACGACTACACGACGAGCTTCGCGGTCAGCAACGCGGAGAAGAACACGCGGCTGATCCACGACGCGGCCGCGTCGGCGGGCGTGCGCGTCGACGTCAACGACGCCGCCGGCGACCGGTTCCGCCGGGTCATCGACCAGGGGCACGGCGACGAGGACATGGCCGCGACCTACCGCGCGAGCTTCGGCGGCTGATCCGTCCCGGCCCGCGGGCGTGGCGGAGCACGGCGGCGGAGCGCGCGGGGCGAGGATGGGGGCATGGAGGTACTGAGCAGCCGCGTCCTGCTGCGCCCCGCCGACCTCGAGCGCAGCCAACGCTTCTACCGCGACGTGCTGGGGCTCGCGGTATACCGCGAATTCGGCCCGCCCGACTCCCCCGGCGTCGTGTTCTTCCTCGGGCCCGGCTTCCTGGAGGTGTCGGGGCACGGGCCGGGCGGCGCCGGCCCGTCCCCGATGCTCTGGGTGCAGGTCCGCGACGTCCGGGCCGAGCACGAGCGGCTCGCGGCGGCGGGCGCGCGCGTCACCCGCGAGCCGCGCGAGGAGCCGTGGGGCCTGGTGGAGATGTGGATCGAGGACCCCGACGGCGTCAAGATCGTTGTCGTGGAGGTCCCGGAGGGGCATCCCCTGCGCCGCGACACCCGTCCGTGACGGAGGCGACCGTGACCGCACCCGAGACGCCGGCGGAGTACTGGAACCACAACACCCACTACCACCGGCTCGTCCTGCGCCATGTGCCGAGCGGCTGCGAGGAGGCCCTCGACGTGGGCTCCGGGGACGGGCTGCTCGCGCGCCGCCTGGCACCGCACGCCCGCCACGTCACCGGGCTCGACCGGTCGGCGGAGATGGTCGTCAAGGCCAAGACGCTGAGCGAAGGCGTCGGGAACGTCGACTTCGTCGAGGCCGGGTTGCTGGAGTACGACCTTCCGGAGAAGCACTACGACTTCGTCTGCAGCGTCGCCACGATCCACCACATGGACTTCAGCGCGGGCATGACGGCGATGCGCAACGCCGTCCGGCCCGGCGGTGCGCTCGTGGTGATCGGTCTCGCCGACAACGCGGGGATGAAGGACTTCCTCTACGGGGCGGCGGGCCTTCCCGCGCACCTGCTGCACGGGCGCGTCCTCAAGCGCAAGCACGCGGGAGGGCCGGGTGCACCGCTCGCCGATCCCGACATGACCTGGGGCGAGGTGCGGGACGCGGCGCTGCGCCTGCTGCCCGGCGCGGTGTTCCGCCGGCATCTGCTCTGGCGGTACTCCATCGTCTGGCACCGGCCGGGCTGATCCGGAACGCCCGCAGGCAACACTGGAAAACGCTGGAACTGTCTGGAAGCTCCTGTACTGTCTGCCGCATGCCCCCGTCCCCCGGCGTCCCGGCCCCCGACGCGCTGGAGGCGCGCATCGCCGAGCTGCGCGCCGGCGTGCGCCGCGCGATGGCGTCCGGCGACCGGGGCACCGCCCGCGAGCTGCGGGCCGACCTGCGCCGGGCCGAGCAGGAGTGGGACGCCGCCGTCCTCGGCGACGCCGGCGAGCCGGAGGCGCCCGCCCGGGCCGAGCCCGAGGGGCGGCGCGGGCTGCTGCCCGTACGCGAGCAGGTCCACCAGGCGCTGACGCTGCTCGGGGTGCCCTCCGCGCCCAAGCTCATCGGGTCGGTGTACGCGGCGTTCTTCCCCGGCGAGATCCCCGGGACCCGGTTGACGAGCCTGCGTCGCGACGAGGAGCGCTCGTTCCGGACCTCGCCGTACGCGCGGCCCTACTACCTGTGCGCCGCGCTCACCGCCGACCTGCTCGCGCCCGCGCGCGGCCTACTGACGGTCAGCACGTGGCCGCTGGAGCAGCGGATCGTCGGGCCGCTGAGCCCGCGCACCGACTTCCTCGCCGCCGCGCTCCGCCTCGCCGAGCACGCCGAGCGCACGGGTCCCTCGCCGGACGCGCAGCGGCTGCTGTGGCGGTTCGCCTCCAACATTCCCGGTGCGGTCACCGGTACGGTCGGTACAGTCGATCCGGCCGTGCTCGCCGAGGCCGCCCGGGCCGAACTGGACGTGCACCGGGAGCCCGACCGGCGGCGCCGCGCGTCGGCCGCCGGGCGCGCCCGGGCCCAGCTCGACGACGCGGAACGGCTGTTCGGCAGCCGGCTGCGGGCCCTGCAGCATTCCGCACGGCGACGTGCCAGCTCTGGAGAAACGGACCGATGACCGAGACCGCGCCGGACCTGGACCGGCTGCGCGGCGACGCACCGCCGCGCAACCACGACGCCCGCACGATCGCGGCGCTGACCGCCAATCCCGGTTGCGCCCGCCGCGGGCTGATGGACGCGGCGGGCGTCGACAAGGACGCGGTGGCGCGCGCGCTCGGGTTCCCCGCGCCGTTCGGCCAGTCGCAGTTCGCGATCACGCGGGGCAACGCGTTCGAGGCGCAGGTGAAGGCCGACGGGTGCGCGGAGCTGCTGACGCTCCTGCGCGACCGGATGGGCCTGGCGGTGTCCGAGGTGGCCTACGACGACCTGGAGGTCGTCGCCGGGAACGAGGGCCGGGAGCTGCGGCACACCCGCACCCGGCGGCTGCTGGCCCGCGCGCTCGACAGCGGCGAGGGCACCCTGTTCGACCATCCGCTGCTGCGGCTGGAGATCGGCGGGCAGCTCGCCTACCTGGAGCCGGACGTCATCGCGTTCCAGATCGCGGGCCGGCTGCACGTGGTCGAGATCAAGTCGTTCGCGGTGGTGGACGGGCAGGCCGAGCCGGAGCAGGTCGCGGCGGCGGCCCGGCAGTCGGCGGTGTACGTGCTGGCGCTGCGCCGGCTGGTCGCCGAGCTCGGGCACGAGCCGGAGCGGGTGTCGCACGAGGTGTTCCTGGTGTGCCCGGAGAACTTCTCCAACCGGCCGACCGCGACGCCGCTGGACGTCCGCCCGCAGCTGGCCGTGCTGGAACGGCAGCTGGCGCGCCTCACCCGCGTCGACCAGATCCTGGACGCGCTGCCCGACGACCTGACGTTCGAGCCCGGCGAGCACCTCGCCGAGTCCGTCCGCACGGTCGAGGCCCGCTACGCGCCCGAGTGCATGGCGGGCTGCGAGATGGCGATGTTCTGCCGGGACGAGGCGCGCGCGTGCGGGGCGACGGGCGCGCTCGGCCGGGCCGTCCGCGACGACCTGGGCGGCGTCGACTCGATCGGCACGGCGCTCGGGCTCGCGGACGGTTCGCTCAGCCCGTCCGACGACCTCGCGGAGACGGCGGAGCAGTTGCGCGCCGCGGCCCGGCTGCGCGCCGAGGCCCTCGGTACGCCGTTCCGGGAGACCGCGTGACGGCCCGATGAGCGCGCTGAGTTCGCTGGCACGGCTGGAGGCGGTGCAGGCCGCGATCGCGCAGCCGCTCGCAACGGTCCGGCACTGCCACGTTTCCGACGCGCCGCTGGTGCTGATCCCGCTGAAGCTCGCGGGCGAGGCGGCGGCGCCGCTGGCGGTCATGCTGGGGTCGGCGCCGGACGACCCGTCGCTGCTGGTGGTGCCGCAGCCCCGCAACCGCGATCTGAGGTTCGCGTTCGCGGCGGAGCTGGCCAAGCTCGTCCTGAACTACATCGAGACCAGCCGCGGCGAAGTGGAGGAGCTGCCGCCGGGCAAGGAGGGCGAGGAGCGGATCCGGTACGGCAACGCGCCGCAGCTGCTCGTCCCGAACCGGGGCGGGGTGGCGTTCCTGAGGCTGATGGGCCGCTCGACGCGGTTCCGCAGCACCGAGGGCCCGTACGCGGTCGACCCGGCGGTGCCGGTGCTCGGCCGGTGGCTGACGTGGTTCGCCGACCGGCATGACCATCCGGGGTCGTCGCTGCTGCGGGCGATGACCGAGGTGCTGCGGCTGCACTGGGCGACCGGGCAGAGTTCGGTGGAGGACGGCAACCTCGCCGCACTGATGGGCTGGATCGACCCGCCGGACGGCCTGGACGGCCCGGCGGCCGCCGCCCGCGCCGAGGACCCGGTGACCTGCCCGCCGGCCGGCCCCGCGACCGACCCGACGTTCGACAACGAGGTGCTCGCCCCCGCGATCGCCGCCTACGACCGGTCGGGCGGCGACCCGCGCGCCGGCGACCGGCTCCGCGCGCTCGTCGCCGGGCAGCTGACCCCGACGTGGGACCTGATGTGGCGGGCGGTCGGGCTGCTGCGCGCGATGCCGGAGGGCGCGAGCGTGCCGCGCCGCTGGGAGCGCGACCGGGACGCCTTCACCTATTACCACCAGACGTTCGGCGAGGCGTATCCTCAGGCGCGCCGCGACCCGCCCGTCCGGGCGGCGCGGCGGCTGCACGATCTCGAACGCGCCCAGGACGCCTACGAGGCGCAGCGGGCGTTCGACGACCCCCTGGTCATGGCCGAGCACCGGCTGGCCGGGCAGGCGTTCGGCGGGCCGGTCACCGAGTGCGACCCGGCCCGGCTGGACGAGACGGGCAAACGGCCGAAGCTGCGCCCGCTGCTGCGCGTCCGCACCGAGGACCCCGTGCGGCTCGACATCGGGACGACCGTGTGCAACGCGGCGCGCCCGGCGCTGAAGGGGAGGATCGTGGAGATCGGCGACGGCGGCGTGCTGCTGGAGCTGACCGGCGGCATGGGCCGCAGGCTCACCCCCGAACCGGGCGCCGTGCCGCAGGTCGGCGAGCACGTGGTCTTCACCTCGCTCACGGAGGGATCGTTCGGCGCCGCGAAGTTCCCCGACCGGGAGGACACGCCCTGGACGCACGGCGGGCCGCCCGAGGAGTACGTGCCGACCGACGAGGACGCCGAAGAGGACTGGTCATGACCGAACGCCATCTCGTCGCGCTCGCAGAGCCGGAGCCCTCCGCCGCGCTCGCCCCGGCCGAGGCCGCGGCGCGGGTCGTCGACGGGGTGCTCGCCGACCTCGGCGGCGGCCACCGCGGCGTGGTGGTCGACTCGCCGCCGGGCGCGGGCAAGTCGACGCTCGTGGTCCGCGCCGCCGCGCACCTCGCGGAGGCGGGCGAGCGGCTGATGATCGTGGCGCAGACCAACGAGCAGGTCGACGACCTCATCGAACGGATCGCGGCCAAGCACCCGCGGCTGACGCTGGGCCGGCTGTCGGCGTCGGGGTACGTGCCGTCCGAGCGGGTGCTGGCGCACCCGTCGGTGCGGGTCGCGCAGAAGGCCGACGACCTCGCCGAGCACACCGTCGTCATCGCGACCGCCGCGAAGTGGGCGACCCTGCCGGACGGGTCGTGGCCCTGGGCGATCGTCGACGAGGCGTACCAGATGCGCTCGGACATGCTTCTGCGCATCGCCGGGCGGTTCGAGCGGGCGCTGTTCGTCGGCGACCCCGGTCAGCTCGACCCGTTCTCCACCGTCGAGGTCGAACGCTGGGCCGGCCTGGCGTGGGACCCGATGCGCAGCGCCGTGTCGGTCCTCCTCGCGCACAACCCGGACCTGCCCGTGCACCGGCTGCCGGTGTCGTGGCGCCTGCCGGCGTCCGCGGCGCCCGTGGTGTCCCGCGCGTTCTACCCGTTCACCGGCTTCCGCGCCGGGACGAACGAGGGCGACCGGCGGCTGGAGTACGGCGCGCGCGGCATGGGCACCACCTACGACCACGCGCTGGAGGAGGCTGCGGCGACCGGATGGGCGCTGTACGAGCTGCCCGCCCGGCACACGCTCCGCACCGACGCCGAGGCCGTCCGCGCGACGGCGGCGCTGGCCGTCCGGCTGCTGCAGCGCGGCCCGGTCGCGCACTCCGAACTCGGCTCCAAGCCCATGGACGCGACCCGCGTCGCGATCGGCGCCGCACACCGCGACCAGGTCACCGCGCTCCGGGCGGCGCTCGGCGCGCACGGCGCGGGCATCACCGTCGACACCGCCAACCGGTTGCAGGGACGCGAGTACGACGTCACGGTCATGCTGCACCCGCTGTCGGGGCGCCGCGACGCCACAGCGTTCCACCTGGAGTCGGGGCGGCTGTGCGTCCTGACGTCCCGGCACCGGCACGCCTGCATCGTGGTGGCGCGGGCGGGCATCCCCGAACTGCTGGACGCCCATCCGTCCACCGAACCCGTGCACCTCGGGGTGCCGGTCAAGTTCCCGGACGGGTGGGAGGCCAACCAGTCCGTCCTCGCCCACCTCGCCCGCCACCGCGTGGCGGCGGACTAGCGACCCGGTTGCGCGGGGCCGGCGGTGGCGGCCCAGCGGCCGTTGTGCCGGGTGATCGTGATCGGATGGTCGAAGCAGGCGCTGACCAGCTCGGTCGTCAGCACCTCGTCCGCCGGCCCCGACGCCAACACCTGCCCCTCGCGCAGCAGCAGCGCGTGGCTGGTGCTGGTCGGCAGCTCCTCCAGATGGTGCGTGACCAGCACCGTCGTCAGGTCGGGGCGCTCGCGCCGCAGCTGGTCGATGCTCGCCAGCAGCCGCTCGCGCGCGGCGACGTCCAGGCCGGTGGCGGGCTCGTCGAGCAGCAGCAGCGGCGGATCCGGCATCAGCGCCCGCGCGATCAGCGCCCGGCCCCGCTCCCCCTGCGACAGGTTCGGCCAGCGGGCGTCGGTACGCGCCGTGAGCCCCATCAACGCGATCAGCTCGTCGGCGCGGCGCAGCTCGTCCTCGCTCGGCGTCCAGCGCGGGACCAGCTCGATGGTGCCCGTCGCGCCGGTCAGCACGATCTCCCGGACGGTCCGCGCCGACTCCAGCGGATGCCGCGGGTTGACCTGGCCGATCAGCCGGCGCAGCTCCTGCACGTCGACCCGGCCGAGCCGGCGGCCGAGGATCTCCGCCGTGCCGCGCGTCGGATGGGTGTAGGCGCCGAGGATGCCGAGCAGCGTGCTCTTGCCCGCGCCGTTCGGGCCGATCAGCGCCCAGTGCTCGCCGCGCAGCACCGTCATGGTCACCCGGTCGAGCAGCGGCCGCCGGTCCCGGACGAGGTCGATCTTGTCGGCGTTGAGCACGATGTCGGTCCGGTCGGGAAGGGACAAGGAGACCTCCCTTTCGAAGGCGCGGCGGGACGGGCTCGCACAGGAGCACCGGGGACATGCGGAGAGGCGCGCGGGGTATGCGTCGCAACACCGGGCCGGGATCGCCGGGGCGGCGGAAGATCTTCAACGTACCCCAGCGTTCGCGCCGCCCGGTACGCGGGACGCGTCCGGACGGATACTGTGAGAGCCGGTGCCTCAGCGATCAGGGGAGGGACATGGAGGAGATCGGCTTCATGTGCGCCCGCTGCGGCGGCGAGGTGCACGACGTCACCCACAACCGCGAGGGCTCGCTGGACGGGGTGGGCTACCGGCACAACCGCCGGGTGGAGCCGTGGGACCACGAGCTGGAGCTCGCCGTCGGCGAGCCGTCCCCCGGCGAGCCGGCGTGCGACTTCTGTGGCGCCGACGGGCCGGCGTGGCTCTACTACCCCACGCTCGACCCCGAGGACACCGACATGTTCGAGGTCGAGCTCGACACCACGCACCTGTCCGACGACGACACCGCCGTCGCCGTGCTGAACATGCTCTACCCCTGGTACGCCTGCGACACCTGCTCGGTCCTGGTCGCCGACCGCAGGGTCGACGTGCTCATCTCGCGCGCCCTCGAGCGCACCCCCGTGCCCGACGACGTCGACATCGACGAGGACACCGTCCGCGCCCGCCTCCGCGGCTCGCTGTCGGTGTTCTTCACCACCCGCCCGGGCCGCCCCCAGCCCTCACGCGCTCTGTAGTTTGCATTGTCGTTTGCATTGCCCTTGGCGGTCGGGCGCTGGAGCGCCCTCCCTTCGGCGGGCAAAGCGGCGATCGCTGCATCGCTCCGACTCGCCCGGGGGCTCGCTGCGCGATCGGATTCTCGCTTCGCTCGCATCCGGCTTCGCTCGCGATCGCAACGTGGCGGGCGTCTCGGGCTGAGGTTCTAACCTCCGGGGTGTGGGGTTCAGAGCGCCGGGGGCAGGGCTCTACCGGGCCGACCTGGGGTCGGAGGGGTGGGGGCGACGGGGCGGGATGTCGGTGGCGCTCATTATGATCGGTGCCGTTTTCGTGCGGCGACGTGATTGCGGGGGACCCAGTGATCATCGACAGGCGGTTCCAGGGCCCGGACGGGTCGGGCAACGGGGGGTACGTGGCGGGGCTGCTGGCGGGGCGGGTGCCGATCGGCACGGTGACGGTGACGCTGCGGCGGCCGCCGCCGCTGGACACCGAGCTGACCGTGACCATGGAGGACGAGCGCGGGCGCAGCGCGCGGCTGTGGGACGGGGAGCGGCCGGTCGCGGAGGCGCTCGCGGGGGCGATCGTGGTGCCGCCGGTGCCGCCCGTCCCGTTCGCGCGGGCGCTGGAGGCGGCGGAGAAGTTCCGGGCGATCGAGAACCATCCGTTCCCGCGCTGCTTCGTGTGCGGGCCGGAGCGCGAGCCCGGCGACGGGCTCCGGCTCGAGCCCGGGCCGGTCGCCGAGGGCACCGTGGCGGCGCCGTGGGTGCCCGACCGGGTCCCCGAGCGGACGCTGGTGTGGTCGGCGCTGGACTGCCCCGGCGGCTGGTCGTTCGACGTGGTGGGCCGCCCGGCCGTCCTCGGCACGATGACCGCGCAGGTCACCGACGTGCCCGAGGCCGGCGAGGAGTGCGTGGTGATGGGCCTGGCGCGCAGCCGCGAGGGCCGCAAGATGCACGCGGCCACCGCGCTGTACGGCGCCGACGGGCGGCTGCTCGGCCGCGCCGAGCAGATCTGGATCGAGATCGACCCCGAGGCGTTCGTGCGGTGACCGCCGGCGGGCCGCGCGCCGGTGATCCGGCGCCGCGGTCCGCCAGACCGGTTCCGCATGAGTGCCGGAAATATGTCAGGCGACATGGTTCGGCACCGGGGTTACGCTGTTCAATCTGACTTTCCGCGACAGCAGAGGCGGGTCAGATGAGCGGAACGGCCTTACTTCTCCTCGGGGTGGCGGCGCTCGCGGTGTACACCGGCATGCACTGGGAGCGCGCGCGGCGCGCCGCGTCCGACATGCGGCTCAGCCGCCGGAGAGTGGTCACCCTCCGGCGGACCGCGGTGCGCGAGCGCGGCCAGGCCACGATGATCGTCGCGGCGGCGCTGGTCGTGCTGGTGATCGTCGCCAAGTACGGCTGAGCTCCGGTCAGGGCCCGGTGAACAGCGGGTCCTCCCGGTCGGCGCCGTTCAGCCGGCCGGGAGGCGCCGGCGGGGCGGACGGGGCCGAGGGGGCTGAGGGGGCTGAGGGGGCGCCGCCGGCCGGGGGCGGCGGCAGCGTGTACCCGCCGGAGTGCGCCGGCCCGGCCGGCTGACCGCCCGGCGCTCCGCCGAGCCCCTGCGGCCCGGGCGGGATGGGGGCGCCGAGCGGGACGCCCGCTCCGCTGACGGGCCCGGTGGGCACGGCCGGCGGCGGCCCGCCCGCGGCGTGCGCGAAGCCGGGCGGGGGGACCGGGCTCCCGCCCGACAGCCGGCCGCCCGGCGGGATGTTCGACGACAGGGTGTTGTGCGTGAGCTGGTCGATCTGGCGGCGGGCGCGGTCGGCCTCGGCGCGGGCGGCGTCGCGCTCCTCGGCGAGGGCCGACAGCGCGGCCTGCTGCTCGGCGACCGACTGGGACAGCTGGCGCAGCTGCACCGCCTGGTCGTTGATCTTGGCGGTCAGCTCGTCGCGCTCGGCGGTGGCGGCCTCGGCCTGCGCGCGGGCGGCGTCGCGGTCCTTGACGGCCTCCTCGGCGCGGGCGTTGGCGCGGACCACCTCCGCCTCGGCCTCCGACTGGGCGCGCAGCGCGGCGGCCCGCTCGGCCTCGGCCTTGCTGGCGGCCTGCATGGCGTGCTGCCGCTGCGCCTCGGTGTCGCGCATGGCGTTGCGCAGGTCCTCGGCGCCCTGCTTGGCGACCGCGGCCTCGACCCGCTGCGACTCGGCGGCGCCCTCGGCCTCGGCGAGCTTGGCGTGCAGGCCGACCAGCTCGGCGCGGGCGGCCTCCAGCGCGGCGAGCAGCTCGGTCTCGCGGGCGGCGATGCGGTCGCGCTCGCTCTCCGCGGCGAGCTTGGCGGTCATCGACTGCTGCGCGATCTGGTGCGCCTCCTCCCACGCCTGCTGCGCGGCGTCGCGCTTGGCGGTGGCGAGCCGGGCCTCCTCGCGGGCGCCCGCGGCGTCCTTCTCGGCCTCGGCGGCGCGGCCGCGCGCGGCCGAGGCCTCGTGCCAGGCCTCCTCGGCCTTGCGCTGGGAGGCGTCGCGCTCGCTCTGCGCGATGGCCAGCTCGCGGGCGGCCTCGGCCCGCACCTCGGCGACGCGGCGCTCGACGCCGGCGACGCTCAGCTCGGAGGTCAGCGAGTCGGCGAGCAGGTCGGCGGCCTTCTCCAGCCGCTCCACCATCTCCCAGGTGGAGGCGACCTGGCCGGTGAGGCCCGGCGCGTCGCGGCCCCGCTCGCGGCGGTCGCGGGCCTCGCGGGCGCAGGCGCCCTCGTTGTCCTGGCAGTACCGGACGGCGCGGACGGCCCCGACCGGCTGCGGGACGGGCCGCCCACAGTTCGCGCACGGCCAGACCGTGACGGGGTCGCCCATCCGGGCGACCGCGGTCTCCGCCGCGCCGGTGCCGGCGACGTCCCCGCCCGGCTCCGGCGTGCCCTGCTGCGCCGTGTTCTGCTGTGCCGTGCCCTGCTGTGCGGCGCCCTGCTGCGGCATGCCCTGCCGCTGGGCCCCCTGCTGCCCCGGCGAGCCCGGCCCGCCGCCCCCGTCGCGCCGCTCCGCCGTCGCGGCGTCCCGCGGACGCCCGTCCTCGGAGACCGCGCCCTGGGGAACCGCGGCCGTCCCCTCGGGGCCGCTGTTGTCGCGCTCTTCGCTGTTAGGCATGGAATGAACCATACGCACTAGTACGCGGTACTGCAGTGACTTGCGAGGTAGATGTGGGGCCTCCCACGTCGTACGGAAGTGAGTAGACCGTTCCGGAGTCAACCCGCGGCGAACCGGTCGGTCGCCTCGATGAGCCGGTCCCGGACGCCCGGTTCGGAGCCGCCGTGCCCGGCGTCCTCGACGATGCGGAACTCCGCCTCGGGCCAGGCGCGGTGCAGATCCCACGCCTGGTCCGGCGGGGTTTTGATGTCGTAGCGGCCGTTGACGATCACCGCCGGGACGTGCCGGATCCGGTCGATGCCCGCGAGCAGGCCGCCGGCGGGCAGGAATCCGCCGTTGGCGATGTAGTGGCGGGTGATGCGGGCGAACGCGAGGACCTCGGCGTCGCTCAGGTCGGGCGGCGAGACGGGCAGCAGCGTGTTGGCGCTGAGCTCCCACCCCATCCACGCCCGCGCCGCCGGCAGGTGGACGGCCGGGTCCGGGTCCTCGATGCGGCGGCCGTAGGCGGCGACCAGGTCGCCCTGCTCGGCGGCCGGGATCGCGTCACGGAACGCGGCCCACTCGGCGGGGAAGAGGTGGGCGGCGCCGGACGGGGTGAACCCCCAGTCCTCGTCGGACGGGCGGACGAGATAGATGCCGCGCAGCACCATCTCCGTGACCCGCTCGGGATGGGTCTGCGCGTAGGCGAGCGCGAGAGTGCTCCCCCAGCTGCCGCCGAACACAAGCCAGCGCTCGATCGACAGATGCTCGCGCAGCCGCTCGATGTCGGCGACCAGATGCGGCGTCGTGTTGTGTTCGAGCGAGACGCCCGGATCGCCGGCGTGCGGTCGGCTCCGTCCGCAGTTGCGCTGGTCGAAGAGCACGATCCGGTACGCGGCGGGGTCGAAGAAGCGGCGGAAGCCGGGCAGCACACCGCCGCCGGGCCCGCCGTGCAGGAACACCGCGGGTTTGCCGTCCGGGTTCCCGCAGGTCTCCCAGTGGATCCGGTTCCCGTCGCCGACGTCCAGCAGCCCGGAATCGTAGGGCTCGATCTCCGGATAGAAGTCCCTCAAGACCATGCCCCAGTCATATCCGACAACCGATCATGGTCGGGACGCACCGCCTAGAGCTGGGCCATCGCCTTGCGGATGCGCTTGTCGGACACCGGGAACCGGGTGCCGAGCTGCTGGGCGAACAGGCTGACCCGCAGCTCCTCCAGCATCCAGCGGATCTGCCGGGCCGGCTCCTCGCCGCGGCGGGACGGGTGCAGCCGCTGGAGCGCCTGCTCGTACTCCTGCCGCAGCACCTCGACCTGGTGCGCGAGCATCCGGTCGCGTCCGGGGTTCTCCGGGAGCTTGTCGAGCCGGACCTGCAGCGCGCGCAGGTAGCGGGGCAGGTCGGCGAGCCGCGCCCAGCCCGTCTCGGTGACGAACCCGGGATGGACCAGCGCCGCCAGGTGCGCGCGGATGTCGGTCAGCGCGGGGACGAGCGTGAGGCTGGCGGTGCCGCGCAGCCGCCGGTCCAGCTCGTGGGACTCGGCGAGGATCCGCTCGACCAGCCCGACGATCTGCGCGGTGGCGTCGTGCAGGTCGGCGCGGACCCGGTCGTACAGCGCGCGGAACCCGGCCTCGTCCCAGGCGGGCCCGCCGGCCTCGGCGATGAGCCGGTCGGCGGCGGCGGTGACGCAGTCGTCGAACAGCGCGGCGACGGACCCGTGCGGGTTGTGGCTGAGGGCGAGCTTGCCCTTGTTGGTCAGGCGGCCCTGGATGAGCTTCACCGGCGACGGCGCGTTCAGCAGGATGAGGCGGCGGGTGCCGAGCCACATGGCGCGGCGCTGCTCGGCCTCCGTCTCGTACATCCGGACGGCGACGCTCTCCCCCTCGTCGGTGAGCGCCGGATAGGCCTTGACGTCGTACCCCGCCTGTTTCTGCTCATAGGTGCGGGGCAGCTCGCCGATCGTCCACTCGGTGAGGCCGGAACGCTCGACGGTCGAGGCCGCCTTCGACAGCGTCCCGCGGACCTTGCCCGCGAGCCGGCGTTTCAGCTCGTCCAGGTCGGTGCCCTCGCCGAGGGTGCGCTTGCGGTCGTCGACGACGCGGAAGGTGATGCGCAGATGCGCGGGCAGCCGGGAGGTGTCCCAGGCCTCCCGCGCGACGGGCACGCCGGTCATCGCGGTCAGCTCGCGCTCCAGCGCGTCCAGCAGCGGCTCGGTGCGCGGCGCGACGCGGTCGAGGACCTTGCGGGCGTAGTCGGGCGCCGGAACGAAGTTGACGCGTAGCTGCTTCGGCAGCGACCGGATCAGCTCGGTGACCAGCTCGGTCCGCAGCCCGGGGACCTGCCACTCGAACCCGTCCGGACGGACCTGGTTGAGGACCTGGACGGGGACGTGCACGGTGACGCCGTCGGCGTCGGTGCCCGGCTCGAACTGGTAGGTCAGGCGCAGCCGCAGCGTCCCCTGCTTCCACACGTCCGGGTAGTCGGCCTCGCTGACGCCGCCCGCGGTCTCGTTGATGAGCATCGACTTCTCGAACCCGAGCAGGTCGGGGTCGGAGTGCCGCGCCGTCTTCCACCAGGCGTCGAAGTGCCGCCCGGAGACCACGTCCTCGGGTATGCGCTCGTCGTAGAAGTCGAACAGCGTCTCGTCGTCGACGAGGATGTCGCGGCGGCGGGCGCGGTGCTCCAGCTCCTCGACCTCCTCGAGCAGGGCCCGGTTGTCGTGGAAGAACTTGTGGTGGGTCTCCCAGTCGCCCTCGACGAGCGCGTGCCGGATGAACAGCTCGCGCGACAGCGCGGGGTCGATGGAGCCGTAGTTGACGCGCCGGTCGGCGACGATCGGCACCCCGTACAGGGTGACCTTCTCGTGCGCCATGACGGCGGCCTGCTTCTTCGACCAGTGCGGCTCGCTGTAGTTGCGCTTGACCAGGTGCTCCGCCAGCGGCTCGATCCACTCGGGCTCGATCCTGGCGTTGACGCGCGCCCAGAGCCGGGACGTCTCGACCAGCTCGGCCGACATCACCCAGCGCGGCGGCTTCTTGAACAGCGCCGAGCCGGGGAACACGGCGAACTTCGCGCCCCGCGCGCCGAGGTACTCCTGGCCGCGCCGCTGCTTGCCGTCCTTCTCGCCCTTGTCGGTGTCCATGAGCCCGATGTGCGACAGCAGGCCGGCGAGGAGCGAGACGTGGATGCGGTCGGGCGGGGCGTCGGCGGTGTTGAGCGTGACGCCGAGGGACTTGGCGACCTGCTTGAGCTGGCCGTGCAGGTCCTGCCACTCGCGGACGCGCAGGAAGTGCAGGAACTCGTTCTTGCACATGCGGCGGAACGCGCTGCCCGACAGCTCCTTCTGCTGCTCGCGCAGGTAGTTCCACAGGTTCAGGTAGGCCAGGAAGTCGGAGGTGGGGTCGGCGAACCGGCGGTGCCTGTCGTCGGCGGCCTGCTGGTGCTCGGCGGGGCGCTCGCGCGGATCCTGGATCGACAGCGCGGCGGCGATGACGAGGACCTCCCGCACGCAGCCGTTGCGGTCGGCCTCCAGCACCATGCGGGCGAGCCGCGGGTCGACGGGGAGCTGGGCGAGCCGGCGGCCGAGCGGGGTGAGGCGCTTGCGCGGGTCCTGCTCGGACGGGTCGATGGCGCCGAGCTCGTGCAGCAGGTCGACGCCCGCCTTGACGTTGCGGCGGTCCGGCGGCTCCACGAACGGGAACGCGGCGATGTCGCCGAGGCCGAGCGAGGTCATCTGCAGGATGACCGACGCGAGGTTGGTGCGCAGGATCTCCGGGTCGGTGAACTCGGGGCGGGACTCGAAGTCCTCCTCGGAGTACAGCCGGATGCACACGCCCTCGGACACGCGGCCGCAGCGCCCCTTGCGCTGGTTGGCCGACGCCTGCGAGATCGGCTCGATCGGCAGCCGCTGCACCTTCAGCCGGTGGCTGTAGCGGGAGATGCGGGCGGTGCCCGGGTCGACGACGTACTTGATGCCCGGGACGGTCAGCGAGGTCTCGGCGACGTTCGTCGCGAGGACGACGCGCCGCCCGCGGTGCGCCTGGAACACCCGGTGCTGCTCGGCGGCCGACAGCCGCGCGTACAGCGGCAGCACCTCGGTGGCGCTCTTCCGCCGGGTGAAGTGCTTGGTGAGCGCGTCGGCGGTATCGCGGATCTCCCGCTCGCCGCTGAGGAACACCAGCACGTCGCCGGGCGCCTCGCGGCCCAGCTCGTCGACGGCGTCGATGATCGCCTGGATCTGGTCGCGGTCGGGGTCGGCGGACGGGTCGTCGGGGTCGGTGACGGGCCGGTACCGCACCTCCACCGGGTACGTGCGGCCGGACACCTCCACGATCGGGGCGTCGCCGAAGTGCCGGGAGAACCGCTCGGGGTCGATCGTCGCCGAGGTGATGATCACCTTGAGGTCGGGGCGGCGCGGCAGGATCTCCCGGATGTAGCCGAGCAGGAAGTCGATGTTCAGGCTGCGCTCGTGCGCCTCGTCGATGATCAGCGTGTCGTACTGGCGCAGCAGCCGATCGGTCTGGATCTCGGCGAGCAGGATGCCGTCGGTCATCAGCTTCACGAGCGTGTCGTCGCTCGACTTGTCGGTGAAGCGGACCTTGTAGCCGACGGTGTCGCCGAGTTCGGTGCCGAGCTCCTCGGCGATCCGGTCGGCGACGGTTCGGGCGGCCAGCCGGCGCGGCTGGGTGTGCCCGATCGAGCCGAGCACGCCCCGGCCCAGCTCCAGGCAGATCTTGGGGATCTGGGTGGTCTTGCCGGACCCGGTCTCCCCGGCGACGATCACGACCTGGTGGTCGCGGACCGCGGCGAGGATGTCGTCCTTCTTCTGCGCGACCGGCAGCTGCTCCGGATAGGTGATCGCGGGCACGGCGAGGCGCCGCCGCTCGACCCGCCGCTCGGCGGCCTCGATGTCGGCGGTGATCTCCTCGGCGACCTTCGCGCGGCGCGCCGCGTCCCGCATCTTCTGCGAGCCGTCGATGCGGCGGCGGATCCGGTGCTGGTCCCGCAGCATCAGCTCGGGCAGGCGCGCGCGCAGGTCGGCGAGCGGCGATCTCACAGACGTCCTCATAACCATCGACAAGGATAGGGTTCCAGGCCCGCAGGCCCCGCTCACCCTCAAACCTTCGCACCGTAGCCGGACCGGCCCGTGCCGGGCGATCCATTTTCCGCGGGCGCGCTCGGTACAACGCCCGCCGCCCCGCCCGGCATTCCGGCGCCGCTAGGAGGCCCGCCCGGCCTTCTCGTGCGGCGTGCGCGGGACGAGGCGCAGGGCGAGACCGGGGCAGATCGCGACGGCGCGCCGCGCGTCGGCCTCCAGCCGCGCCGGGATGGGCTCGGTGGGGATCACCGGGTAGTCGTACTCGTCCATCCGGACGGTGCCGCGCAGCACGTCGGCGCACAGGCCGTGGCCGTCGCAGCGGCTCCAGTCGACCTCCAGCCGCAGCTCGGCCGCCTCGGCCGCGGCGGGCAGCACCCCGAGGACGGGCCGCCCGCAGCCGCCGTCGGCGGCGTGCCGGGCGATGTCGCCGGCGAAGACCTCCAGCGCGGACAGCACGAACCGGGCGGTGCCGTCGGGGTGCGCGCAGGCCCCGCGGCCGTTGACCATCCGGACGGCGCGGCGGGCGGCCTCGGCGGCGGACGCGACGCCCCGGCCGGCGGCGAGGTCGGCGAGCGCGCCGGCGATGTCGGGCAGCCCGAGCCGGCACGGCCCGCACTGCCCGGCCGACTCGGCGGCCAGGTACCCGGCGACGCGCGCGGCCTCGCCCAGCGGGCAGGTGCCGCGCCCGATCGGCATGACGATCCCGGCGCCGAGCGCGCCGCCCGCCGCCGCGAGCCCGGCGCGCGACACCGCGGTGCGGGTCGCGACCTCGCCCTTCAGCCAGGCGCCGTGGTAGCCGCCGACCAGCACCCCCTCGCCCGCCCGCGCGCCGCACAGGTCGAGCAGGTGGCCGAGCGGCGCCCCGGCCGGCGTCTCCACCACGGCCGGGAAGCGCGCAGCACCGGTCACGGTCAGCAGCACCGTGCCGGGCTCGTCCGGTGTCCCGATTTTGCGGTACCCGGCCGGGCCGAGCCCGGCGAGGACGGCGAGCTGCGCGTAGGTCTCGGCGTTGGACAGCAGGGTGGGCAGGCCGTCGACGCCGCTGGTCGAGGCGCGGCCCTTGCGGCCGGGCGGGATCGGGCGCTTGCCGTTGATCCCGCGCACCAGCGCGCCGCTCTCGCCGGTGACGAACCGCTCGGGCAGCACAGCGACGCGGGCCCGGCCGCCGAGGTCGCGTTCGGCGATCGCGTCCCGCACCGACGTGGCGGCCGTCTCGTCGGTCACGGCGACGATGATCTCCAGCGAGCCGAGCGCGGTGGCGGCGAGCGCGGCGCCGTCCAGGATCAGGTGCGGGGCGCCCCGCAGCAGCGCCTTGTCCTTGGCGCTGCCGGGCTCGCCCTCGGTGCCGTTGACGACGACGATCGTCCGCTTGCCACGCCGCACGGCGCTGTCGGCGGTGGCCCGCACCTTGCGCGCGAACGGGAACGCGGCACCGCCGCGGCCGTGCAGCCGCCCCTCCTCGCACAGCGCGACGAGCTGGTCGGTGGTGAGGGGACGCGGGTGGGGATGCAGGGCGCGGTGGGCGTCCCAGTCGAGGCGTCCGCCGTCCGCGAGCCCTTTGGTGAGGCGGGGCGGGCCGATGTGCCGGATGGCGAGCGCGGTCACGGCGTCCTCCTCTCCCGGGGCCGCAGGACGGGCCGGGCGGCGAGCGCGAGCACGACTGCGGCCACGCACAGCAGGTAACCCGCCGTCACCCACACGGCGGGAGCGCGGCCGGAGGTCAGACCGTGCCAGATCCCGAGCGGCCACGCCGCGTACGCGGTGAGATGCGTGGCCCGCCAGGCCCACGGGTGCCTGGTGCCGGCGAAACGGCCGCGCGCGATGCCGCCTGCCACGGCGAGGAGAAGCAGGTAGAAGGCGATGACGCCGATGTCGTAGTCGGCGGCGTGCCGGCCGGGCAGCGGCAGGAGCGCTTGGGCGATCCCGACCCGGTGCTCGGCGAGCTGCGAGGCGATGTGGACGGCCAGCATGGCCACGGCGAGGAACGCGGTGGCCCGGTGCACCGCCTGGGCCCGCAGCCGCTGCCGGGACGCGAGGATGGCGCGGTCGGTGGCCAGCAGCCCGATCATGACCGTCAGCGACAACGCGACCAGTGCGAAGACCCCGCAGTAGAAGTCGAGGAACCGGCCGACCGGGCGCAGTACGGGCGACAGCTCTCCGGTCGCGGCGGCGAGGCCGAGGAGGACGCCGGCCGCGACGGCCGCGGCCGCCCACGCGGCGATGCGGCCCCGGCGTGCGCCGCCCCGCCCCTGCCGCGGCGGTGCGACAGCGGGAGCCGATACGGGCCGGGGGCGGGCGCCCGGCCCGGCGAGGAACGCGCCGGTCAGCTCGTGGGCGGGGCCGCGGCGCTGCGCGCCCCCTGGCGGCGGACCCTCAGGAGCCATGACGGCACCCCCTGCCTTTCGCGTCGTCCGGGGAAATCCCCCGGTCACTACGACGCGTGCTCGCCTCATACCGGTTCGGTGACACGACCGTCCCCCGTCCCCCGCCGCTATCCCGAATGGTGGCAGGTCAGGACGGTTTCACGAGGTTCGCGACCGGAACCGGCCGCGCCCGGCGGCGCGCCGGGCGCGGAGGCGGGGTCAGCCCGCGCCGTAGACGGGCTCCGGTGCCGGGGCCTTCGCGAGCAGGCCGGCGACGACCTCGCCGACCTCCGCCGGGTCCCAGCGGGCGCCCTTGTCGGCGGTGGGGCCGTGCCGGAAGGCGTCCATCACGCAGATCTTGCCGCCCTCGGCCTCGAAGACCCGGCCGGTGACGTCCTTGGACCGGGCGGAGCCGAGCCAGACGACCAGCGGCGATACGTTCTCCGGCGCCATCGCGTCGAACTCGCCCTCGGCGGGCGCGGCCATCGTCTGCGCGAAGACCTCCTCGGTCATCCGGGTGCGGGCGGCGGGCGCGATGGCGTTGACGTTCACCCCGTACCGGCCGAGCTCGGCGGAGGCGACCAGCGTGAGCCCGACGATGCCGGCCTTCGCGGCCGAGTAGTTGCCCTGGCCGACGCTGCCGAGCAGCCCGGCGCCGGACGAGGTGTTGATCACGCGGGCGTCCACCGGGCGGCCCGCCTTGCTCTCGGCCCGCCAGTACTGCCCGGCGTGCTTGAGCGGCAGGAAGTGGCCCTTGAGGTGGACGCGCATCACCGCGTCCCACTCGTCCTCGGACAGGTTGATCAGCATCCGGTCGCGTAGGAACCCGGCGTTGTTGACCAGGGTGTCGAGGCGGCCGAAGGTGTCCACGGCGGTGGCGACGAGGGCGGCTGCACCGGCGTCGGTGGCGATGTCGTCGGTGTTGGCGACGGCGCGCCCGCCGAGCGCCTCGATCTCCTTGACGACGTCCTGGGCGGGGCCGCCGGAGGCGTCGCCGGTGCCGTCGCGGGCCACGCCCAGGTCGTTCACCACGACCAGGGCGCCCTGCCGGGCGAACTCCAGCGCATGCGCGCGGCCGAGCCCTCGCCCGGCGCCGGTGACGGCGACCACGCGGTCCTTGCAGATCATCGCGTCTCCTCCTTGTTCGCGGTGGCGGCGTCCAGGAACGCGGGCCGCTCTCCCCCGCCGTGCATCAGCAGCTGCGTCCCGGTGATGTAGGACGCCAGGTCGGAGGCGAGGTACACGCAGGCCGCGCCGACCTCGAACGGGTCGCCGAGACGGCCCATCGGGACGGTCCGCGCGACGGCCTCCACGCCCGCCTCGTCGCCGTAGTGCAGGTGCGCCAGCTCGGTGCGGATCATGCCGAGGATCAGCGTGTTGACCCGTACCCGCGGCGCCCACTCGACGGCCAGCGACTGGGTCAGGCTGTGCAGACCGGCCTTGGCGGCGCCGTAGGGCGCGGTCCCCGGCGACGGCCGCACCCCGCTGACGCTGCCGATGTTGATCACCGAGCCGCCGTCCGGCATCAGCGGGCGCAGCGCCCGCGCCATGATCAGCGGCGCGGTCAGGTTCAGTTCCAGGATCTTCAGATGGGTGCGCAGCGGACCCTCGGTGAGCGGCAGGAACGGCCCGCCGCCCGCGTTGTTGACCAGCACGTCCACCCGGTCGAGGCCGGCGGCGAAGGCCTCGGCGGCGTCGCCGTCGCGCACGTCCAGCGAGGCGAACGACGCCGTGCGGCCGCCGCCCTCGGGCAGCGCCTCCGGCTCGCGCCGGGCCACCGCGACCACGTCGGCGCCCGCCTCCAGGAAGGCGCGGCTGATTCCCGCGCCGACACCGCGCACGCCCCCGGTGACCACGACGGTCCTCCCCGCCAGGTCCAGCGTCAGTGACATCCCGCCTCCTCCGAGACCCTCTGCTACGGTCTGTTCTAACAAATGTTTGGTGGAAAGGTAGCGCATGGGAGTCTCCACCACGACCCTGGACGGGGTCGCCGAGATCGTCGTGGACGCGCCGCCGGTCAACGCCCTGACCGTCGCGGGCTGGTTCGAGCTGGCCGGCGCGGTGCTCGCGGCCGGCCGCGACCCGCAGGTCGGCGCCGTCGTGCTCCGGGCCGAGGGCCGGGGCTTCAACGCGGGCGTCGACATCAAGGAGATGCAGCGCAGCGAGGGCCACACCGCGCTGGTGGGGGCCAACCGGGGCTGCTTCGCGGCGTTCGCCGCCGTCTACGAGTGCGAGGTCCCGGTCGTCGCGGCCGTGCACGGCTTCTGCCTGGGCGGCGGGATCGGCCTGGTCGGCAACGCCGACGTCGTCGTGGCGTCCGACGACGCCTTCTTCGGCCTGCCCGAGGTCGACCGGGGCGCGCTCGGCGCCGCGACGCACCTGGCCCGGCTCGTCCCGCAGCACCTGATGCGCGCGATGGTCTACACGTGCCGCAACGTCACCGCCGCCGAGCTGCACCACCACGGCTCGGTGCTGGAGGTCGTCCCGAAGGACGAACTGCGCGCCAAGGCGATGGAGGTCGCCGGGAACATCGCGGCCAAGGACAAGTACGTGATCCGGCGCGCGAAGGAGTCGCTGAACGGCATCGACCCGATCGACGTTCGCCGCAGCTACCGCTACGAGCAGGGCTTCACGTTCGAGCTGAATCTCATGGGCGCGGGCGACGAGCACCGCGACGCCTTCGTGGCCAAGGGGGCGAAGTGAGCAAGGTACTGACCATCGACGAGATCGTCGGGTCGCTGGAGAGCGGCATGACGGTCGGGATCGGCGGCTGGGGCTCGCGGCGCAAGCCAATGGCCCTGGTCCGGGCGCTGTGCCGCTCCGACGTCACCGACCTGACCGTGGTGACCTACGGCGGGCCGGACGTCGGGCTGCTGTGCGCGGCGGGCAAGGTCCGCCGGCTCGTCACCGCGTTCGTGACCATGGACTCGATCCCGCTGGAGCCGCACTTCCGGCGGGCGCGCCAGTCCGGGTCGATCGAGCTGACCGAGTACGACGAGGGCATGTTCATGTTCGGGCTGTACGCGGCGGCGCACCGGCTGCCGTTCCTGCCCACGCCGGTCGGGCTCGGCTCGGACGTGATGCGCGTCAACCCGGAGCTGAAGACGATCCGGTCGCCGTACGAGGACGGCCGCGAGCTCGTCGCCGTCCCGGCCCTGACGATGGACGTGTCGCTCATCCACATGAACCGGGCGGACGCGCGCGGCAACGCGCAGTACCTCGGCGCCGACCCGTACATGGACGACCTGTTCGCCAAGGCCGCGGACCGCACCTACATCTCCTGCGAGCGGCTGGTGGACACCGCCGACTTCGCCAAGGAGGGCCCGCCGCAGTCGATGCTGATCAGCCGGGCGCAGGTGACAGGCGTCGTCGAGACGCCGAACGGCGCGCACTTCACCGACTGCGAGCCCGACCACCGCCGCGACGAGGCGTTCCAGAAGCTGTACGCGAAGTCGGCCGGCGACCCGGAGGCGTGGGCGGCGTTCCGCGACCGGTTCCTGTCCGGCGACGAGGCCGCCTATCAGGACGCCGTCCGGACCTGGCAGGAGGAATCCCGATGAGCGATGTGACGAGGGCCGAGGTCTGCGCGGTCGCCTGCGCGGAGCTTTTCCGGGGCGACGGCGAGATCGTCGCGGCGGCGGTCGCCGGGTTCGTGCCGATGCTGGGCTCCCGGCTGGCGCGGGCCACGTTCGAGCCGGACCTGCTGACGACCGACGGCGGGCCGACGCTGAGTGCCGAGCCCGTCCCGCTGGGCCGCACGGCCGAGGTGGCGGAGGGCTGGCTGCCGTTCCGCGACCATCTGTGGCTGGTGCTGAACGCGCGGCGGCACGTGGTGATGGGTCCGTCGCAGATCGACCGGTACGGCAACACCAACATCTCCTGCATCGGCGACTGGGAGCAGCCGACGCGGCAGCTCCTCGGGTCGCGCGGCGGGCCCGGCAACACGCTGCTGAACCCGACGAGCTACTGGGTGCCGAAGCACTCGACGCGGGTGTTCACCGACAAGGTCGACTTCGTCAGCGGCGTCGGCTGGGACCGGGGCGCGCACGAGATCCGCGCCGTGGTCAGCAATCTGGCGGTCCTCGACTTCGACACCCCCGACCACCGGATGCGGCTGCGCTCGGTGCATCCGGGTGTCACGGCCGACGACGTCGTGTCCGCGACCGGATTCGAGCTGGTCGTCCCGGACGAGGTGCCGCAGACGCGCCTCCCCGACGCCGAGGAACTGCGGGTCATGCGCGACGTGCTCGACCCTAAGGGCCTTCGCGAGCGAGAGGTCCCGGCCTGATGGAGCAGCTGCTCGACACCCCGCTGACCCGGCTGACGGGCGTGCGGCACCCGGTCGTCCAGACGGGCATGGGCTGGGTGGCCGGGCCGCGCCTGGTCACCGCAGTGGCGAACGCGGGCGGCCTCGGGATCCTGGCGTCGGCGACGATGACGCTCGACCAGCTCGCGGACGCGATCCACGAGGTCAAGGACCGCACGGACGCGCCGTTCGGCGTCAACCTGCGGGCCGACGCAGGCGACGCGGGCGACCGCATCGACCTCCTGATCAAGGAGGGGGTGAAGGTCGCCTCGTTCGCGCTGGCGCCGAAGAAGGAGCTGATCGTCAAGCTCAAGGACGCGGGCCTCGTCGTGATCCCGTCGGTGGGCGCGCGGCGGCACGCGGAGAAGGTCGCGGGCTGGGGCGCGGACGCGGTGCTGGTTCAGGGCGGCGAGGGCGGCGGGCACACCGGCGCCGTCGCCACCACGCTGCTGCTCCCGCAGGTCGTCGACGCGGTGGACATCCCGGTGATCGCGGCCGGCGGCTTCTTCGACGGGCGCGGCCTGGCCGCAGCGCTGTCCTACGGGGCGGCGGGCGTGGCGATGGGCACCCGGTTCCTGCTGACCTCCGACAGCTCGGTGCCGGACGCGGTCAAGCAGGTGTACCTCAAGACCGGCGAGACGATCGTGACCCGCCAGGTCGACGGGATGCCGCACCGGGTGCTGCGCAGCGAGCTGGTCGACGAGCTGGAGTCGTCCGGCCGGGTCAGCGGCCTGGTCCGGGCGCTGCGCAACGGCGCCCGGTTCAAGAAGCTCTCCGGCATGTCGTGGCGCGCGATGATCGCCGACGGGAAGGCGATGAAGCACGGCAAGGACCTGTCCTGGTCGCAGGTCCTCATGGCCGCCAACACCCCGATGCTGCTCAAGGCGGCGATGGTGGACGGCCGTCCCGATCTCGGCGTGATGGCGTCGGGCCAGGTCGTCGGCGTCATCGACGACCTGCCGAGTTGCGCGCAGCTGATCGACGGGATCGTCGAGCAGGCCGTGCAGGCGATCGCCGGGCAGCAGGCGCTGCTGGTGCGCTAGCCCGCGCCGTTCCCTCCGAGGCCGCGCAGCACGGCCGCCAGTCCCCCGCGGAACTCCTCGTCGGGGCCGATGTGGCGGGCGTGCCGCGCGGTCTCGGCCATGTTCGGGAACTCGTCTTCGGGGAGCGCGGCGATGGCGAGGGTCCCCTCGCCCTCCAGCGGGCCCAGGTGCTCCAGCTGGATCGCGCCGATGATGTAGGCGATCACCGCCCGCAACGCGATGGCCGCCCGCGGCCCGGTGATGCCGGCCTCCGCGAGGATGCCCGCGACGGTCTCCCCCCAGCACAGCGACCCCCGCGAGTCGTGCCGGTGCGTGAGCGTCAGCGGCATGATCGCCGCGTGCGCGACGAACGCGTCCCGCAGGCGCAGGGCCATCGTCTCGATCCTGGCGTCCCACGGCCCGGCGGGCGGCGGCGCGGGGTCGACCTCCGCGTACACGAGGTCGACGACGAGGCCCTCCAGTTCCTCGCGGTCGCGCACGTAGCGGTACAGCGCCATGGTGCTGAGTTTCAGCTCCTTGGCGACGGCGCGCATGGACAGCCCGGCGAGGCCGTCCCGGTCGATGACGGCGAGCGCCGCCGCGGCGACCTGGTCCTGGGTGAGAGAGCGGGGTCGAGGCATGGCGCTTGACAGCGTACGACATACGCCTACCATCGTAGGTGTACGCCATACGCTTAAGGAGCGACGCCATGCGCCTGGCCCCCGGATCCGACGTCCCGGCCCGCGAGCTGACCCCGGTCGGCGGCCCGCCGGTCCCCGTGCCCGACCCCGCCCGCCTCGTCCACCTGCAGTTCCGCCGGTTCGCGGGCTGCCCGATCTGCAACCTGCACCTGCGCTCGTTCGTCGTCCGGCACGCCGAGGTCGAGGCGGCGGGCATCCGCGAGGTCGTGGTGTTCCACTCGCCCGACGAGGAACTGCGCAAGCACGTCACCGGCCTGCCGTTCCCCGTGGTCGGCGACCCCTCCAAGAAGCTCTACGCCGAGTTCGGCGTAGAGTCCGGACGCCGTTCCCTGCTCGACCCGCGCGTGTGGAGCCCGCTGGTGCGGGCGGTCCTCACCGGGACGTGGCAGACGATCCGGGGCCGCGAGCACCTGCCCTCGTCCAGCCCGGCCGGCGGCCGGCTGGGCCTGCCCGGCGACTTCCTCATCGGCCCCGACGGCCGCGTGCTCGCGGCGAAGTACGGCGAGCACGCCTACGACCAGTGGTCGGTCGACGAGCTGCTCGCCCTGGCCGCCCAGGCCCCCGACCCGGCGCGGAAGCCGTGACCGTGGAACCCTCCGACCGCGCCGCCGACGCCGCCCGCTACGAGGTGATCAGCGGCGGGTACGACGAGGCCCTCTTCGCCGCCGCCGCCATCCCTCCCGCCGGGCGCGTGCTCGACATCGGCTGCGGCTACGGCGCGACCTCGCGCCGCGCCGCGCGGCTCGCCGCGCGCGGGAGCGTCCTCGGCAACGACATCGTGGAGCCTCTGCTCGTCCAGGCACGCGCGTTCGCCGACGGCGAGGGCCTGGGCAACCTTGTGTTCGAGGCGGCCGACGCGCAGACGCATCCCTTCCCCCGCGGCGAGTTCGACGTCACGATCAGCCGGTTCGGCATGATGTTCTTCCGCGACCCCGTCGCCGCCTTCGGCAACGTCCGCCGGGCCCTGCAGGCGGATGGACGGCTGGTGTTCACGACCGTCGGGCCGCCCGAAGGCAACGACCTGCCCGGCATCGTCGCCGCCGCCATGCCCCCGGCGCCGGCGGGCGCGCCCCCTTCCGACGTGCACTCGCTGTCCGACCCCGACCGGATCGCCGCCGTGCTCGGCGCGGCGGGGTTCGCCGACGTCCGCTCCGAACCGGTCGAGACCTCCCTCGTCCTCGGACCGGACGCGGAGGCGGCCGCCTCGTTCCTCCTCGCCTGGGGCGCCTTCGGCGGCGCCTTGGACGAGGCCGCCGCCGGACGCGCGCGGGCCGCACTGGCCGACGCGGCCCGCCCGTTCGAGACGCCCGGCGGCGTCCGGCTGCGGAGCACCGCATGGCTGGTCACGGCGGTGTGAGCGTCAGCCGCGCACCGCGAGGACGAGCTTGCCGGTGGTGGCGCCGGACTCGATCCGCCGGTGCGCCTCGGCGGCCCGCTCCAGCGGCAGCGACTCGACCCGCACCCGCAGGTCACCGGAGGCCGCGGCGGTCACGGCGCGGTGCAACGCACGGCCCGCGTCCGCGGGGAACGCGGCCGAGAACGCGGCGAGGTTGAACCCCGACACCGTCTTGTTGGCGAACCACAGCTCGTTCGCCGACACGCCCACGTCGTCCGCTCCGGACGCGTTTCCCATGACGATCATCCGGCCCATCGGGGCGAGCGCGTCGAGGCTGGCGCGGCGCGCCGGACCGCCGACCATGTCCACGACGATGTCGAACCCGCGCCCGCCGGTGAGGCCGGCGACCCGGTCCGGCAGCTCGTCGCGGAGCACGACGTCGTCGTAGCCGAAGCCGCGGGCCGTCTCGATCTTCGCCGGGCCGCCGACGGTGCCGACGACCCGGCCCGCGCCGAGCAGCCGGGCGGCCTGGCCGAGCTGGCTGCCCACTCCCCCGGCGGCCGCGTGCACCAGCACGGTCTCGCCCGGCTCGATGCGCGCCACCCGGTCCAGCACGAGGAACGCCGTCGTGCTGTTGGACGGCACGGCCGCCGCGACGTCCAGGCCGAGATCGAGGCCGTCCAGCGGCGCGACCAGGTCGGCGGAGGTGACGGCGACCTCGGCGTACCCGCCGCTGTCCACGATCGTCAGCGCGGCGACGGGCTGGCCGGGCCGCAGGCCCTCGACCTCGGGGCCGACCGCGCGGACGTGCCCGGACACCTCGATGCCGGGGACGAACGGCAGCGGCACGTCCACGACGCCCCGCCGGTACAGCACCTCGGCGAAGTTGGCGCCCGCGTAGGCGACGTCGATCGACACCTGGCCCGGCCCCGGCTCGGGGACCTTGACCTCGTCCACGCGCAGTACGTCGGCCTCGCCGAACGCGGGAATGGTGACGGCCTTCATCAGTAACGCCCTCCAACGGCCGCGGGAACGGCGTCCAGCTCGGCCAGGTCGGTCTCGGTGAGGTCCAGGTCGGCGGCGGCGGCGTTGTCGCGCAGGTACCGCTGCTTCTTGGTGCCGGGGATCGGGATGACGTGCTCGCCCTGCGCGAGCGTCCAGGCGATGGCTACCTGCGCCGAGGTGGCGCCGTGCCGCTCGGCGACCGCCTTGACGACGTCGACGATGCGCAGGTTGGCCTTCAGCGCCTCCTCCTGGAAGCGCGGGTTGGCGCCCCGGAAGTCGCCGTCCTCGAAGTCGGCGGCGGTGACGGTCCCGGTGAGGAAACCGCGGCCGAGCGGCGAGAACGGCACGAACGCGGCGCCGTTGGCGGCGCACCAGCCGACCACGTCGCCCGCGTCGCCGGTGCCGCCGACACCGGAGGCGGGGCCCGCGCCGTCGCCGGAGGCGCCCGCCGCCGGCTGCCCCAGCGCGTCCCGCGTCCACAGCGACAGCTCGGACTGGATCGCCGCGACCGGGTGGATCGCGTGGGCCTCGGCCGCCTGCGCGACGCTCACCTCCGACAGCCCGAGCCGGCGCACCTTGCCCTCGGCGACCAGCTCGGCCATCGCGCCCCAGGTGTCGGCCAGCGGCACGTCGGGGTCGATGCGGTGCAGGTAGTACAGGTCGATCACGTCGGTGCCCAGGCGGCGCAGGCTGTCCTCGGCGGAGCCCTTCACGTGCTCGGGCCGCCCGTTCCGGACGATCTTCCGGGTGGCGAGCGACTCCACGACCAGGCCCGTCTTGGTGGCGAGCACCGCGTCGTCGCGGCGGCCGGCAAGGGCCCGGCCGACGAGCGTCTCGTTGTGGCCGTCGCCGTACGGCTGCGCGGTGTCCAGGAACGTGACGCCCAGGTCGAGCGCCTCGCGGATCAGCGCCACCGACGCGTCGTCGTCGCGCTCGGACTCGGTGTAGGCCCAGCTCATCCCCATGCAGCCCAGGCCGACGGCGCCCACCTGCGTACCCGCGAAATCGCGCTTCCTCATAATCGCTCTCTCTCCTTCATCCGGTTCGTTCGAGAACGATCGTGCCGGACGGGGCGGAGAGCAGACAGACTCCGTTCATCCTGGGTGTGCCACCACCACCCTGGCGGGCGGGGGTCAGCTCGCGGCGGCGAGCCCGCGGCGCGACATCAGCCTCTCCAGGCGTTCGAGGGTGCCGGTGCCGGGGCGCGGGTTCTGCAGGACGAGGTTGGTGCCGGGACGGTCGGCCAGCGGCAGCAGCGTCCCCTCGAAGATCATCTCGCCGGCCTCCGGGTGCCGGACGCCCTTCACCGCCTGGGCGGCCGCGCTCACCTCGTGCCGGGGCCACAGCTCGGCGAACTCCGGGCTGGCCGCCATCATGTCCTCGGCGATCCGGCCGAACTCGGGATCGTCGGGATGGCGGGCGGCGTCCGCGCGGAAGCGCGCCACGACGTCCGGCGCGGCCGCGGCCCATTCCATGTGCATCTCCCGGTAGCGGGCGTTGGTGAAGAACGACACCAGGCAGTTGTGGTCGGTGTCGCCGAACCCGAACACCGCGCGGGCCGCGTCGTTGATCGCGACGAAGTTCCAGTGCCGGTCGCGGACGTAGGCGGGCCGCGGCGACCAGGCGTCCAGCACCCGCCGCAGCTCCGGGGTGATCGGGGCGGCGGGCCCGGCCTCCCGCTGCGGCGGGTTCAGCCCGGCCAGCAGGTAGAGGTGCTCGCGTTCGGCGGCGTCGAGCCGCAGCGCCCGGGTGATGGCGTCCAGCACCTCCCCGGACACCTTGATGTCGCGGCCCTGCTCCAGCCACGTGTACCAGGACACCCCGACGCCCGCGAGCACCGCGACCTCCTCGCGGCGCAGGCCCGGGGTCCGGCGCCGGCCCGCGTCGGGCATGCCGACGTCGGCGGGCATCAGCCGGGCGCGGCGGGTGCGCAGGAAGTCGCGCATCTCCTCGCGGCGGCGGTCGGTGGCGGAGGCGGGGGTCGAACGGGCCATGGCGCCACCATATCCGGTGGCCAGGCCGTGATCGCCGAGGACGGCGGCCGCTCCCGCGCCGGGCCGGTCACGTGGCCAGGACGGTCCCGGACGCCCGCAGCCGCTCGATGGCCGCGCCGTCGCGTCCCAGCTCGCGCAGCACCGCCTCGGTGTGCTCGCCGAGGGCCGGGACCGGGTCCATCCGCGCCTCGACGTCGGCGAAGGTGATCGGCGGGCGGATGGCGCGGATCGTCCCGACCGGGGAGCCGACCTCGCGCCAGCGGTCGCGCTCGGAGAGCTGCGGATGCGCGATCAGCCCGTGCCCGTCGTTCAGCGACGCGTTCGCCACGCCCGCCTCGTCCAGCCGCCGCAGCAGTTCCTCGCGGCCCATCCCGGACGTGACGCCGGAGACGATCGCGTCCACCTTCTCGCGGTTGCGGACCCGCGCCTGGTTCGTGGCGTATTCGGGATCGGTGACCAGGTCGGGACGGTCCAGCACGCCGGTGGCCAGCGCCGCCCAGCCCCGGTCGTTCTGCACGCCGATGACGACGTCGACGCCGTCGGCCGTGGGGTAGGCGTCGTACGGGGAGATCACCGGATGGCTGAGCCGGGTGCGCGGCGGCACGGCACCGGTGTAGAGGGTCGTGTACATCGCCTGGCCCATCCACTCGGCGACCGCGTCGAACATCGTGACCTCGATCGCCGCGCCCTCGCCGGTGGTGCCGCGCCGGACGAGCGCCGCGAGCGTCCCGGAGAAGGCGTACATCCCGGCGGCGATGTCGGCCAGCGGCGAGCCCGCCTTCACCGGCGTCTCCGGGGTGCCGGTGACCGAGATCAGCCCGGCCTCGGCCTGGACGAGCATGTCGTAGGCGCGTTTGTCGCGGTACGGGCCGCGCGTCCCGTACCCGGACATGTCGACGACGATCAGCCGCGGGTCGCGGGCCCGCAGCGCGTCCGCGCCGAACCCGAGGCGTGCGGCGGCGCCCGGCGCGAGGTTCTGCAGGAACACGTCGGCGCCCGCGACCAGCTCGGCCAGGATCGCGCGCCCCTCCTCCTGCTTGAGGTCGAGCGCGACCGACTCCTTCGACCGGTTCAGCCAGGCGAAGTGGGTGCCGAGGCCGCCGCGCACGTTGGCGTCATAGGCGCGGGCGAAGTCGCCGCCGTCGACCCGTTCGACCTTGATGACGCGGGCGCCGAGGTCGGCGAGCTGCCGGGTGGCGAACGGCGCCGCCACCGCTTGCTCCAGCGCGACGACGGTGATGCCTTCGAGGGGGAGCACGAAAGATCAGCCCTCCAGCAGCCGGCGGCCGATGATCATCTTCTGGATGTCGGCGGTGCCCTCGCCGATCAGCAGCATCGGCGCCTCCCGGTAGAGCCGCTCGATCTCGTACTCCTTGGAGTAGGCGTAGCCGCCGTGGATGCGGAACGCGTCCTCCACGACCTCCTTGCAGTACTCGCTGGCCAGGTACTTGGCCATGCCGGCCTCCAGGTCGTTGCGCTCGCCGGAGTCCTTGCGGCGCGCCGCCATCACCATCATCTGGTGGGCGGCCTCGACCTTGGTCGCCATCTCGGCGAGCCGGAACATCACGGCCTGATGCTCGGCGATCGGCTTGCCGAACGTCTCGCGCTGCCGCGCGTAGTCGATCGCCAGCTCGTAGGCGCGGCGGGCGACGCCGCAGCCGCGCGCGGCAACGTTGACGCGTCCGACCTCGACGCCGTCCATCATCTGGTAGAAGCCGCGCCCCGGCGCCCCGCCGAGGACCTGCGCGGACGGGATCCGGTAGGAGTCGAAGACCAGCTCGGTGGTGTCGACGCCCTTGTACCCCATCTTCTCGATCTTGCCGGGGACGGTCAGGCCGGGCGCGACCTCACCGAAGCCGGGCGTCTTGTCGACCAGGAACGTCGTCATGCCGCGGTGGCCTGCATCGGGGTCGGTTTTGACGAGCGTGGCGACGAGGTTGGCGGAGCCGCCGTTGGTCAGCCACATCTTCTGGCCGTCGATGACGTACTCGTCGCCGTCGGGGACGGCGCGGGTCTTGATCGCCGACACGTCCGAGCCGCACCCCGGCTCCGACATCGAGAACGCGCCGCGGATCTCCCCGGTCGCCATCTTCGGCAGGTAGTGCGCCTTCTGCTCCGGCGTGCCGTGGTGGGTGATCATCCAGGCGACGATGAAGTGGGTGTTGACGATGCCGGACACGCTCATCCAGCCGCGCGACAGCTCCTCCACCGCCAGCGCGTAGGTCAGCAGCGACTCGCTGAGCCCGCCGTGCTCCTCGCCGATCGTCAGCCCGAACAGGCCGAGGTCCTTCATCCCGTCGACGATCGCCTGCGGGTAGGCGTCGGCGTGCTCCAGCTCCGTGGCGACCGGGAGGATCTCCTTGTCGACGAACGCGCGCACCGTCGCGACGATCTCCCGTTGCTCGTCCGACAGCCCGTAGGTCTGCTGCAGCCTGCTCACGTTCCGTTCCTCCCGAGTCGGACACCTGCGCTGGACATGTGGGGGCGGCGGCTCAGCGGCCCTCGAAGCGGGGCGGGCGGCGCTCGGCGAACGCGGCGCGGCCCTCGGCGAAGTCGGCGGTGCCGAACAGCCCGGCCTGCTCCTCCCGCTCGGCCTCCAGCAACCGCTCCAGGCTGTGGTCGGCGCGAGCGAGCAGCCGCTTGGCGGCGGCGACCGACAGCGGGGCCAGCGTCGCGGCCTCGGCGGCCAGCTCCAGCGCCGCGTCCAGCGCCTTGCCGGAGGGGGCGAGCGAGTCGGCGAGCCCGATGTCGTAGGCGCGCGTCGCGGGCACAGTGCGGCCGAAGACGAGCATCTCCTTGGCTCGGCCCATTCCGACGCGCTGCGGGAGCGTCCACAGCAGCCCGCCGTCGGCGACGAGGCCCACCTTGCCGAAGGCGGCGACGAACCGGGCGTCCTCGGCGGCCACCACGTGGTCGCAGACGGCGGCGAGCGACACCCCGAGCCCGGCGGCGGCACCCTCGACGGCCGCGATCACCGGCGTCCCGCAGGTCGCGATGGTCCAGACGGCCTGGTGCACGGGTGCCAGCCGCTCGCGCACCGCGTCGGGCCCGGCGCCCTCCATCGAGCGCAGGTCGCCGCCCGCCGAGAACGTGCCGCCCGCGCCCGTCAGCACGACCGCGCGGACGTCGGGGTCGTCGGCCGCGCGTTGCACCTCTTCCAGGAGCCGCAGGCGCATCGGGATGTCGATCGCGTTGCGCGCCTCGGGACGGTTCAGCGTCAGGACGCGGGTGGCGCCGTGGTCGGTCACCGCGACCACATCGTCCGGCCGGTCGCCGGCGATGCCCTGCTGGCCCATCGGTCCCTCCTGGCTATTTTTTATACGATTCATCCCGGTCGCGTTCAGGCGGTCTGGTCGGCCCAGAACCCCTGCGCCTCAAGGTGGACGACGAGCAGCGTGCCGGCGTGCCGGATGTGGGCGCGCATCGCGTTGCGCGCGCCGTCGGGATCTTCGGCCCGCAGCGCCGTCAGGATCAGATGGTGGTCGTCCACCGACGCCTGGGGCCAGCCCTGGATGCTGGAGTAGAACCGGCGCGGCGCGTATCGCACCACGAGCTGCAGCAACCAGGCCGTCTTCGGCGACTGGGCGCACAGGTTGATGACCCGGTGGAACTGGTGGTTGGCGCGCTCGATGCCCTCGGCGTCACCGGCCTTGGACGCCTGCTCCAGCAGCCCCTGCGTCCGGTCGAGGCTCTCCAGCTCGGTCTGCGCGATCTTCTCGGCGGCGCGGGCGGCCAGCTCGCCGGCGAAGTACGCCTGCGCCTCGAACAGGTCCTGGACGTCCTGGCGCGACAGCGGCGCGGGCATGAACCCGCGGCGCGGCTCCAGCGTGACGAAGCCCTCGCCGCGCAGCGAGAGCAGCGCCTCGCGGACCGGCGTGACGCTGATCCCGAGGTCCTCGGCGATCCGTTCCAGCCGCAGGAACTCCCCGTGCCTGACCTGGCCCGACATGATGAGCTCGCGGACGTAGGCGGCGACCTCGTCGCTGAGCTGGCGGCGCCTGCCGAGGGCCGGGCCACCGGAAACCACCACGTGTAATCGTCTCCCGCGCGCTGCGTCCGCCGGCCGTCGTCACGTTGACAACCGGTGTTTTCAAATCAAATATATGAAAAGGCGTTCGAAAGCGCCAGGGGCGGGAGGAGACCGGCAGCCGTGTTCACGCTGAGCGAGGAAGAACGGGCCGTCGTCGAGGTCGTCGCGGACTTCGTCGACAAGGAGGTCCGGCCGGTGGCCCGCGACCTGGAGCACGCGAACGAGTATCCCGAGCACCTCATCGCCCGCATGAAGGAGCTGGGCGTCTTCGGGCTCGCGGTGCCCGAGCCGTACGGCGAGGTGTCGGTCTCCAAGACCTGCTACGCCCTGGTCACCGAGGAGCTGGCGCGGGGCTGGATGTCGCTCGCGGGCTCCTTCGGCGGGCACACGGTCGTCTCGCACCTGCTCGCGGTCTTCGGCACCGAGGAGCAGAAGCGCCGGTACCTGCCCCGGATGGCGACCGGGGAGCTGCGCGCGACGATGGCCCTGACCGAGCCGTCCGGCGGCTCCGACCTGCAGTCGATGAGCACCACCGCGCGCCGCGAGGGCGACCGGTACGTGATCGACGGCGCGAAGATGTGGATCACCAACGCGCGGACGTCCGGCCTGATCGCGCTGCTGTGCAAGACCGACCCGGAGGCCGTGCCCCGCCACCGCGGCATCAGCGTCCTGCTGGTCGAGAAGGGCCCGGGCCTGACCGTCTCGCGCGACCTGCCGAAGCTCGGCTACAAGGGCGTGGAAAGCTGCGAGCTGTCGTTCGACGGCTACGAGGCGCCGCTGGACGCCGTGCTCGGCGGCGACGAGGGGCGCGGCTTCGCGCAGATGATGCGCGGGCTGGAGGTCGGCCGGATCCAGGTCGCGGCGCGGGCGCTCGGCGTCGCCCGCGCGGCGCTGGACGACTCGGTCCGCTACGCGCAGGAGCGCGAGGCGTTCGGCAAACCGATCTGGAAGCACCAGTCCGTCGGCAACTACCTCGCCGACATGGCCACCGAGCTGCGCGCGGCGCGGCTGCTCACCCTGGACGCCGCCGAACGGCTGGACGCGGGCGAGCGCTGCGACATGGAGGCGGGCATGGCCAAGCTGTACGCCTCCGAGGCGGCGATGCGGATCGCGCTGAACGCCGTCCGGATCCACGGCGCGGCGGGGTACTCCACCGAGTTCGACATAGAGCGCTACTTCCGCGACGCCCCGCTGATGATCGTCGGCGAGGGGACCAACGAGATCCAGCGCAACGTGATCGTCAAGCAGCTGGTGGAGCGGAACCGGATCTGACGCGCGGCGGGGTCAGGGCCCCTCGTCGGAGTCCTCGCCCGCCCGGATCCAGTCGAAGGTGCGCTCCACGGCGCGCTTCCAGTTGTCGTACTCGTGATCGCGGCGGCCCGCGTCCATCGCCGGGACCCAGCGGGCCGCGCGGTGCCAGTTGCGCCGCAGACCCTCCAGCCCCGCCCAGTAGCCGACGGCGAGCCCGGCGGCGTACGCGGCGCCGAGCGAGACGGTCTCGACCACCATCGGCCGCGCGACCGGCACGTTCAGCATGTCGGCGACCATCTGCATGAGCAGGTTGTCCGACGTCATGCCGCCGTCGGCCTTCAGCTCCTTCAGGCTGAGCCCGGAGTCGCGGTTCATCGCGTCCACGACCTCGCGGGTCTGCCAGCCGGTCGCCTCCAGCACCGCCCGCGCCAGGTGGCCCTTGGTGATGTAGGAGGTCAGGCCGACGATGATGCCGCGGGCCTCGCTGCGCCAGTGCGGCGCGAACAGGCCGGAGAACGCGGGCACGATGTAGCAGCCGCCGTTGTCGCTCACGGTGCGGGCGAGCGTCTCGATCTCCGGCGCGGTGGAGATCAGCCCGAGGCCGTCGCGGAACCACTGGACGAGCGCGCCGGTGATCGCGATCGAGCCCTCCAGCGCGTACACCGCCGGCTCGTCGCCGATCTTGTAGCCGACGGTGGTGAGCAGCCCGTTCTCCGACCGCACCGGCTTGGTCCCGGTGTTCATCAGCAGGAACGCGCCGGTGCCGTAGGTGCACTTGGTCTCGCCGGGCGCGAAGCACGTCTGGCCGAACAGCGCGGCCTGCTGGTCGCCGAGCGCGGCGCCCACCCGCACCCCGGGGAACACCTTGCGGGCCGTCCCGTAGGTCTCGGTGGACGACCGGATCTCCGGCAGCATCGCCCGCGGCACCCCGAAGAACGCCAGCAGGTCGTCGTCCCACGACAGCGTGTGCAGGTCCATCAGCAGCGTGCGGCTGGCGTTGGTGACGTCGGTGACGTGCACGCCGCCGTCGACGCCGCCGCTGAGGTTCCAGATCAGCCAGCTCTCCATGGTGCCGAACAGCACCTCGCCGCGCTCGGCGCGCTCGCGCAGGCCGGGCGTGTGGTCGAGCAGCCAGCGGATGCGCGGCGCGGAGAAGTAGGTGGCGAGCGGCAGGCCGCTGCGCTCGGTGACGATCGCGGCCCCGGGTGCGCGGCCCAGCTCGTCGACCAGCGTGCCGGTCCGCATGTCCTGCCAGACGATGGCGCGGCCGATGGGCGCGCCGGTGAGCCGGTCCCACAGCACGGTGGTCTCGCGCTGGTTGGCGATGCCGACGGCCGCGACCTGGTTCGCCGTCACGCCCGCCTGGGCGAGCGCCTCCGGCGCGATCCGCTCCAGGTTGCGCCAGATCTCCATGGGGTCGTGCTCGACCCAGCCGGGCTTCGGGAAGTGCTGCCGGTGCTCGCGCTGCGCCACCGACACCAGCCGGCCGCCGTGGTCGAACAGGATGCACCGGGTCGAGGTGGTGCCCTGGTCGATCGACATCACGTAGCGTTCGGTCACGTTGCGCCCTCTCCCCCGCCGTGCCCCTTCCCCGTCACCGGCGGCTTCCCCATCACCGGCGGCTTCCCCGTCGCCAGCGGCCCCCGGGCGTCACCACCGCGAGCCGCCGAGGTCGCGGGAGACGGCGCGGGCCGCGTCCCGCACGAACGCCACCAGCCGGGGCTCGGGGACGCGGGCGGCATCGCAGATCCGCTCGACCGCGCCGGATATCCCGATGGCCCCGACGACGAGTCCCCCGTACCCGCGGATCGGGGCGGCGATGCCGGCCTCGCCGATGGACAGCTCCTCGACCTCCGCCGCCCAGCCGTTCTCCCGGACCCGGGTGGCGGCCCGTGCGAGCAGGCGCGGATCGGTGATCGTCCGGCGGCAGTACGACTCCAGCTCGGTGTCGCGGATGGACGCCGCCGCGTTGGCGTCGTGCGCCAGCAGCGCCTTGCCGAGCGCGGTGGCGTGCAGCGGAAGCAGCGACCCGACGTCCAGCGCCTGCAGGGTGTCGTCGGGCCGGAAGACGTGGTGGACGACCAGCACCTTCCCGTCGAGCAGGGTGCCGATCCGGACGGCCTCGCCGCTGCGCGAGGCCAGCGCGTCGGCCCAGTTGATCGCCCGGGAGCGCAGCTCGTTGACGTCCAGGTAGCTGGTGCCGAGGTGCAGCAGGGCCGCGCCGAGCTGGTACTTTCCGGTACCGCCGTCCTGCTCGACGAAGCCGACCCGCTCCAGGGTGCGCAGGATGCCGTGCGCGGTGCCGCGGGCGAGCCCGAGCGAGCCGGCGATCTCGCCGACGCCGAGGCGGCCGGAGCTGGCCGCGAGCAGCCGCAGGATGGCGGCGGCCCGCTCGATCGACTGCACAGGTCCGGGCATGAATCCGATGCTAGTTCTCGGGCCAGGGTGCCGACAATGTCGGCAGTCGTCGTCATCACCGCCGTTTCCGTTCCGAACTGCCCGGATTCTGTGATCTGGTGCACAGGGGGGAGGGTAACCGGCGGCGGGCGATGGCGAAAGTGTTCGACATTGTCGACAGCCCACCGTTGTATCCGGTTCGTCCGCGTCTTACGTTCTGGCCAGCCTCACGGGGCTTCGCGTCCACCCCCGCAGCCGAGGAGCACAGACATGGCGGAACGCCGGAAAATCCCACCCCTGGCCGGTGAGCTCGCCGCCGAGTTCGCCGGGACGATGATCCTCATCCTGTTCGGAGTCGGCGTCGTCGCGCAGGTCGCCGGGGCCGACATCGGCGACCACGACAGCATCGCCTGGGCCTGGGGCCTCGGCGTCACGCTCGGCGTCTACGTCGCCGCGCGGATCAGTGGCGCCCACCTCAACCCCGCGGTCACGGTCGCGCTGGCGGCGTTCAAGGAGTTCTCCTGGCGGAAGGTGGCGCCCTACGTCGCCGCGCAGACCGCCGGGGCGTTCATCGCGGCGCTGATCGTCCGGTGGAACTACAGCGAGATCCTGGCCAAGGTCGACCCCGGCCACACGATCAAGACCCAGGGCGTGTTCTCCACGCTGCCGGGCAACGGCAGCCTGCCGGTCGGCACCTGGGGCGCGTTCCGCGACCAGGTCATCGGCACCGCGATCCTGCTGTTCGTCATCAAGGCGCTGACCGACGCGCGCAACGCGCCGCCGCTGGCCAACCTCGGCCCGTTCCTCATCGGGCTGCTGGTGGTGGCGATCGGGATGGCGTTCGGGTCCGACGCCGGGTACGCGATCAACCCGGCGCGCGACTTCGGGCCCCGGCTCGCCTCGTTCTTCACCGGCTACGGCGGCGCCTGGAAGGACCAGAACGGGGACCTGTACTTCTGGGTGCCGATCGTCGCGCCGCTGATCGGCGGCGTGCTCGGCGCCGGGCTGTACAAGTTGCTGATCGGCTGGTTCCTGCCGCCCGACGACGCGGAGCCGGACATCGCCAAGCCCGAGCCGGAGTACGAGACCGCATGAGCGAAGCGATCCGGGGGGTGTGGGGGGTCGTCCCCCCACGGGCAACCCGCATGAGCGAAGCGATCCGGAAGGCGTGGGGGCCGTCCTCCCACAGGCAACCCGCATGAGCCGGTCCCGTCCGTCCCTTTCCACTGGAGATTCCGCACATGGCTGACTTCGTCGGAGCGCTCGACCAGGGCACCACCAGCACCCGGTTCATGATCTTCGATCACGGCGGCAACGAGATCGCCCGCCACCAGCTCGAGCACGAGCAGATCCTGCCGCGGGCCGGCTGGGTGGAGCACAACCCCACTGAGATCTGGGAACGCACCCGCGCGGTCATCCAGAGCACGCTGAACAAGGCGAACCTCGGCCACACCGATCTCGCGGCGTTCGGGATCACCAACCAGCGCGAGACCACGCTGGTGTGGAACCGCCGCACCGGTCGTCCCTACTTCAACGCGATCGTCTGGCAGGACACCCGCACCGACCGCATCGCGTCCGCGCTGGAGCGGGAGGGCAAGGGCGACGTCATCCGGCGCAAGGCCGGGCTGCCGCCCGCCACCTACTTCTCCGGCGGCAAGATCCAGTGGATCCTGGAGAACGTCGACGGGGTCCGCGAGGCCGCGGAGCGCGGCGACGCGATCTTCGGGACGACCGACAGCTGGGTGCTGTGGAACCTCACGGGCGGCCCGGACGGCGGCGTGCACGTCACCGACGTCACCAACGCCAGCCGCACCATGCTGATGGACCTGGAGACCCTCGACTGGGACGACGAGCTGCTGTCGTTCTTCGGCATCCCGCGCTCGATGCTCCCGGAGATCAGGCCGTCCTCGGCGCCCGGCGGCTACGGGGTCACGCGCGCCGACGGCCCGCTCGGCGGCGAGGTCCCGCTGACGGCCGCGCTCGGCGACCAGCAGGCCGCCACCGTCGGGCAGGTGTGCTTCTCGCCGGGCGAGGCCAAGAACACCTACGGCACCGGCAACTTCCTGCTGCTCAACACCGGCAACGAGCTGGTGCGATCGAAGAACGGGCTGCTGACCACGGTCTGCTACCAGTTCGGATCCGATAAGCCGGTGTACGCGCTCGAAGGCTCGATCGCGGTGACGGGGTCGGCGGTGCAGTGGCTGCGCGACCAGCTCGGCATCATCTCCGGCGCATCCCAGAGCGAGAACCTGGCCCGGCAGGTCGAGGACAACGGCGGCGTCTACTTCGTCCCCGCCTTCTCCGGCCTGTTCGCCCCCTACTGGCGCTCGGACGCACGCGGCGCCATCGTCGGCCTCTCCCGCTTCAACACCAACGCCCACCTGGCCCGCGCCACCCTGGAATCCATCTGCTACCAGTCGCGGGACGTCGTCGAGGCCATGCGCGAGGACTCCGGGGTCGCCCTCGACACCCTCAAGGTCGACGGCGGGATCACCGCCAACGAGCTGTGCATGCAGATGCAGGCCGACATCCTCGGCGTGCCGGTGTCGCGGCCGGTGGTCGCCGAGACCACCGCGCTCGGCGCCGCCTACGCCGCCGGCCTGGCCGTCGGATTCTGGAACAACACCGACGAACTGCGCCAGAACTGGAACGAGGACAAGCGCTGGCTCCCCACCTGGGACGACGAGCAGCGCGAGAAGGGCTACGCCGGCTGGAAGAAGGCGGTCGAGCGCACCCTCGACTGGGTCGACGTGGACTAGACCCGGCCGGGACCACGACGCGCGGCGGGGCCGGGAAACCGGCGCCGGCCCCGCCCGCACCTTCCTGACCGACCACTCCTCATCGGGAGCATGCAGTGACATCCGTAGCCCTCGGCCCTCGGTACCGCGAGGACACCCTGCGCGCCCTGGCCGAGACCGAGTTCGACGTCCTGGTCGTCGGCGACGGCATCGTCGGCGCGGGCGCCGCGCTCGACGCGATCTCCCGGGGCCTGTCCGTCGCCCTGGTGGAGGCGCGCGACTGGGCGGCCGGCACCTCCAGCCGCTCCAGCAAGCTGATCCACGGCGGGCTGCGCTACCTGGAGCAGCGCGACTTCGGGCTGGTCCGGGAGGCGCTGCGGGAGCGCGGCCTGCTGCTGCACCGGCTCGCGCCGCACCTGGTGCGTCCCGTCCAGTTCCTGTATCCGCTGCGCAACCGGGTGTGGGAGCGGGCGTACGTCAGCGCGGGCGTCACCTTGTACGACACCATGGGCGGCGCCCGGTCGCTGCCCCGGCACCGGCAGCTCACCCGGCGCGCCGCGCTGCGGGAGGCGCCGGCCCTGCGCTCGGACGCCCTCGTCGGCGCGATCCAGTACTACGACGCGCAGGTCGACGACGCCCGCTACACGATGATGGTCGCCCGCACCGCCGCCGAGTACGGCGCCCGGGTCGCCACGCGCGCCGAGGTGACGGGGTTCCTGCGCGAGGGCGAGCGGGTCACCGGCGCGCACGTCGTCGACCTGGAGGGCGGTCGGGAGATCACCGTCCGCGCGCGCCGGGTCGTCTGCGCGACCGGCGTGTGGACCGACGGCGCGCAGGCGATGACCGGGTCCCGCGCGGCGTTCGCGGTGCGCGCGTCCAAGGGCGTCCACCTGGTGGTGCCGCGCGACCGCATCCCGATGAGCACCGGGCTGATCGCCCGGACCGAGCGCAGCGTGCTGTTCATCATTCCGTGGGGACGGCACTGGCTCGTCGGGACGACCGACACCCCGCACGACGAGGGCCCGGATGAGCCGGTCGCCGACCACACCGACATCGGCTACCTGCTCGACCAGGTGAACGCGGTGCTGCGCACACCGCTGACCATGGACGACGTCGAGGGCGTGTACGCGGGGCTGCGGCCGCTGCTGTCGGGGAAGATCGACGACACCGCCCGCCTCTCCCGCGAGCACGCCGTCGCCGAGCAGGTGCCCGGCCTGGTCGTGGTGACCGGCGGCAAGTTCACCACCTACCGGGTCATGGCGCGGGACGCGATCGACGTCGTCGCGGAGGGCCTGGACGAGTCGGTGCCCGCGTCGGTCACCGGACGCCTGCCGATCATGGGCGCGGTCGGCTTCGAGGTGCTGTGGAACGAGCGGCGCCGGATCGCGGCCCGGTCGGGCCTGCACGTCGCGCGGATCGAGCACCTGCTGCGCCGGTACGGGTCGTGCGCGCAGGACCTCCTCGCCCTGGTCGCCGGCGACCCGGCGCTCGGCGCCCCGATCCCCGGCGCGGAGGACTACCTGTGCGCCGAGGCCGTCTACGCGGTGACGCACGAGGGCGCCCTGCACCTGGAGGACGTCCTGGCGCGGCGGCTGCGCGTGTCGATCGAGGCGTGGGACGGCGGCCTCGCCGCGGCGGAGCACGTCGCCGGGCTGATCGCGCCCCGGCTCGGCTGGTCCTGCGAGGACGCCGCCGACGAGGTCAAGCGGTACGTCCTGCAGATCAGGGCGGAGCGCCGAGACGGTCCGGCCGTCGTGGAGCCGCCCGTGACGGCCGCCTAGGCGGAGTCCTTCAGGCGGTGGTGAACGTCGCGGTCATCGCGGTGACGCCGCCGGGCGCCTCGATCGACAGCTCCCCGTCCGGCGACCCGGCCGCCACGAACGGCTGGTGCGCGTAGACGGGCCTGCGGGCGCGGAACGACAGTTCCGTCACCTTCAGGCCCGCCCTGCGCGGCAGTTCCAGGCAGAGGATCGCGAGCAGCGGCCCGTGCACGACGAGCCCGCCGTGCCCCTCGACCTCGGTCGCGTACGTCTCGTCCTAGTGGATGCGGTGGGCGTTGTAGGTGAGCGCGCTGAACCGGAACAGCAGTACCGGGTCGGCGGTCACCGGCAGCGTCCACGGCGTCGTCACGTCGGGCGCCTCGAAGGACACCTCCGGCGAGCGGGACGCCGCATCGCCGCTGCGGTAGACGAGATCCTGCTCCTCGACCGCGATCTCGGCGCCGTCTCGTAGGAAGGTGTGGCGGACGGTCACGAACAGCATCTCGCCGCTGCGTCCCTGCTTGACCGCTGTGGAGGCCAACCCCGCGCGTCGCGTGACGGTGTCACCGATGCGCAGCGGTTCGCGGACGCGGAACCGGCCACCGGCGAACATGCGCCGCCGGTCCGGAATCGGGGGCAGGAAGTGCCCGGCGAGCGGGTGACCGTCGGGGCCGAGTTCGCGCTGCGCGGGCCGTTCGAGGAAATGCAGCCAGTGCCACAGCGGCGGCAGCTCCGTCCCCGGCGGCTCGGTGTCCAGCACCCCCGCGAGCGCGGCCGACGGTGCCGCGTCGATCACCTCGGCGGTCTCCACCGGTTCCGGCGACCAGCCGTCGACGTCGATCATCAACCCACCCCTCGGCCGCCCGTCGTTCCCCACGGATTATGCCGACGCACGGAAACGGCACCGGGCCCGGCCCCCGCGAGGGCGCGGCGTGCGGCTACTTCGCGAAGGCGTCGACGCCGGTCAGCTCGGCCGAGTACGCCCACAGCCGGGCGGCCTCGTCCGGGTCGGTCGCGTAGGGCCGGACGCCCACGGGCGCGGGCTGGCCGGCGGTCCGTCCGCGCACCTCGGGCACGTCGTCCGGCGTGGGCTCGGCGATGTCGCAGTCCATGCAGTAGACGCCGCCCATCCCGTCCAGCCGCGGCGACGTCGCCGCCCACACCGCCGTCGCGGCGCCCTGCTCCGGGGTCTTGAAGCCCTGGCCGATCTCGTTGCCGTCCTCGTCGATCCACCCGTAGGCGATCTTGTCCTCCTTCGGGATGTGGCGCTGCAGCGGCGTGAGGATGCTGCCCGGGTGGAGGGAGAACGCGCGCACGGCGTCCTTCGCCAGCGCGTCGAGGTGCACGGCGAACAGCACGTTGGCCGTCTTCGCCTGCCCGTAGGCCTCCCACCGGTCGTAGCCGCGCGTGAAGTGCGGGTCGTCCCAGCGCATCCGGGAGAAGTGGTGGCCCTGCGAGGACACCGAGACGACGCGGGCACCCGGCCTGACTGCCGGCCACAGCCGGTTCACCAGCGCGTAGTGGCCGAGGTGGTTGGTGGCGAACTGCGCCTCCCAGCCCGGCCCGACGCGGGTCTCCGGGCAGGCCATGACCGCCGCGTTGCCGATGATCATGTCGATGCCGCGTTCGGACTCCAGGAACCGGTCGGCGAAGCCGCGCACGCTCTCCAGGTCGCCGAGGTCCAGCTCGTCCACCTCGGCGCCGCCGATCCCGTCGAGCGCCTCCTTCGCCACCGCGGGACGCCGCGCCGGGACGACCACGTGCGCGCCGGCCCCGGCCAGGGCGCGGGTCGTCTCCAGTCCGAGCCCGGAGTAGCCGCCGGTCACGACGGCCAGCCGCCCCGACAGGTCGATGCCCGCCAGGACGTCGCGCGCCGTGCTCTCGAACCCGAAACCCGAATCGATCCTGCGTTGCGGAGTGATCATGCTTCCACGCTACGAGTTAGAGCGCACTCTAGGTCAAGCCGGGATCTCCGGGCAGTGGGTGCCGGTGTAGATGGTCGGCATGCAGCGGTTGCAGTGGATGCACAGCGACCGCGTCGCGGGGTCCTCCGCGATCCTGTTGACCAGGTCGGGCTCGCGCAGGAGCGCGCGTCCCATCGCGACGAACTGGAAGCCCTCCGCCATCGCCCTGTCCATGGTCTCGCGGTTGGTGACGCCGCCGAGCAGGATCAGCGGCAGGTCCAGCTCGGCGCGGAACCGGCGGGCGTGTTCGAGGAGGAACGCGTCCTGGTACGGGTAGGCGCGCAGGAACTTCGTGCCGGACATCCGGATGCCCGCCCGCAACGGCTGCTTGAAGTTGGCGGCGAACTCCTTCACCGGCGTGCCACCGCGGAACAGGTACATCGGGTTGAGCAGGGAACTGCCCGCCGTCAGCTCCAGGGCGTCGACGGTGCCCTCCTCCTGCAGCCACCGGGCGACCTGGACGCTGTCGTCGATCTCCAGCCCGCCCGGCACGCCGTCCCGCATGTTGATCTTCGCGGTGACGGCGATCCGGTCGCCGACCTCATCGCGCACCGCGCGGGCGATGCCGAGCGCCACCTTGGCGCGGTTCTCGATCGGCCCGCCGTATTCGTCGTCGCGCTTGTTCAGCCGCGGGCTGAGGAACGAGCTGGCCAGGTAGTTGTGTCCGAAGTGGATCTCGACGGCGTCGAACCCGGCCTCGATCGCGAGCCGCGCCGCGTCGGCGTGCGCCCGCGTGACCCGCTCGATGTCCTCGGCCGTCGCCGCCTTGGTGAAGCGCATCCCGAGCGGGTTGAAGAACCGCCCGGCCGACAGTCCCCGCATCTTGTTGGAGCTCGCGTCGGCGACCGGCCCGGCGTGCCCGATCTGCGCGGACACGGCGGCGCCCTCCGCGTGCACCGCCTCAGTGAGGCGCCGCAGCCCCGGAACGGCCTCGGGCCGCATGTAGATCTGCCGCCGCTCGGTGCGCCCCTCGGGCGCGACCGCGCAGTAGGCGACGGTCGTCATCGCCACTCCCCCGGCGGCGGGCCGCCGGTGGTACTCGATCAGGTCGTCGGTGACGAGGGCGTCCGGCGTCATGCCCTCGAACGTGGCGGCCTTGATGATCCGGTTCCGCAGGGTCAGGGGCCCGAGCCTCGCGGTTTCGAAAACGTCCACGACGATCTCCGATCCGGGGGTGGGGGTAGCGCCGGGCCCGCGGCCGTCCGCGGGCCCGGTCCGGTCAGAGCCGTTCGAGGATGGTGACGTTGGCCTGGCCGCCGCCTTCGCACATGGTCTGGAGGCCGTAGCGGCCGCCGGTGCGCTCCAGTTCGTGCAGCAGGGTGGTCATGAGCCGGGCGCCGGTGGCGCCGAGCGGGTGGCCGAGGGCGATGGCGCCACCGTTGGGGTTGACCTTCGCCGGGTCGGCGCCGGTCTCCTTCAGCCAGGCGAGCACGACCGGCGCGAACGCCTCGTTGATCTCGACGGCGTCGAAGTCGCCGATCGTCATGCCGGTCTTCTTCAGCGCGTGCGCGGTGGCGGGGATCGGCGCGGACAGCATCCGGATCGGGTCCTCGCCGCGCGCGGAGATGTGGTGGATGCGGGCGCGCGGAGTGAGGCCGTGGTCCTTGACGGCCTGCTCGGACGCGATGAGCAGGGCGGCGGAGCCGTCGGAGATCTGGGAGGCGAGCGCGGCGGTGAGCCGGCCGCCCTCGACGAGGGTCTTCAGCCCGGCCATCTTCTCCCGGGTGGTGTCGCGGCGCGGGCCCTCGTCGGTGGTGACGCCCTCCAGCGGGACGATCTCCCGCTCGAACCGGCCCTCGTCGATGGCGCGGATGGCCCGCTGGTGCGACTGGTACGCGAACTCCTCCATCTCCTCGCGGGAGATGTCCCAGTCGCGGGCGATCATCTCGGCGCCGTTGAACTGCGACACCTCGGCGTCGCCGTACCGTTCCGTCCAGCCCTTGGAGCCGGCGAACGGGCCCTGGGTGAAGCCGAGCGGCTCGGCGGCGGTCATCGCGAACGAGATCGGGATCTGCGACATGTTCTGCACGCCGCCCGCGACGACCAGGTCGGACGTCCCGGCGAGGACGGCCTGCGCGGCGAAATGCACGGCCTGCTGCGAGGAGCCGCACTGCCGGTCGACGGTGACGCCGGGGACCTCCTCGGGCAGCCCGGCGGCGAGCCAGCAGGTGCGGGCGATGTCGCCGGCCTGCGGGCCGACGCTGTCGACGTTGCCGAACACCACGTCCTCGACGGCGGCGGGGTCGACCTTCGCGCGGTCCATCAGCGCCTTCAGCACGTGGGCGCCGAGGTCGGCGGGGTGGACGCCGGCGAGCCCGCCCTTCTTGCGGCCGACCGGCGCGCGGACCGCTTCGACGATGTAGGCCTCGGCCATGGGGGGTGTCTCCTTCGGGACTAGCTCGCCTGGATGCCTTCGAGGACCATGGCGAGGTACTGCTTGGCGATGTCGTCGGCGGACAGCCGCCCGCCGTGCTGGTACCAGTTGGCCGCGACCCAGACGGTGTCGCGGATGAAGCGGTAGATCAGCGTCCGGTCGAGGTCGGCGCGGAAGGCGCCCTCCTCGACGCCCTTGTCCAGCAGGGAGAGCCACATCTTCTCGAAGCGGCGCTGCGATTCGAGCAGGTAGTGGAAGCGCTCGCTGGTCGCGAGGTGCTTGGACTCGTTCTGGTAGAGGACGACGGCGGGCCGGTGCCGGTCGATCGAGCGGAACGACTCGACGATGACGCCTTCCAGGGTGTCGCGGGCGCTGAGCCCGGCGGCGAGGACGCGCTCGTAGGACGCCCACATCTCGTCCAGGAAGGTCGACAGGATCTCGTCGGCCATCGCCTCCTTGGAGTCGAAGTGGTAGTAGAGGCTGCCGCCGAGGATGCCGGCGGCGTCGGCCACCTTCCGGACGGTGGTGGCGGCGTAGCCCTGGGAGGCGAACACCTCGGCGGCGGTGGCGAGCAGTTCGGCCCGCCGCTCCGCGCGTGCGGCGGCGGTGCCCTCGGCGTCGCGCCGTCGTGGACTCATGGTCGGTTCCTAAGCGTGCTGAGAGGACACGGAGACGACCTCCCCGGTCATGTACGAGGAGTAGTCGCTGGCCAGGAAGACGATAACGTTGGCCACCTCCCAGGGCTCGGCGTAGCGGCCGAACGCCTCGCGCCGCGTCAGCTCGTCCAGCAGTTCCTCCGAGGTCACCTTGACCAGGTGCGGGTGCATGGCCAGGGACGGCGAGACGGCGTTGATCCGCACGCCGAAGTCGGCGGCCTCCAGCGCGGAGCAGCGGGTGAGGGCCATCACGCCGGCCTTCGCGGCGGCGTAGTGGGACTGGCCCTTCTGCGCGCGCCAACCGATCACCGAGGCGTTGTTGACGATGACGCCGGCGCCCTGGTCGCGCATGATCCGCAGCGCGGCGCGGGTGCAGCGCATCGTGCCGTTCAGCGTGATGTCGAGGACGCGTCCCCACTGGTCGTCGGTCATGTCGACCAGTTCGGCGGTGCCGCCGAGGCCCGCGTTGTTGACGGCGACGTCGATCCGCCCATAGCGCTCGACGCCGAGCGCGTACAGCGCCTGGACCTGCTCCTCGTCGGTGACGTCGCAGGGCAGCGAGGCGACCCGGTCGGCGCCGAACTCCTTCTCCAATTCCTGCGCGGACGAGGCGAGCCGCCGCTCGTGCGCGTCGGAGATCAGGACGCGGGCGCCCTCCTCCAGGCAGCGGCGGGCGGTGGCGCCGCCGATCCCGGCGCCGGCCGCGGCGGTGATCACGACGGCGCGGTCCTTCAGCAGGCCGTGCCCGGGAACGTAGGGGGGCGGCGTCATCCGCGAGCCTCTCTGGGGAGCCCGAGCACGCGCTCGGAGATGATGTTGCGTTGGATTTCGTTCGACCCGGCGTAGATCGTGTCGGAGCGGGAGAACAGGAACAGCCGCTGCCAGTCGTTCAGGTCATAGGGCTGTGTTTCCTCCGTTCCCCTGTCGGGGGCCCGCCCCCGCCGTCCGTCGGCGACCATCCCGGCGGCGCCGAGGACGTCCATGGCCAGCTCGCCGAGTTCGCGGTGCCAGGTGCCCCAGACGAGCTTGGAGATCGACGACTCCGGGCCGGGAGCGCCGGACGCGACGCCCGCCATGGTGCGCACCGCGTTCAGCCGCATGACCTCCAGGCCCATGTAGGCGCGGGTGAGCCGGTCGCGCAGCAGCGGGTCGTCGATAGCGCCGGTGCGGCGGGCGAGGTCGAGCACGCCCTCGAACTCGCGGCGGAACCCGACCTGCTGGCCGAGGGTGGCGACGCCGCGCTCGAAGCCGAGCGTGGCCATCGCGATCTTCCAGCCCTCGCCGGGCGCGCCGACGATGTTGCCGGCGTCGGTGCGGGCGCCGTCGAAGAACACCTCGTTGAACTCCGAGGTGCCGGTGAGCTGGACGATCGGCCGGATGTCGACGCCGTCCTGCCTCATGGGGACGAGCAGGTAGGACAGGCCGCGGTGGCGGGAGGAGCCGGGCTCGGTGCGGCAGACGACGAAGCACCAGTCCGATTCGAGGGCGTTGGACGTCCAGACCTTCTGCCCGTCGATCGTCCAGTGGTCGCCTTCGAGCGCGGCGCGGGTCTGCACGTTGGCGAGGTCGGAGCCGGCGTTGGGCTCGGAGTAGCCCTGGCACCACAGTTCCTCGACGGCGACGATCGGCGGCAGGAAGCGGGCCCGCTGCTCGTCGGTGCCGAACGCGATGATGGTGGGGCCGAGCAGGTTCTCGCCGATGTGGCCGACGCGGGCGGGGGCGTCGGCGAGCGCGTACTCCTCGTTGAAGATCACCTGCTGCCGGACGGTGGCGCCGCGGCCGCCGTGCTCCTCGGGCCAGCCCACGCACGTCCAGCCCGCCGCGGCCATGTGCCGCTCCCAGGCCAGCCGCTCGTCGAACGCCTCGTGCTCGCGGCCGGGCCCGCCGAGCCCGCGCGCGTGCGCGAACCCGCCGGACAGGTTGTCCTCCAGCCAGCCGCGGACCTCGGCGCGGAACGCCCGGTCCGCCGGGGACTCGTTCTGCTTCACGCCCGGCACTCTACCAAACAGTTGTTAGAAAGAATCGGCCTCCAGGGCCGGTTCCGCCCCGGCCGCCCGCCCGGCCGCGGGCGCGCGCTCGGGCGCGGGCACGGCGGGCCGCTCCTTCACGGCGGGCTCAGGCACCTCGGGGAAGTCGCCGTGGAGCAGGTCGAACAGCCGGTCCCAGCGGGCGAGCACCGCGTCCGGACGGAAGCGCTGCACCGACGCGCGCGCCTCGGCGCCGAGTTCGCAGCACAGCTCCGGGTCCTCGATCAGCCGCTCCAGAGCACGGGCGAACGCGGCCGTGTCACCCGGCTTCACCAGCAGGCCGCCCGTCTCCTCGCCCCGCTCGCCGAGCAGCAGGCGGACGCCCGGCGCGCAGTCGAACGCCACCGTCGGCAACCCGTAGGCCATCGCCTCCATCACCGACATGGGCACGCCCTCGGCGCGCGACGGCAGCGCGAACACCGACGCCTCGACCAGCGCCTCCTCCACGTCAGCGACCACGCCCCGGAACTCGACCGTGCCGTACAGGCCGGCGTCCGCCGCCTGCTCGCGCAGCGCCTCCTCGTCCGGGCCGTCGCCGTAGATGTGCAGCCGCCAGTCCGGATGGTGCTCGTGCACCCGCTGCCACGCCTCCAGCAGCAGGTCGACGCCCTTCTCGTAGGACAGCCGCCCCACGCAGGCGACCGCCGGGAGATTGAGCGTCGGGTAGACGGCCGGGGTGACGTGCAGCGCGTTCGGGATGTGGTCGGCGTTGGTCATGCCATCCCTGGCCCACGCGTCGGCGTCCTCGCAGGTCAGCGTGAGGAACCGGTCGACGTCCGCGAAGTGCCGCTTCACCCGCTCGTACCGCGAGGACTTGCGCGTCGCCTTGTACGACTCGTGGCTCATGCCGACGACCCGCATTCCCGAGGTGTCCGCCCGCCGGACCCACTCCATCGCCCACACCTGCGGCACGATCACCACGGCGCCCGGACGTGCCGCGGCGAACATCCGCGTCAGGCGGGCGGCGCCGCGCCGCTGGACGGCCGCGCGCCACACGTCGCGTCCGCGCGCCGCCATGTCCAGCCGGTCCCGCAGCCTTCCGGGCCGCCACTCCAGCACCGGCGGGCGCCAGGTGTCGTGCAGGACCTCCACGGTGTAGGAGCCGTCGCGGCCGTGGTGGTGCTGCACGGTCCCGCGCGTGACGCCGACGAGGGTGACGCGGTCGCCGCGTCCGGCCAGCATCTGCGCCATGTGGTGCGCCCAGCGCTGCAGGCCACCCATCTCGTCGACGTTGTTGCAGACGATGAAGACATCGCGCGGCGCGCGGTCAGCGGTCCCGGTGGGAACCATGGGCGCTCCTTTCTTCGAAGTAACGGTCGACCACGGCGCGGGCGGCGGTTCCGCGGTCGTGCTCGCCGAACCGCTCGGCGAACGCGCGGCGCCGCGCGGCGTGCGCGGATCCGGAGGCGTCCAGGTCCGCGAGTGCGGCGATCAGCTCGTCCTCGGTCCGCGTGACCGGGCCGGGCGCGTGCAGTTCGAGGTCGAAGTAGCCGGCGGGGTGCTCGGTGTCCTCCGGCAGGTGCAGCACGATCGGCCGGTCCAGCAGCGCGTAGTCGAACATGATCGACGAGTGGTCGGTGACCAGGGCGTCGGCGAGCAGCAGCAGCGGCGTCACGTCCGGCACTCCGCCGACGTCGCGCATGACCCGCGCGGCCGACGGCGGCAGGTTCGCCCGGCACAGGTAGTGCGGCCGGACGAGCAGGACGACCTCGTCCCCGAGCTCGCGCGCGAACCGCGCCGGGTCCACGGGCGGCTTCATCAACCGGACGGGGCCGCCCTTCGGCCCGGTCCTGAACGTCGGCGCGTACAGCACGGCGCGGCGCCCGTCGCCGAGCCCGAGGGAGCGGCGCAGCTCATCGACCTCGGCGGCCAGCTCGGCGTCCCCGTCGACGCCGGTGACCAGCGGGTCGTTGCGCGGATATCCCGCCGGCAGCAGCTCGGCCCGGACGCCGAGGCTCTTGGCGAGGGTGTCCACGTCGTGGTCGGAGCGGACGAGGAAGCAGTCGAAGCGGTCCACCATCCGCTCGAGCCGGGCCCGGCCGGACGCGGGGCCGCTCTTGATCTGCGGCTGGTCGACGCCCATCAGCTTGTACGCCGACCCGTGCCAGGTCTGGATGTAGGTCGTCTCGGGACGCTTGCGCAGCCGCTCCGGGTAGCCCTGGTTGTCGATCCAGAACTGCGCCCGCGCCAGAGCCAGGTGGTAGCGCCAGGAGCCGCGTCTCACCAGCGTCGCGTCGGACGGGAACCCCTTCGCTGACGACGCGTACGACCAGACCGCCTCGACCGGCCGGCCCGAGCGGCGCAGCTCCCGGTAGATGTACTTCGGGTTGTCGGAGTACTGCCGGCCGAGGTGGCTCTCGAACACCACCAGGCCCTTGCGGACCGGCAGCCGGGACAGCACCCGGTTGAACACCGCGGCCTTGGTCCGGCCGGAGGTCAGCGTGCGGCGCACGGACCGTTCCAGCCGCCGCGCCCGCCGCCAGCCGAGCCGCGCCGGCGGGCTGCCGGCGGCGCGCGCGGCGGCGATGGCGGCGCGCCGCCTCTGCGGGTCCTCGGTGCCGAGCGTGAACGCCAGGTGCCCGCCGTCGGTGACGTAGGAGCGCAGCGTGTCCCCGGCGAGGCGCGTCAGCAGCGGACGGACGGGCAGCCCGACCCCGGCCAGGTCCGGCGCCCCGGGGCCGGCGAGCGGCCCGGGGCGGACGATCATCTCCTCGCCGTCCACCTTCACGCGGAGCCGGACGTCCCACACCGGGTCGACGAACCCGAGCGGCCGGACGCGGGCGCGCGGATCGAACCGGGCGCGCCAGGCCAGCCGGTCGCCCTCGTGGACGATCTCGGCGGGGACCCGTGCCCGGCGGGCCGCCCGGCGCCGGTCGCGGAACTCCAGCGAGGCGGCCAGCTTCGCGCCCGGCGGGATCCGGTCCAGCGGGTTCAGCACGTGTCCGGCCATGTGCGCGCGCCCGTCCCGCACCTCGAATCGCGTGACGACGGCGGCCGGGCGCAGCTCCCCGAGCGGGCGCAGATGGAAGCCGAAGTCGGTGACGTCCAGGACGCGGCGGCCGAGGTCGCCGCGCGGCCGGCCCGCGCCCCAGAAGATCCGCCCGTCCCGCTCCACCAGCGGGGCGTGCAGCTCGGATCCCCGGTCCGGGAGGTGCTCGGCCGCCGCGAGCGCCCCCGCCTGGTCGCCCTCCTTGATCAGGTACGCGGCGATCGCGGGCAGCGGGTTCGCCGCCTCGAACACCTCCGGGTCCAGCCCGGCCAGGTAGCCGGCGGCCAGGTCCAGGAACCGGGCCCGGTAGACCGGGTCGCGGTCGCGCAGCTCGCGCAGGTAGAGCAGCAGGTCGTGGTTGACGAACTTGACGTCCTTGGCGTGCTTCAGCCCGTCCGCGCCGCGCAGCTCGAACAGCATGTCGATGCGCCGGTGGATCTCCAGCCGGTCGGCGAAGTTGTGCAGCTCGTCGCGCCGGTTGGAGATCGTCGGCATCACCGTCCGGTCCCGGACGAGCCAGTTGTAGACGCGGTGCGGGATCAGGGCGGTGCGCCGGGCGGCCAGGTAGGCCTCGGCGCTGAACAGCAGGTCCTCGTAGTGCAGCCGCTCGACGAACCGGAGCGCGCCTTCCTCGAGGAATCCCCGCCGGTAGAGCTTGTTCGTCGACAGGGTGTCGTAGAGCAGGTCGGGGTTCTCCTCCAGCGACCCGTACACCACGCTGCGCCGGTACAGCCACGGGTACCAGGGGCGGATCCGGTCCTTGGCGCCTGCGGGCAGGTCCAGGAAGACCCGGTGGCAGAGCCCGGAGACCAGGTCCGCGTCGCTCTCCTGCGCGGCCGAGAGCAGGTTGAGGCAGGCGTGCCGGTCGAGCAGGTCGTCGCTGTCCAGGAACATCACGTACCGGCCGTCCGACCGTTCGACGCCCACGTTGCGCGGCCGTCCGCAGCCCCCGGAGTTGACCGGCAGGTGCACCGCCCGGACCCGGCCGGGGTGCGCGGCGGCCAGCCGGTCGGCGGCCTCCCCGGTGCCGTCGGTGCTCGCGTCGTCGACGATCACGGTCTCGACGCCGCGCAGCGACTGCGCCAGCGACGAGGCGACCGCCCGCGGCAGCCGCCGCGCGTCGTTGTAGGCGATCACCACCACGCTGACATCCGGGCGCACCCGCATGGGCATCCCCTTCCGCTCTCCGGCGTGCAGGGATTCCTTTCCAGCAAGGCGGCGTCAAGGGCCAACAGTGATCAAAAGCTGTCAATGCTTAGCATTACCCGACAGGCTCTGGCAGATCACCAGGGAACGCCGAAGGCGCCCGGCCGGGGCCGGGCGCCTCCATTCCCGTCGAAAAACGATCTTTCCGAGCGGGGCGGGCGATCAGGACTTGGCGTAGTCCGGGTACCCGTAGCCGACGACCTCGGACTTGTCGCGGACCTTCTCCTTGACGGCGTTGTCCGTGTTGCCCTCGATCGTGGAGATCGTTCCGTTGCCGTTGTCCTTGACGACGAGGCCGACGTGGTCGATGTCGTCGATCCCGCCGCGGGACCCGTTCTGCCAGTCGAAGAACACGACCGCGCCCGGGCGGGCCTTCGTGCCCCACTTGCCCTTGTCCTTGAACCAGCTGGCGTGCTGGACGGTGTAGGCGTCCCAGCCCATGTTCCGCACGCCGGTCTGCGCGCTGAGCCAGGAGACGAACATGTCGCACCACTCGGCGCCCTTGTAGTCGTGGACGCTGCCGCCGTCGCGCCGGGCGGTCACCGCGGCGTGCGAGGTGGAGGCGTACCAGTTCGCGTACTTGGTGAACCCGTTGCGCCCCTCCTCCACGCCGACCTGCGACTTCGCCAGCTTGATCACGGTGGACGCGGCGACCGCGCGGGAGGCGGACCGCGCCTCGCGGGCCGACCGCCCGGACTCGGCGCGCCCGGACTTCGCGTGCTCGGACCCGACGCGCTCGCCGACGGCCGCCGCCCCGGCGCGGCCGGCCACGGCGGCGGCCTGCGCGGGCGTCTCGGCGGACGCCGTGTCGCCGGTCAGGGGGTTGAAGATCGCGAGCCCGACCGCCCCGGCCATCACACCCGCCACGGCGACGCCCACGGCCCGGTCCTCGGGGCTCATGCGGGCGAGCGCGGCGCGGGGGGCGGCGCCGGTCGGGCGCAGCGCGCTCAGTCGGGGGGCGATGTTCTCGATTAGACGATCGAAACGACCGGTCATGCAGGGAATCTCCTTGTCTCCCATGACGCCTACCGGGTTAGCTGACGGATTCGGGCATGGAAGAGCCCTACGGCGGGTCCCGAAGGACGCGCCGATTCACCCCTGGAACCTTGGGTCCCCGGCTCCGTCCGGTCGGGTGGACCTGGACGGACTCGGCCTCGCACCGCGCGACGCGGTGCCGGATATTCGGATGTGTCTCAGCGACTGATCTCGAGGAGGGCGCGCATACAGGTGGCGCGCGTCGCGTGCGGATTCCGCTCCGCGACCCTCGGCCGCGCATGGAAGCGGCCGGCGTGCAACGCATGGAACGCGCTGCGTGATTCGGAAATGAAGGTACCAACGCTCAGCGGAAAAGCAAACCAGGCGCAAAAGGATCTTTTGCCTGCTCAGGACCCTTCCCCGGGGTCGCCGGCCGCCCTCGTCGGACCGGTCTTCGCGATCTTTGCCGGAGACACCGGAAGCCCTTATGGGAAAGGGCTTCGCGAATGCCGCGCACGCCTCGCGAAAGGTAAAATGATCAAATGGCGCCGGGCGCCCGCGCCCGCGCGGACGCGGCCCGGCGCGCGGCGCAGATCACACGAACCCCGCCGCGCCGGAACCGATGTGGCCTGCATCACCCCAGGTCGCCGGCCGGTCCGACCAGCGGATGATCACTCCACGTGCAGGGCGAACATCGTGGTGTCGTCGGCCGCCCGGTCGTGCTCCATCCGCGCGAGCACCTCGTCCAGCGCCAGTTCCGGCCCGGCCGAGGACTCCCGCAGAATGCCGGTGAGGCGTGCGATCCGCTCGTCCAGATCCGCGTCGCGGCGTTCCACCAGGCCGTCGGTATAAAGAAAGATCAGGTCTCCCGGCAGCAGTTCCGTGGAGATCGTCGTGTACTCCCATTCCGGCAGCGCGCCGAGCAACGGGTCGCGATAGACCTCCAGCGGCGCGGCCCGCCCGTCCCGCACCAGGATCGGCGGCAGGTGCCCGGCGCACGTCCACTCCATCACGCGCCCCTCCGGCCGGAAATGGCCCACGATGGCGGTGCCCGTCGCCGGGGGGTCCATGCTGCCGACCAGCTCGTTCAGCCAGCCCACCAGCCGCCCTGCGGGCTCCCCCGTGCACGACAGGCCCAGCAGGCCGTTGCGGCTGCGCGCCATGGCCGCCGCGGCCGGCAGCCCGTGTCCCGCCGCGTCCCCGATCGCGAACAGCGCCCGGCCGTCCGGCATCGCGCGGGTCGCGAACCAGTCCCCGCCGATCCGCGCCGTGCTCTCGGCGGCCAGCGCCCGGATCGCCACCCGCAGCCCCGGCAGCGCCTCGACCTCCTCCTCGTCGGGCAGGATCGCCCGGCGCAGCGTCACCGCCACCTTGCGCTCCTGCGCCGTGCGCGCCTGCTGCTTGAGCATCTGCCGGCGCGTCTCGGCCAGCGCCCGCTCCACCCCGCGCCGCCGGGTGATGTCCTGCGACACGATGTTGATCGACACCGGCAGCCCGGAGTCGTCCAGCACCGGCTCGGCGAACACCCACAGGTGCCGCGGCGCCCCGTCCTTGCCGATCACCCGGTGCTCGGCCTCCACGGGCTCGCGGCGGGAGAACATCGTCTGGACGGCCTCCTCGACCAGCGGCAGGTCGTCGTCGGCCACCACCTTCGGCAGGTCGTGCGGCGCGGGCGGCACCTCGTCCGGGCCCAGCCCGTAGTTGGCCAGCATCTGCGGCGTCCAGTCCGCCTGCCCGGTGACCAGGTCCCACTCGCCGAACCCGATCAGCGCGAGCCGCTCCACCCGCTCCAGCCGCCGCGCGCTGCGGTCCTCGCCGGAGTGGTACCGCCAGGTGATGCAGACGCCCGTCGGCACCTGGACGCACCGCACGCTCATCCTGGACGAGCGCGACAGCCCGCCCTGGACGGTCGAGTACATGATCGAGTCGCGGTCCAGGGTCGTCCCGCCCTCCAGCACCGCCACGTACTCCTCGAAAAGCCCGCTGAGCGCCGCACCCGGATCCGTCCGCAGCAGCCGCAGGCCGGTCAGCTCCTCGGCGCCGCGTCCGAACAGGTCGCGCGCGGCCGGGTTGAGCTCGACGTACAGGAAGTCCTGAACCTCCCCGCCCGGGCCCCGCACCGGCACCAGGTGCGCCACCGAATCCAGCGTCCCGTCCAGCAGCGCCCGGGCCACCGGGTCCGCGGGCAGCCCCTCGACGAGCTCGGCGTCCCCGCCGGTGTCCTCGGCCGCCAGCCGGTGCAGCAGGTCCTCCGCCTCGGACACCACGCCCCGCTGGTCGGTGCCCTCCGCGCGGGGCGGCCGCCGCCCGGCCACCACCGCGCCCTCCGTCCCCACGCCCCCGCCCTGGACGACCATGACCGCCGCCTCCGGCAACTCCATCTCCAGGTCCCGGGCGAGCCAGATGAGGTGCTGCAGCGCCTCGCCGGCGGGCACTCCCAGCCGCCGGGCCAGCACCACCCGCGCCTCGGCGACGACCGCTCGGTCGTGCGCCGCCCCCCGCAGGCCCTCGAGGTCCGCCGCGTGCACTCCGGGCGGTCCCCACGTGCCGTCCGCTTCCGACACCCCAGTCCCCCATTCGGCGTTTCATGCCCTGGGAGAAAAAAGCTACATACGTCGGCGAAGGTCCGTTGGCCGCCATCTTCGTTAGCAGCCCGGATCTTTACGCGCCTTTTTCTTTTCGCCCCGATAAGACCGCTTTCACTGACCGTCCGGGGACGAACCCATGGCCACCCCTGTGACCCCCATCACATGCCGCGCCAGCGCCGTCACGCGCCCCGCCGCCGCCTCGGCGGACGTACCCTCCGGATGCAGCGTCAACACCGCGACGATCCTGCCGTCCACCAGCCCCGTCGTGTGCAGCGCGGGCCGCCCGAGCCCCAGCGCCTCCGGCGCGGGCCGCCGGTCCGGCACGTCCTCGAACCCCGACCACCCCTGCTTGACCGCCCACTCCCCCGCCACCCGCGGTAGCCCGAAGACCTGATCGAACCCGTCAGCCGCCCTGGGCGCCATCCTCCGCAACTCCCGCAGCACGAACCGCCCCTCCGGCACCCCCAACGCATACCGATAAACCCGCACGACGTCCGCGGCACTGATCCCCGTATAACCCCACCACCCAGCCATGTCCGCCGGCGGCGGCACCGTCTCCCGCAACCCGATCCGCCGCACCATCCGCTCAACGATCTCGGCCCGTCCACCGCGCTCCCACACCTCACTGGCCGCCGCGTCATCACTCACCCGCAACATCGCCTCGACCAGCCCGCGATCCCGCCCGACCACCACCCGGCCCCTCAGGAAGTCGAGCGCCAGCAGAACCTTCACCACCGAAGCCGCCCGGAACACCTCCGCGGCCCGCCGCTCCACGACCACCCGTCCCGCATCCAGATCAAAGACCACCCACGAGGCCCACACGTCCACCGCCCCACAACCCGGTACGCACGACCCCCCGGACTGCGCTAGAGTAATCACGCCCGCTGCGACGGGCACCGGGACGTAGCGCAGTTTGGCAGCGCACTTGACTGGGGGTCAAGGGGTCGTGGGTTCAAATCCCGCCGTCCCGACAGAGAAAGGCCAGGTCAGAGGGGCTTCGGAGATCACTCCGGAGCCCTTTTTCGATCTTGAAGGTCGATGGGGAGCCAAAAGGGGAGCCACCGCTACCCGACCTACGCCGAACTTGCTCGGACCGAACACCGCGTCGACGACCTCCGCGCCCTTGGTGATCACCGGCCGGAGCTGGTGCCGGTAGACCTCCCCGGTGACCGCCGGGGAGGAGTGCCCGCACAGATCGGCGATCGCCTCGATGGACAGCCCGCCGTCACTCATGATCCGGCATCAGCACCACGCCGTTGCGCGAGGCGCTGCGCCGGCTCAAGAGCGACGGGCTGGTCGAACTCGACGCGCACCGCGACGCCCGTGTGACGCCGTTGACCGCCGAGGAGGCGCGGGACCTGCTGGAGATCCGCAGGTCACTGGATCCGCTGGCCGCGGCGCTGGCCGCCGAGCGGCGCACCAAGGAAGACATCCGCGAGCTGCGCACCGCCATCGAGGGCTTGGAGCCGCTGCCCGGGAGCCCGTCGATCGACCAGCTGGTGGCCCACCGCCGCTTCCACCGCGCGATCTATCTGGCCTCCCACAACGACCTGCTCATCGAGACACTCGAGGGGCTCTGGGACAAGGCCGACCGGTACCGCATGCTGGCGCTGAAGGTCGACAGGGGGCAGGCGGCACGCGACAAGAAGGCGGCCGAGCACCAGCAGCTGCTCGACTGCCTCGTCGCCGGGGACGTCGAGGGCGCGGCCGCGGTGATGCGCGGCCACATCGACACCAGCCTCGGCGCCCAGGCCGCGTGGCGGCTGCGCAAGCCGTCCGACGAGACCCCCGGCGCCCCGGCCTGACGACCGGCCGATGGTCTCCCCGCCCGCCCGCCTGACCTGGATCCTGCTCGCGCATTCGGTGGTCACCCAGCTGATCACCTTCGTGCTGCGGCCCACCATGTCCTACCGGGCGCTCGAACTCGGTGTCCCCTCGGCCGGGCTCGGCGCGCTGGCGGCCAGCTTCGCCTTCGCGCCGCTGCTTCTCGCGCTCCCCGCCGGACACCTCGTCGACCGCGTCGGCGAGCGGCGGGTCATGGTGTTCGGGGCGCTGTGCATGACCGCCTCGAGCCTGGCGTTCGTAGCGCTGGGCGGGCACGTCGCCGGTCTGCTGTGCGGCAGCGTGCTGCTGGGCATCGGGCATCTCGGCTGCGTCGTCGGCCAGCAGGCCTTGGTCGCCAACGCCTCCAGCCGCGCCGCCTACGACACCGCCTTCGGCCGCTACACCTTCGCCGCGTCGCTCGGCCAAGCCGTCGGCCCCGCCCTGATCCTGCTCTTCGGCGGCGGCAGCAGGATCCCCCACACCGGCTTGATCTTCGCGTCCTCCCTGGCGGGAGCGGCCCTGCTGGTCGCTCTGTCGGCGGCGCTGCCGGCCGGGTCACGGCCCGGCCCCGCCGCGGCCCGGCACGTCGAAGGCGTCACCGGGCTGCTGCGGCTGCCAGGACTGCTCCGTGCCCTGACCACCAGCTGCATCGTCCTGTCCGCGGTCGACATCACCCTGGCCTACCTGCCCGCCCTCGGCACGGAACGCGACCTGACGTCCGGCACGGTCGGGCTCCTGCTGACCGTCCGCGGCTCCGCGTCGATGATCTCCCGCTTCCTCCTCGGACGCCTCGCGGCCCGCATGGGGAGACGACGCCTCCTGGTCACCAGCACCCTCGGCGCCGGCGCCGCCATCGCCTTAATGCCGGTCGACCTGCCGCTGTGGACGCTGGTCACGCTCCTGGTCCTCGCCGGTCTCGGGCTCGGCGTCGGTCAACCGCTGACCATGTCCTGGCTCGCCGAGGCCGCACCTCCCGGACTGCGCGGCCGTGCCATGTCTCTCCGTCTGGTCGGCAACCGGACGGGCCAGATCGTCCTGCCCAGCGCGGCGGGTCTGCTGGCAGCGGGCCTGGGTGCCGCCGGCGTGCTCTACGCCACCGGCCTCACGCTCGGCTGGGCCGCCTTCTCCGCTCGCAACCTTCCCATCGACTCCGCCTCATCCTGACCCCACCGAGGAGCACCACGATGCACACCCCCACCGCGGACCTCTATGACCAATACGGGGACGACCTGGCATCGTGCAGTCTCCAGTTCCGGCAATACGGTGCCCGAACCGCATTCCAAGGCACCGTCACCACCGTCCGCTGCCACGAGGACAACGTCATTCTCAAAAGCGTGCTCGGCGAGCCCGGCACCGAACGCGTCCTGGTCGTCGACGGCGGCGGCTCCCTCGATGCCGCCCTGATGGGCGACATGATCGCCACACTCGCCGCCGGAAACGGCTGGGCCGGCGTCATCATCAACGGCGCCGTACGTGACACCGCCGTCCTCGACACGATCGACCTCGGCATCAAGGCGCTGGGAAGCAACCCCAGAAAGAGCACCAAGAACGGCGACGTTTCCGTCACCTTCGGCGGCGTCACCTTCCACCCCGGCGCCACGCTCTACAGCGACGACGACGGCATCCTGGTCAGCCGACCATGACATCCAGAACCCTGTACAACCGAAATGTGACGTCGATCCCCTAAACGCGCCCTTCGCCTCTCGGAGATAGGCACTGGCCACATCTGCGCCGCGCTGATCCGCGCCGCACAGATCAGCGTCGCGCAGGGGGTGTGGCCGTCGGGGATAAGCCGATTGCAGGCGGCTCGCCTCCATCTCGCGTCAGTCGAGTCGGCTCTCGTCAATCGAGGTCAGGCGATCGGCGGCGTCGGGGTCTGCTTCGCCGATGCGGTTAAGCAAGTGGCGCAGCAGGGAGTGGAGAGCTTCGAAGTCCTCCGGACTGGTCAGTTCGACCCACCGCTGTTCGATCCGGTCCCCTGCTCCGGCCGCCACCGGCTGGACCGCGCTTCCCCGCTCGGTGAGCATGATCAGCCGGGACCGGCCGTCGCGCGGATTGGGGCGGCGTTCCAGGTAGCCGGCCCGCTCGAGCTGGTCGACCGACTGCGCCATGGTCTGTTTGCGCACGCCGGCGCGAACGGCCAGGTCGCGGACTGCGATTCCCTCCGGCGGGACGAACGGGAAGACCTTCGCGTCCCCGGACCGGATGTCACCGAAGCCCGCCTCGGCCAGAGCCGCCTCGATGCCGACGGTGTACTCGCGGTGGAGCAGACGCAGGAGCAGCGACAGCCGCAACCGCCTTGAAGAGAGGTCCCTCTGCATATTGACAGGCTCCTGTCTACTTTTTAAGTTGGTCAGGTACCTGTCTAGTATGTCATTTCCCTGGGGAGCCCCGCCATGCCCACCGCACATGCTCTGGACTCGACGATCTTCTACCGGGAGGCCGGCACAGGGCCGACCCCGACGGTCTTCCTGCACGGCAACCCCACGTCGTCGCATCTGTGGCGGCACATCCTGCCTGCCGTCGGGGCGGCCGGCCGGTGCCTGGCACCCGACCTGATCGGCATGGGCGAGTCCGGCAAGCCCGGCATCGCCTACAGCTTCGACGACCACGCGCGGTACCTCGACGCCTGGTTCGACGCTCTCGAACTCGACCGGGTCGTGCTGGTCGGCCATGACTGGGGCGGCGCGCTCGCCTTCGACTGGGCCGCCCGCCATCCCGGACGGGTGGCCGGCATCGCGTTCACCGAGACGATCGTGAAACCGATGTCCTGGGACGAGTTCCCCGCCGGCGCCCGCCCGCTGTTCGAATCGATGCGGACGCCCGGGGTCGGCGAGGCGATGGTGCTGGAGGAGAACGCCTTCATCGAGCAGGCGCTGCCGCGTACCATCCCCGGTCTGAGCGAGGAGGACCTCGCGGTCTATGCCCGGCCCTACCCCAACCGGCGGAGCAGGGTGCCGCTGCTGCAATGGCCGCGGTCGATGCCGCTGGACGGCGAGCCCGCCGACGTCGTCGCGAGAATCGACGCCTACGACCAGTGGCTGGCCGACAGTGCGGACGTGCCCAAGCTCCTGCTCGCCTTCGAACCCGGCGAGAGCACGATGATGAGCGCGCAGATCATCGACTGGTGCGCGGCGCACATGTCCGCTCTGGAGATCGAGACGCACGGACCCGCCGGCCATCACACCCCCGAGGACCAGCCCGAGGCCATCGCCTCCTCGCTCGTCGCCTGGCTGGACAAGCACGACCTGCTTTCCGGCGAGGAGGGCCGAGCGTGATGCGCGCGATCCGACAGCATGCGTTCGGTGGCCCGGAGGAACTCCGGCTGGAGGAGATGCCCGACCCCCGCCCGGCCGGTGACCAGGTGCGGATCCGCGCCATCGAGGAGGAAACATCGTGCTCCACCGCATCCTGCGCGTAGCCACCGCGGCCGGTCTGCTGGCCGCCAGTCCGGTCATCGCCGGCGCAACCGAGCCTTCCACGCAGTGCCGGGAGATCAGCGTCCCTGTCTCGCTCACCCAGGGCCAAGCAGCCCAGCACCAGATCTGGGGTCGGCTGTGCACCCCCGCCGACCGGCCGGCCGACACGGTACAGGTGCTGATATCCGGTCTGAACTACAGCCACGTGTACTGGGACTTCCCATTTCGGCCCGGTCACTATTCCTACGTCCGCCACGCGAACTCGGCCGGCTACGCGACGTTCGACTTCGACCGCATCGGCATCGGACGCAGTTCGCACCCGGCCAGCGCCGATGTGACCCTGGAGTCCAACGCGAACACGGTCCACCAGGTGGTGTCCGCGCTACGTGGCGGCGCGATCGCCGGTCGTCGCTTCGGATCCGTGATGCTCGTCGGCCACTCCTACGGCTCGGAAATCGCCAAACTGGAAGCCGCGGTCTACCGCGATGTGAACGCGCTCGTCCTGACCGGCAGCGCGCACACCATCTCGCCGACGACCGAGCAGCTTTTGGCGCAACTCGGCCAGCCCGTCGACCAGGTACCGCGCCTGGCCGCTGAGGTACCGGTCGGCGACAACGGCTACGTGACGGTCCAGGACGTCCAACGTCCCGAGTTCATGTACAACGTGACCGACGCCGATCCGCGCGTCATCGCGCGCGACATCGCGACGAAGGAGACCAACACCCTCGGGGAGCTCATGACCATCGGCGACGCCGACGCACCGGGCGTGACCCGGCAGATCACGGTTCCGATCCTCATCGCCGACGGAGCCGACGACAGACTTGCATGCGCACCCGACGCCACCGACTGCTCCTCGGCGGCGACCCTCGCCGCGGCCGAGCAACCCTTCTACCCGCATGCCCGCGTGGACGCCGTCGTCATCCCGCACGCCGGTCACGCGATCAACCTGCACCGCAACGTCGGTCTGGCCTACCACAGCATCATCACTTGGACCGACCGCGCCCTCGGAACCCGAGCACCGTCCGCGCAGAGACGGCCGCGGCAATGATCGGCCCCTGAGAGAGTGCCTCAAGACAGCCACCACCGGCAACTGCAGCGATTCGCACGCGCCTGGCCGCAGGCCCGCTGGGTTATCGAAGGCGCCCGTGGCCTCGGCGCACCGCTCACCGCACGGCCGACCGAAGACGACTTCGCCGCGCTCGGCGTGCAACCTGAAACCGGAGGGAGCTCTCCGGACGGCGGCGACATACTCCGGGGACGGCGAGACCTTAGGCGGGTCGGCCTCCGGCACGTTCCCACTGCGCCTCGTCCCACTCGACATATTCGAGCTGCACACCACCAGGCATCTTGGCGGTCAGGTTCCTCCCGGTGGGAACGGCCTGCGGGCCCCGCACGATCTGTGCTCCCGTCCGGCGGAGACGTACCTGGCACTCATCGAGGTCGTCCACGATCAGTGTCGCTGCCGTCGCCAGGTATGGCTCGAGTGACCGTTCATCCCCCGCTACTACCAGAACCTGGCCGACGGCGGCCAACTCCAGGCCATTCGGCATCGTGAAGCGACTTGTGATCGGCTCATCGGCAATGGTGCTGAGCGGTGCGAGTACCGCATCCAGGTCGGAGGCATAGACGCGCGCGTAGGTGCGAAAGATGCGCATGCCTACCAGCAAGGCGTGATGAGCGATGGCTATTCCGCTCTCCACCCGCGACGAGTACGCAAGGAGGACCTCACGCGACAAGGGCGTGGGGTAAGAGGGAGTTCCGTCCTGTATCTGTGGTGTCAAGTGTCTCACCAGGTGACAGTGGCCTCGCCGGTGAGACGGCGGCTCATCAGGTCGATCATTGCGACGTGGACCATGGCTTCGGATCGGGCCGGCGAGGTGTCGTAGTCGCGTGCCAGGCGGCGGTGCAACATCAGCCAGCCGAACGTGCGCTCCACCACCCAGCGCCGCGGTAGTGGCACGAATCCTTGGTGGCGGGGTCGCGGCGGACGGGCTGCAGGTCGATGCCCAGGGTGGCGGCGTGGTCGATGACCTTGGGGCGGTAGGCGGTGTCGGCCCGGTGTCGGCGCACGCCTTGATGATCGTCGGTTGTGTCGCGGCCACGCCGGTCAGCAGCTGCATGCCGGCGGTGCCCATCCGGCACGCTGGCCGCGGTGACCAGCACCGCCGGCAGCAGCCCGAGGGTGTCGGTGACGATCAAGCCCGCCGGGTGGCCGAGGACATCCGCGCCGCGGGCGGCCGCGCTGAGGCGTTCGCCGCCGATGTCACCGAGGAGGCCGCCGTGACCGACCTGGTCGCGCAGGTGACGGACCGGCTCGGCGCGATCACCGTCCTTGTGGTCAATGCGACCGGCCCGCAGCCAGCGGTCGCGGTGGAGGATCTGACCTGGGAGGCTCATCTGGACCAGCTACGATTCTTCGTCAAGAGCCCAACGTTGCTGTTGCAGGCCGTCATGCCTGGGATGAAGGCCGGTGGAGGCGGTCGCGTCATCCAAATCGGCTCTGACATCTTCTACGGTGCGCTGTCCCGGTCGCTGCCCACATGGTCGCTGCTCGGCTTGCTCGGGCTCGTGACGATTCCCGCGGGGCTTGCCCACGACTGGCCCTGGTTGTGCGTGGCCGTTGTCGGCACCGGGTTGCTCACCTCGCCGACCCTTTCAGCGGTGGCCGACGCGGTGAGCCGACTGGCGCCGCCCAGCGTGCGGGGTGAGGCGACAGGTCTGCAATCCTCGGCGCAGAGTGCGGGTTACGCGCTTGGGTCCCCGATCGTCGGGATGGCGATCGACGTCTCCGTGCCAGCGGGCGGTTTCGCGGCGGCCGGGCTGGCCGGACTCGCCACCGCGCTGACCGGGTGCCTGCTGTCCCTTCGCCGTCCGCCGTCGCGGCCGCCCACTTCAGCTCGTCGCGAGTCGGCGAGAAGAACAGATGCGACTCATGCTCACTGATCAGCCGCTTGAACCGGCTCGGCGGGCCCGGTGAGCGGCCGCCGGCGGCTCGGGCGTCGGCTGCGTGCGATGGGGCGGCGAGCGCTCTGTAGAGCGGCGAACCATGCTGCTACCGGTTTCGCTGATGAGGTGGGCTCAGGTTTGGGCATCGAGGAGCACCCTGCCGAGAGGACGATCGTCGATGACGCGTCTCTGGGCCTCGGCGGCTTGTTCCAGCGGATAGATCCGGTCTATTGCGGGCTGGATGGTGCGGGCGGCGAGATGCTCCAGCAGGGTGCGGTAGGTGTCGGCGAGTTCCTGCTGGGTGAAAGCGGTGAACAGGAAGCCCTCCAGCCGCGTGGTCTTCCAGATGAGGTCGGTGACGTCGATGGCGGCCTTTGTTCCGGCGGTGTAGCCGATGCTGACCAGGACTCCCCCGCGCCGGAGCGTGCCGAGTGCCGGGCCGGTGAGGTCACCGCCGAGGCCGTCGAGGACGACGTCCACTCCCGCGCCGTCGGTCAACCGTGCGACTCCGGCGCTCAGCGTTTCGTGCTCGAGGTCGATGACCGCGAGGTCGCCGATGGGCGGGACGGCGGCGAGGCGGTCGGCGCCGCGGGCGGTGGAGATGACCTGTGAGGCGCCGAGGAGCGGAGCCACCTGAGCGGCGGCGTAGGCGACCGCGCCGTAGATCCCGGGTGCGAGGACGACCTGCCCCGGCCGCATTCGGGCGGTCTTGGTCAGTGCCAGCCAGGCGGTCAGATACCCCGCTCCGGCTACCAGGCCGGCGGCGTCGTCGTCGCTGACATCGTCGGGAATGGGGACGAGGTGGCTTGGCGGGACGGCCGCCAGTTCCCGCCAGGTGCCGTCGCGTGTTGTGCCGTAGCCCCAGCCGCATAGCAGGACGCGCGCGCCGGGCGCATGGCCGGACGTGCCGGGATCTGCCACGCGGCCCACGGCGCCGGCTCCAGGCACCAGCGGCAGCGGTTGGTGCATCGACGCAGGCAGGACACCTGTGCGGACCTTGTCGTCGAGCGGGCTGACGCTGGCGCGGGAGATTCGGATCACCACGCTGTCGGCGTCCGGTCGCGGCTGTGGCAGCTGGTCGATCTGCAGGGTGTCTGGCCCGCCGAACTCGTGGAAGCGTACGGCGCGCATCAGGCCAGCCTTTGCGCGTTGAGCCAGACGGTGCCGGGGTTGAGCCGGTCCGGGTAGCGGTGAGTCATCTCGTCGAAGAACGTCTGCGCTGTGGGCTTTTCGGTGAGCACCCGGCGGGCGGTGCGCAGGTATTCGGCGGTCTCGTCGAGGATGCGTGGATGGTCGGTGCGGCTGAGGTCCTTGTGGCCGGCGACCACGGCGGCCGGCCGCAGGGCGCGCACCGTGTCGATGGCGCGGAGCCAGGCATCGATGCCGCCGTCGAGCCCGCCGTCGGCGAGATACTGGTGCACGTTGTTGTAGGCGACGTCACCGGCGACGACCACTCCGAGCGCCGGCACGTGCAGCACCGTGGAATCGTCGCAGTCGCTGTGCCCGACTTCGATCACATGCAGCGGGTGCCCCTCCAGGGTGAGGCCGTCGGCCGGGAGCACCTGCGCGGAAACCTGGACGTCGGGGAGCTGTCCGGGAAACAGGTTGTCCCAGAACGCCTTTCGCCGCCCGGTCGCCGACTGGCGCATGAGCCGGATGGTGCCCTCGGTGGCGTGAACCGGCACCCCGGCAAAGCGTTCGGCCAGCAGTGACGCGCCGAACCAGTGATCGCCGTGGCCGTGGGTGATGTAGATGAGGGTCAGCCGCTTGCCGGAGCGTTCGACCCAGTCACCGACCCGGCGGGTCTGCTCGACCGTGAACGGCGGGTCGACCAGGACCGCGTCGGCATCGCCGGAGATGAGGGTGGTCGAGATCGGCGACCACTGCTGCCGCGCCCCGGTCGGCAGCGTGCCGGTGGTGGGAATCGGCTCGGACACGAACACCTCGTACGACAGCGCCGCCGTACTCGACTCGGGCATAGCCTGCTCCTTACGGGATCTTCTTGTATCTTTGAGATGGAAGGTATCTTAAAGATAGAAGGCTGAGGGAGTGGATCATGTCACATCGCCGACTGGACGTCGAACACCTGCGGCCGTACTGCCCGTACTACGCCGCGGCGATGGACATGATCGGCCGCCGTTGGGCCGCGACCGTGCTGCGTGCGCTGCTCGGCGGCGCCAGCCGGTTCAGCGACATCGCGGCGGCCGTCCCGGACATGACTCACAAGCTGCTGTCGCAGCGGTTGAAGGACCTCGAGGCCGACGGGCTCATCGAGCGCAGCGTGCACCCCACCACTCCGGTGCGGATCGACTACCGGCTGACCGAGAAGGGCGCCGCGCTCGGCCGGGTCCTGCTCGACCTCAATCAGTGGGCGCTGGAGTGGATCGAACTTCCGGCCGAGCCCTGACACCATCAGCCTCAGTTTCATCCGCCGGACTAAGAAGTCATAACAAAACGTGCATGTGGCGCGACATGTAGTGATGGTCGGGCGTGGTGTGGGCGGGCGCATAAGGGCGAGCAATCCCCGTGGATCGTGTCCGACAGTCTGTGGGAGCGGATCGAGCCGCTGCTGCCGAAGGTGGAGCGCTGTAAGCGCCACGCCGGACGCAAGCGGTGGGACTACCGCATGGTGTTGTGCGGGATCTTGTTCGTGCTGCACACCGGGATCCGGTGGGAGTTCCTGCCCCAGGAGCTGGGGTTCGGGTCGGGGATGAAGTGCTGGCGACGGCTGGCCGAGTGGCACCAGGCCGGCGTGTGGGAGCGGCTGCACCGTCTTCTGCTGGAGGAACTGCATGCCGCCGGGCAGTTGGACTGGTCCAGGGCGGTGGTCGACAGCTCCCACGTCACCCAGTTGATGCCGCTGCTGGCGGCGGTGCCACCGGTCCGGGGCCGGGTCGGCCGGCCTCGTCGAAGACCCGGGCGGCTGCTGGCCGACCGTGGCTACGACCACGACAAGTACCGGCGGCTGGTCTGGGCCAAGGGCATCAAGCCGGTCATCGCCCGACGCGGCGCCCCGCACGGGTCTGGGCTCGGCGTCCACCGCTACGTCGTCGAGCGCACCATCGGGCTGCTGCACTGGTTCCGCCGCTTACGCATCCGCTGGGAGATACGCGACGACATCCACGAAGCCTTCATGACCCTCGCCGCAGCCATCATCTGCTGGCGACGCCTCGTCCGCTGACTCTGTCACGACCTCTTAGCGTCTGGTCTCGCGAACGAAAGGCAAGTGAGCGACGGAGGTCGGTCGGCGGTGTCGTCCGAGCGCAGCCACTCGCGGGCGGCCGCGTCCAGGGCGAGCCCGCGGCGGCGGTGAGTACGTGTCCATCCCCCGTCGTCGCCGAGGCGGTGGCGAACGGTCTGGTCGGCGCCGCCGAAGCCGCAGAGACCCGGGCGGAAATGCGAGAGCAGCCGGGCAGTGAAGGCCGCGCCGATGGAGGCAAGACTGCGATCCGACGTCGTGTTGGTTACCCCTCAACTAGCCGCGCTGGCCGTGGCGTGGGTGATGGGGGGCCGCACGGTGCCTCGAAGCACCCTTCCAGTCCAGGCTTCGATGGATCTCCACCAGCGCCTCTCCCCCACCTTGGGGGTGGAGTTCCTGTTAGCTTGTCGCCGGTCCGGTCAGTGCGGTTCTGGTGTGGTGTGGTGTGGTGCTGGTCGGATGTTCGGTGGTTGACGTGCAGGATGTGGCCGGTGGGAAAAGGACGGCCGACCGGCCAGCAGGAGCTATTGAGATCTGAGCTTGTGGCGATGCCGCGCCCAGGATCTGTGTGACGTCGGCGACGGGGGCTGGAATAACGAACGCCGCGTCGGAGGTGAGTCGGGGGTGAGGTGGATCCGGACGCCCGCAGTGTTTTCGAGGCGGCCGTCCGGATCCGCTGCGACCGCTCAGTTGGCGGGCTCGGCGTTCAACTTGGCGAGCAGTGCCTGCGCTGCGGCAAGGTTGGCGCCGTACTGTCCTGGTTGGCCTTCGTCGAGTAGCTGAAAGATCTGTACGGCTTCGGTGGCACCGGTGACGGCCTGGTCGTGGTGTCCTCCGCCGTCCAGCGCGGGGGCGATGGTCGTGATGAGCCAGTCGCCGAGGAACGGCTGGTACGCGGTGTCGGCGGTGGTGAGTGCGTGGCCGGCCTCGAGCGCTTGGGCGGCGGTGTCCGCGGCTTGGGCGTGGTCGTGGTGGTCCGAGTAGCGGGCGGTGAGGGTGACCAGCGCGTTGGCCCGGTCGAGGCGGTAGCTGAGGTTGGCGGCGTCCTGCGCGGTCAGCTGCTCGAACAAGTTCGCGGCTTCCTGACATGCGCTGATCGCGCCGGGCAGTCGGCCGGCGGTGCTGTAGGCGGACTGGATGGGCCACAGCAGCCACTCACCGAATGACTGCCGGCGTGCCGGATCAGCGGTCGCCATGGCTCGGGCGGCGTCCGCGGCCTGGACGGCGGTGTCGACGGCCAGCTGGGTGTCACCGTGGTCCAGGTAGCGTTCGACGAGGCTGACCAGCGGCGCGGCGTGGTCGTAGGCGTAGACGCTGTTCGTCGGATCGCTCTTGAGTAGTCCCGCCGCGACGTCGATCGCCTCCTGGCATGCGCTGATGGCCTCGGGCAGGCGCCTTGCGGCTGCCAGGGCCGCCTGCAGCGGCCAGACCAGCCATTCTGCGGCAGCCTGCTGATACGCGGGTGTCGCCGCGGCCAGTGCGCGTGCAGCGGTGATGGCTTGGTCGGCGCTGTCGGCTGCGAGCGCGAGGTCGCCGTTGTCCCGGTAGCAATCCGTCAGGCTCACCAGTGCTCTGACCTGGTTGTAGCGGTAAGAGTCGTTCGCAGGGTTCTGCTGGGCGAGGTCGGTGAAGACCGTGAAGGCCTGCTGGCAGGCGACGATGGCGTCGGCTTGACGTCCCCCCGCGGTCATGGCGGCCTGGATCGGGTAGAGCAGCCACTCGCCCCGGTTCTGTTGATAGGTGGGGTTGGCGGCCACCAGCTGTCGCGCGACTCCGTCGCTCTCGAACGCGCGGATCGCGGCCTCGCCACTGACCCGGTTCTCCAGCAGCGTCGCAGTGTGTTTCACCACTGCCGCCGTGTGGTCTGGCGTGGCCGGGAACGGGCTCGCGGCCACGGCCGGTTGCTGCACCGTGATCGGCGACGGGATCTGGCAGTGCTTGAGCGACCAGTCCGGGGCGACGAACATGACATCGCCGTTGAAGTTCTGTCCCATGGCCTTGCAGACGTCGAAATGACCGGCAGGTACGGCGCTTCCGGGCGGCGTAAGGGCGACCGGCGTCGTCCAGGGCTCCTCTCCGGACCTGGTCACGGTCTGGATCGCGCCGTCCGCCGCGATCCACAGCACGGTCGCATCGCGCGTGAATGGTCGGGTGAAACCGGCTAGCACGGCCCCGGCGGGTACGGTCCCCGGGGGCGTCGCCGGCGCCGGGCCGGTGAACGTCGCATCGCCGACCTCGTTGCTGTAGACCTGCACCGCCCCGTCGGCTGAGGCGAACGCGACCAGCAGCCGATCAGGTTGAGGCCGCTGCGGATTGGCTTGCAACACCAGGCAGAGGTCGCCACCGGCCGGGACGCTGCCGGGCGGCGCCACCAGGGCGGGCAGCTCCCAGGCGTTCATGGCCTGCTTGGACAGCACCATGTCGTACACCGCGCCGTTCGCGCCGACGTACACCAGGTCGAGCCGGTCCGCCGAGCCGTCCGGCGGCGGGGGCAGGCCGTCGCCGGAGTTGGGGGGCGGCGGGTTCTGGTAGCGCTTGACCAGTTTGATCGCGCCGTCGGCCGCAACGGTGCCCTTGGGCGCGATCAGCACCGGCGCGCTCCAGCCGCCGAACCTTCCGGTCAGGAGGATGCTCTGAAGGGCGCCCTCCGCCGTGGCGTAGGCGATGATCTGCTCCGCCCCGAACCCGGGCGTGGGGACCTGGGACAGCGCCACTGCAGAACCCGGCAGCACGGTGCCGGGCGGAGCGACCTGCTGGAACTCGCCCCACTCGCCGGTCGTCGCCATCCGCAGCGCCAGCACCGAGCCGTCATGGCCCGCGAGCGCGGCGACGGCCTCGCGGTAGACGATGCCGCCCGGTGCCATGTATTCCCAGCCGCTGACCGCTATGGGCGTACCGGGCTTGGCGGTGCCGGCTGGGAGGATCTCGTCCAGCGCGGTCCAGCCGCTGGCGGTGGTGTTGATCGCCTGCACCGAACCGTCGGCGCCGGCCACCAGGGCCGTGAGTTCGTTGGGGCGGACCATGCCGACCGGGGTCCCCGGTTGCAGGCCTGCCGCGATCGGCTTGGGACCGACCTTGAACGGACCTTCCCACACGAAGACGCCGTTCGGCAGGTTCCACTGGATGAAGTGGTGCACCCAGGTCTCACCGCGGACCCAGGCGAACAGTTCCAGGGGTGCAGTGTCGTCGCCGGAGCGTCTTTCCTGGTCCTGCGCCTGGAACACCGACAGCTCGTCGTACAGCAGGACCCCGACGGTGCCGGCCGGGCGCCAATGGTCGATGGGCTCCTCGCCGTCGCCGTTCGGGCGCCAGTAGTGCACGAATCCGCCGGTGACGCTCGGTGCGAGGAGTTCGTAGTTGCCCTGGTGGCGGTTTCCGGTGCTCCCGCGGCCGAGCCAGCCGCTGTCGTAGGCGCGGTCGGACTGCACGATGGCCGGACGGCCGCGCGCCCCGGTAGGTGCGACGGACTGGTCCTCGAGGTGCTCGTAGCCGTTGGTGTCGACGTACCGCTCGGCGGTCCAGATCTTCCCGTCGCCGGACACACCGGCCAGGATCGGGTAGCCCCGCTCGCTGCTGTCGTCCCAATTGACGTTCCCCGACCACACGGTCCCCAGTGCCCAGCCGACCCCTGAGGTGTGGCCGTAGGCGCCCCCGACCATGTCGCTGGTTCCGATGGTTGTCCAGTCCGGCGGGCCCTCGCCGTACATCGAGGTTTTGATGAGCTCGATGCCATCGCCGGCGCGCGGCGCGTACACGTACATGGTCTCGTGGTACGGCTGACCGTCCGGGAACGTCTTGTCGTGGTGGTGTCCGCGTCCCAGCGTCACGCCCACCGCGGGCTTGTCCATCGGCAACTGAGGACCCTGATGCCACGCCAGCGCCCCGGCGTTCTCCCGCCACCAGTGCTGCAGCTTGCCGTCCTCCTGGACGGCGATCAGCTCGAAGTCCGCCTGGTCACCGTTGTCCTGCAGGTGGTAGTCGCCCTCGATCCAGGCCAAGGTCAGGATCTTCGGGCTGCCGGGTGGAGTGCAGGCGTATGGGCCGTGCCAGCCGTCAGGGTCCCGGTAGAAGCCCACGAAGCCCCCGTCGAGCGCGGGGAGGAAGAGCTCCCAGTTGTGGGTCGGGCCGAAGCTGGTCTGCTGTGCGAAGCCCGATGAGTATCCGATCTGTCCCATGATCCCCCCGAGGGAGCGTCGCTGGATGGAACTCGATACAATTAGCTTGAATCTGATTCCATCGAATATCAACCGGAGTCGCCGATGGACAAGCGCCGCTACTCCACCACGTTGCGCGCCGAACAGGCCGCCCTCACCCGCCGCCGCGTCCTGGATGCCGCCGCCCGCCAGTTCACCGACCACGGCTACCTGGGCACCACCCTGGCCGGGATCGCCAAGGCCGCCGGGGTAAGCGTCCAGACCGTCTACAACGTGGTCGGCGGCAAGAGCGCCGTGCTCAAGGCCGTCTACGACACCGTCCTTGCCGGCGACGACGAACCGGTGCCGATGGCCCAGCGCCCGCTCTTCCGCGCCATGATCGAGGCACCCACCGGCCGTGAATGCCTGACCCATTACGCCGCGATCGCCCGCCTTCTGAATGAGCGCGTGATGTCCCTGCTCACCATGGCTCTCGCACAGGCCGCCACCGGAGACGCCGAACTGCGGGCTTTCACCGACACCATCGAGGGCGAACGCGCCATCGGCACTCGCACCCTCGCACGCCACCTCGCCGAGCACTTCGGACTGCGCGAGGGCATGGAACCCGACACCGCGGCCGACGTGATCTGGGCTCTCACCGCACCCGAACTCGCCCACCGGCTGGTCGCCGACCGCGGATGGAGCTGGGACCGGTACCAACACTGGCTCACCACCACCATCACCGACGGACTGCTCGGCTCAGAAAACGCCACCGAGCCCGGTTAGTTCTCACCCACCATCGTCTCGGCAAGGGACCGGTCGCACGGCTCACATCCACCGCCCAGCAACGGGCACGTGATCGCTCGCTGGGCGCTGGATTACGCTGCCCGCACCGACCGCGCGCACGTACGGCGCGGCGCGTTCGCCGCCCGCCTGGCGGGTGAAAGATCACCTCGCCAGGCCCCCGGCATCAGCCAATATGACTCGATCAAATGTTCGATAAAGCCAAGACGGGTGCCCCTCTGACACCTGGTCTCGACGCCGTGACGACCACTGAACCGGCCGAACCGTGCCGTGGTTTCTGGGCCGAGACCGCCCGGATCCGCTCCGGCTACCTGGCTGAAGTACCGACCCAGACTCTGGTGCTGAAGGTCGCCGAAGAGGTCGGCGAAGTCGCCGAAGCCTACATCGGAATGACAGGGGGCAACCCCTGCAAAGGCGTCCACAAGACCCGGATTGACGTCCTGGACGAACTCGCCGACGTCATGCTGACCGCCGCAGTGGCCATGTTCGACCTGGCGGGCGGCGCCGGCCAGGCCGAAGCGCACTTGGTCAGACGGCTCGCGGTCGTCTCTACCCGTGATGTCGCCGCTCCACCTGCCGGTGCTGACACCGCCAGCGCCTTGAAACGAGCTCCCGCATGGCCATCGCCGCCCGATGCGACTTGCTAAAGGCCGCCCTCGGCGCCCTGCCCGAGCGGCCCTGCCGAGCGGATGGCGGTCCGGCGGTCGGCGTCCTGGTCGATGATGGCCTGCCCGATCCAGTCCTTGCGGAGCTGCGCCGAGGATCGGGTGCACGTGTGGTCTCCGGTTCCTCGGAGACCAGCTTGTAGCCGGTGCGGCGCGGTTGCCGCACCGACCGATATGCCCGAACAGATCTGCGCCCGCTGCGGTCATCATGGCCGGCAGCACCGCTGGTGGGGCCGCCGGGACGACGGTGTGATCTTCCCGCGCTGTCACCTCACCGAACGCATCCCCTCCCTCCTGGATTATTCAGAAAGGGTTCACCTGTTGACCAAGAAACTGAACTATCCGGATTGGCGCGTTTAGGTCCGGTTCACTAGGAAAGTGCTTCCCGCATCGCGACCAAAACGCGCACACCGGTCTTGGTGATCGCGCATTTCGATGGAGAAATGATGGCACTTACGGCGCTATGGACCCACGGTAATGCAGTCGTTCCCGAAACGCCCCACCTCCTCGAGGAGATCGCGTATCGCGGTTTTGGTGCGTACGTAAGACTCCAGAGAGGGACTCAGCAATGGTTTCACGTTCCCATGCCCACGCCGGTATTTATTCGAGACTCTCGCCCAAAGGTGAGGAAGATCATGATCCTCGGAAAATCGGACGTCAGCAGCTGCATCCGCAAGGTGCACGTATTTGATAATGCCAAGCGAGTGGAAGATCATTCGGTAACCATTTGTGGCGACAAGCTTGCACTGAGCTCGGGTAATACTATTTGGCCGAACGATCTTACGATCTATTTTGGACTAGGCATTTCGATGCTAATCGATGCACAAACATTTTCGGCGGAATTTAATTTCGCGGGATTCGGGGCCGATTGGGAACACCCTTAAATCCTGGCATTGGTGTCGTGGTGGCGACGCCGCTGTGTCGGGTGCCGTGCACAGCGCGGCGGCGGCCAGGGCCGCGGTCAGGGCTACGCCTCGGGGCGAGGTCTTACCAATGATCGCCATGATCGGGCCTCTCGTGGGGGACGACGGGAAGGACCGTGCGGGTCGAGCGGGTCGGGTACGGGCTACGGCTTGATGAGTGCGCCGTCGTAGTAGCCGCCCTCGCAGTACTCCGTCGGTGCGTCTAGGTCCACGGCGACCCCGATGATGCCGGTGCCGTCGTCGATCGGTTTGACCTTGCCGTCGCTGTAGTCGCCCTGGTCGGTGGTGATCTCGGGCGGGGCGCAGCGACGGCGGTGCTGGCGTTGGTGACGGGGGTGGCGGCGGACGCCGGTGCGGTCGGTGCCGTCCACAGCGCGCCGACGGCGGCCAGCGCCGCGCCGAGGGCCAGGGGCGTGCGCATGTTCACCAGCAGCGTTGAGTCGGCCCTCCGGGAAAGGGGCGATGTTCCGGAGGGCCGTGGACATGATGCCTTAAAGAGGATCGGGCCTCCCGATCGGCAGCCAGCGCACGGCCCGTAGGAAGCCGGGGGGCGGGGTCAGGTGGGCGGGTTTTCGTCGAGCACTTCGATGACCTCGACGCCGGCCGCGGGCAGGATGTGCGCGCCGTCGATGTCGTAGCCGGTCCACCAGGTGTCACGGTCGATGGGCCGTCCGGCGCGGCCCCATTGGACCAGGGTCGTCACCTGGCCGGCCTGCCAGGGCCGGCCGTCGCCCGGCCATGGGTCGTCAGGGGCGGCGGTGGTGGTCTAGGTGGTGATCCGGACTCGGGCGGACCAGGTGTGGCCGTACCGCGCCGCGTATACCGGGGTCGGATACTGTCATCCCTGTAGGCGCGCAAATTCGCCCCGGCGGCAGGGGAGAAGATCATGACGAGGGCTACGGTCGGGCGGATGGCCTGTTTCGGTCTGGCGGCGATCATACTTCCGTTCACCCTCGCCGCCGAATGCGACAAGCCGCCCGCGACGTCGGAACTCACCTGGGCCGTCTACGACCAGGATGCCAGCGATACCAAAGAACTGTCGCAGAACTCGAAGGCGTACGCGTCGGCGGGGCACCGCGTCATCGTCACGTTCCGCGCGAGCGACCCCGGCGGGGTCACCAATGTCGCCACCTGGGCCGACCAGCGATGGTCGAGCGTGCTCTGCCGCGATACCATCGGCGCCTCGTACGAGATCGGGTCGCAGGTCGGCTTGCCCCACGTCGACACCCCGATCAATTCCGGCCTCTACTACGGCTTTTCCATGCGTCCGGCGATGGTGGCGAACCAGCTCTCCTGCGGACGGCATGACGTCGGCGACAACACGCTGCTCAACTTCCACGTCGTGAGCGGAACCATCCGGTACCAGGGCGAGGAGACGACCGCCAACGGTGACAAGCACGAGGTCTTCTTGGACGTGCAGTTCATCCCGTAGGTACCCGGCCTGGCACCTCCCGCCACCGCCAACACCGGAGCAAACACCGCGTCCCTGCGCATCCCACCAAGCAGAACACGCCCACACACCAGACAAGATCCCTCACCCACCACGACAACGCCGAGACGGGCCGCACGGCCAAGCCCACAACGCCAAACCCAACTACCGCCACAAGATCAAAACCCAAGGCCCAGGTTTAAGGACACTCACTCAGCTTGTTCCTTATCTACCGGCCTCGATGTCAGCGCCCAGTTAGGAATTCCCCACCGGCGGCCAGATGGTGGGGAGGCACCTAGCCGTCACTCGTCACTCTGTGTGAATCCAGCCTGGCGTGCATCTGGGGAAAGTTCGTGAAGGTGGCGGACGCTAGTCTGCCGATGTGGCTGAGACTTGGAGCGAAGATCGACTCGTTGCCGACGGCTTTCGGCGTGTCCTCGTCGAACTGGATCGGTATGACGGCGTACGCGCAGGTCTTGCCGAGGTAGACGGCAAGATGCACTACTTCCAAAGCCTCAACCAGCTCGACATGGTTGATGAAGTTGAGTACTACGTGTGGCCCGCGAGCGACGACGTTGCGGCGATGGAACGCGAGCAATGGGTCATCTATGTCGAGTGGAACCGGCGTTATGAGGCCGGAGAGGCCGAGGTGGACAGCCATCCAGGGCACGGAGGGATCGACGCGCGGTATGACGAGCTGACATCGTTGCTCATGCCGCACCGCCGGGCGCCGGCTGATGCGCTGCGCCTGGTGGCCGAGTGGCGGTTCGGCCCGGGCGCCCGCTACCGGGCCGAGGGGATCGACACCTGGGTCCGGTGGAAGGCGATCGGGTAAGTCGGCAACGAACACGACCGGCCACTCCCCGGCCCTTTGGCGAACGACCCTGACGCTCAAGGGCAGTCACAGAGAGTGCTCACCTAACTGGCCGTACATGGGGACTCTGCTCTGGCCGCTGTCACCTCGAACGGCATCTCAAGCTGAGTCGCTCATCTGAGGGTTTGCCGGACATGAGGGCGGCCTTCGCCTGATCATGTGCTCCGACCAAGGTGCACTGACCGAGACGAAGGCCGTGAGGGTGAGTCTGCTGCCTGATGCTGTCCAGAGGGAAGCGTTCGCGCAAGCGTCACGCTTCCGGAGCGAGTTCTACGAGTGTCTGACTGCTCGACGCGATGAGTTGTTCGAGCTGATGGAGGCGGTGCTTTGTGCGGACGGGGCGGTGAGGTCCCCGGTGGATCTGACGCTGCTGCCCGAACATCGTCGTGGGCACGGAGCGATGTACGGCGGCCTGAACCGCGGCCGGATCGACCTCGATCGGCTGCGGACGGTGCTGGCCGGGCTGCCGCTGCCTCGTTTCAAGGGCGGGCGCCGGTCCTGGTGGTCGATGTGTCACCGTGGCTTCGCTCGGACGCGCCGTGCTCGGCCGAGCGGCTGTTCTGCCTCGTCTACGGCCGGGCGAAGACAGCCATATCGTGATCGTCAGTGACGCCGGATATGACGTCACCCGCCTGGCGTGGGTTCTGCGTGACCTACCCGTCGAGCTGGTTAGCAGGGTCCGGTCCGACCACGTCATGCGGCTGCCCAAGCCGCCCCGTCAGCCGGGAACCAACGGCCGGCCGCCCAAGCACGGCCCGGAGTTCCGCTTCACCAAGCCGCAGACCTGGCCCGAACCCGCGATCACCACGGTCACCAACACCACCAACTACGGCAAGGCCCAAACGCAGGCATGGGACCGGGTCCACCCCCGGCTCACCACCGTTCCTCATGGCTGGACCACGACGGAGAACTGCCCTTGGTCAAGGGCACGTTGATACGGCTGAAGGTCGAGCACCTGTCGAAGGACCGGGATGCTCGGCCGGTGTGGCTGTGGTCCTCGAAGATCGGTGCCACTGCCGACGATGTGGATCGTTTCTGGCAGGCATTTCTCCGCCGTTTCGACCTGGAACACACCTCCCGCTTCGCGAAGCAGACCCTGGGCTGGACCACCCCAAGACTCCGTGCTCCCCAGGCGGCGGACCGCTGGACCTGGATCCTGATCGTCGCTCACACTCAGCTCCGACTCGCGCGACTGCTCGCCACCGACCTCCGTCGGCCCTGGGAGAAACCCACCGCCTCGGACCGGCTCACCCCGGCCCGGGTTCGCCGGAGTTCAGGAACATCCGCGCTCACCTCGCCTGCCCGACTCGTGTTCCCAAACCCCAAGGAACCGGTCCCGGGCGTCCACCCGGCGCCAAGAACAGACGCCGGGCACCCCGCTACGACGTCGGCAAGACTGTCAAACGCCCCGAAACCCTCAAGGCCATCGGCAAGCCTGGAAGATCTTGGTAGATAAAGAACAAGCTAACACCGTGTGCCGCTCGATTAGTGAGTTACGTGGCCTGAGCTGTAGCTATGCGGCGTGATGGTATTCGTTGACCACGCCCGTGACGGCGGGTCTTCGCCGGATGGATCGCAGGTCGTTGGGTTCAACCGGGTCCTGGACGGGCTGGGCTTCGGTGTCCGGGGGAAGTTGGTTTCGAGCTGGGTGCGGCCGATGGCCGTTGTAGTGATCCAGGTATTCACCGAGCACCAAGACCAGGTGCCGCTCCCCCAGGACCAACACCCGGTCCAGCAGTTCGCGACGAAGGGTTCCGATCAGCCGTTCGCAGACAGCGTTCATCCGCGGCGTCTGCGGAGGGGTCCTGATGATCCGGACGCCTTCGGCTTTGAACACCTCATCGAAGGCGCCAGTGAAAACCGGGTCGCGGTCGTGGATAAGGAAACGTAGCGTGCTGATGCGGTCGGCCAGGTCCATGGCCAGGTGGCGGGCCTGCTGCATGGGACAACGCCGCAAACCAGACCCGGTCGCCATGACCCCAGCGCGGACGACCTGCTACCTGACGGCGCAGCACCTGGTTCTCATGACGCAGCACCAGCAGCTCGACGTCCTTGGACGGATCAGACCGGACCAGCATCACCAGCAGGCCGAGCAGGCTCCGGACCAACCGGTACAGCAGAGACAACAACGCCTTGAGATGGTCGCAGTGACTGCCGCGGCACCGCAGCAGATCCCAGCTCACAGCATGAAACCGAGTATCCGAGCGGCACAGGATGGTTAGGCGAGCGCCGGGGGGTCGACCGGGCTGGTGACCAAGCCCGTAAGGGGTATGGCCATGGTGGGCGTGGAAGCAACGTCTGCATGGCGGCCGGCCAGTTGGTAATAGCCCGCGCGTTTGCTGTTGGCGAACCCTGCCAGCATTAGCCATCTTGGGTTCCCCTGGGTGAGACGCGCCGACCGTACATGGCCCGCTCATGCACCGCTCGGCGTCTCTCGAGATTCGGTGGGCCCTGTAGGCGACGTGTCGCTCTGTCGCGTCGAGCGGCCATGCACGCCGCTTGCCTGCGCCCACCTGCACAGTGCCGGCCGGACCGCGCTCGCCATGGTCAGGCCGGGCGGCACTGATCAATCGTGGCGCCTTGGACCGCTGCGGGTTTCGCGCCGCTCGCAGTAGAGGCTGCCGACCACGGAGCCGAGATGGACGACGACCCCGGTGGCGACCAGCCACGACATGATGACCATGACGACGCCGATCGATCCGTAGCTCTGCTTGTTGGCGACGATCTCGTCCGAGAAGAAGCGGGATGAGAAGACGCCCAGGCCGACCCAGCAGACGCCGGTGGCCAGCGCGGAGGGGAACAGCGACCCCCAGTCGGCGGCCTTCCCCAGCATGACCTTCATCGTCCACCACCAGAACAGCGTCGCCAATGTCAGACCGGTCATGCCTTGCAGAATCGGCCCACCGAGCGCGCCGGACGCTCGTCCGAGCACGGCTTGCACGGCGGCGTACCCGAGGAGCCCTGCGAGCCAGGACGACTGGGCGAGCAGATCCCGCAGCCCGCGGCTCCGCACGTCGAAGACCCGCTGATACCAACTCTGCAGGGTCCCGGCGACCGCCATGGCCCCGAGGACCAGCAGGCACGCGCCGAGCACGGTGAACGAGCCCGCCGCCGGGGCCGCTTCGAAGAGATCCTCGACGGCGCGTGCAGCCGGAGTGTCCAGCCCCAGCCAACGGATGATCACGGTGGCGGCGTCCTGCCCTGCAGCAGTCGTGATCACGATGAGGAACGGGAAAAAGCAGAGGATCGCCAGCGCGGCGAGTTGGAAGGAGTTGCCGAAGAAGTCGACCGCCGTCAACCGGGACCACAACGGGTTCTTCCCGATTCCCTCCAGACGCCGGACGCCGCTCACGTGGCTCAGCCGCGCGAGTGCGGCCCGGACGCGCTCGGGACGGCGATCGCCGAGCCGTTCGGGTGCTGCCTCGTTCGAAGTCCTGTGGCGTCTCAAGGACGGTCCGTTGCCTGTGTGCGGCCCGTGCCGGCGGCGGCTTCCGGTCCGCATCGTTGCTCGTCAGTCCAGCTTACGCGCCGGGATGCCCATGGCCGGATCTCATCCCTGGTGGGTGAGCCGCGCGCGTCCCCGCCGATCGGCCCCCGGGGGGCCGCGCGCATCGGGCGGAGTGAACGCCGCCCCGCCCCTGAGGCGGGCCGGTCAGGACCTGGGCGGTATCACAGCCGCCCAGGTCCTGCCCGCGTCAGGCGCCCGGATGCGAGGCGCCACAGGCGCCGCCAGTCCAACGGTGGGCGCGGAGGCGCCAGCCGGCGCGTGTGCGGCGGCACGCGGACGCGCAGCACACCCGGCCGTATCTCGCACACGACGGGTGTCCGGAGAGTGAGCGCCTCACCGTCGACACCGACCCGGATCTCGGCGGCCTCGGAGTCGACGACGACCTCACAGGCCGTCAGCGAGGACGCTCCCGGCCCGCGCCGGCCGCGCAGCAGCCCCGCGGCCTGGGCCGCGCTCGCCACCCGGACGCCGAGGACGCCCAGGACACCGCCGTCGAGTCGAGCACGGCGCCCCAACCCGGCGATGTCGCCGCCCTGGTAGGGATTGTTGCTCATCGAGGACCGCCTGCGGATTTTCGATGACGACGTTGCCGGCCCTGACCTCCAACCGCGGTGCGCGGTGCTCGGCGAGCAGGTCGGGAAGCATCTGCAGGGCCGTTCGAACCTTGTCGGCGCGGTAGGCCGGGCTCTGGACGATCGTCGCGTACGCGCCGAAAGAGGCGTTGTTCACGAAGGCGCGGTCCGCGATGCGGCCGAGGTCGACGCGGAGGTCGACGCCGTCGGTGAGCGCGTCCAGGCAGGTGGAGGGGTCGTCCCGGTCGAGGCCGAGATCCAGGGCGAAGTGGTTGCGGGTGCCGGCCGAGACGACGAGGAACGGCACGTCATGGCGGGCCGCGACCGCGGCGACCAGGGCCTGGGTACCGTCGCCGCCCGCCACCCCGAGCAGATCGGCGCCGGCGACCACCGCGCTCTCGGCCAGCTCCGCGACGTCCTGCGGCCGAGCGGGATCGAGCACGACGACCTCGGCCCCGAGCTCACGCGCCTTCTCCACCAGCCCGAACCTTTCGACCTTGCCTCCGCCCGACCGCGGATTCATGATGAGGAACGACCGTCGTGACGACCAAGGCCGCCGCTCCCACCGCCAGGAGGGCGATGCTTCTGACCCCTGCCGACAGCAAGAGCGTCAGGACGGTCGATGCCGCGGACAGGAGCGCTAGCCTCGCCAGCCTCTTGTCACGGTCGCGGTGGTCCGGCGTTTCGGAATTCCATGCAGGCACGCCTTGACGCTATCGATCAGTCGGTCACTGTACGTCACTCCACGCGGGTGACGCCGGCGTCGCACCAGAGCTGTGCGAGACGCCCGATGCCCCATCGAGCGCAGAAGTCCGGCCCGGGGAAGGCCGCCCCCGGGCCGGACGCGCCGCGCCAGCGGGGTGGTCGCCCCGCCGGCGCTCGTTCTTAGGTCCGCCGGACGACGCGGCGTGCGGTGCGGTGTGCGATCCTTCTGGCTCCGAACATGTGGAGCTCCTTTCCGTTGCGGGGCGTTCAGCGGCCCGTCGCAGTCTCCGAAGTCTCCATGTCCTGCAGCCGTCGCGCCTCCTGCGCGGTGTGCAGCCCGATCTCCACGAGGTCGAACGGGCTGACGAAGGCGTCACTGATCCGGAAGCCGTTCGCACGCATGATCGCGTCACGCAGCGCCACCGCCCAGTGGTTCTCGATCAGCAGGAGCGCCGCGGCGGTTCCGCTGGGAATGTCCGCGATGGCATCCCCGGCGTCCTCTGCGGCGGGCAGCACATGAACGCCCTCGACGGTCGATCCCGGCGAGTACGGAGAGGACCGCCACGGCGAGTCCCAGTCCCGTCCGGTGCGGGCTCTGTCGGAGAGCGCGACGACGAACTCGACGACGCCTCCGACCAGCCAGGCGATGCCGACGATGACGGCCAGCACCGTGAGGGTCTGGGGCACGTCACGCAGGGCGAGGCTCCCACGACGAGCGATGCGGCTCCGAGGACGGTGAAGAGCGCGCGAGTTCGCTTCGACCTCCGGGGAGGCGGCCTGCACTAGGCGCAGGATGCCGCCGACGATGAACTGCAGCCCGATGAGGACGGCGATGACGCCGATGGTGGCTTCCTCCCAGGCGACGATGGCGAGCCCAGGGCGAAGGAGAGCACTATGGCGAGGACGGCCAGGGCCGTGCCGCCGCCGGCCAGCCGCATGAGCAGGGTCCTGTCCACTCCTTCGGATGATCGGTGCACATTGGCGCCGGTACTCGGCTGCGTCATGGACATGGTGGTTCCCCTCCGGGGCGATAATGCCGGTCCTTACCTCGCTCGGCGTGAATCGTCGTATCGACCGTGTCCCAGGGACATCACCCGCCGCAGGTGGCGCGCGTGGCACATCGACATTCGGGCTCGGCCAGGCGGGCGGGCGCCGGGAAGCCAAGACTCCTCGCGGGGGGATGTCCGGCTGGCACGGGCCGTCGGACGCTGGCACCGTGCGTGCCGTCGCTCACAGAGAGCGGCACACCACGCAAGCAGATGAGCGGCGCAAACAATCCATAACCCAACCGGGGGGCGACTTTGAGAAGAAGAGTCGAGCGCAGCTGCCAGAGTGAATCGAAGGCATGGCTTCGAGATGTGGATCGGAGGCGTCGCTGATGGATGGCTATGTCCACATCGCCGAGCATGGAATGGTCGGTGATCTGCAGACCGCCGCACTCGTGTCCTCCGATGGGACGATCGACTGGTGGTGCACGCCCCGATTCGACTCCCCGAGCGTTTTCGCCTCGCTGCTGGACGGCGCGCGCGGGGGGCACTGCGGACTGAGGGCCGTGCCGGAGCAACCGAAGAGCGGGACGGTCCGGCAGCTCTACCTGTCGGATACGGCCATCCTGATCACCAGGTTCATGGCGCCCGAGGGCGTCGGAGAGATCGCGGATTTCATGGTGCCGATCGAGTCGGCCGAGCCGACCGGCAGGCACCGTCTCATCAGGGTCGTGCGGGTCGTCCGCGGCGGTCTCGCCTTCGCTTTCGACTGCCGTCCGCGGTTCGACTACGCGAGGGCGTCCCACGAACTGGTCCGGCCCGGTGAGGATTCCGCGGTGTTCCGGGGGCCGGGTACGGACCTGCATCTCCAGGCTGTCGGGCCCGTCACGCTCGAAGCGGTGGAAGGCGACATCACGTCGCGGTTCCGTCTCGAGGCCGGCGAGACGGCGGCGTTCGTCCTGACCAGCGACACGGCGGGCGCACCGAGGCCCGCCGCACCATCGGCCGCCAACGTTGCGGCCGAGTTCGAAACCTGCAACGCGTTCTGGCTCCGCTGGCTCCGCAGGTCGACCTACCGAGGCCGCTGGCAGGACATGGTGAACCGGTCGGCGATCACTTTGAAGCTCCTCACCTACGCCCCCACGGGCGCCCCGATCGCGGCACTGACCATGGGCCTGCCGGAACAGGTCGGAGGCGAACGCAACTGGGACTACCGCTACACCTGGATCCGCGACGCCTCGCTCTCCGTGCGGGCCCTTCTCGATCTCGGATTCGCCGAGGAGGCGGCGGCCTTCCGCGGGTGGCTACGCGACCGCCTCGCCTCCGGCGGCACCGCCTCGGGCGAGCCGCTGCAGATCATGTACAGGATCGACGGTGAGCCCCACCTCACCGAGGAGGTTCTCGACCACCTGGAGGGCTACCGGGGATCGGCGCCCGTACGCGCGGGCAACGCGGCCGCCGATCAGATCCAGCTCGACATCTACGGGGAGGCCGTCTACGCCCTGGCCCAGTCCGGCGACATCGGCGGAATCCGGGAGTGGGAAGACGTCACGAAGGTCATCGACTGGCTCGCCGACCACTGGGACAGGCCGGACGAGGGAATCTGGGAGACCCGCGGCGGACGCAAGGACTTCACCTACAGCCGACTGATGACCTGGGTCGCCTTCGACCGGAGCATCCGCCTGGCGACGGCCTGCTCCCGTCCGGCCGACGTCGCGCGGTGGACCGGAACGCGGGACGCGATCTTCCAGCAGATCATCGAGCGGGGCTGGCACGACGGGCGCCAAGCCTTCGTTCAGCACTACGACACCGATGTACTGGACGCATCGATCCTGCTCATGCCGAAAGTCGGCTTCGTCCCGCCCCGCGACCCGGCCTGGCTGTCGACGCTCGACGCGATCGGGCGGGAGCTGGTGAGCGACAGCCTCGTCTACCGGTACAACCCCGAGGCATCACCGGACGGGCTGCGCGGCTCGGAGGGCACATTCTGCCTCTGCAGCTTCCTGTACATCGAGGCGCTCGCGAAGGCCGACCGGCTGCGGCAGGCCCGTTACGCGTTCGACAAGATGCTCACCTACGCCAACCATGTCGGCCTTTTCGCAGAAGAGATCGGGCCCACCGGGGAGCAACTGGGGAACTTCCCCCAAGCGTTCACGCATCTCGCCCTCATCTCGGCGGCCGTGGCGCTCAACGATCGCATCGAGCAGGCGAGCGACCGATGACGCGCTGCGGGGCTGACTCCCTCGGAGCCTGGAGAGAGGTCGACGCCGGTGGATGAGACACGAACATCCCCGGAATCGCCGGTCCGTTCGCAAAGGGTGCTGCTCCCGCTCGCACTCGCCCAGTTCATCTGCAGCTTCGCCGGGTCGAACATGAACGTCATGATCAATGACATCAGCCGCGACCTCGACACGACGGTCCAGGGCGTGCAGATCGCCATCACCGCCTTCCTACTGGTGATGGCGGCCCTGATGATCCCCGGCGGCAAGCTGACCGACCGTTACGGCCGGAAGCGATGCCTGATGGCCGGCCTCATCGTCTACGGTGCGGGCGCCCTGCTGTCCGCGGCGTCACCCGGCCTCGGCGTCCTCATCCTCGGCAACTCGCTGCTGGAGGGGGCCGGCACCGCCCTGCTGATACCTCCCGTCTACATCCTGACGACCCTGATGTTCTCGGACCTGGCCTCGCGCGCCCGCGCCTTCGGGGCGATCACGGCCTTCGGGGGCATCGGCGCAGCTGCGGGGCCGCTGATCGGAGGGCTGATCACCACGGCTCTCAGCTGGCGGGCGGCCTTCGTCTTCCAGGCGCTCGTGATCGTGCTGATCATCATCCTGGGCAGGGCGGTCCGGGACCCCGTGCCCCCCGATCCGGCGCGTCCCTTCGACGTCCGGGGGGCGGTACTGTCGGCCATCGGCCTCATCCTGATCGTGGCCGGCGTCCTGGCGGCCAAGAACAACGCCTGGCTCACGCTGGGTCTGCTCGTCGCCGGAGCGCTCGTCCTCGCCTGGTTCCTCCGGTGGATCCGCGCCCGTGAACGCGCCGGTGAGGAGCCGCTTCTGTCGACGAGCCTGTTCCGCGACCGGACGTCCAATCTCGGGCTCGTGACCCAGAACGTCCAATGGCTCATGCTCATGGGGACCTCGTTCACGGTCGCCGCTTACCTGCAGGTCGTGCGGCACTACGATGCCGTCCGGACCGGAGTGATCTTCACTGCGGCCACCGTGGGCCTGCTGGCGTCGTCGCTGACGGCCGAACGGCTCGCCAGGCGGCGGGCGCAGCGGACCCTCATCGTCTCGGGCTTCGCCGTCACCATCGCCGGCATCGCCGTCCTGATCGCCATGGTGCACGCTCTCTCGGATCCCTGGGCTTTCGCTCCCGGCCTCCTGCTGACCGGACTGGGCATCGGCGTGATGCTCACCCCGTCCGTCAACGTCGTGCAGTCGAGTTTCGGAGAGGGCCGGCAAGGTGAGATATCCGGTCTGTCCCGCAGCGTCTCCAACCTCGGTTCCTCGCTCGGCACCGCCATAGCCGGCACCATCCTCGTCGCCGGGCTTTCCAAGCACGCCTACGCGGCAGCGATGATCACGCTGGCCGTGATCGGTGTCATCGGCCTCGTCAGTGCCCTTTTCCTGCCGCGGACCGGCACCGCCACCACCGCAAGACCCGGCTGAGGCGGCGTCGCCCGGGATGGCGAGGTTGTCCCTGCCGAAAACCTCGTCCGCGCAGGTCAAGCAGCATGTTCGTACTCGTTGAGAATCCCTCTCAGCCGTTGCCTTCTTCGGATGTTCAGGTGAGCGATCTGGTTCGGTTCGGTGATCGCTGAAGGCAGCGGCTTCAGCGGGCGGGCGTTGGCGATGCCCTGAGGAGGCCGATGCTCGTTGTAGAAGGTCTCGAACTCGCGGAGGCGTGGAGCAGGTGACGCTGGTTCCAGATCAGAGTCCGGTCGAGCAGTTCACGGCGGCAGGTCTGTACCCACCGCTCCATCACCGCGTTCATCCTGGGCATCCGCGCCCTGGTCAGCACCACCCGGATATTCGCATCGGCCAAGACGGCGTCGAACAAGTCGGGGAACTTACCATCGCGGTCGCGGATCAGGAACCGTGCCCGGCAGCCGGCGTCCTGCAGATCCATGACCAGGTTCCGCGCCCCTTGGGTCACCCACGCTGTGGTCGGGTGGCCGGTGGCGCCCAGAACCCGGACGCGGCGGGTGTGGTGCTCGATGACCTCCAGCACGTACATGCGGGCGACGGTGAGAGTCACGGTCTCCAGGAAGTGACACGCCAGCAGCACCTCGGCCTGGGAGCGCAGGAGACCGGCCCAGGTGGTGGCGGAACGCTCAGGCGCCGGATCGACGCCAGCGCCGTTGAGGATCCGCCAGACAGTGGAAGGCGCCACCTTGATGCCGAGCACCAGCAACTCGCCGCGCACCCGCCGGTAGCCCCAGCCCGGGTTCTCCCGCACCAAACGCAGAACCAGCAGCCGGATGGAACGGACGGTCAGTGGCCGGCCTGGCCGCTTGGGTTTCGAGCGGGCAGCATACCGACCGGCGATCAGGTCTCGGTGCCAACGCAGCACCGTGTCCGGCCGCTCCACCTCGCCGCGGCCTGTCCATGCGACTGATCAAGCCCCGTGTCGGAGTCCACGTCCTGCACGTCTCACCTGCACGGACGTAGTTTTCGGCAGGCACAGCGGGCGTCTCCGAGCAACTCCGTGGCACGGCTGGAACGGGCTGGAACGGGGTCATGGAACCGGGCTGGAACGCCTTCTGGGTGACAGGTCCGGCGGGAAAGGCGCCTCCGGATCGCGAGATCCGTGGAGAGGCTCATGGCGAGATCAGCTCGGAACCCGAGCGGGCGGGCCCCGGTGCCGTGCGGCGTGGGTACGGACGCACGGCAGTTCCTGGCCCCGCAGGACGCCACCGATGAAGTCCTGCGCGTGTTCTATCGGACGATCCGCGCGGGTCAGGAGCGGTTGGCCGGCGGCGGGGGCCCGTTCGGCTTCGATGTCACCGTCGCCCTGCTGGTCGATGACCTGATCGACGCCTACGGCTGCGACGCGGTCGTCGAGACCGGCTGCCATCTGGGGGACACCGCCGCCTACCTGGGGCGCCGCTACCCCGGCCTGGCGGTCATGACCTGCGACATCGATCCCGAGTACGCGCGGTTCACCGCGCACCGGGTGCGCGACCTGCCGAACGTCACGGTCACCTGCCAAGACTCCCCCGCGCTGATCGCGGACGCGGCCGAGGCGTTCGACCGGCCCTTCTACTTCCTGGACGCGCACTGGGGCGCGTGGCCATTGCCGCGGGAACTGGCGGCGATCCGCGCCGGTGTCGTCCTGATCGATGACTTCGACATGGGTCACGTACGGTTCGGCCACGACGCCTATGAGGGCGTCTCCTGCGGACCGGACGTTCTCGCGGCGATGACGCCCCCTCCGGCCCGGTACTGGACTCCCGTGCCCGGAGCCGAGCGCCGGCTGCCATGCCTGCAGGTCGGCCGCCGCGCGGGCGTCGGGCTCTTCGTGGCCGGCCTGGACGACCGCCCTCTGGACGAGCATCCCGCGCTCACCGGCCACATCCTCACCACCGAGGAGATCCGATGAGCGGCCCTGCACCCGCGATCACCTGTACCGATCCGCTCGCCGACCTCGGCGGCCTGCCCTTCGTGGACGACGGGTTCCGCTCCCGGCGGCTGCTGGCGGCGGCCGCGGCGGCCCGGCACGTCCTGGCCGAGCGGCAGGGCCGGACCCGGGGGCTGTCGGAGCGGACGCTGGAGGGCTGGCTCGCCCCGGCGCGGGCACTGACGTTGGTCGACGGACCGGCGATGCCCGCCCGGCCGCTCACCCGGGTCCAGCGCGGCCAGGTCGCGCAGGCCCGCGCAGGCTTGGCCGCCGCCGTCCCGGAGTGGGGGCCGCTGCTGGACCTGCCGGTCAGGTACGCGCTGCTGCATCCCGACGGCGGTGCGATCTCCGCCTCGTCCAAAGCGTGGCCGCAACACGTCCTGCTGGCCCGCGCCGCCTTCGACGCGCCGCTGGAGGTCCGCGAGCAGCTCCTGCACGAGCTGGCGCACCAGTGGCTCTACCTGATCGAGGAGGTGTGGCGGCTCCAGCGGCCCGGTGCCGCGCGCCGCACGCTTCCCTCGGGCACCGCGGACCGCTCGCCGGCCGAGGTGCTGGGCGCCGCGCACGTCGCGACCGCGCTGACGCGCATGTACCGGGTGTGCGGCGACGCCCCACCCGGCCGCCTCGCGCACCTGGCGGTGTACCGGGCCGGCTGCCTGGACCTGCTCGACCGGGCCGCCTCTGACCTGACCGACATCGGACGCGCGTTCGTCCGCCGACTGCAGGAGACCACATGACCCTCACAGCACCCAGTCCCGCGCCCGCACGGCGCCCCGACCGGTTCGCGCCGTTCGCGGCCTGGGGCAGCCCCCTCTACGTCGCCGACATCGCCTCGGCCGGTGAGCTCCTCCCATCGTTCCGTGACCTCATCCTGGAACGCACCGGCACCGATCCCGAGGCGTCGAACTTCGGGGTCATCACCGCGACGAAGGCCAACCAGGACATCCTGCAGTGGGACGACCCGATCGTGGACTGGTTCAAGGGCCGGATCGTCGACGCCGTCAGCGCGCTCACCCGCGCCACCCTGGGAGAGGCGGCCGACGAGGTCACCCAGGAGGTGATCGCCGAGGCGTGGACGGTGGTCTACGCCGAGGGCGGCAGCCTGCGCCCGCACACCCACCACGACTCCGCCTGGTCCGGGGTGTTCTACGTCGAGTCCGGCGACGGCGGCGACACCGGCGAGGCCGGTTACCTGCAGCTGCTGGACCCGCGGCCCGCCGCGGTGGCCCGCTTCGCCTCCCAGGGCGTCTACCGGGTGGAGCCGGTGCCCGGCCGGATGGTGGCCTTCCCCGGATGGCTGCCGCACTCGGTGCAGGCCACCCTCACCGGCGGCGGCCGGCGCATCTGCGTCGCCTGGAACGTCGCCTACGACAAGGACTGGGCGGGCATGTCATGACCGCCTCCACGCTCATCGCGCCCAGCGCGGCCGACCCCTCGCCCGTCCGGCTGCTGTGGGGAACCAGTGTCCTGGTCGGCAACGTCGACCTGGACGGCATCGTCCGGCCGGATCTGACGGCCATGGACCCGCCCGGCACCACCGGCGGTGCGGCCTGCCGGGAGATCCCGGCGGACGAGGCCCTGAACGACCCGCGCCGCCTCGCCGCACTGTTCGCCGAGGCGATGGACGCGGCGGCCGACCGCAAGCGCACCGCCGGCGACGTGGACCTCACCGTGCAGGTCTGGGAGGCGGGCCACGGTGTCCCCGCCGAGGCCCGGCCCGCCACGTGGGCCGGCTGGTGCTACCTCGCCGCGACCCCGGCGCCCGCCGCCCGCGAGTCGGGCTGCCTGGCCCTGGCCGATCCCCGGCCGGCCAGCGACCAGACGGCCGTGCCCGGCCTGCCCTGGGGCCGGGCGATCCTGGCCCGGCCCTCGCGCGGCGTCATGGTCGTCGCCCCCGGATGGCTCACCACCTCGGTCGTTCCCGTGGAGAACGGCCAGCGGCTCATCGTCGCGATCGCTGCTTCGGCCCGGTAAATCCGCCGGGCCGGACGTCCAGGAAAGGAAACGCACCATGGCACAGCCCACCGAACGCGCCGCCACCAGCCTGCGGCTGGCCGGCCCGGCGCTCGGCCTCGGCCTCGAGGAGACCGACGTCGACGCCTACCTTGAGGCCGCCCGCTCAGGCGCCATCATCCCCGAGACCAGCTGCGACAAGGGGATGCAGGACAACCACGCGCTGCGCACCGCGACCAGGACCAGCCTCCCGACCGCCGAGCTGCAGTCGGCCTGACCGGCCAGTTCTCCAGCGGCCCCGGTCCCATCGCGCGACGATGGGACCGGGGCCCACCCACGTCCGCCGCCCAGAAAGGTGAACGCCGTGAACACCGATCCACGGAGCAGCCGGTGAGGATGCCCCGACCCCTCCCCCGCCGACTGGCCGGGGCGATCGCCCTGGCGCGCGAAAACCCGGCATGGAGACGCTATTTCGCGGCCCGCTGGGTCTCGGTGACCGGTTCGACGGTCGCGCCGATCGCGGCCGCCTACGCCGTGCTGGGCATCGGTGGCGGCGCCACCGGAATCGGTCTCGTCCTGGTGGGCGGCCCGATCGTGTTCATGGCGCTGTCTCCGGTCGGCGGCGTCGTCGCGGACCGGTATCCGCGCCGGACGGTGCTGGCCTGCTGCCAGTACGCCAGCGCCGCCGTGCAGGGCACCGTCGCCGTTCTGGTGCTGACCGGATCGGCGTCGGTGACCGCGCTGGCGGCCTTGCAACTGCTCCAGGGCGCCGTCACGGCGTTCTTCGGTCCCGCGGCGAGGGGGTTGCTGCCGCAGCTGGTGGACAAGGAAGCACTGCCCGACGCCAACGGGCTGGCGCAGATCTCCAACAACATGGTCGCGATCGGCGGCCCGCCGATCGCCGGCGTCGTGATCGCCTTCAGCGGCCCGGGCTGGGTGCTGGCGTGGGACGCGGCCTCGTTCCTGCTGTCGGGGCTGCTGTTCGGCGGGCTGGCGGTGCCGCCCGTCCGGCCGCGTCCCGCCGCCCGGTTCCGCGCCGAGATCGCCGAAGGCTGGCGGGTGCTCGTCGGCCTGCGCTGGGTCGCGGCCATCGCGCTGCTGTCGGCGACGTCCTCGGCCCTGTGGGCCACCTGCATCACCGTGCTCGGGCCGGTGTGGGCGGCCGACCGCTATGACGGGGCGGTCACCTGGGGGCTGTTCAGTAGCGCGCTGGGCGCGGGGCTCGCCGCCGGGTCGATCACCGCGGTGCTGGTCCGCCCGCAACGGCCCGGCCTGATCTGCTGCCTGGTCATGCTGCCCGAGGCGACGCTGCTGGGCGCCATGGCCGCGGGACTGCCGTTCCCGCTTGTCGCCGTCGCCGCCGTGGTGTGCGGGGCCGGCGGCACGCTGGAGCTGGTCGTGTACCAGTCGGCGCTGGGCGCGTGGCTGCCCGAGGAGCACATCAGCCGCGTCCAGTCCCTCATCGCCCTCATCGGCACCGTCCTGGTGCCGGTCGCGATGGTCGGCGCGGGCCCGGCCGCCGCGGTCCTGGGCGCGCCGGTCGTCCTCGGCGGCTGTGCTGTCGTCGCCCTGCTGGCCGCGGCCGCCGCCTACAGCGTCCCCGACGTCCGCGCGCTGCGCGCCACTCCCCCGCCGGTGCCGGTTCCGGCCATGTCCGACCGGGCTGCGGGCTGAACCCGGGCGGGATCACCGCCGTGCCCTAGACGTCGGCGGTCTCGCACGGGGGTCAGCTGTGAGGACATCACCAGGGCCGGGTTCGGTCGTCATGGGCAGTGGCGACCTGGGCGACGGCGTCGCGGAGAACGGGACGACGGCCTTACTGGCAGCAGAACACGCGCTGCTGGTGGACGGCGACCCGTGGACGGCCCGCGGCCTCTTCGCGGCGGCCTACGACGAGGCCGAACACAGCGACGACCCGGACACGCTGGCCCGCGCCGCGCTGGGGCTGGGCGGGATCTGGGCGCAGGAGCAGCGCACGGTGGCGGACGCGGCGGCGACCCGGACCCGGCAACGCGCCGCGCTGCGCCGCCTGGCCCCCCGGTCGGTCCTGGCGCTGCGGCTGCGCATCAGGCTCACAGCCGAACGGGCGTACCGCACCGGGGAGCCCGGCCCGATCCTCGCGCAGGTCGCCGAGGCCCGCACCGCCGGGGACAGAGTGGCCAAGGTGGAGGCCCTCACGCTGGCGCACTACTGCGCGATGGGTCCCGGGCACGGGCCGCTGCGACTGGAACTGGCCCAGGAGCTGATCGGCGAGGCGTCCAGGACGGGCCGTCCCGGCGACCTGCTGGTGGGTCTGCTGCTGCACACCGTCGACCTCTTCCTCGACGCCCACCCGCACGCCGCCCGCAGCCTGGCCGAACTGCGCGAACACCTCGCGATCCACGAGCACCGGGCCGTCCGGGCCATGGTGGAGGTGATCGAGGTGATGCTGGGCGTCCGCGCGGGCCGGCTCGCGGCGGCCGGTGCGGCGGCCGACGCGTGGGCCGAGCGCGGCGCCACCGCCGCGGGCGTCAACGCCCGGGCCTGGTACGGCGGGCAGCTCGGCACGATCCGCTGGTTCCAGGGCCGCATCGCCGAGCTCCGGCCGATGCTGTCGGACCTGGTGGACTCGCCCACGCTCAGCGAGACCGACTACTCCACGTACGCGTCCCTGGCGCTCGCCGCGGCTTCGGCGGGCGACCGTCCGCTGGCCACGAGCATGCTCGCCCGGCTGCGCGGCCGCGGGCTGGCCGCCCTTCCGCAGGCGGCGACCTGGCTCCTGACGATGTACTGCGTCACCGAGACGGCCTGGCTGCTCAACGACACCGGCGCCGCGGCCGAGGCGGCGGCTCTGCTGGCGCCCTACGCCCGGCTCCCGGTGATCGCGGGGCACGGGATCACCTGCCTGGGCTCGGTCCACCACTGCCTGGGGATGGCCGCGCTGACCACCTGCGACACCAGCGCCGCGGTCCGGCACCTGCGCGCGGCCGTCCAGGACAACATGACACTCGGGCACCGGCCCGCCACCGCGCTCTCGCGTGCCCGCCTCGCCCATGCGCTCGCTCTGCCGGGCCGGTCCCAGGACCTGGCCGCGGCCGACGCGGAGCTGATCGCCGCCGCCGAGGAGGCCGCGGAACTGCACATGCCGCCGCCCGGCATCGAACGAGGCACCGCGCGCCTCCGGGACGGCGATGCCGGTGCGCCCGGGCGCGGAACCCCGGCGATGTGCCGGCGCCGCGGCACGCGCTGGGATGTCGAGCTGGGCGGACGGGCCACAACCGTCGATCACTGCCTGGGCCTGGAGTACCTGGCGGTACTGATGGCCAATCCGGGCCAGGAGATCCCCGCGGCCGACCTCGCGGCCGGTCACGGCGGGCAGGACGCGGCACGCCCCGCCACGACCGGCCAACCGCTGCTGGACGAGGCCGCGAAGCGCCAGTACAGGCAACGGCTTGCGGACTTACAGGACCAGGCCGACCGATCCGAGATGGCCGGCGACCCGGACCGTGCCGCGGACCTGCAGCGCGAACGGGACTGGCTCATCGCCGAGCTGGCCTCGGCCACCGGGCTCGGCGGCCGGGCGCGCCGGTTCGCCGACAACGACGAGCGGGCCCGGATCGCCGTGGGGAAGGCCATCCGGCGTGCCCTCGACCGGATCACCGACGCCGACCCGCTCATCGGTGCCGAGCTGCGCTCACACGTGCGGACCGGACTGCGATGCTGCTACCTCGGCTCCCGAGCAGAACACCGTCAGCGTGCGGCGCCGAGCCCGTAACCCCAGCGCCAGCGGTGACGCCTAGGAACGTGTCCCACGTGGTCTCTCGGTGATCGGCCGGGATGATGTCGGACTGTGGTGTTGTCAGAGCCGGCGCGTCGGTTGGTTCTGATGCACCGGGCCGTGTTGGACGGGTTGGGCGGCTGCGGCATGGTCGACTGGAGAAGCACGATCGTGGACGCAGCCGCCGTCCGGGCGAAGAAGGGGGTAGCGGCTTCAACGGGCGTGCGTTGGCGATGCCCTGGTGAGGTCGATGCTGGTTGAAGAAGGTCTCGAACTCACGGAGGGCGTGGAGCACGTGCCGCTGGTTCCAGATCAGCGTGCGGTCGAGGAGCTCCCGGCGGCAGGTCTGCACCCACCGCTCCATCACCGCCTTCATCCTGGACATCCGCACCCCAGAAACCACCGTCTGGATGCCGGCATCGGCCAGGACGGCGTCGAACAGGCCAGGGAACTTGCCGTCCCGGTCGCGGGTCAGGAACCGTGCCCGGCAACCGGCGTCCTGAAGGTCCATGACCAGGTTCCGCGCCGCCTGGGTCACCCAAGCTGCGGTGAGGTGGGCGGTGGCGCCCAGAGCCCGGATGCGGCGGGTGTGGTGCTCGAAGGCGGTCGGGTCGTCCGGATCGTCGTAGTAGGAGAACTCCCCGACCTCGATCAGCGGGGAGGTGACCAGCGGCTTCAGCAGCACCACCCGCGGCTGGCCGGGCATCGGATGCACCACGGTCGGGTCGGCGGGAGCGGACATCGCGCATCATCCTTCTTCGGGGAAGCGGGCGGGGAACGTCAGATCTGCGTCACCGACTCGTGGTGTTCTCATGAACCCGCGGGGCGGGGCTCGCCGGCCGTGCCGGTTCAGTGCTCTTGATCAGCCACAGGCCGGTGAACACGGCGGTGGCCAGGGTGACGATGCCGGCCACGACGAAGGCGCTGTTGAGCCCCTGCTCGAAGGAGGCGCCACCGGACTGCCGGGTGCGGACGACGGCTCCGAGCACCGCCACGCCGAGGACCGCGCCGATCTGCCGGGTGGTGCTGCTGACGCCCGAGGCCAGGCCGCCCTCCTGCGGGGCGACCGACTGGATGGCGGCGCCGGTCAGCGGGGACATGGTCAGGGCGAAACCGATACCGACGACGGCCAGCCGCCACCACACGTTGGTGTAGCCGGTGTCGGCGTGCACGAAGCCCAGGGCCAGCAGTCCCAGCCCGGCCAGCGTCAGGCCGATGGTGACCATGATCCGGAAGCCGTACCGGGCGGCGAGCCGGCCCGCGAACGGGCTGACGACGACCATCGCGAGCGTGGCGGGCAGGGTCTGCACCCCGGCGCGCACGATCGAGCTGCCCTGGACGTAGACGAAGAACTGGGAGAAGAAGAACGACGACCCCATCAGCGCGAAGCCCACCACGACCATCGCGGTGTTGGACACCGTGAACAGCCGTTGCCGGAACAGCCGCAACGGCAGCATCGGCGCCGGGACCCGTCCTTCGACGACCACGAAGGCGGCGAGGATCACGGCTCCGGCGGCGAAGCTGCCCAGGATCACCGGTGAGGTCCAGCCACGGGAGCCGCCCTCGATCAGCCCGTAGGTGAGCGTCCCCACGCCCAGGACGGACAGGACCGTTCCCGGGACGTCGATCGCCGGGGCGCTCGGGTTGCGGGACTCGCCCAGCGTGCGCAGGCCGGCGACCAGCAGGACCGCGCCGACGGGCACGTTGACCAGGAAGATGGCGGGCCAGCCGAAGGCCTCGGTCAGCACGCCGCCGGCCAGCGGTCCGGCGGCCAGGCCGATCCCGCTGAGCCCGGCCCACAGGCCGATCGCCTTCACGCGTTCCTGCGGAGCGGGATACGCGCTGACCAGCAGCGCCAGCGAAGCGGGGCTGAGCGCCGCGGCCCCGATGCCCTGCGCCACCCGTCCGGCGATCAGCCAGCCGATCGAGGGCGCGACGGCGCACAGCACGGACGCGGCGGTGAACACCACGACGCCGGCCAGGAAGATCCGCTTGCGGCCGAAGCGGTCGGCGAAGACGCCGCCGGACAGCAGCAGCATGGCGACCAGCAGCACGTAGGCGTCGACGATCCATTGCAGCCCGGTCAGCTGGGTGTGCAGCCGCTCCTGCATGTCGGGCAGCGCCGCCCCGACGATCGTGTTGTCGAGCAGCACCATGAACTGCCCCAGGCAGGTCACCGTGAGCAACGCCGCCCGGTTCGGCTGGGCCACCGGCGGTGCAGGCTTCATCGTTCCTCCTAATGCAGTTCGTTACTGCTTTAGGGAAGTTAGCCGATCGGCCACCTAAACGCAACTGCCAACTGCGCTAAGGTGGGGACATGGGAGAGCGAGAACCGGTCCGGCGGCCCGGCGGACGCAGCGCCCGGGTCCGGGCGGCGGTGCACCAGGCCGTCACCGACCTGGTCGCCGAGCGCGGCTACGGCGAATTCACGGTCGGTGACGTCGCGGCCCGCGCGGGCGTGGCCGACACCAGCATCTACCGCCGGTGGGGCACCCTGGAGGCCCTGCTCACCGACGTGACGCTCACGCGCCTGAACGCGCAGTCGCCGATGCCCGACACCGGGAGCCTGGCCGGTGACCTGCACGCCTACGCGGCCCAGGTGGCACGCGAGATCACCGGACCCGACGGCCTGGCGGTACTGCGCCTGACCGTCGCCCTGTCCAACCGGGGCGAACAAGGCCTGCGGGCGCGCGACGACTTCCTCGCCGAACGCACCAAGTTCGTGCAGGCCATGCTCGACCGCGCCGGCGAACGCGGCGAGCATCCACCCGACGTGCTGGACGTCCTCGACCACATCATGGCCCCGATGTACATCCGCGTCCTGTTCGGCGCGGGCCCGCTCACCCCGGACTACATCACCGGGCTCGTCGACCGGCTGCTGGCGCAGCCCTGATCTCCCTCTTGGCCCGCAGTGCGGTCACCGGTCATCCCACCGGGTGAGGCTAGGAGACCGGGGCCTGACGAGCATCACTGCGAGAAGTCGCGGAAAGCGGCCCGGAGCGCGTTCCTTGGCGTGGCATTCCGCGCCGATGCGCGTGGGTGGCCGAGCGCGTATGGGACGCGTATGGGGCCTGCTCGCCGACCCCACCGGCTGGCCTACATTCGACCCGGCCATCCACGAAGTGCGCATCACCAGCGGCGGCGCCGTCACGGTGGACACGCGTTTCACCCTCCTACAACAGCGCCAAGCTGCACGCCGAGCTGACCCGCTGGCTCGACACGATCAAGACCGCCGCGGAACAGTCATGACAGGCGGTCGTGACAAGCACGACGTTCCTTACTTCTGCTGGTGAAAACCGGTTCGCCAGGAGGGGTGACGGGGTTGCCATCCCAGGGCGGTCGCTTTGTGGTTGCGGGCGCCGCGTTCCCATCCGGCGCGGCCGTGGCCAGGAGCGGGCGCCGGTTCGTCAAGGGCGGTGGCCAGTGCGGGGAGCCAGGCGCGGGCGGGGGCGGGTTCGTGGTCGACGATGTTGATGGGGCCGTTGGGCCAGGTCAGGGCGAGCAGGGCGGCTTGGGCTGCGTCCTGGACGTGGACGAAAGAGGTCACGGCGTCATTGGCGAGCAGTTCACCGGCTCGCAGTCGTGCAGCGATGAGGCCCTGGGGGGCGTACCAGGTGTCAGGCCCGTACAGGGTGCCGTAGCGCAGGATGACGTGGTCGCTGATCTCGGCGGCCGCGGTCTCCAGTGCGTGGATTCCGCCGATGGTGGTGGCGCGTGGTGGGGGCGCGGACAGGTCGAGCGGGACGGATTCGTCGGCGGGCAGGTCGCCGGCCTCGTAGGCCCAGGCGATCGATTGGGCGACGATGCGGCCGACGCCGGCCTTGCGGGCGGCGTCGACCAGGTTGCGGGTGCCGTCGCGGCGGATGCGGGCGTTGTCGGCCGGGCTGCCGTCGCCGAGCGCGGTGAGTTGGTGGATGAGGGCGTCGGGTGCCGTGGTGAGCAGCGCGTCGGTGACGGCCTCTCGGTCGAAGACGTCGAGGGCGATGCCGGTGGCGCCGGCGGCGCCGAGACGGGCTGCGCCTCGGGTGGTACGGGAGGTGCCGGTGACCTGGTGGCCCGCCTGCAGCAGGAGCGGGACCAGGGCGCGGCCGATGACGCCGGTCGCACCGGCAAGGAAGACGTGCATGTCAGGCCTCCGTTCGTGCGCGGCGGTCGCGGCGGGCGTCGAGTTCGTCGTCGACCAGGGCGAGCATGGGCAGTCCCGGCGCGCCGATCATCACGACGAGCAGGCGGGTCCAGGCGTCCGGGAGATTGTTGGCGGCTTGATAGTGGATGACGTCGCCGCCCGGTTCCCAGAACGCCTCGCCGGCGCGGATCACCCGGGGCGGTTCTCCCTCCAGTTCGAAGAGCAGTTCGCCTTCGAGGAGATAACCGAAGACCGGGCCGGAGTGGCGGTGGGGCGGGGTGCCCGGGTCGCCGGGCGGCAGTTCGAGCGTCGCCGTCATCACCTCGGCGCCGTCGGGGATGAACGGCGGCACCTGATGCAGCAGGGTCGTCAGAGTCGTGGAGCTCATGGTTCCTACCTGTGAGAGGTTCGGGCCGTGCGGTTCAGGAAGAGGAAGACGAGGGCGGCACCGAGCAGTACGACGCAGGCGTCCACGAGCAGGCCGGTGCGGATGCCGGTCAGGGTGTCGTGCGCCGAGCCGATCCGGGCGGTGGCGATCGCGCTGATGACCGGGATCCCCACGGTGATGCCGACCTGCTGGGTCATCGAGGCCAGTCCGCTGGCCAGGCCTTGCTCGGAGTCGGGCAGGCCGGAGGTGGCGGTCACCATGTAGGAGACGACGGCGCCGATATGGCCGAAGGCGCCGACCGAACTGGCCGCGAGGAAGAGCACCAGTCCGCTTGTGTGGGCACCCATCGCGAGCAGCGGCACGGTGGCCAGGCCCTGGACGAGCAGGCCGAGCCACAGCGCGGTGCGGCTGCCGAGCCTGCCGATCACGCGTGGTGCCGCCAGGCCGCCGGCGAAGGCGGCGACGCCCATGGCGGCGAAGGCGAAGCCGGTGGCGATCGGCGAGTAGCCCAGCACGTCCTGCAGGTAGAGGGTGGCCAGGAAGATGACCGAGCTCTCCATCGTGAAGGTGATCAGCCCGCCGACGTTGCCCCAGCTGACGGTGCTCAGGGTCAGCACCCGCATCGGGACCAGCGGAGCGGCCGCGCGCAGCTCGATCCGCCAGAACGCGAACAGCAGCGCCACGGCGGCGGCCAGCGCCGCCATGGTTCCCGGGGCCGTCCAGCCGTACCGGCCGGCCGAACTGACCCCGAACACCAGCGCGAACAGCCCGCCGGTGACCGTGGCGGCGCCGGGCAGGTCCAGCCGGGTGCGCTCGCCCCGGCTCTCAGCGATCACCCGGGGCACGGCGAGCACCATGACGACGGCCACCGGCACATTGATGAAGAACGCCCAGCGCCAGCTCAGCAGCGAGGTGAGCGCTCCGCCGAACACCGCGCCCAGAGTGAACCCGGTGGACAGCAGGGTGCCGTTGAGCCCCAGCGCCCGGTCCCGCAGCGGCCCCTCAGGGAAGGACGTGGTGAGCAGCGCCAGCGCCGCCGGCGTCGCCAGGGCCGTCGCCAGCCCCTGCACGACGCGAGCCGCCAGCAGCACCGACGGTGAGGCCGCCAGGCCGCCGGCCAGTGACCCGGCTCCCAGCAGGACCATTCCGGCCAGGAACAGGCGCCGCCGTCCGGCCAGGTCGGCGATCCGGCCGAACAGCAGCGTGAGGCCGGCCGCGGGCAGCATCATCGCGGTCCCGATCCACTGCAGGTTGCCCAGGCTGAAGCCCAGGCCCTCACCGATGGTGGGCAGCGCGACGTTGAGGATCGAGAAGTCCACCGACATCATGAACTGCGAGCCAAGCAGCACCACCAGGATGAGCTGCTGCCGCCGGGTCATCCGCGGTCTGGCCTCGGCGGCGGCCCCGGGCTGCGCCGTGGGCGCGCCGGCCGATGAGGGTGGCACTTCGGTGAGTGCGGTCATGGTCGAACGTCCGATCGTTCTGGTTGGAGGGCAGGCGTCATGGACCCGAGGCCCTGGGGGGCCGGGTCGGACGGGCCTGTCGGCGGGTGAGGGAGAGCGGCGGCTGAGCGGGCCCGGAGAGCAGGGGCCGGCTACGCATCGGCGCGTGGAGCGGAGGGACCGCAGGGCGCCCAGCGGCCGCGAAAAGGGTCTTACGAGCGGGTCAGGGCGGGCCGGTGCCGGCGACCCTGGTCCGGCCTCACTTGTCGATCGCGAGCTTCCCGGCGATGCCGAAGCTGTCGGCGGGGGTCTCCTCGATGAAGACCATGACCGTCTCGGCCGGGATCCCGTACGTCTCGACGAACGCGTCGGTGATCTTGCCGATCAGTTCCCGCTTCAGCTCGACGCTGCGGGGACCCTGCTGAACGGTGACGGCGGGCATGAGCCGCTCCTTCTGGCTGCGCTTTTCGGACCTGTCCAGACTCGTTGACCGGGATATCCGCATCAAGCGTGGTCTGTGGCACGATCGGTGAACCGGACTCACCGATGGGGGGCGGGCGGATGGAGCGCCACGAGATCGAGACCTTCCTGACGCTCGCCGAGGAACTGCATTTCAGGAAGACCTCCGAACGCCTGGCACTGGCGCAGGGCCGCGTCAGCCAGATCGTCAAGAAACTGGAGCGCCAGATCGGCGTCCCGCTGTTCGAGCGCACCAGCCGCCGGGTGGCGCTCACCCCGGCGGGCCGCGCGTTTTACAACGATCTGAAACCCGCCTACGACCAGGTCCTCGAGGCCGTCTCCACAGCGGTCGAAGCCGGTCGCGGCATCACCGGCACCCTACGCGTCGGCTACTCCACCCCCTTGGTGCGGCGACCTGGTGGTCCGCGCCGGGGACGCCTTCCGCGCTGCCCACCCCGGCTGCGAGGTCCACTTCCGCGAGATTCAGCTCAACGACCCCTACGGCCCGCTCCGGGCCGGCGACGTCGACCTCCAACTCACCGAGTTCCCCGTCGACGAGCCGGACCTCGCCGCCGGCCCAGTTATCATCTCCGAACCCCGGGCCCTGATCGTCCCGGCGAACCACCCCTACGCCCGCCGCGAGACCGTGTCACTGGAAGACCTGGCCGCGATCCCCCTCGTGCCCATCGCCAACGCCCCCGACCACTGGCTGGACCACCACTACCCCTCCCACACCCCCTCGGGCAGGGAAATCCCGCGCGCCCCGGCTGCCACCTACTGGCAGGAAACCCTGACCCTCGTCGCCGGCGGCCACGGAGCGGCCCCGGCCGCGGCCCGCGCCGAGCGCTACCACGGCCGCCCCGGAGTGGCCTTCGTTCCCTTCAGCGACGCGCCACCCATCCAATACGGACTCATCTGGTCCACCACCGGCCACAACGCCCGAGCCCGCTCCTTCATCGAGACCATCGTCCGAACACCGAGCGCCCGGCGTGAACCCCCGCCAACCGCAGGAACATGAACACCGCCACCAACCTGGCCGCGCGATGGCTCTTCCCCGGACGACGCGCTGGCCAGCCCCTCAACGCCACCGGACTATGCGATCAGCTCCGCGAACACGGTTACCTGACAGGCAAAGCCCGGCCCGCCGCTCTCCGCCAGCTCGTGCTCCAAGCCCCTGCACCAGTCGTCGCACGCTCGCTCGGCTTCCATGACCAGAGCGCCGCCCGCATCGCCGCCGAGGCCGGAGGAACCCGGAACGCTAGGCCCCCGGCAACCACACCGGTGACCGAGAAGTCCACGCCACGGACGAATACGCGCTGGACGATTACGCGAGCTCACCAGCATTCAAGCCCAACGCCAAGGCGGAATCGGAGCCTCCCTGGACACACCTTCGACGGGCATAGCTGCATTGGGTCTACCGCTGCCGAGGAGATGCGATGACCGGGCTGTTGTGGCTGGGTGGGTTTCTCGTCGTCTGCTGGTTGATGGTTGTCGGAAGTGTCGCCATCGTGCGCTGGCAGAGCTACCGGGCCTCGATCAGGCCAGAGGAGACCGACTCCGAACGGCAGGCGAGGATCAGGAAGCTGCTGGACCTGCCCGCCGATGGAGAAGACGAGCGTGAAGGCTACTGGCGGACTGACTGAGGCGAGGTAGCGGCGCCTGTGTCCGTGGCGGGGTGAGCAGCCGGCGGCCCGCCGCGTCGAACGCTCCGCGAGTCACGCGGCCTGAACGACCGCAACTGACCCGCAGGTCTTGACCACTGCCCCCCTCAGCCCGGCAGCAGGGTCGGCGCATCGGGTCGATGAGTTTGCCGGTTGCCTTAAGTCTTCCTTGCGACCTTTCCGCCCCGTCGGCGGATCAGGAGACGCCGGCCCCGGTGTCATGGAGGAAAGATGGTGGCCAGGATGAACAATCCGATTCGGCTGTACATGTCGATGTCGCTCGACGGCTATATCGCCGGCCCGGACGACCGGCCAGGGCAAGAGCTCGGACGCGACGGTGGACGGCTCTTCAACTGGCTCGACGACCGGGAGTCCGACGGTCCGAGCGGCCAGGTCTACCGCGAAGCGCTGGCAACCGGCGCGCTGATCTCCGGCCGTCGGACCTTCGAACTCGCCGGGCGCTGGCAGGGCGACCACCACGACGGCGTGCCGATCTTCGTCCTCACCCACCAAGTGGAGGACGGGGACGTGCCACCCGGCCACGCACGTTTCGTCACCGATGCCAAGGACTGCGCCCGTCAGGCTCGTGCAGCCGCAGGGGACCGGCCGGTCATGGTCCACGGGGCGGGGGCGGCCCAAGCACTTCTACGAGCCGGGCAGCTCGACGAGATGGAGATCCACCTGGTTCCGGTCCTCCTCGGGGACGGCCGACGGCTGTTCGACCACCTGGGCAGTGACCACATCGAACTCGACCTCATCCGACGGCTCGAGGACCGAGACGTCACGCACCTCCGCTACCGGGTGCACCGAACCAACGAAGAAGGTTGAACCGCGTGAAGACGCTCTTCGTCTCCTACCGCGTCACCGACCTGGACCGCTCGGTCGGTTTCTACACCGCCTTGGGCTACACCGAACTGGGCAGGGTCGAGACCGGCGACAGGGCTCGCCTCGTGATCCTCAAGTTCCCTGACGAACCGGCGGCCTCGCTCGAACTGGTCCACCGCCCCGGTGACGGACCGGTCGACGTGGGCAGCGGTTTCGACCACCTCGCGATCCAGGTGGAAACCCTCGCCACCACCCTGGAGACGCTGACCGAAGCCGGCCTGGGGCCCGAACCCGTCCAGTACCCGGGCGGCCCGCACGGCCCGAAGACGTCGTGGCTGACGGACCCGGATGGGTACCGGATCGAGTTGGTGGAGTGGCCGCCGGGACATTCCCACGGCATCACCGCAGCAGACTTCGCCTGAGGCGGTCGCCCTCGGCGCGACCGCGGCACAACGCGAGGCGGCATCCCATCCACAGGTCTTAACGATTACTCGCCGTGTCTGACGGGCTGAACCTGCTCAGGGACAAAGCGCTTAGGTCTGGGGGCGGTGGCTTCCCGGTTGGCTCCCGGACGGGTCTGAAGATCGAAAAAGGTCCCGGAGTGATCTCCGAGCCCCCTTGTCGACCTGCTGAAACGGGGTGCGCGATCCTGGGTTCGAACCAGTGACCTTTTCGTTGTGAACACGACCGATCATGCCTCGGTTGATAACCGTCCCATCCAACCTTCGGGACAGTGATTGCCGCTCACGCTGCGCGCTGGCGAGATCGCACGGCGATTCGGGCTGCATGTTGCTACGCCCTCGCGGCCGGCCGAGGAGCCCACCACAACGTTTGGGCTGCACCAGGGGCTCGACCGGAAGGTGGGAATCGATCTCCGGCTGCGGTATCGGACGGTCTGCGGGTGCAAGTGCAGCAGCCGGGATGCGTCGACGATGCGGCCCTGGGATCGCAGCCAGGCGTAAAGGGTCTGGGTCAGCCTTTCCCTGGTGGGCGGGGTGAAGTGAGCGAAGGGGGCCATGCAGCGTTCGACCAGTAGCTGGGTGAGTGATTCGTCCTGCAGCAGCAACAATGTCGTCAGATGTTGGCCGCAAAAGACCGGGTAGTCGGGGATGGTGCCGCGGCGGGCGAGGTCGAGTCCGTGGCGGGCAAGGCGCAGGGACAGGGACGCTTGCCTCAACGCGACGGTGGGTCCGACGCTGGCCTGGGCGTCCTTGAGGGCGCGCGGCCAGGGGTCCAGGGCTCGCCGAGCGCCACACAGGCCAGCGTGGGAGGCAATGGCCAGCGAGCTTGTTCGGCGAGCTCGGCGATCCGGGTGGATGATGCAAGGGAGGGACCGGCGACGAGGAGTTCCAGCAGTCGCTGGCGTTTGCGCTGGATGTCGCCGGCCGGTTCGGCGCTCAGCGCCGCGTATCCGTTGACCGCGTGGGCGCCGGCCTCTTCGACGAAGGCGAATACCGTCTGGGCGAGCAGATACATGGTGTCGGGTGACAGGTGGGCGTGCTTGCCGAGCCGGGAGTAGAACCGCCAGCTGACCCGGGCGCCGACTCTGAACGCGCTTTGCAGAGAGTCCAGGCTGCGTCCTGCGATGTACTCTGACCGGCCGAGCGCCCGATACAGCGAGGCGTTGTGTTCGGTGGCGCGGGCCGGGTCGGCGATGCCGTCGATGAACTGGTGCAGCCCGCGGGAAACGGCGGTGTGCGGAGGCGCGGTCCGCCTCGACCAGGGGATCGAATTCCGGGAGGCACCGCTGAATCTCGGCAACGATTTCGTGGGTGAGTGCTTCGACCTGACGGCGAAGCAGATCGGTCAGTTCGTCAGGCAGCGCCGCGAATGATGCGGCCGCCCCAGAATTCGCCGTCTGCGCCATGTCTGCCCCTCAGTCAAAGCCGACCGCGCCCCAACGTGACGACGGTCACGGTAATCACGTCTTGGCGACCGCGCAATTGTGCCTGGGACCGGTCTATTCGATCCGCTGACGGTGAGCGTTGGTTGGGTCACTCTGAGGTGATGGGGCGTGGTGGCTTCACCGATGCCGAGTGGATAGTGGCGCACCCGGAAACAGACCATCGACTGCGCTGACCGTGTCGCCCTCGTCGAGGGCGCCCGGATCGTCGAGGAGGACGCGGTGACGGACTCCTGCGCGGCAGCGACCGCGAGGCCGAATTCTGGAACATGCCGATGACGGCCGCGGCGAACGAATGAGCCGCCCATTCAGTGCGCGACGCCACGAGTGACCTGGTGGACACTGCTGTGCAATCGGCGACAGTTCTGCCGGTTGCTTGAGAACTCCATCGGCGGGCGAAGGCGCGTCCGATTCGAAGGTTACCGAATGGGCGACTACGGTACGCACTCACGTCGTCACAGTCTCCTTTGAGGACTCGAGCGTGCAAATGCGCGGGTTCGCCCAGGAGGCACAGGGCCCTGACAAACCCCTTTTCGCAGTTCACTGCGGGATTCAATCTCTGATTCCTTGTGTTCACGGGCGCATGGTGGTGCAATGCGACGTGAGGTGATGCGCGTCACAGGATCACCTTTTGAGGACATGGGGCCGCGGCGAGAGGCTTGGGAATGCTCGGAGAACGGCATGGACGCAGGCCCGCGCCGCCATTGCGGGGGTGCCGCCGATGACCCCCGTCGCCGGCCCGGGCATCGAGCCGTCCCCAGGCCCTCAACCCGCGCACCGCAGGGCTCCTCGGCGGCGTACGATCCGGACACAGTTGGTGCTTCTGCTCCTGGTGCCGCTGGTCTCCCTCGTGGCGCTGTGGGGCTTCGCCGCAAGTCTGACCCTCGGGCCGGCCCTCACCAAGAACGCCGTCTCGCGGGCCTACGACAAGATCGGAATCCCGGCCAGTACGCTGTCCATCCAGCTGCAGCTCGAACGCGGCAACTCGGTCATGTACGTCGCGTCGGCCCGCCGCGACGGCGGCGCTCTCGCGGCCCAGCGCGCCAAGACCGACCGGGCGCTGGCCGCGTTCCGCCGCACCGCGCTGAAGGCGAAGCTGAGCGGCCCGTCCGACAAGCTCGTCAAGCAGCGGATAGGCGAGCTGGTCGACCAGCTCGGACGCCTCGGGACGCTGCGCGGCGGCGTCGACCGCCACTCACTCACCCGCCTGGACATCATCGACCGGTACGGCTCGATGGTCGGCCGGGCCAACGAGCTGTTCAGCAGCCTGTCGCTCGTCAACGACCTCGGCGTCTACCAGTCCGCGCGCGCGCTGAACAGCCTGAGCTGGGCGGTGGAGTTCATGCAGCGGGAGAGCACGCTGGCCGGCGCCGCCGCGCTCGGAGGCGGGCAGCTGAGCGTGCCGGAGCGGTCGGCGCTCGGGCAGTGGGTCGGAGCCGGACGCCAGTACTTCGACACCGGACTCGCCGAGCTCACCGGCAAGATGCGCGCCCCTGTGCAGCAGGTGGCCGATTCGCAGGACTACGTGCGCTTCCGGCAGCTGGAGACGTCCCTGTTGGAGGCGCGCGGCCGGCCGGCCGCCCAGACCGCGGGCGCCCTGGGCCAGCTCGCCCCCCGGCTGCTGCAGACTCTCGGGCAGGCGGTCATCCGCTCGGGCGCCATCCTGACCGGGCAGGCCAAGTCGATCGGCAACCGGATCATGGTCAAGCTCGTGGTCGCGGGCGGCATCGGCCTGCTGGCCGTGATCGCCTCCGTCCTGCTGTCGGCCCTGTTCGGCCGCAGGCTGGTCCGCGAGCTGCGCGACCTGCAGAGGGCCGCGCGGATGCTGGCGGAGGAGCGATTGCCCCGCCTGGTCGGCCTGCTGCGCCGCGGTGAACCGGTCGACCTGAACGCGGAGCCGCCGCCGATCAGCACGGCCCGGACGACCGAGATCGGACGGGTCGCCGACGCCTTCACGCAGGCCCAGCGCGTGGCCGTGCAGAGCGCCGTCGGAGAGTCGAAGCTGCGCCAGGGCGTCAGCCGCGTGTTCCTCAACCTGGCCTGGCGGAGCCAGTCGCTGCTGCACCGCCAGCTGCGCATGCTCGACGGCATGGAACGCCGGGTCACCGACCCCGAGGCGCTCCAGGACCTGTTCCGGCTCGACCACCTCACCACGAGGATGCGGCGCCATGCGGAAGGCCTGGTCATCCTCTCCGGCGCGCCCCCCGGCCGCGAGTGGAGCAAGCCCGCCCGGATGGAGGACGTGGTGCGCGCCGCCATCGCCGAGGTGGAGGACTATGAGCGGGTCGAGGTGCGCACGGCGGAGCCGACCGCGCTGACCGGCGCCGTGGTCGCCGACGTCGTGCACATGCTCGCCGAGCTGATCGAGAACGCCACGGCCTTCTCCCCGCCCAACACCGAGGTGCTCGTGCGCGGCGAGACCGTCGGCAACGGGTTCGCGATCGAGATCATCGACCGGGGCATCGGCATGAACGAGCCCGAGCGTGCGCGGCTGAACGAGCTGCTGGCGAGGCCGCCGGAGTTCGACCTCGCCGACACCGACCGGCTCGGGCTCTTCGTCGTCTCCCGCCTCGCCGCCCGGCACGGCATCAAGGTGCGCCTGCAGGAGTCCGGCTACAGCGGGACGGCCGCGATCGTGGTGCTGCCCAGGAGCCTCGTGGTGGGCGCCCTCCAATCGCCGGCCGAGCGTCCCCGCCCGGTGCCGGCCGCCGAGCGTGTGCAGCCGGTGATCCCCTGGCAGGACGAACCGGCCTCGCCGTACGGGACGGCGACGGTCGCCCGGGCCGAGCCCCTGTACCCCAACGGCGGCCCCGCCGTCCCGTCGGCGGAGCACGACACGCCGGCGGATCCCGCGGGCCCGCGTCCGCCCCTGACACGCCGGCGGAAGATGGCCAACCTCGCCCCGCAGCTGCGCGATGTCAGGACCGGTGCCGAGAGCGTCCCGGCGCCGGGGCAGCAGGAGGGCCCGAACGACACGGGCGCGAACGACACGGGCACGAACGGCGGCGGGCTGGGCCATTCCGCCGATGCGTCGCGCGAACTGTGGAGCTCGTTGCAGGGCGGCTGGAGTCGCGGGCGGGAAGACAACGGGGAGGACATATGAACGGACACGCTGCATGGGAAGGGCCGTCACCGGTGTTCGCGGACGCGGGCGCGCTCGGCTGGATGCTCGACGACCTCATCGAACGGGTCGGCCAGATCCGCAAGGCACTGGTCCTGTCCCGCGACGGGCTGGTGATGGGCGCCTGCCGCGATCTGTCACGGGACGAGGCGGAGTACCTGGCCGCGCTCGCCGCCGGCCTGTACAGCGTCGCGAACGGCGCCCAGCCCCACCTGGACGCGGGTGAGGTGAGGCAGGCGGTCATCGAGCTGGAGGCGGGGCTGTTCTTCGTCGTCCCCGCCGGATCGGGCAGCTGCCTGGCCTTGCTGAGCGAGGCGGGCGCCAACGCGGGACTGGTCGCCTACGAGATGACAATGCTGGTGAAGCGGGTCAGCCAGCATCTCGCGGCACGGCCGCGGGCCGACCTGCCGTCCTCCGGCGCGGGGTGATCCGCGATGGCCTCCACGCGTCCTGAACGCTGGGTCGACGCGGACGCGGGGCCGTTGGTGCGGCCGTACGCCATCACGCGCGGCCGGACGCGGCCGCGCGGCCAGCGCCTCGACCTCGTCACGATCCTGGCGGGGACGGGCCGCCCGGCCCCGGAACCGGGCCTGCTGACGCACGAGCACGAGAGGCTGCTGGCCTTGTCCGGCCGCTCGTACACCGTCGCGGACCTGGCCTCCGAGCTCGAACTCCCGCTCGGCGTCGTCGCGGTGCTGGCGGGAGACCTGATCGAGCTCGGCCTGCTCACCGTCGCGCGCGACGCGCCGGCGCAACGGCCGGACCTGGACATGCTGCGGAGGATTCGCGATGAGCTACGAGCCCTCTGAGCCGCGGGAGGGCCCCCGCGTCGCCATCAAGATCCTGGTGGCGGGCGGTTTCGGCGCCGGCAAGACGACCCTCGTGGGCTCCGTCAGCGAGATCCGCCCGCTGCGGACCGAGGCGTACATGACCGAGGTCAGCGTCGGCGTCGACGACGTCCGGGGCGTCGAGGGCAAGGAGACGACCACGCTGGCGATGGACTTCGGCCGGATCACCCTCAGCGACGGCGTCGCCCTCTACCTGTTCGGAACTCCGGGCCAGGAGCGCTTCTGGTTCATGTGGCAGGAGCTGTCCAGGGGCGCTCTGGGGGCGGTGGTCCTGGTCGACACCCGGCGGATCAGCGCGAGCTTCGGCGCGATCGACTTCTTCGAGCAGCGCGGCGCCCCTTTCGTCGTCGCGGTCAACTGCTTCGACGGGGGCCACGCCTACACGGCGGAGGAGGTCCGCGCGGCCCTCGACGTCGATCCGCAGGTCCCGGTCCTCCTTTGCGACGCCCGCTTCCGCGCATCGGCCAAGCAGGTGCTCGTCGCACTCGTCGAGCACGCCATGCGCCCCTACGAGCAGGACGCCCCCAGAACCAGAACCGCAGACCGCATCTGAAGACGTGCTCAACAAGGGCGGCCACAAGGACGCGACGTTCCACCTCGCCAGCACAAAAGCCATCGTGCTCACCGACGACGACGGCCAAGACGTGGCAGTGCCGAGATGACGACGGTATGCGCGAGACCGCGATGCCGAGGGACCGTATCGAGGCACCGGAGGCAGTCGCCGCCGCCCTCGCCGAGGTCCTCGCGACCGGCGAAGTGACGCCGGCACACCACGCCACAGACTCGCGCGGGCGCCATCGAGACTGAGAGGTCGTAACGGACAGATAGTCGTCCCTTGCTGATCGAGCGTTTCGGGGGCGTCGTCCAAGACCTCGTGTTACTACTGTCGGTGTCGCCTACGGAACGGTGAGTACCGATGAGTCGTGATGAGACCGTCAAATCGCATGACGAGGTGGTGTATCTGGCGGCCGGGGTCGCCGACGTGGTGCTGGGCGGCGCGCGGAGCGTCCTGCGGCGGCTGCCCGGATGGGGCGAGGTCCGCCGGGAGCTGCGGGCGCGCGGTGAACTGGCGTGGGGCCGGACGGCGCCGGTGTCCGAGTCCCATATGGAGGTGCTGGCCCGGCGGGTGGGCGAGCGCGGGGCGCGGCGCGTGAGCGATGCCGGTGAGTGATCTCCGGGCCCGGGTGGACCGGGCGCTGGAGGAGTTCCTGGACGATGAGATCGCCGAACTGGTGGCGCTGGACGCCGTCCTGGCGCCGGTCGCCGAGCAGGCGCGCGTATCGGTGGCGGGCGGCAAGCGGATCCGTCCCGCGTTCTGCTACTGGGGATGGCGGGCGGCCGGGCAGCCGGACACCGAGTCGATGGTGCGGGCCGCCGCGGCACTGGAGCTGGTGCACGCGGCGGCGATCGTCCACGACGACGTCATCGACCGCAGCCCGATGCGGCGGGGCCGCCCCACGGCCCACGAACGGCTGGGCGACGGGCTGGCGATCATGGTCGGCGACCTGCTGCTGGGCTGGGCCGGGCAGCTGTTCCACGCCTCCGGGCTGCCGCGCACGTTCGTCGCGCGGGCGGTGTCCCTGTGGACGGCGATGGGCCGCGAGCTGATCGCCGGTGAATGCCTGGAGCTGCTGAGCACCGGAGCCCCCGCCGACGTCGGGCAATCGCTGCGGATCGTCCGGTTCAAGACCGGCTCCTACACCGTGGAATGGCCGCTGCGGATCGGCGCGGTGCTCGGAGGCGCCGCCCCCGTGATGCTGGAGGCGCTGGCGGGCTACACCCGTCCGCTCGGCGAGGCGTTCCAGCTCCGCGACGACCTGTGGGGCGTGTTCGGCGATCCGGCGGCCACCGGCAAGTCCGACCTCGACGACCTGGCCGGCCGCAAGCCGACCGCGCTGCTGGCCCTCGCCCTCGAACACGCCGGCCAAGCCGACCGCGAGGAGTTGCGCGGGCTGCTGCGCGGCGCGGTCGGCGTCCCCGAGGCCGACCGGATCAGGCAGATCATGCGCCGGTCCGGTGCCGCCGACCAGGTACGGCAGATGATCGGCGAACGCGCCGGAGCCGCGCGGACGGCGCTGGCCGGCGTCCGGCTCGCGCCCGAGACCACCCGCGCCCTGACCCTTCTGATCGATGAGGTGACCGCAGATGCCTGACGCCCCGGCCTCGCCCGGCCTGCCGGGCACCGGCCCCTATGACGACGCCTTCATGGACGCCTTGCGGCTCCAGGGCGACGAACTGGCCGACACGACCGTGGAAGCGCTGTTCACCGGCGGCCACGTTGCGCGGTTCAACACGTTGATGCGCTGGTTCACCACCTCCGGGCAGCCGCTTCCCGACGGGCTGCCCGATGCCGCCCGCGACTACCTGAACGCCACTGCCCCCGCGCCCGACTGGGTCGACTGGACGGTGATGGAGGAGGCCCGGCAGTTCTTCATCGACAACGACGTGCACATCTCCACCGCGCTGTCGTTCGCGTCCATGCCCGCCTGCTACATGGTCCCGCACGTGGCCAGGCTGCTGGCGGTGACGCACTCGCTGGACTACCCCTCGCGCCGCATGGCCGAGACCGGGCAGTTCACCGTCTACCTCATGCAACCGGACGCCTTCGAGGCCGGCGGACGGTTCCTGCCGTCCGCGCAGAAGGTACGGCTGCTGCACGCCTCCATCCGCCGCCACCTGCGCGAAGCCGGCCGCTGGCCCGAACCCGTGCCGATCTGCCAGGAGGACATGCTCGGCGGACTGATGATGTTCAGCATCCAGGTCCTGGACGCCCTGCACCGCCTCGGGATCCACATGACCCAGCAAGGCGCCGAGGCCTACTACTACGCCTGGCGCGTCGTCGGCACGATCCTGGGCTGCGACCCGGCCGTCATCCCGCCCGACCTACACGCCGCCCGCGAGTTCTCCGACCGCTACATGCTGCGCCACATGGGCCCCTCCGCCGAAGGCGCGCACCTGACCCGGCAGCTCATCGACCTGTACGCGGACGTCGTCCCCGGCACCCTGCTCGACCCCGTGGTGCCGGCCCTGATCCGGTTCCTGATCGGCGACACCGCAGCCGGCTGGCTGCAGGTCCCCCGATCCCGCTGGGACGGCGTCATCAAGATCGCGCCTGGGCTGCTCGGCGTCATCGAACGCTTCGAGGACCGCGGCCCATGGGCCGCCCAGGTCTCCGACCGGCTCGGACGCCTGGTCACCCACCTGGAACTGACGTCCCTCACGCGCGGCCGAGTCATGCACTACGCCATTCCCGAGGAACTGAAACCGCACCACGGCGTCCCCGTCACCACCCGATGGGTCCCGCCACCGCCCATCGCCGCCCCATGACCATCGAAGAGTGAGGTATTCGCAGGTCAGCTGAGGACGAGGAGCGTCTCTCGCCGGTCGCGTCCAGCGGAGTGGTGTATGAGTTGATCGCTATGTCCCGTGGCCGCCCGGTCACCGCTTGCCGCCGCAAGCGCCAGGCCGCCGGGCGCATCGGAGTGGCCGACGGCGATAGCGCGAGTTCCCACCCGCTGGTACCGCCGCTGGCCGGCCGGTTGCCGCTCGCGCCCCGACTAGTGCTCGGGAGTCAGGACCGGGCTGTTGTGGTAGGCGGCGATCAGCCACTGGCCGTCGCGCTTCTCGAAGACCCAGGTGGCGTTCACCTTGCGGTGATCGTCGGTGATCTCGGTTTCGCCGGGGAAGAGGACGGCGGATTCGCTGACGAGGATCGCGGCGTCCTGACCGATGAAGCGGATGCTGAGCTGCTTGTTCTGGGTGGAACTGCCCTTGAGGGGGCCAGCGAAGGCCTGGGCCATGTTCTGGCGGACCATCTCGCGGCCGTCGCGGAGCGAGCCGGTCATGATGGCGGTCGCGTCCGTGGTGTAGTCGGCGACCATGCCGTCGGCGTCGCCGGCCTCCCACGCTTTGTAGGAGGCGGCCAGCACGGCCTGGATCGCGGCCTCGTCCTGGGCACGGGTGTTCGGCATCGGGTTCTCCCTTGTGATCGGCTCGCCCGGGGTGTTCCGGAGAGCTCGCCGATACATACCGGCGGTGCGGGCCGAACTCATCGCACCGTCGTCAGGAGATTTCGGCGGGCAGGCCGAAGGCCGCGAAGAAAGCCAGGCGCGCTGCTCGGTCGTGGACGGCTGGCCGACCGGTTCCTGTTGAGCGTCGAATTAGTCGTCAGCGAGCGACGTGGAGTAGTTGTCAGCGCGTGGGGCCGTCGGCGACGGTGCCGTCCGGGTTGCTTGGTTTGAGAGCGCGCGGGCGGTCGGCTTACCGCAGGTTGTAGGTGCGGGTCACGGCGGTCAGGTCGCCGTCCTCACGCGTGGAGGGCACCAGATCGCGCGGCGGCGGCACGAAGCCGGGCACGGTCGTGAGACCGGTCGTCTCCGCGATCGCGGTGAGCCGCCGGCCGCCCGGTACGCGCACGGTGATCGAGGCGCCGCCGGCGGGGAGGCCGCGGAAGCGGACCTCGCCCGGCCAGGTTTTGGGTCGTGTCCCGTCGACCGCCACGCGTGCGGACCTGGAGCCCGGTACGGCCGCCGACGCCTCGGTGATCGGATGGTCGAAGCGCAGCGTCACCGAGCGGGCGCCGCGTCCGGTCCTCACCCGCAGCCGGACGAGGTCGCCGTCACGGGAGACGATCTGGACCCTGGGCTCGGCCGCCCGCATCGGCTGAGCCGGACCCGTCCACCGCAGGTTGCGCGCGTATCCGGGCGGAAGCCCGCCCTGGTCGTGGCCGGACACGTACCGCCGGGTCCAGGAACCGGGATCGGCGTCGCCGCTCACCCAGTGCGCGGTGCCGCTGTCGGCGTTCTTCACGTAGGCCAGGTGGGTGCGGCGGGGGCGCGTCTGGTCGTACCTCTCCGCGGTCAGCCCGGTCACGGCCAGCGCGACGGCGAGCGCGAGGGCCGCCGGCACGGCGAGCGCGGCCCGCCGCTCGGGGAGAACGAACTCGGCGAGGGGAAGCAGCGTCAGCCCGAACAGTGCCAGCGCCAGTGCGGGCACGCCCGCCAGCGCGAGCCCCATGCCGTCGAAGGCCGCCTGCGCCCACGCCGGCAGCAGCAACCCAGGGACAACGAGCCCGAGCATCAGCGCCGCAAACCGCCCGCGCGGCAGCAGGACGGCACCGAGACCGCCCAGCGCGCACGCCAGAGCGGGCAGCGTGCACAGGAACGCGGCGCCCGGCGCCACCCACGTGAGCAGGACGCCCAAACCCGTCGGCCAGGCGAGCGCGCCGACCGCGAGCGCAGCCGGGCCGACCCTGCGGCGCAGCGGGACGTACCACAGCGACAGCGCGAGCACGGCCAGCGCGGCGACGGCCGCCCGGTAGGGCACCGGCCGGTGCAGCAGGCCGCCCATAGTGTCGTAGTCGGGCCGCACGCCCGCCAGGACGCTCCACAGCACCTGCGCCAGTACGGCCGCCAGCAGCAGCGGCAGCACCGCGGACACCGCGGCGATCAGCACGCGCGGCAGGCTCGCGAGCCGCCGTTTCCGCACCGCCGCGACCAGCCCGCCGAACGCCAGGACCGACACGACGGTCAGCACCGGCACCAGCGCCCCCGGGGAGGTCACCATCACCCCGGGCAGCCGGAAATAGGTCGCGTCGCCCCGACCCTCCAGATCGGCCAGATCGGTGTTCCCGAGCGTGCGGGTGAGGGCGAGCATGGTGGCGCCCTGGTGCTGGAGGCTGCCCCGATCTAGGTTGCCGATCGAGTCCGTGGCCGTGTGGTAGTGGGAACCGCGCTGGATCCAGGCGAAGTTCATGCCGCGGAACCCGGCCTCGGACAGCGGGGTGAAGTCGGTGTTGTTCGGCAGCATCCGGTAGAGCTCGACCATCGAGGAGTCACCGTGCGGCCTCGGCGCCGCGTCCGCGAACACGCTGACCAGCCGCGCATTGTTCCGGGTCGTCTCGAACATCAACATGGGGCCGCCCGCCCCACGCGCCTCGAAGTTGAGGAGCACGCCCCTGGCCCGGCCGAGCGGATGCTCCCGGACGAACGCCTCGGCGCCGAGCACGCCGTCCTCCTCCCCGTCGGACAGCAGCAGGACCAGGTCGTTGCGCAGCGGGCCGCGCTCCCGCAGCGCGCGGGCCGTCTCCAGGATCGCGGCCACGGCCGCACCGTCGTCGGACGCGCCGGGCCCCATCGCCGCGGAGTCGTAGTGCGCGGCCAGCATGATCGTCCCGGTGGGGTCGCTGCCCGGGAGCGTGGCGACCACGTTCTCCACCCGCCCGAACGTCGCCAGCCCCGCCCCCGAGGAGGCCCCGATCGCACGCTGCACCTGCACGCCGAACCCTTCGGCGCGCAGGCGCTCGACGAGGTAGTCGCGTGTCCTCGCGCTCGCCGCACTGCCGATCGGCCGCGGCTCGGTGGCGAACCGGCCGAGATGGCCGAGAGCCCTCGCGGCACTGAACTCGTCCGCCCGAGCGTCCACGGGCAGCGGGCGCGGTGGGCCGTCCGCCATCGTCGCGGCGAACATGGCCACGCCGAGGGCCAGCAATCCGAGAACGCCGGCGAGCACACGGCGTGATGCGTCGAGCAATCTCTCCGTCACGCAACCCGACGCTAAGCCCGCCCGCGCAGGCCCGGAATGGGGTGCGCAACCCCGTCAAACTGCGGTTTCCCGCACCCCCGTTCATGTTGACCCTTTCAATGTGCGGACCAAACCGCCGGCGATGTCCGCCCCTCGCTTGCGAATCGATGGGCCGTTCGGATCGGCGGACGACTGTGAACGCACCGCCTGCTCGGTTGCGGCACCGATGGCCGACCGTGGCGGCTGCACGTCCGGGCGGCCGTCGCCGAGCCGACCGACCATCCGCGCGGGGAGCGTCACCCGGCCCGGGTAGTGCACGGGTCACGGTGCGGCTCACCCGGTGCGGCCAGGGCGCGGGGCCGCTCCTGCTCGTCGGGCCGTGCCGGACGATGACGCGCGGGCCGAGCGCGACGCCGCGGCGGCCGCCGTCTTCACCGCCGCAGTGGGAACAGCCTGATGGTACGGATCGTGTAGCGGTCCGGGTCGTAGGGGTCCATGTGGACGACAAGCAGGCGCGGCCGGTGGCGGCCCGGGTCGGAAAGCGGCGGGTTGCGAGGCAGGTGAGCGGCGCCAAAGCCCGTCCGCAAGCCCAGACCGGTTCAAACGGGGGCAGCGTAAGCCCCCTCGGTTCTGGGGCCTGATGCGGACGTCATAGCGGATTGCTGATCTGTCCAGTGGGGGCCTCCGGCCAAAGCTCCACGGTCTGTCGTGGTGGGTGGTCGCCTCCGACGTATGCCGGTGGAATTCCTGACTGACGAACAGGCCGAGGCGTACGGGAAGTTCGTCGAGGAGCCGAGACGCCCGGAGTTGGAGCGCTTCTTCTTCCTGGACGACGCGGACCGCGACCTCATTGCGCTGCGGCGTACGCAGCACCACCAACTGGGCTTCGCCTTCGCAGGGGCTGGGTGGTCAGAGTCGGCGCTCGTCGGGGAGCTGGGTGACCTCGGCGTGTTCGGCGCCGTCGATGAGAGCGCCCGAAGCCGGCTCCAACGGCTTCGGGCACTCTTTTCGTGGCCGGCATTCCAAGGCTCCGGTGATCCGGGCCTACCGGGCCCGTGTGCCGCCGTCGGTGTCCGAGTGCATCCGTCCCGGGGTGGGTTTCAGATCCAGGTGGGCACGTGCCCCTCGGTGTAGCGGGCGCCGAAGCCGCCCTGAGGCAGGATCTCGTCAATGGCCTTGAGGTCGGTGTCGGTGAGGGTCAGGTCGGCGGCACCGGCGTTTTCCTGGACGCGCTTCGGGCTGCGGGTGCCGGGGATCGGCACGACGTGCTCGCCCCGGGTCAGGAGCCAGGCCAGGGCCAGCTGGGAGACGGTGGCGCCCTTGGCCGCCGCGAGCTCGGCGAGCCGGTCGACGGCTTCGATGTTCTTCTCGAAGTTGCCCGGCTGCCAGCGCGGGTCGACGTTGCGTATGTCGGTGGCTTCGTACTGGTCGGCGGGCTTGGCGGTGCCGGTGATGAACCCGCGGCCGAGGGGAGAGTAGGCGACGAAGCCGATGCCGAGTTCGTCCAGGGTGGGGAAGAGCTGCTCGACGTCCCGTTCGAACAGGGAGTACTCGGTCTGCAGGACGGAGACCGGCTGCATGGCATGCGCCTTGCGGATCGTCTCGGGTCCGGCCTCGCTGAGGCCGAAGTGCTTCACCTTGCCCGCGTCGATCAGTTCCTTGACGGTGCACGCGACCTCCTCGATGGGCACCTCGGGGTCGACGCGGTGCTGATAGAAGACGTCGATGTGGTCCACGCCGAGGTAGCGCAGGCTGTTGTCGGCGACCTTGCGGATGTTGTCGGGCCGGCTGTCGAGTGCGCCGCCGATCCGCTCTGGAGGCACGGACATGTCGACGCCGAACTTGGTGGCCAGGACCACGTCGTCGCGGAAGTCCCTGACCGCCTTGCCGACCAGGATCTCGTTGGCTCCGGTGCCCCGGCCGTACATCTCGGCGGTGTCGAAGAAGGTGACGCCCAGGTCGTGCGCGCGGCGGAGGGCGGCGAGGCCGGCCTCCGCGTCGGTGGATCCGTAGGCCATCGTCAGGCCCATCGCGCCGTAGCCGATCGCCGAGACCTCAAGGCCCTGGCTTCCGAGTGTCCGGTGCTGCATGACTCACTCCTCGGAAAGAAACTGGAAGGCGATTTCTGGCGGACCGTTGTGTCAGTGCGCTGCGGCGGTCAGTCCGGCGCGGTGGATACGGGTGTGCTCGGCGACACGCCGGCCGAGGTGGCGGGCGGTGTTCAGGTCTGCATCGTGGACGGTGGGGGTGTCGTTGAAGCTCTGTGCGCCGGCGCCGAGGTAGAAGCCGAGGCGGTTGTCGTCCTGGGGGCCGGATGTGGTGGTGTTCCAGCCCGGCAGGAGGTTCAGGCTCACCCAGAGCATTCCGTGCTGGGCCGCCAGGAGCGCCAGGTACTGCAGGGTGTGCAGTTTGTCGCCGCTCATGGAGCCGGAGTTGGTGAATCCCGCCGCGAGCTTGTCGCTCCAGGCGCGGGTCATCCACCGCTTGCTGGTGGCCTCGGCGAAGGCGTGGAACGCCCCCGACGCGGTGCCCATGTAGGTGGGAGTACCGAAGATGATGGCGTCCGCGGCGTCCATCAGGTCCCAATCGGCGTCGCTGAGGGAGGCGACGTCCACGCGGTGGACGTGCGTCCCGGCGATGGAGCGCGCGCCGTCGGCGACGGCAGTGGCGATCTGCGCGGTGTGGCCGTAGCCGGAATGCGACGCGATGACGATCGAGATATCGGGCACGGGTGTTCCTATCCTGCCGCGATGGCGGCGTGTTCGGTGGTGTGCCGGCAGACGATGAGCTGCCCGCTGCGGCGGTCGGCCGCGCTGCTCCACGAGTGGGGAACCGACGGCCCCTGCCGAGGTGCGGCGCATGCCCAGGTCGCGGGCCGACGCCGACCACCATCAGCATGGATCGTCGTTCCGCTCTAGACAGTAACACCGATAGAGCAGCGATACGCAATATGGGATATCGTTGTTCCATGAACGAGGCACGACGCGCCGCGCGGCGCCAGGTACTGCAGGTGGCGGCCAAGCTCCTGGAGGAGGGCGGCAGCGAAGCGGTCTCCACGCGCGCGGTCGCCGCAGCCGCCGGCATCACGGCCCCCGCGCTCTACCGGATGTTCGACGACAAGGACGGACTCCTGGCCGAGCTGGCCGCCTACGGGTTCGAGATGTACCTGGCCGAGAAACGGGAGGCACTGGCACTGACCCCGGACGACCCGGTGGCCGACCTCTACCGCGGCTGGGACCTGCACGTCGACTTCGGACTGCGGCACCCCGCGTTCTACATGCTCATGTATGGCACTGTGCGGCCCGGGCGGCGGCCCCCCGCCGCGGACGAGGCGCACGCCCTGCTGGTGAGACTGCTGGGCCGGGCGGCCGAGGCCGGGCGCCTTCGGGTTCCGGTGGGGCAGGCGACCCGCGTCATCCATGCGGCGACGACGGGTGCCACGCTGGCGCTGATCGGTGAAGAGCCCTCGCAGCGGGACCTGACCACTTCGGCGCGGCTGCGGGACACCGTCATGGCCTCGGTCACCACGGACTCGCCCGCCTCATCCGGGTCCGACCTGGCCTCGCACGCACTCGCCCTCGATGCCGCACTTGAAACCGCGCTCAGCACCGGGGTACCCCTGCGAGACACGGAGACGGCTCTGCTGCGCGATTGGCTACAGCAGTTGGCAGGCTGAAGGGGCCGCCTACTCCGCAGGCGGTGGGCGCAGTCGGTTACGCCGGCCGTGCAGAAACTCGATGTGCGTGTCGGCAAACGACCGCCCTCGCCTGCGACCACGACATCAGCCGCGGCACCATCCGCACCGCCATCCGCACCGCCGTCGCCGACCTCCTGCCCGAGTACACGCCCGCCGGCCCCGGCGCCCCGGCCCCGGAGCCGTCCGTCGTCGACATGCGGGGCAAGGTCGTCGACTTCCTCCGCGCCGCCGAGCTGGACGACGTCGAGCGGGCCGCGCTCGACCACGGCCCGGTCCAACTCCGGCACGGTCAGTTCCAGTGCGCCGAGCAGGCGTTCGACTAGCAACGGCGGCAGCGAGCCGAGCGCGTCCCGCACCGGCGAATCGCCCGCCCCGGGTCGGCTGCCATGGGGTGTCCACGCCCCGGCCCGGTGCCTGGTGATCGATCCACGGATCGGCCACGTGCCGTCGGCGGTTGCCCGCAGCCGCCCGGCCTCGGCCGCCGGTCCCTTCGGAATGCGGGCCACGACCAGCGGAATCGCCCCCGCTACCGGTCCGGCCAACTCCTCCAGTAATGCGTCAGGAACCTCGACCACAACAGCTCCGGTCGCCACCACGTACAAGACGACACAAAAGTCTAGCCACCGACATAACCACTGGTAGCCACAACAGATAGCAGGTAGCCGAGGCAGATCGGCGGCCTCCGTCCGACCCAGCACCATCCACAAAACGGGTACCGGCGAGCCGCAGATCGTCGACACAAGAAACAATCTGCGGCATGAGAGTTCATCACCATGACAGTCATCACCCGTGCAGATCGTCTGCACGCCAGAGCTCTAGAGGTGATAGACGGCGAAGCGAAGGCGGTCGCTGTCGGCAGTGCAGGCCACATCGTCGGTCCCGGCGCGGCCGCCACCGGCGAAACCGCCGATTTGAGACAAAATCAGCCGTCGGCTTGATCTGCAGTGTCGCCCCATGCTCCGCGGGAGGGGTAGCGTCAGTGGCAGCCCGACTGACCGGGGCGTTCCGGGGTCGTGGCCACGCGGCCACCGGTCGGACTTCCACGGAATCCGCGGGTGCGGGAGACGGGAACGGAGGGGTGTATGAGCGCGCGTTTCGAGGAGATCGACTGGCGTCAGACGGCCAAGGGCGCCATTAGTCTGCGGCGGCGACGGGACCCGGCTTCGGGCACCGAGGTGTACGAGGTCAAGCTCGACGATGACTTCCTCATGTCCAGTCAATTCACGGCCGGAGAGATCGCGCTGGCCCGGCTCGGCCTGGAGCCGCTGGCAGACACCCACCTCGACGTGATCGTGGGCGGGCTGGGTCTCGGATACACCGCCCATGCCGTGCTGGAAGACTCGCGTGTGCGTTCACTCACCGTCGTGGAAGCACTCGATGAAGTGATCGGATGGCACCAACGACGTCTGGTGCCCCTGGGCGCAGACCTGACGTCAGATCCGCGTTGCCGCCTCCTCCATGCAGACTTCTTCTCCCTCGCCGCCGATCCCCACGGCTTCGATCCGAGCATTCCGGGACGCCGCTTCCACGCCATCGTCGTCGATATCGATCACTCGCCGCGACATGTGCTCGACCCCGCCCATGCGCCCTTCTACGAGCCCGGCGGCCTGCGCGGACTCGCCGGCCGGCTCCACCCAGGCGGTGTGTTCGCCCTATGGTCCAACGACCCGCCGGACGAACACTTCAATGCCGTACTCGCCCAGGTGTTTTACGTTTCACAAGCACATGTCGTCGAATTCCACAACCCTTTCCAAAACCGGGCCGCGACCAACACGGTCTACGTAGCAAGAACACAACCGGCCCAGGCGTAACGCCGACCAACCGATCTGCGCCACGAGAGGGCGTCGACAATCCTCAAGGACTGGGCCAGGATCGGCTGCGTAAGAGGACGAGTGGAGGATTTGATCCGTGCGGCCGTCTCCCCCGGAGAGCAGTTGGCGACCCCAACGGGTCGCGGCGGCTTCGGCGTTGCCCGCTACACCACCGATGGGCTGGCGCTGCTCCTTGGCCGGGCCGATGTCCCCGATCTTAAACCGCTGGACAGGATGGCCGGTCCAGACCAACTTAGATTGGCGCCTTGCTTGTATCGTTGACCGTCCAAGGATCGGCGCGTCGGGGCTGCTGCCGAGCTCGCCGATAACCCCCATATCGTGGCGTGTCGCGAATGCGACCTCCGCGTATCGGATGGCGCTAGTATTTGTCCTAACTGCGGCATTGAGTGGCCGGATGGTGTAACGCAACTGGAAATCAACGGTTTCTCGACTGGCCGGGACTATCGTACCGATGCTGGCCTGGATCGACTCAAACCATGTGGGGACCCGATGGGATTCCTTGGGCTCGAAGCGAGCCTCCCACGGAGATGCGACCAATGGCTACGCAGGGCGCAACCTGCGCCCAGGGTGAAACTGGTGCCGAGCACCGGGGCGGCCAGCATCAACAGTCCAGGGCCAGACTCCCGCGACGTCGGCCTCTTCACGCGAACGGGCCCCGGGGGCCGCCGGTGTTCCTCCGGGGGTCAGATGCGGCGATGTGCCGGCAGGCGCCGGCGACCGACACATTTCCATAGCTGACCACATGTTGCCCGCGCGCTTGACCCCCTATCAGCGTTCGGGCTGTAGTGAGGGCGGCGACGCCGCCAAGGCGTCCTCGAACGGGGGAGGGCATCGTGCCCACTGCAATCAGCCAGAATGACCTGCTCAACGACCTGAACGGCTGGTACCAGGCCGAAGCCCACCTCATCGACACGGCATACAACCTCAAGGGCGGCGGCTGGGAGCAGTGGGCCATCGTCCAGTTCCTGTGCTGGCAGATTGCCCATCGCGGCGCGCAGGCCCCGAGCTACCAGCGCGAGTACATCGCGCCGCCGTTCCCGGACCGGGCGTACGACATCGCTTACAACATGCCACACGAGGTCCTCGTCGACAGCCGCCACCCGCTGATCCTTACGCAGTGGAAGGCGCTCAAGGACGGCAACGCGGCGAGCATGGGAGCCCAAACCGACATCGGGACGCTCCAAGAGGTCCGCCGGGTCCTCGGCCAGACCGTCCAGCTGTACCCCATGCTGGTGATTCTGAGCCCGCAGGATGTTACCTTCCCGGGCCATGGCGTGGTCGGCCCACTGAGCCCGGGCGGTGTCCGCCTGTACGTCTCCAGCCCCGCGACGTTCCCCGGTTAGCTATCAGCTACCTGCCCCACGGTCGGGGGCGGTGGCCGGGGGGACGGGGGACGTGCGTCCGCGACCCGCCTGACGCTCCGGCTGATGCCCGACGCCATCACTGCGGACCACAGTCCGCAGCCGTCCACGCCCGGCGGACGCGAAGCCCTCGACCGCACCAAGATCTCGGCGTCCTTCTCCCGATCGGTCAGCGGAAGCAGACGCAGCACCGCGAACGTGTTAGCCACGGTCGAGTAGGCCAGTCGCAACGGCACGACCGCCCATCATCCCGAGGCGAGGGCAGTGTCGCGGCATGCCCCGCGACAGTTCCCCGCCCTACGCCGCAATCTGCCGGACATCACGCCTCTCACCTGCGCAGACGTACATTTCGGCAAGCACAGGGACAAGGTCCAGATAGTCTTCGACGCTTGGACGGCGGCCGGGGACGGCTCTCTCCACGCAGCGGGACGGACTGCGACGCCCTGGCCCGTCGCTGGGCGGCGGTCCGGCTCGCCGACGACGAGGGCGGCGCCGGCTCCCTTGAACCGGCACACTGGCGGGAGCAAGCTTTGCGCGAACCACCGGCGAGCCGGCGCACTCGCGGTTCGATGAGTTTGCGGGCGCGCGGCACAGGACGCCGGTGTCCGATGCCGGCAGAGGAGCGACCGGGCTCCGACGGAGTGTCTGGAGGCGGTACGTGCTGACCGTGGGCGTTGAGGAGGAGTACCTCCTGATCGATGAGCACTCGGGTCTGCCGGTCGCCGACAGCCGCAGAGTCAGACAGGCCGCACGCCGGATGTGCGACCCGCACCCGGACGAGGTCCAGCTCGAACTCCTCCAGGCCCAGATCGAGATCGCGACACCGGTGTGCGACACCCTCGACCAACTCAGCGACCACCTGCGGCGGCTGCGCGGGAACGTCGGCGAGGCGGCCCGCGAGACGGGGCACCAGCTGGCCTGCACGGGCTGCGCCCCCTACCGCACGCCGCAACCCGTCCCCGTCACCGCGACCGAGCGCTACCACGCCATGCGCGACAACTCGCGCATCCTCGCCGACGAGCAGCTCATCTGCGGGATGCACATCCACCTCGGCATACCCGACAGGGACGTGGCGGTCAGCGCGCTGAACCGCATGCGCCCCTGGCTCCCGCTGCTCCTCGCCTTGGGCGCCAACTCACCGTTCTGGGAAGGGAACGACACCGGGTACGCGAGCTGGCGCACGCTCATCTTCGGCCGGTGGCCGGTCAGCGGCCCGCCGCCCGCCTGCACCGGCGCCGCCGACTACGACGAGCGCGTCGCAGGCTTGATCGACGCGCGCGTCATACCCGACCGATCGCATCTGTACTGGCACGCACGGCTGTCCGACGGGCATCCCACGCTGGAGATCCGTGTGCTGGACGTCCAGCTCCACGCCGACACGGCCGTCGCCCTCGCCGGCCTCACCCGGGCCCTGGCCACGGCCTGTCTCACCGGGGGCGCCCCCGACCGCCGGTTCGACCACCCCGAGATCCTCCAGGGCACCACGTGGCTCGCGGCGCGGCACGGCCTGGACGCCGAACTTGCCGTCCCCCTCACCGATCGGCCCCGTCCGGTCCGCGACCTCACCAGGGCGCTCATCGAGCATCTCGGCTCCCGCACCGATGATCCCGCCTGGCCCGCTGTCAGTACCGAGATCCACCGGCTCCTGGACCAGGGCAACGGTGCCCAGCGGCAGCGCCACGCCGTCGCCACCGGAGACAGGGACCGTCTGCTGCGCACCATCACCGCCGGCTGCTGACCCCGGCCGTGGGAACCGTGGGCCCCGTTGACACGCCCCGACGGAGCGGTTGCGAACGGCCAGGACTGGGGTGCCCGGCCCGCCGCCGGCGGCGACGGCCTTGAGGTCAAAGTGTCCTACCGATGCACCACCATGGCCGGAACCGTCACCGCGACAGCGGCTTTTCCGGAGGAGAACCATGGCTTTTCCCACCCTTCCCCAGCCCGCGCCCGGCGAAGTGCTTTTGGTGTCCACCTGCTTCAGGGACGGCGCGCCATTATGGGGCGGGCTGCTCAATGAGATCCGAGGTCGCCGGGAAGGTGATGTGCTCGTCGTGGACGGCGATGTACGGCTCCGCCTGGTCGAAGGCCCCGCCTGGAATTCCCTGCACGGCGGGAACGTACCGGCGGTCGTCCCTGACGGCGGCCCGGCGCAGCAGGTCGCCGTCCTGGCGGACATCTCGGTGGCCTATGGCGGGGGCGGGCCGCTGCTGATCGACCTGGCCGGCGCGCCCGGACGCGGCGTCCGGGTCCCGCCGGCCCGGCTCGGCGAGGTCCTGACCGCCATGACGAGCGGCGCCCTCACGTTCGACCGGCTCGTGCGCGACATGGACGTGTTCGGGATGTACCAGGGGGACGGAGGCCGGCCGGCCTTCCCCGCGCCGACGGCGCCCCCGCACCGGGCCTTCCCGGCGCTGCCCGCCACGGACGCCGCCCTGCTGGTCCGCACCTGCTTCGACGACGAGGACGGCTGGCGCGCCCTGCTCGCCGCCCTGGACGGGGGCGACGAGCAGGGCTGGGTCGGCGCGGACCTGGACCTGGAAGAGATCGACGTCGAGAACTACCCGCTCACGGCGCGGGTCGTCGACGACCGGGCCTTTGAGGACCTCCAACCGGGCCAGGTCCCCGCGCTGGTCCCGCCGGAGAAGCACACCACGCTGGTCGCGCTCGCCGACGCCAGGACTTTCGCCGAGGCGGGCCGCCCGCTGACGGTCGTCGACCTCTACGACACCCCTGGGCAACCTGCCGTCCTTCCTTGCGACAAGGTCGGATCGCTGGCGTGCAATTTGGAGCTCGCCAACATGGACTTCCACGAATTCGTCGCTCAGAAGGACGTCGAACCGTGGTGGGAGGCTTCCTGAAGCCGCCCGCCGCGGAGGCGGCCGGCGGCGGGCGGCGTTCTAGGCGACGGTGACGGTCGGGCGTTGCGGGTTGCCGTCGCTGGCGGCGCCGGAGACGTCCGGCTGCCCGTCGGGACGGACGTCGTCGTAGCTGAAGGCGTATCCGATCGGGGTGTTGGCGTACAGGATCCCTGCCCAGTGGTCGGTGGTCGGGTCGCGGTAGCAGTCCGCCTCCCGGGTGCCGTTTGAGCGGACGTTAGGGAGAAACCCGGACGGACGCCCGACGGCGTGTCACCCAGGACTTCCGAACATTCGTTCTCAGAGCTGTAGCGACTGAGTGCCCAGGACGACGGCGAGGTCCAGGCGGTCGGCGTCCTCGGTGCCGGGCTCGGCGGTGTAAACGGTGATGCGCAGGTCGTCCAGGGCTACGAGCAGCGTGTCGCAGTCCAGGGTGATCGGGCCGACCGCCGGGTGGTCGATGGTCTTGCGTCGGGACGGGTCGGCCGGGGGTGGCGGTGCCTGGGCGTCCCAGAGCTCGGCGAAGCGCGGGCTGCCGGAGGTCAGGTCGGTGATCAGGCGTCGCAGCGCACGGTCGGCCGGGTAGCGCGAGGCGGTCAGGCGCAGGTCGGCCACGAGCCGGGCCTCGTGCTCGGCTTGCTCCTGAGGGGTGTGCACGACCCGTGAGGGCAGGCGGGTGACGTTGCGCCAGACGGCGTTGCGGTCCAGGCCGCGCCAGGTGGTCGTGTCGCCCATGAGCGCGTCGTAGGGCGCGTTGGCCAGCACGAGTGTCCAGCTTGCGTCGTAGACGACCACCGGGGTGTGCGAGAGCCGGTCGAGCAGCCGTTGCACGCTTGGGGTGATCCGGGACGGCACGATGTCCGGGCCGGGTGCGGCGTGCCCGGCCAGCCGGTAGAGCAGGTCGCGTTCGGTGTCGGCCAGGCGCAGTGCCCGGGCCAGTGACTCCACGACCTGCGCTGACGGCGCGGTCGCGCGTCCCTGCTCGAGGCGGGTCAGGTAGTCGGCCGAGATGCCTGCGAGCGCGGCCAGCTCCTCGCGGCGCAACCCGCTGGCCCGGCGTCGGCGGCCCGCCGGCACGCCGATGGCCTCGGGTGCCACCCGGTCGCGCCAGCGGCGTACCGTCCGGCCGAACTCCCACGCTTCCACGGGCTCCAGTGTGCGCCAGGCCGCGCTGGGTTGTCCTGGCCCTGGCAGTCCTACGAAAACCGGACGACTGGCTGCGCCCGGCCAGGTCTCGCAGGCTGCGGTCATGACCGAACCTGGAACTGTTCTGATCACCGGTCCGACCCGCAACCTGGGCCGCCACGCCGCGCTGGCCGTGGCCGGCCGCCCGGACGGGCAGCGACCCGACCTGCTGTTGGTCGGCCGTGCCGGGCGCGACCTGACAGCGGTCGCCGACGAGGCCCGTGCCCTGGGGGCGCGCGTCCACGAGATCGGCTGCGACCTGGCGAGTCTGGCCGACGTCCGTGCCGCCGCGGCCACCGTGCGCGACCTGCTCGCCGCGGGCGCCGTCCGGCCGCTGCGTGCGCTGGTCGCCAACGCCGGCACCATGTCGCCCGATACCCGGCGGGCCTCGCCTGACGGCTACGAGATGACCTTCGCCGTCAACTACCTCGCCCACGCCCAGCTCACCGGCGACCTGCTCGGCTCGTTCACCGTCCCGGCACGGGTCGTGCTGCTCGGCTCGAACACCTATCACGCCAACGTCTGGCGCAAGCTGCTGGGCGTGGCCGAGGCCAAGTGGGCCGACCCGATCGAACTCGCTCGCCCGGCCACCGGTGGAAAGGCCCCGGGCATGGCCGCCTCCGGCGTCGCCTACTCCAACGCCAAGCTGGCGATCCTGTACTACGCCCACGAGCTGCAGCGCCGAGCCGGCGCCGGGATCAACGTGTCGGTGTTCGAACCGGGCTGGATGCCCGGCACCGCACTCGGCCGTGGCACCCCGAAAACGTTCCAGGCGATCGGCCGCGCCCTGGGCCGGATTCCGGGCGTATCGACGCCGTGGCGCTCAGGGCCGCTGCTGGCCGCGATGGCCCTGGACGACAAGTGGGCGCACCTGCGCGACGGCGCGTTCGTGCTGAAGACCAAGCCGACCGAGGTGCAACCGGTCGCCCACGACCGCGACCGCGAGCGACGCCTGTGGGAGGCGACCGCCGAACTGTTGGAACGCGCAGGCGCGTCGCGTTAGTACACACCGCCCCGGACAACGGCGCAGCCGGCCCCGGACGGTCGGCGGCCTGTGCGGCAAGCGACGTCTTGATTCAATGGTGGAGCCGCTTCTCGTGAACATTCAGACCAACCGCCCCCAACCAAGTGGTGCCGAAGCTGACGGACAAACGGTGCCCGTCCTCGCGAACGAAACCACCCTGGACGCGGGCGCGCGAACGTTGCTCTTGCCGAGAAGTCGGCGACCCGGCGCTCGGTGACCGGCGACCGGCATCAGGACGGCCCGGGCATCTCGTCGCCGACGAGGGCTGCTCCGACGGCATCGTCCGCACCTATCTGCGACGGCCCGCCTCATCGACACGGCGCAACGCGTTGTCGTTCTCGGCCCGGATCACGAGAAAGAGGTGAGCGGCCATGTCGACGTGGTCGGCAGCCGGTCGGCCGCGCGGCCGCAGTACGCGCGGGCTTGGGGCCACCTGCCGGGCGTACCGCTCTGACCTCTTGACACCACAGGAGATGATCGTTGGATGCAGTACCTGATCTCCGTGATCCACGACCAGGCCGGACTCGCCACCCCGGAGGAGCACGCTGCGATCGACGTGTTCAACGACCGGCTCCAGACCGACGGCCACTGGGTCTTCGCCGGCGGCCTGGCCTCGCCCGAGACGGCCACCGTCATCGACGACCGGGGCGAGCAGACAATGGTCACCGACGGGCCCTTCGTGGAGTCGAAGGAGTACCTCGCCGGCTTCTGGATCATCGAGGCCCCCGATCTGGACGTGGCGCTCAAGCTCGCCGCCGATGGGTCGAGGGCCTGCAACCGGAAGCTCGAGGTGCGGCCGTTCCTGTGAGCGACGTCGACGCCCGCGAGGCGGTCACCCGGACCCAGCCCGAGAAGTGGGCCCGGTCCGCGCCCGCCCACACCGGCCTCGAGCACGGCGGAGCGACCTGCGGGGCTTCGTTATCCCGGTTCGGAGCCTGACCTGCGAGTTTCCCGAGCGGGATCATGCTGTGGTCGGGCAGGCTGGGCCGCCATCTTCTCCCGACGCCATCTGGAAACCGTGCTCAGGATCTACGCCGATCATTTCAATGGTCACCGTCCGCATCGTTCCGTGGGACGACGACCTCCTACTCCCCCGCCCGAACCGACCTCCATCAGCAGCAACGCCGCCATCCGCCGGACGCGCCTCCTCGGCGGTGTGACCAACGAATACCGCAACGCCGCATAGCGATCACCACGCCCGAAGCGACACGGAAGTCCAGGTCAGAGCGAGAATCCGGCCGGTGGCCGCCTGCGGGTTTGCAGTCGCGGAGCTTCCCACCGGTGGTGGGATACCAGCTGGGGATGCGGAACCTCTTGGTCGGGCGCGGGGTGTCGGCGTCCTCACCGGGGCCCGCATCACGCCTTCGCCGGGGACACCCTGGACCGTCGACTCCCGGCGAGCACCGCCCGGCGGTCCGGCCGCGCCTTGGACCCGCGACCAGATGGCCGCCCGCGCCGCCGCCGAACCCGCCGACGGCGACTACGTCAACTGCGAGTCAGAAGAAGCCGGCGGCGATCGAGCAGATGGTCCAGAGCCGCGCCCAGTTCGGCTCGGTCGGCACCGTCCTGCTCGGGCTCCCGGTCGCCGCCGGCATCGTCGGGTTCAACGCGGTCATGATGGCCATCGTGCTGGTCGGGCACGACATGATCCGCCGAATCGCCAGGATCGCAACGGTGGTGGCCCCATGTTCATCGCCATGACGGGTGAAGCTGCTTCTTGATCTCCCCCAGGCCCCTGCCCTCGCGCCCAGACGAAGTCGTCCGCGTGGGTGCTCAGAAGGGGCGAAAGCACAATCCCGGTCATGCCTTATTGCGCCAGGACATCCTGCGGCCGGATCGGCTTGTCCAGGAATCCGAGCCTGGTCATCGTGTCGGAGACGTGCTTCATGGCTGTGGGGTCGTTGTCGGTCTGCCAGGTGGTGGGAATGGCGATCGATGATGCCTGTGATGGGGTCAGGTGCATGAAGGTGGGCAGTGTCCTACGAACGAGGCCCGGGTCGCGCTGAGCGAGTTGGGAGGCCTCTTTCAGTGCCGCCTTGAACTTGGTGACGGTGTCGCGGTGGCTGTTGATCCATGCGCCGGTCCCGGCCCATCCGGCGATCGGGAAGCCCGCGGCGCTGCCGGCCCAGGCGTCGATGATCCGGGGATTGCCCGCCGATCTCGCCTGGCTCTCCTGCGTGCCGGTGAGCCACGAGGCGTCGACCTGGCCGTTGTTGAGGGAGGACAGGGCGTTGGGTACCGGGACCTGGACGAACCTGACGTCCTTGGGACCGATGCCCGCCTCGGCGAGCCGCAGATCGGTGACCAGATCGGCGATGGAGCCCGTGCCGGGAACGCCTATCTTCTTGCCCCTCAAACCGGCCATGGAGCGGATCGCGCTGCCCTTTCTGGTGAAAATGCCGTCGGCCCCGGCCTGGCCGGCCCGTGACTGCGCGACGAATTTCAGTTTCAGGCCGTGGGAGACGCCGGAGAACACCGTGACGTAGTTGACCATGCCGATGTTCACCCCGCCGGACTGCAGTGCGGCGACGATGGAAGAACCGGATTGGCCGGCTGCGACGGTCACGTCCAGGCCCTGCTTGGCGAACAGGCCCTTCTCCTTGGCGATGTAGATGGGGGCGACGTTGGGCTGGGGCGACACGAGGATTTTCAGCCTGGTGTCGCCGGATGCTCCGGAGGATCCGGAACCCGACGAGCAGGCCGAGGCGGCGACGGCCAGCATCCCGGCCGCGACGAGGATCGAGGTCTTGCGGGCATGGCGAACAGAACGCATGACGGCTCCAGGGGTGGGATGGATGAGCGAAAGACGTTCAGGAACTGTGGATGAGGTCGTAGATCTTCGCGCGGATGTCGAGGTACTCCTCGAGCCGCTTGGTGTCGACCTGGTCGCGGGGATAGGGCAGGTCGACAGCGACGGTCGCCATGACGTGCGAGGGACTGCCGGACAGCACGAGGACGGTGTCGGCGAGGTAGACGCTCTCGTCGATGTCGTGGGTGACCACCACGATGCTGGTGGCGGTGTCGGCCCGGATGGTCAGGACCAGGTCTTCCAGGTCCGCGCGGGTCTGGGCGTCCACGGAGGCGAAGGGCTCGTCCATCAGCAGCAGCCGGGGCTCGGTGACCAGTGCCCGGGCGATCGCCACGCGTTGTTGCATCCCTCCCGACAGCTGCCAGGGGTACTTGCGGACCGCGTCGGCGAGCCCGACCATCGACAGGGCCTCCTGGGCGCGCCGATGCCGTTCGGCTCTGCCGAGGCCGATGCCGCGCAGCGGGAACTCCACGTTGCGGATCACGCTCAACCAGGGGAACAGCGAACGGCTGTAGTCCTGGAACACGACCCCGACGCCCTCGGGAATCCCGCGGATCGCCTCGCCTGCGAAACTCACGACACCGCGGGTGGGGGTGACGAGGCCGGTGAGGCAGCGCAGCAGGGTCGTCTTCCCTGCGCCCGAGGGGCCGACGATCGACATGGCCCGGGTCGCCTGGAGTTCGAAGTCGATCGAGGCGATCGCCTGGTGTGACCGGTCACCGGTTCCGTAGCGGTGCTCCAGCCCCTTGACCGCGAGGATGGGAGGGGTCACTGAGTCCTCCTTAGGACATGCCATCGCAAGGCGTGTTTCTCGATGAGCAGGAACAGGGCGTTGAACAGCACGCCGAAGAACGCCAGCACGGTGAGGGTGGCCCACAGCGCGGAGACGTCGAAGGTGTTCTGTGCCTGCAGTGCGGCGCCGCCCAGGCCGCCGGCTCCGGCGAACATCTCCGAGCCGACCGACAAGACGATGGCCAGGGACATCGCCACCCGCAACCCGGCGAACATCTTCGGCGCGGCCGCGGGCAGCAGCACGCGGAAGAAGCGTTTGGCGGGGCCCAAGTGATTGAGCCTGGCCACGTCGACCTGGAGGGGTTCGATCTCGGCGACACCTGCGGCGGCGTTGAGCAGCACCGGCCACACACAGCCGAAGACGACCACGGTCAGGTGCATCGCGGTGCCGACGCCGAGGACGGCGATGGACAGCGGCACGACGACGATCGGCGGTGTGCTGCGCAGCAGCAGGAGCGGCGCGCCGGTGTAGTCGCGGGCGGCGGGCAGCGCGCCGATCACCGCGCCGGCGACGATCCCGGCGCAGGAGGCGATGACCCAGCCCGCCAGTGCGGTCCGGAAGGTCTGGCCGATGGCCGACCAGGCCGTCTCGGAGACGAACAGGTGACCGGCGGGGCCCGACAGCCAGTCGGTGCGCAGCCGATCCCAGATCGCCGACGGCGCGGGCAGGAAGAAGACCGGGTGGACGGTGACCCGCCATTGCCAGACCGCGATGATCGCGGTCATCACCAGGACGCCGCTCAGCACGCCGGTGCCGCGCCTCATCGGGCCCGCTCCGCGGCCCAGGGGCAGGTCAGCCGGGACGCCAGTGCGACGGCGGCACCGATCAGGATGCCGAGGACGCCGGTCAGCACCGCGGTGGCCCACAGCACATCGACGTCGCCGGTGGAAGTGGCCTGGATCAGCACGCCGCCGAGCCCGTGCCCCGCCGAGGCCAGATACTCGGCGCCGATCACGATGATCAGGGCGAGCGGGGCGGCGGTGCGCAGGCCCGCCATCAGGAACGGCAGCATCGAGGGCAGCACGACCCGGACGACCACCGCGAGCCGTCCGCAGCCGAGGACGCGGGCGGCATCGCGGGCCTGGGAGTCGACCTGCCCGACGCCGTAGACGGTGTTGAACAGCATCGGCCACCAGCAACCGAACGCGCCGACCACCACCTCCATGGTCTGGCCCTGGCCGAGCGCGAGGATCGCCAGCGGGATGAAGGCGACCGCCGGGACGGGACGCAGGATTTCGAACGGCAGCCCGAAGGCGCGGTAGGCCGACCGGCTGGATCCGAAGGCGACACCGATGACCACGGCCGCGGCCGAGCCGGTCACCACCGCCATCCCGACCGCGATGACCGTCGCCAGGACGGCGGCGGCGAAGCCGTCCGCCGTGACCAGCTCGCCCACCTGAGCGGCGAGCCGGCCCAGTCCGGGCACGGCCCACCGGCGCGGGCCCCACGCCGCCAGCATCTGCACCGTCAGCGCCAGCGACGCGAGCCCGAGTCCCCCGCGCAACGCCGTACGCACCTTCGGACCGCTCATGTGCGCCAGGTACCGCCATCGCCGGGCGGGCACTGGGCTGGTTTCTCTGGACGTGGTCGGCTCCTCACCTGAGGTGTTGCAGGTCACATCGAGTCTTCATTTTGACGTCCTGAAGGTCAAGACTTATGTCCTGAAAATCGGATCTGCTTGCGCGCGTGTTCCCGGGTGCGCGTCTCACCTGCCAAAAGGGTGCGCCGAAGGCCCGATCGGCGCGGTGGGCGCCGGGCCTCGGCAGTCGATCAAGGGTGGACGACCGCCATCCACATCGGTTCCGCGCGGGACAGGACGGCCGCCATCGCTTCGGGCGCGTCGCGGAGCGCGAACCGGTGGGTGATCAGCTCGTCGGCCCGGAGCCGTCCGGAGGCCAGCAGCCCGAGCACGGCGGAGGTGTCCTCACGCGTGCAGCCGCGGGTGCCGACGACCTTCCAGCACCGGGTCATGATGACGCGGATGGGGAACGGCAGCCGGTCACCGCTCCCGCCCATGTGGACCAGGGTCCCGCCGGTCGCCAGCGCCTCCATCGCCTGCGCCGTGCCGGGGCCGCCGGGCAGGTAGTCCAGCACCGCGTCGGCGCCTTCGGGCAGCAGTTCGCGAAGCCGACCGGTCAGCGCCCCCGTCTCCGCCCAGTCGGTGCCGAGATCCTCCAGCGCGACCGTGCGGACCGGCACCGAGCCGGCGAGAGGCCGCACCGCCTCCAGCCGCTCGGCCGACCTCCCGACCAGGATCAGCTCTCCCACCTGGAACGATTCGGCCAGCTTGGCGGTCGCGGTGCCCATCGCACCGGTCGCCGCGGTCACCACGACACTGGCGCCCGGGTGCAGGCCCGCGCCGGTCAGCGCCCGGTGGGCGTTGCCCAGTTCGTGGAGCTTGGCGGCGATGTCGAAGCCGACGTGGTCGGGCAGCGGATCGACCAGCCGTACCGGAACCCGGACGTACTCGGCGAGCCCGCCGTCGTGGTAGCGGGCGTACATCTCCATCGGCCCGGTCCCGAACGCGGCATTGCCGATCATCGCGGCCTGGGCGCACATCTGCTGCCGCGCGGTCGTGCAGTACCGGCACGACCCGCACGACAGCATCGGATGCACCCGGACCCGCGCCCCCACCAGGGACCGCCCGGTGTCCGCCCCCGCGTCGACCACCGTGCCGGCCACCTCGTGCCCGGGCGTGCTGGGCAGGTGGGTGAAGCGTCCACGCGCCAGGTGCTTGACGATGCTGGGGGCCAGACCCGCCGAGGCGACCTTGACCAGCACGTCCTCGGGGCCGAGCTCGGGCACCGGCGCCCGGTCCAGATGCAGGTCGAGGGAGCCCTCCCGGACGCGGACCGCGAGCATGTCCGTCATCGCAGCGCCTCCAGTTCGGCCGAAGTGATCGGACGGGCCTTCTTGGTCGTCTCGGCCACCTGCGGCATGGTCTCGACGGTGGCCACCACCAGGTGCGTGCTGGGCCCGGAGTGGAGACCGGCAAAGGCGACACCGCGCGGGATGCGAACGAAGTCGCCCGGCACGAGGTCGACCGTGCCACGCTGCGTCACCAGGGTCCGGGTCCCGCTGACCTGGTACTGGATCTCGTCGGCGTCGAGGTGGCGGCGGTAGAGCCGACCGTCGGACGAGGCGGCCACCACCTGCCCGATGAGGATCTGCGGGGTCGCGTACAGCCAGGCCGTCTGCCCGCAGCGCACCAAGGGGATGCGGGCGTCGGTGCGCTTGGCCCGACCGATCAGGAGCCGCTCGTCGGCCGGCGCGACACCGATGCCCTCGCCCTGCCCGCCGCGCATCGCGGTGATCATTTCGTTCTGCACGACCGGTTCCCAGCCGGGGAAGGGCGTCTCCAGGCATTCGGCGACCCGGGTCGGCGGGAGGCGTTCCACGACCGGGCCGGGGCTGTAGAAGAGCAGGTGGATGTCGGCGTCGCCGAGGTTGTCGTGCGCCACCCCGGTCGGGATGCGGGAGAAGTCACCGGCGGTGTGGGTGATCGTCCCGAGCTCGCTGATCAGGACCCGGCGGCCGGCCACCTGGTAGGAGAACTCCTCCACATCGGCGTTGCGGTGGTAGAACCCCTGGCGGCCGGTCATCGTCTGGATCTCCATCCGCAGGGAGTCGCTCTGGAACAGGCCCTTCGGGTGGGTGCGGCCGCGGTTGACGTACTCGGGGCTGAAGTGGACGACCTCGATCGGGTCGTGGTCGCGCAGGGCGCGCGCGCTGATCGGCAGCGGCTCGCCGATCAGGAGCTCCTCCCGGCGCTCCAGCACCATGGGCGGTCCGGCGAAGGGGAAGGCGTCCAGGTGCTCATGCACGAGGCCCATGTCAGAGGTATCCCCTCTCCTTGTAGAAGGCCGCCGCACCAGGATGTAGCGGTACCGGCGGATCCAGCGGCAGGCTGCGCATGTCGATCGGACTGGTCATCGCGGCCGTCGGTCCGGTGAACCGGCCGGAGATCCGGTCTTTCTGCTCCTCCAGCGCCTCCAGCACCAGGCGCGCGGTCTCGTCCGGCAGGTCCTCGCCGCAGTACAGGATCCAGCCGGAGAAATCGATCGTCGGCACGTCCCGCTCGACTCCCCGCAACCGTCCCTTGCGCAGCACGCCCGGCCGCATCCCCAGCTCGGCGCAGCGGGCCAGGACGTCGGCCTCGATCGGCAGGTAGTCCAGCTCATGGGTTTCGCTGATCCGCTTCCACCGCCAGGTCATGACCGCCTCGTCGAAGACCGCGTCGAACGACGGGTCGACCGGCACCGACTCCGGGAGATTGGGGTACTTGGGCCGGTCGTGCAGGATCCGGCCGCCCCACGACTCCAGGTCGGCGACCGTGAAGCCGTAGAGGGAGAACAGCTGCTCCAGCGCGATGGCGGCGGGGTGGCCCGACTCTCGCGTGGGCATCGAGATCTTCAGTGGAAGCCGCCGATCGCGCACATCGCGCAGGTTCGCGACGCCGTGCTCCTTGCGCACCGCCAGCACGAGTTGGTCGTCGTGCGCGAAGCAGGCCAGGGTGCGCAGGCCCTCCTCGCCGCTCAGATGCCACGCCGGCGTGGTGATCGCCGCCTGGTAGTGCCCCTGCCTGACCAGCTCGGGGCCGTTCAGGGCCAGTTCCGCGTACGGGGTGCCGGTGACCGTCGAGACCGTCGAGCCGTGCGGCAGCCCGCCCCGCGCGAGACCGTGCGCGATCAGGCTGCCGACGTCGGTGAAGTTGCCGCCGGGACAGAGAAGCTTGAGATCTACCACCGTGTTCTCCCTTGCGAAGGTTCCGGCAGAGTATCCTGTCTCGTAATTCATGACTAGAGTCCTGATAAGCGGGACTGCCAACGGACACCGCCCGACTCCGCAGAACCACGAGGAGCAGCGGCCCGCGGGGTACCGGCTCGGGCCGAGAGTCTTCGAGCGGGCGCGGCTGGCCCGCAAGGGGATCCGGGCTGTCGGAGGTCGCGCGGCCGGTGATGCGGGAACTGGCCGACCGGGTCGGCGAGGCCGTGCTGCTGACGCGCCGGACGGGCGCGACGGTGGTCTGCCTCGAGCGGGAGGAGGCCGACCACCCCGTCCGGCTGTCCTACGAACGAGGCCATGTACTGCCCGTCAACGCGGGGGCCTCGGCGCTGGTCCTGCTGGCCTGGGCGCCGGACAAGGAGATCGACGAGATCATCCAGAACAGCGGGCTGCCCAGATTCACCGGAGCGACGGTGACCGACACCGGCGTGCTGCATGAGCGGCTGGCGATGATCCGCGAGTGCGGAACGGCGGTCTCGCGCGGCGAACTGGACGAGGACGCAGGCGGCACCGCGCTCCTCATACCGCGCGACTCGTCGCTGCGGCTGGAGTTCCACCGGGCCGCCGTCCGTCCCGTGCCGCCGCCCGCCTGCCAGCTCGGACGGCCTGCCTCAAGCCGACCCGGACGGACGTCGCCGTGCTGCCGCACCAAACGCGGCGGCTCGTGCCCATGCCATTCGGCCCCTGCGACTCGGGCAGACCGCACCACGCTCAAAAGGGTCGGTGTTATCCGTCGACGAGTCGTGACAGCAGGGTGATGAATCGGCGCCGCTGGGCGGCCGTCAGAGGCGCGAGAAATTCGTCCTGGATGCCGTCGATGACCTTGTCGAGTTCGAGGAGCCGTTCGACGCCCGCCGGTGTGATCGTGACGATGTTCCGCCGCTTGTGGGCGGGATCGGCCGCGCGCTCGACGAGGTCGCGGGACTCGAGCTTGGTCAGGGCGGCGGTCACGTCGCTGCGGTCGATCCCGGTCATGCGGCCGAGGTCGGCCTGGCTCGCGGGCCCCCACTCCTCCAGCGCGGCGAGGAGCCGGTAGTGGTAGCTGCGCAGTCCGTCGCCGTGGGCCTCGAAACCAGCGCCGAGCAGGCCCGATGCGCGTGCGTGCGCTCGGCTGACCAGCCAGGTCGCGCGTCCTTGGAGCCGGGCGGGCGTACGGCCGGCGTCGTGATGGGGCATGGGCACCCGCCAAGTCTAATAGTTGTGGGTCGCGCCAACACTCGCTATGTTGGCCATACCAACACTCGAAGCCGGGTTCACCGCCCCGGTGTCCGCCCATCCACGACGACCCTTCATGGGGCCGGGCGAGATTTTCGGCCATGCCGCCGAACCGCGGCCGGTCTCGAAATCCGCCGCCAAGGAGATCTGACAGTGAACACTTCGCCGAAAACCGAATCCGGCCGCGTTCTCGTCATCGGACGCAGCCCCAGCGTGCTCCTCGCCACCGTCGACATTCTGCGCGCCAAAGGCTATTCCGCGGACACCACGAACCAGTTCGACCGGGTCCTCGACGACTACGACGTCACCGATCTCGACGTCCTGGTCTTCGGCGGCATGGTCCCCGCCGACACGAAGCGACGCTTGCGCGAGGCCGTCTCCGCGCGCAACCCGGACGTGACCTTCGTCCAGGGCCTCGCCGGCATCGCTGGTCTCATCGCCGCCCAGGTACAAGCCGCCTCGGCCGGAACGTCCGAAGGCGGCGAGGTCGTCTACGACGCCGCACAGCGCTCGATACGGCTCGCGCTCGACGATGCCGCCACCGTCACCGTCGAGGCGTGGTGGCACACATCGTTCGTCCCCCCGGAGCCCAAGAGCGCGTCGGGGCTCGTGTTCGACGGCCGACTCGACGCGGGAATGCACGTCATCCCGCTCCCTGGCCAGGTGCCGCCCGAAGCGTCCTTCGCCGCCGTCACCATCGGCTCGTCCGTCCGCGTCTTCACCGTCGGCCCCATGCCCGACGCCGTCAGGCGGCTGGCGCCCACCTCGGCCGCCGACGATCGGCTTCCCCAGGTCGACCGGGTCACGACCGGCGACGACGACCGGTAACGCGACCGCAGCGGCACCGCGCCGTCCGGTCATCGCCTTCGCGCGGTTCCTGGTCGTGCTCGACGGCACGATCATGATCGTCACGCTCCCGAGCATCCAGGGCTCGCTGAAGATCTCTCCGGCCGACCTGAACTGGGTGGTCAACGCGTACTCGCTGACGTTCGGCGGGGCTGATGCTCGTCGCCGGGCGGGTCGGCGACGTCTACGGCCGCAAGCGGGTCTTCCGGACCGGCCTGGTGCTGTTCGGCGCGGCCTCGCTGTTCGGCGGGCCGGCCCCCACCGGCGGGATACGTAATTTTCGGCAGGCACAGCGCCCGGCGCAGCCCCCGAGCGGCCGGCCGATCCCGCGCGGCCCGGTGACCCGCACCGTCCAGGAGATCCTCGCCAACGTCGCCGCGAACCAGGGCGTCACGCCGGTGCCTGCGCACGCCGTCAAGTACTTCGCCCCGGCGACATCGCCTACATTCCGATCCACGACTCGCCCGGCCTCGAATGGGCGCTCATCTGGCGGAACTCGGGAGAGCCGTCGCTCGTCCGCGCCTTCGCCCAGATCGCTCAGCACCTGCGTGAGCGCCGACGACGGTCGAGCGGCCGCCCCGCCTGATCGTGGTCGCCGCCCTGATCGCGGGCCCCGCCGGAGCCGGTCCCTCGTCCCGCCGCCGCGGTCGCGTGTCCATCCGCAGGATCGAACTGCTCGCCGGAGCGCGTGAGCAGTTCCGGGATCGGGCAATGCGCAACCGTTCGCCCTACGAAGCGGGGCGGCCGCGTGCCGCCGCGAATGTCGCGGCGGTGTCGGCGAGAGCGCGGATGCGGGCGTTCTCGCGGGCGGTCACCCAGATGGGACCGATCGGCATGGCGGAAAGGTCGTGGATGGGGATGAGCGCGATGTCGTCGCGGTGGGCGAGCTGCGCGGTGAAGGCGTCGATGCTCGGATGGACGATGTGTCCGCGCGCGACCGCGGCCGTCGCCACCCCGTAGGCATCGTCGTCGCCGAGGTCGTAGGTGCGGTGAATCGGTTCGCCCGAGGGGGTGGCCGGTGGGATGAAGTGGTCGAAGAGGGCGCGGGGGAACAGGGCCGGCCGTGTGGCGGTGCGGCGGCCGGCGAGGTCCTCGATCGATATCGAGTCCCGGCCCGCCAGCGGATCGGCGGCCGCGACCGCCAGTACCCGGGAGGCGTGGTGGATCGCCGGACCTGCGGTCAGGTCGGACTGCTCGCGGGGGTCGAGGATCAGGTAGGAGATCAGGACATCGATCTCGTTCCGCCGGAGCGGTTCGTAGAGGGCGCGATAAGGGATGTGACTGAGGGCGATCCGGCTTCCGGGATGGCGGGCCTCGTGGGCGCGGACCAGGCGGTTGAGGGTTTCTCCACCGGTCGGCAGAAGGAATCCGATGCGCAGCGTCCCGGCGATCTGGCCGGCCTCGGCGCGGGCGTTGCGGAGAGCGTCCTGCAGCATCCGGTAAGCGGGTTCCGCCTCGGTGCGGAACCGGCGCCCCAGCGGGGTGAGGCGGACGCGGCGGCTCGTGCGTTCGAACAACGGTGCGCCGATGTGGCGTTCCAGGGCGGCCACGGCCCGGCTCACCTGGGGCTGGGTGAGGAGGAGCCGCTCGGCGGTGCGGCCGAAATGCAGTTCCTCGGCCAGTGTCAGGAAGACTTCCAGTTGCCGCGCGTCCGTCAATCGAGGTCACCCGCCCCGGGTCGGTCACGATCCATGCAGTTCCGGCATCGATCGTTGCACACAACGGTGTTGCTGGTCGATCTCGCCGCCCTGCACGCTCGAAGGAAGGGATCAGGCAGGGAGTTCGGTGTGGACGGGGCAGCCGGTCGCGCCGCCGAGGAGGACCCGTGACCCAGGTGATCAGGACGCCCGTCGACGCCTCGGACGGGCTGCGGCTCTCGCAGCCCGCCGGCCGGTGGGTGGTCGTGGCCACGGCGCTCGGCGCAGGTCTGGTGCTGCTGGAGACCACGGTGCTCAACGTCGCGCTGCCTCCGATGGCGCGCGACCTGGGCGCGGGCATGGCCGGGATGCAGTGGACGGTGAACGCGTTCGCGCTGGCGCTGACGGGACTGATCCTCTTCGGCGCCGCGCTCGGGGACCGTTACGGGCGGCGGCGGATCTACCTGGCCGGACTCGCCCTTTTCGCGACCGGCTCGCTGCTGGGCGGCTTCGCCCCGGGCATCGGCTGGCTGATCACCGCGCGGGCGGTGCAGGGCGTCGGCGGCGCGTTGCTCGTGCCGGGGTCGCTGGCCCTCATCCAGGCCGCGTTCCACCCTGGCGACCGGGCGCGGGCGGTCGGCGCCTGGTCGGGCATGAGCGGGGTGGCGGGGGCGGCCGGTCCGCTGCTCGGCGGCGTGGTGGTCGATGCCGCGGGCTGGCGCTGGGTGTTCTGGATCAACGTCCCGATCGCGGCGGTGGTGGCGTCGCTGGTGGCCCGGCACGTCCCCGATGCCGGCGGGACGGCCGAGCGCGGCCGCCTCGACGTGGCCGGGGCCGTCCTGGCGGCGATCGGGTTCGGCGGCCTGACCTACGGCCTCACCGACGCCGCCGGCGGGCCGCCCGCGGCGGCCGCCGCCGCGATCGGCCTGCTCGGGATGGCCGCCTTCGTACTGGTCGAGCGGCGAGCCGCGGCGCCGATGCTGCCGTTGGAGCTGTTCGCCGTCCGGGAGTTCAGCGCGGCGAACCTGGCGTCGTTCTGCCTCTATGGCGCGGTCGCCGGGATGTTCTTCCTCCTACCCATGCAGCTCCAGATCACCGCCGGCTACTCGCCGCTGGCGACCGGGCTGGCGCTGCTGCCGATCACCGCAGTCGTGCTGGTCCTGTCTCCCCGCACGGGAACGCTCGTCGCCCGCGCCGGCCCCCGCGTCCTGCTCACGGCCGGGTCCGTGACCTGCGCGGCCGCGGCCCTGCTGGCGGTGCGGATCGGCGCGGACGCCTCCTACCTGGCCGAGGTGCTCCCCGTCGTCCTCGGCGCGGGCCTGGGCATCTCGGCGATCACCGCCCCGATCAGCGTCACCGTGCTGTCCGCCGTCGCCGGCGACCGCGCCGGCATCGCCAGCGGCGTCAACAATGGTGTCGCCCGCGCGGCCGGACTGCTGGTCGTGGCGGTGCTACCGCCGCTGGCGAACCTCCCTCAGGACGCCACCCACAATCCGGAGGCGCTGGACCGCGGGTTCGACGTGGGCATGGTGGCCTGCGCCGGGCTGTACCTCCTCGGCGCCGCGGTGGCCTGGTGGGGCACCGGGCGCATCAGGCCAGCCGCGGAAAGCGGCCGTCGGCCCTGATGGCCCGACCACCGAACACTCGTGAACTGGCCGCCTCCGGGATCCTCGTGCCGGCCGACATGGGCTACGTCAGCGCCGGCCCGCACCGGGGTGCGGATGCCGAGAATGAACGCGGTGACGGAACGGTGGGTCCAGACCTGCAGCCGCGAACCTCTCGACTGGACGTTGATCTGGAACCAGCGGCACCTGCTCCACACCCTCCGCGAGTTCGAGGCCTTCTACAACCGGCATCGGCCGGCCGGGGCGGGCGGTGGTCACCGGTCGCCGGTGACCGTCGCGAGGTAGGCCTCGGTCTTGGCAGGGTCGAGCAGCCAGTTGTCGAAGTCGGCGGGGTTGGCGTAGCCGTGGGCGAACCGGTGGGCGACGGCCTCGTTCGTCGCCGCGAGCGCCAGGACCTTCTGCACATGTTCGGGCAGCGGCCCGAGCATCATGTTGGTGTAGGCGGTCGGGTATCTGGCGTACTCCCAGTAGGCGTCGAACGTCCGCTGCATCCACGCGGCGTCGAACGGCCGGTCGCCGTGGCCGAGGATCGACCGGAAGTAGATTTCGGCGCAGCGGGTCGCGTTGTTGGCGCCCTGGCCGGTCACCGGGTCGTTGGCCACGACCACGTCGCCCATGCCGAGGACGAGCGCGGACGCCGACAGTCTCCCGACCGGATGCCGCACGACCGGTGCGTACCCGCCGTAGAGGGTGCAGCGCGCGTCGGTGGGCTCGGCATCGACGGTGCGTTCGTACTCCCATGGCGCGTACCGGCGCATCAGCTCCAGGGTGCGGGCGAGATGGTCCGCGGGGTTCGGACGGTCCTGCCAGCAGTCGAACGGGCCGCCGGGCACGGCCTCCCAGAGCAGGATGTCGCAGGGTCCTGTGTTGGTGTAGCCCGGCATGAAGAACAGCTCGCCGATCTCGGGCGTGGCGGTGATCCGCACATGCGGCTCGGGGTGGTCGGGCCACGGCGTCATCCCGTGCAGGTAGATGCAGGAGAGCTGCCGCTGCGGGCGGTCATAGGGCGAACGGTCCGGGTCGCGGTCGAAGAGTTCCACCAGCTCGCCCTTGCCCGCCGCGATGATCGTCAGGTCGTAGAGGGCGCAGAGGCCTTCCAGGTCCGACGTCATGACGCTGTGGTAGACGACGTTGCCGCCGCGCTGCTCGAACAGCTCCATCCAGCCCGCCATCTTGACCCGCTGGTCCACCGACTGCGCGTAGTGGTCCCAGCGGCCGAGCGTCTGGAAGGCGCGCGTTCCGGGCGGGTCCGCCACCGTGACCCGCTGGGCGACGATCCGCGGCGCCTGCTCCTCCCACAGGTTCAGCCCGTGGTCGCGCTCGATCTGCAGCTGCGGCCAGAAGATGCACTGGGTGGACATGATGCGGCCGTACCGGATCTCCTCCGGCGTCCGCGCCGACATCAGCGTGACCTCGTATCCCTCGGACTGCAGGCTGAGGGCCAGTTGCAGGCCGGCCTGCCCGGCTCCGACGATCAGGATCCTTCGCAATGCTTCCTCCTCGGGCCGGGGCGCCTTCGCCTGGACGTGCGGGCGTGCGGCCCCGGCCTGCGTTCCGGCGGACGGGGGCCGGGGTCACCGGGCGGCGAGCCTGCCGGTGCCGCGGCCCGCGGTGGTGTCCAGAGTGTGGCCGAGCGTCGTGGTGAGCGTCTGCACGACCGACCCCCGGTCGCGGGCGTCGCAGGTGACCAGGGGCACCCCGGGCTGCAGCCGCAGCGCCTCCCTGACCTGGGGCAGCGCATGGGTCTGCCGCCCGTCGAACAGGTTCACCGCCACGATGAACGGCACGTCGGAGTCGTTCTCGAAGTAGTTGACGGCCGCGAACGAGACCTCCAGCCGCCGCGTGTCCACCAGGACGACGGCGCCGCTGGCCCCGCGGCACAGGTCGTCCCACATGGGCCAGAACCTCGGCTGGCCGGGCGTCCCGAACAGGTACAGCACCAGGTCGGAGGACAGCGTGACGCGGCCGAAGTCCATCGCCACGGTGGTGGTGGTCTTGCCGTCGGCCTCCGCGAGCGGGTCGATGGTCTTGGCGGCCTGCGTCATCCACGCCTCGGTGTTCACCGGCGGGATCTGCGAGATCGACTCCACCAGCGTCGTCTTGCCGACGCCGAACCCGCCCGCGACGACGATCTTGACCGAGGTGCGGGGCGCCGCGCCGCGCCGGTCCGGCGGGACCGCCGGGCCCGTCCGCGGGACGCCGGCCGGCGGCCTGCCGCCGGAGGGGTCAGGCGAGCTCGCGTAGACCATCGATCACTCTCTCCAGGACGTGCGGGTCGTACGGCGAGGCGCCCTCCGCGGCGATCACGACCCGGTCGCCGGCGGCGAGGTCGGCGAGCAGGACGCGGGTGACCCCGAGCGACACGCCGCAGTGGGCGGACAGTTCGGCGACCGACTCGCTGACGGTGTGCACCCGCTCGTACAGCGCCCGGGCCTCGGGCAGCAGCCGCTCGGCGAACGCCGCGTCGTATCCGCCGCCGGAGACCACCGTGTGCACCAGCAGGTGCCGCCTGCCCCGGGTCCGTCCCCCCGTCAGCACGTACGGCCGCACCCACGGATTCGCGGCGGTCACGGCATCGCCTGCTCGGTCATGCGGCGCAGGTCGTCGCGCATCTGCGGGGTGAGGACGTGCCCGACGCCGTGCACGAACTTCGTCATCTCGTGGGCGACGGCGCCGAGGTTGGCGCCCTCGCCGACCACCACCACGAGCCCGGCCAGCTGGCCGATGCCCATGAACAGCAGGTGCCCGGTCGCGAACTTCAGCATGACCTGGTCGCAGCCGCCCGCGCCGACATGCTTGGCGATGTTGTTGCTCAGGCTGATCATCCCGCTGGTCAGCGCGGCCATCGGGTCGACGAAGTCGGACGGCATCGCGCCCGACTCGACCAGCGCCAGCCCGTCCGACGACACGATCAGCGCGAACGTCACGCCGGGCGTCGAGGAGGCGAACTGCCGGAGCAGCCACCCGAAGTCCTGTGGCCCCGCGGGTCCCTTGGAGGCGATGCTCACTGCCGTCCTTCCTCCCGGTCGTGCTCGTCCCGCGCCGCGGCGGGCCCCTCGGTGCGCGTGCCGGGCGGCTCGCCGGCGGGCGCGTCACCGTAGGCGCGCGTTCCCGCAGCGAAGGCGTCCAGGTCGGCGGCGAACGATCCGCGCCCGGCGGCCGGGGCGTCCCCGCCCGGCTGGGACGGCGGAGCCGGGGCGGGAGGCGCGGCGACGGGGCGCAGGCTCGCGCGTTCCCGGCGCGGCAGGCCGCCGAGGTCGGGCTCGCCCGCGACGTCGCGCAGGGACGCCACCGTCGGAGCCGCCGGAGCCGCCGGAGCCGCCGAGGCGGGGCGCTCCGCCCGACGCGCCATGGCCAGGGGCGCCAGGCCCGCGGACGCCTCACCCACGCCGGACCCGTGCGGTTCGTCGGGCCGGATCTCGCAGAGCAGCGACGGCGGGACGGTCACCATGGCGACCGTCCCGCCGGTCCTGGCGGCGAGCCGGACGCCGACGCCGTGCCGGCGCGCCAACCGGTGCACCACGGGGAAACCGGTCTGCCGGGACGTCTCCCGCGTCATCGGCGGGACGGGCGAGGCCAGTGCGGCGTTCAGCCCGTCCAGCTGCGACGCCGACATGCCGATGCCCGAGTCCTCGATGCGGATCATCACGCCGCCGTTGTCGAGCAGATGCGCGCTGACGGTCACCTTCGACGGCGAGTACCGGGTCGCGTTGTCCAGCAACGCCGCGACGAGCGAGGCCAGGTCCTCCGCCGCGTAGGCGGGAACGGCGAGGTCGACCACGCGCAGGATCGCGACCTGCTGGTACTGCTCGATCGACGACTCCGCCATCCGCACCACGTCCAGCAGGGAGGTGTCGTGCCGGACGGCTCCTCGCCGTCGCGGCCCGCGAGCACCCGCAGGTCACGGGCGGCCCTGCGCATCCGGGTCACGCCGTGGTCGATCTGGTACAGGGCCTCCAGCCGCTCGGGATCCTCCTCCTGGCGCTCCAGCAGGTCCATCGCCGGACGCATCTTCTCCGCCAGGACGAGCAGCTGCAGGCAGAAGCGCTCGCACAGTTCGGGCCACACGTCCGCGTCGCCGCGGCGGTCCACCATGTGGGAAGGGTCCGCCGCGGGTCGCGCCAGGGCCGGTGCCACTTGCTGCGCCGTCGGCTGTGGCACGGGTTGCGCAGTCGGCTGTGGCACGGGTTGCGCAGTCGGCTGTGGCACGGGTTGCGCAGTCGGCTGTGGCACGGGTTGCGCAGTCGGCTGTGGCACGGGTTGGGCGGGCGGCGCGAACTGCGCGGGCGGCGGTGCCGCCTGCGGTGGCCGCCCCGGTTCTCTGCGCCTCCACCAGCTCACCGGCATGGCCCCCGGTTCTTCGCGGGCACGCTCCCGCCGTGGACATCCCGGCGTTGGGTCACAGCAGCCTTCTCCACCTGAGCACGTGCAGAGGACGTCACCGGCAGGGGCACCGGTGAGACGCGTTCGGTCTCGGATGGCCGCCGTCTGCCGGGAGCGCGGCAAGCCTGGCACATGAACAAGCAGTAAATCAACGCACACAAAGCGAGATGCCGGTTATCGCAAGAAAAATGCCTCCTTTTCCTTTTAGTGGTTATCGTGCACAGGTGACCGGCATCACGGACGAGATCAGCGACCGCGGATCGGGATGTGCCGATCGTCGGTGAGCACCGACCATGCACCGGTAGCGGTCGACCGGGAGTTCCGTCGGCCAGGGCGCCGCCGTCCGCGATGATCGGCCGGGGTCTCGCCCGGCCGCCCCGGCCGGCCAGGGGGGACGATGACGAGGAAGACCGCGCCGAGCAGGCATGGCGCGCATTGTGGCCTCAGCCCGAACGGGGCGAAAGCCCACCTGAACTTCCACCCCGTTCACTCGCCCACTCAGAGGCGATGCAGGGCTTGGTGCGCTGTGCGGGTGGCGTCCGCCAGCGGCCCCGAAGTCATGTGCGGTTGTTCAGCGGAAGGCGTCCGGTAGGTCGATTCCGAACCGCTCGCAAAGACGGGGAACGTCATGGCGGTCGACGGTTCGGGGCGGAAAGCCGGTGTGCCAGCGCACCGCCCAGCGGGGGTCCTCACAGCGGACTGGCGTTCCGCCGATGACCCCGCGTCCGGCGAGCGCTTCCGCGGGGAACACCACGCCGTCGGCCGCCGACCCGTAGCGCAGCGATCCGTCCGGAAAGGGTTCGTAGAGGTGCAGGTCGACGCGGAGCCGGTCGCCGTCATGGAGGACGAAGTTCCAAGGCCGGTCGCCCGGCCAAGGGTAGATCCGGTCGATGCCGCGGTCCGCGAACACAACGAACAGCCGATGGAGCTGAGCGGCAGGCACCCACAGGTCAAGGTCGGAGTGCTCGCGTGTCTGCTCCTCCAGCAGCGCGTCCACGCCCCAGCCGCCACCGATGCGCGCATCCACCTGTCGGCCGTTGAGCCCGTCGAGCAGCGCGATCACGTCCGCCGCCGCCATGACGTGTCGGCCCACCGTCTCCTCCTGATCGATACACATCACGTCACATCACGCCGCACTCAGCACACTGGCCGGAGCGTCACTACCTCGATGGCATCCGGCAGAATCCCACTGCGCGCTCGGAACCGTCCCTGTCGACGGCGCTGCCGACCCGTAACGTCTCCCCCAGCCACGCCCACACCGTATGCGTTCCCGCCATGGTGCTCACCGGTTTGCCCACGGCGGAATCCCAAGCCGCCTGCAATGCCGCCGTGTGGTAGATGAGCGGGTCCGTGGAAGAAGAGGCCGTTCCGCCTGCAGGTGGCACGACAGCGAGGTGATGCCGTCGCGGCGGGCCGCGCGCGCCGCGACGAACTATGCACGGAACGGGACAGAGACCCGTCTCTGGGACCGCCCGCACGCCCGCGGGTCCCCGGGGACCGAAGTCGTTACGGCCCGGCGCCCCCGCGCGGCGAACGGGGCAACGCTCGGCGCAAGGACCCGGACCGTCGAGTTTGCCGGAGATACGGCGAACCGCCATCCGGCGAACGGCTCGTCGACGAACATCGGTGACGACGTCGATCGCGTCCTGCCAATGCGCCCGCTTCTCGGCGCGGCGCGGCGCGTCCCGGCCGGCGCCGGCGGCCACCTGAGCCGGCCCACAGCCGACACTCACCGCACGTCGAACCGCGCGTTAGACCGCTTTGTCGGCGGGGTGGTTCGCCGGCGTGCCCGCTCGCGCCATTGGCGCTGGCGAATGTGGCCCAGGACGAGGATCCAGGTGCACATGGCGGTGATCACGGTGAAGAACAGAGCGAGACCCAGCGCCGAGCCCCAGTCCAAGCTGGTGTCGTCCGTGGGCGGCGTCCGGAACGACCGCCATGCCGTTACGCCCGCCCAGATGTCCAAAGAACCGAACAAGGCGATGACGGCGCCGCATCCCACGGTGAAGCCGAGCATGAACCGTCTGCTCTGGGGCCGCTTGATCTCCGGTTCCGGCTCGTGGTCGGCGGAAAGGACCTCATACGGCTCGATCTCGTCTCCATGTTGGAGGCTGGGGAAGTCGAGGCCGACATCGAGCCAGCCGACCCGCGCTTTGGTGCCGTAGTCGACGGCCACCTCCCGGAGCATGCCCGGCTCGTGGACGAAGCCGATGGTCAGTCCGTCGGCCACGACGACCTGGTCGCGCAGGACCCGTGCGCGGTGCCCGACGGCCAGTTCCTCTCCTCCATGGGGCGAGAACTGCACCGGCTGGACACGCGCTACGGCCACCATGGCATTCGACCCCGCGGACATGACGGTGAGGAGCCGCTTGCGTCCCTCGGTCTGCCGCGCAGGCAGCACGTCATACGCCTGGACGATGTCTCCGGGACGCACATCGAAGTGGCCCAGGACCAAGGTCCCTGCACTTCCCCGCGGAAGCTCGTCCAGCGGTCCGCCGTCTCCGTCCGCAAGGGCCAGCAGGCGCAGCGCCTCGACGACCGGCCGCCCGTCGCGCACCACCCGCACTCGGGCACCGACCGCCAGCCTGCCTTCGGCCACGACGGCCCGCGCGACGGGCCCTGCCAGGGGATCAGCGGCGACCTCGCGGACCTCCGCTCGTCCGAGCAGGCGCCGTTGTTCCGGGAAAGGATCCTGGTACCCCAGAACAAGATCGGCTCGGACTCCCGCCGGGTTCGCGCGGACATAGGCCTGGATCTGATCGCCGTCGAAGACGTGCCGGTGACCGATGGCCAGTATGCAACGGCCCAGGATGTCGACCCGCTCCTTGGCCTCCAGCCGGGAGTTGAGGGCGGTCCTTCTCATCAGGGCCCCGATACGGAGATCCTCGGCGATCAGCACGCCGTGCCGGAGCAGCCTCGCCCGTGCACCCCGCAGGATCTTCCCGCCTCCGTTCACCCGGCCCTCGGGAAGAAGACCGAACCCCGGTACGTCCTGGAAGCCCGAAACGGTCACCTGGCACAGCCGCTTCTCGCCGACCCAGATGGACTGCATCCCCATGTTCATCCTCGTGACGCGATCTCCGGTGGACCCTGTTCCGGATAGGACGGGAGCGACCATGGCGTCCGTTCCAGAGCCCAGCCGCACAAGCTTGCCAGTGAACACCGGCATTCTCACTCGGCGGGAGGGGTGATCATCTGTTCGCCGGGGCGGTTCGGGTACGGGTGGAGATGGACCACGTGGCCGTCCACGATGCCGACCCCGGCCTCGTCGTCGACGACGTTGAGCATCGTGCCCGCGATCGCGTGCCGGAGCGGCCCGCCGACCAGGAACTCATCCAACGCGTAGAAGACCTCGACCTTGTCACCGTGCCCGCGCAACCGGAAACCCTCGGTTCCCGACGCTGCCCGGGCTCTGCGGTCGGCTGGCGGCGGATTCGCCCCTTTTCGTTTGTGACAAAGCGATCGGCTCGCGGCGTCTGTAGGGACGGAACCGACGAACGACGCTGGGAAGGCCCGATGGCCAAAGATCCGCATGGATTTCACGAGTTCGCCGCCGCGCGCGGCGCCTCGTTGTTTCGCACCGCCTGCCTGTTGTGCGGGGACCGGCACCTGGCCGAGGACCTGGTGCAGACGACGCTGGGAAAGCTGTACGCGTCGTGGCGGCGCGTGCAGCGTGCCGACAACCCGAGCGCCTACGCACGGGCCGTGCTGATGCGCACCTACCTGTCGCATGTGCGCAAGCACAGCAACCGGGAGACGCCGTCGGGGCGGCTGCCCGAAACGGCCGCCTACGACCCCGACCAAGCGCTGCGGGTGACGCTGCTGGACGGCCTCGCGCAGCTTCCCCCGCAGGACCGCGCCGTGCTGGTCCTGCGCTACTGGGAGGACATGAGCGTGGAGGACGTGGCGTCCGCGCTGCGGCTGAGCGGCGGGGCGGTGCGCAACCGCAGCATGCGGGCGCTGGACAGGCTCCGCGAGGCGCTGGGCGAGGAGTTCGAGGAGTTCATCCGATGACGCGGGAACGGGACGCCGAGATGTATGGGGAAGCGGGAATGAACGCGGTGGAGGACCGACTGGCCGAGGCGATGCGCCGCACCGCCGAAGGACTGGAGACGCCGCTGGACGGGCTCGTCAGCGGGGGCCTCGCGCGGGGGCGGCGGCGACGGCTCCGCAACCGTGCGAGCATCGCCGCCTCGGCGGTCACGGCTGCGGCCGTCGCCGCGGGCGCGGTGGTCGTGGCCGGCACCGGCGGGAACGGGACCGTTCCGCCGCGGCCGCCCGCCGTCCAGCTGGTGAGCGCGGCACAGGTGCTGGGCAAGGCCGCGCAGACGGCTGAGGCGCGCCCGCCCGTCACGCCACGCCCCGGCCAGTGGTGGTATACCAAGGCGGTCGAGATGGGGCCCCTCGCCGAACACGGCCCCAAGCCGCACTACTCGGAGGACTGGATCAAGCTCGACGGCTCGCAGGACGCGAGCCTGCTGAACGGCAAGCTGGTGATCTACCGCCACACGGGCGAGGGGGCCAAGAACTCCAAGGCCGAAACCGACCGTCTGATGTCGCTGCCCAGCGACCCCCGGAAGCTGCGCACCCTGGTCTATCAGGAGGTGGACGCCACACCCGCCCGGGACCGGATGGTCAAGGATCGGGACGGCCAGGCCTTCCGCGACGCCGCCCAGATGCTGTGGGACGCGCCGGTCACCATGCCGCCCGCGACGCAGGCCGCTCTCTACCGGGTGCTGGCCGCAATCCCCGGCGTCAAGATCGACCGGAACGTCAAGGACGGCGCCGGACGGTCGGCCATCGCGCTGTCCCACGGGTTCGGCGAACAGTTCCTGCTGGACCCGGCCACGTACCAGATGGTGGCGCAGCGGACGGTCAACACCGGCCGCAACGCCCCGATCTCCGCGACCAGGGGCAGGGACCCCCGCTACCACGTCCCGGTGGGGACCGTCATGTACTCCCTCACCCGCGTGGTCACCAAGCTCGTCGACCGGGCCGGCCAGCGGTAGAAGCGAACGACCTCGATGAAGTTCTCACGAATGGAAGGTTCTCCCGTGCCCGCCATGAAGGGCAGCGTGATCCGCGCCGGTGCCGTCGCGACGATGCTGGCGGCCGTGGTGGCGGCTCCACCGGCGGCCGCGGCGATGGCCGGCACAGAGGCGACGCCCGCGGTGAAGACGGCAGGGTCCGACGGGTGGCAGCGCTTCGAGGTCCCCGTCCGGGGAAGGGCGAACCTGCTCAGCGTCAGCACGACGGGACCCGACGCGGCCTGGGCCGGGGGGTTCACCCTCAACGAGGACAGCCCGGGCCCGCAACCCTCCGGTGCCGCTTTGCCGCAAACCTCCGGGACCATGATGCCCCGGCGCCCTGTGGCCGCGTCCGGTGAAGACTGCTACGGCAGGGACACCTTCATCTCCCTCATGATGCGCTGGGACGGGCGCCGCTGGCAGCAGTCGCCCATCCCCAAGGTCGGCCGCGTCAACCATGTCAACGCGTCGAGCACGAACGATGTCTGGGCGTCGGCCGACTGCGGTCTCCTGCACTGGGACGGGCGGAATTGGTCATCGGTGCCGATCGAGGCGGTCCCCGACGCGCAGCAGTCCGCCGCCGAAGCGGTCAAGGCCGTCGGCCCGGAGAACGCCTGGCTCACCGGCGGTACCTATGACAGCGGCACGGAGGTCATGCGCGGGATCGTCCAGCGGTGGGACGGACAGCGCTGGCGGAACGTCCCGCTCCCCGACCTCGGCGACAACTTCAGCCTCGACGCCATCGACGCGCAGGGCCCGCGTGATGTGTGGGCCGCGGGGACGGACTTCACGGGCGGCGACGCCCAACGCGAGCAACTGCTGCTCCTGCACTGGAACGGGCGCGGCTGGAAGCGGCTGCCCGAGCCGTCCACCGGCGAATGGACGAACCGGCTCACCAGCGTGCGCATGGTGGCGGCGAACGACGTCTGGGTCTCCGGCTGGGGCAAACGCACCCCCGACGGCGCCGAGATCCGCCGCCCGCTGCTTCTGCACTGGGACGGCGGCGAATGGTCCACCGCGAACACACCGGACGGGCGCGGTGAGCTGTTCGACATGGCGGTGAGCGGCGGCCGGGCACTTGCCGTCGGCGACACCTTCACGCCGTCGGAGACCGACTACACGGCGTATGCGCTGCGCCGCACCCGGACCGGCTGGCGGAGGCAAGCGGTCCCGGCGGTGGGAAAGGCGTCCTTGTTCGGGCTCGCGCCGGTTCCCGGCGGCGGCCTTTGGAGCGTCGGCGCAACCGGGGATGACGAGCACATGCGTCCGCTCATCGCCCGCTGGAGGTAACCCTCCGTCCGAGGCCGCGCCTGCAGCGTTCAGCCCGGGGCCGTCAGTGCCTGGGCGACGGGGCGGGTCGGCCTGTCGTCAAGGACGCCGTCACCAAGTGCACGCGAGCGCGTTGAACCTGGTCAGCGCCAGGCGCGAGGCCCATCGTCGGCGGCAGAGACGGCGGGCTGCTTCCAGGCCGTTGTTCGTCTTGCGGATGATGTCGCGGCGGCGGTCCTCGGCCAGAGCGAGGGCCAGGTCCAGGATCAGAGAACGTTCGGTGTGCTCGCCGGCGGCGATGCCCTCGTGTAGATAGGGGTAGCCGGTGGCCTGGAAGACGCCGGCGTCACGGGCCAGGCAGTGCACGCAGCCACGCTCGCGGAACCAGCGCAGCACCAGCACCGCTTGGCGAAACGAGCCCGGCGCCCGCGAGCCCTTCGGGGTGCGCAGCCGCCTGCGGTTCGCATCAGGCAGACGGGCCAAGCGCTCCATCACGGGGCGCGGGACGTCGGGCACGGCAACATAGGTGACCGACGTGAAACCCCTGGTTCTCCCGGACATGATCTTGGCAGACCTGCCCTACCAGGGGCTTCACGGCTCCCCGAACTCGGTGCACCGCCCGGCCCGTTGCACCAGACCGAAAGATCCACTCGCTGAGAAGACCTCAGTGGATAGGAGCCAGGCTGGGCGCAGCCCCAGGTCCCGGTTGCCTATGCGGCCGCACCCGTTGAACCGGCACGCGGCACGCTCGTAGGACGGTCGGCCGCATAGGTTGCCCAGGTCCAGCTCACACCGGCAGTTCTTCAGGGCGGCCCCACAGCCGGCGGACCCTGGCGGAGAACGGCCTGCCGGGCCATGGTCGAGCGGGGCTTCTTGCTGAAATGGCAAAGCGGGTCCGCGGGATCGCGGAACCTGGCACATGATCGTGATGTACCGGCGGCGAGGATCGGCTGAGGAGGAATCATGGCACAGGCGGCTCAGGCCACGCGGACGCACCGCATGGTGCCGTCCCCGGCGGGGCGGATCCACCTGGTCGAGCAGGGCGCGGGGCCGCTGGTGCTGCTGCTGCACGGATTCCCCGAGACCTGGCATTGCTGGCGCCGCCAGCTCCCGGTGCTGGCCGCCGCCGGTTACCGGGCGGTGGCCGTGGACGTGCGCGGGTACGGCCGCTCGTCCAAGCCGGAGCCGGTGGCGGCCTACCGGATGCTGGAACTGGTCGCCGACAACGTCGCGGTGGTGCACGCCCTGGGCGAGGAGACGGCGGTCATCATCGGACACGACTGGGGGGCGACGATCGCCGCCGACAGCGCCCTGGTCCGGCCGGAGGTCTTCACCGCCGTTGGGCTGCTGAGCGTGCCCTACACCCCTCGCGGCGGCCCGCGGCCCAGCGAGACCTTCGCCGCGATGGGCGGCGAGGAGGAGTTCTACGTCGGCTACTTCCAGGAGCCGGGCCGCGCCGAGGGCGAGATCGAACCGGACGTCCGCGGCTGGCTGGCGGGCTTCTACGCCGCGCTGTCGGCCGACACCATGCCCGCGCCCGGCCGGCCCGACCCCCATTTCGTGGCGCCCGGGGCCCGGCTGCGCGACCGGTTCCCGTCCGGCCCGCCGTCCTGGCTCGGTCGGCAGGAGTTGGACCTCTACGCCGCGGAGTTCGAACGGACCGGTTTCACCGGCGCTCTCAACCGCTACCGGAACATGGACCGGGACTGGGAGGACCTGGCCCCCTGGGACGCGGCGCCCATCGTCCAGCCGTCCCTGTTCATCGGCGGCGCGCAGGACGCCTCCACCACCTGGCTGGCCGACGCGATCGACGCCTACCCCACCACCCTGCCCGGCCTGCTCTCCTGCCACATCCTCGACGAGTGCGGACACTGGATCCAGCGGGAACGCCCCGACGAGGTGAACCGGCTGCTGACCGGCTGGCTCGCATCCCTGCCGGCCACCTGAACCTCGCCCGCAACGCCAGTGCCGTCGGGTGGTCCCGGCGGCCCGAGCCGCGGAACGCCGTGGTGGCTTCGAGCGCGGCCCGTCCGGTCGTCACCTGGTTCACCGATGGGATCCAGGCCGGGCGCAACGGCGCCCGGCCTGGACGTTTCGTTTCGGTTCAGAGGATCTGCTCAGTTCCGGAACGACACGCGCCGGTCAAGGCCCCCGGCGTAGTGGGGTTATGTCTGGAAGAACCGTGCCCGCGGTGCGATCATCATCCCTGCCGTGGACCGGCCGGCCGCAGGCTGCCGGGTGAGGTCAGCGCGGTACATAGGTGAGGATGACCGACCCGTTCTGCAGTCGTTTCTCGTTGGTGAGCCTGAGGTCCAGCCCTGCGGTGTCCACGTGTTCGAAGAGCCGTTGCCCCGAGCCGGCCACGACGGGCATGTACCAGAAGCGGAACTCGTCGATCAGGTGGTCTTGGACGAGGGTGGCGTCGAAACGAGTGGTGCCGTACTTGATGAGGTCCTTGCCCGGCTGCTTCTTCAGCTTCGCGATCGCGCCGGACGGGTCGGGGCCCAGCAGGGTGGCGTTCCATGTGGTCTCGACCAGTGATCGGGACGCGACGTGCTTGGGCATGGCGTTGATGCGGTCGATGTAGGGGTTGCCGGTGACGTGGCCCCAGTTGGCGTAGAAGGTCTCGTAGGTCTTCCGCCCCATGACGAACGCGTCGTGGTTGCCGAGTTGTTCGAGCGAGTACGCCGAGGACTCGGCGTCGAAGAGGGCCCAGTGTTCAGGGGCTTCGATGACGCCGTCCAGCGTGACGAGCGTCGACTCGATGAGTTTGCGCACGGTGGTTCTCCTGGCTCTGTGTGGATGAGGTTTCCGGCCGCCTCGGCGATGACCGCGGTGGTCAGTCGGCGGGCGCGGGCTCTGGGACTTGGCTTTGCAGGACGGTGGTGGTCCCTGCGATGTCGGTACGCCTGATGAGCAGTAAGGCGATGGGGATTCCGGCCAGGGCGACGAGTCCGCAGACCCAGAAGGCGGTGTGGAATCCGCCGGTGAGCGCGCCTGCGATGGTGTGGCCCTGGATGCGGAGGTCGCGGGTGCGGGTGGCCGCCACGGTGGAGGCGATGGCGATCCCGACGGCGCCGCCGAGTTGCTGGGAGGAGTCGATGAGACCGGAGGCGACGCCCGCGTCCCGTTCGGTGACGCCGACCAGGGCTCCGATCGATACCGGAATGAAGATCCAGGTGACGGTGCCGGTGAGGAGGAAGGGGCCGGCCAGGCTCGCCCAGAAGCCGCCGTGGGCGGGCGCCTGGGTCGCCCACAGGATCCCGGCGCCGGTCAGGGTCAGTCCGGCCGCCAGCACCAGTCTGATGGAGGTGCGGGTGACGAGCATCTGCGCCGGCCCGGCGAGGACCACTCCGGTCAGGCCGACGGTGAGCCAGGCGAGGCCGGTGCTCATCGCGGAGTAGCCGAGCACTTGCTGCATGTAGAGGGTGCCGATGAAGATGTACCCGTAGAAGCTCGCGCCGAGCAGGAACCCGACGGCGTTGGACCCGGCGAGGGTGCTCAGCCGGAACAGGCGCAGCGGCAGCAGCGGCGCTTGTGCCCTGGCTTCGATGGCCACGAACGCGACCAGCAGGGCAGCCGACGCCGCGATCGGCGCCAGGGTCCGGGCGGCCGTCCACCCGGCGGTCGGCGCCTGCGAGATGGCGTACACCATGATCGCTAGAGCGGCGGTCACGGTGACGGCGCCGAGCGGGTCGTAGCGGCGGCGTGCGTCGCTCAGCCTGCTCTCCGGCACCACACGCCGGGTCAGGAGCAGCGCGGCCCCGCCGACGACCACGTTCAGGTAGAAGATGTACGGCCAGCCGGCGTAGCGGGTGAGGGCGCCGCCGGCCAGCACGCCGACGGTCGCGCCGCTGGCGCCGATGGCGCCCCACAGGCCGAGTGCCTTGTTGCGTTCGGTGCCCTCGGTGAACATGTTCATCACGATCGACAGCGCGGCGGGCAGCACCAGGGCGGCGCCCAGGCCCTGGACGCCCCGCATGACGATCAGGAAGATGCCGCTGGTGGCCAGGGCGCAGGCCAGCGAGGCCGCGGTGAACAACGCCAGCCCGGCGGTGAACACGCGCCTGCGTCCGAGCAGGTCAGCGGCTCGGCCGCCCAGCAGCAGGAACCCGCCGAAGGTGAGCGCGTAGGCGGTCACCACCCACTGCAGGTCCGCCTGCGCGAGGCTGAGCCTGCGGCCGATCGTCGGCAACGCGACGTTGACGATCAGCATGTCGACCGCCGTCATGAAGTACGCCACGGCCAGCAGCGAGAACGCCCGCCACCGGTGCGCCCGGCCCGATGGCGCGGCCTTGCCGGCGCCGATCTCCACCGCGGTCACGGCTGCGTCCGCTCGTTCGGGTCCTGGGCGCGCGGTCGCCGGCGGGGGTCCTTCATGCGGTGTGTTGACGGCTCTGGCATCGGTCTCTCCTGGACTGATCGGGTGATCTCAGGAGGAGGACGAATGGCGGGCGCCGGAACCGGACACGCCGCTAGGAGATTTTCAGGCTCTCGATCCGCCGCTCGAACGCCGTCCGCTCGGCGGTGCTGCGGGCCAGCGCGATCGCGTGCTCGTAGTGCCCCCGGGCTGCGGCGTGGCGGCCGGCCCGCCGTTCCAGGTCGGCAAGGGCGGCCCAGTAGAAGGGGTACCGGGACAGCTTGGGCTCTTCCGCCAGGGCGATCAGCTCGCGGCGGCCGTCGTCGACGCCGTCCCGTTCGGCCACGGCCAGCGCGCGGTTGAGCGCCACGACGGGGCTCCAGGACCGTTCGGCGAGGACCTGGTAGAAGCCGATGATCCTCTCCCAGTCCGTCTCCTGGACCGACGGCGCGATCGCGTGCTCGCAGGCGATGCCGGCCTCCAGATGCCAGCGGGACAGGTGATCCCCGGTGGCCGCGTGGGCGAGATGGACCAGACCGCGCTCGATACGCGCCCGATCCCAGCGGCTCCGGTCCTGGTCCTCCAGGGGGACGAACACCCCGTGCTCGTCCATGCGCGTCGACAGTCGAGCGGTGCCGAAGCAGAACAGGGCGGCCAAGGCGTGGATGTCCGGATGGGCAGTCGACTTGGCCTGCAGCAGCAACTCGGTGAGACGCAGGGCGTCGTCGCACATGAAAGGACGCACCGGGTCCTGCGGGTTGCTGCCGTGATAGCCCTCGTTGAACAGCAGGTACAGCGATCGCAGGACCGAGCCCCGCCGGGTGTCGAGGTCGGGCAGGTCGTCCACGTCGGGCAACCGGCCCAGCTCACGCAGACGTCCGCGACCGCGATGCAGGCGTCGATCGATGGTCTGGGTGTCCACGAGGAACGCTTGACCGATCTCCTTGGGCGACAGCCCGCACAGCCACCGGAGGATCATGGTGACGTGCGTCTCGCGGCTCAGGCCGGGGTCGCAAACGGCGAACATCATCGACAACTGGCCGGCTCCCTCGGCAGCCGGAGCCAGGGCCGCTTCGATGGTGTCGGTCAGCGCGGTCGTCGTCGCCAGTTCGGGCAGCAGAGAGCGGCGCCGCTGTTCCCGGCGGATGATGTCGACCGCCCGGTTGTGGGCCGCCCGGACGATCCATGCCTTGGGGTCCTTCGGCAGCCCGAAGCGCCACGCCTGCATGGCGCTGACCAGCGCGTCATGGACGACGTCCTCGGCGAGCGGGATGTTCGATGGGCCCAGCACCCGGATCAGCGCGCTGACCAGGTGCGCGTACTCCCTGCGAAACAGATCCTCTACCAGTTCCGCAGACGAGAGTGCTTCGGGCCCGTCGTTCACCGGGGTCAGATCCGATGATCCTGGATCGGCCGTACCTCGACGGACCCGCCGAACTCGTACGTCGGGCACCCGCGCGCGACCTCGACGGCGTCTTCCAGAGAGGCCGCCTCGAAGATCATGCTGCCGGTCACGAGATCCTTCGACTCGGCGTACGGGCCGTCGGTGACCAGGTCCCGACCGCGGACCGTCGCCCCGGGCCCGTCGAGCGCGGTTCCGGTGTTGCGCCTGCCCTGTCCGGCCAGCTCCTCCGACCAGCGATACCACTTCTCGACATGAGCCTGAAGCTCGGACGGCGACAGGTCATGACGCGAAACAGCACCTCCACGGAAGATCAACATGAACGTGCTCCGCGGGGTGTGGTCCTCGCCATCGGGTTCCGGCATCACGGCCTCCATGTTTCCGCCACCAGGCTTGCTCGGATCCAGCGATCACCTGGGCCCGACCCCAGCGCCACACCGACGGCGACAAGTCCGGCCCGAAAGCAATACCACAGCATCGGCCGGCGGATGCGCCAGTGGCCGCGGATCCAGGTGGCCAGGCCGGCGGGACGGGCCTGGTGGGCGGCGAGGCTGGTGAACGGCGAGCCGGGGGTCCCCCGCGCTCTACTCGATTACTATTCGTCTCCTCAATACCGTCCATCCAGGAGAATGATTTCCCGGCTCTGTCGGGGTTCAGGCACAGTTGGGGCATTCCCAACTCAAATTAGCGAGACAACCCGTATACACCTGCACAGTCACGAACTGGAACGGCTGGAGAGCAGTTGCCCGCACAAGCGCATTCCACCGGGCCGCGCCGCTGGCGCGAACAACGATGGCTGGTCGACGAGGCGATCAGGAACAGCGGCATCGAATGGGATCAGCCGCGCTTGGCCTACACCCTCGGCCCGGTCGGCGGTGACGGCGCCGCCGGAGACATGCTGCAGATCCGGACCAGAGTGCGGAAGGTCTCCGACTTCGTCCCCGTGGTGAGCTCCGTGGCCCTGCGGCGCGAGCGCCTGGCCCAGGCCGCCGAAGACGACGGCCACCACCTCACGGCAGGCGAACACTGGTTCGCCGCCGCGCTGCTGTGGTCTCTGGCGTGCTGGCCTCTCTGGGAGACCACCCAAGAACTCATCGACATCGACGCCCGCAAGAACGCCGCCTACCTCAAATGGGCCGCCCACGCCCGCCACCAGGTGGAGCGCGTCGACATCCCTTTCCAGGGAACGACGCTGCCGGCCTGGCTTCACCTCCCGCCCGGCTACGACGGCATCACACCGCTACCGACCGTCCTCGCCTGCGGCGGCATGGACGCTCCCCGGGAGACCGTGGTCGCCAGGCAGGAAGACGGACTCCTCGCCCGCGGATGCGCAGTCCTCGCCTTCGACGGCCCGGGCCAGGGCGAGGCACCGATCCACGGCGCACACGTCACGCCGACCGCCTGGATCGAGGCCGGCGAAGCGCTGATGACCTGGGCACGGAACAGACCCGACATCGACGCCGACCGGCTGGCGTGCTGGGGAACGAGTTTCGGCTCCTTCTGGATCACCCAGCTCGCCGCGACCCAACCGGCGCTGCTCGGCTGCGCAGCAGCCCTGCCGGTCTTCGAACCCGGCGCGACCACCGTCTTCGAACAGGCCTGCCCCACCTTCAAAGCCCGCCACATGTGGATGGCGGGCCTGAGCGACGAGGCCGCCTTCGACCAGATGGCCGGCGGCTACGACCTACGTCCCCTCGTCAGCGAGATGACCGTTCCCTGGCTGGTGGTCGGCGGCGAGGCGGACGAACTGTCCCCGGTCGAATGGGTCCACCGGCTGGCCGCGACCTGCCCGGCCCCCAGCACCCTGCTGATCTACCAAGGCGCCCGGCATTCCATGACCGAGTCCATGGCGCCCGTGCTCGGACCACCGTGGCGATCCGCCATCGCGGACTGGATCGCCGACCGCATCGCCGGCCGCGAAGCACAAAGCAAATACCTGTACGTCACCACCACCGGAAATGTGGAGCACCGCCCCCACCCCCGCGAAACCGACACCGCGCCATAGGCCGGCAGTCCGTCCTGTGGAGGAACCTCACAGCCCGCCTCGCGCGTCCGCCACAGCCTGACGTCGTTGTTAATGGCGGCCGCGGCGGCGGTGCTGGCCGGAGCGACATCGTTCACCGCGGTCGGCGAATGGGTCGCAGACGCGCCGCCGCATGTCCTGGCCGCTCTGGGCGTCCGCCATAATCCTCTGACCCGCCAGATCCGGCCGCTGGACGACGGGAAGTGGCGGACCGTCACCGTCTACGCCATCACCAGCCTGGACGCCCACCAGGCAACCCCCTGCCCAGTTCGCCGTCTGGATCCGCGGCCACTGGCAACTGCGCCCAGCATGAATAAGACGGACATGACGCGGTACGCCGAGGCCCTGGAGGTTGTTTCCTCTGCCGTTCCTTCACCGCCTGGCCCTCGCAGACGGTGAAGTTGCCGGAGGTGGCTGCGTTCGCTCAGGTGACCCGCGCGGCCACCAGGGTCTCGAAGGTATAGGGCCGCAGCCCATCGGTACGGCCGGCGAAGTACCGCTGCTGGAGGTCTGCACGTGCGGGATGGTCCACGACCTTCAGCCCGCACCGGCTGATCAGCCTCTCGATCTCGATCACCGGCCAGCCGGGCTGAAGAGGCTCGCCGACAGAAGCCGCGATCGGCGTGTAGATCCGGGCGAATTCCGTCCCCACGTCATCCAGCACAGAGTCCTCGGCCCGGTAGGAGAACACCACCTCAGACCCGGGAGCAGCCGCCGCGATCGTGCGCAACATCGACTCGATCGCCTGTGCCGTCAGATAGGGGGCGACACCCGTCCAGCAGAACATCGCCGGCTGCGCCCAATCGAACCCGGCCGCGCCCAGAGCATCCCGAACCGGTTCGGCCTCGAAATCAACCGGCACGAACACCTGCGAGTCGCTGAGCGGCAGGCCGAGTTCCCTGACCCGCTCGAGCTTCCAGGCCTGGGAAGCAGGATGATCAACCTCGAGCACCGTCAGCGAGCCGAGCAGATCCGGCCGCCGCCACGCCAACGAGTCAAGCCCCGCGCCAAGAATCACGTACTGCGTGAAGGCGCCAGCGGCCAGCCGGTCCTCGGCGTACCGGCTGCGGGTGCAGACAGCCGCGCGGGACTCGCGACGGACCGGACCGGGGAACAGCGGATCGAACCGGTCTCGCAGCTCCCGCCATACCGGGCCGACAAGCACCAGGGCCAGCACATCATCCAGTACCCACGGCGACGCCGTCTCCAGGCGAAACAATCCACGCGACACGGCCGCGAACATCGCCGTCCTGCTCGGCGCGCTCTCCATGCATTCCTCCTCGCCGGCCAGAGCCCACGCGCGCCCACTCTGCGCACTTCACAGGATGCGCCTGAAACGCCCTGACGGCCACAGCCAGATCGCCTGCCGCCACGATCTACTCGCCATCGGGATCCTCCAAGACGGCCGGGCAGACCACCACCACAGCCCCCTTGCAGGCACCACGCCCGCGACGCCACCAAAACCCTCGAGATCCACCGACTCGACCCAGTATGAATAAAACGGAAATAACGCGACTATACCGAGGCCTTGCAGATACTGGAGGGCCACCATGAGGGCGAAGCTGTGGAACGGGCGTAGCGCCCAGAGCAGGAATCCATAACCGTCGGATCGTATCGGATGGGGAACGGAGCCAGCCGATCCGCACGTAGTCGAAGCTGTCGTTGAACCACAGCGCGGGACGGTAGGCGGCACGTGAGCAGCAACCGAACGGCCAACGACGATAGCGCGCCGGATCGGGCGGAGTCACCGCCGTCCACGGCTCGGATGTGTGCCCCATCTTTCGATCATGATTGAGGGGGCGGAATCCTCGGGTCGGGCAGCAGGTCGGCCAGTGCGGTGCGCACGGCGACTCGAGCCGGTCCTGGCCCCTGGACGCGATGGGCGACACCGGCCGCGCCCGCGAGCTGTTCGCGGCCATCCAGCACCTGCGGCACGAGGACGGCTCGTACTGGACGGGCTGGCAGTTCGCCAACGAGCGCCACTTCAGCCGGTGCGCAGCGGCCGCTGAGACTCAGCGGTCCCCGCCGGAGGGGGGCACCGTCACGGCCCGGGCGAACAGCTCGGCGTGGGCGGTCATCCGGCGGCGCGCGTCGCCCCGCTGCTCGGCGGTGGCCTCGCCGTGCAGCCACATGAGCCGGGCGTGCGCGATCGGCGCCATCAGGGCATAGGCGAGGTCCTCCGGCGAGCCGAGGTCGTCGCGGATCCGCCCCTCCTCGATCCAGCGGGCGAACAGTCCGGCGAGGCCGCGGAGCGCCCCTTCGATGCCCTCCTCGATCCCGTCGTCGTGGATCAGTCCGTCCCGCACCGCGAGGCCGATGGCCTGCCGAGCCCGCGGGGTGTCCCAGGCGGTGACGACCCGGTCGGTGAACGCGCGGATGAACTCCGCCGGGCCCGCCCCGGCCGGCGTCTCCTCCAGCGCGACCACCGCCACCAAGGGCCCGGCCACGCGCATCGCCGCCTCGTGGATCGCCTTCTTGCTCGAGAAGTGGGCGTACAAGGCGCTCTCGCTCAGCCCGACCTCCCGCGCGATGGCCCTGATCGAGGTGCCCGCGAAGCCGTTCCGTGCGAACAGCCGGAGCGCGGCGTCGACGAGTGCCGCCTTGGTGTCGCCCGCCTCGGACTTGGCCGGGCGCCCGGGCCCCCGCCGGGGCCGGTCATTGCTGGTCATGCTCACGTTCGCATCCAATCACCGATCACTGCGCTTGAAAATAACCGATCGATCGATTAATTTATGACGGCCATCCGGAGCACGAGGAGCGATCGAGATGTCCCAGCCACCCATCCCGGCCCGCGAGATCGCCGAGCGGCCCGACGGCTACCAGGGCCCGAACCTGTCACCCAGAGGGCTCACGCTGGCGCCGCACCGCCTCGCCGACGGCGTGTACGCCCTGATGGCGACCCTCCCGCCGAAGGACAACAACGGCCTCGTCGCCGGCCGCGACGCCGCTCTCATCGTCGACGCCGGGATCACGCCCGAGGTGTCCACGCGCATCCGGGCCCTCGCCGGCGAACTCACCGACCGGCCGCCGCGCTACCTGGCCAACACGACGTACCACGGGGACCACACGTTCGGGAACATGGGCTTTCCCGACGACGTCGTCATCGTCTCGTCGCGGCTCAACAAGGAGAACATGACCGACCTGGACTACGAGAAGAAGGTCCGGTCCGGGAACATGCACGGCGACGAGGGGCTGCTCGACACGGTGACCCGCTGGCGCACCCCAGACGTGGTCTTCGACTCGTTCGCCGAGATCGACCTCGGCGGCCGTACCGTCCAGCTCTGGCACTTCGGCCCGGGCAACGGCCCCGGCGACACGATCGTGTACGTCCCCGACACGCGCACCGCCTGGACGGGGAACTTCCTCGGCCACGCGGGCGTCGCCCACATGCTCCTGCAGGGCGGCCCCGAGCCGTACGTGGGCTCACTGCGCCGGATGAGGGAGGCGCTACCCGAGTTGCGCACCATCGTGCCGGGCCACGGGCCGATGGGCGACGGCCCGGCCGCCATCGACGCGCTCATCGCGTACCTCGAACGCCTGCACGACGAGGTCGCCGCGTCCGTGGAGGCGGGACGTACGCTCGCCGAGACCGAGGCCGCCTGCACCGACCCGTGGGCCGACGATCTCGATCCCGCCCTGGCGGAGGCCATAGCCGCCGCCTACGACGTTCCGCCTGAGCTCGCCCGGCGCGGAATGCTGGAGCTGTGCCGCCACCTGCACCGGCTCAACGTCCTGAGCACCTACCGCCTTTACGAGGCAGGCCCGGCGGAGTCGTAGAGGTCGCGGAGGCGGCGGACTCCCCGGTCAGCCCACCCCACCCCGCCGCGGCCGACCGGTGTCGGCGAAGTCCGTGATCAGCTTCGTGAGCTCGGCGGGCCGCTCGGCGAGCATCGCGTGGCCCGCGCCCTCGACGCGTACGACCGCAGCGGGTTCACCGGACCGTGACCAAACTCGCCTTGTTCACACCTCCTGCCCGGCCAGTACGCCGCCCACGACCGCAGGTGCGCCGGGACCCGGCCGCGTTCGACCACGGCGCGGTGCATGTCGCGGTGAACGATCGTCACCACCGCCGCCTGGCGCCGCTACCGCGGCGCTGAGCGGTGGAGCGCACGCATTTCCTGATTGAGCTCGGCAGGTGTTGCCGAAGGGGACGCGACTTAATAAAGAGGAGTTGCATAATTAACAAGCGATCTTGTTTTCTGGCTCTCAATCGTGGGCGCTGGCCGACCTGTGCGATCTACATGCCCCTCGTTGGACGGGATTTGATGCCGTGAACCGCCCGCAACCGTTGTCAGGATCTGCTGACGGCAACTTGATCTGGCATGCCGCAACGCTAGCGGCTGCAAATCCCGATCTTCCGCTGTTTAGCCATGTACGTTTCGGGCCCGGGGAGGAAGAGGCCCGCTCGCGGCTGACCAGGGCTCAGACGATCGAATCCGCCAGGAGCCTCGGCGGCCGCCTAGCGATGGTCGCCGACCCGGGAGAAAGGGTCGCGATCCTCGCGCCAGAGGGCCTGGACTATGTGATCGGGTTCATCGGCGCGATGTACGCCGGGTGCATCGCCGTGCCGCTGTTCGCTCCGACATCGCTGTCGTCCAATGAGCGCTTGGGCGCAGCTCTGCGGGACTGCGAGCCCACGGTGTGGCTGGTCCTGCGAAAGGACGTTCGCGACGCCGCCGAGTTGCTCAGCGATGGCACGCTGCCCCCGCCGAGGGAGATCGTGCCGATCGACGGCGACTACGCCCGCTGGGGCGAGAGCTTCGAGGGACGCCACTGCGACCTCGCCTACCTGCAGTACACCTCCGGGTCGACCCGTTCGCCGCGAGGTGTAATGGTCGGCCATGCCAACGTCATCGCGAACGTCCGCCAGCTCGTGGAGGCGTTCGGCGCGACCGAGGATGGGACGTGCGTCGGCTGGTTGCCGCTCCACCACGACATGGGTCTCGTGCTGACGGTATGTGTGCCGCTCGTCACCGGCCTCTCCTCCGAGTTCATGGACCCGGTCTCGTTCCTCAAGCGGCCGGCGCGTTGGCTGTCGCTGTTGTCGCGGCCCGGACCCGCGTACACGGCGGCGCCGAACTTCGCTTACGACCTGCTGCTGAGGCGAGTCCGGCCGGAGGAGACCCATGTCGACTTGAGTGGGGTGAAGGTGTTCCTGAACGGAAGCGAGCGGGTCAGGGCGGAGACCTTACGGCGGTTCACCAAGGCATTCGCACCGCACGGGGTGACGCCGGAGGTGTTACGACCGTCCTATGGGCTGGCAGAGGCAACCGTCTTCGCCGCGACGACCGAGACGGGCGCCCACCCCACAGCGCGCGACTTCTCCCGCGAGGCCCTGGAGAAGGGCGTCGCGCAGCCGGCCTCCGAGGACACCGTCTCCCTGGTGTCCTGCGGCCGGCCCATCGGTCAGCAGGTACGCATCGTGGACCCCGGGACCCGCGAGCCTCTGGTCCCGGGAAACGTCGGCGAGATCTGGCTGCGCGGGCCGAACATCGCCCAGGGCTACTGGGCACGGGCCGAGGAGTCCGCGGAGACCTTTGGAGCCGTCTTGGATGGTGTCCCCGGCTGGCTGAGGACCGGCGACCTCGGGTTCGAGCACGACGGCGATGTGTTCGTCAGCGGACGGCTGAAGGACCTGATCATCGTCGACGGCCGCAACCACTATCCCGACGACATCGAGGCAACGATCCGGGAGTCGGCGCCCGACCTGCGTCCTGACAGGATGGCCGCCTTCGAGGTGACGCGGGACGGGCGGACGGGAGTCGTCGTCGTGGCCGAGCGGACGGGGCGCGCCCCGTCCGCAGAGCGAGACATCCGAGCCCAGGAAGCGCGCGTCCGCGCCGCGGTCAGCGAACGACACGGGACGACCTTGCTCGCCTTCCACGTCGTCCGTCCGGGCACCTTGAAGGTGACCAGCAGCGGAAAGGTCGCGCGCGGGGCATGCCGCCGCGCATACCTGGCCGGTCACATCGCGCCGGAGGCCGACCGTTGACCGGCGGGCAGAACGTCGCCGACTGGCTCACCCGCAGGCTTGGTGAGATCAGTGGGCTCGCGCAGAGCGAAGTCGACCCGCACCGTCCGTTCAGTGAATTCGGGCTCTCCTCGCAAGAAGCCGTGGCCCTCTCCGGAGAACTGGAAGAGCTCACAGGCCTGGAGGTGCCCGCGACGGTCGTCTGGGAGCAGCCCACCATCGCGGCACTGGCATCGTGGCTGGCGAGCGCGCCCGCCGCTGCGTCGGCCCCGGCCGCCGCGCGGTCCGCCGGATGTCCGTCCCGCGCCGGCGCGATCGGTGCGGACTCCGTCGCCGTGATCGGCATCGGCTGCCGGTTCCCTGGCGGAGCCGACGGGCCCGACGCCTTCTGGCGCCTGCTGTCGGAGGGACGCGAGGCCGTGCGCCGCGTCCCCGAGAGCCGCTTCAGCGGACCACTCGGCACCGGCTCGTGGGCCGGCCTCCTCGACGACGTGCACGGATTCGACGACCGGTTCTTCGGCATCGCGCCCCGCGAGGCGGCCGCCATGGACCCCCAGCAGCGGCTGCTGCTGGAGGTCTCCTGGGAGGCGCTGGAGCACGCGGGTCTGGCGGCCGACGCCCTGTGCGGAACCGACACGGGCGTCTTCGTGGGCATCTCCTCCAACGAGCACGCGCACGCGCTCTTCGCCCCCTCTTCGGCGGAGGCACCCGAGCCGCACGCCCTCACCGGCTCGGCGATGAGCGTCGCGGCCAACCGGCTGTCGTACTTCCTCGACCTGCGCGGACCGAGCATGGCCGTCGACACGGCCTGCTCGTCGTCGCTGGTCGCCGTCCATCTCGCCGTGCGGAGCCTGCGCTCCGGCGAATGCGAGACCGCGATCTGCGGCGGTGTGAACGTGCTGCTCTCCGGGACGATCACGGCGGCCTTCGACCGGGCCGGCGCCATGGCGGCGGACGGCCGTTCCAAGGCGTTCAGCGCCGACGCCGACGGTTACGTCCGCGGCGAGGGCTGCGGCGTCGTGGTCCTCAAGAGGCTGGAGTCCGCGCTGCGGGACGGGGACAGGGTGCTCGCGGTGATCCGCGGTTCCGCCGTCGGCCAGGACGGCCGGTCCAACGGTCTCATGGCCCCGCGGCCGGAGGCACAGGCCGAGGTGATCCGCCGCGCCTGCCGCGACGCCGGTGTCGCACCCGGCGACGTCGACTTCGTCGAGGCGCACGGCACCGGCACCCTGCTCGGCGACCCGATCGAAGCGCGGGCGCTGGGTGAATCCCTCGGCGCCGGACGCCCCGCGGAGCGACCGCTCTACGTGGGATCCGTCAAGACGAACATCGGGCACCTGGAGGCCGCCGCGGGGATCGCCGGCCTCATCAAGACCGTTCTGGCGCTCTGGCACCGGCGTCTGCCGAGGAACCTGCACTTCGGCCGCCCCAATCCGCACATCCCCTTCGCGCGACTCGGCATCGAAGTCGTGAGCCGGGACATGCCCTGGCCACGCCCCGAGGGCCGCAGGATGGCCGGAATCTCCTCGTTCGGCTTCGGCGGCACGAACGCGCACGTCGTGGTCGAGTCGGCCTCGCCCGCCCCGGTGAGCGAGGCGGACCGGGAAGGAGCACCGGTACGGCTGCTCCTCGGCGCCCCCGACCGCGATCGCCTCGCCGGGGCGGCGGAGCGACTGGCCGCCTTTATCGAGGACATGCCCGGCGAGGTGGACCTCCGCGATGTCGCGCACACGTCGTCGCGCAGGTGCTCCGGCCGGGTCCGCGGTGCGGTCGTGGCGCGTTCCGTGCCCGAAGCGCTGTCGCGGTTGCGCGCCCTGGCCAACGGGCGGGAGGACCCGCTGACCGCCCTGGGAACGGCGACGCCGGCCGGGGCGGTGTGGGTCTTCTCCGGGCAGGGCTCGCAGTGGCCCGGCATGGGACGCCGCCTCCTTGGCGAGGAACCGATCTTCGCCGCGGCCGTGGACGACCTGGAGCCGCTGTTCGCGGCGGAGGCGGGCTTCTCGCTGCGCGACGTCCTCCTCTCAGGCAGGGAGTTGACGGAGATCGACGCCGTGCAGCCGGTGCTGTTCGCCGTCCAGGTCGCACTGTCGCGACTCTGGCGCGGTCACGGCGCCGAGCCGGCGGCGGTGATCGGCCATTCCGTGGGAGAGGTCGCCGCGGCCGTCGTCTCCGGAGCGCTCGACGCGGCGGACGGTCTGCGCGTCGTCGTGCGCCGCTCCCGCCTGATGAAAAGGATTGCCGGCGAGGGAGCCATGGCCGTGATCGGGCTGCCTGCGGGGGACGCCGACGTGCTCGCCGCACGGTTCCCCGGCGTCGAGACCGCCGTGTACTCCTCACCGTTGCAGACCGTCCTCACCGGCCCGTCCGCCCGGATCGACGCGCTGCTGCGCCACGCCGAGGAGGCCGGGGTGCCGGCGCGCGCCGTGGCGGTCGATGTCGCCTCCCATTCCGCGCAGGTGGAGCCCCTGCTCGCCGAACTGGAAAGCGGGCTGGGCCGGCTCACCGTCCGCCGCCCGTCGGCCGACTTCTACGGCACCGTCCTGCCCGACCCGCGCGCGGTGCCCGGATTCGACGGCGGCTACTGGAGCGCCAACCTGCGCCGGCCCGTCCGGTTCCAGCACGCGGTGGAAGCCGCGCTCACGGACGGCCACACGGTCTTCGTCGAGATCGCGCCGCACCCGGTCCTGCTGGCGGCGATAGACGAGATCGCCGGCGGCGGCGACGTTGGCACGGTCCACACCTTGCGCCGGGGACCGGACGAGACGTCCGCCTTCCACGGTGCCCTCGCCCTCCAGCAGGTGCTCGGTCTCGCGCGCCCCGCGACCCGGGGGCGTCTCATCAACCTGCCGACAGCCGCGTGGCGTCACCGCCGGCCGGGGTCGGCACGACCGCAACCGGGGACGACGGAGCAGCCCGCCGGACCGCCCGTTCCATCCCCGGGGCCCGCGGCGGGTCTTCCGGGAACGCTTCTGGGCGAGCGCAGCAGCGTGGGCCTGCAGCCTGCCTGTGACGTCTGGCGGAGCCGGCTGTCGCCCGCCTCGCCGCCCTACCCCGGCATTCACACCGTGCGGGGCCTGCCCGTGGTGCCGGCTTCGGTACTGCTGGGCAGCCTGCTCGCCGCCGCCGGTGAACTCGGCCGCTCGGCCCTCGCGACCGTGGACCTGCTCCGGTTCGTGCCGCTCGACCAGCCCGCGGAAGTACAGGTCATCGCGAGAGACGAAGGGCTGGACCTCGCCATCCGCCCGGACGGCGGCTCATGGAGCACGCATGCGACGTCGCGCATGACGGCCGTCGGCGCGCCGCCTCCGGCAGAGGCCCGCCGCGTGCTGGACGAGCCCGGCCGCAGCGGCATGTCTCCGGACGAGTTCGAACGGATCCTGTCCGGTCTCGGGATCGACGGCCGTGCGTTCCCCTGGCGGATCACCGAGATCGCCCGCACCGGCGACCACCTCATGGCGGAGGTGTGCGCGGGCGCGAGCAACAGTCCCGCGACGGCGGGCGGCCTCCCGTGCGCACTGGACGCGGCCCTGCAACTGGCTCCACTGGCCGGTGCACACCATCCTGAACTGCTCGTCCCGGCGCACGTCGAGGTCCTGTGCCCGGTGCGGGAACCAGGTGAGCGCTTCCGCGTGTTCTCCCGGCGGCGGACCGGCACCGGGACCGACCCCGGTTTCGACATCGAGGTCACCACGGCCGACGGCGACCTCCTGCTGTACCTGACGGGCGTCCGTTACACGCGCCTGGCCGGACCGCCCTCCGCGACCGGAGTTCCGGCGGCCCAGCCGATCCGCACGATCGAGTGGGTATCGCGCCCGGACGGCCCGCGCCGACCGATCGGGACGGTCGTCCTGCCGGGAACTCCCCATCCGCTGGCCGAGCCGATCGCCCGGTACCTTGAGGACGAGGGAGTCGAGGTCGTGCTCGCCGATGATCCGGCGACCGCCGCGTCCGCCGACGCCGTCGTCCTCCTCCCCTCCCCGGCGGGGGGCGGTGGTGATGGCGACACCGTCGACGCAGTGGTGCAGCGCTGCGCCTCGGCCGTCAAGGCGATCCGCTCGCGAGCGGTGGCGGGCCATGGCCGGTTGTGGGTGCTGACCGCGGGAGTGAGGGCGGGCGCCCGCGCGGGCCTCGGGGAGGCCCCACTCTGGGGTCTCGGGCAGGTCATGGCCGCCGAGTTGCCCGATCACTGGGGCGGGATCGTGGATCTGGACCCGGGTGACAGCGCGGAGACGTCAGCGAAGGCCGTCGTTGCGACGCTGCTGCACGGGGCGCCGGACGTCACGGGCGTGCGCGACGGTGTCGCGACGCGGCCGGAGCCGGTTCCGCTGGGCGCGCTGGAGAGCCGTCCACCTCTGGTATGCGACCCGGACGGTGTCTACGTCGTCACGGGCGGTCTCGGCGCCCTCGGTCTCATCGCGGCAAAGCATCTGGCGGCCCGCGGGGCCAAACGGCTCCTCCTGCTCGGGAGGACGCCGCTTCCACCGCGGGAATGCTGGGACGATGTTCCCGACGAGGACGTCCGCGCACGCATCAACGCGGTCCGTGCCCTGGAGACCGCGGGCGTCACCGTGCTGACCGAACCGGTCGACGTCGGGGACCTGGATGCGCTCGCGGTGGTCCTGCGCGCCCACACGCCGATCCGCGGCGTGGTCCACGCGGCGGGGACAGCCGCCGACCTGCCCGTCGACCGGCTCGATGAACAGGCGATGCGGGACATCCTGCACGCCAAGGTCGGCGGAGCGGACCACCTCCACCGCCTTTTCCCGCCCGGAGATCTGGACTTCCTCGTGCTCTTCTCGTCCGCCGGGGCGCTGGCCGGGATTCCGGGGCAGGGCGCCTACGCCGCGGCCAATGCTTACCTGGACGCGCTGGCCGCGCACCGGTCTCGGCAGGGGTGCCACACGGTGAGCATCGGCTGGGGGCCGTGGCGCGGACTCGGCATGGCGGTGACGTCCGGCGGCGCGGCCGTCCGGGACCTGATGCGGCGGACCGGCATGCGGCCGCTTGAGGAGCAAGAGGCGCTCGCCGCGTGGGACCGGGTGCACCGCAGCGGCGTGCACCACGCCCTTGTCGTTGCGGGAGCCGCGGACGATCTGCTGCCGCGTCCGCCGGCGGCACTGGACCGGTGGGCAGGGTTGTCCGCGACGGCGCTCCGGCAGGAGCTGGCCGATCTCGTCAACGCGACGGTGGCGGACGAGATGGGGACGGCGGCCGGGGACCTCGAGTCCGGCACCCCGCTCGCCGAGCACGGGCTCGACTCGATCATGGCGGTCGCCATCTGCCGCCGCCTCGACCGCGCGACCGGGATCCGGCTGCCGACGACGCTGCTGTGGCGCCATCCGACCACCGAGGCGATCATCGGCCATCTCGAGCAGCGCATCGGGCAGGAGCTCGGCCACACGCCGGCTCCGGCGACGATCGCGCCGACCACCGCCACGCCGACAACCCCCACGCCGACGACCGCCGAACCGGCGTCCGCGGAGCACAGCCCGTTCACGGTCCTGCTCGATGAGATCGAAGCCCTGGGAGGCGATGCGGCATGACCGCGGCGAGCATCACCGAACGACTCCACCAGCTCTCCCCCGGCCGGCGCGCCGAGGTCGCCGCCCGGATGAGCCGGGCGGCGGAGGCCGTGCTGAGCGAGCCCATCGCGCTGGTCGGCATCGGCTGCCGCTTCCCTGGCGGGGTCAGCGGTCCCCGCTCCTACTGGCGGCACCTGCTGGCGGGATGGAACGCGGTCCGCGATGCGCCGTCCGACCGGTGGGACGTCGACACCGCCCCGGCCGGCGCCTCAGCGCCCGTCCCCGGCCGCGCGACGTCCCGCCGCGGCGGATTCCTCGACGACGTCGCCGGGTTCGACGCCGAACACTTCAAGATCACCTCTCAGGAGGCGGCGGCGATGGACCCCCAGCAACGACTGCTGCTGGAGGTCGTCTGGGAGGCCCTGGACGACGCCGGCGTTCCGCCGCCGGCGATGGCCGGCACCCGGACGGGGGTCTTCGTCGGCGTGTACTACAACGACTACCTCCGCACAGGCCATGACGACATCGCTGCAGTGGACGCCTACACCACGACCGGCAACGCCCACTCCGTGACGGCGGGCCGGCTGTCGTACCTACTGGACCTCAACGGCCCGTGCATGGCGGTCGACACCGCCTGCTCGTCGTCCCTCGTCGCCGTCCACCTGGCCTGCCAGTCGCTGCGGCTGCGCGAGTGCGACACCGCGCTCGCCGGTGGCGTCAGCCTGATGCTGGCCCCCGAGACCCAGGTCGCACTCTCCCAGTGGGGGATGCTGTCTCGAAAGGGGCGGTGCGGAGCGTTCGACGCCGACGCCGACGGGATCGTCCGCGGCGAAGGCGCCGGCGTCATCGTGCTCAAGCGGCTTGTGGACGCGGTCACCGCCGGGGATCAGGTGATCGCCGTGCTGCGGGGATCGGCGACCAACCAGGACGGCCGGTCCCAGGGACTCACCGCGCCCTCCGTCCTCGCGCAGCGCGACGTACTGACCGAGGCCCTTGCAAAGGCCGGGATCGCGCCCTCGTCCGTGGGCTTCATCGAAACCCACGGGACGGGCACCTCGCTCGGCGACCCGATCGAGTTCGACGCCCTGTCGATGGTGTACGGAAGAGGCGGCGGACGATGCGCCCTCGGTTCGGTGAAGACGAACATGGGCCACCTGGAGGCAGCGGCGGGCATCGCGGGACTCATCAAGGCGGCGCTCGTCGTCCGCAGCGGCGTGATACCGCCCAACCTGCACTTCCGGCGGTGGAATGCCGCTATCGATCCGGGGCCGACGGGCTTCTACGTGCCGACCGAGGCGACGCGCTGGGACGCCGCGCCGCACCCGCGCGTCGCGGCGGTTTCCTCCTTCGGCTTCGGCGGGACCAACGCGCACCTGCTGGTCGAGGAGGCCCGGCTCGACACCGGCGCCCGGCCGCTCCCCGGCGAGGACGACACCACCACCGCCGCGGCGGACGATCCGCTCCCCATCGACCGGTGGCGCCATGAACGCTTCTGGCGAGGCCGGACCGAACCGAGCCCGCCTTCCGGATCCGCCGAGGACGGCATCCCGCCCACGTCCGGCGACGGCGTGGTGGAGATCCTCCAGGACGTCTTCCAGCGTGCACTCGGACGCAGGCAGGTGCGCCCCCAGGACAACTTCTTCGAGCTCGGCGGCGACTCCCTCACGGCGATGCGGGTGGTCTCCATGGCCAGGGAGCGCGGCGTCCACCTCCGAGTCGAGGACCTGCGGGAGGCGTCGGTCACCGGGATGGTCGGCAGGCTCGCGTCCGCCGCCGCCGCATCCCCCGCGCCCGCCGCGCCCGCCGCCGGGGCCGATGCCGGGGCCGATGCCGGGGCCGATGCCGCGCCGGAAGTACCGCTGACCCCGGTGCAGTACCACTACCTGCACCTTGCGGGCCCCGCCCCGGAGGCATGGGACACGCAGGCCCTCCTGGACTGCGACGAACGCATCGACCCCGATCTGCTCCTCCAGGCCGCCAGCCGGGTCGTCGACCGCCACGACGCCCTCCGGCTGCGCCTCGCGCGAACGCCGTCGGGATGGCGGCAGACGCTGGCGCCACCAGGCTCCGGACCGGCGCCGCACGTAGAGTTCCTCGACCTGAGCCGCTCGTCCGACGTCGCCGCCCTGGCGATGATCAGGTCCGGCGCCGGGGAATTGCAGGCCGCCCGCGACCTGCGCACCGGGCCGCTGATGTCCCTGGTCGTCGGCGACCGGGGCCCCGGTCGGCCGTCCAGCGCGCTTGTCTCGGTGCACCATCTGGCCGTGGACGGCCACTCCATCTGGATGCTGATCTACGAGTTGTTCACGACGTACCGCGCGCTGCGCGAGCGCCGGCCCGTGGAACTGCCGGAACCGACCACGCCCTACGCGGTCTGGGCCGGGCAGGAGGCGAAGCGCGCGGCGAGTGGGGGCGTCAGAGCGCAGCTCGCCTACTGGGCGGAGCAGGACGCCGTCGAGACCGTCCAGGTCCCGGTGAACCACGATCGCGGACCGGCCTTGCTCGGATCCATGGAGTCGAGCACGGCAACCCTGGACGCCTCCGCCACATCCTCCCTCCTGGCTGCGGACCCCGACCTCGTCCCGCTCCTGCTGACGGCCCTCCTCACCAGCCTCTCTGACTGGGTGCCCGAAGGGGAGATCCGGGTGGACCTCCGGGACCACGGACGCCGGTCCACCTCGCCCGACCTGGATCTCGCCTGGACCATGGGCTGGTTCACCAGTGTCTATCCGGTCGTCGTCCCGATCGGCCCGTCCGTCTCGCTGGAGGGGGTGCGGCGGCGGCTGACGGGAGTCCCGGATCACGGCTCCGGCTACGGCGCGCTCCGCCACCTCACCGAGGAGGGGGCCCGCGAGCTCACCGGACGCTCCGAGATCTCGGTGAACTACACCGGCCGCCTGGACGGCGGCGGCGCCGGCGGGCCGGTGCGCTACGCGGCCACCCAGGCACGCGCCTTCCCCGACCGCCGCATCCCCATCAGCAGGCTCATCGAACTGAAGGCCGTGATCATCGGGGAGACACTGCAGACAACACTCGTCTACAGCCGCGACCGCTTCCGCGCGGACTTCATGGACGCGGCCACCGGCCGCCTCGTCGCCGCCCTGCACGAACACGCGGCCATCTGATGGTGCTCGACGCCGAGACCGTCTCCAAGAGCTTCGGGCCCGTGCGGGTGCTGGACGGCATGGACCTGCGCGTCGCCGCCGGACAGGTCGTCGCACTCCTCGGCCGCAACGGGGCGGGCAAGTCCACCTTCATCTCGATCGTCGCGGGCCTCCTGCGGCCGGACGGCGGCCGGGTCCGAGTCTGCGGAACCGACATAGCCCGCCATGCGCGGCGCGCCCGCGCGAACCTCGGGATCGCGCCGCAGGACCTCGGTCTCTATCTCACGCTCACGCCGGAGGAGAACCTGGACCTCATGGCCCGCCTCGCGCGGGTGCCCGGCCGCGACCGCCCGGCGCGTGTCCGCGACGTCGCCGAGCGGCTCGCGCTCACCGACTTCCTGCGCCGTCCGTGCCGGACCCTGTCCGGCGGACAGCAGCGCCGGGTCCACACGGCCATGGCTCTGATGGGCGGGAGAGCACTGATCCTGCTGGACGAGCCGACGGTCGGCGCCGACGTCCAGTCCCGCAACGCGATCACCGACACCGTCCGGGAGCTCGCCGCGGCGGGGAGCGCGATCCTGTACACGACCCACTACCTGCACGAAGTGGAGGCCCTGGACGCCGACGTGGTCATCATGAACCGCGGCCGTATCACCGCGGCCGGTACGTGCGCCGACCTGCTGAACGCCCACGGGGACACCGGCCTGGAAATCCGCTTCGACGGGCCGCCGCCTTCGCTGCCCCTCGACCCGCAGGAGAGCGCCACGCTCGTGACACCGAACACCGTGCACGTCGCCACCCGCGATCCGTCCGGGACGATGGAACGGCTGCTGCCAGACCTCACCGCTCGCTCGGGCTCGCTGGCGCAGGTCCAGATCGTCCGGCCGACCCTCGAAGCGGTCTTCCTGTCCCTGACCGAGCCGGCCGGCCCCGGCACCGCCGCCGCTGAGTCGCCCGCGAGCCGGGAGGTGAGCGTGTGATGGGCCGCGCGGCCGTCCTGCTGGCGATCTGCCGCCACGAACTGCGGCTCTTGCGACGTTCACCATCGGTGCCGCTGATCTTCATCGCGACCCCGATCGTCCTCGTCGCCTTCGTCGCGCCGGCGGCGCAGGCCGTCCTGCGTGCGCGCGGCGACGGCTCCGGCGTGCTCTTCGCCGTGCCGGGGCTCTCGGTCGTCTTCGCCTTCTCGGTCACCGGCACGATCGGCTTCTCCTTCTTCCGCGAGCACGGATGGCGCACCTGGAATCGCCTGCGCGCCAGCCCGGCCGCGTCGTGGGAGATCGCGGCGGGCAAGGCGCTGACCGGGCTGCTGGTGGTCGCCTTCCAGCAGATCGCGGTGTTCTCGCTCGCCGCCTCGCTGTACGGGTTCCGGCCGCGCGGGTCGATGCTCGCCACCATGCTCGTCGCGCTGTCGCTGTCGGCGTTCGTCGTCTCCTACTCGCTGCTCGTCACCGCGTTGTCGCGGAGCGTTCAGCAACTGAACGCGATCAGCAACCTCGGTGGCCTGATGATGGGCGGGATCGGCGGGGCGCTCGTCCCACTGGCTTCACTGCCGGGCTGGATGCGATCGGCCGCGCCGGCGTTTCCCACCTACTGGGCCGTCCAAGGATTCGAACACGTCGTGCTCTCACCCGGAGGGCTCCCCGCGGTGATCACGCCCATGGCCGTCCTCTGGGCGTACACCCTCGTCACGGCCCTGCTCACCCTCCGCCTGTTCCGCTTCTCCGATACCAAGGTGTCCTGGGCTTGAGACCGCTTGTCCTCCAGCGCGCATAGGCAAGTACTCAGGATGTAAGGGGACGTCACCCTACACGGGACAAAACGATTCATCAGAATATGTACCTGCGCCAAACTTATCGACCGGACATTCATGGACCTGACTCAAAGAATTGGATTTCCAATGCGAAGGCATGCATTCGCAAGCGTTGCCTCCATCACCCTTCTCGCATTCACCTTCGCGCCGTCGGCGCCCGCCGCGGCGTCTAGGGAGGCATGGGCCGAAGCCAACTCCGCGACAGCATGTTCGATCACTGCCAAGAGCGATACCGGAACCATCACCGTGAGAGAAGCCCCGGACGAGACGTCTCAATTCATGGGCTTGCTCTCGGCTGGCAAGGCCTACGCTGCCTCCTGTAAGCCGACCACCGCCTGGACGCCGACCGCCTACACCCTGTGCGGAGGTACCAGCACGTGGTGGGCAGTGATCGAGTGGAACTCCGAAATGGGTTTCGTGCCGCTGCAATGCGTTTCACTCGTCTCCAGCTGACCCGAATCCGCGATTGAAGATTCGGCGCGCCCGCGGGCCGGCGGCACCACGACCGGCGAGCCCGGGCACCCAGCGAGACGGGCGAGTAATCCACTGGGCAGATCGATCAGTCAAGAAGGCGAACAGTGCGGGACGAAACCACAACCGGCTCCTCGTTCGCACGGCCGACGCCAGCGACCGTGCCCCACCGACCGCCGCGTGCGGCTGAGTATCCAGACGGCCGAGCACGAACACGGCAAGACCGGTGCTGCATCACTCCGCAGCAGGTCACCAGTGCCCGTAATGTGACGGATCCGAGGGACCTGGGCTCGAGCCGTTGCCTTGAGATGCCGGGCACTTCTTTCCACCGATGATGACGCCGAGCGCCACCTCATCGCCGCCATGCGCACGCACGAAAGGAGTAGCCGACCGTTTGGCGAGGTGTAGCCCCGATGCATCGGACGGTGCTGGAACTGGGGCGCTTGCGGGCGTGGTCAACTGGAGCAGTGCGAATGCGGAAACCGCCCTCTAGTGGAAAGGAGATCCACTGACAGGCCCGCACTAGGTCGACCGCGCCGAGCAGGGAGCAAGCTCCACGTGCTGAACGATGCCGAGCGCCTGCGCTGATCGTAGAAGTCTCGATCGCCGGCAATCTGAGCTGCTGTGTCGCCGCCGCCTAAGCATCCGGCTACGAGCGCCACAGCCTATCCTTTTACCGCTTTCCTGACCCTCGTCGCCGCCCTGAACGCGGTGTGGCCATCACAAAGCGCAGACCACCGCGGGTCGGGCTGCGCCAGTGGTCAGGACGTCTTTTCTGCGAGGGAATGCTCGTTGAGGAAATGGGCTACCTCGGAGGCAATGAGTTCGGGGGCTTGGAGGTTGAGCAGGTGGTTGACGCCTGGGATGTCGGCGTCTGTGCACTGCGGGAAATGTTGGTGGATGAGGTCGCGGCCTTCGGTGAAGAAAGGTCCGCTGCGCATTCCGAGGACGGAGAGGACGGGTGCTCGCACGGCGGAGGCGAGGTCGGGGTCGAACCTCCAGGCGTCCAGGGACGGCCTTTCTCCCCGGTAGAAGATTTCGGTGTCGCGGACGGCCGCGCCGAAGGCGTCGGCTCCGGCAGTTGCGATGAGTTCTGACCAGTTGTCGCCGCCGAGTGAGGCGAAGGTGGCGGTGACTGCGCCGGCCATGTCGCCGGCGCTGTAGCGGTCCATGACGTGGTGCATGCCGCTGAAGAACCTGGTGGCGCTGGGCACTTGTTTGAGGATCGGCTCCAGCAGGATGAGGCTGCGGGTCCGCTTGGGCGCGGTGAGCGCGGTCTGAACGGCGACCGTCGCGCCATAGGAGTATCCCGCGATGTGGGCGGAGGGCAGGTCGAGGGCGTCCAGCAAGCCGAGGGCATCGGCGGCGTCCTGTTCGATGCTGAATGGTCCGCCGCGGCCGGTGCTGCCGCCCATTCCGCGCCGGTGGTAGCGCAGCAGGCTGAGCGAAGGTGCGCTGCGGCTCAGCGCGGTGGCCAGCGGGCGCAGGCCGGTGGCGATGTTGGAGCCGTGGATGAGCAGCATTGGCTCGCCCTGGCCTGTCAGCTCGTACTGGATGTCGACGCCGTTGACGTGTGCTGTGTTCATGACGTCTTCTCGTCTTCTGCGGTGGGTTGGTGGTGCGGTTGCTACGCGGCCGGGCAGCCGCACGCGCCGCCGTGGGGAGGGCGTGCAGCCACCGGTCAGCGGTAGCCGGTCATCTGTCGTCGGGGTTGGTCATTGGCCGGGGAGGAGGCTGGCGACGACCTCGATGTGCTGGATGGTGGGCTCTTCGGCGAACAGTTCCGCGCCGGCCGCGCGCAGCGCCGGGCCGTTGACGTCCAGGTGAGCCTGGCGGTCGGCGTCGTTGCGGAACGCGTCGTAGATCGCGAACGTCGTCGGCCCCAGCCGCAGCGCGAACCAGGCGACCGCCTTGCCCTCCTTGCGCACGATCTCCACCACCTGCTTGAACCTCTCCTCGACCTCGGCGACCTTGTCCGGCTTGGCCTCGACGCGGATGAACAGTCCCTTGGTGACCATCAGAACCTCCCAGTTCTGTAGTGTTCGTTCTAGAAGTACGTTAGCAGGGCATCTCTAGCGATCGCTATAGAATTGGGGGATGAGAACGGGACGGCCCCGGTCCTTCGACCGGGACAAGGCACTGAACACCGCCATCACCGTGTTCTGGGAGCACGGCTACGACGCCACCTCCATCGCTCAACTCACCCAGGCATTGGGCATCGGCGCACCGAGCCTGTACGCCGCGTTCGGCGACAAACGAGCTCTTTTCCTGGAGGCGCTCGACCGCTACCTGGCCACCTACGCCGCCTTCGCCCACCAGGCGCTGGCCGAGGAGACCGGCGTCCGCGCGGCCATCCAGCGGCTGTTGCACGAGGCGGCCGCCGCCTACACCCGCCCGGACCGCCCGCACGGCTGCATGCTGATCAGCTCGGCGACCAACTGCTCCCCGCAGTCCGCCGACATCGCCGCACACCTGCGCGACCTGCGCACCGCGAGCCTCCGCGCACTCCAAGACAAGATCGCCGCCGCCGCCCGGACCGGCGAGATCCCCGCCGACACCGATGTCCGAGCCCTCGCGACCTTCTACTCGGCCGTCCTGCAGGGCATGTCCGCCCAGGCCCGCGACGGCGCCACCAAGGCCGACCTGGAACGGATCGCTCAGGCAGCCCTTCACGCCTGGCCCCGAACCGCAGACGCGCAGACCACCGCCGGCACGCAGACGGCATCCGACCAGGGCGCAACTCAAGGCTGAGGGGCCGAACATCGACCGAACGCGGTCGCAGTGTTCGAGGGCTCGATCGACGAGGGCCGCCGCAGCACCGAGGTAGTTCTCCGGGGCGAGCAGCCGGCCGAGTTCGTTGAGGGTGAGCCGTTCGGCAAGTTCCGGTGCGGCGAGCAGTGCTTCCGCCAACGTGGTACCCGTGCTCTCCGCGTGGGCGGTGGTTCGGCCGACGGATTCCTTGGCCTCGGCCTTCTCCACGACCGGGGACGATCTGGCGGCGATTCGCTCGGAGACGATGAGCCCTCGGTTGAGGTCGAGGTTGTCGCGCATCCTTCGTGCGGGCGGCACCAGTCCCTCGGTTGGTATCGAGCTTGGCCGGTTCCGCCTCGACGTCGACATTGATGACGCCGAAGAAGTTGATGTCGTCGCTGTGGCCGGACGAGGGGTCGCGGCGCCGATGCCGCTGCTGGCCCCGGTGACCAGCGCGACGGCTCTGTTCAGCGGCTGATCGGGCATCACTGCCTCACTCTCTGGTGTCGAGGACGGCACGGAATCGAACCTCGCCGGAGATCATGCGGTGATACGCCTTCGGGGGCCTCGCTCAGCAGGGACACCTCCTTGCGGGAGCGGATGCCGTGCTCGAGGGTGAACCGCAGGTCGTTCCCGTTCTCGATGGCCGTGCCGGTCACGCTGCCGCGCGGGGTGCGGCCACCGAATATGAGGTCGGTCGTCGCCACCTGGATCGGATCGGGCGCGGCTCCAACCATGACCAGCCGGCCCCAGCCCGAACCCCGGGATCAGCGGCGACATCGACGCCGGGAGAGGCGGCTACGGCTATGCGCTTCCGTTCGCGGATCGGTCACGGGTCTGTTCTCCCAACGCACAATTCGATGCTGAAGTTTTCTCGAAGAGGACCGTCAGGCCGACTCAGCTCGAACGGGGATGGTGGGAGTGACCGCCAGCGCGTGACCGACGGATCCCGAAGTCGACGTCATGTCGCCCTATGCCCGCCATCGCGGGCATAGCATCGATCTTTCGGAATGGCGCGTTTCGGGGGTAGTGGTGCACGGGTTGGCGGTGGAGACGCGGTGGCTGGACACGACCGGGCAGGCCGAGCTGGTCGCGTCGGGGCAGGTGACGGCGCTGGAGTTGCTGGAAGCGGCGATCGAGCGGATCGAGGCGCTGGACCCGGCCATCAACGCGGTTGTCATGCGGTGGTTCGATACGGCCCGCGAAACGGCGTCGGGACAGCTGCCAGACGGGGTCTTGTGCGGGGTGCCGTTCCTGCTCAAGGACTGGGTGGCGGCGTGTGCGGGGCAGCCCCTGTGCAACGGCAACCAGCGGCTGAAGGAGCTCGCGCCGCTCTCGCCTGCCGACACCACGTTGGTCTCCCGCTTCCGGCGGGCCGGGCTGGTCATCGCCGGCCGCACCAGTACGCCCGAGTTCGCCAACCAGGCGACCACCCAGTCACGGGCATGGGGCATCACCCGCAACCCGTGGAACCTGGCCTACTCTCCCGGGGGATCCAGTGGCGGTGCTGCTGCCGCGGTCGCGGCGGGCCTGGTCCCGGTGGCGCACGCGACCGACGGTTCGGGATCCATACGCATTCCGGCCGCCTGCTGCGGGCTCGTCGGCCTCAAGCCGTCCCAGGGACGGATCAGCGCCGGCCCGTTCGGCGACGAATCCGGATCTGGCGTAGAGCTGTGCGTCAGCCGTACGGTGCGGGACACCGCCGCCGTGCTGGATGCGGTACACGGCCCCGGCGTGGGCGACACGGTCACCACGCCCGCACCCCGCCGCCCCTACCTCCAGGAACTGTCCGGTGACTCCGGCCCACTGCGCATCGGGCTGCTCGACCACCATCCCCGCGGCGGTGCCGTCCATCCCGACTGTGCCCAGGCCGTACGCCAGACCGCTCACCTCCTGCAGGCGCTGGGCCACCACGTTGAGCCGGCCTTCCCCACCGCCCTCGGTGATCCCATGATCACCGACCGGCTCAGCATCGTGGCCTCGAGCCATATGGCCCAGATGATCGCTCGGCTCTCCGAGACACTCGGACGCGAGGCCACCCCCGACGACGTGGAGCACCACACCTGGGCGCTCGCGCGGAAGGGACGCAAGGCCGGCGCGGTGGAGTACGCCCAGGCCCTGGCCGCCCTCACCCGCCATCGGCGCGCCATGCACCAGTGGTGGGCCGATGGCCACGACCTGCTGCTCACCCCGACCACCGGCGAACCACCCGCGCACCTCGACGCCTTCACACCCGACCCCAGGGACCCACTGGCCAATCGCCACCTGCAGGCGAAGTACACGGCCTTCACCCGCGCTTTCAACCTCGTCGGCCAGCCCGCGATCAGCCTCCCGCTGCACTGGAACGACGCCGGACTGCCCGTCGGCGTCCAACTCGTCGCCGCCTACGGCCGGGAGGACCAGCTCATCAACATCGCCGCACAGCTCGAAAAGGCCAAGCCTTTCAGCTCGGTCAAGCCCTCCGACTAGATAGCGGCCGCTTCCACGTCCGAACGACCGACGGCGGTAACTCCGCCCGAACCGGCTCGCAACATCAGCGGCCCGCTGGTCGGCTACGCAGGTCCGGGTGTCGATAGCTTCGACGGACCGCTGGTGCGCGGAGACGCCCCACCTCTCCGTACGACCGGGCGCCCGGCACCGCGCCGACCAGGAACGTTCACAGCGGCCCGAAATCGGATACCGATGCCGCTGCATCGAGCCACGCCTGGCCCGCCGACGCCGCGAGAAGCACCCAGCCACCGGCTGCCGATCTTCTCTCGGAACCATCTGCAAGCCGTGCCGAGTGTTCGCAGACCCGGACCGGCTCGACATCACCCGCACCCCCGCCAGGCACCTGAGGTTCGGGCTGGGTATCCACTTCTGCCTCGGAGTGAACGGCTGCCTCGACGACCGGCAGGAGTCGATCTCTTCTGGTGGACTCCTCCGGGGCCGATCAGGGGCGGGCGGCGGGGAGGATCACTCGGTCGACGATGTCCTCGATGAGGGACCGGGGCGGCGTCGTCCCGAACATCAGCAGGTGCTGAAACAGCAGCGCGGGCCCGGTTCTGGCCAGGATCGGGACCGCGGCCTGGGCCCGGACCTCGCCCCGGTCGACTCCTTTGAGGAGTGCGTCGAGAACGATTTGCAGGCGTGGTTCGAGTACGCGGTCACGGACGACGGTGACCAGGGCGTTGCCGGCAGGGTCGTGCAGTTCGGCGGCGAGGGCCTGGAGCGCGAGCCGGCCGGTCCCGTCCAGGAGCCGGTGCATCTGCTCGAAACAGGCCAGGAGATCCCCCCGTACGCTGCCGGTATCCGGTGCCTGCTCCAGGGGCGGGAGTGCGTGGGCAACCGCCTCTGCGACGAGCTCCTGCTTGCTCGACCAGCGTCGGTACAGGGATGCCCGGCCGATCTTCGCTCGCTGGGCGATCCGGTCCAGGGCGAGGCCCGTGTATCCGATCTCGGCCAGTTCGCTCAGTGTCGCGGCATAGATCGCGTTTTCCAGCGCGGCGCCTCTGCGGCGTGCGGGACCGGCGGCCTTCTGGGGCACCGTCCCCCCTCTCCTGTGTGAGGTCGCCCGGACCCTGGCCGGGCGACATCCTGAAGCGTACAGAGCATCCCTCCGCCCTATTGCCTATGACTAGCAGATACAACACGTTAAGATACAGACTGTCTACTATTTTACGGCAACGAGGAGGACGGATGGGAACGGAGCCGGCCGGACGCGCCGAGCAGGTGGAGGTGGTGATTGTGGGAGCGGGACCGACCGGGCTGACCGCCGCCCTCCGGCTCACCCAGATGGGCGTCCGGCACGTGGTGCTCGACGCCGGCCCGGCGCCGACACAGACCTCGAACGCTGCCCTGGTGCACGCCTCGACCCTGGAGATCCTTGCCGAACTCGGCGCCGCCGACGAACTGGTCGAGGCGGGCGGGAAGGTGAACCGTATCGTCATGGTCGACCGGGGACGCGTGCTGGCCCGCGTGGGGCTGACCGACGTGCCGAGCAGCTTTCCGTTCGCCCTCGGCGTGCCGCAGAGCACCACGGAGGAGATCCTCCTGAGGAGGCTGAACGGGCCGGTACGGCGCGGGCACCGCGTCACCGCGGTCCGCGAGGACGGCGACGGCTACCTGGTCACCGGTACGGCGGCCGGCCCGGACGATCCCGTCCCCTTCGAGGTGCGGGCCCGATACGTGATCGGCGCCGACGGCTCGCATAGTGCGGTCCGCTCCGCGATAGGGCTGGACTTCCCCGGGGAGACCTATCCGTCGCAGTTCGTTCTGGCCGACGTCGAGCTGGGTGAGCGGCCGTTCGGCGACGACGAGGCCACCATCAACCTGTCGGCGCGCGGAGTCACCGTGATCGGCCGGCTGCCCGGCGGCACTCATCGGATCATCGCGACGGTGGACCCGGGGTCCGAGGTCCCGCAGGCGCCCGGCCGGGCCTACCTGGACACCGTGCTCAGCGCCCGCGGCATCGACGTACGGCTCGCCGCCGCCCCGGTGTGGTCATCGCGGTTCCGGGTCCACCACCGGGTCGCGGACCGGTTCCGGTCCGGTGGCGTGTTCCTCGCCGGGGACGCCGCGCACGTCCACAGCCCGGCGGCAGGCCAGGGCATGAACACCGGCATCGCGGACGCCTACGACCTGTCGACCCGGCTGGCGGCGGTCCTCAACGGGCAGGCCGCCGAACCGGTCCTCGACGGTTACGAGACCGAGCGCAGGGCGGCGGCGCTGGAAGTGCTGCGGTTCACCGACCGGCTGACAAAGCTGGCGATGCTGAGCAACCCGGCCGCCCGCGCGGCGCGCCGCGCCCTCCTCGGCACCGGAAGCCGGGTGCGGCCGCTCCGGCACCGGGTCACCCTGTGGATCACGGGCCTCAAACGCAGCCCCCTGCGGAGCGACCTGCCCGCCGTCACGCCCCGCCGCCCCGAACCGGCGAAGCCCTGATGTCCGGCTTCCCCCGGCTGTCACTGCGCGAACGCGACCGTCGCTGGGACCTGGCGCAGCGGCTCATCCGAGACCGCGATCTGGCCGCCCTGCTCGTGTACGGCGAGCCCGAAGGCGCCGGAGTCCCGCACTTCGCCGCCGACAACTACTTCACCAACGACCGTACCGGCGGGGTCGTCCTCATCCCGCGCGACGAACCACCGCAGCTGTTCGCACCGGTCCACCTCATGGTCGGCGGCCACTACGAGGCAGTACTGCGCGGCGATGACCACTGGCTCGAACCCGGCCAGTTCATCACCCATGCCGGCGACATGCCGGCCGGCGCCGCGCGGGGCGGGGCGTTCATCGCCGCGTGCCTGCACGAGCGCGGCCTCGCAACGTCCGAGATCGGCGTCGTCGGGCTCGGCGCGGCGGCGTTCCACCCGGACGGCATCATCCCGGCCGGGACCTGGCGTGAGCTCACCGAACGGCTGCCCGCGGCGACGCTGGTGCCCGCCGACGCCGACTTCATCGCGCTGACCCGGTGCCTCAGCGACGAGGAACGCGAGCTGGTGCGCTGGTGCGGGCACGCGGGGGAAGAGATGTGCGCCGCCATCATCGACGCGATGGCCCCCGGCGTGCCGGAAACCGTGCCGTACGCGGCCGGCGTCGCCGCGAGCCTGCGGGCCGGTGCGCATAACAGCGGCAGTGTGTTCGTCGTCGCGCCCGGCGGCGAGAGTGTCGAATGGGGCCCGCCGGCCTGGACCTACCGCGCCCAGCCCCCGCGCGTCCTCGCCGAGGGCGACGTCGTGCTCGCCGAGCTCTTCCCCGTATACGGGATGAGGGAGACGCAACAGCAGCTCACTGTCGCGATCGGGAAGGTCCACCCCGACACCGACAGCGCCGCGGCCGCCGCTGGCGCGAGCTACGACGCCGCGATCGCCGTCATCCGGCCTGGCATCACCCTCGCCGAGGTCGTCCGTGCCATGTACGAGCCGATCGAGGCGGCCGGAGGCTGGAACCTCACCCCGCTGATCCACTCGCTGAACCCCCTGGACGCGTTCAGCGCGTGCGGACTGCCCAGCGGGCAGGTTCCGGCCATCGACACGTACGGAGCGGTGGGAGGTGTGCCCACCGTGGGCGGTGACCTCGTGCTGAAGGCGGGCATGACCTTCGCGCTCGAACCCAACTGCGTCCTCGGCCGCCGGCGCGTCAACGTCGGCGGCACCGTCATCGTCAACGAGAAGGGCGTCGAAGAGGTCAACACCCTGCCGAGGGCCATGCGCCGGATTTAAACACCCGTCGGCGCACCAGATCGCTCTCGCCGAGCCCGCGGAACATCAGGGCGTCCGGCGAGCTGCTCGACCGCCAGGTCGGTATCAAGCTCTGGGGGCAGTTCGCCGTGGGCGGTGACCGATCGGGAGAAGGACGCAGAGGCGACTCCCTCCAGGGTGTTGCGGCGAGTTTCGGCAAGCGCAGGGTCGCACTAGAGAAGACCTCGGCCGCGGCCACCGCGTCCACGGGACCGGGCTCGCGAGGACGGGGCGAGGAGGCCGAGTTCCGCGCCGGTGGGGTCGGCTATCACCGCGTGGCGGCCCGGCAGGACGTCGGACGGCGGGATGCGGATCCCCGCGCCGAGGTCCGCGGCGAGGCCGGTCGCGGCGTCGCAGTCGTCCACCTCGAAGTAGGGCACCCAGTGCGGGGGCTCGGCCGGTCCGTACTCGTCGGAGTCGACCATGCCCGCGACGGCCGAGTCGCCGATCCTCCAGTCGGTGTGCGCGGGGTCGGAATCGTCGCGTGCCACCTCGCTCCAGCCGAAGACCTCGCCGTAGAAGCGCCGTGCCGCGCCGGGGTCGTGGGAGGCCAGTTCGGCCCAGCACATCGTGCGGGGCTCGATCGGCCCCTCGGCACTTGGTTCGGAGCCGTAGCGCTGCCAGACGCCGAAGTCGGCGCCCTCGGGATCGGCGAGAAAGGACATCCTGCCCAGCTGGCCCACCTCGACGGGGTCGGCGAGGTCCTGCCCGCCGCCGGCGCGCACGGCCCGGGCGGTGGCGTCCACGTCCTCGACCATGAAGAAGGAGGTCCAGGACGGTTCCTCGGTGTCATCGGGGAGAGGCTGCATCCCGGCCACCCGGGGCCCGTCCGGTCCCTCGATGGTGAAGATCTCGTAGTCGCCGAGCCGGTCGAGCGTCAGGGTGTAGGAGTCCCAGCCGAACACGTCCCGGTAGAAGGCCTTGGACGCGGCGAAGTCGGGCGAGGCCAGGTCCGCCCAGCACGGCATGCCTGCGCTGTAACCGGTCGCAGGGCGGACGGACATCCCGGTGTCAGCTCGCATGCGGTCCACGCTACGAGCGGATCGGTAATCGCCGCGGACGGCACCGTGCAAGGAACCGCCAACAACGCCAGGTATTCGCACAAAGCGGGATGTGGCAGGTTCATGGCCGGAAGCGTTCGATCAGTCCCGGATGGCGGGCGCGGGGTTCGGTGCCCAGTTCGCGGAGCGTTTCCCGGCAGTCGCGGTGGTGTGCTCAGCGGGCCAGATTCACCGCCAGCGCGGCGGCGGCCAATGCGAAGAACGCGGCCCAGTTGGCAAGCCGGTAGTAGCGCACCCGCAGATGCGCGATCAGGGCTCCGACGAAGAACAGGACGAGACCGATCGCGGCGGCCGTCCCGATCGCCGGCACCGCGAAGCCGATCAGCAGGCCGACGGCGCCCGCTGCCTTGAGCGCGCCCAGAGGAAACGCCCATGTCAGCGGCACGCGCTTGATCTCCATCACGGCTATGACCTGCTCGTTGCCGGAGAAATCCAGATAGGCGGCGTAGGAGTTGGCGATGGCGGTCACGAGGGTGACCGCGGCGTAGACGGTGAACACGGGACCTCGTTCAGGCGGTCAGGCCGCCGTCGACGGAAATCTTCTGACCGGTGATCCAGCGAGCGTCACCGGAGGTGAGGAACGCGACGGCACCGGCGATGTCGCCAGTGTTGACGGCGATGCGGTCAGCGTGTGCCATGCGTTCCTCCTTGATTGATCTGCAGGCGGGACGGTGAGCCCGCGGGGCGGGCGTCGCCCCACCCCGTCATGTCGCCGGGGCGCCGAACCAGGAGCGGAGGGCGTCCTCCACCTCCTTGGGCCCGCTGGTCCAGCAAACGTGGCCGTCGGGCCGGACCAGCATCGCCGTCGAGGGGACGTCCTCATGCGGCTTCGCACGGACATGGTCGACCCGGTCGGCCCACGCACGGGCCGGGTCCGAGAACTGACCGCTGGAGGTGAGGTCGAGCAGCAGGCCCCGCCCGGTGTGCATGAGCGAATGGCTCCTGCGGTGTTCGCCCGCCACGGTCAGGTCGAGGTCGGGCATGCGCATGCCCACCAGAGGGTCCTCGGATCCCCCGGGGATGTCGTACCGGATGTCCAGGCCGGTCATCATCCCCGCCAACCACCCCATGGCTTCCGGTACGCGGAGAAGTTCGGCGAGCAGTCCCCGCACGGCCGGCAGATCCGCGTTGCCTGTGCCCGCCCAGTCCATCAGCAGGCCCTGTGTCTGTGTGTTGGCCAGGACGCGAGCGCCGACCGGGTGCCGTTCGGTCTGGTAGGTGTCGAGCAGCCCTTTCGGAGCCCAGCCATGTACCGCGGCGGCCAGCTTCCAGCCGAGATTGACCGCATCACCGAGACCGGTGTTCAGGCCCTGCCCTGCCAAAGGCAGGTGGATGTGTGCGGCGTCACCGGCGAAGAACACCTGTCCCACTCGATAGGACGTGATCTGTCGGGCGGAGTCGTCGATCCGGGCTGCCCGGCGTAGCGCGACCAACTCGACCTCATCGCCGTAGACGGCGCGGAGCCGCATGCGCAGCTCGTCCGCGCTCACCTCGGCGTCCCTGGGCGCCGCTCCCCCAGGTCCGCCCGCGACCAGTCGGCGCACGGGCGCCTCCAGCGGGAACTGGATGACCCAGTGCCCGTCCCGGCTTCGTTCCAGCCCCTGACGGGTGCGCCCGGCCAGAACGGCTTCGGCGGTGATCGCGGTCGAGGAGCCCTGCCGTCCGGGGAAGTCCAACCCCAGGATCTTGCGGATCGTGCTCCGCCCCCCATCGGCGGCCACGAGATAGCGTCCCCGATGCAGCACCACACCATCGGGCGCGTTGGCCGTCACCGTGACGCGGTCCGCCTCGGCCGTCATGTCGACCACCCGGTGCCCGCGAAACACGGGAACACCAGCGTCGACCAGACGGGCCTCGAGGAGCTGCTCGATGCTGCCCTGCGGGACGTTGTAGGCGGGGTGCCGCGTCGGAGTCACTCGGTAGTCGACCGGCAGGCCGGCGAAGTGGCCGATCTCCGTCGTGGGGTAGTCGCCAGTCGCCAGCAGCGGTTCGAGCAGGCCCCGCTGGTCGAACAGTTCGGCGGTACGGCAATGGATCACGCCCGCGCGCGACATCGGGTTGCGGGCGGTCAGGGCGTCCAGGACCATCGGACGCGCCCCGGCCAGCATGAGTTCGGCGGCGGCCATCAGACCGGTCGGACCCGCCCCCACCACGATCACGTCCGCTGCGGCCATCCGCCCTCCACCTCACCCTCGTCCCGCCGGCTCTCGAAGCCCGCGTCGCCCGCCACTGTGCGCGTAAGGCGCACCAGGTACCACTCAGCTTGATCAGAACCGCCAGTTTCGACATCCAATAGCCTCTGTGAGGTGAAATTCGACTTCTTCGATGACATCGACCGGCAACTCGCCCACGCACTGCAGATCGCGCCCCGGGCCGCGTTCAGCCGGATCGCCGGCGTCCTGGGGGTGTCGGACCAGACCGTGGCGCGCCGCTTCGCCCGTCTGCGATCCAGCGGGGCCCTGCACGTCCGAGGCCTCACCGACCCGTACCTGCACGCCAGCGCGCCGTGGTTCCTGCGGTTGTGCTGCGCCCCCGCCGCGGCGACCTCGGTGGCCGAAGCGCTGGCCCGGCGCGACGACACCGCCTGGGTCCGCCTGACCTCCGGCGGCACCGAGATCGTCTGCATGGTGACCAGCCACGGCGGCGGCAGCGAGGCGCTCCTCCTGGACGCGCTTCCGCGTACCCCCCGGGTCGAGGGCATCACGGCGCACCGTCTGCTGTGCACCTACTGGCGGGGCTTGCACCGGCTGGTCGCCGAGCACAGCGGCCTCACCCCCGAACAGATCCGATCACTCCAGTCGCGCGACACCGCACCCACCGGCGGGCCGACGACGCTCAACGACGGAGATCGGCTGCTGTTGGACGCCCTGGCGCAGGACGGGCGCACCGGGATCGGTGATCTCGCCGCCGCCACCGGCTGGTCACGCTCCACCGTGAGCCGTCGAATCGCCGAACTGGCCGCCGGCGGGATCCTCTACTTCGACATCGACGTGGACCAGAGGCTGTTCCCCGCCCTCGCCGCGTGGACCGTGCTGTGGCTGTCCGTCGAGCCCGCTGCACTCGAAACGGTCGGCAACGCCCTCGCCGGGCACACCGAGGTCGTTTACGCCGCCGCCACCACCGGACCGACCAACATCTACGCCAGCATCACGGGCCCGAACGCACCGGCGCTGTACAACTACATGACCAACCGCATCGCACCGCTTCCAGGTATCCGGCACATGGAGACCGCACCCGTCCTGCGCAACGTCAAGGGCAACAGGTAGGAGGGTTCTACCCTTTTCACGCCCGTCCGCCTTGCGCGGGGGCGGGTTCCGCGAGGAGGTGGCGCTGCAGGAATGACAGCTCGGCGTCGACGGCCTGCTCGTGCGCGGCGAGGAACGGGGCGTAGTGGCTGCCGGGCAGGTGAACCGCTTCTCCTTGGGGCGCCTGCTCTGCCACCTGGATGACGGCGCTGGGGAGAGTGGTCGTGTCCTCGTCGCAGACTACGACGAGAAGCGGGCACTGGACGCGGGACGCGGCTCGGCCGGGACGGTAGAACACAACGACGCCGAGCGCGGAGCGGGCGGCGACGGTCTGCTGCCATTCCGGGTATTTGTTACCGGGAGCGAGTGCACGTGAGCCGTCCAGGCCGTCCGGCGTCGTGAGGAAGGAGAGGGTGCCGGGCTCGCCGGCGAGCGGGACCAGTCTGGGCGGGCGGCCGAAGAGACCGGCGATGGCGTCGATGATGCCGATGGCGCTGAAGCGCACCATGGCAAGCGGCTTCTGGAAGGACGCCGCGCTGCGCGTGGCGGTCAGGTCGCCGGTGTACGGGGTCTGCGCGATCACCGCGGCGACCTGCGGGTTCTCGGCCGCGACGCGGATCGCGTGGCCACCGGACATCGAGAAGGCCCAGAGCGCGATCTTGGCCGGGTCGACTCCCGGCAGGGTCGCGGCGAAGGCGATCGCGGCCTGCCAGTCGGCCAGCTGGTCCTTGACGGGCAGGACCAGGCGCGGCTCTCCGCCGCTCTCCCCGATGCGGCGGTAGTCGAAGGCGAGGACGCCGAACCCGGCGTCATTGAAGCGCTTGGCGAACAGGTCGGTGGCCGGCTCCTTGGTCACCGAGAAGCCCCCGACCATGATCACGCAGGTGCCGTTGGACCCCGGATAGTGCCATGCGACGCACTCAGTACCGCCGCTGACGAAACGAACCTTTTCCCGCTCCATGGACATGCACCTCCGGGTGGACGAGATTCGTCCTCGGCAAGAGTGAACCACGTGGTTCACAAGATGTCCATTTCCGGGGTACCGGTGGCTACTCGTCGGCGGCCTCCTCCCGCTCCAGCGCACGGATCAGGGCCTCGACCCCTGCGCCGAATCCCGCGCTCTCCCTGCTGACCGCCTGGTGCAGCAGGAAACCCCGAAGCGTCGCCAGGATCATCTCGGCGACTTCGAGCCTGCGCTGGTCGGACCAGTCCGCCGGGCAGAAGGACAGGAGAATGGGCAGATACTGCTGCGACGCCTCCCGGCCGAGCTCGGTGTAGCGGACGGGGTCATACATCGCCAGGCCGATGGCCTGATCGAGCACCCGCTGCAGACCCGACTCCTCCTTCATGAGGCTTTGCCACATGACGCGCACACGATCGGCCAGCGTCCCACCCCGCGGCTCTGCGGTGAGAGCCGCCAGCACGTTGGCGATACGCCTGTCGCGCAGCTTGAAGACCGCCTGCCTGAGCAGGTCCTCGGCTCCCTCGAAGTGGTAGAGCAGCACCTTGTGCGTGGTGCCGGCCGCCCGCGCTGCGCGCCGGAGCGAGAAGTCCGCGAGTCCGTTGACCGCGAGATCCTCGGTGACGCGTTCGAGCAGTTCCCGGCGCCTGGCCTCACCGCGCGGGGACCCTGCCGATCGACGGTAGCCGCGGGTGCCGGGTGAGCGGTCGTCGGCGGAGATGTTCACGGCTACAGCGTCCATGGCCAGACGTTCTCACAGTAGCCAGGGCGGGAGGCGGCCCGGCATCGGTCGCCGTCTCGTGCGGCGCGGCCGTCAAGGCCGCCCTCGCGGGTCACGTCCGGATCGGTCTTCTCACGTTGCTCGGGGATGGGAGCCATGGCAGCAGTGTGACGTACCGGTGGCGGGCCGCCACCATCCCGGGGGCCAGGACGACCGCCTTCGCCCGGTCGGGCGAGTCCACGCCCAGCTGGCGTTCTTGAACCGAAAGGTGGGCTGGGGGGCGGCGTTCACCAGCTCCAGTTCGGCGGATGCGGATGTGGGCGCCCGTCTCACCGCGTTGCGATTGCGCCATCTCGAAGGCGTCCAAGGTGTGACGTGCAGCGCCGAGTGTCGCTGATTCTGCAACGGTATTCGTCGTGCTCGGATCGACGGGCGCTTGGTCATGTTCGTCTGACGAGCTTGGGTTCTCGACAGCTCAACAGGAGGAGCTAAGGGGTCATTGGCGTAGCGGAGAGAGGCCATGCCCCGCTTCCTGGCCTGGGTGGACGGACGCGGCTCCGTCCCCTTGGGCGACCCGGTGGGCAACGTCGTCGCCGCCGCGCTGCGCCACTACCGGACGGCCCTTCCCATGCCCATCATCGCCGGACGCAGCGTCATGCACGACCCGCAGCGGGCGCTCCGGCGCGCCGAGCTGGTGCCAGGCGCCGAGGTGGAACTATGGGCCACGGCGACCCACGCGCTCTCCGGCCAGTGCGCCGACGAGGTCAAGGCCCGCGTCCTGCGCTTCACCGACCACACCGACGAGACTCCCGCCTGAGCGGCCCGCGCGGCTCGGTCATCGGAACCGCCATGTCGGGGTCGCCGTAGTACTCGGGAATGTTCGGGCGTATATAGCTGACCAGCGGAGACAGCACCGAGTAGGCCCGCAAAGGATCGGAGCGGTCAGTAATGACCGGCTGAGGATCGTGGTGCCGGTTCGGTGACGGCCCCGGTCAGGTGGGCTGGTCGGGCAGCAGTTCGGCCAGCGCGGTCCGGACGGCGGCTCGGCTTACTCCATCACCGCGTTCATCCTCGGCATCCGTACCCCGGTCGGCACCGTCTGGGAGCGGGTATCGGCCAGGACGGCGTCGAACAGGTCTGGGAACTTGCCGTCCCGGTCGCGGATCAGGAACCGTGCCCGGCAGCCGGCGTCCTCAGGTCCATGACCAGGTTCCGGGCCGCCTGCGTCACCCATGAAGCGGTCGGGTGAGAGCGGTGGCGCCCAGAACCCGGATGCGGCGAGTGCGATGGTCGATGACCGCAAGCCCGTACATGCGGGCGCCAGTGAGCGTGACGCCGGAAGGCCGGGCGGGGCGCGGTGATCGCGCCCCGCCCGAGCGTCAAAGCCGGGTCCGTCACGGGAAGCAGTGGTTGCCGATGACCCGCTGGGGCGTCTGGGCTGTGCCAGCGTGCCCGAAGGAATCCGGGGTGCAGGTGAAGGTGGCGCCGGTTTCCCGGCTGGTGATGGTGAAGGGGTCCACGAGGGGGCCGCTGGGAAAGGCGCCCCCGGACGGAACGCAACGATCGACCCCGTCCCACTGGTTGCCGCCCTGCGACACCAGGCGGTCGCAGGTGTAACCGTATGCGTAGTCACATAACTACCGCTCGAGCGGGGCTGATTTCGTGGCGACGGGTCCCACCAGCGAGGGCCTGCTCGCGAGTACCTGCGAGCAATGGCACGCCGATGGCGTCCACCTCATCGTGGTCAGCCGCGGCGGCGATGGAGCCATCGCATCCCCCAAATGGCGAACGCTTCACCGTCCCGGCCCGCCCGATGACCCCCGTCGACACCGTCGGCGCCGGTGACGCGATCACCGCTGGCCTTCTCCACCGCCTCCACCAAGGCGGCGCGCGGGGCGCCAAGCTCGACGCGCTCGACCCCGACCTGCTCGGACGGGCGCTGACCTTCGCCTCCGACGTCGCCCTTCGTGTAGGGCGTCGTGGTGTTGCGGGGAGACTCAGCGGATGGACGAGCCGATGCCGATTCCGCCGTCGACGTCGAGGACGACTCCGGTGATGTAGCGGGCCTCCGGCGAGCAGAGGAAGGCGGCTGCGGCGGCGATGTCCTCGGGCTGTCCGGTGTGGCGCATGGGCACCTTGCCGACGAGCTTGTCGCGCGCCGGTCCGTTCATCGAGGCGAGCATGGGGGTCTCGATGAGACCTGGCGCGATCGCGTTCGCGGTCACGCCGTGCTTGGCGGCCTCAAGAGCGAACCCGCGGGTGAAACCGACGACACCGGCCTTGGCGGCGACGTAGTTGACCTGGCCGAAGTTGCCTCGCCAGCTCATGGAGGAGAAGGAGAGGACGCGTCCGTACCGCCGCTCTCGCATGTGCGCGAAGGCGGCCTGGGTGCAGTGGAACGCGCCGCTCAGGCTGACGGCGAGGACGGCGTCCCAGTCCTCGCTCGAGATGTTCTCGATCCTGTTGTCCCGGATGATCCCGGCGTTGTTGACCAGCACGTCGATGCGGCCTTGGTCGGCCGCCACGCCGTCGATCCAGGCCCGCGCTGCGGTGGGGTCTGTGATGTCGACCTGGGCGAACGCGTGACCGTCGCCGTCCAGGCTCGCGAGCACCTCGGCCCCGGCAGCGGCGTTGAGGTCGGCGAAGTGCACGCGCGCCCCTTCGGCAGCGAATCGCTGCACCATGGCGCGGCCGAGGCCTTGCGCGCCACCGGTGACGAGCACGACCTGGCCGGCGTAGCGGTCGGTGAAGCCGTAGGACATCAGGAGGCCTCTCGGTTCCTTCTCAGGAAGGTGCGCAGGGTTTGCGGAACGTCGTGCGCGAGCCAGTGTCGGTCGAAGGCGTCCAACTCCCGGTCGCGGTCGGTCGGTGACAGGCGGCCGTGTGTCTGGTCGAGGAGCCGCTTGTAGGCGCCCCGCGCTGTGGCCGGTACCGCGAGGAGTTTTCCGACGACCGCGGCCACCGCGTCGTCGAGGTCCTCGGGTGCTGTGACGGCGCGCAGCCACGAGGCGAACGACGGGGCCTCGGCGAGCAGGAGCTCGCCTGTGAGTGCGAGCCAGGTCGCCGTGGCCCGGCCAAGGGTCCGCTCCATGCGGACGCTGGCGCCTCCTCCCGGCATCAGGCACTGCCGTACGTGCCCGTCGCCGATGAGGGTCCCGGCCGATGCCACCACGACGTCACAGGCCAGGGCGAGTTCCAGGCCGCCGGCGATGGCGTGTCCGTGCAGCACCGCGACGTAGGTCACCGCGCTGCGTTCCATGGCGAGGGTGAGGTCCCAGATGGCGGTGAGGTGGTCGCGGGGAGTCCGGCCGCGTGCAGGGTCGTAGGTGCTGAGCAGCGACAGGTCGGCGCCCGCGCAGAAGCTCGGACCGGCCCCGCGCAGCACGACGACCTCGGTGCCGGTGGCCTCGGCCGAGGCCACCGCAGCGCTGAGCAGCGTGATCAGGTTCTTGTCGAGCGCGTTGCGGACCGCGGGTCGGTTCAGCGTCCACGTCTCGACGGGCCCGTGGCGCTCGACCAGCAGCTCGCTCACTCCGCGGTCCCGGCGTCGGAGGAGCGGGTCATCGAGCGCAGCACCGCGCGCTGGATCTTGCCGCTCGGCGTCTTGGGCAGCGAGTCGGCGAAGGTGACCAGGCGCGGGTAGGCGTGCGCGGCGTACCGGGTGCGTACCCAGTCCTGGAGCTCACGGACCAGAGCGTCCGGGTCGTCCGGGGTCATGGCAGGCACGACGTGGGCGTGCACGACCTCACCGCGGACCTCGTCCGGAGTCGCGACGACGGCGCACTCGACCACCTGGGGATGGGTGGCCAGGACGCTCTCGACGTCGAACGGGCCGATCCGGTAGCCGGCCATCACGATGACGTCGTCGTCGCGGGAGGAGAACCTGATCAGCCCGTCCTCGCCGACCGAGGCGAGATCACCGGTCAGGTAGTGCGACCCGTCAGCGGTGAAGCGGGAGGCGCGGTTGTCTCGTGCCGTCCCGTAGCCGGTGAAGGTGAAGAACGGGCTGCCGGCCACCTCGACCGCCAGGCGACCGACCTCACCGACCGCTGCCGGCTGATCGGCCTCCGTCTGCAGGACGGTCATGCGCCAGCCGGGCAGGGACTCCCCCATGGCGCGAGGGGCGACCGGGCGGGCGAGGTCGGCGTGTTGCGCGAAGCCGGCGGTCATGCCCAGCTCGGTCTGCCCGAAGTGGTCGTGCACGTCGAGGCCGAACCGTTCGCGGCTCCACTCGATCACCTCGGGAGTGAGGGGCTCACCGGCGGTCGACAGTCGCCGCAGCGCCGGCAGCGGTACTCCTGGGTCACAGGCGCGCAGCGCGCGCAGCGCGGTCGGGGCGGCGGCGTAGTCGGTCACCTCGAGTTGCTCCAGGATCCGCCACGTCATCTCGGGCTTGAAGGTGCCGCACGTGAAGATGCTGGTCGTGCCGGCGGCGAGAGGCCCGATGATGAGGGTGTACAGGCCGTAGGCCCACCCGGGGTCGGCTCCGCACCAGTAGGCCTCGCCCGGGGCGAGACCGAGCTCCACGTAGGACTGCCATCCGGCGGCGTAGGCCAGCGGGTGCACGACGACCTTGGGCTTGCCGGTCGTACCCGAGGTCGCCATCTGGACGATGGGCGTCTGCGGGCCCGTCAGCGGTGAGGGCTTCGCCCACTCCGGACCGTCGATCAAGACAGCGCCCAGGTCGTCGTGCGCAAGTCCCTCATGGTGCTGGTCCGTGTTCGCCACCATGACATCCACCGCCAGATCCCGGACCTTGGGCAACTGCTCGGTGTCGGTGACGACGAGCTTCACGCCGGCATCGCTGATGCGCTCCTCGACGGCCGCCGCGGCGAATGCCGTGAACAGCGGCACGTAGACCGCTCCCAGGCGCCAGATTCCCAGGATCAGGGCCGGTAGGTCGGGCCCCTTGCCCAGCAGACCGGCCACCCGGTCACCGGGTCCGATGCCCCGCTGAGCGAGCGCGTGGGCCGCACGCCGCGACCGTCGCGCGAGCTCGCCGTAGGTCATGTCGTTCACTCGCAGGTCGCCGTCCACGAACCGGAACGCCACGGCATCGACCGGATGCCGGTCGCACACCAGCCACGGTGCCGTGGCGTCGGTGGCGTCGAAGGCGGCATGGATCTGGAGGGCTCGCTGATGCGGGCCGGTCGGACGGCCTTCTCCTGCTGGCTGCGTCGTGTTCGTCAAGGCGAGTGCCTACCTCTCGGTCTCTCCGCCGACCGTTCCCGAAGTGCAGAGTACGGATCTGGATACGAACGTACTCTGGATGTTACTGTCCTCACAACTTGCGGAGCCAGCGGAGCCACCCCCGGCCTTCTTCGAAAGGACAGCTCCTTGCACGACATCGAGATCGACCTGGACGTTCCCGTCCCCATGCGCGACGGCACGGTGCTGCGGGCGCATGTGTTCCGTCCCGCCGGGGAGGGGCCCTTCCCGGTCCTGTTGACCCGCCACCCCTACGACAAGAACGCCCTCCTCAGCGGACATCTCGACACCATGACGATGGTGCGCGCCGGCTACATCGTGGTCCACCAGGACTCCCGCGGCCGCTTCAGCTCCGATGGCGAGTGGCTGCCCTGGAAGTACGAGCGCGAGGACGGCTACGACACCGTCGAGTGGGCGGCCTCGCTGCCGAACGGCAACGGCAAGGTCGGCATGTTCGGCGGCAGCTACCTCGGCAGCACGCAGTGGAGTGCCGCCATCGCCGGGGCGCCGCACCTGGCGTCCATCGCCCCGATCACGACCTGGGCCGACCCGGACAACGGCCTGATGTTCCGCGGCGGGGCGATCGAGCTGGGGCTCAATTCCTGGTGGGCGCTGACGACCGCCCTCGGTCAGATTCCCAAGGCCGGGCTCTCACCCGAGGAGACCATGAACCGGCTCATGGCGACCGTCCACGATTACGACTCGATGAGACAGCGGACGTACTGGCAGCTGCCCTCCGGCGCCATGCCCGCCCTCAAGGCCTCCGGCCAGCCCGACCTCGGGGTCGCACGTGCACTGGCCGACCCGGGCACCCTTGAGGAATCGCGGGTCTCGAACAGGTACGACGAGATCAACGTCCCGAGCATCGGGTTCGCCGGCTGGTACGACGTCTTCCTCCAAGGCGATCTCGACAACCACGTCGGCATGCGCACCCGCGGCCGCACCGCACGCCTGGTCGTCGGCCCCTGGAGCCACCTCAGCCTCGGGATGCCGTCACAGGGAGGCCAGGTCGGCGAGGTCAACTTCGGGCTGTCGGCACTCACTCCCGGCGGCAGGACGGTGACCGACATCCAGCGCGAGTGGAACGACCACTGGCTCAAGGGCATGCCCGCCACCGAAGCGCACCGGTCCGGGGTCCTGATCTTCGTGATGGGGATCGACCAGTGGCGAGCCGAGGAGGAGTGGCCGCTCGCCAGGGCCCGCGACACCGCGCTGCACCTGAGCCCGGATTCGACGCTGACATGGACCGCACCGGACGCCGAAGAGGCCCAGTCCGGTTTCGTCTACGACCCCGCCGACCCCGTCATCACGCGGGGAGGCAACCTCGTCATGTCGACCGAGTTCCCGGCCGGACCGTTCGATCAGCGCGAGGCGGAGGCTCGCGACGACGTGCTCGTGTTCACGACCCCGCCGCTCGAGGAGGACCTCGAGATCACCGGCAGGGTCCGGGCGACGCTCTTCGCCGCGACCGACGGCCCGTCCACCGACTGGGTCGTGAGGCTGTGCGAGGTCGACGCGAACGGGGTCTCGCGGAACATCGTGGACGGCATCACCCGGGTGCGCACCGAACCCGGGCGCATCGACGAGGTCGAGATCGACCTCTGGTCGACCTCCATCGTCATCAAGGCAGGCCACCGGCTCCGCGTCCAGGTGACCTCCAGCAACTTCCCCCGCTGGGACCGCAACCTCAACACCGGCGAGCCGGTGACCGAGGGCACCACCATCCGGGTCGCCCGGCAGCGGATCTACCACGACCGCGACCGGCCCTCGCGGCTCACCCTCCCGATCGTCCCCAGCTGACACGGAAGGCGGGCGGACGGCTGAACGTGGGCGGAGGCGACATCGAGTCGCCCCGCCCACCGCCTTTCATGCCTTGCCGCTGCGCACCGCGAGCCCGTGGACGAGCAGCTCACCGAGCTCGGCGAAGGCCTCACCCGCGCTCAGTCCGGTGGCCTCAAGGACCTCGCCGGACTGGACCCCGTCCATCAGGTACGCCACGGTCAACGACGCCAGTGCGGCGTCGGCCGACCGGAAGATCCCGTCTCGCAGGCCCTCCTCGATCATGGCCTGCACCCGGTCCGCCGCCGCCTGCGAGTTCAGGCGGTAGATCTCCGCCGTGGGCGGGTAGCTCACCATGTCCTCGTAGAAGGCCGGCGAGTTGCGGTCCATCGCCTCGCCCACCCCCTTCAAGTACTCCACGATCCGCCCGGCCGGGTCCGTCGTAGCGGACACCTTGGCCTCGATGGCGGCCGTCGAGTGAGCGAAGAAGTGCCGGACGACCGCCTGGATGATCTGCTCGCGGGACCCCGCGACGCTGTACAGCGTCGACTTCGAGCACCGCAACCTCTTGCACAGCTCATCGGTCGTCAGCGAACTGAACCCCTCGGCGAGGAAGATCTCCTCCAGGTCCTGCAGCAGCTGCTTGCGCCTCGGGTCCTCACGCGTAGGCCGGGAACGCCGTTCCCGCGCGGGATCGACGCCTGACCGAAACGCTGTGGGCATGGATCGAGTCTCTCACAACACCCATCTCGCCCCCCGGGCGAAGACTCATCCGCACCCAGCAGGCCCGCGTCTGCTGTCACACAGCACGGCCCATGTGCGGGCCCGAAGATGCCGTTCACCGGACGGAGGTTTGGTGGTAGGCCGGTCGGCGGGGATCGGCGTCCGGCATGACCTCGTTGGTATCGATCGGATCGATAGTGTGAGGGCGTGGAGCTGCGGAGTCTGGACTTAAATCTGCTGCTGGCTCTTGATGCGTTGCTGCAGCATCGCAGTGTGAGCAAGGCCGCGCAGCAGATGGGGGTCGGGCAGCCGGCGATGTCGGCGTCACTGGCGCGGCTGCGACGGCACTTCGGTGATGAGCTGTTGGCGCGGGCGGGCAACCGGTACCGGTTGACGCCGCTGGCGGCTGAGTTGCGGGAGCGCACCCGGATGGCGGTGTCCGGCGTGGAGCGGGTGTTCGATGCGCGGAGGGAGTTCGATCCGCCGTCGTTGACGCGGGAGTTCTCCCTGATGGTCAGCGACTACGGTGAGGGGGTGCTGGGGAGGGCCGTGGCAGGCGTTCTTGGACGGGAGGCGCCCCGGGCGCGGCTGCGGGTGATGGGGAACATCGCGCAACCGCTGGATCGATCCGACGCGCGGATGCTGAGCACCGACCTGGTGATCATGCCCCACGGCTTCGTCACCGACCTGCACCATCAAGACCTTTGACCGTGGCGATGTGGTGGCATCCGGTGCACGACGACGATCCCGTGCAGGCGTGGTTCCGCGGCGTTGTCGTGCGTGCTGCGCAGGACGCGACCAGCGGCGAGTAGGACGGGTATCGATCTGGTCGATAACCCCCATCCTTCATTGTGTGTTCCCGCGACCGGAATGGCCTCTTACTGTGGTCGGCGCTACCGCCCCCTGGCGCCATTCGAGGAGAGTAATGAGAGTTTCCCGTCACGGTCGCCGGTTCGCCGCCCTGGAGCGGTGGCGATGAGCGCGGTGCGGAAGGTCCTCGTCCAAGGCGGCGGCATCGGAGGGCTGACCCTGGCCACGGCGCTGGCCCAGCGCGGGATCGAGGTCGACGTGGTGGAGGCCAGCGGTCCGGAGGCCGTCCTGGGTGTCGGCCTCAACCTGCCGAACAACGCGCTGAGCGCGCTGGAGAAGATCGGCGTCCGCGACACCTGCCTGCAGGCCGGGTTCCCGTTCGAGCCCTTGGTGATCTGGAACGCCGCGAGCGTCCAGGTGTCAGCCATACCTCCCCCGCAGGGACGCTATGGCAGCCCCTCGAACACCGCGATCAGTCGGCCGCTCTACAGCGGCATCCTGCGCGATGCGGCCGAGAAGGCCGGTGCCCGCATCATCACCGGTGCCACGATCTGGGAGATGATCGAGGACGGTGACGGCGTCGAGGTCGAGCTGGCCACCTGGACCGGCAAGCGCACCCCGCCGCTGCGCCGGGAGAATGCGGCGGGCCACCGTTACGACCTGGTCGTGGGGTTCGACGGCGTCCGCTCCAGAATCCGCGAGCACCTGTTCGCGGACGCCTACACACCGAGATTCACCGGGTTCGCCAGCTGGCGGGTCACCATGCCCCGTCCGGCCGACCTCACCCACATCGCCTTCGCCATGTGCAAGGACGTGAAGGCCGTCCTGACCCCGATCAACGCCGATCAGATGTACGTCGGGTTGGTCACCCCGGAACCCGGCAACCCGCGCCACGCTTCTTCCGACTTCACCCGGCTGCTGCACGAACGCATGCGGGGTTTCTCCGGCCTCCTGGGCGAGCTGCGCGACGCCATCACCGACGGCCATCAGATCAGTTACGCACCGCTGGAGCACCTCGTGGTCCGCGAGCCGTGGTTCCGCGGCCGGATCGCGATCGCCGGAGACGCCGCGCACACCAGCCCACCGCACCTGGCCCAGGGCGCGGCCATGGCGGTGGAGGACGCCGTCACGCTCGCCGCCGCCCTGCAGCAGCACTCGGCCCTGCCCGCCGCCCTGCATGCCTGGTTCACCCGGCGGCGAGACCGGGCGCTGTTCGTCGCCGACATGTCCCTGGCCCTGCTCAAACAGGAGACCGGGACCGAACTGACCGCCGAGGAGGAGGACCTGGTGGAACTCGGAATCCCGGGAGCACAGGCCCGACTCGCCCAGGAGGCCTACTGACGATGCGCGCCTCCTCGGTCAACCCGCACGACGCCATGGTGGCCACCGGGGCCGCCGCCCGATACATGACCTACCACTACCCCGTCGTGCTGGGCAGCGTTCCCGCGCGAGTGGGTGGCACCCGCCCCCGCCGACCTGGACGATCGTTCCGCAGGTGCACTGGGCCTGGCGGCCCTGACCGCGCCGCCCACGTGATCGCAACCGCCCGCCCCGGCCAGGAAGAACAACACGTCCGCAAGCTCGGGTCACCGAGGTCTGGGTTGCGGCGGTGGGCCGCCCATGGGTGCCTGTTGGCGGAAGCGGATGGGGGTTTTGCCGCCTCCGGTGGCGAAGATCAGCGGATCGTCTGCAGGAGGTCGGCGGCGACTGAAGCGGCGTGTTGGAGCGCGTCGTGCATGGAGGATCCATGTCCGGCGGCTCCTCCGGTCACGTGAACGGGTATTCGGAGCCTTTCGACCAGTCCGCTAACAGGGGCGGCCCGCTTGACGCCGTGGGAGGCGAGTACCGGTCCCCGGGTCGGGATGGTCGTCCGTCCGTCGGGGCCGTCCACCACGAGGTGGTCGTGCCGGATCGTTCGGACGTGATAGCCCATGCGAATACTGACCCTCGGATTACTCGCGAGGCGGTTCGCCGATGGGTTCCTTGCCCGCGGTCCTGCTTCCGGAGCCAGCGTCGGCCCAGCTCCGACGATCTGCACCTCGCCGCCGTGGACGGCGATGTGGTCGGCCACGGCCATCGCCGCCCGGTCGAAGCCCCAGACCGTACACCGCTCCGGGAGAGCACCACCGTGCCGCAGCCACTCGCGCACCTCTAGCACGTGCGGTAGGTCGGCGCCTTCCACCTCCGGAGCGTGGACGCGGCCGCCCGTGGCGATGACCAGCGCAGCGGGGTCCAGCGCTGCGACGACGTCGTGGTCCGCACGCGTACCGGTGTGGAGAACGACTCCTAGCCGGTCCAGCTCGTCGGTGTACCAGTCGAGGATGGCGTGGTACTGCGGGAAGCAGAGGAGTCCCGCGGCCAACGCGAAGTCTCCCCCGGCTCGGTCCTCCCGCTCGAGGAGGTGGACGCGGACACCCCGGCTCGCCACACGGTGCGCCACCTCCAAGCCCGCCGGACCTGCGCCTACGATCACTACGCCGCTCCCAGGAGGTGACCCCTGAGAGGCCTTGCGCCGACGAGCTAGGGAGGTACCCGCCTCTGGGTTGACGGTGCATGGCACCGGCTCGCCGCTGTGCAGCCGGTCGATGCACAGGTTGCAGGCGATGCATGGGCGGAACGGCTCTCCGGCCAAGACGCGGTTCGGCCATCGCGGATCGGCATGCAGAGCGCGGGCCAGGCTGACGAAGTCGGCTTGGCCTTCGGCGATCACTGCTTCTGCCGCGCGCGGCCTGCTGATCCTTCCGGCGACGCCGACGGGTAGGCCGAACGATCGATACGGCTTCGCGAGCGGCGCCAAGACGCCGGGCGGTTGCTCACCGGGCTGCACCATCCATTCGGCCGCCTCGTAGTTGCCGGCGGAGACGTCGATGAAGTCGAGCAGGTCCAGGCGAGCGGATCCGACCAGTTCCAGGGTTCGCGAGGCGTCCAGGCCGTCCGGTACCCCTTCGAACGCCGAGATCCTGATGCCGACGCAGAGGTCGGGTGCGGCCTGCCGGACGGCTTGCACGACCAGGTCCAGGAAACGGGTCGGGTGGGCGAACTCGTCCGTGCGCAGGTTGATGAGCGGAGAGAGGAACTGGTGGATCAGGTAACCGTGGGCCGCATGGATGGAGAGCACGTCGACACCGGCCTCGCGACAGCGCCGGGCCGCAGCACCGTAGGCGTCGACGAGATCGTGGACGTCCTCGTGTCCCAGGGCGTCCGGCAGGTCTCCTCCCGCGGGCAGGCACGGGACGGCGGACGGGGCCACCGGACGCGTTCCGCTGACCCGGCTCTGCACCGTGCGGCCGCCGTGATTGAGTTCGACGCCCACCTTGCTGCCGTGGCGATGGATCGTTTCGGCCAGGGCGGCGATGCCGGGGATGTGATGATCCTCGGCCACCCCCATCTGACGTCCACGTCCCTTCCCGTCCGCGCGGACGTAGGCTGCTTCGCTGAACACCAGAGCGGCGCCGCCGATCGCGCGTTCCCGCAGGTAGCCGATGTAGGCATCGGTCACCTTTCCATCTGGTGTGCAGTAGTTGCGTTCCATCGGGGCGCTGACGATGCGGTTGTCGAGGGTGACCTGGCCCAGCTTCAAGGGGGTGGAGAGGGAGGGGAGGTCCGTCATGCCGGGTCGGGCCCGTCACTTCGGCGTTCGCACAGGTTCTCCAGAGCGACGCCGTAGCCCCGCCAGCCGAGCCCGGCGATGTAGGCCGTGGCGAGACCGCGGAAGAGGTCTCGGGCGTCTGTTCCTTCGTGCCGGTACAGCTGGGTGATGTGCACGACGGCCACGGGCAGGCCGGTGTCGGAAAGCGCGTCGTAAAGCGGCTTGCCGTAGGGCGTCAAACCGGCGGGGTTCACGATGAGCGCGTCAAGGTCGTCTTGGTGCTCGTGCAACCAGTCCACGAGTTCCCCCTCGTGGTTGGACTGGATGTGAGAGACGCGGACGCCGAGCCGCGCAGCGGTCTTCTGGAGGTGGGCCAGAATGTCGGCCAGGGTGTGGCGGCCGTAGCGGTCAGGGCGCCTTTGCCCGAGGCGGTTCAGATTGGGTCCGTTCACAACACCGACGTGCATCAGTTCGCGGGTGACCTTTCTGTGCGGGTACGTGTTGCCCGGGCATCGGACGGCGCGGATCGCATCGGCCGGCTTCCTGCCGGTCGCGGCATCGGAATCCTTCGGCGCGGTGAGCAGGATCTGCGGGCCGTCGCGGGCCACGGCGCCGAGCAGTTCGTCCTCCTCCCCGTAGGCGGCCTCAAGTGCTGGGCAGCTCGCCGTGAGGGCCGTACACGAACACCAGCCACAGCGGCTCGCGACCGGTGTTGATGTGCTGGTGCTTGACTCCCTTGGGAATGAACATGAAGGTGTTCGCTTCGAAGGCGGTGCGGTGCCCGTCCTCGGCCACCACCTCGCCGGACCCGCGCACGATGTAGTTGATCTCTTCGGACTCGGGGTGGTCGTGCAGCGAGCTGGCCTCACCGGGCTCGAAGATGGTCAGCCCGCCGACGAGGAACTCGCTCTCGTTCAGCTGCTGATCGACCACCTTGAAGACCTTGCGTCGGTGGCCGTCGTCCTCCAGGCCGAGCCAGAGCGGTCGCGCCTGGGCGAATGGATCGATCACGCGGATCATGACGTTCCTTCCTGGGGGAAGACACCCTGGTAGATGTCGTTGGTGTTCCAGCGGCCGGGTGTCGGCACCGGCTCATTGACCACGGGCGCCTCCACCAAGTCCGGGCGCCTGCGGGCCACGGCCGACCGCAGCGCCGAGCCAAGGCTTCGGGCATGGGGATGTCGTATCCGTCGGCGCCGCGAATCTCGGCGAAGCCAGCGAAACTCGGGCTCTGGACGCCGAGAGCGGCAGCGGGCCCGAACCCCATGGTGGAGGTGCTCTGCGAGCGAGAGCAGCGCCTCGCGTCCGGTCCCCTCCCGCGGCCCTCCGCCGAGGTAAATGAGCAAACGGCCCGGGTCGGCGTGGCGGTTGACCTCCCGGTGCGGATGCCGACCGTGACAGTGGACGTAGCCGTCGGCGGCGTGCGCGGCGGCCTGCTCGTGCCGGGCGATGACGAACTCGATGGGGCTGCGGCCGAGCGCGTCCAGCAGCGCGATGTTGGTGTGGCCGCAGGTCCCGAACACATCCTCGACTCCGAAGGGGTCTCGCGGGCGGACGAGGTCTCCGGCGGCGGTCACGGTAGCGGCCCCGCCTGTCCGTCGGTCGCGGTGCTGGGCGTCCACGGCCATGGGGGTCGTCTCCTCGGGTCGGGGCGGGCTGATCCGGGCCGTGCTCGACAAGCCGAGCGAGGGTTCGGCGACGCCTGCGGGATGGATTCAGGGATGCCGGCCACCCCTGCCGGCATCCGGCCTTCCCGCCGGCCGGCAGGGTTCGCAGTCCAGACGGGATTGTGGAACGGTCTTCCTGTGCTGCTACGCGGACCTCAAGTCAACGCAAGGACACGAGCGCAGTCGACAAGGACCAAAGGTGGGTACGGGGCACTGCTTCCACGAGGCTGATCCGATCATGCCTACAGCCTCGGCCTACGACCTCCTAATGTTCGAACCAGTGAGTTAGTTATATGCGACGGATGCCATGAGAGGAAGACCCTCCGTCAACTTCGGACCAACTTCTGCGATACCGCCTGATGGTCCGCCTAGGTCGTCATACGGACTCCATGGAGCGCTAGGCCACGGCCACCCTCGCTCCTGGAGGCCGCCGATCCGCAGCAGCGACGGTCCTTGGCCACGAACACTCCCCCGCTGACGCCGGGACGCACCTCGATGAGCCCGCGCATCGGATGCACTATCTCCGACCATCTCTTCTGAACGCCTCGGAACCCGACCGCCGACCTCAATATCGGAGGTCCATCACGCGGACTGTTGACACCGTTCAATGGCGATCAACGCGCAGTGGAGCCTGGCAGCAGGCTTCCGACGGAGAAAAAGGTGGCGCAGAGCGGAGGTCACGACAGTCTTGTCGATCTCCGCTTGGCGTGGCAGGGTCAGATGCGTACGGCTAGCGGACCGAAAGGTCCACTAGATGGACCCGAGTGCGAGCAGGTAAGGAGAGGCTCCATGACCACCTTTCATCGTCGCGCCGTCCTACGCGGCGCCGCCGCCACCGCGCTCGGAGCCCTCGTCGGCCAGACCGCGACCGAGCTACCGGCGGCGGCTGCCTCCGCCGCGAGTCCGTCGAGTCTCGGCACCGCCAAGCCCCTCGACGGGCGCCCGGCTCCCGGCTACGACTACAGCCGCGCGAACAAACTGCCCCGCGAGATGACCGGATACTGGGAGAAGCGCTTCGAGCTGAACGGCGTGCCGCGCACCGCCAAGGTCTATATCTCACCCGAAACGCCGATCCGCTCCTATTACACGGTGCTGGCCATCCCCGACGGCGTCGAGACCGGCGATTTCCTGCGCCGGACGGGATGGCGAGACATCGCCGACGAACGCGGCGAGGGCCTGTTCGTCCTCGAACCGGGCGAGTCCGGCTGGGGTGCCGCAGCCGCCGAGCGCGCCTACGTTGACGCCGCGATGGCCTTTTACCAGGCCAACCCCTATTTCTCGATCTTCGGCCTGGACTACCTGGTGGGGTACGGGGCCGGCGCTCCGGCTCTCGAAGCGCGGGCAGCGGCATTCCCACTGCAAGTCATCAGCCAGGTGTACCTGGACTCTCCCGGCCTTCCCGCCGCCTATCTTCGCGACATCGGATCTCAGGAGTTCGACGGCACCACTCAGGACGGCTACACCGACGTGGTCTTCCCCGAAGGCTTCGACCTGATCAGACACGACGAGGTTGTGGTCCCGACCTGGTACCTCAATCCCCAACGGAGCGCCTCCTCCAGTCTCGCGTACTGGCGTGGCGCCAACGACACCGACAAGCCCGGCGTCCATGACGGGCTCCTTGGCACGGTGTACCGCCAGCGCCGCAAATCGCGGCGCTGGATGACCTCCTTTTCAGGACCGATTTCCAAGGTGGCGGTACGGGAACGGCCGACCGAGTACGGAAACCAGCGCACCACCCGAGAACTGCTGGCCTTCCTCACGCCCTACTCGCGGTACGAGAACTTCTTCGCCTACGGCAACCAACTCGTGCGGCGCGCCGACTACGACCGTCTCGGCGTCGAGGTCCAGACCATGACCGTCGAGGGCCGGCTCCGCGAATTCCTCGTCTACGTGCCGGAATCCGCACGCCGGCTCTGGAGTCGCCGGGCACCCGTGGTGTTCATCTGGCCGGGGAACACCCAGACCGACAAGGTGTTCTTCGACTCCGCCCAGTGGTGGCAGGTCGCCCAGAGGGAAGGCTGCATTCTCGTGGTGGCCTGCGAGCAGTACAGCAGCTCGGCGATCTCGGTAAGCCACAAGGACTCCGACGTGTTCTTCCGTCAGCTGCGTGAATTCGTGACGAGGAAGTACGACGTCGACCCCACCCGGTTCTACTGCACCGGGCAGTCCGCCGGCAGCGGCGTCACCCAGTTCTTCGCGGCCGCCAAACCGGAATACTTCGCGGCCGTCGCCTCGACCTCGTTCGCCCCCGCCCCCGACAAGTCGGGGACCATCACTTTCGAGGGGGTGAGCTACCCGGCGGCCAGACAGACGATCCCCACCTACCTGGCATACGGCTACGGCGACCTGGCATTCCTCAAGGGCGATCTCTGGGACGACATCCAGAACGACCTCGACGCCTGGGCCGCCTACCACCTCGGGGTCAACGGGCTCGCACTACAGGATGTCGACCGCCGCGAGGGGCGGCCCAGCGGCTGGTACAACCGCTTCCGGACCTGGACGTGGCGCAAGCCCGGATCTCCGGCACCAATGGTCAAAGTGACCAAGAACCTGTACCGGTCCCACAACAACATCCCCGAAGAGACGCCGATGCTCTGGGAATTCATGCGCCACTATCGCCACGAGGTCGACAAGACCGGACACGTCACGCGGTACTACAGCCCCTCCGGGTTCAGCCGGCATGGGGACGAGAGGGTCATCCCGACATAGCACCAACCCTGCGCGACTCTGGTGCCCGACCTTCGCGCGCAGCTCATCGTCGGCTTGTAGTTGGCGGTCGGTGCACGGCTGCGCGGGGAACCGCGGGATCGGCACGGCCGCGCCCCGCGACCCCGCTTGCGCCGGTGAACCGGCGCAAGCGGGGTCGCGGGGCGCGGATCCGGTCAGTCGACCAGGGCGCCGGCGGAGATGTTCACCTGCGTCGAGGTCATGGTGGCGGCGTGGTCGGACACCAGGAAGGCGGCGATGCGGCTCACGTCCGCCAGGGTGGTGGCGCGCTTGAGGAGGGTGGCGTCGACCATCTGCTGCTTGACCGGGTCCATCTCCGGCCCGTCCGGCATGGATTCGGCGACGCCCCCGGTCTTCATCGACAGGACGCGGACCGAGTGCGGCCCGAGCTCGCACGCCCACTGCCGCCGCATCGCCTCGACCAGCTCGCAGCCGACCTGGACGTTGCCGAGGCCGGGCGAGCGGTTCCCGCTGTCGGAGCCGCCGAAGTGCAGGATCACGCCCGAGCCCTGCTTGACCATGTGGCGGGCGGCGGCCCGAGTGGTCAGCATGAGGGTGCGGGCGATCTTCTCCAGGGACCGGGCGAAAGCGTCGACCGGCAACTCCATCAGGGGACCGAACAGCGTCTCGTGGGAGATGACGTTGACCGAGATGTCGACGCTGCCGGCGGTCTCCACGACGGAGTCGACCCAGCCGTTGACGGCGTCGCCGTCCAGGGCGTCCACGCGGGCCGTCTCGGCGAGGCCGCCGGCGGCCCGGATGTCGTCGGCGACCGCGTCGAGCGTCGCCGGGGTGCGGCCGGCGAGGAAGACGCGCGCGCCCTCGGCGGCGAAGCCGCGCGCCATGGCGCCGCCGATCGATCCGCCGCCGCCGTAGATGACCGCGGTCTTGTTCTCCAGAAGCATCGCCGTTCTCCGTCCGTCCGAGGTGTTCGGGGGTGATGGCGTCGACAGTAGGAGCGCGGCCGGACGGCCCGCATCGGTCGCCGAACGGGAATTGAACGGCGCTGGTCAGAAGGCGGATGAGCGCTCGGAACACGGTCTCGCGCAAGGGGTGCCGCACGGGCGCGGCGGCGCGGCTAAGTCATGTGTCCGATACCAGGCGGGCCAGTTCCATGCGGCGGGTGACGCCGATCTTCGGATACGCCTTGTAGAGGTGGTGCCCGACCGTGCGGGGGCTCAGGTAGAGCTGCGCGCCGATCTCGCGGTTGCTGAGTCCGGCGGCGGCGAGCCGCACGACCTGCAGCTCCTGCGGGGTGAGCCGCTTCAGCGGGTCGGTGTCCCCGGCGCTGGCCACCGGGCGGTCGCCGAGGACCTCCAGCTCGGCGCGAGCCCGTTCGGCCCAGACGGCGGCGCCGAGCCGGGCGAAGGCGTTCCGGGCGGCGGTCAGCTCGGTGCGCGCCTCGGTGCGGCGGCGCCGGCGGCGCAGCCATTCGCCGTAGAGGAGCCTGGTCCGCGCGGCATCGTAGGCCCGGTCCCCGTGCAGGCCGAGTGCGGAGCGGTAGTGCTCGTCCGCCTCGTCGCCCTCGGCCAGGAGGGCGCGGCACCGGGCGATCAGGGCCGTGCAGGACGTGGCCGCGGCCCATGCCTCGAACGCGGGCAGATGGGCGCGGGCCAGGTCCGGGCGCCCGGCCCGCACCGCGGCCTCCGCGTGGTCGGGGACGGCGCGGATCAGCACGTCGTACCGGGCCGGGCCGGAGCACACCGCGTCCAGCCGCTCCAGGGCCTCGCCGGCGTGCCCTTCGGCGAGGTCGAGCAGGCCGAGGCCCCAGGACGCCAGCGCCGCGTTGGTGGGGTGCACGTCGGCATGGCCGAGGACGTCCGGCGCCAGGGCACGACTGCGCTCCGGATCCGATTCCAGCCGGACCGCGATGCATTTCATCGCGGTGACCTGCATGTCCATGCCGATGTCGGCGGCCAGCGACATGCCCTCGGCCGTCGCCGCGTCCGCGCCGTGCAGGTCGCCGAGCAGCACCCGCCCGATCGCGAGCGCCTCGGAGATGTACGGCAGCCAGCCGAGCGCGCCCTCGGCCCGGGCCTCGGCGACCATGCGCTCCAGCAGCTCGATCGCGGCCCGGTCGTCCGCTACGAGCAGGCCCATGAAACCGCCGATGAGGCGTTCGATGACGTCCTCGATCTCGCCGGTCCGGGCGGCCTCGAACAGCGCCCGCATCGGCCGGACGTCGTCGGGCGCGTCGTCCACCAGCCGCCGCCCGTAGGCGATCAGGGCGCCCGCCACCAGCGCCTTCGCCGAATCAGCGGGCGGCTTCACCTTCCTCAGCAGCTCGACGCTCTGCCGCACGAGACTGTGCGCGCCCGCGTCCCGCGCGGACCAGACCGCCTCCGTCAGCATGGACACCGCCTGGTCGGGATCGCTCTCCACGATCAGCGCCGCGCCCTGCAGCGCGAGCTCCGCGTCGGCGGCGGGCGAGGTGCGCTCGTAGGCGACCTGGGCGCGGATGAACGTGGCCTCGGCGACGACCCCGTCGTCCCCGGTGAGGTGCTCGGCCTCGGCGGCCAGCCGGGTGGCCTGGTCGGGGCGGCCCGCGTCGTAGGAGGCCCGCGCCGCGTGCACGAGCCGGCGGGCCTTGCCCTCCGGCTCGGTGCTGAGCCGCGCGGCGCGCTCGTAGGCGGCGGCGACCGCGGCCGTTCCGCCGCGCCGCCCGGCGCGGTGCGCGACCCGCTCCAGCTCGGCGGCGACCTCCTCGTCCGGGCCGGTGGCGGCCGCCGCGCGGTGCCAGGCGCGCCGGTCGGCGTGCTCGTCGCCAGTGAGGACCCGGGCCAGGGCGCCATGGACGGCGGTCCGCCGGTGGTGGGCGGCGTCCTGGTAGGTGACGGCGCGGATGAGCGGGTGCCGGAACCGCACCTCCTCCCCGTCGAGGACGACGAGCCCGGCCTCCTCGGCGGGTTCGAGGTCGGCGAGGACGAGCCCCAGCGCGTCCCCGGCGCGCAGGACGACGCCCAGGTCGGCGGTGCCGTCGGCGGCGACCACCAGGAGCAGCCGGCGGGTGGCGTCCGGCAGTTCGGCCAGCCGTCGCCGGAAACTCTCCTGGACCTTGCCGCCGACCGGCAGCGGCCCGGCGTTCCGGGCGGGCCGCGACCTGAGGGCGTGCGCCAGCTCGATGAGGGCGAGCGGGTTGCCGGCCGCCTCGTCCAGCAGCCGCTCCCGCACCGGGACGGTCAGCTCCGGCGCGTGCGCCGCCACGAGCTCGCGCGCGGCGGCCCGGTCCAGGCCGGCCAGCCGGACGACGTCGAGCCCGCGGTCGGGGAACGGACGGACGCCGTCCCGCACCGTGAAGACCATGGAGATCGGGTCGGCGCCGAGCCGGCGGGCGGCGAAGAGCAGCGCGTCCAGCGAGGCGCTGTCGAGCCACTGCGCGTCGTCGACCAGGCAGAGCAGCGGGCGGTCGGCGGCCAGCTCGGACAGTAGGGTGAGGGTGGCGGCGCCGATCAGGAAGCGGTCGCCGGCCGGCCCGGAGCCGAGTCCGAACGCCGACCGCAGCGCCGCCGCCTGCTGCGCCGGCAGCGCGTCGAACCGGTCGGTGAAGGGGTGCAGCATCAGGTGCAGCCCGCCGAATGCCAGCTCGCTCTCCGACTCGACGCCCGCGCCGCGGATGAGCCGCATGTCCCCCGCGTCGGCCGCGACCTGCTCCAGCAGGGAGGTCTTGCCGATCCCCGCCTCGCCCCGGATCACCACCGTGCTGCTGCGCCCGGAACGCGCGTCCCGGAGCAGCCCGGCGAGGTGGCCCCTCTCACGATCCCGCCCCATGAGCACGCGAGAACAGTACAACCCGGGCACGCCGCCGAGGAGCCATGTCGTGAGCCGTTCTGTGGCGTCGATGGTCTTCGGTTGCCGAGGGCGGCATGGTCGGTTGTCAGCATCAGGCTTGGGGTGCCGCCGGCTCTAAGCTTGTCTTTCCGACCTCTGGCCGGAGGTGCATTTGTTCGAGGTTGTGCATGGCCCCTCATAACGAGAGCGTGTTCCCTCCGAGCAGCCCGTGGGCGGCCATGGTCTGTGCTGGTGCCGATGATGCCGACACGTGGCGGGGCACGGCGATACTGATCAGCGATACGCATCTGCTGACGTGCGACCATGTGGCCACCGGCGACGACCTCTGGGTCGAGTTCCCCCTGGCCGAGCACAATGACGAACGCCGCATCAAGGTGGTCCACGTCGAGCGCGCCCCCCGGTACGACCTCGCGCTGCTCACACTGGGGGAACCGGCGAGAGTGCCCGCCGCTCCCCTGCGGCACACCGCACCGGACGGTCTGCTGGACCGCGCCTGGTCGGCCTTCGGGTTCCCCATCGGGGAACCGCATGGCAACGACGCCCACGGCACCGTCGGAGGCAGCGTGCTCGGGCGCGGATTCGTCCGGCTCGACGCCCATCCCGGCTCTCGCAACGTGCTGAGGAAGGGGTTCAGCGGAAGCGGCGTCTGGTCTCCCGACTACCAGGCCGTCGTGGCGGTCGTCGTCCTCGAACACGAGGGGGACGGCAAGGCGATCACCATTCACCGGGCGGTCTCCTGCTTCCCGGACGCGGGCATCGACAGGATCGGTTCGTGGAGTCCGGCGGACGCCGACGGCTCGGCGCGGTCCGCCTGGAGCCTGCTGCCGGACCCGAACCGGGCGCTGCACTGGAACCCGCGGGCCCGGGGAGTGCTGATCGACAGCGAGCCCGGGCACCGGTTCCACGGCCGCCGCGCGGCGCTGACGCGGATCGTGGACTGGATGGACGGCGCGTCTCCCGACTACCGCGTGCTCGTGATCACGGGCGCGCCCGGGGCGGGGAAATCGGCCGTGCTCGGCCGGATCGTGACGACCGCGGACCCCGCGCTCCACCGGCGGCTGCCGCCCGACGACACCGCCGTCAGGGCCCGTCCCGGCTCGGTGCACTGCGCCGTCCACGCCAAGGGCAAGACCGCGCTCGAGGTGGCCGCCGAGATCGCCCGCGCGGCCTCGCTCCCGCTCCCCGCGCGGATCGGCGACCTGCCGCCGGCGTTGCGGGACGGACTCGGCACGCGGTCCGGTCCCTTCTGCGTCGTCATCGACGCCCTCGACGAGGCGAGCACGCCGGTCCAGGCTCGCGCGATCGCCACGGAGCTCGTGCTGCCGCTCGCGCAGACCTGCGCGGACGTGGGCGTCCGGATGATCGTCGGCACCCGGAAGCACGACGATGCCGGCGACCTGCTCCCGCTGTTCGGGCCCGCAGGGCTGGAGGTCGATCTCGACGACCCGCGCTTCTTCGCCGTCGACGACCTGACCGCCTATGCGCTGGCGACGCTGGAGCTGCGCGGCATGGAGCGTCCCGGAAACCCGTACGCCGACCGGCCGGTCGCCGCCGCGCTGGCGGCGCGGATCGCCGCATTGGCGGGCCGCAATTTCCTCGTCGCCGGACTCGTCGCCCGCAGTCACGGACTGTACGACCAGGTACCGGCCGATCCGGAGACGCTGACGTTCTCGGACCGGGTGAACAACGCCCTGCACGAATTCCTGCGCCGCGTCCCGCCCGTCGAGGGCGTCCCGGCCGCCGACATCCTCACCGCACTGGCCTTCGCGCAGGCGCCGGGCCTCCCGGTGCCGCTGTGGTGCGCGGCGGTACGCGTTCTCACCGGGACGGCGCTCAGCGAGCGGCAGCTGGAGCGGTTCGCGCGCTCATCTGCGGCCAACTTCCTCGTCCGGTCCGCCGACGACACGTTTCAGCTCTTCCACCAGTCGCTCAACGACACCCTTCTGGAGAACCGCGCCCGGGTCGCCGGCCGTGCGAACGACCATCGGGCCATGGCCGCAGCCTTCCAGGACCATGGTGCGAGCGTCGGCTGGGATAACGCCCCCGAGTACCTGCTGCGCTCACTGTCGGTGCACGCAGCCGCCGGAGGCGTCCTGGACACGCTCCTCGACGACGTCGACTATCTGCTCCACGCGGACCTGGAGCGTCTACTCGCGGTCGGGGACGCGGCGCGGAACCGGCGCGACCGGATCCAGTTGCTGCGCCTCACACCGCACGCCCTCGGAGCGGGCCCTGCCGAGCGCCTCTCCGCGTTCGGGCTGACCGAGTGCATGGAGCGGAGCCTCGGACATGACTTCTCCAGGGCCGCGCGATCTCGGCGGGCGCCGTACCGCGCGGCATGGGCCGTCTCCCGCGGCAGGACGGAACTCGGCGCCTACACCGAGCACACGGACCCGGTCCATGCCGTGTGCACGATCCGCGAGCCGGGCGACCGCACGCTTCTGGTCTCCGCCAGCGGGAGCATCCATGGCCGGGACGCCGCGCTGCGGATCTGGTCCCCCGCCACCTCAACGACTCAGCACACCGTCACCTTCACCACAGAGCGCGTCTCCGCGATCTGTGAGCTGCCCGGACCCGAGGGTCGATCGCTCCTGGCCATCTCCACCGCGGCCGGCTGGGCCGCCGACTCGGGCACGCTGCGGATCTGGGACCCGGACACCGCCACCACTGCTCGCACCATCGCCCTCGACCACGGTTTCGCCGAGATGTGCGCAGTCTCCAGGCCAGGGGAACGACCGGCCCTGGCGATGATCGCGAAGGGGCGCGTCTCCATCTGGTGCCCCGAGACCGGGACGACCGTCCGCTCGCTGGACCACGCCGAGTGGGCGACGGCTCTGTGCGCCTGGATGCTGCCCGATGGACGCGTCCGCCTGGCCACCGCGGAGCATCCGTCCGGCCCCATCCGGAACAGCACGGTGCGGATCTGGGATCCGGAGACGGGCACCGAAGTCCAGACCTTGCGGGATTCGCAGGGAGTCGCCTCGGTGTGCGGCTGGACGCGGCCGGATGGCCGTACCTTCCTCGCCACCGCCAACGCACGGGAGGAGGTGCGGATCTGGGACCTCGCCACCGGCGAGATCGTTCGCGTCGTCACCACCCCGAGCTGGCCGAAAACGATCACTGCGTTCACCGGTCCCGAGGGCGACACCCTGCTGGCCGTCGGCGGCAACGACCGGACGGTGCGGATCTGGAGCCCCGAGGTGACCGCTCGTGCCGACGCCGACCCCGGGAAGGTCGCGGCCGTCTGCGCTCTGGACGAGCCGGGCACGCCGCCCCTCCTCGTCACGGCGGACCGTTACGGCGCCGTGCGCATGTGGGATCTCGGCACCGGATCCCACATGCGCACGCTGGCCGATACCGGCGAGTGGACCAGCACGCCCGTCGCGTGCGCGCTTCCCCGAGCGGGGGCCGGCGCGCTGCTGGCCACGGCGGACAACGGCCATTCGGTGACCGTCTGGGAGCCCGCCGCGGCGACCCCGATCCGTCGGCTCGGCCACCCCGCTCGCATACGCCGTGCCTGGGCCGCGCCGTGGCCCGGCGGCCGGACAATGCTGATCACGGACGCCGAGGACCGCGTGGTGCGGATCTGGGACCCGGATACGGGCACGGTGCTCCATTCGCTGGCGAGCGAACCGCACTCCGTGCTCGCGGCCTGCGCGGTGCCCGCACCCGGTCGTCCTTTGATCGCCGTCTCCTGTACCGACGGCTCGGTACTGCTGTGGGACACCGTGGAACGAGCGGTCACCAGGGCGTTCACCGATCGCGCGTACGTGTTCACGATGTGCCCGGTGCCGTTGCGCGACGGGCGCGTCCTGCTGGCCACGACCGGCAACGACCACGTCCTGCGGGTCAGGGACCCGCACCGGCCGGACGAACCGATCGTCACCATGGAACACACCGACCTGGTGAACGCGCTCTGCACCGTCCCGGGTCCGGATGGCGACCCCTTCCTCGTCACCGGCGGGCAGAACAACACGGTCCAGATCTGGGATCTCAGCGGTCGCAAGCTGATGGCCATTCCCGTGCTGCGCGAAGTGCTCGCGATCGCCGCGATCCCTTCGGGTCTGGCCATCGGCATGGACCACGGCGTCCTGGTGGTCGATCTGTCCATGGACGCATGACAGACGACGAGGTGCGCGCTCCGGCAGTGGTACTGCTCAGGACGCGCCAGTGTCCTGCGCCTCGTCCTCCGGGGGCTCTTCGGCGGGAGCCTCGTCGACCGGCGCGACCGGCGCGGGCGCCCCGGGACGCCAGACGAGCTTGATCTCGAAGTTGGCGTCCGTGGCGGCCTGGGCGACCATCCAGTTCGTCTTGCCGGTGACCTTGACGCCGAACTTCACCTCGACCTCGTCGGGCGCGGCCTCCTTCAGTTGCTCCAGGACGACGCGAGCCGCCCCCACCACGGGCTCGACCGCGTCCCGTACATGTCCCGCGACCTCACTGACGCCCGCCGGCCGGAACCCTGCCTGTGGGACGGTCTCGAACTCCACCTGCGTCCCGTCGTCCAGCTGGTACCGCACCACCTCGGCCATCCGCCCCTCCTAGCGTCTCGGCGCACACCACGTCCCACAGACGCTGCCACGTCCACGACGGTTCAGCCCATCTGCTGCTTCGACGAGCTCCCGGCCGACCGCGCTTGCGCTCGGCTCGCCTGATCACCCTGAACCAACGCCGCCGGTTCCGGAACGCGAGATCACCGCTTGCTCGACCCGAGCCGCGGTCCACACGACTGCGCGTGGACGCCAAGCAGGCCCGCGGCCGCTTGGGGCGGCCGCGGGCGCGGTACGGGTCACCGTGAGCTGTGGATCAGCTCGCGTTGCAGGTGACGGTGGGCCAGGTCGTGTTGCCGTTCTTCATAATGGTCACGCCCCAGTTGTTGCCATTGGCGTTGGGTTTGGCGGTCATAACGTATCCGCTGCTGTCCCAGCTGGCGCTGATGTTCCAGGTGGCGCTGATCCTCTCCGGGTACGGCACGGTCATCACGACCGTCCAGTTGTTCGATCCGGTGACGCTGACGTTGAGGTTGTAGCGGTCGGACCAGGACTGGCCCGCGGACATGGTCGCGGTGCAACCGCCGTTACCGCCGCCGGTGCCGCCGTTGAGGGCGTCGAGGACCGCGGTGTAAGCGGGCTTCTTATTGCCGTTGCCGTCGAACAGCAGCGGGGTGTCGCCGGACCGCCAGGAGTCGCTGTCCCGCACGCCCCAGACGGTGATGCCGACGCAGCGCGACACGGCCAGGCATGCCTTGGTGACGTTGGCGTAGTCCGTGGGCGAGGCACCGGCGATGTCCAGCTCGGTGATCGCGACGTCCACCCCGAGGGCGGCGAAGTTCTGCAGCGTGGTCTGGAAGTTGCCGGGCACCGGGTTGCCGCTGTTGAAGTGGCCCTGGAAGCCGACGCAGTCGATCGGCACGCCGCGTGACTTGAAGTCCTTGACCATCGCGTAGACGCCCTGCGTCTTGGCGGCGCTCCAGTTCTCGATGTTGTAGTCGTTGTAGCAGAGCTTGGCGTTCGGGTCGGCGGAGCGCGCGGTCCGGAACGCCACCTCGATCCAGTCGTTGCCGGTGGCCTGGAGGTTGGACTGGCGCCGGCCGCCGCTGCCGTCGTCGGCGAAGGCCTCGTTCACCACGTCCCAGTAGGCGAGCTTGCCCTTGTAGTGGGCCATCACGCCGTTGATGTGGTTGATCATCGCCTGGCGCAGCGCGCCGCCGCTGAGGCTCTGCACCCAGCCGGGCTGCTGGGAGTGCCACGCGAGCGTGTGGCCGCGCACCTGCTTGCCGTTCTGCGTGGCCCAGTCGTAGACCCGGTCGCCCGCGCTGAAGGTGAACTGCCCCTGGTTCGGCTCGGTGGCGTCCCACTTCATCTCGTTCTCGGGCGTGACCATGTTGAACTCGCGGTTCGCGATCGTGGTGTACGCCGAGTCGCCGAGCTTGCCGGAGCTGATCGCGGTACCGAAGTACCGGCCGGTGGCGGCGGCCGCGGCGCCCAGGGTGGTGGCGGCCTGCGTGCCGCCACCGCTCGTGCTGTTGAGGCCGAGGAAGTCGATGGCGCGTTGGATCATGCCGCTCTGCGGCAGGCTGTGCCCGGCGCCGGAGACGCTGATCCCCTCGACCGGTGCCTGCGTCGTGTCGGTGCCGTAGCGGGTCCGGGTCCAGCCGGACTGCGGGCTGTCGCTGCGGACGGGTGTCTGGCCGACGCCCCGCAGGTTCGTCCACTGCTTGATCTCTTCGCCGAAGTTGTTGTAGTTCAGCGTCGTGTCGGCGGTGCCGTGCCACAGCTGCATGCGCGGGTAGGAGCCGCTGTACCCGGGATACATCGCTCGCGCCGCGTCGCCCCACTGCTGCGGCGTCTTACCGACCTGGCCGTTCGCGCACTGGCCGTTCCAGGTGCTGGTGCTGCTGCCGGTCGCGAAGCAGGTGGCGGGCACCCCCATGAACGCCGATCCGGCCTTGAAGACGTCGGGGTATTCGGCGGCCATGACATTGGTCATCATCGCCCCGGACGAGACGCCGCTGGCGAAGACGCGGTTCGGATCGACGTTGTAGTGGGACTTGGCGTAGTCGACCATCGACACGATGCCGACCGGGTCGCTGCCGCCGCCGCGGGTGAGTGCCTGCGGGGAGTAGACGTCGAAGCAGTTGCCGCTGCGAGTCGCCTCGGGGAAGACGATGATGTAGCCGTACTGGTCGGCGGCGGTGACGTAGTCGTGGAAGTAGCCGTCGTAGAGCGCGGACGCGCTCCCCTGGCAGTAGTGCATGGCGACCAGCAGCGCCGGATGCGAGGCGACGTTGTTCGGCACGTAGACGTACATGTTGAGGTTGCTGGGGTTGTCGCCGAAGTTCGTCACCTGCGTCAGCGAGGCCGCGGCGGCCGGCCGCGCGCCCAGCAGGACGGTCCCGGCGAGCAGCGGGAGCATCGCCAGGGCCACCAGGGCTCTGAGGAATCGGTTCATCAGGAGCAGTCCTTCCTCTGGCGGGCCCGGTCCGGCCGTGCGGAGGAAGCGACGCAAGGGCGTTCCGGCTCCGCCCTCGCCCACGTATTGACGCGCACCGCCGCCACCGAACCGGGGTGATCCTGGCGCGATACTCTTCGAAAACTTGCGATAGAACAACAGGTCTTCCAGCGCTTTTCATGGTTTCTTACGGCTCTACTTGTGACAGTTGATGCGGACTAGCTGCACAGCAATGCAAGAAATCTTTCGAAACTTTTCGAAATTTGATCTCTATGCACGCATCGAACTGTCGTCCGTTTCGGGGTCGTGGCGTCGCGGCCCGGTTGGCGGCTGATCGCTGTCACGGTTGCCGATGCTCGCCGCGTCTGCGCAGACCGAGCCCGATGAGCGCGGCACTGGCGAGGGTGAAGGCCGCGTTCGCCGTCAGTGCGAGGTGGATGCCGCCCAGCTCGGACGTCCGGGCGGAGGCTATGGCGCTCAGGATGGGGATGCCGATGGTGATGGCGACGTTCTGGGTCATGGTGGTGAGGCCGGTGGCCAGGCCCTGCTCGCCGTCCAGCAGGCCGGACGTGCCGGTGACGGTGTAGGCCACGATGGACGTCACATGCCCGAAGAAGCTGAGGACCAGCATCGGGACCAGGACGGCCAGCCACACGCGGTCGGGGCCGACGACGATGAGCGGGACCGCGGCGAGGCCCTGCATGGTCAGGGCCGCCGGCAGCACCGTGCGGTAACCGTGGCGGCCGATGAGGCGGCCGGCGACCGGGCCCGCCAGTACGGCCGCCAGGCCCGGGACGCCGAAGACCAGGCCGGTGACGAGCGGGCCGAACCCCAGGACGTTCTGCAGGTACAGCGTCATCATGAAGATCATGGAGGTCTCCATGCTGAACAGCACGAGCCCGGCGTAGTTGCCCCATTTGACGTTCGGGCGCCTGAGGATGCGGACGGGGGCGAGCGGAGCCGGTGCACGCAGCTCGATCAGCCAGAACGCGGCCAGCAGCACGACGCCGACGGCTCCCGCGATCATGTTCCTCTCGATGACCGCGTAGACGGCGGCCAGCAGGCCGCCGGTCGCGGTGACGGCGCCGGGAACGTCCAGCCTGACCCGGTCGGGCCTGCGGCTCTCGCTGATCAACGAGGGTGTGAGGACGAGGATGGCAACGGCGACGGGCACGTTGATGAAGAACGCCGAGCGCCAGCTCAGGAGCCCGACCAGGGTGCCGCCGACGAGCGCGCCAATGGTGAAGCCGCCGGACAGCAGCGCCCCGTTCAAGCCGAGGGCGCGGTCGCGTGTCGCGCCTTCCTCGAACGTGGTGGTGAGCAGGGACATCGCGGCCGGAACCGACAGGGCGGTCGACAGTCCCTGGAGCGCCCGGCCGGTCAGCAGCATCTCGGGACCGGTCGCCAGGCCGCCGAGCAGGGAGGCGGCCGCCAGCAGGACCATGCCCGCGAGGAACAGCCGGCGGCGCCCGAACAGGTCGGCCAGCCGTCCGCCTAGGAGGGTGAAGCCCGCGGCGGGCAGTGCGTAGGCGGAGGCGATCCAGGGCAGGGCGGTCAAGTTCAGTCCGACGCCGTCGCCGACCGTCGGTAGCGCGACGTTCAGGATGGAGAAATCGGCGGACAGCATGAAACCGGCGCCGAGCAGGACCAGCAGGATCAAGCGCTGCCGGCCGGTGAACCGGGTTGGTGCAGCCGTGATCGGCGATGAGGTCGTTTCGGTCGTCAAGGGACGGTTCCCTTCTCGAGGACCGTGTCATGGCATGCGGTCGCGTCGGCAGGCGTCGCTCTCTGGTGCGTCCAGCGTCAGCGCCCATGGCTCCAGGAAAGTGTCGATCTGGTCGATCAGCTCGCCGTGCAGGGTGAGCACTGTGGTGTGGTGAATTCGAAAGCCGCCGGCCGCGGGGTCCCAGAGATCGGCCCGGGCGGCGAGTTGGCCGCTCGCACGGGTAGGGGTCAGCCGCCATCTCAGGCCGCCGCCCAGCGGCCTTGTTCGGAGGAAGGCCGCGACCGCGTCGCGGCCGCGGTACCACGTCGGGGTCGGAGGCATCGCGATCGTCGCGCCGTCGGTCAGCATGGCCACGATCGCGCCGACGTCGTTCCGCTCCCAAGCCCGGACGTATCGGTCGACGATCTCTCGCAGGCGTGCGTCACCAAGCGAGCTGAGCGTCGCCTGCTGGCTGGGTTCGGAGAGACGGCGATCGACGGCCCTGTGGGCGCGCTGCAATGCGCTGTACACCGACGCCGGGGTCGTCCGGAGCGCCGTTGCGACCTCGGCGCCGGAGAAGCCGAGCACATCGCGGAGGATGAGCACCGCCCGCTGGCGGGCCGGCAGATGTTGGAGCGCCGCGATGAACGCGAGTTCGACGCTCTCGCGCTGCTCGTAGCGGGCCTCGGGACCGGCAGGGCGGTCGGCGAGAGCGAGCCGCTCGTCCGGATACGGCTCGATCCAGGTCGAGTCGGTCAGCGGCTCACCGAGCGGCCGGTGGGGATCAGCCGGCGGACCGTAGTCGATCGGCAGGACGCGTCCCGGTCGGCGCTCGATCGTCCGCAGGCAGACGTTCGTCGCGATCGTGTACAGCCACGAACGCAACGAGCTCCGGCCCTCGAACGACGGCAGGCTCCGCCACGCACGCACCAACGCCTCCTGCACGGCGTCCTCGGCATCGTGGACCGAGCCGAGCATCCGGTAACAGTGGGCGTGGAGCGGACCGCGATACGGTTCGACCAGCTCGGCGTAGGCCCGCTCGTCGCCGGCGACGGCGGCCTTGAGCGGATTCGGCTCGGTCATCCCATCCTCTTCCCAGGGCGGCGCTTGGGCTGCCACGGCGCGATCCCGCCGCCCTCACCGGTGGCCAGCACGCGCCTACGCCGGGACCGCGACCATCGCCGCCATCTGCCGTTCCACGTCCTTCGGCGAAGAGTGGAACTGCTTGCCGAAGGCCGCGGCGAACGGGTCCGGGAAGATGTCCTCATCGCCCGCCTCGACGCCGTCGAGGATCGCCTTCGCGACGTCCTCGGCCGAGGCCTTCTCGAACTGGGGCGGGAGGTCCTTGGTCATCTCGGTGTCGACCGGCCCCGAGTAGACGCCGTGCACCGCCACTGCCCGGGCCGCCAGCAGCGCGCGGGCGGCCTGGGTCAGCGAATGCTGCGCGGCCTTGGACACGCTGTAGGTCGGCTGGAGCGGCACGTTGGTGAGTCCGGCCGCCGAGACCACGTTGACGATGGCGCCGCCGCGCCGCGCCAGCGTGTCCGTGAAGGCCCGCACCATCCGCAGGGTCCCGAAGTAGTTGACCTCCATCTCGCGCCGGGCCACCTCGACGATCGCCTCGTCGGCCAGGTCCGTCGGCTCGAACGCGCCCGCGTTGTTGACCAGCAGATCGACGTCTGCGGCCAGGCTGGCGGCCTCGGCGACCTGCTCGGCGTCCGTGACGTCCAACCGCACCGGGACCAGGCGGGAGCCGTGGCGTCCGCGCAGCGCCTCCAGCGTCTTCGGGTCGCGCGCCGCCGCGTAGACCTTGGCGGAGCCGCGCTCCAGCAGCGCTTCGGTGATCGCCTGGCCGATACCCCGATTGGCGCCGGTCACCAGTGCCACCGATCCTTCGATTCGCATGTCCGCTCCTCTGATTCGCTTCTACGAATAGAGATCCGGAGACGGACCCGAATCGGGCGGGCGAGGTGCCTTCAATGTGTGTGACGAGCGTCACATGGCGCGGCGTCAGTCCGCGCCTCGATGAGCTGCGGCGTCTTCGGCATCCCCTCGGCGTCCCGGTCCGGCGGCGTGGCATTGGGCAGGACCTGATCCCCGCCTCGTCGCGGCGGTGGCGGTCAGTGTCGCGCTGTGGCGCGCAGGGCGGAGGTGAAGGTGCGCAGCGCCCTGCGGGCGGCCGGCTCGGACGTGCGTGATTGCAGGACGACGCTGCGGGCGGGCAGCGGGGGGAGGCCGAGTGGTTCGCCTATGTCCATGGTGCCGGGTGGGGCCACGCGCGGGCTGAGCGCCGCCACGGCCAGGCCTGCTGCCGCGGCCGCACCGATGGTTGCCATACCGCCGCCCACGAACACCTCTTGCCAGGCGATGCCCGCTTGGTCCAGCGCGGCCACCGCCATCTGGTGCACATGGCATGACTCGGCCTGCAGGGCGAGGCGCAGAGGCTCTCCGGAGCGGTGTTCGAAGTCGGGTGAGGCCATCCAGCCGAAGGACTCCTCCATCAGGACTTCGCCGTCGGTGCGGCGGCCCTCGTGGCGCAGCACGATGGCCGCGTCCAGCGCACCGCTGTCGAACAGGTCGAGGAGCTCCCATGAGCTGCCGATGCTCACCTCCAGCGTCAGGTCTGGCTCTGCGCGCCCGATCTGGCGCAGGAGGTGGGGCAGTTCGGCGCCGACGACGTGGTGGCTCATGCCGATCGACAGGCGTTGCCGCTGGACGCCGAACGAGCCCAGCGCGCCCGCATGGGCGTCCAGCAGTTCGCGAGCGGGCCCGAGGAAGGCGGCGCCGTCTTGCGACAGGCGGACCAGGCGGGGCGTGCGGTCCAGCAAGCGGCGGCCCAAGGCGCCCTCCAGCCGCTTGATCTTCAGGCTCACGGCGGACTGCGTGGAGTCCATCGCCTCGGCCGCGCGCGTGAAGCTCTTCATCTCGGCGGTCAGCACGAAGGCCTGCACGGCGTCCAGGGCGAGCATCTTCATCGTCACACCGATCATTGAAATATTTAATGACTGAAATATCTTAAGATGACTTTTTTGAATGATCAAGTGATGGCTACGCTGCGAACCGTCCCGAGGAACGGAGTCAGACCATGCCCTTGGTCCAAGTGTCGTTGCGGCGAGGCAAGTCCGCCGAGTACCACCAGGCCCTCTTCGAGGGCGTCTACCGCGCCATGCGCGAGACCTTCGACGTGCCGGAGGACGACCGCTTCATGACGATCACCGAGCACGACAGCAGCACCTTCAGCGTCAGCCCCACCTACTACGGCGTCGAACGGAGCGACGAGGCGGTCATCATCCGGATCACCGCCAACAACACGCGCGACCTCGCCCAGAAACAGGCGCTCTACCGGCGCATCGTCGAGTTCTTGCAGGCCGACCCCGGCGTGCGCCCCGAAGACGTGTTCATCAATCTCGTGGAAGTACTGCCGGAGAACTGGTCATTCGGCCATGGCATCGCGCAGTACGCGGTGCAGCAGGGCTGAGGGGAACGGTTCGCTCCGCGCCTTCTGTGTTCCGGCGACGTGTGACGTCGCGCGCTCGCACCGCGCGGACACTCCAGAGCCGATCCATGATCATCCGATTTGAAGGGAACCGACCGCCGCGCAGGCGTCGAGCAGCAGCCGCAGCGTCGGGGTCGGGGGCCCGCCGCGCACGGCGAGGTGAGTGGTGACGGCCGGGCCGTCGAGCGGCCGGACCGCCACCCGCCGCTGCGGAAGGTGTTCGGCCGCCGCCGCGTAGAGCACGGTCCAGGAGGCCGCGGCCGTGCCGATCTCGGCCATGCTGTCCTGGAGGTTGGTGAACGGCGGCCCCGGCGCCGGGGTGAAACCGGCCGCGCGGCACGCCGCCGTGATCAGGTCGCACAAGGGCTGGTTGTCCGCGCGCGCGGCGAGCCGCAGGGGCAGTTCCGCCAGATCTTCGAGGCGCACGAGCGGAGCCGCCGCCAATGGATGGGACGCGGGCAGTACGGCGACGAGCCCCTCGGACCACACTGGCAGCAGTTCCAGGCCGGGTGCGCTGTCCAGCACCCGGACGAACGCCGCGTCGTACTCGCCCGAGCGCACGGCTTCGAGCCGGGCCGGCAGGGTGGCCGAGACGAGCTTCACCCGCAGCCGGGGCGCCGACCCGGCCAGATGCTGCAGGACGAGGTCGATCCGGTCTCCGAGCCCCTGGCTGGTGCCGAGCCGCAGCACACCGTCGAGCCCGCCCGCGATCCCGCTCGCCACCTCCCGGATCCGCGCCTCGGCCGCCAGCAGGGCGCGGGCCTCCGGCAGCAGCCGTTCACCCGGCCCGGTCAACCGGACGGTGCGCCGCGACCGGTCGAACAGCGGCACGCCGAGTTCCCGTTCCAGTCGCGCGACCTGCTGGCTCACCGCCGGCTGGACGATCCGCAGGCGGTCGGCGGCCCGCGCGAATCCGCCCTCGTCCACCACCGCCACGAAACAGCGCAGCTGCCTGATCTCCACGTCCGCTCCCATAACGACCGGTGATGGAACGGCAGGGAAAGCGCTTCTGGATCAACCGATGTTCCCAGGATCCAATGGACCGCATGAAAGCAGTCGTCACCACCGCCTCCGGCCCGGTCATCGACACGGTCCCGGACCCGGCGCCCCTGCCGGATCAGACGCTGATCGGCGTCAGCGCGTTCTCCCTCAATCGCGGCGAACTGAGCCTGCTGAAATCCCGCCCCACCGGCTGGCGGCCGGGACAGGACGTCGCCGGAGTGGTTCTCGCACAGGCCGCCGATGGCTCGGGCCCGCCCGCCGGAACCCGTGTCGCGGCCCTTGTGGAACAGGCGGGCTGGGCCGAGCAGGTCGCCGTGTCCCCCGACAGGCTCGTGCGGTTGCCGGACACCGTCTCCTACGAGCAGGCCGCGGCGCTCCCGCTGGCCGGGTTGACCGCACTGCGCGTCCTGCGGCTGGACGGCTCGCTGCTCGGCCGCCGCGTCCTGCTGACCGGCGCCAACGGGGGCGTCGGCCGCCTGCAGGTCGAACTGGCGGCCGCCGCGGGCGCGATCGTCACCGCCGTGGCCGCCCCGGAACACGCCGAGAGCCTCCTGGCGCTGGGCGCAGCCGAGGTCGTCGCCGATCCGGACGCCGCATCCGGCCTCTTCACGTTCGTCTCCGAGTCAGTGGGCGGTACGTCACTGAAGTCCACGCTCGACAAGACCGCTCCCGGCGCCACCATTGCCCTGATCGGTGCCAGCGGTGGAGAGAAGACACCGATCGACATCTACGACTTCATCGGGCACGAAAACGTGCGGGTGGTCAGCTACTTCTCCTACGCCCACCCCGAGCCGCCCGCAGCGGATCTGGAAACGCTCGTCGAACTCGTCGCCGGCGACCGCCTCCACCCCGAACTCGGCCTGGTGGACGACTGGACGCACCTGGACGCCGCGCTCGCCGCCCTCGCCGAACGCCGGCTCAGTGGCAAGGCCGTACTGACGCTCGGGAGTTCGGCCGCGTGAATCGTCCCCATGCACCCGAAGAAGGAGCCCACGACCGCGTCCCGTGAGCCTGCACGTCCGGTTCGCGCCAACGGTCAAGGATGCGTTCACCTCGCCCGCGATCAACTCCCATGCAAATTTAAGGCGTCTACCTACCGCGCTCTCGCGGCATTGAGTGCTTCTTACTCATAAAATCGAGCCAAGCGCTGTAATGGTGGAGGGATACCGCCGGACGCGCTGCCGCTGACCCCGCCGACCCGGACCGGATCAGCCAGTCATCGCAAGGTTGCGCATGAGGACGACGCTGCCGGCGCGGAGCCGCCAGGAGGTCGTGATGACCTGCCGGTTCCCTTGGTAGCCGCTGTTGGCCATCACGGGCGCTCCCCCGGCATGCCCCGTCCGCACCCCGAATCGCGGTAGGCCGTGCAGTCGTTTGGCGTCCACAATCAATACCGTCTCCGAACTATGCCGGCGGATGACCGGGGCCAACGCCAGCAGCGGCGCCAGGTGATCGAGGACACGATGCGCGGCAAACTTGGACACCCCGAACAGCAGCGCGATCCGCCGCAGCGTCAGGTTGGTGCGGTCAGTTCATGCCCGTGGATCCCTCCTCGCCCACACCGGGAGACCCACGGGACACGACCGGATCGGCTGTCAGGCGACGAAATTCTTCGAGTTGCAGTAGGGCTCGATCAAGCCGTTGCGGTCGCTCAGGCAGACCGTGAGCCGCACCGGACTGCCGTCCTTGACGCTGACGACCTTGTACTGGATGTTGCGGCTCTTACCGCTCTTGTTCTCCATGGTTGCGAGGACCAGGTCGGGACCCTTGCGAATCAGGTCGAGTTCCACGTACACCCACTTGTGGTCGCCGCCCTGATTGTCACGGGCGGCGATGACGGATTTGTTCTTCGGCTGCGCGCCGTTGCCGTCATACCAGAAGAGGCCCGTGCCGCCCTTCGGCCCCGAGTCTCTGGTGTTGACGGACCCGCTCGTTCCGTGCGCCATCGCGCTGACCTGACCCGCATGGGCAGCCTGGGCGGACAGCGCCGGTAAGCCCAACGCCATCGGGACGATCATCGCCGACAGAGCCAGCCGCTTCTTCATGGTGGCCTTCCTTCTACGCGTCGAACTCGTACAAGGGTTAAGACAGTTCAGCCACTCGAAATGTGACGCCTACAATACGAATGTGATGTAGATCATGTTCAACAGGGCGGCACCCATTGGGACCATCTGCCGATCCGCCGCGGACTCGCCTTCCGCGACGAGATCGACCATCTGCATGGCACCGCGGGCCCCTACGCGCTCCAGCCCGCGATGACCGCCTGCCATGCCCACGCCGACCGGGCCGCTGGCACCGACTTGCCACGCATCGCAGCCCTCTACGACAGACTCACGCAAATCACCCGGTCACCCGTCGTCGAACTCAACTAGCGATCGGCACGCTTACCACTGCACCGTACGCTCACCGCGCACCTGAGCTTCCATGCGGTTCTATCCCCATCGGTTCGCGCCGGCTGAGTCCTCAACGAGCGCAGCGCTGTCCAGGCCGCCCATGCACGGCGCTGCCCACGCCGCCCGGGCACCGGCTTTCGCACGGCCGGCCTGCCGCTGCCGGCCAGCGCTCCTCGCGACTACGAACGCGCGTGCAGAGAACTGGCCGCCGGGTCGGCTACGTGCTCAAGGACCGGGTGGTGGTCAACGTCGCCGACTTCGTCGCCGCGCTGCGCCACGTACTGGACGGCGGCACGGTGGTGGACCCGCAGGTCATCCGCCAGCTCATCCACCGCCGCCGGGACCCCTCGTCGCGCTGTCCCCGCGCGAGCACGAGGTGCTCGCGCTCATCGCCGAAGGGCACTCCAACGCCACCATCGCCCGGCGCTTGGTCGTCACCGACGCGGCCGTTTCCAAGCACGTCCGCAGCATCCTGGCCAAGCTCGACCGGCCCCAGACCGAGGACACCCACCGCAGGGTCCTCGCCGTCCTGGCCTACCTCCGTGGCCGCCCCGCCGACCCGGGCCCGGTTTGATCCTGCCGACCTGCGGCCACCCGGGCGCCGGAGGATGGCGACTCCCCAGGACCGACACGGAAATTGGAGCACCCGGCCACATCCGTAACCGAGACGCGACGTCAGCGCCTTCCCGCCTACTCACGAAGAAGTACAGATGATCTTGCTTGTGACGCGGAATTCCAGGCTGGGTAGTCCCTATTCCCCGCTGGTCAGCGAGCTTCGTCGGTAGCCCGGAGCTAGCAAGCTCATTACCCGGGCCTCGTCAGGGCGCAGTGGTTACACGTGCGGCAAGTCTGGCCTGCCGCTGCCGATGGCGGCCAGACCACGGGGGGCGCCACCGCGGTCGCCTCGACGAGCACGAGCCAGAAACCGATTTGCTATTTGGTCTAAGCGGACGCGACGCAGCCATGGGTTCCATGTGTTCTGTTACCTGTTGAGCGTCGCGCAACCATGCGAAATGGCCATGACGGCAACCGGAAAGTGAGATCATCGGGGGTCTCCTAGAAGAAGAGTTCGCGATGATTCATGTAACGCTCAAAGCATCGGTGACGGTGCTGGCAGTGGTGTCGGTGGCGGGATGCGGTACGGAGCATGCCGGAAGCCGCCCGCCGAAGGCCGCCGCGAGCAGCCCGCGCATAGAGGCCACCATCATGAGCCCGCAGGACGAGGCCGCGATCCCCAATCCCGGCACCGGTACCGCCGACCCGAGACTGACCGCCGCGTTGCTGACCCGCTTCGAAGGGGCAGTTGAGAGCCCGTATCAGCGAGGCGCAGCAATCCGATTACCGCTCCGCAACACCAAGTCGATGTTCATCGCGATGCGTCAGGTCAGTAGCTACTATCGCGCCCAAGCTCCGGAGTGCGAAAAGTGGACGGGCGGATTGTGGTACACGTTGATCCGCGACTTCAGCCATGCGCCGGGAGCCCAACTCGCGGTGACCCGGCTGGATCCGCCGATGCGCACCCGTCCCGACCAGAAGCCGCCTTCGGTTCTGGTCTTCAGTGAGTCGATAATCACCGCGCCTGCGCCGGTGCTGAACCGGCTCGCCGACGGCCGCGTCCCTGCTGCGTGTGGACGGTTGACCGCCCCGGCCAGCTCCCCGGGCGACAGCACCGCGGTGATCAAGCCGATCGAGGTGGCGCCGCTGGCAGGCGCGTCAAGGGGATTCGTCATCGCGGACGGCCAAGGCGTGGTGTCGCACTGGGTGGAGATCGTCCAGTTCGGTAGCTATCTGCTGGAGGTCAGGATCCCCAACCAGTCATCCCCGCCGCGCGGCGACCGTGTCGCGGCACTGCAGCGGATCGCGCGGGCCGCCTACGACCGGGCGGCCGCGTCACTGCGTTGACCAAGGCCCGTTCGCCCCAACTCCGATGATGTCCGTCCATGGCGTCCACTCCGACTCCGGAGGGCCCAGCACGCCCTCGTGGACTACCAGGACACACGCTCGGCCTGGGCAGACCTGCCCGGCCCCCGGTCATCTCCGGAACGGCGATCCGGCTCCAGGTGGGCAGACGCCCTCCGGCGGCGCGCCCAAGCCGATCTGGTTGTGGTGGTCGGGGACCGGCGCCACCAAGCACGAGGTCGATCGGATCGGGAGCGCCTCCCTGCGCCACTTCGACCTGGAGCACACCTTCCGCCTGCTCAAGCAGACGCTGGACCAGCCCACGGCAGCGCTCCTCGGCGGCCGCCGACCGCTGGACTTGGCCTGGCCGGCTCGGCCGGGCCGGTCTCTCGGGGGCCCCGGTCTGCCTACATTGGCCGCGCCGGGTGGAACTCCGGTTGTCCGGCCGGCCGGTACACGTGCACGCCGACGCCCCTTGCGTCGGTGTGGGAGCTGATGACCTCGAGCGCGGCGGCGGGCCCATCGTCTGGGAACAGCCGCATGCCCTGTCCGAGGAGCACGGGAACGACCAGCAGCGTCAGTTCATCGACGAGGCCGGCGGCGAGCAGCGAGCGGATCAGGGTCGCGCTCCCGTGCACCTGGATCTCGCCCGATGACGATTCCTTCAGTTCCCTGATCGCCGCGGTCGCATCCCCGGACAGCAGCGTGACGGGTCCCCACGACGGTTGCTCGAGACTGTTGGATGCGACGTATTTCTGCGCCCCGTTGAGCGCGACCCCGATGGGGTGCGCCTGCATCTCCGGCCGGGTGCCCCAGGTCTCGGCGAACATCTCGTACGTGCGCCGCCCGAACAGGAACGCGTCCGCCCGCTGATAGGTCCCGGTGATCATCTCGCCGGTGTCGTCGGCGAATGCCCCGAGCGCCCAGCCGTCCCGCGTGAACCCGCTCGCCAACTCCTCGGGAGTCGCGTGACCATTGCCCTGCATTACACCGTCCACGGTGACCTGTGTCATCGTCGTCAGCCTCATGTGGCCATCGTGTGCGCACCGGGCGTCCCGTGGCAATCATGCGTGCCGAAACAGCAACAGCGCGGCCGCAGCCGACCGGCCTTCTCTGGATGGCTCGGAAGGGATTGATCCTGTCCGTCCGGAAGACCGTGCTCTTCTAGCAACGTCGTAAGACGAATGAGCAAGAGGTCGAGCATGGCGCCCCCAGCTTGGGCTGCTGATGCCGCTGGCGAGACTCTTCCGGCTGCCGCTCGACGACCTCGTCGGCGCACCTGCCCTCGGAGCCCCCGGGTCCACCCGCGTCCGCGAGTCCGGGACGGCGTCGTCACGATGCCGCTGTCCAGCGGTTCGGGAGCGTTGGAGGCGTTCAAGCAGGTGCATCCGCCGGCGACGCCGTCGAGTTCGACACGCGAGTACCGCACGGCTGCGGCAACCCGGGCCCGAGGTCCTCGAAGTGCTGTGCCTGTTCAACTCTGACGGAGCGAAGTTGCACAGCCGGGCAGTCGAGATGGGAGAGGCACCGGACGATGCCGACTGAACGTCCGGCCATGCAGGTCGGGCGGCCTCAGAAGTGCCGCGCCGAGCCCATGCGGCGGCCGTGCCTGCGACCCGGCTGGACGACCGCCCGCAGCGGCAGGACCGGAATCCGAGGACGGCCCGCCGGCCGTGTTCGCCGGTCGACCGGATGCCATGCCGGGCTTTAGTGTTCGGGCTGGGGTTCCTCTGACCGCTGCGTTCTCTGCCGGATGGGGCAACAAGCGAGGATCGTCAGCGCAAGGAGTTGGCACCCGATCGCTCCGGCACGGAAGCCATGCAGGACCGGCTCGCGCCAATGCGGTAGATACGAGAGCAGAGGGCTTGCATCCTCGGTGTCCATGGTAAGCAGCGAAACAAACATCCACATCGTCGCCGCATAGAAGGGGCTGAGGGCGCCGACCACCACCATGGTGGCGAGTGAAGCGCCGTACCTCAACAGGACCACGCCGCACACGGTGAGAGGAACCGCCCAAATGGCGAACAGCACGCTTAAATGCAGGTTTTCCATATGGACGGACCAGGAGCCATTGATGTAACCCAGTTCCCGGGGACCCGGACGTTTCTTGGCCTCCGGTGCCGCGGACATGGCCACTTCGATGGCGATGGCGGTAACGATGACATACGCCGCCGCGAAGCCGAGCGTGCACACCAGCAGCCCACCCGCGCACCGGGCGCGCAAATCCGCCCTGGTATCGCAGAGCGCGGCCGGCCCGCACACCCAGCCGGCGGTTTCCTTCCCGCTCAGCACCGCCACCGCGGCGATCTGCGCGATCAGGGAAAGGACCAGTAGCACGGTCAGGGTCGGCTGATACCAGGCCGGATTTGCCTCATCGGTGACGTAAGCCTCAAAAGTTATACGCGTGTTCGGCCTGTCGGTGAAGCCGCTCACCGGGCCGACCTCGTACACGATAAAGCAGGCGAAGACCTGCATTGCGACGAGGACACCGGCTGGCACCGCGATCGCCCCGGGCCGACGCAATCGGCCTCTCCACACCGCCCACCCCAGGACGGACCACACCAGTCCCGCCGCCACGAGCACGGCCGCGATCTCAAGCGTGCGCTGCACACCGAACGCGGAGTACCGCGCAACGGCGTCACCGATCGGATGATCGATCGTCTCTGGCGATGTCGTCGACAGACGGTGACGAACCTGAAACACAGCGAGCCCATTGACCGCCGAGATGAGCAAGGCGAACAGGAGCACACTGCACATCAAAACGGCGCCTGTACGAACCTCACCAGGCCGAGCCCTCACGCCCCGGAGGGTAGCCGACACGACGCTTCCCGATCCAGAGCCATCCCGCGCAGCCATCTCTGCTTTCCGGTTCAGCCAACTGGCGACTCACGCTCACCGCGCGGTCATCGACCACATTCGTCCCGACGTTCGCACATCGTCGTGGCGGCGAACGGCAGCGGTTCACGGAGTCATCAGGACGGCATCGACCCACTCTCGGAGATGCAGCAATGCGTCCTCGTCACCACTCCAGGGGACTCAACAGTCGTCCTGGAAAAGGGACATCTGAGTGATCCTCGAGGCTTGCTCCTCAACCTCCCGTGGCTCCTGGAAACCCTCAAGTGGGGCGTGCGGTGCTGTTTCGATGGATGGCCTGGAGCATCGCGACCGCAATCTTTGTGAAAGGGGACACAAATTCCTCTGCTTGGTCCGACTTCCTCGGCATGACCGCCTTCCAACAACCTGCGGAGTGTCTCAGCGGCTATCCCACAGTCTCGGCTGGCGCCTCGCCTTTGGTGATGTCCAGGCTGCCCTGCCCGGAAGGCCTCGGAAGCAGAGTGCCGGGAACTGCCGATGGCAATGTCCGGGGAACTACGGAACTTGGCGCGGGGTGCTATCCAGTCGGATGATCGCCTGGCTAGGGTGAGGGCTCGCGTTTGGACACCTGCCCCTGCTCCCGATGAGGGAAGCTCGATGCCGACGCTTCTGCGTATCACCGCCAGTGCGCTCACCGTCGTCGCGGCCTTGTCCGGCTGCTCGTCCGGCGACCACCACGCCTCCCCGCACCGCTCGACGGCGGGGCGTAAGGCTCCGCCGGCCGCCTCCGCCCGCGCGACGCCCGGTTGTTCACCGCAGCCGTGCGCGCGCACCGAGGACTACCCGTCGGTGACGGTCTACCTCAGCGACTTCCACACCGAGAAGCATCCGGAGGTCAACGTTCTCGGCGCACCGGACGGCAAGGTCGCCCAGAAGATCACCTTCACCTGGCGGTACGAGAACCGCAGCAGCGACGACCTGGACATCGACCCCGACTCCTTCGAGTTCTACGACGCGCACAACGCGAAGATCGACACCCTGATGTTCGACCAGAGGCTCTGCCCTTCTAGCCAGTACAAGACCATTCAGGTACCGCGGGCAGGCCAGGGATCAGGAAAGGCGTGCGCCGCGCTGCTGGAAGTGCCGGCGCGGGTCGACATGCCGTACGGTCCCACCCTGCCCGTGCGCTGATCACTTCACGAAGCCGTGTGTGCCGATAACGTCCTCGTTACTGGTCCGCTGCGCCAGGGCACCCCTACCTGCGCCGCCCAGCAGCCCTGGCCTGAGGAACGACCGGGCTGCTGCGCAGCGCAGCGGCAGCGGGCCCGAGGGTCAGCTCTTGCGGCGATAGCGGATGTGGGTGGTCAGCGGAGAGTGGAGCACCTCGGCGGGCTCGAAGTCGAAGTCGACCCCCTCGAAGATCCGCTCGCCCGAACCGAGCAGAACGGGCGCGATGTCGAGGGTGAGTTCGTCGATCACCCCGGCTGCCAGTGCCTGCCGGACGCTCGAGGCACCGCCGGCGATGTCCACGCCCTTGTCGCCTGCGGCCTGGCACGCCGCGGAGTATGCCGCGTCGAAGCCGTCGGTGACAAAGTAGAACGTCGTCCCCCCGTCCATCGGGATCGGGTCATGGGGGTGGTGGGTCAGGACGAACACCGGCGCGTGATAGGGCGGTTCGGGGCCCCACCAGCCCGACCAGTCCTCATCCCAGTCCCCGCGGATCGGGCCGAACATGTTGCGGCCCATGACGTAGGCGCCCCTCGGTCGCATCAGCCACTCGTTCGCGATCTTGTCCGCCTCGTTGGCCCGCGGGTCGCCGATGTGCCAGCCGTGCAATTCCCGCCCCCGCTTTCCCAAGGGGGCCTCACGGCTCTGGTCGGGTCCGGCGACGAAGCCGTCCAGTGAGATCGACATATGGCAGGTGGTATTCGACACCATGAACTCCATCTAGTGGTTGCGCCTGGGAAACCGGGCGTGCGGACGCTGGTCAGATGCGATCGCCGGTTCGCCAGGTCATCTCCGATCGATCTCGGTGACGTAGGAAGCCAGATTGCTCAGGGTCTGCCCGCCAGCCTCGATCGCGTGGTACTTCTCGACCGCCTCGTCGCGCAATTCTTTGGTGGGGAACACCGTGCGCATCTCGATCCGAGTCGCCTCGCCGTCCGGCGCGAACGTCAGGACCGACTCGAAGGCGTTCGGGTCGCCGCGGGACTCACCGTGCAGCAGCACGATCCGCTCCGGCGGGGCGATTTCCCGCCATGTGATCCACTCCTGGTAATCCGTCCCGTCCGGTCCGTGCATCACGAAGTCCCACTCCCCGCCGACGCGGAACTCGAACGCCCGCGTGGTGGTCGTGAACCCCTCCGGTCCCCACCACCGCGACAGGTGCCGGACTTCGGTGAACGCCTCGAACACCAGCTCTCGTGGGGCGTCGATGACCCGGGAGATCACGACTTCGCGGTCTGCCGTCGCGGACTGCGCGGGCGCGCCTCGTCCCCTCTCGCTCATCAGCTACTCCCCCCTACCTTGCTTGCTTCAGGTCCTGCACGTACGCGTCCAGCCGGTCGAAGCTCTCGTTCCAGAACCGCTCGAACCCGCCGGTCCATTCGTGGACCGGTCGTAGCCCTCGGGCGTCGAGGGCATACAAGCGCTGCTTGCCTGCCTTGCGGTCCCGCACCAGCCCCACCTCCCGGAGCACCCGCAGATGCTTGGACGCCCCCGGCTGGGTCATTCCCAACTCCTGGGCCACCTCGGTCACCGGTCGCTCACCCGCCCGCAGCAGCGCCAGGATCTCCCGGCGCTGCGGCTCGGCGATCGCGTTGAAGACGTCCGACGTCGTCGCCGCTCGTGCCATGGTCACCATCATATGCCCATATCGGCATGTGTCAATGAATCCCCTTAGCCGGTCGCCCGTTAGACCCACCACGCAGCGCGGTGACGACCTCACCCCAGGCGGCCCACGTGGGGTCCGGTATCCGTCTTGCAGGACGCGCGGTACCGGGCACGTTCGGAGCCACGACGGCTGACGCGGCATCGGTGATCGGCTGGCCTCGCCGGTGACGGCCTCAGTTGAGTGCAACTCGTTCTGAGTGCACGCGGGTCGTCCGGGCGGCGGTGGTTGTCAGGCCGCGGGGACGGGTGAGAGCCGGTAGGTGTCACCGTGGGTGATCACGTGGCCGGCGGTGGGCGGGGGGAAGTGGGTGCCCAGCACGAGGGCGCCGGTGCCAGCGAGCGAGGCGAGGAGCTTGCGGCGTGTGGCCTCGGACTGTTCGGGGTCGATGTCGACGCACGAGCCGATCGCGGGGTGGGCGAACTGGACCGGGTGGTGGACGCAGTCGCCGGTGATCAGCGCCGTAGCGCCCTGGCTGGTCAGCCGGACGGCGATGTGCCCAGGGGTGTGCCCGGGAGTGGGGATCAGGCGCAGACCAGGGGCGATCTCGGCGCCCCCGGCGGGGACGCCGATGGTGTCGAGCAGTCGCGCCTCCTCGATCGGGATCACGGAGTCGCGGAACATCTGCTTGCGCGGCTCGTCCATGTCGTAGCCGGACCAGAACTCCCGCTCGGCACGGGAGGTGACGTAGCGGGCGTTGGGGAAGGTCGGGACCCACTCGCCGTCCACCTCCCGCGTGTTCCAGCCGACGTGGTCGGTGTGCAGGTGCGTGAGGATCACCAGGTCCACTGTTTCGGGGGCGAAGCCGGCGGCCGTGAGGCGTTCGAGGTAGTCGGTCCGCAGGTCGTGCCAGGCGGGGTTGGCCCGTGTCTTGCCGTTGCCGATGCCGGTGTCGACGAGGACGCGCAGTCCAGCGAGGGTGAAGGCGAAGCTGTGGCTGTCGATGTGCAGGATGCCGTCGGAGTCGGCGAAGTCGGGGCGCAGCCAGTCCTGTCGGGTGACGAGGTCCGGGGTGGCGTCGGGCAGCAGCCAGGGGCCGGTCGCGGGCGGCAGAAGAACCTCGTCGATGCGGTGGACGGTGACATCGCCCACGGTCCAGGAGCCGGCGGGTGAAGTGCTCATGATGGTCGTTCCCTTGGTCTTAGCGAAGGTGGTCTGCTGCGGTGGGGACTGCCCTGCGCCGAGACGCGCCGAGCGCCGCCACCGCCGCGGCGGCGAGGACGGCGGCTCCCGTGGCGTAGACGTGGGAGGCGGTCCGCAGTCCGAAGTGCTGGGTTGCGGCACCTGCGGCGATGGCGGGCAGGCTCATGGACAGGTAGCTGAGGACGTAGTAGGCGGCCAGGGTCGCGGCGCGGTCCCGTTGGCTGAGCGAGGCGAGCAGCATGCGCAGCGCGCCCTGGGAAACGGCCCCGAAGGCGACGCCGGCCAGGGCCGCGCCGCCGTAGACGGCGGGCAGGCCGGCGCCGTGCAGACCGAGCAGGCTCAGGGCCGCGGACGCGATGACGACCAGGCTTCCGCCGGTGGCGGCGGCGAACGGCGCCGTCCGCCGCAGCGTCCACACGGTGAGCGCGGCTGCGGCGCTGACGGTGAAGAAGACCATGCCGCCGACGGCGTGCGGGGCGTCGGGGGCCACGAGGCGTACGAGCGCCGGGCCGAGGGAGGAGTAGAAGCCGCCGAGTGCCCAGATGGCGACGACTCCGGTGCCGGCCGTCAGCAGTGCGCGGCGGGCCGATGGCGGCACGGCGAGCCGCGGGCGCAGGGATCGCAATGCTCCGGCGTGCGGCCGGGCCGTCTCCCGGGTGAATGTCGCCGCGATCGCCTGGGCGACGAAGAGCACCGCCAGCAGGACGTACACGGTGGCCGTGGGGGCGGGCGCGAAACGGACGAGAAGCGTGGCGACCAGTACGCCGGCGGCCATGCCGGCGACCGGGGCGATGCCGTTGGTCAGGGCGGACCGGCCCGGACGGCGGGGATCTTCCAGATCGAGGAGGGCGGCGCCCGCGGCGCTGGTGGCCGCGCCCGTGGCCGCTCCCTGCAGAACGCGGGCGGCGATCAGCTGGCCGGCGCCGTCCGCCGAGGCCAGGAGCAGCATGGAGGCTGCCTCCAGGAGCAGGGCGCCCATCAGGACGGGGCGCCGCCCCAGGTGGTCGGAGAGCGCTCCGGCGGTGAGCAGGGCCACCAACAGCGTCAGGGAGTAGACGCTGAAGACGACCGTGATGGTCAGCGCTGTCAGGCCCCACCGGTCCTGGTACAGGGGGTAGAGGGGCGTCGGCGCGCTGGACGCCGCCAGAAGGGCCGCCAGGATCGACGCGTCGAGGACGAAGGGCACCGTGCGGTCCGCCGTGCGGGGACGGGCGTGGGGGCAGGGTGCGGGTGCGCCGGATGTGACGCCGGGCATGGAACTCCTCTCCCGCTAAATGCAATGGGTTTGCTTTAAGCCACCGTAGGTCCTAGAGTCTCGTTAAAGCAAACCGTTAGCTTTTGGCGTGGGGCTGCCCCGTCGCCCCCGCCCGGTCAGGAGAGAACGCTCATGTCCGCCGATGAACTCACACCGCCGGAGGCGGCCCGCTGGGCCGGCCGCGCCGGCCTCCCGCTGCCGGCCGACCGCCACGCCCCGGTGGCCGCCACCGCCGACCACATCCACTCCGTCATCGCGGTCCTGCGGGAACTGGACTTCGGTGACACCCCGCCTGCCGCCGCCTATCGCGCGGGAGAGGACGAGCACGATGCAGCCGTATGAACTGTCCCTGACCGCAGCAGCCGACGCGATCCGCGCCCGGAAGCTCTCCCCCATCGAGCTTGTGGACTCCGTGCTCGACCGCATCGAGAAGGTGGAGCCGCACCTGGGGGCCTACGTCGCCATCACCGCGGAACGGGCTCGTGGGGCGGCGCGCGAGGCCGAGCAGGACGTCGCGGCCGGGCGGCTGCGCGGCCCGCTGCACGGCATCCCCATGGGTCTGAAGGACCTGATCGACGTCGCCGGCACGGCCACCACGGCCAGCTCCCGGGTCCGCGCCGGGCACCGCGCCGAGTCCGACAGCACGGTCGCCGCCCGCCTGACCGCGGCCGGAGCGATCCTGATCGGCAAGACCCACACCCACGAGTTCGCCTACGGCCTGACCACCCCGCAGACCGCCAACGCATGGGACCGGGACCGGGTCGCCGGCGGCTCCAGCGGCGGGTCCGCCGTCGCCGTCGCCGCGGGAGCCGCCACCTTCGCCCTGGGCACCGACACCGGCGGATCGATCCGGGTGCCCGCCGCGCTCAACGGCGTCGTCGGCCTCAAGCCGACGTACGGCCTCGTCCCCCGCCACGGCGTCACCTCGCTGTCATGGTCGCTGGACCATGTCGGACCGATCACCCGCACCGTCGAGGACGCCGCGCTGGTCCTGGACGTCCTGGCCGTCCACGACCCCCGCGACCCCGCATCCCTCGCCGCGCCCGCCGCGGACCGCCGGCCGGGCGCGGGCACGGACCTGGCCGGGCTGCGCGTCGGAGTTCCGCGCAACTACTACTTCGACCACGTCGCCCCGGAGGTCGAGACCGCCGTCCGGCGCGCCATCGACCATTTCGAAAGCCTCGGCGCCCGCCTTGTCGAGGTCGAGATCCCCATGACCCGCTACATCCAGGCCACCCAGTGGGGCCTGATGGTCCCGGAGGCCACCGCCTACCACGAGCGCACCCTGCGTGCGGTCCCCGAGCTGTACCAGGCGGACGTCCGCATCCTGCTGGAAGCCGGCGAGCTGATGCCCGCCGGCGATTACCTGCGCGCCCAGCGCTCCCGCACCCTCATGCGGCAGGCTTGGGCCCGCGTACTGGAGGACGTCGACGTGATCGCCGCCCCGACCGTCCCGGCGACCGCGGCGAAGGCCGACCAGCCCACGCTCACCTGGTCCGACGGCACCGTCGAGGGCGTCTCCGACGCCTACGTACGCCTCTCGGCCCCGGCCAACGTCACCGGGGTGCCCTCGCTCTCGGTACCGGTCGGCCACGACACCGCGGGCCTGCCGATCGGCATGCAACTGCTCGGCCGCCCCCTCGGAGAAGCCGTCCTGCTGCGGGTGGGCCACGCCTACGAGCAGACCCAGCCCGCGCGCGAGCTCGCGACGACGTGACGATCGGCGAGCACGGCCCCGGCCGGCCGCCCGGGATGGCCGGGGCCCGGGCCCTTGAAGCAATAGATTTGCTTTAAGCTGGTTCCATGGGTCGAAAACCACTGGTGCGCCCCGGTGGGCGCAGCGCCAGGGTGCAGGCGTCGGTGCACGCCGCCGTACGCGAACTCGAGTCGGAGCTGGGCCGGGAAGCGCTGACCGTCCCCCTGGTGGCCGCCCGGGCCGGCGTCACCCCGTCCACCATCTACCGCCGCTGGGGCGACCTGCAGGAGCTGCTGTCGGACGTGGCGGTCGAGCGTCTGCGGCCCGAGACGGCACCGGATGACAAGGGGGATCTGCGGTCCGACCTGGAGGCCTGGGCCGAGCAGTTCCTCGAGGAGATGGCCTCCCCCACCGGCCGCGCCTACATCCGAGACGCCCTGCTCGGCGACCCGGACGGCAGCAACGCCGGCCAGTGCTCGGACTACGCGGCCGAGCAGATCGACGTCGTCCTCGCCCGCGCCGCCGACCGAGGGGAGAGCGCGCCCGCGGTCGAGACGGTCCTCGACCGCATCGTCGCCCCGGTGATGTACCGCATCCTCTTCCGCCCGGACGGGCTCGACGCCGCCTACGCGCGCCAGCTCGTGACCGGCCTCCTCGACTCGACATCCGGGAAGGTCACGCCACACGCTCGTACTCCTTGAGGACTCCGCCGAGGCGTGGCCCTACCAGGGGCGGGAGGTGGCGCGCGGTGTTCGGCGCCACCTCCCGGGAGTTGCGGCTACAGGTGCTTGACCAGTTTGGGGGCAGCCGCCTTCCGCCAGGTCCGGGGTAGGTCGGTCAGGGGGTCGTCGTACCGCTGGAGCGTGGTCAGCGCCCCCAGCGTGTAGGCGTCGGACGTGCCGCCCGGCTCGGGGGCCATCTGTTCCAGCCGCCTGGCGGCGACGATCCTGTCCTGGTTGTCGCCGAGGACGTCCTGCAGCTTCTCGGCGCGCCGGGCGATCTCGGCGGCCGGCTTGCCGAGGACGGGCTCGGCCGCCTCGGCGGTGTGGCGGAGCCGCTTGGCGGCCTTGCGGGTCTTGTGCAGGGCGGCGTTCCGGTCACCGCCCTGCGGCGCCTTCTGCGCCTCCTGGTAGGCGTCGGTCATCTTGCGCCAGGCCTTGGCCACGATCTTCCGCTCCCGCTTGCGCGCCGCCTTGTGCGCCTTGCGGTGGACGGGCGGGTCGGTGACCATCGCGTCGATGCGATCCAGCAGGGCCAGATAGCGCTGGCTGCGCAGGAGGCCGCGCAACCGCTCTCGGGCCTGGAGTTCCTGATGCTCCATCTCGAGCAGCCAGCCCGGTTCGCCGGGACGTCCCGGCAGGCCGGCGAGCTGAGCGCGGAACCGGGCCCGGAGCACCTCCAGGTCGCGGACTTCGCCGAGCGCGTCGGACAACCACTTGAGTTCGGCGTCCAGAGGCTTGACGCTTGACCGGTCCAGGACCTTGCGGTGTGTGCGCAGGATGCTGCGGAACCGGCGGATCGAGGTGCGCATCTTGTGCACCGAGTCGTCGTCATGGTCGGCGAGCCGTACCCGGGGGTCATAGGACAGCATGCGCGTTGCCTGTGCGCTCAGATAGGCGGACATCACCTGGGCGGTGCTGCGCAGCTCGACAGGACGGCCGCCGGGTGCGGCGTCGCCGCCCAGCACGACCGACAGCTTGTTCGGCGCCTCGCTCGCCCGCGCGCCCGAGCCGGTGAGGTGGTCGCCGACGGCGTCGAGCACGTCCTGTCCCCCATCGACGAGCTCCACCTCCAGTTCGCGCCACGTGACCACGCCCCCGGCGCGCGGCTCCAACCGGATGCCGGTGACGTTGTCGTCGACGAGCTGGGCCAGCACCGTGCCGTTGCGGCCGAGCAGTGCGCGCTGGGTGCGGTCGGTGCGGATCTCAGCCACCGCCACCAGCGGGCGGCCGCGGGTGTGGGCGAGGAGCAGGTCGGCCAGTTCGGGGGGCGGCGGGCTTCCGGCCTCTCCGGCGGGCCGCTGGATCTCGTCCCGCCCGCCCTTGGCCCTGGGCAGTTTGAGGTGCCAACCGTCGTCGGTGCCGCCCGTGCGGCGCCGCAGGGTGATGCCGCGGCGCGCCAGGCGTAGATCGGCGGTGTCGTAATAGTGGGCGGTGAGGGTGAGGGTTCGGGGCTCGGCGGCGGCGCTCAGACCGGGCACCTCCCGCAGATCCGGAAGGCTGTAACCGCTGCCGGCCTCGTACTTGCGTTCGACCTCCACATGGGCCGCCACTTCATTCCTCCTTTACGAGAACTTGCCGTCTCCCCTACCCGTCCTCTTCGTTCTACGCGTCCTGGCCGGATCGGCCTTCGGGTGTCTCAGCTGCGTGATTCAGGACGACACGCAGGACATCGAGCCGATCGCCGCGCGGCCTCAGGCCGCCGAGTCCCCGCCGACGCCTGCCGAGCTCTTCACCGCCCATTACGGCGGCATGGTCCGGCTGGCCCGGCTTCTCGGCGCCGACGATCCGGAGGATCTGGCGCAGGAGGCGTTCGCACGGCTGTTCCGGCGCAGGAGGAACCTGCGCGACCCGGGCTCGGCGCTGGCCTAGTGCGGGCAACCGTGTGCAATCTCGCGAGGAACCGGTCGCGGCATCTGCGGATCGTCAGGCTCCGCGCCCCCGACCCTCCCGAACCACAGGCGGCGGCCGAACAGTTGGCGATCGTCCGGGAGGACCACAGGGGACTGCTCACGGCCCTCGCCGCACTGCCGCCCAAGCAGCGCGAGGCGCTGGTGCTGCGCTACTGGCTGGACCTGTCCACGCAGGAGATCGCCCAGACGATGAGCGTCTCCCCCGGGACGGACAAGACCCACATCAGCCGCGGGCTCGCCGCGCTCGGACGCAGACTGGAGCACGGCAGAGCATGAACAGGCTGGAAGAGGAACTCGCCGAGGCTCTGCGCGACCATGCCGAGCGGTTCACCCCCGGTCCCGACGGCTGGGCGCGCACGCAGGCGCGGCTGGAGCGGTACCGCCGTCGGCGGTGGGCCGTCACCGGGCTGGCCGCGGCCGCGACCACCGTGGTGATCATCGCGCTCCTCAGGCTGGCCCCACCGACGGCGCCGGACCGTTTCACCTGGTACTGGTTCGGCACTGGTGTGATCGACGGGTCCGGACGGCCCGGCTCCGCCACGCTGCTCTTCTCGGACGCGACCGGCCGTCAGCTCGTCTCCCGCCGAGTGACCGTCCTGCCCAGGCACGTCCCGATGCCCCGGTGACACGGCTTTGCCGCCGCGGGGGTGAGGCGCTCATCCCCGCGGCGGCGGTGGCGGAACCGGGGACGTCCGGCGTCCGCTAACACCCGACCGCCAGAACGACCTCGCCGAACCAAGTCATCTCCGGAAGGTGCCGGCCCGGCGCGGTCTCATGGGCGGGCGTCAGGGCGGGTCGACACGCCCTTGTTCGGACGGTGCGGCTACAGGCCCAGTTCCTGTGCGGCCAGTGCGGTGCCTTGGAGGCGAGCGGCGATCTTGGCGAACGCGGTGTCCCGCGATGTGGAGGTGTCGTCGGCGAAGGGGGCGAAGCCGCAGTCGTCGCAGGTGCCCAGACGATCCGCGGGAAGGTGCCGCGCCGCGGCCAAGACCCGGTCGCGGACTTGCTCGGGTGTCTCGACGGCGGGGTCGATCGGGTCGATGACGCCGATGAAGGCACGGGCGTTGGCGGGCAGATGCTCGGCGGCGACGCTCAGAGCGCGCTCGGGATCGGTCTCACCGGCCATCTGGAGGTAGAAGGCGCCGGCGTTGAGCTGGAACAGCCGGGGCAGCAGCGCGGCGTAGTCGACGTCGAGGCTGTGCGTGGAGTCCAGGTCCGCGCCCGGGCAGGTGTGCACGCCGATCCGGGTGCGCTCGTCACTGGAGAAGCGGTCCAGCACCCGGTTGTTGAGCGCGATGAGATTCTCCAGCAGACCGCCGGAAGGGTCCAGCTTGAGCGCCAGCCGCGCTTCGGTGAAGTCGAGTTGCACCACGTGCGCGCCGGCGTCCAGGCAAGAGCGGATGTCGGCTTCGGCCTCGTTGGCTAGGTCGTCGAGGAACGCCTGTTGCGGGTATCCGGCGATGCCGTCGGACGGATACAGCAGGCTCAGCATCGACGGGGCGATCACCGCCTGCTTGACGGGCACGCTCGCGTGGCGCTGCGCCGCCCGCAGGTACTGCGCGGCGCGGTTGGTGTAGCGGAACGGCCCTTCGGTCAGCCGCGGCAACTGCCGCTGGTGCCCGTCGGCGAACGGGACCACCACGCCGTCGGCCGCAAGGCCCGGCAGTCCCGCGATCGGGTAGGTGGCGAAGCTCGGCTTGGACTGCTCGCCGTCCGACACCACCGGCGAGCCCAGTTCCTCCAGGCGTTTGACGGTATCGCGGACGGCGCGGTCGGTGGCGGCCGACGCCTCCGACGCAGGGCCGGCCGACAACTCGGCCGGGCGGGGGATGCTACCGATGGGTTCGGTGGGGATGGGCATGCGGTGAGCCTAAGTGAACCCACAGTACGTGATAATTACTTCCAGTCATCAAATCTGTGGCCGCCGCGTTGCCTCACTGCATCCTGCGGCCTCCTGAACGCCACCAGCAACACACTGCTAACACCGCACCACCGCGACGCCCGACACGCACAAAAACGCGCACGCCTTCCGACTGACACCCTTCAGCTCAGCCGATACACCGTCTCCGGCCTAGCCCCGATGCTCGACGTTCCGCTCCGCGATGAGCACTTCGATCACGCGCCGGGCCATCCCGGGGTCGACCCGGCGGAGGTGAGTCCGCCGGCGCGGTAGCTGGTGTGCTCGATCGTCGTGGGGAACTCGACCATCAAGTCGTATTCGGGCACCTGTTCGATCGAAAATGGAGCCACTCCCCGACTTGAATCCACCGCAGCCCATTTTGTTACGGCAATCGCGAGCAGGCTCACTCAACGCCAGAAGACGAGCTGCACTAGTCGAGACGATCGGTTTAACGAATAATAGTGGCCGCCTGCTGAGCCGCCTTCACAACGGCGCCCCAGTCAGGACGGGAGATCACCTGAGCATCTTCGAGTCTGGTGGGCAAGGAGTCCAGGAGCGGGTCCAGGACAGCGGCCAGACGTTCGATCGCTTCCGCCTCTGCCTCGTTTTCCAGCGTCAGACCGATCTGAGCTCGAGGGTCCTCCGCGACCGAGGTGTCGTCGTACAGGACGTTGACGTTGTGCGTCAGGTCATCGTAGAACCCTGGCCGTGGATAGGCATGCTCCACCCAAACGCGGCGCTGATACTCCGGATCAGAAAGCGCCTGCAGGGCTTCGATGACATCACGGCGCATGTCAGGGAACTGTACGGCCACGAAATCAAACCTTAGCATCCGTCAGGGGGAGCTCCAACTACCCCATGTCAGCCACTCCGACAGGGGAATGTGAGCCTGTTCCCAGTTCTCTTTGATCGATCCTTCCAGCGGCTGACCGTTTCGCCCGATCACTTTACCGTTGACGCGGACGACGACATGGTCGACACGTTGAGCGGGCTGGGGATTGTTCGGGTTCCCCTCGTCTATCCTGATCCCATTACCCCGGTTCTTGGGATCCGTTCAGCGGTGGCCAACACCCTTCTTGTTCGGATTGCCGTCTCCCCACTCATCCGGCACCTTCTCTTGTGCCTCTGAGGGAGGCTTGCCGTCGACCCATCCACCCTCCTCTCCTGCATTTCCAGCTCCGACCTCCTTCTCGAGAGCACCCTGCAGCGATTGGGTCTCAGCGTCGGTGGGCTGGACTTTGGGGGCGTTGGTCGCGCTGTCTTCGGTGGCTTGGATGATGTGTTCTGCCAGGGCTCCGAGGCTCAGGCCGCTGACGATCGCCAGGAGTGTGCCGGCGATGGGGACCAGGATGCCGCGGGCGATGGCGGCGTCGACGGCGATGGCGCCGGTATCGGAGGCGCCGCCGGGGGTGAAGAAGCCTCCGACGCCCAGGATGATCGAACCGAGCACGCCGGCGGCGCCTAGTTCCCATTCGGCTTTGGTGTGCGCGTGGTCGACGGCGTCGGCGTACTTGTCGCAGGCGTCCGCCACGTTGTGGCCCAGCCGGGGCAGTGTGTACAGCACGGCCCGCTCGCTGCACGGACCCTAGAGTCGGGACCAGGCGGAGTCGATGACCTTGGCGTCGCCGGTGGTGTTGCCGCCGGTGACCGAGTGAATCGCGGTTCCGAGCCTTCCGGTGGCGGTGGCCACGCGGTCGCCCGCCTCCCGCCACGCCCGCGCGGCGGTGCGTAACTTGCCCGGGTCGCCCGTCGGCCACAGGTCGGCGAGTTGTGCCGGCATCCAGGACGATGCCCCGCCCAGGGCCGGTGGGGGCATCGCCATCGTCTTGTCGGTGACGACCTGGCGGCCGACCTGCCAGAACGGCACCGACTGCTGCGCCGGAGTTCGGACGACACCCGTGCCGGTCGGGGTGGTGATGGTGGAGTGGCGGTCGGCGTTGAGGTAGTTCCCCGCCGTCGTGCCCAGGCACAGCGAGAAGCCGCCGACGCTTTTGACCGCGGCCTGGAAACCGTGCCAGGTGGCGTTCACGGCCTGGTTGTAGTGCGGGGCGAACGCCAGCGCCGCCTTGTCGGGTGCGTGACCGGCCATCCCGTCGCAGCCGGCCAGGGCCGAGGCCAGCACGTCACAGGCGCTACTGATCGTCCATTGGCCGGTGGCGAACGTCGAGGCGGCCTCCTGCACCACCGACGGGTCGATCCGCACGTCGGTCACAGCGGCGTCCACATCCGCTGGTTCGCTGCGTGCGCGGCCCGGAAGTTGCGGTGAGCGACCTGGATGCGACGGTGCAGGTCATCGATCTTGCGGGCGATTTCGCGGGCGGCGCGGTGCCAGGAATCGGCCGCGGCCTGATAGGCGCGGCGGTCATCGCCGTCCCATTCGTCCAGATGGACGTTCAACTGGTGTTCGAGCCTGGTGAGGATCTCCTCCATCGAGTGCAGGGCCTGCCGGAAGCAGCGCTCACTCTCCTCGAACTTCCAAAAATCGGCCTCGATCAGTCCCATCCCACCCCCATGTTTACGAGGCGTGACAAACATGGAAAAACTAGAGCAGCCTCGGTCGCCGAAGCAACCGTTCACCACGGCCCTGTCGGGTTCGCTCGTCACTCAGAGCGAGCCTTGCCTACTTAGACGCCTTTCCCAACGCGGTCCGGCAAGGTGGGGTGCGAGCGACCAGCGGAAGGCATGCAGCAGCTAAGAATTCTCGTATGCGGTGCCGTATACCGTGCCTGCGCGGGAACCTTGACGGGCACTCAGGTCTGATCGGATAGGCGAGGCCGATGAGCTTGGCTCATGGATGCCTACGAGCAGGGGAACAGGCAGATTAGGAGGACCCGGTGCAGGTCCGGTCGGGCTGGTGGGTGTTTGCGGGGCCCAAGAGCTCGGGAAGCCGACCATGGCCAATGGAGCCGGTGAGTGCTAGAAACCTGGCTGCAGTACGCAAGGCGTCGCCAGCACGGGTAGGCCCGGGGGTGTGACGGTAGGGTGCTCGGGCTGCTCGGTCGTAGGTGTCGGCGGCGCCGGTGTAGGTGACCATTGCCGGTCACTGCGGTGGCGAACCGGAGCGCGTCTGAAGCTGCCCAGCAGGCGCCCTGTGCTGCGTACGGATTGGTGGCCAGGCGCCTGGTCGCCAGCCGCGGCATCGGCTACGCCGAATGGCTGCTGCGTCTGCGCGTGCTGCCGTCCGGCGCCGTCGCCTTGGTCCGGGCGCTGGCACGTCGTCCCGACACCGCCTGGGTGACCGTGCTTTCGAGCGGCTTGTCGGAGCGTCTGCCCGGGCAGCGGGTGGCGGGGTTCAATGGCGACCATGATGCGTACAGGAACGCCATCCACCGCCGTCGTCGCCGTCGTTGCCGCTTGCGTGTTCGCCGCTCTCACGTCGTGTTCCTCGGATTCTTCGGACGAGTCCTCCGCCAAGGGCCCGGCGCCCAGCGGGTCCGGCTCCGGGTCACCGTCGCCCTCGCCGACCGGGCAGTGCGCCGACGGGACGTGCGAGATCAAGGTCGCCGTGGGCGACGTGGTGACAGTGCCGGAAAAGTACGGCCTGGGGCCGATCAAGGTAACGGCGATCACCGACGACAGGGTCGAGATGGCCGCGCCGCTGACGGGTTCGGGCTACAGCGTTTCGGGCTGTTCCGGTGGCGGCAGCGTGTCGTCGGAGAACGGTGGCGGCGTCGGGCTCAGCTGCGGCGAGGGACCCGCAGCGACCATCAACCAAGCCATGAGCCTCAAGGTCGTAAAAATTCTCGACAAGTCCGCCGTCCTCCGTATCGAACCCGCGCGGTGACGCCGACGGCCGCCCAACGCTGGAGGGCTCGAGAAACAGTCATCTCTGCGAGGCGACTGCCCCCGGGTCATGCCCGATTCGTGGGGCCACGGCTTCGATCTGGAGGAGGGGCAAGGTCGGGTGCCGACTGCGGAACGGCAGGCCCGGATCGAGGCCGTCCTCGCGCAGATCGAGGATGACCAGCCGGGTGACCGAGCAGCGAGAAGACGGCCTTGGGGACGGCGGGCCGCGCCCATTTTCCGGGCCTGCCGTGCCCGAGACCGTCGTCGTGCCGTCATGTCCGGCTCGTCTCGCCACGGAAACTGCCATCCGTTCCGCTACAGACCGCCCGTCGGGAGATGGGACCGTGCCTGGTCAATACCGGTGCCGGTCGTAGGGACTGGCGCAACGAGTTGGCTGGGCCAGGGGCCGCTACATGCCCAACCGTGCGCGCTGCACGGACTGCACCGCGGCGGTGGGCCCGCTGACCTCGACGTGCGCGGCGTCTTTGCGGCCGAACATGTAGAGGAGAAGTTCGCCTGGAGGGCCTGTGACGTGGGCGCTAGGTTGGCCGCGTCGTGCTCGGACGGTGTTGGTGGTACCCGCCCATTGGAGTTCGAGGCCCGCGCCCCGCAGGCGCCGGGCCAGGAGCCAGGGCGCGCGGGTGAGGCCGTGCCACAGGGCCCGGTCCATGGCCGGTTCGGTGGACCGGGGCGCGCGGGCGTTGGCTCGGCGCACGTCCTCGTGGTGGACGAAGAACTCGAGCAGGTTGGGGACGCGGCGGACCCACCCGATCCGGAAGAAGCCCGGCGGCGGTCCCGACCGGATCGTCGCTACGAGCGCGGTGAAGTCGTTGGACGCGAGTGCTGCTTGTCGTCGTTCGGCGAAGCGGTTCCACGCGCCAGGCAGGACCAGGCCCGGCCCGGCGAGCGGATCGTTCTCGCGAAGGGCCAGGTGTGCGGCCAGATCACGGGTCGTCCACGGCGTGAGGAGGGTCGGTGCCTGAGGGCCGAGTTCGTCGAGCAGGTCGGCCAGTTGTGCCCGTTCGACGGCGTCCAAGAACAGACCGGCCATACCGGCGGAGTGTAATCAGACCGACGAGTTAGGAGCCTAGGCCTGGCCGCATGAGGCCTGCTTACTTCGGCGGGCAGAACACCGCCTTGACGGACTCCGACACGGCCCGCATCGCCGTCTCGCGCTCCTGGTCCCGGCCGGCCACGGTGGTGGAGACGGCGTACTGCAGGCGGCCGTCGGAGGAGGTGTAGGTGGTGGCGGTGAAGCCGGGGGCGGCTCCCACGTGTCCGGGGAGCAGTTCGGAGCTGCCCGCGCAGGGGCCGCCGGGCGGCAGCGGGGCCTGGCCGGCCGGCGGGTCGGTGATGACCTTCTGCAGGTCCGCGGGCAGGAGCCTGCCCTGCTGGAACGCCCGCTGGAACCGGCTGACGTCGCGCGCGGTGGAGATCACGCCCGCGGCGCCGAGGAAGGTGCTGGCGTTGAGCCGGTCGACATCGCGCAGCGTGCCGGTCTCGTCGGCCCAGTAGCCGTGCCCGTGCGGGCCCTTGATGCCCTGCGGCGGCCTGGTCGCCATATAGCTGTCGGTCATCTTCAGGGGATCGAACAGGCGCCGGTCGAACTCGGCGGCCAGGCCGCGGCCGGTCACCTTCTCGATGATCATGCCGAGCAGCAGGTAGTTGGTGTTGGAGTAGTTCCAGGTGCCGAGCTCCACCGGCCGCGGCTCGCCGCGAGAGATTTCCAGCAGCTCGGTCGGGGTGTAGCGGGTGGTGAAGTCGAAAGGGTCGACCGGGAGGTAGTCGGGGATGCCGCTGGTCAGGGCGATGAGGTGGCGCACGGTGATGTCGGACGCGCGCTCGACCAGGTCGTCCCCGGCTACCTGCGGCAGGACGTCGCTGAGCTTGTCGTCCAGGCGCAGCCTGCCCTCCCTGACCAGCTGCATCACGATGGTGGCGGTCATCTGCTTGGTCTGCGAGCCGATCCGGTAACGGGCGTCGGAGGGGATCCAGCCGCCCTTGTCTCCGAGCAGGCGCGAACCGGCCGAGCCTTCGCTAATGCGCTTGCCGTCGTAGTACACCTCGCCGATGACGCCCACGACGCCCGGTGTCGCGGCCACCTTCTCCAGCGCCTGCTGCACGCCGGCGAGCTTCGGCCGGTCGGCGCTCCGGGTCGCGGCGCCTGCGGCCGTCGTGGCGCCGGGCAGCGCGGCGGTCAGGGCCAGCACGACGCATCCCCAACCGGCCATCTTTCGAGCAGTCACCCGCATCACCGGGTCTCCCTTCCTGCGGACGCGCCGGTAGCGCAAGGTGAGAGCCCTGTGAGGAACTTCCGGCGCCGCAACGGTCCAGGACCAGGTCTAGAGGACCCGCCGTTTCCTCGGTGTTTGCAACGTGAAGCCTCCGATCCTGCAGGCGACCCGGGCGGCTTCGGTGGTGCCGCCACCCGGGAGAGGAGCTGCAAGCACGCCGCTGGAGTGCCCGGCCGGGGGTGAGCAGTTCGCGGGCGCGGGTGGAGGGGACGAGGCCAAGGCGCGCCCCGTTCCGGAGGCGGCGCAGCGGATCCGTTTTTCTGGTGCGCTCCATCCTTCTTTTCGTAAGCCTGTGAAGGCCGGGAAAGGTGAACGGAGCGAGCGGAATGGGGAGGGGCCTGCGGCCCGCATCTCCGCAACTAAGCCGACAATCCGGATAAATTCGGACAACAGAATTGCATTCGGCCGCGCCGGAGACCGCGGACCGGCGGGAGATGATCGGATTTCCGGCGCCGCCGCGGTGCGCCAAAAGCCCATCGTGGTGCGCTAAAGAGCCCACCGAACTGCCCTTTTGCCGGCCGCGCGGCCGAATGCGGACAGCGGCTCGATTATGGCGAGATCAAAGTTATCGAACCCGTCCGGTCAACCCCCTGAAGCGGTCCTCTTACGGACAGTTGGCGCCTCCCCAGTCACACCAGTCACACGGGTCACGACAATGAATGCCGCCCGAGAATATTTCCTATCAACCTGATAGGTTTGATTTGTTTTTAGACCCCCTGGATTTATCGCCGAGTCCGTGGTTACCGTGTTCCCGTTCGCCGAGAAGTTCCGGTCGGCGCCGGAAGGGGCGAACCGATCAAGGGCGGCATTCGATCTTTGCGTGCGTAGGGCGGCACTCTAAACGCGCAATGAGAGCGGTGATCCTCATGGTGGATTTCAATTTCAGTGTCTTCTCGGCTGCCCCTGCGGCCGACGCCGAGGACACGGCTCTCACCGATCTCCTCGCGACCGCGATCGGCCGGTCACCTGCTCCGGAGCGGTGGCGGACGGGCCGGGCCGGCATGTGGTGCACCGTCGTCCCCGACGGGGCGTCCCGCCACTCGCAGGGCTGGAAACTGCACGTCGCAGGCACTCCGGGGGCGGCACCTGAGATCCTTGAGCGCTGTCTAGGGGTCCTGCTCCAGGCGGGCTCGGCGTTCAAGTTCGCCGCCACGACCGACTACGTGGCGGCCCTCAACTCGCGCAACGCACCACGCGGCCATTCGGGCAAGTTCATCACGGTCTACCCCGAAAATGATCAGGAGGCCGTCCGGCTCGCCGCCGCGCTGCACGAGGCGACGGACGGCCTTCCCGGCCCGCGCATCCTTTCCGACCGGCCCTACGCGACGGACAGCCTCGTCCATTACCGCTACGGCGCTTTCACCGAGGACCGGCGGCTCACCAATGACGGATTCTACGCCTGGATGATCATCGACCCGGAGGGGAATCCGGTCGAGGATCGGCGCGTCGGACGCTACACCCCTCCCCCCTGGGTCACCTGCCCCTTTCCCGACAACGGCAGGACCGTCACCCGCACGGAAGGCGGTTCCCGAAAGGACATCGTGATCGGCGGCCGCTTCGCGGTCGAGAACGCGATCCGCCACACCAACAAGGGCGGGGTTTACCGCGCCGTGGACGTCCGCACCGGGGACCCGGTGGTGCTCAAGGAAGCACGGCCGCATGTCGCCGCCGATCCGGAGGGCCGCGACACCCGGGACCGGCTGCGCGCGGAGGCGCGCGCGCTCGAACGGATTCAGGACCGGAGACTCGCGCCCCGTCCGGCCGGATTGTTCACCCAGAACGGCCATCTCTTCCTCGCGCAGGAGATGATTCCGGGAACGCCGCTGCGGGAATGGACGGCCGATTCCATCCGGGAGTCCGGATGGGGGCCGCACCTCGCTCCGGCGCTCGACATGGCGCGCCGGCTGGCCGACCTGATGATCGAGGCGCACGCCGCCGGGCTCGTCCTGCGCGACTTCAACCCCAACAACGTCATGGTGCGCCCGGACGGCACGCCGGTGCTGATCGACCTCGAACTGGCCGTGGTGGCCGGCGAAGGCCAGGACGCGCCCCTGCGGGCGGGCACCCCCGCCTTCAGCGCGCCGGAGCAGTTCGAGGGCGCGCCGCCCCACGCGACGGCGGACTACTACAGCCTCGGCGCGACCCTGTGCTACGTCCTCACCGGCGGACCGCCCTACTTCCTGGACGAGCACCCGCGGCCCCGGCCGCTGACGCAGCGGCTCACCGAATGGCTGGCGGCCCGCACCCAGGGCCTGGACCTGCCCGAGCCCCTGCGGGCGGTGCTGGTGGAGCTGATGGCGGACGACCCCGCACGCCGCGGCACGCCGGCGCGGGCCCGCTCCGTCCTGACGTCGTGCGCGCCGTGCCCCGTCCCGCCGCAGGCGCAGCGGGCCGGGAGGCACATCTCCGGCGGGGACACCGACCCCGGCGAGGCCGCGCCCGCGTGGCTGCGGGAGACCTGCGAGCAGGTGATCAGGGGCATCACGGGGCAGCTGCTCTCGGGCATGGAACCGGAGTCGGCGCAGGCGCTGTGGCCGATGTCCTGCGTGCACGGCGCACCCGACCCGTGCAGTCTCCAGCACGGTGCCGCGGGATGCACGGGCGCGCTGGTGCGGTACATGCGGTACACCGACGACCCGCGCCTGCCGGACGCGGCCGCCACCGCGGCGCGCTGGATGCTGGACCGCCTGCGGGACGGCACCCGGCGGCCGTCCGGCCTGTACTTCGGGACGGCCGGAGCCGCGTGGGCGCTGCTCGACGCGGGCCTGGCGCTCGGCGACGACGGCCTGGTCGAGGACGCGGTCGCGGTGGCGGAGGCGCTCCCCGTCTCCGCTCCCGGACCCGACGTCACCCACGGCACCGCGGGCATCGGCCTGACCGCCCTGCACCTGTGGGCCCGGACGGGCCGGCCGCTGTTCGCCGAGCGCGCCCTGGCGGCCGCGGACGCGCTGGCCGCCTCGGTCGAGGAGGGCCCCGACGGGCTCGTCTGGCGGACGCCCGCGCACGTGGAGTCGAAGCTGGCGGGCAAGTCGTACTACGGGTTCGCGCACGGCATCGCGGGGGTCGGTTACTTCCTGCTCGCCTGCGCGGAGGCGACCGGGCGGGTCGAGCACCGCGAGTTGGCCGTCCGGGTCGGCGACAGCCTGCTGGACGCGGCGGTCGTCACGCCGCGGTCGGCGATGTGGGGCGCCGGGACCGGCGACCCGCCCACCGCGCCGTACTGGTGCCACGGCGCGTCCGGTATCGGGACGTTCCTGGTCCGGCTCGGCGCCGCCACCGGCGAAGCGCGGTTCCTGCAGGCGGCCGACCTGTCCGCCCGCGCGGTGACCGACCAGTCGTGGCGCGCGGTGCTCGGGCAGTGCCACGGCCTGGCGGGCAACGGCGACTTCCTGCTCGACATGGCCGACGTCATCGGCGACGCCCGGCACCGGGCCGCCGCCTGGCGGCTCGCCCGGATCATCGTCGCCAACCGCGCGCACCGCGACGGCCGGATCGTCCTGCCCGACGAGCGCGGGGACGTCTCGACGAGCTGGGGCGAGGGGCTGAGCGGGGTGCTGGCGTTCCTGGTCCGGCTGCGGTACGGCGCGGAGCGGCTCTGGATGGCCGACGGCGCGCCGGGGGCGGCCGAGGACGCGGTGGCCGGGACGGCCGTGCGGGGGTCCGCCCCGTGAACGGGACCGCGAACGGCACCGCGGGCGGCACCGCGGACAGCACTGCGGACGTGGCCGTGCCCGCCCTTCCGGGGATCCCGAGCCGGTTCGGGCTCGCCTTCTCCGCGAGCGGCCGGTGGGCCGCCTGCCTGAGCGCCGTCGACGACCACGTGACGCTGGAGCGGTGGAACCTCGCCCGCGCCGTGCCGTCCCGGCGGGTGTTCGGCGGCGGGAGCGTCGCCTCCGGACCCGGCCGCCGCGAGCCCGTCGACCGGCACAGCCGCCCGCTGCCGCTGGACGACGGCCGGCTCCTCGTCGTCCGTCCCGAGGTCGACGCCGACGGGACGCCCATCGGCCACGGGACGGTGGTGGCGGCGCAGGCCGGGCACGGCGGCACGACCGTCGGGCGGTCGTGGTGGGTCCCGTCGATGCTCTCCGGGTACGCGCTGGCGAGCCCGGGCAGCCCGCAGACCGTCGTCCTGGTGACCCTGGAGGACGAGCACCGGTCGCGGATCTGGGAGCTGTCGCTCGCGAGCGGGAGGCTCGAACCGGTCATGGCGGTCCCCGGCACGCTGTCGGGCGGCGTCTGGCTCGACGCCGGGCGCACGCTGTTCCTCGACCAGGCGGCCGCGGACCACCGCGCCGACGGGATCGCCGTCGACCTGCGCGAACGCTCCTGGCGGCGGGTCTGGTCGGTGGCGGCCACGACGGCGGACCGGATCGTCGCCTGCGACCGCCGCTCGGGGACGCTCGCGGTGACCACCGGCCTGCCCGGCGCCCAGTGGACCGGCTCACTGCGGATCGGGCTGTGGTCGCCCGGCGGCGGGCGCGTCCGGTTCCCCGCCGCGCTCAACCGGCCCGGCGGCGGCATGGTCCCGCTGACCTTCGACGGCACCGGCGCGCACCTGCTGGTGAGCGAGGTGTCGGGCGCGGTGTCCCGGCTCCTGGTGCACACCCGGGCGGACGACCGCGTCGCACCGGTGACCGTCCCGCCCGGGACGGTCGGACCGCCCGCCTCGTGGACGGGCGACCGCATCCACCTGCGGTTCTCGGCGCCGCACCTGCCGCCGACGCTGGCGACGGCGCACCGTCCGCCGCTCGCGGGCTGGGCGCCGGTGCGGCGGGCGCCCGACGTCGCGGCGGACTGGTGGCACGCCGAGCTGGTCGAGCTGCCGGGCCCGGCGGGGCCGATCGAGGCGATCGTCTACGGCGGCCCCCGCTGGCGCGAGCGGCGGCACCTGGTGCTGGCGCTGCACGGCGGCCCGCTGTCGGCATGGCGGTTCGAGTTCGACCCGCTCTTCCAGCACCTCGCCGCCGCCGGCATCGCGGTGGTGGCGCCCAACCAGCGCGGCAGCACCGGCTACGGCGAGCGGCACCTGCGCGCGGTCATCGGCGACTGGGGCGGCCCCGACCTGGAGGACGTCGTCCACCTGGCGCGCGGCATCGCCCTCCCCCGGCGGGACGCCGGGCTGCCGGAGCCGGTCGTGCTCGGCGGCAGCTACGGCGCCTACCTGGCGCTGCTGGCCGCCTGCCACAGCCCTGGCCTGTGGTCCGGCTGCGCGGCGCTCGCGCCGTTCACCTCCGCCGACGACCTGTACCGCGACGCGCCCGGCCCCGTCCGGGACCGGGTCGCACGGCTCACCCGGCCGGGCGGCGGCACGGAACCCGACGGCGGCACGGAACCCGGCGGCGGCACGCCGGACGCGGGACGCGACGTCCTGCGCGCGTGCGCCGCGCTCACGGCGCCGCTGCTGCTGGCGCACGGGACCCGCGACGAGGTCATCCCCGTCGCGCACTCCCGGGCGCTGCGGCGGCGCCTCCTCGAACTCGGCAGGACCGAAGGAGCCGGCCTCGACTACCTCGAGGTCGACGACGGGCACACCGCCGTCGTCCAGGCGTGCTCCCCGGTCCTCCGGACAGCGGTGGTCCGCTTCTGCCTCGCGGCGGGCGGACCGTGGGGGCGACCAGGGAAAGGAGGTGAATGGAATGGAGAACATCTTCGAGGGTGACCTCGTGGCGGAGCTTCAGGAGCTGCCCGAGACCGACCCGATCGAGATCGAGGGCGTTCAGCTGGGCGGCACGTGCGCGTGCGTCGGCCTGCTGACCCTTCTGAACTCCGTGTGCGTCGGCGTCTCGTGCGCGTGATGCCCGGCACCCACCGCGGGCCCGGGCGCCTGAGGTGACCCAGGTCCGCAGACACCGGTCACGGGCCGGCCGCAAGGCCGGTCCGTGACCGGACCCACTTGCCACTGTAACCCGGCGGCGGCCGAACGCGAACGGAGCCGACGAGCGTGCCCGATCCCGAGCCAGAGCCCGCCGGCGGCGGCGGTCCCCCGCTCCTCGCCGGAGCATCCGGCGCGCCCGCGGCGCTGCGTCGGGACGGCAGGCGGCTGCTGCGCGCGGCGGCCCGCCGCTTCCGCGCGCTCCTCGTCCTGCTGGCGGCGGCCACGGTCGTCCGCGTCGCGGCGATGCTCGCGACCCCGGTCATGCTCGGCCGGGCGATCGACGCCGTCCGCTCGGGCCGGGGCCTCGGCGCCGCCATCGCCGGCCTCGCCGTGGTCCTGCTCACCGCCGCCCTCGCCGACGCCGCCGAGGAGCTGGCGGGCACCTACTGCGGCAGCCGCATCACCGCGTGGCTCCGGCACTGCCTGATCGAGCGGGTTCTGGAGCTCGGCGCGCCCGGACGGCGCCGCTTCCCCGCCGGGGACGTGCTGTCCCGGCTCACCGAGAGCGCGGGCGGACCGGCCGCGTTCCCGACCCTGCTGCTGTCGAGCGCGGCGGCGCTGGCGACCACGGCCGGCGCGGTCGTCGCCCTCGGCCTGATCGACTGGACGCTCGCGCTGGTCTTCGCGCTCGGGACGCCCCCGGCCGTCCTCGCGCTGCGGATGTTCGTCGCCAAGGCCGGCGCGCCGTTCGCCGACTACCAGCGCCACCAGGCGGAGATCGGCACGCGGCTGCTCGACGCCCGGCAGGGCGCCCGCACCGTCCGGGCGTCCGGCACCAGCGCCCGCGAGGTCCGGCGGATCCTGCGGCCGCTGCCGCTGCTGGGCGCGGCCGGGCGCCTGACCTGGGACGCGCAGGGGCAGGTGGGCTGGCGGCTGTCGCTGCTCGCACCGCTGCTGCAGATCATGGTGGTCGGCGTCGCCGGGGTCCGCCTCGCGACCGGCGACGTCACCGCCGGTGAACTGGTCGCCGCCGCGTCCTACACGTCCATGGCGGTCGGCGCGGCGGCGCTCTTCGACACCTTCGTCGCGCTGCTGAACTGCGAGGTCGCCGCCGGACGCGTCGCGGAGATCCTCGACGCCGAGCCGGCCGTCCGGCGGCCGGCGCGGCCCGTCCCGCTGCCGGACGGCCCGGGCGCGCTGCGGCTGCGCGGGGTCACCGTCCGGGTCGACGGCCGGACGGTGCTCGACCGCCTCGACCTCGCGGTGCCGCCCCGGACCGCCGTCGCGGTCGTCGGGACGTCCGGGTCGGGCAAGAGCGTGCTGGTGGCGGCCATCGCACGGCTCGCCGACCCGGACGAGGGCCGCGTCGAGCTCGACGGCGTGGACGTCGCGGACGTCGCGCTCCCGGAGCTGCGGCGCGCCGTCGCCTACGCCTTCGAGCGTCCCGCGCTGCTCGGCGCGACCGTCCACGACATGATCGCCTACGCGCGGCCCGGCGCCACCCGCGCCGAGGTGCGCCGCGCCGCGCGGACCGCGGCGGCCGACCAGTTCGTCCGGGCGCTGCCCGCCGGGTACGACACCCCGCTCGCCGAGGCGCCGATGTCGGGCGGCGAGCTGCAGCGGCTCGGGCTGGCCCGCGCGGCGCTGGCGGACGCGCGGCTGCTCGTCCTCGACGACGCCACCAGCAGCCTCGACACCGCGACGGAGATGCGGGTGACGCGGGCGCTGCGGGAGGTCCTGGCGGGACGCACCAGCCTGGTGGTGGCGCGCCGTCCCGCGACCGCCGCCCGCGCGGACCTCGTCGCCTGGCTCGACGCCGGGCGGATCCGCGCGCTCGCGCCCCACGGCGAGCTGTGGGCCGACCCCCGGTACCGCGCGGTGTTCGCCGCCGAGCCCGGCGAGCCGCCCGGCGCCCCGGCGCCGTGCGCCGCCGCACCGGGGCCCGCCCGGTGACCGCCGCGCCCGCCGCCCGGCTCCTCCACCGCCACCTGCGCGGGCAGTGGCCCGCGATGCGGCGCCTGGCCCTGTGGTCGGCGGTCGAGAGCCTGCCGTCGTTCGCGTCCGGGCTGCTGCTCGCCCGCGCCATCGACGACGGCTTCCTCGCCCGGCGACCGCTCACCGGGCTGGGTTGGCTGGCCGCCCTCGCCGTCCTGCAGGCGCTCGGTGCGCTCGGCACGCGGCGGATCTACCCGTGGCTCGCCGCCACCGTCGAACCTCTCCGCGACTCCCTCGTCGGTGCCGTCGTCACCGGCGCGCTGCGCCGCACGATCGACCGTTCGGCCGACCCCGCGTCCGGCGCCGCCGGTGCCGGGATCTCGCAGGTCACCGAGCAGGCGGAGGCCGTCCGGGCGCTGCTGGGGACGGCGCTGCGCAACGTCCGGCAGATGCTCGCGGCCGGCATCGCCGCACTGCTCGGGTTGACCCTGCTCGCCCCGCTCCCTGCCCTCACCGCCGCGCTGTCGGTGGCGCTCGCGCTGGCGGTGTTCGGTGGCCTCCTCGGCGTACAGATTCGCCGCTACCGGACGGTCGTGCGGGACGCCGAACGCATCGGCGAGACGGCGACCGAGATCGTGGAGGGCGTCCGCGACGTCGTGGCGTGCGCCGCCGAGCCGCGCGCCGCGAAGACCGTCGGCGAGGCGATCGACGCGCAGGCCGGGGCCCTGCGGGCCTTCGCCCGGTCCCGGCTCGTCCGGCTGCCCGTGCTGGCGCTCGGGGTGCACCTGCCGCTGCTCGCGCTGCTCGCCCTGTCGCCGCGGCTCGTCGAGGACCACCGGCTCACGACCGGCCAGGTGGCGGGCGGGGTGAGTTACCTGGTCACCGGGCTCCAGCCGGCGATGGTGCTGCTGGTCGACGCGGGCGGGACGCTGCTGCTCAGCCTGGCCGTGGTCCTCGGCCGGCTCGCCGAGGTCTGCGCGGAACCGGTCCGCACGTCCCGCCGCGCGGCACCGGTCACCGCCACGTCCTATGACCTGGAGACCGAGCATGTGACGTTCGCGTACTCCGCCTCGGCCGCGCCCGTCCTCGCCGACCTGTCCCTGCACATCCCGGAGGGCACCCACCTGGCCGTGGTCGGGCCGAGCGGTACGGGCAAGTCGACGCTCGCCGACGTCCTCGCCGGACTCGTCCGGCCCCAGCGGGGCAGCGTCACGCTCGGCAAGGTGCCGCTGCCCGACCTGGACGAGGCGCAGCTCCGCTCGGCCGTCACGCTCGTCCCGCAGGAGAGCTACGTCTTCGCCGGAAGCCTGCGGGAGAACCTCACGTACCTGCGCCCGGACGCCGCCACCGCCGACATCGACGAGGCCGTGGACGCCATCGGCCTGACCGCGACGGTGGACCGGCTCGGCGGCTACGAGGCCGCCGTCCCACCCGGCGGCGGTTCGCTGTCGCAGGGCGAACGCCAGCTCGTGACGCTCGTCCGCGCCTACCTGTCCGCGGCGCCCGTGACGATCCTCGACGAGGCGACCTGCCACCTGCACCCCGCCGCCGAGGCCCGCGCGGAACGCGCGCTGGCCGGGCGCGGCGGCACGCTCATCGTCATCGCGCACCGCATCAGCTCCGCGCAGCGGGCCCAGCGCGTCCTCCTGCTGGACGGCTCGGCCCCGCAGCTCGGCACCCACGGCTCCCTGCTCGCCCTCAGCCCTCTGTACGCCGAACTGGTGGGCCACTGGCAGACCTGACGAGCCCGGCGGAACGGCGACGCCCGCGCGCAGCGCGCCACAGAGGGCGTTGCCGATCACCACCGCGGCGGAGCCATTGGCTTGGCCGATCCATCATTGGCTTTCATCACCCATGCCTATAGTTGGCGCATGTCCGTCGATCGCCTGCTGGTCAACCTCGACCTGAACCTGCTCGTCACGCTGGACGTGCTGCTGCGCGAGCGCAACGTCACGCGGGCGGCGGAGCAGCTCGGATGCAGGGGCCCCATAGCGGGCGGAGAAGCGGTCGCGGATCGGGTAGCGGTCCCAGCCCGGCATGATGGGCGGCACCACCGGAAGGCCGCTGCGGAACTCCACCGGTCCGGGCACGCCGACGCCGATCGCCCAGATCGGCGCCGCGGCGGCGCCGATCAGCTCGTCGGCCAGCTTCTCGGCCAGGGAGAGCACCGGTTCGGGGCCGTCGGCGACGTCGATGGCCTGCTGGCGGGTGGCGAGCAGCGTGCCGCTGAGGTCGGCGAGCCCGACGACCAGCTCGGTCGCCGCGATGTCGACGCCCAGGATCCGGCCGCGGTCCCCGCGCAGCCGCAGCTGCCGGGACGCGCGGCCGCCCGATGACGGGCCGAGCCCCGCCCCCTCGACGAGGCCGGCGGTCTCCAGTTCGGCGACGCGCTGGGCGACCACACTGCGGCCGAGGCCGACGCGTTCGACGAGCATCGGCTGGGTCATGTGGGGACCGCTGCGCACGGAATGGGCGCGCACTGGACCTGTGCGTGCCCACGGCCCGGAGACGACGAGATCTCCGACTTCGTCGGCTCCGCCGCGTTCGACACCGCGCTCACCCGCGCCGAAACGCTCCTGCATGTCACCACGCACGCCTCCGAACTGGACCGGACCCGCCGTCATCGCCGGTGACCTCTGGCGGCGTCCCGGAGTGACGCTGCACGAACGGGTGCCGTGATACCGCGCGCATCGCGGCCTCTACCCGCGAATCGGCGGCTGCTCAGCGAATAAGGCCCGTCGCGTCGAGCGGGGACGCGGCTTTGATGCGTGAGAGTTGTCGGCCCGAGGCGTCGGCGAGCCCTTCCCGATCGGACACGAGCGAGTGAGGCCGGGACGGGTCTGCGGCTCAGGTGAAGGCGGCGCGATGGTCGCGGACGAACTGCTCGAAGCTCGTCGGCTCGCGGCCGGTGAGATCGCGGACCGTCGTGGTGACGGTCTCCGCGCCGCCGTTCCGGTAGGCGCGGCTCACTTCGATCAAAGCGTCGGCGTAGTACTCGGGCAGGCCGCGCTCCAACATGGCGGCCCGGGCGTCGGAGTCGGAGAGCCCGACGAAGCGGACCGGCCTGTCCAGGAGGCGTGAGAGCACCTCGGCGGCGTCGTCGTAAGTCAGTGCCTCCGGGCCCGTGAGGGCGTAGACGCGGCCGTCGTGGCCGTCGGTGGTGAGCACGTGGGCGGCGACCCGGGCGATGTCGCGGACGTCGACGAAGCTGATGGGGGCATGGGCGCGGGGCTGGGCGAACCGGCCGGTCGTCCTGATCGAAGCGGCGAACTGCCGAGTGAAATTCTGCATGTAGAAGTTCGGCCGCAGGAAGGTGTAGCCGAGGCCGGAGGCCTGGAGCGCCAACTCTGCGGGCCGGTGGAGGGCGGCGATCGGCGTCAGTTCCTCGTCGGCCCGCCAGACCGACAGCTTGACGACCCGAGGAACCCCCGCAACCGCCGCGGCCTCGATCAGGTTGAGCTCTTGGCGGGTCTGGTCAGGGCCCATCGCACCGACCAGGAACACCGTCTCGACGCCTTGCAGCGCGGACGGGAGCGTCGCGGGCTCGCCCAGGTCGATCCGGACGGCGTCGCGACCGGCGCCGACCGCGCGATCCACGTCGCGCTGCGCGCGGTACGCGGCCCGGACACGATGCCCGTCGGCGCACAGCGTCTCCAGAAGAGCCGAGCCTACGGTGCCGCTTCCGCCCGTCACCAAGATCATGGCGGCATGCTAGCCACACCCCCTGACATCGGCGGATCATCCCAAACGATCTGGTTCCCCAACGGTCGGGATGCCCGTGCTCTTCCGCGGCGGCACGGTCATTCGTCGGTGTTGGGCAGTCGCTGGGCGAGGATTCGGTAGGTGTTGGAGCGCTCGCTTCGTCGGATGATCGGGTGGATGAGCTGGTCGGCCATCGCCGCGGCGAGCATGAGGGGGCCGGCGGCGAGGTAGACGGCGGTGCGCGCGGCGACGCGGGTCCGCCGCCAGCGGGGGTCGCGCCAGGGCTTGGCCGGGTCCGGCACGATCCGGTGCACCAGCAAGTGAACGATCATGAACAGGTCGATCGGCTGGTGGGCGGCGCCGCGCTGCACGGCGACGGGACGGAACCCCAGCTCGGCGAGCATCATCGAGAGATTGCCGAGGGGGACGAGGTTCAGGTGCTGCGGCTGGAACCAGGCGTGCCACCAGCGGCCCGCGAGCCGCGCGATGGCCCATTGCGGATCGGGCACCTCGATGAGAAGGTGACCGCCCGGTTCGAGCACCCGCGCGGCGGCGTCCAGTTCCCGGCGCGGTGCGGTGGTGTGTTCCAGGTAGTGGTGCATGCTGACGACGTCGTACGCGCCGGTGAGCTTGTCGGCCAGTTCCGGGAACGTGCCGACGTGGCCGGTGTCGATCCACCCGCGGCGTTCGGCCTCCCTGATGCCGTCGTTGAGGTCCAGCGCGTCGAAGCGGGTCTGCGGCCACACGTCTCTGGCGGCGTTGCAGAAGTGGCCGTGTCCGCCGCCGACGTCGAGCCAGCTCCTCGGGGCCGCGTGGCCGCGCAGCATCCTGGCGCGGTCGCGGTAGATCGGGGCCGCGAGCCGGAAGGCGCGCTCGACCTCGGCCGCGCCGGACCCGTCGTAGTAGTCCCGGTAATAGAAGGCGAGCCCATCGGCGTTCAGCCTGGGGTTCTGGAAGACGTGCCCGCAGGCGCGGCACCTGTGGAGGTGGAAGACGCCCGGCCGGTGGTGCTGGTGGTCGCCGCTGGACAGGAATCCGCGCAGGTCGGTGCCGCCGCAGCAGGGGCAGGTGCCGGTGGGCCGGTCGAAGAAGCGCGCCAGTCCCATGCCGAGCTCGTCGGCGTACTCCCGGCGGAGTCGCGGCAGATCGGGGTCCGGCGGTTCTGGCGCGGTGGCGACGCGCAGCCATCGTACGAGCGCTCCGAAAGGGCCGGTGAGCGCGGACCGCGCGAGGTCGTCAGGCTGTAGTGGCGTGCCCAACGTGACGATGTAGGGACGCGCGCACACCGCGGCCAGCAGGATCGCGGCACGTATGGCGGCGCGCCGGCGTCCGCTTGCATACAGGCCGGGACGTCGGTCCTGCGCGTGTCCGGTCGCGACCGAACCGGCGAGCCAGGTCCCCAGCAAGCAGAGGCAGAGGATGTTTCCCGCCAGGTAGACGGGCAGGTCCGCGATCCACCGGCGGCGCAGGATCAGCCTGCGCTCGCCGGGCGTCCACGGCACCGGCGACGGCCCTGGGACGACCGCGACGTCCGTGGTGACCGGCGCGTAGCACTTCAGCCGGACGGCGAGCTCGTCCATTTCGACCGGGGACAGCCCGGTCAGCCGTCTGACGCCCGCTCGCTCGAGGACCTCGACGTCGACGAGCATGGCGTATCCAGCTCCGATGCCTCGGGCGAGACGCGCGGTCCGGTACGAACGGGGATGCAGGCGGCGAACCAGCTCCAGGGCACGGGCGGTGTCGAGCCCGTCCGGCACCAGTTCTAGCACGGCCAGTCCGTGGTCGTCGGCGTACGCGCTGGCGGCGCGCTTGGTCGCCTCGTCGAGTCGCGTTCCGGCCGCGGTGACGAAGCGATGCCGGGCGTCCACCGGCCGGTCGGCGGACGGCAGCGCAGGGAGCCCGGCCGCCCGGCTCCGCCGCCAGAGCGCGTCGACGACGAACCCTGCCGGGATCAGCAGCGAAACCGGTCGCATCTGCATGGTGCTCCTCCTTGGGGCGGCGGGGGCTGGGGCGCCCGCTGCCGCCTCGACGTCGCGGTGGTCAGCGATCCTCATCGCGCCCGGAGGCTGCGGCCATGTCACCCGTGCCAAAGTGGACGCTCATAACGGCTCACCCGGGTGAGCGGACATCGTCCCCGCGAACGGCGGGGATCAGGCCGGTGGCCTGTCCTTGGAGAAATGCAGAAAGGCGTTCAGCGCCAGCATCATGTCGAGGCGGTTGTCGGGACGGACGAGGTCGTCGCCATAGAGCTTCTGGATGGTGCGAATCCGGTAGCGCACGGTCTGCGGGTGAACGTGCATTCGCTCTGCCGTGGTGATCGCGTTCTCGCCGCAGCTGAGAAAGGTCAGCAGCGTCGACGCCAGCGTCTCCCGGCGCCGGGCGGGAAGGTCCAGCAGCGGGCGCAGATGCCGAGTCGAGGCGGCATGGACCAGGTCCTCGCATTGTGAGGCGGCGAGTACCGAGAGGTGCTCCACGCATCGCACGACGCCCCGCGGGGAAAGCACGCCGCGTCGCATGAGCCGGGCCGCCTCCCGAGCCCAGTGCAGAGAGACGGCGCCCTGGTTCAACGGGACGGTGGGCCCCATCACCCCGGGATGCCCGCGGAAGAGCGCCGACAGCAACCGCTCCTGTCCGGGGCCGTCCGGATCGGGCACCACCAGGTACGGTTCCGGGCCGTCCCAGTCCGCGAGAACCGCCGGCGATGTGACGCGGGAGGCCGTCACCGGTGACGCGAGCAGCGCGACGACGCCGATGGTGCGCGGTGGTTCCCAGTCCGCCGCGCGGGCCAGGGTGATGAGCGCTTCCCGGCTGGTGGGCGGATCGGCGACGAGCAGGTCGCGCAGCCGGTTGCGGTGGCGCTCGCGCTCGGTCGCCATTTCCCCCTGAGCGGCGGCGTACCCTTCGGCGGCGGCGTTGACGGCCTTTTCCAGCAGGAGGAAAAGCGAGTCGGTGAGCAGAGCCAGCGTCTCGCTGGTCCATTCGAGCCGGTAGGCCTGCCTGATGAACCGCCTGCAGGCGACCTGGCTGCCCAGCCGCATGGCGGCCTGCAGGCTGTCCAGGTTGCGGCCGTTGCGGGCCTCATGCGCGCCCAACCGCCTGTACGTGACGGTGAGGATGCCGATGTCCGCCGCCGTCCCGCCCAAGGAGTCGACGAACTGCCCGACCGTCGCGGAAATGTTGCGGCGCAGCCGACGGCCGTAGTCGCTGTCGGGCGGCTGCGCGTACTCGGGCACATGCAGCCGGATCTCTCGAACGACCTCGTCCACGACCGAGTCCGTATGGGGCCGGAGCAGGTCGCCGAGACCGTCATTCGAACGGCTCCGGTGAGAAATGAAGTGGGGCTTTCGGGCCGGCATCCTCCTTGTCGGCACGAGCGTCCTCCCATTGTCGAAGCCCCCGCCTGACTGTCTGACTTTGTCAGTGTCATCAGGGCCGCGATCCGGTCAAGGCGGACGCCCGATCTCTGTGCGACCGCACCGCCGCCTTGGGCGCGAGCACCGGCATCGTCGCCGGTCTCATCGACGTGACGCGAGAACGGACGTGTTGACCGACTCGTGGCCTCGAACAATTCGACCGCTACTGATCAAAATGATAAGGAAAAAATCTGATCTTGTCATCGGCGTGCAAGGGCGGAACCGTACCGGCGACCTAATGTTCCGTAACGCGAAAAGCGCGAGTCTGGAGGCCGATGATGCTGGGTGTGCGGTCCATGGTCTTCCCGGTCGCGGCGGCCATGGCGATCATCTCGGCCATGACCGGACCCGGGGACACGGCCGCGCCGCCGCCCGCATCCGAGGCCGGGGCGGCGCTCTCGGCCCCGGTCCCGGCCGACGACGGGGCCAGGATCGTCGCCACGGACCGGCTGGACGAACGCACCTTCGACGTCACGGTGTCGTCGCCGGCCCTGGCGAAGAAGAGCAAGGTGCGCGTGCTCGTTCCGAAGGAATGGTCGCCCGACGCCAATCGGCGGTGGCCCGTCGTCTACGCCTACCACGGTGGTCGGGACACCTACGTCTCCTGGACCCGGAGCACCGATATCGAGGAGGTCTCCGCCCGCTACGACGTCATGGTGGTGATGCCCGAGTCCGACGACGGCGCCTTCACGGATTGGTGGAACTACGGCAAGGGCGGTCCGCCGAAGTGGGAGACCTTCCATACCGCGGAAGTGCTGCAACTGATGGAGCGCAACTACCGAGCCGGACGGGACCGCGCCGCCATGGGCATTTCCTCCGGGGCCTACGGCGCGATGATCTACGCGGCGCGCCATCCCGGCATGTTCCGGTACGTCGCGTCGGCGAGCGGAATCCTGCACCTGACCAGGCCGGGAATTCCGTGGGTGACGCTCTTCGTACAGGGTTTCCTCACCGACAGCGGCGACCCGTTCCGGGTCCTGGGCGTCCCCGGGGTGGACGAGGATAACTGGAGGGCGCATGATCCCTACGTGCTCGCCGCGAACCTGAGAGGCACCGGACTGTACGTCTCCAGCGGCACCACCGGCCTTCCCGGCCCTGCGGACCGTCCGGAGCCCGGGCAGGAGCACTCGGTCCAGGTGCAGGAGGTCTTCTGCGGAATGACGTCGATCGACTTCCTCCGGCGGCTGCGCGAATTGAACGTCCCGGTCACCGCGCACGTATATGGCGATGGATGGCACAACTGGGAGATGTGGGAACTCGAGATGCGCCGGTTCTGGCCCCTGATGATGGCAAGGCTCGGTGTCCAACGGCGGTGAGATGTGACCACCATGCCCAGCACCTTTGAGGAACGGCAGCACACCGTCGTCCAGAGCGCGGTTCGGGCACTGCACGACCGGCTTCCCGAACTGACCGACCGGCTCGTCCTCCGGCTTCAGGAAGCGGAGGGGCCGGACGGGCGGCGGGCCTTCGGCAGCCGGGCGTTCCGCGAGTCGGCGCGTTCCGGCCTGCAATCGGCGCTCGAGGCCATCGCCACTCGCGGCATGGAGCGTCCGGACATCTCCTTCGCGCGGCGCATCGGACGCCGATATGCCGAAGCCGGCCTGCCGCTGGAGACGGTCCTGCGCACCTACCGGCTGGCCGGCGGCCTCCTGTGGGAGTGCATGGCGGACGTGGTCACCGAGCGGTATCCGGACGACCTGGCGGTGCTCGTGTCCGGAGCCCGCCGAGCCCTGGCCATGATCGACCAGCTGTCGGACTCGATCACCGAGTCCTACCACCAGACCTGGCGCGACATGCGCAAGGCCGAGGTGGAGACCGCCCTGGAGACCCTCGACGACCTTCTGGACGGGCACGAGGACGACACCGACCGCGTCCGTTCGGTCGGTGCGCTGCTGGGCCTTCCCGAGCACGGGCGCTACGTGGTCGTCGCCGCGAATGCACGCACCGATCCGGTCCCGCCCGACGAAGTGGTGGGAACACGAGTGATCTGGCGGTCCCGCCCCGGCGCTCTGCTCGGTGTCGCCCTCCTCGACGCCGCCGGTATCGACGACCTCGCCGCCGGCCTGCGCCCGCTGATCCGCCGGCCCGCCGGGATCGGGCTACCGGTCGACCGCCTCGCGGACCTGGGAAGGGCACGCTGGCTGGCCGACCTCGCCCGCTCGGTCGCCGCCGCGGAGGACTGCGGCGAGACAATGGGGACCGCTCCTGAACCCGGCTCCCGGCCGCGCGATGCGAACCGGCTCGTGCGCCTGGACGAGCGCCTGCCGGCCGCGTTCATGGCCGCCCAGCCCGAACTCGCCCGCCATCTGCGCGACACCGTGGTGGGGCCGCTCCTCGATCTCGATCGCGGCGAACGCGAGTCGCTCATGCGGACCGTGGCTGCATGGCTGGACTGCCATGGGTCGACGGCGCGCGCGGCCCAGCGGCTCTTCTGCCACCGCAACACCGTGCTCGGCCGGCTCCGCCGGATTCAGCGGTTGACCGGACGAAGGCTCGACCATCCGCGCGAGGCCACGGAACTCGTCCTGGCCCTGGAAGCGGTCAGGGTTTTGCAGGCGCCGGGCGCAATTCCCGAACACGGAGCGAACGGCCATTAGCGGACCGGCCGCCCGCCGCCGTCTCGACCGCGATTCGCGCGGCGACTCGTCGGCGACGGGCGGAGGCGGAAACGGTCAGACCTTCCCGGCCGCGAACGAGGCGGCCTGGGCGGCGTTGTTGCCGTAACTCAGGTGTGCGGTGATGTCGATGCCGTTCCCGCAGATCGGGTCGCCGGTGGCGCAGGTGTCGAGAGTGCGGCCGGCGTACGTTCCGGTCACCTTCCGGCCGATGGCCCGGATCGGGTTGCCGAACAGCAGGACGGCGGCGACGCGGGGCTCGGCGGAGGCGGGGATGGTGGCGGTGATGGGTCCGCCGACCAGCGCGCCGTCGCTGCTGACCCCGATCGAGTTGTCGACGACGTTGGCTCCCTGCGAGTAGCCGACCAGGATGAACTTCTGGTTCGGGCAGGACGCCGCCTGGCTCTTGATGTGGTTGACGAGGTCGGTGTTGCCCTTGGACGCCGACCCGATGCTGAGGTCGGCGGGGTAGTTGACCGGGTACCCCATGAACGACCTGAAGGCGATCTTGTTCTTGAGCGCGGCGTAGACGGGGTCACCGACGATCCAGCCCAGGGTTCCGGGCTCGCCGGTGCCACGGGCGACGACCACGTCGATGTCGGTGCACGCCGCGGAGGCGGGAGCGGCGGTCACGGCCGCGGTCGCGGCGGCGCCGGACGCGACGCAGGCCAGGACCGCGAGCTTGGCGACCAGACGCGACGGGACGGTGGGGCGGGAAAGGCGCATGAGGGGCCCTTTCTGAGGCGGTTCCTCGCGGCCGTGGCGATCGCCGCGAGATGTGCTGGCGATGATCAGCCTTGGCGGGGACCCCGAAAATGCGCCTTCGTCCAAAGATCCGGCCGTCCACCGCTCACCCGGATGACTAGTGGACGGCAGGAATCAGCTCACCTCGCGCCGCTTCTTCCATTCGGCGACGACGGCCTCGACGTGTTTGCGGATGTCGTCGCTGCGGTCCGCGCTGCCGTTGACGTCACGGCACGCCTGGCCGTACTCGTCCCACAGGGCGTCGTCGGCGAGGCGGAACCTTCGTTGCGGGCTGCCCGGTGTAGGCATGTCAGCCGCCCAGCTTCACGACCAGCGAGCGCAGGTGGGGTGTCGCGGCGTTCTCCTGACCGCGCTTCACCCACGCTGCGATGTGTTCGCTGACCAGCTCGGCGAGAGCCGCGCGCTCGTCGTCGCTGAGCTCGACCGTGGTCGTGGTGTCGGTCCGGCAGTCGTAGGCCGCGAAGAGGATGTCCCCGACTGCCTGCTCGGCCAGGGAGGGCTTGCGGTTGCGCTGGGCATGCCAAGCGGCACTGTTGTTGACGACGCCCCAACCGTGCAGGGCTTCGTAGTTGGTGAGTTCGAGCCTCATGGGGCCGGCACCTCTCGCTGCAGGGGTGTGGCCACACCCTATGCAAGCACTCTACGCAGGTGTGGCCACGTGACCGGCCGGACGACACGGGGCGGCAGTGATCAAACCACTAATTCCTACTAGGCTGGTGGGGATAGAGGGACGGTCGCGGACGTCGGGAGGAGCGGGGCATGGCTTTCAGCCACCTTTCCCATCTGGAGTGCGGTTGGTGCGGGATCGAGCGGGACGCCGGCGTCCTGCAGAACCTGTGCCCCGACTGCGGGAAGCCGCTGCTCGCCACGGCGAGCGCGTCGGCCTGCCCGGGCTGCTGATGAAGGACGAGGGGCTGCTGCCGTCCGGCTCGTTCAAGGCCCGCGGTGCGGCCGTCGGGGTGTCGCGGGCGGCCGAGCTCGGCGTCGAGCGGTTCGCGATGCCCACCAACGGCAACGCCGGCGCCGCCTGGGCCCTGTACGGCGCCCGGGCCGGGCTGACCGCCACGGTCGTGATGCCGGTCGACGCCCCGGAGATCACGCGGCGCGAATGCGCGGCGTCCGGCGCGGACCTGCACCTGGTCGACGGCCTGATCAGTGACGCCGGGCGCATCGTCAGCGAGCTGGTCGCGGCGTCCGGGGACCGGGTGTTCGACGCCTCGACGCTCAAGGAGCCCTACCGCATCGAGGGCAAGAAGACCATGGGCCTGGAGATCGTCGAGCAGCTGGGCTGGACGCCGCCCGACGTGATCCTCTACCCGACGGGCGGCGGCGTGGGGTTGATCGGGATCCGCAAGGCCCTGACGGAGCTGCGCGAGCTGGGCTGGATCTCCGGACCGTTCCCGCGCCTGGTGGCGGTGCAGGCGGAGGGCTGCGCCCCGGTCGTCGAAGCCTTCGAGCGGGGTGAGCGGGTGACGCGTCCCTGGGAGAAGGCGAGCACGGTGGCGTTCGGCATCAACGTGCCCAAGCCCTTGGGCGACTTCCTCATCCTCGACGCGCTGGCGGAGACGTCCGGCACGGCGGTCGCCGTGACCGACGCCGAACTGCTGGCCGAACTCGCCGAGGTCACCGCGCTGGAGGGCGCGTTCGTCTGCCCCGAGGGCGCCGCCGCCTTCGCCGCCGCGCGCAAGCTGCGCGCCTCGGGCTGGCTGGGCGAGGACGAGCGCGTCGTCGTCCTCAACACCGGTGCCGGGCTGAAGTACCCCGAGGCCCGAGTCGACGACCGCGTACGTCGCCGTCCCACGGCGCTCCTGCACGTCCCGCATCAGCAGGGTGGCGTCGTCGCTCGCCCCGAACCGGTGGTCCTCGTGCACGGCGGACACCGAGGGCAGCGAGCGGGCCGCGCCGGCGACGGCCCGCACCGCTGCCGGATCGCAGACGGCGGTCGTGGCGGCGCCGATCCGCTCGATGTCCACCGCCACCTCACCGGACGCTCCCGCAGCGGCCAGCACGTTGCGGGCGCGCCGCTCCAGTTCGTCGCAGACGTCGCCGTCCGAGGCGCGCAGCTCAAGCGCCATCTCGGCACGCCCGGCCACGATGTTGGGCGCGGTGCCCGCACGCAGGACCCCGACGTTCACCCGGGTGTCGGCGGACGCGAAGCGGGGCAGCGCGTGCAGCGCCACCGTCGCCTGCGCCGCGGCGAGCAGGGCGTTGCGTCCCTCCTCCGGGGCGGCGGCCGCATGCGACTGGCGCCCGGTGAAGACCGCCCGCAGCTTCGCGTTGGCGAAGAAGCCGTGCGTGCCGGCGGCGACCTCGCCGACCGGCAGGCCCAGCCCCAGATGCAGCGCGTACAGCCGGTCGACGCCCGCGAGGACTCCCGCGTCCAGCATCGCGCGGGCGCCTCGCCCGCCCTCCTCGGCGGCTGGAACAGCAGCCGGACCCGCCCGGCGATCCGGCCGGACGAGAGCCGGCGCGCCAGTTCGAGACCGACCGCGATATGGCCGTCGTGGCCGCAGGCGTGCATCGCCCCGGGCGCCAGCGAGGCGAACCCGTCCCGCGCGGGAGCGTGCTCGGGCGCCGACGACTCCGTGAGCGGCAGCGCGTCGATGTCCACGCGCAGCGCGACCGTGGGGCCGGGCGCCTCGCCTTCGATGTCGGCGACCACCGCCGTGTGCCCGTCCCGGACGGGTGCGAGATCCTCCTCGCCGGCGCCCCAGGCTCGGGCGCGGGCGGCGGCCGCGTCCAGCTCGTCCCGGCCGGGCAGGCCGGGACGCGGGAGAGGTCGATCGCGTCGCGCCCGGTCCGCACGCGCAGCCCGAGCCGCCGCAGCTCCGCCGCGATGGCGGCCGACGTCCACAGCTCGGTGAACGCCGTCTCCGGGCGCGCGTGGAACAGGCGGCGCCGATCGACGAGATCCGCGCTCACCGGTGCCCGATCGACCGGGAGCGCGGATCGTGCTGGGCTTCGCGGACCGACGACATGATCATGCAACTTAGTCGGGTTTTCCGATATGTCAAGTAGGGAAACTTCGACCGGGCGGCGCGCTACGTCGGGATCGCCTGGTTCTCCCTGCTGGACGCGCGGTGAGCGGAACGGCCGAGGAGGGCCAGACGGTCGGCGAGGACGGCCGCCTGGGCGCGGATCTCCGGGATGGCCGTGGTCTCGTAGCGGACTCCGCGCAGGGGCGGTCCGAGGGTGAACACGTTGGGGTGGGGACGGCCCGCCGCGTCGCGGACGGCGCCGCCGGCGTCGGCGTCCAGCCCGAGGCCGAGAGGTCCGGGGCGGGCGATCCCCGCGCTGACGAGGCCGGACAGGAACGTGTCGGTCGCAGGGCCGGCCGCGGGCCCCGTGCCGTTGACCAGCCAGCCGACGTTCACCTCCGCGGCTTCGCCGTCGCTGGCGATCCTCACGGCGAGCCGGTGTTCCGCGTCGGTTCGGACCTCGTCGATGCGGCCGCGCAGGACGCGCAGGCGTCCGGCGGCGCGCAGAGCGTCGATCCGGGCGGCCGAGGCGGGCGGGATCCGGTGGCGGTGCACCTCCCAATGCCGGGCGACGAGATCGAGGAAGCGCCGCCGGTCGGCTTCCGAAAGCCGTCCCCACAAGGCCGGGACGTGCGGCCGGACGGCGTCGACGAAGCCGTGCCACTCCCCGCCGTTGCCGCGGACGGCGAGCCTGCTCCAGCGCAGCAGCTCGCGCAGGCTCATCGGTTCGGCCGGCAGCACGATCCCGGCCTCGGGCGGGCGCGGCGGCGGATGGTGCGGCCGGGGCAGCAACCCGTGCCGGGAAACGGCATGAACGACGCGGTCCGGATCCTGGCCGGTGAGGCTGATGGCCAGGTCGACCATCGTCAGTCCGGTGCCGACGATCAGGACGGGCGCGTCGTCGTCAATGACGTCCAGTGCCCCGCGTCGCCACGGGTCGGCGATGTAGCGGTGCGCCGGCGGTTGCCAGAGCAGGCGGCTCGGTGCCTGGTTGCCGACGGCCAGCACGACCGCGTCGGCCAGGTGGGAAGTGCCGTCGGCCAGGTGGAGTTTCCAGCCTCCGGTCAGGGGTTCCGCCTCGAGGGCGAGCACGGTGCCGGTCAGCTCGGTCAGATGGCCCGGCCGCGCCCGAGCCGAGGCATCGAGCAGGTTCCGCAGGTAGCGGCCGTACAGGGGGCGCGGGAGGAAGTCCTCTCCCGACGCCTCGATTCCTTGCGAGCACGTCCAGTCCAAGAGGTGGCCCGGGTCGTCCTGGACACCGCTCATGTTCGCCGCGCGGGCGTTCAGCAGGTGGTTCGAATCCTGGGTGGAGTACGCCTGGCCCCGGCCGTGCAGCCCGTCCCTGTCGATGAGGAGCAGGCGCGGTACCGCGCCGGCGCGACGCAGGAGATGCGCGGCCAGCAGCGTCGCACTCGCTCCCCCGCCGACCACCGCGACCAGTGGCTTGCCTTCGCTGCGATCGACGCGGTGGGGCAGGGTCACGGTGCGGCCTTCCTTTCGGGAGGGAACTCGCCGGTCAGGAACTCCCGGCCGACCTCGGTCTGCCGGTAGGCCACCGGGTCGTCGAGGGCGCGGGCGTAGCGCCAGAACCGGGCCAGGCCCGGGCTCGACCGGGCCGAGCCGGGACCGGCGAGCTCGAAGACGCGGGAGGCGACCGCCAGCGCGGCCTGGACGGCGGCGATCTTCGCGGTGGCGACCAGCACCGCCGGCGCGCCGCACCCCCGCCCGGACGGCTCCGCGCCGTCCGCCCCGTGCAGGGCCGGGCTCAGCTCCTCGACGGCCTGATCCGCCAGCGCCCGCGCCGCGCGCACCTGCGCCAGCAGGCCGCCGTAGGCGCCGGACAGGTAGGCGTCGCCGCCGTTCCGCCTCGCCTGCCCGAGCGGCCAGGGCCGGGTCCTGGCGACCGCGTGCGCGCGGGCGGCGTTCAGGGCTCCTTCGGCGATGCCGACGTAGAGCTGCGCGAACATCAGCTGGATGGCGGGCGCGATCAGCGCGGCCGATGCGGCGCGGGCACCGGGCGGCCGGCCGATGACGTCGTCCTCGTTCACGGCGGCCCCGGCGAAGCGGACCTCTGCGTCCCCGGCCCGCACGACACCGGGGCCGGCCGGATCGACCAGGACCATCAGCGGCTCCCCGGTGCCGGTGCGGGTGGCACCGACGGAGAGGCGGTCGGCGAGGACGGCGCCGGGTGCGAGCGCGGTCGCGCCGTCCAGGTGGAGGCCGCCGCGCGGGCCCGTCACCAGCGTCGGCGCGGTCTCGCGCGGGTCGGGCGCGCCGCCCAGGAGCCATGCCCCGGCCGCCGCGCGCGGCCAGACCCGCTCGCGGGCCTCCTCCGCGCCGAGGAGAGCGGGCGTCCAGGTCAGCAGGTAGTGGTGTCCGAGCAGCAGCCCGATGTCGCCGTTGACGGCGGCGACCTCGCGCACGACCTGGTAGGCGGTGCGCCAGCAGGCTCCGCCGCCGCCGTGGTGCGCGGGGATCGGCAGCGTGAGCAGCCCGGCCCGCCGCAGGGCCTCGGCGGCGCGCGCCTGCGGGCGGCCGGCGTACCGGCCGTCCGGGTCGTCCACGTCCGGGCCGGCGGCGGTGGTCCGGGCCAGCGCGAGCCAGTCGGCGTGGTCGCGCGGGGATGCCCGCCGCGCTGGCTGGTCGCATGTGGTGGTCACGGTCGTCTCCCAAGGGCCGGGCCGCATCCGGCGGACGCGGGGAGTGTAGGCGCGCGTCCGACAAAAAGTCAATTAAAGCAGTAGGAAATACCGGTTATTGGCGGCCGGGCCCGGGCCCCTGCCCCGGCCAGCCGCGCCGTTCGTCCGGCGGCAGCAGCAGCACCTCCATCGCCCGCGCGCAGGACTGGGCGTGCGCCAGGAACCACGGGACCCGCGCGTCCGAGACGACCTCGGGCGTCGAGCGCAGCGCGAGCGCGTAGCGGGCGTGGCCGGCCCGGTCCAGCAGCGGGACGGCGAGGGTGCGCACGCCCTCGGCGGACTCGCCGTCGTTCATCGCGTGCCCGGCGGCGCGGACCCGCTCGACCTCCGCGCGCAGCTCGTCCACGTCCGCGATGGTCCGGCCGGTGAGCGGGCGCAGCGGCGCCAGCCCGGCCAGGTCGTCGGCGCCGGGCCGGGGCCAGGCGAGCAGCACCTTGCCGAGCGCGGTGGAGTGCAGCGGGCGGCGCAGCCCGACGCCGTCCTCGGTGCGCCGCACGGTGCCGCCGGCGAGCAGCAGCGCGTGGTCGCCGCTGCGGATCGCGAGGTCGGCCGTCGTCCCGGTGACGCGGGCCAGGTGCTCCAGTTCCGGCGCGACCCGGTGCAGGCCCTGCTGGTGGAACGACAGCAGGCCCAGCTCGGTCAGCGCCGGGCCGATGCGGTAGCGGGCGGCCGGGTCGCGGACGAGGAACTCCGCGCCCGCGAGGGTCTGCGCGAGCCGGTGCGCGGTCGAGGTGCTGAGGCCGAGGCGGCGGGCGAGGGCGGACGCGGTCGGCGGCGGGCCGCCGTCGCGGAAGCAGAGCAGGAGGTCCAGCGCGCGCCACACCGCCTGCCCGCCGGCGGGAGTTTCTGCCATGTTTCCCACCCTATGGGATCTATATTGAGTTGGTAGGTTTTGTTGGCAATACTCGCCGCCATGGCCGACACCCGTCCCCGGGACCTGTGGTTCACCCGCTGTCCCGTCCCCACTGCCACCGGCATCGCCGCAGACCAGGGCTGGCTCGCGGCGGAGTTCGCCGCCGACGGCATCGCCGTGCGCTCGCTCCAGGACGCGGGCGCCGGAGCCGTCCGCGGCGAGCACTTCCGCCACCGGCTTCCCACGCTCGTCCGCGAGGGCGGCAACGTCCCCGCGCTGTGGGCCCGCTCCACCGGCGCGCCGACCCGCCTGGTCGGCCTCACCTGGTTCGAGGAGCGGCAGGTCGTGCTGGCCCGCCCGGGCGCGGGCGTGCACGGCCCGCACGACCTCAAGGGCCGCCGCCTCGCCGTCCCGCGCCGCTCCATCGAGATCGACTTCTGGCGCGCGATGGCGCTGCGCGGCTTCGACGGCGCGCTCCGCCAGGCCGGGCTGACCCTCGCCGACGCCGAGCTCGTCGACCTCGACGGCGACGCCCTCCCCGGGCAATGGGAGGCCGAGCTCGCGGCGCTGCGCGACGGCCGCGTCGACGCCGTGTACACCAAGGGCTCGGTCGCCGTGGAGACCGCCGCCCGCTACGGCGCGAAGGTCGCGATCGACCTCGACGCCCTGCCTGACCGCCGGTGGCGGGTCAACAACGGGACGCCGCGTCCGATCACCGTCGACCAGCGGCTGCTCGACGACCAACCCGACCTGGTCGTCCGGTTCCTCGCCGTACTGCTCGGCGCCGCCGACTGGGCCCGCGACCATCCCGGCGACCTCGCCCGCATCCTGCGGGACGAGACCGGCTCGGGCGCCGAGGGCGTCGCCCGCGCCTACGGCGACGGCTTCCACCGCGACCTGCACGCCGGTCTCGGCGCCGACCGCCTCGCGCTGCTGGCCGAGCAGGAGGAGTTCCTGCGCCGGCACGGCTTCCACGACGCCCCGGTGGACGTGTCCGCCTGGGCCGATCCCGCACCCCTCGCCGCCGCGCGCGACCTCGTCCCGCGGCTCGCCTTCGTCGCACAGGAGCATCCATGAAGCGTTTCCCCGCCCTTCCGGCCCTGGCCGCCGGCGCCCTCGCGGTCCTGCTCGCCGCCACGGGCTGCGGCGGCTCGGACGCGGACGCGTCCGGCGGCGGGACGATCACCATCCGCGTCCCCGACCCGGGCAACTCCGGGGTGCTCGCCGCCGGGAAGAAGGACGGCAGCCTGGCCAAGGCGCTGTCGGCCGTGCACGCGAAGGTCGCGTGGACGGGCAGCGCCGGGCCGTTCGCGCCCGCCGCGCAGGAGCTGAACGCCGGCGAACTGGACTTCGCGCAGGGCTCGATCACCTCCGCGATCGCCGCGCTCGCCCAGAAGCCCGGCTTCAAGCTGTTCGCCCAGATCGCCCCCGACAAGATCGGCGAGGGGATCCTGGTCCGCAAGGACTCCCCGATCCGGACGCCCCGCGACCTGGTCGGCAAGTCGGTCGCGGTGAACAAGGGCGGGACCGCCGAGTACCTGCTGCTCAAGGCGCTCGCCGCGTCCGGGATCAAGCCGGACCAGGTGAAGCGCGTCTACCTCAACCCCGCGCAGACCGCCCCCGTCTTCAACTCCGGGAAGGTCGACGCGTGGGCGGTCTGGGCGACGTACTCGCTCCCCGAGATGGCCGCGACCAGCGCGCGCTTCCTGGTGAACGGCGGGCAGATCGGGTCGCAGAACTACTCGGTGTGGGCCGTCCGGACGAAGCTCGCCGACGCGCACCCCGAGGTCGTCAAGGCGTTCTACCAGTACCTCCACGACCGCGGGCAGGACCAGATCAAGAACCCCGGCGCCTACGTCAACGTGTTCACCAAGGCGGGGCCGCAGGCCGTCAGCGGCGCCGCCGAGCGGCTCACCGTGCAGAACCTCGCGCAGGGCGCGACCGCCGGGCCCATCGGGGCGGCCGACCTCACCGGATTCGCGAGCGTCGCGCAGTTCTTCGCCGACCAGAAGATCACCCCGGTGAAGGTGGACGTCAAGCCGTACGTCGTGACGCTGCCCGGGAGCGGGACATGACCGCCGCCCCTGCCGAGACAGCCGCGTATGCCGATCTCGTCGTCCCGCGCCCGCGCATCCCGAGGCCGCGGCGCCGCGGCGTGACCGTCGCGCTGCGCACCCTCGGCCCGCTCGCGCTGCTCGGCGGCTGGTGGCTGGCGTCCGCGACCGGGGTGCTCAGCCCCGACGTACTCGCCTCGCCCGCGACGGTCGCGGACGCGGCCCGCGAGCTGTGGACGGACGGCCAGCTCACCGACGCGCTGCGCGTCTCGCTGACCCGCGCGGTGCTCGGCCTGGCGTGCGGGCTCGCCGCCGGGCTGCTGCTCGGCGTCGTCACCGGCTTCTCCCGCCTCGGTGAGGAACTGCTGGACTCGCCGCTGCAACTGCTCCGCGCGCTGCCGTTCCTGTCGCTCGTCCCGCTGTTCATGGTGTGGTTCGGGATCGGCGAATCGGCCCGCGTCATCCTCATCGCCGTCGCCACCACGTTCCCGATGTACGTCTCGACCGCGGGCGGCGTCCGGAACGTGGACCGGCGGCTGCTGGAGGCGATGCGCACGTTCGGCCTCGGCGGGTGGCGGCTCGTCCGCGAGGTCGTGCTGCCGGGCGCGCTGCCCTCGCTGCTCGCCGGGTTCCGGCTGTCGATGACGCTCAGCGTGATCGCGCTGATCGCCGCCGAGGAGATCAACTCCACGTCCGGGATCGGCTACCTGATGACGCAGGCGCAGAGCTTCTCGCGCACCGACATCCTGTCGGTCTGCGTGCTGGTGTACGGGCTGCTCGGGCTGGCCGCCGACCTGCTCGCGCGCGGCGCCGAGCGGCTGCTGATGCCGTGGCGGGCGAAGGAGGCGGCGCGATGAGCACCGGCACGATGAGCACCGCCGTGCACTTGCGGGGCTTGCGCCGGGTCTTCGGGGCCCGCGCCGTCCTGGACGGGGTGGACCTCGACATCGAACGCGGCGAGTTCGTCGCGCTCCTCGGCGCCAGCGGCACCGGCAAGACGACGCTGCTGCGGATCCTCGGCGCCCTCGACCGGCCAGACGGCGGCACCGTCCTGGTGCCCGAGGCCCGCACGATCGTCTTCCAGGAACCGCGGCTGGTGCCGTCGAAGCGCGTCCTGGGCAACGTCGTCGTCGGGCTGCCGCGCGGCGCCGCCATGCAGGAGAAGGGGAGGCGGGCGCTCGCGGAGGTCGGCCTCGCCGACCACGCGCGGGCGTGGCCGCACACGCTGTCCGGTGGCGAGGCGCAGCGGGTCGCGCTGGCGCGGGCACTGGTCCGGGAACCGGAACTGCTGCTGCTAGACGAGCCGTTCGCCGCGCTCGACGCGCTGACCCGGCTGCGGATGCAGGACCTCGTCGACGACCTGGTCCGCACCCACCGTCCGGCGGTGCTGCTGGTCACCCACGACGTGGACGAGGCGATCCGGCTGGCCGACCGGGTCGCGGTGCTGAAGGACGGCCGGCTGGTCACCGACGAGCGGGTGGCGGCACGGCGTCCCCGCGACGCCGCCGATCCCGCGTTCACCGCGCTGCGCCGCCGGCTGCTGGCCGACCTCGGCGTCCGGCTCACCGGCCCCGAGCCGGAGTCCGAGAAGGAGAAGGCCGGACGGCCGCCGGAAGGAGCGATACGTTGACCCGCTTGCATGTCGTGGCGCCCACTCGCGCGCCCGGACGGGCGGTGCTGCCCGATTTCGTCACCGACGTGCGGCCTCGCACCGTCGAGCCCGAGCATCGCGCGGTGGGCCGGGCCGCTGAGTTGGGCGGGCTGGACGGCGTGCTCGTCCCGTTCGACCCGGGCGGCCACGACCCGCTGGTCCTCGCGGCGGCGGTGCTGCGCGACACCCGGCACATCCAGGTGGCGGCCGAGTTCCATCCGGCGATCGCGACGCCCGTCTACGCGGCGAAGCTGTCGGCGTCCTTGCAGCGCTACACCGGCGGGCGGCTCGCGTGGCGGCTCGCCGTCGACCTCTCCCCCGACGTCGCCCGCGCGCACGGCGACTACCTGGAGGGCCCGGCCCGCTACGCCCGCGCCGACGAGTTCCTGACCATCGCGAAGGGCGTGTGGGGCGAGCGGCCGTACACCTTCGAGGGCGAGCACTTCCAGGTGCTCGACGGCGGTTTCCCCGGCTCACGGGTGCCGCGCCCGTTCCCGCGCGTGTACCTGTCCGGGACGTCGCCGGAGGCCCTCGCCCTGTCCGCCAAGCACGCCGACGCGCATCTCATCGGCCCCGACGACGACCCCGGCCTCGTCCCGGACGGCGTCGACCCGGCGCTGCGCCTGCGCGTCGACGCCGAAGACGAGAACGCGCTCGCCGACGAGATCCTGCGCCGCGCCGACGAGGGCGTCGCCGAGTTCTTCGTGGAGCCGGCGGCGACGCCCGCCACCGCGTACTGGCTGGCGCAGCGCGTCCTGCCCCTGCTGCGGAAGGAGACCGAACGTGCCGGTTGACATCTACTGGCGCATCGCGATGGAGGGCGACGCGCCCGCGCTGCGGCTCGGCGACATCACCCGCGGCGGCTTCGGCCCGTACCTGCCCGGCAGCCTCGGCCCCGGCCTGCGCGACGCCGCGCCGGACGGGTACGGCCCCCTCGACTACATGGCGGAGGTGGCGCGGGCGACCGAGCGGTCCGGGTTCGTCGGCGGGCTGATGCCGTCCTTCCCCGAGACCGACGACCCGTGGGCGGCCGCCGCCGCGCTGGCCGGGGAGACCACCGCCTACCGGTTCATGATCGCCTTCCAGCCGGGATTCCTGCATCCCGTCCAGGCTGCGCGGATGTCGGCGTCGTTGCAGGCGGCGACGGGCGGACGCGTCGTCTACAACATCATCTCGGGCGGCGGCGGGCCGCAGCAGCTGTGGTGGGGCGACAAGGTCGACCACGACGACCGGTACGCCCGCACGTCGGAGTTCCTCGACGTGCTGAAGGGCGTGTGGGACGGCCCGTTCGACCACGAGGGCCGCTTCTACCGGGTCGAGGGCGCGGCGCTCCCGCCGGAGCTGCGCGGGCAGCCGTTCCCGGAGATCTACTTCTCCGGCTCGTCGCCCGCCGCGATCGCCGCCGCGGGCCGCCACGCCGACCACTACCTGTCCTGGCTGGAGCCGTTCGACGCGCTCGCCGCGAAGTTCGACCTCGTCCGCGAGCACAGCGACACTCCCCCGAAGTTCGCGGTCCGCGTGGACGTCCTCGCCCGCGAGACGGAGGAGGAGGCGTGGGAGGAGGTGCGCCGGGGCTGGGCGCGGATCGGCGAAGCGCAGCGCACCCCCGACGCGAGCGAGTCCGTCGGCTGGCAGCGGGGACGCGAGTTCACCGCCGGCGCCGGCTCCGACCACCGCGACCTCGAAGTGCAGCCCAACGTGTGGGGCGGCTTCAACCGGCTCCGGCCCGGGCCGCTGTTCGGGCTCGTCGGCGACTACCACCAGGTCGCCGCGCGGCTCGACGAGCTGATCGACCTCGGCGTGGACGCCTTCATCCTCGCGGGCGTCCCCCACCTCGAAGAGGCCCAGCGCGTGGGCCGCCACGTCCTGCCCCTCCTGAAAGGAAAGACATCATGACCCTGCGCGTCGGCTACTTCCCGCAGAACAACTCGCTGTGGGTACTGCGGCACCGCGGCATCCTCGAACGGGCCGTCCCGGACGTGGAGTGGGTCGACCTGCGGTCGCTGCCCGCCGGGGACCGTCCCGCGCCGACCGAGGGCCTCCCGTCCGGGCACGGCGACCACCTGTTCGACGGCGGCTATGACTTCATCGGCACCGGGTCCACGCCGCCCGTCACGGCGCAGGCGAAGGGGCACGACGTCGTCTACGTGGCGATCTCCGGGCCGCGCGTGGAGAACGGCCGGATCGTCGTCCCGGACGACTCGCCGATCGCCGGCCCCGCCGACCTCAAGGGCCAGCGCGTCGCGCTCGGCCACGGCTCCTGGCAGACCACGCTGCTGCTGCTCGCCCTGGAAAAAGCGGGCTTGACCTGGAGCGACATCGAACCCGTGGACGCCTACGGCAACGCGGCCGACCTGTTCCTGAACGGCGAGGTCGACGCCTGGGTGGGCTCCTACCCCTACCTCACCGACGTCGAGCGGCGCCGTCCCGTCCGGACGGTCATCGAGACGCCGGGCCTGTTCAGCCACCGCTCGCTCTGGTTCACCAGCCGGACGTTCGCCACCGAGCGGCGCGACGAGCTAGCCGCGATCGTCGCCGCGCTCAAGGAGTCGGACGCCTGGATCGAGGCGAACCCGCGCGAGGCCGCGGCGCTGTTCGCCGCCGACGACGGCGGCGACGTCGGCGCCTGGGAGCACGCGCTGCGCACCCGTCCGTGGGGCCTGCACCCGGTGGACGATGGGTTCGTCGCCGAGCAGCAGCACGCCGCCGACCTCTTCCACGCCAACGGCCTCATCCCGCGGCCGGTCACGGTCGCCGACGCGGTCCTGCCCGAGATCAACGAGCTGGTGTCCGCGCCCGCGTCCTGAACGACGCCGGTACTTCGGCCGCCAAGGCGGAGTCGACGGCCGCGGCCCCGCCCCTTGCCCGGGGCGGGGCCGCGGCCGTGCCGGTCTCAGTTCAGGGTGAACGGTGTGGCGGCGGCGATGTGGGCGAGCTTGTCGGGGTTGCGGACGAAGTAGATGCCGGTGACGAAACCCTCCTCGAGGCAGATCGCCATGACGCTGTCGATCTCGCCGTCGAGGCGCAGGAGGAGCGCCGGATCGCCGTTGACGGTGGTGGGCTCGCCGGTCAGCGCGCCTTCCTTGTCGCCGAGGCTGGCGAGGAGGAGGCGGGCCACCTTCGCCAGGCCCGTGACGGGCCGCAGCGCGGCGCTCCTGACGCCGCCGCCGTCGCTGATCAGGACGACGTCGGGGGCGAGCACGTCCAGCACACCTTGCAGGTCGCCGGTCTCCACGGCGTGCTGGAACGACGCGAGGGCGGCCTCGGCCTGGCGCGAGGAGACCACTTCGCGAGGCCGGCGGGCGTCGACGTGCTTGCGGGAGCGGTGCGCGATCTGGCGGACCGCGGCGGGGGTCTTGCCGACCGCCTCCGCGATCTCGTCGTAGTCGACGTCGAAGACCTCGCGCAGGACGAACACGGCCCGCTCGGTCGGCGAGAGGGTCTCCAGGACGAGCATCATCGCCATCGACAGGCTCTCGGCGAGCTCGGCGCTCTCGGCGACGTCCGGCGCGGTGAGCAGCGGCTCGGGCAGCCACGGGCCGACGTAGGACTCCTTGCGGCGCCGCAGGACCCGCAGCCGGTCGAGCGCCCGCCGGGTCGCGACGCGCACGAGGAACGCGCGCTGGTCGCGGACCTGCTCCAGGTCGACCTCGGCCCAGCGCAGCCAGGTCTCCTGCAGGACGTCCTCGGCGTCGGCCGCCGAGCCGAGGATCTCGTAGGCGACGGTGAAGAGCAGGTTGCGGTGGGCGACGAAGGCCTCGGTGGCCGGGTCCGCGGCGTGGTCTTGCATCTTCGAATCCTTCCATGGTGCGGCGCCGGGGCCGCCCGTGCTCCAGTGGCTACGCGACGTGCGCGACCTGGGCGCGCTGCTCCGCGGCCTGGACGCGCTGCTGCCGGGTGTCGTCCTTGGCCTTCAGGACGCGTGCGCCGGGCTTGCGCGCCTCGTCGGTGAGCTGCTTGACGGTGTGGGAGACGACGAACTCCTTCAGGCGCGCGCCCGGACGGCCGCCGACGTAGAACCGGATGGCGGTGTCGTCCTTGCGGGCGAACTGGAAGATGCCGGCGCCGCGGCCGAGGCTGACGCACAGCCCGGCGAAGCCGATGCTGATGGCTTCGGGCCGTCCGCCCTCGATCCGGCGGAGCACGGCGTCGGCGGCGTGCGGGCCGAGCTGGACGGCGGACTGGCAGCCCATCCGGTAGGGCAGGCCCGAGGGCGAGGCCGCGTCCCCGGCGGCGACGATGCGGTCGTCGTCGACGCTGGTCAGGGTCTCGTCGGTGAGGAGGCGGCCCGCCTCGTCGGTGCTGAGGCCGCTGCTGGCGGCCAGGTCGGGAACGCCGAAGCCGGCGGCCCAGATGGTCAGGTGGCCGCGCACCTCGCGGCCGTCGGCGAGGTGCACGGCGTCGGCCGCCACGAACTCCACCCGGGTGCCGGGGCCTTCGAGGACGGTCACGCCGAGGGCCGCCAGCCGCTTGGCGACGAAGCGGCGGCCGTTCGGGTGGAGGTAGGGGCCGAGCTGCCCTCCGCAGACGAGGGTGACGGGACGGCCCGCCTCGGCGAGCTCGGCCGCGGTCTCGATGCCGGTGGCCCCGCCGCCGACGACCGTCAGCGCCGCGGTGGCGGGCGCGGCGGCCACGGTCCGGCGCAGCCGCTCGGCCTCCTCCAGGGTGGCGATCGGGTAGGCGAACTCGTCCGCGCCGGGCACCTCGGGCGCGCCGCTGCGGCTGCCCACCGCGTAGATCAGGTGGTCGTATCCGAGGGTGGCGCCGCCGGCCAGCGAGACGGTGCGCGCCTCCCGGTCGATCCCGGTCGCGGTGTCGACCACGAGCTTGACGCGTTCGCTCAGGACGTCCTTGTAGTCGACGACCGCGTCGTCGGACCCCACCACCAGCTGGTGCAGGCGGATGCGCTCGACGAAGGCCGGACGCGGGTTGACCAGGGTCACGTCCACGTCGTCCCGGCTGGTCAGGCGGTTGGCCGCGAGAACTCCGGCGTATCCCCCGCCGATCACGATGACGTCCGTCCGGCCGCCGCTGTGCTTCGTCATGATCTCTCCTCCGTTCGCTCGGGATTCGCCCACTAGGCGTCCGGCGAAGGGAGCTTGTGACAAGAAGTGGCCCAGATCACATCCGGCGCCGGGTCGTCCCCAACAACTGCGGGTCGTTGTCGTGATCCGCCCCAGGGACGGAGCCGACGGAGCCTTCTCGACATCCGCCGGCCCCCGATTCTCAGATTTTCTCCGTCTGCCGCCGCCCGCCTTTCACGTACCGTCAGCGGAGGTAGTGGTCGAGCAGCCATGTCGTGATCGCGCGGGCGGCGCCGGTCAGGGCGCCGCGCACAGCGGCGGACGCCAGCAGGAGTCGTTCAGTACGCGTCAGACCGGACGCGGGTGCGGCTGAGGACGTCATCGCTTTGGCCTCCCTGGTCGTTTCCTCGTTCAGTGGACCTGACCCCATTAACCGGGTGAATCGGCGCCGATCCCACCGATTTCGGATCCGGATGGTGGCGTGGTGGTTACGCTCGTGGTCAGGTGTAGATCCGGCTTGGTACGAGTCGGATCCGTCATCGGGCGACAGGGGGGCGAGGGAGGCACGGTGCCCAAGCCGTTTCGTCCCGCGGCCGGTGCGCACGTGTCCTCCCAAGTGCTCGCGGAGCTTGCGCGGCTGTGGGACCAGGCCGTCCACCACGTCGGTCGGCAGGGTGCGCAGGTGACACAGGACCGGCTGGCCGCCGAATCGGGCGTTGCGAAGACGACGGTGAACTCTTGGGCGACCGGCAAGTCCCTCCCCCGGGACGTGGACCAGCTGGCCAAGGTCGGTGGCGTCCTGGCCGCCTGGGCCAGGGAGAAACAGGTCACCCACCGAGAGTGGTCGCAGTTGCTGGCGGCTGACCAGGAGGCCCGCGCCGGCTTGTCCGCCGCCGCGGCGGGCGACCGCGATAAAGGTGTGGGACGGCCCTTGAGCGAGGTGACCGACCCCTTCGCGTTGGAGGTGCACCGGCCGATCACCCCGGAGAGGGCGGACGATCTGCCGCCGCTTCCGCCGTACGTACAGCGGGCGCATGATGCCCGGTTGGCCCAGGTGGTGGCCCAGGCCGTTGCGGGGCAGAGCGGGATGGCGGTGCTGGTGGCCGGGTCGTCGGCGGGCAAGACCCGGGCCTTGTGGGAGGCCCTCGCTCTGCTTCGGGAGGCGGACGGGTGGCGGCTGTGGCACCCCTTCGATCCCACCCGGCCCGAGGCGGCGGTGGCGGAGCTGGACCGGGTCGGATCGTTCACGGTGGTGTGGCTGAACGAGACCCAGGAGTACCTGGGCGCGTCCGGTGACGGCGGGGAGCGGGTCGCGGCCAAGCTGCGCAGCCTGCTGACCGACCCGGCCAGGGCGCCGGTGCTGGTTTTGGGCACGTTGTGGCCCGAGCACCATGCGGCGCTCGTCCAGCAGTCCACCTCGCAGGTGGCCCGGGTGCTGGACGGCGCAGTGATCGAGTTGCCCGAGACCTTCACCGGCGCCGACCTGGACGCGGTGGCGCGGGCGGCCGGGCACGACGCGCGGCTGGCCGCTGCCGTCGAGCATGCCGAGGACGGTCACATCACCCAGTACCTGGCCGGTGTTCCCGCACTACTGGAGCGTTACCGAACCGCTCCCGCATCGGCCAGAGCCTTGATGCACGCGGCAATGGAACTTCGGCTGCTCGGCCACGGCCCCGCTTTGCCTCGCGCCCTCCTGGCGGCGGCCGCACCCGCCTACCTCACCGATACCCAATGGGATCTAGCCGGTGAAGACTGGTTCGAGGCGGCCTTGGCCTACGCGTCCGTTCCTTGCAAAGGTGTCCGCGGGCCGCTGACCCTTGCCCGCCCCAGGTCCGGCCGACCGGACTCTGAGCAGCCGACCTATCGTCTGGCCGACTCCCTCGTACAGATCGCAAAATCCATCCGTCCAGAGGTCCGGGCTCCAATCCACCAGGACGCACTTCTCAGCGCCATCCTCACCCACGCCTCCCCAGCCAACCTGACCCGGATCGCACATGCGACACCGGAGGAAGGCGACTACTTCAAGAGGATTTATCTGCGGACGGACCGGGCCGCCGACGCGGTCGCATGGCTGATGGCGCGCGTGGGCGCCCGTTACGGCCTCCAGTCGATGTGGATCGCCAAAGAGCTGCTGAGGGAAGGCCGGATCTGGGAAGGGCTCTGCTGGGAGCAGCGGATATCCGAACTCGCCGGCCCCGCCGGAAATTTCCGGGACACGCTGCAGATCATGTCTCGGAAAGGCCGGACGGAGGAGGTCCTGGCCTGGTTGAGAACACGCGCCGCATCAGGCCGAAGTGACGCCTTGGAGCTCATGGGTTTCATCCTGCGCGACGCGGGGCGCTTCGACGAAGCGATCACCTGGTACCGGCGCGCCGAGGCCGAGACCCATAGTCCTGAAGCCGAATTCTGGCTGCTCATGCTCTTGCTCGGTCAGGGGCGGACCGACGAGGCGTACGCGGTGCTGCACCCCCGTATCCAGGCCGGCGACCCCGAAGCTCTGGCGATCGCCGAAAGATACGGGCTTATCCAGAGCGATTGAGCAACGGTGAATGGGCCGGACCGCGCGCTCGGCCGCCGCGTCAGTTCCCCGCCTCCCGGAGCAGGCGCAGGGCGTTGTCTCTGTACACCTTTTTCAGCACGTCGTCGGGTAGGTCGAGTGCGGATATGGCCCAGCGTCCCTGGGGCGGGATCTCCTCGTCGGGGGCGTACGGAAAGTGCTCGTCGGCGGTCTCCAGGAAGCGGTAGTGCGTGGGGTACGACGACGCCGAGAGCGGGAACGCGTCGGTGCCGAACAGGACGCGGTCCGGGTGGCGGGTGAACAGGGTCCGGGCCGCGCGCGGGCGGCGGCCCAGTTCGGCGAGCCGGCCGGCGATGTCGATGTGGAAGTTCGGATGCTCGTCCAGCATGCGCGAGACCCATCGGAGGTCCTCGGCGTAGCAGCCGACGTGCGCGCCGATGAAGACGGTGCGCGGGTGGGCGGCGACGAGGCCCTCCAGGGCGTCCATCAGCCGGAGGAAGGAAGGGACGCCGGGGCGGTCGAACTGCCAGTCCGGATGGGCCAGCAGTTCTTCGAGCCGCTCGTTGTGCCGGTCGGCGGAGGCGAAGAACGCCACCGGATCGGCGGTGTGGATCAGCACGGGCAGGCCGAGTTCGCCCGCGGCGGCGAAGACGGGGGCGAGGCGCGGATCGTCCGGCAGGACCAGGCGGCCGTCGGGGCCGGTGTACTTCAGGCCCAGCGTCTTCCAGACCTTCAGTCCGCGGGCGCCGCGCGCGTGCGAGTCCCGCAGTCCGGCCACGAGCCGGTCGACGCCGTCGCGCTCGCGCAGCAACTCCCAGTCGAGCTGGCAGAACGTGAGGAACCGGCCCGGGTGGGCGCGGTCGTAGCGGTCGAGGTTGGCCGACAGCTCCTCGCCCCACATGCCGTCGAGGTTCACGATGGCGGCCACGTCGTGCTCGTCCATGAGGGCGAGCAGCCGGCCCACGTCCGGTGCCATCCATCCACCGTCTCCGGTGAGCCAGCGGCCGAGGTGGTTGTGGACGTCGACGCATCGGTACCGCGGCCGCGGGACGTGGCTCCCGGGGATGGCGACGCTCGGACGCGGCGCATAGTCGGCCAGCCTCAGATCGTGGAGATCGGGCATGGCCGCCTCAGCGGCCTTCGCGGAGCGGGCGGGTCCATTCGGAGACCTTCGCCTGCCAGGCGTCGTCCTCCTCGGGACGTCCGGCCACGCCGGGCCGCCGCTGCCAGGGCCGCGGTCCCGTTTCGGGACGGTACTCCACGCCGAGTGCGGTGAGGCGGTCCAGGTGGGCGTCGAGCCGCCGCCGGAAGCCGGCCGGGTCCCGGTCCTGGGTGCTCCACACGGTTTCGGCGAAGGCGGCGAGCCGGGGAAAGGCCATGTAGTCGAGCTGCCGCGGCGAGTCGATGAGTTCGGTCCACAGGCAGCACTGGGCGCCGAGGACGTGCCGGGCCGCACGGTCGCCCGCGAGCGCGGACGGGATCGGCTCGAAGGCGTAGACGTCGTCGACGGTGAGCACGGTGCCGAACGGCACCGGTTCCTGGTCGCCGGGCGCCTGGCGGTAGTCCAGGTAGACGGAGGTGTTGGGGCAGGGGACGACGTCGTGGCCGCTCTTGGCGGCGACCACGGTCGCGTGGTCGTCCCGCCAGGAGGTGATGACGGCGTGCTCGGGCGCGCCCCGTCCCTCCAGGATCTCGTCCCAGCCGACCGTGCGCCGGCCTTGGGCGGCGAGGTGGCCGGCGACCCGGCCGATGATCCAGCTCTGCAGCTCCGCCTCGTCGCGCAGGCCGAGCTCGCGGATCCGGCGCTGCGCGGCCGGGCTCGCCCGCCACTGGTCCTTGCGGCACTCGTCGCCGCCGATGCTGATGTAGGGGCTCGGGAACAGCTCCACGACCTCGTCCAGGACGTTCTGGAAGAACGCGATCGTGTGCTCCTCGGCGTTGAGCACGTTCGGGCCGACGCCCCACGTCGTGGCGACGTCGAGGGGGGTGTCGAGGTTGCCGAGCTCGGGGTGGGCGGCGATCGCGGCCTGGGTGTGGCCCGGCAGGTCGATCTCCGGGACGACGGTGATGTGCCGCCGGGCGGCGTAGGCGACGATCTCGCGGACGTCGTCCTGGCTGTAGTAGCCGCCGTGGGGACGGCCGTCGCCGGGACCGTCCCACCCGACCTGGCTCTCCCGGCGCCACGCCCCGACCTCGGTCAGCCGCGGATAGCGCCTGATCTCCAGCCGCCAGCCCTGGTCGTCGGTGAGATGCAGGTGGAGGACGTTCAGCTTGTGCACGGCCATCAGGTCGATGAAGCGCAGCAGGTCGGCCTTGGGGAGGAAGTTGCGGGCGACGTCGAGGAGGCAGCCGCGCCAGGCGAAGCGCGGCCGGTCCTCGATCAGGACGTGGGGCAGCGGGAGGCTCCCGCCGGCGGACGCCTTCCGGTACGACTCGGGCGGGAGGAGCTGCCGGAGGGTCTGCGCGCCGTAGAACGCGCCCGCGGCGTCGGCGGCCTCGACGAGCGCGCCGTCGGCCCCGACGCTCAGCCGGTACGCCTCCGCCGGCATCTCCCGGACCGCGAGGGCGATCCCGCCCGGACGCGGCCCCGGCGGCAGCTCGCCGCCGGTGACGGGGCTCAGCTCGCCGCGCAGCCAGGCGGCGACCTCGGCGAACGCGGGGTCCGCGGTCAGAGTGGTGTGCCGGTCGAGGACGAGCCGGCCCGGGCGGGTGTCGAGACGCACCGGTTTCGGGATGACCATCGATGCCCCCGTCAGTCGCAGGTGATCTTCGCGTCGGCGAAGTCGGTGTGATCGAAATAGGCGTTGTCGCCGCCGTTGGTGGCGACCAGCCGGACGTACCCGGCGCCCTTGACGGACGCGGTGACCTTCCGGGGTGGGCTGTCGCCGGTGAGGACACCGGTGCGGGCGGCCAGCTCCCCGTCGGCCCACACCTGGAAGTCCGCCGAGCCGCGGACGGCCCCGGGCGCGTCGACCTCGTCGTCGATCCCGGCGAAGAACTCGACGGTCGTGCAGCGTCCGGCCGTGTAGTAGCCGATCTCGGCGGGGGCCTGCGCGCCGAGGCCCTTGGCGTACCGGACGCCGCCGATGGTGAGGGGCCGCCCGTCGCCGGCGGCGGCGTTGCCGCCGCTCATGTCCTTCTCGACCGGGCCGAGGTGGTTCACCATCGTCGCCCACGGCACGTCGCTGAGGTAGCTCGTGCCGGAGCCGGGGGCCGTCGCCACACGCACGACCGCGCTCCCGTCGAGCCCGTCCTTCCACCGGTCGGAGGTGACCTTCCCGGTCAGGGGATAGTCCCGTTGCGCGGCCCCGGAGGGCGGGGTGATCGACCATCGGGTGGTGAACGTCGCGCCCGGGGCCAGCCTCCCGGCCGTGGCCGGGGACACCGCCTTCGCCTTCCAGCCGTCGGGCACGGTCAGCGAGACCGCGACGTCGCGCACCGAAGCGGTGCCCCCGGTGTTGGTCACCCGCGTCACCAGGGAGTTGTCCTTGCCCGGCTCGACGGTGGTGGGCCGGGTGGCGCCGAGGACGGTGGCGGGGTCGATCTCGTAGGTCGGCAACGGCGCGGCCGAATCGTGCCGCGTGCTGACGCGGTACATGACGGTGCCGTGCGCGGGCACCGCCGCGGAGATGTCCCCGGTGGTGCTCCAGACGGCCCCGGTCCACAGGTCTTCCAGGCGGTACCGGGACGCGGCGGGCAGTTTCAGCTCGCTCGCGGTGGTGGAGATCGTCTTCGCCCGGTCGCTCTCGTTGTAGAGGGCGACGGCCGTGTCGCCGCCCGTCAGTGGTCGGGACAGGACGTGGTACCAGCCGTCGGTGCGGGTGAACACGGCGGGCCGTCCGAGCCCGTCCTGGTCGACCGCGACCACTCGCGGGTTGGCGACGACCGCGGCGGGTGCCTTGGCCGGGTCGGCCTGGAGGATCAGCGGGGCGGCGGCCATCGCCCACAGGCTGACCTGCGTGCGGTACTCGGTGTCGGTCATGCCGCCGAGGCCCGCCTGCAGCAGGTCCGGGTCGGCGTAGCTGCGCGGACCGGCGTACTGCAGGCGCAGCATCGCGGTCTCCCAGATGCCGAGCATGCTCGCGTAGGAGTCCGTGATCGGTTTGGTGACGACGTTCGTCCGCCAGGTGGTGGCGAGCTGCCCGCCCCACAGCCACGGGACGCTGTTGCCGTCCTCGTTGTTCATGGCGAACGCGATCCCGTCGCCGAGCGCCTCCCGCATGCGCGGGTAGAGCTTCTGGGCGATGCCCTCGGAGTTCTGCCCGGGGAAATCGGCGGTCGGGATCGAGCAGTAGTCGTACTTGACGTAGTCGACGCCCCATCCCTTGACGAGCGCGCCGTCGTCGGCCTCGTGTCCGTAGGAGCCGGGGCCGCCGCCGGCACAGGTCTTGGTGCCCGCGGACAGGTTGAGGCCGAACTTCAAACCCTCGGCGTGGACGGCGTCGACCAGCGCCTTCATCCCGGCCGGGAAGCGGCCGGTGTCGGCGGCCAGCCGTCCGGAGGAGTCGCGCTTCCCGGCCTCCCAGCAGTCGTCGATGATCACGTAGCGGTAGCCGGCGGCCTTCAGCGCCGCCAGGCCGGCGGCCGCCTGGCGCACCGAGGCGTCGGCGACCGAGCAGCCGAGGGCCCGGCTGCTCCAGCCCATCGGCGGAGCGTCGACGGCGGGCGGCGCCGCCGAACGGGCCATCGCGCCGGACTGCGGCACGGTGGACATGGCGAGGAGCACCGCCGCGAGGGCGGCGGTCACGCGTCTGCGCATGATCGTCCTGTCAGGCCGGGTGGAGGCTCGGGTCGCCCGGCTCGATCGCGAACGAGCCGGAGGTGTAGGCGAGCGCGTAGGGCTGGGTCACGACGGGAAGCGACCGGAAGTCGACCTTCATCTCGCGACCGGATATGACGCTGCGGACATAGCCCCGCCGCCCGTTGAAGAACTTGACGTGCGGGTTCTCGGCCAGCAGCTGCGCGGTGTTCGGGTACTCGTCCAGTCCGTTGCCCGCGGACGTGACCGAGGTGCTCACGAGTTCGACCGCCACGGACTTCGACTCGGGGTCCTGGTGGTCGCGCTTGACCTCGCCGGCCCAGTGCGAATGCACGTCACCGGTGAGGACGACCCCGTTGCGCTTGTTGTCGTCGATCGCCGCGGCCACGCGGTTGCGGCTGGCGGTGTAGCCGTCCCAGCCCTCGTTGGAGTAGCCCTTCGCTTCGCCGTTCGTCCAGTCCATCTCCATGAAGAAGACCTGCTGGGCCAGCAGGTCCCAGGTGGCGTCGGAGTCCTTCAGCTGACCGGCGAGCCAGGTCTCCTGGTCCTGGCCGAGGATGGTGCGGTTCGGAGCGAGGCGTTCGGTGCAGTCGGCGCCGATCGTCCCGGACTTGCCGCCGTTGCAGGCGTAGATGTCCCGGTACTGGCGGGTGTCGAGCAGGTGGAGGTTGGCGACCGATCCCCACCGCACCGTCCGGTATAGGTGGAGCGCCGCACCGACGGGCTTCTGCGCGCGGCGCAGCGGCATGTTCTCGTAGAACGCCTGGAACGCGGCGGCCCGCCTCGGCAGGAACGGCGGGTCGGGCTGCTCGGGCACGTCGCCCGCCCAGGCGTTCTCGACGTCGTGGTCGTCGAAGACGGTGACCCACGGCGCGACCGCGTGCGCGAGCTGCAGTTCCGGGTCGGTCTTGTGCTGGGTGTGCCGCAGCCGGTAGCCGGCGAGGTCGAAGCACTCGCCGCCCGCCTGGTCCCGCACCGGGTACTTGTAGTCGCCGTACTCGTAGATGTAGTCGCCCAGGAAGGCGATCAGGTCCGGATGGTCCTCCGCCATCCTCCGGTAGGCCGTGAACCAGCCGATCTGGTAGTCGGCGCAGGAGGTGAAGGAGAGGTTGAGGTCGCGGCCGCTCGTGCCGGGCGCCGGCGTGGTGAGCGTCCGCCCGACCGGTGACACCTGGCCCGCGGCCTTGAACCGGTAGAAGTACTCGGCGCCGGGCCGCAGGCCGCGGAGCTCGACGTGCACGCTGTGCGCGGACTCGGGGCGCGCCACCTGCGCGCCCCGCTGGACGACCTTGCGGAACCGCTCGTCCTCGGCGACCTGCCATTCGACGGGGACGGGCCGGTGCGGCATGCCGCCGAGGCCGTCGGGGGCGAGCGGGTCGGTGGCGAGACGGGTCCACAGGACGACGCCGTCGGGGGCCGGTTCGCCGGAGGCGACGCCGAGCCGGAACACCTCGCCCAGCGGGGCGCGGCGGGCCGCCGCGCGCACGGGTGGGACACCCAGTGCGGCGGCGATGCCCAGGCTCGCGCCCCCGGCGAGAAGGGAACGCCGGGTGATCATGAGGCTCCTCGACTACTTGACCAGCGCGTCGCCGTCGCGGACGGCCTGGTCGGCGGCCTGCTGCGGGGTGAGCTTGCCGAGGTACATGTCGTTGAAGGTCTGGTTGAGCTTGTTCTCGAACGCGGTGAAGCCGGTCGTGACGGGCAGGTTGAACGTGGCGCCCCGCGACTCCTCCAGGAAGGGCGAGACGTCCAGGCCCTTCTGCTTCCAGTAGTCGAGGTAGCCCTGGGACAGGCCGTTCAGCGCGGGGAAGACGTAGCCGCCGTCCGCCATGATCTTCTGCGCCTCGGGGCCGCCGAGGTAGCGGGCCAGCTTCATCGCGGCCTCCCTGTGCGGGCTCCTGGCGTAGACGGCCTCGGAGAGCCCGTTGATGTTCACCACGCGTCCGGCCGGGCCCGCGGGCATCGACGCGACGCCGATCTTGAAGTCGGCGCCGGGGGCGACGAACGGCAGCAGCGCGTTGTTGGCGGGGAACATCGCCACCCGGCCCTGCTTGAACATCTCGTTGATCTTGTCGCTGGGCGGGTTGGTCTGCGCGGCGGGCGGCGCCACGTGGTACTTGTTCACCAGGTCGACGCCGAACTGCAGGGCCTGCACCGAGGCGGCGTCGTTGAAGGCGTACTTGCCGAACGGCCTGTCGACCAGCTTGCCGCCGTTGGAGCTCACCCAGTTCATCCACTGGGTCTGGTAGTGGTTCCAGGACGCGAAGCCGTACTGCTTCACCTTGCCGGCGTCGAATCCCGGCTGGTCGGGGTGCTTGCCGTTGTCGTCGACCGTCAGCTTGCGGGCGGTCTCCAGCAGGGTGCCCGAACCGTCGGGCGCCCAGGTGAGCTTGTCCGGCATCGTGACGCCGGCCTTCTTGAACAGGTCCTGGTTGTAGAGGAGCCCGACGATGCCGAAGTCCTTCGGCACGCCGTACAGCTTGCCCTTGTAGGTGTAGGACTGCACGACGTTGGCGTTGTACTTCGTGGTGTCGAGCTTGAGGGTGCTCAGGTCGGCCAGGATCCCCTTGGTGACGAACTCGGGGAACTGGGAGGTCTGCATCCAGAAGACGTCCGGCGCCGTGCCGGCGACCGCGTCGGCGGTCATCTTGGTCCAGTACTGGTCGTACGGGAGCTGTTCGAGTTTCACGTGGACGTCGGGGTTGGCCTTCTCGAACGCGGCCATCACCTTCTGGTAGCCGACCTTCTGCTGGTCGTCCCAGAGCCGGTAGGTGAGCGTGACGGAGCCTCCGGAGTCGCCGGAACCGCCGCAGGCCGTCGCGGTGGAGACGAGCGCGGCGCCGAGCACGGCCGCGATCGCGCGGATTCGGGGGGATGTCATTGCGGCTGACCTCTTCTACTTGAGGCCGGTGAGGACCACCGAGCGGACGATGTATCTCTGGAAGGCGACGAACACCGCGACCATGGGCACCAGGGCGATCAGGGCGGCGGCGGTCATCTGGTTGGGGTCGACGCCGATGGCGCCCTTCAGCCCGGCGATCCCCACGGTGACGACCCTGGTGTCGTCACCGCTGGTGATGATCAGCGGCCACATGAAGTTGTTCCAGGACGAGATGACGGTGATGATCGCGAGGGTGCCCAGGGCGGGGCGCGACAGCGGGAGGACGATGCGCAGCAGGATGGTGAGCGGCCCCGCCCCGTCGATGCGCGCCGCGTCCTCCAGCCCGGCGGGCAGGGCGCGGAAGAACTGCCGCATCAGGAAGATCCCGTACGGCGTGCCGAGCAGGTACGGCGCCAGCAGCCCCAGCCAGGTGTTGACCAGGTGCAGCTCGCGCATGATCAGGAAGAGCGGGATCATGGTGACCGCGCTGGGCACCATCATCGTGGCCACGTACAGCCAGAACAGCACGTCGCGGCCGCGGAACCGCAGCCGCGCGAACGCGTAGGCGGCGAAGGTGGTGAACACCAGCTGTCCGGCGGTCAGCGCGGCCGTCATCAGCACCGTGTTGCCGAGGTAGCCGGCGAACCCGGAGTGCATCACCCGGTCGAGGTTGGCGAAGGTGGGCGGCAGCCCGGGCTCCCACGGGTCGGTGCGGCTGAGCTGCCGCGGCGTCTTCAGCGCGGTCAGCGCCACCAGGAGGTAGGGGAAGACGGAGACGAAGGCGCCGGCGACCAGCGTGGCGTAGAGCGCGGTGCGCTTGACCATGATCCCTCCTCAGCTCAGGTCGTAGGTGGTGCGCTTGGCGAAGAACCGGACCTGGGCGAGCGTCACCGCGAGGATGAGCAGGAACAGCAGCGCGGCCAGCGTCGAGGCGTAGCCGAAGTCGAACTGCCGGAAGGCCGTCTCGTAGATCCTGAAGTTGAGGACCTCGGTGCTGCCGCTCGGCCCGCCGTCGGTCATCGCGTAGACCGTGTCGAAGATCTGGAACGCGCCCACCAGGTTCGTCACGGTGACGAAGAACGTCGTCGGGTTCAGCAGCGGCAGGGTGATCTGGAAGAACCGCTGGACCGGGTTCGCGCCGTCGGTGGCCGCCGCGTCGTACAGCTCCTGCGGGATGCCCTGCAGCCCGGCCAGGAAGAACAGCATGGTGTAGCCGCTGTACTGCCAGACGTTGACGAGCGCGACGGACGGCAGCGCCCACGAGGGGTCGGTCAGCCAGTCCGGCCCGCTCACGCCGGCGACGCCGAGCAGCTTGTTCAGCGCGCCGTCCCGCGGGTCGAAGATCCACGTCCACACCAGGCCCATCACGATCGGCGTGGCCATCCACGGCACGACGAACAGCGCGCGGTAGAACGCCACGCCCTTGACCCGCTGGTTGAGCAGCAGGGCCAGCAGCAGGCCGAGGACGGTCTGCACCGGGATGCTCAGCAGGACGAACAGGACCGTCACCCAGACCGAGTGCCAGGTCCCGCCGTCCCCGGCGAGCCGCCGGTAGTTCGCCAGGCCGGCGAAGGACGGGCTGGACAGCAGCTCCCAGTGGAACAGGCTCAGCCCGAGCACGATCAGCAGGGGCAGCAGCAGGAAGGCGAACACCCCGAACAGGCTCGGAGCGACGAACAGGTAGGCGTACCAGTTCCTGTGCCGCAGGCGCCGGACACGGCGCGGAGCGGGCGCCGCACCGTTCCCGGTTTCGGGCTCGGTGGCGGGCTCGGTAGCGGTGGCGCGGTCGGGGTCGGGGTCGGTGGCGCGGTCGGGGCCGGCGGCGCGGTCGGGTGCGGTGGCGCCCGGCGGGCCGGCCTGTTCCGGCAGACGGTTCGCGCTGCTCGTCACGACGGCTCCGTCCGCGTCGGGACCATCAGCCGCCGGGTCGTCTCCAGGCCCCAGGCGTCCAGCGCGGCGATCGGGTCGCCGGATCCGCGCAGCCCACCACCGGCCTCGATGTGCTCGGCCCACTGCTCGCGCGCCTCGACCTCCGGCCGGGCCATGATGCAGTCGGGGTCGTTGACCCACCAGCGGGCGTGCAGGAACTCGCGCGCGGCGCCGGTGAGCCGGGCGCCGAGCTGCGACGGCTGGCTGAGGTCGCCCGCCTTCGGCAGCACGCGGGGCGCGGTGTCCGGGCTGACGCGCATGATGTCGGCCAGGCCGATGCTCGGCAGCATGGGCGCGCCGCAGGCGTGCAGCGCGGCGTCCGGGCCGATGGCCGTGCGGATCAGTTCGAGGCCGCGGCGGTAGGCGGCGATCGGGCCGACGTCCTCGTGCCGCCGTCCGGGCAGCGCCCCCGCGTAGAGGTAGTCGAGCTTGAAGTGGCTCAGGCCCAGCGCCCGGAACCGCGTGAAGACCTCGGCCAGGTGGGCGGCGGCGTCGGGATGCGTGACGTCGAGGACGGCGAGGTCCTGGTCCCACATCACGCCCGCGTGCGCGTCGCCGACAAGCCAGTCGGGGTGGTCGCGGAAAACGCGGCTCTGCCGGCCGACTAGGAAGGGCGCCACCCAGATGCCTGCGCGCCGGCCGGTCTCCAGGACGGCGCCGACGGCCCGTTCCAGCGACCCGAACCCGGGGCGCGGCTCCAGCCAGTCGCCGATCTCGGCCTCGTAGCCGTCGTCGATGAGGAACATGTCGGCGTCGATGCCGTGCCGGTCGGCGAGGGCGAGGTTGGCGAGGACGTCGGCGTCGGTGACCTTGTCCCAGTAGCCGTACCAGGAGCACCACATCGGCGGCACGGCCGGGAAGCGGTCCGGGGCGTGGCCCTCGGCGATGCTCTCCGCCCACCACCGCAGCGCGGTGTCGAGGCCGCCGTCGATCTCGTGGCGCGTGACGGGCCCGTCGGCGGACACGACCAGCCGGCCGCCGGCCTCGCGGGCCCGGATGGAGGGCACCTCGTGCGGGCCGGGGCCCGAGAAGACCGAGACCGGGCCGCCGTCACCGGGATCGACCGCCAGCAGCCCCTCGCCCTGGAACGTCCCGGCCGGAACGGGCGTCTCCGGGCGGTAGCAGATGGTCTGCACGTTGTCGTCGGCGGGCCGCGGCGGCGTCTCGCCCGGCCGGTGGGCGCCGGTCGGGCTCCAGGACTGCCAGCCGAACTCGAACACCCGCGTCCGGGGCGAGAGACCGGTGATCTCTCCGACATCGGTGAACGGCATCGGATGCTCTCACTTCCAGGAGAGTTATACAGGAGACCATCATTAGTACACTGGCCACCGATAGATGGCAATGGGTCGGTTGTGCGACGGTCGGGTGCTGCCTAGGCTGACAGGGTGAGTTGTTGACGAGCTCGCCCCCCTGTTTCGAAGGGAACCTTCTGATGTCGACGATGCCGCCGATGGGCGGCGACCTGTCCCGGTTGCGGCAGCTCAACGCGCTGACCGTGATCAAGACGCTGCGCGGAGCCGAGGCGGCGACCCTGTCCGCGCTGGCCGAGCGCACCGGGCTGTCGCGGCCGTCCACCAAGGAGGTCATCGACGAGCTGAGCGCCATGGGATGGGTGGAGGAGGTCCCCCCGGCGCCCGGCACGATGGGCCGGCCGGCCCGGCGCTACCGGTTCCGCGCGGACGGCGGGCACCTCATGGGCATCGACGTCGGCGCGTACCACATCCGCGCCGCCCTCGCCGATCTCGACGGCAACGTCCTCGCCGAGACGCGCCGCCCGGCGCACCCCGACGCGCCGATCGAGGACCGGCTGGCCGCGATACGACAGGCCGCCGCCGCCTGCCTCGGCCTGGGCGGGCTGACGATGACCGACCTGTGGACGGTGGCGGTCGGCACCACCGGCCTCGTCGACTCCGACGGCCGCGTCATCATGTCGGCGTCCATCCCGGCCTGGCGGGACCTCGATCTCGAGGGCCTGCTCGGCGAGATGTTCCCCTGCCGGGTGCTGGTCGAGAACGACAGCCGCCTGGCCGCCCTCGCCGAGACCAGGCGGGGCGTCGCCCGCGACGCCAGGGACGTGGTGTTCCTGCACATCGGGCGCCGCATGGGCACCGGTCTGATCATCGACGGCAGGCTGCACCGCGGCTTCGGGGCGGCCGCCGGCGAGATCGTCATGCTCCCCGAGGCGGGCTGGAGGGACGGGCCCGAGGACCTCAACAACGCCGCGGTCGTCCCCGAGGGCTTACCGCCCGAGGACGCCGCCGGGTTCACGCTGGCCGCCGCGCGCAACGGCGATCCGACGGCGCTGGAGGCCGTCGGGCGCTTCGCCGACAAGCTCGCGGTCGGCACCGCCGCGGCGGTCCTGCTCCTCGATCCGGAGATCGTGGTGCTCGGCGGGGGCTTCTCCCGCTCCGCCGACGTGCTGCTGCCGCCCCTGCGCATCCGCCTCGAACGGGTCTGCCTGCGCATGCCGAAGCTCAGCGGTTCCACGCTCGGCGACGAGTGCGTCGTGCTCGGCGCCATCGACTACGCCATCGAGCACCTCGATCAGCTCTTCTTCGCCCCCGACGCCCCCGCCCTGCGCCCGCCGGTGCGTCCCGCGACCTCGCCGGCGAGCCCCGACCCCGCCTGAACCTCCGCATCGGGAAGACCACCGGCCGGGGCATCGAGCCCGACACGGTCCCGGCTGCGGCCCAGGTCAGGCCCGTCGAGGCCCAAGCCCGCCCAGTGCGTCGGCACCAGGGCGCGCGTGCGGCTGGTCCGGGCGCACCAGGCGAAGACGGCGGCACGGGACGATGCCCGGCGGGGGTGCCCGAGGGAAGTGTTGGAGGCGCGCGGATTCCGCGCGTTCCCCTTCCCTAGCGGTGTCTGGAGTGATCAGCAGGTGGCGACATTTCTCTACCGGGTCGGACGGTGGGCCTTCCGGCGGCGCCGGCTCGTGATCGGTTTGTGGCTCGGCGTCCTGGTGCTCGCCGGGGTCGCCGCCGCCACGGCGCCGGCCGGGCAGGACGAGGACCTCTCCATGCCCGGCACCGAGTCGCAGAAGGCGTTCGACCTGCTGGACGAGCGCTTCCCCCAGAGCAACGCCCAGGGAGCCGAGGCCCGCCTGGTGTTCCAGGCCCCGGACGGCCAGCGCGTGACGGCCGGCAAGAACAAGGCGGCCGTCGAGGAGACGCTCGGCTCGCTGGACGGGGGCGCTCAGGTCGCGTCGGCCACCGACCCCTACAAGACCGGCGCCGTCAGCAAGGACGGCACCATCGCCTACTCCACGATCACCTACACCGCGGACGCCGTCGACCTGACCGAGCCGACGAAGAGCGCCCTCGAGGACGCCGCGGGCAAGGCCCGGGACGCGGGGCTGACCGTGGAGATCGGCGGCTCGGCCCTGGACGCGGAGGAGGCGCCGGGCGGTACGACCGAGATGATCGGCGTGGTGGTGGCGGCGGTGGTGCTGGTCCTCGCCCTCGGGTCGCTGGTCGCGGCCGGACTGTCGCTGCTGACCGCCTTCTGGGGCGTGGCCATCGCCTTCGGCCTGGTCACCGCGCTTGCCGTTCCGCTGGGCCTGACGTCCACGGTCGCCATCCTGGCGCTGATGCTGGGGCTGGCGGTCGGGATCGACTACGCGCTCTTCATCACCTCCCGCTTCCGCGACGAGCGCGCCCGGGGCGGCGATCCTGAGGAGGCCGCCGGCCGGGCGGTGGGCACGGCCGGGTCCGCCGTCGTCTTCGCCGGCGCGACCGTCTTCATCGCCCTGGTCGGGCTGGGGGTCGTCGGGATCCCCGAACTGACGAAGATGGGCATGGCCGGCGCGGGCGCCGTGGCCCTCGCCGTCCTCGTCGCGCTGACCCTCGTCCCCGCGCTGTTCGGCTTCTTCGGCCGGCGGGTACTGTCGCGCGCCGTCCGCAAGGCGGGTCGAACGGGCGGCGAGCCCCCGGCGGCCCGTCGGCCCGGGCTCGCCACCCGCTGGGCGCGGTTCGTGCTGCGCCGGCCGGTGACCGTGCTGCTGGTCGCCGGGATCGGTCTCGGCGCCGTCGCCGTGCCGGCGCTCAGCCTCGAACTCGGGCTGCCCGGAGACGAGTCCAAGTCGGTGGAGACCACCCAGCGCCGCGCCTACGACCTGCTGTCGGAAGGGTTCGGCCCCGGCTTCAACGGCCCGTTGACCGTGGTCGTGGACATGTCGAAGTCCGCGGACCCGCAGGCCGCCGCCGACCGGGTCGCCGAGACCGTGCGGGGCGTGGACGGGGTCGCGTCGGTCGGTGATCCGGTTCTCAGCCGGACCAAGGACACGGCCGTCCTCACCGCCGTCCCGCGGACCGCGCCGGCCAGCGAGAAGACCAAGGACCTGGTGCACGCGATCCGGGAAGAGGTCTCCGGCGTCGAAACACAGACGGGCGCCGAGATCCTGGTGACCGGTACCACTGCGCTGAACATCGACATCTCCGAAGCGATGTCCGACGCCCTCCTCCCCTACCTGACCGTGGTCATCGGCCTGGCCGTGCTCCTCCTCATGGTGGTCTTCCGCTCGGTCCTGGTCCCGGTCAAGGCCGCGCTCGGCTTCCTGCTGTCGGTGGGCGCCGCCTTCGGAGTCCTCGTCGCGGTCTTCCAGTGGGGCTGGGCGGCGGACCTGATCGGCATCGAACAGACCGGGCCGGTGATGTCGCTGATGCCGATCCTCATCATCGGGATCGTGTTCGGCCTCGCCATGGACTACGAGGTCTTCCTCCTCACCCGGATGCGGGAGGCCTACGTCCACGGCGCGTCCCCCGGCGAGGCGATCGTCGGCGGTTTCCGGCACAGCGGACGCGTGGTGGCCGCGGCGGCGATCATCATGATCAGCGTGTTCACCGGGTTCATCGGGATGAGCAACCCGACCATCCAGACGATGGGCCTCGGTTTGGCCTCCGCCGTCGCCTTCGACGCCTTCGTCGTCCGGATGGCGATCGCGCCCGCCGTCCTGGCACTGCTCGGCCACCGGGCCTGGTGGCTGCCGCGTAGCCTGAACCGTGTGCTGCCGAACGTGGACATCGAGGGCGAGGCATTGAGCAGGCGCGCCCCGGCCTCCGCGACCGTCCCGGACATGGCGGTGCCGCCGGTCCCCGTCGACGGGCGCTGAGCCGGCCATGACGAACCTGGGCGGCGGTGGCCCGCGACCGCGCGGCATGTGGTGGCGCGAAGGAGCGATCACGGCGATCGCGTTCGCGTTCTGCCTGCTCGGCGGCGCGCTGGAGGTCGACGACAAGTCGCTGTCACCACCGCCCGCCGCCGCCTATCTCATCGCCGTGGTGTCCTGTGCCGTGCTGCCGGCGCGGCACCGGGCGCCGCTGGCCGCCATGGCGGCCACGACCGCGTGCGGCATGCTGGTGCCGCCCCTGGACCTCCTGCTGAGCCCGCCCATCGTGGCCCCCGCCATGATCGTCGCGTACTCGCTCGCCGTGCGCACCGAACGGCGCGCGGCGAGCGCGGCGCTGCTCGTCTCGGCGGCGCTGCTGGTCGCCTCCAATCTCGTGGTCGCGTTCGGCGCCCTCTCCTGGCAGGACGTCAGCAGGATGGTGACGGTGGCCGCGTTCCCGCTGGTGGCGGGCATACTCGGGCACGCGACGCAGAACCGGCGGGCCTACCTGGCGGCCATGGAGGAGCGGGCCCGGCGGGCCGAGAAGAGCCGCGACAGCGAGGCGCGCCGGAGGGTGGCCGAGGAGCGGGTCCGCATCGCCCGGGAACTGCACGACCTCGTCGCCCACCAGATCACCCTCGCGAACGCCCAGGCCACGGTCGCCTCCCACCTCTTCGACATCCGCCCGGAGCAGACCCGCAAGAGCCTGAGGGAGCTCGTCGAGACCACCGGCCACGCGCTCGACGACCTGCGGGCGACGGTCGGCCTGCTGCGCCAGACCGGGGACGCGGCCGCGCCCGCCGAACCGGCGCCCGGGCTGTCCCGGCTTCCCACGCTCCTCGAATCCTTCCGCCGCGCGGGACTGGAGGTGTCGGTGCACCAGGAGGGCACGGCCAGGCCGCTGCCGCCGGGATTGGACCTCACCGCCTACCGCATCGTCCAGGAGGCCCTGACCAACGTGACCAAGCATGCCGGTACCGGCAGCGCCCGAGTGCGCCTCGCCTGGAACCGCGACCGCGTGACCATCACCGTCGCCGACGACGGAGGGGGCGCCCGTACGGCGTCGGCCGCCTCCGCGGTGCCCGACCGTCCGCCCGGTTACGGCCTGATCGGGATGCGTGAACGTGCCGCCGCGGTCGGCGGGCACCTCTCCGCGGGCAGGCGCCCGGAGGGCGGTTTCCTCGTCTCCACCGAGCTGCCCCTCCCGCCCGCCAAGGACACGCCGCGGACGGCCGGCGGAGAGGCCGGGGACGCGCCGTGACGCTCCGCGTGCTGCTCGCCGACGACCAGGCCCTGCTGCGCGGTGCCTTCCGGATGCTTCTCGACACCGCCGACGACATCACCGTGGTCGGCGAGGCCGCCGACGGCCGGGAGGCGGTGCGGCTCACCCGGGAGCTGCGCCCGGACGTGGTGATCATGGACATCCGCATGCCCGAGGTGGACGGCCTCACCGCGACCGCGGAGATCTGCGCGGACCCGGACCTGCGCGGCAGCCGCATCCTGATCCTCACCACGTACGAGACCGACGAGTACGTCGCCCAGGCGCTGCGCGCGGGCGCCGGCGGCTTCATCGGCAAGGGCATCGGGGCCGAGGACCTGCTGGACGCCGTGCGCACGATCGCCGACGGCGACACCCTGCTGTCCCCCGCCGCGACCCGTGCCCTGGTCGCCCGTTTCCTGGCCACACCGGACGTCACCCCGCCGCACCACGCCGAACGGCTCGCCACGCTCACCCCGCGCGAACGGGAGATGGTGGCCCTGGTCGCGACGGGCCTGTCCAACCAGGAGATCGCCGAGCGGGTGTTCCTCAGCCCCTTCACCGTCCGCGCCCACGTGCAACGCGCCATGACGAAGCTGGACGCCCGCGACCGGGCGCAGCTCGTCGTCATCGCCTACCAGACGGGCCTGGCCCACGCCGCCCCCGACGGCGACACCGACCACCTGCCGTAGTTGCACCCGAGACCAGCGTCGACACCGTTTCGGTCGCCACGGGCAGGACGGTGTTACGGGTTCGGCTCGGCCACGGGCATGGCGACGAGAACCTCGTTCAGGGCGCGGACGACCGGGGCGGGCAGCAGGCCCTGAACGATGAGGTCCTCGGGTGACGCGAAGCGGCGCGACTGCCGCGCCGTCACGATCAGCTTCGCGTGGTACGGGTCGACGCCCGGCAGGGATTCGAGGACGTGTTCCGGAACGGTGTTGACGTCCACCAGTCCCCCGTCGTCGAAGTCGCGAGGGAGGTCGGGGCGTCCGATGCCGAGTTCGCGGGCCATCGCCGGATGGTGCCGGAGCAGTGAACGCGCCTGCTCCCGGCATGTGCGGCGCTCGATGTAGTCGACCATCGCCGGGGCGGGGGGCTGCGGCGCGGCGGCCGGACGGCCCGGCCCGGCCGCGTCGGCGGTCAGGACGGCGACGTGGACCGCACCGCCGAACATGGTGACGAGCCACGCGCCCATCGCCACGCCGTCCAGCGCCGACACCGCGTCGGCGTCCTCGCTGGTGACGATCGCGAGGAAGACCGTGATCAGGAGGAGGTAGCCGGCCGCGGCCGCCCCGAGGGGCGCGCTCCGGCGCCGTCCCGCGAAGTAGGCGATCAGCGCCCAGGTGCAGATCCCGAACGTGACGACCGGGACGGCGCTCGCCACGAGCCGCAGCGGCCACGGGTGCCGGCGCGCCGGGCGGTGCACGGCGACGGCGCCGCCGTCGGGCGCCGGGACCGCCCAGCCCAGTTGGGGTGGTGCGGCCGGGATTGCGTCATCGGCCCACTGGGCGGCCGTGGCCGGTCCGGACAATCCCGCAAGGCCCGCCAGCTCCACATCTGCCGAGTCCTGCGTCTGTATCGGCGCCGCTGCGGCTGCCACGGGAATCACGTTCATATCGGACGCGGGGAGTTCCTTCGCATCCGGTGGGGCGAAGGCGTGCGGGACGACTTCGGGTGCGCGATCGCGCGGAACGGGCCCGGGAGGGAGATCACCGCGCAGGATGCTCAGGTGGAGGTGCTGTAAGCGTTCGCCGGGCTCGACCCCGAACTCCTCGGTGAGGAAGGTGCGGGCGTCTCGGTAGGCGGCCAGTGCCTCGGCCTGCCTGCCGGACCGGTAGAGGGCGAGCATCAGCAGAAAGCGCAGCCCCTCCCTGAGGGGAAAGTCCGTGACGAGCCGGTTCAGTTCCGGGACGAGTTCGGCGTGCCGTCCGAGGTCGAGGTCGATCTCGGCGGCGGCCTCGGCCGCCGCGGCGCGCTCGTCGGCGAGGCGTTCGCGTGCCGCCTCGAAGAAACGGCCCTGGATGTCGTGCAGGGCTTGGCCGTGCCAGAGGCCGAGCGCTTCGCACAGCAGTGCCCCCGCCTTTTCGATCTGACCCTGCGCGCGGACGGCCTTCGCCTCCCGGACGTCGTTGCGGAAGACCTCCGCGTCGAGAGCCCCGGGAGCGACATGGAGCGAATATCCGGCGCTCGTCAGGACGAGGAGGCGGCTCGGGGCACGCGGCGAACGGTCCGGTTCCAGCACGCGGCGCAGCCCCGCGACGTACTTCTGGACGACGTTCGCCCCGTTGTCGGGCGGCTCCTCACCCCAGACGGCGTCCACGATGGCCTTGGTCGAGACCGACCGGTTGGGTTCCAGCAGGAGGACGGCCAGCACCGCGCGCTGCTTGCCCGGCCCGAGGTCGAGTTCCTCCTCGCCCCGCCAGGCGCGGAGCCGCCCGAGGATTTCGAAACGCGGTGCCTGGACGGAAAGGGGATCGGCGGCCATGGACACCCCTCTTCTCACTCTCCCCTGCGGCCGTCCGCAGCGGTGGCGCAGCGGGGCCGCAGTCGTCCGGCAGTGCGTGCGGGGTAAGCCGAAGCATAACGACAGAGTTCTGGCATCGGCATTCCTCAGGCTGCTCGGTGAGACCTTTCGACCGACCTGAAAGAGGGGGACCGATGCGCATCCACAGTGTGCCGGTGCTGGTGATCGCGGCCGCGCTCGCGTTCATGCCCGTGACCGCCTGCGGACCGAGCGGGGACGACGGGGCGAAGAGGACGTCCGGAACGGCGAGCCCCGCGGCCACGGCCCGCACCGCCGCGCCGTCGCCCGCTCCGAGCGCGAACGGGGTGGAGAAGCTGCCTGCCACCGAGATCCTGAGCCGTGCCCGCAAGGCAATGGTGGCGGCGCGGAACGTCCGGCTGCACGGGACGTTCCAGGATGAGGGCAAGGCCATGGCGCTGGACTTCCGCTACGCGGGCCCGAAGCGCGCCGTCGGCGACGTGACGATGGGCGGCCAGCGGATCAGCCTCGTCCGCATCGGCCGGTCCATCTACCTCAAGGGCGACGACGCGTTCCTGAGGTCGGTCGGGGGCAAGGGAGCCGTCCAGCTGCTGGCCGGCAAGTACCTGAGGACGACCTCGAAGGACGAGGGCTTCGCCGAGCTGGCCGCGTTCAGCGACCCGGCGAAGTTCTTCCCGGAGCTGCTCACTCCCGACGGCACGGTGTCCAAGGGGAAGCAGGAGGTGATCGCGGGGACGCCCGCCATCGCGCTGGAGGACGGGACCGGGGGGAAGCTGTACGTGGCGACGCGGGGCGAGCCCCACGTCCTGCGCCTCGACGGCGGCCCGGGGAACCGCCTGGACTTCGACGGCTACGGCACGGCGGTCGCGATCACGACTCCGCCCGCCGCGCAGGTCGTCGACATCTCAGAACTGAAGCACTGACCCCGGGAACGCCCAGGCCCCGGCCGCACGCGAAACGCGGCCGGGGCCATGCCCCTGCGGGCGGCGGTGCTCAACCGCCGCCCGCAGGGACGAGGCCGTCGAGAAAGGTTCCGATCGCGACGGCGAGCTCGGCGGGTGCCTCCTCCGCCATGTGGTGACCGGAGTCGATGGGATGGCCGCGCAAGTCGGGTGCCCAGGCGCGCCAGATCTCGCGCGGGTCGCCGTACAGGTCCTCCAGATCGTCCTTCCGCGACCACAGGACGAGCGTGGGGCACTGGACGCGGCGTCCCGCCGCCCGGTCGGCCTCGTCGTGGCGCCGGTCGATGCCGAGTCCCGCCCGGTAGTCCTCCAGCATCCCGTGGACGGTCTCCGGATCGTGCAGCGCGTTCTGCAGGTCGGCCCACGCCTCGGGGGCCATGTGCTCCTCCGTCACGGTGTACCAGGCGTCCGGGTCGGCGTTGATGATCCGCTCGGCGGGCTTGTCGGACTGCCCGAAGAAGAACCAGTGCCACCAGGCGGCCGCGAACCGGGCGTCGCAGCGCTCCAGATGCTCGACGACGGGCAGGCCGTCCATCGCCACCAGCGCGGTGGCCTTCTCCGGGTGGTCCATCGCCGTCCGGAACGCCGCGAGGGCGCCACGGTCGTGGCCGGCCACCGCGAACCGGTCATGTCCGAGCGTGCGCATGAGCTCGACGAAGTCGCGCGCCATCGCGCGTTTGGCGTAGGGCGCGTGCTCGGCGTCCGTCGTCGGCTTCGACGACTCTCCGTATCCCCGCAGGTCCGGGCAGACGACGGTGTAGCGCTCGGCCAGGAGGGGCGCGACCTTGTGCCAGGTCGCGTGCGTCCGCGGATGCCCGTGCAACAGCAGCACGGCCGGACCTGCGCCGCCGTGCCGGACGCGCAGCTCGACCTCTCCCACATCGATCCGATCCAGCGTGAATCCATCGAAGAACATGGCCGCGCACTACCCGTGCACGCCCAGGGAAATCCCGCCGACATAGCCACCGAGACGGTTGCCCCGTGCAGACGCACCCGCGCTTCCCTACGCGGTGGTTGATCACTGGCGGGTCAGCGAGTCCAGTAGCTCGCGGCCCTGCTGCCACGAGCCCAGGCCGCTGGCGGAGTTGATGTGTCCGCATGCACCGGCCAGGTGCCATCGCGCCTCCCACTTCGCCGCGAAGCCTGCTGCTGCCTCTGGCGTGCAGTACGGGTCGTTGGCGCTGCCCACCACCAGGGCCGGGCACGGCAACGGCCGCGCCGACACGTCGACGAAGGTCACGGCCGCCTGGCGTGGGAACGCCGGCCCGTGCGGGTCAGGCGGCGCGACCAGGAATGCGCCGCCCACCGGGCTGGAAGGGTTCCTGTTCAGCCAGGTGGACGCAGCCCAGCAGCCCAAACTGTGGGCGACGAGCACAACGCGGCCGTGCCGCCGGGAAGCATCGTCGTAGGCCTCCTGGACGGCACCGACCCAGTCCTCCAGATCGGGGGCGGCCCAGGAGGCCGGGGCGATCCTCACCGCCGAGGCGCCCCACTGCCGCTCCCACAAGGTCTGCCAGTGCTGCCCGTCCGAGCCGTCGATGCCCGGGATGATGACGTACGCGACCACTGCTCACCACCGTTTCACTCGTCGCTCCCTAGGATCACGGGAGCGCCTGGCGAAGATTCTGTTGGATGCATCAGGGCCGCGGCGGTGACGCAAGTGATCTCAAAGAAGATGGTGCGGACGACAATGGAACCACTCGACCACATAGACCGGGACATACTCGCCCTGCTCCAGACCGACGGCCGGCTGACCGGCGCGGAGATCGGCCGCCGGGTCGGCCTCTCGCAGCCCGCAGCCAGCGCGCGCATCCAACGGCTGGAGAAGAAGGGCGTCATCACCGGCTACCGGGCCGTGGTCGACCCGCTGGCCCTCGGCCTGAACATTCACGCGGTCATCAGGCTGCGCACCACGCACGCCCAGCTCTCACGCGCCCTGGACTTCGCGTCCCGAACCCCCGAGATCGCCTCCACCCTCCGCGTCACCGGAGAGGACTGCCTCATCTTCGACGTCCACTGCCCGCAGGCAGGACGACTCGAAGAAGTCGTCGACGCACTCGCCCGTTACGGCCCCGTCATCACGTCCCTCGTGCTCCACGCCTACCCCCCGAAGCCGCTGACCGACGCCGCATCAACAACGTCATGACCCGCCGCCCATCCAGGCACGCGGCCCGAACAAAGCAGAGCGCACCATCAGCCCAGCGACGCGGTCGCCTCGCGTAGGTCTTCCAAGGCTGCCAGCGCGTGAGGCGCGAGCCCTTCAGCGTCGTCACGATCACCTTCGCACCACCGGGCGTAGCCCCGCTTGAACGCGAGGACTCCCAGCTCGCCCGCGAGATCCGCGGTCGGCTCCGGGACGCCGCGGGCGACGAGCGCGTCTGTCATGGCGGCAGCGAGACCGACGCTCTTGAGGGCGTCGCGTTCCTGAAGTTCGGTGCTGGCTGCCACGGCGGCTTCGAGGCGGGGGCCGAGTTCACGGTTCGCCGGGCCCATGGCGCTCGATGCGCGCTCGAGACCGGCCGCCACCGCCTGGAGCGGGGTGGCACTCGCCGGCGCCTCGGCGATGCCGTCGGCCAGCAGCCTGCTGAGCGTCTCCTGACCGGCGACCAGGATCTCGCGCTTGTCGGAGAAGTGCCGGAAGAAGGTGCTCTTGGTGACGCCGGCGCGCTCGGCGATCTGCGTCACGGTGGTGGCGTCGTAGCCCTGCTCGGTGAACAGGTCGACGGCCGCCACGATCAGTCGCTGGGGCGCTCCCGGTTGCCATCTGGCCATGGGACCAGGATAGGTGATGGGACTGTTGTCCCGTCACCGTGTAGGGTCGGTGATGGGACAAAGGTCCCATCACTGAGGGGAGACCCATGCACGTCTTCATCACCGGCGGCACCGGCACCATCGGCTCCGCCGTCGTCTCCGAACTGCTCGGCAACGGCCACACCGTCCTTGCACTGGCCCGCTCGGACGGCTCCGCGAAGGCCCTTGAAAGCGCCGGCGCCGAGGCGCTGCGAGGAGATCTGGCGGACCTCGACGTCCTGCGATCGGGCGCCGCACAGTGCGACGGCGTGATCAGCCTGGCGTTCGGACGCGACTACAGCAGCCCGGACGCGCTCGCGCAGGCCATCACCGAGGAGAGCGCCGCTCTCGCCGCACTCGGGCAGGAACTCCTTGGAAGCGACCGCCCGATCGTCACCGTCTCGGGCACGCCCTGGGTGCCGGGACGCGCCTCCACCGAGGCCGATCCGCTGCCGACCGACGGGCCGGTGGGCGGTCGGGGCCGTTCGGTCACGGCGCTACTGGATCTCGCCTCGCGCGGTCTGCGCAGCATGGCCGTTCGCATGCCGCGCACGGTCCACAACGAGGGCCAAGGCGGATTCGCCGGCTTGTTGGTCGAAGCAGCGCGCCGCACCGGGGTGTCCGGATACCCGGGCGACGGCGCCCAGCGCTGGCCGGCCGTGCACGCGCTCGACGCGGCGGTCTTGTTCCGTCTGGTCCTTGAGTCGGCACCGGCCGGGACGTCCTGGCACGCCGTCGCCGACGAGGGCGACGCGGTACGGGACATCGCGACGGTCATCGGCCGGCGACTCGGCCTGCCGGTCGAGCAGGTTCCGCAGGAGACCTTCGGCCCGTTCGGCCCGATCTTCGCCATGGACCAGCCGTCGTCCAGCGCCCACACCCGCGACGCCCTCGGCTGGCAGCCCACCCACCCCAGCCTCCTCGAGGACCTGGAGAACATCCAGCCCTGACGCACGAGGACTGTCGTCGGTTGGACTCTCAAGACGGTGAGCTCACGATCAACTCACCCGATTGAGGTTGGGGGCTGGCCTTGACGGACGTAGGCCCGCGGCTGCTTCTGCTGGCCGCGAGCCTACGTTCTGATAATCAGTCGATACTCTGCTTCGCATGAACCCAGAGGAAGCGGACGCCAAGGTCGAACTCGCCGAGACGAGGTACCTGAAGGCCAAGAAGGAAGTAGACGCCCTCCTCGAAGACCTCTTCAGCGCCTACGCCGACGCCGCCAACGCCGGCCGCACCGCCGACCAGCTGGCCAAACCCGAAACCTTCACCGCCGACTACATCCAGAAGAAGCTTAGCGAACGCGGCATCAAAGCTTGAAGGAAGTTCGAAAGCCGCGCAGCAACTAGAGGGCATCCAATGACCGAATTGCGGTCACCTACACCTCTGACAGAGGGCGCTATGTCATGGTGTCCGGCATGAGAACCCTTCCTCTCTGGATCGGCGGTGCTCTCCTGGCCGCCGGGCTCATCATCGGATTCGCCCCCTTGAAGAGCAGCGGGAATTCCTGCGGATCGGCTTACGCCCCCGATAGTTCCAGCGGGGTCCTTCAACCGTCTGGCGATTGCGACGCAGTGACGTCGTTGGCACGCGCCCCGGCGCTCGCGTTCACGGCTGTGGGCGGAACGATCCTCGTGATCGGATTGGTTCTCGTCCCGGATCGGACTGGGCCGGAAGAGGACCCCGTGCCGGACCGTCCGGCTGGACAGTCACACCGGCACGCCGGCGATGACGAAAGCGTGCAGACCAACGAAGCAACCAGTTAAGTGTTGCCAGTCCTGCGGTGCCGTGGATCGGCCGGGTGCCACCTTCTACCGCCGCGACCCCTCTATGGCGTGAAGAAGTCGATGAGGGCGCGGGCTATCTGGTCGGGGGCGTTCTCCGTGGGGATGTGGTCGGCTTCCGGGATTCGGATGAGCGTGGTTTGCGGGATCTCCGAGGCGAATTTCTCGGCGTACTGCACCTTCTCGAAGCCGTCGTCCTCACCCCAGATCAGCAGCTTGGGAATGGTCGACCGTTGTAGCGCGGGGACGAGGTCAAGGGTGTAGCGACTGTCGGCCGCGCCCGCCATGGCCCGCCAGGAGCGGCGGACCCGTGGATCGTTCCACGGGTCCACGTATTCGGCGATCAGCTGCTCGGTGGCGGCACCGGCCAGCGCCGCCGCCACGGCCTTCCGGCGGGCGGTGAGGAGGTCGTCGGCGGTGGTCGCCGCGGCGGCCTCCGGCTCCCGGAACCGGGCCACGTGGGGCGCCGGCCAGGAGTCGTAGAGGACCGAGTTGACCAGGGCCAGCCGGCGTATCTCCATCCGATCGTGGGCGAGGAGATGCTGGGCGATGGCGCCGCCGATGTCGTGCCCTGCCACGGCGATCGGCCCGGAGATCCTCAGCGCGGACGCGAAGCGCACCACCCAATCCGCGAGGGCCGGGACCGTGGCCGTTTCCAGGGTGAGCTCGCCTCCCGAGCGCCCCAGTCCGGGGAGGTCGACCGCGATGGGCCGAAGCCCCGCCTCCGCGAGGCGGCCCAGCACCGGGAGCCACACCCGGCTCCAGTACGTTCCGTGCAGCAGCAGCACGACCGGGCCGTCCTGCCCTGCGGTCAGGTAGCTGGCCGTCTCGCCGTCGACCTGGACCGCGGTCCTCAGCACGCCCCTTCCAGTGGTTCCACTCATGGGACCACTGTGACCGGGGTCGGCCCTCGAGGCCGAGAGTCCGAAAAGACATCTATGGGTATGTTCCTGCCATGGACCGTCATCGGGTGGTGGCCCTGCTCAACCCGCCCCAGTCACCCTTCGAACTCGCCTGTGCCGCCGAGGTGTTCGGCACCGTCCGGCAGGACGCGCCGGCTCCCTACACCTTCCGGATCTGCGCCGAGCGCGCCGGTCCTCTGCGGACCACCGTCGGCTACACGATGCTCGTCGACGCGGGTCTTGAGGCCCTGCAGGAGGCGGACACCGTGATCATTCCCGGGTGGCAGCCGGCCGGCGCACCGGCGCCGCCGGCCGTCGTCGAGGCACTGCGGGACGCCCATCAGCGCGGGGCGAGGGTCGTCGCCATCTGCACGGCGGCCTTCGTCCTCGCCCAGGCCGGACTGCTCGACGGCCGCCGCGCCACCACGCACTGGCGCCACACCGCCCAACTCGCGGCCGCCTTCCCCAAGGTGCAGGTGGACCCGGACGTGCTTTACGTCGACCACGGCGACGTCGCGACCAGCGCCGGAACCGGTGCGGGCATCGACCTGTGCCTGCACCTGGTGCGTTCCGACCACGGCGCGGCATACGCCGCCCAGATCGCCCGGAACATGGTGCTGCCGCCGCACCGGGAGGGCAGCCAACTCCAGTACGCCGCGCAGCCCGCTCCGTCCAGGCCGGACGAGTCGTTGGCGCCGACGCTGGAGTGGGCCACCACGCAGCTCGACGCCCGGCTGACCGTCGACCGGCTCGCCGAACGCGCCGGGCTGTCCAGCCGGACTCTCGCACGGCGGTTCACCGAGCAGCTCGGCACCAGCCCGGGACGGTGGCTGCTCGGCCAGCGCCTCGACGCGGCACGGGTGCTGCTGGAACAGACCGACCTTCCGGTGGAGGCCATCGCCACCCGCGTCGGACTCGCCTCGGCGGTCAATCTGCGCCGCCGCTTCCGAGATCACCTCGGCACCACCCCCGGCGCCTACCGACGAACCTTCAGCGAGACCCGGTAGCCGAAGCTCGAGTCGGCACGCCGCGCGGGGACGGTTGATCAGGCAGGGTCGGGCTGGCGCGCCGGCGGCTGGACGGGGTGGAGCGTGTGTTCGCCGTTGAGCCCCTTGAGCGTGACCTGGCGCGGTCGTGAGAGCCGGAACCGCGCCGGGTCGGGCAGGGCGCCGAGGGTCTCGTCGCTGATGAGGATCTCGCCGCCGTCGGCCTGTGCCGCGACGCGGGCGGCCATGGCCACGGCGCGGCCGAAGTAGTCGCCGTCGCGGGAGACCGCTTCGCCGCGGTGCACGCCGATGCGCACGGTGACGCGTGCGGTGCGGGACACCTTGCGGCGCCGTCGGCCGAGCACGTTCTGGATCGCGACGGCCGCGCCGATCGCCTCCTCGGGATCGCTGAACGCGATCATGAAGCCGTCGCCCTGGGACTTGACGACGTGGCCCCCGCGCGCGGTGACCTGCCTGCGGACGAGGCGGTCGTGCGCCTTGAGGATCCGCACCCACGCCTTGTCGCCGAGCTTCTCGTTCAACGACGTGGAGTCGACGATGTCGGTGAACATGAAGGTGATGGTGCCGTCGGCGCCGGTGACGCGGACGAGTTCCGCCCGATCCTCCGCGGCCCATCTGGCCAGGTCGTCGAGGGAGCTCATCAGCATCCCGCCGACCCCGTGCCGCCGCAACCGTGACGCGGTGCTCACCGCGGCCTTGACCGCCCGGTGCGTTCCCTGCAGGAGGCCGGAGTCGGGACGCGGCCGGGTCGAGGCGCGCAACTGTTCGTACCGGCGGCGCTCGCGTACCAGCAGCACCGACAGCACGGTCACAGCCGCCAGAGCGATGACGGCCACCGCTGATGTGACCAACAGCCAGACGATGATGACAGCTCCCTCTTCTGGCCGGACCGAGAGGCACGGCGAGGCCGGAGACGATGCTCTACCGGACAGTAACTTACTGCGAGTAGAGCGGAAGCGCGAGCATCCCGGACGCGCCCTAGCTCTCCGAGCCCGTGGCCGGCGGCGGTACCTCGACGACGAAGAAGAGGAAGCAGGGCCTGGACGAAAGGCCATGGAAGTCGTCGGGGAACAGTTCACGGGCGGCCGGGTCGGGTTGCGGCTCGCTGATGGCGGAAAGGCGGAAACCGGCGGCGGCGAAGGCATCGGTCATCGCATGCAACGGCTTGCGCCAGAACCTCATCGGGATGGCTTGCCCGCTGAACGACCATTTGAAGGTGTAACTGGTGGTCGCGAAATAATCGGGCCGAGGATCCTGGAAGGTGTAGGCCACGAAAGGATGGTCCACCGACGCGATCAGCCTGCCGCCGGGCCTGAGCACCCGCCGCAACTCGGACAGCGCCGGCCCCCAGTCCTCCAGGTAGTGCAGCACCAGCGACGCGACCACGTCGTCGAACGCACCGTCGTCGAACGGCAGCCGGTCGTTCAGGTCGACCAGGTGCAGGACCGCGTCGTCGCCGAGTCGCCGCCGCGCCAACGCCAGCATCCCGGCGCTGGCGTCGATACCGGTGACGGCCGCACCGCGGTCGCGCAGTGCGGCCGACAGGGCACCCGAGCCGCAACCGGCGTCCAGGATTTGACGGCCGGCCACGTCTCCGGCGAGGGCCAGCATTGCGGGCCGCTCGTAGTACGCGTTTACGAGGCTGTTCTCGTTCTCCGCCGAGTACGCCTCGGCGAAGTTCACATGATCCGCCGGACGGCTCCTATGGACGGTCGCTCATGGCGACGGCGATGCGGCCCATGAGGCCGGCTATGTCGGCGTCCGGTCCCGGGTGCATCTCCCAGCGGGCGATCTGGACGGATCCTTCGACGACGGTCCGGGCCCGGTCGAAGCGGCGTTCCATGAACGCGTCGAACAGCGCCTGGTCCACCGTGCCTCGGTCGCGGAGCAGTTCGGAGAACACCAGGGCGTCCTCCAGGCACTGGGCCGCGCCCTGGGCGAGGGTCGGGGGCAGGCGTGCGCGGCGTCCCCCATGATGATCACGTTGCCCCGGTTCCAGGGGCGCTCGACCAGGAGCGACTCGAACCACGTGTAGTGGATGGGGGCGGAGCCGGTGATGTCCTGCTTGATGTCGTCCCAGGGACCGCCGTAAGGCTCGGCGAGTTCGCGCATGGCGGTGGCGTACTCGGCGGGCGAGAGGGACGTCCTGTCCTGGGCCTCCTCCAGCAGGTAGGCATAGATGGTGTCCTCGCTGGTGGGGCAGTAGCCGGCGAGGTAGCAGGGTCCGCCGAGGACGAACTCGGTGCGCTCGATGCTCTTGGGACGGCGGGCGTGCACCCGCCAGGCCCCGATCCCGACCGGCTGCGGAACGGTGTCGATGCCCAGCATCGCGCGGACGGATGAGTTGATGCCGTCCGCGCCGACCACCAGGTCGTAGTCGCCGGTGGTGCCGTCGGAGAAGCGGACCGGGTCGACCGAGGTCACCGTGGTGCCGAGCATGAGGCGCGCACCGGCGCGTTCGGCGGCGTCGACCAGGATCGCGCACAGGTCCGGACGGAACATGCCGAGGGTGGCGGGCAGGTCGGGCCCGCCTGACTTGATGTCGTCGTGCTCGGCGAGGAGCCTGCCGTCGACCGCGCGTATGGCGACCGAGTCGAAGGCGTAGCCCTTGGACCGGACCTCGTCCCAAACGCCCAGTTCGCGCAGGACGCGCAGCGCGTTGCCCTGCAGCGTGATGCCCGAGCCGAGCACGCTCCACTCCGGACGGCGTTCGGCCACGTCGACCGTCATCCCGGCGCGCGCGAGCAGGGCCGCCAGGCTCGTTCCGGTGATGCCGCCGCCGACGATGAGAACTCTCATGATGCCTCGCTGTTCGCTGACGAAAGGGGTGGGAGAGGCGAGGGGCCGGTCAGGCGGTCACGCAGCGGTTGCGCTGGGCGCCGACGCCGGTGGTGGCCGCCTCGATGACATCGCCCGGGCGGAGGAAGCGGTTCCAGTGCCCGCCGTTGCCGCGCGGGCTTCCGGTGAGGATCAGATCGCCGGGGAACAGGGGAACCGACGCCGATGCCTCGGACACCAGGCGCGCCACGTCGTGGACCATGTCCGCCGGGGTGTCGTCCTGCATGACCTGCCCGTTCAGCGACATGGTGAGCCGCAGGCCAGCGGGGTCGCCGAGCACATGGGCCGGGACGATGAAGGGGCCGGTCGGCAGGAACGTCGGCTGGTTCTTGGCCCGCAACCAGTCTCCGCCGAGTGCGCGGTGCTCGGGCGAGAACTGCCAGTCACGCGCGCTGATGTCGTTGCAGACGGTATAGGCGGCGACGTAGTCGAGCGCCTCCTCGACGGGCACGTGCCGTGCTGGACGGCCGATCACCGCGGTGAGTTCGACTTCCCAGTCCGGCTGGGACGTGCCCTGCGGCAGGACGACGTCGTCATAGGGACCGCACATGGCGGCGGGAAGCCCGATGAACAGGAAAGGACGTCCTTCCGCCATCCGCCGGATCTCGACCCGGGCCGCCTCGGCCGCTTCACTCTCGGCCATTCCCTCGGCCGTGAATTTCGCGGAGGCCATCTCGAAAAGATGGGCCCGGTAATTGGCGCCGGCCTGGATGATCTGCCGTGGCTTCAACGGCGGGAGCACACGCAACGTCGAAAGGTCGAGCCATCCGTCCTCATCGCCGGACGTGCCCGAGAGTTCGCCGAGCCTGGGGAGCACGGAGTCCCATTGTTCGAGGAGCCCGCGCACGGTGACGGGATGGCCGCCGAGGATCTCGTCGTCCAAGGGCCGCACCCGCTCCCCCGCGACCAGGCCGGCGAACTCGTCGCCGCCCTCGGTCGCGAAGGTGCCCAGCGCGAACCAGGCGTCCTCCTGCGGCACCGTCAGCTCTCCTTGTAGGGGCGGACGGTCTCGTTGGGCTGCATGGTGAAGTGATGGCCCCACATCTCGGGCCTCTTGCCCTTGCGGAAGTCCACGTACTCCACGGATCGCGGGTCGGACTCCTTGATGGGCAGCCCGTCCCAGCCGTATTCGATGAAGAACCCGGCCGGAGTGTGGATGTAGTAGGACACGGTCTGGTCACCGACATGGCGTCCCAGCTTCATCAGCATGTCGGTGTTCTCGTCTCCCCCGAGCACGTCGTAGTACGAGTAGCCGACGTCGTCCAGCGACCGGCATTCGATGTAGACGTGGTGCAGCCCGAGCATGCCCGGCATTTCCAGGAAGGCCACGTTGTGGTGGCGCGGGTTGGCCCGCAGGAACCACATCTCTCCGAGCGGCTCGTTGAGCCGGACGATGTCGCTGGGCTTGAATCCCAGGACGTCGATGTGGAAGTCCACCGCCTTGCGCACGTCCGGGACGACGAACACGATGTGCCCGAGACCCTGCTCACCGGTGACGAAACCCTGATGGGGCCGCGGCGGATCCCAGACCTTGTAGTCGGCGGACTGGTAGCAGTACGCCTCGTACGGCTGCCCGAAGGGATCCTCGAAGGTCACCAGGTCCAGCACGCCACGCGATTCGGCGAGCTCGCGCGAAGCCCGCTGCGGATTGGCTCCGGCCTTTTCGAGCTTGGCGACCAGCGATTCCAGGTCCCTGTGGGACAGGACCTCCCAGCCGACATAGGCGAGTTCGTGCTGGTCACCGGGGTGGATCGACAGGCGGTAGTCGAAGTCGTCCAGCTTGACCCGGACGGCGCCGTCGTCACCGTCGGGGCCCAGCATGCAGGCGAACACCTCGGGCGCCCACGTACGCCACTGCTCATAGGAAGGCGACCTGACGCCGACGTACCCCAGCTTGGCGATCTCTTGCATTTCTTCACCCTTCTTTTTCGGTCGAGATGGGCTGGCCGTCTCCGGAGCGTTCCTCGTCCAGCGAGGCGACCAGATGCGACAGTTCCTCCGGCGTGAAGCACGTCAAGGCGTCGAGCACGACGGGATCCAGCAGGACCCGCCGGCGGCGTTTCGGCGACTCCAACAGCAGCCGCTCGCCGTTGCCGGTCAACACTCGGGTGAACGTGATGAAGGCGAACTCGTTCGACACGCTCTGGACCGGTCCGAGCGATCGCTGTTCGTCGTCGCTGGTGCTCACTGTTCAGTTGCCCCTTTCAGAACAGGAACGACAGAACCGCTCCGGGAAGTACGGCGTGGTTGAGGTACACGGTGCGCTGGGCAAGCCGGAAGTCATCGCCTTCCTTGCGCAGGACGTCGTGGCGCTCGCCCGCCCACAGTTCCGGGGTGAAACGGAGGCGCTCCCGGTGGAGGTGAAAGGCACTACGGACGTTGACATGCGCCTCATCGGCGCCAGGAGTGACCACGATCCCCGTGACGACGCGCCGTAGCCGCGACGGCGGGTCCTCGGCCCAGGCGTGCTCGCCGTCGAGCCGGTCGATGCGCATTTTCAGGGTGAACCAGTTGTCGTACATGTGGTACGAACCGTCGGGGTAGTCCGGGAGGTTGCTGGTGAATTCGCGTGGAACGAGCACCGGTACCTGATAGACGACGTCCTGAGCAAGGAGGTCGTGCCATTCGTGGAGCCGGCGCATGTCGTCCAAGAGCATCGACTCGTAGTCCAACCAGGAGCGCACGGCCGTTTCGGTCTCCGGCGAGACCCGGGCTCGGTCCGTCCGGTGTGCGGGCGTCGTCATCGGTCCTCCTCGCACCGGTCCGGGCCGGCCGAGCCGACGTCGGCCGCGTTCATCTGGTCGAGCCAGTGGCGCTGGAAGGCGCGAATGTTTCCCTCGGTGAAGGCGGAGTCGTAGGATTCGCCCGGTCCTGGATGGTCCTCGATGGGACCGCCCCTGCTCATGCCGGGTAGACCGGCCTGATAGTTGAGCCCCATTTCGCGGTCGCGGGCGAACCGGCTGCGGCCGACGCGGGAGGGCGCGTTCCAGAGAGTGAAGTCGTCCTGTTCGAGGATGCCGGGGGCGTTGAGGACGAAAAGGCCGTCCCGGTACGACTTCGTCCTATATTCTTCGGGCTCGGCCACGTGGAACACGAGCCATGACAGAACCTCGGTCTTGGTCGCACCGCGCGGCTGGTACAGCCGCAGTTGGGTGTGGACCATGACCTGCTGGGAGACGGGGTCGAAGGAGAACCCGCGGAAGAAGCCGAAATTGGGAAAGACCAGCCCGGCCAGCGGCATGCGTTCCGCGTTGAACCGCTGCTGATCGGCCGTCAGTTCCCCCTGGTCGAACAGATCCCATACCTGCTTCGGGTATCCCCACGGCGCTTCGACCGGCAGGCCGCTGCGTTCGAGATTCCATGCGAAGGTCGCATGCCCCTTCCCGGGGCTGAACATCGAGTACATCTCCTGCTCGCGCAGCAGCTGCTTGGAGATCCCGAGGTCTTCGAGGCTCTTGTGGGTGTGCGCCACGTGCAGCGCGTCACCGCAGTAGTTCTCGGCGCCCGTCTTCCAGTTCGCTTCCAGGAGGGCGCGCTCCGGCTCGCCCATGACGATCATGCCCCGCGAGTCCAGGCCGAACACGGCCTCCAGGTACCAGGCCATGTCGCCCAGGTATTCGTCGAAAGGCGGGGCGGCGGGGTCGGGGCTGGCAAAGACCAGGCCCCATTTCACCGCGACATGCGGGGCCGCGAGCAGTCCCCAATTGGCGGTGTCGAGATTCTTGTACACCAGCGTCTTCCGCGGCGCCGACGCCCAGGTCCCGTCATTGCGGTAGGTCCAGCCGTGGTAGGGGCAGCGAAAATGGGAGCTGTTGCCCTTGGCGCCGCGGCAGACGGGCGCGCCCCGGTGACGGCAGGCGTTGTAGAGCACGTGGATCCGGCCGTCCTCGTCGCGGGTGACGATGACCTCGTCCTCGCCGAGGTGGCGCAGCACGTAGTCGCCGGGTTCGGCGATCTCGCTCTCGTGCGCTACGAACAGCCAGGACTTGGCGAAGACGCGGTCCAGTTCGGCCTGGTAGACGGCGTCGTCGGCGAACGCCTCGACGGGGAAGGTGCCATGGGCCGCGCCGGAGGCCGCCGTGGCCAGTACGGCTTGGACCCGGTCGGACGAGGTGAGCGTCATGTGCTCTCCAAGGGGTGGTGGGAATTCTCGGTGGCGCGCCGGTGCGGCGGGCCGGTGAGCAGGTGGAGTGCGGTGGCCGGGTCGGCGCGTCCCGCCACCTGCCGTGCGAGCCGTGCCGACCAGCCGGCGGCCCCGATCGTGAGCGCCCCGGTCAGGGCGCCGTCACGGGAGTACAGCGCCGCGAGGCGCGCGCCGTCCCGGTGGACGGCGTGGACCGTGTCGCCCGGCTGCAGATGACCGTGGAACTGGATCTTCGTGCCCGCCTGGTCGGACCAGAAGTAGGGGACGAACGCGGCGGACGCGGCGCCGTCCCCGCAGATCGCCGCCGCGATGACCTCGGCGTGCCGCAGCGCCGCCTGGCGGTGCTCCACGCGCATCGAACGGCCGAACAGGGGGTTGTGCCAGCGGCAGACGTCCCCGGCGGCGAACACCCGCGGGTCCGACACCGATCGGCAGGCGGCGTCGCAGACCACGCCGTCGCTGATGTCCAGTCCGCTGTCGCGCAGCCAGGAGGTCGCGGGGGCCGCGCCCGCTCCCACGACGAGGAGGTCCGTGTCGATCACCGTCGCGTCGTCGAGGACGATGCGTTCCACCCGGCCGTCGCCTTCGACCGCGACGACCGTGCGACCGGTGCGCATGTCGATGCCCTGCTGCCGGTGGATCGCTGCCACGGCGCGGCCGACCTGTTCCCCGAACCGGTGCAACGGGGTGGGTGCGCCTTCCACGACGATCGGGGTGCGTCCCAGCGTGGCGGCGGCGGTGGCGACCTCCAGCCCGATGAAGCCGCCGCCGAGCATCACCGGACGTCTCGCCCGCCGCAGAGCCGCGTGCAAGGCCACGGCGTCGTCCCATGTGCGCAGTGCCACGATCCCGGCCAGCGGCGGCAGGGACGAGGGCCGGCGTGGCGCCGCTCCGGTGGCCAGGACCACCCGGTCGAACGCTTCCGCCGTGCCGTCTTCGAGGAGGACGCGGCCACCGTCGAGGTCGAGGCCGCATGCCCGAACGCCCAAGCGCGTCCGCACGCCAAGGTCGACCAACTCGCCGTCGCCCGCCAGCGCGATGGCGGCCGCGCTGGCATCGGAGACGGCATCTCCGAGCAGGATCTGCTTGGACAACGGCGGCCTGTCATACGGGTGGCGGGCCTCCGCACCGATCAGGACCAACTCGCCCCTGTGCCCGGCCAGGCGCAGGGCCCGCACCGCACTGAGCCCGGCCAGGGACGCTCCGACCACGACGACACGGGACGCTGCGCCGTCCGTCGACACGTGCGGCATTCGACTAGGCGATCGTGATCGCGCGTTCGGGGCAGCCGCGCACCGCGGCGTTCACGGCGGCCTCCTGACCCTCGGGCCGCTCGGTGCGCAGGACGGCCAGTCCGCTCTCGTCGTCGATGTCGAAGATCTCCGGCGCTTCCAGCGCGCACACGCCATGGCCGGCGCACTTGCCGAAATCGACTTCTATCTGCATCCCGTCTCCCAGATTCCCGGTCAGGTGCAATTCTTTGCGGACGCCCATTCACGGTCCTTCTCCGGCGACGGCTCGGCGACGAGGAGAAGACCGGAATGTTTCCAACGTGTATACGAGGCGATGCTAGGAGCAGAGCCGCTCCGTTGAGAAATTGATGTGGTTGATGGCAGGTATCCGGTAGCGAATACCCGTAAGGGCTGGTCGGCCGCCTGCCCGCAAGCGAGCATGGGAGCACTACGGGCCTCGCCATGCCCGGCGAGGCGGCCTCTGCGACCCGCGCGTTCTCGGGGCGCAGGCCGGAGATTTGTCTTTATGGATGAGGAGTACAGCTCGCCATGTCCTGTCGCCACACCCTGATCCGTCGGCGCCGCCGCCCCGATTTGGTGGCCGAGCGTTTCCGGGCGCGGTCGTGACCGCGGGACAGCGGCCGGTCGTCTTGGTCACCGATTACGCATGGCCGGATCTGGAGGTGGAGAGGGAGATTCTGGATGCCGAGCTGCTGGTGGCGGAGACCGGCGAGGAGGACGAGCTGATCGCCCTGGCGCCACGAGCCGACGCGATCCTCACCTGCTGGAAACCGGTGACCGCGGCCGTACTGGACGCCGCGCCCCGCTGCCGTACCGTCGCCCGGTACGGCGTCGGGCTGGACAACATCGACGTCGGCCGCGCCACCGAGCTGGGCATGGTCGTCACCAACGTCCCCGACTTCTGCGCCGACGAGGTCGCCGACTCCACTCTCCTGCTGCTGCTCGCTCTGGCACGTCGGCTGGGTCCGCTGGCGGCGGACGTGCGGGCGGGCGGTTGGGACAACCGGGCCGGCGGAGTTCCCGTACGACTGCGCGGCAAGGTGATGGGCCTGGTCGGCCTCGGGAACATCGCCCGGCACGTCGTCCCGCGCGTCCAGGCCCTCGGCATGGAGGTGCTCGCCTATCGCCGCAGCGGCCGTGCGTCGGACGTGCCGCCGGGCGTGCGCGTGACCGCGAATCTCGGCGAACTCCTCGCCCAGGCCGACGCGGTGTCGCTGCACTGCCCGCTGACGCCACAGACCAGGGGCCTCATCGGCAAGGACGAGCTGGCGACGATGAAGGACACCGCCTTCCTGATCAACACGTCGCGCGGCGGGATCGTCGATACCGACGCCCTGGTCAGCGCGCTGGACGGCGGGGTGATCGCAGGGGCGGGCCTCGATGTCACCGATCCCGAGCCGCTGCCCGCGGGGCATCCGCTCCGCGATCACCCGCTCGCCGTGATCACCCCGCATGCGAGCTTCTACTCCGACGGCTCCACCGCCGAGCTGGCGTCGAAGGCGGCCCGCAACGTGGCGGCCATCCTGCGCGGTGAACGTCCGGCCTCGGTGGTCAACCCCGAGGTCTACCGGGCGGACATGCGGAGGCGGGCATGACGGTTCCGCTGTCCGCGCAGGCCCGCCGGATCCTTCACCACCTCGTCCAGCGGAAACTGGTCCCGGACGGGGCGGAGGTGTCGGCGACGCCGCTGACCGGAGGCGTCTCCAACGATGTCTTCGCCGTCAGCGGCCCCGGCGTCGACCTCGTGGTCAAGGAGGCGCTGCCCGTCCTGCGCGTGGAAAGCGAATGGCGCGCCGACACAGGACGCATCGGCATCGAGGCGCAGGCGCTCCGGCTGGCGCACACCCTCACGCCGCAGGCCGTGCCGGCCGTCGTCGACTTCAATGACGGTGTCCTCGCCATCGAACGTGCGCCGCGCAGCTGGACGAACTGGAAGGACGACCTGCTGTCGGGCGTGGTCGACCCTGACATCGCCCGCGAACTCGGATCGGTCCTCGGCACCTGGCAGAGCCGCACGGCCGGGGACCGGAGGCCGATGGCCGACTTCGGCGACCGCACCGTCTTCACGCAGCTGCGATCCGAGCCCTTCCATGGGCAGGTGGCGCTGCGGCATCCCGATCTGGCGCCCATCGTCGAGGCCACCGTCGCCGCCATGTTCGCCGCCCGGGACTGCCTGGTCCATGGCGATTTCAGCCCGAAGAACATGCTGGTCTCCGAACGGCGGGTGTGGGTGCTGGACTGGGAGGTCGCCCATGTCGGCGACGCCACCTTCGACCCGGCGTTCCTCCTCACCCACCTGCTGCTCAAGAGCGTCCACGACCGCGCGTCGGCCGGCGCGCACGCGGAACTGGCGTCGCTGTTCCTCGAGGCGCTGACCGCGCGGACGGCGGGGGCGGTCGTCCATGATCCCGGGCAGCTCACCCGGCAGGTCGGCTGCCTGCTGCTCGCCCGCGTGGACGGCAAGAGCCCCGCCGGTTACCTCACTGAGGACGAGCGGCCGCGCGTGCGCGAACTCGGCCGCTCGCTGCTCACCCGCCCCGTCCCCGACCACGTCAACGGCGTGCTGAACGCCTGGGAGACCCTCACATGACCACCGCGACCACGATCAGCTCACTGCTCGCTTGGGAGGCTCTGGACTCGCGTGGCAAACCCACCGTCGGCTGCGAAGTCACGCTCGCCGGCGGCGCGCGGGGCAGCGCGACGGTCCCGTCCGGCGCGTCCACCGGGACGCACGAGGCCGTGGAGCTGCGGGACGGTGATCCCAGCCGGTATGCCGGGAACGGTGTCCGGAAGGCCGTCGCCAACGTCAACGGCGAGATCGCCGACCGTGTGCGCGGCCTCGATGCGGCCGACCAGCGCGGGCTCGACGCTGCGCTCCGCGAGCTGGACGGTGCCCCTGGCCTCGCTCGTCTCGGTGCCAACGCGGCGCTCGCCGTGTCCGTGGCCGCGGCGGTCGCGGCGGCGCAGGCCACCGGCGTCCCGTTGTGGCGGCACGCCGCCCGCATGGCGGGGCGCGACGACGCGGTCCCGCTGCTGCCGCTGCCGATGGTGAACATCATCTCCGGTGGTGCGCACGCAGGACGCTCCATCGACGTCCAGGACTTCCTCGTCGTCCCGTTGGGAGCGGGCTCGTTCGCCGAGGCGATCGAATGGGCCGCACGGGTGCGGGCGGGCACCGCGCAGGTATTGCAGGACAGCGGGCTTCCGGTGGCCCTCGTCGCGGACGAGGGCGGTCTCGGGCCGATCCTGCCCACCAACCGGCGCGCCCTGGAACTGCTCTGCGAAGGCATCGAACGAGCAGGACTGCGTCTGGACGACGGTGACGGAACCGGAGTGGGCATCGCCATCGACATCGCCGCCACCCAGTTCCTCGCCCAGGACGGCAAATACGTGCTCGCCGCCGAACAGCGCCGTCTCACCAGCCAGGAACTGGTGGAGGAACTGGCCCAGTGGTGCGCGGAGTTCCCGATCGTGTCGCTGGAGGACGCCCTCGCCGAGGACGACTGGGACGGCTGGACGGCGGCGACTCCCAAGCTGACCGTCAACAAGGCTGGGCGGCGCGTGCAGCTGCTCGGCGACGACTTCTTCGTCACCAACGCCGAACGGCTGGAACGCGGCATCGGCACCGGTGCAGCCAACGCCGTCCTGGTCAAGCCGAACCAGGCGGGCACCCTCTCCGATGCCCTGACCGTGGTGAAGCGCGCCCACGAGGCCGGCTACACCACCGTGCTGTCGGCCCGTTCCGGCGAGACCGAGGACACCTGGCTCGCCGACCTGGCGGCCGGTTGGCACACCGGCCAGATCAAGGTCGGCTCCACCACCCGTTCCGAACGGACCGCGAAGTGGAACCGTCTGCTGCGCTTGGAAAGCGAACCGGGCACGTCGGCCCGCTACGCCGGCGCGGCCGGAATCACCAAGCCCCTGTAGGCGGACGTGGGCTCATTCGTCGCCGGCGACATGGTCTTGGGCAACGGCGAAGAGCTGCTCGCGCAGCCACACGTGCCCCGGGTCGCCGTCCCGGCGGGCGTGCCAGTAGGCCAGTTGGCGGAGGGGGCGCAGCGGCGACTCCAGGAGCAGCACGACGAGCTCGGCCGCCTCGGCCACGCGCAGCGCCAGCCGCTCGGGGATGATGGTGATCAGCGGCGTCCCCGTGATCATGAACGGCATCGCGACGAAGCTGCTCGCGCCCGCCTCGACGTTGCGGGTGATCCCGAGGCCGTCGAGGTCCTCCTCGACGATGCTCATCCGCTCGCCGGGCACGTAGGCCAGGTAGGGCCAGTCGGCGAGGCCCGCGGCCGTCAGCCGGCCGGCGGCGGCCAGCGGGTGCTCCCGCCACACGGCTCCCACGAACCGGTCCTCGATCACCGTCGCGCTGGAGCAGTCCGGCAGGTCACCGGGGCCCACCAGCCGGTCCGGGATCACGGCGACGTCGATCTCGTCGCGCTGCAGGTCGGAGAGGTAGCCGAAGGACGGCGGGCTCAGATCGACGCGCAGCCGGGACGCCTGCGCACCGAGCCGGGCGAGCAGCGGCCGGACCAGCATGATCCCGACGTAGTCGCTGGCCACCATCGAGAAGGTGCGGGCGTCGGCGGACGGGTCGAACTCCGGAGGCCGCAGGACCGACTGCTCGACGGTCGCCAGCACCTCGCGCACCGGCCCCGCCAGCGCCTCGGCCCGAGGCGTCGGGACCAGGACGCGACCCTGCTTGACCAGCAGAGGATCGTTCAGGGCCTTGCGCAGCCGGGCGAGCGCCGTGCTGACGGCGGGCTGGGACAGATGCAGCCGTTCGGCGGCCCGGGTGACGTTCTGCTCGCGCAGCAGGGTGTCCAGGACGAGCAGCAGATTGAGGTCGAAGCCGCTCAACTCCATTGTCGTCCTCCTTGGCGGGCACCATCGTGCCTGGTCAGCCGTGGCCGACACAGCGTAGCCAGAGAGACGGCACCCGACACGGCATGCCGCCCGACAATGGGAAATCCGGATGATTGGCATCAACGATCGTGATGGCCCACGGCATTCGGATGCGGGATATCCGACCCTAGGCTCACCGGTGATGAATGAGACGTCGATACCTTCCGGCCGGCCGCATCGGTCTCCTTACGGCCGCGGCCACCACCTCCGGCGGGCGTCGCACAGCGGCGGACGCCTTGTGGTTCGCGGCAAGGAACGTCTCAGCGACAACGTCGTCCTGCTGCGCTTGGGCGACCCGGAAGGCCGGCCGCTGCCGGGCTGGTCCCCCGGCTCCCACATCGACGTCGTGCTACCGAATGGCCTGGTGCGGCCGTACTCGCTGTGCGGCGACACCACCGACCGGGACGAGTGGCGGCTCCTCATCGGGCGCGAAACGGAGTCGCGCGGCGGCTCGGCATTCGTCCACGACCGGCTGGACCGCGGCGACCATCTCGACTACCTGGGCCCCCGCTGCCGGTTCCGGCTCCGCGGCGCCGGCCGTTACCTGTTCCTCGCCGGCGGGCTCGGCATCGCCCCGCTGATCCCGATGGCGCGCCTCGTCGCGGCCTCCCACCTCCCATGGTCCATGGTCGTCGTCGGCCCCGAGGCCGACGTCGCGCCCATCACCGCGATGCTCACCGACCTGCTCCCCCGCATCACCCTGCTGCCGACGGGCGAGGACGCCCGGCCGGACCTCACCGCACCACTGACGGGCCTCGACCCCGGAACCGCGATCTACGCGTGCGGCTCGGACCGGTTCGTCGATGCGGTCGAGCAGATCAGCAGCCGGTCTGGGCTCACCGTGAACCGGCAGCTCTTCACTGCGGGCACGCCACGAGGAGGCGATGACAAGCCCGTTGAGCTGGTCCTCGCCCGGTCGGGCTTGACCTTCACGGTGCAGGCCGGAACATCGCTGGCCACCGGCCTCCGGCAACTGGGCGTGCGGGTGCCGGTGTCCTGCGGCGCCGGGATCTGCGGGGCATGCCTGGTGAAGGTGGTGGCCGGCGTCCCCGACCACCGCGACCGGCTGCTGAGCACTGAGCAGCGCGGACGTGGCGACTCGATTCTGACCTGCGTGTCGCGTGCGCACACACCCCGTCTCGTCCTGGACCTCTGAGCTCCCCGCGTTGTCCCATCATTCGGAACTTTTCGGCCCAACGGTGGATCTCACCGCAAGAACGGCCCATGCCCCGACGTGAGGAGCAGTTCCGGATGATGCGGCGAGTTCGTGTGGTGGCGCTGACCGCCTTGCTGCTGGTGACAGGATCGGTGATGGCGTCCGTGCCGGCCTTCGCCGTCATCGGCGGGTCCAAGAGCACCTATGGTCCGTGGGCGGTGCGCATCCTCGTGGACGGCAAGCCGGAGTGCACCGGGACCGCGATCACATCCCAATGGATCATCAGCGCCTCGCACTGCTTCTTCGAGCAGGCGCAGCCGATCGCCGACCGGCGGATCTCGTTCCGGGTCGGCAGCCTCGACATGCGGAAGGGCACCACGGTGCGCCCGGTGCCCGGCCGACGTGCGGGTAGCGCGCACGCCGACATGATGCTCATTAAGGTCCCACCGATGAAGGTCCGTACGGCGCGGTTGGCCACGACCGGCGTCCACGTCGCCCAAGTGGTGCGGCAGTACGGGTGGGGCGCCACCTGCACCGGGGACGAGAACGCCTGCCAGTCCCCCGTGCTCAAGCAGTCCACCCTGCGGGTCCTGCGGCCGACCGATCCCCGGTGCATCGGCTACACCGCACCGGGCGGCTCGGACTTCTGCATGGTGAAGGTGTCCGGAATTCCCGCCGGCGGCGACTCCGGCGGCCCGGTGATGAGCATCGGCCCACGCGGCACCGAGACCCTTCTCGGCGTCTTCGACGGCTCCGACCGCGAGAGTTTCGCCCAGGCCGGAGAGATCTCACAACAACTCGCCTGGATCCGCGCGGTCATCCGGCACTAGACGGCGTCGAGACGGCGTCGGTTCGCCTGCCGTCGCCCCGGCGCCGCGCGGCCACAGCGGCGCCGGGTTCAGCCTTCGATGAAGATCAGGTCGGTGATGGGTCTGGTGAGCCGGACGGTGTCGCCGGTGACCTCGACGACGGTGTCGAATCCGGTCGCATGGGCGTCGGAGATGACGTACAGCCGGTCGTTGAGGGTGGCCAGGTACGTCTTGAAGTTGGCGAGCGAAGGGTCGCCCGGCGCGAGCGCGTAGTACTCGGCGAGGCGGCGGAACAGCTTGGGCATGATGACCAGCCGCTCGGACAGGTCCTCCTGAGCGTGGATGCTCGCGCCGCTGGTGGTGGCGTCGGGCCCCCAGATCCCCGTCTTGGCCGCGCGGGCGGATTCGGCGGCTTCGGTCAGTGTGGCGCGCAGGTCCGGGTAGAGCTTGCTGTAGAACGTCGGGTACGCCAGCCCGTCGGCCAGCAGCCGGTGGTTCACGCTGGTCTTCAGCAGCGCGGAGTCGGTGAACACCGGCTCCAGGTCGGGCCGGTCGGTGTCGCCGGCGAAGGCGAACGCGACGGGGCGGCCGTACTTGTCGCCGAACCGGGTCAGGATGTACCCGGGCGTGGCGTCCGGGGTCGCGCTGGTGACGACCTCACCGTCGCGCACCACGTCGCTGAACCCGATCAGCTCGAGGAGCCGGGCGCCGGCGGCATGCGCGAATTCGAGCGGCTGGTGCAGGGTGTGGCCGCCGTGCCCGGGCGGCGTGTAGTGGGTCTCCAGCGCGTCGATCGCGTCCAGCCGCAGCTGGGCCGCGCCGCTCGCGCCCAGCCGCACGTTCAGGTGCAGCCGGGTGAACGCGTCCGGGGTGCTCGGGTAGAAGTGCACGGAGTCCCCGTCGGGCTGACTGCGCACGATCCGGTACTGGCCTTTGATCAGATAAAGCGACACCGCGCTCTCCTCACAGCCGACGACCTCGTACCCAGAGTCAAGCAGTGATCAGCCGACTACGCACGGACTCTAGCCAAGGTCGGCCACGATGAGGCTGGTCTTCGGCCGCCGGTTGCCACCGCGCTCCCCAGCGCGTCCTGGCTGAGCTCAGGCGACCGGCTCCGCTGATCGAGCCACATCGTTCTGCCTTCTATCCGACCTTCCGCACCTTGGTGGTGTCGGCGTCGAGAAGGGTGCCGTCTACGCTCGCCGGCGCAATTTGCGGCACCCGGACGCCATGCTGGTCGACGAGGGTGGAGTGGGGCTCGCCGGGGGCGAAGGCGTGGCGCTCTCCCCACTGCCGCAGGGTGAGGACGACGGGGAAGAGGTCGCGGCCGGCGTCGGTGAGCACGTATTCCTGCCGACGGCCGGACGGCGCGGTGCGCTGGGCGAGGAGGCCGTGAGCGGTGAGCTTGCGCAGGCGGTCGGTGAGGATGTTGCGGGCGATGCCGGTGCGTCGCTGGAACTCGGTGAACGACCGCGCCCCGTCCATCGCGTCGCGGATGACGAGGAGGCTCCACCTGTCGCCGACGAGGTCGAGCGTGCGGGCGACGGGGCAGTGGGGGTCGGTCCAGCCGGGGTCCGGGGCGCGCATGGCGGTGCGCGACATGACACCTCCCGATCGGTTGCGGATTGAAACCATTATGCCGTACGGTCGATTTGGTTGCAATCTGCTACTAATTGAGGTGGTGTGCGATGGACGCGTGGCGACGGGCGCTGCTCGCGGCGGTGTGCGGTGTCGCGGTGGCGAGCATTTACGCCGCGCAGCCGGTTCTGGCGCCGATGGGACGTGATCTCGGCGTGTCGGCGGAGCTCACCGGATGGATCGTCGCGGCCGGCCAGGTCGGCTATCTCGCAGGGCTGGTGCTCCTGGTGCCGCTTGGCGATGTGGTCGACAGGCGCCGGCTCATCGCCGCGCACCTGGCACTCACCGCGGTCGGCATGACCCTGACGGCCTCGGCGTCGACCGCCTGGACGGCGTTCGCGGGGCTCGCGACGGCCGGAGTGTTCGCGGTCGTCGTGCAGACGACGGTGGCCTACGCCGCGTCGGTCTCGCCGCCCGCCGAACGCGGGCGGAACATCGGCGTGGTGACCTCGGGCGTCGTGGTCGGCATCCTGGGCGCGCGGGTCGTCACCGGCGTGATCGCCGAGGTGTGGAGCTGGCGGAGCATCTATGCCGTGCTCGCGGTGCTGTCCCTCGCACTCGCGGTCCTCGTCCTCGTGGCACTGCCGTCGGAGGAGCGCCCGAACCGACCCGCGGAACACCGGCGGGCCCTCGTCTCCCTCGGTGGACTGTTCGGGCAGCGCGTCTTCCTGACGCGCGGGCTCATCGCGTTCTTCTTGTTCGCGTCGTTCGGAACCCTGTGGAGTGGACTGTCCCTACCCCTGGCGGACTCGCCGTGGCGACTGAGCGAAAGCCGGATCGGACTCTTCGGCATAGCCGGACTCGCCGGCGCACTCGGCGCGGCGCGCGCGGGGCGGTGGGCGGACGCAGGACGGGCGGCCCCGGTCACCGGGCTCGCGCTGACCCTGCTCATCCTCTCGTGGGCAGCGATCGCGCAGCTGCCATGGTCACTGGGGCTCCTCATCGCCGGAATCGTCGCCCTCGACTTCGCGGTCCAGGCCGTGCATGTGAGCAACCAGCACCTGCTCACCGCCGCGCATCCGGATCGCCCCAGCAGCGTCATCGGCGGTTACATGGTCTTCTACTCGCTCGGCTCCGCCCTCGGCGCAGCAGCCACCACCGCGACCTTCACGGCCTACGGCTGGGCGGGCTCCAGTCTCCTCGGGGCCGGATTCGCAGCCTGCGCGCTTGCCGTCTGGACGACCGGCAAGCGACGCCCCCGACCGGCATCGCATCCCGCCCGCCCAGAGCATCGAGGCCGTGGCCGTCAATCCCGTGACGCCTACCACGCAACCGAAGCCGACAGTGCAGTCGCTAGGATCAAGGGAGTTTGCGTCTAGGGTTCCGCCGGTCGCCTGTGAGCAGATGACAATGAGGGCGGTCGGGGCTGGACCGAGCGGCGCCAGGGTCGCTGACCCGCAACTGACGGGATAAAAGCCACGAGGTCTCCATTGAGCACGCTCAAAAGGAGCCTCCCAGGTGAACACCGTCCCCGGTTCCGGCCTTCAGCCGCCGGTCATCATCGCCGTGCTCGGATCGGCGCTGTTGCATGCCTGCTGGAACGCCATCGCCCATGGCATCAAGGACCAGCTGGTCGCCTTCGCCCTGATCGGCGCCGGCGGCTTGCTGCCGGCCATTCCGCTGCTGGTCTGGGCGGCGCCGCCCGCGGCGGCGTGCCGGCCCTATCTCGCGGTCTCCGCCGTTCTGCAGATCGCCTACAGCCTCCTGCTCATGCAGTCCTACAAGGTCGGCGAATTCGGCCAGGTCTACCCGCTGGCCCGGGGCACCTCACCACTGCTGGTCGCCGGGTTCGCGACGGCGTTCGTCGGCGAGCACCTGTCACTGCCGCAGATGACCGGCGTGGTGCTGATCCCGGTGGGGCTGGGCAGTCTGGCCCTTGTCGGCGGGCGTCCCAGCCGCCCGGCTCTCCTGGCCGCCGTGGGCACCGGACTGGCGATCGCCGCCTACACCGTCGTCGACGGCTTCGGGGCCCGGCTGTCCAGTAGCGCCCTCGCCTACATCGCCTGGCTGAAGCTACTGCAGGGAGCCGGTGTCCTCCTGGCCGCGGCGGCGAGCCGCCGCGGCGCGCTGATCGGGCAGGCACGGCGGGTATGGCGGATCGGACTGACGGGCGGCATCCTGAGCGCCGCCGCCTATGGCCTGGTGCTCTGGGCCCAGACACGCGGTGCGCTCGCCCCGATCGCAGCGCTCCGCGAGACCAGCATCATCATCGGCGCGATCCTGGGAACCCTCCTCTTCCACGAACCCTTCGGCCGCTCACGCATCACCGCGACCGTGTTCGTCGCGACCGGGATCATCCTCCTCAACCTCCCGTGACCCAAGCCGTCGGCCAGTCGCCACCGCCTGGTGTCGGATGAACCGGACGCGCGCGGCCTGCCGGACTGGTCGCGGTGCCCGATCGACTCGAAGACCCATGCGGACGCCTGGCCGCCGTCTTCACCTCGGTAGGTCGTCACGTCGACGACGGCGCGGACGACAGGCGGAACGCGACCCAGGGTCAGTGCTCGTCTCGGTGAGGTGTGTCCGCTGGTTCGGCCGGGGCGGGGCAGCTGTGGTAGGCCTCGATCAGCCAACGGCCGTCCTTCTTGGAAAGCGTCCACGTCGCCGCCTCCCACCGTTCGGCCGGAGTCTCGGTCTCGTTCGGAAACGTCGTGGCACTTCTGGTGACGACGATCGCCACGTTCTCGCCGAGGAACCGGACGCTCTGCACGGTATGGATGCGCTCCGAGCCCTTCAGCGGATCGGCGAATGCCGCCCCCATCGCGGCTTGGACTTCGGCCCGGTCCCGCAGGTGCACGCCGGGCAGGATCACCGTCGCGCCTTCCGCGTACCACCGGGTGAAGGCGTCCGCGTCACCGTCCGCCCACGCCTTGGACGTCTCCTCGAACACGGCGGCCACGGCGCGCTCCTCAGTCTCCACGCTCGAATTGCCGTCAGGCGTCACCGAGTGCGTACGAACAGTGCTCATGATGTCCTCCAGATGCCGGGGCCGATTCCCTACCTCTATTGACTCGGACATAGAGCCGAACGGACCGGTGACGCGGCCCCGCGGAGGTCGCCGAGGCGGGTGAGGGTCGACCCGACCTGGTGGCTACGCAGCAGTACGTGCGCTCGGCGCCGGTCGTGCGTGGCGGTGAGGTCTCCCGGCGAGCGCAGGGGCGGGCCGCGGTCAGGGGCTGTCGCTGCTCTCCGCCGGCCCGGATGATCAGCGTGCGTCTGCGCTCTCGGAGGCTGTGGGAGCGGTTCGCGTGGCGACCGAGTATGTCTGCCGGTCGTGGGTTGTGTGGCGACCGGGCTGCTTTGTTCGCGGTGGGTGTCGGCTGGGTCCGGGTGGGCGTCCAGTGCGGGGGCCGCTCCCCTACTTAGCGGGGCTCTGTTCGTACCGTTTGGGGTTGGGTCAGCGACGTCCTCGGCCCGCAACGGGGGCTGCTACGGCGTTGCTGCGGGATGCAACGGGTCGTCAGCTCCTTCTTGCTTGCGGTCGTAGGCCTCCTGGGCTGCGACGATTCCGGGGCCGTGGCGTTGGAACCAGGTGGAGAGGGTCTGGAGCGACTGCCAGAGTTCCTGTCCGCTGTCGGTGAGGGCGTACTCGACCTTGGGCGGCACGGTCGGGTGCGTGGTGCGGCTGAGCAGGCCGTCCCGTTCCAGCTGGCGCAGGTTCAGCGCGAGCATGCGCCGGCTGATGCCCGTCAGGGAGCGTTCTAGTTCGGTGAAACGCACCGGTCCGTGTTCTGCGGCGGCCAGGATGCCGATGCTCCATTTGCCGGCGACGCGGTCGAGGACCGCCGCGACGGGGCATGCCCGGACGACCTGCGCTGTCACATCGGTGTGACGCTGTTCCATGAAAGTGCCTTCTTCCGGGCCGGTCCGTGCTCGCCGATCATTGCCTCTGCATCCGTCCGCGACCTCCGAGAAGGATCCCCATGCAGCAGACAGTGAGCAACGACGACCGGATCGGCCTGCTGGCGGACCGTGCCGCCGTCATCGACGTGGTCACCCTGTACGCCACCGCCCTGGACGTCAAGGACTGGGCGGCGCTCGCATCGCTGTTCACCCCGGACGCTACCTGGGAGTTCGTCGGAGGCGCCGAGCGGCTGACGGGACCTGAGGCGATCACGTCCCGGATCAGCGCGGTTCTGCGGCCGTTGCAGGTCACCCAGCACCTTCTCGGCAACCATGTGGTGCGGCTGAACGGCGACACCGCCGAGCACACCTGCTATTTCCAGGCGCAGCACGTCCGCCGCGACGGCGAGAAGTATCTCGGTGCCGGACGCTACGACGACCGCTTGGTGCGGACGCCCGAAGGCTGGCGCTTCACCTATCGAAGGCTGACCAGCATGTGGAACGAGGGCAACGTGTCGGTGATCGCACCGGAACAGCCATGACGGAGTTCCGGGAAGCCGGCCGCAGCGTGGGCTGTGGAGAGGAATCTCGACCACGCTGTCCCCAACCTCGACTGGGCCGGGGCGACGGCCTCGGCGGTCCCGCGCATCGACATGTTCATCGACCCCGGGTCCGGGCCCGACGGCGAGCCGACGCTCAACGCGGCGACCTTGCTCGGCGTCCCTCCGGACGGTGACTTCCGGTTCAGCGCCCGCGTCACCGTCGACTTCGCCGCAACCTACGACGCGGGCGTGCTCCTGCTGTGGATCGACGAGCGCCGCTGGGGCAAGCTCTGCTTCGAGTACTCCCCCGGCGGCGAGCCGATGATCGTCTCGGTGGTCACCCGCGGCGTCTCCGACGATGCCAACGCCTTCACCGTCGAGGGCGGGACGGTGTGGCTACGGATTTCCCGGATCGGCCGCGCCTACGCCTACCACGCCTCCCTGGACGGCAGGCCTGGCGGATGATCCGCTTGTTCACCGTGGGCGGCACGACGGCGTCCGCCGCGATCGGCTTCGAGGCGCAGTCGCCGACCGGAGACGGGTGCCGGGTCACGTTCGACGACATCCGCTTCACCGCCGAAAGCCTGAGCGACCCGCGCGACGGATCGTGACCCCGGATCCGGCTCCAGGGCTCAGGTTCGGGTCGGGTGGGTGAAGACTTCGATGGCCTGGTGGACGCTGGGGTAAATGGAGAGAAAGCGGTCGAGTCCGAGAATGGCGAGCATGTCCGCCAGGTTGGGGGTGACCGCCGCCAGGCCGAAGGGCGCCTTGGCGGCATCGGTGTCGCGGTAGGCGTCGATCAGTACGGAGATGCCGGTGGAGTCGCAGTAGGCCAGCCTGGACAGGTCGATGATCAGACCGTGGGCGGGAGACGCGAGCGCCCGGTCGATCGCCCGGCCGAGTTCGGGGGCGGTGTGGTGGTCGAGGTCACCGGCCACGGCGACCACATGGAACCCTTCGGAGGTGACGTGGTGGGAGACGGCGAGGGTGCGGTCGTTCATGATCTCTTTCGTAGCCGGTGGTAGGGACGGGGAGGTGGCGCACGATCGAGGCGTCATCAGCATGGTTCGGCAGTCCCCGGCAGGCGGCGCTTTAAGCCCGTCGCGGGCCGTCGGCCAGCGGCGACCCCCGGGTTTGCCCTGCACGGCGCCCGCCGACCGGGGCAGGATGTCGTCCGGCACCGCGTCCCCTCGCCGGTCCGGACCGCTGGCATGATGTCCGCTGGTGGAATGGCCGACCGACGCTACGAATCACGTCCACAACGGAAGGGCGTCCGATGGCGCATGACGCAGGGGATGCGGGCGGGCCGCCGGCGGGGGTGTTCGGCGCCGACGGCGAGGTCGGCCGCGATCTGGCCGCCGTCGACTGGGCGGCGACGCCCCTCGGTCCGCCGGACGGGTGGCCGCAGAGCCTGCGGACGGCGGTCAGCATCCTGCTGTCGTCGCGGTTCTCGATGTGGATGGCGTGGGGCCCGGAGCTGACGTTCTTCTGCAACGCCGCCTACCGGCACGACACCCTCGGCCGCAAGTACCCCTGGGCGCTGGGCCGTCCGGCGCGCGAGGTGTGGGCGGAGATCTGGGACGACATCGGCCCGCGCATCGACACCGTCCTGACCACCGGCCAGGCGACCTGGGACGAGGCGCTGCTGCTGTTCCTGGAGCGGGCCGGATACACCGAGGAGACCTACCACACCTTCTCCTACAGTCCGCTGCACGACGACGACGGCGCCGTGGTGGGCATGCTGTGCGTGGTCAGCGAGGAGACCCAGCGGGTCATCGGGCAGCGGCGGATGGCGACGCTGCGGGATCTGGGCTCTGACCCCAGCGTGATCCGCACCGAGCAGGAGACGCTCGCGTTCACCGGCCGGCAGCTCGGCCACAACCTGCAGGATCTCCCGTTCACGCTGGCCTACCTGTTCGAGGACGGCGTCACGAGGCTGGCGGCCGCGACCGGCATCCCGTCCGAGCACCCGGCGGTCCCTGCGACGCTGCCGGTCGACGACGCGGCGGGGCTCTGGCCGGCGGCTGCGCTTGCGGGCGGGGAGCCGGTGCTGGTCGACCTGGACGGACCCGATTTCGAGGGGCTGCCGACCGGCGCCTGGTCCGAGCCGCCCGTCCAGGCCCTGGTGGTGCCGCTGCTGCAGCAGGGCGACGCGCCGCTGGGGTTCCTGGTGGCCGCGCTGAACCGGTACCGGGCACTGGACGACGACTACCGCGGCTTCATCGAGCTGGCCGCCGGGCACGTCGCGGCCGGGATCGCCTCCGCCCGCAGTTACCAGGCCCAGCAGCAGCGGGCCGAGGAACTGGCCGAGCTGGACCGCGCGAAGACCACCTTCTTCTCCAACATCAGCCACGAGTTCCGCACCCCGCTCACGCTGATCATGGGTCCGGTGCAGGAGCTGCGGACCGCGCTCGCCGAAGGCGACCAGCGGGCGCGCGAGGACGTGGAGGTGATCCACCGCAACGGGCTGCGGCTGAGCAAGCTGGTCAACACGCTGCTGGACTTCTCCCGCATCGAGGCGGGCCGGATGCAGGCCCGCTACGAACCGGTCGATCTGGCGGCCGTCACCGCCGAGCTGGCCAGCGTCTTCCGCTCGGCCGTCGAACGGGCCGGGCTTCGCTTCGAGGTCGACTGCCGCGCCGTCGACGACCTCGTCCACATCGACCTCGGCATGTGGGAGAAGGTGATCCTCAACCTGCTGTCCAACGCACTGAAGTTCACCTTCGACGGTTCCATCGCCGTCACCGTCGGCCGCGAGGACGGGTGCGCGGTGGTCACGGTCGCCGACACGGGCATCGGTATCGCGGCGGAGGAGATGCCGCGGCTGTTCGAGCGGTTCCACCGGATCGAGACCGCGCGGTCGCGCTCCAACGAAGGCAGCGGGATCGGGCTCGCGCTGGTCAAGGAACTCGTCGGCCTGCACGGCGGCACCATCACCGCCGACAGCGTCCAGGACGAGGGCACCCGCTTCACCATCCGGCTGCCGTTCGGTTCGGCGCACCTGCCCGCCGAGGCGGTCACGTCCGCCACCGGCGCCGGCGCCGCCTCCGCCACCGCGGACCCGTACGTGCAGGAGGCCCTGCGCTGGCTGCCCGAACAACGAGCGGCCGAGGACGACCCGGCCGAATTCGGCACTGCACCGTCCGCCGCGGAGACCGCCGAGACCCCCGCGGGCCAGCTTCCCCCGGCGCGCGTCCTGGTGGCCGACGACAACGCCGACATGCGCGGGTACCTCACCCGGATCCTCACCGGGGCCGGTTACCAAGTGAGCGCCGTCAACGACGGGCGGCAGGCCCTGGCGGCGACCCGGAGCGACGCCCCGGACCTGGTCGTCAGCGATGTGATGATGCCGCGCCTGGACGGCCTGTCGCTGGTGGCGGCGCTGCGGACCGATCCGCGCACCGCCTCGGTGCCGGTCCTGCTGCTGTCGGCGCGGGCCGGACAGGAGGCCTCGATCGAGGGCCTGCGGGCCGGCGCCGACGACTACCTGGTCAAGCCGTTCGCGGCCGCCGAGCTGCTGGCGCGGGTGCGCGCCAACGTGGAGCTGGCGCGGCTGCGCAACCACCATGCCCGCTGGCGCACCGCGCTGGTCGACTCGCTGCAGGAGGCGTTCTTCGTCTGCGACGAGGACGGCGCCGTCATCGAGATCAACGCCGCGTTCACCGACATCCTCGGCTTCGGCCCGGAGGACCTGCCGTACCGTCCGATCCATCCGTGGTGGCCGGACGCCCGCACCGACCCCGAGGCCCACCGCCAGTTCGCCGACGCCTTCGCCGACCTGCTCGACCAGAGCCACGGCACCTACACGATCCCCGTGTCGCATCGCGACGGGCATCGGCTGTGGATCAACACCGCCTTCAACCAGGTCGACGATCCCGCCACCGGGAACCGCATCATCGTCGGCACGTTCCGCGACGTCACCGCCGAGCACTACGCGATCCAGCGCGAGTCGGCGCTCGCCGCCCTCAACGCGCGCCTGGCGGAGAGCACGAGCGTTCCCGGCGCCCTGGCCGCCGCGCTGGACGAGCTACAGGGCCTCTGGCGCGCCCGCCGCGTCGTGGCGGCCGTCTTCGAACGCGACGAACCCGCCGTGACCTCGACCGGCACCGCGACGACCTGGGAAGGGACGGACGAGGAGCACCGCGCGATGCTCACCGGCCTGCGGCGGCGGCCCCTGCTCACCTCCACCGCCGTCGCGGGCGGTGCCGGGATCGCGCTGGAGCATCCCGACGGCCCCCTGGCGCTGTGGATCGACCTGGGCGACGGCCGCCCGTTCAGCAACGAGGACCACATGCTGCTGGCGCTGCTGGCCGGGAGCCTGGCGCAGGGGCTGGCCCGCGTCCACCAGATCGATCAGCAGCGGCAGACCGCGCTCGCGCTGCAGCGGGCGATCCTCGGCCCGTCGCAGCTGCCGCCCGGCTTCGCCGTCCGCTACGAACCGGCCACCCGGCCCTTGGAGGTCGGCGGCGACTGGTACGACACCATCGCGCTGCCCGACGGCCGCACCGGGATCGTCGTCGGCGACTGCGTCGGCCGCGGCCTGCCCGCCGCCGCCGTCATGGGGCAGCTGCGCAGCGCGTGCCGGGCGCTGCTGCTGCAGGACGCCAGCCCCGCGCAGACCCTCACCGCCCTGGACCGCTTCGCCGAACTCATCCCAGGCGCGCGCTGCACCACCGTCTTCTGCGCCGTCCTGGATCCCGCGACCGGCCGGCTCACCTACTCCAGCGCCGGGCACCCGCCCGGCATCCTCGCCCACCCCGACGGCACCACCGAGCTGCTGGACGAAGGCCGGTCCACCCCGCTCGCGATCTTCACCGGGCACGGCGAGCGCCCCCAGGCCCGCTGCACGCTGCCGCCCCGCTCGACGCTGCTGCTGTACACCGACGGGCTGGTCGAGCGCCGCCGCCGTCCCCTCACCGCCGGGATCGAGCAGGCCGGCAGCGCCGTCCAGGACGGCCGGACCGCGCCGGTGGAGGAGCTGGCCTCCGACCTGATGGCCCGGCTCGCCCCCGCCGACGGCTACGACGACGACGTGGCGCTGCTGCTGTACCGGCAGCCGGCGCCGCTGGAGGTGTCCTTCCCCGCCGAGTCCGCGCAGCTGGCGCCCGTCCGCAACGCCCTGCGGGACTGGCTGACCCGCTGCGCCCTCCCCCCGCAGCAGGCCCAGAGGATCCTGGTGGCCGCCGGGGAGGCCGTCGCCAACGCCATCGAGCACGGCCACCGCGACAACCCCGGCTCCACGGTCCGGCTCCGCGCCGCCGCCACCGCCGAGGACCTGCGGCTGTCGATCATCGACACCGGCACCTGGAAGAACCCGCGGCCGCACGGCGACGGCCGGCGCGGCCGCGGCCTCACCCTCATGCGGGCGCTCATGCAGCAGGTGAGGCTGCACCGGGCCGACACCGGAACCACCGTCGAGATGCGGACGAGGATCACCCCATGAGCACGCCCCTGACCCTCACCGGCACCGAGCGCCCCGACGGCACACCGGTCCTGACGGCCGCCGGCGAGATCGACATGAGCAACACCGGCGCCTTCGCCGACGCCCTCGCCGCGACGCCCGGACGCGTCGTCGTCGACCTGACCGCCGTCGGCTACCTCGACAGCGCGGCGCTGACCGTCCTGTTCGACCACGCCGGACGCATCGAGATCGTCGCCGCGCCGCTGCTGATCCCCGTCCTGACCATCTCCGGGCTCGGCGACGTCGCCACCGTCCACGAGTCGGCGACCGGCGCCCCGGCCCCCGCTGAGTGAGGGCGGGGACCCGCCTCAGCGGCCGCGGACGCCGTTGCCGTGGCCGGGCGGGGACGCCAGCGCGTCGGCGACGGTGGGGTGGATGGTCAGCCGCTGATCGACATGGGTGATCTGCAGGACGTACAGCACCTCCTGGCCCAGCGGCCCGGCCAGCACGGCGCTGCCCTCGCGGCCCTCGGCGGCCAGGTAGAACCGGAGCAGCAGGCTGAGGCCCGTCGAGTCCAGGAACCGCAGGCCGCTCAGGTCCAGCACCACGTGCTCCCCGTGCTCGCGGCGCAGCGCCCGCATCCGCTGCTCGGCCTGCTGGACGGTGTCCACCGCCAGGTACCCGGCCAATGCGATCACGGCACGGCCGTCCTCGGCGCGGCCGGTCACCTCGCACTCAGCCATGCGGCGTCTTCCTCTCCATGAATGGGTCGCCCGCTCCCCGGACGGCGGGCGGGGGCGGGTGGTGGTTCAGCGGGCGAAGTAGGTGCGGACGGTGGTGCCGTCCGGCCCGGTGTGCACGCGGACGAGGTCGGCGAGCTGGTTGACCAGCAGCAGGCCGCGGCCGCCCAGCGTGTCGGGCGTGACGGGCCGGCGGCCGGCGAGCGGGTCGGTCAGGTGCCCGCTGTCGCTGATCTCGACGACCAGGTGCGTCGCGTCGTGCCAGAGGCGCAGGACGCCGGCGCCGCCGCCGTGCCGGATGGAGTTGGCGGTCAGCTCGCTGACGACCAGCTCGACGTCCAGGACGGTCTTGTCCGGCAGGCCCGCCGCGGCGGCGTACCGCGTGACCAGCGCCCTCGGGACGTCCAGGTTGTCGATGTCGAACGGCAGCTGCCGCAGGTCCGTCGGCTGCTCCGGGGCGGGCAGGGGCTCGTTGTGATCGTCCATCACCATGCCGGGTGCGTAGCTGCGGCTGGGACGTGCGCCGTCGCCGTCGATGAGGACCGGGTGGGTCCGTGCGGCCTCGTCCACCACGCTCCGGTCCAGGCCGTCGACGTCGTAGGGGCACAGGATCGACACGGCGCGGCCGGCGAAGGCCGGGTTGATCAGCGCCTCGTGCTGGGCGCACGCGGGGTACTCGACGGGAGTCCGGGACGGCCAGATCGGCTCGCCGATGATGCGGACCCGCCGGTCGGGATGGCGGTCGGCGAACTCGCGCAGGACGCCGGGGATGATCCGGCCGGGGTTGCGCCCGGCGGCGGTCATGTCCAGCCACCGCACCAGCTCGGCGGCCGCGCCGGCCTCGGCGGCCAGCGCGTCGCGCAGCGGCCCCAGCCTCCAGGAGGGGACCGCGACCGCGACCGGCTCGTCCGCCGCGAGGCCCTCGGCCAGGAACGGCACGGTCCCGGCCAGGTACTCGTCCTGCCCGCGGTAGAACAGGGCGGGGTGCCAGAACGGCTCGTCGGCCGTGGAGCCCGCCGGTCCGCCGTACGCGGGGCCCGGCGCCCCGGTCTGCGTCCCGGTCATGCCTGTACCTCGAATCCGTTCGTCTGCTGGACCTCCAGCCCCGCGAGCCGCGGCCACAGCACCTGCAGGATACGGCCCAGCGCCGGAGGCGGGTCATAGAGGATCACCCGGCCGTCGGGTGCCAGCCGCTGCGTCACCGCCGCCACCGCGCCCGCGCCCGCGGCGTCCACGCTGGTCAGCCCGGCCAGGTGCAGATGCACCTCGGGCTCCCCGCTCGGCAGGTCCGCCAGCGCGGACTCCCAGACGTGCCGGGTCAGCACGTTGACCTCGCCGGACGCCCGCACGCCGAGCGGCCCGGCGAGCGGCTCCACCTGCAACCCACCCATGCCTCGGGGGCTCCTTATCCGGTCCGGCCGCGCCTGCGCGGCGCGCCGGATGATGCTATTTGCCCTATGACAAACACCAAGGATACCGATCCCGGTGACCACCGGGGACCGCTCCCGGACCGCACGCAGCGCTCATGTGCCACCGCCGGGTCATCGGATGAGACGACGTCTACTGTGGCCGGATGGGGTTCGAGGATCGGCTGGAAGCGCACCGGGTCGAGCTGACCGCCTACTGCTACCGGATGCTCGCGTGCGCCGCCGAGGCCGAGGACGCCGTTCAGGAGACCTTCATACGCGCCTGGACGAACGCCGACCGGTTCGACGAGGGCAGGGCCCGCCTGCACACCTGGCTGTATCGGATCGCCACCAACGTCTGCATCGACATGTCCCGCGCCGTCCAGCGGCGCGCGCTTGCGATGGATCTCAACCCGGCCCCGTCCGCCGGGGGTGCCCTCGGAGCGCCGCTGGACGCCGGCGCGTTCGTATGGCCGGTCCCTGACCGGCTCGTGCTGCCTTCCGACGCCGACCCGGCCGAGCTGGCCGTCCAACGCGAAAGCATCAGGCTGGCGTTCGTCGCCGCCCTGCAGTGCCTGCCGCCGCGTCAGCGGGCGGTCCTCATCCTGCGCGAGGTGTTGAGGTGGTCGGCGGACGAGACGGCAGCGCTGCTCGACAGCAGCCCGGCCGCGGTCAACAGCGCCTTGCAACGCGCGCGGGCGACCATGTCCGAGCGGCGCGGGCCGGGCGGGAGCGGCAAGATCGACGAGGACCTGCTCGACCGGTACGTCAAGGCGTTCACCTCTTATGACGTCGACGGCCTGGTGGCACTGCTCCACCGGGACGCCACCATGTCGATGCCGCCGTTCGCATGGTGGCTCGGCGGCCGGGAGGCGATCCGCGCGGCCCTGCTCGGCGCGGGCGGGGTGTGCGCCGACGATCAGCTGGTCCGCACGGCGGCCAACGGCTCGGCCGCCCTCGCGCAGTACCGGGACGGGCGGGCTTTCGGCCTGATCATCGTCGAGTTCCGGGACGGACTGATCGCTGCCCTCACCACCTACCTCGACCCTTCGCTGTTCCCGATGTTCGACCTGCCGATGACTCCTGAGCCGCCGTCCCGTATGTAGTGCATGACCGAAATCGTTCACATGTGGCATGACGAGCGCGGCGCGGGCGCCCCGGTGGTGCTGCTGCACGGCGGGATGACCGACGGCCGCTGCTTCACCGGCAACCTCGACGGCCTCGCCGACACCTTCCGCGTCTACCTGCCCGACCGGCGCGGCCACGGCCGCACGCCCGACGCCCCCGGCCCGATCACCATCGACGCCATGGCGCGCGACACGATCGCGTTCCTGGACCGGGTGGTCGGCGGCCCGGCCCGCCTGGTGGGCTACAGCGCCGGCGGCACCGTGGCGCTGCGGGCGGCGATGCTCCGTCCTGACCTGGTCGAACGCCTCGTCCTGATCAGCACGGCCCACGACCTGGACGGGCTGATCTTCAAACCGTCCGCGGAAGGGCCGGTGCCCGCCGAGATCGTCGACGCCTACGCCGAGGTCTCCCCGGACGGCCGCGACCACTTCCCGATCGTCCTCCGCAAGATCGTGGACGCGGCCGCGACCGAGCCGGCCCCGGACCCGTCCGACCTGCGCGAGGTGACGGCCCGCACCCTCGTCCTGGCCGGCGACGACGACCTGGTCACGCTCGACCACACGGTGGCGCTCTACCGGGCGCTGCCCGCCGCCGAGCTGGCCATCCTGCCGAACGCCAGCCACCTGCTGCTGATGGAGCACCCCGAAACGGTGCGTGCCTTGGTCCGAACGTTCCTGAGCACCGACGCCGCCCCGACGTACATGCCCATCTCCCGCGCAGGCCGCAGCTAGACAGCCTCTTCGGCGCCGGGCGGCGTGTCAGTTGGGTGACGGTCGTTCTCGGCGCCGCTGTCCTGCTCGGTTCCGACCCGCAGGACCGCCACGAGCATGAGCACGAACACCGTCAACGACATGACCAGTCCCACAATGCAGACGATCATCGCGAATGCTTCGGTGACGAGCGAACTGGTACCGATCTCGTCGGAGGAGGTGCCGTTGAGATGTCGGTAGAGGAGTACCAAGGGAATACCGAAAGCCACAGCGGCCAGCGGAGAGACCGTGAGCGTGATCGGTATGCGTGCGCTCTTGGTCGACAGCGCGTCCGGGCGGTGCGCGAGCAGTTCCCGGGCGATCAGCGGACCCTCAGCGGCGTATCCGTCGATCCGGATTCGCAAACCGTCGGCCAACCGGATCGAGCAGCGAAAGTTCCATCCGAGCGTGCGGATCAGCCCGTCGAGAGGCGTCACAGCCGGGGTGTCGGCGGCCTCCGGATTGGTGCGCAGGACGGCGATCTCGTCCCAACTCCACCCCCGCCAATCGGTGGCGGTGCGGCGAGCGAAACCGTTCTCGTACAGTTCGAAGGTCTCGCTGCGGCCGTGTCGCACCGCGCGAAGCAGTTGCACCGCGGCGATCGGCAGGCCGACCAACGTCGCGATCAGCGCGAAGGCCAGAAGCCTCGCGATGACCAGGTCCGGGACGGCGATCAGGAAGGCCATCGAGAGCCCGCCGAGGACGCCCACCGCCAGCGCCGTGCCTCCGGTGCGCCGGTAACGACCGGTCTCGACCGGATGAGTGCTGAGCAGCCGTCCCAGCCGATCCCTTTGAGCCACCGAGGTCTCCCTTCCGAGCGCAGGTAGGTCGGACCGTCGTTCGCACAGCGCTCCACCACGATCTCATCGGCAGCCCCGAAATGAAATCAGATGGGGAAGACCCGGGTGCGGTGCTCCGAAAAGCCGTTTCACTTCGTTCTGCTTGTCACTTGAATGACGCATTCATGGCGGTATCGTGTAGCGATGCGGATCGAGGTGCTGTCCAACCATCCCGCGACTCAACTCCGCGACACCGAGGCCGCACTCGCCCGCACGCAGAACCGGATCGCCGGGCATGCCCGGGCGGTGGACGACCTCCGTCGGCGCCAGCGGGCCTCACGCCGGTGGTGGCAGTTGGGCAAGCGCCTCCGGCACGCCCGTGAACTCCAGGCGCTGCTGCAGGCCGCTCCCTCGGTGAATCCCGCCGAGTTGCACAAGCGGGCGCAGCAGCAGGCCGGTGTCGACGCGGAGGAGCAGGTCACGTCCGATCTGCAAACCTTCCTGCTCGGAGACTGGACGCTGTTCCGCGGCTACGCCAACCGGCGCGGCGAGGTCGACCACCTGCTGGTGGGCCCGTGCGGGGTCTGGGCGATCGAGGTGAAGGGACGAGGCGTCCGGGTCCACGTCACCGGTGACGACTGGCGGTTCGAGAAGTTCGACCGCTACGGAAACCTCGTCGAGTCGGGCGTATTGGCCGACCGCCGGGGTCGCAGCTGGGGGCGGCAGGTCTCCGAAATCGCCGGTGAGCTCGAGAAATTCCTGCGCTCGCGTGGAACACCCGTCCCGGTGCACACCGCGGTCGTCGTCATGCACGATCGAGCTGAAATCGGCACCTGCCGGAGGCTGGGCGTCGACGCCGTCAGCGTCGGGACCTTCTACCTTCTGGAACAGATCTACCAGACGCCCGACGACCTGGACGGCGAAACCCAGGACAAGATCGTCAAGCTGGTCCGGCGAGATCACCAATTCCACGCCCGCCGGCGACCCGGCCGACGCGCCTAATGTTTGGAAGGGTGTGGAAGACCTGTTCACCCTTGTGTGCGGGCGGGTTAGCGTCCGGTCGACGGCCGATCCGGAGGCCGAACGGACCTGGGAGGACGCGTGAGCACCCGGCGACGCATGACCCTGGCCTCGGGGACGGCGGCGGTCCTCGCCGCGACGGTCGCCCTGGCGCCGCCCGCCGCGGCCCACGGCGCCATGATGGTGCCGGGCAGCCGCACGTACCTGTGCTGGAAGGACGGACTGACCCCGACCGGCGAGATCAGGCCGCAGAACCCGGCGTGCGCGGCGGCGGTGGCGCAGAGCGGCACCACCTCCCTGTACAACTGGTTCGCGGTGCTGCGCTCGGACGGCGCGGGCCGCACCCGCGGCTTCGTCCCGGACGGGAAGCTGTGCAGCGCCGCCGCCACCGTCTACGACTTCAGCGGCTACGACCTGGCGCGCGACGACTGGCCGGTCACCCATCTCACCTCCGGTGCCGACCTGGACTTCCGGTTCAACAAGTGGGCCGCGCACCCGGGCACGTTCCGCACCTACATCACCAAGGACGGCTGGGACCCGACCAGCCCGCTGACCTGGGACGACCTGGAGGACCAGCCGTTCTACTCCGTCACCGACCCGCCGAGCGTCGGCTCGCCGGGCAGCGAGTCGGCGTACTACTACTGGACGGCGAAGCTCCCGTCCGGCAAGAGCGGGCGGCACCTGATCTACACGGTGTGGCAGCGGTCCGACAGCAACGAGACGTTCTACGGCTGCTCGGACGTGGTGTTCGACGGGGGCCACGGCGAGGTGACCGGAGTCGGCGGTGGGACCACGTCGCCTCCGCCGACCAGCCCGCCGCCGACCAGCCCGCCGCCGACCAGCCCGCCGCCGACGCAGCCCGGCATGGTGTGCACCGCCGCATACCGGACGGTCAGCACCTGGAGCGGCGGCTACCAGGGCGAGATGACGGTGAAGAACTCCGGCACGGTGCCGATGAACGGCTGGGCGGTGCACTGGACGTTCGCCGGCGGCGAGACGGTCGACCAGCTGTGGAGCGGCTCGTTCACCCAGACGGGAGCCGACGTCGAGGTCAAGAACGCGGGGTGGAACGGTGCGCTGCAGCCCGGAGCGTCCACCACGTTCGGCTTCGTCGCCAAGACTCCCGGATCCGCGGCCGCCCTTTCGCCGCACTGCATGACGTCCTGAACGGAGGCGGGCGATCAGAAGTGGCCGGTGAGGGTCGCCGCGCCGGCCTTGAGGGTGAAGGTGTCGTGCCGCGGGTCATGTCCGGCGGCCCTGTTGTACTGGGCCGCCAGAACGTAGGAGCCGGGCCGCACCGTGCGGCCGGGCAGCAGCGTCCAGCCGTAGACCAGCGTGTTCCCGGATGTCTCCGTCGTGCTGTTGAAGTCTCCGTTGGGCAGTGACAACCACGAGCCGGTCGGGGCGACCTTCTTGGTCCGCGCCACCCGGATCGTCACGGACAGCTCGTGCAGCGGCCGCCGCACTTTCAGCGTCAGGTTGTTCTGCGCCCAGTAGGCCGTGCTGCGCGCATCGAGCGTCCCGGCCGCCGCCACCTCGCCGTCCTTGGGGGTTCTGGCGGGAGAGGACGGTGACGAACCGCGGCTCGGACTCATGCGTTCCTGCACGGCCGGGCCGGACCGCTCGGTCGACACGGCGGCCGGCGTCTCGACGACGTGCCGTGCGGCGGGCGGCCCCGGCGCGCCGCCGGGGCTCGCGAGCCGCCAGGTCACCGCCGACACGGCGCCCGCCACCGCCATGGTCGCCGCCGCGGCGGTCAGCACCCGCGGCCAGGATCGCGGCCGCGGGTCCTCGGGGAACGGCGTGCCGGGCTCGTCCGGGACGGCCGGCGCGCCCGGCTCGTCCATGCCGGCCTGCATTCCCGCCCGCACGCGCTCCCAGATGCGCTTGTCATCGGGCTGCCGTGCGCGCGCGGCGGCCCGGAGCCGGGCGGCCAGTTCCGCATGCCTCTGCGCGGTCGGCTTCGCGTGCTTCCGCGCGCTCGGCCGCGTCCGCTCGCCCCGCCGTCGCATCACTCCCCCACCCGCGGCCCGTCGGCGCCGGAGAACACCACCGGCCGTCCCCGCAGCTCCCGTTCGAGCTGCCTCATCCCCTTGGAGGTCTGGCTCTTCACCGTGCCCACCGAGATCCCCAGCGCCCTGGCGGTCTCCTGCTCCGACAGGTCGAACGCGAAGCGCAGCACCACGCAGGCCCGCTTGCGCAGGGGCAGCCGCTGCAGCGCGGCGCGGACGTCCACCACCGCCGGCACGTCGGGGCCGTCGGTGCGCTGCTCCTCCCCCGGGGCGAGTATGGCGAGCTTGCCGCGCTCGCGGATGAGCGTCCGGATCCGGCTGTTGCACAGGTTCACCAGGATGCGGCGCACGTAGGCGGCCGGCTGGTCGGCCGCGCGGACCCGGTCCCACCGGGTCCAGGCGGCGACGAAGGCGTCGGCGGTGAGGTCGTCGGCGGCGTCGGCGTCCCCCAGCAGCAGGAACGCCAACCGGGCGAGCTCGCGGTGGTGCCGCTCGAAGAAGCGGCGGAACTCGGCGTGGGCGGCAGCGTCGGACGCGTTCACCGCGGCCGGTTCCCCCGGCGCCTCCGCACCGTCCGCGCTCCCGGCATCGGGGTCGCCGGGATCGGAGCGGTCGCCGTCGCGCCCGGGGTCGGAGGAGCGGCCGGGGGCCCCGCGCGCGGCGGCCGGCCCGGTCGTGATCTCCCCGGTGGTGCTCGGCATGATCCGGATCGGCTCCTCGGTGGTCGGACCGGTGCGGGCCGCGGCAGGCGTCGTCCGGCAGGGCCCGTCGGCCGGGAGCGGCTGCCGGAGCCCTGCCGGAGCCCTGCCGGACATGCGGTAGTCGCCTGACGCACGCGAAAGGTTGCCGGACTCGGGGCACGAATGTGGGAACGCTCCCATCCGCGCGGAACTTTGTTCGGCGGGACGGCAACCTTTGGAGGGGTGCGAAGCGACGGTAAGGCGAACCGGGATGCCGGGGCCGCGCGTAATGGGAGCCAAAGCGGCCCCGGCGTCGCGTCAATGCCGTCCCGGTCCACAGCCGAACGGCACGGCGGCGGGCGGCGCGGGCACGGACGGTCCGTGCCCGCGCCGACGTCACCCGCCGGAGCAGGACAGGCCGAGGTCCTCGGGGACGCCGCTGCCGACGAACCCGAACGTGGTGGTGGCTCCGGCCGGCAGCGTCCCGTTCCATGACTCGTTGGCCGCGGTGACCGAGGCGCCCTGCTGCGTCACCTTGGCGCTCCAGGACTGCGTGACGGTCTGGCCGCCGCCGAACCTCCAGGCGACCTTCCACGCCGCCATCGCCGCCGTGCCGGTGTTCTTGACGGTGACGTCGTCCTGGAAACCGTCCTGCCACGTGCCGGTCGTCTTGACGGACGCCGAGCAGGAGGCACCGGACGAGGGCGGCGGTGAGGTCGGCGGCGGGCTCGTCGGAGTGGTGCCGGACGTGTCGCCGTACACGATGCCCCGGCCGTTGGTGCCCAGGTAGATGCGGCCGTAGACGCGGGGATCGCCGGTCAGCGCCTCCCCCATGTTCCCGTACTGGTGCTGGTCGTCGTTGATACGGACCCAGTTCCCGCCCGCGTCGTCCGACCGGAAGAGCCCGCTGGCCCCGGCGTCGGTACCGGCGAGGTAGAGAGCCGGATAGCTCGCGCCCGGCGCCGCCTTGCCGAACCCGACGTTCACCGCTTGGGAGACACCTGCGACCTTGGTGAAGCTCGCGCCGGAGTTCGTCGAGTGGAACAGTCCGGTGTCGCCGGCGAGCCAGACGTCGCCCTCCTTGCCCGGCACCGCCTTGAAATGGACGCCGCTGGACGGCAGCCCGGACGCCGCCGTTGCCGAGAAGCTCTTCCCGCCGTCGGTGCTGACGTAGAACCTCCCGCCCGAGAACGCGTAGAAGGTGTCCGCGTCCACCCGGTCGGACTCGACGATCGCGTTGGCGGGCACACCGGACGACTGCGTCCAGCTCGTTCCGAATCCCGCGGAGTACACGACCGGCTGTCCGCCGTCGCCGGGCGCCCACACGAACCGCGAGCCGTCCGCCGACGCCGCGACCGTGCCGCCGTGGTTCACGCCGCTGGGCTCGGTGCCCTGGAACCAGTTCGCGCCGTCGTCGGTGGAGAACGCCACGTGGCTGTCGCCGGGACGGTCGGAATCGGTGAAGTCGCCCGCCCGCACGATGACGTCCGGATTCCCCTCGGCGTAGTCGAGGCCGGTCGTGCTGGTGAACACCGGACGGGTGAAGATCGACGGCGGGACGGCGCCCAGGTCGGTGTGCCGGAACCCGCCGACGTCGCCGAGCCCGCTGAGCAGCGGCGCGCCGGACGGCGGGCTGATCAGGTCGAGCACCGCGGTCTCCTCCAGGCCGTCCACCATCGGCCTGATCGTGACCTTGCCGCCGGCGTCCCACCGGGTGAGGTCCTCGGTCCCGTAGAGCGTCGCGCCGGTCCCGTACATGAGCCGGTCGGAGTCGAACGGGTCGATCTCCACCGACTCGTTCATCCAGCCGAGCTTGGGGGACGGCTCGGGCGGCTGCGGGTTCGCGCCGAACGTCAGCCACGGCACCGCGGAGATGTCCTGGGTGTAGCGCAGGCTGCGGTCGGGGTAGCTCGTCCAGTCCCAGATCCGGGACCAGGTGGCGCCGCCGTCGGTGCTCCGCCACATGATCATGTCGGGCCACCAGGACACCTGCGTGGCGACCATCAGCGTCCCGGGGTGCTGCCGGTCGACGGTCAGGCCGCTGTAACCGAAATAGTCGTCGGAACTGCTTGAGGGGACGGGACTGATCCGCGTCCAGGCGCCCGACCGCGTGTCGAGTTTCCACACGTCGCCCTTGGCGCCGTTGTACGGGCCGGCCGTGTCGCTGGTGGCGATGTACAGGGTGTGGCTCGCGGCGTCCAGCACGCCTTTGTGCGCGATATAGCCGGTGGGCTGGCCGGGCACGCGCTCCCACGTCGCACCCGCGTCGGTGCTGCGGTAGACGGTGTTCTCCTTGTCCGCGACCCCGGCATAGATCGTCTTCGTGGGGGCGCCCGCCGTCCCGGTGCTCTCGTCGAACGTCACCCAGACGACGCCGGGCCGGGCGCTGCCGTAGCCGTTGGGGTCGCTCGGGTCGTCGGCGTAGTCGCCGGGGTTGGGGAAGCTCGTCACCTTCGACCAGGTGACGCCCTGGTCGGTACTGCGCCACAGCCCGTTGCCCTCGGGCGTGCCCAGGTAGAGGACCTTGTCGTCGTTCGGGTCGACGGCCAGCCGCTCGCCCATGCCGCGGCCCGGCATGTTGCCGCCGAGCTTGAACGGAAGCTGCGTCGCCTGCCACGTCCTGCCCCGGTCGGACGAGCGCAGCACCGCACCGTCGTGCGGGTCCCAGCTGTTGGTGTACATGCCGACCGCCGCGTACACCCGGTCCGCGTCCACGGGGTCGGCGGCCAGGCTGATGACGCCGTTGTAGCCCCAGTTGTCCGCGCCGACCCAGTCGAGCAGCGGGGTCCACCGCTTGGACGACTGGTCCCAGCGGTAGGCGCCGCCGATGTCGGTACGGGCGTAGACGAGGTTCTTCTCCTTGCGGCTGAACACGATGCCGGGAACGAAGCCGCCACCGCCGATCCGCACGTTCTTCCAGGTGTAGGCCCCCGTTGCCGGCTCTGCCGCGGCCGCCGGGACGGCGGGCGCCGGGGCGATGGCCACGGCCGTCGCCAGGGCGGTGGCCAGCGCGAGCGCGGCCGCTCCGGCACCGATGAATGGTCTTCGCATGGGGCGCCCTCCTTGTGGTCCCGGTGGCCACGAGGGTGATCGAAGCGCTTCGACAGGTCAATGTTCCGGCCCTCTCCGCGGCCGTCTTTCATGGCCCGACCTCGTCGACCTGGCAGAACGCGCCTGCGCCGATGAAAACCCGGAAGCCGGGGGGTCTGCCCGCCCCAGGGGCATGCGGGGCGGGCAGAGGGATCCGCTTGGGGAGGGTTGGGTTGGATCGTCCCCGGCTTGCGGTCCCGCCTGCACGTCGTCCGGGAGGTACGGAAGGTTGCCGCGAGGCCGGCCGATCCCGTAACCGTGGAAGGCGTGAGAACACCCTTCACGGCGGTGAGGCCCGCGAGTACGGTCGAGGACGCCTTATGGGAGCGCTTCCACACCTCGTCAGGAAGGCGACCCGATGAGCAAGCCCCCCGCGTACCGTCTCGCTCTCGCCGCCTGCGCGCTGCTCGCCGGCGTCGGCACGGTCTCCGCCACCGTCCACGGCGCCGTCACCGCCCGCGCCGCCGAACCGACGCTCGGACAGTTCGCCGCGGCAAAGGGCCGCTACTTCGGCTCCGCCACCGACAATCCCGAACTGAGCGACAGCGCGTACACCGCCATTCTGGGAAGCGAATTCGGCGCCATCACGCCCGGCAACGCGATGAAGTGGGACACCACCGAACCCCAGCGCGGGCAATTCGACTTCACCAAGGGCGATGCCGTCGTCGCCTTCGCCCGCAGCCACGGTCAAAAGGTGCGCGGCCACACGCTCGTGTGGCACAACCAGCTCCCCGGCTGGGTCAGCAACGGCGGGTTCTCGGCCGCCGAGCTGCGCTCGATCATGCTGAATCACATCACGACCGAGGTCGCCCATTACAAGGGCCAGGTGGTCCACTGGGACGTGGTCAACGAGGCGTTCAACGACGACGGCACGTTCCGCAACAGCGTCTTCTACACCACCCTCGGGCAGAGCTATATCGCCGACGCGTTCCGCGCCGCCCGCGCCGCCGATCCCGACGCCAAGCTCTACATCAACGACTACAACACCGACGGGCTCGGTGCGAAGAGCGACGCCATGTACAACCTCGTCAAGTCGCTGAAGCAACAGGGCGTGCCCATCGACGGCGTCGGCTTCCAAGGACACCTCGCCCTGCAGTACGGGTTCCCCAGCGGCCTGCAGCAGAACCTTCAGCGGTTCGCCGACCTCGGCGTGGACGTGGCCATTACAGAACTGGACGTCCGCATGCAATTGCCCGCCGACTCCACCAAGCTCGCCACCCAGGCGACGTGGTACTCCGACGTGACGAAGGCGTGCCTCGCCGTCTCCCGCTGCGCGGGCATCACGATCTGGGACTACACCGACAAGTACTCCTGGATTCCGAGCGTGTTCCCCGGCGAGGGCGCCGCGCTGCCGTGGGACGAGAACCTGCAGCCCAAGCCCGCCTACGCCGCGATCCGCACGGCCCTCGGCGGCTCCGGCGGGGACACTCCGCCTCCGGCCGCCGCCTGCAAGGTCGCCTACGCCGTCACCAGCCAGTGGAACGCCGGCTTCACCGCCGCGGTCACCATCACCAACAGCGGAACGACCCCGATCAACGGCTGGACCCTGGGCTTCTCCTTCGCCGGCGACCAGAAGGTCACGCAGGGCTGGAACGCCGCCTGGTCGCAGTCCGGCCGCGACGTCACCGCCCGGAACGCCTCGTGGAACGCCGGGATCGCACCCGGCACGTCCCTGTCGATTGGCTTCAACGGCTCCTACACCGGCGCCAACACCGCCCCCGCGCAATTCACCCTGAACGGTGCGGCTTGCACGGCGCAGTCCTCGGCGTCGCCCTCATCCGCCCACTAATCCCCAAGGCTGGACGCCGGGCTCCGATCAGACGGCGTTAGGCCGGCCGGGTGTCAGAACGGCCGCGATGAGCGCGGCTACTGCCGCGACCACCGACGCGAGGACGAAGCCGTCGGTGAAGCCGGAGACGGTGTCGCCGACGATGCTCGCCGCCGCGACGCTGGAAATGACCGCGGCGCCGATCGAGGCGCCGAATTCGTGGAAGGTGCTGACGATTCCGGAGGCGATACCGGCTTCGTGCGGGGCCACCTGTCCGAGCGCGGTCGCCGACGCGACGACGAAGATGGCGCCGGTGCCCGCGCCCGCTATCGCCGTCCCGATCACAACGGTCGCGGGATGCATCGACAGCGCGGGCACCGCCATGCCGACGGCGGTGGTGAGCAGCCCGGCCACGCCGAGCCGGCGCGCGCCCGCCTTGGCGATCGCCCGTCCGGTGAGATTGGCGCCCAGCATCGTCGCCCCCGCGACCGGAAGGAACAGCAGGCCGGTGCGCAGAGCGCCGTACCCCTGGCCGTGCTGGAAGTAGAACGTGCCGAGGAAGAACACCGCGATCATCAGGGCCGTCGCCATGGCGATGAGGAACGTGCCGGTGGCGACCGGCCGCCGCACCAGCAGCGCGATGTCCATCATCGGCGACTTGGCGGCCTTCTGCCTGATCACGAACGCCAGGTAGCCGATGGCCGCCGCCAGCACGAGCCCGCCCGTCGCGGCGGTGACCCACCCGTGGTCCCCGGCGCGGTTGACCGCGTAGATCAGCACGCTCGACGAGGCGGTGACCAGCACCGCTCCGAGCACGTCCAGCCGGGGACGCGGGGCGGCCGCGTGCTGCCGCGGCAGCATCCGGGCGAGCGACACGAGGATCACCAGCCCGATGGGGACGTTCACGAAGAAGACCCACGGCCAGCCCGGACCCGCGGTGAGCAGGCCGCCCAGCAGCACGCCGAGAGCCGCGCCGCCGCCGCCGAGCGCGGACCAGACGCCCAGCGCCTTGTTCCGCTCCTCGCCGTCGAACAGGCTCACCACCAGCGACAACGCCGATGGAGACAGCATCGCCGCGCCCACGCCCTGCGCGATGCGCCCGCCCAGCAGGACGCCCGCCGATCCGGCGAGCCCGGTGGTGAGCGACGCCGCCGTGAAGACCAGCAGCCCGGCGAGGACGACGCGCTTGGCGCCGAGCAGGTCGGCGGCACGCCCGCCCAGCAGCATCAGGCCGCCGAAGGCGAGGGTGTACGCGCTGACCGTCCAGGTCACGGCCTGGCGGCTCAGTCCGAGATCGGTCTCGATGTGCGGCAAGGCGATGGCCACGACGGTGACGTCCAGGATCAGCATCAGCTGGGCCACGCCGAGGAAGCCGAGGATGCGCCATCGCAGCGGATGCGGCGTCCCGGCCTGCGCCGACGTGCCCGGGATCTGTTGGGCCATCGAGGACCCCTCCCTATAACTCGTATGTGCAAGTACGACTTATAGCGGGAAGCGTAACACGTATATTCCAGTACGAGTTAGGATGGTGGCATGGCTCCCACCACCGGTCCGCGACGCCGTGCGGACGCCGAGCGCAGCATCGCCCGCATCGTCGCCGCGGCCCGCGAGAGGCTCAGCATCGATCCCAACGCGGGGATCGACGACATCGCCAAGGCCGCCGGCGTGGGCCGGATGACGCTCTACGGCCACTTCCGCACCCGGGCCGACCTGGTGGAGGCCGCCCTGGCCGACGCGTTGCGAGCCGGCGACGAGGTCCTGTCAGCCCTCGACCTCACGGGCGATCCGCACGAGGCTCTCAGCAGGCTGCTCCACTCCAGTTGGAAACTCGTCGCCGAGTCCGCAGCGCTCCTGACGGCCGCTCAGGCCGTCCTTCCTGCCGAACGCATCCGCGAGCAGCACACCGCCCCCGCGCAGCGGATGGAAGATCTCATCAGGCGCGGCCAGGACGAAGGGGCGTTCCGCACCGACCTGCCGATCACCTGGCTGGTCAACGTCATCCACTACGTCCTGCAAGGCGCCGCCGAGGAGAACCGCGCCGGACGCCTCAAGCCCGAGGAAACCGGCCAGGTCGTGACCGCAACAGTGCAGTCGATCCTGACCCGCCACTAACGCCTGCGAAGGCGCGGATCAGATAGACGTCGGGGTGTCGGTGCTGGGTGACGGCTTGATCACTCTGGTGGGCGGAGTCCTTACGAAGATCGAACGTGTGGGGTCGTGATCTGGTGCGGACCCGACGAAGATCATTGACTTGGGCCCATGAACGCATCCCCTTCCGTTTCCTCCGTTCACCGGGCCGGCCGCCGCGCCGTCGGCGCGGTGCTGCCCCTCGCCGTGGCCGCCGTGGTGTTCGCTCCGCTGCGGGCTTCGGCCGCCGAGGTGGCGGTCGAGTCCACGACCGTGTCGCCGTCCAGGATCACCTCCGGCGAGGAGGCGATCCAGACGGTCACCCTGGCCGAGCCGGCTCCGGCCGGCGGTGTCACCGTCGACCTGCTGGACGGCAACGAGTACGAGGACCTGACCTACTGGCAGTCGACCAAGCACAAGGTCACGGTGCCCGCCGGGCAGCGCCGCGTCAGCTTCCCGATCCGGGTGCAGTCCGCGACCAGCTCCGGGACCGTGACCCGGCTGACCGCCGGTGTCGGCGGCTCCGTCGCGGAGACGTCCGTCACCGTCGACCCGATCGACGGGCGCGTGCAGGACGTCACCGACTTCACGGTGGACAAGCGCATCGCGGTGGAGGGCAGCAAGTTCACCGGCACGGTGCGGATCAAGTCTCCGGCACCGATCGGCGGGCTGGCCGTCGACCTGCGCAAGACCCCCTACGAGAGCGCGGCCGTCTCGTTCCCGTACTACGTCGTCGTGCCCGCCGGCGCGACCAGCGCGACCTTCGCCATCGACTCCACGGCCTACGACCGGCCGCGTTTCGCGACCGTCATGGCCGCGCTGAGCACCGCCAGGCAGTTCAACGGCCTCATCGGTGTGCCCAAGAAGTTCTCCATCGGCGTCCTCGGGCCCGTGCGGCACCACCCCGGGAACGTGCAGAACTTCGGGGCGGTGGGCCTGGGCGACATCTGGCACCCGTTCGGCGCCCGGATCAACCTGACCAGTGACACGCCCGGCGTCACCGCGCAGCTCAGCGTCCCCGCCGACGGCAGCATCCCGGCCACCCAGGCCGGCGCCCAGTTCAGCATCTACGTCGCCGACTCGGTCCCGGTCGGCACCAAGGTGAAGCTCACCGCGTCCTGGGTGCTCGGTCCCGCCCCGGTCAGCACGGAGTTCACCGTCGAGGACTAGCCGCAGAGCAGGCGTCCCAAGCACCGACGGCCGCAGCGAGGACGTGGCTGCGCCCGTCATTCCGGTCGGCAGGTCGTGGGGTACTCTCCCCGCGCGAGCGGGGATGATCCGTACCCGCGGCCTGCCGACCGGAGCTACGAGTTCCACCAACCGGCACCCGCATCTGGTGGGACGTCGCGGTCCTGCGCCGTGCCGACGTCTGCCGGCTAGTCGGTGGGCGCGGTGATGGGGTCGCGGTGGTGTTCGGCGGCTTCGGCGTGGGGGCGTTGCAGGGTGGCGCCTTCGATGTCGAGGTTGGGGAGGAGCCGGTTCAGCCATCGCGGCAGCCACCAGGCGCCGTGGCCGGTCAGTGCGAGGACGGCCGGGACGAGCGTCATCCGGACGAGGAAGGCGTCGGCCAGGATCCCGGCGGCCAGGCCGAGGGCGATGGGTTTGAGGGTGAGGTCGTCGGTGGTGACGAAGCCGGCGAAGACCGCGAACATGATCAGTGCGGCCGCGGTGATGACCCGGGTGGTGTGCCGGGAGCCGGTCAGTACGGCCTCGCGCGGACGTCCGGTATGGACGTGTTCCTCGCGGATCCGCGATACCAGGAAGACCTGGTAGTCCATGGCCAGGCCGAACAGCACGGCGATCACGACGATGGGCATGAAGCTGAAGACCGGTCCGGTGGTGGCCACGCCGAACAGGTCGGCGAGCCAGCCCCACTGGAAGACGGCGACGACCGCGCCGAACGCCGCGCCGGCTGAGAGCAGGAATCCGGCCGCGGCCTTGACCGGGACGAGGATCGACCGGAAGACCAGCAGCAACAGCAGCAGCGAGAACCCGACCACGATGGCGGTGAAGGGTGGCAGCGAGTCGCGGAGCCGGTCGGAGACGTCGATGGCGGCGGGCGTCGAGCCGGTGACCAGGATCTGGGCGCCGGTGGCCGCGCCGAGGGCGGGAGTGCGGGAGCGGATGTCGCGGACGAGCCGCTGGGTCGCCTTGGTGCGCGGGCCCTGCTCGGGGACGAGGTTGAGGACCGCGGTACGGCCATCGGTGCCGGGTTCGGGATCGCTGATCGACACGACGCCGGGCAGGTCGAGTCCGCCCGCGACGCGGGCAGCGGCTCGTACCGGGTCGCCCTCGCGGGTTCGTACGAGGACCAGCAGCCGGCCGTTGTTGCCGGGGCCGAAAGCGTCGGACAGCAGGTCGTAGGCCTTGCGCTGCGTGGAGGATGGGTCGGCGGTGCCGTTGTCGGGCATCGCCAGATTGAGCCGCAGCGCCGGGAGCGCCATCGCCCCCAGGGCCAGCAGGACGACCGGGACGGTGAGCAGCGGACGGCGGGTGACCAGCCGGGCCCAACGCAGACCGCCGGCGCCGGCGCGTTCCGGACGGGCGGCGCGCGAGCGCGGCCTGGGGCGCAGGCGGTCGCCAGCGAGGCCGAGCAGGGCGGGCACCAGGGTGATCGCGGCGGCCACCGCCATCAGGACGGTCAGCGCGGCGGCCAGGCCCATGACGGTCAGGAAGGGGATGCCGACCACGGACAGCCCGGCCAGCGCGACGATCACCGTGAGCCCGGCGAAGACGACGGCGCCGCCGGCGGTCGCGACGGCCCGCGCCGCCGATTCCTCGGCCGCCATCCCGTCGGCGAGTTGGGTGCGGTGCCGGGAGCCGATGAACAGCGCGTAGTCGATGCCGACGGCCAGGCCGACCATCAGCGCCAGGCTCGGGGCGGTGTCGGAGACGGTCGCGACGTTGGAGATCAGCATCAGGCCGAGCAGCCCGATCGCCAACCCGGTGATGGCGGTCAGCAGTGTCAGCCCGGCCGCCAGCAACGAGCCGAACGTGAGGACGAGCACGATCACGGCGACGACGACGCCGATCACCTCGCCGATGCCCACGTGCATGCCCGCGGTGCTGTAGACGGTCCCGCCGACCTCGGCGCGCAGGTCGTCCGAGCGGGCCGCGGCGGCGATGTCCTCCAGAGCGGTGACGCTGGCGTCCTCCAGCGCGTCCCGCTTGATCGGATACAGCACCTGGGCGAGCGCGGTGCGCCGGTCGGCGGAGATCTTCTTGGTCTTGAACGGGTCGGTGGCCTCGGCGACCTGCGGCGCCGCGGCCGCTTGCCGTACCGCCTTCTGGATGCGGGCGCGGTGGGCCGGGTCGTCGACGGTCGCGCCGGGCGGGGCGGCGAACACCAGTTGCGCGGTCACCCCGGTCGCCTCCGGAAGGGAACGTTCCAGCAGATCGATGCCCTGCTGGGACTGCGAGCCGGGGATGGTGGCCTCGCTGTCCAGATGGGAGCCGAAGGCGGCGAAGCCGCCCCCGATCAGGAACAGCAGCACCAGCCATCCGGCCAGAAAGCGCAGGCGGTGACGGAACGCGGTCCGGCCGAGCCGGTAGAGCAGGGTCGCCAAGGGGGGCCTCTCAGGCGTGCGCGGTCGGGGGGAGCAGTGCGGTCAGCACGGCGGTGAACGCTCGTTTGATGACGTCGGCGGTGACGGCCTCGGGGTCGGCGAGGTGCTCGTTCACCAGGCCGTTGGTGAGGCAGTGCAGGATCAGCCCGGCCAGCTCGGCCGGAACGGGCGCGGTGGTGCCGGTGCGGTCGGTCACCTCGGCGATGGAGCGGGCGGCGGTTTCGCGCTGCGCGCGGCGCATCGGGGTCAGGACGGCGCGGGTCTGCTCGTCGCGGGCGGCGCGGGCGGCGAACTCCAACCCGAGCTGGCCGTGCCCGGTGTCGGTGACGATCCGGGCGGTGATCAGTTCGGCGACCCGTTCGATCACCGCGCCGGCGTCCTCGGCGCCGGCGATCTCGGCGGTCACGGCGGCCAGCTCGTCCTGCGCTCCCTGGCCGAGGACGGCGCCGAACAGCTCCTGCTTGCCGCCGAAGTTGGAGTAGACGGCGCCCTTGGTGAACCCGGCGGCGTGGGCGATGTCCTCGATCCGTGCGTCGGCGTAGCCGCGTTCGGTGAACACCCGCACCGCCTCGGCCAGCAGCCGCCGCCGCACCTCCTCGCGCGGCACCCGCCTCGCGGGCCCTGGGTTGTCGGTCATGAGCCGACCGTAGCATACCCAAAGTATTCAGTACTTTCGGTACTGAAAGTCAGAGGCCCGCTCGGAGGCGGCTTGACCTTGACGCTGGGTCAACCCTCCATCCTTCTGCCAGGAGCGCCCCGCGGAGGGGCGGAGTCGCTCCGTGAAGGAGGCAGATGATGACCACGCTCATCGAACGAGCAGCAGCAAGAGGCAGGAGGATTCGCTCATGACGTCGCGATCGGCCGCCGAGCCGGCGATCCGCGTGCAGGGCCTGACGAAGTCGTACGGGAAGCTGGAAGTGCTGCGCGGCGTCGACCTCGACGTGGCGCGCGGCGGCATCTTCGCCTTGCTCGGCTCGAACGGGGCGGGCAAGACCACGGTCGTGAAGATCCTGTCGACGCTGCTCAAGGCCGATGGCGGGACGGCGACCGTCAACGGCTTCGACGTCTCGGCGCAGGCGGCCCGTGTGCGGGAGTCCATCAGCCTCACCGGGCAGTTCGCGGCCGTCGACGAGATCCTCAGCGGACGGGAGAACCTGGCGCTGGTCGCCCGGCTGCGGCATCTCCGCGACCCCGGCGGCATCGCGGACGACCTGCTGAAACGGTTCTCGATGACCGACGCCGGCGCGCGCAGGGTGGCGACGTACTCCGGCGGCATGCGCCGGCGCCTGGACATCGCGATGAGCCTGATCGGGAATCCGCCGGTGATCTTCCTGGACGAGCCGACGACCGGGCTCGATCCCGAAGCGCGGCTCGAGGTGTGGCGGGCCGTCAAGGACCTCGCGGGGCAGGGCACGGCGATCCTGCTGACCACGCAGTACCTGGACGAGGCCGAGCACCTCGCCGACCGGATCGCGGTCCTGCACCAGGGGCGGATCCTCGTCAACGGCACCCTCGCCGAGCTCAGGCGACTCCTCCCGCCGGCCAAGGTCGAGTACGTCGAGAAGCAGCCGACCCTCGAAGAGGTCTTCCTCGCGATCACCGGCACCGAGACCACCGGCACGAAGAACTAGGGAACAGTGATGACCGCGCATTTCTTCGGCGACACCGTCTCGCTCACGGGACGGACCCTGCGCCACGTCACCCGCAGCCCGGACACCATCATCACGACCGCGGTCATGCCGATCGCCATGATGCTGATGTTCGTCTACGTGTTCGGCGGCGCGATCGACACGGGCTCGGGTTCGTACGTGGACTACATGCTGCCCGGCATCCTGCTCATCACGATCGCGTCGGGCATCTCCTATACCGCGTTCCGGCTCTTCACGGACATGAAGAGCGGGATCTTCGAGCGCTTCCAGTCCATGCCGATCGCCCGGACGGGCGTACTGTGGGCGCACGTGCTGACCTCGCTGATCGCGAACCTGATCTCGCTGGTGATCGTCGTGGGCGTCGCGCTGCTCATGGGCTTCCGCTCGGGGGCCGGAGTGCCGGAATGGCTCGGGGTCGCCGGCCTGCTGGTGCTGTTCACCCTGGCGCTGACCTGGATCGCCGTGATCGCGGGCTTCTCCGCGCCGTCGGTCGAGGCCGCGGGCGCGTTCTCCTACCCGCTGATCTTCCTGCCGTTCGTCAGCTCGGCGTTCGTGCCCACCGGGACGATGCCCGGCCCGGTGCGCTGGTTCGCCGAGAACCAGCCGGTGACGTCGATCGTCAACACGATCCGCGCCCTGCTCGCCGGGCGGCCGGCCGGCGACGACGTCTGGACGGCCCTCGCCTGGTGCGCCGGCATCCTCGTCGTGGCGTACGTCCTCGCGATGGGCGCCTACCGCCGGAAGATCGCCTGAGGCGGCCCGGGACCCATGCTCACCATCAGCCGGCTGGCCGCGTACGCGGGAGTGACCGTGCGGGCGGTACGCCACTACCACCGGATCGGGCTGCTGCCGGAGCCCGAGCGCGACCAGTCCGGTTACCGGGTCTACGACGCCTTCGCGGTCGCGCGGCTGATCCGGATCCGCACCCTGGCGGACGCCGGTGTGCCGCTCGCCCGGGTGCAGGAGCTCCTGGACGCCGGCCCGGAGGAGTTCGCCCGGGACGTCAAGGAGATCGACAAGAGCCTGCGCGCCGAGATCCGGCGGCTGCAGGACACCCGCGAGCGGCTCGCCAGGCTCGCCGCCGGGGAGCATCTGGCGCTCCCGCCGAGCGTCGTCGGCTACCTCGACCGACTGCGCGGCATCGGCGTCGCCGAGCGGTACATCGAGCTGGAGCGGGACAGCTGGATCGTGATCGCCGCCCAGGTCCCGCACCTGATCGACTCCATCATCGCCAGGAAGCACGAGGACCTGGACGACCCCGACATGGTGCGGCTCTACCGCCTCGTCAACGACGCGCTCGACTGGCCGGCCGACGACCCGCGGATCGTCGAGATCGCCGACATCGTGGAGCGCATGATGATCCGCGCCGTGGAGTCCGGCGAGACGGGGGCCGGCAACGGCGACGACCCCTTCGTCGACCTGCTGGACGCGACCATGATCGAGTCCTCGCCGAACGCCCAGCGAGTGATCAGGATCCTGGAGGAACGGGGCTGGCGGGGCTGGACCCGCATCGAGCGAGTCCCCGCCGACAGGCTCAATCCCGGCACATCGACCGACCCGGGCGCGGCCCGTCCCGAGTGAGTTCGCCCAGTGCAGACGCCGGGCCGGTCCCCGCCCGCCGGTGGCCGGGGTCACGTCGGGACGGGTGGCGAGCCACACCTGTGTCTGATGTGTCTCACCCGTCTACCTCAGCAGTTCCATGCACCGGTCCGGCTCCACCGGCCTGCGGCGGCTGGCCGACGGCACCGCTTCCTACAGCGACAGCAGAGCCAGGTTGCGGGCATGGACGACCACGTCGTGCCCGTCGTCGGCCAACGCACCGGCCTTGTCGTACCCGAGCCCGGTGGACGCCCCGGTCACCAGAACCAGCGCCATATCGGTCCTCTCCCCCTTGAATGGTTCCCTTAAGCGGCCCATGCGCACGTGTACTGGCAGGGCACCTCGCATCGACTCCGTGATTTCCCGGCACTTGGACGGAATCGTGGCCTGAGCCGGGCGAAACTCTTGACCGGCCGTGTCAGCGGGAAGCATGCTTCGGCCCTACGGAGGACGAATGCGATACTTCACCCTGGTTGCTCTGGCCGTTTGCGGCCTGCTGACGCTCAACGCCTGCAAGACGGACCCCTCGCCTTCGGCGGCCGCTTCGCCGATATCCAGCGCGGCGGCTTCCGCTTCCCCGGCGGCGTCCACTGCCGCGACGCCTACGGCTTCGAGCACGAAAAAGACGGTCACCGTGACCCGGAAGATTCCCTTTGGCACTACGAAGGTGCGCGATTCGTCCCTCGCCAAGGGAACCACCAAGGTGAAGAGGCGCGGCGTCACGGGAATTAAGAAGCTCACCTATGAGGTGACCCTCACCGACGGTGTGCAGACCCGTAAGAAACTGATCCGCCAAAAGGTCACCAAAGCTCCGGTCGAGAAGGTCATTGCCGTTGGCACTCGGCAGGCGTCGCGGTGCGACCCGAACTACAGCGGCGCGTGCGTGCCCATCGCGAGCGACGTCGACTGCGCCGGCGGCAGCGGCAACGGCCCCGGCTACGTCCAGGGCCCCGTCCGCGTGGTCGGCAGCGACATCTACGATCTGGACCGCGACGGCGACGGCATCGGCTGCGACACCTGACGCGCGTGCCCCGCTCGACGAGTTGGTCGCCGAGCGGGGCCTCTGTCGACGCCGGGGAGCGCGACTGCTCGTGGCGGTCAGTGTCGGGCGACGCGGCGAATGACCAGCGCACCGCCGCCGGCGGCGAGGGTCAGGGCGCCGAGAATGGCGGGCAGCCGGTTTTCGCCGGAGTCGCCGTGGTGCGCGGGGGCGTAGCCGCCCGCCATTCCCTGCCGGTCGTAGGCCGAGCCGGGCATGCGGTCGCCGTAGCGCTTGCCGACCGACCGCTGGTAGGAAGCCAGCGAGACGGACGGCGCGCCGGTCGCCTGCCGTGCCTCGGCGTTGAGGGGGCGGACCCGGCCGTCCCGCAGCGCGTACCAGGCGTTGATCTGCGGCTCGCGGAACACCGTGCCGCCGTTGCGGGCGTAGGTCTCCTCGTCCGCGCCGGAGGCGATGTTGGCCAGCCGCCAGGTTCCGGCTTTGTGGACGGTCCACACCGACGCGTGCTGCCCGTCGGCCGAGACCGCCTCGGTGGCGAGGAACGACAGCCGCGCAACGGTGTCCGAGGCGCCGGTGACGAAGCCCGGGTTGAGGTCGTAGACCGGCACGGTGGAGCCGGTCAGCCTGGGCGCCATCTGCGCCGCCGCGGCGGCGCCGACCTTCCCGGTCTTCCCCCGGCCGGCGAAGAAGCGGGCGAGGGTCGGGGACGCCGCGGCGGCGGCCTGCCGGGCGGCGGCCACGTCGGCGGCGGACGGCGGGGTGGGAGCGGGGGACGCGGCGTGCGCCGGCGCCGCGGCGGCGACCACGATGGCGCCGCCGAGCGCGAGACCCGTGAACAGTTTCACTTCGCGCCTCCTCATGCGCCGATGTAGTCGAGGGAGTGGGTCCAGAAGAAGCTGTCGTTGCTGACGTAGTAGTCGTAGGACGACCAGTTGTAGCGGTAGCTCGACGGCCAGGGATTGCCCCAATAGACCATGTCGGAGCTGTCGTCGTAGCCGTACAGGACCTCCATGTGCCCGCCGCCGCTCGTCCATTGGATACGGGCTATCACGGGCCGCCGCGCGTCTATCTCGCGGGTGACGGCCCAGTAGTAGAGGTGGCCGTCCACGTAATTGCCGGGACTGATTCCGATCTTGCGGAACGCCGTCTGGTCGTTGGCGAGCGTGGCCTGGCTGTTGGGGCAGGATGAATTGACCGAGCGGCCGAAGGCGAGGTTGCAGAACTGGTTCTGGCTGTAGTTCTTGCCCATGAAGGCGGCCACGGTGTTGCCGGACGCGGCCCAGCACCAGTTGGACATCTCCTGCGCCTGCATCGAGATGTCGAGTCGCAGGGCGGCCGCGTCGGCGGTGCCGGGCACGGCCGCGATGGCGAGCGCCAGCGCGCAGAAGGCGGCGTGCCGGCCGAAACGCACATGCATGACAGCGAACTCCTCGGGGGGTGGATTCGGGGGCCTTCGGACGTCCGCGGAACGTCAAAAGAATGGTCGACCCGCAACAAATCCGAGGCAACCCCCTCGGCGCCGGAGACGTTTCAACGTATACGCCGCCATAAATTGAACGGACCGCCCGGCAGGGGCCTCCTCAGTCCCATTCCCAGCGGATGCCGTGCACTCCGGGCCGCACCTCCATCACGGCCACGTGGACGGCGCGCCAGCCGGACAGCCGCAGCTCCTCCATGTCCGCCGCGGGCGTCACAGTGTTCGGCTGCCACACACGCAGGCAGCGGGCCGGGAGAGCGTCCGGCTCGAAATGGACGTGCAGCAGGTACATGTGCATGGGGTGGCGGAACCACCGCTGGTAGAAGGTCGCCTCGGGGCCGCCGCGGCTGTAGCCGAACTCGTAGTCGACCATGTACGTCTCGCCGCGCCGCAGCGGGTAATCGAACAGCAGCTCGGCGGCGGTGACCCCGGTGTCCGGGTCGGTGCGCACCTGGCCGAGGCGGCAGTGGGACGCCCGCCGGATGTCGGGCAGCATCTCCTTCTCGCAGTAGTACACGGCCACGTGCCGGTCGACGCCGTCGGTGCGCGCCTGGAACACCACCCGCGTGCGCACCGACCGCTCGTCCCGGTCGGCGCCGACGCGGACGGTCTCGTCGCAGCTCAGCCAGCGCAGCTGACCGTCCACGGGATTGCGGATCTGGCCGAGCAGCCGGTCGACGCTGGCGTGCACCTGGCTGACGTCGCGGTACGACAGCGCGCCGGGCACGTTGTGGGCCCACCGTCCGCGCGGGCGGCGCGGCCCCAGCAGCGCGGTCAGCGAGTCGGGCGGGACCTCGAGGATCTCTTCGAGCGCCCGGACGGCGGACAGCGACCGGGACCGCTCCGGACGGCACCGGCCTCGCTGCCAGTTGCTGAGGCTCGCGACGCTGACGTGGATCCCGCGTTCGGCGAGCCTGACATGGAGCCGTTCCAGGCCCAGCCCGCGCGCCTGGATCGCCGTCCGCAACGCGCCGTCGAACGAATCCGCCATCGCCGGATCCTCCTGAGGGGAGCACCTGCCCGACGACTGGGGATCGTCGAGGGCCAGGAGTCATCAGGAACGTACTGACTCGGTGTCCAAGAGTCCAGAAGGGCGGTCCGGGGCGGTCAGACGACGCCGGCTTCGGCCAGCCAGCGCCAGAGTTCGTCCTGGTGGACGACCGTGACGCCGAGCTTCTCGGCCTTGCCGGTCTTCGCGGCGCCGACGTTGTCGCCGGCGAGGAGGTAGTCGGTGCTGGCCGAGACCGACGAGGCGGTCGTCGCGGCCGCCTGCTCGACCAGGCGCGTGACGTCCGGCCGGCTGATCTTCGCGCCGGAGCGCGGGTCGGTGAACGCACCGGTGATCACGACCGACTTCCCCTTGAGCGGCGAGTCGCCCGCGGCCGCCGCGTCGACCGGCCGGTCCTCGTCCAGGACGTCGAGGTCAACGCCGCGCTCGCGCAGCGCCGCGATCTCCTCCTGGACGTCCGCGCGGGCGAAGAAGGCGACGATGCTCTCGGCGGCCTTCGGTCCGATGTCGCGGATCGCCACCAGGTCGTCGACCGACGCCGCCGCGACGTCCTCGATGCGCTCGTAGCCGGCCAGGCACAGGCGCTTGGCCGTGCCCTCGGACGCCATCGGGATCGCCAGCCCGATCAGCGCACGCCGCAGCCCCATGCCCTTCGAGGACGCGATCGAGTCGACCATGTTCCTGGCGCTGACCTCGCCCATCCGCTCGTAGCCGAGCAGCCGGTCGGCCGTCAGGTCGTAGAAGTCGCTGCGGCGTTTGAGCACCCCGTCCTCGGCGAGCTTCTCGATCCAGACGTCGCCGACGCCCTCCATGTCGGCCGCCTGGCGCGACGCCCAGTGCATCAGGCGGCGCGTCGCCTGCGCCGGGCACTGCAGGTTCAGGCACCAGCGCTCCTCGCCGGTGCCGCGGACCTCCAGCTCCGAACCGCACGACGGGCAGTGCGCCGGCGGGACGATCTCGATCTCGCTCCCGTCGCGCCGCTCCGGCAACGAGCGGCCCGCGAACGGGATCACGTCGCCGCGCCGCACGACCGCGACCGTGTCGCCGATCCGCAGGTCGCGTTCGCGGATCAGCCGCGGGTTGTGCAGGGTGATGTTCTCCACCGTCACGCCGCCGACGAACACCGGCGCGACCTTCGCGCGCGGCGGGACGCGGCCGATCTTGCCGACCGGCCACTCGACCGACAGCAGCGTCGTCAGCTTCTCCTCCGGCGGGTACTTGAACGCGATCGCCCCGCGCGGCTCGGCGCTGTTGAAGCCCGCCGCGTCGAACGCCGCCGGCTCGTGCAGCCGCACGACCGCGCCGTCGATGTCGTAGTCCAGACCGTCGCGGCGGCCGCCGATCTCCTCGATCGCCCCCACCACCTCCTCGGCGGTGGTGCACACGTACTGGGCGACCGGCTCGAATCCCGCGGGGATGTCCAGCGCGACGCCTTCGCGGTCGGCGCCGAACGCGAAGAACCGCAGCAGCCGCTTGGCCTTCGCGGCCGCCTCTGGGTCCTTCAACACCAGCGTCCCGGCGGCGCCCGACCGCGGGTTGGTCAGCGTCTTGTCCGGGTGCGCCTCGTTGTAGGCGGCCCACACCGACCGCAGCATCACCGCCTCGCCACGGACCTCGACGCGTCCGGGCGCCTCGATCTCGGTCGGCAATCCCGGAATCACGTGCCGCACCTTCTCGGTCACCAGCTCGCCGACCGCGCCGGTGCCGCGCGTGGCCACGTAGTCGAGCCTTCCGTCGGTGTAGACGATGCTGAGCGAAAGTCCGTCGAGCTTCTCCGACACGCGGAAGACCTGGCCGCCGAAGCGCTCGCAGAACGTGCGGACCTGCTCCTCGCTCGTCGCCTTCGCCAGCGAGAGCATCGGGCGCGCGTGCCGCACGGTCGGGCCGGTCAGCTCCGCCGGCGCGTTGACCCTGCCGAGCGGGCTGTCGGCCGGTTCGAGCTCGGGATGCTCGGCGACGAGCGCCGCCAGCTCGTCCTTCAGCGCGTCGTAGTCGGCGTCCGGCAGCGGGCTGTCGCCGGTGCCGTAGTACAGGTCGTTCAGCCGCTTGACCTCGGCGGTCAGCTCCGCGATGCGCTCTTCAACGTCCACTCCTCGATTAAAGGCGATGCCACCGACAATGTCCGCCCCGCCCGGCGGCTGGTGGAGGGGGAGGTCGGGAGGGGGAGGTCGGGAGGGGGTGGCCGGTGGAGGAGGCTTGCGTCTCCTTGGGCCGGTTACCGGCGCCAATGCCTTTGCACAGTGCAATGGTTGCCCTATCTTTGGGCCTCATGAGACAGGGCGGCAGGTCACCGTCTGCTCGGCGTGCGGATGCTCGGCGGGTGAGCGCACCGGCACGCTGGACGGCCGCGTGCCGTTCGGCGGCACCGGCACATCGGCGGCCGGGCCGGGCCGGCGCCCGGCCGGCGGCATCTCCACCCCAAGCGAAGGCGCATCGCTCATGAGCCTGTCCATCCGTGAACGCCTCATCCTGCGCAGGATCGAACGGGAGCTGCGGTCCCGCGATCCCGGGCTGGCCGCACTGCTCGAGGGGCATGGAGCCGGGGCACCGGCCGTGGTCGCGTCGCCGCAGGAGCTGCCCGCTTGGTGGCTGATGGGGTTCGCGCTCTGCGTCATCGCGGCGGTCGTGCTGCTCGGCCGCTACTCACCGGTGCCGCCGGGCACCTGGTACCCGCCGTCGGCGCCGGACAGCCCCGCCGCCCCGGTCGGCCCGGCCGGGCAGCGGCAGGCGCCGACGCTGCAGCTCCATCCCGGCTGACACCGGCCCGCAGCGGGACGTCAGCTGACCGCCTGGAGGCAACTGGCGAACACTCCGTGGCAGGGCTCGATGGCGCACAGCAGGAGCCCGAACGCCGGATAGCCCGCGGACGGGCCGCTCGGCCCTTCGAGCGCCCGCTGCGCGTTGAAGAACAGCTGTTCGGGCACCAGCGGCGCCCACGCCACCCGCTCATCCTCGTCCACGTTGGGTTTGCCGATGTAGGCCGGATTGCGGGCGATGTCGTTCACGACGGACCACGACCAGCGGGGGCCGCCGCGGGGCGCCGGCACGCCGCGCCCCTCCAGCTCGCGGATGATCTGCGGGATCGCCTGCCCCTGGGCGACCCGGCTGATGATCTCGCGCACGACGCCGGCCTGCGGTTCCATCGGCAGCTGTGTCACGTACCGCCCCTGCGCATCGCGGATGCGGCGGTACCCGTACGGCACCTGCCGGCCTCTTCTACGCGCCAACGCGTCCCCCCTCGCTGCGTGTAGACGCGGTTGCGTCGCAGCCAGCGTTTCCCAATCCATTGCATAGTGCAACAGAGCACCGCGAAGGCGATCGGCACGGGTCCGGCGCTCCGGCCGTGGCCGGTCTCAGTTCCAGCCGAGCGGGACGGCGTCGGAGACCGGCGGTTCTCCCCCGGCCTCGGCGAACGCGCGCAGGGCCGCGACCAGGGCGCGGCGCTCGCCCGAGGGCATGCGGGAGACGATGCCGGCGATGTCGGAGCGCCGCCGGGCGGTCACCTGGTCGACCACGGCGCGACCGGCGCCGGTGAGCTCGATGCGGATCTCGCGGCCGCTCTCGGCGCTGGCCCGCCGGGCGACGAGGCCCGCGGCGACCAGCCGGTCGACCATGCGCAGGGCGGTCGAGGGATTGACGTCGAGGCGTCCGGCGAGGGTCACCAGCTTCGCCGGCCCCTGCGAGGCCAGCACCACCAGCAGCCGGAACTGCGGCAGCGTCACCTTGTCCTCCACCGCCGCCAGTGACCGCGCCGAGACCGCGACCAGCAGCCGCGAGGCGGTGAGCATCGCCGAGGTCAGCTCGTCGACGTCGCCGGCGCCCGCCCCACTGCCCTCGATCACGACCACTTTCTACCCCGCCTCAAGCGGCCACGCCAAACCCCGCCGATCTCCTGTCTTCGCCCTGCACGCCGGGCATCTCTCCCACCTCGAGGCGCCCTGCTCCGTGCCCCCGCGCGACCGCCGGGAAACCCCGCACCACCGGCCCGGCGGCCCGGTAAAGGGAGGGTGAATCATGCGCGCCCGAGAGGGGAAGGAGTGCTACGCCTCATCCCCTACAAGAGACCCGAGAGATGCAGCTGATCAAGTCCGGTAAGGATCGGACGGTGACCGGCCGCCCCGGGCCGGCCGGCTGGCGCCGCCGGCTCAGGATCCTCCTCAACGCGGTGGTCTTCCTGTTCCTCTGCGGCCTGTCCCTCTGGCTGGCCGTGCTCGTCACCCCCATGCAGACGGTCGACGCGGCCGGGCAGACCGTCCAGGTCGGCGCCGCGTCCCCCCGCCTGTCCGGTTCCGGCCCGGGGGAGGTGGACCTGTTCGGGCAGACGATCTCGACGCGCCCGCAGTTCAGCGGCCCCATCCGGCCCCGGCTCAAACTCACCCACATCACCCTCAACGCGCAGGTCAACCAGTTCGCCCGGGACGGTGACCACGGCACCCTGAAACTCAGCGCCCGCCTGACCGGCGGATGGCGCCGGTACCTGCTCTGGGAGACGCTGATCGCGGCCGGCTTCTCGGCGCTGCTGCTGGCGGCGGCGACGGGCTGGCAGCGCTGGCCGAGCGGGACGAAGGTCAAGGTGCTGGCGGCGGGCGTGGTGTGCGTGCTCGGCGCGAACTCCCTCTGCGTGTACCTGCTGGCGTCCAGCACGCCGAAGGTCCTGAAGAACGTCGACTCGGTCGAGGACCTCGTGGGGCGGGCGCCGTCCTCCCCCGTCCGCCCGGCGCGAGGCCCGGCCCTCGACGACGTGAACGCCGTCGTCATCGGCGACTCCACGGCCGCCGCCATCGGCAACCCCCTCGTGGACGACCCGAACGCGCTCGACCGGGCGTGCAAGCGCAGCCGCGACTCCTACGCCGTCTACCTCGCGCAGACCAACCGGTGGAACGTGCTGAACCTGGCCTGCAGCGGCGCCACCGTCACGGCCGGCGTCCTCGACGTCCAGAACGTCGGCGACCAGGTCGCTCCGCCGCAGCTGGCGGTCGCCCAGCGGGCGATGAAGGCCTCCGTGGTCATCGTCAGCATCGGCGCCAACGATGTGCGCTGGGCCGAGATGACCAAGCTCTGCCTCGCCGCGAAGGCCTGCGACGACCGGGCCTCCACCGCCTACTACCAGCAGCAGCTGGACGCCTTCGCCAAGGACTACTACGACCTGCTCGGGCAGTTGAAGCAGCTGCCGCAGCAACCGACCGTCCTGATCAACCAGTACTACGACCCGTTCGGCCAGGACGTCGGCTGCCTGAAGTCGCAGGGCGTCAACCAGAGGATGGCCGACGCGCTCCGGAGCCGCCTGGCGGACATGAACACCCTGCTGGACAAGGGCGCCCGCGCCTTCGGATACCGCTCGGTACCGCAGCACTTCTCCGGTCACGGCCTCTGCTCGCAGCGCCCGTTCGTCCAGGGCACGGGCGCCGAGGCGCCGCTGCATCCCACGGCCGCCGGGGAGCTGGCCATCGCGCTCGCCGACCAGCAGGCCCTGGCCTCGCCCGCCCCGCAGGCCGCACCGGCCTCGCCCAACCCCTGACCGGCCTGCGCGCGGGCGCGGAGTCAGATGGTGAAGGCCAGGTTGTCCACGACGCGGCGGCCGAGTTCCCGGTCCCCGCCGACGTCGACGGAGCCGGACGGGGCGGGACGGCCGCCGCACAACCGCAGGAACAGCGTCGACGGCAGGCGCAGCGTCGTGGTCGCCGGTTCGGTCGGGGCGGGGACCAGCCGTGCGCGGCCGTCGACCTTGACGGCCACCGTCCGCCGGACGGGTCCGGTGAGGTCGATGACGACGGTGCTGCCGTCGGGGGCCGCGGCGCGCTTGCCGACCACGTACCCCATGACGCGGCCCGCCTCGTCGAGCGCCGCCTCGGCGGCCGGGCCGTCCTCGTTGCCGGGCCTGCCGACGGCGGCGCGGACGTCCTGCTCGTGCATGTAGCAGTCGTAGATCCGGATCTGCATGAACCTGCCGTAGGTCGCCTGGCCGGCGGGAGTCCAGCTCGGCGCGGCGAAGTCCGCGTCGGTCATCCGGGCGAGCTTCCCGGCCCGGCGGGCGGTGACGTCGCGGAACCGCGCCAGCATCGCGGCGGGCTTCTCCTCGCGCAGCGCCGCGACCCACTGCTCGTTGAAGGCCGCGACGTCGTTGCGGACGTGGGGCAGCGCCGCGACGTCGACACCGGGGTCGGGCGTCGGGTCGCCGGCGAGCATCGCCTCGGTCCCGATCAGGTGGGCGACGACGTCGGTCACCCGCCAGCCGGGCAGGCAGGTCGGGCTCTCCCATTCCTCGTCGGACAGGCCGGCCAGCAGCCGGTCGAGGGCCTCCCACTCGCCGACGAGGACATCGGTCACCTGCTTCCTGCCGGGATCCTGCGTCATGCCTGGCCGCCTTTCCGGGGGGTCGTCGGGGAACTCGATCGCTTCGCCGCGGTCATGCCGGCTCCCGGAGATGAGCGGCGATCACCTGGTGGAGCGCCCGGGGGATCTGCGCCGCGTCCGACCGGCCGGTCTTGGCGAGCAGGATCATGCCCTGGAACTGGGCCACGAGGATCTTGGCCAGGAGGTCGGGGTCGGTTCCGTCCCGCAGCGCGCCCTGGCCGGCCGCCGCGCGGCACAGCGCCGCGAGGCGCCGCTCCCATTCGGCGAAGACCGCGGCGAGGTGCCCGCGCAGGACGTCGTCGGTGGTGGCCAGCTCGGCGGCGAGGTTCCCGAACGGGCAGCCGACGACCCGCCCGAACCGGGCCTCGAACCCGGCCTGGATCTCCCCCACCGCGTCGGCCATCGCGTGCAGCCGCGCGGCCACGTTCTCCGCGCCGTCGCGCGCCGTCCCGGCGGCTTCGTCGAGCCGCGCCCACAGGGCGGCGGCGTGCAGGTCGACGACCGCCTTGGCCAGGTCGGACTTGCCGGGGAAGAAGTGGTAGAAGCTGCCCCGTCGCACGTCGGCGGCCGAGCACAGCTCCTCCACTCCCACCGACTGGTAGCTGCGGGTCAGGAACAGCCGCGCGGCGCTCCTGACCAACCGCCCGCGCGCGTCACTCGTCCGGGGCACGGCCTCACGGTCCCCGATAGTTGACCGGTCTGTCAAGTATCCGGGGACGCCGGAGGGTACCGGCCCGGAGGCCCGGCTTGCCGAGTTACATCAAACTTCGATATAAATCGAGGGTGGCGTCGACTCCTCCGCCGGACGGCGGGCTGGACGTCGATGAGCTGGCCTCCGCGATCGTGGACTTCAACGGCCACTTCATCCGGCTTCCGGCCGTCCGCAGGCTCAACTTCTCGGCCCTGTCCGTCCTGCACACGCTGGCGCGGAGCGGTCCGCTGCGGCTGACCGACCTGCTCGCCACCGAGCAGCTCAAGCAGCCCGCGCTCACCAGCCTGGTGGGGAGGCTGGCGGCGGACGGGCTGGTGGCGCGCCGCGCCGATCCGAGCGACGGGCGCGCCGTCCTGCTCTCGCTCACCGAGGAGGGCGAGCGGATCGTCCGGGCGCGGCACGCGGACCGGGTCGCGCGGCTCGCGCGCCTCGTGGCGCACCTGGACGAGCGCGAACGCCGCGCGCTCGCCGACGTCGTGCCGGTGCTGGTGCGGCTGGCCGAGATCGCGGCGAACGAAGACTAGGAGAAACGTGTTCCCTCTCGAACCGACCCCGATCCACGTCCCCGACGACGTGCTCGACGACCTGCGCCGCAGGCTGGAGGCGACCAGGTGGCCGCTGGACGAGGGCAACGACGACGGCCGCTACGGCGTCCGCCGCGCCTATCTCCAGGAACTCGTCGAGTACTGGGCCGGCGGCTACGACTGGCGCGCCGCCGAGCGCGCGATCAACGCCTACGAGCACTACCGCGTCGAGATCGACGGGGTGCCCGTCCACTTCATGCGCAGGCCCGGAGCGGGACCCGACCCGACGCCGCTGATCCTCAGCCACGGCTGGCCGTGGACGTTCTGGCACTGGTCGAAGGTCGTCGACGCGCTCGCCGACCCGGCCGCGCACGGCGGCGACCCGGCCGACGCGTTCGAGGTGATCGTCCCGTCGCTGCCCGGGTTCGGCTTCTCGACCCCGCTGACCCGGCCGGACATGAACTTCTGGAAGATCGCCGAGGTCTGGCACGAGCTGATGACCGGCGTGCTCGGCCACCGCAGGTACGCCGCCGGAGGCTGCGACGTCGGCGCCCTCGTCACCGGCCAGCTCGGCCACAGGTACGCCGGCGAGCTGTACGGGATCCACATCGGCTCCGCGTTAAAGCTCGACTTCTTCGAGGGCGACCGCGCCTGGGACTTCACCGGCGGACGGCCCCTGCCCGACGGCCTGCCGCCCGACGTCCGCGAGCGGGTCCTGGAACTGGAGCGGCGGTTCGCCGTCCACCTCGCGGCGCACGTCCTCGCCCCGTCCACGCTGAGCTACGGCCTGGCCGACTCCCCGGTCGGCATGCTCGCCTGGATCCTGGAGCGCTGGATGAAATGGTCCGACAACGGCGGCGACATCGAGCGGGTCTTCAGCAAGGACGACCTGCTCACCCACGCCACGATCTACTGGGCGGGCGGCGGGATCGACACCTCGATCCGCACCTACGCCAACAACAACCGCTATCCGTGGAAGCCGTCGCACGACCGGTGGCCGGTCGTCGAGGCCCCGACCGGCATCACCTTCGTCGGCTACGAGAACCCGCCCGGCGTCACCACGAGCGAGGAGCGGGTCGCGAACTTCCTCGAAAGCGACCGCGCGGCCTGGTACGAGCACGTGAACATCACCGCCCACGACCACGGCGGCCATTTCATCCCGTGGGAGGTGCCGGACGCGTGGGTCGACGACCTGCGCCGCACCTTCCGCGGCCGCCGCTGACCGCCCGCGTCCGGCGGCGGCTCACGCCCGGCGGACCGGGGGCAGGCCGAGGGCGGGGGCGATCACGTGGTCGACGTAGCCGTGCAGGAAGTCCAGGTCGATGGTGTCGCCGAGGTGGATCTCGCTGCCCAGCGTCCCGATCAGCATGTACTTGACGTAAGGGAGGGCCGGGCAGCCGGCGGCGACCTCGCCTCGGTCGACGGCCCGCGCCAGGAGGGCGTCCAGGGCCGCGAGGCCGGGTTCGACGACGGCCTCGCGGACGGCCTCCATCAGCCGGGGGTCCCGGTGGACGGCATGGGCCACCGCCCGGTTCATCCCGCGGTCCATCGCGGCCATGAGGTGGTACTGGGCGACGTACGCCTTGAGGTCGTCGCGCAGGTTGCCGGTGTCGATGCCGTCGACGTCCAGGGGGCCGAGGGACCGCACCGCCGCGATGACCAGCTCGGGCTTGCCGCCCCACTGCCGGTAGATGGTGGCCTTGCTCATCCGGGCCCGGGCGGCGACCGCCTCGACGCTCAGCGCCTCGTATCCGACCTCCCGCAACCGGTCGAGCACGAGCGCGAACAATTCGGCCGCACGCTCGGGCGAGATACGGCTCCGCCGCGTTACCGGGCGGTTGGCATCCAGGCTCACATTCTCTCCGGCGGATCACTCACTTCGGCCAGTAAACACGGCGCGCTCCGCTCCCTACCATGAGCACACCTTAAGAGAACGGTGGCGTTTCGCTAAGGACCGGCACCGCTCGCACCTCCCCCGGGGCCGGCACGCGGCGACGAGGCCGCCGCCGTCCCGGTCCCCCTTCCGCGGCCGACGACGGAGCGTACGCCACGGGAGGCCGGCCCGTGACCCCCCCCCGCCCCCTCCGCTCGACCGAATGGAGTGACCATGCCCGAGATCAGCCGCCGCTCGCTGCTGGCCGGCGCCGCCGCCACCGTGGGGCTCGCCGCCGCCGGGACGCCCGCGGCCCGGGCCGCCGCGCCCCGCCGCGCCCCGGTGACGCGCGAGGAGCACCGCGCCGTCATCATCGGATCCGGGTTCGGCGGAGGCGTGGCGGCCCTCCGGCTCGCGCGGGCGGGCGTGGAGTGCCTGGTGCTGGAGCGCGGGATCTGGTGGCCGACGGGGCCGAACGCCGAGACGTTCCCGCACCCCTCCTCCCCCGACAAGCGGATGTTCTGGCTCGGCTCCACCCCGACCATCTTCGGCATCCCGGCGGACCCGTTCCCGCACTACACCGGGCTGCTGGAGCAGGTGCCCGGCAACGGCATGGACATGATCGTGGCCGCCGGCGTCGGCGGCGGGTCGCTGGTCTACCAGGGCATGACCCTCCAGCCGGCCGAGCACGTGTTCAACGCCAACCTGCCCGAACAGCTCGACTACGCCAAAATGGACTCGGTCTACTACAAGCGCGTCGCGCAGATGCTGCAGATCGAGACGGCGCCGGACGAGCTGGTCAACAGCACCACCTACAAGCCCGCGCGGGTCTTCGCCGACAACGTCCGCAAGGCCGGCTACGACGTCACGAAGATCCCGATGCCGATCGACTGGACGTACGCGCTGCGCGAGCTGAAGGGCGAGATGAAGCCGTCCTACACCAACGGCGACTGCGCGCTCGGGGTGAACAACGGCGGCAAGCACTCGGTCGACGTCACCTACATCGCCGCCGCGCGGGCCACCGGCCGCGTGACCGTCGCGACGCAGCACAACGTCACCGACGTCGCGATGTCCAAGGACGGCCGATGGCAGGTCATGGTCGACCGGATCGCCACCGACGGGACCGTGCTGGAGAAGAAGATCATCACCACCAGGGCGCTCGTCATGGCGGCCGGGACCGCCGGCACCACCAAGCTGCTGATGCGCGCGTCGGCGAAGGGCCAGATCCCCGACATGCCCGACGGTCTCGGCACCGGCTGGGGGTCCAACGGCGACCGCATCTACCTGTGGACCGACCTCGCGGACGACTTCGGCGCGCCGCAGGGCGGCCCGGTCGTCTACGGCACCTTCGAGTGGGACGACCCGGACAACGCCAACACCAACACCATCATCCAGGCGTCGCTGCCGCCGATCGGCGGCGACATCCGGTCCACGATGATGGTCGGCTACGGCGTCAGCAAGGGGCGTGGCACGTTCGCCTACGACTCCGGCAAGGACGACGCCGTCCTGCAGTGGCCCAAGGGCGCCGACGACACGCTCTACAAGCGCATCAACGACCGCGCCAACAAGATCGCCGGCCAGGGGTCGGTCCTCACCGACACCACCGGCGTCTACCCCTCCACCTGGCACCCGCTGGGCGGCGCGTCCATGGGCACCGTCTGCGACCTCTCCGGCCGCGTCAAGGGCCACCGCGGCCTCTACGTGCTCGACGGCGCGCTGCTGCCCGGCACCGCCGCCGCCTGCAACCCGTCCATGACGATCGCCGCGGTCGCCGAGCGCGCCACCGACGACCTGATCGCCAAGGACGTCGGCACCGTGTTCTGACGCGCGCTCGATCTTTCCCAATCCGTGAACGCCGCTGGAACTGTTGCGGGCCTTCCCCGGGAATCACCCCGCGGTGGCCACACCTATGTACACGACCGACCGGATTCCCGACGACCAGAAGGGCGTCACCACCCTCGCCGTCCGGGCCGGCCGCCCCGGCGCGGATCCGGCCGCCGCGCTGGACAACCTCGAGCGCGCGGCCGCCGAACTGCGCTCGGACGCCGTGCTCGGGGTGCGGCTCCTGGTCGTCCCGGAGGTGACGGGCCGCACCGATTTCACCGCGGAGGACGTCATGCGGGTGAACACCCAGGTCTGCTACGTCGCCTACGGGACGTGCGTCCGGCTCGAAAGCGAGTGAGCCCGTCCGGGCCGCGGCGGCACCGCGCGCCCGGGCGGCGGGACGGTCAGGCCGGGCGGACGTGCAGGACGAGCGGGCTCGCGTCGGGGCCGGTCGGGCGCTCGACGCGCATTCCCGCCGCCGTCAGCGCGGTGACGTAGGAGGCCGCCTCGGCCGCCGGGCTGAGCTTGCGGCGGCGTGCGCGCGAGGCGCAGGCGACCAGGAACGGCCCGCCGTCGAAGCCGCCGTCGACGAAGAAGCCGTCGCCGGGGTGCTGGAACTCCGGGCATCCGGCCTTGCGCAGCACGGCGCGGATGGCCTCGGCCTCGTGGTCGCGTCGGGTGACCGGCTTGCGCCGGCGTCCGCGTCCGGACGCGGGGACGTCACCTGCCTGATCGGTGGGGATGGACAACTCGGACTCTCCTGCGCATGCCAGGGCCGCGGGGGGCGCGCCTTCGGAACCGGGGCCATCGATATGCCCCGCCGAGGGCACTTCAACCGGATTCCCGACCGCTCGCCGGACGGCGCTGCCACGCGGCGCGCCGGCCTCCGCCGACTCGCCGCTAGGACACGATGTCGCCGGCGAGCGGCAGCACCACGGCGGTGATCGCGGCGATGGTCTCCGGCGGGACGCCGGCCGCCGCGAGCGAGGAGACCAGGTGTTCGGCGACCCGGTCGAAGTGGACGCGCTCGATCCCGAGCCCGAGGTGGACGTCCTTCATCGCGCGGCCCTGGTAGACCATCGGCCCGCCGAGGACCTCCCCGAAGAACTCGACTTGGCGGCCCTTCAGCTTGTTGAGGTTGATGCCGGCGAAGAAGGGGTTCAGCAGGTCGTCGGCGATGACCCGCTCGTAGAAATCGTCCACCACCGCCACCAGGGCCTCTTCGCCGCCGATCGTCTCGTAGATGCTCATTCCGTCCTCCCTGGAATCGCGTCAGCCGCCGGGCGAGGGCGACGGCGCGGGCTGCACGGGCGCCGTCTGCTGCTTGCCGTCGGGGTCGGTCATGCTCTCGTTGGCGGCGCCGATCGAGGTGACCTCGGTGACCTTCCAGGCGCCGCGGCTGCGGGTCAGCTTCATGTCGAGGTAGGAGCCGAGAACGCTGCGGGTGCCGGCGGTGCTGTGCACCTCGCTGTCCATCACGACCACGGCGCGGGCGTTGCCGCCGTCGACGTCGCCGACGTAGACGGTGCGGACGGTGGCGGAGGCGTCGGCCTTGAGCTTGGTGATGATGCCTTCGAGCCCGCCGGTGAAGGCCTGGTCGTAGGTCTTGGCGAAGTCGTCGGACGCCAGGGACAGCACCCGGTTCCGCGCGGCCTGCAGCTTCGTGTGGTCGTAGCTGAGCAGCGCCCGCCCGAACCGGCCCGCGCTGTCGCCGACCCGCCGGCGTTCGTCCTCGCGGGCGTCGGCCTTGTCCGCCCGGTGCCATTGCAGGACGGCGGTGACGACGGAGGCGAGCAGGACCGCGACGACGAGGACCTTGGCGGCGGTCTGACCGGTCAGGACCCGGACCGCCCTCCTCCCCCATGGCGGTCTGGTCTCGGTCTCCGTCTGGTCCTTCTCGTCCTTCTCGTCCTTCTCGTCTGCCGACTCGCCGTTCTCCGCAGCGTCCTCAGGCTCTACGGCGTCTTGTTCGGGGACGGTCTCTTCCTTCGCGTTGTCGGTGTCGCCGTCCTCGGCAGGCGAGCGCGTCTTCGATTCGGTCTCGGTCTTCACAGGTCCTCCGTTCATCGGCGCGCGCCGGATCGGCGGCGCACCAGCGTCCTGGCGACGTTCGCGGCGACGGCCAGCACCACCACGACCGCGAGGGCGGGCGGCAGCAGGGGCAGCGAGCGCGACAGGGGTGAGCGGCGCTCGCCTTCCGCGCTGACAGGGCGGGTCGCGACCGGCGCGGGCGTCCGGGCCTGCGCGCCTGCTCGCGAGTCCGCGGCGGCGGAGGCCGTGCTCCCGCCGGACTTGGCGGTGCCCTTCCCCTTGCTGGCGGGGCAGAGCGTGAGGGCGGGCGCGGTCGGTTTGGTCGCCGGGGCGGCGTACTCGGCGGCCTGCGGCGGGCCCGCCACGGTGATCACCGGGGTGACGCGCAGCGCGCTTCCCGTGCCCTCCTTCACCCGCACGTCCGACACCAGGGCCTGGAGGGTCGGGACCATCCGGAGGACGTGCTCGATCCGCGCCCGGTTCGCGGAGTCGAAGACGGGGACGGTCGGTACCGCCGCGGCCGACAGCAGGCAGTCCAGCCCGGGCCTCGCGGTCCGCAGCAGGTCGTTGAGGTCGCCGAGGGTGCCGGGGCCCTGCGCGAGGACGGTGTCGAGGTCGCGGCGCGCCTGCCGCATCGTCGCGGTGAAGGCGGCGAGGTCGTTGACGCCGGACACCAGCTGGTAGCGGTGCTCGGTGAGGGTCGCGGTGAGCCGGGTGAGCTGGGTGGCGAGGGCGTCCAGCGCCGGGGCGTTCGCGGCGAGCGTCGCGGTGAGCCGGTCGGTGTCGCCGATCATGTCGTGCAGGGCGGTGCCGCGGCCCTGGAGCCCGGTCGCCGCCTCGTGGAACAGGGTCCGCGCGTCGCGGGGGTCGACGGCCTTGAGGGTGTTGCTGAGCCCGGTGAACAGCTGCTTGTAGTCGGTGGTGCCGGCGGTCCGGGCGAGGGGGATGCGGTCGCCGGCCGCGAGGTAGCCGCCGCCGGGAGTCTTCGGTGAGGTCAGCTCGATGTAGGGCTCGCCGATCGCGGACTTGCGGAGCACCCGCGCGCCCGCGTCCTTCGGGACGTGCACGCCGCGGTCCATCTCGATGCGGACCTCGACGTGGCCGTCGCGGAGCCGCACGCCGCCGACGCGTCCGACCTTGACGCCGAGGTGCGTCACCTCCAGGTCGCGGTGCAGGCCGGGCGAGGTGGCGAAGTCGGCGGTCACCGGGAACGGGCGCTCGAGGGCGTCGATCGTGATGATGTTGCGGACGGCCCAGACCGCGAGGACGGCGCCGAGCAGCGCGAAGAAGATCAGGTTGATGACGATCCGCGGCTGCTTCACCTGCGGGAACTTCAGCGACGGTGTCTTCATGGGCGCGGTCCGAGGAGTCCGGTCAGCGACCGCGACTGCGGCCGGGCGTCGGCGGGCGCCTTGCCCTGCTGGGGCAGGAAGCCCTTGATCCAGAGGAACAGCAGCGCCTGGCCGCTGTAGGAGACCGACGGGCCGCGCAGGAACGTCAGGACGTTGGCGGCGAGGGCCTTGAGGTCGTCGCGTCCCCGCAGCGCCGCGGCCAGCAGCTGGTCGGCGCGTCCCAGCAGGACGCCCAGGCGCTTGGCGTGCCGCTGCTGCACCTTCGCGTTGACCGAGCGGGCGAGCTGTTCGAGCCGCCGGATGGAGGTCTTGATGCGGTGGCGTTCGTCCTGGAGCCGCTGCGTGGCGAGGGCGATGTCGCCGGGGAGCCGTCCGATGCCGCCCTTGCCCTTCTCCAGGGAGTCGCCGAGTTTCGCCAGGGAGTCGAGGGCGTGGCCGAGGTCGGCGCTGGCGGCGGCGTAGCCGTCGGTGACGTCGGCGGCCCGCTTGATCAGGGTGTTGAGCTTGCGGCCCCGGCCGTCGAGCGCGGTCGCCGACTCGCCGGCGATGGTCGCGAGGTCCTGCCCGCCGAGCGCGGCGATCAGCGGCCCCACCTTCTCGCTGACCTGTTCGAGGTCGGGCTGAACGGACGTCTGGACGATCGCGGCGCCGCCGGGCAGGAACGGCCCGGTGCGCAGGTCGCGGCCGGGCGGCAGGTCGAGGCGGACGTAGTTCTCGCCGAGCAGCGACGACTTGGCGATCGTGGCGGTCGTGCCGACCGGGATGCGCCGGCCGTCCCGCAGCGACATGGTGACCCTGGCGCGGTACCCGGACAGCCCGATCGCGGTCACGGTGCCGACCCGCACGTCCGACACCTGGACGCTGTGGCCGACGACGAGGCTCTGCACGTCGTCGAACGTCGCCGAAAGGGTCGTGCCGCCGCGGGGAGCGCCGATCGTCCGGAGCGAGCAGCCGCTCGCGGTGCCGACGGTCACCGCGACCGCGACAGCGCAGCAGGTGACGGCGGGGCGTCTCATCGGCCCGCCTTTCCGTTCGGCACGCAGTTGCCGAGTGCCGGATTGTCCGGAATGCAGGGCACGGTCCCCCAGCCCATCGCGGTGAACAGCGGCTGGAGCCAGGTGCGGAGGGTGGCGTGGACGAGGACGCGGATGGTGGCGACGTGCTGCTTGCGGTCCCATGCCTTCACCGCGACGTCGGCGAACTGCCCGAGCCCCTGGATCGCCTGGTTGAGCCCCTGGGCGTTGCCCTTGAGGGTCAGGACGATGTTGGACAGGTCGGCGACGGCGCCCGGCAGCGTCTCGCGGTAGCCGGTGATGAGGACGTCGCTCTTGCGGATGGCGGCGGCCAGGCCGGCGACGAAGTCCCGCAGCTTCGTCCGCTCTCCGGCCAGCGTGCTGCTCGTGGTGGAGAACGAGGCGAGCAGCCGGGACAGCTGCTCGTCGCGTCCGTTCAGGCTCGCCGCGACCGACCGCAGGTTCTTCGCCAGCGAGACGATCCGCTGGTCCTGGCCGGCGAGTTCGCTGGTCAGCCGGGACGTGGCGCCCAGCGCGACGTTGACGTCGCCGCCGTGGCCGCGCAGCCCGTCCGCGCCGCGGTGGAAGGCCGACCCGAGCTCCTTCGGGTCGATGGAGCGGTTGAGCTTGGCGAAGGCGGCGAGCGCGTCGTCGATCTCGACGGGCAGCTCGGTGCGCGACTGCGGGACGACGGCGCCGGACGCCGCCCTCGGCATGCCGGGCTTCCACACCGGGTGCAGCAGCACGTACCGCTCGCCGAGCGCGTCGTCGGAGGCGATGGCGGCGTGGACGTCCGCCGGCACCGGGACGGAGCGCTTGACGGCCAGCTCCACGCGCACGCGCGTCTGCTGGTCCTCGATGGAGGTGATCGTGCCGGAGTCGGCGCCCATGACCTTCACGCGGGACCGCTCGTACAGCGACGGCGTCTTGGCGAAGTAGACGGTCAGCTTGTAGGTGCCGCCGCCACTGGTCACCGTGCATCCGCCAGTGGCCGCGGCCAGGGCCAGGGCCGCGGTCACGGCGGCCGTGCGTCGCATCATCGTTCTCCCTTGGGGGCCAGGCGCGCGAGCTGGGCGAGGTCCTGCGGGGACAGCGGGCCGAGGCCGGTCGCGACGACCTCCAGCCACGGCCCGTAGCCGCCGGTTCCGGCGAGGCCGCTGAGGGTGGGGCCCGCCCAGGCGAGCAGGTCGTTGAACGCGCCGGTCTGCGGGCGCAGCGTGCCGAGCGTGCCGCGCAGGTCCGCCATGACCGACAGCAGCTGCGCCTGGTGGTCGTCGATCAGCCTGGTGAGGCTGGAGACGGTGCGGCTGCCGCTGCCCAGGAACGCCGCGAGCTCCTGCTTGCGGCGCTGGAGTTCGTCCAGCATCGCCTGGACGTTGCCGAGCAGCCGGTTCAGCTGCTCGTCCTTGGCGCGGGCGAGGGACAGGATGCGGTCGCCGTCGGCGAGCAACTGCTTGATCCGCGGGCTGGAGTCGTTGACCGTCTCCGCCAGCTCCGACAGGTTGACCAGGGTGCGGGACAGGCGTCCGCGGTGCGCGGCGTCCACGCCCTGCAGCTCGGAGACGATCTTGTTGATCGCCCGGGTGTCCAGCCGCGCGACCGTGCGGGTCGAGGTGTTGAGGACGTCGTTGACCGTGGTCGGCACCTGGGTCCGCTCGATGGGGATGCGCCGCCTGGCGGGCGGCAGGTCGGCCAGGTGCGGGCTGGTGACGGCGCCGGACAGCCGCAGGTAGCGGCCGCCGAGGATGTTCGACACCTCGATCTGCGCGCGGGTCGCCGGGCCGAGGTCGACGCCCGAGTCGACCTTCCAGGTGATCAGCACCCGGCCGTGCCGGAAGTCGGGGTGGACGCCGCCGACCTCGCCGACCCGGACGCCCGCCACCCGGACGTCGTCGCCGGAGCGCAGACCGCCGGTGTCGGCGAAGACGCCGGTGACGGTGTAGCGGTCCTGCAGCAGGCCCTTCGTCCCGACCAGGAACACCGTCACGAGCAGCAGCACCAGGACCGTCGCCGACACGAGCCCGACGACGATCTTGTTGCGGTCGCGGAAGGACTTCAGCGCCACGGGCGGCCTCCGACCATGAGGTTCTGCAGGGCGTCCGGAGAGTCGATCGGCCTGCCGCTCCCGTCCTCGCGGGGGCCGGGGAGCCGCGTCGGGTACGGGCAGGGCGGGGCGGCGAGGCTGAGGCAGGGGATGGCCGTCTCGATGAAGCGGCCGTTGTCCACGGCGGCGAAGATGTGCCGGAGCTTCGGCGTCGCCGACTCCAGCACGTTCGCGACGGTCTCGTCGTTGCGGTGCACTCCGGCGGTGAACGTCGACAGCTTGTCGATGACGTCGGCGAGCCTGTCGGCGTTGCCCGCCAGGACGGCGTCGGACGTGCGCGCCAGAGCGGCGAGCTGCACCAGCGTGTCGTCGATCAGCCTGCGGTTGTCGGCGAACGCGCCGCTGAGGCTGACCAGGTCGTCGGTAGCGGCGCCGATCTGCTTGTCGCGGCGGGCGATGAGCTCGGTGACGGTGGCGTAGTCGGCGAGCATCCGCTTGAGCGTGCCGCGGCGCTCGGCGATCGTGGACGACAGCCGGTCGACGTTTCCGATCAGCCGGTCGATGTCGCCGGCGTTGCCGTCCAGTGCCTGGGCGAGCGACACCAGCACCGTATTCACCTGTTTCGGGTCCAGGCTCTTGGTAAGGGGCGCGAGCTCGTCCAGCAGCGCGCTGCCGTCCACGACGGACCGGGTGCGGGTGATGTGGGCGCCGGGCCGCATCATGGTCGGGCTCGTGCCGGGGATGAGGTAGACGACGCGGCGGCCCATGGCGTCGCGCCAGCGGACGGCGGCCTCGCTGTCGGACGGCACCTCGACCGACTCGCGGACGGTCATGTCGACCCTCGCGCGGCCGTCCACCACCTTCACCCCGTCGACCCGGCCGACCGGCGCGCCGGCGATCTTCACCTGGTCGCCCTCGGACAGGCCGCTCGCGTCGTCGAACGTCGCCGACACGTGCCAGCCGCCGCCGAACCCCACCCGGGCGATCTGCGCGCCGATGACCACGGTGAGGAACCCGGTCACCAGCAGGAACGCGACCAGCCTGACGATGACACCGGCGCGGAACCGCGCCTGGTCGCTCATCCGCGCCGCGCTCGGGACGCGCATGTCACCGGCCTCCCTTCGTTCCGCCGCCCGGGCCGCACAGGCCGAGGATCAGCGCGCACGGGTCGGTCGGCAGGAACGCCTCGGACCGCAGGTAGTGCTTGCCGCCGGGACCCGGCGCCGAGGCCAGTTCCTGGTAGAGCGGCAGGATGCGGTTGCCGGTGCGGACCGCGTCCCCGAGCAGGCCGAGCTGGGAGTAGATGACCGCGGCGGCGCGCTCCCCGCTGCGGAACGCCTCGCCGAGCTGCCCGCCGCGCTTGTCGAAGCCGTGGGCGACCAGCGCCGACAGCGCGGAGATCTGGTCGGCGAAGTCGCCGAGCCGTCCCTTGCGGCCGCTCGCCGCGGCGGTGATGAGCGCGTCGGCGTCCCCACTGATCCCCGCGATCTCGTCGCCCGATCCGGACAGCGCGCCGCTCAGCTTCGCGCCGTCGGAGACGAACCGGCGGGCGTCTCCCCGGTGCTTGTAGGCGACGTTCAGCAGGACGCCGCTCTGGTCGATGACGGCGGCCAGCTTCGCGCCCTGCCCGTCCAGGCCCTGTGCGGCCGTGTGGACGATCGTGTAGACGTCCTCGGGAGCGATCGCGCCCAGCTGCCTGTCGGCGTCGGCGAGCAGATCGGACAGGTCCTGCGGATCGGACGTGCGCGCGATCCTCGCGCCCGAGGCGAGATACGGGCCGGCGCCTTCGTGCGTGCCCGGGATCAGGTCGACGAACTTGGGGCCGAACGCCGAGGCGGGCTCGATGGAGGCGGTCACCGTGTCCGGGACGCGCATGCCGGAGTCGAGCCGCAGCGTCAGCCGCGCCTTGCCGTCCTCGGCCAACCGCACCCGCTGCACCGAGCCGACCTGGACACCGCGGACCTTCACCGGCGCGCCCTTGCCGAGCCCCTGCCCGGCGCGGCCGAACTCGGCGGTCAGCACCGTCCCGCCGTCCTGGAACGGCTTGGCGACCAGCGCCCACAGGACCGCCGCGACCACGGCCAGCGTGAGCGCCGTGATCAGCAGCCGGCGCGGCAGGGAGAGCTCCTCGTTGATCATCCGCTCAGCCTCACCGTCGCGCCGCCGCCCCAGAACACGTACGACAGCAGCAGGTTCAGGGTCACGATCGTCACGATCGACAGCCGGATCGCCCGGCCCGCCGCGCGCCCCACCCCGGCCGGCCCGCCGGTGGCGTAGTAGCCGTAGAAGCAGTGGATGGTGATGACGGCGAAGGCGAACACCGCGACCTTGACCGAGCTGTAGACCAGGTCGATCGTCGGCAGGTACAGCCGGAAGTAGTAGTCGTACACGCCCGGCGCGAGGTCGAAGAACTCCGTGCTGATCAGCCGGGTCGCGAAGAAGCTGGCGAACAGCGCGATCAGGTACAGCGGGACGAGCGCGACCAGCGCGGCCACCACCCGCGTGCACACCAGGTAGGCGAACGACCCGATGCCCATGACCTCCAGCGCGTCGATCTCCTCGGAGATCCGCATCGCGCCCAGCTCGGCGGTGAACGCCGACCCGCACTGCGCCGCCAGCGCGGTCGCCGCGATCACCGGGGTGATCTCCCGGACGTTGGCGAACGAGCCGACCAGCCCCATGAACGACTGCGCGCCGATCGACTCCAGGCCGGTGTAGCCCTGCAGCCCCACCTCGGTGCCGACGAAGAACGCCATCGTGAAGATCACGAAGATCATGCCGCCGCCGACCACGGTCGCCCCCGCGCCCACGACGACGTCGCTGACGTGCCGGGCGACCGTCCGCGCGTACTTGCGGTGCCACACCAGGTCGCGGGCGGAGTACAGCAGCACCCGGTACACGAACACCGGCCACTGCGCGAGGTCGCCGGTCCGCTCGGCGAGCCGCCCCGCCGCCCGCAGCCCGGACCGTCCGGCCCGTCCGGCCGCCATCGGACCCGCCATCAGATCTTCGGCGGGAACGCGACGAAGTACACCGTCGTGATCACGTAGTTGAGGGCGAACACCAGCATGAAGGCGACCACGATCGCCCGGTTCACCGCGCGGCCGACCCCGACCGGGCTCTGCGCGCAGGTCATCCCCATGTGGCAGGCCACGACCGCGGCGACCAGCCCGAACAGCCACGCCTTCAGCAGCGTCACGACCAGGTCGGACACCTGCAGCAGCGAGACCGCGCCGTCGAAGTACGCGCCCGGGGTGACGTCCTGCAGCAGCACGTTGAACACGAACCCGCCGGCGGCGCCGGAGACGATGACCAGCGAGGCCAGCAGCGTCGAGATCAGGCTGGACGCCCACAGCCGCGGGGTGACCAGCCGGTGCACCGGGTTGACCGCCATCGTCTCCATCGCGGCCAGCTCGTCGCGGATCCTGCGTGCGCCCATGTCGGCGGTCATCGCCGAGCCGCCCGCGCCCGCGATGATGAGCGCGGCGGCGATCGGGGCGACCTCGCGCACCAGGCCGACGACGACCGCTCCCCCGGTCGCCGACTGCGCGCCGAGCTGGGCCGCCAGCTGCCCCACCTGCAACGCCACGGTCGCGCCGAGCGGCAGCGACACCAGGATCACCGGCAGGCTCGTCACCCGCGCGAGGAACCACGCCTGCTCGGCGAACTCCCAGAACCACCGGCGCACGTCCCAGGTGCGCCGCAGCCCCTCCAGCGCGATGACGAACAGCTCACCGACCTCGCCGAGCAGCCCGTGGACGCGGCCCGGCAGATGGGCGACGGCCACGATGATCACCTCCCCGGATCCGGACGCCGTCGAGCACGGGACACCCTAGGGCAACTATTGGCGATGCGCCAATAGCAACTGTCGATCCGTCAGCAGGTCGGGCGGTGCTACCCTAACGGACTAGTTCGTCCATAAAGAGGGGACTATCGCGGCATGCGCAGGTCAATCGCGACCGTGTCGCTCAGCGGCTCGCTGGCGGACAAGCTGACGGCGATCGGCGGCGCCGGGTTCGACGGCGTCGAGATCTTCGAGAACGACCTGCTCGCCGCCGACCTGAGCCCCGAGGACGTGCGGCGCCGCGCAGCCGATCTCGGCCTGGCCGTCGAGCTGTACCAGCCGTTCCGCGACTTCGAGGCGGTGCCGCCGGACGTGCTGGCGGCCGGGCTGCGGCGGGCGGAGCACAAGTTCGCGGTGATGGAGCGCCTCGGCGTCACGCGGCTGCTGGTGTGCTCGAGCGTGTCCCCGGCCGCGATCGACGACGACGCGCTCGCCGCCGAGCAGCTCCGGCTGCTCGCCGAGCGCGCGGCCGAGCACGGGATCCGGATCGCCTACGAGGCGCTCGCGTGGGGGCGGCACGTCAGCGACTATTTCCACGCCTGGCGGATCGTGCGCATGGCCGACCATCCCAATCTGGGACTGTGCCTGGACAGCTTCCACATATTGGCGCGGGACGTCGATCCGTACGCGATCCGCACGATTCCCGGCGACAAGATCTTCTTCTTGCAGCTCGCCGACGCTCCGTCCCTGCCGATGGACGTGCTCTATTGGAGCCGCCATTACCGGTGTTTCCCGGGGCAGGGGGATCTGGACGTGGCGGGGCTCGTCGCCCATGTCCTCCACACGGGATATGACGGGCCATTGTCGCTGGAGGTGTTCAACGACATCTTCCGGCAGGCGGCCTCCATGCGCACCGCGCAGGACGCCATGCGCTCGCTCATCGCGCTGGAGGAGCAGGTCCGGCGGCTCACCGGCGACGCGGTCCCGGGGCTGACGGCTCCGCCTCCCCCGGTCGTGCCGACCGGGTTCGCGTTCGCCGAGCTGGCGGCGCCGCCCGCCGGCCCGCTCGGGACCCTCCTGGACGCCCTGGGGTTCGTCCGCACCGGACGGCACGCCGGCAAGCCGGTGGAGCTGTGGGAGCAGGGCGCGGCCCGCGTGCTGGTGAACAGCGGCAGCGCGGAGAGCCCGGACGGTCCCGCGCTCGGCGCGATCGGGCTGGAGTCGCTGGACCCGGCCGCGGCGGTCAAGCGCGCCGAGGCGCTGCTGTCCCCCGTCCTGCCGCGGCTGCGCGGGCCGCACGACGCCCCGCTGGACGCCGTCGCCGCGCCCGACGGGACCGAGGTCTTCTTCTGCCGGACGGCGCGTCCCGACCACCCCGACTGGACCGACGACTTCTCGGCGGACCGGCGGAGCGCCGACCCTGCCGCCGCCGAGATCACGCATATCGATCACGTGGCGCTCACCCAGCCGTGGCATCACTTCGACGAGGCGTCGCTGTTCTACCGGAGCGTTCTCGGGCTCCGCCCGCACGAGAGCCTGGAATTGCCCGATCCCCATGGCCTCATGCGCAGCCGCGCGGTGTCCACCGAGGACGGCCGGGTGCGGGTGGCGCTCAATGTCGCCTATGTCGGCGCGCACGACGGATCGCACAGCACGGCGTGGCAGCACGTCGCACTGGCGAGCAGGGACATCGCCGCGACGGCCCGGAGGGTCCGCGCGTCCGGCGCGGCGATACTCGCCATTCCGGACAACTATTACGACGACCTCGAAGCGCGGTACGACCTCGGCACGGAAAGGCACCGGCTGCTCCGGGAACTGGACCTTCTCTACGACCGGGACGAGCACGGCGAGTTCCTGCATTTCTACACCGAGACGACCGGGCGGGTGTTCTTCGAGATCGTCCAGCGCATCGGCGGATACCGCGGATACGGTGCCGTGAACGCGCCGATCCGGCTGGCCGCGCAGCACGCCCGCCCGCACCGCCGCCGCCCGGGCTGACCCCCGCCGGACGCCGCCCCGGGACCACTCGTGGTCAGCGCGCGGGACCGGCGGCCGGGCCGCCATAGGATGAGTTCCCGTCCGCAACCATGTCGTGGAGTCGCATGTCGTCGCAGTCCGTCACAGCCGCCTCGGGAGACCGCCGGCGTGACGCCGACCGCACCCGCGCGGAGATCCTCGAGGTCGCGCAGCGGGAGTTCGCGCGGCACGGGTACGCCGGCGCCCGGGTGGACGACATGGCCGCGCTCATGCGCACCACCAAGCGGATGATCTACTACTACTTCGGGGGCAAGGAGAAGCTGTACGTCGCCGTGCTGGAGAAGGCCTACGGCGAGGTGCGCAAGCTGGAGTCGACGATCGACGTCCAGCACCTGGCGCCGGTGGAGGCGATCCGCACGCTGGCCGAGCTGACCTTCGACCACCACGAGGCGCATCCGGACTTCATCAAGCTGGTCAGCATCGAGAACATCCACCAGGCCGAGCATCTGCGCAAGTCGGAGGCGCTGCCGAACCTCAGCGGCCCGGTCGCGGAGCTGATCTCGCAGATCCTGGAGGCCGGCCGGGCGAGCGGCGACTTCGTGGCCGGGGCGGACGCCATCGACGTGCACATGATGATCAGTTCGTTCTGCTTCTTCCGGATCGCCAACCAGCACACGTTCGGCGCGCTGTTCGGCCGGGACATGACCGCACCGGAGCACCGGCGGCGGCACCGCGAGATGATCGGCGAGATGGTCGTCGCCTACCTGACGGGCGCGGGACGCGGGCCGCTCGGCCGCACCGGCCCCTGACCGCGCGCGCCGCCGGGCCTGCGGTAGACGAACTCCGGCTCCGCGCCGGGCGCCTGCCCGGCGAGGGCGGCGGGGTCGCTCACCAGATGGTGGTCGGGTGACAGGGCGCAGGCCGGGTCCGTGCGGGAGGCGTCGCCGGTCAGCGCGTGCGCCTGGCACCGGCATCCGCCGAAGTCGATCTCGCGGCGCGGGCAGTCGCCGCACGGCCCGCTCATCCACGCGGTGCCGCGGTAGGCGTTGAAGGCCTCGGACCGCTGCCAGATCCACGCGAGCGAATGATCGCGCACGTTCGGCGGGTGCAGTTCCGTCATCGCGTAGGCGGCGGGGCACGGCAGCGCGGTCCCGTCGGGCGCCACGGTGATGGAACGGGCGCCCCAGCCGCCCATGCATGGTTTCGGCACCCCCTCGTAGTAGTCGGGAAGGACCCACACGAGTTCCGGGCCGCCCGGCCTCTCCCGGTGCTCGGCCACCGTCTGCTTGGCGCGATCGAACTGCTCCCGGGTAGGCAGCAGGACGTCCCGGTTGCGGAGGGCCCAGCCGTAGAACTGCGCGTTGGCCAGTTCGATGCGGTCGGCTCCCCAGCTTTCGCCGAGTTCGATGATCTCGGGCAGGCGGTCCAGGTTGTGCCGGTGCAGGACGACGTTGAGCCCGAATGGCAGCCCGGTGGCGCGGATGACGGCCGCGGCGCGTTCCTTCGCCGCGAAGGACGTGCGCCCGGCGATGAGGTCGGAGTTCTTCCGGTCGGCGTCCTGCACCGAGAGCTGCACGCTGTTGATCCCGGCGCCGGCGAGCGCGTCCAGCCGCTCGGCGGTCAGCGCGAGGCCGCTGGTGACGAGCTGGGTGTAGACGCCCGCCCGGTGCGCCGCCGCCACGATCTCCTCCAGGTCGGGACGCAGGAGCGGTTCACCGCCCGAGAGGTGCGCCTGGACGATGCCGAGGTCGGCGGCCTCGGTGAAGACCCGCGCCCACTCCTCCGCCGCCAGTTCGGTGCTGCGCCGGACCAGTTCCAGCGGGTTGGAGCAGTAGGGGCAGTGCAGCGGGCACGCGTGGGTCAGTTCGGCGAGCAGCGCCCATGGCGCGGCGGGTTCGGTCATTGCAGCCATCCCTCGGCGCGGATCCTCGCGACGAATTCGGGGACGTCCCGTTCGAGCGGGGCGTCCGGGTGCTCGGCGGCGAGCGCGGCGATGATGCCGGCGACGGTGCGGTGCCCGTCGCAGAGCCGCAGGATGCGCCCGGCCTCCGGGCTGAGCACGACGGCCCGCTCCGGCATCAGCAGCAGCTCGGCCCCGCGGACGCGGTCATAGCGGAGCAGGACGGAGCGGGCGAGCGCGGGCCGCTCGTCCCCCGCGACCGTCGTCGTCCGGGCGCGTTCAGCCGGCATCCGCGGTCCCGGGGTTCACGGTTCCGGTCTTCGGGGCGCCCGCGTGCTCGACCGCGTCCAGCAGGGACCAGAGCACATCGCATTTGAAGGTGAACGCCGCCAGCACCCGCTCCTGGTCGGCACGGGTCTCGGCCCATCGATGCACCAGGGCGAGAGCTTCATCGGCGTCGCGGCGGCCCTGCTGCACGCGAACCTGGAAATAGCGCAGCCCTTCCGGCTCGATCCAGGGGTAGTGGCGTTCCCAGGCTCCGATCCTCGTGACCATCAGGTCGGGCGCGAAGAGCTCGGTCAGGGACGAGGCGATCGCCTCCAGGGGCGTGGCGAGGCGGCAGAAGTTCACGTAGCCCTCGACGGCGAACCGGACGCCGGGCAGGACGCCTTCCCCCGAGAGCAGCAGCACGCGGTCCAGGCCGACGGCCTCGCCGAGACGCAGCCACCGCTCGATGCCGCCCGCGTCCGCGGAATCGCCGCCGCCGCCGTCCCGGCCGTCGTGGTCGTGGATGCGCCGGATCCAGCTGCGGCGCAGTTCCCGGTCGTCGAGCTTGGCCAGGATGAGGGCGTCCTTGATCGGGATGTGCCGCTGGTAGTGGAACCGGTTCAGCACCCAGCAGCGCAGCTCCTCCGGCGCCAGCAGCCCGTCGTGCATGCGCAGGTTGAACGGGTGCCGGTGGTGGTAGCGCTCGGCGGCGATCTCGCGGAGCCGGTCCTCCAGTTCGCCGGGCGTCCAGGGCAGGGGGCCGGCGGCGCGGGGCGGGGCGTCCGTCGTCGGGTTCACAGTTCGATCACCTGGCCTTCCGATGCGACCTCGATCCCCATCCCGGCGAGGGTGCGGTGGCCGTCGTGGCCGGGGTCGACGAGGGGGTTGGTGTTGTTCAGGTGGGTGTAGAGGCGGCGTGCCGCGGGCAGTGCCGCGAGCCGTTCCGCTGTCCCGTCCGGGCCGCTGATCGGCAGGTGGCCCATCTCGGTGGCGGTCCGCTGGGTGAAGCCGGAACGGCGTGGTTCGTCGTCGTCCCAGAACGTCCCGTCGACGATGACGCAGGCCGCCTCTGCGAGCGCGCGGTCGAGTGCGGGCGGCCAGCCGGCGAGCGCCGGTGCGTAGACGAGGCCCGCGCCGCTGCGCCGGTCGGTGACGTGCAGCGCCACGGACCACGCCCCGTCCGGCACGTCGAGGTCGGCTGCGTAGCGGGGGCGCTTGCCCGAGACGCGGACGGCCCGGACCTCCAGGCCGTCCGTGCCTCCGAGCGGAGCGGTCCCGTCCTCGGGGAGGTCCGACCAGGTCAGCGCGGTGTACGGGGCGAGGACGCGGTCCAGCCGCAGCCCGCGCGCCAGCGCGTCGCGGACGGTGCCGGTCGCGAGGACGTGCAGGCCGGACGCCTCGCGCAGGCGCGGCAGCCCGAGCGTGTGGTCGAGTTCGGCGTCGGTGAGGACCACTCCCGCGACCGGGGTCCGGCGCCGCTCCGGACCGGGATGCAGGTCCGGGTTCGCCTCGATCTGCTCGGCGATGTCCGGGGTCGCGTTGACCACGTACCAGCGTCCCTCGGACGCCTCGAGCGCGATCGAGGCGTGCAGGCGGCGCCACGACGGGTGCGCGCGGGCGGCGGCGCACCCGTGGCACGCGCAGTTCCACTGGGGGACGCCGCCGCCCGCGGCGGTGCCGAGTATCCGCACCCTCATCGGGGTGGAATCAGATCTCGACGCCGAAGTAGGCCGTGACCTCCAGAGAGGTCTCCACCACCTGGTAGTCGGGCGTGGCCCAGGAGGCGGCCCGCTGGGCGGCGGCGTCCTGCGCCTGTGTGTCGGGGAGGTCGACGTGCGCGGTCTGGGCGTCGGGGATGTGGAGGGTCATCTCTGGTGCTTCCCTTCCGTGGGGGATCTGTGCGGCCCGGGGCTCACCGCCCCGGGGGTCACTGGACGACGATCTTCCCGGTGCTCTGCGGGAAGACCGGGTCGTTGTAGAAGTACTCGCCGCGCTTGGTGAACGTGTGCTTGGAGGACTCGCCGGGCTTGAGCCTCCCGGTGTTGAACACGTGCTCGAAGAACGACGCGGCGCCGTGCGAGTGCTCGTTGCCGGACGGGTTCACGAACGTGACCTCGGTGCCGACCGGAACGGTCATGTTCTGCGGGGACATCGCGTTCTGCGCGACGGTGTTCTCCTCGCCGCCGGGCGCGCCCGCGGCGGAGTTCCAGATCCGGCCGAGGGTGACGGTGTTGTTCGCGTCCGCGCCGGCGACGGGCGCGGTGCGGATCTGGTTGCGCTTGGACGGCGGGGTCGGCGCGGGCGCCGGGCCGATCTGGCCGTTCAGCTTGAACGCCCACAGGTGGTCGCCCTTGGGGATGTCGGGGTAGGGCAGTCCGCTGCCGCCGGCGAAGACCGCGATGTACTGCTCGCCGTCGATCTCGTAGGTGACCGGGCTGGTGTGGACGCCGGCGCCGCACTGCCAGCTCCACAGGTCGCGGCCGGTGGCGTCGTCCATCGCGTGCAGCACGCCGTCCGGGCCGCCCTGGAACATGATGCGTCCGGCGGTGGTGAGGATCCCGTTGCCGTGGGCGAGCGACCACTCGCCCTCCTTGCGCCACACGGGCTTGTTGGTGCGCGGGTCCACGGCGACGATGCCGCCGGAGAAGTACTCGCCGAGCGGCCGCGCGGTGTTGACGCGTCCGCCGTTGGTGTTGGAGTAGGAGGAGTTGATGAGCCCGTACCCGACGTAGACGAACCCGGTGTACGGGCTGAACGACATGTACGACCAGTCCGCGCCGCCGCCGGCGCCGGGGAACAGGATGGTCGCGTCGTCCCAGAACGGCGTGAAGATCTCGCCGGTCGGGTAGTACGGGACGGGCCGGGTGGTGTCGTGGTAGCTCGGCGCCTGGTGCACGAACGGCTCGCCGCCCGGGAACGGCTGCGTCGGCCAGGTCTTCTGCCGCGGCTCCTGCGGGACGGGGCGCTCGGTGATGCCGTGCACGCCCTTGCCGGTCTCGCGGTCCAGGATGTAGAACATCCCGACCTTGCTGCCGTACACGACGACCTTGCGCTTGCGGTGGCCGATCCTCAGGTCGATCAGGACCGGCGCCATGACGTTGTCGAAGTCCCAGATGTCGTGGTGGACGGACTGGAAGTGCCAGCGCCGCTTGCCGGTCTTGGCGTCGATGGCGACCAGGCAGTTGGCGAACAGGTTCGTCCCGCCGCGGGTGGAGCCGTTGGTGCGCGGATAGGGGTTGCCGAACGTCCAGTAGACGAGGCCGAGCTCGGGGTCGATCGCCGGGTGGATCCAGCAGACGGCGCCGCCGGTCTTCCAGGTGTCGCCCTCCCAGGTGTCGTTGCCGAACTCGCCGGGTCCGGGCGGGCCCCAGAACGTCCAGGCGATCTCGCCTGTGCGGGCGTTGAGGGCGTAGGCGCGGCCGCGGGCGCCGGCGGTGCTGCCCTCGGTGCCGACGTAGATGAGGCCGTCGAAGTAGACGATGGCGCCGGCGAGGCCGCCGCGGTTGCCGCCGCACTGGCCTTCCTGCGGGTCGCAGTTCGGGTCGCCCTCACCGGCGACGAGCAGTTCGCGCTGCCACACGACGGCGCCGGTCTTCTGGTCGAGCGCGTAGACGATGTTGGAGCCGGACGTGGTGAAGACCAGCCCCTCCCCCAGCCCGACGCCGCGCATGTTGGTCTGCTGCGAGCCGACGCTGGTCTTCCACTTGATCTCGCCGGTGCGGCCGTCGACGGCGAAGACGTTCTGCTGGGCGCTCTGGACGTAGAGCACGCCGTCCTGGGCGACGATCGTGCTCTGCTGCGCGCGCCCGGACGTGCTGCCGCCCTCGAGGTTGGTGTGCCAGGCGCCGCCGAGGTGCCGGACGTTCCCGCGGTTGATCCTCCGCAGGGCGGAGTGGTTCTGGTTCCCGAGGTCGCCGCAGACCTTGGGGAAGTCGCGGCCGGTGGTCCCGAAGGCGGTCGGCTGCGGCGGGACGGGCAGCGCGAGGCCGGAGGCGCCGGTGTCGGCGCCGGCCGCCGGAGTGCGGAGCGGCGTGAAGGCCACGGTGCCGCCGACGACCGCGGCCGCCCCGGTCAGGAAGTTCCGTCGATCCATGCTCTCTCCCATCCCGTGGTCCGCTAGGCGGACTTAATGATCCGATCGACGGACGACACGGTAAGCCGCTCCGGCGGCCCTGGCAATAGCCTGCACCTCGAACGGCTCCCGCACATCGGTAATTTCACCAGTCATGACGGCGAGATTCGCGAAACTCGGCGACGGCGGGCGGCGTCCGGGTATTGCCGACGGCAGTTCGAAGTGAGATCGTCCTAGAACCTCTAGACGGTTCAATTGGTCCGCTAGATGGATCAGCGAATGCCGGAAAGGAACCCACCCCATGAGGAGACCCTCGTCCCCCCTGCTGACGGCGTTCGGCGCGGCGCTCGGCACGGCCGCCGTGCTGGCCGCGGCGACGCTGACCGGCGGCGCGCCCGCCGCGGCCGGCCCGCTCGCCAAGACGAAGAACGCCGGCGCCCAGGAGCTCGGCGACCCGGTCTACGGCGTCTGCCGCGGCACGAACCCCCGCTGCTACCACGACTGGGGCAACTTCGACCCCGCCAAGGGCTACCGGATCCTCGTCTACAGCCGCACCGCCGGCCCCCGGCACGCCAACCTCGGCCCGGCGCTCGGCGCGGGCCTGAACCCGCCGCTCAGCGACGCCAACGTGGCCCAGAAGGCCCTGGTGAAGATGGGGCAGGACAACGGGTTCGGCGTCGACTGGACCGAGGACGTGACGCAGCTCGCCTCGCCGTCGACGCTGCTGCGCTACAACGCCGTCGTCTTCATGAGCACCACCCGCGACACCCTCGACGACGCGGCCCAGACCTCGCTGCGGCAGTACATCCGCGGCGGCGGCGGGTTCGTCGGCATCCACAACGCCTTCGGCACCGAGTACAACTGGCCCTGGTACGAGGGGCTCCTCGGCGGCGCCAACTTCTACGACCACGGGCGCGCGCAGCCCGGAACCGTCCAGACCGTCGACCGCAAGGACGCCTCCACCGCGGGGCTGCCGGGCCGGTGGAACTTCAGCGACGAGTGGTACAACCTCATCCCGTTCCCGAGCGAGGTGCGGTTCCTCGCCACCGTGGACGAGAAGACCCTCACCCAGGGCGTCGCGGGCAACATGAACCACCCGGGGCACGGCTCGTTCCATCCCGTCGCCTGGTGCCAGTACTACGACGGCGGCCGCGCCTGGCTGACCACGCTCGGGCACGACGCCAAGGCGTTCACCGACGACGGCACGACCTTCCCCGGCGCCAAGGAGTTCCAGAGCCTGGTGCTGAACGGCATCGAGTCCGCGATGGGCATGAAGCCGTTCTGCCGCTGACCCGCGCGGCGCGCTCGTCCTCCGCCCGCCGGCGGCCCGGGAGACCCCCGGCCGCCGGCGGGCGCTCGCATGTCCGGTCGTCCCGGATCTGTCCCTCATGCCGCCTCCGGCAGGGCGAGGGGCCGCGCCGCGTCGGCGCGCGGCACGGCCCCTGGACTCCGCAGCCGCCTAGAGGCCCAGGTAGATGCGGCGGACCTGGACGTCGTCGCGCAGGTCGCGGGAGGTGCCGACCATCGCGACCTCGCCGTTCTCCATGACGACGCAGTCGCTGGTCGCCTCGAACGTCAGCTTGGCGTTCTGCTCGACCAGCAGCAGGCTGAGGCCCTCCTCGCGCAGCCGCAGCAGGACCGCGAGGATGTCCTCGACGAGCTTGGGCGACAGGCCCATGGACGGCTCGTCCAGCAGGATCAGCCGGGGCCGGGCCATCAGCGCGCGCCCCACGGCCAGCATCTGCTGCTGGCCGCCGGACAGCGCGCCCGCCAGGCGCGACCGCATCTCCCCCAGCACCGGGAACAGCTCGTAGACCTCGGTGAGCGACCCTTTCGTCTCCGCGCCGCGCCACGGGCGGGCGTACGCGCCGAGCATCAGGTTCTTCTCCACGGTGAGGCCGGGGAAGACGTGCCGGCCCTCGGGGACGTAGCCGATCCCGTGCCGGACGACGTCGCGCGCCTTGACCTTGGTGAGGTCCGTGTCGCCGAAGGTGACGCGCCCGCCGCTGCGCGGCACCAGCCCCATCAGCGCCTTGAGCGTCGAGGTCTTGCCCGCGCCGTTCGCGCCGATGATCCCGAGCGACTGGCCGGGCTCGACCGTGAACCCGATCGAGCTGACGGCGCAGACGCCCCCGTAGTGGACCGAGAGGTCCTCCACGGTGAGCGTCGCCGGTTCCGGTCGCGCGGCGGCCTCGGTCCGCTCGCCGTCCTCGGTCGTGGTGTCGGCGTTCATGAGCTCACCTCGCTCGGGTTCGGCAGCGGCATCTCGGCCATGGCGGAGTCCCCGAGGTACGCCTCGATCACCGCGTGGTCGGCGACGACCTCGGCGGGCGTCCCCTCGGCGATGATCGACCCGCCGGCGAGGACCGTCACCCGCTCGCACAGCGACATCACCAGGCCCATGTTGTGCTCGATGAGCACGACGGTGACGCCGCTGTCCCGGATGGACCGGACGATCTCGGCGAGCTGGCGCACCTCCTCGCCGTTCAGCCCGGCGGCGGGCTCGTCGAGCAGCAGCAGGCGCGGCGACCCGGCCATCGCGCGGGCGATCTCGATCCGGCGCTGGATGCCGTAGGGCAGCGAGCCGGGCGCCGCCGAGGCGAACTCGGCCAGCCCGAACCGGCGGAGCAGCGCGTCGGCCTGCCGGTGCAGGCGGCGCTCCTGCCGCCAGATCCCGATGGGCCACAGCGCGTACTTCCAGATCGCGTACGTGCGGGACCGGTCCAGCGCGACCAGCAGGTTGTCCCGGACGGTCAGCTCCCCGAACAGCCGGAGGTTCTGGAACGTGCGGGCCAGGCCGAGCCGCGAGAGCCGGTACGGGCGCGAGCCGGAGACGACGTTCCCCTCCATCAGCACCCGTCCGCCGGACGGTCTGTAGAAGCCGCTGATGACGTTGAAGAGCGTGGTCTTCCCCGAGCCGTTCGGCCCCACGATGCCGCGGATCTCACCGCGCTTCACCGTGAGCGACACTTCTTTCAGTGCTTTCAGCCCGCGGAATTGCTTGGAGATTTCGTTGATTTCGAGCATCGGCCGCGATTCACCGGCCGTTTCTCTTTCCGCCACCGCCTCGTACGGCTCGAACGACCGCAGGACGGCCCGTTCCGAGGTCCGGCCGAGTCGGCGGTCCAGAAGGGCCTTCAACCGGGTGGGCACCCCCGCGAGCCCGGTCGGCGCGAAGACCACCATGAGGACCACGACGACGCCGAAACCGAGCTGGGCGTAGGTGGGGTAGTCCACCAGCTGCTCGCGGATCAGCGTCAGGCCGACCGCGCCGACGACGCAGCCGACAAGGCTCTGCCGGCCGCCGATCACGACCATCGCCAGCAGCAGGAACATGTTGGCGATGTTGAAGGTGTCGGGCGCGATGTAGCGGATGAGCCCCGCGTACAGCACGCCCGCGAGGCCGCCGAACAGGCTCGACAGCATGAACGCCGTCATCCGCAGCAGCGGGATCTCCGCGCCGACCGCGCCCGCGGCGAGCGGGTCGTCGCGCATGGCCATCATCCGGCGGCCGAGCCCGGTGCGGACCACGAACAGACCGAACGCCAGCGCGAGCGCGAACACGATCACTTCGAGGTAGTAGTAGAGGTATTCGCTGGACAGGTCGACGCCGAACATCGGCGGGACGGGGATCGCCGAGATGCCCTCGGCGCCGCCCGCGATCTCGGCGTTGGTCGTCCAGTTGATGAACCCGAGCGCGAGCCCGAGCGTGACGATCCCGAGGTAGTGCGACTGCATCCGCAGCGCCGGGATGCCGACCAGCAGCCCGATCAGCGCGGACGCCACCAGCGCCAGCGCGGCGGCGGGCCAGAACCCGAAGCCGTTGTGGGTGGTGAGGATCGCGGTCGCGTACGCGCTGACCCCGAAGAACGCGATCTGCGCCAGGTTGATCTGCCCGGCGATGCCCATGGCCAGGCCCATGCCGATCGCCAGCAGCGCGAACACCAGCGCGATGTCGACGACGTGGATCGCGTAGCCGCCGACCGTGTACGGCAGCAGCCAGGCGGCGAGGGCCAGCAGCACCACCGTCCCGAGTTTGGGCATGTTTCGATGCCTGAGGAGTGCGTTCATGCGCGGCTCACCGTCGTCTCGCCGAACAGCCCGGTCGGGCGGATCATGATGGCCACGGTGAAGACCAGGAACACCACCAGTTCGGAGTAGCCCTGGAAGTGGCCGGCGGCGAAGGAGTCCAGGACCCCGATCGCGAACCCGCCGGCGATGGCGCCGGGGATGTTGCCGCAGCCGCCGAGCATGGCGGCCGCGAACCCCTTGATCCCGATGGTGCCGCCCATCGTCGGGTTCACGTACAGCAGCGGGCCGACCAGCCCGCCGGCCAGCGCGGCGAGCCCGGCGCCGATCGCGAACGCGATCGCGTTGCTGCGGCCGACGTGGATGCCGACCGCCGTGGCCGCCTCGTGGTCCATCGCGACCGCCTGCATCGCGGCGCCCATCTTGGTGCGCTGGAGGAACGCGACGAGCAGGAACACCGCCACCGCCGCGATGGCCAGCACGACGAGGTCGTAGGTGCGGACGCGGAGCCCGAAGAACTCCAGCGGGGCGCCGCCGACCGGCGTGCGGACGGCGCGTCCGGTCGCCCCCCAGATCAGGACGGCCACGGCCTGCAGGACCATCCCGAAGCCGATCGTGCCGATCAGCATCAGGGTGAAGTCCTTGTTCTCCAGCGGCCGCAGCACCCGCTCGATGAACAGGCCGATGAGGCCGGTCACCGCGATGGCCAGCACCATGGCCAGGGCGAAGGGCAGCTTGGTCGACATGTAGAACGTGGACGCGGCGTAGGCGCCGATCATGAGCACGTCGGCGTGCGCGAAGTTGACCAGGCCCATCGTGCGGTAGACGAGGGAGAACCCCATCGCCACCAGGGCGTAGATCGCACCGAGGCTCAGCCCGCCGATCAGTGTCTGAAGGAAGACCTGCATGTCAGCCGCCGGCCTTGACGACGGTCCCGTTCTTCATGATCCCGATGGAGGTCGCCTTGATGCCGACCCCCGTCTCGTCGTACTGGAAGTCGCCGAGCAGCCCCTGGTACCGCACGGCCCGGATGGCGTCCGCCAGCTTCTTGCCGGTCGCGACCTTGCTGTTCTTGAGCGCGGTGAGCAGGATCGAGGTCCCGTCGTAGGCCTTGGCGCCGTGCAGTTCGGCGGCCTCGCCGTAGGCGGCCTTGTAGGCGGCGGCGAACTTCTTGGACGCTTCGCTGACGTCGTTGCTGAGGTAGGGCGAGCTGACGATGGTGCCCTCGACGTTCTTCACGCCCGCGGTGTCGCGGTAGACGGGCGTGCCCTGCGGGGCGGCGCCGGCGAACGGCGCGGTGATGCCGAGGTCGCGGGCCTGCTTGACGATCAGGCCGGACTCGACCTCCTCCGAGCCGATGAAGATGGCCTCGGGCGACCGCTGCCGGATCTTGGTGAGCTGGGCGCTGAAGTCCTTCTGGTCGGTGGTGACGACCTCGTCGGCGACGGGCTTGATCCCGCGGTCGCCGAGCGCCTTGAGGAAGGCGTCGTGCTCCCCCTTCCCGTAGGAGCCGTTGTTGCTGATCATCGCGATCTTCTTCATCTTCCGGGTGTCCACCACGTACTTGGCGAGCGTCTCGTCGTAGGTGGTGGACGTGGGCCCGTTGAGGAACAGGAACGGGCTCTTCAGCGCCACCATCCCGTTGGACTGGCCGGAGGCGATGTTCGGGATCTCCTGCTGGCGCAGGGTGGGCGCCATGGCGATGGTGACGGCGCTCTCGGCGGTGCCGATCATCGCGATGTAGTGCTGGCTGCCGATCTTGCGGGCGAGGTTGGTGCCGACGGTCGGGTCGCCCTGGTCGTCGAAGACGTCCAGCTTGATGGTGCGGCCGTCGATGCCGCCGGCCTTGTTCCACTCGTCGACGGCGAGCTTGGCTCCCTTGTACTCCCACTTGCCGAGCGAGCTGAGCTGGCCGCTCTGCGCGTCGACCACGGCGATCTTGATGGGGCCGTCGCCGCCGGAGCCGGAGTCCTTCGACTCACCGGGGGCGCCGCAGGCCGCGGTCAGGCCCGCGGCGAGGACTCCGGCGGCCAGGGCGGAGACACGGAGTCGGGGGATGGTGCGCATGGGATTCACCTCGGTGGGTGGAGACGTCGGGGGTGGGTGCGGGGATGGGCTCAGGGGGTGGACGGCGAGGGGTGGCCGCTGTCGTCGGGGAAGACACCCTGGTAGATGTCGTTGATGTTCCAGTGCCCGGGTGTGGGCACAGGCTCGTTGACCATCGGCACGTCCAGGACGGCCGGGCGGCGTGCGGTGACGGCCGCGCGGAGCGCCGGCAGCAGGGTGTCCGCCGCGGTGATCCGGTGTCCGTCGGCTCCGCACGCCTCGGCGTAGGCGGCGAAGTCGGGGCTGTAGGGACGGCCTTCGGGGTCGCGGAACTCGCAGCCGTAGCTGGCGCCGAAGTTGGCGGCCTGCAGGTCGGCGATCGTGCCGTGGGCGCGGTTGTTCATCACCACGAAGATCACCGGCAGGCCCTGCTCCACGGCCATCGGGACGGCCGGCAGCTGCGCGCTCATCCCGCCGTCGCCGACGAGCGCGACCACGACGCGGTCCTGGGCGCCGATCTGCACGCCGGCGGCGGCGGCCGGGCCGAAGCCCATCGTGGACGCGCCGCCGGGGGTGATGAAGCGGCCTTCGGCGGGCAGCTCGTAGCACTGGGCGACGCCGTTCTTGTTCCAGCCGACGTCGGTGACCAGCACCGCGTCGGCGGGCAGCGCCTCGCGCAGGTCGGCGAGGATGCGCTCGGGCCGCAGCGGGAAGTCGGCGCTGCGGCCGCGCTCGCGGCTGCGCTCGAACAGCTCGGTGCGGGCGACGCGGATCCGCTCGCGCAGGCCGGGACGCTCCACCGGCTCGGGGCGGACGTCCCGCACCGCCCTGCCGATGGCCTGGAGGGCGAGGGTCACGTCGGCGACGGCGCCGATCTCGACCGGGTAGTTGCGGCCGATCTCGGCGGCGTCGATGTCGATCTGGATGAGCCGCCCCGCGGAGTCCGGGCCGCCGAGGTTCCAGGTGTAGCGGTCGTCCCACGAGCTGGCGTCGGTCTCGGCGAACCTGGTCGCCAGGGCGAGGACGACGTCGGCGTTGCGCGCGTAGTCGTTGGTGGTCTCCAGCCCCCAGAAGCCCGGCATGCCGAGCAGCAGGGGGTGGTCGTCGGGGACGGCGCCCTTGCCCATCAGCGAATGGACGATCGGGACGTCGAGGTGCTCGGCGAGCGAGAGCAGCGCGCCGCGGCCCGTCTCCCCGCGCAGCCCGCCGCCGAGGTAGATCAGCGGACGCTCGGCCCCGGCGAGCCGCGCCGCGATCCGCTCGGCGGTCGGGGCCGGCAGGTCCGGGCCCGACTCGTCGGCCGGAAGCGGGTGCTCCGCGGGGGCGACCGGGCGGGAGAACAGGTCCATCGGGACGTTCAGCAGCACCGCGCCGGGGCGTCCCGACGTCGCGGTCCAGAACGCGCGCTCGGTGAACCGTCCGAGGTCCTCGGCGCGGTGGACGTGCCAGGCGCGCTTGACGAACGGGCGGTAGATCGCGGTCTGGTCCGCGTCGTTGTGGAGGTTGACCTCCTGGTGCGGGTGCCGCCCCCGGTAGTAGGACGGGACGTCCCCGGCGATGGCGACCAGCGGGACGGAGTCGAGCGCGGCGGTCGCGACCCCGGTGACGGCGTTCATCATCCCCGGGCCGACGTGCACCAGCAGCACGCCGGGCCGTCCCGACGCGCGGGCGTAGCCGTCGGCGGCGTGCGCGGCGGCCTGCTCGTGCCGCGCGATGACGAACTCGATCGGGCTGCGGCCCAGCGCGTCGAGCAGGGCGATGTTGGTGTGGCCGCAGGTCCCGAAGACGTACTCGACGCCGTAGCCTTCGAGTTGCCGGACGAGCGCCTCCGCCGCGGGGACCGACACCGCGCGGTCGCTCTCGGGTTGGACGTCCACGGTCATCGGTGCGTCTCCTCGGTTCGGGGGAGCCCGACTCCGACGGAGTCGGCTCGGGGGGTGTGGGGGGTCGTCCCCCCTCGGGGGAGGCTGATCCAGGTCTTGCCGGCGATCTCGGCGGCGCGGGCGAACGCCTTCGGCGCCTCGGCGAGGTCGAAGCACTCGCGCAGCACCCGGCCGGGGTGCAGGCCGTGCTCGCCGAGCGTCGCGATGGTGCGGGGGAAGTCCGCCGGGTGGTCGTAGATGAGGCAGCCGCGCACGGTCAGGCGCCGCTGCACGAGGGAGAAGGTGGAGAGCCGGGCGGGCCGGGCGCTCTGCCCGACCGCGATGAGGGTGCCGCCGGGCGCGGTGCGCTCCAGCGCCTCCTCGAACGCCTCGGGCGCGCCGGACGTCTCGATCACCACGGGGAAGGCCGATGCGGGGGCGCTCTCGGCGGCGTCCCGCGCGCCGAGTTCGAGGGCCAGCGCGCGGCGTCCCTCGTGGGGCTCGACGATGAAGGGCGCTCCCCCGGCGTGCGCCACTGCCATCGAGACGAGCAGGCCCTGCGAGCCGGCGCCCACGACGAGGCACTCGTCCCCTGCGCGCAGCCCGCTCATGCGGACCGTGTTCAGCGCCACCGTGAACGGCTCGACGCACACCGCGTCGGCGTCGTCCCAGGTGTCGGGGACCGGCCAGGTGAAGCGCGCGGGGACGGCGACGCGCTCGGCGAGCAGGCCGGAGTCGGTGATGCCGGCGGCGCGGCGGCGCCGGCAGCCCGCCGTCGCGCCGGCGTGGCACGACGGGCACGCCAGGCACGGGTAGTTCGGCTCGATGACGACGCGCTGCCCGGGGAACCGGTCGGCGACCTCGTCGCCCGTGGCGGCGACGACGCCGAACGCCTCGTGCCCGAGCACCCACGGCAGCGCGGGCACCGGCCGGTGGCCGGAGACGACGGCCAGGTCGGAGCCGCAGAGCCCGACCCCGTGGACGGCGACGACGACGTCCCGCGGGCCGCAGGACGGCTCGGGCCGGTCGTCCACCACGGCCACGTCGTCCGGTGCGAGCAGGACCGCCGCTCTCACGCGGCACCCCACAGCGAGGTCCCGCGCAGCATCAGCGTCTTGACGACGGTGTAGTCGTCGATCATGCAGCGGGGCGACTCGCGTCCGAAGCCGGAGTCCTTCACGCCGCCGAACGGCACGTGGTCCAGCCGGAAGTTGGACGACCCGTTGACGACCAGCCCGCCGACCTCCAGGTCGCGCCACGCGGTGATGATGCGGTCCATGTCGCGGGTGAACAGGCCGGCCTGCAGCCCGAACCGGCTCTCGTTGCACTGCTCGACGACCTGGTCCAGGTCGTCGAACGGCATGACGGCGACGAGCGCGCCGAAGACCTCCTCCCGGACGACCGAGCAGCCGGCGGGCGGGTCGGCCACGACCGTGGGCAGCGCGGTCGCGCCGTCGCGCTTGCCGCCGAGCAGCACGCGCGCGCCGGCCTCGGCGGCCTCGGCGCTCCACCGCACCACGCGTTCGGCCGCGTCCTCGTCGACCATCGAGCCGACGTCGGTGTCCGGATCCAGCGGGTCGCCGACCTTCAGCGTCTCGACCTGGCCGGTGAACAGGCCGAGGAACTCCTCGAAACGGGACCGCTGCACGTAGACCCGCTGCACGGAGATGCAGCTCTGGCCGGAGTTGCTGTACCCGGTCCGCGCGCAGATCCGGGCGGCCTCGGCGATGTCGGCGTCCTCGCACACGATCGTGGCGGCGTTGCCGCCCAACTCCAGCACCAGGCGTTTGGCTCCGGCGGCCTTGGCGACGGCGTTCCCGGTCGCGGCGCTGCCGGTGAAGCTGATGACGGCCACCTCGTCGGCCGCGCACAGGGAGGCTCCTACCGAGGCGTCGCCGTGCAGCAGTTGGACGGCCTCGTACGGCATCCCCGCCTCGACCAGCAGCGCCACGATCGCGGTGGAGATGGCGGGCGCCTGGGGAGGCGCCTTCACGATCGTGGTGTTGCCGGCCGCGAACGAGGCGCCGAGCTTGTGCGCGAGCAGGTTGGCGGGCGCGTTGAACGGCGTGATGGCCAGGGCCACGCCCGCCGGGGCCCGGTGGGTGAAGGCGGTGTTGCCGACGCCGCGGGCCCATCCCGCGACCGGGAGCGTCTCGCCGCCGATCTGCCGCGCCTCGGCGGCGCAGACCGCGAAGGTGTCGGCGACCCGGTCGATCTCGCCCCGCCCGTCCTTGAGCGGTTTGCCCAGCTCCAGGGCGAGGAGCCGGGCGAGGCCCTCGCGGTTCGCGGTGGCGGCGCGCGACGCCCGCTCCAGCACGTCCGCCCGGGAGGCCGGGGCGAGCCGTGCCACCGTGCGGGCCGAGGCGCGCGCGTAGGCCCGGACGGCCTCGACGTCGCCGGGGGCGGCGGCCGGGGCCCGGCTGACCGGTCTGCGCAGGTACGGGCCGACGCGTTCGCTCTGCGGACCCGTCGCGCTCCAGCGGCCGCCGACCAGCGCCGCCGCCTGCACCCGCTCGCCCTCGGCCGCAGCCGCGAGCACCGCTTCCAGCATCCGTTCCTCCCGATCCGCTAAGCGGACTTCAAGTGCCATCGTGCGGACTTCGAGTCAACGTACGGGCCACCGCCGGGCGCTGACAAGGGGCGGCGGCGAGAAAGTTGGCGCCGCGAGCGCGGCCCGGATGCCCGCCATCCGCCTCGTCACCTCGCCGCCACCGTTCCTAATGTTCGAACCAGTGAGTTAGTTATAGGTGACGTGGCCCACCGAGGGAAGAGCCGGACCGGAATATGTCCGGCATTTACCTAAACCGACTGACGGTCCAACTAGACCGCTGTATGGACTGCGTGTAACGTACGGACCGCCGGGCCGCGGCGGGCACGGCTCCGCACCGGCTCCCGTTCTCCCTTCGCGGCCGGGCGAAGTACGCCAAGCTTTCCGGACATTACTGTCGATAGCGGGGAGATCGAGGACCACGTGAGCCCAGCGAAGAAGCCCGGCGCCGAACCGGCCGGCGACGCCCAGGGCGTCCGCAGCGTCCAGCGCGCCGTCGAGATCATGTCCCTGCTCGGCGAGGAGCGCCCGGTGATCTCGATCCGCGAGATCGTCGAGGCGACCGGCCTGGCCAAGACGACCGTGATCCGGCTGGTCCAGACGCTGGAGCAGAACGGCCTGCTGTGGGCGGCGCCCAACGGCTACCTCCCCGGGCCCGGCCTCTGGCGGTGGGCCCACCTGGCCCGCAGCAGCTGGGAGCTGCCGCCGGAGACCCGCAGGTTCATGCGCGACCTCGGGGCGCGGCGCCGGGAGACGGTCAACCTCTACATGCTCCGCGACATCTACCGCGTCTGCGTCGCCCAGCAGGAGAGCCCGCAGCCGCTGCGCCACGTCGTCCACGTCGGCGACGAGCTCCCGCTCTGGGCCGGCGCCTCGTCCAAGGCCCTGCTGCGCGACGCGCCGGACAGCCTCCTCAAGCGCATCGCGGTCAGCTCCCCGTACGGGGAGGGCCACGTCAAGCGGCTGCGCGAATGGATCGACGAGGCGGCCCACCGCGGCTGGGCCGCCAGCCACGGCGAGCGCGAGGACGGCCTGTCCGCCGTGGCCGTGCCGGTCATCGGCCGGTCCGGGACGGTCGTCGCGGCCCTGTCGCTGAGCGGCCCCACCGTCCGCTTCCCCGACGACGTCGTCGAGCAGTACGCCGCGGACCTGCAGAAGGTGGCCGCGGAGATGTCGGAACGCGGCTTCGACCACCCGCTCAGCCCCGCGCGCTGACCCGCGCGCGGCCCGGCGCACGGCCCGGCACACGGCTCTCGGCGCACGACGACGACCTGAAGGAGCAATGCGCATGTCACAGCGACCGCTCAGCGGTGTCCGGGTCCTCGACCTGACCAACGTGCTGGCCGGCCCCTACTGCAGCTACCAGCTGATGCTGCTCGGGGCCGAGGTCGTCAAGATCGAGGTGCCGGGGCAGGGCGACCTCGCCCGGCACCTCGGCCCGGACGCCGAGCTGAACCGGTCCGGCCTCGGCGCCTCGTTCCTGGCGCAGAACGCGGGCAAGAAGTCCATCGAGGTCGACCTCAAGGACGCCGCCGACCGCGCCGACTTCGAGGACATGGTCCGCGGCGCCGACGTGCTCCTGGAGAACTTCCGCGCCGGCGTCCTCGCCCGGCTCGGCTTCGGCTGGCCGCGCCTGCGGGAGCTGAACCCCGGGCTCGTCTACTGCGCGATCTCCGGCTTCGGGCAGACCGGGCCGATGAGCCAGGCGCCCGCCTACGACCAGATCATCCAGGGGCTCTCGGGGATGATGAGCATCACCGGCACCAAGGAGACCGCGCCGCTGCGCATCGGCTTCCCCGTCTGCGACACCGTGGGCGGGCTCACCGCCGCGCTGCACATCGCCGCCGCGCTCGCGGGCCGCGCCCGCACCGGGCAGGGCACGTTCCTCGACGTCTCGATGCTGGAGTCGGCGGTGTCGTCGATGGGGTGGGCGGTCTCCAACTACCTGGTCAGCGGCGTCCCGCCCGAGCCGATGGGCACCCAGAACGCCACCGCCGCGCCGTCGGGGACGTTCGAGGCCGCCGACGGCCCGCTCAACATCGCCGCCAACCGGCAGCAGCAGTTCGAGACGCTCTGCGCCCTGATCGACCGGCCCGACCTGCCCGGCGACCCCCGCTTCACCGACCGGGAACTGCGCAAGCTGCACCGCGAGGAGCTGACCGAGGAGCTCAACCGGGCGCTGCGCCGCCGCACCGCCGAGGAATGGGAGCGGATCCTCGGCCCGGCCGGCGTGCCCGCCGCCCGCGTCGCGACCGTCCCGCAGGCCGTCGAGCTGGAGCAGCTCGCGCACCGCGGCTTCTTCACCGAGCTGCCGTTCCCCGACGGCTCCGGGCGCGTGCTCAAGGTCGCGGGCGGCGGCGTCCTGCACGACGGCGAGCCGCTGCGCCCCACCGCCGCCCCGCCCCTGCTCGGCGAGCAGAACTCCGAACGCGGCGCCCTCAGGAACCGCTGGAGCGGCTCGGAAGACAACGCCGTCACCTCATGAACGACCGTCCAGCGCAGGAGGCTCCCGTGAACGACATCGACCCGACGGGCACCGTCGCGCAGTGGTGGGCGACCGCCATCTCGCGCATGGAACCCGGCGTCATCGAACTGCGCGGCCGCCCGGTCCAGGACCTCATCGGCACCACCGGCCTCAGCTCCATGATCTGGCTGATGCTGCGCGGAGACCTGCCCACCGCCCGCCAGGCCGCCCTGCTCGAGGCGGCCCTGGTCGCCGCCGTCGACCACGGCCCGCAGGCGCCGTCCATCGCCATCGCCCGCATGGCCGCCACCTGCGGCGTCGGCCTCAACAACGCCGTCGCCAGCGCCGTCAACACGCTCGGCGACGCCCACGGCGGGGCCGGCGAGCAGTGCGTCCAACTCCTGGACGATGTCCTGCGGCGCGAGGCCGGGGGCCTCGACCTGCGGACGGCGACCGAACAGACGATCGCGGACTGGCCCCGCTACCTGCCGGGCTTCGGCCACCGCTTCCACCCCCGCGACCCCCGCCGCGACCCGCTGCTCGCGCTCGTCGAGGACGCCGTCCGCGACGGGGTCGTGCCCGGCGACCACCTGCGCGCCGGGAAATCCGTGGAGGCCCTGCTCGCCGAGGGCCGGGACAAACCGGTCCCGATGAACATCGACGGCGCTACCGCCATCATCTACGCCGAACTGGGCTTTCCCGCCCCGCTGGCGCGCGGGCTGTTCGTCCTGAGCCGCAGCATCGGCATCCTGGCCCACGCCTGGGAGGAGACCCAGAGCGGGCAGCGCAACAAGGGCCCCATCCCCCGCGCCGTCCTCCCGGCCTACCGGCCCTGAACGGCGGACGGCTCGTAGCCGCAGTGCGCCGCTGCTACGGGGTGGCCTCGTCGGTGGCCCTCCGCGCGCCCTTCTCCTCGATGCGGCGCCGCTGGCGCTCGACGTTCTCGGGCGTCGGGTCCTGCCCCTCGGCCATGGCCAGATCCTCCGGATCGACCGGCGTCTCCGAACCGGTCCGCAGCGTCGGGCGTTCCGGCCGCCGTCGCTCCGACCGCCCCTCGTTGCTGTCGGTCATCGGACCCACCCCCTCGTTCGGTCTTCGGTCGCGATCGATGCCGCCCTACCCGCCGGGCCCCGGCCGACACACCCGCCGGCCGCCGGCGGGTGACCCGCGCGGCGGCGGGCTGAAAGCGGGCGCTTACAATGGCCGGCTTCGGGCTCCGGCCCGCCGGACCGCGAGGAGGCACCCGTGACCCGTCCGTTCGACCAGGCGACCGTTTCGGAGTACCGGGCCGCCGGCTGGTGGGGGACGGAGACCGTCGCGGACCACGTCCGGCGGCAGGCGGTGCGGCGTCCCGCCGGCGCCGCCCACATCACCGTGGCCGGGACGCTGTCGTGGTCGGGTTACGAGGAGCACTCGACGCGGCTGGCGCGCCATCTCGCGGGTCTGGGCCTGGCGCCGGGCGAGCGGGTGGCGGCGCTGCTTCCGGACGGGCCCGCCTGGCACGTGACCGCCGTCGCCGCGGAGAAGGCCGGGCTCGTGCTGGTCGGCGCGGGCGCGCGGGCGGGCCGCCGCGAGCTGCGGTTCCTCCTGGAGCGGACCGGCTCGAAGGCCATGGTGACGCTGCACGCCCATCGCGGCGAGCCGTCCGCGGACCTGGTGGCGGCGCTGCGCGCGGACGGCGTCGACCTCGTCCACCACGTCGTCGTGGACCGGCTCGGGCTTCCCGACGACCCGCGCGACGGCGACCTCACCGCCCGCGCGCTCGGCCCGGACGACCTGGCCATCATCAACTCGACCTCGGGCACGACCGGGCTGCCCAAGTGCGTGTCCCACACCCAGAACCGCTGGTTCTACTTCCACGAGCTGGCGCGGCGGGCGGGAGCGCTGACGCCGGAGGACGTGTTCCTCGGCGCCGTCCCGTCGCCCTTCGGGTTCGGGCTGTGGTCGGCGCACTTCTCCCCCGCGGTCCTGGGCGTCCCGACCGTGCTGATGGAGCGGTTCGACGCGCACGCCGCGCTCGACCTGATCGAGCGGCACCGGGTCACCGTCCTGCACTGCGTGACCACGCAGTTCATCATGCTGCTCAACGCCCAGGAGGAGAAGGGGCGCGACCTCGGCTCGCTGCGCTGCATGTTCACCGGCGGCGAGGCCGTCCCCTACGAGCGCGCGGCGCGGTTCGAGGAGGCGACGGGCGCGAAGGTCCTGCAGTTCTACGGCTCGAACGAGACCGGTGCCCTCAGCCGCACCACCCTGGACGACCCGCGCGAGGTCCGGCTCCGCACGGCCGGGCACGTCATCCCGGAGATGCGGGTGCGGCTGTTCGACCCCGCGGACGGGTCCGACATCACCGGCTCCGGACGGCCCGGGCAGCCCGGCTGCAAGGGACCCGCGGCCTCCCCCGGCTACTACGACGATCCGGAGGCCGACCGCGCGCTGTTCACCCCCGACGGCTGGATGCTGATGGCCGACATCGTGGAGATCGACGCGGCCGGCCGCCTGCGCGTGGTGGGCCGGCAGAGCGACCTGATCATCCGGGGCGGCAAGAACATCAGCGCCGCGGCCGTCGAGGCGGAGGTCGGCACCCATCCCGCGGTCGCGCTCGCCGCCGCCGTCGCGATGCCGGACCAGGTGTTCGGCGAACGCGTGTGCGTGTACGCCGAGCTGCGCCCGGGGGCCGCGCTCGACCTGGACGGGCTCACCGGCCACCTGACCGAGCGGGGCGTCTCGCGCGAATGGCATCCCGAACGGCTCGTCGTCCTGAACCGGCTGCCCCGCTCGTCCGGCGGCAAGGTGGCCAAGAGCGAGCTGCGCGCCGACATCCGCCGCCGCCTCGGCGGCTGAGCGCACGGGGAACGATCATTCGCCGTCCACTTCCGCGTCACCGGTCGCGACGATCATGACGGCATGAGACGTCCCCTTCTCGCCTCCCTGTCCCTGGCCGCGCTGTCCGCGTCCGTGCTCGCCGTGGTGGCCGTCCCCGCCACGGCTTCCACCCGTTCGCACGCCCTGCCCCTCGGGCCGTCCTCCCTGCGCGAGCAGCGTGAGACGCGGCAGCTCGCGCCGGGCGTCACGCTCACCTCGATCGTCCGCGGCGAGAAGTCGCCCGAGGACGTGTGGACGCTGCACGTCCGCCTGTCCGTGCCCGGCAACGCGTCCGCCGTCATCGCCCCCAAGGCGACCGCCGACGACGCCGCGCACCGACTGGAGGCGGCCGGTCTCCACCCGCGCGTCGAGGCCGTCGACGGCCCGCGCTTCGCCGACGTGCGCCCCGGACGGGTCGGCTATGTCGTCCGGGTCGGCCGGTACGCGACGGAGGCCGACGCCAAGAAGGACCTCCCGGCCCTCACCGCCGCCGGATTCTCCGCCGGCACGTCCTACACGGCGCAGGACGGCGCGGAGGCGACCGGGCCGTGGCGCCTCCACGTGATCACCGTCGACCCGCGCCGGTTCTCCGGCCGCGTGGTCTCCTCCGTCGGCGGCACGCTCACCGCCACGGACAAGGTGTCTGACCTCGTGCGCACCAGCGGCGCCGTCGCCGGCGTCAACGGCACCTACTTCACCTCGGCCGGCAAGGGCGGCTCGGCCGGGCTGCACGTGCTGGACGGCGAGCTGACCAGCGAGGCGAACAACGGCCGCACCGCGATGATCCTGCCGCGCAGCGGCCGCGGCGTGCGGTTCGCGCAGCTGAGCACCGAGCTGCGCGTCCGCGCGCAGGACCGGGCGACGCGCGAGCTCGACGGCGTCGACCGGCTGCCGGGGCTGGTGGACAACTGCGGCGGCGTGGGCGGCGACCAGCCGACCGAGCGCCCGCAGCACGACGTGACCTGCACCGATCCCGACGAACTCGTCGCGTTCACGCCCGTGTACGGGGCGTCGAGCCCGGCCGGGGCGGGCGTCGAGGCCGTCCTGGACGGTTCCGGGCGCGTGACGGACCTGCGGGAGTCGCGGGGCACCGCCATTCCCGCCGGGGGCCGCACCGTCCAGGCGATCGGGACCGCCGCGGACTGGCTGCGCTCCCACGCCCGCCCCGGCACGAGGCTCGCGATCTCCGAGCGGGTGCTCGACCGCGGGCGCCCCGTCCGGCTCGCCCCCGGGACGTCGATCCTCGGGGCCGGCCCGCAGCTGGTGCGGGACGGCCGGGTCTGGGTCGACGCCTACGCCGACGGGCTCGTCCACACCGGGGACGACCAGTCGTTCTACTACAACTGGGTGCTGCGCCGTAACCCGCGCACCATGGTCGGCGTCGACCGGCTCGGGCGGCTGCTGATGGTCGCGGCGGACGGCCGCGCGCCCGGCTACAGCGAGGGCCTGTCGATCGAGGAGGCCGCGAAGGTCATGAGGTCGCTCGGGGCCGTGCAGGCCATGAACTTCGACGGCGGCGGCTCCACGACCATGGCCGCGGCGGGCGGCGCCCTCGTCAACCGCCCGTCCGACGCCACGGGCGAGCGCAGCGTCGGCGACGGGATCCTGCTCCTGCCCGGACGCGGCTGACCCGCTCCCCGGCGGCACCGCCGGCCGGGCCCTTTTCCGACGGCCCCGATTCCCTTCCGGGAGTCGGGGCCGTTGCCGCGACCGGCAGGATTTTTCGTTCCCGATCGGAACGGCGGGACCGTCGGTAACGTTGTCAGCGGCCTCAGCAGAAAATGCAGTGCCATGCGTTCACGCAGGTCGCTTCAGCCGACCGGCTTTCCCCGGGCGTTCACGGTAAGCCAGATGTTCCTTGCGTCCGGTGACCGATCGATTAACCATGACGTGAACCGCATGGAAGGGGACGAATCGAGCGGCGGGCAATGGTCTCCCGCCGCGCAGGGAAAGCGGACGGCGGCGTGTACCCGGCCGCCGGAACGAGGACTTCCGAGCACCGACCGACCCATGAGAGCCGACGCCATGATGAATGATCTCCTGTCCATGTCGACGAACGCGTTCATCGCCGGCATCGAGGAGGTCGCCCGACGGTTCGACACGGCGACCTACCCGCAGCAGAACCTCCCCGCCGACGACTGGACCCTGCTGACCAGGGCGGGCGTGCTGCTTCCGACGCTGCCCAAGGAATACGGCGGCCGCGACGACCATCTCGAGATGTGCCGGGTCGTCGAGACCATTTCCGAATGGAACCTGCCGCTCGGCATGTACGTCACGGTCATCACCGCGGTGGCCTTACGCCCCATCGTGCTGTGGGCGGGCGAGGAGGCCAGGCAGGAGGTGCTGCCGCTGTACGCCGGCGGCGACCCCGCCATCTGCGGGTTCGCCTCCACCGAGCCGGGCTGCGGCTCGGCCATGTCCGGCATGGCCACCACCTTCGAGGAGGTCGAGGGCGGCTACCGGATCCGCGGCCGCAAGCACTGGCAGGCGTTCAGCATCAGCGCCCACTGGTGGCTGGTCAGCGCGAAGAACGACGAGAACGGCCGCACGTACGGCTATTTCATCGTCAAACGCAGCGAAGGATTCCGCACGCTGCGGCCCTACGAGCCGCTGGGCCTGAAAGTGATCGATTATGGGCTCAACGAGATCGACGCGGTCGTCCCCCGGCACCGGCGCATCCCCGCCGACGGGCGGAACCTGCGTCCGATGGTGGAAATGCTCATGGCGTCGCGGGCGATGATGGCGGCGATGGGCTGCGGATTCCTGCGCCGTATCAGCCGCGAGGCGCACGCTTACGCCGACGCCCGCATCGTCGGCCCGGGACCGCTTTCGGGGATCCGGTTCGTCCGTTACCGGCTGGCGGCGATCGACACCTCCTACACCGTGTGCGCGGCGCTCAACCATTACCTGCGGACCGCGCTGGACATGAAGGACGCCATGATCGGCGCATTTCCCGCCGTCCAGGCCATCAAGACGGTCGCGACGGAGCGGATGCTGAGTGCGGCGCACCATTACCAGCAGCTCGCCGGCGGCGAGGGATACCGCTGCGGGTCGCCCACCAACATCTCCGCCCAGGCGTTCCTGGACGCCCGCGTCTACACCATTTTCGACGGCACCAACGATCTGCTCAGCCAGCAGCTCACCGAGTACTGCCTCGCCAGGACGGCCGGCCGGACGCTCAGCCGGTTCCTGGCCGAGTGGCCGCTGACGGCGTCCGCGGTCCGCGCGCAGCGGCTCGACCTCGGCTTCCTCGACGGGGAGCTGCGGCAGGAGCAGCTGGTGCTGGCCGGCCGCGCGATCGCCTACGCGTTCGCGATCGGCCAGGTCATGCGGTGGGCCGCCGAGACGGGCGCCGCCCCGGCCCGGGCCCGCGCGGCGATCGAGTTCCTCAGGGCCGACATCGCCGGCGTCGCCACGGAGTTCAACCTGCTCGCCACCGGCGTGCTCGGCCCCGACGCGCCCGCGCCGCAGGCGCCGCTGTCGCGTTCCGTCCCCGTCCCGCAGGCGGCCTGGCGGGGTGCTAGCCCTGGCGTTCCTCACGGCGGCGGATCAGCTGCATCAGGTCCGCCGCCCGCTCCTTGATGAGCGCCAGCCCCGGATGACCCCAGGGGCGCGGCTCGCGGTCGATGACGCAGATCGTGCCGAGCACCGTCCCCGTGCGGTCGATGAGCGGGGCCCCGACGTAGGTGCGGATGCCGAGCTTGTCGACGACCGGGTTGCCGGCGAAGCGCGGATAGTCGCACACGTCGTCCAGGACCAGGGCCTTGCGCCGCACGACCACGTGCGGGCAGTAGCCGTGGTCGAGCGGCACCTCCCGGCCGAGCTCGACGGCGCCCGCCGCGTCGGCGCCCGGCGCCTGCGGGGCGTACAGGCCGCCGAGGTACTGGTGGTCGGTCACGAAGTTCACCATCGCGAACGGGGGCTGCTCGGTGCCGGCGAGGTGCCGGGCGGCCTCGGCGAGGTCGCGGGCGAACGCGTCGAACTCGGCGTCCGGGGCCTGCCCGAGACGCAGCTCCCGCAGCCGCGCGGCCCGCTGGGGCACCTCGGGGTCGACGGGCGTCAGCAGGTGTCCGGGCGGCTCGTACAGCGGGTCGTGGATCACGGGGGCTCCTGTTCGGCTGGTCTTCGTCAGGCGGAGGCGGTCGGGACGGCGTCGAGCAGATGGCCGATCAGCGCCCTCAGCACCGCCGCCGCGGAGCCGCCGTGCCGCGCGTCGCACAGGACGACGGGCACCCGCCGGTCGAGGCCGAGGGCGATGCGCACCTCGTCCGGCGCGTAGCGGAACGCGCCGTCGAACTCGTTGACCGCGACGAGGAACCGGGTGCCGCGGTTCTCGAAGAAGTCGACGGCGTCGAAGCAGTCCTCGAGGCGGCGGGTGTCGGCGAGCACGACGGCGCCGAGCGCCCCGGCCGACAGCTCGTCCCACATGAACCAGAAGCGCTGCTGGCCGGGCGTGCCGAACAGGTACAGCACGATGCCGTGCTGCTCGATCGTGATCCGGCCGAAGTCGAGCGCCACGGTGGTGGTGGACTTGCGCTCCACCCCGCCGAGGTCGTCGAGGCCGGCGCTGGCCGTGGTGATGAGCTCCTCGGTGCTCAGCGGTTCGATCTCGCTGACGGCGCCGACGAACGTGGTCTTGCCGACGCCGAACCCGCCCGCCACGAGGATCTTGACCTGGGTCGGGGGCGGCGCGTCAGGCGCGTTGCAGGCCATCGAGCAGTTTCTCCAGAAGGGCTCGGTCGGTGGGGTCGGCCGCGGTGCGCCGCGCCCGGGTGGCGAGGGCGCGACAGGCCACCAGGTCGGCGAGGACGACCTTGGCGATGGTGACGGGCAGCCGCAGGTGCGCGGCGACCTCGGCGACCGGCGTCGGCGCGCGGCACCACTCCAGGGCCTCGGCGTGCTCGGGGTCCATGCCGCGCGGGCGCCGGCCGGTCGCCACCACCAGCGACAGCAGGTCGAGCTCGACGGCCGGGCGGGTGCGGCCGGCGGTCACCGTGTACAGCCGCACGAGCGGCCCGGCGGCGGCGTCGACCCAGACCTCGTCGTCGCCGGCGGTCATGTCGACGCGGCCCGGTCGCCCGCCGTGGGCGCCGGGCGCGCGGCGGTGTGCAGGAACGGCCGGACCGCCCTGATCAGCCGGGCCATTTCGAAGCCGACGAGGGCCGGGTCGGCCTGCCCGTCGGCGAGCACCGCGAGCACCGAGTTGAAACCGGCCCACGAGATGAACAGCTGGCTGGACTTCAGCTCGGCGACGACCTGCCGGACCTCGTTGCTGCCGTCGAAGCGGGTCCCGGCGCTGCGGGTGATGGAGAACAGGCCGGAGGCGAGCGCCGCCATCTGCTCCGCACCGGCGCGGTCGAGGCCGTGCGCGGCCTTCATCATGCCGTCGGAGGACAGCAGCACGCTGCCGCGAATGGCCGGGACCTCGTCGCTCAGCCCCCGCAGCAGCCAAGCAAGGTCCTGCGCCTCGTTCGGGGACGCCGCAGTCAATGGGAGCTCCTCGTCATTTCCGGTGCCTCGTCATTTCCCGTTGTCCGGGCCGTCCGCGGCGCCGTCGTTCTCCAGGGCGCTGCGCATGCCTCTCTGGAATGCCGCCATCAATCCGGGATTGTGCTCGGCCTCGTCGTCGATTTCCTGGCGCACGGGGACATTGGCCAATTCCGGCGACAGATGTGTCTGCGCCCGGCGCCGCGGCAATTGCGGGCGTTCTCCGGCGAGCGGCGCGAAGGCGGAGCCGCCGTCGCCCTGGTCGGGCACCGCCGGCTGCGGGCCCGTCTCCCACGTGGGCGCCGCGGGCCGCCGGGCCGGCCCGCTCGGATAGGGCTCCTGGACGGCCGGCGGGGCGATGCGATCGTCGTCGATCCGCGCCACGTCCAGCGGGTCGCCGGCGCCCTGCCGGGGACCCGCGGCGGGCCCGGGCGGCGGAGCGGGGACCTGCGAGAAGGCGAGGGTCTGCGCGGCAGCCTGCGCCTGCGCGGCAGCCTGCGCCCGCGCGGAGGCCGGAGGCTGCGCGGGCGGGGCCTGCGAAGCCGGGACCTGCGGGGCCGGGGCGGAAGGGGCCTGCGGGGACGGGGCCTGCGGGGCGGGGGCCTGCGGGGCCGGGGCCTGCCCCGCGTCCGCGGGGCGCGGGGTCGCGGTCTCCTCCCCCGGGCGGCCCGACAGTTCCGTGGGGACCACGACGACGGCCTGCGTCCCGCCGTAGACGTTGCTCTGCAGCTGGACGCGGACCTTGTGCCGGGCGGCCAGCGCGGAGACGACCAGGAGCCCGATGCGCCCCTCGCTCAGCAGCTCCCCGGCGCGGGCCCGCTCGTGGTCGGCGAGCAGGTCGTTGAGCCGCTGCCGGTCCTCGCGGGGGATGCCGAGCCCGCGGTCCTCGACCTCGATGGCCAGGCCGGCGGCGACGCCCTCGACGCGGATCAGGACCTGGGTCTGCGGCGGCGAGTACTTCGTGGCGTTCTCGATGAGCTCGGCGAGCAGGTGGATCACGTCGGCGACCGCGGTCCCGTGCACGCTCCCCTCGACGGGCGGCACCACCTTGACCCGCTTGTAGTGCTCCACCTCGGCGATGGCCGAGCGCAGCACCTCGTAGACGTTCACCGGCCGGGTCCACTGGCGGCGGGACGGGGCGCCGCCGATGACGGCGAGGCTCTCGGCCTGCCGGCGGGTGCGGGTGGCGAGGTGGTCGACCTTGAACAGGCCCTTGAGCAGGTCGGGGTCCTCGACCTGGGCCTCCAGCTCGTCCAGCCCCAGGATGGCGCGGTGCGACAGCGACTGCATCCGCCGGGCGAGGCTGACGAAGACGCCGACGCGCTGGTCGCGGCCCTGCGCTCCGCGGCGCGCGGCCTCGACGACGGCGTTCCACGCCTCGCTCTGCGCCCGCCGCAGCTCCCACGCGAGCTGCCCGACGGGGTCGCCGGAGTCGGCGGCCGGGCGGTCCTCGGTCCAGGGGGCGACGGCCTCGCCGGCGGCCAGCCGCTGCACCAGTTCGGCCAGCTCGCGCCGCCCGCGGGCGATCAGGAACCCGAACTCGCCCAGCCGGCGGTTCAGGTTCTCCTGGTCGCGGGCGGCGCAGCGGGCGCGGTGCCGGTCGACCCGGCGGGTCGCCGCGTCGGCGCCCCAGGCGGCCGCCACCAGCACGACGGCGGCGGTCACGGCGGCGGCGGTCAGCACGAGGCGCGTCTGCCGGGGCAGGGCCGCGCCGTCGTAGAGCACCGCCACGGCGACGACGCCCAGGACGGCGACGACGGCCGCGGGGAGGAGGGAGATGGACAGGTGGACGACGCGCATGCTGCTCTGGCGATGCCTGCCGCACGCGGCCGGGGCCCTGTCGTAGCGCCGGCCGTCCTGGTCGTAGCGCCGGCCGTCCTGGTCGTAGCGCCGGCCGTCCTGGTCGTACCGCCGGCCGTCCTGGCGACCGGCGCCGGCGGCGGGTTCGGGGAAGTCGGGCATCGGCGTCCTCGGCGTGTCGGACAGCAAGATCGAAAAAACTGAGCAATACGGACTCGTATGCCTACAGCCGTATCTAGGCTGACACAACGCCTCGCCAAGGAAGCGCGGAATGCCGAGATTCCAGGGATCCACGGCCACTATGCCATTATTAGTCCACTATGTCCGCATCACCGAATGCGCAAAGATCATTATTCTGGAAGGCGGCATTTCGCCGTATAAAGCCTTACAAAAGGCGCAGAACGGGCGGCCTTGAAACGATCATTCGGAGCGGGTCCACGGCCAGGTGATCAGCGCCCAGCCGAGCAGGATGATCACGACCTCGGCCAGCACGTACCAGGGCCAGGGACCGAGCAGGTCCAGCACCGAGCCGGTGGCGGGCTTGTCGTTGAGGTACCCGTAGTTGGTCCCGGCGATCTCGTTGAAGGCGAACGTGGCGGCGGCCCACACCACCGTGACGGCGACCGCGAACCCGTAGCACCGCCAGTCCGGGCGCATCCCCAGCCCCCAGGTCAGGTAGACGGCGGCCCACACGATCATCAGGTGCATCCCCCAGAACGCCAGATAATCGATGTCGGGGTAGTCGCCGCCGTTGAGCGCGGGGGTGAGGAGGCCCTGCACCGACAGGGTGAGCCCCCAGTAGTACGTCAGCGCGTACCAGCGCCGGCCGAGCGTCCACAGCGCGCCCGCCGCGGTCAGCCACGCCACGTCGCACAGTTGCAGCGGCAGCGAGCCGCCGATGTGCCACTCCCCGGGCAGCAGGGTGTGCGCCTGCGTGCCGATCATCACGAACAGGATCGCCAGCGCGTACGCCCGGCCGAAGCCCTTCGCCTGCTCCCCGGCGCCCGGGCCCGGGTCCGGCGTCCGCTGCGCGCGGCCGAGCGGCACCAGCACGGCGCATCCGATCGCGAACATCCCGAGAGCCGCCCAGTGGGACGGCCCGTAGGCGGCGAAGCGACCGGCGGCGGTCAGGAGCACTCGGTGATCGTAACCTCCGCGCCCGGTGTCCGATCGGCGCGCATCGCGAGGTGACCGAAGTGTCGGCGGCCGCGGTTAGGTTGCGGTGCCATGGTCGAGACGGTGGACATTCCGGTCGAGTGGCGCGAGCACGTTCATCCCCGGCGCGGTGGCATCGCCGGGCCGAAGGTCGTCCTGGACGAGAAGGCCGCGCGGCGGGCACGCGGATGGGACAGCGCCGCGCGTCCGATCGCCGGGGAGATGGCGGAGCACGAGCGCACCGTCCCCGGACTCGGGAAGGCCGTGCGCGCCTGGCTGGACGGCGAGGCCGACCCGGTCGGAGCGGCAGCGGTCGCCGCCGTCGCGGTGAAGTACCTGGACGACGTCGACGGCGCGGCCTTCGTGGATGCCTGGGCGCTGGACCACGGGCTCGCGTTCGCGGCCTGCGCGGTCACCGAGGCGTCCTCCCTGGAGCTCGGCCCGCTGCCGAAACCGGCGACGCCCGGCCCCGACGGCGTGTTGCGGATCCAGCTCGTCGCGTACACCGATCCGCCGAGGGGATGGCGCGGCGAGATCCGGCGCGCGACGTCCGAGGACCACTCCTTTTTCGGCACCGCCCAGTGGATCGCCGAGGACGCCGTGGTGAAGCGGCTCCGCGCGCTGCTGGCGGCGGCGCCCGAGGCCGAGTACCGCGACGCCGTCGCGCGGCTGGCGGCGCACCGCGGCGACGACGCGAGGCGCCGCACCGCCTCCTACCTCGTCCCGACCGAGACCGCCTGGGTGGACGAGTCCCTCAGTGACACCGGCGGCCCGAACGTTCTGGGCAATGACCACGTGCTCTGCTCGCTGTCCACCGAGGCGCAGGCCGGACGGGTCCGGTGGATCTCGGAGACGCCCGCAGTGGTCGGATCGCTGCTCGACGGGCTGGGTACGGGCGCATTCCCCCTCCTCGAAGCCGCGTTGAGGGGCGCCCGCTTCGGGGCCGCCCACGAACGGCGCGCGATCATGCTGAGGGCCCTCCAGGAGATCGGCGACGAGCGGACGTTCCGCCTCCTGCTGAACCACATGGGCGACCAGGGCGTGCCCGCCGCCCTGGCGGAGGCGGCCGTGCGGCACCCGGCACAGGCCGTCCGAGCGCTCGCACCGCTGGCCGACGACGGGACGGTCCGCGGCCTGCAGGCGGCCGGGCTGGTGCGGAGCCTGCTGTACGCGGTTCCGGAACTGGCGCGGGCGCTGCCGCCCGGGACCGGTGCGGAACTGCTGCCGCGTCCGGCCGTCGCCGACTGCGATGACGTGCCCTCCGTCCTGAGCGGCAGGCCCTCCCGCAGCGCGAAGACAGATTGGGCCGACCCGGCGCTGCTCCCGCAGATCCTCGCCCGTGGCCGCGACCGCGCGCTCCCCGTGGACGCGACCAAGTGCCTGCTGGGCCTGCTCGCCAGGAAGGCGCCCGAGGCCGCGGACGTCCGCGAGTCGTGCGACCGGCATTCGCTGGCGGAGTTCTCCTGGGCGGTGTTCCAGCGCTGGTACGGGCTCGGGTCGCCGTCCAAGCACAACTGGGCGCTGGCGCAGCTCGGCCTGATCGGCGACGACACGACGGTGCGGCGGCTCGCTCCGCTGATCAAGCAGTGGCCGGGCGAGGGCGGCACCGGCCGGGCCGTCGCCGGGCTGGACGTCCTGGCCCGGATCGGCTCCGACGTCGCCCTCACCCACCTGTTCGAGCTGACCCGCCGCGGCAAGTACAAGGGCCTCAAGGCGAGGGCCGCGCAGAAGATCGACGAGATCGCCGCCGCGCGCGGGATCACGCCGGACGACCTCGCCGACCGCGCCGTCCCCGACTTCGGCCTGGACGGCGAGGGCACCCTCGTCCTGGACTACGGCCCGCGCCGGTTCACCGTGGCCTTCGACCAGCAGCTCGCCCCGCTGGTCGTGGAGGCGAACGGCAAGGTCCGCAAGAGCGCGCCCAAGCCCGGCCCGAAGGACGATCCGGCGCTCGCCCCCGCCACGCACGCGCTGTTCACCGGCCTGAAGAAGGACCTGCGGACGATCGCCGACCAGGAGATCAAGCGCCTGGAGAAGGCCATGACCACCCGGCGGGCCTGGACGCCGGGCGACTTCCGCGGCCTGTTCGCCGACCATCCGCTGCTGGGGCACATCGTCCGCCGCCTCGTGTGGATCACCGACGGCGGCACGGCGTTCCGCGTCGCGGAGGACCGCACCTACGCCGACATCAACGACGACTCGTTCGCGCCGCCATCGGACGCCCGGATCAGCGTCGCGCATCCGCTGCTGCTGGGCGACGACCTCGACGCCTGGGCGGAGCTGTTCGCCGACTACGAGATCCTTCAGCCTTTCGAGCAGCTCGGACGCCCCGTCCACCGGCTCACCGGCGACGAGCGCGCCGCGCACAGGCTCGCCCGTGTGGAGGGCCTCGTCCTGTCCTACGGGAAGGCGAAGGGCCACTCGCAGGGGCGGTGGGAGTCCGTGGACGCCGACGGGAACTTCGCGGGCGGGTGGCTCGCCCGGCGCGACCCGGCCGGCCTGTACGTCGTGGCGAGCCTGAGCCCCGGCCTCGGCCACTACATGTACGGCGAGGGCGAGGACCAGAAGATCACCGCTCTGTGGGCGGGCCCCGTCCCGGGGCGTGCGCCGAAGGACGCGGTGCCGCTCGGCGAGGTCGACCCGGTCACGATGAGCGAGGCCGTCCACGACCTGACCCGCAGCGCGACCATGTGACGTTGGCGACCCATGTGAGACAATGATGTCTCAAATGGGTTAGCATGGTGTCATGTCGTTCGATCGTGACCGTGTCCTGGCCGACGCGGCGGAGCTGCTGTCGCGCAAGGCGACCGCCACCCAGGACGAGATCGCGCAGGCGGCCGGGATCAGCCGCGCCACCCTCCACCGGTACTTCGCCGGGCGGGACGGGCTCGTCCGCGCGCTCGAGGAGCTCGGGCTGCGCCGGCTCCAGGCGGTCATGGACGGGGCCCGGCTCGAGGAGGGCACCGCGACCGAGGCGCTGCTGCGGCTGATCGAGGCCAGCCGTCCCGTCGCGGCGTTCCTCGCCTTCCTCGCGACCGAGAACCAGCTGTTCGAGGGCGCGGAGGTCAACGCGGGCTGGGAGCGGGTCGACGCCCGGGTGACCGCGCTGTTCCGGCGCGGCCAGGAGGCCGGGGAGTTCCGCATCGACCTCTCCCCCGTCTGGCTCACCGAGGCGCTGTACGGGCTGATCGCCTCCGCCGCCTGGACGATCCAGACCGGGAGGACCGCGCCCCGCGACTACACGGCGATGATCTCCGGGCTGCTGCTGGGCGGCGTCGAGCGCCGCGCCCCGCGAGCCTGATCCGCCGCATCCGACACCATCCTTCGCACCACCCGTTAGGACACGTGGGAGCATGACCACCGCGACGCCGCCCGTTCTCGTGCGCAATGACCGCGACCCCGGCCGCTGGGTCTCGCTCGGCGTCCTCGTCCTCGCCGTGCTGCTGGTCGCGGTCGACGCGACCGTGCTCGGGCTCGCCACGCCCTTCATCAGCGAGGACCTCGGGCCGTCCGGCGCCCAGCTGCTGTGGATCGGCGACGTCTACTCGTTCGTGCTGGCCGGGCTGCTGGTGTCGATGGGCGGTCTCGGCGACCGCATCGGCCGCAAGCGCCTGCTGCTCGCCGGCGCCGCCGCGTTCGGCGCCACCTCGGTGCTCAACGCCTACGCCACCAGCCCCGAGCTGCTCATCGCGGCCCGCGCGCTGATGGGCGTGGCGGGCGCGACGCTGATGCCGTCGACGCTGGCGCTGATCCGCAACATCTTCACCGACGCGCGGGAACGTTCCATGGCCATCGGGATCTGGGCCTCCAGCGTCTCGGCGGGCGCCGCGGTCGGGCCGCTGGTCGGCGGCGTGCTGCTGGAGCACTTCTGGTGGGGGTCGGTCTTCCTCATCAACCTGCCGGTGATGGCGGTGCTGGTCGTGGCCGGCATCCGGCTGCTGCCCGAGTCCAAGGACCCCTCGCCGGGGCCGTGGGACCTGCCGAGCGCCGCCCTGTCCCTGGTCGGCATGATCGGCACCGTCTACGCGATCAAGGAGGCCGCGGGGCACGGCTGGTCGGCGCGGGTCGCCGTGGCCGCCGTCGCGGGCGCCGCCGCCCTGGCGTGGTTCGTCCGCCGGCAGCGGACCCTGGACTCGCCGCTGATCGACGTCCGGCTCTTCCGCCACCGCGGGTTCAGCACGGCCGTGGCCGCCGACCTGCTCGCCGTGCTGGGGCTGGCCGGGCTGGTCTTCTTCCTCTCGCAGTTCTTCCAGCTCGTCCAGGGCCGCTCGCCGCTCCAGGCGGGGCTGGCCGAGCTGCCCGCCACCGTGGGGTCCATCGTCACGGGGCTGCTCGCCGCGATGGCCGTGCGCCGCACGTCGGTCCGCACCGTCATCGCGGGCGGGCTCGCGGCCATGGGCGTGGCTCTGGCGCTGCTCGCCGGACTGCACGCGCGCACCGGCTACCCGATGCTGTTCGCGGCGCTGCTGCTCGCCGGCGCCGGCGCCGGATTCGCCTTCGCCACGACCTCCGACATGATCGTCTCGCTGGTGCCGAAGGAGCAGGCCGGAGCCGCGTCGGCCGTCTCCGAGACCGCCTACGAGCTCGGCGCCGCGCTCGGCATCGCGCTGCTCGGCTCGATCACCACCGGCGTGTACCGGGGCTTCGCGACCCCGGACGGCGTCCCCGCCGGAGCCGCCGCGGCGGCGCACGACTCGATCGGCGGCGCCGTCCAGGCGGCCGCCGCGCTCGGCGGCCCCGAGGGCCATGCGCTGCTGACCGCCGCCCGCGACGCGTTCGCCGCGGGCCTGCGCTGCACCGCGGGGATCGGTGCGGCGCTCCTGCTCGCGACCGCCGTCGCCGCCTGGATCCTGCTGAAGGACCAGCGCTCCGACACGACCGCCGACTGAGACCGGGCCGTCCCGGGGCCGTTGGGTAGGTTCGGACCGTGGGGGACGAGGTTCGCGTGCTGGTCGTCGACGACGAGCCCGCCGTGCGCGAGGCCGTGGGCGACACGTTGAGCCTGGACGGCTACGACGTCTGCGTGGCGGCGGACGGGGCGTCGGCGCTGCGCGAGATCGCCGCGGCGGCCCCGGACACGATCGTCCTCGACGTCCTGATGCCCGGCATGGACGGCCTGCACGTGTGCCGGTCGCTGCGGGAAGGCGGCGACCGCACCCCGATCCTGATGCTGACGGCGAGGGACGCGGTGCGCGACCGGGTCGACGGGCTGGACGCGGGCGCCGACGACTACCTGGTCAAGCCGTTCGCCCCGGAGGAGCTGCGGGCGCGCGTGCGGGCGCTGCTGCGCCGCGTCCGGACCGCGCCGTCCGCCGAGTCCCTGGGGTACGCCGACCTCACCCTGTTTCCCGAGGCGCGCCAGGGACGGCGGGGCGGGCGGCTCGTCCAGTTCAGCGAGACCGAGTTCGCGCTGCTGGAGCTGCTGGTCGTCAACGCCGGGCAGGTCCTCCCCCGCGAGGTGATCATGGATCGGGTGTGGGGGTACGACTTCGGGCCGGAGTCGAACTCGCTGGGGGTGTACGTCGGGTACGTGCGGCGGAAGCTGGAGGCCGCGGGCGAACCGCGGCTCGTGCACACGGTGCGCGGCATCGGCTACGTCCTGAGGGCCGGGTGACCAGCGGCGGGGTGACCGGCGGCGGGGTGACCGGCGGCGGGGCGCCGTGGTGGCGCCGGGTGCCGCTGCGGGCCCGGATGGCCGCGCTGGCGGCGCTGGCCGTGGCGGTCGCGGTGGCGGGTGCGGTGGCCGTCGCCTACGTCGTGGTCCGGCAGGCCCTGCACGTCGAGCTGGACCGGTCGTTGCAGCGCCAGGCCGCGCAGGTGGCGCGGGAGGTGCGGTCGCGCGGCTTCACGACGCGGACTGGGACGTGCGCGTGGCTGACGACGCCGTGCGCGCAGATCGTCCGGGGCGACGGCACCGTCGAGCCGGACGGGGCGGGCCTGCCGGTGACGCCGCGGGTCGAGCGGGTGGCGAACGGCCGGAGCAGGCCGTTCTTCCTCGACGCCGCCGCGAGCGGCCTGCCGGTCCGGGTCTACACGATGCCGCTCGGACCGGACGGCTCGCACCGCGCGCTGCAGGTCGGGGCGCGTTCGGACAACCTGGGCCGCACCCTGGACCGGGTGCGGCTGGCGCTGCTCGCCACGCTCGTCGCAGGTGCGGCCCTGGCGGCGCTGCTGGGGTACCTGGTGGCAAGCGGGGCGCTGCGTCCGGTGTCCCGGCTGACCCGTGCCGCCGAGCGGATCGCCGCGACCGGCGATCCGGGGCTGCGGATGTCCGCGGCGGGCTCCGACGAGCTGGCCCGGCTGGCGGCCAGCTTCAACGCGATGCTGGCCGCGCTGGAGGAGTCGGTCACCGCGCAGCGGCGGCTGGTCGCGGACGCCTCGCACGAGCTGCGCACCCCGCTGACCAGCCTGCGCGCCGACATCGACCTGCTGGACGAGCTGCCGCCGCCGCGCCGCGACCGCGTCCGGCGGCGGCTGCGGGCGCAGCTGGCGGGGCTCGGCGACCTGGTCGGCGACCTCATCGAGCTGGCGCGCGGCGACGAGCCGGCCGGCGAGACCGAGGACGTCCGGCTGGACCGCCTCGCCGAGCACTGCGCCGCCCAGGCCCGGACGCGGTGGCCGGACGTGGAGTTCGCGCTGGCCACCGAACCGGTCGTGGTGGCGGGCGAGCCCCGCCGGCTGGCCCGCGCGCTGGCGAACCTGCTGGACAACGCCGCCAAGTTCGGCGGCGGACGGCCCGTCGAGGTCCGGGTGAGCCCGCACGACGGACCGGCGGGCAGAGCCGAGGCGGGGGGCGGCGAGGTCGTCGTCCGCGACCACGGGCCGGGCATCGACCCCGCCGACCTGCCCCACGTGTTCGACCGCTTCTACCGGGCCACCGCCGCCCGCGGCCTGCCCGGCTCGGGGCTCGGCCTGGCGATCGTCGCCCAGGTCGCCCGCGAGCACGGCGCCCGGGTGTCGGCCGAGCCCGCACCCGGCGGCGGCACGCTGATCCGCCTCGCCTTCGCGTGACCCGCTAGGGGCACAGCGTCCGTGGCGCCTGCCCGTGCACGGCCGCCTGGACGCAGCCGGGCTTGAGGCCCTGATACGGCTTCGCGCCAAAGTTCGCGGTCATGGTGAGGGCGCCGTCGCCGAACACCGTCCGCTGGACCTGGTGGTCGCCGGTCAGCCAGCGGAAGTCGGTCATCGGCTTGGTGGCGGCGATCTGGTGCAGCGGCTGGAAGAAGTGCTGCAGCGACGCCATCTCCTTGCCGTGCCGGTCGAGGGTCGAGCCGTCGACGGCGAAGTTCAGCGGGATGTTGTAGAGCATGCTCAGCAGGATCCGGGTCGTCTTGACGTTGGGCAGCTTGTACAGCGACAGCTCCCAGCGGTCGAGGTTGATGACCGAGTCGTGCAGCACCGTCTCGTACAGCGGCAGCCGGTAGGCCGGGTCGTACATGCTCTTGACCGCGTCGGCGGGCAGGTCGACCGGTTTGAAGAAGAACTTCGGGTCGTCGGCCGGGTAGTAGCCGCCCCAAGTGGCCCTGTCCTTCTGCAGCGCCCACAGGACGTTGAGTCCGTCGGCGGCGGCGCCGTGGTCGAACGCGATCGCCTGGTTCGCCCAGCCTGCCGCGTTCTCCGAGCCCAGGACCAGCTTGTCGTGGCCGGACAGCTGCGCCATCCGGGCGTTGCGGTTGGCGCGGTCCTGCGCCTGCGTCATCGGGTGGGACGGGCTGTGGTCGTCGAACAGCTCACCGGCGGCGTCGACGTCCAGGAAGTAGCTGTTCGCGCCGTTCGCGGTCATCTGCTTGGTGCGGCCGGCCATGTAGTGCTTGGAAGGCTCCTGCTGCGCGAGGTACTGCGAGCTGAGGTAGCAGCCGCGATCGCCGAACCCGCTCTCCGGCTGCCCCTTGGCGTCGTGGACGCAGCCGTCCGGGTACACGCCGTCCGGCCACTTGGAGGACGGGTTGTCGGCGGTCTTCGGGTCCTGGGCGTTGGCGAACGAGTCGTAGGGCCCGACGAGGTAGCCGTTCTCCTTCGCGGCGTCCACGGCGTCCGGCTTCATCGGGTCGTTGCCGGAGTCGTAGCCGAGCCACATCCGGTCCAGGCCGAGCCGCTTCATCTTCTGGACGGACGCGGCCGAGCGCGCCGGGCCCCACAGGTAGGCGTGGTAGGCGCCGACGAGCTTGCCGACCTGCGGGTTGCGGGCGATCTTCTTGCGCAGCGAGCCGAGTTGACGATGCTGGGCCAGCCAGAGCCGGTAGTTCTTTGCGGACGCCACCGGGGAGGAATCTCCGAGCGAGAACTCGACGTCGTAGTCCTTGGCCTCGCCGAAGCTGTGCGTGGTCTCGCCGTGCAGGCGCCCGTCGGACGAGACGAACTTCAGCGACGTGCCGACGTCGGTCGGGACGATGTAGTTCGCCGATCGGGAGCCGTCCTGGAAGCCCCAGAACGGCATCGTCATGCCGCCGACCATGGCGATTTCGGAGCCGGCGAACTCCGCCTTGGCGGAGTTCCAGAACGGGTCGTCCACCGGGATGCCGAGGCCCTCGCCCGTCGGGACGGACAGCCGCGAGGTCGAGCGGTCCATGCCCGACAGCGGCCAGCGCAGGTCGCCTGAGCGGTCGGAGTGCAGGTGCATCGCCAGCCGTCCCGCGCGGGCCTGCGCCGACACGGTGATGCCGCGTGCGGGATACGACCAGCTCGCGGTGCCGCCCTTGTGCGTGATCTTGCCGGGTTCGCCCATCCCCTGGGTGGGCGCGGACAGCGTCAGCCGCCCGCCGTCGCCGGTCTGCGCGGTCACGCCCAGGTCGGCGATAGCGACGCGGGCCATTCCGGTGCCGAGCGGGACGACGACCTGGCCGCCCTCGACCTTCACCGGCTTCTTTTCGGCCATCGGCGCCGCCTGGACGGGAACTCCGCACGCGGTCACCGCCGCGAGCGCCCCCGCGGTGATCGCGCCGAGCCCGAGCATCGTTGTCTTGGTTGTCTTGGCCATGCGCACACAGTGACGGCCAGGGATAAGAGGTTCTTAAGCCGCGACGGCCGGACGGCGGGACGGACGGTGCCGTGCACTGCCCGTCCTGCCTGCCCTCAGCGCGGGGCGGGGCGGTAGCCGAGCCCTCGGAGCTGCTCCGGGGCGAGCCGCGACACGACCGGCCGGGCAGGCGCACCGGTACTGGAACAGCAGATGAGAGCCGCCGTAGGCGAGTACCGCTCCCGCCACGTTGAACAGCGCGTAGCCCAGCCGGTAGTGGGTGCCCGCCAGGCCGAGCAGGGCCCGCCGGTCAGCGCGATCGCGAGCCAGAAGACCCAGAGCGTGCCGCGCAGGTCCGACTGCACGGCGAGGACGGTGAGGTAGAAGGCGCAGACCATGCCCGTCAGGAAGGCGGACGCGTGGACGGCGGCGGCCGTCGGCGAGGCCGTCCGGCGGCCGATCCAGCCGGCCCCCACCACCCACACCCCCGCGAAGATCGCCAGCAGGTGGAAGGGACGGTGGAAGGCGGCGAGTTCGGTCACCGCGAGCGTCCGCGAGGACGCCGGTCCGCCCGTGAGATGCTGCCGTCGTGACGACGACCGGCCCCGCCCCGCGCCGGCGGCGTGGCCGTCCCGGCCACGACCAGGCGGCGATCCTGCGCGCGGCGGTGGAGCTGTTCAACCGCAAGGGGTACGACGCCACCAGCATGGGCGACCTGGCCAAGGAGCTCGGGCTCACCAAGCCCGCGATCTACCATCACGTCACGAGCAAGGAGCAGCTGCTCAGCCAGGCGCTGGACGACGCCCTCGACGAGCTCACCGCCGCCGTCGCCGAGGCCTCCCGCAAGAAGGCCGGGACGAGCGCCTACGGGCGGCTGCGGGCGGTGGTGCGGCGCAGCGTCGAGGTGCTCGTCGCGCATCAGCCGTCCGTCACGCTCCTGCTGCGGGTCAGGGGCAACAGCGAGGTGGAGCTGGCCGCGCTGGAGCGGCGGCGGTGGCTCGACGACCGCCTCGCCGAGCTGGTCGCCGACGCCGTCGCCGAGGGCGCCCTGCGCGGCGACGTGCCGCCGGCGCTGGTGAGCCGGCTGCTGTTCGGCATGGTGAACTCGCTGGTCGAGTGGTACCGCGCGGACGGCGCGTACGACACGGCGACGGTCGCCGACGCCATCACCGCCCTCGCCTTCGACGGCCTGGCCCGCCACGAACCCGAGCCACCGCCGCGTTAGGCGTCGTAGTCGACGGTGGTGGCTTCGCCGAGCGGGAACGACTGGCAGGTGAGGATGAATCCGGCCTCGACCTCCGCCGGTTCGAGCGCGTAGTTGCGGCGCATGTCGGCGTCGCCGTCGCGGACGAGGGCGCGGCAGGTGCCGCAGACGCCGCCCTTGCAGGCGAACGGCAGGTCCGCGCGGGTCCGCTGGGCGCCCTCCAGGATCGTCGTCTCGCGGGACACCCGGGACGTCGTGCGCAGGCCGTCGAGGACGACGGTCAGCTCGGTGGTGGCGCCGATGACGGTGTCGTCGGTCCGCCGCGGCTGCGGCGGGGGCGCGTCGACGTAGAAGAGCTCGACGTGCACGCGGTCGGCGGGGACGCCGAGGCCGGTGAGGACCTGCCGCGCGTCCTGCACCATCTGCAGCGGGCCGCAGAGCCAGACGTGGTCGAAGACCTCGACCGGGACGAGGCCGGTGAGCAGGCGGGTGAGGCGGTCGTGGTCGAGGCGGCCGGAGAACAGCTCGACGTCGCGGGGTTCGCGGGACAGCACGTGCGCGATCTGGAGGCGGGGCCCGTACCGGTTCTTCAGGTCGCCGAGCTCCTCGGTGAACATCACGGTGCGGCTGGTGCGGTTGCCGTACAGCAGCGTCACCTGCGCGCCGGGGTGGGCCAGCACAGTGGAGGCGACCGAGAGCATCGGGGTGATGCCCGATCCGGCGGCGATGCACAGGTGCCGTTCGCCGAGCGCCGGGTCGGCCCGCCAGGAGCCGGTGGGCGTCTGCACCTCGATGCGGGTTCCGGGCGTCACCTCGTGCACGAGCCAGGAGGAGAACAGGCCGCCGGGGATCTCCCGGACGCCGATGCGCGGCGCGGCGCCGGCGGGCGCGCAGATCGAGTAGGAGCGGCGCTCCTCGCGGCCGTCCACGAAACGGCGCAGGGTGAGCGACTGGCCGGCCCGGAAGGCGTAGGCGTCGCGCAGCCCGGCGGGGACGTCGAAGGTGATCGCGGCGGCGTCGTCGCAGAGGCGGTCGACCGCCGCGACGGTCAGCTCGTGGAACACGGCCGACCGGGCGGGCGCGGCGCCGGGCGCGAGGGTGGTCATCTCAGATCTCCTTGACGTGCTCGAACGGTTCGAGGCAGCCGGTGCAGCGGTACAAGGCCTTGCACGCGGTGGCGCCGAACTCCGAGGTCAGGCGGGTGGCCGCCGATCCGCAGCGGGGGCAGGCGGGCGCGGCCCGGGTCGGCCCGAGGGTGAGGCCGACGGGCCCGGACCGCCGCGGGGCGGGGCCGGGCGGCGACAGGCCCGCGGCGCGCAGCGCGGCCCGGCCGCGCTCGGAAATCCAGTCGCTCGACCACGCCGGGTCCAGGACGACGCGGACCTCGACGCGCGGGAACCCGGCGCCGGTCAGCCGGTGCACGAGGTCGTCGCGCATGGTGGCCATGGCCGGGCAGCCGGAGTAGGTCGGGGTGATCGAGGCGACGACGACCTCCCCGCCGTCCGGCCGGTGCTCGACGTCGACGCCGCGCAGCACGCCGAGGTCGGCGAGGGTGAGCATCGGCATCTCCGGGTCCCGGACCTCCTCGGCGACCCGGCGGGCGCGTTCGCGGGCGTTCACCAGCGCCCCATCGGGTGGGCGCGCGCGACGACCTGCATCTCGGCGAGCAGCCGGCTGAGGGCTTCGGTGTGCATGCCGTCGCGGCCCGTCCGTCCGCCGATCCCGGCGAGGGCCGCGCGGTCGGGACGGTCGACGCCGCTGACGGCGAGCACCTGGCCCAGGACGGCGTCCACCTCGTCGCGAACGGCGCCGGGATCGACCCCGACGCGGGCCTCGGCGAGGGACGCTTCGATCGGATGCGTCGCCACCAGTTCCGGCTGGAGCGGCCACAGCGCGTCCAGCGCCGCGACGAGCCTGCGGCGCGATTCGTCGGTGCCCTGGGCCAGCGTGAGGAACCAGCGGCCCGCCCAGTCCCGGTGGTAGGTGATCTCCTTGACGCCCTTGGCCGCGACCGCCGCCAGCACCTGGTCGGTGCTCGCGCAGAGCCGTTCCAGCAGCGCGAGGCGGGCGGTCGAGAACAGCAGCAGCCGCACCACCACGTGCGCGAAGTCGCCGTTGGGAACCTCCACGAGCCGGACGTTGCGGAACCGGTCCGCCTCCCGGAAGAAGGCCAGCGCGTCCTCGTCCGGTACCGGCGACCCCTCCGGCAGGGCCGGGACGACGCCGGGGTCGGCGGCGGCCGCGCGCGCCAGCAGCAGCCGCGCCTGGCCGAGCAGGTCGAGGGCGATGTTCGCCAGCGCGATGTCCTCTTCGAGGTCCGGCGCGCGGCTGCACCACTCCGACAGGCGCTGCGACATGATCAGCGCGTCGTCGCCGAGCATCAGGCAGTACAGGGCCAGCTCGGTGCGGTCGGTACCGGCCGGGACGGTGGTGTCGACGCCGGCCAGCGGGTCCTCGAACCCGGTGCCGAACGCCCACTGCGAGGAGTCGCCGCCGATCAGGCCGTCGAAGATGCTGCCGTGGTCGTCGCTCATGGGTGGTCCGCCCTCACATGTGCGGGACGTTCTCGGGGATCTCGTAGAACGTCGGATGCCGGTAGACCTTGTCGCCGCTGGGCGCGAACAGCGGGTCCTTCTCGTCCGGGCTGGACGCGGTGATCGCGTCGGCCCGCACCACCCAGATGCTCACGCCCTCGTTGCGGCGCGTGTAGACGTCGCGGGCGTGCCGCAGCGCCATCACGTCATCGGGAGCGTGCAGCGATCCGACGTGCACGTGGTTGAGCCCGCGCTTGCCGCGGACGAACACCTCGTACAGCGGCCATTCCCGCCGGTTTCCGCTCATCGGGCACCTCCCTCGGCGGCGCGGTCCGCGAACGCCGTCGCGGCCTCGCGCACCCACGCCCCGTCCTCGTGGGCGGCGCGGCGGTGCGCCATCCGCTGGGCGTTGCACGGCCCGTCACCGCGCAGCACCTGGGCGAACTCCTCCCAGTCCGGCTCGCCGAAGTCGTAATGGCCGCGCTCGGCGTTCCAACGCAGGTCCGGGTCGGGCAGCGTCACCCCGAGCGCCTCGGCCTGCGGCACGGTCATGTCGACGAACTTCTGCCGCAGCTCGTCGTTGGAGTTGCGCTTGACGCCCCACGCCATCGACCGCGCGCTGTTGGGCGACTGCGCGTCCGGCGGACCGAACATCATCAGCGACGGCCACCAGAACCGGTCGACCGACTCCTGCACCATCGCGCGCTGCTCGCCGGTGCCGCGCATCATCGTCATCAGCAGCTCATAGCCCTGCCGCTGATGGAACGACTCCTCCTTGCAGATGCGGATCATCGCCCGCCCGTACGGGCCGTAGGACGTCCGGCACAGCGGCACCTGGTTGCAGATCGCCGCACCGTCCACCAGCCACCCGATCGTCCCGACGTCGGCGTACGACAGCGTCGGATAGTTGAAGATCGAGGAGTACTTCTGCCGTCCGGAGAGCAGCAGGCCGGTCAGCTCGGCCCGGGAGACGCCCAGGGTCTCGCACGCCGAGTACAGGTACAGCCCGTGCCCGGCCTCGTCCTGGACCTTGGCCAGCAGGATCGCCTTGCGGCGCAGCGACGGGGCCCGGCCGATCCAGTTCCCCTCCGGTTGCATCCCGATGATCTCCGAGTGCGCGTGCTGGGCGATCTGGCGCACCAGGGTCCGGCGGTAGTCGTCCGGCATCCAGTCCCGCGGCTCGATCCGGTCGCCGCGCGCGATCGTCGCGTCGAACCGCTCCTGCAGCCGCTCGCCTTCCGCCGGTTCCACGGGGGTCGTCGTCATGTCCCCTCCTCGCCCGCCGCACAATTACTTATCGTTCGGTCAGTAATACGGTCGCACGGCCGGGCGCCCGGCGCAACGGGTCGGAGCGGACGGGACCGCGCTCCGGCGGGACCGGGTCCTCCGCGCCTCCCGCCCGCGGGCTACGGTGAGGTGGCCCGGACCTGGCCGGCCGCATCCACCCTGGAGGAGCACACATGCACCGCCTCACCGTCCAGTACTTCTCCCCCGCCGACCCGGCGGCGTTCGACGAGCGCTACGAGAGCACGCACGTCCCGCTGGTGCGGGCCCTGCCCGGGCTGAAGTCGTTCACCCTCACCCGTCCCCGGCCGCTGGGGACCGAGGCCCCCTACCTGGTCGCGGAGCTGTGGTTCGAGGACGGCGACGCCCTCAACGCGGCGCTGGGCAGCCCGGAGATGGCCGCGGCGGCCGAGGACGCGGCGAAGTACGACGTCGCCTCCACCACGATGTTCTCCGGCGAGGTGCGGGAAGCCCTGCAGTAACGATCGACGCGCCGCCGCCCCCCTCGTCGTGGACGAGGCGGGGCGGCGGTCGCGTTCCCGGCCCCTCTAGCCCTCCCAGGTCTCCCACTCGGCGCCCCGGCCGCGGGCCTCGCCGAACACCAGCCAGGTGCGGGTCGCGCGGACGCCGGGGATGTCCTGGATGCGTTCGAGCACGACGTGCCGCAGCGCGGTGTTGTCGGGGGCCCGGACCAGCACCAGCACGTCGTAGTCGCCGCCGACCATGGCGAAGTGCTCGACGTAGCGGATGTCCCCGAGCCCGGCCGAGACCGCGCGCCAGGAGTTCTGCTCGATGGTGACCGAGACGTAGGCGCTGGTGCCGAGGCCGGCGCGGTGCGGGGCGATCCGGGCGGTGAACCCGGTGATCACGCCCTCGTCGGTGAGCCTGGTGAGGCGGGCGTAGGCGTTGGCGCGGGAGATGTGGACGTTCTCGGCGAGCGCCCGCACCGAGATCCGGCCGTCGCGCAGCAGCTCGGCGACGATCGCGCGGTCCACCGCGTCCAGCGCGACGGCAGAACGTCCCGTCCGGGCGCCGCCGGGGGCCTCTTCGTCCGACATTCGGTCACCTCAGGTCCCACTTGTTGGCCATATGTCGCTCATTATCCGTGATGTCTTGAACGGATGGCCGGCCGGGCGGACGCTTTGGTCATCAAGCGTCCAGAGAAAGCGAGGGGGCGCCATGCTCATGCGGACACCCGTGCCCGGGCAGGACGAGCGCCCGGCCGCCGAGGACCTCCTCCCCTCCCCCGTCCCGGTGCGCTTCGTCGCCGAGGACGGCACGGCCGGCGACCCGCCGGCCGGATACGCCGCGCCGCAGGACGGCGAGCTCGTGGAGGCCTACCGCCGGATGGTGGCGGGCCGCCGCTTCGACCGGCAGGCGACCGCGCTGACCAAGCAGGGCCGCCTCGCGGTGTACCCCTCCAGCCGCGGCCAGGAGGCCTGCCAGATCGGCGGCGTGCTCGCGCTGCGCGACACCGACTGGCTGTTCCCGACCTACCGGGACTCGATGGCCCTGGTCTCCCGCGGCCTGGACCCGGCCCAGGTGCTCACCCTGCTGCAGGGCGGCTGGCACTGCGGATACGACCCGGCCGCCACCCGCGTGGCGCCGCAGTGCACCCCGCTGGCCACCCAGACCCTGCACGCGGTGGGAATGGCCGAGGCCCTGCGCCGCAAGGGCGAGGACGCCGTGGTGATGGCCTTCATCGGCGACGGCGGCACCAGCGAGGGCGACTTCCACGAGGCGCTCAACTACGCGGGCGTCCGCCGGGCGCCCGTGGTGTTCCTGGTGCAGAACAACCAGTACGCGATCTCGGTGCCGCTGGCCAAGCAGACCGCCGCGCCGGCGCTGGCCTACAAGGGGATCGGCTACGGCGTCCAGTCCGAGCAGGTCGACGGCAACGACCTCGTCGCGGTGCTGTCGGTGCTGTCCACGGCCGTGCGGCACGCCCGCTCCGGGGACGGCCCGTGGCTGGTGGAGGCGCACACCTACCGCATGGACGCCCACACCAACGCCGACGACCCCACCCGCTACCGCGACGGCGGCGAGGTCGAGAAGTGGGAGTCGGCCGACCCCATCGCCCGCCTGGAGACCTACCTGCGGGCCCGCGGACTGCTGGACGCCGAGCAGGTCACCGCGGCGCACCAGGCCGCCGAGGAGTTCGCCGCCCGGGTCCGCGAGGCGATGAACGCCGACGCCGAGCCCGCGCCATTGGAGATCTTCGAGCACGTCTTCGCCGAGCCCACGCCGCAGCTGCGCGAGCAGCGGGCCTTGCTGGCGGCCGAACTGAGCGCCGCGGAGGACTGACATGACCGCGATGACGGGCCGCATGACGCAGATGACAATGGCGCAGGCGCTGAACACCGCGCTGCGGGACGCCCTGGCCGAAGACGAGCAGGTGCTCGTCTTCGGTGAGGACGTCGGGCCGCTGGGCGGCGTCTTCCGCATCACCGACGGGCTGACCGCCGAGTTCGGCGAGGAGCGGTGCTTCGACACCCCGCTGGCCGAGGCCGGGATCGTGGGGCTCGCCGTCGGCCTGGCGATGGGCGGGTTCCGCCCGGTGGTGGAGATGCAGTTCGACGCGTTCGCCTACCCGGCGTTCGAGCAGATCGCCTCGCACGTGGCCAAGATGCGCAACCGCACCCGCGGCCTGCTGCCGCTGCCGATGGTGATCCGCATCCCCTACGCCGGGGGCATCGGCGGCGTCGAGCACCACTGCGACTCCAGCGAGGCCTACTACGCGCACACCCCCGGCCTGAAAGTCGTCACCCCCGCGACGCCCGACGACGCGTACTGGCTGCTGCGCGACGCCATCGCCGACCCCGACCCGGTCGTCTTCATGGAGCCCAAGCGGCTGTACTGGTCGTCCGGTGAGGTGTCGGCCGCCGACCGGCGCGTGGCCGGGATGGGGCGCGCGGCGGTACGGCGCAGCGGGACCGACGCCACGCTGGTCGCCTACGGGCCCAGCGTCCCCGTCGCGCTGGAGGCGGCGCAGGCCGCCGCCGAGGACGGCCTCGACCTGGAGGTCGTGGACCTGCGCACGATCGTCCCGTTCGACGACGAGACCGTGGTGGCGTCGGTGCGCAAGACGGGGCGCTGCGTGGTGATCCAGGAGGCGCAGGGGTTCGCGGGGGTCGGCGCGGAGATCGCGGCGCGCGTCCAGGAACGCTGCTTCCATTCGCTGGCCGCCCCGGTCCTGCGCGTCAGCGGGTTCGACATCCCCTACCCGCCGCCCAAGCTCGAACGCTCGCACCTGCCCGACGTGGACCGCGTCCTCGACGCGGTCGACCGGCTCCAGTTCGACGACGAGCCGGACGTCCTGCACCTGGCGCGGGAGGCGTCATGACGACGGCCGCCCCCGCCCGGCAGGTGTTCCGGCTGCCCGACCTCGGCGAGGGCCTCACCGAGGCCGAGATCGTCGAGTGGAAGGTCACGGTCGGCGACACCGTCCGGATCGACCAGGTCGTGGTGGAGGTCGAGACCGCCAAGGCGGCCGTCGAGGTCCCCGTCCCCTACGCCGGGACGGTGCTGAAGGTGCACGCCGAGGCGGGGACGGTCCTCGGGGTCGGCGAGCCCCTCATCGAGATCGGCCCCGCAGGCGCGGTCGAGGATCCGGCTGCTGCCCGATACCGCGAGGAGGAGCAGGCCGGCTCCGGCAACGTCCTGATCGGCTACGGCACGGGCGGCGCGGCGGGCGGACGCAGGCGGCGGCGCGGCAGGGCCCGGCCCGCCGGGCGAACGGCCCCCGAGACCGCACCGCCGGCCCGCAAGGCGCAGGCGCCCCGCGTGATCTCGCCGCTCGTGCGCCGGATCGCCGCCGAGCACGGGATCGACGTCGCCGCCGTCACCCCCACCGGGCCGCGCGGCGTCGTCCTCCGCCGCGACGTCGAACAGGCCATCGCCGCCGGCACCCGCGACGAGCCCGCCGCCGCGCGGACGCCCGGCCCGGCGGACGAGCGCGTCCCGCTGCGCGGGCTGCGCCGGGCCGTGGCCGACAAGCTGACCCGCAGCCGGCGCGAGATCCCCGACGCCACGACGTGGGTGGACGCCGACGCCACCGGCCTCGTCGCGGTCAAGGACGCGCTGCGCGAGAGCCGTCCCGACCTCGGCATCGGCCTGCTCGCGCTGCTGGCCCGCATCTGCGTGTCCGGCCTGCACCGGTTCCCGGAGCTGAACTCCTCGGTCGACACCGAGCGCGCCGAGATCGTCCGGCACGGGCGCGTCAACCTCGGGTTCGCCGCGCAGACCGACCGCGGCCTCGTCGTGCCGGTCGTCCGGGACGCGCAGCAGATGACGACCGAGGAGCTCGCCGCCGAACTGGCCCGGCTCACCGGCCTGGCACGGGACGGGAAGCTGCCGCCCGAGGCGCTGACCGGCGGCACCTTCACCCTCAACAACTACGGCGTCTTCGGCGTCGACGGATCGACCCCCATCATCAACCATCCGGAGGCGGCGCTCCTGGGCGTCGGACGCATCACCGACCGGCCGTGGGTGCACGGCGGCGCCGTCGTCCCGCGCAAGGTCACGCAGCTGTCCCTGACCTTCGACCACCGGGTCTGCGACGGCGGCACCGCCGGCGGGTTCCTGCGCTACGTGGCCGACTGCGTGGAGAACCCCGCCGTCCTGATCGCGCACACCTGAGGAACGGGACCGCGGCTAGCCGTGGCGGTCGGGCCGGTAGGGCGCGAGCGCCTCGGCGGGACGGCCGTGGATCTCCTGGTCGATCAGCTCGGCCAGATGGGGGCCGAGCGTGATGCCGCTGTGCGTGACGGCGGTATAGAGGCCGGGACGGTGCGGGCCGACCAGCGGATAGCCGTCGACGGGCAGCGGCCGGACGCACCGCCGCACCCCGGCGACCCGCGCGGTCAGGCCGGGGAGGATCGTCCGGCCGCGGGCGAGGAGCTCGTCGCCTGCGGCCCGGACCCGCTCCTCCGGGACCGACTCGTCGACGCCGGCGTCGATGTCGTCGGCTTCGAGGACCAGTCCCCCGTTCTCCGCCTGCCGGGCCGACAGTTCGGGGGCGTGGACGAGGCCGTTGAGGGCGCCCGGCGCCGGGGTCGTGGTCGCGACGAGGCACGGCGCGGCCGAGCCGGGCGCGGCCGGATCGACCAGCGGCAGCGTGATCCCGGCGGTGGCCAGCAGCGCGGGCGCGTGCCGGCCCGCGGCGCAGATCGTGAGGTCGGCGTCCAGGTCACGGCCGTCGTCCAGCCGCACCCCGGTCACGCGGTCGCCGCGCAGGTTGAGCCGCTCGGCGCGGTGCCCGGTGACGATGTCGGCGCCGGACTGCTGCGCGCGCAGCGCGAGGGCCTGCGCGGCGGGGCCGCCGTGCACGTAGCCCTCGTCGGGGAAGTGCGCGATGAGCACGTCGGGCGGTGCGTTCAGGGCCGGCTCCAGCGCGCGCAACTCCTCCCGGTCGATCAGGCGGGCGGCGTATCCGAGGGCGGCCAGCCCTTCGACCCGTGCGGCCAGCCGGGCCTTCGCGTCATCGGCCGTCGCCCACACGACGTTGCCCACCGGCCGGTACCAGGACGGATCGCCCAGCCCGGCGGCCAGGTCACGCCAGGTGCGCAGCGCCTCGGTCCGGAACCGGTGGTACACCGGGTCGGCCGGGTCGCTGGCGTTGAGCCAGGCGTAGCTCGTGCCGGACGTCCCGGCGCCGGGCCACTGCTCTTCCACCACGGTGACCGTGTCGCCCTCGCCGGGGCGCCCGCCGTCCAGCGGACGGGCGAGACGGTCGGCCAGCGCGGCCCCGACGATCCCCGCGCCGATGACGAGTATCCGCATACCCCTCAGCGTGACAGGCCGCCGGGGCCGCGCCAAGAGCGGCCCGGGCTACCGCAGCGCGGAGGCGAGGCGGCGCCACTCCTCGCGGGGGAAGGCGTTCTGGTCGGCGGTCAGCACCTGCACGCAGACGTGGTCGGCGCCGGCGGCGCGGTGCTCGTCCACCCGGCGCCTGACCGCCTCCTCGTCGCCCCAGGCGATCAGCGCGTCGAACAGCCGGTCGCTCACCGACGCGACGTCCTCCTCCGTGTAGCCGAGGCGCAGCAGGTTGCCCGCGTAGTTCGGCAGGCCGAGGTAGGCGCCCAGCCAGCTCGTCCCGATGGCCCGCGCCTCGTCCCGCGTCGAGCAGAGGATCACCGTCTGCTCCGGGAGCACGAGCGGCCCGTCGCCGACCGCCTCGCGCGCCAGCCGGGTGTGCTCGGGCGGCACGAGGTACGGGTGGACGCCCCGTGCGCGCTTCGCCGCGGTCCCCAGCATCTTCGGGCCGAGCGCGGCGAGCACCCGGCTCTCACGCGGTACGGGCCGGTCCGCCTGGTCCAGGCCGTCGAGGAAGGCGCCCATCGCCGCGAGCGGTTTGCGGTACCGGCCGGGCTCCGAGGCGTCCACCAGCGGAGCGTGGCTCACCCCGATGCCCATCAGGAACCGGTCGCCGTGCTCGGCCGTCAGCGAGGCGAAGGACGCGGCGGCGTCCTCGGGCGCGTGCATCCACAGGTTCAGGATGCCGGTCGCGACGACGGCCTCCCGGGTCGCGGCGAGGAGGTTCCCGACGGCGTCGAACACCGGCCCCCCGATGTCGGGGATCCACAGTGCGCGAAATCCCAGCTCCTCCAATTCCGCCGCGGCCTCCGCCGCCTCCGCGGCGTCCCCGTAGCGCAGTTGCTGGCTCCACACGCCGACTCCGGACAGCTCCACGGCGTCCCGTCCCTCCCGGTCGTGCCGCACGGTCCGGCGGGCCGCCGTCCGTCCGGCCGGTCGTCCTTGATCTCCGGGACGAGCGTATCGGCGGGCCGCCCGGCGCGCCGTCCGCCCTCCCCCGGCCGCCTCGCCGCCGGGCGCCGCGTGACGATGATCAGGGCATGCCGGGCGTTTGACGTGGGCTTTCTCCGGCTAGTGCCCGGGTAGGCACGGGGAGCGGGAGGGGGACCGGATGACGGCGGTCGAGGAGGCAGCCGACACCAGCGCCGGGGAGGCGCTGGCGCGGCACGGTCTCGGGACGAGGATCGGCAGGGTCGCGGCGACGACCGACCACAAGACGGTCGGCTACCTGTACCTCGGCACCTCGTTCGCGATGTTCCTGATCGCCGGGCTGATGGCGATGCTGATGCGGGCCGAGCTGCTGCGCCCCGGCCTGCAGGTGATGAACGAGCTGCAGTACAACCAGCTCTTCACGATGCACGGCACGATCATGCTGCTGCTGTTCGCGACCCCGACGTTCCTCGGGTTCGCCAACGTGATCGTGCCGCTGCAGATCGGCGCGCCCGACGTGGCGTTCCCGCGGCTCAACGCGCTGACCTACTACCTGTTCGCGTTCGGCTCGCTGATGCTGCTGGCCGGCTTCCTCATGCCGAACGGCGCCGCCGACTACGGGTGGTTCGCCTACTCGCCGCTGACGTCGTCGACGTTCTCGCCCGGCCAGGGCAAGGACCTGTGGGTCATGGGCCTGATCCTGTCGGGCGTCGGGACGACGCTGACCGGGGTGAACCTGATCACCACCATCATCACGATGCGGGCCCCCGGCATGCTGATGTTCCGGATGCCGATCTTCACCTGGAACGTGCTGCTCACCAGCCTGATGGTCATCATCGCGTTCCCGGTACTGGCCTCCGCCCTGTTCGCGCTGGAGGCCGACCGCCGGCTCGGCGCCCACGTCTACGACGGCGCGAACGGCGGGGCGCTGCTGTGGCAGCACCTGTTCTGGTTCTTCGGCCATCCCGAGGTCTACATCGTGGCGCTGCCGTTCTTCGGGATCGTCACCGAGATCATCCCGGTGTTCGCCCGCAAGCCGCTCTTCGGCTACCTCGGCATGGTCGCCGCGACGATCAGCATCACCGGGCTGTCCATGACCGTCTGGGCGCACCACATGTTCGCCACCGGCCAGGTCCTGCTGCCGTTCTTCTCGATCACCTCGTTCATGATCGCGGTGCCGACGGGCATCAAGTTCTTCAACTGGGTCGGCACCATGTGGAAGGGCGAGCTCTCGCTCGAGACGCCGATGCTGTGGGCGATCGGCTTCCTGGTGACGTTCCTGTTCGGCGGCCTCACCGGCGTGATCCTCGCGTCGCCCGCCATGGACTTCCACCTCACCGACTCGTTCTTCGTCGTCGGGCACATGCACTACGTGCTGTTCGGCACGGTGGTGTTCGCGATGTTCGGCGGCTTCTACTTCTGGTGGCCGAAGATGACCGGCAAGAAGCTGAACGAGACCTGGGGGAAGATCCACTTCTGGACGCTGTTCGTCGGCTTCCACACCACCTTCCTCGTCCAGCACTGGCTCGGCGCCGAAGGCATGCCGCGCCGCATCGCCGACTACCCGCAGGAGTTCGCGACGCTCAACCTCGTGTCGTCGATCGGCTCGTTCATCCTCGGCGCGTCGACGTTCGCGTTCCTGTGGAACATCTACCGGACGCACCGCCGCGGCGAACCCGTCGGCGTGGACGACCCGTGGGGGTTCGGCGGCTCGCTGGAATGGGCGACCTCCTGCCCGCCGCCCCGCCACAACTTCACCTCGATGCCGCGGATCCGCTCCCTGCGTCCCGCGTTCGATCTGCGCTACCCACCGCTGGAGCCGCCGCAGGAGGCGGAGATCGCTACGCCCCCGCCTCCCGGCCGGTCATGACCGTCCACGGACCGGCGGCGGCTCAGCCCCGGTCGCGGCCGGAGATCTTGTCGAGCATCCGGTCGGCCGCCGCGACCATCGGCCCCGCCGCCTTCAGGACGCCGGGCCTGGGCGGGGTGTTGGGGTGCGGGCGGGTCGGCGCGCGCCGCTTGCCCGCCTCCACCTTGCGGCCGAGTTCCTTCGCCCGCTCGGCGGTCATGACCGCGCGCAGGCGCGGCCACACCTGCTCCTCCTCGTAGGCGATGTGCTCGCGGGCGTCGGCGATGAAGTCCGCCAGCAGCTCCTCGAACCTGTCCTGCCAGGCGTGCACGGCGATGAGGTCGTCCAGCACCTGCTTGGCGGACTGCTCCTGCGCCACGGCGTGGTCGGCCATCCGGTCCCCCTCCGGGACCAGTTCGCGGACGGCGGGCCAGAAGTACTCCTCCTCCACCGCCTCGTGCTTGGACTCCTCGGTGATGAGCCTCTGCACCACCTTGCGGCGCTGCACGAGCGCGTCCTCGCCGGCGCCGGTCGCCTTGGTGGGGCCGGCCTCCAGCTCGTCCAGCATCCGCCTGACCTCGGTGTGGTCCTCGGCCAGCACCGTGAACACGTCGGCCATCTCTCCTCCTCGTGCCCCCGGACGGCTCAGCCGTGCGGGCGGATCACCGCCCGCACGCAGCCGTCGCTCTTGTGTTTGAAAAGGTCGTAGGCGCGGGGCGCGTCGTCGAGGGGCATCTCGTGGGTGGCCAGATGGCGGGTCTCGAGCTCTCCGGCGGCGATGCGGTCCAGGAGCATCGGGATGTAGCGCTGGCCGTGCATCTGGGCGCCGCGGAAGGTGAGGCCCTTGTTCATCAGCGCGCCGAGCGGGAACTTGTCGACCACGCCGCCGAAGACGCCGAGCACGAACACCGAGCCGCCCTTGCGGCACGCGTAGACGGCCTCGCGCACCGCGGCGGGCCGGTCGGTTTGCGCCCGCAGCCGCTGCTTGGCCCGGTCGTAGGCGTTCTCGGGGCCGGTGGTGTGGGCCTCCATGCCGACCGCCTCGATGCACACGTCCGGGCCGCGCCCGCCGGTCCGTTCCCGGAGCTCGGCTCCGACGTCGGTGGCGGTGTAGTCGATGGCTTCGGCGCCCACGTGCTCGCGGGCCATGGCGAGCCGCTCGGGGAAGCGGTCGATGCAGATGACGCGTTCGGCGCCCAGCAGCAGCGCGGCGCGCGCGGCCATCTGGCCGACCGCGCCGCGGCCCCACACCGCGACGACGTCGCCGGGCCGCACGCCGCCGAGGTCGGCGCCCATCCATCCGGTGGGCGCCGAGTCGGAGGCGAACAGCGCGCTGACGTCGTCGACGCCGTCGGGCACGGGGAACGCGCCGTAATCGGCGAAGGGCACGCGGACGTACTCGGCGTGGCTGCCCCGTAGGCCGCCCATGGCGTGCGAGTAGCCGAACACCGCGCCCGGCTCGTAGCCCCACATGGCCTGGGTGATGCCGGGGTTGGTGTTGGAGTTGTCGCACAGCGACCACAGGTCGTTGGCGCAGTACCAGCAGCGCCCGCAGCCGACGAAGGAGCACACCACGACCCGGTCGCCGACCTTGTGGCGGCGGACGCCCGGGCCGGTCTCGACGACCTCGCCGAGGAACTCGTGGCCGATGACGTCGCCGGCCCGCATCGCGGGGATGTATCCGCCGATCAGATGCAGGTCGGAGCCGCATGTCGTACTCGCCATGACCTTGACGATGACGTCCTGGTCGTTGCGCAGCTCCGGTTCGGGGACGTCCCGCACCGCCAGCTCGTCGACGCCCTCCCAGCACAGTGCCCTCACGCTCGTCCCTCCCCAGCCTTCACGGTCGTCCCTCCCCCGCCCTCACAAGCGTCCCTCGCCGCCGGCGCGCCGGGTGACCAGGCCCATCAGCCTCCCGCCCACCGTGGGCCGGGTGGTCGGCGGCGCGTCCGGCCGCATGACCTCGCCGGTCTCGGCGAGCGACTTGGCCTCCCGCAGCGCCTGCCGCACCTGCTGGCGGGGGTCGGTGCCGGTCAGCCGCGCCAGCGTCCCGCCGCCGTCCGCCTCGCGCAGCCGCGCGGCCAGCTCGGTGCCCTTGCCGCCGGGCGCCTCGGCCGTCCGGACCTCGATGTGGTCGCCGAGCCGGGCCAGCGGGGCGGGCAGCCCGCGGCCGAACTCCCCGGGCGGGCGGTTGACGGTGACGGTCAGCCAGCGGCCGGGCCCCTCCTCACCCGAGGCGGCGCCGGACCGCAGGCGGCGCACGACGCCCGCGACGGCGCCGGCCGCGACCATGGCCACCACGATGGCGCGCTTCATCTTCCCCTCCAAGCACAGGTCGCCGGCGCCGGCGCCCGGGCCGGGCTCGCGCGCCGGGCCCGGGCGCCGCGCCGGTCAGCCCTTGTCGCGGGCGTCGCGGATCATGTCGCGGACGCGGTCCACGACCGCGACCATCGGGCCGGCGAGCATGTTCTTGGTCGCCGACTCCACCCCCGGGTGCGGATGGGTGGGCGCGGTCGCCTCCGCCGCGCGGACGGCGGCGGCGAACCCCTTGAGCTGCGTCGGGCTGAACTGGTCGCGGAGCCGGTCGAACTCGTAGCGCTCCTCGGCCCTGGCGTGGGTGAGCACGTCCAGCCGGAGCTTGTCGATCGACTTCAGGAACCGCGGGTCGTCGGTGTCCATGCCGTCCAGCTCCGAGAGCAGCTCCTTGGCCTCGCGCTCCTCGGCCAGCCGGTCGTCGACGATCCCCTCGCCGCCGGGCAGCCGCCGGGCGGCCGGGTGGACGATCTCCTCCTCGGCCGTCTCGTGCACCGCCAGCAGCCGCACGAGCGCCCGGAAGGCCTCCTTGCGCTCCCGCCCCTCGGAGTGGATCACCTCGTCGAACAGGTCGCGGATCCGCCCGTGCTGTGCCCGCAGCAGATCGATGACATCGCCGGTGGACTCCACCCGCGTGGTTGTGGCGCTCACAGCCGTCCTCTCCTTCTGGTCGTCACCGGGCGGGCTTGTCGCGCAGCCGCTCGACGGGATGGGGGCCTTCGGTGGCCAGGCGGTACTCGTCGCCGAACTTGGCGCGGTGCTCGTCGATCACGCGCTCCTGCGCGCCGGGCTCGGCGTTGATCCTCTCCTGCATCCGCTCGAACCGCTCGTGCATCTCCTGCACGTAGCCGGTGCCCAGCGTGGTGAAGTCGATCTGGGTGCCGAGCAGCTCGCGCACCAGCTGCTTGTTCGGCTCGAAGGTGACCGGCTCGGGCAGCGCGGGCGCCAGGATGCTCTCCGGGTCGCGGCCGTCGTGGCGGCGCATCAGGTCGCAGGCGATCCGCAGGTGCTCCAGCTCCATGTTCAGGTGCAGCTCCCAGATGCCCTTGACGCGCGGGTCGGTCTCGGTCTGCATGAACGAGTAGTACAGGTAGCACTCGTTGTACTCGTGGTTGACGAGCCGCTCCCACCACGTCTCGCCCGGGTCGACCAGCGACTCGTAGTGGGTGACGTGCTCCTCCTCCACCAGTCCGATCTCCTGGTAGAGCTGCCGCGCGATGGGCTCCATGTACATGGGGCCGACGTTCATGTAGAAGTTCATCGTCTGCTGCTCGGCCGACATGATCGTCAGCGCGTGCAGCTTGGACAGCGGCGCCGCGGCGGTCTTGTCATAGGGCTCGCGGACGTTGTCGACGGGGTCGCGGTGCTGCAGGTGGCCGGGGCGTCCCGGCATCACCTCGGTGAGCTGGTCGACGATCTTCTCGGCCTTGCGGTGCTCGATCATCTCGTACAGGTTGGCGTACCGGTACAGGTGGTCGAAGTCCTCCAGCAGCCCGAACTCGTAGGCCTGCCTGAGGTAGGGGTCGGGCTCCTGCCGGGCGACCCAGCCGGTCAGGTCGACCGCGACCTGCTCGTAGCTGATCGTGGTCTCCAGGATCGAGGCGGGACCGGGCAGCAGCCAGTTGACGACCTTCTGCTGCTGGGCCTCGATGTAGCGGACCCGGGCCAGCTGCTGCTTGACCTCCAGGTCCGGGCAGACGCGGGCGAAGTGGTGGCTGAACATGATCGCCTCCACCTCGATGCCGTTCATCGCGATGATGCGGCACTTGGTGTAGGGATCGGACTCGTCGGGATCGACGGGTGCGACGTCCAGCTGCGCCCAGTTGCGCAACTGGTCGTCCAGCGGGATTCCGCGGTGTTCGAGCGGGTTGAACGCCATGGGGACGACCTTCCTAGTCCGTGGCCGGTGGGAGCACGGGGTTCCGGGGCGGCGTTGGACGCGCCCCTGCCCGTAGCCGACCAGCGAAAACATCCCGTCGGCCTCACCGGCCTCCGTTACCCGCCCAAGGCCTGTTCAGACGCCCCGCCGATTTCCCGGACGGCGGTCGCACCCCGCACGCCGGCCGACAGGGCCCGGCATTCCGCCACAAAGCAGACATGAGACATGCGCCTCATAAAGGTGATCTTTCACCAGGTTTCCGGCTGTTCTTCTGCGGCATAGAGAGCAGCATGGTGCTGTTGAGGCCGCCGGGTGTGTACCGGCCGCAGGGGGACACCCGTCTACTGGCCGACGTGCTGCGCGGCCTTCCCGGGACGCCCGGCGCCCGCGTGCTGGAGCTCGGCACGGGGACCGGCGCGGTGGCGATGGCCGCCGCGCGCGCCGGTGCCGCGCATGTCGTCGCGGTGGACGTGTCGGCGCGCGCCGTGCTGGCCGCGCGCCTGAACGCCCGGTTGCGGGGACTGCGGGTGCGGGCGGTGCGGGGCGATCTGTTCGGGCCGGTCGCGGGCGAGCGGTTCGATCTGATCATCGCCAACCCGCCGTACGTGTGCGGGACGACGGACCCGGCGCAGGCGCGCGGCCGGGCCCGCGCGTGGGAGGCCGGTCCGGACGGCCGGGCCCTGCTGAACCGGATCTGCACCGAGGCCCCCGACCACCTGGCCCCGGGCGGGACGCTGCTGGTGCTGCACTCCGCGCTCAACGGGGTCGCGGCCACCATCGACCTGCTCGAACGCGCGGGGATGCGGGCGTCGGTCGCGGCCCGCCGCGAGGAGCCCTTCGGGCCGGTGATGCTCGGCCGGGCCGCCGAACTGGAATCGCGGGGCCTGCTGCACGCCGGGCAGCGGCACGAGGAGCTGGTGGTGATCCGCGCCGATCTCGTGGCCGCGGACGAGCGCCCCGACGACGTCTCGCAGGTCGCGTGAGATGCCGCGGATCCAGCACGGAAGACGGTGAACGACGATGACGCCCGAGCCCGAGGCCGCCGGACGGCCGCGCACGCAGCGCTCCGGTGAGCGGGACGCGCGGCGGGTGCGGCTGGTGCCCGGCGGCCCGATGATGGTCGAGGGCCCGGTCGAGGTCGTCCTGGACGACGGCACCACGGTGACGTGCGACCGCTTCCAGGTCGCCCTGTGCACCTGCCGACGGAGCCACCGCTACCCGTTCTGCGACACCAGCCACCGCGCCCGGCGTCGTCCGGGCGCGAAGCCGCGCCCAGACGACGGGTCGGAGGCCGCCGCCTCCTAGAGGCCGCCCGCTAGAGGCGCTCCTTGAGGGACGACCGGCCCGACTGCCAGCGCTCCAGGACGAACGTCCCGAACCGGTCCTCCAGCAGCTCGGTGGCCCGCACTCCGAAGACCACGTCGGCGGCCAGTTCGGGCTCGCGGTTGAGGAGGTCGCCGATGACCTCGTGCCGCAGCACCTGCTCGTGGACGGCGTCGGCCTCGATGTGCTCGGTGTAGAACAGCAGCGCGGCCGGGCCCGCCTCCAGCCGTTCCAGGGCGGCGGCCAGCCGCCGGGCGCTGGGCGCGGTGGTGATCTCGGCGGCGGCGAAGTGCCCGACCATCGCCCCGCGCAGGCCGCGGTGCAGCCCGAACAGCGACATCATGTTCACCGTCGCCAGCATCTCGGCGGGCACGAGGTCCAGGTAGGCGCCGTACGACGCATCCAGGCCGACGTCCTCCAGCAGGTCCGCGTACAGCTGGGCGTGGACGCGGTCGCCGCGCCCGCCGCCGAACTCGTCGAACTCCACCGCGACCAGGGCCGCCTTGGCGTGGCCGCGCAGCCGCGGGATCACCCAGGCGTGCGGGTCGGCCTCCTTGAGGTGGTAGATCGAGCGGTGCGCCAGGTACTCGCGCATCTGCCACCATTCGCCCTCGTCGCGCAGGTGGTGGGAGACGCCCTGCCCGTCGACGGGCTCCACCAGCAGCTCGTCCAGGACGCCGGTCACGTCGTCGCCGGGGACGGTCTCGGCACGGAGCGCGTCCAGGAAGGCGCGCTCCATCGCGCCGCGAAGGCGCAGCAGATCCGGGTCCCACTCCCAGTCGGCGTCGACCCCTTCGAATCCGCGGTAGTGCAGCTCGTAGCAGGAGTAGAGCGCGAGCTGCAGGTCCTCCCCGAACGGGTCGGCGCCGGACACGGCGTCCGGCGCCACCTGGACGCCGCTGCCGGGTGGACGGGGCAGCACCGCCGCCACCGCCTCCGACAACGCCCCGCGGGGCGCCGGAAGCGGCGGCGCCGTCTCGCGAACAACACTTCCCACCAGAGTCACAAATGCCCCCTTCAGCCATGCTTTCAGGGCGTTTGTCTACCCGCCGCATCGCCGTCCAAGCGCCGGGTCGCGCCCGGTCAGGCCACCGGTTCGGTGGACGGCTCGGCGTGCGCGGCCTCCCGCGCGGCGGCGGCCGCGCGGCGGCCCGGGATCGTCATCGCGATCAGCGCGGCGAGGACCGCGACGCCGCAGCCGATCGCCAGGCCGGTGCGGAAGCCGTTCTCCGAGGGCAGCGCGTGCCCGCCGAGGCTCACCGTCATCTGCGACAGCACGGCCCCGACCACGGCGGCGGAGACCGACGTGCCGATCGAGCGCATCAGCGTGTTGAAGCTGTTGGCCGAGCCGGTGTCCGACTGCGGCACCGCGCTCATGATCAGTGCGGGCATGGCGCCGTAGGCCAGACCGACGCCGGCGCCGCAGATCGCGGTGAAGACCATCAGCCCCCAGGCGTGCCCGAGCAGCAGCTGGGAGGACCCGTAGCCGACCGCGACGACCAGGGCGCCGCAGATCAGCGTGACCTTCGGGCCGCGGGCGGCCGACAGCCGCGCGCCGAGCGGCGACACCGCCATCATCAGCAGGCCCGAGGGGACCATCCACAGCCCGGCGGCCACCATCGACTGGCCGAGGCCGTAGCCGGTCTGCTCGGGAAGCTGAAGCAGCTGCGGGGCGATCAGCGACTGGGCGTACATCGAGAACCCGACGACGACCGACGCGGCGTTGGTGAGCAGCACCTGCGGGCGCGCGGTGACGCGCAGGTCGACCAGCGGGTCGCGGGTGCGCAGCTCCCACAAGCCCCAGGCAAACAGGACGACGACGGCCACGGCGAACAGGCCGACGGTGGTGGCGCTCCCCCAGCCCCAGTCGGCGCCCTTGGAGACGGCGAGCAGCAGGCAGACCAGCCCGGCGCCGAGCCCGACCGCGCCGGGCACGTCGAAGCGGCCCTTGGCCTGGGCGGGCGTGGCGGGCACCAGCAGCCAGATCAGCACGGCGACCAGGACGCTCAGCGCGGCCGAGCCCCAGAACAGCACGCGCCAGTTGGTGTTCTCGGCGACCGCGGCGGCGATCGGCAGCCCGAAGGCGCCGCCGATGCCCATCGAGGAGCTCATCAGCGCGATGGACGAGCCGAGCCGCTCGGGCGGCAGCAGGTCGCGCAGCGCGCTGATGCCGAGCGGGATCATGCCCATGCCGAGGCCCTGCAGGCCGCGTCCGATGATCATCGGCCAGAGCGAGCCCGACAGCGCGCACACCACCGATCCGGCGATGAGCGGCACCATGCACGCCAGCATCAGCCGGCGCTTGCCGTACAGGTCGCCGAGCCGGCCGATCATCGGCATCGCGACGGCGGACGCCAGCAGCGTGCCGGTGATCACCCAGGTCGCGTTGGACGCCGTGGTGTCCAGCAGCCGCGGCAGGTCGGCGATCAGCGGGACCACCAGCGTCTGCATGAACGCGGCGACGATGCCCGCCACGGCCAGCACCGCGACGATGCCGTTCGGGCGCACGGCGGGCCCGGAGTTGTCCACGTCGGTCTCCCTCACTGCTTGTCCGTATCGCATGTGCACCATACATATGATGTGCTCGATACACAACGTGTGTAGGTCGCACATGGGCTGTGATAGGAGGGAGGAGGACGCACAGGGACGCGGGTTCCCGGGCGCACGGATCGGGAGGGAACCATGGACAAGCCCACGCACCTGGTCGAGTACGAGACCATGCTGCTCGGACGGCACAGCCTGGAGTTCGCCGGCGGTTCCGCGCGCGCGGCCGGGCACCTGGAGCGCAGCGCCTACATCCTGCTCAGCCGGATCCGCATCGAGGGGCCCATGTCGATCCGGCAGCTCAGCGAGGCGTTCGGCCTGGACCAGTCCACCCTCAACCGGCAGACCTCGGCCATGGTGCGCTCCGGGCTCGCCGAGCGGATCCCCGACCCCGGCGGCGGCATTGCCCGCAAGTTCCGCATCACCGCCGAGGGCGAGCGCCGGCTCGACCAGGAGCGCCACCAGATCGTCGAGAGCCTGGACAGGATCATGGCCGACTGGGGGCCGGAGGACGTGCGCACCTTCGCCGACTGCCTCAAGCGGTTCAACACCGACATCGAGCGGCTGAGCGGACGCCCCTGGCCGCGCCCCTGAACGCGCCCCCGGACACCGGCGGGGACCGGACACCGGCGGGGGCCCGGCCGCTCACTCCATCTGGGCAGCCATCCGGGCGATGTCGGCGTGGTCCAGCTGGACGAAGTCGCCCGTCGCCTCGACCGTCACCCGGCCGCGCTGCACGAGCCGGCCGACCGTGCGCACCCGCTTGCCCTCCTGGGACTCGACCTCGCCCTCGAACAGGCACGGCTCGCCGAGCAGGGTCGGGCGCCGGTAGGCGATCTCCAGCCGGGCCGTCGGGCCCGCCACCCCGGCGATGAAGTTCGCCGACGCGCACAGGATGTCGAACGCGCCCGCGATCACGGCGCCGTGCACGCAGCCGGGCGGCCCCTCGTAGGGGCGGGTGAACGTGCCGTGCAGCAGCGCCTTCGGAGGCTCGAACGTCAACCGCAGCGGAAGCGCCAGCGGGTTGTGCCGGCCCATGACGACGTCGTACGCCATGCGCCCGGTGAAGTCGGGGGCGCTGCCGGCCGGGAGTTGCAGGATCGTCTTGGGCAGCGGCGGGTCCGGCACGTGCCGTTCCAGCGCGTCCGCGACCGCCTCCAGCTCGCGCGCCGCCGCCAGCGTCTCCTCCGGGGGCGCCGTGGTGGCGGTGGCGACCGCGATGAGGCGCCGGACGGCGTCCGTCAGCGCCTCCGACTCGCGTTCGCGGCCCGCCAGCGCGGGATGCGGGGATTCGGACGTGTCCGTCACGGGGACCTCCACCATCGTTGATCGTGCCGCCGGGCCGGCGGGCCGCGCCGCGAAGGCGCCCCGCCGCGTGGGGAACGCGGACGGGCGTCGCTATGGGAGGGGCTCGTCCTCCGCGTCCGGCCGCTCGAACATGCCGCGGCCGCGGAACAGCTCGGCGACCAGGTCGCCCTGGGCGCGCAGCATCCCGGCGTACTCGCGCTCCGCCGCCCGCGCGTCCGGCTCCTCGACGGCGCGGACGACCGCGGCGGTGCCGCGCTTCTCCACGTCCTGCGCGCCGGGCACCAGCTCGAAGAAGTTGCCGGGGACGATCCCGGTCATCTGCTTCAGCATGCTGCGCAGCCGGGGCGACTGGGCGGCGTCCACGACGGTGCGGTGGAAGCGGGCCGACAGGTCCTGCAGCGTCTCGGGATCGGCGGTCTCGGCGATCTCCTTCTGCAGCGGCGCCAGCGCGGGGCCGAGCTCGGCGCCCCGCCGCTCCACCGCGCGCCGGACCGCGAAGCCGTAGAACAGGCCGTACAGCTCGTAGTGGTCGTGCACGGACGACTCGTCGAGCGCGTTCACGAAGGCGCCGCGGTGGGCGACGATCGTGATCCAGCCCTCCCGCTCCAGCGCGATCAGCGCCTCGCGGACGGGGATCCGCGACAGCCCGAGCGTGCGGGCCACCGCGTCCTGCGGGACCCGCTGCCCCTGCCGCAGCACGCCGTCGAAGATGAGCCGGCGCAGGTAGAGCCGGACCTGCTCGCCGCTGGTCAGCCGGGACAGGTGCTGCTCGGGCAGCAGGCCGGCCCGGCCCGTGACGCCGGCGCCCTGCGGCCCGGGTTCCTGGCTCCGCGGGATCTCACTCACCCCTAGGCTCGGTGGGCGGCCCGACACCGCCCGGCACGCAACGCAAAGCTGGCAGCGCGCGGTGCCCGCGTCCGGTGGCGCGCGGGCGGCCCGCCGTGCCCGCCGGGACGGCGCACTCCGCGTCCGGCGCGAAGAATATATTGTAGCCCGTATCCATTCGGCTCATCCGGCGGCCGGCTCTTCCAGGAGCCGCTTGATGACCTTGCCTGTCTCGTTGTAGGGCAGCGCGTCGCGGAACTCCACGTGCGCGGGCACCTTGAAGGGGGCCAGTGCCGCGGCCACCCAGTCCCGCACCGCCCGCTCGGTGAGGCGCGCGCCCTCGCGCGGCACCACGACCGCCTTGACCTCCTGGACGAGGACGGTGTGCGGGACGCCGATGACGCAGGCGTCGGCGATGTCCGGGTGCTCCACGAGCCGGTACTCGATCTCGATCGGGTAGACGTTCTCGCCGCCCCGGATGATGAGGTCGCGCATGCGGCTCTCCAGGTACAGCACGCCGTCCACGATCCGGCCGAAGTCGCTCGACCGGTACCAGCGGTCCGGCGTGAGCGCCTCCGCCGTCGCCTTCTCGTCGCCCCAGTAGCCGAGAAACACGCCCGCGCCGCTGATGTGGACGCGTCCGACCTCCCCTTCGGGCAGCGGGTTCCCGTCCTCGTCGCGGACCTGCACGCGGATGGTGGGCGCGGCGGCGCCGACGGATGCGGGGTGCCCGTCCATCTCGCGGCCGTTGAGGAAGGTGCCGGTCCCGGTCGTCTCGGTCATCCCGTAGCCGTTGGTGATGCCGACGCCGGGCATCTTCTCCTCGAACAGCCGCAGCAGTTCCGGGGCGAAGGTGGCGCCGCCGCTGCCGATCGTGGTGACCCGCGAGGTGTCGTACTCGGCGAACCGCGGATGGGTCAGCATCCGCCAGAAATGGGTGGGGACGCCGGTCCACTGCGTCAGCCCGTGGTCGTGCGTCAGCTTCAGTGCCGCTTCCTCGTCCCAGCGTCCCGGCGGCGGCAGGACGAGCTTGATCCCGTACATCGGGGCGTTCGCCAGCGCGAAGCAGACGCCCGAGACGTGGAACAGCGGGTTGGCGAACACCGAGGCGCGCTGCACGCCGTCCGGGACCTGGCGCCGGCCCGGCGGCCCGGTTAGCGTCTCGACGGCGCCGCCGAGCCCGCCGAACAGCCCGAAGTGGACGAAGTTGCGGTGCGACACGGTGGCGCCCTTCGGGCGTCCCGTCGTCCCGCTGGTAAACATGATCGCCGCAGGATCGTCCTCGAGGATCGCAGCGTCCGGCAGCGCGTCGGGAGGGTCGGGGAGGGACGTCGCGGCGGCGTGCAACTCCTCCAGGGAGACGAGCGGGACGCCGCCGGCCGCCGCCGCGGTCCCGCCGAGGCGCGCCAGCGGGCCGCCCGAGCCGACCAGCACGGACGGCCCGGTCAGGACGATGCCGTGGTCGAGCTCGCCCGGCGTCCACCAGCCGTTCAGCCCGACCATGATCGCTCCGAGGGAGAGCGTCCCCCACCACAGCAGGACGTGCTCCAGCCCGTTCGCCGCCGCGACCGCCACCCGGTCGCCCTTCCCGACGCCGTACCGGGTGGAAAGGACGCGGGCGTACGCGGCGGCGAGGCGGTGCGCCTCGGCGAACGTCACGGCACGGGCCGAGGCGTCGGCGAAGGCCAGGTAGGTGAGGTCGGGGGTGTTCGCGGCCGCGCCGGCGAGCAGGGCGGGGACGTGCGGGGCGCGCTGCGCGAACACCTCGGCCGGTGCGCCGAGCACGTCCTCGACGCGGCGCTCGAACATCGCACCGGGACCGCACAGCAGCTCGCGCATTCCGTCGTCGAGCAGCTCGTCGCCGTGCCACGCCAGGGTGAGGGGGGTGGGCATGGATCACATCCCGTCGTGCCGCGAGGGTCGGCTCACCCCTTGTATATAACATCAAGTCTACGAAAATATGAGACGGCAGTCTCATTCGATCCCTCGGGTGCGGGCCGCGCGCCGAGCCGGCCCGTCCAGCCTCCCGCGCACTGGTGGAGATAGCACGATGAACGAGTCGATCAACCTGGTCAGCGGCGAGTTCTGGGGCCGCGACCCGCACGAGGAACTGCGCTGGATCCGCGAGAACGACCCCGTCTACCGCGACGCGAACGGCGGCGTGTGGGGCATCTCCAAGCACGCCGACGTCAAGGCGGTGTCCCGCGACCCCGAGGCGTTCTCCAGCGCGCACGGGATCCGGCCGGACAACGCGGCGATGCCGATGATGATCGACATGGACGACCCCGAGCATAAGCTGCGCCGCAAGCTGGTCAGCGCCGGCTTCACCCCGCGCCGGGTCGCCGAGCAGGAGGACTACCTGCGGCGGATCTGCGACGAGATCATCGACGCGGTGTGCGAGCGGGGCGAGTGCGACTTCGTCCACGACATCGCCGCCCAGCTGCCGCTCATCGTGATCGGGGACGCGCTCGGCTTCGCGCCGCAGGACCGCGAGACCCTGCTGGCCTGGTCGGACGACATGCTGCGGGCGCTGACCGGCGGCGACGACCCGGAGCTGATGGTCAAGGCCGCGGACGCCTTCACCGGGTTCAACGAGTACGCCACCCGGGCCGTCGAGCGGCGCCGCGCCGAACCGCGCGACGACCTGCTGAGCATCCTCGTGCACGCCGAGATCGACGGCGACCACCTCGACCACGACTCGCTGCTCCAGGAGTCGCTGCTGATCCTGATCGGCGGCGACGAGACGACCCGGCACGTCATCTCCGGCGGCATGTACCAGCTGTGCCTGCACCCCGACCAGCGGCAGAAGCTGATCGACGACCCCGGGAAGATCCCGACGGCGGTCGAGGAGATGCTGCGCTGGGTCTCCCCCATCAAGAACATGAACCGGACCGCGACCCGCGACGTCGAGGTGCGCGGGCGGACGATCCGCGAGGGCGACAAGGTCCTGCTGCTCTACCCGTCGGCCAACCGGGACGAGGAGGTGTTCGAGGACCCGTTCCGGTTCGACGTCGAGCGCGCCCCGAACGACCACATCGCGTTCGGCAACGGCCCGCACTTCTGCCTCGGCAACAGCCTCGCCCGGCTGGAGCTGAAGGTTATGTTCGAGCGGCTGATGGCCCGGCTGCCCGACATCGAGCCGATCGACGACGCCGAGCCCTCCCACCGGTCGGCCAACTTCGTCTCCGGCTACGAGTCGCTCAAGGTGCGGTTCACCCCGTCCGCGCGGCTGGGCGCCTGACGTGCCGGCCGCGGGCGACCTGCCGGAACTCGGCTTCTACGGGCTGGCCGGGCACGCGTCCTCGCCCCGCGACCTGCTCGGCCAGGTGCGCGACGGCGAGCGGCTCGGCCTCGGCTCGGTGTTCCTGTCCGAGCGCTTCGCCACCAAGGACGCCGCCACCCTGTCGGGCGCGGCGGGCGCGGCGAGCGAGCGCCTCGGCATCGCCACCGCCGCCACCAACCACAACACGCGCCACCCGCTCGTCACCGCCACGTTCGCCGCGACGATGCACCGGCTCACCGGCGGGCGCTTCGCGCTCGGCCTCGGCCGCGGGTTCGACATGCTCTTCGACGTGATGGGCCTACCGCGCGTCACGTCCGCGCAGCTGGAGGACTTCATCGGGATCATGCGGCGGCTGTGGCGCGGCGAGGCGGTGATCGACCACCACGGGCCCGCCGGCGACTTCCCGTACCTGAACCAGGACGCCTCGTTCGACGAGGACATCCCGGTCCTGCTCACCGCGATGGGCGAGAAGACCCTGGAGTTCGCCGGGGCGGTCGCGGACGGCGTCGTCCTGCACACCTTCTTCACCGACGAGACGCTGAGCCGATCGGTGCGGGCGGTGCGGCGGGGCGCCGAGCGCGCCGGGCGCGACCCGGCGGGCGTCCGGGTCTGGGCGGTCCTCGCCACGGTCGGCGATCACCTGGACGAGGAGCAGCGGCTGCGCAAGCTCGTCGGCCGGTTCGCCACGTACCTGCAGGGCTACGGCGACCTGCTGGTGCGCGTCAACGGCTGGGACCCGGCGCCGCTCGCCCGCTTCCGCGCGGACGACCTCGTCAGTGGTTTCCCCGGCGCGTTCGACGCGATCGGAACGGTGGAGCAGCTCGAACACGTCGCGATGCTGATCCCGGACGAGTGGCTGGCCGCGTCGGCGACCGGGAGCGCGGCGGCGTGCGCGCGGCGCGTCCTCGACCAGTTCGACGCGGGCGCCGACGGGGTGATCCTGCACGGCGTCACACCGGCCGAGGTCGAGCCGGTCGTCACCGCGTACCGGGAGGCCAGGCCCGCGGGCTTCGCGAGCGGCGCCCAGCGCAACCCCGGTCGGAGCTGAGCCCCGTGCCCGTCATCGACGGCCCGTCGGGGCTCACTCCGGCCGCGCTCAGCGAGATCTTCGAGGCGCCCGTGACCGCCGTGCACTGGGAGAAGGTGGGGTCCGGGCAGATCGGCGCGTGCTACCGCCTCCGGCTGGAGGGCGCCGAGGGCGTGCCGCGCCGCCTGGTCGCGAAGCTGGCCGCCGAGGACGAAGCGTCCCGCGCGTTCCTCGGCCCTGCGTACCGGGCCGAGGTGTCCTTCTACCGGGACATCGCCCCGACGGTGGCGGTCCGGACGCCTCGCTGCCACTACAGCGCCCTGTCCGACGACAACACGACGTTCGTCCTGCTGCTCGAAGACCTGCACCCGGCGACGCAGGGCGACCAGATCGCCGGTTGCACGCCGGAGCAGGCGGCCGACGCGGTCACGAACCTGGCGGGCCTGCACGGACCCCGCTGGTGCGACCCGACACTGCTGGACCTGCCGTGGCTGAGCGCGGTCGGCGAGGACGACGCGGTCACGCTGGGCGAGGTGTACGCGCCCGCCGTCGAGACGTTCGTCGACCGCTTCGCCGGCGAACTCGGCGACCGGGACGTCCGGACGCTCCGCGAGACCGCCGACGCGATCGCCGCATGGGTGACGGCCCGTCCGGAACGCTTCGGCCTCGTCCACGGCGACTACCGGCTGGACAACCTCATCTTCCCGCCCGCCCCCGAACGCGGCGTGACGGCGGTGGACTGGCAGACGCTCAGCCTCGGGCATCCGCTGCGCGACCTGGCCTTCTTCCTCGGCACCGGCCTGGACCCCGGCGACCGGGCCGCGTACGAGCACTCGCTGGTCGAGACCTACCACGCTGCCGTGACCGGGTATGGAGTGGACGGCTACGGCCTCGGCGAATGCTTCGAGGACTACCGGTTCGCCGCACTCCAGGGCCCACTGATCACCGTCCTGGGGTGCGCGTACGGGACGCGCACCGAACGCGGCGACCGCATGTTCCTGACCATGACGACGCGTTCCTGCGCCGCGATCCGCGACCTCGGCTCGCTCTCCCTGATCTGAGTCACCGGACGCGTCGTCGAAACCGGCCCGGCGCGACGTGTCAGGCCGGCTCGCAGATGACGACGGGGATCTCGCGGTCCGTCCAGGACTGGTACTTGTCGAAGTCGGCGTAGACGGCGACGAGACGGGGCCACAGCGCCGCGCGCTCCTCGGGGTCGGCGGTGCGGGCGCGCATGCGGCGGACGTCCCGCCGCACCTGGACGGTCACCCGCGGATCCGCGCACAGGTTCAGATACCAGAGGGGATGCTTCGGCAGCCCGCCTTGGGAGGCCACGAGGATGACGCGCTCGCCGTCCGGCATGTACAGCAGCGGTTGCGTGCGCGGCCGCCCCGTCTTGCGGCCCTTGGTGGTGAGCAGGCAGATCGGCACGCCCTTGCGGAAGGCGCTGCCGATCCGCCAGGTGCCGCCGATCCGGCCGCCGGTCGCGCGGTAGGCGGCGATGTTGAGCCGCGCCATCACCTTCATGATCTTCGGCACGATCGGCGAGTCCATGCCCTTGGGCGCGGTGCTGCTCGTGGGCGACATCGTCATCCCTTCCCTTCGAAGTCGGGCAGCCGCGGCAGGCGTCCGGCGGCCAGCGCCTCCGCCTGCTCGGCGAGCCCCGGCTCGTACTCGGGGTGGGTGAGGACGAGGAAGCGCCCCTCGCGGACGGCGCTCAGCGTCTCCTCCACCACCCGCTCCACGGGGATGCCGCCGGCGACGGTGGCGGCGATCATCTCCCCCATGAACGCGGAGTCCTCCCCCGGCTCGGTGGCCAGGTCCTCCGGCCGCCCCCGTTCCGACTCGTGGATGCGGGTCCGCACCCCGCCCGGGCACAGCGCCGAGACGCGCAGCGGGGAGTTCTCCAGCGCCAGTTCCTGGGCGAGGCTGAGCGTCGCGGCGAACGCCGCCCACTTGGAGACGGTGTAGGGCGCGGCGCCTGGACCGGCGAACAGGCCCGCGACCGAACAGGTGTTGACGATGTGGCCCTCCCCGCCCTGCTCGATCATCCGGGGCACGAAGGAACGGACACCGTGCAGGATGCCCCACAGGTTCACCCGCAGCGTCCACTCGAAGTCGGCGGCGGGACGCGTCCATGTCCGCCCGCCCATGTAGACGCCCGCGTTGTTGAACAGCAGGCGCACCTCGCCGAGCGAGCCGAACGCGCGGTCGGCGAACGCCAGCACCGAATCCTCGTCGCCGACGTCGGTGACCTGCGTGACGACCGTGGTGCCGGGGCTCACGGCGCGTTCGGTCTCCGCGAGGGCCTCTTCGTCGATGTCGGCGAGCGCCAGGCTCACGCCCTCGCGCGCCAGCCGGACGGCGAGAGCGCGCCCGATGCCGCTGCCCGCGCCGGTGATGGCCGCCGCCTTCCCGCGCAGTTCCCGCACCCGCACCCTCCAGCACCGGCCCGCCCGCCCCTGTCGGCGGGATCGCCAGCACGCTAATCTCAATCCGAACTTGCATCAAGTATCAAGTATCCGGAGGGCCTATGACCGTGCCCGCCCCCTCCCCCACCACCGCCGTCATCGTGACGGGCGCCGCCTCGGGCATCGGGGCCGCCTGCGCCCGCGCCCTGGCGGAGGCCGGCCGCCCGGTCGCCCTCTGGGACCGCGCCGACGCCGCCGGCGTCGCCTCCGCCATCACCGCCGACACCGGGACGGCGACGCTGGCCGTCGGCATCGACGTGACCGACTCGTCCGCCTTCCCCGACGCGATCGAGGGCAGCCGCATCGCGCTCGGGCCGATCGGCGGGCTCGTCCACGCCGCCGGGATCTCCGGGCCCGCCGCGGTCGGCGACCTCGACGAGGCCCGCTGGGACGCGGTCCAGCACGTCAACCTGCGGGCGCACGCCCTGCTGTCCCAGGCGCTGCTGGACGACCTGCGCGCGCAGGAGGGCTCGGCGATCGTCGGGATCGCCTCGATCGAGGCGTTCCTCGGGAGCCTGTTCATCCCGTCGTACTGCGCGTCCAAGGCCGGGATGCTCGGCCTCACCCGTTCGCTGGCGCACCTGCTCGCCGGCGACGGCGTCCGCGTCAACGCCGTCTGCCCCGGGTACATCGACACCCCGATGCTCAGCACGGACGTGCCGGCGGAGATGCGGCCGCTGTTCGAGGCCAAGGCCCCCGTCGGCCGGCTCGGACGTCCCGAGGAGGTGGCCGCGGCGGTCAGGTTCCTCATGAGCGACGAGGCCTCGTTCATCACCGGCACCCATCTGACGGTCGACGGCGGCACCACCGCGGTCGACCGCTGACTCGGCCCACGAAGACGACTCGGCCTGCAAGAGGAGACTTCCCAATGAGGTTGTCAAGCCGCGACCGTGACGGGCGGTGAGTGGTGGTAGCACTCACCGTTGCGGATCATGGCCCACAGCACGTTGACGCGGCGACGGGCCAGCGACAACAGCG
>NZ_JASNWF010000004.1 GCF_030283205.1 Actinomadura opuntiae
TCAAGGGTGGACGAAGTCCATCGCGAAGCGACGCCGAAGGCGCCCTTGACTTTGGAGGGGCGGCCCCGTACGCCAGCGCCACCCCACCGCACGGCCAACCCCTCGCCTCTGCCCCAAACACCCATCCCGGACACCCCATCTACGCCGCCCGCCCTCGCTCACTCCTCACCACCCCCGCTCACCACTCCTACTTGCCAATCGCTGCTATCCGCCCACCGTCCGCCATTCACCGTCCGCGCCCCCTCGATGTCAGCTCCTTCTCCCTTAACTCAGCCGCCTACCACCCGCTTCGCCCGTCGCCAGCTGCTTCTCGCTCGCCGCCAGTCGTTCGCCGCTCTCCGCCTGTCGTCCCGGGGCGCGCTCGCCGCCGACCGCTGGCCACTCGCTGCCCCACCACTCGCAGCCCGCATTCGCCCGCCGAATCGGCCCCCGCCCCCACTCGCCTACCCGCCGGCCGCTACCGCCGCCACCCGCTGCCCGCCATTGCTCCGCCTGCAATCGCGCCCCACCATTCGTTATTCACCATTCGCCGCCGCCACCCGCCGTTGGCATTCCACTCGCCCACCAACACGCCCTGGCGCCGCTCGCCGTCCGCACTCGCCGTCCACACTCGCTGCCAGCCGCTTCCGCTCGGCGCCAGCCGCTCGCCGCCGACCACTGCCCACTCGCTGCCGACCACTTGCCAACCGCCGCCCCCACGGCCCGCTGGTCACCGTCCAGCGCCAGTCGGGGGCCGGGCGCGCTCGCCGCCGGTCGTCCTACCTCATTCGCTCGGCTGGGATCGCGGTTTCCGGCGCTCGCCAACCGCCGGCCCCCGCATTGGTCGCTCATCCGGTTGCCACTCGGTGGTCGCTGCCGCCTCGCATCGACTACCTCGGCCGTGGTGCGCAGCAGCGGGGGGCGCACGCGGGTCTCAGGTCAGTTGCCTACGCCGAGGTTGGGCATGAAGGTGGACGGGTAGCGGTCACCGCGCGCGGCGCCCGCTGGTACTGCTTTTTCGATTTCGGCTAGGTCTTCGGCAGTGAGGGTTAGCTCCGCCGCAGGCAGGGCTTCGGTCAGGCGGTCGCGGGTGCGGGCGCCGACCAAGGGCACGATGTCCTCGCCTTGGGCGGCGACCCAGGCGATGGCCAGTTGTGCGACGGTGCAGCCTCGTGCCTCGGCTACGCGGCGTAGGGCGTCGACGAGGGCGAGGTTGTGTTCGATATTGTCTGCGGAGAAGCGAGGTGACGCGGCGCGGCTGTCGCCGGGGGCGGCGGTGCGGCCGGCGGTCCAGTGTCCGGAGATGAGGCCGCGGCCGAGGACGCCGTAGGCGGTGAGGCCGATGCCGAGTTCGCGCAGCGTGGGCAGGACGTCCGCCTCGACCGCGCGGGAGATCAGCGAGTACTCGATCTGCAGGTCGGAGACCGGGTGGACGGCGTGCGCCCGGCGGATCGTGGCCGCGTCGACCTCCGAAAGGCCGAGGTGCCGCACGTGTCCGGCGTCGATCATGTCCTTGATGGCGCCCACGGTGTCCTCGATCGGTACGGCCGGGTCCAGCCGGGCGGGACGGTAGATGTCGATGTGGTCCGTGCCCAGCCGGGTCAGGGAGTGGCCGAGGAAGTTCCTCACCGCCTCGGGACGGCCGTCGTACCCGCCGAAGCCAGGCCCCGGTCCCGACAGCAGGCCGAACTTGACGCTCAGGACGTAGTCGTCGCGGCGCCGCCCGCGCAGCGCCTCGGCGAGCAGCAGCTCGTTGTGACCCATCGCGTAGAAGTCGCCGGTGTCGATCAGCGTGACGCCGGCGTCCAGCGCGGCGTGCACGGTGGCGGTGCTCTCGGTGCGGTCGGCCGCGCCGTAGGCGCCCGACATGCTCATCGCTCCCAGGCCCAGTGCGGAGACGGTCGGTCCGGTGCGTCCCAGGGTTCGCGTTTGCATCATGTTCTCCCTCGTTGCTCCCGACCAACTCTGCGCCGCAGCCGGGACGGGCGGGAGAGGAGCGTTCATCGTGGGAGAGCCGCTCCCTGGATACGCCGCCCACCGCGAGGAACCATGGGGTCATGGAACGCGAGCAGCTCGCCGACTTTCTGCGACGCCGCCGGGAGGCGATCCGGCCGGGCGAGGTGGGGTTGGCCGACGGTCCTCGCCGCCGCACCGCCGGCCTGCGCCGGGAGGAGGTGGCGATGCTCGCCGGCATCTCGGTGGACTACATCGTCCGCCTGGAGCAGGGCCGCAGCAGTCAGCCGTCACCGCAGCTGCTCGGCGCGCTGGCCCGCGCGCTGCGCCTGTCCGACGACGAGCGCGACCACCTGTTCCACCTGTCCGGTCACCGTCCGCCGCCCTCGGACGCGGTGGCCGGTATGGCCCGCGCCGGTCTGGTGCGCATGCTCGACCTGCTCGGCGACACCCCGGCGATGGTCCTGTCCGACCTGGGCGAGGTCCTGGCGCAGAACCGGGCGGCCATGCTGCTGACCGGCGACCACACCGGTTTCACCGGCGACCGCCGCTACGTCGCCTACCGCTGGTTCACCGATCCCGCCGTGCGCGCCCTCTCCCTGCCCGACGAGCGCGACCACTACTCCCGGCAGCTGGTGGCCGATCTGCGCGCGGTCGCCGGACGCCGCGCCGGCGACCCCGCCGTCACCGGGCTCGTCGACCGCCTGCGCGCCGCCAGCGCCGAGTTCCGCCGCCTGTGGGCCGAGCACGAGGTCGCGGTCCGGCGCGCCGACCGCAAGACCCTGCTGCACCCGCGCGTCGGCCGCCTCACGATGAACTGCGAGACGCTGGTCACGCCCGACCAGCGGCAGCAGCTCCTGGTGCTCACCCCCGCGGACGCCGCCACCCGCGAGCGCCTGGACCTGCTCCGGGTGCTCGGCATCGAGGAGTTTCCGGCGGGAGAGGCGCCCGCGCCGGACGGCCGGGCATCATGACGGCATGACCTTCCAAGCGAGCGGCGCCTTCGACATCGACGCGTGGGAAGCCGAGAAGCCCTACGACGAGCAGGACGGCAACAAACTGGCCCGGGTGCACGTCCGCAAGACCTTCCACGGCGATCTCGTCGGGACGAGCAGCAGCGAGCTGATCACGGTGGAGTCGGCGGCCGGGCCCGTGGCGTACGTGGGGATCGAGCACGTGCAGGGGATCCTGCACGGCCGGGAGGGGACGTTCGTGCTGCAGCACAGCGCGGGCACCGAGGACGGGACGCCCGGCACGCAGTGGCTGCGCTGGCTGATCGTGCCCACGTCCGGGACCGGGGAGCTGGCCGGGGTCCGCGGCGTCGGGCGGATCACCGTGACCGGCGACGGCCGGCACACCTGGGAGCTGGAGTACACGCTCGGCTGACCGGGCGGGCGCGGCCGGTAATCTTTCGGCCATGCCCCCGGTCAGCACCGACGCCACCCGCGAGCGGATCATCGACGCCGCCGAGGCGTGCTTCTCCCGGTTCGGCGTGGCCAAGACCACGGTGGAGGACATCGCGGCGGCGGCGAAGCTGTCGCGGGCGACGGTGTACCGGGCGGTCAGCGGCGGGCGGGACGAGCTGATCCTCGCGGTCGTGCTGCGCGACCTGCACCGGTTCCTGGACCGGCTCGCCGTGCGGCTGCGCAGCGAGCGGTCGGTGCCGGAGGCGATCGTCGAGGGCACGATGGACGCGGTGGAGTACGTCCGCAACGAGCCGGCGATCGCGCATTTCCTGGTGCCGGAGGCGGCGGGGCACATGCAGGCGGCGGTGGCGGGCGCGGCCGAGCACGTGCTGGCGCTGTGCTGCGACTACGTCCGGCCCTACTTCGAGCAGGCGCAGCGGCAGCGGACGCTGCGTCCCGACATCGAGGTGGAGGGGACGGTGGAGTTCCTGTTCCGGATCATCACGTCCCTGATCGTGATGGACCGGCGGCGCGAGCCCGACGAGCTGCGCCGCTTCCTGCGCACCTACGTGGTGCCGGGCATAGCGGGACCGTGACGCGCCCGCACCTACGAGACGGTAGCTTTCAAGCACGGACGGGGCGGCTGACCGGAAGGGGTCGGGGCGATGGTTGCGGACTTCGCGAGGCGGGGGCGTTCGGCGGTCCGGCCGAGCCCGGTGTTCCTCGTGATCGTGGCGGCCACCGTCGCCTGCGGGCTGATCACCTGGCGGTACGGGGACAACACCGTCCAGCCGGCGCGGATCGCCATGTTCGGGTTCGTGATCGCGGCGTGGATGGTGTCGCTGTGCGTGCACGAGTTCGGGCACGCCTACATCGCCTACCGGTCCGGGGACCGGAGCGTGGTCGCCAAGGGGTACCTGACGCTGAACCCGGCGCGGTACTCCGACGTGATGCTGAGCTTCCTGATCCCGGTGGTGTTCATCCTGCTCGGCGGGATCGGGCTGCCGGGCGGGGCGGTGTGGATCGAGCGGCACCGGATCCCGGGGCGGCTGCGGCACAGCCTGGTGTCGGCGGCGGGCCCGCTGTCCAACGCCCTTTTCGCGATCATGCTCGCGGTCATCTTCAAGAACTTCGCCAGCCAGGGCCACGCGGTGTTCTGGCTGGGCCTGGCGTTCCTGGCGTTCCTGCAGGTCACCGCGGCGCTGCTGAACCTGCTGCCGATCCCCGGGCTGGACGGGTTCGGGATCGTCGAGCCGTACCTGCCGCGCCGCTTCGTCGACCAGGTCAGCGGGTACGGCGGCTACGCCTTCCTGGCGCTGATCGCGCTGCTGTGGATCGAGCCGGTCAACCGGGCGTTCTTCCGGCTGATCTACCACATCACGGACGCGCTCGGCATCAACGCCTACAACATCGAGCTGGGCCACGCGGGCTTCATGTTCTGGCAGGACTGGATCTAGGGCGTGCCGCCCGGTGCCGGGGGCTCGCCGGGCTCCGGGCGTCCGGTGTGGCGGCAGCCCGCGAGGAGGCGGACGATCCGCCGGAGCTGGTCGGCGTAGCGCTCCTGGAACTCCGGTGAGTCCGGGGCGAGCCCGTACACGCGGTGGACCATCTGGGGCAGCACGACGGGTGCGGCCACCGACGCCATCATCACCAGCATCACCGCGGCGGGGTCGAGGTCGGCGGCCAGTTCCCCCTCGGCCTGCCGGCGTTCCAGTTCCGAGAGGTCCTCGCGCTCGACGGGCGGCCGGTCGGCGGGCGGGTCCTCGGTGAGCCCGCGCCAGGCGGACAGCCGGAGGCCGCGCGGGTCTTCGAGGGCGTACCGCAGGTAGCGGGCCATGACCTCGTCGAGGCCGACGGCCGGGTCGTTGATCTCGGCCTCGGTCCGCTGCCACCGGCGGCCGAGCTCGAGGTACAGGCCCTGCTTGCCGCCGAAGTAGTAGTTGATGAGCTGCTTGTTCACGCCGGCGCGGTCGGCGATGTCCTGGACGCGGGCGCCCGCGTAGCCCTTGGCGGCGAACTCCTCCATGGCCGCGTCGAGCAGCAGCCGCCGCGAGCGCTCGGCGTCGAGCTTGCGCTCGCCGGGGGCGGGCGCGCGCCGCGGCCGTCGCGTCTCCCGCGGCACGGTCTCCTCGGTCACGCCGTCTCCTCTGTCACGCCGCTCATGCTACCGCCTGCTGACGTCGTCATACATCCGACTGTTTGACGTCTTCATCCATTTGGTTGAAGATGGGTGCGCACCACCCCACCGGAACCCGTCCGAAAGAGACCCACGATGATCCTTGTCACCGGAGCCACCGGCAACGTCGGCCGCCACCTCGTCGGCGAGCTGCTCTGCGCGAACGCCAAGGTCCGCGCGCTGACCCGCGACCCCGCCACCGCGCGGCTGCCCGGCGAGGTGGAGGTCGCCCGCACCGACGCGATGCCGCTGGACGGTGTCACGGCGATCTTCGTCAACCCGGCCGTGTTCTGGAGCGGCCTCGGCGACCTGCTGGAGCGCGCCCGCGAGCACGGCGTCCGGCGCCTGGTCCTGCTGTCGTCGGCCGCCGCGCTGAGCGACGACCCCGCCAACGTGATCGGCGCCCACCACCTCGAGGTCGAGCGGGCGATCGAGGAGACCGGCCTGGAGTGGACGTTCGTGCGCCCGGGCGAGTTCGCGAGCAACGCGCTGGCCTGGGAGGACACGATCCGCGCGGGCGAGCCGGTGCGCGAGCCTTACCCGGACGCCCGCAGCGCGCCGATCCACGAGCGCGACATCGCCGCGGTCGCCGCCCGCGCCCTGCTGTCGGACGACCTCGTCGGCGCGAAGCCTGTGCTCAGCGGCCCCGAGGCGCTCACCCACCCGCGGATGGTCGAGATCATCGGCGCCGCCGCCGGGATCCCGGCCCGGTTCGAGGAGATCACGCCCGAGCAGGCGCGGGAGGAGATGCTCTCCCGCCCCTACATGCGCGAGGGGCTGATCGACGTGCTCCTGCGCATGCGCGCCGAGGCGGTGAACCGTGACGTCGAGATCTCACCGGAGGTCGAACGCATCACCGGCCGCCCCGCCCGCACGTTCGCCGAGTGGGCCGCGGACCACTTCTGACGGCGCGCGCGACGCCACTGTGTAGAACGTACGGCCGGACGGGCCCCCGCTCCGCCCGGCCGTACGCGCGTCAGCCGCCGCCCGCGCCGGGCCGGCGCTCCTCGTACTGCTTGCGGGCCCAGACGAACCAGTCGCGGCGCATCGCCATGAAGCGCTTGCCGTACTCCATGGTCAGCCGGCCGTTGCCGGTGAGCCCGCCCTCCTCCTCCCACGGGACGATCTCCTCCAGCCGGGCCAGGTCGTCGAGCCGTCCGGAGTAGACGTCGATCATCCGGTCCATGTAGCCGAGGGCCTCGTCGGGCTCGACCTGGTCGAGGAAGAAGACCCGCAGCATCACCTCGTCGCGGCGGTGCGGCTTCGGCTCGGTCTCCACCATCCAGTGGCGCAGCTCGGCCCGGCCCGCGCCGGTGATCGCGTACTCCTTGCGGCCGCGCGGCCCCTCGGCGGACACCTCGATCAGCCCGCCGTCGGTGAGCTTGCCGAGCTCGCCGTAGAGCTGGCTCTGGGTGGCCTGCCAGACCGTCCCGAGGGAGATCTCGAAGACCTTCAGCAGGTCGTATCCGCTGGCGCCGTCCATCTCGGCGATCAGTCCCAGCAACGCGTGGCGCAGGCTCATACCTTGATTCTGACATGTCGGTATTGACATGTCGAGAGTGCCACGTTTAGATTCCGACATGTCGAAGTTGGAACGTCGCCCGATGAGAGGCTCGCACCATGCTGGGGTACTACGTCCGGACCTTCCTCCCGTGGATCCTGCTCGCCGTCGTGAGCGGCTGGAGCGACCAGGCGGGCGCGCTGACCGGCCTCGTCGCGGCACTGGTGCTGCTCGCGCACGACCTGCGCCGGGGCAACCGCCTCGACTCGCTGGTCCTGGAGCTGTCCACCATCGTCTTCATGGCGCTGCTCACCGCGCTCGCCTTCGCCGCCCCGGACTCGGCCCTGCTGGGCTACGGCGCGTCCATGGCGATCGGCTGGCTCGCCCTCACCGCCTGGGGCACCGTGCTCATGGGACGGCCCTTCACCGAGGGCGTCGCCCGCCGCGACGTCGACGCGGACATCGCCGCGACGGACCTGTTCAAGCGGATCACCACGGTCATCGCCGTCGTGTGGGCCGTCAGCTTCACCGTCATGGCGCTCGTCCTCGCCGACGTCCAGCACGCCGCGCCGCACAACACCGCGCTGCTCGTCGGCGTCAAGGTCGCCGGCTTCGCGATCCCGATCGTCTTCACCGCCCGCTACCCCGAGATCGCGCGGAAGCGGTACTTCGCCCGCCACGGCATCGACCACGAGATCGCCCGATGACCCCCTCTGACCTGGGGTAGGACCCCGGCGAACCGCTCGGACCGGCACGCGAGGCACAGGACGGGGACATGACGCACGACACCGAAGCGGCACGGAACGCCGGCTGGCTCGAGGGCCGCCTCGCCCCCGTCCCGGACGAGATCGACGCCACCGGCCTGGAGGTCACCGGCACGCTGCCGCCCGAGCTGACCGGCCGCTACTTCCGCAACGGCCCGAACCCCCTGCCCGGCCGCCCGAGCGGCCACTGGTTCACCGGCCCGGGGATGATCCACGGCGTGCGGCTGCGCGGCGGGCGCGCAGAGTGGTACCGCAACCGCTGGGTGCGCACCAGGGAGTTCACCGACGAGAACGCCCGGTTCGTGAGCGACGACGGCACGCTCGACCTCACCGCCGTCCCCGCCAACACCCACGTGATCCCGCACGGCGACCGGATCCTCGCGCTGGTCGAGATCGGCTTCCCCTACGAGATGACGCCCGAGGTCGGCACGGTCGGGCCGTGCGACTTCGGCGGGACGCTGACCACCGCGATGACCGCGCACCCCAAGCAGGACCCGGCGACCGGCGAGCTGCTGTTCTTCGGCTACGGCGTCCTGCCGCCCCACCTGACCTACCACCGGCTGTCGGCGGACGGGTCGCGGGTCGTGGAGAGCCGCGAGATCCCGGTGCCGGGCCCGACGATGATGCACGACTTCGCGATCACCGAGCACCACGTGATCTGGCTCGACCTGCCCGTCGTGTTCGACATGGAGCTGGCGATGCGCGGCGGCGGCATGCCGTTCCGCTGGGACGACGCCTACGGCGCCAGGCTCGGCGTCATGCCGCGCGACGCGGCCGGCGAGGTCCGCTGGTTCGACATCGACCCGTGCTACGTCTTCCACGTCGGCAACGCCCACGAGGACGGCGCCGGCCGGATCGTGCTGGACGGCGTCCGCTACCGTCCCGCGGACTTCGCCGCCACGTGGAAGGAGATCGGCGGTTCGGCGTACCCGGCGCAGGACACGGCCGGGTCCAGCACCGCGCGCCTGTACCGGTGGACGCTGGACCCGGCGACCGGACGGGTCGCCGAGGAGCAGCTCGACGACCGGGGCGTGGAGTTCCCGACCCACGACGACGCCCGCACGGGCCTGCCGCACCGGTACCTGTACACGGTGACCGGGAGCGCGGTGGTGAAGTACGACCTGCGCGACGGCTCGTCGTCGGCGCGGGAGCTCGGGGACGGCGCGTCCGCGGGCGAGGCGGTGTTCGTCCCGGCCGAGGGCGCCCGCGCGGAGGACGAGGGCTGGCTGCTGTCGATCGTCTCCGGCGCCGCGTCCGCCGAGCTGCTGGTCCTGGACGCGGCGGACCTGTCGCGGGCGGCGAGCGTGCGGCTCCCCCGGCGGGTACCGGCGGGTTTCCACGGGAGCTGGATTCCGGACGCCCGACCGGGACACCCGGCCGCCTAGAGTGATTTACTAGCGAGTACCCAACTGCAAGTAATCACTTACCAGGCTCCTCCCGGGAGGTTCCGCATGTCCGTGGCGACGGAGAGCACCGAGACGTTCGCGTCCCTGAACCCGGCCACCGGCGAGGTCGTCGCCGAGCACCCCGTGCACGACGCCGCCGCCGTCGCCGCGGCCCTCGGTCGGGCCCGCGAGGCCGCCGGCTGGTGGCGCGCCCTCGGCTGGAAGGAGCGCCGGCTGCGGCTGCTGAACGTCAAGGGCGCGCTCACCCGCAACCTCAACCGGATGGCCGAGCTCATCCACCAGGAGACCGGCAAGCCGGTCCAGGACGCCCAGCTCGAGACGATCATGGCGATCTCGCACCTGGACTGGGCCGCCCGCAACGCCCGCAAGGTGCTCGGGCCGCGCACCGTCTACCCCGGCCTGATGGCGATCAACCAGCGCTGCGAGCTGGAGTACCAGCCGCTCGGCGTGGTCGGCGTGATCGGCCCGTGGAACTACCCGATCTTCACCCCGATGGGCTCGATCGCCTACGCGCTCGCCGCCGGCAACGCGGTGGTGTTCAAGCCGTCGGAGTTCACCCCCGGCGTCGGGCTGCTGCTCGCCGAGTTGGTCGGGGGCGTGATCCCCGAGCACCCGGTGCTGCAGGTCGTCACCGGGCTCGGCGCGACCGGCGCCGCGCTCGCCTCGTCCCCGGACGTCGACAAGATCGCCTTCACCGGCTCCGCCCGCACCGCCAAGCGGGTGATGGCCGCCTGCGCCGAGAACCTCACCCCGATCGTCGCCGAGTGCGGCGGCAAGGACGCCTGCATCGTCGACTCCGACGCCGACCTGGACGCCGCCGCCGACGCCGCGCTGTGGGGCGCGATGTCCAACGCCGGCCAGACCTGCATCGGCGTCGAGCGGATCTACGTGGTGGACGACGCCTACGACCGCTTCCTCGGCAAGCTCACCGAGAAGGCCAAGGACCTGCGTCCCGGCTTCGACCGCGAGGCCGCCTACGGCCCGATCACCATGCCCGGCCAGCTCGACATCATCGAGCGGCACATCAAGGACGCCCTGGAGAAGGGCGGCAGGGCCGTCGTCGGCGGCGCCGAGTCGGTCCGCAAGCCCTACGTCGAGCCGGTCGTGCTCACCGACGTGCCGGACGACTCGGCCGCCGTGCGCGAGGAGACCTTCGGCCCGACGATCACCGTCCACCGCGTCAAGGACCTCGACGAGGCCGTCGAGAAGGCCAACACGACCACCTACGGCCTCGCCGGGACGATCTTCTCCGGCAGCCGGTCGCGCGCGCTGGACGCCGCCCGGCGGATGCGCTCGGGCATGACGTCCATCAACGCCTTCGCCGCGTTCGCGCAGGTCGCGGCGCTGCCGTTCGGCGGCGTCGGCGAGTCGGGGTTCGGCCGCATCCACGGCGCGGACGGGCTGCGCGAGTTCGCCCGGCCGAAGGCCATCACCCGGCAGCGGTTCGCCACCATGAACCTGACCTCGTTCGGCCGCACCGAGAAGGAGATGGCCCGCGTCCTCGGCCTGGTCAACATGATCCACGGCCGCCGCTACAAGCGCTAAGGCGCGGCGGCGCCCGCCTCGCGAGGGCGCCGCGGAGGAGCGACCCCGCCTCGCGGGGGCGCCGCTCGCTGACGCCGCCGGTTATTTCTTCAGGCGGTAGCGGAGGTGGGTGACGCGGTCGCCCTGGAGGACCTCCGGGTTCTCCAGGACCACCGGCGCCTCGCCGAGCCCGTCGACGAACCTGGTCCCGGAGCCGAGCAGCACCGGGACCAGGTCGACCCAGATCTCGTCGACCAGCCCGGCGTCCAGGGCCTGCCGCGCCAGGTCGCCCGCCGCGACGCCGACGTCCTTGCCGTCCGCGGCCTCCCGCGCCTGCCGGACCGCGCTCTCCACCCCGTCGGTGACGAAGGTGAACGGCGCGTCCGGGTGGGCCCAGTCGTCCGGGGCGCGGTGCGTGACGACGAAGACCGGCGCGCCGAGCGGGTGGCCGCCGCCCCAGCCCTGCGTGAGGTCGAACAGCCGGCGTCCCACCACCAGCGCGCCGACGTCGAGCATGGCGTGGATGGCCGGAGCGCTCGCCGACGTCACGCGGAACGACCAGCGCGGATCCCGTGACGGGATCTCCACGTCCCCGGTGGCGTGCCAGGCGAAGAGGTGCTCGAAGCCCGTCTCGTCCGGTCCCGCGATGAACCCGTCCAGCGACATCGCCGCCGAGGTGATGACCTTGCCCATGGTGTCCCGTCCTTCCGTGTCGGCCCCCATGGGGACCGGCGCGAGGCCGGGAACTCATCGCGGGTCAGGCGACGGTGAAGCCGCCGTCCACGGGGAGGATCGTTCCGGTCACGTAGGACGCGTCGACGAGGTAGGCGATCGCCTCGGCGACGTCCTGCGCGGTCCCGACCCGCTTGACCGCCAGGCCGCCGGCGGCCTCGGCGAACTGCGCCTCCCGGTGCTCGTCCGGCAGGAACGACCACCACGGGGTGTCGATCACGCCGGGCGCCACCGCGTTCACCCGCACCGGCGACAGCTCGGCGGCCAGCGGTGACACGATCCGCTCGATCGCCCCGTTCACCGCGGCGAGCGCCGTGACGCCCGGCAGCGCGGCGCGGGCGGACGCCGCCGACACGAAGGTGATCGAACCGGTCACCTTCGCGTGCTGGATCGCCGACAGGTAGGGGAACAGCTTCCCGTCGAACGCGGCCCGGACGTCGTCCAGCTTCGTCTGCGCGATCGGTCCCACGCCGATCGCGCCGGGGCTGAAGGCGAGCACCAGGTGGTCGAACGCGCCGGTCCGCTCGAAGAACGCCGCGACGGCGGCCTCGTCGGTGCCGTCGACCCGCTCGGCGGTCGCCGACTTCACCGCGGCGAACCTCCCGGGGTCCCGGCCGGTGACGATCACCTCCGCGTCCCGTTCCGCCAGCAGCTCGGCGGTCGCCAGCCCGATCCCGGACGTGCCGCCCATGATCACAACGCGCATTCCTGCCTCCATTTCAAGACGTGACGTCTCGATACTAAATCGAGACACCGCGTCTTGTAAACTGCCCGCATGGGACGGCCACGCAGTCAGACGGCACGGCGCGCGATCCTCGACGCCGCGATCAGCGGGCTCGAGGAGCACGGCTACGCCGCCCTCACCATGCAGGGCATCGCCGCGGCCGCCGGCGTCGGCAAGCAGACGATCTACCGCTGGTGGCCGTCCAAGGCCGACGTCGTGCTCGACGGGCTGGTCGAGATCGCCGACGAGCGCATCGCCATCCCCGACACCGGCTCCCTGTCCGGCGACCTGGTGGAGTTCCTCGCCGCGACGTTCAGGCAGCGCGGCCAGCGGCCCGTCCTCATCGGGCTGATGGCCGAGGCGCTGCTCGACCCCGCGTTCGCCAGGGCGTTCCGCGACCGGTTCCTGTTCGCCCGCCGCGCCGCGCTCCGGCAGATCCTCGACCGCGCCGCCGGGCGCGGCGAGATCGCCGCCGGCGTCGACCCCGAACTGCTGATCGACGTCGTCTACGGCGTGCTGTGGTACCGCCTCATGCTCGACCACGCGCCGCTGGACGAGGCGGCCGCACGGCAGCTCACCGACCTGCTCCTGCGCGCCGTCTCCTAGGCCGGGCCCGCCCTCCTAAGGCATCCGCACCCCGACGCCGCGCGCCCTAAGGCGGCTGAGCCCCGGGCGCCGCGAACTAAGGCGCCCTAAGGCCCGCGAATAGGGCGTCGTCCCGATGTGGCACCCGGGGCCTTAGCGCGAACCTTGTACATGTCGGGCCAGAAAGGCCCGGCGGACGCGAGGAGCGGACATGTACAGCCTGGAGATCAGCAAGGGCCTCATCGCCGACCGGGTACGCGAGCGGCAGACCGAAGCCCGCAACGCGCGCCGCGCCCGGCTCGCCAAGGCGCTCAAGCGCTGACGCGCGGCCCGTCCAGAACCGTCCGGAACGAAGGGAGCCAGCCATGATCAACTATGAGTTCGCGAAGGCCGCCGGGGAGGACCGGGTGCGCAGGCTGCGGGCCGAGGCCCGCGAGTCACGCCGCGCCGCCCGCCTCGCCAAGGCGCTCAAGCGGTGAACCCCGCGCACTGTCGTCCCCAACGGCCAACGCCCCCGTCACACGACGGGGGCGTTCTCCTTTCCACCCCGGAACTCACGGCTTCTCGCGGGCGGAGTACAGCAGCTTCCGCGTCCCGTCGTGCTGGAGCTGCACGACGTTGATGGTCGGACGGTGCGGGTTGCCGTCCGGGTCCATCTCGATCCGTCCCGCCGCTCCCTGCACGTAGTTCGTCTCATGCAGGTTGTAGAGGAAGTTGGGCACATCGCTCGACGACGGGATCTCGCCACCGCGCGACAGATGCACCGCCTGAGCCGCTGTGAGGAACGCGTCGTGCGCCATCATCTCCCACGCGTCGCGCAGATGGCTCCGGTCGAAGGGCGGGTAGTACTGCTCGGCCTCCTTGAGGAACGTCGCGAACGCCTTCTGCTGCTGCGGATCGGCGGTGTCGTTCGCGACCTGGTCCGGGTCCGTCAGCGGGGTGTAGACGACGGTGGCCGGCGCGTTGCCGGGGAAGCCCGCGATGCCCTCGGCGTCGGAACCGGTGACCACGGTGACGGGGTGCTTCTCGCACTTCTCGAAGTACTGGAGCAGCAGCGGCAGGAAGATCGTCCGCCCCGCGTACAGCACGACGTCCGGCGGGTCCCCGCCGCACAGGTTCAGATTGCTGGCGACCGCCGCGAAGGCGTTCGGAAGGCCCGGCTGCTTCGGGCTGTCGGCGCTGAAGAACTCGGGCAGGCGCCCGCCCTTCTTGATCGCGTCCCTGAACAGGTCGCTGAAGTCGCGGGCGAGCGACTGGCTGTAGAGGTCGTCCGACTTCCGATCGACGACCATCACGGCCGACTTGATGCGCGGCTTCAGGTGGCGTGCCAGGACCTCCACCTGCCGCCGCACCGGCACGGCCACCCGGGTCAGGCCGTCGATCCTGGTCGAACCGCCGGTCCCCGACGGGCTGAGCGCGGCGCCGGAACTGTCGAACCCGTCTCCGGTCACCACGTCGCCGACCATCCCGATCTTCTGCGCGGACAGTTCGCGGGCCGACTCGATGGTCTGCCGTGTGCTGATCCCCATCCCGACCACCGCCACCAGATGGTCGGACCCGCGCCTCTTCACCAGCTCACCGACCACCTTCTTCCAATGGCTCTGGTCGGCGCCCTCGTTGGCGAGGACGAGCTTGATGCCCGGTCTGTTGCCGTCGGCGGCGCCGCGGTTGGCCCGCATCTGCGCGATGTGCGCGCCCTCGATCTCCCGGGTGACCCGGCCGCCGGTGAGGTCGTGCTCCCTTGTGGTGGAGAGCGCACCGAGGAACGCCACGGTCACGTAGCCGCCCTTCTCCTTGGTGACCTGCCGGTTCTCCTTGAGGATGGCCGCGTCGACCTTCTTCATCGACGGGTCGAAATGGACGGCGCCATCGGTGACCCCGATGCATTCCCCGTTGATCCGGTCAACGCCGTGCCCGCAGGTCGGAGGGCGGAAGAACACGTACCAGACGGCGCCGGCCAGGACCGCCAGGGCCGTCACGGCGGCGACGGCCACGACCCAGGGGCGCGGCGCGTAGCGGGGCGGCGCGAAGGTCTCGGCAGGGTCGGGTTCGCGCAGCCGCAGGAAAGCGGGCCTCAGCGCCCTCCGGACGGGACCGGCCATCAGATGCCTCCATGGGTCTGCCGCACGGCGTTCAGCGCGGCCATTGTCCGGCGATCTCCCGGTGGTGCTCGGCCTCGACGTTCAGCGCGGCCCCCTCGGAGTGGGCGTCCTGCGCGATCAGGTCGTACGAGGCGGCGATGGCGAGGTGCAGGTCGTACCGGGCCGGGCCGGTGAGCGGGTCGGCGGCGATCCAGAGACCGGCGACGAGGGTCGCCAGGGCCCGGGACCCGACCCTGGGTTCGCGCAGGCCGGGTGCGTCGGCCGCCTGGACGGACCGCGCCAGCTTCTCGGCCTCGGCGCAGGGGCCGTGCACCGCCGGGGTGCGGCGCGGCGCCGCGGTCACGGCCGCGGCCAGTGCGAGCCAGGCGGAGGCGGGCATCGCGGTCAGCAGGACCGCGAGCCGGCGGGTGACATGCGGCAGGTCGCCGAGCGCGAGCGCGTGGTACAGGTCGCGGACCCGCTCCTCGCCGGTCAGGCCCTCCGCCGGCCCGGCGGGGCGGAGGAGGGCGTGGAGCGCGTCCCAGGTGGTGTCGCCCACGGTGCGCTCCGCCAGCCGGCGTGCCAGCAGCCGCCGGAGGACCGCGGGCAGGGCGCCGGGTCCGCCGCCGAAGTCCGGCTGCCAGATGTCGGAGCGGAGGACGAACGCCGCGTCCCCCGGGGCCAGCAGGTCCGCGGTGATGAACTGCGCCTCGCCGAGGTCCCGCGCGGCGGCCGTCGTGATCAGATGCTCGCGCCGCCGGTCGCTGAAGGCGGACAGGAAGTCGTCGACCAGCCGCTCGCCGATCGACCGCTCGGGGTCGGCGGGATCGGCGGGGTCGTACGGGCGGCCGAGGAGCGTCCCGACGTCGACCCGCTCGCCGGCGCACTCGACGGCCGCCTGGACGAGCCTGGCCGTCGCGTGCGGGTTCCCCGCGGTGAACTGGTAGATCATTCCCGCCGTGTGGTCGAAGAACCCCGCGTCGCGCGCCATCCGCTCGGTCTCGGCCGGCGTGAGGTCGGCGAGCGCGACCGGGAGCCGCCGGACCGCGGGATCGCGGAACACCGCCCGGACGTCGATCTCCGACAGGGACGCGCAGGGCGCCCCGCCCGCGAGGGCCCGCACCGCCGGGCCGCCGCGGCCCGCCGCGATCACCCCGATGGGCGGTGTGCGCGTCCGGCCCGCACTGGCCGGCAGGAACGCCTTGATGAACGCGACGGCGTGCTCGGCGTTGTCCACGAGGATCGCGCATTTGTATCCGCCCTCGGCGGCCCTGCTGTGCGCGAATTCGTCCTCGAGGTCGGCGAGAAACGCGTCCAGCAGGAGCTGGTCGACCCAGCCCTGGTGCGCCGGGTAATCGTGGTAGCGGACATTGAGTTTCACGAGCTCGTCGAGCCCCGCCGTCCCTGCGCCGTACCAGCTCTCCCCTTTTTCGAGACCGGAACGTCGGCCGAACCTCGGAAATCGCAGGCCGTTGCTCATCAGGTCGGAGAGGACCCGGCCGATCACCTCCGCCCACGCCGCGTCCACCATGGTGCCCGCAGCGCGGACGGCGAGGGGCGGGATCACGGCCCCCGCCAGCCGGCTCAGGAAGTTCCCGAGCGCCGCCTGGTCGCGGTAGCCGTCGAGAATCCTCCGGACCTCCTGCCGGGCCTTTTCCGGGTCCGCTCCGACGCCGACCGCCGCGCCGATGAGCGGCTCGTCCATCACCATGCGGCCGACGAGCAGCCGCGGGAACCGCAGCCCGTCGAGCCGGCCGCACCGGCGGTTGAGCTCGAAACCGAGGGCGGCGAGGATATCGGGGACCGATGAGTTCTGCAGCGTCGTTCCGTCCATGCGGGCGTGGGGAACGCGCTCTTGCAGCCCTTCCTCGATGGCGTCCAGCAAAGCGGTCTTCCCCGCGCCGCCGGGTCCGACGAAGATCAGCAATGGGGATTCGCCGCCCGGTGCGCCCGGTCCGCCCTGACGGAGTTTGAGGAGTTCGGCGGCGAGCGGCAGCCCGTTGTCCCGGCCATAGAGTCGGTCCATGACTCTCACCGTCCCTCAGTGGCGTCATGACGCGCGTTCTGGACAGTCCAAAACCCGGTCTTCCTGCGCTGCCATTTCCCGACCGTCGCCCGCACGCCCCCACTGCGGACCGATCCGCCAATTCATTGTGGCATTGGCTTCGGCGTCACCGAACGGAAACGAGAGCAGAGTGGAAAAAGACGCACAATCGGGAGCCGGTCATTTCAGAAGAACGGCGCCAACGCGTGCGGGAGGGCCCGGGACGCACCGCGCGCCGAGGCCGGCAAGGCGGCGTCGCCTCGTCCGCCAGCGGGTCAGCGGCCCGCCGGGCGGAGCGGGGCGCGGCCGCGGATGAGGTCGGCGGCGCGTTCGGCGATCGCGATCACCGGGGCGTTGGTGTTGCCGCGCGGCACCGCAGGCATGACGGAGGCGTCCACGACCCGCAGTCCCTCGACGCCGCGGACGCGCAGCTCGGGATCGCAGACGGCGTCATCGGAGCCGCCCATCGCGCAGGTGCTCGTGGGGTGGAACAGCGTGGCGCACTCGCGGCGGACGAACGCGGCGACGTCCGCGTCGTCCTGGACCGGCTCGCCCGGCGCGTACTCGCCGCCCGCCAGATGGCCGAGCGGGCCGACGGCGGCGATCTCGCGGGCCTTCCGGACGCCCGCGACCAGGATGTCCAGGTCGGCCTTGTCGGCAAGGTAGGCGGGATCGATCAGCGGCTTGGCGTACGGGCTGGCGGACCGCAGCGTCAGCGACCCCCGGCTGGCGACGGCGATCGCGGTGACCATGACCGACAGCAGCCGCTGCGACGGCTCGACCAGCCCCTGGTCGACGAACGGGGTCGGCAGCACGTGGAACTGCAGGTCGGGCGCGGGCAGGCCGTCGACCGTCCGGACGAACCCGCCCGCCTCGGCGAGGTTGGACGCGTACGGGCCGCGCGCGAGCGCGGTGTAGAGCGCGAACGCGCGAGCGTTCGCCAGCTCCCACAGGCCCTTGGTGTGCGGGGTCGCGAACATGACGTTGACGAACGGATGGTCCTGGAGGCCCTGCCCGACCGGGGAGTCGGCGACCACGTCGATGCCGTGCGCGCGCAGGTGGTCGGCGGGACCGACGCCCGACAGCATCAGCAGCTGGGGGCTGTTCACCGCGCCGCCGGACAGGATCACCTCGGAGCCTGCGCGCGCCTCGACGGTCTCGCCGCGCGCCTCGTACCGGACGCCCGTCGCGCGGCCGTTCTCGATCAGGACGCTGGTGACCAGCGCGTCGGTGACGACGGTGAGGTTCGGCCGGCGCAGCGCCGGACGCAGGTAGCCGGCCGCGGCCGACCAGCGCTTCCCGCGCCGCTGCGTGACCTGGTAGAAGCCGACGCCGTCCTGGTCGGCGCCGTTGAAGTCGGGGTTGGCGGCCAGTCCGTACGCCTTGGCCGACTGCACCCACGCCTGCGTCAGCGGGTGCTTGTAGCGCAGGTCCTCGACGCGCAGCGGGCCGCCGGTGCCGTGGTAGGGGGTCGCGATGCGCTGCTGGTCCTCCGCGCGGCGGAAGTAGGGCAGCAGGTCCTCGTAACCCCAGCCGTCGCACCCGTAGGCGTCGCGCCAGGTGTCGTAGTCGTACCGGTTCCCGCGGATGTAGATCATCGCGTTGGTGGACGAGCTGCCGCCGAGCGCGCGCCCGCGCGGCCAGTACACCGCGCGCCCGTCGGCGTGCTCCTGCGGGACGGTCGTGTAGTCCCAGTCGTACGGGCCCTTGATCAGGCTCGCCACCGCCGCCGGGATGTGGATCTCCGGGGCGTCGTCGGGCGGCCCGGCCTCCAGCAGCAGCACCCTGGCCGCCGGGTCCTGCGACAGCCGGGCGGCCAGCACGCAGCCGGCGCTGCCCGCACCGACGATGACGTAGTCGTACACGAAACGAACACTACCGAACGGTTTTCCGACGTCACCGGACGGTCGGCCCGCGCCGTCCGGCCCCGCCCGCCCCGGCGCTAGTGTGACGGCCATGGCGAAGAACAGGGAGACCCCCGTCGTCCTCTCGCGGATCTACACCCGGACCGGCGACGACGGCAGCACCGCGCTCGGCGACGCGTCCCGGACGAGCAAGACCGACCCCCGCCTGGCCGCCTACGCCGACGTGGAGGAGGCCAACGCCGCGATCGGCGCGGCCCTGACGCTCGGCGACCTGCCGGAGGAGCTGAGGACGCTGCTGACCCGCGTCCAGAACGAGATGTTCGACGTCGGCGCCGACCTGTGCGCGCCGGTGGTGCCCGACCCCGAGTACCCGCCGCTGCGCGTCGACCCGTCCTACATCGAGCGCCTCGAGGCGGCCTGCGACGAGCACAACGCCGCCCTGGAGCCGCTGCGCAGCTTCATCCTGCCCGGCGGCACCCCCGGCGGGGCGCTGCTGCACGTCGCGCGGACGGTGACGCGGCGCGCCGAGCGGTCCGCGTGGGCGGCGATCGAGGCGCACGGCGCCGCTCCCGTCGGCGACCCGGACGCCGCCGACCGGGGCGTGAACCCGCTCACCGCCGCGTACCTGAACCGGCTGTCGGACCTGCTGTTCATCCTGTGCCGCGTCGCGAACGCCGGCCACGGCGACGTGCTGTGGAAGCCGGGCGGCGAACGCTGAACCGGGGCGGGGTGGGGTTAGCCCCACCCCCGGAACGCCGGTCCGCCTCCTGTCGGCGCGGCCGGCCGCACGGCAGGCTGTCCCGTGACGGGGGCGCGAGGCGAGCGGCGGGGAGAGACGCGACGTGAGAACTCTGGCAGGGGCGGCGCTGGCCGGCTCGGCGGTGCTGGCGGGAGCGGCCGTGGCGGGCTGCGGGCTCAGCTTCAGCCGCCACACCGAGGACCGCTCCTACACCGCGCCGGACGGCGTCGGCGCGCTGAAGGTGTCGCCGGGCGACGGGTCGGTGCAGATCACCGCCTCCGACTCCCCCGGCATCAAGGTCACCGAGCGTCTGCGCTGGTCCAACGACCGCAACAAGCCGCAGCCGCGGCATGACGTCGACGGGCGGACGCTGTCGCTGTCGGCGAAGTGCGGGCACAGCGTGATCGGATCCAACCCGTGCCGGATCTCCTACCGGATCCAGGTGCCGCGCGCCACGGCCGTCGAGGTGCGCGGCGGCGCCGGGTCGATCCGGGTCTCCGGCCTGGCCGGGACGGTCCGGCTGCACGGCGACACCGGCGCGGTCGCCGCGACGGACCTGCGCACCTCCTCGGCGGAGCTCAGCGCGGGCTCGGGGAACGTGCGGATCTCGGGCCGGGCCGACGCCGCCGACCTGCACACCGACACCGGGTCGATCACCGCGACCGGCCTGACGTCCGGCCGGCTGACGGTCGGGGCCGGCAGCGGTGCCGTCCGGCTGGGCGGCCGCATCACCTCCGCCGAGGTGCGCACCGACACGGGTGCGCTCCGGGCGGACGGCCTCACCGCCGACCGGCTGGCCGTCGAGACCGGCGCCGGGTCGATCATGCTCGGCCTGGCCGCGGCGCCGAGCACCGTCCGGGCCACCACCGACACCGGTTCCGTCCGGCTGCGGCTGCCCGCCGCCCGGCCCTACGCGGTCGCGCTGACCACCGACACCGGCGGCAAGCTGATCGACCCCGGCATCCGCCAGGACCCGGCGTCGCCCCGCCGCATCACGGTCAAGACCGGCGCCGGCGCCATCTCGATCAAACCCGCCTGACCCGGCCGCGCAGCCTCACCGCACCAGGTACCGCCCCCGCCATTCGGGACGGTACGGGGCCGCCGGCAGCGCCGCGACGCGCGCCTCCCCGTTCACCGGGAGCGTGCTGGCGGCCAGCCGCTGCGTCGCGTAGGCGACGCCGTCGACGTTGGTGTCCAGCAGCTTCAGGTCGACGTTCTTCATCCGGTCGCACCTGGCGTGGTAGCACGGGTCGTACGCCTTGCCGGCCGTCCCGCCGTACGCCTTGGCCTCCGCGGCCGTCTTGACGCCCTCCGCGCCGGTCTCGATGCCGCCCGCCGGGATGCCCTTCTCCACGAACGGCCCGTAGTCCGAGCGCCCGTCGAACGGGCTCTGGGTCACCGGCAGGTGCCGTCCGGCGAAGTACTCCCGGAAGATCTTCTCGATCGCGCCGGACCCGGCCGGCGGGACGGTGCCGATGCGCGAGGAGTGGTCGCCGTCGTAGACCGCTCGGGTGCCGTTCGGCGACCCCAACATGTCGAAGTTCAGGTTCAGTGCGATCGCGCGCCGGTCCGCGGCGCTCAGCGTCCGGACGTAGTGCGTGGACCCCATGAGGCCCTCTTCCTCTGCGCCCCACCAGGCGAAGCGCACCCGGTTGCGCAGGTCACCGGCGGGCAGCTTGCGGATCTTCTCCGCGACCGCCAGCAGCGCCGCCGCACCCGTCGCGTTGTCGTTGATCCCCGGCCCCTCGGGGACGCTGTCGAGGTGCGCGCCCGCCACGACCACGTTGCCGGCCCGGCCCCGCGCGGTGTCGGCGATGACGTTGCTCGCCGACCGCTTGCCGTGCACGGTGTCGGTCCGCACCCGCAGCGTCAGGCCGCCCTTCTTCGCGGCCTTCGCCAGCTCCGCTCCCACCTTGGCGGACGGGCCCACCACCGGGATCGGCGCGACCTTCTCCGCCGTCCCGTTCACCGGGCCCTTCTCGCCCGGCTTGTTGAAGATCACCGCGGCGGCGGCGCCCGCCGCCCGCGCCCGCGCGACCTTCGTGGAGAACGCGCACGTCCCGCGCTGCATCAGCGCGATCGAGCCCTTGCGGAAGCCCGCGAAGTCGCCGCTCTCGCAGCCGCTCGTCCCCTCGCCGGAGGCGGGCAGGTCCACCGCCGCCACCGGCGCGGTCACGTCCCCGGCGCCCGAGTAGGCGAACGTCAGGAAGTCCGTGCCCACCTTGTAGGACGCCCTGGACGGCGCCGTCCGCGCCAGCGACGGCGCCGAGCGCTCCCGCCAGTACGGGAACGTGAACCGCTGCACCTTCGGCGTGTACCCGGCCTTCCGCAGCCGGCCCTCGACGTACCGGACCGACACCTGGAAGCCCTGCCCGCCGACCGCGCGGTTCCCGCCGTTGTAGTCGGCGATCTCCTGGAACGCGGCCAGATGGCGCCGGACGTCCTTCAGGGTGACCAGCGCCGCCAGGTCCGGACCCGCCGGCGCGCCGGGAACGGCGGCGGCCTGCGCCCCCGGGACGACGGCGGCCGACAGCGCCACGGCGGCGCCGGTGAAGAGCTTGCGCACGTGCACTCCTGCGGAGACGGGAAGGAGCCTGACCAGGGCCGATCATGAACTCGGCGCCCGCCCGCCGCAAGGATCGCCGGAGCGACCCGGCCGTTTCGATACCGCGGCCTTACCGTCCGCACGCCAACGCGCGGCTCGGCCGTCCCGTCCGGGCCGCGGCGCGGGACGGATCACTCCGGCGGGTGCACGTCCACCGGGAAGCCCGGCGGCGCCGCCTCCAGCCAGGCCAGGAACCCGGTCAGCGCCGCCGCGCCCATCGCCAGCTCCACCACGCGCGCGCCGTCGCGCACCTCGATCACGCTCACGTCCGGCAGCAGCCCGTCCGCCTCGTCCGGCCCGGGCGCCCGCCGGTTGGACACGACGAGGCCCCGGCGGTGGATCACCTGCCGGGGCCTTCTGCGGAAGCCGAAGACGCGGTGCCAGTGCAGCTCGTCGCCCCGGTACCGGCCGATACCGAGGCGCCACACCCCCGGCGCGGCGTCCGGGCCGGCGCCCTCGCCGGGCAGGGTGCGCAGGCTGCACTCCACGGTGCCGCCGCCGCGCACGAACAGCCAGCGGCGCACGGCCATCGTCACGAAGACGAGCGCGACCACCAGGACGAACCCGGCGAGCACCCCGCCCGCGTCAAGTGCCAGGTGCCCGCCCAAGTCCCCCCGCCGTTCGCTCGATGCGAAAAACTAGACCTCGATGCCCGCCGCGCGCAGCCGCGCCCGGGCCCGCCGCTCCGGCGTCGCGTCCTCGCCGTCGCCGGACAGCGCGCTCTCCAGCGCCTGCCGGGCCTCCTGGACGTCGATCTCGTCGCCGATCTCGGCCTGCTCGGCCAGGATCGCGACCTCGTCGCCCGCGACGGAGAAGAACCCGCTGCCGACCATCGCGCTGACCCGCTCGCCGCCGTCGGCCGGCTCGATGGTCACCACGCTGCCGTCCAGCAGCACGCCGAGCACCGGGGCGTGGCCCGGCAGGATGCCGAGCGAGCCCTCGATGGTCTGCGCGACCACCGTCCTGGCCTCGCCGGACCAGATCTCGCGCTCCGGCGAGACCAGGCCGACCTTCAGGGTTGCCACGTCTGTTTCCTCCGAATACTGGAGCGGTTCCGGCGGGGCGCCGGACGCGTCGTCCGGGCGCCCCGCCGGAGCGGACTACTTCTCCAGCTCCCTGGCCTTCTTCTCGACGTCCTCGATGCCGCCGCACATGAAGAACGCCTGCTCGGGCAGGTGGTCGTACTTGCCCTCGGCCAGCGCCTTGAACGAGGCGATCGTCTCGTCCTTCGGCACCGTCACGCCGGGCTGGCCGGTGAACTGCTCGGCCACGTACATCGGGTGCGACAGGAAGCGCTCGATGCGCCGCGCCCGCTGCACGGTGACCTTGTCCTCCTCCGACAGCTCGTCGATGCCGAGGATCGCGATGATGTCCTGCAGCTCCTTGTACTTCTGCAGGATCCGGATCACCTCCTGGGCGACCTCGTAGTGCTCGTTCCCCAGGATCTGCGGGTCCATGATCCGCGAGGTGGAGTCGAGCGGGTCCACCGCCGGGAAGATGCCCTTCTCGGAGATGCTCCGCGACAGCGTGGTCGTCGCGTCCAGGTGCGCGAACGTGGTGTGCGGCGCCGGGTCGGTGATGTCGTCGGCGGGCACGTAGATCGCCTGCATCGAGGTGATCGAGTGACCGCGCGTCGAGGTGATCCGCTCCTGCAGCACGCCCATCTCGTCCGCCAGCGTCGGCTGGTACCCCACCGCGGACGGCATGCGCCCGAGCAGCGTGGAGACCTCCGAGCCGGCCTGGGTGAACCGGAAGATGTTGTCGATGAACAGCAGCACGTCCTGGTTCTGGACGTCGCGGAAGTACTCCGCCATCGTCAGCGCGCCCAGCGCGACGCGCAGCCGGGTGCCCGGCGGCTCGTCCATCTGGCCGAACACCAGGGCGGTGTCCTTCAGGACGTCCGCCTCGTCCATCTCCACCCAGAGGTCGTTGCCCTCGCGGGTGCGCTCGCCCACGCCGGCGAACACCGAGGTGCCGCCGAAGTTGCGGGCGACGCGGCGGATCATCTCCTGGATGAGGACGGTCTTGCCCACACCCGCGCCGCCGAACAGGCCGATCTTGCCGCCCTTGACGTACGGGCACAGCAGGTCGATGACCTTGATGCCGGTCTCCAGCATCTCCGTCCGGGACTCCAGCTGGTCGAACGCCGGCGCCTTGCGGTGGATGCCCCAGCGCTCGCTGATCTCCAGCGAGGCGGTCGGGACGTCCAGCGCCTCGCCGAGGGCGTTCCACACGTGCCCCTTGGTGATGTCGCCCACCGGCACCGCGATCGACTCACCGCTGTCGGTCACCGCGGCGCCGCGGACCAGTCCGTCCGTCGGCTGCATCGAGATGCACCTGACCATGTTGTCGCCCAGGTGCTGGGCGACCTCGAACGTCAGGGTCTTCTCCTCGCCGCCCAGCGTGACCTGCACGTTGAGGGCGTTGTAGATGTCCGGGATGGCGTCGGCGGGGAACTCCACGTCGACGACCGGGCCGATGACGCGTGCGACGCGCCCGGTCGCGGTCGCCGTCTCTACCTGTGCAGTCATTGTCACTCCCCGCCAGACTCGGCGAGCGCGTCAGCGCCACCGACGATCTCGCTGATTTCCTGGGTGATCGCGGCCTGCCGCGCCTGGTTCATCTGGCGCGTGTAGACCCCGAGCAGTTCATTGGCATTGTCGGTCGCCGACTTCATCGCCCGCCGCACCGACGCCTGGAACGACGCCGCCGACTGCAGCAGCATGTGGAAGATGCGGCTCTCGACGTAGTTGGGCAGCAGCAGGTCCAGCGCGGCCTGCGCGGACGGCTCGAACTCGTAGGTCGGCAGGACCTGGCCGTCGCCGTCGCCCTCGGCGACCTCCAGCGGCATCAGCCGCCGGACCTGGACCTTCTGCGTCAGCATCGAGACGAACTCGGTGTAGACGACGTGGATCTCCCCGACCCCGCCCTCGGCGTCGGTCTTGAGGAAGTCCTCGGTCAGCCGCCGCCCGATCCGCTCGGCGTCGGCGAAGCCGGGGCGGTCGCTGAACCCGTGCCAGGTCTCGGCCACCTCCCGGTCCCGGAACCGGTACCAGGTGATGCCCTTGTTGCCGACCACGTACGGGACCGGCTCGCGGCCCTGCTCGCGCAGCGCGGTGATCAGCGACTCGGCCTCGCGGATGACGTTGGCGTTGTAGGCGCCGCAGAACCCGCGGTCGGAGGTGATGATCAGCACCGCGCTGCGGTTGTCGGTCGGCTGCTCGTGCAGCAGCGGGTGGTCGATCCCGACGCGGTGGCTCACCAGCGCGGACAGGGCCTGGGTGATCCGGTCGGCGTACGGCTTGGAGGCCGCCACCGCCGCCTGGGCCTTGACGATCCGCGACGTGGCGATCATCTCCTGGGCGCGCGTGATCTTGGCGGTCGACTTCACCGTCTTGATCTGCTGCCGGAGTTGACGAAGCTGTGCGGCCATCGCCGTCAGCCCTTCTTGACGCGGGTGATCGTCTCCTGCTCGACGGCCTCGTCCTCGATCGCCTCGGCGGACTCCTCCGCGCCCAGCAGGTCGCCCTCGCTGGTCTGGAAGCCCTTCTTGAACTCCGTGATGGTGCTCTTGAGGCTGGTGAGGTCGTCGTCGGTCAGCTTGCCGGTCTCCCGGATCGAGGTCAGCAGGCCCGCGTCCTCGCGCTCGACGTAGTCGAGGAACTCGCGCTCGAAGCGGCGGATGTCGGCGACCGGGACGTCGTCCAGCTCACCGGACGTGCCCGCCCACACCGACACGACCTCCTGCTCCACCGGGAACGGCGAGCCCTGCGGCTGCTTGAGCAGCTCGACCAGGCGGGCGCCGCGCTCCAGCTGCGCGCGCGACGCGGCGTCCAGGTCGGACGCGAACGCGGCGAACGCCTCCAGGTCGCGGAACTGCGACAGCGCCAGGCGCAGCGTGCCGGCGACGGTCTTCATCGCCTTGATCTGCGCCGAGCCGCCGACCCGGGACACCGAGATACCGACGTTGATCGCCGGCCGGACGCCCTGGTTGAACAGGTCGGTCTCCAGGAAGCACTGCCCGTCGGTGATCGAGATGACGTTGGTCGGGATGTAGGCCGACACGTCGTTGCCCTTGGTCTCGATGATCGGCAGACCCGTCATCGAACCGGCGCCCAGGTCGTCCGACAGCTTCGCGCAGCGCTCCAGCAGCCGCGAGTGCAGGTAGAACACGTCGCCCGGGTAGGCCTCGCGGCCCGGCGGGCGGCGCAGCAGCAGCGACACCGCGCGGTAGGCCTCGGCCTGCTTCGACAGGTCGTCGAAGACGATCAGGACGTGCTTGCCCTGGTACATCCAGTGCTGCCCGATCGCGGACCCGGTGTAGGGGGCGATGTACTTGTAGCCCGCCGGCTCCGACGCGGGAGCCGCCACGATCGTGGTGTACTCCAGCGCGCCGGCCTCCTCCAGGGAGCGCCGGACGTTGGCGATCGTGGAGCCCTTCTGGCCGACCGCGACGTAGATGCAGCGCACCTGCCGCTTCGGGTCGCCGGACTCCCACGCCTCCTTCTGGTTGATGATGGTGTCCACGCAGACCGTCGTCTTGCCGGTCTGCCGGTCACCGATGATCAGCTGGCGCTGGCCGCGGCCGATCGGCGTCATCGCGTCGACGGCCTTGATGCCGGTCTGCAGCGGCTCGCCGACCGACTGCCGCTGCACGACGCTCGGGGCCTGCAGTTCCAGCGCGCGGCGCTCGGTGCTCTCGATGGGGCCCTTGCCGTCCAGCGGGTTGCCCAGCGCGTCCACGACGCGGCCGAGGAAGGCGTCGCCGACCGGGGCCGAGAGGACCTCTCCGGTGCGGCGGACCTTCTGGCCCTCCTCGATCTTGCTGAAGTCGCCGAGGACAACGGCGCCGATCTCGCGCACGTCCAGGTTCAGAGCCAGGCCACGGGTACCGTCCTCGAACTCAAGGAGTTCGTTCGCCATCGCGGAGGGCAGGCCCTCGATGTGGGCGATACCGTCGCCCGAATCGACGACGGTGCCGACCTCTTCGCGCGCGGCGGCCTCGGGCTCGTACGACTGGACGAAGCGCTCCAGCGCGTTCCGGATCTCATCCGGACGGATCGTCAGCTCCGCCATGATTCCTCTCTTGCTCCCTTGGGATCAGCTCGGCCGGCGTCAGCCGGTGCCGAGCCGCCGGCGGACGTCGTCCAGCCGCCCGGCGATCGTGCCGTCGATGATCTCGTCCCCGATCTCGATCGACAGGCCGCCGATCGCCGTGGGGTCCAGTTCGATGTTCAGGTGTACTTCGTGGCCGTAGGCGGCGGCGAGCACCGCGGCGAGCCGGGTGCGCTGCGCGTCGGTCAGCGCGACCGGGGTGCGCACCAGCGCGACCAGCCGCTGCCGCCGCTGGGCGACGATCCGGCCGTACTCGGCCAGCCCGCTCTCCAGGCTACGTCCTCGCGGGCGCAGCACCAGCTCGGTGACCAGGGCCAGCGTGGCCGGCTGGACCTTGCCGTCCAGCAGCGCCGTGACCAGGCCCTCCTTGCGGTCGGCGGGCAGGCCGGGGCCGGCCAGCGCGCCGCGCAGCTCGACCTCGCCCTCGACGACCCGGGAGAACCGGAACAGCTCGTCCTCCAGGTCGTCGAGCCGGCCCGCGGCCTCGGCCCGGGCGGACTCGGCGGTGACCGCGAGGGCCTCCACCGCGTCCGACAGCTCCGAGGGGGTGGACCAGCGCATCCGGACGACGTCGGCGACCAGCCCGAGAGCGGCCGGCGACACCTTGCCCTCCAGCAGGATCCGGACGAGCTGCGCCTTGTCCGCGCCGTCCCGCGCCGGGTCGGAGACCGCCCGCCGCAGGCCGTGCTCGCGGTCGATCAGGTGCAGCACCGAGAACAGGTCGCCGCCGAGCCCGTCGAGGTCCGGTCCGGCGGAGGCGATGACGGCCTCCAGCCGGTCCCTGGCCTCGGCCAGCGACGCCCTGCTCACCGCTCCCGTGACGGTCATGATGTGATCTGCTCCTGCGTGCGGGCGCGCTCCTCGAGTTCCTCGAGGAACCGGTCGACCACCCGGCTCTGGCGGGCGTCGTCCTCCAGGGACTCGCCCACCACGCGGGAGGCCAGCTCCACCGACATCGAGCCGATCTCGGCGCGCAGCGAGGTCAGCGCCTGGCGGCGCTCGGCCTCGATCTGCGCCTTGGCGGCGTCGATGATCCGGCGCGCCTCGGCCTGGGCCTGCTCCTTCATCTCGGCGATGATCTGAGCGCCCTGCTCCTCGGCCTTCTTGCGCAGCTTGGACGCCTCGATCGCGGCGTCCTTCTGCTGGGCCTTGTACTGCTCGAGCGTCTGGCGGGCCTCCTCCTGCGCCTGCTCGGCGCGCTTGAGGCCCCCCTCGATCGCGTCGGTCCGCTCCTCCAGCGTCTGCTGGATGCGCGGGGTGAGGATCTTGCCGATGACGACCAGCACGACGACGAACGAGAAGATGCCGACGACCAGCTCGTACGGGTGCGGGACGAGAGGGTTGTTCTCCTCCGCCGCAAGGACGGAAGCTGCTGTGATCATGTCTGCAGCCCTTCCTCAGGTGGCAGGGTGGGTCAGACGCTCTTGAAGATGAACGGCGCGACCAGGCCGATCAGGGCGAGCGCCTCGGTGAGGACGAAGCCCAGCATCATGTTGGTGCGGATGACGCCGGTCAGCTCCGGCTGGCGGGCGATCGCGTTGACGCCCTGGCCGAAGATGATGCCGATGCCGATGCCCGGGCCGATGGCAGCGAGGCCGTAACCGATCGCGGTGACGTTACCGTCGACGGCGGCGAGGACTCCCGTCATGGGTTCTTTCCTTTTCTGTCGGCCGGCGGAGTGTCCGCCGGTCTGGGCTGGAGCGAGGTTGTCGGTTTCGGGCCGGGCGCCGGGGGGCACCTCCGACCCGGAGGGCTAGTGTTCCGCCTCGAGGCCGCTCTGGATGTACATGGCGGCCAGCATGGCGAACAGGAAGGCCTGCAGGAACTGGATCAGCAGCTCGAAGGCGGTCATCACGATCGTGACGAGGACGCCGACGATGCCGACGCCGAACCCGGCGACGGTGGGCTTCTCGAACAGGAACCAGAAGCCGACGAGGCTGAAGAACGCGAGGATGGTGTGGCCGGCGAACATGTTGGCGAACAGCCGCACCGCGTGCGTGAAGGGCGCCAGGATGAAGGTCGAGAGGTACTCGATCGGCACCAGCAGGATGTACATCGGCTTCGGCAGGCCCTTGGGGAGCATGTCGGTGAAGTACCGGGCGCCCTGGTGCTTGATGCCGAGGTAGACCTTCAGGCAGTACACGAAGATCGCGAGCACGATCGGGAACGCGATGTGCGAGGCGATCGGGAACTGGATGATCGGGATGACCGAGAAGATGTTCCAGACCCACACCAGGAAGAACAGCGACATCAGCAGCGGCATCCACCGCTCGGTGTTCTTGCCGAGGAACGGGCGCGCGATCTGGTCGCGGACGAAGATGTAGCCGACCTCGCCGATGTTCTGCATGCCCCGCGGCACGAGCTTCGGCTTGGCGAACGCACTCCAGAAGAACGCGCAGATCAGCAGGGCGCCGACGACCGCGAACAGCACCGGCTTGGTCAGCCAGCCCGGGGCACCGGAGAACAGGGGTGGGAAGTCGAAGATCTCAGGCCCCGGGGCCTGGAACTCCTCCCCACCGGAGGAGGCGAGGACCGTCAGCGCGTTCACGCGGCGTTCCCTTCGTCAATGTGGTGATGTTTCACGTAGGCTTCCTCGGCGGCGGGGCCGCTCAGGAGGAGTGGCGACCGTACTGCACGTAGACCAGGTAGACGGCGAGCGCGACACCGACGACCAGCCCGATCGGGATCAGCCACGCCCACCCGGTCCACCAGGACAGCAGCCACCCGATCCCGCCCCAGATGATCATGCCGGACAGGAGGTAGCTGGGCACGGACCAGGCGACGTCGGCGAATTCCCGCTGCCCGTCCTCGGGCCGGCGCTTCTGCTCGCTCATCGCGCTCCGGACGATAGCAGGCCATGCCTGCGGTGGTCATATTGGAGTAGTCCGCCAGGACCGTGCGCCGCGCGGACATCACGGACTCCGGTCCAGGGCGCCTTCGGGCTCGTCAATGTAGGGCCGGCGCTGCAGGGCGACCCGGAACTCGGCGGCGATCCAGCACAGGGCCAGCGCGATCACCGCCCAGCCGAACACCTTGGTGTTCCAGACCGACACCCCGTCCATGGCCGTGACCAGCACCATCACCGCGAGGATCTTCACCATGTAGCTGGCCAGCGCGGCCAGCATCATCGTCTGGGCGGAGATCCTCCCGGCCCAGGAGACCGCGACCGCGCTGATGGAGAAGAAGGCGAGCACCACGACGGTGGCCAGCGCCGCCGCCAGCGCGCCCTTGCCGCCCGCCGTCAGCAGGCCGATCAGGACGGCGCCCACCCCGACCGCCCCGGTCGGGATCGCGGCGCCGCGGAGGATCCGGGCGTCGGAAGATTGCATGAGGGCTCCACCTGGTCACGTTCAGTGGTCGTCTCTTGTTCGTGAAAGGTATCACAAGCGTCCGGAATGTCCACAATTACCCTAGAGGTAACGCCGTGCCCGGCCGAGGTCCGGACCCGGAGTCGCGCTCGCACCACGGACCTTAACCCAGGTCAGGGCGCCCGATCCGGGGAACGGCCGGGACGCGCCGCAGGCCGCGGGCCCTGGCGGACACGAGGCGTGAACACGTGCGAGGGGGTCGTCGGACCCTACCCGAGCCCCGCTCGCTCCACACCGGTAATCCGAATGGTATTCGACGGCGTGTGGTACACCGTCCCGGCCCGGGGTGGCGCTCGTCACCGGCCCCGGACGGGCGTTCGCGCAGGCCGCCGACCGGAACGGGCGGCCGGACGCGGGGCGGGGGTCAGAGCGGGCGGCCGGAGGCGGGCGGTGGGTCAGACCGGGAGCCGCGGGCGGGCGGCGGGCTGCTGCCCGGTGTCGCCCGGCTCCGCCGCCGCGCCGCGCCGCCGGCCGCGCGGCCGGCCGAACCGCAGCATCAGCAGCACCCCGACGATCGCGGTCACCAGCGTCACCCCGAGGGTGATCCACGCGGCGTTGAACAGCGCCAGCCCGACCAGCCCGGACGCCAGCAGCCCCACCCAGAAGTACATGATCAGCACGGCGCGGCGGGTAGAGTGGCCGAGCTTCAGCAGCCGGTGGTGCAGGTGCTGCTTGTCCGGCGAGAACGGCGACTTGCCCTGGTTGGTGCGGCGCCAGACCGCGAGCAGCATGTCCATGAACGGGACCGCGGCCACCGCCGGCACCAGCAGCAGCGGCACGTACAGCGGGAACAGCCCGTTGGCCAGCACCGCCGGGTCGAACTGCCCGGTCAGCAGGATGGTCGACGCGCTGAGCAGCAGCCCGATCAGCATCGAGCCGGTGTCCCCCATGAAGATCTTCGCGGGGCTGAAGTTGTGCGGCAGGAAGCCCAGGCACATCCCGAACAGCACGGCCGCGGTGAGCGTCGCCCCGCTCAGCGTGGTCATCCCGTTGGACTTGGTCAGCAGGTAGGCGTAGCCGAACAGGCCGAGCGCGGCGATCCCGACGACCCCGGCGGCCAGCCCGTCCAGCCCGTCGATGAAGTTCACCGCGTTGATCGTGGCGACCACGATGAGCACCGTCAGCGGCACCCCGTAAGCGGGCGGCAGCGACAGCGACTCCCCGCTCGGCAGCGGGATCGCGTAGATCTGGATGCCCTGCATGATGAAGATCCCGGCGGCCGCGACCTGCCCGGCGAACTTGGTGAGCGGGTCGACCTCCCACCGGTCGTCGGCGATCCCGACCAGCACGATCAGCCCGCCCGACATCAGCAGCGCCTTGCCCGCGCTGATGTCGCCGTTGGCCAGCACCTTGCGCATCTCCGGCAGCCCGGACGCGACCACCAGCGCGGCCACCATCCCGCCGAACATCGCCAGCCCGCCCAGCCGCGGCGTCGGAATCACGTGCACGTCCCGGTCGCGGGGCACGGCCTGCGCGCCGAACCAGACGGCGAACCGGCGCACCGCCGGCGTCAGCAGATAGGCGACCAGGGCGGCGACCAGGATGGTGAGCAGGTACTCCCGCAACTCCCCCGCGCCTCCCTTCGCCGATCACCGCCGTCCGCGACCGCCCCGCCGGCGATCACCACTGGCCCATGCCCCGAATGAACGCCCCGTCACCCGGACGAGGTTCCCGACCGGGTAAGACGTCCGTCCGGGGCGATCGGTTCGCCGTCGCGACCGACCAACTCTAGTCCCATCGGACCCCATCCGCCGCATATCGCGCCGTCCCGGACTTCCGGCCGCACACCACGGCCGCGCCCGCGATCACGAACGCCAGGCCCGCGAGGGTCCGGTCCCCCAGCGAGAACGCCCACGGGCCGCGGGCCAGCACGTCGTCGGCGGCGTCCGAGACGACCAGCAGCGCGCCCGCCGCCGCCAGCGCCGCGCCCACCGGCCGGGGCGGCACCGGCCCGCGCGCCGCCAGCACCACCGCGGCCAGCGCCAGCGCCAGCGCCGCGGTGCCCAGCCAGGTGCCCGCCCAGTGGGGCCGCGCGTAGTGCGGCGGCGCGACCGCGATCGCGTGCTTCGGCAGCCGGACCCGGACGGTCATCCCCTCGTGCGGGGCGAGCGCGCTCTGCGCGAAGTCCACCGCGTAGCGCCCGTCGCGGTGGCCCAGACAGCGCGTCGTCGCGCCCCGGCTGCCCGCCCGGCACGTCGCGTGCCGCAGCGGGACAGGCGACTCGACCCGGACGACGGCGTCGCCGATCGGCACGCCCCAGCTCGTCCCGATCGCGTCCCAGACCAGCTCGTCGTGGTCGGCGTACGGGGTGAACGCCCAGCCCACGGCGTACTCGATCACGTACGCCTGGCGGCCGCGCACCTCGCGGTGCCGGTCGCCGACGGTGATCTGCAGGTCGTTCAGCAGCCGCATCGTCCGGGCGCGGGCGGGCGCGCCGGTCGAGGAGCCCGCGCTGACGTCCCGGACGTCGTACAGCCGGTTCGCGCGGCGGAACGGCACGCGCCGGACGATCCCGTGCTCGCCGCCCTCGTCGAAGTCGTAGGTGATCGTCTCGCGGACGTAGACCACCCCGTCGCGGCCGAGGGTGAGGACCACGTCGTAGGTCGGGATGCTCTCGGTGGGCAGCGGCCCGCCCGCCGCGTCCGCCGCCATGGCGGGCAGCGCGAACACGACGATCACCAGCAGCACGCCCGCGGCGAACGCGGGCCCCCGGACACGGCCACGCATCTAAGAGAACTTATTGCAGCACTCCCGGCGCCAGGCGGTGAACCGCTCGTTCCTTACCCTGCCGCCATAAGCGTGCCGCCATTACCGTGCCGCCGGTCGGGGACGCGGTCGGCTCAGTGATCGTCCTTGGGCTTCGCGGGGGCGCCGGCGCCCGTCTCCGGCGCGTCCGCCGCCTCTTCGGGGACGTTCGGCGCGGCCTGCCCGGGCTTGGTCCTGTCGGGGTCCGAGGCTTCGGCAGGGGCCGCCGGAAGGCCCGCGTCCTCCTGCGGTGCCCGGGGCGCGTCGGCGGCCTCCGGCGGGACGCTGGGCGCGTTCGCGGCACCGGGCGGGACGGACGGCGCGTCCGCGGATTCCGGCGGCGCCGCGGGGGCGTCCGCGGCCCCGGCCGGGACGGACGGGGCGTCGCCGGGCTCGGCGGGGACGGAGGCGGGCTCAGCGGCCGCGGGGGCGGGCTCAGCGGGCGCGTGGGCGGCTTCGGTGAAGGAATGCTTGGTAAGGGAAGGCTTGGCTTCCCCGGCGCCGGAGGCGGCCGCTGTGAGCTCCGCGGGCTCGGCGGACTCAGCGGACTCGGCCGGCTCAGCGGACTCGGCGGGCTCGGCCGGCTCGTCCTCGTCGGTCAGCAGCACGCCGACGACTGCGCGGATCTTGTCCTCCGGGATCGCGCCGAGCCGCAGCAGCCGCGGCACCGAACCGGTCAGGTCCACGATCGTGGACGGGTCGGCGTGCCCCGAGCGGCCGCCGTCCAGGTACACCGACACCGAGTCGCCGAGCATCTTCTCGGCCTCGTCGGCGTTGCGCGCGGCGGGCTCGCCGGACAGGTTCGCGCTGCTGACCGCGAGCGGCCCGGTCTCCTTGAGCACCTCAACGGCGAGCTCGTGCATCGGCATCCGGACCGCGACGGTCCCCCTGGTCTCGCCGAGGTCCCACATGAGGTTCGGGTTGGCGCGGCACACCAGCGTCAGCGCGCCGGGCCAGAACTCGTCGATCAGGTCCTGGCCGTAGGTGCCGAGGTCCTCGACCAGCGCGGTCGCGGCCCGCACGGACCCGACCAGGACGGGCGGCGGCATGTCGCGCCCGCGGCCCTTGGCGTCCAGCAGCGCCTGCACCGCGGCGGGCGTGAACGCGTCGGCGCCGACCCCGTACACCGTGTCGGTCGGCAGGACGACCAGCTCGCCGCGCCGCACGGCCGAGACGGCCTCGGCGATTCCACGGGTGCGCTCCATCGGCTCGGAGCAGTCATAACGTCGGCTCACGGTCGCCCGTCTTCCCATCTGCGCGGCGCTCGTCCTCTATGGCACGGCCCAGGATAGCCCCGTGACGTGCGGTCCCGCGTGCGCGGAGCCCGCCGGGGACGCCCGCTAGTCGGAGACGAGGCGGGCGGTGACGAACCGGTCCCGGTTGGTGAGGTCGCGGCGGTTGCGGACGTCCCGCCAGCCGTTCTCCTCCGCGAAGACCCAGTAGACGCCGTTGCCCTGCAGGTCGCTGTGCTCGACGGCGACGTGGCCGCCCGGGCGCAGCAGGCGGCGGGCGGTGCGCTCGACGACCCGGATCGCGTCCAGGCCGTCGTCGCCGCCGCCCCACAGCGCGTCCGCCGGATCGTGGTCGCGGACGTCGCGGGGCACGTACTCCCACTCGCTCATCGGGATGTACGGGGGGTTGCTGACGACGAGGTCGACGGTGCCGTTCAGCTCCGGCAGCGCGTTGGCGAAGTCGCCCAGATGCAAGCGGACGCGGCCCCGCTCGTCCAGCTCCTCGATGTTGCGGGTCGCATGCACGAACGCCTTGGGGTCCTTCTCCACCGCATGCACGCGCGCGCGAGGCGCCTCCAAGGCGATCGACAGCGCGATGGCGGCCGACCCCGTCCCGAGGTCGACGACCAGCGGGTCGCGGACGTCCATGTCGCGCAGCGTCTCCAGCGCCCAGCCGACCATCACCTCGGTCTCCGGACGCGGCACGAACACCCCCGGGCCGACCTTCAACTCCAGGTAGCGGAAGAACGCGCGGCCGGTGATGTGCTGGAGCGGCTCACCGGCCTCGCGGCGCGCGACGTACTCCCAGAACCGGGCGTCGAACGCGCTGTCGGGCACCCCGTGCAACTCCGAGCGCTTCACCCCGTGCACCGCCGCGGCCAGTTCCTCCGCGTCGGCACGCGGCGACGCGGCCCCAGCGTCGGCGAGCCGAGCAGTGGCCCTGGCGATCTCGTCCAGCAACAAACTCATGGCCGTGCCCTTCGAGGGGGGACGACCCCCCACGCCCCCCGGTTCGCTGCGCTCATGATTTCTGGGCTTCGGCCAGCCGGCGTTCCATGTCGGCATCGACCAGCGCCTGCGTCACGTTGTGCAGGTCGCCGTCGAGCACCTGGTCGAGGTTGTAGGCCTTGTAGCCGACGCGGTGGTCGGAGATCCGGTTCTCCGGATAGTTGTAGGTGCGGACCCGCTCGGACCGGTCCACGGTGCGGACCTGGCTCTTGCGCTCCGCCGACGCCGCCGCGTCGGCCTCCTCCTGCGCCATCGCCAGCAGCCGGGACCGCAGGATCCGCAGCGCCTGCTCCTTGTTCTGCAGCTGGCTCTTCTCGTTCTGGCAGGAGACGACGACGCCGGTCGGCAGGTGCGTGATCCGGACCGCGGAGTCGGTGGTGTTGACGCTCTGCCCGCCCGGCCCGGACGAGCGGTACACGTCGATGCGCAGGTCGTTGGGGTCGATCTGGACGTCCACGTCCTCGGCCTCGGGCGTCACCAGGACGCCGACGGCGCTGGTGTGGATGCGGCCCTGCGACTCGGTCGCGGGCACCCGCTGGACCCGGTGGACGCCGCCCTCGTACTTCAGCCGCGTCCAGACGCCCTCGTCCTGGGCGCTCCTGGCCTTCACCGCGACGGTGACGTCCTTGTAGCCGCCGAGATCGGACGGGTGGGAGTCGAGGACCTCGGTCTTCCAGCCGACCCGCTCGGCGTACCGCAGGTACATCCGCAGCAGGTCGCCGGCGAACAGCGCCGACTCCTCGCCGCCCTCACCGGCCTTGACCTCAAGGATCACGTCCTTGGCGTCGTTGGGGTCGCGGGGGACGAGCAACCGCCGCAGCCGCTCCTCCAGCTCGGCCCGGCGCCGGTCCAGGTCGGTGGCCTCGGCGGCGAACGCCTCGTCCTCGCCGGCCAGCTCGCGGGCGGTGCCGAGGTCGTCCTCGGTGGACGCCAGCTCGCGGTGCGTCTCGACGATCGGCCGCAGCTCGGCGTAGCGCTTGCCGAGCCGGCGCGCCAGGGACTGGTCGGCGTGGACGGACGGGTCGGCGAGCCGCCCCTCGATGTCGGCGTATTCGCTGATGAGTTCGTCGAGATTCACGGTGTGTCCTGGCCCGTCCCGGCCCGGGGGCGCGGCGGCCTCCGGATGCCGACTCCGGACGGCCCGGGGACCTGGAGAGTCCCCGGGCCGTCCCTGGTCGCTGTGCGGCGCTGTGCGGCGTACGCGGCGTGTGCGGCGCTGCGGCCCGCCGTGCTACTTGCCGGCCTTCTTCTTGCCGAAGCGCTGCTCGAAGCGCGCCACCCGGCCGCCGGTGTCGAGGATCTTCTGCTTGCCCGTGTAGAACGGGTGGCAGTTGGAGCACACGTCGGCGTGGATCACGCCGTTCTCGGCGGTGCTGCGGGTCTCGAAGGTGTTGCCGCACGTGCACGTCACGGTCGTGACGACGTAGTCCGGGTGGATGTCGGGCTTCATGGGTTCTCCTCGCATGGGGCGGTCGCCGGGCCCTCCCGCTCGCCGGGCCGTCTCCATGGGCGTGTTCCATGGGGCGGGGCCACGGGAGATGTGGGAGGCGTGAACCGGTACCGCAGCGGTTGCAGTCCAAGTGTGCCAGATACCGGAACGTGCCGAGGTCACCGGTCATTCCCGATCACGGCGGGCCGCGGCCCCCGGCGGGTCAGACGCCGGCGCGGCCGAGGTAGGCGAGCACGGCCATCACCCTGCGGTGCCCGCCCTGCGCGGGCTGCAGGTCGAGCTTGGCGAAGATGTTGGAGATGTGCTTCTCCACCGCGCCCTCGGTGACCACCAGGTCCTGCGCGATGGCGCCGTTGGAGCGGCCCTGCGCCATCAGCCCGAGCACTTCGCGCTCGCGCGGCGTCAACGCCTCCAGCGGGTCGCCGGTGCGGCGCCGGCCGAGCAGCTGCCCGATCACCTCCGGGTCGATCACCGTGCCGCCGGCGGCGATCCGGCGGACCGCGTCGATGAACTCCGCGACGTCCGACACCCGCTCCTTCAGCAGGTACCCGACGCCCTCGGCGCCGCCGCCGATCAGGTCGGTCGCGTACCGCTCCTCCACGTACTGCGACAGCACGAGGATCGGCGTGCCGGGCCTGCGCTCGCGGACGGCCAGCGCCGCGCGCAGCCCCTCGTCGGTGAACGACGGCGGCATCCGCACGTCCACGATCGCGAGGTCGGGCTCGTGCTCCTCGACGATGCCGAGCAGGCCCGGGCCGTCCCCCACCGTCGCGACCGTCTCGATCGCCGCGTCCGCGAGCAGCCGGACGAGCCCTTCGCGCAACAGCACCGAATCCTCGGCGATCACTACCCGCATGCGCCCATTATCGGGCCTGCGAACGGCGCGCGGGCCGCGTCACCAGGTGCAGGGCAGGTGTCACCAGGTGCAGGGCAGGTCCGCGCGGACGATCGTCGGGCCGCCGGGCGGGCTGTCGACGATCAGCATGCCGTCGATGGTGGCGGCCCGGTCGGCCAGCCCGGACAGCCCGCCGCCCGGCCGCGCCTCCGCCCCGCCGACGCCGTTGTCGGTCACCTCGACGACCACCCAGCGGTCCTCGCGGGCGACCCGGACCGTCGCGCGGGTCGCCCGCGCGTACTTGGCGACGTTCGCCAGCGCCTCGGCGACGATGAAGTAGGCGATGCTCTCCACCGCGGCCGGCGGGCGCTCGGGCAGGTCGACGTCCACCTCGACGGGGACCGGGGCGCGGCCGGCCAGCCCGGACAGCGCCGGGTCCAGGCCGCGGTCGGTGAGGATCGCCGGGTAGATGCCGCGGGCCAGGTCGCGCAGCTCGGTGATGGCCTCCCGGGTGCCCGCGTGCGCCTGCTCGATCAGCGCCCGCGCGCCCTCGGGGTCCGCGTCGAGCTTCGCGCGGGCCCGGCCGATGTCCATCGCGACGGCCAGCAGCCGCTGCTGCGCGCCGTCGTGCAGGTCCCGCTCGATGCGGCGGCGCTCGAACTCCGCCGCGTCCACGCCGCGCGCCCGGCTGGCCCGCAGGTGCGCCGTCCGCTCCCGCAGCTCCAGGTTCTCGGCCTGGGACGCGTTCGGGCCGAGCATCAGCCGCGCCCACGCCGCGTGGCCGATCGCCATCGACCGGGTCGCGTACATCGCCGGGACGAGCACGAGCAGCCCCGCCGCCGTCACCGGGATCGCCTCGGCCGGGTTGCCGGACCAGTACGTCACCCAGCCGAGGTTGATCTCCATGCCGCCGCCGAACAGCACGATCAGCGGCATGAACAGCAGCGTCCCCGTCAGCGCCCACACGAAGGCCGACACGACGAACTCCACCATCGTGAGGGGGAACAGCAGCCCGAGGTAGACCAGGTCCTTCCAGGTGGCGGGGTCGGCGGCCATCGCCCGCAGCCGGGAGAACGGGTTGCGGCCCTCGGGCGGCCGGCGGTACGGGTCGGGGACGGCGACGCCGAACGCCGCCCGGACGAGCCGCCGCTCCAGCCGCGCGCCGAACCGCCACGCCACCATCAGCAGCGCCAGCAGCGGGAACCCCACCCAGATGATCAGCGTGCTGATCGACAGCGCGAGCCCGACCACCAGCACCACGAACCAGCCGAGCCCGAACGCGAGGCTCACCGCCAGGTACAGCGCGGAACGCCAGGTCAGCGAGGAGCGTGCCATCGCGACCGGGTGCCAGGAGGCGTCCGCGACCGGCAGCGGCCCGCCCGCCGCCCGCGTCGCTCCCGCGCCGCCCGCCCCGGCGCGTGCCGGCGGGGCTCCCGCGTCCCCGATGTCCCTGCTCAGCTCGCCCACGTCGTCCCTCCGCGCCCGTTCCAACCTACGGTGCAAGCCTGCCTTCCGGGACGCCCGGCCACCATGCAGGCCCCCGCCCGAACGGGGTGGGGCTAACCCCACCATCGGCCGTCCGGGAAACGGCCCGGACACGCCGAACGCCCCCGCCCGGGATCCGGACGGGGGCGTTCACAGCGCGTTCTGCGGCGCGTGCGGCTAGCGGTCGTCGGAGACCGTGGTCTTCTGCACCTGGAGCAGGAACTCGGCGTTGGACTTGGTCTCCTTCATCTTCTCGATGAGGAGCTCCAGCGCCTGCTGGGTGTCGAGCGCGTGCAGCACCCGGCGCAGCTGCCAGACGACCCGCAGCTCCTCCGGCGCCATGAGGATCTCCTCCTTGCGGGTGGACGACTGGTCGACGTCCACCGCCGGGAAGATCCGCTTGTCCGCGAGCGACCGGTTGAGCTTCAGCTCCATGTTGCCGGTGCCCTTGAACTCCTCGAAGATGACCTCGTCCATCCGGGAGCCGGTCTCGACCAGCGCGGTGGCGAGGATCGTCAGCGAGCCGCCGTTCTCGATGTTGCGGGCCGCGCCGAAGAACCGCTTGGGCGGGTACAGCGCGGTCGAGTCGACACCGCCGGACAGGATGCGCCCGGACGCCGGCGCCGCCAGGTTGTAGGCCCGGCCGAGGCGGGTGATCGAGTCGAGCAGCACGACGACGTCGTGGCCCAGCTCCACCAGCCGCTTCGCGCGCTCGATCGCCAGCTCGGCGACCGTGGTGTGGTCCTCGGCGGGACGGTCGAAGGTCGAGTGGATGACCTCGCCCTTCACCGTCCGCTGCATGTCGGTGACCTCTTCCGGACGCTCGTCCACGAGGACGACCATCAGGTGGCACTCCGGGTTGTTCTTGGTGATCGCGTTGGCGATCGCCTGGAGCACCATCGTCTTGCCGGCCTTCGGCGGCGACACGATCAGCCCGCGCTGGCCCTTGCCGATCGGCGAGACCAGGTCGATGATCCGGGTGGTCAGGATGCCCGGGTCGGACTCCAGCCGCAGCCGCTCCTGCGGGTACAGCGGGGTCAGCTTGGAGAAGTCGACGCGGCCCTTGGCCTGCTCCGGCTCCATCCCGTTGACGGTGTCGAGCCGCACGAGCGCGTTGAACTTCTCGCGCCGCTCGCCCTCGCGGGCCTGCCGGACGGCGCCGGTGATGACGTCGCCCTTGCGCAGCCCGTTCTTGCGGACCTGCGCCAGCGAGACGTACACGTCGTTCGGGCCGGGCAGGTAGCCGGTGGTGCGGACGAACGCGTAGTTGTCGAGGATGTCGAGGATGCCCGCGACCGGGATCAGGACGTCGTCCTCGGTGATCACCGGCTCCTCGTAGCGCTCGCGGGCGCCGCCGCGGCCCCGGTTGCGCTCGCGGAACCGGCGCCCGCGCCGGCTCCGGCCGCCCTCGTCGTCGTCGTGCTGGCCGCCGCCGCCCTGGTTCTGGCCGCGCTGCCGGCCGCCGTCGCGGTCGCCCCGGTCGCCCCGGTCGCCGCGCTCGGCGCGCTCACCGCGGTCGCTCCGGTCACCGCGCTCGCCCCGGTCGCGGCCCTCGCCGCGCTCCCGGCCGCCGCGCTGGCGCTGGCGCCCGCCCTCGCGCCCCTCGCGGCCGTCCCGGCCGCCGTCGCGCCCGGACTCGCGCCCGCCCTGCGCCTCGCCGTCCTCGGAGCCGCCGCCCTGGGCCGCGGCCGGCTCGCGGTTCTGCCGGTCACCGCGCTCGCCCCGGCCCTCGGACGCCCCCCGGTCCTGCTTGTCGGCCGCGCGCGCGCTCTGCCGGCCGCCCTGCCGCTCGGCCCTGTCGGGCCGGTCGGCGGGCTTGCCGTCCTGCTTGCCGGGCTGCTGCCCGCCGTCCTGCCCCGCCGGCTGCGCGTCGGACGCGGCCTGCTCGGCGACGGGCGCGGTGTCGGGGATCGCGACCTGCTCGGAGGTCTCCCGCTTGGCGGCCGCGCGGGTGCGGCGCGGACGCTCGGTCTTGCCGGCCGGCGCCGCCGCCTTGCCCTGCTCGCCCTCGCCGGCCCCGGCGACGGCCTTGGCAGCGGCTCCCTGCTCGCCCGCCGAGCCCTGCCCCTGGCCGCCCTGCTTGTCCTGGATGGCGGCGATGAGCTGGCTCTTGCGCATCCCGGTCACGCCGGTGATGCCCAGGCTGGACGCGAGCGCCTTGAGCTCGGGCAGCACCATGGCCGACAGGCCGGTGCCGCGGCGGCGCCGGGGGGCGGCGGACTCCGCGCCGTTCTGGGCGGCGTCGGCCGCGGGTGCCGTGCTGGATGCGTCCGTAAGGAGTTCGCTGGATTCGCTCACTAAGGGTCCTTCCCAGGGAGCGGGCGTCGGCCGGCGATCGGCCGGTCAACCCGGTAATACGGCCCGGCGGGGGCGCCGAGTCGGGCTCCGCTGATCACGATGGGGCCGGGATCGGCGATGTTCTGGGCACAGCCAGATGGTGGTCGGGACGGTTCGCTCGCACGTGTCCCCGTCACCGCCACGTCCGAAGTTTCGCTGGAATGCCTGACAACGGAATGTCACGGTGTCGGGGAGCCTGGTACGCGGGACCGACACGGCCGGAGGGCCGGACAGGCGACGCGCGGCTGACGAGCACGCTGCCCCGAACGGGGCATCTGGTGCGGCAATCAGCCTAACATCACCAGGGCACACTGCTATTCCCCAGAGGTCGATGTCTTCGCATTTTACCTAGGTCGATCTTGCGGGGACCGGCACCGGCCGGAGCGTCGCGGCGATCCCGGCTGCGGCCCCCGCACGGTGGCGCGTCACGTCCGGCGGTCGGGTCCACCGGTCAGGACGCGGGCACCGAGAGTCGCGACGTCCAACGGGTGTTCGTGCCACCCATTACCCACTCGCAGAGCCATCGAATCAACTCGCGATGCGGTTGTGAAGGCCAGGACAGTGGGACCCGCGCCGGAAATCACCGCCGGCACTCCGGCCGCGCGGAGCCGGTCGAGGAGTTGCGCCGACTCCGGCATCGCGGGCGCGCGGTAATCCTGGTGGAGCCGGTCCTGCGTGGCGTCCAGCAGCACCCCGGCGCCGAGCCCGTCGCGGAGCGCGGCGACGAGCAGCGCGGCCCGTCCCGCGTTGGCCGCGGCGTCGGCGTGCGGGACGGCGTCCGGCAGCAGCCCGCGCGCCCGCTCGGTCGCCAGGCGCTGCTCGGGCACGAACACCACGACCTGCCTGACCTGCGGTTCCAGCCGGACGAGGCGCGCGCCGTCCGGGGTCGTCCAGGCGATGGTGAGGCCGCCCGCCAGGCACGGCGCGACGTTGTCGGGATGCCCCTCGATGTCGGTCGCGAGGCGCAGCGCGGCGGCGTCGTCCATCAGGTCGCCGTGCGGGTGCAGCGCGCGCGCCGCGACGATCCCCGCGACGATCGCGGCCGACGACGAGCCGAGCCCGCGGCTGTGCGGGATGCGGTTGCGGCACCGCAGCCGGATGCCCTTCGGCTGCCCGGACGGTTGGCCGGGTCCGGCCGCGGCGAGGTCGTCGAGCGCGTCGAAGGCCCGCCGCAGCACCTTCACGATCAGGTGCCGCTCGCCGCGGTCGGCGACCTCGGCGCCCTCCCCGTCCACCTCGATGGACACCCCGTCGCCGGCCAGCGTCACCTCGACGTCGTCGTGCAGCGACAGCGCGAGGCCGAGCGAGTCGAACCCCGGCCCCAGGTTGGCGCTCGTCGCCGGCGTCCGCACCAGCACGGACTTCTCCGGCCGGTTCCCCGGTTCTGCAGGGCCCATCAGGTGAGGCCGAGCGCGGAGGCCGCCTCGTGGGCGTCGACGCGGACGACGGTCGGGGCCGGCGCGCCGGAGATCGCCCAGTCGGGGTCCTTGAGGCCGTTGCCCGTCACCGTGCAGACGACCTTCGAGCCGGGCTTCACCACGCCCTGGCCCGCGGCCTGCAGCAGCCCCGCCACGCTCGCCGCCGACGCCGGCTCCACGAACACGCCCTCTTCCCTGGCGAGCATCCGGTAGGCGGCCAGGATCTGCCGGTCGGTGACCGAGTCGATCGCGCCGCCGGACTCGTCGCGCGCGGCGATCGCGAGGTCCCACGACGCGGGGTTGCCGATCCGGATCGCGGTCGCGATCGTCTGCGGCTTCAGCACCGGCTCGCCCTTGACGAACGGCGCCGCGCCGCTGGCCTGGAAGCCCAGCATGCGGGGCGTCCCCGCGGCCGCCCCGTCGGCGGCGTACTCCTTGTAGCCCATCCAGTACGCCGAGATGTTGCCGGCGTTGCCGACGGGCAGGCAGTGCACGTCCGGCGCGTCGCCGAGCGTGTCCACGATCTCGAACGCGGCGGTCTTCTGGCCCTGCAGCCGGTACTTGTTGACCGAGTTGACCAGCGCCACCGGGTAGTCGACCGACAGCTTGCGGGCCAGCTCCAGGCAGTCGTCGAAGTTGCCGTCGACCTGCAGCAGCCGCGCGCCGTGCACCAGCGCCTGCGCCAGCTTCCCCATCGCGATCTTGCCGTTGGGGACGAGCACCGCGCACGTCATCCCGGCCCGCACCGCGTACGCGGCGGCCGACGCGGAGGTGTTGCCGGTGGAGGCGCAGATGACCGCCTTGGCGCCGTCCTCGGCCGCCTTGCTGATCGCCATCGTCATCCCGCGGTCCTTGAACGAACCGGTCGGGTTGAGGCCCTCGACCTTCAGGTGCACCTCGCAGCCGGTCAGCTGGGAGATCCGGACGGCCGGCACCAGCGGCGTGCCGCCCTCCAGCAGCGTCACCACGGGCGTCGCGTCCGTCACCGGAAGCCGGTCGCGGTATTCCTCGATGAGGCCGCGCCACACGCGGGCGTTCCCGTTCACGTCAGTGTCTCCTCGGCTGACCTGCGGATGTGGACCCGGATTCTACCGGGGTCTCACTCCTCGCCCTCGACGCGCATGACGCTGGCGACCTCGCGGACGCTGTCCAGCCCCCGCAGGCCCTCCACCACCGCCGACAGCGCGGCGTCCGGCGCCCGGTGCGTCACCACCACGAGCTGCGCCTCCTCGCCCAGCCCCACCTGCCGGACGGCCTGGATCGACACCTCGTGCCGGGCGAACTCCTCGGCGACGGTGGCGAGCACGCCCGCCTCGTCGGTCACGTCCAGGTGGATGTAGTAGCGCGTCACGGTCTCGCCCATGGGCAGCACCGGGAGCTTGGCGTAGGTCACCTCGACCGGGCCGGGCGTGCCGCCGACCACGTTGCGCGCCACCGCGACCAGGTCGCCGAGCACCGCCGACGCCGTCGGGGCGCCGCCCGCACCCGCGCCGTAGAACATCAGCGACCCCGCCGACTCGGCCTCCACGAACACCGCGTTGTAGGCCTCGCGGACGCTGGCCAGCGGATGCGTCCGCGGGATCATCGCCGGGTACACGCGCACCGACACCCCGCGCCCGTTCCGCCCGTCCAGCGACGGGACGCGCTCGCAGATCGCCAGCAGCTTGACCACGCAGTCCATGCCCTTGGCGTCCGCGACGTCCGCCGCGGACACCTCGGTGATGCCCTCCCGGTGCACGTCCGCCGCCGTCACCGGGGTGTGGAACGCCAGCTGCGCCAGGATCGCCGCCTTCGCCGCCGCGTCGAAGCCCTCGACGTCCGCCGTCGGGTCCGCCTCGGCGTACCCGAGCGCCTGCGCCTCCTCCAGCGCCTCGTTGAAGCCGGCGCCGGCGGAGTCCATCTGGTCGAGGATGTAGTTCGTCGTGCCGTTGACGATGCCGAGGACCCGGTGCACGTGGTCGCCGACCAGCGACTCCCGCAGCGGCCGCAGCAGCGGGATCGCGCCCGCCACCGACGCCTCGTAGTACAGGTCCGCGCCGTACTCGCGGGCCGCGGCGAACAGCGTCGCCCCGTCCTCGGCCAGCAGCGCCTTGTTCGCGGTGACGACCGACTTGCCGGACTTCATCGCCTCCAGCATCAGCGTCCTGGCCGGCTCGATCCCGCCGATGACCTCGACGACGATGTCCACGTCGTCCCGCGTGACCAGCGCCTGCGCGTCCGTGGTGACCAGCCGCGGGTCGACGCCCGCGCGCACCCGCTCGGGCCGCCGCACCGCGATCCCGGCCAGCTCCAGCGGCGTCCCCACCCGCGCGGCGAGGTCGTCGGCCTGCTCGTTCAGCAGCCGGACGACCTCGCTGCCGACGACGCCGCATCCCAGCAGCGCGACCCGCAGCGGGCCACGTTCGGGTTTCACGCTCGAACCTCCGCATCCGCGTCCAGCCGCAGCAGGTCCTCGGCGGTCTCCCGGCGGACGATCACGCGCGACCTGCCGTCCTTCACCGCCACCACGGCGGGCTTCGGAACGTGGTTGTAGTTACTGGCCATCGAACGACAGTACGCACCGGTCGCGGCGACCGCCACCAGGTCCCCCGCCGCAATATCTTCGGGGAACCACAGGTCCCGCACGACGATGTCGCCGCTTTCGCAGTGCTTGCCGACAAGCCTACTGAGCATGGGCGATGCGTCGGACGACCGGCTCGCGAGCGCCCCGGTGTACTCCGCGCCGTACAGGGCGGTGCGCAGGTTGTCGCTCATCCCGCCGTCCACCGACACGTACGTCCGCAGCCCCTCGACGTCCTTCACGGTGCCGACCTCGTACAGCGTCACGCCGCCCGGACCGATGATCGCCCGGCCCGGCTCCACGGTCAGCCGCGGCATCGCCAGCCCGTACGCGCGGCACTCGTGCGCCACGATCTCCCGCAGGCCGTCCGCCATCGACTTCGGGTCGTGCGGCTCCTCCCCCGGCAGGTACGCGATCCCGTACCCGCCGCCGAGGTCCAGCTCCGGCAGCTCGATCCCGTGCTCGTCGCGGATCGCCACCAGCAGCTCTGCCAGCCGGTGCGCCGCGACCTCGAACCCGTCCACGTCGAAGATCTGCGACCCGATGTGGCTGTGCAGCCCGACCAGCTCCAGCTGCTTGAGCGCCAGCACCCGCCGCACCGCCTCCAGCGCGGCCCCGGAACCGCGGGAGAACCCGAACTTCTGGTCGTCGTGCGCGGTCGCGATGAACTCGTGCGTGTGCGCCTCGACGCCCGTCGTGACCCGCACCATCACCTTCGGCCGGACGCCCTTCTCCTGCGCCAGGTACCCCAGCCGCGCGATCTCCTCGAACGAGTCGAGCACGATCCGGCCGACGCCCACCTCGAGGGCCTTCGCCAGCTCCCAGGACGACTTGTTGCTCCCGTGCAGCGTGATCCGCTCCGTCGGGAAGCCCGCCGCCAGCGCGACGGCCAGCTCGCCGCCGCTGCACACGTCCAGCCCGAGGCCCTCCTCGTTCAGCCACCGCGCCACCGCCGTGCACAGGAACGCCTTGCCCGCGTAATGCACGTCACCGTCGTGGAACGCCGCCGCGTACTCCCTCGCCCGGGACCGCACGTCCTCCTCGTCGTAGACGTACAGGGGCGTCCCGTACTCCTTCGCCAGATCCCGCACGTCGACGCCGCCGATCGTCAGCGCGCCGTCCTCCCGCGTCGCGCCGCGCGGCCACACGTGCGGGTCCAGGGCGTTCAGGTCGTCCGCCGGCCCCGCAGGGTGGTCTTCGGGCAGGACGTCGGCGTGCCGGGGCCCGGCAGGGTGAACTCGACTCATATCCGCTCTCTTGGGGTCTCACCGATCATCTTCAGGCCGTTGCCGAGGGCGATGCGCACGGCCCGCGCCAGCCCGGCGCGTCCCGCGTGCACCGCCCCGGGTTTCTCGTCCCCCGCCGGCACGGCCGGGCACCGCTCGTGGACGTCGTGGTACGCCCCGGCCACCCTCTCCAAGCAGAACGCCAGCGGCCTCGCGTCGCCTTCCCGCTCCGCCTGCCTCGCCCGCCCGGGCACCTCGCCCAGCACCCCCACCAGCCGCAGCTCCGCGGGCTCGGGGTTTTGCAGATCCCCGTTCCCCACCCCGAGATCCTGAGCCCACCGCCCCGTCCAGCACGCCCGCGCATACGCGTACCGCACCGAGAAACCGGGATTCTCGAAGGTCCTGGGCCGGTCGTCCCACCCGAACCGCGGAACCCTCGCCGCCCCGTACGCCGGATCCCGCAGGATGCCGCTCACCACGTCCGCCGCCGGCACCTCGACCCGCACGAACCCGCGTCCGCTGACGGACCCGCCGACCCTCGCCGCGATCGCCTCGGGCTCCACACCCAGCACCAGCGCCACCGGGCTCTCGAAGACCCCGGCCCCGCACGCGAGAACGAGCACCTCGTCGGGCACCGCGACGTCCAGCCCACCCTCACCGACGGCGTCGCGCGCCGCCGCCACCAGGGCATCGCTCACCTCGGCCGGAGTCACCCTGGTGAGACTATCCGACCACTATCTGGACACCGCAGCGAGTTTCCGCACCGTCTGGATCAGCTGGTTCGGGTCGAACGGCTTGGTCACGTACGCGTCCACGCCGATCTCGTGCCCGCGCCGCACGTCGTGCTCCTGCGCCCGCGCCGTGATCATCACCACCCGGATGTGCGCCGTCCCCGGGTCCTCGCGCAGCTTGATCGCGGTCACCCACCCGTCCAGCCGCGGCATCATCACGTCCAGCGTGATCACGTCGGGCCGTGCCTCGGCCACCTTCTCCAGGCAGTCCTGACCGTCCACCGCGGTCGACACCTCGAACCCCTCCAGCTGCAGGTTCACGGCGATGAGCTGCCGGATGACCTCGTCGTCGTCGACGACCAGCACGCGTCCCAGTGGCTCGGTCACGGCCTCGAAGTTAGTCGACTCCTCCCCCGAACGCACGGCGAACGTCCACGTACGCGTCACCCCGCCAACCCTGGTAGCCTTCCACCACGCGCCGCACCGCGACGCAAGGGCCCCCTTAGCTCAGGGGATAGAGCAACGGCCTCCGGAGCCGTGTGCGCAGGTTCGAATCCTGCAGGGGGCACCCCTAAACGATCAGCCGGTTCCCGCGTTTGACCTGCGGAAACCGGCCGTTCTTGTTCACGGGCCATGTGACATCAGATGCCACCACAGGACGCCGTATGCCACAGCGCGTGTTCCATCTGCGTTCCAGCATCGCCGGGGCCTGCCCCTACAGATGCCACCAGCCGGGCTGCCGCCTTCGCTCTCGCCAAACCTGAGCGGCCTGTTCGATCTCGGGCCTGATCTTTCTCGCCAGATGTTTCACCATCGTCACAGCGTGTCCTAGATCTTCTCTGAGGTTCTCTTCTACGACCGCGGGCTCGTCTTGGGCTTGCTGTAGGGCCTTGTCGGATGCAGCGGCAAGCCTTCGATGCAGTGATTGGCGAGACACCCCGTAGTAGCTAGCGATCGCGTCCCAAGACATCCCCGCATCCTGCATCAGAGCGCAGGTCAGAGCCTCTAACCGCAAAAGATCCTTCTGCAGACTCCGAATCACGCCAGCCTCGATAACGATCTCGCCAGGATCCGCTGCCTCGCATGGGTCAGCAACACCTAGGAGGTAGCTCGCCATGCCGAGTGCTGTCTCAGCTCGCATCAACACCAGGTTTCGGAGTCTCTCGTCACGGCTGGACATATCACGCAAGCATCGCAGGACTGTCAGCACACGGCTGACACTTTGAGCGGGTTGATTCGAGACCGTTGAGAACGTAGGAGGGCGGTCCCCTGCTGGCACAGGGAACCGCCCTAGAGCCATCAAGTCTCGGGAGACATGATGATGCCCTTCGAGGGTAGCGCGCGCGAGATTGACCGGGAGGCACAGGTGGTCGCCTTCACTGTGAACGTCACTTTCGACGCCGAGCGTGATCGAAAGGCAGCGGCCGACATGCCTGCGGCGCGCTCCGGACGGGCGGCGGCGAAGATAGCTGCCACCGTCGTCGGTGTAGCAACCGTGCTCAGCTCCGCAGTCGGCCTAGCCCAATGGTTGCACTGGCCTAGCTAGGGGCCTCGGGTTTCCGGGTCTGAGACTAGGCGCCGACCCGCACATAGCGGGTCGGCGCCTAGTTCGCCCAACAAGTGCATTCAGCCGACCCACGGCTCAGCTCATCAAGGCGTCGTCTATGCGTCCCTCCCACACGCGGTCCTGACCGGCAATGACCTTGGCGTAGATCTTCAGGAGCACCTCGACACTATGGCCGGCCCACTCGGCGACCTGCGTAGGCGGAACGCCGGCGTTGAGCCGTAGCGAGACACCGGCGTGCCGGAGGTCGTACGGGCGCCGGGCGAGGTCGGACGCCTCCTCGGCGGGCGTCAGTGCGAACGTGCGCGCCTTGTGCCAGGTGCGACCGTAGCCGGATGGGAGCAGTACTCCCCCGCGCTCGGTACGGAACAGCCGACCGTCCGGGGCGATGCCGTACCGCTCGATGTGGGTTCGCAGGATCCGGACGAGTTGCGGCGGGATCGGTACCGGCCGTTTGGCCTTGCGGTTGCGCCCTTTGAGCCCGCGGTCATCGTGGTACTCCCCCGAGTCCGTCCACTCGGTTCCCACCGACGGCTTGGAGCCGGCGAGCATCAGCCGTCCCCATCCCGTTGCCGGTAGCTCGCAGTCAGATTCGCGCAGAGAGACGACCTCGCCGGGCCGCATCATCGCGTAGTAGATGCACGCAAAGAACGCGACCATTCGAGGGCCTCGCCGAGGCCCAGCATAACTGACTGCCGTGAGGAGTTCCGCCATTTGGCTCGGCAAGGGGACGACGGCCGGGTCTACTTCCTCCCAGACTTCGTCATCCTCGGCCGGTTTCCAGTCGAGCCCGTCGATTGGATTGACGGCGAGGCGTTTGCGCTGAACCGCGTACTTCAGCACGTTGTAGAGAACGCGTCGGCGCCGGGTGTAGTAGCTCGGCGAGGCGGCGGTGCCGTCCAGCTTTCGCGCGCACGCGTCGAGCGCAAGCGTGATGCCCTCGAACTCGGCGAGGTCGGCGAGCGGGACGGACGCCTTACGGACCCAGTTAAGCGCGGCGGCGACCTCGGCGGAGCGGTCGGTCTGGCGACGATTCTTGTTGTACTCCCAGCGACGAAGCGCGTTCCGCAGAACTCGACCAGCTCCACCCTGAATCAGGCCCAAGTCCTCCAGCACCACCAAAGCGCGTCGTGCGGTGGTCCTGCTCACCCCGTACTCACTGGCCAGTGTGGACTCAGACGGTAGAGGCGCACCGGGCGCCAGGTCACCGGACGTGATCCGCTCGCGCAGACCATCGGCGATCTCTCGGAACCCCACGTTCGCCACAGCTCTCCTCGGCTCGTCTCGCTCACAGTCCTTGTTACCGCATCCCCGGTTGGGTCAACAGCGCTACGGCACTCGGGGGGCGTTCCTTCCTCCTCGGAGTCCGTCAGCGGGTCCCTGAGGCGCCTAGAGAGCGCCGTTCGCGGGCCGAATACGCAGCCTGGCGCGGTTGCTGTCCGCCCTAGAGGGACTCACAGCGGCGCGGCGTGTTCCATTCATGCCCAGATGGCGCCACCATCTTTCGAAAATGCTATTTACCCCCTCCCCCCTTTAGAACATCCTGCAAAGCCTTGGTGATCTCTACCGCGGCCCCTAATTGGCCTGCCACTTCAGGCGGCGATGACTCGCCGGACTGCCCGCCTAACTGTGGAGCACCAAAGATCCACTTTCCGAATTCGCCACGTATTTGATCGCGCATGTCTTCGCTCAGTGAAGCCGTATATGACTCGATAGTCAGCAAGCGTACCGCTATTCCACCAGCCTCGTTGGCCCTATTTCTATGCGCGTTCGCCTCTCGCGCCAAATAAGCAGCAAGAGCACCGAAGGGCAAGGTTATTGAAAGTCTCCTCATCAATTCCAGCCATGTTAGCTTATGCACCTCATGCCCGAGAGACCAAGCCAAGAAGCTTGCAATTAAAAGAGTTATGGCAATTACAGTGAGTCGTAGCACATTCGCCGCTTTATTGTGCCTGCTAGCATACTCGGCAAAATCACTCCCTAGGCCAGCCTCGGCGGCCTGCTGTGCTATTGAACGGACATTATTCAAACTTTCTTCTGCTTCAGTGGCGGCGAGATCAGCCCGGCTCAGCGCTCGAGCTGTGCGCAATTCGTCGGCGAGAAACGTGGCCCGCCTTTCCCAATAGTCGGAATCAAAGGACACAACACCCTTATACAGTGTCAGCGATTCGTGCACCTCCGCGAGTTGCTCTATGAGCTTCTCCTCGATCTTGGCCGTCGCTGCTTCAAAATCTACACGCCTGGTCTTGCCGGTCAGATTTGTGAGAATATCCAGCATTTCCTCCAGAGAAGATTTGAAGAAAAGCTCAGAAAGATACTCAATTGCCCCCCTGGGCGCACCGAAAGAATTTCTCCTCGAAACACGATAGATTGTTTTGAGTTTATCTAAAATTTTCGATAGTGCCCACATAGCTTCTCGCTCTTCGCGAGTTCTCTGACTACTGCGCATGCTCTCATAAACATTCGTAAGAGAGGTAGCTCGCTGGTCTATTGTCGAAATAATCTGTCGCTTCTCTGCAAGCTCGACCAAGACCGGCTCATGCCCACCATGTTCGTCTGGTTCCGGCGGGAGGTCGTCCTCTGCCATCTTAGAATCCTTTACTCGCTCAATCCTCGGCCCTGATCGTAACTCACGGGTGCCGAGTGAGGTTGTTCCTCGCCAGGATTCGGCCAACGCGGCTCCGCTAGGTACAGGCAAGGGACCAGACGCCTGCGCAGCGTCACAGCGGGCTAGCTCTGCCACAACCTTCGTAGGCGTGCCAGGGCTTCCGGTGGAGTCGTGAGGCTGCCGGAGAGCGCCGTTCAGAAGGTCCCGCGGCACCTAGGCTGAGACGAGTCTCAGTCACGTTAGAACGACTCTCAATGTCGCGCTGTGTTCCATTCACGTCCAGAGGGCGCAAGCACACGGGAATTCTTCCTGGTCGACGACTTGTTCGGTGCTGGTCTCCGGAGCCGTGTGCGCAGGTTCGAATCCTGCAGGGGGCACCTCTCTGAGACCAGCGAAACCACCTCGCTGACCAGCACAGACCCCAAAGAACCGGGCGGGACCTCAGTCCAACTGAGTCCGCCCGTTCTCACTATCTAGCACCCCCAACGAGAGAGGCGAGAGTCTCTCGCTCCCCACCCCTCTCACGCGACACAGCGCTCCACCCTGGTGCGGCAGGGCCGTTGCATGACCCTTCATTGCGAGTCCACATGACCAGCGAAATCCCCCTCATGAGCGGCTACGCCGCACGCCAAGGCGGTCGCGGAGACCAGGCCTACGCGAGGAGCGGGCGCGGAGACGTCGCAGACGTTAGCCGGCCCAGAGGATGTCGATGATGCGCACGGTCTCTGCCTTGTCGTCGACGAGGAGGGTCAGCATGCCTTGGTTGTCCTTGCCGAAGAACGCGTGGCGCAGCGCCGACTGGTCCGGCCGCTCCGGGACGGCGTCCCACGGGGACTCCAGGAGCTCGAGGAGGCGTTCGAGCAGGGGGCCGTTGCGGATCTCCTCGGGCAGCCCGTTCAGCTCGTACAGTGCGCGCCCGTGGAAGCCGTCGAAGCGGTGCGTCACACCCGGCCTTCCCAGCCCGGCGGCGTGTACCGCGCGAAGGCGTCCTCACGGCCCTGCAGGGCGTCCTGGACAGCCTCTTCGTAGCCGGGACGGGCGTAGGCGATGGCTCGTAGGCGCCACTGCTGGAGCAAAGTTCGGACCTGCTTGAACCGCGCCAGGTCGTGCGCAGCGTCCAGCGCCTGGTCGTACTCGGCCCGGAACTGCTCCCGGTGTGACCGCGGGAGCGCGTCGTAGATCGCGGCCGGATCCTCGCCGGGATCGCGCGGCGCGGACGGTTCCTCGGGCTGGGCGGTCATGGTCCCAATCTACCTGTGCACGTTGCGGAACATGCGCGGAACGGGCGGGTGTGGGAGGGGCGGGACGGAGCGTCCCGGCGCAGGTCAGCGTCCCTGTGAGCGGTGATCTGGAAGCGCCCTCTGGAGCCGTGTGCGCGGGTTGAAGCCTGCAGGGGCTCTTCTCTGAGACCAGCGAAATCACCTTGCGACCAGCACAGACACCACGAGAACGGGCGAGCCCTCAGTTCAACTGAGTCCCGCCCGTTCTCACTTTCTAGGGTGTCTGCGAGAGCCTTTCGTGGCGTACTGCCCTGGCCTTACGTTTTCGTCGGCGGCGGCAGTGTCATGACCAACTGCGGTAAGCGGCCAGTACTGCTGCGAGGCCTTCTTGTAGGTCGTTGATGAAGTACTCGGGGACCTCCAGGGAGGGGAAGTGTCCTCCGGATTCGGGTGTCCTCCATCGGACGATCTGTCGGTACCGCTCTTGGGCCCAGGAGCGCGGATACTTTTCAATGTCGCGGGGATACGTGCTGATTGCCGACGGGACGTCGACTCGGAGTTCAGGGTCGAGCGAGTTGTGGCTTTCATAGTAGATACGAGCCGACGATGCGCCGGTCCTGGTCAGCCAATACAGGGTGACGTTGTCAAGGATGCTGTCTCTGGAGATCGTCTCGAACGGGCTGTCCTCGGTATCTGTCCACTCGGCGAATTTGTCAAGAATCCAGGCAAGAAGTCCGACCGGGGAGTCGACGAGCGAGTAGCCGATGGTTTGCGGTCGGGTCGCCTGCTGCTTCGCGTACGCCGCGCGGTGGCGCCAGAAATCGTGGGTCTCTTCGGCCCATTTGCGCTCGGCCGCCGTCAGCCCGTCCGTGGTCAGCCCTGGCGGTGCCTGCGCGAACGTTGAGTGGATGCCGAGCACGTGCTCCGGGAACCTGCCGCCGAGGATTGTGGTGACCACGCCTCCCCAGTCACCGCCGTGGGCGAGGAACTTACTGTAGCCGAGCCTTCCCATCAGCTTCACCCAGGCGGCCGCGATCTTTTCGGTTCCCCAGCCGGTGGTGGCCGGCTTGTCGCTGTAGCCAAAACCTGGCAGCGACGGGACTACGACGTGGAACGCTGGTGCGTTCGCGCTTTTCGGATCTGCCAGTTCGTCTATTACGTGGGTGAACTCAGCAATGCTGCCCGGCCAGCCGTGCGTCAAGATCAGCGGGGTGGCGTCTACGCGGGTGGATCGGCGGTGCAGGAAGTGAATTCCCAGACCGTCAATGGTCGTGCGGAACTGGCCGATCTGATTGATGCGCGTTTCGAACGACCGCCAGTCGTACCCGGTGCGCCAGTAGTCCACGACGTCCACGAGGTCGGCAAGGGGAACGCCCTGGTCCCATCGGCGAGGGTCGGGCGCGGCGCGGTAAACCGTCTCGGCTTCCGGCAGCCGTGCTGCGGCCAGTCGCGCGCGCAGGTCGTCGAGGTCAGCGTCGCTGGCGTGGGCTTCGAATGCTTGCACGTCGCTCGTTTGACGGTTCATGAGACGCCTCCGCTTCGGTGAGTTGACGTGGTGGCAGCGCCGCGCTCTATGGCGGTGGCGGTGTTGGTGGCGCACCAGTGTCCGGCCATGAGACCTCCTGAGCATCGATGGAACCGGCTAAGACGGTTCTAGCAGGTTCCGGTGTCGACGTGCAACCGGCTAAGGTGGTTCCATGAGTGCTCGGTTCCCTGACTTCCGTCTCGGCAAGGTGCTGGCGACCAGCTTCACGGGGACTCTGTCGGAGCGTCACGGCGACGCTGTGGAGCGCATCCCCACGCCGAACCGGCTCGTCGACTGGCTGGCGGTGAGCGGCCTCGCCGTGGAGTCCTGCACGACCGCCCAACTCGAACGCGCTTTGGAGTTGAGAGAGGCAATTCACGCCGCTGCGACAGCGGCCGCGCGCCGAGAACCTCTCCCTGCGTCTGCCGTGCAGGTCATCAATGACTGCAGCATTCGGGGCCGGGCCGCGGCCATTTTGACGCCCGAGGGCAGTCGGCAATGGCGGCTCAGCTCGCCTTCCTCCGTGGAGGATGCCCTGGGCGTCATCGCCGCCGACGCGATCAGCATCGTCGCAGGCGAACGAGACGGAAGATTGGCTTTGTGCGCATCGCCAACCTGCCAGGCAGCCTTCTTCGACACCAGCCAAAGTCGCACCCGCAGATGGTGTGACATGAACACGTGCGGGAATCGCCAGAAGAAGGCACGCTTCAGAGCCCACAAGCACGAAGACCCTGAATCAGCGAAGTAGTTGTTGCACTCGGTGCATCCAGGCGGGCTCCACAGTTGCGGCACGCCTGTCGCGCACCGTTAAGAGCCGTCCGCTGGGAGGTGGGGGTCGGCGCCGCTGCGGTGCAGACGGGTGCCGTAGGTGTGCCGGAGGGCGTGCGGGCGCAGCCCTGCCGACCGCGCGCACGGGCTGGGTGACGCCCGTGATGGTCAGAGGCCCGTACTGCCCGGTCCCCAGTGACCCGTCGGCGCGGCGCCTGGTTCGCCGGAGGGCGGCACGCGCAGTGGTTTGAGGGTCAGCCGCAGGTCGGCGAGCTCGTACCGTAGCCCCACCGCGGCCCACGCCTGGTTGACCGTGGCGACCGAGGCGTGGGCGTCCAGCAGCGCCCGTGTGCCAGGCCTTCACCGCGGCTTCGGTGCCGGGTTCGGTCAGGCATGCCGTGAACGTGCGGCAGTTGCGCTGGCAGGCCGCACCGTTTGCGCCGACAGCGTGGTCTGGTCAGGTGCCGCTCGACGTCGGCTAGGGCTCGTGCGGCGGCCGCCGCCAACTCGACCGCCTCCGTCTTGTCGCCAGTGCCCCCCGTCAGTACCTCGGACGGCGGCGTGGCCGCCGTCTTCGGGCAGCGCGGCACGACGGTCCGCCGGTCGTCGTCCGGGCTGTTACAGGCCATCGTTCGCTCCCCGTTGTCGTCCTGCCGTGGCGAGGTCGAAGGACGTTATCCGTGGTCAGGACGTGGCCGGCATCGTGGCGCCGGGCGGCGGCCGTCTGGGGCGGGAGGGTTGAGTGCACATGTCGGATGGATGGTCTTGGCACTGCCCCGTGCTGGCCGCGGCTGTTCAGGCAGATGGCCTGGGCGAGTTCTTTGGCGTATCGCCGTGCGTTGCTGCCTGGTCGCCTTATCTCGGGTGGCAGGGCGGGGTGTCCGAACCGCCCTCGACGCACAGCTACGCCGCCGCCTCGGCTACCTGATGCCGCGCAGTTGGAACTTCAAGGTTCGGTGGGGCAGGACCCGTTCTGGGTCGGACGGGCTTTGGAGGTCATGGGTGGTGGACGCGGTAGCGCAGGTGTGTGACTTGCGGGGTGGTCAATCGGCGGACCGGGTCGAGTTCGATGTGGTCGGCCGGTAGGTCGTCGAACAGGCGGCGTCCCTGCCCGAGCAGGACCGGTACGACGTGCAGTTCCAGCTCGTCGAGCTGTCCTGCCCGTAGCAGCGCCTGCGCCGCGCCGGCGCCGTGCACCATCACGTCGCCGTCCCCGGCCGTGGCGCGGGCCTGGGCTGCGCATTCGCGGACGTCGGTGACGTAGCGGACGCTGCCCGGCGGCGGGTCGTCCGGGACGTGGTGGGTCAGGACGAAGATCGGGACGCCGTCGTGGTGGTCGCCCTGCCAGCGGTCGGCCAGTTCATAGGTGCGGCGGCCGGAGATGAGGGCGCGGCTGGCCAGCGCCTCGGAATAGACCTGTCCGCTGGGTCCCGGGTCGTTGCGCTGGTCGAGCCAGTTGAAGAGCCGGAACCCGCCGATGCCCATCGGCGCGTCCGGGCTGTCCTGCGGCCCGGTGACGTAGCCGTCCAGGGACATGGTCATGTACAGCCGGATGATCGCCATTGCCTCAGCCCTCCGTCCGCACGCGGTAGCGCAGGTGCGTCACGCCGGGCCCGTCCGCGGCGCGGAGCGGTTCGAGCTCGATGTGGTCGGGCGGCATGTCCCCGAAGAGCGGTTCGCCCCGCCCGAGCAGGACCGGGACCAGGTGGATCTGCAGTTCGTCGAGAACGCCGGCGGCGAGTGCCAGCCGGGCGGTGCGGGCTCCGTGGACCAGTACGTCCTTGTCGCCGGCCGCGTCTTTGGCCATGGTCATCGCGGCCGTCACGTCGCTCACGTAGGTGACGCCGGGCCATTGCGGCTCGGGGTCGGGCTGGCGGCGGCTCAGGACGAAGATCGGCACGCCGTCGTGGTGGTCGCCGCCCCAGCCGCCGGCGAGCTCGAACGTCCGCCGGCCGACGACGACCGCTCCGGTGGCCATGACCTCGTCCATGACCTCGCGGTTCGCCCCCGCCAGGTGGTCGAGGTCTTTCCTGCGATCGGCGTCGGCGTCCGGCAGAAGCCACTCGTGCAGCCGGTTCCCTTTGTCGCCGAGCCCGTTGCCGGGCGCCACGTTCGGCCCGGCGATGAACCCGTCCACCGACATCGACATGTACAGCACGGTCTTGCTCACGTTCCTGGTCCTTTCACGGGATGCCACGAGACGTTATCGCGGGTCCGATTCGGTGGTCGTGAACTCGATCTCAATGGCGACCTCGATCGTGTCGGCGACTCGGCCTCCAACTGGACGGTCTTGGTGACGCCGTGCAGGGTCAACTCGCCGACCAGGACGAAAGTCTCGCCGTCGAAATCGCGGACCTCGGTCGAGGTGAACCCGATCTGCGGGTACTCCTCCACGTCCAGGAAATCGCCCGACCGGATGTGCTGATCGCGCTGTTCGTTGCCGGTGTGCACCGAGGCGGGGTCGATCACGCCGGTCACCCGGCGGGCGCCCTCGCCGACGCTCAGCACCGCCGAGACGAGCGCGAACGTCCCCCTGATCTTGCCGACGCCCATGTAGCGGACCTTGAACGAGATATCGGAATGAACGGGATCGCCGGCCCAGGCGCCGGCGGCGAGGGGGTTATCGACACTGATCATGGCGTATGGCTCCCTTTGTTGCTCGGGCACGTTCGTTAACGGCACCCGGTGAACCGGTAGCTCGACTCACCTTGGCAGGAATCGGTACACGCCGATAAGGTCCGATTCCGTGGGCCGTTCGGGTACCAATTCAGGGCCGGCCGAGGACCTGCTCATCGAGCTGGACCGCGATGCCGGGGTGCCTCTGCATCGGCAGATCGAGGCGTCCATCCGCACGAGCATTCGGGCGGGACGGCTGCGAACGGGCGCGTCGCTGCCGCCCACCCGCACCCTCGCGGCCGGCCTCGGGGTTTCCCGCGGGGTGGTCGTGGAGGCTTACCAGCAGCTCGTGGCCGAGGGCTATCTCGCCAGCCGATCGGGCGGGTACACGCAGGTCGCCGCGTCGATGCCGCAGGTCGCCGCGGGGGCGGGCCCCGCTGCTCCGATACCGCGGCCGGCCGCGCGCAGGGTCGACTTCGGGTACGGGCGCACCGACGTGTCGCACTTCCCGCGGGCGGCCTGGCTGCGCTCGATCCGTACCGTGCTCACGACCACGCCCAACGACCGGTTCGCCTACCTCGACGGACGGGGCGTGCCGGAACTGCACGAGGCCCTGTGCGACTACCTCAACCGGGTGCGCGGCACCTCGTCCGCCCCGGGCAACGTGGTGATCTGCAGCGGCTACGGGCAGGGCATTTCGCTGCTGATCCAGGTGCTCGTCCAGCACGGCGCCAGGCGGATCGCCTTGGAAGACCCGTCGTCCAACGATGACGCCCGGGTGCTGGCCGCGGCCGCCGGTCTGGACGTGGTCGGCATCCCGGTGGGTCCGGACGGCGTCCAGGTCGATGCGCTCCATCGCGCCGACGCCGATGCGGTCGTGCTCACGCCGTCGCACCAGTGGCCCACCGGTGGAGTGCTGTCGGCTGGGGCGAGGGCCGAGGTGATCCGCTGGGCGAAGGACCGCGGCGCGATCGTGGTCGAGGACGACTACGACGCGGAGTACCGCTACGACCGGTCGCCGGTGGGCGCCATGCAGGGCTTGGCGCCCGATCAGATCGTCTACTGCGGTACGGCCAGCAAGACGCTCGCGCCCGGGTTGCGGCTCGGCTGGATGGTGGTGCCTCCCCGGCTGGTCGCCGACGTCACCGCGGCGAAGGTGCTCGCCGACCGCGGTTCACCGGTCATCGACCAGTTGGCGTTCGCCGACTTCCTCACGCGCGGCGAGTTCGACCGCCACCTGCGCCGGATGCGTCCGGTGTACCGGCGCCGGCGTGACGCGCTGCTGAGGGCCCTGCGCACTCACCTGCCCGATCTGGAACCGGCCGGGGTCGCCGCCGGGCAGCATGTGGTCGCCTGGCTCCCGCCCGGCCTCGATGAGGCGGCGGTGGTGGCGGCCGCCGCCCGGCGCGGGCTCGGCATCCACGGCGTCGGCCCGTACCGGATCGCCGGCACCGGGCCGGGCGGTCTCATCTTCGGCTACGCCATCCTCGGCGAGTCCGCCATCGCCGAGGGGGTCGCGCTGCTGGCGGCGGCCATCCGTGAGGTACGGGGATCCTGATCCCGCGCGCATTCGCATCAGCGTGCCGGACGGATGTTCTGGTTCAGGTGGAACACGTTGGCCGGGTCGTATGCGGTCTTCACCGCGGTCAGCCGCTCCAGCTTCGCGGCCGAGTACGCCCGCCGTACGCCGCGCTGCCCATCGGCCAGTTCGTCGGCCGCCAACGAGTTGACGTACACGCCGCTCGCATAGGGCTCGAGCGAGGCACCGGCGGCGCGGGCTGCACCCATCCGGGCGTCGTCCTCGGCCGGGTCGGTCCAGCGGGAGCCGGCGCCGAACTCGAACATCGTGCCGCGGTGGCTGAACGCCGCGTCCGCTTCCGGGACGTCGGCGATCGCACCGCCGTGCGCCTGCAGGTCGACGCTCGGCAGGTACGGGTTCGAGTTCAGGTCGGTACCGCCGCGCAGCAGGAACGCCTCGATCGCCGCGGTCGGGAATCGCCGCAGGTAATGGCCCGTGGAATAGCGGCGGTAGGCGTGGCCGCCGGTGGTGTCGTTGCGTTGCTGGAGGTCGAGGTAGGACGGTGTGGTGACGCGCGATGCGACGGAACGTCCGAGCGCCCGCATCGCGGGAAGCAGCCGGCGGCCCTGCGCCGGGTCGCCGACCCACACGAACCCCAGCGTGGCGATCGGACCGGCGGGACCGCTTTCGACAGCGGCGGTGAACGTCGCCTGCCGGGGCACGACGGCGTTCAGGTCGCGCCAGCCCTCGATGACCGGGACGGCGTCCTCGGCGCGGAAGTCGAACTCGGCGACCAGCGTCCGCGTGCCGGTGCGATGCAACGCGAACTCGAACTCGGTCACGATGCCGAAGTTGCCGCCCCCGCCGCGCAGCCCCCAGAACAGGTCGGGATTCTCGGTGCGGCTCGCGGAGACCACGTCGCCTTCGGCGGTGACCATCGTGTAGGAGACGACGTTGTCGCAGGCCAGGCCGTGCTGGCGAGCCAGCCAGCCCATGCCGCCGCCGAGCGTGAGCCCTCCGACGCCGGTGTGCGAGACGTTGCCGGCGGTGGTGGCCAGGCCGTACGCCTGGGCCGCCCGGTCCAGCGCGCCGAGCAGCGCCCCGCCCTGCACCCGGGCCCGGCGGCGGACCGGGTCGATCCGCACCCCGCCCATGGGCGTCAGGTCGATCATGAGACCGCCGTCGGGCACGGCGAAGCCGGCCGCGTTGTGGCCGCCGCAGCGCACGCCGATCTCCAGGTCCAGTTCCCGGGCCAGCCGCACGGCGGCCGCCACGTCGGCGACGCCCGCCGCGCGGACGATCATGCGTGGCCGCCGGTCGATCATGGCGTTCCAGACGGTGCGGGCGGTGTCGTAACCGGCGTCGCCGGGCATGAGGAGCCGGCCGTCGAAGCGAGTCGCTGTCGTTGTCATGCCACTCAGCCTGACAGGAATCGGTACCCGCAACATGGTCCGATTTCACCGGCTGATAAAGGACCAATTTCAGCGCGGCGGTGCCGAGGTCGGCGGGTGTGGTTAGTGGTGGAGTTCGGCGAGGATTGTGGCGGAGTGGTCGTCGTTGAAGACGTAGGTGATGATCGAGTAGGGCAGGTCGCCGTTGGGGTCGTGGGCCTCGAAGGTCCAGGCGAAGGGTTCTTTGCCGGCGTCCTCGATTTCGTAGCCGGTCGTCTTGGCCTTGGCGAGGGCGCTGTCGTAGGCGGCTTTCGGGGTGGGGGTCGTCAGGTTGATCGTGTATTGCAGGCAGTTCACGCCGTTGAGGTCGTTGCGGCTGCGGTCTTTGACCGTCACGCCGTCGGGGGTCGGGACGTCCGGGCAGGACGTTCCGGTGCCGCCGGAACTCGTGGGCGAGGTCGACGGGTGGGGGCTGCCCTGGAGGGACGAGCGGGTCGGGGACGCGGCCGCGCCGCCGGTGGTCGGGGTGTCCTTGGAGTTGCACGACGCGGTGGCCGTGAGCAGTGCGGCAACGCCGACGGCGACAGCGACGCGGGAAGAGATCACCGGCATAGCGGCTGATGCTAGGGGCGCCTGGCCTGCGGCGATACCGGGGGAAACACCGGGGTCAGCGGTCGAGCAGCCGGGTCGTCCGGTCATCGGGGTCGGGGGCTTCCTCGTCGGGGACGGCGGCCGGGGCGTGCAGCAGGAGGATGCAGGTGTCGTCCTCGCGCGTGCTGTCGATGAGCATGGCCTCCAGGATCTGGTCGGCCGTCTGCTCGAGGTCGTCGGTGGCGGCGGCGAAGGCCTTGGCCAGGCGTTCCTGGGTGGCCTCCAGCGGGACGTCGCGGCGTTCGATCACGCCGTCGGTGTAGAGCAGGAGCGTCGCGCCGGGGGCCAGGTGCGCGGTGTGGGTGGTGTAGGGGGCGTCGTCGAACACGCCCAGCATCATGTTCCGGCTGCGCAGGGGCGCGGTGGTGCCGTCCGGTCGCCGCAGGAGCGGGGGCGGGTGGCCGGCGTTCGCCCAGTGCAGCGTGCCGTCGGCGGTGAGGTGCATCAGGACGGCGGTCGCCATGTCGTCGCCCGTCTGGCTGATCAGCAGGCGGTTCAGCCGCTTCAGGATCTGGCCCGGGGAGTACCCGTCCAGCGCGTAGGCGCGGATGGCGGTGCGCAGCTGTCCCATGAGGATGGCGGCGTGCAGGCCGTGGCCGGTGACGTCGCCGAGGGAGGCGATGATGGAGCCGTCGGGGCTGGTGAACGCGTCGTACCAGTCACCGCCGACGTTCAGCCCGTCCTCGCCGGGGAGGTAGCGGGCCGTGAAGCGGACGGGCGTGTCGGTCGGCAGGTCGGTGAGCAGGGCGTGCTGGAGGCGCTCGGCGATCTGGTGCTCGTGCTCGTAGCGCATGGCGTTGTCGAGCGCGACGGCGCTGAGCCGACCGAGCTCGCCGTAGGCGGTGACGTCCTCGGCGGTGAACGGCTCGCGCAGCGGGGAGAAGGCGAGCACGCCGAGGGCCCGGCCGCGCGAGATCAGCGGGACGGCCAGCAGTTCCCGGTCGGCGGTGCCGGTGGTGACGCCGGGCGGGTCCTCGAGCCGGTGCGGAGCGGCGTGATGGACCAGGCCGGTCCGGTGGGCTCGGCGCACCACGTGCGGCGGGCGGGCGGGCGCCGCGGGGGACGGCGCGGTGCCGGGGACGACCAGGGCGAGCCCGGCGCCGCGCGGGGAGGCCGTGTCCTCCTCGGCCAGCCAGATCTCCAGGGCCGCGACGCGCTGGACCGCGACGAGGGTGTCCAGGCGTCCCAGGATCTGCTGCGGGTCGAGGGACGCCGACAGGGTGGCGCTGGCGTGGGCCAGGAAGGAGAGCCGGGAGCGCGTGTTCTCGGCGTGGGCGCGGGCCTCGCGCTCGGCCTGGAGCAGGTGCGCCTGGATCCGGTTGGCCTGGCGGAGCTGCTCGGTGATCTCGGCGAGTTCGGCGTGCAGCGCGAGGGTGCCCTGGTCGGTGCGCTCAAGCTCCTGGTCGTGCCAGCGCAGGCGCGCGTTCTGGCCGGCCAGCAGCTCCAGCAGATGCGCGGAGAGCGCGGCGGGGCCGGGGACGGGTGCCTCCGGCGCCGCGTCGGGTGCGGTCTCGGGGGACGCGGGGACGGACACCGCGAGCAGCCGGCTCCGGTCCCCGTTCCGGTCGGTCGTACGGGCGGGAAGCAGGTGGACCTCCAGCGACCAGGAGGACGCGTCCGCCCGGTCGTCGTCTTGGACCAGGCGGAGGCTGACGGCGGCGCCGGGCTGGCCCCGCAGGGCCTGGTGGGCCGCCAGGGCCAGGGTGATCTGGTCGGCGGTGGACGCGCCGTAACGCGCGGCCGTGCCGACCAGTTCCGATGCGGTCGCGTCCGGGGAGCCCGCGGCCGGATGCTCCGCGGTGATGCGGAGCAGCTCGTGCCTGCGGGCGTCGTGGGGGCCGGTGGAGGTCATGCCGGTGTCCTTGCGGTGTCGGCCGCCACCACCACGGTGGCGTCATCGGTTCCGCGGCGGCGGTCACGCCAGACAAGCGCTGCGATCACAGCGGGATGGCGGCCGATGAGGGCGGGATATCGGGAGAGGTCGAAACGGCGGACGCCGTCGGTGTGCATCACCAGCAGTCCCGGCGCGTGCCAGTCGAAGGGCTGCGGTGTCAGGCTGCTCTGGCGCCGTCCGGCGCCCGCGATCCCGGGCCGGGACGCCAGTGCGCGGTGCCGCAGCCGGTGGCCGGACGCGCTGAACAGGTGCGCCTCGACGTTGCCGACGCCGGCGAACTCCAGCGGACGGGCCTGCCCGGCCGCGTGCGGGTCCGCCGGGGTAGTGAGGCGGGCGGCGGCGACGGCGGCTCCGCGGGTGGAGCGCAGCGCGGTGTCGACGTGCGCGAGCAGTTCGGCGGGGGCGAGGGCGGGGTGTCCCGCGGCCGTGGCCAGCGCGGGCCTGCACGCCTGGGCCGCCGCCTCACCGATGGGCAGCACGGCGGTGTCGACCTCGCCGGCCAGCGGGGGGCCGTTCACCGCGGCCCGTCCGCCGGCGCGGACGGCCGGACGCCACCGGGGGCGGCGACCGCCAGGGTCCGCAGCGCGTCCGACAGCGACCTGCACATCACCACGCCGGGGAGGTCCAGGCCCATCTCGACCAGGGTGATGGCGACCGCGGGCTTCATCCCGGCCACGACGGTCCGGGCGCCCATCAGCCGGACCGCCGCCGCGATCTCGGTGAGCACCCGTGCGAGGTAGGAGTCGATCACCTGCACCGCGGTGATGTCGATGATCGCCCCGTCCGCACCGGCGGCGGCGACCTCGGCGAGCAGGTCGTCCCGCAACGCGGCTGCGACGTCGTCGGTCAGCTCGGTCTGGATGCCGGTCAGCAGGACGCCCTCCAGCCGCAGCACCGGCACCCGGTCGGCGCCGCTCATCGGCGGACCCGCGTGCTCGCCGTCGTCTCGGCCGCGGCCCGGTCCTGCGCGCCCAGGCGGGCCAGGGCCCAGGCCAGCGCGTCGGCCAGCGACGCCTGCGTGCGGATCTCCCCCAGATCGATGCCCAGCGCCGCGATGGTCTGCGCGATCTGCGGACGGATCCCGCTGATCACGCACGCGCTGCCCATCAGCCGGACCGCCGCCGCCGTCTTCATCAGGTGCTGCGCCACCACGGTGTCGACCATCGGCACCCCGGTGATGTCCAGGATGGCCACCCGGGCCCGCTGCTCGACGATCCCTTCGAGCAGCGACTCCATCACCACCTGGCCGCGGGCGCTGTCGAGGACGCCGACCAGCGGCACGGCCAGGACGCCCTCCCACAGCTTCAGCACGGGGGTGGAGGTCTCCAGGAGTTCCTGCCGCTGGCGCGCGATGATTCCGGCGTCGGCGGCCGACGCCGCCTCGGCGACCACCAGCCGCAGCGTCCCCATCAGCTCCATCGCCGCGACGACGGCGTCCTGCCCGGCCTCGTGGGGGTCGGCCGGACCGGCGACGCCCTGGCCCGCGAGGTGCCCGTCGGAGGAGAGCCCGGCGGCGCCGGGCTGCGCGTCCTCCGACCGCACCGCCCACAGCACGGCGCGGCCCAGCTCGGTCACCTCGGCGTGCACCTGGCTCGTCGAGACGCCGGCGTTCCTGCGCGCCTGGACCATGTCGGCCAGCGGGCCGCGCACCGGATCGAAGCCCGCCGCGCCGGTGTCGGCGAGCCGTCCGCTGTCGGCCACGTCCGCCAGGGCGTCGACCAGGCCCTGCGCCGCCCGCACCGCGGTGTCCCGGCTCGCCACGTACACCGTCTGGAACAGGGCCGCGTCGGCCCACCGCTGCGCCACCTGCTCCCGCCGCGTCCGCAGCGACCTGGCCAGACGCGTGCCGGATCCGCCCGCGCTCACAGCGCCGCGCACCGGGTCCGCCGCCGTGGCGGGACCCGTCGCGAGGCCGTGCCGTTCGGGTGGGACATCGCCCCAGTTCGCTCCGTTCACGTCTTCCCTTCCCAACTCGGGCGGTCGCCGTCACCGCGTACTCTGGTTCTCAGTGGGCAGCCCGCCTCGGCGGTAATGCCTGGCACTCACACGCAAAAGGGGAAACCGTGGAGCCGAACAGCGATCAGCTTCCGCGGCAGATCTCCATCCCCGCCCTGGACGAGGCGGCCCGCGCGCTCGTCACCACGTGGTGCCGGGCGCACGGCAAGATCGCCGGGAACGTGCCCCCCTCCCAGCTGCAGGCGCTGTACGCCATCGAGGCGCAGGCCGACATCAGCATGGGCGAGCTGGCGGCCCGCCTGGGGGCCACGTCCTCGGCCACCAGCCGGCTGTGCGACCGGATGATCGCGTCCGGGCTGCTGCTGCGCACCGGTCATCCCGACGACGGCCGCCTGGTCGTCCTGACGCCCACCGCGGAGGGCCGGCAGCTGCTGAACGAGCTGCGCCGGCAGCGGCACCGGGACCTGGAGGCCGTCCTGCGGCGCATGCCGCACGAAGTCCGGGCTCAACTACTGGCCGCCCTGAGCGCGTTCGCCGAGCACGCGACGGCCGGTGAGCCCCCGGCGGCCGCCCAGCTCGCGGCGGCCGCGGAGCCCGCGGTGGTCGCCGAGCCCGCGGGAGGCTCGCGGCCGGTCGCGGACGCCGGTCCGGCCGCCCTGTGCCAGGACGGCACCGGGTGAGCGCCGGCCGGCCTCGCCCGGGGTCCTGAGCACGCGAATTTAGTTTCCATATGGAAAACAATACTGGCGTATCCGACCGGACGGTAGGACCCGCCCGGATCGCGGCGGCATCCGCGCCCGGTTCCGCGCCGCCCCACGGGCGCCGCGAACCCCGCCACAGCGCCTTCTGGAGCGGACGTGCCCGCCGCCCGCCGCGCCGTTCACCGCGACGAGAATCCGATCATGAAAAGATCTCGACCGGGGCCGGCGGCCCGTCTCGGCCGGGGCGGACGGGCCCGGATCCGGCCCGCGCGGCCGGATCGGGCCGATGGGTGACCAATATTTCCAGATTTGTCGTTTCTACGGGTATCTTCGGTGCTGGCCTGCAGGTCGGTGAGACCGCTGAGCAGGGCATCACGCCCGGCGGCCGGCATCCGACCTACGACCGTGGCCAGGTGCTGGCGGCGCCGGTGCAGAATCTGGTGGAGGAGCCGCCGCCCATGCAGTCGCGAGAACAGCGCGGTCCGGCGCCTGCCGCCGCCACGGGCGTCCGGCCCGGCGAGCCCGCAAGCCTCCGTTCGGCCGTACCGATGTCCGAGGGCCCGCGATGACGCGGCTCCAGGACGTCGAGAACGCCCTGCGCCGCACGCCCGCCCATTCCCTGCCCGAGGGCCTGGAGGAGGCGCTCCGAACGTCCCTCCCCGCGGTCTCGGACGTCCGGCTCCTGCTCGCCGACTACCACCTCAACGCCCTCGTCCCGCTCGACGGGCGGGACGAGCAGACGTCCGTCCGGATGCACGGGACGCCGATGGGACGCGCGTTCGTGTCCCGGAGCACCACCTTCAGCCCCGTCCGGAGCCGGGCCGGGGACCGGGCGCGGTGCGAGGTCTGCGTGCCGGTCACCGCCCGCGGCGAGCGGCTCGGCGTGCTCGCGGTGACCACCGACGACCCGGCCTCCGACTCCCTCATGAGCGATCTGGCCGAGATCGCGGAGATCACCGGCTGCGCGCTGAAGGTCGCCTGGAACCACACCGACCGCTACGAGCGGGCCCGCCGCCTCCGCCGCCTCACGCTCGCGGCCGAGATCCAGTGGCAGCTGCTGCCCGGGCACGGCTGCGCGGGCGAGGAGTTCAGCCTGGCCGGCCACCTGGAGCCGGCGTACTCGATCGGCGGCGACAACTTCGACTGGTCGACCGAGCGCGACCACCTGGCGCTGACGGTGACCAACGGTTCCGGGACGGGAATCCAGGCGGCGCTGCTCACCTCGCTCACGGTCGGGGCGCTGCGCAACGCCCGGCGTTCGGGCGCCGACGTCACCGAGCAGGCGGCCCTGGCGAGCGACATGGTCAACGCGCGCTACAACGGGACGGAATTCACCGAGACGCTGATGCTGCGCGTGAACCTGGCCGACGGGGTGGTCTCCGCGGTCGACGCGGGCTCGCCCCACATCCTGCTGATGCGCGGCGGGACGGCGATGCCGGTCGAACTCGACCACCAGATGCCGCTCGGCATGTTCGGCGACACCCGGTACCAGGTGCAGCAGTTCAAGATCGAATCAGGCGACCGCCTGATCATCGTGAGCGACGGTCTCTACACGGCACCGGCATCGGCGGGCGGCGCCTTCGGCACCAACGCGCTGCAGCAGGCCGCCAAGCGGACCCGCGGGATGGACGCCGCCGAGGTCCCGCTGGCGATCATCGGGGAGCTCCTGGAGCATCTCGGCGAGCGGGACCTCGCGGACGACGCGGTGGCGGTGTGCCTGGACTGGCACCAGCCGGCCATCGACAGCGCCTCGTCCGCGCACCCCCGTTAGCCCCGCGGGCCCCCGCTCGCATCACTGAACGCCGCGCCCGCCGTCACAGGGCGCCGCCGCTTTCGGAGGGGCCCGAATTACCGGCGGGGTCGGTGCCGATGCCCGAGGCGCCGGGCACCTCGGACCGGGCGGCATCGATGTCGGTGACGCCGCGGAAGCTGCGGTAAGGGCCGGCCGGTGAACTCCGGCGTCGAGAGTCGTCCTGGTCGTCGTTCATTCCGTCCCGCCATGGTCGGTGCGGTGGACGGCGCCTCCGCGCACTGCCGCGTCATCAGCCGCTCCGCCGCTCGTGGGGCCGCCTCGTTCGGGTCGCCTCGTTCGGGTCGACCGCCGCCGCACCGATGGTAGTTGCCATCCGGCAAATGTCGATGGCGGTCCACCAGGACGTCCGGACGCAAGCGCGATCGGAGTGCCATTCGCCACAGCCCCTTCCGCCCGAAACCCCGAATCCGGCGCGCATAAGACACTCCGCGCTGGGAACGGTCGCCTAAAGTCACACGGAACGTGACCGCCTATGCACAGGAGGGTCGGTGCGCTTGGCGCCATGGCAGACAACTCCAGCAGCACACCCGGCGTCTCACCCCTGGAAGAAGCCGCCCGCGCCCTCATGGGGGTGTGGCATCAGGCCCGGCGCGCCGTCGCCGGGCACCTGTCGCCGGTGCAGCTGGACGCCATGGAGATCGTCGCCGACGTCCCCGGCATCACCCTCGGGCAGCTCGCCGAGGAGCTGCAGATGCTGCCCTCGTCCGCGAGCCGCCTGTGCGGCCGCCTGGAGACGGCCTCGCTGCTGCGCCGCGCACCGGGCCGCGCGGACCGCCGGCGGATCGCCCTCCACCTGACCGCCGACGGGACGGACCTGCTCAACGATCTGCGCCGGCGCCGCAGCACCGATCTGCAGGCGGTGCTGGAGCACATGACCGGCGAGGAGCGCGACCGGCTCCAGAACGGTCTGGACGCGTTCGCGCGGCATGCGGGCCGCCGCGTCCGGGCCCGCCCGCGCCGACCGGCGGCCGCCCGGCTCACCCGCCTGCACTCCGCCAACGCGGCCGAGCGCACCGCCCGCTCTCCCGCCGACCGCCTCCCGTAGCAGGTCAGAGGCCGCACAGCCGGGAGGATGCCACCGCCGCGACCCGCTCGGCCGCTACCGCGTCGCCTCCGCGGCGGCGCTTGAGCCCTGCTCGCGGACGGCTCCCCCGCCGGTGGTGCCGGTGACGTCGGCGATGGCGCGCGGGAGCGTCGGGCTGAGGGTCATGTGCTCGTCGAGGCCGGTGCGGTTCATGCGGACGTCACCGGCGGTGAGGTAGTCGATTTCGCCCGCCACATAGACGACCAGAACGGACTCGTGGGTTTCGACGCGAACCGTGACGGTGTTGTCGGCGTCGCGCCACACTCGTCCTCGATCGGACGCGCTGCCCGGCACGGTGCTGATCGTCATGACTTCCACCTCCGCATTCGTCGGAGAGACTACCCGCCATCAGTCCGATCATTCTGCCGGGGCACGGCGCCCGCCCATCGTGGGCGATGTCACCTTGCGAGGCGGTAGTTATCGCCGTCACGGGGGATCAATGACGGAGAGGTCAAGACAGAAAGGCGGGCAGCCCCACAGCAGGCGTTGTCGTGATGGATGTGACTCAGGGCACCGGGAATGGGCGGAACACGCCGGAACCGGTCATGCACGCCGCCCCCAATCCCCTGGTGGCAGTGGACCGGGACGGCGTGATCGTCGACCTCAACCGGCCTGCCCGCTCACTGCTGCCCGCGACGCCGGGCATGCCGCTGGACGATGTGGCTCCGGCGTGGCTGGCCCGGGCGCACCGCCAGATCGACCATTCCCGCACCGCCGTCAACGGCTGGATCGGCGGGCGTCTCTTCCAGGCGCAGCCGACACCGTGGGAAGCGGGCGCCCCTGATTTGGGGGCCCAGCGGGGCTCTGAGCTCACGCTCTGCTGGTTGCTCGATGTCACCGATTGTCACCGGCAGGCCCAGGATCTGGCGGCCGAACGCGAGCGGACGGCGTTCCTGGCGGACGCGTCCAGCCGGTTGCTGGCGTCGCCGGATCCACGAGGGTGCATGGAGTCGATCGCCCGGCTGGCCGTGCGGCAGCTGGCCGAGGCGGCAATCGTGATCGGTCCGCCCAGCGGGCGCGGCCACGCCGTCGCCTATTGCGGCCCTGACGGCCGGCCGGTCTACCGGACTATGGCGATCAGTCCCGCCGACGCGCCGGGGCTGGACGAAGCGAAGCGGAACTCCTCGACGCCCATACTCTGGACCGATCCATCCGCCGCCCCCGAATGGATCGTTCGGGAGTCGTTGCCCGAATTCGGCTCGATGGGCGTGGTTCCGCTTCCCGGACAAGGCGCAGCGACCGGCGCCTTGATGCTGCTACGGCGCCGCGGTCGGGAGGAGTTCTCCGCAGAGGACGCGACGCTCACGCGACTCTTCGTCGAGCGAGCGGGAGCGGCGATGTCCGCCGCCTTTCTCCAGGAAGAGCAGTCGTCGATCGCCGAGGCCCTGAAAAGCGAATTGATGCCATTGCGCATCGGTGAACTCGAAGGCGTCGAACTGTCGGTACGGCACCGTCCCGTCCAGCACGGGGAACGGCTGGCGGGCGACTTCTATGACATTTACCCCGCGTCGGACCCCGACGGGGAATCGACGGTGGTGTTGGGAGACGTGTGCGGCCGGGGGCTGGAGGCCGCCGTCCTCACCGCCAAGGTCCGCAACACGTTGCGGGCCCTGCTCCCGCTCACGCGCGACCACCACCGAACGCTGCAAACGCTGAACCGGACGCTGCTGCGTCCCGAGAGCACCCGGTTCGTCACCCTCCTCCTCGCGTCGATCCGGAGGGACGGCGCCCAGGTCCACCTCAAGGTGACCAGCGCCGGGCACACCACCCCGCTGATCGTCCGTGCGGACGGCTCCGTCGAGCCGGTCGCCACCAGAGGCTCGCTCATCGGCGTCCTGGACGACATCTCCTCCGTCACTGCCACCGTGACGCTGGAGCCCGCCGACACCTGCCTGCTGTATACCGACGGCATCGCCGAAGCCACCGGTGGGGCGCGGCAGGAGGTGTTCGGCAGCGAGCGGCTGCGCACCGAGCTGCGCCGGTGCGGCGGGATGCCGCCCGAGGCGCTCGTGGAGCACGCGCACGCCCTCATCAGCGAGCTGGCCGGTCCCGTCCCCCGCGACGACCGGACGGCGATCGCGATCAGCGCTCCCCGCCGGTTCCATCTCAGCGCCGTCGGCGGGCAGGGCCCCGGCAGGTACACGGCATGACCGGGCGGGGTCACTCGGTGAGGCGGTGCAGGTCGGTGAGGATCTCGGACGCGGTGACGGGGTCGAGCTCGCCGAAGGCGAAGGGCTTGCCGGAGTGGCGGCCCGTCATGAGCATGACGCGTTCGATGTGCTGCTCGGCGTGCTCCTCGGGGTCGAAGACGCGGATGCCGGGCTCGAAGGCGACCATCACGTGCCGCTCGTCCGGCGTCACGCGCATCACCTGCCGGCGGAAGCCGCCGGTCTCCTTCTCGCCGAGTTCCCAGCCGCGGGACGTCAGGCCGAGGATCCTGCCGAAGTGGACGGTGGCGCCCTCGAAGCGGCGCAGGCGGTCGCCGTCGCGTTCGTCGTCCTGGAGGGTATGGACGGGGCGCCCGAGCTGCGGGAACGGTTGCAGGATCTCGTAGTCGGCGAGGATCGCGGCCCAGGCGCGGACGGCGTCCTCGCCGAGGACGAGCGGGTGCGGCAGGGCGACCCGGGCGTCGCCGGGGAGCGTGAAGGCGTCGTCGCGGACGTCGGCGAGGGTCCCGTCCTCCGCGACCCGGAACGCGTCCGCGCCGGCCGACCACACCAGGCGGCGGGCGATGGTGCGCATCAGCGGATGCCCGAGGAAAAGGGCGGTGAACTCCTCGGCCGCCCAGGTCCGTCCGGTCGCCATCGCCGCTTCCAGCCGCTTGGTCTGGTCCGCGGTGACCGTGCGGGCCTGCTTCTTGAGGTCGGTGAAGCGCTGGTAGGCGGCGGGAGCGAGGGTGCCGTCGTCGTTGGCGCCCGGCTTCGGCAGCGTCTTGCGCGGCTTGCCGTTCTGGTCGGTGACGAACGGCTTGAGCTCCTCGTCGAAACCCACCACGAAGCGGCGCGGCCCGTAGTCGAGCGTCAGGGAGCCGTCGGCGTCCAGGCCCAGGTCGGGGACGAGCCGGTCGGCGAGCTGCTCCTGGGTGAGCCCGCGCTCCTCGGCGGCGCTTTCCAAAGCCTTCCGCGCGTACTTCCGGATCCACTTCTCGTCGTTGGCCTTGTTCGCGAGCCGGTCCAGGTGGCGGAGGGCGGAGTCGGTGCCGAGACGGCCGAACAGGTGGAGCGCCGACTGCCCGCCCGCCGCCCACACGTACGCCCTCGACCATCGTTCGACGATCGGCGCGAGCCGGTCGGCGGTCCGGTCGTCGCCGTGCTCGGCCAGGAGGTACTGCACGCCGGGGAACGCCCACAGTTTGGGATGGCGGTCGGCCTCGTAGAGCGCCCAGGCGAACTCGGCGAGCGATTCCGGGTCGAGGGCGGCGGTGACCAGGGGGACGCCGGGGTACGGCCTCCACCTCTCCGAAATGGACAGCATCGTCAGCAGGTGTCGGGTCGCGGAGGACGAAAGTGCCTGCCTGCGCCCGCGTAGCAGGATCCGCGGCAGCCTTTCGGGGTCCCAGCCTTCCGGGAGGTCCGGCAGCGGGTCGGGGTACACGTCGAGCGGGTCGGTGCGCAGTCCGGAGACCGCCTGCACGGCCTCGTCCCCGTAGTGGCGGGCGGCATCCGCGATCACATCATGGCCGTGCCGTTCCGCAACCGAGCGGAGCACGGCCTCCGCGCGTTCCCGCTTCGGGCCCGGCTTGCGCAGCGTGTCCGGGATCACCAGCCGGACGGCGTCCACGCCGTGCAGGTCGAACCAGCCGTCCTGCACCGGGTTGCTTCCGTGCTCGTCGAAGCTCTTGATCATTCCCTGGGCGACGGCGTGGTCCAGGAAGGGGGCGAGCGGGTACACGCCCCAGCTCTTCTTCTTCAGCTGGTGCATCACCAGCGGGTAGGCGGCCATCTCGTGACGCGCCACCGCGCCGCGGTCGGCACCGAGGTTCGAGAAGTCGGTGAAGGCGTCCCAGTAGCGCTCGTCGGCGAGGAGCTTCTCGCCGAACTCCCGGGGCGCCTGCATGACGAGGCCCACGAAGAGCCGCTCGAACCGCGACCTGGACGGCCAGTCGCGCGGCTTCCACAGTTCGAGGGCCTGGTCGCCGCCGAAGAACGCGGCGAGCTCGTCCCAGTCGGTGTCCTCGGGCAGGCGTTCCAGCGAGTACTCGTACGGGGCCTCCAGCCATTTCTCCCGCTGGCCGGGCGCCCAGCGGACGACGGTCGGCTCTCTGGACGCCTTCAGCTTGAGGACGACCGGCTCCCGAATCCCACCCGCCCAGGGCGGCCGGACGAGCAGGGCGGGCAGCGCGCTGTCGGGGGCGTCTTCGACATGGGGGTCGCGTGTCATCGTTTCCAGTCTCACGGGGGGCGGACGCTCGTCGATCTTGAGACGTCCCGGACCCGCCTCCGGTTTCCGCCGGCCCGGCCCGCGCGCGGTCGAGCCGCGATCAGCCGTCGCGGGGCAGCAGGTGTTCGAGCAGCGTCTCGCTGATGTCGCCGAGCTGGCGGACCTGTTCGGGCGACAGGACGTCCGGCGTGCCGTTCACGGTCAAGGAGAACCTGGACGTGGCAGGCGGCGCGACCACCCGCGGTTTCGCCGGGCTCGGCCGCGCCGTCGCGTCGCGGCCGGACGCCGGGCGGTTCGAGCGGCGGGGACGCGGTCGCGCTCGTCACGGGGATGACCGCGCTGGGGATCGCCAACGACCTCGGCGGGTCGCTGCGGTTCCCCGCGCAGTGCTGCGGCGTCGCCTCGCTCAAGCCGTCCTTCGGGCGGATTGCGGCGCATTCGGAGGCGGCGGCCGAACTGCCGATGAGCTTGCAGCTGTTGCAGGCAAACGGGCCGATGGCGCGCAGGGTCGCGGACCTGCGGCCGGCGTTCGCCGCGGCCTGCCGGCCCGACCCGCGCGACCCGTGGCAGGTCCCCGTCCCGCTGGAGGGGCCCCGCTCGCCCGTCCCCTCGGTGTGGCGCTCACGCTAGGGACGGTGCCCGCGCGGCCGCCCCCGTCCGGATGCCGGACGGGGGCGGAGGTCGCGGTCAGCTCGCGACGACGGGGGCGGGGTCGGCCGTTTCCGCGGCGGCCGGGGCCGGTGCGGCGGCGCGCGGCAGGACGAGGGTGACCGCCAGTCCGACGACCATTCCGGCCGCCGTCAGCAGGACCACGACGATCTCGCCGTGGGCGGTGGCGGAGCGCAGCGCCTCGCCGGTCTTGCCCTCGGTGCCGATGTCGGCGAGCGCGGTGAACACGGCCAGGCCGATGGCGTTGCCGATGTTGAGGGCGGTGGAGGCGATGCCGTTGGCGACGCCCTGCTCGTGGGCGGCGGTGCCGGTCGCGGCGGCGATCCACATCGCCGTCCAGACGATGCCCTGGCCGACGCCGGACACCACGAGCCCGGGGACGAGGAGCCCGTAGCCCGCGTCGGCGTCGAACCCGAGCGCCATGACCGCCGTGCCGACGACGCCGATCGCGAAGCCGATCAGCAGGGTGGCGCGCAGGCCGATCTGGGTCGTCAGCCGCTCGCCGAGTTGCGTGCCGGACGCGATCGCCAGCGACGGGACCAGGAACGCCATCCCGGTCTGCAGGGCGCTGTAGCCGTGCACGCTCTGCATGAGCACGGTCAGGAAGTAGGGCAGGACGCCGAACGTCGCCATGTAGATGAACGTGACGCTCATGCCGATGGTCAGGCTCCGGTTGCGGAACAGCCGGAACGGCATGAGCGGGTCGGCGCTGCGCCGCTCGATGACCGCGAACGCCGCCAGCAGCACGGCGGCCAGCACGAACGCGCCGGCCACCGGCGGGGCGCCCCAGCCCTCCTCCGGCCCCTCGACCAGGGCGAACACCAGCAGCGTCGCGCCGCCGGTGACGGTCAGCGAGCCGGGCAGGTCGAAGCGCCGCCGCTGCCCGCCGGCCGGGTCGGGCGGGATCACCGCCAGCGCGGCCAGCGCCACGAGGGCGGCCAGCGGCACGTTGACGTAGAAGACGGCCGGCCAGCCGAAGTTCTCGGTGAGGACGCCGCCGAGCAGCGCCCCGATCGTCAGGCCGCTGGCGCCCGCGCCGCCCCAGACCGCCAGGGCCCGGTTGCGCTGCGGTCCCTCGGCGAACAGCGTGTTGATCAGCGACAGCGTGGACGGCAGCAGCAGCGCGCCGCCGATCCCCTGCACCGCCCGCGCCGCGATGATGGTGGCGGGGGATGGCGCGAGGCCGCCGGCCAGCGACGAGACGGCGTAGAGGGCCAGGGCGGACACGAAGACGCGGCGGCGGCCCAGCAGGTCGGCGGCGCGCCCGCCGAACAGCAGGAACCCGCCGGCGAACACGACGTAGGCGCTCACCACGAGCTGCTGCGTCTGGCCGGGGAAGCCCAGCTCGGCGCCGATCTCGGGGAGCGCGACGAACACGATGTTCAGGTCCAGCGCGTAGATCAGTTGCGCGAGCGCCAGCAGGGCCAGGGTCCAGCCCAGCCGCCGTCCGGCGGGCTGCCTTGCGAGAGCGGACATGCCTGAGGACACCCTTCGGGGTCGGGAGGGAACCGGGCCGGCGGGCAGGGCCGGCCGCCCGGAATACGACTGTACGAATACTTACGTACGATCGCACCGACCGGCAAGGGGTTCCGGACGATTGTTCGACTATCGCGGTACGGTAGGACCATGAGGTACCGTCACCCGGACCGCGGCCAGATCCGCATCGACGGGGTGCTGTCGGCGCTGGGACACCCGGTGCGGCTGGCCGCCGTCCGCGTGCTGGACGGCGGCGGCGAGCACAACTGCAGCAGCGTGCTGGTCGAACTGGGCATCGCGGCCAAGTCGACCATGACCCACCACTGGCGCGTCCTCCGCGAGAGCGGCGTGATCTTCCAGGAGCCGTCCGGCCGGGAGAACCTGCTGACCCTGCGCCGCGACGACCTGGACGCCCGCTACCCCGGCCTGCTGGACGCCGTCCTCGCCGGCGCCCGCACCGACGAGGCCGCCTCCTGACCCACCCGGGTCAGGACGCTCCCGGGCTCGGCGGCGTAGCGGCGGCTTCGGAGCCGGCGGTAGTGCTCCGGAGGTCGAGCACCAGAGCGCGGTGATCGGACACCTCGGGCTCGGTCGCGATCTCGAACCGTTCGACGGCGGCGGGGTCGGAGACCAGCAGGTAGCCGGCGTGCCGGATCGGCTTGCGATACCGGGACGTCCGGGTGTCGGCCTCGCCGACCAGGTCGGTCAGCCCGAGGTCGGCGAGGATCTGGAAGGTCTTGCTGTCGGGCAGCAGGTTGAAGTCGCCGCACACCACGGTGACGTCGCCGGCCTGGCGCGCCTCCTCGATCAGCGCCGCGAGCCGTTCGGCCTGCGCGTGGCGGGCCGGGGTGTCGCCCTTGCCGCGCGGGTCGCGCAGGCCGTGGAGGTTGACGACGGTGACGAACCGCCGCGCCCGGCGGTCGTGCACGCGCACGGCCAGCGCGGCGCGCGGCCGGCCGTCGGTCGGCCACTGGGCGCGGTGCTCGGTGTAGTCGCCGTGCACGAACGCCGAACGCAGGCCGACCACGGGGAAGGACTCGGAGACGAAGGTGGCCAGGCCGAAGTCCTGCCGGTGGTGACGCTGTAGTCCGTCCTGCACCGGGCCGGCGTCGCTCGCGGTGAAGATCCCGTGGTGGCGCGGGAGGCGAGAGCGGACGTCGGCCAGGAGGTTCGCCCGCTGGGGCAGCGACCGGTCGGCGTCGTCGAAGCGCGTCCAGCCGTCGAGGCCGGGCGTGTGGGTGACCTCCTGGAGGCACAGGACGTCGGCGTCGCAGGTGTCGAGCCAGGGGGCGAGGTCGTCGAACAGCGCGCCGCCCCAGGCGTTCAGGGAGATGATCCGCACGTGCACCCAATCTAGCCGTCGCTGAGGCCCAGGTTGAGGTGTTCGACGTGGTAGAGGGCCTGGTCGAGGAGTTCGGCGACGTGGTCGTCGTACAGGGCGTACACCACCGAGCGGCCCTGGCGGGTGCCGACCACCAGGCCGAGGTTGCGCAGCAGGCGCAGCTGGTGCGAGCAGGCGGACTGCTCCATCCCGACCTCGGCGGCCAGCTCGGTGGCGGCCAGGGGGCCCTCGCGCAGGCGGGCCAGGATCAGCAGCCGCGACGGGGTGGCCAGCGCCTGCAGCGTGGTGGCGACGCGGGCGGCGCCGGCGGCGTCCAGCCGCGCGCGCGGGACCTCGCTGGTCGGTTTCGGCGCTCCGTGGCCCATGGGGGCATGCTACGCCGCCCATGAATACATGAATTCTTGTTCATGTGTTCCTGCTACGGTGGCCGGACCGGCTCACCGCCCGCGCACGTGGAGGATCCCCATGACTTCGACGCTTACCCGTCCGGCTCCGCCGTCCGCCGGCGACACCGGTGCGGCGCGGCGCCGGACGCGGGTCCTGGCGCTGCCGGAGGCCCGGTGGGCGGCGGCCGCTCTCGTGCTGTTCGCGGCCGGGTCGCCGGTGTACCTGCTGGACGGGCCGGCATGGGCGTGGGGCGCGCTGTTCGCGGCCGCCTACGTCACCGGCGGATGGGAGCCGGGCTGGGCCGGGCTGCGGGCGCTGCGCGGCGGGACCTTGGACGTGGACCTGCTGATGGTCGCGGCCGCCCTGGGCGCGGCGGCGATCGGGCAGGTGCTGGACGGGGCACTGCTGATCGTCATCTTCGCCACCTCGGGCGCGCTGGAGGCGGTCGCGACCGCCCGCACGGCCGACTCGGTCCGCGGCCTGCTCGACCTGGCCCCGGCCACCGCGACCCGGCTGGCCGACGACGGCACGGAGGAGACCGTCCCCGCCGACCGGCTCGCGGTGGGCGACGTCGTCCTGGTGCGGCCCGGCGAGCGGATCGGCGCCGACGGCCGCGTCCTGGCCGGGGCGAGCGAGGTCGACCAGACCACCATCACCGGCGAGCCGCTGCCGGCGGCCAAGCAGGCCGGCGACGAGGTGTTCGCCGGCACCCTCAACGGGACGGGCGCGCTGCGGGTGAGGGTGGAGCGCGACCCGTCCGACTCGGTGATCGCGCGGATCGTGGCGATGGTGGAGGAGGCGTCCGGGACCAAGGCCCCGACCCAGTTGTTCATCGAGAAGGTCGAGCAGCGCTACAGCGTGGGGATGGTCGCGGCGACGCTCGCGGTGTTCGCGGTCCCGCTGGCGTTCGGCGCCGACCTGACGGGGTCGCTGCTGCGCGCCATGACGTTCATGATCGTCGCCTCGCCGTGCGCGGTGGTGCTGGCCACCATGCCGCCGCTGCTGTCGGCCATCGCCAACGCCGGCCGGCACGGCGTGCTGGTCAAGTCCGCGGTGGCGATGGAACGGCTCGGGCAGGTCGACCGGGTGGCGCTGGACAAGACCGGCACCCTCACCGAGGGCGTCCCGCAGGTCAGCGACGTCCGTCCGCTGGAGTCCTCGGCCCTGACCGGGGACGGGCTGCTGAGGCTGGCGGCGGCCGCCGAACGTCCCAGCGAGCATCCCCTCGCCCGCGCGATCGTCGGCGCCGCCCGCGGCCTGGCCGTCCCGGACGCGGCCGGCTTCACGTCCGCTCCCGGCACCGGTGTGACCGCCACCGTCGACGGCCATCGCGTCGCGGTCGGCAGCCCCTCACGGCTCCTGCGCTACGGCGCCGCCCGTCCCGTCGCCGCCGCGGTCGCGCGGCTGGAGGAGGAGGGACGTACCGCGGTGCTGGTCGAGGTCGACGGGGCCGCGGCCGGGGTGCTGGGCATCACCGACCGGCTCCGGCCCGACGCCGCCGCCACCGTCGGCGCCCTGGCCGCGCTGACCGGCACCGGTCCGATCCTGGTCACCGGCGACAACCCGCGCACCGCCGCCCGGCTGGCCGCCGAGGCCGGCATCGGCGACGTCCGCGCCGGCCTGCTGCCGCAGGACAAGGTCGCGGCCGTGCGCGACCTGCAGGACCGCGGCGGGAAGGTGCTGGTCGTCGGCGACGGGGTGAACGACGCGCCCGCGCTGGCCGCCGCGCACGCCGGCGTCGCCATGGGCCGCGCCGGCTCCGACCTGGCCCTGGAGACCGCCGACGCCGTCGTCGTCCGCGACGAGCTGGCCGCCGTCCCGGCCGTCGTCTCGCTGTCGCGGCGGGCCCGCCGGCTGGTCGTGCAGAACCTGGTCATCGCCGGCGCGTTCATCGCCGGCCTGGTGATCTGGGACCTGGCCGGAACGCTGCCGCTGCCGCTGGGCGTCGCCGGCCACGAAGGCTCCACCGTCATCGTCGGCCTGAACGGGCTGCGGCTGCTCGCCGACTCCGCCTGGCGCCGCGCCGACCCGCGGTGAGGCGCCGGCCGGGTCGGTCGGCGGCCGCTTGTCGGTACCGTGCAAGTGTGCTCGCCGAACCCGCGCCCGCCCTCAGCGACCTCGCCCTCGGCCTGATCGTGGTCGTGCTCGCCGTCAGGCTGGGACGCTCGCCGGTCGCGCACCGGTACTGGCGCACGTCCTTCTGGTGGGCGGGGGCCGCGGCGCTGGCCGGCTTCGTCCACCACGGCGTCGTGAAGCACTCCGCGCAGTGGACCGGGCCGAGCTGGGCCGTCATCAGCGCGATGGTCGTCGTCGCGGTGTCCTACCTGCTGGCCGCCACCGTCGCCGAGGTGCTCGGCCCGCGCCACCAGAGGACGTTCTGGATCCTGCGGTCGATCGGGATCGCGGCCTACGCCGTCCTGGCGGCCACCGGCCACGCGGGGGTCGACGCGCTGCTGGCCTGCGAGAGCCTCACGATGATCAGCATCCTCGCGCTGTGGGGGCTGGCGGCCCGCCGCCGCCACCCGATGGCCGGCGCGGTGATCGTCGCGCTCGTCGCCGACGGCGCCGCGGCGGGGACCAAGGCCATCGACCCGGCCGTCACCCACCGCGTCGCGCTGGACCCGACGTCGCTGTACCACCTCGCCCAGATCCTGGGGATGGTGCTGCTGTACGCGGCGGTCAGCACGCCGCGCCGCCCGGGCCCCGAGCCGCGCCCTCTCGCCGGCTGACCGAACCGCCGGCTGGTACCGCACGCCGGGTCAGTCGTCGTGCCGGGGCTTGCCCGTCACCTCGTGGCCGGCGTGGAAGAACGCCTCGACGATCAGCCTCCGCACGTGGGTGTCGCGCGCCCGGTACAGGACCCTGCGCCCCTCGCGGCGGGTGTGCACCAGCCCGGTCATGCGGAGCTTCGCCAGGTGCTGCGAGACGAGCGGCCGGGACACCTCCAGGGCGCCGGACAGCGAGGTGACGTCGTACTCCTCGGACGTGAGGAGCCACATCAGCCGCAGCCGGGTGGGGTCGGCGAGCATCCGGAACGCGGCCGTGGCCGCCTCGATCTGCGCGCTCGAAGGACGCTCCTGCATGGACCTCGCACCTGCAATGTAGCCGCGTGCATACCTGACTACATATACTGGTCCCCCGGTCCGTTCGCAACCGAGGAGGCCCATGTCAGAGCGCATGATGGGGCCGTCCGCAGACCCGCCGGCCCACGGGCATGGGCATCACCACGGGCATGGTCACGGACATGGGCACGGGGCGGCGCGGTCCTTCCGGGCTCGCGTCAGGCATCTGGTCACCCCGCACAGCCATGACTCCGCCGACAAGACGGACGAGGCGTTGGAGACGAGCGGCCGCGGGCTGCGCGTCCTGGCGCTGTCCCTGGCGGTGCTGGCGGCCACCGCGCTCGTCCAGGCGGCGATCGTGGTGCTGTCGGGGTCGGTGGCGCTCCTCGGCGACACCCTGCACAACGTGGCGGACGCGCTGACGGCGGTGCCGCTGGGCATCGCGTTCCTGCTCGGCCGGCGCGCCGCGACGCGCCGCTTCACCTACGGGTACGGCCGCGCCGAGGACCTGGCCGGGCTGGCGATCATCGTGGTCATCGCCGCGTCCGCGGCCCTCGCCGGCTACGAGGCGTTCCGCCGCCTGATCGACCCGCAGGACGTCAGGGCGCTCGGCTGGGTCGCGGCCGCCGCCGTCGTCGGATTCCTCGGAAACGAATGGGTGGCCCGGTACCGCATCAGGGTCGGCCGCGAGATCGGCTCCGCCGCCCTGGTCGCCGACGGCCTGCACGCACGGACCGACGGCTTCACCTCGCTCGCCGTACTGATCGGCGCAGGCGGAGCCGCCCTCGGCCTCCCCATCGCCGACCCGGTCGTCGGCCTGCTCATCACCGTCGCCATCTGCTTCGTCCTGCGCGACGCGATCAGGGAGGTCTACCACCGGCTGATGGACGCCGTGGATCCGGAGCTGGTCGGCGACGCCGAGCGGATCCTGGCCGGCGTCGACGGCGTCCGGCGGGTCGGCGGCGTCCGGCTGCGCTGGGTCGGCCACACCCTGCGCGCCGAGACCGACATCGTGCTCGACCCGGACCTGTCCCTGGTGCAGGCGCACGCGGTCGCGGTGGAGGCGGAGCACCGCCTGATCCACGGCCTGTCCCGCCTGCGCGCCGCCACCGTCCACGCCGACCCCGACAGCACAGGAGGAACCGACCACCACGCCCCCCTCCACGACCACCGAAGCACATGAGACACCGCGAACTGTCCGATCCCGTAGGCGAGGAAATAGTGCGGACCGCGCTCGCCTACGCCACGCAACGGTTGGACGAGCGGCTCACGGCGGCGTTCGCCGTCGGCAGCCTGGCGCACGGCGGCGACGGCATCGGCGGCACTGCCGCCGGGCTGGGGGTCAGGTCCAGAGGGCTATGGCGAGGGCTATGCGGTCCTCGAAGTCGAGGGGGTCGCGGCCGGTCAGGGACTGGATGCGGGACAGGCGGTTGCGCAGGGTGCCGGGGTTCAGCGACAGGGCGCGGGCGGTGGGGCCGACGGCGCCGCCGGTGTCGAGGAAGGCGCGCAGCGTCTCGGTGAGGCGGCCGTCGTGCGCGTCGTCGTAGTCGGCGAGGGGACGGGCGATCTGGTCGGCGAACGGGGCGAGCTGGCGGCGGTCGAGGCGGCCGAGCAGGGCCCGGAAGGTCGCGAGGTCGGCGGCGTGCACGACGCCGCCGGTGCGGCGGGCGGCGTCCAGCGCGGCGAGGGCGTCGGTCAGGGAGCGGGGCAGGTGCGCCAAGGGGCCGGGGGTGCCGATGCCGGCGACGTCGGCGCCGGCGTACTCGTCGCCGGTGATCATGAAGGCGATGTCGTCGTCCACGCCGAGGACGCCGGAGGCGGCGGGCGCGTCGCCGGCCGGCATCGCGACCGCGACCAGCGCGCCGGGGTCGAGCCCGGCCTCCTCGACGTGCGGGAGGAGCGCCTCGGGCGGGGCCAGGCCCCGCTGGACGTCGCGCAGGAGCCGGCCGGTCTCCGCGCGCTCGCCCCATTCGTCGCGGGTGGAGGCGAGCTGCGCGTCGAACCACGCGGCGAAGCCGCGGAACGGCACCTCGGGCGGGACCTCGACCAGCGGCAGGCCGAGCCGGTCGCAGTGCCGGCGGAGCGCGTCCGGGACGGTCTCGGTGACGTCGCCGACGCCGTAGGCGATCGCGCCGGCGCGGCCGGCCTTGACGGACGCGGCGAACGCGGCGCAGGCGTCCGGGTCGCGCAGGGACGCCCCGGCCGTCAGCACGACCTCGTTGCCGCGCAGGTAGGGGCCGGGGTCGAGCAGTTCGGTGGAGTGCGCCGAGCGGATCGTCCGGTCCAGGCCGGCGGACCCGGCGACCAGCCGCAGCCGGAAGTGCGGCACCTCCAGCAGCCGCCGGACGGTGAGGCGCGGCATCGCGGGATCGCTGCTCACACGGCCACTGTCTCACCGCGGCCGCGCCCGGCGGGCAGGCCGGGCGCCACGTTTTGGAGAAGGTCATGACAAGACCCGCGTCCGGCGGGGCACTTGGCCAAGAACCGGCAGAGCATTTGGCCAAGAAACGGCCATGCCTCTTGCCACCTGGGCTAATGCCGGGTTTGCCTGGGTTACCAGGACATGGGGAGTGCGCATGGGGGAACGAGTCGCGCTCGTGACCGGGGCGGCCGGCGGGATCGGCGGCGCGATGGTGCGCGAGCTGTCGGGACGCGGCTGGACGACGGCCGCGCTCGACCTGCGCCCGGCCCCGGACGCCGACTACGCGGTCGGGGTGGACGTCGCCGACCGCGGCCAGGTGGCCGCGGCGGTCCGCCGGATCGAGCGGGAGATGGGCCCGGTCGAGGCGGCGCTGTGCGCGGCGGGGCATTACGCGATCGTCCCGGTGTCCGACATCGCGTGGGACGACTGGAACCGGATGCTGCGCGTCCATCTGGGCGGGCTCGTGAACGTGTGCCGCGCGGTGACGCCCGGGATGGCGGAGCGCGGGCGCGGCACCGTGGTGGGGGTGACGTCGGACCTGGCGCTGGCGGGCGGCGACGCGGAGGCGCACTACGCGGCGGCGAAGGGCGCGGTGATCGGGCTCGTCCGGTCGCTGGCGGCGGAGCTGGCCCCGGCGGGGGTGCGGGTGAACGCGGTCGCTCCGGGACCCACCGACACGCCGATGCTGGCGCCCGACTCGCCCTGGCGCCGGCCCGCCTTCCTGCAGACCCTCCCGACGGGCCGGCTGTCGTCCCCGGAGGAGATCGCGCTGGCGGCCGCCTACCTGGTGGAGGACGGGACGTTCTGCGCCGGCGAGGTCCTGTCGCCCAACGCCGGAGCGGTGATCTGATGGCGGTCGCGCTGATCACCGGCGCCGGCGGCGACCTCGGCGGGGCGGTCGCGCGGCGGCTGGCGTCGGCGGGGCACGTCGTCGCGCTGAACGACCGTCCGGGCCGCGGCACCGACGCCCTCGCGGCCGAGCTGGGCGGGGTCGCCGCGCCCGCCGAGGTGTCCGACCCGGACGCGGTGCGGGAGATGGTCGAGCACGTCGAGCGCCGCACCGGCGACCACGTCGGGATCCTCGTCGCGAACGCCGTGTGCTCCACGATCGCCCCGTTCGCCGAGCACGACCCGGACGACTGGTGGCGGATCGTGGACGCCGATCTCGGCGGGGCGTTCGCGTGCGCGCAGGCGGTCATGCCGGGGATGGTGGAGCGCGGCGGCGGGCGGATGGTCCTGGTCTCCTCCGAATGGGGGGTGATCGGGCGGCCGGACGCGACGGCGCACTCGGCGTCCAAGGCGGGGATCATCGCGCTGGCGAAGTCGCTGGGGCGCGAGCTGGCGCCGCTGGGCATCGCGGTCAACGCGGTCGCGCCGAGCGTGCTCGGGACCGGGTGGCCCGAGCCGGACGACGGCCTGGGCGCGGAGGCCCTCGAGCGGTGCGCCGCGCGGGTGCCGCTCGGCCGGCTCGCCGAGCCGGAGGAGATCGCGGCGGCGGTCGCGTTCCTGGCCGACGACCGGCTGCCCACGCTCGTCGGCCAGATCCTGCACGTCAACGGCGGCACGACCCGCGCCCGCGCGTGAGGTCGCCGGTCAGTCGGGCAGGGCCCCGACCGAGCGCCGGACGTCCCGGGCGAGGACGCCGAGCAGGTGCGCCGGAAGGTCGATGAGCGACCGTTCGAGCAGGTCGGGACGGTCGGCGGCCGTCTCGATGAGCCGGCGCGCCTCGGCCTTGGTGAGGGTGCTTCCCTCGGCCTTCCGGAGCGCGATGAGGCCCTCGCGCCAGCCGTTGCCGATCTTGCCGTGCGCCCGCGCGTAGAGGTACGCCAGGACCCGCTCGGCGGCGCCCGCGGGCTCGTCGTTCCGTTCGGCCAGGACGAGCGCCGTGCCGGGCGACGGGGTGCCGCGAAGCAAGCGTTCCACCCGGTATCCAGGGGCGACGAGCTGCCGGAACCCGCGCTGCCCCTCGGCGTCCCGCAGGAAGGGCTCGTCGTTGCGGCAGACCAGGACGGCCCGGGGCGCGTTGGCCGCCAGCAGTGCGCGGGCGGCCGAGGCCCCGAACCCGGGATAGAGGTTGATCAGCACCGTGCCGTGGCCCTGGAGGTTGCGCGGCAGCGGGGCCGCCAGGAAATCGCGGAGCGGGACGCGGCGGCCGGTGGTCTTCGCGGGCCATCCGTCGCCGACCAGCAGCGGGCCTTCGCCCGGCGCGAGTTCGAGGATGCGCTGCACCGCCGCCTCGTCCAGGGCTCCCGCGCCGGCCTCCACCGACTGTGCGCCGTGCGTGTACATCGCGGTGCGCGGGTCGTCGGCGGTGGCGCGGGCGGCAGCGGCGGTCCGCTTGGTGGGACGCAGCACGTACAGGGCGGCCGTGCTGCCGATGGCCTGCGCACCGACATAGCGGTTGAATCCCGGAAGCATCGCCTCATAGGCCAGATGCAGCGGGTTCAGCGCCTTCTGGACGGCGAGCCCGAGCGCCGGCTGCTGCTCGCCGTACCCGTAGGCGAGCAGGACGCGGCCGTTGCGGTGGTCCTGGAGCCCCTGGAGGCCGCGGGCGACGAACAGCGCGACGCCGTCCGGCGTGTACGGCGGGTCGGTGAAGACGAGCTGGCAGGAGTCCCGGAGCGCGGCGGGCAGGCCGAGCCGCAGGTCGGCGGCATGACAGCGGACGTCCCAGCCGCGCCGCGCGGCCTCGGCGTCGATGAACTCCAGCAGCCGCTCGTCGATGTCGGCCACGCTCACTCGCAGGCCGGCGGCGCCTCCCGCGACGAACAGGCCGAGCGAGGTCAGGTCGTGGTCGCCGACGCACAGCACGTGCGCGCCGCGCAGGTCGAAACCGTCCAGCATGAACCGGGCCCGCTTCAGGACGGTCTCGGCGGTCGCGGGCACGTGGTCGAGGGCCTGGACAGGCGGCGGGGCCGCGGCGATCAGGGCGTCCATCGCGGCGAGGGCCGCCGGGGCGCGGCGGGCGCGTTCGGTCCACGGGTCGGCGATCTCGGCCGGTTCCGCGTCCCCGAAAACTCCGTCGTATTCGGGGACGTGCCGCTGCGCGATCCGGCGCCCGTCCCCGGACGACTCCAGGTGCGGTTCGAGCGCCCGGAACACCGCCTCGACCGTCCGCCGCGAGGTGCCGGTCAGCGCGACGACATCCTCGACCGTGCGGAACGTGCCGTCCGCGAGCAGATGCCCGATCCGGTCGATGCGCCTCGCGTCGATCCCGAAACCGGCCCGCAGGTCGCGGACGGCGTCCGGAGCGGGTCGCGGCGAGTCGTCCTGTGTCATGTGCGGGTTCGTTTCGTCGGGGACGGATGCGGACCGATCCTATTCGCGGGCGCCGATGACGTCGGCGGGACGGACCGCCATCGCCAACCGGGTCGGAAGCGCCGTGGCGGCCGCCGCGAGGACCGCACCCCAGGCAAGGACGCCCAGGTGGGCGAGCGGCGGGACGTACGGGGCGCCGCCGGTCATGCCGTGTCCGAACGCGGTGAGCACGGCGAGCGCGATCGCGGTGCCGAGGACGCCGGCGATGAGCACGACGGCGAGGGTCTCCCAGGCGAGCATCCGCGCGATCTGGCGGCGGGTGGTGCCGACGAGGCGCAGCAGGGCGAACTCGCGGGCCCGGTCGGCGGTCGACATCGCGAGGGTGTTGACCACGGCGATGGCGGTGAACGCGATGATCAGGCCCATGGCGACGTAGTTGACCTCGGCGTTCGCGGACGCCTTGTCCGTGGCCAGGGACGCGGCGTCCGTCGTCGGCACGCCCTTCGGCGCTGTGCCCGCGATGAGGAGCGTGCCGCGCGGGTCGTCCACGTGGGCGGCCAGGAGGTCGTGGGCGACGGTCAGGTCACCGAAGCCGAGCCCGCGCCCGTATACGGCGATGACCTTCGGGGCTATGGGCGTGCCGTCGCCGAGGGTGAGGCGGAGGGTGTCGCCCGGTGCGACGTGTAGGCGGGACGCCGCGGTCGTGCTCACCGCAATGGAGGACGCGTCCAGATTCTTGATGTCGCCCTTGCGGACGTCCAGATCCATGGTCTTGTCGAGTCCGCTGGGGGTGACGCCCTGAATCCCGTAGTTCTCCAGGCCGACCCGGACGGTGCTGTGCACGACCTCCGTCACGGCAGTGACACCAGGCGCGCGACGGATTTCTTCCGCCGTGCCATGCGGCACCTTGGGACCGGCGATGTGCGTGGCGACCGTGCCCTCGGTCGCCTGCCGCTCTGCAGCGTGCCCCATCGTCGTCTGGACGAACAGGATCGTGGCCGTCAGCCCCATCATCAGCGTCAGCGGCGTGATCACGGACGCGAGCCGCCGTGCGCCCGCACCCAGGTTCGCGGCGGCGAGGTGCCCGCCGACCGGGAAAGCGCGCAGCGGAACGCCGAGGACGGCGACGGCCGCGCGGGCGATGAGCGGGCCGAGCAGCGCCACCGCGACCGTCCAGACGATCGCGGCCAGCATCGTGACCGGACTCGACGCGGCCTCGGTGTGCAGGCCGGCGAGCACCGCGGTCAGCACGACGGCGCCCGCGAGGACCAGCAGCCCCGCCACGGCCCGGACGGCGCCGAGCCGGGCCGGACGCAGCGCCGCGTCCCCCAGGGCCTCCACCGGGCGGATCCGGGCCGTCCGGCGGGCGGCGAGCCGGGCCGCCGCAACGGCCGCGACCACGGCCGCCAGCGCCGCCGCGACCGGCGGGAACGGGCTGACGACCAGGTCCAGGTTCGGGGGCAGGGCGCCGAGGCCGCGGAACCGGTCGCGCAGCCAGAACGCCAGCGGCAGCCCGGCGGCCGCGCCGAGCGGCCCGGCGACGAGCCCGACGAGCAGCGCCTCGCGCCCGATCATCCGCCGGACCTGCCGGGGCGTGGCCGCGACGGCGCGCAGCAGCGCGATCTCCCGCTCGCGCTGCTGCACTGACAGCGCGAACGTGCCGGACACGACGAGGATCGCGACGAGCAGGGCCGTCCCGCCGAGCGCGCCGCCCATGCTGATCAGCTTGATGCGGGACTTCTCCGCGCCCAGGAATTCCGCCTTGCCGCGGTCCTTGCCGGTGTGGACGGTGGCGCGGGTGCCGCGCAGGGCGTCGGCGATCGCGGTCTTCGAGCCGGTCGCGCCGATCGCCGTGACCATGCCGGGGTGCCCTGCCAGCCGGCGCGCCTCGGCGGTCGAGAAGAAGATCGCCGCCTGGTTCTTCAGGGCCTGCCGCGTCACGCCGGAGACCCGGTAGACGCCCGGCTCGGCGGACGCGACCCGCACCCGCGATCCGGCGCGCAGGCCGTTCTCGCGCGCCGTCGCGGCGTCGATGACGATCTCGTCGCGGGCTGCCGGAGCCCGGCCTTCGCGCAGCGTGAACGGGGTCAGCGCGGCCGACTCCCAGCCGTGCCCCCACGACTCGTCCGCCCCGGAACCGATCTCGGCGGGGAACGCGACCTCGGTGACCACGTCGCGGGCGCCCGCCGCGCGGACCCGGTCCGCGACCGACATTGGCAGCCAGGCCCGCTCGGCGATCGCCTTCGCCTTGTGCTTGACCTTGCCCTTCTTCTTGGCCTTCGTCTGGTGGACGAACTGGTCGCCGGTCACCACCACCGGCGCGCCCGCGTACCGCTCCGGCGCGACCGAGCCGCGCAACCCGGTGTCGAGCAGGACTCCGCACGCGCACACCAGGGCCGCCGCGCACAGCAGTGCGACGAACGCGCCCGCGAACCCGGCCTTGCGGTGCCGCAACGTGGACAGGACGATCCACAGCATCACTTCCACGCCCCCATCCGGGTCATGCGCGCCGCCACCCTGTCGCTGGACGGTTCGTCCATCGAGTCGACGATCCAGCCGTCCGCCAGGAAGAGGACCGTGTCCGCATAGGACGCGGCGACCGGATCGTGGGTCACCATCACGACCGTCTGGCCCATGCCGTCGACGGTCTCGCGCAGCAGGGAGAGGACGTCCCGCGCCGTCATCGTGTCGAGCGCGCCCGTCGGCTCGTCGCCGAACACGACCTCCGGACGGGTCACCAGTGCGCGCGCTATGGCGACGCGCTGCTGCTGCCCGCCGGACAACTGGGCGGGACGGTGGCCGGTGCGTTCGCTAAGGCCCACCCTGGCGACCACCTCGTCGAGCCATTTCCGGTCGACCCGCGTACGGGAGAGCCGCAGCGGCAACGTGATGTTCTGCTCGACCGTCAGCGACGACACCAGATTGAACGCCTGGAACACGAAACCGACCCGCTCGCGGCGCAACTCCGTCAGCTTCGTCTCGTTCATGGCGGACAGCTCGGTATCCCCCAGCCGGACGCTGCCGGACGTCGGCGTGTCGAGGCCCGCCGCGCAGTGCAGGAACGTGCTCTTGCCCGACCCGGACGGCCCCATGACGGCGGTGAACCGGCCGCGCGGGATGCCCGTCGTCACCTCGCGCAGCGCCGCCACCGCGCCGCGCCCCTTGCCGTACACCTTGCTGACCGCGTCCATCCGCACCGCTTCGTCCATGCGGACAAGTCTTCTGACCTGCGGCTTCACGGGCCAGAGACGTCGTCACCGGTGCTATGTGATCTCGTCATGGTCCGGCCCGTGACGAGGTCACTGGTAGACATGCACCGTGATCAACGTGCTTCTCGCGGACGACCACCACGTCGTGCGCAGCGCGCTGGCGTCGCTGCTGTCGCTCGAACCCGATCTGGCCGTGGTGGCCGAGGTCGACCGCGGTGACGCGGTCCTCGCCGCCGCCCGCTCCGCGCGCCCGGACGTCGCCGTCCTCGACGTCGACATGCCGGGAATGGACGGCCTCGCCGCGGCGGCCGCCCTGCACGACGCGCTCCCGGACGTCGCCACGCTCATCCTCACCGGCCACGGCAAGCCCGGCCACCTGCGCCGCGCGCTGGCGGCGAACGTCCGCGGCTTCCTGCTGAAGACCGCGCCGCCCGACGAGCTCGCCGCCGGGATCCGCAAGGTCGCCGCCGGCGAGCGGGTCCTGGACCCTCAGCTCGCCCTCACCGCCTGGGACCTCGCCGACAACCCGCTCACCCCGCGCGAGACGGACGTCCTGCGGCTGGCCGCCGAGGGCGCCGAGGCCCCGGAAATCGCCGAGCGGCTGCACCTGTCGGCCGGGACGGTCCGCAACTACCTCACCGCCGCCGTCACCAAGCTCAACGCCCGCAACCGCATCGACGCCGCCCGCATCGCCCGGGAGGCGGGCTGGCTCTAGCCGACGGCCGCCTCCACGCGGAAATTCCCATGGCCGTCGGCGCGCGCGCTGAGCGTCCCCCCGAACGACGCCAGGCGCGTGGTCAGGTTCCCGATTCCCGACCCCGGCGGCGTACGGGGCGCCTCCGGATCCAGGCCGTCGTTCTCCACGACGAGGCGGACGACGCTTCCCTCCTGCGCGGTCGTGATGACGCAGCGTTTCGCGGCGCTGTGCCGCAGCACGTTGGTCACGGCCTCGCGCAGCACCGTGCTGAGCACCGCGGACGTCTCGTCCGCCAACTCGCCGTGCGCGAGTTCCATCTCCACCTCGACGCCCGCCGCCGTCAGCACGGACCGCGCCGAGCGCGCCTCCCCGTCCAGCGACAGTTCGGCGTCGTCCCCGGTCGCGGTCTGCAGGTCCTTGGCGGCCCGTTCCGCCATCGCGACGACCTCGTCCAGCTCCGCCCGCGCCCGCGCCGGATCCACGTCCGCCAGCCTCCGCGCCGGCTCGCACTTGAGCAGGATCGCCGCCAGGCTGTGGCCGAGCAGGTCGTGCAGGTCCCGCGCGGCGCGCAACCGCTCCTGGACGGTCGCCGCCCGCGCCAGCTCCTCCCCGGCCGCCCGAAGATCCCGGACGAGCCACGCAAGCCGGACAAGCCCGTACACCACCAGGCCCGTGACTAGCGTGCTGATCACATAATTGGCGACGTCCGCCGTTCCGAGCCCCAGCGCCCATGCGCCTACGCCGACGCCCGCCATCGTCGCCGCCGTCAGCGGGACGGCGAACTTGCGCGAAACACCCACCAGAAGCGTCCCGACCAGAAACCCCGCGACGCCCAGCCACGCCTCTCCGAGCAGCGGGACCGGCGCGAAACTCAACACGGCGAGGTACAACCCCCACGCCTTAGGCCGACCAGTGCCGGTCCACAGGAGCTGTAGCGAGCCGATGAGAACGAGCAGCACCGCCGCGGCGCCCCACTTCGGCCCCCAAGGGACCATCAGCAGCCCCTTGACGGAGAACCCGGCCAGTACGGCCGCCAGCAGTCCCACGGAGAGTCGGTAGGCGGTCCGGTCGGGAAGACTCACGGGCCGCTTCCCCGCCTTCATCGAGACTTCGACCGCGAACCTGCCGTCCTCCTCAAGAACAGTGGAAAAGGCACCGCCCGCCGCTCTCACCCGTTGCGCGGCGTCGTCCAGCCCATCCGCCCCCAGCTCGACCGTGCGGACACCGTCGTTCACCACACGCAGCCGTACGAACTCCTCCTTCTCCGACGTCTCGATGAGGCAGTGGCGTGCCGTCCCTACCCTGACCACGTCGGTGACGGCCTCGCGCAATGCCATCGCCAGCAGAGCCCCTGCCGGGCCTAGAGGTTCCCTGTGGCTCGTCCGTACGTCGGTTGCGACGCCTGCGGCCTCCAGCAGTGCCCGCGCCGCCGTCGCCTCAGGCGCCAGCGACATGCTCCGGAAATCGGCCGCCGCAGCCCGCGCCTCGTTCAGCGACCGCCGCGCGACCTCCAGCACGCCCGCGATCGCCTCGGGCCGCTCGACCGCGCGCCGGCTCCCCTCCGAGATCTCCCGCAATCCCTCGCCGAGGCCCCGGTTCAGCTCCGCCGCGATGCGCAGCCGCTCCCGCGCCACCGCCGCCATCGTCAACGGCAGCCGCGCGGCCACCGTGTCGTCCGCCCGGTCCGCCAGCCGCACCAGCCCGTGGACGACGAGCCCGGTGAGCAGGCAGGTGATCGTCACATCGGCGTCGCCGAGAACCGCCGCGCTCCCCACGACCGCCACCGCGAGCGGCCACAGCCCGGCCAGCATGAGCGAACCCGCGACGAACCCGAGAATCCCCAAGGACGTGCCGAACGCCAGCACACCCGCATAGGCCGCCGCCGCCTGCACGGGGATCCCCCACCGCCACCGGCCGTCCCGCGACACGACCCGGACCAGCTGGACGCCCAGGACGACCGCCACCAGCGCGATCGCGGCCCCGACCCGCACGGCCCCGGCCGTCCGCGCGGGCGCCGCGAGCACGTAGACCGCCGCGAACGACGCCAGCACGGCCCCGACGATCAGCCGCGCCGTCCCCCGCACCCCAGCCCCCGCAATTTCGGATGTACCTCGCATACCCGGCGTGGCACGATCCTGCCATGCCGATCGACCAGCGCCTGCTCGCCGCCTTCCTGCTCACCTCGACCATCGCGATGCTCGTGCCCGGCCCGGACATGCTGTTCATCCTCGGCTGCGGCATGCGCGGCGGCCCCCGCGCCGGGCTCCTCGCCACCGCCGGCGTCGCCACCAGCGAGGCCGTCCACGTCGCCGTCGCCGCCGCGGGCCTGGCCGCCCTCTTCGCCGCCGTCCCGATCGCCTTCACCACGGTCCGCCTCGTCGGCGCGGCCTACCTCGTCTACCTGGGCGTCCAGACCATCCGCCACCGCAACGCCCAGGACGACGCCCCCGCCGCGGCCCCCTCCAACCGCCGCGCCTACCTCAACGGCCTGCTGACCAATCTGCTGAACCCCAAGATGGTCACCTTCACCATCGCCTTCCTCCCCCAGTTCATCGACCCGGAAAAGGGCGGCGTCTGGCTCCAGTTCGCCTTTCTCGGCGCCATCCTGATCGCCCTCGAATTCCTCGTCGACGGCACGGTCGGCGTGCTCGCCGGCCGGATCGGCGAATGGCTCCGCCGCCGCCGCACCGCCCGCAGCCGCCTGGACGTCGCGACCGGATCCCTCTTCATCGGCCTCGGCCTCCGCCTCGCCGCCAAGCCCTGACTCCCCAAGATCCGGATGCCCGAATAAGATCACCCCGCCCCTCCGAATTGCCTGATCCCTGACACCCGGTCAAGCCGTATGACAGAGTCGACGGGCGCGTCCGCGCCGACGCCTGAGACCAGCACGACGGGAGCCGGAGGGGGAACGAGAATGCCGCCCGTGGATCCGAGATCGGTACCGCCCGGCGCCTACGGCAACTGGCCCGGCCTCAACCAGACCGGCGAACTCCGCGTCGACCGCACCCGCCTCCGAGCCATAGCCAAACGCCTCGAATCCGACCTCGAAGAACTCCTCGAAGCCACCAAAGACCTCCAGCGGGCCAACAGCACGCCCGACCACGCCTACGGCACATGGGACGCAGCCCAGAACCTCGTCTCCAGCGTCGTGAAGGGCCGCTCGGTGCTCGCCGAACAGCACGATGCATTCCTGGTGGACGCGCTGCAAGCCATCAAGATGCTCCGGCGCACCGCACAGGTGTACGACGACGTCGAGTCCGAACTCGAGCGGCGCGTCATGGCCGTCCGGATGGAACTGGAGAACGCTCCGACCCCATCGTCCGATCCTTCACCCCGCGCCACCGACCACCCGCGCTCCGGACCGGGATCGCTGAGATAACGGAGGTCGAAGTGACGAACGATTACGTATATCCCATGCGCGACGGCGCCCCCGGCGGATCACCGGGCCGGTATGACCGGACGGCGATCGTGCAGCACCTGAGATCCAGTGACCCCGGCGCCGTCACGGACGCCGGAGAGGCGTACCTCAGGTTCGCCAGTGCCTACGAGAAGCTCACCGGGAGGCTCGCCCAGATCGGTCACGATCTGAACGACGCCTGGACCGGAACCGACGCCTCCGCCGCTCAGCAGCAAATGCGCGACCTCTGGGCATCGAGTCACACCATCGGCGCCGCCTCCAGGGACTTCGGTACGGCCGTCGAACACCACGGATCCGAGTATCTGGCGTGGTACAAGACCAAGATGCCGCAGCCCAAGGACGACGCCGAGGCCCGTTCCTGGATGCAGGGCGCGAACGAGCGCATCACCGAGACATGGAGCGCGATCCCTCCGAGCATCTCGACATCGCTCAGTGCCATTCGGATCGGCCATGGTCCTCGCATAAGTCCCGTGTCCGCGGGAGGTTCCGACGGCTCCGGAGTTCCGGGAAGCACCGGAGGCCCGGAAGGAACCGTCGGCGGACCCGGGTCCTCTGGTACCGGCGGATCGGGAGGATCCGGTGCCCCGGGGAACGCGTCTCCCTCATCGAGCGGCGGCACTCCCGGCGGCCCTGCTTTCATGGCACCGCCAGGTCGACCTGATTTCGGCGCGCTGCCGGGCTCGACACCGAGTTCTCCAGGAGTCGGCCAGAATCCGAATCCCGGGACGGATCTTTCAGGGGTTCACCCTCCCGGGACAGGCAACCCGAACGGCGGAGGAACCGTCGTCCCGGGTGATCCCGCTTCGCCTTCCACGTCGCCGCTCGCGCCGGTCACCGGGCCGGGGCGAGCGGGACCGGGAGCATCCGTGCCCGGCGTCCCCGGCGGGGCCGGCTTCGTTCCACCGCGCCCCGGGGAGGCGGGCCTTCCAGGTGGCGCCGCGATTGGCGTTCCTAAAGGCGGATACAGCTTCAAAGGCGGCACTCTGCCGGAGGCCGAAGGTCTTGACGGCAATGGTTCACCGGGCAGCGGGCGCATACGCAACGGTGTGATCGGACGAGGCCGAATCGGCCCGAGCGCCGCCCAGGCCGATGCCCTGCCGGAAGCCGGCACGGCACGCTCGGGCCCCGCGGCGATGGGACCCATGAGCGGTGGCACAGGATCGGCCCAGCGAGATCGAGAGCGCGAACGCCGGTCATGGGCGGGAGAGGACCCGGACGTCTGGGACGACGACGTCGAAACGTCCCCGAGCGTTCTGGGCGCGGCCGGCAAACGGCCCGAAGAGGACTGATCAGTGTGGAAGGCGACGCGCTCGTCCACCAGAACCGGTTCGCGAAGGAAGACGCGTGAGGGCCTCTTACCGTGTGGCCGCTGCCGCCGCGGCATTGAGCCTCCTTCCGGCCATCGCCTCGCCCGCCTCTGCGGAGTTCGAGCCGCGCAAGGATGAGTGGTGGTTTTCGGCCTGGGATGTCCAGGACTCCGTCTGGCCGCTTTCGAAAGGCTCCGGAGTCACGGTCGCCGTTCTCGACAGCGGCGTCGACTCGCGTGTTCCAGAGCTCTCCGGCGTCGTCCTCAAAGGCGCGGACACTGCGGGCGGCAAGACGGACGGCCGGAAGGACCTGGACATCTTCGAGGACGGCCACGGCACCTCGATGGCCGTGATGATCGCGGGCCAGGGAGGAGGGAAGAGCGGCTATGTGGGGATCGCTCCAGAAGCCAAGATCCTCCCGGTGCACGTGGTGGTCGGTGACCTTCCGGGCTCCGGCCTTGACCTTACGGACGCCGTCACCACCGGTATGCGCTTCGCGGTCGACAAGGGCGCCAAAGTCATCAACCTTTCCATCGGAGCCGGATCGAGCAACTTCCCTGATCAGTGCCCGAAGAAGCTCATGGACACCATCGGGTATGCGATCGAGCACGATGTCGTGGTCGTTTCCAGTGCGGGCAACAGCGGAAAGACGATCAATTCTCCGGAGGCTCCGGGATCGTGTCCGGGAGTCATGGCCGTCGGCGGCATCAACTCCGACCTGAGCCCTTGGGAGAAGACCCAGCGGCAGCCCTACGTCGCCGTCGCCGCTCCCGCGAGCGGCTCTGTGCTCGTCGGCAGGGGCGACAAGGTCTACGCCGACGCGGAGGGGACGAGCGCGTCGGCCGCGCTGGTGTCGGGAGCGGTGGCTTTGATTCGGGCGCGCAATCCGGGGATGTCCGGGCGTACGGTCGTCCAGCGGCTCATTGCCACGGCGCTGCCGGTCGGCGAGCCCGTCCCGGACAAGGCGACCGGTTACGGTGCTATCCGCATCGCGCGGGCCATGGACCCTGCGAAGTATCCGGTCGCGGCCAGCGCGCCGAATCCCGTCTATGCCAGGTTCGACCAATTTCAGCGGGCCGCGCAGAAGGTGAGTGCCGCGTCCCCGTCGTCCGCCGCTGGGGCGCATCGGTCGAGCGGTGGGTTGTCCTCTGCGTTCTATGTCGCGATCGGAGGGCTGGCCGTTCTGCTGGTCGGCGGTGCTCTTCTTTGGCGTCGGACGGCCTCCGTTTAGGGATCAGTGGAGGTTGAGGCGGGTGAGGTAGGCGGTGGTGGAGTCGGGGTCGCCGGTGTGGGCTCGGTAGCCGTCCGGGCGGACGAGGACGAGGGTCGGGGCGGTGATGCCGTAGGTGGCTTCGGCGGTGGGGTTCGCGGTGATCTGGACGGTGCGGACGGCGGGCCCGCAGGCGGGGGCCGGGGTGTTGAAGGCCAGCAGGGTGAAGTGGGGGCCGCGGAAGGCGTCGAAGAGGGTGGTGCCGTCCGCGAGGGGCGCGTCGGGGGCGCGGGTGCCGCCGAGCGGGCCGGACGCGAGCGGGCTGTCGGGGTAGGCGAGGAGCAGTTGGCGGGTCTCCTCGCCGCGCTGGTGGGCGTCGGCCTGGCCCTCGGCGGCCTTCTGGTAGAGGGCCGTGCTGATGCCGAGGACGCCTGCGGCGACGGGGAGGCGTTCCTCCTCGTAGGTGTCGAGGAGGAACGGGGACGCGGCGGCGAGCTTCCAACCGAGGTTGTAGGCGTCCTGGACGCCGGTGTTGAGGCCCTGGCCGCCGGCGGGCGAGTGGACGTGGGCGGCGTCGCCGGCGAGGAGGACGCGGCCGGAGCGGAACCGTTCGGCCATGCGGATGTTGACGCGGTAGACCGACGCCCAGCCGAGGCCGGTGAGGCGGAGGTCGTCGCGGCCGGTGCCGGCGGCGAGGTGCTTCTGGTAGGTGGCGAGGGTGAGGTCGGGGTCGTCGCCGGGGGCGAGCGGGGCGGTGAACTGGAAGTCGGACGTGCCGGGCAGCGGGCACAGGCCTACGGCGGGGGTGCGGGTCTCCAGGTCGGCCCACATGTGCCAGTGGTCACGGTCCAGGTCGGGGGTCTGGACGTCCCCGATCAGCATGCGCTCCTCGTCGCGGGTCTCGCCGAGGAACGGGATGCCGAGCGTCTTGCGGACGGTGCTGCGCCCGCCGTCGGCGCCGACGAGGTAGTTGGCGCGGACGGTCGTGCCGTCGGTCAGGACGGCGGTGACGCCCTCCCCGTCCTGCGTGAAGCTCGAGAGGCCCACGGGGTCGACCCGGCTGCCGAGGGCGGTGAGGCGGTCGCGGAGGATCTGCTCGGTGCGCCACTGCGGCACCATCAGGACGTTCGGGTACGGGACGTCCGGCGTCGGCGGGACGGGCTCGTGCATGCGGCCCTCCCAGACGACGTCGGCGCCGGCGTAGGCGCGCAGCGGCGGGTAGGGCGCTCCGGCGGCGCGGACGGCGTCGATGACGCCGAGGTCGTCGAAGACCTCGAGGGTGCGGGGCTGGAGGCCCTTGCCGCGCGAGCCGGCCGGGTGGCCGGGGTCGACGACGCGGTGCGGGACGCCGCGGCGGGCGAGGTCGATGGCGAGGGTGAGGCCGGTCGGTCCGGCTCCGGCGATGAGGATCATGCGAGCCAGGATCGGCGGGCGCCCTGGCAGACCGCTGGCAGCTCGCTGGCAGCGGCCTCAGTCGCGCTCGTAGCGGTAGCCGCGGCCGCGCAGGGTGGTGATGCTGCCCGGGTCGGCGCCCTGCTGGGCGAGCTTGCGGCGCAGCGCGGAGATGTGCACGTCGAGGGTCTTGGTGGGGCCGAACCAGTTGGTGTCCCAGACCTGGTCGATGAGGTCCTCGCGGGTGACGACCTCGCCGGCGCTGGACACCAGCCGGGCGAGCAGGTCGAACTCCTTGGGCCGCAGCGCGATCTCGGTGCCGGCGTAGCTGGCGCGGCGGGCGGCGAGGTCGAGGGTGAGGCGGCCGGCGGTGACGAACCGCTCGTCGGAGCGTCCGGCGCTGCTGCGGCGCAGGTGGGCGCGGAGCCGGGCCATCAGCTCGGTGAGCCGGAACGGCTTGGTCAGGTAGTCGTCGGCGCCGGCGTCCAGCGCGACGACGACCTCGAACTCCTGGGTGCGGGCGGTGAGCACGACGATCACCGCGTCGCGCAGCACGGTGCGCAGCCGCCGGCACAGGGTGACGCCCTCGATGTCGGGCAGCCCGAGGTCCAGCAGGATCAGGTCGGGGGCGCGGCCGGACGCGCTGTCGAGGGCGTTGCCGCCGGTGGTGGCCCAGTAGGCCTCGTAGCCGTGCGCGGCGAGGGCCTCGGCGAGCTCGCTGCCGATGGCCTCGTCGTCCTCCACGACGAGCACGTAGGGTGCGGCCATGGTCCCGATGGTACGGACGGGGGCGCTCACGTGCGGGCGGGCACGGCGGTCGCCGGGGCGCCGTCCCGCCGGGGCGGGCAGAACGAGCCGCGGGTCGTCGCGGTGACGGCGTCGGTGACCACGTCGACGACCTTGCCGAGCCGGGATCCGGGCCCGTCCGCGCAGTCGCGGTGGACGTGGACCGCGTGGCCGAGCCCGGCGCCGGCCAGCGCCGTGACGATCAGTACGCCGATGAGCAGCCTGCGCATGACCATGACTCCCCCTCCCGACGCCGGCGTCTGGACGCACGCTATTCCGGGGCGCGTCAGCGGCGGCTGTGCGGCGGGTTAGGGCTCCGCTTACCTTGCGCGGCCGGGCGGCGCGGCGGGCGCCGGGCGTGCGGGCCGCGGCTATCCTCCGGGCGGGAGGCGAGTGTGGACGCGGTTGCGAGGACGGCGCCGCTGCGGCGCAGGCTGCTGGTCACCATCGCGGGGATCACCGCGGTGGCGGTGGTCCTGCTGATCATTCCGCTGGCGGTGGCGGTGCAGCGGCTGTACCGCAACGAGGCGGTGACGAAGCTGGAGCGGGACGCGACCCGCGTCGCGGCGACGGCGCCCGACGACGAGGCGCGGCATCCGCGCCCGATCCGGCTGCCGGAGGGGCTGAACGAGCGGCTGCGGGTGGGGATCTACGGGATCGACGGGACCCTGCTGACCGGGGAGGGCCCGCCGTACTCGGCCGCGGCGCGGCGGGCGCGGGACGGGCGGCTGCACCAGCGCGACGAGCACGGCCGGCTGGTGGTGACGGCGCCGATCCCCTCGGACGAGGGGGTGACGTCGGTGGCCCGGGTCGGGATGCCGGAGCGGGTCGTCGCCCGGCGGACCGAGCGGGCGTGGGGGGTGATGGCGGCGTTCGCGCTGCTGATCATCGGGCTGGCGGCGTTCGTGGCGCGGTACCAGTCGCGGCGGCTGGCGCGCCCGCTGGAGCGGCTGACGGCGGCGGCGCAGGCGCTCGGGGACGGCGACTTCACCGTCCGGGCGCGGTCGTCGGGGGTGCTGGAGGCGGACGAGGCGGGCCGGGCGCTGGAGGTGACGGCGCGCCGGCTCGGGTCGATGCTGGACCGGGAGCGGGCGTTCAGCGCGGACGTGTCGCACCAGCTCCGGACGCCGCTGACGGGCCTGCTGCTCGGGCTGGAGTCCGCGCTGGAGCGGCCGGGCGCCGATCTGGAGGCGGCGGTGCGGACGGCGGTGCGGCGCGGCGAGCACCTGCGCGACATCATCGACGACCTGCTGAGCCTGGCGCGCGACGCGGGCCCGAACCGCGGGCCGCTGGACGTGCCGGGGATGCTGGAGGAGCTGCGGCTGCGGTCTCCGGCGGGCCGTCCGCTGGAGGTGGCGGCGCGCGGGCCGCTGCCGGAGGTGCACGCGTCGGCGTCGGCGGTGCGGCAGATCCTCGCGGTGCTGCTCGACAACGCGCAGGTGCACGGCGCGGGCCGGATCACCGTGGAGGCCAGCGACATCGGCGGCGGCCTGGCGATCGACGTGTCGGACGAGGGGCCGGGCGTCACCGAGACCGAGGACATCTTCGCGCGCCGGCACTCCGGCGGCGCCGGCTCGCCGGACGGGTCCGATCCGGGCGCGGGCCACGGGATCGGTCTGGCGCTGGCGCGGGCCCTGGCGGAGGCGGAGGGCGGCCGGCTGGTGCTGCGCCGGCCGTCCCCGCCGATCTTCACGCTGCTGCTGCCCGCGTACGAGCCGCCCGCCGAGCCCGACGAAGGCGCCGCCTGACCCGACGCGTCATTCGGCCCTGAGGTGGGTGCCGAACCAGCGGAGCGTCGCGGGCACCATGCGGCGGAACGTGCGGTAGTTGTGCCCGCCGGACGGCAGGAAAAGGCTGTCGGCCTTCATGGGCGGGCGGACCCCGGCAAGGAACCGCTCGTTCTCCGGAAAGGTCTTCTCGCCGACCCGGCAGGACGCCACGAGAAGGGAGATCGGCGGGGCGGGAAGGTGCTTCTCGCGCCACAGGAGGTTGCTCTCGTTCTGCAGCGCCCGGTTCCCGTCGAACAGCTTGCCCGTCGTGAGGTCCTGCATCGTGGCGAAGTACCCGGACAGCGACGCCGCCGCCGAGTACCGGTCGGGGTGCTTCATCGCGAGCTTGGTGGCGCAGAACCCGCCGGTGGAGTCGCCCATGATGCCCCAGCCGGTGCGGGCGGCGGCGACCCGGTAGTGGGCCCACATCGCCAGCGGCACGTCGGAGGCGAAGAAGCTCTCCACCTGCGGCCCGCCGGGCACGTCCGCGCACTCGGTGTCGCGCGGCGGCGCCTCCGTCGGCCGCATCAGCACGTAGACGGCCGGCGGGAGCCCGGCCCGCTCCCCCTGCCGGACCAGGTCGGGAAAGCGCATCGTATGCAGCAGCGCGGTGGGATGCCCCGGATAACCCGTCAGGACGACGATCACCGGAAAGCGCGTTCTCGCGTACGCGGGCTGGTAGTACTGCGGCGGCAGCAGCACGAAGGATTCGGCGCTCAGCCCCGTCTCCTGGCCCTGGAAGCGATATTCCTCTACCGCTCCTGACACGGCGGCGTGGCGTTTGGCGGCGGCGCTGCCGATCCTTTTGATCGTGGCGGTGTCGATCTGCTTCACCGGGCCGCCGGCCTTCGCCATCACGTGCTTGATCCGGGCGGGCGCCGCGTTGGTGGCGAACAGGTCGTCCCAGCCGGAGTAGAACTCGAAGTGCGCGTTGACCGCGACGAGCACGGCGAGCAGCGTGACGGCCTGCGTGCCGACGAGCAGCCCGACCCGGGCGGCGACGGCGCCGGCCCCCGAGCGTGCGCCCCGCGGCCACCACCACAGCGTGAAGGCGAACAGGACCGCCACGGCCAGGAACAGCAGCGCGATGAATCCGCCTCCGGTGAGTCCCATGCCCTCCCCCTAAGGCAGCCGGTCTTCGTTCGACCGTCAAGTTAGCCGCCGCCGCATCAGCCGGACGACAACGCCGGGTTAGCTCCGCGTTAACCCGCCTGCCGCGCACGGAAACAATGCCGCGCGACCTTGCCAGGGCATATCCAGGGAATTCATTTGCGGTCGCCGTGATTGGCATTGAAGCCGAATAGGCCGCCTTCTCGAGTTCACCGGTCAGCCGGGGGCGTCGCGCCGCTCGTCCGGGGCCGGGCCGTGGAGGCGGACGGCGCTGAGCGCGAGGGCGATCTCCACCAGGTCACGGGGGTGGGCGAGGGTCCGGCCGGTGAGCTGCTCGACCTTGCGGAGCCGGTTCAGGACGGTGTTGCGGTGGCAGAACAGCCGGTCGGCGGCGCGGGCGGCGGAGCCGTCGCAGTCCAGCCAGGTGGTGAGGGTCGCCAGCAGGACGTCCCGGAACGCGGGGTCCACGCCGGACAGGCCGCCGAGCGCGACGTCGCCGAGCCGGCCGGCCAGCCGCGGCTGCGACAGCACCAGCGCGTCGGGCAGGCGCCGGTCGAGCCGGGCGATCTGGGAGCCGGGACCGCGGCAGGTCCGCAGCGCCAGCTCGGCCAGCCAGCGCGCGCCGCCCAGCTCGGCGAGGCTGTACACGACGGGGCTGACGCCCGCGTGCGCATGGGCGTAGGGGCGGACGGCGTCGACGAGGTCGTCCAGCTCCGCGCCGCCGAGCGCGACCAGCGCGACCTGCGCGTCGGTGCGCAACCGCCAGATGAACCGCATCCCGCCGATGTCGCCGGGGCGCCGGTCGCGGCCGCCGGAGAACTCGCCCGCGAACCCGCCGGCGAAGCCGCCCTCCGCGCCGAGCATCACCACCGCGTAGCGGCCGGCCGCCGGCAGCCCGAGCACGGACGCGGCGGTGGCGAGCAGCCCGCCGTCCGCGCCCTGCCCGTCCAGCAGCGCGTCCACGATCGCCTGGACGCGCTCCTCGCTGCGCCGGGCCAGCGACAGCTCGGTCTGGTGGTAGGCCGCGGCGGCGGCCCCGGACTGCTCGTCGATGGTGTCCCAGGTGCGGGTCGCCTGCCGGACGAGCGCGGGCACGTTGCCGGGGTCGTGCCGGCCGACGACCTCGACGACGGCCTCCCAGAACACCCGCCCGGCCAGCCGGTAGGAGCGCAGCAGCTGGTCCAGCGGCTGGCCCTGGTGGGCGCGGCGCCGGCCGAGCCGGCGCGCCCAGTCCAGGTCGGCGCGGCCCCGGCCGGGGTCGAGGATCGCCTCGAAGCCGTGCCCGAGCCCGGTCCGGCACACCTCCCACAGGTCGCCGCGCAGCTGCTCGGAGCGGTCGCCGTCGTCGCCCGCGAGGATCTCGGCGGCGAGCCGGTCGGCGAGGTCGGGCAGCCGGTCGGTGAGCCGCAGCACGGCCTTGCGCAGGATCGCCCGGTCGTCGTCCGCGCGGCCCGGGTCCCGGTGGAGGGCGTCGCGGCGCGCGGGGCCGGTGTGGGCGGGGTCCCTGCGGAGGGACTCTCCGCCTCCGGCGTCCGCGCGTTCCGTGGTTCCCGACCGGCCTGCCGTCATCGCCCGCCACCTCCGGCACAATGCAGGGGGCCACATCGTGCCACCGCGCGGACCCCGGGACCACCGGTCCCCGCCCGTACTGTGCCGGTGCACAACCGCGGCCCCGTCCCGTTGCGCCGCCGCCCCGAAACAGAACGCCGCTCTGGACCGTCCGGCGGACGCGTGCTCATCTGCTGACCATGGGTGTGTTGTCTGGACACGATCGGCTGTACGGGCGCGACCGGGAACTCGCGGCCGTCGAAGGGCTCCTCGGCCGGACGCGGGACGGGCACGGCGGCGCGCTCACCATCGTCGCGGACGCCGGCATGGGCAAGACGGCCCTGCTGGACGCCGCGGCGCGCAACGCCGCCGAGGGTTTCCGCGTGCTGTCGACCAGCGGCGTCCCCGCCGAGGCGCACGTCTCCTACGCGGGGCTGCACCGGCTGCTGCGGCCCCTGTCCGGCCTGGCGGCGGAGCTGCCGCCGGCCTTCCGCACGGCGCTGGCCCCGCTGACCGGCGGCGCCGCTCCCGCGCCGTTCGTCCTGTACTCGGCGGTGTGCGAGCTGCTGAGCGTCGCCGCGCGCGCCGAACCGGTGCTGTGCCGGGTGGACGACGCGCAGTGGCTCGACCGGGTCACGCTCGACGCGCTGGCGTTCGCGGCGCGCCGCGTCCAGGACGAGCGGCTCGCGATCGTCTTCGCCACCCGGACGCAGGCGCCGCTCACCGGCATCCCGCACCTGCGGCTGCCGCCGCTGGACGAGGACGCGAGCCTGCGCATCCTGCAGGACGCGGTCGGCGACGCGCTCGGCACCGAACTCGCCGAGGAGGTCGTCGACCTGGCCAGCGGGTGCGCGCTCGCCGTGCGGGAACTCGCTGGCGGGCTGACCGCCGCGCAGCTGTCCGGCGGCGCCGTGCCGCCCCGCGCACTGCCGCCCGGCAGCGTGCTGCGCACTTTGTACCGGCGCCGCCACCTGCGGCTCCCGCCCGGCGCGCAGCGGCTGGTGCTGATGGTGGCGGCGGACGAGTGGCTCGGCGCGCCGACGGTCGCGCGGGCCGCCCGGACGGCCGGGATCGGCGCCCGCGAGATCGAGGCGGCGCGCGAGTCGGGCCTGCTGCGCCTGGCCGACCACGCGGTGGCCGGGGACGACGCGGTCGTCGTGCGGGACCAGCTCGTCCGGTCGTCGCTGTGGGCGGAGGCGTCGCGGACCGAGCGGCGCGCCGCGCACGCGCTGCTCGCGCAGCTGCTCGTGCAGGACTGGCAGCGGCCGTCGCGGATCTGGCACCGGGCGGCGCTGTCCGGCGAGGCCGACGACCGGATCGCCGACGAGCTGGCGGAGGCGGCGTCGGCGTCCCGGCGGGCCGGCCGGTACGGCGACTCGTGGCGGGCATGGCAGCGGGCCGCCGCGCTGACGTCCGAGCGCGGCGCGCGCGCCGACCGGCTGCTGGCCGCCGCCGCCGACGCGTGGGCGGGCGGCCGGGCGCGGCGCGCGCGGGCCGTGCTGCGGCAGGTCCGTCCGCTGGACCAGGACGGCGCCCGGGCCGGGCGCGCCGAGCTGCTGCGCGGCGGGATCGAGGCGGGTTCGGGGTCGCCGGCGACCGCGGTGCCGATGCTGCGGGACGCGGCCGAACGGCTCGCCGGGACCGACGGCGGCCTGGCCCTGACCGCCCTCATGTGGGCGGCCGAGGCGGCCGACGCCGCGGGCGACCACACCGCGTACGCGGAGATCGCCGAGCGCGCGGCGAACCTGCCGGGCGGGCCGCAGACGCCGCGCGCCGACCTGATGCGGGCGCACCTGGCCGGAATGGCCGCGACGTTCCGCGGCCGCTACGCCGAGGCCGCCGGGCTGCTGCGGCGCGCCGTCCGGCTGGGCGAGGCGGTGGCCGACGACTCCGCCGCGCAGGCGTGGGCGGCGCTCGCGGCCCTCGCCCTCGGCGACGGGCGGGCCCGCGCGCTGGCGGCCGGGGCCGTCGCGTCCGCGCGGCTGTGCGGCGACGCGCCCGCCGAGTCGTACGCGCTGGCGGCCGCGGCGCGGTGCGAGACGCTGCTCGGCCACCCGCCGGTGCCGATCGCCGCCTGCCACGAGGGGCTGCGGCTGGCGCGGGCGACCGGGCAGCACGGGCACGCCGCCGAGCAGCTCGCCGCGCTCGCGCTGGTCGCCGCGTTCAACGGCGACCGGGACGCCGCGCACCGGCACCTGGAGGCGCTGTCGGGCGGCGCGGACCGGCGCGGGCTCGCCGGCGCCGACCGCCGCGGCCTCATCCGCGCCGCCGCGTTCGGCGCCTGGGCCCCCGCGTGCCTGGACCTGGCCGCCGACCGTCCCGGGGACGCCGCCGCCCGGCTGCGGCTGCCCGGCGGCGCGGGCCTGGCGCACCCGCTGGCCCGGCTGCTCGCCGCCCCCAACCTGGTGGAAGCCCTCGCCTACACCGGCCACCGGGCGCCCGCCGTCCACGCGGCCGAGGACTTCACCCGCTGGGCCGACGCCACCCGCACCCCGGGACGGCTCGCGCTCGCCCGCCGCTGCGCCGCGCTGCTCGCCGACTGCGAGGACGAGGCCGCCGCGCACTTCACCGAGGCGCTGCGGCTGCACGAGTCCGCGGACGCGGTGTTCGAGCTGGCCCGCACCGAGCTGCTGTTCGGCGCGCGGCTGCGGCGCGGCCGCCGCCCGCGCGCCGCCCGCGAGCACCTGCGCACCGCGCTGCGGATCTTCGAGCGGTACGGCGCCGCCGCGTGGACGGGCCAGGCCCGCGCGGAACTGCGCGCGGCGGGCGACGCGGGCCCGGCCCCGGACCCGGAGGCGGCTGCACCGCGCACCGCCGCCGGGCCCGGGGAGCCGCCCGCGCTGACCGGCCTGACCGCGCAGCAGGCGCACATCGCCCGGATGGTCGCCGAGGGGGCGACCAACCGGGAGATCGCGGCGCGGCTGCTGCTCAGCCCGCGGACCATCGACCACCATCTCCGCAACGTCTTCACCCGGCTCGGGATCCGCTCGCGCGTCGAGCTGGCCCGGATGATCCGGTGACCGCCCGCGCCCGGCCTACCGGGAGGCCTCCTCGTACTCCTTGTCCTTGGCGTCCTTCGTCTCCTTGGCGTCCTTGGCGTCCTTGGTGCTGCCGCCGCGGGTGCTCTTGGAGCCGGAGGAGCCGGAGGAGCCGGAGTCGCTGGAGCTGGAGTCGCTCTTGGCCTTGCGCCCGTTCCCGGATTCGGCCTCCTCCTCCTTCAGCGCGTCCTCGTGGGTCTTGACGACCTCGCTGTCGCGGATCTCGCCGCGCCAGCCCTCGATCTCGTCGGCGTGGGTCAGCGACTGGGTCATCACGTGCCGGCGGAAGTGCTTGAGCTCCAGCCGGACGCGGCGGCCCTGCGCGCGCCAGATGTTGCCGGTGCGCTCGAACAGGCCCTGCGGGTGGTACTCCAGGACGACCAGGACGCGGGTGAGGTTCGGCGCCAGCTCATGGAAGCTGACCGTCCCGTCCACGTGGCCCTTCGGGGCCTTGGAGCGCCAGACGATGTGCTCGTCCGGCACCTGCTCGATGATCGTCGCCTCCCAGGTCCGCTTGGACCAGAAGATCTTCGCCTGCCAGTTCAGCTTCTCCTCGTCCGCCTGGTCGACGCTGATGACCTTCTTCATGAAGGACGGGAACTCCTGGAACTGCGTGAACTGGTCGTAGACCAGGCGGCGCGGCGCACCGATGTCGGTGTGCTCGATGATGTTGGTGACCTTGACCTTCTTGCCACCGCCGCCCTTGCCGCCGCCCTTCTTCAGGATGCCGCCGACGGTGTCCTTGAGCCGGCCGAACAGGCCCTTGGACTTCTCGCCGGCCTTCTCCGCGGGCTTGCCGGCGGTGTCCTTGGCCTTCTCGGCGGTGTCCTTGGCCTTGTCCACGGCCTTGCCCGCGGCGCCCTTCGCGGACGTGCCGCCGCTCTTGGCCTCGACCTCGTCGGACGAGCCGCCCTGCACCGGCTCGGGCTCGTCGCCCTTGCCGCCGCGGCGGCTGAGCGCCCGGCCCGCGGCGACGGCAGCGCCGGCGCCGAGCAGGACGCCGCCGGTGGTGCCGATCGCCTTGCCGCCGGGGATGCCGCTCGGCAGGTTCTGGGTGATCCGGCCGAGCCCCGAGGGGCTCTTACGGCCGACCGGCAGCCGTTTCGCGATCTGGCCGATGGGCACCGGGCCCACCTTGGTTCCTCGCTTCATGGTGCGTGTCCTCCGCACATGTCGGTTTCGGGGGTCTGTTCTCTGCGGTCGTTCACGGGGCCCGGACGACCTCGCCGTCATGGATCTCGCCGCGCCACCCCTCGAGCTCGCCGGGGGCGGCGGTCAGCGACCTGGTCATGACGTGGCGGCGGAAGTGCTTGAGCTCCAGGCGGACCCGGCGGCCCTGCGCGCGCCACAGGTTGCCGGTCCGCTCGAAGAGGCCGCCCGGGTGGTACTCCAGGACGAGCAGGACGCGGGTCAGGTCGGGCGCCAGCTCGTGGAAGCTGACGGTCCCGTCCACCCGGCCCTTGCGCGCCTTGGACCGCCACACGATGTGCCGGTCCGGGACCTGCTCCACGATCGTCGACTGCCAGGTCCGGCTCGACCAGAAGATCTTCGCCTTCCAGTTCAGCTTCTGCTCGGACGCCTGGTCGACGCTCACCACCTTCTTCATGAAGGACGGGAAGTCCTCGAAGCGCGTCCACTGGTCGTAGACGAGCCGGCAGGGCGCGCCGATGTCGATCTGCTCGACGATGTTGGTCAGCTTCCCGCGCCGGCCGCCGCCGAAGATCCGCTTGAGCGTCTCCTTCAGCGCGGTCCAGCCGAAGCTCAGCAGCGCGCGGGCCGGGGACTTCCCCTCGTACAGCGCCCTGGCTCCGGCCAGCGCCGCCTTGACCAGCGGTCCGCCGAACTCGGCCCGGGCGGCCAGCCGGCGGAGGGTCCGTTCGAGCTTGGCCTCGTACCGGGCGACGACCCGGTCCACGATCCGGCGGCCGGCGCGCCCGGCGACGCGCGCGGCCAGAGCGCCGCCCGCGCCGACGGCGAGCCCCGTCCGGAAGTTCATGTCCTCGTCACCTCGCCGTCCATTCGGAGTCGTGCGGCGGGCTACCCCCGTAAAGAAGGGCAAAACAGACCGCAGGCCAGCGGCTCCACCTCGCCGCACGGCGGCATCACCCCACGTCACCGGGCTGTCACGGACCGGACGCCCCGCGTCCACCCGCGGTGAACGCGCCGGACGCTCCTGTCGGCCCCGCGAGCGCCCCGACCAGACCAGTCCAGCGTGCACACCGGACCACGCGGGCCTCCGGTAACGGTTAAGACTCTTGCGTAATGCACCTCTTGAACTGGTACGGACCAGTGTTTATCTTCATGGCCACCACGCGCGTTTGTGCTCAGTGAGCATTCGCACCGCGCACAATTCTTCATGCGCGAAAGGGAGGAGGAGCGGGCGGCCGACGCCGCCCGCGACGGGACCGCGCCGAAGGTCACGCGACGGCACGCCGCGTGACCGGCCGAAGCCGGCGCGGACACGCGGACCGGAAAGAACATGCGGGCCGATAGAACACGCACGGACGCGCGGTCGCGTCCGCAAGTGCGAGCCGACGAAGGCGGGGACAGATGAAACGGCACCTCATCGGCGCCATCGCCGCGGGCCTCACCGTGGCCCTCGGCGTCAGCGGATGCGGCAAGGGAAGCTCGTCCGGCGGAGACGACTCCGACGGCAAGACGATCAAATTCGTCGCGGCGATCTACGACGACAACACCAAGCCCTTCTGGGACGCCCTGATCAAGGACTTCGAGGCCAAGAACTCCGGGTACAAGGTGAACCTGGAGATGGTCGACTGGACCCAGATGGACGCCAAGGTGAAGACCTACGTCCAGACCAAGCAGGTCCCCGACATCCTCAACTACAACGCGTTCTCCGACTTCGCCCGCGACGGCCTGCTCTACAAGGCCTCCGAGGTCGTGTCGCCGGCCACGCTCGGCGACTTCACCCCGACGTTCGTCGAGCAGGCCAAGTTCAACGGCGAGCAGTACACGCTGCCGTTCATCTCCAGCGCCCGGCTGATGTTCTACAACAAGGACCTGTTCAAGAAGGCCGGCATCGCCGACCCGCCCAAGACCTGGGCCGACATCAAGGCCGACGCGCAGAAGATCAAGAAGACCGGCGCCATCGGCTACGGCCTGCCGCTCGGCCCCGAGGAGGCGCAGGCGGAGTTCTTCTCCTGGGCGATGAACGACAACGGCGGCTGGGTCGACTCGTCCGGCAAATGGGCGATCAACCAGCCCGCCAACATCGACACCCTCAACTTCCTCAAGGACCTCAACAAGTCCGGACTGACCCAGCCGAACCCGGAGAGCACCGACCGCAAGACGGTGTTCAACCAGTTCGCCCAGGGCAAGGTCGGAATGGCGATCGGCGGCCCGTTCACCAAGGCCGGATTCATCACCCCGGCGAACCCGAACCTGAACTTCGGGGTCACCTCGCTGCCGGTGAAGAACGCGAGCTCGCAGCCGAACACCCTCGGCGTCATGGACGTCCTCGACGCGTTCAAGAAGAACGACGGCAAGAACAAGGAGGCCGTCAAGAAGTTCCTCGACTTCTTCTACCAGAAGGACAACGTCTCGCGGTTCCTGTCCAAGGAGGGCTTCCTGCCGACGACGAAGTCCGCCGGTGAGGCGCTCAGCTCCGACCCCTACATGAAGCAGTTCGTCGACGCGCTGCCCACCAGCAAGTTCGCGCCGACGAGCAACCCGGCATGGTCCGCGGTGGCCGGCGCCGTCAAGCAGAGCCTCGGCACCTCGGTCGCCGACAAGGACCCGAAGAAGGTCCTCGACGACATCCAGCAGACCGCCGAGAAGGCCGGCTGAGTGCAGGACGTCGCCATCAAGCGGGACGCCGGGCTCCGTCCGGCGTCCCGCCCCTCCCCGCTCAGGCGCATCGGCCGCGCGCTCGTCCCGCTGCTGTGGCTCGGCCCGTCGATCGTGCTCATCGCCGTCGTCGTGCTGTGGCCCGTCATCGAGATGGTCCGCACCTCGCTGCTGAAGATCAGCTCGTCCGGCGTCACGCTCGGCGGCCGCGGCTCGGCCAACTACACCGACCTGTTCGACGAGGACGCCCTCATCCCGGTCGTGCTGCGCACCCTGCTGTGGGTCGCCGGGATCGTCGTCGTCACCATGGTGCTGTCGCTGGCCGTCGGCCAGCTGCTCAACGCCCGCTTCCCCGGCCGCCGCGTCGTCCGCTGGGCCGTCATCGTCCCCTGGGCGGCGTCGGTGCTGATGACCGCGCTGATCTGGAAGTGGATGCTGGACAACTACTCCGGCCTGGTCAACCGCGTGCTGCTCGACCTGCACGTCATCGACAAGCCGGTGAACTGGCTCGGGCACCCCCACCAGGCGATGATCTGGATGATGTGGGTCGCGGTGTTCGTGTCGCTGCCGTTCACCTCGTTCGTCATCCTCGCCGGGCTCCAGTCCATCCCGACCGACGTCTACGAGGCGGCGCGGGTCGACGGCGCCGGCGTCTTCCGCACCTACTTCGGGATCACGCTGCCGCTGCTGCGGCCCGCCGTCCTGATCGCCTCCATCATCAACGTCATCAACGTCTTCAACTCGTTCCCGATCATCTGGGCGATGACCGCGGGCGGCCCCGGGCACGCCACCGACACCACCACCACCTTCATGTACAAGCTCGCGTTCTACGACCAGCACGTCGGCGAGTCCGCCGCGATGGCCGTCGTCAACTTCGTCCTGATCCTGGTGATGGTGCTCGTGTACCTGAAGGCCACGCGCTGGCGGGAGGAGGTCCGATGAAACGCTCTCCCGTCCGCAAGATCGTCCTCACCGGGGTGGGGTGGCTGGTCGCGCTCATCTTCGTGGCGCCGTACCTGCAGATGTTCCTGACCTCGCTGAAGACCGAGCACGAGCTGACCAAGTCGCCCGGCACCTACCTGCCGGGGCACTGGCAGTGGTCCAACTTCGTGGACGTCTGGAAGGCCGCGCCGATCTGGACCAACATGCGGGTCTCGCTCGTCGTCGCCGCCGTCGCCACCATCGTGACGCTGGCGTGCGCGATGCCCGCCGCGTACTACACCGCGCGCAACCGGTTCCGCGGCCGCGGCGCGTTCCTGCTGCTCGTCCTGGTCACCCAGATGTTCGCGCCGACCGCGCTGGTCATCGGCATCTTCCGGGAGATGGTCGCGCTCAACCTGACCGACACCCTGTTGGCGCTGATCCTGGTCAACGCCGCGTTCAACCTGCCGTTCTGCATCTGGATCCTGCACGGCTACTTCTCCAGCATCCCCAAGGAACTGGAGGAGGCCGCGTTCCTGGACGGCGCCGGACGCATCGGCGCGCTGTTCCGGGTGACGCTCCCCATCTCCACCCCGGGAGTCATCACCGCCGTCGTCTACACGTTCATCTCGGCCTGGAACGAGTACATCGTCGCCCTGACCGTCACCGCGTCGCCGAACCGGCAGCCGCTGACCGTCGCGATCCCCTCGTTCGTCACCCAGTACCAGGCGCACTGGCAGTACCTGTTCGCCACCTCGCTGATCGCTATCGTTCCGGTCGTGATCCTTTTCGTCTTCATCGAGCGGTACCTGATCGGCGGTCTCACCGCGGGCTCGGTCAAGTGACCGTCATCGCGCTGGACGTCGGCGGCACGTCCATGAAGGCCGCCCTCGTCCCCGCCGCCGGGGACGGGGGCGGCGAGGTCCTGCTGTCGGAGTCGTGGCCGACCGACCGCACCGACCCGGTCGGCGGCATCCTCGACTTCGCCGCCCACATGGCCGCCCGCGCCACCGCCCTCGGACGGCCCGCGCGCGCCGCCGGGATCGTCGTCCCCGGCATCGTCGACGAGGCGACCGGCACCGCCGTCCACTCCGCCAACCTCGGCTGGCGGGACGTCCCGATCCTGCACCTCGCCGCCGAACGCCTCGGCCTCCCCGTCGCCGTCGGCCACGACGTCCGCACCGGCGGCCTCGCCGAGGCCGTCCTCGGCGCCGGACGCGACGCCGGCGACTTCGTCTTCATGGCCATCGGCACCGGCATCGCCGCCGCCCTGATCGTCAACGGCGGCACCTACCCGGGCGTCTCCGGCTGGAGCGGCGAGGTCGGCCACATCGTCGTGCGCCCCGGCGGCGAGGACTGCGCCTGCGGCAACCAGGGCTGCCTCGAGACCTACGCCTCGGCCGCGTCCATCTCCCGCCGCTATACCGCCAGAGCCGCCGTCCCCGCGGGCGCCGCCTCCCCCAACGGCACACCGGTCGCCCGCGCGGAGGACGTCATCGCCCGAGCCGGCACCGACGAGGCCGCCGCCCAGGTCTGGTCCGAGGCCCTCGACTGCCTGGCCGACAGCCTCGCCGCCACGACGCTCCTGCTGGACCCGGGCCTGCTCGTCCTCGGCGGCGGCCTGGCCCAGGCGGGCCCCGCACTCCTCGGCCCCCTGGAGTCCCGGCTCGCCGACCGCCTGAAGTTCCGCCCCGCTCCCCCGCTGGCCGCCACGAAACTCGGCGACCAGGCCGCCGTCCACGGCGCCGCCCTCCTCGCCGCCCGACTTCTGTAGCTTTTCTTTGGAAGTTGCCTTGGGACGCCCGACGCGTTCCGTTTGTGTCGCCGTCGGGAGTCTTTTTTTGTGGCCGCGCAAGTCGCCGATCGGTTTCGTCTGATGTGCTGGCGTGATCATCGAACGTGGCCTGTTCGCATTCCCGGATAGCACGGAGAGGGTATTCGGGGCAGAGGCGGAGGGGTTGGCCGTGCGGTGGGGTGGCGCTGGCGTACGGGGCCGCCCCTCCAAAGTCAAGGGCGCCTTCGGCGTCGCTTCGCGATGGACTTCGTCCACCCTTGACTTTGGAGCCTCTGCGGCCCCTGAGGCAGCGCCAAAGGGGCAGGCTCCGCCTGCCCCGCCCGGGTCGCGCCACCCCACCGCCCTCTTCCGTACGCGTGTTCAGCGAAGAAGTGGGGGGCAAGCAAAGCAATTAACAAACCCGTCCACAAGGGAGCCGAAGGCCAGCACCACAGCTCCACCTTTCCGCAGAGCGACCAAATTGGGGCTCGTTCCGGTGTGCAATTGTCGGTCACTTAGGGTACACTGTAGTTATGCAGTCAGTGACGGTCGACCTTGAGGGCGCGTCCACCATGGAATTGGTGAACGCGCTCTCGGTGATCGCCACTGAGCTCGCCCAGCGAGAGGCTCCCGAATCGGCGGCCGCATGTCTTGAACTCACCGAAGATCTGGCGGCCGCCTGCGATATGCAGGAAAGTGCGCTGGCCGGATTCATTGGGCGAGCGGACGCCACCGGAGAAATGCGCCGCTGGGGATATCCCTCCACTCAATCGTGGTTGCGGTCCCGGCTGGGGATGCGGGACCACCGCGTCAAGGAACGGCTCGCCCTGGCGCGGCAGCGGCACCGCCTGCCGACCGTCGCCAGGATGCTGGCCGCCGGGGAGCTCTCCTACGGATACGCCACGACCGTCGCCGACTCCGTCGCCCGCCTGGACGACGTCGAAGCCGCGAAGGCAGAGGCGTTTCTCCTCGAGAAGGTCCACGAAGGATTCTCCGCGGGGAAGGTGGCCTCGTTCGGGCGCCGCATCCGCGATGTCATCGCCGAACGCGACGGCACCGACGAGGCCCCGGGAGACGCCCGGCGCGGGTACGACAAGTCCTGGATCACCACGACCCGTTCTCTGGACGGCGGCCGGTACGTGAAGGGCTGGCTGAACGCCGAGGACGCGGCGATCTGGGACGGCACGCTCGCTCCCTTGGCCAAGCCTGCCGGGCCCGACGACCGCCGCGACGTCGCCGAACGCACCGCAGCCGCTCTCTCCAGCGTCCTGTCGGGTGGGCACAAGTCCACCAAGGTCACCGTCATCTGCGACCTTGAGACGCTGACCGGCGGCAACGCGCCCGCCCGCCTCACCGACGGCACGCCGATCCCCGCTCCGCAAGCCCGCCGCATGGCGCTGGCAGCCGGAGTCTCGCCGCTCCTCCTGGGACGCGGGAACACTCCCCTCTACCTCGGTTACCGGGAGCGATTCGCCAGCGCAGCCCAACGCCAGGTGCTCGAAACGCTGTACCCCACCTGCGCGGTCAGCGACTGCGAGACGCCGGGCACCCTCTGCGAAGTCGACCACGTGAACGGTTGGGCACTCGGCTCCCCCACCGACATCGATCAGCTCGCCCTCTGCTGCGGCTGGCACAACCGCTTCAAACACGCCAGCCCGAACCAGATCGACATCGGCAAGGACCGGAACGGACGCTACGTCTACCGGCTCCTGCCACCACCCGGCGCATCGGCCAACAGAACCAACGGCCCACCGGGCACCCGCCTCGACTGGGCCGCGTGACCACCCGAACTCGCCCAGAGCTCGGGCCCACCGGCATGCGCTGGCTCACCCCATCGGGAAGCGCCAGCGGGTCGCGCTGAACCCTTTCTCCTTGCCGAACGCGAACACCGTCGTCGGCATAACGGCGAAGACATACCGAGGCTCGCTCAACTCGGTATCGGCTGGATCGTAGAACTCCCCGTCCCTGACGAACGGGTGCCACCACGGATACTTGGCCGGGAACAGCTCCGCGACCCGTTGCAGCCGATCACCATCCCGCACCAGATGCGCCGTGCCTTCGAGCACCAGGTCAACGTCATCAGCGGGCACGGTCACGGCACAGCCGCCGTTGCGCTCCAGGTCGCGCGCCTTACGGGTCGCCCGGCCGGTGTTGAAGCAGACGGAGCCCTCCGACCAAACCCCCAACACCGGCACGACGTGCGGCCCCCCGTCCCGCCCGGCGGCGGCCAACTCTGCCATGCCCCCTCCTTGCGTACCGGTCGTCCCCGAATCTGTCGCCGTGACCACACCACGCGCGACACCGCTGCCTAGCCTCCTCCATCCCCCAATGCATCGGCGCTCCGTGACTATTGGCGGCCAGTCGCCCCGCCCCACACGCGTACGGATGGGGGCGGTGGGGTGGCGCGACCCGGGGCGGGGCAGGCGGAGCCTGCCCCTTGGCGCTGCCTCAGGGGCCGCAGAGGCTCCAAAGTCAAGGGTGGACGAAGTCCATCGCGAAGCGACGCCGAAGGCGCCCTTGACTTTGGAGGGGCGGCCCCGTACGCCAGCGCCACCCCACCGCACGGCCAACCCCTCCGCCTCTGCCCCAAGCACCCCTTCCCCACCACCGAACACGCCCACCCTCACCAAACCCACCGCCCCGCCCTACGACCACACGCCCAAGCTCCTCAGACACGCCGCGCCCCCTCAGACACGCGCCACCGCCTCACGCACGTCACACTTCCCACGTCACGTACCACCTCCCCAAGCACGCGCTACGTCCCTCAAGCACGTTGCACCACCCCAGGCATGCATCATTTGCTCAAGCACGCGGCACGTCCCCACGCACGCGTCATCTCCTCACGCCCGTGCCACCTCCTCAGGCATGCGCCACGTCCTCAAGCACCCGGCACCTCCCTCAAGGACGTGGCGCATGTCCTGCGGTGGGGGTGGGGGCTGGTGGTCAGCGGGTGGTGGGGCGGTTCGGGGTGGTGAAGGCGAAGACCGAGTGCGGGTCGTGGCCGGAGAACAGCAGGCGGATGACCACGATGGCCATCGCCTCCAGGTTGCGGGCCTGGCGGAGGTCGCCGGCGTCCAGCGGTTCGGCGCCGAGGGCGGTGATCAGGGTGCGGGCGGCGGGCTTGGCCTCCTCGTCGCCGGCGAAGGGGACGGCGAGGGGGCGGCCGTCGAAGGCGGGCGGGGTCATCGCCCAGACGGACGCGTGGGCCTGGTTGAACGCCTTGACGACGTGGGCGCCGGGGGCGAGGCGGGCGATCTCCTCGGCCATGGACGCGCCGTCCCGGTAGGTGACCTGGGAGAAGTCGGCGGTGTCGACGGCGTTGCCGCAGTCGATCACGGGCTTGCCGGCGAGGGCGCCGCCGGCGGCGGCGATGGTGTCGGCGAGGCCCTCCCGGCGGACGGCGACGAGGACGGCGTCGCCGAACTCGGCGGCGTCGCGGAGGGTTCCGGAGCGGGCGCCGACGCGTCCGGCGAGGGCCTCGGCCTTGGCCGGGGTCCGGCCGCCGATCAGGACGTCGTGTCCGGCCCGGACCCAGCCGGCGGCGAGGGCCTCGGTCATCGCTCCCGCTCCGAGCACACCGATCTTCATGACGGCCTCCAAAGGTGGTGGTTACGGGAGGGAATGTAGGAGGCCGAGGGGAACCGATCGGTTCCTTACGCGGTGCGTGCGGCGAGCAGGGCGTCGGTGTTCTCCTCGGCCCAGCGGGAGAGTGCGCAGACGGGGACGAGGAGGCTGCGGCCGAGGTCGGTGAGGCGGTACTCGGCGCCGGGCGGGGCGGTGCGCAGCTCGCGGCGCTCGACGAGGCCGTTGTCGGCCAGGCGGTGCAGCGTCTGGGTGAGCATCTTGTTGCTGATCCCGCCGATCGTGTCGCGGAGCTCGCCGTACCGGGCGGGGCCGCGGCCGAGCGCGGCGACCACGACGACGGACCAGGTGTCGGAGATCAGCGCCAGCGTGGTGCGGGCGGGGCAGTCGGCGAGGAACACGTCATGGGCGACCACACCGGCAGGTTACGCCTTGCCGGCGGGACGGCGGGCCTGCGCGAGGAGGGCGGCGGCGGGACCGGTGGGGTCGGCGCCGGTGCGCCAGACGGCGCGCAGGGAGCGTTCCACGGTCAGCCCGGCGATCTCGATCTCGGTGAGGGTACCCGCGGCGAGGTCGGCGGTCACGACGAGCTCGCTGATCAGGGCGGGGCCGGCGCCGGCGACGACCGCGTTGCGGACGGCGGTGCTCGAGCCGAGTTCCAGCAGCGGCGGGACGAGGTGCAGGCCGTGCGCGGCGAACGCCTGGACGGCGGCCTCGCGGGTGCCGGATCCGGTCTCGCGGCTGATCAGCGGGGTGCCGGCGACCTCGGCTGGGTCGACGGGGCGGCGGCGCCGCGTCCACGGGTGGCCGGGCGGCGCGACCAGGACGAGCCGGTCCCCCGCGACGGCCCGGGAGCGCAGCCCGGACGGGCGGCCGGGCGACTCGATGAAGCCGAGGTCGATCTCGCCGTGCCGGGCCAGTTCGCAGACGCGGGAGGAGTTGGTGACCTGGAGGCCGACGTGCAGGTCGGGGTCGGCGCGGCGGAGTTCGCCGATCCAGGCGGGCAGCAGGTACTCGGCGACGGTGAGGCTGGCGGCGACGGACAGCTGCGCGGTGCGGGCGCGGCGGAGGGCGGCGGCGCCGTCGGTGAGCGCGGCGAGGTCGTCCAGGACGCGGCGGGCCCAGCCGGTGACGAGGACGCCGTCGGCGGTGAGGGCGGAGCCGCGGCGGGTGCGGTCCAGCAGGCGCAGCCCGAGCCGCCGCTCCAGCCGGGACAGCCGCTTGCTCGCCGACGGCTGGCTGATGCCGACCTCGGCCGCCGCCGCGGTGAGGCTGCCCTGGTCGGCGACGTGCACCAGCAGCTGGAGGGATTCCACGTCCGGGGGCTGTGCCATGCCTCCAGGCTATGACGTGAGGTCGAATCGGCCGCTTCCGGCGCAGCACGGGCTGCCGGAGGGTCGAAGACATGAGCACTGTGGAGGCGGTTCGCCCGGAACGGGCGAGGGTGCGGGCGGGACGGCCGGGCCCGGGCGTCGCGGTGGCGGCGGCGGGCGCGGCGGCGGCGATGGTGATCAACGGGTGGGTGCCGGCGTTGAGCGCCCTGACGGTGGCGGTGCTGCTCGGCGTGCTGGTGGGCGGCGTCCTGCCGGAGTCGACCTCGTACGGGTTGCAGTGGGCGACTCGCAAGTTCCTCAGGCTCGGCGTGGTGCTGCTCGGCCTGGAGCTGAGCGTGGGCGAGGTGCTGCGGCTGGGGCCGGGCATGCTGGCCGTGGTGGTGATCACGGTCCTGTCCGGGTTCGCCGGGACGCTGCTGCTCGGCCGGCTGGTCGGCGTGCCGAAGGGGCTGGCGCTGATGGTGGCGACGGGGTTCTCGATCTGCGGCGCCTCGGCGATCGTGGCGATGGACAGCGTGGCGCGCAGCCGGAAGGAGGACGTCGCGACCGGCGTCACGCTCGTGACGATCTACGGCAGCGCGGCCATCGCGATCGTCCCGTTCCTCGGCGCGCACGTGTTCGGGCTGGACGACGAGTCGCTCGGCATGTGGGCGGGGCTGAGCGTCCATGAGGTCGCGCAGGTCGTCGCGGCGGCGTCCCCGGCGGGCGCCGCCGCCGTGGGGACGGCGGTGATCGTGAAGCTGACCCGGGTGGTGCTGCTCGCGCCGATGGTGGCGGGCATGGGCGTGGTGGAGCGGCGCGGCGGCGTCAACGCGGAAGGGAAGCGGCCACCGGTCGTGCCGCTGTTCGTCGTCGGGTTCCTGGTGATGCTGGCGCTGCGCAGCACCGGCATGGTCCCCGGCGGTGTGCTGACGGGCGCGAAGGACGTCTCGACGGTGCTGCTGGCCGCCGCGATGTTCGGCCTGGGCTCGGCGGTGCGCGTCAGGGAGCTGGTGAGGACGGGACGGCGCGGCCTTGTCCTCGGCGCGCTGTCGACCCTGCTCGTCGGCACGGTCTCCCTGACCGCGCTGACCGTGATCCCGCGCTGAGCCCGCCCCCCCGGCATGAGAATGGCGGGCGCGCGTCGCTAGTCGTCGATGGCGGCGTAGGCGGTGGTCCAGAAGTCCTGGAAGTAGTGCGGCGGCTGCGGGGAGGTCATGGCGCGCTGGGTGAAGATGACGCCGATCATGTCCTCGCCGGGGTCGGCGTAGGCGGACGTGCCGAGGCCGCCCGTCCAGCCGAACCGGCCGGGGCGGACGAACAGGTCGTCGCGGCGGCCGTCCACGCCGAGGCAGAAGCCCCAGCCGCCCGAGCCGAGGAAGGTCCCGGCGCCCGCCTTCTGCTCCGGCGTCAGCCGGTCGGTGGTCATCAGCTCGACGGACGGCCGGGACAGCAGCCGCCCGCCCGGGTACCGCCCGCCCGGGTACCGCCCGCCGTCCAGCAGCATCCGCAGGAAGGCGCGGTAGTCGTCGACGGTGGAGACCAGGCCGGGGCCGCCGCTGCCGGCGGGGAACACCGGCGGGCGGTCGTAGGCGCCGTCGCGCGGGTCGGGGCGGCGGGCGAGCGCGCCGGTGCCCGGGTCGGTGGCGTAGGACGCGGCGAGCCGGCCGGTCTGCGCGGCGGGGATGGTGAAGCCGGTGTCGCGCATCCCGAGCGGCTCGAAGATCCGCTCGCGGAGGAACTCCTCGAGCGGGCGGCCGGAGGCGCGGGCGATCGCCACGCCGGCGACGTCCGCACCGGTGTTGTAGAGCCAGCCCGCGCCCGGCTGGTGGGCCAGCGGCAGGGTGCCGAGCCGTTTGAGCCATTCGTCGGGGGCGCAGGCGGGGCCGTCCGGGCCGTTGTCGACGCCCGCGTCCATCATCGCCTGCGTGATCGGGGGCAGGCCCTCGGGCGTGAACATCAGCCCGTAGCCGAGGGTGAAGGTGAGCGCGTCGCGCAGGGTGATCGGGCGTTCGGCGGGGACGGTGTCGTCGACCGGGCCGCCGGGGCGGCGCAGGACGCGCCGGTCGGCGAGTTCGGGGAGCAGGTCGTGCAGCGGGTCGTCCAGGCGGAGCCGGCACTCCTCGACCAGGATCATCGCGGCGACGGCGGTGACCGGCTTGGTCAGCGACGCGATCCGGAAGAGGGCGTCGCGGCGCATCGGGTCCGCTCCCCCGGCCTCCAGGGAGCCGGCCTCGATCACGTGCGTGCGGCCGCGCCGCTGGACGAGCGCGACCAGGCCGGGCAGCTCGCCGCTCTCGACGAATCCGGTCAGCACCCGGCGCATCCGGTCCAGTCCCGCCGGGGACAGCCCGCCGTCGTCGCTCATCCTCGCTCCTCTGGTCGGTTCTCGCAGGGGCAGACCGTCCGGCGCCCGTGAACTCATCGCTCCCCGCCCGAATAATGCGTAGGATTCCTCCTACGCTTGACAGGTAGGGAATCACCTACCTATCGTCGCGGCATGGACATCATCCGGACGCGCCGGGACCGGGCGCGGTGACGGCGGACGTGTTCGCGGCGCTGGCCAGCCCGGTGCGGCGCGAGCTGACCGCGCTGCTGCTGGAGGGGCCCCGGTCGGTGAACGACCTGGCGTCCCGCTTCGCGATGAGCCGTCCGAGCGTCTCCGAGCACCTGAAGGTGCTGCGGGAGGCGGGGCTCGTCACCGAGCGGCGCGACGGGCGGCGGCGCATCTACCAGCTGGAGGCCGAACCGCTCATGGAGCTGTCGCAGTGGCTGACCCCCTACGAGCGGTTCTGGCGGAGCAGGCTCGCCGGCCTGCGCGAACTGCTGGACGCCGAGGACGAGAAGTGACACCGAGAGGGGAAGACCCATGGCACCGAGCACGGACGGGGGCGGCGTGGTGAGCGGGGAGCGCGCGTCGATCGAGGTGGACGAGTTCCTGCCGCATCCGCCGGAGCGGGTCTGGCGGGCGCTGACCGATCCGGACCTGCTGGCCCGCTGGCTGATGCCGAACGACTTCAAGCCGGTCGTCGGGCACCGGTTCACCTTCGCCGCCAAGCCGATCCCGAACGTCGGCTTCGACGGGACGATCTCCTGCCGCGTCCTCGACGTCGAGGAGGGACGGCTGCTGCGGATCAGCTGGAACGGCGGCGGCCTGGACACCACGGTGACGTGGCGGCTGGCCGCCGAGGGGAACGGCACCCGGCTGTTCGTCGAGCACGCCGGCTTCGACCTCGACGACCCCGTCAACGCCTACGCCTACCGCGGGATGGGCAGCGGGTGGCGCACCGACGTCCTCCGCAAGCTGGCGGACGTCCTCGCCGAAACCGCCTGACCACTCCGATCACCGCAGCCCGGCCGTCCCTCCACGCTAGGGGCGGCCGGGCCGCGGGTCTCAGGCGACGGGTTCGAGGGGCGGGCGCGTGTCGAACTGCGTCTCGTACAGGTCGGCGTAGCGGCCGCCCGCGGCGAGCAGCTCGTCGTGCGTGCCGCGCTCGATGATCCGGCCCTCCTCCACGACCAGGATCAGGTCGGCGGCGCGGACGGTGGACAGCCGGTGCGCGATCACCACGGCGGTGCGCCCGTCGAGCGCCTCGGCCAGCGCCTCCTGGACGGCGGCCTCGGACGTGGAGTCCAGGTGCGCCGTGGCCTCGTCGAGGATGACGACGCGCTGGCGGGCCAGCAGCAGCCGGGCGATGGTGAGCCGCTGCCGCTCACCGCCCGACAGCCGGTAGCCGCGCTCGCCGACGATCGTGTCGAGGCCGTCGGGCAGCCCCTCGATCAGCGCGTCGAGGCGGGCGCGGCGCAGCACGTCCCACAGCTCGTCCTCGGACGCCTCGGGCCGGGCCAGCAGCAGGTTGTCGCGGATCGACTCGTGGAACAGGTGCCCGTCCTGGGTGACCATGCCGAGCGTCGCGCGGATCGACGCGAACGACAGGTCGCGGACGTCCACGCCGCCCAGCCGGACGGTGCCGGCGTCGGCGTCGTACAGGCGCGGCAGCAGCTGCGCGATCGTCGACTTGCCGGCGCCGGACGAGCCGACGAGCGCGACCATCTGCCCGGGCTCGGCGCGGAACGACACCCCGTGCAGGACGTCGACGCCGCCGCGGGTGTCGAGCGTCGCGACCTCCTCCAGCGAGGCCAGGGACACCTTGTCGGCCGCCGGGTAGGCGAAGGTGACGTCGTCGAACTCGACCGCGACGGGCCCGTCGGGGACGGCGCGCGGCTCGGGCTTCTCGGCGACGAGCGGCCGCAGGTCCAGCACCTCGAAGACCCGCTCGAAGCTGACCAGCGCGCTCATCACCTCGACGCGGGCGCTGGCGAGCGCGGTCAGCGGCGCGTACAGCCGGGTGAGCAGCAGCGCGAGGGCGACGACGGCGCCGGCGTCGAGGTGGCCGCGCAGCGACATCCAGCCGCCGAGGCCGTAGACCAGCGCGAGCGCCAGCGCCGACACCATGGTCAGCGCGGTGATGAACACGTGCTGCACCATCGCGGTGCGGACGCCGATGTCGCGGACGCGGCGGGCGCGCGCGGCGAACTCGGCGGACTCGCGGTCGGGCCGTCCGAACAGCTTGACCAGGGTGGCGCCGGGCGCGGAGAACCGCTCGGTCATCTGGGTGCTCATCGCGGCGTCGTGCCGGGCGGCCTCGCGCTCCAGCCCGGCGAGGCGGGTGCCCATCCGGCGGGCCGGCAGCACGAAGACCGGCAGGAGCACCAGCGCGAGCAGCGTGACCTGCCAGGAGATGCCGACCATGACCGCGAACGTCAGCAGCAGCGTCACCAGGTTGCTGACCACGCCGGACAGCGTGTCGCTGAACGCGCGCTGCGCGCCGATCACGTCGTTGTTGAGCCGGCTGACGAGCGCGCCGGTGCGGGTGCGGGTGAAGAACGCGACCGGCATCCGCTGCACGTGGTCGAAGACGGCGGTGCGCAGGTGCAGGATCAGCCCCTCGCCGATGCGGGCCGACAGCCACCGGTTGGCGAGGCCGAGCCCGCCCTCGGCGACCGCCAGCGCCGCGATCAGCACGGCCAGCCCCACCACGGTGGACGTCGCGGACCGGTCGACGATCGCGTTCACCACCCGGCCGGCCAGCACGGGCGTCGCGACGGCCAGCACCGCCATCACCACGCTGAGCAGCAGGTACACGTACAGCGGGCGGCGGTGGGGGCGGGCGAACGCGGCGATCCGGCGCAGCGTGGCCTTGGAGAACGGCCGGCGGTCGTCCTGCGCGTTCATGGCGTGGTGCAACGACATCCACGCGGTGACTTCCATGTCCATCGGCAATCCTCAGCGATCGTCGGTCCGGGACGTCCATCCTGAGACCTCAAGGAATCTTGAGGTCAAGCCGCCACCATGGCCAAGCATGGCGCGGGGGTACGACAATCGGTGGGGTGATCAACGAAGAGGGGCGGAACGTGGGGACCGAGACCGGCATCGACGTGGACAAGGCGCGGGCGGACACGCCGGGCTGCGCGCGGGTCGCGCACCTGAACAACGCGGGGGCCGCGCTGCCGCCCGCACCCGTGATCGAGGCGGTCGCGGAGCACTTCGCGCTGGAGACGACCATCGGCGGGTACGAGGCGGCCGACCGGAACGCCGAGGCGGTCGAGCACTTCTACGGCGCTGTCGCCGGGCTGATCGGCGCGCAGCCCGAGGAGATCGCCTACGTCGAGAACGCGACGCGCGCCTGGGACATGGCGTTCTACGCCATCCCGTTCGCGGAGGGCGACCGGATCCTCACCACGACCAACGAGTACTCAAGCAACGCGATCGCCTATCAGCAGATCGCCGCCGCCAAGGGCGCCCGCGTGGAAGTGGTCCCGGACGACGCGAACGGCACGCTGGCCCTCGACGCATTGGAGGCCGAACTGGCCAAGGGCGGCGTCCGGCTCGTCTCGCTGAACCACATCCCGACCTACAACGGGCTGGTCAACCCGGCGGCGGAAGTGGGCCGGCTGTGCCGCGAGCACGGCGTCCTCTACCTGCTGGACGCCTGCCAGTCGGTCGGGCACCTCGCCGTGGACGTCGCCGAGATCGGCTGCGACATGCTGTCCGCGACAGGCCGCAAGTACCTGCGCGGGCCGCGCGGAACGGGCTTCCTGTACGTGCGGCGGGAGATCGCCCGGACGCTGGAGCCGCCGTTCCTCGACCTGACCGCCGCCGAGTGGAAGGCGCCCGACGGCTACGAGATCCGCGACGACGCGCGCCGCTTCGAGACGTGGGAACGGTACGTCGCCGGGCAGATCGGGCTGGGAGCGGCGGCCGACTACGCGTCCGCGCTGGGAATGTCCGCGATCGAGCAGCGCGTCACCGATCTGGCCGCGACGCTCCGGCGGATGCTGGCCGAACGGCCCGGCGTCACCGTCCGGGACCGCGGCGAACGGCAGTCGGGCATCGTCTCGTTCACCGTCGACGGCCATGCGCCCGCCGCGATCCAGGCGGCGGCGCGGGAGCGGGACGTCAACGTCAGCGTCGCGGTGCCGCGGGACCACGGATACGACCCGCACGGCCTCGACGCGGCCGTGCGGGCCTCCGTGCACTACTACAACGACGAAGACGACCTGGAGCGCCTGATCGCGGCGCTCCCCTGATCGCTCAGACGTTGCCGCGGGCCGCGCTGATGTCGGCGAGCGCCGACGCGGAGTCCTTCTCCATCGCCAGGTCGCCGATGGAGACGATGCCGACGGGGCGCCCGTCCTCCAGGACGGGCAGCCGCCGCACCGACCGCTCGCGCATGATCTGCGCGGCCTTGTCGAGCGAGTCGTCCGGCCCGACCGTCGCGGTGACGCTGCTGGCGAGCCGGCCGATCTTGGCCTGGGCCGGGTCGCCGCCCGCCGCCAGCCCCCGCACGACCAGGTCGCGGTCGGTGACCACGCCCTGCAGGTCGTCGCCCTCGGCGACGAGCACCGCGCCGATGTCCTCGTCGCGCATCGCCCGCGCCACCGTGACGATGTCGAGCTCCGGGGACACCGACGTGGGGGAACCGGTCATGATGTCGCGGATCTTCGTGGCCATTGCACACTCCTCGAGCCTCGTGGTCGTTCTGCCGGGTGTACCGGGCTGGGTCCCGCCCTACCCGGCAGGACGACCCTCATTCGCGCGGCCCGGCCGGCCCCGTCCACCGGGCCGCGGGGTCCGCCGCGCCGCATGTCACTGATGCGTAACGAAGCGAACCCCGTCGCTAAAGTGGTCGTCTTTCAAGGTGCACGGGGGGTCTCGGCGAAGGACCGCCCCCGGCGGCATGCGCGATCACCGAGCTGAGAAGGGGGCAGGCCGTGAACGACGTCCCGCAGGAACCGGAGCCGGCCGACCGCCCGGAGGACGTCGAACCCGAACCGGGCCGCACGGCCACCGCCGAGTTCCGCATCCCGGCGCCCGCCCCGGCGAAGAACGCCTCGCTGACCAGGCCCGACATCCGGCGCCCGGACAAACCGGCCGAGCCCGCCGAAGACACCGAGGACACCGAGCCCGCCGAAGACGCGGCGGACGACGCCGAACCGGCCGGCGAGGAGGCGGACGCGCCGACCCCGCAGGAAGACGAGGACTCCGAGGAGACGCCCGAGCAGGACGCGCCGCCGGAGGCGGAGGACGCGGACGCGAAGGCGGAGGAGAGTCCCGAGGACGCGGAGGAAGAAGAGCCGGAGGCGGACGCCGCGCAGACCGTCCCGGAAAAGGGCGCTGAGCGGGCCGAAACCGCGCCGGACGCGGACACCGTTCCTGAGCAGGACGCGCCTCCCGTCCCACCGGAAGACGACGAGCCCGCGCAGGAACCGGCGGACGAACCCGCTGCGGCCCGCGAGCCGGAAGACGAGCCGGAGGCGTCCCCGGAGGAGGAGCCGGACGGGCCCGAGGCGACCGACGCGGAGGAGGACGAGCGGCCCGAGGCGTCCGCGGAGGCGGCACCGGAGTCGCGAGCGGAGTCGCCCGCCGCGGTGACGCGGGTCGAGCGGCTGCCCACCTCATGGGAGGTGCCCGCGCCGAAAGACGCCGCCGCGCAGGAGCCGGCGGCGCCGCCGCGGCCGGGCGGGCAGGAGTGGTGGGAGACGCCGCGCCAGAGCCCCGGACCGGCGGGATGGGAGGCGCCGCAGCAGGCGCCGGCGGGCGAGTTCCGGCCCGACTCCATCCGGTGGGACGCGGCGCCAGGCGCGACGCCGCCAGGACCGACGCCGCAGAACGCGGCGGCGCCTGTGCGGCCCGTCCAGAGCGGCCCCTGGGAGGTCGCCGCACCGCGGCCGCCCGCTCCGGCCCCGCCCATGGCCCAGACGGAAGAGCGGCCGAAGCGGCGGCGCGGGCTCATCGTCCTCATAGCGGCGCTGGTGCTGGTCGTCGGGGTGGTGGCCGGGCAGCTGATCCGGCCGGTTCCGGATCCGACCGTGAAGCTGGACCTGGCGTCCAGCCACGTCTTCAAGGGAGCGGCGCCCTCGCTGCCGTGGCCGGCGGTCGGGCAGTCGGCGGTGTACGTGGACGGCCTGGGGGCGATGGGATCGTCCGGCGGGTCCGCGCCGACGCCGACGGCGAGCGTCGCGAAGGTGATGACGGCGTTCGTGTACCTGCGCGACCATCCGCTGAAGACGGGTGAGGCGGGGCCGGTGCTGGCGGTGTCGCCGCAGGGGGTGGCGGAGATCCCGGCCCGCAAGAAGCGCGGGGAGTCGCTGCTCGGGATCACGGCGGGGCAGCGGCTGACCGAGCGCAAGGCGCTGGAGGCGCTGCTGATCATCTCGGCGAACGACCTGGCGCACGAGCTGGCCCGCTGGGACGCGGGCGGCGACCAGCCGTTCGTCGCGAAGATGAACGCGGCGGCGCGGGAGCTGGGGATGACCAGCACCCGCTACACCGATCCGAGCGGGTACGACTCGCGGACGGTCAGCACCGCCGCCGACCAGGTGAAGCTGCTGCGGGCGGCGATGAAGGTCCAGGCGTTCACCGAGATCGTGAACCGGCGGGCGTACGTGCCCGATGACGGCAGCCCGGCGCGTCCGGGCGGGAACATCCTGGTCGGGCAGTACGGGGTGGTCGGCGGGAAGACCGGCTACACCGACGCGGCCGGCGGGAACTTCGTGTTCGCGGCGCGCAAGCGGGTCGCCGGCGTGCCGACGCTGATCCTCGGCGCGGTGATGGGGCAGAAGTCGCCGAGCGCGATGGCGGCCGTGGAGGCGGGCGGGCGGCTCGTCGCGGCGGCGGAGAACGCGCTGACCCCGGCGACCCTGGCGGGGAAGGGCGCCAGGGTCGGCGAGGTCGACGACGGGCTCGGCGGGACGACGCCACTGCGCGCCGCGTCCCCGGTGACGGTCGTGGGGTGGCCGGGGCTGCGGGTGCCGGTTGCGGTGCGGGGCGACCCGCCGCACCAGGGCGGTGCCGGTGAGCGGGTCGCGTCGGTCACGGCCGGTGCGGCGGACGTGCCGCTGGTGCTCGGCGCGAAGCTGGACGAGCCGTCCTACCTGAAGCGCCTGATCAGGCTGAACTAGCCGGCGTAGAGGGCGGACAGGAAGCGAACGAGCAGGGCCTCGCGGGTGGCCGGCGGCAGGCCGTTGAGGACGGTGTTGACGACGGCCATCTCGGGTCCGGCGCCGTCGAGGTCGACGCCGACGGCGGCGAGGAGGCCGGTGAACCCGGCGTCGTCGAGGCCGTCCAGGTCCAGGTCGGCGAGCGCGGCGAGGAGGTCGGCCGGCACGTCGGGCGGGCCGGATGCGCGGGCGGCCTTGGCGGCGTCGGCGAGCGCGGACAGCAGCGCGTCGACGTCGCTGACGCCGGTGAGGGTGAAGTGCAGGTTCGGCGGGACGCCCTGGTAGGCGAGCTGCGGCTGGAAGAACCAGCCGCGGGCGCGGGCCTCGTCGGCGATGGTGAAGACGTCGAGGGCGGGGTCGTCGGAGGCGACGGCGACGAGCGGAACGGCCGGGTCGCCGAGGACGTACAGTCCCGCGATGCCGGCGATGCCCGCGATGAACCGTTCGGCGGTGTCCATGGCGGTCGCGGCGAGGTCGCGGTAGCCCTGCGCGCCGACCGCGTTGAGCGTGGCCCAGGCGGCGCCGAGCGGGCCGGCGCTCTTGCTGCTCTGGACGCCGGCGTTGATGACGGTGTAGCCGGGCCATTCGGCGGACGCGAAGTAGGCGGCCCGGCGGACCGACTCGTCCGCGAACAGCACGACGGACGCGCCCTTCGGCGCGTACCCGTACTTGTGCAGGTCGCAGGAGATGGACGTGACGCCGGGCACCGACAGGTCGAACGGCGGGACGGGACGTCCGAGGTCGCGCAGCCAGGGCAGCACCCAGCCGCCGACGCACGCGTCAACATGGCACAGCACCCCGGCGGACGCGGCGACACCGGCGATCTCCTCGACCGGGTCCATGACGCCCTGCGGGTAGGACGGCGCGGACGCGACGACCAGGACGGTGTCGGGCGTGATCGCGGCGGCGACGGCCGCCGGGTCGGCGCGGAAGTCGCCGTCCACCGGGATGTGGTCGGCGTCGAGGCCGAGGTAGTGCGCGGCCTTGTGGAACGCGGGGTGCGCGGTGGTGGGCAGGACGATCCGGGGCCGTCCGGCGACCGGCCGGGCGTCGCGGGCCGCCTTCACCGCGAGCATGATCGACTCGGTGCCGCCGCTGGTGAAGATGCCGGTGCCGCCGCCGAGCTTGGCCGCGACGGTGGAGACGATGCGGCGCTCCAGCGCGACGATGCTGGGGAACGCGGTCGGATCGAGGCAGTTGACCTCGAGCATCTCCCGGAAGGCGGTGGCGGCGAGGTCGTGCACGGCCTCGCGTCCGGTGTCGTACACGTAGGCGGTGACGTGGCCGCCGCGCACGGGCAGGTCGGCGTCGCGGAGCCGGGCGAGCTCGGCGAGCAGGTCGGCGCCCGCGCGGCCGTGCTCCGGGAGAACGGATTCAGTACCGCTCGAGGGGGGACGACCCCCCGCGCCCCCCGGGGCGACTTCGTCGGATTCAGACGGCATGGGGCTGTGCTTCCTCGCTCGTTCGGTGGGCGGCGGCGAGCCGGCGGTAGGCCAGCAGGAGGGGGACGGCCAGCAGGAACAGCAGGGCCGGGATGATCGTGAACCCGACGGTCAGCCCGGTGAGCGCCGAGCCCGTCTGGTGGACGGGCTCGTCCAGGTCGGACGACCGGAACGACGACACGGCCAGCACCAGCGCGAACACGCCGGGGCCGAGGGCGAGCGCGCCCGTCTCGGCGGCCGTCCACAGGCCGGTGAACGCGCCGGCCTGGGCCTGCCCGGTGCGTCCCTTGTCGGCGTGGACGGTCTCGGGCAGCAGCGACAGCGGGAACAGCTGGACGGCGGCGTAGCAGACGCCGGTCAGCCCCGCGAGGACGAGCACGCCGGGACGGGATCCGGAGGAGATCGCCGGGTAGGACGCGAACCCGGTGACGGCGAACATCGCGAGCGCCGTGACGTAGCAGGGGACGATCCCGTACCGGACGGACATCTTCCGCCACAGCGGGACGGCGAACGCGCTCGGCCCGACCATGCACACGAACATCGCCGAGGTGAGGCCGTAGTCGTCCAGCCGGTAGGTCGCGACGTACGGGGCGCCCGCCAGCATGATGGCGACGGCGAGGGTGTGCGCGGCGTAGCCGCCGAGCAGCGCGAAGAACGGGCGGTTGCCGCGCGCGGCGCGCAGCGCGGCGGCGAGGCCGAGCGGGCGCGGGCCGGGCGTGGAGGGGATCCACCGGTTGGCCAGTGCGCTGGTGATCAGCGCGGCGCCCATCACGACGCCGATCACGGCGCCCATCAGCGCGTATCCGGCGCGTCCTCCCCCGGCGGAGTCGGACAGGGCGGGCGCGAGGCCGCCCGCGACGAGGATGCCGACGGTCAGGCACACGACCCGCCACGCCATCGCCCGGCCGCGCTCGGACGGCAGGTCGGAGATCTCGGCGGGCAGCGCGACGTACGGCACCTGGAAGCAGGCGAACGCGCTCGCGGCCAGCAGGAACGTCACCGCGGCCCAGCCCGCGCCGAAGCCCGGCGAGTCCACCGGGACGGCGAACATGGCGGCGAACAGGAACGGCAGCGTCGCGCCGCCGACCAGCAGCAGCCGGGTGCGGCGGCCCGTCCGGACGGCCTCGCGGTCGCTGGCGGCGCCGACGATCGGGTTCAGCACCACGTCCCACGCCTTCGGGACGACCAGGACCGCGCCCGCGATGGCGGCCGAGACGCCGAGTACGTCGGTCAGGTAGTACAGGAGCAGCAGGCCGGGGACGGCGGAGAACACGCCGGTGCCGACCGAGCCTATGCCGTAGCCGAGCAGCCGCCGCCGGGCGAGCGCGGCGCTCACGACGCGTCGCCCAGGTTCAGGCCCGCGGTGACGATGCGGCGCAGGTTGGCGCGGAACCGGGCCAGCGCGGCGGCGTCGTCCATGCCGTGGCGGCGGCCGTCGGCGCGCAGGACTCCGCCGCGCGCGAACCCGTGCGTGCACCAGACGACGGTCCAGGCGACGTACTCGACGTCGACCTCGTCGGCGGCGCCTTCGGGCAGGACCTTGGCGACGGCGTCGACGACGGTCTCCATCAGCGGCCGGACGTAGGTGTTCTCCAGGTCGGCGACGTCGGCGGCGTCCGACAGCCACCGGTGCATCCACAGCCCGGGGATCTCGGGGTGGGCGGCGCAGAAGTCGACGTAGCGGTCGACGACGGCGAGGATCCCGGCCGCGTCGGGCGTCATCTCGGCGACGGCCGTCGCCAGGGCGGCGCGTTCGGCCTGGTGGGCGCGTTCCATGACGGCGAGGTAGAGGTCGCGCTTGCCGCCGGCGTGGTAGGCGACGGTGGCGATGTTGAGCCCCGCCGCTTCGGCGATCATGCGGGTGGAGGTGCCGTCGTAGCCGAGGGCGGCGAACAGCCGGGTCGCCGCGTCGAGGACGCGCTCCCGGCCGGAGTCGCTGGTCATGCCGCACACCGTAGGGCGCCCGCCGCGTCTCCGTCAATCGTTTGATGGAGAGCCGCGGACGGGGTGGCCGCCGGGGCCGCGGCCGGGGCGGCGGCCGCTACTCGGCGGCGGCGGTGTCGGGGTCGCGGCGGCGCGGGCCGTCCAGCGGGATCACGTCCCCGCCCGCCCGGCCCTCCGGCGGGGTGGTGAGCCAGACGGTCAGCACCATCTCCATCTCCAGCCGCGTCTCCGGGTCGTACAGCCGCTCGCCGAACAGCTCCTCGAGCTGGTGCAGCCGGTACCGGACGGTCTGCGGGTGGACGTGCAGCCGGGTCGCGACCTCGGTGGCGTTGAACCCGTTCTGCAGGCACGACAGCAGCGTCCGCATCAGCCGCTCGCGGTGCCGCGGCCGGACGGTCTTCAGCGGCGCGAGCCGCAGGTCGGCGACGGCGCGAACCAGCTCCTCGTCCTTGAACACGACGAGCGTCGGCATGTGCTCGGCGCAGCGGATCAGCCGGTCGGACGCCAGGATGCCGCGGCGGGCCAGCGGCAGCGCCTCGCGCGCCCAGCGCAGCGACTTCGCGGCGTCCTCGGTGCGGACGGTCGGGCCGAGCGCGGCGACCCAGTTGCGCAGCGCCGACTCCAGCATCCGGCCGCGTCCGGGGCCCTCCGGGTCGGGGACGAGCAGGCACGGCTCGCGCCGGTTGACGTCGGCGAGGACGTCCGGCGGCAGCGACGGGTGCGAGAACGGCTGCTGCCCCCGCTCGTACAGCACGACCGCGGCGACCGTCCGGGGGACGCGCCACTGCGCGAGCCGGGCGAGGTCGGCGACGGCCTGCGGCGCGGCGGGCGGCTCGGCGAGCAGCATGTCCAGCAGCCGGCGGCGGCGGTGCTCCAGCTCGCCGGCCTCCTGCTCGCGGGCCTTGGTGTACCCCTCGGTGGCGGCGCGGGCGATCTCGTCGAGGAACGCGAAGATCGCCTCGGCGATGCTGGCGAGGGTGCGGCGGGAGATGTTGTAGCGCTCGGACTCCGAGGCGAGCCGGCGCCAGGCCACGCGGGCGCCGAGCCGCAGCGAGGTCTGCAGGATGTCGAGGTTGCGGCCCTCGCGGGCCTCGGCCCAGCCGATCTCCCGGTAGACGGAGGCGACCGCCTCCCAGGAGCTCTCCGGGTCCATGATCAGGTCGACGAACTGCCGCAGCGCGCCCTCCACCGCGGCCCGGACGAGCCGCGCGTACTCCTCGTCCTGCGGGCGCGAGTACTCGGGGATCCCGGCGAGGATCTCCTCGATCATCTCCTCGGCGAGGGCCTCCAGGTGCGGCCGGAACATCTCCGACAGCTCGCTCGGCACCCCGGCCCACGGCTTCAGCGGCGAGCGCCCGCCCCCGTCCGGGGAGGACGGCGCCCCGGGCCCCGCGGGCCCCTGCGCTCCCCCGGACCCCCCGGGCCCGCCGGCAAAAGCTTTCAGGCTCGTCGTCACCTTCGCACCTCCCGCCCCCGATCGGGTTCGGACCTCGGGGCCATTCGGAAGCTACCGAGCCCGAACCGGGCGGGCTGCACGATCGGGCACGCATTGCGGTCCGGCGCTTATAAGACGACTGACAAACCGTTCATCGGAATCTACGTCCGCCGGGCGCCCGGTCCCGCGAGCACGGCGGCGGCGCCGAGGCCGAGGTAGACGAACCCGGTGGCGTACCGCTGGCGGCGGCGGAACGCGGGGCGGGCCCGCAGCCAGCCGCCGAGCGCCCCGGCGGCGAACGCGTAGACCAGGTCGGCGGCCAGCCCGATCAGCGCGGTGACCAGCCCCATCCCCACGATCTGCGCCGGGACCGCGCCGGCCCGCGGATCGACGAACTGCGGCAGGAACGCCAGGAAGAACAGCACGACCTTGGGGTTCAGGACGTTCACCAGCACGCCGTCGAGGTAGACGCGGTGCAGCGGCCGGGGCTCGAGGCGCGGCCCGTCCTCGCCGTCGCGGGCGCGGAGCGTCCGGTAGGCGAGGAACACCAGGTAGGCGGCGCCCGCGTAGCGCAGGACACCGAACGCGGTGGCGGACGCGGCGACGAGCGCCGACAGCCCGGCGGCCGCGGCGGCGATGTGCACGAGCATGCCGGACTCCACGCCGAGGGCGGACGCGACGCCGGCGCGCCGCCCCTCCCCGATGCTGCGGGTGGTGATGTAGAGGTGGTTCGGTCCGGGGATCGCGACGAGGGCGGCCGCGGCGAGCAGGAACAGCAGTGGGTGCGTCACCCGGGGAACGCTACGAGCGCGATGGTTCGTCCGGGAGAGCCAATAGGGCGCGCGAAAACAGGACCAATGGGCGCGACCGGGTCAGGCGGGCGTCGCGTCCGCCAGCGCCCCGGCCAGCACCAGCCGCCCGGACGTGCGGACCATGTCCCTGATCTCCTCGGTGGGCCGGCGCAGCGAGGCCAGGCTGACCAGGGCGGCGAGCAGGATGTGGCCGAGCACGACCTCCACCTCGTCGCGCGCGGGCACCGGCTCGCCGATCGCGGCCGACAGCCGGTCGCGGACGAACAGGAACAGCACCGTGCGCGCGTCGTCGACGCTGGAGTCGTCGGAGGTCACCGCCTGGATGATGGCCGAGGTCAGGGTCCGCTCCTGCGCCGCCACCTCGACGATCCGCTCCAGCAGCGCGGTGAGCCGCTCGACCGGGGTGTCGCCGACGGCCAGCGCGTCGATGTCGCCGGTGATGCGGTGCGCCCAGGTCGCGGCGACCTCGGTGAGCAGGTGGTCCTTGGTGGCGAAGTAGCGGTACACGGTCGCGCGGGCCACCCCGGCGCGGTCCGCCACGTCGTGCATCGTGACGGCCGGGTAGCCGCCCTCGCGCGCGAGATCGCGCGCCGCGTCGATCAGCCGCTCGCGCCTGGCCTGCTGATCCTTGGTCAGCGTCCGCGTGACGGTGAACCGCACATCGCCGCTCAAAACGCCTCCTCGCTGTGACCGTCCCCCATTCTCCCGCACGTTCGGCCGTTTCGCGCCGCCGGGCGGGGGCCGGGCGGCCCGGTGCGGCCGGTTCCGGTTCGGGTACCTACCGCTTGCTTGGCGGCGACGTTAGTTTAGACGGCCGTCTCATGCCAGTGCGTCACCGGACGGCGACGCGCGGCTTCCTCGGCCGCCCCTCCCGCGCTCCCCCGCCTGACCGGCGCCATTGTCACCGGCGGAACGCCTGGCCGCCGCGCGGTGCGCGCTCGCATGGTGGCCGGGTGTGGCCGTCCCCCTCCAGGCGCGTCACCCCTGTGGTTGCCCAGTTCAGCGCGCGTCAGCGGAGCTGACGGTCGAGGTGAATTCCTCGAACAGCTCCAGCACCGCGCCGGGGGCCTCGATCTGCGGCAGATGCCCGGCGCGCTCGACGATATGGAAACGCGATCCGGGAATGGCCCGGGCGTACTCCCTGCCGTATTCGGGCGTCATCATTCGGTCGGCCTCTCCCCACAGCACCAGCGTCGGCGTGGAAATGGCCGCCAACCGGTCCTTCAGGCTCGGGTCGGCCATCGACTCACCGCCATAGGCGAGCAGCGCGTCCCGGTTTCCGGCCGCGATGGCACGTTGCTCGCCGGTGAGCGTGGAAAGGTCGACCCGGTACGCGTCCGGATCGGCGTAGCTCAGCTCGATGACCTGGTCGAACGGCAGCGAGAAGAAGTCCGCGGCCGGATGCTCCGCGCTGTCCAGGCCCGCGGCGTCAAGGAGCACGAGCGCTTCCAGGCGCCCGGCCGCGACCAGGGCGAGTTCCGCAGCGATCCAGCCGCCGATGGAACTGCCGATGACGGTCACGTTCTCCAGCGCCAGCTCTTCCAGCAGCCGTGCGTAGAGGTCCGCGAGTGCGCGGATCGAATCGAGTTTCGCGGGACGCGGCGTCCCGCCGAACCCGGGGTGGACGGGGACGAACGTGCGGCGGGACCGTCCGGCCAGCAGTTCGGCGAAACCGCTCACAGAATTGTGACCGGCGCCACCGTGCAGCAGCAGGACGGGCTTCCCCTTTCCGCTCTCGTTAACGGTCAGCGGAACGTCCCCGAGGGAAGTTGACAACAGGTACTCGGACATCCGGCTCCTATTCGGCGTACTCGGTGGCGGGCTCGGTCGCGTAGCGCTTCATGACCTCGATCGTCGCCTCTGGCGTGAATTCCATCCCCGACTCGATCATTTCCTTCAGATCGCGGAAGTACTGGACGTAAAGGTCCGGCGTGAAGGTGTTCAGCAGCCCCAGGGGCTCGTCCCCGGGGTTGGCGAACGTGTGCGGCGCGCCCGGAGGGATCATCGCGAGCGTTCCCGCCGGAACGTCGTAACTGGTCTCGCCGACCGTGAAGCGGGCGGTGCCCGAGACCACGTAGAAGCCCTCGTCGTGCCTCGCGTGCCGGTGCTGCGGCGGCCCTTCGGTGTGCGGGGCGACCGTGATCTCGCCGATCCCGAGGCGGTGGCCGGTCGTGGTGCCGTCCTCCAGGATCCGCATCGTGGTCGTCCCCAGCCGCACGGTCTCCCCTTCGTCCGGCCGGACGATCGCGGCTCTGTTCATCTCGATCCCTCCTTCGTGAGAGTCACCTATCAGGACGATAGGGGGCTCGCGCGAGTTCGTGCAAGTACACTCTCACGAAGAAGGTTGACCCTCAGGAAGGAGCCGGGCGATGGAGGCCGAGACCGCCACCGGACGCGCGAACCAGAAGGCCCGGACGCGCCGGGCGATCGTGGAGGCCTGCCGCGACCTCGCCCGATCCGGCGCCGAGGTCACGATGCCGCAGGTCGCGAAGGCGGCCCTCGTCTCCGAGGCCACCGCCTACCGCTACTTCCCCGACCTGATCTCGCTGCTGCAGGAGGCGCTGGAAGGTCTCTGGCCGGGCCCCGAGCACGCCCTCGCCCCCGTCGCCGCATCCGCCGACCCGGCCGAACGGATCGCCTTCGCCACCGGCTACCTGCTCCGCCACGTCCACGCGCACCAGGGCGCCGTCCGGGCGATGATCTCCAGCACGATCACCGTGCCCGCCCGGTCCGGCGCGCGCCCCGGCATGCGGTTCGCGCTGATCGACCACGCCCTGGCCCCCTTCGAGGGCCCGTCCCCGGACGCCGTCGCCCGCCTCAAGCACTCCCTCACGCTGGCCTGCGGCGCCGAAGCGTTCTTCGTCCTCACCGACCTGTGCGGCCTCTCCCCCGACGACGCCATCGCCACCGCCGTCGAGACCGCCGCCACCCTCACCAGAGCGGCCTTCGCCGACCAGACGTAGCGCCCGCCGTTCATTCCCTCCAGGGAATCGCATCGTCGCAGTTCACGCCGCAGACTGCTGCACATGGACGAACGACTCGAGCAATGGTCCGACCGTTACATCGCACAGTGGAACGAATCCGATCCCGAGACGCGGCGAGTTCTCATCAAGGAACTGTGGACGCCCGACGGTGTCCAGGTTCTGGTGAACCCGCCCCAGGAGATCCGTGACGCCGCGAGGAATCTGGCCTTTCCCATTCCGCCGCTGGAGGTCCGCGGCCATGACGCCCTGAACGGCAGAATCTCCCGCGCTTACGACATGTTCGTCGCCCCGGGCGAACACGTCTTCAAAGCGGCCGGAGAAGCCACCTACCTCCTGCCCAATGTGCTCGCCCTCCGCTGGTCGATGGCCTCGGTCGACACAGGCGAGGCCGTGGGCGGCGGCCTGGACGTCATCACCCTGGACGACGAGGGCCGCATCCGCACCGACCACCAGTTCATCGGAGGGAGCTGATGAATTTCACCAGAGTCCTCTTCATCCCGACCTGAACGTTTTCCCTCAGGGGGTCGTGGCGGGTAGAACGGGAGGGTGACGACGGCCAGAGGCGGGCTCGTGCCCGTGCGGTTCAGCTGGGACCGGGACGACCGGCATCGCAAGTTGCGTGTGCTGGCCGTGCTCGGGCTGCTGGCGGGCGCCGCGATGGCGGTGTTCGGGCTGCCGCCGATCGCGTTGCACAGCCCGCTTCGGCTGGTGGGCATGGTGTGCCCGTTGTGCGGCGGGACGCGGGCGGTGCAGGCGCTGATGCGCGGGGACGTCGCCACCGCGTGGGAGTACAACCCGATCGCGTTCGTCGTGGTGCCGGGCGCGTTCCTCGTGCTGGTCAGGTGGGCCGTGGGGCTGGTCGCCGGACGGTGGGTGAACGTGCAGGTGCCACGCCGGGGCGTGGCGTGGGCGCTGGCCCTCCTGGCGGTGGCGGGGCTGTGGGCGTACCAGGCGTCCCACTCGGCGATGCTGCGCAGCGAGGACGGCGACTTCCGCCACCAGGTGATGGGCATGGGGCTGGCGATGGCCATCGCGGGCGCCGCCGCGGCGGTCCAGATGCTCGTCGTGCTGCCGCTGATGCGCAGGTTCAGGCGCCCGGAGCGCCCCTAGAAGCCCGCCCGGCTCGTCCGGTCCCCTCCGGCGGAAGGTGGGAGGGGACCGGGCGAGCCCCGGGCGGGCGGGTCAGGCGCCTGCCGGAGCGCTCAGGCGACGTCGAGTTCGCGGCGGCGCTCGGCCCACAGCAGGGAGTGGCGGATGGCGTCCTCGATCGTGTACTCCGGCTTCCAGCGCAGCAGCTCCCACGCCTTGTCCGGCCGGACGAACGCGCCGACGACGTCGCCGGGACGCGCCGGCGCCTCCTCCGCGACGAACGCCTCCCCGACCACCTCGCGGAACGCGTCGACCAGCTCGCGGACGGTCGTGCCGTCGCCGGTGCCGAGGTTGATCACCTCGTAGCCGGAGCCCTCCCCGGCCGGGCGCAGCGGCGGGACGATCGAGTCGAACCGGTCCGCCGCCTCGCAGAACGCGCGGGCGATGTCCCAGACGTGGATGTAGTCGCGGATCGCGGTGCCGTCGCGGGTGTCCCAGTCCACCCCGGTGATCTTGAACGGGACGCCCAGCTCGTAGGACTCGATCATCTTGCCGAGCGCGTGCGTCGGCTTGCTGCTCTGCAGGCCGGTGCGCAGCTGCGGGTCGGCGCCGATCGGGTTGAGGTAGCGCAGCGAGACGACCCGCAGCGAGGTCGCGCGGCAGACGTCCGCCAGCATCAGCTCGGCCATCATCTTCGAGCGGGTGTAGGGGTTCTGCGGCTCCAGCGCCGAGGTCTCCGACACCGACAGGTCCGCCTCCGGCCGGTACATCCCCGCGGTCGACGCGAAGATCATCCGATCGCAGCCGTTGCGGACCAGGTGCTCGGCGAGATCGCGGGTCCGCCCCAGGTTGACCCGGTAGTAGCGCAGCGGGTCCTTCATCGAGTCGGGCACCACGATCAGCGCGGCGCAGTGCACCGCGACGGTGATCTCCGGGTGCTCCCGGAAGATCGCGTCGACGAGGTCCCCGTCCCCGATGTCGCCCTGGTAGAAGATCTTTCCGTCGGTGAACTCCGGCCTGCCCGTGACGAGGCTGTCGAGCACCACCGGCGTGATCCCGCGTTCGGCGAACGCGGACGCGATCGTGCTGCCGATGAAGCCGGCTCCCCCAGTGATCAGGACTTTCATATGGCATCCCCTGAGCCAGTGCGTCCCTGCTCGGTCACGGACAGGATCAGCAGCGGGTCGCGGCCGGTCAACGGAGCGCGCTCCAGGTTGTCCGGGTCCGGACCGCGGTGAACCGGGGGCCGGTGCGGGGCGTCCGCGCACGGTTCTCCCGCGCGCGCCCGCCACCTGCGGAGATCCCCGGACGGGCGCGCGAGCCGGGTTCGGTGCCCGGTGCCCGGGGCGCCGTGGCATGTCCGAAACGACTACAGCGTTTGCAGGATCCGGATCGCGTCCGCACCGGTCATCGTCGGTGGATGCAACCGATCCGGGTCCTGATCGTGGACGACCACGCGCTGTTCGCCGAGGCGCTCGCCGCCCGGCTGGGCCGCGAGCCCGACCTGGTGATCCTGCCGATCGCCGCGGACGTGCGGCGCGCGCTGGCGCTCGCCGGGACCGAGCGCCCGCAGGTGGTCGTGCTGGACATGACGCTCGGCGCCGAGAGCGGCCTGGACGTCCTGGACCGCGTCCGCGAGGACCACCCGGACGTGCGGGTCGTGGTGCTGACCGCGATGAGCGACCTGGACACGCTGGTGCAGGCGGTGCGGCGCGGCGCGGTCGGCTGGCTGTCGAAGACCGAGGGCGCCGACCTGGTCGCGCGGGTGATCCGGTCGGCGGCGCGGCAGGGCGGCTGGCTCCCGCCGGACGTGCTGGGCGAGGTGCTGCGCCGGCTCGTCGCGGGCGACCCGCGCGACAGCGGCGGCGCGCGGCTGCTCGCGGAGCTGACGCCGCGCGAGCGTGAGGTGCTGCAGTGCATGGTCGACGGCCTCGGCCGCGCGGAGATCGCCGACCGGCTCGGGCTGTCGGCGAACACCGTCCGCACGCACACCCAGAACCTGCTGGCGAAGCTCGACATGCACTCGGCGCTGGAGGCGATCACGCTCGCGATGCGCGCCGGCATGCGCCCGGGCACCGGCGCCTGACCCCCGATGCCGGGGTCTGGTGCAAACGGCGTAGTGGGGGGTCGTCGTTTGGGCGATTCGGGGGGCTACCGGCCTTCCTACGCTCGGCCGTACCGAAGCAGGAGGCCGGAGGGGAGACCCGTGGAGATCGATGAGGTCGCGGCGCGCGTCGCCCGCAGCTACTGGGCGCTCCTGCTGGTCATGACGGTCGTCCCGCTGGTGCTGGTGGGCGGCCTGATGAGCCGGCAGGACCCGCCCGCGGTCGCCAAGACGCGGTTGCAGGCGACCGCGAAGGCGGCGGACGCGGCGGCCGGCGACGCCGGTGTCAGCACCGAGGTCAGCCAGGTGAAGGCGTTCGCGACCAGCGAGAACCTGCTGAGCGGGGTGCTCGGGCAGCTGCGCCTGCACCGGTCGACGTCCAAGCTCGCCAAGAGCATCTCGGTCGCCGGTCTCGGCACCTCCACGGTCGTGGAGCTGTCGGTGAAGGACAGGGACCCGCAGGCCGCGCGGCGGATGACCGACGGGATCGGCGCCGCCGTCGTGCAGGAGATCAACGACTCCAACCAGGGCGCGATCACGCAGCAGATCGCCGGCATCGACAAGCGGGTGCGGGACCTGGAGAAGAAGCTCGGGCCGCTGTCGCGGCGGGCCGGCGCGCAGCCGAACCCCGACATCGGCGCCGCGAACGAGCGGGAGCGGGTGCAGGCGGAGCTGACCGACCTGCGCTCGAACCGCTCGGACCTGCAGGCGCAGCTGCTGGCCGCCGGGAACGCCTCGGTGGTGCAGCCGGCGGTGCTGGCGCCCAAGAGCAACCCGGCGGTCATGATGGCGGCGGTCGCGGGCCTGGTCGGGCTGGTCGCCGGGATCCTCGTCGCGGTGGTGACGGAGATGGCGCGGCCCACCGTCCCAGGGCAGCGGCGGGTCGCGCGGCGGCTCGGCGTCCCGCTGCTCGGCTGGGCGGACCGGGGGCCGGCGGAGCTCGCCGACCTCGGCCGGCGGGTCCGGCTGGCCGCCCGCAAGGAGGAGGTCGGGAACGTCACGCTGGTCGGCGCGCCCGGCCCGCTGCCCGCCGACCTGGTGTCGTCGGTGGCGTCGGCGGTGTACGGGGACCGGACGAAGGTCGTCGGGACCCGGCCCGTCCGGCAGCGGCCGGGGGAGGGCGGCGGCATCGTCACCGGCGCGGCCGCGAAATCCAAGGACGGCAAGGCGAAGGACGGCAAGCCGAAGGACGGCGGGCCGGAGAAGGGCGGGCCCGGGGACGGCTCCGGCGGCGGGACGGTCGACGGCGCGTCCCTGAACAGCTCCGGTCCCGGCACCGGCAGGAGCAGGTCGGTGGTCCGCGCCGGGGGCGGTACCGCCGTGATGACGAAGAAGTCCGGCGAGGCGGTGTCCCCCACGGACGTCACCCAGCCGGTTCCGGTGCCCGTGCGCGCGGTGTGCCACGTGCACGCGTTCGAGGACATCGATCCGGGGTCGGACGACGAGGTCGGGGTGGTCGTGGTGGTCGGTCCGGTGACGCGGGTGTCGGGGCTGGAGACGGTCCGGGACCTGGTCGCCGCGTCCGGCTGGCCGCTCCTCGGCGTCATCGCCACGTCCCGCAAGATCAAGGGGTAGCAGATGAGTGCAGCCGTTCCGTTCACGATCCCGTCGCTGTCCGGGGAGGTGTCGGACGCCGTGGTGAAGGTGCTCGACTCCGGGTGGATCACCACGGGGCCGCAGACCGCCGCGTTCGAGCAGGAGTTCGCCGACCACCTGGGCGCCGCGCACGTCGTCGCGGTCGCCTCGTGCACGACCGCGCTGGAGCTGTGCCTGCGCGCGCTGGAGCTGCCGCCGGGGTCGGCGGTGCTGACGCCGAGCCTGACGTTCTGCGGCGCGATCAACGCGATCCTGCACGCGGGGCACCGGCCGGTGCTGGTCGACATCGACGAGGACACGCTGGTGCCGAGCCCGGAGACGGTCGCCGCCGCGGCCGCGCGAGTGAAGGCGGTTGCCGGGGGGCGTGGGGGGGCGTCCCCCCACAATGACGGGCCTGCGGCGATGATCGTCCAGAACCAGGGCGGTTACCCGGTGGACGTGGCGGCGCTGACGGAGGCGGCCGGGCTGGACCGGACCCGCGTCATCGAGGACGCGGCGCACGGCCCGGGCGCGGCGCGCGGCGGAAAGCCCGTCGGGTCGGAGTCGTTCGCGGCGTGCTTCTCCTTCTACGCCACCAAGAACATGCCGATCGGCGAGGGCGGCGCCATCGCGACGAGCGACGAGGGCCTCCAGGAGAAGGTCCGCGCGATGCGGCTGCACGGGATGAGCAAGGACTCGTGGAAGCGGTACCTGCCGGGCGGCAGCTGGCGGTACGACGTGAAGCAGGTCGGCCTGAAGGCGAACATGACCGACGTGCAGGCGGCCATCGGGCGGGCGCAGCTCGCCGCGCTGCCGGAGTGGCAGCGGCGCCGCGCGGAGATCGTCGCCGCCTACGACGAGGCGTTCCGCGACCTGCCCGGCCTGACGCTGCCGCAGCGGCACCTCGACGGGATCCAGCACGCCTGGCATCTCTACCAGGTGCGGGTCCCGGACCGGGACGCGATCAGCGCCGAGCTGGAGGCGGCGGGCGTGTCGACGTCCGTGCACTTCATCCCGGCGAACCAGATGACCTCCTACCGCGACATCCTGGGCGCCGACGAGTGCGCGCGGGTGCCGGTGACCGACCGGGTCGGCGAGGAGCTGCTGTCGCTTCCGCTGTATCCCGGGCTGACGTCCGACGGGCGGGACCGCGTCATCGCCGCACTCACCGAGGCGCTGCGGGCCCGGAGCTGACCGTGCGATGGTTCCCGCCGCGACTGTCCCGCGCCGCCCGCCGCGCGGCCGCCGCGCCGCCCCCGCCCGTCCCGGTCAGCCCGCTCGCGCTGCTGATGGGACGGGACGAGGTCGCGCTGGCCGGGCTGCGCGGCCGGCGGCTCGTCCGGGGCCAGCGGGTGCTGGTCACCGGCGCCTGCGGGACGGTGGGGTCGGCGCTGTGCCGGCAGGTCGGCCGGCTGGAGCCGGCGGCGCTGTGCCTGGTCGACAAGGACGCGGACGGCCTCGCGCGGCTGGCCGGGCAGCTGCGCCGCGAGCTCGCGGACGGCCCCGCCGAGGTGCGGGTCACGGCCGCCGAGGCCGACGTGCGGGACGCCGAGCGCGTCGCCGCGGTCGTCGCGGCAGCGCGCCCGGAGCTGCTGTTCCACACCGCCGGGCAGAACGAACTGGCGAAGGTGGAGCAGGACCCGTGCCGGGGCGTCGCCGACAACGTCGTCGGCACCCGGCACGTGGTCGACAGCGCGGTCCGGCACGACGTGCAGCGGCTGGTGTTCGTCTCCTCCGACAAGGCCGCCGACCCGACCTCGGTGCTCGGGGCGACGATGCGGCTCGGCGAGCTGCTGCTGCGCACCGCGACGGGCGGCCCGACGTGCTTCGCGGCGGTCCGCGTCGGCAACGTCATCGGCGAGGCCGGGGCGCTGCTCAGCCTGCTCGCGCACCGCATCTCCTCCGGCGAGGTCGTCACCATCACCCATCCGGAGGTGGCGCGGCACTTCATGACGGTGGCGGAGGCGGCGGGCCTGCTGATCGAGGCGGCGGCGCTGGCGGAGGAGGCGGAGACGTTCGTGCTGGACATGGGCCGTCCCGTCCCGGTCGTGGAGCTGGTGCACCGGTACGCCGAGCAGCTGCGGCTGCCGGAGGTGACGATCCGGTTCAGCGGGCTCGGCCCCGGCGAGAAGCTCGCGGAGAAGGCGTTCGCCGACTCCGAGCGGCGGATCCGCACCGCGCACCCGAAGATCTGGGCGACCCGGCCGGCATCGCCGCCCGCCGGGCTGCCGCTGCTGCTGGACGAGCTGGCGGCGGCGGCCGGGGCCGGCGACGACGTGCGGGTGCGGCTGCTGCTGCGCCGGCTGCTGCCGGAGTACCACCCGGTGCGGCGCCCGCTCCCGGCCGGTGACCCGCCGCCGCCCGGCCCCTCTTGTCTGTGCAACACAGGGTGCAGCCCCGACCCTCCCGGCCTGTGAGGTGCGCGTTGAGTACGAGCAGGAAGCTCCGAGTCGCCACGGTGATCACCCGGTTCAACGGCGGTGCCGGCCAGGTGGCGCTGAACGGCGCGCTGGCGCTGCCGGACGACGCGTACGAGCGCGCGATCGTCACCGGCGGCGTCGGCATGGACAGCCGGGCCCGCGCGTCCCGCGACACCGTCCTGTACGGCGACGAGGCGGTGGCGAACGCGGCGGCGGGCGACCTGACGCCGCGCGCGCACGCCGCCGGGATGGAGATCGTGCAGGTCGGGCCGCTGGTCCCGCAGATCTCGCCGCGCGACGACCTCGCCGCGCTGAAGACGCTGACGCGGGTGCTCGCTGAGGGGCGCTACGACGTCGTCCACACCCACAGCGCGAAGGGCGGCGTGATCGGGCGGGTCGCGGCGGCCCGCGCGGGCGTTCCCCGGATCGTGCACACCTGGCACGGGTTCCCCTTCAACGAGTTCCAGTCGTGGGCGCGGCGCGGCGTCTACATCCGGCTGGAGCGGATCGCCGCGAAGCGCACCGACGCGTTCCTGGCGATCGGGTCGGAGACGGTGACGACCGCGCTGCGCCTCGGGCTGGCCACGCCGGAGCGGGTCCGGCTGTCGTGGCCGGCGGTGGACGTGGACGCCTACGCGACCGCGACCGGGTCCCGCGCGCAGGCCCGCCGCCGCCTGGACCTGCCGCTCGGGGTGAAGGTGGTCGGCGCGATCGGGCGGCTGACGTTCCAGAAGGGCCCGGAGATCTTCGCCAAGGCGCTGGCGCGGCTGCCCGACGACGTGTTCGGGCTGTGGGTCGGCGGCGGCCCGATGGCCGACGAGCTGGACGAGCTGACCGCCCGGCTCGGCATCGGCGAGCGGATGCGCTGGCTCGGCCACCGCGACGACGTCGCCGACGTGCTGCCCGCGTTCGACCTGATGGCGATGCCGTCCCGCTGGGAGGGGCTGCCGTGCGTGCTGGTCGAGGCGATCGGCGCGGGGATCCCGCTGGTCGCCACGGCCGTCCCGTCCAACCAGGACCTGGTGCTCGCCGGCGAGACCGGGATGCTCGTCCGGCCGGAGGACCCCGAGCAGCTGGCCACCGCGATCGGCGCGCTGCTGGACGACCCGGCCGCCGCCGCGCGAATGGCCGAGCGGGCCCGCGCCCGGGTGGGCGACTGGTTCTCCCCCGCGCATCTCGGGACCGTCCTGGACGAGACCTACCGAGGAAGCTCCAAGCGCCCATGACCGCACTGATGCCGACGCAGCCGGGGGCGCGCAGGGGCGTCCCGCCCCGGGACGCCCCGGCCGGAGCACCGCCCGCCGCCCCGCCGGAGCCGCCGGCGCTGCGGCGGCGGTGGCCGCTGACGTCGGTCGCCCTGGTGCTCGGCATCGCGTCGCTGCCGATGCTGATGCCGGCCGGGCTGCCGCCGGGCCCCGGCAACACCGGGCTGCCCGACCTCGCGCTCATCGGCCTGTCCGCCGTGACGCTGCTGTGGGCGGGCACCCGGGGGCTGCCGGTGCGCTGGCCGTTCCTGGTCCCCACCCTGATGACGATCATCGCCGGGGGGATCGCCGCGGTCGTCAACCAGGCCGGCACGCTCACCCTGGTCAAGGACCTGTTCGTGCTGATGTGGGCGGTGTGCATCGCCAACCTCGGCCGCGACCCGAAGATGCTGCGGCTGGCGCTGCGCTCGTTCGTGGTGATCGGGACGTTCTACGCGGTCGTCGAGATCCTCGGGATGATCCTCGGCATCGAGGCGATGTCCGGCAAGCAGCTCGACGGCGAGCGCGCGATGTTCACCTTCGGCGACGCGAACTACGCCTCCAACTGGTTCATCTGCATCCTCTTCATCGTCCGCGCGACCCGGTACCCGCACAAGCGGTGGCACCGCTGGACGGTCTGCGCCGTCGTCCTCGTCGCCGAGGGGCTGACCGGCTCCAACGGCGGGCTCCTCGCCCTGTGCGTCGCGCTGCTGCTCGGCCACCTGTTCCGGCTGGTCCGCGAGGGCAAGGCGCATCACGCGCTCGCCGTCGGCACGCTGGCGTTCCTCATCGCCGGCACCGGTGTCGCGGTGGTCACCCTCGTGAACATCCAGCCCTACCTCGACCGGGCCAGCCAGATGTCCCCGGTGCTCCGCGACTCCATCGGCCGCACCACCGGGGAGAGCACCGAGTCGCGCAGCTCCGTCAACGCCGCGACCCTCCAGATGCTGGAGGAGCAGACGCGGCCGTGGGGCATCGGCCCCAACCAGACCCGGCCGCAGATGCTCGCGCGGCAGTACGGGTACGTCCGCGAGGCGCACAACGACTACATCGCCGCGGTGCTGGAACGCGGGTTCCTCGGCGGGGTCGCGCTGATCACGCTGCTGTTCGTGCTGATCCGGCGGTGCGTGCGGATCGCGCGCCGGGGCGCGCTGACCGCCGAGTACGCGGCGCTCGTCCCGCGCCCGGAGATGTTCGGCGCGCTCCTCGCGGTGTTCCTGGTGTCCGCGCTGTTCTACCAGACCCTGCACTACCGGCACGGCTGGGCGTTCTTCGGCCTGGTCGCCGCCCTCGACCTCTTCGGAAGACGCGCCTCCCCAGCCGGAGGACCCCCCGCGACCCCGGACGGCCCCGCCCCGGAGGGAGCCCGATGACCGACACCCAGCAGCCGACGACGGTCCCGGCCGCCGAAGCGGACGCCGGAAGGCTGCGGCGGCGGCTTCTCGCGCTCGTCGCCGGGAACATGGCCGGGCGCGTCGGCGCGCTCGCGTCGCTCGGCGTCGCGACGATCCTGGTCGCGCGGATCGGCGGGCCGAAGCTCGTCGGCGCGTTCACGCTCGTGCGGATCCTGCCGGGGCTGCTGTGCCAGCTGTCCAGCGCCGGGCTGCCCGGCGCCGCGCCCTACTTCCTGGCCCGCGACTCCTACGACCAGAGCCGGGTGCGGCCCACGCTGGCGTGGCTGACCGTCATCGGCGCGGTGCTCGGCGGGGCCGGCTGGCTCGCTCTCAGCCCGCTGTTCTACCTGGTGTTCTTCAAGTCGTTCGGGATCTGGATCACGGTCGCCGCGGCGGCGCCGTCGTTCACGCAGGGGTTCGTGTCGGTCGGCAAGGGCCTGCTGCAGGGCACCGACGACCAGCCCGGCGCGAGCCTCGCCATCGCGGTCGAGGAGTTCGTGTTCGTGCCGATCTACCTGGTGCTGCTGACCGGCTGGTACGGGCCCGGCGCGCTGATCACCGGGCTGGTGCTCGCCGACGTCGCGGCGGCGGCGTGGATCGCGCGGCGCCTGGCGACCCGCGGGTTCTTCCGCGGCTGGGGACGGGCCGACCGGCGCCTCGGCCGCACGATCGCCGGATACGGGGTGCGCGGCTACGTCGGGCAGCTCATCGACCTGCTGCAACTGCGGTTCGACATGGCGCTGCTCGGCGCGCTCGCCGGCCCGAAGGTGCTCGGCGTGTACACGGTCGCGAGCAAGTTCGCCGAGCTGGTACAGCTGCCCGGCCTCGCCGTGAACTACGTGCTCTACCCCGACTTCGCCAAGGAGGACCGGGGCAGGGCGACCCGGCGCACCGCGCGCCTCATCCTGCCCGCGCTCGGGGTGTCCGTGCTCGCCGCGGTCCCGCTCGCGCTCGTCGCCGGGACCGCGCTGCCGTGGATCTTCGGGGACGTGTTCGACGACGCGGTCGTGCCCACCTACATCCGGCTCGCCGGCGTCGTCACGTTCGGCGTCACCGGGCTGATCATGGCGTACCTGTACGGGGTCGGGCGGCCGGGCGCCGCGTCCACCGGGCAGGGCATCGGGCTGGTCGTCGTCGTGGTGGCCGGCGCGATCCTGATCCCCCGGCACGGCGCCGTCGGCGCGGCGATCGCCACGTCGGTCTCGTTCGTCGCCACCACCGCGGCGCTGCTGGCCTGGTTCCAGCACGTCCGCAAGACCGCCGCCCGCGAACCCGGCCCCGCACCCGCCGCACCCGCCGCGCCCGCGGCCGAAGACCCTGCTCCGCACAGCAAGGGGTGACCATGTCCGAGGACCACACCGAACTCGCGACCCGGCCCGTCGACCCGTCCGACGGCGTCGCGCCGTCGGCGGCGCGCCGCGCGCTGGACATCGCCGGGGCGCTCGCGGGGCTGGTGCTGCTCAGCGTCCCGCTGGTGCTCGTCTACCTGCTGGTCCGGCTGTCCAGCCCGGGCCCCGGGGTGTTCCGGCAGACCCGCGTCGGGCAGGGCGGCCGGCCGTTCACCATGTACAAGTTCCGGACGATGCGCCAGGGCGTCGGCGGGCTCACCGTCACCGCCAACTGCGACCCGCGGCTCACCCGGATCGGCAAGCTGCTGCGGCAGTGGTCGCTGGACGAGCTGCCGCAGCTGGTGAACGTGCTGCGCGGGCAGATGACGCTGGTCGGGCCGCGCCCGGAGACCTACGACCTCGCGGTGCACTACGACGCGCACTCGCGGTGGATCTTCGACCACCGGCCGGGGCTGACCGGGGTGTCGGAGGTCCGGTTCCGCGACTTCGACGTGCTCGGCCCCGGCGAGGAGGTCGACCTCGTCAACTACATCGAGCGGATCGTCCCGGCGCGGGTCGCGGTGGACGCGGTCTACCTGCGCGACCCGTCGATGCGGCAGACGCTGCGGGCGCTGTGGGACACCGTCCGGCACATCCTCGGATTCACGATCCCGCCGCTCCAGGTGAGGGCGGACGGGACCGTCGAGGAGGCCGCCGGCAGGGCCGGCGGCCCGGCGGCGGACACCGCCGCCCGCACGCCCGCCGCCGAGGAGCCCGGCTCCGCGGCGTAGAGACCCCGACCGGGGAGAGGGAGACATGGACATCGGGGACGTCCGGTTCAAGGTCTCGGCCGTCGCGGCCGCGGTGGTGCTGGTGGCCGGGTTCCTCCTCTACCTGCAGCACCGGTCGTCGTCGAGCGCGGACGAGCCGTACAGCGGCCCGCCCGCGACGCCCGGCTCGCCCGCCGCCCCGCCCGGCCAGACCCGCCGCATCGCGCTCAACACCCAGCCGTCGGACTACCCGGCGCTGAAGCGGCTCGGCTACGACCTCGTCGACGCCAAGCCGGAGGACGCGCTCGTCGCGGGCGTCCCGGACGGGATGCAGGCGCTGCTGTGGGTCGGCAACTTCACCTGCGGCTCCTTCGACCTGGACTACGGCGAGTTCACGCGGGCCGTGCAGCGGTACGGGCGCGACCCGAAGGTGTACGGGTGGTACCTGTCGGACGAGCCGGACACCGGGCGCTGCCCGAAGATCGCCGGGGAGATCCGGCGCCGCGCCGACTACATCCGGCAGAACGCGCCGGGCCAGGTCTCGTTCATCTCGCTGACCGACTGGCCTATGAAGCAGCTCGCGCCGAAGCGGGTCGGCGTCGACCTCTACGGCCTCGACCCCTACCCCTGCAAGGGCTCCGCGGACGTGCAGGAGTCGTGCAACATCGGGGCGATCGACCGGATGGTGCGGCTGGCCGACGACGCCGGCATCCCGCGCGCGAAGGTCGCGCCCGTCCTGCAGACGTTCGGGCAGGGCTGCTCCAAGGGCGACAAGCAGTACTGGCTGCCGACGCAGGCCCAGTTCCGCAGGATCCTCGCCCGCTGGGACAAGCTCGCGCCGCGTCCCCGGCTGGAGATCTCCTACTCGTGGGGCCACCAGTCCGAATGGGCGTGCCCGTCGCTGGCGGACGCGTCCGGCGGCGACCATCCCGACCTGCAGAGCATCATGAAGACCCGCAACACCGGCAGGTGAGCCCACCCCGCGAACGCGAGGGCCCGGTCACCGCCCGCTGTGGTCGGCGACCGCCGGGTGCCCGTCCGACGGCAGCGGCAGGCTGAACGACCCGGTCTTCAGCGCCAGGACCTCCATCCCGGCGACGAGCAGCACGAACACCACGGCCATCAGGCCCAGCTGCACCCGGTTCGGTTTCCTGCCCTCGAGCCGGCGGTTCAGTCCGTCCCTGAAAGCCGCCCAGGTCCCGCGTTTCACGCGCACCTCTTCAACCCCCCATTAACCACCAGAAACTTAACACAAAACGCGCAACGCCCGGCCCGGACACGCCCCCTGTCGACGTGTCCGGCCCGGGCCTCAGGAGAGCCTCGCTGGTTCGGCTCAGCAGACGCGGCGGCTGGTCAGGTTCGCGGCGCGCGCGTTGACGCACGCGCCGGTGGCCAGGTCGAACGCGAAGTTGTGCGCCAGGCAGTGCACCTGCCCCTCGCGGATGACCGCGCCGACCGACAGGTCCTCGCCGGCGTGCGGGCAGTAGCGCGGGATGTCGTAGCTCCCGCCGGCCCACTCCACGGTGATCCGCTCGCTCTCGTCGCGGCCCGTCTCGTACTCCTCGACGGCGCGCAGCGCGGGCGCGTTCGCGTGTTTGAGCAGCCCCACCAGGTAGTCGTTGTAGACGTCCGGGTCGCGGTAGAGGCTGAGCCGGAAGGAGATGAGCAGGTCCTCCCAGGCCATCCGGCCGGCCAGCACCGAGTCCAGCCAGCGGCCGGCGGTGGTGATCCGGTAGTGCGGGCGGGCGCCGGGGGACGCCGGCCCGGCGGTCAGCCCGTCCGGGGAGAAGTCCACGTCCCAGACGCCGCCGTTCGGCCCGGTGATCTCGAACCGGACGAGCATCGCGATCTGCCGCAGGAAGTAGTCGCTGAGCGAGCCGAGGTGCTCGAAGTGGGCGACGAACCGGTCGTACAGGTCCGGGCCCGGCTCCGGGTACTCGGCGAGGACGCCCTCGATCAGCTCCTTGCGGTCCTCGGCGTACTGCTTGAGGTAGGCCGGGCGCTCGTCGTCGGCGAAGGAGAACTCCGCCGAGACGGGGTCGCGGACGACCTCGCCGGTGTCCAGGTCGACGGTGTCGCCGGGCTTGAAGCAGTCCCAGCGCTGGCCGGGCAGGTGCTCGCGCAGCCACCGGGTGGAGACCTCGGGGTCGCAGAACGCCCCGTCCCGCTGGCCGAGCACCCAGTTGAGGCGGTCGACCTCGCCGTCCAGGAAGCACGGCGGCCCGGCGAACGGGACGGCGAGCTCGGGGGCGGTCTGCCGGACGAGCCGCTGCGCGGCGCGCAGCTTGGAGGTCCGCTTGTCCATCGAGACCCTGGCCATCTCCTCGGGCGGGTACTCGTAGCAGATCGGATGCCAGGACGCGCCGGAGGTCTGCAGCGCCATCAGGTCGAGCCGGCCGCCCGCCAGGTGCTTGGCGCGGCGGGCCTGCGCGGCGGTGAGCCGGGCGTCGTTGCAGTGCAGGATCCCGCGCCCGTCCGCGACGACGAGAAAGGCCGCGTCATGGCACATCGGCGATAGTTCCGGAATGACCGTTATCCAGGAGCCCCGATTGTCGAGCGGGAATTTCTCCCAGGGCGCTATCTCGATTACCTGGCGGGAACCCGCGGCCTCCGCCATCCGTTCCCGGAACGCCGGGCCCGGATAGCGCGGAATGAGGATCCGGGTCCGCTCCGGAAGCCGGCCGATGACCCAGGGGTCGAAATGATCAAGGTGCTCGTGCGAGACGGCGACCCAGTCCGCGTCGAGCAACCGATCGAGGTCGAGGTGATCGTTTCTGGGGTACTGGTGCCAGGCCCCGATAAAGGCCCCCGTTGGAGCGAGCCACGGGTCTGCGAGCAGGTGGAACGCCCGGGCGTGCACCGACACCCCCGCGTGTCCGGTAAATGTGACCGTCGGCATGCTGCGAGGGTCTCTCGCCGGCCTCGCGGGCGCACCCGCCGCAATGCGCAAAGCGGCTACGCCGTAGGCATGAAGAAAATGCCACAAGCCGAACTGACAATCCTGACTTAGACGCTCGAAGAAAGACCCGAGTTTACCCGGATCCGCGCATGTCCACTTCCGGTCAGGCACCGGTCTGTTGCGGTCAATTGACTGGACACGACCGGGCACGCGGGGTGACCGTCGAAGGCGGTGCTGGTAAATAGGACGGGGGTCCATTCATGATCAACGGGCGGTCACGATCCTCCCCGGGAGGCGGCGCGGGCGTGGGGACGCTCGCCGCCGCACCCGCGCGGGAGGACGTGCGGGAGGCCGTGCGGCCGGATCCGCCGGCCGTGCCGGAGACGGCCGGCGAGCACGCCCTGTGGAAGCGGCGGCTGCGGCACGACATCCGGCACGAGCTCGGCACGATCATCATGCTGGCGTCGGCGGTCGTGGTGGCCGAGGACGTCGGCGACGGCAGCCGCGCGCGGATCGAGCAGCTGCTCGGCGAGACCCGCTGGCTCGACCACCTGCTCCGCCGGCTCGACGAGGACGACGACGACCAGCCGCTGCCGAGCCCGGAGCGGATCCGGGTGGACGAGCTGACCGCCGAGGTCGTGACCGGCATGCGGCTCGCCGCCCCGCACGAGGTCGGCTTCCGCGGCGGCGAGGCGTGGGCGCACATGGACCCGGTCGCGCTGTGGCGGGCCGTCCGCAACGTGCTCGACAACGCCTGCCGCGTCGCCGAGGGCCGCGTCGACGTCCGGGTGGAGGCCGACCAGGGCTGGGTGGTGATCGAGGTCGACGACGACGGCCCCGGGTTCGGCACCGGCGCATCGCCCGCCGCCGGGGCGCCCGTGCACGGCGCCCCGCAGGGCGGCGCGCGGTCCGGTGCCGTCCGGCGCCCGGCCGGGGCTCGGCGCGGGCTGGCCTCGCTCGGCCTCGGCATCGTGCACGACCTCATCTCCGGCTACGGCGGCAGCCTGGAGATCCGCACCTGCGAGATGGGCGGGGCCCGGGTGCGCATGCTGCTGCCGTCGGCGCCGCCGCCGCGCGAGCCGGCGCCGACGCACGCGTCCGGCGCCGTACGGGACGGCGCGCCCGCCGACGCACACGCCGACGACTGGCGGCCGCATCCATGAGGGTCATCATCTGCGACGACCACGCGGTCTTCGCCGACTCGCTGTCGCTGGTGCTATCGGACGCCGGGCACGTGGTGGTCGGCGTCGCCTACTCCCCCGAGCAGGCGCTGCCGGTGCTGCGCGGCCGGCAGGCCGACGTCTGCCTGATCGACCTGCAGTTCCCGTCCGGCACCGCGCTGGACTGGATGCCCCGGCTGCGCGCCGCCGCCCCGGCCACGCGCTTCGTGGTGCTGACCGGGTTCCTGGAGCAGCACGTGCTGGAGGCGGGCGTCGCGGCGGGCGTGCGCGGGTTCGCGCACAAGGGCCAGCAGGCCGGCGACATCCTCACCGTGCTGCGCCGCGTCGCGGCGGGCGAGGTCGTCGTCGACCAGGTCGCGCGGGTCGCCGTCCGGCCGCGCAGCCAGGCGCAGCGGGTCGCGCGGTTCCTCACCCCGCGCGAGCGGGAGGTGCTGACCCGGCTCGCGCGCGGCGAGTCGACCCAGGCGCTGGCCAAGGCGATGGGCGTGACGCGCAGCACCGCGCGCAGCCACGTGCAGAGCGTGCTGAGCAAGCTCGGCGTGCACTCGCAGCGCGAGGCGGTGATCGAGGCGGCCAGGCACGGCCTGGTCAGTGTCGAGACCGGGGAGTGGCTGGCCGGTTGACGGCGCGGGAGCGGGCCGGGCGAGCGGGCCGGGCGCCGCGGCGGCGCGGGGCGGCCGAATCCGGACACCCGGAATGCGGCCGGGAGGCGTTAGCGTCCCCCTGAGAAGGAGGGGTTCCCATGCCTCGACGGGGAGGCGCGCTGCCCGTCTCGGACGCGGCGGCCCTCGGCTGCCCGGACGCCTTCGCCCGGGGCGTCCCGCACGACCGGCTCGACCGGCTGCGGTCCCGGACACCGGTGGTGTGGCAGGACGGGGACGCGGCGGAGCATCCGGGCGCGTGGGCCGTGCTGCGGTACGCCGACGTCCGGCACGCGCTCCTGCATCCCCAGCTGTTCCTGCCGGAGGACGACGGGATCCTGCACGGCCCCCTGACGCACGAGGAGCACGGCTGTCCCGCCCGGCGCGGCGGCCCGCCCGCGTGGACGGGGCGGGGCCGCGGCGATCCCGACGCTCCGCAGGACGACGAGCCGGGCCGCGCGCCGATCGACCGCGTGCCGACCGACCGTGCTCCGATCGACCGTGCTCCTATCGACATGGACCCCCCGATGGCCGCGATGCTCGACCGGATCCCGCCGGGCGAGGCGGTCGACTTCGTCCGGCAGGTGGCGTACGACGTGCCGGAGACGCTGCGCAACACCCTCGCCGGCGGCCTGTACGCGCTGCTGCGCCATCCGGACCGGTACGCGGCGCTGCGCGCGGGACGCGCGGACGAGCGGCTGATCGACAGCGCGGTGGAGGAGATGCTGCGCTGGTGGACGCCGGTGCTGCACGTGCGGCGGCAGGTGCGGCGGGCGACGGAGGTGGGCGGCGTGCCGCTGCTGGCCGGCGAGCAGGTGGCGCTGTGGCTGGTGTCGGCCAACCACGACGCGGAGGTGTTCGACGATCCCGGCCGGTTCGTGCCCGACCGGTTCGCGCAGGGCGCCCGGCCGCACCTGTGCTTCGGCGCCGGCCGGCGCGCCTGCCTGGGCGCGCGCCTGGCCCGGGTGCACCTGCGGGCGTTCCTGGTCGCGCTGCTGGAGCGGCCGGCGCTCGCGCAACCGGCGGGCGAACCGGTAATGTCGCGGTCCAGCGCCCGTCACGGTTTCGAGCGGCTCCCGATCCGCTGGAACGGCTGAGAGCGGGCCCGTGCGCACTGTGCGCCATCTCACCGGATCGCGGCGTCGCTCCGCCGCCGTCCGAGCGACTCCCGAAACGGCCCCGGACCGCCGCCCGTCCCCGTGACCGGCCGGTCCGCGCCCGTCCGGCGGCCGCGCCGGAACGGTCCACGGACCGGGACCGATCGCTGAACTTTCGCCGGGACCCCGCCGTACACCGGCGGGGTCACCCGTCGCGCGTCCGCGGGCGCGCCACCAGAGGGGGCTGGTCGTGGGGCTGACGAGTGCGGACCTGCTCGCCGTACTGTCGCTGGTCACGCTGTTGTGCCTGGGCGGGACCGTGTGGGCGTGGCCGCGCGCCGCCGGCGCCGGGGTCCGGGCCACCGCGAGCCGCGTGCTGCTGCTGGCGGGCTGCCAGCTCGCCGTCCTGCTGACGCTGCTGGCCGCGGTGAACGCCTACTACCTGTTCTACGGATCGTGGCGGGATCTGCTGAGCGCGGCGGGCGGCGACTCGACGCAGGCGCCGCATCCGCCGCCGGCCGCGTCCGGGGCGGTGGCCGCCAGCCAGGCCGTCCGGAAGGTGCGGGCCGACCTCGACCCGGGCGGCAAGGGCGGGCGCGCGGCCGCGCGGACCGGCCAGGTCGAGCACCTCGACATCCGGGGCATCCGCACCGGGATCTCCGCCGAGGCCTACGTCTACCTCCCGCCGCAGTACTTCCAGCCCGCCTACGCTGCGCGCCGCTTCCCCGTCGTGCTGCTGATCGCGGGCTACCCGGCCGCCGACCGGATGGTGTGGATCGACAAGGGGCACATCCCCGAGGACGTCGCCAAGGCGCAGGCGGCGGGCCGGATCCAGCCGATGATCTACGTGATGATGCGGCCGACCGTCGAGGAGGGCTGGGACACCGAGTGCGCCGACGTGCCCGGCGGCCCCCAGGTCGAGACGTTCTTCGCCCAGGACGTGCCCGAGGCGGTCTCCGGCGCGTATCGGACGGCCCTCGCCCGCACCGGCTGGGGCCTGGCCGGTTACTCGACCGGCGGGTTCTGCGCGGCCAAGCTGCTGCTGCTGCACTCCGACCGGTTCTCGGCCGCCGCGAGCATGGCCGGGCACTTCGACGCGCTGCTCGACCGCACGACCCGCGAGCTGTACGGGGGCAGCAGGGAGATCCGGCGGAGCAACGACCTGGTCTGGCGGCTGCGGAACCTGCCGCAGCCGCCGGTGTCGGTGCTGGTGGCCTCGGCGGACGTCGGCGAGAAGACCTTCCCGTCGGCGCAGCGGTTCATGGCCGCGGCCCGGCCGCCGCTGGTCGTGGACAAGCTGCTGCTGCCGACCGGCGGCCACAACTTCAAGACGTTCCGCAAGTACATCCCGCCGTCGATCGCGTGGCTGAGCGCCCGCCTGAGGGGGGAATGATGCAGCCGATCAGCGCGGGCTTCCTCGTCCTGGTGTGCGCGCCGGCCGCCGCCTGCCTCGTCGCCGCCGTGGTGCTGTGGCCGCGGTTCGCCGGACGCGGCGTCCGGCCGGTGGCGGCCCGGGCGGGCCTGCTGCTGGGCGCGCAGGCGCTGCTGACGGCATCGGTCGTGCTGCTGGTCAACCGGTACTTCGTGTTCTACGCGACGTGGGACGACCTGCTCGGCGGCAGCACCACGAACGCGAAGGTGCGGCAGGTGCAGCCGAGCCGCGGCGTGGAGACGGCGGCCTCGGGTCCGGTGCACCGCGTCACGACGGCGCTGGGTCCGCACCGGCGCGGCCACCACCGCGACCCGGCCGAGGACGGGCGGGTCGACCGGCTCGACGTCGAGGGCGTGCGCAGCGGGCTGGACGCGCAGGCGTACGTCTACCTGCCGCCGGAGTACTTCCGGCCCGCGTACGCGAGCCGGCGGCTGCCGGTCGTCGTGCTCATCTCGGGCGGCCCGTCCGACACCGGGACGGCGTGGCTGCGGCAGGCGGGGCTGCCCGAGGCGGCCGGCACGGCCACCGGGGCCGGCCACGCGCAGCCGATGATCTACGCGATGGTGCGGTCGGTGCGCGGGCTCGTCCCCGCCCGGCAGCCGCGCGGGGTGCGCCCGGCGGGCTGCCTGGACCTCCCGGGCGTCGCCGGCGGGCAGGCCGAGACGTTCCTCTCCCAGGACCTGCCGCTCGCGCTGTCCACCGCCTACCGGCTGCCGCGGACGCGGGCGGGCTGGGGCGTGGCGGGGTTCGCGGCGAGCGGGCAGTGCGCCGCGCGGCTGGCGATGCTGCACTCCGACCGGTTCGCCGCCGCCGCGTCCCTGAACGGCCGGTTCGGGCTGCCCGCGGACGGCCCCGGCGGCGGCGCCCGGACGGTCGTCAGGATCAAGCCCCGCGCCGGCGGGCCGGACGAGGCGCCGGGCGATCCCTACGGCGGCAGCGAGGCCCGCCGGCTCGACGACGACCTGATGTGGCGGCTCGGGCACCTCCCGCCGCCGCCCGTCGCGGTGCTGGCCGCCGCAGGGGCGACCGGGCCGGATGCCCAGACCGCCGCGCGGTTCGCGGCGCTCGCCCGACCGCCGATGCGCGTGGACAAGGTCCTGGTGCCCGGTGCGCCTGCGACGCTGGCGGGGTGGCGCCACGACCTGCCGGCCGTACTGGAGTGGCTCAGCGCCCATGTGAGAGGCGAATGAGAGGTATGTCCCGGTCCTTCGCGGGCGGCCGGCTACCTCCCGAGGAGTAGGCGCGCTGCCTCCCGCCGGCCGACGTGCCGCCGCGCGCCGATGACCTAACGTTCAGGAATGAGCACTTCGCCGCCCCGCGGGCCGGTGCCGCCGCACGGGCCGGTGCGGGCGCACTGGCCGCGCCCGTCCGCGTGGCCCGTCTGGGTCGTGCCGCTGCTCGTGCTGGCGCTCGAGTTCTTCGGGACGATGGCCGCGCAGCACGGCGCGTCCCGGGACGGGTCGCCGGGACGCGGCGGCGGCTGGGGGCACGGGCACGGCTGGGGCGACGGGTCGGCCGGCTACGGCATGACCCACCTCGACGGGCTCGGCTACGCGATCATCTTCGGCGGTCCGGCGCTGCTGCTGCTGCGCCGCAGGCACCCGGTGTTCACGCTCGCGACGACCGGGCTGCTCACCGGCCTGTACTTCCTGCGCGCCTACAGCTACGGGCCCGCGGCCGCCGCCGTGGGCGTCGCGATGCTGGCGGCGATCGCCGCCGGGCACCGGCTCGTCACCTGGGCGGGGACCGCGGTCGCGGTGTCGGTCTACTTCGGGATCACCGCGCTGATCGGCGTGCCCTTCCCCGAGCGCGGCACCGCCGGCGGGCCGTTCCCGGTGGAGGAGCCGAGCATCGGCGGGGTCAGCTTCGTCGTCGGCTGGTCGCTGGCGGTGCTGGTCACCGCCGAGCTCGTCCGGATGACCGGGCAGCGGGCCGCCGAGCGGGCCCGCACCCGGGCCGAGGAGGAGCGCCGGCAGGCCAGCGAGGAGCGGCTGCGGATGGCCCGCGAGCTGCACGACGTGCTGGCGCACAACATCTCGATGATCAACGTGCAAGCGGGGGTGGCGCTGCACCTGATGGACGGCGACCCCGAGCAGGCCCGCACCGCGCTCGCCGCGATCAAGGAGGCGAGCAAGGAGGCGCTGACCGAGATGCGGTCGGTGATCGGGGCGCTGCGCGCGCAGGGCGAGACGGCGCCGCGCTCCCCCACCGCCGGGCTCGGCCGGCTCGACGACCTGCTCGCCCGCGCCCGCTCCGCCGGCCTGGCGGTGGAGGCCGAGACGGCCGGGGAGCCGCGCCCGCTGCCGGCGGGCGCCGACCTGGCCGCGTTCCGGATCGTCCAGGAGTCGCTGACCAACGTGACCCGGCACGCCGGGCCGGGCCCGGTGACGGCGCGGGTCCGCATCGCCTACCGTGACCGGGAGATCGAGGTGCGGGTCGAGGACGACGGCCGGGGCGTGTCGCTGCTGGACGACCATCCGGGCGGCAGCGGCATCCGCGGCATGCGCGAGCGGGCCGCCGCGCTCGGCGGGACGTTCGACGCGGGGCCGCGGGCGGGCGGCGGCTTCGCGGTCCGCGCGACGCTGCCGCTGACCGGCGAGCCCCCGGACGCCGACAGCGCGGCCGGCGCGGCGGACACATCGGATCGAGCGGGCTCGGCGGACGGGGCCCCGGCGGAGAGGGGCAGTCAGTGATCAAGGTGCTGCTCGCCGACGACCAGGTGCTGGTCCGGGCGGGGTTCCGGGCGCTGCTGGACGCGCAGGCCGACATCGAGGTGGTCGGCGAGGCCAGCGACGGCGCGGAGGCCGTGGAGCGGGCGCGCCGGCTGCGCCCGGACGTGATCCTGATGGACATCCGGATGCCCGGCGAGGACGGCCTCGCCGCGACCCGCCGGATCGCCTCCGACGACCGGCTCGGCGACGTGCGGATCGTGATCCTGACCACGTTCGAGCTGGACGAGTACGTGTTCGAGGCGCTGCGCGGCGGGGCGAGCGGGTTCCTGGTCAAGGACACCGAGCCGGTCGAGCTGATCCACGCCGTGCGGGCCGTCGCGGCCGGGGACGCGCTGCTGTCGCCGAGCGTGACCCGGCGGCTGATCGCCGAGTTCGCGGCGCGGGCCAGGCAGCCGGCGCCCTCGCCCCGGCTGAACGCGCTGACCGACCGGGAGCGCGAGGTGATGACGCTGGTCGGCGAGGGGTTGTCGAACGAGGAGATCGCGGCCCGGCTGGTGGTCAGCCCGGCCACCGCCAAGACGCACGTCAGCCGGACGATGGTCAAGCTCGGCGCCCGTGACCGGGCGCAGCTGGTCGTGTTCGCCTACGAGTCGGGCCTGGTCAAGCCGGGCTGGCTGCCCTAGCCGCGCGGGCCGGGCCCGGTCCGGCGGGCCCGGTCGCGGCCCCTGCCCTGGAAATTCGCACTCTGTCGCGATTCACTGTTCCCGTCCGTGGTGACATGACAAGGTGGAACGCACAGGCCGTCACCGAAGCGAAGGAGTCCGGTGCCGCACGACACGAGGATCCTCGCCGTCGACGACCGCGAGGAGAACCTCACCGCCCTCGCGGCGGTGCTCGACGCGCTGCCGGTCGAGGTGGTGCCCGCCTCGTCCGGGCAGGCGGCCCTGAAGGAACTGCTGAGCGACGACTTCGCGCTGATCCTGCTCGACGTGGTGATGCCGGGGATGGACGGTTTCGAGACCGCCCAGCACATCAAGGCCCGGCCGCGCACCCGGGACGTCCCGATCATCTTCCTGACCGCCGCGGGCGGCGAGAGCGAGCAGGCCTACCGCGGCTACGCGGCGGGCGCGGTCGACTTCCTCACCAAGCCGTTCGACCCGTGGCTGCTGCGCGCGAAGGTGTCGGTCTTCGTCGACCTGCACCGCCGCACCCTGGAGCTGCGCAAGCAGGCGGCACTGCTGCGCCGCACGCTCGCCGACAACGGCGGCGCCGAGGGCAACGGCGCGAACGGCGCGGCCGCCGCCGAGGACGGCGAGTGGGGCGCCGACGGCGAGGCCCCGGCCGCCGCGGGCTGCGAGGGCCTGCTGTCCGCGCTGGACGAGCGGCTCTCCCGGGTCGAGGACGCGCTGGCCCGGATGCGGTCCGGGGTGCCCGCCGACGACCTCGACGGGCACGTCGCCGACCTGCGCCTCGCCCTGGACGCGTTCTCCGCCGGCCGCCGGTAACCCGCGCACCCTCCTGCCCGCGGGCTTTCCGCTGCCCGTCAGCAGTTACTTACAGTAGTGAATATCGGTCGGCCCTTTATTCGCCGAGCCGGGCCAGACCGATGATCAATGCCCAGGTCAGCGATCCGAATTCTTTACCTTTGAGGTACTCTGACCGGTTTGCCGCAAGTAAGTACTTGGGGGTAACTTGCACTCACCGTCACCCACGTGACCCGCATCACCGGGATCCGGGCCGACGGCGACCGACCCCGACCAGCCCCCGACCCCCAGGAGCCCCCATGACCGACTCCGCCGACGCCGGCCTCGGCCGCGTCCGCTGGAAGCGTTTCGCCGCCATCGCCGCCCCCGCCGCGGTCGGCGCGGGCGCCCTGGTCTTCATGACCGCGCAGGGCGCCCTCGCGTCCTCGTTCGCCGTGTCCGGCAGCAGCTTCAAGGTCAGCGCCGACTCCCTCACCGGAACGGGCTTCGTCCAGTACGGGGACGTCGACGCGAGCAAGGACGGCACCAAGCACCCCGTGCAGGTCTCCGGGATCAAGAACGCGACGATCACCAACATGTGCCAGTCGGTGAAGGTCGGGCCGTTCACGCTGCGGCTGACCGCGGGCACCGGCGGCAAGCCCGTCCAGGCGTCCGACCTGGTGCTGGACGTCGAGCAGCTGAACGCCGACGCCGAGTTCTCCAACATCGAGATCGGCCGGGACGCCAGCACGCTCGACAAGGGCCCGAACGGCGCCAAGGGCGCGGCGGGCATGTTCGGCCAGCAGGCCGACTCGATCAGGCTCACCGGCGTCAAGCAGGTCGCGTGGGCAACGACGGCCGGCACCTTCAAGCTGAGCAACCTCAGCATGAAGCTCGGCAAGGAGTGCTTCTAACGGTCATGACGGACACGACACCGCACGGGTTCCGCCGCTGGCGGCGGACGCGCCCCTTCTGGGGAGGCGTGTTCGCCGTCCTCGGCGGCGCGGAGCTCATCGCGATCCCCCTCGCCCCCATGCCGCTGGTCGTGCACCAGGGCGTCGCCGGGGTGGCGAGCTGGCTGATCGGCGCGCTGCTGGTCGCCGCCGGCGCGCTGATGTGGTTCCAGCCCGCCCAGCGCAGCTTCTTCGGCGTCCTCGCCGTGCTGCTGTCGCTGGCGTCGTTCCTCACCTCCAACTTCGGCGGGTTCCTCGTCGGGCTGCTGCTCGGCCTGGTCGGCGGGGCGCTCGGCTTCGCCTGGTCGCCCGCGCCCCCGCCCGGGCCGCCGGACGCGCCGCCCGCACCGGACGCGCCGCGCTACCGGAGCGGCGGGCATGGAATCGGCGGGCACGGCATCGGCGCGCACGCTGCGCCGCGCGGCGGCCGGTTCACCGCGTTCGCGCTGCCGCTGGCCCTGCCGGGGCTGCTGGGCCTGCACCTGCTGAGCCCGTCGCCGTCGCCGTCCCCGTCGGCCACCGCGTCCAAGGCGCCCGCGGCCGCGGCGACGCCCGCGCCGTCGGCGAGCGCCTCCCCCTCCCCCAGCGCGACGCCGACCCCCGGCGCGACGCCCAGCCCCACCGCGTCGCCGTCGCCCTCCTGCCCCGACATCCCGGCGAACACGTCCGGGCTGTCGCAGGACCAGGCCCGCAAGCTGCTGCAGGAGTTGCAGTCCAGCAAGGACCCGTCCGCCTGCCTCAAGGCCGACGGAAAGGCCGGGGCCCAGACCACCGCCGCTGGCCCCCGCATCTACAGCGACGCGGGGACGCTGCGGGCCAGCTCGCTCACGATGTCCGGCCTCAGCTACGACGGCGTCGCGTCGCTGCCGTCGGCCGCCGGGACGGTGAAGGCGCTCAAGTTCAGCATGTCCAAGGCCGTGCTGAAGGACGTCGACCAGACCGCGGCGCACGGCGGCGTCACCGGCCGGATCAAGACCGGTGCCCTGACGCTCAGCGGCGACGTCGTCATGTACACGACGAAGATGTCGTCGAAGCTGCTGGGCATCCCGCTGACCTTCACGCCCGCGCAGCCGCCGCCGCTCGTCCTGCCGTTCATGGTGATGACGGACGTGGTGTCGGAGCAGCCGTCGGTGACCGCGAACGGCGCGCAGATCAGCGGCCTCGGCATCAGCACCTGAGGCGCGCCGCCCGCGGCGGCTAGGGCGTCATGAGGCCGGCGACGGCCATGGTGGGCGCGTGCCCGTGGCCCGCGACGCCCAGCGCGTCGATCTGGAGCTTGTGGCGCAGGATGAACGCGCCGGCCAGCACCGCCGCCACCACCAGGATCACCGCGACCGCGATGACCAGGACCGTCTTGCGGTGCTCCGCCTGCCGGACGTCGTGCACGGCCGGCGGCTGAGGCGGGGGCGGCTGCCAGTTCGCGTACTGCCGCGGCTGCTCCCACGGCGGCGGCGTCTGCGGGGGCTGCGGATGCTGGGACCGCGGAGGCGGCGCCCACTCGGTCTCCAGGAGCGTGCGCTCCTCGGGCTCGGGCGCCGGACGCTGCGGCGGCCGGGACCGCGGCGGCTGGGAGTGCGGCGGCTGGGAGTGCGGCGGCTGGGAGTCGCGCGGGTCCTGGCCGGGCCCCGGGTCGCGGCGGGTCACCGGGTCCAGCTCGTCCGGGTCGAGGAGGGTCTCCGACGCCCGGTCGCCGGCGTAGTAGCGCCCCGGCCCGTCCATCACCGTGTCGTCGGCGCTCGGGACGGGCGGCGGCGGGGGCAGCGCCGCGACCTGCGTCAGCAGCGGCTGGGCCTGCACGGCCGTCATCCGGTGCACCGGCTCGCGCGCCAGCAGGCCGTCCAGGACGCGGGCGAGCGGGCCCGCGTTGCGCGCCGGCGGCACCGGATCGGACAGCGCCGCCTGCAACGACGCCATCGCGTCCGACCGCTCGTACGGGGAACGGCCCTCGACCGCCGCGTACATCGTCGCGCCCAGCGCCCACAGGTCGGAGGCGGGCACCGCGCGCTCGCCCTGCGCCCGCTCCGGCGGGATGTAGGCGGGCGACCCCATCACCAGGCCCGTCTGGGTGAGGGTCGCGTCGCCCTCCACCTGCGCGATGCCGAAGTCGGTGAGCACGACCCGCCCCGAGTCGGTGATCAGCACGTTGCTCGGCTTGACGTCGCGGTGCAGGATCCCCTTCTCGTGCGCGTGCCGCAGCGCGCCCAGCATCTGCAGCCCGATCTCGGCGACCCGGCGGTGCTCCAGCGGCCCGCGGTCCATCAGGTCCTGCAGCGAGGGGGCGAGGACCAGCTCCATCACGATCCAGGGCCGGCCGGACTCCTCCACCACGTCGTGGACGGTCACCACGCCCGGATGGTTCAGCCGCGCCGACGCCCGCGCCTCGCGGAACGTCCGCTCGTACAGCACGGCACGCTCGTCGTCGTTCAGCCCGGGCGGGAGGACGACCTCCTTGACCGCGACCTCGCGGTCGAGCATGACGTCGAAGGCGCGCCACACGGTGCCCATCCCGCCGCGGCCGACCACCGAGTCCAGCCGGTAGCGGTTGCCGAGCAGACGTGCCTGTGCCATCGGTCTACGGTCCCCCCAGTGTCATCCCACCCCTGAGGGACGGAACGTGCTGAGCACATCCTTCACGAGTGGCTCTTTGGCGTTCCACTGGGACGAGGGTACCGCCACCACGACCGCGTACGGCGACCCGTTGACGATCACCCCCCGGTCGACGGCGTGGGTGCCGCCGAGCCGCGACCAGGTGAACTCGATGTCGGCGGCCCGGTGCCCCCCGACGCTCGACTGGGTGATCTCCCCGACCTGCTGGAAGTCCTTGAGGAAGCCGTCGGCGATGGCCTGCTGCTTCCACGTCACCCAGTGGTCGAAGGGGTCGCCGGTCCACGGCGTCTCGTCGACCTGCACGTACGCCTTGGTGACCGGGTCGGACCAGACGACGCCGCGGCCCGTCGACGAGCGCTTCCAGCCGGGCGGGACGCCGATCGAGTAACCGGGGCCGGACGCCTTGACGAGACCGGCCGGCCACGTCTTGGTCGGGGAAGACGACGGCGACGGCGACGTCCCGTGCGACGCCGGGGACTGGCTGACGGGCTTCTCGGTTCCCTGCGTCACGGGCTGCCGCGACGCGTCGTCGTTGCGGCCGGAATCGCCGTCCGGCCACAGGAACACCACCGCCGCGGCGACGGCGGCCGCCAGCGCCACCGAGCCGGCGAGGATCGGCACCACCGGCGAGCGCCGCTTGCCCGGCGGGACGCCCACCGTTCCGGGGCCGCCCGGCATCGGCGTCCACTGCTGCCCGTTCGTCCCGGGCGGGTAGTGGGCCGTCAGGTCGGGCACGGGGACGTGGTGGTCCGGCATCGGGGACGGCGCCGACCGCGTCGGCCCCGTCCCGGTGCCGCCGGAGGACGCCGCGTACGACGGCGACCCGTCGGCGACCGTCGCCTGGCTCCAGGCGAGCTGCGCGGCGGCCTGGTCCAGGGCGTGCCCCGACGCGACCGCGGCCAGCGCCTCCTCGGCGCGCTCCGCGGTCATCCGCCGGACCGGGTCGCGTTCCAGCAGCCCGAGCAGCACCGGCTCCAGCGGCCCGGCGTTCTTCGGCGGCGGCACGTCCTGCGTCATCACCGCCGCCAGCACCGCCATCGCGTCGCTGCGGTGGTGCGGCGCCTTGCCCTCGCAGGCGGCGTACAGGGTCGCGCCTAGCGCCCACAGGTCCGAGGCGGGGATGGCGCGGTCGCCGTTGACCCGCTCCGGCGACATGTACGCCGGCGACCCCATGATCAGCCCGGTGCCGGTCAGCGTCGCGTCGCCCGCCATCTGGGCGATGCCGAAGTCGGTGAGCACCGCCCGGTCGTCCTCGGCGACCAGCACGTTCGCGGGCTTGACGTCGCGGTGCAGGATGCCGATCGCGTGCGCGGCGCGCAGCGCCCCGATGATCTGCCGGCCGATCGCGGCGACGCGCCCGGGCGGCAGCGGGCCGTCCTCGTCGACGATGTCCTGGAGGGAGCGCGCCCTGACCAGCTCCATGACGATCCACGGCCGGTCGTCCTCGTCCACGACGTCGTGGACGGTCACCACGCCCGGATGGTTCAGCCGCGCCGACGCGCGCGCCTCGCGCAGCGTCCGCTGGTGCCGGGTGCGGCGGTCGTCGTCGCTCAGCCCGGACGGCAGCAGCACCTCCTTGACCGCCACCTCCCGGTCGAGCGTCTCGTCCTGGGCGCGCCAGACCGTGCCCATGCCGCCGCGGCCGACCACCGACAGCAGCCGGTACCGGCCGGCGAGCAGGTGCCCTTCGTCCATCAGTCCTCCGCCGGCTTGAAGTGCTCGTACACCGGCTGCAGTTGCGAGAATGTGCGGTCCCACGCGTCCTGCGGCGCGCGCAGCAGGATCGCGTAGCCGTGCCCGTTCGCGACGAACCCCCGGTTCAGGATGTGGATCCGGCCGCCGTCGCCCTCGTAGGTGAACTCCCAGTCGGCCGACTTGTCGCCGTTGCCGGTGTCGGGGACGGGCGGGTGGTCGCCGGTCGGCGCGATCTTGATCTTCCGGTAGCCGGTGAAGTTGGCGCCGCCGCCCTCCTGCTCCCGCCAGTCGTCGATCGCGCTCTTGCTCGGGTTGTCGGTCTGGTCGATCTGGATGTAGGTCCGCCGGTCCGGCGCGTAGAAGTAGTCGCCGCCCTGCTTGCGCTCCGGGCCGCTCCACCCGGCCGGGACGGGCACCGAGTAGCCCGACTTGTCGTGGTGGACGGTGAACCCGGCGGGCAGGCCCGTGCTCGGCGCGCTCGGCGAGGCCGACGGGGACGCCTTGGTGGACGGGTGCGAGGACGAGGCGCTGCTCGTCGCCGACGGGCCCGCCTTCCTGTTCTTGCTCTTGTCCGGCTTGCCGCCGCCGCCGGAGTTGGCCCACGCGATGCCGGCGATCACCACGATCGCCAGCAGCACGACCGCGGCCGCGATCATCACTTTGCGGTTCGAGGCGAGCGCGGGACGGCCGGCCGGGCCGGTCGCGCCGCCCATCCGGGTGGTGGCGTCGGGAGGCGGGCCCTGCGCCGGAAGCGTCCCGGGCTCGGCCGCCCAGGACTCCTCCCGGCCCGGGTCGCGCCGGTCGGTGGCGCCGGCCGGCACGTCGAACCGGGTGAGCTGGTCGGGCCGGGCGTCCGGCGACTCGGCGCGCGGCGCGGGCGTGCCCGGCGGGTCGGCCCGGGGCGCCGCCGGGGTGGCGCCCTCGGCTCCGGGCCGCCTCCGGTCGCGCGGCGCGTCGACCCGCCCGCCGTAGGGGTCGGGGATCGTGCTGCCGGGCTCCTGCGCCGGCGGCTCCGCCACCTCCCCCGGCGGGTACTCGACGGCCATCGTCCGCTGCGTGTCGGCGGTCTGCTGCCGGACGATGTCGTCCAGCAGCGCGCCGGCCTCGATCGCGTCCATCCGCTGGTCGGGGTTCTTGCGCAGCAGGCCCTCGATGACCGGGATCAGCCGGCCGCCCTTCTCCGGCGGGTCCGGCTCGTCGGAGATCACCGCGACCAGCGCGGCCATCGGCTCGGAGCGCTCGAACGGCGACCTGCCGTGCAGCATCGCGTACAGGGTGACGCCGAGCGACCAGAGGTCGGAGGCGGGGCCCGCGGTGCGGCCGCGGGCGCGTTCGGGAGCGATGTAGGCGGGCGAGCCCATGACCAGGCCCGTCTGGGTGAGGGTCGCGTCGCCGGAGGCGGTGGCGATGCCGAAGTCGGTGAGCACGGCGCGCTCGCCCATCCGGCCCGCGCCGGTGATCAGCACGTTGCTCGGCTTGACGTCGCGGTGCAGGACCCCGGCCTGGTGCGCGGCGTGCAGCGCGGCCAGCATCTGGCGGGCGATCTCCGCGGCGCGGCGCGGCTCCAGCGGGCCCTCCTGCTTGATCACCTGATCCAGCGAGCGGGCCTTGATCAGCTCCATGATGATCCAGGGCCGGCCGTCCTCCTCCACGACGTCGTAGACGGTGACGACGCCGGGGTGGCCGAGCCGGGCCGCGGTGCGCGCCTCACGGAACGTACGCTTATGGTGGACAGCGCGTTCCTCGTCGGTGAGACCATGCGGGAGGATGACCTCCTTCACCGCGACGTCTCTGCCGAGGACCTCATCGTGTGCCTGCCAGACCGTCCCCATGCCGCCTCGGCCGACCTGGGTCACCAGTCGGTAGCGGCGGGCGAGCAACCGCTCACCGGTGGTCTCATTTGGCATATCCGCGACCATATCGACTTTTGCTGACAACCTTGGATCGAGCTTGCAAGCGACATCCCCCCACTCGTACGACGTCCGGCGCCGCGCCGAGGTTCGCCGCGGGGCGGGCGGGCCCGGACGGGAGCGTGGTGCACGTGACACCCGGTATGAATAAGCCCGGTACGGCCAAGCGGGCCGCGCAAGGCGACGGGGGGACCATGGCGGAGAAGGGCCTACTGGGCGAATGGCGCCGGCTCCTGCAGGCCGCGCCCACCATCTTCTTCTGGTACACCCGTCTCTCCGGGATCCTGTCGCTGCTCGCCTGGGTCTCCTATGGTCTCATCCTCGAGATAACCGATATCTGGGCCCTGCGCTGGATCGGCTACCTGGGCTGGTTCCCCAGCGTGCCCATCGGCATGCTCTGGATCCTGCTGTCGATGGGCATCCGGCGGCGCAAGAAGGCCGCCTGGCGGATCCTGGTCCTGATCTTCTGCCTGCCCGCCGCGCTCGGTGTCGCCGCCGTGCTGAGCACCGTGTTCGACCCGTCCGAGCCGACCTCCGTCGGGCTGATCGTCACCGCCGCCGTGTACCTGGCGGTGCTCGGCCTGCTGGTGTCGGCGCGCGGCCAGTTCACCACGCTGCCCGACCGGGCCAACCGGCGGCTCGCGGCCACCGTCTTCACCAGCCTGCTGATCGTGACCTGCGGGATCGGCACGTTCCTGGTTACCGTCACCGACCGCAACGCCGACGGCGACTTCTGGACGCACCCGTACTACGCGATCCTGCAGACCGTCCTCGGGCCGCGCGTCACCGGCAAGCCGATCGACGTGTCCGTCCCGTTCTGGGTGGACGCGATCCTGTGGGTCCTCGGCACCGGGCTGATGATCGCCACGTTCTGGGCGCTGTTCAAGCCGGGCCGCCGCGACCCGGTGCTCAGCCCGCCCGAGGAGCTCTCGGCGCGTCGGCTGCTGGCCGAGTACGGCGAGCAGGACTCCCTCGGCTACTTCGCGCTGCGCCGCGACAAGGACGTCATGGTCGCACCGAACGGAAAGGCCGCCATCGCCTACCGGGTCGAGGGTTCTGTCTCCCTCGCCAGCGGCGACCCGCTCGGCGACCCCGAGTCCTGGGACCAGGCGATCGAGGCGTGGCTGGAGGAGTGCCGCGAGCACGCCTGGATCCCCGGCGCCGTCAGCGTCGGCGAGCGCGGCGCGCACGTCTACAAGCGGCACGGGTTCGACGCGCTGGAGCTCGGCGACGAGGCGATCATCGACCTCTCCGAGTTCAACCTGGACGGCCGGGAGATGCGGCAGGTCCGGCAGGCCGTCCGCCGGGTCGAGCGGGCCGGGTACACGATCCGGATCCGCCGCCACTCGCAGATCCCCGCCTGGGAGATGGCCAAGCTCATCCGCAGCGCCGACGCCTGGCGCGGCGAGGAGACCGAGCGCGGCTTCTCCATGGCGCTCGGCCGGCTCGGCGACCCCACCGACGGGCGCTGCGTCATGGTCGAGGCGTTCGACGCGCACGGGGAGCTGCGCGGGCTGCTCAGCTTCGTCCCGTGGGGCCGCAGCGGGCTCTCCCTCGACCTGATGCGCCGCGACCGGGCGGCCGAGAACGGCCTGAACGAGTACATGGTCGCCAAGCTCGCCGAGAAGGCCGCCGCGGTCGGGGCGCAGCACCTGTCGCTGAACTTCGCGATGCTGCGCTCGGCGTTCGAGCGCGGCTCCCAGATCGGCGCCGGGCCGGTGTCGCGGCTGTACTACCGGTTCCTGTCGTTCGCGTCGAAGTTCTGGCAGCTGGAGTCGCTGTACCTGTCCAACGCCAAGTACCTGCCCGACTGGCGGCCCCGCTTCATCTGCTACATGCAGGGCCGCCACATCATCCGGCTCGGGCTCGCCTACGCCCGCGCCGAGGGCTTCCTGCCGAACCTCAACCGCCCGAAGCTGGACCGTGCCGCCGCGATCGTCCCGTCCACCGACCTCGTCGAGGAGATCAAGCGGATCGAGGAGGCCGCCGACGCCGCCCGCGCCCCGCAGCGCCGGCTGTCGGAGCAGGAGCGGGTCCGGCACGCCAAGCTCGACCAGATCCGCGCCGCCGGGATGGAGCCCTACCCGCTCGGGTTCGCGCGCACCGACTTCGCCGCCGACGTCCGCGAGCGGTTCGCCGGCCTCGCCCCCGACGCCCGCACCGGCGAGCACGTCGCGATCGCCGGGCGGGTCGTGCTGGCCCGCGAGCACGGCAGGCTGATCTTCGTGACGCTGCGGGACGAGACCGCCGACCTCCAGGTCATGCTGACCTCCGACGCCCTCGGCGCCGAATCGCTGCGCCAGTGGAAGTCGCTGGTCGACCTCGGCGACCAGGTCGGCGTGCGCGGCGAGGTCGGCACGTCGCGGCGCGGCGAGCTGTCGGTGCTCGCGTCGTGCTGGCAGCTCACCGCCAAGTGCCTGCGGCCGCTGCCGAACAAGCGCAGCGGCCTGTCCGACCCGGAGGCCCGGGTCCGGCAGCGCTACGTCGACTTCATCGTCAACGACGAGTCGCGGAAGATGCTGCGGATGCGCGGCGACGCCATCGCCGCCGTCCGCGACGGGCTGCGCGCCCGCGGCTTCCTCGAGGTCGAGACGCCGATGCTGCAGCCGATCCACGGCGGCGCGGCCGCGCGTCCCTTCACCACCCGCATCAACGCCTACAACATGCAGCTCTACCTGCGGATCGCCCCCGAGCTGTACCTCAAGCGGCTGCTCGTCGGCGGCGTCGGGCGGGTCTTCGAGCTGAACCGCAACTTCCGCAACGAGGGCGTGTCGCAGAAGCACAACCCCGAGTTCACGATGCTGGAGGCCTACGAGCCGTACGGCGACTACGACACGATGGCGGAGCTGACCCGCGGCCTGGTCGTGGACGCGGCGTGCGCCGCCCTCGGCACCACCGTCGTCGTGCGCGACGGCGTCGAGTACGACCTGGCCGAGCCCTGGCACGAGATCACCGTCTACGAGTCGGTGTCCAAGGCGCTCGGCGAGGAGGTCACCCCGGACACCCCGCTCTCGGCCGTCCGGGGGTTCGCCGAACGGGCCGGGCTGAACTTCGACCCGGCGTGGGGGCAGGGCAAGATCGTCCAGGAGCTGTTCGAGGCCCTGGTCGAGGAGCAGCTGACCGCGCCCACCTTCGTCCGCGACTACCCCGCCGAGACCTCCCCGCTGACCCGGCCGCACCGCGACGACCCGCGGCTCGCCGAGAAGTGGGACCTGATCGTGTTCGGCCTGGAGCTCGGCACCGCCTACTCCGAGCTGATCGACCCCATCCTGCAGCGGCAGCGGCTCACCGAGCAGTCGCTGCAGGCCGCGGGCGGCGACCCCGAGGCGATGGAGCTGGACGAGGACTTCCTGCGCGCCCTGGAGTACGCGATGCCCCCGGCGGGCGGCATGGGCATGGGCGTCGACCGGCTGCTGATCACGCTCACCGGCCGCAGCATCCGCGAGACGATCCCGTTCCCGCTGGTCCGGCCCGGCTACTAGAGGGCCCGGGGCGCGGGCCGGAACCCCTGCCCGGCGAGCCAGCGGCGCGCCCGTCCGCGGCGCGGCTCCTCCGCCTCCCGCCGCGGGCCCTCCGGCGGGATCGGCAGGTACCGTCCGCCGTCGCCGCACGGCTCGCCTGACGGGGGCTCGTCCGGCGCCAGGACGTCGCCGCGTTCCAGGTCGAGCAGCCACGGCCCGTCCGCCGGACCCGCCTCCAGCGCCTGTGCGATCGCGCCGAGGTCGACGGGCAGCGCCGCCAGGCCGGACGGCCGGGCGCCGAGCGCGGCGGCGAGCTCGTCCGCCAGCTCGGCGTCGCCGGGCAGGCCGCGCTCCTCCAGCTCCGCCAGGCACTTGCGGGCCGCGGCCTCGGCGTCCGCCAGCCCGGCGGCGACCGCCGCGGCCAGCACGTCCCCCGCGTACTGCAGGACCGGGCCGAGCGGCCGCCCGGCCAGCACCGCCAGCCCCCCGCGCGCGTCGCCGCGCGCCACGGCGGCGCGGAGCCCCGCCAGCGCGTCCTCGTCCCACCCGGTCACGGGACCTTTGTACAGACAACCAACGACCGAATACGGCGAGTGCCGAGAAATCACACGTCAGCCCCGCGCGGCGAGGCCGTCCATCACCAGGTCCAGCAGATGGTCGCGGCGCGCGGCGAGGGACGGCGCCGTGTCGGCGATCGACGCGACGCCGCTGAAGAGCGCGAAGAGGTCGGTCCCGTCGACGTCCGGGCGGATCTCCCCGGCCTCCTGCGCGCGGGCGAGCAGGTCGGCGCCCGCCGCCCGCATGCGCGCGCACGAGGCGTGCAGGGACGTGGTGTCGTCCTCCAGCGTCGCGACCAGGGACGCGGCGAGCCCCCGGTAGCCGGCGACGCCGGTCGCGAACTCGCGCAGCCACGCGGCCAGCGCCTCGCCGGGCGGGCGCGCGTCCCGCAGCGCCTCGGCGCGGTCGGCGAGCCGGTCGAACCGGCCGCCGAGCAGCGCCTCCAGCAGTTCCTCGCGCGTCGCGAAGTGCCGGTAGAGGGTGCCCATCCCGACCCCGGCGCGGCGCGCGATGTCGCGCAGCGACGCCTGCGTCCCCTGCTCGGCCACGACCGCGGCCGCCACGTCCAGGATGCGCTCCCGATTGCGCCGGGCGTCGGCCCGCAGCGTGCGCGTCATGCCCGCATCCTAGGCGGTTGACAATCGGAGCAGCGCTCCGCCTATGATTCGGAGCACTGCTCCACTTATTCTGGAGGCCCTCTCGTGAAAGCGATCCGCGCGCACGGCTTCGGCGACCCCGGCGTGCTCGTCCTGGACGACGTCCCCGTCCCCGAGCCCGGCCCCGGCGACGTCCTGATCCGCGTCCGCGCCGCCTGCCTCAACCCGCCCGACTGGTACGCCCGGCGCGACTTCGCCATGTTCGCCGACGAGCACTTCGCCGGCCGGGAGCGCCCGCGCCTCCGGTTCCCCTGGACGCCCGGCTCCGACGTCTCCGGCGTCGTCGCCGCCGTCGGGCCCGGCGTCACCGGCTTCGCCGTGGGCGACGCCGTCTTCGGCCTCGTCCGCTTCCCCGGCCTGAACAACGGCGGGCGCGCCTACGCCGAGTACACCACCGCGCCCGCCGCGCACCTCGCCCGCAAACCGCCGTCCGTCGACCACGTCCACGCCGCCGCCGTCCCGATGGCCGGGCTGACCGCCTACCAGTACCTGGTCGACCACATCCGGCTGCCGCACGGATGGACCGTCCTGGTGAACGGCGCCGCCGGCGGCGTCGGGCACTTCGCCGTCCAGCTCGCCAAGACCCGCGGCGCGCACGTCATCGCGGTCGCCTCGTCCCGCCACGAGGCCTTCCTCCGCGACCTCGGCGCCGACGAGTACGTCGACTACACCGCGACCGCCCCCGAGGACGCCGTCCGCGACGCCGACCTCGTCGTCGACACCGTCGGCGGCCCCGACGGCCACCGGTTCCTCAAGGCGGTCAGGGACGGCGGGGTGATCAGCCCCGTCTTCCACGGCGAGTACCACCGGGAGGAGGCCGCCCGGCGCGGCATCGAGTTCCGCGGCGGCCAGGTCCACTCCGACGGCGCCCAGATGGCCGAACTCGCCGCCCTGCTCGCCGACGGCTCCCTGCGCGCCGGCATCGACTCGGTCTTCGACCTGGCCGACGCCGCGAAGGCCCACGAGCGCGCCGAACGCGGCCACATCCAGGGCAAGATCGTGCTGTCCGTGCCCTGACCTGGCGGGAACCGGAGATCAAGGAACTCGTGGACGGCCCCCGGCGCCGCGAACGACAGCAGGCGACGGGCCTCCTCCTCGACGGGCGCGGCGTCCGGCAGCGGACCGAGCAGATCGACGCTCAGCGCGGCGCGCCCCGCCCTCCGGTCGTGCCGGAGCCTCCAGACGCCGCGGACCCGGCCGTCCACCAGCAGCGTGGGGTGGGTGAGCGAACCCACGCTCGAAGAGCTCCGCACCGCTCTCGTCCCGGTCGAGCTCCAGGTCCGCGCGGAGCTGCTCGAACGCGGCGTCCACGCGGCGCAGACCCGACCAGATCTGGAAGTCCTTGACGGACGCCGGGCCGAACGCGGCCAGATAGCGGCGGATCAGCGGCGCCGGATCCGACCGCGGCGGCCGACGTCGGCCCCGGCTCGGTGATCTTCGTGCCGGCGGGCGAGGAGCACCGCTTCACCGACATCACCGAGGACCTCGTGCTCCTCGTCGTCTTCGGCCCCGCCTTTGGCTCACGCACACCCTGACTGCGCCACCCGCCGAAGCGGCCTCAGTGCCCGGACTGCTCGCGGTAGACCTCCACCGCATACCGCAGGCGCGCGCCGACCAGCAGCGCCTCGTCCTCGGGACAGGCCAGCAGGCGGCTCACCAGGTCGACGAGCTGGTCGTCGGTGAGATCGGGCTCCCGCTCGGCGACGCGCGCCACGATCCGCATCAGCTCGGGCCGCTTGTACGTCGCGATCGACCGCCCGCGCTGGACGCGCGGCGACTCGTCCTCCGCACCGGGCCCGGCCCGCTCCCCCCGCACAACACGCCACTCGTCCGCCCCACCGGAACCCCGCCCGCCAGCCCCGGACGCACTCGCCGGACCAGCCGACCCGGCACCGGCCGCTTCCGCATGCCGCGCACCGGCCCGCCGCTCGGGCAGCGGCCGCTCGGGTGGACACCCGCCGGGCGCGGACGCACTCGGCGGGCCGACCGGAGCGGCGCCAACCGGTCCCTCATCCCGCGCACCAGTCCGCCGCTCGGACGGGCGCTGCTCGGGCGGACGTGCGCCCTGCGTGGATCCGCTCGGCGGGCCGGGCGAAGCGGCGCCGGCCGGTTGTTCGTCGCGTGCGGCGGCACGTCGCTCGGGCGGACGCGCGCCGGGGGCGGACGCGCTCGGCGGGGCGGCGGCACGTCGCTCGGGCGGACGTGCGCCGGGGGCGGACGCGCTCGGCGGGGCGGCAGGGCGTTGCTCGGGTGGGGGTGGCGGTGCGTTTCGGGGGGTGAGCGGGGTGGCGCTGACCGGTTCCTCGGGCTGCGCATGGGTCCGCGGCTCGGGTGGGCGCGCGGCGGGGGGTGGTGTGGCGGAGCGCTCCTGTGGGGGGCCGGTGGGTCGGGCGTGGCGGCCGGCGGGGCGTCTCGGGTCGGGCGGCGGTGCGGCGCGTTGTTGGGGGACGGGGTCCGGGGCGGGAGGCGCCGGGGCGGGCTCGGCCGGGTGGGCGTCTTCGGGGGCCTTCTGCGGGGGGTCCGGGGGCGCGAGGAGGGTGAAGAGGGACGCGGTCGGGGTGACGGTGTCGCGGAGGGACGCCGGTAGCGGCGTCGCAGGCGGCGGGCCCTCGGGGACGGGGAGTCCGGGGCCGGCCGGGCCGACGAGGATGCTGCGGGGCGCGAGCCACAGCAGGAAGAGGGCCTCGGCGCCGGCGTCCTGCTCACCGTCCACGATGACGGCGTCGAACGCGTCCGGATAGGGCGGGACGGCGTCGGGAATGCGCCACAGCGGGACGATCCAGGCGGGCACGGTCTCCAGCGGGGACGCGGGCGCCGGGGGCAGGGCGGCGCGGACGGCGGTCCAGGCGCGGGCGGAGTCAAGGGCGGCGCCGGCGGCGCGCAGGCGCTCCTCGGCGGCGTTCAGGGACGCGCGGAGCCGCTGCTCGGTCGGGGAGAGGGCGGTCTCGGCGAGGCGGCCGGACGCGCGGGCCCACGCCCAGGCGTCGTCCCACTTGCGGGTGCGCTCGTGCCAGGCGTCGTCGCCGTCGGTGGCGAGGAGCAGGTGGGCGAGGTCGGGGTGGACGGCCCGGACCCGGTCGAGGAGCTCCTCGCAGCGCAGCTGGAGGGCGCGTTCGTGGCGGGCCTCGGCGAGCGCGCCGAGGCAGCGGCCGTAGGCGCCGGCGTCGCGGGCGTCGATGGCGGCGCGGGCGGCGACGAGCTCGGGGGGCGCGCCGGGGCCGGCGGGGCCGATGGAGTCGCGCAGGGCGTCGAGGTCGGCGGCGGCGCGGTTGACGCCGAGGCCCTCCAGCGCGCTGTCCAGGGCGGCGACGTAGCCGTGCCACTGCAGCGGGTGGCTGAGCGGGACGGCGAGCCCGGCGCGGTCGAGGAGGTCCCGGGTCTCGTCGACGTACGGGATGAGGCGGTGGACGCGGTCGAGCCGGGCGTGCGCGCGGACGAACCGGGCGACCCGGTCGGCGGGCGGGAGGTCGGCGGGGAAGGAGATGCCGGCGGCCTCCCAGACGTACTGGAGCTCCTGGCAGGTCATCCGGATCATGAGGTCGGTGAAGACCAGGTCCAGCGCGGCGGCGGTGGCGGGCGGCTCGCCGTCGACGGTGACGCCGGCGAGCAGCGCGTCGGCCTGCTTCTGCGCGGCGGACCGCAGCGGCCCGCGCTTGAGGGTGCCGCCTTCGGTGAGGTGGTTGCGCAGGTCCTGCGCGGCGCTCGCGAGGCGGCGCAGGTGCAGTTCGCCGGCCGGCAGCCGGACGCGGTGGCCGCCCATGCCCTCGATGGCGCGTTCGGCCCATTCGGCGCGGGACGCCATCTCGATGACCCGCGTCCAGACGAGGGGGCGGCGGCGGGCGAGGGCGTCGGCGAACGCGCGGACGGCGAGGTCGGCGGGGTTCCAGCCGCCGGGGTGGCCGTCCAGGCCGAGGGCGCGCAGCGCGGCGCCGACGTTGGACGCGGCGCCGTCGAGCCGGGCGAGCAGGGTGACGTCGTGGGCGCGCAGCCGGCGCGACAGGTCGGTCTCGGACCGCTGGACGCGGTCGGCGGCGGCCGCCTCCGCCTCGATGAGGGTGCGGACGTAGGGGGCGCTCGGCAGGGTGCCGGGGTCGACGTCGCGCTGGGCGGTGCGGGCCTTGCGCTCGGGCGTCTCGCTCGCGAGCAGCGCGGTGAGTTCGGCGGCCTCGGCGGCGGAGATCGGCGGGGTCGGCGGCAGGTCGGGCGCGACGGGCATCCACGACAGGCCGGGCGCCTCGGCGCGGAGCCGCTCGGCGAGCTCGCCGCGCGCGCCGCGGTAGCCGGACCCGAGGTCGGCGACGGAGCCGCTGCGCAGGTGCTCGGTCAGCTCGGCGACGTCCTGCTCGGCCTGCGCCGCCCGCTCGGCGAGGTCGGTGAGGTCGGGGACGGGCGCGGCGGCGCGGGCCCGGACGGTGTCGGCGGCCTGCGCGGCGGTGGCGGGGTCGGCGACGGTGAGGGCGGCGAGGTCGGGCGGCAGCGCGGCGCGCAGCGCGGCGGACGCGGAGGCGCCGGACGTGGCGACGAGCACCCGGTGGCCGCGCACCAGCAGCCCGGTGAGCAGGTCGGGGACTGTGCGCGGGGTGCGTTCGGGCACGTGCATGACCTGCGGGCGGCGGGCGGGGTCGAGGAACCGGGCGAGCCCCTCGGGGACGCCGTGCGACAGCAGCCCGATCAGCCGGGTGCAGTAGTCGGCGGCGGCCTCGCGCCCGGGCGGCCGGACGACCAGGGCGGGCGCGAGCCGCAGCCGCGGGACGGGGGTCGGCGCGCCCTCGGCGGCCCAGTCCTCCCGGTAGTCGACGGTGCCGGAGATCGCGGTGGCGCACCATTTGCGCAGGACGTCGCCGACCGAGGCGTGCAGCCCGAACCCCTGCCCGGCCTGGACGGCGTCCGACACCCAGTCGGCGGGCCGGAACCCGGGCGTGTCCGCGAGCAGTTCCCGGTCGCGCAGGGTGGTGCGGCCGGCGAGGACGACGTCGATGCGCTCGGTGCGCTCGTCCAGGGCGATCCGGACGGGGGTGCCGAGGAGGTGGTCGTGCACGGGCGGCGCGTCCGGCGGCCGCCAGGCGAACAGGCCGGTGGCGAGGAGGACGTCGTGGTCGGCGAGGTCGCGCAGGATCCGGTACCAGTGCCGGAGGCCGAGCCAGCCGTCGAACTCCTCCAGGACGGCGGGCGGCGTCAGCGGGATGACCGGGACGCTGAACAGCACGTCGCCGGGCCCGGCGTCGGTCTCCACGTAGACGTCGCCGGGCAGGTCGGCGAGCCAGTGCACCTGCTCGTGCTCGGCCAGGTCGCGGGACGGGCGGCGCCGGGCGCGCGCGAGGTCGCGCAGGTGGCCGAGCAGCCGCGCGGCCTGCTCGGCGCTGGCCGCCGCGTCGCGCGCGGCGGCCCCCGGCGCGCCCCGCCGGGCGTCCGGGGTCGCATGCCCGCCGCCGCCCGCCTCCCGGGCGGCGTCGCCCGCCGACCGGCCCGGGCCCGGGCCCTGCTCCGGCACCGCGGCTCCTTCCCCGGGGCCGCGGTGCCGCCCGCTCGCGGTGCCGCCGCCCCTGTGATGCTGTGCACCGATCTAACACCCAAGGGCGGGCCCGGTCGAGCGGTTCCGATGATCTTGATCAGCGGGTACTGACCGCGCGGCGCCGGTTCAGTGGGCGCGCGCCATGTAGCGGTCCTCGCTCGGCAGCGTCACCCACAGCACCAGGTAGATCACGAACTGCGGCCCGGGCAGCAGGCAGGACAGCAGGGCGAGCAGCCGGACGGTCGACGGCGCCATGCCGAACCGCTGGGCGAGGCCCGCGCAGACGCCGCCGATGATCCGGCCGTGACGCGGACGATAGAGGCCGTTCATGATGTTCCGTCTCCCCGATTCGTTCGAGTGAACACCGGGCGGTCGGCCCGGGGGGCCGCGGTTCTCACGGCCACGACGTCCACGCTACGAACCGGGCACCCGGTCCCACATCGCCCGTACGGGTCGTTCCGTGCTCCCCCGGAGGAGGACGTCCACGGCCTCCGGCGCTCCCCCTCGGGGATTACGGGATGTCCCTTAGGGGACGTTGTGGCGGGCCACCAGGTCGGGCAGGCCGTCCAGGTCGTCCAGGACGAACAGGCATGCGGCGAGGGCCTCGGCGTCCTCCTGGATGTGGCCCCACGGGCCGCGCCGCAGGAACGCCGCCTTCATCCCGAACGCGATGGCGGGACGCACGTCGTTGTCGATGCGGTCCCCCACGTACAGGACGCGGTCCGGCAGCACGTCGGCGATCTGCGCGCACCGCTCGAAGAACTCCGGCGACGGCTTCTCCACGCCCCAGACGTCGGAGATGCCGATGACGTCGGTGTCCAGCCCGAGGGCCTCCGCCTGCTCGGCGGCCTCCACCGGCTGGTTCCCGGCGATCCCGACGTAGAGGCCCTGCTCGCGCAGCGCCCGCAGGCAGGCCCGCGCGTCCGGGTACAGGTCGTCGACGCCGAACCCGTTCGACACGCCGGCCTCCACCCGCCGCTTCTGCTCCGCCTCCAGGTCGAAGCCCGGCCGGAAGTACTCGAACACGTCCCGGTGGCCGCCGCCGGTGGCGAGGATCGCGCCCAGCTTGGTGAGGAACGTGTGCCGCGGGACGCCCAGCCAGTCGGCCCAGCGCCCGTAGATCTCGCCCTCGTTGATCAGCGTCTCGCCGAGGTCGAAGAAGACCGCCTGGATCGGCCGGGGAGAGGGTACGCGGGCGCCGCCCGCCGGGGGGTGCGGGGTCACGGGCGGGCCAGGTCGACGGTGGTGCCGGGCGCGAGGCGGCGGAACTCCCTGCCGAGCTCCTCGCCGGCGCCGGCCAGAACGCGTTCCATCACCGACAGGCCGACGTCGTTGAGCAGTCCGTCGTGGATCGCGAAGGCGCGCTCCGGGCGGACGGCGCGGGTGTACTCGTACAGGTCGACGGCCCGCATCCACGGCGCGTTGCCCGGCAGGCACAGCGTCGGGACGGGGACGCCGGGGACGGTCAGCGCGTCGCCCGGGTGGAAGACCTCGCCGTCCACCAGGAAGCCGACGTTGGGGATCGGCGGCAGGTCCGGGTGCATGATCTCGTGGTCCTCGCCGTACACGTGCACGTCGAAGCCGGCGATGGTGAGGGCGTCCTCGTGACCGACCTGGTGGACGCGGCCGCCGAGGTCGGCGAGGTTCTCGGTGACGACCCGCGACGTCCATACCTCGAGCGCGGGATCGGCGGCCATGGCGCGGCGCAGCCCGTCGGCGTCGAAGTGGTCGAAGTGCTCGTGGGTGATCAGTACGGCCTGCGCCCCGGCGTAGGGGTCGGCGTCCCCGGTGAGGGCGCCGGGGTCGATGACGAGGGTGCGGTCGTCCTGCGCGAGCCGGACGCACGCGTGGCCGAGCTTGGTGAGACGCATTGATCCAGTTTTCCACGCAGGGCCGGTGAACGGACCATTGACCGGCGCTATCGCCGCTGATACAACACGGTGAACGCCACTAGAACTCGTTCTAGTTCGGGCGTGCCCCGGAGCGAGGAGGCGGCGGATGCCCGTTCCCGACCAACGCGATCCCGAGGTCACCAGGACCGCTCTGGCGGACTGGCTCGGCGAGCGGCTGCCCGGCGCGGCGGTCCCGCATCTGGAGACGCCGCAGACCAGCGGCTTCTCCAGCGAGACGCTGATGTTCGACGCCGAGTGGACCGAGGACGGCGCGCGGCGGCGCGCGCCGTACGTCGCGCGGGTCGCGCCCGCGAACTACCAGATCTTCCCCGAGCCGCGGTTCGAGGAGCAGTACCGGCTGATGCGGATCCTGGACGAGCGCACCGACATCCCGGTGCCGCCGATCCGCTGGTACGAGCCGTCCGGTGACGTGCTCGGCGCGCCGTTCTTCGTGATGGGCCGCATCGACGGCCGGGTCCCGACCGACATGCCGCCGTACCACATGGACGGCTGGGTGACCGAGGTCGCGCCGGACGAGCGCGCCGCGATGTGGTGGTCCACGCTGGAGATCATCGCGCGGCTGCACAGGCTGGACGTCAAGGAGCTCGGCCTGGAGTTCCTCGACATGCCGGCATGGGGCGCCCCGGGCCTGGAGCAGCGGCTCGGCTACTACGAGCACTACCTGCACTGGGCGTACAAGGGCCCGCAGGAGACGGCGCTGAAGGCCCTCGACTGGCTGAAGGCGAACCGGCCCGAGGAGCCGGACGCCCCCGTCGCGCTGTGGGGCGACGCCCGCATCGGCAACGTGATCTTCCAGTCGGGCGTCCCGGCCGCGGTGCTGGACTGGGAGACCGCGATGCTCGGCGCCCCCGAGGAGGACCTCGCCTGGTTCATGTTCCTGGACCGGCACCACTCCGAGGGCGTCGGCGCGGCCCGGCTGGAGGGCTTCCCGTCCTACGCCGACACGATCGCCCGCTACGAGGAGCTGCTCGGGCGCCCGATGCGGGACATGGCGTACTACGAGATCCTGTCCGGCTTCAAGTTCTCGGTGATCATGGCGCGGATCGGCCAGGCGATGATCGACTTCGGCTGGATCGACCAGGACGCCGACTTCCCCCACAACAACAACTGCACGCAGCTGCTGGCGCGCATCCTCGGAGGCGACGCGTGACCCTCTCGCCGCTCGACGACTATCCGATCCACCAGGCGCCCGAGGTGATGCGGCACGTCACGACGTCGGACCGCAACTTCTACGACCGCTACTACTTCAACGTCCACCCCTGCTCCGACGAGATGATGATGCTCATCGGCATCGGGCAGTACCCGAACCTCGGAGTGATGGACGCGTTCGCGGTGATCCGGCGGGGCCCGCTGCACAAGGTGGTGCGGGCGTCGCGGGAGCTCGGCAACGACCGCATGGACACGACGGTCGGGCCGTTCCGCGTCGAGGTCATCGAGGGGCTGAAGCGGCTGCGGGTCGTGCTGGACGAGACCGAGCACGGCCTGTCGTTCGACCTGACCTGGGACGGGGCGATCCCCGCGACGCTCGAACCGCCGCACTACCTGCGCTGGCAGGAGCGCGTCGTGTTCGACTCGCGGCGCCTCGCCCAGACCGGCCGCTGGACCGGCACCATCACCGTCGACGGCGAGACCATCGACGTCACGCCGGACCACTGGTGGGGCTCGCGCGACCGCTCCTGGGGCATCCGGCCCGTCGGCGAACCGGAACCGCCCGGCATCCAGGTGAAGAACGCCGGGACGTTCTACTGGCTCTACGCGCCGATGCAGTTCGAGGACCACTCCATCCTCTGCATCGTGCAGGAGGACGAGAAGGGCCGGCGCATCCTGGAGGAGTCCACGCGCGTCTGGCCGGACGGCCGCGAGCCCGAGTACCTCGGCCGTCCCGAATACCGTCCGGAATACGCCGAGGGGACGCGGGACGTGGTGACCGCGACGCTGCGGTTCGCTCCCCCGGGCGGCGAGCCGTTCGAGATCCGCGCGACGCCGATCCTGCCCGTCCACCTGATGGTCGGCACCGGGTACGGGCTGGAGCCGGACTGGAAGCACGGCATGTACCAGGGGCCCGACCTGAAGGTGCAGGGCGTCGCCTACGACACCCGCAAGCCCGACGACGCCGCCCGCATGTGGGGGATGGTGGACGCCGTGGGCCGCTATGAGTACCTGGACGGCGCCGCGCCCGGGGACGCCGCCACCGGCCACGGGCTGTTCGAGTACTGGGCGCTCGGCCCGCACCCGTCGTTCCCCGAGAGCGCCTGAGCACCGCGCGGGTTCTGCGAGACTGGCCACCGTGACGACGCCGCCATCGCAGGATCCGGACGACGCGACGGGCCGGACGCGGCGGCGGAGGGAACTGGACCGGCAGGTGCGCGACCGCTACGGGACCTGGCGCGACCAGCCGCGCGGGCTGGCCTGCGCGGTGGTCGCCGCGTTCCTGGTGCTGACCACGGTGGCGTTCGTGTTCGCCGTCGTCGCCGTCGTCATGGCCGCCCGCTGAAAGCCCCGCCGAAAGCCCGCTGGGAACGCAGCCGGGGCGCCGATCCGCAGCGGATCGGCGCCCCGGCCCCTCATGTCGGGCCCGGCCCCGCGGGGCGGGCCGGTCATGTCACGTCGCGGTCCCCTCGGCGATGGTGAAGGCCACGTCGCCCTGCGGGTCGACCTGGGCGTCGAGGGTCTTGTCGTCCAGCAGCTGGGCGACGCTCGGCTCCAGGTAGACCTTGGCGCCCGACTCCTCGACGACCTGGTCGCCGGCCTCGGGCGCGGGCGCCACCGAGAGCCGCAGCGCGTCCGAGCCGTCGAGCCCGGACTCGATGCGGATGCCGGTGTCCGGCGGAAGCTCCGGATTCGCGGTCACGGTATTGATGACCTGGACGGCACCGCTGGTCAGCGTGAGCACGATCAGCTCCTCACGTCTCATGGTGTTCGTTTCGGATGGGGGTCTGCCCCACCCTCCCCGCTGCGAGGTGCGGTAAACCATCACGGCGGGCGAACTTTCCGACGCGGAGAGTGACCGGATTCTCAGCCGGCGTCGGGCGCGAGGGCCCGCACGGCCTCGGCCGGCGACAGCCCGCCGCCCGGGACGATCGCCAGCACGGGCGTGGTGAGCCCGTTGTCGACGTACTCGCGGATCCGCGCGCGGCACGCCTCCGGCGACCCGTGCACGATCAGGTCGTCGACGACCTCGTCCGGGATGACCTCCAGCGCCTTCTTGCGGTCCCCCGCGGCCCACGCCTCGTTCATCGGGCGCAGCGCCTCGCCGCGGCCGAGCCACTGGTGGAACGCCCGGTACACCGGCACGTTCATGTACGCGGCGATCATCCAGCGGGCAATCCCGCGGGCCTCCTCGGCGTTCTCGGTCGGGCAGACGAACAGCCGGGCGATCAGTTCGGGGTCGTCGCCCAGCTCGCCGCGGACCGTCCGCACGTCCTTGGGCGCGAGCCAGTTGGTGATCGCGCCGTCGGCCTCGCGGGCGGCGAGCCGCAGCATGCCGGGGCGCAGCGCGGCCAGCACGATCGGCGGCGGCGTCGCGGGCGCGTTCTCCAGCTTGAAGCCCTTGACCGAGAAGGTCTCGTACTCCTCCTTGACCTTCTCGCCGGCCAGCGCCTTGCGCAGGAACCGCAGGGTGTCGCGGGTGCGCTTGTAGGGCTCGGTGAACGGGATGCCGTTCCAGCGCTCGACGATCGTGTCGGACGAGGTGCCGATGCCGAGGACGAACCGTCCGGGCGCGAGGTCGGCGAGGGTGGCGGCGTGCGAGGCCAGCAGCGCGGGCCCGCGGGTGTAGACCGGCACGATCGCCGGGCCGAGGCGCAGCCCCGGGTCCCACTGGGACGCCAGGGCGAGCGGGGTGAACGCGTCGGTGCCGTTGGTCTCGGCGGACCAGGCGTCGGTGTACCCGAGGTCGGACAGGCCCGCGACGATCTCGCGGTGCTCGGCCAGCGGGACGCCGGTCAGCGGAATGGTCAGTCCCCAGCGCGACATGTCTCTCCTCAGGCGATCGAGGCGCGGATGGTGGAGCCGCCGTCGATGACGAGGGTCTGCCCGGTCATCCAGGACGCGGTGTCGCCGGCCAGGAACACCGCGGCGTGGGCGATGTCCTCGGGCTCGCCGATGCGGCCGAGCGGCATGTGCTTGCCGATCTGCTCCTCGTTGTTCTCCCACAGGGCGCGGGCGAGGTGCGTCTTGACCAGGCCGGGGGCGATGCAGTTGACGCGCACCTTCGGCGCCAGCTCCATCGCGAACTGCCGGCTGAGGTGGATCACCGCGGCCTTGGTGGCGTTGTAGTAGCCGATGCCGTGTTCGGTGGACAGACCGCCGACGGACGCGATGTTGATGATCGCGCCCCCGCGCTCCTGCAGCGACGCGCGCCAGGCCAGCTGCGTCCACTGGACGATCGCGAACTGGTTGATCTCGACGGTCTTGGCCGCGGCGGCGGGCTCGATGTCGGCCATCGGGCCGAAGTAGGGGTTGGTGCCGGCGTTGTTGACCAGGATGTCCAGGCCGCCGAACTCGGCGACGGCGGCGTCCACGCAGGCGGCGGCCTCGTCGGCGTGCCCGACGTGGGCGGCCTTGGCCAGCACGCCGGCGTCCGGGCTGGCGGCGCGGATCTCCTTGGCCACCTCGTCCAGCGACTCCTGCTTGCGGGAGGAGATGACGACGTTGGCGCCCTCGGCGGCGAGCGCGGCGGCGATCGCCTTGCCGATGCCCCGGGACGCCCCGGTGACCAGGGCCGTCTTCCCCTGAAGTCCAGTCCGCATCCGCGTTTCCCTTCTCGGCTGACCCTTCATACAGAATCCGACTCGGTCACTCTAGCCCAAGTGACTGACGAGTCAGTTAGCTGCCCCGTCCAGCTCGCCGCCGCGCTCCAGCACGAACGCGCGGAAGCCCTCGACGACGGGCGGGCGGGTGCGCTCGGGCGCCCAGACCAGGCCGATCGTCCGCACCCCGCCGGGGTCGGCGAGGGTGAGGTGCCGGACGCCCGGGACCTCCTCGCCCGCCGGCGGCGGCGCCACGATCGCGACGCCGAGCCCCGCCGCGACCAGCCCCCGGACGGTCGCGGTCTCCTCCCCCTCGAACGCGATCCGCGGCCGGGCCCCGCACAGGCCGAACAGCTCCTCGGTCACCGCCCGCAGGCCCGTCCCCTCCTGGAACGCAACGAACGGCTCGTCCAGCACGTCCCGTACCCGGGCGCGACGGCGCGACGCCAGCCGGTGGTCGGCCGGCACGGCGAGCTGGAGCCGCTCGGTGACGAGCGGGCGCCAGACCAGCGCCGGGTCCGCCGGGCGCGGGCTGGTGATCGCGAGGTCGGCGCGGCCGTCGAGCACCATCGCGGCGACGCGCTCGGACCGGTCCTGGCTGAGCCGGAACGTCACGCCGGGGTGGTCGCCGCGGTACCGGCGGATCAGGCCGGGGACGAACGACGGCCCCTGGGTGTGCAGGAACGCCAGCGACACCTCGCCGCGCCCGGGGTCGGCGGCCTGCGCGAGCGCGCGCCGCGCCGCCTCCTCCTCGGCGACGAGCCGCCGCGCGTGCTCGGCGAACACCCGCCCGTACCGGCTGAGCGCGACGCCGCGCCCGACGCGGTCGAACAGCGGACCGGACATGCTCACTGCGAATCCGTTAGGCTGTGAGCTGTGGCGCGGCAGACGAAGCGGGCATTCAAGTACCGCTTCTATCCCACGGACGAGCAAGCAGCAGAGCTCGCCCGCACACTCGGGTGCGTGCGCCTCGTGTACAACAAGGCACTGGAGGAACGCACTCGCGCCTGGTACACCGAACAGCGCCGCGTCTCCTACGTGCAGTCCTCGGCCGCACTCACCGCGTGGAAGAAGACCGACGACTTAGCGTTCCTCGCCGAAGTGTCGAGTGTGCCGTTACAGCAGGCGCTGCGGCACTTGCAGACCGCGTTCACCAACTTCTTCGCCGGACGCGCCAGGTACCCACGGTTCAAATCGAAGAGGAAGTCGCGGGCGTCGGCGGAGTACACGAGTAGCGCCTTCCGCTGGCGCGATGGAGCGTTGACGCTGGCGAAGATGTCGGAGCCGCTGGACATCGTGTGGTCGCGTCCACTCCCTGTAGGAACGACGCCCTCCACAGTGACGGTGTCACGTGATGGCGCGGGCCGCTGGTTCGTGTCAATCCTGTGCGCCGACACCATAGCCCGGCTGGACCCGGTCGACCGGGCAGTGGGCGTGGACGCGGGAATCACCTCGCTGGTGACCCTCTCCACCGGGGAAAAAGTCACCAACCCCCGGCACGAGCGCCGCAACCGGGAACGGCTCGCCAGGGCACAGAAGGACCTGGCCCGAAAGGTCAAGGGCTCAGCGAACCAGAACAAAGCCCGCCGCAAGGTTGCCCGTATCCACGCCCGGATCACCGACCAGCGGCGGGACTTCCTGCACAAGCTGTCGACTCGGCTCGTCCGTGAGAACCAAACGGTCGTGATCGAGGACTTGAACGTCCGCAACATGGTCAAGAACCACTCGTTGGCCCGCGCGATCTCGGACGCGGCATGGCGAGATCTGCGGACGATGCTGGAGTACAAGGCCGACTGGTACGGCCGCGAACTCATCGTGACCGACCGGTGGTTCCCATCCTCCAAGACATGCTCGCGTTGCGGCACCAGCACCGAGGCGATGCCCCTCGACGTGAGGGAATGGGAATGCCGATGCGGCGTGGTCCACGACCGCGACGTCAACGCCGCGAAGAACATTCTGGCCGCCGGGCTGGCGGTTGCGGCCTGTGGAGCCGACGTAAGACCTAAACGACGCAAGTCTGGCAGGCAGACGGCAACGAAGCAGGAAATCCAGCGGGCGACCGCTGAACTCTCTCGCCGTTAGGCGGATGGAGGAAGCCAAGTCGCTGTGCTGCACGCGTGGCGCCGGGCAGCAGCATCGGCGGCACCGCCGGCGGCGTCGCCTACGAGCGCGGCCACTGGACCGGCACCGGCCTGTACGTCCTGGTCCTGCTGGGCGTCGCGCTGCTGGCCGCCGCCGGGATCACGTCTGCCCGCTGGGTGGGACACCGCTCTTTCTAACAGACGCTTGGTTGTTAACCTGCGCGCGTGACCACCACCGCCAAGAAACGCCTTCCGGCCGTCGAAGGCTGGTTCACCGCCGAGGACGGGGACGTGCGGCTGCTCGGCACGCGCTGCTCGTCCTGCGGGACCCCCTACTTCCCGCGCAACGAGCTGGCCTGCCGGAACCCCCGCTGCACCGGCCCGAAGGACGGCTCGGAGCTGGCCGAGTACGCGCTGTCCGCGCGCGGGCGCGTCTGGTCGTACGCCGACGCGCGCTACAAGCCGCCGGCCCCGTACGTCTCGCCCGACCCGTTCGTCCCCTACACCGTCGCGGCCGTCGAGCTGGACGCCGAGAAGATGGTCGTGCTCGGCCAGGTCGCGCCCGGCTGCACCGTCGACGACCTGAGGATCGGCATGGAGGTCGAGCTCACCGAGGGCGTCCTGTACGAGGACGACGAGGCCGAGTACACCGTCTGGATGTGGAGGCCGGTCAAGTGAGTCGCGACATCGCCGTCCTCGGCGCGGGCATGCACCCGTGGGGCAAGTGGGGGCGCAACTTCGTGGAGTACGGCCTCGCCGCGGCCCGCGCCGCGCTGGCCGACGCCGGACTGACCTGGCCGGACGTCCAGTACGTGGCGGGCGCCGACACCATCCGCAACGGCTACCCGGGGTTCGTCTCGGGCGCGACGTTCGCGCAGGCGCTCGGTTGGAACGGGGCGCGGGTGTCCAGCTGCTACGCGGCCTGCGCGTCCGGCGCGCAGGCGATCGCGTCGGCGCGCGCGCAGATCCTCGCGGGGCTGTGCGACGTGGCGCTGGTCGTGGGCGCGGACGCGGCGCCGAAGGGCTTCTTCAAGCCGGTCGGCGGCGACCGCCCGGACGACCCGGACTGGCTGCGGTTCCGGCTCCTCGGCGCCACCAACCCGATCTACTTCGCGCTGTACGCGCGCCGCCGGATGGAGATTCACGGCGCGACGCTGGACGACTTCGCCGCCGTCAAGGTGAAGAACGCCCGGCACGGGCTCGCCAACCCCAACGCCCGGTACCGCAAGGAGGTGACGCTGGAGGACGTCCGCGAGTCCGCCGTCGTCGCCGACCCGCTGCGGCTGCTGGACATCTGCGCGACCAGCGACGGCGGCGCCGCGCTGGTGCTGACCTCGGTGGAGTTCGCGCGCAGGCACGGCATCGCCGACCCGGTGCGCCTGTCCGGGCTGTCGACGGTGACGCCGACGTTCCCCAAGACCGTCGTCGACCTGCCCGACTTCGCCACGGACTCGGCCCTCGCGGTGCCCGAGCCGGACCGCCCGTTCCGCGCCGCGATCGCGCACGCCGCCTACGAGGAGGCCGGCATCGGCCCGGACGAGCTGTCGCTCGCCGAGGTGTACGACCTGTCCACGGCCCTGGAGCTCGACTGGTACGAGGACATCGGGCTGTGCGAGGTCGGCGGCGCCGAGGAGCTGCTGCGCTCCGGCGCGACCGCGCTCGGCGGCCGGATCCCGGTGAACCCCAGCGGCGGGCTCGCCAGCTTCGGCGAGGCGATCCCGGCGCAGGCGATCGCCCAGGTCTGCGAGATGACCTGGCAGCTGCGCGGGCAGGCCGAAGGCCGCCAGGTCGAGGGCGCCCGCGCGGGCATCGCGGTCAACCAGGGGCTCTTCGGCCACGGCTCGGCGATGATCGCGGTCCGCTGACGGCCCCGGCCGCGCGCCGGACTCCGGGCCTGCGGTGGTCTCCCGGGGGCGCGGTGGGCTTCGGGCCTGTGGTGGTCTCCGGGCACGGCCGTCTCTGGGCGCACGGCCGTCTCTGGGCGCGCGGCGCCCGGCATGAGACGATCCGCCGGTGGGCGTTCCACCGGCGGGGAGCCGCCCGTGGACGACCGGCCGGACGGCGAGCGCGGGGGTGGCGATGGACGACGGCGGCGGGGAGCGGCGGCGGCTTCCCTCCGGCCGGCACCGGCTGTCGCGCGACTACGTCGCCGGGCACCAGGTCGCGCGCATTCTCGCCGCCGTCGTGGAAATCGCCGGGACGCTGGGATACCGCGGCCTGACCGTCGATTCCATAATCGCGCACGCGGGCGTTTCACGGGCGACGTTCTATGTCCATTTCAAGAACAAGGACGATGCCTTTCTGCGGGCCAGCGACGTCGTCGTCGAGCAGATGATGGACCGCGTCGTGGAGGCCTATCAGGGCCAGCCCGACGCGACCGGGCGCGTCCGGGCGAGCCTCGGCGCGCTGCTGGGATACCTGTCCGAAAACCCGCGCGCGGCGCGGATGTGCATCGTGGAGTCGATGTCGGCGGGACCGCTCGCGGCCGAGCGCCGCGACCGGGCCCTCGCGGCGTTCGCGCAGGTCGTGACGGACAACATGCACGAGCTCTTCCCGCACTACCCGAATCCGGAGCTGATGGCGGAGACCATCGTGGGCGGGATCTACCAGGTCGCGTACTCGCGGATCGCGCGCGGCGAGACCGAAAGCCTTCCCGAACTGCGCGACGGCCTGCTCCACACGTTCGCGGTGCCGGACCCTGAGCGCTGGGGGCCGGACGCCCCGTCCCGCGAACCCGAATCGGCCGGGCTGGAGTCGCGTTCGTCCCGGGGCGAGTAGGGCCGCGGGCGGCGGCCATTCCCGCGGCTCGCGGGGAGTTGGCAGCGGGCGCGCACATTTGGGAAACGCCGCCGTTTTTCATTAGCGTCCGGTGCGCGGGGTGAGAGCCGCCACAGGACCCGCCCGCAACGCCGCGGGGGGCCCATTGGTCCAGTTGAAGCCCGCGATGCCAGCGGTCGCCGGGACGGTCGGGGAAACCCGTGGCCGGATACGGCCAGCCCGGCCGGGAACCGGAATGACCGGCCAGTCAGATCCGGTGCGGCCACCCGGTCATCCCACGTCCTGCGCGTTCGCCCGCCGGCTCCACGCAGCGTGACCGCTATCACACCGGAGCGTCGGTCATATTCGGACATCGACCGGCGCCATAACCCGAAAGCTGAAACCCGGTCGAGGGCCGCCGCGGAATGGCCCCCCTCTTGATGAACGCCGTCATTCATGATTCCGTCCGGGTTGCCGCGGCGTCCACGGCGCGGTCCCGGGCCCAGGCCGTGCGGACGCCGTGCTCCCGCGTCTCCCACCCTGAAAGAGACAGCATGAGAAAGCTCGGCACCATCGCCATTCCGCTCGTCGGCTCGACCGCGCTGCTCATCGGCCTGGCCGGCTCCGCCCTCGCGTCCGGCACCATCACCTCCGGCGGTGCCCCCTACACCGGCAACGTGGCCGCCACCAACCTCGGCAACGTGACGCTGTCCGGGCTCAGCAGCCTGGGCTCGATCATCAACACCTGCACCAGCGCGTCGCTCGGCGCCTACACCAAGTCCGACGGCACCGGCGGGCAGCTCAACAGCGTGTCGCTGACCGGCTGCACCAACAACCGCGGCGGCACCACCACGGTCACCGCGCTCAACCTGCCCTACACCGGCGGCCACGTCGACTACGACTCCTCGCACGCCGGTAACCGCGACGGCACGATCACGATCAACGCGCCGAACCCCTCGGTGGACGTCAAGGCCGTCCTCACCCTGCCCGCCTGGGGCATCTCCAGCATGGAGTGCCACTACGGCCTGACGACCTCCACGCCGCTGACCATCAACGTGTACAACCCGACCAACGCCAACAAGCCCGTCCCGTCCAACCCGCACGGGCAGGGCAAGCTGGCGGGCCAGGCCCTGCAGTTCATCTCCGGCGACAGCAGGTGCCCGGCCTCGGCCTCGGCCAACGGCAACTTCCAGATCCTCACCAGCCCGGGCGGCGCCGACCTGACGCTCGGCCCGTGATCCCGTCCCCCTGACCCCCTCCCCACCCCACGGGACGGGCCGTGCTCCCACGGCCCGTCCCACCCCCTTCGCCCGGAGCACCCATGCGCCTCTCCCTCCGCCGCCGGCTCCAGGCCGGCGCCGCCTCCCTCGCCGTCACCGGCGGCCTGCTCGGCGGGCTCGCCACCGGCCCCGCCGCGTCCGCCGGCACCCTGCCGTCCTTCGACTTCTCCGCCTGCCCGGCCCTGCCCTCCGGTGCCGACCCGGCGTACGCGCAGTGCAACGTCGCCGTCACCACCGGCGGGACGATGCAGCTCGGCTCCATCAAGGAGACGATCTCCTCCCCGATCACGCTCACCTACACCACCGGCTTCGACCCCGTCACCCTGGAGGAGTACACGATCTTCGGCTCGTTCAAGGCGAGCCGGTTCCAGGTGCAGCCGGGGCTGTTCGGCGACCCGTTCGTCACGGCCATCTACGCCCAGCCGCAGTACGCCGGCGGCCTCAACACCGACGGCGGCACGCTGAACCTGAACCTCAAGGTCAACGTGCAGAACCCGCTGCTCGGAAGCCGGTGCTACATCGGGTCCAACGCGAACCCGATCGCGCTGCACCTCACGCCCGGCACGACGAACCCGCCGCCGCCGAACACCCCGATCTCCGGTACGCCGCCCGAGGTCGTCGGCACGAACCCGACCGTGCTGAAGACCACCGTCGTCGACAACGCCTTCGCGGTGCCGAAGGCCGACGGCTGCGGGCTGGACCTCGGCGTCGAGAACTGGGCCGTCGACCTGTACGCCGGGCTGCCCTCGGCCGCCGGGCACAACACGGCGATCTTCAATCAGTACGTCGCCTACAAGACCTACACCGAGCTTCCCTAGCCCGGCGCGCGACCGCCGCGCCGCGACCGGCCCGCGCCGCCCCTCCCCGCCGCGGGGGCGCGGGCCCCCCTCACCCCCATGGAGTTGACACGATGAGAGCACCCTTCAGGCGGCTGACCGCCGCGGCGCTCGGCGCGGGCCTCGCCGCCCTGGCCGTCACCGGTCTGACCCGGCCGGCCAGCGCGCAGGACGTCCCGCCCGGCCTGGACTTCAACGACTGCCCGACCGCCGACCAGCTGCCGGCCGGATACGACCCGACCTTCTCGATGTGCAGCGTGACGGTGATCGGCGGCGGGGAGCTGAAGATCGGGTCCATCGACCAGACGATCACCCAGCCGATCAAGATGACCTGGGCGAACGGCTACGACCCGGTCACCCTGGAGCAGTGGGCGGTGTTCGGCCCGATGCGGGCCGAGCCGCAGCGGGTGAAGGGCGGCGTGCTCGGCATCGACGGCTCGGACTTCATCCCGCTGCTGCAGATCAGCGCGCAGCCGCAGTTGGCCGCCGATCCGGAGCTGGCCCCCGAGGGCGCGGTCGCGCTGCGGCTCAAGCTCAAGATCAAGACGATCAACCCGCTGCTCGGCGACACCTGCTACATCGGCAGCGACACGGACCCGATCGTGCTGAACCTGACCTACACCACCACCGACCCGCCGCCGCCGAACAAGCCGATCACCGGCACCGGGCCGCACGACGCCGGCGACGGCGTCATCGCCTCCACCCCGGTCGACAACGCGTTCGCGGTGCCGAAGTCGTCGGGCTGCGGCTGGAACGGCATCCTCAACGGGATCGCCGACTTCCGCGCGGGCCTGCCGTCCCCTGCGGGCAACAACACCGCGATCTTCGACTCGTACACGAAGACCAAGACGTACGCCGAGATGGCGAACGCGTCCTGACACGGAGGCCGGTCCGCTCCGCACGGCGCGGACCGGCCCGCTCAGTCCGCGTTGCGGGACACGTGCACGGCCCAGGCGATGAGGGGCGCCTGGAAGGGGAGGCGGCCGTAGGCGGCGGCGCGAAGCGGCAGGGGCTTGTCGCGCCAGTCGTAGGCCATCTTGACGTTCGCGGGGAAGACCGCCGCCATGAGCCCGGCGGTGGCGAGGGCGCCGGCGCGGCGGGTGCGCGGGTAGGCGACGGCGGCGGCGCACGCGAGTTCGGCGACGCCGCTGAGGTAGGTCCACGTCCGGGGGCTGCCGGGGAGCCGCTTCGGGACGATCGCGTCGAAGGGCTTCGGCGCGATCATGTGGGCGGCGCCCATCCCGGCCATGAGGGCGACGAGGCGGCGCGTCGCGCGCGACGGGTCGGTCATGCCCGAAGTCTGGCAGACCAGACGAGCCGTCCAATAGAGCCGGGCGCCGATCCACCGGTGTGACCGAGGTCACCACCCGATATCCGTGTGACCAGGGGCGCAGCGGTCACGTGTCTGATGTCACCGTTTCAGCGGGTGTGCGTGGTTTCCGCCCCGGGCTATCTTTGTACTGACCGGTCAGTGCAAATGGCGCGGGGAGGCACCGATGACATCCGAGACTCCAGGGGCGGTCGCCGCGGCCGGGGGGACCGCCGCGGCCGTCTCTGGACCCGCCGGCGGCTCCGGGGCGGGCGGGGGCCTTCCCGGAGCCGGACGCGGCCGCGCCACCGGAGCCGGCCGCGTCGCGGGAGGCGGCGATGGCACCCGGAACGCCGGGGCCGCCGCCGTCCGGACGCGGGGGCTCTCGCTGCGCGGCACCCGCGGATGGGTGTTCCGCGACGTGGACCTGGACGTGCCGGCCGGCGGCCTCGCGGCGGTGAGCGGGATCGCCGGATCCGGGCGCACCGCGCTGCTGCTGACCCTCGGCGGCCGCATGAAGCCGGCCGGGGGCACCGGCACGATCGGCGGGGTCCCGCTGGACGATCTGCGCGCGGTGCAGCGGATCGCGGCGCTCGGGATCGTCAGCGGGGTGACCGGCCTCGATCCGGCGCTGACCGTCCGGGAGCACGTTCGGGAGGCGCTCGCGCTCCACGAGGGCGTCCTCGGCCGGTTCCGCGGGCGCGCCGCCCGGACGCGCGCCGCCCTCGACCGCGTGGGCCTGGACGTCGATCCCCGCACGCTCGCCGAGGACCTCGACCCCGACGAGGCGCGGCTGCTGGGCGCGGCGCTCGCGCTCGTCGGCAAGCCCCGCCTCCTCCTGCTCGACGACGTCGACGAGGGCCTGCCCGCCGCCCGGCAGCGCGCGCTCTGGCGGCGGCTGCGCGCCATCGCCGATTCCGGCGTCACCGTCGTCGCCGCCTGCCACGACCCCGCCCCGGCCATGGGCATCGCCCAGACCGTCGTCCACCTGCCCTAACCCACACACCTGCCCTAGCCCACGCACCTGCCCCCGCTCACGCACCTGCCCTACCCACGCGCCTTCAGACACAGGAGATCCCCCCGATGAGGCTTCCCGCGTTGACGCCGGGCGGTCTGGAACTGCGCCGGTTCGCCCGGAACCGGCTGACCCGCATCGCGCTGGCCGGGCTGGTGCTGCTGCCGCTGCTGTATGCCGGTCTCTACCTGTGGTCGTTCTGGGATCCGTACGCCCGGCTGCGGCACGTGCCGGTGGCGCTCGTCGTCCAGGACAGGCCCGCCAAGGCGGACGGCAGGACGGTCCACGCGGGCGCCGACCTCGCCCGCGAACTGAAGAAGCGGCAGGTCTTCGACTGGAAGACGGTCTCGGCGGGGAAGGCCGCGCAGGGCGTGCGGTCCGGGAAGTACTACATGTCGCTGACGATCCCGGCGGACTTCAGCGCCCGCATCGCCTCGCCGTCCGGGAACGGGACGCCGACGGCGGCGGGGCTGCGGCTCCAGTTGAACGACGCGAACAACTACGTCGTGGGGACGCTCGCGCAGGCCGCGTTCAAAGAGATCAGCGCCGCCGCGAGCGGGAACGCCGTGCGCGGCTACCTCGACCAGATCTTCCTGTCGTTCGACAAGCTCCACTCGAAGCTCGGCAAGGCCGCCGACGGCGCGGGCAAGCTCGCCGACGGGTCCGGGCAGGCGCACGACGGCGCCGGCAGGCTCGCGAAGGGCGCGGGCGACGCCAAGGCCGGGGCCGGGAAGCTCAAGGGCGGCATCGACGAGGCCCGCTCGGGCAGCGGGCGGCTCACCTCCGGGCTGGACGACCTGCACGACGGCACCGGGCAGGTCGCGGCCGGGATGCAGAAGCTGACCACCACCGTCGACAGGGCCGGCGACACCGTCGTCCCGCTGCTGCGCGACCGCGCGCCCGAGATCAAGCAGGCGGCGCTGCTGGTCGCGCGGGGCGCGGACGTCCTCGCCGACGGCGCCGGACGGCTCCCCGCGCAGACCGGCGCCGCCGTGAAGCAGGCCGAGAAGGCGCAGACCGAGCTGAAGGCCTATCTCGCCGCGCACCCGGAGGTGCCGGCGAACGTCCGGCAGGACCTCACGCGGGCCGCCGCCCAGGTCGTGGCCGTCGCCCGGCAGGTCGACGGCTACATCCGCGACCACACCGGCGACCTGCGCAAGGTCGCCGCCGACGCCCGGACCGTCGAGACCGCCGCCCGGAAGCTCGCCGAGGACGCGCCGGCGCTCGCCGCGAAGGTCGACAGGGCGCGCCGCGACGTCGACCGCCTCAACGCCGGGACGAAGCAGGTCAACGCGGGCGCCGGACAGCTGCTGTCCGGATCGTCCCAGCTCACGAACGGTCTCGGCACGCTATCGGGCGGCGCGGGGCGGTTGCGGGACGGGCTCGGGCGGCTGTCCGGCGGCGCGGTGACGCTGGAGACGGCCCTCGCGCAGATCGCCGACGGCAACCGGCAGCTCGCCCGCGGCCTCGGCGAGGGCGTCGCGCAGATCCCCTCCTACTCCGACGGCGAGCGCAACGCGCGCGACGACATGATGAGCAACCCGGTGCGGCTGGCCAGCTCCACCGACAACAAGGCGCCGAACTACGGCACCGGCTTCGCGCCGTTCTTCGTGCCGCTGTCGCTGTGGGTCGGCGGGATGATCATCTACATGCTGCTGCGGCCGCTGAACCCGCGCGCGCTCGCGGGCACCGCGCCCGGCCGCCGCGTCGCGCTCGCCGGCTGGCTGCCCGCCGCGCTGGTCGGCGCCGCGCAGGCCTGCGTCGTGCTGGCCGTCCTGCACGTCGCGCTCGGGCTGCGCGCCGAGCACTGGGCCGGGCTCGCCGGCTTCCTGGTGCTGGCGTCCGCCGCGTTCCTCGCCGTGATCCAGTGGGTGAACGCCCGGTTCGGGCCGATCGGCCGCATCATCGCGCTGGCGCTGCTGATGCTCCAGCTCACCTCCGCCGCCGGCACCTACCCGATCGAGACCAGCCCCGGCTTCTTCCAGGCGATCCGGCCGTGGCTGCCGATGCCGTGGGTGGTCGACGCCGTCCGGCACCTGATCGGCGGCGGCGACCTGACCTCGGTGTGGCAGGGTTGTGCGGTGCTGGTCGCGTTCCTGGCCGGCGGGCTCGCGCTCACCGCCCTGGCCGTCCGGCACAACCGGGTGTGGACCATGAAGCGCCTGCACCCGGCGCTGGAGCTCTAGGAGGCCCGACCGTGGGAGGCAGGGACGTGGCGCGCAGCGCGACCCGGGAGAAGCTGTTCACCGCGGCGATCGAGCTGATCGCCGAGAGCGGGCTGGCCGCCACCACCGTCGACCAGATCGCCGAGCGCGCCGGCGTCGCCAAGGGCACCGTCTACTACAACTTCGGCAGCAAGTCGGCGCTGTTCGCGGCGCTGCTGGAGTACGGGGTGGACCGGCTCGCCACCGCGCTGCGCGACGCCGCTTCCGGCCGCCCGCCGCTGGACGCGCTGGAGGCCGTGGTCCGCGCGGAGCTGGCGTTCATCGGCGAGCACGAGTCGTTCGCGCGGCTGCTGATCGCCGAGACGTGGCGGTCGGGCGGCGACTGGCAGCACACCGCCCGGCTCATCCGGGAACGCGCCATCGGGGTCGTCGCCGGCGTGCTGCGCGCCGCCGTCGAGGCGGGCGACCTGCGCGCCGATCTCGACACCGGCACCGCCGCGTCCGCGGTGTTCGGCATGGTGCTGACGGTCGCGCTCGACTGGCGCGCGCTCGACCCGGACCGCCCCTTCACCGACGTCCACGCCACCCTGATGGCCCTCCTGCGCGGCCGCCTGACGGCCTAGGGGAGGTTCCGGACCTGCTCGATCACGCCGGGCATCGCGGCGTTGTTGCCGCGGATCCAGTCGAGCAGGAAGGCGATCTGCTCGTCGCTGAAGGACCCGAGGCGCTCGTAGAAGACGCGGGCGATGGGCTCGAAGTACTGCCCGAACCGGGCGACGTTCTCCGGGACGAGTTCGACGATCACGCGGCGGCGGTCGTCGGGGTCGCGGGTGCGCTTGACGTAGCCGGCCTTCTCCAGCCGGTCGATCACGGCGGTGATGGCGCCGCCGGTGGTGATGCCCATCAGCTCGGCGAGCCGGCCGGGGGTCTGCGGGCCGTCGAGGGTGAGCGCGTTGACGCACTGGGCGTCGGTGACGTTCATCCCCGCCTTGCTCGCGGTCGCGTGGTGCAGCAGCACGGTGAACATCGTGGAGCGCTGCATCCCCTGCTGCAGTTCCGCCATCATCCGCTCGCGGTCCGGGATCGACACGCCCCACCTCTCGCCTGTTTCTCCACAATAGAGAGACTCAGATCCAGAGCGACTCTCCATGGGAGAGCCTACTGGTTCGGTGACGGAACAGACCAGCCCGGGGCGGGCGGGCCGCTGTGGCGAACGAGACACCTCCGGCGATCCGGGGCATAAACGGAGCGGCACTACGATGGGTTTTGTTAGGACCACTAAACAGGCGGTCCGCTCCTGGCCCCGGATCCCACGAAGGTTCGGGGCCGACCGCTATCCGGCCTCCGCGTCTCCGGCCTCCGCGTCTCGGGCGACCTGCTTCGCCCAGCGGTAGTCCGCCTTCCCGGCCGGCGACCGCTTCATCTCCGGGACGAACGCGTACACCCGCGGCACCTTGTAGCCCGACAGCTCCTTGCGGCAGTGCGCGTCCAGCTCCTCGGCGGTCGGGCGCCCGCCCGACGGCTGGATCACCGCCGCGACCCGGTTGCCCCACCGCTCGTCCGGCACGCTGGTGACCACGGCGTCGTACACGCCCGGATGCCCCTTGAGGACGGCCTCGACCTCCTCCGGGAACACCTTCTCCCCGCCGGTGTTGATGGCCTGCGATCCCCGCCCGTAGACGGCGATCGTCCCGTCCTCCTCCACGGTGGCGATGTCGCCGGTCAGCAGCCAGCGCCTCCCGTCGACCAGGGGGAACGTCCTGGCGGTCTTCTCCGGGTCGTTGTAGTAGCCGTGCGCGATGTGGCCCGTGCGCGCGACCTGCCCGATCACGCCGGACCCCGGCTTCACCGGCTGGAGCGCGTCGTCCAGGACCGTCACGTTCTCCACGTCCGGCGCGAACTTCAGGCCCTTCTCCGGAGTCGAGGCCGCCGTCGCCTCCGCCGTCGAACCCGACTCCGTCGACCCGAACCGGTCCAGGATCATCGTGTTCGGCAGCAGCTTCTGGATCCGGTCGCGGACCGTCCCGGTCAGGATCGCGCCCGTCGACACGAACGCCAGCAGCGACGAGGTGTCGTACCCGCCGCGCGCCAGCTCCTCCGCCATCGGGATCGCCATCGCGTCCCCGGTGATCGTCAGCGAGTTGACCTTCTCCCGCTCGATCGTCCGCCAGATCTCCGCCGCGTCGAACTTGCGCGCGTAGACGAGCGTGGCGCCCATGAACCAGGCGATCCACGTGGCCATCTGCGCGGCGCCGTGCATCAGCGGCGCGATCGGCATCATGATCATCGGCCCGCCGCCCCGGGCCAGGTCGACGACGTCCTCCGGCTTCTGCGGACGCGGGAACGTCGGGTTCCAGAACGCCAGCAGCATCTGCTCGGTCGACCACATGACGCCCTTCGGCATCCCCGTGGTCCCGCCGGTGTAGATGATGTAGGTGTCGTCGGCCGAGCGGGCCGGGAAGCCGCGCGTCCCCGGCTGCGCCGCGAGCGCCTCGTCGTAGGGGACGGCGCCGTCGATCGACGGCGCGCCCCCCACGGCGACCAGGTGCGTCAGCTTCGGCGCGTCCGGGACGGTGGCGGCCACCCGGTCCTCGAACTCCACGTCGTACAGCAGCGCGACGCTGTCGGAGTCCTTGTAGATGTAGAGCAGCTCGCTCTCCACGTACCGGTAGTTGACGTTGATCGGCACGGCCCGGATCTTCAGCGCCGCCAGCAGCGCCGCGGCGTACTCGACGCCGTTGTACAGCTGCATCGCGACGTGCTGCCCGGGCCGCACGCCCGCCGACGCCAGATGGTGGGCGAGCCGGTTGGCGTGCTCGTCCAGCTCGGCGTAGGTGAGCCGCCGGTCGCCGCAGACCACCGCGACGCGGTCCCCGATCGCGTCCGCGACTCCTTCGAACAGGTCAGCGTGGTTGTACTCCATCGGACGTCCTCCGGAGGTCTGGTCGCGCCTAACGGAACACGGACAGGAAAGGGGGGAGCGGAGCCTACGGCTTCTCGGCGCCGACGACCCACATCGCGAAGAACTGGGCGCCGCCGCCGTAGGCGTGGCCGAGGGCGCGGCTCGCACCGTCCACCTGGTGCTCGCCGGCCTGCCCGCGGACCTGCAGCGCCGCCTCCGCGAACCGGATCATCCCGGACGCGCCGATCGGGTTGGACGACAGCACGCCGCCCGACGGGTTCCACGGGATGTCCCCGTCGAACGCCGTCGCGCCGGACTCGGTGAGCTTCCAGCCCTCGTTGTCGCCGCAGAACCCGAGGTTCTCCAGCCACATCGGCTCGTACCAGGAGAACGGGACGTACACCTCGGCGCAGTCCAGCTCACGGCGCGGGTCGGTGATGCCGGCCTGCCGGTACACGTCCGCCGCCGCGTCCTTGCCGCCCTGCGGGCTGACGTTGTCGCGGCCCGCGAACTGCATCGGCTCCGACCGCATCGACGTGCCGTGCACCCACGCGGGCCTGCCGGGCGCCTTCCTCGCCGCGTCCTCGGACGCCAGCACCATCGCGCAGGCGCCGTCGGACGACGGGCAGGTCTCCAGGTAGCGGATCGGCTCCCACAGCATCGGCGTCGACTCGACCATCTCGCGGGAGATGCCGGGGATCTTCAGGTGCGCGTACGGGTTGCGCAGCGCGTTCTGCCGGTCCTTGACCGCGACGAGCGTGCCGATGTGGTCGGGCGCCCCGGACCGCGCCATGTAGGCGCGGATGTGCGGCGCGAAGTAGCCGCCGGCCCCGACGACGAGGGACGTCGTGAACGGCCCGTTCACCGTCAGCGCCCACGTCGCGTTCGACTCCGACTGCTTCTCCCACGCGATCGTGAGGACCCGCTCGTGCACGCCGGACTGGATCAGGTTCGCCGCGACGATCGCCGTGGACCCGCCCACCGAGCCGGCCGTGTGCACCCGCATCAGCGGTTTGCCGGTCGCGCCGAGGGCGTCCGCCAGGAACACCTCGGGCATCACGACGCCCTCGAACAGGTCGGGCGCCTTGCCGACGACGACGGCGTCGATGTCCTTCCAGGTCAGCCCGGCGTCGTCGAGGGCGCGGCGGGCCGCCTCGCGCAGCAGGCCGGCCATCGACACGTCCAGCCGCTTGGTCTTGTACTCGGTCTGCCCGATGCCGATGACCGCACAGGGGTTAGCCATTGTTCTTCTCTCCCGACATCACGCAGACCAGGTTCTGCTGGAGGCAGGGGCCGGACGCGGCGTGCCCGAGCGCCCGGGACGCCGTCCCGTCGTGGATGCGGGACGCGGCCTCGCCGATGCGGATGAGGCCCGCCGCCATCACCGGGTTCGCCGACAGCGCCCCGCCGGACGGGTTGACCGTCACGCCGTCGCCCAGGCCGAGCGCCTCGCGCAGGATCAGCTCCTCGTGGCTGAACTGGGCGTGCAGCTCCGCGACCTCGACCCCGGCCGCGCCGGCCTTCTCCCCCGCGATGCGGGCGGCCTCGGAGCGGGTCAGGTCGCGCACGCCGAGGGCGTGCGGCTCGGTGCGGTGGTCGATCCCGGTGATCCACGCGGGCCGCTCGCACAGCTCGCGCGCCTTGTCGCCGGCCGCCAGGACGATCGCCGCCGCGCCGTCGGTGATCGGCGCGACGTCGTAGGGGTGCAGGGGCGCCACGTCGTAGTCGTCCCCTTCGGGGTCCGGCAGGTGCAGCGCGAACGGGTTGTCGCGGCCGGACGCCCGGGACCGCGCGGCGACCGCGCGCAGGTCGTCCTCCTTCACGCCGGCCTTCTCCATGTATGCGCGGGCCTGCATGGCGGCCATCGACACCTGGTCGACGCCGAGCGGCGCCAGCGTGTACGGGTCGAGCTGCTGGGTCATGATCGCGCGCAGGTCGCCCTGCGACGACTTGCCGAACCCGTACACCAGCGCGGTGTCGATCTGGCCGATCTGGAGCTTCACCCACGCCTCGTACAGCGCCCACGCGCCGTCCATCTCGACGTGGCTCTCGGAGATCGGCGGCCACGCGCCCACCGTGTCCAGCGCGGACACGAACGCGAACGGCGCGCCCTGCAGGTAGTCGCACGAGCCCGAGCAGGTGAACCCGAAGCGCGACAGCCCGGTCCGCTCCTTGAGCTCGGTGATCACCGGCAGGACCATCTCGGTCTCGGCGATCCCCTGGTCCTCGGCGCTGTGGCGGCCCTGTGCGAACGCGACGACTGCGACATCACGCATTACATGAAGTCCTTGATCTCTTCGAAGGGGACGTCGGGCTCGTCGATCGGCTCGAACCACTTGATGTTGGCCATCGACCGGTCCCACTCCTCGCGGGGCCGCCACGCCGCCTTCACCCGCATGCCCATCCGCACCTGGTCGGCCGGGACGCCCGCGATCAGCGTCAGCATCGTCAGGCCCGCGCCGTCCAGCAGGACGTAGCCGGACACGAACGGCACCTCGGGCGCGCGCGGGTCGGGGATGTTGTTGACCGCGAAGGTGGTGACGGTGCCGGTGTCGGGCAGCTCCACCTCCTCGGTGGTCGCCACGCCGTCGCGCGGGCAGAACCCCTTCATCGGCACGATGACCTTCTCGCACACCGGGCACCGCTGCCCGATGAGGCGGCCCTCGGCGACGCCCTCCAGGAACCGGCCGAGCGCCCGGCCGCCCCGCAGCCGGTACTCCAGGCTCGCCTGCGGGTTGATCATGGTGACCTCGGGCTGGAAGCACTCGATGTCGCCGATCGTCCCGGTCCGCTCCGCGCGGTACTTCGGCCGCACCCGCATCCCGGTCCTGAGGAACTTCGGCGGCTTCGCGCCGGCCTCGAAGACGCCGACGTCCAGCGCGTGCAGCAGCGCGGTGTCGGCGCCGTCGGGGCGGATCAGCGCCCACGCGAACGGGCGGTCGAACGGGTGCTCCCTGGCCGGGTTCGGCACCCACGACCAGGTCGTCACGGTCCCGGCGGGGCCGACCTCGACGAACTCGCCGGTGACGTCCTCGCCGGTCTCCGGGTCGTGCTCCGACGGCGGGACCAGCACCCGGCCGCCGGACGTGCGGACGCCGACCATCCGGCCGTCGCGCAGCTCGCTCAGGAAGCGCCCGATCACCGGGCCGACCGAGCGGGTGTAGCCGCCGGGGAACCCGACGACGTGGTTGACCGCAGTCTCGGACGGCTGCGTGGTCTCGGACGGCTGCGTGGTCTCAGATGGCACTGTCGCGGTCCTTCCAGTACGGGTCCCGCAGCTTGCGCTTGAGCAGCTTGCCGTTGGGCTCGCGCGGCATGGTCTCGATGAAGTCGATGCTCCTCGGCCACTTCATCTTCGCCAGCCGGCCCTCGAGGGACCTCAGGATCTCCTCGGCGAGCTCCGGCCCGGGCTCGGCGCCCTCGGCGGGCTCCACCACGGCCTTGATCTGCTCGCCCCACTCGTCGTCGGGGATGCCGAACACCGCGACGTCCGCGACCTTGGGATGCATGGTGATCTCGTTCTCGATCTCGGCCGGGTAGATGTTCGCCCCGCCGGAGATGATCATGTCGGCCTTGCGGTCGGACAGGAACAGGAACCCGTCCTCGGTCAGGTAGCCGATGTCGCCGACCGTGAAGAAGTCGCGGAGCCGGTTCTTCTCCGTCTTCTCCCTGTCGCCCTTGTACTCGAACTCGACGCCGGCCATCTTCATGTAGATGGTGCCGTGCTCCCCGGTCGGGACCTCGTTGCCGTCGTCGTCCACGATGAGCAGCTCGCTGATCGGCCAGGCGTTGCCGACCGTCCCGGGGTGGGCGCGCCAGTCCTGCGGGCTGGCGATCGTGCCGCCGCCCTCGGTGGCCGCGTAGTACTCCCAGATGCAGTCGCCCCACCAGTCGAGCATCTGCTGCTTGATCGGCACCGGGCACGGCGCCGCCGCGTGGATCGCCCACTTCATCGACGACACGTCGTACTTGCTCCGGACGTCCTCCGGCAGCGCGAGCAGCCGCTTGAAGTGCGTCGGGACCATGTGGGTGTTGCTGACGCGCTGCTCCTGGATCAGCTTCAACGTCTCCTCGGCGTCCCACTTGTCCATGTAGACGAGCGTGTGGCCCATCTGCAGCGCCGACCCGCCGAACTGGGTGACGGCGGTGTGGTAGTTCGGCGAGGTGATCAGGTGCGCCTGATGCTCGCCGCCCGCCGGCCGTCCCGGCGTCATCCCGAACAGGGCCAGCAGGAACGTCATCAGCTCGGCGCTGTCGTCCGGGTCGAGCCCGGTCAGCGCCCGCCTGACGCCCTTCGGCCGTCCGGTCGTCCCGGACGTGTAGTGCATGGTCGCGCCCGCGCTGCGGTTGTCGGGCAGCGTGTCCGGCTGCCCGTCCACCAGCTCGGCGTACGGCCGGAAGCCCTCGACGTTCCCGAACCCGAACCGCCGGTGCGGCTCCAGCCCCGCCTCGTCGGCGGCGCGCACGCCCTCCGCGGCGTACCGCTCGTGCACGACGAACGCCTTGGCCTCGCTGTCGGCGACGATGTAGCCGATCTCCGGACCGGTCAGATGCCAGTTGATCGGCGTGTAGTACCAGCCCGCCTGGAGCGCCGCCAGATAGAGGACGAGCCCCTCGACGCCGTTCGGGACGAGCCCGCAGATGCCGTCGCCGTCCTTGAGGCCGAGCTCGCGGAGCCCGTGGACGAGACGGTTGGAGCGGGCCAGCAGATCGCCCGCGGAGTACTGCGTGCCGTCCGGATCGACGGCGGCGACCCAGCCGGGATCGGCCTGCGCCAACCGCCAAAAGCCCAACGACCCCATCGGATCTCCCTTGCGTGATCACGGTGGGCACCGCCTGCCGGCGGCGCCCGGCGAGCAAAGTAGATCACGTTCTCGTTTTACAGGGCAAGCCCTACCGGTAGCGCACCCTCTTAACTAGAATCTGTTCTTGTTTTGCCCCATTCCAGGAGGACCCCATGGCCGAGCGGCTGCCGATCAGCACCGAGCACTGCACCGTCGAGCGGGACGGCCACGTCGTCATCGTCACGATGAACCGCCCCGAGGCGCGCAACGCGCTCAGCACGGCCATGCTGGTCGGCCTCGCCGACGCCTGGGCCTACATCTCCGACACCCCGGAGGTCCGCGTCGGCATCCTCACCGGAGCCGACGGCACCTTCTGCGCCGGCGCCGACCTGAAGGCCATGTCGCAGCCGCCGTCCGACCCCCGCGTCGCCGAGCGCGCCGCGCAGATCCCCGACTACCACTGGAAGGGCCTGCTGCGCGACGGCCGCCCCGCCAAGCCGCTCATCTGCGCCATCGAGGGCTACGCCGTCGCCGGCGGCACCGAGCTGCTCACCGGCACCGACCTGCGGGTCGTCGCCGAGGGCGCCACCCTCGGCCTGTACGAGGCCAAGCGCGGCCTGTTCCCCATGGGCGGCTCCGCCGTCCGCCTCCCCCGCCAGATCGGCTACGCCGCCGCGCTGGACATCCTGCTCACCGCCCGCTCGGTCACCCCGCAGGAGGCCCTCGCCATGGGCCTGATCAACAAGGTCGTCCCGGACGGCCAGGCCCTCACCGCGGCCCGCGAGATGGCCGACCAGATCGCCGCGTGCGCGCCGCTGTCCGTCCAGGCCATCCTCCGCGCCGTCCGCGAGACCGAGCACCTCCCCGAGGAGGAGGCCCTCAAGGTCTCCGACGAGATCGGCTGGCCCGTCTTCGCCTCCGAGGACGCCAAGGAGGGCTCCAAGGCCTTCAAGGAGAAGCGCGCCCCCATCTACCAGGGCAAATAGCGCCTTCCCCGCGAAAGAGACGGCACCCGAGAAGCGCCGACGCTCTGTCGCCGCGGCCTTGTAGGCTCCGGAACCATGAGCGCAGAACCGGTCGGGCCCGTCCCTCCTGCGACGGCGACGGACGATTACGAGGTCATCCACCTGGGCGGAGAGGCGGCGGCAGTGGTGCCTCTGGACGAGTTCAGAAGGCTGAAGGCACTCGAACAGGCCGCCTCACCGGAGGCCCTGGACGCCGCCGAGGCCGCCGCCGCCTCCGCGGCATTGGACGAGTGGGAGGCGGCCGGCCGCCCCGGCGCCATGTCTCACGAGGATTTCATGGCAGAAATCCTCGGCGACGTGCAGTGAAGATCGAGTGGACGCCTGAGGCACAGCAGAGCATGCGCCGGTACATGCTCGACCAGCAAGGCATGCGCGCCATCGCCATGGCAGTGCAGAACTTGGCCGACGATCCGACCCCGGCCCAGGCCTTCCCCTGGGGAAAGGCGGGGGACTACAGGCTCCGAGTGGGCCCTTATCGGCTGATGTACCGACTCCAAGCCGATCAGATCATCATCGGCCACGTCAGCCGCATCACAGCCTGATCCCGGGAGCGACCACCTGCGGCGGCTGCACGGTGAACGGCCGGCCGCGGTGTGCAAGCCGACCCGGTGATCTGAGGCCGCCCGGTTCGGGTCAGCGGTTGCGCGGGGTTTCGGTGCGGAAGGTGTGGCCTAGTTCTGGGCCGAGGCCGAAGTAGTGGCGGAAGTTGTAGATGAGCGGGCTCCACTCGGCCGGGTCCACGTGGTGCGTGCCGGGGACGACGATGCGCGGGTCGGCGTGCACGCGCAGCACGTCGGCCTCGACGATGACGAATGCGCCGGAGGCGCCGGGACGCACCCGTTCCGCGCGGGCCTCCAGTTGCAGCGGGCATTCGGCGACGCGGGGCGGTCCCACCTTCTCCGACGGCTGGGGCCGCAGGCCGGACGCGCCGAACTTGTCCGGCTCGAACCGGAAGAGGGCCGCCTTCGCCGCGGGCACCGGGTCGCGGCCCGTCAGCGGCGCGAGCCGCTCCACCGCCCGCCACAGGCCGGGACCGGGGACGTTGATCACCAGTTCGGGGCGCGCCCGGACGTTGCGGGCGGTCTGCCCCTCCGCGCCGAGGCCGAGCACGACGGTGCGGCCGAGCGCCCAGGCCGACGACATCGGCGCGAGGTTGGGCGTCCCGTCCGCGTTCTCGGTCGACAGAAGGACGACGGGTGTGCCGAAATACAGGACGCTCGGCTCGATGGCGAGGTGCTCCGGGCGGGCGGTGACCACGGGTTCCATGATCCGCAGCGTAGGACGGGGTCGTTTCGACGCCGGCTGAAATGATGATCGCTGCGCCGATATCGGGCCGTCCGTAAAGGGGGACGGTGTTTGCGATGTTCCGTCCGTGGCACGGCTGGACGCAAGCCGGTCATGGAAGGGATGAGCAGGCGATGGCGCTCCAGATAGGACGGTACATCGGGCGGGGACGGACGGCGGCCCACGAGCCCCCGGCGGAGCCCCGGAGACGCCGGGCCTGGCCCCGGCGCACAGCGGCCGCGGCGGCGCCCGCGGCGGCGGCGCCCGCGGCCGAGGGCCCCGGGAAGACCGTCGTGGCGCGCAGGCCGCGGCGGTGGCCGCGCAGCAGGCGCAACCCCGTGAGCTCGCTGATCCTGGCGGCGGGCTGGGCGGCGGCGTTCATTCTCGCCCTCGGCATCGTGCTGACCTGGGGCGGCGCCAACCCGGGCAACGACCTGGTGCACGCGGTGCTCAGCACGGGCCGCTGGCTCGCGACGCCGTTCCACGACATGTTCCCGCGGTCGGACCCGAAGGAGCAGCTCTACATCAACTGGGGGATCGCCTGCGCCGTCTACTACTTCCTCGCGCGCGTCCTGTCCTGGACGACCCGCTCCTGACGGCGGACGCGGCGGCGGCCGGGGCGCGATGCGCCCCGGCCGCCGTCCCTGCCCTTGACGGGGGTCAGCCTTCGGTGATGGCGTTGAGCCGCTCGATGGACTCGACGTACTCCTCGATCAGGTCGTAGACGACCTGCGCGGCCGGCTTCACCTGGTTCATCGAGCCGACGATCTGGCCGACCGGGAAGGTCACCAGCTCGCCGTCGCCCGACCGGGCGATGCGCGGCAGCGCGTCGGCGATCAGCATGAACTGCATCGGCATCGGCAGGTAGCCGGGCGACTTCTCGCTCTCCCACGCCTCGGTCCACGCGGTCTTGAGGAACCGCGCGGGCTTGCCGGTCCAGGCGCGGGACCGGACGGTGTCGCGGGAGGTGGCGGCGAGCAGCTTCGGCAGCGCCCGCTCGGGGGTGTCCGCCTCGTCCACGGTCAGCCAGATCGAGCCGGTCCAGACGCCGTCGGCGCCGAGCGCGAGGCCGGCGGCCATCTGCCGGCCGCGGCCGATGCCGCCCGCCGCGAGGACGATCGTGTCCTCGCCGACCGCGTCCACGACCTCGGGGATCAGCACCATAGTGGACACGTCGCCGGTGTGGCCGCCGGCCTCGGTGCCCTGGGCGATGATGATGTCGACGCCGGCCTCGACCTGCTTGCGGGCGTGCCGCGCGTTGGAGGCCAGGCCGCCGACCTTGACGCCGTGCTGGTGGGCCAGCTCGGCGACGTCGGCCGGGGGCGGGCCGAGGGCGCTGGCCAGCAGCGCGATCGGGTGCTTGAGCGCGATCTCGACCTGCGGCCGCGCCGTCTGGTCGGTCCAGCCGAGCAGCACCTTGCTCGCGCTCTCGGTGGACGGCTCGACGCCGTGCTCGGCGAGCAGGTCCTCCAGGAACTTGCGGTGCTCGGCCGGGATCATGCCCTGGAGCTTGCCGACCAGCTCCTCGGCGTCGCCGAGGTCGGCGCCCTCGTACTTGGCGGGCATCACCACGTCCACGCCGTAGGGCTTGCCGCCGACGTGCTCGTCGATCCACTTCAGCTCGAGCTCGAGCTCCTCGGGGGTGAAGTACAGGGCGCCGAGGACGCCCATGCCGCCGGCGCGGCTCACCGCCGCGACCACGTCGCGGCAGTGACTGAACGCAAAGATCGGGTACTCGATGCCGAATTGTTCGGTGACTCGTGTCCGCACGGTCTCGACCCTAGGCGGGTCCGAGCAAAACTGCAACAGGTTCTAGTTGGCGAAATCGTCGGACGGTGCCGAACAGGAGGTCCGGGAGCCCAGTCGCTTCTAGAACACGTATCAACGCGCGGACGGCCGGGCCACGGCCAAGGCCCCGCGGCACGGGCCGCGGGGCCTTGGCGGAGACGGGGTGGGGGTTCAGCGACGCCGGGACGGCAGCCGCCGCTGGCGGCCGTCGGACGGCGCCCGGCGCGCCTGCGGCGCCGGTGCGGCGCCCGGCCCGGCGGGCACGCCCGCGGGCCTGGCGGCACCGGGGTCCGCGAACGATCCGGGCGGGGCCGCGGCGGCGGGCGCCGGCGCCCCGGGGCCGCCCGGGCCGTCGGGTCCGCCCGGCCCATCGGGCCGACCGCCAGCGGTGGGCGAGCCTGGCTCGACGGGCTTGGCCTCGCCGAACTTGCCGTCGGCGCGGCGCGGCGCCTCGACCGGCGGCGGCGTACGGTCGCGCATCAGCCCGAGGACGCCGCCGCCGAGGAGCAGCCCCAGCCCGATGAGAACGGCGCCCGCCGGGATGTAGCTGCGCACCATGTCGATCTGCAGCGCCGTCTTGTCCGCCATCTTGACCAGGCCCTTCTGGTCCTTGTCGACGGTGACCAGGTCGGCCTGCGCGACGATCATCTTGCCCTTGCCGTCCGGCGTCTGCACCCAGCTGCGGATGTTCTCGCGGTGCTTGACCGGGATGCCGGTGCGCGGGTCCACCCAGACGGTGTTGAAGGCCTCGGTGTAGCGGTCGGCCTTCTGGTCGCCCTTGTCGGCGGGCAGCCCGAGCATGCTCGCCGGGATCTTGGTGTCGAGCGCGGCGGTCTTGGTGAGCGGGATGTGCTGGGTGAACCGGTAGGTCGCCAGGCCGTGCACCCGCTCGACGGCGCCGAACTGCATCGGCGCCTGCTGCTTGGTGGTCATGTCGTAGAACGGGTAGTCGCGCTTCTGCACGTCCCCGATCGGGAAGAGCAGCCCGTAGCCCGACATCCGGACGTTGGGGTCGCCCTCGACGTTGGCGCCGCAGCAGTTGACCAGCAGGCCCGTCCGGCGGTCGAACGCGATCCGGAACTTCTGGATCTGCACGGGGGTGTCGGGCTTGGCCTCGTCGTAGATGTCGGTGGTGGAGTCCCAGACGGCGATCTTGTTGTTGCCGCCGTTGGCCCGCACGTCGCCGCGGATGGTGTTGTTGGCGCGCAGCGTGACGCCGTTCTTCAGCTTCAGGTCGGACTGGTCGAAGTAGGTGCTGTTCGGCGACTCCAGCCGGGTGACCTGGTAGCGGTTCAGCGGCGCCTGCACCACCTGGTCGGCCACGTAGAACCGGACCATGGGCGCGAGCGCGAGGAAGAAGGCGCCCAGGCCGATCATTATCAGGCCGACCACCGGTCGCCGCATGAACACCTCCGGGACTGCGGTCCGTTCCATGGCCTCGAGGCCGGAATCCGGCGTGCCCGGTCAGGCTACAGGACGTGCCGAACAGCCCGTCCAATAGCATCCGGCACGCATGGCACGAATCCCTAAATATGCCCTATCTCCCCACTGCGCCGGGCCGCGGCGGACCCTACGCGGCCCCTGGGCGGCCCCTGGGCGGGCCCGCGAAGGGCTCCCTGGGACCGAGTACCGGCCGGTAAGCTCCGCCTGTACTCCCCGTGATCCGTGAGGTTGCCCATGGACTGGCCGGCAGCTGCCTCGGCGTCCCCGCAGAACCACCGCGCCGCGCCGGGCCATCGCGCCACGTTCGGCCGGTGCGTCCGGCTGTTCAGCGCCTTCCGACGTGAGGGGACCGACCCGGAGTACTTCTACGACCTCATGGCGCGGGACACGATCGCGCAGCTCGGCTCGTACGTCCGCCTCGACGGCGCCACCATCGCCGACGTGGGCACCGGGCTCGGCCGGTTCGCGCACGCGCTGACCGCCGCCGGGGCGCGCTGCACCGGGATCGACCACGACATCAAGGAGCTGACCTCGCTCGGCCCGCCGCCGGCGAACACGCTCGTCGCCAGCGCGCTGGCCCTGCCGTACCGGACGGGCTCGGTCGACGTGTGCTTCTCCTCCAACGTCCTGGAGCACGTCCCCGACCCGTGGCGAATGGCGGGCGAGATGGTCCGGGTGACGCGTCCGGGCGGCCTGGTGTTCCTGTCGTTCACCAACTGGCTGTCCCCGTGGGGCGGCCACGAGACCTCGCCCTGGCACTACCTCGGCGGCGACCGGGCCGCGCGCCGGTACGAGCGCCGCACCGGACGCCCGCCGAGGAACCGGTACGGCGAGAGCCTGCACCCGGTGTCGGTGTCCGCGGCGCTCGCCTGGGCGCGCGCCAACGGCGACGTCGACGTCGTGGACGCGCTGCCCCGCTACCTGCCCCGCTGGGCCGCCGGGATCGTCCGCGTCCCCGGCCTGCGGGAGGTCGCGACCTGGAACCTGCTGCTCGTGCTGCGGAAGAGGAGCCCGTGAGGCCCGCGCCGCCGGCGGCCGTCCCCGCGCCGCCGATCTCCGGGCACCAGGACGCGCTGGACGGCCTGCGGGCGATCGCGGCGCTGGCCGTCCTGGCCTTCCACGTGGCGAGCGCGTCGGGGGCCATCACGCTGCAGGGCGGCTCCGGCTGGCTGTTCAACGGCGGCCAGGTCGGCGTGCCGATCTTCTTCACGCTCTCCGGGCTGCTGCTCTACCGCCCGTGGGCGGCGGCGGTGCTGGACGGCCGGGCCGCCCCGCGCGTCGGCGACTACCTGCTCAAGCGGGTGCTGCGGATCATGCCCGCGTACTGGGCGCTGGTCGTCGTCTTCATGGTCACGTCCGCGCGCGGGCACCTCACCGACCCGCTGACCTGGGGTTCGCTGCTGACGCTGACGCAGACGTACCTGCCCGACCCGTGGTGGGGCGGCGGTCTCGGCCCGGCGCGGATCGGCCAGACGTGGAGCCTGGTCGTCGAGGCCGGCTGGTACGCGCTGCTGCCGCTGACCGCGCCGGTCCTGTCCTGGTACGCCAGGCGCGTCCCGACGCGCGACCCGGGCGTGCGGGCCAAGCGGCTGCTGCGCGCGATCGGCGTGTACGGCGCGCTCTCCTTCGTCTACGTGATCTTCATGTTCGTGCCGGACCGGCACACGCAGATGGGCCTGTGGCCCCCGCACTTCTTCGTCTGGTTCGCGATCGGCATGGCGATGGCCGTGGTGACGGTGTGGGCGCGGCTGGACCAGCGGCGCCCCGTCGCGGCGATGTGCCGGACCGTCGCCGAGTCGTGGGGCGCCTGCTGGGCGGCGGCGGCGATGCTGTACGTCGTGGCCGCGACGCCCGCGACCGGCCCCTACACCCTGCAGACGCCGGACGCGCTGTGGACGTCGGTCCTGCACCTGATCGTGTACGGGCTCGTCGCGGTGGCGCTGGTCGCGCCGGTCGCGTTCGCCCCGCCCGGCCATCCGGTGATTAGCGCGGTGCTCGGCAACCGGGTGATGCGCTTCCTCGGCCGGATCTCCTACGGCGTCTTCCTCTGGCAGATGATCATTCTTCTGGCCTGGTACGACGCGGCGGACCGGCTGTTCCACGGGAACGTCGCGACGGATCTTCCGCTGGTGGCGATGGCGACCATCGCAGCGGCGACCCTGAGCTATTACCTGGTGGAGCGGCCGGTGATGGCGCTGCTGCGCCGGCGCCGCCGCCCCCGCGCCGACCCCGACCCCGCCCGGACGGTCCCGGACCCGGTCCGGCCGGCGGACCGGCGGACGGCCCGCTCCCGCCGCCGGGCCCCCGCCCGGGGTCGGCCCAGCTGAGCTCGATCGGGCCGCCGGGCGGGCGGGGCCGCCACAGCTCCGCCGCGACCCGTCCGACGATCACCAGTCCGAGCAGCTGCGGCACCACGTCGCCGAGCAGGCCCGACGGCCGGGACGGGTTGTCCAGCAGGCCGAACCGGTTCCCCACGGCCAGGCATCCGGCTCCGGCGACCATCGCGATCACGACCGTCCACGGGGAGGCCAGCGCGCGCAGCGGCCAGGCCCGCCGCGTCCGGGCCCAGCCGCAGGCGGCCGCGACCACGGCGGTGACGGCGAGACCGGGCGGTCCGGCGATCCAGCCGCCGAGCACGGCGGCCGCAGCGATCGCCGCCCACGCGGGCCAGCCGGTTCCCGCGACGAGGGCGCGCCCGCCGCGCGGCCCGGCCCGGCGCCGGTCGCCGGAGGACCAGACGGCGGCCAGCAGCAGCACGAGCAGCAGGTTGAGACCGGCGACGACGGCGATCCGCTGCGCGCGGTCGGGGGCGTAGGTGAGCCGGACGACGCCGCTGGTCCCTGCCGGGACGGCCCAGGCCTGCTTCCAGCCGTCGAGCCGGACGGGGCGCAGCGCCTTCCCGCCGAGGGTGGCGTGCCAGCCGACGTTGAAGTTCTCGTTCACGGCCAGGAACGAGCTCTTCTGCGCGTCGACCTCCACCTTGCGGGAGCTCGCGCTCCAGTTGAGCACCTTGACCTGCTGCGGCGCACCTGCCCCCGCTTCCGTGCCCGCCCCCGCTTCCGTGCCCGCTGAACTGTTCGCGATGGCCTGCGGCCCGACGACGACGGTGTCGATGCGGTAGGAGTCGAGCGGGACCGACGTCAGGTGGTTGCGGCCGGCCGCCAGCGGCGCCTGGCGGCAGGCGGCGAACCGCAGCGGCCGCCCGGCGAGCAGGTCGCCGAACGTGCCGGTCGCCTTGGTCTGCACGGTCGTCCCGTCGACCCGCAGCTTGGGCCCGTACCCGCAGGCCAGCTTCAGCGGGTAGGACGACACGTCCGGCAGCGGCCGGACGCCGGGGACGGTCAGGTCGGTCAGTTGCACCGGCCCGACCCGGTCGGCCTTGAGGAAGGTGATGGTCAGGCGGTCGGTGGTCATCGGGGCGAACGACAGCCGGCCCGCCCCGTCGGACAGGCCCTCGCGGTACTCGCCGTTGCGCCCCTCGATCCGCACGCGGACCGGGCCGGACGCGCCCGGCGGCCGGTTCAGCGTGAGCTTCGACAGCCGCTTGCTCCCCTTCCACTGGACGGAGAACACGGGCGCGTCGTCCTTGTCCGCCGAGATCCAGGTGGTGGACGGGTCGCCGTCGAACGCCGCCCGCGCCTGGTCGGCGGGATGGTCGGACTGCACCGAGCTGGCGGTGACGAGCGGCTGCCCGGCCACGGCCGTGTACTGCGCGATCAGCCGCTCGTCGGTGAGGACGGCCGTGCCGGTGAGGGGCGCCTTCCCGGCGACGGCGGAGGTGTAGGTGCGGTCGAAGCCGTCGCCCTCCTCGTCCCCGGACGCGAGCGCCGGCGAGCACACCCACCGGGCGCTGCCCTGCATGCATTCGGACGTGCCGCCGGGCGCCCGGCTCATCACGTAGGTGGCCGGGCCCTTGACGCCGGACGGCGCCGGCATCGTGTACGTCCGGGTCGGGGCGACGCCGCCGATGCTGAGCTCGGACACCCCGGCGCGGGCGAACGCGGGCACCGCGGGCTCGGAGGCGAGTCCGGTGATGCGCAGCTTCAGCCAGCGGCTCGTCCCCTCCGCGGCGCGCAGCGGCTGGGGGTTCGCGGTCCGCTGCACGTCCTGCTCGACGGTGCCGTTCTCGGTCTGCACCGCGACCCGCGCGACGGCCGGGCCGAGCGTGGAGTCCTGGTCGAACGCCGCGGTCAGGTTGCGGATGACGCGGGGTTTGTCGAAGTCGACGCGCAGCCACTGGCCGACCGGCCCGTTCCAGCCGCCGGTCTGCCAGGCGGTGAACGGGTCGCCGTCCAGCGCGGCGTACGGGGCCGCGCCGGGCTTGCGGGCCTGCGGGATCGCGTCGTCGGCGGCCGCCGACGACGACGCCGTGACGTCGCGGACCCCGCCGCCGTAGGTCGCATGGGTGGTGTAGCGGTTCCAGCCCTTGTCCAGGACGTCGGTGGCCTGCCGCCGCCGCGCCTGCGTCAGCGTCGGCGACGTCTGGTGCAGCTCGCCGTAGTTGCGTTTCAGCAGCCGGGGCGAGTCGGTCACGACGGGCGTGCCGCCCAGGTCGGCGGCATCGTCGTCCAGCAGGACGGGCCCGGACGGCAGCGCCCCGTCGTCGGCCATCGCCAGGAGCGACTCCGGCCCCCCGTACACGCGGACGGCGCCGGTCGCGTCCCACAGGTTCGCGACGTCGTCGGCGCCGCCGACCTCGTAGACCTCCAGCGCCGGGTACTTCTGGTCGGTGGCCGACACGGCGTCGTCCACCAGGTCGCCGCCCACGGGAGCGCCGAACGAGGCGACCCGGCGGATGCCGGGCGAGTCGCCGAGCGCCTGGTGCAGCCGGGCGGGCCAGGCGCCGCGCAGCGTCTCGCGGCTCAGATCGTTGCGGACCAGCAGGTACCGCACGCCCATCCGGCCGAGGTAGTCCGCCAGGCCCGGCGAGCCCTGTCCCGAGCGGACCTGCAGGTCGATCGCGTCCAGCGCCCGCGTGTACCCGGGCGACCCGGCCGGGACGAGCTGCCGGACGCCCCACCGCGCCGTGAGGAGGGGCTGGACGATGTCGTCCATCGGCCGGCCCCACACGTACTCGCCGAAGGCCGCGCCGGGCAGCGCGAGGACGCCCTGCTGACCGGCTCGCGCGTTGATCCACGACGCCGCGTCCCGCCAGTACCTCGGCACCTCGGGGAAGGAGCCGGGACCGGTCAGCCCGTTCGCTACGGCCGTCACGCCGATCCCGCCGAGCGCGACCAGCGCGACGGCGGGCACGCTCAGCACGGCCCGCAGCGCGCCGCCGAGGACGGGGCGGCGCTCGCCGCTCGGGCCGCGCGCCCGCCCCGGTCTCCGCACGGCCACGGCGGTCAGGTGGGCGAGCCCGAGCGCGAGCGGCAGCCGGACCACCGCGTCGAACTTGTGCAGGTTGCGCAGCGGCGCGAGCGGGCCGTCCAGCAGGTCGCGGGCCTGCGCGGCGAACGGGCCGGGGATGTCGCTGAGGTGGCCCATGGTGATGACGGCGACTCCGGCGAGCAGGCTGAGCAGCAGGAAGGTCCGCTCGGGCAGCAGCCGGCCGAGCAGCCCGGCCAGCCCCAGCGCGGCGATCACGCCGGTGCAGACCACCGGCAGCGCCCCGGTGGACAGGCTGTGCCCGACCGGCCACCAGATCCGGCCGTCCACGATCAGGTAGTTCACCCAGCGCTCGGCGCCCCGGAAGATGTTGATCAGCCCGGTCGGCGCGGTCGTGGTGGCGGACTTCTCGGTGTAGGTCAGCCAGGAGAACCCGTACGTGCCGGTGAGCAGGAGCGGGACGAGCCACCACGCCATCGCCGCGCCGGCGGCCGCCGACCACCACGCCAGCAGCCGGATCCGGAACGATCCGCGCGGCCGCGTCAGCAGGTACACCAGCGGGACGATCAGCGCCGCGGCGGTGGCGGTCGCGTTGATCCCGCCGCAGCAGGCGACCGCGAGCCCGGACCGGGCCGCCGCCCGCACCCGCCCGCCCTCGCCGGACGCGGCGGTGACCAGCGGCAGCACGATCCACGGCAGCATCGCGACCGGCAGGTACTCCGAGGAGATCTGGCCGAGGGTGGCCAGGGCGTTGGGCGCCAGCGCGTAGGCCATCGCGCCGATCAGCCGGCCGCCCGGCCCGCCGACGCCGAGCCGGTTCGCCAGCCGCCACGTCCCGGTGAACGCCAGGCACAGCAGCAGCGACGTCCAGAACCGCTGGGTGATCCACGGGGGCATGCCGACCAGGTCGCCGAGCGCGTGGAACGGGCCCATCGGGAACAGGTAGCCGACCGCCTGGTTCTGCAGCTGGCCGAACTGCTCGGAGTCCCACAGGTGCAGGGCGCGGCCGAGGAACCCGAGCGGGTTCACCGCCATGTCGATCTTGGTGTCGGCGAGGATCAGCCCGGGCCGGGTGCCGAACGCCAGCGCGGTCAGCGCCAGGCAGCACGCCGCGACGCGCAGCCGCGCGCGCAGCCGCGCGGCGGCGTCCGGCCCGTCCGGGGGGCGCGGGCCGGGAGCGGGCGGCCGCGGCGCCCCGGCGCGCGGCGGGCTCGCCTCCCCCACCGCCATGCTCGCCCCCTCCCGGTCTCGGCCCTGTGTCAACGGCACCGCGTGTCGATGGCGCCGTTAGTCAACGGCACTGCGCGCCCGCCGGCGGCGGGCCCTAGTCGAGGTCGCCGCGGGCCGCCTCCCCGGTGGACCGGGGCCGGCCGAGCAGCCGCTCGACGGTGGTCGCCTCGCGGATCGCGCGGACGTCGCCGGACCCGGCGAGCAGCTCGTCGCGGACGGGACCCTCCACCACGCGCAGGTGCACGTCACCGTACCGGTGCACCACCTGTGCCCGGTCGTCGGCGGTGGACGACGATCCGGCGCGCACGGCCGCCTCGACGAGGTCGGCCATCCGCGCCGCCGTCCGCGCCCAGTCGAACTCGCCCGCCCACGCCCGGCAGCGCGCGGCGGTCTCGGCGCGGCGGCCCGGCTCGTCCAGGTCCTTGAGCGCGCGTTCCACCACCTCGGACGGGTCTTCGCCGGGCCCGACGAGCCAGCCGGTGACGCCGTCGCGGACGGCGTCGCGCAGGCCGTCGACGTCGTAGGCGACGGTCGGGACGCCGAGCGCGGCCGCCTCGATCACGCTGAGCCCCCAGCCCTCGCCCTGCGAGGTGCTGAGATGCAGGTCGGAGGCGGCGACGAGCGCGGCCTTGACCCGTTCGGTCACGTAACCGTGGGCGACCGCGACGCCGTCGAGGCCGCGCTCGGTGATCCCCTTGGCGAGCGCCGCCTCCTCCGGGCCGGTCCCGACGATGTGGAGCCGGAGCCCGGGATGCCGGTCGGCGAGGACGCGGGCCAGGTCGAGCAGCAGGTCGAGCCGCTTGTGCGGGACGAGCCGGGTCACGCAGACCAGCTGCGGGCGCCCCGTGGGCACGGCGCCGTGGACCGGGGGCGGCGCACCGGACCCGTTCGGCACGACGTACACCGGCCCCGTCCAGCCGAGGCGTCCCCGCACGGCGCGCAGCGTGGACGGCGACACGACCACGAACGCGTGCCGCCGGTAGGCGCGGCGGCTCACGGGCCCTTCCAGCATCCGCCCGATCCAGGCCATCCAGGCCGGGAAGTGGACGCCGAACTGCGCGTCGTGCACGTGGTGGACGACGCAGAACACCGGGACGCGGCGCGGCAGCGCCCACGGCGTGAAGAACGGGATGCCGTTCTGGCAGTCGATGACGGCGTCGAAGCCGCCGCCGCGCCCCAGCCGCCGGCGCAGCAGCCACAGCAGGACGAGGGGGTACACGGTGAACCGCCCGCCCAGCCGGACGACGTCCACACCGTCGACCCGCTCCTCGCGGCGCTGCCCAGGGGCCCTGGACGTCACGAAGTGGACGCGGGCGCCCTGCTCGGCCGTCCGGCGCGCGATCTCCCACGCGTACCGTTCGGCGCCGCCGGCGGCCGGATGCCAGGGGTCGCGCCAGTTGACGACCGCCAGCCTGAGGGGCCCGCTCATCCCTGGCCGGCGCTCGACGCCGAGGGCAGGCCCGTCTCCGGCAGGCCGGCGAGCGGGCCCCAGACGGGCTCGGACGCCGGTGCGGGGGCGGGGACGGCGGGTCGGGAGGCGCGGGCGCGGATGCGCGCGAGGTCGACCAGGCACTGGAGCGAGTGCCGGCGCACCGAGAACGTCGACCCCGGGCGGTCGCGCCACACGACCGGGATGGCCGACACCGGCGCGCCGCGCCGCACGCAGTGGGCGAGCAGCTCGACGTCGAAGGAGAACCCCGTGGTGCGCAGGTCGCGGGCCGCCGCGCGGCCGAGCGGCCCGGCGAAGAACTTGAACCCGCACTGGGTGTCCTGGATGCCGCCGACCAGGTCGCGGACGATGCGGTTGAAGGTGATCGCGCCGAGCCGCCGGACCGGCAGGGCGTACCCCTCGACGACGGACGCCTCGTGCCGCCGCGACCCGACCACCACCGGCCGGCCCTCGCGCAGCAGGGCGAGGGCGTCGTCCAGGGCGGCGAGGTCGGTGGCCATGTCGGCGTCCATGAAGCCGATGTAGGGGGCGCGGGTGGCCAGCAGCCCGGCGCGGACGGCGGCGCCCTTGCCGGGCCGCTCGCAGGAGACCAGCCGCACCGGCACCGGCCCGCGCCAGGACCGGGCGATCTCCGCCGTCGCGTCCGTGCTGGCGTTGTCGACGACGATCACCTCGGCGCGCGCGGGCAGCGCCGCGAGCTTGCCGCTCAGCAGGTCCAGCCCGGCGGGCAGCCGGCCGGCCTCGTTGCGGGCCGGCACGACGATCTCCAGCAGGGCGGGACCGGCACGCCGGTTCCTCATCGGGTCACGCTGGTCAGGGTGCGCCGTAGTTGTACATCGGCTTGATGACCGGGTCCTTCTGGGAGGAGTTCGCGAGCTGCACGACGCCGAACGATGCTCCGGCGGCCAGCAGCACGCCGACGAGTGCGGCGATGGCGATGCGCATCAGGGGGCCCTTCGACGGGGGTGTGGGAGGCGGTCGGGGCTGCGCCTACGGATACTCCCGAGTAACGGAAGCCCCAGAGTAGTGCCTGTGGCCGGGAATGACCAGAAAACAACCAGACTCGCCGTGATCCAGGCAAGGATCACCGGCACCGCCGCGACGCGGTCCTCGGGCGCCGCCGCGGCCCCGTCGACCCGGTAGACGGCCAGGTCGGGGCCGGTCAGCACGGGGACGGCGCTGGTCGGGCGGTACCGGCCGGTCTCGGCGTCGACCACGACGTACCGGACGCCCCGCTCGCGCAGCGCGGCCGCGTCGGGGTGCGCGGCTGCGGGGGCCAGCGCGATCGCCCTCGGGTCCTCGGCGGCGACGGTCGTCCGGCCGACGATCAGCGCGTCGTTCACCACCACCCGCCGGTGCAGGTAGCGGGGCAGCGGGTCGAGGACGCGGCGCCCGTGGTTCCAGGGGTAGCTGCGGTACAGCGCCCACGGCAGGACGAGCACGTCGCCCGGCGCGGAGTCGCCGTCGATGATCTGCGCGGCGCGCGACCAGTCCGCCGGGTAGCGGACGGCGCGCAGGTCTCCCGCCGCGCCCCATGCCAGCGTCGGCAGCAGCAGGACCGGCGCCGCCATCGCGCCGACCGCGACCATCGCGAACCGGGCCTCGATCGCCCGGTCCGCCGCGACGCCGAGGCCCACCGCGACCACGACCGCCAGGGGCGCCACGTACTGCTGGCCGTCCCGCAGCACGGCGAATCCGGACCACAGGGCCACTGCGCCCCTGAGCACGGGCTCCGCGACGGCCCCGAGCGCCGCCAGCACGAACCCGGCGATCGCGGCGACCGCCGCGCCCCGCCGCCACTCCGGCTCCCGGCACCACTTCCAGTAGGCGAAGAGGGATCCGAGCACCACGGCCAGCCAGAACCCCGCCAGGACAGGCGTCCCGTAGCCGCGCGGCACCGTCTCGCCGTTCCAGATCCCGCCGAGCGTCAGGAGGCTGCCCAGCACGCCGAACGGGGTGTCCGCCCGCGCCGCGAAGACGCCGACGGCCTCCCCGTTCCCCGGCACCCCCGCCGGGCGCAGCACCGCGGGCACCAACCACGGCAGGCTCAGCGCGATCACCACGGCGACGACCCGCACCCCGCCCCGCAGGCGCGCGGACACCAACGCGACGATCAGCGCCGCCGCCCCCGAGACGGTCAGCGCGGCGAAACCGCCGATCGCGGCGGGGATCAGCGCGCGGACGAGCCGCCGGGTCCCGCCGCGTTCGGTCGTGCGGGCCGCGGCCGCGACGACCCACGGCAGCGCCGCGTAGCCGAGGAGCAGCGCCCACTGGCCGAGCAGCAGCCGCTCGGCGACGAACGGGTTCCAGGCGTAGCAGACACCGGCGGCCAGGCGCGGCAGCAGCCGCCGGGACGGCACCAGCGACGCCGCCGACGTGCACGCCATCACGAAGATCGCGAGAAGGAGCAGCTTCTGCACGGCACCGGCGGGGATCACCGTCGCCAGCGCGGTCACGAACGCGTCGCTCGGCACGTGGCGCGGGACCGTCCCGGTCAGCCCGAACGTCATCGGCGCGAACGCCGGATCGGGCGTGAACACCATGTCGTAGGACAGCAGGAAGCCGGGCGCGAGCCCCGGCCCGAGTGCCGCAAGCCCGAGCCCCAGCCCGGTCAGTGCGGCCACCAGCTGCCGCGTCCGCTCCCCCATCCGCAGGGACGCTACCCGAACTTCGTTCACTTGCGGCGAGTCGTCGTTGTGGCGGCCTCCATGACGACGACTCGCCGCAACTCAACGCCGGGAGGCGGCCGGTTCGGGATCGCGGGGGAGGCCGAGGATGCGCTCGCCGATGACGTTGAGGTTGACCTCGGTGGTGCCGCCGCCGATCGTCATCGCGCGGGACGCCAGCAGGTACCGGGTCCAGCGCGAGCGCAGGTCGTCCTTCCAGCCGCCGGTCAGCGCGCCCTCGTCGCCGAGCAGCGTGAACCCGAACTCGGTGACCTGCTGGCCGTGCTCCATCGCGACCAGCTTGCGGACGTTCGCCGTCGCGCCCGGGTCGGTGCCCGACAGCTGCTTGAGGGTGGCGCGCAGGCCGAGGAGGTTGAAGGCGTGCTCGTCGCAGGCGAGGCACCCGATGCCGTCGCGGACGACCGGGTCGCCGTCCAGCCCGAGTTCGGCCGCCAGGCGCAGCAGTTTCGGCACGTCGCCGCCGAGCTGGAACGAGCTGGTCAGCCCGACGCGCTCGTTGGCGAGGGTGTTGCGGGCGACGCGCCACCCCTCGTTGACCGGGCCGACGACCCGGTCGTCCGGGACGAACACGCCGTCCAGGAACACCTCGTTGAACACCGCGTCGCCGGTGCACTCGCGCAGCGGCCGGACGTCGATGCCCTCGGACGCCATGTCCACGATGAAGTAGGTGATGCCGTCGTGCTTGGGGCGGTCCGGGTCGGTGCGGGCGATGCAGACGCCCCACTGCGCGTCGCGGGCCAGCGACGTCCAGATCTTCTGGCCGCTGATCCGCCAGCCGCCCTCGACCCGCTCCGCGCGGGTGCGCAGCCCGGCGAGGTCGGAGCCCGCGCCCGGCTCGGAGAACAGCTGGCACCAGATGATCTCGCCGCGCAGCGTCGGCGGCAGGAACCGCTCCTGCTGCTCCGCCGTCCCGTACTGGACCAGGGACGGGACGACCCACGCCGCGATCATCAGCGGGACCGGCCTGACCTGCGCCGCCTTCAGCTCCTGCTGGATCACGATCTGCTCCAGCGGCCCGGCGCCGCGGCCCCACGGCTTCGGCAGGTGCGGCGTCACCCAGCCGCCCTCCGCCATCGCGGCGCGCTGCCGGAGCGGCTCCATCGCGGCCATCTCGGCGACGCGGCCGCGGATCTCCTCGCGCAGCGGCGCGGCCTCCTCGCCCAGCTCGATGCTCATCGGGCGGCGCACGCCGCCGACCGCCAGCTCCGCCACGTCCGCGCGGTGCCCGCTCGCCCGGCCGAGCAGGGCGCGCAGGGTGAGGGCGCGCCGGTAGTACAGGTGCGCGTCGTGCTCGTAGGTGTAGCCGATGCCGCCGTGGACCTGGATGTCGCCCTCCGCGCACATCACGGCCGCGTCGGCGGCGAGCACGGCCGCGACGCCGACCGCGTAGGCGCGCTGGTCGGGCGATTCGGTGAACGCGCGCGCCGCGTCCCACACGGCCGCCCTCGCGCGCTCGACGGCGATGAGCATCCGGGCGCACTTGTGCTTGACGCCCTGGAACTGGCCGATCGGGCGCCCGAACTGCTCGCGGAGCTTGGCGTAGGCCACGGCGTCGTCGAGGGCGCGTCCCGCCACGCCGCACGCCTCGGCGCCCAGCAGGACGACCGCGAGGGCCCGGGCGTCGGGCGCGTCGACGAGACGGTCGTCCGGGACGTCCAGGCCGTCCACGGTCACCGAGCCGACCGGGCGGGTGATGTCGAGCGACTCCAGCTCCCCGACCGTGACCTCGCTCCGCTCGGCGACCACCCAGCGGCCGCCGGCCGGGAGCAGGAACACGTCGGCCAGCGGCGCGCCGAGCACGGGGTGAACCGTCCCGGACACCGTGGAGCCGTGGACGTCCAGGCCCCCCGACAGGGCGACGGCCGCCTTGCGCGAACCGTCCGCGAGCCCGGCCAGCAAGCCCCCGGCACCGGCCCCGGCGGAGTGCAGGATCGCCGAGGCCAGGACGGTCGGCGTGTACGCGCCGGGCGCGAGGGCCCGGCCGAGCTCCTCCAGCGCGACGGCCTGCTCCAGCAGCCCGAACCCCTGGCCGCCGGCGTCCTCGGGCAGGTGCAGCCCGAGCAGCCCCTGCCCGGCGAGCGCCGGCCAGAACCCGGCGTCGGCCTTGCGCGCCGCCTCCGGCGGGACGTTCCGCTCGGCGAACCCGCGCACCGACGCCGCCAGCGCCTCGTGCTCCTCCGTCAGGCCGATCGCCATGGCTGCACCTCTCCGTCGGGGACCGGAGCCAGCCTATTAGAACGACATTCGGTAGTTAAGGAGGGTCAGGCCGCGATCTTCAGCTGCGCGAGGAACTCGTTGAGGTCGGGCCACAGCTTCCGGTGCGTGTTCGGCAGCGACGCGAAGACCGTCGCGGGCGTCTTGCGCCCGGTGTCGATCACCGCGGTCGCCACGATCTCGCCCGTCGCCCGCACCCCGGCCCGCTTGTAGGTCAGGTACGAGGCGATCAGCCAGCCCTTGTGCCCGCCGATGTCGAGCGGCTGCGACGCCAGCGGCGCCGACTTGTGCGGGAACGAGTAGTACTGCTCCTCGTAGCCCTGCGCCGCGAGCGCCGTGGTCTTCTTGACGCTCCCCGGCCCCCGGTAGGACCCGAGCAGCGTCGGCGCCAGCGTCCCGGTGAGGAGCTGGCCGTACCACATCTGCTGGCCGTGCCGCTCGGTCACCACGATCTGCTGCCCCGACCAGCCGGGCGTGCTCAGCTTGTTCTTCTTGGTCGGCAGCTGCCACGGCGCGGCGAGCCGCGGGTACGACAGCCCGGACGCCGCGTCCGTCAGCCGGCCGGCGATCCGGCTCGGCTTGCCGGCGAACCGCTTGAGCCGCCGGTCCGCCGGGACCGTGACCCGCGGCGCCTCGGGCTGCTGCGCGGCGCCCGTCGGCCCCGGCTTGGCGCCCGTGTCCGCCGCGACGTCGTCGCTCCTGTGCGTCATGTAGTAGACGCCGCCGGCCGCCAGCAGCGCCACCACCAGCAGGCCCACGCCGCCGATCAGCACCAGCCGGGACCGGCCGCCGCCCTCGTCGAGCAGGTCGTCGGACCCGCGGGGCGAGCCGCCTAGCTTGGCGTCCGCCGCGGCCTCGTCGGCCATCCACTCCGGCATCTGCCAGTTGCCGCTGCTCGGCTTGCCGGCCTTCGCCGGGCCCGACAGCCCGACCTGCACCGCGGGCCCCTCCTCCGCGCCGGCCGAGCCGGGGCCGTCCTCGAACAGCGAGCCCTCCCAGCCGGGCGGCTCCTGCCCGTGCTCGGGCGGCTCCTCCTGCTCCCGCGCGGGGACGGGCGCGACGCGCACGTCCTCGGCGTCCGGCAGCTCGCCCCCGGCCTCGGTCTCGTCCGCGGGATCCGCCTCATAGGCGGGGCCAGCGTGATAGGCGGGCCCGGCGTCCTGCGCCGGCTGGGGCGGCTGGGCCGGCTGGGGCGTTCCCCAGCCGGGCGCGGGCCGCTCCTCGTATCCGGGCCGGGACGCCTCCGGCGCATACCCGGCCTCCGGCTCCTGCTCGTACGCGGCCTCGGACTCCGGCTCCTGCTCCGGGGCGCCCCGTTCGACCTTGCCCCAGACGTCGTGCGCCGGCTCCTCGCCGGACTCGGAGAACTCGGTCCGGCCCTGCGGTGCGGGCATGAAAACCTCGGGCATCTTCGGCTCGGAGGAGACCACCTGCGGACCGGTCGCGCGTCCCGCGTCCGGCGCCGCCGGCCGTTCCGCCGCGTCGCTCTCGCTCATGTCGGTCCAGCGCCCCCGGCGCTCCCCCTGATCGGACATGCGGAACACGGTACGCGAAGATCATTCATTTCGTTCCGCGGGTCATCACGCTGAGGACACATCTTCCTATCGCCTCAGTGGCGGCCGGCGACCCCGCCGTCACCGGCCGTGAGCACCGGGCCGTCCGCGAGCCGCTCCCTCGCCAGCAGTGTCGCGCCCGCCACCGCGCCCGGCATCGCGAGGACCGCGCCGAACGGGATGAGAAAGACCACAAAGGTCGCGGCGCCGAACCCGACCACGAGCGGCCGGTCGGCCTTCAGCCGCGCGAACCGCTCCCGGCGCCGCAGCCCGCGCCGCTCCAGCGCGATCGACGTCAGCTCGCCCGCCAGGAAGTAGCCCGACACCAGGGCCGCGATGACCGGCACCACCGTCTGCCCCACCACCGGTAGGAACCCGGCGGCGAAGAACACCACCGCGAACAGCAGCGCGACGAGGCCGAGCAGCAGCGCGTCCTTGATCGCACGCCCGATCTGCACCAGCAGCGGGACGTCCGGATCCGGCGGCGCGCCGCCTTGCGACTCCTCCACCCGCACCGCGATCGCCTCGTAGAACGGGTCGCCGACCAGCAGCGTCACCGCGGTGAAGGTGAGGACCGCGAGGAACACCGACGCCCCGTAGATCGCGATCCCCGCGACCACGCGGGCCGAGTCCCGCGCCCCTTCCGACCAGCCGTCCGCGAACGGCGTCACCCATCCGGACAGGTCGTCCAGGTAGAACGCCAGCGTGACCAGCGCGGCGGCATAGGCGGCCAGCACGATCAGCGCGGGGATCAGCCCGAACGCCCACTGCGCCGGGTTCCGCGCGGTCCAGCCGATGCCGCGCAGCAGATAGCCGACACCGTTGAGCAGGTCCTTGACCGCCGACGGCCTGGGCTCGGCCGGACTCTGCGATCCCGGTGCCGGGATCGGCGGCCGCGGCCCGGGCGGCCGGTTCCTCGGGGCGGGCTGGTTCGGGGGGACGGCGCTCACACGCCCACAGCCTAGCGAGGAGGAAGGCCCACCAGACGGGCCGATTGCTCCCAGACCGCCCGGCGGAGCACCTCGTTCTTCAGCGGCCCCGCCTCCGGCACCAGCCCGGCGCCCGGCGTCGAGCTGTAGAAGCCGCCGGTGCGTCCTTCGAACTCCTCGTCCAGCGCGAGCTTCAGCGCCATCCGCGCGCCCTGCGCCGGCGTCCGCATCACGGGCGTGTGCGACAGCAGCCCGCCGATCCGCGCGTTCCCCGGCAGCTCCCGGGTCAGGCCGGTCGCGACGAAGCCGGGGCACATCGCGTTCACCGTGACGCCGCTGCCCTCCAGCCGCCGCGCCAGCTCCTGCGCGAACAGGATGTTCATCAGCTTCGACCGCCCGTACACCCGCAGCGACCCGGCCGCCCGGTAGCTTCCGGGCTCGGCCATCCGGGCCGGGTCCAGCCGGTCGGCGAACCGGTGGGCCTCGGACGCGACGATCACGATCCGCGACGGCGCCGCCTTCTCCAGCGGGCCGAGCAGCAGGTTCGTCAGCAGGAACGGGCCGAGATGGTTGGTCGCGACCATCCGGTCGAAGCCGTCCGCGCTCTCCTTCGCCCGCATCATGTGCACGCCCGCGTTGTCGACCAGCACGTCCAGCCGGTCGAACCGCTCCTCCAGCGACGCCGCCACCCGCCGCACGTCCTGGAGCGCGGACAGGTCGGCGAGGAACGTCTCGATCCGCGCGCCCGGCACGTCCGCGGTCAGCTCCTCCACCGCGGCCCGGCCGCGCATCTCGCTGCGGCACACGATCCCGACGAGGAACCCCGCGCGCGCCAGCCCGCGCGCGATCTCCTTACCGATCCCGGACGTCCCCCCGGTCACGATCGCGATCTTGTTCCTCATCCCTCCACCGAACCACCGCGCGGAAGGGCCGAGCAAGGGGGGACTGTGAGTTCTTGCACAAGCCGTGATCCGGGCGCGCCGGACCGCCGCCGCCGGGATCGTCTCTGGCCTCGAACTGAAACCGGTTCTACTATCGGTCGCCATGAGGTTCACCTACGCCGAGGCGATGACCGACCCGTCGTTCTACCTGCCGCTGGCCCGCGCCGCCGAGGCGGCCGGCTACACGAGCATGTCGGTGGCCGACTCGCTGGTCTATCCGCGCGAGTCCGACTCGACCTACCCCTACACCGCCGACGGGAACCGGGAGTTCCTCGAGGACAAGGCCTTCATCGAGACGTTCACGCTGATCGCCGCCATGGGCGCGGTGACCAGCACGCTCCGCTTCACCCCGTTCGTCCTCAAGCTCGCCGTCCGGCCGCCCGTGCTGGTGGCCAAGCAGGCCACCTCGATCGCCTGCCTCACCGGCGGGCGGCTCGGCCTCGGCGTCGGCCTCAGCCCGTGGCGCGAGGACTTCCAGGTGATGGGCGTGCCGTGGGAGCGGCGCGGGAAGCGGATGGACGAGGCCGTCGACATCGTCCGCGGCCTGGCCGCCGGAGGCTACTTCGAGTACCACGGCGAGTTCTTCGACATCCCGGCCATCAAGATGACCCCGGCGCCCGCCGAGCCGATCCCGATCCTGATCGGCGGGCACAGCGAGGGTGCGCTTCGGCGCGCCGCCGTGCGCGGCGACGGCTGGATGCACGGCGGCGGCCAGGACGACCTCGACGACCTGCTCGCCCGCCTCAACCGGATCCGCGAGGCCGAGGGCACGGCCGACCGGCCCTTCGAGGTGCACGTCATCTCCCCCGAGGCCTACAGCGTCGACGGCGTGAGGCGGCTGGAGGACAAGGGCGTCACCGACGTGATCGTCGGCTTCCGGCTGCCCTACATCAAGGGTCCCGACACCGAGCCGCTGGACAAGAAGATCGCGAGCCTGGAGCGGTTCGCCGAGTCGGTCATCGCGAAGGCGAACGGCTGACCGGAAAACGAGAACACGTTACAGTTCGGCCATGGACGCCCTCATCTGGCACGCCCCCGACGCCGACCACCCCGCCCGCCGCGCCGCCCGCGCCTCCATGACCGCCGTCGGCTCCGGACGCCGGGACGAGTGGCTGGACCTGTTCGCCCCCGACGCCCTCGTCGAGGACCCCGTCGGCCCGTCCTTCCTCGACCCCTCCGGCGCCGGCCACCGCGGCCGCGACGGCATCGGCGCCTTCTGGGACTCCTTCATCGCCACCATCAGCGGCTTCCGCTTCGAGATCAACGACTCGTTCGCCAACGGCCCGTGCTGCGCCAACGTGGCCACCATCACCACGACCATGGGCGACGGGTCCACCATGACCATCGACTGCATCCTCATCTACACCGTCGACGACGCCGGCCTCATCACCTCGCTGCGCGCCCACTGGGAACCGGACCGCGCCATGGCCACCCTCAAAAAGAGCTGAGCTCAGGGACCGCCCGGCGGCAGCAGCAGCCGGGCGGTCGTCCGCTCCAGCCGCTGCACCGCCATCGACTCCCCGGCGAACCCCCGCACCGCCTGCAGGAACTGCTGCAGGCCGCCCGGGTAGTCCAGGCACGTCCGCAAGATGGCGAACAGGTCCCCCCTGGCCTCCGGCGCCCGCGGGATCACCCCCGCGATGACCGGCGGCAACGCCCCGACCAGCTGCTCGCGACCCCGCTCGTTGCGCATCTGCGGGATGTCCATCAGGTCGTCCACCATCCGGAAGAGCATCGGCACCGGTACCTCCGCCGGCGGCGGCCCGTCCGGCACGCTCCGGACGCCGTCCCACACCGCCGGCGGGGCGGCGGCCGGACGCGTCCCCGGCACCATGATCCAGGCGTCGCCGACCGTCTCCTTCACCCGGACGCCGACCCGGTAGTAGTCGTCGGGATCGACGAGCCCCCGGCCGTGGCTCACCACGTCCTCATAGACCCGCTCGGAGACGATCACCGCGATCCCGGTCTCCGCGGCGGCCACCGCCTCCTTCAGCGGCGGCGCGTCCAGCAGCCGGAACGCGTGCGTCAGCGCCGTGCTGACGACGCCGTGCTCGTCCGACTCGGCCTGCCCCACGTTGACCGCCACCCGCAGCCGCATCAGCGCGGCCTCGCTGGACGCCCGGTTGTGCTGCCGCACCTCCGCGCGCAGCCGCTCGACCACCGTCGTCAGCAGCAGCTCGATCCGCACGTCGGGCGGCAGGACGACCATGACCCCGTCGCCGCGGTCCTCGTGGTAGCAGTCGTCGAGCCGCACCCCGGCGCCGTCCGCCAGGCTCCGGTCGAGCCCCTCGTACATCGCCCGCCGCACCCGCACCCGCACCGGATCGACCCGCGACGCGGCACTGAACCCGGCGATGTCGCACACCAGGAACCCGCACAGACCCCCCGGCCGCCACCCCCGCCCGGCCGCCCGCGCCACCTCCCCCATGGACCGCTCCCCTTCCCGCGACACCGACTCCCCCAGCGTCCCCGCCCCCCGACACCACCGGCAACCCCGGCCCCGAAAAATCCCCGGCGCGTCTTCCCCGGATCGTCGCCTCCGGAGCGCGCCCGTCTCTATGATCGTCACGTCGCGGGACTAGGCTGTTGCGCCTTAGCCCGCAAAAGCGCGACACCATTTCCAATTTCGCAGGACATAGAGGGGGAGGCGGCCGTGCCGGGTACTCATGGCAGCGCATCGGAGTCGGGCGTTCTCGCAGTCTCCCTTCCCGGTTCCCAGCCCTCGCTCACGGACCTGGAGCGCGTGCGCCCCGCGGAAGGCACCGTCCTGGAGGCGGCCGTCCGCCGCGCCCGCGACGAGCGCCGCGCCCGCAAAGTGATCGTGGCCGGCTTCGACAACAGGGCGTGAGCCCGCGCACCGGAGTTCCCGAGTGGCCGCTCGCCGGGCTGGACGTCCCCGGGCTGGCGGCACGCGGGTGGCGTCCCGTGCCCTTCTCGGAGTTCGTTCTCAAAATCCACGGCCGCTGCAATTTGGCGTGCGACTACTGCTACGTCTACGAGGGCGCGGACCAGTCGTGGCGGACGCGGCCGCGCGCGATGCCGCCGGACGTGGTCGCCGCCACGGCCGCCAGGCTGGGCGAGCACGTCCGCGAGCACGCGCTGTCCGAGGTGACGGTCGTCCTGCACGGCGGTGAACCGCTGCTGGCGGGACGGGCGGCGATCGCCGCCGTCATCGAACGGCTGCGCGCGGCGGTGCCGTCCGGCTGCGAGGTCGAGGTGTGCACCCAGACGAACGGGGTGCTGCTCACCGACGCGACGCTGGCGATGCTCGAAGACCACGACGTGGGAGTGTCGGTCAGCCTCGACGGCGACCGCGAGGGGCACGACCGGCACCGGCTCCGTGCCGACGGGCGCGGCAGCCACGCCGAGGTCATGCGCGGGCTGAACCGGCTCGCCGGTGCGCATCGGCGGCTCTACCGCGGCCTGCTGTGCACCATCGACCTCGACAACGATCCGGTCCGGACGTACGAGGCCCTCATCGAGACCGGCCCCCCGCGCATCGACTTCCTGCTTCCGCACGGGACCTGGACCGCGCCGCCGCCCCGCCGGCCGGCCGACGGCGTCGGCGCGCCCTACGCCGAGTGGCTGATCGAGGTTTTCGACCGCTGGTACCACGCGCCCCGCAAGGAGACCGGCGTCCGGCTGTTCGAGGAGATCCTCAACCTGCTGCTCGGGGCGCAGAGCCGCAGCGAGAACATCGGCCTGTCTCCGGTCGCGATGGTCGTCGTCGACACCGACGGGACGCTCCAGCAGGTCGACACGCTGAAGACCTCGTACGCGGGAGCGCCCGAGACCGGTCTCAACGTCTTCGACGGCGGCTTCGACGACGCGCTCTGGCATCCCGGCGTGGTCGCCCGCCAGATCGGTGCGGACGCGTTGGCGGACACGTGCAGGGCGTGCACGATCCGCGACGTCTGCGGCGGCGGCGCCTACGCGCACCGGTACCGGGAAGGGCACGGTTACCGCAACCCCTCGGTGTACTGCCCCGACCTCATGTCGCTGATCGGGCACATCGGGCGGACCGTCCAGCACGACCTCGCGCTCGCCACGGCCGCGCCGAGCCGCTGACCGGCGGGTTCACGCAGCCGGCGGCATCACAGGGCAGGCGGCATCACAGGGCGGGCGGCTCGATGTCGCATTCGAGCAGCTCGCCGCGTTCCGCCGCGCGGACCTCGGGATGCTCCGCACCCAGCACCCGCCGCAGCGCGGCCGCCGCCGAGCGGGCCTCACCGGCGTCCTCGCCCATCGCGGCGCGGACGCACCCCAGGTCGAGGTCGACGATGAGGGAGTACGGATGCCGCTCCCCGAGGCAGGCGATCATCCTCTCCCGGACACCGGACAGCAGCCGGGCCGCGGCGTCCAGCTCGCCGAGCAGGTAGTAGTCGTTCGCCAGCCCCACCGTGCCGCACAGCGCGTAGTAGTGGTTCGGCCCGAGCACTCCGGCCTCGAGGTCCGCGAGCGCCGCCTGGTCGGACTCCTGCGCCGCGTACACCTCCCCCAGCCGCCGCAGCACGACGCCCCGGTCGATGGCGCAGACCTGCACGAACGGATGCCGGTCCCCCATCACCCGGCGGTAGCCGGCCAGCGCCCGGTCGATGATCGGCAGCGCCTCGGCGGGCCGTCCGGCCGCGCTGGTGGCCAGCGCCAGGCAGACCTGGCTGGCGAGCGTGTTCGGATGCTCCCCGCCGGACCGGCGGACGTGCGCGGCGAACGTCTCGGTGGCCAGGCGGTGCGCCTCCTCGTAGCGCCCGAGCTTGCGCAGCGTCCCCGCGTGGCTCATCTTCGCCTGCAGCACCATCGCGTGCCCCGGTCCGAGGACCGGCCGCAGATTCGCCAGGCTCTCCTCCTGCATCCCGTGCGCCTGCGGGTACAGCCCCAGCTCGTGCAGGTCCCGGGCGAGGTGGTGGGTCGCGCGGAACCGCTGCCGGTACGACTGGCCGGCCTCGGCCTGGCGCCAGACGTCCATGTCGATGTCGTACGCCTCCTGGAACTCCCCCAGGATCCGCAGGTCGACGACCAGGTTGGTGGCGGCCAGCTGGGTGTTGGAGGCGGTGTCCCCGTACAGCCGCCGGAGCCGCCGCCAGGCGTCCAGGTCGATCTCGTGGGCCCGGCGGAACTCGCCGCGGAAGCGCAGGTCGGCTCCGAACCCGTTGGCGGCGAAGAGGGTCTGCATGTGGTCGGCGCCGAACTTGCGGCGCGTCCGGGCCAGGTTGTCCTCGCTGAGGTCGGCCGCCGCCCGGTTGTCGCCGAGACCGCGCAGGGCGTTCGCCAGCACCCGCGAGATGTCCAGGACGAGGTCGTCGTCCGGACCGTACCGCTCCAGCCAGCGCCCCAGGGCGGTCTCGGCGAGCCGCCGGCTGCCCTCGTACTCGCCCGACTGGTAGAGGAACTTCGCCTGGTCGATGCCCACCCGCCGGATGCCGGGGTCGTCGGCCTCGAACACCCCCGACGGCACCACATGCGGCGTGATCTGCGCGCGGCGCTCCCACGAGGACTCCACCTCGGGCTCCTCCTCCGGCGTCGCCGCGGCGAGGATCGCGTGGACGCTCGCCCGGACGCGCCGCCGCCCGTCCGCGCCGAGCTGGTCGTTGAGGATCGCGCGGACCAGCCGGTGGACCTGGAGGCTGCCCGCCTCCTCGTCGAAGCGGGCGAGGGAGAACCGGGAGATGTCGCGCATCGCGCCGCGCAGCCGGGCCTCGTCGGCGAGCAGCGCGGTCAGCTCGGCGGGCAGCGCCGCCGACCGGCCGGCCGCCAGGAGCGCGCACGTGACCGGCTCGGGATCGAAGACGGCCCACAGCTCCAGCAGCAGGCCCGCGACCGGGTCCTCCTCCCGCAGGAGGTCCAGGTTGATGCTCACGCCCGCCGCCAGCGTGCCCGGCAGCTCCTCGGCCTCCTCCTGCGCGGCGAACGCCGCGAGGCGCCCGTCGAACAGCCGGAGGTACTCCTCGACGGTCCCGCCGGTGACGGCCTGCCACGCGGCCGCCTGGCCGACCGCCAGCGGCAGGTCGCCGACCCGCTCCGACAGCCGGTCGGCCTCGTCCTCCGACAGCCGCGGCACCAGGCGGCGGAGCAGGGCGATGCTCTCGGGCCGCTCGAAGACACCGACGTCCACCACGGACGCGTGCCGCTCCCAGCGGCGGTCGCGGGACGTCACCAGGACGTGCCGTCCCGGTCCGAGGCCCGGCTCGTCACCGTCGACCGACAGCGGGGTCAGCGGGACGACCTGGTCCGGGTCCTGCGCGTTGTCGTAGATGAGCAGCCACCGGCCGTAGGGCCGGCCGCCGCGGAGCGCGCGCAGGACGCCGTCGACGGTGCCCTTGATGTCGTCGCTCATCGGCATGCCGAGTTGGCGCGCCAGCCCCGCGAGCGCGGCGCGGGCGGAGGTCGTCTGCTCGGCCGGGACCCACCACACCAGGTCGTAGTCGTCGGCGTGCAGGTAGGCGTACTCGACCGCGAGGTTGGACTTGCCCTCGCCGCCCATGCCGAACTCCGACTGCGGCAGGAGCGCCGCCATCCCGTCCTGCAGCGCCGTCCGGACCGCCGCGAGGAGACGGTCCCGTCCGACGAAGTCGGGATTGCGGGCCGGCAGCCCGCTGCGCAGCACCGGGCCGGGCGCGGCGCTCTCCGGCGGGACGGGCGCCCGGTCGTCGGCCGCCGCCCCCGCATCGCCGCGAGCGTCGGCGGTGTCGACGCCGCCGGTGCCGGCGCCGCCCGTGGCCAGCTGCCGCGCCAGCTCCCGGTACGGCCCGCCGAGCCCGACCAGCGCCTGCGCCGCCACCTGCGCGAACGGCAGATCGGGGGGAAGGCGCACCTCGCCGCGGCCCACCGCCGCGAGCAGCGCCGGGAAGTCCAGCGAGGAGCCGATGCGGTCGCGGACGACGTCCCACACCGCGCGCAGCACCTGGTAGATCTCGCGCCTGCGCAGACCTTGGAGCAGGATCTCCCGGACGCCCTCGTGGAACTCGTAGGCGACCTCCTCCCGGCCGCCGCCGGACGGCCGGCCGACCATCAGCAGCAGCCCGCCAAGGAACACCTCGGCCAGGACGGACGACGTGGAGGCCGGGAGCATCGCCCGCTGGACGAGGCGCATCACCGGCAGCCGGAGCGGCGCCGCCGCGAGGTAGGTGGCGAGCTTGAACGCGTCCGGCGACGAGGAGGCCCGGAACCGCTTGACCCGCATCTCCGCCGACATCGCGGCGTCCTCGGCGGGCGGCGCGTCGGCCACCGCCCGGCCGGTGAACAGCGCCGCCCCCGGAATGTCCCCGCCCCCGTGGGCGACCATGTGCGCCCACGACCGCAGCCAGCGCGCGTTCAGCTCGACCACCGGGATGGGGATCCCGGGCGGGCGGTCGCCGGGACGCCGGAGCGCCGCCCGCGTCACCGTGAGCCGCTCGTTGGGCACCGCCGGCCCGGGCGACCCGAACCGGACCTGCTCGATGGCCGCCGGGGTCCGCCACCACAGCCGCTGCGGCAGCGGCTGGGCGATCGCGACGGTCCCCGTCCGGCCCCACCGCTCGAGCAGCGCCGCGGCCCGGCCGTCGCGCCAAGCCGCGCCGATGCAGTCGCTCACGACCAGGACGACGCGCCGGTGCGTCGGGTCGACCAGCTCGGCGGGGTCGCGATACGCGCCGACCCCGAACGCCGACCCGGTGCGCAGCGACAGCCGCTCGCCGCCCGTGTCCAGGTACCACGTGCGCAGGTCGCGGAACGCGCCGAGGTGCTGCAGCAGCGCCTCCAGCTCCTCTACGGTCTGCCGCCACACCACCATCGACGAACCGACGTCGGCGACCAGGGCCAGGTCGTACCGGCGTTCCCGCGCCGCGACCATGACGGGTTCGCACACCCCGGTCTCGGCGATCCGCTGCGCGGTCGCCGCCTCGTCGAGGACCTTGCGGGTCAGCGACGGGACCGTCGCGCGCAGCGGGCGCAGCGCCCGGGCCAGCGCGAGCGTCCGCGAGATCGCCGGCATCGCGGGCATGCGGACCGGGAACGAGGTCGCCGGCACCTCCTGCCCCGCCAGGTAGAGACCCGCCTCCGCCGGGCGCGGCCGCGGCGGCTCGGGATCGGGCGCCGTCGCCGTCCCGGCCGGGCGGGCCGACGGCGGCGGATCGGCCGGCGCGCCCTCGTCGGGACCGGCGGCGCCGCCCGCGGCGTGATGGGCCGGGCCCTCGTGCGTGCGGAACCAGTCGGCGAGCCAGAGCGCGTCGGCGATCTCCTCGGCCGTCGGCTGCGGGTCGAGCGCCTGCAGCGCCTCGACGAGCCGGCCGATCATCCCGCGCCGGGCGTCTCGATCGGGCGGAGCACCGTGTCGAGGATCTCGCTCAGCTCGGCCTCCGGCGGCCTGCTCCCGGACGTCGCCAGGTAGACGGCGTTGAGCAGCTGGTCGGTGGCGAGGGCGCCGTCGGCGCGGCGGGCGAGGAACTCCTCGACCAGCAGCTCGCTCGCCGCCCGGGCGTCCGCGCCGAGATGCGCCTCGATGATCTCCGCGAGCCGTTCCCGGCCGGGCGGCTCGATCACCAGCCGGACGCACCGCCGCAGGAAGGCGGGCGGGAACTCGCGCTCGCCGTTGCTGGTGATGATGACGATCGGGAAGTTCGCGCAGTGCACCTCGCCGTGCTCGATCGTCACGCGGGGGCCGCCGTCCTCGGTCATCACGCCGATCCGCGCCTGCTCCTCGGGCAGCCGCTGCAGCTCCGGGATGGCGAACCGGCCCTCCTCGAACACGTTGAGCAGGTCGTTCGGCAGGTCGATGTTGCTCTTGTCGAGCTCGTCGATGAGCAGCACGCGGGGACGGTCGCCGGGCAGCAGTGCGGTGCCGAGCGGGCCGAGCCGGATGTAGCGGCCGATGTCCGGCGGCTCCGCCGTGTCCGCCCGGGTGCCGACGCCGCGCAGGCTCGTCTCGTGGAGCCGCCCGATCGCGTCGTAGTGGTACAGCCCGGACTGCAGGGTCGTGGTGCTGGTGATGGACCAGTACAGGACCGAGCCGAGCCCGAGCTCGTAGGCGACGTTGTAGGCGAGGGTCGACTTGCCGGACCCCGGCTTGCCCGTCACCAGCAGCGGGCGGCGCAGCAGGATCGCCGCGTTGACCTTGTCGACCACCGACGCGTCCGGCCGGTAGGAGATCGCCTGCTCGTCGCGCCGCCCGCGCCCCGCCCCGGCGCCGTCCGGGCTGAACCGGCGCCAGGGCGGTGGCGGCGGCAGGTGCCGCACGCGCTCGTGCGGCCGGCCGTCGCCCCGGTAGATGCGCCAGTCGCCGTCCGGGACGCTGCTGTCTGGATCTGTCGTCATGGCGGCCTTCCGTGCTATGCGGGGGGTCGGAGCCGGACGTACGGCTCGGGAATGCGGTCGGCGTCGTCGAACACCAGCGTCAGATGCAGGCCCAGGTGGTCGGGCGCGGCCTCCTCGGCGCCCGCGGCCAGCGCCTGCCGGCGCAGCTCCATCGCGCGCCGGGGCAGCCTCATCAGGTCGGCTGCCAGCAGGTCCTTGACCTCGCGGGCGAAGCGGGCCGGGTCGCGCCCGTCCCGGCACCAGGCGATCACCGGGGCCCCCGACAGCAGCCCGACCCAGTGCTCGTCCGGCTCGTCGTTCCCGGCCCACGGCGGGAAGGCCAGCGCGAGGACGGCGGGGGCCTCGGAGAGCTTGGAGAACAGCTCCTCCTGGTCGTACTCGCCGCGCCGCGTGACCAGGCACACCGGGGCGTCGAGCGCGTTCTCGCGCAGCGCCGCCCACTTGTGCCGCCAGTCGTGGTGGACCGCGGCCAGCCGCATCCGGTCGAGACTCCGCACGACCACCGGGTACCTGATGCCGATGCGGTGCTCGAAACCCGCGATCTTGATCTTGGAGTCCTCGACCGGGTGGCCGAGCAGCCCGCGCGGCAGCACGAACTCCACGGTGAGGTCGGGGGTGCGCCGGCCGACCACCGAGCTGTCCGCGGTCAGCAGCCGCTCCAGCAGCTCCGGGATCCGGCTGAGCGGCAGCGCCTCGTCGCTGCACTGCAGCGTGCTGCCCGGCTCGCGGTCGACCTGGAGCCAGGCGGTGACCAGGTAGCGGTCGGGCTCCAGCGCGTCCGGGGTGCACGCGATGACCAGGTAGGTCTCGGACGGCTCCGGCCGCGCCCGCGCCTCGACCTGGACGTGCCGCCGCTGGAAGAGCACGCCGTCCAGGCCCTGGTCCGCCGCCTGCCGGCGCACCCACTCCCGGATCGCGGGCGCGGTGGACGGGGCGGCGTACTGCGCGAGGTCGTCGACGAAGACCAGCAGCGGCGGCACCCCGTCCCGCCCGGACGGGAGCTCCTCGAGCAGCGCGACGACATCGTGCAGGCTGCGCATCTCCCGGTCCAGCAGCGGCCAGGCGGGGCCGACCGCCCGCCGGTAGAGCATCGGGAACCGGCTGAGATGGGTCAGCCCGGGGTCGACCCGCTCCAGCGCGGTGATCAGCTGGTGCAGCTCGCGTCGCTCGGCCTGGCCGAGCCACGGCTCCGGGACCAGCTCGCGGACGAGGTCGCGCAGCGCCGCCACCGACAGGCTGCCCTTGTAGAACCGCTCCAGATTGCGCACCAGCGCCTGCGCGGCCCCCGGATAGTTGAGCAGGACGTCGACGAGCGCCCACACGTCGAGCTTGTCCTGGTCGTGGTGCTCGAAGGGCAGCCGGTGCCCGAGATCGCGCTCCAGGGCCGCCAGATGCACCTCACGCCCGCGCCGAACGCTCATCCCGTCGATCCGCAGGATCGCCTCGACGAGCCGATGCTGATCGTCCACGTTCAGCGACGTGATCAAACGCTCCGCCTCCGACCGAAGGACGCCGAAAGAACGCCTGCCGTTTCCGATGGCGGAAGCCTACCTCCGCACGGGCCGCGAGATGGCCGCCGCTCCGTCAACTCGGAAGCGACCGGAAGAGGCCGTCCGGAATGCGTCACGCCGCACAGTACGAACGGTGCGCATGTGGTCGACAAGCGCAGAGGCGATCGGCTAGCCGTCCTCGCCCGCCGGCACCATTGCCCCGCCCAACGCCGCACCAGCACCCGCACCGCGTGCCCGTTCGCCGCGTTTCACCAGCGCCTTCCCGCGCTCGGGTGAGGACGCCAGGAGCAACCACCATGCGGAGATCAGTCCCAGGAAAAGGATAAGTCCCAGCAGCGTCGGCTCACCAGAGCGGTTCGGCTGGGAAATGACCAGCGGTACGGCGACCGCGATGCCGAGGAACATCAGCGCGACGACGGCGGCCGTGGTACGGGTCCCGAATGCGTCGATCACGTAGCCTCCGGCGCAGGCGCCGAGGGCGACCGCACCGGTGGTCAGGAACTGGACGACGCCCTCGACCCGGCCCTGCAACTCCTTCGGAACGACCCGGCTCTGGTGCACCGCGAGGGCGACGTTTATATAGGCGCCCATGAAACTGCAGAGCCCCCAGGCGCACATTCCGACCAGCGGATTGCCCGACATGGCGACGACGCCCAGCAGGGGGAACCAGGAGACGACGCACCATTTGACGGTAGTCTGCGGTTTGAACCGCCGCACGATGCCGGGCGCGGTGACGGCGCCCAGGAATCCGCTGACGCCCGATGTCGCGAGCAGCGCGCCGATGACCGAGCCGGAGAAGTGCCGCCGCTCGGCCTCGACCACGAGCAGCAGGATGACCACCTGGAAGGCCATGTTGGCGACGGCACATGCAGCGAGCGAGATATAGAGGAACCTGTCTCGGCATATCTGGAGGACGCCCTCCCGGAAGGAGCGCAGAACGCCGTTCCTCGACGCCTTCGGCCTCGGGACGAACGACTGGAGCTTCTTGTTGTTCATCCTCAGCAGGGCGAAGACGGAGATGATGGACGTCACGGCGTCCAGCAGATACGGAAGGACCCGGCCGGCGGTGAACAGCAGTCCTCCGATGGGGCGCCCGAGGACGAGGGCGACATGGTGCCGGGCCTCGCTCGTCCCCATGGCCCTCTCCGCCTGGCCGTCGGGCACCACGTACCGCACCGCGGCGAGTTCGGCGATCCGGAAGAAGACCGCGCACGCGCCGTCGACGACGATCGCCGCGAGCAGGAACGGCCAGGGCTGGGCGACGGTCAGCAGGGCAACGAACAGCAGCGCCGAGTTGACCACGCGGATCGCCTGGCTGGCGAACATGATCCACCAGCGGTCGTACCGGTCGACGATCAGTCCGGCCGGCAGATGGAGGAACAGCCCCGGCAGCGTGCTCGCCGCCGTCACCCAGCCCGCCACGATCGGCGAGCCCGTCATCGTCAGCGCGAGCAGCGGGCTCGCCGCCGCCGCCCCGAGCGTGCCCAGCTGCGAGAGCGCCGAGCCGCCCAGCAGCAGTTTGAAATCACGGTGCCAGGACTTTCTCCGCTGACCGCCGGAATCGTCAGCTACGCCACCATCCCGCGGGTTCGATTGCGGTGGAGCGATGGTCACCGTCTGACTTCTCCTCGTTCCGGACCGTGGTCACCGGCTAGGCCCCCCTGCCCCAGACGGGCACCACCGAAGTACCCGGTACGAATACGACATAAGGTCGCACCGAGTACAAAGTTTAATCAGGAATGCCCAAAATCCCCGTCGGCCATTCATTGCCGGACGGGCACGCAGACGGGATCGGCTGTGCAGGGATCCTAGCACCGGAACAATTGACCGGAAAGTAGCTACTGACAATCCACCAATAACCAGCATATCTCCTATTCAACCTTAAATAGGACGAAGGTTAATTCGATCGCGAAAGGCTGACACTCGCCGCACACGGGCAGGTCTCACCGAGGCCGATCTCAAGCGGCAGGTCTCACGAGCGACGCCGTACAACGAGATCCGGTGACCCGGCGGGACGCCCGGGGCCGGGCGGCGGAGACGTGGCCGCTACGCGATGCCGGTCAGGGCGCGCTTGGCGATGAGCGCCTCACGATTGCGGCTGTCGTGCCCGAGGACCTCCTCGAACACCGCGCGGGCGGCGCGGGTCCGGCCGGACCGCCACAGCGCCTGGCCGAGCGCGGTCTGGATCGACAGCTCGTGCGGCAGCCGGCTCGCCGCCGCCTGGAGCTGCCGTACGGCCTCCGTGGGGTCGCCGGCGTCGCCCGCCAGCAGGATCCGGCCGATTCCGGCCAGCAGCCAGCCGACCGCGGCGTTGTCGGGGACGGCCTCGCAGATCCTCGCGGCCTCCCGGTAGCGCAGCACCGCCGTCGGAGCGTCCCCCTGCTCGTACGCGATGTCACCGAGGAAGGTGGTCGCGTCCGCGAGCACCTTGAGGTCCCCTTCGCCGCAGGCGCGGACGGCGGCCTCCGCATGGCGCCGCGCGAGTTCCGGGTCGCCGTCCGCCAGCGCCCGGTGGGCCTGCCGCAACCGCGTCGCGGGGCCCGGCCGGCTGGGCACGGCGGTGCCGTCGAGCTGCCCGATCGGCTCGATCAGGCGGGGGTGCTGGATCTCGTAGCACCGGTCCTTCTCACCGAGACGGGCCCGGATGAGATGGCAGTCCTGGATGGCGTCGACCACCGCCTTCGGCACGTCGTCGTACAGCCGCGACTCGGGGATCCCGGCGCGTCCCCGCGGCCCGCCGAACGCGCCGCGGAACCAGGACAGCAGGGTCCGCGCGGGCAGGCTCTGGTCGGCGGCGATGGTGGCGAGGTCGTGCTCGCACGACTCGCGCAGCACCCGGTTCACCTCGCCGCGCAGCCACTCGCCGGAGATGCCGGCGTCGCCGGGCAGGTCGTCCCAGAGGCGCGCGCAGACGAGCTGGAGCAGCGCCGGGTCGACACGGGACGTGGTCTGGACGCCCCCCGCCGGCCGCAGCGTCCGGAGCTCCCGCACCAGCGCCTCGGCCGCGGCCTCGCCGGGCAGCCCGGCATGGGCCAGCGGCTCCGCGACGGCCACGTGCGCCGCCTCCGGCGTCAGCGGTTCGAGCCGGCAGGCGGCCGGCGGCGCCTGCCCGAGCCGGTCGGCGAGGTCCACCGCGTCGTCGAGCGCGTCGTCCCGCACGACCAGGAGCAGATGCAGGTCGGGGGCCTGCTCCATGGCCGCCGCCACCTCGTCGAGGAACTCCCGGCGATGGCGCTCGTGCCGGGCCGAGGTGCGCAGCAGGGCTTCGGCTCCGTCGATGGCCCCGAGCGCGGGCAGCTGGCGGCCGAACCGGTCCATGCGGCGGTGCTTGCGCAGGAACGTCCCGAGCGGCGACTCGCAGATCCGGGCCGGCGAGGCGCGGGTGTACCACGAGGTCAGCACGGCGAGCCGGAAATGGTTGTGCTCGGACAGCGCCGCCAGGGGGAACGGCGGGCGGTGGGCCAGTTGGGCGGCGGGCAGCACGTGCGCGTCGGCCGCCCGCAGGAACGGGATGACCCCCGCGCACAGCAACGAGGTCTTTCCCACGCCCGCGCGGCCGTGCAGCACGGTGAGGCGGTGCTTCCGCCACGTCTCGGCGACGTGCCGCTTCTCCGCCTCCCTGCCGTGGAACAGCGGTTCGTCCCGCTCACCGAACGCGCGCGCGCCGACGTAAGGCGGCGGTGCGTCGGGAGAAGGTAGCGCGGTCATCGTTCCGTCCCCATGAGCGGGCGTCCGCTGGAGAGCTTTCAGCGACATCGGATTCAGGATGCCCAGGGTTTCCTGAGAATAACGCACCGCCGATCCCGGTGGTGTCGAATCCGGCGGATCCCCGGTCCCGCGCGCCGGCCCGCTCACCCGGGGACGTCCCTTCCGCCGGGCTTACCAGCCGTTATGGCGGCGGAGTGCCGGCCGCTCATCCTCGAACGCCATCTTGTTGTCGAACCCGCGGCCGCCCGGGTTCGTGCGCGCCATTTCCAGCAGGGCCCGCCGAAGGCCGGGGAGGGGGCGGGAAGCGGACGCCTCGGTGAGAAGGTCGCTCGGAAGGCGGAAGGAACTTTCCTGCATCTGTGTCTCCTCCAACGTCGACACCGCAGCGCCACGTCCAGGCCGCGCTCGCCCGGTACGGCAAGGCGATCACCGCCATCGTCTCAGAAAGCCGCCTGCATTGCCATAGGGCCTGGCGAGGGGCGCCGCAATCCGGCCGGCGCGCTTTTGAGGATAAAGACGTCCGAAAACCGAACATGGATCTCTGTGTCAGGTGACACAGGCTGGAACGAGCAGCCTCAATACACTATCGTCATTGACGGAATTACTTGACCGCGACGTGATGCGGCCTGTCCGGTGGCGGCGCCGGCATGACGCAGGGGGATCGAGTGACCAACGCAATGCCGGAATCATCGTTCGCCACGGAGCGGGTACCCCAGATCTGGGGAAAGGTCCCTCCGCGGAACAAGAATTTCACCGGCCGGATGGAACTGCTCGAACGGCTGCGCGGCGGCCTCGCCAACCAGGTCACGGCGGTCGTCCCGCACGCGCTGCACGGACTCGGCGGTGTGGGCAAGACCCAGATGGCGGTCGAGTACGCCTACCGCTACAGGTCCGACTACGACCTCGTGTGGTGGATCCCCGCGGACCAGCCGGTCCTCGTGCGTTCCTCACTGGCGAGCCTGGCGCAACCCCTCGGCCTTCCTTCCGCCTCGGTCAGCGGCGTCGAGGACGCCGCGAACGCCGTGCTGGACGCGCTGCGGCGAGGCGAGCCCTACACCAACTGGCTGCTGATCTTCGACAACGCCGACGAGCCCGAGGAACTGACCGAGACGCTCCCCCAGGGGCCCGGGCACGTACTGATCACCTCGCGGAACCACCGCTGGGCGGGCGTGGTCGACGCGGTGCCGATCGACGTCTTCACCCGCGAGGAGAGCATCGAGTTCCTCACCAGGCGGGTTCCGCGCGGCATCAAACCGAAGGACGCAGACCGGCTCGCGGAGGAGCTGGGCGACCTTCCGCTCGCCCTGGAGCAGGCCGGCGCCCTGCACGCCGAGACCGGCATCGCGGTGTCGGACTACCTGCGCCTTCTGGAAGAGCGCACCAGCCAATTGCTCTCCCAGGGCAAGCCGACCGAGTATCCGGTGTCGATGACGGCCGCCTGGGCGCTTTCGGTCGCCAGCCTCGAGGAGAAGATGCCCGAGGCCCTGGACCTCCTGCGCTACTGCGCGTTCTTCGGTCCCGAGCCGATTCCCCGGGACGCTTTCAGCAAGGTCGTGCCGGGCCTCAGCACGCAGCTCTCAGATCTGATCACAGACCCCATCCGGCTCAGCCGGGCCATTGGGGAACTGGGGCGTTTCGCGCTCGCCCGGCTCGACATCCCGGCCCGGACCATTCAGGTCCACCGGCTGATCCAGGCTCTCGTGCGCGACGAACTGCCGGAGCAGGAACAGCAGCGGCTCCGCCACCAGGTCCATCTGCTGCTGGCCGACTACACGCCGTCCGACCCGGTCGACTCGGCGAACTGGACCAAGTTCGTGAACGCGCTCGGGCATTTCGAACCGGCCGGGATCGCCCAGTGCCCGGAGCCGGCGGTGCGCGGCCTCTCGCTCAACATGATCACTTATCTCTACTCTTCGGGCGACTATCCGTCCGCCCAGTCGTTCGCGGAGTCGTTCCTCGACGAGTGGACCACGTCGTCCGGCGCCGATCACGAGGACGTCCTCAAACTGCGCGTGGAAATGTGCAACCTCTTCCGCGAACTCGGTCAGTACTCGGAGGCGGCCGCCTTGGGCGCGCAGACGCTCGCCGCGGCGGAAAAGGCGCTCGGCCCCGACCACGACACCACGCTGCGAGCGCTGCGAGGCCGGGCGGCCGACCTGAGAGCCAGCGGCGACTTCGAGCAGGCGCACGAGATCGACGAAGACGTGCTCCGCCGGTTCAGGAGCAAGCTTCCGGAGATCGACTGGAGCATCTGGCGCGCGAAGAACAGCGTGGCCCTCGACTACGGTCTCAAGAGCGACTACTCGAACGCGCGCGTTCTTCTGGAGCAGGTGTTCCGCCAGGTGCTGGCGGAGGGCGGCCAGTCGGCCGACCCTTCGTCCTACATCAACATCTACACCGGCCTGGCGCGGGCGGTGCGGCTCGGCGGCGACTTCTCCGAGGCTTGTGATCTCGGTGAGGACGCCTACGCGTTCGGGATTGAGGAATTGGGTCCCGACCATCCCTGGACGTTGCGCACGGGCAAGGACCTGTCCATCGCCCGGCGCCGCGCCGGCGACTACGACCGCGCCCAGGAAATTGCCGAGGACATCCACCAGCGTTACGTGCGCGCTTTCGGCATCGACCACCCCGACACGCTCGCGGCCGCGACGTGCCTGGCGAACATCCGCCGCACGGTCGGCGAGTTCCAGGAGGCCCTGAACCTGGCCGAGGACACCGTCCGCCGCTATCCGCGCGTGTACGGTGCCGAGCACCCGTACAACCACGCCTGCGCGGGGAACCTGGCGATCCTCCGCCGGGTCACCGGCGACGCGCAGGTGGCCCGGAAGGTCAACGAGGACGCGCTGGCCGGCCTGGAGGCCAAGCTGGGCCGCGACCACCACTATCCCCTCACCGTCGCCCTCAACCTGGCCAGCGACCTGGCCACGCTCGGCGAGGCCGAGTCGGCGTACCGGCTCTGCTCGGGGACGCTGCGCCGGCTCCGCACCCTCATGGGCGAGAACCACCCGGTCACGCTGTCGGCCGCCGCGAACGCCGTCGCCGATCTGCGCGCCCTCGGCCGGCGCGAGGAGGCCGAGGCGCTCTCCGCCGACACCGAGGAGCGGTACCGCCGCACCCTCACGCTCGAGCACCCCGACGCGCAGGTCTTCCTGGAGGGACGCCGGCTGGACGCCGACTTCGACCCGCCGCCGATCTAGGCCACGGTGGCCGCCGGCCGTGCGGCCAGGTCGCGGCTGAGGACGTCGCGGATGTGGGTGATCAGCTTGAGCAGGTCGCGGCAGTAGACCGACGGGTTCCGGAAGCCGGTGCCCGACCGGTAGCGGTGCGGGTACAGGCCGCCGCCGCAGACCTCCTGCGCCTCGCAGGCCAGGCACTGCTCCGACAGCGCCCGCCGGCCGATCTGCCGCGCGACGACGGACGGCAGCGACAGCACGGTGTCGAACGGGTCGCGCGACACGTGCAGCCGGGTGCCCGCGGCCCCGTCGTAGGCCGACTTGAGCGAGTCGACCTGCTCGATCTCGCCGTTGGTCTCCACCACGGCCACCGCCACCGGGGACAGCCCCACGGCCTCGCTGGCGGACATGCGGCCGAACAGCAGCCGCATGATCTCGCTGAACAGCCGGACGCGCACGTCGCCCGCCTCCGCCGCGTACCAGCGGTCGAAGATCGCGATGAGCCAGTCCCCGTAGGGGGTCGACTCGTCCGCCGGACGGCCGGGCGGCGGCGCGTCCCAGTTGCCGTGCGGCAGCAGGAAGTCCATTTCGGGCGGCCGGAACTCCAGCAGCGCCTCGTACGTCGCGATCGGGTCGTTGCGCAGCTCGATGGTGCTCAGCAGCCCGCCGAACAGGTGCCGGTACCGCGGCCCGGTGAGCCGCTCCAGGCCCGTCCGCACGTCCTGGTAGCTGCCGCGCCCGTTCGCGCGCCGCCGGTGCAGGTCGTGCCCCTCCTCGTCGCCGTCGACGCTCACGCCCACGCTGACGCCGTGCTCGGCGAACAGGTCGAGGAACATCTCGTCGAGCAGGACGCCGTTGGTCTGCACGCCGAACCCGACGCGCACGTCGGACCCGCCGGCGGCGCGGATGGTCTCGATGGCGTACCGCAGGTGCTCGGCGCCCGCCAGCAGCGGCTCGCCGCCGTGCAGGACGACCTCGACCTCGGGCAGCAGGTTCGCCCGGGCATGCTCGGCGATCCGCTGCGCCGCCCACGCGACGACCTGCCGCGACATCCGCCGGGGCTGCCGGCGCCAGCCCTGGTCGGCCATCTCGTACATGTAGCAGTAGTCGCACGCGAGGTTGCACCTGCTGTGCACCTTGAGGATGAAGTCGCGGATCGGGGTCGGCCGCCAGCCGCCCTCCAGCAGGGCGCGCACGTCCAGGGCGCCCGGCCATTCCGTCTCATGACCGGGTTCGTCCCTGCGGACGCCCACGCTGCGACCCCCTAGGTGAGACCAGGCGCGGCGCTGCGCTAGTTATTCGTCGTGTCACATCGGGATTACATGAGCAATAAACGCGATCAACTCGCGTTCGTCAAGGCCCACCGCTCGTGATCCCGCCACGCTCCGTCGATCTTGATGTACGCGGGCGAGTACCCCTCCCGGCGGAACCCGAGCCGCTCCACGAGCCGTACGGACGCCGCGTTCCCCGGCTGGATGTCGGCCTCCACCCGGTGCAACCCCAACCGGTCGAACGCGTACCGGACGGCCAGCGCGACCCCTTCGGTCATGAAGCCCCGTCCCGCATGCGGCAGAAAGGCCGCATACCCGAGAACACCGCGCTGATAAGACCCGCGGACGATCTCGTTGATGTTGACCATCCCCGCCAGGTCCCCGCCCTCGCGCAGGCAGACCACCATCCCCACCGCCGACACCTGGTCGAACCGCGCGAGGTACGCCGCGAACTCCTCCGCCGACCGCGGCAGCGCCACCCACGGCCGATGCAGCCCCGAACTCGCCTCCGCCAGCTCGAGGAACCGCCCCTCGTCCTCGGCCCGCACCCGCCGCAACAGGACCCGCGTCCCCACCGTCAGCTCCACGCTCACCCGCGAAATCTACGCCAGCCCACCCACCCCCGCCCGCAACGCCCCCGAACGAACACAAAGCAGCGAGGCCCCGGCAGACATGACAAAGGAGTGGCGGCCCGCACCCTGCGCGGACACACCACTCCCGTTAACGCCTCCCGACCGGGAGGGGGGGTGGGGGCGGAGCCCCCACACCGGGGGCCCGGGGGTCGCCCCCCGGATAGACAAACCGGAACGACGTGGCGAAGCCGCGCGGAGCGCGGCGAGCACACGTCGTCCAGAGTGGAGGTGGCGGGAATCGAACCCGCGTCCTTCGGTGAAGAGTCAGGGCTTCTCCGGGTGCAGCCTGCTTAACGCTTTCTCAGCCCCGGCGCTCACGCAGGCGTGTCGCCGACGGGCTCAGTCGCTGTTTGTTTTCCCTACCAGCCCCGCGACCGGGTCGGTAGGTGGAGTCTCCTTACGATGCCAGACCCCGGTTCGGAGACGCTACCGGGCTGACAGAGTTCGCTCCTCGCTCAGGCGGCGAGGGCGAACTCGGACTGCTTCTTGTTGGCAGTTATTGGTTTGCTGTCACAGGATTTACGAGGTCACGACAGCAACCCTCGACCCGCTTCCCCTGGCTCGGACGACCGAAGTCGAAGCCGGTCACCCCCATGTTGAGTTGTCAAAGCGGCTGTCCGGGGACGTCCGCACCATGACGTTACAAGGATAACGCCCGGCGGGGCAACGTCATTCCCGGCCGGGCCCGGGCACGCAGGAACCCCGGTGGCGCGACCGTGTCGCGCCACCGGGGTCGACCGGCAGGGTCAGGCCGGTCCGGACGGCAGAGCCTCCCCCGAGACGAGGCTCTGGTCTCATCACTGCGACCGAGTCCGCAACCCCCAAGCGGAGTCTCGGTCACCTGGGAAGACGCAGTCCGGTGCCGGGTTGGTTGCGTCCGCCGGGTAAAGGCCTCCCAAAGTCCCGGCGCGGGCCGGTCAGCCTGCGGTAGGGGTGCCCGTCCTGGCGGCGGTGGGCGCGCTCCTCAGGAACTTGGCGGCCACCTTGGACGCGGAGACGGGCCCCTCGATCGCGACGGCGAACGCGAGGTCGCCGTGGGAGCCGACGAACCAGGAGACCGTCTTGTCGCGGCCGCCCTCGGCGTACTGGGCGTAGGCGGCCGTGCCGGCGACCTCGCTGGTGACGTGGGCGGCCTGCGCGACGCCCCGGGAGACCGTGCGGGTCATCACGCTCTTCAGGTCGGCGATGGCCTGCGACTGCAGGTTCTGCGGCGGGACGTCGGCGGGCTTGCTCGGGTCCTTGAGCACGTACGGGGACCGCCAGGTGCCGTTCTCGGCGGCGCCCGCCACGAGCGCCATCGCCAGGGGGCTCACCTGGACGCCGTCCCCGACCATCGCGGCGGCCTTGGCGCCCTCGCTGTTCAGCGGCGGCAGGGAGCCGGTGAACGCCGGGACGGAAGCGCCCCAGCCGCGGCCGATCCCGAGCTGCGCCGCCTCGGCCTGCAGGGCCCGCGCGTCGAGCTTGCCGCTCAGCTGGGCGAGGGTGGTCTTGCAGCCGAGGGCGAAGTGGCTGGCGAAGCTCGCGCCCGCGTGCGCCTTGTTGGTGAAGGTCTTCCCGCCGACGGTCACGCTTGCGGGGCACTCGGTCTTGGTGCCGCTGTTCATCCCCGCGCGGGCGAACAGCGCCTCGGCGGTGACGATCCCGAACGTCATGCCGGCCGGGTAGTGGGCCTCGAAGGCGCGGTTCTCGCCGCCGGTGCCGTGGTTGGAGACGGCGACGACCTGGCCGGTTGCCGGGCGCAGCGCCACCATCGATGCCGGGTAGGGCAGCCCCTTGAGCGCGTTGTCGGCCTTGCGCTGGACGCTCGGGTCCAGCGTGGTGGAGACCTCCTGCGGGGGCAGCCCGTCCCACGTCTTCAGCACCTGCGTGGCCTTGCCGGAGGAGTCCTGGGCGACCACCTTGACGGTCGGCGTCCCGGCGAGCCGGCGCTGCTGCAGCAGCTGGATGCCGCTGACGCCGATGGTGTCGCCCGGCTGGTAGGGGGCGCCGACCTGCTGGAGCAGGTCGGCGGTGGCCGGGCCGAGGCCGCCGACCAGTTCCGGCGCGTAGTTCGGCGCGCTCGGGGTCTCGATCGGGTGGTTCTGGACGCCCGGGATCTGGAGGAGCCGGTTGGCCAGCGGCCGCTGCTGCGGGTACCGCAGCGTCAGCAGCGGCAGGAACTTCTGCGGCGGGGCCGAGCGCACCCGGCCGAGCAGCCGCTCGGAGTCCAGCCGGCGGCCGCCGTCGAACTTGGCGACCTTGGTGAGCTGGTCGATGGTGCGCTGCGGGTCGGCGAGGTGCCCGGGGACGACCCCGAAGTTGTAGGTCAGCACCTCGTGCAGCATGCTGCGGCCCGTGCCGTCCTTGATCGTGGCGCGGGCCGGGACCTCGGACACGACCGCGAGGCGCTGGCCGGGGCCGAGCTCGGGGTTGATGATCGAGGGGTTCCAGACGACCTTCCACTGGCCGCCGACCCGGCGCAGGTGCATGTGGCCGAGGTACTCCCAGGGCTGGCCGTTCTCGCCAAGGTCGACCTTCACCGAGAAGCGCGCGTCGGCGTCGTCGCCCTTCTTGGCGATCGACTTGACCTTGGCGTCGTCCACCCGGCCCTGCCCGCCGGAGACGCCGAGCGACAGCCGCAGCGACGCCGCGTCCAGCTGGGCCCGGACGGCGCCGAGCGCGGAGGCGACCGCCTTCTGGTCGGCGCCGGTGGTCTTCTTCGCGGCGGCCGGGTAGTTGCCGACCTGCCAGGCGATCAGGAAGTCGCGGACGGCGGGCATCGCGGACGGCTCCGCCCAGCAGCCCGTCGTCATCGTCGCGACGAGGGCCCCGCAGGCCGCCAGCGAGACGGCGCGGCGCCGGACGGTGCGGCTCCCGCGCGGGAGCCGCCGCGGCGTGCGGGCGGGTCGGCCTCGGTTGCTCTTCGACACCCTCACCGTCTCCTGAACCGGGCGGCCGCCGCCTTCTGCATCTCCCGGTCGGCTTCCCGCTTGGCGATGGCCTGGCGCTTGTCGTAGGCCTTCTTACCACGGGCCAGGCCGATCTCGACCTTGGCCCTGCCGTCCTTGAAGTACAGCGACAGGGGGATCAGCGTCCAGCCGGGCTCGGACGACTTGGCGATGATCTTCTGGATCTCGCGCCGGTTCAGCAGCAGCTTGCGGCGGCGCCGCGGCGCGTGGTTGGTCCAGGTGCCCTGCGTGTACTCGGGGATGTGCACGTTCTCCAGCCACACCTCGCCGTCCATCACGTGGGCGTAGCCGTCGGCGAGGGAGGCGCGGCCGGCGCGCAGCGCCTTGACCTCGGTGCCCATCAGCACCATGCCCGCCTCCCACGTGTCGTCGATGTGGTAGTCGTAGCGGGCACGCTTGTTCTGGGCGATGAGCTTGCGCCCTGTGTCGCGTGGCACGTGATCAGTCCTTGTCCGGCGTCGTCGCGAGCAGGCCGCGCAGCACCGTCCGGCCGCGCTGCTCGGCCTCTGAGGGAGGGCGGTCGGCGGAGACCGCCACGTCGGGCTCGATCCCTACCCCGTCGAGGTTACGGCCGCCCGGGGTGCGGTAGCGACCCACGGTCAGCTCGATCGCCGACCCGTCGGACAGCCGGACGGACTGCTGCACCGAGCCCTTCCCGTACGTACGCGATCCTATGATCACCGCGCGGTCCCGGTCGCGCAGGGACCCGGCGACCACCTCGGCGGCGCTGGCGGTCCCGGCGTCGACCAGCACGACGAGCGGGGTCCGCGCGTCGCCCGGCGCGGTGACCATGCGCTTCTGGACGGGCTCGCCGCGCGGCTCGTAGGTGACCACGAGGCCGCCGGGCAGGAACGCCGACGCGGTCCGGACCGCCTCGTCGAGCAGCCCGCCGGGGTCGCCGCGCAGGTCGAGCATGACGCCGCCGGACGGGGCCCCGGACGGCGACCGTCCGGTCACCGCGTCGCGGACCTGCCGGCCGGTGCCGCGGGTGAACGCGCCGACCCGGATCAGCCGGACGTGCCCTGGCAGGTCGGTCACGGTGACGTCGCCTCCGGTGACGGGGGTGCGGACGAGATGGAACTCCTCTGTCCGACGCCCGCGCAGCACGGTGAGTTCGACCGCCGCGCCGGGACGGCCGCGCAGCGCCCGGCCGACCCGCGTCACGTCCCAGCCGTCCACCGGGCTCCCGCCGACCCGGGCGACCACGTCCCCGGCCAGGACCCCGGCGCGGGCGGCGGGGGTGCCCGGCTGGACGCTCGCGACCCGCACCCGGGGGTCGCCGTCAGCGCTGCCGAGCCACAGCCCGACGCCGCTGTAGCGGCCGTTCAGCCGGCCCTCCATGTCGTCGTACCGGGCGGCCGGGTAGTAGCGGGCCCACCGGTCGCCGAGGCCGCGGAGCATGCCCTCGATGGCGGCGCGGTCGAGCTCGCCGCGGCCGACGGGGCGCGCGGCCCGGCCGCCGATCTTCGCGGCGGCCTCGTCCAGCACCGACCCGCCCGCGGCGGCCCGGCGGTCCGGACGGCCCTCGCCGCTCAGCACCCCGAGCCCGTAGGCGCACAGGATCGCGGTGGCGACGGCGGCGCCGCGCAGCAGGCGGCCTGGGACGGACATGACGGCCAGTGTAAAACCGCGGCCGCCCGCCCCCGCCGGACTTGCGGCGGACCGCTAGATCTTCAGGTATCTGCGCAGCGTGAGGAACGAGGACGCGGCGCAGAGCAGCACGCCGAAGCAGATCGACACGATGATGACCATGATCACCTGGAACCAGCCGAGCTGGCTGACCAGCTGCACCGTCCCGGCCAGCCGGTCGATCAGCAGTTTCTTGCTGATCACCAGCAGCACCGAGGCGAACAGCCCGCCGATCAGTCCCGCGATCGCGCCCTCCAGGATGAAGGGCAGCTGGATATAGGTGTTGGACGCGCCGACCAGCCGCATGATGCCGGTCTCCCGCCGCCGGTTGAACGCCGACAGCCGGACCGTGTTCCCGACCAGCAGGACCGACGCGATCACCTGGATCAGCGCGATGCCCAGCGCGGCCGCCTGCAGCCCGTTCAGGATCTTGAAGAACTTCTTCAGGATCTGCTGCTCGTTGATCACCGTGTCGACGCCGGGACGCCCCAGCATCGCCTGCGCGACCGGTTTGTACTCCTCGGGGTTCTTCAGCTTCACCCGGAACGAGTCGGGGATGTCGCCCTCACGGGTGCTCTGCACGAAGCCGGGCGAGCCGGAGAAGCGGTCCTTGAACCGCGAGTACGCCTGCTGCTTGGTCTCGTACTGCACGTCGGAGACGTTCGGCATCTTCTGCAGCTGCTGCTTGATCGACGCGCGCTGCTCGTCGGTGACGTCCTGCTTCTGGCAGTTGGCGTTGGAACTGGTCTTGGCGCACAGGAAGATCGAGACCTCGATCTTGTCGTACCAGTAGTCCTTGGACGCGGCCACCTGCTGGCGCAGCAGCAGTCCGGTGCCGAAGAGCGCCATGGCGATGGCGACGGTGATGACCAGGGAGATCGTCATCGTCAGGTTCCGGCGGAGACCGATCCAGATCTCCTGCATAACGAACTGTACGCGCATGCCTCGCTGTCCTTGATCGCCTGTGTCCCGCCGCCGGCACGGGCGCCGCGGTGCGGGCCCGGACGGGCGTCTGCCTGCCTCTGTCCGAGTCGTACGCCCGGTGGGGTTCGTCGGTTCAGATGGTGCCGCCGCTGGAGGGGTCCGCGGCGGTGGCCCTTCGGGCCGTGGTCGGTGGGGGCTGGTACCGGCCCGGTCGGGTCAATACGCCTGGCCGTACACGCCGCGGGACTGGTCGCGCACGACCCGCCCGTCCTCGAGTTCGACGACGCGCTTGCGGAACGCGTCGACGATGGCGGCGTCGTGGGTGGCCATGACGACGGTCGTGCCGGTCCGGTTGATGCGGTCCAGCACCTTCATGATGCCGATCGAGGTCGCGGGGTCGATGTTCCCCGTCGGCTCGTCCGCCAGCAGGATCATCGGCCGGTTGACGAACGCCCGCGCGATCGCGACGCGCTGCTGCTCGCCGCCGGACAGCTCGTCCGGCATCCGGTGGGCCTTGCCCTCCAGGCCGACCAGGTCGATGACCTCGGGGACGACCTTGCCGATGAACCGCCGCGGCTTGCCGATCACCTCGAGGGCGAACGCGACGTTCTCGAAGACGTTCTTGTTGGGGAGCAGCCGGAAGTCCTGGAAGACGCAGCCGATCCTGCGGCGCAGGTGCGGCACCTTCCAGTTGCTCAGGCGGCTCAGGTCCTTGCCCGCCACGTGCACGTGACCCTGGGACGGGCGCTCCTCCTTGAGGACGAGGCGCAGGAAGGTCGACTTCCCGGACCCGGACGGGCCCACCAGGAACAGGAACTCGCCCTTCTCGATGCCGACGTTGACATGCTGGAGAGCGGGGCGGTTCTGGCTCGGGTAGACCTTGGTGACGTTGTCGAAATTGATCACGGCTGCATCACGGCGGTTCAGTCTAGGGGTTGGGGAGCGGCCCGGCCGGTGACCGCGGACCGGCCGTCCGCGCTCGGTGACTCGTGCCGCCCGGCTCCGCGACCAGGGGGGCCGTGGAGCCTTCGAGCAGTGTAGAGGGGACAGTCAACTACCTCGTCCCGCTCCGTGGGGTGGGAACGCCCGGGGCCCGCCGCGTTCAACGGCGTGTCGCGCGCGGACGGGACGACGGCGCGGACGGCGCCGCGCGGGGCCCCGACCTGTCCGTGCTGTGTCATGTACCGTCTCCCGACGTCCGGCCGTTTCATGCCGTCAAGCTCCCGGACTTGCCGGAACGACCATACAGTCCGGCTACGCTGGATGATGGCGAAAGATACCTAATCGGTCGACGATCGACGTCATCCCCGCACGGAGCCACGTACCGTTCACGGAGATTGGGGCCCACGACATGAGCTGCGAACACCTCATCTGCGCTCGGTGCTCGAATCCGGTGGTCGAGGGACGCTGCGCCACCTGCCGCGCCGCGCGCGCCGAACTGCACCACCACGGGCCCTCGGTGCCGCCCGCCGTCGTCCTGGCCGTCCTCGTGGGCCTGCTCTTCGCGGCCCTGGTCCTGCAGCGCGTCTACGGCTGAGCTCAGCGCCCGGTTTCAGGGCTTCTTGATGGGCGGGGTGGCGGCCTTGGAGATCGCGCCGTCGTCGGCCAGCATCTCGGCCTTCTGCTGCGGCTTGCCCTTCTTCGCGCGCGGCGGATCGTAGGCGGCGAACTGGAGCGTCGCCGAAGTGTCGATCTCGTCACCTTCGACGGTGCCGTCCAGCAGGTGCTCGGCCTCCTTGGGGATCTCCGGCTTCACCGAAGGCGCCTGCCCGACGAGCGCCTCGTTGCGGAACAGCGAATACAGGATCAGCCCGCCGCCGCTCTTCGTCCGCAGCCCGAAGTACGGATAAGGCGTGGCGGTATAGACGACGGTGAGGGTGAGGTCCTTGTCCTTGGCCTTCTTCTTGGCCCTCTTGGCCTGCTGGTAATAGCCCGACGTGAGCGGACCGGTCTCCATCACCTTGGCGGCGACGCTGGCGGCGCCCTCGGCGGCCATCGTCGCCTGGATACCGCCGACGTCGCGGGGACGGATCAGCACCTTGGAGTCGTCCGAGCCCAGCGCCGTCGCGTAGCCGTCCGGGTCCACATCGATCTTCGGCAGCTCGGCCTTGGGCGCGAGCACCGTCGCGAGCGTCAGATGCCAGTCGTCGGACGGACCGCGCAGGATGAACCCCATCAGCGCGGTCTCCTTGCTCTTCTTCCTGCCCGGGACGGACCGGTCCACGGACGCGATGAACCACTGCGGGTACGCGTCGTTCTTCAGCTTCGGCACGTACAGCTTCGGCTCGCCATAGGAGAAGCGGCGCACCGGGTCGCCGTCGAAGGCCGCCTTGCGGAACTCGGCGGCGGTGAGCAGGGACTGCCCGTCGGACGTCCAGGTCAACGCCAGCCGCTCGTCGGCGGCGGCGCGCGCCACGTCCTCGTCGGTGATGTAGGTCTGGAACGCCTTGCGCGCGACGTCCGGGGTCAGCGCCACCGGCTGCGGCGGGGCCGTCGTCGGCATGGTGGGGGTGGGGCGAGCCTGCGGCTTGCCGTCGGCGCAGCCCGCGGCCATGAGCGGCGGCACCAGCAACATGGCGGCCGCCACCGCCCGCGCGATCCTACGCAACGACCCGCTCCCCCGGCACCGATGTCCCGCCGGCCTTCCGCGACCGGCCTTCCGGCCCGTGATTCTGCCATCCACAGGGTATCGGCGGGCGTCCGGGCACTGCCCGCACGGCGATAAGCTCGGGAGCGTGGCAGGCATCGAACCGGAAGAGCAGCTCAAGGAGCTCGGCTCGACGCTCGCGGGCGTCGAGCAGGTGCTGGACCTCGACGGCATGCGGCGTGACATCGCCGAGTTGCGCGAGCAGTCGGCCGACCCCGATCTGTGGAACGACCAGGAGCGCGCCCAGTCGGTGACGCGCCGGCTGTCGTACCTGGAGAGCGAGCTCGGCCGGGTCGAGGGGCTGCGGCAGCGGCTGGACGACGCGGCCACCCTGTACGAGATGGCGCAGGAGATGGACGACGCCGACACCCGCGCGGAGGCCGACGAGGAGCTGGCGGCGCTGCACAAGGCCGTCCAGCAGCTCGAGGTCCGCACGCTGATGTCGGGCGAGTACGACGCCCGGGAGGCGCTCGTCACGATCAACGCGCAGGCCGGCGGCGTGGACGCGGCCGACTGGGCGCAGCAGCTGCAGCGGATGTACCTGCGCTGGGCAGAGCGGCACGGCTACCCCACGGAGATCTACGAGACGTCCTTCGCCGAAGAGGCGGGGATCAAGTCGACGACGTTCACCGTGAAGGCTCCCTACGCCTACGGGACGCTGCGCGGCGAGCACGGTACGCACCGGCTGGTGCGCATCTCCCCGTTCGACAACGCGGCCCGGCGGCAGACCTCGTTCGCGGGCCTGGACGTCGTCCCGGTGGTGGAGCAGAGCGACCACGTCGACATCGACGAGAGCGAGCTGCGCGTGGACGTGTACCGGTCGTCCGGGCCGGGCGGCCAGGGCGTCAACACCACCGACTCGGCGGTGCGGATCACCCACATCCCGACCGGCATCGTGGTGTCCTGCCAGAACGAGCGCAGCCAGCTGCAGAACAAGGCCACGGCGATGAACGTGCTGCAGGCCAAGCTGCTGGAGCGCAAGCGGCAGGAGGAGGCGGACAAGATGTCCGCGCTGCGCGGTGAGGGCACCAGCAGCTGGGGCACGCAGATCCGCAACTACGTGCTGCACCCGTACCAGATCGTCAAGGACCTGCGCACCGGCGTCGAGGTCGGCAACCCGACCGCGGTGCTGGACGGCGACATCGACGAGTTCATCGAGGCCGAGATCCGCTGGATGCGCCAGCAGGAGACCTCCGCCTCCTGACCGGCGCCTCCTGACCGGCGCCTCCTGACCGGCGCCTCCTGACCGGCGCCTCCTGACCGGCCGGGACCGCTCCACCTCTCCTGCGGGTGAGGTCGCCGTGCGACTTTCCGGATTCAGCGAGTGACCGTGCAGTCACTCTGCGAGTATCTCCCGTGGACCGGACCACCGACTCCACCACGGGGGGCTGCAGTGCCCGCACGCATCGTCACGTCCACGGCCCTGTCGGCCTGCCTGCTGGCCGGCGCCGCGCTGGCCGCGGCCGGGTGCGACGACAACACCTCGTCGGCCGGCGTGAGCCCGCCGGCGCTGACCAGGCAGCAGGCCGGGCAGGTGCTGGCCGCCTACACCACCGCGGTGAACCGCGCGGGCAGGCGGCTGGACGGCAGGGCGCTGCCCGGCATCGAGGCCGATCCGCAGCTGTCCATGGACGAGGCGGCCCTGAAACTGCGGCACGTGATCGGGCAGCGGCCGCCCGCGATGAGGTTCACCCGCACGGCGTACTACATCCCGCGGCTGCGCGGGTACCCGCACTGGTTCGCCGCCGACTCGGTCACCGGCAAGGGGAAGCAGACGCTGCGGCACGCGCTGCTGTTCACGCAGGCCAAGGCGGGGGCGCCGTGGCTGCTGGCCGCCGACCCCTACCCGACGGACGCGGCGCTGAGCCGGGTCGCGCTCGACCCGGACGGGTACGCGACGCCGGTCGAGGCGGGCGACAAGGGCCTGCCGGTCGCGCCCGGCAAGCTCCCCGCGGCGCACGCCGCGCTGCTGTCCGGCGGCCCGTCCGCGCCGGGGGCGTCCGCGCTGGCGAAGGGGCCGAAGACCACCGAGACCTACGGCGCGCTGAAGCAGGGCGAGCAGGCGCTGGCGAAGCGCGGCGTCACGCTGACCTCGACGTTCTCGGCCGCGCCGTACGCGGTGTACGCGCTGCGCACCAAGGACCGCGGCGCGCTGGTCTGGTACGTCGTGAAGCAGAACGAGGCGTATTCCACCGCGAAACGGGGCACCCTGGCAGTGAGCGGTGATCTCACCGGGCTCGCCCCGGCGGCGTCCGCCAGGACGCGCATGGACACCACCGTCCTGGTGCAGTACCTGGCCACCGTTCCGCCCAAGGGCCGCGCGGCGGTCACCGGCATGTACCGCAAGGCGATCTCCGCCCACGGTTCCTGATCTCCGTCGGGTGCCGGGCCGTCCCGCTCTTCTCGACCGCTGCAGTGGGGCGGACCCGGCATCCGACGGGCTTTTCTCCGGTCCGGCGGACGTCCCCGCCGGGGCACCGCGTTCTTCTACACTGGCGCGACATCAACGACATTCCGTCCGCCGAGGTGGGAAGTGCGCCGAGCGCCCCGCAGGGCCCTGGCCGTGGTCCTGGCCTGCTCCGCCGTCCTCGCCTCGGCCTGCTCCGGCGGCGACGCGTCCGGCGGGACGGGCCCGAGGACGCCCACCGGGTCACCGGCGGTCGGCGCCGACGAGTCGCTGAAGGTGCTGCGCGAGTGGACGGACCGGCACAACAAGGCCATCACGTCCGGTGACGAGAAGCTCTGGCGCGACACCGTGACGGGCGCCCTCGCCGCGCCGGTGACCGCCCGCGTCCACACCTACGGCCGGCTGCCGGAGTCCGCGACGATCTCCCTGGCGAACCCGGCGCTGTACGTGCCGCGCCGGCCGGACTACCCGAAGTGGTTCGGGATGGCCGCGCTGGAGCGCTCGGACGGCAAGGACCAGCAGGTCCTCGGCGTGTTCGTGAAGACGGGCGCGAAGGACGGCTGGCGCGCCGCGCACTGGCTCACCTTCCAGGGCGGCGCCCCCGACCTCGCCTACGACGCCGAGGGCTACGCGATCCCCGCCCCCGACCGGGGCCTGCCCGCCGCGCACGCCGCCTACCTGGCCAGGGGCGACACCGGCGGCCTGATCCCCGATGCCTTCTCGGCGAACGCCCGCACGGGCGAGCAGGGCGACTGGAAGGTCGAGCCGGGCCGGTTCAAGCCCGGCCCCGGCCCGTCCTACGCGCTGCGCACCAGCGACGGCGGCTCCCTGGTGTGGTACGGGCTGACGCAGGACGCCGCGCTCACCGGCGGCACCGCACGGAGGCTGCCCGCCGAGATCCGCGACTTCCTCGCCAAGGACGACCGCAAGCCGGGCGGCACCGTCCACGTGTCGTGGCAGTGGCTCGCCATCGGCTACGCCCCGCCGTCCGGCAAGGGGCGCGTCCTCGGCGAGTCCGTCTCCCTCACCGGCGCCCGCTGAACCTTCCGATCAGGCCTCGGTGGACGGCAGCGAACTGGCGGTGACCAGGGTGCGGATCGAGCCGAGCGCCACCGACAGCGTCGCGAGGTCGAAGCTGTCGCTCTCCCAGATCTCGCTGAGCGTCTGCTGGGCGCGCTGCACCGCGGTCTTGTTCTTCTCCGCCCAGTGCGCCAGCCGGTCCTCCGGCCGCCCGCCGGGCTCGCTGGTGACCAGCACGTCGCGGGTGAGGGCGGCGTGCGCGGCGTACAGGTCGTCGCGCAGCGCGGAGCGGGCCATGGACCGCCACCGGTCGTCGCGCGGCAGCGCCACGACCCGGTCGCGCAGCCGGGCCAGCTGCAGCCGGTCGGCGAGGTCGAAGTAGACCTCGGCGACCTCCTCCACCGGACGCCCCGACTCGTGCGCGATGCCGACCAGGTCGAACGTCGAGTACGCGGTGACCAGCATCGCGCACTGCTCGGCCAGCTCGTCCGGCACGCCGCGCTCGGCGAAGCCGTCCCGGCGCTGCTCGAACGCCTGCAGGTCCAGGCCGACCAGCAGCTTCGGCAGCTGCGAGGTGAGCGTGGCGGCGCCGGCGGCGAAGAAGTCGATCGTCTCGCGGATGTCGAACGGGGGCCGCCGGTTGTGCAGCAGCCAGCGGGCGCCGCGCTCGGTCAGCTTGCGCGCCTCCAGCAGCATCGCGATCTGCGTCGACTCCGCGACCTGGTGCGACAGCCGCTCCACCGACCGCCAGAACCGCGGCATCGCGAACACCTCGCGGGCCACCAGGTAGGCGCGGGCGATGTCCGACGACGACGCCCCGGTCTCCTCGTTCATCCGGAACACGAACGTGGTGCCGCTGTTGTTGACCAGGTCGTTCACCACCGCGGTGGTGATGATCTCGCGGCGCAGCGGGTGCCGGTCCATGTACGTGCGGAACCGCTCGCGCAGCGGCGTCGGGAAGTACTCGACCAGCCAGGACGCCAGGTAGGGGTCGTCCGGCAGGTCGGAGGCGACGATCTCGTGGTCCAGGGTCAGCTTGGAGTAGGCGAGCAGCACCGAGAACTCCGGGCTGGTCAGCCCGAGCCCGGACTGCCGCCGCTCGGCGATGGCCTTGTCGTCCGGCAGGAACTCCAGGCGCCGCTTCAGCCGCCCGTCCCGCTCCAGCTTGCGCATGTACCGGGCGTGGACGTGCAGCATCGCGGGCGCCTGCGCGCGGGACGCGGCGAGCACCACGTTCTGCGCGTAGTTGTCGGGCAGCACGAGCCGCGCGACCTCGTCGGTCATCTCGTAGAGCAGGGTGTCGCGCTGCTTGCGGGTCAGCTCGCCGTCCCGCACGACCTGGTCGAGCAGGATCTTGATGTTGACCTCGTGGTCGGAGGTGTCGACGCCGGCGGAGTTGTCGATGAAGTCGGTGTTCACCAGCCCGCCGGTGCGCGCGTACTCGATCCGGCCGAGCTGGGTCATGCCGAGGTTGCCGCCCTCGCCGATGACCTTGCAGCGCAGCTCGTCGCCGTTCACCCGCAGCAGGTCGTTGGCCTTGTCGCCGACGTCGGCGTTGTTCTCCACCGAGGCCTTGACGTAGGTGCCGATGCCGCCGTTCCACAGCAGGTCGACCGGCGCCTTCAGCGCGGCGCTGATCAGCTCGTACGGCGCCATCGCCTTCACCGAGGCGTCGATGCCGAGCGCCGCCCGCACCTGCGGGGTGATCCTGATCGACTTGGCGGTGCGGGGGTGGACGCCGCCGCCCTTGGAGATCAGCGAGGTGTCGTAGTCGGCCCAGGTGCTGCGCGGCAGCTCGAACATCCGGCGCCGCTCGGCGAACGAGGCCGCCGGGTCGGGGTCGGGGTCGAGGAAGATGTGCCGGTGGTCGAACGCGCAGACCAGCTTGATGTGCTCCGACAGCAGCATCCCGTTGCCGAACACGTCGCCGGACATGTCGCCGATGCCGACGACGGTGAAGTCCTCCCGCTGGACGTCCTTGCCGAGCGACCGGAAGTGGTACTTCACCGACTCCCACGCGCCGCGCGCGGTGATGCCCATCGCCTTGTGGTCGTAGCCGACGGACCCGCCGGACGCGAACGCGTCGCCGAGCCAGAACCCGTACTCGGCGGCGACGCCGTTGGCGATGTCGGAGAACGTCGCGGTGCCCTTGTCGGCGGCGACCACCAGGTAGGTGTCGTCGCCGTCGTGGCGGACCACGTTCGGCGGCGGGACGACCTTGCCGTCGACCAGGTTGTCGGTGACGTCGAGGAGCCCGGAGATGAAGTCCTTGTAGCAGGCGATGCCGGCCTGCTGCCACGCCTCGCGGTCGACGGCCGGGTCGGGCAGCTGCTTGCCGACGAACCCGCCCTTCGCGCCCGCCGGGACGATGACGGTGTTCTTCACCGCCTGCGCCTTGACCAGGCCGAGGATCTCGGTGCGGAAGTCCTCGCGGCGGTCGGACCAGCGCAGCCCGCCGCGCGCGACGGACCCGAACCGCAGGTGCACGCCCTCCACCTTCGGCGAGTACACGAAGATCTCGTAGGTGGGGCGCGGCTGCGGCAGGTCCGGGATGCCCTCCGGGTCGAACTTCATCGACAGGTACGGCTTGTCCTGGTAGTGGTTCGTCCGCAGGGTCGCCAGGATCAGCGCGAGGTAGGCGCGCAGGATGCGGTCCTCGTCGAGGCTCGCGACCTCGTCGAGCATCCCGTGCAGCTCCTCGATGATGGCGAGGCTGCGCTCCTCCTCGCCGCCCGCGAGGGCCGGGTCGAGGCGGCTCTCCCACAGCCGCATCAGCAGCCGGGTGATGGCGGCGTTGCGCAGCAGCACCTGCTCGATGTACCGCTTGGAGAACGTCGTCCCGGTCTGCCGCAGGTACAGGGCGTAGGCGCGCAGGATCATCGCCTGCCACCAGTTCAGCCCGACGTGCAGGACCAGCGCGTTGAACCCGTCGTTCTCGATCCGGCCCTGCCACAGCGCGGTGAACGCCTCCTGGAACAGGCCCTTGATGGCCTCCTCGGCGACGTCGCCCGGCGGCGCGTACCGCAGGCCCAGGTCGTAGATCCAGTAGCGCTGCGCGTCGGAGGTGTTCACCTCGTACGGGCGCTCGTCGACGACCTCGACGCCCATGTTCTGCAGCAGCGGCAGCACCCGCGACAGCGAGATCGGCTCGCCCAGCCGGTAGATCTTCAGCCGGCGCTCGCCGGGCTCGGCGCTGAACGGCTCGTACAGGTTGATGGAGGTGTCGCGCTCGTCGGTGAGGTCGTCGAGGAAGCGCAGGTCGGCGACCGCGGTGCGGGCGGGGAAGTCGGCCTTGTAGCCGTCGGGGAAGGCGTCGCCGTAGCGGCGGGCGAGCGTCCCGGACCGCTCCTCGCCGCACTGCTCCACGATCGCGTCGGCCAGGTCGTCCTCCCAGGAGCGGGTCGCCGCGGCGAGCCGTCCCTCCAGGCCGTCCACGTCCACGTCGGGCAGCGGGCGGCCGCGCTCGCCGCGCACCACCACGTGCAGCCGGGCCAGCAGCGACTCGGTCACGTTCGCGCTGTAGTCGACGCTGACGCCGTCGAACGCCTTGCGCAGGATCTCCTGGATGCGCAGCCGGATCTTGGTGGTGTAGCGGTCCCGCGGCAGGTACACCATGCACGACATGAACCGGCCGTACAGGTCCTTGCGCAGGAACAGCTTCAGCTGGCGGCGCTCGCGCAGCCGCAGCACGCCGAGCGAGATCCTCAGCAGGTCGTCGACGGAGATCTGGAACAGCTCGTCGCGCGGGTAGCTCTCCAGGATCTCGATGAGGTCCTGGCCGTCGTAGCTGTCGGGGGTGAACCCGGCGCGCTCCAGCACCTCGTCGAGCTTGCGCTTCAGCACGGGCACGTGCGCGATCGACTCGCTGTAGGCGACGTGCGTGAACAGGCCGAGGAAGCGGCGCTCGCCGACGACCTCGCCGCTCTCGTCGAACTTCTTGACGCCGATGTAGTCGAGGTACAGGCCGCGGTGGACGGTGGACCGCGAGTTCGCCTTCGTCAGGATCAGCAGCCGCTTCTCGGTGGCCTTCTCGCGGACCTCCGGCGGCAGCGCCGCGAAGCTGTCGGACTCGCGCTTGTCGTTGCGCAGGATGCCGAGGCCGGTGCCGGGCTCGGGGCGCAGGCCGAGCCTGCCGTGGTCCTCCACCGCGGCGGCGGTCGTCCGCCCGTCGTCCACCAGCGTGTAGTCGCGGTAGCCGAGGAAGGTGAAGTGCCCGTCGGCCAGCCATTCCAGCAGCTCGACGCCCTCGGCGAGTTCCTTGTCGGGCAGCGGCGGCGCCGCGTCCCGGATCGCCGTGGCGATCTCCACCGCCCGCGCCCGCATCTTCGGCTCGTCCTCGACCGCGACCCGCACGTCGTGCAGCACGCGGACCAGGTCCTTCTCCAGCCGCTCCAGCATCGCCCGGTCGCTGGTACGGTCCACCTCGATGTGGATCCAGGACTCGTCGATGTCGGACGGGCTGTCGTGCTTGCCGCGGAACGCCCGCAGATGTCCCGCGACGTCGCGGTCGACCCCGAGCAGCGGGTGCACGATCAGGTGGGTGGCGAGCTGGTGCCGGGTCAGCTCCATCGTGACCGAGTCGACCAGGAACGGCATGTCGTCGGTGACGACCTGCACGACCGTGTGGCCGGGGTCCCAGCCGTACTCCTCGAGCGTCGGGGTGAACACCCGCACCTTGGCGCGGCCCTGCGGCCGCTCCTCGCCGAGCGCCCGGTGCGCCATCGCGGGGCCGCAGATGTCGGCGGGGTCGCGGGCGAGCAGGTCCTCCGGGGCCACGTGGCGGTAGTAGAGGCGCAGGTAGGCGGCGGACTCCTCGACGTCCCCCACCGAACGCGCCCCCGGCCGCTGGGCGCACGTCTCCGCGGCCCTCCGGAGCAGTTCGTCCTTCGCCTGATCGAGCTTGCCGCCCATCACCAACAACACTCCCCTAGAGAAACTTCGCCACCTCGTTGTGGCGCCGCTCACCTGCGCCAGCGTAGACCAGGAAATCCCCCAAAGCCGACCTGCCAGTCCGCGAGGTCAGCATGGCTTTGCCCACCCTGCCAGGCGGTGCGGCGGCTCCGCCCGGTGATCGCCGAACTCCGCGCGGGACGGCGGTCCCGGGGCGCGCGACGGTGGCCGGGGCGCGTCGCGGACGCCGGTTCCGGCGCCGGTGCGGGGCGTCCGCCGGCGGTTGCGTCGCCGCCGGCGTCCGCGAGGGGCGACTCGCGGGGGGCGGTTCGCGGGGGGCGACTCGCGGGGGCCGTCGTCTGCGGCCGTGGATCAGCCGGCGGCCGCCGGGCTGCCCGGCGGCGGGTCCGTGGGCGTGTCCGGGTCGGTCGGCTTCGGGGAGGTGGTCGGGGTCGGGTCGGGGCTCTCGGTGGTGTGCGTCGGCCCCGGGTCGTCCGGGGTCGAGGGCGTCACCGACGGCGAGTCGGTCGGGGCCGGGCTGTCGGTCGCCGTCTCGCCCGTCGTAGGCGAGGAGGTGTAGGACGGCTCGGTCGCCTCCTGGGTGGGAGCGGACGTGGTCGGCACCGACAGGCTGGGCGCCGTGTCGGACGGCTGCGGCGCCCGGCTGGGGTCGCCGACCTTCTCCCCCGCCTTGCCCTTGTGGCCCGAGCCCAGCGCGAGCACCGCGGAGACCACGACGATCGCCACGAACAGCGCGGCGGCGCCGGCCAGCATGGCCGACCGGCTGGAGCCCGCGAACGAGCGGCGCAGCGCGGCGATGCCTCCGCCGCCGGCCGCGGGGGCACGGTCGGGCGGCAGGGTGTCGGCCGTGTTCTCGGCGGCCCACTCCGCGGGCGTCGGCAGCCGTCCGGGCTCGGTACCGGACGGGTCGAACGGCTCCGGCTCGTGGGCGGCCTGCTCGTAGGCGGCCTGCTCGTAGGCGGCGGATTCGTAGGCGTCCGGCTCGTAGGCGTCCGGCTCGTAGGCGTCGGCCGGCCGCGCGGGCGGGAAGTCGTCGTCGGCGAGCTCGGCGGCCAGCACCGAGCCGGCCTCGAGCATCGCGGTCTCGTCGGTGTTGCTCGCCGGAGCCGCCACGACGGGCGCCTCCTCGTGCCCGAGCAGCCGCATCAGCACCTGGCGGGCCGGCGGGCGCCGCGCCGGGTCCTTCGCCAGGCAGTCGACCACCAGAGCGTGCAGCGGGCCGCTCATGTCGCCGAGGTCCGGCTCCTCGTGCAGGATCCGGTTGATCACGGCGGGGATGGTGTCCTGGCCGAACGGCGGCTCCCCGGTCGCCGCGAACACCAGCGTGGCCGCCCAGCAGAACACGTCCGCCGCGGTGCCCACGTCGTCGCCGCTGATCTGCTCGGGAGCCATGTACGAGGGGGTGCCGATCACGCGGCTGGTCAGCGTCGTGCTGCCACTGATCGCCCGGGCCACGCCGAAGTCGATCACGCGCGGGCCGTCCGGGCCGATCAGCACGTTGTGCGGCTTGAAGTCGCGGTGGATGATCTCGGCCTGGTGGATCGCGGACAGCGCGGTCGCGGTGCCCACCGCGAGCCGGTCCAGCGCGGCGCCGCGCACCGGCCCGTCCTGCGTGACCAGCTGGTTCAGCGACGGGCCCGGCACGTACTCGCTGACGATGTAGGGGCGGTCGCCGTCGACGTCGGCGTCCAGCACCTGCGCGGTGCAGAACGGCGCGACCCGCTTGGCCACCTCCAGCTCGCGCAGGAAGCGCGCGCGGGCCTTGTCGTCGGAGGTCAGCTCGGAGTGCAGCAGCTTGATGGCGACCTGCCGGCCGTCCTCGTCGGCGCCGAGGAACACCGCGCCCTGCCCGCCCTCGCCCACCCGGCCGACCAGGGCGTAGCGGCCAAGCCGCTCCGGGTCCCCGGACCGCAGCGCCCCAACCTCCATGCGTGGAACCGTCCCTCTCTCGTCGACGGGCCGAACGGACCACGGGCCGAATTCTCGCAGACCAGCGCTCCGACAGTGGGACGCGCGAGGTCGTTGGGAAGTTCACCCGGCCATGCGACCTTACGGCGCGATCTGACCCGCTGCTTCCGATCGGACGCATTTGGGCCGAGCGACCACCTTAATGCCCCCGCGCCCCGGGCGACACCTGGTCACCACGGTCCGCGGGGACGTTCCGGGCGCGCCGCCGTCAGGGCGTGAAGTGCGTGAGGACTTCGGGGTTGGCCATCGCGCCGCGGTTGGCCGCCTCGTCCACCGGAGTGCCCTGGAGGATCTTGCGGACGGGGACCTCCAGCTTCTTGCCCGACAGCGTGCGCGGGATGCCGGGCACGGCGGTGATCTCGTCCGGGACGTGCCGCGGCGACAGCGCCGAGCGGATCTCGCGCTTCAGCCGGGCCGCCAGGTCTTCGGTCAGCTCCGCGCCCTCGGCGAGCTGCACGTACAGCAGCAGGCGGCCCTCTTGCCCGAGCCGTCCGGTGTCGATGACGAGGCTGTCGGTGATCTCGTCGAAGGCCTCGACGACCCGGTAGAAGTCGGACGTTCCCATCCGGACGCCGCCGCGGTTGAGGGTGGAGTCGGACCGTCCGTAGATGACGCAGCCGCCGTCCGGCAGGATCTTGATCCAGTCGCCGTGCCGCCACACGCCCGGGTACATGTCGAAGTAGGACTCGCGGTAGCGGTCGCCGCTGTCGTCGCTCCAGAAGAACACCGGCATGGACGGCATCGGCTCGGTGATGACCAGCTCGCCGACCTCGTTCTCGACCGGCTTGCCGTCGTCTCCGTAGGCCTCGACCTTCGCGCCCAGCCCGCGGCACTGGATGACGCCCGCGCGCAGCGGCAACAGCGGCGACGGCCCGACGAACCCGGTGCACAGGTCGGTGCCACCGGAGAACGACCCGAGCAGGAGGTTCTTGCCGACCTCCTCGTACACCCACGCGAATCCTTCGGGCGGTAGCGGCGAGCCGGTGGAACCGATGCCGCGCAGTGCCGACAGGTCGAATTCGCGTCCGGGGTGACGGCCGTCCTTGGCTGACGCGGTGATGTAGGGCGCGCCCACGCCCATGTAGGTGACACCGTTGTCGGCGGCGAGCTTCCATAGGTCGAGCGGCGCGCCGTCGTACATGACGATGGTGGACCCCACCAGAAGGCCGCCGATGAGGTAGTTCCACATCATCCAGCCGGTGGTGGTGAACCAGAAGAACACATCGCCCTGGCCGACGTCCTGATGGAACGACAGGGCCTTCAGGTGCTCCAGCACCACTCCGCCGTGCCCGTGCACGATCGGCTTGGGCAGGCCCGTAGTACCCGACGAGTAGACCACCCACAGCGGGTGGTCGAACGGGACGTCCTCGAACTCGATGGTGTCGTGGTCGCCGCGCGGAAGGTCGCCGTAGTGCATGCCGACGCGCAGGCCGTCCGGCGTGGCGGCCGGGTCGAGGTAGGGGATCAGCACCGTCGCGGCCAGCGTCGGAAGCGCGGCCTCGATCTCGCCGACGATCTCCCGCCGGTCGAACGTCCTGCCGTTGTAGGCGTACCCGTCCACCGCGATCAGGACCTTCGGCTCGATCTGCGCGAACCGGTCAATCACCGAGGAGGACCCGAAGTCCGGCGAGCACGACGACCAGACGGCGCCCAGCGACGCGGTCGCGAGGAAGCAGACCAGCGCCTCGGGGATGTTCGGGATGTAGGCCACGACCCGGTCGCCCTTGCCGACGCCCAGGTCGGCCAGGCCCGCCCGCACCTCCGCGACGTGCAGGAACAGCTCGCGGTAGGACAGCACCCGGTGCCCGCCGGCCTCCGACCGGAACACCACCGCCGTCTCGTCCGGGGTGTCCTGGGCGCGGCGCAGCGCGTTCGCGGCGTAGTTCAGGGTCGCGCCGGGGAACCAGCGCAGGCCGTCGACCGGCATGGGGCCGCCCTCGCGGACCGGGCCGTCGCCGCGCTCCCCCACCACGCCGAAGTACGACCAGATCGCGTCCCAGAACGCGTCCACCTCGGTGACGGACCAGCGCCACAGGTCGTCATAGGACTCGGCGCGCACGCCCCGGTCCCACAGCCAGTGGATGAAGCGGGTCACCCGCGCGTTCGCGACGACCTCCTCCGACGGCTCCCACAGCGCCGCTCCCTCGGAGACCTCGTGATCACGCGACATCGCTCTCCCTCCCCGCCGCACCCCGATGCGCGACCCTCCCAATATCGGCCTCACCGCCCGGCCCGCGCAACTTCCGCCGATCTTGCGCGCGCTGCCCGGCCGCCGCCGTCCCATCGCAGGTCACAGGCGTTCGGCGGGCAATCCGCAGCCCCCACACATCGAGCCGCCCGGCCATCCTCGCCGCCCACACCCCCCGAGGTTTTCCACAGAACGCGATTCCACTTCCCACGCCCCCACCACCACCCGAAAACTGAACCCACCACAGAAAGGAGCCACCGACCATGGCACGCCACACCATGAGCCGCACACGGCCCACACGACAGGCGTGGTCGGGGTGGCGTGGCACGCTGTGCCGGGTTCTCGGGGCGGGGGTCAGAGGCGGGTCAGCTCCGCAACGGCGCTCACCACGTCCTCGGTGTCGGCGAGGGTCGCGAGGACGCGGTCCGCGCCCGCCGAGCGCAGCTCCGCCTCGGTGGCGCTGCCGGTGGCGACGGCGATGATCGGCGAGCCCGCGATGTGGGCGGCCTGCACGTCACGGGGCGAATCGGCGATGTAGACGGTGGCCGACTCGGGGTAGCGGGCACCGTGCCGCTCGCCCGCACGGGCGCGGGCGAGCTCCAGCAGCGCGGCCTTGCTGTAGACGCCGTCCTCGTAGCCGCCGGCGCCGAGGTCGAGACGGTCGGCGAGGCCCAGCTCGGTCACCTTGAGCACGGCGTTCGGCCGGATCGACCCGGTGAGCACCGACTGCACGACTCCCGGCACGTGGGCCAGGGCCTCGACGGCCTCGCGGGCCCCGGCCAGCACGCGGCCGTGCGTCCGCAGATCGGCACGGCGGTTCGCGAACGCCTCGGTGAGCGCGGAAACGAAGGGGGGCAGATGGTCGTCGGTGGTGACGACGTCGTTGAAAGCCAGCGTCTCGAAGATGATCTCCGACTCGGTGCGCCCGGGGGTGGGGGCGAGCCGCACGAGCGGCCGCCCGACGGTCCGCTGGAACGCCTCCGCGTACGCCTCCCGGGTGACCCGCCCGACGTCGACCAGCGTGTGATCGATGTTCCACAGCACCAGACGGTTCAACGTCGACATCCCGTTCCCATGCACCGCTCGGAAGGCGTCGGCGAGCGCCCTCCGGGCGCCGCCCGGCCCCGCCGTCCGGCGGGGCGGACTAATCGTCGAGCCTCCCGCCCACCCACCGCAACCGCGCCCGCACCGGGCCGACGGCGGGGTGGGGTCAGGCGCCCATGTGGGGGTAGCGGTGGTCGGTCGGCGGGACGAAGGTCTCCTTGATGGCGCGGACGTTCGTCCAGCGGATGAGGTTGAACACCGAGCCGGCCTTGTCGTTGGTGCCGGACGCGCGGGCGCCGCCGAAGGGCTGCTGGCTGACCGCGGCGCCGGTCGGCTTGTCGTTGATGTAGAAGTTGCCCGCGGCGAAGCGGAGGGTCTCGGTCGCGGACGCGATGGCGGCGCGGTCGCGCGCGACGATCGCGCCGGTCAGCCCGTACTCGGAGACGCTCTCCAACTGCGTGAGGACGGAGTCGTAGTCATGGTCGTCGTAGACGTGGACGCCGAGGATCGGACCGAAGTACTCGGTGGTGAAGATCTCGTCGGTCGGGTCCGACGACTCCAGCACCGTGGGCCGGACGAAGTAGCCCACCGAGTCGTCCAGCTCGCCGCCGACGAGCATCCGCATGCTGTCGATGCCGCGCGCGCGTTCGATCGCGCGGCGGTGCTTGGCGAAGGCGCGGTCGTCGATCACGGCGCCCATGAAGGCCGACAGGTCGTCCGCCACGTTGCCCATGGTGAGGCCCTCGACCTCCGCGCAGAAGTCGTCGCGCATGCCGTCCCAGATGGAACGCGGGATGTAGGCGCGGGACGCCGCCGAGCACTTCTGCCCCTGGTACTCGAACGCGCCGCGCACCAGCACGGTCTTCAGCACCGCCGGATCCGCGGAAGGGTGGGCCACCACGAAGTCCTTGCCGCCGGTCTCGCCGACGATGCGCGGGTAGCCCCGGTACCGGGCGATGTTCTCCCCGATCGTCCGCCACAGCGCTTGGAACGTGGGCGGCGAGCCGGTGAAGTGCAGTCCCGCCAGCTCCGGACTGGCCAGCGCGACGTTCGAAACGGCCTGCCCGTCCCCGGTGACCAGGTTGATGACACCGGGCGGCAGCCCGGCCGCCTCCAACAGCCGCATCGTGTGGTGCGCGGCGAGCTGCTGCGTCGGCGACGGCTTCCAGACCACGACGTTGCCCATCAATGCAGGCGAGGTCGGCAGGTTCCCGGCGATCGCGCTGAAGTTGAACGGGGTGATGGCGAGGACGAATCCTTCCAGCGGCCGGTATTCCATCCGGTTCCACACGCCCGGCGAGGAGTTCGGCTGCATCTCGCGGATCTGCCGCGCGTACGCGACGTTGAACCGCAGGAAGTCGATCAGCTCGCACGCAGAGTCGATCTCCGCCTGCTGGACGGACTTGGACTGGCCGAGGATCGTCGCCGCGTTCAACGTGGAGCGCCACGGCCCCGCCAGCAGCTCGGCGGCCCGCAGGAAGATCGCGGCCCGGTCGTCCGGTGCCATCGCCCGCCAGCCCGGCGCGGCCTCCCGCGCCGCCGCGATCGCCTCCGCGACGTCCGCGTCGACGGCGTTGCCCATCCGCCCCAGAACATGACCGTGGTTGTGGGGCTCCACCACGTCGATCGGCGCGCCGACCCCCATCCGCCGCTCGCCGCCGATCGTCATCGTCAGCTCGGTCTCCGCGCCGCCGAGCTCCTTGATCTTCGCCTCCAGCGCCGCCCGCTCGGCGCTCCCCGGCGCATACCCCTTGACCGGCTCGTTCACCGGTACCGGCACATTGGTGACGGCGTCCATCTGTCCGCTCCCGCAAGCTCGACGGCCCTGTCGACATGCCGAGCCCTACCCACCCCCACCCGACGAATACCCGCCGCCCTCCACCCCGCTCACCCAGCGAACGAGAAGCGCCGCAAAGAGCCACCGAACACACAAAAGAGCCCCGGACCGTCGGGGGGCCGGGGCTCAGCGAAAGGTCGTTATAGCCGTTTCAGGACGGCCAGCAGCACCCGCAGCTCGGCACGGCCGACATCGAGGTGCCCGCCCTCCGGGTCCTTGCTGTCGCGGACGCCGACGACCGCACCGAGGTCAGCCAGCTCAACGCAGTTGCCGCCGTTGCCAGAGCTGAGCGACGACTTCCGCCAGATCGCCTTACTCACATCCATGTCGCCTCCCACGACGCGTCGCGTCAGGTACGTCGACTGATTCCGTCCTTGAGGACCGCCACGAAGGCCGCGAACTCATCACGCCCCACGACCAGCTTCGGGCCGTCCGGATCCTTCGAGTCACGGACGGCGACGGCACCCGAGGCGGACGCCAGCTCAACGCACTCGCCTCCGGTCGAAGTCGAGCGGGTGGCCTTGCGCCACTTCGCCTTCCTCGTATTCATGCTCTTCTCCCACGATGCCGCGGGGCAGTTCCGCAGACTGCGTCAGTGTTTGAGGGACGTCACCAGGACCGCGAACTCGTCACGCCTGACGACCAGCATCGGTCCGTGCGGGTCCTTCGAGTCACGGACGGCGACGACACCGGGAGCCGACGCCAGCTCGATGCACTCGCCCCCTGTGCCTCCGCTGTAGCTGCTCTTCTGCCAAGTGGCCGTAGTCAGGTCCATCGTTCTGCCCGCACCTTTCGAATGACATCAAGCGACTGATCTAGCGGGAGGGCCAGGGCCCGAACTTCTCGGAGCGCACGGTGAAGGGCGCCAAGCTCGTCATACTCCTCGATTGTGAACCCGCGCGCGGGGCTCTCAAAGTATGCGACCTCCCGCCTGTCCTCCATAGTCGCGATCGTAAAGGAACTTACGTTCCCGAGGTGGTCGCCGCGCATCTTCACGATGTGCAGCGACACCCCGAGGGCTTTCGGCGCTTCGAGAAGGTGGTCGAACTGCTCCCGCATGACCTCCGGGTCGCCTACCTCCCGCAGCAGCACCCCCTCATCCACGAGAAACGTACAGCCGGGCGACGGCGGGCTCTTCCGGGTGAAGATGCCTTGCCTGGCCATGCGCTCCTCGACCTTCTCCTTGTCGCCGTACAGCAGCACTTCGGCGTAGCGGGGAGTCTGAAGCAGGCCGTGGACAAGTGAGAGGCTCCACGACGTCAGCTCATCGGCCGTCTCTTCGATGGGCAGCCACTCGTACCAGGTAGGGAAGGCGGCATCCTTGACCAGGTCTTCCCAGAGCGCGATCAGCTCGCCGTCCGCCTCGAGAATCTTGTCCATCTCCTTGGCGAACTCCAGCGTGCAGCGGGTCCGGCCGGTCTCGACCGCGCCGATGTATTGAGGGGTGACGCCCTCGCCGTCGCGCGCCCGCACGGCGAGGTTCTCCTGACTCCACCCCTTGGCCTCGCGGAACCTGCGGAACCTGCGTCCGAACGCGATCAGGCTCGGACTGACCTTCGCTCTCGACCGTCGTGGGGCCATGACGTCATGGTCTCTCAACCCTGACTCAACCGGCCACCAACTTGAGAAGTCCAGTCAGGAGAACTTGTCGTGCAACCACCTGCGCTTCGTGACGCTACGCGTTCACCCGGTGGCTGAATAGATGGCGATCAGCCGGACAACGTTCCAAAGGCGCACCGATGACTTCAGCAGCAGTACCCGAGACCCCGACGATCGTGCTCGACCCCACCGACGAAGCGCCCCGGCTCGCTCGCGAGTTCCTGGCCAAGTGCTTCGCCGAGTGGGGCATCCCCGACGACTACCTGGGCCGGCTCATCGTCTGCGAGCTGGTCACGAACGCCTACCGGCACGGTGAAGGGCCCATCGTCGTGCGGCTCCCGCGTGACCACGACGGGCAGCCCGTGATCGAAGTGTGGGACTCGGGCGAGGGCCGTCCGGTGGTGAAGCCGCAGAACTATGCCGCCATCTCTGGCCGGGGCCTTCAGCTCATCGCCGAGTTCGTCCGGGACTGCTGGGGCGTCCGTCCCCTGAGTGAGGGCGGCAAGGCCGTTTGGGCGAAGCTGCCCACCTCCTGACCTCGCGAGGCCCGGCGGCGTGGTCGGGTTCTCGCTTCCGAACGGGGCTGATCGCTTCCCACGGTCACGCTCCGAGCCCCGTCCTTCCTGCTGCTTCCCCCGGAGCGGAGGGGCGGGGGCTCTTCGTTGAGGAGATGCGCGATGAACGAATCCGTGACGCTGCTGCTCCTGCGGCATCTGTTTCCGCACTGGTCGATCACGCTGGACGGCGACGTCTGGCGGGCCAGTGGACGGATGCTGATCTCTTCGAGCCACCTGGAGGGGCTGCTCGATCTGCTCCATGTGGCCGATCCCGCCGCTGTGGAGCGCGCGGCCGGGCTATTGGAGGAGGCGTGATCCGATGGGTGGGGCGCCAGCGCGTCCCGTGGCGTGGCGGCGGCGTGTTCCGCGTCGCAGCGGGTGATGTGCCGACGCGGCGGGTGGGTGGGACGCGCAGGGGTGGCTGGGGGGCGGGTCAGAGGAGGTGTTGGAGTTCTTGGGTGGCGTACCAGAGGAGTTCGTGGCCTTCGGCGCCGTCGACGGTGAAGAGGGCGTCGTCGTCGCCGGCTTCGGCGGCGGGGAGGGCCTCGACGGCGGCGGTGACGTCGGGGACGGCGGCGGGGTCGTCGACGTGGCCGGAGGCCAGGCGCTTCCACGGGACGGGCGCGGTGATCTCGACGAGGGAGCGGTCGTCGCCGTCGAGGGAGGCGTCGCCGCGGGACCAGGAGACCGACTGGTCGGGGATCTCGGCGGCGAGGACGACGCGGCGGCGGGGCGCGGACGGGTCGGCGGCGAGCAGGCGCAGCGAGGCGCGGGCGGCCGCGGTCAGCGCGGCGTACTCCAGTTCCTCGAGGTCGCCGTCCGCGTACCACTCGCGCAGCGCGGGCGTGACCGCGTGCCCGGGCAGGGGCGCGGGACCGGCCTCGCGGGCGGCGTGGACGGCGGCGAGGAGGGTGAGCGTGGACGGCAGGTAGACGCGCATGACGGTTGGTCAGTCTGTCACGGGAGGAGGCCCAGCCCGCGCAGTTCGGCGATCGTGGCGTCGGCGGACGTGTGGTGGATGCCGCGGATGCCGAGCGCTTGGGCAGCGTGGACGTTGTGCTCGATGTCGTCGATGAAGACGCATTCGGCGGCGTCCAGGCCGAGCAGGTCGAGGGCGTGCCGGAAGATCCGCTCGTCCGGCTTGCGCAGGCCGACCTCGCAGGAGATGACGACGGCGTCGAAGAGGTCGGCGAACAGCTCGCGCGGGTAGTCGTTGCCCCAGGAGTTGGAGAGGAGGGCGGTGCGGGTGCCGTGGGCGCGGGCCGCGCGGAGCGCCTCGTACATCGGCTCGACCGGGGAGAACGCGCCGAACATGCGGGAGATCAGGCCCGCGGCGGCGACCGGGCCGCCGTCGACGGTGAGCAGTTCGGCGGCCAGGAGGCGCTCGAACTCCTCGGGGGCGAGCGAGCCGTCCTCCAGGCCGTGGATGGGGTTGGTGCCGGCACCGTCGTAGGCCTGCTTCACCCAGGCGCGCATCACCGTGCGGTAGCGGTCGGCGTCGATGCCGTCGGCGGCCAGCCAGGCGCCGACGGCGTCGTTCAGCGGGGAGGTGAGGACGCCGCCCCAGTCGGTGATGACGGCTTTGACGGTCTTCGGCTGTTCTGCGGGCACGGGCCGATGGTAGGCGATCCCACCCGCATTGACCGAATCCCGTTCTGCCAGACTGGCCGGCATGGACTTCGAACTCAGCCCGAAGGCACTGGACTACCAGGAACGACTCCAGGAGTTCATGGACGAGCACGTCTACCCGGCGGAGCCGGTGTACACGGCCTGGCGCGCGGAGAACGACCCGCACGCGCTGCCGCCGGTCGTCCAGGAGCTGAAGGCGGAGGCGCGCGAGCGGGGCCTGTGGAACCTGTTCCTCCCGGACGTGTCCGGGCTGTCGAACCTGGAGTACGCGACGCTGGCGGAGCTGACCGGCCGCTCGCCCGACCTGGCGCCGGAGGCGGTCAACTGCGCCGCGCCGGACACCGGGAACATGGAGGTCCTCCACATGTTCGGGACCCCCGAGCAGAAGGAGCGGTGGCTGAAGCCGCTGCTGGACGGCGAGATCCGCAGCGCGTTCGCGATGACGGAGCCGGAGGTCGCCTCATCCGACGCCACCAACATCACCACCTCGATCGTCCGGGACGGCGACGAGTACGTGATCAACGGCCGCAAGTGGTTCATCACCGGCGCGGCCGACGAGCGCTGCAAGATCTTCATCGTCATGGGCAAGACCGACCCGGACGGCCCCGCGCACCGGCAGCAGTCGCAGATCCTCGTGCCGCGCGACGCGCCGGGCCTGACCGTCGTCCGGCACCTGCCGGTGTTCGGCTACCAGGACCAGCACGGCCACTCGGAGATCCTGTTCGAGGACGTCCGGGTGCCTGTGTCGAACCTGATCGCCGAGGAGGGCGACGGGTTCATGATCGCGCAGGCGCGGCTCGGGCCCGGGCGCATCCACCACTGCATGCGGGCGCTCGGCATGGCGGAGCGGGCGCTGGAGCTGATGTGCCGCCGCGCCGTGGACCGCGTCGCGTTCGGCGGGCCGCTGGCCAAGCAGGGCGTGGTGCGCCAGCAGATCGCCGAGTCGCGGATGGCGATCGAGCAGGCGCGGCTGCTCACCCTGAAGACCGCCTGGCTGATCGACAAGCACGGGTCCAAGGGCGCCCGGTCGGAGATCGCCGCGATCAAGGTGGTCGTGCCGCGGATCACCCACGAGGTGCTCGACCGGGCGATCCAGCTCCACGGCGGCGCCGGCGTGTCCGACGACACCCCGCTGGCCGCGATGTACGCCTGGGTCCGCGCCATGCGGATCTTCGACGGCCCGGACGAGGTGCACGTCCGCACCGTCGCCCGCCAGGAGCTCCGCCGCTACGAGCACTGACCCGCCCGGCGGGCGCGATACGGCCCCCGGGGCCGGTCGGGAGGCCGTGGTCATGCGGTCGGTGCGGGGAAGAACGCATGACCACGGATCCTCCGCGGGCCGGCGGGGGCCGCCGCCGGACTCGGGGACACGGGCTAAGCCCGTCGCGGCGCGCCTATGCGGATCTGAGGCGTTGCAGGGCCTCCCGGACGCCGCCGTCGGTCTCCTCGAGGACCATCGTGGCGCGCGCCGCCGGGACCTCGCCGAGCAGCGACACCAGCGCGACGCGGGTGTTGCCGCCCGCCTCGTTGAGGGCGTTCTCGCAGGTCCGGGCGTCCATGCCGGTGGCCTCGGTGAGGATGCGCACCAGCCGGGCGCGCAGCTTGGAGTTCAGCGCGTTCACGCTGACCATCAGGTTGGAGTAGGTGCGGCCCATCCTGATCATCAGGGTGGTGGAGAAGGAGTTGAGCACCAGCTTGGTCGCGGTGCCGGCCTTCATCCGGGTGGAGCCGCTGATCACCTCGGGTCCGGTGGCCAGGCCGATGTGCACCTCCACTTCCTCGCCGTAGGGCGTGTGCGGGTTGCAGCTGATCAGCGCGGTGCGGGCGCCGCCCGCGGTGGCGGCGCGCAGCGCGCCGATCACGTAGGGGGTGCGGCCGCTCGCGGCGATGCCGATGGCGATGTCGCCCGGCTGGACCTCGCGGGCGTCCCGCATGCCGAGCTCCATGTCGTCCTCGACGTCGGAGATCGCCTGGGACAGCGCGCCGGGCCCGCCGGCGTGGTGGGCGACGACGCGCCCCCAGATGCCGAACGTCGGCGGCAGCTCGGCGGCGTCGATGACCGCGAGCCGGCCGGACGTCCCGGCGCCGAAGTAGTGCACCCGGCCGCCCGCGCGCAGCGAGTCGACGGCGAGGTCGACCAGCCGGGCGACCTGCGGGAGCACGCCCGCCACCACCATCGGCACGGTGGCGTCCTCGGTGTTGATCAGGTGCAGCACCTCCAGGGTCGGCAGCGTGTCGACGTCGAGGGTGCGGGGGTTCCGGCCCTCGGTGGGGAGCTCGCAATCGATCACCGACGCCTCCGGTCGGGTCGTACGGTCCGGCCGCGGACCGCCTCGAACGTGGCTTCCAGGGCCTTGCGGGTCGGCCCGAAGGTGCGCTGCGCCACTCCGACGAAGACGCAGTCGACCACCGTGAGCTGCGCCAGCCGGCTGGCGGTGGCGCCGGAGCGGAAGGTCGTCTCCCGCGCCGCGGTCGTGAGGATCAGGTCGGCCACCTCCGCTATGGGGGATTTCGGGAAGTTGGTCAGTGCCACGGTCGTGGCGCCGTTGCTCTTGGCGACCTCCAGGGCGTCGATGGTCTCGACGGTCGCGCCGGTGTGCGAGATGCCGATCGCGACGCTGGTGGGGCCGAGCACCGCGGCGCTGGTGAGCATGATGTGCGCGTCGGCCCAGGCCGAGCAGAAGCGCCCGATGCGGTGCAGCTTCTGCTGGAAGTCCATCGCGACGAAGGCGCTGGCGCCGACGCCGTAGACGTCGACCCGGTCCGCGGCGACGACGGCGTCGACGACCTGCTCCAGCATCTTGATGTCGAGCTGGGAGGCGGTCTCCTCGACGGCCCTGGCATCGGCGAAGGTCACCTTCTCCACGATCTGCTCGAGTGAGTCGTCGGGGCTGATGTCGCTGCCGATGACCCGCCCGCCGCTGGCGCTCTGGGCCCGTCCCGCCTCGGTGGCGAGGGTCAGTCGGAGCTCTGGGTAACCATGGAACCCGATCGCGCGGCAGAACCTGATGACGGTGGTCTCGGAGGTGCCACAGGTCTGGGCGAGTTCGGTGATGGTGGAGTTGGCGACCCCTTCGGGGTCGTCGATGACGCGTTGAGCGACTCGTCGCTCGGCGGGGGGCAGCGAGGGCAGCAGCGAGCGGACCCGCACCACGGTGCTCAGCGGCGTCGCGTCCTTGCGCGCCGCCTCGTCCCGCGCTGCTCCGGGCTCCCCCGCGCTCCCCGGCTCGGGGCCGATGGGTTTCCTCATGGAAGAAAGTTTCTTACTGCCAGGATGTCACGTCAACGGTAGAAAAGGCTACGGTCGCCCTGTGTTGACCCATTTGGCCGGTCCTTACGTGGTCGGCATAGACGCGGGTGGCACGAAGACCCGCTGTGTCGTGCTGACGCTCGGGGGCGCCCTGGCCGGTTCCGGCACCGGCCCCGGGGCCAACCCCAACTCCGGGGGCGACACCGCAGGGGCGCTGACCACGGCCCTGCGGGAGGCGCTCGGAGACCTCGACCGTACCCACATCCTCACCGGCGTGTTCGGGATCGCCGGAGCCGGCTCGGCCGGCCGGCCCGCCGCCGTCAGCGCCGCGCGGCGCGCCTGGCAGGCCGTCGGGCTGCGCGGCTCGCCCGCCGTGGTGACCGACATCGCCGTGGCGTTCGCCGCCGGGACCACCGAGCCCAAGGGCATCGTGGTGTTCTCCGGCACGGGCGCCGGCGCCGCGGTCATCAGCGACGGGGCGATCGTGCAGCGCGCGGACGGCTACGGCTGGCTGGTGGGGGACGAGGGTTCGGCCGTCTGGCTCGGCAAGGAGGCGGTCCGGGCGGCGCTGGCCGCCTACGACGGCCGCGGCTCGCCGACGCTGCTGACCGACTCGGTCCCGCGGGCGCTGCTGGGCCCCGCCGTGGTCGCCGAGATCGACTCCGCCCGGCGAAGACCCCGGCACCGGACGCTGGCGATGGCGGGGGCGTCCCCGCCGCCCGGGGGTCCGGGCGCGCCGGCCGCCGCCCTCTCCCAGGCGGCGGCGCTGTCCCCGGCGGCGCTGCCGCCGGGCGGCGGCGGGACGGGCACCGCCCTGCTGGTCCACGAGGCCCCCTGCCCGCAGCCCGGCGGCGGCGCCGCCGGGCCGCCGGGCCCGCTGGGCGCGCCGCCGGGCCAGCACGGGCGTCCGGAGCTGCCGGGGACGACGCCGAACCCGCAGCTCGCCCAGGCCATCATCAAGGAGGTGTACGGCCGCCCGCCCGCCGCCCTCGGCAGGCTCGGCCCGGTGGTCGCCGCCGCCGCGGCCGCCGGGGACCCGGTGGCCCGGCGCATCACCGACGAGGCCGCCGAGTGGCTGCTCCGCGACGTCGACGCGGTGCGCCCGGCCCTGTCCGACCCCTGCGCGCCGGTCGTCATGCACGGCTCGGTCCTGCGCGAGGGACCCGTCGCCGACGCCGTCCGCACCGGGCTGCGCGACCGGTTCGCCGAGGCGCCGCGCAGCGCGGGCGACGGCGCCGTCGGCGCGGCCGGGCTGGCCCTGCGCCGGCTCGGCCATCCCCTGCCGGGCTGAGCGCCCGGCGAAGCACCGCCCGGCCGGGCGGGCGCCGCCGGTGGCCGACCCCACCGGACGCCCCCGCCGACGAGGCCGGAGAGGACGGCACCGCAGCCGTCCGGCTCGTCACGATGGACCCCACCGTATTCCCACTCCGCTTGCGGGCACGGGGTCCATCGTGATTAGGCTGTGACCACGGTGGCACAAGATCCGCCGGTGCGGTGCCGTTGGCACCGTGACCGGAGGGACCACCGGCCACAGATGTGGCTCGTACCGATTCGGCTGCGTCCATCCGCAGCGTCGTCCGCGCAGGCTCCCCTGCGCGCACATTTCGCGCGCCCCGGCGCGCCATGCCGCACCGCCGTGCGCTCTCGCGCGCGCCCGTGCCATGGCGCCAGCCGACGCCCGGACGACGGCCGACTCCGTATCCCACATCGAACGAGGTCGCATGCTCCCCGCATCCGAGGGCCGCCGTCTCCGCGCCGCCCGCGTCCGCCTGTCCCGCAGCGCCCGCCGGCTCGTCCGCGCCGGGCAGCGCTCGCTGCGGCGCGGCTCCGGCGGACACCACCGCACCCGCCGTCCGCGCCGTGGTCGTCTCCACCGGATCCTGCGCTGCTGGCGCTGGGTCCTGGCGTCGCTGCTCGCGCTGGTCGTCCTGGCGGTCGCCGCGGTCGTCGTCGCCTACGTCCGGACGCCCGTCCCGACCGAGCCGCAGGACGGCGCCACCGACGAGGGCTCCACCGTCTACTACGCCGACGGCCGGACGCCGCTGCTCCGGCTGGGCGCCAACCGGCAGAGCGTCCGGCATGGCCAGATCCCCGACCGGCTGCGGTGGGCCGTGCTCGCGGCCGAGGACCGCGGCTTCTACCGCAACCAGGGCGTCTCGGTCTCCGGGACGGCCCGCGCGCTGCTGAAGGACGCGTCCGGCGGCGACGTGCAGGGCGGGTCGACGATCACCCAGCAGCTGGCCCGCAACTACTTCAAGGGGCTCAGCCGGGACCGGACGGCCGGCCGCAAGATCAAGGAGATCCTCGTGGCGCTGAAGCTGGACCGGCACCGCGCCAAGGACGAGATCCTCGACCTCTACCTGAACACCGTCTACTTCGGCCGGCAGACGTCCGGGGTGGAGGCGGCGGCGCGCGCCTACTTCGACAAGGACGTCTGGCAACTCGACGTCGCCGAGTGCGCGCTGCTGGCCGCGATGATCCAGCGCCCCGGGTACTTCCGGACGCGGGGCGGCGGCGACGCGGCGAAGGCGCTGCGGGCCCGCTGGGGCTACGTGCTCGACGGCATGGTGTCGATGGGCAAGCTGGACCGGGCGGGCGCGGACCGGCTGCGGTTCCCGCGCACGCGCGAGGAGTGGCGCGGCGTCAGCCTGTCGGGCCAGGACCTGCTGGCGAGGCAGCGCGTCCTGGACGAGCTGGAGAGCGCCGGCGTCCCGGCCGACGCCGTCGTGAACGGCCGGCTGCGGATCTACACCGGGCTCGACCGGCGCTGGATGGCGTCCGCCGAGCAGGCCATGCGGAAGGCGCGCGAACCGGAATGGCCGAAGGACGTGCGGACCGGCCTCGTCGCGGTGGACCCGGCGAGCGGCGCGGTCAAGGCGTTCTACGCGGGCGACCCGCGGCGCGGCCGGTACGACTCGGTATTCGAGCCCGTCGCGCAGGCGGCCTCGACGTTCAAGCCGTACGTGCTCGCCGCCGCGCTGCGCCGCGGCTACAGCGTCCGGACGAAGGTTCCGGGCAAATCACCGCTGCGGTTCGCGCCGGACGGCAGCGTGACACCGATGACCGCACCCGGCTACAAGGTCTCCAACGACGCTGAGATCGGCTCGCTCGGGACGGTCGACCTGGTGAAGGCGACGGCGCTGTCGGTCAACACGGGGTTCGTGAAGGCCGCGCTGAAGACCGGGGTCGCGAACGTGGCGGAGACGGCGCGGAGGTTCGGCGTGCCGGAGTCGGCGCTGCGCCCCTACAAGGGGCAGGCGGGGCTCGCGCTCGGGATCGCGAACGTCTCGGCGGCCGTGCAGGCGGGCGGGTACGCCGCGTTCGCCAACGGCGGCACCGCCGTGACCCCGCACCTGGTCACCAAGGTCGTCGACGCGCACGGGCGGCGGGTGCCGCTGCCCTGGGACCGTCCGGGCCGCCGTGTCCTGACCGCCGAGCAGGCGGCGCAGGCGACGTACGCGATGCGGGCGGTCGTCACCGGCGGCACGGGGCGGCGCGCGGCGCTCCCGGACCGCGACGCGGCGGGCAAGACCGGCACGTCGGACGACAACCATGCGGCCTGGTTCGTCGGGTACGTCCCGCAGCTGTCGGCGTCGGTGATGATGACCCGGGCGAGCGCGAGCCCGCTGAAGGGGCTGCCCGGCCATCCCGGGAAGGTCGCCGGGGAGAACGTGCCTTCGCAGATCTGGCAGGCGTTCATGGCAGACGTCACGCGCAACCTGCCCACGGAGCCGTTCCCGGAGCCGGCGTTCACCGGCAACGCCGTCAACTGGGACGACACGGTCAAGAAGAAGGACCCCGGCGGACCGGGAAGCCACCCGAAGACGAGAAACGGGACACCCGCCGCCGGTGCGCCGCCGGTACCGACCCGTGTGCCGCGCGAGGACGGTACGCCCGGCCCGCCCGCCGACGCGCGGAGCCGCAAGAAGTGGTGCGCGACGCCCGGCAACGACGACGCGGCGGTCTGCGCCGCGCCGTGACCGGGCGGCGGGCCCCCCGGCGGCGCGGGTCGACAGGGCGGCGGCGAGCGGTTAACGTCGCGACGTCCGATGCGAGCAGACGACCACGTCGGGGGGCCTGGTCAGGTGCGTGCCATTGATGTCCGCGGATAGCCGTTCGCGATCGGCCGGATCCGCCCGGCGGCGGCCCCGGCGGAGAGGCGCTGCGCTCGGACGGCTGCCGCTCGCGGCGGCGGTCGCGCTGGCGCTGCCGCTGGCCGGCTGCGGGGGCGGTGGTGACGACGGCGGGTCGGGGTCGTCCGCGCACTCCGGCTCGCCCGGCAAGTCCGGCTCGTCGGGAAAGAAGGCGCCCGTGACGAAGGCACCGGACGCGTGGGTTCCCGGATACGTGGCGAAGATGAGCCTGCGGGAGAAGGTCGGGCAGCTGTTCGTGCCGACGTTCTCCAGCCGCGCGAGCGCGCTGGCGGCCGTCCGCAAGTACCACGTCGGCGGGTTCATCTACTTCCCGGAGAACTTCAGCTCGCCCGCCGGGACCGCCGCGCAGTCGAACGCGCTGCAGAAGGCGTCCAAGGTGCCGCTGCTGCTCGGCGTGGACGAGGAGCAGGGCATCGTGTCCCGGACGCCGTTCATCACCCGCTTCCCCGGCAACATGGCGCTGGGCGCGACGCGGAGCGCCGCCGACGCGCGCGCCGCCGCGCAGGTCACCGGCACCGAGCTGCGCGCGGTCGGGATCAACCTGGACTACGCGCCGGACGCCGACGTCAACGTCAATCCGCGCAACCCGGTGATCGGGCTGCGCTCGTTCGGCTCCGATCCGGGCCGAGTGTCGCCGCTGCTGACCGCGGCGATCGCCGGCTACCAGGGCGCCGGGGTCGCCGCGACCGCCAAGCACTTCCCGGGGCACGGCGACACCGCGACCGACAGCCACACCGGCCTGCCGGTGATCACGCATTCGGCGGCGCAGTGGCGCAAGCTGGACGCGCCGCCGTTCGAGGCCGCGATCGACGCCGGCGTCGACATGATCATGACGGCGCACATCGTGGTGCCGGGCCTGGACAAGTCGGGCGACCCGTCGACGCTGTCGAAGACGGTGCTGACCGGGCTGCTGCGCGGCGACCTCGGCTACAAGGGCGTGATCACCACCGACTCGCTGCAGATGGCGGGCGTCCGGGAGAAGTACGGCGACGCGGTGGTGCCCGTCCGGGCGATCAACGCGGGCGCCGACCAGCTGCTGATGCCGCCGAGCCTGTCCAAGGCCTACAACGCGGTGCTCGGGGCCGTCCAGGCCGGGAAGATCACGCAGAAGCGGCTGGACGAGTCGGTCACTCGCATCCTCGCCCTCAAGCAGAGACGCGGGCTGTTCAAGGCGGCGCCCGCCGAGCCCGCCAAGGCGGCCGCCCAGATCGGCACGCCGCAGCAGAAGGCGACCGCCCAGCGGGTCGCCGAGCACGCCGTCACGCTCGTCCGCAACGCCCACGGCCTGCTCCCGCTGAAGGGCAGGAAGGTCAGCGTCACGGGCCCGGGCAGCGAGACGCTCGTTGCCGCGCTGCGCGAGCAGGGCGTCGCGACGGCCGCACCGGACGCCGCCGACGTCCACGTGCTGACCACGGTGAACGCCGGGACCGCCACGGCCGCGCGGGTCAGCGCGCTGGCGTCCAAGCCGGTCGTGGTCGCGGCGCTCGGCCGCCCCTACGACCTCGACGACGCCGCCGGCGCCGCCGCGGCGCTCGCCACCTACTCCTCCGGCTCGACCTCGGTCAGGGCGCTGGCGCGAGTGCTGTCCGGCGCGGTGAAGCCGACGGGGAAGCTGCCCGTGCCGGCGGGCGGGCAACCCGTTGGTCACGGCTTGTCGTATTGATGGACGCGGGGACCCGCGGGCTGGGAGGATCGGCCCGCCTTCGCAGCCCCGGGAGGTCCCCGTGCACGTTCGTCCGCTCCTGTCCGTTCTGCCGCTGCTGTCCGCGCTGGTCCTCGGTCTGGACGGCTGCGGCGGGAAGGACGAGGCGGGGATGCCGCCGCTGACGCCCGAACCGGGCGACTCGCGGCTCGCCGACCTGACCGCCCCCGCGAAGGACAGCTACCCGGCGCGGCTGGTGCTCTACAAGTTCCTGCGCGGCGTCGCCGCCGGGAACGTCAAGGCGTGCGCGCTGCTGACGCCGGACTACGACCGGGCGGCGTTCGGCCGTCCGGGCGGCTGCCGGGCGGGGGGCCTCGCCGCCGCCCGCCGAAAGCTCCGCCCCGCCGACCTGGCCGCGCTGCGCGGCGTGACCGTCCCGACCTGCGAGGACGGTCCGGACGAGGGCGAGTACACGGTCGCGTTCGGCGACCTGAAGTGGAAGGGCGACCCGGCACGGCCCGGCGGCGTCCTGGCCGCGAAGTTCACCCTCCGCAAGACCGGAACCCGCTGGCTCGTCGCCGGCTGACGAACGCTCGCGGCGGGCCGCCCACCCCGACGACCCACCGCGAGCGCGCTCAGATCCCCAGGTCCGCCAGGCCCGGGAGGTGGGAGCGGGCCGCCTCGCGAGCGCCCGCGGCGGAGCGTGCCGCGCGGGCCGCCTCGGCGGCGCGGCGGCACTCGTCCAGCGTGTGCCGGGCGAGGGCGGCCCGGACGAGCGGGAGCGACGGGGCGCTCATCGACAGCGACGTCACCCCGAGCCCCACCAGGACGCAGGCGAGCGCCGGGTCGGCGGCGGCCTCGCCGCAGACCCCGCACGGGACGCCCGCCGCGGCCGCGGGGGCGACCAGGTCGAGCACCGCGGGCTGCCACGGGTCCTGCAGGTGCGCGAGGCCGCCGACCTGCCGGTCGGCCGCGCACGCGTACTGGGTGAGGTCGTTGGTGCCGATGCTGAAGAACTCCACCTCCGGCGCCAGGTCGCGGGCGCGCAGCGCGGCGGCCGGCACCTCGATCATGACGCCGGGATGCTCGATGCCCGCGTCGCGGCAGGCGCCAGCGAAGAACGCCGCCTCCGCCGCGTCCGTCACCATCGGGGCCATGACCTGCAGCTTCACGCTGAGCCCGGCGGCGGCGCGGGCGAGGGCGGCGAGCTGGGCGGCCAGCACGTCGGGGTGCCGGCGCGCCATCCGCAGCCCGCGCTCGCCGAGCGCCGGGTTCGGCTCCTCGCCGGGGGGCGGGAGGAAGGCCAGGGGCTTGTCGGCGCCGGCGTCCAGCGTCCGCACGACCACGCGGCCCTCCGGGAACGCCTCCAGCACCTTGCGGTAGGCCTCCTCCTGCTCGGCGTCGGACGGCGGCACCGAACGGTCGAGGAACAGGAACTCGGTGCGGTACAGGCCGACGCCCTCCGCACCGTTCGCCAGCGCGGCCTCCAGGTCCTTCGGGCCGCCGACGTTCGCCAGCAGCGGCACCGCGTGCCCGTCCTTCGTCGCGCCCGGCCCCGACACCTCCGCGAGTGCGGAGTCGCGGGCGGCGCCGGCGGCCAGCGCGGCGGCGACCTCGGCGTCGGCCGGGTCGGTGCGGACCGTCCCGGCGGACCCGTCGACCAGGACGCGGGTCCCGTCGGCGAGCGCGGTCGCGCCCGGCAGCGCCACCACGGCCGGCACGCCCATCGTGCGGGCGAGGATCGCGGTGTGGCTGGTCGGGCCGCCCTCCTCGGTGACGAACGCGACGACCTGCGCCGGGTCGAGCACGGCGGTGTCGGCGGGCGCGAGATCCCGCGCGACCAGCACGAACGGCTCGTCCGACTCCGGCACGCCGGGCATCGGCAGGCCGAGCAGGCGCGCGATCGCGCGGTCGCGGATGTCGTCGAGGTCGCTGACCCGGGCGGCCATGTACTCCCCCGCCCCGGCGAGCATCTCCCGGTACACCCCGAACGCCTCGAACACCGCGCGGGCCGCGCCCATGCCCTCGCCGATCTTGGCGGTGACGCCGTCGGCGAGGCCGGGGTCGCGGGCCATCAGCGCCTGCGCGTTCAGCACGTCCCGGCCGTCGGTGTTGCCGGCGGCCGCCGCGCGCGCGCCGCGCTCCTCCAGGTCGGCGGCGACGGCCTCGAGCGCGGCGAGCGCGCCGTCGCGCTCGGCCGCCGCGTCACCGCCGTGCCGGGACCCGGCCTCGGGCTCCGGGACGTCGCCGGCGATGCGGCGCACCGGGCCGGCGCCCACCCCCGGGCTGACCCCCGCGCCGGTCAGGACCTCAGGCACCTTCCGGCTCCGGCGTGGACAGCAGCGCCTCCAGGCTGTCCAGCAGCTCGTCGGCGCCCTCGCCGTCGGCGGACAGCACGACCTCCTCGCCGTGCCGGGCGTCCATCCCGAGCACCGCGAGGATGCTCTTGGCGTTGACGGGCGAGCCGCCGCGCTTGGCCACGGTCACCTCCATCGGCGCCTTGGCCGCGGTCTGGACGAACAGCGCGGCCGGCCGCGCGTGCAGCCCCACCCTCGACTCGATCTTGACGTTGCGCTCGCTCACAGAATCTCCCTTGCGGCGCCGCGCACCCGCAGCGCGGGGCCCGGCTCGACATTGACTTCCTTCAGGTCCGCGACGACGTGGTCCGCCCCGGCGAGCGCCGCCACCGGCTGGGTGGTGGCGACGCCGACGCAGGTCATCCCGGCCGCCTTCACGGCCGCGACGCCCGCCGGCGCGTCCTCGAACCCGACCGCCTCACCGGGCGGGACGCCCAGGTCGCGCGCGGCGGCCAGGTACCCCTCCGGATGCGGCTTGCCGGTGACGACGTCGCCGGCGGTCACCACGATGTCCATCAGATCGCGGACGCCCAGCGCGGCCAGCAGCCGCTCGGCGTACGGCCGCTGCCCGGACGTGACGACGGCCAGCGGCACGCCGGCGTCCGCCAGCGACCGCACCAGCTCGACGGCACCGGCGACGGGGACGTCCTCCGGCACGCCGTCCGCGGTCTCGTACGACACCGCCTGCTCGAACAGCTCCTCGGCGGTGCGGCCGGGGAACAGGTGCGCCAGGTCCTCCAGCACCTCGATGCCGCGGCGCCCCGCGAACGAGGCGATCAGCTCCTCGTCGTACGGCACGCCGTGCGCCTCGAACAGGCGCGACCACATCACGCGGTTGCGCGGCTCGGTGTCCATCAGGGTGCCGTCCAGGTCGAACACGGCCGCGCGCAGGCCGATCACCGCCATCCGGTCAGCTCCATGTGAACAGCTCGGCCCCCTTGACGACCTCGCCCGTCTCCAGCACGTCCGACAGCGCGTCGGCGCCGGCGTCCAGCGCCACCACGGCGCAGATCGGCGAGCGGCCGCCGGCCTCGATGACGGCCGGGTCCCAGGCGACCACGCGCTGGCCGGCGGTGACCTGGTCGCCCTCGGCGACCAGCAGCTCGAAGCCCTGGCCCTTCAGCTTCACGGTGTCGATGCCGAGGTGCACGAGCACCCCGTGCTGCTCCTCGTCCACCACCACGTAGGCGTGCGGATGCAGCTTGACGATCTTGCCGGTGACGGGGGCGATGGCGTGGCCGGGGCCGCGCTCGGGGTCGACGGCGGTGCCCGGGCCGACCATGGCCTGCGCGAACACCGGGTCCGGGACGCCGGCGAGGCCGACCACCCGGCCGGCCACCGGGGACAGTACTCGGGTCATGAGCGGGGGTTCCTTCGGGTCAGTCGAGGATGTCCTCGATGTCGCTGGCGATGGTGTCGGCCTCCGGGCCGACGACGACCTGCACGACGGTGCCGCTGCGCATGACGCCGAACGCGCCCGCCTTCTTCAGCGCCGCCTCGTCGACCCTGCCGCCGTCGGAGACCTCGGTGCGCAGCCGGGTGGCGCAGGGCTCGATGTCCACGATGTTGTCGGCGCCGCCCAGGGCGGCGACGATCGCCTCGGCCTTGTCCATGTCGTTCTCTTCTCTCGGTGCGTGCGGTCAGTCCGTCTGGGTGACCTTGTTGAGGCCGCGCGGGACGTCGGGATCGATCCCGAGCCGGCGGGCCAGGTTCTCGACCATGATCTGGCCGGGCACGATGAGGCCCAGCGGCGCCACCCATTCGGGCAGGCCGGGGCCGGGCAGCGCGGCCGTGCAGGCCCGCGCCAGGCCGTCGCCGCCGCCGACGCCGAACGCCTTGGCGCCGGCGCTCCGCACGCGGCGGGCCAGCGCGACGGTGCCGGGCAGCGTCGGGCCGGAGTCGGCCGCGACCAGCAGCGCGGGGGTCTGCGCGTCGACCACGGCGATCGGGCCGTGCAGCAGGTCCGCGTACGAGAGGCCCATGGCGTGCAGGTAGCACGCCTCCTTGATCTTCAGGGCGAGCTCCAGCGCGGTGCCGAACGCGATGCCGCGTCCGGACACGACCGTGCCGGGGACCTTCGCGAGCTCCTCGACGATCTCGGGCAGCGCGGGGGACGCCTCGGTCTCGGCGATCATCCGCGCCACCTCGCCGGGGACGCGGCGCAGGTCGTCGACGGCGACGTCGGCGCCGAGCCCGAGGCCGAGCACCGACAGCGCGGCGAGCTGGGTGGTGTAGGTCTTGGTCGCCGGGACGGCGATCTCGGCGCCGGCGTCGGTGACCAGCGCGACCTCGGCGGCCTCCGCCAGCGGCGACCCGGCGCCGTTGGTGACGGCGATGGTGCGGGCGCCGCAGTCCTTCGCCCAGTCGAGGGTCTCGACGATCTCCTCGGTCTTGCCGGACTGGCTGATCGCGACCGCGAGCACGCCCGACAGGTCGAGGCGCCGCTTGTAGGTCGTCGCGATGGACGGGGCGGCGAGGGTGGCCAGCCTCCCGGCGTGCGACTCCACCAGGTAGCGGCCGTACACGGCGGCGTTGTCGGACGAGCCGCGCGCGATGAACAGCACCTGCCGCGTCTCCCGGGCCAGCGCCCCGATATCGGGCGTGCGCGGCAGCAGCGCGTCGATCGTCCGGCGCAGCGCGTCCGGCTGCTCACCGATCTCGGCGCGCATCTGACTGGTCATGATCCCCCTTCGAAGAGTTCCTGCCCGTTGATCCAGGTCGTACGCGCCCGATGGTCCGGCCCGAGCCAGACGAGGTCGGCGGCCGCGCCGGGCGCGATGCGGCCGAGGTCGGAGCGGCCGATGAGGTCGGCCGGGACGCGGGTGGCGGCGTCGACCGCGGCGGCCGGGTCGACACCGAGGCCGATCGCGTTGCCGACCGCCTCGTCCAGCCGCAGGCCGGATCCGGCGATGGTGCCGTCGGCGCGCAGCGGCGGGCCCTGCTCGGGCATGGTGATCGGCTCGCCGCCCAGCTCGTAGGTGCCGGGCGGCATCCCGGCGGCGGACGCGGCGTCGGTGACGAGCACGACGCGTCCGGCCGCGGCGCGGAACACCAGCCGCGCCGTCTCCGGGCCGACGTGGTGCAGGTCGAGGATGAGCCCGGGGTGCAGCCGGTCGTCGATGAGCGCCTGGACGGCGACGCCGGGGTCGCGGTGGTGGACGCCGCTCTGCGCGTTGAAGATGTGGGTGACCTTGCGGGCGCCGGCGTCGGCCGCGGCGGCGGTCTCCGCGGCGGTCGCGTCGCTGTGCCCGACGCTGACCAGCACGTCGGCCTCGGTGAGGCGGCGGATCGCGTCGAGCGCGCCGTTCCGCTCGGGTGCGAGGGTGACGAGCTTGACCAGCCCGGTCTCCAGCAGCGTCTCGACCGCTTCGGGCGTCGGGTCGGTGAGGTGCGCGGCGTTGTGCGCGCCCTTGCGCTTCTCGGAGAGGAACGGCCCCTCCAGGTGGACGCCGAGCACGCGGGTGCCGGGCGGCAGCTTCGGCAGCAGGTCGCGGGTGCGGCGCAGCGCCTCGGCCTGCGTCGCGACGGGCGCGGTGATGAAGGTGGGGAGGAACGAGGTCACGCCGGTCTCGGGCAGGCGCGCGACGACCTCGCGCCATCCGGCCTCGCCGGTGTCCACCATGTCGTGGCCGAAGAACCCGTTGACCTGGAGGTCGACCAGTCCGGGGGCGAGCAGTCCGTCGGGCAGGTGCACGTCGGCGCCGGGCGGGACGCCCTCGCCTGCCTCGGTGATGACACCGTCCTCGACGCGGACGTATCCCGGGGAGACGACGCGGGTAGGACCGTCCGCGGGGGTCATGATCACGCGCTCCGCGGTGACCAGCAGTGATGCCATGGGGGTGCACTCTCCGTGATGCGACCGGCCGCCGCCTGCGCGGCGTACTGGTCTAGTCCGGACTAGACCAGTACGCACCATACTCCACGAATCGGATGGAGCTGAAGATGTCGGCCCGAACTCATCCGGGATCAGCCCGGGACGCCTGGTCGGCGGCGTTCGCGGTGCTGCAGCGGATCGGCCGCAGCCTCATGCTGCCGATCGCCGTGCTGCCCGCCGCCGGGATCCTGCTGCGGCTCGGCCAGCCCGACCTGCTCGGCGCGGACGGCCTCGGCTTGGACCGGGTCGCCGAGGTGTTCGCCGCGGCCGGCGGCGCGCTGCTGGACAACCTCGCGATCCTGTTCGCGGTCGGCGTCGCCATCGGGTTCGCCAAGAAGTCCGACGGCTCCACCGCGCTCGCCGCCGTCGCCGCCTACCTCGTCTTCGACCGCGTCTCCAAGACGATGTTCGCGCACAGCTCGGCACTGAAGGGCAGCGTCGTCCAGCTCGTCCGCCAGGAGGACGGCTCGCTCAAGGAGACGATCGGCTACGGGCTCGTCAACCCGACGCAGGTGATCGGCGGCATCGCGGTCGGGCTGATGGTCGCGCTGCTCTACCAGCGCTTCTACCGGATCAAGCTGCCGTCCTGGCTGGCGTTCTTCGGCGGGCGCCGGTTCGTCCCGATCGTCAGCGCCGCCGCCGCGCTCGTCCTCGGCGTCGTGGTCGGACTCGTCTGGCCGACGCTCGGCGGCTGGATCAACGACTTCGGCGGCTGGATCACCGGCGCGGGCGCGGCCGGCGCCGGCGTGTACGGGGTGGCCAACCGGCTGCTGCTGCCGTTCGGCCTGCACCACATCCTCAACTCGCTGATCTGGTTCGTGTTCGGCTCCTACCAGGGCCCCGACGGCGTCGTGCACGGCGAGATCAACCGGTACCTCGCGGGCGACCCGCACGCCGGGACGTTCCTCGCCGGATTCTTCCCCGTGCTGATGTTCGGGCTGCCGGGCGCGGCGCTGGCGATCTGGCGGTGCGCCGAGCCGGACCGGCGCGGCGCCGTCGGCGGGCTGATGGTCTCCGCGGCGCTGACCGCGTTCGTCTGCGGGGTGACCGAGCCGATCGAGTTCTCGTTCATGTTCGTCGCGCCGCTGCTGTACGGGATCCACGTCGTGCTGACCGGCGTCTCGATGTACCTGCTCGCGGCGGCGCACGCGCAGCTCGGGTTCAGCTTCTCCGCCGGGCTGATCGACCTGCTGCTGAACGCCACCAAGAGCAACACCCGGCATCTGTGGTACGTCGTCGGGCTCGGCGTGGTCTACTTCTTCGTCTACTACCTGGTCTTCAGCTTCGTGATCAAGAGGTTCGGGCTGGCGACGCCGGGCCGCGAGCCGGCCGAGGACGCCCCGCCGCGGCCCCGCCCGGGCACCCCGCCGGACCCCGCCGCATGAGCCCTGACCTGCGCGTTCATCTGATCTTGCGGTCGTTTGCGGGTGACTCGGCCGTTACGGTTTCGTGCATTGACACGACTTTCTATGATGTGGTCTAGTCCGGCCTAGACCAGTACGAACAAGTCGAATCACGCGTCATCCTGCTGATCCCGTCAATCCCGTCGATACGGCCCAGAGGCCATCGAGGACACCCCCAGTGACGACCATCGATCCGCACAGCCCCGTACCGAAGTACTTCCAGCTGCGCGCCATCCTGCTCGACCTCATCGAGAGCGCCGAGCTGCCCGTCGACGCCCCGATCCCCTCGGAGCGCGAGCTGTGCGTACGGTACGGGCTGTCCCGCATGACCGTCCGCCAGGGCGTCGACCACCTCGTGTCGGAGGGACGGCTGTACCGCGTCCCCGGCAAGGGGACGTTCGTCGCCCGCCCCAAGATCGAGATGCCGCTGCGGCTGGTCTCGTTCACCGAGGACATGCTCGCGCGCGGGCTGCGGCCCGGCGCCGTCGACCTGGACCGCCGCACCGTCCCCGCGGACGCCCGGCTGGCCCGGATCTTCGAGGTCGAGCCCGGCACGCAGATCCACGTCATCGAGCGGCTGCGCACCGCCGACGGGGAGCCCATGGCACTCGAACGCGCGCATATCCTTGCCTCGCTCGCCCCCGACCTGCTGGACCGCCGCCTCGCCGACCGCTCCCTGTACGGCGTCCTCGAAGCGGTGTACGGGCTGGTCTTCGACGCCGGCGACCAGACCATCGACGCCAGTCTGGCGGACGCGGCCGACGCCAAGCACCTGCAGATCCCCAAGGGCAGCGCCGTGCTGCTCCTGCAGCGCCGCTCCTACACCGGAGGCGTCTGCGCCGAGCTGGGCGTGTCCACCTACCGGGCGGACCGCTACCAGATCCACACGGCACTCGGAAATCCCCCGCCGCACTCCTGAACTCCCCTGAGGAGGGACCTCCCGATGACTTCGACCACCGTGGACGCCGCGCCGCGGCGGGGGTCGCGCGCCCTCGCGGTGCTGCAGCGGATCGGCCGCAGCCTCATGCTGCCGATCGCCGTGCTGCCCGCCGCGGCCCTGCTGCTGCGCTTCGGCCAGCCGGACATGCTCGGCAAGGACGGCCTCGGCTGGATCCGCGTCGCCGAGGTCGTCGGCGGCGCCGGCCAGGCCCTGTTCGACAACCTCCCGCTGCTGTTCGCGGTCGGCGTCGCGATCGGCTTCGCCAAGAAGTCCGACGGCTCCACCGCGCTCGCCGCCGTGGTCGGGTACCTGGTCTTCGACCACGTCACCAAGATCATGTTCTCGCACTCCGGCGACCTCAAGGGCCAGGTGCTGATCACCAAGGTGACCGACGGCGCCGCCGCGCCGGCCATCGACTTCGGCGCCAAGAACCCGACCGACGTGCTCGGCGGCATCCTCATCGGCGTCGTCGCCGCGCTGCTCTACCAGCGCTTCTACCGGGTCAAGCTGCCGACCTACCTGGCGTTCTTCGGCGGCCGCCGGTTCGTCCCGATCGTCACCGCGCTCGCCGCGCTGGTGCTCGGCGTGCTGATCGGCTTCATCTGGCCGGTGTTCGGCGGCTGGCTCACCGACTTCGGCGACTGGATCACCGGCGCGGGCGCCGCCGGCGCCGGCATCTACGGCGTCGTCAACCGGCTGCTGCTGCCGTTCGGCCTGCACCACATCCCGAACTCGCTCATCTGGTTCGTGTTCGGCTCCTACAACGGCCCCGACGGCGTCGTGCACGGCGAGATCAACCGCTACCTCGCGGGCGACCCGCACTCGGGCGGCTTCCTGGCCGGGTTCTTCCCGGTGCTGATGTTCGGCCTGCCCGGCGCGGCCCTCGCGATCTGGCGCGCCGCTCCCCCGCACCGCCGCTCCGCGGTCGGCGGCATCATGATCTCCGCCGCGCTCACCGCGTTCGTCACCGGCGTCACCGAGCCGATCGAGTTCGCGTTCATGTTCGTCGCGCCCGTCCTGTACGGCGTGCACGTCGTCCTCACCGGCATCTCGATGGCCGTCCTCAACGCCGCGGGCGCCCAACTCGGTTTCGGTTTCTCGGCGGGCGGCATCGACATGCTGCTGAACGCCTCGAAGGACAACACCAAGGGCCTGCCGCTGATCATCGGCATGGGGATCCTGTACTTCGTCATCTACTACTTCCTGTTCAAGTTCCTGATCGTGAAGTTCGATTTCGCGACCCCGGGCCGGGAACCGGAGGACGTGGAGTCGGTCGCCGCCGACCCGGGTTCCAACCCGGAACTGGCGGGCGGGGAGAAGAAGACCCGGCGCCGCAGCAAGCCGGCCCCCGAGCCCGCCGAGGCCGCCGAGCCCGCCGAGGCCCCCGACTCCTCGACGACGACCACGACCACCTGACCAGCGGTTTCGTCACCCCGCTCGCACACGGCGGCGGGACGCCCCACCAGGCGTCCCGCCGCCGTCCCTCTGAAAAGACGCCCACGCACTGAAAAGACGCCCCACCCTCTGAAAAGACGCCCCACCCACCCGGGGGCGGACCGCGCTACCGCCCAAGTCAACCCCGCGCCCGGCCCCCTCGCCCATAGAACCCCGTTCTGTGGATAACCCCGGGCCAGGCAGCCGCCCAGGGAGGCCGGAACGGGCGCAGAGCGGCACAAGGCGGACGGTCGGCTCAGCGAAAAGTGGCCGCACGTGGCCATGGATGTATTTCTTCGCGGCCTCGCGACTCCTGTTCAAAAACGAGTCGGGAGGTTCCCATGGGTCGTCGTCCAGCCAAGCGCCCCGCTGTCCGGATCGTCCGGTACCGCGCCGTTCCGTCGCAGCGGACGGACGGTGCGCTGGCCCTCACCCCCGTCCAGGCCGCGGCCCTCCGGGCACCATCACGTCAGGCCGCGGAGCCGTCGCCCGCGAAACGCAGGACGGCCGCCCCACCGGGGAGAAGGCTGCGGGTGGTGCGGCCCGGCGACGGGGTGGACGCGGAGGTCCGGGCCGTCGCGGACGCGACGCTCCGGATCGTCGTCGAGGTGCTCGCCGGGACGCGTCCGCCGCACCAACTGGCGCTCGTCGCGGTGCCGGCGGTGTGCCGCGGCCTGGCACCGCACCGCCGGACCGTCCCCGGCGGGCGCCGGATCGTCCCGCCGCAGGTGCTGTCGAGCCGCGTCCAGCGGCCCTCGCCCCGCATCGCCGAGGCGTCCGCCGTCGTGCTCGTGGCCGGGCGCGCCCACGCCGTCGCCCTCCGCCTGGAGCACACGCGCGGACGATGGCGCTGCACCGCGGTCGAGACCACGGCCCCCTGACGTGCGACGAGGCGGCCTCCCGGAGCCGGGAGGCCGCCTCGTTACCGCGGTGGCCTACTTCTTGTTGCGCGGGTCGCCGTGGCAGCGCTTGAACTTCTTGCCGGAACCGCACGGGCACGGGTCGTTGCGGGACACGCCCGCGTACTCGTCGTCGGTCTCCTCGGTGTGGTGCTCCACGCCGCCCTCGCCGTCGACGGTCGGGGCCGAGTAGTCCAGCTTCTTCGGACGCTTCGGCTCGTCGAGGCCCTTGGCGTGGATGACCGGCTCCTCCTCGGCCTCCACCGGCACGTCGTCCACCGGCTCCGCCTCCTCGGCGGACGGGGCGGACTTGGCGACCGACACCGGCGCGGCGCCGACCTGCGGGGCCTCCGGCTGCTCCTCCACCTCGACCTCGAGGTTGAACAGGTAGCCGACCGACTCCTCCTTGATGGCGTCGAGCATCGCGTTGAACATGTCGTAGCCCTCGCGCTGGTACTCCACCAGCGGGTCGCGCTGCGCCATGGCCCGCAGGCCGATGCCCTCCTGCAGGTAGTCCATCTCGTAGAGGTGCTCGCGCCACTTGCGGTCCAGCACCGACAGCACGACCCGGCGCTCCAGCTCCCGCATCACCTCGGGGCCGAGCTCCTCCTCGCGCTTGTCGTAGGCCGCCTGCGCGTCGTCGCGGATCTTCCCGGCGAGGGTCTCGGCGTCCAGGCCCGAGATGTCGCCGCCCGCCTCCTCCTCGACCAGCTCGTCGACGGTGAGGCTGATCGGGTACAGCTGCTTGAACGCCTTCCAGAGCTTCTCGAGGTCCCAGTCCTCGGCGAAGCCCTCGTTGGTCGCGCCCGCGACGTAGCCCGCGACGACCTCGTCGATCATCCGGCGGACCTGCTCGTGCAGGTCCTCGCCCTCGAGCACCTTGCGGCGCTCGGCGTAGATGACCTTGCGCTGCCGGTTGAGCACCTCGTCGTACTTCAGGACGTTCTTGCGCATCTCGAAGTTCTGCTGCTCGACCTGGCTCTGCGCCGAGCGGATCGCGTTCGAGACGATCTTGGACTCGATCGGGACGTCGTCCGGGATGTTCAGCCGCGTCATGATCGCCTCGACGCGGGCCGAGTTGAACAGCCGCATCAGGTCGTCCTCCAGCGACAGGTAGAACCGGGACTCGCCCGGGTCGCCCTGCCGGCCGGACCGGCCGCGCAGCTGGTTGTCGATGCGCCGCGACTCGTGCCGCTCGGTGGCGAGGACGTACAGGCCGCCGGCCTCGACGACCTCCTCGTGCTCGCCCTTCACGGCCTCCTTGGCCTTCTCCAGCGCCTCCGGCCAGGCCGCCTCGTACTCCTCCGGAGTCTCCAGCGGCGACAGCCCGCGCTGGTGCAGCTCCAGGTCGGCGCGGAAGTCGGGGTTGCCGCCCAGCATGATGTCGGTGCCGCGGCCCGCCATGTTCGTCGCGACGGTGACGCCGCCCTTGCGGCCCGCCTCCGCGACGATCGCCGACTCCTGCTCGTGGTGCTTGGCGTTCAGTACCTGGTGCGGGATGCCGCGCCGCTTGAGCATCTTGCTCAGCTTCTCGGACTTCTCCACCGACGTCGTGCCGACCAGGACCGGCTGGCCCTTCTCGTGCCGCTCGGCGATGTCGTCGACCACGGCCTCGAACTTGGCCTGCTCGGTCTTGTAGACGACGTCCGCCACGTCATCGCGGATCATCGGCTTGTTCGTCGGGATCGGCACCACGCCGATCTTGTAGGTCTTGTTGAACTCCGCCGCCTCGGTCTCGGCGGTGCCGGTCATGCCGGACAGCTTGCCGTAGAGGCGGAAGTAGTTCTGCAGGGTGATCGTGGCGAGCGTCTGGTTCTCGTCCTTGATCGCCACGCCCTCTTTGGCCTCGATGGCCTGGTGCATGCCCTCGTTGTAGCGGCGGCCGTGCAGGATGCGGCCGGTGAACTCGTCGACGATCAGGACCTCGCCGTTCATCACGACGTAGTCCTTGTCGCGCTTGTACAGCTCCTTGGCCTTCAGCGCGTTGTTGAGGAAGCTCACCAGCGGCGTGTTCACCGAGTCGTAGAGGTTGTCGATGCCGAGGTAGTCCTCGACCTTCTCCACGCCGGACTCGGTGATGCCGACCGTGCGCTTCTTCTCGTTGACCTCGTAGTCGCCGGGGCCGTACTCGTCGACCTGCCCGGCGGTGCTGACCAGCTCCGCCCGCTTCAGCCGCGGGACGATCTTGGCGAACTCGGAGTACCACTTGGAGTTCTGCTCGGCCGGACCCGAGATGATCAGCGGCGTCCGGGCCTCGTCGATCAGGATCGAGTCGACCTCGTCCACGATCGCGTAGTTGTGCCCGCGCTGGACGCACTCCTCGAGGCTCCACGCCATGTTGTCGCGCAGGTAGTCGAAGCCGAACTCGTTGTTCGTGCCGTAGGTGATGTCGGCGTTGTAGGCCACACGGCGCTCGTCCGGGGTCATCTGCGGGAGGATGACGCCGACCTCGAGGCCGAGGAACTGGTGGACGCGGCCCATCCACTCGGCGTCGCGCTTGGCCAGGTAGTCGTTCACCGTGACCACGTGCACGCCGTCGCCGGCCAGCGCGTTCAGGTACGCCGGGAGCACGCAGGTGAGGGTCTTGCCCTCGCCCGTCTTCATCTCCGCGATGTTGCCCAGGTGCAGCGCCGCCCCGCCCATGATCTGGACGTCGTAGTGCCGCTGCCCGAGGACCCGCTTGGCGGCCTCCCGGGCGGTCGCGAACGCCTCGGGGAGCAGGTCGTCGAGGGACTCCCCCTCGGCGATGCGCTCGCGGTACTTGTCGGTCAGCTCACGCAACTCGGCGTCGGTCATGTCGACGAAGTCTTCTTCGATCGAGTTGACCTGATCCGCGAGCTTCTTGAGCTTGCGCAGAATTTTTCCCTCGCCCGCACGAAGGATCTTGTCGATGACTGGCGGCACTCTCGAAGGCTCCTTGCAGATCGTGGTTCACCGCTCCTGGCGGCACGCACACCACTCGTACGATGCCCATCGTAGGCGAGACCCAGAATGGTCTAGGTCACTCCGCAGCGCAATCCACGCCCGGCCCCGTTTGACGCACCGGGTCCGGGAGAAGATCTCATGCACCATCGGAGGGGAGGCGCAATGTCCGACGAGTCGCACGGGTCCCACGCCGGGCGGCCGAGTTCGTGGGTGGCCGTCACGATCATCTTCATCGGCTTCGCGGTGGGCGGTGTCGCGCTCTGCAACGGACCCATGTGGATCATGTTCTGGGTCGGCGTCGGGATCATCGTCCTCGGCATGCTGGCCAGCTGGGCCGTCCACCTGTTCTCCGACGTGGTGCTGGACGCGCCGCGGGTGATCCCGGAGATCGTCGACTACACGCTCTTCGGCTCGCGCTCGTCCAAGCGCCGCGGCGGCGAGTCGGGCGAGATCCTCGACCGCCCCACCGCCACCGACCCCCAGCAGACCCCGCACGGCTGACACCTCCGCGGACGCGCCCGGCTCTTGGGAGCCGGGCGCGTCCGCGTCCGGCCCCGCAACACAATCCGACGAAAGCCCGCTGCAAGCCACGCCGAAGCAGAGCGAGGCCCGTGGGACAGCAGGCCACAGACGCGGCACGCGGGGATCAGGTGCAGCGCAGGCTTGCGGTCAGGCGGGCCCGGCCTTGAGCGCGGCGTCGACGAGGGCGCGGTCCAGTCCGTCGGGGACGATCCGTTCCACGCGGACGTCCGTGCAGCCGACACAGCCCGCCGCCCGCCACAGCGCCGTGGCCAGTGCCGCCGCGGACGCCTCGGCCCGGCCGGCGGTTCGGGTCGCCCATGGTTCGAACGACACCTGGCGGGCGATCAGGGTGCGGCCCTCCCGCGCCGGGTCGACTCGGCCAAGCAGCCGCCCACCGGACAGGAGCGGCATCGCGAAGTACCCGTGGACGCGCTTGGCCTTCGGGACGTACGCCTCCAGCCGGTGGTCGAACCCGAACACCCGCGACGTGCGGGCGCGGTCCCACACCAGGGAGTCGAACGGCGACAGCAGCGTGGTGGCGTGCCGCCCGCGCGGGGGTGCGGTGAGGGCCTCGGGGGCGGCCCAGGCCGGCTGCGTCCAGCCGTCCACCTTCACCGGGACGAGCCCGGCCGCCTCGACGACCCCGGCCACTTGGTCCTGCTTGAGACGGTAGTAGTCGGCGAGATCGGCCCGTGTCGCCACGCCGAGCGCCCGTCCGGCCCGCGCGACGAGGGCCGTGAGGCAGGCCTCGTCGTCCGGGTCCTGTGCGAGCAGGTCTGCCGGGACCGCCCTTTCGGCCAGGTCATAGACCCGTCGCCAGCCCACCCGCTCGACGCAGACGACCTCGCCGACGTCCAGCAGCCACTCGATGCCGATCTTGTGCTCGCTCCAGTCCCACCACTCGGCGCTGGCCTTCGCCCCGCCGAGTTCCTTGGTGGTCAGCGGACCGTCGGCGCGCAGCCGGGCCCGGATCTCCTCGCACACCCCCTCGGGCACCTTGTGCCAGCGCCAGCCCCGCCGCAGGTAGGCGCGGCGCCGGAACGCGAACAGCGGCCAGTCGCGCATCGGCAGCACCGACGCGGCGTGCGCCCAGTACTCGAAAGCGCCGGGCGTGCCGTTCCCCCAGTAGGCGGCCTCGATCGCGCTCCGCTCCACCGGTCCCAGCCGCGCGTACGGCACCAGCTCATGGGAACGCGCCAGCACGGAGATCGTGTCCAGCTGGACGGCGCCCAGCCGCTCCAGCATGCCCGTGACTCCGCCCTTCGGCCGCGCCCCCAGGAAGCCCTGGGCACGCAGCTGGAGCCGTCGTACCTCGTCCGCACTCAGCTCTGCCTCGACCACGCCCGCGATGCTAGGGCACAACACCGACAAAACCACATTGCCGGTAACCCCACCGCCCGCACCTCCCGACCACTTCCCAGACAACTCAACAGCGGACCACCCGCCTGTCCGTTGACCTGTAGCCGGGACTTGGTGGGCCCCGTGGCTGGTCGCCCACCACCCGGACGCCAGTGGTCTGGTGGCCGGTGGTCCGCTGGTTGGTCAGCCGCCGGGCCCGCTGCCGCAGTGGTCGGTGGCTGGGAGTTGACGGCCCGTCAGCCCGCGCCCGTGACCCGCTGGCCGGTGGCATGGTGATCCGGCAACCGGGGACGTGGTGGTCCACCGGGCGGGGCAGGGGGTTTGGGTTAGGTGATTTCTAGGAGTTTTTCCCGGACGGCGTAGACGACGGCTTCCATGCGCGAGTGGAGCTGGAGCTTCTCGAGGATGTTGCGGACGTGGTTCTTCACCGTGTTCTCGGAGATGAACAGCTCGCGGGCGATCTCGCGGTTGCCGAGGCCGCGGGCGACGAGGCGCAGGACCTCCATCTCGCGTTCGGTGAGGCGGGGCGCGGGGACCTGCTGGGTGCGCTCCTCGCTGCGCTTGGCCAGCGACGCGAACTCGGTGATCAGCTTGGACGCCATGGACGGGCTGATCAGCGACTGCCCGCCGTGCACGGCGCGGACCGCCTGCGGGACCTCGTCGATCGAGATCTCCTTGAGCAGGTAGCCGCTGGCCCCGGCCTTGATGGCCTCGAAGAGGTCCTCCTCCTCGTCGCTGATCGTGAGCATGACGATCTTGGCGCTGGGCGCGGCGTCCTTGATCGCCGTGCACGCCTCGATGCCGCTGCGGCGGGGCATCCGGATGTCCATCAGCACCACGTCCGGCAGCAGGTCGCCGGCCATCTCGACCGCCTCGTGGCCGTCGCCGCCCTCGCCGATGACCTCGATGTCGTCCTCGGCCTGCAGCACCATCTCCAGGCCTCGGCGGAACAGCGCGTGGTCGTCGACGATGAGGACGCGGATCGGGTCGGCCGCGTCGCCCGGCCGCGCGGCCCGCCGATCGGCGGGGGCGGCGCCGCCCTGCCGGGGCACCGCCACGGCTTCGCGAGCCTCGGGATTCTCGCTCACCTGAGTCGCGGCGTGGAGGAGACGCCGCTTCCCCCCTTCACTGTCAGTGATCTGAAACTACCGGAGGGTCGGGCTCCGGGGTCGCCCCCGGAGGACTTGCGAGGCTGCCCCGGCGTGATGCGCCGCGGTGCCCCTCAGCCCCTACGTTACGGGGTCTTCCGCCGTTTCCCGCGTCTCGCGCGGCCGACAAAATTCCGAGGGCACCGGCCGGCCCGGACGTCCGTCATGCGACGGCCACCCCCGGGCCGGCCGGTGCCGCGCCGATCCGGTGCCGCGTCTCAGTCCTCGACGAGCCTGATCACTCCGTAGTCCCAGCCCCTTCGGCGGTAGACGACCGAGGGATGCCCGGTCGCCTTGTCGCGGTACAGGAAGAAGTCGTGCCCCACGAGCTCCATCTCGAAGAGCGCCTGCTCGATGCCCATCGGCTCGGCCTCGTGGAACTTCTCGCGGACGACGACGGGGCCGTCGCCCTCCATCGGGATCGGCACGATGCCCTCGTCCGCCGGCGCCTGCGCGGCCGCGGTCTCCTCCTCGGCGACCGCCGTGGCCGTGCTCGCCGGCGCGGGCGACGGCACCGGCTCGGGGACCGGTTCCATCGTGGCGAGCTTCGCGCGGCCCTTGCCGCCGTGGGCCTTGCGGCGCCCGCCGTCGCGGCGCAGCCGCGACTCAAGCTTGTCGAGCGCCAGGTCGAGGGCTCCGTAGCGGTCGTCGGCGGCGGCTTCGGCCCGGATCACCGGACCCCGGGAGCGGATCGTGAGCTCCACTCGTTCGCGCTGGTCGGCGAGCCGCGGGTTGCGTTCCTCGGACACCTCCACATCCACGCGGATGACCTTCTGGTCGAGCCGCTCGATCTTGGCGAGTTTGCTGTCGACGTGCCGCCGGAACCGGTCGTTGATCTCGGTGTGCCGGCCCCTCACGATGATGTCCACGCGGGACCCCCCTTCTCCCGGTTGCGTTCCGCGCCCGGTACGAGGCCCCTGACGGCCCCGTCCGCGCACCACAGCTCGGTGGGTCGCACCCGCCCGGCCGACCTGGTCTTCGTCCCCACATCCGCCTGCTGAGGGGCTCGCGGCGCTCTCGCCACTACTGCCCTTCTCCCGGTTCGGGGGATGTCGGATCCCTCGACGGGGCAGGACTTACCTCTAAGGCGCACCGTGATCGGTCGACGAGAAGTCGCCTTACGTGGGCCGTTTCGCCTGCGCCTGGCATCGGCTAGCCGGACCGCCTTCCGTGCTCCTGACGAGCACTGCGATCCGACGCAACCACGGACCCGGGCGGGTGCCATGTCAGGAACGCTAACCCCTTACGCCTCGAATGTCAGGGGGGTGCGGCGAGGAAAAACTCACGGACCGTCATCGAGAGCCCTCGCAGCGGTGCCGCCCGCCGCGTCCGGGAGACGGCCCGAATGACGCGGAGGCCCCTGGCCCGGGGCGGTGTGCGCCGCCACGGCGCCCAGGTCAGACCCGTGTGGCCGACCAGTGAGTTTGAGGAAATCTCTCCTCGCCCCGGGAGCTGATGTGACCCGAATTACCCGCGTATGTCGGCCGACGTCGCCCATGCGTCGACCGGGGTGGCTACGCATGGTAGCTACCTGCCCTTCCGGCCCGCCGACGTGAAGAAAGTCACCATGCCCGGCGCAGCGGCGTGGCCGCCACGGTCGCGGCCGCCGTCACCTCCGCGCCCGCCGCTCGCAGTGCCCGTGCCGCCTCGGCCAGCGAGGCGCCCGTCGTGACCACGTCGTCGACCAGGACGACCCGCCGGCCGGCGAGGCCCGCGCGGGGCGCCGCCTCCAGCGCGCCGCGCAGGTTGACCCTGCGCGCCGCGGCGCCGAGGCCCGCCTGGTCGGCGACCCGCCGGCACTGGCGCAGCCCGTCGAGCGCGACCACCGGGACCCCGGCGGCCCGCAGCCGGCGCACCGCGACCGCCACGGCCTGCCGCATGGGATCGTGGCCCCGCCGCCGCGCTGCGCCCCGCCGCGACGGCACCCACACGACCGGCATCTCCCCCTGCGACGCCCCTGAGGCGCCCGGAGGCGGGCCGGGCCCGCCCGGCGGGCCGCCGTCCCACAGCCCCGGCAGCGCCGCGTCCACCGCCCGCGCCAGCGCCTGCCCGAGCGGGACGGCGAGCGCCGTCCGGCCGTGCTCCTTGTAGGCCGAGAAGATCTTCTGGACCGGGCCCTCGTACGCCGCGACCGTCCACGGGGGCGGGAGGCCGGCGGGCGCCGGACGCGCGGGCCGGGCGGGACCGGACAGCGCGGCCGCGCATCCGCCGCACAGCAGGACGGGCTGGCCGCCGCACCCCGCGCAGTGCTCGGGGAGCAGGAAGTCGATGAGGTCGCCGAGGAAGCTCATGACCTCGACGATGCCCGCCCCGCCCGGCCGCCGAAAACCCTCCGCCGAAATGTGGATAACCCCGCCGCGAAGTTATCCACATCTCCGCGTTCGGCCTCCGCGGAGCCGCCTGAGCCGCTCCTGGCCGGCTCAGCGGGCGTAGCTGGGGTCCCGGGCCGGGGTCGGGCAGATCCAGGGGCTGTAGGAGGTGATCGGCGGGCGCTGGCGGCACACCTGGTCCTTGCCGGACGAGCTGGTGCCGATCAGTACCGGCGCTCCGGGGGCGGCCGCGATGGTGCGCGGCTCGCCCAGGGCACCGACGCCAAGGGACGTTATGGCGCTGCCGCTCACCGGCATCAGATACGGCAGCGTCTGGGAGTCGCGCTTGGCGCGGCCGAGCACGGCGAGGGTGTCGTAGTCGCGCCATGCCAGATCGACGGCGGTCTGCAGCTCCGACGAGACGGGCAGGAACGAGCCCACGTCCACGGAACCGTCGGTCCCGACGGCGATCCGCCCAATCTGCACTTCGGGACGTCCGTCGATGCGGACGATGACGGCGGCGCGGACCCCGTCGCGGGCCACGTGGAAGGCGAGCACCTGCCGTCCGCCGAGCCCCCAGTGGGCGGCGCGCACGGGCGCCTTGCCGGGACGCCGCACCCACAGCCAGGAGGCCTTCGGCGTGCTCTCCACGGCCCACAGGCTGCCGTCGCGGCTCCATGAGGGGGCCGTGAAACGGGCGCCGCGGTGGGCGTTCAGCAGCACGCGCGCGGGCGGGCCCCCGGCGACGGGCGCGGCGGTGATGAGCTGGTCGCCCTCGGCGCTGAGCCCGGCGAGTTCCTGGTAGTTCGGCGATACGGCGGGGTGGGACAGCCGCCCGGCAGGGCCCGTCACGACGGGCTGGGCACGGTCGCCTTGGAGGGTGCCGATAAAGCCTGCCGTTCCGGCGACATAGGCGGTCTGGCGGATCTGCTCGTCCGGGTCCTGCCCGTCGGGCGAGTTGCCGTCCCAGGCGTGCACCGACTGGGTGGAGTCCGTGCCGTCGGGCGTGACGGTTTCGCCGCCGATCTGCAGTCGCCAGCGCTTGATCTCCGAGAGCTGCCGCAGCGTCCAGCTGAGCTGTGCGGACATGCGCTCCACGTTGCCGCCGCGGGCCTCCTGGGTGAGGTCGACGGTGGCGAGGTCCTTGTCGATGTGGACGTTGCCGCCGCGCAGCCTCGTCCCTTCGGGGAACGCACTCCGCACCGCACCGTCCAGCCACGAGGTGGGCCCGGACAGCAGCGCTTGGACGAGCTGGGTAGGCAACGTCTCACGGTCCACTACAGGCAGGAAGATGCCGTTGGGGACGAGCGTGTGTTGGTCAGGCGCGAAGAAGTACAGGTTGACGGTGCGCATAGCGCGTTCGACGTCGTCCTTGGTCAGGAACAGGCCCGCCTTGTCGTTTCCGGGCAGCCCGGTGATGCGCCATACGCCCTGCTGGGTCTTGGCAAGCTGGAAGCTGGCGTCGAAGCTTTTCGGGGACGCCGTGTACTGCCCGTCGGAGGCGATGGTGCCGAGCTGGTCGCCGGTGACGTGAACGGTGGCCTCGTTGGCGGACGTCTGCTCGACGTGCGGGTCGACCAGCCGGCTGGACAGGACGTCCACGTACGGCCTGAGGCCGGGGTCCCAGGCGTTGGGGGTGCTGAGGTACTCCTTGGCGACCTTGTGGCCGTCGTCGAAGCTCGCGGAGGCCGTGAGGAAGCCGGAGACGACCTGGGTGGGCGTCCAGTCCGGCTGGGGGTTGACGGGGATCAGGCGGACGTACGGGTCGTCCACGCGCTCGGCCTTCTCCGCGGGCTTGCCCGTGACCACCTGGCCGCCGGTGGGCACGTTGGCGCAGCCGGTCATGCAGAGGACGAGAACGACCGCGACGGCGACGGCGGGCCGTACCCGCCCGGCGTGGAGGCGGTGCGTTGCGCGGCGGTCGCCGGTCAATCCCCTGCCTCCAGTTCGGCGAAGAGGGGCCGCGCGTCGCCCGCTCCGGGCGGGACCAGCGGAAGGGGCGATCCCCGTAGCTCGGTTCCGGCGACGCGTGGCAGCGACAGGCGGAACTGGGAGCCGACACCGGGTTCGCCCCATGCCTGCAGCCATCCGCCGTGGAGCTGGGCGTCCTCCCTGGAGATGGACAGTCCCAGCCCGGTGCCGCCGGTGGTGCGTGCGCGCGCGGGGTCCGCGCGCCAGAAGCGGTCGAAGACCATCTGCCCCTCCCCCGGTTTGAGGCCGACACCGTGGTCGCGCACGGCGACGGCGACGGCGTCGCGGTCGGCGGCGACCGACACCACGATGTCCTCGCCCTCGCCGTGCTCGACGGCGTTGACGACGAGGTTGCGCAAAATGCGCTCCACCCTGCGGCGGTCCACTTCGGCCATGCACGGCTCGCCGGGCAGCTGCAGGACGACCTTGCTGCCCTTGCGTTCTGCCAGGCCCTGGATATCGCCGACGACCCGCAGCACCAGGTCGCGCATGTCGAGTGACTCGGCGTCGAGCGTCGCGGCGCCAGCGTCGTGGCGGCTGATCTCCAGCAGGTCGGCGAGCAGGGACTCGAAGCGTTCGAGCTGGCTCTGCAGCAGTTCGGCCGAGCGGCCCACGGCAGGGTCGTCGAAGGTGTCGCGGTTCTCATAGAGCATGTCGGCCGCGATCCTGATGGTGGTCAGGGGCGTGCGGAGCTCATGGGAGACGTCGGAGACGAACTGGCGCTGCAACTGCGACAGGTCCTCCAGCTCGCCGATCTTCTCCTGGAGGTTGGCGGCCATGTCGTTGAAGGAGCGGGCCAGGCGCGCCAGATCGTCCTCACCGCGCACCCGCATGCGCTCTTCCAGCCGTCCTGCGGCGAGCCTCTGCGCTCCTTGCGCGGCCAGCCGCACCGGGATGACGACCTGGCGCGTCACCAGGGAGGCGATGGCGGCCAAGAGCAGCACCAGGACGACGCCTACGCCGACCATGGAGCGGCTCACGTTGGTGAGGGTCCGCTGCTCCTGCTCCAGGGGGAACAGGTAGTACAGCTCGAACTGCCCGGCCTTGCCGCCCACGATGAGGCCGCGCTCGGACGGATGGCCCCCTACATAGGTGAGCTTGCCGTAGGTGTAGGCGCGCGCCCCCGCAGGGGCGTGCTTGAGCTCCTCCCTAAGGCGCTTCGGGACGCTCTCCTTGCGGAGTTCGTTGGTCGCGTACCCGTCGAAGTACTCGGCGGTGGTGTCGCGGATGTACACCTCGTACAGGCCGGACGGGCCGCTGCGCGCCTTCAGCCGGTTCACCACGGCGTTGAGGCGGGTGCCGTCCTCCGAGGCGGCTGACGTGTTCCCCAGGTCCCGCTGTACCTGCGCCAGGCCCTCGTCCAGTTGAAGCCGGGCGGCCTTGACCTTCCCGTCCATCAGGGCGGACGACACCTGCTGCATCAGGAAGGCGCCCAGGATCGCCACCACGATCGCCGAGATGAACAGCGTCGAGGTGACCACGCGCACCTGGATGGAGCGCCGCCAGCGCATGTAGCCGCGGCGCGCCGTGCCGCGCAGGACCCGCCGCAGCGTCACCAGGCCGTACCGCGCCAGACGCCTGGCCCTCGTCGTGCCGGCCTTCACGACGGGTCCTTGCGGCGGGGAGTGCTCTCGGTCATCGGCGTGCCGTTCCGGCTGTCACGAGGGGTGCGGTACCGCGAGGTCAGGCGGGACCGGCCTTGTAGCCGACGCCGCGCACGGTGACGACGATCTCGGGCCGCTCGGGATCCTTCTCGATCTTGGCGCGGAGCCGCTGCACGTGGACGTTCACCAGCCGGGTGTCGGCGGCGTGCCGGTAGCCCCAGACCTGCTCCAGCAGGACCTCGCGGGTGAACACCTGGCGCGGCTTGCGGGCCAGCGCGACGAGCAGGTCGAACTCCAGCGGGGTGAGGGGGATGTGGCGGTCGCCGCGCTTCACCGAGTGCCCGGCCACGTCGATCGTGATGTCGCCGATCTGCAGGGTCTCGGGGGCGGGCTCGTCGGTGCGGCGCAGGCGCGCGCGCACACGAGCGACCAGCTCCTTGGGCTTGAACGGCTTGACGATGTAGTCGTCGGCGCCCGATTCCAGGCCGAGGACCACGTCGACGGTGTCGCTCTTGGCGGTCAGCATGACGATCGGCACGCCCGACTCGGCGCGGATCTGCCGGCAGACGTCGATGCCGTCGGCGCCCGGCAGCATCAGGTCCAGCAGCACCAGGTCGGGCCGAGTCTCCCGGAACGCCTCGAGTGCCTTGTCGCCGTCGTGGACGAACGACGGCTCGAAGCCCTCGCCCCTCAGCACGATGCCGAGCATCTCGGCGAGCGCGAGATCGTCGTCGACGACCAGTACACGTCCTCTCATGGCCCTCATCGTCACAAAGTCGGGGTTCGGTGGAGTGGGGTGAGACGCTCCGGCCCCACCTCGCCAGGGAGAGATATGCCTTGGCGTGCAAGGTTACCTGCGTTTGCCTCGTACATGACTCCTCCAGGCGTCCGGGGGGCGGCCCCTGGCGCGCGCCAGGGCGCCGCATGACAGGCGGGCCACCTTACGCGCGCCTTATGCGGCGCCCCATACAAGGGCGGAATTGTAAACGGGACTCCCGAAACCCATGCCGGGTTGACCGGGATCGGCAGCTTTCGTCCGGTACGCGGGGCCGGCCGGGCACAGATCGCCATCGACCGGCCCGGTGACGGCATTTACGACGGCTCGCCCGTGACAGGATGACCTGACCGGCGGCCGCGGCCACCCTGGACCGTCCACGCCGGGACAACCCCCGCCGAAAATCGCAGGGAGCCGACATGCCGGGACCGGACGGCTGGGACGACGACGCGGACACCGACGTCCCGTTCCGCCCCATGTCCATCTCGGAGATGCTCGACGGCGCCATCGCCGGGATCCGGCGCCGTCCCCGTACGGCGCTGGGCATCTCCCTGGCGTTCAGCACGGTCATCCAGGTGGCGAGCTCCCTGGCGGCGTACTTCTTCATCGGCAACGAGGCGCGCGACGAGGTGACGCCGGGTCTGCTCATCCGGTCCTTCGGGGCGCAGTTGACCCTCGCGCTCATGGGCCTGGTGCTGTCGGCCTACGGGATCCTGGTCCTGTCGGGGTTGCTCGCGCCGATCCTGGGCCGCGAGCTGGTCGGCCTGCCGATCGCGCCGCGCCAGGCCTGGCGGGATGCCCGGCCACGTCTGGGCCGCCTCGCCGCTACGGCGGCGGTGGTGCTGCTGGTGCCGCTCCTGGGGATGACGGTGCCGATCCTCCCGTTCATCCTCCTGGTGGCCTCCGGCGCCCATCCGGCGCTTGGAGCGCTGGCGGCGATCGTCGGCTTCCCCATCGGCATAGGGCTGATGGTGTGGTCGTACATCCTGCTGGTGCAGGCCGTACCCGCCGTGGTGCTGGAGCGTACGACGGTCGGGGGCGCGCTGCGCCGGGCCCGGGTGCTCTCCAAGGGCCGGTGGTTCCGCACGTGCGGAACCCTGCTGCTGGCGATCCTCATCACGGTGTTCATGGGTTTCTTCGCCCTGCGGATCCCGTTCCTGGTCATCCAGCTGGTCTTCTTCGGCATCGGCTCCGATGACGGGTCGACGATGGGCGAGCTCGCGGTCGACACGGTAGGGCGCATCATCAGCTGGGCGGTGGTGCTGCCGTTCGACGCCGGCGTCATCGCACTGCTGTACATGGACCGCCGGATGCGCCGCGAGGGACTCGACTTGGACTTGCGTACGAGAGGACGATCCGCCGCCGCGGTCGCGGCCGGTTCCGGCCGTGACGGCGCCGACTCCGGCCCTGCGTCCGGCCCCGCTAACGATGGCGACGGCGATGGTGAGGGCTTCATCGACCTGTGGCGGCCGCGCCCCGTGGGCGCGTGGAGGGGCACCGGTCCGGAAGCGGGGGCGCGTCCGTGATGCTCGATCCGATCGGCCGCGACGAGGCCCGCGACATGGCCCGCCGGGAGCTGGACAAGCAGATCTACCAGCGGGACAAGCCGTCCTGGCTGGAGCGGATGTGGGACCGCTTCACCGACTGGATCCATGACCTGTTCAGCCACGCCGCCCAGCCGAACGCGCACGGCAATGGCGGCGGCTGGATCTCGATAGCGGTCATCGTGGTGATCGCCCTGATCGCTGTGGCGCTGGTCGTGTGGCTGATGTGGGACCGCCGCAACCCGCGCTCCAGGAAGGACCCGCTCCTGGAGGACAACCCCTCAACCGCCCTCGACCACCGGGAGGCCGCGGAGCGGCTCGCCGGTCAGGGCCAGTGGGCCGAGGCCATCCGGGAAAGGCTCCGCGCCATCGCCCGCGATCTCGAGGAACGGGCGGTCCTCGCGCCGCGTCCCGGCCGTACGGCGGACGAGCTGGCGGCGGAGGCCGGCGAGGCGGTGCCGGACCTCGCGGACGCGCTGCGCGCCGGCGTACGGATCTTCGATGACGTCTGGTACGGCGACCGCCCTGGCACCGCGGACGGGTACGCGCAGGTCAAGGAGCTGGACGAGCGGTTGCGCGCGGCGCGTCCGAAGCCGCTGGAGTCCGACGGGCTCGTCCCGGCGGCGGCCGGCGCCGACGACCCGGACGGGGCCCCGCGATGGTGATCCAGTCGCCGCCCCAGGGACGGCAGGAGCAGGGCGAGCCGTCCGCCCGGCAAGTCGCCGGACGCCGCTGGCGGTCGGCGCGCGGCGTCGTGGCGGCGCTGTTCGTCATGGTCGTGATCGCGGTCGTCCTGGCCGCGCTGCGCCCGTCCGACTCGCCGGAACGGCTCGATCCGACCTCCCCGAAGAAGGACGGCTCGCGCGCGCTCGCGGAGATCCTCAAGCAGCACGGGACGTCCGTGACGGTGGCGAGGCACGCCGAGCAGGCCGTCGACCGGTCCGGCCCCGGCACCGTCATGGTGGTGACGCGCAGCGAGCGGCTCACGCAGAACGACATCGACCGGATGAGGGGTGCGCAAGGCGCCCTCCTGCTCGTCGAACCCACGACGCCCGTACTGGAGGCCCTCGCACCGGGCGTGGAGATGAACGGCACCAGCTTCGCTAACGCGGCCGAACCCGGATGCTCGCTCCAGGCCGCCACGCTCGCGGGCGCGGTGGCGTTCGACCAGTCGCAGACCTATGAGGCGCCCGGCAACGCCGTCGCCTGCTACAGGGCGGACGAGCAGGCGCGGCTCGTCCAGGTCCAGGACGGTCCCCGGACCGTCACGGTTCTGGGCTCCAGCGCGCCGCTGACCAATCTGCATCTCGCGGACGAGGGCAACGCGGCGCTGCTGATGAACCTCGCGGGGGCGCGCCAGTCCGTGGTGTGGCTGGCCCCCGACATCCCCACCGAGGGCGCCGGGGCGGGGCAGGAGTCGCTGACCGACCTGCTGCCGTTCGGCGTCAAGCTGTTCTTCCTGGAGCTGGTCGTCGCGGTCGTGCTCGTGGCGCTGTGGCGGGGCCGGCGGCTCGGCCCCGTCGTGGCGGAGGCGCTCCCCGTGGTCGTCCGCTCCGCCGAGACGGTCGAGGGGCGCGCGCGCCTGTACCGGGCCGCCCGTGCCCGGGACCGGGCCGCGGGCGCGCTGCGCTCGGGCGCCCGCGAACGCCTCGTCCCGCTCCTCGGCCTGCCGCGCACCAGCGCGCAGGACCCCGCGGCCGCGCAGGAGATCGTCACGGCCGTGGCCCGCCGGACCGCCCACGACGAGGCGTACGTCGGCGCGGCCCTGTACGGTCCCGACCCCCTGGACGACGCCGGGCTGATCGCCCTCACCGCCGTCCTCGACGACCTGGAAAGGCAGGTACGCCAGTCGTGAACCACCCTGTTGACCTCGGGAAGGACGACGGGCCCGGGCTCGCCCCGGGCGGCGCCGCACCGAGCGACACCCCGCCGGGGGCCGAGGGCCTGCCGGAGGAGGCCCGGCGGCAGGCCGAGACCGCCCGCGCGGCGCTCGCGGCGTTGCGCGTCGAGGTGGCCAAGACGGTCGTCGGCCAGGACGCGGTGGTGACCGGGCTCGTCATCGCGCTCCTGTGCCGCGGCCATGTGCTGCTGGAGGGCGTCCCCGGCACCGCCAAGACGCTGCTCATCAAGACGCTGTCGCGGGCCCTCGACCTCGGCTTCAAGCGCGTGCAGTTCACCCCCGACCTGATGCCGGGCGACGTGACCGGGTCGCTGGTGTACGACAACCGGACCGCGGAGTTCGAGTTCCGCGAGGGCCCGGTCTTCACCAACCTGCTGCTGGCCGACGAGATCAACCGGACCCCGCCGAAGACGCAGGCGTCCCTGCTGGAGGCCATGGAGGAGCGGCAGGTGTCGGTGGAGGGCGCTGCGCGCGCGCTGCCCGACCCGTTCGTGGTGTGCGCGACGCAGAACCCGATCGAGTACGAGGGCACCTACCCGCTGCCGGAGGCGCAGCTCGACCGGTTCCTGGTGAAGCTCACCGTCCCCGTCCCCACGCGGGACGAGGAGATCAGGATGCTGCAGCGGCACGCCGCAGGTTTCGACCCGCGCGACCTGTCGGAGGTCAAGGCCGTGGCGGGCGCCGACGAGCTGGCGGCCGGGCGCGCCGCCGTGCGGGCGGTGCATCTGGATCCCAAGGTGGCCGCCTATGTCGTGGACCTGTGCCGCGCCACACGCCAGTCCCCCTCGCTCCAGCTGGGCGTCTCCCCGCGCGGCGCCACGGCGCTGCTGGCCACCTCGCGCGCGTGGGCGTGGCTGTCCGGCCGCGACTACGTGACGCCGGACGACGTGAAGGCGCTGGCGCGGCCCACGCTGCGCCACCGCGTGCAGCTGCGCCCCGAGGCCGAGCTGGAGGGCGCGACCGCCGACGGCGTGCTGGAGGGCATCCTCGCCCACGTCCCCGCCCCGCGCTGATGGCGCTCACCGGACGCCTGGGGCTGCTGGCGCTGCTCGGCGCGGTCGCGCCGATCCTGCTGCCGAGCTGGCGGACGCTGTTCGCGATCTGGGGCGTCCTGCTGCTCGGCGTCGTGGCGGACCTCGCGCTGGCCGGCAACGTGCGGGCGCTGCGGTTCCACAGGTCGGGCGACACCGCCGTCCGCCTCGGCGAGACGGCCCAAGTGACGCTCGTCGTGGAGAACCTCGGCCGGCGCCGGCTCAAGGCGCGGCTGCGGGACGTGTGGCCGCCCAGTGCCGCCGCCACGCCCCGGATGGTGCACGTGGACGTTCCGGCCGGGGAGCGCCGCCGCGTGGACATGACCCTGACGCCGACCCGGCGCGGCGACCGGCGCGCCGTCACCGTCGTGGTGCGCTCGGTGGGCCCCTTGGGGCTGGCCGCCAGGCAGCTGTCGCGGTCGGCGCCCTGGACCGTGCGGGCGCTGCCCGCGTTCCCGTCCCGCCGCCATCTGCCCGCGAAGCTGGCGCGCCTGCGGGAGCTGACCGGCGCGCACGTCGCGCTCATCCGCGGCCAGGGCACCGAGTTCGACTCCCTGCGCGAGTATGTCGACGGCGACGACGTCCGCTCCATCGACTGGCGGGCCACCGCCCGGCGCGCGGACGTGGTGGTCCGGACGTGGCGTCCCGAACGCGACCGGAGGATCTATCTGGTGCTCGACACCGGCCGCACGTCGGCGGGCCGTGTCGGGGACATCCCGCGGCTGGACTGCTCCATGGACGCGGCGCTCCTGCTGGGCGCCCTGGCGTCCCGGGCCGGCGACCGGGTCGACCTCCTCGCCTACGACCGGCGCGTCCGTACGCGCGTCGAGGGCGCGTCCCGGACCGACCTGCTGCCCGCGATGGTGCACGCGATGGCCCCGCTGGAGCCGGAGCTGCTGGAGTTCGACGCGGCGGGGATGGTGTCGACGCTGATGGCGCGCGTCCGGCAGCGCTGCCTGGTCGTGCTGCTGACCGAGCTGAACACCGCCGCGATCGAGGAGGGGCTGCTGCCGCTCCTGCCGCTGCTGACGGCCCGCCACCTCGTCATGATCGCCGCCGTCGCCGACCCGCGGGTCGGCGAGATGGCCGACGGCCGCGGCGATCTCGCGGCGGTGTACGACGCGGCCGCCGCCGAGCGGGCCCGGGCCGAGCGGCGCCGCCTCACCGCCGAGCTCCGCAAGCACGGGGTCGAGGTCGTCGACGCGCCGCCTCAGGACATCGCTCCGGCGCTCGCGGACGCCTACCTCGCGCTCAAGGCCGCCGGACGTCTCTGAACGGCTCAGCGGCGCTCTCAGAAGCGCCTGGACGGACACAGGTCGCAGCAGCCCACCCGCCTCGACAGGCGCGGGTGCCGTTTGATGGGGGTTCGCCGGAAATGCCGTCCGACGTGCGGGTCCTTCGCTCAGCCGGCGACCGGGACGAGGTCCGGGCGCAGCTCCGCGTCGCCGGTCTCGCCCCGGCGGGTGGCGCGGCGCCCGAGCACGATCACGTAGCTGAGGAACGCCGTCTCCGCGACCACGCCGATCGCGATGCGCAGCCAGGTGATGTGCACCCAGCCGGTGACGAAGCCCTCGATGAGCCCGGACACCAGCAGCACGCCGACGAGGCCGATGGCGATGCTGATGGCGGCGCGGCCCTCCTCCGCGAGCGCCTGGCCGCGGCGGCGGCGCCCGGGGTCCACGACCGTCCAGCCGAGCTTCAGTCCCCCCGCGCACGCGAGATACACCGCGGTCAGCTCCAGCAGGCCGTGCGGCAGGATCAGCCCGAAGAACACGTCGCCCTTGCCGTAGGCGAACATCAGCCCGCCGGTGACACCGAGATTGATCTGGTTCATCAGCAGCACGTAGACCGTCGGGATGCCCAGCAGGATGCCGAAGATGAGCGCCACCGCCGACACCCAGGCGTTGTTCGTCCATACCTGGAACGCGAACGACGACGCCGAATGCTCGGTGTAGTAGTTCGCGAAGTCATGCTCGACCAGGTCGCGGATCTCGTTGGGCGTGCCGATGCTCGACTGCACGTGCGGGCTGTGCACGACCCAGATCGCCAGGGCCAGCGCGAGCAGGTTGCCGAGGACCGCGTTCCCCAGCCACCACCACCGCATCCTGTAGGCGGCCGCCGGGAACGACACCGTCGCGAACCTGGTGACGTCGCGCCACATCGGTGCCTGCGCGCCCGCCACCGCGGCCCGGCCCCGCGCCACGAGCGACGACAACCGCCCCACGAGGTCCGGGTCCGGCGAACTCGATCGCACGACCGACAGGTGCGTGGCCGTCCGCTGGTAGAGCTCGACCAGTTCGTCGGCCTCCGCGCCGGTCAGCCTGCGGCCGCGGTTGATGAGGTGCTCCAGCCGTTGCCAGTCGGCGTTGTGCGCGGCCACATAGGCGTCGACGTCCACCCGGGGAGACTAACGCCTCGGCCCGCGAAGACGGCAAAATGGACCGGCCCCCGGCATTGGAGGAACAGGACATGGCCGAACTCGTCACCGGCGAGGCCGTCGCGCTCGACATCCGGGTCGCGCGCCTGGCCAGCCGGGGCTGTGCCCTGCTGCTGGATCTGCTGATCCAGCTCATCCTGCTGAACCTCGCCATCTACGTGACGGGCCTGACGGCCCTGGTGGCGGACGAGGCGTGGACGATCGGGCTGTCGCTGATCGCCGTCGTCGCCGTGATGGTCGGCTACCCGTGCGCGTTCGAGACGCTGTCGCGCGGGCGCACGCTGGGCAAGATGGCCGTCGGGATCAGGGTCGTGGCCGACGACGGGGGCCCGATCAGGTTCCGGCAGGCGCTCGTGCGCGCACTGGCCGGCTTCCTGGAGTTCTGGACCCTCTACGGGGCGCCCGCCCTGATCACCTCGTTCTGCAACCGGCGCGGGAAGCGGCTGGGCGACCTGTTCGCCGGGACGATCGTCATCCAGGAGCGCAACCCCGCGTCCGGCCGTCTCGGCCCCGTCGCGGTCATGCCGCCGCAGCTCGCCTGGTGGGGGCAGTCGCTGGAGCTGTCGATGCTGTCGGACGAGCTGGCGATGACGGCCCGCCAGTACCTGGCGCGCTTCTGGGAGCTGCTGCCGGAAGCGCGCGACTCGCTGGGGCAGCGCATCGCGGCGCAGGTCGTGGAGGTGGTCAGCCCGCCGCCGCCTGCGGGGGTCCGCCCCGAGATCCTGCTGTCCGCCGTGCTCGCCGAGCGCCGCCGCCGGGAGGAATGGCGGCTCGCCGAGCGCCGCGCCCGCCGCCTGCGCCGCACCGGGCAGGCGAACTGGGCGCAGGGCCCCGCTCCCGTCCCGGTGCCGGCGATGACCATGGCCGGTACAGGCCAGGCTCCTCCGCCCGGATGGCAGGGACCGCCTCCCGGTGCTCCGCTGCCCGGCCCTTACGCGCCGGTCCCACAGCCGACCGGCGCCTACCCCACCGGCGGCTACCCCACCGGCGCCTATCCGATGGGCCCGAATCCCGGCGGCCCGTACGCTCCCGGCCCGTACCCGGCGCAGGGCGTGCCTCCGGCCCCGTACCCGCCCGGGGGGATGCAGCCGGGCCGGTAACGAGCGTCGCAGCGCCCGGTCGTTCCAGGCGCCCCGTCCGACCAGCACCGAGACCGGCGTTTTGTCAGCAAGCGCCGTAACCCGGCGTGCTTGTTGTGCATTTCTCCGACTTCCCCGGCTCCCTCCCGCCTCCTAATATCCGAACAAATTTCACGTTCAGGAGGCGGGGATGCGCGTCCGCACTACTCTCGGCCGGATCACCCTCATCACTGCCTTCACCCTCGCCGGAGCCGCCGCCACCGCGGTCGACGCCCCTGCGCGCGCGGGCACCGCACCGCTCCCCACGATCACCGACGACCAGGGCCGGACGCTCATCCTGCACGGGCTCAACACCGCGAGCAGCGCCAAAGGCCCCAGCGGCCTGCCCTGGATCGGCAAGGACGATGTCGTCCGCGAGGCCCGCGATATGGGCACCGACTCCGTCCGGTACCTGATCCAGTGGAAGAACGTCGAACCCGAGCCCGGCCAGTACGACGACGCCTATCTCGACGACGTCGCCGAACGTGTGGCCTGGTACCGGGAACAGGGCATCCACGTCGTCCTGGACATGCACCAGGACATCTACGGCCCCGCCGCGTGCACTGGTGCCGGTAACGGCGCCCCGGCGTGGGCCACCTTCACCGACGGCCTGCCCTGCACACCGCAGGACCCGTGGGTGCTCACCTACCTGCAGCCCGCCGTCCTACGTGCGTACGACAACTTCTGGAACAACACCGGCAAGCACCCGGAGCTGATGGAACGGTACGCGGCGATGTGGCAGCACGTCGCGCAGCGCTTCGCCGGCGACCCCGCCGTCCTGGGCTACGACCTGATGAACGAGCCGTTCGGCGGGACCAGGCAGTTCGGGTTCTTCGAAGGCCCCATCCTCACCCCCTTCTACCAGCGCGTCGTCAACGCCATTCGAAAGGTCGACACGGACAACTGGGTGTTCGTGGAGCCGCAGGCGCTCGGGTCCAACGAGGGCGCCGAATCGTCCATCGGCGTGGTCAAGGATCCGCGTCCCGGCACGCCGCGCATCGTTCTGGCTCCGCACTTCTATCCGGGCGGCGTGGACCTCGGCGGCTCCTATGACGGCGCTACGAAACTGCTCGTGCAGGCGCAGTTCGCCTTGTGGAAGCGCAACATGCCCGCTGCGGCGCGTCGCCTGAACGCCCCGATGTGGCTGGGAGAAGTGGGCGGGATGGGGCAGGAGGCCCCGGGAGCGGCGGACTTCACCGGGGACTGGCTCTCCATGGCGGACGACCTCGGCATCGGCTGGGCCTACTGGTCCAACGATCCCGGCTCGTCCGGCGTGACCGACGGCAATGGCCGGCCGACGCTTTTCGCCAAGCTCCTGGCGCGCCCCTATGCCAGGGCCATAGCGGGCACCCCGCTAAAGATGGCGTACTCCTCGGAGACCCTGACGGTGTCGTGGCTTAACAAGGCCGGGGTGACGAGCCCCACGGAGATCTGGTTCCCGTCCACTCCCAAGGTCACCTCGACCGATCCGGCCGGCAAGTGGAGGACGGCCTGGGACGCCGACCGCCACATCCTGTCCGTGTGGGCCGACCCCGACACTCCCGCCCACACCGTCACCGTCACGCCGTAGCCGCTACACGGCCTTACGCGGCGCTGCTCCAGGCACGGCGCGCCACAGGCGGCAGGACGCGACCGAAGACGTGACCCGCGAAGTGGCCGCCGGCCAGTAGCGTCCGCTCGTCCTCCAGTTCGGTGAGCAGTGACTCCCGGGTGGCCGCGGCCTCCGCAGGGGCGTCGTCGAAAACGAACCCCCACTCGCTCTCGGTGACCTGAACCTGGCAGTGCATCACGTCGCCCAGGATGATGAGGCGGCGGTCGTCGCCGGGGTCGGTGACGACGAGGCTCTGGTGTCCTGGTGTGTGCCCGGGCGTCGCGCGGACGCGGACTCCGGGCGCGATGTCCTGACCGTTCTCGACGAACTCGACGCGGCCCGACAAGGGCCCCTGTACGGCGACGGGGTCCGGGCCTATGACCTCCTCCGTCCCCGTCCAGTGCTTCCACTCCGTCTCGGCGACGAGGTGGCGCGCGTTCGGGAACGTCAAGCCGCTGGGGGCGCTTCCTTCAGGCAGCGTGGGACCGGGCGCCACATCCGTGGTCCAGCCCACGTGGTCGTGGTGGAGATGGGTGTAGACGACCGTGTCGACGTCCTCCGGGGCGAGTCCTTCGTTGGCGAGGCTGCGAAGCAGGGTTCCGCCCTTGAACGACGCCAGGTCGGGGACCTCGAAGTCCACCTGACCCAAGCCGAGGTCCACCAATAGGACGCGGTCGCGCGCGCGTACGAGGAACGAGCCGATGCTGATGGGCAGCCGCCCATCAGCGTCCAGGAACTCGCTGTGCGTCGCCCATCCGGTCGGGGCGCTCGCGGGGAAGACCGCCGTCGGGACGACTCTTGCGTGGCCGTCGGGCAGGAAGGTGACGGTGGTGCCGCCAAGGCGGACCTGTGCGCGGGAAGCCGGTAGGACCATGACCATCCTCTCGTGGGGCGGCCCCCGGCGGAGGCCGCTGCACCCACTATCGGAGAGTCACTAACTAATGGGAAGTACGCACTTGCAAGTGCGCGCCCTTGCCGGAGTCGAACTCCAGCCGGGCCCGCTCCACCTCGTTGATGTGCTTCTCCGCCCAGCTCCGCACGGCGGCCAGCGGTTCCTCCAGCGTCCGGCCGAGGTCGGTCAGCCGGTACTCGACCTTCGGCGGCACCGTCGGGTGGACGTGCCGGACCACCAGCCCGTCGCGCTCCATGCTGCGGAGCGTCTGGGTGAGCATCTTGTCGCTGATGCCGTCGATGTCGGCGCGGAGCTCGGAGAAGCGCCGTGTCCCCTCGAAAAGGGCGCCGACTATCAGCGCCGTCCACTTGTCGGCGATCCGGTCCAGCGCGGCACGGGACGGGCACGGCGCGCTGTACACGTCGGCCGGTTCGCCGTTGGGAAGCCAAGCCAGGGGCGAGCGTCCCGGCGTTCCCGGACGCGGTCTGCGGGTGCGCGGCGTTCTCGGCATGCCGCCACACTAACCATTAGAGAGTGTCCTTCAGCGGCCGGCGTGATGCGCTGCCGGGCTCCGATCGGTTTCCGGACCCTGCGAGACAGGATGGCGGCGTTCGAGCCGGAGCAAGGCCACCAGCGCGGCCAGCGCGAGCACGGCGACGGCTGCGGTGAACGCCACGGCGGCGCTGCGCAGCCCGAAGGCGCTGGCGGCGACACCGACGAGGACCACCGGCAGGGAGATGCCGGCATAGGCGGTGAGGAAGAAACTCGACACCGTCTGCGCGCGCTGGGCGGCTGGAGTGCCCGCGGTAACGGCGGCCAGGCCGGCACGGAAACCGAGGCTCTGCCCTAGGCCGACCACGATCGGGCCGGTGACGAGCAATGGGAGCGACTCGGCCAGGAGCGCCCCGGCAATGGCGGCGAGCCCGACGACGAGCACCGCGCACCCCGCAGGCAGAGCGATCCGCTCCGGCACCTTGGCGAACATGACCTGTCCCGCCGTGGAAGCGCCGAACATGGCGAACACGACCAGTCCCGCAAGGGCCCGATCGGGGCGGTGCAGCACGCCGACCAGGATCCCCGGGACGACCGCCGTGACGAGGCCGAAGACCGCGAAGGCCGCGAACGCCGCAATGGCCGCAGGGACGAACACCGGCCGGACCTCGGCGGGGACGGCGGGACGCTGCGCACGCGGCCATATGGTCCGGCGGTCCCGCACGGTCTCCGGTGCCACCAGAACGGCCACGAACGCAAGGGCCAGCAAGACGAGGTCGACCACGAACGGTATGGCCAGCGGATGGGGCGCGTACTCGGCGAGCAGCCCGGCGAGCAGCGGGCCGCAGCCGAGCCCGAACATGTTGACGGCCGCCGCCAGCAGTGCCGCACCGCCCCGCCGTTCGGGCCGGACCAGCTCCACCAGCGTCACCGTTCCGGTCGCCGTGACGACGCCCGCCGACAGTCCCGACAGCACCCGCGCCGCGAGCAGCACGGGCACGTCCCCGGCCACCAGGTAGACCACCGCCGCGGTCATCGACACGGCGACGCCCGCGAGCATCACCCGGCGGCGGCCGAGCGCGTCCGACGACCGCCCGAACAGCAGCGCGAAGATCACTCCGGCGGCGTAGACGGCGAAGACGACCGTCGTGACCAGGCTCCCGAACCCGAACTGCTGCTGGTAGATCGGGTACAGCGGCGTCGCGAGCGTCGTGCCGAGCATGACGGCCCAGAAGGCGTACGCCATGCACGCCGGGCCGATGCCGGCCCGCACGTCCCGCCCCGACCCCGTCCCCCGAATCCCCATGAATCCTCCTCTACCCCTCAAATCACCCTTCCCAGGGTGGCGGAGGCGACCATCATCAGTCCAACACATGAATTCGATGGTCATCATCGGTACCGTCGATCCATGGAGCTGCGCCAGCTCGAATACTTCGTCGCGGTCGCGGAGGAGCTCCACTTCACCCGCGCCGCCGCACGCGTCCACGTCGTCCAGTCCAGCCTGTCCAGTTCGATCGGCGCCCTGGAACGGGAGCTGGGCGCCCGGCTGTTCACCCGCACGAACCGGCGCGTGGCGCTGACCGAGGCGGGCCGCGCCCTGCTGCCGTCCGCCCGCCGCGCCCTGGCCGCCGCCGAGAGCGGCCGCGACGCCGTCGCCGGGGTCCGCGGCCTCGTGCGCGGCCGGCTGACCATCGGCGCCATCCAGACCCTCGGCGTCCTCGACCTGCCCGCGCTGCTCGCCCGCTACCACCGCCGCCACCCGGGCGTCACCGTCCGGTTGCGGCACGCCGGCGCGGCCGCCCTCGCCCGCGAGACCGCCGCCGGCACGCTCGACCTGGCGTTCGTGGACGGGGCGACCGGCGAGCCCGGGCTCGCCGAGCATCCACTCGGCGGCGACCGGCTCGTCCTCGCCGTCTCCCGCGACGACCCGCTGGCCGCGCGCGGCGCGGTCCGCCTCGCCGATCCCGTGCTCGCCGGCCGCGACTTCGTCGAGTACCGCGCCGACTCCGCGCTGCGCGCCCAGATCGACGCGGCCTGCGCCCGGGCCGGCCTCGACCGCCGCGTCGCCGCCGAGGTCGACACCATCCAGTACCTGGTGGAACTCGTCGGCCACGGGCTCGGCGTGTCCCTGCTCCCGCCTCAAGCCCTGCGCAACGCCGCCGACCGCGTCGCCGCGGTCCCGACCGATCCCCCGCTGCACCGCGCCCTTGTCGCTGTCACTCCCGCCACCCGTCCCTTATCGCCGGCGGTAGAGGCCCTATTGGCGCTGCTCCCGCGCGCCTAGTCAGGCAATGAAGTTCGGCGGTGATTCCAACGCGGTCAGTTCCATGTCCGGGCCGGACAGCAGGACGTCACCGGCAACATGGATCGCGGTCGACTCCCCCGTGGAGAGGTCCGTCATCTCATACTCCGAGACCGGCAACGGCGCAGTGTCGGTCTCGTACACAGACGTCTCCGTAAGCCGCCATCTCCACAGACCGGAGAGGGCCGACAACGAGGCACCACCCACCCGCACGAGGCGGAGCGTCGCCTCCGCGCCCGGCTCCTCCAGTGCGAGAGAACGCGCGACGGCTATGGAGAACGCAGGCGAGTCGCCCAGGAACCCGTAGGCCCGCTCGGAGTGCTCGGAGCCCTCCCCGGACGCGGCGCGTACCCACGTCAGGTCGGGGCCGGTCACGCCCCCGCGGATCCACCAGTCGGACGCCACCAGCTCCACCCTGATCTGCCGCCAACGCGAGTCGACGACGAGGTCAAGGCGCCGACCGTCCGAGCGCTGGGACACGTACCGCCAGCCGCCGGGGCCGGGCGCGCATTGGAAGCGCTCCTCGATCCCGTCGTCCAGATGAAGGTAGGTACCGGACGGCATGGGTCAGGAGCCCAGACGCCACGAATGCAGGTAGTCCTCCTGGTCCGGCGTGAGGCGGTCGATGGCGATGGACATGGAGGCCAGCTTGAGCCGCGCCACCTCCGTGTCGATCTCCTTCGGGACGTCGTGGACGGCGGCGGCCAGCGACCCGTGGGACTCCGCCAGCCACGCGCACGTGAGCGCCTGGTCGGCGAACGACATGTCCATCACCGCGGCGGGATGGCCCTCGGCGGCCGCCAGGTTGACCAGGCGGCCCTCCGCCAGCAGGACGAGGCGGCGGCCGTCGGCGAGGACGTACTCGTCCGCCTGCGGCCGCACGCCGCGGTGCACGGCGACCGCCATGTCCTCCAGCGCCCGGACGTCGATCTCGACGTCGAAATGGCCGGAGTTCGCGAGGATCGCGCCGTCCTTCATGACCGCGAGGTGCCCGGCGTTCACGACATCGCGGTTGCCGGTGACGGTGATGAAGACGTCACCGTTCACGGCGGCCTCCGCCATCGGCTGGACGGCGAACCCCTGCAACGCCGCGTCGAGCGCCTTCACGGGGTCGATCTCGGTGATGACCACGCGGGCGCCGAGCCCCCGCGCGCGCTCGGCGAGCCCCCGTCCGCAGTAGCCGAAGCCCGCGATCACCACCGTCTTGCCGGCGAGCAGCGTGTTGGTGGCGCGGATGATGCCGTCCAGCGTCGACTGGCCGGTGCCGTACCGGTTGTCGAACATGTGCTTCGTATCGGTGTCGTTGACCGCGACCATCGGGAACCGCAGGGCCCCCTCACGGGCCATCTGGTGCAGGCGGATGACGCCCGTCGTCGTCTGCTCGCATCCCGCCTTCACCGTGGGCAGCAGATCGGTGCGGTCTATGTGCAGCGTGTTGACGAGGTCGCAGCCGTCGTCCAGCACCAGATCGGGCCCGGTCTCCAGCACCTGGTGGATGTGCGCGTAGTAGCCCTCGCGGTCGATCCCCGCGCGCGCGAACACCTCCGCGCCGTCCTCCTGAACCAGCGCGGCGGCCGTGTCGTCCTGTGTGGAGAGCGGGTTGGACGCCGCGAGCGCCACGCTCGCCCCGCCCGCCTGCAGGGTGCGGATCAGGCAGGCGGTCTCCGTCGTGACGTGCATGCACGCCGCGACGCGCAGGCCGTCCAGGGGGCGCTCCTTGGCGAACCGCTCCCGGATCTGCCGCAGCACGGGCATGCTCCGGTCGGCCCACTCGATCCGCTTGACGCCCTCGTACGCCAGCGACACATCCGCGATATCGCTCATGTCTTCCTTAGATTGCCTGCAGCGCCAGACACCGGCGGCCGGGCAGGCGAGATCGCCTGCCCGGCCGTACGCTGCCCTGCTTCGCCCCTACCTTCGCAGACCCCGCCCGTCGCGATCGCGTGCGAAGCCGGATTCGAGCGAAGCGAGAATCCGATCGCGCAGCGAGGCCCCCAGGGCCGAGCCGGAGCGATGCAGCGATCGCACGCAGTGCCCGCCGAAGGGAGGGCGCTCCAGCGCCTGACCGCCAAGGGCACTGCAATAAGACTCAGTAGCGGTAGTGGTCGGGCTTGTAGGGGCCCTCCACGTGGACGCCGATGTAGGCGGCCTGCTCCTTGGTGAGGGTGGTCAGCTTGACGCCGAGGGCGTCGAGGTGCAGGCGGGCGACCTTCTCGTCCAGGTGCTTCGGCAGCACGTACACGCCGACCGGGTACTCGTCGGTCTTGGTGAACAGCTCGATCTGCGCGATGACCTGGTTGGTGAACGAGTTGGACATGACGAACGACGGGTGGCCGGTGGCGCAGCCGAGGTTCATCAGGCGGCCCTCGGCCAGCACGATGATCGAGTGGCCGTCCGGGAACCGCCACTCGTGCACCTGCGGCTTGATCTCGATCTTCTCGATGCCGTCGATCTTGGCGAGGCCGGCCATGTCGATCTCGTTGTCGAAGTGGCCGATGTTGGAGACGATCGCCTGGTGCTTCATCCGGCTCATCTGCGCGGCCGAGATGATGTTGAAGTTGCCGGTCGTCGTGACGAAGATGTCGGCGATCTCGACGACGTCCTCCAGGGTGGTGACCTGGAAGCCGTCCATCGCGGCCTGGAGGGCGCAGATGGGGTCGATCTCGGTGACGATGACGCGGGCGCCCTGGCCCTTCAGCGCCTCGGCGCAGCCCTTGCCGACGTCGCCGTAGCCGCAGACGACGGCGACCTTGCCGCCGATCAGCACGTCGGTGGCGCGGTTGAGGCCGTCGATGACCGAGTGCCGGCAGCCGTACTTGTTGTCGAACTTCGACTTGGTGACCGAGTCGTTGACGTTGATCGCCGGGAAGGCGAGGGTGCCGGCCTTCGCCATCTCGTACAGGCGGTGGACGCCGGTGGTGGTCTCCTCGGTGACGCCCTTGATGGCGGCGGCGGTCTCGGTCCAGCGGCCCGGCTTAGCGGCGATGGTGCGGCGGAGGGTCTCGAGGATGATCCCCCACTCCTCCGGGTCGTCCTCGGTCGCCTGCGGGACGGCGCCGGCCTTCTCGTACTCGGCGCCCTTGTGGACGAGCAGGGTCGCGTCGCCGCCGTCGTCCAGGATCATGTTCGGGCCGGTGCCGTCCGGCCACTGCAGGGCCTGGTCGGTGCACCACCAGTACTCTTCGAGCGTCTCGCCCTTCCAGGCGAACACCGGGACGCCCTTGGGGTCCTCGGGGGTGCCGTCCTTGCCGACGACGATCGCGGCGGCGGCGTGGTCCTGGGTGGAGAAGATGTTGCAGGACACCCAGCGGACGTCGGCGCCGAGCTCGACGAGCGTCTCGATCAGCACGGCGGTCTGGATCGTCATGTGCAGCGAGCCCATGATCTTGGCGCCGCGCAGCGGCTTGGCGGCGGAGTACTCCTCGCGCACCGCCATCAGGCCGGGCATCTCGTGCTCGGCGAGCCGGATCTCCCGGCGCCCGAAGTCCGCCAGCGACAGGTCGGCGACCTTGTAGTCCATGCTTTCGTTGCTCCTTGTCTGCTTTGTGGCAGCAGGTTTGTGGCAGCAGGGTCTGCTTGCTTGCAGCAGGTCCGCTCGCGCGCAGCAGGTCCGCTTTTGCCCGCGGGGCGCGTCGTTCGTCCGCGAGAGCCGGCCCCCGCGGGCCGGCCGACTCAGCGAGTCTACGGGCGGGGGCGTGCCGGAGGCACGGTCAGGGAGGCATTTCTGACACGGATTTGTCAGAATCGACGGATGCGCATCACGGAGGCCGCCCGGCGGCTCGGTACCTCGCCCCGCATGCTCCGCTACCGGGAGACGCTCGGGCTGCTGCCCGCGACCCGCGACCCCGCGCCGGCCCCCGGCGGGACCGGGCGGGGCGGCGGCCACCGGCGGTTCGGCGACGCCGAGCTGCGCGCCGTCGCGCTCGCGCTCGCGCTCGAGAAGCGCTACGACGTCGGCCCCGCCGAGCTGGCGTTCGGGCTGCGCGTGCTGGCCGAGCCGCAGGTGCAGGCGGGCGTCCGCGAGCTGGGCGAACGCATCGGACGGCTGTCCGCGCCGCCCACCCGGGCGCTGGACTTCGAGAAGGAGAAGGCGCTGCGGCTGCTGCGCCGCCGGTGACCGGCGCGCCGCGTTCCGTCGGCGCCACCCGCTACCATCCCCGCTGGACGGACGGAGGCGGCGCGTGAAGATCTCGCTGTACGGGGTGCTCGGCCTCGTGGCCGGGATCGGCATGCTCCTGCTCGGCCTGATGACCATGCCGGGAGACACGGTGAAGTGCGGCGGGCGCGTGATGTCGCGGGGCGACACGTGCACGACGATCCGCCACGGGCGCGCCACCAACCGGTCGTTCGACGAGCAGAAGTCCAAGGACGGGCGGCAGAGCGTCATCTTGATGATCCTCGGTCCGCTGCTGGCAGTCGGCTCCGGCGTGGTGTTCCTCGGCCCGTCCCTCAAGCGCCGCCGCGCCCCGGCCTATCAGCCGCCACCGCCGACCGCGCACCCGGCCAACCTGCCGCCCCCGCCCGGCCACACCTCTCCGCACCCGCCGCCGGGCCCCTACCCGCCCGCGTGACCGCCGCGATAGCGGCGCCCCGGCCGATCTGCGTTCAGCTCTGGTTCTCGCCCGGGACGACCACGCCGGATTCGTAGGCGAGCATGACGGCCTGGGCGCGGTCGCGCAGGCCGAGCTTGGTGAAGACCCTCGCCACGTGCGTCTTGACGGTGTGCTCGCTGACCACCAGGCGCGCGGCGATCTCGGCGTTGGACAGCCCGCCCGCGATCAGCACGAGCACCTCGTTCTCGCGGGCCGTCAGCGTGGCCAGCTCCGACGGCGCCTGCGGCCGGTTGCGGCGCTGCTTGGTGAACTCGCGGATGAGCCGCCCGGTGACCTGCGGCGCCAGCAGCGAGTCGCCGCGCGCGACGACCCGGACGGCCGACACCAGCTCGTCGGCGGTCGCGTCCTTGAGCAGGAAGCCGGACGCGCCGACCGCGAGCGCCTCGTAGACGTACTCGTCCACGTCGAAGGTCGTCAGCACCAGGACGCGGACGCCCTCCGAGCCGGGCTGCGCGAGGATGCGGCGGGTCGCCTCGATGCCGTCCATGCCGGGCATCCGGATGTCCATGACGACGACGTCGGGACGGCCCTGCCCGGCCAGCCGGACCGCCTCCCGGCCGTCGCCGGCCTCGCCGACGACGGTGATGTCGTCCTGCGCGGCGAGCAGCGCGGCGAACCCGGCGCGGACGATCGTCTGGTCGTCCGCCACCAGCACCCGGATCACCGCCGGGTCCCCGTTCCGCGGCGGGCGGGAGCGCGGTCAGCGGCGGCCGGGGGGCGCCTCGAAGCCGTGTCCACCGGTGGAATTCCCCTCCCTCGTCAGCGGCAGCTCGGCCTCCACCAGGAACCCGCCCTCGGTGGCCGGGCCGGCGGAGAACCGTCCGCCCAGCATGGTCGCACGTTCCCGCATGCCGACGAGACCGTGTCCGCCGCCCGGCCCGCCCGGCCCGCCCGGCCGCGGCGGCGCGCCTTCGATCCGGGTCGGCCCGGCGGGGTCCGCCGCGGGGTCCAGTACCGCGGTACGGGCGGAGGGGTCGTCGCGGTTCAGCACGCGGGTGCGCGCGGCGGGACCGTCGTCGCGGACGCGGACGGCGAGCCGGTCGGGCAGGAAGGTGAGGTCGACGTGCACCCCGGAGCCGGGAGCGTGCCGCCGCGCGTTCGTCAGGGCCTCCTGGACGATCCGGTACGCCGACAGCTCCACGGTCGTGGACAGCGCGCGCGGGTCGCCGTGCACGGCGAGGTCGACGGCGCCGCCGGCGCCGCGGTGCTGCTCGATCAGGTCGGGCAGCCGGTCCAGGCGGGGCTGCGGGGAGTTGGCGGCGTCCGGCTCGGGCTGGGCGTCGGCGCGCAGCACGCTGAGCAGCCGGCGCATCTCCACCAGCGCCTCGCGGGCCGTCCTGGCGATCTCGGTGTAGCCGACGCGGGCCTCGGGCGACAGGTCGTCCATCGTGTACGGGGCGGTCTCGGCCTGCACCGCGATCATCGAGACGGAGTGCGCGACGACGTCGTGCAGCTCGCGGGCGATCCGGGCGCGCTCCCGCATCACGGCCTGCTCGCGCTGGACGGCGGTGAGCCGGGTGAGGGTCTCGTTGGTGCGCTCCTCGGCCTCGGCCTCGGTGCGTCCGGCGGACTCGACGGCGCGGCGCGCGTCGCCGAGGCCGATGGCGGCCAGCACGGCGACGACCGCGGCCGGCCAGGGGACGTCGTCGAGCGTGCCCGTCGCGAGGTACACGACGGCGACGGTGGCGACGCTGCCGGCCGCCAATACGCCCGCCGACTGCCGCGGCAGCTGCCGGCCGAGCGCGTACAGGGTGTACAGCGCGGCGAAGGTGGTGGTGATCAGCAGCTGCTGGCCGGTGAGCAGCCCGGCCGCGAACGCGCCGAGGACCACGGCCGCGACGGGCCGCAGGTTCTCCCGGCGCCAGACGAGCGGGAGCGTCGAGGCGACCGCGAAGCCGCCGGCGAGGCTGAGCGGGGACCCGGTGCCCGGCGCCAGCTCGGCCAGCGCGGCGATCGTCAGCGCGAGGCCGGTCAGCGGCGCGAAGTACCAGGCCCCGGTGAACTCGGTCCAGGTGTTGATCCAGCGGGGCAGCGGCGCCGTCTCACCGGCGGCGCGCGGCGGCGCCCCCGGGACCGGGCGCGCGGCGCCGCCGTTCAGCCGGGCGCCGAGCCGGACGGCCAGGGGCCGCAGCAGCCGCCCGATACCGGTGAGGATCCACAGCAGCAGCTGCCCCACCCCCGCCACGATCCGGCCGGACAGCCGCCACGCCTGGTGGGCGAGGGCTGGGCCGAACCCCGCGGGATCGGGTCCGGACCGGGCCTTGTCATCGCTGGTCACCTCTCCATACTGACCGCTGGTCGGGCCCGACACCTCACCGTGCGGAGGTATGCGCACGGCCGGAATCCCCCTGGAGGACGACCCCCGTTCCCTCCTTGCGGGGGACGTGCGGGACCCGGTCGGAGACCTAGTGTCTTAACCGTGACCGGGACGGCGGCGCCGCCGACGTAGGGGGTTCGGCGGAGCCGCCGCGGTCACGCCAACCGCCCGGTTTCAGGGGTCCGGGCGGGGACGCACGGGAAGCACCTCGCCGGACGGCCGCGCCGCCCGCCTCCGCGGAGGCACTCGCCGGTCTCGCCTGGGCTGGGGTTCGGCCGGCATCCGGTGGCGGACGCCCGGCGAGGGATCCCGTGCGGACGCCCCCGACGGCCCGCGAAGGGCCGCCCGGGGGCCTCACACGTTCTCGCCGGCGGCCTTCCCGGCGGCCTTGGCGGCGTTCTTGCGGTCCGCCTCGTCGAGCGCGGGCTCCAGGTAGATCATCCCCGCCTCGGGGATCTCCGCGCGGACCTTGGCCTCGGCGGCGTCGATGCCCCGGGCCACCTCGGCGGCGGTGTCGTCGTGGTAGACGGCGATCTTCGCGGCGATCAGCAGCTCCTCCGGGCCGATGTACTCGGTGCGGAGGTGCATGACGTGGTCGACCTGCTCCACCGACTCCAGCGCGGCGATGATCCGCTTCTCCTGCTCGGCGTCGACGCCCTCGCCGATCAGCAGGCTCTTGGTCTCGATCGCCAGCACCGTGGCGACCAGGCCGAGCAGGATGCCGATGGCCACGGTGCCGATGCCGTCCCAGCGCCCGTTGCCGGTGGCGACCGCCATCGAGACGCCGAACAGCGCCAGGATCAGGCCGATCAGCGCCGCCGCGTCCTCCAGCAGGACGACGGGCAGCTCGGGCGCCTTCGCGCGGCGGATGAACGCCCACCACGAGTTGGCGCCGCGCAGCGTGTTCGACTCCTTGATCGCGGTGCGGAAGGAGAAGCCCTCCATCCCGATCGCGACGATCAGCACCGCGAACGCCCAGATCGGCGACTCGACGTCCTCCGGGTGGGAGATCTTGTGGTAGCCCTCGTAGAGCGAGAACGCCGATCCGACCGTGAACAGGACGACCGCGACGACGAACGCGTAGAAGTAGCGCTCGCGCCCGTAGCCGAACGGATGCTCGGGCGTGCGGTCGCGCTCGGAGCGCTTGCGGCCGAGCAGCAGCAGGCCCTGGTTCCCCGAGTCGGCGACCGAGTGGATCGACTCCGCCAGCATCGACGACGACCCCGTGAACGCGAACGCGACGAACTTCGACGCGGCGATTCCGAGGTTGGCGGCCAGGGCCGCGATGATGGCCTTCGTCCCACCCTCAGCACTCATCTAGGCAATCCTCGCTTTGAGCTCTTGAATGGCCCGCACGGGCGTCGGGTCGACGCCCAGTGTGATGGCCAAGTAAACCGTGACATAGTCCGCCAGCGCGATCATTGTCGCGATCCTCTCCAGCGGGTGGGCCCCCTCCGCGAGGATCTCGGTCACCGCGACGCCCCGGTCGCGGGCCATCTCCACCGACGCCGCGCGCCGCTTGGCCGTCTGCGGATGCTCCTCGGTGTCGCGCAGAACGACCAGGTGCAGCCCGTGCTCGGCGTCCTCAGTGCGGTCGCGGAAGAAGTCGTCCGGGTCCGCCGGCGAGCCGCCGCCCGCGAAGAAGCCGTCGAACGCCATCACCTGGTTGTGGTCGGCCTCCGGCAGCGCGCCGAAGACCCCCGGGTACTTGGCGTTCTCGTTGAGCTGGCAGCACATGCGGTAGGCGGCCGTCTCGGCGAGCTGCGACGTCCCCCACACCAGCGGCACGTCCCCGGCGAGGTCGAGGGCGATCCGCTTGGCCGGGTTCACGAACGGCTCGCTGTCCGGACGGCAGCGGTGCGCGACGTCCTCCAGCAGGACCGCCGTGGACTCCAGCACCTCGTCGGGGACGTCCGCCAGGCGCAGCGTGCGCGCCGCCACGAGCAGCGGGACCGTCAGCCCCCACAGCGTGGAGCGCGGCTGCCCCACCGACCGCACCGGGACGAACAGGCCGCGGTTGCGGGCGGCGAGCTCGGCCAGCGGCGAGCCGGCGCCACCGACGCACAGCAGCCGGCAGCCGCGCCGCGCCGCCTGCGCGGCGACCTCCAGGGTCTCCTCGGTGGAGCCGGAGCACGACACCGCGATCACCAGGTCGGCGGCGCCGACCCAGCCGGGCAGCCGGTACCCGCGCACCGTGACGACCGGGATCGGGCAGCCGGGGCCGCACACCGCCGCCAGCACGTCCCCGGAGATCCCGGAGCCGCCCATGCCGGTGACGACGATCGCGCGCGGCCGGCCGTCCTCGGCGAGCGCCCTGACGCCCGCCTCGGCCGCCGCGCGCCGCCCCTCCCTGATCTGCGCCGCCGACGAGGCGACCTGCCGCAGCATCCCGCCCGGGTCCGACGCCTCGACGTCCTGCGCGTCCTCCAGCCGGCCGGGGTCCAGCGTGCTCACGAAGCGGGCGCCCGGGCCTCGTCGACGAGGAGGACGGGGATGTCGTCGCGGACCGGGTAGGCGTAGCCGCAGGAGCCGGTGCACACCAGCTCGGCGGCCGCGTCGTCGGCGCGCAGCTCGCCGCCGCAGTTCGGGCAGGCCAGGATCTCCAGCAGCCAGGAGTCCAGCTTCATGGTCATAGCAGCGTCACTTCTCCCTCACGATGGCCAGGACCTCGTCGCGGATCGCCGCCATGGTCGCCTCGTCGCCGGCCTCCGCGTTGAGGCGCAGCAGCGGCTCGGTGTTGGACGGCCGGAGGTTGAACCACCAGCCGGCGGACTCGTCGCCGACGGTCAGGCCGTCCAGCTCGTCGATCGTAACGCCGGGGCGGCCCGCGAACGCCTCGCGCACCTTGCCGGCGGCGGCGTCCTGGTCGGCGACCTCGCTGTTGATCTCGCCGGACGCGGCGTAGCGGGTGTACTCGGCGAGCAGCTCCGACAGCGACCCGTCCTGCTCGCCGAGCGCGGCCAGGACGTGCAGGGCGGCGAGCATGCCGGAGTCGGCGAACCAGAAGTCGCGGAAGTAGAAGTGGGCGGAGTGCTCGCCGCCGAACACCGCGCCCGTCTCGGCCATCGTCTGCTTGATGAACGAGTGCCCGACGCGGGTCCGCACCGGGGTGCCGCCGTTCTCGGTGACGATCTCCGGGACGGCCTTGGACGTGATCAGGTTGTGCACGATCGGGGCACCGGGGTGCTTGGCCAGCTCCCGGGTCGCGACCAGCGCGGTGATCGCGGACGGGGCGACGATCTCGCCGCGCTCGTCCACCACGAAGCAGCGGTCGGCGTCGCCGTCGAAGGCCAGGCCGATGTCGGCGCCGGTCTCGCGGACCTTGGCCTGCAGGTCGCGCAGGTTCTCCGGCTCGATCGGGTTGGCCTCGTGGTTGGGGAAGGTGCCGTCCAGCTCGAAGTACAGCGAGACGAGGTCGATCGGCAGCCCCTCGAAGACGACCGGGACGGTGTGGCCGCCCATGCCGTTGCCGGCGTCGACGACGACCTTCAGCGGGCGGATCGAGGACAGGTCGACCAGCGTCTTGAGGTGGTCGGCGTAGCCGTGCAGGACGTCGCGCTGCGACACCGTGCCGGGCTCGCCGTCGTAGGCCGGGACGCCGTTCTCGATCATCTCGCGGATCTCGGTGAGCCCGGTGTCGCGGCCGACCGGCTTCGCGCCCGCCCGGCACAGCTTGATGCCGTTGTACTTGGCCGGGTTGTGGCTCGCGGTGAACATCGCGCCGGGGATGCCGAGGTCGCCGCTGGCGTAGTAGAGCATGTCGGTCGAGCCGAGGCCGGCCTCGACCACGTCCGCGCCCTGGGAGGTGGCGCCACGGGCGAACGCGGCGGCCAGCGGGACCGACGACTCGCGCATGTCGTGCGCGGTGACGACGGCTTCCGCCCCGGTCACCCGGACGAACGCGGCGCCGGCCGCCTCGGCGACGGCGGCGTCCAGCTCGTCGGGCACGACACCGCGGATGTCGTACGCCTTGAATATCTTGGCGAGGTCGCCCACTCCTGCTCCCCTGTACGCAAGTGATGACCGGTTTTGTGGCGGGCCACCGAGCCTACCGGGAAGCGCGGCGGCGGCCCGATCCGGTGCCGGTGCCCCGCGTGAGGGGGGTCACTCCTGCGGCTGGGTGCCCGCGGGTTCGGAGCGCAGCACCCGCAGGTGGCCGCGGCGGCCGACCTCGGTGCCCTGGCCGACCGGCTCCTGGCCGGGGCCGGGCGCGGGCCGGGCGGCCTCGCGGACGGCGTCGGCGAGGGCCTCCAGGTCGTCGGCGCTCGGCTCGGACTCCTCCTCGACGGGGAGCCGGACGAGCTCCCAGCCCATGGGAGCGGTCAGCCGCTCCGAATGCTCCGCGCACAGGTCGTAGCAGTGCGGCTCGGCGTACGTGGCGAGGGGCCCCAGGACAGCGGTCGAGTCGCGGTAGACGTACGTGAGCGTGAAGACTGCCGGCGCTTTGCAGGCGGTGCGGGAGCAGGTGCGGACGGGGCTCACGATGGCCGACCGTACCTCGCTCCCGCCGCCTCCGCCACCACCCGGGCGCACGTGTCGCCGTTACCGCCCGATTTCCGAGGTAACAACTACATACCGTATGGACTCGAACTCCGACCGTGCGGGACATGTCCGGGACGCCAGGGCTCCGTGCCGGGGGTGGAGGCGGGTGTTCCCGGTGCGGGGCCGGGATCCGCGTGCGGCGGGAGGTACCCTGGTGAGGTGCGATCCCGTGTGGCAGGCGTACGGCGCCGCGATCGGCACGGTCGCGGCCTCCGTGGCCCTCTGACGCCCCCGCAGGCGCCGATCTCGCGGACCCGCGCGGAGAGGTTCGACGACCTCGTCCAGGACGAGGTGCGGCGGCTCGGCGCGCGCTGGGGCCGGGAGCTGGCCCGGGTGGAGTTCGGTGTCGAGGAGGTGCCGGACGTCGAGCCGTGGTTCGACGGTCCCGTGCCGCTCGGCCGGACCGTCCCGGGCGAGAACGGCCGGCCCGTCCGGATCGTGGTGTTCCGGCGGCCCGTGGAGGCCCGCGCGTCCGGCGAGCAGGAGCTCGGCCGGCTGGTGCGCGACCTGCTGGTGGAGGAGGTCGCCGACCTGCTGGGCCTGTCTCCCGAGTCGGTCGACCCCAGCTACGACTCCCCCGACGACTAGCGCTCCGGCTAGGGCGTGAGGGCGGTGTGGCTGTCGTCGGTGGGCGGCAGCCTGACGGCGGTGGGCGCGGGCATCAGCGGCAGGACGGTGAACAGGTAGCCGTCGCCCTTGCCCTTGGCGATGGTCCGGGCCCCGTAGACCGGCGCCGAGCCGGGCTGGACGGTGACGACGGCGCCGTAGCCCTTGTCGTCGTCGCCGTCGCGGGGCGGGGGGAGCTTCGTCTCGACGGTGCGTCCGGCGGCGATCCGGACGTCCTGCGGGGAGCCGGCGCCCTGGCCGTCCATCGTCGTGATCCGGACGGTGGCGGCGCCGGCGGGCGCGGTGAGGACGACGGACGCGTCGTACCGGTCGTCGGCGATCACCGCGGAGGCGCCGGACGCGCCGCCGAGCGGATCGGTCGCGGTGCCGTAGGCGACGTCGGCGCCGCGCTCGGCGGAGAAGCCGCCGATGATCGGCTGGTCGGAGTCGAGCCGGACGGCGGCGGCCCGGCCCGACAGCACGCCGGCGAGGTCGATGGCGGTGACGCTCTGCGCGGGCGCGTCCACCTCGTCCTGGCCCTGCGGGGCGAACGCGCCGTCGGCGGTGACGGCCCGCACCTTGATCCGGGCGTCGTTCTCGCCGGGCACCGCGAGCAGCAGCCGGCGCTGGCCGTCGCCGCCGGGCACGCCCGGCACGACCAGGGACGTGGCGGGCTCGGGCGACAGCGGCAGCCACTCGACGCCCTTCTTCTTCCCGATCCGCACGCGGAGCGACGCGGCGACGCGTCCGGCGGTGGTGTGCACGTTGAGGGCGAGGTCGCGCGCGGTCTTGACGATGTCGCCGAGCCCCTCCGGCTGCCCGCCGATCTTGATGACGGTGGTGCCGTAGGGGGCGACGGGCGTGGCGCGCCCGTCGGTGGTGTCGAGCGGCCCCTCGCCGGACATCGCGGCGAGGTCGACGGACGCCGGCTGGGCGTCGACGTTGGTGAGGTAGAGGTCGAGGCCGTCGGCGGCGAGCGGCCCGGGGCCGAGGAACCACAGGTCGGTGCCGGGACGGGCGCAGCGGGCGTTGGCGAGGCCGCGGTCGTCGCCGTGGGGCCAGTAGGTGGTCTGCTCGGCCTCCAGCCCGGCGGCGAGGGCGCCGCTCGCGCGGACGGTGAACGCGTTCCCGGTCGTGTCCGTGTCCTTGGTCCAGCCCTGGCCCGGCGCGGTCATGGAGGCGATCGGGGAACCGCCGCGGGTGTCGGCCACGTCGAGGCGCCCGCCGGTCCGCTTCTGCGGCAGGGACTGGACGCTGACGCGGCCGCTCTCGTGGCCCGGGCAGACCATCACCGCGGCGTTGACCGGTTCGGTCCGGTCCTTCTCCTCGGCGTTGCCCGGCCGGGAGAAGGACGCGGCTCCATAGAGCGCGGCGAGGCCGACCAGGACGAGGGCGGCGATGGCGTAGCGCATGCCGAGGAGCTTCAGCACCTTCTCCATGTCAGCTCTCCTCGGACGCGACGGGTTCGGGCCCGGCTTCCGGCACCGGCTGCTTCGGGGGCTCGTCCTGCGCGGGCTCGTCCTTCGCCGGCTCTTCCTTCGCGGGCTCCTGCTTCGCGGGGGCGGCGGGCGGCGGCTCGTGGCGGACGCGGGCCCGGTGCCCGCCGCGCTTGGCACGCCGGCCGCGCCCCTCGCGCCGTTCGCGCCGTTCGCGGTGGCGTTCGCCGCTCGCCATCAGGGCGTCGGCCTGCGCGCCGGGAAGCGCCAGCACGGCGACGAGCAGCACCGCCACGCCCTGGACGATGACCCACGCGTGCCGCATCCGCATGCCGCGCGCCAGCGTGAACTCGCCGCCGGACGCGGGGATGTCGTAGCCCTGCGCCCAGCCGTCCACGGTCCGCGACTTGAGGCCGCGGCCGTTCAGTTCGGCCTTCCAGCCGCCGTCGGACGGTTCGGCCAGCAGCAGCGTGCGGGCGCCGGTGCCCGCCGGTATGCGGACGCGGGCGTCGGTCTTGCCCGCCCGCAGCGGCGTGATGGTGGAGCCTTGCAGCAGCATCATGCGTGCGGAGTTCGCTTGCAGGCGCCACACCGCGAACGTGCCCGTCCGGCTGAGCCGGGTCAGTTCGGGCGCCGCGTCCAGGACCTTGGTGACGGGGTCGGAACCGGGGTGCGGCACCAGCACGTACTGGACGCCCATACGCGACAGCGCGGGCCCGTCGTCGCCCTCCCGGTTGACGGCCAGGCCGGCGACCAGACCGTCCAGGCGCCGTTCGCCGGGCCCGTCCGCCTGGGTCTCGGCCTCGCCGAGCATCGGGCGGTCGCCGCGCAGCAGCGTGTAGGCGACGCCTCCGGACGGCCCGCCGCGCAGGACGAGGGTGCGCGGCCCGCCGGGCGCCTTGACGAACTCGGGGACGGTGTCCGCGCCGACCGTCCCGAGCGGGCCGTCCGCGCCCCGGGCGACCCACGCGCCCGCCGCCAGCAGCGGCGCGGTGAGCGCGGCGAGGACGACCACCGCGCCGCCCGCCTTGTAGATCAGGTGGTCGCCGGCGAGGACCTCGGTGCCGCGCTGGACGGCGGCGGTCGCGGCCAGCAGCACCCCGGCGCCCGCGAAGAGCAGCGCGACGCCGGGCCAGGCCGGTACCGCGTCCGCGCCCTTGGTGACGGTGGCGGCGCTGGTGACGATCGCGACGAGCAGTCCCGCGACGGCCAGCAGCCAGCCCGCGAGGACGGCGGTCCGGCGGCCACGCAGCGGCAGCGCGCAGACGGCGGCGGCGAGCAGCCCGGCGAGCGTCCACCACGCGGGCGTCCCCGGGCCGCCGGGGTTCAGGGCGAGCAGCTCGGTCGCGGTCGCGGGCTCGGCCGACCGGTTCAGGCCCGACTCCAACAGGAACCGGGACGGGTGCGCCAGCAGTCCGATCGTCCACGGGAACAGCAGTAGCGGCGGCACGCCCAGCGCGATGACGAGGTTGCGGCGCTCCTGCCGGCGGCGCCGGTCGAACAGCGCCCAGACCAGCCCGCCGCCCGCCAGGGCCAGCGGCCACGCGAGCGGGACGAACGCCATCGCGACGGTCAGCAGCAGCGCGACCGCCCAGGCGGCGCGTCCCGCGCGCTTGCGCAGCGTGGCGGCGTCGGCGGCGAAGCGCGGCAGCCCGTACATGCGGGCGACCTGCAGCGCGACCAGCGGGAGCAGGACGAGGACGACCGCGGTACCGAGGCGCCCGCCAGCGATGGCGCCGGTCGCGGCGGGCAGCAGCGCGTACACGGCGGCGAACCACACGCGGACGGCGGAGACGGGGATGCGGCGGCCGCTGCGGCGGGCGCGGCGCCCGGTCCGCGGCGGCTCCAGCACCAGCAGCCGGGACGCGCGGTAGGCGGTCAGCCCGGCCAGCGGGACGCTGCCGAGCAGCAGCACCGACACCGCCAGCCACGGCTTGCCGAACAGGACCGTCGACAGCAGCGCCAGGAACCCGACGTACGGGGGGCTTCCCGCGTCGGTGCCGAGCCCGACCGGGTGGAATCCGGCCAGGTACTGCTCCCACAGGTCGCTCGCGCCGCCCCACGCGGGCACGAGCGCGCCGCCGCCGAGCCGTCCGGCCGCGGTGATCAGCGAACGCTCCGCCGCGACGGTGACGGCGGCGAGCGCCAGCACGACGAGCACGCCGGGTCGGGCCAGCAGCCGCCGGATCGGCCCCGGCTCGTCGGTGATCTCGTCCTCGGACTCCCGGTCGTGCTCGTGCGCGGCGAAGAACTCCGAGAGCGCCTCGCCGATCCGGCGCAGCACGACCATCCGGGGCTGGAACCGCCGGACGCTGCGGTGCACCCGCGCCCGGCCCTCGGCGCGGGCGGCGCGGGCCCGCCGCAGCCGGCCGGGATCGCGCAGCACGTCGGCGAGCGCGGCGAGCTCCGCGCGTGCGGCGGCGGGCCGTTTGGTGACCGTCAGGACGAGCGCGTGCACCAGCGACGCCCATATGTTGCGCAGCAGCGTCCGCAGCATGGCGCGGAACGGCTGGTTCGCCAGCAGCGTGTGCAGGGCGTTGCGGCGGTCGCGGCGCAGCGGGTGCTCGGACGTCATGCCGATCTCGCGCAGCCCCCGGCGGGCGGCCTCGGCGTGGTAGACGACCGCGTCGGTCGCGACGACCACCCGGTGCCCGGCCGCGTGCGCCCGCCAGCAGAAGTCCAGGTCGTCGCGGAAGATGCCGTACTCGACGTCGAAGCCGCCGAGCCGGTCCCACACGTCGCGCCGCACCAGCATCCCGGCGCTGGAGACGGCCAGCACGTCGCGGACGCCGTCGTGCTGGCCCTGGTCGAACTCGCGCCGGTCGATGCCGGTCCAGCGCCGCCCGGCCCCGTCGACCGACGTCCCGGCCTCGCGCAGCACGCGCCGGTCGCCGAAGTCGCGGAGCTTGGGGCCGAGGACGGCGATGTTCGGGTCGGCCTCGGCGGTCCGCAGCAGGTGGCCGAGCGCGTCGTGGTCGGGCATCGAGTCGTCGTGCAGCAGCCAGACCCACTCGGTCCTGGGGTTGCCCGGGTCGTCGTCGGGGACGGGGGCGGACGCCGCGTCCTGGCGGAGCGCCTCGGCGACGGCCTCGCCGTACCCGGTGGTGCGGGGAAGCGTGAGGACCTCGCGCCCGCCGACGACCTCGGCGAGGACCGCGGGCCCGCGGTCGCGGCTCGCGGTGTCGACGGTCACCAGGCGCTGCACCGGCCGCGCCTGCGTCAGCAGCGCCTTCAGGGTCTCCGGCAGCCAGCGCGCGCCGTCATGGGCGACGAGGACGGCGGTGACGACGTGGCGATCGAGTGTGGGGGCCAAGGATCGCTCGATCTGTGGGACGACGGTTCTTCCTGTTCTCCTGCCGGTAACGCGGCAGCCGTTGCCGGTAACGCAGCAGCCGTGCCGGCCCCCTGGGCCGGCACGGCTGCTTACTGTACGCGCGGCCGGGGCCGCATGCTCCGGATCCCCCGGATCCGGGCGGAGCGGCGGCCGCCGCGGGCGTCCGGGAGGGGCTCAGCGCGGCGCCGCTCCCCTTCGGCGCCCGCGAACCCTGCCCGCCGGTGACCCGCGGGTCGTGCGCGTCAGACGGCCTGGCGCTTCAGCTTGCGGCGCTCGCGTTCGGACAGTCCCCCCCAAATACCGAAACGTTCATCGTGCTGCAGCGCGTACTCCAAGCACTCCGTCCGCACCTCGCATGCCCGGCACACCTTCTTGGCCTCCCGAGTGGAGCCGCCCTTCTCCGGAAAAAACGCCTCCGGGTCCGTCTGCGCGCACAGTGCGCGCTCCTGCCAGCCCAGCTCTTCGCCGTCCGTGCCGTGCGCCAGCGGGATGACGACCTCGCTCACAGCGCACCTCCTGCCCGTGGAACCCCCTGGTCAATGCCGTCCTCAAGATCTCTCCCCCGAGAAGGCATCGAAACTACACCGACGAAATTACACGCGTGTAGCGCCCGCCCCGTCAAGCGGAACGAGTTTCCAGGGCGACATAGCGGGTTATGGGGTGAACCGCTCGCCGAACCTCAGATGAAGATCAGTTAATCCGCGGGTCAGGGCGCGGAACGGCCCGCGATCACTGCGGCGGCGGGGGCCGGTCGTCGCGGTACCAGTCGCCGCCCTCCTCGGGCCGCTGCTCGCCCTGCGGCTGCCCGGGGTGGGTGCCCTGCGGGCCCTGCGCGCCCTCCTGCCCGGAGCCGCCGCCGTAGGCCCGCGTCCACTCGCCCATCTCTTCCTGCTGGTCGGCGGGCTGCTGCTGGGGCTGCGGCTGCGGCTGCTCGCCCGACTGCCCCTGCCCGCCCTGAGGCTGACCGTGCTGGCCGGGCTGCGGCTGACCGGGCTGGCCCGGCTGCGGCTGGCCGTACTGCTGGTAGGGCTGCTGCCCGTACTGCTGGTAGGGCTGCTGCTGCCCGTACTGCTGCTGGGCGGCCTGCTGGCCCTCGGCGCCCTGCTGGCCGTACTGCTGGTACTGCTGGTAGGGCTGCTGCCCCTGCTGCCCCGGCTGGCCGTAGCCCTGCTGCCCGTACTGCTGCTGACCCTGCTGGTAGCCGTAGTCGGGGTAGCCCTGCTGCATCTGCGGCTGCGGGCGGGCCGGCTGCAGGCCCTGGAAGACGGTGAACACGAACCAGGCGCCGACGCCGATCACCGCGATCTTGCCGCCCCCGGCCAGGAACACCGCGAGCTTGCTGAGCGCGCCCACCCCGTCGGCGGCCATCGCGCTCAGCCAGGAGACGACGGCGAACAGCGCGGTGACGCCGAGCACGCCGAGCCCGCCCATCGCGATGGTGCGCGCCTGCGCGGTCGCCGCGCCCCAGGTCGTCAGCAGCACCGCCAGGACGACCAGCCCGACGCAGACGATCTGCGTGAACAGGGTGTCCTGGGCCGCCGCGAACGCGCGGTAGGTGAAGGCACCGCTGCCGCCGAGCAACAGAATGATGCCGGCGAGGAGTTGGACGCCCGCGGACGCGAGCAGTACCCAGGCGGCCGGTTCGCGCAGGCGCTGGACGGCTTCCTTGTTCACGGTGTCTTCTCCAGACCGAGGCAATCGGATGACAGGCAAAGCTTTGCACATCCCGCCCGCCCTCGTCTCTGTCCCCCGCTGGCACGCAAACCGCCGGAAAGGCCCGCGACGGCGCCGTCCGCGGGCACGAAAACGCACCACGCGTCGAGAGCCGGCCGCCGGAGTCCTAGGCTGAGCGGCATGAGGATCGTGGCGCTGGCGGGCGGCATCGGGGGAGCCCGCTTCCTGCGCGGGCTCCAGGCCGCCGCCCCCGAGGCGGAGATCACCGTCATCGGCAACACCGGGGACGACATCTCCCTGTTCGGGCTGCGGGTCTGCCCCGACCTGGACACCGTGATGTACACCCTCGGCGGCGGGATCAACGAGGAGCAGGGCTGGGGGCGGGCGGACGAGACGTTCACCGTCAAGGAGGAGCTGGCCGCCTACGGCGTCGGGCCCGGCTGGTTCGGGCTCGGCGACCGCGACTTCGCCACCCACATCGTCCGGACGCAGATGCTGGAGGCCGGCTACAAGCTGTCGTCGGTGACCGAGGCGCTGTGCGACCGGTGGAAGCCGGGCGTGCGGCTGATCCCGATGACCGACGACCAGGTCGAGACGCACGTGGTCGTCGACGACCCCGAGCGCGGCCGGCGCGCGATCCACTTCCAGGAGTGGTGGGTGCGGCTGCGGGCGTCGCTGCCCGCGCTGTCGATCGCGCCGGTCGGCGCCGACGAGGCCAAGCCGGCGCCGGGCGTGCTGAAGGCGATCGAGGAGGCGGACGTGGTGCTGTTCCCGCCGTCCAACCCGGTCGTCAGCGTCGGGACGATCCTGGCGGTCCCCGGCATCCGGGAGGCGGTCGCGGCGAACACCGTCGTCGGCGTGTCGCCGATCATCGGCGGCGCCCCGGTGCGCGGGATGGCGGACGCGTGCCTGGCCGCGATCGGGGTGGAGACCTCGGCGAAGGCGGTGGCCGAGTACTACGGGCTCGGGCTGCTGGACGGCTGGCTGGTCGACGAGGCGGACGGCGACGTGCGGGTGGAGGGCATCGAGGTGCGGTCCCGCCCGCTGCTGATGAGCGATCCGGAGGCGACGGCGGCGATCGCGCGCGCGGCGCTCGACCTGGCGCTCGAGCTGAAGAAGGAGGCGCCGTGAACCTCCGGGTGTTCGGGATCCCCGGGCTGCCGGAGGTCGGCGAGGGCGATGACATCGCCGCCCTGGTCCCCGCCGACGCGGTCGAGGACGGGGACGTGCTGGTCGTCACGTCCAAGATCGTCAGCAAGGCGGAGGGCCGGGTCCTGGTCGCCGACGACCGGGAGAAGGCGATCGACGCCGAGACGGTCCGGGTGGTGGCGCGGCGCAGGCACGCGCGCGGCGAGACCCGGATCGTGGAGACGCGGCAGGGCCTGGTGCTGGCCGCCGCCGGGGTGGACGCGTCCAACACCGCGCCCGGCACCGTGCTGCTGCTGCCGGAGGACTCCGACGCCTCCGCGCGGCGCATCCGCGCGGGCGTGCGGGAGCGCACCGGCCGGGACGTCGCGGTCATCGTCTCCGACACGCTCGGCCGGCCCTGGCGCAACGGGCTGACCGACGCGGCGATCGGCGTTGCGGGCCTCGCGCCGCTCAGCGACCTGCGCGGGCGCGACGACACGTACGGAAACCGGCTCGAAGCCACCATCACGGCCGTCGCGGACGAGATCGCGGCGGCGGGCGAGCTGGTCAAGGGCAAGCTCGACGGGGTGCCGATCGCGGTCGTGCGCGGGCTGGCCCACCTGGTCACGGCCGACGACGGGCCGGGGGCGCGGCAGCTCGTCCGGCCGCCCGACGAGGACATGTTCCGGTACGGGTCGGCGGACGTCCTGCACGCGCGCCGCACCATCCGCGAGTTCACCGGCGCCCCGGTCGATCCGGAGGCGGTGCGGCGGGCCGTCGCCGCCGCGATCACCGCGCCGGCGCCGCACCACACCACGCCGTGGCGGTTCGTCCTGCTGGAGTCGGCGGAGTCCCGGACCCGGCTGCTGGACGCGATGCGCGACGCGTGGGAGGGCGACCTGCGCCGCGACGGCTTCTCCGAGGAGTCGATCACCAAGCGGCTGCGGCGCGGCGACGTGCTGCGCCGCGCGCCGTTCCTGGTCGTCCCGTGCCTGGTCATGGAGGGCTCGCACGACTACCCCGACGCGCGCCGCGCCGCCGCCGAGCGGGAGATGTTCGTCGTGGCGACCGGCGCGGGCGTGCAGAACCTGCTGGTCGCGCTGGCGGTGGAGGGCCTCGGGTCGTGCTGGGTGTCCAGCACGATGTTCTGCCGCGACGTCGTCCGCGAGGCCCTGGACCTGCCGGACGAGTGGGACCCGATGGGCGCCGTCGGCGTCGGCCACCCGGCCGCGCCGCCGCGCGACCGCCCGCCGCGCACCGCGGACGCCTTCATCGAGGTGCGGTAGCCGGGTTCACGCCTTCCAGGACGCCAGGGCCCGGTCGATCTCCTTGCGGGTCGGGAGGCGCAGTGACCGCGGCGCCGTCGCGGGCAGCCCGTGCTCGCGGGCGGCGGCGTCGCCGAAGCCGCCGTCGGGGGCGCGGAACCCGGCCCGCTGGAGCGTGTCGCGGGCGGACCGCGTCCCGAGCGCGTCGCCGAAGGCCGCCGCCGCGTCGCGGTGCCGCCGGTCGCGGGCCGTGACCGCGTACGGGTGGTCGAGCATGAGGGTGCCCTCGTCCGGGACGATCGGGGTGACCGGGTTGGGGCGGTGCCCGTCGTTGTAGGCGACGGTCGCCTGCTCGGTGGTGACGACGAGGGGGCGGTCGAAGCGTTCGGCGGCGGTGAGGCCGGCGAGCACGGCCGCGGCGCCGCCGGCCGCGTCGTCCGCCGGTGACGGCGCGGATTTGCGCAGGTCGCCGGTCACGTCGCCGGTCCTGCCGCCGACCTGGTCGAGGGCGAGCATCGCGACCATCCCGCTGATGCCGACGCCCGGGTCCGCCGCCCTGCGGGCGAGGCCCAGGCCGTCGACCTTGGACTTCAGCAGCAGTTTCCAACTCATGGCGACGTGGCCGGCGGCGAGCTCGTCGGCCACGGGACGGGTCGTCGCGAAGACGACGGGCGTGGCGGCGATCGACGTCCCGCTCCCCGGAACGCCCTTGTCCCCCGCGTCGCGGACGATGCCGAGCCACAGCGACGACTCCGGCACCCAGGCGTCCGTGCGCCGCCGCAGGTCCGGACGGCGCGCGAACTCGGCGGGGGCGACGGCCGTCACGCGCGCGCGGACGCAGCGTCCGCCGACCCGGTGCCGCTCCACGGTGAACCGGGACGCGACGTCCCGCAGCGCGGGCGCGATCTCCGGTTGCGCGGCGACCCGCACCTCCACCGTCCCGCTCCGGCACGGCGAGGGCCCGGGCAGCAGGCCGAACGCCCACGCCCCGCCCCCGACGACGGTGACGAGCAGCACCGCCGCCGGCACCCAGACCTTCCACCTCACGCGTCAGTCATACCGGACCGACGATGAACGTGCGTTCACTTGCGGCGAGTCGTCGTTATGAGCGGTGCCATAACGACGACTCGCCGCAACTCAACGTGGGGTGAGGGTGAGGGACGGGCGGCCGAAGTGGCCGATGCCGTCGGTCTTGCGGGCGGCCTCGACGCGCTCGGCGGGGACCTCGCCGTAGAGGGTCGTGCGCTGCCGGGCGGGGCGTCCCGCGAGGGCGGCGATCCTCTCCAGGTCGCTGATGGGCTTGAACGAGCCGTTCTCCGAACCGGCCATCCGGCTGATGGTCTCCTCCATCAGCGTTCCGCCGAGGTCGTTGACGCCGCCTTGCAGGACGCGCGTGCACAGCTCGTCGCCCAGCTTCACCCAGGACGTCTGGATGTTGGCGATGGCGCCGTGCAGCAGGATCCGCGCGAGCGCGTGAACGGCGATGTTCTCCCGTACGGTCGGCCCCGGCCGCGCGAGTCCCGCCAGGTAGATCGGCGAGTTGTGGTGGACGAACGGCAGCAGCACGAACTCGCTGAACCCGCCCGTCCGCTCCTGGATGGAGCGCAGCAGCTTGATGTGCGCGACCCAGTGCGACGGGGTGTCGACATGCCCGTACATCATCGTGGACGTCGTCGGGATGCCGATCTCGTGCGCGGTGGTGACGACCTCGACCCACTGGTCGGTGGGCAGCTTGCCCTTGGTCAGCACCCAGCGGACGTCGTCGTCGAGGATCTCGGCGGCCGTCCCGGGCAGCGAGTCGACGCCGGCCTCCTTCGCCGCCTCCAGCCATTCGCGGATGGACAGGTCGCTGCGGGACGCGCCGTTCACGACCTCCATCGGGCTGTAGGAGTGCAGGTGGATGTCCGGGGCGCGGCGCTTCACCTCGCGGGCGAGGTCGAAGTAGGCGGTGCCGGGCAGGTCGGGATGGATGCCGCCCTGCATGCAGATCTCGGTGGCGCCCGCCTCCCACGCCTCGTCCACCCGGTCGCCGACCTGCTGGAGCGACAGCGTGTACGCGTCGGCGTCGGTGCGGCGCTGCGCGAACGCGCAGAACCGGCAGCCGGTGTAGCAGACGTTGGTGAAGTTGATGTTCCGGGTGACGACGTAGGTGACCTCGTCGCCGACGGCTTCGCGGCGCAGGTCGTCGGCCAGCTTCGCCAGCGCGTCGAGTTCGGGGCCGTCGGCGTGCAGCAGTGCGAGCGCCTCGTCGTCGGACAGCCCGGCGGGGTCGCGTTCGGCGGCGGCGAGCGCTGCCTTGACGTCGGCGTCGAACCGCTGCGGCGCGCTCATGCGGTCCTTGAGCGCGTCCCAGTCGCCGTAGACCTCGTCGAAGTCGTCGCGCCGGTCGGACGTGCGCCCGGTCGTGTCGATCTCGGTGTGCAGGTCGGTGCGCCCGGACGCCGCGAACCCGCCGTCGGGCTCCTGCCACGGGCGCCCTTCGAGGACGGCGTCCTCGCGCGCGAGCCCGGTCGCCGGGTCGGCCAGCGCGGACACGTGCCCGACCAGCCGCGGGTCCAGCCACGGCTCGCCGCGCTTGACGTACTCGGGGTAGATCGTGAGCCGTTCGCGCAGTTCGAAGCCCGACTCGGCGGTCCTGGCGGCCAGCTCGTCGATCTGCGGCCACGGACGCTCGGGGTTCACGTGGTCCGGCGTCAGCGGCGACACGCCGCCCCAGTCGTCGATCCCGGCGCGCAGCATCAGCGAGTACTGGTCGGCGACGAGGTTCGGCGGCGCCTGGATGCGCGCCTTCGGCCCCAGTACCAGCCGCGTCACCGCGATCGTCGCGGCCAGCTCTTCCAGCTCGGCGTCGGGCGTGTCGCGCATCTTGGTGTCGGGCTTGGCGCGGAAGTTCTGCACGATCACTTCCTGGATCGCGCCGTACTCCCGCATCGTCTTGCGGATCGCGAAGATCGCGTCCGCGCGCTCCTCGACCGTCTCGCCGATGCCGATGAGGATGCCGGTGGTGAACGGGACGTTCGTGCGGCCCGCGTCCTCCAGTACCCGCAGCCGGACGGCCGGGTCCTTGTCCGGCGATCCGAAGTGCGGGCCGCCGCGCTCGCTGAACAGCCGCGTCGCGGTCGTCTCCAGCATCATCCCCATCGACGGCGCGACCGGCTTGAGCCGCTGGAAGTCGCGCCAGGTCAGCACGCCCGGGTTCAGGTGCGGCAGCAGCCCGGTCTCCTCCAGCACCCGGATCGCCATCGCCCGCACGTACGACAGGGTGTCGTCGTAGCCGTGCGCGTCGAGCCACTCGCGGGCCTGCTTCCACCGGTCCTCGGGACGGTCCCCGAGCGTGAACAGCGCCTCCTTGCAGCCCATCGCGGCGCCCTGCCGCGCGATCTCCAGGACCTCGTCGGGGCTGAGGTACGGCGCGTCCAGCTTGTGCGGGACGGTCGCGAACGTGCAGTAGCCGCAGCGGTCCCGGCAGAGCCGGGTCAGCGGGATGAAGACCTTGCGGCTGTAGGTGATGGTCCCGGGACGGCCCGCCGCCGCGAGGCCGGCGTCCCTGGTCCTCGCCGCGTAGGCGAGCAGATCGTCCAGCTGCGGACCGCGGGCCCGCAGCAGCGTCGTGGCCTCGGAGTGGTCGAGCGTCTTCCCGTCACGCGCACGGGCCAAAGCCCGCCTGATCGCGTTCTGCGTGGCCTCCATGCGGGCACTCTATGCCAATCGTCATATTTTGCGACGCGGCGGGGCCCGCGGAATGCCGTCCACCTACGAGAGCCGGAGGCGCCCCGGATCTATTCCCCGGCGGCGGCACTCCTCCCAGGATGTAGTGAAGCTTAATGAATGCGTCTAGAAATGGTCGCTTGTCCTCAATGTTGGACTGAGTCAAACTATAGCTGCGAGAGGGTCGTCCCCCCGGGCGGTACCACCGCCGCACGGCCCTCGCCGGAGGAGACCGCCATGCTGGTCATGCTCGCCATCCTGATCGCCCTCGCCGTCCTCGCGCCGATCTTCGGCGCCGACACCCGCGACGGCCTGAGCTGGACCCCGAACCACTTCTGGCTACCGCGCCGGTCAGCCAAGGCTCGCAAGGAGACGGTCAGAAGCTCCGGTAGTCGCGGACGGGCAGACGCGGACCGCGCCGCGGAGGCCGCGCGCCGGACGATTCCAGCAGCCGGGTGACCCGGTGCCGATGCCCCGCGTACGGAGCCAGCAGCTCGAGCATCCCGTCGTCGTCGACCTTGCGGCCCGCCAGCGCCCAGCCGACCAGGCCGGGCAGGTTGTAGTCGCCCACGGAGACGGCGTCGGGATCGCCCGCCGCCCGCTGCCGGACCTCCGCCGCCGTCCAGACCCCGACGCCCGGCAGGCTGCGCAGCCGGTCCTCGGCGGGGTCGTCCTCCAGCCGGGCGGCGACCCGCGCCGCACCGATGATCGTCCGGGCCCGGACCGCCTCCAGCCCCGAGCGGTGCCACTCCCACGACGGGATCCGCACCCACACCGCGGGCGGCGGCGGGACCCGCAGCCGCAGCGCGGCGGGCGCGCCCGGCGCCGGCCTCCCGAACCGGCGCACCAGGTACCCCCAGGCCCGCCACGCCTCCTCCGCCAGGACCTTCTGCTCCATCACCGCCGGGACGAGCGCCTCGAACACCCGGTTCGTCCGGCCGATCCGCAGGCCCGGCCGCAGTAGCGCCTGCCGCCGGACGATCTCGTGCCGCGCCTCGAACCCCCCGGGCTCGTCCGACGCGCCGAGCAGGTCCGGCAGCCCGTCGAGCAGCCACGCGGCCCCCGGCCCCCACGCGTCCGCGACCACCGCGTCCCCGCGCGCACGGATCCGCAGCGTGCCCGGACCGTCCGGCGTGTACGACGCGCGCCAGACCGTCCCGTCCCGCTCCACGCGGAACGCCGGGTCATGCGGCCCGCGCCGATGCGGCCGAAGCGTCGCCCCCACGTCCACCGTGAACGGCGGCGCCCACTCCCGCCGCATCCCCCCGGACCCGTGGCCGGGGAGAAGCCCAGCGGTCCTCTCCCCGGCCACGCCGTCGGCGGCCGTGCCCGGCGGGACGTCAGGCATCGGTGGAGAAGCGGACCGCAGTGGGGGGAAGCTCGATGCCCGGCCAGACGCGCAGGCCGCAGCACAGTTCGTTGCCCGGGCCCACGACCGCGCCGTCGCCCAGGATGACGCCGTCGAGCACCGCGCCGGGGCCCACTCGGGCGCCGCGGCTCAGCACCGAGTCGCGGACGGTCGCGCCCTCCGCGACGAACGCGTCGTCCAGCAGCACGCTGCCGATCACGGTGGCGCCGGCCTCGACCACCGCGCCGCGGCCGACCGTCGTGCCGCCGCGCACCACCGCGCCCGGCGACACCGTCGCCCCGGCGAGGGTGAGGCGCTCGCCCGGCTCGCCTGGCATCGCCGGGGAGGCGAGCCGGCCGAGGACCAGGTCGCGCGAGCCGCGCACGAACGCCTCGGGCGTGCCGACGTCCAGCCAGTAGCCCGACTCGACGTGCCCCATGACGACGGCGCCGGACGCGATCAGCGACGGGAACGTCTCCCGCTCGACCGAGACGACCTCGTCCTCGGTGATCGTGTCGATCGCCGAACGCCGGAACACGTAGCAGCCCGCGTTGATCTGGTTCGTCACCGGATGGGACGTCTTCTCCAGGAACGCGGTGACGCGCCCGGAGTCGTCGGTCGGCACGCAGCCGAACCGGGACGGGTCGTCGACCTCGGTGAGGTGCAGCGTCACCGCCGCGCCCGCGTCCTCGTGCAGCTTCACCTGCGCCGGCACGTCGTGCCCGGACAGGATGTCGCCGTTGAGGATCAGCACCGGGTCGTCCGGTCCGCAGGTCAGCGCGCGGGCCGCGTTGCGGATCGCGCCGCCCGTGCCGAGCGGCTGCGCCTCGCTGACATAGGCGAGGTCGACGCCGTGCGCGTGGGCGCCGAACGCCGCCTCGAACATCTCCGCCCGGTAGGACGTCGCGAACACGATCCGCTCGACCCCGGCGGCGTGCGCGCGGGCGAGCTGGTGCGCCAGGAAGGCCACGCCGGCAGTGGGGAGCAGCGGCTTCGGAGTGGAGATCGTCAGCGGGCGCAGGCGGGTGCCCCGGCCCCCCACCAGGAGGATCGCTTCCACTGGGTTCCTTTCTCCGCCACGGTCGTGGAGACGAAGCCTAGTGGTTGGCGGGCGCCGAGCCGTGCCCGCGCGAAGCGGCGTGCTGCCGGACGGCGCGCTCGTAGGAGGCCAGGTGCGCCTCGGCCGACGCGGCCCAGCTGAACTCCTGCGAGTGCGTGTACGCCGCGGCGGCCAGCCCGGCACGGCGGGACGGGTCGCCGATCAGCGCGGTCAGCGCCGTCGCGATCCCCTCCGGGTCGGGCTCGGTGTAGGCGACCGCGTCGCCGCCGACCTCCGGCAGCGAGCCGCGGCGGGTCGTCAGGACGGGCGCGCCGCACGCCATCGCCTCCAGCACCGGCAGGCCGAACCCCTCGCCGCGGCTCGGCAGCGCCACCACCAGCGCGCCGCCGAAAAAACCGGGCAGCAACGGCACCCGCAGGTATCCCGGGCGGATCACCCGCAGCCGGGGCGGGACCGTCGCCAGCGCCGCGTCGACCTCGTCGTCCCAGCCCCCGCCGCCGGCCAGCACCAGCGCGGGCGGGTCCTCCAGCCCGGCGCAGGAGCGCACCCAGCCGCGGATCAGGTTCGGGACGTTCTTGCGCGGCTCCAGCCCGCCCAGATAGGCGACGTAGGGACGGCCGTGCAGGCCGAGCCGGTCGGAGACCTGCTTGACCTCCGCCTCCGACGGGCGGTGGAACACCGCGTGGTCGACGCCGTGGTAGGCCACGTCGATGTGCTCGGGGTCGGCGCCCAGCACCCGGACCAGCTCGTCGCGCGTCGCCCGCGACGGGACGATCAGCCGGGTCGCGCGGCGCGCCGCGGTGCGGGTCGCCGACTTGACGTAGGTGGTGCGGACGGGGTCGTGCAGCTCCGGCTCCGCGAACAGCGTCACGTCGTGGATGGTCACCACGGTCGGCCGGACCGCGCTGACCGGCATCGTGTACGTCGGCAGATGGATCACGTCGGCGGCGACGCCGTCGGCGACGTGCGGCAGGCCGGACTGCTCCCACGCCAGCCGGGTCGCGCGGTGCGCCAGCGCCGGCGGTCCCGCGACGATCCGGGCGCCCGGCGCGAGCTGCCCGTACCGCTTCTCGTCCGAGCGCTGGCAGACGACCGCGAGGTCGGCGCCGAGCGCGTGCAGGGCCGACAGCAGGCCGTCCACGTACCGCCCGAGCCCGCCCCTGTCGGCGGGCACCGCGGTGGCGTCGAGCAGTATCCGAGGCGCCACGGTCCACTCCCCCATTCCGGCGCTGAAGCCGTAGTGGCGTAGATCACTCTTTACCGTCCGAGCCTACGCCCGCGACCGGCCGGCCGTGGGCCCTCCGCGCCGGTCGCTTCCGCAAGTCCTTGTGGCCCCCTACCCACACGCCTATCTTTTGCGCGCGTGAATCAGGACGATGCTGCCCTGCCGGTTCGGCGCGCCCCGGTCGGCGAGCGCGACCAGCGGCGTCAGCGGCGCCGCCGCATTGAAGCCGACCCGGCCGCCGTAGGTCGACAGCGACAGGTAGAGCCGCTCGGTCGCGGCCGTCCTGAACTGGTAGGAGTGCCGCACCAGGTCGAGGCCCCGCTCGTCCATCAGCTTGCGCAGGCTCTCGTGGGTGTAGGTGTGCTGGACGTGGTACCTGGCCTTGTGCGCGTCCCGCAGCTTCGGCCACGCGTCGGCCCGGCTGAGCACGTCGGCGGACATGAAGACCTCACCGCCCGGCTTGAGCACCCGCGCCATCTCGTCCAGGGACCTGCCGCCGTCGTCGAAGTGCTCGATCGCGCAGACCGACAGGACCGCGTCGAACGTGGCGTCGCCGAACGGCAGCCGCAGCGCGTCGCACTCGATCAGCGCGGGCGCGTCGGCGAGCGTCCGGCCGTACACCATCTTCTTGCGGGCGAGGTCGATCGAGACCGCGTCGGCGCCGCGCCTGCGGGCCCGTCCCGCCCAGTAGCCGTCGCCGCCGGCGACGTCGAGGACCCGCTTGCCGCTCAGGTCCCGTCCCATCCACGACAGCAGCGTCCCCGCCTCGCGGTACCGGCACACGTGCACCTGGTGCCCCATGAAGGCGACCACATCGGAGAGTTTCATCGTCCCCAACTGTAGGGCGCGGCGGGCGGCGGCGCGGCCGAAGCGGCGGCACGCGCCGTGATCCCGGTTCGCCTACGCTGGGCGCGTGAATACGAAGGTCGTCGCCATGCGGGCCCTGCGCGTGCTGCTGATCCTGCTCGCGCTCGGGTTCTGCGGCTACAGCGTGGCCTCCCAGTGGGACGCGACGACGCGGGCGTTCCAGGAGATGTCCTGGCCCACGCTCGCCGGGGCGCTGCTGGTGGGCCTGGCCGGGCTGTTCTCCTGGACGCTGGGGTGGCGGACGTTCCTCGCCGGCCTGGGCTCGCCGCTGCCGCTGCGCGTCGCCTACCGGATCTCCGCGGTCTCCCAACTCGGCAAGTACGTGCCGGGCAAGGTGTGGGCGCTGGTCACCCAGATCGAGATGACGCGCGAGCACAAGGTGCCCGCCGAGCGCAGCTTCGGCTCCACGCTGCTGGCCGTGGCGACCTCCACCGCCTGCGGCCTCGCCGTCGCGGCGGTGACGCTGCCGCTGACCTCGGCGGCGGCGCGCCGGGAGTACTGGTGGCTGTTCCTGCTCGCCCCCTTCATGATCGCGGCGCTGCACCCGAGGATCGTGACGTGGGCGCTGGGGATGCTGCTGCGGCTCGTCCGGCGGCCCCCGCTGGAGCACCCGGTCAGCCTCGGCGTGACGCTGCGGGCGGTCGGCTGGACGGTGCTCGGCTGGGCGCTGTTCGGCGTCCACACCTGGCTGCTGTGCATGGCCGTCGGCGGTGACGGCCCCGGGCTGCCGTTCCTGGCGACCGGCGCCTACGCGCTGGCGTTCGTCGCCGGGTTCCTGGTCTTCATCGCGCCGGGCGGGATCGGCGCGCGGGAGGCCGCGCTGACCGTGGTGCTGACGCCGGTGCTGCCGGCGGGCGCGCCCGTCGTGGTCGCGATCGCGTCCCGCGTGCTGCTGACGATCGCCGACCTGGTCAACGCGGGCGCCGGGATGCTCCTCGGCCGCGGCGCCGGCCGCCCCGGCCCGCCGTCCGGCGGCGCCGGGGACGGCGGCGGGAATGAAGGCGGGCGCCCCGCGCTTGTCAGGGGTACGCAGCCTACGAAGGAGTGACCGTGACGGCCCCCATCAGCGTGACCGACGCCACGTTCGCCGAGGAAGTCCTGGACAGCGACGTTCCCGTGCTCGTCGACTTCTGGGCCGACTGGTGCGGCCCCTGCCGCATGATCGCCCCGGTCCTGGACCAGATCGCGGCCGAGCAGGACGGCCGGATCAAGATCGCGAAGATGGACTACGACGCCAATCCGCAGACCCCGCAGAAGTATGGAGTGCTGGGCCTGCCGACGCTGCTGCTGCTCAAGGGCGGCGAGGTCGTCGAGCAGATCACCGGCGCCAAGCCGAAGCGGGCCCTGCTGAAGGTCATCGAGCCGCACCTGTGAGCGCGGTGAGCGCCTCCAGGTAGGCGGCCCAGACCGGGCCGTGGTCGACCGGGCGGACGCCGGAGCGCAGCCGCTCCGGCTCCCCCGGCGCGTAGAACCGGGTGATGGCCTCCGCCAGGCCCGGCACGTCGCCGGGGCGGCAGACCAGCCCGTCGACCCCGTCGCGGACCTGCTCGGCGAACGCGCCGACGTCCGTGGCGATCACCGGGAGGCCGTGCTCGTAGGCCATCCACACGTTCTGCGACGCGGTGGCCGTCCGGTACGGCAGGACGAGCGCGTCGGCGGAGGCGAACAGGCCGGGGACGTCCGCGGCGGGCACGTAGCCGGGGCGCAGGTCCACCCGGGACGCCAGGTCGAGCGAGCGGATCAGCTCGCGGGTCTCGTCCAGGCCGCCCCAGAACTCGCCCGCGACCGTCAGCGAGACGTCGTCCGGGCCCTGCGCGAGCGCGCGGAGCAGGACGTCCAGGCCCTTGTACGGGCGGACGATCCCCCAGAACAGCAGCCGCCGCCGCACCTTGCCGTCGTCGGCGGGCGCGCCGCCCGACGCGGGCAGGTGCGCGGGCATCTCCGCGACCCGGACCGGACGCGAGGTCAGCCCGCGCGCCAGTTCCGCCTGCGCCTCCGAGTGGACGAGGACGCCGTCGGCCTTGCGCAGCAGCCGCCTCATCAGCGGCTCGTCGTACGGCTTGCGTTCGTGCGGCAGAACGTTGTGGCAGAGCGCCACGACGGGCGCTCGACCTCGAAGACCGGCGAGTATGCCCAGGTAGGACGGCACCTGCACCGGGCTCAGCACCGCGAGGACGACCAGGTCGCGGTCGCGCAGGGCGCGGCCGGTGCGCAACCAGCCGTCCGGGCGGCGCCAGTCGAGGCGGTGCCGGGTGCCGGGGAACGGCTCGCCCTCCGGCTCGGAGATCTTCTGCTGACCCGGGTACAGGAAGCCGGGGTACTGCGCGCGCCACGACTCGATGGCGACGTCGTGCCCTGCGGCGGCGAGCCGGCGCGCGAGCTCGGTGGTGTGGTGGGCGCCGCCCCCCTTGTAGGGGAAGGCGGGGCCGACGATCGCGATGCGCACTAGACCGTCCGCATCAGACGTCGCCGCGCGATCGCACGATCAGGTCGGCCAGCAGCGCGAGCGAGGCGATGATCAGCCCCGTCACGAAGATCATGATGGTGTTGTTGGCGAAGTAGCCGATGTGCACCACCATGTCGAACACGCCCTTGAGCAGCCCGATCCCGATCAGCCACAGCGCGAGCGGCATCAGCACCTTGAGCGGGTTGAAGTACATCACCATCCGCAGCACCTGGAGGATGTAGCGGTAGGCGTCCTTGGTGAAGTGGAACTTCGACTTGCCGGCCCGCTTGGCGTAGTCGATCGGCAGGTAGTGCACCGGGTGCTGGTTCGACAGGAACGCGATCGTGATCGTGGTCACGCAGGAGAACCCGGGCGGCAGCAGCCGCAGGTAGGGCAGCGACACCTCGCGGCGGAACGCGCGCAGCCCGGAGTTCAGGTCGGGGATCTTGGAGTTGGTGAGCCGCTCGGCGACCTTGCGGATGAACCACTTGGCGGGCACCCGCAGCAGCTTGTGCGTGCCCTCCTCGCTGGTGCGGGCGCCGACGACCTGGTCGACGGACGGGTCGCTGTCCAGGATGTCGACGAGGTCGGGGATCCGCTCGTTCGGGTAGGACATGTCGGCGTCGGTCCACACCACGATCTCGCCGCGGGCCTGCTGGGAGCCGATGCGCCGGACCGTCCCCGAGCCGCTGTTGTGCTGGAACGCGATCACCCGCATGTGCGGGAAGCGGGGGGCGGCCTCCTCCAACCGGGCGAGGGTGGCGTCGGTGGAGCAGTCGTCGACGGCCAGCAGCTCGTAGCTCTTGCCGCTGTTGTCCATCGCCTTCGTGATCCGCTCGACCTCGTCGATCACGTGGTCCTGCTCGTTGTAGCAGGGGAGGACGATGGTCACGTGCACGGGGGCGGCGTCGCTCACGGGGTCGCTCGGCTCGGCGCCTGCGGGCGCGGGCCGCTGCGCGGGCTCTGCGGGCTGGGTACTCACGCACCGCGAGAATACTCGCAACGGCGCGCCCAGGCCGACTCACCGGCCGACTCACCGGCCGACACGGCGCGCGGACACCGTCCGGACGGCCGCCGGACGCGCGCCCGACACGCACCCGACACGCCCGCGTCAGGGCGCCTGCGGCTCGGCGATCCACACGTCGATGGCCAGTCCCCACGACCCGCCGGGCGGGTGGTCGAGGGTGCGGCCGTCCTGGCGGGTGCGCAGCCGCATGATCTGCCGGGGCCGCCCGTACGACGCCACCTGCTCGGGCTTCGACCCCATGACCACCGGACGCCGGCCCGCCCCCTCGATCTTCCCGGCGATCCGGCGGACGTCGGCGGCCGTCGCGAACGAGATGGTGCGCGCGGCGGGAAGCCCGCACATCCCGCGCAGGACCTGGAGGAAGCGGTCGGCGGTGCCGGCCTCGATCACCACGACGGAGCGGCCCGGACCGATCCGGTCGCACATCGCCTCGACGGCGCCGACCTCCTTCTGGTCGGTCCTGTTCACCATGTAGCCGGCGGACGTGATGACGATCGGCACCAACGTCAGGGCGATGCCGACCACGGCCGTGGCCTGCACCACCTTCCGCGAGTACCCGATCCGCCGCAGCCGCTTGGTGGTCCATGCCGCCGCGAACACCGTGAACAGCAGCAGCCCCGGAATGACCAGGCCGATCAGCCGCCGGGACGCCCACGGATGGTCGGGGGTGATGCCCGGCCTGACCAGCACCTGGACGGTCGTCCACACGACGACCGCGTACGGCAGCAGCCATTCCGGGGACTGGCGGCGCAGCAGCCGCCGCACCAGCAGCGCCGCCCCGAACGTGGCGAGCAGCAGCGCGGGGATGCCGATGTACCAGACGACCCAGTACAGCGACAGTTCCGAGTACTGCCGGGTGCCGTCCAGCGGCATCTCGTTGATCTTCTGGACGGCCTCGATGAACTGCGCGTTCAGCCGGTCGTCGGTGTTGGTCGGGACGCGCCGGACCGTCTGCACCAGCGGCCGGACGGCGAAGCCCACCATCAGCAGCGCGGTGGCGATCGCGGCGGCGCCGGGCAGCCGGCCGCGCCCGATCGCCGCCCCGGCCGCGCGCAGCCGGCGGCCCGTCGCGTCCCAGCGCAGCACGACCACCAGCAGTGCCGTGGCCACGACGATCGCGGCTGAGATGACCAGCAGCGGGTTGAGCGAGGCGTGCAGGTAGTCCAGGTACGGGCGGGACTTCAGGTAGCCCTCGACGAGCCCGGCCGCCGCGCCGAGCGCGAGGCCGGCCGCGAGCGCGTAGCCGCTGCGGCGCCGCCGGGCGACCAGCAGCCCGGCGTACACCACGACCGGCAGGATGTCGCGGATCCCGTCGATCCGGACGAGCACGATCAGCCCGAGCGCGAGGCCGCCGAGGAACGCCTTCGCCGCGGCCGCGCGGGGGCGCTCCGTCCGGGCGTCGTGCAGCAGCGACAGCCCGCCGAGCAGCAGGATCAGCGCGGGCGGCTCGCTGAAGGTGGACCGCGACACCCACAGCATCGGCAGGGTGAGCGCGAGCAGCAGCGCCCCGGCGGGCGCCCAGCGGGGCCCGGCCAGCCGGGCGGTGAGGCCGCCGAACGCCAGCACGCAGCAGGCGCCGAGCAGCGGCGCCATCAGCAGCATCCCGTGCGCGCCGCCCACCCAGCCGCCGAGCGCGAGGATCAGCGGCAGGCCCGCCATGAACTGCGGGACGATCGCGCCGCCGTCCTGGTAGAAGGCCGGGCTGTCGAACTTCAGCGCCGGGTCGCCGCCGCCGAACGCCTGGCGCAGCTGCGGGATCGGCAGCGACCCGTGGTCCTTCAGCCAGGTCGCGAACTGGAAGTACGATGCGGGGTCGCGGCGCACGATGACCTGCTCGGAGCACATCAGCGCCTCGAACACCCCGAAAACGACGGCGACCGCGATCACGCCGCCCGCCGACCACCACGGGACGGGGCCGAGCGGCCCGCCGGCGGCCTCCTCATCGACGTCGCGGGGACTGCGGCGCAGGCCGAGCCACAGCGCCGCCGCGGCCACCGGCACCCACAGCAGGACCGCCGGCCCCGGCCGGAACGCCCCGCCCATCAGCAGCGGCATCGCCACCACGAGCCACGCCGCGACCAGCAGCGCCGGCGCCACGGTCGTCCGGGCGAGCAGCCGACCCGCGTTCATGCACCCGCCCCGCGCTCGTCCGATCCGTGGTCATTCATCGGTGCGGAGCGTAGCGGGAACGGCCGGTCGGCGAGTCCGGGCCGGTCACGGGGCTCTACGCTCGCCCCATGAGCGACAGCGAACCCGCCGCGTCCGGACCCGCCGAGCTGCTGCGGCGGCGGCTGGCCGCCGATCCGTCCCGCCCGCTCGTCACCTACTACGACGATGAGAAGGGCGAGCGCGTCGAGCTGTCGGCGCGCACGTTCGACAACTGGGTGGCCAAGACGGCGAACTTCCTGGTGGACGGGCTGGCGGCCGAGCCGGGCGGGCGTGTCGTGCTCGTCCTGCCGCCGCACTGGCAGACCGCGGTGTGGCTGATGGCGTGCTGGTCGGCGGGCCTTGCGGCGGTGCCGGTCGACCCGGCGGCGGTCCTGGAGAGCGGCGCGGTCCCGTCCGAACCGGACGGGGCGTCCGGGCCGTACATCCTGGCGGCGGCCGAGGAGGTGCTCGAGGTGGTGCTCGCGGATCCCGGAGTGAACGCGGACGCGGAGGAGGTCGTCGGCCTGTCGCTGCATCCGCTCGGCGGCCCGCTGGCCGACTGCCCGCCGGGCGTCACCGACTACGCGGCGGAGGTGCGCTCCTATGGCGACCGGTTCGCCGCGACCCCGGACGTGACCCCGACGCTGCCCGCGATCGATGTGACAAAGACCACATTGACGGGTGCGGAGCTGGTCGCGGCGGGCGCCGCGGCGGCCGAGAAATGGGAGCTGGACGCGTCGTCGCGCGTCCTGGTTGACATGTCCTTCGCCACACTGGACGGGCTTCTGGCCGGCCTGGTCGCACCACTAGCCTCAGGGGCTTCCGTCATAATCCAACGAAACTTTGACAAAGCCGCCCTAGATCGGCGTGTGGCCCTGGAGCATGTGACGGCGGTGGCCGGGCTGCCCGGATGGAGTGACGCATCCGGGTCCGTGCGCCGGCTCGCCTGACCTACGCTCTGTTTGCCCGCGCTTTGTCAACCGAGCCGCCGCCAGCGCCGTCACAGCACTACAGGACAGTTCCAGCAGAGCAGACAGTCCCCGCACGACAGGACAAGCCGACCGACCCCCCGAGAGCGGGCCGCGCCCCCGGACCACGGAGCCGATGAACAGCAACCCGATGTACATGGAGTACGTCGACGACGCCGATCCGCAGCCGGCGTCGCGTCGACGCGGCTGGCGCATCCTCGGCTGGGTGAGCATCGGGATGTCGGCCGTCCTGGTGGCCGGATCGCTCACCGCCTACGGCGTGTACCGCAAGGCGATGGGCAACATCAACCACGAGGACGTCAACGCCCAGCTCGGCCCGAACCGGCCGAAGAAGCTGAACAGCGCGATGAACATCCTGCTGCTGGGCTCCGACACCCGCGCGGGCGCCAACGCCAGCTACGGCCGCTCGCTGAAGAACGAGCCGCCGCGCTCGGACACCATGATCCTGCTGCACCTGTCGCCCGGCGGCAGCCAGGCGATGGGCATCAGCTTCCCGCGCGACCTGATGGTGCACATCCCGCCGTGCAAGACCCACGCCGGCGGCACCTCGCCCGACCAGCCGCGCGCGCAGATCAACTCCTCGTTCACCACCGGCGGCGCCGCCTGCGTGATCAAGACGATCGAGGGCGTCTCCAACATCCGCATCGACCACTTCATGCAGGTCGACTTCACCGGCTTCAAGGCCATCACCAACGCGGTCGGCGGCGTCCCGGTGTGCCTGCCGAAGGACGTGAACGACCCCAAGTCCAAGCTGCGCCTGACGCGGGGCAAGCACGTCATCAAGGGCGACACGGCCCTCGCCTACGTGCGCGTCCGGCACGGCCTCGGCGACGGCTCCGACCTCGACCGCATCAAGCGGCAGCAGAAGTTCATGGGTGCGCTCGCCGACAAGGCGATGAGCAAGGGCGTGCTGAGCAACCCGACCAAGCTGATCCCGCTGATGAACGCGGCGACCAAGTCGCTCACCACCGACAAGGAGCTGACCCCGCAGGTCATGCTGAAGATCGCCCAGGGCATGCAGGGCATGACCTCGGGCAAGCTGCGCTTCGTCACCGCGCCGTCCGGCCCCGACCCGGCCGACCCCAACCGGGTCGTGCTCACCTCCGCCGCGCAGCCGTTCTTCTCCGCGGTCCGCAACGACAAGACCGTGCCGACCGAGTCCAAGACGGCCGCGCCCAAGATCCAGCCCGAGCAGGTGCGGGTGCGCGTCTACAACGGCAGCGGCATCGCCGGCCAGGCGAGCCGGGTCGCCTCCGACCTGGAGGCCCAGGGCTTCCAGGTGACGGTCGGCGGCAACGCCTCCCGGACGAGCGCCACCAAGGTGCTGTACGGTTCCGGAGCCGACCAGCAGGCGCAGACGCTGACCGCGCTGATCCCGAGCAAGCCGGCCGCTGCGGCCCGCACCAGCGGCGGCACGCCCGGCGTGGTCGACCTGGTCGTCGGCTCGAACTGGACGGCCCTGAAGAGCGCCAAGGGGGGCATCCCCAAGCAGCAGGGCGAGATCCGCGCCAACGACGACATCTGCAAGGGGGCTTGAACCGGCAGGCCATGACGTACAGCACCAGGCCCCCGGGCGCCGAGACGGGACCCCAGCCCAGCCCGCCGGCCGCGGCCGGCCGCCCGGTCGCGGCGGACCAGCACACACCGGCCGTCCCGGACCCCCGCCCCGACCCGGCGGCGGCGCCGGTCGCCACGGCCCCGGGCGCGGCGGCACCGGACGGCGGGCGCCCGGCGGCCGGGCCGAGGCTCGCCTCGCCGCCGAAGCCGCGCGGGGAGCGCGACCCGTTCTTCGACAACGCGAAGTACTTCGCGATCCTGCTGGTGGTGTCGGGGCACTCGATCGCCAACCTGCAGAACGTCCCGATGGCCAAGGGCCTGTACATCTTCATCTACATGTTCCACATGCCGCTGTTCATCGTGATCACCGGCTACTTCTCGCGGAACTGGACGTTCTCCCCCGGCAAGGCGCGCAAGCTCATCACCAACGTCGGCGTGCCGTACGTGGTGTTCGAGGTCGCGTACTCGGTCTACGACTGGCTGGTCGGCCGGCACGACCTGGAGATCAGCCTGCTCAGCCCGTACTACCTGACGTGGTTCCTGTGCGCCCTGTTCCTGTGGCGGCTGTCCACGCCGGTGTGGCAGCAGATCCGCTGGCCGCTGGCCGTGGCGCTCGGGTTCGCGCTGCTGGCCTACATGAGCGACCTCGGCACCACGTTCGACATCCACCGGGTCTTCGGGCTGCTGCCGTTCTACGTCCTCGGCCTGAAACTGAGGCCGGAGCACTTCGAACTGCTGAAGCGGCCGATCGCGCGGCCCATCGGCGCGGCGGTGCTGGCGGTCGGGCTGGCGTGCTCGTACGTGGTGATGAAGCACATGTCGGTGCGCTGGATCTTCTGGAAGGACCCGCACTTCAAGCTCGGCGTCGGCGACTTCGAGGGCACGCTCATGCGGCTGGCGATGTTCGGGTGCGCCACCGTGCTGGTCGCCGCGTTCCTGGCGCTGGTCCCGCGCGGGAAGCACTGGTTCACCGCGCTCGGCGCGACCACGCTCTACTGCTACCTGCTGCACGGCTTCGTCACCCGGCTGCTGAACTTCACCGGCTGGTGGGGGGCGGACTGGATGCACACGCCCGGCGGCGTCGTCGCGGTGCTCAGCGGCGCGGTCGTCGTCGGGACGTTCCTGTGCTCGACTCCGGTCCGCAGGGCCATGAGCTGGGCGCTGGAGCCCAAGATGACCTGGGTGTTCACCCCGCTGCGCCGGCCGAGCCGCGGCTAGCCGGGCGGCGGGCGGGCACCCGGCGGGCGGCCGCGCGACGGCCGGCCGCACCGAACCGGAACAATCCCACATCCGGCCCCAGGGCCGCCGATCGCACACTAGAGTCGGCCTGCCTCCATGTGAACGGTTGTCGCGTACTAAATGGATCCTTCGGAGACATGACGGAAACCCTCCCCCAACCGCGCCCCTCGGACCCCGCCCGGCGCCCGGCCGACGTGCGGCCGCCCGGCGCGCCCCCCGCGCCGGGTCCGGCGACCGCGCAGGCCCCGCAGACCGCGCAGTACCCGGGGCAAGTCCCGGGGCAGGTCCCGGGCGCGCCGGGCCCGCACGGGCAGAGCCCGCCCGCGGCCGGTCCGGCGGACACCCGGCCGGACGCGCCCCGGCGCCGCGACGCCTACTTCGACAACGTCAAGTTCTTCCTCATCCTGCTGGTCGTGCTCGGGCACGTCTGGGAGGTCCTGCGCAAGGACAGCCACGCGGTCGACGCGGCCTACACCGTGGTGTACGGCTTCCACATGCCGGTGTTCGTGTTCGTCTCCGGTTACTTCGCCCGCGGATTCATGCGCTCGACCGACAAATTCCGGGTTGTTTTCCCCACCTTGGTCGTTCCGTACGTGATCTTCGTCGTGCTTTACCGATTGCAGCTGGTCTTCATCCGGGGAAATGAATTCCGGCTGCACGAGCTTTTCCGTCCGCAGTTCCTGATGTGGTTCCTCGTCGCGCTGGTGCTGTGGCGGCTGAGCGCCCCGCTGTGGGCGCACCTGCGGCACCCCGTCGCGGTGTCGGTGGCCCTGTCGCTGGTCGCCGGCAGCTGGAGCTTCAGCACCGACGCGACGCTGTGCCGGGCGGCCGGGCTGCTGCCGTTCTTCGTCCTCGGCCTGACCATCCGGCCCGAGCTCGCGCTGGCCCCGCGCAACCGCGGCTGGACGCGCTGGGCCGGGATCGCCGTGCTGCTCGCCGCGCTGCCGGTCGCCTACGTCTGGGAGCGCGGGACCGTGGTGCCGCGGATCGCGCACGGGGTCCTGCTGTGGAACCGCGGCTACGAGCACATGCACTTCTCCGCGATCGAGGGCATGGCGTACCGGCTGCTGGCGATGGCGCTGGCCGTCGCGCTGGGCACCGCGTTCCTCGCGGCCGTCCCGCGCGGACGGGCCTGGTACACCGCGCTCGGGACGCGGACGATGTACGTCTACCTGCTGCACGGCCTCGTCGTGAAGACGCTGGACTACGGCGGCGTCTTCGACGCGCACTTCTTCGACACCCCTGCCGGCGCGGTGGCCGCGACCCTGGGAGCCCTCGCGCTCGGCGTCCTGCTCGGCACCGACCCGGTGCGGCGGCTCACCCATTGGGCGGTCGAGCCCAGGGGCCGATGGCTACTCAAGCCCTCTCATGGCAGGACATAAGATTTACCTGCCGGATGCGGGTATGATCCAGATTCATCGAGTAGTTGATTGGCGTTCGCGTGAGCAGTGAATACGACATCTCCCTGAGCATCATCGTGCCCGTGCACAAAGTGCAGGGGTACCTGCGGCAGTGCCTTGATTCGCTGCTGGTTCCGGACGTGCCGAACCTCGAGATCATCGCGATCGACGACGCCTCGCCGGACGCCTGCGGGGAGATCCTGGACGAGTACGCCGAGCGCGACTCGCGGATGAAGGTGCGCCACCTCACCGAGAACGTCGGGCTCGGCGAGGCCCGCAACGTCGGGCTGGACATGGCGACCGGCGACTACGTGTGGTTCTTCGACAGCGACGACTACGCCACCGAGGGCGCCGTCAAGGCGATCTGCGACCGGCTGGGCGAGACGCGCCCCGACGTGCTGATGTTCGACTACGCCCGGTCGTACTGGAACGGGCGGGTCAAGCGGAGCATCATCAACCACCTGTTCCGCGAGCCGCCCGCGCCGGAGGTGTTCACCCTCGCCGACCGGCCGAGCCTGCTGGAGATGTTCACCTCGATCTGGAACCGGGCGATCCGCCGCGAGTTCATGATCGAGCACGGGCTGCGCTTCAACAGCGGCTACTACGAGGACGTCAGCATCACCTACCCGGTGCTGATGGCGGCCGAGCGGGTCAGCTTCCTCGACCGGGTCTGCTACATCTACCGGCAGCGCCGCAGCGGCGCGATCACCAAGACCGCCAGCGACAAGCACTTCGACGCCTTCGACCAGTACGACCGCATCTTCGCGTTCATGGACCACCTCGGCCCGCAGATGGACCGGTTCCGTCCGCTGATGTTCAACCGGACGATCTGGCACCTGCTGGTCATCCTCGAGCGCGCCGACCGCGTGTACCCCTCGGAGAAGCCGCGGTTCTTCGCCGAGATGACCAAGACCTACAACCGCTACAAGCCGCCGGGGCACGTCCCGCCGGACGACGAGCCGGGGCTGGCCGACAAGCACCGGGCGATCGAGCGGGGCGACTTCCGGGCCTGGGAGCGGCTCAACTCCCCCAAGCTCGCCGCGAAGGCGAAGAAGGGCGGCCGCAAGGTCCGCAAGCTGCAGAAGCGCGGCGTCGTCCGCTCCAAGGAGCTCGCCAAGGAGCGGTACTACGCGATGCGGCGGCACCTGCCCATCGAGGAGGACCTCGCCGTCTTCGCCGCCTACTGGTACCGCGGGTACTCCTGCAACCCGGCCGCGATCTACGAGAAGGTCCGGGAGCTGGCGCCGCACATCCGCTGCGTGTGGATCGTCAAGCCGGGTGCGCGCAAGACCATGCCCGACGGCGTGGAGTACGTGGTGGCCGGCTCGGCGGAGTACTACCGGACGATCGCCGCCGCGAAGTACTTCGTCAACAACGTCAACTTCCCCGACAACCTCGTCAAGAGGCCGGGGCAGGTGCATCTGGAGACCCAGCACGGCACGCCGCTGAAGAAGATGGGCCTCGACCAGATGGAGTACCCGGTCGGCGCCGGCGACATGGACTTCAAGGCGCTGATCGAGCGGTCGGACCGCTGGGACTTCCTCGTCTCCGCCAACCCGCTGATGAGCGAGGCGTGGGAGCGGGGCTTCCCGTGCAAGTACGAGCTGCTGGAGATCGGGTACCCGCGCAACGACCGGCTGGTGCGCGCGACGCCGCAGGAGCAGGCGCGGCTGCGCGACGAGCTGGGGATCCCCGAGGGCAAGACGGCGATCCTGTACGCGCCGACGCACCGCGACTACCAGCGCCGCTACACCCCGATGTTCGACATCGGCCGGGTGATGGAGCAGCTCGGCGACGACCACGTGCTGCTGCTGCGCGCGCACTACTACTACAAGGTCAAGAACATGGCGGCGGACCTGGGCTGGCCCGAGGGCCGGGTCATCGACGTCTCCAAGTACCCGTCCGTCGAGGATCTGATGATCGCCTCGGACGCGCTGCTCACCGACTACTCGTCGGTCATGTTCGACTACGCCAACCTCGGCAGGCCGATCGTGGTCTACGCCAACGACTGGGAGACCTACAAGCTCACCCGGGGCGTGAACTTCGACCTCACCGAGTTCCCGCCGGGCGTCGTCGCCTACGCCGAGGCCGAGCTCGTCGACGCGTTCGCGTCGCGGGCCGCGTGGGGCGACGCGGCGGCGAAGAACCTGGAGGCCTTCCGGGCGCGGTTCTGCCCGTGGGACGACGGGAACGCCTCCGAGCGGGCGGTGCGCCGGGTGTTCCTCGGCGAGCGGCTCCCGCCGGTCCCGCCCGCGATCTCCGCGCCGAGCGCCGCGTCCGGCGGCTCCTCCGCGCCGTCCGGCCCGGCGTAGCGGCGGCCACCGGCCCGCCGGCCACCGTCCTCTGACCGTCCGCGACCGGACCGCCGTCTCCGGCTCGCCAGTGCTAAGGAGTGGGCATGACCGCCCCCAGGATCAGTGTCATCGTGCTCTCGCACGGCGCGGGGGAGGACCTCGGCGACGCCCTGGACTCGCTCGCGGCCCAGACGTTCCGCGACATCGAGGTCCTGGTCGTGGACGACGGCACCGGCACCGCCGCGCGGGCGGCGCTGCCCGACGGCCGGTTCCGGATCGTCCGGGACGGCGCGCCGAGCCGGGGCGCGGCCCGCAACCTCGGGGTCGCCGCGAGCGGCGGGGAGTTCCTGCTGTTCGCCGACGGCGGCGACCCGGTGCCCTCCGGCGCGATCGCCGCGCTGCTGACCGCGCTGGAGGCGTCCGGGTCGGAGCTGGCGACCGGCCCCGACGCGGTCCGCCGCTGGACCGGCCAGGTCTCGCAGTGGAAGGCGAGCACCACCGCGCCGGCCCCGGCGCAGGCCACCGACCTGGATCGCAGCCCCGACCTGCTGAACCGCCGCCGGATCACCGGGACGCTGCTGCGCCGCTCGTTCTGGGACGCCGCCGAGCTGGAGTTCCCCGACCTCGGCCGCTACGACGACCTGCCGGTCATGGTGCGGGCGCTGCACCTGGCGAAGGCCGTCGACGTGGTGCCGGACATCGTGCTGCACCGCCGCGGCGGGCAGCTCCACGAGCCGACCACCGAGCCGCAGGAGATCGCCGACGGCTTCGGCGCGGCGAACCTCGCCACGGCCTGGGTCGCCGAGCGCGGCGACGTCAAGGCGCTGCGCCGGCTCCAACTCGCCCTCGTGACGACCGAGCTGAAGATGTTCCTGGACGTCCTGCCGGACCTGTCCGGCGAGGAGCGCGAGCAGGTCGTCGCGCAGGCGGCGGCGTACGCCAAGGGCGTGTCGCCGAAGGTGTTCGCCGAGGCGCGGGCGCTGACCCGGCTGAAGTGGCACCTCGCCTCGCAGGGCCACACGATGGAGCTGGTGAAGGTCGTCCGGTACGAGCGCGGGAAGTCCTCGCCGTCGATCGTCCGTGACCCGCTGCGCCGCTACGTCGTCTACCCGTACTGGAAGGACGCCAAGCTCGACGTCCCCCGCGACGTGTACCGGGCGCGCGACGAGGTCAGGATGCGGGGCCGGGTGCACGCGGTGCGCTGGGAGGGCGACCGGCTGGTCGTCACCGGCGAGGCCTACATCAACTCCGTCAGCTCCCGCCGCCGCTGGACGTCGATCAAGGCGGTGACGCTGCGCAACGGCCGCCGCAGGATCTTCATGAAGGCGCGGCAGACGCCCAAGCCCGGCAAGTCGTCCGGCGGCTGGACCGGCTTCGAGTTCTCGCTGGACGCCGGGAAGCTGAAGGAGCACGGCGCGTGGACCGAGGGCACCTGGGAGGTGCACGCCTCGGTGCTGAACGCGGGCGTGTTCCGGCAGGGCCCGGTGCGCGGCGGCGGCTCGGGGACGGGCGCGCACCCGCCCTACCGGTACGTGGCCGACGACGTGCGCGTCGTCCCGAAGGTCGTGGACGGGAACCTGGTCGTGCAGGTGGAGCGCGTCCGGGACCGGGCGACACGGCTGCACTGGGACGACTCCGCGCTGCTCATCGAGGTCGAGTCGGCCGGCGGGCCGCCCGCCGAGCTGGTGCTGACGCTCGGCGACGCGCGCGTGCCGGTGCCGGTGACCCCACGGTCCGGCGGCTGGACGGCGCGCGTCGACCCGGCCGCGCTGGACGTCGACATCGAGCCCGACTCGATCGACGACACCCGCGACTGGACGCTGTCGGCGGACGGCCGGCCGCTCGTCCTCGCCGAGGGCGTGGAGGAGGCGCGGCGCACCTCCGGCGCGCTGGAGATGAGCGCGGGCCACGGCCCCGGCGGGTACGTGCGGGTGCGGCGGGCGACGACGCGGCTGTCGGTGAGCGACTGCGTGTGGCGCCCGGACGGGACCCTGTCGCTGGCGGCGACCCATCCGGCGCACTCCGCCGGGCAGATCGTGGTGCGCAGCCGGGGTCGCCGCAAGGAGCACGCGTTCGACCTCGTCCCCGACGGCTCGGGCACGCTGCGGGCGGAGGTGCCGGTGGCGGCCGTGCCGGGCGTCGCGGGCGTCCTGCCGCTGCGGCCCGGCCGCTGGGACGTGCTGTTCCGGCCGCCCGGCGAGCGGGCGCTGACCGTCCGGCTGACGGAGGCGGCGCAGCGCGGCCTGCCCGGGCCGCTGGAGGTGGCGCGGCGCGGCTACGACCTGGAGACCAAGGACGGCCGGCTCGTCGTCGCCGTCACCGGGGACGTGTCCAGCGAGGAGAAGAGCGCGGGCGCGAAGTACCGGGAGGAGGCGCGCCGGCGCGTCGCCCGCGACGGGCTCCGCGACGCCGTGCTGTTCTCCTGCTTCAACGGCCGGCAGTACTCCGACAGCCCGAAGGCGATCCACGAGGAGCTGCTGCGCCGCGGCGCGGACCTGGAGCAGCTGTGGGTCGTCAACGACGCGCAGGTCGAGCTGCCGGACACGCTGAAGGGCGTCCGGCTGAACGGCAAGGAGTGGCAGGAGGCGGTGACGACGTCGCGCTACATCGTCACCAACCACCGGCTCGGCGACTGGTTCCAGCGGCATCCCGACCAGATCGTCCTGCAGACCTGGCACGGCACACCGCTGAAGAAGATCGGCCGGGACGTGAAGGAGGTCCACTTCGCGTACGCGCCGGGGATGAAGTCGGCCCTGCAGAGCAAGGAGAAGAAGCCGGAGGGCCCCGCCGTCCCCGAGTGGAGCCACCTGCTGTCGCCGAACCCGTTCAGCACCGAGATCTTCCGCCGCGCGTTCGCGTTCAAGGGCGAGATGCTGGAGGTCGGGTACCCGCGCAACGACCTGCTGCACAGCCCCGACGCGGACGCCGTGGCCAAGTCGGTCCGGTCGCGGCTCGGCATCCCCGAGGGCAAGCGGGTCGTGCTGTACGCGCCGACGTGGCGGGACGACCAGTACTACAGCCGGGGCCGCTACAAGCACGACATGCGCCTCGACCTCGACCGCGCGCGGGCCGCGCTGGGCGACGACCACGTCCTGCTGGTGCGACTGCACTCCAACGTGGTGGACGGCGTCGCCGAGGACGAGCACGGTTTCGTCCGGGACGTGTCGCTCTACCCCGACATCACCGAGCTGTACCTGATCTCCGACATGATGATCAGCGACTACTCGTCGGTGATGTTCGACTACGCCAACACCGGCCGGCCGATGCTGTTCTTCACCTACGACCTCGCCGACTACCGGGACCGGCTGCGCGGCTTCTACTTCGACTTCGAGGCGGAGGCGCCGGGGCCGCTGCTGGAGACCTCCGACGAGCTGATCGAGGCGATCCGCGACGTCGACGCCGCCACGGCGGGCCACCAGGACCTGTACAAGGTGTTCGTGGACCGGTTCTGCCCGCTGGACGACGGGCGCGCCGCCGCGCGCACCGTGGACCGGGTGTTCCGGCTGGACGGCTGATCCGGAAAAAGCAACGGTTGTCGCCATCCGTGACCGCCCGGCACCGGTGCGTTGATAGGCTACCCGCCTGGCACTGCAGACATCGGGGAAGGTTTGCGGACATTGAACGCGGTGGCGAACCATTGCCGCGTGGGCTCCGACGACCGCCTGCGCATCCGATGGCCCGTCCCGCTGCCCGGCGGGCGGCGGGTGGTCCTGCGGCACCGGGCGTCCGGTGAGACGCGCCCGGTGCCGCTCGCCGGCGACCGGTGCTCGGCGGCCGCCGACGTCGGCGGCCTGGCGCCCGGCACCTGGGAGCCGGTGATCGAGGCGGCCGGCACGGGCGTCCCGCTGCTGACCGACGACCCCGGCTTCTCGCTGGACGAGCTGCTCGCCTACGCCGACGCGCCCCGCGACCGGGCCGTGCGCGTGGCGCGGACCCGCGGCGGGCACGTCCGGGTCCGCGTCCGCGACGTCGCCCCGCACGCCGAGGTCGCGGCGGTGCACCCGCACGACGGCGAGATCGAGATCGTGGGGCGGCTCGCCTACACGGGCCCGCGGCCCGAGGAGAGCGCCCGGCTGGTCGCGGCGGCGCGGCAGGCCGAGACCGCGATGACCGGGGAGGCCCGGCTCGACGGCACCCGGTTCCACGGCCGGCTGGACGTCGAGGCGTTCGCCGCGGCCGAGCCCGCGCTGTGGGACCTCTGGCTCGACGTCGGCGACGTCCACGCCCGCCTCGGCACCTGGCTGGACGACGCGCCCGGCAAGCGCGGCAAGCTCTCCTTCCCCCGGCAGGTCGCCGCGCCGGAGGGCCGGGAGATGGCCGTGCGGCCGTACTACACCGAGCGCGACCAGCTGGCGGTCTCGTGCCGCCTGCTCGGGGACGACGGCACGTGAAGATCACGTTCCTCCTGCTGGAGGCCTTCTCCATCGACGGCACCGTCCGCTGCACCTTCACGCTGGCCGACGAGCTGTCCCGCCGGCACGACGTCGAGATCGTCAGCGTGCTGCGGGACCGGGACCGGCCGGTCCTGCCGCTGTCGGACCGGGTCCGGCTGAGCTCCCTGGTCGACCTGCGGCCGGGCGCCGAGACGCCCCGGCAGGACGCCGAGCGCGCCGAGGGGCTGATGGCGGAGCCGTCCGCCATGATCCATCCGGAGGAGCGCAGCTTCAACAAGTACAGCGCCTGGACCGACGACCGGCTCACCCGCTACCTGCGCCGCCTCCGCACGGACGCGCTGGTGACGACCCGCGCCGGGCTGAACCTGGCGGCGGCGCGGCTGGCGCCCCGGCGGGTCGTGGTCGTCGGGCAGGAGCACCTGCAACTCGGCATGAACGAGCCGGGGATCCGCGCGGAGATCGAACGGTGGTACCCGCGGCTGAACGCGCTCACCTGCCTCACCGACACCGACCGCGCGGCCTACGAGGCGATGCTGCCGGACGGGTCGTGCCCCGTGCGCACCATCCCGAACGGCCTGCCCCGGCGGATGCATCCGCGGTCCCGGCAGGAGAACAAGGTCGTCGTCGCGGCCGGCCGGATCGTGTGGATCAAGGGCTACGACCTGCTGATCGACGCGTTCGCGAAGGTCGTGGAGAAGCACCCGGAGTGGAGCCTGCGGATCTACGGGGACGGGCCCCGGCGCGATGAGCTGCGCCGCAAGGCGACCCGGCTGGGCCTCTACAACAACGTCCTGATGATGGGCCCGACCGGCGACATGGAGGGCGAGTTCGCCAAGGCGTCCGTGCTCGCGATGTCCTCGCGCGCCGAGTCGTTCGGCATGACGATCATCGAGGGGTTCGCGTGCGGGCTGCCGGTCGCCGGCTTCGACTGCCCGTGCGGGCCGCGCGAGATCGTCACCGACGGCCGCGACGGGCTGCTCGTCCCCGCCGAGGACTCCGCGGCGCTTGCCGAGGCGCTGATCCGGCTGATCGACGACGAGGAGCTCCGCCGCACGATGGCGGCCAACGCCGTCGCCTCGGCGGAGCGGTTCTCCATCGCGGCCGTCGCCGCGCGCTGGGAGCGGCTGCTGGACGAGCTGCGCGCCCGCCCCCGCCGCCGGACGGGCCGTCCGCGCTAGGCGCTGAGCCGCTCCTCGGCCACGGGCTCGTCGTCGTCCTCCTCGGGCCCGTCCGCGTCCGCGGGGTCGTCGCGGACGCGGCGCGGCGCCGGGATCAGGGCGAGGCCGAGCGCCACGCAGGCGAACGGCACGGCGGGCAGCACGTAGCGGTAGTCGAAGTCGGCGGTCGCCGCCGGGATCACCAGCAGTGCGAGGCTCGTCCCCCACGGCATCAGCGCGCCGGTCCCCCAGTGCCGGACGGGCCCGAGCAGCCGCCGCCGGATGCCGCCCCGCCCGAGGTGCGGCAGGGCGCCCACGAGCCCGCCGAGCAGGATGATCCCGAGGAACGTGCCCGGCATGGCCATGTGCCGCTGGTACGACTGCATCCGTCCGGCCCACGGCTGGACGACCTTCGTCTCGCCGCCGGACGGGTCGTACTTCACCGCCACCAGCGCCTGTTCGTCGTCCCACGACTCGCCCTCGGGGAACACGTACTCCAGCCACGTCCACGGGGTCGGGTACGGCTCGCGGTGCCAGTCGAAGGACCGCCAGGTGTCGCGGACGACCACGCGCGCGTAGTCGCCCGGCTGTTTCTCGATCGCCTGCTTGGTGAACTCGCTCGACAGGCGGTTCGCCTCCTCCCCGGTGATCCATCCGGGGATCCGGTGGAACGGGGAGTCGTCGGTCCACAGCACGGCGAACGCCGGGGCGATGTCCGGGTTGCTCGGCTGCGGGCACATGATCCGCAGCTCGGGGCTCGGCTTGATCTTGTTGCAGTCGGCGAACGCGGCCGTCCGGCCGTACAGCCAGATCGAGCTCGCCTTGCTCACCGTGAACTGGCCGTAGGTCTGCTTGAACCAGTACATGTAGCCGCCGAGCGGCAGCACGAACGCGATCACCACCGCGACCAGGGGGCGCCAGCCCGCGCGGCGCAGCAGCATGCCGACCAGGATCACCGCGACCAGCGGCAGCCCCGCCGACCGGGTCACCGCCGCGAACGCGGCGAACATGCCGGCCAGCGCGCCGAGCCACCACGTCGTCCGGCGCCGCCACAGCGCCGCCGTCACCGCCGCCAGCATCAGGAAGGTGAACAGCGAGTCCGACATGAGCATGTGCTCGAGGGCGATCTGGTAGTCGTCCAGCAGCACCGGCAGCGTCAGCGGCGCCGCCAGCAGACCGGGCGCGAAGTCGCGCCACGCCCACCGTCCCGCGTCGCCGTCGGGGCCGACCGGCCACGCCGCCCGCGCGGCCCGCCAGACCAGCAGGTACACCAGCACGCCGCCGAGCACGCCGATGGCGTGCTGCACCGACACCATCACGGTGAAGCTGTGGAACGGCTTCAGCAGCCACAGCAGGATCGGGTAACCGCTCGGGCGCGTCTCGCCGGGCCTGAGATGGAGGGCGGCCTCGAGGTAGCTGGGCGAGTCGCCGGTCCAGTGCGGCGCCGGGTACCCGCGGACCGCGACGACCCGGATCCAGGCGGCCGCCGCCAGCACGCAGGCGAAGGGCAATTGGGCGAGAACTGCCGTAGGTCTGACGCGCACTGCCAAAGCCTACCCAGCTCCCCTCACCAAAACGATCGGGACGAACACCGCACGCTCCCCGAAGGCCCCGCATGCCCCTTTAACCGAGTCACGACTCGGCGACAATGCCCGAGACCGCATCCGGACAGCCGATACCATCGAGCGGTCCCGGGACGAAAGGAAACCCTCCATGGCGAACTTCACGCTCGACGACGTTCGGCAACGGACGTACAAGGCGCGTGACGCGTGGTGGACGGTCCTGCTGGTCGACCCGCTCGCCGCCCGGCTGGTGAAGGTCACCGCGAACCGGACCCGGATCACGCCCAACCAGCTCACGGTGGGCGCGCTGATCCTCGGGCTCGGCGCCGGCGCCTGCTTCGCGGCGGCGTCCTGGCCGTGGCTGCTGGCCGGCGCGGTGCTGTACCACCTGTCGTTCACGCTCGACTGCATGGACGGCAAGATCGCGCGGCTCAAGGGCACTGGCTCGGTGTTCGGCGCGTGGCTGGACTACATCTTCGACCGCGTCCGGGTGCTGGCCTGCGCCGTCGCGCTGATGGCCGGGCAGTACGCGGCGACCGGGAACGTCGCCTACGTGTGGACGGCCCTCGGCGTCGTCTTCCTCGACATGCTCCGCTACATGGACGCCCTGGAGATCTACAAGGTGCGCCAGCAGATGCGCAGCACGCTGATCCAGACGCGCCAGGAGGCCGAGACGCTGGAGGAGGCGGTGCTCCGCGCCGACGGCACCATGCCCGACGCGCGCGACGTCGGCGCGGACCTGCGCTCGGCGGAGGGCGCGCTCGGCGCCGACCCCGAGGCGGACGAGGAGCGCGTCGTCGGCGACGACGACCACGCCAACGCCGCCCTCCAGTCCGGCTTCTACAAGCGGTTCCCCTGGTACATCCGGATCCGCAACGTGCTGCTGCGCGGCCGGATCCGCCCGCACCTGATCAGCGGCATCGAGTTCCAGATGGGCGTGTTCATCGTCGCCCCGGTGATCGCCGCGATCGTGCCGGGCGCGATCATCCCGGTGGTGTGCGTCAGCGCCGCCGGCATGCTGGCCTTCGAGCTGTTCATCATCTACAAGTTCTGGCTGTCCAGCCGCGACTACAGCCGCAGCCTCGCCAAGCTGAACGCCAAGATCGACGGCTACCGCGCCCAGCTCCCCGCCGAGGAGCTGGAGCGGCACACCGGAGCCGCCGCGGTCGGCAGCTCGGGCTGAGCCCGTCCGCCGCCGCACGGAGTCCCCGGGGAGCACGCCTCCCCGGGGACTCCGCCGTCACGGGGTCGTGGCGAGGAGGTCGGTCCATTGGCGGCAGACCTCGTCGAGGCCGTAGGCGGCGCGGACCTGGTCGCGGGCCAGCAGCCGGTCGGCCTCCCAGCGGTCCAGGGCGACCGTACCGGAGACCGAGGCGGCCAGCTCGGACGGACCGGCGTGGATCCAGCGGTCGTCGTAGATCGTGTCGGCGCCGGGCCAGCCGAGCAGCGCCGGGACGGCGCCGGACGCCATGCCCTCCGCGGGCGCGAGGTGGAAGCTCTCGTCGTCGCTGGTGGACAGCACGAACCCGATCCGGCGCAGCCAGGACGCGACGTCGCGGCCGTAGGAGTCGAACACCACGCCGCCCGACAGCAGCGGGGAGCGGCGGATGCGGCGGAACACCTTCTCGAAGTAGGCGCGCTCCTCGTCCTTCTGCCAGATCCACCAGTACTCCCACGGGAGCTTGGACTTGACGAAGAGGGTGAAGCGCGGGTCGTCGCGGCGCAGCTCCTCCAGCGCGTCCAGGGCCAGGTCGAGGCGCTTGCGGGACGGCGCGATGCCGATCATGCCGAGGTGGTGCTCGGCGCCGGCGAGCTTCGGCCGGTCGAGCTGGCGGTCGTCCACCCAGTTCGGCACCGTGGTGATCTTCGACATCGGCCAGCCGAGGATCTCGTGGGTCAGCCGGGCGTAGTGCGGGCTGACGCAGATGACCTGGTCGACGGCGTCGATGTCGAGGTGGCGGGGCCAGCGCGCGTACAGCTCGAAGCGGTGCAGCCGGACGACCAGCCGCTGGCCCGGCCGCTTGCGCTGGGCGAACCAGATCGCGTTCGGCCCGCACCACTCGCAGATGATCACGTCGGCCCAGTCGGCGAGCTCCTGGCTGCGCTCCTCGTCGTGGACGCGCAGCGCCGCCCACGGGTCGACGCGGACCTCCATGTCGGGCCTTGACCGCAGGTAGTCGAGCAGGCGGCTGAAGAACTTCAGGTCGTGGCCGGCGACGCCGACGCGCAGCCGCCGCTCCCCGGAGGGGCCGGCCTGCGGCGCGGGGGCGGCCGGCGCGGCGGACGTGCGCGCGTGCTCGGCCGCGGCGGCGAGGACGGCGGCGGACGGCTCGGGGAACGTCTGCCCCAGGCAGTCGCGCAGCCGCTCGGCGGCGGCGTCGAGGGTGAACCCGGCGGCGGCCGCCCGGCAGCGCTCGGCGGCCAGCGTGTACACCTCGGGGTTCTTGCCGATGATCGTCAGCGCGTCGAGGACGTCGTCCTCGGTGGCGGAGAACAGCGGGTAGTCGACGCCGAACAGCCGCTCGTGCATCGGCGTGCGGTTCAGCACGACGGGGACGCCGAGCGTCCCGCACTCCAGCACCTTGGTGGACAGCTCCAGGCTCGCGTCCATCTCCGGGTGCCGCCACGACAGCCCGACGTCGGACGCCGCCGTCAGCCGCATCGCCTCCCCGCGCGGGTGCCCGCCGTGCCAGACGACGCCCTGCCCGGACTCCAGGGCGGTGCGCATCCGGGTCGCGAACCCGGGGTCGTCCGGATCGTCGTGGATCTTGTCGCCGACCATGTGCAGCTCGGCGTCCACGCCGCGCATCGCCAGCAGGCGCGGCAGCGAGGTCATCTCGTAGGTGTTCCAGCGCGGCGCGAACTTGCCGGTGTAGACGAGCCTGAGCGCGCGGCCGTCCGGGGCGCCCTCGGGGCGCGGCTCCAGACCGTCCGGCAGCACGACGACGGGCGGGAACAGCACGCTCTTGCCGGCCGTGGCGGGCACGGCGCTCTCCAGGAAGCCGCGCAGCTCCTCGGTCTGGCAGAGCAGCACGCGGGACGCGTCGGCGATGCGGCGCAGCTCGCCCTTGGCGGAGCCGGCGAACTCGGCGGCGGACTGCGGGACGTCGGTGAGGTACGTCCACAGGCGTCCGGCGAGCGGGCCGTGCGACAGCTTGCCCGCGAGGCGGCGGCCCCGGACGACGGCGAGGTCGAACGATTCCTGCTCGTCGATGCGGGCGAGGATCGCGGCGGCCTGCTTGGCGGGCATGCCCGCCTCGCCCTCGACCAGGCCCTCGGCGTGCGGGCTGCGGACGGTGACGCCGGGCAGGGCGCGCAGCGGGTCGACCAGCCGGCCCGTCCGGACCGGGGCCTTGAGCACCAGGGTCACCGCGCAGCCGGCGCGGGCCAGCGCCTGGACCATGCCCTGGGCCCAGATCGCCGAGCCGTCGATCAGGTTCAGGTCGACGTCGCCGTAGACGAGGGCATGTGGTCGCACAGGAGTTCCTTTCAACGAACCGGTTCCACCATCTCGGCGAGCCGGCTTGGCGTGGTCACGGTGGCGTCCCAGTCCAGGAGCGCGAGCGTCGCGGGCGGCGCCTCGCCCCACAGGACGAGCGGGAGCGAGCGGCCCGCCGCGATCTGGCGGACGTCGTTCAGCGCGCGGTCCCGGTCGTACATGCCGGGGACGCCGAGGTAGGCCCACGGCCCGCCGGGCTCGCCGGCCGCCGCGTCCACCACGACCAGGTCGACGTCGGCGGTGTCCAGGACGACCGTCGCGTCGTGCGGGTAGAGCGGGATCACCTTGGCGTGCTCGCGCAGCGCCTCCGCCGTCGCGGGGGCGAAGATCCCGGCGATGACGATCCGGTCGCAGGGCCCGGCGGCGAGCAGCCGGTCCTCGGGCCGGTCGATGCGGTCGAGCAGGATGCGCTCGCCGCCGGACGACGAGGGGCCCTGCTCCGGCGCGTTGCGCTTGCGCCAGAGCCGGTACAGCTCCTTCGGCAGCCGGACGCCGCGCCGCCGCGGGTTGCGGGCGGCGCCGGCGACGATCCGGCCGAACTGCAGGGCCATCGAGGTCTCCAGCGACTCCAGCCGCCGCTCCAGCTCCTGGACGCGCGACTCGCGCTCGCGCAGCGCGGCCCGCAGCCGGGCCGCCTGCCGGTTCGCCTTCGCGCCTTCGGCCCCGCTCATCCGAGGGCTCCGTTCCCGCCGAGGAACGCCATGACCACTTCCGCGATGCGGGGGCCGGCGTGCCCGTCCCACAGCGGCGGCCTGCGCTCCCCCGCCTGCGCGCCGGACTCCAGGACCTTGCGGACGCCCGGCACCAGCTCCTCGAAGGTGACCAGCCGGTTCGTCCCGTGGGTGATGGTGATGGGCCGTTCGGTGTTCGGCCGGACGGTCAGGCACGGCACCCCGAGGATCGTCGTCTCCTCCTGGAGGCCGCCGGAGTCGGTGACGACCGCCGCCGCGCCGCGCACGGCCGCGATGAAGTCGATGTACCCGAGCGGCTCCAGCACGTGGACGCGGTCGTGGTCGTCGAGCCCGGCGGCCAGCAGGTTCGCGCGGCCGCGCGGGTGCACCGGGATGACCAGGTCGGCCAGGTCGGCGACGCCGTGCAGGTGCCGGACGAGCGCGGCGGCCGTCTCCGGCGCGTCGACGTTGGCGGGCCGGTGCATGGTCGCCAGGACGTAGCGGTCCGGCAGCCCGTGCGCCTCGCGGACCCGCCCGGTGTCGAAGGAGTCGAGGTTGGCCAGCAGCGTGTCGATCATCGGGTTGCCGACCAGGTGCGCCCGCTCCACCGCGACCCCCTCGTTCGCCAGGTGCCCGATCCCCTCCGGGCTCGTCACCAGGCAGATGTCGGAGAGCTGGTCGGTGAGGCGCCGGTTCACCTCCTCCGGCATGGTCATGTCGAAGGAGCGCAGCCCGGCCTCCACATGGGCGACCGGGATGTGCAGCTTGGCCGCGACCAGCGCGGCGGCGATCGTCGAGTTCACGTCGCCGTACACGATGACGAGCACCGGTGAACGGCTCGTGAACTCCCGTTCAAGGCCGACCATGAGGGCGGCGGTCTGCTCGGCGTGCCCGCCGGAGCCGACGCCGAGGTTCACGTCCGGCTCGGGCAGTCCGAGCTCGTCAAAGAAGATCTCCGACATCCGGGCGTCGTAGTGCTGCCCGGTGTGGATCACCGCCTGCTCGGCTCCGGCGGCGCGCAGGGCGCCGATCACCGGGGCCGCCTTGACGAAGTTCGGCCGCGCCCCGAGGACGTGCACTATGGGTGACACCAGAATTTCCTTTCTGTTCATCCGGCTTGCCTACGCTCGCTCGGCGTGCGGATCTATGCCCTGAAAAGGCCCGTTTACCTGGTAGGACTCACCTGGCGGCAGGTGCGCGACGATCCCGGCCGGGCACCCCGGCTGGCGGTGCGGCTGCTGGCGCGGGGCCTGCCCGGCCCGCTCGGCGGGCGCCGGCTGGCGCGGTCCCGGCTCGCGGTCCCGCGGCCGCGCGGCGTCCGGCGGGAGAGCGCGGAGCTGCGCGCGCTGCTGGCGCACACCCCGCCGTCCCGACCGGCCCGCCCGGTCGACCGGAGCGGTTCGGGGACGACCGTCCTGCAGTTCGTGACGAACGCGCTGCCCCGCACCAACGCGGGCTACACCGTCCGGACGCATCGGATCGCGCTCGCGCAGCGCGAGATGGGCTTCGACACCCACGTCGCGACGCGGCTCGGCTACCCGCTCAGCCAGGGCATCGGCGACGCGCGGGCCCGCGTGGACGTCGATGGGGTGCCCTACCACCGGCTGCTGCCGTGGCTGCCGCCCGCCGGGCCGGTCCGGGGCGTGGAGCGGGGCGCCGACCTCGCCGGGCGGCTGGTCGGGGAGCTGCGTCCGGACGTCCTGCACGCGGTCAGCAACCACCTGAACGCGGCGGTCGCGCTGGAGCTGGGCCGCCGGCACGGGCTGCCCGTCGTGTACGAGGTGCGCGGCTTCCTGGAGGACTCCTGGCTGTCGCGCGACCCCGCGCACAGCGAGTCCGACGAGTTCTACCGGCTGACCCGGGAGCTGGAGACCCGCCGGATGGCCGAGGCCGACGCGGTCGTCACGCTCGGCGAGGCGATGCGCGCGGAGATCGCCGCGCGCGGCGTCCCCGAGGAGAAGATCTTCATCGTGCCGAACGGCGTGGACGAGGCGTTCCTCGAGCCGCTGCCGGACGCCTCGGGCCTGCGCGCCGAGCTCGGGATCGCGGCGGACGCGACCGTCGTCGGCCTGACCTCGTCGTTCTACGGCTACGAGGGCATCGACACGCTGATCGACGCGGCGGCGCTGCTGCGCGACCGGGGCGCGCCCGTCACGCTGCTGCTGGTCGGCGACGGCCCCGAGCGCGGCGCCCTGGAGCGGCGCGCCGCCGGGCACGGCGTTCACGCCGTGTTCACCGGGCGGGTGCCGATGGGTTCCGTTCGCCGCTACCACGCGCTCCTCGATGTGTTCGCGGTCCCGCGCCGGGCGGACCGGGTGTGCCAATTGGTGACGCCCCTCAAGCCGCTGGAGGCGATGGCCGGGGGAATCCCCGTTATAGCCAGTGATGTCAGGGCTCTTCGCGAAATCGTGGAACCCGGTGTGACCGGCGCGTTAACACTTCCGGAAAACGCGGAAGCTTGGGCGAATTGTCTGGAAGACCTGGCTTACAGTCCCGAAAGCAGGCAAAAAACAGGACAGCGAGCCCGGGAATGGGTTCGGGCGGAACGCACCTGGCGGGCCGTCGCGAAGGGATACCGGGCCGCCTACGGCCTCCGCTGAGGCCCGCGACACCGCGATTACGACAAGCGCGCCGACCGCGCGCTCCACTGCGAAGGGAGCCGGGCATGGATCTGGTGGTCATCGGACTCGGCTACGTGGGGCTTCCGCTGGTGCGGGAGGCCTGCCGGGCCGGACTGCGCGTCGGCGGACTCGACCGCGACGCGCGCGTCGTCGCCGGGCTCAAGGCCGGGCTGTCGCACATCGACGACGTCTCGCCCGCCGAGGTCGAGGAGATGCTCGCGGCCGGGTTCACGCCCAGCCTGGACGAGGACGTGCTGGACGGCGCCCGCACCGTCGTCATCTGCGTCCCCACGCCGCTGTCGCAGGACGGCGGCCCCGACCTCACCGCGGTCCGCGGGGCCGCCGGGACGGTCGCGCGGCGCCTGGAGCCCGGCGCGCTGGTCGTGCTGGAGTCGACCACCTACCCGGGCACCACCGAGGAGGTCGTCCGGCCGATCCTGGAGGAGTCCGGGCTGGTCGCCGGGCAGGAGTTCCACCTGGCGTTCTCGCCGGAGCGGATCGACCCGGGCAACCCCGTCTACGGGGTGCGCAACACCCCGAAGATCGTCGGCGGGCTGACGCCGGCCTGCGCGTCCGCCGCCTCGGCCTTCTACGGCAAGTTCGTGGAGCGGGTCGTGGAGGCCAAGGGCACCCGCGAGGCCGAGATGGCCAAGCTGCTCGAGAACACCTACCGGCACGTCAACATCGCGCTGGTCAACGAGATGGCCGTGTTCTGCAACGAGCTCGGCATCGACCTGTGGGACGCGATCGACTGCGCCGCCACCAAGCCGTTCGGGTTCCAGGCGTTCCGCCCCGGCCCCGGCGTCGGCGGGCACTGCATCCCGATCGACCCGAACTACCTGTCGTACAAGGTCCGCTCGCTGGGCTACCCGTTCCGGTTCGTGGAGCTGGCGCAGGAGATCAACGACCGGATGCCCCGGTACGTGGCCGAGCGCGCCCAGCAGCTGCTCAACCGGGAGGGCCGCGCGCTCAAGGGCGCCAGAGTCCTGCTGCTCGGCGTCACCTACAAGGCCGACATCGCCGACCAGCGCGAATCGCCGGCCCGGCCGGTCGCGCGGCGGCTGGCCCGGCTCGGCGCCGACCTTTCCTTCCACGACCCGTTCGTGGCGGACTGGCGGGTCGACGGCGCCGAGGTGCCGTCCGCCGGCGACGACCTGCCCGCCGCGCTGCGCGCCGCCGACCTGGCCATCGTGCTGGCCGACCACGCCGCCTACGACGCCGAGGTCCTCACCCGGCACGCCCCGCTGCTGTTCGACACGCGCGGCCGGACCCGGGACGTCCAGCTCGAGACCGTCGAACTGCTCTAGCGGGAGGAGTCGCCCGGCACCGTCCACAGTACGGACAAGGGGAATTCACAGGAGATTTCCATGGGCGACCGAGACTCGGAGAGCAGTCGAGTTCACCGGCACATTGCGGAGTGAGTGGAATGCGGATCTGCGTTTGCACAGTGGTGCACCATCCGGAGGATGCGCGCATTCTGCACCGGCAGATACGCGCGCTGCTCGACGCCGGCCACGAGGTCACCTACATCGCGCCGTTCCGGGCCTGCAACGCGACCCCGTGGCGCGAGATCAGCCCGGTGGACGTGCCGCGCGCCACCGGGCGGCGCCGCCTGCGGGCGCTGCGCGCCGCCCGCCGGGCGCTCGCCGAGCACGCCGGCTACGCCGACGTGATCCTTCTGCACGACCCCGAACTGGTCGTCTCGCTGCCCCGGGAGGCGCTCGGCCGGACCGTGGTGTGGGACGTCCACGAGGACACCGCCGCCGCGCTCACCGCCAAGGGCTGGGTGCCCGGCCCGGTCCGGCCCGTGCTGCGGCCGGCCGTGCGGGGGCTGGAGCGGCGCGGCGAGCGGCGGCTGAAGCTGCTGCTCGCCGAGGAGGGCTACCGGGCCCGGTTCCGCGGCGACCACCCGGTCGTGCCCAACACCACCTACGTCTCCGACCTGCCGCCCGGGCCGCCGGACGATCGCCGCGCCGTCTACGTCGGCAACCTGTCGGCGGCGCGCGGCGCCCTGGACATGATCGAGATGGCCCGGATGCTGGCCCCCGAGGGCGTCACCGTCGAGCTGATCGGCGGCGCCGACCCCGACGTGCGGCCCGCGCTGCGCGACGCCCAGCGCACCGGGATCCTGCGCTGGTACGGGTTCGTCCCGAACGACCGGGCGCTGCGGATCGCCGAGGGCGCGATGGCCGGGCTCGCGCTGCTGCACGACGAGCCCAACTACCGGCACTCGATGCCCACCAAGGTCGTGGAGTACATGGCCCGCGGCGTCCCGGTGATCACCACGCCGAACCCGCCCGCGGTGGACATCGTCGAGCCGGCCGGGTGCGGGCTGGTCGTCCCGTTCGGCGACCCGGCGGCCGCCGCCGACGCCGTCCGCCGGCTGCGCGACGACGCGGAACTGCGCACCGGCATGGGCAAGCGCGGCTACGAGGCCGCCCGGGCCCGCTTCCACTGGCCCGTGCACGCCGAGCGCTTCGTCGCGCAGCTGGAGACCTGGGCGGGCCGCAGCCCCGCGATCGTCCCCGAGCCCGTCCACCTGGCCGAGCCGCTCCCCGGGGTCGTGCCCGACTGCAACTACTGACGGGCCGCCGCGGTCAGGCGCGGTCAGGCGCGGTCAGGCGCGGAGGCGGTCGGCGACGGCGCGGGCGAGGCGGGCCGCGGCGCCGGGCGGGCGGTCCACGTCCACGACCAGCACGACGCGGTCGACCCGCAGCGCGATCATCCCGGCGGTCGGGCCCAGCTCGTACGCCTGGTCGGCGTGGATGTCGGGCCGCTCCCGCGCCTGCAGCTGGATCGCCTGCAGGGCGTCGAGCATCGCCGCCGCGGCGCCGGCCGTCTCCCCGACCCAGCGGACGCTCACGGTCAGCCCGCGGACGGAGGAGCCGGGGACGGCGTCGTCCGGCCCGGCGCTCCGTCCGGTGTCCGGAGAGGGCGGGCTTCCGCCCGCGCGCGGTTCGTTCTCGGCCCTCTTGCCCGCGGCACCGGCCTTGGTGGACGGTCCCGGCGACGGCTTCCGATCGCCGGGCGTCTCCCCGTCCTCGGGTTCATCCCATTTCGTCTCGTACGTGCAGGACACCGGACGCGGCAGCGCCACCGGCCCCACGCTCGTCCGGGCGGCACCGGTGCCGCGGCCGCCGGCGTGCACGGCGGCCAGGTCGGGTTTCTTGAGCAGCGTGCACGCGTCCGGCCAGTCGTCCACCGGCACGCCGCCCAGCTCGGCGGGGCCCGTCCCCAGCGGGCCGCCGCGCAGCGCGACCAGCCGGGCCGCGCCCGCCGGACGCGGCGCCGCCTCCGCGACCGCCGCGTACAGCAGCCCGCCCGCCGCCGCCAGCCACGGATGCGCGCCCGGCAGGTCGGGGTCCATCGCGAACGGCGCCGGAGCCGTGGTCGTCCCGCCGCTCCCGGGATCCACGATGTCGACGCCCGCCGGGAGCAGCTGCTCCGACAGGCGCGGACGCAGCGCGTAGACCTCGCCGCCCGCCTGCGCCAGCGCCACGTATCCGGGGACGTCCCGCGACCACGCCACCCGGCCGGACCGGACGTCCACCGCCTCCATCCGGTCGGTGCCCGGGCCCTTCCCGTCGCGGTGGCGGACGACCAGCAGCCGCCCGCCCGCGAGGACCGCGGGGCACATCCGGTCGCCGCACACCCCGTCGCCGTCCCAGCCGGCGATCCGGCCGCCTTCCAGGGTGAACGCGCGCAGCGCCGACGCGTCGGCGGCGAGGACCACCCCGTCCAGCACCCGCACCGCGAGCGACTCCCCCACCGCCAGGTTCCGGCTCCACCGGACCCGCCCGGTCCCCGGGTCGACGGCCAGCAGCCGTCCGCCCTGCTTGCGGCAGCCCGCGGCCAGCGCCGCCAAGGCACCGGTGCCCCGCGCGCCGGCGTCCCGGACGCCCGCCGCGTCGAGGGCGTCCGACGGCTGCGCCGCGCCCTCGTACAGCCGGCACCCCTTCGGCAGCGGCGTCCGCCACAGCCGCTTCCCGGTCAGCGCGGACACCCCGTACAGGGTGCGGCGGCCGTCGTCGGTGGCCAGCGCCACGCCGGCCCCGGCGGGCCAGCGCAGCGTCGCGCGCGACACGGCCGCCGGACGCTCGCCGTCCCGCCGCCACAGCTGCGCGCCCGACAGCTCGTCGAACCCGACGAGCAGCCGGTCGCCGCGCCGGCCGTCCCGCTCGAAGTAGGCCACCAGCCGGGACCGGGTGGACGTCCAGCCGAGCAGCGTCCAGCCGGTGCGCCGGTAGCTCCACCGCTCGGCGCCGTTGCGCGCGTCCCGCACCACCAGGCCGCCGCCGGACGCCGTCACGAGCTGCCCGCGCGCCACGTCGTAGGCCACGCCGTCGTACCCGGCGGACGACCCCCGGTGGATCCGCGTGGTCTCCTCCCAGCTCACCCCGAGGGGGCCGGGCGGCGGCCCGACGTCGCTCTGCGGCGCGACCGGCTCGGCGGTGACGGTGTGCCGCACCTGCCACCACTCGGCGTGCAGCACGAACCGTTCGACGAGGACCGCGCACAGCGCGATGGCGAGGGCGCCCGCGACGAGGCCGAGCGCCACGCGGACGCCGCCCGCCGGCCCCGTCCCCGGCCGGCCGTCGCGCCGCTGCCGGGTCCCGCCCACCCCCGCGCCGCCTCCCTGCTGTCCTGGCTGCCGCATAGTGTGAACCTCCACCTTGCCGTGTCCCGCCCGCCCGCGCGACATGGCCTGGCCGGATGGGAGCGGAGGGATCGGTGGAGGTCTTCGGTCGTTGGGAGAACTGGGGTGCGGCCCGCGCGGATCTGGAGGCGTCCGGTGTTGGCGATCGCGTCGATCTCGACGTGTTGGAGAGGGCGGCGGACGCGGCCGAGTGGTGGCACGACGACCAGCGGCGGCCGACCGGCGCCCCGTACGTCGAGCACCTGCTGGAGGCTCTCGAGGTCCTGGTGCGCGGCGCCGGGGTGACCGACCCGGCGGTGCTGTCGGCCGTGCTCCTGCACCGACGTCGTCGAGGACACGCCGGTCACGCTCGCCGACGTGGAGGCCGCGTTCGGGCCCGAGGTGACCGAGCTGGTCGACTGGGTCACCAAGCCGCCCGCGGCCGGCGGCGGGCGGCAGGCCAAGCGGGCCGCGAAGTCGGCGTACCTGCGCCGCCTGCGCGACGCCCCGCCGGAGGCGGTCCTGGTGAAGCTCGCCGACCGGGTCAGCAACGTGCAGCGGCTCGACCGGATGCCGCCGGACTTCCAGCGCCGCTACTACGCCGAGACGGTCACCTACATCGTCCCGCTGGCCGACCCGCACCCCTGGTTCGCGGCCTGGTACGCGCAGTGGCGCGAGGCGTTCTCGCACCTGCGCTAGCCCGCATGATGACCGGGCGGTCATCGGGTGGCATGATCGGCCCATGGAACGCGAATGGGTGGTGGAGGAGAGCGTCGCGATCGAGGCCGGGACGCGCGCGGTGTACGCCGCCGTCGCCGACCCGCGGCGGATGGGCGAGTGGAGCCCGGAGGTCTTCGCGGCGTGGGTCCGGGGACGCGCGATCAGGCCGGGGACGAGGTTCGTCGGGTTCAACCGGCTCGGCTGGCGGGTGTGGTTCACCAACTGCCGGGTGACGGTCGCGGTGCCCGGGGAGGCGTTCGCGTTCCGGGTGTCCAGCTTCGGCATCCCGGTGGCGCTGTGGGGCTACCGGATCGAGGACGTCGGCGGCGCGGGCGAGACGCGGACGCGGCTCACCGAGTACTGGGAGGACCTGCGGCGCGACACCCGCGGCGCCGGGCTCGTCTCGCTGCTCGGGAAGGTGTTCACCGGTGTCCCGGCCGGCGGGCGGGCGGGGGTCAACCGGGAGGGGATGCGCGCCACGCTCGGCCGGATCAAGGCGGCCCTCGAACGCGGCCGAGGCGGCGGCGCGGCGGTGTGACCGATCGGTGCCGGGACGAGCCTTGGCAGCAAAACGAGAACCTGTTCTACTTATCGATGTGACAACTGCCGCGCAAGTCCACCCGATCCAGGGGCACCAGGTCGCGCTTCCGGTGCGGATCCGGGACGCCGCCGTCGCCTCGGCCATGTTCGCCGTCCCGGCCGCCGCGGCGCAGGCCGTCATCGCCTACACCGGGCTCGAGATCGCCGAGCCGCTGCCGGGCAAGGCGATCTGCTCGCTGGCGTTCGTCCGGTACGCCGACGGGGACCTCGGGCCGTACCACGAGTTCGCCGTCGCCTTCCTCGTGCGCCCGCCCGGGACGCCGGCCCCTTCCGGCGCGCTCGGCCGGCTGCGCGGACTGCGGGACGTGGGGGCCTTCATCCACTGGCTGCCCGTCAACCAGGAGTTCACCCTGGAGTGCGGGCGGAGCATCTGGGGCTTCCCCAAGGAGCTCGCCGACATGCCGATGGACCTCGCCGGGCGGGTGAAGCGCTGCGCGGTCCGGTTCGGCGGCCGCACCGCGATCGAGATGGCCGTCAGCCCGGGCGCGCCGATGCCGGGCGGCGCCGGAGCGCCCAAGGTGGACGCGTACTCGTGCCTGGACGGCGTCACCCGCCGGACGCCGTGGACGCTCACGCCGTCCGACGTGCGGATGCGTCCGGGCGGCGCCAAGGTGATCCTGGGCGACCATCCGGTGGCCGAGGAGCTGCGGAGCCTGGGCCTGGACCGGGCGCGCGCGCTGAGCAGCACCACGGTCGGGCACCTGTCGATGACCTTCGACCCGGCCGAGGAGGTGTTCGCGTGAGGCGGACGGCACTGGTCACCGGCGCGGCGCGCGGCATCGGGGCGCTCGCGGCGCGGCGGCTCGCCGCGGCGGCATGGGACGTCGTCGCCGTGGACCGCGACGAGGAGGGGCTCGCCGCCACCGCCTTCCGCTCCCCCAACACCCACGTCCGGACGTGCGACATCACCGACCCCAAGGACGTCGCCGACATCCTGGCCATGACGGGCGCCGTGCACCGGCTCGTCGTCGCCTCCGCCCCCGGCGCGCCCGACACGCCCGCCGACGCAGCGGTACGGAACGGGTTCCTCGGCACGGTCGACATCGTCCGGGCGGTGCTGCCCGGGATGCTGGAGCGCGGCGCCGGCGAGGTGATCGTCATCGCCCCACCCGCCTCGTCGCCGGCCTCGTCCGCCACCGCCGCGGCGGCCTGCGCCTACGTCGAGGCCCTCGCGGACGAGCAGCGCGGGCGCGGCGTCGCGTTCCGCTGCGCGAGCCCGTCCGCGGGCGTCCCCGCGCGGCTCGTCCTGGACGAGATCGACCGCTCCCTGGCCCGCTCCGGCCAGGTCCGCGTCGCGCCCGGCAGGCGGCCGGGACCGCTGCGCCGCGCCCTCGCCCGGGCCGCCGCGCCGCGCTGAACGTCGGAGGGAGAGCATAGGCTTGTCTCTTTCGCCCGTTAGGGCGCCGGGGGCCGTCCCCGGCGAGCGGACCGCGAGGAGCAGCCTGCATGTCGTCCCAGGTCACCGGGCGGCCGACCGGACCCGGCGGCACGGTCAAGGACCGTGAGATCGCCGCCGAGCAGCGGTACGTCGACGTCGCCTACGCGCGGCTGGAGGAGATGCGCGCGGACGCCCAGGCGATGATCCGCGAGGGCTACCGGCAGTCGCTCGCCGGCACGAAGGGCTCCCTGGTGGACCGGGACGCGATGGTCCACCAGGCGGCGCTGCGCGCCCGGGCGCTCGACGTCGCCGACGACGGGCTGGTGTTCGGCCGGCTCGACCTCGCCCCCGGCGAGCGCCCGGCCGGCGAGGTCCGCTACATCGGCCGGATCGGCGTGCGCACCAGCGAGCACGACTCCCTGGTGATCGACTGGCGCGCCCCCGCCGCCGAGGACTTCTACCGCGCCACCCCCGAGGACCCGCGCGGCGTCGTCCGCCGCCGCGTCCTGCACTCGCGCGGGCACACCGTCGTCGACCTCGAGGACGACCTGCTCGACCCGGACGCCGCCAGCGGGATGACGATCGTCGGCGACGGCGCGTTCCTGGCCTCGCTCGCCCGCACCCGCGAGGGCGCGATGCGCGACATCGTCGCGACGATCCAGCGCGAGCAGGACGAGGTGATCCGCGCGCCCGCCGACGGGACCGTCCTGGTCCGCGGCGCCCCCGGCACCGGCAAGACCGCCGTCGCGCTGCACCGCGTCGCCTACCTGCTGTTCCGGCACCGGCGCCGGTTCGGCTCCCGGGGCGTGCTGGTGATCGGCCCGAACCGGCGGTTCACCGCCTACATCGAGCGGGTGCTGCCGTCCCTCGGCGAGGGCTCGGCGACGCTGCGCTCCCTCGGCGACCTGGTCGACGGCGTGACCGCGACCGTCCACGACACGCCGGCGCTCGCCGCGCTCAAGGGCTCGGAGACCATGGCGCCCGTGCTGCGCCGCGCCGTCGCCGACCACGCGCCCGACGCGCCCGACGAGCTGCGCGTGGTGTTCAAGGGCGTCGTGGTGTCGCTCGACCGGGCCGGCCTCGACCGGATCCGCGCCGACGTGCACCGGCGCAGCCGCGGCAACGTGAACGCGGCCCGCCGCCAGGTCGCCGAGATGCTCCTGGACGCCCTGTGGGCGCGGTTCAACGACGTCGGCGGTCCGGAGGCGGCGCGGGAGGCCGAGGGCGCCGAGGCCGGGCTGTGGAACGCGATCCTCGCCGCCGACGGCCTCGGCTCGATCGACGACGAGCCCGGCCGCCCGGCCGGCAACGGGACGCCGCGCGAGCAGTTCGACGCGCGGGTCCGCGAGCAGCGCGCGTTCTCCGACTTCCTCATGGCGTTCTGGCCGATCCGCCGCCCCCTCGACGTGCTGCGCTCGCTGGGCGACCCGGCCCGGCTGCGCCGCGCCGCGGGCCGCGACCTGCACCGCGACGACATCGCCCGGCTCGCGTCCTCGTGGGCCGGCGACGCGCCGCTCAGCTACCAGGACATCGCGCTGCTGGACGAGATCGACGCGCTCCTCGGCTCCCCGCCCCGCCCGTCGTCGCGCCGCCGCGTCCGCCCCGACGACGACCCGTTCGTGGTCGACGGCGTCAACATCCTCACCGGCGAGGAGGTCGCGGACGACGGCTGGGAGCCGGAGATGCAGGAGCTGACCACGTCCATGGAGCGGCTCGAGCGGTCCCGCCGCGTCGACGACGGCGTGGCCGAGGAGCGACCCGAGTACGCGCACATCGTCGTGGACGAGGCGCAGGACCTGTCCCCGATGCAGTGGCGGATGCTCGGCCGCCGCGGCCGCCAGGCCAGCTGGACCGTCGTGGAGGACCCGGCGCAGAGCGCCTGGGAGGACCTCGCCGCCGCCCGCCGCGCGATGGACGCCGCGCTCGGCGGGGAGCACCCGTCCTCCCGGGGCCGCCGCCGCAAGCCCGCGCCGCGCCGCACCCGGTACGAGTACGAGCTGACGACGAACTACCGCAACTCCACCGAGATCGCCGCCGTGTCCGCGCGGGTGCTGGCCCGCGCGCTGCCCGAGGCCCGCCCGGCGCGCGCCGTCCGCTCGTCGGGCATCGACCCCATCGTCCGCGTGCTGCCCGAGGCCGATCTCGCGTCCGCCGCCCGCGACGCCGCCGAGGACCTCCTCACCCAGGTCGAGGGCACGATCGGCGTCATCGTCCCGTTCCATCCGGCCGAGAGCCGCGACGAGGGCACGATCCCCCTGCCGCACGAGATCGCGTCCGCGCAGTGGAACGCCGCCGCCCGCGACCGCATCGCCGCCGGCCTCCCCGACCGCGTCCAGGTCCTCGACGTCCTGGAGGCCAAGGGCCTGGAGTTCGACGCCGCCGTCATCGCGGCCCCGGAGACGGTCGCGGCCCAGTCCCCCAACGGCCTCCGCGTCCTGTACGTCGCCGTGTCCCGGGCCACCCAGCACCTGGTCGTGCTGACCTCCGACCCCGAGTGGAAGGGCACCCTCCTGCCCGGCTGACCCGGGCCGAGTCGCGTCGCGCGCTCCGGGCGCGGCGCGTCACCGCGGGCGCCGGTGAGGCGCTGCGCGCCGCCGCCTGCGGACGAGCGGGAGGCGCCGCGCCGCGCCCCCGGTTAGGCTGGCGTCGCCTCCTTCCGACACCGCCAGAACGGAGATCGATGAGCGGCCGGAACCCCGCCCCCCGACGCAGTTACGGCGGCCGCTCCGCCGAGGAGCGCCGCGCCGACCGCAGGGAGCGGCTGCTCGCCGCCGGCCTCGAACTGTTCGGGACCCGCGGCTACGCGGCGACCTCCATCGAACGGCTCTGCGCCACCGCCAGCGTGTCCACCCGCAACTTCTACGAGGAGTTCTCCGGACGCGAGGAACTGCTCACGGCGCTGCACCGCGGCATCAACCGGCGCGCCCGCGAGGCCCTCGACGCCGCCTACGCCGAGGCCGCCGCGCAGCCCCTGCCCGTCCGCGTCGAGCGCGCGGTGCGCGCGTTCGTCGACGTGACCGCCAGCGACCCGCGCTGGGCCCGCATCGCGTTCGTCGAGGTCATCGGCGTCAGCGCCGACCTCGAACGGCACCGGCTGCAGTGGCGCGCCGACTGGGAGGACGCGATGCTCGCGATGACCCGCGAGGCCGTCGCGCGCGGCGAGGCCGCCGACCGCGACTACCGCCTCACCGTCATCGCGATCATCGGCGCCGTCAACAACCTCGTCCACCACTGGTCCGCCCGCGACCAGAGCATCCCGCTGGACGACATCACCAGGGAGCTGACCCACCTGATCCTGTCGGCGCTCAGATGATCGGGGGGCGGCCCGTCCGCGTCATCCGCCAGGCGGTGCGGTAGGAGATGGGGCGGCGCGGGCCGGCGGGCTTGCGCCAGCCCTCCGCGAAGCCCTTGAACCACGGCTTGAGCGCGCTCGGCTTGCGCTCGCGCAGCAGCGTCATCCCGATCCACACCGCGAGGTAGGTGAAGGCGAGGGGCCACGGCAGGTTGCGGCGGGCCAGCCAGACGCGGTTGCGGGCGTTGTACCGGTAGAACATGTCGTGCCGCGTCGGCAGCACGGCCGGGTGGAACATCACCGCGGACGCGTCGTACACCATGTGGTAGCCCGCGTTGAGGATCTGCCAGGCGAGGTCGGTCTCCTCGTGGGCGTAGAAGAAGTCCTCGGGCAGGCCGCCGCCGGCGTCGAAGGCGGCGCGGCGGATCGCGCAGGCGCCGCCCAGGAACGTCGTGACCTCCGACGACCGCTCCGGGTCGCCGGCGCGCAGCCGCGGGACGTGCCGGCGCTCCCCGCGCCCGCCCTCCGGGTCGCGGACGCGGAACGACACGACGCCGAGCTCCGGGTCGGCGGCGAACCGGTCGCGCAGGTAGGCGCCGAGCCGCGGGGACCGGTACCAGCCGTCGTCGTCGAGGAACAGCACCACGTCGCCGCAGGACGCCTCGACGCCGCGGTTGCGCCCCGCCGGGATGCCGACGTTGCTCGGCAGGCTGATCGTCTTGACGCGCTCGTCGTCGAACGGCGCGGCGGCGGCGCGGCCGCCGACGGGGTCGACGCCGTTGCCGACGAGCACGACCTCGACGTCCACGTGCTCCTGCTCCAGCGCGCTGCGGACGGCGCGGGCCAGTTCGTCCGGGCGGTTGCCCATGGTGAGGACGACGACGCTCAGCTTCACTTCAGTCTCCGGGAGGCCAGGATGCTGACCAGGTGCAGCAGGGTCTGGACGGCCGCGACCAGCGCGACGGCGACCGTCAGCACCCGGATCGCGACGGGGGTGTCCGCGCCGGCCAGGGTGTCGATCAGCGCGGCGGCCAGGATCAGCAGCGACAGCTCGACGGCGCCGATGATGCGGTGGAAGCGCAGCATCGACGCGGCCTGCCGGGCCAGCGCGATGCCGGTGGACCGCGGCCGCAGCGCCCGGTCGCCGCCGACCGGGTCGGCGGGCAGCCCGGACTTGGCGCGCGCCACCACGACGTTGTCGGTCTCCGCCTTGATCAGCGCGGCGCCGAGCGCGGCGACGAGGCCGAGCTCGGCCCAGCCGCCGTTCCGCCAGCCGCCCTGCGCGGCGAAGCCGAGCCCGATGAGCAGCGAGATCTCCGACAGGTAGTGGCCGATGCGGTCAAGGAAGACCCCGGTGATGGAGGTCTGCCGCAGGTAGCGGGCGACCTCGCCGTCCACGCAGTCGAGCAGCAGGTAGACCTGGATGAGGACCGCGCCGCCGAGGGCCGTCCACAGCGCGCCCGTGCCGGACGCGGGCAGCGACACCACGACGCCGGCGACGATGCCGCTCAGCATCATCAGGTAGGTGAGCTGGTTCGGGCTGAACCCGAGGCGCAGCGCGATCCACCCGAAGTACGGGGACAGGTCGCGCATGTAGAGCCGGCCCGCCCAGTGCTCCTCGTTGCGCCGGTCCTTCAGGCCGGGCGGCTGCCCGTACCGGCGGATGTCGGCGACCTTCGCGGCCTTGCGCGGCGGGCGGTGGTCGCCCGCGTCCGGTGCACCGGGGCCGGCCGGGGAGGGACCGGGGAGCTCAGCCTCCATGGGCCTGGACATACTCTTCCACCGCCTTGAGCGTCTCGCCCTTGTCGAGGCCGAGGTGTTCCAAGATCGTATAGCGGCCGGGACGGGTCCGCGGGGCGTACAGCACGGCCTCCGCGAACTGGTCCTCGGTCAGGCCGACGTCGGCCGGGAAGCGCGGCAGCCCGTGCCGGCCGAGGCAGGTGAGGATCTCCCCGAGCCGCTCCGCGGCCGTGTCGCCGGCGCCCGCGCCGCCGTCGAGCCGGGTGGCGCGCAGGTGGTAGCAGAACGCCGCGCCGATGCCCGCCAGCTCGCCGTGGTTGGCGGTCCCCGGGTAGAGCCGGTCGATGGCGTGCAGGATCTCGTGGTCGCCGCCGCTCGCCGGGCGGGAGTCACCGGCGAACGACATCGCCATCCCCGACAGCACCAGGCCCTCGGCGAGGACGGTGAGGAACCGGTCGGACTCGATGGAGCCCGGCTGGTGCAGCAGCGCCTCGGCGGCGGTGCGGGCGACGGTCAGCGCCATCCGGTCGACGCGCTCGCCGCACTCGTCGGCGGCCAGCAGCCAGTCGTCCACCGCGGAGAAGTTGCTCACCACGTCGCCGATCCCGGCGCGGACGAGCCGTTCGGGGGCGGCGTGCACGTAGTCGAGGTCGACGACCATCGCCAGCGGCATCACCACGCCGAACGAGCCCTTGCCCTTCTCGTGCTCCAGGGACGCGACCGGGGAGCAGATCCCGTCGTGGGACAGGTTCGTGGCGACCGACACCATCGGGATGCCCGACAGCGTCGCCGCGTACTTGGTCGCGTCGATCGTCCGGCCGCCGCCGATGCCGACGACGGCCTCGAACGTCCCGCCGCGCAGCTTCCCGGCGAGCCCGACGGCCGCGTCGACGGTGCCGCCCTCGACCCGGAACACCTCGCAGGCCGACAGGGACGGGCGGACGTGCTCGGCGATGTGGTCGCCCTGGCCTTGGCCGACGGCGATGGCCACCCGGCCCTCGGTGGCGATCCGCCGGTCGGCGAGCAGCTCGCCGAGGGCGGCGACGGCACCGCGCCGCACGTCGATGGAGAGCGGCGCGTTCAGCATCCGCGTCAGCAGGGGCATGGGCCTCCTCGCTCGGGTCGTCCCGCGTGTGGCGCCGGCGGCCTCAGTAGGTCTTGGCGATCCGGCGGGCCTTCTCCAGGTCGTCGTGGTTGTCCACTTCCACCCACTCGACCTCGCCGATCGGCGCGACCGCGATGCGGCCGCCCCGGTTCACCAGCTCCTGGTAGCCGTCCTCGTAGTACTGGTCGGGGTCGGCCTCCCAGGTCGCCTTGAGGGCGTCGGCGAGGGGCACCGCGGCGGCGGGCTCGATGAGGGTCGCGCCGATGTACTCGCCGTAGGCGGTGGACGGGTCCATCAGCTTGGTGATCGTCTTGAGGTGCTCGCTCTCGTCGAGGACGACCTTCATCTCCTCTTCGGCGAGAGTTTTCACGTTGTCCACGGCCAGGAGGATGTCCGGTCCGCGGTTCGCCAGTAGCGTCTTCTCGACGCCCACCGGGTGGACCGTGTCGCCGTTGACCATGAGGACGCCCTTGGAGAAGTGCTCCCGAGCCAGCCACATGGAGTAGGCGTTGTTCCACTCCTCGGCCTTGTCGTTGTGGACCAGCGTGATGGACACGCCGTACCTCTCCTCGAGGGCGGCCTTGCGCTCCTCGACCGCGCCCGCGCAGTAGCCGACGACGATGACCACGTCGGTCAGCCCGACCTCGGCGAGGTTGCCGAGCGCGATGTCCAGGATGGTGGTCTCGCCGTCCACCGGGACCAGGGCCTTGGGGAGGGTATCGGTGTACGGCCGCAGCCTCCGGCCCGCGCCCGCCGCCAGCACCATGCCGATCATGCTCGTTCTTCCTCCCAGTCGACCATCACGCCGCCGCCACCGGACCGCGCCCACATGGCGACGCCCTCGCCGCCGAACAGCACACCAAGGTAGGCGGCCAGCGCAGCGTACGCGATCGGAAGCAGCCCGCAGAGGCCCGCGAAGGCCACACAGAGCATCCGGCCGTCCCAGCCGAGGCCGGCGCGGAGGACGAGCCCCCGCGGCCGGACTCCCTGGCGGGAGCGGTACGCGGCGTCGCAGTGGTGGAGCGCGAGGACGGCCGTCAGCACGTAGCCGAGCGGTGCCGGCACTCCCTGCGCAAATCCCAGTACGGCGAGGTAACCATACTCGATCGCGCGGATTACGGGCGGTACGAGCCAGTCCAGGCGTCCGGCGTGCGGGTGCCCGGAGGACGGACCGGCCAGCAGGACCACCACGAACGGGGCGAGCAGCGCGGGAGTCGGCGGCCCGTGCATACCGGCCGCGAGCAGCAGCGCGGTGACTCCGGCGGCGGCTATCGCGGCGGGCAGCGGCGGGAGCCGCCCGCGCGCCGTCCGGCCCAGCGCCAGGCACACCGGGCCGTCGTCGCGGTGGTCGCCGACCGCGGCCGGCACGGCGCCGTTCACAGGGCCGTTCACGGGGCCTCCGATCCGGGTGCGCGCAGCGTCCGGGCGAGCGCTTCGCACACGTGCCCGGCCAGGACGAACACGGCCGCGGCCGAGCCCCACAGCAGCAGGACGCCGAAGGTGACCCGCGCGCCCGCGATCCCGGCGGTCACCGCGATCAGCGCGAACCGCTCGCCGACCGGGAGCGCGAGCGCCCGCAGCGCGCGGCGCGCGAACTCCTGGCGCGGGCCGCCGGGATGCGGGTGGCCGGGATGCGGGTGGCCGGGATGCGGGCGCCGGCCGTGCCGGGACGCCGCGTCCGCCGTGTATGCCGTGTACGTCGTGTACGTCGTGTACGCCGCGTCCATCGCGTGCCGGACCGACAGCAGCGCCAGCGCGCCCACCGCCGCCGCCCACGCGTTCCCCTGGAATCCGGGCCCTCCGGGCACCTGCACCCCGGCGCCGACCGCCAGGCCCGCGTAGACCGCGGCCTCCTTGGCCAGGCAGAGGACGGTGGCGGGCCACGACGCGCCGGCCGTACCGGCCACGCAGTCGAGGACGAACGAGACGTACAGCAGCCCCGCGCCCGCGACCATCCCGGCGTGGGAGCCGGCGGAGAACCACACGGCCGCGAGCGCGCCGAGACCGAACGAGATCGCCGACACCGTCGCGGGCGACAGCCCGCGGGAGGCCGCCCAGCGCACCAGGACCGGCGCGTACCCGGCGACCGCGTACGCCGCGACGAGCCCGTCACCGCGCGCGGCCGCGCCGTCGGCGCCGTCGGCGGCCCGCTGCGGGGCGCCCTCGGGCGGGGTGGCCTGGTTCTCCTCCACGGCGTCGGCCGCCTCCGGTACGTTGTGCCTGGCGGACCGGTGCCGCGGGCGGACCCCGGTCATCGGCGCCTCCGGCGGGATCGAAGCGTACGGACGACAGCCCAGCGTAGCGATTCGGTGACCGCCTGTCGCAGGAACGGCCGGACCGATCGGCGAGAGGGAGAGATGGCGGCGCGGACGGTTGCGGTGGTGCTCGCCGGCGGGGTCGGCGAGCGCATGGGCGCGGGGCGTCCCAAGCAGCTCCTGGAGGTCGGCGGGCGCCCGATGCTGGCGCACGCGATCGCCGCGTTCGACGCCCATCCCGGCATCGCCGAGGTGCTGGTGGTGATGGCCGCCGGGCACCTGCGCGAGGCCGGCGTGATCGCCGCCCCGTTCCGCAGCGTGACGGGCGTGGTGGAGGGCGGCGCGACCCGCACCGCCTCGACGGTCGCCGCGCTGCGCGTCCTGGACGGCCACCCCGACGACGCGCGCGTGCTGTTCCACGACGCCGCCCGCCCGTTCGTGGACGCCCCGGTCATCGACCGGGTGCTCGCGGCGCTGGACGGCCACGAGGCCGTCGCGGTCGGCGTGCCGTCGCCCGACACGATCGTCGTGGTCGAGGACGGCGTCGTCGCGTCGATGCCGCCGCGCGAGACCATGAGCCGCTTCCAGACCCCGCAGGGGTTCCGGCTCGGCACCATCCGCAAGGCGTACGAGCTGGCGCTCGCCGATCCGGCGCTGCGCGCCACCGACGACTGCGGGATCGTCCACCGCTACCTGCCCGACGTGCCGATCCGCGTGGTCGAGGGCAGCGAGCGCAACCTGAAGGTCACCCAGCCGCTCGACGCCGTCGTCGCCGAGCATCTCGCCACCGAGGACCCGTCTTGATCTTCGAGAAGTCCCCCACAGTCATCGGCCACCGCGGTCTCGGCTCGGGCGAGCGCACGCCGCCCGGCGGGGCGCCGCCGGTCGCGGAGAACTCCCTTCCGTCCCTGCTCGCCGCCGTCGACGCCGGCCTGGACTGGGTCGAGATCGACGTGACCCGCACCGCCGACGACCACCTCGTGCTGCGGCACGACCCGACCGTCGAGGGCGGCGACCACATCGTGGACATGCCCGCCGACGCCAGCGGCCTGCCGCTGCTCACCGAGATCTTCGACGCGCTGCCCGCGGGCGTCGCGGTCGACGTCGACGTCAAGACCGTGCTGGAGGACGCGGTGGACGCCCCGTCCCGCCGGACCGGCGCCCTGCTGCTGCCGGTGCTCAAGCGCGAGGCGCGCCGGCGCCGGCTGCTGGTCACCTCGTTCGACCCGGCGCTGCTGGTGTTCCTGCGCGACGAGCTGCCGGACGTCCCGCTGGGCCTGCTGACCTGGCTGCGGTTCCCGATGTGGCACGCGGTCCCGGCGGCGGCGGGCCTGGACTTGCAGGCCATCGCCGTGCACACCGGCTCGTGCGGGTTCGAGCACCCCGACAGCCGGCTGCGCCCGCTGGACCACTGCGTGGACGTCGCGCACCAGGCGGGCCTCGACGTGATCGCGTGGTGCCCGGCCGCCGACCGCGCCCCCGACTACGCGGCCGCCGGCGTCGACGCCATGGTCGTCAACGACGTCCCCGGCGTCCTCGAGGCCCTGGCCTAGCGGTCGCCGCGCAGGTCGTCGCCGCCGTACATCTGCGTCCACTCGCCGACGCCCTCGCCGGAGCCGCCGCCCTGCGCTGACGGACGGGCGTCGTCGCGGCCGTCGTCGAACGGGACGGCGCCGGACGCGGGCCGCGCCGGCGGCGGCGCGGACGACGAGCGCGGCCGGTTCGGGAGCGGCGCCGAAGGGAGGGCCGGCTGCGAGCCGCCCTGCCCGTAGCCCTGCTGGGCGCCCGGCCCGTACTGCGGCTGCTGCCCGTACTGCGGCGGGCTCCCCCACGGAGTGTCCTGCGCGGGCGCCTGGGGCGCGCCCATCGGCATCGCGGGCGCGGGCGGCGGCCCGGCGTAGCGCGGCGCGCCGGGCGTGCGCGCCCGCCACCGCGACGGCGGCACCGACGCCACGGTGAGCAGGACACCGAGCAGGAGGAACATGCCCATCGGCGCGAACAGCAGATAGCCCTCGAGGAGGTTGTCGGGAAGGGGCTTCTTCGACGTGTGCTGCGTCGCCCAGATGGGATCGGCGATCCAGAGCGCGCCCAGCGCGCCGTAGACGACGCCGGGGACGAGGGACGCGAGCGGTGACAGCCGGGACCCGACCAGCAGGCCGATCACGACCGCCGCCACGAGGAGGACGAGCGCGCCGATCCACAGCTCGCTGCCGTGGTAGCTGCGGTACTGGACGAGCCCGGTCCGCGTGGCGCGGAGCATCTTGTTCGTGCCGAACAGCAGGCACCATCCGACCACGGGGGTCGCGACGAGTCCCACCACCGCGCCCATGCCGTGCCGTGCGCCGTTGGACATGGCAACCTCCTCGCCTCCGGCGGGCGTGATCCCGCCGGGCCTAACCCTGAGACGTGCGGAAACGCACGAGGGTTCAGAGGAGATCGGCCGAATTGACCGCTACAGGACCGGTTCGCCGGGTTTGGCGGGGGTCGGCTGGCCGAGCCGGGGCGGGCTGGTCAGGAAGCCGACGCCCCAGGTCACGTGCATGGTCGCGAAGACCAGCGGGAGCCGGATCCAGGCCGACGGCGGCAGCCCGCGGCCCTCCACGGCGGCGCCGCCGATCATCGCGATCGCGTACCCGCCGGGCAGGATCCAGCCGGGCCAGAACCCGAACGCCCCGGCGACCGCGCCGGCCGCCATCGCGACCACCGCGATCGGCGGCGCCAGGTAGCGCAGGTTGAGCGTGCCCTGGTGCTCGCGGCCGACGACGCGGCGCCAGCGCCCGGTGTGGAAGTACTGCTTGGCGAGGGCCCGCAGGTTCGGCCGGGGGCGGTAGGTCACGCGCATCCGCGGTGTGAAGAAGATCCGCCCGCCGGTCTGCCGGATGCGGTGGTTCATCTCCCAGTCCTGCGCGCGGGTGAAGGTCTCGTCGTAGCCGCCGACCCGCTCCAGCGCGCTGCGCCGGAAGGTGCCGAGGTAGACGGTCTCGACCTCGCCGGCCTCGCCGCCGGTGTGGAAGCGGGCGTTGCCGACGCCGATCCGGGACGTCATGGCGCGGGCGACGGCCTTCTCGAACGGGGTGACGCCCTCGGCGGCCATGATCCCGCCGACGTTGTCGGCGCCGGTCTCCTCCATCGTCTCGACCGCGGCGCGGACGTAGTCGGGCGGCAGCAGCGAGTGCCCGTCCACCCGGACGATGATCGAGTACTGGGACGCCTTGATCGCGATGTTGAGGCCCTGCGGGGTGCGCCCGGTCGGGTTGGCGACCACGACGATGCGCGGGTCCTCGCGGGCGAGCCCGCGGGCGATCTCCTCGGTGCGGTCGCGGGACGGCCCGACGGCGAGGACGAGCTCCATCTCGCCGGGGTAGTCCTGGGACATGATCCGCCGGACGGAGTCGCTCAGGTGCCGCTGCTCGTTGAGGACCGGCATGACCACCGACACCGCGGGCCAGGTGCGCTCGCCGCCGGTGCTCCGCCGCGTTCCGCGCCGGGTCGTGTGCTGGGCGTGGGGAGATGGATTCATGTGGGCTCGCGGGCGCACCTCGGCCGTGGCGACGGGGTGCCGCGGCCGGAGGGAGGCCCCCCTTCCTCTCTCTCGCTTGCTTGTCTGACGCAGCCCACGCCACCCAGGTTTGCGTGCGGGCCGCCGGGGTGTGGTCAAGACGGCGCCACGTTACTGCAAGGACACGACGTCCAGGTAGCGAACGGACGGGTGTTCCCCACTTTAGAGTGGTGGGGACCCACGCGAGAACGAGTGTCTTTTCGGGAGGCGGGCGTCGGCATGGCAGACGGGCACGACTCGGGTCGCGGCGACGCCGATCCGCTGGAGCGCTACTTCCGGCCCCGTCCCGCGGGCGGGGCGGCGGACGGTCCCGCCGACGACGACGGCGACATCGAGGGCGTCACCATCGACGGGATGCCGGCGCCGCGGGTGCGGGTGGACGGTCCGCGCGGGCCGCGCCGTCCGGGCCGCAGGATCAGCCCGCGCGCGGCGATGAGCGCCCGCCGGCAGAAGCGGTTCCTCACCCTGACCGGGACGATGTCGGCGTTCGTGCTGCTGACCTCGGGCGGGGCGTGGGCGTTCCAGAACTACGTGACGGGCGCGATCGACAAGGTGGACGTCGGCGGGCTCGGCAAGGGCAAGGACGGCCCGAAGGGCGCGATGACGATCCTCGTCGCGGGGGTCGACCGGCGCGAGGGGCTGACGAAGGCGCAGCAGAAGGCGGCGAAGCTGGGCCACGACCCGGGCGAGCGCTCCGACACGATGGAGCTGGTGCACGTGTCCAGGGACCACGACCGGGTGTCGATCGTGAGCCTGCCGCGCGACTCGTACGTGACGATCCCGGCGCACAGGTCGAACGGGTCGGAGGGGGCGAAGGGGCAGCAGGTCCCGGCCCGTCCGGGCAAGCTGACCTGGGCGTACCAGTTCGGCGGCCCCGACCTCACGGTGGCCACGATCAAGCGCGCCACCGGCGTGTCGATCGACCACTACATCGAGGTGAACTTCTACGGGTTCGTCAACATGGTGGACGCGCTCGGCGGCGTGGACGTGTGCACCGAGCAGCCGATCGACGATCCGAAGAGCGGGCTGAAGCTGCCGAAGGGCACCTCGCACGTGGACGGGCTGAAGGCGCTGGGGTTCGCGCGTGCCCGCTACACGCTGACCGGCGGCACCGACCTCGGCCGGATCGACCGGCAGCAGCGGTTCATGGCGTCGATGATGAAGCAGGCGCTGTCGTCGAAGACGCTGAGCGACCCGGTCAAGTCGACGAAGTTCCTGAACGCGGCGCTGAAGTCGCTGCGGGTCGACCCGGAGCTCGCCAAGAGCCTGCCGAAGCTCGCCGACCAGATGAAGGACCTGTCGACCGACAGCCTGACGTTCGCGAACGTCCCGCTGGCGAATCCGGGTTACAACGCGCTGCTGTGGAACTCGCCGTCGCCGCAGTCGACCGTCCAGTGGGACCAGGCGGAGGCCAACGACCTGTTCGGCCGGATCCGGCACGACCAGCCGCTGAGCGAGAAGAAGCCGGCGCCGAAGCCGAGCGCGTCGCCGACGAAGAAGCCGTCGGACGGGCCGACGGTGCCGCCGGAGGACATCAGCGTCCGCGTCCTGAACGCGATCGGCACGCGCGGGCTGGCGACGCACGCGGGCGCGCAGCTGTCCAAGGACGGTTTCCACGTCACGGTGGCCCCGGGCGTGGCGCGGCGCGGGCTGCAGCGGACGCAGATCCAGTACGGCCCGGGCCGTGAGGACTCGGCGAAGACCCTGGCGGCGGCGATCCCGAACGCCAAGCTGAAGGAGGTCTCGTCGCTGGGGTCGCGGATCCAGGTGATGGTGGGCGCCGACTGGGACGGGGTGAAGAAGGTGAAGGTCGCCTCGCCGTCGCCGAGCGCGTCGCCGACGTCGGAGGCGGCGCTGGACACCGGGACCGCCACGGAGAAGCTCTGCCGCTGACGATCTAGAATGCCGTTCTAGGACGAGGTTCCGCAGAGAGGAGCACGGCGGTGGACGGCGACTTCCCCCAGGCCTTCTACGAACCGCTCGGCGCCGGCCGGGCGGGCGGCGAGCGGTTCGCGAGCACCCGCGCGACCGCGGGCCCGTGGTCGCCGGCGCAGCAGCACGCCGGCCCGGTCGCCGGCATGATGGGGCGGGCGTTCGAGCGCACCGACCCGGCGCCGGGCGCCCGGATCGCGCGGGTGACCCTGGAGATCCTCTCCCCCGTCCCGGTCGCCGAACTGGAGATCACCACGCGGGTCGTCCGCCCGGGCCGCCGGATCGCGCTGCTCGAGGGCGAGCTGACCCACGAGGGGCGGCCGGTCGTGCGGGCCACCGCCTGGCGGATCCGCAGGGCGCCGGCCGAGGTCCCCGGCATGGTCCACGCGCCCGCCCCGCCGCCGCTCCCCGGCGAGGGCCCGGCGTTCGAACCGACCGACCTGCACACGCACGGCTACCTGTCGGCGATGGAGTGGCGCCTGGTCGAGGGCACGTTCTTCGAGCCGGGCCCGGGGACGACCTGGGCGCGCTCGCGCGTCCCGCTGGTCGCGGGCGAGCCGGACACGCCGCTGGTGCGGGCGCTGGTGCTGGCCGACAGCGCGTCCGGCGTCGGCAGCCAGCTCGACGTGTCCAAGTGGCTGATCGTCAACACCGACCTCACCGTCGCGCTGCACCGCGACCCGGACGGCGAGTGGCTGTGCATGGGCGCGTCGGTGAGCGTCAGCCCGCAGGGCGGCGCGCTGTGCGAGGCGACGCTCTCCGACGGTCACGGAGAGTTCGGCCGCGTCCTGCAGACCATGATCGTGGACGAACTGCCGGGTTCCTGACCTGGCGCTACAGGGACTCCCCCCGCATGTCGGCCGGATTCTTGATCGACTACTCTGGGTAGCGATAGGCATGCACAGAGAAGTCACCGTCAGGAGTCCACAGGATGTCGACAAGGTTTCTCGGCCTGATCGCCACCACCGCCGTCGCCGCGCTCGCGGTGAGCGGCTGCGCCGCGCAGACGCGCGCCCGGCTCAGCGCCGCGGAGGCGCCCGCGCCGTCCCCGAGCAGTTCGGCCGCCGCGTCGCCGGACGCCGCGTCGCCCGCGCCGGCGAGCCCGTCCGGCAAGGCGCCCAAGGACAAGAAGGGCGCCCCGAAGGACGGCACGGACCTCGAGGCCTGCCGCGACGCCGACTGCGAGGTCGAGGTCGCCGACGGGCAGACGATCCCGCTCGACCCCAAGTACGGCCTGGACGGCATCGACGTCCGCACCGAGGGCCCGCGGGTGATCTTCACCGCGCAGGGGCACGACAGCAAGATGGTCACCTCGATGGACGCCTCGTGGACCGGGTCCAGCTCGTCCTCGACCATCAACGGCCTCACCTTCCGCCCGCACATGACGAAGGACGGCAAGGTCATCGTCAAGATCACGCACACCTGACCGGCCGCGGCGGCGGTCGCCGGCCATCGCCGGCGACCGCCGCCTCGCCTTTTCGGGCGATCAGGCGTTCGGTGCGAGCACCGGTTCGGCGGGAGCCGGGGCGGCCGCGGGCTTGCGGCCCGGGACGGCGAGGGCCGCGGCGGCGCCGGCGAGCGAGAGCGCGGCGCTGACGCCGATCGCGGCGGCGAACCCGTCGGAGAAGGGCGCCGGACCCGCGTAGCTCCCGGCCTTGCCGAACGCCAGGGCCAGCACCGCGACGCCGAACACCCCGCCCAGCTGCCGTCCGGTGTTGAACACGCCGGACGCCTTGCCGATCTGCTGCGGCGCAACCGCGTTCAGCACGGCGGCCTGCGCGGCGGGCATCGCCATGCTCACCCCGGCACCGGCGATGAGCATCGGCGCGATCAGCTGCCAGTACGGCACCGACGGCGTGGCGGCGAGCGCCAGCCAGCCCATGCCGGCCGCCTGCAGCGCCAGTCCGAGCACGGCCGGCGGCCGGGCCCCGGTCCGGTTCACCAGGCGCCCCGCCACCGGCGCGACGATCGTGACGGACGCCGTCCAGGCCAGCAGGTGCAGGCCCGCGGCCAGCGGCGTGTCGCCCCGCGCGGTCTGGAAGTACTGCGCCGCGAAGAACAGCGACCCGTAGAGCGACGCGTACAGGAACACCCCGGCGGCGTTCCCCGCCGCGAACCCCCGCAGCCGGAACAGCTCCAGCGGCACCATCGGCCGCCTGGCGGCCCGCTGCCAGGCCACGAAGGCGATCGCGCAGACCGCGCCCGCGGCCAGCGTGCCCGTGACCTCGGCGCTGCCCCATCCGGACGCGTCCGAGCGGATCAGCCCCCACACCAGCCCGAGCGCGGCACCGGTCACCAGCAGCAGCCCGCCGACGTCCAGGCCCTCACCGCCGCCGCGGCTCTCCGGGACGCGGCGCAGCACCAGCGGGATGACCACCAGGCCGATCGGCAGGTTGAGCCAGAAGATCCACTCCCAGGCGAGCCCCTGGGTGACGGCGCCGCCGATCACCGGCCCGCCGACCACGGCGAGCCCGGTCAGCCCGGCGAACAGCCCCAGCGCCTTCGGCCGCTCCGGCGGCGGATAGGCGGCGCTGAGCAGCGCCATCGCCAGCGGCATCACCAGCGCCGCGCCGGCGCCCTGCACCGCCCGCGCCGCGATCAGCCAACCGACGTCCGGGGCGAGCGCGCAGGCCACCGACGCGGCCGTGAACAGCCCCAGCCCGGCCGTGAAGACCGCCCGCCGCCCGAACCGGTCGCCCAGCATGGCACCGGTCATCAGCAGGACCGCGAAGCTCAGGCTGTAGGCGTTCACCGTCCACTCGAGTTGCTCCATAGAGGTGCCGAGATCCAACCGGATCCGGCTCAGCGCCGTCGTCACCACGGTGGCGTCCAGCGCCACCATCACCGAGGCCGCTGAGGTAAGGCCGAGAACCCATTTCCTGTTCATACCTGTACCGACCCGCGGGCCCGCGAAATCGGCCGGGCGGAACCCGATGAATCCGGCGCTCCGGCGGGTCTGTACAGGCAAGGAGGTGTATCGGTTGACCGTGATCGAGCAGCCGCATGACGAGTTCGTCCGACTGACCGGGCCGTTCCGGCGGGAACTGCTGACCCACTGCTACCGGATGCTGGGGTCGGTGCAGGACGCCGAGGACCTCGTGCAGGAGACCTACCTGCGCGCCTGGCGGTCGTACCAGGATTTCGAGGGCCGCGCGTCGATGCGCACCTGGCTCTACCGCATCGCCACCAACGCCTGCCTCAACGCCCTGCGGAACGGGAACCGCCGGGTGCTGCCGGCCGGGCTCGGCGGCCCGGCCACCGACCCGAACGCGCTGGGCCCGCGCGAACCGGAGGTCCCCTGGCTGGAGCCGATCGCCGACGAGCAGGCCGACCCGGCGGCGATCGTGGCCGGACGGGCCGGGCTGCGGCTGGCCCTCATCGCCGCCCTGCAGCACCTGCCCCCGCAGCAGCGGACGGTGCTCATCCTGCGGGACGTGCTGGCCTGGTCGGCGGAGGAGACCGCCGACGCGCTCGGCCTCACCCCGACCGCGGTGCACAGCACGCTGCAGCGCGCCCGGGCCCGGCTGGACCGGCTGGAACCGGCCATCGACGAGATCACCGAGCCGGACGAGCCGGAGCGCCGCGACCTGCTCGACCGGTACGCCGACGCCTTCGAGCGGGCCGACATCCCCGCGCTGGCCCGGATGCTGACCGAGGACGCGGTCTGGCAGATGCCGCCCAACCCGTCGTGGTTCGCCGGCCGCGACAGCGTCGTCCGGCTGCTGGAGGCCAGGCTCCGCAAGGAGCGGATCCGGCTCGTCCCGGTCCGGGCGAACGGGCAGCCGGGCTTCGCGATGTACCTGAACGGCGAGGCCTTCGCCATCCAGGTCGTCACCCTGCGCGGCCCCGCCATCGCCGCCGTGACCGCCTTCCACGACCCCGTCCTCGTCACCACCCGCTTCGGCCTCCCCGCCCGCCTGTGACCCCCTCACCCACCAAACGCCCCGGCGGCGAGGCCGCGCAGCCCTTCGGCGATCGGCACGATGCGCGGATCGTCCTCGCGGCCGTGGGAGACCGCCTGCGCGAGGGCCAGGAGTTCGGCGGCGGGCAGCAGCGCCCGCCGCCGGTCCGGGTCCCGCAGCCACAGCCGGAGCGGCTTCTGCCCGCGCTGCCAGGCCACCAGGCGGGGCAGCAGTTCCGGGCCGCCCAGCAGGAACACCGGAGCCGCCTCGGCCGCGAACGGAGCCGGGGCGAGCGCGCCGGTGATGTCGAGCGCCACCGCGGCGAAGGCGAGGGGCAGGGCCGTCAGCAGGTAGACGGAGCCGAGGACGAACGCGCCGATCATGGGAGGGCCGAGCCGGCCGGCGAGTTCCGCCTGCTGGACTTCGAGGGGTGAGGTCACCGGGCGAAGCTAGCCGGAGACCCCGGGCGCCCACGCGAATCGGGGATAACGGGCGCGCCCCCGGTCCGGGTATTGGACGCGGGGGCGCGGGGGCGGTCTGGTGCCTACTTGAGGAGTTGGCGGGCGATGACCATGCGCTGGATCTGGTTGGTGCCCTCGTAGATCTGGGTGATCTTGGCGTCGCGCATCATCCGCTCCACCGGGAACTCCCGCGTGTACCCATACCCGCCCAACAACTGCACCGCGTCGGTGGTGACGTCCATCGCCACATCCGAAGCCAGCGCCTTGCAAGCGGAGGACACGAACGTCAGGTCCGCGATCTTCTCGCCGTGCATCGCCCGCTCGGACTTGATCGCCGCGTGATAGGTCAACTGCCGGGCGCCCTCCAACCGCATCGCCATATCGGCCAGCATGAACTGCACACCCTGGAAATCAGCGATCGGCTTACCGAACTGCCGGCGTTCCTTGACATAGCCGAGGGCGAAGTCCAGTGCGCCCTGGGCGATGCCCAGCGCCTGGGCGGCGATGGTGATCCGGGTGTGATCCAGCGTGGCCAGCGCGGTCTTGAAACCGGTGCCCTCGGCACCGATCATCCGATCGGCCGGGATCCGCACATCCTCCAAGATCACCTGCCGGGTCGGCGACCCCTTGATCCCCAGCTTGCGCTCCTTGGCCCCGAACGACACCCCCGCATCGGCCTTGTCCACCACGAACGCCGAGATCCCCCGCGCCCCCGCCGCCGGATCGGTGACCGCCATCACCGTGTAGTACTGCGACACCCCCGCGTTGGTGATCCACATCTTGGCGCCGTTGAGCACCCAGTGCTCGCCGTCACGCACCGCGCGGGTCTTCATCCCGGCCGCATCCGACCCCGCATCGGCCTCCGACAGGGCGTAGGAGAACATCGCCTCACCGCGCGCCACCGGCGCCAGATACCGCTTCTTCAGCTCCTCCGAGCCCGCCAGCAGCACCGGGACCGTGCCCAGCTTGTTCACCGCCGGGATCAACGACGAGGACGCGCACGCCCGCGCGACCTCCTCGATCACGATCACCGTCGCCAGCGCGTCCGCGCCCGCACCCCCATAGGACTCCGGCACATGCACCGCATGCAGGTCATTGGCCACCAGCGCGTCCAGGGCCTCCTGCGGGAAACGCGAGTCCTCGTCCACCTCCGCCGCGAACGGCGCGATCTTGGCATCCGCCAACTCACGCACCGTCGCCCGCAGCAACTCGTGCTCCTCCGACGGCGCGTACGCGGGAAAGTCATGGCTCATACCGCAGATGCTACCGGCCAGTAGACTGCGCTCGGCCGCCGCCGGTACCCGAGCGTGCTTCGGGGAAGGTTCACTAGGGCGCGACGGCGGCAGCGACACCGGAAGGAGCCCGCCTTGACCCAGCGGCTGACGGTCATCGGAACCGGCTACCTCGGCGCCACCCACGCGGCCTGCATGGCCGACCTGGGCTTCGACGTGCTCGGCCTGGACGCCGACGAGGGGAAGATCGCCCGGCTCGCCGCCGGGGACCTGCCCTTCTACGAGCCCGGCCTGGAACCGGTGCTGCGCCGCGGGCTGGACAGCGGGCGGCTGCGGTTCACCACGTCCTACGAGGAGGCCGCCGAGTTCGGCGACGTCCACTTCCTGTGCGTGGGGACCCCGCAGAAGCCCGGCGAGTACGCCGCCGACCTGACCTACGTGGACGCCGCGATCGGCGCGCTCGCGCCGCTGCTGCACCGGCCCTGCCTGATCGTCGGCAAGTCGACGGTCCCGGTCGGGACGGCGGCGCGGCTGGCCGAGACGGTCGCCAGGACCGCGCCGGTGGGCGGCGACGCCGTGCTGGCGTGGAACCCCGAGTTCCTGCGCGAGGGCTTCGCCGTCGAGGACACCCTGCGCCCGGACCGGATCGTCGCGGGCCTGCCCGCCGAGCAGGGCGCCGCCGAACACGCCGAGAAGGTGCTGCGCGAGCTTTACCGGACGATGATCGCCGCCGGCACGCCGTTCCTCACCGCCGACTACGCCACCGCCGAGCTGGTCAAGGTGTCGGCGAACGCGTTCCTGGCCACCAAGATCTCCTTCATCAACGCGATGGCCGAGGTCTGCGAGGCGGCCCACGCGGACGTGACCAAGCTGTCGGAGGCGCTGTCGTACGACGACCGGATCGGCGGCCGGTTCCTCGGTCCCGGCCTCGGGTTCGGCGGCGGCTGCCTGCCCAAGGACATCCGCGCGTTCATGGCCCGGGCCGGGGAGCTCGGCGCCGACCAGGCGCTGACGTTCCTGCGCGAGGTCGACGAGATCAACATCCGGCGCCGCATCCGGATGGTGGACCTCGCCCGGCAGCTGCTCGGCGGCTCGTTCGCCGACCGGACGGTCGGGGTGCTCGGCGCGGCGTTCAAGCCGAACTCCGACGACGTGCGCGACTCGCCCGCCCTGGACGTGGCGGCTTCCATCCGGGCGCAGGGCGGGAAGGTCACCGTCTACGACCCGCGCGCGATGCCGAACGCCCGCCGCGCCCAGCCGTCCCTGGACTTCGGCGGGTCCGCGTTGGACGCGGTGCGCGACGCGCACGTGGTGCTGCTCCTGACCGAATGGCAGGAGTTCCGCGACATGGAGCCCACGGCCGTCGCGCAGGTCGTGGCCGAGCGCAACATCGTGGACGGCCGCAACGCCCTCGACCCCGAGCGCTGGCGCGCCGCGGGCTGGAACTACCGGGCCCTCGGCCGCCCCTGACCGCGCGGGAACGATCGACCGCAAGGGGATGTTGTGCGAGACATGGGTGATTCATACGCCGACGCGGACGTGATCGACCGGCTGCTCAGCGAGTCCAGGACGTGGGCGTTCGTGGGGCTCGGCGACAACCCGTCCCGCGAGGTCTACAACCAGGCGCGGCTGCTGCAGCGGCGCGGCAAGCGGATCGTCCCGGTGCATCCGTCCGGGAGCAGCGTGCTGGGCGAGCGGGCTTACGCCTCGCTGGCCGACGTGCCGGACGCCTCCGAGGTGGACGTCGTGGGCGTGTACCGGCGCTCCGAGCACGCCGGGGCCGTCGTCGACGAGGCGATCGCGGCGGGCGCGAAGGCCGTGTGGCTGCCGCTGGACGTGGTCGACGAAGCGGCGGCCCGGCGCGCCAAGGACGCCGGGCTCGACGTGGTCATGGACCGCTGCCCCGCCGTGGAGTGGGCCCGCCGGCACTGACGGGCCCCACCCCGCCGACGCGACTCAGAGGCTCTCTCGGAGCCGCTCGCCCTTCGCCTTGGCCTGGTCGTACAGCGACTGCTGAAAGTCCTTCATCTTCGCCTGGAGGCCCTCGTCGGACGCGGCGAGGATCCGGACGGCCAGCAGCCCGGCGTTGCGGGCGGCGCCGACCGCGACCGTCGCGACCGGGACGCCGGCGGGCATCTGCACGATCGACAGCAGCGAGTCCATGCCGTCGAGGTACTTCAGCGGGACGGGCACGCCGATCACCGGCAGCGGCGTCACCGAGGCGAGCATGCCGGGCAGGTGCGCGGCGCCGCCCGCGCCCGCGATGATCGCGCGGAGCCCGCGCCCGGCGGCTCGCTCGCCGTAGGCGATCATGTCGTGCGGCATCCGGTGCGCGGACACGACGTCGGCCTCGTAGGGGACGCCGAACTCCTCCAGCGCCTCCCCGGCGGCCTTCATGACCGGCCAGTCGGAGTCGCTGCCCATCACCACACCGACCAGCGGACTCATGCGTTCCTCCTGTGGGGGGACGACCCCCCACGCCCCCCGGTTCGCTCCGCTCATGTCCTGTCCTTCATCGCCGGGCCCCAGCGCAGGAAGTCGGCCGCGTGGCGGGCCCGTTCCCGCAGGTCGGCCAGGTCGTCGCCGAGCACCGTGACGTGCCCGATCTTGCGTCCGGGGCGGGACTCCTTGCCGTACATGTGCACCTTGACGCCCGGGTCGTGCGCCATCACGTGGATGTAGCGGGAGTAGACGTCCGGGTCGTCGCCGCCGAGGACGTTCGCCATCACCGTGTAGGGGGCGGTGGGCTCGGTGGAGCCGAGCGGCAGGTCCAGGACGGCGCGCAGGTGCTGCTCGAACTGCGACGTGCGGGCGCCCTCGATCGTCCAGTGCCCGGAGTTGTGCGGGCGCATCGCCAGCTCGTTGACCAGCAGCCCGCGGCCGCTGCCCTGGCGGCCCGTCCGCGGCGCCTCGGTCTCGAACAGCTCGACCGCGAGCAGCCCGACGACGTCGAGCTCGTCGGCGATCCGCAGGGCCAGGCTCTGCGCCTCGGCGGCCAGCTCGCCGGACAGCCCCGGCGCCGGCGAGATCACCTCGACGCAGATCCCGTCCTTCTGGACGGTCTCCACGATCGGATACGCGGCGCCCTGCCCGTACGGGGAGCGCGCCACGAGCGCGGCCAGCTCCCGGCGGAACGGAACGTGCTGTTCGACCATCAGCTCGACGCCCCCGCCGACGAGCCGCTCGACCAGCTCGACCGTCTCGACGTCAAGACTGTCCACGACCCAGACGCCCTTGCCGTCGTAGCCGCCGCGGGTGGCCTTCAGCACCAGCGGCCAGCCGTGCTCGTGCCCGAACGCCTCCAGCGCCGGCATCGGCGCGGTCGCCGGCAGCGGCGCGAAGGCGGGGCAGGGCAGGCCGGACGCGCTGAGCCGCTCGCGCATGACCAGCTTGTCCTGGGCGTGCGCGAGGGCCGCCGAGCCCGGCCGGCACGGCGTCCCGGACTCCTCGAGCTTCGCGATGTGCGGGCCGGGGACGTGCTCGTGGTCGAACGTCACCACGGCGCAGCCCTCGGCGAACGCCAGCAGGTCGTCGAGGGCGCGGTCGTCGCCGACCCGCACGTCCGAGACGACCTTCGCCGCCGACTCGCCCGCCGAGCCCGCGAGGACGCGCAGCGGCACGCCGAGGGCGATGGCGGCCTGCTGGGTCATCCGCGCCAGCTGGCCGCCTCCCGCCATTCCGACGACGGGCATGTCACGCCGGGGAGACCGGTCCGCGGGGCGCCGGGAACCGTCCCCGTTCGATGGGTCGCGACCTGGAATGCTCACGTCAGAAGGCTATCGGCCCCCCGACCCGAACGAATCACCCGTTCCGGGCGTCGTAGGGTGTGTGGATCTCCGGACCCGGGGCAGGGAACGCGAGGAAAACCCCGAACGTTCATGTTCCGACGTCGCGGGGGCCGGGGGCGTCTATTCTCGTTGTGCTCCCGCAGCAGCCGCCGCGCCATCGGCCGCGGCACCACCAGCCGAGGTCCGGAAGGACGGTTCCCCTTCGTGAGCCTGGTCGCCACTCTCAACCGGCGTTTCGCGCACCTGCTGCGCGAGCTCGCCCAGTTCGGCAGCGTGGGCGCGATCGCCTTCGTGATCACGGTCGGCATCGGCAACGGGATGAACAGCGGCCTCGGCATGGGCCCGCTGACCTCCAACGGCGTCGCCACCGTCGTCGCGACGACGTTCGCCTACCTCGCGAACCGGTACTGGACGTTCCGGCACCGCGACCGCACCGGCCTCGGCCGCGAGTACGCGCTGTTCTTCGCGCTGAACGGCGTCGGCCTGGTGATCACGGAGATGTTCATCGGCTTCACCCACTACGTGCTGGGGCTGACGGGCGCGATCCCGTACAACATCTCGCTGGTGGTCGGCACCGCCGTCGCCACGCTGTTCCGCTTCTGGTCGTACAAGAAGTGGGTGTTCCTGCCCGCCAGCGCGCCGCCGGTCGACCCGGCGTCCGGGCTGCCGGAGGCGCCCGAGCCGCCCGGGGTGCACGCCGCGGGCAGCAGGCCCTTCCCGGCCGCGCGGCCCGACGCGCCCGGCCGGTTCGGGCACCCGCTCGACCAGGACACCGCGGGCGACTACGCCCAGTTCTCCTGACGACCCGGTTCCCCTGACGGCCCGCCCGCCTGACGGCCCGGCGGTCAGGCGGGCCCCAGGACGACGCGCTCCCCGGCCAGCCGGGCCTCGGCGGCCTCCCGCAGGAACACCCCGAACACCGCCGGACGGGACTGCAGCAGCTCCAGCCGCCCGCCGTCCACCACGGCCAGCGAGCGGGCCAGGTACAGGCCGAGGCCGGTGCCGCGGCCGCCGCTGACGCTGCGTTCGAAGATCCGCGGCTCCAGCTCCGGCGGGATCCCCGGCCCCTCGTCGCCGACCTCCACCACGACCGAGCTGGCGCCCGGCTTGGTGTGCACGGTGACGGTGCCGGCGCCGTGCATCAGCGAGTTGTCCAGCAGCGTCGCGACGATCTGCGACAGCCCCTCGGGGTTGGTCATGCCGACCAGGCCCTGCTCGCCGACGATCCGCACGTCCCGGCCGTCCCGCCGGAAGATCGGCCGCCACTCCTCCACCTGCTGGCGGATGATGTCGTCGATCGGGGACGCGACGGCGCCGCCGGTGCGGTCGTGCCGGGCGCGGGCGAGCAGCTGCTCGACGACGGCGACGAGCCGCTCGGTCTGCGCGACGGCCGCGGCGCCCTCCTCCCGGACGACGTCGGGGTAGTCGGCGGCCTCGATCATCTCCTCCAGCCGCATGGACAGCGCGGTCAGCGGGGTGCGCAGCTGGTGCGAGGCGTCGGCGGCGAACTCGCGGCTGGAGGCGAGCAGGTCGGCGATGCGGACGGCGCTGCGGTCCAGCACCTCGGCGACCCGGTCGACCTCCGGGATGCCGTAGCGGCGCCGGCGCGGCCGGGCGTTGCCGGTACCGAGCCGGTCGGCGGTCTCGGCGAGGTCCTGCAGCGGCAGCGTCAGCTTGCGGGCCTGGACCATCGCCAGGCCGACCGTGACGGCGACGCCGAGCAGCGCGAGGCTGCCGATGAGCAGCAGCAGCCGCAGCTCCCGGTCCTTCAGCTGCGAGGCGGGCCGCGACATCCGCACCCGCACGCCCTGCCCGGACGCGGCGGCGGTGAGCCGCCGCGCGCCCTGCGCGGGACGCGGCCCCGCCTCGACGGCGCGGCCGTCCGGCAGGGTCACCGCGATGTACCGCCCGGGGTACTCCCGCGCGATCGCGGCGCCGGTGACGGGCTGGCGCGCCTCGAGCGTGTAGGCGACGCCGCCGGCGATGGCGGACGCCTCCCGGTCGAGGGACTGCCCGGCCTCCTCGTAGATGAGCTTGTGGGCGGCGTAGGCGAGGGGTATGCCGAGCAACAGGATCGCGACCACCGCCACCGCGAGCGTCGACAGGAGGAGTCGGCGCCTCATCTGGGCTCCTTATGGTGGGGCCACGCCCGGGCGGGGCGCCCCGGGCCTCTCGGGAAGGCCCGGGGGCTGACCGCGCGGCCGTGGCGGCCGGTTGGGGCCTGTCAGTCGCCGCGTTCGAACCGGAAGCCGACGCCCCGCACCGTGGTGATGTAGCGGGGGCTGCCGGCGTCGTCGCCGAGCTTGCGGCGCAGCCAGGAGATGTGCATGTCGAGGGTCTTGGTGGAACCCCACCAGTTGGTGTCCCACACCTCGCGCATGATCTGTTCGCGGGTCACGACCTTGCCGGCGTCCCGGACCAGGACGCGCAGCAGGTCGAACTCCTTGGTGGTCAGCTGCAGCTCCTGGTCGCCCATCCAGGCGCGGCGCGACTCGGCGTCGATCCGCACCCCCTGGACGATCGGGGTCTCGGTGCTGCCGCGGCGCAGCAGCGCGCGGACCCGGGCGAGCAGCTCGGCCAGCCGGAACGGCTTGGTGACGTAGTCGTCGGCGCCCGCGTCGAGGCCGACGACGGTGTCGACCTCGTCGGCCCGGGCGGTGAGGATCAGGATGGGCACTCCATGCCCCTCGGCACGGACCCGGCGGGCCACCTCCAGGCCGTCCAGCTCGGGCAGGCCGAGGTCGAGGACAATGAGATCAACGCCGCCCCCGAGCGCCCGCTCCAGCGCCTGCGGGCCGTCGGGGCTGACTTCGACGGTGTACCCCTCGCGACGCAGCGCGCGGGCGAGAGGCTCGGAGATGGACGTGTCGTCCTCGGCGAGCAGTACTGAGGTCATGAACCGATCGTATGACCATTCTTGAACGTTTCCCGGGTGCCGCCGCGCTCTTGACCTGCGGTTTGCCACTCGTAGTACATCCTCGAACACCCATCAACCGGGGGGAAGCGGGACCAAGCCGGGCATCGCGCCTCCGGCCCCGGTCCGCCGGGCGTCCGGCGCGGTGCCGCGGACGGTCACTCCACGACCGCCGCCGACGCTCCGGGGAGGGCCAGGACCGGCGAGTTGGAATCGCCGTTGACGCCGGTTTCCATCCGTATTGCCGGATCCGAGGCGAGCAGCACCCGGCCCGCGGCCCCAGGCAGCGGGAGCCGGACGGGCTCCTCCCCCAGGTTCGCCGCGATGCGCACGGCGCCGCGCCGCAGCGTCAGCCAGCGCCCCGTCCCGGCCTCGCCGTCGCCGGTCTCGACCGACACCGCCGCCAGCCGCGGGTCGTTCAGCTCGGGCCGTTCGCGGCGCAGCTCGATCAGCGACCGGTGCCAGTCCAGCAGGCCGGTGTGCGGCTCCTTGGCGGGCTCGTCCCAGTCGAGGACGGACCGCCGGAAGGTTTCCACAGCCTGTGGATCGGGGACCTCGCCGCTCCAGCCGTGCCGGGAGAACTCCCTGCGCCGCCCCTCGCTGACGGCCCGCGCCAACTCCGGGTCCCGGTGGTCGGTGAAGTAGCACCAAGGGGTGGACGCGCCCCATTCCTCGCCCATGAACAGCATCGGCGTGAACGGCGCCAGCACGAGCAGCGCCGCGCCCACCTTGAGCAGTCCAGGGGGCAGCCCATTCCCGGCGAGGACGGCGCCTATACGGTCCCCTGCGCCTCTGTTACCGACCTGGTCGTGGTTCTGCAGAAAACCGAGGAACCGGTGCGCGGGCATCATTTCGACGTCCACGGGACGCCCATGGCGGTGCCCCCGGTAGGTCGACATCGTCCCGTCGTGGACGAACACCTTGGTCAACGCCTTCTTGAGGGTTTCCATGGAACCGAAGTCGCAGTAATAGCCCTGCCGTTCCCCGGTCAGCGCGGCATGCAGCGCATGGTGGAAATCGTCGCTCCACTGCGCGTCGAGCCCGTATCCGCCCGCTTCCCTGGACGTGACAAGGCGCGGGTTGTTCAGATCGGATTCCGCTATGAGGAACAGCTCACGCCCCACGTGCGCGGACAACGCCGATACCGCGGCCGCCATCTCTTCCAGAATGTGGACGGCGCTGTGGTCGGTGATGGCGTGGACGGCGTCCAGCCGCAGCCCGTCGAAGTGGTAGTCGCGCAGCCACATCAACGCGTTCTCTATCGCGAAGGCACGAACCTCGTCCGAGCCGTCCTGGTCGAAGTTGACCGCGTCGCCCCAAGGAGTGCTGTGCGCGCTGGTGAAGTAAGGGCCGTAGTCGCCCAGGTGGTTACCGTCGGGCCCGAGATGGTTGTAGACGACGTCCAGTACGACGGCGAGGCCGCGTGCATGGGCGGCGTTAACGAAACGCTTCAGCCCGTCCGGACCGCCGTACGGCTCGTGGGGTGCCCATAGGCAGGCGCCGTCGTACCCCCATCCGTGGCGTCCTGGAAAGGACGCCAGGGGCAGAAGCTCCACCGCGTCGATTCCGAGGGTGACGAGATGGTCGAGCCTCTCGATCGCCGCGTCGAACGTCCCTTCCAGAGTGAACGTGCCGACGTGCATCTCGTACAGGACGCTTCCGGGCAGCGGGCGTCCACGCCATTGCCCGTCGGTCCAGTCGAACCTGCCGTGCTCGTAGACGCGGCTGGGCCCGTGCACGCCGTCCGGCTGCCACAGGGAACGCGGGTCGGGGAGGGGCTCGGCGGCGCCGTCCAGGGCGAAGCCGTAGTCGGTTCCGTGCCCGGCGGTGGCGACCTCGGCCGCCCACCAGCCGGACCGCCCCTCCGCCCGCGCCATGGGATGCCGGTCGCCGGCGATGACGACGTCGACCTGCCGGGCCTCGGGGGCCCAGACCTCGAAACGCTTACTCACCTGTCGATCTCCCGGGGGACGATCAGCGCGACGGGCAGATGCGCGAACACGGAGGCGGCGTCCAGGCGCGGACCCCAGTGCGTGACGCCGGTCAGGACGTCGCGCCAGCCCTGCCGGCCGACGTCCACCTCCGTTCCGGTCCAGCCGCCCCGGCGCTCCAGGCCGGCCGGCAGCCGGGTGGCGAGCGCGACGGCGCCGCCGCGCCGGAACGCCACGACGTGGTCGGCGGCGGGCCCCATCGTCGGGACGGGCTCGTGGCCCGCCGCGGGGCCGAACCACTCGGGGTTCGACCGGCGCAGCCGCAGCGTCCGCGACGTCAGCAGCAGCTTCTCGTCGTCGGCGTCCTTGGGCGGGCGGCCGGTGTCGAGCCGGTTCAGCCGCTCGCGGCGCCGCCCGTAGTCCACCGGCCGCCGGTTGTCGGGGTCGACGAGCGCCAGACCGGTCAGCTCGCAGCCCTGGTAGACGTCGGGGACGCCCGGCATCGCCAGCTGGACGAGCTTCTGCCCCAGCGCGTTCACCCGCGCGTACGGTTCGAGCCGCGCGATGAAGGCGGTGACGTCGGCGACCAGGTCGGGGTCCTCCAGGACGCGCCGCGCATAGCCGAGGGCCGCGTTCTCGTAGGCGGAGTCCTCCTCCGCCCAGGACGTCCGCGTCTTGGCTTCGCGCATGGCCTTGACGAGGAACTCCTGCAGACGGTCGGCGGTGATCGGCCACGCGCCCACGAGCGTCTGCCAGAGCAGGTATTCCAGGTCGGGTTCCATCGGCGACTCGGCGGGGCCCGACCAGGAGCGCCACCGGTTCACCGCGTCGGCCCACTCCTCCGGCAGTTCCGACAGGACGGCCAGCCGCGCCCGCACGTCTTCCTGGCGCTTGGTGTCGTGCGTGGACAGCGTCGTCATCGTGGACGGCCAGTCCCGTGCGAGCCGGATGCAGTGCGCGTGGAAGTCGACCGGGCTCACGGAGAACCGTCCAGGGTCGCCGCCCACCTCGTTCAGCGCCGCCATGCGGTTCCAGCGGTAGAAGGCGGTGTCCTCCACGCCCTTCGCGGCCAGCGGCGCCGACGTCTGCTGGAACCTCACGATGAACTCGGGATCGGCCTTCTCGCCCCGTCCGAGCGCCAGGTCGACCACCGTTTCCAATGCCGGATGCAGATTCTCCGGCAGGTGCCCGCGCGCTCTCTGGGCGGCCTCGTGCAGGACGTCCACGGCCTGCGGCGGCGGGTTCTCACCGGGGACGACGTAGGCGCGGTAGACGGGCATCGCCACGAGCAGCTCCCGCAGGGCCCGTTCCAGGTCCGCGTCGCGCCGCCCCACGACGCGGGCGAGGACGCGCATCAGCCGGTCCATCTCCGGCTTCATGCCATGTGTCGCAGCGTGCAGGCGGGCGTCGTGCTCGACCTCCTCGAAGGCCGCCGGGCCGCCGGTCAGGGACACGTAGAGGTCGGTGAGCGGCTTCTCCCCGGCCGGGTCGACGAACAGGCCGCCGATCATGCCGAGCGAGTCGTAGCCGGTCGTGCCCGCGCACGGCCAGTCCACCGGCAGCCGCTCCGCCCCCTCGGTGATCTTCTCCACCAGCAGCCAGCGGTCCGGCGCCGCGCCCGCGAGGCGGCGAAGGTAGCCGCGGGGGTCGGCGAGGCCGTCCGGGTGGTCGACGCGCAGGCCGTCCACCAGCCCCTGCCCGACCAGGCCGAGCAGCAGCGCGTGCGTCCGCTCGAAGACCTCCGGGTCCTCCTGGCGGAGACCGATCAGCCCCGAGATGTCGAAGAACCGGCGGTAGTTCGGCTCCCCCTGCCCCGGCAGGACGATCCGCCCGCCGCCCGCCTCCCACTCGACGTCGAACCACCTGGCGTACGGCGACGACGGCCCCTCCGCCAGGACGGCGTTGAGCGGCAGGTTCAGGTCGGGCGGCACCGGCACGGCCATGTGGTTCGGGACGAGGTCGACCAGCACCCGCAGCCCGTGCGCGCGGAACCGCTCCGCCATCGCGCCGAACGCCTCGGCGCCGCCCAGCTCGTCCGACAGCTTCGAGTGGTCGACCACGTCGTAGCCGTGCGTCGAGCCCGGCGCCGCCTGCAGGATCGGCGACAGGTACACGTGCGACACGCCCAGCGCCGCCAGGTAGGGGGCGAGCGCGGCGGCCTCGTCGAAGCCGAAGTGCTCGTCGGGCGTGCCGCGCAACTGGAGCCGGTACGTGCCGGACGGGGGCTCGGCCTGCTCGGGGGGAACGGCGTCAGAACCGGCGTCAGACACGGCGCAGCACCTGGATGGAGCGGGCGGCGACCCGCACGGACTCTCCGGCCTTCACCACGGGGGACTCCTCCTCGGCGAGCAGCGGGTCGGCCGTGTCGAGCACCTTGGCCCACATCTGCCCGTAGGCGACGGGCGGCAGGGTGAACGTCAGCTCCCCGTCGTGCGCGCTGATCAGCAGCATGAACGAGTCGTCGCGCACCTGCCGGCCGCGCCGGTCGGGCTCGCCGATCGCCTCGCCGTTCAGGAACACGTTCAGCGACTTGTTGAACCCGGCGGACCAGTCCTCGTCGGTCATCTCGGCGCCGCCGGGGGTGAACCACACCAGGTCGGGCAGCGCGTCGGGCTCGCCGCCGCGCGCCGTCGACAGCCGGTCGCCGACGAAGAACCGGCGGCGCCGGAACACCGGATGGTCGGTCCGCAGCTTCGACAGCCGCCGGACGAAGTCGAGCAGCGGCCCGCGCTCGTCGAAGAACGTGTCATCGCGCAGGCCGGTCCAGTCGACCCAGGAGATCTCGGTGTCCTGGCAGTAGGCGTTGTTGTTGCCGCCCTGCGTGCGGCCCAGCTCGTCGCCGTGCAGCAGCATCGGGACGCCCTGCGACAGGAACAGCGTGGTCAGGAAGTTGCGCTTCTGCCGCTCGCGCAGCGTGATGATCTCCAGGTCGCCGACCTCGCCCTCGTGGCCGCAGTTCCACGAGCGGTTGTCGTCGCTGCCGTCCCGGTTGCCCTCGCCGTTGGCGTCGTTGTGCTTGCCGTTGTACGACACCAGGTCGTGCAGGGTGAACCCGTCGTGGCAGGTCACGAAGTTGATCGAGGCGATCGGGCGGCGGCCGTCGTCGGCGTACAGGTCCGACGACCCGGTGAGCCGGGACGCGAAGCCGGGCAGCGCGCCCGGCTCCCCGCGCCAGTAGTCGCGCATGGTGTCGCGGTACTTGCCGTTCCACTCGGTCCACAGCGGCGGGAAGTTGCCGACCTGGTAGCCGCCCTCCCCGATGTCCCAGGGCTCGGCGATCAGCTTGACCTGCGAGACCACCGGGTCCTGCTGGACGAGGTCGAAGAACGCCGACAGCCGGTCCACCGCGTGCAGCTCGCGGGCCAGGGTCGCCGCCAGGTCGAAGCGGAACCCGTCCACGTGCATCTCCGTCACCCAGAACCGCAGCGAGTCCATGATCAGCTGCAGGACGTGCGGGCTGCGCATCAGCAGGCTGTTGCCGGTGCCGGTGGTGTCCATGTAGTAGCGCTGGTCGCCGTCGGTGAGCCGGTAGTACTGGGCGTTGTCGATGCCCCGGAACGACAGCGTCGGCCCGAGGTGGTTGCCCTCGGCGGTGTGGTTGTAGACCACGTCGAGGATCACCTCGATGCCCGCCTCGTGCAGCGCCTTCACCATCGCCTTGAACTCCAGCACCTGCTCGCCGCGCTCCCCGGAGGAGGAGTACTCGCCGTGCGGCGCGAAGAAGCCGATGGTGTTGTAGCCCCAGTAGTTGCGCAGCCCCCGCTGGATCAGCGCGTCGTCGTGGACGAACTGGTGCACCGGCATCAGCTCCACCGCCGTGACGCCGATCGACTTCAGATGGTCGATGATCACCGGGTGGGCGAGGCCGGCGTAGGTGCCGCGCAGCGGCGCCGGGATCTCCGGATGGCGGGCGGTGAGCCCCTTGACGTGCGCCTCGTAGATCACCGTCTCGTGGTAGGGGATCCGGGGCGGGCGGTCGTCGCCCCAGTCGAAGTACGGGCTGACCACCACCGAGCGCATGGTGTGCGCGGCCGAGTCCATGTCGTTGCGCGACCAGGGGTCGCCGAACCGGTAGCCGAAGCACGACTCGTCCCAGTCGACGCGTCCCTCGATCGCCTGCGCGTAGGGGTCGAGCAGCAGCTTGGCCGGATTGCACCGCTGCCCGCTCGGCGGGTCGTACGGGCCGTGCACCCGGAATCCGTAGCGCCTGCCCGGCATCACCCCCGGCAGGTAGCCGTGCCAGACGAACGCGTCGACCTCAGGCAGCGCCAGCCGCGTCTCCTCTCCATCGCCCGTGGGTCCATCGAACAGGCAGAGCTCCACCCGCTCGGCCGCCTCGGAGAAGACGGCGAAGTTCGTTCCCGCGCCGTCGAACCGGGCTCCGAGGGGATACGCATCGCCCGGCCATACCTGTGCCACAAGTCCCGCCCTCCCGTCGTACCGACGGAAGCCCTTCCCCATGAGGGTTGAATCACACCGTTTGGGAGGCCACTGGCCAGATCGGACATCGTTGGGTTACCTTAGGGGAGCCTTACCTTAATGAGGGTGCCCTAAAGGGCCAGGTCAGGCACGTCGGTCCTGCTAGTCGCACGGAAGGTTCGTCACCGGATGTACGTCTGCGTCTGCAACGCGATCACGGAGGACGACGTGCACGGCTGCCTCGCCGGCGGCGGCTGCGGCACGGCCAAGGAGGTCAAGGCGGCCTGCGGCTTCAAGCCCGGCTGCGGCTCCTGCACCAAGCGGCTGCACGCCATGGTCAGCGAGTACCGCACCGCGAGCGAGCTCGCGGACGCCCTGACCGGCGGCCCGATGCCCCTCGCCGCCGTGCCCGACGCACCCGACGCACCCGGCGCGCCCGTCCTTCCGGGCGCCGTGGAGCGGCCCGCCGCGGACGCGGCCGTCCCGCCCGCCGAGAGGGGAACCGCGCCGCCCACCGCCGCCTGAGCCGCCCGCGCCTCCCCGCACGGCCCGCCACCGGCCGGCGAACACGCGCCGCTGCGGCGGTTGCCGCTGCCCACTGTGGAAGCATGAGGCGCATGGAAGGCGACAAGGACATCATCGCGCTGCTCAACGAGCAGCTCACCGCGGAACTGACGGCCATCAACCAGTACTTCCTGCACTCCAAGATGCAGGAGAACTGGGGCTTCACCCGCATAGCGAAGCACACCCGCGACGAGTCGATCGACGAGATGCGGCACGCCGAGCGGCTCACCGACCGGATCCTGTTCCTGGAGGGCCTGCCGAACTACCAGAAGCTCGGCACCCTGCGGATCGGCCAGACGGTGGTCGAGCAGCTCAAGGCCGACCTGGAGGTCGAGATGGAGGCCGTCGCGCGGCTGCGGCCCGGCATCGAGCTGATGCGCTCGCGCGGCGACGTCACCTCCGCGCGGATCTTCGAGGACATCCTCGCCGACGAGGAGTACCACATCGACTACCTGGAGACCGAGCTGAGCCTCGTCCAGGCGCTCGGCGAGCAGAACTACCTGCAGCGCCTCACCGACGCTCCCGGCGAGGAGATCAGCAAGCCGGCGTGACCCGCCGCGCGGCGGCTACCGGCCGCCGCCGCCCGGCGGCCCGTCCTGGGGAAGCGGCGCGCGGCGCAGCACGTACGGCTGCACGATGCCGAGCCCCTGGACGGGCCGCCGGACGATCCGGGTGATCCGGTAGGCCGGCTCGTTCTCCAGCCGCGCCGCCAGCTCGCGGTCGATCACCACCGAGCCCGGCCGGGCCAGCGACGTCAGCCGCGCCGCCAGGTTCACCGTGGTGCCGAACACGTCACCCATCAGTGGCAGCACCGGCCCGTGCGCCACCCCGACCCGCACGTCCGGCACCTCCGTCTCGTCCTGGATCGCCGCCGCGATCGTCAGCGCGATCTCCGCGCCGACCGTCGGCGACTCGGTGCTGAACAGCACCTCGTCGCCCAGCGTCTTCACCAGCCGGCCGCCGCACGCGGCGATGATGTCGGCGGCGGTCTCCTCGAACCACTCCACCACCCGGGCCAGCTCGATCTCCTCCAGCTCCCGGCTGACCTGCGTGAACGACACCATGTCCGCGAACCCGACGGTGGCCAGCGGGCGGCCCGCCGGCTCCCCGTCCTCGCGGGTCGCCGCCGCGGCGATCGCCCGCGTCCCCGCCGCGGCCAGCTGCCGCCGCCAGGCGTGCACGACCAGCGGCTCGAACTCCTCGATGTGCTTGTCGGCGATCTCCACGATCGTGCCGACCGCCTCCGCGGAGGGCGCCTCGTTCGGATCCGGCGCGATCATCTCCTTCATCAGGCTGACCTGCCACTCCGCCAGCCGCGTCATGGTCTGCCCGAACGCCCGGATGAGGCGGATCACGCCGTCCTCGTCGAGCACGCCCTCCTCCATGAGGCGGCGGATCCGGCACAGCGCCGCCACGTCGCCCTCGGTGTAGGCGACCGCGTCGTCGGGCATCGACGGGTACCCGAACGCGCGCCACAGCCGCCCGGTGAACTCCCGCGACACCCCCGACAGCCGGACGGTGTCGACGCGCGTGTAGCGGAGCTCGCCACCGAGGAGCAGCTCCTCGATCTCCTTCGGATCCGGCAGTCCGCGCGCCATCTTCCGCCCCTCAGTCCGCCGGCGCGCGGGACCCCCGCCGCCGGCGTCGTGGATCGGTACCCCCCATATCGTTGCAGATCCGGCGTGACGCAGCGCACCGACCTGCGGTGTTCACCGGACGTGCACCACGTCGCCGGCGTTCACCGCGACGTCCCCGCCCGGACCCTCCACCACCAGCCGGCCCGACCCGTCCACGTCCCGCGCGGTGCCCTCCAGCGCCCGCTCCGCGGGCAGCTCCACCCGGACGCGGCGGCCGAGCGTCGCGCACAGGTCCTTGTAGGCGGTGCGCAGCCCGCTGGACTCCGGATCGCCGCCGAGCATCGCCCACTCGCCGTACCAGGTCCGCATCTCGCGCAGGATCGCGCGCAGCAGCGGGGCCCGGTCGGTGAGCGGCGCGCCTTCGATCGCCAGCGACGTCGCGGTCGGCACCGGCAGCTCGTCCTCGCGCAGCCCCACGTTCAGGCCCACGCCGACGATCAGCGCGCCGTCGACCTTCTCGGCGAGGATGCCGGCGAGCTTGCGGTCCCCGACCAGCAGGTCGTTCGGCCACTTCAGCCGGGCGTCCACGGTCACGTCGCCGTCCGCGCCGCCGAAGAACCGGTCGCCCGACTCGCCGAACGCGGTCATCCGCCGGACCGCCGTGGCGACCGCGACGCCCGTCAGCAGCGGCAGCCAGCCGAGCAGCGGCACCGGTACCGAGGGCCGCAGCAGCATCGAGAACATCAGCCCCGAGCGCGGCGGCGCCGTCCAGGACCGGCCGAGCCGCCCCCGTCCCGCCGTCTGCAGCTCCGTCACCAGCACCGTCCCCTCCGGCGCCCCCTCGCGGGCGCGGGCGGCGAGGTCGGCGTTGGTCGACCCGGTCTCCGGCACGACGCGCACCTCGCGCCACAGCCCGCCGTCCTGGACGAGCGCGCGCTGCAGCGCCGCCTCGTGCAGCGGCGGGCGGTCGAGGTCCCCATAAGACGATTCGCTCACCCGTCCATCCAACCCCACCGGCCCCCGCTCCCTCCGCCCCGCCACCCGCCGTTAGGGTTCGCGGCATGGATGGTGTGACGCTGCGGCGCGACGGGCACGTCGCGGAGATCGTGCTGGACCGGCCCGAGGCCCTCAACGCCCTGTCGACGGCGATGGCGCGGCGGCTGGCCGCGGTGTGCGCGGAGGTCGCGGCGGACGCGTCCGTCCGCGCGGTGGTGCTGAGCGCGGCCGGCGAGAAGGCGTTCTGCGTCGGCGCGGACCTCAAGGAACGCAACGGGATGAGCGACGAGGAGCTCCTCGCGCAGCGGCCGGTCTTCCGCGCGGCGTTCGGCGGCGTGCTGAACCTGCCGCAGCCGGTGATCGCGGCGGTGCACGGGTACGCGCTGGGCGGCGGCTGCGAGTTCGCGCTGTCGGCCGACCTGATCGTGGCGGACGAGTCGGCGGTGTTCGGGCTGCCCGAGGTGAGCGTCGGCCTCGTCCCCGGCGGCGGCGGGACGCAGCTGGCGCTGCGCAAGCTCGGCCCCGGCAGGGCCGCCGACCTGGTGTTCACCGGCCGCCGCCTCGGCATCGAGGAGGCTCTGGAGTACGGCCTCGCCGACCGGAAGGTGCCCGCCGGGACGGTCCGCGAGGAGGCGCTCGGCATCGCCGAGGTGATCGCGAAGAACTCCCCCACGGCCGTCCGCGCCGCCAAGCGCGCCCTGCGCCTCGGCGCCGGCGTCCCGCTGGAGGCGGGCCTCGACCTGGAGGACAACGCCTGGCGCACGGTCGCGTTCTCCGCCGACCGCCGCGAGGGCATCGCCGCGTTCAACGACAAGCGCAAGCCGAACTGGCCGAGCTAGACCCACGGACGCGCGGGGTCAGGGGCAGGTGACGCAGGTGCGGGCTGTGGGGCGGGCAACCAGGCGCGCTTCCGCGATCGGGCCGCCGCAGCGTTCGCAGGTTCCATAGGCGCCGGCGGCGAGGCGGCGGAGCGCGTCCTCGATCTCGGCCAGGTGCGTCTGGGCGCGGGTGAGGGACGCCTCGATCCGGGCGCGTTCGAAGGCGATGGTGGCGCCCTCCGGGTCGTGCTCGTCGTCGGCGTTGCTCTGCGCCGACGCCTCGACGACGCCGTCCCAGTCGCGGCGCAGCGACGCCAGGAGTTCCAGCGTGCCCGCGCGGTCCGCGATCAGGCGTTCCTCCGCTGTGGTCACACCGCGTTCAACGTTCCCCGCGCGCGGCCCGATTCCTCAGCCCAGCGGTTTGGCCATGTGGACGACGTTGCGGCCCTTGAGGGTCTCGCGGCCGGTCTCGCGGTAGCCGAGGCGCTCGTAGCGGGCGATGTTGCCGGTCATCCGCTCGTTCGTGATCAGCCGCAGGCGGGGCAGGCCGAGGTCGCGGGCACGGGCCTCGGCGAACGCCAGGAGGCGCTTGCCGACGCCCGTGCCGTGCAGGTCCGGGTCCACGGCCACGTTGTCGACCAGCAGGACGCCGTCCTCGGGGACCAGGACGATCAGGCCGTCCGGGCCGGGGCCGGTCACGAACACCTGCCCGGCGCCGATCCGCGCGGCGTAGTCGTCGTCCAGGGGCATGGGAGGCGTGCCGATAATCTCTGCCCAGGGCGCGTAGGCGGCCTGGACGATCTCCTCGACGCGCGGCCGGTCGGCGGCCGTCGCGGGCCTGACCTCCGCCATCAGCCGGTGTTCTGCAGGCCGGCGGCGACGCCGTTGACCGACAGCAGCAGCAGCGCCTCGAGGTGGCTGCGCTCCTCCTCGTCGGTGACGTCCCCGGCGCGCAGCGCGGTGAGGGCGCGCAGCTGGAGGTGGGAGAGCGCGTCCACGTAGGGGTTGCGCAGCTCGACGGCGCGCGACAGCACGCGGCGGTTCTCCAGCAGCCGCTCGTGGCCGGTGACCGCGAGGACGAGCCGCCGGGTGCGGTCGTACTCGGCGAGGACCGCCTCCGACAGCTCGGGGCGCTCGCCGAGGGCCAGGTACCGTTCGGCGATCGCCCGGTCGGACTTGGCGAGGCTCATCTCGGCGTTGTCGAGCAGCGTGTTGAACAGCGGCCAGGCCTCGTAGGCCTCGCGCAGCTCGCCGAGGTCGCGGCCGTCGCCGGAGACGGCCGCGAGGCCGCTGCCGAGGCCGTACCAGCCGGGCAGGTTCACGCGGGTCTGCGTCCAGGCGAACACCCAGGGGATGGCGCGCAGGTCCTCCAGGCCGCGGGCGGCCTTGCGGCGCGCCGGGCGCGACCCGATCCGCAGCTCGGCGATCTCCTCCAGTGGGCTGACGCGGGCGAACCAGGCGGCGAACCCGTCGGTCTCGATCAGCGACCGGAACGCGTCCTTGGCCGCCTCGCCGATCTTGTCGGCGAGCGGGCGGAACCGCGCCGCGGCCTCGCGGGCGCGCTCCTGCACGGCGTCGGTCGAGGCCAGCAGCACGGCGCTGGTGACCTGCTCGATGTGCCGCTCGGCGATCTCGGTGCGGCCGTACCGGGCGAAGATCACCTCGCCCTGCTCGGTGACCTTGAAGCGGCCCGCGACCGAGCCGGGCGCCTGCGCGAGGATCGCCCGGTTGGCGGGGCCGCCGCCGCGGCCGAGGGACCCGCCGCGGCCGTGGAACAGCGTCAGCGTGATGCCGTTGCGGACCGCCCACGCGGCGAGCGCCTCCTGCGTGTCGTACAGCCGCAGGGTGGCGCTGGCCGGGCCGAGCTGCTTGGCGGAGTCGGAGTAGCCGAGCATGACCTCCATGCGGCGGCCGGTGTCGTCCAGCCGCCGCCGGACGGCCGGGATCTCCAGCATCCCCTCCAGCACCGACGGGGCGCGCTCCAGGTCCTCGCCGGTCTCGAACAGCGGGATGACGTCGAGGACGGGCGCGCCGTCGCCGAGGGACGCGGCCAGCTCGTGGACGTTCGCCATGTCCTGCGCGGAGCGGGTGAACGACACGATGTAGCGGTGGCAGGCGCGCACCCCGAAGCGCTTCTGGATCCACGCGACGACCCGGAGGGTCTCCAGGATCTCCTCGGTCATCTCCGACAGCTCGCCGCCCGCGCGCACCTCGGCGAGGGCCTTCTCGTGCAGCTCGGAGTGCTGGCGGATCTCCAGCTCGGCGAGGTGGAAGCCGAACGTCTCGACCTGCCAGATCAGCTGCTGGACGCGCCCGTACGCCTGCCGGACGGCCCCCGCGGCGGCCAGCGACTCCTGGACGGTCCGCAGGTCGGCGAGCAGCTCCTCCGGGTCGCCGTAGGCGAGGTCGGCGTCGCGCTCGCGGGTCGCGGCGATCCGGTTCGCCGTGTACAGCAGGAACTGGCGGTGCGGCTCGCCCGGCGACCGCTTGGCGCCCTCGGCGAGCCGGGACGGGTGCGCGGTGCGGGCGGCGGCGAGCGCGTTGCGCAGCGCCTCGGACGCGGGCGTCGTCGACTCGTGGACGGTCAGCTCCCGGCCGATCCGCGCGCACGCGGTCTCCAGCGCGCGCAGCACGTGGTCGGCCTGGATCATGATCGCGTCGCGGGTGACCTGCGCGGTGACGTAGGGGTTGCCGTCCCGGTCGCCGCCGATCCAGCTGCCGAACCGCAGGTAGGGGCGGGCCTTCGGCGGCCGGGTGCCGGTGTCCTCGCCGTCCAGCGCCCGGTCCAGCGCCCGGTAGACGTGCGGGACGACCCGGAAGATCGTCTCGTCGAACGCGGCCATCGCGGTGCGGACCTCGTCCAGCGGGTCCATCTGGGCGCCGCGGCGCAGCGCCGTCCGCCACAGCAGGTCGATCTCCTCGCGCAGCCGCCGCTCGGTCTCCTCCCGCTCGCTCGCGCCCTGCCCGGCGTTCAGCGCGGTCAGCAGGTCGCTGATCCGCTGGATCGCGGTGACGACGGCGCGGCGGCGCGCCTCGGTCGGGTGCGCGGTGAACACCGGCCGGAACTCCAGGCCGCCGATCACCTCGGCGAGCCGGTCGCCGCCCGCGGTGCTGGTCTTTTCGGTGCGGATCTCCTCGACCGCCGCCGCCACCGAGCCGGGAACGGTCCCGCCGGCGTCGCGCTCGCGCAGCGTCCGGACCCGGTGGTGCTCCTCGGCGAGGTTCGTCAGGTGGAAGTACACGGTGAACGCGCGGGCGACCTGCTCGGCGCGCTCCAGCGTCCAGCCGTCGACGATCGCCGCGACCGCGTCGGCGGACGTCTCGCCGCGCCGGGCCGCGATCACCGCGTGGCGCAGCCGCTCGACGTCGTCCAGCAGCCCCTGGCCGCCGTACTCCACGAGCCCGTCGCCGAGCATCGCGCCCAGGAGGCGGACGTCGCGGCGCAGCGGTTCGGGCATGTCCTGCCGGAGGATGTCTCGCGTCTTCGTAGCCACGCGCCCCAGCGTAACGAGCCCGGGTACGGCCGGGTTCATCCCGGTCAGCGGGCCCCGCCCGCATGGCCCGGGTCAGCGTCCGGTTACCCTGGCCCGCATGGCGATGGAAGCCCCTGAACCCGCGGTCGAGTACGACATCCACACGACGGCGGGAAAGATCGCGGACCTGGAACGACGCCGCTACGAGGCGGTGCACGCGGGCTCGGCGCGCGCCGTCGAGAAGCAGCACGCCAAGGGCAAGATGACGGCCCGGGAGCGGATCGACGCGCTGCTCGACCCCGGCTCGTTCGTCGAGTTCGACGAGATGGCGCGGCACCGGTCCACCAACTTCGGGATGGAGAAGAACCGGCCCTACGGCGACGGCGTCGTCACCGGGTACGGCACGGTCGACGGCCGGCAGGTCGCGGTCTTCAGCCAGGACTTCACGGTCTCCGGCGGATCCCTCGGCGAGGTGTTCGGCGAGAAGATCGTCAAGGTGATGGACCACGCGCTGAAGACCGGCTGCCCGATGATCGGGATCAACGACTCCGGCGGCGCGCGGATCCAGGAGGGCGTGGTCGCGCTCGGCCTGTACGCCGAGATCTTCAAGCGGAACGTGCACGCCTCCGGCGTGATCCCGCAGATCTCGCTGGTGCTCGGGCCCTGCGCGGGCGGCGCGGTGTACTCCCCGGCGATCACCGACTTCATCGTCATGGCCGACCAGACCTCGCACATGTTCATCACCGGGCCGGACGTCATCAAGACGGTCACCGGCGAAGAGGTGACCATGGAGGAGCTGGGCGGGGCGCACTCGCACAACTCCAAGTCCGGCGTCGCGCACTACAAGGCGTCCGACGAGGAGGACGCGTTCGAGTACGTCAAGGCGCTGCTGTCCTACCTGCCGTCCAACAACCTCGCGGACGCGCCCGCCTTCGAGGTGCCGGTCGACACCGCGGAGCTCGACGAGGAGCTCGACGCCCTCATCCCCGACTCCCCGAACCAGCCGTACGACATGCACACCGCGATCGAGCACGTGCTGGACGACGGCGAGTTCCTGGAGGTCCAGGAGCTGTACGCGCCGAACATCATCTGCGGGTTCGGCCGCGTCGAGGGGCACTCGGTCGGCATCGTCGCGAACCAGCCGATGCAGTTCGCCGGCACGCTCGACATCGACGCCTCCGAGAAGGCCGCCCGGTTCGTCCGCACCTGCGACGCGTTCAACATCCCGGTGCTGACGTTCGTGGACGTCCCCGGCTTCCTGCCCGGCACCGACCAGGAGTGGAACGGGATCATCCGGCGCGGCGCCAAGCTGCTGTACGCCTACGCCGAGGCGACCGTCCCGCTGGTCACCGTGATCACCCGCAAGGCGTACGGCGGCGCGTACGACGTCATGGGCTCCAAGCACCTCGGCGCCGACGTCAACCTGGCGTGGCCGACCGCGCAGATCGCCGTGATGGGCGCGCAGGGCGCGGTGAACATCCTGTACCGGCGCGAGCTGGCCGCCGCCGACGACCCCGACTCCCGCCGCGCCGAGCTGATCACCGAGTACGAGGACACGCTCGCCAACCCCTACGTCGCCGCCGACCGCGGCTACGTCGACGCGGTGATCAAGCCGTCGGAGACGCGCGGGCAGGTCGTCAAGGCTCTGCGGGCGCTGCGCGAGAAGCGCAAGACGCTGCCGCCGAAGAAGCACGGCAACATCCCGCTCTGACCCGCCGGACGGACGCCGTGCCGGGGCCGGGCCGCCGGGTCCGGCCCCGGACGCCGAGGAGGACCCGTGACCGCTGAAGACAAGCCGTTCCTGCAGGTGGTGCGGGGCGACCCGTCCCCCGAGGAGATCGCCGCGCTGGTCGCCGTGCTGACCGCGCGGGCCCGCGCCGCCGCCGCGGCCCGCTCCGGCGGCGAGCGCCGGACGTCCCGCTGGGCCGACCGGTCCCGGCTCGTCCGGGCCACCGCGTCCGGCGGCCTGCCGCCGCGCGCGCCGGGCGCCTGGCGGGCCAGCGCCCAGCCCCGCTGACCGCGCCCGCCGGGCCGCAGGTCCCGGTACCTGCGCGGAGGGCTCCGTCCCGCGTACGGGACGGCTGCGACGCGCCCGGGTCGCGTCCGATGTCACGCCCTATGGGGGGGTGTTGATGCCCCGGCGGGGAATGGCATCGGGCGACACGTAACCGTGGTTCGCGCCCAGCGGAGGTCTCCGCACGAATAAGGTGGAAGGCCATGGCCACCTCGGAGTTCGTCCCACAGCCCGCGCGCTACGCCATCTTCGTCGACGCGGGGTACCTTTACGCGGCCTCCGGGGCCCTGCTGCTCGGGTGCGGTTCCCGGCGCGAGTACCGGGTCGCCGCCGAACAGCTGATCAAGGCGCTGACCAGCCACGCCGACGACCAGCTGCTGGGCGAGCTGCTGCGCGTCTACTGGTTCGACGCGGCGCCGAAGAAGCAGCCCACGGTCGACCAGCGCGTGATCGCCAACCTGCCGCTGGTGAAGCTGCGGCTGGGCAACCTGAACGCGCAGGGCCAGCAGAAGGGCGTGGACGCCCAGCTGCGCGCCGACCTGGAGGCGCTCGCGCGGCACCGCGCGATCACCGATGCGGTCCTGCTGGCCGGCGACGAGGACATGCTGCCCGCCGTGGAGGCCGCGCAGCGCTACGGCGTCCGCGTGCACCTGTGGGGCGTGGAGCCCACGCACGGCTCCAACCAGGCCGAGTGGCTGGTGTGGGAGTCCGACCGGGTCGAGGTGCTGTCCGCCGACTTCCTGCGCCCCTACTTCACCAAGGCGAAGGTGCTGCCGGTGCCCGCGCCCGGCACCGCCGCCGCGGTCCGCGACGCGGCCGCCGCCGCGCACCGCACCTCGCCGGTCCCGTCGCCGTCGCAGGTGTTCGCGGGACGCCCCCCGGCGGTCAAGCCGGCGCCCGCCGCGGCCGTCCGCACCGCCGTGCCCGTCCCGGGCGGCACCCCGGTGACCCCGGCCACCGTGGCGGCCTCGATGAACGCGGCGTCCGCCGCCCAGTCCGACGGCCGGCTCGGCCCCGACCGCGACCACATGCTGGAGATCGGCGAGCACGTCGCCCAGAAGTGGATCTTCGAGCGGGGCCGCGACAACATCCGCGACCTGCTCCCCGGCCCGATCCTGCCGCCCGTCATCGACAAGGAGCTGCTGATCGAGGCGGAGAAGACGCTGGGCTCGTCGCTGCGCCCCTACCAGGAGGCCCGCACCTGGCTGCGGGACGGCTTCTGGGAGCGCGTCTACCGCGAGTTCGGCATCGGCTTCGGCAAGTCCGACTAGCCGGGTCCGCCCGGCCGCGTCCGACTAGCCGTCGCGCCACTCCCCGAGCCCGTGCCGCGCGACGTACTCGCGCGCCCGCCCCGCGAGCTCCGGGGAGGCGAACGGCTTGCGCTCCCCCACGACGACCAGCCGCAGCTCGCCGGAGGCCGGCTCGGTCCGCAGCCGCGCGACGTGCGGGGGAACGTCCGGGACCGCGGCCGGGTCGAACCGCACGTTCAGCGTCCGGACGCCCTTCGCCGGCACTAGCCCGAACGACCCGATCGCGGCGGCCGGCAGCAGGAACGACTCCTCCCGGCGGGAGATGAAAACACCGCCGGACGTGAGGGCCAGTCAGCCGATGGTCGCGGGGGCGCGGCGGGGCCTCCCGTCCTGCGGGAGCGGCGTTCCCGGCGGCGCGAAATGCGGGAGCTCCATCACCGCTCCGCCCGTTTCGTCCGTGCCCCGTGACTATGCCATCGGCCGTGCGGGCGGACGAAGCCGCTCGAGGGATGGACACGTTTGGTAATTATTCGGGCGCACTGTGTTGCGGGCGGGGTACAGTCGGCCGCCGTGATGGGAAGAGGCCGTGCCATGGGACGTCGCCGGACGCTGTTCGGCGCGCTCGCTCCGCTCATCGCGGCCGCGATGGTCTCGGGGTGCGAGTCGCCCGAGTTCTACCGGCCCGGTGAGGGTGGGGCGGACGAGCCGGTGGTGGGGCTCGGCGGGGCCGCGCCCTACGTGCGTCCCACGACGGCGGGGCCTAAGGCGGCGGATCCGCCGGGGGCGGTGCCGGTCGCGCCTGCGGGCGGACGGGTGTACGCGGCCACCGGGCCGGGGATGATCGCGCCGAGCGCGCGGGACATGCCGGCGCGGCTGTACGTCGCGGACGGGCACGGCATCGAGGTGATCGACCCGCGGACGATGCGCCCCGTCGGCCGGTTCGGCGCCGGCGCGGTGGCGTCGCAGGTCGTCCCGTCATGGGACATGCGGAAGCTGTGGATCGCAGACACCGTTCACGACGCGCTGGTGCCCGTGGGCGCGCGGTCGGGCGGGCGGGGGCGGCCGGTGCGGGTCGCCGACCCGGCCGGGCTGTACTTCACGCCGGACGGGCGGACGGCGCTGGTCGCGGCGGGGCGGCCGAGGCGGATCGAGGTCCGCGACCCGCGGACGATGCGGCCGAGAGCCGCGGTGCCGCTGCCGTGCGCGGCGGCGGACGGCGACTTCACGCTCGACGGGGCGTCCCTGGTGATGAGCTGCACGGCGGCGGGGGCACTGGTGCGGCTGGACGTGGCGGGGCGACGGGTCGCGGGCACGGTCCGGCTGCCGGCCGGGGCGCGGCCCGGCGACCTGCGGCTGTCCCCGGACGGCGGGACGTTCCTCGTCGCGGACGCGGCGCGCGGCGGGATCTGGGCCGTGGACGCGCAGACGTTCGCGGCCCGCGGGTTCGTCCGGACGGCGCCGGGCGCAAGGGGCCTGGCGATCAGCCGGGACGCGCGGCGGCTGTTCGTGTCGGGCGGCGGGACCCTGGCCGCCGTGGACTTCCGGACCCGCCGCGTCACCGCGCGGTGGCCGCTGCCGGGCGGCGGGAACACGGTCCCGGGCGGCGTGTCGTCGGACGGCCGGGCACTGTGGCTCGCCGACCCGGGCGGACTCGTCTACGCGGTGTCGACCAGGACGGGCCGGGTACTGCGGCACGCGCGGGTGAAGGGGCGTCCGGCGGGGCTGTGCGTGCATCCGCAGCCGGGCCGGTTCGCGCTGGGCGGCACCGGCCTCTACCGGTGACCGTCAGGGAGAGCCGACCCGGTGCCATTCGGGGAGCAGTTCCTCCACCAGCGCCTCCGTCTCGGGTTGCAGCTGGTCGATCATCGGGTCGCGGCCGATGCGGCCGCGCAGCTCGTCCACCGCGACCTTGACCTGTGCCTGGTCGCCGGTCGCGTGGGTGGCGCGGAGCAGGTCGCGCCACAGGCCCTCGTCCTCGGGCGCGAGCCGCAGCCCCGCGCGGGCGGCGGCGACGGCGCCGCGCGCGTCGCCCTCGTCCAGCCGCAGCACGGTGAGCCGGTGCGCGACGTCGACGACCCGCGCGGTCGCCTCGTACTCCAGGTCGTGCGCGGCGAGCCAGGCGTACCGGCCGCGCGGGCGGCCGGCGAGCAGCGGGCCCCGGACGAGGTCCAGCGCGTACGCCATGTAGGCCATCTCCGACGCGGGCTCGGCGGCCGACCGCCACACCAGCCACCGGAACACCGCGAGGTCGACGCGGACCTCCGAGCCGAGCCTGATCCGGCCGCGCTCGTCGTAGTACAGGTTCGGGCGGCCCCGGGCGTCGCGGCCCAGCCAGTCCGACACGCGGGCCACGCACGCGTCGCGGACGCCTGCGGTGACGCCGCGCGGCCAGATCGCGCCGGACAGCACCGTCGGGTGCACGCCGTTCGGGTGCGCCGCCAGGTAGACCAGCACCTCGGTGCACAGCTCGCGGCGGCTCTCGTCCATCGGGCCGGGCGCCTCGACCTCGATCGGGCCGAGCAGCCGGACGTCCACCGACGACTGCTGCGCGGCGGGCGGCTGCGGGCCGGCCGCGAGGTCCGGCAGCGGCACCGACTCGGCCCGGCCGGCCGTCCGGAACAGCTCGAACACCGCGCGGTACTGGTCGTCGCGGACGAGCTGGGCGTCCACCTCGAAGCCGAGGACGCCGGCGTGCAGCCGGCCCCGCTCGTCGACGTCCCAGGTCCAGGTCGCGCCCTGCACGTCGCCGGGGACGAGGTACCCGGCGGCCATCCGGGTGCCGGTGCGGGCGAGCGCGACGAGCCGGTCGGCCTCCTGCTCGGTCGGCGGGTCCGCCATGATCAGGTAGTGCGGCATCCACGCCTCGCCGAACACGCCGCGGCACCGCCCGGTGAGCACCGAGTCGACGCCGGACGCGGCGAGCGCCTGCCGCACCTCCTCGCTGCGCCCCTCCAGCTCCGGCAGCGCGTCCGCGAGGTTCGGCACGGACCGGATCCGGTCCGGCGCGATCCGCCCGAGGCCGTCGCCGAACTCGGAACCGAACCCGACGAGCGTGATCCGCATGTGGTCCGACCACCGGTTCGTCGCCAGCTCCATCGCGATCGCGGCGAGCGCGGCGCGCCGGTCGGCGTCGGGACCGCGCAGCGCGATCAGCCCGTGCGCCGCCTCCAGGTCGACGAGGATGCGGCCGTTGTCGTTGGTGCCGATGGACACCAGGCCCGGGTAGGGGGCGAGGACGTCGGCGAGGTCGGAGGCCTCCAGCCCGGCCGCCGCGTCGGCGCGCAGCCGCCACACCTGCCCGTCGTCGAACGCCTGCCAGGGCGCCGGCGGGTTGCGGTCGGCGGGCGCGATCCACAGGTCGATGCTGCCGCTGCCGAGGTGCACCCCGTAGACGGTCGGGAGGGCGCGGCCGCCGGCGGCCATCGACTTGGACAGGTGCCGCAGCTCGAGGTCCAGCAGCCGCGCGCCGTCCGGGTCGGCGCCGAACCGCAGTGCCCGCTCGGCCTCCGCCGCCGCGCCCTCCGGCCGGACGATCATGTGCCCGAACGCGCGGTTCCACATCTGCGCGCGGCGGCGCCGGCCGAGCGCGCCGAGCAGCCCGGCGGCCAGCAGCGACGCCGCGGCGAGCCCCTGCGGCCACGTCACCTCGAACGACCGGCCGGGCTCCTCGTAGGAGGTCCTGGTCTGCCCGGGGACGGTCGCGCCGCCGCTCCCGGCGCCGCCGCCCATCGCGCCGGACGGCCCGTCCGTGGCACCGCCGTGCGCGGGCGGGTGCGAGGGCGTCTCGGCCTGGTGGGATGGCGAGGGCGCGTGTGAGGGCGCGGGTGTGTGCGATGGCGCGGGTGTGTGCGCGGGCGCCTGCGTGTGCGTGGGCTGGGGCGCGGGCGTCTGCGGCGCCGGGGTGTGCGCAGGCGCCTGGGTCTGGGACGGCTGCGGCGCCGGGGTCGCCGGAGCGGAGGGCTGCGGGGCCGGCTTCTGCGGTGCGGGCGTCGAGGGCGCGGGCTCCTGCGGGTGCTGCTCGTGGTCGGGGACGGCGTGCCCGTACCGGTAGTAGTCGTGCAGGTCCTGGACGGGGATCGCCTGCGCGTGCTTGGCGTCCGCCGGCATCTCCAGGATCCAGCCGGGGCGGATCAGGCTCGCGATGGTGAGGCGCGTCCCGTCCGGTTGCACGTGCCCCTTGTTGAGGTCGTAGATCTCCTTGTAGCGGCGTCCTTCGCCGAGGCACTTCTCGGCGATCTCCCAGAGGCTCTCGTGGTGGCGGCCCTCCGGCGGATGCACCCGGTAGATCTTGGTGCTGACCGGCTCCTCGGCGAGGGACTGGGTGCGGGTGTCGGCGGGCGGCGGCGCGGCCTCGGCGGGCCGGTGGTCCTGCGCGTCCGGTACCCGGCGGTGCTCCTGCGCCTGTGCGTGCGCGGGACGCTGCGCCAGCCCGCCCGAGAGCGCCGGCACGATCACCGACGTGGCGGTGAACAGCAGCAGCGCGGCGACCACGAGCCGGTGCACCAGCGACTGCGTGCCGCCGGCGAGCGGCACCCGCGCGGGCACGCCGACACCGCGTATCCCCGCGTACACCTCGACGACCACGCACAGCGCGAGCTGGATCCAGGCGAGCCAGACCAGCACGACGAGGATGCCGATGAGCGAGCCGGGGCCGACCCGGTGGCCGAGGTCGGACGCGGCGGGCAGGTGCGACGGGAGCGGCGAGCCGAAGAACGTCAGCAGTGCGTACGGAACCCCGGCCAGAAGCGCGGCCAGCGCAACGAGCGCACCGATCCCGGCGAGAACGTCCCCGGCACTACGCCGCCTGCCATACAGGGGTCCGCGCGACCGCGCCGAAGGGCGCTGCCCGTGCCGCGTCACCATCGCGCCCCCACCGTTCTCCGGTCCTCGGACGTCGCACCCATGGTAAAGCCGTTCTCGGTGGTCCTCACGGGCCGTTTCCTCCGGTGACGGGGTGGGCGGTCTCCGTGGAGGACAGGGTGAACGAGCCGAGGCCGGGGATGATCCCGAGGATCTGCGGCTTCACCGTGATCTCGACGGTGACCGTGACCTGCTGCTGGTCGGCGTCGCACCGGGACGCGGCGACCTCGGTGCCGGACGCGCCGAGCAGGTCGCAGGCGGCGGTGCGGGCCCGGCCCGGGTCGAGGACGGGCTCGCCGGTCGCGCGGAGCGCGTCGGTGTCGATCTCGTTGGCGCCGGCGCGGGCGGCCTGCTCGGCCAGGTCGGCGGCGCGCTGCCGGGCGTGGATCGCCAGGCCGCCGTCGACCAGCAGGCCCGCCAGCATCAGCACGATCGGCGTGAACAGGACGGTGTACATCGCGATCGTGCCGCGGTCGTCCCGTACCCGGGCGCGTGCCGCGGCGCGGCGCAGGGCGCGTCTCATCGGCCGTCCTCCGGTTCCGCGGGGGCGTCCCCGCCGCCCCGGAAGGTGAAGGTGTCGATCGGGGCGACCGACCGGCCCTGCAGCCGCTTGCTGCCGGGCAGCCCGATGAACGCCAGGTCGGAGAGGTTCACGTCGCAGACGATCGTCACCGCGACGCGGCCGCCGGGTGCGAAGTCCGACACGTCGGTCTGGACGGACGGCCCGCCGGAGCACCAGTGCGAGTCGCGGAGCCCGGCGGTGGCGGTCTCCTGCGCGAGCTCCTGCGCGGAGCCGGCGTCGCGGGCGATGGACGCGGCGCGCACCGCGTCGCGGGCGGCGCCGTCCACCTGGCTCTGCGCGTCCACCATCCGCCCGGCTCCGGCGAGGAACAGCAGGAACGCCACGAACAGCGGCGTGACCAGCACCAGTTCCAGCGACATCGAGCCCCGGTCGTCGCCGCGCCGCCCCTTCACCGGCCCGCGCCCTGCTGGCAGGCGAGGCCCGCGCCGACGTCCGGGCGGAAGCATTCGATCGGGCCCTGCGACCGCTGCGACACGTGGAAGGTCAGGAACGGGATGACCTGGACGGCGTTGCCGCTGACCTCGACCCAGCGTTCGTCGTTGACCTCGCCGGTGTCCACGCGCAGGCCGCTGATCAAGTGGGGGCCGACGTGGTCGATGTCGCCGGTGGCCTTGGCGACCGCCGCGTCCTGCCAGCCGCCGCCGACGGGCTCGGTGCGGGCGACGCGGGCGCCGGCCTGCGCGGCGGCCAGCGCGACGTGCCGGGCGTGGAACACCATCGTGAACTGGACGACGGCGAGCAGCACGAGGATGAGCACCGGCGTGAGCAGCGCCCATTCCATCGACGACGCGCCCCGGTCGGACCGCAGCCGCCGGGCCGCCGCGACGGCCCACCGCCGCGCCGGTCGCACGGGTGCACGGGACCGCATTCCGGTCATCCCGTGTTGATGCTGTTGGCCTTGTCCTGGATCTTCTTCTGGATGATCGCGCCGATGGTGATCGCGATCAGGGCGAGGATCGCGGTGATGATCGCCCATTCGATCGCGGACGCGCCCTTGGTGCGCTCCTCCTCGTCGCGCAGCCGCGCCAGCCGGGTGGCCAGCAGCGCGCGCAGATAGACCAGGGCGGGATCGTTCAGCGGGTTCATCGTGCCACCTCCAGGGGGACTGCGGGGACGGGCCCGGCGGGATGCGGCGTCACGAGGCGAGCACCCGCATCAGGGCCGGATAGGCCAGGAAGACCAGGAAGCCGGCGCACAGGAACAGCTGCGCGACGAGCATGGACTGCGACCGCTCGCCCGCCCGGCCCTCCAGGTCCGAAAGCTCGCGGCTGCGCATCGAGGCGGCGCGCGCGGACAGCGACGCGCGGATCTGCGCGCCGTCGTCGGACACCAGCGCGAGCGCGCCGGCGAGGTCGCGCAGCTCGGCGATGTCGAGGTCGTCGCCGAGCCGGCCGAGCGCCTGCCAGGGCGTCTGCCCGGTGAGGCGGGCGTTGCCGAGCGCGTCGCGGATCCGGCGCATCGCCGGTCCGTCCCCGACGTTCGACGCGCTCATCAGCGCCTCCGGGACGCCGCGCCCGCCCGCGAGGTTCATCGAGACCAGGTCGAGGAACGCGCCGACGACGTGCCGGAAGTCCTGCCGGCGGGCCTGCGCCTCCTGCCGCAGCTGCATGTCGGGGAAGAAGAAGAACAGCGCGGCGAACAGCACGCAGATCCACACCGGGACCTGCACGGACGAGCCGAAGCCGAGCAGCGCGAAGTAGGCGACGATCAGCGGGATGAACAGCAGCGCGGCGGCGGGCAGCAGGAACTTGGTCGCCAGGAACGCCTCCAGCGACCGCTCGGTGATGGCGAGGTCGGCGCGGATCGAGCGCATCTTCCAGCCGCGCGACTCGCAGAACTCCGCCAGCTCCCGGCCGAGCCGGGCGCGCATCCCGCCGACCCGGCCGAGCGGCGGGGACGTCCCGGCCCGGGCGTCCTCGAGGTCGCGGCGGCGGGCGGCGTCGAGCGCGGCCATCCGCGCGGCGAGGCCGGGCCGCGCCGGGAACAGCGCCCGGACGAGCCCGTACAGGCCGAGGCCGACGACGGCGCCCGCGAGGATCGCACCGGTCACGCGTCACCGCCCCTCATGCCGGACCGCCGCCCGCGTCCATGGTGTGGCGGCCGCGCAGCGGGACGTCCTGGGTCGTGCCCGTGCGCCCGGCCTGGGCGGCGCGTCCGGCCTGCCAGGCCGCGACGGTGCTGGGCACCTCGCCGGGCACGCCGGGGCCCGCCTGCCGCGGCTCGCTGAGGAACCGTCCGGGCAGGTCGTACTTGGCGAGGCGGCGCAGCCACAGGAACGCGGCGGCGTACAGGGCGACGACGACGCACAGCACGAGCTGGCCGAGGAAGTCGTCGTAGGGCTGCACGTAGGAGTGGTTGAACACGGCGAGCGCGAGGGCCGTGCCGACCGAGACGCCGACGACGATCCGGACGCTGCGGCGGGTGGAGCGGCGGTCGGCCTCGACGCGGCGCCGCATGTCGAGTTCGGCGCGGGCGGACGTCGCGAGCGCGGTCAGCATGTCGCGCAGGCCGGGCCCGCGCAGCTTGGCGTTCAGAATGAGCGCGGCGACGACGAGGTCGGCGGACGGGTCGTCGATGTCGTCGGCGAACCGGCGCAGCGCCTCCGGCATCGGGACGCGGGTGTGCAGCCGGTCGACGAGGTCGCGCAGCGGCTGCCGCAGCGCCGCCGCGGCGGCGCGCTGCGAGGCGGGGATGGCCTGTTCGAGGCCGACCGCGCCGGCGATGGTGTCGCGCAGCGACTCGGTCCAGGCGGCGAGGCCCTCCAGCCGCGCCATGCCCTTGCGCTCCTCGGCGGCGCCGCCGGCCAGGCCGTCCCAGGCGAGCACGAGCGCGCCCGTCCCGGCGGCGGCGATCGGCCAGCGGGTCACCACCAGGACGAGCACCCCGGTGATGATCGCGACTGCGGTGCGGGTGGTGAGGGTGCGGACCAGGTCCTCGCGGCTGCGGCCGCGCGCCGGGCGGGTCCGCGCGGGCAGACCGCGGATCGCCACGCCGAGCAGCAGCAACCCGCCGCCGACCACGGCGCCGGCGACGATCGCGAGCAGCACGTCCGCGGAGTACATCACCCACCTCCCGCGCGGTTCACCAGACACCTCCGTGGGACGGGTCGTAGCCGTGCTCGGCGAGCTCGTCGACGCACGCGATCGGCGCGGCCGGCACCGCGGCCCCGCCGGGCCCGAGCGCGAACACCTCCGACGACAGCACCCGCCCGTCCACGCCGGTCACCTCGCGGACGCTGGCGACGTAGCGGCGCAGCCGCCCGCCGGAGGCGTAGTCGTTGCGCTTCTCGATGAACACCACGAAGTCGATCGCGCCCGCGATCAGCATGTGCGTGGCCTCGACGGGCAGCCGCTCCTCCGACTGGATCGCGTAGGTGGAGATGCGGTTGAACACCTCCGCCGAGGAGTTGGCGTGGATCGTCGACAGCGACCCGTCGTTGCCCTGCGTCATCGCGTTCAGCATCGTGACGATCTCGTCGCCGAGGACCTCGCCGACGATGACGCGCGAGGGGTTCATCCGCAGCGACCGGCGGACCAGCTCCGCCATCGAGATCGCGCCCTGCCCCTCGGAGTTCGGGAGGCGCTGCTCGAACGCCACGCAGTTGGGGTGCAGCTCGGGGAAGGCGTCCAGGCCGAGCTCCAGGGCCCGCTCGACGGTGATGAGCCGCTCGTGCGCCGGGATCTCGTTGGCGACGGCGCGCAGCAGCGTCGTCTTGCCCGCGTTCGTCGCGCCCGCGATCATGATGTTCTTGCGGGCGAGGACGGCGGCGCGGAAGAACCGGCCGAGCTCGGGGCTGAAGGTGCCGTTGCCGATCAGGTCGGCGAGGAAGACCTTGCCGAGCCGGGCGCGCCGGATCGACAGCGCGGGGCGCAGCGTCACGTCCATCACGGCCGACAGCCGCGAGCCGTCGGGCAGCCGCAGGTCCAGCTGCGGGTTCGCGGTGTCGAACGGCCGCGACGACAGCCCGCTGTAGGCGGCGAGGATCTGGATCAGCTCGACGAGCTCCTCGTCGGTCTCGGCGACCGGCTCGCCCATGACCTCCCGGCCGTCGGCGTAGCCGATGAACACCCGGTCGCAGCCGTTGATGTCGATGTTCTCGATCTCGGGGTCCTCCAGCAGCGGCTGGAGGCGGCCGACCCCGAACAGCGCGGCGTGCACCCCGGCGGCGAGCGCCTCCTCCTCCTCGGCGTTCGGCGGGCGCCGCCCGGAGGTGATCTCGCCGCGCGCGAACTCCTCCAGCACCTGGCCGATCAGCGCGCGGGCGAACTGCCGCTCGTCCTCCCCGGACATGGGCGGCAGGCCGTGTGCGGCGTCCATCCGGCGCTGCTGGGCGAGCCGGTCGCCGACCTCCTGGCGGAGCCGTTTGACGAGGACGTGGTCCACCTAGCGCCCCCGCTCCTCGTGTCGCCCACCCGCGGGGACCTGGTCGGGGCGCGCGTCCGGCGGAGCGGCGGGCCGCCCGTTCGGGACGGCGTGCGGCCCGCTCTCGCGCGGCCCGGCGGCCGGGGCCCCGGCCGCCGGCGCGTCGCCGGGCGGGGGCGGCGCCGCGGCGCCGGGGTGCTCGGGCGTCCCGGCGGACGCGGGGGACGACGCGGGGGACACAGGGGACGCTGCGGCGATCCGCGCGGTCAGGTCGCCGGCGACCTCGCGGGCCGAGCGGATCAGCAGTGACCGGTCCAGCCGGCCGCCCCACCGGCCCGACAGCAGGTCGGCGCCCTTCGGGTCGAGCGCGAGGCCGCCGAGCACCCGCACGTCGGGCGGGGGCGGCCCGGGCGCCGCGGCCGGGTCGGGGACCTGCCGGCCGCGCGCGCCGAGGATGATCCGGTCGACCTCGGCGATGGAGCCGCGGAAGTCGCGCGGGTCGGCGAGCACCAGCACCCCGATCGGCGGTCCGCCGCGCAGCTCCGCGCTGAGCGCGGCGACGCGCTCGCGCAGGTGCGCGACCTGCTCGAGCGTGGCACGGGTCAGCAGGACGACCAGGTCGGCCTCGCGCAGCAGGCCGAGCAGCGGGGTGCCGGCGCCGAGCCGCCCGCAGTCGGCGATCACGTCGACCGGGGCCAGGCCGGCGAACGCGCGGCCGAGCGGCCCCCACAGCCACGTCATCGCCTGCGCCTGCTCGGCGTTGGTGGTCCCCACGAGGACGTCGAGGCCACCGACGAGCCGCTGGCAGTGCTCGGCGACCTGGTCGGGGCGCAGCCCGCGGCGGGCGGTCGCGGCGAGGCTGAGCAGCCCGCGCGCGGGGTTCAGCATCCCGCCGTCGCCCTCGCCGCCGGGGGCCGCGGCGGGCAGCCGGTACACCAGGTCGCCGCCCGCCTGGTCGCACTCGGCGACCAGCACCGGGCGCGGCCACACCGCGCCGAGGGCCACGGCCGCCGTCGTGACGCCCGGCGCCCCCTTGTCGGCCGCGAGCGCGATCAGTGCCACGTCAGTTCCCGCCCGTGCCCGGAGTGCCGTTGCCGGTGCCCGGCGTGCCATTGCCGGTGCCCTCGCCGCCGGTTCCGGCGGGCGGCTGGGAGTCGCCGGGCACGGGCGACTGCTTGCCCTGCGCCCCGCCGCCGGACGCCTGCCCGGGCGCCTTCGTCCCCTCGGGGATCAGCGCGATCGCTACCGTCCCGGCGGACGCGGCCTGCGCCACCTGCGCGGCGTCGGCGGGCGCGATGGCGACGTCCACGTTCGTCTGGTCGGAGCGCAGCCGGCTGCCCCCGCCGCCGCCCACGTTGATCACGATGGCCTCGGCGGCGAGCACCGTCCCGGCGCGCGGCCCGCCGCCGCTGCCGACCGCGTACAGCGTCACCTTCTTGCCGCTCTCGACGCCGCCGGAGGGCAGCTGGCCCGGCTTGAGCGCGAGGCCGACGACGAGCCGGCCCTTCGCCGCCTCGTCGGTCCGGCTGATCATGCCGTTGGTCAGCAGCGCGCCCTTCACCAGCGGGACGGCCGCGTAGTAGCGCGACACGTTCAGCCGCTCGGACCAGTTGACGAACTGGACGCCGGTGTCGCCGACCTGCACCTCTTCCAGGGCGCTCTGCGGGATCCGCTGCCCGGCCGCGACCGGCTGCGCGATCCGGATCGCCGACACCCGCTGCCCGCTCGCCATCACCAGGTAGGCGCTGGCGAGCGCGCCGCCGAGGATCAGCAGCACCGCCAGGGCGGCCAGCGCCGGCTTGCGCTCGCGCGGGGAGACGGGCAGCCGCTGCCCGCCGGACGTACCGAGCCCGGAGCGGCCGAGCCCGCCGCCCGCGCCCGGCCCGGAGGAGCCGCCGGAGGGGGCGCCGGACGAGCCGCCGGCGAGAGCCTGCCGATTGGCCTTCATCGCGCTGCGCACGTGCCCCTTCCCGCCCTCCTGCGGACCCCGCCTCAGGAGGTCTCCGCATCACCGGGCGATCCATGCTTGCGGTGCGGGCAAGGCCGCGTCAATGGATTCGGTGAGGGTCGGCGGGCCGTTCTCTGGCGATACCGCGGTGACCTGCGAATTCGTTGATCACTTCGCTACTTACCACCAGTCACATCTGTCACTGACCCCATCCGCGGCGCCGTCACGGCGCGTTCTGGAAGCCGACGAGGCGGCCGAGCAGCGCCATGGCGTGGTCGAAGTAGGCGGCCCGCTCGTCGATCACGTTGGTGAATTGCCCGAACAATTCGAAGCTGACCGTCCCGTACAGGCCGGCCCACGCGGTGAACGCCCGCGCGAGCACGTCGTCGGGCACGGCCGCGGGGATCGTCTCCCGCGCGCGCGCCATGTCCCCGGCCACCCGGGACGGCACCGGCGGGCACGGCCCGGCGGGGTCGAGCGCGTCCGCGGCGTGCGCCTCCGCGACGATCCGCACGAAGACGACCGAGTCGCGCATGGCGGCGGGGACGGTGTCCTGCGGCGCCTCGTAGCCGGGCACCGGCGATCCGTACAGCAGCGCGTACTCGTGCGGGTGCGCGAGCGCCCATTCGCGGACGGCCCGGCACACCGCGAGCCACCGTCCGGCGTGGGACGCGCCCTCCTCGCGCGCAGTCTCGTCGGCGCGCTCCACCGCCTCGCCCACCGCGTTGTACCCGTCGATGATCAGCGCGGTCAGCAGGTCGTCGCGGCTGGGGAAGTAGCGGTAGATCGCCGAGGAGGCCATGCCCATCTCGCGGGCGACCGCGCGCAGCGACAGCCCCGCCGCGCCCGAGGTCGCCAGCTGCTCGCGCGCGATCCCGCTGATCTCCCGGATCAGCTCCGCCCGCACCCGTTCCCGTGCCGTCCGTCCGCTCATGCCGGGAGGTTAGCAGAGCACCGGAACAAAACGAGAGCACTGCTCTTGACGAACGGTGCTCACAAGAGAGAGCATTGCTCTCGCAAGGGAGCACCGAGCACACCACGACCGCGGTCGCCGCGACCGCACGCAAGGAGACAGCGATGGGCAAGCACGTGATCGTCGGAGCCGGCCAGGTCGGTTCGCACCTCGCCGAGCGGCTCACCGGGATGGGCCACGACGTCACCGTCGTGACCCGCTCCGGATCCGGGCCGGAGGGCGTCGAGCGGGTCGCCGCCGACGTCGCCGACCGGGCCCGGCTGACCGCCGTCGCGACGGGCGCCGACACGATCTACAACTGCGTCAACCCGCGGTACCACCGCTGGGTGCAGGACTGGCCGCCGATGGCCGCGTCCTTCCTCGGCGCCGCCGAGGACACCGGCGCGGCCCTGGTCACGCTCGGCTGCCTCTACGGGTACGGGCCGGTGGACGGCCCGATGACCGAGGACCTGCCGATGGCGGCGACCGGCGTCAAGGGGCGGGTGCGGGCGAAGATGTGGCACGACATGCTCGCCGCGCACGAGGCCGGCCGCATCCGCGCCACCGAGCTGCGCGGCTCCGACTACTACGGCCCGCGCAGCACCGACCAGGCGTACATCGGCGAGGCGCGGTTCGTGAAGCCGCTGCTGGCGGGCAGGCGCGTCCCCTACTTCAGCGACCCGTCCGTCCCGCACGCCTGGACGTACCTGCCGGACGTCGCCGAGGCCCTCGCCATCGCCGGGACGGACGAGCGCGCCTACGGCCGGGCCTGGCACATCCCGACCGGCCCCGCGGTCTCGACGCTGGAGGTCGGCGAGCGGCTGTGCCGGATCGCCGGCGCGCCCGCGCCGCGCATCTACGAGGTGCCGCGCCCGATCTTCAACGCGGTCGGCCTCTTCAACCCGATGGCCAGGGAACTGCGGGAGACCAGGTACCAGTTCGACAAGCCCTACATCCTGGACTCCTCCGCGTTCGAGACCACTTTCGGAATGGCGCCGACCCCGCTGGACGACGCCCTCAAAACCGTCGTCGCCGCCTCCCGCGACTCCCGCCCGGCCGCGCGGTGACGCCCCGGACCGGCTTCGCCGGAAAGTGGCGGCGCCGGTAATTAAGCTGGCCCGGACTGGCAGCGCCGGCGGCGCGGGGCGGCGCGCGATGGAGGGCTCGGATGCGGATCTCATTCACGGCGCTGACCGGCGGCGGACCACGCGACGTCGTGATCACGATGGACTCCGGAATCACCGTCGCCGGGGTCGCGCGGTCGCTGACCGCCGCGCTCGACGCGCCGGCGCCGGCCGGCGGGGTGCCCGCTCCGCGGTTCTCCAAGGAGGCGCTGCTCACCGGGGGCCCGCGGGCGCCGCGGCCCGCGTCCGGCGGGTCGCCCGCCGAGCGCATGGCGCTGTGGATGGACGGCCGGATGCTCGACCCGCAGGCCCTCGCCGCCAAGGAGCTGCGCGACGGCGCGGTCGTCGCGGTCGAGCGGGGCGCCGCCGCCGCGACCGTCCTCGCCGAGCCCGCCGGGCTGGTCGAGGTCCGGGTCGTCGGCGGGCCCGCCGCCGGGCCGGTGCACCGGCTCGGCCTCGGCGTCAGCACGATCGGCTCCGGCGACGACGTCGACGTCGTCCTCGACGACCCGTCCGTGCCGGCCCGGTCGCTGCGGCTCACGGTCGGCCGCGACGCGGTGCAGGTCGAGGCGTCCGCGATGACGATGCAGGGCGCCGCCAGGCTCGACGGCGAACCGCTGACCGCCAGGACCGCCTGGCCGATGGGCGGGATGCTGACGGTCGGCGCGAGCGTGCTGACCCTCGCGCCGAGCGCCGCGCCCGACACCCACCTGGAGCCGCTGCCGGAGGGCGGCCTGGCGTTCAACCGGCCGCCCCGGCTCGCGCCCGCGCATCGCGTCCGGACGCTGGAGGTCCCCAAGCGGCCCGAGCGGAATCCGCGCGAGCGCCTCCGGCTGTTCGGCGCGATCCTGTTCGCGGTGTTCGGCCTCGCCATGGCGTTCGGGCTGCACCAGTGGTGGTGGGCGCTGTTCGCGCTGGCCTGGCCGGTGATGACGGTCGGCGAATGGGCCGGCGACCGGATGCACGGCCGCAAGTCGTACAAGAAGGCGCTGAAGGAGTACCAGCGCAAGGCCGACGCGTTCGGCGGCGAGCTGGACGGGCTGCGCCGCGAGGACGAGGCCGAGCGCCGCGCCCTGCACCCCGACCCCGCCGAGGTGCTGCTCACCGCGACCGGCCCGCGCCGCCGCCTGTGGGAGCGCCGCCGCGACGACCCCGACGCGCTGCACCTGCGGCTCGGCCTCGCCGACCTGCCCGCCCGCGTCGAGCTGACCGACCCCGCGGGCGGCGACGCCGGCGCGCTGCCGGTCCCGGCCGCCCGCCTGGTGCCGGTCGCGCTGCCGCTCGGCGAGCTCGGCGTGATCGGGCTGACCGGGCCGCGCCCGGCGTCCCGCGCGCTCGCCCGCTGGCTCGTCGCGCAGGCCGCCGTCCTGCACAGCCCCCGCGACCTCGCGATCATCGTGCTGTCCGCCGACCAGCATGCCGGGGACCAGTGGAACTGGGTGCGGTGGCTGCCGCACTGCGCGCCGCGCGAGGGCGAGGAGTGCGTGGCGCTCGTCGGCGCCGACCCCGAATCCGCGGCGCACCGCGTCACCGAGCTCGCGATCCGTGTGACGGAACGGCGCCGCGCCGCGCAGGCCGAATCGGCGTTCTTCGGGCAGGGCAAGCCCGCCGACGCCGTCCCCTACAACATCCTGCTGGTGCTGGACGGCGCGCGCGCACTGCGCCGCATCCCCGGCATGCCGATGCTGCTGTCACGCGGCGTCGAGTACGGCATCCACGCCATCTGCGTGGACGACGAAGAGCGCCTCCTTCCCGAAGAGTGCAACGCCATCGCCGAGTGGGACCCGCAATACCCGTCCTTCGTCCACCTGCGCGGGCAGGGCCTCGACGACCTCGGCCCCGTGCTCGCCGACCAGGTGTCCCCGGCCTGGACCGAACGCGTGGCGCGCGCGCTTGCGCCCGTACGGGACGTCTCCCGCGAGGACGCCCAGGAGGCCATTCCGTCGAACGTCCGGCTCCTGGACCTGCTCGACATGGCCGAGCCGACCGCCGAGCACATCCTCCAGTCCTGGTCGCGGACGGGCGGCCGCTGCACGCGGGTGCCCATCGGCCTGGGCTCGGGCGACCGTCCCGGACGTCCCGGGCAGCCCTACGAGATCGACCTCCGCACCGACGGCCCGCACGGCCTCATCGCCGGGACGACCGGCGCGGGCAAGTCCGAACTGCTCCAGACGCTCATCGCGTCCCTGGCCGTGGCGAACCGTCCCGACGAGATGACGTTCGTCCTCATCGACTACAAGGGCGGCGCCGCGTTCAAGGACTGCGCGCGACTGCCCCACACCGTCGGCATGGTCACCGACCTCGACGGGCACGCCACCGAACGCGCCCTGGAATCCCTCGCCGCCGAGCTCCGCCGCCGCGAGGAGATCCTGCTGCACGCGGGCGCCAAGGACATCGACGACCACAACGACCGTGCCGGAACGATGCCGCGGCTCGTCCTCGTCATCGACGAGTTCGCCGCGATGGTCACCGAGCTGCCCGACTTCGTCGCGGGCCTGGTCGACATCGGGCGCCGCGGCCGGTCCCTCGGCGTCCACCTGATCCTCGCGACCCAGCGGCCCGCCGGCGTCGTCACCGCCGACATCCGCGCCAACACCAACCTGCGGATCGCGCTGCGCGTCACTGACCCCGACGAGTCCACCGACGTCATCGACGGCCCCGAGGCCGCCCGGATCCCGAAGGCCACGCCGGGCCGCTGCTACGTCCGCTCCGGCGCGGCGGCGCCGCACGCCGTCCAGTCCGCGCGGATCGGCGGGCGCCGCGCCGGGCCCGCCGGGCAGCACACCAGCGTCCTGCCGCTGCCCTGGCAGGGCCTCGGCCACCCGCTGCCCGCAGCCGCGGACCCGGCCGGCGGGGACGGCGACGCGCCGGTCACCGACCTCGCCGTCCTCGTCCAGGCCGTCGACGAGGCCGCCCGCCGCGCCGGGATCGCCCGCCAGCCGTCGCCGTGGCTGAACCCGCTGCCCGACCGCGTCCGGCTCACCCCGCGCACCGCCGCGGGCGGCTCGGTCGTGGACGTGCCCGCGATCCCGTTCGGGATCACCGACCTGCCCGCCGTCCAGTCGCGCGAGCCGCTCGTCCTGGACCTGGCGTCCGGCGGGCACCTGTACATCGCCGGGTCCGCGCAGTCGGGACGCTCCACCGCGCTGCGCACCATCGCCGGGTCCCTCGCCGGCGCCTGCTCCCCCTACGACGCGCACCTCTACGCCATCGACTGCGGCGCCAACGCGCTGCTCCCGCTGATCTCGCTGCCGCACTGCGGCGCCGTCGTCACCCGCGACCAGCTCGACCGCTGCGAGCGCCTGCTCACCGCGCTGTCCGCCGAGGTCGCGCGCCGCCAGCAGCTCCTCGCCGAGGCCGGGTTCGCCTCCCTCGCCGAGCAGCGCGCCGCCGTCGCCGCCACCGACCGGCTCCCCTGGATGGTCCTGCTCCTGGACCGCTGGGAGGGCTTCCTCGGCGCGTTCGAGCACTACGACTACGGCCGCCTCGTCGACCAGGCCCTCCGCCTGCTGCGCGAGGGCGCCGCCGTCGGCCTGCGCGCCGTGTTCACCGGCGACCGCACCGGCCTCGGCGGGCAGATCTCCACCGTCTTCGACCGCCGCCTCGTGCTGCGGATGGCCGACCCCAACGACTACGGCTACGCCGGGCTGCAGGACCGGCAGGTCCCCGCCGCGATGCCGCCCGGCCGCGCCCTCGAACCGGCCGCGCCCGGCGCCGCGCCCCGCGAGTCCCAGATCGGGCTGCTCGGCGACGACCCGTCCGGCACCGCCCAGGTCGCCGCGCTCCAGGAGATCGCCCGCACCTGCGTCGCCCGCTACGGCCGCCTGCCGCGCCGGCAGCGGCCCCTGCACGTCGACGAGCTGCCCGTCCGCGTCACCTACCGGGAGGCGATGGCGCTGGACGAGGCGTTCCTCGCGCCGTCGGCGCTGTGGGCCCTCGTCGGCGTCGGCGGCGACACCCTCGCCCCGGTCGGCGCCGACCTGTTGAACGAGGGCCCCGGCTTCACCGTCGCGGGCCCGCCCCGCTCGGGGCGCTCCACCACGCTGCGGACGATCGTCCATTCGCTGCTCGACCCGGCGGTCGGCGGCGGCCTGGTCCCCGTGGTCCTGGTCACGCCGCGCCGCTCCCCGCTGCGCCTGCTGTCCGGCCGCCAGGGCGTCCTCGGCGTGCTCACCTCCGACTCGGACCCCGACGACCTGGAGCGCGCGATCGGCGACGAGCACCGCTACGCCGTCGTCGTCGACGACGCCGAACTCCTCGACGAGACCGACATGGACGACGCCCTGGCCGGCCTGCTGCGCACCGCCCGCGACGGCGAGCACGCCGTCGTGGTCGGCGGCACCACCGCCGACCTCGGCCGCGGCTACCGGGGCTTCCTCGCCGACGCCCGCCGGTCGCGCTCGGGGGTCCTGCTGTCGGTCGAGTCGCCCGACGACGGCGACCTGTTCGGCCTGCGCCTGCCCCGCAACGCCCCGCTGGCGGGCCCGACCGGCCGCGGGCTGTTCGTCGCCGCCGGCGCCACCACCCAGATCCAGGTCGCGCTGCCGCCGCCGGTCGGCAACGAGTGACCACCGGCGACCACATGGCGGCGCATGAGGGCGTGCAAGGCCGAGCTCGAAGCCGAGGAACCGCACCCCCGAAACGACGCGACCGTCCCGCGCGGCCCCGGCGGGGAACCGGGGGCGGGGACGGTGATGCGGGTCCCGGCCTCGGGGGGATGGGCCGGGACCCGCGGTCCGTGCGAGGCGTCAGCGCGTGGCGGCCTCGATGTTCTGCTGGGACTTGCGGATGTCCTGGCTGCCCTGCTCCAGCGCGAGCGCCATCTTGTCGAAGGCGGTCTTGGCCTCGGCCCAGGCGCTGCGGAACCGGTCGGCGCCGGGCCCCCACCAGGCGGCGCTGCTGCTGACCGTCCGGCCGTTGAGGTCCCTGATCAGGGCGTCCAGGTTCTTGGAGTGCTTGCTGAAGATCCGGGACAGTTCCTCCAGCTCGCCGAGGTTGGCGCCGCGCTTGTCACCGCTCATCGCTTCGACCCTCCGTCGCCGGTCGCACCGCGCCCGCCGGGGGACGGGCGGGACTTCACTGGAACGTTTTCCGGTCCTGCCGCACTGCGAAAGAATGGCGACAGCTTACGCCTCCCCGATCACGGGAATCCAGCGGCGGACCGGTGATCGGGCGCCGATACGCCCATAATCCCGCCATCCGGGAGTGACCGGATGTGGCCAGGCAACCCCTGCCAGGTGGACGTTTGAACGCGACCGGGCCGCGCGCGCGGCGACGCCCGGTGCGGTCGTGACGCAAATAATGACTGAACGTCAAGGGCATTTCAGAGCGGCCCGTCCGCCGACATTCCGGAAGAACACCCCACAATGCCCAGAAAGGACCGGTCAGCGGGAGCCGGGCGCCGGCGCGGACGGCCCGCCGGGCGTCCAGGACGGGCGAGGTGCGGCGGACCGCGGGCGAGCGCCTGGGGAATGAAAACCGTTCCCACTCTGTTGGGAGGGGTGAACAGCCGAGAACCAGGGAGGAACGATGAAGAACAGGATCCACCCGGAGTACCGGCCGGTCGTCTTCCGCGACCGCGGTGCGGACCACGCCTTCCTGACCCGGTCGACGGCCGTGACGGACCGGACGATCGAGTGGACGGACGGCCGCACCTACCCGCTGGTCGACGTCGACGTCTCGTCCGCGAGCCACCCGTTCTACACGGGCCGCCAGCAGGTCCTGGACTCCACGGGAGCGGTCGAGAAGTTCAACCGCCGGTACGGCCGGAGCTGAGACCTCCGCGACGCGCCCGCCGGGCCGCCACCGCGCCCCGCGCGGCCCCGGGCGCGTCCAGCGGCGAGGGCCCGCGCCTCCTCGAGGTGCGGGCCCTCCGCATGCCCGGCACCCCTGCCCAGCAGGGGCCGGGCGCACGTCCCACTGAGCGGCAACTCCCCTGAAAGTTGGCATCCCGGTGCAATAAGGAGGGGCTTACGAAAACCTCGAACGGCGGTTATCTAGACTGCGTGCGAGGTTGAGGGAGGAGACCCACGTGCGCAAGGTCCTGATCGCCAACCGCGGTGAGATCGCGGTTCGTATAGCCCGTGCCTGTCGCGACGCGGGGCTGGCCAGTGTGGCGGTGTACGCCGAACCCGATCTGGAGGCGCTGCACGTACGGGTCGCCGACGAGGCGTACGCCCTGGGCGGCCAGACCGCGGCGGAGAGCTACCTGGACATCGACAAGCTGCTGAAGGTCGCGGCCGAGGCCGGCGCGGACGCCGTCCACCCCGGCTACGGCTTCCTGTCGGAGAACGCCGACTTCGCCGCGGCCGTCGAGAACGCCGGGCTGACCTGGATCGGCCCGCCGCCCGCCGCGATCACCGCGCTCGGCGACAAGGTGCAGGCCCGGCACATCGCGCAGAAGGTCGGCGCTCCGCTGGTCGCCGGCACCAAGGACCCGGTGTCGGGCGCGGACGAGGTCGTCGCGTTCGCCGAGGAGCACGGCCTGCCGATCGCGATCAAGGCGGCGTTCGGCGGCGGCGGCCGCGGCCTGAAGGTCGCCCGCAAGCTCGAAGAGGTCGCCGAGCTGTACGAGTCGGCCGTCCGCGAGGCGGTCGGGGCGTTCGGCCGCGGCGAGTGCTTCGTCGAGCGGTACCTGGACAAGCCGCGGCACGTGGAGACCCAGTGCCTGGCCGACAAGCACGGCAACGTCGTCGTGGTGTCCACCCGCGACTGCTCGCTCCAGCGCCGCCACCAGAAGCTCGTCGAGGAGGCCCCCGCGCCGTACCTGTCGGACGAGCAGGTCGAGCTGCTGTACCGCTCGTCCAAGGCGATCCTGAAGGAGGCCGGCTACGTCGGCGCCGGGACCTGCGAGTTCCTCGTCGGGCAGGACGGGACGATCTCCTTCCTGGAGGTCAACACCCGGCTGCAGGTCGAGCACCCGGTGACCGAGGAGGTCGCGGGCGTCGACCTGGTCCGGGAGATGTTCCGGATCGCCGAGGGCGAGGAGATCGGCTACGCCGACCCCGCGCTGCGCGGCCACTCGTTCGAGTTCCGGCTGAACGCCGAGGACGCCGGGCGCGGCTTCCTGCCCGCGGTCGGCACGCTGACCGCCTTCGACCCGCCGGACGGCCCCGGCGTCCGGCTGGACTCCGGCTACGTCGCCGGGCAGACCGTCCCGCAGGCGTTCGACTCGCTGATCGCCAAGCTGATCGTCACCGGCGCGACCCGCCGGCAGGCGGCCGAGCGGGCGCGGCGGGCGCTGGACGAGTTCGTGATCGAGGGCATGCCGACCGTGCTGCCCTTCCACCGGACGGTCCTGGACGACCCGGCGTTCGTCCCCGCCGACGACGACACGCCGTTCAGCGTGCACACCCGCTGGATCGAGACCGAGTTCGACAACACGATCGAGCCGTTCGACCCCGCCGCCGCGGGCGAGGAGGCCGAGGCGGGCGAGCGCGAGCGCGTCACCGTGGAGGTCGGCGGCAAGCGCGTCGAGGTCGTGCTGCCCGCCGGGCTGGGCGCGTCCGCGGCCCCTGCGGCGGGCCAGGCGGCGCCGGGCCGGCGGCGCGGCGGCAAGAAGGGCGGCGGCGCCCAGGCGTCCGGCGACTCCCTGGTCAGCCCGATGCAGGGCACGATCGTCAAGACGCTGGTGGAGGACGGCGCGACCGTCGCAGCGGGCGACACCATCGTCGTCCTGGAGGCGATGAAGATGGAGCAGCCGCTCACCGCGCACAAGGCCGGCACGGTCAGCGGGCTGTCCGCGGAGGTCGGCCAGACCGTCTCCTCCGGCGCCGTCATCTGCGACATCAAGGACTGAGCGCACGCTCAGCACCGTGTGGCGCCCCCGTCCGGCCGGTTCGGACGGGGGTGTCGCGTTTGTCACTAAAGGCGGTTTTTACGGAACGCGTATGCGGCCCCGGTCGTCGGTACGGGTGAGGGGGCAGACTGGTAACCATGAGTTCCGCGATCCGTACCGTCCGGCCGGTGCTCCGCGCCGCCGCCGCGGCGATGATCCTCGCCGTGGCCCTGCTGGCGGGCCTGGCGGCGCCCGGCCTGGCCGCGACCGCCCGCACCGCCCCGGCACAGGCCGCCACGGCCCCGGCGGCGGCCCTGCCGGCGGACACCGTCGGCCAGATCGCCAAGGGCCTGCTCGGCTCGCGCCTGTACGTGACGACCGACTCCGGCGCGAACCTGTCGCAGGCCGACCGCCAGGAGATCACCTCGGCGCTCGGCAAGGACGGCGACGCCGACATCCGCGCCGTCGTCGTCCGCAACGACGTCACCGGGCCCGCGGTGGGGCAGATGCTCAAGGCCGTCGCCAACCGCGTCGGCAAGGGCCAGACGTACGTGGCGATCACCGCGGACGGCACCCGGATGGGCGGCATCTCCAAGAAGCTCGGCTCCACGGAGATCAACCAGCTCGTCACCCGGACCGACGGGTCGCCGCTCAAGCAGCGGCTGATCCAGTTCGGGAACCTCGCCGAGAAGAAGGTCGACGACAAGTCCCACTCCAGCGCGGTCGTCGGGTACGTGGTGATCGGCGTGCTGATCCTGCTCGCGGCGGGGGTCGTCAGCCTGGTCCTGGTCGCCCGCAGGCGGCGCCGCGCGCGCGACGCCCGGCAGATGGCCGACCTCAAGCAGGGCGTCCAGGAGGACGTCACCCTGCTCGGCGAGGACATCGCGCGGCTCGACCTCAACGTCATGGACCGCGGCCTCGACCCCGAGATCCGCGCCGTCTACGAGCGCGCCATGAACTCCTACGACAAGGCCAAGGCGGCGACCGAACGCGCCCAGAAACCCGCGGACATGCAGGCCGTCACGACCGCGCTGGAGGACGGCCGGTACTACATGACGGCCACCCGCGCCCGGCTCGCCGGCGAGGCCGTGCCCGAACGGCGCCCGCCGTGCTTCTTCAACCCGCAGCACGGGCCGTCCGTCCAGGACGTGACGTGGGCGCCCCCAGGCGGCGTGGCGCGGTCCGTGCCGGCCTGCGCGGCCGACGCCCGCGCCGTGCTGGAGGGCCACGACCCGGACGTCCGGATGGTGCCCTACGGCGGCGCCCGGCGGCCGTACTGGGACGCGGGCCCCGCCTACGCGCCCTACGCCGGCGGGTACTACTACGGCTTCGGCGGGTTCGACCTGCTCGGCGGCCTGATGATCGGCACCGCGCTCGGCTCGGTGATGGGCGGCGGCTTCGGCGGCGGCTACTACGGCGACGGCTTCGGCGGCGGCGGGGACGGCGGTTTCGGCGGCGACGGCGGCGATGTCGGCGGCGGCTGGGACTTCGGCAGCGGCGACTTCGGCGGCGGGGGCGACTTCGGCGGCAACGACTTCGGCGGCTTCTAGGACATGACGCGCGTACCAGGCGACCCGGGCCCGTTAGGCCGGGTCCGCTACGCGCTGGGCTTCCGACTCCCGCCCCGCAACCGCGACTGGGTCCGCCACGACCTCACCGACGCGGGCTGGCGGGCCCGGCTGCTGCTGCGGCACCTGTGCGTGATCGTGCCGGTCTGCCTGCTGCTGGCGCTGCTGCCCGGCCCGGCGTGGATGCGCGCCGCCGTCCCGCTGCTGGCGTTCCTCACCAGCACCCTCACCGTCGTGATCAGCGCCGCCGACCTGCGCAGATCCCGCCTCCACCGGCACGGCCTGCGCTCCCCCGACGACCACTGACCCGCGCCTCGCCGCGCCGCCGTCTAGTACGCGTGCTCCGACATGAGGCGGCGGGACGCTTCGGTGATGCTGCCCGACAGCGACGGGTACACCGCGAACGTGTGCGCGACCTGCTCGACCGTCAGGTGCTGCTGCACCGCGATCGACACGCCCAGGATCAGCTCGCTCGCCCGCGGCGCCACGATCACGCCGCCCAGCACGATCCCCGTGGACGGCCGGCAGAACAGCTTCACGAAGCCGTCCTCGAACCCCTGCATCTTCGCGCGCGCGTTCGTGAACAGCGGCAGCATGACCGTCCGGGCGTTGACGTCGCCGGAGTCGACCATCTGCTGCGTCACGCCGACCGACGCCACCTCCGGGTCGGTGAAGATGTTGGACGCGACCCAGCCCAGCTTCAGCGGCTGGACGGCCTCGCCGAGCGCGTGCCACATCGCGATCCGGCCCTGCATCCCCGCCACCGACGCCAGCATCAGCACGCCCGTGCAGTCGCCCGAGGCGTAGATGTGCGGCACGGACGTCCGCGACACCTTGTCGACCTCGACGAACCCGCGCTTGTCGCAGTTGACGCCGATCTCCTCCAGGCCGATGCCCGTGGTGTTCGGCACCATCCCGACCGTCATCAGGCAGTGCGAGCCCTCGACCTTGCCGCCGTCCTCCAGCGTGACGATCACGCCGTCCCCGGACCGCTCCACGCTCGCGGCCCGCGACCGCGACATCACGTTCATCCCGCGGCGCAGGAAGACCTCCTGCAGCACGGACGCGGCGTCGGCGTCCTCGGTGGGCAGGATCCGGTCCCGCGACGACACCAGCGTGACCTTCGACCCCAGCGACAGGTACGCCCCGGCCAGCTCCGCGCCGGTGACGCCGGACCCGACCACGATCAGCTCCTCCGGCAGCTCCGGCAGGTCGTACAGCTGCCGCCAGTTGAGGATCCGCTCCCCGTCCGGCTCGGCGCCGGGCAGCACCCGCGGCGTCGCGCCGGTCGCGAGCAGCACGATGTCGGCCCGGATCCGCCGCTCCCCGACCGCGACGACGTGCGGCTCCACCAGCCGCGCCTCACCCCGGACGATCTTGACCTCCTCGTAGGCGAGCCGCTCCGCCACGTCGAACGACTGGGCCCGCGCGAGGTCCTTCACCCGCTTGTTCACGTCGGCCAGGTCGGCCTCGAGGCCGCCGACGATGCCGTCCGGGCCGCCGCTGAAGCGCAGGCCGAGGGCCGCCGACTCCGACATGACCGCCATGCGGGTCGAGGTGGCGATGAGCGTCTTGGAGGGGACGCAGTCGGTGAGCACGCACGCGCCGCCGGGCCCGTCCCGCTCGATGACGGTCACGTCCGCGCCGAGCTGCGCCGCGACGAGAGCGGCCTCGTAGCCGCCGGGTCCTCCTCCGATGATCACAATGCGGGTCACATGTTCCATTGTTTCCTACTCGGACCAGTGATAAGACCGGCGCCCCGCGATCCGGGGACGCGCGTGGCGCGTCACCTCTGGGGGACGACCCCCAGACCCCCGAGACGCGCGACCCGCGATCCTCGCTCCGCTCCGGTCGCGGTCCCGCGCGTGGCGTAGGCTCGGCCAACGTGGCTCTGTACGCGGCGTACGCCTCCAACATGGACCCCGAGCAGATGGCGAGCCGGGCTCCGCACTCCCCCATGCGCGGCACCGGCTGGCTGGCCGGCTGGCGGCTGACCTTCGGCGGGCAGGGGTTCGACGGCGCCCTCGCGACCGTGGTCGAGGACGACTTCGAGCAGGTCTTCGTGGTGATCTACGACGTCCCGTCCTTCGACGAGAAGGAGCTGGACGCCTGGGAGGGCGCCGCGCTCGGCGTCTACCGCAAGATCCGCGTCCGGGTGCAGACGCTCGACGGCGACGCGCTGTGCTGGCTGTACGTCCTGGACGACTACGAGGGCGGCCTCCCGTCCGCGCACTACCTCGGCATCCTCGCCGATGCCGCGGAGGCCGCCGGCGCCCCCGACGACTACGTCAAGGACCTGCGCAGCCGCCCCTGCAAGTCCCTGGGCGACTGACCGGCCCGCACCGCACGCGGCCCGCACCGCACGCGGCCCGGCCGGGAGTCGGCGGTAGTGTCGGCGATGTGAGCAACGACGCTTTTGACCTGGCGCGGGCCGCGGCGGACGAGCTGCGGCAGCGCACCTCCATCGACTCCTTCGACGTGGCCCTGGTGATGGGGTCGGGCTGGGTCCCGGCGGCCGACGCGCTCGGGGCGCCGGACGACGAGCTGCCGGTCACGGTGCTGCCGGGGTTCGCGCCGCCCGCCGTCGAGGGCCACGCCGGCCAGATCCGGATCGTGGAGGTCGGCGGGCACCGGGCGCTGGTGTTCCTGGGCCGGACGCACCTGTACGAGGGCCACGGCGTCGACGCGGTGGTGCACGGCGTCCGGACGGCGCTGGCGGCGGGCGTCGGCACGGTCGTCCTGACGAACGCGGCGGGCGGGCTGCGGCCCGAGCACCAGCGGGTCGGCGACCCGGTGCTGATCTCCGACCACCTGAACCTGTCCGGCGCGAACCCGCTGACGGGGCCGTCGTTCCTGGACATGACCGAGGCGTACTCGGCGAGGCTGCGGGCGCTGGCGAAGGAGGTCGACCCGACGCTGTCGGAGGGCGTCTACGCGGCGTTCCGGGGCCCGACGTACGAGACGCCGGCGGAGATCCGGATGCTGCGGACGATGGGCGCCGACATGATCGGGATGTCGACGGTGCTGGAGACGATCGCGGCGCGGCAGGGCGGCGCGGACGTCCTCGGGATCTCGCTGGTCACCAACATCGCTGCGGGCCTGTCGGGCGAGCCCCTCGACCACGAGGAGGTCCTGGCGGCGGGCCGCGCGGCGGCGGGCCGGATGGGCGAGCTGCTCGGCACCGTCCTGACGAAGCTCTGAGCATGAGCGATCTTCGCGGATACGCCGAGGAGTGGCTGGCGCAGGACCCGGACCCCGCCACCCGCACCGAGCTGCGCGCGGTCCTGGACGCGGGCGACGACCGGGCCCTGGCGGACCGGTTCGGGGCTCGGCTGGAGTTCGGCACGGCAGGCCTGCGCGGCGAGCTGGGCGCCGGACCGAACCGGATGAACCGCGTGACGGTGATTCGCGCGGCGGCGGGCCTGGCGGCGTGCCTGCCGCGCGGCGGCCGGGTGATCGTCGGGTTCGACGCGCGGCACGGGTCGCGACAGTTCGCGCAGGACACGGCGGCGGTACTGACGGGCGCCGGGCTGCGCGCCGAGGTGTTCGCCGACCCCGTTCCGACACCGGTCCTGGCTCATTTCACCCGGTCGTTCGACGACATCGTCGCGGGCGTCATGGTCACGGCCAGCCACAACCCGCCGCGCGACAACGGCTACAAGGTGTACTGGGGCGACGGCGCGCAGATCGTCCCGCCGCGGGACGCGGAGATCTCCGCCGCGATCGACGCGGTCGGCCGGGTGGACGAGCTGCCGCTCGGCTCGGAGTGGACCGTCCACCACGACACCCGCCTCTACCTGGACGCCGTGTCGGACCTCCGCCTGGGCGACGACCGCGACATCTCGATCGTCTACACCCCGATGCACGGCGTCGGGCGGGACGTCCTGCTCGCGGCGTTCGAGCGGGCCGGGTTCGCGGCGCCGGTCGTCGTCCCCGAGCAGGCCGATCCCGATCCCGACTTCCCGACCGTCGCGTTCCCGAACCCGGAGGAACCGGGCGCGCTCGACCTGGCGCTCGCGCTCGCCCGCGACCGGAACGCCGATCTGGTGATCGCGAACGACCCGGATGCGGACCGCTGCGCCGTCGCCGTCCCGACGCCGGACGGCTGGCGGGCGCTGACCGGCGACGAGGTCGGCGGCCTGCTCGCCGAGCACGTGCTGCGGCACACCTCCGGCGACGACCGCCTGGTCGTCACCACGATCGTGTCATCGTCGCTGCTCGCGTCGATCGCGCGGGAGCACGGCGTCCGGTCGGCCGAATCCCTCACCGGCTTCAAGTGGATCATGAAGGCGGGCGCGCCGGGCGACCGGCTCGTATTCGGCTACGAGGAGGCCCTCGGCTACAGCGTCGGCGACGACCGGGGCGTCCTGGTCAACGACAAGGACGGCATCGGTGCCGCCCTCGCGGTCGCCGCGCTCGCCGCCGAGGCCCGCCGCGACGGCCGCACGCTGCTCGACCTGCTGGACGACCAGGCCCGCCGGTACGGGCTGCACGCCACGTCCCAGCTGTCGGTACGGGTCGACGACCTCTCGCTGATCGCCGGCGCGATGGCCCGGCTGCGCGCGAACCCGCCCGCCGAGCTGGGCGGACGCGCCGTCGAGGCGTTCGACGACCTGTCGCGCGGCGCGGACGGCCTGCCGCCCACCGACGGCCTGCGGTTCCGCCTCGGCGGCGCCCGCGTCGTCATCCGGCCGTCCGGCACCGAACCGAAGCTGAAGTGCTACCTGGAAGTGGTCCACCCGGTGGACGGCGACGTCGCGGCGACCCGGCAACGCGCCGCCGCCGACCTCGAAGCCCTCCGCGCGGACGTCTCCGCCGCGCTCGGCCTCACCTGACCCGTCCGGCGACGACCTGGCCGTCAGGTCACCGCGCCCGCGATCACCAGCGCGACCAGCGCGACGCTCGGCAGCGCCAGCGACGCCACCGCCGGGATCGACCAGGTGACCGTCCCGGTCGCGGCGGCCCGCTCCGCCTTCGCCTCGGCGGCCTTGCCGGGCGCCCCCGACCGGGCCTTCGCCCGCTGCCGGTCGCGGATCTCGTTCAGCTGCCGCGCCGCGTACGCCGCCGGCGTCCGCCCCTTCAGCGCCGACGCCGGCACCCGGCCCGGCTCCTTGCGGGCCCGCGACTCCGCCTTCGCCTGCGCGCGCGGCGACGTCTGGTGCACCCACGCCCGCGTCACCAGCTCCTGCCCGCCCGGGCCGTCGAACCGGACCGTGACCGCGTTCGTCCCCTCGATCTCGCGGACCGCCGCCCACGGCGCCCGCGCCTCCCGCAGCGGGTTGCGGACCGTCACCGCCGCCTCGTCCCCGATGATCGCCGGACGCAGCCCGACCGTGTAGGCGATCCCGCAGCCGAGCAGCAGCAGCACCGCGATGGTGAAGGCGGTCAGCGAGTAGGTGGCGTCGCCGGTGATGCCGAACACCAGGTCGAGGATGTTGAGCCCGGCGAACGCCAGCCACACGTACGCGGCGATGCGTCCGCCGGTGGAGCGAATGGTCAGAGCCGATTCATGCATGGCCCGATCATGCCAGGGGCCGCGCACCGCGCCACTTGAGCTGCGCGAATCCGGGCTTGATCACCCCGTTGATCAGCTCCAGCCGCTCGTTGAACGGCACGAACGCCGACTTCATCGCGTTCACCGTGAACCACTGCAGGTCGTCCCAGTCGTACCCGAACGCGTCGCGCAGCTTCGCGAACTCCAGCGACAGCGACGTCCCGCTCATCAGCCGGTTGTCGGTGTTCACCGTGACCCGGAAGCTGAGCCGCCGCAGCAGCCCGATCGGATGCTCCTCGATCGACTTCGCCGCGCCCGTCTGGATGTTGGACGTCGGGCACATCTCCAGCGGGATCCGCTTGTCCCGGACGTACCCGGCGAGCCGCCCGAGCCGCGCCTCGTCGCCGTCCACCTCGATGTCGTCGATGATCCGCACGCCGTGCCCGAGCCGGTCCGCCCCGCACCACTGGATCGCCTGCCAGATCGACGGCAGCCCGAACCCCTCGCCCGCGTGGATGGTGAAGTGCGCGTTCTCCCGCTGGAGGTACTCGAACGCGTCCAGATGCCGGGTCGGCGGGTAGCCCGCCTCCGCGCCCGCGATGTCGAAGCCGACCACGCCGAGGTCCCGGTACCGGACGGCCAGCTCCGCGATCTCCATCGACCGCGCCTGGTGCCGCATCGCCGTCACCAGCGTCCCGACCCGGATCCCGAAATCCCGCCGGGCCCTCGCGAACCCGTCCAGGACCGCCTCGACGACCTGCTCCAGCGTCAGGCCCGCGCTGAGATGCTGCTCGGGCGCGTACCGCACCTCCGCGTAGACGACCCCGTCGGCCGCCAGGTCCTCGGCGCACTCGTAGGCCACCCGCGTGAGCGCCTCGGCCGACTGCATCACCCCGACGGTGTGCGAGAACGTCTCCAGGTACCGCTCCAGCGACCCGGAGTTGGACGCCTCCTCGAACCAGGCCCGCAGATTCTCCGGGTCGGTGGTGGGCAGCCCCCGGTACCCGCTGTCGCGGGCGAGGTCCACGATGGTCGCGGGCCGCACCCCGCCGTCGAGATGGTCGTGCAGCAGCACCTTCGGTGCCCGCCGGATGTCCTCAAGAGTCGGCCGATCGTCCATCTCTAGAATCTACTGCCCGTAACCCCCTCTCGACCTCGGCAACTCTCGCCAACGGCGAGCGCCTAGCGGGCCTTCGCGTAGTCGCCGATCCCGCCGGCGAAGTCGAACACGATGCAGGGCTCGTCCCCGAGGACCCACGCGTCGTGACCGGGCGACACCACGAACACGTCGCCGGGCCCCACTTCCTGCTCGGCGCCGTCGCTCATGCGTATCCGCATCCGGCCCTCGACGACGTAGCCGTTGTGGTGCACCTCGCAAAGGTCGGTGCCCGCGAGCTCCCGGACGGACTCGGTCCAGCGCCAGCCCGGCTCGAACGTCGCCCGGCCGAACACCAGCCCCGACATCTCCAGGATCTCGACGTGCCCCCTGGGGAAGTCGCGCCGCTCATCGGGCTTCTCAATGCTCTTGATCTCCATCATGACGATCCCCCCTTATCGTCACTTCCCACGCTCGCGCCTCCCCTGACCAGGGTCAAGACGCCCCTTCCGGACAGCGGAAGCACGGCGACGCCACGTACACCCCGACACGCGGCCCCGGCGGCTCCCCCACCCCGACCAGCCGCGCACCATAACCCGCATACGGCGACTCGATCACGACTCCCGGGCCCGCCCTCCGCAAGCGCCACCCGCGAGCGACCAGACGATCACGCACGACCCCGATCACCACATCGGGCACCGTGATGCCGTCACACGGCTGCGGCCCGACCTCCGTGGCCGCCTTGTTCAACTCGCCCCACCCCACCAGACTCTCCACGACCGCCGCGACCAGCTCGCTCACCCGCCCCGCCGCCACCCGCGGCCGCTCCACTCCCAACCCCACCTCAGGCATTGGGGTGCCGGTAGCAGTCGCTCTGCAGGGACACGTAGACGATGTGCCCCCCGCGGCCATCGGGAGTGTCGTGAGCGGACAACTGCACATCGTCCTTCTCTCCCGAAACCGCGCCCGGATACCCTGCCATGTTCTTCTGCTCCTCCACCTTCCAACCGCCCGCGTTCTTCAGATTCCGGACCAGCGCTCCATAGATCAACGGAATGTCGTTCTGCGCTTTGACCGCCAGCCTGATGTCGACGTAGAACTCGAACTGGTTGTACGTGACCTTCCAAGGGTCACCGGGCTCCGGCTTGACGCTCTTCCCCTTCTCCCAGTCCTCGACGCAGAGACGCGCGAACGCACCGCTGTCCGACGTCGGGGCCCGCCCCAGCGCCGAGACGACCTCTCGATGGAGACGTTCGACCCGCTTCCCGACCTTCCGGGGATGCGCTTCAGGATGATGGCCGGTGAGCGAGCAGGACGCCGCGACCGCCAGCGCCGCTCCCACCAGGACAGCCTTGATGATCAGAATATGTTTTGCCACCAGGTGTCCTTGCTCTCGCCGTGGCCGGCCTTCCCATAGGTGCTGGGATCATTACTCGGATCTGCGTCAGTAGCGGTTCCCGCGACCACCCGTGCCTGCTCGTCCAGACTGGTACTCGGACCGTTGAACGTGTAAATGTCCGCCGTAGCGACCGAAGGCGGGCACCTGGTCACCGCGCGCCTCCTGCGCATAGACGTGCCCCGCTCCTATCCCGAGGTCTCCGGCGTGCATGACGTGCATGCCGGGGCTGCCCGCGACCATGATGTCGTCGCCCCTGAGCCGGTCACCGGGCTGCCGGGCCGCCTCGCCGATCACCGTGGACTCATAACTGTGCCCGACCGCCGTCAGATGGCCGTGAGGCGCAAGCTCGTGGAGCTCCTTGAACAAGCGGAGGACACCTATCAGGACAAGTTCCTGCAAGGCGGCCGGAGTGCCAGATGGCAGGTGCGGGACGCGGAGGCGGCCATGCGGACCCCGCCAGGACCGCCATGCCGAATCCAGCTCTTCCGGCTTGGCGTCCCGCAACTGCCGGAACGACACCATCAGTGCGCTCCCACGCGGGTCTGCGCGATCCGCTGCTGGATCTCCGCTTCGGCCCACTGACGGTTCGCGGCGCTCTTCGTCACCGCATGCCCGAGGAAGTCGGCCTCGTCGGCGAGCCGGCGCAGCGCCTGCGACCACTCCGTGGAGATCTTCTTCATCGCGGCCGGATCCATCGCCGAGGTCCCTGCACCCCCACCCGGCGGTGCGGCAGGCGAGGTCGCCGGTGGGCGCGGCGGCGCCGGGCTGTAGGTGGTGTTCAGCATGCGGTGGATCGAGTTCTCGGTCACGCCCCCACCCCTTCACCCGTCCGCATCCTCAGGAGATGGAAGAGCCAATCCGGAGAAGGTTGCCGCTACGGTCGACCAGGGCGAACTCACGCAACCCGTAATCGGTGTCCTTCGGCGGCACCAGGCGGCTGCTCGTCTCACTGTCCGTGGGCACGCCGATGTCGGACCATGCGCGGTACAGGGCATCGGCATCGCGGACGTGCATGTAGCAACTGCTCGCGGTGGTCAGCGGATCAACTTCGGGATCATGCCAGAAGTGCAAATCAACACTTCCCCGGCCAATGATCACGTACCCGTACCGCTCCGTCGGCGCACCTCGCGACTCGAATCCGAGGCGCCCATAGAACTCCAGCGTCTCCGCCAGATCCCGGCTGGGCAAGATCGGCACCGCGTACTCGTCCATGCCCCGACCGTAAACCGCACCGCCGACAGTCAGCAGGTACGCCAACTCGTCAGGCGGCCCAGCCGAAGCCGGGTGGGCTGGTAGCCCGAGGCGCCGTTCTATCTCGGGGTGGAAGGAGCCGGTAGACGTATCGCCCGTCTGGATCTTTGGTGATGCCGATCTGGTGAGGGTTGGTGTGTTTGAGGCGGTTGTGCCATCCGCAGGTGAGGGTGAGCTGGTCGATGTCGGTGGGGCTGTTTCCCAGGGCCCAGCCGTGGACGTGGTCGACTTCGCACAGCGTCCCGGGGATCTCGCACTCGCGTACCGCGCAGGTGGGGTAGAGGGTTTCGAGGACCCGGCGTTGGGCGGGGCTGGCGAACCGTTCCCGGTACCCGAGGTATAGGGGGTTGTGGCCGCGTCCCAGGATCAGTGGGGAGACTCCGGCTGCCAGGGCGATGCGGCGTACCTGTTCGGCCGGGATCGGGGTGCCGTCGGTGAGGTGGCCTGGGGCGTTGCCGCCGGTGAGGGTTTCGAGGTCGCAGATGACGGTGACCTTGGTGGCTTTGTGTCCGCCCGACAGCGCGCTCGACAGCGCTGCGGCGGTGCGTTCGGCGACGTCGCGGTGGTCGTCGGGTCCGGCCGGCTTGGCCAGCGGGGCGAGGGTGCCGTCCCAGATGGCGGCGTCTTCGGCGTTCAGCCAGCCCTTGATGTAGCGGCCGCCGTCCAGGGAGCCGGTGCTGGTGATCCAGGACTTGGCGTAGCCGCGCCGGGAATCGTCGGGTTCGCGGTCGGTGCCGTTGTTCTCGGCGATGACGTCGCGGATGCGGCGGCCGAACACGCCGACCTTGCCCGGCGAGAAGCCCTGGTCGACGAAACCCAGCAGGGTCCGTTCGGCCTCGGCGCATTCATCGTCGTCCAGGCGGGCGACCGAGTCGCTGATGGTGGCGGCGTAGCCGTAGGACAGCTCCCCGACCGCCAGTTGCTCGGTCACCTGCGGCAGGCGGTGCCGCTGCCGCGCCAGCGTCAGGCGTTCCTTGGCGCGGTTCTCCCGCATTCCCAGCCTCGACCGCAGCCACGCCCGGGTGGAGGGGAATCCCCACCTTTGCTGTTCTCCGGTGGCGTCGACGCGGCCGATGAAACCGGCCAGTGCGCTTTCTTGCATATCGCAGGCGGCGGCCAGGTCTTCGGTGAGTTCCAGGCACGCGGCCGCCGATTCAGGGGCTTCTCGCTGGGCGAGTTCAGTGGCGATCGTCGAGAGCGCGTTCACCAATTCCATGGTGGACGCGCCCGCAAGGTCGACCGTCACTGACTGCATACCAAAAGCATACCCTAAGTGACTGACAAATGCACACCTAAACCGGCCGAATTCCTCCTGCTCGACGGAAAGGGGAAGGCATGGCCGGGCATATCGATTTGTCGAACACGCGGACGTGGGCGGGCGGTGGGGGCGGCGCGACCAGGCGGGGCAGGCGGAGCCTGCCCCTTGGCGCTGCCTCAGGGGCCGCAGAGGCTCCAAAGTCAAGGGTGGACGAAGTCCATCGCGAAGCGACGCCGAAGGCGCCCTTGACTTTGGAGGGGCGGCCCCGTACGCAGCGCCGCCCCCACCGCCCCTTTTGCCCATTCTTCAAGAAGCGGACTCGACATCGTCGTATTCGTACGTCATACCGATTCCGAGGGTGCTCTGCATTGGCAGTAGCCCCGTCCCGACGATGTCGAGCACCGGAGGCATCAGCAGATCCGCCAGTTCCTCGACCTCCTCGGCGGTGAGCACTTCCCAGGGCCCGGCGGCGAGTTCGTCAGTGCGCTTCTCGACCGATGCACGCAACCGAACCCCTGCCTCCGTCGCGCGCCCCTCCTCGTCGACGAGACCGCGAACGGCGAGACGGTCACGGGCGGCGCCCCACTCCTCATCCGTCCACTGCCGGCTGGCGAACACTTCGGCCGGAGCGGCCCCAACAGCGGCGTGCGAGACCAGCGCCTCGGCGGGGCCGATGTCGTGGGTCCGGAGCGCCGCGATGTGCCCGTCTCCACGGTGCTCCCGCAGGATCGTGGCGGCCTGCCACAGCACCATGTGCGGCTCGTCCGGCCACGGCAGCGCGGCATTGGCGGCGGCCATCGGGCGGTCGCTCGTGTCCGCGGCCTCGGCGACACGACGAGCCAAATGCGCCGCCCGCTGAAGTTCAGGGGAGCCGATCCGTTCACCGAGAATCCGGCGCAGAGCCCCGTCCATGGCGGTACGACGAGCCGCCAGAACCTGCTCAGGGGTGGCCGTTCGCCAGGCGGGTGCGATGTACCGCTCCACCATGTCCGGGTTGAAGCTGTAGAAGAGATCGCTCACGGTCTTCGCGTCCACCGCTCCCAGCGGCGCGGCACGGTTGGGAAAGTAGCTCGGCCAGCGCTCGTCGACGGCGTACCCCAGAGCCGCCGCCTCGTCGAACGCCTCGGGCGCGTAGTACAGCACGGCGTGGACCGGCTCCAGGTGCTGCCACATCTTCCGGACGATGCTCAAGCTGTGGGTCATGGTCATCCTCTCCAGCAGGCCCAACAAACTAGACACTGCCTAGATTCCGCCATGGCGCACCAACTTGTCAATGACTAGATGAAATCCTCGCGCCGTCCCCCAAGGTGAGGACAGCGCCAGGCGACCGTCAGGAGATGCGGTCGATGACGAGGGGATGCAGGTCCGGCGTGCCGTGCTCCTCGGTCGAGACCGAGTACGCCCCGTCCAGCGCCTCCAGAGCCCGCGCGAAACGGGACTCGTCGTCGGCGTGCAGCGTCAGCAGCGGCTGCCCGGCCACGACCGCGTCGCCGGGCTTGGCGTGGCAGGTGATGCCGGCGGCGAACGACACCGGGTCCTCCTTGCGGGCGCGACCGGCGCCGAGACGCCACGCGGCAACGCCGACGCCGTACGCGTCGAGACGCGTGAGGACACCGGACGCAGGCGCCGCAACGACATGGTTCTCACGAGCCACCGGCAAAGCGGCATCCGGATCACCACCCTGAGCGGCGATCATCCAGCGCCAGACGTCCATGGCGGACCCGTCCTTCAGCGCGTCCGCCGGGTCCTTGCCGGAGACGCCCGCGGCGGCCAGCATCTCCCGCGCCAGCGTCAGCGTCAGCTCCACCACGTCCGAGGGCCCGCCGCCGGCCAGCACCTCGACCGACTCGGCGACCTCCACGGCGTTCCCCACCGCGTTGCCGAGCGGACGGTCCATCGCGGTGAGCAGCGCGATCGTCCGGACGCCGTGGTCGGTGCCGATCGCCACCATCGTCTCGGCCAGCTCGCGCGCGTTCTCGGCCGTCTTCATGAACGCGCCGGAGCCCACCTTGACGTCCAGCACCAGCGCCCCGGTGCCCTCGGCGATCTTCTTCGACATGATCGACGACGCGATCAGCGGGATCGACTCCACGGTCCCGGTGACGTCCCGTAGCGCGTAGAGCTTCCGGTCGGCGGGCGCGAGGCCACCACCGGCTGCGCAGACGACCGCGCCCGTGGAGCGCAGCACGTCCAGCATCTCCTCGTTCGACAGCGACGCCCGCCACCCGGGGATGGACTCCAGCTTGTCCAGCGTGCCGCCGGTGTGCCCGAGGCCCCGGCCGGACAGCTGCGGGACGGCCGCGCCGCACGCCGCGACGACCGGAGCCAGCGGCAGCGTGATCTTGTCGCCGACGCCGCCGGTGGAGTGCTTGTCGGTGGTGGGACGGTCCAGGCCGGACCAGTCCATCCGCTCGCCGGACCGGATCATCGCCTCGGTCCAGCGGGCGACCTCGGCGCGCGACATGCCGTTCAGCAGGATCGCCATCGCCAGCGACGCCATCTGCTCCTCGGCGATGGCGCCGCGCGTGTAGGCGTCCACCGCCCAGTCGATCTGCTCGTCGGTCAGCGTCCCGCCGTCGCGCTTGCTGCGGATGACGTCGATGGCGTCCACAGGATCCGGTCCCCCTCAGGCTCGTTCGATCAGGTCGTCCGGCCCGAACGCGTCGGGCAGGACGTCCGACATGGGAAGGATGCCGCGGACGGTCTCCAGCAGCATCGAGGCGCCGCCGTGCTCCCACAGGAGCTGGCGGCAGCGCCCGCAGGGCATCAGCGGGTCGCCGTGCCGGTCGACGACCGCGACGGCGACGAGCCGGGGCCGGGCCGCCTTGCCGGGCCCGTGCAGCGCCGACACCAGGGAGCATTCGGCGCACAGTCCCACCCCGTACGAGGCGTTCTCGACGTTGCAGCCGGTGATGACGCGCCCGTCGTCGACCAGCGCGGCCGCGCCGACCGGGAAGCCGGAGTACGGCGCGTAGGCGCGCGCCATCGCCTCTGTCGCCGCGCCGCGCAGAGCGGGCCAGTCGATGTCGGTCATACGTCCATGATCTCTCAGGGCCGCGTCAGCGGGCCTCGCCGCGGCGGTAGCGCAGGCCGTCGGCGGCGGGCATCCGGAGCCGCTGGCTGGCCAGCGCCAGGACGAGCAGCGTCGTCAGGTGCGGGCTGAACGACACCAGCTCGCCGGGGACGGCGTCGCTGAGCAGGAACCAGACGAGCAGCCCCGCCGCCGCGACGAGCGACAGCACCGAGCCGACGTACGCGCCGCGGACCTCGCGCCGCCCGAGTTCCGTCACCACCTGCGAGCGCAGCCGGTTGGCCCGCACGCCCTGCCACACCCCGACGCCGATCAGCAGGATCGTGACGAACAGCAGCAGCGCGTGCACCGACTGCCCGCCGCCGCGCACGTTCATCGCGTCGGTGTAGCCGAACAGCAGCGACCCGGCCGCGAGGCCGCCCGGCCGCCAGTTGCCGAAGATCATGGAGGCGAGGCCGATGTAGCCGCGCCCGCCGGTCTGCCCGTCCTGGTAGAGGGACGCGGCGACGGTGACGAGGAACGCCCCGGCGAGCCCGGAGAACCCGCCCGAGATGATGACGGCCGCGTACTTCATCCGGTAGACGTGCACGCCGAGCGATTCGGCCGCATACGGGTCCTCGCCGCAGGACCGGATCCGCAACCCGAACGGAGTTTTCCACAGGATCAGGAAAGTCAGCGGGATGAGCAGCAGGCAGACCAGAGTGAGCAAGGACAGCCCGTTCGTCACCCCCCGGAGGATGCCCGCGATGTCCGACACCAGGAACCAGTGGTGGTTCTCCAGCGACCCCAGCCAGTCCGGGCTCTCCCAGCCGCCGATCTTGCCGCCGGACAGCACCGGCAGCGTCAGCGTCCTGATCGGGTCGATGGGCGGCGACTGCCGGGGCCCGCCGCCGAGGTCCTTGGCGTGCCCGGTGTTGAAGACCAGCCCGGCGAGGAACTGGGTGAGGCCGAGCCCGAGGATGTTGATCGCGACGCCCGACACGATGTGGTCGACGCCGAACGTGACGGTCGCGACGGCGTGCAGCAGCCCGCCGAGCGCGCCGCCGAGGATGCCGAACAGCACCCCGATCCACGGCCCCCACTGGTAGCCCGCCCAGGCGCCGGTCCAGGTGCCGAGGATCATCATGCCCTCGAGCCCGATGTTGATCACGCCGGAGCGTTCCGCCCACAGCCCGCCGAGCCCGGCCAGGAAGATCGGCACGGCCAGCCGGAGCGCCGCGCTGACCGTCCCGCTGGAGGTCACGTCGTCGGCGCCGTCGATCACCCGGACGAGCGACAGCAGCACCAGCATCCCGGCCGCGATCAGCAGGTAGTGCGGCCAGCGGAGCCGGAGCCTGCGCCTCGCCGCCGCGGGTTCGGCGACGGTCTCGGTCGCGGTCATGAGGTGCTCCCAGCGGCCTCGCGGGCCAGGTCGTGGCCGGTGGCCAGCTCCGCGGCGACGGACCGCTGCTGCAACCGGATCTCCCAGCGCCGGACGAGCTCGTAGACGACCACGACGGTCAGCACGACCACGCCCTGCATCACCCCGACGATCTCCTTCGGCACCTCGACCTCCTGCAGGATGTCGGAGGTCTGGTCGAGGAATGCGAACAGCAGCGCGGCCAGCGCGATCCCGGCCGGATGGTTGCGGCCGAGCAGCGCGACCGTGATGCCGGTGAAGCCGAGCCCCGCCGGGAAGTTCAGCGAGTAGTCGTAGGACTCGCCGAGCAGCCCCGGGATGCCGATCAGGCCGGCCACCGCGCCGGACGCCACCATCGTGACCACGACCATCCGCTTGGCGCTGACCCCGCTGGCCTGCGCGGCGGACGGCGACAGCCCGGAGATCTTCAGGTCGAACCCGAACCGGGTGTAGTTGATGACCAGCCAGAACACGATGCCGACGACGATCGCCAGGGGCAGCAGCCCGTACACCGCACCGGGAAGGTCGATGCCGATCGCCGACAGGAACCCGTTCAGCGGGCCGACCCGTCCCGAGTGCGGGATCGTCGCGGTCGCGACGTCGTTGCTGTTCGGCCGCGGCTCGGCGAGCCGCTTGTCGTTCAGCAGGTAGGCGATCACACCGGTGGCGATCGCGTTCAGCATGATCGTGGACAGCACCTCGCTGACCCCGCGGGTCACCTTCAGCACGCCCGCGATCGCCGCCCACAGCCCGCCGACCAGCACCGCCGCGACGATCACCAGGAGCTGCCCGAACGGCGCGGGCAGCGAGACCGCGCCGCCGAGCGCCGCCGCCAGGAACGCGGCGAGCCGGTACTGGCCGTCCACGCCGATGTTCAGCAGCGCCATCCGGAAGCCGATCGCGACCGCGACCGCCGACAGGTAGTAGCGGGTGGCGCGGTTGATGATGTCGACGATCGAGTGCTGCTGCGTGCCGTAGTCGATCATGCTCTGCACGGCGCTGACCGGATCGGCGCCGGTCATCCGCAGCAGGATCATCGTGATGCCGAGGGAGATCAGCAAGGCGAGGATCGGCGCGCCGATCTTCAACCCCAGCCCGGTCGGCCCGAGCCCGCGCAGCACGGCCTTCCACGAAGGCACCGGCTCCGGCACCGCCGCCGCCCCCCGCTCCGAAGGATCGGGCTCCGCCGGCTGAGGAACCCGCACCCGCCCAGACACCGCACCCGACTCACCGGCCGCCCTGCCCGCCTCGCCCCCGTCCTCCCCAGACGCCGCACCGCCCCCGGGCACCGCACCGCTCCCGGATGCCGCACTGCCGCCGGACGTTGTGCCGCCCTCAGAGGCCGCGCCGCCCTCAGAGGCCGCGCCGCCCTCGGACGCCACGTTGCCCTCGGAGGTCGTGCTGCCCTCGGAGTTCGTGCTGCCCTCGGACGCCGCGCCGCCCTCAGAGGCCGCGCCGCCCGCGGACGCCGCGCTGGCGTCGGGCGTTGCACTCGATTCGGATGCCGCACTGCCCTCGGAGGTCGCGCCGCCCCCGGGCGTCGCGTTGCCTTCGGGGGTCGCGCCGCCGTCGGAGGTGGCGCTCGTTTCGGAGGGGGTGTCCGGGTCGTGCGGGTCCGGGGGGGTGTTCGGGCCGGTCATGTGGGGTCTCCGGCGCCGGTCATGGCGGAGCCGAGGTCCTCCGGGGTGACCGTCCGCGGATCGACCTCCGCGACCAGCCGGCCCCGCAGGATCACGTGCAGGGTGTCGGACATTCCGATGAGTTCCTCAAGATCGGCGCTGATCAGCAGCACGGCCAGCCCGTCCGCGCGGGCCTGCCGCAGGTAGTCCCAGATGGCGGCCTGGGCGCCGACGTCGATGCCGCGGGTCGGGTGCGCGGCGATCAGCAGGTGCGGCTCGCCGGTCATCTCCCGCCCGACGATCAGCTTCTGCTGGTTGCCGCCCGACAGCGCGGCGGCGGGCACGTCGATCCCGGGGGTGCGGACGTCGTACTCGCGGACGATCCGGGTGGTGTCGCGGCGCGCGCCGCGCCGGTCGACCCACGGCCCCCGGACGTTCGGGCGCTGCGTCTGGTGGCCGAGCATCCGGTTCTCCCACAGCGACGCCTCCAGCACGAGCCCGTGCCGCTGCCGGTCCTCGGGGATGTAGGCGATGCCGGCCTCGCGGCGCCGCCGCGTCGGCCAGTGCGCGATGTCGTCGCCGCCGAAGACGATCGTCCCGGCGTCCGCGGCCCGCAGGCCCATGATCGCCTCGATGAGCTCGCTCTGCCCGTTGCCCTCGACACCGGCCAGCCCGACGATCTCGCCGCGCCGGATGCGCAGCGAGACGTCGTCGACGACGGGACGGCCCTCGGGGGTGAGGACCGTGAGCCCGCCGACCTCCAACTGGACGTCCTCGGTGACCGTCGAGTCGCGCAGCTCCGGGGTGGGAAGCTGCGAGCCGACCATCAGCTCGGCGAGCCGCCGCGAGGTGACCTGCGACGGGTCGAGCCGCGTCGCGACGGTGGTGCCGCGGCGGATCACCGAGATGGTGTCGGCGACCGACAGCACCTCGTCCAGCTTGTGGGAGATGAACAGCACGGTGAGGCCCTCGGCGCGCAGCTCCCGCAGGTTGCCGAACAGCTCGTCGACCTCCTGCGGGACGAGCACGGCGGTCGGCTCGTCGAGGATGAGCACGCGGGCGCCCCGGTAGAGCACCTTGAGGATCTCCACGCGCTGCCGCTCGCCGACGCCGAGCTTCTCGACGAGGACGTCGGGGTCGACGCGCAGCCCGTACGCCTTGGACATCTCCCGGATGCGCTCGCGGGCGGCGGCGAAGTCGATGCGGCCGCGCAGCCAGCCCTTGGCGCGCGGCTCGGCGCCGAGGATGACGTTCTCCAGCACGGTCAGGTTGTCGGCCAGCTTGAAGTGCTGGTGGACCATCCCGATGCCGCGGGCGATCGCGTCGGCGGGGGTGCGGAACGACACCTGCTCCCCGCCGATCTCGATCGTGCCCTCGTCCGGCCGCTGCATCCCGTAGAGGATCTTCATCAGCGTGGACTTGCCGGCGCCGTTCTCGCCGCAGAGCGCGTGCACCTCGCCGGGCTCGATGCTCAGGTTGATGTCGCGGTTGGCGACGACGCCGGGGAACCGCTTGGTGATCGATGTCAGCCGCACGGCCGGCACCTGGTCAGGCACGAGTGCCCCTCCTCCTGCCTCGGGGTACGCGGCCGGGGCGCGCGGCGGGCGGCGTCGCGTCGGCGACGCGCGGCCCGGGTGCGCGCCCCGGCCGGGAGACGGCCGGGCGGGCCGGCCCGGCGGGTGCCGCGGCGGCCCGCCGCCGACTCACTGGGGCTTGGTCGGGACGGTGATCTTGCCGGCGACGATCTGCGCCTTCAGGTCCTCGAGCTTGGCCTTGATGTCGTCGACGTTGCCGCCGGACGTGGCGTACCCGACGCCGTCGTTCTGCAGGTTGTACTGCACCGTGCCGGCCTTGAACTGGTTCTTGGCGACCGACTCGACGAAGTTGAACACCGACAGGTCGACGTGCTTGACCATCGAGGTGAGGATGTGCGACTTCACGTCCGCGACGGCGGGCTGGTTGTACTGGTCGGAGTCGACGCCGATGGCCCACTTGCCGGCCGCGCCGACGGTCTTGATGACGCCGATGCCGGCGCCGCCCGCCGCGTGGTAGATGACGTCCGCGCCCGCGTCGAGCTGGCCCTTGGCGGCCTCGTTGCCGAGCCCGGTGTCCTTGAAGCCGTTGAAGTTCGGCGGCTCGGTCAGGTACTTCGGCGGCAGCACCTTGGTGCCGGGCTTGGCCTTCTCCGCGCCCGCCTGGTAGCCGGCGAAGAACTTCTGGATCAGCGGGACGTCCACGCCGCCGATGAAGCCGATCTTGCCGGTCTTGGACTTCAGCGCGGCGGCGGCGCCGACCAGGAACGAGCCCTGCTCCTCGGAGAAGCAGGACCCGGCGACGTTGGCGCCCTCGACCTTGCAGCCGTCGGCGTCCACGATGAAGAACTTGGTGTTCGGGAACGACTTGGCGACCTTGAGCAGCGACGCGGTGTAGGAGAAGCCGACGCCGATGACGGGGTTGTAGCCGGTGCTGGCCAGCAGCCGCAGGCGCGACTCCTTGTCGGAGTCGGGCTCGTCCGGCTGCGCGGAGATCTCCTTGGTGGTGACGTGCAGGTCCTTCTCGGCCTTGGTCAGGCCGGCCGCCGCCGAGTCGTTGAACGACTGGTCGCCGCGGCCGCCGATGTCGAACGCCAGGCCGACCTTGAGGGTCTTCTTGCCCTCGTCCCCGCCGCCGTCGCCACCGGCCTTCTTGCCACCGCACGCGGAAGCGCTGAGCGTCAGCGCCGCACCCGTCACGGTGACGAGCGAAATCTTCAGTCCACGGCGCAAGATAGCGCTCCTTCCGTTCCCCACCCGGGATCGGCGGCCGCCCGGCCACCGAAATCGATGGGACGCTACCTCGCGGTTGGTGGGAAACTGCCAGCTTGCACCGTTTCGCAATAGGTCCGTTACCAATGCGTACGCATATCGGCACAGGTCAGCGCACGGACGATCGCGGCCGGTGACGCCCGGACGGCCCGGCACCCGCGACGGATGCCGGCCCGCAAGCCCGAGCAGAGCCCCGGACGGAGGCCGAACAGAACCCCGGACGGACCCCGGACGAGGCCCGGACGGGCGCCGGGCCGGGCGCCGGGCGCCAGGCCGGGCGCCCGTGGCACGGCTCCGCGGTCAGGCCAGCGTGGCGCCCTCGACCGTCTCCGGGTCCGCGGGACGGCCGCCGTCCCACAGCGCGGTCAGCGCCGTCGCCGCCAGCACCCGCACGCCGACCGGGATGCACCGCTCGTCGACGTCGAAGTCGCCGCGGTGCAGGTCGTACTCGCCGGGCGAGCCGGGCGTGCGGACGCCGAGCCGGGCGAGCGCGCCCGGGATCGACTCCAGGTACCAGCCGAAGTCCTCGCCGCCGAGGCTCTGCGGCGTCGGCACCACGCCCTCCTCGTCGAGGACCTGCGCCGCCGCGTCCCGGAACATCTGCACGCTGGCCGCCTCGTTGACGGTCGGCGGGACGCCCCGGACGTACTCCAGCGACGCCTCCACGTCGTAGGCGGCGGCGACCGACTGCAGCAGCGCCTTCATCATCTCCGGCGCCCGGTGCCACGCCTCGTCGTCCAGGCAGCGGACGGTGCCCTCGGCGACGCCGTCGTCGGGGATCGCGTTGGCGACCGACCCGGCCGACACCCGCCCCCACACCAGCGACAGGCTGGAGCGCGGGTCGACCCGCCGCGACAGCGCCGACGGCAGCTCGGTGACGATCTTGGCGAGCGCGTACACCAGGTCGGCGGTCAGGTGCGGCCGGGCGGTGTGCCCGCCGGGGCCGGTCACCTTCACGTACACCTTGTCGCAGGCCGCGGTGATCGGCCCGCTGCGCAGCCCCAGCTCGCCGACCTCGATGCGCGGGTCGCAGTGCAGCGCGAACGCGCGGTCGACCCCGGCGATGCCGCCGGCGGCCATCACGTCCAGCGCCCCGCCCGGGGTCTCCTCGGCCGGCTGGAACAGCAGCCGGACCCGGCCGGGCAGCAGCCCCGCCTCGGCCTGCTGCGCCAGGAACAGCCCGGCGCCCAGCACCATCGTGGTGTGCACGTCGTGGCCGCAGGCGTGCGCGACGCCCGGCACCGTCGACCGGTACGGGACGCCCTCCTTCTCGTCCTGCAGCGGCAGCGCGTCGATGTCGGCGCGCAGCGCGACCGTCGGGCCGTCGCCGGGGCCGATGTCGCAGAACAGCCCGGTGCCCTTCGGCAGGATCCGCGGCTCGAGCCCGGACAGGCGCAGCCGCTCGGCGATCCGCGCGGTGGTGCGGTGCTCGTCGTAGCCCAGCTCGGGGTGCATGTGCAGGTCGCGGCGGAACGCGACCAGCTCCTCCTCGTGGCGGGCGAGGAACACCTCGAGCTGCGGGCGCAGCGCGGCCGCCGGGCGTCCGCCCCCCGTCGGGCCGTGCCCGCCGCCCGCTGGGCCGTGTTCGCTGCCCGCGGGACCTTCCGGTCCCGGGGCGGTCGGTGGTTCAAGGCCGGGCATCACCCCGGGTCCCGGTTGTGTCATGTGCGCCCCCTGCGCGTGGGCGGGGCCGCTGGGGCGCCGCCCGGTGTCGGTGTTCTCACGGGCGCCGGCGTCACCGGTGTCCCCTGTGCTGTTGCCCGACGGGCCCGTCCCGGTTCCCTCGGAGGGCCCGTCGGGGCGGGCCGGCCGCTCACGCCCCGGCATGGACGACCTCCCCCAGTGCGACGAACCTGTCCTCGGCCAGCTCGGTGATCGCCGCGTCGACGATGTTCTCCAGCGAGCCGCCGGCGGCGCGGATCGCGCGCTGCCGCTCGTACGGGGCCCCGTGTTCCAGGACCTCGCCGGCCACCTTGAGCTCCTCGGCGCAGCCGAGCCGGTCGGCGACCGGTTCCAGCTCGCGGATCAGCTCGTACAGGTCGTCGCGGAGCGGCGCGGTGTTGCCGCTGTCGTCGGTGATGACGATCGCGTCGAGCCCGTAGCGGGTCGCGCGCCACTTGTTGTCGCGCACCACCCACGCGGCCGGGCGGGGCAGCGTGTAGCCGCGGTCGAGCTGCTGCTCGAACAGCGTGACCAGGCTCTGGCACAGCGCCGCGGCCATGCCGACCTCCCGCAGGGTGGGGATGCCGTCGCACATCCGGATCTCGACGGTGCCGAAGTCCGGGTGGGGGCGGATGTCCCACCACACTTCCTTGATGCTCCGGATCGTTCCGGCGCGCAGCAAGGTGTCCATGTAATCCTCGAAGGCCGCCCAGTCGTCAAGCAAGTGGGGCGGACCGGCCGTCGGCAGCTGACCGAAGACGACCGCCCGGCAGGACGCCAGCCCGGTGTCCGCGCCGCTCCAGAACGGGCTGGACGCGGTGAGCGCCAGGAAGTGCGGGAGGTAGGACGACAGCGCGTTCACGATCGGGATCGCCTTGGAGACGTCGGAGACGCCCACATGGACATGCACGCCGAAGGTCTGGATGCGCCGGGCCAGCCACTGCATCTGCTCGACCAGGTCGGCGTAGCGCTGCGTCGGCGCCATCACCGCGTCGCGCCAGTCGCTGATCGGGTGGGTGCCGGTGCAGGCGAGGGCCATGCCGCGGTCGGCGGCGGCGGAGCGCAGCTCGGCGAGGGTGGCCGCGAGGTCGCCCTTGGCCTCGCCGACGGTGTGGCAGATGCCGGTCACGACCTCGACCGTGGACTCCATGAGCTCGTGCCGCACCTTGGGGATCTCGCCGTGCTCGCTCAGGGACGGCAGCGCGGCCAGCACCCGGCGCGCGTCCTGCCGCAGGTGCCGGGTCTCCGCATCGACGAGCTGGATCTCCCACTCGACGCCGAGCGTCGTGCCGCTCGATGCGTTGAACTCAATGGCCACGGCCAACCTCCGTCCACAATCCTTGCAGGTCGTTGCGTGGCACGTGGCGCAATTCAGCCAGCGGGTCCCTAAGCCTGGACAAACGCCGGTCCAGGTCACGTGTTCACACCATCATGGCGCCCGCGCCCGCCGCCACGCCGGACTCCATGCCCTTCGCGGATCAATTGACTCGTACGGGCGGCCCGGGGAGGCGCCCGTCCCCTACTTTTCGATCATCGACCACGCACCCGACACCACTAGATCGAACTAGTCCGCGCGTCCCAAACTACCCGCGATGACGGACGGTGACCGAGGCCGGCGTCCACTTACGTACTCTGAGTAGTCATAAGAACCACAAAAATCGTCTAACGCACCATACGCCTCATCCGTCCCGAGCTTGCCGTCTTCGCGGTCGGGTACCCCTTCGCCGGATGTGTCGCCTAGTCTTCGGGGGAGCCATGGGCGTGCGGGGCGGAACGGCCGCTGCGGGACTGAGGAGCGTCGGAAGCTTGCGAGCAGGACGACAGGGGCGGACCGGAGTCCGGCGCGCCATGCCGATCATCGCTGTACCGCTGAGCGCGGTCTGTCTGCTGGCGGCGCCCGCCGCCGCGGCACCGGCGGCCGCCCCGGCGGGCCTCCCGGCCGCGGCGCCGCCGTCGGACCCGGTCGGCGGGCCCCAGCTGGCGAGCCGCGGCATCGTGCTGAACAAGGCGCCGGGCGTCCCGGCGCTGCCGAAGCTGAAGTTCTCCTCCTACCTCGTCGCCGACGCCGACACCGGCGCGGTGCTCGCCGCCAAGGACCCGCACGGGCAGTACCTTCCGGCCAGCACGCTGAAGACGCTGACGTCGGCGACCCTCGTCACCAAGCTCGACCCGAACCGGCTGGTCCGCCCCTCGCAGAAGGCGTGCGACGTCGAGGGCACCAAGGTCGGGCTGACCCCGAAGATGCAGTACAAGGTCTCCGACCTGTTCCACGCGCTGATGATGATGTCGGCGAACGACGCGGCGGTCACGCTCGCCGAGGCCAACGGCGGCATGAAGAAGACCATCGCCGACATGAACGCCGAGGCGAAGTACCTGCACGCGGACGACACGCTCGCCGCGTCGCCGAACGGCCTCGACGTCGACTACGGCCTCAACCTCCGCACCCAGCACACCTCGGCCTACGACCTGGTGCTGTTCCTGCGGGAGGCGATGAAGAGCCCGCAGTTCCGGACGTACGTGCAGGCCACCCAGTTCCAGTTCCCGGCGCCGCCGACCAAGAAGGAGCGCAAGAAGCACAAGAAGGTCGGCGGCTACCCGATCTACACGCACAACAAGCTGCTGCCGGGCCAGAAGTACGGCTACCGGGGCATGCTCGGCGGCAAGAACGGCTACACCGTGCACGCCCAGCAGACCTACGTCGCCGAGGCGCGGCGCGACGGGCACACGATCATCGTCTCGGTGATGCACGGCGAGAGCTCGCCGTTCCAGTCCGCCGCCAAGCTGCTGGACTGGGGCTTCGCCGCGCGCGGCAAGGTCCAGCCGGTCGGCACGCTGGCCGCGCCCGGCAACGCCCAGGCGAAGAAGCACGCCGACGGCGAGTCGGGCGGCGTGCTCCCCGGCACCTCGCTGGACTCCTCGGACGGCTCGTCCGCCCTCGTCTACGAGATCGGCGGCGGCATAGCCGGCGGGGTGCTGGCCGCCGGCGTGCTGCTCGCGGTGTACCGGCGCCGGCGCCGCCACCCCCTGCCGGGCACCGCCGGGAACCAGGGCGGCGGCTACCGGACGTCCTACGAGGACGCCCCGCACCGCGACGACGCCGCCCCCCATGACGGGCCGTCCTACGACGACACGGCCCGCTGACGACGGCAGAGCCCGCTAGACGCCACCTCGCTAGAGACCGCGGGACGGCCCGCTAGAGCGGCGCGTTCGCGGTGCCGGGCTTCGGCTTCGCGGTGTCGCCGCTCGCGCGGTCCCCGTCCCGGTCCCCGTCGCCATTCCGGCGACGTTCCCCGTCCTCGTCGCCGTCCGGCTCGCGGCGCTTCTCCAGCTCCGTGACCTCCTGCTCGGCGAGGTTCTCCGGGTCCCCGGCGTCGGCCTTCAGCACGACGCTGCGGGTCGCCGTCCACGCCGCGACGAACAGGACGAACCGGGACACGATGTTGATCCACACCATCAGCCCGACCAGGACGGCGAACGAGGCGTAGACCGGGTTCTGCGTCGTCCGGCCGATCAGCAGCGTCGCGACCTGCTTGAGCAGCTCCAGGCCGAGCGCGCCGAACAGCGCGCCGCGGATGATCCGCCGCCAGGGCGCGATCGTGCCCGACAGCCGGGTGAACAGCACCAGGAAGATCACCGTGTCGAACGCGACGGCGCAGGCCAGCGACAGCAGCCGCAGCCCGGTGCCGGCGCCCGGGACGTCGTCCAGCGAGAACCAGCCGAGCACGGTGTGGGTCGCCGACGAGGTGACCGTCGACACCGCCATCCCGCAGATGAGGATGACGCCGAGGAACACCAGGACGGCCAGGTCCCACAGCCGCTTGAGGAAGTAGTTGCCGCCGCCGGTGGGCGGGTTGCCCCAGATGTCGCGCAGCGACTCGCGCAGCACCTGCACCCAGCCGAGCCCGGTGAACAGCAGCGCGACCACGCCCACGACCCCGACGGCCGTCTTGGACTGCGCGATCTGCTCCACCTGCAGCTGGTCCGACAGGCCCGGCAGCAGCTCACGGACGGCCCTGACGAAGTAGTCGCGGGCCTGCGTGCTGATGCCGACCAGGTAGCCGAGCAGCGAGTACGCCAGCGCCAGCAGCGGGAAGAACGACAGGAACCCGTAGCAGGTCAGGGCGGCGGCGAGCCGGTCGCCGCGGCGCTCGGTGTAGCGGTCGAACGCGCGGGCGAGGTGGTCGAACCAGCGCCAGCGGGCGCGGGCGGCGCGCAGCCGGCCCTTCCCGGCCTCCAGCAGGCCGTCGATCCCCCGCTGAATCCCGCTGATCACCTGCCGCATGTACGCAACGTACCCAACCCTTGGCCCACGATGCGGCGGACGGTAATCAACCGTTGAACGTTGAGTGGCGTTTCCCGTTGCCGAACACGAAATCGCATTGCGGCCGCCATACGCCGTCCAGGCCGTGCTCGTACAGCGAGAAACCCCACGCCTCGAATTCGGCGCGGTAGCTCGACAGGTCCTTGTACGCCCGGTCCATCACGTCGTCGGGCAGGTGGTGGGCGATGGTGATGTGCGGGTGGTACGGGAACGGCAGCGGGCGCGCGAGCGGCCCGGACGCGACCTTCGCCTGGACGCGCTCGCAGCCGCCGATCCCCTGCGCCAGCGCCACGAAGACGACCGGGGACACCGGTCGGAACGTTCCGCTGCCGCGCAACCGGATGCGGAACGGCCGCTCGGAATGCGCCACGGCCAGCAGGTGCGCCTCGATCGCGTCCATCTCGTCGGCGGTCACCTCGGTCGGCGGCATCAGCGTGATGTGCGTCGGGATCGCGGTGGCGAGCGGGTCGCCGTAGGACGCGCGGGTGCGCTGCAGCGCCGTCGCGTACGGCTCGGGGACCGGGATCGCCACCCCGATCATCCGGACGCCGCCGGACGCGGCCGGGCCCGCGGGCATCCCCACGAAGGTGTCCGCGGGCACGGATCGCGTCCCCTCGCCCGCCACGGTCAGCGACCGCGTCCCACGAAGCCGACCCGGTCGCGGACGACGTCCATGGTGCGCGCGGCGGCCGCGCCGGCGCGCGCGGCGCCCTTCTCCAGGATCCGGTCCAGCTCGGCCGGGTCGTCCAGCAGCTCGGCGGTGCGCTCGCGGATCGGGGTGAAGGTGTCCAGCACGACCTCGGCGAGGTCCTTCTTGAACTGGCCGTAGCCGGACCCGGCGTAGCGCGCCTCCAGGTCGGCGACGGACGCGCCGGACAGCGCGGAGTAGATCCGCAGCAGGTTGGTGACGCCGGCCTTCTTCTCCTCGTCGTACACGACCTCGGTGCCGGTGTCGGTGACCGCGCGCATGATCTTCTTGCGCATCGGGCCGGGGGCCTCCAGCACGTCGATGATGCCCTGCGGCGAGGACGCCGACTTGCTCATCTTCGCGCCCGGCTCCTGCAGGTCGGTGATCTTCGCGGCGCCCTCGGGGATGTGCGCCTCCGGCGCGACGAACGTCTCGCCGAACCGGTGGTTGAACCGCTGCGCCAGCGTCCGGGTCAGCTCCAGGTGCTGCCGCTGGTCCTCGCCGACGGGGACGCGCAGGACCGTGCTGCCGGGCTCCGGCGTGTACAGCAGGATGTCGGCGGCCTGCAGGACCGGGTAGGTGAACAGCCCGACGCTGGTCGCCGACGTCCCCTGCTTGGACGACTTGTCCTTGAACTGGGTCATCCGGCTCGCCTCGCCGAACCCGGTGAGGCAGCCCATCACCCACGCCAGCTCGGCGTGCTCGGGGACGTGGCTCTGCACGAACAGCGCCGAGCGGTCGGGGTCGACGCCCATCGCGATCAGCTGCGCGACCGACGCCCGGGTGCGGCGCCGCAGCACCTCGGGGTCGTGCTCGACCGTGATGGCGTGCAGGTCGACCACGCAGTAGAACGCCTCGTGGGTGTCCTGCAGCGCCACCCACTGCCGCAGCGCGCCCAGATAGTTGCCGAGGTGGAACGAGTCGGCGGTGGGCTGGATGCCGGAGAGCACCCGCGGGGCGGGCGCCCCGGACGTGCCGCCGGGGCCGGAGGCCGCGTGGTCGGATACTGCGGGGCTGGACGCTTCGGGCATGTGCACGGACCGATTCTCTCAGGTGTCTGCGGAGGCTCCGCCGCCGGTGGCGGCGTCGCCGGCCGGTCGCGGGGCCGCGGCCGGGGGCACGGGTGCCGCCGGCGCCGCCGCACGCCGCGCCGCCGGCCGTGCCGCGTGCCGCACCGCCTGCACCGCCGCCGGTGCCTGCGCCGCCTGGGGTGCCGCCCGCGGCGTGACGCGCACGCGGGCCACCCGCCGGCCCTCCATCCGGGCCACCCGCAGGTCCCGGCCGGCGGCCCGCACCGAGTCGCCCTCGGCGGGGACGCGGCCGAGCACCGCCATGATGTGCCCGGCGACCGTCTCGTACGGCCCGGCCGGCAACCGGATGCCGGTCTCGGCGGCGAAGTCGTCCAGGTTGAGCAGGCCGTCGACCTCGACCACCCCGCCGTGCAGGCGCCGCGCCTGCGCGTCCTGCACATCATATTCGTCGCGGATGTCGCCGATCAGCTCCTCCATCAGGTCTTCCAGCGTGACGATCCCGGCGACGCCGCCGTACTCGTCCATGACGATCGCCAGATGGCAGCCCTCCCGCCGCATCTCCGACAGCACCGGCAGGACCCGCTGCGAGGACGGCAGGAACTTCACCGGCCGCACCAGCTCCCCGACCGGCCGCTCACGGTCGCGGTCCTCGGGGACGAGCAGGTCCCGGATGTGGACGAAGCCGATCACCTCGTCGTGCGAGCCGCGGCACACCGGGAACCGCGAGTGCGGGCTGCCCGCCGCGGCCCGCGCCGCCGTGCCGAGCGGCAGCGCCGCGTCCAGGAACACCACCTCGGTGCGGGGCACCAGCACCTCCCGCAGCGGCCGCTCCCCCGCCGCGAACACCTCCTCGATCAGCGCCCGCTCGTCCGCCGCGATCTGGGTGTTCTCGGCCACGAGCGCGCGCATCCGCTCGGCGGTCGGCTCCTCGCGCAGCGAGTGCGGGTCCCCGCCCGCGAGCCGCACCACCAGGTCCGTGGCGGCCGACAGCAGCCGCACCAGCGGACGCGCGAGCCGCCCCGGCGGCCGGAACGCCACCGGGGCGGGCGCGGGCTTGCCGGCCGGCATCCGGTCCATGGGGTGTCCCTTCCCCGTTCCGCGTCCCCGATAGCCCCCGCGGGGCGGCCGCGGCGGTTCGGGATCTCCGCGTCCCGGGTTGCGGATAGCCTGGGCGGCACCCCGCCGTCCTGTCCGCTCTCATGGAGGTCCGTACGTGAAGCTGCTCGTCACCGGAGGCGCCGGCTACATCGGCAGCGTCGTCTCCGCACTGCTGCTGGAGGCGGGGCACGAGGTCGTCGTGCTGGACGACCTGTCCACCGGGCACGAGGACGCCGTCCCGGCCGGCGCGCGGCTGGTGCGCGGCACGCTGCGCGGGGCCGCCGCAGAGGTGCTGGGCGGCGCGGGCTTCGACGCGGTGCTGCACTTCGCCGCCAGGTCGCTGGTCGGCGAGTCGGTCGAGAACCCCGGCCTGTACTGGGACAAGAACCTCGGCGAGTCGCTGGCGCTGCTGGAGGCGATGCGGGCCGCCGGGGTCCCGCGGATCGTGTTCTCCTCCACCGCCGCCACCTACGGCGAGCCGGAGTCGACGCCGATCCTGGAGACCGACCCGACCCGCCCGACCAACCCCTACGGCGCGTCCAAGCTGGCGATCGACACCACGCTGGCCGAGTACGCGCGGCTGCACGGCATCGGCGGCGTCTCGCTGCGCTACTTCAACGTCGCCGGCGCCTACGGGACGCAGGGCGAGCGGCACACCGTCGAGACGCACCTGATCCCGAACGTGCTGAAGATCGCCAACGGGGACGGCGCGGCCGCGAAGCTGTACGGCGAGGACTACCCGACCCCCGACGGCACCTGCGTCCGCGACTACATCCACGTCGCCGACCTCGGCCGGGCCCACCTGCTCGCGCTGGACGCCTGCGAGCCCGGCGCCCACCAGATCTTCAACCTGGGCAGCGGCACCGGCTACTCCGTCCGCGAGGTCGTCGAGGTCTGCCGCGAGGTCACCGGGCGCGACATCCCGGCGGAGGCGCACCCGCGCCGCCCCGGCGACCCGGCCGTGCTGATCGCGTCCTCGGACAAGATCCAGTCGCAGCTCGGCTGGAAGGTCGAGCGGGACCTGCACGCGATGGTGTCGGACGCCTGGACCTTCCTGCGCTCGCGATGACCGATCTGCGCACCGCCTTCGGCGAGGCCTTCGGGCGGGCCGCCGAGGGCGTCTGGCACGCGCCCGGGCGGATCAACCTGATCGGCGAGCACACCGACTACAACGACGGCCTGGTCCTGCCGTTCGCGCTGTCGCGCGGCGTGTCGGTGGCCGCCGCGCGGCGCGGCGACGGCGTGGTCGAGGTCCGCTCCCTCCAGGCGGACGGCACCGTCACCGCGCCCGTCGACGGCGGCACGGTCGTCTCCGAGGGCTGGCCGCCCGAGCACGCCTGGGCCGCCTACCCCGTCGGCACGGCGCGGGTGCTGCGCGAGCACGGCACCGGCGGCGCGTCCCTGCTGGTCGACTCCGATCTGCCGCAGGGCGCGGGCCTGTCGTCGTCGGCCGCGCTGGAGTGCGCGACCGCGCTGGCGCTCTGCGATCTGCACGGCGTCGAGATCGGCCGTCCCGAGCTGGCCCGGCTGGCGCAGCGCGCCGAGAACGAGCAGGTCGGCATGCCGTGCGGGTTGATGGACCAGTCCGCGTCGCTGCTGTGCACGCCCGGCCACGCGCTGCTGCTCGACTGCCGCAGCGGCCTGTCGTCGCAGGTGCCGTTCGACCCGTCCGAGGCCGGGCTGACCCTGCTGGCCGTCGACACCCGCGCCTCCCACGCCCTCACCGGCGGCGACTACGGGCGGCGGCGCGCCGAATGCGAGCAGGCCGCGGCGCTGCTCGGCGTCGACGCGCTCCGCGACGTCAAGGACCTCGCCGGGGCGCTCGGCGCGCTCGGCGACCCGGTGCTGCGGCGCCGCGTCCAGCACGTCGTCACCGAGAACCACCGCGTCGAGGCGTCCGCCGGGCTGCTGCGCGCGGGCGCCGTCGCCGAGCTCGGCGCGATGCTGAACGCCTCGCACCTGTCGTTGCGCGACCAGTTCGAGATCTCCTGGCCGGAGGCCGACACCGCCGTCGACGCGGCGCTGCGCGCGGGCGCCCGCGGCGGCCGGATGATCGGCGGCGGGTTCGGCGGCTCGGTGATCGTGCTCACCGCGTCCGACCGCGCCGGGCGGGTCCGCGACGCGATCGCCGCGGCCTACGCCAAGCGCGGCTGGACGGCGCCGCGGTTCCTCGACGCCGTCCCGTCCGCCGGAGCCCGCCGCCTGCCCTGACCCCCGCCTTCCCGCGCCCGGTCAGCCCTGGAGCGCCGACCTGATGTCGGCGAGGAGGGCGGCGGCCTGGTCGGCGGGGCCGGACTCGTCCAGGGCGCGGAAGCCGTCCACGGCGGCGGACGCGTGCGGCTCCGCGTCCGCCGGACGGCCCGTCTGCGCGAGGATCCGGGCCTGGTCGTACGACACGAGCGCGGTCTCCCAGATGCGCGGCGGGCCGTCCGGCAGGGCGTCCAGGGCCGCGCGGGCCGTCTCGACCGTCGTGACGGCCTTCTCCGGCTCGCCGCTCCACAGCAGGCACATCGCGCCGCGGCGGCGGGCCCGGACGACACCGTACGGGTCGCCGGCCCTGTCGTGCGCCTCGGCCGCCTCGGCGAACCGCTCGGCGGCATGGGCGTCCTTGTCCAGGTTCGTCAGGAGTTCGGCCGCCTCCTCCAGGAAGTGCGCGACGGCGTCGTGCTGTCCGTCCTTCGCGGCGTCCTCGGCGAGGGACGCGAACGTCGCGGCGCCGCCCTCCTCGCCGAGCCCCTTCTGCGCGTGCGCGAGGATGAGCCGGCAGCGCCGCCCGGCGTCGTCGCCGATCTGCGGCAGCGCCTCCTCGGCGACCTCCGCGGCCTCCAGGTGGCGGCCCGCCTCCAGGTAACCGGCGGCGAGATCGACGCGCAGGTGGACGGCCTGCTCGTGCATGCCCTCGGCCGTCCACGCCGCGACGGCCTCGGCGAGATCGGCGACCGCGTCCGCGGGACGGCCCGCGGCCAGCAGCGCCAGGCCCCGCTCGGTGTGGGCCGACGCGCGCATCGGCGACGGCTCGGGCATCGCGGCGATCGCCTCGTCGAGCAGCGCGAACGCCTCCTCCGCCGGTCCGCCGGAGCCGCCCTCGGGCGCGGGCTCGCGGACCAGGACCTGGCCGAGCAGCAGCGCCGGAGCGGACGCCTCCTCCGGATCGTCCGATGCGCGAGCCGCCTCGAGGGACCGCCGCAGCGCCGCGATCGCCTCGCCGGTCTCCCCGGCCAGCAGCAGCGCCCGGCCCCGCAGGAACCACAGCTCGCCCGCCCGGTCGGGGGCGTCGTCCGGGTCGACGCGGTCGAGCACGGCGAGGACGTCGGCGTGCCGGTCGCGCCTCAGGTGGACGGCGGCCAGCCGGAGCAGCGCCGCCGTGGCGGCCCCGTCCTCGCCCGGATGCGCGGTGAAGTGGTCGGCGGCGGCGTTCAGCTCGTCCAGCCCGCGGTCGTCGCCCGCGTCGCAGCGGAATGCGCCGAGGCGGCTCAGCACGCGGTACCGCCGCGTCGGCTCGTCCAGCTCGCCGTACAACTGGAGCGCCTCCTCCCAGCACGCGATCGCGCCCTCCTGATCGCCGTCCATCGCCCGCTCGACGCCCCGGGCGTCCAGCCGCCGCGCCCGCTGCAGGGGCGTCGGCTCGGTCGTCTCGGCGACGGCGTCGAAGCGCCGCCAGGCGGCCAGCGTGCGGGCCCTGTCGCGGCGGGTGCGGCGCTCGTCCCCGATGGCCAGCAGCGCGTCGAGGTCGGTCTCCGTCTCGATGCCGTCCGGCTCGGGCCGCCGCGCGGCGGGTTCCGGCGCCGGGGCGGCAGCGGACCGGCGGTGGTGGGGAGCCAGCGGGACGAACCCGGCGACCGGCTCGGCCGCCAGGATCGCGCGCACCTTGTCGCCCTGGTGGGACGTGCCGTTGCGGGCGTCGAACCGGGCCGCCAGCTCCGTCGCGCGGGCCTCCAGCTCGGCGCCCAGCTCCGCGAGCGGCACGTCCGCCGCCGGACGGTCGCCCGACGCTGGCCGGCGGACCGTCGCCGCGCCGTGCCCGGACGCCGCCGCCCTGCCCAGCACCGCGGCCGCCGCCGCGGCGAACACCATCTCCGCGTGGACGTGCGGCGCCCGCTCCAGCCATCCGAGATGCCGCTGCACGATCTCCACGCCGCGCGCCTCGTTGCCGGTCAGCGCGCAGAACTCCAGGTGCTCGGCGACGTCCCCCAGGTCGGCGATCCGGCTCCGGTGCACCCGGTACGCGCGGCGGTGCGCGTCGGCCGCCGCCTCCGGCCGGCCCGTGCGCAGGTACACCGGCATCATCGCCGTCTGGATGCCCTGCGGCTGCTCCTTGCAGGTCAGCTCGGCCGCCAGCACCGGCGCGGCGATCGCGGCGGCCTCCTCGTACCGGCCGGCATCCGCGAGGTGGTTCACCATGCCGGTCGGGTCGCAGCCCTCGCAGTCCGACAGCTGGTCCCGCTGCGCCGCGCGCCACCGGGCGAACCAGTCGTCGGCCGACGGGTCGCCGATGTGGCGGGCGAGGATGTGCCGCCGCCGGTACACCGCCTGGAGGCTGTGCCCGCCCGCGCGGTAGCGCCGCTCCATGTCGTCCAGCACCGCCCGGGTCCGGTCGAGGGGGATCTCCGGGAACTTCGTGAGGGAGCTCACCACCGCTTTCATCTGCCACAGCAGCACGAGCGGCTCGTCGTAGCGGCCCGGGTCGCGGTCGTGCTCGGCGAGCGTCCTGCCGAACGTCGCGAACGCCTTCGCGGGCTCGCCGCCGAACTGGTAGGCGTCGGTCAGCCGGGTCCGCACGCGGAACGCCAGCACGTCGTCGCCCGCCTCCTCCGCGCGGCGCAGCGCGTCCTCGACCAGGACGGTCCGCGCCTCCCCGTACGGAAGCTCCTGCGCACGCCCCATCAGCGCATAGACGTCGTCGGTGCTCACTGGGTGGCCTCCGGGCTGTGGACGGCCCACTCCAGCAGGCCGATGAAGGAACGGTTCAGCACCGCCGTGTCGGCGGGACGCAGCGGATGGTGCCCCAGCAGCAGCGCCTGCCCGTACAGCGCCTGGACGGCGGGCTCCACAGGCCCGCCCTCGCCCAGCGCCGTGACCCGGCGCGTCAGCGGGTTGCGGTAGTTCAGCACCAGCTGCGGACGCTCCAGGCCGGCCGACGCGCCGACCGCGCCGAGCACGCCCGCCCACAGCTCGCCCGCCTCCTCCCGCGCCCGCGCCAGCTCGTCCCGGAACTGCGCGCCACGGCTGGTCAGATACAGCGCCGGAAGCGACGCCGGATCGAAGTCGCGGACCACCACCTCGCAGCCGAGCCGCTCCACGGCCCGCTGCGCCGCCGCCAGGAACGGCCGCAGCGCCAGCTCCGCCGCCGGGTCCAGCACACCGAACGTCGTGGTCAGCTCCGCCGCGTCCAGCCGGGGCAGCCGGATGTCCGGATCGAGGTCGGGCAGCCGCTCGATGATCTCGGTGTCGTGCACGTAACCGCCGTTGACCAGCCCGACGCCCTGCGCCCCCGCCACCGCCGACAGCCGCCGGAACTCCTCCACGCTCCCGGTGAACCGGCCCTGCGGATGCCGCCGCCGGAACTCGTGCAGCGTCATCGGACCGGCGGACGTCTCGTAGTCCATCCACCGGTCGACGATCCGCAGCATGTCGTCGTCGTGCAGCGCCATCGCCTTCACGCCCAGCTGATGCAGCCGCAGGAACCCGCGCAGCCGCGCCGGATCGGTCTCCGACAACCGCACCAGCCACTGCCGCAGCACCTCCCCGAGGCCCTGCCGCGCCGACTCCAGCAGCTCGTCCTCGAACAGCGCCTCGCGGCTCGCCGTCGGCCGCAACTCCCCCGCGTCCACCACGCACCGGACGAAGAACGCCCACTCCGGCAGCAGCCCCTGCACGCTCTCGGCCAGCAGCATCCGCTTCAGGTAGACGCGGTGCGCGGCGCGGGCCGTCGGCGACACCGGTTCCGGCAGGACGAACGCGACGCCCGTCAGCCCCGCCTCCGCCACCTCCAGATCGACCACGTCGAACGGCGTGAACCCGAACAGCTCCTCGCAGTACCGCTCCAGCGCCCGCCGCCGCGCCGCCGGATCGGCATAGGACGCCCGCCACGGCGGCCCGTCGCCCGTGACCGCAACACCGTCCACCACCAGGTCGACGGGGAGGAGCGAGCCGTAGGCGCGGGCCAGCTCCGCCACGACCGGCGCGCTCAGCAGCTCCGCCGACCCCGGACGCGGCCGCAGCGTCACCGTCGTGCCCGGCTCGTCGCGCCGTGCCTGATCTTCTGTGGCCGGCTCGACCCGGTAGCTGCCCTCCGACCGGCCCGTCCACCGGACCGCCGCGCCGCCCTTCGCCGACCGCGACACCACCTCGATCTCGTCCGCGACCAGGAACGCCGACAGCAGCCCGATGCCGAACTGGCCGAGGAAGTCGTGCCGCGCGAACCCCAGGTCGTCTCGCTTGGACGACCGGCCGATCGTCGCCAGCAGCGTGTGCACCTCGTCCGCCGTCAGCCCGACGCCGTCGTCGTGCACCCGCAGCGTCCCGCCGCCGGTCTCGACCACCACCCGGCCGCCGCCCCCGCCCCGCGCGGTGATCGCGTCCACCGCGTTCTGCAGCAGCTCGCGCAGGTACACCCGCGGGCTCGCGTACAGATGACGGCTGAGCAGATCCACCACCCCGCGCAGATCCACCTGGAAAGCCTGATCCGCCACCCGTCGTCCCTCCCCGTCGCCTTCGAAACGATCACACCCTAACGACCGGCGCCGACACGTTTCGCGGGATTTACGACGCGAACGAGCCCCGGACCGCGCGGGTCCGGGGCTCGTCCGTGCGTACGGGTACGGCCGGTCAGATCAGGCCGAGCTTGCGGACCGCGTCGCGCTCCTCCGACAGCTCCTGCACCGACGCGTCGATCTTCGCGCGGGAGAAGTCGTTGATCTCCAGGCCCTGGACGATCTCCCACTTCCCGTCCTTGGCGGTGACCGGGAACGAGGAGATCAGGCCCTCCGGCACGCCGTAGGAGCCGTCCGACACGACCGCCATCGACGTCCAGTCGCCGTCGGCGGTGCCGTTCACCCAGGTGTGCACGTGGTCGATCGCCGCGGACGCCGCGGACGCCGCCGACGACGCGCCCCGCGCCTCGATGATCGCGGCGCCGCGCTTGGCGACGGTCGGGATGAAGTCGTTCTCCAGCCACGCCTGGTCGTTGACGGTCTCGGCCGCGTTCTTGCCGCCGATCTCGGCGTGGAACACGTCCGGGTACTGGGTGGCGGAGTGGTTGCCCCAGATGGTCATCTTCTTGATGTCGGCGACGGACACGCCCGCCTTCTTCGACAGCTGCGCGAGCGCCCGGTTGTGGTCCAGGCGGGTCATCGCGGTGAACCGCTCGGCGGGGACGTCCGGCGCGTGCGACTGCGCGATCAGCGCGTTGGTGTTGGCCGGGTTGCCGACCACCAGCACCCTGATGTCGTCGGCGGCGCCGGCGTTGATGGCCTCGCCCTGCGGCTTGAAGATGCCGCCGTTGGCCTCCAGCAGGTCGCCGCGCTCCATGCCCTTCGTGCGCGGGCGGGCGCCGACGAGCAGCGCCACGTTGGTGCCCTCGAACGCCTTGGCGGCGTCGTCGAAGATGTCGATGCCGCTCAGCAGCGGGAACGCGCAGTCGTCCAGCTCCATCGCGGTGCCCTCGGCGGCCTTCACCGCCTGCGGAATCTCCAGCAGCCGCAGGCGGACGGGTACGTCCGCGCCGAGCAGGTGCCCGGAGGCGATGCGGAACAGCAGCGCGTAGCCGATCTGGCCCGCGGCGCCGGTAACGGTGACTGTGACTGGGGTGCGCGTCATTGCCTTCTTCTCCTGCTGTGACCTGACGGGGCTCAGGCGGCCATCCTTCGAACCCGACCGCCGAAGAGCCGCCCATGGAACCGGTCCGCCGCACGGGTTCTCTCGCCGTCGAGATATTTCCGACGCCAGGCTATCGCGCGCCGCCCGCCCGCCATGCGCCAGGTGCCCGCCCCGGCATGGTTCACACCCGCCGACGCGAAAGGCCGCCCCGGACGGCTCCGGAACGGCCTTGCACGTCGAAGAAGGAACCCGATCAGGCGCTGACCTTCTTCTGGAGGTTGGTGTCCAGGGCCTCCAGGAACTCCTGCGTGGTCAGCCAGGGCGTCGAGCCGCCGACGAGCAGGGCCAGGTCCTTGGTCATCTGGCCGCTCTCGACCGTCTCGACGCAGACCTCCTCGAGGGCGCGCGCGAAGCCGATGAGCTCCTTGTTGCCGTCGAGCTTGCCGCGGTGCTCGAGGCCGCGGGTCCAGGCGAAGATCGACGCGATCGGGTTGGTCGACGTCGGCTTGCCCTGCTGGTGCTGCCGGTAGTGCCGGGTCACCGTGCCGTGCGCGGCCTCGGCCTCGACGGTCCTGCCGTCGGGCGTCATGAGGACGGAGGTCATCAGGCCGAGCGAGCCGAAGCCCTGCGCGAGGGTGTCGGACTGCACGTCGCCGTCGTAGTTCTTCGCGGCCCAGACGAAGCCGCCCTCCCACTTGAGCGCGGCGGCGACCATGTCGTCGATCAGCCGGTGCTCGTAGGTCAGGCCCTTGGCCTCGAAGTCCGACTTGAACTCGGTCTCGTAGATCTCCTGGAAGAGGTCCTTGAACCGGCCGTCGTAGGCCTTGAGGATCGTGTTCTTCGTCGACATGTACAGCGGCATCTCGCGGCTCAGCGCGTACCGCATGCTCGTCCGGGCGAAGTCGCGGATCGAGTCGTCGTAGTTGTACATGCCCATGGCGACGCCGCCGCCCGGGAAGTCCGCGACCTCGAACTCCATCGGCTCGCCCTCGCCCTGCGGCGTGTAGGTGATCGTCACCTTGCCGGGGCCGGGGACCACGAAGTCGGTCGCCTTGTACTGGTCGCCGTGGGCGTGCCGGCCGATGATGATCGGCTTGGTCCAGCCCGGCACCAGGCGGGGGATGTTCGACACCACGATGGGCTCGCGGAAGATCACGCCGCCGAGGATGTTGCGGATCGTTCCATTGGGGGAACGCCACATCTTCTTCAGGCCGAACTCTTCGACGCGCGCCTCGTCGGGGGTGATGGTGGCGCACTTGACGCCGACGCCGTGCTCGGCGATGGCGTTCGCGGCGTCGATGGTGACCTGGTCGTCCGTGGCGTCACGGTGCTCGATCCCCAGGTCGTAGTACTTCAGGTCCACGTCGAGATAGGGCAGGATCAGCTGGTCCTTGATGAATTTCCAGATGATCCGCGTCATTTCGTCGCCGTCGAGTTCGACGACCGGGCCCGCTACTTTGATCTTGGGCATGCTGTTGCTGTCCCTTTCCTACACCTGGCCAGCAGTCCTTGTAAGGCTCAACTGGCAAGGCTAGCCGAGGCCCGGACGCGGTCTAGACCTGGGCTCCGCGCGGGACCGGCCACATCCCGCCTGAGCTGCGGAAACGTCGTTAGCCCGGCGAACCGTCCCGGCGCCGGGCCAGCAGCAGGCGCACCGCGCGGGCCAGCATGACCAGGGCGATCAGCACCCCGAACGCGCCGGCGCCGACGAGGCCGGTCTTGTTCATCGGCGGGATGCTGAGCGCGACGAACGCCACCATCTCGCCGAGGATGACCATCGTCCAGCAGTCGATCTGGCGGCTGCGCACCGCGAGCAGCCCGAGCTGGGACTCCGGGAGCAGCAGCCGCGCGAGCGCGCCGAACAGCAGCGCGGCGGCCATCAGGCCGGAGCCCTTGCGGAAGTAGTTGAGCGCGCACAGCGTGAGGCCGCCGCCGACGCCGCTGAGCACGATCAGGTACGGCAGCCGCGCGAGCCAGTGCGGGGCGCCGCCCCCGCCCCGCGGCGCGCGCCGCCTGCGCCGGTGCACCTGCGTGCTCATGGGTCCACGGTAATGCCGATCGGCGCGTGGCACGACATCGCCGGCGCCGGACGGCGGGCTTGGGAGCCGGGTGAGGGGGCATGGAGATCGTCTCGGCGAATCGGCGGCCGGACTTGTGCGCCGGCGACGGAAACGCACCCGGCCCGGCTGGTGGCGAAGAGCCCCGAATGCCTTGTGCCATCGGTGCTACTCGCCAGTAGGAGGGTGTGGCGGGGGTCCGGCCGGGTAACCCGGCAGACAGGGGTCGCTAACTAGCTGGGAGGACTGCCGTGGAGGGGCCGTTCATGCGGATCGAGGACAGCGGGCTGGTGGTGCCGCTGCGCCCCGACGTTACGACGGTCGGGAGAGGGAGAGGAGTCGACATCCGCCTCGACGACCCGAGTGTGTCCCGTTTGCACGCAGAGATCGTGCGGCGCGGCCCGTACGTCTATGTCGTCGACATGGGCCTGTCCCGCAACGGGACACGTGTCAACGGCCGGCCGATCGCCCGCCGTGTCCTGGAGGACGGTGACGTCGTGAGCTTCGGCACGGCGCGCTGCCGGATGGGGGGCATCCCCCGTGAGGAGGTCGACCCGGACGTCGAGCTGCGGCGCGCCGTGGCCCCCGAGCTCACCCGCCGCGAGGTCGACGTGCTGACCGCGCTCTGCCGTCCCGCCCTGTCCGACGAGGCGTTCGTGGCCCCGGCCACGGCGCGCGACATCGCGGGCGAACTGGTCGTGACCGAGGCCGCGGTCAAGCAGCACCTGCTGCGGCTCTACCAGAAGTTCCGCATCCCCGAGGGGGCCAACCGGCGCACCCGGCTGGCCAACGAGGTCATCGCGATGGGCCTCGTCCGGCCGCTGCCGCCGGTGCACGTCCCCCAGCAGGGCCGCCCCCCGATCGACGGGCGGCCACCGGGGATGCGGGGTCCGGCGGAGGCGCGCAGGCCCGGGGCGCCGGGTCACGCCACCGGCCATCCCACGGGCCCGGCCCGCGCCGCGCACACCGCGGCGAGCCGCCGGGCCAGCTGAGAGGCCGGGCCGAACGTGCGATCGCCCTCACCGGCAGCGCAGTCGAGGGCGATCGCCGTACCGGCCGGAGCGGGGCCGCGCAGGTGACGGCGCGGTCCCGCCCGGAGGACCCCTGACAGGCGGGAGTGACAGGCGAGAGGGCCGCCACCACGGGTGCGGTGGCGGCCCTCTCGCCTGCCCGGAGCCGTCAGCCGGCCTGCCGCTCGGCGGCCTCGACGACGTTCTGCAGCAGCATGGCGCGGGTCATGGGGCCGACGCCGCCGGGGTTCGGGGCGACCCAGCCGGCGACCTCGCGGACGTCGGCGGCGACGTCGCCGGCGAGCTTGCCGTCGACACGCGAGACGCCGACGTCCAGCACCGCGGCGCCGGGCTTGACCATGCCGGCGGTGATCAGGCCGGGGACCCCGGCGGCGGCGACGACGATATCGGCGGCGCGGGTGTGCGCGGCGAGGTCGCGGGTGGCGGTGTGGCAGAGCGTGACGGTGGCGTTCTCGCTGCGCCGGGTCAGCAGCAGGCCGAGCGAGCGGCCGACGGTGATGCCGCGGCCGACGACGGTGACCTCGGCGCCCTTGATCGCCACGTCGAAGCGGCGCAGGAGCTCGATGATGCCCTTCGGGGTGCAGGGCAGGGGGCCGGGCTGCATCAGGACGAGCCGTCCGAGGTTGGTCGGGTGCAGGCCGTCGGCGTCCTTGGCGGGGTCGATCAGCTCCAGCACGCGCTGCTCGTCCAGGCCCTTCGGCAGCGGCAGCTGGACGATGTAGCCGGTGCAGGCGGGGTCGGCGTTGAGCTCGGCGACGGCCTGCTCCACGTCCCCCTGGGTGGCGGTCGCGGGGAGGTCGCGGCGGATGCTCTCGATGCCGACCTCGGCGCAGTCGCGGTGCTTCATGTTGACGTAGGAGTGGCTGCCGGGGTCGTCGCCCACCAGCACCGTCCCGAGGCCCACGGACACGCCGCGGTCGCGCAGCGCCTCGACGCGCCCCTTGAGGTCGGAGCGGATCTCGGCCGCCGTGGCCTTGCCGTCCAGGATCTGTGCGGTCATGCATGCCTCCGCGGTGTGTCGCCAGGGACCGAGCCCTGCTCGAGGTCCCGTCCACCCAGGCGCGCGGTGTCCGGACTGTCGTTCGCTCCCCGGTGGTGATCCACCTTGACCGCGCCAGTCGCGTCGAAACCCCATGGTAGCCGCCCGCGCGGCGCCGAGTGGCTCGCGGAAACCGCCGCCAAGTGGCCCTGCCGGACGCCCGGCGCCCCCTCCTAGCGTGGACGCCATGAGCGACGAATGGTTTGCCCTGCCCGTCCTGACCGGACGTTATGTGCGGCTTGAGCCCCTCTCCCTGGACCACGTCGACGGCCTGTTCGAGGCGTCGAAGGACCCGTCGGTGTGGACGTGGCTGAGCGAGCGGCAGCCGGCGAACGCCGACGCCGTCCACACCATGGTCAGCAAGGCCCTGATCGCGCGGGACAAGGGCGTGCGGCTGCCGTGGGCGCAGATCGACGCGGCGACCGGGGAGGTCGCCGGGACGACGTCGTACTACGAGATCTCCCCGCAGAACCGGGGCCTGTGCATCGGGCACACGTGGCTGGGCACGCGCTGGCAGCGGACGGGTTTCAACACCGAGTCGAAACTGCTGCTCCTGCAGCGGGCCTTCGACGATCTCGGCGCGATCCGTGTGGGATGGCACACGCACGCCCGCAACGAGCGGTCACGGGCGGCGATCCAACGGCTCGGCGCGTCGTTCGAGGGCATCCACCGCAAGCACCGGATCCGCGAGGACGGGTCGGTCCGCGACACCGCCGTCTTCGCGATGACCGACGACGACTGGCCCGCGGCGGCGGAGGCGCTGCGCGCGAGGCTGCGCTAGCGGACGGCCGCTAGTCGTCGGCGCGTTCGCGGCCGGCGAGGAGGCGGTCGGTGCCGTGCCAGCCGAGCTGCCCGGCCAGCAGCGCGGCGAGCACCGCCGCGACCAGGCCGACCAGCTGCCGCGACTCCATCACCAGCGAGTTCGCCTGGCCGACATGGGCGACCAGGAAGGTCGTCAGCGAGTCCATTCGCGCTCCTCCACGGACGATCGCGCCGAGGTCAAGAAAACGTCATGGGGCGCGGCCAGCCAGAGGCTACCTCCCGCGAGGGGATGCAAAATCCGGGCCCGGCGGACGGGAAACGTCGCGCCGGGCCCGGATTCCTGCCGATCAGTGGAAGAAGTGCCTGGTGCCGGTGAAGTACATCGTGACGCCGGCCTTGGTCGCGGTCTCGATGGCCAGCTCGTCGCGGATCGAGCCGCCAGGCTGGACGACGGCCTTCACGCCCGCCTCGATCAGCACTTGCAGACCGTCGGGGAACGGGAAGAACGCGTCGGACGCGGCGACCGAGCCGCGCGCCCGCTCCTCGCCCGCCCGCGCCACCGCCAGGCGCGCGGAGTCGACCCGGTTGACCTGGCCCATGCCGATGCCGACGGTGGCGCCGCCGGAGGCCAGCAGGATCGCGTTGGACTTGACGGCGCGCACGGCCCGCCACGCGAACGCCAGGTCGCGCAGGGTGTCCTCGTCGGCGGCGTCGCCGCACTTGAGCTCCCAGCCGGACGGGTCGTCGCCGGGCGCGTCGATGCCGTCGACGGTCTGCACGAGCAGCCCGCCGTCGATCCGCCGGGACTCGGTGGCGCCGCCGGGGGCGTCCGGGCAGATCAGCAGCCGGGTGTTCTTGAACCGGTCCTTCAGCACGGCGACGGCCTCGTCGTCGAAGGACGGCGCGGCGACGACCTCGGCGAAGCTGCCGGTGACCAGCCGGGCCATCGCGGCGGTGACCGGCCGGTTCACCGCGATGACGCCGCCGTAGGCGGACGTCGGGTCGCATTCGAGGGCCTTGCGGTAGGCCTCGGCGGCGTCGGCGCCGACCGCGATGCCGCACGGGTTCGCGTGCTTGATGATCGCGACGCAGGGGTCGGTGAAGTCGTGGGCGGCGCGGCGGGCGGCGTCGGTGTCCACGTAGTTGTTGTAGGACATCTCCTTGCCGTAGATCTGCTCGGCGCCCGCGAGGCCCGTCTCGCCCGGCACCCGGTACAGGGCGGCGCGCTGGTGCGGGTTCTCGCCGTACCGCAGGGTGTTCGACCGCTGCCACGTCGCGCCGATGAAGTCGGGCCACTGGGTCTCGGCGGCCTGCTCGTCGGGCGCGTACTCGCTGGCGAACCAGGACGCCACGGCCACGTCGTAGGACGCGGTGTGCGCGTAGGCGAGGGCGGCGAGGCGGCGGCGCTGCTCGATCGTGAACCCGCCGGCCTTCACCGCGTCCAGGACGTCCCCGTACGCGGACGGGTCGACGACCACGGCGACGGACGCGTGGTTCTTCGCGGCGGCGCGGACCATCGTCGGGCCGCCGATGTCGATCTGCTCGACGCACTCGTCGGGCCCGGCGCCGGACGCGACCGTCGCGGCGAACGGGTACAGGTTCACCACGGCCAGGTCGAACGGCTCGACGTGCAGGTCGTCGAGCTGCTGGAGGTGGTCCTCCTTGCGCCGGTCGGCGAGCAGGCCCGCGTGCACCTTCGGGTGCAGGGTCTTGACCCGGCCGTCCAGGCACTCGGGGAACCCGGTGAGCTTCTCCACCTTCATCACCGGCACGCCGGCGGCGGAGATCCGGCCCGCCGTCGACCCGGTGGAGACGATCTCCACCCCGGCCTCGTGCAGGCCCCGGGCCAGCTCCTCCAGCCCGGTCTTGTCGTACACGCTGATCAGTGCGCGCTTGATCGCCACCCGACTCACCGGCCGAGCTCCCCTCGTTCCGTCTGACCTGGACTGCCGGACGTTCCGCCGTCCGGCGCGGCGCCGCCGGACGTGCCGTCGCCGCAGGTTCTGCACTTCATCGAGACCCGCCGCCCCCGCGTGGTCCAGCCGTCGCGGGCCAGCCGTCCGACGACGTCGACCAGGAGCCGGCGCTCCACCTGCTTGATGCGCTCGTGCAGGGAGTCCTCGTCGTCATGCCAGCCCACGGGGACGGTCTCCTGGGCGATGACGGGTCCGGTGTCCACGCCTTCGTCGACGAAGTGAACCGTACAGCCCGTGACCTTGACCCCGTACGCCAGGGCGTCCCGTACCGCGTGCGCGCCGGGGAACGAGGGCAGCAGCGCGGGGTGGGTGTTGACGATGCGGCCGCCGAACCGGGCCAGCACCTCCGGGCCGAGGATCTTCATGAACCCGGCGGACACCACCAGGTCGGGCTCGTGCTCGGCGATCGCGGCGGCGAGCGCCCCGTCCCACGCGGCGCGGGACGGGAAGTCGGGGATGCGGAGGGTGAAGGTGGGCAGCCCCGCGCGCTCGGCGCGCTCGGTGCCGCCGATCCCGTCGCGGTCGGCGCCCACGGCCACCACTTTCGCCCCGTAGGCTGGATCTGCGCAGGCGTCGAGCAGCGCTTGTAGGTTGGTCCCCGCGCCGGAGACGAGGACGACGAGCCGGGCGGACACCATGACTCCCTTGTGGACGGTGGGGTGGACGGTGGGGTTGTCGGCATTCGGCACGAAGCCTATCGGCCCTGTTCGGCGCGGTTGAATCCACGGTTGGGAGGAAGCGGACGTGAGCGAGCAGCCGGGACGCCCGGCGCATCCCGTCGAGCAGGGGCGGGATCCGGCGGGGCCGCCCCCGGGCACTCCCCTGGGCCCTCCGCCGGGGCCGCCACCGGTCGAGCGGACCGGGTGGCGGGCCCTGTGGCTCGGCATCGTCGCCCTGCTGACCTCGGTGTTCTTCTACCCGCTGGGGCTGGTGCTGGGCGTCGCCGCGCTGGTCATCGGGATCAGGGCGCGGCGCCGGGCGCGGGCGGCGCGCGGCGCGGCCCCGGGCGCGGTGCCGGGCATCGTGCTCGGCTCGGTCGGGCTGGTGTTCTCCGCGCTGTCGGTCGCGCTCACGGTGTTCCTGTGGCCGGAGCTGAGCGGGTACCAGGAGTGCCTGGGGGCCGCCAACACCGGCACCGACAAGACGGCCTGCAAGCACGAGTACTACCCGAAGATCGAGAAGAAGCTCGACCTTCCCGCGGGCAGCATGGACAAGTACGGCGACCTGCTCTGACGCACTCGCCGCACTGACCTGCTCGCGGGCCTACTCGCGGGGCTCGTCGCGCAGCACGTAGATGGCGCCGCCGCGGTTCTCGGTGCGCTCGGGGTCCTCGCGCGGCGGCGGCACGGGATCGGGCTCGGGGTCCTCGAGGATGTGGCCTTCGAGGACGACCTTGCCGTCCCGCTCGTCCAGCTCGTTCGGCTCGTTGGGCTCGGCCGGCCGGGGTTCCGCCGGCTCGGGGTCCGCGGGCTCGGGCTCGACGGGCTCGGGCGCCGGCTCGTCGGCGATCAGCTCCGGCAGCGGGTCGGCGGCCCGGCCGCGAGCGCGCGGCCTTCGCGGCGCCAGCACCGGCTCGGCCTCCTCGAACTCCAGCGGGTCGGGCACGTAGGGCGACGGGCGCGAGACCGGCGGCTCCTCGACCGCGACCGGCGGCTCGTCCGGGACGGGCGCCGGCTGCGGGACCGCAGCCTCCGGCAACCGGGCCGCGGGCCGCCGCGCCTTGCGCTTCTTTCGCTTCTTCGGACGCGGCGGCGCCTCCTCGCCCTCCGGCCGCCGCATGATCCGCCAGTTCGCCGCCCACGCCGCGATCGCCGCGGAGATCCCCACCTCCAGCGCCGCCAGCAGCCCGACCTGCCACGCCGACGGGCCGACCGTCGCCATCCGCCCGCCGCCCAGCGGGCCGCCCGACAGCGCCGCCAGCAGCGCCACGACGGCGCCGGTCAGCGCCCCGGACACGAACCCCCACAGCGGCGCCGCCTCCGAGGTGGCGCTCGGCATCGTCCGGATCGTCAGGACGCCGCCGACCGCGCCCGCCGCGAACGGCGCCGCCAGCGCCAGCAGCGACACGGCGGGCGCCGGGCCGGCCTCGGGCAGCGCCGCCAGCGGCGGGAACGCCGGGACCGAGTCCAGGAACACCCCGGTCGGCGACACGCTCGTCCCGGCGCCGACCGCGAACCCCGGCCCGACCGCGTACGCGACGCCCCAGATCACCGCGTTCGGCAGGAACGCCAGCTCGACCATCAGCAGCAGGACGCCGCCGACGATGCCGGGCGCGAGCAGGTCGTACAGTCGGTCGGACTCGGACATGTGCATGGCCAGCGACCCGCCGACCAGCACCGCGCCCGCCGCCAGCAGCACCGCCACCGACCCGGCGACCCCGATCACCAGCGACCTCGGGCGGTCCGGCAGCAGCCGCAGCAGCGCGCCGAGCCCGGACCGGACCCGCCGCCCGCGCGCCTCCGCCGCCACCTGCGCCGCCACCACGGCCCGCGCGGCGCCCAGCCCGCCCGCGATGACCGCGACGAGGAGGCAGCCGACGAACGCCTGCCAGGCCGACGGATGCACCTCCGGCGCGGACGCGGCCAGCGCCAGCAGCACGGCCAGCAGCGCGTACGGGACGGCCAGCGCCGCCGCCACGTGCACCACCGCGATCCGGGGCCGTGCCGGCAGCCCGACGCCGCGGATCATCCACGCGCCGCCCCGGTACAGCAGCGCCCCGGGCAGCACCAGCAGGCCCAGCGGCAGCAGCCCGACCCGCCCGTGCCCGTAGGAGAACCCCGCGTGGTGGGAGACGAGCCAGAAGTTCACGGCCGTCCGGAACACCCCGGACAGCCCGTGCCCGAGCGCGGTCCTGGGCGCCGCGACCCAGCCGAGCAGCGTCACGGTCGTCAGCACCGTGAGCCCGATCCCCACGCACCACAGCGACGCGACCAGGCCCGTCACGTACAGCGGCCGCCCGTTGCCCGGCGCGGGCGCGGGCCGCGGCTTCGCGGGCCCGCGCCGGGCCGCCTCGCGCGGCCCGCGCGGCGTCCCGGCGGCGCCCCTGGCCGCCTGCGTGGTCACGCGCTGTCCCCGGCTCACGTCGCTCACGCGCACCATGCTGGCACCACGCGCGCCGCGCGTTCCGCGTGTCGCCCGGCGTGTCGCCTTTGTCGGTCCGATGCCCGGCCCGCCCGCACGACGAAAGACGCCCGGACGACGAAAGACGCCCGGGCCGCGCGGGGCGGCTCGGGCGTCTTTCGGTGCCTGATCGGGGCGATCAGAGGTTCTTCATGATCTCCCGCATCAGGACGGCGGTCTCGCTCGGAGTCTTGCCGACGCGGACGCCGACCTTCTCCAGGGCCTCCTTCTTCGCCTGCGCGGTGCCGGCGGAGCCGGACACGATCGCGCCGGCGTGGCCCATCGTCTTGCCCTCGGGCGCGGTGAACCCGGCGACGTAGCCGACGACCGGCTTCGTGACGTTCTTCTCGATGTAGGCGGCGGCGCGCTCCTCGGCGTCGCCCCCGATCTCACCGATCATCACGATGGCGTCGGTCTCCGGGTCGTCCTGGAACGCCTTGAGGGCGTCGATGTGCGTGGTCCCGATGATCGGGTCGCCGCCGATGCCGACGCAGGTGGAGAAGCCGATGTCGCGCAGCTCGTACATCATCTGGTACGTCAGCGTGCCCGACTTCGACACCAGGCCGATGCGGCCGGGGGTGGTGATGTCGGCCGGGATGATGCCGGCGTTGGACTTGCCGGGCGAGGCGATGCCGGGGCAGTTCGGCCCGATGATCCGGGTCCTGTTGCCCTTGGACTCGGCGTACGCCCAGAAGTAGGCGGTGTCGTGCACCGGGATGCCCTCGGTGATGACGACGCAGAGCGGGATCCCGGCGTCGATCGCCTCGACGACGGCGTCCTTGGTGAACTTCGGCGGGACGAACACGACCGACACGTCCGCGCCGGTCTCCTGCATCGCCTCCTTGACGGTGCCGAAGACGGGCAGCTCGGTGCCGTCGAAGTCCACGGTCGTGCCGGCCTTGCGGGCGTTCACGCCGCCGACGACCTTGGAGCCGGCGGCCAGCATGCGGCGGCCGTGCTTGGAGCCCTCGGAGCCGGTGATGCCCTGGACGATGATCTTGCTGTTGTCGGTGAGCCAGATGGCCATTGTCATGCACCTGCCGCGGCGAGTTCGGCGGCACGCTTGGCCGCGTCGTCCATGGTGTCGACCTGCTGGACGCCGTTCAGCCCGGCGTCGGTCAGGATCTTGCGTCCGAGCTCGGCGTTGTTGCCGTCCAGGCGGACCACCAGCGGACGGTCGACGGCCTCGCCGCGCTCGGCGAGCAGCTTGTAGGCCGAGACGATGCCGTTGGCGACGGCGTCGCAGGCGGTGATGCCGCCGAAGACGTTGACGAACACCGACTTGACGTCGGCGTCCGACAGCACGATCTCCAGGCCGTTCGCCATCACCTCGGCGGACGCGCCGCCGCCGATGTCGAGGAAGTTCGCGGGCTTCTGGCCGCCGAACTCCTCGCCGGCGTAGGCGACCACGTCCAGGGTGGACATGACCAGGCCCGCGCCGTTGCCGATGATGCCGACGGAGCCGTCGAGCTTGACGTAGTTGAGGTCCTTGGCCTTCGCCGCCGCCTCCAGCGGGTCGGCCGCGGCCTTGTCCTCGAGCCTGTCGTGCTCCTGGCGGAACCCGGCGTTGTCGTCGAGGGAGACCTTGCCGTCCAGCGCCTTCACCTGGCCGTCGGCGGTGAGGATCATCGGGTTGACCTCGACCAGCGTGGCGTCCTCGTCGGTGAACACCGCCCACAGCCGCTCGATCAGCTCGGCGGCGCCGTCGAGCGCCTCCTCGGGCAGCCGGCCCTGCTCGGCGATCTCGCGGGCCTTGGCCCGGTCCACGCCGTCCAGCGGGGAGAGCGGCACCATCGCCAGGCGGTCGTGCGGGACCTCCTCGATCTCCACCCCGCCCTCGACCGAGCAGATGGACAGGAAGGTGCGGTTCGCGCGGTCGAGCAGGAAGGAGAAGTAGAACTCCTTCGCGATCGCCGAGCCCTCCTCGACCAGGACCTTGTGGACCGTGTGGCCCTTGATGTCCATGCCGAGGATCCGGCCGGCGAGCGTCTGCGCCTCCTCGGCCGAGTCGGCCAGCTTGACGCCGCCGGCCTTGCCGCGGCCGCCGGTCTTCACCTGGGCCTTGACGACGACCTTCTTGCTGCCGGCGGAGAACAGCTCCTCCGCGATGGCACGGGCTTCCTGGGGAGTATGGGCGACCTTGCCGGTGGGCACCGGTACCCCGTACTCGGCGAAGAGTTCCTTCGCCTGATGTTCGAACAGGTCCACGAGGGCGTCCTTTAACGGATCGACAGCCAGATGACCACGCGAGTGGGGGTACACGGGTGTCCGTGCGGCCGGCACTCCGCGGTCCGCTCCGTCGATGCAGCCTAGTCAACCCCGGTCCGTGCTGCCGCCGCCGGGTCCATTTGTCGCGCCGAGTCCGGAAACCGCAGGTGCGGGCGGTGCGGCGGCGGGCGCGTCCGGCCCCGAGGACGATGAGCCGATTGGCATAGTTTGATGTACTTGAGCGAGGCCAGGGGGGAGACGGGGGCCATGGGGGACGAGCGGGGCGACGCGCGCACCGCCGTCGTGCCCGCGCCCGCCGGGATCGTCTCCGCCTGGGGCCGCGGCCCGTCCGCGCGCCGCCGCAGGCGCCGGGTCCGCCGCGCCGCCGCGTTCCTGGTCGTCGCCGCCCTCGTCGCCGTGGCCGGGGCGAACGTGCCGGAGCCGGAGGCGCCCGGCTGGGCGAGCCCCGGCCTGGTCGGCGGCGGCGGGTGGCCGTTCGCGGGCGTCCCGCTCGACCCGCAGGACGCCGACGGCGCCGCGTACCTGCCCGACAGCTCGGCCGTGAGGCTCGCGGACGGCCGGGTGGAGCTGATCCCGTCCGGCGGGGACACCCCGGTCGTGGTCGCGGCGGACGACCCGCGGGTGGCGCAGGCGGTGCGGTCCGACAGCGCGTGGCTGGCGTCCGGCGCCGTCCCGGAGGGCCCGCCGGACTCGGGCTTCCGGGACATGGCGGCGCGGGCGCTGCTCGACCTGCGGCTGCTCACCCCGCCGAACGGCGCGACGCTGGCGTCCTGGTACGGGGCGTGGCGGTACTCGTGGCCGCGCGACTCGGCGTTCGCCGCCGCCGCGTTCACCGTGACGCGGCATCCGTCGGAGGCGCGGCGCGTCCTGCGGTTCCTGGCCCGCGTCCAGACCGGCAACGGGGTGTGGGCCGCGCGGTACAACGCCGACGGGACGGCCGTCACGGACGGCCGGGCGCCGCAACTCGACTCGCTGGGCTGGGTGCTGTGGGCGAGCTGGCTCTACCGGACGGAAAACCCGGACGCGGGCGAGATGCCGGACCTGTGGCCGATGGTGCGGCGGGCCGCCGACCATCTGGCCGGATCGCTGGACGCGGAGGGCCTGCCGCCCGCGTCGTCGGACTACTGGGAACGCGACCACGGGCGCGAGCAGGACCCGCGGCGCCCCACGCTCGGCGTGGTGGGGCCGGTGCTGGCGGGCCTGCGGTCGGCGGCGGCGCTCGCGCGGGGCTACGGCCGGGCGGGCGAGGCGGCGCGGTGGGGCGCCGCCGCGCGCCGGGTGTCGGCGGCGCTGGACCGGCAGTTCGCGCCCTACGGCTACCCGCGCTCACCGGTCGAGGACGGGCTGATGGACACGTCGGTGACGTTCATCGCGCCGCCGTTCGCGCCGGCGGACCCGGCCGTGACCACGGCCGTCGCGGACGCCGAGCGCAGGCAGGCGCTGCCGAACGGGGGCGTGCTGCCGGGCGAGAAGTGGTCCGGCGATCCCGACGCCGCGTGGACGCCGGAGACCGCGCTGTTCGGGCTGTCGGCCGCGGCGGGCGGGCGCGCGACCGAGGCGATCGGACGGCTCGGCTGGCTGTCGGCGCACCGGACGTCCCTCGGCGCGCTGCCCGAGAAGGTCGGGCCGTCGGGCCGCCAGGCGGGCGTGGCGCCGCTGGGCTGGACGGACTCGCTCGTCCTGCTGACGCTGTCGGCGCTGCGCGACCCGCTGCCGGTCCCACCCGCGCCCTGACGGCCGTTCCGGTCAGGTGAAGTACTCGTAGCCCATCTTGAGCACGAGCGCCGCGACGACGCACAGCAGAACGACCCGGACGAACCCGGCGCCGCGGCGGATCGCCATCCGGGCGCCGAGCTGCGCGCCGACGGCGTTGCAGGCGGCCATCCCGAGCCCGATCGCCCACAGCACGTGGCCCTGCGCCGCGAACACCACGAGCGCGCCGAGGTTGGTCCCCGCGTTGATGATCTTCGAGGTGGCGGACGCGTCGACGAAGTCCATGCCGAGCAGCGCGGTGAACGCGATGACCAGGAACGTCCCGGTCCCGGGGCCGACGAGGCCGTCGTAGAAGGCGATCGCGACGCCGGGGACCAGGATCGCCGCGGCGACCCGGCGGCGGGTGCGCAGCACCAGGCGGGGGACGCGGCCGAGGTCGGGCTTCAGCACGACCAGCGCGGCGACGGCGAGCAGCACCACCATGATCAGCGGTTTCAGCACGTCGGAGGAGATCGCCGCCGCGCACAGCGCGCCGCCGGCGGCGCAGCACACCGCCAGGCCCGCCGCCGGGCCGGCGATCCGCACGTCCGGCTTGGCCTTGCGGGCGTAGGCGATCGCCGCCGAGGTGGTCCCGGCGATCGAGCCGAGCTTGTTGGTGGCGAGCGCCGTGGCGACCGGCTGGCCGGGGTTGAGCAGGAGCAGCGCGGGCAGCTGGATCAGCCCGCCGCCGCCGACCACCGCGTCGACCCAGCCCGCCGCGGTGGCGGCGACCAGCATCACAAGCACCTGCTCGGCGTGCACGGGGGCTCCCGGGGGTAATGGGTGTTCCAGGTATGACCATAACGCCCCGGAACACCCCGCCCACCATCACGCCCCCGGCGGATGCCGATCCCCTCAGGTGGTCCGCTCGTCCGCGAGCACCGCCCAGACCTCGTCCATGACCGGTGCCGCGACCCGAATGCGCTTCAGTGCCGATCCGGGGCGGTCGCCCACTCGCCGCGGATCATGACGGCGGTGACGCGGGCCAGAGCCCCGATGTCGGTGAGCGGATCGCCGTCGACGACGACCAGGTCGGCGTCGTGGCCGGCGCGCAGCAGCCCCTTGCGGTCGCCGAGACCGCACTCCTCGGCCGCGCGCGACGTCGCCGACGCCAGCGCGTCGGCGGCGGGCACCCCGCCCGAGACCAGGCACGCGATCGCCGACGGCAGGATGCCGTGGGCCTTCCCGGCGCTGATCCCGCAGTCGGCCCCCGAGACCAGCCTCACCCCCGCGCGGTACATGGCGGCGGCGTGCCCCTCGCGGTCCTCCAGCCTCATGCCGAACCGCGTCAGCATCGCCAGGACGGGACCGGCCGGTTCCACCCCGGCCGCCTTCCCCAGCGTCGGGCAGACCGTGATCCGCTGCCGGGCCAGGGCGTCCAGCAGTTCCTCCGGGATCCGGACGCCGGACTCGGTGAGGCACGTGCAGTGCTCGATGCCGTCCGTCCCGGCCCGTACGGCCTGCTCGATCGCGGCGAGGCCGTGCGCGTGGACGGTCACGGGCAGCCCGGCGCGGTGCGCCTCCTCGACGATCAGGCGCAGGTCGTCGTCGCCGAACTGGCAGAGCGAGACCTCCGTGCCCGCCGTCATGACGCCGCCGCTTCCCATGACCTTGACGACGTCCGCGCCGCGCTCGGCCCGCTCCCGCACCGCCGCGCGCAGCCCGTCCGGGCCGGACGCCTCGCCGCCCATGGACCAGCAGTGGCCCTGCGGGCAGGTGATCGGCGGCCCGGCGGCGACGATCTGCGGGACGGCCCGCTCCGGCCCGCGGTCCCGGCGCTCCAGCACCGTCCAGTGCCGGTCGCCGAGGTCCCGCACCGTCGTCACCCCGGCCGCCGCCTGGTCGCGCAGGGCCCGGTCGATGACGGCGCCGAGTTCGGCGCCGGTGTAGCCGGCGAGCCGGTCCAGCGCCCCGTTCCGGCTGTCGCCGCACAGGTGGACGTGCATGTCGATCAGGCCGGGCAGGACGGTGCCGCCGGGGAAGTCGGCCACCTCCCAGCCGTCCGGAACGGGCGCGGTGGCGGGCTCCACGCCGCGGATCCGGCCGTCCTCCACGAAGACGGCGGCCCCGCCGTGCAACTGCCGTACGCCGTCGAATGCGCGTCCTGCCCGTACGACCGGCATGGGATGCCCCCGTTCCTCGCCCCCTGCCACCATCATCGCCCGACCAGGGCGGACGCGGACAGGTTCCTCAGGTTCGTGGCCGGATGAGGGCGGCGGAGGCGACGGTGAGGACGAGGAGCGCCGCCGCGATCGCGAAGGCGGCCTGGGCCGCGGACGCGGGGCCGTGCGGCAGCGCGCGGAAGAACGCGGTGCCGAGGACGGCGATGCCGAGCGTCCCGCCGAACTGCTGGACGGCGTTGAGCAGCCCCGCCGCCGACCCCGTCTCCTGCGGCAGCACCCGCGACAGCGCCGCCGTGAAGAACGGGACGGTGAACAGCCCGTTGCCGGCCCCCGCGACGGCCAGCGCGCCGAGTAGCGGCCACGGGTAGGAGTGCGGGTAGGCGTGGTAGGCGGCGATCGCCGCGCCGACCCCGGCCAGCATGATCGCGAGTCCGGCGAACATGAGCCGCGGGCCGAACCGCGGGACGAGCCGCGCCCCGGCGAGCCAGGACGCCGCCGCCATCGCCGCCGACCAGGGCAGCAGCGTGAGCCCGGCGTTCAGCACGTCCCGTCCGAGGCCGAGCTGGATCTGCAGGACGACCACGACCATCAGCCCGTTCATCACCGCGAAGAACAGCGTCGAGGTCACCAGCGCGGCCGGGAAGCCGCGGTCGCCGAACAGGCTGGGCTCGATGAGCGGGTCGCCGGCCCGGCGCTGGTACAGGCCGAACGCGGCGAGCACCAGTACGCCGCCGGCGAGCATCGCCCACATCCAGGCCGGCCAGCCGTCCGAATTTCCTTGGATCAGCGGGTACACCAGCAGTGCGGCGCCGGCGACGGCGAGGACGGTGCCAGCGACGTCCAGCCGGGGGCGCCGCTCCGCGCGGTCCTCCCGCAGCACCGGCACGGCCGCCAGCACGGCGACGGCCAGCGGGACGTTCACCAGGAACGCCGCCCGCCACGACACCGCGTGCGTCAGGACCGCCCCGAGCACCGGCCCGCAGATCGCCGCCAGCCCCATCACCGGCCCGATGCTGCCGAGCGCCTTCGCCATCTCGCGGCCGTCGAACATCGCGCGGATCAGCCCGAACGTCTGCGGGATGATCAGCGCGGCCGCCGCGCCCTGCACGGCCCGCGCCGCGATCAGCGCGCCCGCCGCCGGCGCCAGCGCGCAGCACAGCGACGCCGCCGCGAACCCGGCCACCCCGGCGGCGAACATCCGGCGGCGTCCCGCGATGTCGCCGAGCCGCCCGCCGGTGATCAGGAGAACCGCGAACGGCAGCGTGTAGGCGGCGCTGAACCACTGGATGGCCGACTCGCCGCCGCCGAGGTCGCCCCGGATCACCGGCGCCGCGACCTGCACGATCGTCGCGTCCAGCAGGTTCATGGCCTCCGCGACCAGCAGCGTCGCGAGGGCCGCCCACCGCCACCGGTACGCGCCGTCCGCCCGCGTCTCCTCTTGCACCTCTTGCGCCCGCATGGCACGTCCCCTTTCGGTTTCGTGCCATAGCCTCGGCGTGAGGCCACACTACCTTCCAACTACAGCGCACAGATGGCGGGTATCTTCCATCCAGTCCCGTCGAAATGAGGGATCGTCATGCTGGACGACCTGGACCGCGCGATCATCCACGCGCTCCACATCGACGGGCGCGCCCCGTTCAGCCGCATCGCGGACGTCTGCGGCGTGTCCACCCAGACCGTGGCCCGCCGCTACCGCAGGCTGCACGCGGAGGCGGGCCTGCGGGTCGTCGGCGTGCCGAACCGCGACACCGGCCCCGAGACGCAGTGGACGATCCGGCTGACCTGCACGCCGTCCGCGGCGCAGACCCTCGCGCACGCGCTCGCCCGGCGCCCCGACACCTCCTGGGTCAAGCTGACGTCCGGCGGGACGGAGATCTTCGCGATCGTGCACGTCCCGGACGGCCCGGGAGACAAGGAAGGCACGGACGCCCCGCATGCGATGCTGCTGCGCGACGTCCCGCGCCGCGCCGGGATCACCGCGATCTCGGCGCACTGCATGCTGCACACCTACCTCGGCGGCCCGACGGCCTGGCGCGGCCGGACCCGCGCGCTGACCCGCGAGCAGCAGGAACGGCTCGCCCCGCCGGCGCCCGAACCGGCCGTGGCGGCCGATCCGCGCCCGCTCGGCGCCGCGGACCGCGCGCTGCTGGAGGTCCTGCGGCACGACGGCCGAGCCGGCCACACCGACCTCGCCGCCGCGACCGGCTGGTCACAGGCGACGGTGGCGCGCCGCCTCGCCGGGTTGCGCGCTCGCGGCACGCTGTTCTTCGACGTCGAGGTCGACTCCGCGCTGCTCGGCGGCACCACGCAGGCGCTGATCTGGATGCAGGTCGAGCCCGGGCGGCTCGACGACGTCGCCACCACCATCGCCGGCCACGACGAGCTCGCCGTCGTCGCCGCGACGACCGGCCCCACGAACCTGCTGGCGCAGGCCCTCTGCGCGGGCCCCGCCGACCTGCACCGCTACCTCACCCGCGAGCTCGGCGCCCTGAACGGCATCCGGACCATCGAGACCGCCCCCGTGCTGCGCACCTTGAAACGCGCCGGCGCACTCAGAGCTTCTCCACGGGGGCGAACCGCAGGACGAGGCGCTTGATCCCGTACCCGCCGCCGAAGCCGACGTCGGCGGCGGGCCGCCCGCCGTGACCCGAACGTGACGGGCGGTCAGAATGATCAACCAGAGCGGCGACGACCTGGAGGGCGCATGGGACGCGTGAAGACGACCGGCTACGGATGGACCGGTTCGGTCCTGCCCCTCCTCGGCCTGGTCGGCGGCGCCCCGCTCGGCATCGCCGTCGGCACGGCGCTGGGGGCCGAGGACGTCCTCATGCCGCCGGCCGCCGGCGTCCTGGTCGCCGAGCTCCTCGCCGCGACGGCGATGTTCCTCGTCGGCCTCGCGAAGAACAGCACGCGGACGTCCCAGGGCCGGGTGTGGACGAACACGCACAAGTACGGCAGGTACGGCGTCCAGTGGTCCGGCGTGACCCTCGCCCTCGCCTGCGCGGCGCTCCCGTTCGCCGTCACGGTGGAGAAGCTGACCCGGCGGGGGCTCATCTGGGCGGGGCTGGTGGTGGCGGTGGCGGCGACAGCCGGGATCAGCCGGCTGATCTACGTCAAGACCTGCGCCGTCGCCACCGACGCATGAGGGCGGCGATACAAGGCGTCGGCGCGCTCAGAGCTTCTCCACGGGAGCGAACCGCAGGACGAGGCGCTTGACCCCGTACTCGCCGCCGAAGTCGACGCTGGCGGCGGCCTTGTCGCCGGCGCCGTCCACCGACACCACCGTGCCGAGACCGAAGGAGTCGTGGGTGACCTTGTCGCCCGGCGCGAGGGACGGGACGTCGCGGTTGCCCGGCGACCTCACACCCGGGCGGGCGGCCATCCGCGACATCGCCGACGAGGACGTCGACGACGCCTCGCGCTCCCACTCGACGAGCGTCCCCGGGACCTCGCCGAGGAACCGGGACGGCGGGTTGACCTGCGGCGCGCCCCACGAGCTGCGCATCGTGGCACGGGACAGGTACAGCCGCTGCCGCGCGCGCGTGATGCCGACGTAGGCGAGGCGGCGCTCCTCCTCCAGTTCCTTGGGGTTGCTCATGGCGCGCAGGTGCGGGAAGACGCCGTCCTCCATGCCGGTGAGGAACACGACGGGGAATTCCAGGCCCTTGGCGGTGTGCAGGGTCATCAGGGTGACGACGCCCTGGTCGGTCTCCGCGGGCTGCTCGCCGGGCGGGACGGGCCCGCCCTTCGCGCCGCCGGGGATGGAGTCGGCGTCGGCGACCAGCGCGACCTGCTCCAGGAAGTCGGGCAGCCGGCCCTCGGCGGACTCGCCGTCGAGGCGCTCCTCGAACTCGCGGGCGACGGCCTCCAGCTCGTGCAGGTTCTCGACGCGGGTCTCGTCCTGCGGGTCCTTGGATGCCTGCAGCTCGGCGAGGTAGCCGGACTTGTCGAGCACCTGGACGAGCAGGTCCGCCGGGGTGAGCGACTCGGCGGCGGCGCGCAGCTCGTCCAGCAGCAGGACGAACTCGCGGACGGCGTTGATCGACCGGGTCGCCATGCCGGGGACGTCCTCGGGGACGCGCAGCGCCTGCCAGAACGTGATGCGCTCGCGGGACGCGTAGGCCTCCACGCACGCCTCGGCGCGGTCGCCGATGCCGCGCTTCGGCACGTTCAGGATGCGGCGCAGCGAGACCGTGTCCTCGGGGTTGGCGAGGCAGCGCAGGTAGGCGAGCAGGTCGCGGATCTCCTTGCGCTCGTAGAAGCGGACGCCGCCGACGACCTTGTAGGGCAGGCCGACGCGGATGAACACTTCCTCGAACACGCGCGACTGCGCGTTGGTGCGGTAGAAGATCGCGACGTCGCCGGGCCGGGCGTCGCCGGCGTCGGTGAGCCGGTCGACCTCGTGCGCGACGAACGCGGCCTCGTCGTGCTCGTTGTCGGCCACATAGCCGATGATCTTGCTGCCCTCGCCCTGGTCGGACCAGAGCCGCTTCGGCTTGCGGTCGGCGTTGCGCTCGATGACCGCGTTCGCCGCCGACAGGATCGTCTGGGTGGAGCGGTAGTTCTGCTCCAGCAGGATCGTGGTGGCGTCGGGGTAGTCGCGCTCGAACTCCAGGATGTTGCGGATCGTCGCGCCGCGGAACGCGTAGATCGACTGGTCGGCGTCGCCGACGACGCACAGCTCGGCCGGCCCGACGCCCTCGACCGGCGCGGTCAGCTCCCGGACCAGCTCGTACTGCGCGTGGTTGGTGTCCTGGTACTCGTCGACCAGGACGTGCCGGAACCGCCGCCGGTAGTGCTCGGCGGCCTCCGGGAACACCTGCAGCAGGTTGACCGTCATCATGATCAGGTCGTCGAAGTCCATCGCGCCGGCCTGCTGCAACCGCGCCTGGTACATCTCGTAGGCCTCGGCGAGCGTCTGCTCCATGTGCGTGGACGCGCGGTTCTTGAACGTCTCGTAGTCGATCAGCTCGTTCTTCAGGTTCGACACCTGGGCGCTGAACGACTTCGGCGGATACCGCTTGGGATCGAGGTCCAGCTCGCGACAGACCAGCGCCATGAGGCGCTGCGCGTCGGCCTGGTCGTAGATCGAGAAGCTCGTCGGGAACCCGAGCCGCTTGGCCTCCCGGCGCAGGATCCGCACGCAGGCGGAGTGGAACGTCATCACCCACATGGCGCGCGAGCGCGGCCCGACGAGGGCGTCGACGCGCTCCTTCATCTCGGCGGCGGCCTTGTTGGTGAAGGTGATCGCGAGGATCTGGCCGGGGTGCGCGTCCCGCTCGCCCAGCAGGTGGGCGATGCGGTGGGTGAGCACGCGGGTCTTCCCCGACCCGGCGCCCGCGACGATCAGCAGGGGGCCGCCGGAGTGCACGACGGCGGCGCGCTGCTGCTCGTTCAGGCCGTCGAGCAAGGGGTGAGCTTCGGTCTTCGACATCACGTGCGAGTGTACGGCGCGGCGCGGACGTTTTCGGCTCCGTCGCCGACGCCCGCGGGTCACCGTCCGCTTCCCCGGGGGTCACGGGACCGGCTGAGGACGGGGTGACGGACGGCGCCGCACCCCGCGTCACGAGGGGCGCGGCGACCCGGCCGATCAGGTCTTGCGGTGCTCGCGGGCCGACTCGGCCGCGGCGTGCACCGCGGCCAGGCCGGCGCCCGTCGCGGCCATGGACGCGGCGGCGACCGCGCCCTCGACCAGCGGCGCGTCGGCGAGCAGGACGTTCTCGCCGTCGGCGTCCTCGATGAGCATCTTGGCGGTGAGCACGGAGCTGCCGATGTCGGCGAGCAGCAGCACGCCGTCGCCGCCGTCGGCCCGCTGGACGGCGTCCTCGACCAGGTCGATGCTGGTGCCGAGGCCGCCCTCGGAGTCGCCCCCGGCGGGCTCGACGACGGCCTTGCCGACGCCCATCGCGCGCGCCACCTCGGCGACGCCCTCCGCGAGCGTCCGGCTGTGCGAGATGATCACGATCCCGACCATGTGCTCAGGCCTCCCCGGCGATGTCGGCGAGCGCGCGCAGGATCAGGGCGGTGGACGACGCGCCGGGGTCCATGTGGTCGACGCTGCGCGGGCCGAGGTAGCTGGCGCGGCCCTTGCGCGCCTGGAGGGGGACGGTCGCGGCGGCGCCCGCGTCGGCGGCGTCGGACGCGGCGCGCACGCAGCCGGGCAGGTCCGCGCCGTCCGCCAGGGCCGCCTCGTAGGCGGCGACGGCCGGGGCCAGCGCGTCGATCATGGTCTTGTCGCCCTCGTTCGCCTGGCCCAGCTCCTGCACGCCGTCGAGGGCGGCCTTCAGGGCGGCGCCCAGCGCGGCGGCGTCCGCCTCGGGCGCGTCGCCGAGGGCCTTGCCGGCGCGGCGCAGCGCCGTCCCGTAGAGGGGGCCGGACGCGCCGCCGGTCTTGGACACGATGGCGCGCCCGGCGGCGACGAGCACCTTGCCGGGCGTGGCGCCGTCGGGGAGCGCGGCGACGGCGGCGGTGAAGCCGCGGTCGAGGTTGTGGCCGTGGTCGCCGTCACCGATCGCGGCGTCGAGCCTGGTCAGCCGCTCGGCGTCGGCGGAGATCAGCTCGGCGGCGTGCCGGATCCAGGACGCGAACGCCTCCCCGTCCATCATCGGCCCGTCCATCATCGGCCCCACCGCAGCGCCGGGGTCTCGACGGGCGCGTCCCAGAGCCGGGTCAGCTCGGGCGTCAGCCGGCACACGCTGATCATGCAGCCGGCCATTTCCAGGCTGGTCACGTACGGCCCGACCAGCGAGCGGGCGACCGTGGCGCCGTGCCCTTCGAGCCAGCGGGCGGCCGCCGCGTAGGCGATGTACTGCTCCATGAGCGGGGTGCCGCCCATCCCGTTCACCAGGACGAGGACCTCGGAGCCGGACAGCGCCATGTCCGCCTCGATCGCGCTGAGCGAGGCGTCCACGATCGCGTCGGCGGTGGCCAGCGGGACGCGTTCGCGGCCGGGTTCGCCGTGGATGCCGATGCCGAGCTCCATCTCGCCGTCCGCGAGCTGGAAGGTGGGCTCCCCCGCGGCGGGCACCGTGCACGGGGACAGCGCGACGCCGAACGAGCGGCTGCGCTCGTTGACCTCGCGGGCGACGGCGGCGACGGACGCCAGGTCGGCGCCCTCCTCGGCGAGCGCACCGGCGATCTTCTCGGCGAACAGGGTCGCGCCGGTGCCGCGCCGACCGGCGGTGTAGAGGCTGTCCTCCACGGCGACGTCGTCGTTGACGACGACCGAGGCGACCTCGATGTCCTCGTCCTCGGCCAGCTCCGCGGCCATGCGGAAGTTGAGGACGTCGCCGGTGTAGTTCTTGACCAGGTGCACCACGCCCGCGCCGCCGTCGACCGCCATCGTCGCCGCGATGATCTGGTCCGGCACCGGGGAGGTGAACACCTCGCCGCAGCAGGCCGCGTCGAGCATGCCGTGCCCGACGAACCCGGCGTGCAGCGGCTCGTGCCCGGAGCCGCCGCCCGACACCAGGGCGACCCTGCCGGTGCGCGGCGCGTCCGCCCGCACGACCGTGCCGTTCTCCGGATCGACCCGCAGCGACGGGTGCGCGGCGGCCAGCCCGCGCAGCGCGTCGGCGACCACGGCCGCCGGGTCGTTGATGAGTTTGCGCATGTCTCAGCTCTACCCCGGCGCGGCGCCGCGTCCCAGGCCCAATCACGATCTTCACGCGGCGGATATCGGGATGCCGGGGGCGGGCCGCGCGACATAGGTTGCGAGCGTGACCAAAGCGCCCACGTTCCTGTTCGACTGCGACACCGGCATCGACGACGCGATGACCCTGCTGTACCTGGCCTCGCTCGTGCGGGCGGGCGAGGCGGAGCTCGTCGGGGTCGGCACGGTGCACGGCAACATCGACCCGCTGACCGGCGCGCTCAACACGCTGCGCGTGCTGGAGGCCGCCGGGGTGAAGGCGGGCGAGCAGGGCGTGCCGGTCGCGGTCGGCGCCGCCCGGCCGATGGCCCAGGACGTCCACTACGCGCTCGACTGGCACGGCACGGACGGCCTGGGCGACACGCACCTGCCCGAACCGTCCGGGCGGCCGGTGGCCGAGTCCGCCGCGGCGCAGATCGTCCGGCTGGCGCGGGAGCGGCCCGGCGAGCTGACCCTGCTGGCGACCGGCCCGCTGACCAACCTCGGCGCGGCGCTGCTGCTGGACGCCGAGCTGCCGTCGCTGGTCCGCGAGGTCGTGGTGATGGGCGGCGCCTTCGGCCACCCGGGCAACATCACCACGCACGCCGAGGCGAACGTCTGGCACGACCCGGAGGCAGCCGACCTGGTGTTCGCGGCGGACTGGCCCGTCGTGCTGGTCCCGCTGGACGCCACCCACCCGACCGCCGTCCACGACGACTGGCTCGACCGGCTGGCGGCGCACGGCTCGCCCGTCGCGGCGTTCGCGGCCCGGATCCTGGAGTTCTACGCCGACGCCTACACGCCGACGCTGCGCCGCCGGGGCGCCGTCATCCACGACGCGCTCGCCGCGATGCTGGCCGTCGACCCCGGCCTCGGCGAGTACGTCCAGCGCCCGGTGCGGGTGGAGCTGCGCGGCGAGCTGACGCGCGGCACGACGGTCTGGGACGCGCGGTCCCTGCCCGCCGAGGACACGCGCCGTCCGGTGAAGGTCGCGGTCGGCAGCGACGTGGCGGCGTTCCAGGAGCGGCTCCTGGCGGCCCTGCTGTCGTTCTGACCGGTGACCGTCCCGGTGGCCGCCCCGGTGGCCGGCGGGTTCGCGGAAAGACCGATCTTCGGTGTGCCCGTATCCGTTCGGGACATTTATTGTTGAATCCGTGACCAACGTTCTGGACGACAGCGGGCTGCAGCGGATTCTCGTCGTGATGGCGCATCCGGACGATGTCGACTTCGGCTGCGCCGGGTCGGTGGCGGGCTGGACGGACCAGGGCATCGAGGTCGTCTACCTGATGGTCACCGACGGCGACGCGGGCGGTTTCGACGACGGCGTCACCCGGGAGGAGATGGCGGCGCTGCGCCGCGAGGAGCAGCGCGCGGCGGCCAAGTGCGTCGGCGTCACCGACGTCCGGTTCCTCGGCTACCCGGACGGGCGCGTCGAGGCCACGCTGGACCTGCGCCGCGACATCGCCCGCGTGATCCGGCAGGTGCGGCCCGACCGGGTGCTGATGCCGAGCCCGGAGCGCAACTACGAGCGGATCTACCCGAGCCACCCCGACCACCGGGCGGTCGGCGCGGCGGCGCTGGACGCGGTGTACCCCGACGCGCGCAACCCCTACGCCTTCCCCGAGCTGCTGTCCGGCGAGGGCCTGGACGCGTGGACGGCGCGGGAGGTGTGGATCAGCGGCGGCCCGACGGTGAACCACTATGTCGACATCACCGAGCAGTTCGACCGGAAGGTCAACGCGCTGCGCGCGCACGCCAGCCAGACGAGCCACATGGGCGACGAGCTGCCGAACATGCTGCGCGGATGGCTGTCGGCCAACGCCGAGGCGGCGGGGTTCGCCGACGGCCGGCTGGCGGAGGCGTTCCAGGTCGTCGACACCGCCTGATCGCCGGCGCGGCGGTCACGCTGCAAATTCATCGCGTCACAAGCCGTAATCTTCCCTGATTCGGGCATACATCCGCCGTGTCCTGACTCAGGGGGGATGTCATGCCGCATGAGATCGAGGCCACCGCCACCACCTACGCCGCCCCGGAAGTGATCTTCAAGCATCTCTTCGTGGCGGACTCCTGGGACGAGTGGGCCGCGTTCTGGGCGCGCGCCCGGCACGAGGTCGTCGCCTACGACCCGCCGCGCCACTGCGGGTACGTCGCCCTCGCCGGGCTGCCGCGCGGCTACCGCGCCGACATCACGCTGGAGCCGCACGGCGTCAACACGCTGATCCGCTGGCGCGCGTCGTTCGACGGCCGCTTCCCGGGCGCCGCCCGGCTGAAGCGGGCGATGCTGCGCCGCCGGTTCGGCTCGTACGCGCGCCGCGTCGCCTGGCACGCCGAGCGCTGCGAGCCCGGCTGCCCGGCCCGGCTGCCCGTCGAGTTCTGACCCTCGATACCGCGCTGACCTGCACGGACGCCGCCGTCCCGGGCAGGTGATCTTCCCGCCGCGGCGGGTAGGAGCGGGATGATCATGGCGGCCCCCGGGGGGCGGGCCGCCGTCGCGCGAATCGGGGGATCGCATGCGACGCAGCGTCGCCGTGCTCGCCGTCGCCGCCGGCGCCGCGGCGGCCGTCTGGACGGGAACGACGGCCGAGGGGCACCTGCGCGGGGCCGTCCACGGGGCGGACCCCGGCGGCCCGGGGCGGCGGGCCGTGACGGTCGCGAAGGCGCCGGAGTTCGACCGGCTGCGGCTGCGCGGCACCCTCCGCGCCTACCTGCGGAACCGGCCCGGCCGCGCCGGCGTGCTGGCGACCGACCTGCGCAGCGGCCTGACGTTCGGGCTGAACGAGACCTCGCAGTTCGTCACCGCCAGCGTCATCAAGCTCGACATCCTCGCGGCCCTGCTGCTGCAACGCCAAGGGCAGGGCCTCGGGCTCTCGGGCAGCGAGCGGGCGCTGGCCGCCCGGATGATCCGGCGCAGCGACAACGCGGCGGCCGACGCGCTGTACGCCGACATCGGCCGCGACGGCGGGCTGCGGCGCGCCGGCGCGGTGTTCGGCTTCGAGCGCACCGACCCGTATCCGGTGTCGTGGGGGTCGTCGTGGACCAGCCCGTCCGACCAGGTCCGGCTGATCCGGTCGCTGGCGTCCGGCCGGGGCCCGCTCGCCCCGGCGAACCGCCGGTACGTCCTGCGCCTGATGCGGTCGGTGGTCCCCGCGCAGGCGTGGGGCATCAGCGCGGCGGCGCGTCCCGGCGAGCGGGTCGCGCTCAAGAACGGCTGGGTGCCGCTGCGGTACGAGGGCAACGGCTGGGCCGTCAACAGCGTCGGCCGCATCACCGGTCCCGGCCACGACTTCGTCGTCGCGGTGTTCAGCTGCGACAGCCCCACGATGGGGGACGGCGTGAGCACCGTCGAGCACGTCGCGACCACGGTCGTCTCGGCGCTGCGCGGCGCCGAGGGGTGACGGCTCTCAGCGCGGCGTCAGGCCTGTGAGCGGGGTGTCAGCGTTCTGTCAGCGCGCCGGGCGAGCCTTCGGATGGCGGCACGACCATCCTGAGGAGCACCCCATGCGCAACAGCAACGTCCTGATCTCCGGTGCGAGCATCGCGGGCCCGGCCCTGGCGTACTGGCTCGACCGGTACGGGTTCGAGGTGACGGTCGTGGAGCGGGCGCCCGCGCTGCGTCCCGGCGGCCAGGCCATCGACGTCCGCGGCCCCGCCCTCGACGTCGCCGACCGGATGGGCGTCCTCGACGCGGCCCGGGAGCTGAGCACCGACCTGCGCGGGATGTCGATCGTCGGGCAGGACGGCGAGGAGATCTTCAGCACCACCGAGCGCACCGCGAGCGGCGGCGACCTCGCGAGCCCCGACGTGGAGATCCTCCGCGACGACCTCGCCGAGCTGATCGTCGGCGCCGGCGGCGACCGGATCGAGTACCTCTACGACGACTCGATCGCCGGGATGGAGCAGGACGGCGACGAGGTCCGCGTCATCTTCCACGGCGGCGCGACCCGCACGTTCGACCTCGTCGTCGGTGCCGACGGCCTGCACTCCAACGTCCGCCGGCTCGCGTTCGGCCCCGAGGACGCCTTCCTGCGCCACCTCGGCGCCCACCTCGCCGTCTGGACGGCGCCCAACCTGCTCGGCCTGGACCGCTGGCAGACGATCTTCCCGGTGCCGGGGAACTCGTGGGGCGCGATGGCGATGAGCGTCCGCGGCAACCGCGAGCTCCGCGTCTACATGGGGTTCGACTCGCCGGAGCCGGTCCCCTACGACCCGCGCGACGTCCAGGACCAGAAGCGGCTGCTGGCGAGCCGGTTCGCGGACGCCACCGGCGCGATCCCCGGCCTGCTGGAGACGATGCGCGACGCGCCGGACTTCCACTTCGACGCCATGGCGCAGATCCACATGGACGCGTGGTCGACGGGCCGCGTCGTCCTGCTCGGCGACGCCGGATACTGCGGCTCCCCCGCGTCCGGGCAGGGCACCAGCATGGCGATGGTCGGCGCGTACGTGCTGGCCGGCGAGCTGAAGGCCGCGGACGGCGACCACCGCGCGGCGTTCGCCGCCTACGAGGCCGAACTGCGCGACTTCGTCACCGCGAACCAGGAGCTGGCCGTCGCGAACATGGACCGCAACCGCGACCGGGTGGCGGCGGAGCTCGGCGCGGCCGACGCGAGCGAGGAGCGGATGGACGAGGTCGCCGCCGTCACCACCTCCTACAAGCTGCGCGACTACTGAGCGGGCGGGCCGGTGGCCGGGGAGGGTCAGCCGCGGATGCGGCCGGTGAGCTTCCTGCCCACGGCCGCGTTCACCGCGAGGCAGGTGACGCCCCGGTCCCCGAGCCGCCAGGAGACGCCGGTCGGGTAGTAGTACGACATCGTGAGCTGCTCGGAATCGGGGTCGCGATCGATCCTGCTCTCCACCCGGCGCTTGCACCCGTCGGCGGCGAGGCGCTGCATCTCCTCCTCGGCGGGCATTGCCGTCTCCTCCAGGGTGAAGGCGTCCAGCACCTCGCCGTCGTGCGGGCCGTCACAGGGAACGATCTTGACGTCCTCCACCTGCACCGGCGGGACGGTATCGCCGGCCGGGGCGCCCGCCATCGCGGGATCGTCGATGCAGTCGCCGATCCGCATCGTCTGCGCGTCGATCTTCTTGGTCCCGGTCACGGTCGGCCGCGGCACGGTCGACAGGTCCGCGTAGGACGAGCCGGACCGGGAGAGCGCCAGATAGCCGGCCACCGACCCCACGGTCCACAGGGCGGACAGGACGATGCCCGCGATGGCGAGGCCGCGCCCCTTGTCGCCGCGCTGCTTGATCTGGTTGAGCGCGACGACGCCGAGAACGATGCCGAGGATGCTGCAGCAGCCGAGCAGGCCGGTGACGAACGCGGCGATGGCGAGGCCGCTGGTCTGCGGAGGGAGGGTGCCGTCGCGCGGGGGCGGAGCGGCGGGGCGCGCCCAGGGGTTCGGCTGCCCCGGACCGGAGGAGAAGCTCACGGGCAGCGACGCTGCCACACCCGTGTCCGCAACGATCATGGTTACCGACAATCCGGTCATCACGTTTTGCTCACGCCCGCCGGAACGCCGTAGGCCGCCGACCGCATAGGTATGCGATCGACATCGATTGCTAAGCTATGCCCATGGAGCCGTCATCGATGCCGCAGCGCGACCGGGTCGCCGCGGCGCTGCGCCAGATCAGCGCCGGTTTCGCGGCGCTGGCCGACGCGGTCTCCGCCGACCCCGCCGAGCCCCCCGAAGAGGCCCGCCAGCGCGCGCTCATCTCCGAATGGGGCGAACGGGGCCTCACCAGGGCCGAGGCCAGCGCCCTGTTCCGCAAGCACGGCTTCTCGCCCCAGGCGGCGGGCGGCTGGGTCCGCGGCGACTGGCTGGAGGTCCGCGGCGACGGCCGCCGCTATCTCACCGAGCGCTCGCTGCGCTGGGTCGAACAGGAGGAGCCCGATGAACGTCACGGCTGAGCCGTTCAGCGTCCGGCTGGAAGTCCGCAGCTACGAGATCGACCCGCAGCTCCACCTCAACGGCGGCTTCTACGTCCAGTACGCCGACCACGCGCGATTCGCGTGCGTGCAGGCGGCCGGCGTGTCCGTCGAAGACCTCGTCGGCGGCGGCCTGGGGCCCGTCAACCTCGAGACCGTCATCAGGTACCACCGCGAACTGCGCGGCGGCGACCAGGTCGACGTGTCCTGCGAGTGGGAATGGGGCGACGGCAAGACCTACCGCGTGCGCCATGACTTCCGGCGCGCGGACGGTGTCGTCGCCGCCGAGGTCGCGCACGTCAGCGGCCTGCTCGACCTCGGGACGCGCCGGCTCGTCGCCGACCCCCGGCGCGAATGGCGGGCCCGGGCGAGCAGGCCGGCGCTCCTCGGCCTGGAATGAGGGCGGGGCGCTACACCAGGCGGCGGGCGGCGGCCCAGCGCGACAGCTCGTGCCGGTTCGACAGCTGGAGCTTGCGCAGCACGCTGCTGACGTGCGTCTCCACCGTCTTCACCGAGATGAACAGCTCCTTGGCGATCTCCTTGTAGGCGTAGCCGCGGGCGATCAGCCGCAGCACGTCCCGCTCCCGCTGCGTGATCTGGTCCAGCTCCGGGTCCACCGCCGGGACGTCCGTCGCGGAGAACGCGTCCAGCACGAACCCCGCGAGCCGCGGCGAGAACACCGCGTCGCCGTCCGCGACCCGCCCGATGGCGTCCGTCAGCTCCGGGCCGGAGATCGTCTTGGTGACGTAGCCGCGCGCGCCGCCCCGCACCACGCCGATCACGTCCTCCGCCGCGTCCGACACCGACAGCGCCAGGAACCGCGACGGGACCACGCCGTTCAGCCGGCGCAGCACCTCGATGCCGCCGCCCCCGGGCAGGTGCACGTCCAGCAGCACCACGTCCGGCGCGGTCGCCCGGATCACCGCGACCGCCTCGTCGACGTCGCCGGCCTCCCCGACGATCTCGACGCCGCCGCCGAGCTCCGCCTTCACCCCGGTCCGGAACATCTGGTGGTCGTCGACCAGCACGACCCGCTTCAACTCGCTCACGCCCTGCTCCTTCGAGGGGGGACGACCCCCCGCTCCCCCCGGTTCGCTCCCGCTCATGCCCTGCTCGTTCGAGGGGGGACGACCCCCCGCTCCCCCCGGTTCGCTGCCGCTCATCCTTTGTCCATTTCCAGCCGGACCTCGGTGCCCTCGCCCGGCGCGGTCCGGACGGTGGCCTTGCCGCCGTTGCGCTCCATGCGTCCGATGATGGACCCCCGGACGCCCATCCGGTCCTCCGGAACCTGATCCAGGTCGAAACCCTTGCCCCGGTCGCGCACGAAGATGGCGACCTTCTCGCCCTCCACCTCCGCGTACACCGACACCGACGGCGACTCGGCGTACTTCGCCGCGTTCACCATCGCCTCCCGCGCCGCCTGCAGCGCCGCGCCCAGCCGGTCGTCCAGCTCGGTGTCCCCCACGCACACCACCTCGATCGGCACGCCGTGGTCGTCCTCGACCTCCCCCGCCACCGCCTTGATCGCCGCGGCGAACGTCTGGTCCGGGTCCGACCGCGGCTGGTAGAGCCACGTCCGCAGCGTCCGCTCCTGCGACCGGGCGAGCCGCTGCACCTCCCGCGCGTCGTGCGCGTTGCGCTGGATCAGCGTCAGCGTGTGCAGCACCGAGTCGTGGACGTGCGCGGCCAGCTCCGCCCGCTCCTGCGACCGGACGCGCTCGGCCCGCTCGGTGTCGAGATCCTGCCAGAGCCGCAGCACCCACGGCGTCACGATCAGCGTCACCCCGGTCAGGATGATCAGCATCGCGATGACGACCGACCGGGCCTGCGCCACGTCCACCCGCTGCGCGACGAACCCGCCGATGCCGCCGACGACCAGCAGCAGCCCCAGCAGGCTGCGCAGCCACCGCTGCCGCAGCGGCAGCACCCACCGCTGCCGCTGGTCCCGGTCCGCCTGCTGCCACAGGATCGCCGCGCCCACACCGCCGAGCACGAACGGCCAGATCGCCCACTGCATCAGCCCGCCGGCCTTGCCCGCCGCCCCCCACGGCAGGGCCGCCAGACCGACCGTGACCACCGCATAGACGGCGAGCTGCCCCCAGTCGCGCCCGCGCCGCGACGGCGCCGCCTCCCGCGCGGGCACCAGGATCCAGAAGGCGCCGTAGGCGGCGAGCCCGAGCCCGCTCGCGATCGTCAGCAGCACGAACGCCGCCCGGACGATCATCACCTCGACGCCCAGATGCTCGGCGAGCCCCCGCGCCACCCCCGCGACGAGCCGCCCGTCCGGCACCCGCTCCAGCCGCGCCCCCTCGGGCACGGCGGCGGGCGCGGCCGCCGCCCCGCCCGCCGCGCCCTCGCCCTGCGGCCCTTCCCCACGCACTCCCACGTCACCGATCGTCACACGCACCCGCCGCCCCCCGCATCAGGGCCGCACCCCGAATTCCCTCAGGGTCCGATCAGGAGTCGAACCAGACCACCAGCCGGACGGTGGGGCGGGGGGATCTCGGGGGTGGGTCAGGGTCGTCCCCGATACCGCGCGGGGCGGGGGGCGGTCACGATGGTGGGCATGGGTGAGGAGCTGAACGCCGGCAGGTACCGGCGGCTGGCGCGGGATCCGGAGCGGCGGGTACTGGTCGGTGTCTGTACCGGGTTGGGGCGCTACACGGGGATCGATCCCGTCGTGTTCCGCGTGGGGTTCGCGCTGCTGGTCCTCGCGCACGGGCAGGGGATCTTCCTTTACATCGTCGCCGGGCTGCTGATGCCGGCGAGCCCGGGCGAGTCGTCGGCGGCGGAGCGGGCGTTCCGGCGCTGGTTCGACGCGCCCGCGGTGCTGACGGCGCTGGGGGCGCTGCTGTGCGTGGGCGTCGCGTTCAGCCTGTTCGGCGGGGTCTCGACGGACGCGATCGCGGTGCTGGTGGTGTTCGCGCTGGTCATGCTGGTCGCGCACGCCCGGGGCGTCGATCTGGTCGGCGCGGCGAGGGCCATTCCGGAGCGGTTCGCCGGGCACCCGCCCGGGCCGTCCGGGGAATGGGCCGCGGCCGGCAGCGTGTCGCTGGAGAAGGAGACGCCCGCCTGGACGGGCGGCGGGCTGCCCGACGGGATGATCGACCTCGCGACCTACGGGCGCGCCCACGCCGCGCAGCGGGCGGAGCCGCGCGAGGACGCGCCGCCGCCGGAGCGGCGGGACGGGCGGCGCGGGTCCCCGGCGGCGAAGATCACCCTGCTGGCGGCGATGGCCACCGGCGCGGCGCTCGTCCCGGTGGCGCGCGGGTACCCCGCGCCCGACTCCTGGCTGATCGTCATGGCGCCCGCGCTGGCGGTGGTCGGCCTGGGCCTGATCGTCGGCGGCTGGTTCCGGACGCGCGGCCTCGCCGCCGCCGGGGCGCTGCTGACCCTGTCGCTGCTGGCCACGGCGGTCGCGGCGGACATGCCGGAGAACCTGAGGTACGGCGACATGGAGTGGCGGCCGATGACAGTGACCAGCACGCACCAGGAGTACCGGATCGGCGTCGGGCAGGGCACGCTCGACCTCACCGCGCTGCCGCTGACGACGGGGCAGCACGTCTCGATCGACGCGTCGGTCGCGCTCGGCGGGATGATGGTGCGGCTGCCGCAGGGCGTGCGGGTCCGGCTGGACGCCCGCCTGGCGCTCGGCGACCTGCGGATCGAGCACCGCACGACCAGCGGCCCGAACGTCAAGGTGGTGCGGGTGCTGGAGCCCGAGGGCGCGCCGGTGCAGAACCCGCCGGAGATCGAGCTGCGGATCCGCGGAAAGGTCGGGGATGTGGATGTCCACCGTGTCTGACGAGCGCCGCGGGTTCGACCCGAGCGGGCCGGTCGCGGGGGTCTTCTTCCTCGCCCTGGCGGGCGTCTTCCTGGCGGACGGCCTGTCCGGCGGACGCGTCGTGGCGACGGCGGTGATGGTGCCGGTGGTGCTGATCGGGCTCGGGGTCGTCGGGACCGTCCGGGTGCTGACGCGAGGCCGGCGCCGGCGGCTGAGGTGACGCAGGCCACGTCCGGATCGGGAACACCCGGTCCGGATGTGGCTGTTTGAGTGCTTCGTGAAGTTCTCCGAGAAGAGCGTCCTGCTCGTGGCCCGGCTGCACGTCGACCTGTGCCGCCTGGCCAGCGTGCTCTGTCGCGCCTGACGCAGCCCCCGCCCTCTTCTCATCCCCTTCGTCACAGCCGGTCCCCGGCTGCCCTGGAGAACCTCTCGATGAACCCGCGTGTCTGGAAATGGCAGTTCTGGCAGCAGATCGTGCTGTCGCTGGTGCTCGGCGTCGCCGCCGGCGCCCTGATCAACAACTTCGGGGGCGGCGAGAAGACCGCCGCCGACTGGCTGGACCCCTTCGGCGACGTCTACGTCAGCCTGCTGAAGGTCGTCGTGGTGCCGCTGGTGTTCGCGGCGATCGTGGTGAGCGTCGGACGCCTGCGCAACGTCGGCAGCGTCGCGCGGCTGACCGCCAAGACCCTCGGCTGGTTCGTGGTGACCTCGGCGATCGCCACCGCGATCGGGCTGACCGTCGCGCTGCTGGTCAAGCCGGGACAGGGCCTCGGGAAGCTGGCCAGCGAGTCCGCGCAGACCGACCCCGTCACCTGGACGCAGGTGCTGCACAACCTGTTCCCGGCCAACATCGTCAAGGCGATGGCGGACGGCAACGTCCTCGGCGTCGTCACGTTCGCGGTGCTGTTCGGCGCGGCGCTCGTCGCGATCGGCGAGCGCGGCGAGCGGCTGACGAGCCTGATCGACGACCTGTACGTGGTCATGCAGAAGGTCGTGTGGTGGGTCGTCCGCCTCACCCCGATCGGGTCGTTCTTTTTGATCGGGTCGGTCGTCGCCACCTACGGGCCGAGCTCGCTGGCGCCGCTGGCGAAGTTCACCGGCGCGATCTACCTGGCCGTCGCGATCATGCTGCTGGTCGGGTACCCGGTGCTGCTGCGCGCGTTCGGCCGGGTGAGCCCGCTGAAGTTCCTGCGCAACTCCTGGCCGGCGATCCAGTTCGGCTTCGTGTCCTCGTCCTCGCTGGCGACGCTGCCGATCGCGCAGCGGGTGTCGATCGAGCGCAACGGCGTCCAGCGGGAGTACGCGAACTTCGCGCAGCCGCTCGGCGCGACGATCAAGTTCGACGGCTGCGGCGCGATCTACCCGGCGGTGGCGGCGGTGTTCGTCGCCCAGTACACCGGCGTCCACCTCGGCATCGCCGACTACGCGCTGATCGCGCTGGCCGCGGTGATCGGGCAGCTCGGCACCGGCGGCACGCCCGGCCCGGCGCTGGTCGCGCTGACGCTGACCCTCACCACGGTGGGGCTGCCGCTGCAGGCCGTCGGCTACCTGATCGCGATCGACAAGGTCATCGACATGGCCCGGACGGCGCTGAACGTCACCGGCCAGCTGACCGTCCCGGTGCTGGTCGCGCGGTCGGAGGGGCTGCTGGACGAGTCGGTGTTCAACGGGACGCCGAAGGAGCTGACCGCCACCCCGTCCACCCGGGACGAGGCCGGCGACGCCGACGACGCCGCTGACGAGGCGCCGCGGCGCGACCGCGAGGCCGAGCCCGTGCCCGCCTGATCCGACCGAGAACATCCGGACGCCCGCGCCCAGAACGGCGCGGGCGTCCGCGTGTGACCCGCGCCGCACCGCGCGGCCATCCCCTTCCGGTGGGAACGCGAAGTAGTGTGATCCCAACGGCAGGTGATCGGGGATCGAGGTGCGATGGCAGGGCAGCCCGGTGTCCCAGAGGGCGGCGGCACGGACGTGCTGCCCGGCGCGCGGTCGGCCCTGGACCCCGACCGCGCCATCAAGCCCGGCCGGCACGGGCTCTCCCCCGAGACCGTCGCCGGCATCCAGCGCGAGCGGCTCATCGACGCGTTCGTGCAGGTCGTGTCCGAGCGCGGCTTCGCGCACACGACGATCAGCCGGGTGACCGAGGGCGCGGGCGTCACCAAGAAGACGTTCTACACGCACTTCACCGACCTCGACGACTGCTTCCTGGCCGCCTACCAGCACGGCATGGACATCCTGCTGCGGCGGATGACCGAGGCGTACGAGGCGGCGCCGTCCTGGCCGGACGGCATCCAGGCGGCGCTGCGCCGGATGCTGGCGATCCTGGCCGCCCAGCCGCCGTTCGCGCGGGCGTCGCTGGTGGAGGTCAACGCGGCCGGGCCGCAGGTGCGGCAGGCGCGCATCGACAGCCTCACCCGGTTCCGGGCGTTCTTCGCCGACCCGTCGCTGCCGCCGGTGCCGGTCGCGGTGATCGACGCGATCGTCGGCGGCATCTACAGCGCGATCCACGTCCAGGTGGAGACGGGCGAGGCGGAGGAGCTGCCGTCGCTGCTCCCGGCGCTCACCTACTTCGTGCTGCTGCCGCTCATCGGCCGCGAGGCCGCGTCCCCCTACCTGACCGGCGAGAACTGACCCGTCCGTCGTCGGCGCGTCGGCGGAGCGGCGGGGTCAGGCGGCGTGCAGGCTGACGGCGAAGGCGGGGCCGGGGTTGGTGAACGTCTGCGGACCGCCGTGGACGCGGACCCGGTTGGCCCGCAGCGGCCGCTCCGTCACCCCGTCCGCGGCGATCGCCACCTCCGCAAGCTCGCCGGCGAGCAGCGTGCTCACCTGCCCGTGCACGGTCGCGCCGTGCCCGGGCGGCCAGGTGGTCAGCCACAGCCGGACGCCGTCCGGGCCGTCCGGGTCGTCCAGCGGGACGTGCGCCGGGCCGGCCTCGTCGAAGACGACGAGGTGCCACCAGTCGGCCGGGCGGGCGCCCAGCGCGTGCACGGCGGCGGCGAGCTGGCCGACGGTCGGCGGGCGGGCGATGGTCGCGCGGCCGTGCGGGTCGTCCTGGCCACGCATAGTGAGATCGGGAACCATTGTCCTGGAGTCCTGTAGGTGAGCCGGATCCGGGCGGGAACACCCGGCGAGCAGCGGGATGATCAGCGGCTACAGGCAGGACACAGCGCGCTGGCCACGCGGCGGAGGGCCACGGGGCTGTCGGCGGGAACGCGCGCTGGCATGGGAACAAGGAGACACTCCGTGACCAACGGTTGTCAAGCCGAACGCCCGCGTTCACCCGCCGTGCACCCGCGGTCCGTCCCGGTCCGTCACCATCCGTCCCGGTAACAGATCAAGGAACGGAGCCTGCATGGACCGGCGCACCGTGCTGCGGAGCGGTCTCGTGACGACCGCCGGAGCGGCCCTCGCCCTGCTGAACGACGGCCCGGCGCGCGCCGCCGGGCTGCTGCGGACCGGCCGGCCGCGGCTCACCCACGGCGTGCAGAGCGGCGACGTCACCGCGCACGAGGCCGTGGTGTGGGCGCGGGCCGACCGTCCCGCGCGGATGCTCGTCGAGCTCAGCGACCGCCCCGACTTCCGAAACGCCAGGACCGTCCGCGGCCCCGTCCTGACCCCGGACACCGACCTCACCGGCAAGGCGTTCCTGCGCGGCCTGCCGCCGGGCCGCGAGCTGCACTACCGGGTCCGGCTGGACGACCTGGACCGGCACCTGGCGTCCGAGCCGGTCGCCGGCCGGTTCCGCACGGCGCCGCGCACCCGCCGCGACATCCGGTTCGTGTGGTCGGGCGACCTCGCGGGCCAGGGCTGGGGCATCAATCCCGACCTCGGCGGCTACCGCATCTTCAAGGCGATGGCCGCGGTCGACCCCGACTTCTTCCTGTGCAGCGGCGACCTGGTCTATTCGGACGGCCCGCTGTCCGAGACGGTGGCGCTTCCGGACGGCCGCACCTGGCGCAACCTCACCACTCCGGAGAAGTCCGCCGTCGCGCAGACGCTCGCCGAATACCGCGGACAGTTCCGCTACAACCTGCTGGACGACAATCTCCGCGCGTTCAACGCCCAGGTTCCGATGCTCTACCAGTGGGACGACCACGAAACGCTCAACAACTGGTACCCCGGCGAGATCCTGGACCTCCCGCAGTACACCGAGAAGCGGGTGGACGTCCTTTCCGCACGCGCACGCCGCGCCGCGTTCGAATACACACCGATCGCCATTCAGGCCGCCAAGGGCGGACGCATCTACCGCAAGATCTCCTACGGTCCGCTGCTCGATGTGTTCGTGCTCGACATGCGCACCTACAAGTCACCGAACGACGCCGACGACTCCCCGACGCAGCGCGACGGGCTCCTCGGCGCCGAGCAGACCGCCTGGCTCAAGCGCGAGCTCCGCACCTCGAAGGCCACCTGGAAGATCATCGCGAACGATCTGCCGATCGGCCTGGTCGTCCCCGACGGCACCGCCCAGGAAGCGGCCGCTCAGGGCGACAACGGCGCGCCGCTCGGCCGCGAGCGGGAGATCGCGGGCATCCTCTCCGACATCAAGCGGCACCATGTCCGCAACACCGTCTGGCTGACCGCCGACGTCCATTACACGGCGGCCCACTACTACGACCCGTCCAAGGCCGCGTTCCAGGATTTCGACCCGTTCTGGGAGTTCGTGTCCGGGCCGCTCAACGCCGGTGCCTTCGGCCCGAACTCCCTCGACGGCACGTTCGGCCCGACGGCGAAGTTCGTCCAGGCGCCGCCGCACGCCAACACCTCGCCCGCCGAGGGGTACCAGTTCTTCGGCGAAGTCGACATCGACGCGCGGTCGGGCGCTCTCACCGTCCGGCTCCGGGACCTGGACGGCAAGGTTCTGCACACCGAAATCCTTAACCCCGCCCGCTGAGAACCGCCCTCCAAGCCGGGCGCGGCGCCTGACCGCCGCGCCCGGCTCTTTTCGTTTCTCCCCATTCAGCGATTGCGCGCGATCAGGCAATGAGCGGCCGGAGTTCGCACCGATGCCGCGCCGTCCCCGAGGAGTCCGGTGACGCCACCGGCCGGCTCGACGGCGCCTCGCCCCTGCGGATCTTCTCCGTCCTCGCGGTCATCGTGCTGTTCACCGAGGTCGCCCCGCTCCAGTACACGGTGGTCTCCGCCGCGCTGCGGCAGATCGCGACCTGTTTCCGCGCCGCTACGTGCCGATCGGCATCGGCGTCGCCTCCACCGGCCTCGGCTTCTCGGCGCTGCTCGCGCCGATCGTCGGCGGCTGGATGGTCGACCACTTCAGCTGGCGGGCCATCTTCTGGTTCCTGTAGCCCCAACTGTTCGCCGATCGCGGCTACGAGATCGGCTTGCTGTTCACGGCCGGCGCCTCGCTCATCGCGCTGGTCGGCGCCCTGATCATGCGCCACGGCCGCGCCACCGCCACAGGCGGCACCGCCCACTGACGCGCGTGCACCGCCCCGCCCCACCGGGCGGTGCACGCCCACAGCCCGCCGGCGCCAGCGCGGGGCGGGCAGGGTTTCAGCGGGTCAGCAGGACGTAGGCGACCATGGTCAGCAATGTGGTCACTAAAAGGTACTTGACGAACACGGAGCGTGCATACCCCGCAGAACGGCACACAGTCCCCGACCTGGGATCATCGGTGGCGTGAAACCGGTGCGCATCCTCGTCCCGCCCGCGGCGCTCGTCCTGTGCCTCCTCGTGCCCGGCTGCTCCGGCGGCGGCGACCATCGCAAGGCCGACTGCGCCAAGCTCACCTCCGCGCTGCGCACCCAGAACGACGTACCGGGCATCATCACCGCGCTCCGCAAGGTCCGCCCGGAGCTTAAGGACGACCACCTGGCCAAGGAGGTCGACATCGTCCTGGACGTCGGGGCGAAGCTGGAGAAGAACGGCGGTGACGAGGCCGGGAAGAACTTCCTCACCGAGTCGGAGACGATCCGGTTCACTCAGGCCACCGACGACATCACCCGGACCTGCGGCGCATCGTCGCCGTAACCGGGGTCAGGATTTCCTGTCGATCCAGGCCTGCAGGCCGTCGAGGAGCCGTTCGAGACCGAACTCGAAGCTGTCGTCCGGGTCGATGTCGAGCGTCTCGTTCTGCCGCCACCAGCCGGCGTAGTTGGGGTAGTCGTCCGCGACGCGCTCGACGAAGGGGCGGAGCTGTTCGACGAGGTCGGCCGCCGACTTGCCGGCCGCGCGGGTGGCGCGGTCGAGGGCGGCGTCGGACGTGGCGTAGCCGATGGCATGCGACATCAGCAGCGAGCTGGCCCAGCCGACCTCCACGCCGGACAGGCCGGCCGCGGTCAGCAGCGCGATGGTGCGGTCGCTCATCCGCATCGCGTTCGGCCCGATGGCGGGATGGGTGCCGAACAGCGCGAGCACCCAGGAATGGCGCAGCAGCACGGTCCGGAAGGCGCGGACGAGGCCGGCCGCCGCCTCCCGCCAGCCGACCGCCTCGACGTCGGGGACCTCGACCTCGCCGAGGACCTCGTCGACGACCAGCTCCAGCAGCTCGTCCTTGTTCGCGACGTAGAAGTACATCGAGGTCGCGCCCGCGCTGATGCTCGCGGCCAGGCGCCGCATGCTGAAGCCGTCCGGGCCCTCGGCGTCCATCAGCCGGACCGCCGCGCCGACGATCTCCTCGCGGCTGAGCTGCGGACGTCCCCGCCGCGGGCGGCCCGGGCGCAGCCAGACCGACGTGGCGACGGGATCGTGTTCAGGGGGCATGCGCGTCCTTCTGACCTGGAGTGCCTCGCCTCCCAGATTATCGGTTGGCGAACGGCGTACCGAAGTTAGTACAGTGTGCGAAAATTCGATCGCTGTACGAACGGGGATGCCATGTCCGCTCGAGACCCGCGCCGCTGGTGGATCCTCGGCGTGCTCTGCCTCAGCCTGCTCGTGGTCATCATCGACAACACGGTGCTCAACGTCGCGATCCCCTCGCTGGTGAAGGACCTGCACGCGAGCAACGCCGACATCCAGTGGATCCTCGACGCCTACATGCTCGTCTTCGCCGGGCTGCTGCTCACCGCGGGCGCCCTCTCCGACCGGTTCGGGCGCCGCCGCGGCCTGATCACCGGGCTCGTGCTGTTCGGCGGCGCGTCGGTGTTCGCCGCGCTGGCGGACTCGTCCGGCGAGCTCATCGCCGCGCGGGCGCTGATGGGCATCGGCGGCGCGTTCCTGATGCCGGGCACGCTCTCCATCCTCACCACCGTCTTCGACGACCAGGAGCGCAAGAAGGCCCTGGCGATCTGGAGCTCGGTGCTGATGGTCGGCGCCGTCGCGGGCCCGCTCGTCGGCGGCCTGCTGCTGCGCGACTTCTGGTGGGGGTCGGTGTTCCTGCTGAACGTCCCGATCGCGGTGCTCGGGATCGTCGCCGCGCTGGTGATCATCCCCGAGTCGCGCGGCCCGGCCGTCCGCCCGGACGTGGTGGGCGCCGTGCTGTCGACGGTCGGGATGACCGCCCTGGTGTGGGGCGTGATCGAGACGGCGCGGGACGGCTGGTCGTCCGGCCGGACGATCGGCGGGTTCGCCATCGCGGCCGTGGTGATCGTGGCGTTCGCGCTGTGGGAGCGGCGCTGCGCGGAGCCGATGCTGCCGATGGGCCTGTTCCGCGACCGCAACTTCAGCGGCGCCAGCCTGTCGGTGGTGCTGATGTCGTTCTCGGCGGGCGGCCTGCTGCTCGCGCTCACCCAGTACCTGCAGTTCGTGCTGGACTACAGCCCGCTGAGGGCCGGCGCCGCGTTCATCCCGCTGATGATCGCCGCGATGGCGTTCAACGGGATCGGTGTGGTGGTCGACAAGAGGCTCGGCGCCCGGGTCGCGGTCGCGGGCGGCCTGCTGCTGCTCGCGGCGGGCTTCGGCGTGCTGGCGACGCTGTCGCCCGGCGACGGCTACCCCAAGCTCCTCATCGCCCTGGTCATCATGGGGATGGGCAGCGGCACGATGGGCCCCGCGGCGTACGGGACGCTGCTCGGCGCGCTGCCGCCCGAGCGCGCGGGCGTCGGCTCGGCGGTCAACGACACCGTCCAGCAGGTCGGCCAGGCGCTCAGCGTCGCGATCCTCGGCAGCGTGCTGTCGGCGGCCTTCTCCGGCCACATGCCCGACGGCGTCACGGGCCCGGCGCGCGAGTCCATCGGGGACGCGCTGGCGGTCGCGGCGGCCAAGGGCGACGCCGGCCTCGCCGCGGCGGCGCGCGACGCGTTCACCGAGTCCATGGCGACGATCGCGGTCGTCGGCGTGGTGGCCGGCATCGCGGCGGCGCTGCTGGCGTTCCTGGTCCTGCGGCCGACGCCGGCGACGCAGCCGGACGCCTCGGCCGGGGCCCCGGTCGACGTCACTCCCTAACGACTACCGGCGCGGCAAAACAACGGCCAAGAACAAATCCCCATATCGCATTTCATAACCGGCGAAGGGCAATCGATTTTAGCCGACCGCTACATTCACTTTGCCCCTCCTATACGTTCTGGATGAGTAACTATTCGCAACGCGGAATAGTGACTCGTCCGCGTTGTTCGAGGCGTGACAGTCCCCCGGTCCGGCGCCCCATCGGGCGCCGGACCTGCCACACCCCAGAACAGAGGAGTGATACGTGAACTACGGAGACGAGCTACGACGAGAGATCATGTCGGAGGGAGTCACTCCGCTCATCGGAGTGTTCGACATGTTCTCCGCCTCCGTCGCCGCCAAGCACTACGACGGCCTCTTCGTGTCCGGGTTCGGGTTCGCCGCGTCCCATTACGGGCTGCCCGACATCGGCTTCATCGCCTGGCCGGACATGGTCGCGTTCGTGCAGCGGCTGCGGCTCGCCTTCCCCGGCCGGCACCTGCTGGTCGACATCGACGACGGGTACGTCGACCCCGAGGTCGCCTGCCACGTCGTCACGCAGCTGGAGCTGGCCGGCGCGTCCGGCGTCATCCTGGAGGACCAGCAGCGGCCCCGCCGCTGCGGGCACGTCGACGGCAAGCGGATCCTCCCGCTGCCGGAGTACCTCGAGAAGCTCGAGATGGTGCTGGAGACCCGCCGCGACCTGGTGGTCGTCGCCCGTACCGACGCCACCGACGAGGACGAGATCCTGCGGCGCGCGCAGGCCCTCGCCGAGACCGACGCCGACGTCGTCCTGGTCGACGGCGTCCGCAGCGTCGAGTGGATCCACAAGGTGCGGCAGGTGATCGGCGGCAAGCCGCTGCTGTTCAACCAGATCGCCGGCGGCAAGTCGCCGCGCATCTCGCTGCCCGAGCTCACCGAGCTCGGCGTCGACGTGGCTATCTACAGCACCCCGTGCCTGTTCGCGGCGCAGAGCGCCATGGACGCGGCGCTGCTCGAGCTGAAGGCCGCGGACGGCCGGCTGCCGGAGATGGCCCCCGGCAGCGTCGGCGTCAAGGAATCGATCGAACTGCTGGAACGCAACATCAGCCGGCACCACCGGAGCAACGAACAGGAGATGGCGGGCACCCCCGCCTGATCGCCCCCGACATCGCCCATCGCGGTGATTCCCGACCCGGGAGTCGCCGCGATGTTTCGTCCCCACAGGAAAAGGTCCACCATGCGCACGCTCGCCAGGTTCTTCGCCCTCACCGCCCTCGTCTGCGGCATCTCGGCCGCGACGGCCGGCGTCACCTGGGCGTCACCGTCCACCCCGCCGCCCGCAGCGCCGGCGTCCCCCGCGGCGCCCGGCGACAGCCTCGTCAGCGCCTTCAACAACACCGGCGACGACGCGGGCAACGACAGCTGGCTGGAGATCGACCGCTCGCTCAACCTCGCCAAGGGCGACGGCAGCCCGGGCAGCGACATCATCAACGAGGTCAGCGGCGCGTCCAGCGGCATGTCGCCCGGCTCGTCGAACGGGTCGCTGTCGGGCACGTCGACGACCGTGTCCCCGCCCGAGGCCGACGACGAGTGAGGCCCAGGACGGCGCCCGCACGCCCGCGGGCGCCGTCCGCTTACCCGGTGGCGAGAGTGGCACGGCCGTCCCGGCAGGTCAGCAGCGGTTGATGTGATTGTGGGGGAAATCCGGAAAAGTATGGGGGATCCGATTACGGTCGGTTGGTGATCGCCCACGGTACGGGGCGGTCGCGGCCGTCGAGGAGTGACAGTGACCCCCGAAGCACGAACGGACGCCACCGAGGCGTCGCATATGGACGAGGTCGACGTGAACCCCGCCGTCGACCGCGCGACGGAGCCCGACGAGGAGCAGGTCCTCCGGGAGCTGTACGGAGAGCCGGACGGCGACGGGATCTTCCGCGGGGAGGGTTCCGCATGACCGCGGCGAGCATGCTGGCGGAGGCCCGCAAGTCCCTCGGGATGTCGGGCCGCCCGAACACCATCACCAAGGAGTACGCCGCAAGGCACGGGGACGAGTTCCTCAAGGCGTCCTGGTGCGACATGGCCGTCACCTACTGGGCGCGGCACAGCGGCAACGCCGGCGCGGTGCTCCCGGGCGGCGACCGCGCCTACACCGTCTGGCACGCCCAGGACTTCCAGAAGGCGGGCCGCTGGCACACCGGCACGACCGCGCAGGTCGACGCCGCCAAGCCCGGCGACATCGTCTTCTTCGACTGGGGCGCGTCCAACACCGTCGGCGCGATCGACCACGTCGGCGTGGTCGAGAAGGCGCTCGGCGGCGGGCGGATCCAGACGATCGAGGGCAACACCTCCGACGCCTGCATGCGCCGGGTGCGGAGCGCGGACGTGATCGCGGGCTACGGACGGCCCGACTACAGCGGCGACGACTGGACGGAGGCCATGGTGAACCAGCTGCCGGAGCTGAGCAAGGGTGACTCGGGCGAGCACGTCGAGAGCGTGCAGGGGCTGCTGCTGGCGCGCAGCCACCCCGAGGTGACGGTCAACGGGAAGTTCGACGACACCACGGAGGCGGCGGTGAAGGCCGTCCAGAAGTGGGGCGGCGTCAAGGACGACGGGATCGTCGGGCCGGACACCTGGCCGGTGCTGCTGCGGGTGCACTAGCGGCCACGACTCCCCCAGGCCGGGGTAAATAGGCCACGCCGGGGTCTAGTACGCGATTCAACCGCGGCATACCTTCGTAAGGTCGCATGTCGCGGGGCGCTCCGGGAGGCATGTCGCGGAGCGCTCAGAGAGGCGGGGCCCCGATGACGTGGCCGGTTGAGCGTGCTCCGCCAGGGACGTCCCCTCTCCGGTCCACCCCGAGACGTCCCTGGGAGAAACGCATGCCACGTATCCGTGTCGAGGTCGACGGTGCGACGTACGAGGACGACGTCGAACCGCGGCTTCTTCTCGTCCACTATCTGCGCGACCGGCTGGGGAAGGTCGGCACCCCGGTGGGGTGCGACACCAGCAACTGCGGAGCCTGCACCGTCCTGCTGGACGGGATGAGCGTGAAGAGCTGCTCCGTGCTCGCCGTCCAGGCCGACGGCCGCGACGTCACGACCGTCGAGGGGCTGGGGGCCGGCGCCGGGCACCCGCTGCAGCGGGCGTTCCACGAGGAGCACGCGCTGCAGTGCGGCTACTGCACCCCCGGCATGATCATGGCGTCGATCGATCTGCTGCGGGAGAACGCCGACCCGTCCGAGGAGGAGGTCCGGGACGGGCTGGAGGGCAACCTGTGCCGGTGCACCGGCTACCAGAACATCGTGCGGGCGGTGCGGCGCGCGGCGGCGGAGATGCGGACGCCCGCGCAGGAGCGGGAGGTGACCCCATGACCGCCACGGCCGAGGGTCCCGCGCGGGAGATCGGTTCGCCCCGCAAGCGGTCGGAGGACGCCCGGCTGGTCACCGGGCGGACGCGGTGGACCGACAACATGGCGCCGGTGGGGACGCTGTACGTGGCGTTCCTGCGCAGCCCGCACGCGCACGCGCGCATCACCGGGGTGGACGTCGGGCAGGCGAAGAGCCGCCCGGGGGTGGTGGCGGCGTTCAGCGGCGCCGACTTCGCGGACGAGCAGGGGTCGCTGCCGTGCGCGTGGGTCGTCACGGAGGACATGAAGCATCCGGACCATCCGCCGATGGCGGTGGAGGAGGTCCGGTACGTGGGCGAGCCGGTGGCATGCGTGGTGGCGCGGGACCGGTACGCGGCGGTGGACGCGCTGGAGGAGATCGACGTCGACTACGAGCCGCTGCCCGCCGTGGTGGACATGGAGGCGGCGGTCGCGGACGGCGCCGACCTGGTACACGAGTCGCTCGGGACGAACACGTCCTACACGTGGGTGTTCGAGAACGGGGATCTGGACGCGGCGATGCGGGACGCGCCGGTCGTCCTGGAGCGCCGGTACGTCCAGCAGCGGCTGATCCCGACGGCGATGGAGCCGCGGTCGGTGCTGTGCGTCCCGGAGGGCGACGAGTTCACCCTGTACTCGGCGACGCAGATCCCGCACATCCTGCGGCTGATGCTGGCGACGGTCACCGGGATCCCCGAGCACAGGATCCGGGTCGTCGCGCCCGACGTGGGCGGCGGTTTCGGGTCCAAGCTCCAGGTGTACGGAGAAGAGGTCCTCGCGCTCCTGCTGGCGCGCAAGCTGGGCCGTCCGGTGAAGTGGACGGAGTCGCGCAGCGAAGGGAACATGACCGTCCACCACGGCCGCGACCAGATCCAGAAGCTCACGCTCACGGCGGAGCGGGACGGGCGGATCCGCGGCCTCAAGGTGGAACTGCTCGCCGACATGGGCGCCTACCTGATGCTGGTGACGCCGGGCATCCCGCTGCTGGGCGCGTTCATGTTCAACGGCATCTACAAGATGGACGCCTACTCCTTCACGTGTTCCGGCGTGTTCACGACGAAGACGCCGACCGACGCCTACCGGGGCGCGGGACGTCCGGAGGCGACGTTCGCGATCGAGCGGCTGATGGACGAACTGGCCGCCGAGCTCGGTATGGACCCGATCGAGGTGCGGCGCCGCAACTGGATCGCGCACGAGGAGTTCCCCTACGACACGATCGCGGGACTCACCTACGACAGCGGGAACTACGAGGCGGCGACCGACAAGGCCCTGGAGCTGTTCGAGTACGACAAGCTCCGTGCGGAGCAGGCCGACCGGCGCGAACGCCGGGACCCGGTACAGCTCGGCATCGGAGTGTCGACATTCACGGAGATGTGCGGGCTGGCGCCGTCGCGGGTGCTCGGTTCGCTGTCGTACGGGGCCGGCGGCTGGGAGCACGCAGCGGTCCGGGTGCTCCCGTCCGGAAAGGTCGAGGTCGTCACGGGTTCGTCCGCGCACGGGCAGGGCCATGAGACGGCGTGGGCGCAGATCACCGCGGACCGGCTGGGCGTCCCGTTCGAGGACGTGAAGGTGCTGCACGGTGACACGGCCGTCTCGCACAAGGGCATGGACACCTACGGGTCCCGGTCGCTGGCGGTCGGCGGGATGGCGCTGTACTCGGCGTGCGACAAGGTCGTCGACAAGGCCCGCAAGGTCGCGGCGCACCTGCTGGAGGCGTCCGAGCAGGACCTGGAGTTCGAGGGCGGGCGGTTCAGCGTCCGCGGCGTCCAGCAGGAGGGGCGGACACTGCAGGAGGTCGCGCTGGCCGCGTTCGCCGCGCACGACCTGCCGGACGGCGTCGAGCCGTCGCTGGACTCCGACGCGACGTTCGACCCGGACAACTTCTCCTTCCCGCACGGCACGCACCTGTGCGCCGCCGAGGTCGACACCGAGACCGGGATGGTGAGGATCCGCAAGTACGTCGCGGTCGACGACGTCGGCAAGGTCGTCAACCCGCTGATCGTCGAGGGACAGGTGCACGGCGGGCTCGCGCAGGGCATCGCGCAAGCCCTGTACGAGGAGGCCGTGTACGACGCGGAGGGCAACCTCACCACGACGACGATGGCGGACTACCTGATCCCGTCGGCGGCGGACCTGCCGTCGTTCACCACCGACCGCACCGAGACGCCCGCGACGTCCAACCCGATGGGCGTCAAGGGCGTCGGCGAGGCCGGCACGATCGCCTCGACCCCGGCGGTCGTGAACGCGATCGTGGACGCGCTGCGCCCGTTCGGCGTGGTCGACGTCCCGATGCCGTGCACGCCGGAGCGGGTCTGGCGCGCGATCCGCTCGGAGTCCAAGCCGGACACCGCCGAACCCGGAGCGGGCGGCGGTCTCGGATCGGCCGGAGGTGCCCAGTGATCCCCGCGACGTTCGACTACGTGCGGCCCGCGTCGGTGGACGACGCCGCGCGGGCGCTGGCCGACGCGGGCGAGGACGCGAAGGTCCTCGCCGGCGGGCAGAGCCTGATGCCGCTGCTGCGGATGCGGCTCGCCTACCCCGACGCGCTCATCGACCTCGACCGGCTCCACGAGCTGCGCGAGATCCGCGACGACGGCGACGCCGTGGTCATCGGCGCGATGGCGACGCACCACCAGGTGATCGGCGACCCGCTGGTGCGCGAGCACCTGCCGCTGCTCGCGCGGGCGACCGAGACGGTCGCGGACCCGGCCGTCCGGCACCGCGGCACGTTCTGCGGCTCGCTGGCGCACGCGGACCCGGCGGGCGACCTGCCGGCCGTCGCGCTGGCGCTGGACGCGGTGCTGCTGGCCCGGTCGGTGCGCGGCGAGCGGGAGATCCCGGCGGCGGAGTTCTTCGTCGACTGGATGACCTCGGCGCTGGAGCCCGACGAGCTGCTCGTCGGTGTGCGGATGCCCAAGCTCGGCGCGGGCTGGGGCGTGCACTACGAGAAGTTCCACCGGACGGCGCAGGCGTGGGCGATCGTCGGGGTCGCGTGCGCGGTGCGCAGTTCGGGCGACACGGTCGAGGAGGCCCGGGTCGCGCTCACCAACATGGGGCCGACGCCGGTCCGGGCGGGCGCGGTGGAGGAGGCCGTCCGAGGGGGTGCGGCGTCGCAGGAGGCGTTCAGATCCGCCGCCGGGCACGCCGCCGAGGGCACCGAGCCGCCCGCCGACCTGCACGGATCCGCCGAATACCGGACGCATCTGGCATCCGTGCTGACGGCGCGCGCGCTGGCGGCCGCCGCGAAGTAGGCGAGCGAAGCGAATCGGGGGGGTGCGGGGGGCGTCCCCCCGCAAGCGGCACGGCTGAGTCGTGGCCGCGCGGCCGGGTCCCCGCGCCCCGGGGTCCGGCCGCGCGACCCGCCCCGTTTCCCCGCGTCGCGTGCGGGCACCCCCCGCACTGGCGGCGACACGGTGATCGCCGTAGGGTCGCGGCAGGAACACCGGACGATAAGGACCATGACCATGGAGCTCGACCACGAATTCACCGTCCCCGTGCCGGTGGATCGGGCCTGGTCGGTGCTGCTCGACGTGGAGCGCGTCGCGTCGTGCATGCCGGGCGCGACCCTCGACTCGGTCGACGGCGGCGAGTACGCGGGCCGGATGAAGGTGAAGGTCGGCGCGATGACCATCACCTACCGGGGCACCGCGCGCATCGTCTCGGCCGACGAGTCGTCCCGCACCGTGACGCTGGAGGCGGCCGGCAAGGAGGCGCGCGGCTCCGGCACGGCGTCGTCGACCGTGCAGGCGAGGCTGCACGCCCAGGACGACGGCACCACGCGGGTGACCGTGCACACCAAGCTGAACGTGACGGGGCGGCCCGCGCAGTTCGGCCGCAACATCCTGTCCGAGGTCGGCTCGAAGATCATCGCGCGGTTCGCGAAGGCGCTGTCGGCGGAGCTGGAGGCACCGGCGGCCGAGGCCCCTGCCGAGCCAGCGCCCGCCGATGCCGAGGCCCCCGCAGAGCCCGTGCAGGAGGCCGTGCCGGAGAGCCCGGCCGAGGCGGCGAAGCCCGAGCTGGAGGCCGAGACCGGCGTCGCGGACGCCAAGCCGGACGAGCCCGCCAAGGTCGAGCCGGCGAAGCCGGAGCCGGAGCCCGCGGAGGTGCAGGCGGAGACGCCGCGGCCGGTGCCGGCCGCCCCGCCGCGGCCCCCGGCGCCGTCCGAGCGTCCGCCGCTGCGGCTGGCGCGCGAGGACGACGCGATCGACCTGCTGGAGGTCGCGGGCCCGTCGCTGGCCAAGCGCGCCGTCCCGGCGGCCGGCGGGGTCGTGGCGCTGCTGCTGGCGGTCCGCTGGCTGGTGCGGCGCCGCAGGCGCTGACGCCGCCCGCACGCCCGGGGCCGGTTCAAGGGCGGGTCAACGATCGGCATGCGATCGGCGACGACAGTGGAATGCGCCGCCGCGATGGCATGACCTTGTCCCGTGGACACCATCGAGCTGCAGCGGATCGCGCGGATCGAGAACGAGAACTGGTGGTACCGGGAACGGCGCGCGATCCTGTCCGGTGAACTGCTGCGGTTCAGCACCCCCGGCACGGCCGTCGACATCGGCGCCGGAGCGGGCACGGACGCGCGGATGATGGCCGGGTACGGCTGGCAGGCGACCGCGATCGACCTGAACCCCGGCGCGGTCGCGCTGGCCCGCGCGCACGGCGTCGAGGCGTACGAGGGCGACGCCCGCTACCTCCCGCTTCCGGGTGAGGAGTACGACCTGGCGCTGGCGATGGACGTGCTGGCGCACATCGAGGACGACCGGCGCGCCGCCGCCGAGATCGCCCGGGTGCTCCGGCCGGGCGGGACCGCGCTGCTGTCCGTCCCCTGCGACATGGGGCTGTGGTCGGCGCACGACGTCGCGCTCGGACGCGTCCGCCGCTACACCCGCGACACCCTCGCCGAGCTGCTCGAAGGCGCCGGCCTGCTGCTGGAGCGGCTGTGGAGCCGGGGCGTGCTGCTGCACCCGGTCCTGCGCCGGTTCCGGCACCGGACGACCCGCCGCGAGGACCTCGCCCCCCTGCATCCGCTGGCGAACGAGGCGCTGCGCGTCTCCATGGCCCTGGAGCGGCGGCTGCCGCTGTGGTCGCTGCCCGGCACCTGGCTCTTCGCCCGCGTCCGCCGCCCCGGCTGACCGGACGACGTTCACTTGCGGCGAGTCGTCGTTATGGACGCCGCCATGACGACGACTCGCCGCAAGTCAACGAGAGAAGACCTGGTCGATGACGCGGGTGGAGGCCTCGCCGTCGTCGTGGGGGCAGTACTTGACGAAGAAGTCGTCGTACTTGCCGCTGTATTCGTCCTCCATCTCGGGGGCCGCGCGGACGGCCTCGGCGACCTCCTCGGACGTCGCGGCCAACGGACCCGGTGCCTCCGCCTCCAGGTCGAGGTAGAAGCCGCGCACGTGGTCGCGGTAGCGCTCCAGGTCGTAGGTGTAGAAGACCATCGGACGGCCCAGGACGGCGTAGTCGAACATGGCGGACGAGTAGTCCGTCACCAGGACGTCGGCCGCCATATAGAGGTCGGCGACGTCGGGGTAGCGGGTGACGTCCATGACGAAGTCGTCGCACGCGACATGGGCGCGGTCGGTGATGAGGTAGTGGGCGCGCAGCAGCAGGACGTGGTCGCCCCCTAGGACGCGCCGCATGGTCTCCAGGTCGAGTTCGAGGTGGAAGCCGCGCCGGTCCATGGCGTGGTGCTCGTCGTCCCTCCAGGTCGGCGCGTAGAGCACGACCTTCTTGCCCTCGGGGATGCCGAGGCGCTTGCGGATGTCGGTGCCCAGGCGCTGCCATTCGGGCGTGCTCATGACGTCGTTGCGCGGATATCCCGTCTCCAGGATCCGGCCGCTGTAGTGGAACGCGTGCCGCATCACGTCCGTGGCGAACGGGCTCGGCGACAGCAGGTAGCTCCACCGAGGCACCTCCCGCTGGATCCAGTCGAGCTTCTCGGTGCGCCGGTAGGGCATGTCCTTCAGGTCGTACCCGAGTCGCTTGAGCGGGGTGCCGTGCCATGTCTGGAGGTAGATCTGCCCCTCCCGCTTGATGTACCAGTGCGGCGCGCCGTAGTTCGTGACGATGTAGCGGGCGCGGGCGAGCGTCCGGTAGTGCTCGCGTGTTCCGGCCAGGACGGTCCGGGCCTCTCCCTCCACGGCGAACTGGCCGTCCTGGGAGACCCACACGCATTCGAGATCGGGCCTGCGCTTGGCGAGCTCCTCGTAGAGGGCGCGCGGGTTGCAGCTGTACTGGGACGCGTTGTAGCTGTCGAACACGACGACGTCCGACAGCCCGCTGCGCAGGTAGACGGGGTAGTCGTTCAGCTGGAGGAGCCGCTGCGCGTGCCGTCCGCGCTCGTCCTCCGACAGGGCGGGACGGCTGTGGAGCTGCACCGCGTCGGTCTGGTGCACACCGACCTCGTACTCGTGCGTGCCGACACGCCGCCATTCGGGCAGCGCCGGGATCGCGGCGCGCTCGACGACGACGGCGACGTCCCCGGACCGGGTGGGCGCGATCAGGTCCCAGGTGCCCTCGGCGAGCGGGAGGTCCGTGCCGAACACCGGCAGGCGGGCGGGCGTGAACGCGGCGATGAACCGGTCGCCCTCCCAGGCCAGCGGCATCTCGTGCGTGTCGCCTGAGCGGCTGCAGCGCAGCAGGAGGCGGCCGGGGCGGTCCTCGGGGTCGGCGAAGGCGCCGGCCAGCGCGAGCCGGCCCTCGGCGTCCCAGGCCGCCCGCGTGACCACGGGCCGGAAGCTGCGCTCCACGCCGCGCAGGTTCCCGTACGCGGTGCGGGTCAGGACGAACTCGCGGCCCCGCCGGGCGTACCTGGCCTCGCCGAGGTGCCCGGCCATGGTGAGGCGGAGCGGGCCGCCCTCGCCGTTGAGCCTGATGTCCCAGTCGATGGCGTCCAGCAGGTGCGGCCGGGCCGAGGTTTCGGGGACGGGTTCGCCGGCGGGGAGCGACAGCAGGCCGTCCAGCGGCAGGGTGGCGGTGAAGCAGAAGCCGGTGCCCTCGGCCGCCGGCGTGACCGCCGCCGGGCGGACCGTGACGTCGCCGAAGACCTCCGCGCCGCCGTGCCGCCGCGCCGCCATGATCGCGGCGCCGGCGCCGAGGGCCCGGTTCGTCCAGCCGGTCAGCTCCAGGCTGTCCCCCGTCCGGCGGAACCCGGTGAGCACCGCGCGGGAGTTCTTGACGTGCACGACGAACCCGCCGTCGCCGTCCGCCGGCTGCACCGCGACGTGCTCGGCGGGCTGGCGCGGGGCGGTCCACCGCACCCGCGGCGCGGCGGCGGTGATCCGCCGGACGGCCTTGTGCCCGGCCGTCGACACCTCGGCGAACAGCTCCCACGCGGCGGTGCGCCACTCCTCGCCGTCGCGCAGCGCCTCCGGGTCGACGCGGACGGCGAACCCGGACCACTCGTAGGACACCAGCGCCTGGCCGGAGCGGGCGGTGGCGTCCGGGCAGCGGGTCCGCTCGGTCTCCAGCCGGACCTCCTGGCCGGTCCTGGCGTCGCGCAGCCACATCCGGATGCGGGAGTCGTGCGCCGACGACACGTCGAGGCGGGCGAAGTGCGCGTACCCCTCCAGGGTGAGGATCTCCCCGTCCCAGCCGGCCCGCTCCACCTGCGTCCACAGGTCGAACTCGTCGGTGACGTCGTACACCTCGTCGGGGATCGCGCGGCGCTCGTCGCCGAAGAACGGGTAGCGGGCGTACCAGCGCTGCCGGATCCGGCCCTTCGGGACGATCGGCACCTCCTCCAGCCCGCCCTCCTCGAACCGCAGCACCTCCAGCAGTTCGGGCAGCATCCGCTCGCCGAGCAGGTGCAGCTCCAGCCGCTTGATCGCCTCCAGCCCGGACGCCGCCGACGGGTCCGCCGACGCGACGATCTCCGCGCCCAGGTCCACCAGCCGGCGGCGCTCCTGCTCGGACGCGGCGGGCAGCGCGTGGACGAGCGCGCGAAGGTCCAGGTCCAGCGCGTACATGTCGTGGGCGGGCAGCAGTTCGGGCACGCGGTCGCGCAGGACGCGGCGCACCATCCCCAGCGCGGCCATCCGGTCGATGATGTCGCCGAGCTCCTGCCGTTCCCGGCCGTAGGCGCCGGGATGGTGCCGCCAGAAGTAGACGGTGGTGTCGAGGACGTCGACGGAGGAGGCGAGGACGTGGGTCTCCATCGCCACGGTGACGTCCTCGTACTGCATGGCGGGGAACTCGAACTGGTGGGCGTCCCAGAACGAGCGGCGGAACACCTTGTTCCAGACGGTCCGGTCCAGCAGGAGCACCGGGTGGTGGGCGACATGCGTGGACCGGATCGTCGCGGCATAGGGTTCCGCGTGCATCCAGGACTGCCATACGCCCTCGTCGTCGAGGCACATGACGTTGCCGCCGGCGATGTCGGACCCGGTCGACTCCATCGACCCGACCAGCAGCTCGTAGGCGTACGGCGGGACGGCGTCCTCGCCGTCCACGAACGCGAGGTAGCGGCCCTCGGCGTGCCGGAGGCCGGTGTTGCGCGCCGGGCCTCCCGCGTCCGCGTGCTGGACGAGCCGGAACCGGCCGTCGCGGTCCGCGAACCGCTTGGCGACGGCGGCGGCCCCCTCCCCGGCCCCGTCGTCCACCATGATCACTTCGAGGTCGCGCAGCGTCTGCCCCGCCAGCGACTCCAGGCATCCGGCGAGGTGGTCCTCGGCGGTGCGGAACGGTACGACGACGCTGATCTTCGGTGACACGGGGTTCTCCAGGGGTTGCGGGGTGGTGGTGCGCGCGGGGCGGCGGTGTGCGGCTGTGCGGCGGTGCGGCGGTGCGGCGGTGTGCGCGGCGCGGCCGATCGGGCGGCGGCGCCGGCCGCGCGGCGCCGCTCGGGACGGCGCCGCGCGGACGTCAGAGCACGCGGTCCAGGACGCGGGCGGCGGCCCGGCCGTCGTCGTGCGGGCAGTAGCGGGCGGCGAACGCGGCGCGCGCGGTGCGGTACGCGGACTCGATCGCGGCGGGTTCGGCGAGCGCCTCGACGACCTGCTGCGAGGTGCGCAGCAGCGGGCCGGGCGCCTCGGCGTCGAAGTCGAAGTAGAAGCCGCGCACGTGGTCGCGGTAGCGCTCCAGGTCGTAGGTGTAGAACAGCATCGGACGGCCGGTGACGGCGAAGTCGAACATCGCCGAGGAGTAGTCGGTGACGAGCACGTCGCTGATCAGGAACAGCTCGGAGATGTCGGGGTAGACCGACACGTCCACGACGCAGTCGCCGGGCCGCCACTTCGGCCGGTCGGTCACCAGGTAGTGGGTGCGCAGCAGCAGGACGTGGTCGTGCCCGAGCGCCTTGCGGAACCGGTCGACGTCCAGTTCCAGGCGGAACGCCCGCTTGCCGATGGCGAAGTGGAAGTCGTCCCGCCACGTCGGCGCGTACAGCACGATCCGCTTGCCGTCCGGGATGCCGAGGCGCCGCCGTACCGCCGTCGCGATCTCGTGGCGGTGCGGGCTGTTCAGGATGTCGTTGCGCGGATAGCCGCTCTCCAGGATCTCGCCCTGGTAGCCGAACGCGCGCCGGAACAGCGGCACGGAGAAGGAGTTCTGCGCCAGCAGCACGTCCCACTGCGGGACGTCGTGCTGCATCCAGTCCATGCCCTCGGTCCGCTTGTAGGGCATCTGCTTGACGTCGTAGCCCAGCTTCTTGAGCGGCGTCCCATGCCAGCACTGCACGTAGGTCTGGTCTTCGCGCTTGGTGAACCATTCCTGCTGCGACCAGTTGCCGAAGATGTAGCGCGCCCGAGCGAGCGCCTCGTAGTGCTCCCGCGAACCGGTCAGGACGGTGCGCGCCCCGGCGGGCTTGCCGAACTGGCCGTTCTCGGTGACCCACACGCAGTCGACGTCGAGGTCCCTGCGCCGCAGCTCGTCGTAGATGCCGCGCGGGTTGCACGAGTACTGGCGTCCCTTGTACGCGTCGAACACGGCCAGGTCCCGTACGGGAAGGTTCAGGTGCCGCCGGTAGTGCCCGGACCGGAGGCGGGCCTGCGCGTAGGGGCCGCGCTCGTCGTCGTCGAGGGCCGTCTGGATGTGCAGCTGGAGCTGGTCGGTCTTGTAGACGCGCACGTCGATCCGGTGCAGGCCCGTCTCGGTCGGCTCCGGCAGTTCCCGCAGGGCGTGCCGGCGGACGACGACGGGGCGCTCGGTCGCGCCGAGCGGCGCGAACACGTCCCAGCGGCCGGACACGAGCGGGCGCGACAGCCCCAGCACCGGCATCCGCTCGGGCGAGAACTTCGCGGTGAACCGGTCGCTCTCCCAGCGCAGCGGGACGGTGTGCTCCTCGCAGGACCGCCGCCGCCGCAGGATCAGCGCCTCCGGGCGGCCCGCCGGGTCCGAGCAGGTGCCGGACAGCCGCAGCAGCCCGTCGGGCGACCAGGAGACCCGGTCCACGGCCGGCGCGCTCTCCCGCGCGACGACGCGCACCTGGCTGCGCCGGGTCCGCGCGACCTCCAGCTCTCCGCACGGCGCCGGGTAGACCGCGCCCGCCGCGTCCTGCTCCAGGTACGGGCGGACGCCGCCGGGCAGGCTGATCTCCCAGTCGCCGAGGTGCCGGGCGAGCCCGCCGATCGGCAGCTTCGCGCGGAAGCCGTACCAGCCGTCGGCGCCGTTCTCGGTCGGTTCGACCGGGCCCGCCACCGTGGCCCGCCCCGCCTTCGGCACCGCGGTGACCCGCGCGCCGGCCTCGAGCGGCGTGCGGCTCCAGCCGTCCAGCCACAGCTCGTCGCCCTCCACGTGCGACCCGACGACCGTCGCGGCCGTCCGGCGCACCTGCACGACGAACCGGCGCTTGGCCGCGACGCCCTGCACCAGCACGCCCGGCGCGCACTCCTGGTCGTCCGGCCACTGCCGTGCGGCCAGCCGCGGGTTCGCGAACGTCCGGCGGCGCCGCAGCCCCTTGTTGACGATCTCCACGCACGGGATCCAGTCGACGTCCCGCCAGCGGCCGAACATCTTCAGCGCGGACGGGTCGATCTCCGCGACGAACCCCGACCAGTCGTAGGACACCACGGACTGCCGGGTCCGCGCCGTGACGTCCGGCCGCCGCACCCGCTGGACGGGCACCCGCATCAGCCCGCGCCGGTTGGACGCCAGCAGCCACAGCCGGATCCGGGAGCCGTCCTCGCTGGAGGAGTCCAGGTGCCGGATGTAGGCGTGCCCTTCGAGCCGCAGCCGTCCGCCCACCCACGTCGCCCGGTCGATCGCCGCTGCCGGCTTCAGCTCGTCGGTCACGTCGTACACGTGCAGGGGGACGCCGCATTCGGCGTCCTCGAAGAACGGGTACTCGGCGTACCAGCGGTGCCGCAACCCGCGCCGCACCCGCGCGGTGTCGTGGTGCTTGCCGAGCTGGACGAACCGGAGCACCTCCATCAGCTCGGGCAGCTTCTTGCGGCACAGCAGGTGCAGTTGCAGCCGCGTCATCGACGTGAGCCGCTTGATGACGCGCGGGTTGATGCCCTCCGCAAGGGCCGCACCCATCGCGACGAGTTCCTCGCGGTTCTCGTCGTCCGTCCTGGGGAGGGCGTCGAGAACGACGCGCAGCTCGATGTCGACCAGCACGTGTTCGTCGTACGTCGCGACGAGCTGCGGCGCATAGGCGGCCAGCCCTTCGCGCACGACGCGCGCGGAACGCAGGCGCTGGCACAGGTTGTCCCAGTCGTAGCGGTCCTCGGTGATGGAACCCGGCCGCTTGCGCCAGTAGTAGACGGTGTCGCTCAGCACGTCCACGGAGCCGGCGAGCGCGTGCGCGCGGGCCGTCACCGGAGGGTCCTCGTAAAAGCCGGCGGGGAACTCCAGCCCGGTGCGGTCCCAGAACGAACGCCGGTAGACCTTGTTCCACGGCGTCCGGTCACGGATGAGCAGCCCGTGGGCCGACACATGGGTCTTCAGGCGGGTCTCGGTGAACACCCCGCTGTGCAGCACCGACTGCCACGTCCGGTCGGCGTCCATACGCTCGACGTTCCCGCACGCCATGTCCGACCCGGTGCGCTCAAGGGAGCCGACCATCCGGCTGTAGGCGTCGCGCTCCACCACGTCGTCGGCATCGGCGAACGCCAGGTACTCGCCCTTCGCCAGCCGCACCCCCGCGTTGCGGGACCGCCCCGGCCCCTCGTTGTCGCGCGCCAGCAGCCGGAACCGGGGGTCGCGGTCGCACATCTCCTTGGCGATCACCGCGCCGTTGTCGTCCGACCCGTCGTCCACCATGATCACTTCGAGGTCGCGCAGCGACTGCCCGGCGATCGACTCCAGGCACGCGCGCAGGTACTCCTCGGTGTTGTGGAACGGGACGACGACGCTGAGCTTCGGGGACATGCGGCCTCCAGGTCGGTTGGACGAGGGCACCGCCGAGCCAGAGCGGAAACCCCGCCACACCGAGCATGGTGACGCGAAGTGATCATACGAACGCGGATCGCCATTGCCAGGACGTCCCCTGACGCAGACTTGACCCGCCCTGCCATCGCTTTACCGTGACCTGACCTGCCGCCACGGGCGCGTCCCCGGCCGTAGGGCGGTCAGGCCGGGCGGATTCCCGGCGTGCCGGTGCCGAGCTCCGCGATCGCCGCGCGGACGCTGACCGCCAGCGCCTCGAACTCCCCGGTGCGCGGCGACGTCGACCGGAACCCCAGGCCGATCCGCCGGAACGGCGCCGGGTCGGCGAACCGGTGCAGCGCCAGGTTCGGCGCCCGCCGCGTCTCCACCGGCAGCGCCGTCTCCGGGACCAGCGTCACGCCGAGCCCGCCCGACACCAGCTGGACGAGCGTCGCCAGGCTCGTCGCGTACGTCGCCGACGGCGCCCGCGCGCCCACCTCGCGGCAGACGTCCAGCGCCTGGTCGCGCAGGCAGTGCCCCTCGTTCAGCAGGATCACGTCGAGCTCGCCCAGCGCGTCGCGCGGCACGGCGCCGGCCTCCAGCCGGAACGACGCGGGCGTGACCAGCACGAAGTCCTCGTCGTAGAGGGGCAGCTCGGTGACGCCCTGGGCGGGCGCGGGCAGCGCGAGCAGCACCACGTCGAGCCGCCCGGCCATCAGCTCGGCGACGATGTGGCCGGTCTGCTCCTCGTGCACCGACAGCTCGAGGTCGGGGAACTCGTCGGCGAGGCGCGGCAGGACGACCGGCAGCAGGTAGGGCGCGACGGTCGGGATCACCCCGACGCGCAGCGGCCCCACCAGCGGGCCCCGCACCGCCCTGACCTCCTCGACCAGCCGGTCCAGCTCCGCCAGCACGTTCTCGGCCCGCCGCGCGACCCGCTCGCCCGCCGGCGTCAGCAGCACCTTGCGGGTCGTCCGCTCCACGAGCCGGGTGTCGAGGCTCCCCTCCAGCGCGGCGACCGAGCCCGACAGCGCCGGCTGGCTCATCCGCAGCGCGGCGGCGGCGTCCCGGAAGTGCAGATGCTCCGCCAATGCCAGGAACGCCCGCAACTGCGAGACCGTCGGCCTGCTGATAACCGTCTCCTATCACTCCGTCACCGATAGATAACCGCGGCGTCACGATACCCGGCGGTCGCACCGGGCTTTGAACATCGCTTCCGCCGGGCGGGCAACGGACGGGCGGCTCATGAGTGTAAGAGGCGTGGAAACCGACATAGTGGCGAACATGCGCCACCCCCGCCGCACGGCCGGCGCCTTCCCCGAGGCGGACGCCTCCGAGGTGGACGCCGCCGACGCGGACGACCGGGGCGCGGGCACGGCCGCCCTGGTGGCCCTGTTCCGCGAGCACCAGCTCGCCCTCGCCCGCACCGCCCTCATGATCGTCGGCGACCGGGCCACCGCCGAGGACGTCGTGCAGGACGCCTTCATCGACCTCTACCGCAGGATCGACCGCCTCACCGACCACGACCGGATGCTGCCGTACGCCCGCGCCGCGGTGGTCAACAAGTGCCGCACGGTGCTGCGCCGGCGCAAGCTGGCGTTCCGGACGGGACGCACGCACGAGCCGCCGGTCTGGTCGGCCGAGTCGGCGGCCATGCTCGGCGAGGAGCGGCGCGAGGTCTTCCTCGCGCTGCGGCGCCTGCCGCAGCGCCGCCGCGAGGCCCTGGTGCTGCGCTACTACCTGGACCTGGACGAACGGGAGATCGCCGAGATCATGGGAATCGGCGTCGGCACGGTCCGGTCCACCATCTCGCGGGCGCTGACGTCGCTCGCCGGCCTTCTCGGGGAGGAAGCATGACCAGGACCGAAGAGCGGCTCCGCGACGCGTTCGGCGCCGCCGCCGCCGGCATTCCGGACGGCTCCCTCGCGCCCGTCACCGTTCCGGCGCCGCGGCGCCGCCGCCCGTGGGCCGTGCCCGCGGCGGTCGCGGGCGCGCTGGCCGCCGTCATCGTCGGCGGCACCGCGGTGGGCGGCGCGCTCCCGCGGATCTCCCACACCGGCGCCGCCGCGGGCTCCAACGGGCCCCGGCACGTCGTCGCGATCCGCGGCGGGCACGCGGTCGTCGAGGACGCCTCCTCCGGGGCCCTCACGAAGGTGGCCGCGCTCGAAGGCCGCTACGCGGCGGTCGCCGCGACGGGCGACCGGCGGACGTTCTTCCTCGCCGGCAGCGCGGGCGGCGACTCCTACGCCTTCTACCGGTTCACCCTCGGCCCGGACGGGAGGCCGTCGGCGCCGAAGCGTCTCCCCGGCGGGACCGTCCGGCTCGGCTCGGGGTTCGGCAAGCCGGAGAACCTCGCCGCCAGCCCCGACGGCTCCCGGCTCGCCGTCGTCGGCACCGACGGCGGCCGCTCCGAGGCCGTGGTCATCGACGTCCGCACCGGCGGACACCGGACCTGGAGCACCCCCGGAGAGGGGCTCGTCACCAGCGCGACGTGGGGGCCCGACAACCGCACCCTCGGCTTCCTCCAGGCCCCCGGCCAGGCGTCCGGCCGGGCGGTGCTGCGGCTGCTCGACACCGGCCGTCCCGGCTCGGACCTGCTGGCCTCGCGCGTGGCGCGCTCGGCCGAGGTCACCGGGACGCGGGTGGACGGGCTGATCAACGTGTTCGTCCTCAACCCCGACGGGAGGACCGCGACGGCCCAGATCCAGGGGGCCAAGCACGGCCGGAACGACGACGCCGCCTTCGTCCTGGCGACGCTGTCGACGGGGACCTGGCAGCCGGCGGGACGGGCCGTCCCGCTGCCCGGCGACTCCTTCTTCGTCAAGGCCGACGGTTCCGGCGCGCACGTCCTGCAGCTCATCGACGGCCGTCCCGGACGCGTCGACGGCGGCGCGTTCACCTGGCTGAGCCGCTCCGCCGACTACGACGACCTGGCCTGGTGACCCGCGGCCCGCGGCGCCGCCGGTGTGGTATCAAGCCCGGGTGTCCGACGACCCCGCCCGGCGCCCGGGCTACCACCACGGCTCGCTGCGGGCCGCGCTGACGGCGACCGCCCTCGACCTGCTGGACGAGGGCGGTCTGCCGAACGTCTCGGTGCGGGAGGCGGCGCGGCGGGCCGGCGTCTCGCCGGGCGCCCCGTTCCGGCACTTCGCCGATCGGGACGCCCTGCTCACCGCCGTCGCGGGACGCGTCCTGGAGGACTTCGGCGAGTGGCAGCGGGCGGCGCTCGCGGACGCCCGTCCCGACCGTCCGGCCATGTGGACGTTCGGGCACGCCTTCGTGCGGTACGCCGCCCGGCACCCGCACCGGTTCGAGCTGCTGCGCACCACCGTCTACACCGCGGACCCGGCGCCGGAGATCCGCGAGGGCATGCGGGCGGTCGAGCGGCAGGTGACCGATCTCATCGCGGCGGGGCAGAACGCCGGCACGCTGCGGGCGGGCGACCCGCAGCTGGTGATCCTCGCGGCGCACGCCCTGGTCTACGGGCTCTCGCAGATGGTCGTCGACGGCTTCCTGCCCGCCGAGCACGCCGGCGAGCTGGCCGAACAGGTCCTCGACACGTTCGGCAGGGGCATCGGGCAGGGCTGAGTACCGCCGGCCGCGGCAGAGCGTTGACGGTGCCGCGCGGCGCTGATGTAATCGGCGATTACATTCGACGGAAGACAGGGGCCCCCATGCCGATCGAGCAGCCCATCGCCACCGGCCGGATCACCGTGAACGCCTCCCCCGCCGCGGTCTACCGGATCGTCAGCGACCCGCCCGTCATGATCACCTTCGCCGAGGAGGCGTACCGCGCGCGCTGGCTCGGCCGCGCCACCCGGGCCGCCGTCGGCGCCCGGTTCCGCGGCTACAACCGGTGGGGCCGCCGCCGCTGGTACACCAACTGCACCGTCGTCGCCGCCCGCGAGAACGAGCGGTTCGCCTACGACGTCGACGCCCCGCTCGGGCTGCCGATCTCCCGCTGGCAGTACGACATCGCGCCCGCGGAGGACGGCGCGGGCTGCACCGTCACCGAGACGAACTGGCTGCGCGCCCCGCTGTGGCTCATCCCGATCGCCATCGCGCTGACCGGCACCGCCGACCGTCCGGCGCACAACACCCGCAACATCGCCATCACCCTCGAACGCCTCAAGGCGCATCTCGAGGGCACCCGCGAGTCCTGACCGGTGCCCGGCCGGCGGACCGGAGGCGGTCCGGAGATCCTCTAGGCTCGTCCGCTACGGAGCGTGTCCGCCACTCGGGGCGCGGATGTGATCTCCATCAACCTCCGACGCCCCTTCGACTCCGATAAGAGGGTGTTTGGGCTGGTGAGGCCGGGTTTGGCGAGATCCAATAAGAAGGTCCTATCAATCCGTTGCGATAGATCGATTTCTCTTTCCTTTGCCGGTACGGCACGCTGAGTGACATCAGCCGCCGGGCGGCACCACCGCCGCGGCGGCCTTCCCACGCCTCTCCGGGCGAGAGGCGACCCCTTTCTCGTGACAAAGGAGCATGCGTGCTTACTGTCGGTGACCAGTTCCCCGAGTACGAGCTGACCGCCTGCGTCTCGCTGGACCCGGACAACGCCTTCGAGACGATCAACCACAAGTCCTACGAGGGCAAGTGGCGCGTCGTGTTCTTCTGGCCCAAGGACTTCACCTTCGTCTGCCCGACCGAGATCGCCGAGTTCGGCCGCCTCAACGAGGACTTCGCCGACCGCGACGCCCAGGTGCTCGGCGCGTCCGTCGACAACGAGTTCGTCCACTTCGCCTGGCGCAAGGACCACCCCGACCTGCGCGAGATCCCGTTCCCGATGATGTCGGACCTGCGGCGCGAGCTGTGCGAGGCCCTCGGCATCCTCACCGAGGACGGCGTCGCGCAGCGGGCGACCTTCATCGTCGACCCGAACAACGAGATCCAGTTCGCCATGGTCACCGCGGGCTCCGTCGGCCGCAACGTCAAGGAGGTCCTGCGGGTCCTCGACGCCCTGCAGAGCGACGAGCTGTGCCCCTGCAACTGGAACAAGGGCGAGGACACCCTCGACGCCACCAAGCTGCTGGCCGGGGCCTGACCGGCCCGGTCCACCCCGCCGGCCGGCCCGCGCGGCGCCCCCGCGCCCGCCGCGGCCGGCCCGGCCCAGACGGCCGG
>NZ_JASNWF010000005.1 GCF_030283205.1 Actinomadura opuntiae
AATGCCGGGATCAGCGGTTCGGCAAGCTCCCACAACTCATCCGGCACGAGACGCAACGCAAGATCCGACGACACGATCCCGCATTATTCCGCAGGACGTACGCGGCCCACATGAGACACGTTCGTAGTCGTGCTCGTGCATCAGCGGGGCGAAGATGCGTCCCATGTCCGACGCGGTGGCGAGGGCCATGACCGCCTCCGATCTGGCTACAGCTGTTGCCAGAAAACTAGGTTCTGGCAACGGCTGTGTCAAGATTGCGGGGTGACCTCCCGTCGCTACGGCGGCGCCACGGCCGACCAGCGCCGCGCCGGACGCCGCGCCGCGCTCCTGGACGCCGCGCTCGACCTGCTCGGCACCGGCGGGCTCCAGGCCGCCACGCTGCGCGCCGTGTGCGCGCGGGCGGGCCTCAACCCGCGCTACTTCTACGAGAGCTTCACCGACCTGGACGCGCTGCTGACGGAGGTCTACGACCGGATCGCCGCCGAGACGGCGGACGCCGCGTCGCGAAGCGTCGCCGAGGCCGGCCCGGACGCCGATCTGCGCGCCACCGTCCGCGCCGCCGCGCTCGCGGTCCTGGACATCGGACGCGTCGACCCGCGCAAGGCCCGGGTGGCGCTGATCGAGGCGTCCGCGAGCCCGGTGCTGCGCGCGCGCAGGCACGCGACCCGCCGCCACTACGTCGACCTCGTCATCGGCTACGCGCGGACGTTCTACGACATCCCGCCCAGCGCGGACGCGCAACTCCAGTTCACCGCGACCATGCTCGTGGCCGGATGGAGCGAGAACCTCATCGCCTGGCTGGAAGGCGACCTGCGGACCACCGCGTCCGGGCTGGCCGACATGTTCGCCGACGCGGCCCAGGCCCTGGCCGCGTCCCACACCGGAAGCTCGGAGCACGCGCCTAAGGAATGCCGCGGGTTTCACGCGGGCCGGTAGGTGTCGCAGCCGCAGGGCCGACCCCGTCGGACTTTGATCTCTTCGTACTCGAACATGCTGATGGTCTCGGTGTAGAACGGCGCGACTTCCATTGTGCAGTGGCCTTGACCGGCCCAATGTTCTGCCCGCGAGTGCGTGCAGGCGCCGCATTTACTGCTGTACCACTCAGGTGGGATGTTGTTCCTACCTCCGGACCGGCGAGCGAGGCCGTACAACAGGACCAGAAGGACAGCCGCTCCCAGCGTGTAGGCGGGCGCGACTCGGAGCAATCCGGCCGCGATAATGGCCACGGAGGCGAGCAGGCCGAGCGCCAGGACCACTACCACGATGAACGCCAGCCGATAGAGCAGCCAGCCCAATGCCTCGTCGATCCGGCTCAGCCAACCGCGTGACGGCATGGGGTCCCCCGAACACCTCGCCAGCGCGACCAGCGTACGTGCCGGCGAGGATTTCCGGCGAGGCGTGTCACCGAGAGTTCACGCGGACGCCATTCGACGGGTCAGCCGGGGGGCTGGAGGCCGGACAGGTCGCGGGTGACGACGGAATTGCGGTCGGTCACGCGGTTCCCCAGAGAGAGCTGCGGCCAGAGCCCGGACAGTTCCTGGCGGCTGCGTTCGCTCCAAGCGCGGGCTTCGGGGCTGCGGGTCTTGTAGAAGTTCAGCGCGTAACCGCCGGTGTGGACGCGGAGCAGCGTGAAGCCGCCCGGATACTCCTTGACGGCCCCGACTTCCTGCTGGACGACCCGCGGCGCCAAGGGGAACACCGAGCGCTGGTTCCGGTGGGTGTGGCCCGCGTGGTGGAGGAAAACCCCAGGTGTGCGGGCGTAAGCGCCGAGGATACGGAGCGATTGGCCGGCGTCGAGGGAATGGGCGCCGGTGACGGACAGCGGGTCGTTCTCGGTGAAGAGCGGATGGTGCCCGAAGACGAGCGTGGGACGGTCGGGTTCCTTCTTCAACTCGGATTCGAACCAGGCCTGCTGCTCGGCCGAGAGCCCGCCCGAGTCGCCGCCGTCGCCGGGCTTGTCGTAGGTGTCGAGGCCGATGACGCGAAGACCGTTCAGATCGTGAGAGAAGTAGGTGCGGCCGGACGGAAAGAAGGCGTCCTGGAAGCAGTCGTTGCCCTGGTACTGGCCGACCGTGCAGGTGGAATAGGCGGCGCCTTCGTGGGCGCGGTCGTGATTGCCGCGGGCGACGAGATAGTCACCGTTGTAGGTGCCGAAGGTGTCGAGAATGCTTTTTGCGGCCCGCAGGTCGGCGGGAGCCGCTTCGCTCGATACATCGCCTGCGGCGAGAAGGTGGTCCGCGCCGCGCGCGTGGGCGTCCTCGATCAGCGCCTTCGCCATGATCTCGGGATAGGGCGCGTGTCCGGGGATCTGCGAGATGCCCTTGATCCAGGGAAGCCCGCCGACGAGTCCGGCGACCGTTTCGCCGAGGTGCAGGTCGTTGCAGAGCGCGACGGAGAAAAGGTGCCGGCCCGGCGGCGGCTGCGGTGTGGTGAAGGCGAACACATCGCCCTGCGGAACGCCCGCCGCCTGCCCGGCGGCGAGGCCCGTCGCGGCGGCGGTCCGGCCGTTCGAGCGCGCCTTGTAGTAATAGGTGCGGCCCGGTTCCAGACCGGTGAGCTCGACGTAGTGGTACGGGGTTCCCGAGGGGCCGTGAGCGGTCCGGGTGAGGCGGGACGGATGCGTCCCGTAGACCACTTCGGCGTCGGACGGGACGGGCTCCATCCGGCCCAGCCCGTCGTCGGTGCCCGCCGCGCCGGTGTACCAGGTGAGCACGGCGGACGTCTCGGTCAGCGTCACCAGTTCGAGGTTCACCGGGCGGACGTCGCCGGCGGCGCGCGCGGACGGCGGGTCGAGGGCGGGCAGCAGGCCCGCCCCCGCCACGATCGCGGTCCAGCGCAGCAGCTCGCGGCGGCCGGGGCGGCAGCAGATCATGATCGCCACGGTGGCACCCCGCCGCCCGCCCCGCCAGGCCCCTGACCGAACGTTCACCGGACCGCCGTCCACCGGCGGCGGGACGGGTCAGGTGGTGACGGCGGCGAGGCGTTCTTCGCGGAGGCGGCCGGCCCAGGAGTCGTCGATCGGCTGCAGGTCGCGGCCGACGGCCCAGCGCAGCAGCAGGTCGGCGAGGCCCGGGTTGCGGACGAGCGCCGGGCCGTGCATGTAGGTGCCGAGCACGCGGCCCGCGTAGGCGCCCTCGTAGCCGTCGCCGTTGCCGATGCCGTGCAGCACCTTCGCGAACGGGCGGGCGTTCGGGCCGAGCCGGGTGACGCCCTGGTGGTTCTCGAAGCCGGTGATGCGCGGGACGTTCAGCTCACCCGCGACGTCGCCGACGATCTCGCCGACGGCACGCTGCTCGCCGCGGCCGGAGGTGATGTCGAGCAGGCCGAGGCCGCGGACGGGCTGGCCCTCCTCGCCGCCGAACTCGTGGCCGAGCAGCTGGTAGCCGGCGCAGACCGCGAACACCACCGCGCCGGACTGCACGGCGCGGGCGAGGCCGCCGTCGCCGAGCAGCCGCTGCGCGGCGAGGATCTGCGGGCGGTCCTCGCCGCCGCCGAGCAGGTAGATGTCGCCGTCGGCGGGGACGGGCTCGTCCGAGCGCAGGTTCACGGTCTGGGTCGGGATGCCGCGCAGCGCCGCGCGCCGCTCCAGGACGATGGTGTTGCCCTGGTCACCGTAGGTGCTGAGCAGGTCCGGGTAGATCCAGACGATTTTGATGCGGTCAGACGACACGGCCGTACCTCGTTCGGATGCTCTGGAAGGCGGTGTAGTTGGCGATCACGTCCAGGTGCCCGGGCGGCACCGCCATCACGGCCTGGTCGATGTCGTCCACGACGGTGAACGCCACGTCGGCGGCCTCGAGGCGGGCGGCGAGGTCGATGCGGCGCTCGCCGCTGACCCAGACGGGACGCCCGCGCAGGATGCGGTAGTCGACGTCCCACAGCCAGGAGGTGTCGCGGCCGTCGGGGCCCTGCGCGTTGATCGACAGGGCGACGGGGCCGGGCGCGGGCTGTAGGACGTCGAACGCCTCCAGCCAGCCGGCCGGGTTCTTCGACAGCAGCAGCCGCAGCGTGCGGCCCTCGTGCTCGACGGTGGTGTAGCGGCCGGCGACCGACCGCACCTGCGACATCAGCGGCAGCGCCTGCTCGGGCGGGACGCCGAACTGGGCGACGACCGCGAGCGCGATCAGCGCGTTGGACCGGTTGGCGCGGCCCGGCAGCGACAGCTGGGAGAGCGAGAACGCGCGGCCGTCCGGGCCGGTGATCTGGTCGCCCTTGAGCGCCCAGTCGGGGCGGGGGCGCCGGAAGTGGCACTGCCGGCAGGCCCAGTCGCTGTCCTCGTCGGTGTCCTGCCGGTCGAGGGGGCCGCCGCACTCGGGGCAGCACCAGGAGTCCTCGCGCCAGTGCTGGCCCGCGGCGACCCACGTCACGCTCTTGGCGGACGACGCGCCCCAGGTGACGAGGGGGTCGTCGCAGTTGGCGATGACGTGGCTGTTGGGGGACGCCTCCAGCGCGCGCCGCCACTTGCCGGCCAGCAGCCAGATCTCGGCGGCGCGGTCCATCTGGTCGCGGCTGAGGTTCATCAGCGCGACGATGTTCGCGCCGGTCTCCCGCAGCACCATCGGGACGTACTTCTCGTCGCACTCCAGCACGCCGTAGCGGGCGGTGGGCGCGGACGCGAGCGCGGACACGTGCCCGGTGGGCATGTTCGCGCCGAACGCGTTGGTGGCGACCTCGCCCAGCGGGGTCATCGCCGAGGTGATCAGCCGGGTCGTCGTCGTCTTGCCGTTGGTGGCGGACACGAGGACGAGCTTGCGGTCCTTGGCGAGGCGGGTGAGCAGCTCCGGATCGAGACGCAGGCCGATCCGGCCGCCGATCACCGAGCCGTCCCCGCGGCCCGCCATCCGGGACATCTTGGCGGCCGTACGACCGAGCGCGACGGCCAGCTGCGAACGCAGCGGAAGATCGCTCATGGACTCCGTCTTCTCTGGATGTGCCTGTCTCGTTCAACCGCGCGGTCCTGCCGGGCGCGCCCTGAACCGCTCCGAGCCTAGCCGCTGCGCGCAGCGCTCGCGGCGCGCCGGGCCCGCCGGGGCGGCCGGTGTGCGCGGTTCTCCGGCGCTGCGGCGCCGCCCGCACTAAGATGTGATCAGCCTCACAGCGAACCCGGTAAACCACCGGCGGCAATCTTGACCGGCACCGAGATGTCGTGATTCGGTGCGACCCCGTTAGCGGTGAGTCCAGATTCCCATCCACGCGCCCTCGAACGACATCACCCACTACTTTTGTCGGGAGCCCTGCCGGCTTGCGGGGTTCCTCGGAGATGTGCGGGGGGCGCCCGCCCGAGCCGGCGGGCCGAGTTTCGCGAAGCGTGGCAAGCGGCGACAAGGCGAGGTCAGAGCGATGCAGTGTCCGACGTGCGGTTCTCACACGCCCGGGACGCTCGGCAAGTGTTCGAACTGCGACGCGCCCATCGACGTGTACTCGGTCGGGCCGCTGCCGGCGCCGGTGCGGGAGGGCTCCGCCGTCCTCGACGGCACCGCGGGGCTGGGCGGCGCCGCAGGTCACGGTGGCAGCGCGGGCCATGGCGGCGGTGCGGGCCATGGCGGCGGTGCGGGGCTCGACGAGAAGACCATGATGGTGCCGCCGCCGACGCCCGCGTGGGCGCCCGCCAGCCCGGCGCCCGGCGACCCGGAGTCCACCGCGACGTGGACGTTCGACCCGGACGCGGAGGGCTACACCCCCACCGGCGGCATGCCGGCGCTTCCCGCCGGGAACGGCACGGCGAACGGCGTTGCGAACGGTGCCGACGCCCCGCCGCCGCCCGCGTGGGCCGACCAGCCGGGCGCCAACAACGGGCAGGTGCAAGCGAACGGCCAGGCTCAAGCGAACGGCCAGGATCCAGCGAACGGCCAAGGGCAGGGCGTGAACGGCCAAGGGCAGCAGCCGGCGCTCGGTGCGCCGCCCGCGTCCGGTGCGCCCGCACTGCCGCCCGCCGGCGGTTTTCCCGGCGGCGGTTTCTCCGGCGGCGGTTTCTCCGGCGGCTCGCTCGCTCCGGAGGCGCCGCCGACGCCGGTCGAGTCGATCGTCCCGGACTCGTGGTTCGCCCAGCCGCGCAGGCCCGACCCGCAGGAGGCCGCGGAGGCGACCCAGATCTACGGGCAGCAGCAGCCGCAGCAGCCCGCCGGCCAGGCGTGGGGCGCGCCGCTGCCGGTCGCCGGCTCGCAGCCGCAGGGCGAGGCGACGATGCTCGACGCGGACGCGACGCAGCTCGCGCCCGGCCCGGCGGGCCCGCCGCCGTTCGACGGGCACACCCGGATGGACTTCGGCCCGGCCGGCGGCTTCGACCAGACCCGGATGGACGCGGGCGCCACGTCCGTCATGGGCGCTCCCCCGATGGGCCCCGGCGGCCCGGAAGGGTACGGCGCCCCGATGGGCCAGGGCATGCCCATGGGGCCGATGGGTCAGATGGGCCCGATGGGGCCCGGCGACCCCGGCCATCCGGGCTACCCGCCCCCGGCGCGCTCCGGCGGCGGGCCGAGCAAGCCGCTGCTGATCGGTGTCGCGGCCCTGGTCGCCGTGGCGCTCGTCGCGGTGGCGTTCGTCGTGTGGCCGTCCGGCGGCAAGAACAACGCGTCGCCGAAGGCGTCCGAGTCGTCCACCAAGCCGGTGTCGCAGAACGAGCCCAAGATCAGCCCGCAGGAGAGGAAGCAGGCCGAGGCGATGAGCGCGGTGCTGAACGCCAGCGTCGACGCCCGCCGCGTCCTCGCCGGGGCGCTCTCCCGGACCGGCAAGTGCAAGGACATGCCGGCCGCGATCCAGGGGTTCCAGCAGGCCGTCCAGCGGCGCCAGAACCAGTTGGACCGGACGCACAAGCTCCAGGTCGCCCAGCTGACCAAGGGCGAGCAGCTGCGGTCGTCGCTGGCCCAGGCGCTGCAGGCGTCGCTGCAGGTCGACCAGCTGCTGCTGAACTGGGCGCGGCAGAGCGCGGCGCACTGCCACGGCAGGCCGAAGCCGAACGCCGCGCACGTGCCGGGGCGCGCGCAGGGCGAGCTGCGCGCGACGCGGGCCAAGCAGCGGTTCGTCGCGCTGTGGAACCCGGTGGCGAAGAAGACCGGGCAGCCGGTGCGCAGCTGGCAGCGGGTGTGACCGCCGGGCGGCGGCGTGCCTGACGGCCGGGCGGGAGGGTGACCGTCCGATCACAACCGGGTTGCGACCCGTGGAGGGCCCATCCGCTCCGGGGGCGGGGGCAGTATCTTGTCACCGTTGCACCTCACGGGGTAAGGGGCTGTTATGCGGTGTCCGGGCTGCGGAAGCGACACCAATCCGGCTCTCCCCCGTTGCACACGCTGCAACGCGCCGGTGAGCCCGAACCCGTCCGAGGGTCCCGGCCATACCGTGGCCGCGGGTGAGGAGACCTCGCGCGACCCGTCCGCGGAGGACGAGACGACCCGCGACTACGGCGTCCCGCCCGCGTCCCCGGGCGACCTGTTCAGCAAGCCGTCCCCGGGCGCTCCGGGGGCCGCGCCGGGCGGTTTCGGCAGCGGCTACGGCGATCCGCTGCCGCCTCCCTGGATCCCGGTGCCCGACCCGCCGGAGGCCGGGACGTGGCAGGCCCCGCCCGACCACACCACGCCCATGCCGCCGTCCGGCGAGCACTCGACGCAGCTCGGGCAGGAACCGTGGGCCGAGCGGTCGACGCAGCTCGGGCCCGAGCCGTGGTCGGAGCCCGCGATCTGGCAGCCGCCGGCGCCCGCGAAGCGGAACGGCGCGATGTACTTCCTGGTCGCGGCCGGTGTGGTGCTGCTCGTCGTGATCGCGCTCGGCATCGTGTTCTGGCCGAGCGGGTCCGGCAAGCCGGCCCGGTCCGTCGCCGGTCCCGCGTCGTCGCCGACGGGGCAGACCGTCACGACCGAGGAGGAGAGCCCGACCGACTCCCCCACCGCGGACGCCTCACCCAGCGGCGACACGACGACGCAGGCCCGCGCGGTCGACGGGCTGCTGGAGGAGATGGGGCAGACCCGCTCCGAGCTCGGCACCGTCGTCGAGGAGGGCTGCACCATCGAGGGGCTGCAGCGCATCCGCGACGAGCGGCAGGGGCAGCTCGACCGGGCCAACGCCCTCGACGTGAGCGCGCTCGACAACGGCACCGCGATGAAGGACGCGCTCGTCCGGGCGCTGCGGGCGTCGGTCGAGTCGAACCAGCGCTACCTGGACGTCGCGCCGGGCTGCCCGTCCGACGACGACGTCGCGAGCGCCAACCAGGAGGCGACGGACGCCAAGAACGAGTTCATCGGCTACTGGGCGCCCATCGCCCAGCAGGTCGGCCTCCCCGCCCGCAACGGCGACAACATCTGACGACCGGCGCGTCGTAACAGAGACGCGTCAGCTGGGCCTTGGCGGCCTGTTCCTCCGCCAGGGGCCTGTTCAGCCGGTTGCGCCGAGGGCGGTGGTCAGGGCGTGGACGGCCTCGGCGAGCGCCGCGACACCCGAGACGCGGCGGGCCAGGCGGGCGAGGGCGCCGTTCATGCGCTCGGGGTCCGGGTCGTCCTCCTGCGCCTCCTCGCGGACGTCGGCGAGATCGCGGCGGGCCCGCCCGGCCTCGGGGAGGTCGCCGGCGTGCTGCTCCAGCAGCCGCTCGACGCGGGCGAGCGCCTCGGCGACGTCCGTGCCGGCGGCACCGACGATCTGCTGGTTCTGGGTGACGTGGTCGCCGCTGGCGACCTGGCCGGACACGTTGGCGTGCCCGCCGATGCTGATGCCCCGGTCTCCGTGCTGGGCCATGCCGTCCTCCGCGAGGTCAGGGGTTGATGCGGGTCTGCCGCTGGTCGACGGTGCGTCCGGAGGCGACCTGCCCGTGGACGGTGCCGCCGGTCATGATGACGCCCTGGTTCAGGATGGCGCCGGCCTGCGCGCGGTAGGCCGACACGTCGATGCCGCATTCGTCCGACAGGTAGTCGAGGACGGCCTCGTTCACCCGCCGCTCGATCAGCCGCATGTACTTGTCGACGTCCGTCTCCTGGACGAACGTCGCGAAGCCTTCCTCGGCGAACAGCTCGCGGACGCTGATCCGCGCGCCGTAGTCGTGCGAGGTCCTGCGCGCCGGGTTGCCGGACGAGGTCGCCGCGACGAGGCTGCGGGCCATCGTCCAGCAGGTGGTGAACATCCGCGGCCAGGCGAGCAGCGTGCCGGCCAGCACCGTCCGCCAGCTCTCGGTCAGCGTGCGGAACAGCAGGGTCACCGCGTCCCAGTCGGGCAGCCGGTCGACGATGCGGTACTCCTCCCGGACGGGCGGCAGGACCGTCGTGACGAACTGCCCGTAGAGCATGCGCCCCTCGACCGCGAGGTAGACGAACGCCGACAGCACGACGTCCTTCTCCTCGGCGGGCGCGACGGGCCGGCCGTCCGCCGCGTCGATCGCCTGGCCGTGTCCGGCGACGGTGACGCGCTGGTAGCAGCGCAGGTCGCCCTGCGGATGGCGCATCATCGCCTCGACCGCCTCGGGCGAGGCGACGGAGAACGGCACGCCGGCGGTCGCGTCGATCAGCGGGTGCCCCTGGAACCAGCGGCCGCTCACCGCGTCGACCGGGCGGGGCCGCTGCGGGCACCGGCCGCGGCCGACGATGTGGACGTCGCTGACCAGCCCGCTGATGCGCTCGTTCGGCGGAAGCGGGGACCGGTCCGCGGCGGGCCCGCCGGGACGCGGCGCGGGCGCCTCGTCCCGCATCTGGAGGATCTTGGCGCGGATGCGGTCGTGCATGGCGACCGCGTCCACCCGCCGCGGGCCGGGCTCGGTCGCGGCGCCGCCGGAGTCCGAGGCGGCCCCGTCGCCGTCGGGGGCGCGCGACCCGGACGCGGGACGGTCCAGCTCCAGCGCGATGGACCAGATGCGCGTCCAGGGCGCCGTCACGTCGCCCGCGCCGATGAAGGGGTTGCCGCCCGAGTAGAGCGTCACGTTGCCATGCTGCGCCGAGCGCACCCGGTCGATGACCAGCCGGACCCGTTCGCTGTAGGTGCGCGGCCCGGGACCGGTGGCGCCGGGCCCCAGGTCGCGAGCCAGGGTGTGGAAGACGACCGCGAGGTGGACGAACACGACCGTCGCCATCACGAGGAACAGCAGCATGATGGTCAGCAGCGCGTGGTCGGTCTGCAGCGAGTCGAGGAAGCCGGTGTTGTCCTGCTCCTCGTAGCCCTCGAAGCCCTGCTGCTGGTCCCGCAGCCCGAACAGGACCACCGGCAGCAGGCTCAGGGCCGCGAACCAGCCGAGCGCCAGCCGCCACCGCCACCGCAGCCGCCGCCACGGGACGTGCAGCAGCATCGTGACCAGGAGGTAGAGCGCGGCGACGGCCGGCACGAGCATCCAGGCCACGACGAACGCGACGATGATCGCCAGGTCGCGGGCGAGCCGGAACCGGCGGGCGCGCACGGCGTGCAGGATCACCGGGCCGAGGTCGAAGCCGAAGGACGGCACGACGGCGCGGTGCTCGTCGTCCAGGAACTCGGCGATGACCCGGTCGCAGAGCCGCTGGTCCAGGTAGACGGCGGCCGACAGGTAGCGGGTGGCGCTCTGCAGCGGCTGCCCGGCCGCGTCGGCGGCCTGCGGCGCGTGGCGGAAGAAGGGGTCCGGAGGGGTCCGCTGGTGCCCGCCGGTGTCCCGCAGGTGGCTCCGGTCGTCGATCTGCGGGTCCATGTGCCGCTTCCTCCGCGGGTGGGGCGGGCCGGTCCGACGGAAGAATCTAGCGGCGGAAGCGAGGATTGGGTGAGTTATCACCGAATCGTGATCGCATCGTCGCGGACGCCTCACGCATCGCCGGCGCCGTCCGGTTCCGGTTGGGATTCGGATTCGAGTTCGGGTTCGGGTTCGCGAGACAGGAACGGAAGGCCGGCGGACGGGTCGGCGAACGGCTCGACGAAGCGTTCCGGCCAGCTCAGCACGGGTTCCAGCCACGCCTCGGCCTGCATCATGCGCGCGGCGTGCTCGATCTGCTCCTCCTCGGGGAGGCCGATCGCGATGACGGCGAGGTCGGCGTAGAAGCCCGCGTGGTCGTCGTCGCCTTCGAGTGCGGTGAGGGCGAGCGGCCGGTTGCGGTCCAGTTCCATCGACAGCGGGTGGCGGCGCAGCGCGCGCAGCCGGTGGCCGAACCTCGGCTGCGGCGGCTGCTTGAGGCCGGGCAGCGGGTAGTCCAGCGGCGGGGCGGGCGCGTGCTTGTCGGGGACGCCCGCGCCGTAGGGGAACAGCCGGTCCAGCTCGTGCAGCCAGCGGAGCTGCGGGATCACCCAGGTCGGGCCGGGGGCCGCGCCCCCGGCGGCGCCGCCGAGGAGCTTCTGCGCGACCCCGGCGGCGGTGGCGGTCAGCTCCGACGGCGGGTACACGGTCCGCAGCGCCCACGACCGGCGGGTCACGGCGCGTTCCAGGACGGTCGCGAGCGCGCACTCGCGCAGCCGGGGCGCCAGCCGCGACCAGGCCCGTCCGAGCTCCGGCGGGACGGCGGGCACCGGCCGGTTCACCACGTGCGCGAGGACGAGGGTGTCGGCCCACAGCCGCAGCCACGCCCAGTCCGGATGGCCGGCGACGAGGTCGGCCTCGCGCAGCTCGTAGAGGGTGCAGGCGCGGCCCGACCGGCACTCGCAGCCGCACGCGGCCGAGCGGCGGCCGTCCACGGGCGGCGGCGGGCCGGGCAGCTCGGCCTCGCGCCCTTCACCGAGCGGGACACGGACGCGCAGCGGCCGGTCCATCCCGTCGGCGAACACCGCCGCGACGCCCGGCCGCAGTGACACCACCTCGCGGGACTGGTCGGCGTCCAGGTTCATCGCCGCGCCGACCTGGTGCCGGTCGTCGTGCGCGGGCAGCCGGTGCACGACCTTCAGCGCCGTGTTCTTGATCACATCCGGGACGAGCTTGGTCGGGATCTGCTCGGCGACGATGATGCCCTCGCCGTACGCGCGGATCTCGGCGAGCAGCCCGGCGAACAGCTCCACGGCGTGCGAGCTGCCGCGCTCGGGGCCGCGGTTGCGCAGCAGCCGGTGCGCCTCCTCGATCACGATGACGTGCCGCAGCGCCGGGCCGGTGGAGCGGTCGCGGCGCCGCTCGCGCATCCGCAGATGCTCGACGACCCGGATGATGAGCGTCCCCATGAGGAACGCCTTGTCCTCGTCGTTGGCGACGTCCTCGATGGCCAGCACGATGTTGTCGCGCAGCATCCCGCCGATGTCGGCCGGGTGGCCGCCCTCGAAGAACCGCCCGGCCGAGCCGATCCGCAGGGAGCGGAGCCGGACGTCCACGAACCCCTGCACGTCGGCCATCAGCTCGCGCCCGTACCCGACGTCCTGGATCACCTGGAGCGCCGCGTTCTGCAGCTGCTCCAGCGTCGGGACGGCCGGTTCGATCAGCGAGCCGGGGACGCCCGCGCCGGTCACCACGTCCCAGCCGTTGGTCTCGTAGACGCGCTGGAGCGCCTGCGCCATGATCTGCGGGAACGGCTCCTCGGCGTCGAACGCGGCCTGGAACAGCGCGCGGACCATGTCGATGTGCGCCTGCACCGGATAGCCGGGCTCGGGCGCGAGCGGGTTCACCGACAGCGGAACCGACGCCGGGTCGGACGGGTTCACGACCGTGACCGGGCCGCCGAGGTCCTCGATCCGGCCCGCCATCGCCGCGTACTCCGACTTCGCCGGCTCGATCGCCAGCCACGGCACGCCCGCGCGGGTCAGCTGCTCCAGCAGGTGCCGGACGGTCTGCGACTTGCCCGCCCCGGTCGCGCCCGTCACGAACACGTGCCGGTTGATCGTGGAGCGCGGGACGGTGAACGTGCCGACCTGCCGGTCCTGGCCGTCCAGGATCGCGCCGAGCTCGATCCGCGCCTCGGGGCGGGCCGGCGCCGCGTCGTCGGTCTCCGACGTCACGTCGAAGTACCCGGCGTCCAGGACGCGCAGGCCCGGCACCTCGCGGCGCGGCAGCCCGGCCAGCGCCGACAGCGCGCCGGCCGTCGCGACGAACGGGTAGCGCTGCTCCGGCTCGGCCGCCGGGCGCAGCGGCGCCGGCTCCGCGCCCGGCCGCAGCATCTCCTCGAACGTGCCGCTGCCGTGCCCGGACCGCAGCCGGTACGGGTGGTGCCCGAGCTCCATCGAGCCGACGAGCACCGGGGCGATCTGCCCGAGTTCGTCCTGCGTCGCGGCGCCCGCGACGACCCGCACCTTCCACAGCCCGGCCTCGCGGAACGCGTCGAGCTCGGCGAGCCGCTGGTCGGCGCGGGCGACGGCGAGCCGGGCCTGCTCGTCCTCGCCGCGCCGCAGCATCCGCAGCTCGTGGTGCAGCTCGCGCATCTCGGTGTCGATCAGCCGCTCGTCGCACGGCTCGGCGGCCACGAACCAGCCGAACGGCCGCTCCATCAGCGTGACCAGCGTCGCCTCGAACAGGCCGGGCCCGGCGTCGGCCGGGCCGGTCTGCGGGGCGAGCCGTCCGGGGCAGCGCGTCCAGGCCATCCGGGACGCCCGCCGCAGCCAGCCGTCGCCGATCCGGACGCCCCGGGCGCCGCTCGGGAACAGCAGGCCCTGCGCCTCGCCGTCCGGCCCCGGCGCGCCGATCGGCCCCGCGTTGGTGATCAGCTCCAGCGGCGCGCCGCCGCCCGCCGACAACCACCCGACCACGAACGGGCGGTTGCGGCGCGCCGCCGACAACGCGGCGGGCAGCACGCTGACGAAGTCCCATTCGGCGGACGCGCCCCGCTGCGGCGCCGGGATCGCCTGGATCCGGTACCAGGGCCCCGGCAGGACGACCGCCTCGCCGCGCCACTCGCCGCCAGCCCCGCGGCCCGTCCCGCCCGCGCCGCCCGCTCCGCTCGCGCCGCCCATCCGGGGCGGCGGGCCGGGCGGCACGCCCGCCCCCCGTCCGTACGGCGGCATACCGGGCGGCATGGAACCTGGGGGGTACGTCACCCGCCCATCCTTACCCGCGCCCCCGCCCCGCGCCACCGCCCGGCCCCACGTTGGTCAGGCGGGAGGGTCAGGGGGCGGGTCAGGCCGGGGGGTCGGCCTTGTGGCGGCCGTTGGGCTTCAGGGGCGGGACGATCCGCGGCGAGCGGGGCGCGGCGCCGCGCGGCAGCGCGTGCCGGGCGCGCGGCGCGGGCGGCGGCCCGGCGGGCGGCGCCTCCGGCCCGGAGTCCGCGGCGTCGCCGTCCGGTTCCCCATCGCGATCGTCGGTCTCCTCGCCGGCGGCGCGTTCGAGGGCCTCCTGCTCGCGCAGGTACTCCTCGAACTCCATCGAGTGCGCGGTCGGCAGCGTGATGATGCCCGGGTTGGCGTCCACCAGCATGATGCGGCGGCCCGTCGTGCCGGAATGGGTGAAGACCATGGCGGTCGGCGGCAGCTCCTGCAACTGCGGCGGCTCGACCAGCAGCTCGCGGAACCGCTGCTTCTCGGCGCGCCGGGCGGTGACCGTCCGCCCCCACGCGGTGGCCGAGCTGATGCCCTCGACCAGCACCGAGTCGTCGGCGGCGGGCGCGGGCAGCGGCGACCAGACCGGGTCGGTGAGCCCGTCCCCGCGCGGGCGCGCGTAGGCGACGGTGCTGGCGTAGCTCTCCCCCGCGACGTCGAACAGCGTCTCGCCCGCCGAGTCGGTGATCTCCGCGACCAGCAGCGGCTGGTCGGTGCCGATGTGCTCGGCGGCGACGCGGGCGTCCTCGGGGTTGCCGAGCCGCATGAACCCGACGGCGGCGTGCCCGCGGCGGCCGAGGCGCTCGCGGACGTGCCGCGGGATCGACCGGTACATCAGGACCAGGCCGGTCCCGGTGGCCTCGCAGGCGTCGATGAGCCGGTCCAGGACGTCGCCGCGCAGCTTCTCGGCGCCGCACAGGAACAGCGTGTGGTCCCAGCGGCCGCCGGGCGGCGACTCGCGGATGCGGTGCGTCAGCGCGGTCGTCACGTACGTGCCGAGGATCCGGTTGGTGAGGACGCCCGCGCGGCGGTCCATCGACACCACGTGCAGCCGGGACGGCGGCAGCCCCACCGGCTCGGTCGCGAGCTTCTCCAGCTTGCGCAGCTGCGCTTCGAGCGCCCACGCGCGGCGCACCACGATGCGGTCGGTGGCGTCCCGGCCGAACAGCGTCGCGACGCGTTCCAGCTGCTCGTCGGTGAGCAGGCCCTTGCGCAGGTCCTCGCGGGGATCGCCGACCTGGGCGAGGACGCGCAGCGCCGCGGTGATGCGCGGGATCGTCGCGTCCGGGCCGAGCACCTCGATCAGCCGTTCCAGGATCGAGTTGTCGAAGGACAGGTCGCGGGTGCCGCCCTCCTCCTCGCCGGCGCTGACGACCAGCGACAGCACGTCCGCCAGCGCCTCGGGGTTCAGCCCGCGGGTGACGTCCAGCCGCGGCAGGTCGGCGGGCAGCACCCAGACGAGCGGGTCGTCGCCGCGGTCGGCGGCCAGCCGCAGCAGGTCGTGCGCGACGGCGCCCTCCGACAGGTCGATGACGGTCAGCCGGGCGCCGACGGCCAGGCGCGCCGCGCCCATCGTGGTGACGGCGGCGGACCAGCCGGCGAGCGTCCCGCCGACCACGTCCACCCGGTCGACGCCGGGCGGGACCGCGACCGGGTACCACTCGCGCTGGCTCTCGTACGCGCGGTGCCGCCGCTCCCACTCGCGCCGGGCGTCGTCGTAGGCGCGCCGCGCCTCCTCGCGCTCGCGGTCGCGGGCGGCCCGCTCGCGCTCGCCGCGCTCCCGCTCGTCGGCCAGCCGCGCCCGGACGGCCCGCTCGTCGCGCCACAGCGCGCCGCCGGTGATGGCGAGGACGACCGCGCACGCCACCAGCGCCACGCCCGCGAACGCCCACGGCAGCATCCCGGCGACGGCGCAGGCCAGGAAGAGCCCGACGCCGGCGACGGCGCCGCCGGTCGCGATCCGCAGCGGGCGCGCCGTCATGTGCTCGGCGGGGCGCCGCACGGGCGGCCCGGCCGGCGGCCGCTCGGCCGGTTCGGGCAGGCCGGGGGGCGGCCCCGGGTCCGGGTGCACCTGCGCGTAGCGCCAGCCCACATAGACGCGGTCGGCCTGTGTGAGCCGCGCCATCGCGGACCCGCTCGCCATGTCCGTCACGTCGAGAGACCCCTGGGAGTCGCGGAACGGGGGGAACGCCTGGGGGTTGCCTGTCCTGTCGCCTCGGTTCGCCTACACCGCAAGAGTAAAGAGCCCGCCGGGGTCGCGTGTCACGTTCCGCGGAACATGACCCCGAAAGAGCGACACGAACCCCCATTTCGGTCACCCACCCAACCTGCACCGAACCCCGCGCACCCCCACCCCAATCTGGCCGGATGCGGCCACTGCGCCCCCCGGGCCGGCGGGCCCGGCTCAGGCCTCCGGCTCCGCCTTCGCCGGCAGGAACGCGTCCAGGGTCATCGTCCGGTGCGGATACTTCCAGTCCAGGCCGCCGAACGTGATGTACATGCCCTCCGGCCGGCCGGGCAGGAAGTAGTTGCCCGCCCACTGGTCCGGATTCGTCACCGGGGCGTCCGGCGGGAACTGGGCCCCGAGCGGCTCGTACTTCACGTCGGCGCCGAACATGGCGTAGGCCGCGGCGTCCACGAAGTTGGAATGGACGATGTCGCCGCGCAGATGGGTGCCCTTGAGCACGAGGCTGTGCACCCGGTCGCGCGCGAAGTACAGCGCGCTGAGGTCCTTCACGACCTGGCCGAAGGCGTGGGCCCCGTCGTGGTGGATCATGGCGCGCACCGGGTTCTCCTCCAGCAGCACCCTCTCCACGTAGGTGGGCAGGTCGCCGTGGAACATGCGGACCCGCTGCATGGCGCCCGGGAAGATGCGGCGCAGCCGCTCGTAGGTGAACTGCAGGTAGGCGTGGTTGGCGTCGACGAGGTCCAGCTCCAGGCCCATCGGCTCGACGCACCCGGCCAGCACGACCGACGAGCCGCCCATGAAGACGCCGAGGTCGACGACCCTCGTCAGCTCCTGGTGGTGGGCCTCGGCGCGGCCGAACAGGTCGAAGTAGTGCTTGGCGCTGGCCTGGTCCTCGTAGGCGAGGCTCGCGGCACCGACCCTCGCGGCGATGCGGTCGAACACGGTGTTGTGGCCCGCGAACGCCTCCAGGTCGGCCCGATGCCCGCTGAGGATGGGGATGCCCAGGATCTCGTGCAGGTTCTCCGCGTCGACCAGCGCCGGATCCTGTTCGAGGAACGTCCCCCAGGTCTCGAGGTGCATGGCGACGGTCGTGACGTAGTCGTTGCCCGCCGGCCCCTTCGGGCGTTCCACCGCGCGCGTCCGGGACGGCGACCCGGCGGTGGCCCGGTCGAGCTCGGCCCGCAGCTGCTCGATCTTCTGCTGCTGGACGGCGATCGTCTCGGCCAGCCGGTTCGCGTCGTCCGCGCGCGACACCGCCTCGTACTGCAGTTGCAGCACCCGGGAGTACAGCGCGATGCGGTTGTTCTCCATGGCGGCCACGAGCGAGGAGGACGTGAACGGGCGCAGCGCCTCGAAGATCCGGTCCGCGCCCGGCGCCTCCTCCCGGACCAGCACGCCGAACCCGAACACCGCGGGAACGATCTCCAGCCGCCACCCGCCGTCGCCGGCGGCCATCGCGTCCTCGACGGCCGTGAGGACCCCGTTGCGCTCGCCGCCGGCGTGCGTCGCGGCGGTGAAGGCCCCGCGGCCGACGAACCCGGCCGGGGTGACGTCGTCGTGCCAGACCGTCGGGCCGTCGGCCGTCGCCGGATGCACGTCCTCCGGCTGCAGGGTGGACGGCTGGTAGTAGAAGTCGCGGCGGCCCGACGGCCACAGCACGTCATGGAGGACGACCACCGCGTCGGGGGCGTTCTTCATGATCCAGTCGAGCTCCGCGCGGACGACCGTGTAGTTGTGGTCGCCGTCCAGCACGTAGAGGTCGGCGGCGGGCAGGCCGTCCAGCGCCGCCGGGGAGTGCCCCTCGACCAGCGTGAGCCGGGGGTCGGCGTCCAGGACCGCCCGCAGGTCGTCGTCCGGGCTCGGCTCGACGCAGTACACGGTGGCGCCGAGGTCGGCGTACACCGAGCTGACCTGGCCGGACTCCACCCCGACCTCGACCACGGTGCCGATCTCGCGGCAGCCGAAGACGGCCGCGAACAGCTCCCGGAACACCGACATCGAATGCAGCAGCAGCGGCAGCTCGCGGGCCGCCCGGGCCTGCCGGTGCGGATCCTCGCGGGATCCGGTCATCTCCTCGCCGTGCTCACGAACCATCGCCGAGCTTCCTCCTGGCCACTCGTCCCGCGCCGGCCGCGACGCCCTTGACCCCCGCCGCGCGGTACTCCTCGCGGAGCCGGTCGGTGATCCGGGCGGTCCTCGCGGCGCGGGCGGCCTTCCTGTCGACGGGCATCCGCGGCGCCATGCCCGTCATCGACTGCGGCAGCATCGCGAACGCGACGGTGATCTGCCCGGACGACACCACCGGCGCCCCGGCACGGCGGGCGAGCGGCAGCCACACCGCCGCGTAGGCGGTGTCGAACTCCATCAGGTTGCCGCCGAGGTAGCGGCAGTCGGCATAGTGCAGGCCGACGAAGTCCTCGGGCTTGTCCCAGCGCAGCACCTGCTCGTGGCGGCGCCCGCCGGCGATGACCCGGGCCTCGATCCAGTCGACCCGCACTATCGCGGGCCGGCCCGGAACGGCCAGGGAGATGTCGACCGTGTCGTGGTGCTCGAAGGCGAACCGCGCGAACGACAGCCCGTTGTGGTTGATCCGGACCCGGCGCCGGATGGGCTCGTGCCACCGGTCGTCCGACGTCCGGTACCGCAGCCGCGTCTCGTAGCGCTCGCCGGACGGGTCGAAGGCCGCGGCGCGGATCGCCCCGTCCGCGATGGCCCGGGCCGCGGCGCCGAGCCCGGTGTCGGACGCGGCGAGCAGCGCGGGCCAGAACGAGTCCCGCATGTGCAGGTCCTCGAGGTCGCCCGGGGACAGGTAGGGGATCGCGGGCTTCAGGTCGGCGGGCAGCAGCGTGGTGACCAGCGTGGACCCGAAGTTGTCCTCGTGCACCCAGTTGCCGAAGACGGCGGCCTCGTCGGGGGTGGGCGACTGCAGCGCCGAGATGAGGATCCGCGCCAGCCGGTCGCGGGCCGCCGGCAGCGTGAGGCTCGGCCAGGCACCCTCGGAGAGGGTGACGTACCGGTTCCACATGCGCTGGAACGCCAGGATGCCGTCCTGGACGGTCCGGCGCTCGGCGTTCTGCGACGGCGAGTCGGCGGAGTCCCCGAGGACGGGGCCGCCCTCGTCGGTGAAGCCGATCAGCGACCCGCACAGCGCGTTCACGCACTGCTCCACGACCTCGGGGCTGCGGGTGACGGTCGCGGCGACCGCGGCGGGATGCCCGGCCTGCGCCAGGTAGCCCTCGGCGCGCAGGCCGGCCAGGTACAGCCGCTCGGCCCGGTTGTCGGTGGCGAGGTAGAGGCCGGACGGCACGATGTCGATGCCGGCGATCTCCAGGACCCGGGCGAGCTGGCGCTGGATCGTCCCGCCCCAGCCGAGGTCGACCAGGGTCAGCTCGGTGCCGTCGAGCGCCCCCGCCTCCCGCAGCGACCGGAGCAGGCGCTCGCGCGCGGCGGTGACCGTGACCGCGAGCCGGTTGCACAGGTGCGGCGTCTCGGTCAGCGCCTTGCTGACCCGGTCGGCGATGTCGCCGTTGTCGACGACGGTGTCCAGCTCGGTCGCGAGCCCGGGCACGTCGCCGGGCTGCAGTTCCAGGACGGCCAGCGCCTGCCGGACGGTCAGCTGGTAGCCGCTGCGGACGAACGCGTGCACCGCGTCGGTGTCGAAGGGGTCGAGGCCGGCCAGCGACGTCACGAACCGCGACAGCCAGACCGGCCTGGCCTCCAGGTCCCAGCCGCGGGCCCGCGCGGCGTCGTTGATCAGCTTGGAGAGCAGCTCGCCCTCTCGCATCGGGCACCACAGCATCCGGGTGCCGTTCTCGACGGCCCGCTCGGCGATCCACTCGGCGAACCCGGTCAGCACCGGGCCGAGCACGCCGGCCCCGTAGCGCCAGGCCGTCTCCAGCGCCGAGGTGGCGAACGGGCCGCCGGCGTGCACCGTCTTGGCCCGCAGGCTCGTCAGCCCGAGGTCGCCGTGCCGCTCGTCCAGGTCGGGGGCGTGCTCGCCGGCCGGGCGGAGCGGCTCGTGCTCGCGCTCGAGGACCTGCGTGTAGGGCTCGTCCAGCCGGAGGTAGCGGACCGTCCGCACGCCGAGTTCGGCCGGCACCTCGTCGTCGGCGACCTCGTTGTCGCCGATGTGCACGATCTGCTCGGGGCTGCGGCCGAGGTCGCGCAGCACGATGTCCCACAGGCCGGACGCCTTGTCGGTGCCGTGCTGGTTGGAGCGGAAGATCCGGACGTCCTCCATCGGGCCGAGCTCCGGCCGGTCCAGCAGGTGCGCGAGCTGGTCCTCGGTGAAGTAGGTGTCGGAGACCAGCACGACGTCGATGTCCTGCTTGCGCGCGGCCTTGACGACCTCGGCGACGTCCAGGTCCACCACGGTGATCTCGCGTTCGAGGCGCAGCTCGGCGGCGACGAGCTGGTCCAGGGACGCCGAGCCGAACACCCCGGCCGGCATGGCCCGCCAGATGTCGAAGAGCGAGACCTCGGTGCCGAGGGTGTCGCGGTTGCGGCGGGCCGCCTCCTCGGCGCCGATCCGCATCCGCCGGAACGTCGCGTCGGTCACCCACGGCGGGCACAGGCCCGCCTCCCGCAGCCGGGCGCCGAGCAGCGCGAAGGCGTCGGTGGGACGGGGCACGCGGCGCCAGAGCACGGTGTCGAAGATGTCCAGGGACAGGACGGAGCAGGTCCCGTCGGCGACGATCCGGTAGACCTTGTCGAGCAGTGGGTGACCGGCTTCGTTCGCGCTCATCGCCGCTTCCCTTCCATGGATTCCCGCCTGGTCGCCTGTCCGGACCGACGGCCGCGCCGCGGCCCGGGATACCTTATCCACCGATTTCTCCCATTGCCGCCGCTCGGCGGGCCCGGCGGTCCTCGCGGACGAGCCGCCCGGCCTCCTCCGTGGGCCCGTCGTAGACGACCCGGCCCTGCCGCATCGTGACGCCGCGGTCGCAGAGCCCGACGAGCATCTGGATGTCGTGCGCCACGATGACCATCGTCCGGCCCTCGCCGCGCAGCTCCCGGATCCGCTCGAGGCACTTCTCCCGGAACGGCGGGTCGCCGACGGCCAGCACCTCGTCGATGAGGAAGACGTCCGGTTCGGTGTGCGCCGCGATGGAGAACGCCAGCCGCATGAACATGCCGGACGAGTAGAACTTCACCTGGTCGTCGAGGAACCGCTCGATGCCGGAGAAGTCGACGATCGCATCGAACTTGCGCTGGATCTCCGCCCGGGACATGCCGAGGATCGCGCCGTTGAGGTAGACGTTCTCGCGGCCGGTGAGCTCGGGGTGCAGCCCGGCGCCCACGTCGATGAGCCCCGCGATGCGGCCGCGCACCCGCACCGAGCCCTCGTCCGGCTGCATGACCCCGGACATCAGCTTCAGCAGCGTGCTCTTGCCCGACCCGTTCAGGCCCATCAGCGCCACGGTCTCGCCCTGGTGCAGGGTGAGGTTCACGTGGTCGAGCGCGGTGAACCGGTCGGACAGCCGCTGCCCGCGGAAGGCGCGGACGCTCATCTCCTTGAACGAGTGCGCGTGCCGGAGGGTGAAGTGCTTCGACACCGAGTCGATGACGATCGAGGGGATCAACGGCTACAGCTCCTGAGCGAAACGCTTCTGCATGCGGGCGAACAGCACACGGCCCGCGAGGAACACCAGCACGCTCTCGGCGAGCGCGATTCCGGCGCGCTCGTACAGGTGCGGCGGGAAGACGAAGGTCCCGTCGGTCCCCGGGTACCAGAAGGCCCGCTGGAACAGCGAGATGGCGCTGACCAGCGGGTTGGCCAGGTACAGGTCCAGGACCCAGGCCGGCGCGTGGTCCCGCACGTGCGTCCACGGGTAGATCATCGGCACCGACCAGGTGATGACGATCATCGAGATGTCCACGACCTGCTCCAGATCGCGGAAGAAGACGTTCACCGCCGCGAAGGCCAGCCCGACGCCGAACCCCAGCACCACGATGATCGTGAGCCCGAGCGCCCCGGCGCCGAGCGCGACCGGCGACGGCCGCCACCCGGACGCGAGCGAGGCGACCATCACGATGAGGACGCCGGGCACGAAGTGCACCAGCGAGACCAGCGTGGAGGCCGTGGGGAACAGCTCGCGCGGCAGGAACACCTTCCGGACGAGCGGCGCGTTCCCCGTCACCGACCGGGTCGTCGAGTGCAGCGTCTCGGTGAACAGGTTGATCAGCACCATGCCCGAGAACAGGTAGACCGGGAAGTCCTCGACCGACCGGTTCGTCCCGAGGAAGACGCCGACGACGTAGAAGTACACCGCGAACTGCACGGCCGGCCGCACGTAGGACCAGCCGAGGCCGAGGAACGACCCCTTGTAGCGGGCGCGCAGCTCCCGGCGCACGAGGAGCCGCAGCAGGTACTTGTTCCGGAAGGTCTCGCGCAGGCCGCCGCTGTCCCCCGGCGGCCGCATCGGGGCCGCCGGCTGCGTTCGCGTGATCGTCATTCCCGCGGGGACCTCGCCGGCCGGACGGGGCCGTCCTGCCCCGCGGACTCGAAGGTGCGGCGCCACGCCTCCGGGGAGGCCAGCTCGTCCATGGCCGTCCGGTAGCGGCCGGCCAGCTCCGGCCACTCCCGGCTGAGCTTGGCGTGCAGCACCGACGCCCGCCGCAGGATCCGCCTGAACCGCTCCGGGTCGCGCTGGTACCAGGCCACCTTGGTGCCGTCGGCCGAGGAGACCAGCGCGCTGTCCACCTGCGAGAGAAGGCCCCAGTGCCGGTCGATGTGCGGGACCACCACCTGGGGGTTGCCCTGCGCGGACGAATCCACCGGGCGCAGCTGCTTGACCGTGCCCAGCATCGCGCTCGCCAGCACGTTCACCTTGCCGCGCGGCGCCCGGAAGGCGCGGCCGCGCTTCGGCGGCCTGCTGCGCACCGGCGGGAACTCCTCGTGCGTGGTGCGGTTCTGCGCGTCCGGGAAGGCCGCCCGGAACGCGTTGATCTCGGCCAGCTTGCCGGCGATGCCGGCGTGCATGTGCGCCGGTCCGGTCAGCACGTCCTCGATCGCCGAGAGCATCAGCTCCGCGGTCGAGTACTGCATCGCGAGGGCGTGCTTCACCGAGATGATGAAGCTCTCCTTGACCAGGTTCCCGCCGCGCTCGTACGGCGAGTGCAGCAGCGCGGTCACCAGCCGGTTGCGCTCGTGGAAGTAGGCCTGCCAGTCGATGCCGTCGTCCTTGTCCTGCCAGGGGACGTGCCAGGCGGCCATGCCCGGCAGGGAGACGGTCGGGAAGCCGGCCGCGCCCGCCCGGACGCAGTACTCGGCGTCGTCCCACTTGATGAACATGGGCATCGAGAGCCCGACCTTGCGGAGGACGTCGACGGGGATCATGCACATCCACCAGCCGTTGTAGTCGACGTCGACGCGCCGGTGCAGCCAGGAGGTATCGCGCAGGCTCCCCGAGCTGGTCTTCACGCGCGCCTTCACGCCGGCCGCCTCGGCGAGCGCCTGGGCGACGGGCGCCTTGGCGAAGTCGTGCTCGCGCCTGGTGTTCGGGGCCTCCTCCCACCACCAGCGGTACTTGGCGATGACCTCGCCGTAGGCGTGCAGCTGGGAGCGGACGAACAGGTTGAACATGTGGCCGCCCACGATGGTGGGCGTGCGGGCGAAGTCGGAGAACGCGACCGCCCGCAGGATCCCCTCGGTCTCGGTCACCACGTCGTCGTCGAGGAGCAGGATGTAGTCGCTGGTCCCGGCCTGGAGCGTCTCGTCCATCGCGCGGGAGAAGCCCCCGGACCCGCCGAGGTTCGGCTGCTCGATCACCTGCAGCCGGGCGCCGAGCGCGTCGGCGGCCGCCGCGAACCTGCCGTCGTCGCGCACCTTCTGGTCGCCCTGGTCGACGACGTAGATCCGGTCCACCACGTCCAGCACCTCGCCGGCGCCGCCGAGCGCGAGGAGCTGGTCCACGCAGAACGACGGGCGGTTGAAGGTGGTGATGCCGAGGCTCACCCGGCCCTGCCGGACGTGCCCGCCGCCCGTCCCCGGAGCCGCGCACCACTCGGCCCGCTCCAGGACGGCGTCCCGCTCGCCGGCCAGGACGTCCATCCAGTACCAGCCGCCGTCGATGAACGGGCGGAGGCTGAGCGGGAACGTCTCCTCCTGGGAGGTTTCGGAGTCGATCCGCACGGAGGCGACCCGCTGCACGTGCCCCTTGGAACTGGACCGGTAGACGATCACCGTGCCCTCGCCGCGGGCGCGCACGCGCAGCACGACGTCCTCGACCGACGTCCAGCGCCGCCAGTAGCTCGCCGGGAAGGCGTTGAAGTAGGTCGCGAACGAGACCCGCCGCCCGACCGGCACGACCAGGCTGCGGCGGCCGACGCCGTCGCTCGGCGCGTCGGTGCCGGCGGCCTCCACAGCGGTGGAGGCGGCGACCGCCTCGGCGCCGCGCGCGATCTCCCCCTCGACGTACAGCCTGAGCACGTCCAGGTCGCGGTCCACCGGCATCACGACGCGCTGCAGGACGCGCAGCGGCGCGTCCTCGCCGCCCGCTCCCCGCGCCCCGTCCGCGCCTGTCAGTTCGGTCACTCGTCCTCGCCTCCGTTGATGAGACGCGCACCCTCGGCGAAATGGGGACGCAGCTGGTTGTCGACCATGCTCAGGGCGCTCGCGATCGCCATGTGCATGTCGAGGTACTGGTAGGTCCCGAGCCGCCCGCCGAACAGCACGCCGTTCTCGCCCCTGGCGAGCTCGCGGTAGGCCAGCAGGCGGGCGCGGTCGGCGGCCGTGTTGATCGGGTAGTACGGCTCGTCGCCGCGGGCGGCGAAGCGCGAGTACTCCCTCATGATCACCGTCTTGTCCGCGGGGTAGCGGTCCCGTTCGGGGTGGAAGTGGCGGAACTCGTGGATCCGCGTGTAGGGGACGTCCTCGTCGGCGTAGTTCATCACCGGGGTGCCCTGGAAGTCGCCGGTCGGCTTGACCTCCATCTCGAAGTCCAGCGTCCGCCAGCCGAGGTCGCCCTCGGCGTAGCCGAAGTAGCGGTCCAGCGCGCCGGTGTAGACGACGGGCACGTTGCCGACGACGTCGTCGCGCATGTCGAGGAAGTCGGTGTCGAGTCGCACCTCGATCCGCGGGTGGTCGGCCATCCGCTCCAGCCAGGCCGTGTAGCCGTCGGCGGGCAGTCCCTCGTACACGTCGTTGAAGTAGCGGTTGTCGAAGGTGTACCGGACCGGCAGCCGGGTGATGATCTCGGCCGGCAGGTCGCGGGGGTCGGTCTGCCACTGCTTGGCCGTGTAGCCGCGGATGAACGCCTCGTACAGCGGGCGGCCGATCAGCGAGACCGCCTTCTCCTCCAGGTTGGACGGCGCCGTCACCTCGGCGGCCTGCCCGGCGATCAGCGCCCGCGCCTCGTCGGGGCTGAAGGCGCGGCCGAAGTACTCGCAGATGGTGCCGAGGTTGATCGGCATCGAGTAGACCCGGCCCTTGAACGTCGAGTAGACGCGGTGCCGGTAGCCGGTGAAGGAGGTGAACCGGTTGGCGTACTCCCACACCCGCCGGTTGGAGGTGTGGAAGAGGTGCGCGCCGTACCGGTGGACCTCGATGCCCGTCTCCGGCTCGTCCTCGCTGTAGGCGTTGCCGCCGATGTGCGCGCGCCGGTCGAGCACCAGCACGCGCAGGCCGAGGTCGGCCGCGCACCGTTCGGCGACCGTCAGTCCGAAGAACCCGGAACCGGCCACCACGAGATCTATGTTCACTGGACGGAGTCCATCCCCGTGTGGGAGAGCGGAAGGCCCGGCTACACAGAAAGGCATCAGCCGGGCCAATGGTACGGAATAGGGCTAAGATACCCGGCGTTCGGTCGGCACTGAGGCAGGAATCAAGGAACGCGGTGGCACCCCCCAGTCCCCCCGGCGCGGCGAAGAGTGCGCGCCCCGCGGTCTTCCTGCACGTCGGAGCCGCCAAGAGCGGGACGACGTACCTGCAGAACGTGCTCTGGCACAACCGGGACCGGCTGCGCAGGCACGGCTTCAGCTACCCCGGCCGGGACCCCGCCGCCCACGTCAGGGCGGCCTTCGACCTGCGCCGGACCTTCTTCCGCGACGCCTCGGACCCCTCGACGCGCGGCGCCTGGCACGAGCTGGTCGCCGAGGCGCGCGACTGGCCTGGGACCACGATCATCTCGCAGGAGCTGTTCGCCCCCGCCCGGGTCCGCTACGTGCGGCAGGCCATGGCCGACCTGGACTTCGCCGACGTGCACGTCGTGTTCACCGTCCGCGATCTCGGCCGGCAGATCCCGGCGCACTGGCAGGAGGACGTCAAGAACCGGTTCACCACGCCGTTCGGCGACTTCGTGGCCGCGCTGCGGCGCAGGGACTGGCGCAGCTTCGAGACCGCCCGGCTGTTCTGGGGCCTCCAGGACCCCGTCGCGGTGCTCGCCCGCTGGGGCGTGGAACTGCCCCCCGAGCGGATCCACCTTGTCACGCTCCCCCCGCCCGGCGCCCCCCGCGACCTGCTGTGGCAGCGCTTCTGCACGGCCGTGGGCCTGTCCCCCTGGCGGTACGACCTGTCCGGCTCGTTCTCCAACCCGTCGCTCGGGCTGGCCGAGACGCTGTTCCTGCGGGACCTGAACGAGGCCCTCGACGAGCGGGTGGGGTGGCACGTCTACAACGACCAGGTCAAGCTGTACCTCGCGCAGCAGGTGCTGACCGGCAGGCGCTCCGCCACCAAGATCGCGCTGTCCGCCGACGACCTGATGTGGGCGACGGAGCGGGCCATCGAGAGCGTCGAGGGACTGCGCGCGGCCGGCTACCACGTGGTGGGCGACCTCTACGACCTGGTCCCCACCGTTCCCCCGGGAAAGCGCGGCGCCCGCCCGTCCGCGGGGCCGTCCGGGGCGGAGATGGCCGACGTCGGAACCGACGCGGTCACGGCGCTGCTCCAGCGCCTCCTGGAACTGGAGCAGCAGAGCGCGCCGGTCGACGGCTCGGAGGTGCCGGTCGCCGAGCGGATCGACCTGCTGCGCGCGCAGACCGCGGAGCTGTCCGAGCACACCGCGCGGATGGTCCGGGACGCGGCGCCGCTCTCCGCACGGGCCGCGGAACGCTACCCTGCCGTCCGCCAACTGCGCGGCGCCTACCGCCGGATCCAGCGCACCGGCCGATCCGACGTCGAGACGAACACGGGGTGACCATGGGCGGGGACCGACCCGGCAAGACCGTCTACCTGCACGTCGGAGCGCCGACGGCCGGCACGGCGTTCCTCCACGAGGCGCTGTGGGCCAACCGGCGGCGCCTCGGCGACGCCGGCGTCTGCTACCCCATCGCGGGCCCGATGGAGCACTTCGGCGCGGTCATGGACCTGCGCGAGATGAGCTGGGGCGGGCACCGCGACCCGGCCTGGGACGGCGCGTGGGACCGCATGGCCGAGCGCGTGCACGACTGGGACGGCCCCACCGCGGTCTTCTCCCAGGGCCTGCTCGGCGGCGCGACCGAGCACCAGGCCAAGCGGGCCGTGGCGGCGCTCGAACCGGCCGAGGTGCACGTGGTGTTCGCCACCCGCGACCTCGGCTGGCAGCTGATCTTCGACTGGCAGGAGCAGATCAGGCACACCCACACGATCACGTTCGAGCGGTTCGTCGACGACCTGGTCACCCTCGGCGCGGCGGCCCCGGAACCGTACGGGGAGATGTTCTGGGGACTGCACGACGCCGTCCGCGTCCTGCGGACCTGGGAGACGGTGGTGCCCAAGGAGCGCGTCCACGTCCTCACCCTGCCGCCGCCCGGCGAGCGCCCCGGCCTGCTGTGGAACCGGTTCAGCGCGCTGACCGGCATCGACGCCGGCACCTGCGACCTCGGCGGGATCGCCGAGGAGGAGCCGCTCTCGGCGATCGAGGCGGAACTGCTGCGCCGGCTCAACGAGAAGATCGCCCCGGCGCTGGGCGGCGACTACGAGCGGATCGTCCGGGACCACCTCATCGGGCACGGGCTCGTCGAGGGCACCGACGGCACCGGCCGCACCCGCATGGGACTGCCCGCGCGGCACGCCGCCTGGGCCGCCGAGCGGACCCGCGAACTCGCCGGGTCGCTGCGCGCCTCCGGGTACCGGGTGGCCGGCGACCTGGACGAGCTCACCACCTCCCGGCAGCCGGAGCGGGTCCTGCTGCCCGGCGACGTGCCCGACGAGCTGATCGCGTCGGCGTCCGTCGGCGTCGCCGCCGCGCTGCTCCAGGAACTGGCCAGGGCGAACGAGCGCATCGGGCTGGCCCACCTGCAGGGCGAGCTCGCCGACGTCCGGCAGAACCTGGACCGCCTGGTGCAGGCGGCGGCCGCGGCGCCGCCCGCGCTACAGCGGGCCGCCCGCCGCGCCACCGGCCGGCGCGGCCTGTGACCGCGGATCCGGCGGGCGACGCCGCCGCGTCCGACGCCTCCCCGTCCGGCGCCGCCGTGCTCGTCACCGCCGTGGTCGTCACCTACAACCGGCGCGCCCTGCTGGAGGAGGCGCTGACGGCGCTCGCCGGCCAGTCCCGCCCCCCGGACCGCGTCGTCGTCGTGGACAACGCCTCCTCGGACGGCACCGCGGAGGTCGTGGCACGCGACTTCCCGGACACCGACCTGCTGGTCCTGCCGCGCAACATCGGCGGGGCGGGCGGTTTCGGCGCGGGCATGGCGCACGCGCTGGAGGCCGGCACCGATCTGCTCTGGCTGCTGGACGACGACACCGTCCCCGAGCCGGACGCGCTGGGCGAACTCCTGGCCGCCCGCGACCGGGCGACGGCCGCGGACGGGCCACCGGCCCTCGTGGCCAGCCGGGTCGTGTGGACCGACGGCCGCGACCATCCGATGAACACCCCGCGCGCCAAGCCCCGCACCCCGCCCGCGGAGCGCGAGATCGCGCGGGCGGCCGGCTGCGTCCCGGTCCGCTCCGCGTCCTTCGTCTCCGTCCTGGTCGACGCGGCCACGGTGCGGGAGCGCGGGCTGCCCGTCGCCGACTACTTCCTGTGGAACGACGACTTCGAGTTCACCACCCGGCTGCTGCGCGGCCGCCGCGGGGTGCTGTGCCCGCGCAGCGTCGTCGTCCACAAGACCAGGGAGTTCGGCGGCGCGGACGCTGACCCGGGCGACCGCTTCTTCTACGAGGTGCGCAACAAGATCTGGCTGTTCAGCGGCAGCCCGGGGCTCGCACCGCCGGAACGCGTGCTGTACGCGGGGTCCACGCTCCGGCGCTGGACGCGGACCTTCGCCGGGTCCCGGGACCGGACGGTGCTGCGCCGCGCCATGCTGCGCGGCCTGCGCGACGGCCTGCTCACCCGCCCGAAGCCGACCGCCGACCTGCTGCGCGAGGTCGGAGTGGAGGTCCCTTCCGATGACGAGCCTCACGCTCGATAGCCCGGCGCGCGGCGAGACGGCGCGGCGGGACGGGCGGCTCGCCCGGTGGGCGGTGCCGCTCGTCCCGGCGGTCGCCGCGCTCGCCCTCAGCCTGGTCTACCTCGGCCGGCCCTCGTTCTGGCTGGACGAGGCGGCCACGCTCAGCGCGACGAGCCGCCCGGTCGGGCAGATGCTGCGCCTGTTCCACAACCTCGACCTCGTGCACGCCTTCTACTACCTGGGCATGAAGGTGTGGGTCACGGTGTTCGGCGCCGGCGAGACGGCGCTGCGCCTGCCGAGCGCGCTGGCGACCGCGGTGGCGGCCGGGGGCGTCGCGCTGATCGGGCGGCGCTGCGCCGGGCCGATGGCCGGGCTGCTGGCCGGACTGGTGTACGCGGGCTCCATCCCCGTCGCGTCCTTCGCGCATGAGGCCCGCTCGTACGCGATGGTGACCGCGGTCGCGGTGCTGGCCACCTACCTGCTCATCCGGGGCGTCCACCCGCGGGAGCGGCATCCGTGGCGCTGGTTCGCGGGGTACGGCGTCGCGATCCTCCTGCTCGGCCTCCTCCACCTCGACGGCGTCCTGCTGCTGCCGGCGCACGGTGCGACGCTCCTGGCGGCGCGCTCCAAGGCCCGCCGGTCGTGGTTGCGCTGGACGGCCTGCGGCGGCCTGGCCTGCGTCCTTCTCCTCCCGCTCGCGCTGGCGGCGCACACCCAGGCCGAGCAGGTCGCCTGGCTGCCCCCGCCGTCGCGGAGGCTCGTCTGGCAGCTGGTGAAGTTCATGGTCGGCGGCCCGGATCTGGTCTGGCCGACCCTGGTGCCGGCGCTCATCGGCGCCTTCGGCCGCCTCCGGACGCGCGGCGCGGACGCCGTGGAGGGCCCGGACGGCGCCGAAGGCCCGGACGGCGCCCGGCGCGGCGCGGACGGGTCCGGCGTCCCGCTCACCGTCCTCACGCTGCCCTGGCTGATCGTGCCGTCGGCCCTGCTGCTCCTCGCGTCGCTGGTGGCCGACCCCATGTTCATGTTCCGGTACGTGCTGTTCAGCGTGCCCGCCCTGTCACTGCTCATGGGCGCCGGGCTGGCCGCGATCGCCGCGATCGGCCGCCCGTGGGCGGGCGGCGCGCTGCTCGCGGCCGCGGTCGCGGTGCTGGTCGTGCCGTCCGTGCAACCGCAGATCGACCTGCGGCGGCACGACGCCAAGCTCGACGACGTGCGCGCCGCCGCGGAGATCCTGCACCAGCACGCGCACGACGGAGACGCGATCGTCTATCTCAACGGCGTCGTCCGCTGGGACGCGGGCGCCTATCCGGACGCTTTCGGCCGCCTCCGCGACATCGGGCTGGCCGAGGATCCGGTGCGCGCGGGCAACTTCTCCGGCCGAGACAAGGCCCCCTGGCAACTGCGCGGCCCGCTCGTCCATTCCGGCCGGGTGTGGATGATGCGCACCAGGGCCAGCACCGCCAACCCCGGGCCGCTGGTGATCCGGCGGCAGCAGATGATCCAGGCCACCGGCCCCTGGCGGATCGCGGGCAACTGGGGGTTCAAGGGCGGACGGCTGATCCTCTACGTGCGGACCGGCCCGTACCGGGCGCCGTCGAAGGCGCACCCGAAGGGGGCGCCCGCCACGCCGCAGCGGGCCCTGCCGAAGCCGCGCCGCACCGCCCCGGCGAAGCCCTAGCGGATCTCGAGGTAGTCGACCTGGCCCTGCCCGTCGACCCTCATCAGGCTGAGCGTGTTCCAGCCCGCGTTCAAGGTCGCCTCGACCGTGGCGGCCGCCCAGTCCGCGTCCTTCGTCCCGTGCAGCGCGAAGGTCGCGCCCGCGACGCCGTTCGCCGAGAGCTGCAGATGGGCGTCCTCGCCCGACCGGTTGGCGTACCCGATCCGCACCGAGTAGCGCCCGCCGTCGGGCGCGAACACCGGGACGTCGAGGCGGCAGCCGCTCCGGTCGAACGAGCCGACGGCCGAGCCGCCCGACGCCTTCGGCCGCCGCAGCGCGGAGACGCAGCCGTTCAGCCGCCCCCGTTCGGCCTCGTACCGGACGGGCATCCCCCGCACGACCGGCCGGGAACCGTCCCAGCCGAGCGCGGCCACGTACATGCCGCGGTCCACCGTCGAACCGCCGTGGTGCTCGAGGATCCCGTGGAACACCAGGTGGTCGCCGGTCTCGTCGCTGAGGACGTCCGCGCTGCCCGGTCCCTCGACCGCCCCCCGGTACGCACCGGTGGACTGCAGCGGCCACGGCGACTTCTGGTACGGGCCCTGCAGGGACGTCGCGACCGCGTAGCGGGTCTGGTAGTCCGACTTGAAGTACCAGCCGGCCGAGTAGAGCAGCACGTACTTGCCGCCGCGGCGCACCAGGTCGGGCGCCTCCACCAGGACGGGCTCGCTCCTGTCATGGCCGAGGATGCGTGCGGCCGGCCCGTTCACCCGCAGCCCGTCCGCGGTGAGCGGGACGAGGTAGATCGCCGCCGTCTTCCTGGCGTCGCTCTTGTAGAGCAGGTACCTCGTCCCGTCCGTCTCGATGTAGGAGGACGGGTCGATGGCGCCGCCGAGGTCGAGCGGGCACACCAGCGGCGGGCCGTCGACCGGGACGAAGGGCCCGGCGGGCGAGAGCGAGGTCGCGGCTCCGATGCACTGGACGTCGCGGTCCCGGCGGGCGGCGGAGAAGTAGAGGACGTACATGCCCGATCCCTGCCGCGGCGGGACGACCTCGGGGGCCCAGGTCCGTCCCTCCTGCGCCCAGGACGGAAGCCGCGCGAGGCCGTCACCGGGCGAGCGGGTCCACGGGCCGGCCGGCGAGGGCGCGGTCGCCACGGGCATCGTCGCGTCCCCGTTGTTGGTGCCGTAGGCGTAGTACCGGCCGGCCGCCTTGATCACCATCGGGTCGGCGAACCATCCGTCGAGTACCGGCTTGACGGGCGAGTAGCCGGGCGGGGCGATCGGCGCCCGGGAGGCGGCGGGGGCGGGCGGCGGGGCCGACACGGGCGGCCGCGGGGCGGGCGAGCGCCCCGGTTCCGGCCTCACCGCTGCGGGCAGGCAGGACGCGGCCATCACCACGACCAGCGCCACGACGGCGCTGATCACGGTTCCGCCCACCAGCGGCGCCGACAGCCCGCGCTCTCGCAGAACCCCGCCCTCCCTCGCCCGTCCACCGCATGATGCCAACAAGCCGCATCGAACCGCGAACTGGCGTCAAGTGCGCGAATCACCACAGGGCTGGTTACCCTTGCAGGCCGGACCTCTGATCATCTGTCGCACGGCACGGTGCCCCCGCACGGGGACCGCGGCCGGACACGAGACGCCCGCGCACCAGGAGGGACAGGAGGGATAGGCGGACATTGACCCGACAACGGCGGCCCCGCCCGCGCGCGCGATCGGACCGGCCCTGGCCGGCGCGCCCGCGTGGACGCGCGGCGGCCGCCCTGCTGTGCCTCCTCGCCGCGCTCGTGGCGAGCGGCTGCAGCGATCGGGCCGCGCCCGGCGCCGTCCAGGGGAAGCGAACGGCGACGCCGGCCCCGGCGAAGAAGCCGAACATCATCTTCGTGCTCACCGACGACCTGTCGTGGAACCTCGTCGCGCACATGCCGCAGGTGCAGAAGATGCAGCGGGACGGCCTGACGTTCGACAAGTTCTTCATGGCCGACTCGCTGTGCTGCACGTCCCGGGCGACCATCTTCACCGGGCGCTACCCGCACAACACGAAGGTCCGCACGAACTTCCCCCCGCTCGGCGGCTACCAGGTCTTCAAGCAGAACGGCGGGGAGCAGAACACGTTCGCTCCCGCACTGCAGAAGGCCGGATACCGGACCGCGTTCCTCGGCAAGTACATGAACGGCTACCAGCCGGACGACGCGCAGGGCGGGACGCGGCCGTACGTGCCGGCCGGGTGGGGCGAGTGGTACGTCGCCGGGAACGGCTACCCCGAGTACGACTACAGCCTGAACGAGAACGGCCGTCTCGTCTCCTACGGCCACCGGCCGCAGGACTACCTGACCGACGTCCTCGCGAACAAGGGCACCGATTTCGTGCAGCGCGCGGGCGGCTCTTCCCAGCCGTTCTTCATGGAGATCGCGACGTTCGCGCCGCACGGCCCGTTCGTCTCCGCGCCCAGGCACGCCAAGAGCTTCCCCCACCTGAAGGCGCCGCGGTCGCCCTCGTTCAACGAGAAGGACGTCAGCGACAAGCCTGCCTGGCTGCGCCAGCACCCCAAGCTCGGCAAGGGCGCGATCGCCCGGATCGACGAGGGGTACCGCGACCGGGTCCGCATGGTCCAGTCGGTGGACGACATGATCCGCCGCATCCGCGGGAAGCTCGCGGCGCTCGGCATCGACCGCGACACCTACCTGGTCTTCGGCTCCGACAACGGCTTCCACATGGGCGAGCACCGGCTCGCCGGCGGCAAGATGACCGCGTTCGACGTCGACATCCACGTCCCGTACGTCGTCACGGGACCGGGGGTCGGCGCGGGCCGCCGGGTCGACGAGTTCGCGCAGAACACCGACCTCGCGCCGACGTTCCTCGGGCTGGCCGGCCTGCCCGCGCCCGCCGGCACCGACGGCCGGTCACTGGTCCCGTTCCTGCGCGGCGAGAAGCCGGACGGCTGGCGGCAGGCGGCGCTGGTCGAGCACGTCAAGCCCGCCCCCTCGCCGGACGACCCGGACCGGCAGGACTCCGCCCCCGGCGCCCCGACGACGTACAACGCGATCCGGACCGACGACGCGCTGTACGTCGAGTACGCCGACGGCGAGCACGAGTACTACGACCTGAAACGCGACCCCAACGAGCTGCGCAACATCGCCTCGCAGCTGCCCGAGCAACGGCGGCGGGAGCTGTCGAACCAGCTGTACGCCTTCGTGCACTGCTCCGGCCAGGGGTGCGCCGCAGCGGGGCAGACCGGGTGAGTCAAGCCGTCCGACCCACCGGGAAGGGACGGTCCGATGAGGGGGAGCACGACCAATGCAGCTGACCGGCACGGCCTTCGTGGTCCTCGTCTGCCTGCTCGCCGTGGCGGCGCTGGCGGGGACGCTGTGGGCGCTGCCGAGGATCGGCGGCCGCGGGCTCGGCGCGCAGGCCGCCCGCGGCGGGCTGCTGGCCGGCTGCCAGCTGTTCATCTCGCTGGCCCTCCTCACCGCGATGAACGCCTACTTCGTGTTCTACGCCAGCTGGAGCGATCTGTTCGGGCGGCTGAACGGGCCGGTCGCCGTGCACGGCGCCGGGGCGGGGCAGGGCGCCTGGTCCGGCGGCCCGCTGGCCCGCACCGTCTCGCCGCTGTCGGTGAAGCAGGGACTGCACGACCCGGGACGGGACGGAAGGCTGGAGCAGACGACGATCCACGGCGCGCGGACGGGCCTGCAGGTGCAGGCCTTCGTCTACCTGCCGCCGCAGTACTTCCAGCCGCAGTTCAAGGACCGCAGGTTCCCGGTGGCGCTCGTCCTCGCCGGCTACCCGGGCGACCCGCGCGGCATCATCGAGCGGCAGGCGATGGTGAAGCTCGCCGCCAAGGACATGCGGAACGGAACGATCCAGCCGACGGTCTACGTCATCACCCGGACGATGGTCGCCCCGCCCCGCGACACCGAGTGCACCGACGTGCCGAGCGGGCCGCAGTCCCTGGCGTTCTTCGCGCAGGACGTGCCGAAGGCGCTGAGCGCGACCTACCGGCTGTCGGCCGACGAGCACGGCTGGGGCGTGATGGGCCAGTCGACCGGCGGCTACTGCGCGGTCAAGCTCGCCATGCTGCACTCCGACCGGTTCGCGGCGGGCGCCTCGCTGGGCGGCTACCTGCACGCCGTCAAGGACGCGACGACCGGTGAGCTGTACGGCGGCAGCGCACAGGTCCGCAACGACAACGACCTGATCTGGCGGGCCGGGCACCTGCCGTCCCCGCCCACCTCGGTCCTGCTGGCCTCCAGCAAGGTCGAGAAGGGGTACCGGCAGGCACAGCAGTTCATCAAGCTGGCCAGGCCGCCGCTGCGGGTGGACACCCTGTTCCCCGACGACGGCGGCCACAACTTCGGCACCTTCACCCGGCTCACGCCCGAGATCATGAGGTGGATGGACGGGCGGCTGAAGGCCGGCTGACGGCGGCCGCGGCACGCAACTCGGACCCTCGGCGCGAATGCGCCATTATCATCGCTGACGACCATCGGACACGCGGGCCACGTGTACGTGACCTGAGGCTGGGAGTGCGGGCGTGACTTCGACCGGAAAGCAGGATGACGACCACGGTCCCGGGCAGGGCGGGGTCGAGCATTCCGACCCCGGGCGGCCCGGCCAGGCGCCGCCGCCTCCGCAGTGGCTGAACGAGCCCGGCGGGCCCGTGCCGTCCGGCGCCGCCCCCCTGCTGCCCGAGCCGGCCGAGCAGCCGCCGCCGTTCGGGGAGCCGCTGCCCGAGCCGGAGGACGACGAGGCCGACCGGACGGTCAGCGACATCGACATCAGCGGCACCATGCGCACGCAGGTGTTCTCGCCGGGCGCCGGATCCGCCGGCGCGGGCGGCGAGTCCGCGCGCCCTCCGCTGCCCCCCTTCCCCGGCGCGCCCGGCGCCGAGCCCGGCGGCGGCGCGGTGGGCGACCGGACCATCCTGGACGGCTCCGCCTGGCTCGGGAACACGAGCGGCGACGACGATGACGACGCGGACGTCACCCGCGTCGAGCGTCCGGCCGCCCACAGGCCCCAGACGCCGGCGCAGCCTCCCGTCCAGCCTCCGGCGCCGCCCGCCGCCCAGCCGCCGGCACCGCAGCCCCCGGCTCCGCAGCCGCCCGCACCGTTCCCCTACGCCCAGGAGATGCCCGGCCCGCCTCCGCTGTCCGCGCCCGAGCCGTTCCCGTGGGCGCAGGAGATCCCCGGCACCCCGCAGGCCGCGCTGCCGCCCACCCCGCAGCCCGCGCCCCCGCAGCCCGCACCGCAGCCGGGCCCGCAGCCGCCCGCCCCCGAGCCTTTCCCCTGGGCGCAGGAGATCCCGGACAGCAAGCCCGCGCCGTCCGCGCCCGAGCCGTTCCCGTACGCCCAGGAGGTCCCGGACAGCAGGCCCGCACCGGCCGCCCCCGAGCCGTTCCCGTGGGCGCAGGAGATCCCGGGCGCGCCGTCGCCCGCGCTCCCCCAGCCGCCGAACGGCGGGCAGCCCGTCGCGCCCCCGCCGGTGATCGACGAGCCGTGGCGCACCCCCGCGCAGGGCGGCAAGCGCGGCCGGAGCCGCGGAAGCCTCAAGAAGCCGCTGCTCATCGGCGTCGCCGCGGTGGCCGTGGCGGCGCTGGTCGGCGGCGGCGTCGTGCTCGTGCCGCGGCTGACCGGCGGAGGCGACGACACGGACTCCGGCGACGGCGGCGGCGCCAAGCTGGCGGGCGCGCTGTTCCCGGTGAACCGCTCGGCCCAGACCGACGGCCGCGACCAGCAGATCAGCGGGGTCGCGGCCGTCGGGTCGACCGTCGTCGCGGTCGGCGGCGAGTCCGATCCGGAGAGCGCGCGCGGCCTGTTCCTGGTCTCCGCCGACGGCGGACGCACGTTCAAGCCCGCCGCGCTGAAGGGCGCCGGCGGTGCCGTGCCCGCGCCCGGCGACGTGCCCGCCGCGGTCGGCGGCTCGTCCCACGGCTGGGTGGCCGTCGGCACCCGGGCCGGCGGCGGCGCCGTATGGACCAGCACCGACGGCCGGACCTGGACCAGGCAGCCCGATCCCGTCGGGGACGTCTTCGGGCGGCACAGCCGCGTGCAGCGGATCGTCGGCACCGACTCCGGTTTCCTGGCCATCGGCGAGCGGAGCCAGAAGGGCGACTTCAGCGACGCGGTACCGGTCGTCTGGCTGTCCGGTGACGGGCGCCGCTGGGAGGCCCGCGCGGGCGACCAGATCGGCCTCGACGTCGAGAACGGGAGGTTCTCGCTCGTCGAGGCGGCCGCCGGCGGCAAGGCGATCCTGCTGGAGGCGCTCATCACCCCCAAGGGCGGCAAGCAGGGCCCCTACCGCAAGGTGTGGCGCTCCGACGACGGCGGGCGGACCTGGGCGGTCTCGGAGGTGCCGGTGCCGAAGGGCAGCCACGGCCTGGTGATCGGCGGCGGCCCGGCCGGCTTCCTCGCGATCCGCGAGGTCAAGGCGTCCGGCCAGGCGTTCGTCTCCAAGGACGGCGAGACCTGGACCAAGGCCGGCACGCTGGGCCCGAGCGGTTACCGGCGGACCAGCCAGGTGCTGGGCGACGACCGGGGCTACGCGGCCGTGGTCGTCCGCGGCCGCGACGTGCTGGTGTCGCGGAGCGCGGACGGGCGGAGCTGGCAGGACGCGGGCACGTCGGAGTCCAAGGCCGGCCGCAGGCTCGCGGCGGCGGCGCTGGCCGGCGAGCAGACGGTGGTCGTCGGCAGCGAGCCCGGCGGCGGCGACACCGATCCGCTGCTGGGCGTCTGGGACGCGCGCGGCAACGCGATCCCGGTCGACCTGTCGAAGGTGCCCGGCGCCCTGCGGCCCGACCACACGGTCCAGGACGTCCGGACGGCCGGCGGCCTCACCGTCGCCGTGGGCAGCGCGTCCGGCGACGCCGACGTCTGGACGTCCAAGGACGGGGCCTCCTGGCAGGAGGCGCAGGGGCTCGGGGCGGCGTTCACCCGGCCCGGACCGCAGCGCCTCGCCGACGTGACCGACGGGAAGGCCGGCTGGCTGGCGGTCGGCTACGACCAGGCCTCGCCCCGCCGCCCGCTCGTCGTCACCTCGGCGGACGGGGCGTCCTGGCGGGCCGCCGACGCCGCCGCCCCGTTCGCCGCGGGCAGGAACGGGGTGCCGGTCACGGCCGCCGCCGCGAGCGGCCCGGCCGGGTACGTGATCGTGGGCACCGAGGGCCCGTCGGCGGCGACCTGGTCCTCCGCGGACCTGAAGACCTGGGAGCGCGGCAGGAGCGCCGCGCCGAACGCCCTGGAGGGCAGGGCCGGGGCCGGCCACTGGATGCTGGACGTCGCCGCCGGCTCCTCGGGCTACGTCGCCGTCGGCGGCGGCCGCGACGGCAACGGCAACCATCCGAACGTGTGGACCTCGCCGGACGGCCGGCAGTGGACGCTGCAGGAGCTCAAGCTCCCCGGCGGCGTGAAGGAGGGGCACTTCACGCACGTCGCCGTCAAGGGCACCACGGTGGTCGCGACCGGGATCGGGGCGACCGAGAAGGGGCTGGGCTGGCTGGGTTACGTGTCGGCCGACTCCGGTCGGACCTGGCGGCCGCTGCCCGCGCCGGACGGCGGCCCGAACCTCACGGTGACGGCCCTCACGGCCACGCCGAAGGGCTTCGCCGCCGCCGGGACGACCGGCGAGCCGGGCGCGACGGACGTGGTGTCGCTGACGTCCCCGGACGGCTCGTCGTGGAAGGCGTCGGTCCTGTCCGGCAAGGGCCTCTCGGGCGAGGGCGACCAGCGGGTCACCGGGCTGGGCGCGGCCGGGAACTCCCTGCTCGGCGTCGGCAGCACCGTCGGCCAGAGCGGTGAGCAACCCGTCCTGTGGGGCCGCCCCGTCCCGTAGTAAGGCGGGCGGCTACGGGCCGGAGTCCCCACCGGGCTCCGGCCTCGGCACGCTCCCTACCGGGGCGGTGCCGCGGTCAGCCTTCCCGAGGGTCGGCGGTCGTCGGGTCCTGCGCGCCGTAGGCCGGCCAGATGTCGTAGCCCGTCTGGACGTCGTCGTCCGGACGGGCGTGCCGCGGCCGGTACGCCGGCCGGTCGGGAATCGTCATCGTCGGGTCCGCCGCGGACACGAGCGGGTCGCGCACAGGTACGGCCGGGTCGGGAACGACCAGGGTGGGCAGCCGGGCCGCAGCATTCGCGGCGGCCGCCTCGGCGGCCTCGGCCGCCTTCGCCGCGTTGCGGCGGGCGCCGTACGGAGCGACGAGCATCCGGTAGAACGGGCGCCGGATCGGGGTGGGAACGAGGCGGTAGCCGCCCCGGACGATGACGTTGCGCACGTACTGGCGCCGCGAGATGAAGCCTTCGGCGAGCATCTCGCGCTGCAGCCGCAGTTCCGACCGGAGCAGGGCGCGGCCGCCGCGACGGTCGTAGGCGCCGTCGCCGACGCGGTAGTAGACGAGGGGTTCGGCGACGTTCACCAGGCGGGCGCCGGCGGCGATCATCCGGACGAACAGCCAGTAGTCCTCCATCAGCGGCAGGTCGCCGTAGCCGCCGGCGGCGATGACGGCGCTGCGCCGGTAGACGACCGTGGGATGGTTGAACGGGTCGTGCAGGCGCGAGTAGCGGACGATGTCGCCGGGGTCGCTCGGCGGGATGCGGCGGCCGACGACGTCGGCGGTGTCGCGGCCGAACTCCAGCAGCCCCGCTCCGACCAGTTCCGCGCCCGCGCGCACCAGCGGAACCTGCAGCTCGAAGCGGTGCGGCATCGCGATGTCGTCGGCGTCCATCCGCGCGACGATGTCGTAGCGGGCGGCCTGGAGTCCCGCGTCCAGGGCGGGGCCGAGGCCCCGGTTCACCTCCAGGTGGACGAACGTCACCTCGACCGGGCTGGTCGCCACGATCTCCTTCAGCGCCACCGCGATCTCCGGCGGGACCGGGCCGTCCTGGACCAGCACCACCTGGTCGGGGCGGAGCGTCTGGTCGTCGACCGCGCTGCGGAAGGCGTCCCGGACGTACTCTTCCCGGTCACCGCCGTAGACGGTCATCAGAAGGGTGAAGGGTTCGGGCTGCATCGGTCCGTTTCCGGGTGGGGCCGTGGCGGCCGTCGGAGCGCGAGCCGCGGCGGGGGGCGGGGCTCGGGAGCGGCTCCTCGGGGGGTGCTGAGGTCGTGCTGGTCGGGGACGGGTCAGGGCGATGATCGGAAACGTCGCCCTTCATGTGACGCTTTAGTGTGGTTGATGGTTGCGCGCCGCCAAGATACCGGTGTGGTGGGACTGATGACGATGGAACGTCCTCCGTCCGGCCCCGGGAGGCCCGGCCCGCGGGGTCGGGTTCAGGTCTGCGCGCATATGTCGCGGTCGGCGCGGATCTCGCCGGCCACCTTCGGCACCGCCGCGCCGCCGCCGCTCAGCTTCGCGCCGTCCTTGCCGATGACCAGGTAGACGTAGCCGGCCTTCGCCTTGGCCCAGGCGGCCGACGGGTGGCCGGGCACGGCCAGCGCCGTCCGCGCCGCCTGCCCCTCGGCGCCCCGGCCGTAGAGGATCTTCGTCCTGGCCGCCGACTTCACGGTGCCGACCTTGACGACCTTGAAGCCGCGCTCGGCGAGCGCGTCGGCGGTCCGCTGGGCGAGACCGTGCTCGCCGGTGCCGTTGAAGACGCCGATCCGCACCTGCGCGGGCGGGACCGGCTTGACCTTCTGCTGCGCCGGCACCGGCACCGGCGCAGGCGCCGGCTCGGGCGGGGTGTTGTCCTCGCGGATGGCCTGGAACAGCGGCTCGGCGAGCGCCTGGTTGAACTGGACCCGGTTCTTGTCCTTCGGGTAGGCCATCGTCGGCACCGTGACGAAGCGGACCTTGCCCGCGCTCATCCCGCGCAGGCCGCTCGCAAGCTTCTGCATCACCGACAGGGTGAGCTCGTCGTCGGCGTGGATCGACTTGGTGACGGCGGACAGGAAGCTGTAGGTGCGGCCCGGGTCGGTCAGCATCCCCTTGTCGGTCGCCTTCTGGACGACCGAGGCCATGAACGCCTGCTGCCGCTTGATCCGGTCGAGGTCGGAGCCGTTGCCCAGCACGTAGCGGGTGCGCACGTAGCCGAGCGCCTGGTCGCCGTGCACGGTCTGCTTGCCCGCCTTGAGGTGCAGCTCGGCCTTCGGGTCGTTGACGGGCTTGTCGACGCAGATCTCCACGCCGCCGAGGGCGTCCACGACCTGCTTGAAGCCGGCGAAGTCGACCTCGACGAAGTGGTCGATGTGGATCTTGGTGATGGACTCGATGGTGCGCCAGGTGCAGGACGGGCCGGCGTTGGAGAACGCCGAGTTCAGCATGCCGAAGTAGGCGGGGATGGCGGAGCCGTTCTTGCGCTTGCAGCTCGGGACGTTGACCATCGAGTCGCGCGGGAAGCTGATGCCGATCGCGCCGGCGCCGCCGGGCGAGATGTGCAGCAGGATCGTGGTGTCGGAGCGCTCGCCCTGCTCGGTGCCGTACTGGGAGTTGGCGCCCTGCCGGCTGTCGGAGCCCATCATCAGGATGTTGATGGAGTCGTTGAGCTTGGCGGGCCGGTTCTTGCCGAGCTTGTCCCTGACGTTCTCGCGGTGGATCTGGCCGTCCAGCCGCCGCCAGAACCCGTACGCGGTGAGGCTGCCGCCGACCAGGATCACCGACATCGCGATCGAGACCCACCCGAGCACGCGCCACAGGCGCCCCCGCGGCGCCGGCGGTTCCGGCGGCGATGGGGCGCTGTAGTACACCGGCGCGGGTGAGGCGGCTCGCTGCATCCGTAACATTTCAGCACAGATTGGACAGCGGTCACCCCCGTCACGGGAAACTCGGCCGGCAGCGGGCGCCCGGTCGCCCCCGCGGCCGCCGCGGGCCGCCCGGGACGCGGCGGCGAGGTGACTAGACTTCGGTGAGGATGAGCATCGTAGACGCGCTGACCGACCAGGCCATGGTCGTGCTGCAGGACCGGCCGGTCGTGGCGCTGAGCGCCTGGCTGAACCGGGCCCTCGGCGAATGCGCCGGCACCGGCCGCACCCTGCAGCTGGTCACGCCGCTCGGGTCCCGGCTGTCGCTGCCGCTGCGCAGCGCCGCGTCCGGCGCCGAGCTGCAGTGGGTCGTCCGCGACGGCGACGGCTACTACGAGGGCCTGACCGGCCGGCCGCTGAAGTGGGGCGGCGCCGCGTTCGTGCCGGTCCCGGAGGCGCGCGACTACGCGGCCGGGTTCACCACCCGGCCCACCGCCCCGATCGGCTCGCAGCTCACCCTCGTCTACCGGATCCGGCACGGCGCCGACGGGCACCTCGGCGGTCCCGTCGAGCGGCTGCTGCAGCTGACGACCGGCAAGCTGCCGGCCGGCCTCGGCCCCGCCGAGCCGCTGGAGCACCCGTGGCGGCCCGACCGGCTCACCGAGTACGCGCGCGGCCGCTCCACCGCCCGGCTGTTCGTCGCCGGCGACGGCCCGCGCCCCGCGCAGGCGATCTGCGACTTCACCGCCACCGAGGGCGGCGGGATGGCGGAGGTCAGCACCGTCACCGTCGGCTACGGCCCGGACGACCCGCCGCCGCTGCGCCACCTCGGGTCGCTGGTCGGCGCGCTCGCCGCCGACCAGCCCGTCGCGTCGCTGTTCGTGCAGCTCACCCCCGGACGCGCCGACCTCACCACCGAGCCGCGCTGGACGGGCGCGCCCGCCCCGGTCGCGCTGGCCGTCGCGGGCGCCGTCGCCGGCCCGAACGGGATCCCCGGGCAGCAGGTCGGGCCGCCGCGCCAGCCGCTGACGATGTTCCCGCTGGGCGACGGCCGCTCCCAGGACGGCTGGCAGCGGCACAGCCTGCTGATGCAGCACCTCCAGTCGGCGTCCTGACCCCCGCCCGCCGGGGTGTCGCGAGGGCACCGGACGGAACGCGGCGTCCCAAAGCGGCCTTCCACGCCCTCGCCGCCGCATATGCCGCACGGAGCCGATGATCTACCCGTAACGGATGAGGTACGGTCCCCTTCATGGGAGCGGACGGCCAGCTCGGCGCGCTCGAGCGGGCCGTCGAGGGGACCCTCGCCGAGGGCGCGCTGGAGTTCGACGACGACGAGGCCGTGCTGCGGATCGAGGGCTCCCTCGTCCTGACCACCGGCTGGTTCCTGTCCTGCGCCGCCGCCGGCGTCGTGCTGCTGCTGCTCGGCGCGGTGCTGTCGCTGACCGGGCTGCGCGACGCCGCATCGTGGGCGCTCGCCCCCGGTGCCGCGATGGTCGCGCTCGTCCTGGCGTTCCTGCTGGCGCTGCGGTTCACGCCGCTGCCCGCGCTCTGGCCCGAGCTGGAGCTGCGCTTCACCGAGCAGGCGATGGTGCACCGGCGCACCCGCGTCCCGTTCGGCGACCTGCGCCCCGAGCACCTGGTGTGGAAGAACGGCCGGTTCTTCCGCCGGCTGTACGTCCGGCACCCGTCGCTGCGCAAGCAGCTCGCCGGGTTCTTCGAGAGCGAGGAGCGGCAGGCCGAGGAGTTCCAGCGGCGGCTCTGGGAGCTGATCTCCGCGCCGGACCTGCCGGGCGTGCTCACCCACGGCAGCGACCTCACCCCCGTGCAGCGCTGGATCATCGGCGCCGGCGCCCCCTACGGCGCGATCAACGGGTTCCGGCTGGACCGGCTCGGCGCCGCGCCCGGCGAGTCCGCCGCGGCGGCCGACCGGCGCACCGCGCAGGAGCTGCTGCGCGAGCCGTGGGGCGCCTACGTCCTGGAGCAGCTGCTCGCCGCGGTGAACTGGCTCGTCCAGGAGGGCCACCGCGCCGACTTCACCATGGACGCCGAGATCGCCGCCCGCCCGCCGGAGCTCCAGGAGCGCTACGCGGTGCTGCTGCGCGAGGTGGACGGGCTCATCGCCGCCGACCGGCTGGAGCCGCCGTTCGTCGAGCGGCTGATCGAGCTGGTCCGGGTCCGGTACGGGGACGAGGGCGCCGCGTACGCCCGGCTCGTCCCGCCGCTGCTGCGCGACGAGCCGGGCGCGGACGCCAGCGAGGAGGGCGGCGAGCTGGCCCAGTTCCTGCACCGGCTGTTCAACGACCGCGACCACGCCGGCGAGGAGCTGCACCGGCTGGCGGTGCTGGCCGACCCGGCCCTGCGCGCCAACGTCGGCCGCTTCCTGATCTGGGACTACGCGCGCGCGTTGATGCTGTACCGGTGGGGCCACATGGTCGGCTGGTTGACCGAGGAGTACTGCTGGGAGCGGATGCTGCCGCTCGCCCTGGACGTCCAGCGCCGCTACACGTCCTGGCACGACATGGCGACCTGCTACCTGCAGGGACGGCTGCTGTGGTCGGGCGGCGGCGGACGCGCGCAGGCGGAGTACGACCGGCTCGTCGAGCACCTGGCCGGGGAGCGGCGCAGCCCGTGGAACCTCGTGCCGTGGGACCTCGACCTCACCCGCGACTGGCCCTGACCCGCGGCCCCGATCCGTGCACTGACCCGCGGCGCCGGCCTCAGCCGCCGATGACACCGCCCTGGTAGGCGGCGCCGTCCGGCGCGTTCCGCCCGCTTCCGGGCACCTCGGCCGCCGCGCCGCCGTCCTCGCCGGACGCCCTCCAGCTCCGCGCCGGGGCGTCGCTCTCCCCGTCGGGGTACACGGTGCCGCCGAGCCAGTGCACCAGGGAGTCGGCGAACGTGCGGGCGACGCGCGGCGCGTCCGGCAGGTCGGTGACCGCGCGGATGTCGACCCACCACACCGGCGCGACGACCCGCGCCGCGAACTCGGCGCCGAGCAGCCGGCCGATCTCGCCCTGCACCGACACCTGCACCGCGTCCTCGATCGCGACGAGCAGCCGGCCCTCCGCGTCGTACAGCAGCGTCGGCTCCGGCTCGCCGCCGCGCAGCTCCAGCGGCTCGCCCATCGCGATCATGCCGTCGGCGACCGCGTGCACGTCCGGGCGGCGGCGCACCAGCGCGACCAGGTCACTGCTCACCGGGCCACCCCCGCGCCGAGCGAGCGGGCGAACACCTCGTGCACCACCTGGATCCCCGCCATCCGCGCGGCGGCCGACACCCGGCCGAGCTCCAGCGAGCTGCCCGTCGCCAGGTGCCGGTCGTAGGGCACCGCCACCACCGGCAGCCCCCACGCGGCCAGCATCTGGTGGGCGCGCTGCAGGTCGGCGCCGACCTGCGGGGCGTGCGACACCATCGCGATCACGGTGCGGCGCAGCACGTCCTGCTGGTCGTTGGAGACGAACCACTCCAGCGCGCCGCGCGCGCTCAGCGCCCCGTCGACCGTGCCCGGCGTCACCAGCACCAGGCCGTGCGAGCCCGCGATCACCCCGCGGTTGACCTCGGTGAGGATGCCCGCGCCGCAGTCGACGACCGTCGCCGCGACGTACCGGCTCACCGCGCTCAGCGCCGCCTCGAACGTCTCCAGCGTGAACTCGCCGGCGATGCGGCCGCCGCGGGTGGACGACAGCACCCACAGGCCGTCGGGCGTGCGGGTGAGGAACCGCGCCGCCTCCTCGAACGACTGCGGCTGCTGCCCGGCGAGGTCGAACAGCGACAGCTGCGAGCGGACGCCGAGCCGCAGCGGCAGCGAGCCCAGCTCGGCGTCGGCGTCGGCGGCCAGCACCCGGTCGGCGCGGTGCCGGGCCAGCTCGGTCGCGACCAGCGCGGCCATCGTCGTCTTGCCCGCGCCGCCGCGCACGCTCGCCACCGCGATCTGCCGGGAGCTCGCCACGGACCGCTGCATCAGCTCGGCGAACGCGGCCAGCAGCCGGGCCTCGCGGGCGCCGCCGCCGACCGCCTTCAGCACGCCGCGCCCGACCCGGCGGGCCAGCACGTCGCCGTGCTGGTTCCGGCGGACGAGGTCGGTGGGCGGGATCTGCTGGCCGCCCGCGGGGCCGGGGGCGGCGGGCTGGCCGGTCACGCCGGGATGGACGGGCGCGGCGGGCTGCCCCGCGGCGGCCGCCGGGTCGGGCCACGCGGCCTGCTGCCCGGTCTGCCGTCCCTGCTGCGCCGCCTGGTCACCGGCCGCGGGGATCGCGCCGAGGACCGGGTTGACCGCGGCCTCCCAGTCGAAGTCGGAGTGGACGAGCGGGTCGGCCTGCTGCTGTTGTTGCGGCTCGGCGGGGGCGTCCGCTCCCGGCTGCGCCGCTTGCTGCTGCGCCGCCGCCTGTTGTGCGGCCACCTGCTCCTGAAGGGCCTGCTGCGCTGCCTGCTGAGCCGCCGCTTGCTGGGCGGACATCTGCTGCTGGGCGGCGAACGGCTGGACGGGCGGCTGCTGGGGGGACGGCACCGGGTCAGGCGCCGGCGGCTCGGGGAGCAGCGGCGCCGGTTCGTCCTGCACGTCCTGCGAAACCTGCGCGACCTGCGGGAACGGCGGAGCCTCAGGGACGGGAGGCGACGTCTCGGGCGCCGGCTGGGCGGGCTGGGCGGCGGGCTGGGTGGCGGGCTGCTGCGCCACCGGCTGGGCCGACTGCTGCACGGGCTGGACGGGTTCGGCGGAGGCCTGGGCCACCTGCGGCGGGACGGACGCGGACGGCGCCCTTTCCTGGGCAGGCCGGGGCGGCGCGTCGGCGCCCCACGACCCCTGCGCGGGGCCGGACGGCGTCGCGTCGAGGACCTGGAGGCCCCGCCGGGAAACGCCGATCTCGCGCAAAACCGCCTGTTGCCAGCTGGAGTCGGACACCTGCCTCCTCTCTCCCCGCCAAGCCTACGAGACGCCCGTCGCCCCACGCACCGCCACGGGTCCGGCGGGGCCTGTCCGGCGGGGGCCGGGGCACCGTGCACACCGCCCTCACCGGCACAGACGGCACCAGACCGGCGATCTCCCCTGAAATCACCATGACCTGCCCGCTAGTCTTGCCGGACCTCAAACGGCACCCCGCCCTGTGAACATCCGCCCGGAGCGAGCATGAACCCCCCTCAATGGCCCGGCCAGCCTCCCGGCGGGCCCGGATTCCCGCCGGCCCCGCCCGGCCCGCCGATGCCCGGCCCCCCGATGCCCGGCCCGCCGGGTCCCCCGATGGGCTTCCCGCCCCCGCCGCGGCGCAGCGGCGGCGGCGCGCTCGTGCCGCTGCTGATCATCGGTGTGGTCGCGGTGCTCGCCATCGTCGGCGTCAGCGCGTTCTTCCTGCTCAGCGGCGACGACGAGACCGACGACCCGCCGGTCGCCATGCCGACGCTGACCCACATCACCCCGTCCACGGAGACCAGCTCCCTGCCGTCGCCGCGCGCGTCCGTCGGGGGCGGCGGCACCGGTGACCCGGCGAGCGTCCTGTCCCGCACGATCCGGACGGCGAAGGGCAACACCTTCACCCAGGCGGGCACCCGGACCGAGTCGTGCGTCACCCGCGCCAACACCAAGCTGCTGACCGCGCTGCGCCGGCACCCGTGCGTCGGGCTCATGCACTCCGCGGTCTACGCCAACCCCGGCAGGACGATCATCACCTCGGTGTCGATCATGACGCTGGGCAGCAGCTCCGCGGCGATCAGCGTCAAGGGCGTCACCGACCAGAGCGGCTGGCCGAAGCTGCTCACCCCGTCGGACGCCAGCGGGCTCCCCCAGCCGCGGGCGAACCCGGCGTACTGGACGCGGACCTGGTCGCAGGGCCGCAACGTGATCTACGCGCAGTCGTACTGGAAGAGCGGCGGCCCGACCGGCGGCCGCACCGGCCAGGTCTTCGCGACCGCCGGCGAGCTGGGCGTCGAGGTCACCAACACCCTGCTCTGGTCGAACTGATGGAGCGCTCCGCGCGGGGCCGGGACGGGCGCGCGAGCCCCCGTCCCGGCCCGCCGCGTCCCGCGGCGGCGGAGCGGTCAGCCTTCGCGGCGCTGCGCCGCCTCGCGCTTGCGGGCCTGCGCCCGCTCGTAGGAGGCCAGCGCGCGCTCGCCGCCGGGCCGCAGTTCGAAGCGGACGCCGCGGTCGCCCTCGAACGGCTCGCGGTGGTCGAAGCCGCCGGTGTAGATCTCGGCGGGCACCCGGTCGGGGAAGGCGTCGCAGTACGGGATCCAGGTGTCCATCGACGTCGTCGCGTCGGGGTTGGCCCGCTGCTGGAGACGCACGCACGCGTCACAGATGCTGGGTCTCCTGCGCATGGTCCGGCCGTCCTCTCCGCTGTTCGCCCTGCCGTCCGCTCGCGCCGCCGGGCGCGCCGCCCGCGGCCACGCCGCAGTGTTCCACACCCGCGGTAACGCCTTCCGGCCCGTCCGCGATCACCATGGAACGGGTTGCGACATGAGCGAGGAAATCATCATAATGATCGCTCTCTGTGTGTCTGTGATCGTGCGCGGTCGCGGGCTCGTTCAGCTCCCGACGAACAGAGGGGTCCCCTGTGCGCGCTGAATGGCAGGCGCATATCGACGAACTCCTGCAGACCTACCAGGAGAAGCGCCGGCAGATCCAGGAGATGCAGTCCCGGCTGGAGACCATCGAGGCGTCGGCCGAGGCCGCCGACGGCATGGTCCGCGTCAAGGTCGACCGGCAGGGCCGGCTGACGTCGCTGGAGTTCGACCCGCGGGCGTCCCGCAAGCTCGGCAGCGAGGAGCTCGCCGGCGCCGTCATGGAGGCGTCCAAGAAGGCCCAGTCGGACGTCGCGGAGCAGGTGCGCGAGGCGATGCAGGGCCTCGCGCCCGAGGGCGGGTCCGGTCAGGGCGGCGGGTTCGACCTCGCCAAGCTGCTTCCCGAACGGCCGGACGACATCGAGGCCGTCCGGCAGCGCCTCGGGATCCCGCCGCTATGACGTTCGACGGCTACGAGGTCGACACCGAGGCCCTCAAACGCGCCGGCGGCGGATTCGACACCAACGCCAACACGCTGCAGCAGATCTTCGACACCCTCAACTCGGCGCTGCAGGCGGAGGGCAAGTGCTGGGGCGCCGACGAGACCGGACAGAAGTTCGAAGAGGGCTACGGCGAGCCCAGCAAGAGCGTCCTGGAGGCCTTCCCCAAGCTCAAGACGGGGTTGAACGGCATCAAGAAGGGCGTCGACGAGATGGCCAAGGAATACAAGAAGGCCGAAGACGCCTCGAGGCTGAAGTGAGCTGATCCGTGGGTCTGGAAATCCCCGCCGAGGTCCAGTGGCTGTCGTGGATCGTCGGCTCCGACTGGCCCGAGGGCGACGAGACCGCGATGCGGCGCTGCGCGGCGGCCTGGCGGCAGGCCGCGACGTCCATCAACGAGCTCGTCGGCGACGTCACCGGAACCGTCAACAACGTCCGCGGCACCCTGGACGCCGAGGCGGCCGAGAAGTTCCAGAAGAACGTCGAGCAGTGGATCACCACGGACCCGCGGCTGCTGCCCAGCATGGCCGAGTCCTGCGAGAAGCTCGCCGAGGTCCTCGACAACGGCGCGCTGGACATCGAGTACGCCAAGTACATGTTCATCGCGCTGCTGATCGTCACGGCGATCGAGATCGCGATGCTGATCGCGGCGGCGTTCGAGACGTTCGGCGCGTCCACGGCGGGCATCCCGGTGGCGGAGGCCGCGGCCCAGACCTCCTCACGGCTGATCTTCAAGGAGCTGATGCAGAAGCTCAGCGAGAAGCTCGGGGAGAAGCTGCTCGCCTCCGTGCTGAAGGGCGCCGCGTTCGGCGCGCTGCAGGGCGGCGGGCTCGACCTGCTGGTCCAGGGCGTCCAGATCGCCGAGGGCAACCGCAAGGGCGTCGACTGGGGCAAGACCGCCGGCGCCACCTTCGACGGCGCGATCGGCGGCGCCTTCTCCGGCGGCATCGCGCACGGCGCCGGCAAGATCCCGGGCGTCGGCGACGCCGCCGCCACCCCGCTCGGCAACATGTTCAAGGGCATGGCGCGCGAGGGCGCGTCCGAGGCCATCAGCGGCGTGGCCGGCACGGTCGCCACGTCCGCGATCCACGGCGACCCGCTGACCTGGGACGCCATCGCCAAGGGCGCCACCTCCGGCGCGTTCGGCGGCGCGGTCGGCGGCGGTAAGGGCGGCCTGAACGACTTCGACGTCCCGACCCCGGGCGTCGAACCCACCACGAACGTCACCCCGACGACGACGCACACGCCGTCAGTCGGCGACGGCGGCGACGGCGGTGGCAGCGGTGGTTCCGACGGCGGCGGTTCTTCGGGCGGCGGCTCGGGCGGTGGTGGCGGGACGCACGCCACCGGCGGCGGTGGCTCCTACGGGGGCGGCTCGTCGGGTGGTGGCGGCGGCTCCCACGGCGGTGGCGGTTCCAACGACGGCGGTGGCTCGGGGGGCGGCGGTGGTGGAAACCGCATCTCCACGCTGCTGGGCGACACCGGCGGCGGTGGCGGCGGCGGCTCCAGCCACGGCGCCACGCTCGCATCGGCGGCCCCGGAAGGCGGCGGCGGCTCGTCCTACTCGGGCGGCGGCTCGTCCGGCGGCGGCCTCGGCTCCAACCCCGCCGCCTACAGCGGCGGCGCTCCCTCCGGCGCGGACGGCGGCGGCCCGGGCTCGTCCTCGCCGTTGGGCGGCGGTGCCCCGAGCGGCGCCGTCCCCATGGGCGGCGGGACGGCCCCCGGTGGCGCGCCCGCGGCGGGCGGCGCCGGCGTCCCCGGCGGCGCGGCCCCGGCCCCGTCCACGGGCGCCGGTGGGACCGGCTCCCCAGGCTCCGGCGCGGGCTCGGGTTCCACCGGCTCCGGCGGTTCGGGCGGCTCCGGCAGTTCTGGCAGCGGCGCCCCGGGCGCGCGCCCCGCGGCGGGCGGCGGCGTTCCCGGCGGCACACCGTCCTCCCCGGTGGGTGGCAGCCCGTCCACCGGCTCCGGCTCGTCCGGCGGCGGCTCCGGCCGAGGCCGCGACGGCGCCCCCACCGAGGGCGCGACGCCGTCCTCCACCGGCAGCGACGGCCCGTCCTCCTCGCCCACCACCCCAGGCACCGGCGACGAACACACCCCCGCAGCGGGCGGCCACACCGACCCGGCTGCCCACACCGAAACGCCCCCCGCGCCCGGCGACAGCACGACGCCCTCCGGCGACGAGCACACTCCGGCTCCGGGCGGCAACAACGAGACGTCCCCGCTGCACGAAGGCGGCACGCCGTCCACCGGCGACGAGCACACCCCCACCGCGGGCGACGGCAGCGCCCCGGCGGCCCGCGGCGACACGTCCGCCCCGCGCGAAGGCAGCACACCGCCCGGCGAGCACACGCCGTCCACCAGCGAGAACAACACCGCGCCGACCCGCGACCACAACACGCCACCCGCAGGCGAGAGCACCACGCCGTCCACCGGCAGCGAGCACACCCCTGCAACGGGCGGCGAGAGCACGCCTCCGGCAGGCCGCACCGACGCGCCTTCCGCAGGCAACGACGGCACGCCGCCGACGGGTCGCACCGACGCGCCCGCCACCGGCGAAGGCAGCAGCACGGCACCCGAGAGCGCCGGTACGGAACCGTCCAGCGGCGGCTCCCCGTCGGCCTCGACCGACGGAACCGGCACCGATTCCGGAGGCGGCGGTTCCACCTCGGCGGACGGCGGCTCGATTCCCGAGGGCACCGGATCCCCGGCGCCTGAAGGCGGCGAGGCCCCGCCGACCAGCACGGCCGGCGCGTCCGACCACACGGCCGCCGACCAGCCCGACGCCATGGCGGAACCGCAGCACGACGGGTCCGGGACGTCGGACGGCGGCCAGCCCGGCATCATCGCGGGCGTGCCCATGCCGATGGGCGGAATGGGCTCGATGGGCGGCGGCTCCGGCGTGCGCGGCGGCGGGTCGCCCGCGCCGTCCGGTGGCACCAGGGTCCGCACGTCGACCCCCGGGTCGGGACGTCCCGAGACCACGACCCGCTCTCCCAACGAGAACGGGCGCAGGGTTCCGAGGCCGTCCGACGGCTCCGTCCGCGAGAACGAGCCGCACACCGGCACCCCGGCACCGCACACGGAGAACGGGCCGCAGCCCGCGCACGAGACACCGACCCCGACCGAGAACGCGGGTACGCCGGGCGACGAGGGCGGACGGTCCGCGCCGTCGCGTCCGCTGACCGACGACAACGCCGCCGCCGACCCGGCGCACCGGCCGATCGAGGACGTCGACGGCCAGGGCGTCGTCCGATCAGACGCCCCGCCCGCCGAGCCGGGACAGCCGGAGCAGACGCCGTCCAGCGGCGAGAACGCGCCGCCGGAACGTCCGCTGACCGAGGACAACGCTCCGGGCGAAAGCCCCATCCAGGACGTGGACGACCAGGGCGTCGTCCACGGCGACACGGAACCGGAGCACCGCGAGGCCGCCCCGCAGGACGGCGAGCCGGAGCAGCACAACAAGGAAAGCGGCGACGCGGGCGACCACGACCAGCCGTCCGGCGACGACACGCCGGGCGGCCACGACGAGCCGCAGAACCTCGCGGACGCCGAGCAGCAGGCGCGCGAGATCCTCGACCGGTTCGGCGACGACGCGCCCGCCGTCGACTTCTCCTCCCGGCCGATCGACCCGGCCGCCGTCCAGGAGATCAACCGCGCCCTCGGGCAGCTCGCCGCCGACTACCCCGGCACGATGCAGCGGCTCAACCGCATCGCGTCGATCGACATGCCCGGCGAGGGCGACACCCTCGCCTACGCGCGGCTGCACGGCGACGACCAGGGCATCTACATCAACGCGTCCGAGTTCGACGACAACGCGGCGCGCAACGAGGAGGGCGTGGCCGAGGAGGAGGACGGGTTCACCGTCCCCGGCGGCGGGTCGACCGAGGGCGTCTTCACCCACGAGTTCGGCCACCAGCTCGGGCAGCGGCTCCTCGAGGACCCGCAGATGCGGGCCGACCTGAACCAGGCGATCTCCGACGCGCTCGGCGTCCCCTACGACGCCACCCAGCCGCACGACGCCGCGATGAAGGCCCGCATCGAGGACGCCCTCTCGCAGTACGGCGCGACGACGCCGCACGAGATGATGGCGGAGGCGTTCACCGAGTACCGCCTCGCCGAGAACCCGCGCGACCTGGCCCGCGCCATCGGCGGCGTCATGGACCGCCACCTCCGCGCCGAGACCCCGGAACCCACCCCGTCCACCGGCAACGACGGCGCACCCCACAGCCGCACGACGCTCCCCCACCAGCCGCACGACAACGGGACGCCCGGCGAGCCCTCGCGCACGCCCGGTGAGGGCCCGCCTCGCCACGACGACGGCCAGATGCGCCCCGACGACGCCCGCCCGCGCGAAGGCGAGCCGAGCCACGCCCGAAGCGAGCAACCCCCACTCCACGACAGCGGCGAACTGCGCCCCGACGAGCGCGCCCCCGGCGAGGGCGAACAGCCCCGCCGTAACGACAGCGGCGAACTCCCCCTCGACGAAACCCGCCCCCACAACGAAACCGAACCCCGAACCGACGAGGGACAGCCGCGCTCGGACGAAACCGCACCACGCCGCGACGACCGCGAGCCCGGCGAAGGCGAGCAGCCACGCCGTAACGACAGCGGCGAACTCCCCCTCGACGAAAGCCGCCCGCGCAACGAGACCGAACCCCGTCCCGACGACGGGCGTCCGCGCTCCAACGAAACGGAACCGCGTCCGGACGACGGCCGTCCGCGCGAAGGCGAGCCGACCCACACCCGGGGCGAGGAGCCCCTGCGCCACGACAGCGGCGAACTACGCCCCGACGAAAGCCGTCCGCGCCCGGACGAACACACGCGTCCCGGCGAAGGCGAGGAAGGGCCGCAGTACCGGCGGTCCCGCTCCAGCGATGACGACCCCGACCCGACCGGCGGTGACGACTCCAACCCGCCGCCGCCCGACTCGCCCGCCGCGACCCCGGGTGAGGAGCCGCCCGCTCCCCGGATGCCGCACCAGCAGGCCGACTGGAACCCACCGCAGCACACCCGCGAGGGCGACCTCTCGCTCGCCCCGGACGAGCGGGTGGCGGACCATCCGGACCTCGCCGCCAACACCCGGTACACGGTGTACCAGACCGATCCGGTCACGGGTGAGCGGCTTCCCCGAAGCGTCGTCTACACGGACGGCGACCGCCGCGTCACGCACGTCACGAACTTCACCTCGGACGACCCGAACGTCCGCGTCGTCCCGCCGAACGACAACGTCGACGTCACCCGTCCGGAACCGGGCGTCACGCACAGGGTCGACCTCGGCCACGACAACCCGCACATCTTCCCCGGTGAAGAGGTCTCCACCGGTCACGGCGCCGCCCCGTCGGCCACCAGGTTCGATCCGCCGGCCGACGCCGTCCACCACACGTGGCCCGACACGTACGACGTCCGCAGGGAAGGGCCCTTCGCCACCCGGACGGACCTGCAGAGGCCCGCGAACGCGCGCATCGAGGTCCTCGGCCCGGGAGGCAAGCTCCACGGCGTTTTCTGGACCGACGGCAACGGCAACGTCACGCACGTCCGGACCTGGTACGGCGACAAGACGCACGGGTTCAACCCCGAACTCGGCGACAAGCCGGCGAAGGCCAAGGCCGCGGGCGTCCCCAAGCCGAACACCCACTACCTGATCGAACCGCACGAGCGGTTCAGGGTGGAGAACAACACCCAGCTCGATCCGCCCAGCGGCGCCCGCACCGGCGACTTCGGTGACGGCAGCGTCAAGCCGGGCACGTTCGCCTACCACACGAACGACCGCGGCCAGGCGCAGACGGCCAGCGGACGCCCGGAGTACGACGCGGGCAAGGCGCAGCGGAACGAAAGCGTCCAGACGGACGTCGGCCGCACCGGCGGCGGCCATCACCCGCCCGGACGTACCGACCCCAAGCGCGTCGGCGAGTACCACGGCGGCGAATTCGACGGCGGCCACATCTTCCCGCACGAGGCGCGCGGACCCGGCGAGAAGATCAACTACTTCCCCCAGGAGAGCAGGACCAACCGCGGCAACCACGGCACGGGCTTCACGCCGAGCGAGACCTGGCGCCACTCGTTCGAGGCGCACCTCTACGCCCAGCAGGAGGCCGGCCACACGATCCAGCGGATCGACTTCTTCCCCGAACCGAACGATCCGCGGGTCACGCCGGAGGTCGTCCACGTCCGCTGGACGGAGATGGTCCCGCCGCGCACCCCCGACGGGGAACCCGAGCTGTACACGCATTACCGCAGCTTCCACAACGTCGACCCGTCGCTGCGGGGCACCCCTCCCCCGCCGGGATCGATCCCGCCGGGCAGCGGCTCCGGACCGTCCACGCCGACGTCCCCGGGGCCGGACGAGCCGCAACGCCGCATGCGCGCCCCGCGCCCCGAACCGGGCGACGAGCGAGTGGCCCCGACCCCCGAGCGCACCCCCGCCCCCGAACCAACACCGTCGCCCGAACCGACCACGACCCCCGAACCGGAGGCACCGGCGGCCGACGGGCGACCCGCCGAGACTGCGCCCCCGCCCGGCACGCCCACCGGCCGCGAGGCGGGGACGACGGAGGCCGCCCGCCCCGACGCCCGCTCGCACTACGGCTGGTACGAGTCGGAGGGACCGGCCACCGCGCCGCGCCCGGAGGCCGCTCCCGCCACTGGCGGACAGCACACGGTCGGCACTCCCCGCCCGGAGAGCCACGCGCCGGCCGAGGGCACCGCGCCGCGCAGCGAGAGCACCACGCCGCGCGCCGAGGGCACGGCGCCCCGTACCGAGAGCGGTGCGGGTGGGGAGACGGGGCCTCGGCGGGACGCCACGCTCGGTGCTCCTGAGGAGACCGCGCCCCGGCCTGAGGGGGACGTCCGCGGCGAGAGCGCCCGTCCCGCCTCCGAGCCGGTCACCGGGACGGGAGGCCCGCGTCCGGAGACTCCGCCGTCCTCCGTCGGGGACGGGACGCGCGCCGACAGCGGTCCCCGGCCCGCGGAGAACGCGCCGCCCACGCGCGGGACGACGCCCGGCGAGGACGGGACGCGGCTGGCGGACGCGGCGTCCCGATCCGATGCCGCGCCGCATCCGGAGACCGCGACGCGCACGGAGGCGGCGGCGCCCAGGGCGCGGGCGGCCGAGCCGGAGGGCGAGCGTCCTCGCACTGCCGATCCGGAGCTGATGCGCCGCGTCCACGAGAACGAGCAGATCCGGCAGATCGTGGACCAGGCGCGCGACACCGTGGTCAACGACCGCGGCGACCGGCTCGGCGACCTCCTGGACGACGACCTGCGCACCCGGCTGCCCGACCATCCGGAGCTGGCGCGGATCATCGAGGGGAACGGCCCGCCGCCGCTGACCAAGGCCGAGCAGGCGATCCACGACTCGCTGCTGGCCCGGCCCCGGACGCTGCACAGCCTGCTGACCCACCCGGAGGCCGTCCACATCCTGGAGGAGTCCATCCGGGAGGTGAACGAGCGCGGCGCCGAGGTCATCGTGGACGAGGGTCCCACCCGGCCCGCCGAGACGCCGCTGGAGGAGTGGCAGACCGAGATCAGCGACCGCCTTATCCGCGAGATCGGCACGTCCCAGGCGCCCGGCCAGCCGGGCTTCGACCACGAGGCCCTCGCCGCCGAGCGGGCACGGGCGGGCGAGGACCGGCCGCTGGCGAAGGACAACCAGTTCGTCAACGACTACCTGGACGAGCTCTACCGCGCCGCCGACGAGCACAAGGACACGCTGCACGCCGTCCTCAGGGAACTGGCCAACGAACCCGAGGACGCCAAGATGCGGCCGGGCCGCAAGGACCGGGTCCGCGCGCTCGACAAGATCATCAACGAGAACGAGGGCGACGCCTCCACGCTCAACGACCTGCTGGGCGGCAAGGTCCAGTTCGGCAGCGTCTCGGACCTGTACCGCGCGCTCGACCGCGTGCAGGAGGTCACCCGCCGGCACGGCGTGCAGGTCGTGTCCATCAAGGACCGGCTGCGGAGCCCGCAGCCGAGCGGCTACCGGGACATCCGCATGACCGTGCGGATGCCGAACGGGCACATCGGCGAGCTCCGCCTGCACCTGAAGTCGTTCGACGCGGTCGCCGACCACGAGCACTCGCTGTACGAGGTCTCGCGCGACCTCCCGAACGTGGCCGAAGAAGGGGCCGCCCGAGGTGAGCGCGAGCCGCGGCTGACGCCGGAGGAGCGAGCCGTCCGGCTCGCGATCAACGCACGCCTCAATGAGCGCTTCAACGAGGCCTTGGATCAGGCGCTGGCGCCGCCTCCGCGGAGCGGCGACGCGGCGGCCCCACCGGATGCCCCGCACCGTACGGACGGCCCGGACACCGCCTCCCGAGGCACCGCACCGCCCGAGCACGCGCCTGCCGACGGCACCGGACACGAAGTCAGGCAGCCCGCCGGAGAAGAACACCGACCGGGCCACGAGGACGGGCCGGCGCACGACCGGGACCAGGAGCACGAGTCCGGCTCGCCGCACGACGTCGAGATCCCGGAGGGCCTGCCCCCGCACCTGCACGAGGTGTTCCGCGGCAGCGACGAGACCCCGGCGGGCCGGTCGTTCCACGATCCGTCCGACCCGGCGATGCGCGACCTGGCGCGCCGGGTCCCGGCCGATCCGCAGCGTTTCGTCATCGACGGGCACGCGGACGCGGACGGGCTGCGGCTCGGCGGCGGGCGCCGGCTCGGCGTGGACGACCTCGCCGACCTGATCGGCAACGACCCGGCGTGGGGCCGCCGCGAGGTCCTGCTGCTGGGCTGCCACACCGGCGACGGCGACTTCGCCGCCCGGCTGGCCGAGCGGCTCGGCGTCCCGGTCATCGCGCCGCACGGCCTCGCCTGGTCGGACGGCGACGGCAACGTGTACGCCTCGTCGGGCCATGCCGGCGCGGACGGCCAGCTGCGTCCCGGCCTGCCGCCGGACGGCTCCTGGACCGTCCACCACCCCGACGGCGCCACCACGCCCGGCGGCCAGGACGGATACGCCCCCGGCCACCCGCGCGAGGGCGCCGCACAGCCGCACGGTGACGCCGAGGCGCGCGGCCTGCGCGACTGGTTCCGGCGGCGCCGCGAGACCGAGCCGCCCGGCGACAACGCCCCGCCGCCGCACACCGGGTACGCCGACCCGAGACGTCCGGCACCCGGCCACGCCGATCCGCGGCACTCCGCGCCCGGCTACGGCGACCCCCGCCACCCGGCACCGGGCTACGGCCCCTCCGGTTACCCCCGTCACCCGGCCGCCTCGAGCCCGCCGGCAGGCCACGCCGTCCCGCATGTGCCGGGGAGTCACCACGGCACTCCTCCGGGCGCCCGCCCCGGCCCGGTCCCCGGTGCCAATCCGCATCCGGGTCCGCACCCCGGTATGCGGCCGGGAGTGCACCCGGGCGTGCCTCCGGCCACGGGACCGGCTGCTCCCGCGAGCACCCATCCGGCGGCGCACCCAGGCCTGGCGGCCGGTGCCCGTCCAGGAGCGGTGCCGGGCACCCACCCCACGGGACCGGTACCCGGCGCCCACCCGGGCACGGCCCCTGGACCTCGTCCGGCGGCGGCACCCGGCCCGGCCGCATACCGAGCAACCCCTCCCGGAACGCCTCCCGGAGCGCATCCCGGCACCCCTCCGGCGTCCCTCGCCGGATCGAACCCGGGCGCACACCCTGCCGCCCACCCGGCCGCCGCCGGACACCCGGCGGGCCATCCGGCCGCCCACCCCGGCGGCACCCCGGTCGGGCACCCCGCCGCGCACGCCCCGGGCGGCCACCCCGCCGCGCATCACCCGGGAGCGGCCCATCACGGCCCGGCGGAGGGACGCGTCGGTCCCGACGGCGTCCGCCGGTTCGGCAGCGATCATGAGGGCGAGCAGTACGGCGAGAACCGGCTGGCGCACGTGTACCAGCAGCTCCCGCCGCACCTGCAGCACGCGATCTACCAGTACACGGTGCAGTCGATGCCGAACCCGCACCTGCGCCCGGGCGCCGACGTGGCGGGTTATCTCAACCAGGTGCGGCGCGAGGAGAACTACGCGCGGAACCTCGCGTACCTCAACAACGGCGTCATGCCGTTCGACGAGGGCTCGCTCGAAGCGATGCGCCATCGGACGGATCTGAACGACTACCAGCGGCAGATCGTCGAGTACGTGCTGGCCCACGACGAGCCGGGCCTGCGGCTCAACGAGATGTGGCGGCAGCATCTGGAGCACGACCGGCTGTCGAACTACCTCGGCGGCGACCCGACGCCGGAGGCCTTCTGGCGGCGGATCGCCGAGCTGGACCAGGCTCTGCACCAGCCGCTGCCGGAGCCCGTCGAGACGAACCGCGGCCTGCACGACGTGTCGTTCATGCTGACTCCGGACGGCACGCCGCTGGGGAACCGGGACCCGCAGCTGCTGATCGGTGCGACGCAGACCGAGCCGGCGTACATGTCGACCTCGCTCGGGGTCAGCCCGGCCGTCGTCGACAGGAACCCGTTCGAGTTCCGGATCCGGATGCGTCTCCCCGCGGGCTCGCACGGCCTGTGGATGGGCCGTCGCAGCGAGTACGCCGATCAGCGGGAGCTGATCCTGCCGCGCAACACGAGATATCGCATCACGAACGTCGTCCATACTGGATGGACATGGTCGCCGACCAGGGACGGCGGCTGGGTCCAGCGGCCCACCTACGACATCTGGGCGGACGCGTCGCCCCCCAGATGACAAGGCCAGGAGAAGTTCTCGGAAGGATCGGAACGTCATGAGCATCCCGCCTTACCCGGACGGCTCCGGCGGGTATCCCGGCTTGCCGTGGCCTCCTGACCCTTCGGCGCCGCCGCCGTCCCCGGACGACCCGTACGAGCCCCTGGACCTGCCGCCGGCGCCGCCGATGCAGGGCGACCTCGTCCCGCCGCCGGACAGCTACGACCGCTCCACCCGGCAGCGGGTGTTCTACCTGCCGGTGACGGCGGGCGAGGACCTGCTGGGCTACCTGTGGGCGGCCGCGGCCAATCCCAACGCGTGCGGGTTCATCCGCAACATGCGGTTCGCCGATCGCAGCCTGAAGGCGTCGTCGTTCTGGAACCGGCGGCTGGACGAGGCCTACCGGGAGCGGCTGCCGGCCCAGGACGCGGTGCGCCGGTGGCGCGGCGCCCCCGAGGACCCCGAAGGCGGCACGATCCCCGCCGACGCCCAGGAGCAATGGGCGCCCAGCAGGATCGCGCTGGCCGAAGCGCTCAACCCGGGCGGGCCGCACTCCCCCGGCCCGCTGGTCCAGGACGGCCTGTACCCCGACGGGACGCCGGTGGACCGGTCGCAGGGCTGGGGCCCGCTGGTCAGCGTCTCGCCCCCGACCTATCCGCAGGAGACGGCCGAACCGGTGATCTACCTTCCGGTCGTGCTGGGCGGGAACCTGGTCGGGTACGTGTGGGCGGCGGTGCCGGGGGACGCGGCCGGTTACCTGTGGCGGGGCCCGGCGGGCCGCGCCGGGACGATCGCCGCCGGCCTCTGGCAGGCCCGGCTGTCGGACGCGTTCCACGCCGGAGCCCATGCGGTCGAGGCGATCCGCACGTTCCGCGGGCTGGCCGAAGACCACCTGTCGGGGACCGTCCCGGCCGACGCCGCCGAGCAGCAGGCCGCGTCCCTGGACGACCTGAAACGCCTGGCCGAGCAGTGATCGGCTCCGAAGATCCACTGCGGGGCCGCCCCCAGGTTCCGTCCGTCCCGCCACGTTCGTTCTAACGGAGAGTTTCTGGCATGCCGTCGGCGAGGAAGACCTATCCGCGCTACTTCACCTACAACAGACGGCCGGTCGTCTTCGTCGAGGCACCGGGCGGCGACCTGGACTGCGTCGCGTGCAGCGCCCAGTCCGGCGGCTTCGTGCGGGCGATGCGGTACATCGCAGAGATCGACTTCAACCACGACGCCGACATCGAGCAGCTGACGTTCGAGGAGTTCGTCCCGGCGGTGGAGATGTACCGGGCGCGGGCCAGGCTCGGCGAGGGCGCGGTGAAGGCGCTCTACGAGACCATGGTCGGCTTGGAGGAGACCGCCGAGCAGGAGCGGCGGCCCTTGTCCGCTGAGGAGAGGGCGCTGATCCGTTCGCTCAGCAAGCGGACGCACCCGCTCTTCGAGGAGTACCTGCGCGGGCAGGGCCGGGACGGGACACCGCCGCCGGTGCCCGCCGCGCTGCGGATTGCGCAGGTCTTCGACTCGATCGACCCCGACGGCACGCCGCACTACGACCGTCCGCCCGTGCCCGAGCACGAACGCGAGCAACTGCTGCGCTACCTGCAGGAAGCGCCGATCGTGCTGGCGGCCCGCGGCTACGACACCGACCGCCTCGACCCGGCCCACCCCGCAGAGGTCCCGCTGACCTACCACACCAACGGCGTGTGGATCTGGCCCGGCGCCGTCCACTACTACCTGCGCGTCCACGGCGTCCCGCCCGAGCCCCGCCTGGTCGGGTACGCCTCCGCCGCGAACTTCCGGCTCGGCGAGGTCGATGAGGAGACCCGCGCCGAAGCCGTCGCGACGATCACCCGTCCCGCCGACCCCGCTCCCGCCCCCTGACGATGACCGTACCGGCCCTACCCGCAACCCCGCAGGACGAGCACGACCTGACCGACGCGCTGGCGCCCGAGAGCCCGATCCTGTTCTTCCGCGCACGCCGCCTCCTCGACGAGTGGACGCGCGACGCCGCCGCCCGCTTCCTGGTCGGGCGGCTCGAGGACGGCTGCTGGTCGGTCCTGCACGGCGACGACGGCTGGCACTCCATCGGGACGGACGCCGAGCACAGCACCCACGACACCGCCCGCGCCGCCGTCGCCCACGCCCTCGGCGGCCTGCTCACCGAGGCCGGCACCGGCCTCAACATGAAGATCATGGAGATGGCCGGGATCGTCGAAGGCCCCGAGCTCGACTCCACTGACTGGGGCCCGTGGACCCTCACCGATTCCGGCCGACGACTCGGAGCGGAATCAGAGCACGCGCCCCGGCCGGCCGCCGACGTCCCCTGCATCGCGCTCGACCGCCTCCCCGGACACAGAGGCGCCTACATCGCGCTCCGGCCCGAGGCGGCCCCGGAGCACGGCCCGTATGTGACCGTTCATCACATCTTCGAACTGGCCGCGTTCCGGCAGCTGCCCGAAGGGCCCGGCGAACCGCCCGAAGAGCTCACGGAAGGCTCCGTCCTCGACTGCTACGGCGACACCGGCCAGGTCTTCCTGTACGAGCCCGGCACGCCCTTCCACGAACGCGGAATACCAGGCTCGGCCGACCGTTACCCGCACCGCTTCTACCGGCTCCAGCGGCCGCTGCGCGTCCACCCCGCCTTCCCCCTCGAATACACCATCGTCGCCCGCGGAAGGACGACCGGCTCCGGCCGCGGCTACTACCTCGTCGATTCCGTGGCCGACCTCCTGCGAGACGGCGCACTGGTCGAGACCGCCGATCCGCGCGAGGAGACCGCATGAATCCGGAGGAGGAACGGGCGCACCTGCAGCGGATGATCGACGAACTCGTGCGGCTGCTTCCCGATGGCTGGCACGACGCCCGGCTCACCTACCGCGCGGTCGGCGACTACGAAGTGATCCGCCTCGTCGGGCATGAGGAGGACCCCTACCAGCGCGGCATCTTCGAGGCGTCACGGCTGCTCCCGCAGACGGGGATCCCGGACATGCTGCGCCGTCACAGGGAGATGACCCACCACCCCGATGACGGCGCCTGGATGTCGCTCGCCTACTCCGTGCGGGGAGGCGCGGAGGCACCGGTCTGGAGCGTCGAGGCCGACCCGCCCGAAGAGTTCCCCTGGGCGGACGAGGTCACCCCGGCGGACGCGGCGACCGAACTCGCCCGGTACCCCCGCCCCGACGACCGGACTCCGCAATGGCTGGCCCACCTCGCCGCCCTGCACACCATCGGCCAGGCCTTCGACCCGGAAACGCTCCGCCAGGCACCGCAGGCCGAAACCGACCTGGCCCGGCTACTGCCGCCCGGCCTCGAAGATCTCTTCACCACCGCGCGCGCGAAGCTCGCCGACTACGTCCCGGGCGTCGACCGCCTCCGCGCCGGGACGATCGCCGACGGCTGCTGGACGATCGCCCACACCACCGGCGCCTGGCTCGCCATCGGCCCCGACTCGGCCGTCCACCCCTTCGGCGATCCGCGTGCCGCCACCGTCCACGCGATGGCCGGCGTCATGGCCGACGCCGGTATGGAGATCAACAGCCAGGTCCTGCTCGTTGCCCGCGTCCTGCGCAGGAACCGCGTCCCCCGCAAGAGGCAGGACGCGTGGACGCTGGCGTCCGGGGCCGATTCACCGGCCGCCGGCGCCTATGACTCCGTCCGGCCCGCCGGACCGGGCCCGTACATCGCCCTGGACGCACTGGCCAACCGTCCGGGCGGATACTTCGTCTGCTTCCCCGGGCCACGCCCTGAAGACGGCGCGTTCATCTCCGTCCACGACATCTACGGCGCCCTCGCCGGAACCGGCCTCCCCACCGCCGTCCCCGAGCCGGCACCCGAACCCGAGCCACGCCCGGAACCGCCCAGCGAGATCCTGCCGGTCGGCAAGGAAGTCGACACCTACCATCCCCCCGCCGACCGCTACGTCTTCGACATCGGCACGCCCTGGGAACGCCGCGGGCACATCAACCTCCACGGCCTCACCTACCGGGTCTACCGCGTCCAGAAACCGCTGCGCGGCTACAACGCCCTGTTCCACCTCGGCCCCATCGGCTCCGGAACGCCCCCGCCCGAAACCGGAATGGGCTACAACGTCGTCCACTCCATCGCCGACCTCGTCGCCTCCGGCCACCTCGTCGAGATCACCGGACCCGGCGGCGAACCCGGCCCCACCGTCCAACCGCCAGAGGAGCAGACATGACCAGCCCGTCCGGCGCGGCTCCCGGCCGCGGACCGATGCCCTACGACCAGGACCGCTACCAGGATCTGATCCGCGGCATAGCGACGCTGCTGGCCCAGGCGGCCCCGCCCGGCTGGCGCCGCATCGACCTGCGCATGATGATGACCGTCGCCGTGTCCGACGCCGTCCTGACCGTGCCGATGGAGGACGGCGGCACCGAGCCGGTCGAGATGCCCCGCGACATCCTCGAGATGGCCGCCGAACTCCGCTCCATCATGTACCGGCAGGACCGCGGCACCTGGATGAGCATGCGCGTGATGCTCGAACCGCCCGGCTCCTACTACACCGCCTACAACAACGACTACGACCCGAACTGGGAACCGGAGATCCCGGACGAGGCCTACGCCCAGGACCTGGCCGCCTTCCCGCGCGCCGACGAGAACATCCCCGACTGGCTGCGCGCCCGCACCGGCCGCCCGCCGCTGCCGCCCCGGCCCGTCACCCCGCTCGGCCCCGTCGAGCAGAAGGACCTCCTCGAAGAGATCACCTCCGCCCTCGTCGACGCGCTCCCGGCCGCCTGGCAGCACGCCGACATCCTCTACAAGGCCCTCGGCTCGCACACCGAGACATCGGCCCAGCTCCTCATGTGCAACACCCACATGCCCAGCCTGTGGACGCCGCCGCCCGCCGCCGCCGACCTCTTCGACCGCCTCCGCCGCGGCATGTACTCCGACGGCCTCGGCACCTGGTTCACCACCCGGTTCCAGCTCACCTTCCCCTTCTCCTACCAGGCCGAATACACCAACGACACCGAACCGCGCTGGAAGACGCCGCCCCCGCCGTCCGCCTACGCCGAAGACCTCGAAATGTTCCCGCGCACCCCGGACAACACCCCGCCCTGGCTCCAGCAGCCGGGTTGACCGCTCCCGGCGGGCACTGCTGGAGTCGGCACGTGAACAGCATCCCCGCCAACCGGCAGTACTGGAACCAGATCAGCCGCACCTACCAGCACGAGCACGACCCGCAGATCGGCGCCGCACCCCGGCTGTGGGGCATGTACTCCATCCCCGACACGCACCTGCACGCCTTGGGCGACGTTGCGGGCAAGCGCGTCCTCGAACTCGGCTGCGGCGCGGGCCAATGGTCCAGGTCACTCGCCGCCGAGGGCGCCACCGTGGTCGGGCTCGACCTGTCCGAAGCCCAACTCGCCGCGGCGGCCCGCGCGATGGGAACGGCCCGCTACCCGCTGGTGCAAGGCGCCGCCGAACGGCTCCCGTTCGCCCCCGGCAGCTTCGACCTGGTGTTCTGCGACCATGGCGGGCTCAGCTGGGCACCCCCGCACCTGGCCGTCCCGCAGGCCGCACGCGTCCTGCGCCCCGGCGGGCGACTGGTGTTCAACGCCGCCAGCCCATGGTTCGAAGCCTGCTACGACGAGGACGCCCGCCGCGTGACCACCACGATGCACCACGCCTACTTCGGGCTGCACACCATCGCCGAAGACCACGGCGCGGCCAGCTACCAGCTCACCTACGGCGACTGGATCCGAACCCTGCGCGGCGCGGGCCTCATCATCGACGACCTCATCGAACCGCGCCCCGAACCCGGAACACCCAACGGCTACAACGAAACCGACCCACCCGACTGGGCACACCACTGGCCGGCAGAAATGCTCTGGATAACCCACAAACCATAATCCAGTCCGACGTCAGCGCTTCAGAGTGTCGAAGATCTGCGGCAGGAGCATGACATTCTGGTTCTGTTGCGGAATTTTCAGAATCGGCTTGTCGGCACCGCGGGCATGGACGAAGTACCACCCCTTGTCAAAGGTGATGCCCTCGATGCCCTCCCACCCGCGCGACACACTGCCCCCGACGAACCCGTTCCGGTTGATCCGGATCTTGCCGACCTCCACGGTCTGCCCCGCCTCGATCGCGGCGAGATACTGCCGGAGCAACCGCGGCTCCACGTACGTCCTGGACAGATCGACGAGGAACTGCCAGTCGGACGGCGGCTTGTTCGCGCGCAGCCCGGTCTCCTCGAACGCCAGGCCGGGCGCCTCGTTGACGGGGAAGAACCCGATCTCGAAGTGGTAGTCGGTCGAGGTGTGGACGCTGCCGATGTTCAACGGCCCCCGCATCCGGGTCTGCACGGCCGTGTACCCGACGTACTCCGCCTTCGCCAGCTCGATGGTCGTCCGGGCCCACGTGATCGAATGCGCGTCGGCATGCAACTCGACCCCGTACCGCTTCTTGTGCAACACCGGCCCGCCGTACTGCGGCGCCTGCCCCACCCCGTACTGCGGCTGCGGCGCCGCGGGCTGCTGCGCGGGCGTCGCGTTGACGTGCTCGGTCCACTTCGTCCCGTCCCACCAGCGGTGCCCGCCCCCACCGTACGGATCCGCATACCACCCGGCCTGAGTCACACTCCCACCTCCCAGCACACCACCACTCAACCCCGAACATATCCGCTCCCCGCCGCAAGCCCCCGCCCCACTTCCCACCACCCCCGAAAGCACCACCCCCTAGCAACAGGAGGCTCCAGCATCACCGCAACCGAGGCGCCCACTTCACCCGGCACGCACCTCATCAGCAGACATCGCCGCTAACCGCCGTTGATTCATTTTCGAGCGCCTCGCGCCCGTCAGCTCCATCATTGCTATTCGGGGCGGCGCGGCCCGGCGCGAGGGGGGCCGGGGTGGTGCTTCGTTGGATTCCGGGGCGCGCCGGCCGTCCTTGCTTCGGTGTTAATCTCGCACCGCATCGGGTGACGGGTTCGCTGTGGTTTGGGGGCTTGAGGGGTGGCTGAGGGTTCGCGGCCGGAGTTCGTGGCTCCCGACCAGCAGTTGGACGGGTCGGACCGGGAGGCGGTCGAGTCCGGTGACGCGGGCGTCCGCGAGGCGGTGCCGGAGTTCGCTGCGCCGGAGCCGCCTGCAGAGCGCTCAGACGGGCCCTCAGGGGCTTCGAGGGCGCCTCGACGGTCTGCCCTTGGGTGGATGAAGACACGTCCGCGGGTGGCGATTGCGGGGGCGGTTGCGGCGGTTCTGGTGGTCGGGGGTGGGGTTGCCTGGGGTGTCTCGGGGTCGGCTGACGAGCCTCCGCCGAAGCTTCACTTCGCCGCGCTGCCGGACGCTTGCCAGTCGCCGTCCTCTGCCGTCCTGTCCAAGTACCTGCCGGCGGCGGGAAAGCCCACGCCGGACGCCGGTGGTGTTTCCGGTGACCAGCAGTACGTGGGGTGCGATTGGCGTGAGCCGCTCAGCGCCGAGAAGGGCAAGACGCTCGTCGTGCGGCATTTGCGCGTCGCAACGCGGGTGTTCGTCGGCGCGTTCGGGCTCGCCGATGCCAAGTCAGATTACCGGTCGGCTTGGCGGACGTCGTCGCAGGGAACGGTCACCGACACTGTGGGTTCGACTCACAAGGAGGCGCCGCAGTTGGTGCGCGGCCTCGGGAACGAGGCTTTCCTGCATCACCGGGTCACGACGACCGCACTTGGACGCAGCGGCATCTCCAGAATCGTCGTCCGGCTGGAGAACGCCGTCATCACCGTGGACTTCGACGGCGCGACCTATCCGCTCGCCCATGACGGAGTCGCGGTCCAGAGCAAGGGCGTTCCGCTGGACGAATCCGTGACCCGGCAGGGAGTCGAGGCGATCGCCCGCGATGTCGCGGCCGGCTTGGCCTCGTGCAAGGTCTGCCTGCGCCGCTGATTCGCGGCTGCCGGTCGCCGCGTGCGCTCGCCGGTTCCTGTCAGACGACGAGGGCGGACGGAGTTCAGGCTCCGTCCGCCCTCGTCATGTCGCGGCGATCAGTCCTGCGGTGGTGCCAGGTTCGGGTTGGGCCGGCCTTGCGGCGAGGGCGGCCCCGGGTTCGAGTTCGGGCCGCCGGGTGGCGGTGCGAAGTTCGGGTTCGGCTGACCCCCTGGAGGTCCGTACTGCTGGCCTCCACCCTGCGGCGGCATGGGTTGTCCGCCGGTGTGGCCGCCGAAGGACGGAGGTGTGCCCGGCTGCCCCGTCGGCTGCGGACCGTTCGGGAAGGGGCCGGTCGAGTACGGCCCGCCCGGCTGCCCGTTGGCGCCACTCGACTTCCGGCGGCGGAGCACGATGATGAGCCCGACTCCGACCACCACGACAACGACCACGATGACGCCAACGATGAGCAGCGTATTCGAGCCGCCGGAGTCGCTGCTGTCGCTCTTCGGCGCCGCCTGGTTGTCGCCGCCGGTGGGCTTTTTGACGGCGACCTTGTCGAGCCGCGCATACACCGGGTTCGGGGCGTTCTGCGGAACGCTGTTCTTCAGCGCCCGCGGGATGCTGATGACGCCATAACCGAGCTGGTCGTCCTTGCCCGGCGTCCCGAAGTCCTTCGCGGTGTTCGTCAGGACCTGGACGACGCGGCGCGCCTTCATCTGCGGGTACTTGCTGCGGAGGAGCGCGACGGCCCCGGAGGTCAGTGCCGCCGCCTGGCTCGTCCCGGCACCGCTGTTGTAGACGTGCCCGGTCTTGCCGATACCGCCGACGCCGGCACCCGGTGCCGCGACCGTGACGTAGTCCTGGCGTTGGGTCTTCTCCCACGGCTTGCCCTGGTGGTCGACCGCACCCACGGCGAGCACCCCCGGGCAAGAGCCCGGATACTCGGCGTCGTTGGTGGAGTCTCCCGAGTTGCCGGCGGAGGCGACGACGACCACGTTCTTGGATTCAGCGTATTTCAGTGCCTGCAGGACATCGTCCGGACAGTTGTTCTGGCTGACGACACCGCTGCCTTCGGAGAAGTTGATGACCTTGGCGCCATGGTCGACGCCGAAGCGAATGGCCTTGGTCAAGCTGGGCGGCGAAACGCCGGGCGAATAGATCGGCAGGATCTTCGCCTCGGGTGCGATGCCGTAGAACCCCGAATGCGTGCCGCGAGATGCGATGAGGCTGGCCATGGCCGTGCCATGGCCCTCGTCGGTGTCCTGGTCCTTTCGCCCGTCCCCTCCGGGGTTCCGGAGGTCGGTGCCGGGAAGGACCGCGGGCTCCAAGTCGGGCAGGGAGGCGTTGACCCCGGTGTCGACAACGGCGACCGTGACGCCCGCACCCTTGGTCTGGGGCCAGACATCCGTCTTGATCCCCCAGGAGTCGAACCACCACTCGTCCTGTTCGAGGGGCCCGGCATGGGCCACGGTGACCGGCCCCAGAGCCAGGCCCATCGCGGCCACGGTGGCCGTCGCCGCTTGGATCAGCCGTCGCATTCGTCCTATCCCATCCAGATGCGGAAAGGGCGGACGGAGGTCAGGCCCCCGTCCGCCCTGGTCACGTCGTCAGTACCGCGGCGATCAGCCGATCACCGGAGGTGCGGTGTCGTCGTCGGCTCCCCAGACGTCCTCGTCCTCGGACAGCCAGGTGGTGCGCTCGCGCTCCTCTTCCTTGCCGCCGCCGTGGCCGCCGTGGCCCATGGGCATGCCGCCGCCCATCCGGCCCGCGCCGGCGCGTCCGGCCGCACCGGCCGCTCCGCCACCCGCGCCCATGCCGGCGCCGGCGGCACCCATGCCGCCCGGACCCGCGCCGAAGCCGCCAAGGCCGCCGCCCGCGCCGGCGCCGCCGCCGAGGCCGCCGGGGTCGGCTCCGAAGCCGCCGCCGCCACCGCCGCCGAGGCCGGTGGGCATGCCCCCGCCGCCACCGCCGCCGGGGAAGCTCGACAGGTCGCTGCCCAGGCCGCCGGGGTCGCTGCCGAAGCCGCCGCCACCGCCGCTTCCGAGGCCGCCGTGGCCGAGGCCGCCGGGGTCGTTGCCGAAGCCGCCACCGCCGCCGGCGCCACCGCTGCCGGGCAGGTGCGGTCCTCCGTCACCGGACGGAGCGAACGGGCTGGAGCCGCCGGAGCCACCGCTGCCGGAGCCGAACTTGCCGAGGCCGCCGGGGTCGCTGCCGAAGCCGCCGCCACCGCCGCCGGCGCCACCCCCGGGAAGGCCACCGCCGCCTCCGCCGAAGCCACCGCCACCGCCCGGACCGCCGCCCGGACCGCCGCCCGGAGGCGTGTCGGTCAGGCCACCGCGCTTGTCCTCCGGCAGGTTCTGGTCGATCTGCGCCGGGTGGGCGTTGAAGGCCTCGCCGGTCCGGTTCAGGAACCGCTGCATCAGTTCGCGGCCGTGCTCGTCGTCGCCGCCGGTGTGGATGAGACCGTCACTGGCGTCCTGGCCGGCCTGCTTGTACCAGTCGAGGATCTGCGTGCCGTACCAGTGGTAGGTAGAGGCGTTCGTATGGCTGTTGTTCGACAGCTTGATGGCGGTCGAGTGCACCTGCTGGAGCTGCTGGACGGCCTTCTTGGCCTCGTCGCCCTTCCAGTGCTTGACGAGCGTCTCGGCGAACCCGCGCAACGCGGTGCTCATCTCCGCGAGGGCGTCCGCCGCGTCGGAGTAGGCGGTGCCGGCGTCCTTGACCGGCGCCGAGTTGATGCTCGACAACTTCTTCTTGACGTCGTCGAGGCTCATCCCGTCGGCAGTCGGCTTGGACCACGACTGAGAGCCGCGGATGACGTAGTACTCCTGTCCCATGGCTGTACCTCCCTCCGTTCGGCGGACTACTTGAAGTTGGCGTTGCCGCCGGGCTTGACGCCGTTGACCTGCTGCTGGGTCTTGCCATGGGCGGCCTCGTAGCCGTCCGCGGTCGCCTTCAGCTTCTCGATCACACCGTTGTAGGCCTCGGTGATGTTCTTGATGTAGGTGCCGAAACCGTCGCGGGACTGGTTGGCCAGGTCGACGAAGCTCTCGCTGCCCGGGACGCCGCCGAGGTTCCCGGTGGTGATGGCGATCTGCTGGACCTTGCCGAGGCGCTGCTGCCAGCCGGTGAACTGGCTGTGCATCTTGCTGGCCAGGTCCCGCAGCTCCTGCGGGTCGACCTCGTAGCCGTCGTCGGCCTCGACGCCCCACTTCTCGTCGTCGGGCTGGGAACCGCGCGGGACGGCGTTGGAGGGGTCCGTCGGGCTCTTGGCGGGGACGCCGTACTGGTAGTAGAGCTGCCGCTGCTCGTACTCGGGAAGGTTGTCCCACTCCTGCTGGGTCAACCCGTGCTGAGTCTGGACCTGGGCGTATTCACCGCCGCCGGTCGTGTAGGTGTAGTCGATCTTCGCGAGCGCTTCAGGCGGCAGGTTGTACTTGCTCATAGCTCATCCTCCTGGCGAATGGCCTCCGGACCCCCCTGGCGCGCCTACGTCGTGCGGCCCGGCGGGGGCTGCACGACGTAGGCGGTCCAGCGGTCGTTCAGCCCCAGATGCCCTGGTTGCGGCGCTCCGCGGCGCTGTAGTTGCTGTGCGCCTCGCCGATGACGACGCCGAGCTGGTTGAGGACCTGGCCCATGTGGGCTGCGGCGGCGTCCCACGTGCGCTTGGCCTCCCAGTAGGCGCCCTGCGCGCTGCCCTCCCACTGCGAGAGGTGCTGCTCGAGGCTCTTCTCCAGGTCGTGGAGCTCGTCGGTCAGGGCGCGGTAGGCCAGCGAGAAGTCGGCCTGCGCCTGCTGCATGCTGCCGAAGTTTGCCTTGGTGTAACTGTCGCTCACGTCACGAGTCCTTCGCGTTCAGGGGGTCGGCGGGTGGGAGGGACGATCAGGTGCCGCCGTTGAGCAGCTGGTTGATCTTGTTGACCGCCTCGGTCTGCTCCTGCTCGGTCGACTCGTAGGTGATCTTCGTGTGCGTCAGCTTCTGGTGCATGCCGTCGAGGGCGGTGCGCACCTTGTTCATCTCGGTCTGGAACTCGTTGAAGACCCGGTCGAACGACACCGCGGCGTTGCCGGCCCAGCCGGCCATCAGGGAGGACTTGTGGCCCTCGAGCTGGCTCTGCAGGCCCTTGACGATGTTCGCGGAGTCCTCGATCCGCGTCGCCGCCTGCTGCATTGCGCTTCTGTCGACTGCGGACTGTCCACCCACAGTGTCACCTCCGTTTGCGAGTCTGTGGCGCCGCGCTCCGGGAGCCGCGGGGCCCTGGCGCAACGGCCGGCCCGGGGAGCGCTCCTGAGGCACGAAATGTCAGCGATCATAGGTCGTATGTCCCGCCTATGTCGACGTGAATGATGATCTAGCGGTTCATGGCGGGATGGGAGTATTCATGTGATATACGTCACACCAATTTACGGACAGTCCCTTCGTCAGCCCTGGACGGTCGGAATCGGCTTTCGGGCCTGTGTCGGGTCCAGTGCGGGGCCCTGCGGGATCAGGTGCACCACGCTGGACGGCACCGGCGCGGCCTTCTTGGCGTCGTAGCCGAGCTTCTTCGCCACGTCCGCCGACGGCAGCGCGAACCGGATGCCCTGGTCGTTGACGAGCGACAGCGACCCCGTCCCCTCGTTGGAGGCGGCGGACGAGTCGCCGCCGCCCGGCACGAGGCTCATCAGCGCAGCGCCGCCCGGCGGCAGCACCATCTGGTCCACGGTGCTCGCCCCGCCGGCCGAGCCCGACCCGAGCACGCCCGCGGACGGCGCGGGCAGCGACCCGCCGACCGTCAGGTGCGAGACGGCCGACCCGACCTGGAACACCGAGCACAGCGGGGTGGAGGGGTCCCACTTGACGAACTTTGGCAGCGTCGGCGGCAGGTTCTGGTCGAGCAGCCGGGTGCCGGACGTGATCCGCTGCGCCGACGACACGTCGGTGTCGACCGGCCGGACGCTCGCGCCCGGGTAGGCCTGGCTCTCGTTCGGGTCCAGCAGCAGCAGCTGCGCCTGCGTCGCGTTGATCTGCGACAGCCCGTCCTGGAGCATCACGTACCAGAGCGTCTGCCCGCCCGCCCCGGTCTGCGCGCGGAACACCTGGCCGACCCTGGCCTGTCCGCCGCCGGGCCCGGCCACCGCCTTGCCGCGCCCGGGGACGTTCGGGGCGCCGAACGCGCCCGCGGACGGGATGGCGTTCAGCCACTTCGGCGGCACCTTCTCCGCCTCGGGGCCGTTCGTCAGCACCGACACCTGGTTCAGCGGCAGCGACAGCGGCATCCGGTGGTCCTTCCAGATCACCCAGGGGGTGCCGCTGGACTGCACCACCAGCGCCTCGCCGTCGCCGAGCCCGCGCCCGCCGACCTTCCGGCCGGCGGCCAGCGCGGTCAGCTGCTGCGGGACGCCGTTGGCGGCCTGCGTCTCGCGCACGCACACCGACCACGGGCCGCGGATGAGCTGGTCGCTGTCGGGCAGCGAGTCCGGCGCGCCCTGGATGCCGATCATCGCGCCGCGCTCGAACCCGTCCAGCGACTTGCGCGACACGGCGCGGCGGGTGACCTTGTCGGAGTTCAGCGCCAGCATCGCCGAGGCGTAGTTGGCGACCGGGAACATCTTCTTGGTGTTGGCGTCGTAGATGTACTTGGTGCCGGTCTCCTTCTCGATGATGACGACGCCCGGCTCGTCCAGCCCCTTGGCGCCGCCCGGCGACAGCAGTCCCCAGATGCCGAACACCGCGACGACGAGCAGGCCCACCATCACGCCGCCGAACGCGGCCGCCGACAGTCGCCGCATCGGCGACTCGGCGACGTCGGGCTCGCCCTGCAGCAGCGCCAGCCCGACGCGCTGCGTCATCAGGCGGTGCGCCTGGTAGAGATCCCGCCTGCTCTGCATCAGCGCCTCACCCGGCCAGCCCGCGGACGCGGGAGTAGACGTCCAGCACCGCGAGCGCCAGCGGGATCAGCGAGATCATGACCAGGATGTCGAGGATGTCGCCCCAGCGTCCCCAGACCGGGGTCGGCTTGTGGGTCGGCAGCCACAGCGTCACGCCGACGACGATGCCGACGATCACCAGCAGCGGGACGAGCGCCGCGGCCAGCGCGACGATCTGGCTGCCGTGCAGCGCGACCCCGAGCACCGTCAGCACCAGCCCGAACAGCCCGACGACCAGCATCCAGGCCCGCTGGGACACGCCCCGGAAGACGCGGGCGCGCAGCAGCAGCGACACCGACATCACCGCGCTCGTCGTCGGCCCGGCCCAGCCGTCGGCGTTGAAGAGGAACAGCATCGCGCCCGCGGCGACGAGCGCGATCGAGGCGATGAGGCCGGTGGAGAAGCGGTCCGCGGCGGCGGTGCGGGCGAGCACCATCCGGCCGTCGACCGTCTCGGTGTCGCGGCGCAGCTCCTCTGCGCTGGACGGGACGGGCGGCAGCGGCACCCGCGCCAGCTTGAACGACAGCGACGGGACCGCCGCGATGAACATCATCACCACGACCGCGGCCACGGCGGCGATCCCGGCGGCGGGCAGGTCGTCGAAGGCGAACCCGACGCCGGAGCCGACCGCGCCGACGAACCCGGCGAACGCCACGCCGAGGAACACCGGCAGCCCGTCCGCGACGCCGAACGCGGCGATGATCGCGGCGAGCGCGGCGACCCCGAACCCGGCGAGCAGGTGCGGCGCGCCGAGGTCGAACAGCTCCAGGCCCTTGCGGGCGGGGGCCAGCGCGCCGGCGAGGAAGGCGTAGGGAAGCGCCGCGTACCCGAGGACGACGCCGGCGCCGGAGTCGGCGATCGCCCGCGACAGCACGATCGCGACGACGAGCGTCAGCAGGGCGATGAGGCCGGATGCGGCCGCCGGAATGATCCACGGCGGGCCGGACAGCGCGATGACGACGGCGCCGACGACCAGCGCGACGCCGGCCGCGCCGAGCCCGAACGAGCGGGTCGTGGTGGGCCGCCAGCGGTCCGAGCGCTCCCGGATGCCGGTGGCGATGACGTCGGCGACGTCGTCGAACGACATCTCCGGCAGCTGCGCCATGCGCGGCCGGAAGTAGAGGATCTCCCCGTCCCGCACCCCGAGGGCGCTGGTGGTCTGCGCCGGGTCGAAGGGGTTGCCGTCCAGCCGCTGCAGCACCCAGCCGGAGTGCGCGAGACCGGCATCGGCCATGTTCTCTCCGGCGGCCCGCAGCAGGGTCGGGAGCATGTGCGCCAGCGGCACGTCGGCGGGCAGGGACACGTCGATGCGCCGCCGCGGCGCGACGATGGTGACCCTGCACAGTTCGGTTGTGGCGGGGGAATTCACGGGAGCTCCCGTCCTCCAGGTCAGATCAGCGGGCTGGATCCGATCGACGCGCAGCTTAGGATGTGACGTCCGATTACGCTAAATCAACACCAAACTCCACCAACCCGCGGGTCGGTCGTGCTCCCCGTCGCATCGCGGCCGCGCCCGGGACGCGTGGGCCCGTGAAGGGAACGCCCAGGTGAGCACGATCCTCGTCAAGCGCAAGGAGCGCCGGAAACCGCCCCCTGCCCCCAAGGGCGAGCTGCTGCTGGAGTCCCCGCCGGAGATCCCGGAGATGCAGAGCGGCGGGATGCAGGCGGTGCTCACCTACCTGCCGATGGCCGTCATGCCGGTGATGATGGGCCTGATGTTCCTCGGCGGCGGCACCAAGTCGCCGATGATGATGATCAGCAGCGGCGGCATGGCGCTGGCCATGGGCGGCATGATGATCGGGCAGATGGGCCGCGGCTCCGGCGAGCGCAAGTTCAAGCTGAACGGCGCCCGCCGCGACTACTTCCGCTACCTGAGCCAGGTGCGGCGCCGGGTGCGGCGCGCCGCCGACCAGCAGCGCGAGTCGCTGGAGTGGAACAGCCCCGCCCCCGACTCGCTGTGGTCGCTGGTGATGAGCGCGCGGATCTGGGAGCGCCGCCCCGCCGACCCCGACTTCGGCAACGTGCGGATCGGCGCCGGGCCGCAGAAGCTCGCCGTCCAGCTGATCCCGCCGGAGACCAAGCCCATCGAGGACCTGGAGCCGATGACGGCGGGCGCGCTGCGCCGGTTCGTCCGCGCGCACTCCACCGTCCCGAACCTGCCGGTCGCGGTGTCGCTGCCGTCGTTCTCCCGGATCCTGCCGATGGGCGACATCGACGCCGTCCGCGGCATGGTCCGCTCGATGATCGCGCAGCTGACGGCGTTCCACTCCCCCGACGACATGCGGGTCAGCGTGTGCGCGTCCGCCGACGCGATGCCGCACTGGGACTGGGTGAAGTGGCTGCCGCACTCGATGCACCCGACGGTGACGGACGCGGCCGGGCCCGTCCGGCTGATGGCGGGCAGCCTCACCGAGCTGGAGCGGATGTTCGGCACCGAGGTGAAGGACCGCGCCCGGTTCACCCCCGGCCTGTCGCAGAACGACCTGCCGTACCACGTCGTCGTCGTGGACGGCGGCGCCGTCACCCCCGACTCGCAGATCGGCTCGGACGGCATCGAGGGCGTCTGCGTCATCGACCTCACCGGGCACGTCGCGCCGACCGCCGACAACACGATGCTGCGGCTGCGGGTCGCCGCCGACAAGATGGCGATGCTGCGCCGCGACCGCACCGGCAAGGACGTCGCCAGCTCCCTCGGCCGGCCCGACCAGTTCAGCTACGTGCAGGCCGACGGCCTCGCCCGGCAGCTCGCGCCGCTGCGGGCCAGCGCCGCCGCCGGCCCGGAGATGGACGCGCTGTCGGCCGCGACGACGCTGACGACGCTGCTCGGCGTCCCCGACCCGGCCCGGATCGACCCGCGGCAGTCGTGGCAGCCGCGCGCGCCGCGCAACCGGCTGCGCGTCCCGATCGGCCTGGACGCCGACGGCCGCCCCATCGAGCTCGACATCAAGGAGGCCGCGCAGGGCGGGTACGGCCCGCACGGCCTGTGCATCGGCGCGACCGGTTCCGGCAAGTCGGAGCTGCTGCGCACCCTCGTCCTCGGCCTGGCGATGACGCACTCGTCGGAGGTGCTCAACTTCGTCCTCGTCGACTTCAAGGGCGGCGCGACGTTCCTCGGCATGGACGGCCTCCAGCACGTCTCCGCCATCATCACCAACCTGGAGGACGAGCTCCCCCTCGTCGACCGCATGTACGACGCGCTGCACGGCGAGATGGTGCGGCGCCAGGAGTGGCTGCGGCAGGCCGGCAACTACGCCTCGCTGCGCGACTACGAGAAGGCCCGCGAGCAGGGCGCGCCGCTCAAGCCGATGCCGACGCTGTTCGTGGTGCTGGACGAGTTCTCCGAGCTGCTGTCGGCCAAGCCCGACTTCGCCGAGCTGTTCGTGATGATCGGACGGCTCGGCCGGTCCCTCGGCGTGCACCTGCTGCTGGCGTCGCAGCGCCTGGAGGAGGGCAAGCTGCGCGGCCTCGACACGCACCTGTCGTACCGGATCGGCCTGCGGACGTTCTCGGCGATGGAGTCGCGGGTCGTGCTCGGCGTCCCCGACGCCTACGAGCTGCCGCAGGCGCCCGGCAACGGCTACCTGAAGATCGGCACCGAGACGATGACGCGGTTCCGCGCCGCGTACGTGTCGGGGGCCTACCGTCCGGAGGAGGACGCCGGCGCGCACCAGGGGCAGCAGGGGCCGCGGCAGCTCGCGCAGATCGTCCCGTTCACGCCCGCCTACGTGCAGCCGCGGATGCAGGAGCAGCCGCAGCAGCAACAGCGGGCCAAGGAGGACGACGGCCCGCAGATCAGCCTGTTCGACCTGGTCGTCAAGCAGCTCGCCGGGCACGGCCCGCCCCCGCACCAGATCTGGCTGCCGCCGCTGGAGGAGTCGTCCACGCTGGACCAGGTGCTGCCCAACCTGCAGCAGACCCCCGACTTCGGCTTCACCACCGCCGGCTGGGACGGCCGCGGGCAGCTGCACGCGTTCGCCGGCATCGTCGACAAGCCGTTCGACCAGCGCCGCGACCCGATGTGGCTGGACCTGTCCGGCGCCGCCGGGCACGTGGGCGTCGCGGGTAACCCGCAGGCCGGCAAGTCGACGCTGCTGCGGACGCTCATCACCTCCCTCGCGCTGATGCACACGCCGCAGGAGGTGCAGTTCTACTGCCTGGACTTCGGCGGTGGCGCGCTCGCACCGCTCGCCGACCTCCCGCACGTCGGCGGCGTCGCCAGCCGCCTGGACCCCGACCGCGTCCGCCGCACCGTCGCGGAGGTGTCGGGCCTGCTGGAGTCGCGGGAGCGGTTCTTCACCGAGCGCGGCATCGACTCGATCGCCACCTACCGGCGGCTGCGCGCGTCCGGGCAGATCCCCGGCGACGGCTTCGGCGACGTGTTCCTCGTCGTCGACAACTGGCTGACCGTCCGGCAGGAGTTCGAGGCCGTCGAGGCGACCATCACCGACCTCGCCGCCCGCGGCCTCGGCTACGGCATCCACGTCATGGCCGCGACGAACAAGTGGTCGGAGTTCCGCCTCACCATCCGCGACCTGTTCGCGACGAAGCTGGAGCTCAAGCTCGGCGACCCGTACGAGTCGGAGATGGACCGCAAGCTCGCCGCGAACGTCCCCGAGGGCCGTCCCGGCCGCGGCATCACCCGCGAGGGCCTGCACTTCCTCGGCGCGCTGCCCCGCACCGACGGCCGCCCGTCCTCCCAGGACCTCGCCGACGGCGTCAAGCACCTGGTGGAGACCGTCCGGGCCGGCTGGCAGGGCCGCCCCGGCGCGCCGAAGGTCCGGATGCTGCCGGACGTGCTGCCGCTGTCGTCGCTGCCTCAGGTCACCGAGACCGGCAAGCGCATCCCGATCGGCATCGACGAGGACACGCTGTCGCCCGTCATGCTCGACTTCGACAACGACCCGCACTTCGTCGTCCTCGGCGACAACGAGTGCGGCAAGTCGAACCTGCTGCGCGTCATCGTCGACGCCGTCAAGGCCCGCTACACCACCGACGAGGCCCGCATCATCATGCTCGACTACCGCCGCGCCCTGCTCGACTGGGCCGAGAGCGAGCACGTCATCGGGTTCGCGGCGTCCTCGACGGCCGCGGCCGGGCTGATGAAGGACGTCAACGGCGCCCTGGTCAACCGGCTCCCGCCGTCCGACCTGACGCCCGAGCAGCTGCGGAACCGGTCCTGGTGGAGCGGGTCGGAGCTGTTCCTGATCGTGGACGACTACGACCTGGTCGCCACGCCGTCCGGCAACCCGCTCGCGCAGCTCGCCGAGCTGCTGCCGCAGGCCCGCGACATCGGCATGCACCTGATCCTGTCGCGGACCATGGGCGGCGCGGGCCGGGCCATGTTCGACCCGGTCATGCAGCGGCTGAAGGACATGGCGACGCCGGCGCTGATCATGTCCGGGAACAAGGACGAGGGCAACCTGTTCGACGTCCGCCCGGGGCCGCTGCCCGTCGGCCGGGGCACCCACTCCGACCGCCGCGCCGGCAAGCGCCTCATCCAGACCGCCTTCCACGGCGGCGTGCAGTAGCGGTCACGCGTGGCGAGCCCCGGGCCGGACGGCCCGGGGCTCCTCCATCTGCGCGGCGATCGCCGCCTGGAAGTGGCGGCACTCGGCGATGTCCTCGTGGTCGCAGGCCAGGGCGCACTCGATGACGTCGAGCGCCGCCCGCGCCCGGGCGGTCCTCTCGGCGAGGGCGTCGCGCTGCCGGTGCAGGATCTCCCGGCGCTCACCGGCGTCCTCGGTCGCCAGCACTCCGCGGATCTCCTCGAGTCCGAGACCGGCCTGCTTCGCCCGCAGGATCACCGCGATCCGGTAGAGGTCCCCGCTCCGGTACCGGCGGCGGTCCCCGGCGGCGCGCTCCGGGTTCAGCAGCCCGACCGACTCCCAGTGCCGCAGCACATGCGTCGCCAGCGCGAAGCGCCCCGCGACCTCCCCGATGCCCATCGTGGCGCTTGACTTCATGTCGACATTAAGTCGCAGCATGGCCGGCATGTCCACGGATCTGATCGCCAGGCTCGACGCCGCCGACGCCACCCCGGACGCAACCCGGCTGCGCGCCCGCACCTACGACCTGCTGCGCGCCGCACCCGGCGCGCTCGTGGCCGGCGCCCTCGTGGCCGGCGCCCTCGTGGCCGACGCCCTCGTGGCCGACGCCCTCGTGGCCGACGCCCTCGTGGCCGACGCCCTCGTGGCCGACGCCCTCATGGCCGACGTCGGCTGCGGCGCCGGACGGGCCGTCGCCGAACTCACCGCCCGGGGCGTCCGGGCGGTGGGCGTCGACCTCGACGAACGCATGATCGCGGCAGCCCGCACCCGCCTGCCGGACGCCGACCTCCGCGTCGCCGACGCCTGCGCCCTGCCGTTCCGCGACGGCGAACTCGCCGGCTACCGCGCCGACAAGCTCTTCCACAACCTGCCCGACCCCGCACTCGCCCTGTCGGAGGCCCGCCGTGCCCTTGCCTCGGGCGGACGCATCGTCCTGTGCGGCCAGGACTGGGACACCCTCGTCCTCGACTCGTCGCTCCCCGACCTGACCCGCGCCCTCGTCCACGCCCGCGCCGACCGGCTCCCGTCCCCGCGGGCCGCCCGCCAGTACCGCAGCCTCCTCCTGGACGCCGGCTTCCACGACGTGACCGTCGAGGTCCACACGGCCGTGTTCACCGACCCCGCGATCCTGCCCATGCTCACCGCCCTCGCCGAGCCCCGCGGCGCCGACGACTGGCTCGCCGACCAGCGAGAACGCGCTCGAACCGACCGCCTTTTCGCGGCCGTCCCCTTCTTCGTCGCGTCCGGCGCCAACCCTTGAGCCCGGTCATACGACACCCACCGAATACCGAGGCGCTCCGCGACCGGAAACAGCGGCCGCGGAGACGCCCCGAATTTCGGCGTGCCGTAATGCCAGGACGGGCAGGACTCCGCCATCGCCCAACGTCAGATCGAACTGGTCAATCCTCGCCTCCCGAACCGTATGGAACGGACTGCTCGGACGGGCTGGTCAGCGGGCCCGAGCGCAGGAGGGTTCCGCAGAGGACGGCGCCGGCCGCGAAGATGCCGGCGCACCACCAGAACACCGTCGTGTAGCTGTGGATCGCCGCGAGTTGCAGCAGTTGCGGTGTCGGCCGTCCGTGCAGGTGGTCGGCCAGGTAGCCGGTGGTGGCGCTGGCCGCGATGGTGTTGAGCAGCGCGGTGCCGATCGAGCCGCCGAGCTGCTGCCCGGTGTTGATGCTCGCCGAAGCCACGCCCGCGTCCTGCGGCGCCACGCCGAAGGTACCGGTGGCCGCCGCCATGCCGAAGACGAGGCCCATGCCCGCCCCGGTCACCATGAGCGGGCCGAGCAGCGCCGACGCGTAGCCGGAATGCGCGTCGATCCTCGTCAGCCAGACCATGCCGGCCGCGTTGACCAGCATGCCGACGATGACCATCGGCTTCGGGCCGAACCGCGGCATCAGCTTGGTGTTGCCCAGGAGGGCCAGGGCGCCGCTGCACACCACCATGGGCAGCATGGCGAAGCCCGACCTGACCGCCGAATACTCCAGGGTCACCTGCATGTAGTAGACGAGGAACAGGAAGACGCCGAAGGTAGCGGCCCCGCTGACCAGGATGGTCAGGTACGCGCCGGCCCTGTTCCGGTCGAGGACGATGCGGGGCGGCAGAAGCGGCTGCCGGGTGCGCGACTGCCAGACGGCGAAGGCGACCAGCAGCACGACGCCGGCCGCGAGGAAGCCCCACGTCGAGGGCGTGCCCCAGCTGTGGGACGCGGCGTTGGAGAAGCCGTAGACCAGGCAGAACATCCCGGCGGACACCGCCGCCACCCCCGGCACGTCCAGCCGGCCTCCCGGGGTCCGGTCCTGCTTGCCCACCAGCAGCACGCCACCGACGAGCGCGACCGCGGCGAACACCAGGTTGACGTACATGCACCACCGCCACGACAGGTACGACGTCAGCGCACCGCCGAGCAGCAGCCCGAGGCCCCCGCCCGCGGCCGCGACCATGCCGTAGACGCCGAACGCCTTGGCCCGCTCCTTCGGGTCCTTGAACGTCGTGGCCAGCAGCGACAGGGCGGACGGCGCCAGCAGAGCACCGAAGACGCCCTGGCAGGCGCGCGCCGTCACCAGCATCGAGAAGTCGACCGACGCACCCCCGACGGCGGAGGCCGCCGCGAAGCCGACAAGGCCGGTGAGGAAGGTCGTCTTGCGGCCGACCAGGTCGGCGAGCCGCCCGCAGAACAGCAGCAGGCTGCCGAACGACAGCGCGTACGCGGTCACGACCCACTGCCGGTCGGCGGTCGAGAAGTCCAGCGCGCGCTGCGCCGACGGCAGCGCGAGGTTCATCACGGTCAGGTCCAGGACGACCATGAGCTGGGCGGCGGCGATGACGGCGAGGATCAGCCATCGCCGCGGATCCAGGGCCGTCGTCCCGGCCGCCTCTGAGCCCGGCCCCGCCACCGGGACTGCACTGCGTGTCGCCACGATCATCTCCTTGCCACATGGACTCGGGGCGCCCGGCTGCGGTCACTACGCTGGTGACGACGTCGCCGAGCCTCCCGTCCGGTTGGTCTCAGCAGTCCGACGACACGGCCCGCCGGAATGTCAGGCGGCGAGGCGACCTGACGATTCGGGGCGGTATCTCGTCGGACTGGTGACGGCAGAGCCGACCCAGGGAGCCTCCGGAACATGACCGACCACCCGGTGCCAGACGCGGGCCTGAACGCGATCATCAGCGAGCGGCGTCAGCTGATCAATCTCTCCTACCGGCTCCTCGGCTCCCTCGCCGACGCCGAGGACGTCGTCCAGGAGACCTACGCCCGCTGGTACGCCATGTCCCGGCGCCAGCAGGACGCGATCGCCTCGCCCGGCGCCTGGCTGTCGAAGGTCGCCAGCCGCATCTGCCTGGACGTGCTCGGCTCGGCCCGCGCGAGGCGGGAGCGCTACGTGGGCGAATGGATCCCCGAGCCGGTGCCCGAACCCACCCAGTGGATCAGCGGCCGCCCGGGCGCCGCCGCCCCCGACCCGGCCGACCGGGTCACCCTCGACGAGTCGGTCAGCATGGCGTTCCTCGTCGTCCTCGAATCGATGACCCCGGCCGAACGCGTCGCGCTCGTCCTGCACGACGTGTTCCGTTACCCGTTCGCCGAGATCGCCGAGATCACCGGCCGCACCCCGGCGGCCTGCCGCGAACTGGCGTCCTCGGCCCGCCGCCGCATCCGCGCCGCCCGGCCGCCCGCGACCCCGGCGGCCCACCAGGCCGGCATCGTCCGGAACTTCAAGCAGGCGCTGCAAGCCTGCGACGTCGACGCCCTCGTCGGCCTCCTCGACCCCGACGCCACCCTCACCGCCGACGGCGGCGGCCTGGTCAAGACCGCGCTGCACCCGATCGAAGGCGGCGAGCAGATCGCCCGCGCCTGCGCCGAGATCGGCCGCCGCAATGCCGACCTGGTCCTCTCGGAGCGCACCGTCAACGGCCAGCCCGGCCTGATCGCGCAACGCGACGGCGTCACCGTGTCGGTGTACGCATTCGAGATCGCAGCCGGACGGATCAAGCACATCTGGGCAGTACGAAACCCCGAAAAACTCCGCCCATGGACGGAAACCTGACCCGCCGACAACCCGGCTCGCTGGGTAACCCCCATCGCCGAAACAACCAAGCGCGAACGGGCACAGCACTCAAGGCCCGTCGACGGCACGAACCTGATGGCGAACGGAGCACGAGGCGCGGCAAACGACTGCCCCGGGGCAAGGACGCGCGCGATGTGAGCCAATGCGCGGCGACAAAACAGCGCTGGCGCATCACAAGACGAGAGGCCGCTGCGAGCGCCAAGCGAGCGACCAACGCAAAGGCACGTCACGAGACGCAACGACGGGACGCTCGCATGGCTAGGCACGGCGCAAGCCGAGTTGGCGGGACGCATCGCAAGACGGGAAGCGGCCGCAGCACGACGCAAACTGCCAAGGCAAAGGCATGTCGCGGGACGCCTTGCATGGGCCGGGGCGGGGCACGACGCGAGCCGAGGGGGCAGAACGTCGCATAGCGAGAGGCGGCCGCAACGCGATGCGAGAGGAAAAGGCAGAGGCGCGTCGCGAGACGCCCCGGCAGGACGCATCGCAAGGCGAGAGGCGGACCCGATGGGAGCCGAGAAGTAGAGGCATATAGCAAAAATCCCGAGGTGCGTCGCGAGCCGAGCAGCGGGCGCGTTGTGCGACAAAGGTTTTTCAGCGAGAGATGAGAAGGGGAAGGGCAGTGGGTTGGCCGTGTGGTGGGGTGGCGCTGGCGTACGGGGCCGGCTCCGCCTGCCCCGCCCAGGTCGCGCCACCCCACCGCCCCCGAACCAGAGAACCAAGAGGCAGATCGGAAGAGCAGACCCAGCGCGCATGGGGCACCCATCTCGCGCCGGTGGTGCAACGTTCTCACAGGCGCCTCGACCAGGTGCGCGCCGACCAGCCCCTACCGGCAGGGCCTGCAGTTCCCGCGCCAACCGCATCTACCTGCGCAAATGCTGGATCGGCTGCACTATCCCGGTCAAGTCCGTACCGGCTCGGACTCGCGAGGAGCAGGGCAGGCATGGTGAACGCCTGCCGGTGTTCTGCGAGTTGGACCACCGGGCCGCGGTACGCCGTCGGGTGCGGCACCAATCGGCTGAAACGCCACTGTGCCGCGGCCACTCGAGAAACACCGGTGGGAGGCCGTCCTCCACATCACCGGCATCAACGACCGACTGACTGACCTGCACATCAAGACACACCCTCGCGAAGTGCTGATGTCGCCTGCGCCGCCGGTGAAGGGCGATGAAGTCTCGGGCGCTACAGCACGGCGAGGGGTTGGCCACCGTGCCGCGACGAGGGAATGGCGAGGGTCCGCGGCGAGGGAATCGGGTTTGGCTGACCTGGCCGCGCCCACTGCTAACGGAGCAGTGGAGGGCGGGTAGGTGATGTGGGCATGCCGGTTCGCCCGAGATCCCGGGTGGATTCGGGCGAACCGGTGGCGTGGAGGTGGGGTGGTTATGCGGCCCAGTCGAAGGTGGTGCCGGGTGGGCCGAGTGTGCCCGGTGGCCCGTTCCCAGTCCGGGCCCTTGACCTTGCGTCGGGTGGTGGCAGCAGCCGGTACACATACCGCCCGTCCGGGTCTTTGCTGATGCCGATCTGGGTCGGGCTGGTGTGTTTGAAGCGGTTGTGCCATCCGCAGGTGAGGGTGAGCTGGTCGATGTCGGTCGGACTGTGACCCAAGGCCCAGCCGTGGACGTGGTCGACTTCGCACAGCGTCCCGGGGATCTCGCACTCGCGTACCGCGCAGGTGGGGTAGAGGGTTTCCAGGACCCGGCGTTGGGCGGGGCTGGCGAACCGTTCCCGGTACCCGAGGTATAGGGGGTTGTGGCCGCGTCCCAGGATCAGTGGGGAGACTCCGGCTGCCAGGGCGATGCGGCGTACCTGTTCGGCCGGGATCGGGGTGCCGTCGGTGAGGTGGCCTGGGGCGTTGCCGCCGGTGAGGGTTTCGAGGTCGCAGATGACGGTGACCTTGGTGGCTTTGTGTCCGCCCGACAGCGCGCTCGACAGCGCTGCGGCGGTGCGTTCGGCGACGTCGCGGTGGTCGTCGGGTCCGGCCGGCTTGGCCAGCGGAGCCAGGGTGCCGTCCCAGATGGCGGCGTCTTCGGCGTTCAGCCAGCCCTTGATGTAGCGGCCGCCGTCCAGGGAGCCGGTGCTGGTGATCCAGGACTTGGCGTAGCCGCGCTTGGCGTCCTCTGGTTCGCGTTCGGTGTCGTCGCGTTCGGCGATGACGTCGCGGATCCGGTGGCCGAACACCGCGATCTTCCCCGGAGAGAACCCCTGGCCGACCATCTCCAACAACTTGCGCTCAGCCATAGCGCAATCGGTGTCGTCCAGCCGCGCCACCGAGTCAGCGACCGTAGTGGCGTACCCGTAGGACAGCTCTCCGGCCGCCAGGCGTTCGGTCACCTGCGGCAGGCGGTGGCGTTGCCGGGCGAGGGTGAGGCGTTCTTTAGCGCGGTTCTCTCGCATCCCCAGGCGGGATCGCAGCCACGCCCGGGTGGAGGGGTATCCCCACCTTTGCTGTTCGCCGGTGGCGTCGACGCGGCCGATGAATCCGGCCAGTGCGCTTTCTTGTAGATCGCAGGCGGTGGCCAGGTCTTCGGTGAGTTCCAGGCACGCGGCCGCCGATTCGGGGGCTTGTCGTTGGGCGAGTTCGGTGGCGATCGTTGAGAGCGCGTTCACCAATTCCATGGTGGACGCGCCCTCAAGGTCGACCGTCACTGACTGCATACCTAAAGTGTACCCCAAGTGACCGACAATTGCGTGCCGAGACGGGGGCTTCTTCTTTGCTGATCAGTGGAAAAATATTGCTCAGTGCGCCCCGGCTTCCTCCGCCTTTACCTGGTCGGCGAATTGTTCCTTTGGGGCGCTTTGTCGAACACGCGGACGTGGAGGGCGGTGGGGTGGCGCGACCCGGGCGGGGCAGGCGGAGCCTGCCCCTTGGCGCTGCCTCAGGGGCCGCAGAGGCTCCAAAGTCAAGGGTGGACGAAGTCCATCGCGAAGCGACGCCGAAGGCGCCCTTGACTTTGGAGGGGCGGCCCCGTACGCCAGCGCCACCCCACCGCACGGCCAACCCACTGCCCTTCCCCTTCCCATCCTCATCGAATACCGAGCAGCATTCACCGATAGGGCTCGTCGCCTTAAACCGATTCACCGAATATCCGGTTCGTCCCGGAAGGCGTCCCCCAAAAACACTCCATCGCCCAGTTAACTCACCACACAGAACGCGGTAGCGCGAACGGTTCCGTTCATGGGCGGCGGGGCGTCGTCCAAAGCGTCCACCCCAGAGTGACGGGCAGCGGTCAGTCTCGGTCTTCGCCGGTGGGGAGGGCGGTGACGCGGCCCGGCTTCCAGCCGCGGCGGCGGCCCAGCGGGATGACGGCGCCGCCGAAGGCGACGACCAGGGTGAGGCCGAGGGCGCCGCCCGCCACGGCTAGGCCGATGTTGCGGGTGCGGTGGTCGACGGGTTCGGCCTGCGCGATGGGGACGGGGTTGCTCAGGGGGCGGGAGACGGAGGTCTCGCCGGGCTTGGCGTTCGGCTCCACGATGGCGGACACCGCCTGCAGCGGGCTGATCATGCCGTAGCCGCTGCCCTGGCCGTTGCCGCCCTCGGCGGTGATCAGGATCCGGTTGATGACCTGCTGGTAGTTCAGGTCGGGGTAGCGGGACCGGACGAGCGCCGCGACGCCGGCGGCGTAGGGGGCGCTGAAGCTGGTGCCCTGCTGTCCGCCGATGTAGCCGGTGCCGACGGTCGAGATGATGTCCTGGCCGGGCGCGGAGACGTCGATGCGCGTCTTGTGGTTGGAGAAGTCCGAGATCGTGCCGTTCTCGTCCACCGCGGCGACGGACAGGACGCCCGGGTAGTTGGCCGGGTAGCCGGCGCTCTCCTTGCCGCGCTGGTCCTTGTCGACGTTGCCGGCGGCGGCGACGATCAGCACGTCGTGCTTCTTCGCGACCTGGACGGCCTGGCGCAGCAGCGTGGTGTCGGGTGCGCGCGCCGACACGTTGATGACGTCCGCGCCGTGCTCGGCGGCCCATTCGATGGCCTTCGGCAGCAGGGTGTTGTCGTCGGTGCTCTCGCCGGTGGTGAACTTGGCGTCCAGCAGCTTGACCTGCGGCGCGACCCCGACGAACGGGACGTTGCGGCGGCGCTGGTCGGAGGCGGCGATGATGCCGGCGACCTCGGTGCCGTGTCCGTAGCAGTCGGTGGGCGTGGTGTGCGTCGCGTCGAAGCTGCCGGCGATCTTGCCCTTGAGCTGGGGGTGGGCGGTCTCGATGCCGCTGTCGACGACGGCGACGGTCACGCCGGCGCCGCGGGTGATCGGCCATGCCTGCTCGAAGTCCAGCCGCCGCTGCGCCCACGGCTCCTGGGTGATCGCCGAGGCGGGCTGGCCGCCCGGCTTGTTGCACTGGGCGCCGGACGAGGGCTGCTGCTTCTGGGGCTTCTCGGTCTTCTTCGGCTCCGGCTTCGCGGTGGGCGACGGCGCGGCGCGCGGGCGGTCGCCGGGCGCGGCGGACGCGGCCGGGGCGAACACCAACGCCGAGGTCAGGGCCAGGCAGGTGGCGCCGGCCACGAGTCCCGCTCCGCGCATGCCTCATCTCTCCTGAAACCGTGCGAACGCCATGACTCTAGACGATCCCCGCCCTTACTCGGACTCCCCGTCCTTGCGCGGCGGCTCGACGCTCGTCCTCGTGGACGCTGACCAGGGCGCGCGGGTCGTCCCGGCCGGGCTCGCAGGCTGGCCCCATTCGCCGCCGGCGGCGTCGTAGTCGGACGGGTCGGGCCGCAGCGGGTACTGGCGCGGCGAGTGCGTGAAGGAGGTGAACGGGCAGGGCCCACCATTCGTCCAGGGCCGCAGGGAGCGGCAGGTCCCAGCGGGGACGCGGCGATGGGAGCCGGTTCGCGAAGCGGCCGTGGTCGGCGATCTCCCTCACGATGCAGCGTCAGGACGTGTAGTGGCCGTCGTCCATGCCGTCGCCGAAGTCGCGGGCCGACTTGGCGGCCTCCGCGCCGGTGCGGGCCCACAGGCTGCCCGCGACGTTGGCGGTCTGGCCGACGAACGAGCCGTCCATGGCCTCGGTGTAGCGGCGGTAGGCCGTCGGGGTGAACATGACCTCCGCGACGTTCGAGCCGTTGATCTTCGGGTCGGCCCAGCGGTTGATCTGGTCGCTGCGCCGGCCGAGCGCGGCGGCGGCGTCGGCGGCGCGGCCGCTGGTGCTGCTGAAGCGGTCCACGAACCGCCGGATGACCTGCAGCAGCCGGGCGAGCCGCTTGCCGAGCCGGGCGAACAGCGCGATGGCGTCGCCGACGACGCTGGCGATGAAGAAGCCGAGCGAGCCGCCGAAGGTGAACACCGAGGTCGCCAGGGCCAGCAGCGCCTTGGAGACGACCTTGCCGACCCATTCGGAGATCGCCGCGAACACGAACGCGCGCTCGACCGCGACGACCTGCCCGGCGACGGCGATGCCCTGCGAGGTGTGCTGCGCCGTCTGGGCGACGGCGTTCAGCGCGCCGACGTACTCCTTGGCCGTCTTGCGGTAGGCGGCGGACGCCTCGCCGCCCCACGCGGCGACGTCGCCGATGGCGTCGGAGTAGTCGTTCGCGGCGCCGATCAGCTCGGTCGCCACGTTGGACCAGGTCTTCGACAGCGCCTGGATCTGCTTGGGGTCGCCGGTCAGCACCTCAAGCGGCTCGCGCAGGAACGCGATGTGCTCCAGCAGCCAGCCGACGCCGGCGCTCAGGATCGCGCCGAGCGGGTCGAGCGCGATGCCGAGGGCGTCCAGGCCGACGGCGAGGCCGTCGACAGCGAGGGTCTCCCAGTTCTTGTTGTCGCCGATGTCGGCGACGAGGCCGTCGATGCTGTCGGCGAGGCCGGCGCCCTCGAACCGCTTCTGCCCCTCCGGCTGCGCGATCAGGTCGTTGGTGGTCATCGGGCCTGCTTCGTGAGGGCCTCGATGGCCTTCTCGACGGCCTCGTAGTTCTGCTGGGTGCTGCGCAGCCCGGTGGACATGGAGCGGCCGAGTTCGGCGGCCTTCTTCACCATGTCGTCGGAGTCGCCGAACAGGCCGGAGAGGGCCGGGACGATGAGCGGCGAGCAGAGCGCGCCGTACATCTGCCAGCCGCCGAGCGCGGTCTGGGCGGCGGCCTGGTTCGCCTTGTCGACGCGTCCGGCGACGTGGTCGACCTTGCCCGCGTGCGTGTCGAGCGCGGACCTTTCCACTTCGAAACCGTTCTCGCCCATGGGGCTCCTTCGGGTGCGGGGCGGTCGCCGGGGGTCGCCGGCGCGAGGGCGGGCGCTGAAGGTCGCCGGCGCCCGGGGTCACCAGGGCCGGCGGTCCTGCTCGCCGTCCTCGTCGATCGGGGGCAGCGCGGCGCGCAGGAAGTCCATGGCCTCGGAGTCGTCGCCGACGACCTGCGACATGATCTCGACGGTGCGGGCGGCGCCGCGCCCGCACGCCTTCCGGTAGGTCTCCATGATCGACGCGGTGAGCTGCGCGCCGGTCATCCGGTCGGCGTGCGAGGACAGCCGCAGGTCCAGCAGCACGCCGCTGGGGTTCACGGTGACGGTGACCGCGTGGTCGCGGCTGGTCAGCGTCGTGGTGTTCTCGGCCAGCTCCCGCTGGGCGCGGTCCGCGCGCTCCTTCATGGCCGCGGCCCACTGCTGCTGGTCGCGCAGCCACTTCTCGGGGTCGGCGATGGCGGGCGGCAGGTTCGGGTCCATGCACTTCTCTTCCGGACGGGTGACCGGATCCGGACATTACAACAAAGATTCACCCTGCCGCCACGTAACGATCTTCTTCGCGCCACGGCGCCGGATCACTCGCCGGAACGGTCCAGTTCCGCCAGCCGCGTCCGGTCGTCGAGCCACTCGTGCGGCGGACGGCCGGCGTCCAGCTCGACGAGCGGGACGTCCGGCGCCAGGTCGCGCAGGGCCCGCTCCAGCGCGCGCCGGTTCAGCCACCAGTCCCGCTGGTGGACGTAGGCGCTGACCGCATGGTCGCGCGGGAAGGCGTCACCGGCGAGGCGGTCGGCCATGAAGCCGAGGGTCTCGCGGTCGGCGTCGCGCAGCTCGCGACGTGCGCGGACGGCCGCGAGCCGCTGCTCGAACTCGGCGACGCCGCCCGGCGCGTCGTCCCGCAGGCTGACGCCGAGGTGGCGCATCGGCGCCCGGCGGACGACCCGGGGGACGTCGAAGCGGACGACCGCGTCCACGTCCGACCACGGGAAGAACTGCGGCGGCGCCCCGGGCCGCGCGCCGATCCGGACGCCGTCCGGCTCGACGGCGAACGCCGTCCACCGGCTGCGGACCATCCGGCGCAGGCGCGCGATCCCGCTGCCGACCAGCCACAGGACGAGACCGGCCCAGAAAACGATGCCGAGGACGGCCTGCCAGGCCCGCATCTCCCCCAGGAACGCCCCCGCCGCGACGAGCGGAGCGGCGGCCACGCCGATGACGATCATCAGGACGGGCAGCACCGGGACGAACCGGATTCTGTACGGCATCCGGCGAGCTTAGGGGCAGCGGCGGCCGTACTAGCATTCGGCGGGTGCAGTCCACCGCGCCGGTCCCTCCGCCCCCGGAGGAGCCGTTCGGCGAGAACGGGAACCGCGCGTCCGCGAGGCGCCGCCTGGTCCCCGTCATCGTCGCGTGCGCGGTCGCCGCGCTCGCGGCCGCGACGTGGGCGGCGGGCGGGTTCGCGGAGGCGCCGAAGCAGCCCGCCGGGAGGCCCGGCAAGGCGCTGGACGCCGGCCTGTTCACCGTGACCGTCCACGACGCGCGGATCGGCCTGGTGAAGGGCGCGTTCGACTCGGCGCCGAAGCGGTACCTGATCGTGCGGATGCGGGTCGTCAACAACGGCAAGGAGACCGCGTCGCTCGGCGATGGCGGGCTGGCCGACGGGCTCGCCGCGCGCACCAAGGTCGGCAAATGGGTCGAACCCGACGACGTCCAGGGCGTCGCGGGCGGCGCGAAGACGATCACGACGCAGCCCGGGCTGCCGGTCGAGGCGTCGGCGATGTGGAAGATGGGCCCGGCGGACGCTCCGACCCGGTTCACCATCGGGTTGCGCAAGTGGGAGTACCGGACCGGGTTCACCGACGTCAGCTACAACTGGTTGGTCGACCGCCAGAGCGACGCGCTCGTCGCCAGGATGACGCTCCCGATCGCCGCGCCCGCACCGGCCGCGCGCCCTGCGCCGACCGCGCGCCCCGCCCCGTCAGCGCGCACCGCCCCGTCGACGGTGCGGCCGACGCGCAACGCGTCGCGACCACCCGTCCGGCGCACCCGGCCCGCAAGGCCCCGGCCGACCGCGAGCCACCGGTGAACGGGCGCGCGCTGCTGGTGCGGGGCGGGACCGCCGCCGTCGGGACGGCCCTGCTCGCCGCCGCGATGTGGGTGCACACGATCCGCCCGAAAGTGGACGCCAAGGAGATGGACCCGATCCGCAACGGCGGCAAGGTCGGGCAGGTCGTCTCCAACCGGATGTTCAGCGTCCGGGTCGACGGGGTGAAGGCGGCGCGGTCGCTGGTGCCCGAGCTGAGCTTCGGGAACCAGCCTGCGATCGGCACCGACGGCATCTACCTCGCGGTGCGGATACGGGTGCGGAGCGAGCGCGAGCCGCTCCGGCTGGGGACGGCGATGCTGGAGACGCCCGGCGGCTACCGCTACCGCAACGACCCGCGGGTCGGCCCGTCGAGCAGCATCCCGGACATGGAGCCGATGATCTGGGCACCGGGCACGCTGCTGTTCGAGCTGCCGAAGAAGCGCCTGCGAGGAGCCCATCTGGTGGTCGGGACGGGCGGGCTGCTCCCCCAGCTGTCCGCCGCCGCCGACATCGACCTCGGGATCGGCGGGTCCGGCGCGGAGGCGCTGATCCGCGGCGCCGCCGACCGCTACGACCCGCAGGGCGGGACGCCATGACGACCGCCGGTCCCGCGTTCGGCGGCGCCCACAACGAGGCCCGCAACGACGCCCACGACCACGCCCGCAACGACGCCCACGACGACCCGCAGCGCACCAACCCCGACCTGCCCCGCGTCACGCCGGAGCCGCGCATGCGCCCCCGCGACCGGCGCATCGTCCAAGCGCTGGCGCTGACCGCACTGGTGCCCGCGTTCCTCGTCCTGAAGTGGACGGACGAGACCCACAGCGTGCAGAAGAACCTGAAACCGCCCGAGAAGGTGACGACCGTCCCGAACGGCGCGACCGGCACGCTGGCGGGCGCGCAATGGAAGGTGGCCGGGCGGCAGGTGCGCGCGCCGCTCGCGTTCGGGAGCAGGCCGAAGGACGACACCGTCACCGAGCTGCAGGTCGTGCTCGCGGTCCGGCCGGACGACGCGGCCGCCGCGAAGACGGTCGGGGCCTACGGCTTCGTCTACACCTTCACCGACGGCGGCGGCCGCAGCTGGTCGGCGACCGGCCTCACCGCCGGGACGCCGCAACAGGGCGCGGTGACCCGCCTCACCGTCAGGGGGACGGTGCCCCGAAGCGAGGCGGCGACCCTGGCGCTGCGGGTGCAGGCGCCGAAGACGTCACGGAAGCCCGGGGCGCCACTGCCTTCGCTGCGTTTCGCGCCGTGACCCGCGCCATCACCAGGTTGAACGCGGCCGCGAGCAGGCAGATCCGCAGGATCTGGAACACCAGCCCGGTTCCGTAGTCGACCATCGGCAGGCGCGGGATCCACCACGTCACCTCGTGCGGGCCGAGCAGCTCGTACACCCACCGGCGGGACGCGTCCTCGCCCACGTCCAGCGCGGAGAACAGCAGGCAGAACACCGCGAACGGCAGCATCCCGGACCGGCGGACGAGCCGCAGCCCGTACCAGGCGGGCAGCCACATCTCGCGGAACCCGCGGGTCAGCACCTCCCGGACGCTGCCCTGCCGCTCGATCCCGCCGGCCGCCGCGAGCCGCCGCCCCGCCCGGCCGCGGCCGATCACGACGCGCTCGTCGCCGGCGTCCAGGCCGAGGATGATCCCGGCGATGACCAGCCAGATCAGCGCGCCGAGCACCGCGTCCTTGAACGGCGGCCACAGGTCGAGGACGGGTCCCGCGGTGCCGTCGATCCACTGCCAGGCCCGGCGCCCGGTGAGCCAGTCGGCCGCCTCGCCGCGCAGGTGGTCGATCGTGAAGATGCCGAACAGCGTGAAGTTGATCTCCAAGAAGGCCATCAGCGCGCCCGCCGAGCGGCCGAGCCGCTCCTCCAGCAGCCACTCCACCGCCGTCTTGACCACGAAGAACCCCGCGGTGATGCCGACGGCGAGCACGACGTGCTTCTCCAGTGAGATCAGCATGCCCATGCCCTTGAGCTGCCCCTGGAAGCCGCCCTCGGCGAAGCCGCGGCTGGAGGCCATGTCGGCGAACTCGCGGGCGTCGTCGGTCTGCAGCCCCCAGGCCAGGTAGAAGATCACGAACGGCAGCGCCGCCCGCGCCATCGCGCCGACCACCGACTCCTCGTTGCCGACCGCCCACGGCGTCAGGTCGCCGTCCGCTTCGCGCGCGTGCACCACGTCCAGGCCCTCGCGGACGCAGTGCACCATCAGCACCGCGGTGGCCAGCGTGATCACCACCAGCAGGCCGACGGTGACCAGCGGCGCGACCGTCGCCGCCGTGCCCTTCATGCCGCCGAGCCGGTATCCGCCGTACAGCACGCCGTAGCGCAGCAGCCGCCCCGCGGTGAACCACAGGGTCAGCGGCAGGACGAACCGCCCCGCGAGCTTCAGCGCGGACCACGGGAGCAGCAGCGGCGACCGCGCGGACAGTACGGACATCGCGCCGATGCTACTCCGCGCGCCCTCGCCCGCCCCGGGTCGCGGCACCGAACGCCGAACCCCGCCGCCCCGGAACGCGGCAGCGAACGGCGAACCCCGCCGCCCCGGACGGACCGGGGACGGCGGGGTTCGGCGGTTCAGGCCGGCATCGGCCGGGGCGGAACGCGGTCCCGGCCCCCGGCGGGCGCCGGCGCGATCAGATGGCGACCTCGAGCGCGGCGACCTCGCCGGTCTTGGCGGTGACGGCGTTGTCGACGCTCACGCCGCCCGCCGCCAGCACGCGCACGGTCCAGTCGCCGTCGGCGGCGAAGAAGCGGAACACGCCCTCGTCACCGGTGACGACCTCGGCGGTGAACTCGCCGGTCGAGTCGAGCAGGCGCGCGTACGCGCTCGACACGGGGGCGCCGTCACGGGTGACGGTGCCCTGGATGACGGCCTCGTTGGTCAGGTCGACGGTCGCGGGAAGGTGCGCCGTCTGCTCGGGCGCTGCGCAGCCCTGGGTCATTGCTCCTCCATCTCCGTGCACACGGAAGGATTCGTTCCGCCGGCGGCGGTGGGGTTCGTGGACGGTGGCGTGCCGCTCGGCCCGCCGGACTCGTGGTCGCTCGGGTTACTGGGCTCGCCGGGTTACTTGGGCTCGCCGAGCTCGATCGGCACGCCGACCAGCGAGCCGTACTCGGTCCAGGAGCCGTCGTAGTTCTTCACGTTCGGCAGGCCGAGCAGCTCGCGCAGCGCGAACCAGGTGTGCGACGAGCGCTCACCGATCCGGCAGTAGGCGATCGTGTCCTTGTTCAGGTCGACGCCGGCCTCGGTGTACAGCTCCCGCAGCTCCTCGTCGGACTTGAACGTGCCGTCGTCGTTGGCCGCCTTCGACCACGGGATGCTGCGCGCGGTCGGCACGTGGCCGGCCCGCTGCGACTGCTCCTGCGGCAGGTGCGCCGGGGCGAGCAGCTTGCCGCTGAACTCGTCCGGGGACCGGACGTCGATCAGGTTCTTGGCGCCGATCGCGTCCACGACCTCGTCGCGGAAGGCGCGGATGGACAGGTCCTGCTCCTTGGCCTTGTAGTCCGTGCGCGGACGCGACGGGACGTCCTCGACCAGCTCGCGGGAGTCCAGCTCCCACTTCTTGCGGCCGCCGTCGAGCAGCTTCACCTTGTCGTGCCCGTACAGCTTGAAGTACCAGTACGCGTAGGCGGCGAACCAGTTGTTGTTGCCGCCGTAGAGGATCACCAGGTCGTCGTTGGCGATGCCCTTGGAGGACAGCAGCTGCTCGAAACCGGTCTTGTCCACGAAGTCGCGGCGGACCGGGTCCTGCAGCTCGGTCTTCCAGTCGATCTTCACGGCGCCACGGATGTGGCCCTTGTCGTAGGCGGACACGTCCTCGTCCACCTCGACCAGGACCAGGCCGGGGTCGTCCAGGTGGGCCTCGACCCAATCGGTGTCCACCAGGACGTCGGAGCGGCTCATGCGGGAACCTCCCTGTCGGAGCGAATCTTCGCGGTGATACGTCGGAAGAGCGGATACATCTCGCAGCCGAGGCAGAACCCGAACACCGCGTTCAGGAACGCCGCCGCCAGCGCGAGGGCGGTGGCACCGATGCCGAGCCAGGTGATCCCCGTCCCGTATCCGGCCGTCCCCGCCACGGCGAAGACGAACCCGACGCCCTGCGCGAAGCGGGGCGGGGCCGCGTCCTCCAGTTCCGCGGGAGGGGCGAGCCGGGGGCGGACCAGCGCTTTGAACACCAGCCCGTACGGGGCGTACCGCAGACCGAGGAACGCGCCGATGGCGAACACGACGGCCTGAGCGGCGAGCAGTGCCCAGCTTCCCGTGACCAGGACCGCGACGAGAACGACCGTCGTGACCGACGCGCCGAAGCGCGGCCCACGCGGATCAACCTGCATCGGGGTGCTCCATGGCGGAGAGGAAGCGTGCGTACGAGCGTGGAAATCGGAAGTGCTCGGGGCGCGGAAGGGCTCGATGCCTCAGGCCGGGCGACAGAGCGAGGCGGCCACGCGGCAGAAGTCGACCGCGCGGCGCTTCGTGAGCATCTGCTCTGTCCAGTAACGCACGACCACGATGTTAAGCCGACAATCCACGCGCTGTCACATCCGTCTCGCCTTGCGAGACAGTGACATGTGTCTTATCGCAGGTCATCCGGGTACGGCTCACGGGTTGACCTGCCCCTCCCGGCCCTTGACACCGCCGCGCGGCACCCGGCGGCCGGGCCGCCCCGTCACGGGATCGCGACGCCGAGGGCGGCGATCACGTCGGCCTTGCGGGGCGCTCCGGCGGCGCGGCGGACGATGCGTCCGGCGCCGTCCAGGACGAGCACCGTCGGCGTCCGCACCACGTTCAGCCGGCGGACCAGCTCCAGGTTCGCCTCGGCGTCCAGCTCCACGTGCGCGACGCCGTCGACCATCTCGGCGACCTCGCCGAGGACGCGCCGGGTCGTGCGGCAGGGCGCGCAGAACGCGCTGGAGAACTGGACGAGCGTGGCCTTCTCACCGAGATCGGCGCCCAGCTCGTCGGGTCGCAGGGTGTCGCCCGCGGACTCGCCCACCGTGCCGTCGCCGTCCTTCCCCGCGCCCGCCGCGCGCACGGGCGCCGGGCGCAGCACGCCGTCGCGGCGGCGGCGGACGAGTCCGAACACCGTCGCCGCCAGCAGCACCGCCACGGCGACCCAAACTCCGGTCATCGTCGACCACAACCCGCCGGAGCCCGCGTTTCTTCCACACCGCGAGCCTACGTGGGGATGGTGAGCAGCGGCTTGCCGTCCAGGCCGACGATCTCGAACGAGAACAGCTGGCCGCGCGGGAACATCGTCGAGCCGTGGTAGTCGCCGTAGCCGCTGTCGTACGGGACGGACCAGCTGCCGATGGCGTCCCGCCGCCCGTCCCGGGCGATCACCATCATCCGGCAGTGCTCCCCCTTCGGCACGCCCGCCAGGTACAGCTCGACCTGCGTGCCCCACTCCTTGCGCTGGAGCCAGACGACGCCCTTGATGTGGTTGTCGGGGTTCTCGGCGACGATCCGCTCCCCCCGGCCGGTCGGCTGCACCGTCTGCTCCGGCTCGGGCTCCGCCGACGGCGATGCCGATGGCGAGGCCGATGGCGAGGCCGACGCCGCGGGCGGCGACGCCGTACGGCCGCCGTCGCGGGAGGACGACACCAGGCCGCCGAACAGCCCCCCGACGACCAGCAGCAGGCACGCGGCGGCGGCGAGCGGGGCCCAGCGCGCGATCGAGCGCGGGCCCCGCCCGCCGGGCCGCCGCCCCGGCGGGCCGAGCCATCCCCTCCGTCGCTCGGCCGCGCGGGCCAGCAGGCCGTCCAGCAGCTCGGGGTCGGGCCCCGCCTGCTCCGGCCGGGCCACCTGCGCCAGCTGGGACTCCTCGACCCGGCCGAGCAGCGCGGGCAGCCCGGCCAGCCCGGCCAGCTCGTCCCGGCACGCCGGGCAGCCCTCCAGATGCGCATCGACCCGCCCGCGCTCGGCCGGGTCGATCGCGCCGACCACGTACACGCCGAGCGCGGTGCGCACGTCCGCGCAGTCGTTCATGGCGCCAACCCCCGCTCCTCCAATGCGAGTTTGAGCGCCCGCAGTGCGTAATAGGTGCGGGACTTCACTGTGCCGGGCGGGATGCCGAGCGTCTTCGCGGCCTCCGCGACCGACCGGCCGCGATAGTAGGTCTCCACCAGCACGGCCCGGTGCGACGGGGTCAGCTCGGCGAGCGCCTCGGCGACCGTCCAGGACTCCAGCGCCCGGTCGATGTCGTCCGAACCCGGCACCGTCGTCATCACGTGCTCGTCGATGCCCGTCTCCTGGGGCCGTGCCCGTCGCGCCCGGTGCGCGTCCACGACGAGGTTGCGCGCCACGGTGAACAGCCACGGCCGGACCGGGCGTCCCGCCAGCGCCTCGGGGTGCCGCCAGGCGCGCAGCAGCGTCTCCTGCAGGACGTCCTCGGCCTGGAGCCGGTCGCCGCCCGTCAGCCGCAGGACGTAGCCCAGCAGCGGGCCGCCGTGCTCGCTGTACAGAGCGCGCAGCAACCCCTCATCCGCGGTGGGACCCACATCCCTGTCACGTATACGCGGCCGCACCGGTTCAGGGCGTTCGCGGCTATTTCTGCTGCTGTTCGAGATCGTTGAGGTTGACGTTGTGGGCGGTCGCCCCGACCCGCAGCCCCTCGGGGGTCGGCTGGATCTCGCTGATCCGAGACCCGACGGGCAGGTCCCGCACCGGGACGACCCAGGTGAGCTGCTGGCGGACCAGCGTCAGCGGCAGCTGCGCGGCCCCGTCGGTACCCACCGACTGCGGCGTGATCGCGATCCCCTTGGAGGTCGGCTTCACCGACACGACCGCGGTGCCGTTCACCTGGAAGCCCAGGACGGTGCCGGTCAGGTCCACGGCGAGGTCGTCGCCCTTGGGGGCGATGCTCTTGACCTCCTTGGGCGCCTCCTTCTTGATCACGTCGTAGGGGACGATCGCGGAGGCGGTCGCGGTGTCGGCCGTCATGTTCGTGGTGTCGCCATTGATCACGTCCGACAGCGGCGCGTTCAGCCCGCGCATGTCCACCTTGACGCCGGAGACGGTGACGCCCTGCTCGGTCCAGTCGCCGATGTCCACCGTGATGTGGTTGTACTCGCCGCCGACCACCTGGGTCAGGAACGGGATGCCGTGGATCGTGACGTCGGGCTTCTGCGGCAGGTTGTACTGCGCCGCGACCTGCCGCCCGATCCGGTCCTGCGCGACCCGGACCCCGACCCGGTCGGCGACGACGAGGCCCACGGCGACCACGATCAGCAACGCCAGCAGTGCTTTGCGCATCTCTCTCCCTCGGGCGGCGGCACGCGTGCGACACCGTGCGGCCACACCTTATTGCCCCGAACGCCCGAGTCGAGTCGCACTGCGGAATGAGATCGCCGCGCCCGCCCGTCACTCCCCGAGGTCAGCCGCCGGCGAAGGGCGGCAGCACCTCCACCACGCCGCCCTCGGGCAGCGGCACCGACGCGTGCGGGCGGCCGCCCACCGGGTCGCCGTCGATCAGGAACGAGCTGCGCCCGACGACCCGCGCGAAGTCCGCGCCGCGCCCCTCGCGCGCCAGCGCCGCCTCGATCGCCTCCGCGAGCGTGGCGGCGTCGTACGGCTCCTCATGCGTGCCCGCCGCCGCCTTGGCGGCGGCCCAGTACCGCAGCGTCCCTCTGGCCACGCTCCCACGATCTCATGCCCGCGCCGCAGGTGGCCATTGCCCGGCTGGGCGGCTCGGATATGCTCAGGTCGAGGGATCCGGGCGACGAGGCCATGGAGTTCATCCGCAAGACCCTTCATGGTCACCTCGTCTTCGAGCCGCCGACCGTGGCCGGGGCTTGGAGGATGAGCCGCCTGGGTCCTACGTCTTTTGGGACGAGGAGGCGGGCACTTGAGCAGTCTGCTCTTGCTGACCAACGCGCTGGAGCCGTCCGACGAGGTCCTGCCCGCGCTCGGGCTGCTGCTGCACTCGGTGCGGGTCGCGCCGGCCGAGGCGTCCGCGCTGATCGACGCGCCGCCCGCCGACGTCGTGCTGGTGGACGCGCGGCGCGACCTGGTCCAGGCCAAGAGCCTGTGCCGGCTGCTGCGCACCACGGGGCTGGACTGCCCGCTGCTCGGCATCGTGACCGAGGGCGGCCTCGCCGCGCTCAGCTCCGAGTGGGGGCTGGACGACCTGCTGCTGCAGACCGCCGGGCCCGCCGAGGTCGAGGCGCGGCTGCGGCTCGCGGTCGGCCGGGCCGCCGCGGTCGCGGGCGCCGACGAGGTGCCCGGCGAGATCCGCAGCGGCGAGCTGACCATCGACGAGGCCACCTACACCGCGCGGCTGCGCGGCCGGATCCTCGACCTGACGTTCAAGGAGTTCGAGCTGCTGAAGTACCTCGCGCAGCACCCGGGCCGGGTCTTCACCCGCGCCCAGCTGCTGCAGGAGGTGTGGGGCTACGACTACTTCGGCGGCACCCGGACGGTGGACGTCCACGTCCGGCGCCTGCGCGCCAAGCTCGGCGCGGAGTACGAGTCGCTGATCGGCACCGTCCGCAACGTCGGCTACCGCTTCGTCCCCGACCACCGCCCCGGCGACGCCGAAGACCGAACCCCCGCCAAAGCCTAGTTGCCCAGGGGGGCGACCCCCTGGAACCCCCGTCACGGGCAGGCCCGCTGCACTCGCTCCGCGTGCCCGCCCGTGGCGGCGGCTGAGGCTCGAACCCGCCGGGTCAGCCCTTGCTGACGACGGCTCCGGTGTCGGGGTTGAGGATCACCTGCTTCGCCCTGGGGTGGCGGAAGTCGAGCATGCCCTGGATGCTGCCTGCGCGGGCGTCGAAGGAGGTGTCGCCGAGGCGGCCGGTGCCCCAGTTGTCCTCGATGAAGCGCAGCACCGACGCCTGCTCGACCGCGCGGTGGTCGACGTGGTTGACCTTCGCGTACGGCGAGATGACGAGCATCGGGAGGCGCTGGCTCGGGCCGCAGCGGTCCTGGTAGCCGCCGGCGGCCTTGACCTTCGCGCACAGCGGCTGGTCGACGGCCGGGTCGGCGGAGCCGTTGGTGATGCGCGGCGCGGCGTGGTCGTACCAGCCGTCGGAGTCGTCATAGGCGAGGACGACGGCGGTGGACTTCCACTCCGGCGACTTCTGCAGCTTGTTGACGGTGCCGGTGACGAACTTCTGCTCGTCGATCGGGTCGGAGTAGCCGGCGTGGCCGTCCTGGTAGGAGGGGGCCTTGAGGTAGCTGACCGACGGCAGGTTGTGCGCGGCGAGCGCGGCGTCGAAGTCGGTCAGGTCGTACTGGTGGTTGGCCTGGTCGGTGTGGCCGATGGCCTGGACCGACGACGGCGGCAGGTGCTTCTCGTTCGCCGTCGACCTGTAGTACTGGAACGGCTCGTGGTGCGGGCTGTAGTCGACGACCTGGTTCTTGCCGATGTTGGCGTGGGCGGCGCCGCAGACGGCGTAGCCGTCGGCCTTGCCGGTGGGCCGGAACCCGCCCTGGAACCAGCCCCACGTGACCTTCCGGGCGTTGAGGAGGTCGCCGACGTTCTTGCCGGTCATGACGGCGAGGGCGTTGGTCGAGGTGTGGTTGTTGTCGGAGCAGTCGTCGAACGCCGGGTCCGGGTCGTTGATCATCGTGCCGATGCCGTCGGCGTCCGGGGACTGCACGGTGTAGGCGTCGGAGACCTTCTTGTGGGTCTTCGGGTCGACCGCGTACACGCCGTGGGTCTGGCCGGAGATGAGGTTGATGGCGCCGGGGGTGGACGGCCCGAACGTCCCGTCCCACGAGTTGTCGCTCATGGCGTAGTGCTGGGCGTAGTTCCACATGCCGGTGACGGTGTTGCCGTCGTAGTAGTCCATGACGAGGCCCGGCTCGCCGAACAGGATCGGCTGGCCGGTGCACTTGTCCTTGCCGGTGAACTCGACGAACTTGTCCATCCTGCCGCCGTTGACGGCCTTCTGCTCGGCGCCGTAGCCGTGGTCCTGGTCGCAGGTCAGCGCCTGGGACGGCGACAGCCGCTTCGGGTTGTACTGGTTCGGGTTGTGCTTCAGGAGCTTGCTGGTGAGGCCGTCGACCTTCGGGGTGTGCTTGGCGGGGTGGAACGGCGTCCCGTCGGTGTTGGCGGCGTGCGGGTACGTGCCGAAGTAGTGGTCGAAGGAGATGTTCTCCCCGTAGATCACCACGACGTGCTTGATCGGCGTGCGCGCGGGCGCGCCGGGCCCGTGGCCGGCGGCGCCGTGCTGGGCGGCGAGCCCGGCGGACGCGCCGGACGCCCCGCAGGCCGCGGCGAGGCCGGCGAGCCCCGCCGTGACCGCCGCCGCAGCGATCAGCACCGGCCGGCGGCGGGCGCCGCGGCGGCGCCCGGTCCCGGCCCGGGCTTGTGGACCTGGTGTCTCCCGCATGTCTCCTCCTCTGGTGAGGGTCTGCAGGCGCGCCGCGCGCCTACTGGAGCAACCCCCGGCCGAGATGATCTACCCGATCTCTGACGCCGGGAAGAACGAAGAAGCAACCGCCGCCGAACGGTGATATGTAGTCGGTCAGCGGTTCGTCCGCGAGCCGCTCCTGGACGGCCTCGAACTGGCGCTGCGGATCCTGCTGGAAGCAGGTGAAGACCAGCCCCATGTCGAGGTTGCCCGCGCCGTCCACGCCCCGGTCGTAGTTGCAGGACCGGCGCAGGATGCGGCTGTTCTCGGTGTCGGGGACGCGCGGGTTGGCGCGCCGGATGTGGCTGGTCAGCGGGATGACCTTGCCGACGGGGTCGGCGGCGTAGCGGGGCTCGTCGGTCTCGTGGACGCCGTCGAGCGGCGCGCCGGTGTCGCGGCTGCGGCCGAACATCTGCTCCTGCTCCGGCAGCCCGACCCGGTCCCAGAACTCCACCAGCATCCGGATCAGCCGGGTGACCTGGTACGTCCCGCCGGCCGTCCAGGACGGTTCGTCGCCGCCCGCCCACACCAGCCGGTTCATCGCGTCGGCGTCGGTGACGTCGGGGTTGGCGATGCCGTCCTTGAAGCCCATCAGGTTGCGGGGCGTGCCGGACGGGCGGGGCCGGTTGCTGAACCCGTTCATCCGCCAGCGGATCTGCATGCCGCCGCGGGTGTGCCGGCAGATGTCGCGCAGCGCGTGCAGGACGGTGTCGTCGTCGGCCGCGCCGAGGCTGAGGAGCAGGTCGCCGTGGCACCAGGCCGGGTCGAGGTCGTCGCCCGGGAACGTCCGCATTTTCGTGAGCCGCTTCGGGCGCCGCGCGGCGAGGCCGAACCGGTCGTCGAACAGGGACGCGCCGACGCCGGCGGTGACGGTGAGGCCGCCGGCGGGGGCGTCGGGGCCGAGGATGCCGGAATCGGCGGGCGGCGCGCTGATCCCCGGCTCGGCCGGGACGCCGCCGCCGGTCAGGGCGCGCGCCCGGTCGGTGAGCGTGCGCATGAGGTCGGTGAGCTCGGCCTTGCTCTCGGCGATCACGTCGAACGCGACGACGATCGTGCGGGCCTGCGGCTCCTCCAGGATCCCGGCCTGGTGGACGCCGTGGAACGGGGCCGCCTTCGGCGACGGCGTGGACCGCTCCTTCGGCTCCGCCGCACCCGCGCTGCCCGTCGTGACCGCGCCCGCGACACCGGCCGCGAGCGCGCCGCGCAGGAACGACCGGCGCCCCGGCCCCGTCACGACGTCCTCCGGACTGCGGCGACGGTGGCGACCGACGCGAGCCTTTCGACCAGCTCTCCCACCGCGCCGTTGATGTGCTCGCGGTCGGTGGTGCTCAGCTCGTCGAGCGGCGTCCATCTCCCGTGCTCGTGCTGCGCCTCCAGGAGTTTCGCCGTGCGGCCGAGCCAGGTGTCGATGCCGGTCAGGTCCATCCGCGGCTTGAGCACCGGACGCATCGGGTCGAGGACCGCGCGGGTGCCTTCGAGGTTCGCCGACGCGGTGGCCAGCGCCGTCCCGCTGCCCTGGTCGCCCTTGCCGGTCAGCTCGAACTGCACGGTGTTCTCCAGGATCTCGTGCGCCCGCAGCCCGAGGTCGGTGGGGTCGATCTGCTCGCGCGGGAAGTCGTCGATCAGCGCCCGGACGTCGCCGGCAAGCTGATCCGCGGGCTTGCGCAGCGACGCGGCGGACTCCCCGTGCCACAGCCCGTACTCCACCCGCCGGAACCCGGTGAAGCCGGAGTCGTGGACGCCGCCGGGCAATCCCGCAGGGCGTCCGTCGATCTTGTCGGCGAAGTCGCCGAACGTGCCGTAGGCGGCGCCGAGCCGCTCGTAGGCCAGATGCGCGGGCAGCCATTTCCCGCGCGCCGCGTCCAGGTCGCCCGACCGGACGGCGTCGCGCAGCTCGTCGGTGCGGTCCCGCAGGACGCCGAGGCCCTTGGTCACATAGGCACGATAAGACCGCAACGCCGGAAACAGGTCGTTCTGGGTGACCGGACGGACCGCCGGGCCGCCCGCAGGCCCTCGCACCGCAACCCTCGGACCCGTGACGGGATGCCCACCCTCCGGGAAGCACCAGAACGCGTAGGTGCCGCCGCCGAGCGTCACCCGCATCGACCGCGTCGTCCCCGGCCCGACCCCCTCCAGCTCGGCGTAGATCGCGCCGCTGGACGGGTCGATCAGGTCGACCTCGGCGGAGGCGCTGTCGGAGTTGTGCACCCGCAGCGTCTGCGTCCCGGCGCGCGGGTCGCCCCACCCCTGCCCGCAGTGCGCCCGGTCCGCCTGCACCACCGTCCCACCAGCGCGATCGTCGCCCGAGCAGGCCGCAAGCGACGCCGCGAGCGCCGCGCATACCGTGCATACTCCGCACACCGTGCACGCCGAACCGCTCAGCAGCCGCCGCCACCCGGACGCACGATCAACGGTCACCGCGGCAGGTTAGCCGAAGCGGCCGGTGATGTAATCCTCCGTGCCCTTCTGGTCGGGGTTGGTGAAGATCTTGCTGGTGTCGTCGATCTCGATGAGCTTGCCGGGCTTGCCGGTGCCGGCGATGTTGAAGAACGCGGTCCGGTCGCTGACCCGGGCGGCCTGCTGCATGTTGTGCGTGACGATGACGATCGTGTACTGGCTCTTCAGCTTGCCGATCAGGTCCTCGATCGCGAGCGTGGAGATCGGGTCGAGCGCCGAGCACGGCTCGTCCATCAGCAGCACCTGCGGCTGCACGGCGATCGCGCGGGCGATGCACAGCCGCTGCTGCTGGCCGCCGGACAGGCCCGCGCCCGGCTTGCTCAGCCGGTCCTTGACCTCGTTCCACAGGTTCGCGCCGCGCAGCGACTCCTCGACGATCTCGTCGAGCCGCCGCTTGCCGCGCACGCCGTTCAGCTTCAGCCCCGCCGCGACGTTGTCGTAGATCGACATCGTCGGGAACGGGTTGGGCCGCTGGAACACCATGCCGATGACGCGGCGCACCGCGACCGGGTCGACCGACGAGGCGTACAGGTCCTCGTCGTCCAGCATGACCTTGCCCTCGACCCGCGCGCCCGGGATGACCTCGTGCATCCGGTTCAGCGTGCGCAGGAACGTGGACTTGCCGCAGCCCGACGGTCCGATGAACGCCGTCACCGAGCGCGGCTCGATCGTCATCGAGATGTCCTCGATGGCGTGGGTGCCGCCGTAGTAGGCGTGCAGCCCGGACACTTCGATCCGCTTGGCCATTGTGGGTTCTTCTCCTATCGGGCTATCGGGAGGACGGCTTGCGCAGCCACGCGACCAGGCGTGCCGCCAGGTTGAGCAGCATGATGAGCAGGATCAGCACCAGCGCGCCCGCCCAGGCGCGGTCCACCGCGTTGGCGTTGGGGTCGGTGGACTGGTCCCAGATGAAGGTGGGCAGCGAGCCCTGCGCGCCGCTGAACGGGTCGGTGTTGATCGCCTTCGTGATGAAGATCGTCAGCAGCAGCGGGGCGGTCTCCCCCATGACGCGCGCGACGGCCAGCATGACCCCGGACACGATGCCGGGCAGCGCGGTCGGCAGCACCACGAACATGATCGTGCGCCAGCGCGGCACGCCCAGCGCGTACGCGGCCTCCTTCAGGTCGCCGGGGACGAGCTTGAGCATCTCCTCGGTGGCCCGGATGACCGTCGGCAGCATCAGGATCGTCAGCGACAGCGCGCCCGCGAAGCCGGAGAAGTCCATGCCGAGCGCGAGCAGCCAGAACGCCAGGATGAACAGGCCCGACACGATCGACGGGATGCCGGTCATGACGTCGACGAAGAAGCTGATCGTGCGGCCGAGCCGGCCGCCCCGCGCGTACTCCACCAGGTAGATCGCGGTGAGCACGCCCAGCGGGACGGAGATCAGCGCGGTCAGCCCGACCTGCTCCAGCGTGCCGATGATGGCGTGGTAGGCGCCGCCGCCGGCGTCCTTGCTGGCCAGGCCGTTCATCGAGTGGGTGAGGAAGACGCCGTCGAACCGCTTGGCGCCGTTGGCGATCACCGTCCACAGCACCGACACCAGCGGGATCACCGCCAGCAGGAACGCCGCGTAGACGAACACCTTCGCGGCGCGGTCCTTGGCCTTGCGCCCCGCCGACACCGATCCCAGCGTCGGCGTCGCCTTCGTACCGGAGAGGGAGGTCATGAGAACTCCTTGCGGCGGGCCACGACCGCGCGGGCGCCCACGTTGACGATCAGGGTGATGACGAACAGGACCAGGCCGGACGCGATGAGCGCGCTGCGCCCCGTCGGCCCGGACATGGCGAAGGTGTTGGCGATGTTCGCCGCGAACGTGTTGCCGCCGTCCTTGAGGATGTGCCAGTCGATCCCGGTGGTGGTGGACAGCACCATCGCCACCGCGATGGTCTCGCCGAGCGCGCGGCCGAGGCCGAGCATCGCCGCCGACACCATCCCGGACCGGCCGAACGGCAGCACCGCCATCCGGATCATCTCCCAGCGGGTCGCGCCGAGCGCCAGCGCCGCCTCCATGTTCGCGTGCGGGACCTGCACGAACACCTCGCGGGTGATCGCGGAGATGATCGGCAGGATCATGATCGCGAGCACGACGGAGGCGGTGAGGATCGTCCGGCCGCCGGTCTCGCTCCCGCCGAACAGCGGGATCCAGCCGAAGTAGGAGTTGAGGAACTCCGAGACCCCGGTCATCTTCGTGACCAGGAAGTTCAGGCCCCACAGGCCGTAGACGATGCTGGGCACCGCGGCCAGGAGGTCGACGAGGAAGGCCATCACGCCGGACAGCCGGCGCGGCGCGTAGAAGGTGATGAACAGCGCGATGCCGACCGCGACCGGCACCGAGATGACCAGCGCCAGGAACGAGGTCATCAGCGTGCCGAAGACGAGCTGCGCGATGCCGAACTTCGCGGGGGCCCCGTCGGGGTTCCACTCCTGCGAGGTGAGGAAGTTCGCCTTGTCGTCCTGCAGCGCCGGGATCGCCTTCCAGACCAGGAAGACGGCGATCGCCGCCATGATCGCCAGGATCAGCAGGCCGGAGCCGCGGCTCAGCCCGGCGAAGATCCGGTCCCCGGCGCGGCCGGTGCTCATCGAGAGCGCGGGCCGGGGACGCTCCGCCGCCTTGGCCAGGGCGGCGGGGGTGTCACTGGTCACGGTGTCTCCCTCCTCGCGGCCCGCGTCCGGGTCGCTGAGACGTGCGGCGGCCCCGCCGCCGGGATCACCGGCGGCGGGGCTGTGGCTGGTGTCCTCCGCGGTCAGGACAGGCCCTTGACGGTCTCGCGCACCTTGGTGGCGATGTTGTCGGGAAGCGGCGCGTAGCCCTGCGCGGTCAGCGACTGCTGGCCCTCGGGGCTGGAGATGTAGGTGAGGAAGGACTTGACGAACCTGCCCTGCTCGGCCGGCAGCCCCTTCTCGCAGACGATCTCGTAGGTCACCAGGACCAGCGGGTAGGCGCCCGCGACCTTGGTGCCGTAGTCCAGCTTCAGGGCGAGGTCGCTGCCGGTGCCGACGATCTGCGCGCCCTGGACGGCCTTGGAGGCGCTCTCCGGGCTGATCTCGGTGTACTCGCCGGCGCCGTTCTGCAGCTTCGCCGTCTGCAGCTTGTTGTTGCTGGCGAACGACAGCTCGACGTAGGAGATCGAGCCCTCGGTCTGCTTCAGCGCGGTGGAGATGCCGTCGGAGCCCTTCAGGCCCTGGCCGCCGGGGGCGACCCACTTCTTACCGGGCTCGAACGACCACACGTCGGGCGCGGTCGCCTTCAGGTACTTGGTGAAGTTGTCGCTGGTGCCGGAGTCGTCCGAGCGGTGCAGCGTCTTGATCGCGGAGGACGGCAGCTTGGCGCCGCTGTTCTCCTTGGCGATCGCCGGGTCGTTCCACTTGGTGATCTTGCCGGCGAAGATGCCCGCGAGCGTCTTCGGCGACAGCTGCAGGCCGTCGACCCCGTTGAGCTTGTAGACGACCGCGATCGGGCCGGGCACCATCGGCAGGTCGATGGCCTTGCCCGCCTTGCAGCGGGCGTCGGCGGGGCCGTGCTCCTCGGGCTTGAGCGCCGAGTCCGAGCCGGCGAAGGCGACCTGGCCGGAGGTGAACGCCTGGACGCCCGCGCCCGAGCCGCTCGGGTTGTAGTTGATGTTCGCGCCCGAGCACTTGGAGGTGTAGACCTTCGTCCACTCCTCGATCGCGTTCTTCTGCGCGCTCGACCCGGCCGCGTTGATCGCGCCCTTCGCGCAGTCGATGTTTGCGGCTGCCGGGCTGTTCGCACCCGTGGTGTTGCCGTCGTTGTTGTTGTCGCTGCCGCAGGCGGACAGGGCCAGCGCCCCAGCGACGACCACACCGCCGAGGGCGGCGAGCCGAGAACCGTTCTTCACCGGGAGGTCTCCTCTTGGATTCGTCGGGCGGGTCCCCCGACCGCCGCTTTGGCAGGGTTTGACCAGGTGGTGGGGTCGCCGTCGAAAGCGACGGTAGGCAGGCGAGGTGACCGGACGCCCCGATCCAGGTGAACGGAGAATGAACGAGGCCGGGCCCGGTCGCGAAAAATGTCCCGATTTGACGTAGCCGCCGGGTTAACAGTGCAGCTCAGACACGCCAAAACCCCGTACGCACATGGTCATCCGGGTTTGCGCGGCCGGGCACGGGGAAGCGGCCCGAACCGGCCGGGTGGACCGTGGTTCCCCCGGTTTACTCGCCCTTGGCGCCGTACATGACGTCGACGGCGTACCGGGTGAAGCCGAGCGACTCGTACAGCCGGACGGCCGCGGTGTTCGACTCGTCCACGTACAGCATGAACTGCCCGAGCCCGGTGTCGCGCAGATGGTGCAGGCCGGCGAGGGTCAGGGCGCGGCCCAGGCCGAGGCCCTGCGCGGACGGGTCGACGCCGACGACGTACACCTCGCCGATGCCGCCGGGGTGCACCTTCGTCCAGTGGAACCCGGCGAGCTCGCCGCCGCGCTCGGCCAGGAAGAAGCCGGACGGGTCGAACCAGTCCTCCGCCTCGCGCGCGCGGACGTCCTCGATCGTCCAGGCGCCCTGCTCGGGGTGGTCGGCGAACGCGCGCCCGTTCACCCGCAGCCACGCCTCCTCGTCGCGTCCCGGCTCGAACGTGCGCAGCCGGACGCCCTCGGCGATCGCCGGCTCGGGCAGCGGCCCGGCGGCGGGACGGCGCATCTGGAACAGCGCGCGGGCGCGGTCCATGCCCTCGGACGCGGCGAGCCCGGCGGCGGCGGGCAGATCGCCGTGCGCCCACACGCGCAGCGGGCCGCCGGCCTTCTCGCGCAGCGCCCGCAGCAGCGCGCGCCCATGGCCGCGCCGCCGGTACTCGGGATGGACGACCAGCTCACCGGCGGCGGGCTCGCCATCCGTCGCGGGGTCGAAGTGCGCGTACCCGGCGACCGCGTCGCCGTCGCGGACGACCACGCCCACGCGCCCGGCGCGCAGCGCGAGCAGCGCGTGCTCCGACAGCGGCGCCACGCCGTCCGCCGCGGCGGCCGCCTCGACGACCGCGCCCACGTCCTCCCGCACCTCGTCCATGATCACAGCCTAGCCGCCCGGCGCCCTGGTCAAGTTGTCACATAACCGTCATCACTCCGCCGATAGCCGTATGCTGGGCCTCTCTAGCGTCCAGCGCATGATCCGACGACGCACCCTCCTGGCCTGCGCCGCCGCGGGGGTCACGGCCCTCGGCCTGGCCGCGCAGCCCGCGTCCGCGCACCCCAAGCCCCCGGCGCCCGTGCGCCTGCTCGCGCTGAACGACTTCCACGGCAACCTGGAGCCGCCCACCGGCAGCTCCGGCACCGCCATCGACGAGAGCGGCAACACCGTTCCGGCGGGCGGCGCCGCCTACGTCGCCGCCCACCTCAAGCAGCTGCGCAACCGCGACACCCTCACGGTCGCGCAGGGCGACCTCATCGGCGCCTCCCCGCTGATCTCGGCGGCCTTCCACGACGAGCCGTCCGTCCAGTTCATGAACGACATCGGGCTCACCGCGTCCGCCGTCGGCAACCACGAGTTCGACGAGGGCTACCAGGAGCTGCTGCGGATCCAGAACGGCGGCTGCCACCCCGTCGACGGCTGCTCGCCCGCCGGCAAGTGGAAGGGCGCGAAGTTCGACTACCTGGCGGCCAACGTCGTGCTGGAGAAGAAGAACAAGCCGCTCCTCGACCCGTGGACGATCCGCCGCGTCAACGGCGTCAAGATCGGGTTCATCGGCGTCGTCACCAAGACCACGCCGACCATCGTCACCGCCGACGGCGTCAAGGGCCTGCGGTTCGACGACGAGGTGGAGGCCGCGAACAAGGCCGCCAAGGAGCTGAAGGCGCGCGGCGTGCACGCGATGGTGCTGCTCGTCCACGAGGGCGACAACGTCACCGCCGGCGAGAAGCCCGACGACTGCGGTGTCGTCCCCGGCGCCGGCACCCGCATCGCCCAGCAGGCCGACCCCGACATCGACGTCGTCCTCGCCGGCCACACCCACCAGCAGTACGTCTGCACGGTGAAGGGCCCGGACGGCCGGCCGCGGCTCTACTCCTCGGGCTCGTCCTTCGGCCGGATCATCACCCAGGTCGACTTCAAGGTCGACCAGCGGACCGACGACATCGTCCGCTCCTCGATGACGGCCGACAACCACGTCGTCACCCGCGACGTCCCGCCGGACCCGGCGACGCAGAAGTTCGTGCAGACCTGGAAGGACCGGGTCAGCGTGATCGCCGACAAGCCGGTCGGCAAGATCACCGCGGACCTGACCCGCGCCCCGTCCGCCGCCGGCGAGACCGCGCTCGGCGACGTCATCGCCGACTCCCAGCTCGCCGCGATGAAGGACAAGGGCGCGCAGCTCGCGCTGATGAACCCCGGCGGCGTCCGGACCGACCTCACCTACAAGGCGAGCGGCTCCGAGGGCGACGGCGTCGTCACCTACGGCGAGGCGTTCGCCGTCCAGCCGTTCAGCAACGTCCTCGGCGTGACGTCGCTGACCGGCGCGCAGCTCGACGCCCTGCTGGAGCAGCAGTGGACGTCGGCGGGCGAGAAGATCCTGCAGCCGTCGGCGAACCTGCACTTCACCATCGACCGCTCGAAGCCGGTCGGCGACCGCGTCTCGAACATCACCGTCGACGGAACCGCCGTGGACCCGGCCGCCACCTACAAGGTCGCCGCCAACAACTTCCTGCTCGGCGGCGGCGACGGCTTCACCACCTTCACCCAGGGCAAGGACCAGGTCCTCGGCCCGATCGACCTGGACGGCTTCGTCGCCTACCTCACCGCCCAGGGCACGATCAGCCCCCCGCCCCTGACCCGGATAGCAGGCCAGTAAGCCCGGCTGAACAGGGCACGGAAGACCCGGCTGAGCAACGGCACGGAAGACCCGGCTGAGCAAAGGTACGGAAGGCCGGACCTCAGCCGGGGCACGGGCAGGCACGCGGAGCGAGCGCCAGCGAGCGCAGCGGGCCTGCCCGCCGGTCGACAGGCTGTTCCTGCGGAGCGCCAGCGGAGCAGGAACAGCCTGTCGACCGTGACGGGGGTTCCAGGGGGTCGCCCCCCTGGGAAGATCAAGCCCAGAAGTGGACGACCCAGTAAACGACGGCCGCGACGATCGCGGCGGCCGGCAGGGTGAGGACCCAGGCCATCACGATGTTGCCGGCCATGCCCCAGCGGACGGCCGACAGCCGCTTGGTGGCGCCCGCGCCCATGATCGCCGAGGTGATCGTGTGCGTGGTGGAGATTGGAGCGTGCCAGAAGTACGCGGTGACGTAGAGCACGATCGACGCGGTCGCTTCCGCGGCGAACCCCTTCGGCGGGTCCACCTCGATGACCTTGCGACCCAGCGTCCGCATGATCCGCCAGCCGCCCGCGTAGGTGCCGAGCGACAGCGCCCCCGCGCAGGACACGATCACCCACAGCGGCACCGAGTTCCCGCTCGCGTGCCCGGTGGTGACCAGCGCCAGCACGATGACGCCCATCGTCTTCTGCGCGTCCTGCAATCCGTGGCCGAGGGCGAGGGACGCCGCCGACAGCGTCTGCGCGATGCGGAACCGGCGCACCACCCGGCTCGGCTGCGCCCGCCGGAAGATCCACAGGATCGCCACCATCACCAGGTAGGCGGCGGCGAACCCGACGACCGGCGAGACCACCATCGGCACGATGACCTTGTCGACCACGCTGTGCCAGTTCACGTAGGACGAGGAGGCCAGCCCGGCGCCCACGACGCCGCCGATCAGCGCGTGCGAGGACGAGGACGGCAGCCCGAAGTACCAGGTGATCAGGTTCCAGGTGATCGCGCCGAGCACGCCGGCGGCGATGACGGTGAGGCCGTGCAGGCCGGTCGGCGGGGTGATGACCTCGCTGATGGTCTTGGCGACCTCCACGCCGAGCAGCGCGCCGAGCATGTTCATCACCGCGGCCATGCCGAGCGCCACCCGCGGCGTCAGCGCCCGCGTGGACACCGCCGTCGCGATGGCGTTGGCGGCGTCGTGGAAGCCGTTGGTGTAGTCGAAGACCAGCGACACCACGATGACGAGCACCAGCACGGCCATCTGCGCGTCGGACCGCAGCCCGACCGCCCCCGCGGCCATCACCAGGACGATCCCGGCCAGCAGCAGCAGCCACGCGCGCCCGCTCACCCGGCGCGTCGCCTGCTCGCCGAGGGTGGGGGCGGCGTCCGCCGACGGGTCCCGGACGAGCGTCGAGCCCGGGTCCTCGCCTGCGCTCATGATTCCTTGACCGCGATGGTCTCGACCGTGTTCGCGACGTGCTCGAACGCGTCCGCGGCCTCTTCCAGGCAGTCGATGACCTGCTTGAGCTTCAGCACGTCCAGGGTGTCGTACTCGCCGCTGAACAGCTGCGCCAGCAGCTTGCGGTACACCTGGTCGCCCTGGTTCTCGAGCCGGTTGATCTCGATCCAGTACTCGCTGAGCTCCTTCATGGAGCGCAGCCGGGGCATGGCCTCCGCGGTGAGCTCGGCGGCACGCTCCAGCACCTCCACCATGTGCACGATCCCCTTCGGGAACTCGTCGATCTTGTAGAGGACGACGAGGTCGGCGGCCTCCTCCATCTCGTCCATGACGTCGTCGATGGTGGAGGCGAGGCGGTAGATGTCCTCGCGGTCGAACGGCGTGATGAACGTTTCGTTCAACCGGCGCATGATCGCGTGGGTGCATTCGTCGCCCGCGTGTTCGCAGGCGCGCATCTTCTCCGCGATCGCCGCCCGATCGGCGCCGTCGCTGATGAGCTCCACGAGCAGCCTGGCGCCGGTGACCAGGTTGTTCGCCGAGTCGGCGAACATGTCGTAGAAGCTGTCCTCACGCGGCGTGAGACGCAAGCGCACGTCGTTCTCCTGATGTGCCGGAACAGTCCGGAGAGGATCGTAGGCGCTACCGGCCGTAAAAAGAACCTTTGCCCCAGCTTCGGCCGGTGTCCTCCACCCTCTCACCTACAAGATTGCCCTAGATCACCAGGTACATACCCCTGCGGTTGCAACGATCCAGGCGGCTGCGCATAGGCTCGGGGCCGGAACACCGGCCGTACGGAGAGTGACGACGAACGTGAGTGAGATTCGTTACAGCGTCCCGGCGATCAGCTGCGGGCACTGCGTGGCCGCGATCAGCGGCGAGGTCCGGCAGGTGCCGGGCGTCAGCGACGTGGCGGTGGACGTGGACGCCAAGCTCGTCACCGTCCGTGGGAACGGCCTGGACGACGCGGCGCTGCGGGCGGCCATCGACGAGGCCGGCTACGACGTCGCGGGCTGAGACCCGCGGGTTCCGGAAGCCGGACGGCCGGATACGGACGGGCCGTCGCCGCGCGGCCCCGCGGGCGGCGGGCCTCGGCGCTCCCGAACGCGAACCGGGGACGTCCAGTCGGACGTCCCCGGACAAATCGGGACTCTGCTAGTCCTGCGGCGTCAGCTCGCGACGACCGGCCTCGCCGGAACGCACCCCGAGCACCATGTCGATTTCCGCGACGGTCAGCGGCCGCTCCGCCGCCGCCACCGCACTGAGCATCTCGGCATAGAGTTCGATCTCGTCCAACGCAACGCGGTCGTGGACGCGCAGATCGAGGTTCTGCTGGCGCACCGCGTCCACCTCCGTTCGTTCCCCACACCCGAGTCGAGGCTACGCGCCCCGCCCCGGCGGGCACATGACCCAAGAGGGCCATTCGAGGGCCACCCGTACCCGTGGTCTTCCCGGGTCAGGCGGACATGATGCGCCCGATCACCGGGGAGGGGTCCCGGCCGGCCCGCGCCTGGGCCCGGGTCAGGGGCCGCGGCCGGACGGCCGTCAGGCCCCGCGGTGGAAGTCGCCGAGCATCTGCTCCAGCGCCGTCTCCGGCAGGTCGCGGGCGGTCAGCCGGGCCACCGTCGCCGCGTTGACGTCCGCGCCCGCCAGCCGCGCCGCCTGGCGCGCGATCGTCTGCTCGAACAGCGCCCGGACGGTCCGCGCGTAGGCGAACGACGGGTCCTGCCGCATCCGCTCGAACCGCGTGAGCAGCTCGACGCGCAGCTCCTCGTCCAGCATGTACAGGTCCCGCTCGGCGTACTTCTGGAAGAGCCGGACCATCTCCCGGTCGCTGATCCCGGTGAACTCCACGATCCGCCCGAACTCGGCACGGAACGCCGGGCTGCCCGCCAGGAAGCCCTCCATCTCCGCCGCCGGGCTGGAGCAGACCACCGCGAACCGGCCGGCGCGCTCGCGCATCCGGCGCAGCAGCTCGTCCACCACCGCCGGGGTGCGGTCCAGCAGGTACGCCTCCTGGATCAGCAGCACGCCGCCGAGCGCCTGCTCGACCATGCCCGCGACGCGGCTCTCGGTGTCCGGCTGGTCGCGCCCCGCCAGATGCACCGGCCGGCACGCCACCACGTGCCCGGACTCCAGCAGCCCGAGCGCCGCGTAGATCCCGCCGACGAGCCCCGCCACCGTGGTCTTGCCCGTCCCCGGCGGGCCCGTGAACACCAGGTGGTGGCTCTCGCGGTCGGCCACCCCGTACCGGACCCGGTCCGCCGACCGCGCCGCCTCGTCCGCCAGCTCCCGCACGGCCGCCTTGACGCCGTCCAGCCCGGTCAGCCCGTCCAGCCGCCGCAGGTAGCCGTCGATGTCGCCGGGCGGTCGCAGCGCCGGCTCGATGCCCTCCGCGACGCCGTGCAGGTCGTCGGGGGTCAGGACGAGCCGGTCGTGCGACGCGCCCGCCCGCGCCATGTTCCGCTGGCTCGCCTGGTCCAGGTACGCCTCCACCAGCCGCGCGTTCACCAGGTCGCCGGGCCCGCGGAGCCGCTCGAGGTCCGCCTTGGCGGCCTCCAGCGCCGACGCCCCGATGGTGACGCGCCGCTCGTCCGCCAGCAGGTGCAGCAGCGTCATCCGGTTGTCCAGACCGCTGAAATCGGGCATCCGGTGCACGCGGAACGCCTGCACGAGCTTCGGATGCTCCCGCAGCAGCTGCTTGTACGCGCGCGGCTCGCACGTCGCGATCAGCGGCGTCGTGTTCACCGGGTCGCGGCGCGCCCGCCGCACCGCGCCCGCCACCGCCACCGGATCCGGCGCGGTGGAGACCGCCACGTCCAGCCGCTCGAACAGGACCGCCGGGCCCGGCTGCCGCAGGATCCGCTCCATCGCCTCCGCCGGCGCGTCCCGGACGTCGTCGGCGTCGTGCGCGCGGATCGCGCCGTCGCCGATGCCCGCGTCCGCCAGCGTCAGCGCGATCAGCCGGGCCAGCCTGCGCTGCCCGGTGTGCGGGTCGCCGACCAGCAGCACGCCCGGGACGCCGGCGGGCGGCGCGCCCGGCCGCCCGTCGACCCGGGTCGCCTCGGCGCCCTCCCCGGCCGGGGCGTTCCACTCCTCGGCCTGCGCGCGCAGCTCGTCCAGCAGCGCGCCCGCGTCGTGCTCGCCGGACACGAACCCGATCCCGAACCGCTCGAGGGTCGGGCGCCCGCCGAGGTCCTGCGGCGGCGGGATCTCGTGGACGGGCCGCTCCGGGGACGGCGTGTCGTCCAGGAAGTCGAAGTCGCCGATCATGGTCTCGGACATCACCCGGGTGCCGGGACCGGGCGGCGGCGCCTGCACGGGACCGTCCTCGACGTCCTCCGGACGCATGATCCGCGTGCCGGGTGGCTGCGCGCCCTGCTGGGGCTGGGGCCGGGGCGGCGTGGCGGACACCTGCTGCGGACCGTCCTCCACCCGCGTCGCGTGCCCGACGGCGGGCGGCCGCGGGGGCGCGCTCTCGTCCTCCGTCCGCGTCGCGTACGGATCGAACGCGGGCGGCTCCGGCGCAGGCGGCCCCTGAGCGCTCTGCGGGACGTTCGCGCCGGGAGGCAGCCCCTGTACCGGCGGCCCGGCGCCGGGCCGCTGATAGCCGAGCTGCGTGTACGGCGGCACGACCGGTCCGTCGTGCTTGTCCTCCTCGGGCGGCGAGAATCCACCCGAGTCGGGCGACGTGGCCTCTTGCCTCGCGACGTCGCCGTAGGGGCCCGGGTGCTGCATGGCGGCTTCATCGCCATAGCCCGCCGCCGCATCACCCTGCGGCCCCGGGCCATAGCCGGAATAGGGAGGCTGCTGTCCAGCACCGGGAGGCAACGGCCTCTGACCGGCATCCGCCTGTGCCCCCGCATACGGAGGCCCCTGACCGGGGCCGTGCGGCGGCCCCGGCATGGGAGACGCACGCTGAAAACCGAGTTCCGTGTAGGGCGGCGCCACGCCGGCGTCATCGCCCTCCTCAGCGGGCGAGAACCCGCCCATCACCGGATCCGGCGACGCGAACCCGGCGGCCTGTTGAGGCCGGCCCACCGGTCCGGGCGCGTTCTCCCAGCCGGGCTGCGCCGGCGGCTGGACGAAGGGCTGCGCCGGCCCCTGCGGCTCAGGCGGCCGCGGAGACGCGCCGGGAGCCACCCCCGGCTGGCTCTGCATGCCGACCGGCGGGGACGGCGGCGGGCTCGGCGGCGGCGTCTGCGTCGGCGCGGCGGCGGTCGCGCGGACCCGGCCCCGCCCGATGATCCCCGCGATGATCGCGGTGGGCACGGGGAACCCGCGGGGGCGCGCGGGCATCCCGCCGAGGCGGCACCACGCGAGGTCAAGCTCGTACATCGCGGCGAGGAGCGTCTCGGCGTCATCGCCGGAACCGGCCGACCGCAGGGGCTCCGGCAACCGCAGGTCGACCGGCCACAGCCGGCGCAGCGGATGCCCCTTCTGCTCCGTCACCGCCTGCACCGTGTACCGGATCTCGGGATCCAGCCACGGGACGATCGAATCCGCGACGTCCTTGCGGACCACGTCCAGATCGGCGGCCAGCAGCGCCGCCGCCACCATCCGCGGCTCGGTGTAGGCCGGGTCCGCCGGGTCGCCCGCCGTCCGGGCGACGGCGTCGCTCAGCGTGTAGAAGGCGTGCCGGAAGTTGTCGCCCGGCGAGCTCTCGTTCCGGAGCGCCGGCACCAGATGCGGCGGGCACCTGGTCAGCCACTGCTGGACGATCGCCTGGTCGCCGTACGGGAGCGCGCCGTAGTCCACGGTCGGGTTGCTCAGCGTCGTGCCGAGGATGGCCAGCAGCGCGTCCGCCCGGATCTGGAACCGCACGTCGTCGCGCAGCGCGCTCGCGACGGCCCACATCGTCCGCAGGACGACCACCGCCGCGTCCACCCGGCTGGCCCGCAGCCGCTCGGAGTACAGCCCGACCAGCGTCTCCAGCGCGGGCGGGGTCAGCCAGCGCGGGCCGTCCACGTCCGGCAGCGGCCTGGCCCGGTACGGCTTCCACAGGTCGAGCATCTGCGCGTCCAGCCGTGCGTCGAACACCGGCGCCGACGCGCACCACATCATCACGCCCCACGCGACCGCCACCGTCGACGGCGTCTCCTGCGTGAACTGCGACCACCAGTGCGGATAGTCAGGCGCGGGCAGCGCCGCCGCGGACTCCACGGTCGCCCGGACCTGCGCCGTCAGCTCGCTCGCGAGACCGTGCCCGACGAACGGCAGCGACGCCGGCGGATCGTACGAGAAGTCGGGCCCCGCCGGGATCACGTGGGGCGGCAGCTGCGGCACCTGCATCCCGCCCTGCTGCGCGGGCCGCGCCGCCATCCGCACCGCCGGCGTCCGCGGCGGCGGGCACAGGTACCACTGCCCGTCCGACGGGTGCAGCCGGTACCACCGGGCCCATGCCCCGAACAGCCACCACGTCCCGTCCGGCAGGACGAGCATGCGGCCGGCGATGGCGTGATGGCGCTGCTGAGGAGGCGCCGACGGCCACCATTGGGCGGCCACCATCGCCCTCGTGTCGCGCTCGGCCTCCGCGAACGGATCCTGCCCCATCTGGGGGCTGGGCGGCGGAGCACTGCCATAGCCCGGTCCCCACACCACGTGGGTCATGGTAGTCAGCCCGAACGCCCGCGAACTCCCCCCGATCCCCCCACCCCCCATCCCCCCAGCTCAACCCCCAGCAAGAACCACGCGACCACCCCCACACCAGCCGCCCCCAACGCACAGACGGAATCACCCCGGACGGCCCCCTGAAACGCCACGCCCACCCACACACGCGCCAGACCAACCCCAGATAGCCCACCTACGACACACCCCCTCCCCCTACGCGCAGGGCACCCTCAACGCCACGCGCCCCAGCGGCGAAGTTGCGCCTCCGCATGCGAAGACGGAGCCAACAAAGAAGGCCCGACCGTGGCACTGCGCCTCCCGGATGTGGAGACGGGCGTCAACGCCAAGGAAGCTGCGCGTGATGCCGCGCCTTCCAGATCCAAGGAGCAGCTCAACACCAGACGGCCCGCCTGCGACGCTGCCTCTGCCACATGCGGAGGGCAGCCTCAACGCCACGCAGCCCCCGGTGAAGTTGCGCCTCCCGAATGCGAGGGGCGGGATCAGCGTCCCACGGCTAGCTGGCGCGCTACGCCTTCCAGATCCGGGGCGAGTCCAACGCGAAGCGGCCCGCCTGCGTCGTCACACCCCGGGCAGTGGGGATGGGGTCAGCGCCAGGTGGCCTGGCTGTGGCTTTGTGCCTTCTGCATGTAGATGTCGGGCGTGTGGGCGAGCACCAGGCGGTCGCCGTCGTTGAGCTCGCGCACGACCTTGCCGGGCGTGCCCGCGACGAGGACGCCCGACGGGATCTGCTTGCCGGGCGGGACGAGCGCGCCGGCCGCGACGAGCGTGCCCGCGCCGATCCGGGCGCCGTTCAGCACGATCGCGCCGATGCCGATCAGCGACCCCGTCTCGACGTGCGCGCCGTGGACCATGGCCTTGTGGCCCAGGCTGACCCGGTCCTCCAGGACGGCGGGCATGCCGGGGTCGGCGTGCAGGCAGCTGAGGTCCTGGATGTTGCACTCGTCGCCGACCACGATCTCCTCGTCCTCGCCGCGCAGCACCGAGCCGTACCAGACGCTGGACGCCCGTCCCAGCGTCACCCGTCCGACCACCACCGCGCCGGGCGCCACCCACGCCTCGGCATGGATCTTCGGCTCGTCCTCGCCCAGCGACCCCACATAGCTCATGCGCCCGATGCTAGGCCGTCGTCCCCCGACCGCTCCCTCCTCCCCTCACCCCAGCGATCGCGGCCCCACCTAAGCGGCGCGGTGGGTATCTCTGACAGGACGCGGTCGGGCGGTTTTGGTGGGGGTGGGGAGCGACACGGGGGTTCTGGGGGGGGCGTTTTTTCGTGAAATTGGATAGTTTGTCGCTCCAACCCAGGTGAAGAAACGGCAGCGAGAAGGGCGTTCCGGTTGCGCGACCGGGGCGTATCACACGAGAGTCGAAGCTGACGTTTCTGCTACGGGCCCGCTGACCCGGCGGGTGAGGATTCGCAAAACCGACCCTGACGGGGTGATACCCCCGCCAACGACCCCCCAAGGCATCATGAGCAACGAAGCCGAAATCCTGCCGAACCTCCTCCAAGACGAGTCCTTCGAGATCGTCATGCGCGGCTACAACCGCCGCCAGGTCGACGACTACATCGCCCGCGCCCAGCAAAAGCACCGCGAGCTCGAGGCCCGGCTCGCCCGCGCGCAGGACGACGCCGAGCGCGTCCGCCGGGAGATGGCGGAGGTCCGGGAGGCCCGCAAGCCCACCGGCGACGACCTGAGCGACCGGCTGCGGCAGATCATCAACCTGGCCGAGGACGAGGCGCAGGACAAGATCGCCGAGGCCGAGGCCAGGGTCGCCGAGATCCGCAAGGACGCCGAGCAGGAGTCCAAGCGCATCGTCGACGAGGCCCGCGCGCACGCCGACAAGAACCTCTCCCAGGCGCAGGAGAAGGCCGACCACATGCTCGCCGCCGCCAAGAAGGAGTCCGACAGCGTGCTGTCGGCCGCCAAGCAGGAGGCGGAGCAGACCGTGACCAGCGCCCGGCTGGAGGCCGAGCGCACCCTCACCGCGTCCGAGCGCCGCGCCGGCGTGATCAACGAGGGCGCCACCCAGCGGCTCACCGCGCTGACCAAGAACCACACGCAGGCGCTGCAGCGGCTCACCGAGATCAGCGAGACGCTGCACCGGCTGCTGACCGCCGAGAACGAGGCCGGCCCGCTGGAGAAGATGGTCGAGGACGCCGTCCGGCAGTCGCCGCCGCGCAAGCAGCCGGCTCCGGCCCAGCCCGCTCCGTCCGCCGCCACCGCGCCGAAGCCCGTCCCGGCCGCGGCCAAGCCCGCGCCGGCTCCGGCCCCGGCGCCGTCCATGAAGAAGCCCGAGCCGGACGCCCCGGCCGCGGCCGCGGCGCCCGCTCCGCCGGTGCCGCCGCAGGCCAAGGCGCCGCGGCCGGTCGAGGACCCCGAGGCCGGCCCGCCCGCCGGTCCGGCCCCCATCGTGCCGCCGGCCCCGCGCGGCCCTGCCGACCAGAGCTGATCCCGAGCCCCGCAGAACGTCACGGGTCCCCGAAGCGGTGCGTCCGGCCCCACGCCGGACGTACCGCTTCGTCATGAGGACCGCCGCATAGGATCATCCGGGTGAGCAAAAGGACCACCACGCGCAACGGAACCGCCCGGCCGATCCGGCTTCTCGGGGATCCGGTGCTGCGCACCGAGTGCGATCCCGTGCGGACGTTCGACACGGCCCTGGAGAGGCTGGTCGACGACATGTTCGTCACGATGTACGAGCAGGACGGCGCGGGCGTGGCCGCCAACCAGGTCGGCTCCGGCCTGCGGGTCTTCGTGTACGACTGCGAGGACGACCGGGGGCGCAGGCACGTCGGCCACGTCGTCAACCCGGTTCTCGTGGCCGCCGACGGGGAGCTGCTGGTCGAGTCGGAGGGATGCCTGTCGCTGCCCGGCATGCGCTTCGAGACGGCACGCCACGCGCACGCGGTGGTCGAGGGCGTGGACGTGCGGAACAGGCCCGTCCGCGTGGAGGGCACCGGATACTTCGCCCGCTGCCTGCAGCATTAGTGCGGACACCTCGACGGCAAGGTCTACATCGACGTCCTCTCCGGAGACGTGCGGCGCGAGGCGATGCGGGCGATCCGGGATCTCCAGCGCCCCTGACGCGTATCTGTGCGTTCCCCATGAGCCCATGCTCCGGCCCCTGCGCCCAGGGCAGAAGTGGAACGTCGTTCTGTGGATAACCGCGCTCAGCCGGCGTCGAGCGGCAGGAGCACGCGGAACGTGGCGCCCTCGCCCGGCGTGGAGTCGACCTCCACCAGGCCGTCGTGCGCGGCGACGAGGGCGGCGACGATCGCCAGCCCGAGGCCGGTGCCGGTGCGGCCGTCCTCGCGTGTCCGCGACGGGTCGGCGCGGTAGAAGCGCTCGAAGACGCGGTCGACCTGGTCGGGTGAGAGCCCGGGGCCCTGGTCGGCGACCTCGAGTGCGGCGGCGGGCGCGCCGCGCAGCGTCCCCGGGGACAGCCGGACCTCCACCGGCGTGCCCGCGGGCGTGTGCGCGACCGCGTTCGCCAGCAGGTTCCCGAGGACCTGCCGCAGGCGCGGCTCGTCCCCGAGCACCTGGTAGGCCAGGCCGCCCTCGACCGAGAGCTCGATCGAGCGGTCCGGCGCGACGACGCGGGCCTCCTGGACGGAGTCGGCGGCGACGGCGAGCAGGTCGACCGGGCGCCGCTCGATGGGCCGCTGGCGGTCGAGCCGGGCCAGCAGGAGCAGGTCCTCGACGAGCAGGCCCATCCGGTTGGCGGTCTCCTCGATCCGGCCGATCATCCGGCCGATCTCCTCGGGGGTGCGGGCGGCGCCCTGCCGGTAGAACTCGGCGAACCCGCGGATCGCGGTGAGGGGCGTGCGCAGCTCGTGGCTGGCGTCGGCGACGAACCGCCGCATCCGCTCCTCGGACCGGCGGGCCGTCTCCTCCGAGCGCCGGGCGGCCGCCTCCGACTCGGCGCGGGCGCCGAACGCGGCCTCGATCTGCGCGAGCATGGCGTTCAGGGACCGGCCGAGCCGTCCCATCTCGGTGCGCGGATCGGCCTCCGGGACGCGCCGGGACAGGTCGCCCGCCGCGATCGCGCCGGCGGTCTCCTCGACCTCGGCGAGCGGGCGCAGGCTGGCGCGCACCACCCACACCCCGAGGACGGCCAGCACGGCGAGCACCAGCAGCCCGATGATCACGTCGATGGCGATGAGCCGGTTCACGGTCCGCTGGACCTCGGCCAGGCTGACCGCGATGAGGACGGTGGCGCCGGTGCCGGGGATCGGCTCGGCGAGCACCCGCCACTGCGCGCTCGACCCGCCCGTCCCGGACACGGTGAACGGCCGGTCGATCCGGCCGCCGAGGCCGGCGGGCAGCCGCGGGTAGCCGCGCTCGCCGACCGCCGGGCTCTGCCGGACCGGGCGCCCGTCGGCGTCGCGGACCTGCGCGAACATCTCGCTGGGCACCCGGACGTCGACCCGCAGCCCCTGCTGGGTCACCTGGATCATCACGCGCCCGACGGAGGAGCGGAGCTGGTCGTCGGCGCGCCCGACGAGGTACTGGCGCAGCACCGAGGTGCCGGCCGCGCTCATCACGGTCAGCCCGAGGGTGACCAGGACGAGCATCCCGGCGATCAGCTTGATCTGCAGCGGCGACCGCCTCCACAGCCGGCGCACCCACGCCGGCCAGCGCGAACGGTGCGGCGCACCGGGGCGCTGGGGCGCCTCCCCGCCGGGGTACGCGGCGTACGCACCGGACATGTTCCCCAGGCCGTCGGCCCGCGTGCCGTCCGCCGGTCCCGTGCCGGACGCCGCCGGACGGTCGCCGTACGGGGCGGGCGCGGCGCCGGCGGGAACGGGTCCCGGGACGCGCGGTTCCATCAGGCCGGAGGCTCTCGCAGGACGTAACCGACGCCGCGCAAGGTGTGGATGAGGCGCGGTTCGACGTTGTCGACCTTGCGGCGCAGCGCGGACACGTAGGACTCGACGATGCCCGCGTCGCCGCGGAAGTCGTAGTTCCACACGTGGTCGAGGATCTGCGCCTTGGACAGGACGCGTCCGGCGTTCGCCATGAAGTAGCGCAGCAGCTTGAACTCGGTCGGCGACAGCTGGACGGCCTTGCCGCCACGCCACACCTCGTGGCTGTCCTCGTCCAGCTCGACGTCGGCGAACACCATCCGGGGCGGAGGTTCGGCGACGCCGCCGCGGAAGCGGCGCAGCACGGCGCGGATCCGCGCGATGACCTCCTCCAGGCTGAACGGCTTGGTGACGTAGTCGTCGCCGCCGATCGTCAGGCCCTTGATGCGGTCCTGCACGGCGTCGCGCGCGGTGAGGAACAGCACCGGGGTGTGGTCGCCGCCGGAGCGCAGCCGCCGCGCGACGTCGAAGCCGTCGATGTCGGGCAGCATCACGTCGAGGACGATCAGGTCGGGACGGTGCCGGCGCGCGGACTGGACGGCGTCGGCGCCGTTGGTCGCGGTCAGCACCTCGAAGCCGGTGAAGCGCAGGCTGCCGGCCAGCAGCTCCAGGATGTTCGGCTCGTCCTCGACGACGAGCAGCGTCGCCTCGGGTGCGCGCGCGCCCACGCCCGCGTTCGCCGTCCGTTCAACCAATGACACGCTCTCCCTCCAGGGTCGCCTTCGACGTTCCCACCCGAACCTGAACGTCCCCTGAAGGTGAGCCGAGCATTCCCTCCACCCGGCGCGCGTCCCACGTCCGCCCGCCGCGGCCTCCCCGGCGGCCGGGGCGGGCGCGCGATGCTCGGGAATCCGGAGGCGGGGATTCAGGGAACGTTCAGGTACGTGCGCTTGAGTAGTCGGCACAGGGCGCGCCCCGGTCCGGACAGGGACCGGATCTCCGCGCCCTGGCCATCTTCCTCGCCACCGCGGCCGGGAGGGCGACACGCCGCATCGCCCTCCCGGCCGCGGTTTTTTGATGCGGACCTTATCCAGCACACTTTCAGGTCGGGTCCAGGTGGGTTCCAGAACTCCGGCGCAGATTCATAGGCGACGGCAAGACGAGGGAGTTCACATGGACACCGGCAGGCCCGAGGAGCCACAGCAGCAGCAGGCTTGGGATCGGCACGTCGCCGGATCCGGGCGGCGCGCAGCAGCAGACCAGCAGGCGGCATCCGACCAGCACGCGACACGGCCCCAGCCCATGGGGCCCGGACGGCCGGGCTTCGCCCCGCACGGGCAGTGGCAGGAGCCGGGAGCCTGGCACGCGGCGCCGATGGCGGGCGCCGGTGCCGCCGGACCGCCGCACTGGGACGTCCCGCAGGCCGAGGCCGCCGAGCCGGCCCGCCGCGGCCCGATGTGGACGGCCCGGCAGAAGGTCGCGGCGCTGGTCGCGGGCGCGGCGCTGGCCGTCGGCGCCGGCGGCGCGGGCGCCGCGGTGGCGATGGCCTTCACCGGCCACGACACCGTCTACTCCAGCCCGGTCGCCGTCTCCGGCGCCTCCAGCAAGGCGAGCACGACCGCGCAGGTCGCCGCCGCCGTGCAGCCGAGCGTGGTGTCGATCAGCAGCCGGTCGCAGATGAGCGAGAGCGAGGGGTCGGGGGTGATCCTGCGCTCGGACGGGGTGATCCTCACCAACGCGCACGTCGTGTCCGACGGCGGTCAGCTCTCGGTGAAGTTCAGCAACGGCAAGACGGCGCCCGCGACGCTGCTCGGCGCCGACACCGCCAACGACATCGCGGTGATCAAGGCGCAGGGCGTGTCCGGGCTGAAGCCCGCGACGCTCGGCGACAGCGGCAAGCTGGCCGTCGGCGACTCCGTCCTCGCGGTCGGCAACCCGCTCGGCCTCAGCGGCTCGGTGACGTCCGGCATCGTCAGCGCGCTCGGCCGCCAGGTGCAGGAGGGCGACTCCGGCGGCGGCCGGCAGCAGTTGCCGCCCGGCCTGCAGGGGCAGCTGTCCCAGCAGCAGGAGGCCGTGATCGAGAACGCGATCCAGACCGACGCGGCGATCAACCCGGGCAACTCCGGCGGCGCGCTGGTCAACAGCGCCGGGCAGGTGATCGGCGTCAACACCGCGATCGCCACGTCGGGCAGCAGCTCGGGGAACATCGGCGTCGGCTTCGCGATCCCGATCGACCAGGCGAAGAAGTCCGCCGACAAGATCATCGCGAGCGCGTCGCTGTAGGGCTCACCGGGAGCGGTGCCCGTCCATGCTCTGGGGGGAGCGGGCGGACGGGCGGCGCGTCCCGGTGCGAGGGCCGTACCCGGGGCCGGGCCGGGTACCGGGTGCGGCCCGGCATGGGAGAGCGGCCGCGTGACCTACCTGTGGGTCACGCGGCCGTTCCCCATGCACCGGCCGGCAGGACGTTCAGTTCGACGGCACCCGGAGCGCCGGCCGCCGCCCGGCCGCCGCCTTCGCCAGCATCTTGCGGGTGCTGTGCAGGTAGTACTCGCGCGGCAGCGTCCGCACCCGCAGCGGCAGCCGCGGATACACCAGCGACAGCGCCCCCATCAGCAGACGGAACCGCAGCCGCCGCGCCCGGTTCCACTTCCACCCGTACTGCTCGCGGATCGGCGCCGGCATGAGGCCCGCGGTGATCAGCCGGATCGCCGCCAGCCCCGGCGCGTTCAGCGGGCCGCCCGGCAGCCGGGGGTTGAGCACCTGGTCGGCGATCGCCCGGGACGCGTCGCTGATCTTCAGGTTGTTGAGCATCCCGGCGTAGTACTCGCGGAAATCCCGGTAGCTCGCGGGCAACCGCTCCTCAGGGCAGCCGAGGATCGTCGCGTAGACCTTCGTCTGGCCGTAGAACTCCGCCAACTCGTCCTCGGTGAACGTGCGACGGAACAGCAACTGGTAGAACTGCGCGGCGACGGCGAAGAGCGTGGCCGCCACCCACACCTGCAATTCCGGGTCGTTGGCCTCGTAGTCCGGGCCGGTGACCTGCGCGTGCCCGCGGGTGACCAGGGCGCTGAAGGTCTCCGCCTCCTCCCGCGTCCCGAACTGCACCGCGTACAGCCAGCCCATGGTGTTGCGCAGCCGCCGCAGCGGGTCCTCGGCGGTGTAGCTGTGGTCGTAGACGCCCTGCGCGACCTTCGGGTGCGCGGTCTGCAGCAGCGACGCGGCCCCGCCCGCCGCGATCAGCGCGCCCTCCCGGGTGATGTGGCGGATGAGGTCGCCGTCCTGGAACCGTCCTTCGGTCATGGCGATCAGTGTAAGTAAGTACTTGCATGACCCGCACCCCGGGCCCGGAAAACCGGACGACATGATCGTCGCCGGGCGGGGATAATCGGGGCATGCCCGACGACATCCACGTCCGCGGCTCGGTCTTCATCCCGGAGTCCGAGCTCGGCTGGCGCTTCTCCCGCTCCTCGGGACCCGGCGGGCAGCACGTCAACACCAGCGCGACCGCCGCCGAGCTGTCCTTCGACGTCGCCGCGTCCCCGTCCCTGCCCGAGCCGCTCAGGGCCCGCGCGCTGGACCGGCTCGCCGGACGGCTCGTCCGCGGCGTCCTGACGATCCGCGCCGAGGAGTACCGCTCGCAGGCCCGCAACCGCGACGCCGCGCGGGCCCGGCTCGGCGCGCTGCTGGCCGAGGCCACCGCCCCGCCGCCGAAGAAGCGCGTCCCGAAGAAGGTCCCGCGCGGCATCAACGAGCGGCGGCTGGAGAACAAGAAACGCCGCTCGAACATCAAGCGCCAGCGCTCCCGCCGCTGGGACTGACCTCCCGGCGGACGGTCCCGCCGGGTCACCGCTTCTCCAGCCGGCTGCCGCGCGGCAGCGTGACGGCCATGATGTTGCTGGGGGTGTCCAGCTCGATGCGGTGCCATCGCCCGCGCGGGACGATGGCGGCGGTCCCGGCCGTCAGCCTGATCTCCTCCTCCCCCTGCCCCGGCCGCTCCGGACGCAGGTAGAGGCGGATCTTCCCGATGAGGCAGGACACGACCTCCTCGGCCTCGGGATGGACCTCCCAGTGGTCGGAGTGGACGTCGGCGCCGGTCTTGGCGTGGAAGGCCCGCACCTGCCAGCCGTCGGGCTCCGGGTCGTCCGTCCTCTTCTCCGCGCGGATCCGTCCGCCCGGGTGGAGGCGGAGCTTGGACGTGAACAGGTCGATCGCGGTGACGGTCATTGCGGGACGTCCTTCCTGCGGTGGTCGGGCAACGGACCGGTCAGCCCTCGGCGGGGACGGGCCGGCGGTCGGCGGCCTGCCCCTCGGCCGCCGGCGGCGGGCCGCTGCGGCGCAGGACGGCGAGGGCGATGAGGGCGGCGGTGACCAGCAGCGCGGCGCCGAGGGTCAGGCCGAGCGCGTACCCGTCGTTGAGGGACCGGAGCGTCACGGTGTCGCCGGTGCGGTCGTGGGCCGCGGTGCCGAGCGCGGCGAGCCCGAGCGAGGCGCCGATCTGGCGGGAGCTGGCGAGCAGGCCCGAGGCGGTGCCGGTCTCGCGGGCCGCGACGCCGGCGGTGGCGATGGACACGACCGGTCCGAGGCACAGCCCGAAGCCGATGCTGGCGACGATCGACGGCCCGAGCACGTCGACGGCGTACGAGCCGTCCGGACGGATCAGGCCGAACAGGGCGAACCCGGCCGCGGTCACGAGCGCGCCGGTGACCAGGAGCGTGCGGGGCGACAGCCGGTAGCCGAGCCTGATCGCGAGCACCGACCCGACGACCACGCCCAGCGCGAACGGCACGAACTGGACGCCCGTCAGCGCGGGACCGTTCCCGAGGACGCGTTGCAGGTAGAGCGACATGAAGTAGAACGACGAGGCCATGGCCGCGCCGACCAGCAGGTTGTAGGCGTTCGCGCCGGTGACCGAGCGATTGGCGAACAGGCCGAGCCGCAGCAGCGGCTCCCGCGTGGTGGTCCGCTCGACCAGGACGAACGCGGCGAGCAGCACGGCGGCGGCCGCCAGGGTCCCCAGGGTGACCGGCGAGGTCCAGGCGTACCGGTCGGTCCGGACGACGCCGAACACCAGCAGGGACATGCCGGCCGTGGCCAGGACGGCGCCGAGGACGTCCGGCCGGCCGCCGCGGGCGCGGGGCGGGTCGGCGGCGACGCCGCGCCAGGCCAGGGCGAGCGCGCCAGCGGCCATCGGCACGTTCACGAACATCACCCAGCGCCACCCGGCGTACTGGGTGAGCAGGCCGCCGATCAGGACGCCGAGGGCGCCGCCGGCGGCGTTCACCGCGCTCCAGACACCGAAGGCCCGGACGCGCGCCCGTCCGGCGGGGAACGTCGCGGTCAGCAGGGCCAGCGCGGCCGGGGCCAAGGCGGCGGCGCCGACGCCCTGCGCGGCCCGGGCTGCGACGAGGTGCCCCGGTTCCTGGGCGAGGCCGCCGGCGAGGGAGGCCACGCCGAACAGGGCGAGCCCGGCCACGAGGATCCCCTTGCGGCCGTACCGGTCGGCGGCCTTGCCGCCGAGCAGGAGCAGCCCGCCGAAGGTGAGGGCGTAGGCGTGGATCACCCAGGTCACGCCGACGGCGCTGAACCCGAGGCCGCTCGCGATGCGCGGGAGCCCGACGTTCACGACGGACAGGTCGAGCGAGACCATGAACTGCACGACGGCCACGACGGCGAGCGTGAGTCCGGGCCGTATCGCCGACCGGACGACCGGTTCTTCCTGGATCGTATGCATGCCGCACATCGTGTTCTCCAGGGCGGCCGCCGGTCGTCGTGCCGGGGAAGACTCCTGCGCGTGGCACCGGGGGCGCAGATTCGGCGCGACTACTTCCCAGGGAGTAGTGGATTGATACGCCCCGGCGCCGAGGACGACCGCCGGGAAAGCCCGTAATCTGCACAAATGATGTTCCTCGACCCGCGGCGGCCGCTCCTCCAGGACGGCCTCCTCGCCGCGGCGATGGCCGTCCTGCTGACGGTCGTCATGCTCTACACGCCGAGCGCGGACGCGCTGGACCTCGCCGCCGTCCTCGGCGGCTCGGCCGCGCTGCTCGCGTGGCGGCGGGCGCCCCTGGTGACGCTGCTCGCCAGCGCGGCGTGCATGCTCGTCGTCGCGGCGCGCACCCAGCCGGGCCCGGCGGTCGCCTACCCGGTGATGGTGGCGGTGTTCGCCGCGGTCAGCGCCGGTCACCGGGTGGCCGCGGCGCTGGTGAGCGCGGCCTTCCTCGGGGCGGGCCTGGCGGTGAACCTGCCCGGCGCCGACGGGGCGGGGCAGAACTTCCAGAGCATCTCCCTGCTGGTCGGCTGGTTCGTCGCGGCCGGCGTGGCCGCGACAGTGACCCGGCACCGGCAGGCATACCTGGAGGAGGCCGAGCAGCGCGCGGCCGAGGCCGAGCGCACCCGCGAGGAGGCGGCGCTGCGCCGCGCGGGCGAGGAGCGACTGCGCATCGCCCGCGAACTGCACGACTCGCTGACGCACAGCATCTCGGTCATCAAGGTCCAGGCCGGGGTGGCCGTCCACCTGGCGCGCAGGCGCGGCGAGGACGTGCCTCCCGCTCTGCTGGCGATCCAGGAGGCCGGCAGCGACGCCATGCGCGAGCTGCGCGCCACGCTGGAGGTGCTGCGCGACTCCGACCGCTCCGACGGGGACGCCCAGGCCAGCGGCCTCGACCGGCTCGACGACCTGGTCGACCGGGCCCGCTCGGCCGGGCTGCGGGCCACGGTGACGATCTCCGGCGAGCGGCGCGGGCTGCCGCCCGAGGTCGACCGGGCCGCGTACCGGATCGTCCAGGAGGCGCTCACCAACGTCTCCCGGCACGCCGGCGGGGCGGCCGCGGCGGTCTGCCTCGACTACGGCGACGAGACGCTGGTCGTGCAGGTCGAGGACGACGGCAAGGCCGACGCCGACGCGCCGCCGGTGCCCGGCAAGGGCCTGCTCGGCATGCGCGAACGCGTCGCGGCGCTCGGCGGACGGCTGCGCGCCGAACCCCGCGCGGAGGGCGGCTTCACCGTCCGCGCCGAACTCCCCCTCGGAGGACCGGCGTGATCCGCGTGCTGCTCGTGGACGACCAGGCGCTGATCCGCGGCGGCTTCCGCGCCCTGCTGGAGATCGAGGACGACATCGAGGTGGTGGCCGAGGCCGCGAACGGCGAGCAGGCCGTCGCGCTCGCCGTCGAGCACCGGCCCGACGTCGCCCTGGTCGACATCCAGATGCCGGTGATGGACGGCATCGAGGCGACCCGGCTGATCGCCGCCGACGAGCGGCTGAGCGGCGTCCACGTCGTCATCCTCACCAACTACGGCCTCGACGAGTACGTCTTCAACGCGCTGCGCGCCGGCGCCTGCGGCTTCATGGTCAAGGACACCGAGCCCGCCGACCTGGTGCAGGGCGTCCGGGTCGCGGCCCGCGGCGACGCGCTGCTGTCGCCCGCGATCACCCGCCGGCTGATCGGCGAGTACGTCACCCGCCGTCCCGCGCCCGCGCCCGAGGCGCTCGGCGTGCTGACCAACCGGGAGCGGGAGGTCGCCGCGCTGGTGGCCCGCGGGCTGTCCAACGACGAGATCGCCGCCCAGATGGTGATCAGCCCGACGACGGCGAAGACGCACGTCAGCCGGGCGCTGACCAAGCTCGGCGCCCGGGACCGCGCCCAGCTGGTGGTGCTCGCCTACGAGTCCGGCCTGGTCACCCCGCGGCGCACCTGACGGCGCGCCGTCCCGGCGGAGTGCCGGCCGCACCGGTCGCCCTCGGCCGGTGCGGCCGGCGCCGCGCGGGTGGTGTGAACCGGATGCCGCCGCCCTCGGAGACCAGCAGTCCCAGTCCGGCGGCCTGCCGGATGTCGCGGGCTTCCTCGGCTCGTCCGGCGCGGCGGAGAAGGTCCGTCGTCGGCCGGATCGCCAGCGCGGCCATCAGCAGCGTCTCGCGGGTCTCGTCCGGAAGCAGGCCGAGCCGCTGTGTGATCACGGCCTGTACGCGCTGCGGCAGCGGCGCGGGACGCCAGTGCCTCGGGACGCGGTCGGTGAAGGCGCCGCCGAGTGCGAGGGCCAGGAACGGGTTGCCGCCGGAGTCGGAGTGCAGCGTGTTCACCACCCGCACCGGCAGCCCGTAGCCGGCGAACATCTCCGCCAGCTCGTCGGGCCCGAGGGGCGGGACGGGGATGTGCACGGCACCGGGCGCCGGAGCCCAGGCCGCCGCGCCCGCGCCTCCGCCGGTCTCCCCGCCCGCGAGCTCGTCCGGCCAGCGTCCGGCCACGACCGCGCGGACGCCGCGGGACGCGATCCGGCCCACCGTGTAGCGGACGGCGTGCACGGACTCGGCGTCCAGCCATTGCGCGTCGTCGACGAGCAGCAGGACGGGACGCTCCTCGGCGCAGCGGGCGAGCAGCCCGCGCAGGGCCAGCCGGCACGCCAGATGGTCCACGGCGGGCCGGCCCGGCGCGTCTAGCAGGTGCGGGTCGGGCCGTCCGGTCAGCCGGTCCTTCGGCAGGCCGGCGGTGAGGCCGGCGGGCAGCTGGTCGAGCAGCTCCGCCAGCCCCGAGCAGGGCACCCAGCGCTCGGTCTGCGTCCCCGCGACCCGAAGGACCAGCTCGCCGCGCGCGGCGGCCGCGGCCCCGAGGGCTTCGAGCAGGGCCGTCTTGCCGATGCCGCTGGGCCCGGTGAGCACGGCGCCGCCGTTCGCGGACAGCCGTGACTCCACGGACGCGAGCAGCACCGAACGCCCTGCGAGCGGGGACGGTGTTCCGTTCGGGACGACCGGCGGCGCCGCAGCGACGTCCATCACCTCTCCATTCCGAGGGATCGGACGCCGCACCGACGATAACGACGAGCCGGGACGCTCACAACGGGCGCGTTCCGCACGATGACACGCCCGCGCCACCGGCCGGTGCGCGAGGGCGGCGGGGACGCGCGAACGCCCGTCCCGGGGGTGGTCGGGACGGGCGTCCGGGTCTCGGTCCGCCGGTCGCCGGCGGGCCCGCGCGCGAGCGCGGGGGTCAGCCGTAGTACTCGGGGATCAGCCGTAGTACTCGATGAACGGCACCTTCCTTCCGGAGAAGCCTACGACCTGCGGCGATCATCTATATATAGCCTCTGACCTGGTAAAACTACGTTCACCGTGTTACATCGTGTTCAAGGTCATCAGGCAATGTGACGGAACAGAGACGGAACAGAGGGACGGTCGCCCGCGCGGTCCCCCGATCAAGGTCCGGTGCGCCCTCGAGCGCACCCGCCGCCCGAACATGAGGCGGCCCCGGACGCGGTGATCAAAGCACCGGCCGGGGCCTTGATCCGGAGAGGCCCGGACCCAATGAACGATCGTATGACCGGCTGCCCCCCGTGGTGCAGCGGAGACCACAAGACCACCGACTACCTCGTCCGCCATCACAGCGACGTCGGGACGATCACCGTCCAGGGCGAGCCGCTGACAGTGTCCCTCGAAGCGCCAGCGACGCCCGCCGGGGACCGGGTCGTCTCGCCCCACGTCGCGGCGCGCTGGCCGCACACCGCCCCGTACCCCGGAGGCTCCGGCGGCGACGTGGACGGTTTCGATGCCACTGCGGACGAGACCGACGCGCTCGTCACCCTGCTGACCCGCGCCGCCGCGCGGCTCCGCAGCCACCAGGCGGCCGGGCTCCCCACCGACCTCGGCCCGTACGAGACCGAGCAGCAGGCGGCCGAGACCGTGCGCGAGGCGTATGGGAACGTGACCGACCTCGGCACGATGGGCCGGTTCAACATGGCGCGCCTGAACGCGGCGTGCGCGGCCGCCGGCGTCCGACTCGGCGCGTACGACCGCCGCATCCTCGGCTGGCTCGCGGGGTGGGAGCCGGAGACGGTCGCGGTCGTCGTCGGCCTGGTCGTCCGCGCCAGCCGCGCCGCCGTCGACGGGCGTACCGAGCAGGGCCGGGAGGGCGGCCGATGACCGCCGAGCTGACCACCGAGACCCGCGAGCTGCTCGCCGCGCTCCGCGACATGCTGCGACGTGCCGGAGCCCGCCGACCGCGACGGCTGGGGCGCCCGCGCGGCCGTGCGCCGCAACCGTACGGCCCTGGTCATCGGGACCCTGAACGCCGTGGTGAACGGCGCCGCGAGCGTCTCGACCGCCGCGCGGATGCTCCGCGAGGACCTCGCCGAGCCGCTCGACTACGTCACCAAGGACGAGCGCGGGGAGGTGCTCCGATGAAGGTCTCTGCGATCCGGGCGAGCACGGCCGCGGTCGTCGTCGGTATCGGCGCCATCGCCGCCTACGTCTCCTACCGTCACGCGCTGGACGTGGCGCGGGCGCACGGCGAGCCGGGCAGCACCGGCCGCCTGGTCCCGCTCACCATCGACGGCCTCGTCTACGTCGCCAGCATGGTGCTGCTGGACGCGGCCCGCCGCGGCGCCCCTGTGCCGTTCCTGGCGCGTCCCGCGCTGGCCCTGGGCATCGGGGCGACGGTCGCGGTCAACGTCTTGCACGGCATCGCTCACGGCCCGGTGGGTGCGGTCATCGCGGCGTGGCCGGCGGTCACGCTCGTGGTCGTCGTCGAGCTGCTCATGGGGATGATCCGGCGCGGCCGGGCGGCCGAGCCCGCCGAGGACCTCGCCGCGCTCGAGGCCGAGGCGATCGAGGACGCCGAGCCGGTGGACGACGTCCCGGACGAGTACGCGCTCAAGGCGGCCGAGCCCGACGCCGTGGCGCTGCCGTGGTGGCCGCTGCCAGAGCTGGAGACCGTACCCGTGCCCGTACCCGAGCGGGACGGCCGGACGGCCGAGGACGACGACCAGGCGCTCGAGGGCGAGGCCTCCGACGACGACCCGGAGGCGGGTGTGCCCGACGTACCCGCCGACGTACTCGCGCGGGCTCGGGAGGAGTTCGCCGAGCACCTGCAGAGCGGCCGCATTCCGGGCGTCCGGCCGATCCGCGAGGCCCTCGGCTGCGGCCAGGCCCGCGCACAGCAGGTACGCGACTACCTCGCCGTACTCGCCACCAAGTAACGCCCCTGACCTGGCCCCGGGCGCTCATCGACCAAGACGCCGCCCGGGGCCGGGCTCCCTCACACAGAAGGAAGTTCCATCATGTCCCCTCGCAGGAGTACGCGGCGAGTACGCCGTACCCGGCGGACGCGACGGCGCCCGACCGTGCTCGATCTGCTGATGCTCGCGGGCATCGTCGGCGGTGGGGTGTACCTGCTGCTGACGTACCTGCTCGCCGCCCCTGTACCCGTCGCGTCGGGCGCCGGGCTGATCGGCGCCGGCTTCTACATCGGGGCCAACGTGCGGACGCCGCGGTTCCGGTCGCCGATCACCTGGAGGCGGCCCCGGTGAGCCGTGACCGCAACATCGACGAGTTGGCGACGGTGCAGTTCACCGGGTCGCTGACGTCGGCGTTCCACCTCTACAGCGAGGAGCTGTTTGTGCTGGCGCGGCGCTGGCAGTTCGAGCTGGACATGGCCGCGGTGGACGCGCAGGCGGCCATGGAGTCGCTGCACGGGCACCCGCTGCTGTTCGGGCTGGACGCCAAGCTCAAGGCCCGCCGGGTCGCCAAACGGCTGCGGCGGGCGCAGAACCTCGCGCACGGCCTGGCGGAGGAAGCCCGCCAGTTCGAGCGCTCCTACCGACACCACTTCCTGGGGAGGTGAGCCGATGGCATCAGGAGAGCGCAGGCTCGACAAGCTGAGCGAGCTGCACTTCCGCGGGCAGGTCGGCCGGGCCGTCGCCGAGTACGCCAAGGGCACGCAGCGGTTCGCGCACGACATGGCCGCCGAGCTCGACACCTCCGCCGAGGCGGCACGGTCGGCGATGTGGAAGGTCCGCAAGCAGGTGCCGACGCTGCGGGTCGCGGAGGTGTGGGTCCGCGCCAAGCTGGTGTCCCGCCACCTCAAGCGGGCCCGTGACCTGTGCCAGGGCATCAGCGCCGAAGCGGTGAAGTTCAACATCACCTACCGGCGCGAGTTCCTCGACATCGACGACCGCGGCGGCCGCCACCACGGCGGCGGGGATGTGAGCCTGTGATGGCCAAGAAGCAGACGCTCGAGCTGGCCGGCGACGCGACCGCGGAGCGGATCGTGGTCGCCGCGGTGTCGCGGATCGGGGTGCTGGTGCCGCCGTGGGCGCTGCTGGCGCTGCTGTTCGTGGTCGCCGCGGTCTCTCACGCCCGGTGGGGCGCCCCGCCGGCGGTGACGTGGGTGGCGATGTTCGGCGCGCTGGCGTCGGTGGCGCTGGCGGCGCTGACCTGGTTCGTCTCGCACACCCGCGGGCTGATCGGGCGCGCGCACTCCACCGTGTCGACCGGCGGCGGGGGCCTGTGGTTCACGGTCGCGACCATCACCGGCCCGACGCAGGGGTTCACGCTCGGGGCGTGGTTCTTCGCCGGCGGCGCCGTCGCGGTCGCGTGGAACATCCGCGCCGTGATCCGCCGCGGGAACCTCGACGACGACCGGCACCCCGACCCGCTCGGCCGCACGTTCGACCAGGCCAAGGAAGCGTTCGGGCTCAAGGGCGCGTCGGTGCGGACGACCGAGGTGTCCGAGCACGCCATCAAGGGGCGGCTGCAGCTCCCGCCCGGGGAGAAGACCCCGGCGGACGTGCTGAAGAAGGTCGACGCGATCGAGGGCGGGCTGCGGTTCCCGCCCGGGTCGGTGGTGCTGGCCGGCGACGAGGACGACCACTCACGGATGCACGTCACGGTCACCGACCCGCGGGTGATGAAGCGCCCGATCCCGTGGGCGGGCCCGTACCGGCCGGGCGGGTCGATCGCCGAGGCGCTGCGCATCGGGGTCTACCAGGACATGAACCCGGTGCTGCCCGTGCTCGTCGACGGGCACCTGCAGATCATGGGGCAGTCCGGCGCCGGTAAGTCCATCGGCGGGTGCTGGAACTTCTGCGCGGAGATCATGACCCGCCACGACGCCGCGATCTTCGCGGTTGACCTGGCCAAGGACGCGCAGACGTTCGGGCCGATGCGCGGCGGGCTGCACCGGTTCATCACCACCAAGTCCGAGCTGGTGGAGTTCATCCGCGCCCTGCACAAGAAGGTCCCCCAGCGGACCAAGTGGCTCGCCGAACACGGCTACCAGAAGTGGCAGCAGGGATGCGGGCTGACGTTCTGGATCATCTGGATCGAGGAAGCCGCCAAGGTGTTCGACGAGCTCGGCTCCAAGGACGAGGAGAAGCTCCTGCAGATCGTCAAGGAGCTGCGCTCGGCCGGCGGCCGGATCGTCATGAGCCTGCAGCGCAGCGACTACTCGCAGATGCCGACGATCGCGCGCGGGCAGCTCGGGAAAATGTGCTTCGGGGTCGCCGACTCCGACGACGCATCGTTCGGGCTCAGCGAGCGGCAGAAGGAAGCGGGGGCGTCGCCGGAGCTGTGGGGCGAGCATCAGCCCGGGATGGCGTACCTGGACGTCCCTGGCGTCCCTGAGACGCACTACGCGGTGCCGCTGCGCACCTACGCGTGGGGCGACACCGACCGGGCCGCGAACGCGGCCATGAGGGCGCACGTCGCGCAGTGGCCGGCGGCGGGCAAGACCGTGGACGAGTTCACCGCGGCGCTGTCCAGCACGCTGGTGCACCCGCCGATCCCGCTGCAGCCCGTCCCCGACGAGCCGCCCGCCGGCGAGGTCGACGACGACCAGGACGACGACGCCGGCGACGCGGTCAGCGAGTACCAGACCGAGCCCGACCCGGACCCGTCGATCGTCGCGGGCCCCGACGACGAGGTGACCGAGCCGACCGGAGACGAGGCCGCCCGGTTCGTCATCCCCGAGCCGACCGGCACCAAGATGAGCCCTCCGGCGGCGCGGGGCCTGGTGCACGACTGGCTGCGGCACCGCGCCCAGACCGGGCGGCTGACGTTCACCGCGGCGGACCCGGAGCTGATGCTGGTCCGCGACGCCACCGGGAACTCCTCCCGCGGCTGGTCGTACAAGGTGCTGCGCGAGCTGGTCGACCGCGGGGTGCTGGACGAGGACGACTCGGAGGCCACGACCCGGTACACCATCGCCGATCTCGCGCCGCTGGACGGCCGGGAGCCGGTCACCGTCTGACCCGTCCAGCCGAGAGCCCCCGCCCGCGTCACGTGACCGGGTGGGGGCTCTCGCGTGTGTACGGCTGCGCGCGGGTGGCTGCACGCCCGCTTAGATGATCTTGTCACGCGGGTGTCACGCGGACGCGTCACGCGGGTGTCACGGGCACCTGTCACGCGCCCGTGACACCCGCGCTGACCTGTAACTCCCTCCCCCAACCCCCGCCCGCGTCACGCAGGGGCGTCACGACTTGGGGGGCCGGCCGCCCTTCCGTGAGCGGCGCTCGGCGAGTTCCTCGTCCGCGCGTGCGAGGTCGGCGCGGTCCTGGTCGTCGCCGTGAGCCTCGATGTCGGCGCGCACGTGCTCGAGCAGCCGCGCGGTTCGGTTGCTGCCGAGGCGTGTGCTGACGCGTCCGAAGGCGTCCCACATGGGGCGGGGGATGCGGAACCGCGTGATGTACGTCTGGCCCTCGGCGTTGCTGGTCTCGTCGCCCATGCCGTGATCCTCTCCGTGTTCCTACGGGGATTCTGGCACAGAGTATTGCGTAGGAACACAGTTGCCTATTACTCTGTTCCTACGCGGTTAGGCGAGTGAGGGGAACAGGAACATGGCGAAGCGGACGGCGATCAAGACGGCGAACACCTGCCGCCGGTGCCGCGCCCTGCTCTCGGCCGACCGCTCCGTTGCCCGCGGCTACGGCGACCGCTGCTGGCGCGAGAAGCGCCGCGAGGACGCCGAGCGCCAGGCCCTCGCCACCGCGACCGCCGCCGTCGACGTCTCCGCGTTCGCCGACGGCTCCCGCGTCCTGGACAAGGCCGAGCAGCTCATCCTCGACGGCGCGATCGTCCCCCTTCGCCACGAGGGCGCCTACCTCGCCAACGGGTCGGACGGCGTCTCGACCTACTACGTCGACACCATCGAGAACAGCTGCACGTGCAAGGCAGGGCAGCGCCTCGGCCGCTGCAACCACCTCGTGGCGGCCAACATCCTCGACCACACCGCCGCGCTCCTCGCGGCCTGACCACGTCCCCCGCCGTCCCATAAGGCGGGCCCGGACGCAGCGACTCCACCGCTGGCCGGGCCCTGAACCGGACAGAGAGGTCCGATCTGATGCACCACCTTACGGACGCCGCCGAGCTCGAAGCGCGAGTGGACGAGCTGTCCGCCCGGCTCGACCGCGTCGCGGAGATCCTCGGCGACATGCTGGCCGAGGTCCTCGCCGCGCGACCGGCCCACCCGACCGGGCGCCGTCACCTGCAGGCGGTCCCCGCCGGGCCGGAGGCGGGCGCGTGAGCGAGCAGACGATCGCCGAGCAGCTCGAGCTGGCCCAACTGCTCGGGCAGATGGAGCGCATCGCCGAGCAGATCGGCGACATCAACCTCACCCTGAGGGACGTCGTCAAGGTCATGCGGATGCAGACCGAGCTGCTGACCTCCGACCCGCTTCCCGCGGCCGCCACCGAGGCGCCCTCGGTCCCGGCACCACGGGGCCGCCGCCGTCATCTGCACGCGGTCCCCGATCTCGCCCCGGAGGCCGAGCGCTTCGCACGCTGAGCCCCCCAGGGACCTCACAAACCCTCCAGCAGGACGGCCCGCACTTCTCGGCACGGGTGCGGGTCTTCCGCGTGCCTGAGAACGAGACTGGGCCCCGCCCCCAGGAAGGTAGGGGCGAGGCCCGGTGCATCGCATGTCCAGACTAGACCGGCTCCGCGCCGTGCCGCGCGGCGATCTCGTTGATCCTCTCGGCCGCCTTGAAGTCCAGCTCGGTCACCACGTCCCCAGAGGTGTGCGTGGTCATCGAGAAGTGCAGCCGGTCCCACCGGATATCGATGTCCGGCCGGTGCTCCAGCTCGATCGCCGCGGCAGCGACCTCAGCCACGATCCGCATCGCGACGTCGTACTCGACCGCGAAAGAGCGGTGAATCTCGGCCGTGTCGCCGGCCCATCCGGTGTCCGCCAGTCGCGCGGTGACCTGGTCGGCAGTGAGGGGCGTCCTGAGCGTCACGTGTGTCCTCCAAGGGGCGCGAGCATCTCCGAGAGCGCCCGGCCGGGCCGCTCTCGCGCCCACGGTCTCATGCGTGCCTGCAGCCCTTGCAGCTCGCGTCGCATCCGTACCGAGCCGGTCGCCTCCGCCGCCTGGACGACCTCCCCAGCGATCGTCACGGCCCGCTCGGGTTCCCGGGCGAGGGCGTACGCCTGCGCCTGCCGGGCCTGGAACACCCCGACGTCGCGGCGCGCGCCGGCGGCCGCCAGCTCCGGCATGATCCTTTCCCAGATCGTGAGCGCGTCCTCGGCCCGGCCGAGCCGTACGAGGCAGGTCGCGCGCTGGATACCGAGGTAGTGCGGAGTCAGGCACGCCGTGCCCCACGGATAGTCGTCGTCCACCTGGTCGACCAGAGCGGCGGCCTCGTCCAGCAGCCGGGCGCACTCGTCCGCCGCGTCGTCGTCAGCGACCAGGGAAGCGCCGTGCGCGGCCTGCTGCAGCGCCAACACCCGAACCTTGGGCGTGAGGGCGTCCTCGTGGACCAGGGCGGCGCCGGCGAGGTCCTGGACGCCGGGCCCGTCGAGGAGATCGGCGTGCAGCATCGCCTTGTTGTGCAGCGCGAACGCCACAAGCTGGGGATCATGCGAGCGGTGCGCGCGCTCGAGCATCAGGTCGTGCCAGTACACCGACCGGTTGATGTCGCCGCCGTCTTGATAGAGCCAGCCGAGGAACGCGGCGTACCCGGCCGCCAGCGACCACAGCCGCGGCCGCACTGTCCCGCGCGCGGTGTTCGCCAGATCGCACAGCAGGTCGTACTGGGCGAGCGCGGTGGGGATGAGGCGGAGCGGCCCAAGGTAGCGATCGGCGCGGTAGTGGCCGGCGAGCTGCTCGGCGAAGTAGTCCGCCAGCTCGGGCGCGACCGGTCCGGCGGGCCGCCGAGGCACAGCCACCCCGGCGGCCGCGGTGAGCAGCAGGGCATCACGACGGGCGAAGGATCCGCGCGCCTCGCTCCCGAACAGGTCGGCCTCGGTCTTGCCGGTGACGCGGGCGTACAGCGGCCGGTAGATCGGGCCGGGGACGCAGTCGCCGCGCTCCCACTGCTGGATCATCTTGGCCAGGCTCGTCACGGCGGGCAGACCGTCCGCGTCCGCGCCGGCGGCGCCGCGCAGCAGGATCGCCCACTTCGCACGCGAGTACCTCGCGCGGCCGTACTTATCTCGCGGTTCCTCGCGCAGCCTGCGCAGCCGCGCACCGATCGCGACCGCGACCGGGTTCCTCTCGGCGGTGGACATGCGCGATGCACCCTTCGCCCGGACATGGGAAGAAGCGCCTTCCCGCGTCTCCCCTTCACTCCCCAGTCTCCCCCTCCCGGTGTGGCGCCTGCCACAGATTCACTAGGCGTGACCGCGTAAGTGCATCGCAGCAGCGGAGACGACATGGACACCGACCAGGCGGCGCTCGCCACCCCGCCGAGCGCCGAGCAGATGGGGCAGATACTCCTCGCCGGTCTACGCCAGGACTTCCCGGGGTGGACGTTCACGTTCGCGCCGCGCAACCCGCACCCGTGGGAAGCCAGGCGGAAGCTGCCGGGCAAGGACCTCGGCGGGGCGTGGGCGATCCGCGCCAAGGACGGCGAGATCCTCCGCGAGCTGGTCGACGCGGCGATCAGCTCCGACGCCAAGCTCAACAGGGTGCGGCCATGACCCTCGGACCGTTCGAGGACACCGCGGTGTTCAGCGCCGAACCGATCCACCAGGCCGAGACGCGACGGTTCCGCGAGCGGTACGGCGTCGTCGCGTGGTTCGGGCACCACACGCGGGAGTGGTGGGCGCTGGTCGACTGCCGCACGCTGGTGGAGGGGACGACCCCGGAACGGCTCGGCGAGGCCATCATCGCGGCACGCCGGCGGGCAGCATGACCGCCGCCGAAGACGTCAGCGACCTGCTCGCGGCGATGCGCCGGGAGTTCTCCGGATGGACGATCGTCGAGGTCGGCGGCCGGTGGTTCGCCGCGCGCGGCCCGATCAACGGCGCGCAGCTCCCGGCCGGGGCGCTGGAAGCCGACAGCCCGGCCGCGCTGTACCTCCTGCTCGAGGAGAAACGCCGATGACCAGGGTCGGACGGTTCACCCTCGCCGAGGACAGCGGCCTGTGGTTCCTGCTGAACTCGGACAAACAGATCGTCGGGACGCTCGTCCCACAGCTGGACGGCACGTGGCGGTGCCGCGTCCCGGACGACGGCGTGACGACCGTGACGGTCCCGGACGACGTCGCCGAGGACGAGCGGCCGGTGTACGTGGCTCGGCAGGTCGTCGCGCCGTAGAAGCTGGGCGGCCCGGCCGGAAGCCCCCGAGGCCGGCCGGGTCGTCCACCGCGGTTCCGGGTTCGGCGCGGCGGCCCGGGACCGCGGGACCAAGGCGCCGCGGTCCGGGACGTGTCCAGTGCGCGAGTGCACCCGGGCCGCGGTTTCCGTCGAGCAGAGCGACGGTATTCCGCAGGGAGCAGACCCGGCGAGGGCTCTGGCATTTCGCCAGTTGGAGAACCGGCAGGTCGCAGAGGGGCCGCCCCACGTACGCGCGGGCGAGATGAAAACCGTTGACATTGTCCACGGTAATCAAGAGTCCGCCCCACGTACGCGAGGGCGAGATAGAGGGAGTGCCACTCCCTCTATCTCGCCCTCTCCCGTCCGCCCCACGTACGCGCGGGGAGGAGCTGACTTCCCTGAAGGAAGTCGGTGCGGCCAGCCGGAGCTTCGCGCTTTCAGAGAGACCGTCGAACCGACGGGCTCCTCCCGCGTGGGAGTTTGCGACCGTCGCTCTGACGGTTGCAAGGGACAGGGTGTCCCTCGCAAAACGTCGGCCGCGGTCTGAGGCGCGAGGCAGGCCGAGAGGCTCTTGTCGGGGTCACCGGCCCGCCTCGCCTCATCCGTGCCAGGGGCCGCCGACGCGGTCACCGGTCCGCGGCCTGGCCCGCACCGCCGCACGGTGCCGGTCTCCCTCGCCGAACGCCGCTGCGTACAGCTCGTCATCGGTCAGTTCCGTGACCGGCTTGTGGGTCGCGGCCGCGACCGCGCGGGCCTGCCGCGCCTGCGCTACCTGCCGGTTCTGATCCGCGGCCGCAGCGCCCGCCATGGCCCATTCCTGCACCAGGCTTCGGAAGTCGACGTAGCCCGTAGCGCCGGTGAACTCGTGGCCGACGTTCGCCGCCTCGGGATCGTCGCGCGCACCCGCGAGCAGGAACCGGGCCTGGTCGAGTGTCGGCGCCTCGGCGATCGCGGGACGGCACCACCACGGCACCGACGCCAGCTCGGCCGGGGCGAGCCCGGACGCGGTGACGTTCGGGAGCGTCCCGCCGCCGGCGCCGCCGGGGAACAGTTGCGGCGGCGGGCCCGCGGCCATGGCTTCCTGGTAGGTGGAGGGCATGTCGCGGAGCAGGACCGCGGCCGGGTCCTCGCTCGCCGCGCGCACCGGAGCGGGCCGGGCCGCCGCCGCGGGCGGAGTCGCCGCCGGCGGGGCCGCCGGACGGGCAGGCGCCGGAGGCTTGGCGGGCGGCTGGGTGGCAGGCTTGGGCGCCGGATAGGGCGACGCCATCGCCTCGAGCGCGGCCTCGCTGTGGCGGCACATCGCGATGTCGCTGCGCGTCTTGTCCGCCGCCGCGGCCGCGATGCGGCCCGTCTCCACAGCCCAGGTGACGACGTCCTCGCCGCCGCGCCTCGGCCGGTCGATCTTCTCAGTCATGCTCGCTCGCTCTCCCGGTACGCCGCGTACGCCCGCACCTCATCCTCAGGAATCTCCCAACGTCCAGCGGACCGGTAGGCGGCCAAGGCCCCGCGTTCGCACAGCTTCCGCACCATCCGAGAGCTGATGCCGAGGGCCTCGGCCGCCTGCCGCGCATGGACGCACCGCGAGCCTGACCGATCGCCACCGGCCACCGGTTCCGTGCTTCCGGACGCGGAACCGTCACCTGCACGGACAGGGGCCGCGTAGGTCGCTCGGAGGCAGGCGAGGTCACCGGAGCGGGCGCGGGCATCGGCGCGCCACAGCAGCTCGAGCGCGATCGCAACCAGCTCGTCACCGCGTCCGGTGAGGTAGGCGCCACCGCCCGGGAGCGGGACCCGTAGCGGGTCCCGCATGCCGGTCACCGGTGACCCTCGAGCGGGATCACCGCGTGCGGCTTGGGCGTCACCCCGATGCAGGTGTTCATCGGGTCGCGCAGCTCGTCCAGCGTCCGCCACCGCGTGCAGTGCGGACACAACAGACGTCCGTCCGCGGACTCGCCGACCAGCCGCCCGGGGACCAGCACCCGACCCCACGGCGGGACGGTGGGGAACCGGTCACCGACCCGGACGCGCCGCACCACCGGGACGTCACCGACCTGCGCGACCTGCCCGGCCTCGTCGAGCGCGACCGGCTCGCCGTCGATGTTCCGGCCGACCCACCGCACGGGCGGCGCGGCATCACCGCGGCGTACACCGGTCGACCGGTGAGGCGCCGGCGGCGCCGGGTTCTGCGACACCTGCCCGGAGTTGTGCGACACCTCCATGATGATGCGGCGGGCGGTGTCCTTGCCGACCCCGGTCCGCTCGGCGATCTCGCGCAGCGACGCGCCCGTGGCGCTGAGCTGCAGGACGGCGGCGCGCTGCTGGCCGGTGACGTTCGACGGGCGGCCCATCACACGGCCTCGTACGCGGTGACGAGCGCGATGGAGCCGAGCAGCTCGGCCGGGCCCGCCGGGTCGTGTACGGCCAGGCGCTCGGCGAGGTGGGATGCCAGGATCGCGGCTGAGGTGAGAACCGCCCCGACGTGCTCGGGCCGCACGTCGCAGAGGACAGCGTTGATGACGTCGGTGTCCCCACCGCCGGAGCGCATGGCTTCGGTGATGAGCGCGATCGCGGCGTTCATCGGGTGGACGTCGCCCGGGGCGGGCGGCCACGACTGCGCCGGCCACGACGACGGGGCCGCGGGCACGGGCTCAGGCGCGCCGCGAAGGGCGCGCCAGGCGGCGCGGGCACGGGCGGCGACGGTAGACGATCCGGTCACGTTCTCACTCCCTCATGGTGTTCCGGGCTGCCCGAAACCGGCGATCGATCCGCATCGTGGGCGCGGCCTCCGGAGGGTCCGGCTCGCCGTGAAGAAGGCGGCAGATCGCGAGCGCCAGCTCGTTCACGCGCCCGTCCGGGGTCAACAGGTCCCTGGGCTGCTTGCCGAGCAGCGCGGACGCCGTTGCGAGCCGCTTCACCTGCCAGTTGCGGTATTCGACGGCGAGCCGGTCGGCCGCCGCGTTCATCGCGCGGCGGGCGTCCGCCTCGGTGACCCGCCCCTCGGCGGCTGCCCGTACCTGTGGGGCGCTGGCACCGTGGACGCGGCATGTCGTCGCGCCGGCCATCGCCCAGGCCCGGCACGGTTCACCGTCCGTCCGGCGGGCCTTGCACCGCCGCGCCTGCCTCTCCCGAGCCATTTCGCTCTCCTTTCGATGGGGACGGTTCGATGGGTCCCGCGGAAGGGACACCCGCTATGACGTCGCTGTCGCAGAACGGCGGTGTTGCCTCGCCATGGGTTGCCGTAGGGGTGGGTGTCGCATGGGGTGGTTCCGGTTCGTCCGCGTTCGTCTTCACTCGCGCCGCCCTGCACACACCGACCCTGGAGTGTCTTCGTCTCGGAAGGTTTCGCACAGCGGATCGATCCCGCATTCGGGGAGTCCGTTGAACCAACAGCCGAAGCAGATACCGGTCTGGGCGTGGGCTATGGCGTGCTCGGCGGTCAGCTGGCGGCCGAACAGTTCACCCTCCCGGACGGGGTCATCGTCGGGGCCATCGGGCCAGCGGAGCGGGATGACGTTGGACATGGTCAGTCCCCCTCCCGCACGGCGTCGGGTGGTGGGCATACGGCGCTATTGGTGTCCGCGTCCTTCTCGGCTAGGGCGTCGATCATGGCGAGGCCGGCGGCAAGGACGAACCGCGCCGCTGCGGCGATGCTCAGACCGGTGGTGGCCGCGTACTGCTCGATCGCGGCAAACGTCTCCGCGGGGACGTTGGTTCGGATGGTGCGGGTCTCAGACATCGGCGGCGCCGTGGCCGTAGGTCGCGTCGAGCACGGCTTCTTCTGCGGCGTTCTCCAGGACGCCGGGGTACGCCCATTCCCATTCGCGGGGCGCGTCGGTCGCCCACGCCTTACCGACGTGCCGGACGTCGGAGGCGATCAGGTAGACGTCGGCGTGCGGCGAGAAGTAGTTGCCATCGCAGACGTCTTTGGCCGCGGCGAAGACGCCCTGCCGCATGGCCTCCTGGTCGTCCTCGGCGAGGATGAACTCCACCTCGCAGGCGGGCGCGTTGACGGGCCGGATCGCGTACAGGTTCACGGCTACTTGTCCTCCTGGGCGAGGTGGTTGAGTTTGTTGTGGTGCCGTGCCCGCATGCCGGCCTTCCTCCGCTTCTGGTGGCGGAGGGCGCGGGCCCGTCGGTTGGCGCGCTGCTGGCGGACCTGCTCGAGGCGCTCGGCGAGGCGGGCGTCGACCGCCTCGCTGAGGTCCCGTTCGATTTCTTCGGGGGTCATGGAACTCCTCCGCTCCTCAGACAAGCCGAGGCAAGGAAAGGCGCGCCGGGCGAGTGTGTAATGGCTGGCCGTTGTCTGGTCGGTGTTCATGGGCGGGTGCTCGCTACTCGGCCGGGTCGGCATGGTTGGTGATCGTGATGAAGTCGACTTGGTCCGCGATAGCCCGGAACTCGCTCGAGCCGAGCCAGCGGCGGAGCGCCGCCCAGTCGGCGGCTTCCAGGCGGCCGGGCAGCAACTGTCCGCGCAAGTGAATGCTCGCGCTCAGCTTGCGAGTCCGCTCACCGGTCCTCGCGCTCCGCGTCGTCGGCACGTCGGGTTGGTTCATGCGGCACCCCCATGGACTGCGTCGCCGATGGTCCCAGCAGGCCACCCCGACGAGGGACGGTCACCGTTGGTAGCCGTAACTGTCACCGGACTACTGTCACCGGGCGAACTGTCACCAGCGGCGACAGTTTCCGCGACAGTGGTGACGTTCTCTCTACCTGCGAAAACATTCGACGGGTTCTCCTTGGACTGATCCCCGGAATTGTCACCGGTGACAGTTACGGGGGATGTACCTGTAGGGGATTCCGAAGACGCTGCGTTACCTCGGCGGGGTGCGTAGACCGCTACGCCTTCGCGTCCGCGGGCGCCCGTCCGTTCGGACCGGACCGACCCCGGATACACCTGCTCGTAACGGTGGAGCAGGGAGTCAAGCTCGGCGGGCGTCCGCACCTTGGCGACCCGGGCGCGCTGCAGATCACGGCGGGTCGCCCGACCACCGCGGCGCTCCAGCCACGAGGCCAGCTCGTCCACGGCCGCGTCGAGGACCTCGTCGCGGCGGGAGAGGGCGAGCGTCCCGTGTTCGGGCATGGCGCGCCAGACGTCCATGACGTAGTCGACGACCTGGACGGCCGAGAGCATCGTCGCTTCGTCGACCGACGTGACGCCGTTCCGCTGCCCGGGGTGTTGCGACTCGGCGAGGACGAGGGCGATCCGCGCGGCCTGGACGTCGGCCTTGGCGAGAGCGGCGACGACGGACGGCGCCTCGAGGCCGCGGGTCGCCGCCTTCCAGCGGCCCCGCGCGTCGGTCCACACCTTCATGGCCGTGTCGGACAGCTCCCATGTGCGGGCGGCTCGGGAGTGGTACAGGTCCATGATCGTCTTCGGCCACTCCGGCGAGATTTCACCGGGACGCCACTGCAAATCGAGGTCCACCGACGGGTGAGGGAGCCACCGGGGCCGCATCCCGTCGCCGTCCGGGCCGAGCAGGTGCGCGAGGTGCGGCTGCAGCCCACCGCACACGGACACGACGGGCCGCGGGATGTGCAGCTTGCGTCCCCCCGCACGGTCCACCGTCCACGGCGACGACGACCACAGCGACAGCCACCGAGTCCGGTCCGTGCTCCCGCCGGACCGGTACCGGGACAGCCCTGACAGCCACTCGGCGAGTTCGTCGGCGTCGACACCGAGGACAGCGTCCCCCGTGGCCATGCGGAGCGCGACAGCCTCGAGGGTGGCGTCGTCGACAAGACGGCGCTCGTCCTTGGGCGGTTCGTCGCGATCCTTGGCGGACTGTGCCTGCCAGTCCTCCCACTTCGCGATGAAGTCCATGGCCGTGGCGCTGTCCAGGCGGCGGAGCTCGGCGCGGGCCGCGTCGATCGAGGGCGTCTTGCCCGATCCGGCCGGGCCGATGAGCGGCACCCAGAGGACAGGGCGAACGGTCCAGGTGTCGGAGATGCGCAGTTCGGCGTTGCCGCTGACGGTCGCCAACGTGGCCAGGCCGGCGCCGCCCAGGAACGGCGCGGGGAGGCCGGTTGCCGTGCCCGTGCGGACGAGATCAGCCAGGGGACCGACCAGGGCACCGCTCGGGTAGGCGGGGAGGCCGGGGAGATGCGGGGACGTCGTGTCCGGCTTCTCCTTGGCTGCAAGCTCATCAAGTGGCGCGAGGGCATCGGCGACGTCGACGGCCAGGTTCTCCAGCCGCTGCAGGACTTGGCGGACGACGGTGCTGGCCCGGCGGCGCTGACCCCGGTCGACCAAGATTCCCGCGTAGTAGGACGCGCTGGTGACCGCGGGGACGGACGCGATGAGCGTGTGCAGGTAGGGGGCGCCGCCCGTCGTCCTGTCTTCGCCCGCCTTGACCAGCGCAGCCGAAACCGTGACCGCGTCGGCGGGCTCGTCGCGCCTGTGGAGGTCGAGCACGCAGTCAAAGATGAGCTGGTGAGCCGGCGTCTCGAAGTCGCCGCGGGTAACGCCTGTAGCCAGGACAGCCGGGATGATGTCTCCCCGCTGCAGGATCGCGCCGAGAACCGCCTGTTCGGCCGCCTTGTCGCCAATCAGGTCGTCGGTCACAGGGCGTCCTCCGGCGGCTCGCTGTTCCCGCCGTACACCGGGTGGAGCACGTAGGTGTTTCCGCAGCAGGTCCGGATGCGCGGCGGCGCGGCGCGGCTGCCGTAGAACTGATGAGGCTGCTGGCAGCGCGGACAGATTTCCAGGATCGCCAGCCAGCGCGAGCGGCGGCCGCCCGGGGCGTACGCCACGACGGGAACCAGCAGGTCGGTTACGCTGGCGCTTGTCCTGGGCGAGGACTCACGAGGGCGGCTCTCCGCGTTGATCGGGGGGCCGCTCCGCTTTTCAGGCAGCGTCATCGCCGTCCGTCCGGGCCGCCTCGAGCTGTTCCTGTTCCGCGACCCACCGCAGGACCTCGCTCTTGCGGTAGAGCACGACTCCCCCGCAGCGGAATCCCTTCGGACCGAAACCCCGGTGACGCCACTGGCGCAGCGTTCCGGCGGGACGGCGCAGGTAGGAGGCGGTCTCGTTGGTCGTCCAGAGCTGATCATCGTCGGACGCATCTGGCATGTCTCGGCCATGGCATGCCGCCTTGACCGACGCGTCACTCAGGCCACGCGTCCCAATCTTGTTACGCATGGTGGCCACAATGCTCGCACTGAGACTCAGTGTCAAGCGCCCTAGCTTTGAGACACGTGGCGTAATACGCTGAACGGCGTGAGAGACCCCAAGAGCTTCCGAGAGGTGATCGGCGATGCCGTCCGGCGACTCCGCGAAGGCGGCGGCAAGCGCCAGGAAGACCTTGCCCAGACGGCTCAGGTGATGGGACTCAAGTGGTCCCGGTCGAAGGTGGCTGCCCTCGAGCTAGGCGATAAGGCGGTCACCCTCGAGGAGTTCGCGGTCCTGCCAGTCCTGCTCGGGGAGACCCTCAACAGGAAGATCACGTACGGCGATCTGTTCCCCGACCACGACGAACTCCTCTACCTCACCCCCAAGCTGAGAGTCCTGGCAGGTCGTTGGGCCAGCGTCTTCGACGACGAGTACGTCCCTGAACTCACGGTGTATTCCCGCGCGGTCGAGGATTCCCTCGAGAAGCTCGCAGCCACCCAGCGGCAGCTAGAACCAATCTTTAAACGCCTGAAAGCTCTCGGCTTCTCGACGGGACTACCTGCGATTTCCTCGCTGCGTGAGGCAACTGTGGGCCTCGCCGAGGACCGTGCAGCCGCCAAGCTCGGAGAGCCGCGGCTTGTGGTCGTCGCGGCCTCCTTGGACCTCTGGGGCCGGAGCCTCACCGAAGAACGCGACGCACGCGTTGCGGCGGCCCTGCCGGACGACGCGCCGGCGCGCAGCGTCCAGGCCAAACGCGGCCTCGTGACCCGGGAGCTGCTGGACGCGCTACAGGCACGGATCGCCGAACTGGACGGCAGGTGATGGCATGTCGCGTGTGAGGGACCTGTGGCACGCCGAAGTGCCAGACCCGGAGGCTCCCGGCCGGCGGGTGAAGGTCAAGACGAAGCGGCACCCGGACCGCGGCGGCTCCAAGACGTCCAAACGGTGGCTCGCAGTCTGGATCGGCCCGGACGGGACCGAGGTCACCAAGGCGTTCCATTCCAAGGAGAACGCCAAGAGCTACGCCCGCAAGCAGGAAGAGGACGCCGAGCGCGGCGAGTACATCGACCCCAAGGCCGGCCGCGAGCAGTTCGGCGCGCTGGCCAAGAAATGGATGCGGCTGCGCGGCCTGGGCGGTAGCAGCCTGGTCCGCTACGAGTCGGTGTTCCGTCTGCACGTCGAGCCGACGTTCGGCGCACGTCCGGTGAAGGCGCCCCGGCCGTCAGAGATCCTCGAGTGGCTGCGCGGCCTGGAGAAGACGCACGGGCCTGCGACGCAGGCGCTCGCCTTCCACATCGTCCAGGGGACGTTCGATCTCGCCGTGGCGGATGGTCGCCGCAAGGACAACCCGGCGCGCTCTCCGATCATCCCCCGTGTGGTGGACGAGCCGAAGGAGCGCAAGCCCTGGACTACCGACCGCGTGTGGGCGGTCGTCGACCAGCACCCGGCGCCGTATCGGGCCGTGCCGCTCGTCGCGGCCGGGTGCGGGCTCCGGCAGGCCGAGGCGTTCGCGCTGGCCGTCGATGACTTCGACTTCGACACCGGGCGGCTGCGCATTGAGCGCCAACTCGTCCGCGTCGGCAAGCGCATCGTGTTGAAGCTGCCCAAGGGCGGCAAGGCACGGACCGCTCCCCTGTCACCCGGGATCGCCCGAACCGTCCAGGCGCACATGGACGCCCACCCGCCCGTGACCGTGACGCTGCCGTGGATGGACGAGGACGGGCGCATCGCTGAGGACCCGGTGACGGTCGAGCTGCTGTTCGTGTGGCGTGACCAGTTGCTCGCCCCGCCGCTCCCCGAGGGCGTCCGTACCCGCGCGGACCGGGGCCGGCAGTCGTCCGCGGACGGTCAGAACCTCCAGGTGTCCACGTTCAATGGCTTGGTCTGGAAGGTGGCGCTGGCTCGGGCCGGGGTCATCCCTCCGCCGTCGAAGAACGCTCGCGGCGCGCTGGCGTACGAGCAGGCGCGGGAGGACGGTATGCACGCGCTTCGGCACTGGTTCTCGACCACGCTCGGCGATGCCGGGGTGAGTCTCGCCGGGATCATGGACTTCATGGGGCACAGCCGGAAGGCGGCCGGACTGCCGGTGACGCTCGGTGTCTACAGCCACGTGACCGAGGAGACGTACGAGGCCGCGAGGACGGCCGTCGACCGGTCGCTGTTCCGCCTCCGCCCGGCCCAAGATCAACAGCCGAGCGGAACAGAGGCAGAACAGGCGGTTTCACAGTGATCCGTCGCACCGCTCCGACGCAGGTCAGAGGCCACTTCTACCCGAAGTACTCGATGAACGGCACCTTCTTGCCGGACTGCGCCGCGGTGCCGGCGCTGACGATCGCGGTGGTGCCGGGACGGGCGTCGGCGTCGGACGCCTGGACGGTGCCGGTGCGGGCCGGCCCGTTGAGCGTCGTCCAGGACGCGCCGTTGTAGTGCATGTACTGGGTCTTGTTGCCGGTGGTGATCGGCAGCATGACCACGCCGCCCTTGCCGTCGGAGGACAGCCCGATGCCGGCGGTGTTCAGCGGCGTGTTGACCGTCTTCCAGCTCGAGCCGTTGTAGTGCAGGATCGCGTTGGTGATCTGCGCGTTCTGCCGGACGCGCAGCACGTACACGTTGGTCGGCGAGTTCTCGACGATCCGGTAGAGGGTGCCCTGGTAGGCGGGGACGCCGAGGGAGCCGGGCACGGCGATCTTCTTCCACGCCGTGCCGTCGTAGTGCATCACCAGGCCGGTGACGGACGTGCCGTTGGCGGACGTGCTGCCGGCGAGCCAGACGTCGTTCTTCGACCTGACGTCCACCGCGGTGATCGTGGACGAGGCGGGCAGCGGGACCTTCGCGTCCGTCCAGGCGGTGCCCGTCCAGCGCAGGACGGCGCTGAGGCCGCCCGCGGTCGGGTCGACCCCGGCGACGGAGTAGGCGGTGCCGTCCGGCCCCGCCGCCACCTGGCTCGGCAGGCCGACCATCGGATAGGCCACCTTGCTCCACTTGGTGCCGTTCCAGTACAGGCCGAGTGTGCCGCCGAGGTTGTAGCCGACGATCCACGCCTTGGACGCGCTCGCCACGGCGACGTCGGTCGGGGTGAAGCCGACCGGGGCGGCCTGGGCGACCCACGACGAGCCGTTCCACTTCGCGATCTTCGTCTGCGGGCTGAAGAACGAGCCCGCGGCGCCGACGGCCCAGCCGGCGTTCTTCGCGCCGAAGTCGACGCGGTCGAGGCTGCCGTCGTAGGCGAGCCCGGCCCCGCCGACGTTCTTCCACCCGGCCGCGGCCCGGGCGGGTGCGGCGGCCAGCGCGAGCGTCCCTGCGGCGCAGGCGATCGCCATGGCCGCGGCCGGCGCCGCGTTCCGTCTCATGTGAGCTCCCAAGATCAGTCCAGTGCGGCAAAAGAGTACGGGAAGACTTACTTCCGGGTAAGAGGAACTTTCCGGGCGGCCGGAACAGGCCGCCCCCGCCCCCGGAAACGGCGCGCCCCCCGGAAACGGCGGACGCCCGGAACCGGCAAGGCTCCGGGCGTCCGACGCGGGCTGGGGGCTACGGCAGGGCCGTCACTCGCCCTTCCAGTTCGGCTTGCGCTTCTCGGCGAAGGCCGCCGGGCCCTCCTGCGCGTCCTTGGAGGTGAAGACGGGCAGCGTGATGTCCTGCTGCTTCTTCCACGCCTCGGCGGACGTCCAGTCGGCGGACTCGACGATGACCTTCTTGGTCGCGGCGAGCGCCAGCGGGGCGTTCTCGGCGACCTTCAGGGCCAGCTCCTTGGCCGCGGCGAGCGCGCCGCCCGGCTCGGCGAGCCGGTTGACGAACCCGAGCTCGGCCATCCGCTCCGCCGGGTACTTGTCGCCGGTCAGCGCGATCTCCATGGCGATGTGGAACGGGATGCGCTGCGGCAGCCGCAGCAGCCCGCCGCCCGCGGCGACCAGGCCGCGCTTGGGCTCGGGCAGCCCGAACTGCGCGTCCCGGGAGGCCACGATCATGTCGCAGGACAGCGCGACCTCGCAGCCGCCGGCCAGCGCGTAGCCCTCCACCGCGGCGATCAGCGGCTTGGCCGCCGGGCGCTCGGTGATGCCGGCGAACCCGCGGCCCTCCACGGTGGGGTTGTCGCCCGTGAGGAAGCCCTTGAGGTCCATGCCCGAGCAGAACGTGCCGCCGGCGCCGGTCAGGACGCCGATGGACAGGTCCTTGCGCGAGTCCAGCTCGTCCAGGGCCGCCGCGATCCCCTTCGCCACCTCGCCGTTGACCGCGTTGCGGGCCTCCGGCCGGTTGATGGTGATGATGAGGACGGCGCCGTCTTCTTCGGTGAGAACAGCGTCGGTCATTCAGTGCCTCACTTCGGCTGGAAGCGGATGCCGCCGTCGAAACGGATGGTCTCGCCGTTCATGTAGTCGTTCTCGATGAGGGACTTGACCAGGTGCGCGAACTCCGACGCCTTGCCCATCCGCTTCGGGAACGGCACCGGCGCGGCCAGCTTGGCCTTGAACGCGTCGGCGGCCTCGCCCTCGCCGTAGATCGGGGTGTCGATGATGCCGGGGCAGATGGTGTTGACCCGGACGCCGATCGCCGCGAGGTCGCGAGCGGCCGGCAGCGTCATGCCGATGATGCCGCCCTTGGAGGCCGAGTAGGCGATCTGCCCGGTCTGGCCCTCGATGCCGGCGATGGACGCGGTGTTGATCACCACGCCGCGGGCGCCGTCGGCGTCGGCGGGCTCGGTCTTGGAGATCGCCGCGGCGCCGATGCGCATCAGGTTGAAGGTGCCGATCAGGTTGACCCGGATGACCGTCTCGTAGGACGCCAGGTCGTGCGGGGTGCCGTCGCGGCCGACGGTGCGCGAGGCCCAGCCGATGCCGGCGCTGTTGACGATGACGCGCAGCGGGGCGCCGGTGTCGACCGCGGCCTGCACGGCGGCCTGCACCTGCTCCTCGCTGGAGACGTCGGTCTTGACGAAGACGCCGCCGACCTCGTCGGCGACCTTCTTGCCCTTGTCCTCGTTCATGTCGGCGACGACGACCTTGGCGCCCTCGGCGGCCAGCGCGCGGACGGTGGCCTCACCGAGGCCGCTCGCGCCACCGGATACGACGGCGGAAACTCCGTTCAGGTCCATAAGCAGCACCTTACGTGAGGGACCGAATGTGGTTCGGGATGATGTTACCCACACGTCACCCCGACGTTCTGCTCACACCCCGGCGGATTGCCCGGGCGCGATGTTACTCGGGAGTCACAATACGGCGAACGTTTGCCCGAGGGCGCGCCGGGCACCCGTCCGGCATGACCGAACCTCCGGCACAGAGCCAGCCCTACCCAGGCCGCACCGGGGACATGACGCCCGAGCCGCGCGACGAGATGCGCGACTACACCGGCAGCGGCCTCCTCCACGGCAAGCGCGCGCTGATCACCGGCGGCGACTCGGGCATCGGGCGCGCGGTGTCCGTCGCGTTCGCCAAGGAGGGCGCCGACGTCGCCCTCACCTACCTCGAAGAGGACGACGACGCCCGGCACACCGCGTCGCTCGTCGAGGCCGAGGGGCGCCGCTGCTTCACCTTCGGCGGCGACCTCGCCGAGGAGCGGCACTGCCGCGAGGTCGTCGAGCACGCCGTCCGCGACCTCGGCGGCCTGGACGTCCTCGTCCTGCACCACGGCACGCAGACCCCGGTGAAGGACGTCCGCGAGATCGACGACGCGCAGCTCCAGCGGACGTTCGCCGTCAACGTGTACGCGCTGTTCTGGACCGTCCAGGAGGCCTTGGACCACATGGGGCCCGGGTCCTCCATCGTCTTCACCGGGTCCATCAACGGGCTGCGCGGCAACAAGACGCTGATCGACTACGCGGCCAGCAAGGCCGCCGCGATGACCTTCGCCACCTCCCTCGCGCAGAACCTGATGGACCGCGAGATCCGCGTCAACTGCGTCGCCCCCGGCCCCGTCTGGACCCCCCTCATCCCGGCCACCTTCGACGCCGACCGCGTCGAGGGCTTCGGCGGCCAGTCGCCGATGGGCCGCCCCGCCGACCCCGACGAGATAGCCCCCTCCTATGTCTTCTTCGCCGCGAACCGGCAGTCGTCCTACTACACCGGCCAGACGCTCGTCCCGGCCGGCGGCGAGATCCATCCGGGCTGAGGCGCCCGTGGAGTTACAGCGCAGCGACCCCTCCGAACCCGGCTTCGGACGGCGCAAATGCGGCAGGGGTTTCCTCTACCTCGGCCTGGACGGCCGCCCGCTGGACGACGCGACGGTGAAGGAGCGGATCCGCGCGCTCGTCATCCCGCCCGCATGGCAGGACGTGTGGATCTGCCCGGACGCCGACGGCCACATCCAGGCCATGGGCACCGACGCCGCCGGCCGCCGCCAGTACCTCTACCACGAGGCGTGGCGCGAGCAGCGCGACCGCGCGAAGCACGACCACGTCCTCGAGCTGGCCGAACGGCTGCCGAAGGTGCGCGACGCGATCGCCGGGCACCTCGCCGGCCGCGGCTACGGCCGCGAGCGGGTGCTGTCCGCCGCCGTCCGCCTCATCGACCTCGGCTTCTTCCGGATCGGCGGCGAGGAGTACGCGGCGGAGAACGGCACGTTCGGCCTCGCCACCGTCCTGCGCGAGCACGTGACGTGCCGGCGCGGGCACGTGACGTTCGACTACCCGGCGAAGGGCTCGAAGGACCGGTACCAGTCCGTCGCGGAGGAGAACGTCTGCAAGGTCGTCGTCGGCCTGATGCGCCGCAAGGACGACTCCCCCGAACTCCTTGCCTACCGGACCCCCGCCGGCTGGCACGACGTCACCGCGTCCGACATCAACGAGTTCATCCGCGAGGTGACCGGCGGCGACTTCACCGCCAAGGACTTCCGCACCTGGCACGCCACCGTCCTCGCCGCCGTCGGCCTCGCCGTGTCGACCCGCGCCGGCACCGCCGAGACGGCCCGGCAAAAGGCCGTCGTCCGCGTGGTGAAGGAGGTCGCCGCCTACCTCGGCAACACCCCGGCCGTGGCGCGCGCCTCCTACATCGACCCGCGGATCATCACGCTCTACGAGGAGGGCCGCACGATCGCCCCCGCCCTCAGCAACCTCGGCGTCGACGCCTCCCCCGGCGAACTGGCCACCCAGGGCCCCGCAGAACAAGCCGTCCTAAACCTCCTACGCACCTAACCGACACCCCCACAAAAACCTCCCCACGCCCGACCGCCGTCATCGCGGGAGGCTCACCACGCGGAGACGCGCTCCGCGACGGGGGCGGTCGCCTCGGCCGCGTCCAGGCAGTACAGCGCGTAGGCGTGCTGGATCACCGGCAGCGCGACGTTCCGCACCCGGACGCCGCCCTGCGTCATCCCCTTCTCCGTGCCCTTGTGGGCGTGCCCGTGGATCGCCAGCGCCGGTCCCGCCGCGTCGATCGCCTCGCCCATCAGGTAGCTCCCGAGGAACGGGTAGATCTCCGGTGGCTCGCCTTCGAGCGTGTCCTCGGCGGGCGAGTAGTGCGTCAGGCTCACCCGCACGTCCGCGTCCAGCTCCAGCAGCGCGGTGCCCAGCCGGTCGGCGAACGCCTTGGTGTGGCGGATGAACGCCTTCATCTCCGGTTCGCCGAAGTCGCTCGCGCACCTGCCCTCGAACCCGCCGCCGAACCCCTTGCCGCCCGCGACGCCGATCCGCGTCCCGTCGCATTCCACGACCGTCCCGTCGCCCTCCAGCACGGTCACCCCCGCCTCCCGCAGGACGCCGGTGATCTCCTCCTCCTCGTCGGAGTGGTAGTCGTGGTTGCCGAGCACCGCGATCACCGGCACTCCGAGATCGCGCAGCTCGCCCGCCGCGACCCGGCCCTCCTCGACCGTCCCGTGCCTGGTCAGGTCGCCAGCGACGAGGAACACGTCCGCCTGCCCGGCCAGCCGCCCGAGCCGGTCCCGGTACGCCCCGGCCATGTCGGCCCCCACGTGCAGGTCCCCGGCCGCCGCCACACGGATCATGAAAGCCTCTCCTCCCGGTCCGGTTCCGGCACCGCGACGACGTGCAGCTCGTTGCAGATCTCGTGCCCCTCCGCGGCGGCCCGGGCGGCCTCCTCGACCGCGCGCCGCCGCTCCTCGCTGGCCACCTCGCCGCGCAGGTGCACCACGTCTCCCCGCACGTCCACCCGGATGCCCAGCTCGTGCGCCCGCGACGTGAGCGCCTCCTGGATGTGCGCCGGCAGGTACTCGTTCACGGCACGCCCCCTTCGATGACACCGAGTCGCGACAGCAGGGCCAGGAACGCGTACGCGTACGGCGACTCCGCCGTCTCCGCGGCCACGTACGACCAGTCCACCTGCTCCCGCAACGCCCGGCTCACATGCAGGAATCCGCTGAAGTCGCAGGCCGTCTCGCTGAACGCCAGCAGCCGCATGACCACCAGGTCCGTCGCCGGCAGCACCGGCATGTACACCGCCCCCACCGCCATCTCCGTGGCCCGCCCCAGCAGCTCGGTGTCCACCGGACGCCCCGACGGCGTGTGGATCAGGTCGATGAGGTGCTCCCCGTCGCAGACCTTGGCGAGCCAGTTCTCGGGACTGTCCAGATGCCCCATGCCCGCCGCGGCGAGCGCCTTCAGCGCGTCCCCGACGTCGCGCTCCCGCACCACGAAGTCCACATCGTGCGTCGACACCGCCGCACCGTGCGCATAGGCCGCGAACCCCCCGGCCAACGCGTAGTCGACCCCGGCGTCCCGCAACGCGGCGGCGGCCCGCTTCAGGCTCAGCAGCAGCCCGTCCCCGGCCCCACCCGGCCCCGGCGACCCGCTGCCCCTGACCACACCGAGATTCGGCACGCCCCCCGCGCGCCGCGTCCCAGCCTGCACATCCCCCACAAACGACCCCTACCCTCCCCACGCCACTCCCCACCTCCTCCCCCGAACACCCCCCGCCAACAAACCCCCACAACTGTGGTTCGCCCTGGTGGGGTCAGCAGTCGACTAGGTCTGGGGACTGGTTGAGGAGTTGGGCTCGGGGTGAGACGAAGCGTGCGTGGCGGTCGGCGGCGCCGTCGGCGTCGAGGTCGAAGGCGGCGACGCGGTGGCAGTTCTGGAAGGCGAGCCGGACACCGAAGTGGCGTTCGAGCGCGCCGCGCATCGCGTCGCTGGCGAGGACGCGCAGGAGCTGGCCGCGTGCCCGCTCGTCCGGGGGCGGGGTCTGGTTGTCGGCGAATCCGGCGCCGCCCTCGCGCATCCGGGCGGCGACGCCGCTGATGACCTCCCATGCGTAGGGCAGCGACTCGCGGACGCACGCGATGAACGAGGCGTCGTCCACCTCGTCCCGCAGCGCCCTCTCCAGCAGCCGGTCGTCGACGGTCAAGGACATGGCCGTGCTCCCTTCCTCCGTTGTGCGGACAGTTTCAGGGTGACATGAAAACGATATTCATTCCAGCATCAGCGCGCCGGAATCCGGTAGGCGGCGGGCGGCGTCGGGGTGGTGCCGAAACAGGTCGCGACCGGATCCTCGACCGAGCACCAGCCGGGCCGGCGGACCGGCACGTATCCCGAGGGGACGCCCCGGTTCCCGATGATCGAGCGATACGTCGCGACGGCGTCGGTCGGACGGCGGGCGAGGGACGGGTCGGTCAGCGCGTCCACCGTGTAGAGGCCGAAGCGCGGCCGGAAACTGCCCCACTCGTAGTTGTCGGTGAGGCTCCAGTAGTTGTAGCCGATCACCTTGACCCCGTCGGCCATCGCCCGCTGGATCCAGTAGATGTGATCGCGGAGATGGTCGCTGCGGGTGTAGCCGTCCGGGCGGGGCTTGCCGTCGTCGGTCGACATGCCGTTCTCGACCACGTACACCGGCAGCTCGGGCAGCCGCCGCTGGTAGTTCTTGAGGACGTAGTACAGCCCTTCCGGCTCGGGGTCGATCTTCCAGAACTCGCCGGTCAGCGCGTAGCCGGCGGTGAGGTTCTGCGCGTTGGCACCGTAGTAGTAGTCGATGCCGATGAAGTCGAGCTTGTCGGTCACCTCGTTGAACAGGGCGGCGTCGAAGATGCCGTTCAGTGCCGTCCCGTACGCGACGTTCGTCGAGACCGGAGCACCCGGATCGATCTTGTGGATCATGTCGTAGGCGGCGCGGTGGGTCGCGACGAGCGCGGTCCGCATGGCGGACAGCTGCCCGAGGTCCATCGGCCGCATCGTCAGCTCTTTGTACATGTAGGCGCTGGCCTCGTTGAACGTGATCCAGATGACGCCCTGGCGCTTGTAGCGGTCGACGATGAACCGGGCGTTGCGCAGCCAGTCCGCCCGGGTCTTCGGGTTGTCCCAGGCGCCCTGGTCGGCCACCCATCCGGGATACACCCAGTGGTCCAGCGTGATCATCGGCCGCATGCCGGCGGCGCGGATCCGGCGGATCAGGTCGTCGTAGTAGGCGATGGCCTTCGGATCGCGGACGCCCGGCCTGGGCTCGATCCGCGCCCACTCGACGGACGTCCGGAACACGTTTACGCCAAGGTTCCGCGCGAGCTTGATGTCGGCCGGGTAGCGGTGCAGGAAGTCGACCGAGTTCTTGTACGGGTCGCTGATCCCGGGCGCCTTGCGCTTGACGTACCGCGTCCAGTTGCTGTCGGGGAAGGAGCCTTCGCCCTGGAAGCCGGACGTGGCGACGCCCCACAGGAACCCGCGGGGGAACTTGGCGGTCTTCGCGGCGGACGAGTCGGGGCCGGTACGGGCATGGGCGGCGGGTGGGGCGGTCACCGTGACGGCGGCCGCGAGGGCGAGAGCGGGGAGCACGCGCGCGAGGCGCGTTCTGCCGGACCTGCGGAACACGGGACTCCCTCCGGGCACCGGACATGAATCTCTCTCGGACTACAGGTCCACGCGGGGCCGGAGTCAATCCCCGGCACATGGCCGGATCCGGCAACGCTGAGTCCTTGATCCACCACGCGCCGGACAGACGTGACCGAATCAACACCTTCGCGACCATTTACCGTCTCCTCCGGTGACGAAGCCCGCGGATCTCGCGGCCAGGCCAGTCAAACGCCGCACCCGCGCCGCCGGAACTGGAACCGCGTTCTGTGGATAACCGCCCCGGCCAGGAAGTCCGGAAGACCTTGATCGACCCGCGTATCCGCAGCTTGTGGCCCACTTCACAAAAAGCCGGAAAATGATCTTAATGTGCCCAGGCCGGACGGCTTTCGCCACTCCCGTCCCGCCCGCCCCCGAGGCTTTGTGATCTACCTGAGATTTGCCTGAGCCGCCGAAGTCTGGCTACGTTCCTGCCCGGTTCATGCGGCACGGCAAGCCGCTCGGACAACAGAACACGCACCGACGCGCGGCGGCGGCACGTGTCCGGCCGCTCGAAGGAGCGGCCGGCGCCGTCCCACTGGGGCGCCACCACGGCGCCGCGGCGGACGAAGCCCGCGTCGATCGCCTAATCCGTGCAGACGAGAGGCACGGAGCCGGAAGCGGCCCGCAGGCCGCGGCGCCCTCCCATGGCGCCGCGAACACCCGGACGGACGCGCGGCATCCCGAACCCCACCGATTCACACGCGGGGTGACGGCTGCCCGGTAGGCACCGACCGCGAGATCTGGAGTCATTCTGCATACCCCCCGAATCCCCCTGAAGACCGGAATCACCGCTGGTGGCCTCGTGCTCACCACGACCACGGCGGTCGGAGCGACGCTTCTGCTCGCGAGCCCTGCGGACGCCGGCACCAACGTCCCGCAGCGCGTCGCTCTCACGTCAGCGGCCACTCAGGCCGCCGGGGCGAAGGCCACGGGCGCCAAGGCCGCGCCCGTAAAGGCCACGTCCACGACGTCACGCGCCGCCAAGCAGAGCAACCGCGCGGCCGTCGCCGTCAAGTACGCCTCCAAGCAGATCGGTGACCCGTACCGGTACGGCGGCTCCGGACCCGGCTCGTGGGACTGCTCGGGCCTGGCGCAGGGTTCCTGGCGCAAGGCGGGCGTCAAGCTTCCGCGGACGACTCAGCAGATCTACAGCGCGGTGAAGCACAAGGTCTCCTGGAAGAGCGCCAAGGCGGGCGACCTGCTCTTCTTCTACAGCGGCCGGACGCACGTGGGCATCTACGTCGGGCACGGCTACATGATTCACGCGCCCCACTCGGGCTCGCATGTGAAGAAGGTCAAGCTGACCCACTACTACAAGAGCCAGTTCAACGGCGGTGTCCGGCCCGGTTACTGAGCCGGACGCATAGGCGAGGGCCCCGTACCGGACGACACCGGTGCGGGGCCCTCGGCCTGCGGCTCTCGGCCTGCCCGCCTAAGCCGACTAGTACAGGTCCTTAAGCCAGAGCTATGAAAGCGCCGGGTAGTCGGTGTAGCCGCGGTGGTCGCCGCCGTAGAAGGCAGCGCGGTCGGGCTCGTTGTAGGGGCCGCCCGCCTTGATGCGGGCGGGCAGGTCCGGGTTGGCGAGCCACAGCTCGGCGAAGGCGACAGCGTCCGCGACGCCCTCCCGCAGCGCGTCCGCGCCGTACTCCGGCCTCGCCGGGAAGGACTCCGGCGTCGGGTGCGGGTTGAGAATCAGCGTGCCCGGCCATGCGGCGCGCAGGCGCCGCGTCCTCTCCCGGTCGCCCAGTTCCAAGACGTGCAGGTATGCGAGCCCCAGCGGCGCCAGCGCCTCCAGCAGCGCGGCGTACAGCTCGTCGGTGTCGCTTTCGCTGACGCCATTGGCGTTGCTACCGGGTGACACACGGAATCCCACGCGCTCGGGTCCGATCGCCTCCGCGACCGCCTTCGCCACCTCGACAGCGAACCGGATGCGGTTCTCGATCGTCCCGCCGTAGGCGTCGGTCCGCTTGTTGCTGCCGTCCGTCAGGAACTGGTGGATGAGGTAGCCGTTGGCGCCGTGCAGTTCCACACCGTCGAAACCGGCCGCGATGGCGTTGCGCGCTGCGGCGGCGAAGTCGTCCACTGCCTCGGCGATGTCGTCCAGGGTCATCTCACGGGGTTCCGGGTGGTCGAGCATGCCCTCGGGTGTCCACATCTGCTCGCCCGTTGCGATCGGGGACGGCCCGATGGGCAGGCCACCGTCCGGATAGAGCGAGGGGTGCCCGACACGTCCGGTGTGCATGAGCTGCGCGAAGATGACGCTGCCCTCCGCGTGGACCGCGTCGGTGACCGCCCGCCATGCCCCCACCTGCTCGTCGCTGTGCAGACCCGGCGTCCAGACATAGCCCTGGCCTCGCACGCTCGGCTGCGTCCCCTCGGTGATGATGAGCCCCGCACCGGCCCGCTGCGCGTAGTACTCGGCCTGTAGCGCGGTCACCTTGCCGTCGTTGACGGCTCTGCTCCGCGTCATCGGGGCCATCACCAACCGGTTGGACAGCTCCAGCTTCCCGGCCGACAGTTGCTCGAACAATTCGTCCACGACGTCCTCCTAGTGGCGTTCTCGCTGGTGAAGAAGCTACGAGCGGACCGGTACGCGGCGAATCAGTAAGGTTTCGGTAGTACGCCCCGTAGTTTGGATCCGTGCTTTACGGGCGGAACGACGAACAGGCGCGGATCTCCGCGCTGCTCGCGCGGGCGCGCGGCGAGGGACGCAGCGGCGCGCTGCTGCTGCGCGGCGAGGCGGGCATCGGCAAGTCGGTGCTGCTCGACCACGCCGCGGACCTGATGGCGGGCGACGACGGGGCGCGGGTTCTGCGGGTCACCGGGATCGAGGCCGAGTCCGGCATCACCTTCGCCGGGATCAACCAGCTCCTGTGGCCCGTCCGCGACCGGCTGGACGGCCTGCCCGGACCGCAGGCGGAGGCCCTGAGAGCCGCGCTGAGCGGCTTGGGGCCGTCCGGCGAGGTTCCGCCCGCCCGAGACCGGTTCACGACCGGCCTCGCCGTCCTGACGCTTCTGGCCGACCTCGCCGAGGACGGCCCCGTCCTGTGCCTGATCGACGACGCCCAATGGCTCGACGGCGCGACCGCCGAGGCGCTCCTGTTCGCCGCCCGGCGGCTGGCGGCCGAGGGCGTGGTGATGCTGTTCGCCGCGCGGGACGACGCGTTCACCGGCGTCGGCCTCCCCGAACTGCCCCTTGAACGGCTGGGACGCGACGACGCGGAGCGGCTCCTCATCGAGCACGGCCTTGCGCCGGCGGTCCGGGACCGCGTCCTTCACGAGTCGCGTGGGAATCCGCTGGCGCTGCGCGAGTTCGGCATGGCCGGGGCCCGGTTGCCGGACGGTTCCCGACCGTTGCCCGTCACCGACCGCGTCGTCGCGCGGTTCCAGAGCCAGATCGACGAGCTTCCCGACAAGACCCGCCTGATGCTGCTCATAGCCGCCGCCGAGGGACGGGGATACATGCCGAGCCTGCTCGGCGCCGCACGCGAGATGGGTGTCGGCCTAGGGGACCTGGAGCAAGCCGAACGGGCCGGCTTGGTGGAGGTGAGCGGACGCTCCATCGCCTTCCGCCACCCCCTCGTCCGGGCCGCCGTCTATCAGGGCGCTGTGGCGAATTGCCGTATCGCCGTCCATCGCGCATTGGCGTCCTCCTCCGAGGACGCTGATTGCCGTGCGCGGCACCGCGCGTCAGCGGCCCTGGGACCGGACGAGGACATCGCCGTCGATCTGCAGGACGCCGCAGAGCGCGCGCGGAGGCGCACCGGGTACGCAACGGCGGCAAGGCTCTACGAGCAGGCGGCATACCTCAGCCCCGACATGGACGCGCGCGCCGCACGGTTCCGCGCCGCGGCCAGCATGGCGCTCCAGGGCGGTCGCCCGGACGAGGCCGAGGACTTCGCCGCCAAGGCGGGCACGCTCACCGACGACCCCACGGAACTCGCGCGCCTCGGCCGTGTGCGCGCGGTCGTCGAGTACGAACGCGGCAACCGGCGCGCCGCCGCACGCATGATGGTCGAGCACGCCGCCCGCGCAATGCCGGACGACAAGGCGGCGATGCTGCGGGCGGGCGCCACCTATGCGTGGACCTCTGGAGAGACGCCGGCCCTACTGCGCGCCGCCGAATCGCTACCGGACGACGCGATGGTCGGCGGTCTCGCACATCTGGCCGGTGACGACCTCGCGTGCGGGGTGCCTCTGCTCACCGGCCTCGTTGCGCACGCGCGTACGACCACGCCGGAGCCGGGTACCGCCGCCGGCCTGGACGAGGCGGCGCAACTCGCGCTGATCCTCGGCGACGACGAGGCGGCACTCGAGCTGGCCGCCGCCGAGGCCGCGCGCTGCCGCCTGAACGGACTGATCGGCGCGCTGCCGGGCGTCCTGCGGACGCAGGCGCAGGCACAGGTCGCGACGGGCCTGCATACGGACGCCGAGGCCACCCTGATCGAGGCGATCTCGCTCGCCTGCGACACCGGACTGCCCAACAGCGACTGGCGGCTTTCCGCCGTGTTCGCCCGCGTGGCGGCGGTCGAGGGCGACGAATCCCGGTTGTGCGCCATGCCGGAGAACACCGGCGGGGCGCTGGGCCTCCTCGAACTCGGACTCGGCCGGTACGACGACGCGCTCCGCCACCTGGAGGCCGTCCCCTACCAGTACAGCGCGGACACCATGCTCGCCATGGCGGACCTGGTAGAGGCCGCCATGCGCGCCGGTCAACCCGAACGTGCCCGCGCACCGCTCGACCGATTCCGCGCCTGGGCCGACGCCGTGCAGCAGCCGTGGGCATTGGCGACCGCCCTGCGCTGTGAAGCCCTCCTGGCCGACAGCGAAGAACCCTACGAACAGGCCATCCGCCTACACGAAAAGGCGACGCGCCCATTCGAAAAGCCCGTACCGAGCTTCTCTACGGAGAGTGGCTACGCCGGACCCGTCGTCGCACCGACGCCCGTACGCCTCTTCGCTCCGCGATGGAAATCTTCGAGCGGCTACGCGCCAAGCCCTGGCTCGACCGCGCACACGCTGAACTGCGCGCCACCGGTGAGTCCGGCTCTACATCGACTCCCACCGCGCCGGTACTGCTCGACCGCCTCACCCCACAGGAACTCCAGGTCGTCCGTCTCGCCGCGGAGGGCATCAGCAGCCGCGAGATAGCCGCGCAGCTGTTCCTCAGCCGCCGGACGGTCGAATACCACCTCTACAAGGCCTATCCCAAGCTCGGCATCTCCTCCCGCAAGGAACTCGCCCGCCTCGCTCTGGAACCCTCATCCACATGACCGCGACCGCTGCGGAACGCTCGCACGCCTCACTCCTGGCCCTCTCCGTAGGCGACGCCCTCGGGTCCCAGTTCTTCGTCCCCGACAACCGCCCCGCCTTCGAGACCCAGACCCTTCCGCCAGGGCCATGGCAGTGGACGGACGACACGGAGATGGCCGCGTCCATCCACCTCGTCCTCTGCAAGCACAACACCATCGACCAGCGGGCGACCCGTCCGAGGCGGCCCGCCAAGCGGTCCTTGCCTCCGAGATAACGCACCCCCATCCAGAGGCCATCGCGCGGGCGCGATCGCCGTAGCCGTGGCCACGGCCATCGCGCCCGGCAACCCGTCACCGGGCGGCTTCCTGGACGAGGTCCTAGAGCACACGCCCCAGGGCACGGTCCGCCAAGGCATCGTCGAAGCGCGCCGGCTGCTGACCATCGGCGACCCGACGACCGCCGCCGCCATCCTGGGCAACGGCCGCCAGGTCGCCGCACACGACACCGTGCCGTTCACACTGTGGGCTGCGGCCCGCCATCTCGGCGACTACGAGCGGGCGTTCTGGACCACAGCGGCTGCAGGCGGCGACATCGACACCACCTGCGCGATAGTCGGCGGCATCATCGGACACCCGCCCGCTGCCTGGCTCGCCGAAACCGAGCCGCTCCCTAACTGGTGCCTACAGGCCGCGCTATGAGACGGGGAGGTGGCGGCCAAGGAACTCCTCCGTGAGGCGCCACGCCCGGTCCGCCGGCTCCGGCTGGTAGAACATCGGGGCCTTCCGGTTGTGGAAGGCGTGCCCGCCGTCCTCCTGGACGTGGATCTCCATCCGTTCCCGTCCCTCGACGGCGCGTTCGACGGCTGCGACGTCCTCCCGCGGGATGTAGTCGTCCGACCCGCCGAAGTGGAACTGCAGCGGCGCCCGCACGGCGTCGAGCGCCCCCAGCGCACCGGGGACACCACTGCCGTAGAACGAGACCACGGCATCCGCCTCAGCTCGTGTAGCGAGCAGATAGGCCAGCGTCCCGCCGAAGCAGAACCCGATAACGCCCACCCGGCCGTCGACCTCCGGCAGTCCCCGGAGGGCTTCCAGCGCCGCCTCCACATCGTCCTGGCCCTTGTCCCAGTCGAACTGGGACACCATGGACATCCCCTTAGGCAGGGCCTCTTCGGTGTGCTTCGTCGTCCAGTTCGGTTGGATCCGCCAGAACATGTCCGGAGCGGCCACCACGTAGCCCATCGCCGTCAGATCCGCGGCGACCGCCTCCATGTACTCGCCCACACCGAAGATCTCCTGGATGAGCAGGATCCCCGGCCCCTGCCCACTCTGGGGCGTCCACACGTGCAGCCGGAAATCCCCGTCCGGCACCTTCACCGTTTCGATTCGGGTCATGTCACCCGATGATCGCGTATACGGCGCTCGCCCGCGCGACCGGCGCGGCATCGGTCGCCATCACGATGTCGGCGAACGCCAGCGTCCGCCCCAGCTTGCCTAGCGTCACCGTCACCAGCACGTCCGTCCCCATAACGGGACGCATGAACGACGTGTTCAACTGGACCGTCGTCATGGGAACGAAGCCGCCCTTGGCACCCGCCACAGCGATGACCACGGCGGTGTCGGCAGCGGCCATCAACGCCTGCCCCGACACGGCGCCGCCCTCCCGCGCCAACCGTTCGGACCACGGCAGCCGCAGCACGGCGGTCCCGTCCCCCACCTCCTCTACGACGAGCCCCAGGTCCAGCACCCAGGGCGCGAAGTTGTCACGAAGGATCCCGGCAGCGTCCTCAGGCTTCACCGTCACACAGTCATGATGCACGCTGTGGGCATGCACGAGGAGATCTTCCAACCCGCCACCTACGCCGCCGGAGTCCCCTACGACGCCTTCCGGAAGCTGCGCGCGGAATCTCCCGTCGTCTGGATCCCGGAACCCGCCGTCGGCTCCTGGCCCGCCGGCACCGGCTACTGGGCGGTCTTCTCCCACACCGACGTGAAGCACGTCCTGCGCTCCCCCGACCTCTTCTCGTCCAATCTCGGCGCCACCCAGATCCGCGACCCCGACACGCCCGAGGACCTCGCGTTCGTCCGCGCGATGATGCTCAACCAGGACCCGCCCGACCATTCCCGCCTGCGCCGCATCGTCGCCGCCGCGTTCACCCCGCGCGCCGTCCGCGCCCTGGAAGAGACCATCGAACAGCGAGCCCGCACCCTTATCTCCTCCGCCCTCGGCAAGGAGACCGACTTCGTCGAGTTGGCCGCCGACCTCCCGGTATGGACGCTCGCCCACATCATGGGCGTACCGGACAGCGACCGCCGACTCCTATACGACTGGTCGTCGCGCGTCATCGGCTACCAAGACGACGAGTACGCCGGTCTCTCCACTGCCGACACCGCCACCATGAGCCCGATGGCGCAGAAGGCCACGCAACACCGCCCCACTACGTTCACCCACCCGGACGGCCGCCCCGTCAACCCGCGCTCCTACGCCGCCCTGGCGGACATGTTCGCCTACGCCCACGCACTGGCGGCCGTCAAAAAGCAGAACCCGTCGGACGACATCATGTCCCGCATGCTCGAAGGCGGACTCACCTCCCACGAGTTCGAGAACATGTTCTTCCTCTTCGCCGTCGCCGGCAACGAGACGCTGCGCAACGGCATCCCGGGCGGCCTCCTCACCCTCCTGGACCACCCGTCCGAACTCGCCCGCCTACGCGCCGACCCGTCCCTGCTCCCCTCCGCCGTCGAGGAGATGCTGCGCTACTGGCCGCCCGTCATGGACTTCCGCCGCACCGCCACCACCGACCTCACCCTCTCCGGCCGCGACATCAAGGCCGGCCAGAAGGTCGTCGTCTACCACGCCTCCGCCAACCGCGACGAGACCGTCTTCCCCGACCCGGACCGCTTCGACATCACCCGCACCCCCAACGACCACGTCAGCTTCGGCTTCGGCCCCCACTTCTGCCTCGGCGCCCACCTGGCCCGCACCCAGATGCGCGCGATCTTCCGCGAGCTCCTCCCGCACCGCGTCGAGCGCACCGGTCCCCCCGTCCGCCTGGCCTCCAACTTCCAGAACGGCCTCAAGCACCTCCCCGTCCGCCTCACCCCCACCCGCTAACCCCGTCGCGAACCCCTCCCCCCTCTCGGTACGCTTGCTGGACGGGTCGCTAGCTCAATTGGCAGAGCTCCGGACTTTTAATCCGTAGGTTGTGGGTTCGAGTCCCACGCGACCCACCACCCCTGACCGGGGCAAACGCAAGGACGTCCCGGTTTGCTCGCCCGCAGCAACTGGCAGCCGAGCCGACCTGAGCCTGCAACCGCGGACACGAATCCGCAGCCCTGCATCAGCAACTCCGCTGGCCCCTTGCAAGACCAGCGAGCGATCCAGCAGCTCGCACCTCGCCACCCCGGCCAACTGCCCGATCAGCACTGTGCCTGCCGAAAACTACGTCCGTGCAGGTGAGAGGTGCAGGGGGTGGGCTTCGGCGCGGGGCTTGATCAGTAGCAAGGACAGGCCAGGGCGAGGTGGTTGCCGCGGGATGATGGGCGGTTGCGCTGTTGCGACTGGCCTACATGACCGTGACCAACGCGTTCGCGGTGCTGCGTCTGCTCCCAATGACCGATCGGGACAAGGACACCGAGATCCTGGTGTCGCGGCATCAGATCGCCGTGTTGGAGCGCCGGCTTGCCGGAAAGCGGGTGCGATTCACTACGGCGGACCGGGCGTTTGTGGCGGCGCTGCTGCACCGGTTGCCTTCCGGTGCGCTGCGGCGGATGCGGCTCCTGGTACGGCCGGACACGGTGCTGTGCTGGCACCGGGACCTGATCGCGGGTCGGCATGCCGCCCGGTCCAGACCCAAGCGGCCGGGCCGGCCGCCCACCGTCCGCTCCGTCCGGCTGCTGGTGCTGCGTCTGGTGCGGGAACCCGGGCTGGGGCTACCGGCGGGTGCACGGCGAACTGCTGGTGCTCGGAGTCAAGGTCGCGGCCTCCACCGTCTGGGAGATCCTCAACGACGCCGGTATCGACCCGGCAGCCGAGCGTTCTGCCATATAGCCAATGCACGCCCGTTGCAGCCGCTGCCTCCGCCGATCAACGAAACAGACCGGATCGCCCACCTGAACATCCGAAGAAGGCAACGGCTGGGCGGAATCCTCCATAGTACGAGCATGCCGCTTGACCTGCGCGGACGAGGTTTTCGGCAGGACAGCGTTGGCCCGCGGCGGCCGGTGGGCGATACTCGGAAGCCCGCCACGCATGCGCCGGAGAACACGATGTCGCCGAACCTCGCGACCTGGCTGCCGGGCACCCTCATGGACCGGCTCCCCCCGGACGTCCGGGCGGAGATGCTGGCGGCGGGACGGCCCCGCCCGGTCGCGGCCGGCACCGTGCTCGTCCGCCAGGCCGAACCGCGCACCGAGGTGTACCTGCTGGAGTCGGCCACGCCCCGGGCGACCGCGTGCGTCAAGGTGGTGTGCGCCGCCGAGAACGGCACCGAGATCCTGCTCGGCTTCCGGTTCGCCGGGGACGTGGTGGGCGAGGGCGCCGGGCTGCGGCACGGCACCCGGTCGGCCACCGTCACCGCCTGCACCGCGATGACCGTCCGGGTCTTCCCGTGGACGACGTTCAACCGGCTGCTGCTGCGGTACCCGGACGCCTGGGCGTCGCTGGCCAGGATGGTCACCGACCGGCTCGACTGGGCCAACGACCGGCGGCTCGACTTCGTCGCCGCGGACGTCCCGACCCGGCTCGCGCGCGTGCTGGACGAGCTGGTGCGGCGGCACGGCCGGTGGCGCGACGGCGTCTGGGAGGTCGGCATCCGGCTCTCGCAGGCGGAGCTGGGCATGCTGATCGGGGCGCGCGAGGACGCCGTCGGCAAGGCGCTGCGGCTGCTGCGCCGCGCCGGGGCCGTCCGCACCCGCTACCGGGGCATCACGATCCTGGACATCGAGGCGCTGCGGCGGCACGCGGCGTCAGCGTGCTGACGCGCCCCGCAGCGCCTCGACCAGCTCGCTTGCCTCGGCGACCCGGTGCCCGCGCTCGGGGAACTCCTTGCGCCGGTACTCCAGGGCAAGCTCGGCGTTGCCGAGCGCGTCCGCCGGGGAGCGCGCAGCCTGCGTCCGGGCCAGCACGAGCAGGGCGTGGCCGGGGTCGAACCCCTCGACGCGGTGCAGCCACTGGTCGCTGACGAACCTCGCCTCCCGCTCGGCGTCCTGGTGCCTGCCCAGGGCGTCGAGCACCTCGGCGCGCCGCAGCCGTGCCCGCATGAGCGCGTCGTGGCGGTACCGGCTCCGGCGGAGGTGGTCGACCTGCGCGTCGGTCGTCTCGAGCGCCGCGTCCAACTCCGCCTCCTTCCCGCGGTGCAGGGCGAGCGACACCTGCGCGGCGCAGGCGACGGACCGCGCGTGCCAGGTGAACGGGTGGTCGGGCGCGAACGCGGCGGCGCGCCGCCCGGTCTCCGCGGCGGCCAGGTCCCACGCCTCCCGCAGGTCCTCCTCGGGTCTGGGGTCGGCCACCAGCGGGTCGAGGCGCCCGAACCGGCCGCGGTCGACGAGCGCGACGCTCAGATCGGTGCGGGCGCGGCCGGCCATGTCCTCGTTGGCGCCGTCCTCGTTCGCGCCGTCCGCGGCCAGCAGCTCCAGCCGGCGCGTGCGCCGCCGGACGATCTCGTCCAGCGCGCCGAACTCGCCGTAGATCCGCAGCAGCCGGACGTGCTGGGACTCGATCTCGGCGAACGTGCGGTCGGTCTCCGGCAGGGCGCGCGCGGCAGCGTCGCGCAGCGCCGTCCACGCCTCCAGCGACGCGCGCGGCGCCCGGCCCCGGCTCGCGGCGATCTCCTGGTGGCAGCGGATGTCGAGCAGCAGCGGGTCGCCGGGGCCGAGCGCCCTGGCCGCGTCCGCCAGCAGGTCGGCGTACAGGGCGCCGGGGGCCTCGGCGGCGATCAGCGAGCGCAGCCGGACGCGCAGCCGCGCCCGGGTGGTCTCAGGCATCGCCCTCCCCGTCGTGCTCGGCCGCGTAGGCGGCGAGTTCGTCGACCGCGTCGCGCATGAGGGCGACGATCCGCAGCCGGATCCGCGGGGGCATGCCGGGTGCGCTGTCCTGGATCTCCATGATCGCGTTGGACAGCCGGGCCTGCAGCTCCCGGTGGTCGGGCATCCGCGGCCCCTCCAGCCGCGCCTCGGCGCCGTCGATGACGTAGCCGTTCACCTCGCCGAGCCGCGCCGCGTCCCGCACGACCTGGCGCAGGACGCCGCGGGCCTGCTCCACGGTCGGCTCCCAGTTCCGGATGACCAGCAGATCCTCGACGGCGCACACCGGCGGGCCGTCGTCCAGCGCGGACGCGAGGGCGGGCTCGGACACGGCCCATTCGGCCACGACGCCGAGCAGCGTCCGCGTCATGACGGTGCCGCCGACGTCGCCGGTCCGGCCGAGGCGGCGCAGGCTCTCCAGCCAGCCGGGGCGGCCGCGCCAGTACGTCCACGCCTTCGCCTCGTTCACCAGCTCGTGGACGGGCACCGGCCACGGCCCTTTCGGGGGTGCGAAGGCGCGCGCGATGGCGGCGCCGCGTTCCCCCGCTTTGGCGTACCAGCCAATCAGAGGATTCTTCGCGTTATTGCCCGCCACCTGATAGTAGGTCGATTTCACCGGTGCGCACGCGAGTGCCTCGAAAATCTCGTTGTGGCTCAGCGGGCGCCCGGGATGATCTGTCAGCGCGCGCCGGGTGGCCTCGTAGTACGCGACCTTCGTGTCCCAGTGGTTCCTCGCCTCCCCGGAGCGGCGCGCGAACCCCTCGAACCAGGCGCCGGCGGTGGTCGTCTCGAGATCCTGCGGTGTCGCCATATCCCCCAGCCTCATCGCTCCTCAGGGCACCAGTATTGCCCGCATGACACATTTGAAGCGACATTTTGAAGCTTTGCCGTGTTTCTGCGGAGCGGAAACGGGCGAGGCGGCGAACATCTGTCCGCAAACACGCGATGCGGTCATCCCTAAACCGGCACCGGCGCCGACGCCGATTCGGTTTCCGAATCCCGTACTGGTCCGGGGTCCGCCCGCCGGGACCGCGCCACGATAGCGCCGTTCGACCAATTCGCACGGTTTGCGAAGGAGGACGCGATGACCCCGTGGCGCGCATTCGGCGGTGGCGACGACGACTGGCCGTGAACCCGGCGGCCCGGTGGGGCCGCCCGCACACCGGCGGGCGGCCCCACCGGGCTGCCGCGGATCAGTTGCCCTGGTGGGTGAACGCCCCCCACGACACCGGATCGGCCAGATCCAGCCGCCCGGCGTCCCAGGCGTAGTCCTCCGGCATCTCCGGCGGGATCGGCCGGTCCGGGTCCAGCATCCACAGCTGCGCCGCGCGCAGCGCGTCCACCGGGTCCGCGCCGTCCAGGACGAGCGCCCGGTGGAACATGAACATCAGCAGCGGCGTCACGCTCCCGGCCACCCGCCACCGCGACCCGACCACCGCGGCCGCCCCCGCCGTCTGGAACGACGTCGCGAGCGTGAGCGCCTCGTCGTGGTCAGCCGGGGTCACGTCGCTGACGCAGGTCGACAGCACCACCAGGCCGCCGGGCGCGTCCGGCTCGCGCCGGTGCGAGCGGCGCAGCAGCTCGTCCGCGCGCAGCTGCGCGGGGTCGCCGGCCGCGTCCACGAGCTTCACATGCGACCCGGCCGCCGACGCGGTCGTCACCCCGTGGCAGGTCAGCTGCAGCATCGACGCGCCGGGCGCGCGCCGTCCGGGCACGTGCGCGCGGACCTCCTCCGGGGTCGCGGACGGCTCGCCCGGACGGCGGGTGCGGCCCAGCCCGCGCGCGTCCGGGTAGAACACGTGGCGCAGGACGTGGGTGAGTTCCGCCGTGGTCTTCAGCTCGCCGGTCGGGTCGGCGACGAACACCGGATCCTCGAGCGGGTCGCGGCGCCGCCGCCCGGCCGCGGTCACGAACTGCCGCGCCGACGCGGCGTACGACAGCACGAACTCCCGGCAGGCGTAGCCGCGCCCGCCGTCCGCGCCCGTCCGGTACGCGACCTGCCAGGGGATGCCGCCCAGCGCACCGCACGGGACGAGCACGACGCGCGGCGCCCCCGCGATGCCGCGCTCCCCGGCGTCGGCGAGCAGCGGCTCGAACGCCGCCGACCACGCCCACGCGCCCACCGCGTCGAGCGCGTCCCGCCAGTCGGCGCCGTCGCCCGCCACGCCGGGCAACCCCACGTACGCGGCGGCCCGCTCGTCGTCGAGACGCAGCGCCGGCGCGGCCACCACCCGCACCACCCCGGCCCGGTCGGCGACCAGCAGCAGCCCCGGCTCGCCGCCCTCCCCCGGCACGAGGTACACCAGCAGGTCGGCGCCGACGGCGGCGAGCGCGGCGGCCACCCGCGCCGGCTCCGGCGCCGCCGTCAGCGCGGCCGCGTCCCCGGCGCGGTGCAGCGCGTCCAACACCCGCTGCCGCAGGTCCCCCGGCACCTGCGGGTCCAGCAGCGGACCGGCCAGCGCCGCGGCCGCCTGCGCCGCGCCGCCCGCCCCCGCCGGTTCGTGCGGGGGCGGCGGCCCCGCGTCCACCGCCCCCTGCTCGTCCCACTCATCCGCGAGTCCGGTGAACCCGCGGCCGCGCAGGAGCTCCGACACCGCCGTCGCGGACGTCGCCGCGTACAGCACCAGTCCCCGGCCCAGCTCCACGGCCTCCGCCGCGTCCGCCGCCCGGCCCTCCGCGACGCACCACCGCGCCACCCGCTGCGCCATCTCCGCGACGCCCCGCGCCGTGGCGAGCCCGTACTCCACCCCCGTCTGCAGCAGGACGTCCCCGATCCGCGCCCGCAGCGCCCCGAACCCCGCCGAGATCGCCAGCGCCGCGTCCCCGTCCTCGCCCCGGCCCCGGTAGGCGCCCGCCAGCTCCCACAGGACACGGCCCGTCATCGGGCTCGCCGGCTCGGCGGCCAGCAGCCCCGCCGCCTGCTCCAGCCGCGCCACGCCCAGCTCGCGGTGATCGGCCGCGCTCGCCGCGTCCGCCGGGCCGTCCGCCCCCCGGTGCAGGCCCTCCGAGTCCATCCGGGACCGGACGAGATGCGCGGCCCCGAGCGACCACAGCACGCCCGCCCGCTGGCCGTGCAGCACCTCCGGGACCGCCGCCGCCTCGCCGAGCCGCGCGATCCCCTCGTCCATCGCGGCCAGATCGCGCTCCAGCACCCCGTCCAGCACGCGGGCGAGCCCGCCGACGGCCCTCAGCGCCTGCCGGTTGCCGGCGTCGATCGCGTCGGCGTCCATCGCGGCCGCCAGCAGCGCGGCGCCCTCGCGCGCCGCGTCCAGCGCCTCCCCGGCGCCCGCCCGCAGAAGCACGTCGGCCTGCCGCATCAGCGCCCGGCCCAGCTCCATGTCGAGCCGCGACCGCCACGGGTAGGTCCCCGGCAGCGCCCGCTGCGCCTCCCGCAGGTTCTCGACCGCCCGCCGCAGCCCGTCCTCGTCGCCGTCCCGCCACGCGCAGGTCGCGGTCACCGCGCCCAGCAGGCCCTGGACGGTCCGCCACTCGAACTCGTCGCCGTCCGGCGGACGCCGCGTCCGGCAGATCACCTCCGCCCGCTCCAGGTAGCGCCGCGCGGCCTCGGCCTCCTCGATCCCGCCGCGCCGCGTGTGCCGGTCCAGCAGCACCGACCCGTACGTCGTCAGCATCGTGACGGCGAGCGGATCCTCGTCGCGGATGTCGCGCAGGGCCGTCTCCAGCAGCCGCGACGCGCGCGTCCAGTCGTCCTGCCCGCCCGTCAGCGCGGCCTTCAGCATCGTCGCCATGCCGAGCAGGTAGGTGTCCTTGGCCCGCCCGTCGCGGTCGCCGGGGTCCCGGCGGGCGCGCACCTGCTCCGCGAGCGAGATCACCTTCTCCACGCCGCCGGGGGTCGGCTGGAACGCGGTCACCCCCATCGTCAGCCCGGCGAGCCAGCGCAGGCCGTCCTCGTACAGGGGGTGGTCGTCGCCGCGCGCCCGCATGTGCTCGTGCGCCCGCTCGACCAGCTCGGGGCCCTCCGCCAGGTCGGCCGGGTCGCCGGTGCGCAGCCACGACTGCATCCGCGCCGCGCCGAGCTGCATCTCCAGCGCCGCCTTCAGCATGTCGCCCGGCTCCAGCTCGATGGCGCGTTCGAGGTCGGCCACCATCCGCGGGTCGGGCGGCCCCTGCTCGCCGCGCTCCCGGCGCGCGTCGGCCTCCAGGAACACCGAGAGCCCGACGACCTCGCGGTGGCCCGGGTCGCCCTCGTCGAGGCGCTCGCCCGCCTGGTCCAGCAGCGCCATCGCCCGCGACAGGTCGACGTCGTCCTCCTCGGCGGTGTTGTACACCTGGAACAGCACCGCGACGGCCCGCAGCACCACCGCCACCCGGCCCAGCTCCGGGTCGATGTCGTCCGCGTCGGCGAACCTGGTGAGGACGGCCACGGCCCGCTGCACGTCCGGGGAGTCGATGGCCGACAGGCCCGTCATCAGCGGCGCGAGGTCGTACAGGTCGGGCGGGCGCTCACCGAGCGGGACGGGCAGCCGCAGCACGCGGAACATCAGCAGGACGCCGAGCCACACCCCGGCGGTCTGCAACCGCCAACCCGCCGACCACGCCCCCGTCTCCGGCTCCGTCTCGGGCTTGGGCCGCACGGCGTCCGGATCGTCGGCGAGACACTGCTCGAACAGGTCGATCGCCTCGTCGCGGTCCGCCTCGGCGCCCGCCACCCGCAGGTAGCGGATCGCGAGCAGGTTCCCCAGCTCGAACCGCAGCGCCGGCAAGCGCGCGTCGTCCGGCGGCACGCAGGCGACGCCCTCGCGGTAGAGGGCGATCGCCTCCGCCGCGCGGTCCGCCGCGTCCGGGGCGTCGCCGGCGCCGAACGACGCGCTCTTCGACAGCGCCCGGCCGAGCGCGGCCAGCGCGTCCGGCCGGTCGCCGGGGGCCGCCGACGCGAGCCGCGCGCGGAGCGCGGCGATCGCGGCGTCCGAAAAGTCGCCGGTGTTCCAGGAGCCTGTCATCGCCGTCCTCCTCCGGGCGGGGCCTCACGCACGATCGTCATGAGCACGTCGCCGATCCGGACCTTGTCCTCGTGCCGGAGGGTCCTGCGGTCGCCGGCGGGCATCCGCTCGCCGTTCACGAACGTGCCGTTGAGGGAGTACTCGTCGCGGATCCACGGGGTGCCGTCCTCGTCCAGGCCGATCGTGGCGTGCCGCCGCGACACCAGGCCGTCCTTCTCCAGGAACCGCGCCGCCTCCGAGAACTCCGGGTCGCGGCCCAGCAGCGAGGAGCCGCCGGGCGGGACGGAGACCTTCTCCCCCGTGGTGAACACGTAGGCGAGGTTGAGTACCGAAAGGGTCGCCGTGGCCGCGTTCCCCGCTCGCGGTGCGGGCTCGGGACCGGGTGCCTGCGGCGCTGGCCGTCCCGCCGGATCTCCGCCGCCCGGTGCCTCGGTGCCTGCCTGCGCGGCCGTGACGTCATGCGAGGCCGTCGCGGCGGGTGCGTCCGACACCCGGTAGTCGGCGATGCTGCCGCACTCCGGACACGTGACATCGTCTGTCGCGGCGGCACCGCAGTTGGCGCAGACCAGCTCGTTCATCGCAGCTCCACGGACGGCGGGTCGCGGTGGACGGCGGTCACGGTCAGCCGCCCGCCCGGCTCCAGGCGGCGCCGGTCGAACAGCGCCCGCGCCAGCGGGTTGACGAACCCCGTCTCCACCGCGTTGAGGATCCCGCGGCCCCCGTTCGCGAGATCCTCGGTGCACCAGCCGAGCAGGTCGTGGCTCGCCCGCTCGCCGATCGTCAACGTCTGCCCGAGCTCCTTGCCCACGAGCCGCAGCACATTGCCGAGCGCGTTGTCGCAGATCCGCCGCGCGGGCTCCGGGCGGATGAAGTCGAACACCAGGATGTTGCCGCCCAGCCGGTTCAGCAGCTCGGGACGGCCGAGGACCAGGTTGAAGTGTTTTTGGACGCCCTCCGTCACCAGCTCGATCACCTCCTCGTACGGCTGGTCGGGGGTGACCTTGACGATGCGGACCTCGCGCTGCGGGTCCCACTCCTGGATGCCGAGGTTGGACGTGAAGATGAGGATCGTCTCGGAGAAGTAGGTGGTGTTCCCCCGCGCGTCGGTGAGCCGGCCGTCCTCCAGGATCTGCAGGAACTTGTCCAGCAGCCGCGGATGGGCCTTCTCGATCTCGTCGAACAGCACCACCCGGAACGGGTCCTGCCGGACCGCGTTGGTCAGCTCCCCGCCCGCCTCGTACCCGACATAACCGGGCGGCGCGCCGACCAGCCGGTCCGCGGCGTGCTCGGCGGAGAACTCGCTCATGTCGAAGCGCAGGTACGCCGACTCGTCCCCGAACAGCAGCGCGGCGATCGCCTTCGCCAGCTCCGTCTTGCCCACCCCGGTCGGCCCCGCGAAGAACAGCGTCCCGCGAGGGCGGTCCACCGACCGCCGGGCCTGCGCGCCGGTCAGCCCGAGCACCGCGCGCTTCAGCACGTCCAGCGTCCCCGCCACCGCGCGCTCCTGGCCGATCACCCGCGCGGGCAGCTCCGTCTCGGCCTGCCGGATGCGGTCCAGCAGGTAGCCGCGCCGCCACGGGTTGTCCAGCACGCCCAGCTTGTAGGTGCGGACGGCCTCGGGCAGGCTGGACGGCCCCGTCCCCCGGTCGGCGACCAGCTTCGTGACCTCCCCCATCGCCGCCAGGGTCAGCCCCTCGGCCGCGGCCGCGAACTCCTTCGCGGCCGCGGCCGCCCGCCCGGTCAGCGCGCCGTTCCCGGCCTCCTCGCGGGCGCCCGGCATCCGCCCGACCAGCAGCCGCGCCGTCTTCTCCCGCTCCCCCAGGTCGGGGGACGGCACCGCGATGTTCCGGACCCGGACGTTCCCGTCGCCCAGCCACGCCGGCAGGTCGCGGTCGCTCTGCACCAGCCAGACCACCGGGTTGTACAGCGGGCTCGGCCGGTTCTCGAAGCCGCCCTTGCGGGGCGCGGTCTCCGACAGCTTCAGGCAGCCGACGAAGAAGTCCTGCTCGGCCGGGGACAGCTCGGTGGGGTCGCGGACCAGCCGGGACGCGTAGTCCACGACGAGCCCGATCCGCAGCTCCGGGTGCTGGGTGACGGCCTTGATCCGCTCGTACAGCTGGGCGAGCGGGCCGTCCTTGTCGCCTCCCGCCTCCTTCTTCGCACCGGATCCGTCGAGGAGCCGCTCGACGGCCTGCCGCTCCTGCGCGCGCCGCGGGTCGCCGTCCGTCCTCGGGAACAGCGTGAAGCCGTCCACCTGGTCGTAGACGACGAGGCAGCTGTAGCCGTACCGCTCCAGGACCCGCCAGACGAGCGAGGCCAGCGGGACCACGGTGAAACCGCCGTCGCGGCCGGGGACAAGGAACCAGTCGCGCAGGTTGCCGTGTAACACGAACTGCGAGTGGACCGCGAGGGTGCTCTCGAACTCGCGGATGAAGGCGGGCCAGCCGTCGAAGGGCGCGGGACGTCCTCCCTCCTGTTTGTCGATGCGCACCCCCGGCCCGGGGATCGGGGGCGTGTCCGGTGTCGTCGTGGTCATCGTGGCCGCTTCCTCTCCTTGGCCTGCGGCCGCTTCCTGCCGCGGCCCTCCTCGTCGCCGCGTCGGCCCTTCCCGGCGGGTGCGGCGGTGTCGGCCGCCGTGCCGTGCGGTTCCACGACGCCGAGCAGGGTCATCTCCAGCCCGAGCGCCTTGACGTCGCCGCACACGCGGTCGAAGTCGTCGCGCCACCGCCGCAGCCGCGCCGCGTCCACGACCGTCGCCGGGTCGCCCACAGGGCCGTCGCCGAACGTGGCGACGACCTGCCCCTCCGCCAGCTCGAACCGCACCTCGTCGCCGTCCCACTCGGGGAGGGTGAGGCTCATCAGGGCGGCTCCCTCGCCGCGGCGCACCCGGTAGCCGAGCCGAGTGCAGGCCGCCGCGAGCGTCTCGGCGACGAGGCTCTGGTCGGCGATGTCCTGCATGTGCAGGACGGCGTCCTCGGCCCGCATGCGCAGCTCGGACGTGAGCGGTTCGCGGCCCGCCGCGACGGCTTCGAGCCGCTCCGCGACGTCCGCGAACGGTGCGGTGAGCCCGGCCGGGTACAGCTCGGGCGAGATCCGGTCGAGGCGCAGCCCCGCCAGGAAGCGGGTAGCGTCCTCGATGTCCGCGCGCCGCCGGCGGACGGCGGCGTCCACCTGCTGCTCGCGCGCCCGCAGCTCGCCGAGCCACGAGGACGCCGCCGCCGCGTTGCACGTGGACAGCGCCTTCCCGGCGGCCTCCAGCAGGGTCGCCGCCTCCTCCGGCGACGCCTTCGGCAGGGTGCGGCCGAGGATCCGGTCGACCGTCGCGGCGGTCTTCTCGCGGTCGCCGCCCTCGCCGCCGCGCCCGGACGCCGCCGCCAGCGCCTCGACCCGCGCGGACTCCGCCTCCCACCGCCGCGCCTGCTCCGCCCAGCGGGCCAGCCCGTCCGCCGCGGCGTCCGCGCGCCACGTCCCGCGCCTGGCCAGCTCGCCCATCCCGGCGTCGATGACCCGGCCCGCCTGCCGCCGCTCGGCCTCCTCGAGCCGCCGCTCGGTCTCCGCGCACCAGCGGCGCAGCTCGGCGACCGCGCGGCCCGCCGGGTCGAGCGGGCCGGGCAGGTCCGGCCCGGGGCCGCCGTCGAGCCGGCTCCCGGCGGCGCGCAGCACGGCGATCCGCGCGTTGACGTCCACGACGGCCAGCACCGCCTGCTGCCATTCCTGCGCGGCCGCGCACTGCTGCTCCCACTGCGCCGCGTCTTCGACGATGCTCTCCCCGAAGTCCCGCAGCCCGCCCATGGCGGCCCGCGTCATCACGACCGCGGTCGCGGCGAGCCCGACCGCGAGCACCGCGGTGCCCGCGACGGTCGCGGCGGTGGCCAGCCCGTGCATCCCCGCGGTCGCGGCCGCGTGCCCGGTCTGCGCGGCTGCGGCGCCCGCCGAATGCGCGACGGAGCCGCCCGCCGCGTGGGTCAGGCCGGCCTGCGACACCGCCGACGGCACCGCCTGCTGCGCATACATCGGCGCGAAGATCTTCCCGTTGCTCATCGTGTCCCCTTCGCCTGGGCCGGACGGCCGGACGGCGCGCGCGGGCCGTCCCGCCCGGCGGCCGACCCCCGTGCGGCGGCGCCGTCCGGGCCGACGGCCGTGGAGCGGCGCCGCAGGTACTCCTCCTGCCAGCGCCGGTAGCGGACGTGCACCCACGCGACATGCGCCGGGAGCACGATCAGCGGGAGCAGGAACGGCGCCGCCACGGTCACCCCGATCAGCGCCAGCGTCGTCCCCGCCACAACGGCGAACCCGAGCGTCCCCCTGGTCGCGAACCGGCCGCCGACGTCGCGGAAGACCCTCCCGACGCCCAGCATCAGCGAGAAGCGCGGATGGTAGGGGGCGCCGATCACCGCGGCCAGCCAGAGTTCGGCGCCCGCCTGCAGCGCCAGCGTGACCACCATGAAGATCCAGGCCTGCAGCAGCGCCACCGGCGACGCGATCTCCACCCGCGCGTTGAACGCCGTGCTGAGCAACAGCAGCAGCGTCCAGGCGATGAGCACCACGGCCATCGCCGCGCCCGCCCAGCCGAGCGCGACCGGACGGTCCAGGCGGCGCCAGCGCTCCACCCGGTTCCACTCGCGCACGCGCTGGTCGCGGCGGTCGGCCTGGCGGCGCAGCCGCTCCACCTCCGCGCGCGCCTGCCAGCTCACCGCGTACGCGGCCAGCACCCCGGCGGGCTCGTGCGCCTTGGCGAGGATCTCGTCGAACCAGTCGAGCCGGGCGTTGGCGCGCCTCAGCACCCGGTGCACCCGTGACCGCTCCCGGTCCAGATGCGCGCGCAGCTCGCCGACCGCGCCGGGATCGCCGGCCAGCCACAGCAGGTACGCCCGCTGCCGCGGCCCGCTCCACCTGGCCAGGACGTCCCGCACCTCGGGATGGTCGCCGGCGAGCCGGGCGGCCACGACGGTCCAGCGTTCGGTCTCCCACCGCCAGCGCCGGTCGACCTGGGCGAAGCCGGCGCATCCCGGTTCGGCGTCCAACTCGCGGAGCAGGCCGTGGTCCCACAGGTCGTCGACGATCTCACGGAGCTGCGCCGCCGTCCCGTCGCCGTCCATCGCCCGCCTGGCGAAGTCGGGCAGGTCGGTCATGGAGAGGGGCTCGCCCCGGTAGACGACCGTCCGGCCGTGGTCGAGCCAGCGCAGCAGGAGCAGCAGGTTCACGTTCCCGGGAAGGCCCGACCGCTCCAGCCGGACGGCGAGCCGCTCGCTCGTGTCCTCGCCGTCCGGGTCGTCGAACTGGGCGAGCCAGCGGCGCAGCTCGGCCCACGGTTCGGCCATCGGCTCGAAGAACCGCTGGACGCCTAGCCCCCAGTTGCGGGTCAGGTCGTGCGCGAGCGTGAACCGTTCCGTGTAGGGCGTGCCGTTGAAGCGCAGCTCGCGGCGCTGCGGCGCCGAGACGGGGCCGCGGTCGCGGGGAGGCCGCGGCGGGTCGCCGGCGAGCCAGGCCCCGACCTCCTCGGCGTCCCAGCGCGCGTCCCTGCTGTGCACGATCAGCCCCTCGCACAGCCACCGGACGCGCGGGTCGAGGTCGTCGGGCAGGGGGATGTTGCCGGCGATGATCTGGTCTCCGGCGTTGTCCTCGTCCATGCCCGCGAAGGGGTGCTCGCCCGCCGCCGCCTCCAGGACGAGCATCCCGAGCGACCACCAGTCGCCGGCCGCGGAGACCAGCCCGTTGAACAGCTCGGGCGCGGCGTACAGGGTCGTCCGCGACCCGGACCTGGTGCGCGCCTGGGACCGGCCGCCGAGGTGCACCGACATCCCGAAGTCGGCGAGCACGAGGTTGAGGGGGTCCTCGCCGCGGACCAGGACGTTCTGCGGTTTGAGGTCGCGGTGCGGGATGCCGAGCCCGTGCAGCTCGCGGAGCGCGCCGGCGAGCTGGCGCACCACCTCCTCGACGGTCTCCAGGGGGAGCCCGCCGGGGGTGCGCCGGATCAGGTCGTGGAGGGTGCCGCCGGGCACGTAGTCGTGGATCTCGTACGCGCGGCCGCCCTCGACGCCGCAGTCGAGCAGCCGCGGCAGCCGGGGCGACTTGTCGGCCTGCAGCGCCTCCCACACCTTCGGCTCGGGCCTGATCTCGCCGCGGTAGAGCTTCAGCACGTATTCGCCGTCGTCCGCCACGGCGCGGAAGACGTCGGCCTCGCCGCCGGCCAGGGAGAGCGGCGACACCTCGCGGAACCGGGTCAGCAGCGCGGGCGGGACCGTCTCCGGCTGGAGCGGCGCCGTCCCGCCGCCGCGCCGCCGGGTCGCTTGCGGACCGGGGACGGGTTCGCCCGGCCGGCGCCGGGTCGGGGGCGGCGGCTCGGTCATGGCCCGTTTCTCCTTTCCGGGCCACGCGTGCGGCGGCCGGCGACTCCCACTCTTATCCTATTCGCCCGGCATGCACAATTTTTCCGCCACATCGGGCACATTCCATGAAACTCGGCACTTCACATGGAATAGCGCCGGCCGCTCCGTCCGCGCGCCCGAGGCGGCCCAGGTTCCGCAGCTCACAGCAGGTTCCCTGCACCACGTCCCGTTCCATGGAAAGCGGCCGAGTCCATGGAACGAGTATCGGTACGCAGACTCTCGCTCTTTCCATGTAAATATGTCGTTTGCGGCGATCAAGGTGTGGGTGATAAGCATTTCGCTACCCCTTCAGGAAATTTCCCCCAAGGCGGGACAGCGCATGCGAATGGACAGCCGGAGCGCGAGGGCGCACGAGGAGTTCCGGGCGGCGGCGGCCCACTGGACCGACCGGTTCCGGGCACGCCGCGAGGGCTGGAAGGACGCCCGCCGCGGGCTGCCCGAGCTGCCCGCCACGCTGGACGGGTCCGGCCGGGTGCGGCCGGCCCGCCCCGGCTACCGGGAGGAGCTGCAGGCCAGGGTCGCGGTGGTGTCGGAGAAGTACGCCGCCGAGGCGCAGCGCCGGCACGACCGGCTCGTCGAGGAGCTGATGGGCCGCGCGACCGACGTCGTCTACCACCACGAGGCCGGCACGCTCGACAAACGCCACCTCGGCCGGCTGCAGAGCGCGCTCGGCCGGTGGGCGAACGCCGTCCAGCCGCAGCGCTCGGTCGTGGCCGGGGCGGCCGCGGAGGCCAACCAGCTGCTCTGCTGCCACTGGAAGGTCGTCGAGCGGTGGCACCGGCGGCTGCGCGCGATCCGGCGGGGCAGGGCGAAGCCGCCGCTGATGACCGGCGGCGAGGGCCGGCAGGTCCCGTTCGACGCGGCGGCGTGGAAGCCCGAGCCCCTCGCGCTCGACTCCCGCTGGGAGCACCCCGAGGAGTTCCTGATCCGGCTGCCCGACGTCTTCACCGGCGACGACGCGTCCGGCTACCGCTTCGGGCCGCTGGCCCGCGCGCTGGAGATCCTTCGCTACTTCTACGGGACCCCCGAGCCCGAGACAGGAGGCTGACCATGCGAGTCCGGGCATCCGTCCGGTTCCACCACCGCGAGCGCGTCTGCGCCGCCGCCGGGGTCGTGCTCGTCGCGACCGCGCTCGGCGTCCCCGGCTGCGACCCCGGCCACGACTCCTACTCGGCGCCGTGCGGCGTCGTCGTCGACGGCTCCGCGTCCGGGCAGAACTTCGACGCCGACAAGCGCGTCACCGAGCTGCTCCCCGGCTTCCTGCGTGCCAACAAGTGCAAGACGCTCACCTACGTCCCGCTCGACACCGACTCCCGCGGCTCGGTCTGCTCGCACAAGGACCTCGACCTCGATCCCGACCTCGGCGCGGGCACCGACAAGGAGGCGATCCGCGCCGGGCGGCAGAGCCGGGCCCTCAAGGACGCGCACGCCGTGCTGGCCTGCCTGCACGCCGGGCGTCCCAAGTCGGACGTGCTGGGCGCGCTCGCCCGCGCCGCGGACCAGCGGCCGGACGGCAAGGGCACCTACCACGTCCTCGTGGTCAGCGACATGCTGCAGACCGACCGGACGGTCGACCTCACCCACGCCGACCTGAGCACCGCGGCGAAGCGGCGCGCGATCCTCGACGGCCCGTTCAAGGGCCGCGTCCCGGACCTCGGCGGGACGGCGCTGGAGATCACCGACCGCGGGCGGACGCTGAAGGACACGCGGCAGTCCGTGGGGCTCAACGCCTTCTGGACGCAGCTGTTCGCCACCGCCGGACACCCCACCGTGAAGTACGACTGACCCCGGAGGACAGCATGGCCGCCCCACAATCCGCTCCGCGCCGCCGCAGGCGGCGGGAGGCCCCCGACCCCGAGACCGCCGCCGCCGGCACCGCCGCGCCGGGCGCGCCGCCCCCCGCCGTCGTCCCGCCGGGCGTGCAGGGCCGCGCGATGCTGGACGGCGCGCGCGCCGCCACGGCCCGCGAGTACGACGAGTGGTCGTTCGCGCCGCGAACGCGGCTGCCGTACCTGGAGCGCCTCCGGCACGAGCGCGAGCAGGCCGTCGCGTCGAACGCCGCGAGCGCGTTCGCGGCGGCGCGCGCCATCCTCGGGCAGGTCCGCCACCAGCGCCGCGACGAGCGGCACGCGGCCGCCACCGCGCAGGCCCGCCTGGACCAGGCGCTGCGCCGGCGCGACCGCGCCTACGAGCGGGAGGACATCACGCTGGCGGGCCTCGACGTGCTCGCCGGGCAGCACATGCCGCCGGACCGTCCGGGATGGGACGACGCGGACGTCCCCGACGACGACCCGGACGACCCGACGGCCACAGCAGACGCCGGGGACGCCGGGGACGCCGGGGACGCCGGCGACACCGTGCGGAACGCCGACCCGCACGGCCCGCCCAACCTGGGATCCGCGGATCCCGGACTGGGCGGCGAGCGACCGGCCCCCGCCCCCGGCGACCGGGAGAAGGCGGACGCGGCGCCCGTCACGCGCGGCGGGCGGCGCCGGCTCGGCTGGATGGGTCCGGCGGACGGCTCGCCCTTCGCCATGCCGATGCCGGAGCGGTACAAGCGGTACATCCTCGTGGCGCTGATCGCGGTGGAGGTGCCGATCTACCACGACATCTTCCTGCACCTGCACGGCGCCGACGACTGGTTGACCTGGGCCTACACGCTGCCGGTCGCGCTCGGCATGGTCGCCGCGCCGCACCTGGCGGGCCGGCTGTTCCGCCACCGGCACCTCATGCCGGTGGAGCGGATCGCGCCGGTCCTGGTGGCGGCCACGATGGTGCTGTGGGCGGTGGGGGCGCTCGCGCTCGGCTGGCTGCGCCAGCAGGTGCTGCTCGTCCCCCGCAGGGACCCGGAGACCGGCCAGGACATCGGCGGTGTGCACCAGCTCGGCCTGCAGCACGGGCACATCGCGATGACCGCCGTCTTCGCGATCATCCTGCTGCTGTCCGGGCTGATCGCGTTCACCCTCGGCATGGCGGAGGAGCACCCCGCGGTCGCCGCCTACCGCGCCGCCGTCCGGGTCAGCGAGCGTGCCCAGGCGCTGTTCCTGGAGGCGACGTCGGAGGAGTCGAGGACGCGGGACTCGACGCTGGTCCCGGAGGAGGAGCAGCTCCGCGCGCACTGGCACGAGGCGCAGGAGCGCAGGACCGCGATCACGCAGGAGCACCTCGCCGCCGAGAAGGTCTACCTGGACGCCGTGGCGCTCGGCATCGGCAGGCCCACCACCACGCAGGCCGTCTCCGCGTACCTCGACGAGCCGCCCGCGGGCGGGGACGGCGGCGCGCCGTGAGGGCGCCGTGCGCGCAGGAGGAGCCGGTGCTGCGCGTCAGCCGGATCGTCCATCCGGTGACGGTGCTCGGTCCGGGGCGCAGGCTGGTGATCTGGGTGCAGGGCTGCGGCCTGGCCTGCGCGGGATGCATGTCGCGGGACACCTGGGACCCGGGCGGCGGGACCGCGCTGCCGGTGACCGCGCTCGGCGCCGCCTGCCGGGGCCTGCTGGCGCGCGGCGCGGACGGGGTCACGGTGTCCGGCGGTGAGCCGCTCGACCAGGCTCCGGCGCTGGCCGCCCTGCTCGCCGCCCTGCGCCCCGCTCTGCGTCACGCCGCGGACGTCCTGGTGTACACCGGCTACGAGACGGATGAGGCGCTGCGGATCGGCGCGGCGGTGCTCCGGCACGCCGACGCCGTCATCACCGGACGTTACGACGCCGCCCGGCCGACCCGGCTGGTGTGGCGCGGCTCGGCGAACCAGTCGCTGCTGCCGCTCACCGGCCTCGGCCGCCGCCGCTACACCGAGCATCTGGACCGTGAGGCCGACCCGGCCCCGCTGGAGGTCTTCCCGGACGGGGACGGCCTGCAGGTCGTCGGCGTCCCCCAGCGCGGGGACCTGCGGCGGCTCGAGACCGGCCTGGCCCGCGAGGGCGCCCCGCCGCGCACCGTCTCGTGGCGGTCCGCGCGCGGTACCCCGTCGAGCCCCACCATCCCGCCGTCCCGTCGAACCGAGGAGAGGGACCATGCCTGAGTACATCGCCGAGCTGCACGGGCTCGCGCCGCTGCCGTCCGCCGACGTCCTCGGCCACGCCCCGCTGTACTCCGAGGACGAGCACTACGGTCCGGGCGACGTCCGCCACGTCCGCGAGTCGGGCGTCAGCTTCGGCAGCCCGCTGCTGTATCCGGTGGACGACGTGCCGCGCGGCCGCGGCCGCGCCGTGGAGGCCGTCTTCGCCTTCGACCTGGACGAGCTGGGCGGCCGCCGCCGGTACACGGCCGCGCGGTTCCGCGTCACCCTCGCCGACGAGCGGGCCATCGCGCGGCGGGTGCGTCCGGAGCCGCCGGCGGCGCCGTGGACCGGCCGGTTCCGGCCGGGCGGCGGGCGTGTCGCGGTCCGCGTCTCCGGCCTGCAGACGCACCGGTTCGGCTGCGCCTACCGCGACCCGCAGGGGCGGGCGCTGGACGGCCGGTCCTACCTGGTGAGCGCCCTGCTCGACGTCCCCGAGGGGCTCGCGGAGCTGGCCGGCACGCTCAGCGCGGAGGTGGAGATCGCGCGGACCGTGTTCGAGTTCACCACGCACCGCGCGGCGTACACCTTCGACGTCCAGCCCCGGTTCGCGGTGCCGCTGCCCGGACCGGACGGCGGGGGCGCGGCGGTCCGGCTCTGCCTGGCCGCCGATGTGGAGCGCTACAGCCGGCACGGCATCGGCGCCGCCGAGCGCACCCAGCGGCGGCTGCTCGCCGTCCTGGACGCGGCGCTGCGGGAGGCGGGCGTCGACCCCTCGTCCGTCCCGGCGCAGGAGCAGGGCGACGGCCGGTTCCTGGCCTTCCCGCCGGGGATCGACGAGACGAAGGTCGTCCCCGGCCTGGTCGCCGGGCTGCGCGCCGCCGTCCGCCGGACGAACCGCGACCTCGGGGAGCAGGCGCGGGTGCGGCTGCGCGCGGCGCTGCACCGCGGCCTGGTGAAGCCCGCCCCGAACGGGTACGTCGGGGACGCCTCCATCGCCGTGCACCGGATCCTCGACTCCCCGCCGATCCGGGAGGCGCTGAAGGCGAACCCGGCACGCGACCTCGCCCTGATCGTCCCGGACCTGCTGTACCGGGACGTGATCGCGCAGAACCTGGACGGCCTCGATCCGGCGCGCTTCGAACGCGTGGTCGCCGAGCTGGAGGACAAGGGCTTCACCGAGGTCTGCTGGCTCACCGTCCCCGACTGACCGCCACCGGACGGCGTTCTTGAACGCTATATGGCCGGCGGCCGCTGCGGGTGATTACCCTGCTCGCGTGGCGGATGCGGACTACCGGGAACTGAATCGCGCTTTGTGGGACGAGCGGGTCGCGATCCATGCGGCCAGCGAGTTCTACGACGTCGCCGGGTTCAAGGCCGGCGGGACGGCTCTGCGCGACTTCGAGGTCGCCGAGGTGGGGCCGGTGGCCGGCCGGCGGCTGGTGCATCTGCAGTGCCATTTCGGGCTCGACACGCTGTCGTGGGCGCGGCTCGGCGCAAGGGCGACCGGGCTCGATTTCTCCGGGGCCGCCATCGAGACCGCGGACGGGATAGCGGCCGAGTGCGCTATCCCGGCGCGGTTCGTGCAGGCCGACGTGTATGACGCGGTCGAGGCGCTGGGCGAGACCTACGAGATCGTCTATACCGGGCTCGGGGCGCTGGGATGGCTTCCGGACATGGACCGCTGGGCGCGGGTCGTCGCGGAACTGCTGGAACCGGGCGGGTTCCTTCACCTCAGCGAATTCCATCCGTTCACCGAGGTCCTGGATTTCACGGACGGCTCGACCGTCACCTACGACTACTTCGACAGGTCGCCGCAGGTCTGGGACAAGCCCGGCACCTACACCGACGGCGACCAGAACACGCGCCACACCCGGTCCGTGCAGTTCCAGCACGGTCTCGGCGAGATCGTCAGCGCGCTCGCCGCGGCGGGGCTGCGCATCGACTTCCTGCACGAACACGACCACACGCTGTTCGAGCGGTTCCGGTCGCTGGAGCGGCACGGCAGGATCTACCGGCTTCCGGCGGGCCGTCCGCGGGTGCCGCTGATGTATTCGCTGCGCGCCACGCGCCCGGCGGTCGTTCCCGCAGCGTCCGCATGAGCCGGTGAGAGCGCGGCTCGCAGACGCTGCCGCCCGTCCCGCTGACAATACTGTTGGAGCTGGTCAGCCGGATATGGCAGGAGTATGGGGGAGGCGTCAGGGGACGGCCCGGCGCCGCGCCCCGCCTCATGCTGGGGGCGCGGGTCCCGGCGTCCGCGCTGGCCGCGGCGATCCGCCGGACGGGCGCGACCACGGTGTTCGTCTGGTCGCAGACCCCTGACACTGGCAGCAATAGGAGGCCACCAAGACAACGGCCGCTTCCCCGAGGACGACCAGCACCGTGACACGGACGACACCGTGGCCCTGGCGGGCGACCTGGCCCCGGCGCTGACGGCCGCGAGGCAGGTGCCTACGGTGCGGCGAACCCGTCGTCAGCAGACCGCTCCGCATACGCCCGAAGCCACCCGGCCACCCCAACAAGCGAGCCGTGCCACGAACCGCGCAATGCCCCGGCCTGGGCTCCGGGACGGAGCGGCTGCGGCAGTTCCGGCTACCTCGGGCCCTTTCGCGGTTTGTGGGCCGATAGCCTGCACGTGTGCGGAAACCGGTGTCTGGGAGCGACCAAGATGGCTGACGCCGAAGACGTCCGCCGGTTGGCACTCGCGCTACCTCACGTGGTCGAGATCGACAGCGACGGCTTCGATTTCCGGGTCGGAGGCAAAGGGTTCGTCTGGTCCTACCCCGAGCGCAGACCAGGTAGGCCGCGCGTCATCCGGACCGACATCGCCGTACTGTACGTCGGCGACGAGGCAGAAAAGCAGGCGTTGCTGCTCGGTGAGCCGGAACGCTTCTTCACCACACCCGCCTACGACGGGATGCCTCTGGTCATGCTGTGGCTGGGCGAAGTGGACCTCGACCGCCTGGAAGAGCTCATCACCGACGCCTGGCGCATGCGTGCGCCGGATGCGCTCGTCGGCGACCTCGACGCCGCAGCCGATCAGCCCAGCACAGATCCACGATGAGCGGAGCCGGCCGTGCGAAGGCCGCAGTCAGCCGCCTCTGCGCATTTACGCGTGGTCAGTTCCTAACAATGCTCCAGGATTCGGCTGTCCCTGCGACCGCGTGATGGGATGAGCCGGGAGTTCGTCCTGGCCGACCCCGCTGCCGGGAGTTACCGAGGCGGCACCGCAGCCCTGCACCTGTCGAAGACTACGTCCGCGCAGATCATGCAGCATGTTCGTCCTCGTTGAGGATTCCCCTGGAACGCGGCGAGAACACCCTGCTGCGCGGTGAGCTCGACCACCGCCCGGCCGCCGCCAGCGACAGATGACCTGCGCGCGGCTTCACCGGCATGCCGAAACCCCGAAGGGCTAGGACCGGCGCAGACAGCGCCGAGAGCCGTGGGGCAAGGGCGTTATCCCTTTAAGGTGCCATCCTCTCCAGCCTCCACAATGAGAAAATTAACCCTGTGTGATCACGTAATTGCATAACGAGATGACTGGAGGAATCGTGGTCGAGGCGCAGGTGCAGGGCTGGAAGCTCAGGGCGATCTTCGCGGCGTTCGACGCAGACGGTGACACCGTCGCCTCCGCGGCGGACTTCGCTGCCACCAGCGCGAACATGGCCGACATGATGAACGCCGATTCACGGCAGCGCGCAGCCCTCAAAGACGCCTTCGACCATTGGTGGGACGCGGTGTCGGGCGGGAACGAGCAGATCACCGTGCAGGAGTGGGTGGCCGCGATGAGCGCCCTCGACGACGACCGGTTCGACGAGATCATGCTCCCGATCGTCAACGTCATGGTGGAGACCGTCGACACCGACGGCAGCGGCGACGTCTCCCTGGAGGAGTTCCAGAGGTTCTACGCCGGCGTCGGCCTGGACCTGGACATGGCCGCCGAAGCCTTCGCCCACCTGGACCGCGACCACGACGGCGCTCTCGATCACGAGGAGTTCCGGATCGCGATGCGCGAGTACTACCTCAGCGACGACCCCAACGCGCCCGGCAGCTGGCTGATGGGGCCGCCCGCCGCCACCGGAACCTGAACCCGTCTGACGACCCGCACCGGGAACCGGCCGACGTGCCGAACGCCGAGCGGGACGGACACCTCGGAAATTAGAACGCGTTCTTGTCAATGGCGGCGAAGTCGAGCAAGCTACGTCGCATGGATCTGAACGCCCTGGAAGAGATCCGTCAGGTGAAGTACCGCTATCTGCGCTGCCTGGACCTGAAGGACTGGGACGGGTTCGCCGACACCCTCACCGAGGACGCCCTGGGCGCCTACGGGACCCGCGCGGTCGGCGGGCCACTGCGCCTGGAAGGCCGCAATGCCATCGTCGACTACATGCGCGGCAACCTCGGTCCCGAGATCACCACGGTGCACTTCGCGGGCCAACCCGAGATCCGGGTCGACGGCGACAAGGCCGAGGGCACCTGGTGCCTGGAGGACACCGTCATCGCCAAGGCGTTCCGGGTGCTGATCCGCGGATCCGCCTTCTACGAGGAGACGTATCGGCGCTGCGCGGACGACGAGTGGCGCATCAGCGGCATCGGCTATGAGCGGACCTACGAATACTCGATATCGCTCGATGATGTGCCCAGCTTCAGGATGCTGGCAGACCGCTGGGCACCCTCACCCCCACAGCCGGGAACCTGACCCTGCACCAAAAGTCAGGCTCGATGTGTGCCGCCGCCCGTCTCCAATCGACCAACGCGGCCTACATCGCGAGCAGCGGGGCCGCGGCGCGGGCGGCCGGGGTATCACGTGAGTCAGGCCTTGGCGCGCTGCTGCTTGAGGCGGAGTTCCTCCTTGCGGACTTCGGCTTGGACGGCCTGCTCGCGTTCCAGCCAGTCGGGCCTTTCGGCCTTCAAATTCTCGATCTCGGCCGTGGTGAGGGGGCCCGTGATGCCGGCGCGGGCCAGACCTGAGACGGAGACGCGGAGCTTGGCGGCGACGACCTGGCGGGGGTGCGGGCCCTCACGACGCAGGTTCACCAGCCATGAGGGCGGGTCGGCTTGGAGCGCGTTCAATTCGTCCCGGGAGACGGGACCTTCCTGGAACTCGGCGGGTGCTGCCGACAGCAGGATCCCCAGCTTCTTGGCCGCGGTCGCGGACTTCATGGTCTGCGGGGTCTTTGCTTTGGACGTGCCCATGGCCTCAAGGGTAGCCAGCGAGAGGGAACTGCCTGGACGCGACTAGGGTGGCGGAGTGACCGATGGTGAGTTCCGGCTGGCCTACGTGCCGGGGGTGACGCCCGCGAAGTGGGCCGGGGTGTGGGCCGAGCGGGTCCGGGAGGTGCCGCTTCGCCTGCTGCAGACGCCGGCGACCGAGGTCGTCCCCCTGCTGCGGAACGGTGGCGTGGACGCGGCGTTCGTACGCCTGCCCGTCGACCGCGAGGCCCTCCATGTGATCCCGCTGTACCTGGAGACGACCGTGGTCGTGGTGCCAAAGGACCACGCGGTGGCCGCAGTGGAGGAGGTGGAGCTCGCCGACCTCGCCGACGAGGACGTCTTCGAACCACTCGACGATGTCTTGACCTGGGACGATCGTCCCGGGCAGCCTGCCTTCACCCGTCCTGAGAGCACCGCCGGCGCGATCGAGTTGGTGGCGTCGGGAGCCGGCGTCCTGCTGCTCCCGCAGTCTCTGGCCCGCCTCCACCACCGCAAAGACCTCACCTACCGAACCGTGACCGACGCTCCTCAGTCCCAGATCGGCCTGGCCTGGCTCGATGCTGATACGTCCGACCTCATGGAGGAACTGATCGGCATCGTCCGCGGCCGCACCCCCAACAGCTCCCGCGGCCGCAATCCCCGCCAACAGCCCACCCCGAAGAAGCCACCCCAACAGCGCTCCACCTCCAAGCACCGCCACCAGAAGCGCCGCCGGAGGTGACGAAAGCCGCGCTCAGCGACAACACCCCGCCATCCCACACCACCATGACAATGACCCTCCGCCAGTTGACGCTGTGGCGAGCGCTTCACTCGGGCCCCGCCGCGGACTACTGCGCTGAACCGGGCCTTCCCGTCTGAGGCGACTCCTATAGGCCGCCGGACCGCAAGGCACGTCGGATAGGCCGAACCAGTAGAGGATCTCCAGAGCGAGGGCCGTGTTGAGCGTATGACCGGTCAGCGGTTGATGAAGAAGGCACCCGGCTCGGGCCAGCCGACTCAAGATCGCGTTTCGGTGCAGGTAGAGAGCACGGGCCGTGGCGGAGGCGTTGCCGTTCGCGGCGAGATAGACGCGGAGCGAGTGGCAGAGTTCCAGCTGAAGCACCAGAGAACCGAGCATCCGCTGGACAAGTTGGTGGGCGGCCTTGATGCCCAAAGAGGCGAGGACCACACCCTAGTGCGGTGACCACGAACGTTTGCCGGGTCTGGTCATGCTGCCTTGGGGCGGGGTTGTCCCCAGTGCTGCCTGCGTTCGCTGCGGACGCGGGCGCGTTCGCGGCGCTGGGCGGCCAGCACGTCGGGGTGGCGGGCGTTGGCGTTGCGCCAGCGCAGGTAGGCCTGGATCTCCCACGCCAGCACGGTGTGGTTGGGATGGTTGGAGTTGCCCATCACGAAGGTCCGCAGCGGCCCGAACTGCGCTTCGATCGGGTTGGCCCACGAGGCGTAGGCGGGAGTGAGGCACAGCTCGACGTTGTTGCGGGCCGCCCACGCTCTGATCTGCGGGGTCTTGTTCGCCGACAGGTTGTCCAGGATGACGTAGATGGGGGCGCCGTCCGGGCGGGTGGCGCGGATGGACTTCAGCGCCGCCAGAGTGTTGGCGCCGCGCTTGCGGCGGCGGGTGACGCCCCACAGGGTGTCATCGCCGAGCGAGTAGCAGCCGTGGAAGTAGCGGACACCGTGAGTGCGGTGGTAGGTCGCAGGCAACCGGTCCGGTCGGCTTCGCCTTGCCCAGCCCGAACCGTGGCAGGGACGGATCGACAGCGGCCCGAACTGGTCGAAGGCGAAACACCGGTCCGGGAACCGGCTCGTGACCTCCTCGATCCGGTCCAGCTTGGCGTCGAAGTCTGGATCGTTGGAGGTCTTCCACGTGCGGGTGCGCTGAAAGGTGACCCCATGCTCGTGCAGGAGCTGCCGCAGCCGCTCCCGCCCGATCTTGATCTCGCGCTCGCTGTGGCCGGCGAGGTGGTCGGCGAGTTTGCGTACGCTCCAGCAGGTGAACGGCCGGCCGAGCTTGGTCGGGCGCGTGGTGGCCGTCTGGATGATGAACGCGATGTCATCGCCCGAGATGCGGCGGGGACGGCCTCCCGCCCAGTCAGGGTCCAGGCAGGCCAGTCCCCGCTGGTTGAAGTCGTGGATCACATCCCGGACGGTGTCCTCATGGGCAGCGACCAGGCGGGCGATTGCCGGGGCCGGTGTTCCGGCCGCCGATGCCTGGATGATCATCGCCCGGCGGACCCGGATCGATTCGTGCCTGCCCCGCCGGATGATCTGCTGCAGTCGGCGTCCCTCGTCCTCGGTCAACCGCCGTGCTCTGACCGGTTCTGCCACCAGCCCGCCTCTCGCTCGACAACAACCTGTCGTTATCGAGGGTGAAGCCGATCAACTCCCACATCCCGGCCCCGGCCCGGCGTGTCACACGACCCGGTGAACGTTCGTGGTCACCGCACTAGGTCAAGTCGTAGTCAGCGACCCGGTGGGGAGCCGCCGGGCTTTCCAGCAGCCGGCGCGTGTCCTGTGCGGTGCGGTGGCTGTACGAAATCCGGTGAGGTCTTGTGCCGGTGGTGCCGATCGCGACGTAGATGTCGTTGAGGCGGTCCACACCCGTTTGGACGAGGGCCGGGGCCGGGGTGTGCCCGGAAGCCAGGTCCACAGAGTGATGGGGTCGGTCAGGACGGAGGGGGGCGGCCTTTGAGCGGCCAGGGCGGAGCGGACGCCGTGGAGATCGCTGGATAGATGATCAGCGGTGTCCGAGGGTCGGCACAGACTCTCACTGAGAGCGCCGCTCCGATACGAGGGTTCCGGACTTTTAATCCGTCGGTTGTGGGTTCGAGTTTCACGCGAACCACCACCCCTGAACAGAAAAAACGGAAGATCGTCCGACTGGTCCGCCGCAGTTCGCCTTGCTTCGCCCTCATGTCGGCTCGAGGGTAGCTCGGCGGCACGCACCGGGTTGCATTCGGTCACAATGCGCGCCGGGAAGCGAGAGTAGGACATCGGCTGCGCCGCGGGCACCCTCACCACGGTGGACTACTGCAGTCCTTGCTTGCCGCAGGGTTCACTACCGCTACCGTCATGACACGCCTCAGTCCGTGCTGCGAGGGGAGCTCGCCTTAACAGGGCGGCTATCGCAGCGTCTCCGGAACTTCGAGCTTGGGGTGCCATTCGACGGGTTGCGCATCATCAGGGTGTTCACCGTCTCGACGTAGCAATCCGCCCGGACGTTGTGTCCAGTCTTCGCCCGTGAATGGTTCGACCAGCGGTCGGTACAGCTCGCCGTACCAGGCCAGCCAGACCGGGTGCGGCAAAGGCCCTTGCCATGCCCTCGCCCGGGTGACCCTGCTTGGAAGTTCTGGTGGCGCCGTCCGCCCACGGGTAACGCCGCCGTATCCCCAAGCGCGCGCGACGGCGGCTTGTGCGAAGAACGCCGAAGAACGCGCCGGACAGCTCGGCCAGCCGGGAGAACGCTATGGTCACTTCCGTCGCCAGCCCGGATCGTCCAAGGCACGTAGATCGACGGTCAACTCGAACCGCCCGACCGGGTGCGGCGTCTGGTGGACACCTCTTGGAAGCTTGAGAGCTGCGCCGAGGTCGGACATCCCGCCCCCCAGACATGGGTGGGTCGTCGACCAACACAGGGTCGCTGCCGCGCTCCAATCGGCGACGAAGCCGCATTCGGTAAAGCGGTGTGGGAGCGGCTCGCAGTCACCGAACCGGGACCGGCATCGCTTCGGGCAGCCAGTCTCCGCACGCGTCCACGATCGCAGCGGCGATGCCGGGCACCATGTCCTCGCGGCGAACAAACCACTGGATTTCCAGCGTGTCGATCCGTTCGGCCTTGGACGGAGTGAACCGTCGACGGGAGGCTCGCGGTCAAATCAGCTGGTCACGTTGCCGGTCGTATACTCCGCCACCCGATCGGGCGAGTGCACGGACGGCTTTGATGGCGATGGTGATCTCGGTTTGCCCGGTTCCCTTCACTGCAATCGCGTACATGACCGTGAGCCCAGCAGGCGTGCAGCAACCTCAGCGGGCAGGTCAGGCGGCTCGACCGGAAAGGGACCTTCGACACTGAACGCGCGCCGCATCCGACCACGGGCGGTCCGGCTAACGGTGATGAAGGGGAACACGCCTTCGGCATGCAGACCGATGCCGGGGAGTGCGGCGGTGAACCGTTCTTCGCCGACCGGGTTTGTACCGAATACCTCGATTTCATTACTCAAGGTGACTCTCGAGTTCTAGGGGTCAGTCGAGATAATGATGTCACCTGATGCGATCTTCCTCGGGCGGGCATTCACGTTCCGGCGGCAAAGGAGGGCTCCAACGGGATGCTTCGTCGGCCATGAGGTCTCAACTCCACGCCCAACAAGAACGCGATACCCTCGACTCACTCACTGGTCATCAAGGCGCTTGAGCGCTCTCCTGGCCTGGTCTCGAACATTAATATCACTACTGTCCAAGGCCGCTTCGATCTGGGGGCGGGCCGGCAGGTATCGGATTCTGCCAAGCCCCTGCACGGCAAAAGACGCCACCGCCGGGTCGTTGAGCAAATCCACCAAAATTTCAGGCACTCGCTCGTCTTTTGTCTTGGCGAGCCCGGGGTTCACGAGGGACGCTCGCGCCTCGCCGCAGGATCGGTCTCTGGCGAGTTCGATGAGATCGTCGGCCATCGTAGGATCAGCGAACTGCCCGAGCGCCTGCCCGAGCACCACTCGAAGATCTTTCCGCCTTTGCGAGGCGACCTCGGGGAACTGCGGATCCTCCACATGGGGCGGGTCACGGAACAGCCGTAAGAAGACCGGGCGAGCCTGCTTTTTCGCGAAGCCGAACGACAGCGCTCGCACGATATCGTCGGCGAGCGGATAGTACGTGACCTTCGGCAGCCATTCCACGAGGACCGGGACGGCTGCCCGGTAGTCGATGCGACGCCGGGACACTACGTTCCCTTGCTCGTCCAGGGTGAAAACGACACGTTGGTAGAGGTCTCCGACGCTCTCGAGCTGGTACCCCATCTTCTGGAGGTCGGGAACCAGTGGTTGGATCTCGGCGAGCAGTTCACGGGCGGCCGCCATGTACAGCCGCCGAGCCTCCATGACCCTGGGGTTCTTCGCCGCCTCGGCTTCAAGCGCGCCGAGAACGCCCGGTGCGTTGAGGATCCGTTCGACCGTCTGCTTGTGGCTCTCGCGCGCGGAGCCCTCTTCTCGCGGACTCACCGGCCGCCCTTCTCTGCGGGGACATCAACCTGTGAACCTAGACGATGATCTCGAAGATCTTGACCTCGGGGTAGGCGTCATGAATGAACCATGACATTCTCTCGCTCAGTTTGGTGCCCCCGTTCGCCCGGACGAAGATGTGGAGCTCCTTGCCCTGTTGCCTCGCCAGCTCCAGATAGTCTTCCAGCTGGGTCTCCAGGCGGCGACCGCCGAGCCAGGCGACGTTCTTCGATTCGCCGATGATCGTCGGGGTTACGAAGTCCGGGATACGGTCCCGGCCGACGACACGGTACACTGTGGTGTTTTTGGCGACACCGCCCATGTGCCGGCTGACGGCTGCCTCGCCCGCCTGCCCGAGCTTGCAGAACTTGGCGCCACCGGAGTTGTGGACGAGGATGGCGACGCCACCGGCGAGGACATAGAAGGTGTGGTAGCCACGGATGGAGAGGTTGTAGACGTTCCGTTTCGCTGTCCAAGGGTGAGTTGCGGTGATGGTGACGTAATGTCCGTCGGGGCGTCGCACCTGGTCGCCTGGCCGCAGTTCCCTGGCATCGCGCCAGTGACCGGGCTTATCAATCCAGAATGGGTGTCCGCTCGTGGCTTGGACGGTTCCGGTCAGGCCGATTGCCCCCGGTAGACCGTTGCTCCGTACGGTGACGCCGGTGAAGGACTTGAGACCGCTGCCGGTGATCAGCGCGGTCACCGGTTGCGGGCCTGTCCGCCCTGTTGCCGGATCGGTGGATTGGACCCGATCTCCAACGTTGACTGCTTCGATGGGTTTACCCGTGCCGTCGGCCATCAGGACTTTGGTCCCGGCGGTGAAGCTGTTGGGGCCGCAGGGGTTTCGCAGATAGCGGAGGATCTCGTCGATGACCGTCCTTGAGCGCCGCAGGATGTCCCGTGCGGCGCGCACCGTGCTCTGGAAACCTCGTACGCCCTCGGCGATCCGCCAGATCGTCTTACCGAGCCGGGGAAGCTTGCCGCCCAGGGCAAGCAGCTTGAGTGGTCCCAGGGCGTTGAGGGCGGTGAACAGGCATCCGGCAATGTCGCCCTTGGTGAAGCATGCCTCCGCGTCGGTCCACCCGATCACGTCAAGAAGGAATTGACCGCCCATTGAGACGACGAGGTCCATGACGCTGCGGTTGGCGTTGATGTTCGCCTCGCGATACGGGGCGACGAGGGATTCGTTTTCAGCGCTGAGAACGTCTTCGTCGTTGCGAATATCGCTGTAGTCGATGTCGGGGTCGACGCCCTCGCCGACGGGCAGGCCCCCGCTGTAATCGTTTCTGTGCTGCGCTTCCTCTTGGCGTCTCTTTTCTTCGGCGATGCGGGCGGCGTCGGTGGCGGCGCGGGCTGCGGCCGCGGCGTCTTTTCCGGCTTGGATGGCGTCGGCGCGCGCTCGCATGGCCGCCTGGTAGGCCTCGTCGGCGTAGGCGCGGGCCTGGTCAGCGGAGACTGCGGCGCGGGCGGCGGACTTGGCGGCCGATCGGGCGGCTGCGCTGGCGCGGTCGGCTGCGGCAGCGGCGGACTTGGCCGACTGCGCGGCGCGAGCGGCCGCCGTGTCGGCGTCCGCTGCGGAGACGCGAGCGTCGGCGGCGTAGCCGGCGGCCTGCGCCGCGAATGCTATGGCCCTTTTGGATTGGGCGTCGGCCTCAGCAGCCGCTCCGCGGGCCTTGGCGGCGACCGCTTGTGCTTCGGCGGCGTTCTGTCCGGCCGTGGCGGCGGTACGACGCGCGTTGGCGATGTAGGTGCTGATTTCCGCTTCGTGGGTGGCGGCGTCCGCATCACGTTGGCGCGCCTGGTACTGCCCGACTTCGACGAAGTTCCGGACGTAGGTGGCGGGGCCGGACAGGGCGGCCTGGGACGCGGCCTTGAATTCGGGGCCCGCTCCGGTCTGCATCTGCGCGATGGCGAGGCGGTCATCGTTCTCGCGGGCGGTGTACTGATCGGTTTGGAGGAAGTCGTGCAGCGCCTGAGGGGTATCGGCTGCCAGTGCGTCTTCAGCGGCCTTCTTGACCTTCGGGCCGCCGTCGGCAGCGAGCTGCCTGGTCTGTGCCCGGTAGTCGTCGATTTGGAGCGCGTACTGGCCCGTGGTCAAGAACGCGACCACCTGGGTGTGGTCGCCGGTGGCGGCCTGGTGGGCAGCGTCGCGCAGCGCGGTTTTACCGTCGGCGTCGGCGAGGGCGGCGATGTGGTCGAGGCTGGCGCGGTCGTCCTGGTCGGTGGCGGTCTCCAGGCCGGCGGTGACGAACTCGATCACGTCGTCGTCGGTGCCGGACAGCGCGTCCTCGGACGCCGCCTGCACGAACGAGCCGCCGGTGCCGATCAGCCGGAGCGCGATCTTGCGGCCGTCGAGAACGACGGTGCCGCGGGGGGTGCCGGTCGCGCGGGCCTCGGTGATCAGGCGGTTGGTCTCGGCCTGGAACTGCTCTTGCAGGCCGGCCCGCCATTTCTCGTTGGCCTTGCGTTCGTTGTCGGCGGCCAGGGCGTCTTCGGCGTCGGCGACGTTCTGGTCCTGCCAGGAAGCGAGCCGGGCGGCGTCGGCGGCGGTGGCGATCTCGTGGATCTTCTGGGCCTGGACGGCGGCGTTGTTCGCCTGGGTCGCCGCCTCACTGGCCGCGTTGGCGTGCTGCGTGGCGATCTGAGCGTTGCCCTTGGCCGCCCCGGCATGCGCGGCCGCATCCTCGGCGGCGGCTGCGGCCCGTTCGGCATGGTCGGCCGAGTCGTTGGCGTACTTCTCCGCTTGGCGGGCGGCGTTGGCCGAGTCGTTCGCCAGGGTCACCACCTTGTTGGCCGCCCGGATGGCCACTTGCGCGCGGCGCTGGGCGTAGGCGGCAGCCTGCTGAGCTTCGGTGGCGCTGGCTCCGGCTTCATTGGCATACGAGCCGGCCTGGTTGGCGTATCCGGCGGCCTCGTTGGCGTGCGCACCGGCGTTGGCGGCGGCGACGGCGGCGTCCCCCGCCGCGGTCGCCGCCGCGGCGGCCGCGGCGGCGGCCTTGGCTGCGGTGCGAGCTCCGGCGGCGACGTTGCGGGCGTTCTCGGCGGCTTTGCGGGCGCTGGCTGCTTGGCCGGCATCGGCGTGCGCGGCTTGGGCGGCCTGATTGGCCTTGGCTGCGGCCTGTCCGGCAAGGGAAGCGGCGGTCGCGGCACGTGACGCCGCGCTCGAGGCGATCCGGGCGGCACGGTTGGCGTCGTCGGCTGCGTCGAGCGCCACCTTGGAGGCCTCGGCGGCACGCCGCGCAGCAGCGGCCGCCCGGCCGGCAGCGGCGGCGGCCTTGACACCGGAGTTCTTGGCGGCCTTGGTCTCCTGAGCGGCCTGGTCGGCGGCCTTCTTGGCTAGGTCCGCGGCCTGAACGGCCCGGTCGGAGGCTTCCTGCGCGGCCTGGGTCTGCAGCGCCGCGCGTTTGCCCGCATCGTCGGCGAGTGCTGCCAGCTGCGAGACCGCGTCGGTCTCGGCGTCCCGGGCGGCGGCGACCTCGTAGCCCTGGCGCAGGTACTCGCGGACGTCCTCGATGGTGCCGTCCAGCGCGCGGCTGGCCGTCAACTTGACAGTCGGGCCGCCAGAGGCCGAGAGCTGGGCGACCTTCAGCCGGTCGTCCTTGTCCTGGGCTTCCTGGTAGCCGGTGTCCAGGAACTTCTCCTGGTCGTCGGCGGTGCCGTCCAATGCCTTGCTCGCGGCGTCGTGAACGTTGCGGCCGGTCGCCGCCGCGAGGACTTGGCTGATCTTGACTCGGATGTCCTCTTCCCACGGCGCTTTCCAACCGCCTGCCAGGAACGCCTTGACCTGGTCCGGGCCGCCGTCCAGCGCGGCTTGGGCGGCACGCCGCACATTGCGGCCACCGGCCGCCAGGATCTGCTCGGTGCTGGCGCGCATATCCTCGTCGGTCGCGGCCTTGGCACCTGTCGCAACGAACTCCCGGACGTCGCCATCGGTGCCGAGCAGGGCTGCCTCGGCCTGCCGGGAAACGTTCGGTCCGCCGTCCTTGAGCAACGCGACAATCTGGGCACGCTGCTCGGTAATGGGCGGGTCGTCGCGCCGAGACGCGGTCGCCGGAACGGCAGGCGACAGTCCGATGAGCAACGTCACCGCGAGGATCGCGGCGACCAGCCGGACCGCTCGGCAAGTCAGCGGATGGATGAGCAGACGGGAGCGGATGGGCGTCACAGGGTGCTCCAAGCGTGGGGAACGCAGGGGGGACCTGACTGGAGCCACGCTCGGGGCGCGATGGGAAAGCTGCTCCGATGCCCAGAGTGAAACCCCGCGATGATCGCGATTCAAGAGGGGCACCCACACCTGAAAGCGTTCAGGGGATCACGGATTGATGATCTTCCGGCGACTGACCTCGAGCTACTCGAGTTCGTTAATCGCCGTCATCCGCCACTGGCCGTATCTGGCCATAGTTACTGATCTTGACTTCTACAGTGAGCGATGCAAAGAATCTCGCAATGTTCGATATCAAAATCCCGGAAGGCTATCTGTGAGCAGTCGATTTTGCCTCAGATCGGCAATGCCCTGGTTGACGGCCCTCGTGGCAACCCTCGTTTTGGCCGGCGGTTGGGCGGTGCACGCCGCCGCGGCTACGGCTGCGCCGACTCCCCGGACGGCACCTGGTGCGCTCCAAGCCGGTGAAGAGGTCCCCGCCGTGGAGGACGGCGCCTACCCCGACGCCGACAAGATCGAACAAGACCGAGGGATCACCGTCATCGCCGGGAACGGCCTGATCGTCCTTACCGACTGCGGCCCGGACGGCCTGATCCAGGTCCGCAGCAACACCCAAGGTCTCATCTGTTTCAAGGCCCGCACCTGGCCGGGCACGGAGGCGTTCGTCACCGTGAAGATCCCCGAGGCGTACCTCATCAAGGGCGACGAACACCAGGTCAAGGCCAAGCTCACCACTGAACAGGGTGAGACCAAGACCTACGACATCACCAAGAACGAGTGGACCCCGGTCGGCGAAGGAAGCGACCCCAACCTTCCCCCCGAGACCCTTATCGAACTGCGGGCCAAGGCATGAGAATCCTGTCTCGTGCCGCAGGTCGCCTCGCTCTCGCCACCGCCGCCGCCACGGCCGCTGCCGCCGTCGCGGCCGGTGCGCTGACCACCGCTCCGGCCCAGGCCGTCAACGGCGATGCCGTCCCCTCGGGCAGCCAGACCTTCGTCGCCCGCGTACAGGTCGGCTCACAACGTTCCTGTTCTGGGGCGCTGGTCGCCGCCAACTGGGTGCTGACCGCCAAGTCCTGCTTCCCCGCACCGGGCGTCCGCGCAAAGTCGAACGGCCTCAAGGCGCCTCGCGTCAAGCTGAGCGCCGCCGGCCCCCAGAAGCTGCCGTCCGACAAGACCGTAGTGACCGTTGGAGCCGTAGATCTCACCCAGACCGGTGGTGTCCGCGCCCAGGTCACTGACATGGTGGAACACCCCGACCGAGACCTTGTCCTCCTCGAGTTCGACGCCTGGATCTACAACATCCCGCCGATCGCGATCGGCGCCGCACCCACGGCCGGCGAGAAGCTCAGCGCCACCGGCTACGGCCGTACGACCGACACGTGGGTTCCCGACACCGCGCACACCACCGCCGTCACCGCTGGAACGCCCACCGCCGACACGTTCGCTGTGACCGGAGACGGTGACAGGGCCCCAGTCTGCAAGGGCGACGCGGGCGGCCCGACGTTCCGGGAACGCGACGGCAAGCCCGAACTCGTCGCCGTTCACCGCACCACCGGACTGCGCGGCTGTGTCGGCGCGCCCGAAACCGCCACGGCAGGAGCCACCGAGACCCGCGTCGACGACCTGGCCTCCTGGATCGCCTCCTCCACCGACCGCACATCTCTTCCCGCCTCGGCCGACCGCTGGATCAAGCCGACCGGATACATGTGCACCAACAAGAATGGCGGCCGACTGCGCTGGGACGGACGGTACCTGTCGGTCCTGGACCGGGGCGGCCACACCCGCGGCGCCCCCATCACCGACAACCCGGGCAGCGAGTACCTGCACTTCCACCACGACGGCAATCTCGTCGTCTGGAAGGGCGACCAGGCACAATGGGCAAGCAATACCAGCGGCCATCCGGGTGCACGGCTGGTGTGCGATGACGACTGGGGCGTGTCGATCGTCGACAGCGACGGCAAGTTCCTGTGGCAGTCCGGCACCGGTCCTGTCATTCACGCGCAAACAGAATTGGAGTACCGCAGCAAGGCTCAGCCCACGCCGCTGTGCACGTCCATCGACAACCAGATGCGGTTGATGTGGAGCGGTGGTTATCTGGGCGTCTATGACATCAACGGCAAACCACGCGGCAGGACTCTGAACTGGTACTCGGCCGGAGACAGGGTTCACTTCCACGGCGACGGAAACCTGGTTGTCTGGAATGGCAACCAACAAACATGGTATTCGCAGACCAACGGCCACTCGAACGCCCAACTGTTCTGTCAGAACGACGGTGACGTGCTCATCCGCGACGGAAACACGATGCTGTGGCGCTCCGGCACCTCAGCGCAGATCGCTGCGAAGGCGAACTTCCATCTCGGCAACACCCTTGGCTACGCCTGCGTCAGCCCTGATACCAGAACCAAGATGTACTGGTACACCGGCGAGTTCATGGCCTCCGACGGATGGCGTAGCGGCTCAGAAGGTGCCGCGGAAGGCTGGGAGACGTGGTTCCAGTCCGACGGAAATCTGGTGATGCGCGACAAGACCGGCGCCATAAAATGGGCCTCGAAAACGGCAGGACACCCCAACGCCTTCCTCCGCTGTCAAGACGACGGAAACATCGCCATCGTCGACGGAACCGCGAAACTGTGGGACACCAACAGTCGGCCCACGGGAGTGATCCGCGCCAACCTCACAGCCCAGAGGTGCATCACCACCGACCCGGAAGTGTCAACGACCTGGATCGTGTCAACCGGTGACTGCGGCCAGGTCGGCCCTCCGGACCCGTGGACAATTGAGCCCGACGGTCCCATACACGGGGTATTCGAAAACGGCTGTCTCGACATTCAGGGAGCCTCGACCGCCGACAAGGCCAAGATAATCCTGTACAAGTGCACGGGTGCAGCCAATCAGGTCTGGAAGCGCGGAGCCAACGGTTCCCTGCTCAACCCGATTTCGGGCAAGTGCCTCGACATTCCCGGTAGCTCAACTGTGGAGTGGACCAAATTGCAACTGTACACGTGCAACGGGTCCGCCGCTCAACGCTGGACCCTGCCCGTTCCGAAGAAGCCAGGAGAAATCGATCCCGTCGCCCTGAAATTCCTGAAGCAGAACCAGGCCCTTCGAACACGAAGGTGACCGTGTAAGTCGGCAACCGATTGACGAGTCCTCTCCGCAGTGCGCGGCGAGGACCCGTCAATCGGCCGTCTAGGCTCTGAGCTAGTAGGACCAGACGCTGACACCCGCGTAGAATGGACACCATTCGGCGGGGCCGGTCCATTCGCGAGTGAGATAGTGGCACACGGTTAGCCTTAGGGATGCCTCTGGTGACGATGACATTAAGGGCGACGGTTCGAGCGTTTTCAGGTCTGGGCGTATTCAAACCTTTTTCGGGCTGGGCGATGGAGCGGTCGGACGCTCGGCAGCTCAAGACATCCTGACCTCGCACGACAACACCGCATACGGCTAGCGGTTGATCACCGGCCTGGCCACCGGACAACTGTCCGATGCGGACCTGACCTGGGCCAAATCCTACGAACGGGCCACCTTCGACGAACCCGCCAACATCAACCCGACCCGTCTCCCCCGCTTTGTGCCAGCCGCGGACGGTGGCCCGGTCGGGCACGCGGAATGATCAACGCGATACAGCACCGCTACACCGTGCTGCGTTAAATGAAACTCATACCGTTTGCCGATGACCGGCTCCGACCGGAACCCATGCCGCTCGTACCAGGCGATAAGTCCACGCAGCCAGGTGTCGTCGCCGACGATGGGCTCGACGCACAGACGCAGGTCGACGCGCAGCCAGTCGACCATCGCGGTGATGTCGGCGCCCAGGTCCGGGCTGGAAAATGAGTGAACCACTTCACGTCCTCAACCTGGCCGTCGTATCCGGCTGAACCCAACCGACGTCGGAGTGGCTAATCTCGTGGGTTCGACCGGACTTCCGTACGTGGGCTCAGGCGGCGATGAAGCCTCTGTCGGCACCGGTCACAAAGCTGGAGCGGGACGATGCCCGGCGGGCCGCCCTCGACGGCGAGGACCTTGGCGAGCTGGGGCAACGCCCCTTGGACGCCGCGTACGCGACGTCCTCTAGCTGGCAGATGGTGGTCTCCCACGCGGAGTCGGGCGGCGCCCGGCCTGGGGGCGCCGCCCTCCCGGTCACTTGACCTGCGCGGCGACGCGCTGGATGGCCTGGACGGCGATCGCGGGCTGGTCGACGTAGATGTAGTGCTGGCTGTTCGTTGCGGTACTCAGCTTGCTGCGGCTGGAGATCGCGAGCCACTTGCGCTGGCCCGCCGACCAGTCCCGCTCCAGACGCGGCCCGTACCCGGAAACCGCCGCGAGATACTTCTTCCCGTGCTGGATGACCTCCACCGGAATGTTCCCGGCGGAGCGGACCTGCCCATCGGCGATGGCGAGCTTTTCCGGGTTGTTCCCCGCGTCGACCGCCAGAGTCTGCGCGCGCAGCTGGGCTGCGGGGCCGGTCGCGGACGCGGGGATCCCCTTCGTGACGTCGGCGACCGAGTTCGGCGTCGTCGCGTCCATCAGGACAAGTCCCTTGACCATGTCGCGATGATCGGGCGCGTACCTGGCGGCGATCATCCCGCCGAGCGAGTGCCCGGCCAGGACGACCGGACGGCCGGCGGTGACCCGGGCGAGCACCGCGGTCAGGACCTTCCCCGAGTCGGCGATGGTCTGCGGTCCCCTCGGCTTGTCGCTCTTGCCCTCGCCGAGCCGGTCGTAGATGCAGACCCAGTTCTTCTCGCTCAGCGTTTTCTGGAGAGCGGCCATCTTGTCCATTCCGTCGCCCAGGCCGGGCATCAGCATGATGACCGGCTTGCCCTCCATCGCGTCCCCCGTGCAGGACACGTTCACCGAATAGCCCGCGACGTTGATCTTCTTGGTCCCGGCGAGCAGGCCGTTGTGGAATGCGCCGGAGTCGTCGTCGCAGCCGGTGAGGCCCGCCCCCGCCACCGCGCAGCAAACGGCGGCCACAACGGTCTTCTTGAGCATGCGAAACACGATGTCCTCCAGTGAAGATTTCGCGCCGACCGGAATGGCGCGGCCACGGAGAGAACGCTATGGATCCGGCTGGTCGGGCATCATCCCCGCATGGTGGACATTCACGGGTAGCTCGGACGGGGGACAACCACCACGGCGGCGCCGGCACCGCACACGCTGAAACGCGGTTCGCCCAGGTCAGGCGAACCGTCGACGAGGAGGAAGCCACAAGCTCACGCGCAGCCCCCGGCGTTCGTCTTCCGCGCAGACGTGATGGTCGGCGCGTACGCGGGCGGCTGCGACGCTGCCGCCCCAGGGCGCGGGCGCAGCGGCCGGTGCGTCAGGGCAGCTGCCTGACGGAACGGTGGAGGCCGTTGACCGGAAACGAGAACACGTTACAGTTTGCGTCATGACCGCAGTCACTTGGGACGCGCCGGACGGCGACCACCCCGCGCGCCGGGCGGTGCGCGCGGCGATGGCCGCGGCCGCCGGCGGGCGCAAGCAGGAATGGCTCGCGCTGTTCGCCCCGGACGCCGTCATCGAGGACCCCGTCGGCCCCTCGATGCTCGATCCCGAGGGCAAGGGGCGCCGGGGGCCGGACGGTATCGAGCGGTTCTGGGACGAGAACATCGCCCGCGTGCGGAAGTTTCACTTCCGGGTGAGCGACTCGTTCGCCAACGGTTCCGCCTGCGCCAACGTCGTCACCATCACCGCGACGCTGGACGGTGGGACCACCATGACGATCGACTGCCTGACCGTCTACACGGTCGATGACGATGGCCTGATCACCTCGTTCCGCGCCCACTGGGAACCGGATCGCGTAATGGCCACCCTGACCTCGCCGTAGGGCGCGCGGACTCGACATCGGGCCATGCGCGCTTCTCGCTGCGATCGCGGAAGTTGCCGAAACTACGTCCGCGCAGGGTCCTCCATGTCCATGACCAGGTTCCGCACCGCCTGCGTCACTCGTGAGGCGGTCGGGTAGGCGGTAGTGCCCAGAACGCGGACACGACGGGTGCGGTGCCCGATGACCGCCGACACGTACATGCGGACGCCGGAGAGGGTCTTTAGGAAGTCACACGCCAGAAGCGCCCCGGCCTGGGAACGCAGCAACCCGGCCCGGGCGGTGCCGGCGCAAGCCCATGTCCGGCCGCACCACCAACCGCATCCGCCGCAGTGAACCGCACCCTCTTCCCGCCCAGCTGACGCTTCAGCGCAGCGATCTCATGCCGCAACACCAACTCTCAGCATCCTTGCGCCGAGCGGAGCACAGCCGCACATCATCGCGCGACGACCGCCTCGTCGCGGCACATCCCTGCGACTGATCAAACCCCGCGCCGGAGCCCACTCCCTGCACGTCCCACCTGCATGGACGTAGTTTTCGGCAGACACAGCGCCATGTCAGTGCCTGGTCGTACGGATCGACGGCCTCATTGATGCCGTTAGAAGGCCTCACGATGACACGGTCGGGGAGCCCGACGCGTCACTTGCTCGGTTCGGGAGCCTTGCAGGAAGCGGTGGGGTTGAGACCGATGTAGTTGAGCGGACCGGAGACCAGGGTGATTCCGATGGTGGCGGATTTGGCGCAGCTGCCGTCGTATTGGGTGTAGTAGTGGCGCTGTCCCGCAGCGAGCGCTCCGATGATCAGCCAGGCGACGAGCATCCATCGTCCGGACCGCATCGTTACCTCCGGTGACCGCGTCGCCGACCCTGGGGTACGACAGTAACGACAAGATCGTGCATAGTTAAGCAAGTCGGCCAGGTGTGTCATCTAACCGACGTCTGGACACCGGATCCAGCCGGGTTGCACCGCTTCAGAAGTAGACGTCCAGCTCAAGCGCGTTGGGGTCCGAGTTCGGGGCCCTGGATGCCGCCCAACCCAGCGACAGCCTGACCCGACGACCATCCCCGCGTTGGCCCGCAACGCGATCTCGCGCGCCAGGTGAGTGCGTCCAGGCAGGCGACCAGCAGGCACTCTTTGCTCTGGCGCTCGTCGTGGCGGGGTCCGAGGCGGATCGAGATCTCGTCGCAGCGCACCATATGCGCGAGTGTGAGTAGGGTCCGGATCCGCAGGTTGACCCGCTCGACCGCGGTGGCGGCACGCCTCAGTACGCCACGCATGGCGTACCCGGTCAACGATCAACCAGTTCGGCGCAGCGGTGCACCGCGATCGCGTGCGCGACCATCAGGGGTCCCCGGAGTACTCGGGAAAGGTCGGGCGGATATGGGTGCGCTCCAGGGTCTCGACCCACTGGATCAGCGCGTTGAGCTGTTTTTCCGTGTCTTCGCGGGCCTGGACGCCGACGTCCACTCGACCCACGGTCCCGTCGCTATGAACGCCACCAGGGCCCCCGCCCCGGAGCCCTTGCCCAATGGCGAGCCAGACGATCGAGTTCCCCGACAACTCGTCGATGCCTGGCGCGCCCGTCAGGACGACACGATCGCATAGACGTCGCAAGGTCCGGTGAACCCGCTTGGACAGGCCCTCGGCCATTGACCACCCGGCGACCGTGAGAACTGAGGCAGGAGCCCACAGGAGGTCCCATCGGCGTGGGTCAGTCCCGAACGCGACGAGTTGCACCACCACGATGACGGGAGCCATGGATCAGGCGAGCATGTTCAGGGACCGGCTCGGCCCGTAAGGCGTCCAGCATCATCAATGTGATCGCGACCGTGAGAAGCAGGACCGTTTGTTCACCGGTTTGAGTGACTGCCGCGGGATCGTCGGGGTGGTGATGTCAAGGGCCATGAGTGAAGGGCGGGCTGGGGTGCGGTTCGGACGGCAGCTCCCCCGGCGCGGGACTTCACACGGCGCGGCTCGTGCGGGGTCCGTCCAGCCCCCAGGTGACGATCTTGGTCGGGTTGATCTTGATGATTTCTCGGGATAGGCCGGGCCGGGGCGGGTCCTGGTCGGTCAGCGCCACCGCGGTGCCTCGGATCTCGATGCCCCGGGGCGCCCACGGGTCGACCGTCGCCAGGTCGTCCACGACGAAGGCGACCGTGCTGCCCCGCTGGACGTTCCGGAACTTCTTGGACGCGCCCAGCGCGCCGCCGCCGATGACGACCGTGCCGGTGTCGGCGTCGACGAAGAAGTTGGTCGGGTTGTTCTGCACCTGCCCGTCGGGCGAGACGGTGGCCAGCCGTCCGATGTGCTGCGTGGCCAGGTAGTCGAGCTCCGCCTGGGTGAAGATCATGAACGTTGGTCCTTCGGTTCGTTGCGCGGCGGCGGTTGCATCAGGGACAGATGAGTTGAATGTCGGTTCTGTCGGAGCCGGCGTCGGTTTGCCCCCAGGGGACCTCACTGGCCGGTGTCGCGGCCGGTTTCGCTGAGGTCGGCGAGCCGGTCGTAGGTGAGGAAGGCGGCGCCGCTGGCGAGCACGGTGTGGTCGGTCAGTTCCCAGGTGCGCGGGTCGAAGGCGGCCGTGCGGGAGAACAGCGGGATGCCGGTGCCGATGGTCAGCGGGCCCATCTTCAGAATGAGCCGGTCGATCTCGCCGTACAGGGCGCCGGCGAGTTCGCCACCGCCGACCAGCCAGATGTCCTTGCCGTCCTCGCGCTTGAGTTCCCGGACCTTCTCGGTGGGATCGGTGGAGAGAAGTTCGACGGCAGGGTCCGGGCTCTCGGTGAGGGTCCGGGAGAAGACCAGGTGCCGCAGATGCGGATAGGCGTTGGTGAGCCCGGCCTTCAGCCCGATCTCATAGCACCGGCGTCCTTCCACGACGGTGTCGAAGTGGGTGCCCTCGGCCGTGACCGACAGCGCCGTGCGGGCCGGTCCGGGCAAGGTCTCGGGATAGTGGGCGACGAGGTGCTCGATGTAGTCGGCGGGGATGGGCCAGAAGCCGTCCGGGCCGCTGGGGTCGGCGCCGTCCGGGCCGGCGATGAAGCCGTCGAGGGTGGTGGCGATGTAGTACACGAGCTTTCGCAAGAAGACGCCCTTCGGAAGACTGCAATCGTAGTACTGTGCATGGAGTGATTTGAAGTTAGTACTTCACTTGCAGTGGTGTCAAGTGTTCTTCGTGGAGGTTTCCCATGCGGCAGAACCCGGCCCGGCGCACCGCGCTCCTGGACGCCGCCATCGACGTCCTGGCCCGGGAGGGCTCACGCGGCCTGACGCTGCGCGCGATCGACAAGCAGGCGGGCGTACCCACCGGCACCGCCTCCAACTACTTCGCCAACCGGGACGAGCTGCTGGCCCAGGTGATGCGCCGCACCCGCGAGCGCCTCACGCCCGATCCCGAGGCGCTCGCCGAGACGATGAAGCAGGCACCGTCGCACGAGCTGGTCGCCGAACTCATGCGCCAGCTGCTGACCCGGATGCGCAACGACCGCGCCGGCAACCTCGCCATGCTGGAACTGCGCCTTGAGGCCACCCGCCGCGCCGACCTGAACGCCGAGCTCAGCGGCTTTCTCACCGCGGAGAACCGGGAGATCGTCGACTACCACGTCAACGCCGGACTGCCCGGCGACCGCACCGGCGTCGCCCTGCTCTACTTCGCCATGTCCGGACTGCTCGTGGACGACCTCACCGCCCCCGCCCTCCTGGAGCCCTACCCGATCGACGACCTCATCGAGCAGATGGTGAACCGCCTCCTGCGCTGAGGCCGAGGCCACCTCAACGGCGGCCCGCCACCCCACCGCAAGCCTTGAGGTGTTGCCAGAACTCATGAACACGGCAACCGGACGAACAGAGGTGTTGCCCCAAACTCATCGACAAACGTTGCCGCTAGACGCGGACGAACCAATCAATGCAGTCACGCCCGACAGCCAGACGCTGGCGGCCAGATGCAACGACAGCGGACCGGCGCCATCGCGATGAAGACAGGTCGGCACGGCGGTCATTACCGCGGCACTCACGGCGGTGACCTACCAGAAACGCGTCGAGAAGAGCCGCGTACTTTCGATGGAAAAGCCGCCGGCGCTGCGCCCCGTCTGATGCGTCGCGCCCAGCCCACCCGGCGTATCCCGACCTCTCAGCGCCCGAGTGGCAACGTATCGCGCCGCTGGGTAGCGCTGGAACATCGATTCCGGCCACACCCAGTCACGCCCTGCTCACCGATCAAACCGGCGGACCCGTCCTTCCCGGCTCAGCGCCGCCGAATGCGGCAGCGCGCCTCCCGTTCCGCCGGGCCCGAGCTTAGAATTTCCGCCGCCACACACGGCGCCATGGGGCTGCACGGGAACGGGGTTTCATGCGGACAACTCGGCATGGAATGACGTTCAGAGTGCAGCCCTGGCCGGGCGTCAGGTTTACCGCGTGTGCGGCTCAACCCGATGGCGGGTGCATCCCATCCCCGCGTTACCGGGACGATCTGCGCTGAGAGGCCGCTTTTTACGGGCGAATGCCGGCCCTGCCGGTCGTCTTCGGGAGGTGGTCAGGGCCGGCGGTGGGCCTGCCGGTTCAGCTGGTCAGGCGTTGCCGGAGAAGGCCCTTGGCCTGCTCGGCGCCCTTTCGGCTTTCGTTTTGCGCGCGGCGGAAGAAGTCGGCCAGTTCCTGGTCGCCGTCGCGTTCGGCGTCGGCGATGTAGGTCTCCAGGCGCAGCGCGTTACTCAGGCACGCCTCGGCGAACCAGATGATGTTGTAGTCCTTGTCCTTGGTTCCGGTGACCTGCCCGGTCTCGTCGCTCGCCATCGTGCTGCCCTTCTTCTGGTGATCAGCTGGGTCTGCGTCCTGCCTGCTGGTATGGCACCGTGATCGCTCCGGACTGCCCGGAAACGCCGAGCCAGAATGCGGTCGATGACCACGGTTGCGGGCCGGGATCGGCCGCCTCCCCCGGGCAACATCCTGACCCGTCACCGGCGCATACCCGGCGGCCTGCCGCCTAACCTCACGCGATCCGATGCCGTTCTTCCTTCCTGCTCAGCGGTTACAAAGTCCTTGTCGGGCGCGGAAGATCACGTGTCGGCTCCCGCTTTGGCGTGGTGGAGGCCGGCACGGATGGTGGCGTCGTCTTTCAGGTGGCCGTGGCAGGCTTCGCGCACCGCGGTGGTGGCCGGGGTTCAGCAGGTGTTCTTGGGGGGCTGGCCGGCGAAGCGGTCCGTCAGGAAGGTCATGACGTCACCGTTCCTGGTCACCATCTCCAGGGCGTGCTCGCCGACCCAGTCGCGGACGGTCTGCACGGTGGCGCCCTTGGCGCACCAGTCCTTGGTGAGTTTGTCGGCCTGCCCGACCGGGACGATCTCGTCGGTGTTCGCGTGGTAGTTGAAGACCGGCGTCTTCGGCGCGGCACCGCCCATTGTGTTGGCCTTCAGGACGGCTTGGACGCGCGGCACGGACAGCGGGTCCGGCACCGTGCTGTACTGCGACAGCTTCTTGAACGCGAATCGGGTCAGCAGATCCGTCAGGCACTTTCCCTTGGCTTCCTGAAGCGCTTTGCGTCCCTCATCGTTCATCAGCGGGCCGATGTCCATCTCCGGGTATTCGGTCGCGAGGCTCGTGGCGGCAGCGGCTTCGAAGCCCGAGAAAACTCCGCCATCAAGGGACCGCGCCACCGCCTCCGGGTCTGCCGGGGTGCCGCCCATTGCGGCGCCCTTCAGTTCTATCTCCGGTGCGTAGGACGGTTGCATCTGCGCGGCCCAACCGGTGGCCTGCGCGCCGCCGGAATAGCCGTTCAGCGCCCACGGATTGTCCTTGCCGAGACCGGAGATATTGGTGAGGCTCTTCACCGCGCGGATGCCGTCGAGCACGGCGTACGCGGTCTGCGGGCCGGCCATGAACACCGACTTGGGGCCTTCGTGGTCGGGCATGGCGACCGCCCAGCCCTTGTCGAGCATCGATCCGGACAGCAGGGCGCCCATGCCGGCGACGGCGTCCCCGGAGGCCAGGCCGTAGGAGGGGCTGCACTGCGTCCCGGTGGAGTCCTCGGGGGCCTGCACCGACACGATCGGCCGGGCGCCCGTCCCCGTCCACGCCTTCTTCGGGACGATCAGGCTGGTGACGTCCAGTTGCGGCGCCATGTGCGAGTCGTTGCTCCGGTAGGACACCTGCCACGCGTCGGCCTTGCCGTCCAGGTCGGCGATCTTCGGCGTGATCTTGCGGGTGCCGACGACCTGGCCCGGCGCGTACGTGCCGATGTTCGCGGGCGCGGCGTAGAACGGGTCCTGGTCGGGCGGGACGGACCCCGGCGCCGGATCGGCGGCGTGGGCGGGCGCGGCGAGCACGGCGGCGGCGAATGCGGAGGCCAGAGGCAGCGTCGAGGCGGCGACGAGCGCTCTCCTGGCGGCGGACGAGACGGGATGCATCGGCTCTCCGGGGGGGGTGGAAGGCAGAATCGATGTCCCGAACTGTGTCCTGTATTCCAGATCTTCAGATAGGTGGCCGACCGCAAATTCCGCGGTGCCGGTAGGCAACTCGGTGACAACCGGCGCGGTCACTCCGTAGAGACGTCACGCCGCGAGCTCAATCGGTGGATGACGAGCGCGGTGGGCTTGGTCTGCTTTCGGCTTGTTCAGTCGTGTCTTGCGGTCTGCTTCCTGGACCATGCGGAGGCGTCGGCGCCGTAGCGGACCAGGAGGCGCGCGAACTGGATCTGTTCCTCCGGCGACCAGGCAGCGGTGATCTCCTGGAACGCTTTTCGCTGTTCGGCGGCGAAGCGCTTGCGTTCGGCCTCGCCGCGCTCGGTGAGTTCGAGCACGGTGCGGCGTCCGTCGGACTGGGACGCCGCACGGCGCAGCAGCCCCTCCTCTATGCAGGCGGCGACGGTCCGGCTGGCCACCGGCTGGGCGACGCCCATCTCGGCAGCGAGGCCACCGACGGTCGTCTCGCCCGGTGCATCGGCGATCACGTTGAGGACGAGATTGCGGGAGAGGTCCTTGCTCGAAGCCGGTGCGCGTCGTCGCAGACGTGACAGCGCCGGGCCGATCTGGTCCAGCACCAGGTCGTCGGGGGGCCGCTCAGAGGAGGTCGCGCTGCTCATGCGCCTGAGTGTAGGCCGCACCCGCCCATTTGCATACCCGCATGCAAGTACATAGCATTAGGTATGTAAATGCCACGAGCGAGGGAACGAGGCGGACTGCCATGACACTCACCGCGATCACCGACGCCCGGGTCTTCGACGGGGAGAAGGCCCTCGGCGTGCAGACCGTGGTCATCGACGGCGCACGGATCGTCCAGGTCGGCGGCGATGCTCCCCCGGACGCCGAGATGGTCGACGGCAGGGGCGCCACGCTGCTGCCGGGGCTCATCGACGCCCACGTCCACTCCGCCCCAGGCTCCCTGGCGCTCGCCCTGCGGTTCGGGGTGACGACCGAGCTGGAGATGCAGGGAATGAACACCCGGGAGAACCGGGGGCTCATCACCGACGACGACACCGTGGCCGACGTGCGTTCCTCCGGCTTCGCCATCACCCCGCCCGGCGGTCACCCGAGCGAGCTGATGCCCGAAGGATTCCGGCCGAAGTGGGGCCTTCCGCCGGTGATGCCCCTGATGCCGTTCTCCACCACTCCGGAGGAGGCGGCCGCCTTCGTCCCCCAGCTCCTCGCCCGGGGTTCCGACTTCATCAAGTTCATGATCGACGACGGCAGCGTGGAGGGACATCCCGGGCTGCCGTCGCTCGACCAGGCCACCGTGAACGCCGGTGTGGCGGAGGCCAAGAAGTACGGTGCCCTCACCGTGGCCCACGCGCTGACCGTGGAGGCCACCAGGATGGCCGCCGAAGCGGGCGTCGACGGCCTCACCCATGTGTTCATGGACCAGCCGCACACCGCCGAGATCATCGACCTCATCAAGGGCGCGGGCATGTTCGTCATTCCCTGCATCAGCCTCAACGCCTCGATGATGGGGATCACCGGCAGCGCACTCGCCGACGACCCCCGGGTCGCCGCCCGCCTCGACGACAAGTGGGACAAGACCCTGCGCTCCAGCTACAACCGCTACCCGCAGGGCAAGCTCGACGACGTGTACGACACCGTGCGCGCCCTGGACGCCGCCGGTGTCGACGTGCTGGCCGGCACCGACGTCTCCATGCCCGAGACGTTCTTCGGGGGTCTGGCGCACGGAGCGAGCCTGCACCACGAACTGCAGTACCTCGTGGCCGCCGGCCTCACCCCCTCGCGAGCCTTGCGAGCGGCCACGGCGACCACGGCCCGCCGCTTCCGCCTCAGCGACCGGGGCCGCGTCGCCGAGGGGCTCCGCGCCGACCTCCTGCTGGTCGACGGCGACCCGACCAGCGACATCAGCGACACCCTCAACACCCGCACCATCTGGCGCCGCGGCACCCGCCTGGCGAAATGACCCGAGGCGGTGTCAGTTCAACCTTTCGGTGAGATGGACTTCGACCTCATCGCCCTCGTTCTTGCCGATGGCCTTGCGGATGGACGCGGCGACCGGGAGTTTGTGCGTACCGTCTCCCAGGGCCATGAAAGCCCCGGTGAAGGCCTGCCCATCGACGGTGCCGGCCACCTTGACCAGGCCGCGGGTGTGAAAGATCTCCGCCGAGCCCGGCAGTTGGACGCAGATCCAGGTGTCCCCTGGGCGAACCTTTCCCAGCTGAGCGGTGAAGGTGATGTCCAAGGGCCGGGGCTCTGCCATGTCCTGCTCCTTTCGCGTTGCCGGGCTCAGCGCCCTTGGCTTTCGTCGGCGTCCTCGATGTAGACGAGGCCGTTGCCGTCGGGGTCGGCGAAGGAGAACATCGGCGGCACGCCCTGCATCCGGACCACTTCGTCGTTGTGCAGGGTCGCACCGCTTTCACCGATCTTGACGTGGGCCTGCTGGGCATCGGAGGTGCCCAATCGGATCGCGACCGGAATCTGGCTGTCGGGTGGCAGCAACAGCAGGGAGACGCTCGACCCCGGCGGGACGACCTCGACCATCCGCGCCCCCGGCCAGACCTCCATGTCAGTGCGAAGCTCACACCCCAGCACCTCGGTGTAGAACTTCAACGCGGCGTCCTGGTCGGCCACGGGCACCGACACGCTCAACACTCTCGTTGTCATCATGTCCGGTAGACCTTGCCGCAGGCGGAAACTCATCGGCCGGCCGCCACCGGCAGCGCTTGGAGGATGCTCCTACTCGCTTTCCGATAAGGACCTGAGATATCTGCGGTTGCAACAATTGCCGATGCTCGCGTGCGCTTTATACCGTGTTGATCATTCCGAATTGGCGTTCGGCGAGGCGGTGATTCGGTGAATTGCGTCGGTCCGGGCTCCGGGCCGGACGGGTGACGTCGGTTCCCCACCGGCGGCGGAGGGGTTCGTGGTCTTCGGGACGCGCTTCGGTGATCTGCTGGCGCTTTCGGGTGTCCGGTTGCCCGTGTTGTCGGTGCTGGGACGGCTCCCCGCCGCGATCTGCCCGATCGGCACCCTGATGCTGGTCAGCGAGAACAGCGGCAGCGTCACGGCGGCGGGGACGGTGTCGGGCGTGCTCGCGCTGGGCCAGGCGGTGGGCGGTCCCGTGGTCGGCCGGCTGTCCGACCGGCGGGGGCAGCGTCTCGTCGTCTCCATCGCCTCGGTGCTCAATGCGGTGGCCATCGTCCTGCTCGTCGCCGCCGCGCTGTCGGACCGGCCGCTCGCCGTCCAGGCCGCGTGCGCCGGATGCGCGGGGGCCGTGACGCCGCAGATCGGGCCGCTGTCGCGGACGCGGTGGCTCACGCTGATCCGCGGGCATCGCGACGAGCGGCGGCTGGTCGCGGCCGCGCTGTCGGGGGACGGCACTCTCGACGAGATCTCCTTCACCGTGGGACCGGCGATCGCGGGCGTGCTGGCCGCGCTCGTCGATCCGGCGGCGGGGATGCTGCTGGCGGCCGTGCTGGTCGCCGGGTGCGGCGTCCCGTTCGCGCTGCATCCCGCCGGCCGTCCAGTGGCGTCGGGGAGGGCGGGCGGGGGCCTCACCCGCGACCGGACGCCGCTGCTGTCGGGCGGGCTGGTGATCTTGTGCGCCGGGATGGCCGCACAGGGCGTCTTCTACGGGTCGGTGCAGATCGGGCTGGCCGCGTTGACCGAGCAACTCGGGCACCCGGAGGGGGCCGGGCTGCTGTACGGGCTGATGGGCGGGGTGAGCGCGGCGGCAGGCCTGGCCGTGACGGTCTTCCCGGGACGGATCGACCTCACAGCGCGGCTCAAACTGACCGCTCTCGGCCTGGTCGCGGCGACGGTGCCGCTGCTCGCGGTGCACGGCATGCCCGGCCTCACCCTGGCGATGGCGCTGATCGGGCTGCCGATCGCCCCGTACGTCGTCACCCTGTTCGGCCTCGCCGAACGGACGGTGCCCCGCAGCCGCATGGGGGAGGCGATGTCCGTCCTGGTGGCCGGGATCATCGTCCCGCAGGCGATCGGCACCGTCCTCGCGGGCCGGCTGGCCGGCGCGCACGGCCCGTCCGCCGCGTTCGCCGTGACGTGCGCCGCGACGGTCATGGCCGCGCTCCTCGCCGCAGCCGCCGTCACCACCAGGCACTTCCCCCCGAACGCATGACGCAAGAAGACCGGCGCGACCGAAGCCCCGGAGAGAAGCCGGCCACGGCGGATGATGCGTCTGTTTCTCCTTTCGCAGCCTCGATGCCGGGCTGCGTCCAGGATCGCCTATCATCTCCTACGACGCGTCGGAGGTGACGGTGTCCGCCGTATCGTGCCGTTGCCCCGACCGCCGAATCCCGCGCGGCGCGCCAGTGCCAGCACCGAGGGAGCCGGGGACCCAGGTTCCTGGGGTGAATCCGCCACGCGCGGTAGGGCTGCTCCTGGCCCGAACCCGTCAGCTAACCCGGCAGGCGGAGTCAAGGAGAACCGATGGATCCCGTAGGTGCGAAGCTGCTCGACGTGGCCGAGAAGGAGCTCGGCTACCGCGAGAAAGCGGGCGGCTATACCAAGTACGGCAGCTGGTACGGCAAGACCTACGAGGACGGTGACGGCTACTACTCCACCGCCCCGTGGTGCGACATGTTCCTCACCTGGGCCGCCGCCGAGCTCGGCGTCCAGGACTGGGTGGGCGAGTTCGCCTCCACCGTCGACCACGCCACGTGGTTCGAGAAGCACGACGCCTGGGGAACCAAGCCCGAGCCGGGCGCGCTGGTCTTCTTCTCCTGGTCCGGCTCCAAGGACATCGGCTCCATCGAGCATGTCGGGCTGGTGGAGAGCGTCAAGGGCTCCAAGCTCCACACGATCGAGGCCAACACCGACGGCGTCTACCTCAAGCGGCAGACCCGCGACCTCGGCGACGTCGTCGGCTACGGATACCCCGGCAAGGTGAAGGTCGCCGGCAAGTCGCTTCCCGACACCATTACCGGGGGCGGCGAGAAGACCTACGTCGCCAAGCACGCGGCGCCCGTGACCGCGGCCAACGCGGCCGAAGGGCCCCGGCCCGGCGACGCCGTCACCTCCCAGCACACCGCTCCGAAGGCGGCTGGAGATCATCAGGTCGTCCAGCCCGAGGCGCTGCTGGGCGGGCTTCTGGCCGTCGCGGTGTGCGGGACCGCCGCCCTGACGACCGGGAAGGCGATGGCCGCCAGAGTCCCGACCGAGGCTCCCGTCCGCGTGCGCAGGCGCGGCAGGCACCACAAGAGGCCGGTCGCGCTGCCCGCCGACCTCACGCCCGCCGACCTGGACGCCGCCGAGGCCGGGACCGCCCTCATGCCGGCGATCTCCGCCGCGGTCGCCGCCGAGGCCGAGGAGCGCGAGTTCTGGAGCAGGGTCTCGACTCTCCAAGAGGACAAGGAGCTGGCTTTCTGGGACACGTTGCACGCCGAACTGGCACCGATCTGGTCCGACGCCGCCGGCCGCACCATGGCCGGGCGACGGTAGGGGCCACGTCCAAGCCGGTCGCCGGCCGTCCCTCATTCCCTGGGACTCACAACCGGGAGCCCGAGGAACGGTCGGCGACCTTGGGGTAGGCAGGCCATGGTGAGAAGAAGGGTGCGGCGCCTCGTGCCGTCCCGGCGGTTCCGGCCGGGACGGTTGTTCCTGCTGTCCTTCGCCCTGCTCCTGCTTCTCGGCGTGCTGGCGATGCACGGGCTGCAAGCCTCCCCGAACCCGAGCCAGATGACCGGCCTGCCGCTGACGTCGGCGGCTACCGTCCACGACGCCGCACCCTCGCATTCGATGGCGCCGCACCACCCGCCCGGCACGAACCAGCCGGATGATCACCATCAGGACCATCCTGGCGGGCAGGTCTGCCTGGCGTTCCTGGCGATGCTCCTGCTGCTCGGGCTCGTCAGCGTCCTGTTCCGGCGTTCGGCGCCGGCAGTGGCCGCGCTCGCGTTCGCGCTCGCCAGAATGCACGTCCTTCCGGTCGGACGGCCGCCGCCAAGGCCGTCCCTCCACTACCTGTCCGTGCTGAGGCTGTGACAGGTCGCCGACGCCTACGCGGCGCCACGACCTGCAATGACACAGACCTCAACACGAAAGGTTCCATCACCATGAAGCGTGCACTGGCGCTCGTCGCCGTACCGGCCGCGCTGGCCGTCTCCCTCGCGGCATGCGGAGGCGGCGACGACTCCGGCGACTCGATGGCCGGGCACTCGATGTCCTCGAGCGCATCGCCGTCCACCGGCGGCGGTCAGGCGGCCCGGCACAACGACCAGGACGTGATGTTCGCGCAGATGATGATCCCGCACCACCGGCAGGCGATCGAGATGGCCGATCTCGCGGCCGCCCGCGCGGCCTCGCCCGAGGTGAAGAGCCTCGCCGCGGACATCAAGAAGGCGCAGACTCCCGAGATCCAGCGGCTGTCCGGCTGGCTGAAGGGCTGGGGCGCCTCGGCCCCCTCCCCCGGCATGAGCGGCATGGACGGCATGCAGCACGGCATGGACGGGATGATGAGCGAAAAGGACATGAAGGGGCTGGAGGCGGCCAAGGGCGCGGCCTTCGACAAGGCGTTCCTGGGAATGATGATCAAGCATCACGAGGGCGCCGTGGCCATGGCCAAGACCGAGCAGTCCGCCGGCCAGTCCTCCGAGGCCAAGAGCATGGCCGCGGGGATCGTGTCGTCGCAGTCCGCGGAGATCGCGAAGATGCGGAGCATGCTCAAGAAGTAGTAGCGCAGAGGGGAGCGGGCGGGGCCATCGGGCTCCGCCCGCTCCGGCACGCGGAAGGCCGTGACCGACCGGTACACGGAGCGTCGGCTTCCACGACCAGAACCGTGATCCGGGCCGGCGTCCTCCGTCGGTGTAGGCGCCTGCCCGGCAACTACTATCGGCGGTAGTACGAGCTGCCCGGCTCGCGGAATCTCGGAAGGCTTGGTGGATCATGGCGCGCTTCGGTGACCTGGAAGCCGCGATCATGAACCGGATGTGGTCCTACGCGCGCCGGGAAGCGCTGGCGACCAGCAACAACCAGGCCGCCGCCCTCGTGCACTTCCTGTCGGACCTGTCGCCGGAGGAGAGGGAGGCCCTTCGGACGGCGCTCAAGGTGGTGCGGCCGCAGGACACCGACTGATCGCGGCGGTCAGGCGACGCGGACTCCTCCGGCGAACGGGCGGCCGGCGATCGGAGCGATCTTGACGACGTCGCCGGTCTGCGGGGCGTGGACCATCTTGCCGTTGCCGATGTACATGCCCATGTGGTGCAGGTCGCTGTAGAAGAAGACCAGGTCACCGGGCTTGAGCTGGCTCTGGCTCACGTGGGTCCCGGCGCTGTACTGGCTGCCGGTGTAGTGGCCGAGGCCGATGCCGACCTGCGCGTAGGCGTAGAGGGTCAGGCCGGAGCAGTCGAAGCCCTTGATGTTGGCGCCCTGGGCGGTGCCGTAGCTCGGGCCGGACGCGGTTCCGCCGCCCCAGGAGTAGGGGACGCCCAGCTGGCTCAGCGCGGCCTTGACGGCTCCCATCGCCTTGGCCGAAGCGCCTCCGGAGCTGACGTTGGGGATGGAGCCGGGACGTGAGCCGGTGCTGGTGTAGGTCCCGAGCTGACGCTCGACCTTCTTGAGCTTGGTCTGCAGTTCCTGGCGCTTCTTCTTCGCCTCGTCGGTCAGCCGCCGGACCTGGCTCGCGCGGGCCTCGGCGGCCTTCCGGGCGCGCTCGGCGCCCTGCATGGTCTGTAGCAGCTGGACGATGCGCGTGTTGTCCTGGCTGGCGAAGTAGTTGAGCGCGGCCGACCGGTCGAGCACGGCCTGCGGATCGCCGGCCGAGACGAAGCTGATCGCGGGGTCGACCGGGCCGTTCTTGTAGGCGTCCGCGGCGAGCTTCGCCATCCGGTCGCGCGCCTCGTCCAGCGTCTTCTTCTGACGGTCGGCGCTGGCCTTGGCGACCGAGGCGGCCTTCTGGGCCTGCCGCAGGCGTTCCCGCAGCCCGTTGTACTGCTCGCTGAGCTTCTCGGCCTCATCGGCGAGCTTCTTCTGCTGGGCCGTCAGCTCCTTGCGCGACGGCTTGGGCTTCGCCTCGGCGGGCGCCGGCGCCAGCAGCCCGACGGACAGCACGACCGAGGCCGCCCAAGCTGTGCTCGTGATGATCCGGCGGCGCGCTGACGTCAAGATACCGGCAGCTCGTCGCTGCATGCGTCGTCCTCTCCAGTACCGCCTACCGGGTCAGCTGACGGGTTCGGGCCGGAGTCGCCCTACCGTCCTGGCCGGACGGATTCACCCCTGAAGATCGGGTCCCCGGTTCCCGGGACGGCGTCCGCGGGATTCGGCGCGGCCATCGGCGGCCCCCGGCGGGGGCGCGTCACCATGACCTCCTACGGAGCGTAGGAGATAGCGCGCTCATGCGCCACTCAAGTCACACATTTCACGCAATAGCCCGACAAGCCGCTCAGCAGGTGGTGGACAGCTCCGCGATCGCCACGGCACCCACGAGGAGCGGCGCTGCGATGGCCGCCGCCGCGAAGGCGCAGGCCGCGACCCGAGCGGAACGAGACGCCTTCACCGGTCCGGAACCCTCCAGGCGCAGCACCCGCTCGACCAGCGCAGCCGGCCCGGACTCCCCCGCCGCGCCCAGCGCGCCCGCCACTCCGGGGGCGGCGGAGAGCCGGCACAAGGCGTCCACCAGCGTCCGCCTGCCGTAGGCGCTCGCCGCGGCGTCGTCTGCGGCCATCTCCAGCAGGATCGGCAGCCTCGACTTCGCGCGCCGGACCGTCGGCAGCCACGGCAGCAGCGCATGGACGAGGTCGAGCATGAGCAGCAGCGCGTGGTGACGCTGGCGCAGGTGGGCGCGCTCATGCGCCAGAACCGCGCCGAGCTCCGCTTCAGTGAGCGATTCCTGGGCGCCCGTGCTCACCACGATCGAGCGCTGGCGCGCGGGAAGGGAGTACGCCACGGGGACGGGGTGATCGAGCACCAGGACGTCGGCGTGCCGGCTGTGCTCCCGGGCGACCAGGCGCAGCATCTCCCGATGCCGGCGGCGGTGGCGCACGGCACGGCCGAGCCGCGGAAGGCTCCGCGCCAGCCGTGAGCAGCAGGCCGTCATCAGGACGAGAGTCGCGGCCGCCGCCATGATGACGGCCAGATACCCGTGGTGGGGCAGGCAGTCGCGCAACCATTCCAAAAGGCCGTGTCCGGGCCCCGGCGGCGAGATGAGCGCCACCACCAGGACGGCCGTGTTGGCGATGAAGGTTCCCGCCAGGGCCGCAACCCAGCAGGCGATGGCGGTCCCCGGGCCGACGGCCGGCCGGCGCAGCCGGTCGAGCACCGGCCCGGCGAGGAAGCCCAGCAGGACCGCCGACGCGATCAGCGCGAGCACCGAGAAGAGCATGCGGTCCGGCCTCAGGTCTTGTCACCGGAGGTCCGCCGGCGCAGGACGTCCAGCAGGTGCCGGGCGTCCTCGGGCGGGACGCTCTCGGCGAACCTCGCCAGGATCGCGCCGTGGTCGGGGGCGTCGGTGAGCACGTCGAGCATCAGCTCGACCGCGTACTCCTCGCGGGGCCTGGTGGGGCTGTAGCGGAAGGCCAGACCGTCCGGCGTGCGCTGCAGCAGCCCCTTCTGCGCCAGGCGTTCGGCCACCGTCTGCACGGTGTTGTAGGCGAGCGCCTTGTCGGCGTTCTCGTTCAGCCTGGTCAGCAGCTCACGGACCCGCAGGGGGCCGGGCGCCGCCCAGAGCACGTCCATGATGGAGCGCTCGAGCGATCCAGCCAATCCGGCCACACGGCCACCTCCGTCCTCTCCACATTGTGCAGGAGAACCGACTCATGGCGGGAACAGGACGTCTCGGGCGGTGGCCTCGCTCCGGGGATCACCATCACGGTCGCGTTGTCCAGGATCTCCATGGCCAGGATCGACACCGTGTCGGCGGCCAGCGCCACACCGAACGCCGCCCGCACCGACAGCCCGGCCTTGAGGACGCCGCGCATCGTCAACGCGTACCCGAACACGAAGGCCAGGACGACCGCCGCGACGATCGTGGCCGCGTTCGACCAGCCGAAGGCCGTCCCGATCACCATTCCGAGCACCTCGCCGATGGCGCAACCGGTCAGGCAATGCAGGGTCGTCCGCGCCGCCATCCCCCACGAGACCGGGCCCCCGTGGCCGCCATGGCCGGTCTCGCCGTGGGCCTGTCCAGCGTACATGGCGCCGGCACCGGGTCTGCTCTCGTCTTGGAGCGTGGCGGCGGTCAGAGCGCTGGTTCTGCGGTGGGCGCGCGGTCGGGTGCTGGCCAGCAAAGGCGGCGCGTTGAGTCGGCGCGCCTCAGCTCGCTCCGCAGCGCGGCGAGGGACACGGCTCCGACCAGGACGGTTCCGTCCGGGAACCGGAAGACCGGCACTTGTGGGCCGGACGCGCGGACGGGCTGCGCAGATTCCACGCGGAGCCGCTCGCCGTCCATCCCGCTGCCCCACCGGACGCCGATCGTGGACGCCAGGCCCCGCAGCACGTCGGCGTCGGCGATGTCCAGCCCTTCGGTGAAGTAGGCGCGGTACAGGCGGGCGGCCATGTCCTCGGCGGTGCCGTGCGCGGCCGCCAGCGCGATGAGCCTGTGGGCGCGGGCGGTAGGGGCGGGGACGATCCGGCCGAGGTTCACCACCAGGCCGTCCGCCGCCGCTGCCCGTGCGATCTGCTCGGCCCGCGCGGCGGGGTCGAGCTGGAGATGGCCACGACTCGGCGACGAGACCGCGGGCCGGTACGGCCTGAAGACGACCTCCAGTTCGCCGCCGGCCGCCCGGTGCTCCTCGGCGGCCCGCCGGAAGCGGGCGTAGCCGAGCGCCGACCAGACACAGGTGATGTCGTGGGTGAACTCAACTTTCATGGGGCTCGTCCCTCGCTGGCGGCACGGATCGTTCCGTGCCGCCTCAGCATGCACCCCGCCGACCGCCCAGTCAATACGGAACGTTCCGTGCCGCCTGAGGGCTATGCTGTCCGCATGTCACCTAGACGTCCCGAGCGCCGCAGCGAAGAGGCCGCCAACGCCGTCATCAAGGCCGCCATGGACCTGTGCCAGGAGGTCGGGTACCGCAAACTGAGCATCGAGGGCATCGCCGCCCGCGCCGGCGTCGGCAAGAACACGATCTACCGCTGGTGGCCGTCCAAGGCCGCGGTGCTGTTGGACGGCCTGCTGTCCACTTGGAAAATGGACGCGTCCTTCCCTGATACCGGTGACTTCGTCGCCGATATCAAGACGCAGATGGCGGCGGCCTCCCGCATCCTCGGCGACCCGGGCGTCTTTCCGCATTACCGCGCGCTGATCGGCGAAGCCCAGCACGACCCCGACCTCCACCGGGCCCTGTGGGACACCTTCATCGGTCACCTGGCGGGCGCCGCCGCCGAACGCATAAGAACGGCGCAGCGCGAGGGACAGGTCCGTTCCGACGCCGACCCGGTCCTCGTCACCGAACTGCTCTATGGCGCCGCCTACTACCGCCGGCTGCTCACCCCGCGCATAGCCGACGCCGAGCACGTCAACGCCATCGTCGACCTCGCATTCACCGGCCTCGCCCCATCGGCCGACACACCCGCCCGATAGCTCACGAGTCGTGGACGGCCCGGACGGTGCGGGCAGGCGCCGGGGTAGGGGCAGCAGCCGGCGTCCCGGAAAATTCTCAAAAGAATCTGGGGCGGCGGTGTCGGATCGGGGCCGGGGTGTTCGTAGCGGAGGTGAGGCCGCCTGCCAGTGGGCGGCGCCGAAGCAGAGGGACCGCGATCATGAAGCTGACGACCGTCACTCAGGTCACCATCGACGGAGTGATGCAGGGAAACGGCCACGCGTCGGACGAGGACCGCAGGAACGGGTTCCAGCGCGGCGGGTGGGCCCGGAGGAAGGGCGACGGCGAGACCGTGGCGTTCATCAACCAGACCTACCGGCGCGCCGACGCGTTCCTGTTCGGCCGGCGGACCTACGAGCTGTTCGCCGGCTCGTGGGGGACCATGACCGTCCAGGACGCGCCTGGCTGGGAGGGCGTCGTGGAAGCGCTGAACGCACGGCCCAAGTACGTGGCGTCGAGCACGCTCACCGATCCGGGATGGTCGGGCACGACCGTTCTGTCCGGAGATGTCGCGGCCGCCGTCCGAGAGCTGAAGGCCCGGCCGGACGGCGAGCTCCAGGTGCACGGCAGTGGCATCCTGACCCGATGGCTGCTGGAGAACGATCTGGTCGACGAGATGGTCCTGATCACCGTCCCGGTGGTCGTCGGCCAGGGCGCGCGGCTGTTCCCCGACGCGGGCCGGGATCTCGCGCTCGACCTGGTCGAGTCGCGCGTCGACTCCAAGGGCGTGGCGATCCACGTCTACCGGCCGGCCGGGCGCCCGCAGTACGCGCCGGCGGCCTGACGTCCCCGACCACCGGACCACGCTGTCCCGACACCACAGGAGATGATCTTCAGATGCGGTACCTGGTTTCCGTGATCGACGACAAGAGCAATCCCGGCCGCACCGACAGGGAGCCCGCCATCAGCGAGTTCAACGAACGGCTGATGGCCGAGGGCCACTGGGTCTTCGCGGGCGGGCTCGCCGACACCGGCGCCGCCACGGTCGTCGACAACCGGGGCGAGCAGGCGGTGTTCAGCGACGGGCCCTTCGTGGAGTCCAAGGAGTACCTCGCCGGCGTCTGGGTGTGGGAGGCCCCCGATCTGGACGTGGCGCTCAAGCTCGCCACCGAGGCGTCGAAGGTCTGCGATCGGAAGATCGAGGTGCGACCGTTCCTGTGAGCGACGTCGACGCCCGCGAGGCGGTCATCCGGACCCATCGCGAGGAGTGGGCCCGGGTGGTCGCGTCCCTGACCAGGCGCTTCGGTGACCTCGACATCGCCGAGGAGGCGGCCGCCGAGGCGTTCGCGACCGCCGTCGAGCGGTGGCCGGCCGACGGCGTGCCGCCGAACCCCGGCGCCTGGCTGACCACCACCGCCAACCGCAAGGCCATCGACCGGATCCGGCGCGAGAACAAGCGCGACGACAAGCACAAGGAGGCTCAGACGGTGTACGACGACGCCCCGCCCGAGCCCGTCGGCGCCATCGACGACGACCGGCTCCGGCTGATCTTCACCTGCTGCCATCCGGCACTGGCGATGGACACCCGGGTGGCGCTGACGCTGCGGATGGTCGGCGGGCTGACCGTGCCGGAGATCTCCCGCGCCTTCCTGGTGGCCGAGAGCGCCATGGGTCAGCGGATCACCCGCGCCAAGGCCAAGATCAAGGCGGCCCGCATCCCCTACCGCGTGCCGTCCGCCGAGGATCTGCCGGCGCGCGTGTCCGGCGTGCTCGCCGTCCTGTACCTGGTGTTCAACGAGGGCTACCTGGCGACCGGCCCCGACACCGATCCCCTCCGGCACGACCTGACCGCCGAGGCGATCCGGCTCACCCGCCTGATCCGCGCCCTCCTGCCGGACGACGGCGAGGTGGCCGGGCTGCTGGCGCTGATGCTGCTCACCGAGGCCCGCCGCACCGCCCGCGTCTCGTCCGGCGGCGAGCTGGTCACGCTCGTCGAGCAGGACCGCGGGGCCTGGGACGCGGCGCTGATCGCCGAAGGCCACCGGCTGGTGCGCGAGCGCCTGGCCGCTGCCGCCGCCGGGACGGCTCCGGGCCGCTACCAGATCCTCGCCGCGATCAACGCCGTGCACACCTCCGCCCGCGACGCGCGCGACACCGACTGGTCGCAGATCCTCGCCCTCTACGACCAGCTCGTCCGCCTCGACCCCTCGCCGATCATCGCCCTCAACCGGGCCATCGCGGTCGCCGAACTCGACGGCCCGCAGGTGGCGCTGGCAGCCGTCGACCGTCTCCACGACAAGCTGGCGGACTACCACGCCTACCACGCCACCCGCGCCGACCTGCTGCGCCGGCTGGGCCAGAGCCGGGAGTCACGCGCGGCCTACGACAAGGCCATCGAACTGGCGGGCAACACCGCCGAGACCGCCTACCTGACCCGCCGCCGCGACCAACTGCGATAGCGCCCGCAACTCCCGATCTACATCCCGCGCCCGCAGCGGCGGCGCCGCCCCCGGACCGCCCTGCCGATTCCTCCGAGACCCGTCGCGCCGGCGACGGGTCTCGCTTCGTCCGGGCTCCGAAGGCAAAGGACGTCTCCTGACCTGCGGTACGACGGCGGCGCCGACGACTCCAACAAAAAAGTTGTGAGGCGGTGTCGGATCGGGGCGGCGGTGTTCGTAGCAGTGGTGTGAGGCCGCCCACGAGGGGCCGGTCCTGAAGAGCAGGGAACCAGGACATGAACCTGACGACCATGAAGCGGGTGCCGCGATGACGACCATGACGACGCCCGTGACGACGACGGCCCGTCCGAGGTCCTCCCGGCTGATGTGGGCGATCCTGGCGCTGGTGCTGCTCGCCGACGCCCTGGACGTGATCGACGCGACCGTCACCAACATCGCCGCGCCCACCATCGCCACGGAACTGCATGGCGGCCAGGGCCTGATCAAATGGCTGGGCACGGCGTACATGCTCGCCATGGGCGTGCTGCTCATGGTCGGCGGCCGGCTGGGCGACAAGTACGGCCAGCGCAGGCTCTTCCTCGTCGGGATGGCCGGCTTCACGGTCGCCTCGGCGGTGGCGGGCCTGTCCCCCGACCCGGCATTGCTGATCGCGGCCCGGGTGGCGCAGGGGGCCTTCGGCGCCCTGCTGATCCCCCAGGGCATGGCGATCATGACCAGGACGTTCTCGCCGGAGATGCTGACCAAGGCGTTCGGCCTGTTCGGCCCGCTGCTGGGAACGGCCACCATCGGCGGCCCGGTACTGGCCGGGTTCATCATCAGCGCCGACCTGTTCGGCCTGTCCTGGCGCCCGATCTTCCTGATCAACGTGGTGCTGGGCGTGATCGGCCTGGCGGTGGCCGCCAGGATCCTCCCCCACGACGACGGCGACCGCTCCGCGGTCGTCGACGGCTGGGGCTCGGGCCTGCTCGCCGGCGCGATGTTCGGCCTGCTGTACGGCCTGATCGAGGGCTCCACGAACGGCTGGACCACGGTCCCGATCGCCTCGATCGCCGCCGGCGTGGCGTTCTTCGCCGCGTTCGCCCACCGCCAGACGACCGCCGCCGACCCGCTGCTCAAGCCGTCGCTGCTGCGCAACCGAGGCTTCACCTCCGGCATGCTCGTCGGGCTCGCGATCTTCGCCGCCACGATCGGCCTGCTCTACGTGCTGTCGCTGTTCCTTCAGGAGGGCCTGCACGCCTCGCCGCGCGGCGCGGCGCTGGCGCTGCTGCCGCTGACCGTGGGCATCATCGGCTCCGCGTTCGCCGCCATGGGCGGCCTGCTCGCCAAGCTGGGCCGCACCCTGATCTTCGTCGGGCTGGCCATCGTGCTGGCCGGCTGCGGCTGGGTCCTCGGCCTGGTCGTCGCCTCGGGCACCGGCCTCGGCGTGTGGACGCTCACCCCGGCGTTCTTCGTGATCGGTCTCGGGCTCGGCTGCTGCTCCAGCGCGATCTTCGACGTCGCGATGGGCGACATCACCCCCGACGAGGCCGGCAGCGCCAGCGGCTCGCTGAGCTCGATACAGCAGCTCGCCTCCGGCCTGGGATCGGCCGCGGTCACCTCGATCTTCTTCCATGGCGCGGACTCGGGACTCGGCCACGCCATGGAGATCAGCCTGATCGTCGTCCTGGGCCTGGTCGTCCTCAGCATCCCGCTCGTCGCCCTGATGCCCCGCCGGGCCCCGGAGCACCCCTGACCCCGCCGCGACGGCAAGCACCGCGACCTCGCTCAGGCCCTGGACGCCAGCGAGGTCGCGGTGCGTGCGACGTGGCGGTGGTAGGTGGGACCGGCCGGAGCCGCCCGCGCCCTGCGCGCCTCGCTGCCCGACCAGGACGCCCTCAGCCCCGGTGAACAGCAGCTACTGGCGGAATGGCTGGATCGGCTGTCCAGCTGAGCTTCGTGCCTGCGGGATTGACAGGGCGCTGCACCACACCTCTAAAGTACTAGGCAACTAGTTAAATGGAGGAATGGTGATCGAGTTCCATCTGGATCCGGGCTCGGGGCTGCCGCCGTACCAGCAGCTCGTCCGGCAGGTCCGGCACGCGCTGCGGCTCGGGCTGCTGAAGGAGCGCGACCGGCTTCCCACGGTCAAGGAGGTCGTGGCGCAGCTGGCGATCAACCCCAACACGGTGCTGAAGGCCTACCGCGAGCTGGAGCACGAGGGCCTGGTCGCCGCCCGTCCCGGGGTCGGCACGTTCGTGACGGCGACCCTCGCCGACACCTCGCTGGCCGCGCACGGCCCGCTGCGCACCGAGCTGCGGCGCTGGCTGGCCAAGGCCCGCCGGGCCGGCCTGGACGACGAGAGCATCGAGGCCCTGTTCATGTCGACGTTCCGCGCCGCCGGACAGGAGGAGACCGCGTGACCGCCGCCCTGCGCGCCCGCGCGCTCACCAAGACCTACGGGCGCCGCCGGGCGCTGTCGGACTGCACCCTGGACATCCCCGCCGGGCGCGTGGTCGGCCTGGTCGGCCCCAACGGCGCCGGCAAGAGCACGCTGCTGAACCTGGCCGCCGGGATGCTCGCCCCGACCTCGGGCACGATCGAGGTGTGCGGCGGCCGTCCGGGCACCGGGCCCGAGCAGCTCGCCAAGGTCGGTTTCGTCGCCCAGGACACCCCCGTCTACGCGGGGCTGAGCGTCGAGGAGCACCTGCGCCTGGGCGCCCGCCTCAACCCCGGATGGGACGACGCCCTGGCGCGCGAGCGGATCAAGCGGCTCGGCCTGGACCCCGCGCAACGGGCCGGGCGGCTGTCGGGCGGCCAGCGCGCCCAGCTCGCCCTCACCCTCGGCATCGCCAAGCGCCCCGAGCTGCTGATCCTGGACGAGCCGGTCGCCGCGCTCGACCCGCTCGCCCGCCGCGACTTCCTGCGGGGCCTGATGGAGGCCGTCGCCGAGCACGGGCTCGGCGTCGTGCTCTCCTCCCACCTGGTCTCCGACCTGGAACGGGCCTGCGACCACCTGGTCGTGCTGGTGGCGTCCCAGGTCCGGATCGCGGGCGAGGTCGACGAGCTGCTGGCCTCCCACCACCGCCTCACCGGCCCGCGCCGCGACCCGGTCCGGCTGCCCGGTGACCAGCACGTCGTCTCGGCGAGCCACACCGGCCGCCAGACGACCCTCATCGTCCGGTCCCGCGGCCCGATCCACGACCCGGCCTGGACGGTCAGCGGCCTCGGCCTCGAAGACCTCGTCCTCGCCTACCTGAACCCCGATGGCGACGCGGGCGCCCGGCCGGCCCTGGAGGTCCAGCGATGATCTGGTTGACGCTGCGCCAGTTCCGTACCCAGGCGGCGGCGGGCTTCGCCGCGCTCGCCGCGCTGGCGGCCGTCCTGGCCGCCACCGGTCCCGGCCTCGCCGACGACTACGCCTCCGGACGGTCCGCCTGCACGGCCGCACGCGACTGCTCGACGTTCACCGGGCAGTTCTTCGACGACCACCAGACGGTCTTCCTCGCGCTCATCGCCGTCGTGCTGCTGCTGCCCGGCCTGGTCGGGCTGTTCTGGGGAGCGCCCCTGATCAGCCGCGAACTGGAGAGCGGCACCTACCGGCTGGTGTGGAACCAGAGCGTCACGCGCACCCGCTGGCTCGCCGTCAAGCTCGCGCTCGTCGGGCTGGCCACCACCGCCGTCGCCGCGCTGGGCAGCGCGGCGATCACCTGGTGGTCGGCCCCCATCGACAGGAGCGCGGCGGACGAGCTGCCGCGCCTGTCGCCCCTGGTGTTCGGCGCGCGGTACATCGTCCCCGTCGGCTACGCCGCCTTCGCGTTCGTCCTCGGCGTGGTGGTCGGGATGCTCGTCCGCCGGACGGTGCCCGCGATGGTCCTGACCCTGGCCGTGTTCGCAGCCGTCCAGGTCGCGGTGCCGCTCCTGGTCAGGCCCCATCTGCTGCCGCCCACCCGCACCACCACCGCGATCACCGGCGCGAACCTGAAATCGCTCATGGCCGACACCGCCGACGGCTCGGTGCGCCTGCGGATCAAGCCGCCCGAGACCGGCGCGTGGATCCTGTCGCAGCGCACCATCGACGCGTCCGGACGCACCGTCGGCGACGTCAAGGTCTCGCTGACCTCCGGAGCGTGCGCGCCGTCCGGGGGCGCACCGACCCGCGATGCCTGCACGGCCGAGATCAACCGGCTCGGCTACCGGCAGGCGATGACCTACCAGCCGCCCGGTCGCTTCTGGCCTCTCCAGTGGTGCGAGGCGGGCCTCTACGCCCTCCTCACCCTCGGCCTCACCGGCCTCTGCTTCTACCGGCTCCGCCGACTGTCCTGACCAGCGGCGCGGTCGTCAGCTGAGCAGTCAGCTGTCGCCCGCGCGGACGGTGAGGTGCCGGATGAGCTGGACGTCGGTGAGCGGTCCCGTGGACGCGGCGAAGCCGAGCTTGAGAGTGTCCGGGACCGGCTCGGGCGCGTGGAATCGGAGCACCTGCCGGAAGCCTCGCCCGTCCTGGAAGTCGATGCCGACCGTCGCCATCGGCTCCGGCGGGGACGACACCGTCACACGGACGGTCCTTTTCATCGGCTCCAGCAATTCTTCGGCCCGCTCGGGTGTCGCACCGGAAGGCATGGTCTTCAAATCGCCATGGAGCCGACCGGGAAGTGTCGACGGCCAGAGGCCTCTGGCCGTCGCGTTCCCGGTCGTGGCGGCGAGCAGGCAGTAACCGTCATTTCCGTTGCCAGGGCCGCGGGCGCTCACGACATTGGGGCCCGGAGCGGGTCGCCGGAAAACCGTTCCGGCCGGAGAACGCCGTTCGCATCCGTTTCCGCGCCTTTCCCCATCGCCGAAGTAATCTCCCAGCACGTCGAGCCCGATGCCGAGATATCCACCGCTGATCCCTGGGACGAACTGGCCGTCGGTGCTGCCGTCCGGCAGTTTCTGGGCGTAGCCGAGGCTCCCGCCGAAGGCGCCCGGCGTGGTGAGCCGTTCGGCTCCGTCGGTGAGGAAGAACGAGATCCCGTCCGCGGGCGCGGGCGTGGTGTTCCCGTACTGCCACTGCTCGAAGGTGGCCTCCAGCCCTTCCCCGGCGGGGATCGGCGAGTCGAACAGCACTGCGCCGGTCTCTTCGACGTGGGCATCGGTGAGCTGCAGATATCCGCGCATCGCCGCGTCGCCCGGGGGCACGGGGCCGGCCGGATCCCGGCGGCACCCTCCCAGGGGATGGCTCGTGGCCTCGGCCGGGGGCGCTCCGCGCGGCGCGCCCGTCAGGCAGGCGGATCCGTACCCGACGAAGCGCGAGTCGGCGCTCGCGCCGGTGAACGGCTCGCCCACCAGGAGCGGTCCCGGTTCGCGGTGCTGCCCCGGGCGGTGCCCGGTCGACGCGGCGGCCGTTGTGGCCGCGGCGACCGCGATCGCCGCGGCGGCGCGAAGCGCCCTGTTCCTCATATCGCCGACTCCCCTGCGCGAGTTCTGGCCGCCGCTCGCCACAGCCATATGATCACGAATTCGCCCGGGAAGCCGCATATTGCCTTACTTATGGAGATAGGCGGGCCCGATCATGGCAAAAAGGCGTGTCATCCCATCGGACGGTCACCTGGTCGCCTTCAGAGGTTGGAGGCGACCAGGCCCGCGAGGCAGACGGCGCCCAGCACCGCCGCCGCGCCCGCCGTCAGGTAGCGCAGGATTCGCCCCGGCCGGCGGTCGGTGAGCAGGTAGCCCAGTCCGAGGGGCATGGGGACCAGGAAGAGCAGCCCCAGGGCGGGCAGGATCAGCGCGGACAGGCGGCCCTTGAGGTCCGCGGGCCGCGCCCGCTCCCCATCGGGCTGGAGCCGGGCCCGGAACGTCTCGCCCTCGTCCGACTCGGGTGGCAGCCCGACGGTGCGGGCGGCCGTCCCGCGGTCGTCCGGGACGAAGCGTCCGCGGCACTCGGTCTGCGCGTCCTCTCCCGAGCCGTACTCGGCGCAGCTCTCCACCGTCGCCGTGCCGGGCGTGCCGGTGAGGCCGAACGCCAGGCGGGCGTCCGAGAGGCCGAAGAGCAGGGGGAGGAGGGCGACGGCGAGCCAGACCACGATCGTGACGAGGGCGCCGGCAGGGCTCAATCTCCGCTGCGACATCAGTGTCCTTCGTGCGAGGGGGAGCCCCGGCACCCGCTTCGACGCACGCGGAAGCGATCTCGTTCGCACTCCCGGCCGGACGGCCACCGAGGGCCGCGCCCTACCCGGCCCCGCAACCCGGTATTTCCCGGGGAAGCCCGGTCTTGGCCTGCGCGCACGGCGTGTGCGAACGTCTAGGGGCCTGCCGCCGTGCGCGCGGTGCTCCCAGGCCGGCGCAGTGGAAGGACGGCGACGTGTCCGACTTCGATGATCTGGTGTCCGCCGAGCGCCGCCGGCTCGACCAGCAGGCGGCGGCGCGTGCAGCGAGCGAGAGCACGCGGCGGTACGGCGAACTGCCCGAGTGGCAGCAGGTCGTCGCGCGCATCCGGGAACTGCTGGCGGCCTCGGCGCGCCACCTACGGGACGCCGGCGTCCCGTCCGTTCCCGTCCTGGAAATGGGCAAGGTGAACCAGCGGCTGGAACTGTGGGGGATGGTCCTCGCCGGCCGCGTCTCGATCATCGACCGGCGCTGGCCGCTCGGGCCCTTCGCTTTGAACGCCGAGGGCGTCGCGTACCCGATGGGCCGCAAGGAGCCGCTGATTCCCCCGTACCCCTTGTCGGAGTCCCCGCCGCTCAACAAGAAGCTCCGCAAGGCGCGGCTCCGGACGGGACTGGCCCCCGACCAGGAGGTGATGTGGACGGGAGGAGGCTCGCCCCTGCGCGACCCGCTCCCCATCGACCCGGCCACGGGCGTCGAAACCGGTCGCGTCGGCTGCTTCGGCAGGGGCGCGGACGGCACTCCGCTGCTGCTCGCGGGTAATCCCGGCGTCGGCGAGCCGCTGGAATCCTTCCTAGCCAAGGAGGTCGCCCGGCGCACCGCCGGGAACGGCGCGCGCTGACGCCCGCGCCGTCCCGCGCCGTCCCGCAGTGTCAGGCTTCGGCGGTCCGCTTGGGCAGCCTCCAGCCGGGGCGGGGGAAGTGGCAGGTGTACCCGTTCGGGTACTTCTGCAGGTAGTCCTGGTGCTCCGGCTCGGCTTCCCAGAAGTCGCCGGCGGCGGTCACCTCGGTGACGACCTTGCCCGGCCACAGGCCGGAGGCGTCGACGTCGGCGATGGTGTCCTCGGCGACCTTCCGCTGCTCGTCCGAGGTGTAGAAGATCGCGGAGCGGTAGCTCGTGCCGATGTCGTTGCCCTGCCGGTTCACGGTCGTGGGGTCGTGGATCTGGAAGAAGAACTCCAGCAGCGCCCGGAAGTCGGTCTGGTCGGGGTCGTAGACGACCTCGATGGTCTCGGCGTGGGACCCGTGGTTGCGGTAGGTGGCGTTCGGCACGTCACCGCCGCTGTAACCGACCCGCGTGGAGACCACTCCGGGCTGGCGGCGGAACAGCTCTTCCATCCCCCAGAAACAGCCGCCCGCGAGCAGTGCCCTCTCGGTTGCCATGTTCTCTCCCTCGTGTCCTTTGTCGATGATTACAGCGGGCGCCGCGGCAGCGTTATTCCGTCCGCAACCGGTCCGAGCCCCCACGCGACCGGCCACCTCTGACCAGGGCGGCGACCGCCCCCGTCAGAGGTACGGGCCGGGGTCTTCTTCGTTCAGCCAGTCCCATGCGATGCGGGCGGCTTCCAGCGCGAAGCGCCCGAGGGCGGCGAAGGCCGCGACCTTCCGCCAGTTCCAACCACGCCGAGGCTTGCCCATCCGGATCACCTTCCCTCTCTCGCCTGGCACCGGGGAACCTGCCGGAGGGCAGGAAGACCCGGGCAGGCGCTCAACGCGAGCGCACCGTTCGCCATGGGGAACGGCCTTCCGCGCCCCGCAGGCCCGGAGAAGCGCGTTGCGTCTACCGATCCGCACTCTCTGCCGGAGAAGTACCCAGCGACGCGACGAAGATATCGAACACAAGTTCGAAGTTGTCTAAAATTGGACACTCCCCGCCCCTCGCGAGGCAGGTCCTAGCCGACGGTCACTGTGAGGTGTTGCGGGTTGCCGTCGCTGGCGGCGCCGGAGACGTCCGGCTGCCCGTCGGGACAGACGTCGTCGTACGGGAAGGCGTACCCGATCGGGGTGTTGGCGTGCACGATCCGCGCCCAGTGGTTGGTGGTCGGGTCCTTGTAGTAGTCCGACTCCCGGGTGCCGTTCGGCTGGTCGGCGCTGCTCAGGATGGTGCTGCGGTTGAACGCGGCGGCGATGCGCGCGAGCAGTCCCTTCCTGATGTCGGAGTCACCGGGGTTGTTGGCGAACGGCCCGTCGTTGCAGGTGAAGACGTCCTTGGACGCGGGCCGCGCGAACGTGCTCCCGTCGTTGAAGGCGAGCACCCCGCCGTTGACGCGTCCGGTGAAGACGCCGCGCCCGCCCTGGATGTCTACCTTGAGGTCGGTTCCGGCGTACTTGCCCCAGACCTGGTTGACGTAGCCGTCCCAGTACGAGGAGAAGGCGCCGGGGTTGTTCGCCATGTAGCCCTGCGGCGCGATCGTCCGCAGAACACTGCCGTTGTTGCGGATGACGAGCTGGTCCCAGGGCTGCCCGTCCGCGTTCCTCTGGGCGACGAGGGCGTCCGCGACCGCGTTCACCGCGCCGGCGGGCGCAGGCGCGACCGTGTGCGCGGAGTCGCCGACGAGGTTCAGCCCGATCGGCAGCGCGGTGAGCAGGTCGACGTAGGAGATGTTCGCGAACAGCTGCGCCGCGTTGAAGGTGAACTCGCAGAACGACCAGGTCTTCAGGTAGTTGGAGTCGGACGGGTTGGCGAACGCCGGCTCGACGAGCGCGGGGCCGGGGTTGACGTAGAAGTCGAGCGAGTCGTTCTTCACGAAGTAGATGCGCGCGGCGTACATCTGCCCGAGGGTGAGGTTCGTCTCGCCGCCGGCGCCGACCGGGATCGAGCAGTCCACGGGCAGCGGGGTCTGCGGCGCCGAGGGCGATGCCGGGTAGTACGGCGTGCTGTCGGCGCGGAGCAGCATCAGCCGGTCGGTGCCCTGTTCACGGCCGGTGATGTAGGCCTTCACGGGAGCGGAGCCGTCATTGGCCAGCGTGAGCGCGCACGTCGACGGGGCCGCCAACGCCGGGCTGCCGAGCAGGCCGCGTCCGAACGGGACGGCGAGCGCGGCCGTTCCGGCCGCTGCGAGGAACGATCTGCGGGTGACCAACGGAAACCTCCTGCGGGGGGTGGGGGGGGTTCGGTTCGCCGTTGTCGTGGCACGCGCGTATCAGGAGCGGATGCGTGCACTAGTCACGGTCACGGCTCGCGCCACTACTGTCAAGAGTCTTTCCAATTAGGTCGGCTCGCGGACGGCCGGACGATCTTACGGAATGCAAACGTCCGCCCAGCTCAGGCGGCTACTGGCGAGTCACCTCCATAGCCTCGTATCACGCGGGCGCTCCGGGACGGCCGGACTCCGCACGGTGCGAGGGGAACGAGGATGAGCACAATCGTCGTCGAGGCACGCGACCTGCGCGTCAGCAGCGGCGGTGGCCGGCCGGTCGGGGGCTTCTCGCTGGCGGTGCCGGAAGGCGGGGTTCACGCGCTGCTCGGCCGCCAGGGAGCGGGCAAGACGCTGCTGCTGGAGGCATTGGCCGGCCTACGCCGACCCTCCGGCGGACGGGTTCGGCTCCGGGGCGCCGACCCCTATGCCGAGCGGGGCGCGCTCCGGATCGGCACGGTGTGGCGGGACGGCGGGCTCTTCCCCGGCCTCACCGTCACCGAGATCGTCGAAGGCTGGCGCCGCTGGACGCTGGACCCGCTGACGGTGGACGAGGCGCTCGCGCTGACCGGCCTGGAGAGGGTCGCCGGGGTGCGGTTCGAGCGGCTGGCGGCCGGCGAGCGGCGGCTGCTCGACCTGTCGCTGGCGATGGTGGCCCGCTCGGACGTGCTGTTCCTCGACGAGCCCACGTCCGGCCTGGACGATGGAACGATCCACCGGATCTGGGCGACGCTGCGGCGCGTCTCCGCGGCCGGCACGACCGTGCTGCTCGCCACCCGCGACGCGGCCGAGGGCCGGCGCGCCGACAACGTGAGCGCCGTAGATCAGGACCGCTCCTACGCGACCGGGTACCACCTCGGCGCCGCCTGACCGCGGGCGTGACCGTTGATGCGCACCGCGCTCGGCTTCGCGGCGTGGCGGTCTAGATGTTCGGGCCGTAGCCGGTGCACGTCGGCGTGAAGCCCGGTTCGTCGGGCCCGATGGCGTTGAGGATGATCTGCATGACCGGGCCGTCGAGCGTGATCCCGGAGTGGCTGACGGGGTCGTCGGGACACAGGTCCTGCAGCAGGATGTTGGTGGAGTCGCCGCCGTGCAGGAACGAGTTCGTCAGCGGGGTCACGGTGGTGTCGTGCGAGGTCGCGATCGTCAGGTAGCGGACGCCGGGGACGGTGTCGCCGTCGGCGAACAGCGCCTTCTGGAAGTCGGAGCCGTCCTCCTGCTCGGGGTAGGCGGGGGCGCCGATGAAGCGGTACGCGTCGTTGACCAGCCCGAGGACGTGCAATGAGCGTCCGATGTCGACCAGGCCCTGCATGGTCGTGCCGTGGTTGGTCGGGACGAGGCCGATCATCGTGCGCACCCTGGCCGCGCCGCCGAGCCGCTTGATGTAGTAGTTCGGCATCATCCCGCCCTGCGAGGCGCCGACCACGTCGACCTTGGCGGCGCCCGTCGCGGCCAGCACCCGGTCGACGAACGCGCTCATCGTGCGGGCCGACTCCGCGATCTCGCCGAGTCCGTAGATGTGGCCGAGGCTGGAGGACGTCTCGCCGTAGTTGAACCCGTAGACGCAGTACCCCGCGTTGGCCAGGGTGGGGGCGATCATGGCGCCGGCCGAGCCGAGGTTGGACGTCGTGCCGTGGACGATCACCACCGGGTAGGGGTGGTCGGCGGACGGGCGGCACGACCAGACGTTGGCGCCGGGCGCCGCGTCCGGGCTGAAGAGGAAGTTGCCGATCGAGGTCGCCAGGTCGCCCACCGGGTAGGCGGTCTGCGCGGCGGCGGCGGGGGCGGGCGCGAGCCCGGGGGCGGTCATGACGGTGCAGGCCGCCAGCGCGGCCGCGAGGCGGCGGCGCGCGGCGGGCTTCCCGGGGAACCTCATAAGAACAACGGTATCTATTTGAGAGCTGTCCGGCTGCGCACCCGAGTGACAACCCACCGGGCACGCCTTCGTCGTCGACGACGAACCCCGGACGCGCGCCTGCGGCGTCTCTACCGGGCCCGGATGCCGTCGAGGATGAGCGAGACGACCCCCTCGGCCTCGGCTTCGGCCTCTGGGGACTGCCATTCCGCCGCGTGCATCGGGTCGTGGAAGCGGTTGGTCGCGTTGAAGACGGCCCGCGCGATCGCCTCCGGGTCGCCGGGCTCGAAGTCGCCGCCGGCGATGCCGTCGGCGACGATCGCGCGAACCTGGGCGAGCAGGAACTCGACGTGGGCGGACGACACGCTGCTGTGCTCCGCCGCCAGCACCCGGAAGGTGGCGAACAGCTCCGGGTCCTCCTTCGCCTTCGCCCATTTCACCGCGAACATCGTGGTGAGCAGGCCGCGCAGCCGGTCGGGCGGAGGCAGGGCGGAATCTTGCGCCGCGGTGACGAACTCTTCCCTCACCCTGTCGAGCCAGCACAGGATCACGGCCTCGCGCAACGCGGCCTTGGACGGGAAGTGCCGGTACACGCTCCCGTGGCTCACTCCCAGCAGCCGCGCGACGTCGAGCACCGTGGTCTTCTCCGGTCCGTGGCGGCGCAGCACCTCTTCGGTCGCCGACACGATCGTCTCCGCGTCGAGCGGCTCCCCGCGCATCAGGCCTCCTCCTCGGTGCGGCACGCAGCCGTCGTGCCCGGCCGCTGGACGTTCCCAGCGAGGAACGTACGCCAGCGGCTGACGGAACCCAAACCATGTACGTTCGTCAGCTGCCATCGCGATGACAAATATTGAAATCTGTCATCCATTGCTTGTACGGTGTGGCCGCGGGCGCGCCGGACGGACGGCGTGCCACCCGATCGAGGAGGCCCTCCCATCAGCACCTCAACCGCCGCGTTCGCCGGCCGCGCCGTGTCCCGGATCGGCTACGGCGCCGCCCAGCTCCCCCGCCTGCACGACCGCCGCGACGAGGCCGTCGCGCCGCTGCGCCGCGCGATCGAACTGGGCGTGGACCATGTGGACACCGCCGAGTTCTACGGCTTCGGCTTCGCCAACGCCGTGATCCGCAAGGCCGTGCGTCCCGAAGACGATGTCCTCATCGTCACCAAGGTCGGCGCCGACCCCGATCCGGGCGGGCGCCTCCCGTTGCGGATCGCGCAGCGGCCCGAGCAACTGCGGGCCAGCGTCGAGGCCAACCTGCGCAGCCTCGGCGTCGATCGGCTGGCGGTCGTCAACCTCCGCCGTCTGGACAGCGGCCCCGGCCTGCGTCCCGAGGGCGACCAGGTGGTCGACCTCGACGACCAGCTCGCGGTGATGACGGCCCTGCGCGACGAGGGCAAGATCGGCGCGATCGGCCTGAGCAGCGTCACCCTCGACGGCCTGCGCCGCGCCCTGCCGGCCGGCGTCGTCTGCGTCCAGAACGCCTACAGCCTCGTCTCCCGCGACGACGAGGACATGCTGCGGTTGTGCGCGTCCGAGGGCATCGCCTGGGTGCCGTTCTTCCCGCTTGGCGGGGCCTTCCCCGGGCTCCCGAAGGTCACCGAGGAGCCGACCGTCCATGCCGTCGCCGAGTCGCTGGGCGCCACGCCCTCGCAGGTCGGCCTCGCCTGGCTGCTGCACCACGCCCCGAACGTGCTGCTCATACCCGGCACCGCCGACGCCGCCCACCTGGAGGCCAACATGGCGGCGGGCGAGATCACGTTCGGCGACGCCGACCGCACCGCGCTCGACGCGGTCGAGTCCCGTTCGAACGATGTCCCGATCGGTTAGCCGAGATCGAAGCCCTGTTCTGCCGATCGGAAGGAATCATGAAAGCGATCGTCTATCGCGGCAACGGCGGCCCCGACGTTCTTCAGCTCGTCGAGCGCGACCCGCCCGTACCCGGCCCCGGCGAGGTTCGGGTGCGGGTCGCCGTGTCCGGAGTCAACCCGGCCGATCGGCAGGCCCGCGCCGACGCTCCCCTGGCGTTCCCGGAGATCACCCCGCACCTGGACGGCGCCGGCGTGATCGACGCCGTCGGCGAGGGGGTCGACCGCAGCCGGGTCGGGCAGCGGGTCTGGCTGTTCATGGCCGCCGCCGGACGTCCCACCGGCACCGCCGCCGAGTTCACCGTCGTGCCCGCCGACCGGGCCGTGCCGCTGCCCGACGAGGCCGGTTTCGAGGTCGGCGCCTCGCTCGGCGTCCCCGCGCTCACCGCGCACCGCGCGCTCACCGTCGCCGAGGACGGCCCGCGCCGCCTGCGGCCCGGCGCGCTCGACGGCCGGGTGGTGCTCGCCGCGGGCGGGGCCGGGGCGGTCGGGCATGCGGTGATCCAGCTCGCCCGGTGGGCCGGCGCCACCGTGATCGGCACGGTCAGCGGCCCGGACAAGGCCCGGCTGGCCACCGCCGCCGGCGCCCACCACGTCGTCAACTACCGCGAGGGCGATCCGGCCGCCGAGATCCGCGAGATCGCGCCGGACGGCGTCGACATCGTCGCCGAAGTGGCGCTCGGCGCGAACCTGGCCCTGGACCTGGCCGTCCTGCGGACTCGCGGCACGATCGCGACCTACGCCAACGACGGTGGCAAGCCGGTCGAACTGGACGTCCTGCAGAACATGGTCCTCAACACGCGCTTGCAGTTCCTCGTCCTTTACACCGCCGGTCCGCAGGTGCGCGCGGCGGCCGCCGAGGACGTCGCCGCCGCCGTCCGCGACGGCGCCCTGCCGGTCGGCGAGGAGCACGGCCTGCCGCTGATCCGCTTTCCGCTCGCCCGCACCGCCGACGCGCACCGGGCGGTGGAGAATGGCGCGGTCGGCAAGGTCCTAGTGGACGTCTCGCAGTAACGGCGGCGACGTGAGCGCGTCCCAGGCGGCCATCGCGCAGGTGATGACCGCTTCCAGCTCTGCGCGGTCGGCGCCGTCGCGGGCCTGTATGGAGAGGCCCTGCACCACGGTGGTGTAGTAGCGGGCGACGGCGTCGAGGTTGGCGGGGGACGCGGTGAGGTCGCCGTCCGTGACACCGCGGGCGAGCCGGTCCTTGATGGCGGCGAGCATGTCGTGCCGCAGACCGGCCAGGAACTCCCGGACCTCGTGGTTCTCCACGGCGCCGGTCGGCGCGGCAAGGATGAGCATGCAGTAGTGCGGGGCGTCGGAACGGGTGATCTCGTCGGCGGTGGCGCGCAGCATCGCGTGGATCGCGGCGCGCGCGGTGGGCTGCTCGCCCAGCGCGCGCCGGGGCGGCTCGCCCGACGTCGCGCCGTACAGCGCCATGACCTTGCGGAACAGCTCCTCCTTGCTGCCGAAGCAGGCGTAGATGCTGGCCGAGGCGATGCCCATGGCGCGGGCCAGGTCGCTGAGGGAGGTCCCCTCGTAGCCGCGCTCCCAGAACACGTCCAGCGCCTGGCGCAGCGCGGTGTCCGGGTCGAAGGTGCGCGGCCTGCCGCGAGTAGCCATCCGGGTGTGTCTCCGTAATTGTTTGTCGTTCGATCAACTTTACCTTGACCCGGGTCGGACGGCCATGGGACGGTTTGTTTGTCGTTCGATAAACAAAGAGGAGCCGACCGCCATGAGCCCTCCGCCCGCCATGCGCGCCCTGCGGCAGACGTCCCTGGACGGTCCGCGGGACCTGCGCCTGATCACCGACGCGCCGGTCCCGGCGCCGGGACCGGGCGAGGTGCTGATCCGGGTCGTCGCCGCCGGCGTCAACTTCGTCGACATCTCGCAGGCCCGCGGCACGTTCGCGGGCGGCCCGCAGCCGCCGTACACGGCCGGCATCGAGGGCGCCGGTGAAGTCGTCGCGGTCGGCGAGGGAGTGACCGCACCGGCGCCCGGCGCCCATGTCGTCGGCGTCGGCATCGGAGGCGGCGCGTTCGCCGAGTACATGGTGCTGCCGGCGGCCGCCGCGATGCCGGTGCCCGCCGGCTGGGCCGACGAGCAGGCGCTGGGCCTGGTCGTGAACTGCCCGACCGCGCTGGCGGCGCTCAAGCCGCTCGGCGGTGTCACCGCCGGGCAGACCGTGCTGATCCACGCCGCGGCCGGCGGGACCGGGCAGGCCGCGGTGACGATGGCCAAGCACTACGGCGCGACGGTGATCGCCGCTGCCTCACCGGGCAAGCACGAGGTGGTCCGGGCACTGGGCGCCGACCACGTCCTCGACTCCAGCAGCCCCGATCTCGCCGCCGAAGTCCTGCGGCTGACCGGCGGTGCGGGCGCCGACCTGGTGCTGGAGTCGGCCGGTGGCGCCACGCTCGGCGCCAGCCTGGCCGCGGCCAAGCGGGTCACCGGACGGGTGGTCGTCTACGGCCTGGCCGGCGGCGAAGCCGCGATCACCAACTGGGATCTGGTCTACCAGCACCAGGTGCACCTCATCGGCCTGAACATCGGCGTTCTGGCCCAGGCCGCACCGCGGATCTTCGGCGCGGTCATGGGCGAGATGTCCGGCCTTCTCGCGGACGGCGTGCTCGGCCCCGGCCGTCCCACCACCTGCGAACTGGCCGAAGGACCGAAAGCACTGGCGGAACTGGAAGCCCGAGCCACCACGGGCAAACTCGCCCTCCTGCCCTGATCCCGCAGGAGAGCGTCCCGGCCGTCGTCGACGTCCTCGAAGCGCAGGCCGGCGCGCCCAGCCTGCGCTTCCTGGACCGCCACGGCGAGACCGTCCCGTGGTGAGGGACGCCGCGGGACGAGCTAGGCGCCGCCGTCGCCGTCGCGCAGGGAACGGATCATGCTCTGCAGGATCCGGAACGCGTCCGCCCGCTCGGCCTCGGTCATGCCGGACAGCATCCTGACCTCGACGGACCGGACCGCCGCGGTCGCCTTCTCCAGGCTCCGCCGTCCGCGCGGCGTGAGCCGCGCGGGAAGGGCCTTCCCGCGCGGCGCCTCCGCTGGCCGGGTCACGTAGCCGTCCCGTTCCAGGGCCTGGAGCAGCACGTTCATCGTCTGCCGGGTGACGAACGCGCCCCGCGCGAGCTCGGAGTTCGACAGGCCCGGCCGCTGGGCCAGCAGCTCGAGGCAGGCGTAGTGCGTCACGCTCATCCCGAGCGGCCGCAGCACCTCCTCCATGGCCGCGCGCAGGGCGCTCGACGCCTCTTTCAGCAGGTAGCCCAGGGACGTCCGCAGGTCGACGCCGGCACCGTCTTGACTCATGTCAGTATTCTGACATACCGTGAGCTGTGTCAGAAAACTGACACATATTCGAAGGAGCTTCGCCATGCCCGTCACCGGCCCCGACTTCATCTCGCTCCAAGCGCGCGACCTCGACGCCTCGCAGGCGTTCTACGAGCGGTACCTCGGCCTCGTCCGCTCGCAGAACGGACCGCCGCACGCCGTCGTCTTCGAGACCAAGCCGATCGCGTTCGCGCTCCGCGACATCGTTCCCGGCACCGATCTCGCATCCGCCGCCCGGCCGGGCATCGGTGCCGCGATCTGGCTCCACGCCACCGACGTCCAGGCCATCCACGACGCTCTGGCCGCCGACGGCCACACCATCGTCTCCGCACCGATCGACGGCCCCTTCGGCCGGACGTTCACCTTCGCCGACCCCGACGGCTACCAGATCACCCTCCACGACCGCGCCTGACAGAACCATCGGCGACCACCGGCTCCCAGGACCGAGTCGCGCCCGAGGCTCGAGAATCCGGGCGGCCGCGGGCACGGGCGGCGGTCAGAGGGCGGAACCGCCGGTGCCCTTCCTCGGTGAGTCCGGCCAGGTCCGCGCTGCGGCCGATGCCGGCGTTGTTGACGATGATGTCGATGCGGGCGTCTCGTCGAACGCCTCCCACAGCGCCGCCGCGTCACCGTGCCGGCCCACCCGGCGGGCTGCCTCATCATGCGGTCGGCCACCAACGTCACCCCCAAGGACACCGACTTCGAGGCGTTCCTGCGCGACATCCGCAACGCCAACGTCGACGCCTTCACCGACCGCTTCGACGAGGCCGTCCGCGCCGGGCGAACTCCCCCGCTACGCCGACTCGCGGTTCTCGGCGTAGCGGGCCAGGCCTTCCGCCATGCCCTGCATGAATTTCTGGAGGTAGCGCGGCATGAACCAGCGCAGCAGCCAACTCGTCTCGTACTCGCCGTGCCAGTGAATGACCGTGCCCGAATTGGGTGCCGGTTCAAGCTCGATGCGCGCTTGATAGTTGCGCATTGACGAATTGAACGCGTCTTCGTAGGCCAGGAGGCGTGGCTCGACCTTTTCCGTCAGCCGTTCTCCGGTCACGGTGCGGCCCGTCCGGAAGGCGCGGACGGCGCCGACACCGTCGTCGCCGCCCGGGTCGAGGCCGACCGAGCGTGCCGTGTCCAGGGCGTCCACCTTGGACCACAGCGGCCAGGTCGTGGCGTCGACCAGCAGCCTCCAGACGGTTTCCGGCGAGGCGGCGGTGGTCACGGTGACGTCATATTTGTGCATTGCAAAAGGCTCCTGTGAGTGACGCGTCGGCGTTCCATCGTGTCAGCGAGGCCGGTCGGAGGTGCGCGCCTCCGCGGTGATCTTCAACTCATCCAGCCATGTGTTGAGCCCCTGGGCGAGGATTTCGGTCGCGAGTGGCACGTTCGCGTCGACCTGTTCACCGGTGTGGGTCTCTTCGGTGCGTACCAGAACGCCGCCTTTCACCTTGGTGAAGTTCCATACGTGCACGCCGTTGATGCGCAGTCCGTCACCGATCGCGGGGCCGGTCCAGCGGATGCACGACTCGTGCTTGAGCTGGTTGACGGTCGAGGTGATCTCCAGGGTGGTGGCGGGCGTGGTCGGGGTGGGCGGCGCCGGGGTCGTCCACCGGAACACCGAGCCCTTGCGGAAGGCGCCGTTGTCGAGGCGTTTCGCCGTCTCGACGTGAGCCTGCCAGGACGGCCAGCGCGCCACGTCGGTCTGCAACCTCCAGACGGTCTTCAGCGGCGCGGGCGCCGATCTGGCCGCGCTGGCGCACGCCATCCGCGCCTGGGCGCTGGACGACCCTCAGCGGTACTTCCTCATCTACGGCACGCCCGTCCCCGGCTACCACGCGCCTGACGACACCACCGCCATCTCGTCCGAGATCATGGCGGTCCTGCTCGACGCCTGCACGGCGCTGGAGCCGGAAGGCCGCGCCACACCGTTCGAGACGTACCTGGACGAGCACCGGGAGTGGGCCGGCGACCACCCCGCCCCGCCCGCCGCCGTGCACCGGGCGTTGAGCTTCTGGACCCGGATCCACGGCGTCCTGTCCCTGGAACTCGCCGGCCACTTCGCCGGGATGAGGTTCGACCCCGCCCGGCTGTTCGCGGCCGAACTGGACGACCTCCTCATCCCGTGAGCGGCCGCCAGGTGAGGGGGAGGGTGTCCAGGCCGAGGACGAGGCTGGCGTGCTCAGTGGGACGGGCGCCGTCGGGGATCCGGTAGTCGGGGACGCGGCGGTGCCACTCCTCCAGCGCGACGCGCAGTTCCAGGCGGGCCAGGTGGGAGCCGAGGCAGCGGTGCGGGCCGGCGCCGAACGCGATGTGCCGGTTGGACGTCCGGTCGAAGTCGACGGTCTGGGGGTCGGCGAAAACGCGGGGATCGCGGTTGGCCATCGCGAGCGGCAGCATGACCATGTCGCCCGCGTGCATCGGGCAGCCGTGGGTCGTGGCGTCCGCGGTGAGCTTGCGGGCGGGCAGCACCAGCGAGTAGGCGCGCAGCAGTTCCTCGACGGCGTCGGGGATGACGGCCGGATCCGCCGAGATCCGGGCCCGGTCGGCGTCATGGCGGGCCAGGTGCCAGAACGAGTACGACAGCTGCGCGGCGACGGTGTCGAGGCCGGCCAGGAACAGCAGGGTGCACAGTTGCAGCAGCTCGCCGTCGGTGACGGGCCTGCCGTCCGGCTCGAAGGCGATCGCGGCGCTGACGACGTCGTCGCTCGGGTCCCGGCGCCGCTCGGCGATCAGCTCCTCGAACAGGGCGGTCACCTTGCCCATGGCCTCGGCGCGTCCGGCCCCCGCCGACGAGCGCGCGTGCAGGATCGCGTACTCCCACTCCAGGAACTCCTCCAGCCTGCCGACCGGCAGCCCCATGAACTCCAGGAAGACGGCCGTGGGGTAGCGGCGGGCGAAGTCGGTGACGAAGTCGCACGAGCCCCGGGCCGCCAGGGCGTCGATCAGTTCGACGCACCGCCGCCGGATGGCGTCCTCCATCGCGGCGGCGCGGGCCGGGGTGAACAGCGGGCGCAGCAGCCGCCGCCAGGTGGTGTGCTCGGGCGGATCCAGCATGACCGGGATCCACTGGTAGGACGGGTTCTGGTCGATGACGGCGATGGCCCGGCTGGAGTGGGACGCGGTGTCCTGATAGGCGGCGAGGATGTCGGCGTACCGGGTCAGCACCCAGAATCCGTGCGCGGCCGGGCTATGGAAGGCCGGGCACTGCTCGCGGAGTTCGTCCAGCATCGCGTGGGTGGTGCCGGCCGGACGGGGCTCGCCGAAGGGGTCGAAGTCGATCCGCGGATGGCTCATCGGCGATCTCCCTCGTCGCGGGGCGACCACGGCGATCCCCCATGCCGATCATAGGAATTCCAGGGGAACCCGGCCGGGATGCCCTGTTTCGGACATCCCCGATTTCCGAGATCGGTCGGCGAAGGCCCGGCGGCCGGAACGGCTCGCGGGCGGCCCTTGACCTTCGAGCCGGATCCAAGGTCTACCGTCGAAGACGTGGGCGTGTGGGAGTCGGGCGCGTGCGCGCAGGTCAGGACCGATCTGCGGCCGCGTCTCGCCGCCCGTCTCGCCGACGCCCGCGCCCGCGCGGCCGAAGTGCTGTTCGCCTGACTTCGACAAGGATCTCCTCACCGTGCTCATCGTCCGCTCCCTCGCCCTGTTCGTGCTGGCCGCGCTGCTGGAGATCGGCGGCGCCTGGCTGGTCTGGCAGGGCGTGCGGGAGCATCGCGGCCTCGGCTGGGCCGGCGCCGGGATCATCGCGCTGGGCGCCTACGGGTTCGTCGCGACGCTCCAGCCCGACGCGCATTTCGGCCGCATCCTCGCCGCCTACGGCGGGGTCTTCGTCGCCGGGTCGCTGGTCTGGGCCGTGGTCATGGACCGGTTCCGCCCGGATCGGTGGGACGTCCTCGGCGCGCTGGTCTGCCTGGCCGGGGTGGCCGTCATCATGTACATGCCGCGGCACCGCTGAGGGGCGCCGGGCGGTTGCCGCCGGGGGCGGCGGGTAGGCGCGCAGGGTGGAGTCATCGGACGCGGCGGGACATCGGGGTGTGCCGCACACCGCCGACCTGCGGATCGAGGCGTGGGCTCCGACGCGCGAGCGGTGCGTCGCCGAGGCCGTGGCCGGGCTCGTGGGGTCGTTCGCCGACACCGCCGGGGTCCGGCCGTCGCGCCGCGTCCGGGTGACGGTGCCGCCGGGACCGGACGGCGACGCGCTCGTGACCGTCCTGGACGAGGTGATCTACCGGCTCGAGGTGGACGGAGACCTCGTCCTCGGCGCCGAGATCACCCGCGCGCCGGACGCGGGCCTCATTGCCGAAATGACGGTCGGCGACGTCGAGCAGGCGACGGCCGTGGGTGCGGTGCCCAAGGCGGTGTCGCTGCACGATTTGTGCTTCGAGCGGGGCGAGGACGGCTGGTTCTGCGCGGTGACGATCGACGTGTGACCGGCCCGGGGTCACCCCTTGACGACGCCCACGGGCAGGAGCCGGGCGACCTTGCGGCACAGTCCCGCGCCCTCGCTGGCCTCGATGACGGCGGACACGTCCTTGTAGGCGTCCGGCGCCTCCTCCGCCAGCCCGCGCCACGACGACGGCCGCACCGCGATGCCCTGCCGCTCCATCGACGCGCGCAGCTGCCTGCCGTCGACGCCGCGGGCGGCCTGGTGGCGGCTCTGCACCCGTCCGGCGCCGTGGCAGGTGGAGGCGAACGCGGGCCCGCCCGGCATGCCGGCCAGGACGTAGGACGAGGTGCCCATGGTGCCGGGGATCAGCACCGGCTGCCCGGCGTCGCGCAGGTCGGGCGGAAGGTCGGGGTGCCCGGGCGGCAGCGCGCGGGTGGCGCCCTTGCGGTGCACGCACAACGTCCGCCGCTCGCCGTCCACGCCGTGCTCTTCGAGCTTGGCCAGGTTGTGGGAGACGTCGTAGACGAGGTCGAGCCGGGCGCCGGCGACCCTCTGGAACACGCGGCGGGCGGCCTCGGCGAGCAGCTGCCGGTTGGCGCGGCCGTAGTTGGCGGCCGCGGCCATCGCGCCCAGGTAGGCGCGGCCTTCGGCGGAGTCGACCGGCGCGCAGGCGAGCTGCCGGTCGGGCACCCGGATCCCGTGCCGCGGCATCTGCCGCTCCATCGCGCGGACGTGGTCGGTGCAGATCTGGTGCCCCAGCCCCCGCGAACCGCAGTGGATCATGACGCAGACCTGCCCGGCGCGCAGCCCGAACGCCTCGGCCGCCTCCGGGTCGTAGACCTCGCCGACCCGCTGCACCTCCAGGAAGTGGTTGCCGGACCCGAGGCTCCCCACCTGGCCGGCGCCCCGCTCCAGCGCCCGGTCGCCGACCTGGTCCGGGTCGGCGTCGGCGACCGCGCCGGCGTCCTCGCAGCGCAAAAGGTCCCGCTCGGTCCCGTGGCCCTGCTCGACGGCGTACCGCGATCCGCCGGTGAGGATGCCGGCCAGCTCGCGGCGTCCGGGCAGCCGCCAGACCGCGCCCTTGCCCATGCCGCGCGGGATCACCGGGTCGAGCCCGTCCATCAGCTTCTCCAGGACGGGTTCCAGGTCGGCGGCGTCGAGGTCGGCGGCCATCAGCCGGACGCCGCAGGAGATGTCGAACCCGACTCCGCCGGGCGAGACGACCCCTCCCTGCGCCGGGTCGGTGGCGGCGACGCCGCCGATGGCGAAGCCGTAGCCCCAGTGGATGTCCGGCATGGCGTACGAGGCGTCCACCACTCCCGGCAGCTGCGCCACGTTGGCGACCTGGTCGATCGCGTTGCCGGCCGTCTTCAGCAGCTCCCGCGAGGCGAACAGCACGCCCGGGACGCGCATGTCCCCGGTCGGCTCGATCTCGAACCGGTAGGGCCCTTCCTGCAGCAACTCCACATCGCCGGGGCTACCCCCGGCCACCTCGCCCATGCCGCCGCCCCATGATCCGTTCCGCGGGCGGGGCGTCAGCCTTCGGGACGTTCCCGGGCCGGCGGGGCGGACGCGGAGAGCGCGCGCAGATCGTCGAAGGCTTGGCGGAGATGTTCGTCCAGGCCCTGTGAGGGGTCGTCGATCCAGGCCTGGACGCCATGGTGGAAGGTGGCCCACCCGGTCTGCGCGGCCAAGTCGGCCAGGCGGTCGGCGACGCCGCGCTTCCGCAGTGCCTCGGCGACGGCCTCGGTCATCGACGCGGCCTTGGCCAGCTCGCGTTCGCGGAGCGCCGGCGTCGCGGCGATGACCTGCAGCCGGGGTTCGGAGAACGGGCGGTTCTCCTCGAGGATGCGCCCGGCCTTCTGGAACGCGCTCAGCAGTGCCTCCAGTGGCTCAAGGCCGTCGGGCGCCTCGGCGACCGCCTGCATGAGCGCGGCCCGCAGGTCGGCTTCGCCGTGGAACAGCACCTCGCGCTTGTCCGGGAAGTGACGGAAGAACGTGCGCTCGTTGACGCCGGCCCTGGCGGCGATCTCGGCCGTGGTGGTCCGGTCGAATCCGCGTTCCCGGTACAGCTCCAGGGCCGCCTGCTGAAGGCGGCGCCGCGCTTCCGCTCCGCTCCGTGGCACGCCCCGAGGCTACCGCACGCGCCAGTCACTGGCGTTATGTTGCGCCAGTGACTGGCACTACGTGTAAGGTCAGTGACTGGCGCTAAGTAGTGCCAGTCACTGACCTTACGTCGGGAGAGTTCCATGCACGTCTTCGTCACCGGCGGTTCCGGCCTAACCGGCCCCGCCGTCGTCGCCGAGCTCGTCGCGGCCGGCCACACCGTCACCGGCCTGGCGCGCTCGGACGCCGCCGCAGCCCGGCTGGAGTCGCTGGGCGCCGCACCGCACCGCGGTTCCCTGGACGACCTCGACAGCCTGCGCCGCGGCGCCGAGGCCGCCGACGGCGTCCTGCACATGGCCTTCGGCGGCGACTTCTCCGACCCCGACGACATGATGAGGCGCGATACGTCCGCGATCGGGACGCTCGGCGCGGCGTTGGCGGGCTCGGGCGGGCCGTTCGTCAGCACCTCGGGGACGCTGGTCATGCCGGCCGGCCGGGAGACCAGCGAGACCGACGAGCCCGACCCGGCCGGGATCGCCGGCTTCCGGATCCCGGGCGAGCGGGCCTGCCTGGACTTCGCCGGCCGGGGAGTGCGCGCGAGCGTGGTCCGGCTCGCCCCCACCGTCCACGGCCCCGGCGACTACGGCTTCATCGGCATGCTCGTCGCCACCGCCCGCAAGACCGGCGTGTCGGCCTACGTCGGCGACGGCGCCAACCGGTGGCCCGCGGTGCACCGGCGCGACGCGGCGGTCCTGTTCCGCCTGGCGCTGGAGAAGGCTCCGGCGGGCAGCGTGCTGCACGGAGCGGCCGAGAGCGGCGTCACGATGAAGAGCATCGCGGAGACGATCGCCCGCGGGCTCGGCCTGCCCGCGGTCTCGCTGACCCCCGAGGAGGCCGCCGCGCACTTCCCGAGCCCGTTCATGGCCGTCGTCTACGGGTTCGACGCCCCCGTCTCCAGCGCCCGCACCCGAGCGCTGCTCGGCTGGTCCCCCACGCACCCGACGCTGCTCGACGACGTGGAGCACGGCGACTACCTGGCCACGCCGACCCCCTGACAGCGGTCACCCGCTTTTCTTCAGAGGATCGGCGCGTGGAGACGCGATCGCCTTCCTATTGCTTGGCGAGTTCCGCTTTCGCCAGGTCGGCGTACTGGCGTTCGAGGGCCTTGGCCGCGCCGTTGCGCCAGCTGTCGGCCATCGCCTGCGCCATCGGGTCGGGGAAGATGTCCTCCTCTTCCTTTTCCAGTCCGTCGAAGATGGCCTCCGCGACCGATTCCGCGGACGCCTTCGGGATCTCGACGCCCCGGCTCATGTCGGTGTCCACGATCCCGGTCAGAACGGCGTGGACGCTCACGCCCCGTCCGGCCAGGAGGGTGCGCAGCGACTGCGTCATGGAGAACGCGGCCGCCTTCGAGATCGAGTAGGCCGGGATGAGCGGCAAAGGCGCGAACGCGTTCACCGACAGGTTGTTGACGACGGCTCCGCCGGAGCGGGCCAGCAGCGGCAGGAACGCCTGCGTCACGCCGTGGGTGCCGAAGAGGTTGACGGCGAGGCTGCGTTCGAGCGCGGTGCGGTCGCTGAGGTCGTCGTAGAGCGCCAGGCCGGCGTTGTTGACGAGGACGTCGAGCGACTCGACCTCCTCGGCGGCCTTCTGGATCTGCGCGGCATCGGTCACGTCAAGGGTCAGGGGTATGACGCGCCCGTCGGAATGGGAAAGGGGCACGCGCGTCCCGGCATAGACCCGCCGAGCGCCCCTTCTCAGGGCCTCCTTGACCAGTGCCCGGCCGATGCCGCGATTGGCCCCGGTGATCAGAAGGGAGCTGTCCTCGATTCTCGCCATGGTGGCGACTTCCTTTCTTCCCCGGCCCGTCAGTGCCCGGCGGCGAGCTGGACGATCTGCACGTAGTTGCCGACCGGGTCCTCCACCGTCGCGACGCGGCCGGGGCCGAAGTCCTCGACCGGCCGGATCCACCGCTCGACGCCGATGGACTTCAGGTGGGACGCGACCGCCTCGATGTCCTCGACGTAGAAGTTGATCAGGATCCGGCCGGGCTCCCGCGTGGCCGGCTCGAGGTCGTCGCGGCGGTCGAAGACCAGCCGCCCGCCACCCACCATCAGGACGATGCCCGGCTCGGCGTCCGGCGCGAACGCCTCGCGGTACCAGGCGCTGAGCCGTTCCGGGTCGTCGCTGCCCAGCACCAGGCCGCCGAGCCGGATGTCCGTCGCGTTCATCGTGTCCGCCATGATCGCCCGCTTTCGGTCGTCGGAGTTCCGTCACTCCTACCGACCCGGCGGCACGGCGGAAGGAACCGGTCGGGCGGCGGCGGATCGGCCGCGCGGGGTCAGACGCTGCGCAGGACCGAGACGACGATGCCGAGCACGGTGGCGTCGTCCCCGTCGATGACCTCGTAGGCGGGGTTGCGGGGCTCGAGGAGGACGTGGCCGCCGCGGCGCCGGTACACCTTGACGGTGGCCTCTCCGTCGATCATCGCGGCGACGATCTGCCCCGAGTGCGCCTCGGGCTGCTGCCGGACGACGACGGTGTCGCCGTCGCAGATCGCGGCCTCGATCATCGAGTCGCCGCGGACCCGCAGCGCGAAGACGGTGCCGCGCCCGACGAGTTCGCGCGGCAGCGCGAGGGTGTCGTCGGCGTGCTGCTCGGCCGTGATGGGGGTGCCGGCGGCGATGTCGCCGACCACGGGCACGGTCACCGAGCCGGCGGCGGGCTCCTGCGGCGCGCCGTCCCGCAGGAAGGACCGCACGTCGATCGGGCGGGCCACGGCGGCGCCCCGGCGCAGGAAGCCCTTCTCCTCCAGGCTCGCCAGGTGCCGCGACACCGACGACGCCGACCTCAGGCCGACGGCGTCGCCGAGCTGCCGGGTGCTCGGCGGGTACCCGTGCCGGACGACCCAGTCCCGGATCGCGGCCAGGATCCGCTGCTGGCGCTCGGGCAGGGCCGAGGCGTCCAGGCCCTCGAACACGTCATGATCGTCATAGCCGGCCACCCACGGAAGTGTAGGGGGTCGGCGGGCATGGAGCAGGGTGCGTTCCGACTGGGTGCGGCGCACCCAGGAAGGGCGTCAGGAGGGCGAGCAGTTCCTCGGGGCGGTCGAGCGGGATGATGTGGCCGCAGTCCTCGATGAGGTGGCCGGTCAGGTCGTCGGCGACGGGGCGCAGTTGCCGTTCCAGGGCGTCCCCGACGGGATGCGCGCCGATCGCCATCACCGGCATCGCGAGCCGGCTCGCGGCGGCGGCCTCCCGGAGCTGCCGCGCGCTGTCGGGCGCGGCGCGGTAGTGGGAGAACGCGCAGCGCAGCGAGTCGCGCCCGGTGTAGGCGCGGACGAAGTCGTCGTGGACATCGCGCGGGACTCCGCGGCCGCGCGTGCCGGTCTGGAGGAACCAGCCGATGTAATCGGCCTCATTTCCGGCCAGGACGGTCTCGGCGAGGTCGGGGACACGGTGGAACCCGAACCACCACGGCGGGCCGTCCGCGAAGAAGTCCTCGGCGCCGGGCAGCGGCCCGAGCGTCGCCTCCATGAGCACGAGCCGCCGGACGCGGTCGGGCCGCCGCAGCGCCAGCAGGAAGGCGGGCGGGACGCCGGCGTCGATGGCGACCACCGCCGCGGACGCCTCTCCGAGGGCGTCCAGGATCCGTTCGGCGTCGGCGGCGAGGTTCGCGGCGTCGTACCCGCCGGGCGCCCGGTCGCTGTCGCCGAGCCCTCGCAGGTCGGGGGCGATGACCCGGTGGTCCCGCAGGAGGTCCGGGACGACACGCGACCACACCCGCCAGGTGTGCGGGAAACCGTGGAGCAGCAGGACGGCGGGCCCGCTCCCGCCGACGGCCACGTTGATCTCGATGCCGTTGGCGGCGACCCGCCGCGGCGAGAGGGCGGACACAGGCGACATGACGTCTCCCCCGAAGATGGTTACCATTGGTTACCTGGGGAGCGTAAGTGACTCCGATTCGCGCCGGAAGACGGCACTTCGACGACAGGTGGTGAGCCGCAGGTGACCACGGCACCGGCCGGAACCGGGAAAGGGGCGCGCGGCGACCTGTTCGACCCCGGCTGCCCCACCCGGCGGCTGCTCGACCGGATCGGCACGAAGTGGACGTCCATGGCGGTCAAGGTCCTCGCCGAAGCCGCGCCGGACGAGGTGCGCTTCGCCGAGCTGCGGCGGCGGATGCCGGGCGTCTCGCAGAAGATGCTGTCGGCGACCCTGCAGGGCCTGGCGCGCGACGGCCTGGTCGCCCGGCGGGTGGAGGCGACCGTGCCGCCGCGCGTCCACTACCGCCTCACCGGCCTCGGCCTGTCCCTCGAAGGCGCGCTCGCCGTCGTGCGCGCCTGGGCCGAGGAGCACATGGCCGAGGTCGACCGCGCCAACGCGGCCGCGGCGGAGGCCGAGGAGACGCCGGAGGGGTGCCGGTAGGTCGTACCGGCACCCCTGTCGGGACGGGCGATGATCAGGACAGGGCGATGTCCCGGTAGTAGTGGCGCAGGATCGTCCGGAAGTCCTGGCCGGCGTTCGCGAGGTCACGCGAGCCGTACTGCGACATCCAGTTCCCGTCCACCCACGCGCCGCAGGCGGTGGTGGTCGAGCAGTAGTGCGCCAGCAGGATGTTGCCGCTGCGCGTCATCCGGGTCGACCAGGTGCGGTCGACCGCGGCGGACGTCGACGACGTGGCCGACGACGGGCGGTACACCTGGTCGCCCGTGTCGTCCCGGACGTCGTAGCACGCCCCGCCCGAGGTCTTGCGGGTCGAGTGCAGCGCCCAGTACCAGCCGTAGCTCTTGACGGCCATCGCGCCGGCGTCCAGCGAGGCGCTCGGCCAGCTGGAGACCCACTCGTTGGGCAGGACGTTCTTGACGTAGGTCTTGAAATCGACCCGGTCGACCCGTCCGAGGCCGACCCGGTACACCAGGATCGAGGTCGGCAGCTTGCTGTTGGTGCCGTCGGTCTTGCAGCCTCCGGGCTGCGCCACCAGCAGCTGGTGCGAGGCGTTGTTGTTCTTCAGCGTGGAGTTGAGGTTGCCCTTCGCCCCGGCCGCGAAGTCCTGGTGGGCTCCGGCGTAATTGCTGTTGAAGTAGACCCGCACCGTGTACTTGGTGCGGTTCCACACCGAGGCCGCGTTGTTCTTCACGCAGACGCCCTTGCCGGTGCCCGCGCCCTTGAATTCGTAGCACGTCGGCTGGGTCGTCCCGTAGTCGTCCATGGACGAGGTGAAGTCGGAGATCGAACCGGCTTCGTTGCTGTTGAAGTAGTAACAGAACTCGCCGCTGTCGCAGACTCCGTCACGGCCGGCTGCGGACGCCGGGCCCGCCACCGCCACCGCTCCCGCGAACACCGTCGCGGCGGCGGCCAGAGCGCCGATCGCCCTTGTGCGGATGGTCATGTCCGGCCGCCTTTCAGAAGTGGAGCATCCACTGGAAGTCGGCCTGGGCGCTGCTCACGTGCACGTGCGAACGGGTGCCGTAGTGCAGCGGGTTGTTCCAGTTGTATTCCTCGACGTCGAACGAGCCGTCGGAGTAGACGCGGTTGACGTAGGCGACGTGCCCGACCTTGTGGACGTCGTTGACGGCGATCGCGCCGACGGACGGCGTCTTGTTGACCGTCACGCCGACCCGGCGGGCGGCGTCGTCCCAGGTCCCGGCGTTGCCCCAGGTCGTCTTCCAGGAGTTGCTGAAGTTCGGGACGCCGAGCCGGCTCGCGATCCGCCAGGCCGCGAAGGCCGTGCAGTTGTTCTGCGCGAAGCCGCGCGCGTTGCCGTCGTAGTCGTTGGTCGGCGCCTGCCCCGACCCGTTGAGGATCATGTGCGAGGCGTTGTTGTTCTTCAGCGTGGAGTTGAGGTTGCCCTTCGCCCCGGCCGCGAAGTCCTGGTGGGAGCCGCCGTAGTTGCTGTTGAAGTAGACCCGCACCGTGTACTTGGTGCGGTTCCACACCGACGCCGCGTTGTTCTTCACGCAGACGCCCTTGCCGGTGCCCGCGCCCTTGAATTCGTAGCAGGACGGCTGGGTGGCGCCGTAGTCGCCGATCGAGCCGGTGAAGTCGGAGAGCGAACCGGCCTGGTTGCTGTTGTAGTAGTAGCAGAACTCACCGCTGTCGCAGGCTCCGTCGCGGGCCGCCGCGGACGCGGGCGAACCGGTGGCGAGGAAGGGGGCGGTGAGGGCCAGCGCGGCGCCGGCGAGGGTGAGTGTCCTGCGTAGCTGCATGGTCTCCTCTTTCGGGGAGTGGGGGTCACTGATCGAGGGGGTGGACGCCGTCCGGGCGTCCGGTCAGTGCGTGCGCTGGTACTCCTCCCAGGTGTGGATCGCGATGCGGGGGCCGTCGTCGGGGCCCCGGTTCGCCAGGCCGTTCAGGCCGAGGTAGTAGTCGCCGGTCTGGTGCTGGGCCTGGGTGGACAGGTCGGTGTCGCTGATCGCCGCGGCGTGGACGTGCCACGGCCAGTCGCCCTGGTTCGGGTTGCGGACCCAGGCGGCGAAGCCGACCTGGCGCAGCGCGCGGGCGACGGAGGTGCGGGTGGCGGCGGACATCCCGGTGACGCTGATGTCGACGACGCCGCCGCCGTCGTGCGTGCCCGCGGAGCTCGAGTCGCCGCCGGGGTTGTAGGAGCCCTGCGACAGGACGAGCTTGAAGCCGAGCAGGCGCTCGGCCTCCGTGAGCATCGCCTGGGTGCGGGCGTCGACGGTGTATCCGTTGCGCTGCACCTTCGCGCCGGGCCCGATCTTGTGGGCGACGGTGAACCGGTTCTGCCCGAGTTTCGTCAGCGACGTCGTGCCGGGCATCCCGTTCGCGGCCAGCCCGGTGTAGCCGAGGGAGCGCTGGTAGGCCGCGTATGCCGAGACGGTCTCGGTGCCGAAGTAGCCGTCGACCCAGCGGGCGTCCAACAGGTTGCGGGCCTGGAGCGCCCGTTCGACGGCCAGGACGGACGCCTTCGCGCCGGGGGTCAGCGTGTCGTCGGCGCGGCGCGGGTCGATCTGGGCGGCCAGGACGGTGGCCTCCATGTCCACGGCCGGCAGGGCGGCGGCGGACGTCGCGGCGGACGCCTGCACCGTGGCGGACGCCTGCACCGCGCCCGACGCCAGGCCGCCGGAGACCGTGAAGGCCGCGAGCAGCCCCGTGATGGCGGCCCGGGTCCTCGTCATCTTCATGCTGTGCTTCCTTCCGTCGGTCGGCTCGCCGTTCCTCTTGCTACCGGCCCCGTTGATTGATCGACACACCCGCGAACGGGGATCAATCAGGCCCGGACACGGGCGCTGGCCAGGCATGTTCCGGGATCGGCGCTGCGGGCGGCGTCCGCGCTCGTCCGGGGCGCGACGGCGGCACCGGACGGCGGGCGGGACGGGACGGCGATCGGGGTGCACGGGCGGCGCGGCCGGACGGCGCACCGGGCGCGATTCCGGGATCAATGAATCGGGGTGCGGCGGCAACGGGCCGGTCGCCGCTCGGTCAGGAGGCGCTCGGGTATTGGCAGGCGGCGCGGCGCGCGGCCTGGTCGACCGTCGCGGACCGCGGCGTCAGCGAGGCGCGGTCGCGCTTGCCGGGCAGTTTCAGCGAGGCGAGGGACGCCGCGCGGCCCGAGTCGCCGCCGCCGAGGCAGGCCACGGCCACGACGAGGACGGTGTCGCCGGCGTGGACGGGGGCGGGGAGCTTGTCGGGGCGCCAGGCGACCGACAGGGCGGGGTCGGAGTCCCCGGTCAGCCCGATCTGGTGCCACAGGCGCAGGTCCGGGCTGCCGGGGTCGGCGGCGTAGTACGCGGCGAACCCGGCGATCTGCACCTGCGGTCCCGACGCGCTGAGGACCACGCGCGGGTCGGGCGAAGGCGGCCCGACGGCCTTCAGCGAGATCCGCTTCGGCGCCGGGCGGGCGTCGGCGCAGGAGGCGGGGGCCAGTTGCGTGGGCGGATTGCCGTGCACCAGGGCCGACGGGACGACGTGGCCGTCGGGCAGGACGAACCAGCGGCTGTCGGGAATTCCCGCGGTCCGGTCGGTGACCTTCTGCCCTATGCAGAAACCCGTGAACCCGAGCACGCACCCGGCCGGATAAGTGGCCAATGGCGGATGGGCGAGAGCGGCCCCGGACCGGACGGGCACGCCATCACCGTAGGCGGTGGCGGTGAACTTCGGATTCTTCGGCATTGACGGGCAGCCGGAGGATTCCTTTGCTTCACCTCCGCGCCAGGGACCGTTCAGGCCGACGACGAGTAAACCGGCCACGAGAAGGCAGCCGGCCGTGATCGCGGCGATATTCCGCTTGGCCCGGCCCCCGGTCGCGACCGGGCCGATGACGACCGGGCGGACGCGATGGGGAGCGGCCGGGCCTCCGTCCGGCAGGTCGGCCCGCATGATCTCCTGCGTGGCCAGGCTGCCGGCGCCCTCGTCCGGCGCGCCGGGCGGCGGCGCGTCGTCCATGGACTGCAGGGCGTCGTGGACTTCCTTCCACCGGTGCTCCCACGCCTCGGTGTCGCCGGAGCAGGCGCCCACGAAGGCCAGCGTGACCGCGAGGGTGGGGAGCCTGGCGCCGCTGGCGGCCTCCGACAGCGTCGACGCGCTGTAGCCCGCCAGTTGCGCCAGTTGCCGGTACGTCGGCTCGCCCGCGGCCGCCCGCAGTTCGCGGAGATCGTGCGCGAACGCCTCCAGGGGGCCGTCCGCCGGGTCCAGCGGGCGTTCACGACGCGCCATGCGACCACCCGGCCGTTCTCACCCTCGCGGGCATCGCCCTTGCAAGTACCGCACTTGCGAGTTCACGCATGCGAGCGATAACGGTTGAGCGCCGTTCATTCGCCGATTCATCAGCCATTGTGGGAGCCCGAGGTCTGGGTGCTTTCTGCGGACCGGAAACGTCCACCACCGGGGTGGCGGCATTACGTCAGCACACCGTGAACCTCCGCTCCATCATCGGTCACGCAGAGCGATTCGCCATAAAAGTAGAACCGGCGGCGCTGTTTGTCCAGACCGATGATCGTGCTGCGGGCGGCCCCGCGCGGGGCGGGCCGTCAGGCGCCCAGCTCGGCGTCCAGCTTCGCCAGCTGCGCGTCGTAGATGGCGCGCAGGCCCTTCGGGGCGAAGGTGCGCTCGAAGAACCCGCCGACGCCGCCGGCGCCGTCCCAGGTCGTCCTGACCTGGACGCGCGCTCCGCCGCCCGCAGGCGAGACGGTCCAGGTCGTGACCATGGAGGAGTTGGCGTCCTTCTCCACCAGCGTGTCCGCGGCGGGGGCGCTCACCGAGAGCAGGCAGTCCCGGACGCGCTTGCTGGTGGCGGCCAGCTTCCAGTGCACCACCGTTCCGGCGCCCTGGCCGCCTTCGCGCACGTCGTACTCGCTGTAGTGCTCGGTCAGCATCCTGGAGCGCACGCCGGTGTAGTCCCCGAGTGCTTCGAGCACCCGTTCCGGGCTCGCGTTCAGCGTCTTCTCCGCAGTCGCCACGACTTGTCCCATGCCGCTCATCTTGCCGCACCCTCCCCCGGGCCGCGGCGCGCCACCCCGCCGGCGCGCCGATGGCCCGGCGGCCGCGCCTAGCGGGAGGTGGCGCGGGCGCGCGTCGCGGCGGCGACGCCGGCGCGGCGGCCGAAGAAGGAGCCCTCGCCGAGCTGGGTGCCCGAGCAGTAGCCTGCGCCGTCCTGGGCGATGTTGGACGCGCACGCCCCGGCCGCGTAGAGGCCCGCGATGACCGACCCGTCGGGCCGCCGCACCTCGCCGTCGACCGTGGTGGCCATGCCGCCGAGCGTGAAGCCGGCGTACAGGGCGGTGCCGAGGGTGAGGTCGTAGACGCCCCACGGACCGTTGGTCTGCGGCGCCAGCCAGTCGGGGTGCTTGTGGAAATCGGGATCCTCGCCGCGTGCGGCGTGCTCGTTGTAGCGCGCCATGGTCCGGACGAGCGAGCCGGCGGGCAGGTCCAGGCCGGCCTCCATCTCCTCGATCGTCTCGTAGCCGTCCTTCAACGGCACCAGCGGCATCCGCTGCTCTTCCATGTGGTCGCTGTCGGCGATCAGGTACGCCGCCGCGCCCGGCTGCTTGAGCACGTAGTAGGACGTGCGCGCGTGGTAGCTGTCCTCGGCCACGAACCGCTCGCCGCGCCTGTTGACGATCAGCCCCTTCACCAGCGACGACGGCGGATAGAACGGCGCGGTGATGAACGGCTCGTCCATGTGCTCCAGCGCCGCGCCGGCCGACTGGCCGAGCCGGATGCCGAGCCCGTCGTCGTAGGTGCTGCCGAGGGTGAACAGCTTCTCGCCGAGGGCCGGGGTGTGGGCGGCGACCATGTCCGCGTTCATCACGAACCCGCCGGCCGCGATCACGACTCCGGCGGCGGCGACCACGCCCGTCCGGTCGAAGTTGCGCCAGGCGACGCCGGCGACCGCGCCGTCCTCGCCGACCACCAGGTTGGTCGCGCCGGTCTCGTAGCGGACCTCGACCCCGGCCTCCTCGACCCGGTCGCGCAGCAGGTCCATCACGATCTTGGTGCCCTCGGTGTCGCCCGGCACCGGCACCTTGTGGCCGCGCGGCGCGGGCGGGATTCCGTCGCGGAACGGCCACACCTTCTCGTTGCCGGTGAACATCAGCCCCTCGGTGCCGGGCTGGATCACCGCCTTGCCCGGGAAGTAGGACCGCTCGAACGCGAAGCCCAGCGCCTCCAGCCAGTCGAAGTGCTCGACCGACCCCTCGCAGTAGGCCCGGATCTTCTCCTCGTCCGGGTCCTTCGTGCTCGCCATGAGGTAGCGCGCCATCGCCTCGGCCGTGTCGTCGTGGCCGGTGGCCTTCTGCACGGCGGTGCCGCCGCCGAGGTAGAAGTGGCCGCCCGACATGCTCGACGTGCCGCCGTGCACGGCGGCGCGCTCCAGCAGCAGCACCCGCGCCCCGGAGCGCGCGGCCTCCAGCGCGGCGCAGCCGCCGGCGATGCCGAAGCCCACCACGACGACGTCGAACCGCTCGGCATCGGCGGGCAGGTCCGCGGCCGGGACCACCTGCGGGACGGCCGTTCCGGGAGAGGTATGTGCGTTCATCGGGGCCGCGGCGCGGAGACCCCCACCTTCAGGTGGGGACAAAACGCCGCTCCCTCCCTTCTCTTACATGGAACCCGTAGGGTGTGATTCATGGCGCGGGAGGTGAGGCGGGCGTTCCGATACCGCTTCTATCCCACTGACCAGCAGGTGGCAGAGTTGTCTCGCACGTTCGGCTGCGTCCGACTGGTGTACAACCGAGCGCTGGAGGAACGCACCCGCGCATGGCACCGCGAGCAGCGCCATGTCTCCTATGCGGAGACCTCCGCGATGCTCACCGCTTGGAAGCGCACAGTCGACTTGGCGTTCCTGGGCGAGGTGTCCTCGGTGCCGTTGCAGCAGGCGCTTCGGCATCTGCAGACGGCGTTCACCAACTACTTCGCCAAACGCGCCTCCTATCCGCGTTTCAAATCGGGGAAGAAGTCCCGAGCTTCGGCGGAGTACACCCGTTCGGCGTTCCGATGGCGCGACGGGCGGTTGACGCTGGCGAAGATGGCCGAGCCACTGGACATCGTCTGGTCGAGGCCGCTCCCGGAGGGGGCCGTGCCGTCCACGGTCACTGTCTCCCGCGATGGCGCGGGCCGGTGGTTCGTGTCCTTGCTGTGCGAGGACGCCATCGGACGCCTCGCCCCTGTCAACCGTGCCGTGGGGGTCGATGCCGGGATCTCGTCGCTGGTCACGCTGTCGACCGGGGAAAAGGTCAGCAATCCCCGACACGAGCGCCGGGATCGGGAACGCCTCGCCAGGGCCCAGAAAGACCTGGCCCGCAAGGCCAAGGGCTCGAAGAATCGCGCCAAGGCCCGCCGCAGACTCGCGCGAATCCACGCGCGGATCACCGACCGTCGGCGGGACTTCCTGCACAAGTTGACGTCTCGGCTCGTCCGCGAGAACCAAGTGGTCGTGATCGAGGACCTGAACGTCGCAGGCATGGTCCGCAACCACTCGCTGGCCCGCGCGATCTCGGATGCGGCGTGGCGGGAGTTGCGGACGATGCTGGAGTACAAGGCCGACTGGTACGGCCGCGAACTCGTCGTGATCGACCGATGGTTCCCCTCCTCCAAGATGTGCTCGCACTGCCGGACCGTCACTGAGACGATGCCCCTCAATGTGAGGGAATGGCGGTGCAGGTGCGGTGTGGTCCACGACCGCGACGTCAATGCAGCCCGTAACGTCATGGCCGCCGGGCTGGCGGTATCGGCCTGTGGAGCCGACGTAGGACCCGAACGGCGAAAGCCCGGCGGGCAGACGGCAATGAAGCAGGAAACCCGACCCGCGAGGGTCGGAATCCCCCGCGTCCAAGCGGATGGAGGAGGTCAACGGTCCCTGTCTCGAATCTCTGCGTCCGGGGGCGCCGGGTTCACTTGTGCGGGATCTGGTTGACGGTGCCGCCGTCGATGACGAACTCCGTCCCGGTGGCGTAGGACGACTCGTCGCTGGCGAGGAAGACCACGAACGACGCGACGTCCTCCGGCAGGCCGGGCCGCCCGAGCGGGACTGGGATCATGTCGTCGGGGATGCCCTCGGTGAGCGGCGTGCGGATCAGGCCCGGGTGCAGCGAGTTGACCCGGACGCCGTGCTGCGCGAGCTCCATGGCGACCGACTTGGTCAGGCCGCGCAGCCCCCATTTGGAGGCCACGTAGCCGTGCGCCCAGGACGTGCCGCGCAGCCCCTCGATGGACGAGGTGTTGATGATCGACCCGCCGCCGGCCGCGATCAGCGCGTCGGTGGCCGCGCGGATCCCGAGGAACGGGCCGGTCAGGTTGATGTCGATGATCTTCTGCCATTTCTCCAGCGAGAACCGGTTGATCGACGCGCCGTTGGCGATGCCCGCGTTGTTGAACAGCACGTTCAGGCCGCCGAACTCGCGGACGGTGGTCTCGACGGCGGCCGTCCAGTCCTCCGGGCTGGTCACGTCGAGGTGCACGTAGCGGGCCGCGTCGCCCAGCTCGTCGGCGACGGCCTTGCCCTCCTCGTCGAGGAGGTCGCCGAGCACGACCTTCGCGCCCTCGGCCGCCAGCGCCCGGGCGCTCGCCGCGCCGATGCCGCGCGCGCCCCCGCTGATCAGGGCGATCTTCCCGTCCACACGTCCCATCTCGATGTCCTCCTGTCGTCGGGGTGCTAGCCGGCCAGGGCGGTCGCGAAGACGCCGCGGGCGGTGTTGAAGGGCAGGTCGAGCGGGGTCCGCAGGCCCGGCGGGGCCGCGACGACGTCGGGGATCGCGTTGACGATGCGGCCCGCGCCCGCGGCGATCGCCGCGTAGTTGTGGTCGCCCTTCGCGCTGGTCGGGCAGACGTCGACGCGGTAGGAGGGCTCGCCGGTGATCTCCAGCCGGTAGGAGCCGCCGTCCTGCGCGGGCTGCGGCCAGTCGGGGCGCAGGTCGCCGCGCAGCCGGGTCGTGTGGTCGATGACCAGCACCTCTTTGCCCCGGGCGACGCCGCAGATCTTCAGCCGCATCGCCGCCACGCCGCCCGCGGGGATGTGCCCGGCGGCGACGTCGAACGCCTCCGGCGCCGGCTCCCGCTCGTACCACTCGGTGATGTCGTCGAGCTCGAAGCCGAACCCGCGCGCCATCATCCGCAGGCTGACGCCCCAGGACGCCGCGAGGATCCCCGGCTTGAACATCCGCGGCAGGTCGTCGAGCGGGCGTCCGAAGCCCATGAAGTCGAACATGACCGGGCCGCCGTCGTAGGTCGCGTAGTCGGCGATCTCGGAGCAGACCACCCGCTCGACCCGCTGGCACGTGCTGGCGATCGCGAAGGGCAGCAGGTCGTTGACCCAGCCGGGGTCGACGCCGGTGACGAACAGGCTCGTCCCGCCGGTGCGGCAGGCGTCCTCGACGGGGTCGATCATCCGGTCCGGCAGCAGCCCCCAGGGGTAGATCAGCGGCACCGGCGAGGACGCGACGACGTTGCTGCCCGAGGCGAGGATCGTCCCGATGTCGGCGAGCGCCTCGAACAGCCGGGTCTCCCCGAGCGCGCAGTAGACCGTGCAGTCGGGCCGCGCCTCCAGCGCCGCGTCCAGGTCGGCGGTGGCCGCCACGCCGGTGACCGTGCCGAGGCCGGCGAGCTCGCCCGCGTCCCGCCCGACCTTGTCCGGGTTCGACACGACGAGGCCGGCCAGCTCGAAGCGGGGATCCTCGATCAGCTGGGACAGCGCGATGCGGCCGACGTTGCCGGTCGCGACGTGCAGGACGCGGATGGCCATGGTGCTCCTCGGGGGGTGGGGGGTGCCGGCGGGCGCGGTCAGTCGCTCGTCTCGGCGGCGCGGGCGGCGCGGGCGGCGCGGGCGGCGGCGCGCGCCGCCTTGGCGATCGTCTCCTCGACGATGGAGTTGAGCCGCGCGCCGTTCGGCCAGCCCGCGTAGTGGCAGAGGAACACCACGATCTCGCGCAGCGCGTCGTCGTCGAACTCGCCGGCGGCGTACGCGGCGGGCACCTGGATGCCGAGCACGTCGGCGGCGCCCTGCCCGGCGAGCAGGCCGATGAGCAGCAGGCGGCGGTCGCGGTCGGACAGGCCGGGCCGCTGCCAGACGTCGCCGAACAGGTGGTCGGCGGTGTAGCGGAAGAAGTCGCCGGTCCCGTCGGTCATGTCGAAGCCGTAGACCTGCTCCATCTTGCGCAGGCCGCGGGCCCGCAGCTCGGGGAGGTCGTCGAACTTGCCGGCCTTGTCGTCGGTCATGCCTGCTCCTCGGAGAAGCCCAGCCCGGGCGCGAGCCGTTCGCGCGCGATCCTGGCCAGCGGGACGTCGACGCCGAGCTCGTCGGCCAGCGCGACCGCGAAGTCGAGGTCCTTCTCGGCGAGCTGCCGGAGGTGGCCGAACGTGGTGTACCAGAACGAGCCCGGTTCCAGCTCGGCGGTCGTGTCCCGGTACATGATCGCTCCGGGTCCGCCGGTGAGCGCGTCGGTGTGCCGGACGACCTCGCCCAGCGCGACGATGTCGAGCCCGGCCGCCTCGGCGAGCCGCTGCGCCTCGGTCGCCGCGGTGAACGCGACGTAGTGCATCAGGTTGCGGGCGAGCTTGAACCGGGTGCCCGCGCCGATCGGCCCGGCGTGCACGACCTTCTTCGCCAGGACGTCCAGCACCGGACGCACCGCCGCGAACGCCTCCTCCGAGCCGCCGACCATGACGGCCAGCTCGCCGGTGCCCGCGCCCATCGCGCCGCCGGAGACCGGCGCGTCGACCAGCCGGACGCCGCGCCGCGCCGCGAGCTCTTCGAGTTCGGCGGGCGTCTCTGGCGCCACGGTGGAGTGGACGGCCACGGTGAGCCCCTCGCCCACGCCGTCGGCGGCCAGCACCTCGTCGAGCACCGAGCGGACCTGCCGGTCGTTGTTGACCATGACGCACAGCACGTCGCTGCCGGCCGCGAGGGCGCCGACGCCGCCGGCCGCCTTCGCACCGGCCGCGACCAGCTCCTCGACCGGCGCGGTGGCCAGGTCGAACACGCCGAGCGCGAGCCCGGCCTCCGCCTGCTGCGCGGCGAGCCGGGTCGCCATCGGCTTGCCGATGTCGCCGAGCCCGACGAATCCGACGCGGACGATGCCGCTCATCTCGCCCTCCCTCTCCCGTCCGTCCCGTCCGCGCCTAGAGCCGGAAGGTCTGGCCGCCGTCGACGGCGATGATCTGGCCGGTCACCCACGAGGCGTCGTCGGAGAGCAGGAACTTCACCGCGCCGAGCATGTCCTCGGGCTGCCCGAACCGCTTGAGCGCCATGTTCTTCACCAGGTCCTTGGCCGCGTCGCCGGCCTGCACCCGGGTGGCCTCGGTGTCGGTCGGGCCGGGCGCGACCGCGTTGACCCGGATGTTCATCCCGCCGAGCTCGTGCGCGAGCTGCTGGGTCAGCCCGTTCACGCCGACCTTCGCCAGCCCGTAGAAGCCGGAGTAGAGGTAGGCGGCGGTGCTGGACTGGTTGACGATCGAGCCGCCGCCGCGCTTGCGCATCTCCCGGTACACCGCGCGGGTCATGACGAGCGCGCCGTTGAGGTTCACGTCGAGGAACTTGCGGTAGTAGTCCCAGTCGACGCTGATCAGCAGGTCGAACTTCATCGCGCCGTAGATGGCGGCGTTGTTGACCAGCGCGTCGATGCCGCCGAACTCGGCGACGGTCGCGTCCGCGAGGGCCTTGGCCGACTCCGGCGACGACACGTCGACCGGCACGAAGAGCGCCTTGCCGCCGTCGGCCCGGATCTGCTTGGCGACCTGGTCGCCGGCCTCGGCGTTGAGGTCGGCGACGACCACCGAGGCGCCCTCCGCGGCCAGCCCCTTGGCGTAGACCTCGCCGATCCCCTGGGCCGCGCCGGTGACGATGACGACCTTGTCCTGGAACCTGCTCACTGCTGCTCTCCGTATCCGTGGGGGGTGGGCCGGCGGTCAGGCCGGGACGGCCGTGGTCTTGGTCTCGAGGTACTCCTCGAACCCGGCCACGCCCATCTCGCGGCCGATTCCGGACTGCTTGTAGCCGCCGAACGGCGCGTCCGCGCCGAACCACAGCCCGCCGTTGACGCCGACCGTGCCGGTGCGGATCCGGGCGGCGACGGCCTTGGCCCGCTCCAGGTCGCCGGAGTCGACCGAGCCGGACAGGCCGTACGGCGACTCGTTGGCGATCCGGACGGCGTCGTCGTCGCCGTCGTGCGCGATGACCGTCAGCACCGGCCCGAAGATCTCCTCCTGGGCGACCCGGGCGGTGTTGTCCAGCCCGGCGATGACGGTCGGCTGGACCCAGAACCCGCCGGCCAGCTCGCCGTCCTGTTCGGCGAGCCCGCCGCCGGTGGCGAACCGTCCGCCCTCCTCGGCGGCCAGGCCGAGGTAGGACGTCACCCGGTCGCGCTGCGCCGCCGAGATGACCGGGCCGCAGATGGTGCCGGGGTCGGCGGGGTCCTTGGCGCCGAGCGAGGCCATCGTGGACGCGGCGATCTCCACCGCCTCGTCGTAGCGCGCCCGGGGCACCACCAGCCGGGTGGTGATGGCGCAGCCCTGCCCGGCGTGCACGGACGCCGCGAACGCGGTGCTGCCGACGACGGCCTTCAGGTTCGCGTCGTCCAGCACGATCGCCGCGGACTTGCCGCCGAGTTCGAGGAAGACCCGCTTGAGCGTCGGCGCCGCGGCGGCGGCGATGGCGCGGCCGGTGTTGGTGGAGCCGGTGAACGACACCATGTCCACGCGCGGGTCGGTGGTCAGCAGCGCCGCCACCTCGTTGTCGCGGGGCGTGACGACGTTGAAGACGCCGGCCGGGATGTCGGTGCGCTCGGCGAACAGCCGTCCCAGCTCGGCCGCCAGCCACGGGGTGTCGGGCGCGGGCTTGAGCACCACGGTGTTCCCGGCGGCGAGCGCCGGCCCGATCTTGGCGAGGTTGATCTGGTTCGGGAAGTTCCACGGCGTGATCGCGGCGACCACCCCGACCGCCTCGCGGTGCACGGTGCGCCGCGACTTGATGCCCATCGTGACGCCGACGCCGAGGTCGGTCTCCCACGCGTAGCCCTCGGCCAGGTCGATCGTCCACTTCAGGCTCTCGACCGGGGTGTCGAACTGCGGGCCGTTGACGAAGAACGCGGGCGCGCCGGCCTCGGCGATGGTGAGCGCCCGCAGCGCGTCGGCGTTGTCGAGCAGCGCCTGGTGGAACTGGCGCAGCACCCGGATCCGCAGCGCGCGGTCGGTCGCCCAGCCGGACTCGTCGAACGCCCGGCGGGCGGCGCCGATCGCGCCGTCCACGTCGGCGGCCGTGCTGTCGGGGGCGCGGCCGATCTCCTGCCCGGTCGCCGGGTTGAGGATCGGGTAGGACGCCCCGCCGCTCGCGCCGCCGAGCTTGCCGTCGACGTACTGCTGAGCCGGCGGGTTGGCCGGAACGCGCTCGGTCACTGTGCCGCCTCCGGTGCGTCGTTCGGCGCCTGCGTGATGTAGTCGCCGCGCTCGACGGGCGGCGGCCACAGGGTCGAGGGCATCTCGTCGTAGTGGTAGTGGCCCGGGACGTCGTGGCCGGCGACCTTCATCCGCTTCTGCAGCGTCTCGGGCGCCTTGCCGGAGTTGATGATCTGCATGAACGTGTGGACGGTCGACGGCATGTCGAACCAGTCCCGCTGCCAGGCGATCTTGATCTGGCCGGCGTCCGCCCCGGCCGTCTGCCGCTCGACGCCGAACCACGAGCCGCCGATGCCGAGGATCTCGAACTCCCGGCCGGTCGCGTCGTCGGTGACCCCGGACCGCTGCTTCCAGAACCCGACGATCATCGACTTCTTCTCGTCGATGACCGTGACCTGGTAGTCGTAGTGCCAGCCGTCGAGGCCGTCCATCTCGATGCCGATCGCCCAGTCCCGGATCTGGTCGCGGCCGACGGCCATGAAGTGCTCGTCGGGGCTGTACATCCAGCCGTAGGTCGCGTCCTCGGCGTACCACTCGGCCATCATCCGCCAGTCGCCGGTCCGCTCGGCCTCGCGGTTGATCGCCAGCCAGGAGTCCCAGAACCCCTCGATCTCGGCGCGGGTCAGCCCGCCGTCATCACTCACGTCGTCCCCTCAGTCCTCTTCGATCGAAAGCGCGAAGGCCGGGCAGTACTTCACGGCCGTGGCCACGTCCTTGCGGCGGGACTCGTCCGGGTGCTCGTCGAGGATCTCGACCACGTCGTTCTCCTCGTCGAACCCGAACACGTCGGGCGCCTCTCCCTGGCAGAGCTGGTGCCCTTGGCAGATGGTGGTGTCGGCGACGACGCGCATGCCGCTCACCGCCCCGCCCGCCGGCGGTACCTCACCCGGCAGGGCTGCTTGAGCTGGATCACCATCTTGGTGAAGTCGTCCTGGTAGGAGTCCAGGGGCTGGACGGCCTCGAAGGTGAAGTCGCGCAGGACGACGGAGAAGATCGCCTTCATCTGCATCATCGCGAACGCGTTGCCGACGCAGCGGTGCCGGCCGGCGCCGAACGGGATCCAGGTCCAGCGGTTCTGCAGGTCCTCCTGCCGGGGATCGATGTAGCGGCCGGGATCGAAGTCGCCCGCCTTCGGGAAGTCCTCCTCGATCCGGTTGGACACGCGCGGCGACGCCGCGAGCATCGTCCCGGCGGGGATCGTCTTCCCGAGCAGCTCGAAGTCCTCGCGGACGAGCCGCATCAGGATGATCAGCGGCGGGTGCAGCCGCAGCGTCTCCTTCAGCGCCGACTCCAGCACCGGGATCGACCGCAGCGCCTGGAACGACACCTCGGTGCCGTCGGCGTACAGCGCGTCCAGCTCGGCGACCACGTCCGCGAGCACCCTCGGGTTGCGCAGCAGCTCGATCATCGCCCACGACGCGGTGCCGCTGGAGGTGTGGTGCCCGGCGAACATCATCGAGATGAAGATGCCGGTGATGTGGTCGGCGCTCATGTCCAGCGAGATCAGGACGTCGAGCAGGTCGCGCTCCTCGCGCGGGACCTTGCCGCGCTCCTTGCGGCGCTCGATGATGCCCTGCACCAGCGCGACGAGCTTCTCGCGGGCGGCGTCGCGCATCCGGAAGCTGTCGATATCGGCGTACGGGTCGACGTAGGCGATGGCGTCGGTGCCGCGCTCCAGCTCGTGGTAGTGCTTCGCGAACGAGCCGTCCAGCTCGTCGCGGAACGGCTTGCCTACCAGGCACGCGGACGTGGTGTAGATGGTCAGCTCGGCGAAGAAGTCCAGGAGGTCGATCTCGCCCTCGTCGCCCCAGCCGGCGACCATCCGGCGGATCTCCGCCTCGATCGTCCGCGCGTGCCCGCGCATCATGTCGCCGCGCAGCGCCTGGTTCTTCAGCATCTGCTGGCGCTCCTCCGGCGAGGCGTCGAAGACGACGCCCTTGCCGAAGATCGGCGTCATGAACGGGTACGCGGCGGCCTGGTCGAGCTGCTCGTCCGGGGCGCGGAAGAACATCTCGTTCGCCTCGGCGCCGCTGACCAGCACGACGTCCTTGTCGGCGAGCCGGAACCGGCCGACGTCGCCGCACTCCTCCCGGACGCGGTGGAACAGGCCGATCGGGTCGGCCCGCATCTCCGGCAGGTGCCCGGTGCCGCGGATGATCTCGGGCACCTCGGGGCTCTGATCGTCGAGGACCGTGCTCACCTCGGGGATCCCGGCGAGCCGATGACTCTCGGTGGCGGTCATGGCTTCTCCTCCACGGGCGCTTCGGGATTGACGTCGAGCAGGCTCAGGTGCACGCCGCGCGGCGCGCCGACGATCGTGGCGATCGCGTCCGCGTGCGCCCTGGCCTTGAGGAAGTGGGGGTGGCGGGCGAGTCCGAAGCGGACCCACTGGTTGAGCACGAACGCGGCCTCGTCGGTGTCCCAGTCGGTGCCCATGCCGCTCCACGTCGGCCCCGGGCGGACGATGGAGGCCCGCACGCCGGTGCCCTCCAGCTCCATCTGCAGCGCGGTGACCATCCCTTCCAGGCCCCACTTGCCGGCGGAGTAGGCGGACATGAACGGCCGGGGCTTGACGGCGACGTCCGACGAGACGAACACGATGTCGCCGCGCCGCCGTTCGACCATCGCGGGCACGAACGCCCGCGTGACCCGGTGGGCGCCGACGAGGTTGAGGTCGATCTCCCGTCCGAAGCGCTCGGAGCTGACCTCGATGGTCGCGCCCGGCGCGACCAGGCCCGCGTTGCTGACCACGACCTCGATGTCGCCGAGGTCGGCGGCGGCCTTCGCGGCGAACTCGGCCACCGAGGCGTCGTCGGTGACGTCGAGCGCGTGCGCGACCGCCTCGCCGCCGTCGGCGCGGATGGCCGCGGCGATCTCCTCCAGGGCGTCGACCCGGCGCGCTCCGAGCGCGACCGGGTGCCCCGCCGCGGCGAGGGCCTTGGCCGTCTCCGCGCCGATGCCCGACGACGCGCCCGTGATCACCGCGGGACGCCGTTCGGGATGCTCGTACTTCTTGGCCACCGTCAGCCCTTCCGCTCGGTGAAGCTCACGGGGAGCCGCGCGAAGCCGCGCACGCTGGTGGAGTGCACGCGGACGGCGCGGTCGGCGTGCACGTGGAAGTCCTCCACCCGCCGGACCAGCTCGTTCAGCACGACGCGGGCCTCCAGCCGGGCGAGGTTGGCGCCGAGGCAGAAGTGCTTGCCGGAGCCGAAGCTGAGGATCTGGCCGAGCTCGTCCTTGGGCCGGTGGATGTCGTACACGGTCGGGTCGGCGAAGACCCGGTCGTCGCGGTTGGCCGAGCCGAGCAGGATCAGCGCCTTGGACCCGGCGGGGATCGTCACGCCGTGCATCTCCACGTCGTCGACGACGTAGCGGGCGAGCATCTGGCTGGAGGTGTCGTGCCGCAGCGTCTCCTCGATCCACACCGTCACCAGCGGCGCCGGGTCGTCGGCCGCGGCGAGCACCTCGGCCTTCTGCGCGGGGTGCGCCGACAGGTGGAACAGCGCGTTGCCGAGCAGCTTGGTGGTCGTCTCGTTGCCGGCGACCACCATGAGGAACAGGAACGCGATGATCTCGCCGTCGGTGAGCCGGTCGCCGTCGATCTCGGCGACGGTGAGCGCGGCGGTGAGGTCCCCGGCCGGCTCGCTCGCGGCCCGGCGCTCCTTCACCATCGCCGCGTAGTAGGTGAGCAGCTCCCCGGCCGCCTCCATGCCGGCCGGGGGGACGTCGCGGACGCCGTCCTCGCGGTGCACGACCAGGTCGGCCAGGCGGCGGACCTCGTCCCGGTCGGCGCGCGGCACCCCCATCATCTCCGAGATGACGTCCATGGGGAGCTTGCCGGCGAAGTCGGTGATCCAGTCGGCCTCGCCGCGCTCGGCGTTGGCCGCGAAGGCCCGCTCCAGGTACTGCTCGGTGAGCCGCTGGATCTGCGGCTGGAGCTCCTTGACCCGGCGCGGCGTGAACGCGGCCGACACCAGCCGGCGCAGCCGGGTCTGCCGCTGCCCGTCGAGGGCGAGGAAGCTCATCACCCGGTGCGCGTCGGGGCTCCACGCGCTCGCGTCGAGGGAGACGCCCATCCGGTTGGAGAACCGCGCGTCGTCGCGGAGCACCTCGAACACGTCGGCGTGCCGCGAGACCACCCACAGGTCGTCCCGCTCGGCGTGGAAGACCGGCGCCTCCTCGCGCAGCCGCCGGTAGAGCGGGTACGGGTCCTCGTGGAAGTCGTAGTCGTAGGGGTCGAAGACCAGGTCGGCGGGAGCCGCCGTGTCGCGCGGAGCGCTCATTCGTTGCCTCTCATGATCACTTCCACGGCGGAGACGAGCCGGTCGGCGATCTGGTCATAGGTCAGCAGGCCCATGCCCGCCTGGAGCAGCGCGCCGGTGAAGGTGAGCACGAGCACCTCCAGCACGGCCGGGTCGGCGGGCGTCCCGGAGGTCCGGGGCCCGGCGAGGGCGGCCTCGAAGCGCGCGTAGAACTCCCCGCCGATGCGCAGCCGCAGCCGCGCGACGTCGGGGTCGCCGCCGAGCAGCGCCGGGGTCACCGCCGCCGCCAGCTCCGGTTCGGCGACGATCCGGGCCGTCAGCGCCCGGACGGTCGCCTGCAGGCGACCGGTCGCGCCGGTCCCCGCGGGCGCGCCGCCGCCGTCCTCGTTGAGGTGCCGCCAGAACAGCTCGGCGAAGAGGTGGTTCTTGGACGAGAGGTAGGTGTAGGCGGTCGCCGGCGAGACGCCCGCGCGCTGGGCCACGGTCCGGATCGTCAGCGCCTCGTGCCCGACGGCGCGCAGCTCGGCGAGCCCGGCGGCCATGAGGTTCTCCACCGTCTCGGCCTGCCGCGCGTTGAGACCCTGCCGCAGCGCGGGACTGGTCACCTGACTGGACATGTGTCCACCGTAACCGCGGGCGAGCGTCCGGGCAATAGCCGCATCCAGATCGAGTTCTTGGTTCTCCGCCGGGAGGCGCCCCGCCATCGAGATTCCCCTCCCGTTCGGCGGACATGTGTCCAGTCACTATTCCAGAATCGCTAGAACACGTTCTAGCATGACGCCATGCGCAACGGAATCGTGCTCTTCACCTCCGACCGCGGCATCACCCCGGCGGCCCTCGCGAAGGCCGCCGAGGAGCGCGGCTTCGACACCTTCTACGTCCCCGAGCACACCCACATCCCGGTGCGCCGCGACGCGCTGCACCCGACCGGCGGCGAGGACCTGCCCGACGACCGCTACACGCGCACCCTCGACCCGTGGGTGTCGCTGGCGACCGCCGCCGCGGTGACGCGGCGGATCGGCCTGGCGACCGCGGTCGCGCTGCCGGTCGAGTCCGACCCGATCACGCTCGCCAAGACGCTCGCGACCCTCGACCACCTGTCCGGCGGCCGGCTGACGATCGGCGCCGGCTTCGGCTGGAACACCGACGAGCTGGCCGACCACCACGTCCCCGCCGCCAGGCGCCGCACCGTCCTCAAGGAGTACCTGGAGGCGATGCGGGCCCTGTGGACGCAGGAGGAGGCGTCCTACGACGGCGAGTTCGTGTCGTTCGGGCCGAGCTGGGCCTACCCCAAGCCGCCGCAGGGACGGATCCCGGTGATCGTCGGCGCGGGCGGCGGCCCGAAGACCATGGCCTGGATCGCCCGCCACGCCGACGGCTGGATGACCACGCCGATCGAGACCGGCATCGGCGCGAAGGCCGCGCTGCTGCGCAAGGAGTGGGCCGACGCCGGCCGCGCGGGCGAGCCCGACGTGCGGATCCTCGTCGCCAAGAAGCCCACCCCCGACGACCTCGAGGAGTGGTCCGCCGCCGGCGCCTCCGAACTGATCTGGGGCGTACCGGACGCCGACGAGGGCACGGTGCTGAAGTACCTGGACAGGACCGCCGGCCGGCTCGGCCTCACCGCGCCCTGACGCCGCCCGCGAGAACCCATTTCACTTTCGCCGTTCATGACGGCGCACCAAGGAGACCGGTAGATGAGCCACCCGTCAGCGATACCGCCGAGCCGCTACGCCGGGCTGTCCCGGGAGGAACTCGCGATCATCGTCCCCGAGTTGCTCCTCATCGGGCAGCTCATCGACCGCTCCGGAATGGCGTGGTGCATCTCCGCGTTCGGCCGCGAGGAGATGGCGCGGATCGCGATCGACGAGTGGGCGGCGTCCAGCCCGATCTACACCCGGCGGATGCAGCGGGCGCTCGGCTACGCCCCCGAGGTCCCGGGCAAGGGCGACATCCCCACGATCTTCAAGGGCCTCCAGCTCGACATCGGTGCCCCGCCCCAGTTCATGGACTTCCGCTACACCGTCCACGACCGGTGGCACGGCGAGTTCCACCTCGACCACTGCGGCGCGCTCATGGACGTCGAGCCGATGGGCGAGGAGTACGTCCGCTCCATGTGCCACGACATCGAGGACCCGACCTTCGACGCGACCGCGATCGCGACCAACCCGAAGGCGCAGGTCCGCCCGCTCCACCGCCCGCCGCGGCGGCCGGCCGACCGGCACCCGCACTGCGCGTGGACGGTCACCATCGACGACTCCCACCCGGACGCGCAGGGCACCCCGCTGCTCGCCGTCAACGAGCGCTCCCGCGCCGCGACCCTCGGCCTCGCGCCGATCGACCCGTCCGACGAGGGCCTCGCCGACTACTCCGGCCCGCTGCTGTCCGACCTGGACTTCGCCGCGTTCTCCCGCTCCGCGCTGGCCCGGATCGCCGACGAGGTGTGCCTGCAGATGCACCTGCTCGACCACGCCTTCGCGCTCGCCGTCGCCGAGCGGGCCGCCGACGCCGGCGCGCTGCTCCGGATCCGCCGCAAGCAGCTCGTGGGCATCGCCGGCATCGCCGCCGAACGGCTCGCCCGCGCCCTGGGCCTGCCGGGCGACGCGGAGGGCGCGGCCCGCCTCCTGGCGGTCCACCCGCTCCTCAACCCGTCGGCCTACGTCGACGCCTCCGTTGACGGCGCGACCGTGACCGTCCGCCCGTCGGCCGCGCACGAGGACGGCGCCTGGATCTCCCTGTGCGGCCCCGACTGGACGACCCCGCTCCAGGCCGTCGTCCGCGCCGCGGACCCGTGCCTCGACGTCGAGGTCACCGGCCTCGGCGACGGATGGCGGCTGACCGTCGTCCGCCGCGACGAGCCGATGCCCGAGCCCGACGAGGTCGCCGTCGTCCGCTTCAGCACCGGCTCCGCCTTCGCCTTCCAGCCCCGCCGCTCGCTCCCCATCACTCCCGTGTGATGCCGCGCAGGACGGCGGCGAGGCCGGCGTCCTCGTCCAGCGCCTCGGTGAGGGTCTCCTCGTAGGTGGGGCGCGCCTGCTCGTAGCGGGCGCGTCCGGCCTCGGTGATGACGGTGTACACGCCGCGCTTGTCGTCGGGGCACAGGTCGCGGTAGCCGAACCCGGCGCTGTCGAGCCGGCCGACCAGCCGCGTCACCGAGCTCTGGTTCAGCCCGAGCCCGCCGGCCAGCTCCTGCATGCGCAGCTCGCCGTCGGGTGCCTGCGCCAGCAGCGCCAGCGCGCGGTACTCCGACAGGCCGAGGCCGTGCCGGCGTTGCAGCGCGGCGCCCAGCCGCTGCTCGACCCGGGCGTGCAGGGCCAGCACCCGCCCCCACATCCGCGCGTCCGGCGAGGCTCCGAGATCGGTCGTAGAGGGCTGGGACATGGCGGGCATGGGACGCACCTTTCCGCGCAAGGGATCGTGGCGGCATCGCTCGCCCGCCGCGATCCGGGGTTGACGCAAGCTTACTTGTACATACATACTCTTGCCCAGCCAGAACTTGCATATACATGCAAATAAATCGGAGGGTTCCTCTCATGGCCTGGATCTACCTGCTCGTCGCCTCGGTCTTCGAGGTCGTCTTCGCGCTGGCCACCAACGCCACGCACGGCTTCACGGAGCTCGGCCCGTCGCTGCTCACCGCCGCCGCGGCCGCCGGCGGGATCTACTTCCTCGGCCAGGCGCTCAAGACCCTGGACGTCGGCGTCGGCTACACCGTCTGGACCGGCATCGGCTCCGTCGGCACCGTCGTGCTCGGCACCGTCATCTTCGACGAGGCCATGACCGTCTGGAAGGCGCTGGCCTTCGTCCTGATCATCGGCGGCGTCCTCGGCCTCAAGCTCGCCGACCGGCTCGCCCGCGACGGCGACCCCGCCGCCCCGCTCGCCCGCGACGGCGACCCCGCCGCCACCGCCTGACCCGTCCCCGACCACCCCTCACGCAAGGAGTACACCGCCATGGCCTGGGCCTACCTCGCGCTCGCCGTCGTCTTCGAGATCGCCTTCGCGCTCGGCACCAACGCCACCCGCGGCTTCACCCGCCTGTGGCCGTCCGTGCTGACCCTGCTCGCCGCCGCCGGCGGCATCTTCACCCTCAGCCTGGCCCTGCGCAGCCTCGACGTCGGCGTCGGCTACACCGTCTGGACCGGCATCGGCTCCATCGGCACCGTCCTGTTCGGCGCCCTCATCTACCAGGAGAAGATCACCCTGCCGAAGCTCCTGTCCTTCGCCGCCATCATCGCCGGCGTCCTCACCCTCAAGCTCGCCGCCGGCGCGTGACCCCCTCCCCGAACCCGGCCCCCTCGGCGGGGCCGGTTCGCGGGCACAGGGTCGAGGCCGTCCGGCGCCGGCCTTTGATCCCGCGCTCGGGCGGGCGGGGTCAGGGGAGCCAGCGTTGGGCCGCGTCGGCGCAGTCTTCGGGGGTGGTGTTGAAGGCGATGGCCGCGCCGGGCGCGTGCCGCCGGACGAGATTGACGACCCTCTCGAACAGGTCGAGCAGGGGCTCGTGGGTGCGGATGCCGCCGCCGATCACCACGCAGGCGTGCTCGGCGCGGGTCAGCGCGTCCGTGATCGCGCCTTCGGGGTCGTCGTCGAGGTCCACCAGGCACCAGTCGGCCTCGATGCCCCGCTCCTCGAAACGGGCCCGGCCGCGCGCCAGCGCCGCCTGGACCGGCTCCGGGTCCCAGCCTTCGAGCTTGGCGGGATCGACACCGATCACCAGCACTCGTGTCGCTGCCATGTGTCCTCCTGCGAGATCGCCTGGCGTCCGGGCGCCGTCCTCGCTCTTCACTATCCCTTGGCAGGGTCCTCTTCACGGCCATATCGTCGACGGCTCCCTGGCTGGAGGTGGCCGCGTGGGTGTGCGGTGGTCGGCCGCGCCTGTGGAGCTGCCGGGCGCGGTGCGATACACGCTGGTCACCGTGGACGAGCCCACCGACCGGTGGGACGTCACGGTGGTCGTTCCCCCGGCCGGCGACCGCGGTCTTCTTGCCACCCGGCGCCCGCGCGACCTGACGCCCACCAGCGCGGCACCCGGCTACCACCTCGGCGAAACGCCCTTCGGGACCGGCGGCGCCGGCGCGATGCTCGACCTGATCCGCGACGTGATCGCACCGCACGTTGAGGCGGCGCACGGACTCGACCCGTCCGACCGCGGGCTCGCGGGGTTCTCCCTGAGCGGGCTGTTCACCTGCTGGGCATTGGTGTGCCGGCCGGAGGGGTTCCGCAGGTTCCTGGCGGTGAGCCCGTCGCTGTGGTGGGACGACCATCTGCTGCTCGACCGGCGCCGGGCGCCGTCACCCGCGGTCTGCTGCACCTGTACCGGACCGGCCGGGGGTGACCTCGGCCATCGCCGCGAGGCGGCGGGCGAGGCGGGCGGCCGCGTCGCGCAGCTCCGGCGGCTCCAGCACCTGCGTCTCGAAGCCGAGCCGCGACACGTGGACGGCGATCCATTCCAGGTCGTCGGCGGCGACGGCGAGCACGCACCACCCGTCGCGATCGTCCTCGACGCGTCCCACCTGGGGCGGGACCAGCTCCCGCACCCGGTCGGACGGGGCGTGCAGCCGCACCCGCGCGAGATACCGGTACGGCGCCTCGGCCACCGCCCGCTGCACGTAGGCGACCGGGTCCGGGTGCTCGCCCGGAGGGAAGTGCCAGGTCGTCGCCGTCACGTCGCGCATCCGGTCCAGCCGGAAGGTGCGCCAGTCGCTGCGGTCGACGTCGCGGGCCATCAGGTACCAGCGGCGGCCGGTGGCGACCATCCGCACGGGCTCGACCGTCCGCTCGCGTTCGGCGCCGTCGCGGCGGGCGTAGCGGAACCGCACCCGGACGGCGTCGCGGCAGGCCCGCGCGAGCGTGACCAGCAGCTCCGCGTCGATCTGGACGCCGGGGCCGACGAGCGTCTCGGTGGCGCCGTGCACCGCCCGGACCTCGGCGCGCAGCCGCGGCGGCATCACCTGGTCGAGCTTGGCCAGCGCCCGCAGCGCCGCCTCGCCCGCGCCCGCGACCGTCTCCCCCGCCGCAAGGCGCAGGGAGACCGCGGTGGCGATCGCCTCCTCGTCGTCCAGCAGCAGCGGCGGCAGCCGGGTGCCCGCACCGAGCCGGTAACCGCCGCCGACGCCCGCCGCCGCGTGCACCGGGTAGCCGAGCGTCCGCAACCGCTCCACGTCGCGGCGCACCGACCGGTCCGTGACGCCGAGTTCGGCGGCGAGCTCGCCGGCCGTCCAGGACGGCCGGCGCTGCAGCAGCGCCAGCAGCCGCAGCACCCGCTCGGTCGTCCCCTCCGCGGCCACCCGCCCATGCTTCCACAGGGCACCGGACGAGGGCGCCGACCGCCTTTGTCAACCACCTCCGCCGCAGCTTGGCGCTTTCCGCGAGGGCAGGTTCTGTGACGGCCCGGTGATAAACGGACAGTCGCGCGTCATCGACGGAGCGTCATGGCGTCGGGAGGGCGTACCGCCCTGCCCCGCGGGGCCGCCTGCCGCCGCCGACCGGCGGGCGGCCGCGCCGCCGGCAGACCCCGCCGCCCCGTTCACCGCACATGCGCCGCAGGAGGCCACAGCACCATGGACGACATCGCGATCAGCGCCGCTCCCGTCATCGTCGGCTGCACCGCCTCGGCGTGCGATTGCCCGGGATGCCCGACCTGCGGGGGGAGCGGCACGCTCCCCGGCGGCCGCACCTGCGGGACGTGCGGCGGCTCGGGGCGCTGCTCCCACGGCGGCGGCCGCTGAGCCCCGTCCGGCCGCGGAGGAGGGGTTCGAACCAAAGGTAAAGGAACCTTTACCTTGGACGCCGTAATCCCGTTCGGATAATGCCGCTAGCTGCCATTACCCGGTCCTCCAATAGCGCGGCCGATCCGTTACGGAACGCGACCCCTCGGCGCCGCCTTGACCCTTGATCAACTTGCGTTAACGTCGCCTCGACAACACATGACCCTCTCAGCAAAGTGAAGCCGACATGCGCGAGCATCAGTCGCCCGGCCGCCCCGCGCAGGGGCGGCCGGACGACCCGGCACCGAGGTCCGCCGGCGACGGCCGTCCGGCCGACCTGACCACCGCCTTCGAGGTCGGGGAGTGGCGGGTGGCGCTGCGCTGGCCCAGGTCGGGACGCGGCGGGCCGACCGAGCTGACGATCCGGCCCCGGCCGGGCGCCGACCCGTTCCGGACGGCCGAGGGCATCACCTCGTCGGTGCTGCGCTCCATTCCGGTCGGCAGGCTCACGCAGAAGATGAGAAGGACGTCGCAGCACGGGCGCGACGACCTCGTGCCGGGAACCGGCGAGCGCGCCGACGTCGTCGCCGACCGCATCCGCGCGATCGCCGAGCAGGATCCGACGCCCGGGAGAAAGGGTCGTCCGGACGAATTCTTCGCGCTGGTGGCGGCGCTCTATATATGGAATGTCGACCACCGGTTCTCGAATCCCGTCCAGCAGATCGCCGAATCCTGCGGGTCCACCTGGCGGGCGGCGGCGAACTGGGTCCGGCTCGCGCGCAGGCGGGGGTTCCTCACCGAGGGGCGCGAGCGCCGGCCCGGCGGGGAGCTGACCCCCGAGGGGCTGCGCGTGCTCGCCGCCGCCGGCTGACCGTCCCGTCCTGACGAGCGCTCCCACCCCCGTTGGCGCCGCGCGGCGACCGCGGAAGTTCACCATGTCGTCAGCAACTATTGGCGGAACGCCAATAACGGTCTAGTGTTCCGGGTGGCTCACCGGAAACCCGGGTGTGTCCCTTGCCGCGACGGCCGACCGGGCCGCGCCTCGTGCGTCCGCGCGGCGGACCACCGGCTTCCCGCGTGCCGACGGCGGGCCGCGACGAGGCGTCACCGCGTGTCAGGAAGGTGCTCTCGGCCCCGAGGAGGAGCGAAGGCATGGACAGATCCGGCAGCGACAAACCCAGCAGGCGCAGCGTGCTGATGGCCGGCGGGACGCTCGGCGCGCTCGGCGCGCTGACCGTCGCGACCCCCGCGCGAGCGAACACCCTGTGGACGTGGTCGCCCCAGGGCTCGGTCGTCGGGCGCGGCGAGGGCGCCGACCCCAAGTGGGTGTGGGACGCGGAGGCCGACCCGCTGGTCGCCTCACTGATCGACCGCGGCGACGTGCCGAAGGTCAACGAACTGCTCAAGACCTGGACCAAGAACGGCCAGGCGCTGCCGGCCGGGCTGCCCGCCGACGTGCGCGACTTCGTGGAACGTGCCCGGCAGCTGCCGGCGTGGACGGACCAGGACAAGCTCGCCAAGGCGTTCGAGTTCAACCAGAAGCGCGGGCTGTACCTCGGCGTCACCTACGGCTTCGCCAGCGGGATGATGAGCACGGCCATCCCGCACGAGGCGCGCGCCGTCTACTACTCCAAGGGCGGCGCGGACATGCGCGACCGCATCACCAAGACCGCCAAGCTCGGCTACGACATCGGCACCGAGAAGGCCTTCCAGCCCGACGGCGAGATGATCGTGACCTGCGTCAAGACGCGGCTGGCCCACGCGGGCGTGCGGCACCTGCTGCCCAAGTCCCCGTACTGGACCAAGGTGGCCGACGAGAAGATCCCGATCAGCCAGGCCGACATGATGGTCACCTGGCACAGCCTGCCCACGACGGTCATGAAGCAGCTCACCAAGTGGAAGGTGCAGATCCCGGACGACGAGTCGGCGGCGTTCCTGCACTCCTGGCAGCTGGCCGCGCACATGCTCGGCATCAAGGACGAGTACATCCCCAAGTCGTGGGACGAGGCCAACGCCCAGGCCGCGCAGGTCCTCGACCCGATCCTGGCGCCCACCGACGAGGGCATCAAGCTCGCCGACATCCTGCTCAACCTCGCGGCGTTCATCGACGGCGGCATCCTCACCAAGCACATCCTCGGCGCGCTCACCCGCTACGTGCTCGGCGACGAGATCGCGACCTGGCTGAAGATCCCGAAGGAGCCGGTCTGGGACCCGGTCTTCGAGAACCTCTGGCCGCCGTTCGTCGCCGTCCGCGAGGGCGTCCTCGACATCACCAAGGCGCCGAAGGAGCTGCGGGAGTTCTACTGGGTGTTCGACGAGATCATCCGGCAGGGCGTCCTGCTCATCCTGTCGGGGGCCGACTACCCGATCAGCATCCAGATCCCGACGACCAACAACCCCAACTACTGACCGGTCACCGCGCCGCCGGGCCGCCCCCTCACCCGGGCCCGGCGGCGCGGTCGCACGGTCGTCAGGCGCGGTCGCACGGTCGTCAGGCGCGGTCGCGCGGTCGTCAGGCGCGGTCGTCAGGCCGCCGTCCAGAGCCGGAGCTTGTCGGGGTTGCGCACCGCCCAGATGCGCGTGATCCGGTCGCCGGCGACCTCGAAGGCGATCACCGCGAGGCCCGCCCCGTCCGCGCCGACCACCAGGCCGGGCTCCCCGTTGACGGTGCGCTCCGTGATCGTCGCGCCCGGCGCCCGTCCGGCGAGGTCGACCAGGAGGCGCGCGATCTCCCCGGCGCCCTCGACCGGCCGGAGCACGGCGCTGGCGCGGCCGCCGCCGTCGCCGACCGCGACGGCCGCGGGGTCGAGGAGCCCGATGAGCGCCCCGACGTCCTTGGCCTCCCACGCCTTGCGGAACTCGCGGACGACGCCGGCGCGCTGGGCCGCCGGCGTCGCCGACCCCCGTCCCGCGCGGGCACGGCGCCGGGCCGACGAGGCCAGCTGCCGGCACGCCACCGGCGAGCGCCCGACGATCTCGGCCACCTCGGCGAACGGGAAGCGGAAGACGTCGTGCAGGACGAACGCGACCCGCTCGGCCGGCGTCATCGACTCGAGCACGACGAGGAACGCCATGCCGACCGACTCGTCGAGCGTGACCCGGTCGGCCGGGTCGGCGGGCTCGGCGGCGGTGCCGCCCGGCCGCCCGTCGCCCCACTCCGCGGTCCCCGGCAGCGGCTCGGGAAGCCATTCGCCCACGTAGCGCTCCCGCCGCGCCCGCGCAGAGCCGAGCAGGTCCAGGCAGACCCGGCCGGCGACCTTCGTCATCCAGGCGCCGGGCGAGGCGATGGCGTCCCGCTGCTCGGGGGACATGGCGTACCAGCGGGCGTAGGTCTCCTGGACGACGTCCTCCGCGTCCGACATGGAACCGAGAAGCCGGTAGGCGAGACCGATCAGCCGCTCCCGCTCACCTACGACCGGCCCCGCCGCGCCCCCGGCCGTGTCGGACCCTGTGCTCATGCCGCCGTCCCCTCGCTCGCCATCCTCCCTCACCTTCCTGACGAAACACCCACCCGAAATGTGAGCCGCCGCCTCTGCTCGACGCCGCTAGCTCGGCCGCTGTGTGCAGGACGCCATGTACGGGCGCGCAAAGGTCTGCTTACCGTGCAGACACAGGTGTGGTCACTGAGGGAGTCCAAGGGTGCGTTCCGCCGGCCGGGTCCCGTGGCCGCCGGCGGACGGCGGGATGCCGACGGGGAGGCCTGGGCCGCTGGTTCCGGCCGGGCCGTTGCGCGACCTGCTGACCGCCCAGCGCACGCGCGGTGGCCTGCACGGTTACCGGCTCGGCTCGTACGTCCCGCCGTTGCCCGAGATCCACATCGAGCAGCGGGTCGGGTCTGGGACGGCGACCGTCAGGGACGCCCTGGAGCACGAGCGGCATCTCTTCCTCGTAGCGGGTCCCGGCGGCGGCAAGTCCGCAACCGTGTCGATGCTGGCGGCCGAGTCCGCGACCCACTGGCTGGAGGCCCGCCGCGGATGGCACGGCCTGCGGGCACGGCGCAAGGCGCCGTTCGGCGGGGCCGTCGCGGTCGTGCTGCCGGCCACCGCCGCCGCCGACCCCGTCGCGCGCGACCTTCCGGAGGCGCTGGCATTCGCGCACCTGCCGCCCGACGGCACCCCCGGCGACCTGGCGGAACTGCGGGCGCTGTTCGCCCGGCGCCCGCTGCGCGGCGTCCCCTGGCTGGTCATGATCGACGGGGTGGACGAGGTCGCCGGCGCCGCGGCCCGGCGGCTGCTGGCCGGGCGGATCGAGGGGGTACTGCGGGCGGGCGGCCGCGTCCACCGGATCATGGTCACCGGCCGCCCGCTGCCGGACGGCCGCGCCGTCGACCTCGCCGCACCCGAAGTGCGGACCCTGCGGCTGCGGCCGTTCGGCCCTGCCGAACTGCGGCGCTTCGCGGACGCCTGGTTCGCGGCGCGGCTCGACATTCCGGAGGCCGCCGGACGGGCCGCGGCGGGTCTCGCCGACGCCGTCCAACGGGTGCGCCAGGAGGTGCTTCCGCTGGTGGCGGTTGTGGCGGCGCTGCTCTACGAGATCGAATCGGAACCGCGGGCGGTGCTCGACCGCAGCGCGCTGTTCCGCACGTTGGTGTCGGTGCTGCGCACCGGCCGCCGCTCCGCGCCGCCGCAGCTGACCTCGCAGGTCGACGTCCCGGAATGGCTCACCGGCCAGACCGAAGATCTCGTCGGCGTGCTCGCCGCCGCCCAGGTCTCCGAGAGCCGGGCCGGGGTGATGGACGTGGCGCGCGTGTGGGCGGCCGAGACGGCGCCGGACGAACCGGAACCGTCCACGGCGACGCTGCACGCGCTGCTCACCGGCGCATCGCTGTTCGACGTGGCGGAAGGCGAGCCGGTGTTCCTGGATCGCGGCATCGCCGAGTACCTCGCCGCCGGGTCCCGGGAGTTCGACGAGGACCGGTGGCGCGCCGAGATGCGGGAGCCGTCCCGCCGGAGTCTCGCGCTGTTCACCCTCGCCCGGCGCGGGCCGTCCGCCGAGGAGGTCGTGGACCGGTTGCTGTCCGGACCCGATCCGGATCCGGTGACCGCCGCGCACGTCGTCGCCGACGGCGCCGCCCGGGAGCGTTGGGATCGTGTGGTCGGCGTGCTGGCCGAGCGGGTGGCCGCCGGGCAGGTGGAGTGCCTGCCGCCGTTGCTCGCGCTGGCGCCGGCGGCGGACGTCCATGCGCGGCTGGCCGCCCTCGTCCAGGAGGCGCTCGCGTCCGCCCCGCCGCACCCGGCCGCCCTCCGGCTGGCGCGGCGGCTGCTGACCGACGCGTCGGTCGCCGTGCCCGTCCGGCTCGCCGCGGCCGAGGCCCTGCTCGGCAGTGAGGGCGTGCCCGTCCGGGAGGTGCTGTGCGACCTCGCCTGGAACCCCGACGTCCCGGACACCGACCGGCGCCGGGCACTCGATCTGCTCGCGGGCGCGCCGGACGGCCTGGCCCGTCTACTGGACGCCGCGGCCGACACGGACCCCTCGCTGCGCGTCCAGGCCCAGGGAGCACTGGGCCTCGCCGAAACCGCCGCCCTGCGGAACGTCGCGACGGCCGCCCCCCGGCTCGACCACCGCCTCCCCGCGGCTCGCGCTCTGCTCTGGCGCGGAGAGCCCGACGGCGCCGAGATACTCGCCGGAATCGCACTGGACGGCACGGTGGACGCCCGGCACCGCGCGGAAGCGGCGCGGGCTCTGTTGAGCGACGCCCGGGCGGTCGAACCGGCGCTGCTCGCCCGGCTCGTCACCTGCACCGGCCTCTCCCGGGCCCAGCGGGCGATCGCCCTCGAACTGCTCGACGCGCGCGGCACGGCGCTGACGGCGTTGTGCGCAATCGCAACGGACCACAACGTCACGCCGCCGCTGCGTACGGCGGCAGCGGTAAGACTCCTCAAGGACGACCGGGTGGAGCGGGTACCGCCGTCCGTCCTGGAGGCGCTCGCCACCGACACCGGGATCGACGCGTGGCTGCGGCACGGCGCCGTCAGGCGGCTCGGCGCCGGCGTCCACGTCCGGCTGGCGCTGGACGAAGCCACCGACCCGCAGACCCGGGTCTGGACGCTCCCCGAGGCGTTCGAGGCCGCACCCAAGGCCCGGCGCCGCCTCGAACAGATCGCGCTGAAGCTCGCCTTCATCCCGGAGCTGGCACCGGAATCGCGGCTCCAAGCGCTGACCATGCTGTCGGCGCCCCCTTCGCTCCGCCTGCTGCTGAAGGTGGCCGAGATCGCCGAACGGTCCCCCGGCACCGTCCCCGACGAGTTCGCGGACCACGCCGCAGGCCAGGTCGCCGAAATGCTGGAGCAGGCGTCGGACGACTCCGCACGCACCCTGCTCCTCGCTCCCAGGGTCGCGGAACGGATCCGCGCCGTGGCCCTGGAGAGGCTGCTCCGCAGGTTCCCCCGTCCCGTCGCCGACCTGGTGCGCGACGTCGTCCTCGGCGCGGACACGCCACCGGAGCTGCGCAGGCTCGCGGCCGAGACCGCCCTCGGCCGCCCGGCCACCGAACCGCTCCTCGCGCTGGTCGCGAGCGGACGCCTGGATCGCGGGACCTGGCTGCCCGCCGCCCTCCGCGAACCCGGCGCCGGGACGGCGCTCGCCTGGGAACTCGTCCGAGACCCGCGGACCGTCGGGCGCTCGGCGGTGATCACGGCCTTGTGCGAGTCGGAACTCGCGTAGAGGCGCGGCCGGCGGGGTAGATCATCGTCACTGTCCGTGACGCCGCGACGTCCGTGCGCGTGCCGGCGTCCTCCCGCGAAGGAGCGGTCCGTGATCCCTGCCGACGAGCTGAGCGAGCCCGCCGTCCGCGCGCTGGTGAACGCGATCAACGCCAACGACGTGGCGGCGTTCCGCGCCGCGCTCGCCGACGGCGCCACGATGAGCGACGACGGGAACGAGCGCGACCTGGGCCAGTGGGCCGACAGCGAGATCTTCGGCGCCAACGGCCACATGGAGGTGGAGTCCGAGGACGACGGCGGGCGCTCGCTCGTCGCCCGCTACCGCAACGACACCTGGGGCGAGATGCGCACCCGATGGCACTTCGACGTGAGCGACGGCAAAGTGAGCCGATTCGAGACCGGCCAGGCCTAGCGCGCCGGGGGCTAGGAGGCGGCGCGGGACTGGAGCGTGTGGCCCTGGAGGATCGCGTCGAAGCGCTCCTCGGCGCGGTCGAGCTGCCCGGTGATGTGCCGCTTGACGGGGTCGGCCAGCGGGGTGTCCGGGCGGGCGATCAGCTCTTTCAGCTCGGGCACGAGCGGCCGGTACTTGCGGGCGAGCTTGCGGACCTTCGGCCCGGTGGTGTGCATCAGCCCGACGCCGTTGTCGGTGAAGTCCGAGACCTTGATGATCCGCGCGGCGGGGTGACGGTCCAGGTTCGCGGCGACGTGCGCGCGGTACTGGGCGTGGACGTCGCGGCCGCGGTCGTAGACGGGGTTCGTCACCGCGCGGACGAGGCCGGCGACGCGCGGCCCGAACTCGGCCTCCAGCACGCCGAGGGCCGCTTCGGCGGGATCGTCGTGGCCGTCCCCGGCCAGGTCGGCGGGGTGGTCCTCGACGGAGTCGTGCAGCAGCGCGGCGACGAGCACGTCCACGTCGTCCACCCGGTAGTGGCACATGACGCGCAGCGTCACGCGGAGCAGGTGGTTGATCGTGGGCTCGCTGACCCGCCGGTCCTGCCGGTGCAGGTCACTGGCCAGGGCCAGGGCGGTGCTGAGGCGCCGCCAATCCGGTTCCGGGAAGCGCAGGATCTCGCGCGCGAACCGGTCGCGGAGGCCGGCCTCGCCGTACACCGCGGTGATCGTGTGAAGCGGAAGGGTCTCCAGAAAGCCGGGCACCGTGCTCCCCTCTCGCGGGAAGGAGTCCCCCGGGCGGAGTGTGCGGTCCGTTCCCGCGTACCGATCGGACGCGGCCGGTGATCACCCGGTTCCTGGCGATAGGGCAGGATCGGTCCGGCATGTCCCGGTGCCGGACCCCGGAAGGACGATTCGGATGGCCTACTCCCTCGCCGACTTCCCCGACCTGGTCGGCAAGGAGCTGTTCTGCTCGGACTGGGAGCTCATCGGCGGCGCCGACGAGGAGGCGTTCCGGCACGCGACGTTCCTGCGCGAGGAGTTCATGGGCCGGCCGCAGTCCGGGGGCGGCGGGTCCGGCGAGCGGACGGTCTCGGGGTTCCTGCTGCTGTCGATGCTGGTGGCGTTCCACAAACGGGAGCTGGACCTCGGCTCCGGCGGGCTGAACTACGGCGTCGACAAGGTCCGCTTCCTGCGGTCCGTGCGGACCGGCCGGCGCGTCCGGGTGCGCGCGACGCTGCTCGACCTCCAGGAGAAGGACGCGGGGACGCGCGTCCTGACCCGCAACGAGCTGGAGGTCGAGGGCGACGGCTCCCCGGCGATGGTCGCCGACTGGATCACGTTCTTCCCGAGGCGCTGAACCGGGGCGCGCGGGTTCCCACTGAGCGAGACACCCCGCTGTCGCCGGCGCCGGCCGTCCTGCACAGTCCGAAGGTCAGGTCCCTCGGCCCGAAGGAAGCGCAGCATGGCCGGCTGGAGTCATCGGTACGCGCACATCAACGGCCTCGACGTCCACTACGTGGAGCAGGGGCGAGGACCGCTCGTGGTCCTCCTGCACGGCTTCCCGCACCTCTGGTTCAGCTGGCGGCACCAGATCGGGCCGATCGCGGACGCGGGTTTCCGGGTCGTCGCGCCCGACATGCGCGGGATGGGGCGGACGAGCGGCCCGGACGACCCCCGCGAGTACGGCGTAGACCGGATCGTCGGGGACCTCACCGGCCTCCTCGACCATCTCGGCGAGGAGCGGGCGGTGTTCAGCGGCCTGGACTTCGGGCTGTTCGCCGCGTACGACCTCGCCTACCACCACCCCGAGCGCGTTGCGGCGATCATCGGGCTGGAGAACCCGTTCTTCACGCCGAGCGAGGAGCCGCCGCTGACGCTCGCGGCCCGGCAGGCGCGGCGGCACTTCAACCACATCCACTATTTCGTCGCCGAACCCGGCGTCGCCGACCGCGACCTGGCGGCGGCGCCGCGCGAGTTCCTGCGCAGGGTGTTCTACGCGCTGTCCAGCGACTACCACTACCTCGACGTCTGGCGGCAGCCGCCGGGGACGACGTACATCGACGCCCTGCCGCAGACCCCGCCCCTTCCGTGGACGTGGCTGACCGACACGGAACTGGAGTTCTACGTCGCCGAGTACAGCGCGAGCGGCTTCACCGGCGGGCTGAACTGGTACCGCGCGATGGACCTGTCCTGGGAGCACCGCAAGTCGTACCGGGGCAGGAAGAACCCCGTGCCGTTCTTCTTCATCGGCAGCGAGCAGGACACCGACCTTGAGGGCTGGCACGGTGACGACCCGCTGGACAAGCTGCACGAGCACCACGACGACGTGCGCGACGTCCGGATGCTCAAGGACGCCGGCCACATGATGCAGATGGAGAGACCCGAGGAGACCACCGCGACCATGCTGGAATTCCTCGCGAGGAGCGACGAATGGGCCTGACCGGGAACCGGGTGGCGGTGGTCACCGGCGCGAGCCGCGGCGCCGGGAAGGGCATCGCGCTGGCCCTCGGCGAGACCGGGGCGACCGTCTACGTGACCGGGCGCACCCGCGCGGAGGGCGACGCGGACCTGCCCGGCACGGTGTTCGCCACCGCCGAGGAGATCACCGCGCGCGGCGGCACCGGGATCCCGGTGGTCTGCGACCACTCCGACGACGACCAGGTCAGGGCCCTGTTCGAGCAGGTCGGGCGGGAGAGCGGCGCGCTGGACATCCTGGTCAACAACGCGTTCACGATCCCGGACGGCCTGACCCGCAAGGGCCCCTTCTGGGAGAAGCCGCTGGCGTTGCAGAACATGTTCGACGTGGGAATGCGGTCGGCCTACGTGGCGACCTACTACGCCGCGCCATTGCTGATCCGGAACAATGCGGGTCTCGTCGTCAACACCTCGTCGTTCGGCGGACGCTGCTACATGCACGGCCCCGCCTACGGTGCCGGAAAGGCCGCCGTGGACAAGATGGCCCACGACATGGCGGTCGATTTCCGGCCTTACAACGTGGCCGTCATATCGCTGTGGATGGGCCTGCTGAAGACGGAGCGGAACAAGGCGCTCTTCGACGGCGTCCCCGACAAGTACGCCTCGTTCGCCGCCGGGGCCGAGTCGCCGGAATTCAGCGGCCGGGTCATCGACGCGCTCGCCCGGTCCCCGGAGCCGATGAAATGGACCGGGCAGGTCCTCATCGGCGCGGAGCTCGGCGAGGAACTCGGCGTGGTCGACACCGACGGGTCCCGTCCGCGCTCGCATCGCGGAATGCTCGGCGACCCGCCGACCTACAATCCCGCCGTCGTCGAGTAGCCGCCGGGCCGGTCAGCAGAGCACGGCCGTGACGGCGAGCGCGGCGTCCGCCAGCCAGACGGCGGCGGCCACCCGGTGCAGCGGGGCGGGTGTCCGGGCGGCGCCGGCGGGACGGCGCAGCGGCAGCCGGTACCACACGGCGAGGACCGCCACCTGAGCGAACAGCCAGGTCAGCAGCATCGTGGACGCGCTGTCCGGGCCGACCTCGCGCACCGCGCGCCCGGACGCGAGCAGCAGCAGCGCCACGCCGGCGACGGCTCCCCACCGCCGGAGACCGGCCGGGCTCCACGCCGATGCGGACGCGCGCGGAAAGGCGCTCGACGGGCCGCCCGCGTGCCGTCCGCGCTGCCGCCGGCGCCGTCCGCGGTGCCTGCGGCGCGCTCCGCCGGCCGCGCGCGTCTGCATCCCGGCGCCGGTGACCATAAGCCCCCCAGAAACCGCGCGGAACAGGCTCCGCCCCCGTTGTCGTCCACTGATGACATTAACTCGTGGCACATTCGAGAATCGCCGGAAAGTGCTGCGAGAAGACACCCTTATGGAAGTCTTAATCGAGTGCTGATGAAGTGTTAAGCGCCATCCGCCCCGCTTCTTCGGCCGCCGGTGCACGGTTCGTTCCGGCAGGCCGGGGTGATGGCCTATCGTCCAGCTGTGGCCTCGATCCTGCTGGTGGAAGACGACGAGCACGTGCGGCGCGCGCTGATCCGCGAGCTGACCGAGCTGGGGCACGCGGTCCGCAGCGCGGGACGCGCGCTGGACGCGCTGCGCGAGGCGACCGCCGCCGCGCCCGAGGTCGTCGTGCTGGACCTCGGGCTGCCCGACCTCGACGGCGGGGAGGCGCTGAAGATGCTGCGCGCCGTCTCCGACGTCCCGGTGATCGTGGCGACCGCCCGCGACGGCGAGGCCGAGATCATCCGGCTGCTCGGCGCGGGCGCCGACGACTACGTGGTCAAGCCGTTCTCCGCCGACCACCTGCACGCCCGCGTGGAGGCGGTGCTGCGGCGCGCACGCGGGCAGGCGCGCCGCAGCGCCGTCGTGCTCGGCGAGCTCCGCGTCGACCTCGAACGGCGCCAGGCGTCCATGGGCGGCGCGCCACTGCGGCTGTCGCGCCGCGAGTTCGACCTGCTTGGGTACCTGGCGGAGAACGCCGGACGCGTCGTCGGCCGGCGGGAGCTGCTGGCGAAGGTGTGGCAGCAGCCCTACGGCGACGACCAGACCATCGACGTGCACCTGTCGTGGCTGCGCCGCAAGATGGGCGAGAACGCCGCCGCGCCCCGCTACCTGCACACCGTCCGGGGCGTCGGCGTCATGCTCACCGGCCCCGAATGAAGGCCGGCTCAGTACTCGTAGACCTGGACGATCGTCGGATGGCCGTTCCAGGTGGCGAACACCGCGGAGCCGTGCGCGCCGTCGGTGAGGTCGACGCGCAGCCAGCCGGGCTTCCGCCACGTCTTCGCCTCGAACCCGCTGTCGGGCACCGCCGACACGAGCCGCGCCGACGTCGAGGTCAGCGACAGGACGACGCGTCCCGAGCGCACCACGTACGTGCGGACCTTCCCGGACGCCGGCGCGGACGGGCTGGGCGACGCGGAGGCCGTGGCGCGGGCGGACGGCGACGCCGCGGGCGATGCCGAACGGCGTGGAGCCGATGCCGATGCGGACGGCGAGGCCGCGGACGGCGGGGCGGGCGGACGGCCGCGCTGCACGGGGGCGTCGGCCGCGAGGTCCGGTGCGGGCAGCGTCGTGCCGCGCAGCGCGTGGCCGACACCGGCCCAGCTGATCGCCATGCCCGCCGCCGTGGTGGCGATCCACACGGCGGTGAAACGAAAACGAACCCGCATTGGCCTAGTATCTCCCCAACCGCGAACAAACCGCCCTGGTATCCGGATGAACCGCAACCCGCGGAACGCCGCGCCGTCCCGCGCCGCACCGTCCCGCGCCGGAGCGACCGCCCGGGCGACCGGACCCGGGAGAGCCGATGAGAGGTGCGCTGGCGCGGATCGCGACGGCCGTGACCGCCATGGTGGCGCTGTCGTTCGTCGTCCCGCTCGGGCTGCTGGTCGGGCAGATGGCGCACGACCGGGCGCTGTCGGCCGCCGCGCAGCAGGCCGCGTCGCTGGAACCGGTCCTCACCGTCACCGCCGCGCCCGCCTCGCTCGCCGACGCGGTCGGCTCCACGCCCGCCGGGGCCGCCGGACGGCTCGCGCTGCACCCGCCGCAGGGCGCCGCGATCGGCGCGGCGCACGCCACGGCCGCCGACGTGGCGAGGGCGCGAAGCCTGCGCCGCGCGTTCACCGCGTCCGCGTCCGGCGGGACGGTGCTGCTCACCCCGGCGCTGCTGGACGCCGACCGCGTCGCCGTCATCGAGGTGTACGTGCCGGACGCGGAGCTGAACCGGGGCGTGGCGCGCTCGCGCACCATCCTCGGGCTCGTCGCGGTCGCGCTGGTGCTGGTGTCGGTCGCGATGGCCGACCGGCTCGCCGTCCGGGTCGTGCGGGCCGCCGAGGGGCTGGCGAACGCGGTGACCCGGGTCGGCGACGGCGACCTCGGCGCCCGGGTCGCGCCGGCGGGCCCGCACGAGCTGCGCGACGCCGGCACGGCCTTCAACCGGATGGCCGACCGGCTCGTCCGGCTGCTGGAGGCCGAGCGGGAGTCGGCCGCCGACCTGTCGCACCGGCTGCGCACCCCGCTGACCGCGCTGCGGGTGAACCTCAACGGCCTGGCCGCCAACCCCGCCGACCCGGACCGGATGGCGCACAGCCAGGACGCGCTCGGCCGGCTCGAGGAGACCGTCGACCAGATCATCGCGACGGCGCGGCGGCCGGCGGGCGGGCGTCCGGGCTGCGACGCCGCCGCCGTGGTCCGGCGCCGGCTGGAGTTCTGGTCGGCCCTCGCCGCCGACCAGGGCCGCGACTGCGAGGTCGTCCTGCCGGACGGCCCGGCGCCGGTGCCGGTCGGCGAGGACGACCTGGTCGCGGCCGTGGACGCGCTGCTCGGCAACGTCTTCCGGCACACGCCGCAGGGCACCGCGCTGTCGGTCACGCTGCACCGCGGCCGGTACTCCACCGGCCTGCTGATCGGCGACGCCGGGCCCGGCATCCCGGACGCGGCGGAGGCGCTGCGGCGCGGTGCCAGCGGCGCCGGCTCCACCGGCCTCGGCCTCGACATCGCCCGCCGGCTCGCCGAGTCGACCGGCGGATCGCTCAACATCGGCACCGCGCCGCTGGGCGGCGCGCAGATCGAACTGTGGCTGCGCACCGAGTCCAGGGCGCCGTCCCGCCGCTCGGCGCGCCGCTCCCGGAGCCGCTCCCGGCGGCGCGCCCGCGAGTGAGGCCCCGCGGTCCCACCGTTGGTCAGCCGCCGAAGGCGCGGGCGAAGTCGAACGGCTGCTGCGCGATGCTGCTGCACGTCGGGTCGGCGTAGTTCTTCGCGCCGCCCGCGCACGGCTTGTCGCGGGTCGCGGACCACATCGACACCCACGCCATGCCCTTGCCCTTCGCGAACGCCGCGACCTTGCGGGCGTCCGCGACCGTGAACACCTCCGTCGCGACGTCGTTGACGCCGATCATCGGGGTGACCGCGACCCGCCGCCACGCCTGCGCGTCGCCGAGTCCGAGAATGCCCTTGACCTGCGCGTGCGTCGCGGTCGCGGCGTCGATGGCGTAGTCGACCATCTTCCCGGACGGGTTCGGGGCGGCGCCGTCGCCGTAGTCCATCGCCATGATGTTGACCGCGTCGATCCCGACGCCGTTGCCGGCCGCGTTCTTCAGCAGGTCCACGCCGTCCTGGGTGAGGCCCTGCGGGAGGACGGGCAGGGTGAACGACACGCGCAGCCCCGGGTGGTCGTGCTGGAGCGACGCGATCGCCTTGGCGCGGCGGTCGTTGGCGGCGCCGTCGGTAAGGGCGCCGCCCTCGACGTCGAAGTCGACCTTGGTGAGCTTGAACTGGTCGACGACCTTGCCGTAGGCGGCGGCCAGCGCGCCGGACGTCGAGCACGACAGCGCGAGTTCGCTGCCGCTGGCGCCGCCGAACGACACGCGCACGTCGCCGCCCGCATCGCGCACGGCGCCGATCTGCTGCGCGACCTTGTTGGCGTCCAGGTCCTCGACGCCGCCCCACTTGGGCGTGCAGGCGCCGCCGGACACCACGAACGCCAGGGTGAACTCCTTGACGCCCGCCTCGGTGCGCGCCGCCTTCAGGTCGTACGGCGGGTAGAGGCCCGTGTCGACGTACGGGGCGAACACCGTCGTCCCGTCGCCGGACTCCTGCGGCGGGGGCGTCGTCTTCGTGGGAGTCGGGGTCGGCGTCACCGTCTTGGACGGGCTCGGCGACGGGCTCGCCGTCCGCGTCGCCGTCGGGCTCGGGCTCGGCGTGGGCGTGCCGGACGGCCGGCCGCTCGGCGTCGGCGACGGGGCCGGCGCCGTCTCGCAGGCTGCGCCCCCGATGCGGCAGCCCGTGGGGTCGCCGGTCCCCGCCGTCTCGTCCACGGCGAACCCGACCACGGCCGACCGCCCGCCGCCGAGGTCGCCGTTCCAGCTCTCGTTGCGCACCGTCACGTGCCGGCCGGACACGCTGTACCGGCCGTTCCACAGGCTGGTGAGCCGGGCCCCGGCCGGCAGGTCGAAGCCGAGGTCCCAGCCGTGCGCGGTCTCGGTGCCGGTGTTGGTGACCGTGTACTGCGCGGTGTAGCCGGTCCCCCAGTCGCCGACCTTGGCGTAGGACGCCCTGATGGCCTCGGCGCTCGCCGTGCCCGGCATCAGCACCAGCGCGCCGGCGACGGCGCCGGCCGCGGCGACCGTTCCGGCGGCGGCGAAGTATCCCCGCCCTGGACGTCGGCGCCGGGGGGTGGGTGACATGGCGGTCCTCCTCAGGACGGGCGATCAGGGGCGACGGCGCCAAACTAGGGCGTTCCGCCGCACGTCAGGCCGCTCTTAGCGAGCTGCTAAGCCGTTCCTGATCAGGTCCTAAGCAAGATCACCGGTCAGCGGCTCACCCGTTCCCGCGCGGGACGTAGAGGCGGATGTCGTCGATGACCGCCTCGCCCTCGTAGTAGTTGAGGTGCGGGTCGCCGATGACGAACGAGTCGGGGTAGGCCGACCCCTTCGGCCAGGTGTGCTCGGTGACGTACTTCCCCGCCGGGCCCTTATGGACGAGCCTGCGGTCGAAGCGGCCGTCGTATTCGCCGGGCGTCTGGTTGTAGTGCCAGATCGGGCGGCCGTTCTCGATGAAGTCGTGGTGGACGCGCAGCGTGGCCTGCCCGATGTGCAGGAACGGCCCGCTCATCTCCAGGGTGTAGCCGGTGCGGTCGCGCTCCACGGCGAACCGGTAGGACGCCTTGGGCAGCAACTGCGGCTGCAATTCCGCGCTGGTCAGATGCCCGCTGAACCGCTTGCCGGGACCGTAGGGCTTGTCGAGGGAGGCGTTGCCGCAGGCGGTCTTGGCGTAGTACTCGGTGCTGAGGTCGTTGTCGGGGCCGCCGATGAACTTGTCGCCGCGCGCGAACAGCGCGTTCACGCCGTTGAAGGTGCCGTCGAACGTCCGGTACATCTTGCGGGTCTTCGGGTTGCAGGTCGCGGCGTGCTTCCAGCGGGAAAGGTCGCTGTAGTAGCCGTCCATGATGACCTTGCGCCGGAAATGGATGTCCGGGTTGCCGTGCGGCGCGGGCGTGGCGTAGTCGAGGACGGTCATGTAGTAGAAGCCGTTCTCCCGCGTCACGTCGTGGTATTCGCAGCGCGACTTTCCGGCGAGCGCCCCGGTGAACGTCCAGGGATAGCGGGTCTTGCAGGGCTCCTTGGTGTAGCCGTTGTGCCGGCCGTTGTAGTCGAAGGTGCCGTGCCGTTTGCCGCCGAAGTCGATGCCGCGCAGCGTCATCTCCACGCGGTAGTGCGGCGGCAGCGGGCGCGTCGGCCGGATCAGCACCCCGGCGTCCCAGCTCGGCTCGGAGAGCCGCGCGGCCTTCTGCCCGCCGGGCAGGGTCGTGGTGGACAGGCCGGGCCGCGAGTCGGGACGGCCGTCGTGGTCCTTGTCGACGGCGGCGACCTCGGCGGTGAGCCATCCGTGTTGGCCGAACGCGACGCGCTTGCGGAACACGTTGAGCGTGGCCATCTGCTGCTTGAACAGCGGGCCGCTCATCTTCGTCCAGGCCTCGCCGTCGTCGTCGAACGCGTCGACGTTCCACGGGCTGTGCTTGCCCTGCGGGTCCAGCCGCCAGGGGGCGCCGTCGACGTGCAGCGGGCGGTCGAAGTTCTCCGCGTCGACGAGGGCCCAGCGCCCCTTGCCCGGCGCGTTCGCGCCGGACGCGCTCCCGCCCGACGCGTTGCCCGCGGTGGCGGGCCAGGCCACGGAGGCGGTCGTCATGGCGGCCGCTCCGGCGGCGGCGACGGCGGCCTTCCAGCTTGTCTTCACGGCGCGACTCCTTCTTCCCCGGACGCGGAGGCATCCTGCGCCCTCCGCAGACCCATCAGAGAGCGCGCCCGGCGGAGAGGGGCCGTTCGACATGCGGTCTTGCCGCTTTCTTGGCCGAGCCGGGCGGCCCGCCGGAGAACGATTCACCCCAAGCCAGGATTTTTCTGTTATCGCCGGTACGGTGCGGGGGTCCGCTGCGTGTTCGCACACCCCGACAGAGAAGGATGTGGCATCGCCATGAGCAACCCCCATGCCCACGGCGGCGGCGGACGGCCGCGCCCCGGAAGGCGGCCGCGCCGGGCGTCCCGCCGCGTCGCCGTCTGGACGGCCGCGGGGGCGGCGGGCCTGCTGGTGATCGGCGGGGTCGCCGGGACGGCCGCCGGCGCGTTCGGGGGCGGCGCCGACGGCGCGCCCACCGCGAGCGGGTCGTCGCTGTCGCCGAGCGCCGCGCCGCCGCGTCCGGTCGCCGACGCGCCGCAGCCGTCGCCCAGCAGGACGGCGAAGCCGAAGCGGCACAAGAAGGCCAAGCCGTCGCACAAGCCGACCCCGCGCGCGACCCGCCACCGGACGGCCAAGCCCGCGCCCGCCAAGCCGAAGGCCCCGGCCGCGCCCGTCGGCGGAACCGCCGGGAAGTACGCCTCGCAGGTCGTCACGCTGGTGAACGCCGAGCGCGCCAAGCACGGATGCGGCGCGCTGACCGTCAACAGCAAGCTCGCGCGGGCCGCGCAGGGCCACTCGGCCGACATGCACGCCCGGAACTTCTTCGACCACACCAACCCCGACGGCAAGGACCCGGGCGACCGCATCACCGCCGCCGGATACCGCTGGTCCTCCTACGGGGAGAACATCGCCAAGGGCCAGGCGACCCCGGCGAGCGTCATGCAGGCGTGGATGAACAGCTCCGGCCACCGCGCGAACATCCTCAACTGCGGTTACAAGGAGATCGGCGTCGGCGTGGTGCTGAGCGGCGGCCCGTACTGGACGCAGGACTTCGGCACGAGCCGCTGACCGGGCGCAACGCTCAGAGTGCGCCGTTCAGGCGGCGCCGTTCAGGCGGGCGTCGCGAAGTCCTGGGTCCACCACGGCCCGCCGGACCCGCGCACGACGCCCACCCCGATCATCGTCAGGCGGCAGTTGAGGATGTTGGCCCGGTGCCCCGCGCTGTTCATCCAGGCCGTCACGACGGCGGGCGGGGACGTCTGCCCCTGCGCGATGTTCTCCGCCCAGGCACTCCAGCGGAAACCGGCGGCGGTGATCCGGTCCCCCGGGTCGTCGCCGCCGGCCCCGCGGTGGTCGAGGGCGCGCCGGGACGCCATGTCCTGCGCGTGCGCCTGGGCGGCTTTGTGCAGGGCGGGCGAGACGCGCAGCGGGCGGCATCCGGCCCTGGCCCTGTTCTCGTTGACCAGCCGGACGACCTGCTGCTCGACCGTCGACGCCGGAGCCTTGGCGGGCTTCTTGGTCGGCCGCGCGAGGTGCTCCCTGACCGACGTGGCGCCGGGGTGCGGCTCGGGCGTGCGCGACGGCGTCCGCTGCGCCACGGCCGGCGGGTCGGCGCTGCGCGGCGGCGGGTCGGGCGAGTCCCCCATGCCCCAGAAGATCACCGCCGCGCCCGCGACGCCGGCCACCGCGGCCCCCGCCGCCCACTTCGACGCAGCCGCCACGCCGCCCTTGGCCGCCCCGCCCGCCCCGGACGACGCCGCTGTGGAGGACGCCGCTGTGGAGGACGCCGCTGTGGAGGACGCCGCTGTGGAGGACGCCGCTGTGGAGGAGGCTGCACCGGCGCCGGACGAACCGCCGGTGGCCAGCGCGGTCGCGAAGGAGTGCAGCGGGTGCGCGGCGGGCAGCGGGACCATGACCAGCCCGGCCAGCAGCGCCTCCGGCGGCAGGAGGTCGCGCTCCCGGGCGCCGCAGACCCGGCATCCGCGGATGTGCTTGGCGACGCGCTTGCGCCACAGCGGGGACGGCCGCCCGTCCCACCGCGCGAGCACCGGGCCGAGCGCCTCGCAGCGCGGCGCCGCCGCCACGACCCGGACGACGGCGCGGCACGTCGCGAGCTGCTTCTTCATCCGCTGCACCCGGACCGCCGCGTGCGCCGCCGGCAGGCCCAGCGCGTCGGCCAGCTCGGCGCGCGACAGGTGCCCGGAGGCCTCCAGCCACCACAGCCCGAGCAGGTCGCGCTCGCCCGCGTCCAGCCAGCGCGTCGCCTCGGCGATCTCGCGGCGCTGGCCCGACAGCTCCAGCCGCAGCACGGCGGCCTCCGCGAAGTCGGCCTCGGACGCGGCGACCCGCGCGAGGTCCTCGGGGTCCATCGGGGTGCCGCGCTGGAGCGCCGACCAGCGGCGGCGCACCTGGTTCATCGCGATGGACACCAGCCAGGAGCGGAACCGGCCCGGCTCGCGCAGGCCGTCCAGCCCGCCGAGCGCCCGCAGCACCGAGTCCTGGACGACGTCGTCCACGTCGGCGTGGCCGTCGAGCGCCCAGCCGACCACGTTGTAGAGCAGCGGCAGGTGCGCGGCGACCAGCCGCTCGGTGGCCTCGGCGTCGCCGTCCTGCGCCGCCCGGACCAGCAGGTCCACGTCCTCGCCCACGCGTGTCACCGTCCCTTCGGCGGATCACCCCCGACTCCCCCTGGAGACCCCTCGAAGCACCGCAGATAACAACAAGCACACCATCAACGGCAAGTGCCCCGTTTCCAGTACGTCCGCGAAGGGCCCGGCGGTTCCGGTGGCGTCCCGCACCGGGGGCCGGATTGGTAGCGTCGGCGAGCGTGCGGGATCGGTATGCGGCGGTGTTGCCGTCCTGGTGGCGGGCGGTGGCCGCGGCGTGCGCCCTCGGCGCGGCGGGGGCCGTCCCGTTCCTGCATCTGGGCTGGCCGGAGCGCGCCGGCATCGTCGCGTTGCTGGCGGTTCAGGGCGCGGCGGCGGCGTTGCTGATGCGGGAGCGCCCCGAGGTCGCGCTCGGGACGGCGGCCGCCGCGGGCGCCGGGATCCAGGCACTCGGACCCGAGATCGGTCCCGGGATCGTCTTCGTCGTGCTGTGCGCGTTCGCCTGGCTGCGGCCGGCGCGGGTCTCGCTGTGGGGAATGGGCGCGGTCGCCGCCGTGACCGTCGCCGTCGCGGCGGCGCAGGGCCGGATGGTCGCGGTGTGGCCCGTCGCCGCCCTGCTCGCGTGGAGCTGGGGCGCGCTCGGACGGGCGGGCGCGGCGCGCCGGCACTCCGAGGCGCGGCGGGCGGCGCTGGAGGAGCGCGCGCGGATCGGCCGCGAGCTGCACGACGTCCTCTCGCACACCGTGTCGGTGATGGTCGTGCAGGCCGCCGCAGCGGACGACGTGTTCGACTCCAGCCCCGACCTCGCGCGGCGGGCCGTCCGGAACCTGGAGGCCGAGGGGCGGCAGGCGCTCGCGGAGCTGCGGCACTTCCTGCGCTCGGTGCGGGACGCGGAGGGCGCGGACCCCGCCGGATCGGTCCCCGGCCTGGGAGACTTGGACCGGCTCGTCGCCTCGGTCGCCGGCGCCGGGCTGCAGGTGCGGCTGCACCGGGAGGGTATGGGCGATGTGCACGTTCCGTCCGGGGTGGGCCTCGCGGTCTACCGGATCGTCCAGGAGGCTCTGACGAACACGCTGCGGCACGCGCGCACCGCCCGCGCCGACGTGGTCCTCCGCGTCGCGGGCGGGTGCCTGGACGTCGACGTCCACGACGACGGTCCGGGCGGGAACCCGGGCGGCGCGGGCCTCGCCGGGAGCGGGCAGGGCATCGCCGGGATGCGGGAGCGCGCCCAGCTGCTCGGCGGCACGTTCGAGGCCGGGCCCGACCCGGCCGGCGGGTTCCGCGTGCGGGTTTCGCTGCCGTTGGAGGCCCACCATTAGAGGGGTGCGCGCGTGACCGTCCGCGTGCTGATCGCCGACGACCAGGACCTGGTGCGGGCCGGCTTCAGCATGATCATCGAGGCGCGGGACGACCTGACCGTGGTCGGCGAGGCCGGCGACGGGGAGTCGGCCGTCCGCCTCGCCGCCCGGCTCGAACCCGACGTCGTGCTGATGGACGTGCGGATGCCCGGCGTGAACGGCATCGAGGCCACCCGGCGCATCACCGCGTCCGCGGACCCGCCGAAGGTGATCATCCTGACGACGTTCGACCTGGACGAGCCGCTGTACGCGGCGCTGCGCGCGGGCGCCGCCGGGTTCCTGCTCAAGGACGTCCGGCCGAACGACCTCGCGGAGGCGGTCCGGGTCGTCGCGCGCGGGGACGCGCTGCTCGCGCCGTCGGTCACGCGGCGGCTGCTCGACCGGTTCACCGCGACCGAGCCGCGACCGCCCGTCCGCCCGGACGCGCTCGCCGCGCTCACCGACCGCGAGATGCAGACGCTGGAGCTCATCGCGCGCGCCGCGTCCAACGCCGAGATCGCCGAACGGCTCGTCGTCACCGAGGCGACGGTGAAGACGCACGTGTCGAGCATCCTGCGCAAGCTCGGCCTGCGGGACCGCGTGCAGGCGGTGGTGCTGGCCTATGACCTCGGCCTGGTCCGGCCCCGCCCCTGCGACTAAAGTCGGACGGCCGAGACCGATCCTTCGTTGGAAGCGCTCGGAGCCGCTCGTTCCTAGCGTTGGCGGCATGACATCGCAGCCGCGTTCCCGGCGGGCGGCGTGGACCCTGGTGCTGGTCGCCCCCGCCGTCGCCGAGCTCGCCCTCGGCACCGTCCCGGTCCGGATGATCTGGCTCGTGCTGCTGTACGTGCCGATCTACGGCGCCGGCGTGCTGCTGATCCGGGAGCTGGTCCGCCGTCTCGGGGGCGGGTGGAGCAGCGTCCTGGTCCTGGGTCTGGTCTACGGGCTGGTCGAGGAGGGGCTGGCGCTGCAGAGCCTGACCAGCCCGCACCTGTACGACGCGGCGGACTGGGGGCCGAGGCCCTTCGGGGTCAACGCCCCGTACGCCGAGCTGAACCTGCCCTACCACGCGGTGTTCAGCGTGCTCGTCCCGATCGCGCTGGTCGAGCTGGTGTTCCGCCGCCACGGACGGGCCCCCTACCTGCGCCGTGGCGGCGTGATCATCACGGGGATCGTCGCTGTTCTCGGGGCGGGTCTGCTGCGGGTCTCCGTCCCGCCCTCAGAGGACCCGCACTACACGTTGCCGGGTGAGGCTTTACTGATCATCCTGGGGCCCTGCGCGGTGCTCACCTTCGTCGCGCTGTTCGTGCTGCCCCGGCGCCGCCCGTCCGCTTCGCCGGGCATCCCGCGCACGCCCTGGCGCCTCGGCGTCGTCTGCGGCCTCGCGTCCTTCGGCTTCCTCGCTCTGCTGTTCCCCTTCGCCGGCGCCGACCACTCCGCGTTCGTCCCGAGGGCGTGGGTGCCGGTTCCGATGGCCGCCGCCGCGCTCCTGGCCGTCTGCACAGCGTTCTACCTGGCCCGGACGGGCGGCTGGACGGACCGCCACCGCCTCGCCGCGATCTCCGGCGCACTCGTCGCGCACACCGCGTTCGGCTTCGCCGCCAACACCGACAACGTCCCGGACGGGGTCGGCCTGGCCGTCATCGCCGCGGTGATGAGCTACCTCCTCGCTGCCCTCGCCCGCCGCCTCCGCTCGGACGCCGGCGTCCCCGCTCACGCCACCCGGGCGACCGTGTAGGCGATTCCGCCCTCGACGAAGTAGCCGGAGCCGACGCAGACGATGTCGTTCAGCCATGCGTACCGCTCGGCTCCCGTCTCGAAGAACGGGCTGGTCCTGAAGTAGTACCGGGACGGGTCGACCCGGTGCCTCCCGGCGGGGTCGGCCATCTCGGCGCGCAGCTCCGGCGGGGTGGTGAAGCGGCCGCCGTACGTCATGTGGATCAGGACTCCGTCGTCCGTCCGGAGCGTGAGCCGCACGTCCAGGACCATCGTCCCGCCGGGGCGGAACAGCGCCCAGTCGCCGCCGCCCGGGAGCACGTCGCCGCGCAGGTCCGGGCCCTCGAACGTCCCGCCGGCGGAGCCGAACAGCATGCGCCGCCCGGCCGGTCCGCGGCCGAAGTCCAGCGGCGGATCCAGGTCGACCACTATGTCGAAGAGGGGTTCCGTGCGGATCTCTCCGTTGTCCTTCAGGCGCGGGTCCGCGGCCATGTGCATCACCTTTCCGGGGGTTCAGGCGGCGGCGAAGAGCCTGCGCCGGACGGCGTCGGCCGAGACGCCCGACTGGGCGCACAGCTCCGACAGGTCGAAGAAGAAGTACTCGCCGGCGATCAGGTCGTCCCTGAAGGCGAACCGGATGAACACCGGCAGTTCGGCGCGCCTGCCGTCGGGCACCACGCCGAAGCGGTCGCCCGTCCAGGTCATCCGGACCGTCCCCCAGCAGACGAGGGCCTCGCCGTTCGCCGCATGCCCCTGCAGCGCGACGTCGTAGTCGGGGAACGAGGCGAAGAACCGGCGCAGCGCCTTCTCGTTTTCCGCGTGGCCGCGCGCGGTCGTCCCGAAGGCGGGGGTCTCCAGCACCATCTCCGGGTGCAGCAGCTTCATCGCCGCGGGCACGTCCTGGCGGCTCTTGGCGACGGCGAGCTCCTGCGCCAGCGCGAACATGCGATCGCTGTCCATGGGAAAACAATACGAACGATCGTACAAATTGACAAGGGGTCTTCGCCCGGCATGCCTTTGCTATAACGGAACGAATCTGTCCGCTATATGCGCCAGGCTGGGCGCATGACCGAGCAGACCTGGAATCCCCTGCTGCGGGACCAGCTCACCTGGCACTGGACCAACCTGCTGCGCCCCCGCCTCGACGGGCTCACCGACGACGAGTACTTCTGGGAGCCCGTCGCCGATTGCTGGAGCGTCCGCCCGCGCGGCACCGGCACCGCCCCGGTGCAGGCCGGATCCGGCGCGATGACCATCGACTTCGCGTTCCCGCCGCCGGAGCCCGCGCCGTTCACGACGATCGCCTGGCGGCTCGGGCACGTCATCGTCGGCGTCCTCGCCGTCCGCAACGCCGCGCACTTCGGCCGCGCCGCCACCGACTACGACGCGTTCGAATACGCCGCGACCGCGTCCGAGGCACTGGCCCAACTCGACGCCGAGTACGCCGCGTGGACGGCCGGAGTCGAGTCCCTCGGCGAGTCCGGCCTCGCCCGCCCGTGCGGGGACGCCGAGGCGCCGTGGGGCGACCGTCCGATGGGGTCGCTGGTCCTGCACATCAACCGCGAGATGATCCACCACCTGTCCGAGGTGTGCCTGCTCCGCGACCTCCACCTGCACCGGAAGGCGAACTGACATGGCCCGCGAAACCCAGATCACCTTCGACTGCGCCGACCCGGCCGCCCTCGCCGCCTTCTGGGCCGAGGCCCTCGGCTACCGGCTCCAGGACCCGCCCGGGAACTTCCGGACCTGGGACGAGGCCCTCGACGCGATGGGCGTCCCGCCCGAACGCCGCAACGACGCCTCGGCCGTCGTCGACCCGGGCGGCGCCGGCCCGCGGCTGTTCTTCCAGCGCGTCCCGGAGCCCAAGACGGTCAAGAACCGCGTCCACCTCGACGTCCGCGCGGCCCCCGGCCTCACCGGCGACGCGCGGATGGCGGCCCTCGAAGCGGAGGCGGAGCGGCTCGCCTCCCACGGCGCCACCCGGGTCCAGCGGTTCGAACCCGCTCCCCCGCTGGAAGCCGGTCACATCATCATGACCGACCCCGAAGGCAACGAATTCTGCCTCGACTGACCCGCCCCGGTCAGCGGACGACGTCGAAGACGTTCTTCTGGATGCCGTTCGCGTACGCCTCGTGCTCGACGAGCTTCAGCTTCTGCGTGTCCTTGTCGGTGTCGCTGAACAGGCGCTTGCCGGCGCCGAGCAGCAGCGGGTAGACGAGCAGGTGGTAGCGGTCGATCAGGCCCGCGTCGGACAGGTCCCGGTTGAGGGTGGCGCTGCCGGCGATGATGATCGGCCCGCCCTCGGTCTCCTTGAGCGCGGCGACCTCGTCCAGCGAACGCAGGATCGTCGTCTCGCCCCAGTCGGAGACCAGGTCGTCGTCCTTGAGGGTGGTGGAGACGACGTACTTCGGCATCACCTTGTAGTCGGCGAACTCCTCCATGGACGGCCACACCGGGCTGAACGCCTCGTAGCTGACCCGGCCCATCATCATCGCGGCGGCCTCCTGCTGCTCCCGCCCCTTGATCTCGTAGGCCTCCGGCAGGAACTCGACCTCCTTGAAGGTCCATCCGGAGTTCCGGTACCCCGGCTCCCCGCCGGGCGCCTCGACGACGCCGTCAAGCGAAACGAAGGCGGAGCTGATCAGAGTGCGCATCGTGGTCTCCCGAGCTTCTCGTGGCGGTTCCCCTGGGGCCGGCGGCCCGTGTCCGTCCACCCGACCATGACAGACCGCCCACCCCCCGAAAACTCATCGCCCCCACCGGACCGCCCCCGGCCACCCCTCAACACCGCACCCGCTCACCCATCGCCGCCGTCGCCTGAACCACGCCGAACCCCTTCGAAACCGCACGGACACTCGGCAACCGCCGAACGGCGGCATGAGGTGGGCGGCGTCGCCGAGCAGCGGTGTCGGCGGTGGTGAGGCCGCTCGCGGCGATCCAGTCGGACGACGCGCGCCGGATGAGGTAGACGCGGATGCGCTCTCCGCCGTTGCGCTGGGCGGCTCGCTGAGGTGCGGCGTGTTGTTATGGCCGTCCCGAGAGGACGCGGCCGTCGTGTTCAGGGGACTGCCGGGGTCTTGGCCGCGTCGTCGGGAGGCGGTTCGAAGTAGGCGGCGGTCTCGGTGTCGGCCGGGTAGTAGGACTCGATCGCGACCTCGTCCAGCGTGATGTCCATCGGGGTGCCGAACGTGGTGATGGTCGAGAACAGCCGCAGCTCCCGCCCGCCGAAGCGGACGATCATCGGGATCAGGACGTCGGATTCGGCCGGCGGGCCGTCCTCGGGGCCGGGCGCCAGCAGTTCCTCGTAGAGGGCGGTGAGTTCGGGGTCGGGGGCGGCGGCGAGCTGGCGCCTGACCCGGGAGCGGAACACCGCGCGCACGTCGGACAGGTTGACGACCAGGGCGGCGAGGCCGCGCGGATCCAGTCCGAGCCGCAGCAGATTGACCGGCGGCCGCAGCAGTTCGGGATCGACCTCCGCGAGGAACGGTTCGAGTGCGCGGTTGGTCGTCACGATGTTCCATCGGCGGTCGAAGGCCAGTGCCGGGTACGGCTCGTGCGCGCGGAGGACCCGCTCGACCGCGTTCCGGGCCGCCGTCAGCGCACCGTCGCCGAGCGGCCGCTCGGGGTACCGGGGCGCGAAGCCGGCCGCGAGCAGCAGCCGGTTGCGGTCGCGCAGCGGCACGTCGAGCTGGTCCGCGAGGCGGACGACCATCTCGGCGCTCGGGTTGGACTTGCCCGTCTCGACCAGGCTGACGTGCCGGGGCGAGACGTCCGCCGCGATCGCCAGGTCGAGCTGGCTGAGCCGGCGGCGATGCCGCCACTGCCGCAGGAGCTCCCCGACCGTGTGCATGGTCCTGAAGGGTACTCATCGTGGCGCCGGACGCCATGAAATGCCATTTCATCGACAATTCCCGCGGCGGTGGAAAGACTGCGTCCATGACGAACGACAACAAGGGCATCATTCAGCGGGCACTGGCGGAACTGATCGAGACGGGCGGCGTGGAAACGCTCGAACCGCTGCTGAGCGACGGCTTCGTCCACCACCGTCCGGACGCGACGTCCTCGACCAAGGCGGAATGGCTCGCCGCCGTGCAGACGACGCTCACCGGCCCGCTGGCCGGCATGGAGGTCGAGGTCCGGCACCTGCTCGCCGACGACGACCACGTCGTGCTGCATTCCCGGCGGCGACTCCCCGGCGGGGGTCCGGAGATCGCGGTCGTCGACATCTGGCGGATCGAGGACGGGCTGGTCGCCGAATGCTGGGAGACCATCGAGCCGGTGGCCCATGCGGCCGCGAATTTGGAATGGTGGAACCGTTCCTGAACGGTCTCCCCCCGCGCCGCAGGCGGTAGCGTTTCGGAAGCCGAAACGAGGGGGTGGGCCATGGCGAGGCCGGGCAGGCCGGTGCGGGGGTCGACGACGGGGCGGCCGATCATGGCGGCGCTCGACCTGTTCGGGCGGCGGTGGACGCTGCGGATCGTGTGGGAGCTGCACGACGGGCCGCTCGGGTTCCGGCCGCTGCAGCAGCGGTGCGACGGGATGTCGTCGAGCGTGCTGCGGCAGCGGCTGGTCGAGCTGGCCGAGGCGGGGCTCGTCCGGCAGGCCGATGACGGCCGGTACGAGCTCACCCCGCTCGGCGCGGACGCGCGGGAGGCGCTCGGGCCGCTGTCGCGCTGGTCCGAGCGGTGGGCCGCGGAGCTGGACTGACCCCTTGTGCTTCTGTTTTCGAAGCGCGATGATGCTTCTGAAAACGAAGCACTCCAGGGAGGCGTCATGGCGCGCATCGCACCGCTCGAACCCCCGTACGCACCGGAGATCGCGGAGGCCCTGCGCAAGTGGATGCCGCCCGGTGTGGCGCACGAGCCGCTGGCCCTGTTCCGCGTCCTGCACCGCAACCCCGAGCTCGCGTCGCGGATGCGCGTCCTCGGCGCGGGGCTGCTCGCGCACGGGCGGCTCCCCGCGCGGGACCGCGAGATCGTCATCGACCGGACGTGCGCGCGGGCCGGGTGCGAGTACGAGTGGGGCGTGCACGTCGCGACGTTCGGAGAAGCGGCCGGGCTGACGGCGGAGCAGGTCGAGGCGACCGTGTCCGGGGACCCCGCCCCCTGGTCGGCACGGGAGCGCCTGCTCGTGCGGGCCGTCGACGAGCTGCACGACTCCGCCCGGCTGCCGCGGGAGACGTGGGACAGGCTCGCCGCGCACTACGACGAGCCCCGGCTGCTGGAGCTGCTCGTCCTCGCCGGGTGGTACCGGATGATCGGCCAGCTGATCAACGCGCTGGAGATCGGGAACGAGCCGTGGGCGCCCGCGTTCGCGGGGCGGTGACTTACAGGTCGAACTCGGCGGGCGGGAGGCCGACCGCGAAGCACGCCTCGCGGACGACGGCCTTCTCCCGCTCGTCGAAGTCGCCGTCCGCGCCGCCGATGACGATGCCGATCTGGATGACGGCGCGGGCCTCGGCGGGCTTCTTCTTCACCTTGCCGATGTCCTGGAGGACGGCGACCTTCCCGAAGTCGAAGTCGGCGGTCAGCTTGGCCACGTAGTCGTTGAAGCGGCGCTGCAGGTCGTCGGCCGCGAAGTTCTGCAGCACCTCGTTGCCCATGATCAGCGACGCGGTGCGCTGCCGCTCGGCCGCGTCGACGCTGCCGTCGGCCGCCGCGACCAGCGCGCACATGGCCATGCTCGCGTCCCGGAACGCTCCGCTGGTCAGTTCGTTCTTCTTGGTGAGCAGCTGCGCCTGCATCGTCTGCGTCGACTCGCGGAGCCTGTTCCAGAGAGCCATGCTTCCCCTCCCACGTCGCCGTGCGGACGGTCCGCACTCACTTCTACAACTGTAGTAATCGAGGGATGGTTCCCGGCGGGGCGAGGGAACCGCGCTGCCGTGGGACGGTGGTTCAGATCTCGCCGCGCAGGCGCCGGGCGTAGTCGTCGATCCGCTTTTCGAGGTCCTCATCCTGTTTGACACTGTCGCGTTGCAGTTCGTCGTCGCGCATCTGCTGCCGGACCCGGTCGCGGCGATCCAGTTCGTTCAGCTCGTCCTGCTTGGGGGCGAGGTCGCGGCGGCGCTGGAGTTCGTTGTCTGCCTCGTGCAGCTCCTCATTGGTCGCGATCTGCCGGGCGACCATCCGGTCGTAGGCGGTCTGGCCGGACAGGCGCTTGGCGAGCACGGGCAGGCAGTCAACGAGGATCAGGAGCAGGCGCAGCAGCCAGCTTCCGAAGAAGACGACGAGGTTCTTGTGCCCGAGCCCCTCTAGGGCCTTGTCCTCCTCCGGAATGCCGATCCGTCCCTGCAGCGGCGGCAACTGCTTCTGGATGGCCGCGTCCATCTCGTTCGCGTAGTCGGTCGCGACGGTGTCGCGGCGGGCGACGAGGACGTTGATCTGATCCTGCAGTTTCGCGATCTCCTGCTGCCTGGGTCCCAGCCGGTGCTGGACGCGGAAGGTCTCGGCATTCAGGTCGTCCTTCTTGCAGTGGGGGCCGTTGCCCTCCTGGCCGCTGAACCCGTCCCCGCCTCCGCCAGCGCACTCCCGCCGGGCGATCTTCTGGAGGGCGAGGAGCTGCCGCTGGTCTGCGTCGAGGGACGCCTGCCGGGTGTCGCGTTCGCGGGTCAGCTTGTCGATGCCGTCCGTCACGCCGCCCGGGTCGGCGGCGACCGCCAGAAGCAGGTGCCGGGACCGGCAGCCCTGCAGGGTCTTGGCGTCCAGTTCCTTGTACGGGACGGGGTTGCAGGCTTTCAGCGCCGACTCCTGCTCGACGCGCTCGTGCCTGCGGTCGTCGGCGACCTGCCGGTGGACGGCGGGCTCGAAGACCTTGAGCAGCAGCGGTTCGGCGATGAAGAGGCCGAGCAACGCGGCGAGCATCAGGCGTACCCAGAAGACGCGCCCGGCGTTGCCGTTGCCGTGGGTGCCCGCGATCAGCCAGCTGTCGACGCAGAAGATCAGCCACCCCCAGAACAGCGCCATCGGGATCAGCGCCGGCCACGGGGCAGCCAGGAACTTCACCAGCGCGGTGAGCATCGACAGCGCCGCCAGGGTGCTGGTCGTGAGGACGAGCGCGCCGATCTTGGTGTAGTGCGGGCGGAGTTCGGGCGTCCAGTCGAGAATCTCCTCGTCGACGCCGATCAGCGAGCGAAGCCGGCGGCCCGCACCGCGCCGGGTCCGTTCCGGGCGGAACGCGGAAATGCTGTCGGGAATCCGTACGACCATCAGGTTCTGTCCTCCGAGAAGCTCTCGTCGCCGTCGTCCGGCTCACCGCCGTCGTCCGGCAAGGCGGCAGCGTCCCGCCCGGCGACGCCCGCGGTGTCCGGGGCGTCCAACTCGCTGGCGGCGTCCGCGGACGCGCCGAGCCGGCCCTGGCCCGGACGGCCGACCAGTCGGTCCATGAAGCCGTCGATCTCGTCGATGCTCACCTCATCGAGGTGCCCGTGCTTCGCCAGCTCCTTCAGGAGGTCGAGTCGCGCCTCGACGGCCTGCCGCTGGTCCTCCCGAGACCAGCCGGCGTCGCGTTCCGCCGTGGCCCAGGTGCGCCGAAGCTCGTCGTGCGCGATCTCGGCCTGGCGGTCCTCCAACTCGCGGCGCCGTGCCTCCGCGTCGGCCTGGGCGTCGTGCATCCCGGCGGCGATCTGCGCGGCGGAGCCCTCTCCCTTCGCCAGGGCGAACAGGTCGGCGCGCCATGGGTCGTTGCCGATCGAGGCGCGCAGCTCCGCCGCCTGCTGCGCGGCGAACCGGTTGTCGTCGTCGGTGAGGCGGTGGCGGGCGACCTGCCGGCTCGCGTCGATGCTGTACTGCTGCTCGGCGAGCTGCAGCTCGTACCGCTTCTGCAGCAGTGCCAGCTCTTCGGCGTGCCGGGCCCTCAGGCTGTCGACGTCGAACTGGACGTCGGCCCGGAGGGCGTCGGTGATGCCCCCCTGCTTGACACCGAACCTGTCCTTGCCCAGGTTCTCCAGCTCGGGCGGCGTGGGCACCTCGATGCTGGCCAGCTGCACCCGCATGCCCGGCGTGTCCGGTCGGACGTGCTGGTAGTACGCCTCCAGCTGTGTCTGCACCAGCAGGCGGACCTGGTTGACGGCGGGGAGCTCGTGTTCGAGACCGAGGTTGAACAGCTTCTTGTACCTGCGCACGTACCCCAGCAGGACCACGGCCGCGTCGCCCTGCCCGGTCCGGACGACCTTCTCCGGTTCGAGCACCGTGCACAGGAACTCGACCCGGACCGTGAAATGGTTGTCGTCCTTCGACGGGATGGTCACCTCGACGCTCACCGAGCGGTCTCGGGTGAGGTCGACGACGCTGACGTGCGTGGCCCGCACGACGGTCTCGTCGTCCGGCCCCAGCCGCCCGTGGTCGACGACGTGGCGGCCGTCGACGATGTAGACCTGCGCCTGCTCGGCGCGCGGTCGGGGGATCTCGCCCCAGTCGCGCCGCCGGGTGCCGAGCCCGAGCAGGCGCGCCTTGCCCACCGGGTCGAGCGCCTTCGCCTCGATGATCGGATAGCGCTGGGTCATGGGTCAGTCCTCTCTCTTCCGGCCGGCGTCGGCCAGCGCCGCGATCAGGATCTGCGCGAGCGCCGGGGACCGGTCGGCCTGCTTGGAGTTGCGGGTGCGTTTGGCGAAGTCCCGGGCGAGGAGCTCGCTCTCCTGCCCGGACAGGCAGTCGCCGAGCGCGTTCCCGAAGCGCCGGGCGTGCTCGGGCGCGGACGAGGTCATCTCGCCCATGTCCCGGAGGCCTCGGTGCAGCGCCGACAGCGCGTCGTGCCGGAACGGCCGGTTGCGCAGCAGCGGCGCCCACATGCGGGCGACGATGGGGATCTCGTCCGGCCGGTCGCACAGGTACTGGATGATCGCCGGACGTCCGGTGCCCGGAACGCGCGCCCGGACGACGCTGAGCGCCGCGCGCAGCGACTCCCGGTACAGCACCCGATCCTTCCCGAACGGGCTCAGGCGATTGACCTGCGCGCTCAGGTGGTGGACGACCTGCCGGCCGCCGCCGTCGCGCGAGACGAGGTTGGCGAACAGGTCGCCGAACGCGGCGGCGGCGATCCCGCTCAGGTCGTTGCGTTGCCGCACGAGCTGCCACAGCCGCCGGGGCGCCTCGGTCGGGTAGCGGACGCCCAGCTCCCCGGTGAACGCGATGATCCCGGTCAGCCGCATCTCGCTGGAGCCCCTGCCGACCCAGTGGTCCGCGGTGCGCAGGGCGATCGGTGCGAGCTCCTCGTCCAGGCACATGAACCAGAGCGTGCAGGCCGCCGCGGAGCGCCCCGCCCATCCCGCGCCGCCCCTCGCCCAGGGCAACAGGTACGACTCCTCGATCTCGTCGAACGCCGAGTGCGCCAGCAGCGCGAGTCCGGAGGCCAAGGCGAGCTGGAGCCGCAGCCGGGTGACGGCCCCGTGCAGCCACGCCCTGACCGCGTTCCAGAAGTCGATGCCGAACCGGTCGCTCAGCTCTTCGAGCACGTACCGCCGATAGCGGTCCTCCCGGAAGACCAGGATCCTGCGCGGCATGCCGTCGACGGTGACCCGCTCCGGCCGGATCAGTTCGTGGTCGAGCAGCCGGTCCCGGCGGGCCTGGTCGATCGCGTCCGGCACGACCGGGGCCGGGGCCGGGGCGGCGTCCGGCGGCGGGCTCCCCGCGTTGGACGCGGGCGAGGCCGCGGCGGGCGGCGGGAGCGTCCCGGCCAGTTCGGTCTCCAGAGCCGACCGGCAGCTTTCGAAGTCGCGCATGTTGCTGCCCGTGGCGAAGGCCATCGTCGTGATGTCGAGGATCTGCTCGCGGCTCGGCTCTCGGTCGAACCAGTCCCGGACGGTCGAGCGCTCGAGCTGGTCCAGGACGGCCGCGACGGCGTCGATGGGCGCGTCGCCCTGGACGATCCGGTGGGCCACCTCCACCACGTCGCTCATAGGGGCGTCGGCCGGCATCAGCTCGGTGACCTCCGCGACCGCCTCCTCGCTCGCCGTGTCGCCGAGGTAAAGGCTCAGAGCGGCACCGAGCGCCGGGCGCCGCCAGGGGAAGTGTTCGACCGACTCGGGACGCCGCCCGCCGCGTTCGCGGGTGGTGACGACCAGGTAGGCCCCTGCGCCCCGCACCCGGGTCCGGAGGACCTCCCACTGGTGGTCGGCCTCCAGCCCCTTCTCCCGACCGAGCCTGTCGAACACCGCGTATCCCTGACCGGCCGTGTAGTCCCGCTTCTTCGCCAGCTGGTCGAGCGTCGCCACCGGGGACAGCGACACGATGGGGGCTTCGGCCGGAAGGACTGCACGCAGCAGCGCGATCGCCGAGGTCCGCTTTCCGCAGCCGACCTCGCCGCAGAGAGCGACGGCGGAGTTCTCGGCGAGCGAGGCCAGGGCCCTCTCGAACGGCTCGGGCTCGGCGTACAGCTCCACGGTCGTCGAGATGACCGCCGAGGAGAGCGGTCCCGTCGCCGCGGAGGCGACCGTGGTGTTCACGGTCGATACTCCGAACGCCGAGCCGGGCGCGGTGACCACGTCGTGGAACGCGTTGACGACGACATTGATCGCCTGGTCCTGCGACGGTCCGCCGGCCGGGCCGTCCGAGGCGTCCGCGCCGGAGTCGGATCCGGACGCCTTGCGCGGCTCCGAGGGCTCGGACGTTTCCCGCCCACCCGGCTCGCTCATCGGCCCTCCCGCCCGTAGTGGTTCGAGATGCCGAACACCGCGTTCGGCGCGATGACCTTGTCCTTGAACTCGTTGTGGACGGCGGGATCCCTGTCCGCCGCCCGGCGCCTCGGCTCGCGGTCACGCTCGGGCTCGCGGTCGCGTCCGGGACCGGTGTCGCCGGGCCCGGTGCCGCCGCGGGGTGCCTGCCGTCCGGTACGGGCCTGCGGATCGGGCACCGCCTCGTCCAGCTCGTTCCTGATCATCCGCTCGTACAGGCAGGCCAGCTCACGGCCCACCCCGACCCCGCCGACCTCGTCCAGGTGCTCCCGGACCTCGCCGTAGACGGCCATGGCCTCGTTCTGGCGCCCCGCGCGGTAGAGCGCGATCATCAGCAGCCCGGCCATCGCCTCGTCCGCTCGGTCCGCGCGGAATGCGGCCGCCAGGGCCGGGATCCTGGCCTGGTGCCGGCCGAGCCTCAGCGACACCCGCTCCAGCTCCAGCCGCGCGGCGCGCCGCTCCTCCACCAGCCCCTGCCGCTGCGCGTCCATCCGCAGGCCGACGAGGTCCGCCAGCGGTTCGTCCGCCGCGACCCGCATCGCCTCCTCCAGCAGGGCGGCGGCCCGCTCGTCGTCCTCGGCCGCCGCCCGCCTGACCAGGTCGCGGAACCGGGCGACGTCGAGCGAGCCGGGCGGCACCGTCAGCCGGTACAGGCCGTCCCGGCACTCGAGCGCCCCGTCGAGCCCCGCTCCGGCCAGCGTCTTCTTCAGCCGGCCGACGAGGCGGTAGAGGTCCTGGTTCGCGCCGTCGGACGGCTCCTCCCAGAGGGAGTCGACGAGCCGGTCGCGGTGGACGGGGCCGTCGGCGAGCAGCAGGACGGCGAGCAGGCAGCGCGACTGCCGGGCGCCGAGGTCCAGCGGCCGGCCGCCGGCGGTGGCGCCGACCCGGCCGAACAGCGTGAAACGAACGTCAGGAACAATGTCGACTTCTTCTGCCATTGATTTCCCCCTCCGTACTGGCGAGCGGAATTCCCGGTCGCCTTCCCAGCGCGAATCCCACCTTCGCGCCCACACCTACACAGAAGCCTTTTCCCAGGTATTCACTTCTCCGCGAAGCGAGGAAAAGGCATGAAGAACACCGGTACCGAAACGGCGGCCTTCCGGAAGAGCTCGTACTCCGGCGCGGCGAACAGCAATTGCGTCGAGGTGGCGGCGGCGCTGGACGGCGGCGTCCTTCTGCGCGACTCCAAGGCCCCGGCGGGCGTGGTCCTGCGGGTGCCGGGCGAGGCGGCGCGCGCCTTCTTCGACCTGCTGCGGAACCGCTGACACGGCACGCTCCACCGACATCGGGCGGGAGCGCTCGGCCCCCGCGGCGCGGGCGCTGCCGCCCGATGTCAGCACCCCCGCTCCAGTTCCTGCAGAAACGCCACCGATTCTTCCCTCGAAAGGGCGCCGGCCAGCGCGAGGTCGAACGCGTCGCGGTAGAGCGCCACTTCGCGCTCGGATCGGATGAGCTCCTCGCGATCGAGGAGCTCCAGCTGGACCACCGGCCCGTCTCCCGTGAATTCGAAGACATGGAACGTCAGGCCGCTCGCGTGGTGCGGCGCCGCGTCGAACGGCCTGACGCGGACGTCCGCGCCCGGCAGCCGTCCCGTTTCGATCAGATGCCGGTACTGCCGGCGCATCACCGCCGGGCCGCCGACGGGCCGGCGCAGCGCCCCTTCATCGAGGACGACGGTGACCTGCGGCCGGGGCTCGCGGGTGAACGCCCGCGCCCGCGCCCGCCGCAGGTCCACCAGCCGCTGCACCCGGTCGAGCGGCTGGTCGGACATGGTCACCATCAGTTCCCAGGCGTAGTCCGGGGTCTGCAGCAGCCCGGGGACGAGGCCCGCCTGGTGGCTTCGCAGGCGGGCCATGCCGTCCTCCAAGACGAGCAGCTTCTCCAGCGGCTCGTCGACGAGGTCGGAGTGCGGCGTCCACCAGCCGGCCGTGCCCTCGACGAGTGCGAGCGTCGCGGCGTCGGCGGCTCCGTAGCCGGTCAGCAACTCCTTGGCATCCGCCCTGCGGATCGTCACCAGCCCCTCTTCGAGCGCCCCCAGGCGCTCCGCCGTCCAGCCGAGGGGCGCCGCGGCCTCGGCGAGGTCTCGGCCGGCGCGCTCGCGGGCGGTGCGCAGCGCCCGGCCCAGCCGCTTGCGGCGGTCGTGCACGGTGGTGGGCTTTGGCGCCATGTGATCCTCCGGGGTGGCACCGCATGTGAATAGCATTCTGCAACTTGCAAGTTGCAAGTGTGCCATCTGGGATTGGACAATCGCAACCAAGCGGGCTAGTCGCCCGTATCCGGCGTCCCGCGCTCCCGGCACCTCCGTCGGGTGCGGGCCACCGCGAGCCCTTCGACGACGAGCGGCGGCATGGCACAGGCGACGGCCAGCGCGAGACAGGCGACCGACGCGGCGCCGTGCCCACCGCCCCTGAACAGGGCGGCGGCGGTCACGAGGAAGCGTTCCACAATCTCCAGGATTGGACGGAATCTTCCGAAAGGAGGGAGGGTGGGGGTAGGGAACTGTTGCTGCGAGGACATGGGTACGCTCCCTTGCTCTGTACCGCTCCGCTCCTCGGGGGCCGCGGCGCGCTCGATGGGACTTACCGTTTGCAAGGAGTGGGATGACACGAGGCAGGAGCCCGGTCATGCAGCGGCGGCGGCTCGCCGCCGAGCTGCATCGGCTGCGGGCCGCGTCGGAGAAGACCCTCGACGAGGTCGCCGCCTACCTGGAGTGCTCTCCCGCGAAGATCAGCAGGATCGAGAACAACCAGGTCGCCGTCCGCATCCAGGACGCCCGCGAGCTGCTCGACCTGTACGGCGTCACGGACGGACGCCGCGAGGAGCTGCTCCAGATGGTCCGCGAGGCGCGCGCCAAGGGCTGGTGGTCCCGGTACGCCGACCTGCTCGACGAGGGCGGCGAGACCCTGCTCAGCCTGGAGGAGGAGGCCGCCGCGATCCAGATCTACGAGAACAGCCTGGTCACAGGGCTGCTGCAGACTCCCGCGTACGCGCGCGCCTACTTTGCGGCATGGCCGGCCCTCCCGCTGGACGTCGCCGAGCGCCGCGTCGAGCTGTGCCTCGACCGGCAGCGGGCATTGGAACGTGCGAATCCGCCCGAGCTCACCGTGGTCCTGGACGAGGCGGCGCTGCGCCGCTCCGTCGGGTCCCCGGCCGTCATGCGGGAGCAGCTGGCCAGGCTGGCCGACGCCTCCGCGCAGCCGTGGCTGACGCTGCTGGTCCTGCCGTTCGAGGCCGGCCCGCACCAGGCGATGGGATTCACCTTCCGGATCTTCGAGTTCACCGGCGACGACCCGAAGGTCGTCTACACCGAGATGCTCAACCGCAGGTGCTCGCTGGACTCCGCAGAGGACGTGGGCCGCTACACCGCCGCGTTTCAGCAGGTGCGGGCGCGGGCGCTGGATCCGGCCGAGTCCCGCCGGTTTATCGAGGGGCTCCTCGACGCCACGTGAGCACCGCACCGCTCGTCTCCTCCGATCCGCAGGCAGATTCGTTCATGCCAGCGTGACCGGAGCGACCGGCACACCTACCGGGTGCCGGACCGGGAAACGAACTCCCCGTGAGGAGCGGGGCGGTTCAGGCTCGCAGGTCGCTCATGTAGTCGGCGAAGCGGGCGTCGACCTCGGCGGCGGTCAGGCCAAAGTCCTCCAGGGAGTAGCGGTGCGCGGGCTTGGCGGCGCTGGTGGTGCTCTCGCCGTGCAGGTCCGTCATCGCCGCGCGGGCCTCGTCGGTGAACGGCAGCCCGAAATGCGCGTAGACGGCCTCGACGGTGCCGATCGGGTCGCGGACGAAGTCGTCGTAATGGACGTCCGCGAACTGCGCGGGGTCGTGCTTCGCGCGTTCGGCGCGGAACGCCTCCAGGCCGCGGCTCCACAGGTCGAGCTGGTCGCGGCCGATCGTGGCGCCGGTGAAGACGTCCGACCAGCCGGCGGTGGCGTGCGCGGCCAGGCTGCACATCGACGCCATGGCGGTGCGCGGCGTCCGGTGCGTCTGGATGATCAGGGCGTCGGGGTAGACGTCCAGGAGCGCGTCCAGCGCGAACAGGTGGCTCGGGTTCTTCAGCACCCAGCGGCGGCCGGCGTCGTTCAGGCCGATGAGCTGCAGGTTGCGGCGGTGCCGGGCGTAGGCGGGCGTCCAGTCCTGCCCGGCGAGCCAGGACGAGTAGGTCGGCAGGTGCGCCAGGCATTCGAACGAGATCGACAGCATGTTCTGCCGCAGGAGCTGCCAGCATTCCTCGACCGAGTCGGCCGAGATGTAGTGGACGCCCATGAATTCCGGGTTCTCGATGTGGTGCCGGCGGTATCCGGCGTCGATCGCCTGGAAGACGGGGTCGTCCGCCCATTTCTCGCGGGGCGGCCGGGGCTGCGGCACTTCCGCCAGCCACAGATCGAGGCCCTGGTGGGCCGGATCTGCGGTCAGGAGGCGGTGCAGGGCGGTGGTGCCGGTGCGGGGCAGGCCGGTGACGAAGATGGGCCGCTCGATCGGCACGTCCGCGTATTCGGGGTGCCGTTTCCAGGCCGCCTCGGAGAACTGCCGGGCCGCGAGCGCGCCGCGCAGCATCGCCCGCTGGGCCTTGTTGCCGACCGGCGTCAGCCCCGCGTCCTTCGTCAGCGAGTCCAGCAGCACTGTCAGCCCGTCGAGGTAATCGTCGTCGCCGAAGTCCGTCATGCCGGTGACCTTGCTCGCGGACGCGTGGAGGTCCTCGACCGTGCCGACGCTGTCGCGGCCTGCGTTCATCGCTGTGCCTTCCTCAACACGGGGGCCTTCCTCAACACGGGACTTCCCTAGTGGTGCCATTCGCCGGAGTTGACGTCCAGGCATTGCCCGGTGACGGCGCGGGCCAGCGGCGACAGCATGAACACCACGGCGTCGGCGACCTCGTCGGGTTCCGGCAGCTTGCGCAGGTCGGTGGTGGCCGCGTTCTCGTCGTACACCTGCTGCATCGGGACGCCGCGCTTCTCGGCGAGATGGTTGAAGTACCACTGCAGGTTGTCCGCCCAGATGTAGCCGGGCGCGATCGTGTTCACGCGGATGCCGCGCGGCCCCAGTTCGGTGGAGAGGTTCTGCGTCATCGCCAGGAGCGCGGCCTTGGCCATCTTGTAGGCGCCGAAAGTGCGCCGGGAATGCCGCAGCACCGCCGAGTTGATCATCACGACGGATCCGCCGCGCTCCTCCAGAGCAGGCACGAACAGCCTGGTCAGGCGGAGGGCGGCCAGGACGTTCGTTTCGAAACCGGCCCGGACGGCGTCGATGTCGACCTTCATCAGGTCGCGCAGCGGCGGGGTCGCGAAGGCGTTGTTGATCAGGCCGTCGACCCGCCCGAACGACGTCAGCGCCGTTTCCGCGAGCCTTTCGCAGGCCGCCGGGTCGTTGATGTCGGTCGGCACGGTGACCGCGCGGCGGCCGAGGTCCTCGACCTCCTTGGCGACCTCGGCGAGGCGGGTCTCGTTGCGCGCGGCGAGCACGATGTCCGCGCCCGCCTTGGCGCTTTGCAGCGCGAGGCCGCGTCCCAACCCGGGGCCGACACCGGAAACGACGACGACCTTGTCCTTGAGCAGTTCCGATGCCATCAGCCGAGCATCCTTCGCGCGACGGCGACCTGCCGGGAGGCGATCCGCTCAGCCCATTCCTCGGCGGTGACGCGCTGCTTCTCGTAGTACGGGAGAACGCGCGGCAGGTCGTCGAACTTGACGATTTCCGCGGTGGGTCCGTCGTCCGGCGACAGGTCGCGGGTGAGGCGCTGCCAGCGGAACTGGAGATAGCCGCGGCGGTGGCCGGTCCGCTCGATCCAGTTGGCGAGGCCGGGGTCGCGCTCGCTGACGACGTACCGGATCTTCCCGTCCTCGTCCACGCGGGCCTGGTCGCGGGTGAGGCTCGTCTGGTGGTTGATGTAGTCCAGCGAGATGTACCACAGGCTGCCGAGCTGGAAGCCCATGTACGGCGCCACCGACGGGTCGGCGGCGGGCGCGGTGATGACCATGACCTCGTCGTCGTCGAGCTCGTAATGGCCGACGGACGAGAACTGCGTCGCGAGGCCGCCCGGCGTCGGCCGCGGTTCGGTCAGGGTGTTGACCGGCAATTGCAGGTAGTGCCATTCGGGAAAGGCGAGGAACGTCTTGATCCTCGACACCAGCATCTTGCCCGCGACCGCGTACCGCCGCGCCATCCGGTCGGACGGGACGGACGGCGGGGACGTCCCGAGCGTGTCGGCCCGGTGGATGCGGATCTCCCCCGGCCGGTCGTTCTCCCAGTCGCTGAACACCTCCCGGACGATCAGCATCGCCGACCCCGGGGCGAGCGCGACGTAGTCGTCCCCGGCGCCGTCCTTCGGCGGCCCGAACGTCAGCCGGAACGAGCCGTCCTCGGCGATGTCCAGCTTCCGGTCGTCGAAGGCGGTGAGGCTGTCGGGCGACTGCGTCGGCGAGTAGTCGCCGTTCATGATCTGGAAGCTGAGGTCGGCGGTGGTGCCCCGGCGCCCGGTGACGACGTACTCGGCGTCGTCCCGGATGTAGGCGTGGAAGTACAGCGTGTCGGGGTTGTCGAGGCCCAGCTTGGTGTACGGGCCGGTGGACGAGGCGAAGTACGGGTGGTCGTGCTGGTAGGCGCCGACCATGTGCAGGCACGCCTTGATGCTGCCGGCGAGGTAGTCCAGGCCCTCGGCCAGGTCCTGGTCGGTCTCGACGAACGGCGCGGTGCGGATGATCTGCTCGGCCTCGACGACCGCGTCGGCGAACGGGCGCGTCGCGGTGTCGGAACGGTCTGGTGCGTCGGTGGCCACCGGGCTCTCCTGGGGACGCGAGGTCATGGGCGCGCCGGCACGTGCGGCGGGCGGTGCGGCGGTCGGTGCTCGGGACGGACGCTAGAACGCGTTCTACGTCCAGGTCAACGGACGGGTCCCGATCACCGGGAGCCGGGGACCGGGGTGGTGAACTTCAGGCTCGGGGCGTCGTCCAGCGACACCATGTACTCGTAGGTCCGCTTGTGCCCGGTCTTCTCCACCAGCCAGCGGCCGTCCTCGCCGCGCCGGTAGACGTCGTGGTAGAACGCGGCGCCCCGGATGAGCAGCCGGTGCTCGGGGATGATGATGGTGTCGTCGAGCGACCAGACGCCGGTCGCCCGGTCCCCGTCCAGGTCGATCTCCGGGCTGCCGGCCGTGTGCGCGCTGATCTTGTCGGGCCCCAGGTTGGAGCGCATGTAGTCGACGATCGCGTCCCGCCCCTCCAGCCGCAGCGTCTTGCCCAGCACCGGGGTGTCGTACTCGGCGACCGCGTCGCCGGTGAACAGCCCGGCGAACTCGTCCCACTGCTTGAGGTCGACGCAGCGCAGGTAGCGGTGCTTGAGCCGGCGGATCTCTTCCAGGGCTTCCAGGTCCATGCGACACAGCCTGACCGCTCGGCCGACGCAAGACAAGAACACGTTCTAACGATCCGACGACGCTCCGGCCGCCCGCCGCGGCGGCGGCCGGAGGTCCCGCGGGACCCGCTGCGGATCAGCGGAAGGCGGCGGCGTTGGCGCGGGCCCAGTCGGCGTACGCGCGGGGCGCCCGTCCCAGCACGTTCTCGACGTCCGGGCTGACCCGCTGCTCGGCCGGGGTCGGCGAGCCCAGGACGGCCAGGGTGGTCTCGGCCACGTCCGCTGGCATGAAGTCCAGCATCCGCTCCCGCGCCTGGTCCGGGGTCAGCTCGACGAACCGGACCGGCTCGCCCAGCGCGGCCCCGATCGCCTCGGCCTGCTGCCGGGGCGTCACGGGGGTGGGTCCGGTCAGCTCGTAGTACCGCCCGGCGTGGCCGCCCTCGCGCAGCGCCGCGGCGGCGACCTCGGCGATGTCCCGCGGGTCCACGGTCGGCAGCGCGACGTCGCCGAACGGCGCCATCACGGTCCGCTCGGCGCGCACCGACGGGGCCCAGGCGTAGCTGTTGGACGCGAAGTTGCCCGGCCGCAGGATCGTCCAGTCCAGGCCCGACCCGCGCACCGCCTCCTCGATCGACAGCGCCAGCACCCCGTGCGAGGCCGACTCGGGCCGCGTCGCCACTCCCAGCGAGGACAGCAGCACCACCCGCCCGACACCGCCGGCCTCGGCCGCGTCGAGGATCGCGCCCACGTCCAGCGTGTGGGCGCTGGCGCCGCCGCTCTGCAGGAACAGCGCATCGGCACCGTCGAACACCGGGCGCAGGCTCGCGGCGTCGGCGAGGTCGGCCCGGCGGTGCTCGACGCCGGGGGGCGCGTCGGCCTCGGTGATGTTCCGGGACGTGGCGGTCACCTTCTCGCCCGCCTCCGCGAGCACCCGCACCAGCGCGCCACCGACGTTCCCGGTCGCTCCGGTCACAACGATCATGTCGATCCTCCAGCCGTCCGACCGCTCGGGCGAGCGGTACGTCACAACGCTGAGGACGCTAACATCCTGGATATAGTAGGTACCTAGAAGAAAGTGACTATCCCGGAGGGCATCCGCATGGGCGACACGACATGGAAGGCCGCCGCCGCGTCGGCCGACCCCGAGCAGGCCTGCCCGATCGCCCCGGTGGTCGACATCGTCTTCAGCCGGTGGACCACCCCGATCCTGTGGAGCCTCAACGAGTACGGCCGGCAGCGCTTCGTCGAGCTGCAGCGGCGGATCACCACGATCACCCCGAAGGTGCTGACCCAGCGCCTGCGGCAGCTCGAGCGCGACGGCCTGGTCGTGCGCACGTACCACCCCGAGGTCCCGCCCCGGGTCGAGTACGAGATCAGCGACCTCGGCCGCAGCCTCGCCCCGCTGTTCGCCCACCTCGCCGAATGGGCCGACGCCAACCTCGGCACGGTCGAGCGGGCCCGGCACGACTACGACAACGCCTCGGCCCCGCGGAGCTAACGCTCCGACGACGCCTCCGCGCGGCGCTCGCGGCGGCGGCGCTGCTCGGCGACGTCGGCCACCGGCGCCGACAGCAGGAGGGTGCGCGTGTAGGGGTGTTCGGGGACCGTGGTGACCTGGCTGGCGTCGCCCGTCTCCACGATCACGCCGTGGTGGATGACGGCGACGCGGTGGCTCATCGCGCGGACGACGGACAGGTCGTGCGAGATGAACAGGTAGGCGACGGCGGTGTCGGCCTGGATCTCCAGCAGCAGGTCGAGGATGGTGCGCTGGGTGGTGAGGTCGAGCGCGGAGACCGGCTCGTCGCAGACGATCAGCCGGGGACGCAGCGCCAGCGCGCGGGCGATCGCGATCCGCTGGCGCTGGCCGCCGGAGAACTCGCGCGGGAGGCGGTGCGCGGCGTCGGCCGGCAGGTGGACGCGGTCGAGCAGCGCGGCGATGCGGGCGCGCGTGCCGCGGGCGTCGGCGCCCTGGGCGATGAGGGGTTCGGCGAGGGTGTCGCCGATGGTCAGCGACGGGTTCAGCGACGTGTAGGGGTCCTGGAAGATCACCTGGAGGTCGCGGCTGAGGGCGCGCCGGCGGGCGCCGTTCGCGGTGTCGACGCGCTCGCCGTCGAAGGTGATCGTGCCGGACGCGACCGGGACCAGGCCGAGGATCGCCCGGCCGATCGTGGTCTTGCCGGAGCCGGACTCGCCGACCAGCCCGAGCGTCTCGGCGGGCCGGACGTCCAGGTCGACGCCCTTCAGCACCTCGGTGCGGGCGCGGCGGCGCCCGCCGGGGAAGGCGACGCGGACGTCGCGCAGCGACAGCAGCGCCGCGCCGTCCGGGGATGCGGTGCTCACGCGGTCTCGCTCCTCGCTTCGACGGGCCGCCAGGGCGGACGCGCGGGCACGTCGTCCAGGACGGCGTCCAGCAGCCTGCGGGTGTAGGGGTCCTGCGGGTCGCGCAGGACCCGGTCGGCGGCGCCGGTCTCCACGATCCGCCCCGCGCTCATCACCGCGACGCGGTCGCACAGGTCGGCGACGACGCCGAGGTTGTGGGTGACCAGCAGGACGCCGAGGCCGCGTTCGGCCTGGAGGCGGCGCAGCAGGTCGAGGATCTCGGCCTGGACGCGGACGTCCAGCGCGGTGGTGGGCTCGTCGGCGATGAGCAGTTCCGGGTCGCACGACATCGCCCCGGCGATGAGGACCCGCTGCGCCATGCCGCCGGAGATCTGGTGCGGGTAGCGGCGCAGCACCTGCTCGGGGTCGGGGATGTCGACCATGCGGAGCAGGTCGAGGGCGCGCTCGGCGGCCTGCCTGCGGGACAGGCCCAGGACGTGCCGCATCGGCTCGGTGAGCTGGCTGCCGATGGTGAACGCGGGATCGAGGTTGCTCATCGGCTCCTGCGGGACGTAGGCGACGGTCGTCCCGCGCAGCGCGCGATGCCGCCGCTCGGGCAGCCCGGCGATCTCCTGGCCTGCGACGATGATGCTGCCGCGGCTGACGCGCCCGCCGTCCGGCAGGATCCCGAGCGCCGAGAACGCGGTCTGCGTCTTCCCGGAGCCCGACTCGCCGACCAGCCCGACGATCTCGCCCGGACGCACGTCCAGGTCGATGCCGTGGACGACCTCGGCCTCGGTGCTGTCGGGACGCGCATACGCGACCGCCAGCCCGCGGATCGACAGCAGCTCCGCCCGGTCGCCACCCGCGTCACCGGCGACCGGCGCGGTGGCGGTGCCGCGTCGGCGGGGGCGCGCCGGGGGCGTCCCGGCACGGTCCTCCAGGGCGTCGCGCAGCGCGGTGGCCAGCAGGACGAGCGCGCCGCTGGTGAGGCCGAGCGCGAGCCCCGGCCACAGCATCAGGATCGGCGCGCGCTGGATGTTCTGGAACGCCTCGTTGAGCATCGCGCCCCAGGTCGCGGTGGAGCCGCCGCCCACGCCGAGGAACTCCAGGCCGGCCTGCAGTCCGATGGCGAGCCCGGCGACCAGCGCGACCTGGATGATGACGGGCCCGCGCACCACCGTGAGGACGTGCCGGGCGACGATCCGGGTGTCCGACAGCCCCGACACCCGCGCCGCGTCCACGTACGCCTCGCCCCGCACGTCCGCGACGATGCCGCGCACCATGCGGAAGAACTGCGGCGCGACGAGGAAGCCGAGCACGATCATCAGGACCCACGGATCGGAGCCGAGGATCGCGCGGGACGCCAGCAGCACCACCATCGCGGGCAGTGCCATCACGAGATTGGCGACCCAGGTGGCGGCCGAGTCGAACGCGCCCGCGTAGTAGCCGGCGTACAGCCCGGACGGGACGCCGAGCAGCAGCGCGATGGCCACGCTGAGGGCGGCGCCGCCGAGCGTGTTGCGCCCGCCGTACAGGAGGCGCGACAGGATGTCGCGGCCCGCCGAGTCCATCCCGAGCGGGTGCGCGCCGCTCGCCCCGGCGAACGCGTCGCCGAGCGAGGCGGTCTGCGGGCCCTGCGGCGCGAGCAGCGGCGCCAGCGCCACGGCCAGCACCAGCAGCGCGAGCAGGACGAGGGACACGGCACCGAGCGGATTGCGCAGCAGCCGCCGCAGAACCCCCCGCCGCCGAACCGCGACGACCCCGGCCCCGGCATCGAGCTCAACAATCCCGCTCATGAGAGTCTCGCCTTCGGGTTCAGCCAGCCGATCAGCACGTCGGTCACCAGGTTGATCAGGACGACCCCGATGACCGTGAGCATGACCAGCGCCATGACCACCGGGACGTCGCCGCGCGCGGTGTAGGAGACGGTCATGCTGCCGATGCCGGGCAGCCCGAAGATCTGCTCGACCAGCACCGCGCCGCCCAGCAGCCCGATGAACTGCAGGCCGAGCAGCACCAGCGCGGGCGCGGAGGCGTTGCGCAGCACGTGCTTGAACACGATCCGCGGCGTCGACAGCCCGCGGGCGCGCAGCGTCCGGACGTAGTCCTGGCGCAGGACGTCGATGACCGCGCCCCGCACCTGCTGCGAGACGCCCGCGACCGACGCGACCGACAGCGACGCCACCGGCAGCGTGATCGTCGACAGCCACCCGCCGGGCGACGCGTCGATGGGGGTGTAGCCGATCGCGGGGAACCAGTCGAGCTTCACCGCGAACACCAGCACCAGGACGAGCGTCACCAGGAACCCCGGCAGCGCGTATCCGACGACCCCGAGCACCTGCACGAACCGGTCGACGACCCCGCGCCGCACCCCGGCCCACACGCCGAGCAGGAACGACACGACGGCCGTCACCAGCGTGACGCCGAGCATCAGGCTGATGGTCACCGGCAGCCGGTTGGCGATCGCCTGCGTGACGTCCTCGCTGGTGAACCAGGACGTGCCGAGGTCACCGCGGACGGCGTGCGACAGCCAGTCGCCGTACTGCACGAGCACGGGCCGGTCGAGGCCGAGCGCGGCGTTCTTGGCCTCGACCGCCGACTGCTCGGCGCCCTGCCCGAGCAGCTGGCGCCCGACGTCGTTGTCCGGGATCGACAGCAGCAGGTAGGACAGCAGGGAGATGACGAACAGGAGCACCGCTCCCGACACGAGCCTCCGCGCGACGAACCTCAGCATCGGCCTCCTCCTTCCGCGGGGGCTCCGGCGGGCCGCAGCAGCCGCATCACGTCCCCGATCGGCTGCTCCATGTCCAGGGAGCGGTCCACCAGCCACTGCATCTGGATGCCGTCGGCGACGGCGACGAACAGCGCCGCGAGCCGGTCGGGCGGGACGTCCGAGCGCATCCGTCCCTCGTCCATGCGGCCGCGCAGGAACGCGGCGACCTGGTCGCGGATCATCGGGTAGCGCTCCGCGAAGTGGGCGTGGGCGGGGTGCCGGGGGTCGCCGGCGGCCGCCGCCATGGACACGAACAGCTCCACGAGCCCGGGGGTGGCCGTCCCCTCCAGGACGATCCGCCGGTAGGTCTCCGGGGTGTGGTCCGGGTGCCGCAGCCGGGCCGTCTCGTCCCGCATCCGCAGCACCTGCGTGAGCAGGTCCTCCTTGGACCCGAAGTAGTGCATCAGGCCGGGCAGGCTGAGGCCGCACCGGTCCGCCACCTTGCGCAGGGAGGTGCCCCGGTAGCCCTCGGCCGCGAAGACCTCAAGCGCGGCCATGAGGATCTCCTTGCGCTTGGCCTGGCCCTTCCCGTACGGCCCCCGTTTCGCCATGCCCGTGCCCGCGCGCGCTTCCGCTCCCCCGCCCCGGCCCGTCAGGACCCGGCCGGCGTGTAGTCGTAGATCGACGGCACGGCCATGCCGGACTGCGTCACGGCCTTGACGTCCTTGCTCGACACCAGCAGGTACTGGAGGCGGTAGAAGGGGGCGAACCACGCCTCCTCGACCAGGTGCCTGTTCAGTTCGCGGGACGCGGTGGCGGCCTGGTTCGCGTCGCCGGCCTGCACCTGCGCGAGCAGCCTCGTCACGGTCGGGTCGGTGGTGCCGAACATGTTGAACGCCCCGGGCGTCACCAGGTCCTGGTCGGTCACCCAGTCGATCGACGACTGCCCGTTGTTCATGACCATGGCCGAGTACGCGCGGTCGCGGTAGACCTTCTGGACGGCGCCGGCGGCGTCCAGCTGGTCCCAGGTGACCTTGATGCCGACCGCGCCGAGGTCGGTCTGGATCGAGGAGACGAGCGCGTCGCCCATGGACGGCACGCGCGGCAGCTTGAGCGTGAACCCGCCGGAGTAGCCGGCCTGGGCGAGCAACTGCCTGGCCTTCGCGGGGTCGTGCGAGTAGTAGGCGTCGAGGGTCTTGTCGTAGGCCTTGGTCTCCGGCCCGAACACCTGGTCGGTGATCTCGCCGCGGCCCTGGCGGATCTTGTCGAGCATCGTCCTGCGGTCCAGGGCGTAGTTGATCGCCTGGCGGACCTTCACCTTGCCGAGCGCGGGGGTGCGGGCCCCGCCCCGGTCGAACAGCAGCAGGCTCTGGACGTCGAAGGTGAACGGCGTCTTCTTCAGGTTGCCGTCGGAGGCGATGGCGGCCTGCTGGTTGGCGTCCTGGAGGACGGCGCTGTCGATCTGCCCGGTCTTCAGCCCGTTGACCAGTGCGGTCTCGTTGTCGAACACGCTGATCGTGAGCGTGTCGAACTTGGCCTTGTCGCCCCAGTAGTCCTTCTTTCGGTCGAAGACGTACTTGGTGCCGACGGCGGTCTTGCCCTTGTCCAGGACGTAGGGGCCGGTGCCGACCGGGGTCGTCTTGAGGCTCCCGTCCTTGAGCTTGGCCGGGCTCGCCATGAGGCCCGCCGCGTCGCTGAGGTAGAACTCCAGGCCGGGATCGGGCTGGGACAGCTCCAGCACGACGTGGGTCGGGTCGACGACCTTGACGTCCTTGATCGACTTCACGTACTTGGCGCCGCCTCCGCCGCCGTTCTTGAAGTGCTCCAGGTTCGCCTTGACCGCCTCGCCGTCGAACGCGGTCCCGTCACTGAACTTCACGCCGCTGTGCAGGGTCAGGGACAGGTGCGTCCGGTCCTTGTCGTAGGACCACTGGGTGGCGAGCATCGGCTTGTAGGAGCCGTCCGGGTCCCGCTTGATGAGCGTGTCGTAGGCGGCCTGGAAGAAGGGCAGCGCGCTGCCGATCGCGTCGGCCGGGTCGAGGCTCTGCGCGGCCGTCAGCGTGGCGATGTCGAGTCCGGACGCGCCGCCGCTCGCCGAGCCGCCGCCTCCGCAGCCCGTCAGCGCCAGCGCGGCCGCGGCGCAGGCCGCCGAGGCCGCGATGCGGGGGGAGTACCTCTTCATGATCTCTCCGTCCGGAGGGCCGGGACCGGCGTCACCGGCGGGGCTGTCCGCGGACGGCGCCGCGCGGGGTTTCGGCGGTGTCCGTCGCTGATCGAAAACCGTAATGTGATCGGTTTCTGCCCGTCAATGGCTCCGGCCGAGAAAACCGATCGTTATACGGTTTTAATCGCCGGACCGCGCCCGGAACCGGCGGGAAGCACCCGCCCCACCCGGTTTGACCTGGCCTTTGCCGCCCCGTGATCGCCTCCCGCCCGTCCGGTGACCGGGCGGGGGAAGGCCGTAACGCGGGCGGACGGCCGGCGATGATCGGACCCCGGTGTGCCACAGGGGGCGGAAGGGATGTACGGTCGGCCGTTGAGCGGCTCGCGCAGGGTCCCGCCGGGCCGTCCGTGGGAAAGAGGGCTGAGCCGTCCGCGCGCTACTCCTGCGCCCCGAGGGGCGACGCACCGGCCGTGACACCGGCGTCCGCCGGCCGCGCCGCAAGCGGCCGTGGCTGATCGGCGAGCTGGCGATCGTCTTCGTGCTGCTCGAGGTCTACGGCTACGTCCGGTCGCTGGCCGACACCCGGTACGGGCCGGCGCTCGCGCACGGCCGGGACGTGCTGAGCATAGAGGACCGCCTCGGCCTGGACGTCGAACTCCGCGTTAACCGATGGTTGACCCGGCATCACGATCTGTCAGAGGTGGCGGTCTGGATCTACCAGCACATGCACACCGGCTTCACGATGGGCGTGCTGCTGCTGTGCTACCTCGCCGGGCCCGGCGTCTACCGGCCCGCGCGCAACTCCCTGGTCCTGATGAACCTCGTCGGGCTGGTCGTCTTCTTCCTCCTGCCGGTGATGCCGCCGCGGCTGCTGCCGGACGACGGGTTCGTCGACTCGGTGGCCAGGGCCGGCTTCGGCACCGTCCACAGCCCCGGCGGGGTGAAGGCCGACCAGTTCGCCGCCATGCCGTCCCTGCACATGGGCTGGGCCGTCTGGGTGACGGCCGTGATCATGGCGCTGCTGTGGCGCTACCGCGCGCGGTGGATCGCGGTGCTGCACCCGATCGTCACCGCGATCGTGGTCGTGGTGACCGCCAACCACTACGTGCTGGACGTCGTGGCCGGCGTGGTGGTGGCCATGGGGACCCTCTTCGCGACCGGTCTCGTCTGGGCCGGCAACGGGACGGTCTACGCGGGCGGCCAGCTGATCCGGCGCAAGCGGCCCGCGCCCGTCCCCGAAGCGGGCGCCGTGGTGGACGAGAGCGCCGCGGAGCCGGACGGCGAGGCCCCCGCCCGACCCGAACCCGTGGAGAGCCCCGCGAAGAGCTCTGCCGCCGGCTCCGGCACGAACGGGGTTAACGGCACGAACGGCGTGAACGGGGTGAAGGGCCCGAACGGGGTTAACGGCGCGAACGGGGTTAACGGCGCGGCCGCCACGACGACCGCCGCCATGGCCGGCCTGGAACTGCCGCCCGGCGGCATCACCCGGGCCGACCCGGACAAGGCCGCCGGCTAGCCCGGCCGGCCCGGGTTCCCGGGGTCAGCCGACGAGGGACTGGGTGCCGAGCACGCCGAGGAGCGCGAGGCGCTCGGCGTCCGGGGTGCCGGGCTCCGCCGTGTAGATCATGATGCGCAGGTCGCTGCCGTTCACGTTCAGCACGTCGCAGTCCAGCGTGAGGGTGCCCACCCGCGGATGGTCGATGGTCTTGCGGGACGCGTCGTGCCGCCCGACGGTGCCGGAGTCCCACAGCTCGGCGAACCGCTCGCTCGTCCGGTGCAGCTCCGCGATCAGCCGTTGCAGCCCCTGGTCGGCGTGGTAGCGGCCGGCCGTCGCGCGCAGGTCGCCGACCAGCGCGGCCAGGAACGCGCGCCGCTCCTCCGGCGTGGACCGGACGCGGTTCTCCGGCCCGACGAAGTTGCGCCACACCCCGTTGCGCTCGAATCCCCGCCAGCTCGACGTGTCGCCCATCAGCGCCGTGTACATCGGGTTTGCCAGCAGCAGCGTCCAGGCGGCGTCGTAGACCGCGACGGGCGTGCCGGCGAGCCGGTCCAGCAGCCGCTGGACGCTCGGGGTGATGTACGCGGGCACCGCGTCCGGGCCCGGCGGCGCCAGCCCGGCGAGGTGGAACATGTGCTCGCGCTCGTCCGGCGACAGCCGCAGGGCCCGCGCCAGCGCCTCGACGACCTGCGGCGACGGGTTGGACGCGCGGCCCTGCTCCAGGCGCGTGACGTAGTCGACGGAGATCCCGGCCAGCTGCGCCAGCTCCTCGCGGCGCAGCCCGGCCGTGCGGCGGTGCCCGCCGGCGGGCAGCCCGGCCGCCTCGGGCGCGACGCGGTCGCGCCAGCGGTGCAGCGTCCTGCCGAACTTCCCCGGTGCCATGCCCCCAGTCTGCCCGCCCGCACCGCGCAGCTGCCTGGTACCGCCGTTCCCAGGAAGAGGGGACGACTGGCTGACCGCGCCGCCGCGCCGCAACCTGGAGACATGACGACGACACTGATCACCGGAGCGAACAAGGGCCTGGGCTACGAGACCGCGCGGCGGCTCATCGCGGCGGGCCACACCGTCTACATCGGCAGCCGGGACGCCGAGCGGGGCCGCCGCGCCGCCGCCGAACTGGGCGCGCGGCTGGTCGTCCTCGACGTGACCGACGACGCGTCCGTCGAGGCCGCCGCAAAGACGATCGAGGCCGACGGGGGCCTCGACGTGCTGGTCAACAACGCCGGAATCGAGGCCCGGCTGCCCGACAACGGCGTGCCCGGCGCCGCCGAGGTCACGGCCGACCTGATGCGCACGTCCTTCGAGACCAACGTGTTCGGGGTGGTGCGCGTCACGCACGCGTTCCTGCCGCTGCTGCGGAAGGCGGAGGCGCCGGTCATCGTGAACGTGTCCAGCGGGCTCGCCTCGCTGGCGAAGGTCAGCGACCCGTCGACGCCCGCGTACGCCTACCCGGGCGTCGCGTACCCGGCGTCCAAGGCCGCGGTCAACATGATCACGGTGCAGTTCGCGAAGGCGTTCCCGGAGATGCGGATCAACGCGGTCGAGCCCGGGTTCACCGCGACGGACCTGAACGGGCGCACCGGCACGCAGACCGTCGAGGAGGGCGCCGAGATCATCGTCCGGATGGCGCAGGTCGCGCCGGACGGCCCGACCGGCGGCTACTTCGACGCCGAGGGCCGCCTCCCCTGGTGACGGCGCGCCCGGCCGGGGGCGTCTAGGCGGGGGTGTGGACGATCTCCCGCTGCCACTCATCGCGCGGCTGGACGTGCAGGCGCCAGTAGTGCTCGGCGATGCGCTCGGGGTCGAAGAAGGTCCCCGCGGCGACGGGGCCGGCCACGGTCACGCTCGCCGCGTGGACGCCGGACGGCCCGTACTCCTGGTCGAGCAGGGTCACCAGCGTCCGCACCCCGGCCTTGCCGAGCGAGAGGCTGACGTACTCGGGCTTCGGCTCCGGCATGCCGCCGGTGACGATGAACGTGCCGCTCCCGCGCCGCGCCATGTCCGGCGCGACGTGGGCGGCGGCCGTCAGCGCCCCGCCGACGTTGACCGCCCAGGCGTCCAGCTGCTCGCGGGCCGACAGCTCGCCGATCCGGTCCGGCCGGACGAGCGCCGCGTTGTAGACCACGACGTCCGGGACGCCGAACTCGGCCGCCGCCGCGTCGAGGGCGCCGCGCAGCGCCGTCTCGTCGGCGGCGTCGGCGGCCAGCCGGACGACGGGCGCCGCGGCCTCCCCGATCTCGGCGAGCTTCCCGGCGTTGCGTCCGACGAGGGCGACCGGCATCCCCTCGCGGGCGAACCGCCGCGCGACGGCCCGGCCGATCCCCGGCCCCGCCCCGATGACCACTGCTCCCGGCATCTCGTCTCCCTTCGACGGCCGTGACACTAGAGCTTCACACCGGTGTGAAGGTCAAGCGCTAGTCGTCGAGTTCGGCCAGGGCGGGCGCGGTGCCCGCCTCGGCGCCCTCGCCGCGGGACCGGACGTACCGCGACAGCCACCAGCTGAACGCGCTGAGCAGGATCAACCCGACCGGCGCTATCCACACCATGGGGGAACCGGGCTCGCGCAGGGCCTTGCCGAGCCCGGTGTAGACGAGGGTGCCGGGGAGGATCCCGACGAAGGTGCCCGCGATGTAGGGCCCGAACCGGACGCCCGCCACACCGGCGCCGTAGTTCACCACGCCGAACGGGAACAGCCCGACCATCCGCAGCACCAGGATCGACTCGAACGCGCGGCGCGACAGGTAGGCGTCCAGCCGCGCGAGCCGCCCCGAACCGGCGTACCGGGCGACCGCGGGGCGGCCCAGCGCCCTCGCCATCGCGAACGAGAGCGCGGCGCCCGCGGTGGCCCCGACGAGCACCGACCCGACGCCGACGGCGACGCCGAACAGCGCCCCGGCGGAGGCGTTCAGCACCGAGCCCGGCACCAGCGCGGTCACTGCCAGCGCGTAGCAGAGCGCGAAGACCACAGGCCCCCACCAGCCGAGCGAGTCGACCCAGTCGCCGACGTCGCCCCACACCGCGCCGCCGGCCACCGCCACCAGCACCCCGACGCCGAGCAGCGCGGCGCCGAGGACCAGCAGCTTCACGACGGCCCCCCGGCTGACGGCGGGACCCCCGTCCGGCTGCGGTTCCTTCGCTGCCTCGCCGGCACCCGGCAAGGGCGCGGCGGCGGGTTGGCGGCTCATGTCTCTCCTGCGGGCGAGTTTCCGGTGTCCAGGTCACGCTACGAGGCGCGGCGGGTAAAAGCACCACCCCCGCCCCCGTGGCCGCGCTCCGGACGCTCCGGTCGCCGGCCGGGTCAGCGGTCCTTGCGGGCGACGGCGGTCCAGCCGGCGTCGGTGACGTACTCGCCGCCGGCGGGCCGCCACTCGTGCAGCGGGACGACGCCGGGCTCCAGGATCGTCAGGCCGTCCAGCAGCCCGGCCACCTGCTCGCGCGTCCGGGCGACCAGCGCCGCGTTCGCCGACTGCGAACGGTAGGTCTCCCCGACGTTCACGTTGCGTTGCTCCTCCACCGCCGCGTGCGACAGGATCACGTGGCTGCCGGGCGGGACCGCGTCGGTGAACCGCCGGACGATCCCCGCCGGGTCCCGCTCGTCGGGGACGAAGTGCAGCACCGCGACGAACAGCACGCACACCGGCCGGCCGAAGTCGATCAGCCGCCGCACCTGCGGGTCGTCCAGCACCGCGCCGGGCTCGCGCAGGTCGGCCTGGACGACGGCGGTCCGGTCGTCGGCGTCGACCAGCGCCCGCGCGTGCGCGGCCACCAGCGGGTCGTCGTCCACGTAGGCGACCCGCGCGCCGGGCCGCACGGCGCGGGCGACCTCGTGCACGTTGCCCTGCGTCGGCAGCCCGGTGCCGAGATCGAGGAACTGGTCGATGCCGCTCTCGGCGACGAACCGGACCGCCCGCTGCAGGAACGCCCGGTTGGCCCGCGCGACCCCCTCCACCGTCGGCAGCGCCCGCCTGACCTCCTCGGCGGCGAGGCGGTCGCACTCGTAGTTGTCCTTGCCGCCGAGGAAGTAGTCGTACATGCGGGCCACGCTCGGCGTCGTCATGTCGACCACGCCCGGCGGCGGCACGTTCCCGGAGCCGTCCATCGCGAACCCCTCTCCAGCCGCATCAACGGCGATCACCGTCATTGTCGGACATCTGCGCTCAAAGCGGGAATCGCTGCCCGGCCGCGTCAGTGGTAGGCGTGCTCCGCGGCCGGGAAGGCGCCGTTCACGACCTCCTCCGCGAAGGTGCGCACGGCCTCGTCCAGCGTGGCCCGGATGCCCGCGTAGTCCTTGACGAAGCGCGGCACCCGCCCCGGCGTGAGGCCCATCGCGTCCGTCCAGACGAGGACCTGCGCGTCGCAGTTCGGGCCCGCGCCGATCCCGACCGTGGGGATGTCCAGCGCGCCGGTGACCTCGGTGGCCAGCTCCTCCGGCACCGCTTCGAGGACGACCGCGAACGCCCCCGCGGCCTGCACGGCGCGGGCGTCCCGGACGAGCCGCCGCGCCGCCGTCTCGCCGCGGCCCTGCACCCGGTAGCCGCCGAACGCGTTCACCGACTGCGGCGTCAGCCCGAGGTGGCCCATGACGGGGATGCCGGCGGACACCATCATGTCGATCTGGCGGGCGCTGCGCTCCCCGCCCTCCAGCTTGACCGCGCCGACCCCGGCCTCCTTGACCAGCCGCGTCGCGCTGCGCAGCGCCTGCGCCGGACCCGCCTGGTAGCTGCCGAACGGCAGGTCGCCGATGATCAGCGCCCGCTCCGTCCCGCGGACCACCGCGGACGCCAGGACGAGGACCTCCTCCAGCGTCACTGGGACGGTCGAGCCGTACCCCAGGTGGCAGGCGCCCATCGTGTCGCCGACCAGGAGCACGGGGATGCCCGCCTGGTCGAAGACGGACGCGGTCATCGCGTCGTAGGCGGTGAGCATCGGCCATTTCTCGCCGTTCTCCTTGGCGGCGGCGATGTCCCGCACGTTCACGCGGCGGGAGAATTCACCCCCGTAGAGGGACGGCCTGTTCTGCGAGCGGGCATGCGAAACACGCGTCATGACGACGGCTCCCCTTGCTCATCTCGAAGCGCCCTAACGGCGTCTCCGGACTCCCGCCATCCTGACACGCCCGTCCCACCGGGTCGAGACTCCATGTCCGCCGCCCGCCGCGCGGACATGGCACCGGGGCGGGTTCGGGAAACGCGGTTGTGCGCGGGACTTGAACGCGTCAGGCTCGGGCGGATGGATCGTGACCAGATCTCCGGACTCGCCCACGCAGACCATCCCATCGCGGCCCCTCTCGACGACGATTCGGTCCGCAGCCTGCTGGAGCACGGCGTCCCGCGCGGCGACGCCCGCGTCCTCGACCTCGGCTGCGGCGGCGGTGAATGGCTCCTGCGCGCGCTGGCCGCGCATGAGGGGGTGCGGGCCGAGGGCGTCGACATCGACGAAGGGGCGCTGGCGCGTGCCCGCGAGAAGGCGCGCGACCTCGGCGTGGACGAGCGCCTCGTCCTGCACCACCGGGACGCCGCGGAACTCGACCCCTCGCATGAGTTCGACCTGGTGCTCAGTGTCGGCGCCACGCATGCCTTCGGCGGCCTGCTGCCCGCGCTCGCGGCGGCCCGCGAGCACCTGGCCCCCGGCGGGCGCGTCCTGATCGGCGACGGGTACTGGGAACGCGAGCCGTCACCCGCGGCCGTGGCCATGCTCGGCGACTTCGCCGATCTCGCGACCACGGTGGACCGCGTCGTCGCCGACGGGTGGACGCCCGTCTACGGGCACGTCAGCACGCGCCGCGAACTCGACGACTACGAATGGGCGTGGACGGGGTCCCTGGCGTCATGGGCGCTGGAGCACCGGGATGATCCGGAGAGTTCGCAGGCCCTCGCGGCGGCCGCCGAGCACCGCGACGAATGGCTGCGCGTCTACCGGGACTCCTTCGGCTTCGTCTGCCTGGTCCTCCGCCTGACGTCCGCCTGACCCGGACGACGTCCGCCTGACCCGGACGACGTCCGCCTGACCCAGTCCTCCGCCTGACCCAGTCCTCCGCCCGCCTCGTTCAGGACGCCGGTTCCAGGAGGACGATCGGCATCTCGCGGCGCGCGATGCGCAGGTAGTGCCGGAAACCGGGATAGACCTCGATCAGCTCTGGCCACAGGCGCCCGGTCTCCTCCGGGGTCGCCGCGCGGGCGACCATCGCCTGCCGGCGGCCCCGGACGAGGACCTGGCAGCCGGGGTCGGCCTGGAGGTTGAGCCACCAGGCCGGCGGGCGCTCGGAGCCCGCGTTGGTGGCGGCCACGGCGTAGCCGTCCCCGTGGCCGACGTAGGCCAGCGTCGCGTCCCGGACCCGCCCGCTCTTGCGGCCGGTCGTGCTGACCACCAGCAGCGGTGCGCCGAAGAGGGTCCCGGCGACGCGTCCCTTGAACCGCCTCAGCACCCAGGCGTGGGCGCGGCGGGCCAGGACGGCGCCGGGGCCGTGCGCGAGGCGGGGCGTGATGCGCGAGTGGAGCTCTGCCGCTTTCGTCATGCCGCCACCGTCGCACGAGTGTTGACCTGACGTCAACATACCTCTTGATAGCCTTCGGCGTCATGGCGAAGCGACCTCTGGACACCCCCCGGGCCCTCGCGCGCCGCCGCCAGCTCATCGAGGCGGGCTTCGAGCACTTCGCCGACCACGACTACGACGACGTCCAGCTCGACCAGGTCACCAGGGCGATCGGCGTCTCGCACGGGGTCGTCTTCCAGCACTTCGGCACGAAGAAGGGCTTCTACCTGGCGATCGTCGAGCACCTCCTCGACGGCTTCCTCGACTGCGTCGCGCCCCGCGACGACCTTCCCGCCGGCGAACGCCTCGACGCGGGCCTGGCCGGGTACATCGGGTGGGCGGCCGGGCATCCGCGCGGCTTCGCCTCGCTGATCAACGCCACGTCCCGCTTCGCCGAGGTCCGGGAGCTGGTCGAGCGGGCGCGCCGCACGACCATGGAGCTGATCGCGGACGGCCTCGGGCTCGACCTGGCCGAGCCCCGGGTCCGCATCGCGCTGCGCGGCTGGATCGGCGGCCTGGAGGCGACCGTGATCGAGTGGCTCCGCAGCCCCGAGGCCGCCACCGAACGGGAGTTGGCCGAGCGCATGCGGGCCACCCTCGCCGCCGCCCTCGGCCCGGCGGCGGCGCCCGGGCGCTGAGCCCGGCCGTCCGCCGGCGCGGGTCTTCCGCCGGACGGCGTGTGACCGGGGAGTCACGCAGTAGGTTCGTCATGCGCGGCTTTCGGTGTGGCGGGAGGAAGCACGGTGCGGTGGGGAGCGAGGATCGCCGGACGGTACCGGCTCGTCCATGGGCCCGCGCGCGGCGGGTCGAGCGAGGTCTGGCTCGCCGAGGACACCGAGCTGCACCGGCAGGTGGTGCTCAAGCGGGCGCTGACCGGCGGGCGCGGCGCCGCGTTCGGCCGGGTCCGGGCCGAGGCGCGGGCGCTGGCGGCCTTCAACCATCCGAACGTGGTCACGCTGTACGACGTGGTCCCGGTGCGCAGGCGCGGCCGCGTCACGCCGTGGCTGGTGATGGAGTACGTGCCGGGCGGCAGCCTGGCGAAATGGCGGCCGGTCGAGCCCGCGGTCGCGGCCCGCATCGGCGCGCAGATCGCCGCCGCGCTGGAGGCGCTGCACGCCGCGGGGATCGTGCACTGCGACGTCAAGCCGGGCAACATCGTCGTCACCGAGGACCGGACCGCGAAGCTGGCCGACTTCGGCGCCGCGTTCCGCGCCGAGGGGGCGGCGACCCGTCCGAGCGGGGTCGCGCACACCCCCGCCTACGCCGCGCCGGAGGTCGCGCTCGGCCGACCCGAACCCGCGTCCGACGTGTACTCCCTCGGCGCCACCCTGCACGCGCTGATCAGCGGGGCGCCGACGCGGCCCGGAGCGGCCCTCGCAGCCGAGGCCGAACCATTGCACGACGTGCTGGCCTCGATGCTCCAGGACGATCCGGCGGCGCGGCCCGCGCCCGCGGAAGTGCGGCAGCGGCTCGACGAGGCGGCGGGTACGGCGCGCGTGGAACTGCCGGACTACGCGGCCCCGACGCTCGGCGCTCCAGACACCGCACCGGACGACCCGCGCCCCGACCACTCGCTGGTGCGGGGGACGCTGAACTTCGTCAGCGCCCACCGCGGGCTCAGCGCGCTCGGAGCGCTCGCGCTCGCCGCCGCCGTCGTGCTCGCGCTCATGCTCGCGCCGTCGACGGGGAAGGGCCGCCCGGCCGCCTCGTCGACGACCCCCGCGTCCCGCATCGGCGACCAGCGCGGCGCCGACCCCTGCGCGCTGACCGCACCCGGCGCGCTCGGCCGGTTCGGCGAGCCCCGGATCGACGCGCACTACGGCAACTTCAACCGGTGCGACGTGCTGGTGTCGCGCGGCGGGCACGACGACTACGTCGACGTGGAGGTGCAGCTCGACAACGCCTCCGCCCCCGAGGCGACCGGGCTGGTGACGTACGACCGGGGAATCGGCGTCGTGCGGGAGCCCGCCGAGCACGACTCCTGCGAGCGCACGCTGCTGCTACCCGCCCCCGACCAGGACACGAGCGTCTACATCACCGCCGGGCAGGACGGCGGGACGGCGCCGCTGTGCGCCATCGCCGACACCGCGGCCGCGAGCGCCGTCGGCGTCCTGCATCGCGGCCCGATCGCCCGGCGGTCGCCGCCGCCGGCCGCCACCTCGCTGGCGCAGCGCGACACCTGCCTGCTGCTGGACGCCCGGGCCCTCGACGCCGTGCCGGGCATCGACGCCGACGATCCCGACGTCGGGTTCGGCCGGTGGCGGTGCGAATGGCACAGCACCACCCAGGACGTCCAGGTCAAGCTGCGGTTCGACCAGGGCGGGCCGCTCGACGCGCGGGACGGCCGCCCGACCCGGCTGAACGGCCACCCCGCCTTCGTCCAGCCGGACGGCGACGGCGGCGAGGAAAGGTCGTGCCTGGTGCTGATCGTCCACCGGACCTATCCGGGCCCGCACGGCGACGAGATCGCCGAGGTGGTGCATCTCGTAGTCCAGGGGGAGCCGAGCATGCGGCGGCTCTGCTCGATGGCGACGGGCCTCGCCGGCACGGCCGCCGCCGCCCTGCCGCGCGCCGCCTGACCCGCGCGCCGCCTGATCCGCACGGAGCCGGTTCAGCGGGACGGGCCGTCCAGCAGCTCCAGGTCGTCGACGGTCAGGGCGGTGCCGAGCAGCAGCGCCGTGATCAGGTTGTGGTTGATCGTGTTGCCGAGCGGCGGCGGCACGTCCCGCTCCAGGATCCCGTCGACGTCCGGGCTGAGCCGCCTGCGGACCTTCTCCACGATCCGGGCGGCGCGCTTGGCGCTCCAGCGTTCGCGCGGGCGCAGCCGGTGCAGCTCGTCGGCGACCTGCTCCCAGGTGAGCGGCTGCGGCCACGGCTCCCGGCGCAGGTAGCGCTGGCCGAGGCAGGTCAGCGCCAGCCGCTCCGCCGCGTCCAGATCGAAGCCCGCCGGGTCGTGCGTGGGGTCCTCGTGCCGGCCGCGGCCCGCCCCCGGACCGGCCGCGATCCGCACCTCCATCAGGTGCTCCTGCCGCGGCGCGACGATGAACAGCGCCGTGTACGACGCCGGCAGCTCGGTGCGGTGCCCGCCGAGCAGCAGCGGCGCGCCGCTCATCCGGATCGCGAGCCGCCCCGCGTTGTACAGCACCCACCGCGAGTGCTCGCGGGCGATGCGGCCGTGCCGGCGGCTCACGTGGGTGTCGGAGCCGCCGACGCAGACGTGGACGTCCGGTTCGCAGCGGCCGAACACCACGTCGAACCCGGCGTCGGGCGCGACGCGCATCCCGCCTTCGGGGCCCATGACGAACAGCGTGCCGGGCTGCGCCGGCGGGAGTCCCGCGGCGAGGCTCCCGGTCTCCTTGGGGAGGATCTGCACCTTGCTCGCCCGGTTCTGCGCCGTCAGCGTCATGTCCCCTGTCCTTTCCGCGCGTTCCGGAGGTCACGCTAACCGCGCGGGCACGGGAGGGGTCCCGGCTTCGGCCGATGGCGTTCCCGGAGCCTCTCCCGCACATGTGGATGTTCGCTCTGGATGGGTACGCCGTGCACAAGGACGCGATACGCGTACGGAGGAGCAGCACGATGCCGAAGACCACCAGCAAGGGCAAGGCCAAGAAGGAGGAGCTGCCCGACACCATCAAGCGCTCGGACGCCAAGGCGCAGCGCACCTTCGCCAAGGCCCACGACTCGGCCGCCAAGGAGTACGGGGAGGGGCAGCGGGCGCACCGCGTCGCCTACTCCGCGCTCAAGCACACCCACGAGAAGGTCGGGGACCACTGGGAGCCGAAGGCCAAGGGCGCCAAGGGACCCTCGGACAAGCAGGCCGAGGGCGGCGTCGGCACCTCGCGCAGCACCGCGGGCGGCGTGGACGCCAACGCGTCCAAGAAGCACCTCTACGACGTCGCCAAGCGGCTGGACGTCTCGGGCCGCTCCACCATGAGCAAGAAGGAACTCGTCAAGGCCATCGAGAAGGCCAACAACCGCAAGACCGCCAAGGCGAGGTCCTGACACGCATGCGCGAGGCCCGTCCGGTGCGAACCGGACGGGCCTCGCGCATGCCGTGGGGCCGGTCGGTGCCGTGACTCAGTCGGTGCCGAACTCCATCGCGGCGGCGTCGAGGAGTTCCTCGCCGGTGGTCGTCTCGCCGCGGGACGCGATGGCCTGGGCGCCGCCGGCGTCCATCGCGCCGATCAGCCCGGTCGAGGCGGCCTGCGCGGCGCCGATCAGCGCCGGGTGTGCGGCGTCCCCGACCATGCCGAGCCCCGCGTACTGCTCGAGCCGGGCGCGGGAGTCGGCGATGTCGAGGTTGCGCATGGTGAGCTGGCCGATGCGGTCGACGGGCCCGAACGCGGAGTCCTCGGTGCGCTCCATGGACAGCTTGTCCGGGTGGTAGCTGAACGCGGGGCCGGAGGTGTCGAGGATCGAGTAGTCCTCGCCGCGCCGCAGCCGCAGCGTCACCTCGCCGGTGACGGCGGTGCCGACCCAGCGCTGGAGCGACTCGCGCAGCATCAGCGCCTGCGGGTCGAGCCAGCGGCCCTCGTACATCAGCCGGCCGAGCCGGCGGCCCTCGCTCTGGTAGGTGGCGAGGGTGTCCTCGTTGTGGATGGCGTTGACGAGCCGCTCGTAGGCGGCGTGCAGCAGCGCCATGCCGGGCGCCTCGTAGACGCCGCGGCTCTTGGCCTCGATGACCCGGTTCTCGATCTGGTCGGACATGCCCATGCCGTGCCGCCCGCCGATGGCGTTGGCCTCCAGCACCAGGTCGACGGCGGAGGCGAACTCCTTGCCGTTGATCGTCACCGGGCGGCCCTGCGCGAAGCCGATCGTCACGTCCTCGGCGAGGATCTCCACCTCGGGGTCCCAGAACCGCACGCCCATGATCGGGTCGACGATCTCGATGCCGGCGTCGAGGTGCTCCAGCGCCTTGGCCTCGTGGGTGGCGCCCCAGATGTTGGCGTCGGTGGAGTAGGCCTTCTCGGTGCTGTCGCGGTAGGGCAGGCCGCGCTCCTGCAGCCACTCCGACATCTCCTTGCGGCCGCCGAGCTCGCTGACGAAGTCGGCGTCCAGCCACGGCTTGTAGATCCGCAGGGACGGGTTGGCGAGCAGGCCGTAGCGGTAGAACCGCTCGATGTCGTTGCCCTTGTAGGTGGAGCCGTCGCCCCAGATCTGGACGTCGTCCTCCAGCATGGCGCGCACCAGCAGGGTGCCGGTGACGGCGCGGCCGAGCGGGGTGGTGTTGAAGTAGGCGCGGCCGGCGGAGCGGATGTGGAACGCTCCGCACGCCAGCGCCGCGAGCCCCTCCTCGACCAGGGCCTCCCGGCAGTCGACCAGCCGGGCGACCTGCGCGCCGTAGTCGGTGGCGCGGCCCGGCACCGAGGCGATGTCGGGCTCGTCGTACTGGCCGATGTCGGCGGTGTAGGTGCAGGGCACGGCGCCCTTCTCGCGCATCCACGCGACCGCTACGGAGGTGTCGAGGCCGCCGGAGAAGGCGATCCCGACGCGCTGGCCGACAGGCAGAGAGGTGAGCACCTTGGACATGAGAAGAAGTATGCACCCCATTGCATGAACATGCAACACCCGGATCAGGCGAGGTGGCCGGCGGGGTCGGGGCGGTCGTCCCAGCAGTCGAACGGGCCGCCCGGGACCGCCTCCCAGAACACGATGTCGCAGGGCCCGGTGCCGGCACAGCCCGGCATGGAGGACAGCTCGCCGATCTGGGGAGCGGCGTTGATCCGGACGTGCGGCTCGGGATAGCCGGGCCACGGCGTCATCCCGTGCAGGTAGATGCACGACAGGTGCCGCTGCGGACGGTCGTACGGCGAGCGGCTCGCGTCCCGCTCGAACACCTCGACCAGGTCGCCGCGGCCCGCCGCGACGATCGTCAGGTCGTACCGGGCGGCGAATCCCTCCAGGTCGGCGGCCGTCGCGGTGTGGTACTCGCGCCGCGTCTCCTCCGGCGTCCGCGCCGAGACCACGGTGACCTCGTAGCCTTCGGCCCGCAGGCACAGCGCCGGTTGCAGACCCGCCTGTCCCGCTCCGACGATCAGGACAACCGGCCACCCGCAACGCCCCGCAGAGCCGCCAGGCCGTGCGCGATCGGCGGCTGCCGCTCGCTGCCCCGCCGCACGCACGCGACAAGCCGCCGCTTCGGAACCGGGCTCCCGCGCAGCGGTACGCGGACGGCCTCGTCGCGCGGCGGCAGCGGCGCGAGCCGGGGCACCAGCGCGACGCCGAACCCGTGCGCGACCAGCGACGACACCGCGAACCACTCGTTGGCCTCGTGCGCGATGCGCGGGACGTATCCGGCGGCGGCGCAGGCGGCGAGCAGCAGCTGGTGCTGGTCGCGCCGGTCCGGATACCCGATCCACGCCTCCCCCGCCGCGTCGGCGAGCCGGGCCGCCGCGCCTCGCGCGAGCGGATGCCCGGCCGGCACCAGGAGATCCTGCGGCTCGTCCAGCAACGTCGACAGGGTGAACCGGGCGTCGTCCGGCCCGGGGACCTCCTCGCTCGGGATCACCACGGCGATGTCGGCGCGGTGCGCCAGCAGCAGGTGCGCGGCGTCCTCGCTGTCCTGCTCGGACATGCGGACGTTCAGCCCCGGATGCTCGGCCCGCAGCCGCGCGGCGGCGGGCGCGACGAGCATCGCCAGCGCGCTGGACACGCTGCAGAACCGCACCTGGCCCGACGTCCCGGACCGGTGCTCGGCGAGGTCGGCGCGGGCCCGCTCCCACTGCGCGGACAGGACGTCGGCGTGCCGCAGCACGGTGTGCGCCGCCGGGGTGAGCCGCACCCTGCGCCCCTGTGCCTCCAGCAGCTCGACGCCGAGGTCGCGCGCGAGCTGCTTGAGCTGCTGGGACACCGTGGAGGGCGTCAGATGCAGCGCCTCGGCGGCGGCGGTGACGGTGCCGCGCTCGCGCAGCACCCGCAGGGTTTGCAACCGGTGGTCGATCATTCGGCCATTCAACATGGTTCTCCGCGAAATCTTCCGATGGACCCGAACGATCTGGTGATCACAGACTGGCCGTATGGCCTGCGGAACCGACCATCCCGAGCGGTACGCCGTCCCCGCCCCGCTGTTCGTCCTGGGCAGCGTCGTCTCGATCCAGGCCGGCCAGGCCTGCGGGAAGGGGATGTTCGCGATCGCCGGCACCGCGGGCGTGGTCGTCCTGCGGCTGGGGTTCGCGGCGGCCGTCCTGCTCCTGCTGGGGCGCCCGCCGTTCCCGCGCGGCTCGCTCGGGCTGACCGCCGCCCTGGGCGCGGCGATCGCCGGGATGCACCTCGTCTATCCGGCGATGCAGCGGCTGCCGGTGGGCGTCGCGTCGGCGTTCCAGTTCCTCGGCCCGCTGACGCTCGCGCTGGTGAAGGCGCGGCGGCCGGTGGACCTGCTGTGGGCGGCGCTCGCCGGGGCCGGGGTCTTCCTGATGGACGGCCCGGGCGGCGCGCCCGTCTCGGCGTCCGGTGTCGCCCTCGCGGTCGGGTCGGGCGCGTGCATGGCGGCCTACCTGGTCCTGAACAAGCGCGCCGGCGAGCAGCCGGGGTCGCCGCTGGCCTGGGGAGTCGCGTTCGGGGCGGTGCTCGTCCTGCCGCTCGCCCCGGCGGCCGGCGGCGCGCTCGCGCATCCGGGCATCCTCGCGGCGGGCCTCGGCCTCGCCGTGCTGTCGGCCGTCCTGCCGTGGTCGCTCGACCAGGCCGCGCTGCGCCGGATGCCGGAGCGCGCGGTCGCCGTCATGGTCAGCCTCGAACCCGCCGCCGGCGCCGTCGCCGGCCTCGTCCTGCTCGGCGAGCACCTGGCCTGGACGCAGTGGGCCGCGATCGCCTGCGTCTGCGCCGCGTCCGGCGGCGCTTCGTGTTTCAGGCGGGTGTGATCCGCACCCTAGCACCAAAACCGATCAATGATCGCTTTTCAAGCCCCCGCGGTTCCGTCCGGGGACGCTTCGGCGCCGGTGTGCAGGACCTCGCGTCCCTGCTCGGCGGCGCGGGTGATGCTCTCGCTGACGTAGTCGAGGAAGCGGGCGGCGCCCTCCAGGCGGGCGGCGGCGGGCGTGCCGGCGCCGAGGACGAAGACGCCCTGCTGCGCGGTCTCGATGATCGGGACGAGGGCCCGCGCGCTGGCGATCATCGACTGGTACCAGACGTCGTCGTCGACGACGTAGCGCTCGCGGCGGCCCTCCTCGCGCTCGCGGCGGACCAGGCCCTGGCTCTCCAGGAACGTGATCGCCTTGGAGATGGACGCCGGGCTGACCTGGAGGAGCCGGACGAGCTCGGACGCGGTGAGGCAGCCGGAATCGGTGGTGTAGAGGCAGGCCATCACCCGGGCCATCATCTTGGGCGTGCCGGAGGCCATGAAGACGGTGGTGAACGTCTCCTGCAGCTCCCGCACGGCCTCGGGGTCGCGCCCGTGGGCCTGCGGGGGCGCCTGCGGGCCGCGGGGCGCGGCCTGCCGGCGCCGGTGCGCGCGCCGTTCGGTGGCGCGGTGGGCGAGGTCGGCGCGATAGCCGGCGGGGCCGCCGTTGCGCATGACCTCCCGCGTGATCGTCGAGGTCGGACGATCGAGGCGGCGGGCGATCTCGGCGTAGGCGAGCCCGTCGGCCAGCCCCAGCGCGATCTGCTGGCGGTCCTGCTGGGTGAGCCTGCCTCCGGGCATCGCGTTCTCCTCCGTGCCGCTTCCCCTGGTCCCCGACAGGCCCCACGATAGCGTTCACTTCCCATCCAATGCAACGAGCGAGGGCGTTGCGTTGCATTACTTTCAGGATCGTTGCAACACTTTTCGCGGCTTGACCTGTGAAAATAGTGAAATCATGCAACGAAACTGTTGCCGCTATCTGGAAAGCAACGTAGCGTTTGCGATGTCAGAAACGAGACGCCGCAAGGAGCACACGATGAACGCCTTCGCCACCCCCGCCCCGATCACCGCCGCCTTCGACGTCCCCGCCGGCCGCGTGGAGGTCATCGCCGCCGACCGCACCGACACCGTGGTCGAGGTCCGGCCCGCCAACGCCGCCAAGGGCCGCGACGTCAAGGCCGCCGAGCAGGCCGCGGTCGAGTTCGCCGACGGGGTCCTGACCGTCCGGGCCGCGACCGGCGACCGGTACCTCGGCGGCTCCGGGGCCATCGAGGTGACCGTCCAGCTGCCCGCCGGTTCCCGGGTCGAGGCCACGGCGGCCAGCACCGAGTTCCGCGCCGTCGGACGGCTCGGCGACGTCGCCTTCGACGGCGCGTACCGGCAGATCAAGATCGACGAGGCGGCGGGCGTCCGGCTCACCGCGACCGACGGCGACGTCGAGGTCGGCCGCCTCGCCGGCCCCGCCGAGATCAGCACCGCCCGCGGCGACATCCGGATCGCCGAGGCGACGGGCGGCGCGGTCGTGCTGCGCACCCGGTCCGGCGACATCACGGTCGGCGCCGCCCCCGGCGTCTCGGCCTCCCTGGACGCCCGCACCTCCTACGGCCGCGTCACCAACAGCCTCAAGAACGACGGCACCGCCGCCCTGACCATCGACGCCGCCACCTCCCACGGCGACATCGCCGCCCGCAGCCTCTGACCCGCACACCCCGCCTCGAGGAGCACCCCCCATGACGAACCTGGCCATCCAAGCGAACGGACTGCGCAAGTCCTACCGCGACAAGACCGGCGAGAAGGTCGTGCTGGACGGCATCGACCTGGCCGTCCCCGAAGGAACGATCTTCTCCCTGCTCGGCCCGAACGGCGCCGGCAAGACCACCACCGTCCAGATCCTGTCCACCCTGATCCCCGCCGACGGCGGCACCGTCCGCGTCGCCGGCCACGACCTGGGTCGGCAGCCCGACGACGTGCGCGGCGCGATCGGCGTCACCGGCCAGTACTCGGCCGTCGACAAGCTGCTCACCGGCGAGGAGAACCTCCTCCTCATGGCCGACCTCAAGCACCTGTCCCGCAAGGACGGCAAGCGGAGGGCCGGGGAACTGCTGGAGCGGTTCGACCTGGTCGAGGCCGCCCGCAAGCCCGCCTCCACCTACTCCGGCGGCATGCGGCGCCGCCTCGACCTGGCGATGACCCTGGTCGGCGACCCCCGCCTCATCTTCCTGGACGAGCCCACCACCGGCCTGGACCCGCGCAGCCGCCGCTCCATGTGGCAGATCGTCCGGGAGCTGGTCGCCGGCGGCGTCACCATCTTCCTCACCACCCAGTACCTGGAGGAGGCCGACCAGCTCGCCGACCACATCGCCCTGCTCGACCACGGGCGGCTGATCGCCGAGGGCACCGCCGACGAGCTCAAGCGGCTCATCCCCGGCGGCCACGTGTCGCTGCGGTTCACCGACGACGACGCGCTCGGCGACGCCCTCCGCGCGCTCGGCGAGGGATTCGTCGACCCCTCCGACGACGACCGGCTCACCCTCCAGGTCCCCTCCGACGGCGGCGTCGCGTCCCTGCGCGGCCTGCTCGCCCGGCTGGACGCGGCCGGGATCGAGCCCGCCGGCCTCGGCGTCCACACCCCCGACCTCGACGACGTCTTCCTCACCCTCACCGGCCAGCACACCGACCAGAAGCAGGAGGCCACCCGATGAGCGCCCTCGCCCTCGCCATGCGCGACTCCAACACGATGGTCCGCCGCCAGCTCAAGCGCCTGATCCGCTACCCGTCCATGACCGTGCAGCTGATCATCACGCCCGTCATCCTGCTGCTGCTGTTCGTGTACGTCCTCGGCGGCACCCTCGGCAACGGCCTGGGCGGCGGACGCGGCGCCTACGTCAACTACGTCGTCCCCGGCATCCTGCTCATGGCGGCGGCCACCGCCGCCACCGGGACCGCCGTCATGGTCGCCACCGACATGACCGAGGGCATCGTCGCCCGCTTCCGCACCATGCGGATCTCCCGGGCGTCGGTCCTGACCGGCCACGTCGTCGGCAGCGTGATCCAGCAGCTGCTCGGGATGGCCGTCCTGGTCGGCATCGCCCTGGCGATCGGCTTCCGCCCCAACGCCACGCCCCTGGAGTGGCTCGCCGCCGTCGGCCTGCTGACCCTGTTCTTCGTGGCCGTCACCTGGCTCGCGGTCGCCCTCGGCCTCAGGTCCCCGACCCCCGAGGCCGCCAGCAACGCCCCGATGCCGCTGATCCTGCTGCCCTTTCTCGGCAGCGGCTTCGTCCCGACCGACTCGATGCCCGCCGCGCTGCGCTGGTTCGCCGACTACCAGCCCTTCACTCCGATCATGGAGACCGTCCGCGGCCTCCTGCTCGGCACCTCGATCGGCAACAGCGCCGCCATCGCCGTCGCCTGGTGCGCCGGCATCGCCCTCCTCTCCTACCTCTGGGCCAAGCACACCTTCAACAAGGCCTGACCATCCGGCTCCCAGGGCCGTCGGACCACCCGGGTCCGGCGGCCCTGACGCTTTGGCGGGCCCTGGACGACCCGCGCCCCCAGCGGCTCACGGAGGATGTCCTCATGCTCTCCCCTCGGTTCGGCACCGACATCACGATCAGCGGGCTCGGCCTGACCCTGCGCGAGTGGACCGACGACGACGTTCCCGCCATGGCGGACCTGTTCGACGATCCGGACGTCGCGCGGTTCACCCCGCTGCGCTCCCCGTTCGACCGGGACGCCGCCCGCGACTACCTCGACGCGGCCCGGCGGGCGCGCGCCGAGGACCGCAAGCTCCAGCTGGCGATCACCAGCGACGGGCGCGCGCCGCAGGGCGAGGTCCTCCTCTTCCGCTGCGTCGCCGACGACCCCGCCCACCGCTTCGGCGGGCCGGCCGCCGAACTCGGCTACGCCATCGGTCCCCGGCACCGCCGCCAGGGCCTGGCGTCCCGGGCCGTCCGGCTCCTCGCCGGGTACGCGCGCGAGACGCTCGGGTTCAGCACCGTGGTGCTGCGGATCGATCCCGACAACGCCGGAAGCGAGCGCGTCGCGCAGGCGAGCGGCTTCGAGCTGACGGACCTGGCTCCGATGAGCCGGGGGACCGTCCGGGACCGGCTGCTGACCTGGCGGCACGTCGCCGGAGACGCCGGGTAAAGCCATCGTGTGGGCGGGGTGGGGCGCGTGGCCGCGCAGGCGCCCGGCACTAGTGTGACGGTCCAGCACGAAGCGATCACCGTGAGTGACCGTCCGTCCGCCGTCCGATCCTGCCGAGGCCCCCTTGCTGCTGTTGCTCGCCGCGTACTGCGCGGCCGCGGCGGCGGCGCCGGTGCTCGTGCGGGCCATCGGGCGCGACGCGTTCGCGCCGCTGGCGGCGGTGCTCGCCGCGGCGGCCGGGTGGGCGGCGCTGCCGTGGCTGGACGGCGGCGCCCCGCGCACCGAGTCGTGGTCGTGGATCCCCGGGCTCGGCCTGCACCCGTACCTGCGGTCCGACCCGCTGACCTGGATGATGACGGTCATCGTCGGCGGCGTCGGCGCGCTGGTCGTGCTGTACTGCGGCCGCTACTTCACCGGCGCGGAGCCGAAGCTCGCCGCGTTCGCCGGTGAGCTGGTCGCGTTCGCCGCCGCAATGCTCGGCCTGATCCTGGCGGACGACCTCGTCCTGCTCTATGTGTTCTGGGAGCTGACGACCGTCCTGTCGTACCTGCTGATCGGGTATGACGCGGAGCGCGGCATGGCGCGGCGGGCCGCGACGCAGGCGATCGTGATCACCACGTTCGGCGGGCTGGCGATGCTGGTCGGGCTCGTCCTGCTGGGGCAGGCGGCGGGCACCCACCGGCTGTCGGCGATCGTCGCGGCGCCGCCGCACGGGGGCGCCGTCACCGCGGCGGTCGCGCTGATCCTGGTGGGGGCGCTGTCGAAGTCGGCGCTCGTCCCGTTCGGGCTGTGGCTGCCGGGGGCGATGGCCGCGCCGACGCCGGTCAGCGCGTTCCTGCACGCCGCCGCGATGGTGAAGGCGGGCGTGTTCCTGGTGGCGCGGCTGGCGCCCGCGTTCGCCGGCACGCCGGGATGGCGGCCGGTCGTGCTGGGTTGCGGCGTCGCGACGATGCTGCTGGCCGGCTGGCGGGCGCTGCGCGAGCACGACCTGAAGCTGCTGCTCGCCTACGGGACGGTCAGCCAGCTCGGGTTCATGTTCGTGCTGCTGGGGGCCGGGAACCGGGTCGCGGCCCTCGCGGGGTTCACGGTGCTGCTGGCGCACGCGCTGTTCAAGTCGGCGCTGTTCCTGGCGGTCGGGGTCGTCGACCACTCCACCGGCACGCGCGACCTGCGGAAACTGTCGGGTCTCGGACGCCGCACGCCGGTGCTGTACGGGGCGTCGGTCGCGGCGGCGGCGTCGATGGCGGGCGTCCCGGCGACGCTCGGGTTCGCCGGGAAGGAGGCCGCCTACGAGGCGTTCCTCGGCGGCGACGCCGCCCTCGTGGCGCTGGTCACGGTGGGGTCGGCGCTGACCGCCGGCTACAGCCTGCGGTTCCTGTGGGGCGCGTTCGCGCGCAAGGAGGGCGTCGAACCGCGCGAGGTGCACCGCCCCGGCGTGCCGCTGCTCGCGCCGGTGGTCCTGCTCGCGGCGGCGGGCGTGGTCGTCGGGCTGCTCGCCGCCAAGCTGGACGCGCCGATCGGGCGGGAGGCCGCGCCCTTCCCGGTGCGGGGCCACGGCGGCTACCACCTGTCGGCGTGGCACGGGTTCGGGCTTCCGCTGCTGCTCACCGCGGTGTCGCTCGCCTTGGGCGCGGGACTGTTCGCGGCGGGACGGCTCGTCGCGCGCGTCCCCCGGCTCTTCGAGCCCGAGAACGTCTACCTGCGGTTCATGCACGGGCTCAACACGTTCGCGTTGCAGCTCACCGGGTTCGTGCAGCGCGGGTCGCTGCCCGACTACCTGCTGATCATCCTGCTGGCCGCCGTCGGGCTCGCGGGCGGGTCGGTGCTGGCGGCGCTGCCGTGGCCGGTCCCGCTCGGCGGCCGGGTCTGGGACGGCCCCGCGCAGGGGCTCGTCGCGCTGCTGACGGTGGTCGCGGCTGCCGCGGCGATCCGGGCCCGCGACCGGGGCAAGACGGTGGTGCTGTCCGGCGCGTCCGGGTTCGGGGTCTCGACCCTGTTCGTCCTGCAGGGCGCCCCCGACCTGGCGCTGACGCAGTTCCTCGTCGAGACCGCGAGCCTGATCGTCTTCGTGCTGGTGCTGCGGCGGCTGCCCGCGCGGTTCTCGACCCGGTCCCCGGCGCAGCGCGGCGTCCACCTGGCGGCCGGGGCGCTCGCCGGGCTGACCGCGACCGTCGTCACGCTGCTCGCGGCGCGGTCCCGCGTCGCCGCGCCGATCTCCGGCGCCTACCCGGCCGCCGCGAAAGAGGCCGGCGGGAGCAACATCGTCGCGACCGTGCTGGTCGACCTGCGCGCCTGGGACACCCTCGGCGAGACCGTGGTGATCGCGCTCGCCGCCCTCGGCGTGACCAGCATGGTGTTCGCGCGGCGGCCGGTGTCGGTGCCCCCCGCGCCCGACGAGGACACCGAGGTGTGGGGCGTCCGGGAGGTCACCGCGCTGGACGCCGACACCGAACCGGACCGCTGGATCGCCGCCGGGTCCACGCTTGCCGCCGAGCGGCGCTCCATCGTCTTCGAGGTCGTCGCCCGGACGATCTTCCACACCGTCCTGCTGTACTCGCTGTTCCTGCTGTTCACCGCGCACTCCGCGCCGGGCGGCGGGTTCTCGGGCGGCATCGTCGCGGGGCTCGCCCTCGCCGTCCGGTACCTGGCCGGCGGGCCCTACGAGCTGTGGGAGGCGGCGCCGGTGTCGGCGGGCGCGCTGCTCGGCGCGGGCGTGGTCGCGACGGCCGGGACGGCGCTCGGCGGGCTGGTTTGGGGCGGCGCGGTGCTGCAGAGCGCGTCGCTGGACCCGCATCTGCCGCTGCTCGGCCACGTCCACTTCTTCACGTCGCTGCTGTTCGAGATCGGCGTCTACCTGATCGTCGTCGGGCTGGTGCTGACCGTACTGAACGTGCTCGGCGCCGAGATCGACCGGCAGACGGGGGCGGACCGGGCCGGCGGCGGGGTCCCGGGGTGAGCCCGTCGCTGGTGCTGGCCGCGACCGGCGGGACGCTCGTCGCCGCCGGCGTCGTACTGCTGCTGGAGCGCAGCCTGTCCCGGCTCGTCGTCGGCGTGCTGGTGCTGAGCAACGGGGTCAACCTGCTGATCCTCACCGGCGGCGGCCCGGCCGGCCGCGCGCCGATCCTCGCCGCGCACGAGCCGCACGGGCGGCCGGGCCGCCCGCTCAGCGACCCGCTGCCGCAGGCGATGATCCTCACCGCGATCGTCATCTCGCTCGCGTCGGCCGCGTTCGTGCTGGCCATCGCCTACCGCAGCGGCCGGCTGAGCGGCGACGACGAGGTCCGCGACGACATCGAGGACCTGCGGGTGCGCCGGGAGGGCGAGGACGACGTGCGGCTGCGCACCGAGCGCGAGCGGCGCGCCGTCGCCGACCCGTCCGAGCTCGGCGCCCGCGAGGAGCCCGACAGCGACTTCCCCGGCGGCGTCCCCCGCGACGGGCGCGCCGGACGGCCCGGACGACCCGCACGGCCCGGCCGGACCCGGCGGGACGGGCGGGACCGGTGAACGCGCTGCTCCCGATGCCGGTGCTGCTGCCCGTGCTGGCCGCCGGCATCAAGATCATCATCGGGCCGCGGCACGCGCTGCTGAAGCGCGCGATCAGCGTGGTCGCGCTGGCCGCCGTGCTCGGCGTCGCGGTCGTGCTGCTGGTCCGCGCCGACCGGGACGGGCCGCAGGCCGTGCAGCTCGGCGGCTGGCCCGCCCCGGTCGGCATCACGCTGGTCGCCGACCGGCTGTCGGCGCTGATGCTGGTCGTGTCGTCCGCCGTCATCCTGTGCGTGCTGGTCTACGCGTTCGGTCAGGACGGCGCCGACCGCGACCGGGACACCCCGCTGTCGGTGTTCCACCCGACGTACCTGCTGCTCGCCGCCGGCGTCTGCGACGCGTTCCTCGCCGGCGACCTGTTCAACCTGTTCGTCGGGTTCGAGATGATGCTGATGGCCAGCTACGTGCTGGTCACGCTCGCCGGCACCATGGCCCGCGTCCGCGCCGGGACGACCTACATCGTCGTGGCGCTGCTGTCGTCGATGCTGTTCCTCGTCGCGATCGCCGTGCTGTACGCCGCGACGGGCACCGTCAACATGGCGCAGCTGTCGTGGCGGATCGCCGAACTGCCCGCCCCGGTCTCGCGGATCGGCGAGGCGGCGCTGGTGACCGCGTTCGCCGCCAAGGCCGCGGTGTTCCCGCTGTCGATGTGGCTGCCGGACTCCTACCCGAGCGCGCCCACCCCCGTCACCGCCGTGTTCGCCGGGCTGCTCACCAAGATCGGCGTGTACGGGGTCGTCCGCACCGAGACGCTGCTGTTCCCTGGCGGCCACCTGCGCACGGTGCTGCTGGTGGCGGCGCTGCTCAGCATGCTGGCCGGGGTGCTGGGCGCGATGGTGCAGATCGACGTGCGGCGGCTGCTGTCGTTCACGCTGGTGAGCCACATCGGCTACATGATCTTCGGGGTGGGGCTGGACTCGGCCGCCGGGCTCGCCGCGACGGTGTTCCACGTCCTGCACCACATCACCATCCAGACCACGCTGTTCCTGGTCGCGGGGCTGATCGACCGGCGCGGCGGCGGGACGTCCCTGGCCCGGCTCGGCGGCCTGGCGCGCAGCGCGCCGCTGGTCGGCGCGCTGTTCTTCGTCCCGGCGATGAACCTCGGCGGGATCCCGCCGCTGTCGGGTTTCCTCGGCAAGCTCGGGCTGCTGCGCGCGGGGCTCGCGCAGGGCGGCCCGCTCGTGGACACGCTCGTCGCGGGCGCCGTCGTCACCAGCCTGCTCACCCTGTACGCGCTGGTGAAGGTGTGGAACCAGGCGTTCTGGAGCGCCCCGCCGGACGACCTGCCGGACGGCGCTTCGACCGCGCCGATGCCGGTCGCGATGGTCGCCGGGAGCGCCGCGCTGGTCGTGCTCAGCCTCGCCTACACCGCCGGCGGCGGGCCGCTGTACGGGCTCTGCGAGCGGGCGGCGGCCGAACTGCTGGACCCGCAGTCCTACGTGCGGGCCGTGTTCCCTTCCGGAGGCGCCTCATGAGGGACTTCACCGTCCGGGTCGGACGCCGCCGCGCGATCCGCCCGTCCGCCGTCGTCTGGCTGACGGTGGTGTGGATGCTGCTGTGGGACAAGCCGTCCGTGGCGAACATGCTGTCGGGCCTCGTGCTGTCGGTCGTGCTGCAGCTGGTGTTCCCGCTCCCGCCGGTCGGCCACCACCTGCGGCTCCGGCCCGCCGGGCTCGCGGTGTTCGCGCTGCGCGCCGCCGCCGACCTGCTGCACAGCGCGGGCCCGCTGGCCTGGCAGGCGGCCGGCGGGCGCGGCCGGGCCCGCCGGAACTCGGTGATCGCGGTGCCGCTGCGGACCCGCTCCGACCTGATCCTCGCCATCATGGCGATCTCGCTGTCGGCGACGCCGGGCACGCTGGTGCTGGACGTCCGCCGCTCCGACGCGACGCTTTTCCTGCACGTGCTCGGCGCAGCGGACGACGCGGCGGTGGACAGGGCCCGGCGGGACGTGCTGGCACTCGAACGCCGGACGGTCCGGGCCTTCGGCACCCGCGCCGACCTGCGCGCCCTCGCGGAGGCCCGGTCATGACGATCGTGCTGTACATCGTGACGGCGGTGCTGTCCCTGGCGGCCGCGTGCTCGCTCGCCCGGGTCGCGCAGGGCCCGTCGATGCTCGACCGCGCCATGGCCCTGGACGTCCTGCTCGCCGTGATCATGGCGGGGCTCGGCACCGCGGCGGTCGCGGACGGCGACACCTGGGTGCTGCCGACGCTGCTGGCGCTGTCGCTGCTCGCCTTCGTCGGGTCGGTGGCGGTCGCCCGGTTCCTCACCCACCACGTCCCCCGCCCGGACGAGCCGGACCAGGGGGCGGACGCGTGACCACGGCGTTCACGGCGGCGTTCCTGCTGCTCGGCGCGGGCGCCTCGTTCAGCGCCGGGCTCGGCGTGCTGCGGCTGCCCGACCTGTTCACCCGGATGCACGCGGCGACGAAGTCGCAGGCCGTCGGGCTGCTGCTGGTGCTGGTGGGGGTCGGGATCCGGTTCCCGACCATCGAGGTGCTCACGTCGCTGGCGCTGGTGGCGCTGCTGCAGATCATCACCGTCCCGGTGGCGGCGCACCTGGTCGGCCGCGCCGCCTACCGCACCGGCCGCGTCGACCGCGACCTGCTGCACGTCGACGAGCTGGAGCGCGCCCTCGAATCGTCGGGCGACGCCCCTCCGGAAACGGACTGACGGGCCCGCCGGGCCTTCGCCGAAGGAACCGTAGCCTTCGGCCGCCGCCCTACCGCCGACCATTCACGAAATGGTTACCCGATGCCGTTCCTGCGACCATCCGAAAGAAAAGCGAATGTGCAGCTCACGGCGGAATGGCGATCATTTGTTCCGCCTGCCGAAAGAAGACATCCGAATACGGCCGGATAGGGCATGACCGAAACCTGACGCACCTCCGGCGCGGCCGCGGAAGCCGCGGAGCGGCCGCGCCTCCCGCCCACCCGGGGTGAGAGCGTTCCAGGCGCCCGGACGCGGTGTGACACAGAAAATATTTAGTCGGTCAAAGTGCTGGTCAGGCGATGCTCGAACCGTTTCATTCCGGGCCCGTCCGGAAGGGCCGGTGTTTGGCTCCGTTCACTCAGGCGAAACACCGCCCTGGATGTTCCGATCCCCCATTCCCCCACAGCGAAGGGAGCGTCCACGGGCATGGGCAAGAACACCGTACGCAGGATCGAGCACGCAGGCGAGTACGACGACGCCGTCTACTGGGAGCGGGTCAAGCGGAACCTCGGCTGGCTCGGCGACACCGACGAGGAGGCGCGCGAGCGGCAGCGCACGCTGCGCGACGCGACGGTCGGCGTCGCGGGCGCCGGCGGCATCGGCGGCTCGATGGTCGAACGGCTGGCGCGGCTCGGCGTGCTGCACCTCAAGGTCGCCGACCTCGACACCTTCGAGTACTCCAACATCAACCGCCAGCTCGGCGCGGGCGTCCGCACCGTCGGCCGCAACAAAGCCGAGGTGGTCGCGGAGTACGTGCACGACATGACGCCCGACGTCACGATCGAGGTCTTCCCCGAGGGCATCACGCCCGAGTCGGCGCCCGACTTCGTCCAGGGCTGCGACTACATCCTCGACGAGATCGAACCCTACGAGTACCCGGCGCGGTACGCGCTGCACCGGGCGTTTCGCGACGCGCCGCAGGTGAGGTTCATGCTCACCGGCTACGTGTTCGGCAACCGGACCTTCCTCTGGAAGTGGACGCACGACTCGATGCCGATCGAGGAGTTCATCGGACTGCCGGAGGACGCCGGCATGAACCCCGAGGTCGCCGAGCACCTGATGGAGCGCCTCATCCCCGACAAGCCGGGCTACCCGGACGCGACGATGCAGCGCCGCTGGCTGATCGACGAGCAGACCTGCCCGATCACCCCCGGCGCCCCGCCGATGTCGCAGGGCCTGATCCTGGAGCGGCTGATGCTCGGCATCACCGGCATCGAGGACCAGGCCGACAGCGCGCGGCTGCCCGTCGCGCCCGGCTACGCCATGGTCGACTCGCGCACCTGGACCGCCACGATCGTCGAGGGGAAGGGATGAGCGGGTTCGCCGGCCGGCACGTCCTGTCGCTCGCCCCGTTCGGCCGCGGCGACCTGGAGGCGCTGTTCGACGCGGCCGACCAGGCGGGCCGCGAGCTCGCCAAGGGCGAGGTGGAGCAGGACCTGCACGGGAAGATCCTGATGTCGGCGTTCTTCGACAAGAGCACCCGCACCCGGCTCGCGCACGAGACCGCGATGCTGCGGCTCGGCGGGAGCGTCTCCGGGTTCGCCGACGCGGAGGTGACCCGCGCGTCCGGCAAGACGCAGGAGTCGTCGGCGGACGTGTTCCGGATGCTCGCGCTGTACGGCGACGTCATCGTCACGCGGCATCCGGTCACCGGCGAGCCCGCGCGGGCCGCCGAGGCCATCGACGGCGCGCTGATCATCAACGCGGGCGACGGCACCGGCGAGCACCCGACGCAGGCGCTCACCGACCTGTACACGATCCGGCAGCGGTTCGGCCGCATCGACGGGCTGCGCATCGTGCTGGTCAACGACCTGCGGATGCGCTGCGTGAAGTCGCTGCTGCGCGGCCTCGCCAAGTACGACTGCGAGGTCGTCGGCGTGGCCGCGCCCGGCATGGACCTGGACCCGCTCGCCCGCGCCGAGTTCGAGGGCGCCGGCCGGACGATCCGGTTCCACGACGACCTCATCGGCGTGCTGCCGGAGGCGGACGTCGTGTACTCCTCGCCGACCGTCGCCGCCGAGCTGGACGCCGCGGACCGCGCGCGGCCTCCGGCGGGCGAGCTGCCCCTCACCGGCGACCTGCTGGCCGCGGTGGCGCCGCCGGAGCTGGCCGTCCTGCATCCCCTGCCCCGCAAGGGGGAACTGGCGACGGACGTGGACGGCACCCGGCACAACGCCTACTTCCAGCAGGCGGCCAACGGCGTCTCCCTGCGGATGGCGCTGCTCCGGCTGATGCTCGGCCGGGGCTGAGACGCGGGTAGGCCGATGAGAGACACCCGGTACGACGGAGAAGGAAGGGGGGCCGGTTCGATGACCGGCGGTGACGAGACGGGCGGCGGGTTCGCGTGGCGCCCGCTGATCGCGGTCTGCTTCGGCTGGTTCATGGTGATCGTGGACGCCACGATCGTCAACGTGGCGCTGCCCAAGCTCGGCGACGAGTTCGGCGCCTCGGTGTCCGGGCTGCAGTGGGTCGTCGACGGCTACACGGTGGTGTTCGCCGGGCTGCTGCTGTCGTCGGGCTGGCTCGGCGACCGGCTCGGCGGCAAGCGGGTCTTCCAGGCGGGCCTCGCCCTGTTCATCGCGGCGTCGGCGGCCTGCGGCCTCGCGCCCGGCCTGGCGTTCCTCGTGGGCGCGCGGGTGGTGCAGGGCGTGGGCGCGGCGCTGCTGGTGCCCTCGTCGCTGGCGCTGCTTCAGGGCAGCTACGACGACCGGCGCACCCGCGCCCGCGCCATCGGCATCTGGGCGATGGTCGGCGGGTTCGCGTCCGGCTCGGGCCCGCTGCTCGGCGGGCTGCTCGCCGACGGCCTCGGCTGGCGCTGGATCTTCTTCGTCAACGTCCCCGTCGGCCTGCTGGGGATGCTGCTGACCGCGCGCTGGGTGCACACCGGCGGGCACGGGCGCGAGGGCGGGCGGCTGGACGTGCCGGGCCAGCTGACCAGCGCCGTCGCGCTGCTGGCCATCACCGCGTCGATGGTGCGGGCGGGCCGCTCCGGCTGGCTCGACCCGCTGGTGCTCGGCGGGTTCGCGCTGTTCGCGGTGGCGGCCGCTCTGTTCGTGACGACCGAGGCGCGGGTGCGGGCGCCGATGCTGCCGCTGTCGCTGTTCCGCAGCCGCGAGCTGTCGGCGGCGACCGCGGTCGGCGGCCTCATGAACCTCGGGTTCTACGGCCAGCTGTTCGTGCTGACGCTGTACTTCCAGCAGATCCGCGACTACTCGCCGCTGATGACGGGGCTGGCGCTGCTGCCGCAGACCGGCGTCATCGCGTTCGGCTCCTGGCTCGGCGGGCGGGTGACCGCGCGCGGCGGGCCGCGGCTGCCGATGATCGTCGGGATGGCGACCGGCGCCGCCGGGTTCCTCGCCCTCACCGTCACCACCCGGACCGTCCCGTACGCCGAGCTGGTGGTGCCGATGATGGCGACCGGGTTCGGGATCTCCTTCACCATGCCCGCGGCGACCGCGGCCGTGGTGGAGGGGGCCCCGCCCGAGCGCACCGGCATCGCGTCCGGGACGCTCAACGCCGCCCGGCAGGTCGGCGGCGCCATCGGCATCGCGCTGCTCGGCGCGTTCGTCGCGGGCGGCAAGGCCGACTTCGTCCCGGGCCTGCGCGTCGCGGTGGTCGTCGCCGGCGCCGCGTACGCGCTCGGCGCGCTGCTCGCGCTGTCGGTGCCACGGCCGCGGCGCGAGGCCGCCGAGGAGGCGGAGATGGCCGGGGCGCGCCGCTGACCGGCCCGCCCCGGCCCCCACCCCCACGAGTTCGTTCCCCAGCCTCACCAGGAAGGAAGGATCCGGTGCGGACGCTGCGCTCTGCCCGCATGTCCGACGTCACCTACGAGATACGGGGCCCGCTGCTGCGGCTGGCCCAGCAACTGGAACGCGACGGCGAGAAGGTCGTCAAGCTGAACATCGGGGACCCGGCCGCGTTCGGCGTCCCGGTCCCGCCGGAGGTGGTCGACGCGGCGCGCGCCGGCGTCGCCGACTCGACCGGCTACGGCGACGCGCAGGGCCTGCTCCCCGCGCGGGAGGCGATCGCGGCGGACTACGCGCGCAAGGGCCTGTCCGGCGTCACCCCGGCGGACGTGTTCCTCGGCAACGGCGTGTCGGAGCTGGTGTCGATGGCGCTGCAGGCCCTGCTCGACCCGGGCGACCAGGTCCTCGTCCCCGCCCCCGACTACCCGCTGTGGACGGCGGCGACGACGCTGGCGGGCGGCGAGCCCGTGCACTACCTGTGCGACGAGGGCGCGGACTGGCGACCCGACCTCGCCGATCTCAGCGCCAAGATCACCGACCGGACCCGGGCCGTGGTGATCATCAATCCGAACAACCCGACCGGCGCGGTGTGGCCGCGCGAGACGCTGGAGCGCATCACCACCCTCGCGGGCGCGCACGGGCTGGTCGTCATGGCCGACGAGATCTACGACGAGATCCTGTACGACGGCGCCGCGCACGTGCCCGCCGCCACCCTCGCGCCCGACCTGCCCTGCCTCACCTTCGGCGGGCTGTCCAAGCGCTACCGGGTGCCGGGGTTCCGGTGCGGCTGGATGGCGATCTCCGGCCCGCGCGCGCTGACCGCCGACTACGCCGAAGCGCTGGAGACGCTGGCGTGCCTGCGGCTGTGCCCGAACGTGGTGGCGCAGCACGCGGTGCCCGCCGCGCTGCGCGACACCGGGAGCATCCGCGCGCTCACCGCGCCCGGCGGCCGGCTGGCCGAGCAGCGCGACCGGTGCTGGGAGCTGCTGACCGCCATCCCCGGCGTGAGCTGCGTGAAGCCGCAGGGCTCCTTCTACGCCTTCCCCCGGCTGGACCCGCGCGTCCACCCGCTGGCCGACGACGGCCGGTTCGCCCTGGACCTGCTCCGCGAGGAGAAGGTGCTGATCGTCCAGGGCAGCGGGCTCGGCTGGCCGCGGCACGACCACTTCCGGATCGTGACGCTGCCGCCCGTCGGCGACCTCGACGAGACGGCCGCGCGGATCGCGCGCTTCCTCGAGCGGCGGCCCGCGCTCGCCTCCTGACCCCTTCCATCCCCCCGAACCGACCGACCAGAGGAGGACGCCCATGGACGGGCTACTGGTGCTCGCCGACGGCGAGACGTTCGAGGGCCGCGTGGACTCCCCCGCCACAGCCACCGGCGAGGTGGTCTTCAACACCGTCCACAGCGGCTACCAGGAAGTGATCACCGACCCCTCCTACGCGGGGCAGATCGTCTGCTTCACCTACCCGCACATCGGCAACTACGGCGTGACGCCGGCCGACGACCAGAGCGGCCGGCCGCGCTGCCGCGGCGTCATCGCCCGCGAGGTCACCGAGCGGCCGAGCAACCGCCGCGCCGCGGAGGCGGTGCGGCCCTGGCTGGCCCGGCACGGCGTCCCGGTGCTGACCGGCATCGACACCCGGCGCCTCACCCGCCACCTGCGCGAGGCGGGCTCGCTCTGCGGCGCGTTCGGGCCGGCCGACGAGCACGACGCGCTGCTGGCGGCGGCCCGCGCCGAACCGGGCACCGAGGGCGCCGACCTGGTGTCGGGCGTCACCACCCGCGAGCCGTACCGGGTCGGCGACGGCCCGCTGCGCGTCGTCGCCTACGACCTCGGGATCAAGCAGGACATGCTGCGGCGGCTCGGCCGCATCGCGACCGTCGACGTGGTGCCCGCCGGCACGCCCGCCGGCGACGTCCTCGCCCGGCGCCCCGACGGGGTGTTCCTGTCCAACGGCCCCGGCGACCCGGCCGCCGTGGACGTCGACGTCGCCGGGCTGCTCGGCCGGGTCCCGCTCTTCGGCGTCTGCCTCGGCCACCAGCTGCTCGCCCGCGCGCTCGGCGCGCGGACCTACAAGCTGCCGTTCGGGCACCACGGCGGCAACCATCCGGTCCGCCGCGTCGCGACCGGGCAGGTCGAGGTGACCAGCCAGAACCACAACTACGCCGTCTCCGCGGACGGCCTGTCCGGTGCCCGCACCACCCACGTCAACCTCAACGACGGCGTCGTCGAGGGCCTGGAGTGCCGCGACGCGCGCGCCTTCTCCGTCCAGTACCACCCGGAGGCGGCGCCCGGCCCGCACGACGCCGGCTACCTGTTCGAAGAGTTCCGCACGATGATGGAGCACGCCTGACATGCCTCTGCGCGACGATTTGAAGAGCGTCCTGGTCATCGGTTCCGGGCCGATCGTGATCGGCCAGGCCTGCGAGTTCGACTACTCCGGCGCGCAGGCGTGCCGGGCCCTGCGCGAGGCGGGCCTGCGCGTCGTGCTCGCCAACTCCAACCCGGCCACGATCATGACGGACCCGGACATGGCCGACCGCACCTACGTCGAGCCGCTGACCGCCCCGTTCCTGGAGGCGATCATCGAGCGGGAGCGGCCGGACGCGCTGCTCGCCACGCTCGGCGGGCAGACCGCGCTGAACCTCGCCACCGAGCTGCACGAGTCCGGCGTCCTGGACCGCTACGGGGTCGAGGCGATCGGCGCGAGCGCCGAGGCGATCCGCACCGCCGAGACCCGCGAGCTGTTCAAGGACGCGATGACCGAGATCGGGCTGGAGACCCCCGAGTCGGGCTTCGCGCACGGCGTGGACGAGGCGCTGGAGATCGCCGACCGGATCGGCTACCCGGTGGTGGTCCGGCCGTCGTTCATCCTCGGCGGCGAGGGCACCGGCATCGCCCACGACCGCGACCGCCTCGCCCGGCTCGCCGAGGACGGCATCGCCGCGAGCCCCGCCGGCGAGATCCTCATCGAGGAGTCGATCGCCGGGTGGAAGGAGTACGAGCTGGAGGTGATGCGCGACGCCGCCGACAACTGCGTGGTGGTCTGCGCGATCGAGAACTTCGACCCGGTCGGCGTCCACACCGGCGACTCCATCACCGTCGCGCCCGCGCAGACGCTGTCGGACGTGGAGTACCAGGAGATGCGCGACGCCGCGTTCGCCTGCATCCGCCGCATCGGCGTCGCGACGGGCGGCTCGAACATCCAGTTCGCGATCGACCCGGAGACCGGCCGGATGATCGTCATCGAGATGAACCCGCGGGTGTCGCGCTCCAGCGCGCTGGCGTCCAAGGCCACCGGCTTCCCCATCGCCAAGATCGCGACGCTGCTGGCGGCCGGGCTGACGCTGGACGAGATCCGCAACGACATCACCCGCGAGACCCCCGCCGGGTTCGAGCCGGCGCTGGACTACGTCGTCACCAAGGTGCCGCGCTGGGACTTCGCGAAGGTCGAGGGCGTCGACGACACCCTGGACACGCGGATGCGCTCGATCGGCGAGGCGATGGCCATCGGCCGCACGTTCCCCGAGTCGCTGCAGAAGTGCCTGCGGTCCCTCGACGACGGCCGGCTCGGCCTCAACGCCGACCCCGGCGAGGCCCGCTACACCGGGCCCGACACCGCCGCGCTGCTGGAGGAGGCATCCCGGCCCGCGCCCGGCCGGATCTTCTGGGTGGAGGCGGCGATCCGGCGCGGCGCGTCGGTCGAGGAGACCGCCCGCGCGACGGGGATCGACCCGTGGTTCCTCGACCGGATCGCGGAGATCACCGCCGAGCGCGAGCGCATCGAGTCCGGCGTCCTGGACTGGCGGCGCGCCAAGCGGCTCGGCTTCTCCGACGCGCAGATCGCCCACCTGCTCGGCACCGACGAGGACCGGGTCCGCGAAATGCGCGCCGACGCGGGCGTGCACGCCACGTTCAAGGCGGTCGACACCTGCGCCGCCGAGTTCGAGGCCTTCACCCCGTACCACTACTCGACCTGGGAGGACACCGACGAGGTGCGGCGCGGCGACCGTCCCCGCGTCGTGATCCTCGGCTCCGGGCCGAACCGGATCGGGCAGGGCGTGGAGTTCGACTACTGCTGCGTCCAGGCCGCCGGGGCGCTGCGCGACGCCGGGTTCGAGGCGGTGATGGTGAACTGCAACCCCGAGACGGTCTCCACCGACTACGACACCAGCGACCGCCTCTACTTCGAGCCGCTGACCGCAGAGGACGTCCGCAACGTCATCGACGCCGAGGACCCCGCGGGCGTCGTCCTCACCTTCGGCGGCCAGACGCCGCTGAAGCTCGCGCACCGGCTGCCGGAGCGCCTCGTCCTCGGCACCCCGCCCGACGCCCTCGACGTCACCGAGGACCGCGAGCGCTGGAACGCTCTGTGCCGCGACCTCGGCATCGCGCAGCCGCCGGGCGGCACCGCGGCGACGGAGGAGGAGGCGGTGCGGATCGCCGACCGGCTCGGATACCCGGTGCTGGTCCGCCCGAGCTACGTGCTGTCGGGACGCGCGATGCGGATCGTCGGCGACGCCGGCGAGCTGCGCGCGGCGCTGGCGGAGGTGCGCGCCGAGAGCGGCCTCGCCCAGGAGCGGCCCGTGCTGGTCGACCGGTTCCTCGCCGGGGCGACGGAGGTCGACGTCGACGCGGTGCGCGACGCGGCGGGAGAGGTGCTCATCGGCGCGGTGATGGAGCACGTCGAACCCGCCGGGGTGCACTCGGGCGACAGCGCCTGCGTGATCCCGCCCGTCGGGCTGCCGGCCGGCACCATCGCCACGATCGAGGAGCACACCCGGGCGCTCGCCGACGCGCTCGGCGTCGTCGGTCCGCTGAACGTGCAGTACGCGGTCGCGGACGGCCGCGTCCACGTCATCGAGGCCAACGCCCGCACCAGCCGCACCGTCCCGTTCGCGTCCAAGGCCACCGGCGTCCCGCTGGCCCGGGCGGCGGCGCGGGTGATGACCGGCGCCACCCTCGCCCAGCTGCGCGAGGAGGGCATGCCGGAGCCGGCGGTGCGGCGCGTCTGCGTCAAGGAGGCGGTGCTGCCGTTCGACCGGCTGGCCGAGGCGCGCGACGCGCTCGGCCCGGAGATGCGCTCCACCGGCGAGGTGATGGGCATCGCCGGGGACTTCGGCGCCGCCTACGCCAAGAGCCAGATCGCCGCGGGCGCGACGATGCCGTCCGGCGGCCGTGCGTTCGTCTGCGTCCCCGAGCGGCTCGCCGACGAGGCGCGGCAGGTCGCCGAGCGGTTCGCCGAGCTCGGCCTGAAGGTCGTGGCGCCGCCCGCGACGGCGCGGGCGCTCGGCGGGCCGGTCGGCGAATGCGCGGGTTTCCCGCTGGAGGACCCGGGCACTGTCCAGCTCATGCTGGACGTTCCGCCTTCACCGTCCGCGCCGCTCGACGACGAGCGGGTCCGCCGCCGCACCGCGGCGCGCAGGCAGGGGGTGCCCTACCTGACGACCCTCGCCGCGGCCCGCTCCTTCGCCACCGCGATGGCCTCCTGGGACGGCGGCCCGCCCGAGGTGTCCACCCTGCAGGAGCAGCGGCCGTGAGCGAGCGGCCGCGCGCGGCGGAGGCGATGCTCACCGCCCTCCAGGACCTGCCGCCCCACGCGCTGACCTGGTGCGGCGGCTGGACCGTCCACCATGTCGGCGCGCACATCGCGGGCAACTACATCGAGGCGCTGCGGCACATCGAGGCCTACGCCGAGGGCAGCCCGCTGACCTCGACCCGCTCGTTCGAGGAGCGCGAGCCGCCGCTGCGGGCGCTGCCCGACGAGCGGCTGCTCGCCACCGTCGAGCAGGCCGAGGAGCGGATGCGCCGCGCCGCCGAGGCCGTCCTCGCCGACGACCCCGACGCCGAGCTGACCTGGACGGGCCGCCGCTTCCGGGTCGCCGACTTCCCCTCCCACATGCGCAACGAGTGCGCCCTGCACCGCTGGGACCTGGTCGGCGACGACGAGACCAGCGTCGAGCTGCTGTCGGACCCGAAGCTGCTGGAGCACTCGGTGACCGCGGTGGGCGCGGGGCCGCTGTGCGCCCGCGGCCTGCGCGCCGTGGACGGGTCCGGCCCGTTCTCGGCCCGGCTGCGCACCGAGGGGCAGCCGGACCTGCTGGTCGAGGTCGACGGCGGCGAGCCGGCGCTGTCGCTGGCCGAGCCGTCCGGGGAGGCCACCGTCGTCGGCGACCAGGCGGCGCGGCTGCTCATGGTGTGGGGGCGCGTCCCCTCGCCGCCGATGCGGCTGCGCCGCGTCGGGCCGCAGGACGACAGCGACCGGCTCCAGGCGCTCTTCGCCGGCTACTGACCGGCGGGATCCGTCGCGGTCGGACCCGTCGCGGTCGGATCCGTCGCGGCGGGGTCCGGCGCGGCGGGCCGGTTCCCGAAGGCGCCGGCGTCCCACAGGGTGCGGACGTTGCGGACGAGCGGCGGGCCGACGGCGCGCAGCGCGTCCACGTCGTTGTCGGCGACCGCGTTCGTCACCAGGGTGCTGGTCGCCGCGACGATCATCCGGCAGGTGAAGCGGCCCGCCTCGTCCCGCGCGCCGAGCATGTCGGCGAGCACGTCGGTGATCGTGTTCTGGAGGTCCGCGCGCCGCCGGACCGCCTCCGGTCCGGCGGCGTACACCTCCACCAGGAACAGCCGGGTGTAGGGCAGCTCGATGGCGAGGGCCTCGAGGTAGGCGGTGAACGCCTGCTCGAACCGGTCCATCGGTCCGCCGCCGGAGCCCGGCGCGGGCACCCCGTCCCCGCCGGCGCCGATCATCTCCAGCAGGTGCTGGAGCAGCAGGTCTCGCGCGACGTCGAAGGCGGCCATGAAGCAGTCGAGCTTGCTGTCGAACACCTGGTAGAAGCTCTGCCGCGACACCCCGGACCGCTGGAGGACGTCCGCGACCGAGGTGGCGACGTATCCCTTCTCGGCCATCACCTCGGCCATCGCGGCGCACAGCCGCGACCGCTGGATCCGTTCCACTTCCTCGGGTGACAGCGCCGAGCGCCCTCTGGGCAGCCGGCGCGGCGATGAGTCCGACACGCGTTCACCTTACGGCCACCCCGCCCTGACATGGCACTACGCGCGTGTCAGGGCTTGCGGGCCACGCCCGCCGGGATCCAGGTGTGCGACGGGTCGACCTCGGCGGGGTTCTTGCTTCCCCAGACGTCGACGTAGGACAGGCCGGGCGGGGCGTCCTCGTGCGGCGGGAGGTACTCCCAGCCGTCGAAGAACCGGTCGATCTCCTTGAACGTCCGGAAGTTCAGGCGCGCGGTGACGTTGCGGTAGACCTCGTTGAACCGCTCGATCTTGTCGCGACGCTGCCCGTCGGCGGTGACGTGCGACAGGGCGAGGTAGCTGCCGGACGGGACCGCGTCGAGGTACTGGCGCAGCAGCTTCCACGGGTCCTGGCCGGGGTCGACGAAATGCCAGATGGCGACGTGCATGTAGCCGACGGGCCGGTCGAAGTCGATGAGCCGCCGCACCTCGGCGTCGCCGAGGACGGACGCGGGGTCGGCGATGTCGGCATCGACGTAGGCGACGTTGGTCTCGCCGCTGCGGCGGAGCATGTCGCGCGACATGTCCAGGACGACGGGGTCGTTGTCGACGTAGACGACCTTCGCGTCCGGGTGGACGACCTGGACGACCTCGTGGGTGTTCCACGCGGTCGGGATGCCGGAGCCGAGGTCGATGAACTGGTCGACGCCGGCCCGCGCGATGACGCCCGCCGCCCGCTGCAGGAATATGCGGTTGGCCTGCGCCATGTAATGCAGTTCCGGAACCTTCTCCTGCAGTTTGCGGGCGGCCTCCTCGTCGGCGGGGGTGTGGTGCCGGCCATTGAGGAAGTAGTCGTAGATCCGTCCCGCGGAGGCGACGCCGGGACCGCTTCGCGATGCGCCCTTGGGGTGGGAATGGCTGTCCATCGTCTTCCTTGGGGAGGATCGGGGAAATGGGGGGAGGCACCCGGCGACGGCGTCCCCGGGTGCCCTTTCGTCCCTCGTCAGGCGCTCACAGGTCGAAACGGCCCGCCTTCACCCGGTCGGCGAATTCGCGCCAGCTCGCGTCGTCGAACACCAGCGTGCCGCCGTCGCGGTCCGTGGTGTCGCGGACTCCGATGACCCGGTCGCCGCCGCCGACCTCAACGCAGGCGTCCTGCGCGGCATTCGACCGCGACGATTTCCGCCAGGTCCCGGGGGTGATCACATCACGATTCCTCATGCGGGGTAATCCCTTCCATCTCTTTCTCGAGGAACTCCGTCGTCTGTTTCGGGGTCAGCGCCTTGGCCTGGAGCCAGGCCCAGACCTGCTCGTAGCGGGCGACGCCCGTTCCGGTCTCGACCCGGGAGCGGCCGGTGACCGAGCCCTCGACGAACACCCCGGCGCCGATCACCGGCGAGTCGAAGTCGAAGGCCATGAACGAGCCGAGCGCGGGGTGCGGGCCGGCGCCGAACGGCATCACCTGGATGGTCGCGGCGGGCGGCGGCACCAGCAGGCGGGCGATCTGCGCGCGGCGCAGCGCGGGCCCGCCCGGCATCCGCCGCAGCGCACTCTCGTCGATCATGAAGACGGCCTCGCGGACCGAGCCGCCGAACACCGCGGCCTGCCGCCCCATCCGCAGCTCGACACCGGAGTCCACGCGGGGCGGCGAGACGCTCGGGTCGACGGCCTGGATGACCTGCCGGGCGTACTCGGGGGTCTGCAGGAGGCCGGGAATTGCGGTCAGGTCCCAGGCGCGAATGCGGACGGCCGCCATCTCCATGCCGAGCAGTTCGGCGGTGGCGTCGGGCCAGTCCCCGTTGCCGTTCCACCAGCCCGGCCGGCTGGCCCGATCGCGCAATTCTTCTAGTTCGTCCTGTTTGTCGGGCGGAACTCCGTAATGCGCGCAGAGCCCGCGCAGCACGATGACACTGGGCGTGACCTCGGCGTTCTCCCACCGTCTGACGGTCTGCGGATGGACGCCGAGATCCTTGGCGATACCGGCCACCGACTCTCCGGACGCCTTGCGGGCATTGGCGAGCGCATTGCCGAGCAGCCAGCCCGACAGCACCGGCCCGTCGTCACCGGGAGTCATGCTCCGTGTCTACACCGCGGTCATCACACGATGCAACCCGCATTATGCAGCTTTTGCCCGGCGATCTTTATCGCGCGCAAATGATCATTATGCGCCGGGCGCCGTGTCAATTGACATGAAGCGCTTGACACACTGCGCGACGCGTAGGAATGTCTTTCGCAAGGAGTCAGCGTCGCCCGACCTGGCCGTCAGACATCGCCACCGGTCACGGGAGCCCGCATGACGATGAGCGCACTCGCCGAGCCCCGGCACCCCGTCCCGCGCGGACGCGCGGCGGCGGACGGCGGGGGCGCGGACGGCGGCGCCGGCCCGGACGGGGCGCAGGAGTACGCGCGCCGGCTCATGTCCCGGCTCGCCGCCCTCGGCCTGCGCACCTCGGGCCCGTGGGAGAGCCCCGCGCCGCCGGACCCGCCGTCCCCGATGGCGGTCTCGGCGCAGTGCGTGCAGGTCGAGCCCTACGTCGGGCGCACCGTGTGGCTGCTGCCGCCGCCCGGCGACCCGGCCGGCGACCGGGACGCGGGCCTGTACTGGCACTGGCAGCGGCCCCGCCGCAACCGCCGCGGCCACCCGATCGCCCGCTGGTTCCAGCCGTTCTGCCCGGCGGCCGACCCGGAGAAGGCCGCCACCGCGATCTCCGAGGCGATCTTCGCCGACGTCCGCAGGCGGCGCCGCCGCTAGCGCGGCGGGCCGCCCATCCTCCGGACTACCTGCGGCTCACCACCGGTCCACGTGGAGGATCTCCTCCAGCGGGACGCGCGGTGCGGGGCGGAACGTCTCGCCGGTGTAGTACGCGGTCGGGACGAGCGCGCCCTGCCGCACGTCGTCCGGCAGGCCGAGGACGTCCGCGACCTCCTGCTCGTAGGCCAGGTGCAGCGTCGTCCACGCCGTGCCGAGGCCGCGCGCCCGCGCCGCCAGCGCGTAGTTCCAGACCGCCGGGAGCAGCGACCCCCACAGCCCGGCCTGGTTGCCCTCCGGCAGCTTCCCGCCGTGCAGCCGCAGGCACGGGATCACCAGCACCGGCACGTCGCCCATCCGCTCGGCCAGGTAGGCGGCGCTGTCGCCGACCCGGCGCTGCACCTGCTCGCGGTCCGGGTCGCCGGCGTACAGGCTCGCGGCCGTGCCGCCGGACGCGGCGTACGCGGCGAACGCGCGCCGGTAGTACTCGCCGATCGCCTTCCGCTTCTCGGTGTCGGTGACGACGATCCAGTGCCAGCCCTGCCGGTTGCTCCCGCTCGGCGCCTGGACGGCGATCTCCAGGCACTCGCGCACGAGGTCCATCGGCACCGGGCGGGCCAGGTCGAGGCGCTTGCGCACCGTACGGGTGGTGGTCAGCAGTTCGTCCGGGCTCAGCGGAAGAGTCATGATCCCAGTATCGACGGCCGGGCGCGGGTCAGGTCTCGGAGGGGTCGAGCATGGCGCGGGTGGCCTCGTCGACGATGTCGCGCATGGCGCGCTCGGCGGCCCCCGCGTCGCCCGCCTGGACGGCCTGGGCGACCTCGGCGTGCCAGCGGATCGCGGCCGGTTCCGGGTGCGCGGGCATGAGGTGGTGGCGGGTGCGGCCCGCCAGCACGGCCGCGACCACCCCGCTGAGCGCGCCCATCATCTCGTTGCCGGACGCCTCCAGCAGCGTCCGGTGGAACAGGACGTCCGCCTCGAGGTAGGCCTCCAGGTCGCCCGCCTTGCCGTGCACCGCCATCTGCATGACGGCGCCGGTCAGCGTGCCGCACTGCGCGGGGGTGGCGCGCTGCGCCGCCAGGTGGGCCGCGACGGGTTCGAGGCCGCGCCGCAGTTCGCCGAGCTCGCGGAGCTGCTCGTCGCGGCCGGGGCCGGCCAGCCGCCAGCCGATGATCTGCGGGTCGAACAGGTTCCAGCAGCGGCGCGGCGCCACCGTGATCCCGACGCGGCGGCGGCTGGTGACCATGCCCATCGACTCCAGCACCCGGATCGCCTCCCGGACCACCGAGCGGGAGACCCCGAACCGGGCCTCCAGCTGCTCGATCCGCAGCACCGCGCCCGCCGGGACGTCCCCCGAGCTGATCTGCACGCCGAGCCGGTCGACGACGCTGCCGTGCAAGCCGGCCCGACTGTCTGCCACCATGCCGCCAATCATCACATGATTGCCTCGATGCGGGCACACCGCGATGTCAAAGGTATGTTTTTTCCGCTCGACCTCTTGATTACGGCTGGTCAATAAGGTGCACTCGGCGGGTGGCGCCCGATCCCCCACCCCCTGGGGTCCCCCAGCCCGCCACCGAGGAGGATGACCGCACATGCACTCGATCGTGCTGGCCGCGGAACCGGCCGCGTCCAGCGGGCGGCTGGTGGCCGCCGCGCTGGTCGGCATCGCGCTGATCGTCGTACTGATCACCTATTTCAAGCTGCACCCCTTCCTCAGCCTCACCCTCGGCTCGCTGCTGGTCGGGGCCGTCGCGGGACTGGCGATGGCCGACACCGTCAAGAGCTTCGGCAAGGGGTTCGGCGACACCGCCTCCAGCGTGGGCGCGCTGATCGCGCTCGGCGCGATGTTCGGCAAGCTGCTGGCCGACTCCGGCGGCGCCGACCGGATCGTCGACACCCTCGTCGGACGGTCCGGGCGGCGCGCGCTGCCCTGGGCGATGGCGCTGGTCGGCGCGCTGATCGGGCTGCCGATGTTCTTCGAGATCGGGCTCGTGCTGCTGATGCCGGTGATCTACCTGGTGGCGCGCCGCTCCGGGCTGTCGATCATCGCGGTGGGCATCCCGGCGCTGGCCGGGCTGTCGGCGATGCACGGGTTCGTCCCGCCGCACCCGGGTCCGCTCGTCGCGATCGACGCGCTGCACGCCGACCTCGGCGTCACGCTCGGCCTCGGCGTGCTCATCGCCGTCCCGACCATCGCCCTCGCCGGCCCGGTGTTCGCCCGGTTCGCCGGCCGCTGGGTGGACGTCCGGCCGCCCGAGCTGTTCACCACCGCCGAGGACGCGGAGGGCGCGAAGACCGAGGAGGGCGAGGAGGCCGCCGAGGACGCGCGGGGCGGGCGCCGCCCGTCGTTCGCGCTCACGCTGGCGACCGTGCTGCTGCCGGTCGTGCTCATGCTGCTCAAGGCGTTCGCCGACATCGTGCTGGACGAGGGCACCGGGCTCTACACCGTCCTGGACAACCTCGGCACCCCGCTGATCGCCCTGCTCATCGCGGTGGTCGTCGCGATGTTCACGCTCGGCGGCGCCGCCGGCATGGACCGCTCGACGATCACCAGGACGCTGGAGCGGTCGCTGCCGCCCATCGCCGGCGTGCTGCTGATCGTCGCGGCCGGCGGCGGCTTCAAGCAGACGCTCGTCGACACCGGCATCGGCAAGATCGTCGCGGACTGGGTGGACGGCAGCGGCGTCTCGGTGCTGCTGCTCGGCTGGCTGGTCGCGGTGCTGATCCGGCTCGCGACCGGGTCGGCGACCGTGGCGACCGTCACCGCCTCCGGCATCCTCGCCCCGCTCGTCACCGGGCTGAGCACCGGCGACACCTCGCTGCTGGTGCTCGCGGTCGGCGCCGGCTCGCTGTTCTTCTCGCACGTCAACGACGCCGGGTTCTGGCTGGTCAAGGAGTACTTCGGGCTGAGCGTCGGGCAGACGATCAGGTCGTGGTCGCTGATGGAGACGGTGATCTCGGTCTGCGGGCTGGCGTTCGTCCTCGCGCTGAACCTGGTCATCTGAGCCGCGGGCGACGGCGCCGCGTCCCGCGCGGCGCCGTCGCGGTCACAGCATGACCTTGCCGCCGGCGATGTCGAGGGTCAGGCCGGTGAGCCAGGACGACTGGTCGGAGGCGAGGAACAGGGCGGCGCCGGCGACGTCGCGGATCTCGCCGAGGCGGCCGAGCGGGTGCGCGGCGGCGACCCGGTCCTGCACGTCCTGCGGCATGAAGCGGCCGGTCCGCTCGGTGCGGATCGTGCCGGGCGCGACGCAGTTCACCCGCACCCCGTGCTCGCCCATCTCGGCGGCGACGTGCCTGGTCAGCGCCTGGATCCCGGCCTTGGCCGCCTCGTAGGCGACCGGCGCGCCCCACGGGTTGCCGAGGTCGCGCCCGCCGCCGTTCGGCAGGTTCGACGGCATCCGCCCGGCCGAGGACGACATCGTGACGATCGAGCCGGCGCCGCGCTCCTGCATGCCCGGCAGGAAGCTCTTCAGCGTCAGGAAGGTCGCGGTCAGGTTCCCGTCCACGACCGAGTGCCACTCCTCCGGCGTCATGGCGGCCGTCGGGCCGGGACGGGCGATGCCGCCGCCGGCGAAGGCGCAGAGCACGGCCGCGGGCCCGAGCTCCGCCTCGACGCGGCGGCGGGCGTCCTCGATCGCGGCGAGGCTCGTCACGTCCGCGACCACGCCGATGCCGCCGGTCTCCTTGGCGACCCCGTCGAGGGCGTCCCGGTCGCGTCCGAGCACCGCGACCCGGGCGCCCTCGGCGGCGAACGCGCGGGCGGTGCCGGCGCCGATGCCGCGCGATCCACCGGTGATGACGACGACCTTGCCGTTGAGCTCGGGATACATGGGTGCCTCCAGGGCTGGGTGCGTGCTCGTTCCCAGCTTGAGTGAGCGCTCACTCATTGTCAAGGCCGTGCGGGCGCCGGCGACGTCGTCCTCGATGCGCAGAAACCTGGTCACCCCCTCATTGGACGCCCGGCCCCGCCGCGCCGCAAGCGGACGCGGCCATGACGATCTCTGAATAGACAGCATGCCGCTTGCGTGACACTATGTCTCGCAAAACTCGCCGAAGGAGACGCGCCATGCCCGACCTGCCCTCGCACCCCGACACCGAGCGCGGCGACGGCCCCGCCATCGCCGGCCGGTCGCGCCGCCGCACGCTGCTCGCCCTCGCCGCCGCCGCGGCCGTGGTCGTCCTGGTCGCGGTACTGCACCTGACCGGGGTCATCGAGATGGGCGGGCACTGATGATCGAGGCGGACGGGCTCGTGAAGCGCTACGGGGCCGTCACGGCGGTGGACGGCCTGTCGTTCACCGTCCCGCCCGGCTCGGTGACCGGCTTCCTCGGCCCGAACGGCGCCGGGAAGTCGACGACCATGCGGATGATCCTCGGGCTGGACGCGCCCACCGCGGGCACCGTGACCGTCAACGGCCGCCCCTACACCGGCCACCGGCGCCCGCTGCTGGAGGTCGGGGCGCTGCTGGACGCCCGGGCCGTCGCGGGCGGACGGTCCGCGCGCAATCACCTGATGTGGCTCGCGCTGAGCAACGGCCTCCCGCGCTCGCGGGTGGACGAGGTGCTCCGCCGGGTCGGGCTCGCCTCCGCCGCCCGGCAGAACGTCGGCGGGTTCTCGCTCGGCATGGCGCAGCGGCTCGGCATCGCCGCCGCGCTGCTGGGCGACCCGCCGGTGCTGATGTTCGACGAGCCCGTCAACGGCCTCGACCCCGACGGCGTCGCCTGGATCCGGACGCTGCTGCGGTCGCTGGCCGGCCAGGGCCGCACCGTGTTCCTGTCCAGCCACCTGATGAGCGAGATGGCGCTGACCGCCGACCGGCTCGTCATCATCGGCCGCGGCCGGCTCATCGCCGAGACCGGCATCGCCGACCTGCTCGCCGAGGACCACGTCCGGGTCCGCTGCGCCGAACCGGACGCGCTGACCGGGCTGCTCGCCGCGCGCGGCGCGACCGTCGCCCGCGGCACCGACGGCGCGCTCCGCGTCACCGGCGCCACCGCCGGCGAGATCGGCGACCTCGCCCGCACCCGCGGCCTCGGCCTGCTGGAGCTGTCGCCGCAGCGGACGTCGCTGGAGGAGCGCTACATGGAACTGACCCGCGACGCCGCCGAATACCGGTCCGAGGCGGCCGCGTCATGAACGCCGCGGGCTTCACCGGCATCGTGCGCGCCGAGTGGTGCAAGCTGCGCACCGTCCGCTCCACCCTCTGGGTGCTGCTGGCCGCGTTCGCCGCCAACATCGGGTTCGCCGTCCTGACCGCGACCGTGCTGGCGCCCCGGCTGGGGTCCGGCGAGCGGGCGCGCGTCGACGCCGTCCAGGTCGCGCTGGCGGGGCTGCACCTGTCGCAGATCGCGTTCGGCGTCCTCGGCGCGCTCGTCATCACCGGCGAGTACGGCAGCGGCATGATCCGCACGACGCTCGCCGCCGTCCCGCGCCGCCGCGCCGTCCTCGCCGCGAAGGCGCTGGTGCTCGCGGGGTTCACGCTGGTGGCGTCCACCGCGTCGACGTTCGCCGCCTACCTGGCCTTCCAGGCGGCGCTGCCCGCGCACACGCTGGCCGGGACGTCGCTGTCGGACCCCGGCGTCGCGCGCGCCGTGGCGGGCGGCGGCCTCTACCTGACCGCGCTCGGCCTGCTCGGCTTCGGGCTCGGCGCCGTCCTGCGCTCCTCGGCGGGCGCCATCGCCGCCCTGTTCGGCCTGCTCTTCGTGCCCCCGCTGCTGCTGGACCTGCTGCCGCGGACCTGGAAGGACACCGTCGGCCCCTACATCCCGATGCAGTCGGGCGACCAGATCTACATCGCCGCGCACCGCGACGCCGTCGCCCTCGGCCCCTGGACGGGCTTCGGCGTGTTCTGCCTCTACGCCGCCGCCGCGGTCGCGGCCGGACTCGTCCTCACCACCCGCCGAGACGCCTGAACGGAAACGTCCCTTAGGCGTCGTCGCCGTTGAGTACCCCTTTGAATCGGGAGAGGGCATGCCGACATCACGAGCCAGCGTCCGTACCGACCGCGCCACCCGCTATCTCACCCAATTGCGCAAGCACACCGACCGTCTCCGGCACCACACGGGGCCCGCCGAATGGTCGGATGCGGAAGGCACCATCGAATTGCCCTGGGGACGCTGCACCTTGCGCGCCGGCCGCGACGAACTGACGCTGCACGCCGAAGCCGAGAACGAAGAGCGGCTCCGGCGCGTCCAGGACGCCATCGCCGCCCGCCTGCGGACGATCGGCCGCCGCGACGCGCTCACCGTCTCCTGGACGAGGAGCGCCGCGTCCATCGTCGAAGCCCTGACCTCACCCGCCGGACGCGCCGACCCGTTCCCCCTTTACGCCGAAGCCCACGAACTCGGGCCGGTCTCCGCAATAGACGACACCTGGTTCCTCGTCCCCGGCTACGCCGCCGTCGACCAGGTACTCCGCAATCCCGATTTCGGCCCCTCGCCCCGCTCATCGTCACCCTCGAACCCGGATATCCCCTCGATGAGCCGGTCGATCCTGTGGGCCAATCCACCCGATCACGGACGCATGCGTTCGCAGCTATCGCAGGTGTTCACGCCCCGCCGCGTCGCCGCCCTGCGCCCCGCGATCGAAACCGCTGTGGAGTCCTTGCTCGACGGCCTCGAAGGCGACCCCGTCGATTTCATGGACCGGTTCGCCTTCCCGCTGCCCATTACCGTCATCGGCGAAATGCTCGGCGTCCCCCCGTCCGACCGCCACCGTTTCCGCCCGCTCGCCACCGACCTCACCGAAGCACTGGAACTGCCCGCCCTCACGTCGCGTTCCGCCTCCGCCGAATCGGCCGCCCGCGAACTCGGCGAATACTTCACCGCGCTCATCCGCGAGCGCCGCGCGCATCCCCGCGACGACCTCGTCAGCGCCCTGGTCACCGCCCGGATCACCGACGACGAACTGCTCGCCAACCTCGTCCTGCTGCTCGTCGCCGGCTTCGAGACCACCACGAACCTCCTCGGCAACGGCCTCGCCCTCCTCTTCGACCACCCCGAAACCGCGTCCGCCCTGCGCTCCGGCGAACTCCCCGCCGCGCGATTCGTCGAAGAAGTGCTCCGCTACGACTCCCCCGTCCAGATCACCACCCGGACGGCCCGCACCGAAAACCTCACCATCGCCGGCACTCCCATTCCGGAAGGCAGCGAAGTCGTCCTTCTCCTGGGCGCCGCGAACCGCGACCCGTCCCGCTTTCCCGACCCGGACCGCTTCGACCCGTCCCGCCGCGACAACAAACCCCTGAGCTTCGGCGCCGGCCCGCACATCTGCCTCGGCAACGCCCTGGCCCGCCTGGAAGCGACCATCGCCTTCCCCCGCCTCCTGGCCCGCTACCCCGCCCTCTCTCCCGCCGCCCCGCCCACCCGCCAAAACCGCCTGACCCTAAGAGGCCACACCGCCCTCCCCATCCACCTCACCCGAAAGCCTTGAACCATCGGCATCGCCATGGGCCGCCGCCTCGACCGCGGCCTGGCCGCCTGCCTGAGCTGCGAGGGCGATCTCAGTGGGTGGTGAAACCGCCCTCCACGGGCAGGGCGACGCCGACGACGAAGGCGGCGGCCGGGCTGCACAGCCACAGGACGGCGTCGGCGATCTCGTCGGCGGTGCCCAGACGGCCGATGGGCTGCTGCTTCATGATCTCGGCCATGGCCTCGGCCTGGCCTTCCAGCATGTCGGCGACCATCGGGGTCTCGATGACGCCGGGGCACACGGCGTTGATGCGGATGCCCCGGGAGGCGTACTCGACCGCGGCGCTGCGGGCCAGGCCGATCACACCGTGCTTGGAGGCGTGGTAGGCGGCGCGTTCGGGCAGGCCGACCAGCCCGCCCAGGGAGGAGCAGTTGACGATCGCGCCGGAGCCTTGGGCGCGCATCTGCCGCAGCTCGTGCTTCTGGCAGGCCCAGATGCCGCGCAGGTTGACCGCGTTGACACGGTCGAAGTCCGCGGCCGTCTCGTCGGCGGCGTCGGCGGGAGGGGCCTGGATGCCGGCGTTGTTGTAGGCCATGTCCAGGCGCCCGAAGGCCGAGACGGTGCGGTCGACGGCGGCGGCGACCTGGTCTTCGTCGGTGACATCGCAGGCCAGGGCCAGAGCCTGGTGGCCGGCGCCGGTGAGCTCCGTGGCGGCCTGCTCGACGGCGGCGGCGTTGACGTCAACCGGGGCAACGGCGGCGCCGGAGGCGGCGAAGGCCCGGCCGGCGGCCAAGCCCATGCCCGAGGAGGCGCCGGTGACGAAGGCGGCCTGCCCGGAGAAGTCGTAGGTGGGATTCACTTCCTGGTGCTCCTTCATCGGGCTCGTTACGGCTGGAGGAGGGTCTTGATGGCGCGGCGCTCGTCCATGGCCATGGAATGGGCGCACCGGCTTCACATCCGGCGCCGCGCTTTCTAGATAACCCCAGGTGAGAGGGCATAACCAGGCACGGTCAAAGGGTGTACCGGCAGTACATCCCTAGGGCCGCGGGGAGGACGTGCCGTCGAGGGGTGGACAACCGTGAAGAGGTCCGCGAGGCGCCCACGACGTCCTCTCCGTCGATGTCGATCAAGGATGAGCTGCTCGCGGTCTGACGCCTGCCCGGATCAGAGGCGGGTGGCGGTGCCCAGGATGTGCGGGGTCTGGGGCAGGGACGGTCTCGAGTCGGGCCAGTTGATGTGGGTGACCTGCTCGTAGGTGAAGCCGGCGCGTTCTATCGCGGACTCGGTGTCGTTGGCGAGGTGGCAGCCGCCGGTCAGGAGCGGCCAGACGGTGGCGTCCAGGGTGCGTTGGACGCGGCGCAGGCCCGGGGACTCCGCGCGGACGTGCTCGAAGAAGAGCAGCCGCCCGCCCGGGCGCAGCACGCGGTGCATCTCCGCCAGGGCGGCGGCCCGGTCGGTCACCGAGCACAGCATCAGGCAGGCGACCACCGTGTCGAAGTCGCCGTCGGGGACGTCCAGGTGCTCGGCGACGCCGTCGACGACATCGACCGGCACCGGTGCCGCGCCGGCGGCGGCCGTGGCCAGGCGGCGCAGGTGCGGTTCGGGTTCGACGGCGACGACCCGGGTGACCTCGGGCGGGTAGTGCGCGAAGTTGGCGCCCGCGCCGGCGCCGACCTCCAGCACCCGTCCCGCGGCACCGGACAGGAGCGCCCGCCGGTGCTCGGTGCCGCCGCTGCGGTCCATGGCGGGGCTGGCGCGGGCGTAGAAGCGCGCGAAGAGGGGATGGCCGCGCCGCCGCCGCACACCGTCGCGGGGACTGGACGCGGCGGGTCGCGTTCGGCGGTTCATCGGCGTTCCTCCTTCGCGGACGCTACCCCGATTGTGGGCGGGGCCACCGCGACCGGCGGATCGACGCGCCGCAGACCGGGGCGCAACCCCCGGCGGGGTTCCGGAAGCGGTCAGTCGCGGCCGACTTCGGCCACTTCTTCCGTGTGTGTCGGGAGACTCACAAGGTTCGTGTGTTAACTGCCAGTATCTAACGAACCCTCTCGGTAAGGGATGCGTCACAACTGAAAGCCGGTGGCATCGCGGCCCGCGCATGCCGTCCGGTGGATGTCCGGCGGACCGGTGGCCGAACGCCACGGCGGAGGTGCGAATGGCGTTGGAGGACGAGCCGGGCGGGCACCCGCGCCCCCCGTCCTGGGGCATGCGCGACCCGGGCGCACCAGGCGGAGGGGGCTCACCGGGAGGGGTCCCGCGGCCTGGGATGCCCAATGACGGGGTGCCGATACCGGAACGACCGGGTGCACGGGTCGTACCCCCGCACGTCCGCGCGGACGTGCGCGCGCCCGATGCTCCCGTAGAGAACGCCGACGAGCGCGCCGAACCGCTGCGCGCGGGCGTCCTGCGCCGCCGCGCGCCCGGCCGGCTGCGCGCGGCGCTCCGGCGCGCCTCCCCTCCCACCGCGGACCGGCTCCCCCCTGTCCCCCCGACCGAGCGTCCAGTGAGGGCCGAGCACATGACCGAAGCGAGCACGCCCGCCCCGGAGCCCGGCCGCCGACCCCCGGAGCCCGGCCGGCGGCGCGGCGGGGAGCGGTTCTCCCCGCTGCTGTGGGCGTCCGGCGTCAACCGGGACATCCTGCGGCAGACACCCACCGACAAGGCGCGCTTCCAGGGTCTCGGCAGCGTGGTGATCTTCACGGCGGCGCTGGCCGGGGTGTCGATGGCGGCGGCGCTGCACATCGCGCTGAAGGCGCCGTGGCCGGTGATCGTGCTGCTGACGGCGGGCTGGTTCCTCGGCATCCTGTCGCTGGACCGCTGGCTGGTCGCCTCCATGACGCGGACCGCCAGCAAGATGGGCGTGGTCTTCCTGGCACTGCCCCGGTTGCTGCTCGCGCTGCTGTTCGGGTTCGTGCTGTCGATGCCGATCGTGCTGCAGATCTTCGCGCCGGAGATCTCGCAGGAGGTCAACGTCCTGCACGCCGAGGCGGAGTCGAAGTACCAGGCGCAGACCGCGGGCGACCAGGTCGGCAAGCGCATCGACTGGCTGGAGAAGCGCAAACAGCAGCTCGAGGCGCAGATCACCGCGGGCGGCCTGCCCGCGACACCGGACGCCGACCCCACCCTCAAGCAGCTCCAGGACAAGCGCGACCGGCTGCAGAAGGAGTTGGAGCAGCGGCGCGAGAAGCTGACCTGCGAGCAGCTCGGCCAGTGCGGGACGGGCCGCGCCGGCCTCGGCCCGGAGGCCCGCAAGCGCATCCAGGACTACAACGACACCAAGCGCGACTTCGACACCGCCGACACCCAGCTCAAGAACTACATGGCGCAGCTCAAGACCAAGGGCGTCCAGGACGCGCGGAACGAGCTGAACGGGCAGGGCGGCGCCGAGGCGTGACGGCGGAGCTGACCCGGCTGAAGAAGCAGCAGTCCGCGCTCCAGGCGCAGCACGCGGCCGACACCCGCGACTCCGACGGCATGGCGCTGCGGCTGGAGGCCCTCGACCGGCTCTCGCAGAAGAACGGGACGATCGGCACCGCGCACCTGTTCGTCACGCTGATGTTCATCGCGATCGAGCTGCTGCCGGTGCTGGTGAAGATGATGCAGATCCTCGGCCCGCCGACCGTCTACGACGATCTCGTCGCGGCGCACGAGCGGGAGAACCGGGAGACCGGCGCGCACCTCGCCCGGCGCGACGCGGACGTGGCGCGGGTCCGCGCCGCCGACGACGTCAAGTACGCCGGGCTGGTCTACGACGCGCGCCGCGCGGTGCTGGCGGACCTCGCGCAGCGGACGGCCATGGCCGAAGGCGAGGTCGGCGAGGCGGCGCTGGAGGAGTGGAAGCGGCGCGAGATGGCGCGGATCCCCGCCGACCTCGACCGGTACGTCCGGACGGAGCCGGGCTACGACCGCCGCATGCCGTCCGGGAGCCCGGGCGGTCTCGCGTTCGATCCTCCGGTGCCGTCCGGCGGGAACGGCGGCTTCGCGAGCAGCGGCTCGAACGGCGCGGGCTCGAACGTGCGCGTGGTGAACGGCATGCCCGGCGGCTCGTACGGCGCGGGCGCAAGCGGCAACGCGGCGCCGTTCGGCGGCGGCAGCGCCGGTGATCCGATCGGCGGTTCGTACGGTTCCGGTGCCGGCGGCAGCGCGGCGCCCTTCGGAGGCGGCGGCTCCTTTGGAGCCGGGGCAGGCGGCAGCGCGACGCCGTACGGCGGCAATGTCGACGCCGGTGGCGCGGTGCCGTACGGCGGCAACGTCGACGCTGGCGGCGCGGCGCCGTACGGGGGCGCTCCGAACGGAGGCGGTTCGTTCGGTGGCGCAGCTCCCTACGGCGCCGGCCCGAGCGCGGGCGGACGGCTCGGAGGCACGCCGGCGGAGGCGCCGCGGTTCGAGCCGTCCGGCTACGAGGGTCATCTGCGCGACGCCACGCGCCGGTCGCGGCGCGACCAGCTCTTCGGGCCGCTGACGAACTGGTGGCAGGGCCGGCGCCAGTGATCAACGTGGCGGAGACGTGCGTGGGCACGCGGGCGCTCGGGCCGGGGCTGCGTTCGGTGGTGTGGGTGCAGGGCTGCCCGTTCCGCTGCCGGGGCTGCATCGCGCCGGACTGGATCCCGTTCCGCCAGGCCCGCGAGGTGGCGCCGGACGAGCTGGCCCGTGAGCTGCTGGCCGACCCGGACGTCACCGGCCTCACGCTGTCGGGTGGCGAGCCGATGGCGCAGGCGGACGGCCTCGCGGCGATGGTGCGGGCGGCGCGGGCCGGACGCGAGCTGTCGGTCATCTGCTTCACCGGGTTCCGGCGCGAGGAACTGGCCGGACGCCCGGACGCGGAGGCGCTGCTCGCCGAGGTCGACGTGCTGATCGACGGCCGGTACGTGCGGTCCCGCAACGACGACCGGGGGCTGCGCGGCAGCGCCAACCAGCGCGTCCACCACCTGACCGCCCGGCTGGCGGACGCGGCGGGCGCCCTCGGGGACGGCCCGCGCCGCGCGGAGGTGCGGGTCCGCGGCGGGGAGGCGCTGCTGGTCGGCGTGCCGCCCCGCGCGCTGGCCGAAGGCTTCACCACGAGCGACGAGGAGTCCCGATGAGCGGCGCGAAGGTGATCTCCGTGGACGCGGCGGCGTGGCGGGACGCGCAGGCGTCCGCCCGCGACCTGGCGAAGGTGCGGCGGGACATGCCGCGGCTGCTGCGGCAGGTGGAGCGGGCCGCCCGCGCGGACGTGGAGCGGGTGCGGCGCGAGACCGAGGCCCGGCAGGACGGCACCGGCCGCGCGCTCGCCGGGCTGAGCGAGCAGGCCGCGAAGCTGGAGGAGGAGACCGGCCGGCGGCTGCGCGAGCACGGCAGGCAGTTGGCGGAAGGCCGCGAGCGGCTGGCGGAGCAGGGGGAACGGCTCGCCGCGGAGATCGCGCGGGAGCGGGCGGAACGGCGCGCCGGGCTCGCGGCGGTCGACGCGCGGGTCGGCGAGCTGCGCGGCGAGAGCGACGCGGCGGCGGCCACGGCGCGGCGGCTGTTCGAGGACGCGCGGACGATGCACGACGCGATCCGCGACACGCTGCCGCACGACCGGTTCGCCCCCGGCCGGCTGGCCCGGCTGGCGTCCCGGCTGGCCGTCGCGCGGGGGAACCTGGAGGCGCACGCGGCCGGGTACTCGCTGAGCCAGGTGCAGGACCTCTATCTCGACCTGAGCGAGCTGCGCGCGGACGTCGAGCGGCTCGCGCTGGAGTGGGAGGCGGTCCGGGCGGAGGCGCTGGCCGTGCTGCGGACGGTCGCGGCGACCATCGAGGACAACGCCGAGCGTCCCGTGCCGGAGGCCGACCCGGGCACCGTCCTGGACGTCGACCACTGGACCGACGGCGGGCTCGGCGAGCTGCGCGACGAGGTGGCGCGGCGGGTCGAGCTGGTCGCCGACCCGGCCTGCCCGCTGGACGCCGCCGAGCTGCGCGCGCTGATCACCGAGGCGGCGCCGGAGTACGAGGGACGGCTGGACGCGCTGGTCGAGCGGGCCGCGGCGCGGATCGTCGCGTCGCAGCTGCGGGTGAACGTCGCCGAGCAGGTGGTGGAGGTGCTGGAGGGGCAGGGGTTCGCCTGGTCGGACAACACCTACGCGGCCGGGGACGAGCGGCGCGCGTTCTTCAGCCGGCTGCGGCACCGCGCGGACGGCGGCGAGGTCGTGGTGGAGGTGGCGCCGGACGGCGACGGGTCCGGCTTCACGCTGCGGATCCTGTCGTACGAGGACGATCCGGACGAGGCGGCGCGGCGGGAGCGGTCGATGGCGGTGAGCCGGGCGCTGCGCGCGGAGGGCCTCGACGCGGGCGACCCGGCGGAGGAGGGCGGTGAGCCCGATCCGGGGCTGCGCGACTTCGCGGCGCTGTCACGTCCCGCGTCCGAGCATGCGGCGGGCGAGCGCGCGGCGGCGAAGCGGGCCGAGGTGCGCGCCCGAGGGGCCGATGAGCGCTGACCCTCGCGACACGGTGCCCGAGCGGCTGCGGGCGCTGCGCGACGCGGCGCGCGAGGGCGAGTCGGTGCTGCCGCTGTACGGGCCGGGCGTCAAGGACGCGTTCGTGGACGGCCTCTACCGCCAGCACGATCTCGGCAGCGCGGTGTGGGAGGCGCTGCACGACGCCGGTTACGAGCGCATCGTGTTCTTCTCGCTGGACGCGACGCTGACCGTCCGGGACGCGGCGTCGCGGCGCCTCCCCGCCGACCCCGAAGCAGAAGACCGATCGGAGAATGACGCGTCGGTGATGCGCCCCGGCTTCAGCGGCCCGCTCGGGCGCCGCCGCCTGCGCCGCCCGCCCGCCGCGCCGGCGCGGGCGGAGAACCGGGCGATGTCCGGGGCGTTCGCGGTGCGGATGCTGCGGAGCCTGATGCTGGACGAGTCGACGCCGACGGCCGTCGTCGTCGAGCAGCTGGAGGTGCTGGAGCGCTGGCAGGAGGCGCGGGCGCCGTTCGCCGCCGCGCTGGAGCGGTGGCTGGAGTTCCGGCCGGGGAGCCGCAACATCTGCGTGCTGGTGTTCGGCGGGGCGTCGCTGGCGGAGGTCCGCGCGTTCGCCGAGGGCAGCCGCGACCTGCCGGGGCTCGTGCAGGTGGTGCAGGGCGAGGAGCGGCGTCCGGCGCGTCCCGGCCTGCTGCGCCCGCCCGGCGAGGCGGAGCTGGCGCGGCTCGTGCACCGCCTCAGGATCCAGAAGAACCTCCAGATAGCGGACTGGACAAGGCTCGCGGGCACGATCCGCGCGATGGCGGCGCAGGACGTCCCGCTGGAGACCTGGGAGCGGCGGCTCGGCCGGCGGATGGCGGCGGAGGGGACGCCGCTCGGGCAGGAGGAGCTGCACCGGTACGGGTGGATCGCCGGGACGGTCGCGGACGGCGACGTGATGCGCCGCCTCGGCGAGCTGGTCGGCCTGGAGCCGGTGAAGCGGCACCTGGAGGGCCTGCGGTACCGGCCGCCCGCCGGCACGGAACCGGTGTCGCACCATCTGGTCTTCACCGGCAATCCGGGCACGGGCAAGACGACGGTCGCGCGGATCGTCGGCGACCTGTACCGGGAGCTCGGGATCCTGCGGCACGGTCGGGTCCGGTCGGTGCGGGCGAGCGACCTGGTGTCGGGGTTCGTCGGGCAGACGGCGACGAAGACCCGCGAAGTGGTCGACGGCGCGCTCGGCGGGGTGCTGTTCGTCGACGAGGCGTACGAGCTGAGCGACCAGGCGGACGGGTTCGGCCGCGAGGCGATAACCGAGCTGCTCGCCCGGATGGAGGACGACCGCGCCGAACTCGTGGTGATCGTCGCCGGCTACCCCGACGAGATGCAGGAATTCCTCGACAGCAACCCGGGCCTGCGCAGCCGGTTCCCGCACGAGAACGTCATTGCGTTCCCCGACTACGAGCCCGCGGAGCTGGCGGAGATCGCGGCACGGCAGCTGCGTCCGATGGGGATGGCGTGGGGCGAGGGGTTCGAGACGGCGCTCGGCGAGGCGATCGCGGAGCTGCACCGCACGCGCGGCCGCGGGTTCGGCAACGCGCGCGCCGTCCGGGACGTCACGCAGGAGACGGCCGCGCGCTGGGCGCGGCGCGTGAAGGACGACCGCGACCGGCCGCTCGAGCCGCGCGACCTGCCCGAACGGCTGCGCCGCGACGCGCGCCCCGTGCCGAAGGACACTGCCGAGCTGCTCGGCGAGCTGGACGCGATGATCGGGCTGGCGCAGGTGAAGCGGAGCGCGGACGTGCTGGTGAAGCGGCTGCGGCTGCGTCGGCTGCGCGGCCACGGCGAGGTCGTCGCGCCGAACCTGCTGTTCACCGGCCCGCCCGGCACCGGGAAGACGACGGTGGCGCGGCACTTCGGCCGGATCTTCAAGGAAATGGGGCTGCTGGAGCGCGGGCACGTCGTGGAGACGGGGCGGTCGCGGCTGGTCGCGTCCTACGTCGGGCAGACCGCGCCGCTGACCCGCAAGGCCGTGGAGCGGGCGCTCGGCGGGGTGCTGTTCATCGACGAGGCGTACGCGCTGACCGGCGGCGGCGACAACGACTTCGGGCAGGAGGCGATCGACACGCTCGTCGAGGAGATGGAGCGGCATCGCGGCCGGCTCGCGGTGATCGCGGCGGGCTACCCGGAGCCGATGCGCCGGTTCGTCGCGGCGAACGAGGGGCTCGGCTCCCGGTTCTCCGAAACCATCGAGTTCCCCGCCTACGAGGTCGACGACCTGCTGGAGATCCTGCGGTCGATGGCGGAACGGCAGCGCTACGAGCTGCATCCCGCGACGCTCCCGGCGGCGCGGGCGTGGCTGGCGGGCGCGGCGCGGCGGCCCGGGTTCGGCAACGGCCGGACCGTCCGCCGGCTGCTGGAGCGGATGGAGGCGCGGCTCGCCGAACGGGTGGTGGACCGCCCGGACGCCGACGCGCGGATGCTGAACCTGCTGCTGCCGGAGGATGTGCCCGATGAACTCGGCTGACGGCCGCTGCCCGCTGTGCACGGTGCCCGTCGACGCGACCGCGGTGAACGACGCGGCGGCGCGGCGGGACGTCCGGTGCGCGGTGTGCGGGTGGACGCTCGCCGGTCCGTGGCGCCCGGGCCGCGCGGACCGGGCCGCCGCCGAGGCCGCGCTGTCGGAGGCGCGGCTGGAGTTCGACCTGCGGGCGGCGGCGCGCGCCGGGGACGACTGGCTGCCGTACGCCTCCCACCTGCGGGGCCGTCCGAGCGAGACGCAGTGGCAGGCGGCGCGGCGCACGGCGGCCGCGGGCCGGGAGGCGGTGCGCCCGCCGCTGGCGGCGGTGCTGGACGCGCTCGGCCCGCACCGCGCGCTCGTCGTCGTCGCCGTGGAGGACGCCGGGGTCCGGCTGTTCGTGACGGGCGGCGTCCCGGCGGCGGGCCCGCTCGGCTTCCGCGAGCTGGCGTCGGTGCCGTGGCCGGGCCTCCTGCCCGGCCTGGCGCGGGACGCGGTGCGGCGCCGGTTCCAGCTCGCGGGCGGGCCGTCCGGCATCGACCCGGCGTGGGCGGACGCGACGATCGGCGGCGCGGTCGGCGACCTGGTGCGGCGGTACTGCACGTCCGTCGACACCGCGGTGATGACGGCGATGCCCGGCATGCCGTTCCCGGACGCGGTCGTCCGGGCGTTCACCGACCTGCTGCCGGACGTCCGGATCGCGGCGGGCCCGGACGCCGGGGACGGCGACGCCGCCGCGCTGCTCGGCCGGATCGTCGCGGAACGCCCGATCGCCCGCCCCTACGGGCTCGCGGCGCTGCGGGCGCGGCCCGCCGACGGCTCCGCCGAGGTCGTCCGGCTGCCGCTGTTCCCGGCCGGGGCGCGCGCCGGCGACGAGACCGCGGTGCGGGTGCGCCGCGTGCCGGGCGTCCCCGACCAGAAGACCGCGCTCGCGGTCGTCACCTGGGACGATCCGCCCGAGCCGATCCGGATCGTCTCGGCGCGGATGCCGAGGGGCGCGTCCGGCATGGTCCGCGTGGCGCTCGACGGCCCCGGCCGCGTCCGCTTCCTCGAACCGGACGACGTGAGCGACGACGCGCCGTCCTGGCCGGAGCTGCTGCGCCGCGTCCCGGCCCGGCTGCCGGCCACCGCGTTCACCACCGAGCTGGTCTGCGTGCTGGAGCTGGGCGGACGCCCCGAGACCGCCCGGCGCCGCCGCGACCTGGTCGCCGACCTGCTCGAACTGCTCGGCGACGAGCTGGGCGGCACCGCCCGCGTCGCCGTCGTCGGGCACCTCGACCACCCGATCGAGCCGAAGCACAAGGACCGCGACGTGGTGTTCGGCGGCCCCCTGCAACCGCCCGACGACGCCGCCCGCACCCTCGCCGACCTGCCGTCCCCGCCGTCCGAGCGGTTCGGGCCGCGCGCGGCGCCGCTGGAGGACTCCCTCGACCGGGCCGCCGCGCTGCTGGCCGGCCCCCGCGACGGCCGCGCCCGCGTCCTGCTGACCGTCGCGGGCCGCCCGCCGCATCCGGGCAGCGGGCACGGCGACGTGCTCCGGCCCGTCGAGCCGTGCCCGCGGCGGCTGAGCTGGCGGCACGCCGTGGCCCGGATGGAGGCGGCCGGGGTGCGGCTCGTCGCGGTGACCGACGCGCCGGCCCCGCGCGACGCGCCCGGCCCGCACGCCGCGCCCGGCCGCGGGCGCGGCGACGCCCCCGAATGGGAGGTGCTCGGCGCCGCGCACCGCACCGGGCTCGACTCCGTGGACGCCGCCGCCCTCGCCAAGATCCTCGGCGTGCTGCCCGGCGACGACGCCCCGCCGCTGCCGTTCCCCCTCGTCCCCTGACCTCTCCCGCGCGACCCCGTGAAAGGCCCGCCATGACCGCACCCACCCCGCCCGACGAAGCCCGGCCCGGGGAGGCCGGCCCCGAGGAGCCGGCCGGGCCGCCGCCGCCCGCGCCCGAGCGGCCCCGCCGCATCGGGCTGTGGGGCGCGCCGACCTGCGGGAAGACCACCTTCCTCGCGGCGCTGCGGATCGCCGCCGAGGAGGGCGAGCACGACGTCCGGCTCGTCGGCTGCAACCGCGCGTCCACCGAGTTCCTCGCCGACACCACCCGGCAGCTGAAGATCGAGCGGCGGTTCGTCCCGGCGACCCGGGAGCTGCCGCCGAACCTGGCCTGGCAGCTGCACGGCACGCACGTCAAGAAGGTCCGCCCGGACACCGGAAAGCTCCGCTTCAAGCGCCGCCGGCCCGTCCCGTACACGGTGATGCTGGACCTGATGGACGCCCCCGGCGGCATGTTCAGCAGCCGCCCGGAGGACCGGGCCGCGCCCGCGCCGTCGTCCGGGCTGCGGTTCAGCAGCTCCGCCGGATCCGATGACGGCGGGTCCGGCGACGGCGGCGGGGGCGGCGACGCCGAGGAGCGGCTCGTCCGGCACCTGGCGGGCTGCGACGGGCTGCTGTTCCTGTTCGACCCGACCCGCGAGCGGGAGATGAACGACGCGTACGCGTTCTTCCAGCGGACGGTCCTGCAGATCTCCGAGCTGGCCGGGACCAGCGGCGTCGACCACAAGCTCCCGCACCACCTGGCCGTCTGCATCACCAAGTTCGACCACCCCGAGGTGTACGAGCGGGCCGTGCGGCTCGGCTACGTGACGCCGCCGGCGAGCATCTTCGGGATGCCGCGGGTGGACGAGACGCGGGCGCTGGAGTTCTTCCAGGACCTCTACCGCGGCACGCACGCGCACGACCCGGTGAACTCGCTGCTCAACGGCATCCGGTCGCATTTCGGGGAGTCCCGGACCCGGTACTTCGTGACGTCCGCGATCGGCTTCTACCGCGACCCGCTGGAGAACCGGTTCCTGCCGGAGGACTACCTGAACATCGCCGAGCGCTCCGACGGCGGGGACGGCCTCGCCGGCGAGGACCGGTTCCGGATCCGCGGCGACGTCGCCCCGATCAACGTGCTGGAGCCGGTCATGTGGCTGGCCGGGAACGTGGGCGAACCGCGATGACCCGGCCGGTGACCGCGCTGCGGGCCGGGTGGGCGATCCGCGGGAAGCCGCCGGGCAGCTACGACGAGTACCGCGTCACCGGCTGCGGCGGCCCCGACTTCTCCGCCGCCGACTACGCGCACATCCTGCGGCACTACGCGCTCGGCACCCCGTCGCCCGGACGGTCCGGCCCGGCCGCGCTGCCGTGGATCACCATCAGCGAGGTGCGCGGCGCCGACGACGGCACCCGCATCGGCGTCGCGCTGGAGGACTGGACGGGCGAGGCCGACGGCGCGGGCCGCCCCATCGCCGAGACCCGCTACCTGTGCGTCCCGTACGAGGCGATGCGGCGGACGCCCGTGTCGTTCACCGGGCTGAGCGAGGCGCTGGCCGCGCTGGCGCCGCCGTTCCCGTCCGGCGGGCTCGACCTGCGCGTCCCGCCGCTCGACCCGGCGCGGCCCGCCGAGGCCGTCCGGCGGTTCGGCGTCCAGCGGGTCGCCGCGGCGGCGGCGCTGCTGCTGGACGGCCCCGTCACCGTGACCGGGGCGGGCGACCTCGCCGTCGGGGACCGGCTGGAGTTCCTCGACGCCGTCGCGAGCCTGCTGCCCTACGGCTGGCGGACCCGGTTCAGCGCGGCGACCTGGGACCAGAGCGGCAACCGGAACGTGTCGCTGGCGTTCGCGCGGCAGGTCCGCGAGCGCACCGCCGAACTGGACTGGCAGGCGCCGCGGCTGCCGGAGCAGGACACGGCCGGCAAGGCGTACGCGGAGATGCTCGCCGGCCTGTTCGGAGAGCGGGGCCGCACGCACGAGGACGTCATCGCGCACCTCGCGCACGCCACCGAGCCGCTCGCCGACGCCGACCCGGGCACGGCGGTGCGGATCCTCGGCTCGCTCGACTGGCCCGTCACGGTGCTGCGCGCGGTCGAGCGCGGCGCGCACGACCCCGACGACCTGCGGGAACTGCTGAACGGCGGCCGGTACCGGGAACTCGGCGACGCGGACGCCCGCAAGATCCTGCGCGCGCTCGTCCAGGAGCGCGCACCCGGCGACGTCCCGCTGCTGCGCAAGTGCTGGACGGACATCGCGGGCACGACCGTGACGCCGTTCCGGGAGCTGTGCGCGGCCGTGCGCGGGCTCGTCTGGGACGGCGGGAACGTCCCGCCCGCCGAGCGCGCGAAGCGGGCGCTGCCGTACTTCGACCTCGCCGGCGACCTCGGGGGCGCCGACGCGCTGCTCGCGTCGCTGGTCGTCCCGCCCGGTCGCGGCGCGGACGAGGCGGGCGCCGAGGCCGCCGGGCAGCTCGTCCTGGACGTGATCGGCCCGGCGTCGGTCGCCCCGGCCGACCCGCAGTGGCCCGCGACGCTCGGCGAGCTGCCCCGCGCCCCCCGGGTCGTGTGCGCGCTGATGACCGCCCTCGGGCGGGGCGCGGCGCAGCCGCTCCAGGACTGGTACGCGCGGCTGACCCACCACCTGCCCGAGTCGCTGCTCGGGCTGTTCCGCCACCTGCTGTTCGTGCCGCTGACCCCGGTCGACGCGGGACGGTTCGCCGGGCTCGCCGGGCACGACCCCGCCTGCGTCGGCGACGTCCTCGCCCTGGCCGCCGAGGCCCGGCGCCTCGGCCTGGTGCTGGGCGGCATCACCGGCTGGCTGACCTCCCTGGACCGGATCCCCGCCGGGGACGCGCTGCGGCTCACCGGCCGGCTGGCGAGCGTGCGGGCGTCCGACCCCGCCGACCGGGGCGTCCTGGACGGCCTGCTGCTGTGGCTCGGCGAGCCGCCGCACCACGTGACCGGCGGCTCCGCCGCGGACCACCCCCGCTACCGGGAGGGATTCCGCTCGGTATGGGGGCTGCCCATGCCGGAGGGGCGCGCCGACCGGCGCCGCCAGGCCCTCGCGACCTGGCTGCGGGCGGGCGGCTGGGCCGCGACGCCGGGCGGGACCGAGGCCGTCCTGCCGCTGGTCCGCGACCTGACCGCCGGGCCGGTCGCCGACGGGCGGCCGCTGGCGAAGGCGATGCTCGCCGCCCGCGCGCGCGTGCCCGGCCTCGACGGCGTCGCCGAGTACCAGGTCTGGTGGCACGAGGCCGCGCAACGCTTCCCGGAACTCGCGAAGGAGTCCCTGATGACGGTGCTGACGAACCTGCCGCACAACGCCCCCGCCGACCACGTCGGCAGGCTGTGCGCGGAGGAGATGTACCGGGGCGTGCCGAACGACCGGATCGTCGGCATGCTGCTGGACGGCCCGCTGGAGCTGACCGGCGCCGCCGTGGTCCAGATCGTCGACGAGGTCCGGCTGTCGCTGGGCGAGCTCGGCGCGCCCGACGCGGTCAACCGCGCCCTCGACCTGGCCCGCACGTTCGCGCGGGTGGACGCCCTCGGCCCGGAGCTGCGCACCCGGGCCGCCGCCACCGCCGTCGCCGAGATCGACTTCTGGCTGCTGCTGATCGACGTCACCGCCGGGCCCGGCGAGGACGACGACGTGCTGATCGGCGACGACACCCGGGACCGGCTGCGGCGGATCTCCGAGTGGGCGCAGCAGCTCGTCAAGGCGTCCAAGCCCGGGCGGTGGATCCGCGGCGGCAAGCCGTGACGGCGGCGGTCGACGTCGGGACCGCCACCACCCGGATCCGGACGTCCGCCGGCCTCACCGTGATCGGCACGCCGCCACCGGACGCGATCCCGGCCGTGCTCGCCCGGACCGCCGGCACCGGACGGCCGGTCACCTGCGTGGTCCCCGACCACTGGCGCGACCACGGCGCCGGCCTCGCACGGCAGGAACTGCTGCACGCGACCGTCCTGCCGGCCGGGCCGACCACGCTGATCGGCCGGTTCGCCGCCGTCGCCGCGCACGCCGCCGCGCGCACCGGCCCCGGCCGCTACCTGGTCTGCGACGCGGGCGCGTCCGGCACCGGGTTCGGGCTGTGCGAGGTCTTCGGCGACTCCGTCCGGCTCGTGGACGGCGCCTTCGACGCGGGCGCGGGCGGCGACGCGTTCGCCGAGGCCGTGGCGCCGGGGCGGCGCCGGGAGTTCGCGGCGTCCGCCGCCGAGCACGCCGAGCGGCTCGCCACCGTGCTCGCCACCGCCCGCGAGAAGGCGCTGTTCCGCAACGCGCTCGCGCTGCGCGCCGGCGACCTGGAGATCACCGCCGGGGCGCTGCTGGAGGCGTTCGAGCCGGTCGGCGCGCGGCTCGCGGCCCTGGCGTCCCGCTGGCCCTCCGGGTCCGCGCGCGCGGTGCTGACCGGCGGTTTCGCCGAATTCCCGCTCGTTGCCGAGGCGCTGCCGGACGCCGTCCGGCTCGGCCCGCACGCCGCCGTGGAGGGCGCCGCACTGATCGCCGGCGGCCTGTTCCGGGAGGCGCCGCTGCCCGACGTCCGGCTGCCGATCCACCGGATCCGGGACGGGCTGCCCACCGAGGCCGAGATCGGCGTGCCGGGACGGCCCGGCCGGTTCGCCGCCCTCAACGGCCGCGACCTGCTGCTGTGCCACCGCCGCGAGCCCGCGCTCGGCGCCCCCGCGCTCATGCTCGACGACGCCGGGACGCTGCCGGTCGAGGTCGACGGCCGTCCCGCCCCCTGCCGTGCCGGCGCGCTGCCGCCCGGCGCGTACCGGATCGGGCTGCGCGCGGCGACCCGCGGGCCCGTCGTCGTGCTGTTCCCCCTCGCACCCGACGCCGAACCGGTGCCCGTCCCCCTCGAAAGGCCCGCCCGATGACCGACGCGCTCGCCGCACTGAAGGCCGCGCTGGCCGCCGCGCTGGAGGAGGCCCGCGCCGTCCCGCCGTGCGACGACCTCGCCGCGTTCCGGTTCGTCTCCGAGCTGGACGAGGCGCTCCACGACCTGCCGGAACTGCTGGAGACGATGCCCGCCCTCGCCCGCGGCGGCGACCTCGGCCGCGACCTCGTCGCGCACTTCGAAGAGACCACCGCCGAGCTCGCCCGGATGCGCGCGGACCTCACCGCCGACCGCCGCCGGCTGGCCGAGCTGCGTCCCGCCGTGGACGCGATGAAGGCGACCGCCGACGAGCACGCCGCCGTCCGCGCCGAACTCGCCGAACTGCACCGCCTGGACGTCGTACGCGTCGAACTCGACGCGCTCCGCGCCCAGCGCGACGCGTTCGAGGCCCGCCTGCCCGCGTTGCAGGACGCCCGCGACGCGGAGGAAGAGCTTTCCGCGTCCGCCACCGCCCTGCTCCGCCTCACCGGCGCGCAACTGGAGCAACTGGACGAGCGGCTCCGGGAGACCGTCGAGAAGGCCGCCGCCACCGAAGCCGAGCTCACCGACACGCGGCGCCGCCTCGCCGCCGAACGCGACGCCCTGGAGGCGAAGCACGCCGAACTCGCCACCGCCGCCGACGGCTTCACCGCGCTCCAGGCCGACACCGAACGGCTGATGCCCGCGCTGACCCTCTACCGCGACGCCGACCGCGCCCTCCTGGACGGCCTGGCCCGCGGCTCGCTCGTCAAAACGTCCGGCCTCCAGCGCGCCCGCGACGCCCTCGACCTGGTCGAACGCACCCTCGACGACCTGGACGCCGCCCTCGCCACCGCGCTGGAAATCCACGACCAGGCCCATTCCGAGGCCCGCCGCGTCCTCCCCCTCACCTGAGTCAGGGGACGCGGGCGACCGCGCACAGCATCGAGACGTCCTCGATCGCCGGACGGTCCTCCGCCGGCACCTCCGGACGCCATTCCACGACCGAGCCGACACCCGGCGGCAGCAGTTCCAGCCCCTCGAAGAAACGCGCGAACTCCTCGTGGCTGCGCAACCGGAACGGCACCCCGCTCCGCTCGTTCGCCTCCACGCTCACCGCGTACTCCTCCGGCGTCAGATAGTCACCGGTCGCATGCGTCATCACCAGGTAACTGCTCGGCGGCAGCGCGTCGAGCAGCCGCCGGACGATCCCGTACGGGTCGTGGTCGTCGGTGATGAAATGCATCGTCGCGACCAGCATCAGCGCGACCGGACGCGACAGGTCCAGGGTCCGCCGCAGGTCCGGATCGGCGAGGATCTTCTCCGGATCGCGCAGGTCCGCGTCGATATAGGCCGTCCGCCCCTCCGGCTCGCCCGTCAGCAGCGCGCGGGCGTGCACCAGGACGATCGGGTCGTTGTCGACGTACACGATCCGCGCCGACGGGTCGACCGCCTGCGCGATCTCGTGCACGTTCCCCGCCGACGGCAGCCCGGTGCCGATGTCGAGGAACTGCCCGATCCCCGCCTCGCCCGCCAGGTGGCCGACCACCCGGCGCATGAACGCGCGATTCTCCCGCGCGGCCAGGCCGACCGTGGGAAACGCCGAGGCGACCATCTCCGCCGATTCCCGGTCGACCGCGAAATTGTCCTTGCCGCCGAGCCAGTAGTTGTACCTGCGGGAGGGATGCGCCTTCGTCGGGTCGATGCCCGGTGGAACTCGCTCGGTGTCCAGGGCGGCCTCGCTTCGTCGCCCGCCGCGAAACCGCGACGGAAGTGAAATGCCAGGACCCCATTATGCGTGGCAGGATCGGTCCATCGCGCATCGGCTACCCGGGAAGGCACACGGTGGAACCCCTCTACAGCCCCTTCGACTTCGCGATTCAGGAAAACCCTTACCCGGTGTACGCGGAACTGCGCGAGAAGTCACCGGTCCATCGCAACGAAACGGACGGCTTCTGGGCGCTGTCCCGGTATGACGACGTTCTGTCGGCACTCCGCGACTCCGCGCGTTTCTCCAGCCGGAACGGGCTGCGCATCGAACCGGCGTTCTGGGGCCCCGAGGCGGAGAAGTTCTTCTCCTTCGTCGCCATGGACCCGCCCAAGCACACCCGGATGCGCGGCCTGGTGGCCCGCGCGTTCACCCAGCGCCGCGTCCAGGAACTGGAACCGCGCATCCGTGAGATCGCCCGCGACTGCCTGCTCCCCCACCTGGACGGCGACGCGTTCGACCTGATGACCGACTTCGCCGGCCGCTTCCCCACCGACGTCATCTCCGAGCTGGTCGGCGTGCCCGAGGCCGACCGCGGCCTGGTCCGCGACCTCGGCATGGCGATCATGTACCGCGGCGAGGAGGGCGACGACCTGCCGCCCGAGGCGCTGCAGGCCATCGGCGCCCTCGTCGGCTACTACACCGACCTGACGATCGAGCGCGCCAAGGAGCGCCGCGGCGACCTGCTCTCCGGGCTGCTGGACGCCGCGGACGGCGACGACCGCCTCACCCCCGAGGAGATCGTCGGAGTGCTGATCCTGCTCGTCGGCGCGGGCATCGAGACCACCATGCTGACGCTCGGCAACGCCTGGCACGCCGCCTGGCTGCACCCCGACCAGCGCGCCCGCGCGTTCGGCGGCCGCATCGACGACTGGATCGAGGAGACCCTCCGCTGGGACCCGGTCACCCAGGTCCTCGCCCGCACCACCACCGAGGACGTCGAGCTGCACGGCGTCAAGATCTCCGCGGACGCGAAGGTGCTGCTGCTGACCGGCGCCGCCAACCGCGACCCGTCGGTGTTCCCCGACCCGGACCGCTTCGACCTCGACCGCGACACCGGCCCGTCCCTCGCCTTCGGCAACGGCCGCCACCACTGCCTCGGCGCCAACCTCGGCCGCCTCGAAGCCCGCATCGCGCTGCAGGAGGTCACCGCGATCGTCGCCGACTACGAGATCGACGAGGCGGCCGCCGAGCGGATCCACTCCTCCAACGACCGCGGCTTCGCCTCCCTGCCCACCCGAATCACCGCCCGCCACTGACCCGCAGGCCGGGGCGCGCCGCTCAGCCACCGCGCACGCCCCGGCCGACACGCAGGGCTTCAGTCGGTGGGCGCGCCCCCGGCCGACGCCCAGACCCTCAGTCGGTGGGCACGGCCTGGGTCGGGATGCCGAGATCGGTTTTGAAGAGGCCGATGAGTGCGCGGCGGCGCTGGTCGACGTCCTCCACCTCGGACGCGGTCACGCCGTCGTCGCGTGCGATCCGCGCGTGCACCTCCAGAACGGTGTCCGCGAGCCTTCGGGCCGGCTCGGCCACCCTGGCGTCCGCGAGGATTTCGATCTCCGCCGTCGCGACGAGCAGCGCGGCATCGTCCGGGCGGCCTCTCTTCCCCGACAGCGCCTGGGCGTAACTCGCGCTGACGGCCCGCAGGTATTCGGTGTAGACGCGCCGCTTGACGTCGGTCAGCGAGTCGCTTCGCGTCCATTTCCGGGCCCGCGCCGCCTGCAATTGCTGCAGGGTCCCGGTGACCAGGACACCGAGCAGCGTCCCGACGATGCCGACAACGACCGTGCCCATCTTCCGCCTCCAAGGCGCCGACCGGGATTCCGGCGCCCACGCTACCGACGGCGGCCGTAACCATTCGACGGTCTGGCCCGTCCAGAAGCCCCGGCGCCCTGCTTCTCCATGACATAGGCTGCCAATCTCCGTCAACGATCGCGTTAGGGGACGTCGTGGACGATCTCGAGGCGAAGGTTTGGCGCCGTTACGGCCACCTGCGCATCTACGTGTCACGCGGCGAGCAGAAGGTCGGCTGGTACGACGTTCGCACGGGCCGCCACGAGATCGACCTTCCCGAACTCGCGGCACCGTTCTGGGACGCCGTCCGCACCGAATGCCACAACCTCAACGAACCCCCGCCGTCCATACCCGGGCCGCCGCACCTCATCGCGCCGCCGCCCCCGGCCAATCCCGAGTCGGCACTGACCATCCCGTCGCCCGCAGTCACGGACGAACCTGACGACGATCTGGGACTCAACCGAGCCGGCGCCGCAGCCCAGGCCCGCTCCGACGAGCTGCGCGATTGGCGTGCATGGCTCGCCGCGATGTTCGGCGCTCGCACGGAGTCCCGTGACTTCGCGGTAGGCGCGAAGGCCGAACGGACCGTGGGCGGCAAGCTCGACAAATGGGCGCGCAAGCACGGCTGGCACGTCCTGCACGCCGTTCCCGTAGGACGCAACGGCGCGCCGACATCGACCACGTACTGATCGGCCCGTTCGGCGTCGTCACGATCAACACCAAGAGCACCCGCGGAAAGGTCTGGGTCGCGGAGAACGGCATGATGGTCGGCGCCACCAAGGTGGACTACCTGCGCAATTCCCGCCACGAGGCCAAGCGCGCGCGGACACTGCTCGCCACCGCCTGCGGACGCCATGTTCCGGTGCATGCGGTCGTGGTGTTCGTCGGCGCGAAAGACTTCACCGTCCGGAACGGCGGCCCGAAAGACGTCACCGTCCTGCCCAACGTGAAGGCCCTCCGCCGCTGGCTACGCCGCCGCGGCCGCGTACTCAGCCCAGAACAGGTCGTCGACGTACACGCCGCGGCCCGACGACCTAATACTTGGAGGTCATGAACGATGCGTTGATGAAGCTTGATTGTGCGGGAAGTCGTCATCAGGTCTGCTCGTTTGTTCGTGCGGGGTGTAATGGTCGTGCGTGTGACGATGTTCATGTGATGGGTCTCCGCGTGATGGGTGCGCGTGAGATTGGCGTTCGCGAGATGGGTGTTCGTGTCATAGGTGGTGGGGTTGGCCGTGCGGTGGGGTGGCGCTGGCGTACGGGGCCGCCCCTCCAAAGTCAAGGGCGCCTTCGGCGTCGCTTCGCGATGGACTTCGTCCACCCTTGACTTTGGAGCCTCTGCGGCCCCTGAGGCAGCGCCAAGGGGCAGGCTCCGCCTGCCCCGCCCGGGTCGCGCCACCCCACCGCCCCCATCCGTACGCGTGCTCGACAAAGCGCCCCAAAGGAACAATTCGCCGACCAGGTAAAGGCGGAGGAAGCCGGGGCGCACTGAGCAATATTTTTCCACTGATCAGCAAAGAAGAAGCCCCCCTCTCGGCGCGCAATTGTCGGTCACTTGGGGTACACTTTAGGTATGCAGTCAGTGACGGTCGACCTTGCGGGCGCGTCCACCATGGAATTGGTGAACGCGCTCTCAACGATCGCCACTGAACTCGCCCAGCGAGAGGCTCCGGAATCGGCGGCCGCGTGCCTGGAACTCACCGAAGACCTGGCCGCCGCCTGCGATCTGCAAGAAAGCGCACTGGCCGGTTTCATCGGCCGCGTCGACGCCACCGGCGAACAACAACGCTGGGGGTTTCCTTCCACGCGGGCGTGGCTGCGGTCGAGGCTGGGGATGCGCGAGAACCGCGCCAAGGAGCGCCTCGTGTTGGCGCGGCAGCGGCATCGCCTGCCGCAGGTGACCGAGCGGCTCATCTCCGGGGAGCTGTCCTACGGCTACGCCGCCACCATCAGCGACTCGGTGGCCCGCTTGGACGAGGAGGAGTGCGCCGAGGCCGAACGGACCCTGCTGGGTTTCGTCGACCAGGGCTTCTCACCAGGGAAAGTCGGAGTGTTCGGCAATCGCATCCGCGATGTGATCGCCGAGAACAACGGCACCGACCGCGAACCCGAGGAAGCCAAGCGCGGCTACGCCAAGTCCTGGATCACCAGCACCGGCTCGCTGGACGGCGGCCGCTACATCAAAGGCTGGCTGAACGCCGAAGACGCCGCCATCTGGGACGGCACACTCGCTCCGCTGGCCAAGCCGGCCGGGCCCGAGGACCACCGCGATGTCGCCGAGCGGACGGCGGCGGCGCTGTCGAGTGTGCTGTCGGGCGGACACAAGGCCACCAAGGTCACCGTCATCTGCGACCTGGAAACCCTCACCGGCGGCAACGCCCCGGGCCATCTCATCGACGGGACGCCGATCCCGGCCGAGCAGGTACGCCGCATCGCCCTGGCGGCCGGAGTCTCACCCCTGATCCTGGGACGCGGCCACAACCCCCTGTACCTGGGATATCGGGAACGGTTCGCCAGCCCCGCCCAACGCCGGGTCCTGGAAACCCTCTACCCGACCTGCGCGGTGCGCGAGTGCGAGATCCCGGGGACGTTGTGCGAGGTCGACCACGTCCACGGCTGGGCCCTCGGCCGCAGCCCCACCGACATCGATCAGCTCACGCTCACCTGCGGGTGGCACAACCGCTTCAAACACAGCAGCCCACGCCAGATCGGCATCAGCAAAGATCCCGACGGGCGGTATGTGTACCGGCTACTGCCACCACCCGACGCCAGATCAAGAACCAAACTCGGGAGCGGACCGCCGGGCGCACTCGGCCCACCCGATCCCGCCATCACCTGGGCCGCATAACCAGTCGGCCACTCCCCACAGCACCGGCTCGCCCGGGTCCCCCTGGATCACGGGCGGGTCGGCATGCCCGCGTCAGTTCTCCCGGGAGAAGGAGAGATGAGCGAGCTGGATCAGGCGGCGGCTTTGAGACGGAAGTTGAGGTCGGAGGCACTCGCGGGAGCAGGGGCTCCGTGGGCATCGGTAACGGCAGTAACAACCAGTCCCGCAGCCGCAGCAAGTGCCTGAAAATCGGACCTGGAGTACCAGTGCAGAATCCAGGGGCGCTCCTCCACTGAGTGGTCCTCGCCGTGGTGGCGCTCGTAGCGCAGCAGTGCCGTCTGGGTCCGCGCGGCCTCGTCACGCTCCTCGGCAAGGACGGACACCCGGAGCTCGGCGCCGTCCGGGCCGACCGCCGTGCGCACCCGGCCTATCTCCTCAAGCCGCGTCAGCGTGGGGACGAACAGGGGCACCAGGGCAGTGCCGTCCTCGGCAAGGTGGGCGCGGATGCCACGCAGCGAGGCCAGTGCGGCGTCGTCGTCGGGAAGGAGGGTGAAGGTCGGCCCGGCCAGAAAGATCGCCCGATAACGACGCGACAGCTTCAACGACTCCATGCGCTGGTGGAAAACGGTGGCACGAACCCCGTATTCGCGTGCCCGGCGGCCAAGCCGGTCCAGCATGTCAGCCGAGGAGTCGACCCCGTCGACCTCCAGGCCGCGTCGGCACAGCTCAAGTAAGGGATCGCCATCTCCACAGCCCAGCTCTAACGCCGGACCTCCGGCTTCCTTTATGAAGGCCGCGTACGGCCCGGGCTCCGGAGAGAATGCCCTCAGCGGTCGGTACAGCTCCGCGACGATGCCCGTGTAGAAATCGGCGGGGTCCAAGTCCGTCGTGCTTGTCAGAGCCTCTCCTTGCATCACTCTCGCTCCCAGGTCTTGGTCCTCTGGTTCGGGGGCGGTGGGGTGGCGCGACCCGGGCGGGGCAGGCGGAGCCTGCCCCTTTGGCGCTGCCTCAGGGGCCGCAGAGGCTCCAAAGTCAAGGGTGGACGAAGTCCATCGCGAAGCGACGCCGAAGGCGCCCTTGACTTTGGAGGGGCGGCCCCGTACGCCAGCGCCACCCCACCGCACGGCCAACCCCTCCGCCTATGACACGAACACCCTTCTGCCCGCATTACGCATGCCCACTCCCGCTGCCCGAACACTGCACACCCCACCAGCACAGAAGCGCACCCAGAACGCCATGCACGACGTCCACCGCCATGCATCCGCCGCCATGACGGCCCCCGGGAATGTGACACCACAGCACCACCAACGCCACGAAGAAGACCTGGAGCGCAACCAGGGCAAGCGCACGAGAACAGCTCCCGGCTCAACAACCGGAGCAGCCCAGGTCAACGAACCGAGACGGCAGCCTTAGCGCGCCACGCGGTAGCGGAGGTAGACGGCCTTCGACGTGAAGGTGCGGGTCTCGACGAGGTCGAGATCCACCCGGCGCTCGTGCTGGGGGAAGAACGGACGGCCGCCGCCGACCAGCACCGGGTACACCACGACTCGGTACTCGTCGATCAGGTCCGACGCGGCCGCCTCGGCAGCGAGAGTCGCGCCGCCGACCGCGATGTCGCCCTCGCCCGGCTCGGCTCGCAGCCGCTCGATCTCCTCCACCAGGCCGCCGGAGGCCAGGCGGGCATTGCCCTGGACCGCCGACAGCGTGGTGGAGAACACCACCTTGGGGAGCGGATTCCAGAGCGCGGCCCATTCGAGCATGGAGTCGTCGAAGGTCGGATCCTGGTCGGCGGTCTCCCAGTACAGCATCGTCTCGTACAGCCGCCGTCCCAGCAGGTGGACGCCGACCTCTTGTATCTGGTCGATGTGGAAGCGAAAGACCTCCTCGTCGGGCGCGGACCAGTCGAAGCCTCCGTCCGGTCCGACGATGTAGCCGTCAAGTGAGGCGCTCATCGAATAGGTCACGCTGCGCATCGGCAGTCCTCCTCGGCAACGGGTTCGACAGTACGACCGCCGAAAGCCGCACGACTCATCGCTGCTCGCGAAATCCCCTCGGATCCCGTACGAAGATTTGATTCCCGTACGAAGATCATCACGATGTGACCCTTGGAATGCGGCCCAGGGCCGTCCGCGCGGGGGAAGGGGATCGCCCGTGCGGGGGAGGTGGGCGCGGCGGGCCGGGCGGGAGTGTTGGGGGCATCGCGAGGAACTGGAGGCTGCGATGTCCCGGAAAGCCAAGATCAAGATCGTGGTGGTCGGCGCACTGATCGCGCTCATCGCCGGAGCCATGCTGGCCACCGGGTCCGGTGAGCCGACCGCTCACGCGCTCGGGGCCGTCCGATGACCGCCGTCGGGACGCGCCGGGCGGGCAACGCCGCGGGCGCGGCGACGCGGGGGCCGGTGCCGCGCTGGGCCGACTGGGCGGCGCAGGCGACGATGTGGTGCGCGGTTCCGGCCGGGATCTGGCGGATCCTGTTCGCGCTCGGCCTGCCCGCCGGCTTCACCGGGTCGCAGGACCCGGCGAACGGCCCCTCGTTCATGCTGCCGTACGTGGTCGCGCTGACGGCGGCGTCCGAGACGTTCGCCTTCCTCAGCCTCGGTCTCGTCCGGCCGTGGGGCGAGGTGTGGCCGCGCTGGGTGCCGGTCCTGCGGGGCCGCCGGATCCGGCCGCTCGCCGCGATCGTTCCCGCGTCGCTCGGTTCGATCGCGTTGATGCTCATCTGGACGCCGCTCGCGTTCGGGTTCGCGAGCGACGGCGACCCCGAGATGCCGCACGGCGCCAAGGCCGCCATCCTCTACGCCTGCTACCTGCCGCTGGTCGCGTGGGGTCCGCTGCTGGCCGCCGTTACGGCCGCCTATGCCGCACGCCGCCACCGCCACGGCTGAGCGCCCAGGCGACACGGCTCCCATTCGTCCAAGACGGTCGGGCCGCGGACGCATAGCGTCGTCCCTGAGAACACGTCTTCCCTGGAGCAGCCCAATGACCGTTCGCCGCGTCATGCCCGTTGTCCGTTCCGAGGCCGTCGAGGAGAATCGCGAGTTCTACGGCCTGCTCGGCTTCGAGGAGGTCATGAACCACGGCTGGATCATGACGCTCGCGTCCCCGGAGGAGCGGGCGGCGCAGATCAGCTTCATGTCCGCGGACAAGACGGCACCCGTCAACCCGGACATCAGCGTGGAGGTGGACGACGTCGACGCGGCCTACGCGGCGATGCGCGAGAGGGGCGCGGAGATCGTCCATCCGCTGCAGGACGAGGAGTGGGGCGTGCGGCGGTTCTTCGTCCGCGACCCCGACGGCCGCGTGATCAACGTCCTCGCCCACCGCTGAGACCCGCCGGGCACCCGCCGGGCACCGCGACCGCGTCAGCCGGACTTGTGGCGCCGGTAGTGGCGGGCGACGCGGACGCGGTTGCCGCAGCGGGCGGCGGAGCACCAGCGGCGGCGCGGGTGGGCGGGCAGGAACAGCAGGACGCAGTCGTCGGCCGCGCACTGGCGGATCCGGGTGACCGCCGGGTCGGCGAGCAGGCCGGCGGCGGCCTCGGCTAGCCCCGCGGCCAGCCGCGCTCCCCACGGGCCGGAGCGGCGGCGCAGGGCGGCGACCGCGGAGCCGTCCCAGGTCAGCTCGGTGATGGCGGGTGCGGCGCGCTGGGCGTCGTTGAGCGCGTCCAGGTCGGTGCCGTCCGGGCGCTCGCCGCGCCGGGCGCGTTCGACCGCGTTCGCCACGTGCTCTCGTACGGCCTGTATGGCACGTACGTCGTGTATGTCGAGCGAGCCGGCATCCCGCGCCTCAGGGAGGCGATCGGCCTGGAGGTCGAGCCAGGCGCGCAGGTCGTCCGGGGCGGCGAGCAGGTCACCGACCGCCGTGCGGGTGTTGACCAGGTCGAGGGCGAGGGGCTCCCCGGTCAGCGGGATGACATCGCTCATGCGCCTAATGCTACATCTCCCAATTGACGCGTTAGATCGTCCATGGCTATAACTAACGCAACTTCACCCAAGGAAGGCGTTAGCCATGACGTTCCCCACCGCGACCCGGACGGTCCACCGGCACCTGGACGTCGACGGCGTCCGCGTCTTCTACCGGGAGTCGGTCCCCGACCGCGCCGACGTGCCCGTGCTGCTGCTCCTGCACGGGTTCCCGTCCGCATCGCACCAGTTCCGCCGCCTCATCGACGTGCTGGGCTCCCGCTACCGGCTCGTCGCCCCCGACTACCCCGGCTTCGGGCACACCGAGGCCCCGGACGGCTTCCCGTACTCGTTCGACCGCCTCGCCGACGTCACCGAGAACTTCGTGCGGCGGCTCGGCCTGTCCCGGTTCGTCATGTACGTCTTCGACTTCGGCGCGCCGGTCGGTTTCCGGCTGGCCGAGCGCTACCCCGGGTGGATCGCCGGGCTGATCGTCCAGAACGGCAACGCCTACGAGGACGGCCTGTCGGACGGCGCGCGCGACTTCATCGCCCTGCGCCCCCACAAGGACGGCGCCGAGGAGACGATCCGCGGCCTGCTCACCCCGGAGGGGACGCGCGGCCAGTACGAGTCGGGCGTCGCCGACCCCGCCGCGATCGCACCGGACGGCTGGACGCTCGACCAGCACTTCCTCGACCTGCCCGGACGCAAGGAGGCCCAGGTCGCGCTGGCGTTCGACTACCACTCCAACGTCGAGCACTACGGCGCCTGGCAGGCGTGGCTGCGCAAGCACACCCCGCCGACGCTGATCGTCTGGGGCGCGAACGATCCGTTTTTTCCGGCGCCGGGCGCGCGCGCCTACCTGCGCGACGTCCCGGACGCCGAACTCCACCTCTTCGACACCGGCCACTTCGCCCTCGAGGACCACCTGCCGGAGATCGCCCCGCTCGTCGCCGGCTTCCTCGACCGCGCCTGGAAGTGACGCGCCCGGTCGGGCGATCGCCCGGTCAGACGATCGCCCGGTTCCTCCTGATGCGCCGCCGAACGTCCCACAGGTAGACGTTGAAGGGGAACTCGCGGAGCGGGCGGGGCATGGCGCGGTTGGCGCGCGCCAGCAGCCGGGCGAACCGGTCGAAGCGGGCCTGGTCGCGCCGCGTCCAGGCGTAGCCGAGCTCCTCGCGGAAGGGCTCCGGGAGGAAGCCCAGGGTCAGGAAGCGGTGCAGCCGGCCGAGCGTCCAGTGCACCGGTGCGGGGAAGAAGCGCAGGTCGGTGAGGTCGCGCAGGTAGCCGCGGGTGACGTCGTCCATCTCGATCTTCTTGAGGGACTCGGTCCAGTACTCCTCGAAGGCGGCGCGGTCGGCGGGCCACATGTCCTCGGTCATCTGGAGGGTGGTGCCGAACCGGGCGCCGTGCCGGTAGAGGGCGTCGACCTGCTCGGCGGTCGGCTCGCCGTAGAGCATCGTGTAGATCATCTCGGTGCCCCAGTACAGGCACGCGGCGACCCAGAGCTGGAGCTCGCGGTCGAAGGCGTTGTACGGGACGGGCTCCTTCGCGCGGACGTGCTTGTGGGAGCGGTTGACCTCGCGGCGCATGGCGAGGCGTTCGTCCTCGCTGCCGAGCATCGCGACGGCGATGTAGCTGAGCGTGGTGCGGGCGCGCTTGAGCGGGTGCTTGTCGACGCGGCCGCTGTCGACGGTGCTCTCGGCGACGCCGTGGCCGACGGGCAGCCGGGAGAGCTGCATGACGACGTTCGCGGCGGCGGCGGACAGGGCCATGCCGGAGATCGCGTCGAAGACGATCTTCGGCGGGCGTTCCGTGGACGTGGCGGTCGCGGTCATCCGGGCCTCACTCCTGGTACAGAGAAGCGATTTCCGTATCACTGTGCCATCAGTAAGCAAGCACTTGCAAGGGCGCCCGGCGGACCCGGGCGCCCCCGCCCCGGTCAGGCGTGCGGATCCTCCCTGCGCAGCACGCGTCCCGCGAACTCCTTGAGCGAGTCCAGGGCGCGCAGGTACGGCACCGGCCCGTACGACACCCGGGCGGCGCCCGCGGCGGCCAGGTCGGCGAGCGACGAGCCCGGGAAGTTGTTCACGTTCACCGGACCCGGGATGCCCTTGACCAGCGTCGCGACCGTGTCCGGCGGCGCGGCGATCGGGTAGACGCAGTCCGCGCCCGCCTCGAGGTAGAGGCGGCCGCGGGCGATCGCGGCCTCCACCGGGTCCGGCAGGCCGGCGACGAACGTGTCGGCGCGCGCGTTGATCACCAGGGCGTCGCCCGCGGCGGCGCGGACCGCCGCGAGGTACTCGGCCTGCCTCTCCGGCTCCGCCAGCGTCCCCGCGCGGGTGTCCTCCAGGTTGCAGCCGGCGGCGCCGATCGCCAGCAGCCGTTCCACCAGCTCATCGGCCGGCAGCCCGTACCCGGCCTCGGCGTCCACCGTCACCGGGACGGACGCGGCGCGGATCACCCGGCCGGCCGCGGCGAGCATCTCCTCCACCGGCGCGCCCTCGTGGTCGGGGTAGCCGAGCATCGCGGACACCGCGGCGCTGGCCGTGGCGAGCGCCGGGAACCCGGCCTCCTCGACGGTCTTCGCGCTCGCGGCGTCCCACACGTTCGGCAGCAGCAGCGGGTCTCCGGGACGGTGCAGGTCCCGCAGCCGCGCGGCGTTCTCGGTCATCTGTGTCTCCTTCCGTCAGGAGGTGGACCGGCGCGGGGGCCGTTGTGTGACACTTGCCCGCCCGGCTGTGTTACACCTGCCCGCCCGGCTGTGTGACTCCTACCCGCCCGGCTGTGTGACTCCTGCCCGCCCGGCATCCTCCCGCACATGGCGGGATGCGGTCTCGCGGGAGGCGGGGGGCTGGGCTAGCGTCGAGATGATCGAGTGGCCCGTGACACGAGGGAGTGCGCATGCTGCCGTGGTCCGCCGAATTCGCCGGACGCCTTGAGGAGCACGTCGTCGGCAGCGAGCTGCTGCGCGGCAACCCGCTGAAGGATCCGCACGAACGCCCGCTGCTGGTGTACGTCCCGCCGGGCTACGACGACGAGCCGGAGCGCCGCTATCCGTCCGTCTACGTCATCACCGGTTTCACCGGGCATGTCGGGATCTGGCGGAACCGGACGCCGTACCGCCAGCCGTTCCCCGAGACCGCCGACGCCGTGTTCGCCTCCGGCGAGGCCCCGCCCGCGATCGTCGTCTTCGTCGACGCGTGGACGGCGCACGGCGGCAGCCAGTACGTCGACTCGCCCGGTACCGGCAGGTACCACTCCTACATCTGCGACGAGATCGTCCCGTGGGTCGACGCCCATTACCGGACGCTCGACGCGCCAGAGCACCGGGCGATCAGCGGCAAGTCCAGCGGCGGCTACGGCGCGATGATCACGCCGATGCTCCGTCCCGACCTGTTCGGCGCGCTCGCCACGCACGCCGGCGACGCCCTGTTCGAGTACTGCTACCTGCCCGAGTTCCCCAAGTGCGTCCGGCACCTGCGCAAGTACGGCGGCGACATCGCGCGCTGGTGGGACGACTTCAACTCGCGCGTCGCGTTCACCAAGCCCGAGGACATGGAGCTGCTCAACATCCTCGGCATGGCCGTCTGCTACTCCGCCCGCGAGGACGGCACGCCGGACCTGCCGTTCGACCCCGTCACCGGCGTCCTCCGCCCGGACGTCTGGGACCGCTGGCTCGCCTGGGACCCCGTGCGCATGGTGCCGGACCACGCCGACGCCATGCGGGCGCAGCGCGCGATCTGGATCGACGGCGGCACCCGCGACGAGTGGTTCCTGGACGTCGGCGCCGAGGCCTTCCACCACGCGCTGCTGGACGCCGGGGTCTCCGAGGACGTGATCCACTTCGAGCTGTTCGACGCGGGGCACGGCGGCATCGACTACCGCTACCCGCTCGCGCTCGCCTGGCTCTGCCAGCGCATCGCCCCCGAGCGGTAGCGGCTTCGCGGCCAGCGCGGACGGCGGCCCGCCGGGCATGCCGTCCGCGCTGGTCGAGCGGGCTTTTCAGTGATTTCAGCGGGCCCGTCCACAGGGATTGAAAATCCAGTGCCCGGTGGATTCGTTGACACCGGCGGGGCGCCGACAGGACGCTTTGGGCAGTCCACCGAGAACGTCCGCGCGGCCCCCACCGCGCGCCTCTGGACAGGACGCTCGCGGATGCGGCCGTCCCCGCCCGGCCGTATCCGCGCCGCCGTAGCCGGTGGCCGGCCGACCGCGCCGGGCCGGCCGCCGGCGGACCGCGCGGGACGGGATCTCGGCCCGTCCCGCGCGGCCGCCGCCCTCCCGGGGACCCGCCCCCCGCCGGGCCCCGGCGCCCCCACCTCTGCTGGGCGCCGGGGCCTCACGCGTGCGCGGCGAATCTGTCGGAGGCGCGGGTCACAATGGAGGCATGTGCCGCAGCATCAAGACGCTCCGCCCGCCGTTCGCCGAGGACGTGACCGACCAGGACGTCCGGGCCGCAGCGCTCCAGTACGTCCGCAAGATCTCCGGGTTCCGCTCGCCCGCGGCCCACAACGCCGAGGCGTTCGACCGCGCCGTCGAGGAGATCGCCCGCTCCACCGCCGCGCTGCTGGACTCCCTGGAGGTCAGGGGCCGCCGCGCCGGGTAGCCGCGCCCACCGCGCCCACCGCCCACCGCACCCGCCGCGCCCGCCGCTCCCGGTCAGTTGTGGCAGTTCTGGCCGACCAGGTCCAGCGCGAGGGAGGCGACGCGGCCGCCCTTGAACCGGAGGCTGTAGACGGCGTTCGGGTTGCCCGGGACGGCCGCGGACGAGCCGTTCGCGCCGGTGGCCAGCTTCGGGTATGCCTGCTTGACCTGCGGCAGCGGGGAGCCGACCCCGATCCCCTGCGGGGTGCGCATCCCGCCGACCGCGACGATCGTCGCGATGCCGAGGCGGGCGGAGTAGTAGGCGCCGGCCGAGCCCTTCGGGGTGCGCTGCGTCCGCAGGGCGTAGCCGGTGCAGCCGCCTGCGGGGCCGCGGACCTTGCCGACCAGCAGCCCGCTGCCGCGCAACTGGGCGGCCTTCATGCCGAGCCGGAGCGGCCCGTAGCCGAGCGGGCCGAGCGTGGCGGCGCGTGGCTGGACGGCCGTCCTGCGCGGCGCGGGCGGCTGCCCGCCGCCGAGGTCCGGGGTGCTGGTCGCGCCGATCGCCGGCGCAGACACCGCCGCGGTCGCCGCCCCCTTGACGTCCCCGCCACCGCCTCCGCCGCCGCAGGCCGCGAGCAGCAGCGCTCCCCCGGCCGCCCCCGCGGTCATGATCACCAAACGCCTCATCCGGGCACCCCCCACGAACAAACGATCACGTGCCGGCAGTCAGACGGAGCCGGCACGTGATCGGTTCAGTTCGCCCGGTTTCGCCGGAATTATCCGGCTTGACCGACGTTACTCGGCGGCGACGAGCTCGGCGATCTGGACGGCGTTGAGCGCGGCGCCCTTGCGCAGGTTGTCGCCCGCGCAGAACAGTGCGAGCCCGTTCTCCACGGTCTCGTCGCGGCGGATCCGGCCGACGTAGGTCGGGTCCTGCCCGGCGGCCTGCAGCGGCGTCGGGACGTCCGTCAGCACCACGCCGGGCGCGCCCGACAGCAGCTCGCTCGCCCGCTCCGGCCCGATCGGGCGCTCGAACCGGGCGTTGATCTGCAGCGAGTGCCCGGTGAACACCGGCACCCGCACGCAGGTCCCCGACACCTTCAGGTCCGGGATCTCGAGGATCTTGCGGCTCTCGTTGCGGAGCTTCTGCTCCTCGTCGGTCTCGGCGAGCCCGTCGTCCACGATCGAGCCGGCCATCGGCAGCACGTTGAACGCGATCGGCCGCACGTACACCTGCGGCTCGGGGAACTCCGCCGCCGCGCCGTCGTGGGTGAGCCGGTCGGCGGTCTCGACGACCTTGCGCGCCTGCTCGTGCAGCTCCGCCACGCCCGCGAGGCCGCTGCCCGACACCGCCTGGTAGGTCGACACGACCAGCGCGCTCAGCCCGGCCTCGGCGTGCAGCGGCCGCAGCACCGGCATCGCCGCCATCGTCGTGCAGTTCGGGTTGGCGATGATCCCCTTCGGACGGTCCGTCGCGGCGTGCGGGTTGACCTCCGCGACCACCAGCGGGACGTCCGGGTCCATCCGCCAGGCGGACGAGTTGTCGATCACGACGGCGCCCGCGGCGGCGACCTTCGGCGCCAGCTCCTTCGACGAGCCCTTTCCGGCGGAGAACAGCACGATGTCGAGGCCCGCGTAGTCGGCCTCCGCCGCGTCCTCGACGGTGATCTCGGTGTCGCCCCAGGGCAGCCTCCGCCCGGCCGAGCGGGCCGAGGCGAACAGCCGCAGCTCCTCCACCGGGAACCCGCGCTCCGCCAGGATGCGGCGCATCACGCCCCCGACCTGGCCGGTGGCCCCGACGATCCCGATCCTCATGCCGCTCCCTCTGCTCGTCATGCTCTGCCCGTGCGTCCCGTGACCTGGGCAGACGAGTCTGCCGAGGGCCGGTCCGGGACGTCCAGCCATTAATCCTTCACACCGACTTTAAGCGCCGCTCAACGGACGCGGGTACCGGACCGTCCTGCGAGAACCGTGCCCGCGACCCCGGGGATCCCCCTCAGGGACGCGGGTCAGGGGTGAATCAGGGCGGTTCCTGATGTCGGGTTCCGCGGTGGATGGGCATCATCGAGGCATGGACATGAACAAGGGCACCACCGAACGGCGGCTGCGCCGCACCCGCGACGGCCGGATGATCGCCGGGGTCTGCTCCGGCGCCGCCGAGTTCCTCGGCGTGGAGGCCAACATCGTCCGGCTCGTCCTGGCCGTCTTCACGATCTTCGGCGGGGCGGGCATCGCGCTCTACGTGATCGCCTGGCTGCTGATCCCCGAGGAGGGCGCCGCGACGACCGTCGCCGAGGACCTGTTCAAGAAGGCCCAGGAGAACCCGAACGTGCAGGACGCCGTCCAGCGCACCAAGGACGCCGTCAACAAGAACCGCACGCACGCCTGACCGGACGGCCAGGGCGCGCGCAGGGCCTCAGGGCGCGGGGGCGGAGCGGCGGATTCCGGGCAGGTCGTCGTCGCGGGGCGCGGCGACCTCGACGGGTTCGGCCGGCCCGTTCATCGCGGACAGGACGCCGCCGCGGACCTGGTTCCACGACAGCGACAGCATCGCGGCGACCGACAGCCCCGTGACGCCCGCGAGGGCCACCACCGTCTCGGGGCCGAGGAGCTGCGTCCCGGCGCCGCCGGCCAGGATGCCGAGGCCCTGGCCGGCGAGGATGCCGGACTGGGCGAGGCCGAACGCCTGGCCGCGCCCGGACGGCGGCACCGCCGCGACGAACGCCGCGTTCGCCGCGAGCTGGTAGGCGCTGCCCACGCCGGCCAGCGCCCACAGGACCACCACGCCCCACAGCGGCGGGTGCACCCCGGCGCCGACCAGCGGCAGGCAGGCGGCCATCGACATCCAGCCCATCAGCCGCAGCCGGTTCCCCGGCCGGACGAACCGGCTGAACAGGAACGCGCCGATCACCATCCCGGTCGGCATCGCCGACATCAGCACCCCGACCGTCACCGCGCTGTCGTCGAACGTCGCCGCGTACGGGGCCGCGAGCCCCTCCGGCACCACGTAGAACGCGCACAGCCACGCGAACGCCACCAGCGACCGCAGCACCGGGTCGCCGAACACCAGCCGTGCCCCGTCGCGCGTCCCGCGCCACAGGCCGAGCGACTCGCGCTCCCGGCGCTTCGGCGCGGCGCGCGGCCGCAGCCCGCCGACCAGGATCACCGCGGACATGCCGAACGTCAGCGCGTCCATCGCGAGGGCCTCGTACGGTCCGACCACGACAACGATCCAGCCGCCCGCCAGCGACCCGAGCATCTGCGTGCCCTGGTGGGTCATGTTGTTGATCGCCGTCCCGGCCACGTACCGGTCGCCCTCCAGCACGTCCGGCAGCACGGCGGCGCGCGCGGCGGTGAACGGCGCGCCCAGCAGCACGGTCGCGAACACCAGCAGGCACAGCCCCGCGAACGGCATCTCGACCAGCGCCATCAGCGCCACCAGGCACGCCCGCAGCACGTCGCAGACGATCATCACGGTGCGGCGCGGGAACAGGTCGGCCAGCCCGGACAGCACCGGCCCGCCCACGATCGGCGGCAGGTACGTCATCGCGTAGGTGAGGGCGGTCAGCAGCGCCGAGTCGGTGCGGTGGTACACCAGCACGGCCAGCGCGACCTGCGCCAGCTGGTCCCCGACGAACGACAGCGCCTGCGCCAGCCAGAGGGCGCGGAACTCACCCACCGCGAACACCTCGCGGTAGGTCGCCTGCTCCTCCGCCGGACGCCGATGCCGGCCGGTCTGCCTTCCCGCCACGCGCGCTCCAGTTCGGCTCGTCCAGGGGTGGACGACCCTCCTATTAACTCACGCTGCGTGGCAGTTATGTGACCTACCGTGCCCAATTATTGAAACCGGTTGCCGGGGAGGCTCAATACCCCAGCTCATGGAGCCGACGGTCATCAATCCCGAAATGATGCGCGATCTCGTGAATCACCGTGATCCGCACCTCCGACACGACGTCGTCCTCGGTGTCGCAGATCCGGAGGATCTCCCGCCGGTAGATCGAGATGTGATCGGGCAGGACGGCGCCGTACCAGTCACCGCGCTCGGTGAGGGGTACGCCTTGGTACAGGCCGAGCAGGCCGGGCTCCGGAGCGTCGTCCTCGACCACGATGACGACGTTGCGCATGTGCGCGGTCAGCTCGGCCGGGATGGTGTCGAGGGCCTCCCCGACGAGGTCCTCGAACGCCTCCCGCGACATCTCGATCACAGTGCCATTCTGCTCGACGGAAGGAGCATCGTTGCCGCCCCGGCCGACCGCCCTCGCCGCCCGGCTCCGCACCCTCGCCGCCCGCGCGGCCCGCGCGGCCCGCAGCCGCTGGGCGCGCGTCGTCCTCACCGTCGTCATCGGCCTCGCCGGCGGCTACGTCGGCCTCCTCGTCGGCGGACGCACCGTCACCCCCGTCGGGCCCGCGAACGTCCAGCTCGTCCTGCACCCGTCCCTGCACGGCGGCACCACCCTCGAACTGCCGCCGCTCGGCGCCGTCCGCCTCGACACCCACGCGGGACCGGTGTCGGTGGAGGCCCACCTCACCGACGTCCGCCCCGACCAGGTGCAGCGGCTCATCGAGGACGACTCCGCGCTCGACCGCCTCACCGACAAGATCGCCGACCAGATCCGGCACGGCGTGACCGTCCTGCTCATCCGCGCCGCCGTCCTCGCGCTGGTCTTCGCGTTCGTCGCCGCGCTGGTCCTGTTCCGCTCGTGGCGGCGCGCCCTCGCGGCCCTCGGCTCGTCCGCCGCCGACGTCCTCGCCCTCGCCCTCCTCGCCTGGACGACCTTCGACCCGCAGTCCGCCGCCGAGCCCCGCTACACCGGCCTGCTGGCCAACGCGCCCCAGGTCGTCGGCAACGCCGAGAGCGTCTTCACCCGCTTCTCCCACTACCGCGCCCAGCTCGCCCGCCTCGTCGGCAACGCCTCCAAGCTGTACGCGGCGACCTCCAGCCTCCCGACCTACGAGCCGGACCCGTCCACCATCCGCGTCCTGCACGTCTCCGACATCCACCTCAACCCGACCGCCTGGAACGTGATCAAGTCCGTCAGCGCCCAGTTCCGGGCCGACCTCGTCATCGACACCGGCGACCTCATGGACCACGGCAGCAAGCCCGAGGACAGGTTCGCCGGCTCCATCTCCGACCTGACGATCCCCTACGTCTACATCCGCGGCAACCACGACTCCAAGAGCACCCAGAAGGCCGTGGCCCGCCAGAAGAACGCGATCGTCCTCGACGACCGGACCCGCGAGGTGCAGGGCCTGCGCGTCTACGGCGTCGGCGACCCCCGCTTCACCCCCGACAAGAGCACCCGCGACGACCTCGTCGGCTCCGACCAGGTCCGCGCCGAGGGCGGCGTCCTCGCCGACCGGCTCCGCAGGACCGGCACCACGCCCGACATCGTCCTCACCCACGACCCCGCCGAGGGCGAGGCGTTCTCCGGCCTCACCCCGCTGGTCCTCTCCGGCCACCTGCACGCCCGCCAGACGAGGCTCCTCCCCACCGGCACCCGCCTGTTCGTCCAGGGCTCCACCGGCGGCGCCGGCCTGCGGGGCCTCGAACACGAGCAGCCCACCCCCATCGAGCTGTCCGTCCTCTACTTCAACCGCGCCTCCCACCGCCTCCAGGGCTGGGACGACCTGCAGCTCGGCGGCCTCGGCCTCACCTCCGCCAAGATCGAGCGCCACCTGGAGCCCGACCCCGACCGCGCCGTCAAGCCGCAGCCCCCGGCCACCGCTCTGCCCGCCTCGCCGTCCGCGCCGTTCCCGTCCCGGTTCCCCTCCGACTGGCCGTCCCGCAGCCCGTCCCCCACCCCCACGCGCGAACCGGGGTAACCGTTTGCGCACCGCCCCGCCATGTCCTCTACACTTGACCGGGTTGAGTGGCAGCGTTATCGCCACCACGGGCCCCCTTCGTCTAGCGGCCTAGGACGCCGCCCTTTCAAGGCGGTAGCGCCGGTTCGAATCCGGTAGGGGGTACTTCGGGAACCGCGCGCGTTCGGCGAGTATCAGGACGACGATCTCTGCGATTGGGCCGCCGCGCTCACCGGTCAGGTCGTTCGACCGCCTTTGCTACTCATGACCGCGGGTGCGCCCCATGCCGCTGAGGCGACGGCGGAGTTGCGCGCCCGGTCCGGCATGCCCCCCGTGGCCTGCCGGCTGTCGGCCGTCGTGGCGCGGGCGTTCCTGGTCCTCCCACTGGGGAGCGGCGGTCGAGCCGTGAGCGCGGTCTTCTGCCGGGGCGGCGCGTTCCCTCTCCACTTGTCCCGCCTCGGCTCGCCGCGCCTCTCGCACGCCGACGACCAGGAAGCGCCCCAGAGCCACGGCCGCGAGCATGATGACGACGGCGCCGAGGCCCTGGAAGAACGACAGCTGTTCGGCGATCTGGCGCGTCTGGCCGCCGAGCGGCCTGCCCGCGCCGGCGTTCCACAGTGGAGCGATCGTGGTGCCCACGACGAACCACAGGCCGCCGAGGGCGGCCAGCCAGGAACCGAGCACCGCGACCGGGCGGTTGGCGCTGGCCAGCAGGAACAGCCCGCCCACGAACACCGCGACCGCCGGAAGGATGGACAGCACCAGGCGGTCGGAGTTGTAGACCCATGCGTCGCCCGACCCGAACCCGAAGTCGAAGTAGGGGCCGACGAACGGAATGAACCCTCCCCACAGCGCCAGCAGCGTCAGCAGCAGGCCGTTGAGCAGGCCCCGGCTGCGCGGAGTCTTCAGCATCCCCGACATGCGGGTGCGCGGCGTGCTCCTGCTCCCCGTCATAGGAACCCTCCCCGGTTAGGTCGAATTGCCCAATTTTGTGCCGTTTAGACGGTCTACCCGGTGCGCCACCGCACGACGGGCACGGCCGCGCAAAGACTCGGTCACGACGGGCTCGGCGGGGTCGTGCGGCGGTGGCCGCGATCGGGCCAGTGGACGTCGGTGGCCCAGCCGAGGCGCTCGAAGAGGCGGATCAGTTCGGCGGACAGGTCGATCTGACCGGGTTCGCGGCCGTGCCGGGCGCAGGACGGGTCGGAGTGGTGGCCGTTGTGCCAGCTCTCCCCGAACGAGGGCAGGGCCAGCGGCCACAGGTCGGTGGAGCGGTCGTGGCGGCGGGTGGGGTGCGGGCGCGTGCCGATCATGTGGCACAGGGAGTTGATGCTCCAGGTGACGTGCTGCAGCAGCGCGACACGGATCAGCCCGGCCCACAGGAAGGCGGTCACCCCTGCGTGCCAGCTGCCGGCGAGTGCCCATCCGGCCGCGAACGGCAGTGTCAGCGACAGTGCGCACAGCGCGGGGAAGGCCCGTCCCACGCGCATCATGGCCGGGTCGGCTCGCAGGTCGGGGGCGTAGCGGCGGGTGGCGGTGGGATCGTTCGCGAACATCCAGCCCAGGTGGGCGTGCGCCAGACCGCGGAGCTGCCCCCGCAGCCCGGTGCCGTACCGGTAGGGGGAGTGGGGGTCGCCGGGACGGTCGGTGAAGGCGTGGTGGCGCCGGTGGATCGCGACCCAGTCGATCACGCCGCCCTGGAAGCTCATCGACCCGGCGACGGCCAGGGCGACCCTCAGCCATCGGCGGGCGGTGAAGCTGCGGTGGGTGATCAGCCGGTGGAACCCCACCGTCACGCCCAGGCCCGTCACCGTGTACAGGGCCAGGCCGAGCAGCACGTCGGTGACGGTGATCGCGCGTCCCCAGGCCAGCCACACCCCGGCCGCCAGCGCGGCCGGCGGCGCCACCACGATCGCCCCGGTCAGCGCCATCTGGACGCGCTGGGCGCCCGTCCGGGGCGCCGCGGCTTCGGGGCGAAAGGCGGCGGTGCCGTCATAAGGGTCGTCGCGGCGGGGCCGCCGTTCTCTCGGTCGTAGAGCAATGACCTGATCGGTGCTCATGAGCCCCTCATCCGGCAGCGAGACGATTGCTGGCCCCGGGGCGGCCCGCCTTCGGACCATCGGGCGACCCCGGGATATCGGCGCGGCCTCCAGCGGATGGCCGACCGTCTCTTAGTCAAGGCCACCGGCCGGTCATTGGAAACGGGCGATTCGCGCAAAGGTCATCACCAGGGCCGATCACCTGACTTCCGACGCCCAGGCGGTCATCGGTCGCGGTGATGACACTTGTCGCGGATCGGCTGTTTCCCGCCCGGCGCCGGCGGGATTGGCTGAGGGGTGAACGAGCGGCCCCCTTTCCGCGCTCCTGCGGAAAAACGTATCCCGGGGCCCCTGCCTCGACCGGTCCGGAAGACCGTTTCCCGGCAGCCACCGATTCAAGGCTCGTCTAGGAGTTCGGTCATGGGCATCATCGCCTGGATCATCCTCGGCCTGGTCGCCGGAGTGATCGCCAAATTCATCACCCCCGGCAGGGACCACCAAGGACTGATCGTCACCACTCTGATCGGCGTCGCCGGAGCACTGCTGGGCGGCTTCCTCGCCACCCGGTTGTTCAACGTCGACGGCGTCCAGGGATTCTTCAACATCTCCACCTGGATCACCGCCATCGCCGGAGCCGTGCTCCTGCTCCTCGCCTACCACCTCATCACCGCACGCCGCGCCGGACACGGCGGGCGCGGGAACGGCGGACGCCGGAACGGCCAGCGCTCCGGCCGCTCGCGCAGCTGGGCAGGCCGCAGGTGAGACGGCCCCCGTGGCGGCGGACCATGGCGGCCCGAACACCGATGGACCCGCGCTCCGGCCCCGCCTCCGGCGAGTGCGGCGCGTAATGCCCATCGCCGGCGGAATCGCCGCCCTGGCGTCCTCGACCAGGGCGGCGAGTCCGGCACACCGGGCTACCGCAGACCAAATCGATGCGCCATTTACTGCAGGGCTATCTCATGCACACCGAACCAAGGCATACCGAACCGCTGCACACCGAACCATTGCGAACCGAGCCAGAACACACTGAACCATTACATAGCGAACCAGAAGCACCCGACAGCTACGCACCGGCGTTCAGTGCGTCCGACGAAACCGCGTCGCAACAGCGTCGCCGCTGGGTTCGGAACGCCTTCGAGCAGGCCGCTTGGAGGCGGGCTCAGCAGCGCCGCCGCTGGGCACGCGACGCCGACCAGGGGGCCGCCCGGATCCGCGCTCAACGCCTCCGCCGGCAGGGGGCCCGGGTTTCGGCCGGCCGATCCCGCCCGCGGGTGTTCGCCCCGACGGCCGAGACACCGGCGGGCCGCCCCGCCGCGAGCGGACCGGTGGCGGCCGGGCCGGGGACGAAGGCGCGCGCTTTCATCTTCCGGACGGCCGGGATCACCGATGACGGCCGCCGCCTCCCCGCGGTCTTCCGGGAAGCGCTCCGGCGCGTCCATCCCGATTCCGCCGAGAACCGCGCCGCGACCCCGGACGGCCCGACGATCGAACTCCTCCAGCGGGCCCGCAAGGACCTGAAGGACGCGGGACTGTGGTCATAGGCCCACCGAGCCGTTCCCATGCTCCTGCGGAAGGCGTACCGCGCACGGCATGACGGGAGTGGGACATCATGGAGCCGCTGCGACCCGGCGACCCACCACGGCTCGGCGGTTTTCGGATCCTCGGGCGGCTGGGCGAGGGCGGCCAGGGGATGGTCTATCTCGGCGAGACCGGCGCTGGGAAGCCGGTCGCCGTCAAGGTGATGCACCGCGCCGATGACGAGCGGGCACGGGCGAGGTTCGCCCGCGAGGCGGCCATGGCACAGCGCGTGGCGGGTTCTTGCACCGCCACCGTGCTTGCCGCCGAAGCCGACGGCGATCGCCCCTTCATCGTGTGCGAGTACATCGCCGGACCCTCGCTCCGGGAGCTGGTCCGCCGGCAGGGTCCGCGCCACAGCGGCGAACTGGACCGGCTGGCGCTGGGCACGGCCGCCGCTCTGGCGGCCGTGCATCAGGCCGGCATCGTGCACCGCGACTTCAAGCCGTCCAACGTGCTGATCGGCCCGGACGGGCCCCGGGTGATCGACTTCGGTATCGCGCGGGCGCTGGAGGCGAGCACGAGCGCCACCAGCCAGGTGATCGGCACCCCCTCCTACATGGCCCCCGAGCAGTTCTTCGGCGAACGCGCCGGGCCGCCCGCCGACATGTTCGCCTGGGCCACCACGATGGCCTACGCGGCGAACGGATCCCCCGCCTTCGGCGACGACACGATTCCGGCCGTGATGCAGCGGATCCTCAACGAGGACCCCGAACTGGGCCGGCTGTCGGGACGGCTGCGCGCCCTGGCCACCGCGTGCCTGGCCAAGGATCCGGCCCTGCGGCCCGACGCCGGCCGGGTGATGCGCGACCTGTCTTCGGCCGGTGCCGGTTCCCGGCGCGCGTTCGCGCCCGGGTGAAGGCCGCCGGCGATCCCTGCCGCCGCGGGTCCCGCGTCGCGGGTCCCGCGTCGCGGTTCGCCGATCGGTCCGGGCGCCCGGCACGAGAGGGCCGGTATGCGGCGTCGCCGCATACCGGCCGTGTTCACGCCGCTGGGGCGGCTCAGAGGGCGAGGATCTGGTCCAGCATCTGGTGGTACCGCCGCAGCCCGATACGGAGCCGCTCGGTGTCGCCGCTGGAGATCTCCTGCTCGAGCGTCTGCTTGCGCGCTTCGAGCGCGCTCGCCAGCAGGCTCACCACTTCGTCGTTGAGTTCGCGCGCCTGACGCAGAGCCTGGTGGGGGTCGTCGACGAAGGCGGCCTGCAGGTCATGCCAGCGCTGCTGGATCTCCGTGGTGTGCCGGCTCTCGAACAGCGATCCGAGACCTTCCGTCCCGCCGTTCGTCGGGGCGCCCTCCGCGCCCCCGTCATCGCGGCCCTGCGCCCCGGTCTCCTCGGTCGGGCGCTCGGTCGGGCGCTCGGTCGGGCGCTCGGTCGGGTTCTCCACGGCGCTCTCGTCGTCGCTCGCGGACGGTCCTCGGGGCCCGGTCTCGGCCGGCTTGTCCGCGGAGCCTTCCGCGAGGTCCTCCACGGCGGTGGACCTCTCCGGCGTGAGGCGGTCGTACTGGGTCATGGTTCAGCCATCCTTGGGGGTGTTGGTGTGATCGTTGGCCGTCCCGTGCCGCGAGTCGCCCCCGGCACAGGCGGTGGACGGTGCCGTGCGGGCGGCGTCGCCGTCGAGCAGCTCCTCGAAGAGCGCCCAGTAGTGCATCGTGGCCTGCCGCAGGTCCTCGGTCGAGGCGTCCTTTCCGGCCGCGCGGGCGCTGACCCGGTGGGCCTTCCGGTAGTGGTCCAGTGCGCGGGAATGCCCGACCGACAGGTCGGCGACCCGCTGCTCGTAGCCCGGGGTTCCGTATCCGCGGTCGGCCATCACGCGCCTGATGAGCCGGTCGGCCCCGGACAGGGCGTCCTCGGGGGCGTCCACGAACCGTTCCTGCAGGCGGGCCCACTCCGCGTGGTAGGCCTTGCGGGCCGACGGGTCCAGGGGACGCAGGTCCATGTGCTCGACATGGTTCCGCCTGCTCACCAACTGCCGCTCGGCCTCGCGCCGGTTTCCGACGGCCCCCACGGTGCGGTCGTACTCCGGGCCGAACTGCCCGCGCAGCCTGGCGCGCCGCCGCATCGTCCACGCGACGAGCGCCACCACCGCGACCACGACGATCACTACGGCGATGACAACGAATACCAGGAAAACGGTCATACGATCTGCCTGCCCTTCCGAAAACATCAATCCAATTGTCAGATCAGGAACGTCTCTGTTCCGCATCCGGAACCCGGGCACCCTGCAAGGGGCCGGGTAGAAATCATGCGCCGATGACGACCTTCCCGGCGCTTATGCCGGTGAAGTTCACCGCTCATGACTTCATCAAAGACCGTCCCCGTCCATATGGAAATGAGCGGGTCGAGCAAGGTTCATCACGAAGGCCGATCACACTGGAAAAGCGCGGGGCCGGGCGGATCGGCGGCGGCCGGGTCAGCGGGCCGGCTGGCCGGCGGTGGGCAGCCAGCCGAGCCGTTCGGACATGCCGCGGGCACACGAGACGACGGCGCGGACATGGTCGGAGTCGTCGGCGGCGCGCCACAGGATCGACCAGGGTAGAAGGAGACCGGTTCGGCGAGCGGCCGCCAGATCGTTCCCGGGAGGGCGGAGATGCAGGAGGAGGGCACGCAGTACAGGCAACGGCCCTGGGCCACCAGGGTGGACGCGGCGCGGATGCTGTCGACGGTGCCCTGGTGCACCGTCGGGGTGAAGCCGGCGGCGCGGCACATCTCGACGGTGAACTGGTTGAACTCCGGGGCCTTCATCTCCTCGGCGAGCAGCAGCGGCTCGCGGGCGAGGGCTTCGACGGGCACCGCGTCCAGGTCGGCGAACCGGTGCCCGCGGGGGACCAGGACGCCGAGGCGGTCCTGGCGGAACAGGTGGGAGGCGATCCCGCTCGGCGCCAGTGCGGCGCGGCCGATGCCCACGTCGAGCCGCCCGTCGGCGATCTGCTGGTACTGCTCGGGGACTCCGACCTCGACCTGGTGGATCACGAGGTCCGGGTAGCGGGCCTGGGCCTCGTGCAGGATCTGCGGCATCGAGTCGTAGCTGGCGTCGATGATGCCCACCCGCAGCGTCGGCGAGGTGCCCTGCGCGGTCCGGGCCACCTGGGCGGCGCGCTCGACGTGGGCGAGGATCTGCCGCGCCTCGACCAGGAACGCCGCTCCCGCCGGGGTCAGCGCGACATAGTGCGTGGTGCGCTCCAGCAGGCGCACACCCAGTTCCCGTTCCAGCCGCTGCACCTGTTGGCTCAGCGCCGACTGCATGATGTGCTCGCGGGCCGCCGCGCGCCCGAAATTGAGCTCCTCGGAAACGGCCACGAAGTAGCGGAGCTGGCGCAGTTCCACGTCTTCCGCCTTCCGGGCCGAAACAGCGAGCCCCCTCCAGCAGCGTACATCGCGGCGCGCGCCCGCAGACCCGCGTCGCCGGCCGACGGTTATCGCCGCTGCTGATGACTCTTGCCTGCATTGCCCGGTTCGGTCCGGCCGAAAGTCGGGCTCAACTGGTAGTGGGCGCCTCCACGCGCCCGAGCCCGCCGGCGGCGTCCGAGCCGGTCGTCCCTCACCGGAGGGCATTCATCTGGAGTCGGAGACATGACCACGATCGTTCCCGCAGGCGGCCCCCAGAGCCGCGCACCGGACCGGGCCGACGCCGCGGGGAGCCCGCGGGGCAGCGACTACGCGGTGCTGTCACGGCAGGTGAAACGGGCCGGACTGATGGCCCGGCGGCCCGGCTACTACTGGGCGAAGACCACGACGAACCTGGTGCTTCTGGCCGCGGGATGGGCGGCCTTCATGCTGGTCGGCCGGTCCTGGTGGCAGCTCGCGGTGGCGGCGTTCCTGGCGGCCGCGTTCACCCAGACCGCGTTCCTCGGCCACGACGCGGGCCACCAGCAGATCTCCGGCTCCAGGCGCGTCAACGCCCTGCTCGGACGGCTGCACGGAAACCTGCTGGTCGGCCTCGGCTACGGCTGGTGGGTCGCCAAGCACAACCGGCACCACGCCCACCCCAACCAGGTCGACCGCGATCCCGACATCGCCCCCGGCGCCATCGCCTTCACCCGCGCGACCGTCCAAGCCCGGGGCGCGCCCGGCGTGTGGCTGGCCCGGCACCAGGCCCGGCTGTTCTTCCCCATGCTGCTGCTGGAGGGGTTCCACCTGCACGTGGCGGGAGCCCGCGCCCTGGTCGGCCGCGGCGCGGCCTCGCACGCGAACACCTCGGGAACGATCCGGCTGGTCGAGGGCGGCCTGCTGCTCGCCCATGCCGCCGGGTACCTCACCGTCCTGTTCTGGGTGCTGGCCCCCGCGCAGGCCGTGGGCTTCCTCCTGCTCCAGCAAGGGCTCTTCGGGCTCTATCTCGGCTGCTCGTTCGCTCCCAACCACAAGGGCATGCCGATCTTCGGCAAGGACCACAGGTCCGACTTCCTGCGCCGGCAGGTGCTGACCGCACGCAACATCCGCGGCGGCCGGATCACCGACTTCGTGCTCGGCGGGCTGAACTACCAGATCGAGCACCACCTCTTCCCCTCCATGCCGCGCCCCAACCTGCGCCGCGCCCAAGCCGTCGTGCGCGCGTTCTGCGCCCGCAACGACATCGCCTACTGCGAGACGAGTCTCGCCGACTCCTACGCCCAGGTACTGCGGCACCTGCACGCGGTCGGCGGTCCCCTGCGTCCGGAACTGGAGTACTGACCCGACGGCAGCACACCGCAGCGCTCAGAAAGAGAGGCTCCCGATGAAGCACGCAATGTCATTCAACGCAATGAGCTCGGGGGTGCCGTACAGCACGAACGGCTCGGCACCCCGTTGCGGCCACGTGGACGGCCTGACACCCGTCACGCCGCTCTCGCCCGGCTGCAAGGCGTGCGAGAAACAAGGCGACGGGTGGACGGCCCTGCGGATCTGCCTGACCTGCGGTTGGGTGGCCTGCTCCGACGACTCGCCGCACCGGCACGCGCGAGAGCACTACCAGGAGACCGACCATCCGCTCGCCGGCGCCATGGACCCGGATTCGTCCTGGAGATGGTGCTACGTCCACGAACGCAAGGTCTGAGGTCTCCCGACCCTCTGCGCCCCGGCACGCTGCCGTCGGCTGCGAGAAAGTAGAGGGATCACCATCGGCGACGCCACCCTCTTCCTCATCGAATGGCTCGGCGGCACCGCCGGCCACCTCACCAGGCCGTTCCTGTGACCGCGGCGCTCCGGCCGGGGCCGGCGCGGTCCGGGCTAGCGGGCCGTGAGGCGGTGCGGGATGGTGCAGATGATGACGTCGGTACTGGCGCGCAGGACGGTCGCGAGGAGCAGACCTCGCTGGTTCTGCAGGATCCGGTGGCGCCATCGGCGCGGTCTGACTTCGGGGACGAGGACGGCGACCTGCCGGTCCCCTCGCTGAGCTCGTCTCACGTAGTGGACGATCGGATGGACCAGCGACCGGTGCGGGCTGTCGATGGTGTCCAGCCGGACGCCGGGGCTCCCATGCGTCCCACCGCGCGCGGAAGGCGGCGCTCTCCTCCGGTCCGGGGTGGACGCTGACCGCCATCGCGAGGATCACGACCCAGGCACCGGAGGTGAACTTGCCGGCGACGAAGACGACGGTGGCGGTCGCGGTCATGACCGCACCGGTGCCGTTGAGCACGGCTCGCGTTCTCCAACGCCGGGAGCGCAGGCCGTACCAGTGCCGTACCAGCCCCGTCTGGCTGATGGTGAAGCCGATGAACACCCCGATCGCGTACAACGGGATCAGCCGATGGGTGTCGGCGGACGTCGCGACGAGCAGCACGGCCGCGAGCAGGCCCAGAGCGACCACGCCGTACCGGTAGACGGGCCGTTCGGCCCGCAGTCCGAACAGATGGGGCAGCCGGTCGTCGGCGGACAGCAGGCTCATCAGTACCGGCAGCCCGCCGAAGCTGGTGTTGGCGGCCGGCGCCAGCACCAGGACGATGCCCTCCGGCCCGTACGCCACCGACTGAGCGCGTCCAGCGACAGCGCCGCCAGGCCCCCGAAGCTCGTCAGGTGATCCTTGTCGCCCTCCCCCTGCCGCAACGGCACCCGCGGCGCCACCTTCTTCGGCGCCGTCCCGAAGCCCATGGACGGTTTTCCCACCAGAGACCTCCCGGTTGCGCCGGCCGGTCATCTCCTGAAGAGAAGAGATGTTCGGAAATCCACTGTTTCCCCGGGCGGTCGGTGTTGGTTGAATGGCGGGTGAACCTGCGGTTTCTGGTTCATGTTTTGACCTCACCGAAAGGCGCCCATGTGACGCCGATGGCCGGTATCACCCTCCTCGTGATCGGCGCGATCCTCGAATTCGCCGTCACCGGATCCATAAGCGGTATCGATCTGCACGTGGTGGGCACCGTCTTCATAATCACCGGCGTGGCCCTGCTGCTGCTTCTGCCGATCTTGCGCGGCGGGCCGCGTCCGAGGCGATGGCCGGCCCGCAGCCGCCAGGACGCCATCGACGAAGCGGACGCCGGGCAAGGACGGCAGAGGGTGCCCGATGACCATGAAGGATGAATACCTTCGGCTGATGATGGGACTCATCGGCGGCATGGCCGTCGCGGTGGCCCTCGTCTGCGCGCTCATCGCGGTGGTCGCCGTCATCGTTTCCTGACGGGGATCACCGGTCGGTGACGGGGTCCTGCTGCCACCAGGCGAAGGAGTGGATGTACCGGACGCGCTTGCGGGAGGGCCGGCGTCCATACGTCAAGGCGAAGATGCCGTGGCCGTCCGCGTGGCCGGACGGCCGGTCGGCGGCCCCGGACGGGGCGGGCGCGGCGTCGCGGATCTCCCCCAGCAGCAGGCGGGCGGATGCGCGCAGTTCCAGCCGCAGATCGACCGGGCCGCGCGCGGCGGCACGGGTGAGAAGGTCCTGCACGAGCGCCGTCAGATGATCGCTGAGCTCGCCTGCGGCCGGCCCCAGACCCCACGTCCGCAGCGCATCGTGGACCACCCGGCGGACCTGTCCGGCCGCCGCCCGGCCGGCGGGCAACCGCCACCGGCCGGTGCGCAGACCGGGACGCGCGGCGGCATCGACGTCGTTCTCGGCGGGGGCGGTCACAGTGCTCTCCGATCAGAAGCGGGCCCGGACCGGAACGTGCGCCGTAGGGTCGGCGTCTGCGGAACCGGGCGCGGTCTGCTTACCTCGCCCCTCCTGTGCCCGGCACGCATGCGGTCATGCGGTGAATCAGGCGCGGACTTCCCGAGCGGGCCGGCGACTCGCGGACGGGCCGGGTCACCGTGTCGCGCGGTCTCCCCGAAGCCGTCCGCCCTCGGATTCCCAGGCGCCCTCGGAGTCCTCCCCACCGCCGGGCCGGTCCGTCCGGCCCGGCGGTGCGGTGAGGGCGGCCAGCAGGCCGGGGGTGTGCAGGTGGTTGGCGGGGTGGGACGCCAGTTCCATCACCGCCTCGGCTTCGGCGCGGGACGTGGCGGCCGGGACGGTGAGCAGGTCGACGCGCCGCCCGTCGGCATGGATCGCCATGAGCAGCCCGGCGGGAAGGGAGTCGAACCAGCTCAGCCGCACCACCCGGGCGTCGGCCGGACCGTCGATCCGCAGCCGCCGCGGCCGGCCGTCCCAGTCGCCCGCCCGGAGCAGGACATGGGTGATGGGCCGGTGGTCGTCGATGGGGCCGTGGTCCTGCAGGGCGAGGACCAGCCCCGGCAGCTCCGCGACCGGGTCGGCCGAGCGGGGCCACCAGGCGCCGTCCAGCGCGGTCCGCGCCGAGCCGGGAGAGGCCGGGCCGCGCAGCCGCAGCCGCGGAGCCGAGGGGGGTGACAGGCTGATCGTCGTGCGGCGTTCGGTGGTGGTCCACATGGCCGGCACCTTCTGTTCCGCTGGGTACGAGGCTCGTACGAGGTCGGCACGGCTGCCCTCGGGGGGAGAGCCGGGGCGACGGAGCAACCTCGGAACGAGGATCTCGCCGTGGCCGGATAATTTGATTCTACTCGTCAAATCATTAAGTTCCGTGATTATTCGGAAATGTTTCCCGGGCGGCGGCCAGGGGTCCGGCGCCGGCATTCATTTCCCTCCAGGACGACGGTCATCGGCGCAAGTGATGGCGTGTGCACGCATCGCCTGTTTCCGCCCTCGAGCCGTCCGGGTTGAATGAGAAGTGGCCAGCCGCTGCAGGGGGCTGCGCCGGCTGGTCCAGGGCCGTCCGCTCCTCCCCGAGCCGGGCGGCCCTGAACCGCCCCCTTTTTTTTCTGGCGAACGAGGACATCGGCAGGGTCGGTGAACCGGAAATGAGCCCTATGACCATCATCCCAGACCGAGTCCCCGCGAACCGGACCTCGGAATGCCGCCCCCCTCCCGCCGCCCCGGACCGGGCCGGCCGCGAGCGGCGGTCCCCGGGCGCGGACCGCGAGCGGCGGTCCCCGAGCGCGGACGCCGTTCCCCGCCCGCCCGTGGTGGTGTCCGTCGGCCTGCCCGCGCCCGCACCCCAGATCGTCCAGCAGGCGCGGGCCTACCTGACCCCCCGCCACGCGACCGGCGTGGACGGACTCCTCTGGCAGTCCAGGGAACGGCCGATGCCCGACCGCGACGCCATCGACGCGGTCATCACCGCCGGCGAACGGGCCCGGCACGGCACCGGCGACAGCCCCGAGCCGGTCGAGGTCGCCGCGGCACTGCTGGTGCTGAGCGCGGTCCGCCTGGCCCTGGACCAGACCGAGGCGCGCCTGCTCAACACCGCGCGGGCCGCCGGCATGGGCTTCGAACAGATCGCCGCCGTCCTGGACCTCAGCGTCGAGGAGGCCGAGGAACGCCACCGGCAGCTCGAACCCCGCCTGGACGAACCCGCCGCCGCACCGTCGCCGCCGCCGGCCGGACGCACCACCGCCCGGAACGCGCCCCTCCGCCGGCCGCGAGGGGACCGGCCGTCCTGGGACGAGTCGGACGATGATGACTGGGGAGGATGACCCAATCGCGTCGATGGAAGGAGCCATGATGATCCAGCTGGCCGACATCCGGGAATGGCGCACCCGCGCCGTCCTCGACTCCGGCGGACACAAGATCGGCACACTGGAATCGATCTACGTCGACACCAGCACCGACCGACCCGCCATGGCCACCGTGCGGGTCGGCCTGCCCACCCGCCACCGGCTGACCTTCGTGCCGCTGGACGGCGCGACCGCCGGACCCGACTACGTGCGGGTCGCCCACGACAGGTCGCTGGTCAAGCACTGCCCGGCGATCGGCACCGACGACGTCCTGCCCGCCGAGGACGAGGAGGCCCTCTTCCGGCACTACGGCCTGGACTACCGGCCCGGCACGGGCGGCGAACGCCAGCTCGCCCGCCGCTGAGCGCCCCCCGTCCCCCGACCGAAGGAGTCAAGGCACATGATGGTCTTCGCCCTCGTGGTGATCATCGCCGCGCTGGTGCTGGGCATCCTCGGCATCCTCGTCCACGGCCTGTTCTACCTGCTGATCATCGGCGTCATCGTTCTCGTCGCCGACCTGGTGTTCCTCGGCGTGCGCTCGACCAGGCGCAAACGGCCGCTTCGCTGACCGCCCGCACGCGACCGGTTCCCGGCGTCAGTCCGCGCCGTCGCGCCCGGGCGGCTCGAAGTCGACGTCGACGTTCTCGAACCCCTTGTGGCGTTCGGTCTCGGCATAGGAGGAGTAGGCCCTCCGGTCCCCGTCGGTCAACTCGACATTGTCGGTGAAGGGCGTCAGCAGGCTGCGAGGCCACAGCCGCTGCTCGCGCACCACGTTGATCTCCGCGCCGGCCACGAAGGTGACCGCGCCCAGATAGATCCATGTCAGCAGGCCGAGCACGATGCCGAACATGCCGTAGGTGGCGGTCGCGCCCTTGAGCATGTGACCGAGCAGGAACGCGCCGGCCCACTGCAAGGTCTGCCAGACCAGCGCCGAGACGATCGCGCCGGTCCGGACCTGCGCGACGGTGAGCGGCCGCGCGGTCAGCACCCGGAACGTCACCGTGAACAGCACCACATTGATCGCGACCGCCACCACGATGGCGCCCGCCCGCACGCCGGCACCGAAGACGCCACCGGACGCGGTCACCGCCGACAGCAGGGTCGTCGCCAGCACCACCCCACCGCCGACCGCCAGCAACACCAGGCTGCGCACCCTGGCGGCGACCGGATTCGGGCGCGAGTTGCGCGGCACACCCCAGATCTTGTTCAAGGCGTTCTGGACGGCCTGCACGACGCCCAGACCGCCGTACAGACTGCCCGCCACACCCGTCACCAGCGCCAGGACGCTGCCGTGGAAGGAATGGACGTTCGCACCGATCTGATCCCCGATGACCGGGAACTGCGCGAGCGCCGAATCCAGCACACGCTGCTGCAACCCCGGATTGCCCTCCAACGCGAACCCCAGACCGGTGACCAACAGCAGCAGCAACGGAAACAGCGACACGAACCCGTAATAGGTGATCAACGCCGTCAGGTACGCGCCCTGGTCGTCCACGAACTTGTACACCACCGCCAGCGGCAACCCCACCCAACGATGCCGCCTCTGATAGGCGTCCACACGGCCGACCACTCCCACACGGTCCATCTTCCCTCTCTACCACCGGCCAGCGCTCCGCCCTGCGGCAGCCACTTCGCCCACGCCGATTCCAATGCTGCGCCGCGGCCTCGTCCAACGGCGCGGCGTCGTCGGCGGACTCTGCCCCTCCTCGTCATTGCCAAGCCCCCTGGGCGCAGGAAGCCGTGGAACACCTGAAAATATTATTCTTACCAACGAGAATGTAATTCTGATCCTGGCGATGGGCGAGCGGCATGAGGCGCGCGGGAGTGGTCCGATGAACCAGAACCAGGCGGACGACGTCGCGAGCCGCATCGCTCAGCGCGCCCTCGCCAAACGGGGCGCGGACTACGCCGGCGAGGTGCGCCGCCTGCTACCGGCACTTCCCCTCGAAGGACGCGCTGGTCGCAGCACTCCTCGAGGACGGGACCGAGCGTCTGTACGGCTACGTCGCCCACCAGATGACCAAGGAACCGGCACCGGAGGGGAAGGTCCGCCGCTGGGTCCGGGGCGTGCTCTCCCAGGCAAACGAGGAGATCGCCGCCACCACAACAGCGAACCGGCATGAGAACCACGAAGCCGCCCTCACGCCGGCTGAGGGCTGAGGGCGGCCTCGACCGCGTCGCGCAGATGCTGCTCCTGGGGAGCGACGGCCTTGTCCGGATTGCGCGTCGGCTATCCGCGCGAGCCGGACGGCGGTGCGGTGAGGGCGTAGATCAGCAGGATGCACATCGCGATCGTCAGCACCGACCAGAGCGGGAATGCCTGGAGGAACGCCAGGTGCCCGATGGCCGCCAGCACGGCGAACAGCACGCCGACGGCGCGCGCCCACATCCGTCCGGCGATGATCCCCGCGCCGACGGCCAGCTGGACGACGCCGAGGACGAGCCAGAACCAGCCCCAGGCGGTGAAGTCGAACACCATGATCTTGTTGTCGCCGACGAGGTAGTAGTCGTCGTTGAACAGGCCGACCAGCCCGTCGATGACGTTGAACGCGCCGATCACCATGGCGAGGGTGCCGGCGAACGTCAGCCACCCGGACATCCGCCGGTGCTGCCGCGTCGTGGTCGGGCCGGAGTCGTGCGCCATTCGGGTCGTCATTGGGCCTCCTCACCCCTGCGGCCGGTCCGGCCGTGTCGGGATGCCCTGGAAGGTCCCCGTTTCCCGGTCGGCCGCAAACCGGGGCGGACACTCATTTGCCCGACTATGGAGGGAAATGTGGGCGACGATTGACGGACCAACCGAGGCGCCCCACACCACGGCCGGCCCGATCGGGTTCGTGGCCTCTTGGGGCTTGTCGAGCGGATCTTCGACTCCCTGGCCATCCGCCTCAAGGGCCCGCGCGCCTGGGACGCCCGCCTGACCATCGACTGCACCCTGACCGACCTCAAGGACGAGGTCAGGCTCAGCCTCGCCAACGGCGTCCTCACCCAGTCCCGCGCGCACGACGGCACCCCGGCCGACCTCACCCTCACCCCGACCAAGCCGCAACTGCTCCACCTGGTCGCGACCCACGACCTGGGCGATACCCAAGCCGACGGCGACCCCCGAGCCCGAGGTCCTCTCCGGCTACGGGCGCAATGTCCGGTACCGTCATCTCGTTCCTTCCGGGCCGGCCGGGAGGGGCGCGCGGCGACCGGATCGCGCCGCGGCGAGGCGCCCCGCAAGCCGAAAACCGGGCAGAAACACAGAATTCCGTACATCATTCTCGTGGACGTGAACATGGACGCTGAGACGCAAGCGGCTCCCGTACTGCCTGGAAGGCTCACGAACCTCCGATCCAGGCTCCCCAAACCGCAGGAGCGGTCTCTGACGTCGGTCTTCGTCGTCGGCACCCTGTTCTCGGGCTCGACCTTGATGGGGCGCGACATGACGACCCGCATCAAGATGGCCCACTACGTCGGCGAGCTGAACAACTTCACGCAGGTCCCCGATTTCAGCCACAAGGACTCCGGACGGGGATGCGGGCCCTGTTCACTGCTCGGCAAGCAGTGCCGGCATTTCACGGACGCGCTGCGGGACCGCGTCTCCTACGACGACATTCTCGGCATGCACGAGCAGTTCGCGCGGTCCTTGGGCGTTTCGGCGATCGTCGACGGCAGCAAGTTCGTCGCCTGGATGCGGCGCGCCGTCGAGCAGCGCGGCGCCGACTCCGCGAGCCGGACGGCGGTGAGCGCGATCATCACGGTGCGGAACCCCATCGCCTTCGCGATCAGCTACCGGAACCGGACGGGCGAACCGCTGTGGAGGGGCGCCGGCATCTGGCGCGACACCTACGTCGACGCCCTCCGCACCGCCAATGCTCACGGGCTCCCGCAGCTGGTCATGCGCTACGAGGACTACATGGCCGACCGGGAGCGCTCGCTGGAACGCCTGGCCGCCTTCCTGCACCTTCCGCTGAGCCCCAAGCCGGACAACACCAGCATCCACGACACGGGCGGCAACTGGAGCTCCTTCGTCCCGTACGTCGGCAGGGACCAGCTCGAGAAGTTCATCCAGCAGCTCCACGGGTCCGGCCGCACGGACGCCGAGGACTTCATCAGGCACGCGCGGGCGTACTGGAACGACGACAAGCCGCAGGAGGACACCCGCTGGCACAACAGCATCAACGCCGGTGACGCCCACGGGGTGCTGAGCACTCCCGGGCTGGCCGACGTGGCGGGCATCCTCGGCTACAACATCGCCGAAGTCGTCCATCTGGCCATCAAGGGGTAGCAGCCGCCCGTTCAGGGCTTCGCGCCTTCCTCGGCGGCACGGGTGTACAGCTTCCATACCTGAGAGTACGGTTCCATACCATGCAGTATGGGGATGAGATCGTGCGGCGGGTTCGGGAGTTGGGGCCGGTGCTGGTGGAGCGGGCTCGGGAGACCGAGGAGCTCCGGCGGCTGCCGGATCGGACCATCGAGGACCTCGCCGGGACGGGACTGTTCGGCATGCTGGTGCCGAAGCGGTACGGCGGCGCGGAGCTCGGGTTCGGGGCGATGGCGGCGGCGTGCCGGGAGGCCGGGGCGGGCTGCGGGTCCACCGGATGGCTGTCGGTCATCTACACGCTCCACAACTGGATGGTGGCGCTGTTCCCCGAGCGGGCGCAGGAGGAGGTCTGGGCGGAGCGGCCGTACGCGCTGATCCCGTGCGTCCTCGCGCCCACCGGTACCGCGGAGCCGGTGGACGGCGGGCATCGGGTGACCGGCCGCTGGTCGTGGGGAAGCGGCGTCATGCACGCCGACCACGCGATGGTGATGGGCCTGGTCGGCAAGGACGGCGCGATCGAGCCGCGGTTGTTCCTGCTGCCGCGGGCGGACGTGACCGTCCACGACGTCTGGCACACCAGCGGGATGCGCGGGACCGGCAGCAACGACATCGAGGTCGCGGACGTGTTCGTCCCGGAGCATCGGTCGGTGCCGCTGACCGCGCTGGCCGAGGGGCGCTCCCCCGGGTCGCGGGTCCATCCGGCGGCGCTGTACCGGGTCCCGCTCGTGCCGGTGTTCGCGCTGACCAGCGCGGCGCCCGTGCTCGGGATGGCCGAGGGCGTGCTGGCGCGGTTCGGCGAGCGGATGCGCGGCCGGAGGATGGCCTACAGCGGCGAGCGGCAGCGCGACCTGATGAGCGGCCAGATCCGGTTGGCCACGGCGACCGCCGACCTCGCGGCGGCGCGGCTGCTGCTGGAGGACGCGCTGCGGGACGTGTCCGAGGCCGCGGCGGCGGACGAGGGCATCGACATGCACCGGCGGGCGCGGGCCCGGCTCGTCGCCGCGCACGTGGCCGGCACCGCCCGCAGGGTGGTGAACGAGCTGTGCTCGGCGGCCGGAGCGAGCACCCAGTTCGCGGACTCGCCGTTCCAGCGGGCGCAGCGCGATGTGAATACGATCAGCGGGCATGTGGTGTTCGACCCGGACGCGGCGTATGCCCTGTACGGCAGGATCGAGCTGGGGATGGACAGGGGCCGACGGTGCTCGTGTGACGGCGTCCGGAACCGAGCGTGGGGAGCGCGATGACGGCCCGGACGAGGCTGGCCAGGCGGGACTGGGTGGAGGCCGGCTACCAGGAGCTGGCCCGGGCCGGTGAGCGGGGCGTCGCGATCAACGCGCTGGCGGCGCGGCTGGGCGTCACCAAGGGCAGCTTCTACTGGCACTTCAAGGACCGCGGCGAGCTGCTGCGGGCGCTGCTGGACCGGTGGGCGCACGAGCGGACCGACGAGGTGCTGGGCCTGGCGCTCGGCAGCACGGACGACCCGCGCGAGCGGTTGCGCCGCATCCAGGCGCTCGGCCGGGAGATCTCGCCGATCGACCGGGCGATGCGGCTGTGGGCGCAGCACGACCCGGCGGCCGAGGAGGCGGTTCGGCACGCCGACCGGGCCCTGCTCGGGCACATCGCCGCGTGCCTGGAGGACCTCGGGTTCGACGCCGAGGACGCGCGGCTGCGGGCGCAGTTGATGCTGCGCTCGTGGGTCGGCGGCTACCTGATCCCGTCTTCAGGGAAGAGCGGCGGCGCCGATCCGGGCGACCGCATGCTGGAGATCCTCCTGGCCCGGTGAGGCGGCGTCAGCACGTCTTCCGGTACGGGACTTCCCGGACGTACTGCGACCATTCGTGCCGCGTCAGCGCGCCGACCCGCTTGCACAGCCCGGCCTCGAGCAGGCGCGGCGCGACGACGTGGGCGACGAGCTTGCCGTCCTCACCGCTCACGCTGTAGAGCCGGGTGCCGTCCGGGCTGAAGGCCAGCGACTCGATCACCGCGTCGATCGAGGACGTGGTGTGGCCGGTGAGCGGCAGCCCGAGCCGCCGCTGCCCGTGCACGTCCCACAGGTCGATCTTGCCCTTCATGTCGGTCGTGGCGAGCAGGGCGCCGTCCGGCGAGATCGCCGCGATCGGGGACTTGCCGTCCGGCGTCGCGACGGGGCTGCCGATCTGCTTGAGCGTGCGGGCGTTCCAGAAGGAGAGCGAGCGCCGGTCCGACCGGTCCTGCACCGTGACGAGGGTGCCCTGCCGGCTGACGGCCTGGACGGTCGTGGCCAGCGGGTTCGGCGGGGCGAGCGTCTTCCCCGACGGGAACGCGATGACGCCGAGGTCGTTGGCGGAGACGACGCTCTTCCCGTCCGCGCTCCAGACGATCTTCAGGTCGGGAGTGCCGTCCGATGCGCCGGTGCGGTTCGCCGCGCGCGCTTGGCCGAGCTGCCGTCCGGTCGCGGTGTCCCAGAACTGCAGCAGGGTGGTCTGCGGCTGGTTCTGGTTCGCGGGTGTCGCGGGGCCGCCGAGGGTGACGGTGGCGATGGCCTTGCCGTCCGGCGAGAAGGACGGCAGCGGACGCGACACCGGCGACGCGACGGGCCCGAGGTCGAACGTGGTCCGCTTGGTGCGCGTCCGGACGTCCCAGATCTCGACCGTCCTCGTCTGCCGCAGCAGGACGAGGAGCTTCCCGTCGTGGGACAGCGCCATCCGGTCGCCGCCGTAGTTGTTCGAGTAGGTGATGGGGAGGATGGTGCGGCGGGTCGCCTTCGCGGTGTCCCAGATCTGGACGCCGTTGGAGGGCGAGGGGTCGACGGTGGCCAGCGTGGACCCGTCGCCGCTGATCGCCGACTCCCCGTACGGCCGCGACACCTGGACGGGCCGGACGAACACCGTGACGTCGATGGACTGGACGCGCTCCTCGGTGTCCATGCAGCGCAGCTTCCGGCCGTCCGCGCTGAACCGCGTGTCGGTGCACATGTCGTCGGGCTTGTAGAACAGGTACGGCGGCTCGTTCGTGCCGACGTCGGTGCTCCACAGCGCCATGCCGGACGCGAGGAAGCGGCCGTCCGGGCTGAAGACGATCTCGTTCTCGTAGTCGTCGTTGTCCTTCGGCCGTATCAGCGAGGTGCGCAGTTCGCCCGTCTTGGTGTCCACCACCGCGATCTGGTCCTTCGCCCCGCCCGGGGCGGTGGCGGCGAAGAGGCGGCCGTCGGGACTGTAGGCGATCCTGGACGTCTGGGTGAGCTCCTTCACCGGGTCCGGGATCTTGATCCGCTTGAAGGTGGTCAGATCGCGCCCGACCAGCCGCCAGTGCCCGCCGTCCTTGGCGACGCCGACCAGGGACCGCTCGTCCGGGGAGAAGGCCGGGCCGGTGATGCTGAACTCCTCCTTGGCGGTGAACAGCACCCTCCCGGTCGCGGTGTCGAGGATCTTGACCGTCCCGCTGTGGGTCGTGACCAGCCGCGCACCGGTCGGGCTGAACCAGAGGCCGTCCCCCATCGCGTGCTTGAACGGCAGCCCGGTGCGGGCTCCGGACGCGGTGTCCCAGAGCGCGAGCGTCCCGTCCTTCTGCAGGGTGAGCAGCCGCTTGCCGTCCAGGGTGATGCCCATGCCGGCCACCGGCGCCCCGGCGACGCGGAGGGTCAGCGCCTTTTTCGTGTCGGGATTGCCGAGGATGATGGTGTTGTCCTTGACCCAGGCGTACGGGCCGGACTTGTCCGGACTCAGGGTGTTCCAGTCGGTCCCCGCCCCCGCCGGCCGGTACATGCCCCCCTCCCACTGCTCGGTCAGGGTGAGCAGCGCGTCGCGCGTCTCGAACGTGTTCCCGGCCAGGTCGGACGCGGCGACCGCCAGCCTGCGCGCCAGGACCGGATCAGTCCGGCGCAGCTGGACGGCCTGCGTGGCGAGCTGCCGCCCCACCGCCGCGTCGCGCTGCTGGGCGACGGTCGCGTTGGTCTTCCTCAGGCTGCGGCTCTGCACGGCGACGGCCGCCCCCGCCCCCAGGGCCAGGACCAGCAGGACGGCCAGCGTCACGGTGACGGCCGCCCGCGTCCGGGCCCGGTCGCGCGTCTGGCGGACCGACGCGTCCAGGAATGCCCGTTCCGCCAGGTTCAGCGTGAGCTGCCGCCGCCCGACCGACGCCCACGCCAGCGCCCCGTCCAGCGCGGACCCCTGATACAGGTCGGCCTGCTTGCGCCCGTTCGCGTTCCACAACCGCGCGGCGCCCGCCAGCGACTGATGAGCGGCGAGCCCGTCGCGTTCCGCACTCACCCAGTCGGCGAGCCGAGGCCAGGCCCGCAGCAGTGCGGGCGTCGCGATGGAGATCATGGCGCCGTCCCGCCTGACCAGGCCGGCGCCGCAGAAACCGTCGAGGACCTCCTGGAGCGCACGCTCGCTCGTGACCCCGTCCACAAGATCGCTCACCGGCACCGGACGCAGCGCGCCCTGCGCGTCCGCCGGCGCCGCGACCATCCTGAGCAGCACCCGCGGGACGGCCTGCTGCGCCTCCCGGTCGAGCCGCCCGTACACGTGCTCGGCGACGTCCCCGAGCGCGGGCGGCAACGTCACCGACGGCCGCTCCCCCGCCCCGGCCGCCCTCGTGCCGGCCTCCAGCGCATCGCCGCTCACCCCGCTGAGCAGCCCGTCCAGGACCTCCTGCGCACTCGGCCGCTGCTCGGGCTCCTGGCTGAGCGCCGCCTCGACGAGCCCCCGAAGCGGCTCCGCGAGCACATCGGTCTTCGGCCGCTCGTTCAAGATCTGGTGGTGCAGGCCGGCCATGGTCTCGCCGTCGAAGGGCGGCCGTCCGTTCGCGGCGAAAAGCACCACCGCCGCCCACGCCCACACGTCCACCGCCGGCGTGGCCCGCTTCCCGCGGAACAACTCCGGCGCCATCCACCGGGGCGTCCCCTTGAGCGCACCCGTCGCGCTCCGCGACATCTCGTCCGTCTTGGCGATGCCGAAGTCGATGACGCGCGGCCCGTCCGGCCCCAGCAGCACGTTCGCCGGTTTCAGGTCGCGATGAATGATCCCGGCCCTGTGGATGGACGCCAGCGCCGTCGCGATCCCGATGGCCAGCCGATGCAACTCGTCCGGCCCGTAAGCCCCCCGCTCACCGACCCACCCGGCCAGATCAGGCCCCGGCACGTACTCGCTGACGACGTAGGGCGGCGCATTGTCGAGATCCGCGCCGAGGATCCGCGCCGTGCAGAACGACGCGACCCGCTGCAGGGTCGCGACCTCCTTGCGCAACCCGTTGCGCAGCGCCTCGCTGACCGTCTCGGCATGCAACGCCTTGACGGCGACCCGGCGCCCCTTGGCGTCGTACCCCTCGTAGACGACCCCCTGCCCTCCGGCCCCCAGCCGTCCGGCCAGCCAATACCCACCGAGCTGCCGCGGATCACCGTCCAGAAGAGGAGCAGGCATGCGGGCACCCTTCGCAACCGGGACGCCCCCCGGGCGCCCTCAAGGCCGCCAGCATATACAGACACCACTGTTCTTTTGCTCCCCCATCCCCGCAATGTGACCCACCCCATCCCTGCCCCACACCGCGAAGACCGGCATCCGATAACCCGGTCGCCGAGCCCCGGGAACTGCCCGGTTTCGAGCTCAACGGCAAGAATCCGGACGGCGGTCACCTTGCCCTGTCCCCGAGCGGTTCGCGGCGCTCGTTCGGCGGTTGAAGGGGCTTGCTTGACGCAGTGGTGCGGGGCGTGACCGCGTTGCCTGCTGGGATCAGGGGTGCAGGGTGGGGCGGTAGGTGAGTTCTTGGATGTGGCCGTCCAGGGTGCGGCTCTCGATCAGTTCCAGGTCGAAGTCGGCCGCATTCTGGAAGATCGGGTCCAGGCCGGTGCGGCCGGTTATTACGGGGAAGAGCGTCACCTGGACGCGGTCGACCAGGCCGGCGGCCATCAGGGCGCGGTTCATCGCCAGGCTGCCGTGCGAGCGCAGCGGTACGTCGGACTCCTGCTTGAGGCGGGCGACGACCTCGACGGCGTCGCCGTTCGCGACTTCCGCGTCCGGCCAGTCGAGGGGTTCTTTCAGCGTGGACGACACCACCGTTGCCGGCAGGTTCCTCATGCGGGTCACCCATGGGTCGCGCACGTCGGAGTCGTCGGTGCTCGCGGCCAGCATCTGCGCGAACGCGCGGTAGGTGTTGGCCCCGAAGACCATTCGCTGCTCCTCGTCGTAGAGGGCGAGGCGGTGGTCGAGGAGTTCGGGGCCCTGCTTGCCCCAGTACCCGGTCCAGTCGCCGCCGGCGGCGCCGAAGCCGTCGAGGCTGGAGAAGACGTCGAACGTGTACGTGGCCATGGTGCTCTCCTCGGATGCATCTGAGTGTGTTGGACGTACTGACTGGCCGTCACGGTGAGACTCATCGCCGAGGGTGTTGCGCGGGATTTGGGGTTTTTGGGGGTGGAGCGGCGGGTTGCGGATCACCATGGGGGCGATGTCGGTTCGCGTCTGAAGCGGGATGGTGATTCGTGTGAGCGAGGTCGAGGTGACCGGGCCGGTCAGCGAGGGGTCCTGGTTGGGTCGGGGCGTCGCGCTTTTCACGCCGGTGTTCGCCGTGGCGGCCGGGTGGCTGGCGGGGGTCGTCGCGCACTGGGTGCCGGGGGCCCATCTGGACGAGACGCAGGTGACCTCGTTCATGATCGCGGCGACCACGGCGGCGCTCGGGGCCGGGTGGAAGTGGTTGCAGGGGTGGCAGCAGCATGAGCGGCTCGTCGCCGAGGGGAAGGCCACGCCGGTCAAGAACGCGGCGGTGAAGTAGCGCCGCTTCGTCCTGGACGCCCTTCTTATGCTGGTGACGGCTGGAGGGTGGTGGTCGGGGTGGTCTCGGTTGACGAGTTGCGGCGGTTGCCGAGCGAGGAGCGGGCCGAGTTGCTGCGGGCGCTCATCGCGTTGAGCGACGAGGACCCGCTGGAGCAGCCGCGCTATCGGCGGCGCCGCGGGTTGGTGCTGGCGTTTCTCGTGGCCTGTTGTGCCTGGCTCATTCCCTGGACGGTCGTGCTGGGGTTCACGTTGCCGCAGCACTACAAGGCGGAGCAGTGGGGGGCCGCGTGGATCGGGTTCGACGTCGCATTGACGGCCGCGTTCGCGTTCACGGCGTTCGCGGTGTGGCGACGGCTGCAGATCGCGATCCTGGGGCAGATCATCACCGGGACGTTGCTGGTGTGCGACGCGTGGTTCGACGTGATGCTGTCGTGGGGATCCGGCGAGTTCATCGTGAGCGTGGCCACGGCGCTGCTCGGCGAGTTGCCGCTGGCGGTGCTGATGTTCGTCGGAGCGCGGACCCTGGTGTTGACGACCGTCCGGGCGCTGTGGGTGCGGGAGGGACGCGCGGGGCCGGTGCCGCGGCTGCGGGAGGTCCGGCTGGTCACCATCGGACGTTCTGTCGGTGGCGGGTTCTAAGGTGCGGGACGTGAGCGAGGAGACCGTTGTCTGGGGGGAGCTGAAGGCCGGCGGGTTCCTGCACGGGGTGCGGGAGGCCCACCGGGAAGCGACGCTGGCCGTGTTCGGGGGGCTGAGCCGGGCGGCGGGGTTCACGGAGCGGTCCTACGGGGTGACCGCGTTCGATGTGCTGACGTCCTGGATCGACCGGGTCTTCGACGGGGACCACCGGGTGGCGCGGGACGACCTGAACGGTTCGCCCGGGTGGCGGTACGGCCGCTACCGGGTGCTGTTGAAGCGGCATGAGTTCGGGGCCGTGCGGAAGATCCGGTGGGACCGGGACAGTCCCACCAAGCAGGCGGTCGCGCGGCAGGAGTACGCCGAGGACCGGCAGCTCGCGCTGGACATCGGGTTCGGTGCCGACACGCCCGAGGTCGTGACGCTGGTGCTCGCGCACAGTGCGAGCGACGAGCCGCTGGAGATGGAGCTCTTCCTGGGGCGTCCCCGGTGGAACGCCGACGGCGGGACGGCGTGGCACTGGGTCCGGGAGCTGGACGACGCGCTTGGAGGTGATCCACGCCGTAAGCTCGTCGAACGGACGATGCCGCTCTGGGACGACGAGGCCGACGTCCCGATGCGGCTGCGCGGAGAGACGAGCACTGAAACGGCATAGTGGACGATGAGCGAACGGCTCGGCGGGTCGCCGAGGCGCGGCTGCTGTTCGACTGCGAGCGGCTGACGCTGGCCCGGCGGCTCCGGGGGCTGCGCAAGAACCAGCTCGCGCAGGCGGTGGGGAGCACGCCGCGGGCGATCGGGCAGTACGAGGCCGGGGTGCAGCGGCCCGAGGACCGTGTCGTGTCGCGGCTCGCCATCGCGCTCGGGGTGCCGGTCGAGTTCTTCCGCGGCGGGCGCGGTTCGGTGTCACTGGACGGCGCGCACTTCCGGTCGCTGCGCTCGACCAGCCAGATCGAGCGCGACCAGGCGCTGGCGTACGGGCGGATCGCGGCGGATGTCGTCACAGCGCTGGAGGATTTCGTCGATCTTCCGATGGTCGATTTGCCCGAGTACGTGGTGTCACCGGATGAGATCGCGGGCGGCGGTCCGGTCGAGGCGGCGCGGGTCGCGCGGAAGGCGCTGCTCGGCGAGCCGGGTCCGGTGCCGCATGTGGTGCGGACGCTGGAGGCGCGGGGCGTGGTGGTGCTCGTCCTGCCCGACGCGGCCGACCGGGTGGACGCGTTCAGCGTCGACCTGCATCCGCGTCCGATGGTGTTCTTCAACCCCGCGAAGGGCGACTACTGGCGGAACCGGTTCGACGGGGCCCACGAGCTGGGGCACCTGGTGATGCACGCCGACGCCGAACCGGGCGGGAAGATCGTCGAGGACCAGGCGCACCGGTTCGCGGCGGAGTTCCTGATGCCCGCCGAGGAGATCGCGGGCGAGCTGCCGCGGTCCGCCGACTGGGACCGGTTCGGCGCGCTGAAGGCGGAGTGGGGCGTCAGCATCGCGGCGCTGCTGTACCGGGCCCGCACGCTGCGGGTCATGGACGAGGGCGCGTACCGCACCGCGATGGGGACGCTGAGCTCGCGCGGGTGGCGGCGGCAGGAGCCGGGGCCGGTCCGCGCGCTGGAGCAGCCGACGATGCTCACGCGGGCGCTGGAGCTGGTGGCCGCCGCGGGCACGGACCGCGACGCGCTCGCCGAACGCGCCCGGGTCACCCGCGCCGACCTGGACCTCCTCGTCCCCCCACGCTGACCACCGCGCAAACGGCCCACGTCGATTGCCACACAAACCACCACGTCGATCGCCGCGCAGGCCACCGCACTGACCACCGCACTGACCGCCCGCGTCGCCGCCGCGCTGACTGCGGCGTTGACTGCGGCGCGGCGGTGAAGCGCATGGGCGGCGGGGGCCGGTGGGCGTAGGGTGTGGGTGAACAAGGGGTCTGCGATGCCGGCGCCCAAGCCCGCGTCCCCCTGGTTCCCCGCTACTCGGCCTCCCCGGGAGGCCAGACAGGTCCGGCGCTCATGACGCCGCAACACCGTCCCGCCCTCACGCGGACGTGCGCCGCCCGCGCCGTGGTCGACAGGCCGTCGCGCGGACGCGACGCCGCCGTCGCGCGCTGACCTTCCCCATCACCGCCGGGAGACCGGCGCCCACCGACTTTTCCGGATCGGAGATCCCCATGCCCGCTCTCACCGCCTCGTCCGAGGCCGGGCTGAGCCGCGAGCGGTTCGCGGACCACACCGTCATCGCCCTCAGCGGCGAGCTCGACATCGCGTCCGCGCCGTCCCTGCGGGAACGGCTGCGCGCCGCGCTGGCGGACGCCGGCCCGCGCGTGGTCATCGACCTGTCGGGGGTGACGTTCTGCGACGTGTCCGGGCTCGGGCTGCTGGTCGGCGCGCGCCGCCGGACCGGCCCGGACGGCACCGTCGTCCTGGCCTCGCCGCGCCCGACGATGGCCAGGCTGCTGAACGTCACCGGGCTCGACCGGACGTTCACCGTCCGACCGGCCACCGGTACGGGCCAGGCCGCCGGTACGGGCCAGAGCGCCGCTACGGGCCAGGTCGCCGTGCCGCGCTCCCGATCGGCCGCGGCCTGACCGCGGCGGCCGCCGCCCAGCCCGGCGAGCCCGGCCGCGGGCCGGGATCGGCTGATGCGAGAGGGAACTCCGAGCGCATGAGGAGAGCGGGATGAGCGAAGACCTGGCGACGAGCACGTGGGGGCCGCCGCGGATGCCCCGGGACGCGGCGGACGGGCAGCGGTTCGCGGCGTCGTTCGACCTGATGGCGGCGGTGCTGGACGGGACGCCCCTCCCCGACCTGCTGGACCTGGTGGCCGCGCAGGCCAAGGCGCTGGCGCACGTCCCGCTGGCGTTCATCGCCCTGCCCGTCGACGACGGCCACATGCTCCGGATCGAGGTCGCCGACGGCGTCGGCGGCGACCGGATCCGCGGGCTGACGGTGCGGCGCGGCCGGTCCATGCTCGGCCGCGCGTTCGCCTCGCGCCGGGCGCTGTCGGCGCGGATCGTCGCGGACCAGACGCTGAGCCGGCTGCCGGCCGGCCCGATCCTGATCCTGCCGCTGGAGACCGGCGAGACGACGCGCGGGGTGCTCGCGGTGCTGGGCCACCCCGGCGCGCAGCCGTTCGGGCCTGGCACCGCGCGTCAGCTACTGCTGTTCGCCGACATGGCCGCCCGCCTCGTCGAGCTGGCCGAGGAGCGCCCCGCTTCCCGCGGGGGCGCCACCGCGGACGGCGCGCACGTCGTCGACGGCCTTCGTCCGCCGCGGCCCCGGGGAACGTGAACGGGGCCCGGCGGGATGCCGGGTAGATCTTTCCGGCCGCGGTGTGATCTGCGCCATGGCCGGGTCGGGTGAACGGCGGGTCTCAGAGCTTGAAAAGCTTGGCGTACGGGGCCAGAATGCGGACCTTGCGCGTCCCGAAGTCGACCAGGACGGCGCGTCCGGACTCGACCTCCAGGACGCGGCCGAGGCCGTACTTGTCGTGGGTGACCTGGTCGTCCGGGGCGAACTCCTTGGCGGGCGGGGCCGCGGCCGGAGGCGCGAAGGGGCTGGTGGGCAGGTGTCGCCGCTGTGCGGGCCGGAAGGGTTTCATTCCTGCCAGTATGCGCCCCGCCGCGGGGTGACGGGGAGTCTCCCCGGCAGATGGCGGGAAAATTCGCAGCGCAGGTTCCGTCCGCCGGACCTTGTGGTAGCGTTTGAGCAGTTGCGGTTCCCATAGACATGTATGTGCGCCTGACGGTTCCACCTCGGGCGCATTTTTTGTTGTTCTGGATCTTCCGGATGGGCCATCGCGGCGTCCGGCCCGCGCACGGTGTGCGGGCCGGGAACCGACCCAGAAGGAGACGACCATGGCCACCGGCACCGTCAAGTGGTTCAACGCGGAAAAGGGCTTCGGCTTCATCGAGCAGGACGGCGGCGGCGCCGACGTCTTCGCCCACTACTCCAACATCGCGGCCCAGGGCTTCCGTGAGCTCCAGGAGGGCCAGAAGGTGTCGTTCGACGTCACGCAGGGCCAGAAGGGCCTGCAGGCGGAGAACATCGTCCCCGCCTAGTCGCGGACGAGGCGGCGGGCGCGCCGGCAAGGCCGCCCGCCGTCATGCTTGTTTCCAGGGGGACGACCCCCCACATCGAAGTCGCGCGGAGCGAACACGGCCCGCGCGCGTCGGTTCGTTCTTGTGAGCTCTTCGCCCGGCCCCGTTGGCGGGCCCCGCAGCGGAGCACTTCCTCGAAACGCACCGCTTCCGAGGAAGGCCTCGCAATGACCCATGCCGATCGTCCGTCCACTCGTGGCGGACCGCGTCGCGGCGGCCGCCGCCGCCCGGCGAATGCCGTACAGGCGCAGCGGCCGGACGCCGAGTTCACGGTTCCCGTGACCCGCACCCCGCCGCTGCCCCCGGTCGAGTCGTTCGACCAGCTGGCGCTGCCGCCGCGCATCCTGACCGCGCTGGCCGCCCAAGGGGTGACGGACCCGTTCCCCATCCAGGCCGCGACGCTGCCGAACGCGATCGCGGGACGCGACGTCCTCGGCCGCGGCCGCACCGGCTCCGGCAAGACCCTCGCCTTCGGCCTGGCGCTGCTCACCCGCACCGCCGGCCGCCGCGCCGAGCCGCGCGCCCCCCTCGCCCTCGTCCTGGTGCCCACCCGCGAGCTCGCCCAGCAGGTCACCGAGGCGCTCGCGCCGTACGCCGACGCCGTCGGCCTGCGGACGGCGACCGTGGTCGGCGGCATGGCGCTCTCCCGCCAGGCGAACGCGCTGAAGCGCGGCACGGACGTCCTGATCGCCACGCCCGGACGGCTCGCCGACCTCATCGAGCGCGGCGACTGCCGGCTCGGCGACGTGCGGATCACCGTGCTGGACGAGGCCGACCAGATGACCGACATGGGCTTCCTGCCGCAGGTCACCCGGCTCCTCGACCAGACCCCGCCCGGCGGGCAGCGGATGCTGTTCTCCGCGACGCTCGACCGCAACGTCGACCGGCTCGTCCGCGGCTACCTCGACGACCCGGTGACCCACTCCGTCGACCCGGCGGCCGGTGCGGTCACCGCGATGGAGCACCACCTGCTGCACGTCGCCGACGACGACAAGCAGGACACGACCGCCCACATCGCGGCCCGCGCCGGACGGGTGATCATGTTCGTCGGCAAGAAGCACGGCGCGGACCGGCTCGTCCGCAAGCTGGCCGCCCGCGGCATCCGCGCGGCCGCGCTGCACGGCGGCAAGTCGCAGTCGCAGCGCAACCGCGCGCTGGAGGGCTTCCGCACCGAGGACGTCACCGTGCTGGTCGCCACCAACGTCGCCGCCCGCGGCATCCACATCGACGACCTCGACCTCGTCGTCAACGTCGACCCGCCGGCCGACCACAAGGACTACCTGCACCGCGGCGGACGCACCGCCCGCGCGGGCCGCGCCGGGACGGTCGTCACGCTCGTCCTGCCCGAGCAGCGGCGCGAGATGGCCGACCTGATGGTCAAGGCGGGCATCACGCCGCGCGTCACGCAGGTGCGCCCCGGCGACGGCGAGCTGGCCCGCATCACCGGCGCCCGGCAGCCCGTCCACGCCGCCGCGCAGCCCGGCACCCCGGCGCGCGACACCACCTCGGGACGCGCCACCGCGTCCAACCGCGGCTCGGGACGGAACACGACGTCCGTTCGCACCTCCGCGCGCGGCACCACGCCCAAGCGCGACGCCGAGACCGTCCGTACGTCGGGCCGGGACTCCGGCGGCGTGCGGAAGGCCGGCGGCCGGAGCTCGCAGCGCGCGGACGGCCAGGGCAGCGGCTCTCAGCGCAAGCCGCGACGACGCGCGTCCACCCTGAACACCTGACGCACCCGCAGTGCCGTCACGCCGTCTCGCTCCGAGCTATTCGGGGCGGGGCGGCGATTCTTTTGCGCCCGTTGCACGACGGACCGCGGAGGACGAGCGGGACGAGCAGGAACGCGGCGCCCGCGACCGGCATCGCGCCACCGGCCAGGGCGGCGAGGCCGGGGACGGCGGGCTGCGCGACGCCCCACGACGAGCCGAAGAACGCGAACCAGCGGGGCCGTTCGGGCTCCGGGGCGATCTCCGCGATCAGGGCCTGCCAGCGGCCCTGGAGCGCGCTGTCGGCGACCGCCCAGGCCAGGTACGCGGCGACGGTGAGCGGGACGGACCGCCCGGCGGCCAGGACGAAGGCGGCCACGGCGAGGAAGAGCGTGCCGCAGGCGAGGGCGCGTTCGTGCGGCAGGCGGTCGAGGACGCGGCGGCCGAGGCGTCCGGTCAGCGGCGACAGCACGGCGGCGCCGGTCAGGGCGAGGCCGGGCAGCCAGGCGGGCGCGCCGCGCTGGAGCAGCACGAACGGCAGGTACATGACCACGGCGAGGTAGCCGGCGGCGAACGCGGTCCCCGCGAGGGTCAGCCGGACGAGCCGTGCGGACGGCCGCCACGCGCCGTCCCGCGCACGCCGCCGGACGACGGGTTCGCGCGGCAGGAACGCCAGCGCCAGGACGGCCGCGGCGAAGCAGCTCGCGGCGTCAGCGACGGCGAGCCAGCGGGCGCCGAGCGGCAGCAGGACGGCGGCGAGCAGCCCGCCGACGGCTCCGGCCGCGACCAGCGACGTCCCGAGGGCGCCGTAGACGTCGCCGTGCCGGCCGGGCGGGGCGGCGCGGGCGAGCGCCTCCTGGGTGGCGGGCTCGTAGATCTCGAAGGCGAGGCCGACCAGCGCCGCCGCGCCCAGCGTCAGCGGCGGCCCGTGCGCGGCGGCGAGGACGAGCAGTGCGGCGCCCGTGGAGGCCAGGCCGAGGGCGATGAGCGTGCGGGGCGCCATCCGGTCGAGGAGCACGCCGCCGAGCCAGCGGGACGCGAGCGCCGCGACGCCGAAGGCGGCCAGCGCCGCCGAGGCGAGGTCCGGGCCGGCGAGCACGGCCAGGAACGCCATCACGTACGCGCCGAGCTGGTTGATCACGCGCACGCCGATCAGCGCCCTGACCGGGCGCGGCAGTCCCCTTGTCACCCGCGCAGGCTATGCGGCGCGTCCGACGGTCTCGGGGGCTCCTACCTCGACTGACATCCACACCCTGATCGAACATGTGTTTGACTCGATGGGTACAGTGAAGGCATGTTCCAAGGCTCGCTGCTGGACCGTGCCGACGAGACCGGCCCCCGCCCGTTGAGCGAGGCGCGGCGGACGCGGCTGGCCCACGGCGCCTGGATCGACGTGCTACCCGGCTGGATTCCCGGTGCGGACGCGCTGTTCGAGCGGCTCTCCACGTCCGTCCCCTGGCGTGCGGAGAGGCGACGCATGTATGACCGGGTCGTGGACGTGCCGCGCCTCCTGTCGTTCTACGACGAGGGCGCCGCGCTGCCCGACCCCGTCCTGGACGAGGCGAAGGCGGCGCTGGACGAGCACTACGCGGCGGAGCTGGGCGAACCGTTCCGGACGGCCGGGCTCTGCCTCTACCGGGACGGCCGCGACAGCGTCTCCTGGCACGGCGACCGGATCGGGCGCGGCGCGCACGAGGACACGATGGTCGCGATCCTGTCGGTCGGCGAGCCGCGCCCGCTGCTGCTGCGGCCGCGCGGCGGCGGCCCGACCATCAAGCGGGAGCTGGGGCACGGCGACCTGATCGTGATGGGCGGCAGCTGCCAGCGGACCTGGGAGCACGCGATCCCGAAGAGCACCCGCGCGGTGGGCCCGCGGATCAGCGTCCAGTTCCGCCCGCGCGGCGTCCGCTGACTGAGGCATCCGCCAACGCGCCTCCGCGGTGGACGCGCGCCCCTCCGGCACGTGATCATTTCCGGTATCCGTTCGGGGAGGCGATGGACGTGACGATCTCGCTGGTCACCGGGGCGAACCGGGGCATCGGGCTGGAGGTGTGCCGGCAGCTCGCGGAGCGCGGGCACGAGGTGCTGCTCGGCGCCCGCGACCCCGGCGCCGCCGAGCGCGCCGCCAAGGAGGCCGGCGCGACGCCGGTCCGGCTGGACGTGACGTCCGAGGCCGACATCGCACGCGTCGCGGCCGATGTCGGGCGGCTGGACGTGCTGGTGAACAACGCCGCGATCACCTACGACACCTGGCAGCGGGCGTCGGACGCGGACCTGGACGTCGTCCGGGAGGCCGCGGAGACCAACCTGTACGGGCCGTGGCGGCTGACGCAGGCGCTGCTGCCGGTGCTGCGGCGCAGCCCGCACGGCCGGATCGTCAACGTCTCCAGCGAGGCCGCCTCGCTGGCCGGCATGGGCTCCGGCACTCCCGCCTACAGCGCGTCCAAGGTCGCGCTCAATGCGCTGACCAGGATGTTCGCGGCCGAGCTGCGGGCGGATGGGGTGCTGGTGAACGCGGTGTGCCCCGGCTGGGTGGCGACCGACATGGGCGGTCCCGGCGGGCGGCCGGTCGCCGACGGCGCGGCGGGCGTGGTGTGGGCCGCGACGCTGCCCGACGGCGGCCCGACCGGCGGCTTCTTCCGGGACGGCCGCCCGCTCCCCTGGTGAGAGGACCGGACATGACCCGCGTGGAGCCGCTCGCCGCGATCACCGCGGCGACCCGTGGCCTGCTCGCGTCCGCCGAACGGCTGGACGACGCCGCCATGCGCGCGCCGTCGCTGCTGCCCGGCTGGACGCGCGGCCACGTCCTCACCCACGTCGCCCGCAACGCCGACGGCGGCACCCGCCTGCTGACCTGGGCGCGCACCGGCGTCGAGAGCCGGGAGTACCCGAGCGTGGACGCCCGCGCCGCCGAGATCGAGGCCGGTGCCGGACGTCCCGCCGCCGTCCTCGTCGCCGACGTCCGCGACAGCGCGGAGCGGTGGGCCGAGGCGTACGCGGCGATGCCGGACGACGCGTGGGAGCGCGTCGTCCAGTGGACGTCGGGCGCCCGCCGCCCCGCCGCGCGGGCCTCGGACGCGCGGCTCACCGAGGTGCTCACCCACCACGTCGACCTCGACGCCGGGTTCGGGCCCGCCGACTGGCCCGCGGACTACGTCGCCCGGATGCTGCCGAACATCGTCGCGTCCTACGCCCGCCGCGACGCCGCGCTGCGCCTGCGCGTGCACGCCACCGACACCGGCGCCGTCCACGGCGACGGCGAGGTCGCGGTGTCCGGGCCGGCGTCGTCCCTGCTCGCGTGGCTCATGGGCCGCACGGACGGCCGCGAGCTCACCGGCGCCGAGGGCGTGGCGCTGCCGTTCCTCTACTGAGGCACGGCCGGGCACACCGTCCCGCGCGCCGGGACCTTCAGCGAGGTCAGGTAGCCGTCGATCGCGTTCCGCGTGCAGGGGCCGCTGTTGTAGACGCCGTGACCGGAGCCCGCGTAGGTGAGCAGGGTCGCCTTCGGGCCGATCTGGCGCGCGACGTTCCGCGCCCACGCGTACGGGGTGGCGGGATCGTGCACCGCGTTCAGCAACAGGATCGGCGCGGCCGTCCGCACCTTCACGCGGTGCTGGGGGTTCGCGACGGGCTTCGGCCAGCCGAGGCACGCGGTGAGCGCCATGACGGGACGGGTGCCGTGCATGTCGGGCGCGATCCGCTCGCTGTGCCGGGACAGGCGGGCGAACTCACGGTAGTCGCGGACCGGCAGGTTCCAGTCGGAGCAGAACTGCGCGGTGAAGGTATCGTTCCCGGTTCCCTCGGCCTTCGCCGGGGCGGGCTGGACGGGCTTGCTCGCCTCCAGCGCGGACAGCAGCGAGGCCAGCTTCGCCCAGTCGGGCCCGTAGAACGTCTTGTACGTCACCACGAGCAGCTCGAACTCCGTCAGCGCGCGGCCCGGCGTCTGCGGGTCCGCGAGTTCCCCGCGTGCGGCACGTTCCCGCAGGTCATGCAGGACGGCCCGGACATCGCGACCGTGCAGGGCGCAGTTCGCCGTCCGGTCGCACCACGCGACGAACTGGTCGAAAGAGTCCTGCGCGGCGTCCATCTCCGCCCCCAGGAACGGCTGCGCGGAGCGGACGCTGTGGTCGATGACGCTTTCCAGCACCATCGCGCGCACACGGCCCGGGTACGTCTCCGCGTACTCCGCGCCCAGAAGCGTCCCGTAGGAGCTGCCGTGGAAGCTCAGCTGCGTCTCGCCTAGCGCGGCACGGATGGCGTCCACGTCACGGACGGTGCTCATCGTGTCGGCATGGTCGTACAGCGGACCGGTGCGCCTGCGGCAGTCGTCCCTGAGCTTCTCGTTGTAGGCGAGGGTCGCTTTGAACTCGCGAGGGCTCGTGATGTTCGGATCGGGACGGGCCGCGAGGAGTGCGGCCGAGCACGTCACCGGGTTGCTGCCGCCGATCCCGCGCGGGTCGAAGCTGACGATGTCGAAGTGCCGCTGGATGTCCTCGCTGAACCGGTCGATGCCGGTGGTGATCCGCTGGACGCCGGAGTCGCCGGGCCCGCCGGGGCCGAAGACGAGCGTGCCGACGCGGGCGGCCGGGTCGAGGGCCGTGCGGCGCGCGATGGCCAGGCCGAACGTCGGGCCGTCCGGGTGCGCCCAGTCGACGGGGAGGCGGAGGGTCGCGCACTGCGCCTTGCCGTCGTCGCCGCACGCCTTCCAGTCGACGGGGGTGCGCGCGCCGACCGCCTGTGTCACGCCGGCCTGCGCCGCGCTCGACTGCGACGCGGCGGGTGCCGCGTCCGCCGACTGCGGCAAGGCCGGGACGACGGCGGAGCCGGCGAGCGCGATGCCCGCTGCCGCCGTCGCGCTCCAGGCGATCCGCCTGTGCTTGCGCTGCATGGATGTCCTTCCGGGAGGGACGTCGAGAGGGGATCCGCCGATGGGCGGGTGAGCGTCCCGGGGCGGCCGGGGCGGCTTGCGAAAGCCCCGGCGGCCGGATCCGCAAGATCACGCTAGGCCGCGTTCCCGGCGCGCGGCAGGGTGATCAGGGACGGTTCAGGGTGCGGCCAGGGACGCCTCAGGGTCGGCCGCCGACCGCCCTCGGCGCGCCCGGGCGGCGGCTCGGCGCGGCGCGGCCGACGGCTTGGACGGCCGATTCACGGCGTTGTCAGAATCCGCCGGTAAAGGGAGCCCGCGATTGTGGCGGGCGACAATTATCGCGGGAAACGAGGAGAATGAGTCGCGTGACTCAGCGGCCGTCCAGTTCGCCGTTCCGGACGGCCCGCACGAGCGCCCGCCACCCGGCGGGATCGAGTGCGAGCATGCCGGCGGCGAGGTCCCGGGAGTCGCGGATCAGCACCACCCGGCCCGACGCCGCCACCTCCACGCACTCGTTGGCGCTACCGCTCCGGCTGCCCTTGCGCCAGTTCAGCGCCGCTCCACGAGTCGTCCGATAGACCATCCAGCAACCCTCCATCCGGTGCCGGCGGTGCCGCCTCGCGACCGGTCGGGGCCGCGGGCACCCGCCGGCGAGAGCCAAGCAGGGCACAGCGAACCACGACCTTGTGGAAATTTTCCCGATCACGAGTGTAAACGGTTCCAGTTATCCCGCCTACAAGGGAACACAAGATCACGCTGCGTGCTATGAAGGCCACTCGGCTTGGGGTATGCCCGGAACGGCGCCACCTCCGGTCACGGTCGATTCACGCGGACGGGGAACGGCCGGTCAGGCCATCAGCTCCTCGGCGGTCCGGCGCAGCAGCGCGATCGACTCCTCGGCCGGGAGCGCGTCGTTCAGCAGCAGCTCGAAGGTGTCGCGGTACTCGGTGATCCGCTCGTCCTCACCGGTGATCATCGCGCTGGAGCCCGACCGGCCCTCCAGGAACAGCACGTCGTCGAGGTCGCCGTCGAACTCCAGCAGGGTGAACGGCCCCTCCAGGCCGAGGTGCGCGCCGGCGCTGAACGGGATGATCCGGACGGTGAGCAGGTCGTCGGTCTCGGCCTGGTCGGCGATGCCGCGCAGCTGGGCGGGCATGATCCCGGGGTCGACCCGGATCCCCACGTGGCGCCGGATCACCGCCTCGTCGATGATGTAGAGCTGGCGCGGCGGGTTCTCGCGCTTGGCCAGCTCCTCCTTGCGCTGCATGCGCAGCTTCACGCCCATCGCGCGCGCCTGCGGGGACACGTTGGCGGTGGCGAGGACCTCGGCGTACTCGCGGGTCTGCAGCAGCCCCGGGATCACCGAGCCGTGGAAGTGCCGGATGTAGGCGGCGCCGGCGGCGTATCCCACGTAGTTGAGGAAGTTGGGGTCGAACTCGCCCCGGTAGGCGTTCCACCAGGCGGGCTCGCGCGCGCCGCGCGCCAGCGCCTGCAACCGCTCCTGGCGGCCCTCGGAGGTCACCTCGTAGACGTTCAGCAGGGCCTGCAGGTCGGTCCTGGTGATGGCGTTCTTGCCGCCCTCGACCCGGATGAGCTTGGACGGGGACCACTCGAGCCGCCGTACCACCTGCTCCTGGGTGAGGCCCCGCTCCTTGCGGAGGCGGACCAGCTCGGTGCGCAGCAGTGCGCTCTGGACGATGGGCCCCTGGTCACTTGTCATAGGAAAGCTCACTCTACGTAGTTGTCGCCACCTAACCGTATGCTACCTGGCACTGAGCGAGCTGTCAGGACGCATGCCAACAGGCCGACACCTGACTCACCGGTTGATCCGCCGGGTCAAGGGTCCGATCCCGCGATAACACGGAATCTCGGACGATCAGCAGGTTTCGGCGTGCCGTATGTCGGTAGACTATGTTGTAATGTGCTAGGTGGCAAAGTAACAGCAACCGCCGCGCAAGCGGGCGGTCCGCCACCTGGGAGCAGGGACGGTCCTGACACAGGGTGAGGACGCGGCGGGGCACCGCGGCCGGGCCGGTGGACGGGAGCGCGAGGGAGACGCACGGCCCGGCGGCCGGGGCAGCGCCGCCGGTGGAGCATGACGGGGAGGCAGATCCGGTACGGCGCTTTTCGGCAATTCCAGAAAAATGAATAGAGTCGCCCCCGCTCCTCGCCGATCACCGGTTGCGAGCCAAGACGATCGACGCAAAAGCGGGGGGCGACTCCGCGAGACCGCCGGGCACGTCCCGCCGGGCCGGCGAGCACCCTGCAACGATGCCGGGGACACCCGCATTGACCTGGCAAAACGTTCTCCGCGGACTCACCCAGTCTAACCGCGATCACGCGGCACGGGCTATAGGTGACGCGGCTTCGGCACCGCACCGTCCACCGCCGGCCGCCCCCGGCGGGCCGGACGCAATGGCGTGACGTGCCCGGAGACGCGATTCAAGGCATGGGGTTATCCGACATGTCACGACAGCAGAATCGTCCCCCGACCTTCGACATCCACCCCATTCACGAGCACGTTCCCCCCATTCACGAGCATTCGCCCCATTTCCCCTCCACGGTGCGGCGCGGCTTCTGGGCCTCGCTGGTCCCGCTCGAGCAGGCGGCCTTCCTCGCCGCCGCGCGCCAGGTCGAGTTCGCGCTCGGCGAGGTGCTGTGGCGCGAGGGCGACGACGCCGACCACCTCCTGGTGATCCGCTCCGGCGCGGTCCGGGTCTGCGTCGACCGCGAGGGCGGCGAGCGGATCGTCGCGTTCCGCGGCACCGGCGACATCATCGGCGAGCGCGCCGCGCTGCTGCTGCGGCGCCGGTCGGCGACCGTCGTCGCCGTCGACACCGTCCGGGCCCTGCGGATGAGCACGCAGGAGTTCGCCGCCTACCTGACCGACCACCCGCGCGTGGTCGCCCTCGTGGAGCAGGAGGTGTACGACCGGCTCACCGAGCAGATGGCGCCGCCGCAGCGGAACGCCGCCGGCCGCCGGCACCTCGATCCCTACACCGGGACGAGCGCCTACGCCGCGATCACCCCGTACGACGACGACGGCGTGCTGGTGCCGTTCGCCGCGCGCGCGCCGGAGTCCGCGCTGCGCCTCGCGCCGTCCTACGCCGAGCCCACTTACAGAGAGCCCACCTACCGCGAGCTGAGCTACGACGACCCCGCCTACAGCGAGCCCACGCAGCCGATGGGCTTTCCCGGGCGCGCGTACGCGACCGCGCTGAAGGAGCCGCCCGCCACGCGGCCGTGGACGGGCCACATGTGCTCCATCATGTTCACCGACATCGCGTCCTTCAGCGCGCCGTACCGCAACGACGTCGACCGGCTGGAGATGCGCCGGATCATGTACGAGCTGCTGTGGGAGGCGTTCGCGGAGTCGGACGTGCCCTGGGACGCCTGCCACCGCGAGGACCGCGGCGACGGGGCGCTGATCGTCGTCCCGCCCGAGACCCCGGCCGCCGCCCTGCCGCCGGTCGTCGCACGGCTCGCCGGGTCGCTGCGCCGCCACAACCGGTCCGCGCAGGAGGCCGTCCGCATCCAGCTGCGGGTGGCGCTGCACGTCGGCCCGGTGACCTCCGACCCGCAGGGCGTGTCGGGCTCGTCGGTGATCGAGGCGGCGCGGCTGCTGGACGCCGGCCCGCTGCGCCGCCGGCTCGCCGAGACCCGCGCCGACCTCGGTTTCGTCGCCTCCGCGTTCGTCTACGAGTCGGTGCTCGCGCACGCGCCCGGCCACGACCCCGCCGACTACGCGCCGTTCACCTGCCGGGTGAAGGAGTCGCGGCTCAAGGGCTGGATCCGGGTCGCGGACGGCGCCGGCCGGGCCTGATCAGGGGTCCCGCGGGATGCGCAGCACGAACCGGGCGCCGCGGTCGCTGTCCTCGACCTTCAGCGTGCCGCCGTGCGCCCGGGCGATCTCGCGGGCGATCGGCAGGCCGAGGCCGGTGCCGTTGGCGTCGCGGGCCTTGCCGGCCTTGAGCCGCGCGAACCGCTGGAAGACCACCTCGCGCTCCTCCGGCGCGATGCCGGCGCCGTCGTCCAGCACCTCCAGCACCGCGACGCCGTCCTCGTCGCGGACGGTGACGTCGACGCGCGTCTCGGCGTGCCGCTCGGCGTTGTCCAGCAGGTTCGTGAACAGCCGGACCAGCCGCAGGCGGTCGCCGTGCAGCTGCACGCCCTCCTGCAGGTGCGGGACGATCCGCTTGCTGCGGTCCGAGCGGGCCAGCTCGATGGTGACCAGGGCGGCGAGGTCGATCGGCTCGGTCTCCTGCCATGCGCCCGCGTCCAGCCGGGCGAGCTGCAGCAGGTCGGTGACGATGGCCTGCAGCCGGTCGAGGGTCTGCAGGACGGTCCGCGCGGTGCGCGGCCAGTCGACGTCGTCGGCGTACAGCAGCGCCTCCTCCAGCTGGGTGCGCGCGGCGGCGATCGGGCTGCGCAGGTCGTGCGAGGCGTCGGAGGTGAAGCTGCGCTGCTTGGCGAGCGCGATGTCCAGCCGGTCCAGGGTCGCGTTGACGGCCTCGGCGAGCCACCGGATCTCGTCGCGGTTGCCCGGCACGGTCACCCGGCGGCCGGACTTGCTGGCGGTGATCTCGGTCAGCTCGCGGCGGATCCCGTCCACCGGGGCGAGGGTCCCGTCGACGGTCCGCCACGTCACCAGGCACGCCATCAGGACCAGCAGCAGCCCCGAGCAGACCAGGAACGTGATCAGGCCGCCGTTGACGTACCAGGGGACGTTCGGCGCGGCGGCGTAGACCTCCCAGTCCCCGGCCGGCCGGTGCACGGAGAACTCGATCACCCACCGGCAGCCGTGCAGGCCGCCCGGCGGGCACAGCACCTGGGCGTCCTTGAAGCCGGTCGCGACGCCCGGCCGGAAGGTGGCCATCGGCGGCCCGTCCACCTCGCCCGGGGTCCCGGCGATCACGGTGTTGCGGGCGTCGAGCACCTGGACGTCGACGCCGTGCGGCGCGCCGATCTCGCCGCGCACCGGCCGGTAACGGAACTGCTCGGCGACCCGCAGCGCCGTCGACAGGGCCTTGTTGCGCTCGTAGTCCGAGGCGCGGCCGCGCAACCCGACGATGATCATGGCGATCAGAACGGCGCAGACCAGGGCGGCGACCGTCCCGGCAATCACGGTCATCCGCACCCGTATGGACCATGTGCGCCGTCCGTACACCCGACCTCCCGCTGGTGAGGTAATCACCCGGAGAGCCGGATTCAGTCCTCGCGACGGGCGCCCGGCGCCCAAGAGAGATCAAAGAAATAGTTGCCCAAGACGGGCCGCTGACCTGCGGCGACGCAGGTGACCCGCTGGTGCGCATGCCGAGTTGGTCAGAAGCCCGGGAGCTGGCTTGTCTCGCTGTTAGCATCCCCGGTTATGGAGCTGCGCCAGCTGGAGTACTTCGTGGCGGTCACCGAGGAGGCCAGCTTCACCAAGGCCGCCGCGAAGCTGCACGTGGCGCAGCCCGGCGTCAGCGCGCAGATCCGGCAGCTCGAGCGGGAGCTGGGGCAGCCGCTGCTCGACCGGTCCGGGCGGACCGTCCGGCTGACCGAGGTCGGCGCCGCCGTGCTCCCCTACGCGCGGGCCGCGCTCGCCGCCGTCGAGGGCGCGAGGCTGTCGGTGGACGAGCTGACCGGCCTGCTGCGCGGCCACGTCACTATCGGCACCATCGACTGGATCGCCTCGCTTGACCTGCCGGGGCTGCTCGCCGGGTTCCACCGCGACCACCCGGACGTGGAGATCACCGTCGTGCAGGACGAGGCGGCGTCGCTGGCCGACGCGCTGCTGGCGGGCCGCACCGACCTGGCGTTCCTCAGCCTCGGCGCCGAGCCGCCGCCCGGGATCGCCGTCCAGACCGTCATCGAGCAGGACCTGTTCGCCGCGATGTCCCGCGACCACCCGCTGGCCGGGCGCGCGTCGATCCCGCTGCGCACCCTCGCCGAGCAGCGCCTGGTCAGCCTGCCGAAGGGCACCGGGCTGCGGACCGTGCTGGACGAGGCGTGCGCGGCCGCCGGCCTGCGCCCGCGGATCGCGTTCGAGGCCGGCGAGCCGCCCGTCCTCGCCCAGCTCGCCGCGCACGGGCTGGGCGTGGCGGTCCTTCCCGAGTCCGCCACCGCGATCCGGGCGGACGAGCTGGCCTCGATGCCGATCGTCCGGCCCCGGCTGCGCGGCCGGATCGCGCTGGCGTGGCGGGCGGAGGGGCCGCGCGGCCCGGCGGCGCGGGCGCTGATCGCCCGCGCGCGTGCGGCCCTGCCCTCCCTCGGCTAGCGGGTCACGCCTCGGCCTTGAGGACGGTGTGCAGGACGTCCGGCTTGTTGGTGATGATGCCGTCCACTCCGAGATCGACGGCCTTCGCCATCTTCGTCTTGTTGTTGACCGTCCAGGTGAGCAGGTGCAGGTGCGCCGCGTGCACCTGCTTGACGTAGGTCTTGGTCAGGTCGCCGTAGGACGGGTTGATCAGGTCCGCGTAGGACTTCAGCTTCTTCAGGTCCGCGGCCTTCGGCTTGCCGAGCAGGCCGGTCGGGACGCCGGGCAGGTCCTTGTGGAAGCGCTTGACCGACGCCCAGTCGAACGACTGCACCACGAGCCGCCGCTGGCTCGGCGCCGCCTTCGCGCCGAGCCAGTACGACCGGTGCCGCTTGAGCGCCGCGGCGACCCGGCCCTCGATGCCCGGATACAGCGCGGGGCTCTTCAGCTCCAGCAGCATGCCGACGCCGCTGCCGCTCATCGCGCTCAGCACCTCGTCCAGCGTCGGCACGCGCTCGTGCTTGTACTTCTTGGAGTACCACGACCCCGCGTCCAGCTTCTTGATCTGCTTGAGCGTGAGCTGGGAGACCTTCCAGGGCTTCTGCTTGGGGTAGACGTGCTCGACGTCCGTCGTCCTGGCCAGCGTGCTGTCGTGCATGATGACCAGCTTGTGGTCCTTCGTCTGCTGGACGTCGAGCTCGAACATGTCGGCGTGCCGGGACTTGGCCGTCCGGAACGAGGCGAGCGTGTTCTCCGGCGCGTACGCCGCCGCGCCGCGGTGGCCGACGTCGAGGACCTTGTGCGCCGCCGCCCGCTGCTGGACGGCCTGGAGCGGGAGCGGCGGGATGAGGGGGTGCGGAGCGGCGGCGGCCGCCGTCGCGGGACCGGTGCTCGCGGCCGCGGTGAGGACGGCCGTGAACGCGAGACCATGCCGACGGGACATTGTCACCTCTCGGGAGCCGGGGGATGCCTGCCTCGACCCTCGATTCGGCCGATGACGCCCGGGTTACGAGCCGGTAGCAGACCGTGTACCAAGGGTGACATTACGCATTCGGGCCGTGCGTTACGAGGCGGACACGGCCTGTTTCCCCGGATCGACTCACCCGCCGCCTTGCGGCGGTTCCCCGGCCGGCTCCCTGGCGGCCCGCTTCGCGAGCTTCGCCGCCTTTGTCAGCACCAGCGCGCCGAACAGCACCCGGCGGCCGCGCCGCAGCGGACGCGGCGGACGCGGCAGCCGGAGGCGCCGCGGCTGCTCCACGTCCGGCGCCGGCGCGGGACCCGGCACCACGGGCGCCTTCGTCGACCTCGACCGCTTCGGGGAGGCGAGCCGGGTCGGGCGGCTCCGGCCCCGCAGGATCACCGACCTGCCGAACTCCCACTCGTCCGACTCCGCCAGGTGCGCGAGCTCCACCACCGTCCCGGACGCCAGCACCCGCCCCGGCGACGCCTTCGCCAGATCGCTCAGCCGCGCCGCCTCGTTCACCGGGTCGCCGATCACCGTGTACTCGAACCGCTGCTCCGCGCCGATGTAGCCGGCCACCACCGGGCCCGCCGACACCCCGACCCCCGCGTCCAGCATCGGGACCTCCGCGCGCAGCCGGACGGCCAGCTCGCGCGCCGCGCCGAGCGCCCCGCCCGCCGAGTCCTGCGTCTCCGTCGGCGCCCCGAAGATCGCCAGCGCCGCGTCCCCCTCGAACTTGTTGATCCACCCGCCGTGCCGCGCCACCACCGCCACCACCACGCCGAAGAACCGGTTCAGCAGCCCCACCACCTCGTCGGGACCGCGGGTGTCGGCCAGCCGCGTCGAGCCGGTCAGGTCGACGAACAGCACCGCGACCTCGCGCGTCTCGCCGCCCAGCTCGATGTCGCCGCGCTCCAGCGCCAGCCCCGCGACCTCCACGCCGACGTGCCGGCCGAACAGGTCGCGCAGCCGCTCGTTCTCGCGCAGCCCCGCCACCATGTGGTTGAAGCCCGCCTGCAGCTGCCCGACCTCGCTCGCGTCGTACACCGCCACCTCGGCGCCGAGATCGCCCCGCTCGACCTGCGCCATCCCCGTCCGGACGGACTTGATCGGGTCCGCGATCGCCCGCGTCGCCATGTACGTCACGTACACCCCGACGAGCAGCGCCGCGCCGCCCAGCCCCAGGATCGTGATCGCGAGCTGCGTGACGTCGATGTCCGGCGCCGCCAGCGCCGCCACCGCCACGCAGATCAGGCCGAACACCGGGATCGCCGTCCCGAGCGCCCACGCGAGCATCACCCGCGTCGTCACCCCCGGCAGCCGGAACCGGCGCGGCCGCTCCGCCGCCAGCACCAGCGCCGCCGCCGGACGCAGCAGCCGCTCCGACAACAGGTACACGATCGTGCAGGTCGTCGCCGCGCCGAGCAGGCACGTCAGACCCGTCTTCACCGCGAGCCTGCCGGTGAACAGCACCACGTCCAGCCCCGCCCAACCCGCCGCGCCGACCCCCCACAGCGCGCCGACCAGGAACGTCAGGCGCAGCGGCCCCAGCAGGACGGCCCGTCCCTCCGCCGGGTCTGGCATGTGGCCGCCCCGCACCAGGCTGACCACCGGACGCCACAGCCAGAGCCCCGCCAGCAGCGCGATGGGCCCGGCGACCACGGGATAGCTGAAGAATGCGATCGCGTTCACCCTGTGCACGTGATCGGGGTCGCGCAGCGGCGGGTCCGGCACGACGAACGTCGCGAAGAGCAGCACCACCAGGCCGCCGCCGATGTTCGCGACCACCACCACGACCGCGAGCACCCACCGGACCCGCACCTCGAGCATCGTCCGGGGCACCCCGGGAAGCAGGCCGCGCGCCACCGTCCTGGTCACGTTCGCGCCTCCGTCCCCGAGGTCCCACGGAAATCATCGCACTAGGCGGTGCTGCTCTCCTCGGCGATCGCGACCTCCGCCGGCGCATCCCGCCGCGAGTTCCGCCACACCAGCGGCCAGCCCGCCAGGACGAGCACGAGCCAGCCCGCCATCACGTACAGGGCGACCCGCGTGTCCGCCTCCCACGCGATCGTCACCGTGACGAACGCGAAGAAGGCCAGCACCAGCCAGTTGGTGTACGGCGCCCACGGCATCCGGTAGGGCGCCTTGGGCAGCACTCCCGCCGCGACCTTCCGCCGGTACGCCATGTGCGCCACCAGGATGACGGTCCACACCAGCAGCGCGCCACCCGTCGACACCGACGTGATGTACTCGAACGCCTTGTCCGGCACCACCGCGTTGATCACCACGCCCACGCCCATGACGAGCGCGGAGATGACGACGGTGAGCACCGGGACGCCGCGCCCGTTCAGCCGCGCGAGCGCCTGCGGCCCGTCGCCGTTGACGCCGGCCGTCCGCAGCATCCGGGACGTCGAGTACAGCCCGCCCGCGTTGCACGACGACAGCGCCGCCGTCAGCACCACGAAGTTGACGATGTCTCCGCCGCCCGGAATGCCGATCTTGTCGAAGGCCAGCACGAACGGGCTCGCCCCGCCCTTGAACGCCGTCCACGGCACCACCGCCATGATCACCAGCAGCGACCCCAGGTAGAACAGCGCGAACCGCACCGGCAGCGCGTTGATCGCCCGCGGGATGTTCTTCTCCGGGTCCCTCGCCTCGCTCGCCGTCACCCCGACCAGCTCGACGCCCAGGTAGGCGAACATCACCATCTGCAGGGTCATCAGCATCGGACTGATCCCCTCGGGGAAGAACCCGCCCTGGTCCCACAGGTTCGAGACGCTCGCCGTCCTCCCGGCGTCGCTGAACCCGAAGACCAGCACCCCGATCCCCACCAGGATCATCATCACGATCGCGGCGACCTTGATCATCGCGAACCAGAACTCCAGCTCGCCGAACAGCTTCACCGAGATCAGGTTCACCACGAACAGCACGACCAGCGCCACCAGCGCCGTCTGCCACTGCTCCACCCCGGGGAACCACTTCTGGACGTACTTGCCCGCCGCGGTCAGCTCCGCCATCCCGGTCGTCACCCAGATGATCCAGTACGTCCACGTCGTGGCGTAGCCCCAGAAGGGCCCCAGAAACTCACGGGCATACCCGGCGAAACCTCCCTCCGCGTGCCGGTAGGTGAGCAGCTCACCGAGCGCCCGCATGACGAAGAACAACATCAACCCCGCGACGGCGTACGTCAGCACGAGACTCGGACCGGCCTTGGCGATGTTCTCCCCGGCCCCGAGGAACAACCCCGTGCCGATGGTGCCGCCGATGGCCAGCATCTGAATCTGGCGGGTTCCGAGCCCGCGCTGGTACCCCTCCGCGCCTTGGTCCGGGAGCTTTGCGACCACGCGTTCCTTCCGCCCTCTCACGTCGACGGCCGTCCCCCTCGGGACGGCTCCGGCCAGGCCAGACTAGGAACCCGGCACCCCGAAAACGAACCACCCGCCCCACGCCCCTCCGTAGCCCCGTCCTCCCCCGTCGCGCCCGCCCTTAACGAGTTGGCGCCGTCCTCGGCCATCGCGTATGCTCTCGGACGTCGCCAAGGACCGGCAGCCCGCCGGTCAGGCCACCGCCCCGAAGCCGCTAGGCTCGAGGCAAGCAAGGTCCTGTGGAGCAGCTAGGAGTGCTCGCCACCCTGTCAAGGTGGAGGCCGCGGGTTCAAATCCCGTCAGGACCGCCAGACGCGCCGACGCGCGTCCTGGGCAGGTAGCTCAGTCGGTACGAGCGTCCGCCTGAAAAGCGGAAGGTCGGCGGTTCGACCCCGCCCCTGCCCACACCACGTGACCAGCCAAAAGGCCCGGAACCAATCGCGGTTCCGGGCCTTTTGACGGCAACCCTGACGGCAACGTCACCAACCGGCAGCATCCCGGTAGTACGCCTCCATGTCCGCCTGGTAGTCCGTGCGGACGTCAAGTTCGCAACGGAACCCGGTGTCCGCAGCATCCAGGAAGTTGGCCACGGCTTCCATAGCCTCCTGAAAGCGGCGGGTGTGCAGCCGGGTCGTACCTTCGAGCGTTCTATGGCCCTTCACGTCGATCGGATAGCGGAAGCTCTGCGCGGTCGGGTCCAAGTGGCTCAACTGGAGGAGGACACGCTCCACATGGTCAAGATCTTCAGCTTCCTCGACACCTGCACGCTCCAGCCGGCGGCGCGCATCCCTCCAGAGTTGGTCGACCTTGTGCCCTCTGGGGATGTCGAAGGCCTCCCCTTCATACTTCTGCAGCAGTCCGATGAGCGCCTTGAGCTGCAACTCAACGTAGTGACGCCAGCACATAAGGAACGGAAAGATCAGTATGTCCAGGTGCTGCCGCTTACGTCCCATGTGCTCGACAAGCACGCCCGCAGCCTTCCTGTACCCCGACACATAGCCGAGCCACCCGTCATGCGACCACCCCAGACAAGCCACATACCACCAGTCCGGGTCCTCGGCGTGAAGATCGGCCGTTGCGCTCGGCCACGGAGCCTGAGTACTCAAGTCTTCAAGATCAATCTCATCGAATAGGCTCATGTAACCAGTGTGGCCTTCGAATGAGTGCGCCTCGACCCATTAATGGTCGAGGCGCATAAACGAACGGAGCGGTCAGCCGAGAGCATCCCCCAGCTTCCGGAGCGCCGCCCGCTTATCGTCGAGGGACGTGTGCGCGTAGATCGTCATGGTCACCTCGATGTCGCTGTGCCCGACGATGTCCCGGACGACGTTGGGTGCGATGCCCAGGTGGAGCAGCAGCGAGACGCAGGTGTGGCGCATGTCGTGGAAGCGCATGCCCTCCAGGCCGACGGCCGCGCGGACGCGGCCCCAGGAACGGCGAAGGTTGTCCGGCTCCATGGGCGTACCGCGCCGGGACGGGAAGACGAGGCCGTAGTCCTCCCAGTCGTCCCAGGCGTCCGCGCGCTCGGCCGTCTGCCTCACCTTGTGCTCGCACAGTGCGGTGATGCAGACGGGAGGCAGCGGGATGGTTCGCTCGGAGTCGTCGGTCTTGGGGCGGACGAACCGTAGCGCTCCCCCGACCCGTTGGAGCGTCTGCGCGACTTCCAGCGTGGCGCTCTCGACTCCGCTACCCACGCAGGTCTGGCACTCGGCGCCGTCCACCTCGCCGCCCTCGCCGTCGCAAGCCCGGCAGCCGACGAGGGCCACGTCTCGCCAGCGCAGGCCGAGCAGCTCGCCGCGCCGCAGGCCGAGGCAGAGTGCCAGGACGTACAGCGCATACAGCCGCTCGTCGCGGGCCGCCTTGAGGACGTCGCGCGCCTGGTCGACCGTGAGCCCGCGGTTCACCTTGTACTTCGGCGCGCCGACCTTGACGAGCTTGGCCACGTTGCGCGGGATGACCTCCTCTCTGACGGCCGACTCCAGCGCGTTGCGCAGCACGGCGTGAATCGACTGGACCATGCGCACGGACGGGTGCGACTCGCAGCACTGGCCGCCCTTGAGGGCGCAGCACCGGGGCACGTCGCGGGCAGCATCGACGCCGTGCTTGCAGCAGAGGCACTGCGCACGGACGCGGTTGATGAACGCCCGGACGTCGCGCACGGCCAGCTTGCCGAGCCGCTTCTTGCCGAGTTCCGGCACGAGGTAGAGCCGGATGACGCCCTCGTATCCCTGCGCCGTTCGCGGCTTACGTTCGGGCCGTACGACGTTGTCCAGCCAGTACGTGAGGTACTGCTCCACCGTCCAACTCTCGGCCGACACGGGGATGCCCTGGTCAGCTTGTTCCAGGACCTTCGTCAGCTTGCGCCGCACCTCCTCACGGGTCCGGCCGTAGAGACGGACGCGCTTGTAGGTGCCGGCGGTCGTCGGGACGAAGGCCGCGCCCTCGTACCGACCGTCCTTCCGCTGGTAGATCGTCCCTTCCCCGTTGGCACGCTTGCGCGAGCGGCTCTTGCGAGGCTTGGAGCCCGGCGTCTCTTCGGGTTCGTCCGGGACGGCGAGCAGGGTGACGGCCATCAGGCAGCAACCTCCGAGAGCTGGTCGAGGCATTCGGCGAGGGCGTTGACGGGGACCAGACGCCGACGGCCGATCTTGACCGTGCGGAGCTGGTTGGAGCGGATGAGGTTGTAGAGCGTCCACCGGCTCACTCGGAGCCGTTCGGCCGCTTCGTCGACGGTCAGAACCAGGTCGTTCAATGCGTGCTCCCTTGAGTGGTGACGGACGGGTGGAGGATCGGCAGCGGCTTGCCGGTGAGTGCGGCGGTCAGGAGCGCTTCGCCGGGGGTCATGCCTTGGCCGAGGTAGCGCCAGTGGGCGACGACGAGGACCTGGTCGTCGTCGAAGGGCAGGCGCCCCGTGGTGATCTCGTCGTGTTCGCGCTGGTTGTGCTCGATGCGTGCTTGGCGGAGCGCACCGAGGGTGGTGGAGTAGCGGCGGGATTTGGTGGAGAAGTGGCCGCGGAAGCCGAGCATGTGAGCCCATTCGGCGAGCCGCAGCCCCGCGTATTCGTCGATGGCACTCAAGCGGAGGCATTCGGCGATGAGTCGTCGGGCGTGTGCCGAGACGGGGAGGTCGGCCAGGTCGTCGGTTGCGCGGATGCGGCGGTCGAGGGTGCCGACGCATTCGGCGGCTTTGGTGGCGTACTTGGCGATGTAGCCCGCCACCGCAGTGTCGGTCAGCTCCCCGGACGTGGTGATGGTCCGCAAGTCGACTTGCGGACCCCAAGCATGCGTCATGGCGGAGACATCGCCCGCCGCCGGAGTGGACACCTTGACAGCCCCGGCCGCGTGGTCGACGGCCGCTTTGAGGAGCTCATGTGTTGCCCAGGGGGGCGGGGTTGCGTCGGGGCCGCCGGGTCCGTCGAGGCGGATGACGGCGTGAAAGTGCACCAGGCCGCGCCGCTGGTATTCGGCGACTTTGGCGAAGGAGACGGTGAGCACCTCGCGCAGTTCGCGTACAAGCAGGCCCGCCGACCGGGCGACGTAGCGGCGGAAGGCGAGGGTGAACCGCCGCCATAGTTCGGGTGCGTGTGCGTTCCAGAGGACGGCGCCGGTGTAGTCGAAGCAGTCCGGGCAGATGGGTTGTCCGAGGCGCGGGTCGGCGGTGGAGTGCCGGACGGTGCACGACACCGGCCGGCCATGCGGACAGCTCCCGCCGTTGCGGCGGGGATGGCAGGACACGACGGCGCCGCTGGCCCCGGTGCGGCGGGAGTGCACCGGCCCGAACGACGGCGCGGTGAGGGTGACGAACGCGGCCGGATGCGCGGTGACGGTGTTAGGGACGCCTTTGCCGCCGACGAGTCCGGCGCGGACGAGTTGGTAGGTGTCGGCGCGGTAGATCTCGGCGCAGGCCGGGCACCGCGAGGCGCGCCGGGTTTTGCACGCCACCCGCAGCACCCCGCCCGGCTCACGTGCGGTCGAGTAGCGATGCAGCACGGCGCCGGTCATCGGGTCGATGTGCTCGACGCCGCCGCGCAGGTGGATCGGTTGGGCGCATCCTCCGGTGGTGTGGGCGCGGCGAGCCCATGCGCGGAAGTCGGGCCGGTTGAACCGTTCGGCCATGTCTCGCGCAGCGATCGCGGAGACGTGTGGAGCGTGTTGCGGCACGATGGACGGGTCTCCCTATCCGTTCAGATGGGTGGTGGGGACGACCCCCCGGCGCGGCGCTCTTGCTTGGCGGCTTGTGGGCCGCGCCGGGGGCGATTCAGAACGCCGTCACGAAGCGCGAGAGCGCGTCGGCCAGCAGCGCCAGGCCGGTCACGATGGCGCGGACGGCGTGTGCGGCGTTCTCGGGGTGGTTGAGGACGAACAGGCCCAGCACGATCCAGAAGGCGGCGAAGCCGCAGCGGCGCAGGAACATCGAGGCATCCCCTTCAGAGGGTGTGGCCGTGGCCGTCGCAGTCGGGGCAGGTCGACCCGTCGGAGGCGGCCCCGCCGCCGCCGCAGGTGGCGCAGGCCCAGCCCCACGCGGCGCGCATCAGGCCACCCGCCCGTTGCCGCCGTGGTCCTGGCCCTCGTGGAGGCGGATGTTGTCGCGGTAGCTCATGTGCGCCTCGTGCTCGCGGCGGTTGCGGGCGGGGATGTGGACGATGCGGTAGGTGATCCGGCCGAAGGAGCGAGAGGCGAAGTAGTGCCCGCCGGACGGTCGATCGTCCTGGACGGAGGCGCCCAGGAGCGCGGCCACCTGGTCGACGACCGCAGCCGAGCCGGTGTCGTCGCTCTGGCGGGCGAAGACGTCGAAGTCCCTGCCGTACTCGGGGACTGGAACGCCGGGGTTGGTCTCCAGGAAGTCGGCGAGCGCCCGCAGGCCGGTGATGATCTGGTGACGGGAGAACAGGTCACCCGGAACGACCGGGAACGGGCTGCCGGTGGTGGTGTGGGCGGTCATGGTGCGATGCCTCCAGGCGGTCAGGCGACGGGTACGGATTCGGTGCGGATCTGGCGGAGCAGGTCAGAGGCGAGCTGGTTGGACACCCCGAGGCGAGCGCGCAGCTCGTCACGGGTGATCGGCTTGCCGTGCCGGTCCCGGTGCTCGAAAGCGACGCGGCGCGCGAACTCGACCAACGGCGCCGCCGGAGCAGGACCGGGCGAGGACGCCGCGGATTCCTCGACGGCCGGGACCGGAATCGCGGTTTGACCGTCCCGCGCGTCCTTCTCGACGTCACCCCCGCCGGTTCGGTCGTCCCGAACGGACCTGGTGGTCGGGACGGTGTCGATGGTCTGAGGGCGGTCGTCCTCCCACACCACCCACGGCGAGGACGGCGACGAGGTCGAGGACGGGAGGCCGGAGGAGTCCGGGACGGGGACCGGCGCCGGGGCCTGTTCGTTTGCCGGGGCCGGGGCGGTCTTGCGGCGCTCCAGCATGGAGACGGCGACCAGGAAGGCCAGGGCGGGGGTGCCGGCGGTGATCCAGCCCCACACCGACCGGTCGGCCTGTGCGAGGTTGGCGGCGAGGGAGAGCAGGATGCCGCCGACCAGGACTAGCGTCGGCCACGACAGCCGCCCGGTGTCTCGCCCGGTGCGTTTGTCTCGCTGCCTCTCCCCGGCCGCCATGACGCAGGTCAGGTCGATGCACACGGCGATGGCCCAGGCCATCCACCCGCGTTGTCCGTGGTCGGTGGCGGTGTCGCGGATGTGGGTGAACGACCCAGCCGCCGCAATCCCAGCCAGGATCACGACGGGCGCTGAGTCGGCCGCCACGGCGAGGATGCGTCGCATCAGGCGGCCCGTCGGACGTCGACCAGCGCGAGGAGCGCGGCCATTTCGGGGTCGCAGTGGTGGGTGTCGGCCCAGTCGTCGACCTCGCCGGAGCGGGACGAGGCGAACGAGTCGGCGCAGCGCTGGCAGCGGGCGACGTGCAGGGACAGGAACTCGTCCCACTCGACCCCGACCGGCCACACGTCCCAGGACGACACCGAGGACGGCCGGGACGAGCGCGAGGACGGGGACGAAGGGGACGGGACGACGGTGAACCGGGTGCGAGGACGGGGACGAAGGACGCGGATGCGGGCAGTCATTGGGCAGCCTCCAGGACGGGCTTCGGGCATGGTTCGGGTAGGGACGTGGCGCGATCAGGGCTTACGCCGAGCCGAAGGGAAGAGGAGCGGCGCTTAGGCGGCGGGGCGGATGACCGGGACGGAGCCGATGAGGGTTTGCCAGTCCGGGGTCAGGTGCGCGTACTCGCGCGCGGCTTGTTCGGCCTGGTATTCGGGGACGTAGACCGAGCGGGCGCGGTGCCAGGCGCCGTCTTGACCGGCGACCACGCACACGCCGGGAGTCTCGGCGGGGATGGCGCGGGCGGCATCGAGGGCGGCCGGGTCCAGGTCGCCGAGCGTCATGTTGGCGGTTTCGGGGTCGTTGACGCGGTGGCAGACCCGGCCGGAGAGTTGGGCGCGCAGGGCGGTGACGCCGGGGCCGAGGTCGGAGCCGATGCGCTGTCCGCACACGATCAGGTAGACCGCGAACGCCCGGCCGAGCTGCGCCACCCGCAGCAGCGCTGTAGCCGTCCGCGAGACCTCGTCTTTCTCGGACTTGTCGGCCATCAGGAACAGTTCGGCGACCTCGTCCACCAGGACCACGATCGGCACCGGCCGCAGGCCCTCAGGGAGCGTCCAGACGTTGCGGGCACCATGCGCCCGGCACAGCGCCATGCGGGTCTCTACCTCGCCGACGAGGTCAGAGAGCAGGTCGACAGACTCTTTGCGGTTGGTGGCCAGCGCCGACAGACGCGGCGCGTACGGGGTGAACTCCACCCCGCCCTTGAGGTCGAAGCCCACCAGCGCGACCGGTTGAGGTGCGAGGTCGCGGATGATGGCGTTGGCCAGGTTGGACTTGCCGGACTGCGTCGCCCCGGCGTTGAGCCAGTGCGGGACGATGCGGAAGTCCATCACCCAGTCGGTACCGTTCTCCAGCTTGCCGGGGCGGACCTTGAGCAGCTCGGCGGGTGCGGGCGACAGGATCACCTCGGTGAGCGGGTCACGCATGGTCGCCCACAGCGTGACGTAGCCGGGCCGGACGTCGACGACCCGCACCGAGTGCACGCGCCAGGCGTGCGCGATGCCTTCGGCCGCCTTCTCGTAGTCCGCCGGGACCTGCCCGTCGTGCAGGCGGAGCCGCATGCGCCAGCCGAGCCGGGTCGGGCGCAGGATCCCCAGGCGAGGGGCGCGTTCGACGTCGACCCGCCGCACCCGCCGCTTCTGCTGCACCATGGTGGCCGCCGAGCGGGACGCCACCCCGACGACCGGGACGGCGTCGAGGGTGAGCCGGAACCGGCGCCGGTTGCGGGTCAGCTTGCAGCCGGACGCGACGTGATGCCACGTCAGGTACACCAGCACCGCGCGGGCGGGGAAGGCGACGCCGTACCAGAACGACACCGGGTGCCACCGGCGCCAGGCCCAGAGCCCGGCCGCCGCAGCGGCCAGGACCCCGAGCACCGTAAGCATGTCGTTCATGACCGGGCCGCCGCTCAGGCCACGTCCGCCGCAGCGGAACCGGCCGGAGCGTCCGGGACAGCGACCGGACCCGCGAGCGCGATGCGGGACGCCCGGTAGGCGATCCCCCACCGCTTCTGACCGCCGATCACCTGCTCCCACGGGAACGCCACCAGCCCGACCGGCGTCACAATCTGCCCGATCGTCACGTCCTGGTCGCCCGGGACCGACACGTTCACCAGCTCAACGCGCCCCATGGCGTCGGCCGCCGACAGCCCGACCGTGAACACCGTCTTGCCGTCCCGATCCACCTTCACCTCCCCCGTGTCCTGGTTGACCAGCTTGGGACGCGGCGCCGACACGCACACGAACGTCAGCGCCGACAGATCCACCGGGATGTTGCGCACGAGAACCCTCCAGAGTTCCGATGACCACTTAGACAACATAGTCGTCCTAGTCGTCCAAGCTGTCAAGGACGGCATGGTTTCCTTGGCGGGTCGGGTGTGCTGAACTTGAGTCGGAGCCCCCGACGGAAGGCAGATGAGTGGTCGAGAGGACCGGACGGCCCGGGTACCTGCAGATAGCCGATGACCTGCGGCAACAGATCCGGGACGGGCGACTCGCCGCCGGGCAGGCCCTACCGTCGACGGCCCGGCTCCGCGAGGAGTACGACGTGTCCGCCGGGGTCGTAAAGGCCGCCATCAGCGTGTTGCGGACCGAAGGGGCCGTGATCGGCCAGCAGGGCAAGGGCGTGTTCGTCCGCGACCAGGCCGACGCCCCGCCGTCCGTCCAGACCGCGCCGGCGACCGGCGAGGACGACGTGACGATGAAGCAGCTCACGGAGGTCCTCGCCGCTATCCGCGATCTCGGAGAGCGGGTCGCCCGGATCGAGCGGGCCGTTTTCCCAGAGCCTCCGCGAGCTGGTCAGCCCGGCAAATGAGCTCGTCCAGCTCTGCAAGAACCAGCTCCCACAGCTCCTGTGGTGTCCGCTCCTGCTCGTCGCCGCCCGCCACTGGCGATCGCCTCCCACTGTGATCCGTCTCTCATCCGGCACAGCAATATTCGTGTCAGGAGATGCCTCTAGCCCATCACTAATGCATCATCGGGTTCTTTCACGTCCGTTTATACGTCCGCTTTCACACCCCCATGGCAGACGCTCGGGACATGCGCATTTGTGCCGACATCTGCGGCGAAACGGAAGGCCATGAATGACCACGACCAAGCAGCGTCCCGGTTGGCAACCCACGAAGCTGCGCGAGCGCCGAGAGACCCACGGGCTCACTCTTGAGTCCGCCGGGGACAAGTTGCGCACTGTGGCCGAGCGGGGCGGACTCAAGGTCGCGGCGAACTTCCAGACGCTATGGGGCCACGAGAACGGCAGCATGTACCCAGGGCCGCACTACCGCCGCGCCTACTGCCTCATGTACGAGGCCACCGAGCCTGAGCTTGGCTTTCGCCTTCCGCTCCCCGGTGAAGAAACCGGAGACCTGACGCTTCCGCTGCCCGCACCGCTCAACCCGGCAGCCACCGAGGATGCCGCCAACGCCATCACGCAGGGACTCGACCGCGTCTCCGACCAGACCCAGGACCGGGACCCTACCGCCGGCGATGCGCTCAAAGCCCGCGTGGTCAGCGCATGGCGAGGCCGAGCAATGAGTGGCAGCATCGCCACCACCACGCTCGTCCTGGTCGGTGGCTACGCCGGATCAGGGAAGACGGAGTTCGCGCGCTTCCTCGGCGATGTGTCCGGATGGGCATTCCTGGACAAGGACTCGATCACCCGCCGCCTCACCGAACGCCTTCTCGTCTCCATGGGTGGCGACCCGCACGACCGCCACACCGACCTCTATCTGAAAGAGGTCAGGCCCCTGGAATACAAATGCCTCATGGACACCGCGAACGACAACATCGATTGCGGCATATCCACGATCCTCGCCGCCCCGTTCATCTCCGAACTCAACGACGAGGCATGGCTCGGACGCCTCACCAACCGATGCAAGGCCAAGGGCGTGGACGTCGCGGTGATCTGGGTCCGGTGCGATGTCGACTCCATGCGCGAGTACATCGAGTTTCGCGACGCTCCCCGCGACGCGTGGAAGCTGGCGAACTGGGACGAGTACGCCGCCGGCCTCAACACCGAGACCAGCCCGCCCGGCGTTCACCTCACCGTCGACAACCGCCTAGGCGCAGCGATCAGCATCGCCGACCAGACGCGCGAAGCCCTGCGTAGGGTCTTGTCATGACCAGCCCCGGCGTGATCCTCTACGGCCCGCCGACCAGCGGCAAGGACACCACCACGGCCGAACTCTCCCGCCTGGACGACCGGTACGCCCTCCTGCCGAAGCTCAAGACCGGCACCGGCCGCAGCACCGGCTACCGACTCGTCTCGGACGCCGAGCGCGAGACGCTCCGCGCCGCGGGCCGCCTGGTCGTCGAGACCCGCCGCTACGGCAACGTCTACGCCATCGACCGCCAGGACGTCGCCGCCCTGGTCGACGCCGACCGCGTCCCGGTTGTCCATATGGGAAACGTCGCCGACTTGCAACGCCTACGCGCCGCCGTTCCGCTCGCCTGGACAAGCGTCCTGCTCTGGGTCCCTCGCGACGTCTGCGCCAAACGCTCCGAGCACCGAGGCGACAGCGACACACCCAAGCGCCTCCAGGCTTGGGACGAGACCTTCGCCGACCTCCGAGCCACGGCCGAGATGCCGGTCTTCAACGCGATCATCCACACCGACCGTACGGACGCGACCGAGACGGCCCGCCGCATCATCGCCGCCGTAGCCGCCGGTCCCGGCGAGCCCATCACCGTCCCGGTCGACCTCACGTAGAGGACCGCGCGGCAGGGCCGTCCACGACACCCCAGCCGTTCACCCTGCCGCGCGGCCGTCCTCACGGCCAAGGCCACCCGTCCGACGCTTGGATGGCCACGGCCAGCTCTCGCAGCGTCAGCGCCTCCACCAGGCGCCATCGCCCGGACGCGGGCACCATCGCCCAGTACGCCCGCGTGTACGTCCCCCACCAGCACGGCACTCCGAAACGCGCTCCAAGCTCGACCAGCGCCGTCTCGGCGTCCATCACATGCCGCCTGGACTCCGAACCCGCATCGCCAGGTCCAGCCACGGCGGCCGCAACGAGGCTGCCACCGCCGAAGCGGCCAGGTCGACACAGCAGCATGGGGCGACCAGGTCACCGGTACTCGACCGGAACCACCAGCAGCCATCCCCGCGGACGACAGTGATGCTGTCCCCGAGGCACGGCGCGTCAGCCGAGTACACCCGGAGCATCGCGGGCGACTCGGCATACCGGCGCTCAATCGTCCACCCGTCCTGCCGCAGCGCACGCCGCAGCCGCCCGAGGTACAACCGAGCGCGCCACGGCCGAGGCGACGCGGCCAGTGCATCCGGGGGGACAAGCACCGGCCGCGCCACCTCAACCTCCCCCGGGGCCGCCCCGGACTCATTAGCGGCCCCGTCCGGTGATGGCACGGGAGCGGACACCATCACCAGGCCCTCTTGGTCCTACCGGCCGCGCGCTCGCGCTCCTCGACGAGCGCCGTCCGCAGCGCCTCAGCGTCCGACCGGATCACCGTCGGGTCGACACCCGCCGCGCGGTCGAGCAGCGTGGCGACCCAGTCGCCAGCCTGCCCGTCCCAGCGTCGAGACCTCCAGATGCGATGCCCCGTGAACTCCTCTTGGAGCTGGCGGAGAACCGCGTCTTCCCGTGGCGCATGTGTCTGCATCGTGGGTGTCCTTGCGATCGAACGGCGAGCCCGCCGAGCGGGCCCGAACGGCACGATGACCAGCGTTCCGGCGCAGCTCGATTGACAAAGGAGCCTGACAGGGGGCCAGGTGTGGGCCACACTCGATGTCGGGAGGTGCCCGCGGCATGACCACCGAGAAGCGACGGGAGTTCGGCGCCTACCTCAGGCGCCTAAGAGGCAGCAGAAGCCAAAGTGCGCTCGCCGCCGAGCTGTGCGCCCTCATCGGCTCTGACACCCTCACCCGACACGAGGTATCCCGATGGGAGCGCGGCGAGCGCATCCCCGACGACTGGTTGCCACACCTCGCGCGCGTCCACAACGTCCCGCTCAACGTCCTGGAGCGCATGGCGGCCGAAGCCCGCGGCAAGACTCCGTGCGCGGCCGGTGCCCCGTTCGACCTCTCGCCGTTCTTCCCCGACACCGTCCCTCTCACCACGCGCCTGGCGAACGCCTGGCACGGCCGAGCCGTCGCCAACGCCGGAGGCAACCCCACGCTCGTCCTGGTCGGCGGCTATGCCGGATCCGGCAAGACCGAGTTCGCCCGCTTCCTCTCCGACCTGTCCGGATGGGCCTTCCTGGACAAGGACGCCCTCACCCGCCGTCTGGCCGAGCGCCTGCTCATCTCGTTGAACGGCGACCCGCACGATCGCCACACCGACCTCTACCGCGCCGAGGTCCGCCCCCACGAGTACCGGTGCATGATGAACGCCGCCTACGCCAACATCGACTGCGGCGTCTCGATCATCCTGGCGGCCCCGTTCATCGACGAACTCAACGACCCCTCATGGCTGCCGCGTCTCACCCACCGATGTCAGGCCAAGGGCGTCGACGTGACCGCGATCTGGGTGCACAGCGATGTCGACACCATGCACGAGTACATCGAGCTGCGAGACGCCGCCCGCGACGGGTGGAAGCTCGCCCATTGGGACGAGTACAGCGCCGGCCTCAACACCGAGGACCCGCCCGAGGCCGCACATCTCACCATCGACAACCGCCTAGGCGCAGCCGTAAGCCTCGCCGACCAAACCCGCCGAGCCCTAACCAAGCTCATCCCATAGCCGCAGGTCAGTCAGGCAGCGCCGCGCCGGATGAGAACTTTCTCTACGTCTTCAAGGGCGCCCGCTCCGCGGTCGCCGGCGGCCGCCCGCCCCGGCGCGCCGGGCGTGCGGCCTGTCCCGTCCGGTCCCGCCGCGCCGGGACGCCCGCCCGCTCACTATCGAAGCTGAACCAAATTCGCAAGCAAGTGAAGCTCATTCCCCTTACGCTCATACGGTGCGGGTTTACCAGAACGACCTTGACGATCTTGCTTGCCCGAGTTGCGGTGAGCGGGGCGGTATGACACCCGAGGCGGTTGCAGGCGAGTTCGACAGCGAGGGCCTGGTAATTGCCATCTGCGAAGCTTCCAACAGTGATCTTGCCTCGAAGAGAGCCCACTGCAGTCAACGAGTCGTTCTCTCCGGTTCGCCGGGGCACTTCCGAAGACTCTGGCCACCCGCCCGCAGCAGTGACGCGGACCCTGCGATACCAGCGCCGCTCGCGGCGAGTCTGGCCGAAGCTCGTCTATGCCATGACGTAGGAGCGCACACCGCCGCCAGCATCATGGTACGTCGCACGCTTGAGGGGCTCTGTGCGGATCGCGGCATCGGCGACGTCACCGGCAAGGGCGGACACAAGTCCCTACATGTCAAGTTGCATGATCTGCACACTGCGGGTGCGATCACAGCCGAGCTGCTCGACTGGGCCCTCCACCTCAAGGAGGTCGGAAACGATGCGGCTCACGACATCGCGGTATTCGCTACTCGTGAGGACGCCGAAGACGCGATCGCTTTGGCGGAAGACATGCTTCGTCACCTGTACGTCGCTCCTGCCCGCTACGCACGTGCCAAGGCACGGCGAGAGCGGGACCGGCAGATCAAGCAGATGCCGGAAGTCGATGTTCATTACACAGTCGACGTCCAGGAAGACGGGACAACCACTCTTGAGGCAAAGCGCCCGCAAGGAGTGGGCTTCCAACTGCCTCCCGAGGAAACCTTGGCGGTGATCTGGGGGAGCAGCTTCGAGATGTCCGAACTGCACCAGCAGCTTGAGAGGACGGTCACGGCGAAGCTCCTGGACAACTCGCTGAGGCTGGGCAAGTTCATCCAGGTAGATGCTCGTACCGGCGCGCCGGTCTCAAGCACATAGAGAGCTGAGCGCCGCTGAGTTCCATTCAAGATGTTGAGCGAGATCGAACCAGGGGGCTGCGCCGCCCCCTGGACCCCCGCGGGCCGGTGCACTCGTTCGCGCGAAACGGTCTGTCACACATTGCGCGCCGTTCGCGCGAACGAGCACCCCGGAGCGTCGTGCGTACGTGCGCGAGGGTGCCTGCTCAGGGGTGATGGACTCCTGCAGGCGGCATGGGTAGCGCGTAGGCCGGCGGTGCCGGCGGGGGTGCAGGTTGGGTTTTGGCGATGACGTGTTCGCAGATGATGCGGACGACGAGAAGCACAGCCAGGCCGGGGCCGACGACGATCGGCGCGACCAGCCACATGGCCCAGCCCATCCACGAGGCGAACGACCACACCCAGAGCAGGCCGAACAGCATCCCGAAGCCGATGACGACGAGGGCCAGGACGTAGAGCCATCGGACCAGGATCGGAGTCACGCGCCGTTCGAACTTCACATCGAGCAATGCGGCGATGAAGGAGTCACGGCGGGGAGGTTGGCGGGAAGGCGGGTCATAGCGGTACGTCACCATCCAAGATCACCGGACCAGTACCGCACGGGGTCAACTCGGCAGCCGAGCGGCGAGCGGCCATGCCAGCATGAGGCGAAGGTGACCGGGTCGGTGCAGGTCGGGGACCTGCCGCGTGCCGTTAGCGTGCCATTAAGGGCGGTGATCAGGGGTCAATCACGGTCACTTGCGGTACGTCCAAACGCCAGGTCAGCGGCTCCGACCGGCGTGATCGCAATGGTTCCCAAGCTGAAGGTACAGGTTCAGTCGTCTTCCTTGATCCTCGTACGGACGTACGTGATGAGGTGCTCCGGACACGTGGCAATCGACTCACCGTTGGGGTAGACGATCGTGAACTCCGCATCACGCCCGCAGACCTCGGCGCCTCCTTGGGCACACATGTGCATCCGGCTCTTCTCTGCCCTCGGTGTGTAGTGGGCGGCGCTCCACCTCTTGACTTCGAACCGTGCCATGGCGTGTCCCTCAGCAAGTTGGCCGCTTCGAGGCTCACGGTAGACCGCGTCGGCCGAAGAGCGTAGAACCTCGGGGAAGGTCGCCATGCCAAGCACCGGCCGAAGTTTGAGGATCGGTGAACGTAGCTGCAGGTCAGGAACGTTCCGCGGTCGGCCTGCAAATCCGTCGGCGTCACCTCATACAGTGAAGGCATGCCGAGTAGGCGTGACGGTACTGGGTCCTGGAGCCGTAGGCTCATCACGTTGTCTGAACTGCTAGTTCAGGCAGGTAATCAACGTGCAGCTCGCTTGTTGTCTCTGGTGCAGGACACCGACGAACCGGAATCAGACTTCTGGGAACAGCAGAAGGTCGTGTTGCGAGTGCGCCCGATCTTCATGGCGCTGTTCCGTCCCGCCGACCTCCAGGCCATCGCCACCCAGATGGACAAGATGATCTTTGGGGATTCACGCCACGAAGTCACTGTGGCCGCGATGCTGGCCGACCCATTCGCCAGGGCTGAGTTGGGCGGCACCGGAACCTTGACGATTCAGCTACGGGAGTCGATCGCTGACGCTCTACATCCGGTCAGGTCATATGACCTGCCAGAGGTGTGTCGGTCGTTCGGGCTGGCCGACGGCGATGGAGAAGAGGCGCACTACAGCAAGCGCGGATATGTTCGAAGCCGCATCTCGCACTATACACAGGACCAGCTGTGTGAACTCGGCACTCGAGTTGTTGAGAGCCACTACCTACCAGAACTCTGGGGACTATTGCAGGTGCTCGCTAGCCGAAGCTCTGGAGTCAAGAGTGCGTTCAAGAACCTGATCTTCGCAGCGGACGGGCCGAAGCCAGAGCTTGTTCTCGCTGACGCAGTAAGCAACACCATCGAGATCGTGGCCAATGCAAAGTTCTGCCTTGTGTATGACCGGCCCCTGGAAGACCACGGATTGAGCTGGGCAGACCTCGTCACCTGGTGGGCGGATACTCGAGTTTCTGCTGGAACGAACGACCGAGATGCCGCCAACGAACTGTACTACCGCCTCGCTCGCGCTCTCGATGTCAGCCGGACCGGATCAAACGAGCCGGGTCCGGAGACCCTAATGTTCCAGGTATACGCCAAGCTTCTTAAGGAGCATGGTTTTCAGCTTCCGGCGCTGGTGCCACAGGTGTACCTCCACTATGACCCCTACACGCGCGCACAGCGGAAGACGGAGGGCCCGCTAGCACGGCAACGTATGGACTTCCTGATGTTGCTCCGCGGACGTAGGCGAGTGGTCATCGAGATCGACGGCATCCAGCATTACGCGATCAAGAAGCAGGCCAGCCCGAAGCTGTATGCCGAGATGGTTGCCGAGGACAGAGAGCTGTACCTCGCCGGATATGAGGTGGTGCGTTTCGGTGGCGACGAGTTCCGCTCGGCAGATAGTGCACGGGCAACAGTCCGTGAGTTCTTCACGCGGCTGCTCAGCGTGCACGGCTATCTAGCCGAGTCGAAGTCCTGACCAACCGGGAGCCATGCGCACGAAAAGGCGCGACAGCGCCCAGACAGCCACAAGGACAGCCCTCCCGCCCTGACTGGGAGGCTGGCCCGTGAGACCAAGATGCATGAGCTGACTGCTGATCCGCGAACCTTGCTCATCTACCGCGCCTAGCGGCGCCGAGTTGGGCAGCATGGGCAGCACGTCCGGCGCTTGAAAGGCTGAGGTCAGCGGGCCGCTCAGTGACGGCAACCGTGACGGCAACGACGGCAACCAGCCGGCACCACGGGCGCACGTCGGGCACCACCTGACCTCGGTCGACGGGGTGGCCGCAGGGCGGTTGCTACTTCTGAAAAGCGGAAGGTCGGCGGTTCGACCCCGCCCCTGCCCACCTCACGTGACCAGCGAAAGCGCCCCGGAGCCCTACGGCCCGGGGCGTTGTTCTTGACGGCAACGTAGCCTCTGCGACAGCGGACGGTCATCATCCGTCAGCGCAACACCGGTGAGCCACAGCCCCGAAGCTGCAACCTCTCACACCGCTGAGAAGCCAGGATCTCGCGCCGGGGGCTCGCGCAACGTCGATTTCAGAACGTAATCTGAGTATGATGGCGGCATGAGCACTACCGCGGACGCAGTGACCTTTTCCGACTTGTCCCGTAACCCCAAGTCCGTAGCCGAGCGCGCCGCGCGCCTCGGCCGACTGCGTGTCACCCACCGCGACGCTCCCGATTTCTACCTCACGGCCGCCGACCGGGAAGAGCAGCGCGATGAGAGTCTGACGACCGCGTCACGGATCTTCCTGGCGCTCATGAAGCATGATCCGAGCGCTCGGGCATTGCTCCTTGCCATGCCCGACGTGTTCCCCTGGATCCGTCACCTGAGCACTGAAGAGGTCCGCGCCTTCACCGTGGAGCTGGTCGACGCCCTGTCCGACGCCGCCGAACTCGATCTCGACACGAATGCTCAAGAGGTCATCACCGGCTGGCGCGCCACGGCCCGGATCAAGGCAGATCGCACCCAGCACGAGGAAGCCCTTCGGCCGACCTCTGGCGACTTCGGTCCAGTTGAGGTAACGCCTTGAGCCCCAAGCGAGGCGATAGGGTCACCGTCCCGCCGCCAGACGACGAATGGGATGTCAGGTTCGGCACCAGCGAGGCGGTACGGGGTTGGGAAGAGCTATGCCGTCTCGCTCTGTCGAACACTCGCCGATGCCTGGAGGCCCTACGCGCTGAGCCGCGTTCCCGCGCCAACCACGAGCGCCAGCACCGACTCCGCGGAGATCTCGCAACGCACCGGCACAACGGTCGGGACCTCGAACAATGGGAGTACGAGGTCACAAGTGGCGGACGCGTCCGCTACGTGATCAACGATGACGACCGCACAGTCTGGATCGTTTACGCATCCCCACGCCATCCCAAGGACACCGACCGTTGACGGCAACGACGGCAACCAACCGGCACCGCGGGCGCACGTCGGGCACCGTCTGACCTTGGTCAACGGGGTGGCCGCAGGGTGTTTGCTACTCCTGAAAAGCGGAAGGTCGGCGGTTCGACCCCGCCCCTGCCCACCTCGCTGAACAGCACAAAGGCCCCGAGACGGTAGTCTCGGGGCCTACTTTTGTGACAGCAATGCGCCAGCGAACGGCCGTCCGTCTTGCGCCTCACGGTCAGCGCGATGCAACGGGCCAGATGGGAAGCTGCTCGGCTATAGGGCCTTCTGACAGCCTCATGGAGCATGATGCAGAACTCTTCGGATGGCGGTCACGCTGCAGCGGGCCCGATCACAGCTGGGCAGCCGTCGCGAACGCAGCCGAGCGACTCTGACGGCCGGCCTCGCCTGATTCCTAAGTTGGCCTCACGCTCGTGGTGGCCCGACCAGCCCAGGGGTGCAGCAGGTCGCCCAAGAAGGATGGGCGGCCTGCTGAGCCGCGAGGTGGCCGGCCCGTTGCCGTCCACCCGCGACGCCCCGCGGTGAAGTCCCGCGAGCGTCGACCGGTTGTCTAGCTGCCGGCGCGCTCGGTTGTCGCGAATCGCTGGGAGCGGCGGTTTCGTGCGGGACGGCGGTTACGCCCGGCTCCGCTGTCACGCCGTCCTTCGGAGGCCGGAGCGGAGATGGTGATGGGGATGCCGGAGGGCGGTCGGGCGCCGGTGATGCGGTTGAGTTCGGGATCACCGGACCGCACCCGCGCAGAGTGCGGCGTGATGCCGGCCGTCACCATCATCCGGTCCATCTCATGGCGCTGCCTGGGCAGCACCAGGGTGACGACGGTGCCGGACTCGCCCGCACGTGCAGTGCGGCCGCCTCGGTGCAGGTAGTCCTTGTGGTCGTTGGGCGGGTCGACGTTAACGACCAGATCCAGTCCATCGACGTGGATGCCGCGCGCGGCCACGTTCGTGGCGACCAGGACGGAGACGTCTCCGTTGCGGAACTGCTCCAGAGTACGGTTTCGCTGCGGCTGCGACTTGCCCCCGTGCAGTGCCGCAGCGCGTACGCCGCTGCTCAGGAGGTTGCGGGTCAGCCGGTCGGCGGCATGCTTCATGTCGACGAACATGATGACGCGGCCGTCGCGGGCGGCGATGTGCGTGGTGGCATCCTGCTTGTCCGCCTCCGTGACGTGCAGCAGGTGGTGCTCCATGGTGGTCACCGCTCCCGCCGACGGATCGACCGAGTGGACGACCGGGTCGGTGAGGAAGCGCCGGACCAGACGGTCGACATTGCGATCCAGCGTCGCGGAGAACAGCATCCGCTGACCGCCCGGGGCGACCTGGTCGAGCAACGCGGTGACCTGCGGCAGGAAACCCATGTCGGCCATTTGGTCCGCCTCGTCCAAGACGGTGGTGCGTACGTGCTCCAGGCTGCAGGCGCCCCGGTTGATCAGGTCCGCGAGCCGTCCCGGGGTGGCGACCAGGATCTCCGCGCCGCGATGGAGGGCGGCGGCCTGCCGGGAGATCGATACGCCGCCGACAACGGTGGCCGACCGAAGCTTGAGCGACTGGGCGTAGGGCATGAGGGCGTCGGTGACCTGCACGGCCAGTTCGCGAGTCGGGACGAGTACCAGGGCCAGCGGCTTACGCGGCTCGGCGCGCTGACCGGCGCTACGGGCGAGCATCGCCAGGCCGAAGGCGAGGGTCTTCCCCGAGCCGGTACGTCCACGGCCGAGGACATCGCGGCCGTTCAACGCGTCCGGAAGCGTCGAGGCCTGGATGGCGAACGGCTCCACCATCCCCTGTCGAGTCAATGTGGACAGCAGGGCCGCCGGCATTTCCAACTCGGCGAACGACGCGGCCGGGGGCAGCGGCGGCGTGGAACTGACGGGAAGCGCGAAGTCGTTCTGCCGCCGGACGGCCGGTTGACGCGAGGCCCTGGTAGGCGAGTGAGAGAAGCGACGTTGAGACGGACGGGTGCCATGGGTCATGTGCAGGCCTTCCTTGAAGTGGCACGTTTCGAGGAAGACTCCGCAGCCCGTGGCCGGAGCGATCGCAAGAACGAACCTAAGTGAGCCGCGAAGCAACGCCGAAGCCGAAAAGGGCCTCGCGTGATACCGCGGAAGGCGGCTGAAGGACGGGCTCTGGACTGAGCGGTGTGCAGCCGAGAACCCGCAGCCAAGTACCTGGGGGAGCCGTATGGCGGAACGCCTTAGAAGGGCTACACCCCTGAAGGGTCAGACGCGGGCATCGACAGGAAGATCATTTCCTGCCGGCAGGCGGGGTGCCGGGCTCAGGTGTGGGCCCGGCACCGCACTGTTCGGTTCTCAGGCGGGAACGATGTTCTCCGCTTGCAGGCCCTTCTGGCCCTGCGTGATGTCGAACTGGACCTTCTGGCCCTCCTGGAGCTCGCGAAAGCCCTGAGCCGCGATGTTGGAGTAGTGCGCGAAGACGTCGCTGCCGCCGCCGTCCTGCTCGATGAAGCCGAAGCCCTTTTCCGCGTTGAACCACTTCACGGTGCCGTTGGTCATATTCGTCCTTCCGAAAGGCAATTACGAAGCCCACCCTCTGCGAGCCACGCGTCGCCGTAATGACCCCATCCGGACGAACGAACTACCGGGGAAACAAAAAATGCGCCTGAGGTGAGTACCAGCAGGCGCACATAAGCTCATGGGAACCACAACTGCAACTACCGCCACGTTACCACCGGTGGGTGGATCAGGCAACATGCCGGGCAGCGTCCGGCCGACGTGCTCCACTGGCTCGCCGTCCGATCGGACGATGAGCGCATACCGGACGTCGCTGGCGGGACATCAAGGCCGAAGCACGCCGCCGCAACCCCGAACTGGTCGACCCCGAACGCCAAGACCGGGCACGCGCCGCCCGGGACAGGACACCCGGCAGCACCCGCGCCGGATGAAAACCTTCTTTACGTCTTCAAGGGCGCCCGCTCCGCGGTCGCCGGCCGGTCGGGCCGGGCCGGGCATGCGGCCTCTCTGGGCCGACCCACCCCGGCCGCCCGTCCCCCCTGAAGCAATTGCACACTTCGAGAGTCCGGGGCGCTTCGTCACGCTGACCACTTAACGCCCAACAAAGAAGCGCGGGGACCGGCCGGGACGGCCGGATCCCCGCGGGTGGGACGAAGGGGCGGGGGAGGTTACCGGCTCACTCGGGTTTCGGTGCCTGCCAGCACGTTGCCGGGGTCGGTGGCGACCAGGACGAACGACGCCCCGGAGGGGGCGGCGTACACGTTGAAGTTCGCCGAGCTGTCGCCCAGGTGGAACGACGCCTTCCCGCTGCAGTCGCTCTTGATGTTGTAGGAGAGCGTGATCGGGGTGTGGTCGTTCACCAGTGCGTCCTTCACCACGAAGGTGGCGATGCCGGTGCCGCCGCCCTTGCCGTCGAAGTAGTCGAGGCCGCCTGTGGCGATCGGAATGCTCTCGCCGCTCGAGGGCACCGACGTGCCGTTGGCGCCGAAGGTGTAGTGCCCCTTCAGCGTGGCGTTGCTGCACCGGATCGTCGACTTGCTGGGCGCGGCGGCGTCGGCGCTGGTGGGGCCGGTGAACGCGAGGGTACCCGCGATGGCCAGGGCGCTGGCCGAGGCGAGGACGGCGATGCTCTTGCGCGGGCCGATCCTGGAGATGAGTGATCGGGACATGGGTCGCTCCTCTTCTGGACGTTCGGGGGCGTGAAGGGCTCAGGCGCACTGGTGCCAGGGGAAATGGTGACATTGTTCACGAACCGATGCTTCTCCTTCTTTGCGGTCCTGGCGGTTTATTTCGGCGGCGATAGTCTGCGGGTTGTGGAAGCGTCCCGGCTGCCCCCTGGCGGGCGCTCCGCTCGTACGGGGCTAGACCAAAGTCGACGGCAGACGTGGACCAACGCCCGCTGGCCTGCCGCGGGCGCTCCGACAAGGTGGAGACATGAACCGGACACCACACGACCGAACCGCCACGGAGCCACTCGCCCGCGCCTCTTACATCGGCTCCACGACCGACGAGCTGGCCCGCAAAAGGCGCGGCGACCGGATCGCGGCCGGCGTGGACCAGAAGACGCTCTTCCCGAGACGCGGAGAGGTCACGCTGCGCTCCGATCACCTCGTGCTCGAAGGCTGGCACGATGGTGGAGATCTCGTACTGCGGCGCGCGGACATCACGTCCATCGCGAACGAATTCACCGAACTCTACGGGCGCTTTCTGGGCGGCCTCCTCAATGCGGGTAAGCCCCTCATTCTCGGGACCACGGTCGTCGGTGAGATCTATCTCATGGTCGACCATAAGTCGTTCCTGGAGACCACCAGCAACCGCAAGTGGGCGAAGCTTCTGAATACATGGCTGCATTCCGCCGGCTGATCCGCCGCTGGCGGCGGTGGCTGCGGATGGTGTCGAATGAGGCCATGACCGCATCCGCTCCGTGGCCGCTGCTGCCCGGTGCGCTGCGAGCGGAAACCGACCCCGCACCCGAATCCGGCGCGGGCTCACGGCGCTCCGCACGCGACATCGCCGTCGACGCCGGCGCTGTTGCCATCGCTCTGCTGGTGGGTGGCCTGGCTTCGTGGCCGCGTATCGCCGCAGGTCCCGGCGGGTTTTGGGCGGCCGCTCTGGCCGTCGGCGGTGGCTGCTGTCTCGTCCTGCCGTTGAGACGGCGGTTCCCTGTGACGGTGGCAGCCGTAGCGGGCGCCGTCTCCGCCGTATCACCGGCGGCGGGCGGGGCGGCGTTCATCGGCCTGTTCTCCGTGGCGGTTCACCGGCGGATGCGGGACGCCGGCTGGATCGCCGCCCTCGGTGTGGCCACCGGCCTGGTCAGCTCGTGGGCGACGCCCGTACACCACGTGCCGTACATGGCCAGCGTCGTGATCGCCGTGTTGGGCACCGCGGCAGCCCTCGGCTGGGGACGGCTGGTGCGAGCCCGAAGGCAGCTGCTGGTCTCCTTCGCCGAACGCGCCCGGCGCGCCGAGGCCGACCTGCAGGCGCAGATCAAAGAGGCGCGGCGGCTGGAGCGGACCCGGCTGGCGCGCGAGATGCACGACGTGCTCGCCCACCGCATCTCGCTGATCAGCCTGCACGCCGGTGCGCTGGAGTTCAGGCCCGACGCCTCCACGGAGGAGATCGCCCGTGCGGCCGGAGTCATCCGCAGCGGCACGCATCAGATGTCGGACGACCTCCGCGAGATCATCGGCCTGCTGCGGGAAGACTCCGGCGACGATGCGCGGACGGTCCGGGCGGCGCTCGCGGGACTGCCGGAGATGGCCGAGGAGTTCCGCAGGACGGGCACGGAGATCACGCTGATCACGGATGCGGGCGACCTGGCGACGGTGCCGGTGATGACCGCCCGTACCGCCTACCGGATCGTCCAAGAGGGGCTGACCAACGCTGCCAAACACGCGCTGGGAACTCCCGTCACCGTGATCGTGCGGGGGGCGGCGGGTGACGGGCTCGCCGTCGAGGTCCGTCAGCCGCTGTCACCGAAGCGACAGGAGGCCGCGACCGTTCCGCCCGGCTCCGGCGTCGGGCTGGTCGGCCTCGCCGAACGGGCCCTGCTGGCAGGCGGCACCCTGGACCACGGACCCACCGCCGACGCGTCGGACGGCGGGGAGTATCTCTTGCGGGCCTGGCTACCCTGGGAAGCGTGACGGACACGGTGCACACCGCCGAAACGGCCGCTCCGACCGAGGACGCACCGCCTCTGCGGGTACTGCTCGTCGACGACGAGTGGCTGGTCCGCGCCGGACTGCGGACCATGCTCACGGGCGCGGAGGGCATCGAGGTCGTCGGGGAGGCAGCGGACGGGACCTCCGTACGGGAGCAGGCGCGGGAGACCGGCGCGGACGTGATCCTCATGGACATCCGCATGCCCCGCACCGACGGGCTGACCGCGACCCGGGAGGTCCGTGCCGGGGACGACCCGCCCGAAGTCATCGTCCTGACAACCTTCGACCAGGACGAACTCGTCCTGAACGCCCTGCGCGCAGGCGCCGCGGGCTTCCTGCTGAAGACCACGCCTCCAGGCCGGATCGTAGAAGCGATCAGGAGCGTGGCCGCGGGCGAACCGGCCTTCTCCCCACGAATCGTGCGTACGCTCGTCGACCACGTCACCGACGACCGACACCAGCGACGCGTCGCCGCCCGGCGCCGACTCGACCAACTCACCGACACCGAGCGCCAGATGGCCGACGCCGTCGCGCTGGGGCTGTCCAACGCGCAGATCGCGGAGCGGCTGGTGGTCAGCGTCGCCACCGTCAAGTCCTATGTCTCACGCCTGTTGACCAAGCTCGATCTGAACAATCGCGTCCAGATCGCCCTCCTCGTCCACGACGCCGAATGAGACCGCGTTCGTTCCGGGGCGGTCGATCCTGGTCTTTGTTGGTTGTGGCTTCGCTGGGTGGCGTGCGGTCAGTGGGTTCGTAGTTTCTTGACGACGGTGATGGCCTGGTCTAGGAGATCGCTGGGGCATCCCCAGTAGTCGTAGATGCCGCCGCGGGTGCGGTTGCTGCCGCAGACGACGAATACGCCGGTCCCCAGTTCGGCCTTGAGGTGGGTGGCCAGCCAGCCGACGAAACCGCTGTTGTCTGCTGCGTCGGGGAAGTGGAAGGAGAAGATTCCGAAGCGTTCGATGCCGTCGCCCTGCTGGGTGAGCGGGACGAGGCGGCTCCAACTTTCCTGGTCCCGGACGACCGCGAGCGTCTCGGCGGTGAGCGCGGGCGGCTGGTCGGCCGGAGACTCCTCGAAACACCAGACGCCGTCGTGCACGACGAGTTCGGCCTGAGCGATCACACGGCGTAGCCGGTGTTCCGTCTGTTCCGCAGTCTCCATGCTCACACTGACCACCAGCGAAACTCCTTGATCTGTGAAGCCGTGATCCCGCCCGGGATCTTCGCGCGATCGTGTCCCCCATCGGAACGCCTGTTCCTCTCGGGGGCAACGCCATCGTCGTCTCGCCTATTTCCGAATCCGGCCTTCCTCGGTTCCGACCGCCGGCGGCCTGTTTGTCATCGCTCTTGGTGGCGGTGGCGCGGGTCGGACCAACCGAGTCGGTGGGCCGTTAGCGTTCGCGGTCCGCCGTCCGGAGCGCGGCCGGTCTATTCTGGCGCGAGTAGCCAAGCAGCCATTGGAGGCCAGATGCCGGCCAGCCTGAAGCGGAGGTCATTACGGCGACGCTTAATGAATTCCACCGTCAGGTTGCTGCTCGGCGGGTGTAGGTGAGGAATAGGGTGCCGTTTTTGCCTCGGTCCAGGGTGTTCAGGCTCCACTGTTGGAGAGGGGCGTCCTCGAAGATGCGGTTTCCGTGGCCGACCACTGCGGGGGCCACGACGAGGCGGAGTTCGTCGATGAGGGCGGCTTGCAGCAGTGTGCGGGCCAGGGTGATGCTTCCGTGGACGCCGATGTCGCGGCCGGGGCGCTGTTTCAGGGCGGTCACGTAGTCGTTCACCGGGGTGGTGACCGGGGTGCTGTTCGCCCATTCCCGGGTGAGGTCGGTGGACGTGATGACGTGCTTGCGGGTGCCGTTGATGAAGCTCGCGAAGGGTTCGAAGTCCGACTTCGGCCAGTAGCCGGCCCAGTCGTCGTAGGTTCCGCGACCCAGGAGGACGTCGTCCTGGGATTCGATGACGCTGCCGAGGTAGGGGATCAGCTGCGGGCCGTCGTCGGCGAGCCAGTCGCCGTTCTCGTGGGCGACGCCGTCGAGGGACATCAGGTGGTAGAGCACGACCTTGCGCATTTGCTGTCTCCTGGTCAGTCGCGGTTCTGGGCCGGGGTGTACACGTGCTCGACGGAGCCGTCCGGGAAGGTGCGGGAGCCGGTGAGCTGGAGGGGGGTAGCGGCGGTCTTGGGCGGGGTAAGGCGGAGGCCGTCGCCGAGCAGGATCGGCATGACGACCACGCCGAGCTCGTCCAACGCGTCGATGTCGCGGAAGGCCTGGATGGTCTGCTGGCCGCCGACCAGGTGCACGTCGCCGGTGAAGTCGGCGTCGCGCATGAGGCGGAGCAGCTCGGCCGGGTCGGCGGCGGACACGACGCCGTCGGGCGTCCCGTCCGGGAGGGGCTGGCTGGTCAGCACGAACACCCGCAGGTTCGGCCACGGCCAGTGCGGCGAGCCGACCGCCGGCGCGAAGGTGTTGCGGCCCATGAGGACGGCGCCGCAGTCGGCGATGAACTCCGGGTGGCCGTGCGAGAGGCCGGACTCGAAGTCGGGTGCGGTCAGGATGGTGGGGAGGCCGTCCGGGGAGGCGATGAAACCGTCGACGCTGACGGCGATGTGAGTGCGGATTCGCATGGTGGGTTCCTTTCGGTGGGTGCCCCTCCAGGGTGTCCGGAACGAGCGGCGCGCACATTGGGCCGATGCCTTAGGCGGGCCGTCGGGACCTGTTTAGATTCCGGGCGCGGGCAATACCCTGTGGGCCATGGCGAGCCGGTCGGTGAGCCCGGTGCTGGTGGGCCGGGAGCGGGAACGCGCGGCGCTGCTGGCCGCGCATCGCGATGCGGCGCGGGAGGCGACCGTGGTGCTCGTCGGCGGCGAGGCCGGCATGGGCAAGACCAGGCTGGTGCGGGAGTTCGCGTCCGGGCTCGGCGCGTCCGCGCGGACGGTGACGGGCGTGTGCACCGATCTGGGCACCGACGGGCCGCCGTTCGGCGCGTTCGTCACGGCCCTGCGCCGGCTGGTGCGGGCGGTGGGCGTCGCGGGGGTGGCGGGGCTGCTTCCGGGTGGCGGCCGGCGCGGGCTGGCGCGGCTGTTACCGGAGCTGGGCGAGGACGACGGTGATCCGGACCGGGACCTCGGACGCGCCCGGCTCTTCGAAGAGGCCCTGCTGTTGCTGGAAGGGGCCGCGGCCGACCGGCCGCTGGTCGTGGCGCTGGAGGATCTGCACTGGGCCGACCGGTCCACCGGCGAGCTCCTGTCCTTCCTGGCGCAGAACCTCAGCGGGCCCGATCTCCTTCTGGTCGGGACGTACCGGCCCGACGAGATCATCGCGACGCATCCGCTGCACGCGCTGGTCACCCGCGGCGAGAACGTGCGCCGGATCGCGCTGACCGGGCTGGACCGGGACGCGGTGGCGCAGCAGGTCGCCGCGCTGCTCGGGCACGGACCCGACGAGCCGCGGGTGGACCGGATCTTCCGCCGCAGCGAGGGGAACCCGCTCTTCGTCGAGGCGCTGGTGGCCGCCGGTGACGCGCCCGACCGGTCGCTGCGCGAGCTGCTGCTGACCGACGTCGAGCGCCTGCCCGAGCCCAGTCGGCGGGTCGTGCACGCGGCCGCGGTCGCCGCCAGCCCCGTGGCGCACGGCCTGCTGGCCGCGCTCGTCGGGATGGACGACCTGGAGTTCGAGGATGCGCTCCGGCCGCTCGTCCGCCGCAGGCTCCTGGAGGTGGTCGACGGCGGGTACGCGTTCCGCCGCGACCTGATCCGCGAGGCCGTCCACGACGAGCTGCTGCCCGGTGAACGCGCACGGCTGCACCGGCGCTGCGCGGAGGCGATCAGCGCCGACCGGCGGCTGGTCCCCGCCGATCGCGCGCCCGTCGAGATCGCCGTGCACTGGTACGCGGCGGGCGAGGACGCCCGTGCCGCCGAGGCGGCGTGGCAGGCGGCCGGATCGGCGCGCCGCGCGTACGCCCACGCCGAGTGCCACCGCATGCTCGACCGCGTCCTCCGCCTCTGGGACCGGCTGCCGGACCTGCCGGACCGGATCGGCGCCGACCGGCTCACCGTCATGGAGATGACCGCCGAAGCCTGCCTGAACGCCGGTGAGCTGGACGCGGGGATCGCCGTGGCGACCGCCGCGCTCGGCGAGTCCCCGGACCCCGAGCGCGCCGCCGCGCTGCTGGAGACGCGGGCGGCGATGCGCGACCGCAACGGCCAGGACCCGCTGCCCGATCTGATGGAGGCCGCCCGGTCGCTGCCGGCCGTCCCGGCCACGGCCGTGCGCGGACGGGTGCTGGCCGAGCTGGCCACCTCGCAGCGCAACCAGCGGCGGCTCGCGCCGGCCCGGGCGTCGGCCGAGGAGGCGCTGGACATCGGACGCCGGACGCGCGACCGCGTCGTCCAGGCGAAGGCCCTCGTCACGCTCGCCGCGCTGGCCGCCGCGGACGCGGACCTGGCGACGGCGACCGACCTGTTCGAGCAGGCCGGCGCGGCGGCCCGCGACGCGGGTGCGGACGACACCCGGCTGCTCGTGGCGGTCACCGAGTCGGACGCCCTGGAGGCCGCCGGTGAGCACGCCCGGGCGGCGCAGGTCGCGCGGCAGGGCATGGCCCTCGCCGACGGCCTCGGGCTGGCCCGCACCCGCGGCACGCTGCTGGCGCCGAACCTGTCCGAGGCCCTGCTCTCGCTGGGCGACTGGTCCGCGGCGAGCGAGGTCAACCGGGACGCGCTGAGGCTGGCACCGCCGCCGCTCTACCGGGCGTACCTGCGGATCATCCAGGCGACCGTCGACCTCAGGCGGGGGGACGTCGACGAGGCGGAAAGGGCGGCCGAGCAGGCCAGGGCCGCCCTGCGCGGCAACACCCGCGGCGAGGAGTCGTGCCTGGAGCCCGATCTGCTGGACTGCCGGCTGGCGCAGGTCAGGCAGGACGCCGGCGCCGTGGCCGCGATCATCGGCCACGTCCTCAGTGATCATGATCTGCTGGTCAGCCCCCGCTACGGCTGGCTCCTGCTGCTGACCGCCGCACAGGGCCTGAGCGGCCACCGGCAGGCCGAGGGCCTGGTCGAGCGGCTGGTCGCCTGGAGCAGGAAGCTCACGGTCACCGGCAGGCTCCAGCAGGCGTGCAAGCTGGCGTTCGACGCCGAGACGGGTCGGGAAGGCATCGACGCGTGGGCTCGCGCGATAGCGGCGTGGCGCGATCTGGAACAGCCGTATGCCCTGGCTGAGACCTTGTTCCGCGCCACTCGTGCCGCGTTGTCCGCCCAGGACAGGGAACAGGCGACGCTCCTCTTGACGGAAGCCGCGTCGATCGCTGCCGACCTGGGGGCGGGCCCGCTCCGTACCGAGATCGAGAAGCTGGCCAAGCGGTCCCGTATGCCCCTCGACGCGTCCGGCCCGCCCGCGCGGGAGGAGGCTCCTGCCGGGCTCACCAAGCGTGAACTCGAAGTGCTGGAGCTCCTGACGGCCGGTCTGAGCAACCGGCAGATCGGCGAGCACCTGTTCATCTCCGCCAAGACCGCCGGTGTCCACGTCTCGAACATCCTGGCCAAGCTCACGGTGTCGACCCGCCTGGAGGCCGCCGCGTGGGCCCATCAAACACGCCTGTTCGACCGGAGCTGAGAACCGACCAGGTAGTTCGTTGACGAATTATTCGTCGGCGAATTATATTGCGAACCGTGCCTCGCCCGCTGCGTTGCCGTGCCGGGCGGGCATCGCCGACGGATCTCTTGATGGGAGAGGCCTCATGCCCGAAACCACGAGCCCGCGCGAGGTCTTTCTGAAGCTGGTGCACGGCGTCTGCGAGGAACGCTGGGAAGAGGTGCTCGCGCTCTACGCCGAGCAGACCCACGTGGAGCACCCTTTCCACCCGCTCGCGGCTCCCCCGCTGCGATCTCTCGAGGAATTGCGCGCGCACTTCGGCGGCAACGCCCCGCCCGGCGCCTCTATGGGGCACACGCTGCGCCGGCGGCCGACCGGCATCACCGTCCACGAGACAGCAGATCCCGAGGTCATCGTGGCGGAATTCCGGTACGAAGGGACCGTGGTGGAGACCGGCGAACCGTTCACGATTCCGGGCATCTTCGTCATGCGGGTCCGCGACGGGAAGATCGTCGAATCCCGCGATTACCTGGACCACCTGCGGTCCGCCCAGGCCCGGGGCCGGCTCGGTGAGGTCCTCGATGCCGTCAGGCGGCATCAGGCGCTTGCCGGGTGAGGCCGGAACGCCATTCCCCGCTGGAGGTCAGACGTCGGCTTCGAGGGCGAAGGTGTTGCCGTCCGGGTCCTGGAACCAGGCAATCCGTCCGCCACCGGCCCGTGTGGTGATCCCCTTGGCGTCGTGTTCGTACTGGTCGTAGCGGACGAACTCGACGCCGGACGAGGTGAGCTCGTCAACGATCTGATCGATGTCGTCCACGTACCACACCGCCAGCGTCGCCGGGGTCTTTCCGGCGGTGGCCGACTGGTACACGTTCAGCGCCGGCCCACCACCGGACCCATAGAGGCGGCTACCGTCGGTGACGTGGGCGCTGGGGCCGGACCACAGCGCCTGCAGGCCCAGCTTGCCTTCGTAGAACGCGACCGCCTGCCGTATGTCGGACACGGCGACCGAGGTCCTGAGTTCATGCGCGCTCAAGGGCATGAACCACTCTCTCACACGCTCACGTGGGAAGGCCGAGCCGCCAGTTGTTGCTGCGCATGAGGATGCCGCTGCCGGCGGGATATTCGAAGTCGCAGGCGCCGAGAAGGGTGAAGCCGAGGCGGCGGCAGAGAGCGTTGGAGGGCCCGTTGTCGACCGAGGGAAAAGCATGCAGGCCGCGGGGCGCGCCGGGGTCGCGCGCCACGATCTCGCCAACGATCGCGATCAGAGCTAAACCCGCTCGCGCGGCAACGCCGCGGCCTTGGTACGGCGGCAGAACGCTCCATCCGGCTTCGTAAATCTGCTCGCCCTGCCAGTCCCGCCGCTGGTAGGCGATGCTGCCGACCATCTCGTCGCCGTGCAGGATGGCGAACATGCAGCCGCTGCCGGTTTCCGGCATCGCGAGATAGCGCCTGTGGCGTACGAGCAGCTTCTCCTCTGGCTCGGGGCCGCCGAGGTGATGGCGCATCTGGGGCGTGTTGAGCTGTCGGAGCAGATCGAGCGCGGACTCCGACCAGGGTTGGAGACGAACGTCCATGACAGGACAGCTTGGCAGGTTCAGGCTTCGTCGGACACCTTGTTTTACCCTTCCTCTGGTCGCGCCGGCCAGAGGTCGATGTCGGGGATTTCCAGGGTCGTTATTGAGTTTTCCGGGTGGGTTAGTTCGAGCAGGCCGTTGCGGGTATGGGTGTCGGGGGCTCGGGTGTAGTTGTGGGTGGCGTCGGTTATCCATACGTGGGTTGTGGTGGTGTTCTCGGTCAGGTTTCTTAGGTTGTAGGTGACGGTTTGTCCGCGGCCGTTGTTGACGGTTACCAGGGTTAGGCGGCGGGTCTTTGGGTCGTGGGCGGCGACGGTCTTCGTGTGGCCGGAGTCGAGGATTCGTGCCGCCGGCCTGATGTGGCGGGTGTAGTGGGCGAGGACGTAGTACTTGGTGTTGACGCCGCCGACCTGGCCCTTGAGCGTGCCCGGGGCTCCGCCGGTCGGGTTCGGGGTCTGGTCGTCGTAGACGCCGTCCAGCAGGCCCCAGTCGAGCGCTTCCACCGGCTGCCAGCAGACCCATGCGCGGGGCCGGAGATGGCGGAGGTCGCGGCTGATGCTCAGCGCCATCGACATTCCGTCGGGCTCGCCGTCGGAATACTCCGACTGCCACACCGGCGTCTCGCCGACGGCCTTGCGGAGTCGGGTGCGGCTGCGGCCGTTATCGTCGCGTTCGTAGGCGTGTACGTTGACGCGGTCGATGAGTTGCCTGGTGGATTCGCCGAGCTTTTGCCAGGTGTCCGCCGCGTCGGTGTAGTGACATTCGTCGGACGCGGCGATCAGCACGTCGGCGAGGCCGTATTCGTCCAGCGCGCGGCGCAGGTATTCGATGACCGCCTCCTGTGCCCCGAGGGTGAAGTGGCAGCCCTCCTGGTTCTGGCGCGCGTGCCAGGCGTTCAGCGACGGCTCGTTGAACGGCTCGACGGACGCGAACCGGATTCCCCATTCGTCGCGGGCACGTCTGGCGACCGCGGCGATGAAGCGGGCGAATTCCTCCTGGTACTGGAATTCCAAGTTGTCCTGGGTACCCTGCTCGGCGCCGGAGGGATTTCCGTTGACCGTCATCCACCACGGCGGTGACACCGAGAACATCTCGAAGGTGTCGGCGCCCGCGTCGCGGGCCTTCGACAGCATGGTGCGCTGGTGGGCGTCTGCGCACCAGTTCCAGAGGGCACCGTCACAGAACGTCTCAATCTGCTTGCGGCGGACGATGGCGGGCGATTCGACCATCGCGGATCCGGGCGTCCAGGTGCAGGCGCCCAGGTTGTAGCGCACGATGTTCAGGCCCAAGCCGGGAAGCCCGGTGGTTGCGACCTCGACCGTGTCCAGGCCGAACAGGGCGGCGGCCAGGTCGTCCCGCTCGCCGAGTTCGGTGTTCGCCCACCAGGACAGGCAGGTGCCCCAGCCGTCCCAGGTGTACGCGTCTCGCGGGTCGATGACCCGTTCGTCGGACATGTCCACGCCCCCGCTCGTCCGTCCACCCGAGGATGTGTTCGGACGCGCGGGCGCCATCCGGCGCTTTTCAGATCTTTGCTCGATCCTTCCCCGGGAGTTCCGGTTCCGGGTCGCCCAGGACGGCGCGTCCCGCCGCGCGGTGCTCGGCGGCCGCGGCCGGGTCCGTCGCGTCGAGCACCGCGGCGATCCCCTCGTGGGCGAGGGCCTCCTGGTAGCGGTAGCCGACCTGCGGGGCCAGTTCGAGGGCCTGCCGGTGCAGCCGCAGGGCCTCGCCGGGCAGGCCCGCCAGCCGGCACGTCTCACCGAAGCCATTGAGGAAGTGGATCTTCCAGTGCTCCTCGAACAGCTCGTCGAGCAGCGCGAACGCCTGGCGGTGGGCGGCCAGCGCCTCGTCGTAGCGGCCCATGCGGCGCAGCGCGACGCCGAGGCAGTTGAGGCACCACGCCTCGTTGTGCTTGTGCCCGTCCTCGCGGGCCAGGGCCAGCGCGCGGTGCAGGTGCTCCGCGGCCTCGTCGGGCCGCTCGTCCGCGATGGCCACGCCGAGGGTGATCCGGGCGGTCATCGTGGGTGGCCAGGCGGGGTCGGCGTGCGGGACGTCCAGTGCCTCCCGGGCCAGCCGCGCCGCCTCGTCGCGGTGTCCGAGCTGCAGCATCGCCCAGGCCTCGTAGGCGGTCGCATGGGCCGCGCCCATGGGACAGCCGGCGGCCGCGTACAGCCGTCCGGCCGCACGGAAGAGTTCGAGCGGCTCCTCGACGTGCCCCTCGTCCCACATCAGGTAGCCGCGGCGCAGCGTCAGCTCGGCCTCCGACCGGGTGTGCCCCAGCTCGGCGACGAGCGGCGCCGCCGCCTCGTACTCGGCGCCGGCCTCCGCCATCCGGCCCGCGTTGTACCGCGCGAAGCCGAGGTCGCTGTGCGCCTCGGCCAGCCGCGCCGGGTCGTCGAGGCGCCGCGCGGCGGCCAGCGAGCGCTCGAACAGGACGTTGAGGTGCGTCGTCCCGCAGCGCCGCGCGAAGAAGGCCCGCATGAACCGCGGCAGCTCGCACACGTGCGCGTCGGCTCCGGCGGCGACGGCCGTCTCGAAGACGGCCATCAGGTTGGTGTACTCGGTCGCGAACCAGGACAGGGCCGCGTGCTTGCCGGTGAACGGCGGCGACTCGACCGGCGCCCGGCCCGCGGTGACCTCCCGGCCGGGCGGCAGGTACGACAGCGCGGCGTCGGCGGAGGCCGCCGCGTGCACGTAATAGTCGAGGACGCGGCGCAGCGCCCGGTCCCGGTCCGCCTGCGAGTCCTGCTCGATGGCGGCCCGGCGCGCGTGCTGGTGCACCAGGTCGTGCAGCCGGTAGCGGCCGGCCGCGGGCTGCTGGACGAGGTGCGCGTCGAGCAGGTCCTCCAGCATCGTCCGGGCGGTCCGGAGCGGGACGTCCGCCAGCGCCGCCGCCACGTACTCGTCGAACGTCGCGCCGGGCAGCAGGCCCAGCAGCCGGAAGAAGCGGCGCCGGGGCCGGTCGAGCTGCCGGACGGACATGCCGAGCGCGGTGTCGAACTCGCTCGCGCCCTCGGCCAGCCGCTCGACGAGGATGCCGACGGTCCAGCCCGGCCGGTGCCGCAGCCGGGCCGCGGCCAGCCGCAGGGCGAGCGGCAGCCGGCCGCACAGCCGCAGCACCTCGGCCGCCGCCTCCGGTTCGCGGGCCAGCCGGCCGTCGGGGCCGCCGGGCTCGCCGCTGGCGCGGGCCAGCAGCTCCGCGCTCTCCTGCGGAGACAGCACGTCCAGCGACACCGGCGGCACCTCGTCCAGGCCGAGCAGCCGGTTGCGGCTGGTGATCAGGGCGACGGACGGACCCGCCCCGGGCAGCAGCGGGCGGACCTGGTCGGCGCCCGCCGCGTTGTCCAAGACCACAACGGCACGCCGGCTCGCCAGCTCCGACCGCCAATAGGCGGCCAGCGGCTCGATGCCGCCCTCCTGCGGGATCTTCTCCGACGGCACGTCGAGGGCGGCGAGCAGCGCCCGCAGCGCGGAGTCGGGGTCGAGCGGCTGCCGCCCTTCGGTGAATCCGTGCAGGTCAAGGTAGAGCTGGGCATCCGGGTGGTCGGCGGCGAGCCGGTACGCGGCGTGCACCGCCAGGCAGGTCTTGCCGACGCCCGCCATGCCGTCGACGGCCACCACGCGGCTTCCGGCCACGGCGTCGAGGACGGCGGCGAGCTCGGCCTCGCGTCCGGTGAAGTCGGGGACGTCGCGCGGCAGGTCGTTGCGGGGCGGGCGCGGGGCCCCGGCGGGCGGCGACGGCGGCTGCACCCGGCGGCTGGTCTTCGGCGGCGCCGGCAGCGGGTTCGAGGCCCGCTCCCACAGCGGACGCAGCGGACGGGGGTCGCGCTTGACGAGCCGGCACAGCGCGACCACCGCGGGCCAGGGCGGCGCGGTCCGGCCGCTGAGGTAGCGCGACAGGGACGAGGAGCTGAGGCCCGCGTCCCGCGCGAGCGCGCGGACGCCGCGTCCCGACAGCTCCTGGAGCATGCGCAGCCGCGCGGCCAGTTCCTCCTGCGGGTCGGCCGCCTCCGTCCGCCGGTGCGCTTCCACCGTTCCCCGCCTCCTGTCCCGTCCCGGGAGAAACTTCTCAGCCCGGTTCGCCCTGGTCAAGGCCGTTTCGGTGTCCCACGGTGTCCCAGCGCCCTCGTCGCGGCGGGCCCGTCCGGCTGTCATGGAGACACGCCCCGAGGGAACGGGCGGCGACGCGAAGAGGAGACCACCGAGATGCAGTCCCGTATGCAGAACCCCGCCGTCATTCTGTCCGACGCGATGAAGCCCATCCAGCAGATCTTCAAGGCGGCGCACTCCGCCGGGGTGGACGACCAGACGCTGGAGCTGGTGCATCTGCGGATCAGCCAGATCAACGGGTGCAGCGCCTGCGTCGACGCCGGAGCCAAGACGGCCCGCAAGTCCGGCGTGGACGACGACCGGCTGGCCGCAGTCGCCGCGTGGCGGGAGGCCCCGTACTTCTCCGAGGAGGAGCGGGCGGCGCTCGCGCTGGCCGAGGCCGCGACGCGGCTGGCGGACCGCCCGGACGCGGTGGGCGACGAGATCTGGGACACCGCCGCGACCTACTACGACGAGAAGCAGCTGGCCGCACTCGTCCTGATGATCGGGGTCACCAACCTGTTCAACCGGCTGAACGCGACGACCCGGCAGATCGCCGGCGCCTGGGGGTGAGGGCTCCCGGCCCACGGCGTCGTCCCAGGTGGAACGGGTGACCAGACCGGTCAGGAATCGAGAAGCGCCGCTTACCGGGCCGCGCATAGCGTCGTCGTCATGGCCGGGCTCGGCGTCCGGCAGGCAAACGCGAACACAGGAGAGGGATCATGACTTCCACGCAGGGGATCAAGACCGTGCTGCACCCGGTGTCCGACCTGGAGGCCGCCAAGCCGGTGTACGCGGCCCTGCTCGGCGTCCAGCCGGAGGCCGACTCGTCCTACTACGTCGGTTTCGAGGCCGAGGGCCAGCACATCGGGCTGGTGCCGGGCGGCGGTCCGCAGGGCATGACCACGCCGGTGGCCTACTGGCACGTGGCGGACATCGAGGCGAAGCTGGCCGAGGTGACGGCCGCGGGCGCGAAGGTGCAGGAGGCCGCGCACGACGTCGGCGGCGGGCGCCTGGTCGCCACGTTCACCGACCCCGACGGCAACGTCCTCGGGCTCGTCCAGGACCGGTGACCCGCCGCGCCCCGGCCGGCCCGCGGCACGGCCGGGGCTCCGGCGGACCGGACATACTGTCGGTCCGAGCCGGGCGACGCCGGACGGAGACCGCCCACCCGACGGAGACAGGATGAGCATGACCCGCAGCACGGACGCGCCGCACGTCGCCGACAGCCACGACCTGATCCGCGTGCACGGCGCCCGCGAGAACAACCTCAAGGACGTCAGCATCGAGATCCCGAAGCGCCGGCTGACGGTGTTCACCGGGGTGTCCGGATCGGGCAAGACCTCGCTGGTGTTCAACACGATCGCCGCCGAGTCGCAGCGGATGATCAACGAGACGTACAGCGCGTTCGTGCAGGGCTTCATGCCGGCGCAGGCGCGGCCGGAGGTGGACGTCCTCGACGGGCTGACCACCGCGATCATCGTCGACCAGCAGCGGATGGGCGCCGATCCGCGCTCCACCGTCGGCACCGCCACCGACGCCAACGCGATGCTGCGGATCCTGTACAGCCGGCTCGGCCGGCCGCACATCGGCTCGCCGAAGGCGTTCTCGTTCAACGTCGGCTCGATCAGCGGGGCGGGCGCGGTCACGGTCGAGCGCGGCGGCCGGACGGTGAAGGAGCGGCGCGCGTTCAGCATCACCGGCGGCATGTGCCCGCGCTGCGAGGGCCGCGGGTCGGTCTCCGACATCGACCTCACCCAGCTGTACGACGAGTCCAAGTCGCTGAACGAGGGCGCGCTGACGATCCCCGGCTACAGCATGGACGGCTGGTACGGCCGGATCTTCCGCGGCTGCGGCCTCTTCGACCCCGACAAGCCGATCCGCAAGTACACCAAGCGGGAACTGGACGACCTGCTCCACAAGGGGCCGACGAAGATCAAGGTCGACGGGATCAACCTGACCTACGAGGGGCTGATCCCGAAGATCCAGAAGTCGATGCTGTCCAAGGACGTCGACGCGCTGCAGCCGCACATCCGGGCGTTCGTGGAGCGGGCGACGACGACCACGGTGTGCCCGGACTGCGACGGCACCCGGCTCACCGAGGCGGCCCGGTCGTCCAAGATCAAGGGGATCAGCATCGCCGACGCCTGCGCGATGCAGATCAGCGACCTGGACGCGTGGGTCGGCGACCTGGACGAGCCGTCGGTGGCGCCGCTGCTCACCGCGCTGCGGCGGACCCTCGGGTCGCTGGTGGAGATCGGGCTCGGCTACCTGTCGCTGGACCGGCCGTCGGGCACGCTGTCGGGCGGCGAGGCGCAGCGCGTCAAGATGGTGCGGCACCTCGGCTCGTCGCTGACCGACGTCACCTACGTCTTCGACGAGCCGACCATCGGGCTGCACCCGCACGACATCCGGCGGATGAACGACCTGCTCCTGCGGCTGCGGGACAAGGGCAACACGGTGCTCGTCGTGGAGCACAAGCCGGAGACGATCGCGATCGCCGACCACGTCGTCGACCTCGGGCCCGGCGCCGGCACGGCGGGCGGCTCGGTCTGCTTCGAGGGCACCGTCGAGGGGCTGCGCGGCGCCGGCACCATCACCGGCCGCCACCTCGACGACCGGGCCTCGCTGAAGGACGCGGTGCGCAAGCCCACCGGCACGCTGGAGATCCGCGGGGCGAGCACGCACAACCTGCAGGACGTCGACGTGGACGTCCCGCTCGGGGTGCTCGTCGTCGTGACGGGCGTCGCCGGGTCCGGCAAGAGCTCGCTGGTGCACGGGTCGATCCCCGGCGGCGCGGGCGTGGTGTCGATCGACCAGGGCGCGATCCGCGGCTCGCGGCGCAGCAACCCGGCGACCTACACCGGCCTGCTGGACCCGATCCGCAAGGCGTTCGCGAAGGCCAACGGCGTGAAGCCGGCGCTGTTCAGCGCCAACTCCGAGGGCGCCTGCCCCGGCTGCAACGGCGCCGGGGTCGTGTTCACCGACCTGACGATGATGGCCGGCGTCCCCGTCACCTGCGAGGAGTGCGAGGGCCGGCGGTTCGACGCGTCGGTGCTGGAATACCACCTCGGCGGCCGGGACATCAGCGAGGTGCTCGCGATGCCGGTCACCGAGGCCGAGGAGTTCTTCGGCGCTGGGGAGGCGCACACCCCGGCCGCGCACAAGATCCTCGGCCGGCTCGCCGACGTCGGGCTCGGCTACCTCGCCCTCGGCCAGCCGCTCACCACGCTGTCCGGCGGCGAGCGGCAGCGGCTCAAGCTGGCCACCCACATGGGCGACAAGGGCGGCGTCTACGTGCTGGACGAGCCGACCGCGGGGCTGCACCTCGCCGACGTCGAGCAGCTGCTCGGCCTGCTCGACCGGCTCGTCGACGCGGGCAAGTCGGTGATCGTCGTGGAGCACCACCAGGCGGTGATGGCGCACGCCGACTGGATCATCGACCTCGGCCCGGGCGCAGGCCACGACGGCGGCCGCGTCGTCTTCGAGGGCACGCCGGCGGACCTCGTGGCCGCCCGGTCCACGCTGACCGGCCAGCACCTCGCGGAGTACGTCGGTGCCTGACCGGCGCCTGGAGCGGAGCGCCAGCGGAGCGGAAGGCGCCGGTCAGGCTGCCCTTGCCGTTGGGCGTGGGGGGTCGTCCCCCCACACAGGCACCGCCCGGCGCCTGGAGCGGAGCGCCGACGGAGCGCAAGGCGCCGGTCAGGCTGCCCTTGCCGGGGGGCGTGGGGGGTCGTCCCCCCACACAGGCACCGCCCGGCGCCTGGAGCGGAGCTCCGGACCAGCTGTTCTTGCCGGGGGATGTGGGGGGTCGTCCCTTCGCAGTGGCTCTTGTGGGTGTTAGTGGCCTTGTGAGGCGTGTGCTGTCGGCGGTTCCTGGTCGGCGGTCCCGATCGGAGGTGCGGACGGTGCATTTCGGACGGTTGGCGTTCGAGGTCCCGCAGGAGCGGGTTCGGGGGCGGCGGGCGGCGGGCCGTGTTGTCAGAGGCGCGGCGTACGATCCGTCTGTGACTGCGAAACCGGCCGCTGAGCAGCGCCTGCGCGATCTCGCGCGGCTGCGCCGCGTCCGCGACCGGATCGACCGCGACTACGCCCAGCCGCTGGACGTCGAGGCGCTCGCGCGCGGGGTGAACATGTCGGCCGGGCATCTCAGCCGCGCGTTCCGGCAGGCGTACGGCGAATCGCCGTACAGCTACCTGATGACGCGGCGGATCGAGCGCGCGATGACGCTGCTGCGCCGCGGCGACCTCAGCGTCACCGACGTGTGCTTCGCGGTCGGCTGCTCGTCCCTGGGGACGTTCAGCACCCGGTTCACCGAGCTGGTCGGCGTGCCGCCGAGCGTCTACCGGCGCGACGCGGCGCGCGCGACGGCCGGGATGCCGGCGTGCGTGGCCAAGCAGGTGACGCGGCCGGTCCGCACCCGCAGGCCGCCCGGCGGGGAGGCACGGGGTTAGCCTGACCAGCATGGACATCACCGTTCACTCGACGTTCCTCCCGCACACCGACCCGGAGGAGTCGCTCGCGTTCTACCGCGACGTCCTCGGCTTCGAGGTCCGCCTGGACGTGGGCTACGGCGGGATGCGGTGGATCACGGTCGGTCCCGCCGACCGGTCGGCCACGTCGATCGTGCTGTACCCGCCGGGCGCCGATCCCGGCATCACCGACGACGAGCGCCGCACCATCACCGAGATGATGGCCAAGGGCACCTATGCCCTCGTCCAGCTGGCGACGCGCGACCTCGACGGGACGTTCAAGCGCCTGCAGGCCGGGGACGCCGAGGTCGTGCAGGAGCCGACCGACCAGCCGTACGGGGTCCGCGACTGCGCCATCCGCGACCCGGCGGGCAACCTGATCCGGATCCAGCAGCTACCCTGAGGGCCCGGCGGCCGGTCAGAACCAGCAGGGGCCGGTGCCCCAGGCCCACGACCATTCGCTCGGGTCCAGGAAGTGCAGGTGGCACGACATGTCGCCCCAGACGATGTAGGGGCCCTTCTCGTCCCAGCCGAGGGTGCCGAAGGTCTCCCCGATCGCCTTCTGGACGTGGGCGGGCAGCCGCTTGATGACGTCCGGCGGAACCTGCGGGGTCTGCTTCGGCTTCGGCGCGGCCTGCGCGGGGGCGGCGCCGAGGGCGAGGGTTCCGGCGAGCGCCAGGGCGGCCCCGGCGGCGGTGATCTTCCTCATGGGTCCGATCCTGTCCGCCGGCCGGCGGGATTTCTTGTCACCGCACCCACAAAGTTCCAGTGATCACTGGCATGGTCGGCGCACCGCCGGTGCGGTACGTTGGCGCCCGGATCCCCTAGGCGAAGGGCGTTTCGTTCATGGGAGCGGACGAACCGGTCATCGACACGACCGTTCCGCATTCGGCGCGGGTGTGGAACTACTGGCTGGGCGGCAAGGACAACTACCCCGTCGACCGGGAGGTCGGCGAGCAGGTCCGCGAGGTCTATCCGGGGATCGTGGACGTGGCGCGCCATTCGCGGGCGTTCCTGGGACGCGCCGTGCGGTACCTGGCGGGCGAGGCCGGCATCACCCAGTTCCTCGACATCGGCACCGGCCTGCCGACGGTGGACAACACCCACGAGGTCGCCCAGCGGACGAACCCGGCCTGCCGGATCGTCTACGTCGACAACGACCCGCTGGTGCTGACCCATGCCCGCGCCCTGCTGAGCAGCACTCCCGAGGGCGCGTGCGACTACATCAGCGCGGACGTGCGCGAGCCCGGCGCCATTCTCGACCAGGCCGCCCGGACGCTGGACTTCGACCGTCCCATCGCGCTGATGATGCTCGGCATTCTCGGCAACGTCTGGGACGACGCGGAGGCGCGGGCGATCCGCGACCGCCTGGTCGGCGCGCTGGCGCCCGGCAGTTATCTGGCCCTGGAGGACGGCACCGACAAGGTCGATCCGGAGGCCGCGGCGCAGGCGGAGCAGACGCGCGCCGAGGCGGGCGACCCCTACAAGCTGCGCGGTCCGGAGCAGATCGCGGCCTATTTCGACGGGCTGGAACTGCTGGAGCCGGGCGTGGTGTCGGTGTCGCAATGGCGTCCCGAGGCCACTCCCTGGGGAACTCCGCCGGAGGTCACGGCCTTTTGCGGCGTGGCGCGGAAACCGGCCCTCACCTGACGCGGCCTTTCCACGCGCCGCCTTTCCCTCTCCAGTGCAGGCGGGCGGAATCGACGGTCATCGCGGCGTAGATGAGGGCCGTCAGGGGAAGCACCGGCGCCCGCAACGGAGACAGGCGATAGAAGCGCAGCATGGGAATGTAGGTCGCCGACATCAGCGCCCACGCGAGGAACCCGGCGGCGGTCGGCGCGGGATCGAGGGCGACCAGACCGGCCAGCGCCGCGACGGGCGGGACGGCGTAGATCAGCAGCAGCCCCAGCACGGTGCCGGCCAGCAGCGCCGGTGAGTAGCGGAGCTGGTGGTAGGCGCTGCGGGCGATCATGGCCCACAGGTCGCGGAGGTGCGGGTAGGGGCGGCGGCTGACGACGTCGCGGTCGAGGTCGAGGCGGCAGCGGGCGCCGGCGCGCTTGAGGAGGCGGCCGAGCGCGACGTCGTCGATCAGGGCGTCGTGGATCGCGGCGAGACCGCCTGCGCGCAGGAGCGTCTCGCGGCGGACGAGCATGCAGCCGCCGGCCGCCGCGGCGGTGCGGCGCCCCCGGCAGACCCGGCGGAACGGGTAGAGCTGCGCGAAGAAGTACACGAAGGCGGGGGCGATCCGGCGTTCCCAGGCGGTGGCGGTGTTGAGGGTCGCCATCCGCGAGACGAGGTCGCGGTCGTGGGCGTCGCGGACGAGCCGGGCCAGCGCGCCGGGGGCGTAGGCGATGTCGGCATCGGTGAACAGGTAGAAGTCGGGCCCGCCCGCCGCCCGGACGCCCTCCGACATCGCCCACACCTTCCCCGCCCAGCCCGCGGGCCGGTCGCGGGCCCGCACGACGCGGTGCGCGCCGAGCCCGGCGGCGACCTCGGCGGTGCCGTCGGTGCTGGCGTCGTCGACGAGGACGACGTCGAAGCGGCCGGGGTAGTCCTGGGCGAGGACGGTCGGGAGCGTGCCGGGCAGGACGCCGGCCTCGTCGCGGGCGGGGATGACGGCGGTGACGTGCGGCCACGCGGACGGGTCGGGGCCGTCCGGCAGGCAGGGGGCGGTGCGCCAGAAGCCGCCGTGCGCGGCCGCCAGGTACAGCCAGGCCGCAAGGGAGACTAGCGCGAGGACGCCCAAGATCGCCACGTGCGGCAGCCTCGCATCCGGCGATGGCGGGCGTCCAGCATTACCGGGGGTGACGCCGGGGATCTACAGGGTGTGGATACTCGGTCGCGCCGGCCGCTGGTGAAGACGGTCGTGCGCACGCTGGTGGTGTCGGCCTGCCTGCTGGTGTTGTACGCCTTCGCGCCGCTGGACAGGCGGTTCGGCCCGGGCACGGTGGCGGCGCTGGTCGCGGCGCTGGTCGCGCTGGGCGCGCTCGTCTGGTGGCAGGCGCAGGCGATCGTGCGGTCGGCGTCGCCCCGGCTGCGGGCCGTGGAGGCGCTCGCGACGTCCGTCGTGCTGTTCCTGGTGCTGTTCGCGGCGGCGTACCGGCTGATGGACAACGGGGCGCCGGGATCGTTCAACGAGCCGCTGACCAGGGTGGACGCGCTGTACTTCGCCGTCACCGTCTTCTCCTCGGTGGGGTTCGGGGACATCGCGCCCGCGTCGCGGGCCGCGCGGATCCTGACGATGGCGCAGATGCTCGCCGACCTGGTGCTGCTCGGCGTCGCGGTGAAGGTGCTGCTGGAAGCGGTGCGGCACGGCCTGGAGCGGCAGGACGGCCAGGGGCGCCCATGACCGCCGCGCCGGAGGGATGTCCGGAATCGGCAAACGATGACGTCCGGCACTGGAAAGACAGGGACACCCCGCGCGGGGTTCACTCGCGGCACGAGCGAGGACCGCGAGTGGGAGGAGCCCCCGATGCCGGAAGCAGCCGGTTCCGAGTTCTGGAAGGACCTCAGGCCGATCGAGAACTCGCAGAAGCCCGACGCGCTGCCGGAGGTGTACCTGCCGAAGGTCGCCACCGACGACGACCGGTACTACGTTCCGTTCACCGAGACGGTCGGGTCGCGGCCGCTGTGGATCAACGTCAAGGACAACACCTGGTCGGACATCCTGCGGGCCAAGCAGGCCGGGCTCGTCAACCGGCACTACCACCCGCACGAGGTGTTCGCCTACACGATCTCCGGCAAGTGGGGGTACCTGGAGCGGCCGTGGACGGCGACCGCCGGCGACTTCGTCTACGAGGCGCCCGGCGAGGGGCACACGCTGATCGCCTACGAGTCCGGCGAGCCGATGAAGACGCTGTTCATCGTCAAGGGGCCGCTGGTCTGGCTGGACGAGAACGGCGACCCGGAGGGGTACTTCGACGTCCACGACTACATCGCCATGTGCCGCACGCACTACGAGGCGGTCGACCTCGGCGCCGACTACGTCAACTCCCTGTTCCGCTGACGGCGCCGCCCGGGGCCGGGCCCGACGTAGGCTCTCCCCATGCCGGCCGCCAGCCTCTTGACCTCCGTCGCGACCACCGAGGACGTCGAGCCGCGCGAGCGCATCGGGTTCTGGGAGGACTACAACCGCCGGGCGCTGGTAGGGCTGTCGTGCACGTCCTACTCCGAGCGCGGGCTGGTCGCGCGGCAGGCGAACTACCGGCTCGGGGACGTGCGGCTGGCCGACATCAGCGGGAACGCGCACGCGATCGAGCGGACGCCGCAGGTCGCGCGGTCGGCGCCGAAGGACTCGGTGTTCGCCTCGCTGCTGCTGAAGGGCGAGGCGGTGTTCCTGCACGAGCACGGCTGCCTCGCCGCGGCGGCCGGTGACCTGGTCGTCTACGACACGCGGCGGCCCTACCTGTTCGGGTTCTCCTCCGCGATGCGGCAGTTCCTGGTGGACGTGCCGCGCGAGCTGTTCGTCCGCGCGTGCATGGCGGGCGGGGTGCCCGCGCCGATGCTGTTCGGGCGCGGGACGGCGCGCGAGGGCGAGCTGGTCGTCGGTCTGCGGTCGCTGCTGGACAGCCCGGCGGCCGACGACCCGGAGCGGACGCGGGGCGCGGTGCTCGGCGTGCTGCGAATGCTGGCGGACGAGCGGTCCGGCGGGCGGCCCGCGCCCGCCGGGCACCGCAGCCGGCTGATCATCGCCGAGGACTACATCGAGCGGCACCTGCACGACGCGTCGCTCACGCCCGCCGAGGTCGCCCGGGTGGTGGGCGTGTCGGTAAGGCACCTCGGCCGGATCTTCGAGCCCGCGGGGACGACGCCGTCCCGGTTCATCCTGGAGCGCCGCCTTCAGGGCGCGCACGCGGAGCTGACCGGCGGCGGGACGGCCCGGACGACGATCGCGGACGTCGCCCACCGCTGGGGCTTCTCCAGCCAGGCGCACTTCGCCCGGCGCTTCCGGGCCCGCTTCGGCGGCACGCCGCGCGAGGCCCGCGGGTGATCAGCCGCCGGGCAGCTCGCCGAGCTTGACCTGCACGTCCTTCTTCGTCCCGCTCGGCTCCTCGATCTGGAGCTTCACGGTGTCGCCGGGCTTGAGGCCCGCGAGGACGGCGGCCAGCGCGGTCTGGTCGGGCGTCGCGGTGCCGTTGACCGCGAGGATCAGGTCGCCGGCCTTGATCCCGGCCTTGGCGGCGCCGCCGCCCTTGGACACCTCCACCACCGCGACCGCGCTCTTCTGGCCGCTGTTCGGGTCGACGATCGTCCGGACCGTGGCACCGATCGCGGCCCTCCCGGACTGCGACACCTTCCCGCTCTGGATCAGCTGCGGGACGATCTTCGTGACGGTGGCGCTCGGCGCCGCGAACCCGATGCCGGCGGCGGCCCCGCCGATCTGCGGGTCGGACGCGGCGGCGGTCGGGATGCCGATGACCCGGCCGTCCAGCGTGACGAGGGCGCCGCCGCTGTTGCCGGGGTTGATCGGCGCGCTGGTCTGGATCGCGTCGCCGATCGTCGCGCCGGGGAACGCGCCCTCCTGCTTGGTGGACACGGTCCGGTTCAGGGCGGAGACGATCCCGTTGGTGACGCTTCCGGCGAGGCCGAGCGGGTTGCCCATCGCCAGCACGATCTGCCCGACCCTGGCCTGGGTGGAGTCGCCGAAGGAGGCCGGGCGCAGGTTCCCGCCGCCGGCCTTCACCACTGCCAGGTCGTCGGCCGCGAACGAGCCGACGAGGCTCGCCTTCAGCGGGCTGCCGCCGCTGGACGCCGTCACCCGGATCTGCTTGGCGCCCGCGACGACGTGCGCGTTCGTCACGATGTCGCCCTGGGTGTCGTAGACGACGCCCGAGCCCTCACCCTGGTCGGTCTCGATCTTCACGACCGAGGGCAACACGGCCGCGACGACCTGCTCGTACTGCTGCTGGAGCTGCGCCCCGCCGGCGGTCGGCGACGGCGCGGCCGCGGCCGTCCTCGCCCGGTGCTCCCCGCCTCCACCGCAGCCGGCGAGCAGCAGCGCCGTCCCCGCCAGGGCCCCCGCGACAAGCCTGACATTTCGGTCCACCAGAACTCCCCTCCCCCGCCCGGATCCTTCCCCTTTCCGCCGCGAAGGCACCCCCGACCTGGCATGACGCGGCCGCGTTTCGGCGGCACTTGCCCGGTTCGCCGGAATGATCGACGATCAAGGTCGCCTTCGAGGGGAGATCGGGACCATGCGCGACGACATCGGCGGGGTCGACACCGGCGCCGACGGCACCTGGGCGAGCGGCGACTACGCCCGCGTCGGCAACCGCTGGCTGCTGGTCGGCGAGCTGCTCTGCGAGAGCGCCGGGATCCGGCCCGGCGAGCGCGTCCTCGACGTCGCCACCGGCACCGGCAACACCGCGCTCGCCGCCGCCCGCCGGTTCGCCGACGTGACGGGCGTCGACTACGTCCCCGCCCTGCTGGAGCACGCGCGGGCCCGCGCCGCCGCCGAAGGGCTGGACGTGCGGTTCGAGGCCGGCGACGCGCTGGAGCTGCCGTACCCGGACGGCGCGTTCGACGTCGCGGTGTCGACGTTCGGCGTCCAGTACGTCCCCGACCAGGAGAGGGCGGCCGCCGAGCTGCTGCGCGTCGTGCGGCCGGGCGGGCGGATCGCGCTGGCGAGCTGGTCTCCGGGCGGCTTCCTCGCCGAGCTGCTCCGCCTCGTCGGCCGGTACACCGCCGGGGCGTCCGGGGACGCGGCGCCCACGCGGTGGGGCACCGCGAAGCACCTGGAGCGGCTGCTCGGGCCGCACGCGTCCGCGCTGGAGTGCACCGAGCGGCAGTGGAGGTTCCGGTTCCGCTCCCCCGCCGACATGATCGGCTACTTCCGGGCGCACTTCGGTCCGCTGACGGTCGCGTTCGACGTCCTCGACGCCGCCGGACGGGACGCGCTGACCGCCGACCTCACCCGGCACATCGAGGCGACCGGCACCGCCCCCGGCGGCACCGTCGAGGTCCCGTCCGCCTACCTGGAGGCGGTCGCCGTCCTCGCCGGCTGAGCTCAGTCGGTGAGGTCGTTCTTGCCGAAGAACGGCGCGTAACCGGACGGGAGCTGGCTGAGCAGGTGGTTCAGCTCGCCGCCGGAGACGGTGCCCGCGACCGTGCTGAGGACGGCGTCGGCGTCCCATTCGGCGGTGCGCTCGGTGGCGCCGGTCATGCCCGCGACCCGGCGGCAGAACTCCGCCGAGCCGAACGACTCGGCCCCGCCGCCGTCGCGGTCGCGCATCAGCTCGTCCAGCGGCTCAGGGAGCTGCGCCGCCAGATGGTCGGCGCCCTCCTCGGTGAGCCGGTCCCGCAGGACGCTCAGCACCGCCGCGGTGACGCGCTCGGCCTCCTCGCGGCCGCTGTAGTCCCCGTTGTCGCGGACCGTCGCGATGAACTGCCCGTACTTCATGCTCTGTCCCCTCTCCCGTCGCATACGTCCGCTCCTTCCCGCAATGCCCGTGAACGCCGCCTCCATGCGGCGCGTGACGTCGCGAATCACCCCGGCTCCCGGACATGGATCCGGGCCCGCGGGTAGTGCAGTAGGGACGGGAGCCCGAGCACGGAGGTGGACGTTGGCGCTGCGCATCGAGGACTACGGCATGCTGGGCGATCTCCAGACGGCGGCCCTGGTCGGCAAGGACGGCTCGATCGACTGGCTGTGCCTGCCGCGGTTCGACTCGCCGGCCTGCTTCGCCGCGCTGCTCGGCGACGACGGGGCCGGGTTCTGGCGGATCGCGCCCGCGTCCGGCGGGATGTGCACGCGGCGCCGCTACCGCGGGGACACGCTGATCCTGGAGACCGAGTGGGACACCCCGGACGGCACCGTCCGGCTGATCGACACGATGCCGCCGCGCGGGGAGGCCGCGGACGTGGTCCGCATCGTGGAGGGCGTCAGCGGGCGGGTGCCGATGCGCACGACGCTGCGGCTGCGTTTCGACTACGGCCGGATCGTGCCGTGGGTGCGGCACGTGGACGGGCAGTTCGAGGCGGTCGCGGGCCCGGACGCGGCGTGGCTGAAGACGCCGGTCCCGCTGGAGGGCCGCGACATGTCGACGTTCGCGGAGTTCACGGTGGCGGAAGGGGACCGGGTCCCGTTCGTGCTGACCTACCGGCCGTCGCACGAGCCGCGGCCCCGGCACGTCGACCCGGAGCGCGCGCTCCGCGACACCGAGGCGTTCTGGGCCGACTGGACGAGCGGCTTCCGCTACGACGGGCGGTGGGACGACGCCGTCCGCCGCTCGCTGATCACGCTGAAGGGGCTCACCTACAAGCCGACCGGCGGGATCGTCGCCGCCGCGACCACGTCGCTGCCCGAGCAGCTCGGCGGGCCGCGCAACTGGGACTACCGGTTCTGCTGGCTGCGCGACGCGACGTTCACCCTCCAGGCGCTGCTCGGCACCGGGTTCGTCGACGAGGCGCGGGACTGGCGGGACTGGCTGCTGCGCGCCGTCGCCGGCGACCCCGCCGACCTGCAGATCATGTACGGGATCGACGGCACCCGCCGGCTCCCGGAGTACACGCTCGACTGGCTCGGCGGGTACGAGGGGTCCGCGCCGGTGCGGATCGGCAACGCCGCGTCAGGCCAGTTCCAGCTGGACACCTGGGGCGAGGTCCTGCACGGCCTGCACCTCGGGCGCGAGGCCGGCATCGGGACGGTCCAGAACGCCTGGGACGTGCAGAGGGCGCTGCTCGACTTCCTCGAGGGCCACTGGGACGAGCCCGACAACAGCCTGTGGGAGGTGCGGGGCGAACGCCGGCAGTTCGTGCACTCCAAGGTGCTGGCGTGGGCGGGCGTCGACGCGGCCGTCCGGGGCGTGGAGAACCACGGGCTGGACGGCCCGGCCGACCGGTGGCGGGCGCTGCGCGACCGGATCCACGCGGACGTGTGCGAGAACGGGTACGACGCCGACCAGGGCACGTTCACCCAGTTCTACGGTTCGCGCGGGGTGGACGCGGCGCTGCTGCTGATCCCGCAGACGGGGTTCCTGCCGTGGGGCGACCCGCGCGTGGTGGGCACCGTGGACGCGGTGGAGCGCGAGCTGTACCGGGACGGGTTCGTGCTGCGCTACGACACGCAGGCCGACGGCGGCATCGACGGCCTGCCGGGCTCGGAGGGCGCGTTCCTGGCCTGCACGTTCTGGTTCGCCGACGCGCTGGCCGGCATCGGCCGCCGCAAGCAGGCGACCGAGCTGTTCGAGCGGCTGCTGAGCCTGCGCAACGACCTCGGGCTGCTGAGCGAGGAGTACGACACCGCGGCGGGGCGGCAGGTCGGCAACACCCCGCAGGCGTACTCGCACGTCGGGCTGGTGAACACCGCCCGGCATCTGAGCGGCACGGTGGCGGCGGCGCAGGCGTCCCGGGACGCCGGCGCGGCGGGATGAGCCCGGCGGGCCGACGAAGAACCGACAACCGAACCAGTGACGAGGCAGAGCCGAAGGAGAACCGCACATGCGCGCCTTGACCGTCGTTCCGGGGCAGAAGGACTCGCTGGCCGTCCGGGACGTCCCCGATCCCGAACCCGGTGACGGGGAGCTGCTGGTGGACGGGCTGGCCGTCGGGGTCTGCGGCACCGACCGGGAGATCGCGTCCGGGGAGTACGGGTGGGCGCCGCCCGGGCATGACCGTCTGGTCATCGGACATGAGTCGCTCGGCCGGGTGCGGCGGGCGCCGTCCGGCAGCAGGTTCGCCGAGGGCGACCTGGTGGTCGGCGTGGTCCGGCGGCCCGACCCGGTGCCGTGCGGGGCCTGCGCGCACGGGCAGTTCGACATGTGCCGCAACGGGCGGTACACCGAGCGCGGCATCAAGGAGATCGACGGCTACGCGAGCCGGGCGTGGACGGTCGAGGCCGACTACGCCGTGAAGCTGGACCCCCGGCTCGCGGACGTCGGCATGCTGATGGAGCCGACGACGGTGGTCGCCAAGGCGTGGGAGCAGGTCGAGAAGGTCGGCGCGCGGGCCTGGTACGAGCCGAAGTCCGCACTGGTCACCGGCGCCGGGCCGATCGGGCTGCTGGCCGCGCTGCTCGGCATCCAGCGCGGGCTCGACGTGCACGTCCTGGACCAGGTCCCGGACGGTCCCAAGCCCGACCTGGTCAAGCGGCTCGGCGCGACCTACCACAGCGAGGGAATGGACGCCGCCGTCGCGCACGCCAGACCGGACATCGTCATCGAGGCCACCGGCGTCGGGCAGCTGGTGTTCGGCGCGATGGCCTCGACCGGCGCGTACGGGATCGTCTGCCTGACCGGGGTGTCGCCGACGGGCCGGAAGCTGACCGTGGACGCCGGCGGCATCAACCGCGAGATCGTCCTGGAGAACGACGCGATCGTCGGGTCGGTGAACGCCAACCTGGACCACTACGCCGCGGCGGCGGACGCCCTGGCCAAGGCCGACCCGGACTGGCTCGGCCGCCTGGTGTCGCGGCGCGTCCCGCTGGAGGAGTTCCAGGACGCGTTCACGCCGCGCGAGGACGACGTGAAGGTGGTCATCACGCTGGACTGACCGCGCCGCGGGGCGGGACGGGCGTCCGGGGCCGGTCGTTCACGAGTGTCGCCAGGGGACGCACCTGAATGTCATTCTGGTCGGGACGAGGGCGGACGCGCGCGCCGCCCGCCGGCCCGCCCCCCGGAGCACGCATGATCGACAAGGAAGCCCTCCGCCGCAGGTACCGCACCGAACGCGACAAGCGCCTCCGCCCCGACGGCAACGCCCAGTACCAGCGGCTGACCGGCCGGTTCGCCCGCTACCTCGCCGATCCGCACACGCCCGTCGCGCCGCGCGGGCCGCGCACCGACCACGTCACCGTCGCGTTCATCGGCGGCGGGTTCGCCGGGCTCGTCACCGGCGCCCGGCTGAAGGAGGCCGGCGTCGACGACGTCCGGATCGTCGAGAAGGGCGGCGACTTCGGCGGCACCTGGTACTGGAACCGGTACCCGGGCGCCCAGTGCGACACCGCGTCGATGGTCTACATGCCGCTGCTCGAAGAGACCGGGCACGTGCCGACCGAGAAGTACGCGCACGGGCCGGAGATCCTGGAGCACTGCCGCCGCATCGGCAAGCAGTACGGCCTGTACGACAACGCGCTGTTCCACACCGAGGTCGAGGACCTGGAATGGGACGCGCCACGCTCGCGGTGGATCGTCCGGACGAACCGGGGCGATGCGTTCACCGCGCAGTTCGTCGCCATGGGCACCGGCCCGCTGCACGTGCCGAAGCTGCCCGGCATCGACGGCATCGACGCGTTCGAGGGGCACTCCTTCCACACGAGCCGCTGGGACTACGCCTACACGGGCGGCGACCCGTCCGGCGCGCCCATGGACAGGCTGGCGGACAAGCGCGTCGCGATCATCGGGACGGGCGCGACGGCCGTGCAGTGCGTCCCGCATCTCGCGCGGGCCTGCGGGGAGCTGTACGTCTTCCAGCGGACCCCGTCGTCGGTCGACGTCCGCAACAACCACCCGATCGACCCGGAGTGGTTCGCGGAGATCGCGACGCCGGGCTGGCAGCGGCGCTGGCTGGAGAACTTCACCTCCAACCAGGCCGGCGGCACCGCCGAGACCGACCTCGTCATGGACGGCTGGACCGACATCAGCCGCCGTATCCGCGCCCGGTACGCCGCGCTCGGGCCGGGCGAGGCGACGCTCGAGAAGATGATGGAGGTCTACGAGGACTCCGACCACGAGAAGATGGAGGAGATCCGCGCCCGCGTCGACGCGATCGTCCAGGACCCGGAGACCGCGGACCGGCTCAAGGCCTGGTACCGGCAGCTGTGCAAGCGGCCGTGCTTCCACGACGAGTACCTCCAGGCGTTCAACGTCCCGGGCACCCATCTGGTCGACACCGACGGCAAGGGCGTCGAGCGCATCACCCCGTCCGGTGTCGTCGCCGGCGGGCGCGAGTACGAGGTCGACTGCGTCATCTACGCATCCGGGTTCGAGGTCGGCACCGAGTACACCCGCCGCACCGGCTACGACATGGCCGGACGCGACGGGGTGAGGCTGTCGGAGTACTGGTCGGAGGGGATGCGCACCCTGCACGGCACCCACGTCCAGGGGTTCCCGAACGCGTTCGTCGTGCAGCCCGCGCAGGGCGCGAACCTCATCTCCAACATCCCGCACAACCTCACCGAGGCGGGCGCGACCGTCGCGGCGGTGATCCGGCACGCCCTCGACCACGGGTTCACCGAGATCGAGGTGACGCGGGAGGCCGAGGACGCCTGGCTCGACGTGCTCCGCACCGCCCCGCCGACGATGCGGTTCCTCCCGGACTGCACGCCGGGCTACTACAACAACGAGGGCCAGGCGCCGTCGCCGTGGTCGCTGCTGAACGTCGGGTACCCGGCGGGCGCCACCGCCTACTTCACCTACCTGGAGCGGTGGCGCTCGTCCGGGACGTTCGAGGGCCTGCAGTTCCGCTGACCCTCAGTCGACGACGAGCCGGACGCCGCCGCGGCGCCGGTCGTGCTCGCGCTGCCGCCGGACGACGTAGGTCCCCGGCGCGCAGCCCGACGCGCCGTGCTCGGGATGCAGCAGGTAGACGATCTCCGACGCCGTGAAGACGCCGATCGCGAGCCTGGTGTCATCGTCCACGTCGGTCGTCCAGCGGCAGGTGCCGGGCTCGGCGACCAGCGTGTGCGTGTTGCCGCCGGCCACGGCGCGCAGCAGCTCCACGCCTTCCGGCGGGACGCCCCGCCACGGGCTGGGGCGGCCGAACCCGGGCGGCTCGTCGGGCGCGGGCTTCACCGCCTGCGCGACGGCGTGCAGCGGGACCACGATCAGGTCGCCCTGGGCCTGGAGCCCGTCGACGACGGGGATGCGCATCGACCGCTCCAGGTGGTCGAGCACGGTCACGCCGGTCTGCCGGGAGAGGGATTCGAGTGTCTGCGTCATGGTCATCACCTTCAGGTTCGGCGGGCGAGGAGGGAGTACTGCTCGGCGGACAGGCCGTACGTCCAGGCCGCCGCGGCGACCGGATCGGACATCGCGCCCGGCACGGTCAGCCCGTACCGGCGGCGCGTCCCGTCGCGCTCGACCGACCCGTTGACGGCCAGCAGCACGCGCGCCTCCCGCCGCAGGTCGTAGAGCCGCAGCTCGGAGCCGGGATTGCCGGGGTCGGGGGCGGTCGAGACGAGCCGCAGCCCGGCGCCCTCGATGTAGGCGGGCCAGCCGAGGTGCTCGATCGCGCACCGCCGGATCTCGACGTTGGTCTCGCGTTCGATGCGGTCCGGCGCCGGGTCGTCGATCACCCAGGACGGCACCGGCGTGCCGTGCCAGGCGTGCATGTCCCAGCCGTCGTGGTAGCGGACCGCCGGGCCGTCCGGGTGGTGCAGGCGGACCTCGCCGTCGTCCCCCCACACCTCGGTGCGGACGGCCACGGGCCGCTCGGAGATCACGCACACGTCCTCGCGCGGCCACCACCAGCCGGCCGACGACAGCGCCGCTCCCCACAGGTCGAGCCGTTCGACCTGCCCGGACGTGAACGGCACGCCCGCGACGCGGCGCATGACGTCGTAGTAGGCGATCCAGGAGACGCACAGCCGGTCGTACCAGGTGTCGGCCGCGCGCCTGAAGTCGTGCGCCTCGCGCGCGACCATGCCGAGCGTGGCCCGTATCGAGCGGAAGAGCGAGCCCTGCACCTGCTGCCGGTAAAGGCCGGCCAGACCGGAGCAGTGCCTCCCGATCTCTTCGTCGAGATCGAGGCGCAGCCCCAGCATCGAGGCGGCGAGCGCGCGCACCGCGGGCCCCTCGAAGACGCCGACGCCGTTCGCACGCAGCCGCATGCCGGGCGGGACGGTCTCGAAGGCCGCGAGCGGCGACGGAACCCAGTGGAAACGGGGGGAATCGAGTCCGGCCAGGCGGTAGAGGCCGGAGATGGCCGCTTCGGCGGCCGGACGGTCGGCGGGCCGCACGGACAGTGCCCGGCCCAGCCATTCCTCGCGGACGGCGGCAGCTTCCCGCTGCACGGCTCCGCTCATCGGATGCGGGCGGCAGCGCCCCTTTCATCGATCATGCCCGCATGCTGACAGACCCCCGCCCGGAATGTCCATAGGGTTACCTCAGTCCGCGTTCAGCGAGTTCCCAGATTCGCCCCATAGACCGTCCGGTATGGGATTGTCGCGGCGCGGGTTTCTGGTGGGGACGGTGCTGGCCGGCGGGGCCGCGTGGGCGGGGGCGGCCGGGACGCTCCAGCGCGGCGGCGGCCCGGACGCCGACGCCGAAGCCGCCGTCGAGCCGAGCGGTTATCTCACGCTGCCGGGGACGCAGCCGCCGAAGCTGACCGTCCGCCGCACGGGGCAGGTCGCGCCGGGGCTGCTGTTCCTCGGGCCGTTCCGCGGCACGGACTACGCCGACGCCCTGATCGTCGACGACGACGGCGAGCCCGTGTGGTTCCGCGGCTCGAAGGACCTCGTCACCGACCTGCGCGTGCAGACCTACAAGGGCGAGCCGGTGCTGACCTACTGGGAGGGCGCGCGGCTCGTCGGCGGGCACGGCGCGGGCAACGGGGTCCTCCTCGACCGGACGTACCGGCAGATCGCCGAGGTCCGGGCCGGGAACGGCATGGAGGGCGACCTGCACGAGTTCCAGCTCACCGGCCAGGGCACCGCGCTGCTCACCGCGTATCCCGAGGTCACGGCGGATCTGCGGCCGATCGGCGGACCCCGCGACGGGCACGTGTACGGCTGCCGCGTCCAGGAGGTCGACGTCGCGACCGGCAAGGTGCTGCTCGACTGGAACGCGCTCGACCACATCGCGATCACCGAGACGAAGATGCCGATGACCAAGGACACCGACGGGACGAAGGGCAGGACGTTCGACCCGATCCACGTCAACTCGGTGCAGGCCTACGGCGACACGCTGCTGATCTCCGCGCGCGACACCTGCGCGCTGTACTCGGTCGACCGGCGGACCGGCGCGGTGCGGTGGCGGCTCGGCGGCCGGCGCAGCGACTTCACGGTCGGGTCGCGTGCCGCGTTCGCCTGGCAGCACGACGCCCGCCGCCTCGACGACACGACGATCTCGCTGTTCGACAACCACATCACCAATGTCGGTGACGGTGCGTCGCGCGGGCTCGTCCTGAAGATCGACGAGAAGGCGCGCAAGGCGACGCTGCTGCGCGAGTACACCGACGGCACGACCTACGGCCAGTACATGGGCAACGTGCAGCTGCTGGCGGGCGGGAACGCGGTCGTCGGCTACGGCTCGACGGCCGCGGTGATCGAGTACGGGCCGGACGGGAGTCCGGTGCTGGAGGTGACCGGGGCCGGCTCGTACCGGGCGTACCGTTCGCCCTGGTCGGCGCGGCCCGCGGCGGCGCCGGCCGTCGCCGTCGCGGCGGTGGCGGGCGGGCGGATGCGGGTGCACGCGAGCTGGAACGGCGCGACGGACGTCGCGGCCTGGCGGTTCCTCACCGACGCGGACGCGGCGCGCTTCTCGGCCGCCGCGACGGTCCGCCGGACGGGGTTCGAGACGGCCGCGACGATGCCGGTCGCGCCGCGGGTCGTCGCGGAGGCGCTGGCCGCGAACGGCGGCGTCCTCGCCCGGTCGGCCGTGCGGGCCGTCGCCGTCTGAGGTCAGTCGCCGTCTGAGGTCAGTCGCCGTCTGAGGTCACTCCCCGGGCGGCCGGTTCAGCGTGGAGTTCAGGGCGCGCAGCCGGTCCAGCTCGCGGCGGTCGCGCTTGGTGGGGCGCCCGGCGCCCCGGTCGCGGCGGCCGACCGGGACCAGCGCCTCGCGCGGCGGCGGGGGCGGGCTCTTGTCGATCAGGCACTGCGCCGCCTCCGGCGCCCCGACCCGCTTGCGGATGGCCTTCTGCACGATCACGATGCGCTCCCGGCCGTCGTGCCGCAGCCGCACCTCGTCGCCGATCTTCACCGCGGTGGACGGCTTGGCGCGCTCGTCGTTCACCCGCACGTGCCCGGCGCGGCACGCGGTCGTCGCCATCGACCGGGTCTTCAGCAGCCGGACGGACCAGATCCACAGATCGACCCGCACCGTCCCCTCGTCCGCCATGCACCGGAGTCTATTGACCGCGCGAAGCGCCCCGTCAACGGCTCATCCGATCACCGGTGCGCGCTGATCCAGGCGTCCGCGCGCTCCCACTGCGCGTACAGCCAGTTGATGCGGGCCTCCCGTTCCTCGGGGACGTCCTCGGCGGGGATCCGCCACCATCGCGCCCGGACCGGCTCGGTCAGCGGGACCCGCCGCCAGATGTCCCCGGCCGTGGCCATCTCGTCGAGGCCGACGTGCGCGACGAACACGACGTCCGCGTCGGGGGCCGCGTCGATCGCGGCGAGGACGCCGCCGGGGCGCGGCGGCATCAGGTTCCGCATCCGGGACGCGCGGGCGACCTCGCGCGGACGGTCGTGCCGGGCCAGCCGCCGGATCGCCCGGCGCCGCCGCTCCGGCGAGAAGTTGCCGCCCTCCGGGAAGATCAGCAGCGCGTCGCGCGGCCCGAGGCCCTCGGCGAGCCGCCCGATCTTCTCGGTCGCGCCGCCGTGCTCGACGAACACGTTCGGCAGCCGGTTGGCCGCGATGTCGATGCACGGGTCGAACTGGAGCTCGGCCTTCATGACCACCCGGGGCCGCCGCCGGTACCCGGTGAGCAGGTGGTGGACGAGGATCAGCGCGTCGCCCGGGCCGGCGTGCCGGCTGAGGACGATCAGCGGCCGGTCCTCGCCCGTCCCCTCCCAGCTCCCCTCGTCCTCGACCCGCAGGCCGAGCCGCCGCCCGGCGACCGTGTTGAGGCCCGCGACGTAGCGGCGGATGATGTCGTAGTGCCGGTCGTCGTGGCCGCGTCCGGTGCACCACAGCCACGCGCATTGCATCACCGCCGCCGATTCCCGCGTCCCCCACGCCAGCGCGAACCACAGGAACCGGACGAGCCGCTTGCGCTTGCGCCCGAACACCGCGCCGAGCACCCAGGCCACCGGGAAGACGACCACGACCAGAAGGGTCATCAAGAACAGCACCGGCGTGGAGACCAGCCGCCGGACCATGGGGGGCGGAACCATTTCACGCCCGTTCTTTGAGGTATTTCATCGACGCCTCGTAAGCACGCTCGATATGCGCCGTGATACCGGCCGCGTTCCGGTACCGCAGCTGGGAGTAGTCCACCCCCGCCTTCCGCTCGCCGCCCGCCGGCAGGACGTGCACCGTCAATCCGTCGGGCAGCGCCGCCATCTCCTCGAAGAACCGGTGCCGCCGCGCGATCTCGAACGCGACCATCCCGACCTCCCACGGCCGGCGCGGCGGGACCAGTTCCCGCTCGATCCGGCCCACCTGCAGAACGTAGATCGTCGTGGCGCCCAGCGCCACCGCCCGTCCGACCGGAATGCTGTGCACCAGCCCGCCGTCGAAGTAATGCCTCCCGTCGATCCGCACGGGGGGCAGAAGTCCGGGCGCCGCGCAGGACGCCAGCACCGCCGGAATGACCGGGCCGTCGGAGAACCAATGCGCCATCGCCGTCTCGATCCCGGCGGCGACGCATTGGAACGGGACGGCCATTTCCCCGAACGTCTCGGCGGGCAGCAACTGGTCCATCATCCGCCGCAGCGGCTCCGCCGAATGAAGATGCGTGCCCGACCGCGCCAGCGTCCACAGCCGCTCCCACACCCGCGCCCCGAACACCTCGCGCGCCGCGTCGTCCGACCACAGCCCGGCGAGCTTGCCGACCGCCGTGTCGGGCTCCGCCGCGACGAACGCCCCGTTCAGCGCCCCGATCGACGTCCCCACCACCAGGTCGGGCCGCACCTCGGCCTCCTCCAGCGCCCGCAGCATCCCCACCTCGTGCGCGCCGAGCACGCCACCGCCGCCCAGCACGAACGCCGTCTTTCCGGACTCCGCCACCGTCCCCTCCTTCGACGCCCCCGGTCATCCCCCCAGAAGCCCGGACGAACCAACCCGATCACCCGTAGCCTCGCGGCATGGGGAGAATCCTGGTCGGCACCGCCTCGTGGACGGACAAGACGCTGCTCTCCTCGGGCTGGTACCCGCCGGAGGCCAAGACCGCCGAGGACCGGCTGCGCTACTACGCCTCCCAGTTCCCGCTCGTCGAGGTGGATGCCACGTACTACGCGCCTCCGGCGGAACGGACCGTCCACCTCTGGGTCGAGCGCACGCCGCCCGGCTTCGTGTTCAACGTCAAGGCGTTCTCGCTTCTCACCGGTCACCCGACGCGCCCCGCGTCCCTCTACAAGAACCTCCGCGACAAAGTCCCGAACAAACGGAACGTCTATTTGAAGGACGTTCCGGAGGAGGTGGAGAACGAGGTCTGGGACCGCTTCCTCAGCGCCCTCCGGCCGCTCCACGACGCGGGGAAACTCGGCCTGCTCCTCTTCCAGTTCCCGGTCTGGTTCCCGCCGGGCGACCGCAACCGCAAGCACATCCTCCGGGCGCGGGACCGCTGCGCCCCCATGCCGATCTGCGTCGAGTTCCGCAACGCCGCCTGGATGGACGACGAGCACCGCGACGCGACGCTCGCCTTCATGTCCGAGCACCGCATCCCCTATGTCAGCGTGGACATGCCGCAGGGCCACCGGTCCTCGATGCCGCCGATTCTCGCGGTGACCGGTGACGCGGCCGTCGTCCGCTTCCACGGCCACAGCGAACGCTGGGACTCCTCCGATGTCCGCGAACGTTTCGGCTACCTCTACACCGAAGCCGAAATGCGCTCATGGGTCCCCCGGATCCGCGACCTGGCCGACGATGTCGAAACGACCTACGTCGTCTTCAACAACTGCTGCGCCGACCATTCCCAGCGCAACGCCGCCCGCTTCGCCGACCTTCTCCACAACTGAGCCGGATGCCGCTCAACCCGTAGGAAGACCCACCTGGTCGCGTTCGAGCGCGGCACGCAACTCCGCCATGACCCGTGCGGCCGCCGCCCCCGCCTCACCGGCGAGCGCCCCTCCGAGCAGTTCGGCCAGCCCTTCGGTGAAGGTCTCCCCGGCCTCGTCGGTGAGCCGCGCGCCGTCGTCGGTCAGGTCGAGCAGCGACGACCGGCGGTCCGCCGGGTTCGGCCGCCGGGCGACCCACCCCTGCCGCTCCAGGCGGTCGACGACCTTGCTGCTCGCCCCGATCCCGATCGCGAACTCCGCCGCGAGGTCCGCCACCCGGGCCCCCGGGCGGCCGCGCAGGAAGCGCAGGGCCTCGTACTGCGAGGTGACGATCCCGTGCCGGTCGCGGAGCCGGTCGTTCAGGGCGTTGTAGACGCGCGTCTCGCACCGGACGAGGTCGGAGAAGAACCCCGGCAGGTCGGCGGCGCCGCCGTTCAACTTAGATGCCACGGCATATACTGTAGCGGCATCTACTCGTCATGGGAGGCGACATGAGCAGGGAACAGCGGACGAAGCTCGACGCGGCGCTGCGGCGGCCCCGTCCCGAGGGTCCGCGGACGGTGGAGGCGACCCGCGCCGGCTTCCGCGCGATGATGGCGGAAATGATCGTCCCGGACGGCATCCGCACCCGTCCGGCGCAGCTCGCGGACCGTCCCGTGGTACTCGTCGAACCGGCCGGTGACTCGCGACCTGGGACGATCCTGTACTTCCACGGCGGCGGCTTCGTGTTCGGGTCGCCCGAGACCGCGATGTCGCTGACGGCGAACCTGGTCGTCCGCACCGGGTTCCGCGCCTTCTCGCTGGACTACCGTCTCGCCCCCGAGCATCCGTTCCCCGCGGCGATCGACGACGCGGTGCGCGCCTACCGCGCCCTCCTCGACGGCGGCGAGGACCCCTCGGCCATCGCGTTCGCCGGGGACTCCGCCGGCGGCGGCCTCACCGTCACCGCCTGCCTCGCCGCACGCGACGCGGGCCTGCCCGTACCCGCCGCGATCGTCGCGTTCTCTCCCGGGCTCGACCTGACCCGGACGGGCGAGAGCGTGACCGCCAAGGAGTCCGCCGACCCGTTCTTCACCCGCGAGTCACTGGAGTACACCGGCTCCATGTACCTGGCGGGACGCGACCCGCACCACCCGCTCCTCAGCCCCGCCACCCTCGCCGACCTGACCGGCTTCCCCCCGATGCTGCTGCAGGTCGGCACCAACGAGGTGCTGCTGGACGACTCCACCCGCCTCGCTGCACGCGCCAGGGCGGCCGGAGTCGACGTCATCCTGGACGTCACCGCCGACGTCCCGCACGTGTTCCAGGCCTACACCGGCGCCCTGGACGAGGCCGACGAGGCCCTGGCCCGCGCCGCCCTCTTCCTCACCCAACACACCCACCCCCACAGCGAAGGCACCGCACACGGGCGCCCCACTTCGGAAAGGTCGAGGGCGAGCTAGCGGGAGCGGTCCGTGTGTTCGTTGCTCAGCCCTTCAGGCTGCGGGTGAGGGCGCGCCAGGCGGCGGCGTCGAGCACGAGCTTGGGGCCGTGGGGATCCTTGGAGTCCCGGACGGCGACGGCGGCGACGGCGGTGGCCGCGACCTCGACGCACTCGCCGCCCTGCCCGCCGCTGTGGCTGCTCTTGCGCCACTGCGCGCCCGTTAGGTCAACGTTGTTCACGGTAGCCCTCTCGTGCCTGCCGGATCATTTCGAGGGACTCGCCGCCCGTCAGCGCCTCCCCCATTACCAGGTCGAATCGTACTGCCGTGTCGGCGACGCGGTTCGGATCGCGCAGCAATTGGCTGCTCGTGGGACCTTCGAGGTAGGCGATGTCGGGGCCGTTCCCGAAACCCAGGATCGTGAACGAACCGTCGAGGCTGGCCCAGGTGATGCGCTGGAAAGGCAGCATCCGAATCTGGACGTGCGGCTCGTGCTCGATGATGTGTTCCAGGTACATGAGCTGCTCGCACATTACCGCCGATCCGCCGATCGGGCGGCGTAGCACCGATTCGTCCAGGACGACGGAGAGCCGGGGCGCGCGCTCGCCGGTCAGGATGCGCTGCCGGTCGACGCGCTGGGCGACCAGGTGGTCCAAGCCGTCGCGCACCTGGCCCGCGCCCATGACGCCACGCGCGTACGCCTCGGTCTGGAGCAGGCCCGGGACGACCTGGCAGACGAACGAGCGGATGGACAGCGCGCATTCCTCCAGTTTGAGGAATGCCGGGAATCCCGGGGGCAGCGCGGCGTGCTTTCCGGCGCGTTCGATCTCCTCGGCCAGCTTCTCGAACGTCCGCGCCGGGATTTTGAAGAAGGTGTCCAGGTCGATCGCCGTGTCGACGGACGGCTTCGTGCCCGTCTCGATTTTCTCGATCCACTGGTAGGTGCAGCCGAGGGCGTCCGCGAGTTCTGGACGCGACAGTTCGGCGTTCTCGCGGTAGGAGCGCAGGACGGCCCCGAAAGCGCGGATGAGGGGATCGCGGGTCAGGTCGCCTGTTTCCTTGGGCATGGGGGGTCCCTGGTAGGTCGCGGCCGGGTCCCGCGGGGTGCCGGTGCCGGGTCGGGGGGTGGCTAAGTGTTGACGCTATGTAGCGGAGCGTATACCGGACAGCCACGCTGGGTTCGAGTTTCAGGCAGGCACAACCCTGGCGAGGACACGATGGCGAACGACGACGCGCGGCGGCTCGACGCCGGCGATGACCAGGCTCTTCAGCGGCTTCGCGCCGACTTCCCCGGGCACCGGATCCGGCGGGGCGTCGATCACAAAAGGCGGTCCGGGGATTGGGTGGCGACACTGCACGACCCGGCGTCCGGCGTGGACCCAACGGTCAGCTGTTCCACTCCCGCCGCGCTGCGCAAGGCCCTGGAGGCGGAGGCCGAGCGAGCGGGGAAGCAGGCGCGGCCCAGGCGGGTCGTGCATGTGGTGCGGGGGGTCGGGGCGTGAGCGGGGGGTGGTACTCGGCCGTGGAGGTTCCGGCGGTGCAGGGCGTCCGGCCGATGTACTGGTTTCCGCGTGGGGCCGTGTGGTGGCGAGGGAAGGCGACCGGGTCGTGGTGGGCGGTGGTCCCGGGGGTGGGGCGGCTGGTCGAGGCGCCCAGCGAGGGCGCGCTCGTCGTTGAGGTGCGACGGGTTCTGGGTTGGGCGGTGGCGTGATGTGGCGGCTTCCGTTCTTCGGCGACCGGTCGGACGGTGAGTGCGCGGCTTGCCGGGGCGCGGACAGCGGGGATCTGGCGGCGGCGGAGCATCTGACGGCGCTGGCGCGGGCGTTCGATGCCGCCGTGAGGGCCGGGAATAGTGTGGCGGCTGTGAGCGACGGGAATGCCGGCGGGCCGCTGGATCTGGGGCAGTTGCGGACGTTCCTGGCGGTCTACCGGGCCGGGTCGCTGACGGCGGCGGCCCGCCTCCTCGGCCTCTCCCAGCCCACGGTGACGGCCCAGCTCCGCGCGCTGGAGGCGCGCATGGGGCGGCAGCTGTTCGAGCGGCTTCCGCGGGGAGTGGCGCCCACTGCCGCCGCCGATGACCTGGCCTTTCGCCTCGCCGGTCCGATGGACGCCCTCGAGGCCGTCGCGGGCGGGGCGCGGCCGGAGCGGGAGGTGCCGGAGCCGCCCGTCCTGCTCGGCGGACCGGCCGAGATGCTGGCGGAGCGGATCGTCCCGGCGCTGGCGCCCCTGGTCGAACAGGGGGTGCGGCTGCGCGTCGCCATGGGCCTGGCGGACGACCTGCTCACCGGGCTGCGGGCCGGCCGGTTCGACCTGGTGGTCTCCGCGATCCGTCCCCGGGGCCGCGCGTTCCTCGCCGAGCCGCTCGCGGACGAGGAGTTCGTCCTGGTCGCGTCACCGCAATGGCACCGGCGCCTGGACGCGCGGCTCCTCGCGCGGGACGGGCCGGCCGCCCTCGCGGACGTCCCGCTGATCTCCTACGCCGACGACCTGCCCATTCTGCGCCGCTACTGGCGGCACGTCTTCGGCGTCAGGCTGAACCGGGAGGCGGCGGTCGTCGCGCCCGACCTGCGGGCGGTCAAGGCCGCCGCGGCCGCGAGCGCGGGCGTCACCGTCCTGCCCGGTTACCTGTGCGTCCGGGAACTGGCCGAGGGGACGCTTATCCGCCTGCTGGACCCCGAAGACCCGCCCATCAACACCGGCTTCCTCGTCCAGCGGGCGGGCGCGCGGCCCGGGCCGCACGTCCGGCTCGTGCGCGATCACCTCTTCCAGGCGGCGCGCGCCTGGTGAACCCATCAGAATCCTGATGGATGTCATTGGCTGCGTCATTGGAAGTCCTTGGACGGCGCGCCTAGTTTGAACGCCGTTGCAGGCCCCGTCCTCTTGGAGAAACACCATGTCGAAGATCCTCTTTGTGATGACCGGCTCCGACCACTGGACGCTCGCCGACGGCACCAAGCACCCCACGGGTTTCTGGGCTGAGGAGGCCGTCGTGCCGTACCGGGCGTTCAAGGACGCCGGGTACGAGATCGTCGTCGCGACCCCCGGCGGTGTCGTTCCCCCCGTCGACCGGGCCAGCCTGTCCGCTGACGCCAACGGCGGGCAGGACGGGGCCGACGAGATCGCCGCGGCCCTCGCCGCGATGACCGAGCTGCGCAGCCCGATCCGGCTGGAGGACGTCGACCTCGACGACTACGCCGCCGTCCTGTGCCCCGGCGGCCACGGCCCGATGGAGGACCTCGCGGTCGACGCCGCCTCCGGTGACCTGCTGGTCCGGGCGCTGGACTCGGGCAGGCCGCTCGCGGTGGTCTGCCACGCGCCCGCCGCGCTGCTGGCCGCCCGCAGGCCCGGCGGCGGCAACGCCTTCTCCGGTTACCGGGTCGCCGCGTTCACCAATGCCGAGGAGACGCAGGCCGGGTTCGCTGACCGGGCCCCGTGGCTCCTGGAGACCCGCCTGTCCGAGGCCGGTCTGGACGTCCAAGCCGGTGAGCCGTGGGCGCCGAATGTGGTCGTCGACCGCACCCTGGTCACCGGGCAGAACCCCGCCTCGGCCGCCCCGCTCGCGGCCGAGGTGCTCAGGATGCTGGCCTCCTGACCGCAGGGGACGGCGGATCCTCGGCGCCGGGTCCGGGACCCGGCGCCGAGGTTCGCCTGATCAGTGAGTGCGGAGGCCGTAGCCGTAGGGGAACAGCGGGTGGTAGTTCCGGTCGCCGACGTTGATCGGCTCCTGGGACTCGCTGCGCGGCCACGTCACGGGGAGGCGGCCGGTGTAGGAGCGGTGCCCGAAGAGGGTGTCGGACACGCCGGCGCCCTCGCTGCCGGGCAGCCACGACATGACGAGCGCGTCCATCTTCGGCAGCTCGTCGGTGACGATCTGCGGGCGTCCCGCGACGTCGAGCACGACGCACTTCTTGATCGCGGAGCAGACCTTGTCGATGTTGGCCCTGTCGGCGTCGGACAGGTTGAGCGTGTGGCCGTTGCCGACGTCGCCGACGCCCTCGGCGTACGGGGTCTCGCCGATGACCACGACCCCGACGTCACTGCCCGCCGTCGGCGCGGACGCGTCGGCGCTGTAGGTGACGTTCTTGGCGTTCTGCTGGATGCCCTGCAGGATCGTCGTGCCCGGGATGGTGTTGCCGGAGCTTCCCTGCCAGGTGACCGTCCAGCCGCCGGCCTGGTTGCCCATATCGTTGGCGTTCACGCCGGCGACGTAGATGCGCTGCGACTTCTTGAGCGGGAGCGCGCCACCGGAGTTCTTCAGCAGCACCTGCGACTTGCCGACGGCCTCGCGGGCGACGGCGCGGTGCGCGGGCGAGCCGACGGACTTGATGTTCGTCCGGTTCGTGTACGGGTGCTCGAACAGCCCGAGCTCGAACTTGGCCTTGAGGATGCGGCTCACCGCGTCGTCGATGCGGGACGTCGTGACGCGGCCCGCCTGCACCTCGGCCAGGAGCGTCTGCTCGAACTGCGGCGCGCTGTAGGGCTCCATGAACATGTCCATGCCGGCGTTGACGGCCGTGCGGACCTGCGTGGCGTAGTCGCCGGGGATCTGGTGGATGGCCTCCCAGTCGCTGATGAGGAAGCCGTCGAACCCGATCTTGTGCTTGAGGACGTCGGTGAGCAGTTCCTTGTTGGCGCTCATCTTGATCGGGTTGCCGACGCCGTCCTCGGTCCAGTCGACGCTGGAGAACGACGGCATGATGCTGCCGACGCCGTACTTCTTGACCGCGAGCACGTACGGCGCGAGGTCGATCCGCGCGAACGACTTGCGGTCGGTGACGGTGACGCCCTGGTCGATCGTGTACGTCCCGGTGGTGGACGACCCGAACTTGGTGTCGCCGTCGCCCGCGTAGTGCTTGGCGGTCGCGAGGACGTGCGTGGGGTCGGCGAGATCCTTGGTGCGCCGTCCCTGGAAGCCCTCGAAGGCCGTCTCCATCCGCATGACGAGGTTCGGGTCCTCGCCGAAGGACTCGTAGGTGCGTCCCCACCGCAGGTCGCGGGAGACGCAGACGCAGGGCGCGAAGACCCACTGCGGGCCGGTCGCGCGGGTCTCGGTGGCGGTGATCTCCTCTTCCCGGCGGACGAGCCCGGGGTCGCGGGTCGCGCCCATGGCGTTGTTGTGCGGGAAGACGGTGGCGCCGACGAGGTTGTTGTCGCCGTGCACCGAGTCGATCCCGTACAGCAGCGGGATCTTCAGCCGGGTGTCGAGCGCGGCCGCCTGGTACCGGTCGACCATGTCGGCCCATCCGGACGGGGTGTTGTCGGCCGGCACGGAGCCGCCGCCCGACAGCACCGAGCCGAGGCCCAGCGCGGTGATCTGGGCCGGGTCGGCGTCGATGGCGCCGCGCTCGGCCTGCGTCATCTGGCCGATCTTCTCCTGCAGCGTCATGCGTCCGAGCAGGTCGGAGACGCGCTGGGAGACGGGCAGCCGCGCGTCGAGATAGGGCGCTGAGGCGGGTGCGCCGGCGAACGCGGTGCCGACGGCCGCCGTGGGCAGGACGGCGGCGGCGACCGCGAGCGCGATCAGTGAACGCCTGGTCCGGGTGGCCGTTCGTCTGTGGGGGTGTCGCAAGGTCCCTCCTGGGTCGCTACGGCGACGCGGCGCGGCCCGGCGGGGCCGCTCGCCCGCTCCGCCCGCGCGCGGCGCACGAGGGCGCCCACGAGGGCGCCCGCGAGGGCGCCCGCGACGGCGCGGGCGGGGTCACGGCGCGCCCGGACGGCCATGACCCCTGCGACGGGCTTCAGCGTCCCCTGGAACCTCCCCCGGCCTTGATCACCTGTCAAGCACCCCCCGCCCGGACGGAATGATCTTGGACGGGCGATGGGGCGCGGGGGCTTGACGGGAACTAAATTCACCCTTTGAATCATGCACCGAATTAAGCAGCGTGCACGGGACGGGCCGTCGAACGCCCGGCCCGGTTCCGCCGTGCCCGCCTCCCGGCCGCCGGCCTCCTCCGCCACCCTCGCCGGGCCGCTCCACCCGACCCAGTGGCCACACCCGGCCGCACCCCCTCGCGTTGACTTGCGGCAAGTCGTTGTTATGGCGGGCCGCAAAACAACGACTCGCCGCAACTCAACGAGTTATCGGCGGGCTGTGCGGGCACGCCGGGACGCCCGGCCGGCCTGCGGGTGGAAGGGCCGACCGGGCGCGCACGGTCCGGTTCTCGGGCGGCGCCGGGGTGCTGCGGGCTCAGCTGCGGGGGCGCCTGCCGCGCTCGCCCCGCTCGCCGCGCCCCTCCTCGTCGCGGGTGACCTCGACGCGCTCCTTGCGCAGCTCGCCCCGGACGGTCTGCTCGTCCTGGACCTGCTCGGTCCGGACGCGGACCCGCTCGACCGGGATCGTCTCCTTGGCGACGACCGGACGCTCCTCGTAGAGGATGATCTCCACGTCGTCCTCGGTGACGGTGACCTTCATGTCGGGCTGGCCGTCCGGGATCGGCTCGCGGTCGATCTTGATCTCCTCGTGGGTGACCGGCACGGTCCGCTCGACCATCTCGGTCTCCACCCACTTGCGGACGTGCACGCGGCCCGCCTCGTGCCGCTCGGTGCCGATGCGCAGCCGCTCCTCGGCCCGGGTGACCTCGGTCATCGGCGCGCCCGGCTGCTGGGGCGGCTCGGTGCGGCCGCCGCGCTCGGGATGCACGGCCATCCCCGCGGCGCCGGGCGTGCCGGCCGCGCCCGTGGTGCCCGAGGTGCCGGTCGTGCCGGTCGTGCCGGACGGCGCCCTGCCCTCGGCGCCGGCCGTGCCCTGCCCGGACGGGCCGGTCCCGCCCGTGTCGGTGCGGCGGTCCGCGTCGCTCCCGGCCGTGCCCGTGCCGGTCTCGGCGCCCTCGCCCTGCGTGCGGCGGCCGCTCGGCGGGCGCACGCCGTAGTGCCGGTAGAGGTCGACGATCTGCGCGTGCGACAGATGCTCGTCGGCGTTCACGTTCGGCGCGCCCTTGATCGTTTCCTTGTCGTAGGGGACCTGCAGCATGTCCTGGGCCTTGCGGGCACCGGACAGCGGGACGAAGCTCTCGCGCATCCCGAACCATCCGGTGTGCACGGTGACCCACTCCGGCGCGCCGGAGTCGTCGTTGAGGTAGACCTGCTTGACCGTGCCGACCTTGGTGCCATGGGTGTCGGTCACGCTCATGCCCATCAGTTCCCGCACCTGCGTCTGCGTCTGCGTCTGCACGTTGAACACCCCCGAGTTGCCTGATTACCTCCTGATTTTTCCCTGTCGTCCTCCGGTAAACGCGTTTACCGAATGCTGAACGACGATTTGCCCAGGAGTTACACGGCGCCGCCGGGGCAGCTCCGGCCGTCCGCCCGGCACGGCGTCGCCATTTTCCGGAAGATGCGCAGATGGCCGCCTATTCGACGGGCACGCCATTCACAACGTGGTGATCATTTTAGGCTGCGCCGGTTTGTCTTTTCCGGCGCCGCGAAAGACTGACGGCTGGAGCGCGAAGGGCCGCGCCCCGACGGCTTTACCGACACATCGGAGAACGGCATGGACGACGTCTCGCCCGCCGGACGCGGGCGGCGCACCGGCGCACTGGGCGGTACGGCGCTGTGCGCCGCCGCCGTCACGGCTCTGACCTGCGCGGTCACCGCGGGGGCGGGCACTGCGGCGGCCGCCCGCCGCCCGCCCGTCTGGTGCAAGCCGGGCGGGGCCCTGTCCGCGCGGGCGATGCCGCAGAAGGTGAAGATGTCCGACTGCGACCTGCGCGGCCGGGTCGTGCGCGGCGAGAACGGGCTGGCCGCGACGGTCCCGTCCGACGGCACCTCGGTGACCGCGCACGCGCTGCGCACCGACGGCGCGTCCGAGCTGCGCATCCGGGTGGACGGGCACAAGGGCGTCGTCACCGTCACCACCCTGGGGACGCGGGTGCCGCAGGGCCGGCCGCGCCAGTTCCGCGCGCCGCTCGACGCCTGCAAGGACGGTGCCTACCAGCAGGAACCGAGCAGGTGGCCGAAGGGCGCCGCGATCGAGTGGCACTACTACCCGGGCTCGGCCGGGCTGCCCATGTCGGGGGTGTCGACCGGGGTCTCCAACATGTTCGGCGCCGCCACCGACTGCAACTCCGCCCGGAAGTTCACGCCGCCGCCGGACGTCTCCGCCAAGTACGCGGGCCAGACGACCACCGCCCCGAACGTGACCACCGAGGCCAACTGCGGCGACCGCGACGGGACGAACGTGTCCGGCTGGGAGGCGATGCCGGCCGCCGAGCCGGAGATCCTCGCGGCCACCTGCACCTGGTACCAGGGCTCGGCGACGATCGAGAGCGACACGGCGCTGCAGGAGCAGGGCAAGAAGTGGTGGCCGGGCCCGCAGGACGGCTCGCCCTGCCCGGCGGGCAGCTACGACGCCGCGGCCGTCACGACGCACGAGACGGGCCACATGCTCGGCCTCGGGCACGTCGAGGGATCGCAGCACTCCGGGCTCACCATGGCGCCGACCGTCGGGGCCTGCGACGACGGCCCGGCCACTCTCGGAAAGGGCGACTACGACGGGCTCATCGCCCTTTACGGCAGCCGTTCCTCGACGGCGTAGCCGTCATTTTCCCAGTTTGCCGACGACCACGATGCGCCGCCGGTCCGAGCCTTTCGGGGTGCAGCTGATGAGCGTGACGTATTCGCCGTTCGGCGCCTTTCCCGGCTTGAACGGCACGGGTTCGAGCGCGCGCCGGTCGCCCGGCCTGATGATGTGCGTGCCGCGCACCCGGTAGACGTAGGTCCGGTGGTGCGCCTTGAGGACGATCCGGTCGCCGCGCCGCAGCCGGTCCAGCTTGCCGAACGGGTGCAGCCAGGTGGTGCGGTGCCCCAGCAGGACGGTGTTGCCGAGGCGTCCGGGAGGGGCCGTCCGCGGGTAGTGCCCGACGCCCTTGCTGAGCACCCGCTCCGAGACGCCCTCGCGCACCTTGATCCTCAGGTGCATCCGCTTGATCCTGATGGTCGCGATCACCTTGCCGATCCTCGGCCGGGCGGCGCGGGCGGCGGCGTCCGGCACGGCCTGCGAAGCCTGCACGGCCTGCACGGCCCGCGCCGACGGCGCGGAGGGCGCGGCGTGCGCCGCCGGCATCCCGGCGGCGGCCGCGCAGCCGGCGGCGAGCAGCCCCACCGCGGGCAGCGTCCGGACCGGGACGCGCAACGTTCTGTCGGTCATGGTCTCCGTCTCCTGCGGTCTGGAAAGCCGGGCGGCGCCGCCCGCACGGGAGGGCGGCGCCGCCCGGACGCGGTGCGGGGGCGGCACGTCTGCCGCCCCCGCACCGGCCGATCGGCCGGCCGTCCGGATCGTCATCCGGGCCGGTCGTGACTCAGTTGGTCAGCGGGGTGCCCAGCTTGACCGGAACCTCGTTGCCCTGCGGCAGCTGCGCGTCGGCCTTTCCCGGGGTCACGCTCGCGACCGGCTTGGCCACGCGCGTGACCTTGCCCAGCAGCTCCTGGACGGCCGGCATGCCCTCGGCGCTGCGGTAGTCCGGGCCCATCGCGATGCGCTCGCTCGACCCGCGCAGGGTCGACGGCAGCTTGTGGTGCCCGGCCGCCGGGCGGTGCTTGGCCGGCTTGTAGTGCTTCTTCTTGTGCGGCTTCTTCGGGGTGCGCAGCGTCTTCGGCAGCTTGTGGTGCTTGTGGTGCTTGTGGCCGCCGTCGGTGATGACCGCGGCGCCGCCCTTGCAGCCCGCCTGCGCGATGCCGAGGACCGCGCCGATCGCGTTGCCGCAGACGTTGATCGGCACGGAGATCGGGGCGTAGACCTGGTTGCCGCCGAGGATGCTCATGTTGCCGGACGTCTTCATGTCGGGCCGGTCGTCGCCCTTGCGCACGACGACGGCGCCGCCCTTGCAGCCGGCCTGGGTGATCCCCGCGATGAGGGAGATCGCGTTGCCGCACACGTTCACCGGCACGGAGATCGGCGCGTACACCTGGTTGCCGCCGAGGATGCTCATGTTGCCCGAGGTCTGCATCCCATGCCCGCCGCTGCCGCCGCCCCAGCCGCCGCCGCCGCCCCAGCCCATGCGGCCGTTGTCGGCGGTGCCCGCGTCCGGCGCCGCCTGGCTCTCGCCGGGCGAGGCGGTCCGGCCGGCGGCGCGCCAGCCGGAGTGGCTCTTGCCCCCGTCCTTCTTGATCACCGCGGCGCCGCCCTCGCAGCCGGCCCGCGCGATGCCGAGGACCGCGCCGACGGCGTTGCCGCAGACGTCGATCGGCACGGAGATCGGGGCGTAGACCTGGTTGCCGCCGCCGATCGACATGTTGCCCGAGGTGTGCATGTCGCCGCCCTCGCGGCCCCGGCGCTGGACGGCCGAGCCGCCCTTGGACCCGGCCTGGGCGATCCCGGCGACGGCGCCGACGGCGTTGCCGCTGGCCTCGACCGGTATCGAGATCGGCGCGACGACCTGGTTGCCGCCGAGGATGCTGAGGTCGCCGCTGGTCGTGGTGTCCGCGGACGCCGGGGCGCCGAGTCCGGTCGCCCCCATGGCGACGCAGCCCGCCGCGACGAGAGCGGCGCGGCCGGTGTTCCTTGCCCAGATGCGCATGGTGTTGCTCCTTCTTTCGGTGAATCGGTGAATCGGTGATGATCACTGCGTGCACCGTCCGGGTGAGCGCAGCGGGCAGCGGCCTGGCCAGGACCGTGCCGTTCGAGAAGGTCGGTGGATGGCGGGGGGTCGGGAAGCGGCCGTCCGGCCGGCACGGGCCCGCACGAGGGACTCGTGCGGAGAAGGGCGCGTACCGGAGTGGTTCGTACCGGAATGGGCGGCTTCCGGCCGGGGACGCGCGGGATCGCGCGAGTGCCCGGCGGCGGGTGCTAGTCGGGGACGACCGAGGGACGGCCCGGGGCCGCCTCGTCGGTCAGCGCGGTCCGGTGGAACGCGGCGGACCCGAGGGCGCGCGGCGCCTGCGGGTGCGCGGCGGTGCCGAGGTCGGCGACCGGGCCGAACGGGTGCCCGCCGGACGGCGGGCCGCTGCGGGAGTTGCCGTCCTGCTCGGACGGCATCGCCGGGGCGCCCGGCACGCGGTGCCCGTTCCCGCACATCCGGCAGTGGCCGCCGGAGCGGTGGTCGCCGGACGACGCCTTCGCGCCGGTGTGGCGGGCCTTCTCGGCGGACGCGGCGGTCTGCGCGTGCGCCTTGCCGTGGGCCCGACCGTGCGCGGCGCCGTCATGGCGCGACGACGCGTGCGCCTTGGGCAGCGGCGCGCTCTGCGGCGCGGAGCCCTGGCCGGTCACGCCGTGCACGAGCCGGCCGACGCCGGTCCCGCCGGGCCGGACGTCCGGGAGCCGCAGGTGCGGCGCGCCGGTCGCATCGGCCGTCTTCTTCACGGTGGTGCCGACGGTGCGGACCACGCCGCGGGCCGCGTGCCCGCCGTCGCCGACGGCGTCGTGGCCGCGCTGGGCGAGGTACGGGACCGGGCGCGCGCCGACCTCCCGGACGTCCCCGGCGACGGCGCCGGGCGTCCGGTCGGTGGGGCGTCCGTGCTCGAACCGGAAATGGCGGAGCGTGGAAAGCCCGTTCACGTCGACGGGGCTCCATTGTGCGGAGCGGTCCGTTCCCGTGTCCGCGTCATTGCGCGAGGCTCCGCCCTGCGCGGCGTACGCGGAATGGCTCAGAGAACTCAGGGCGATCCAGCCTGCGAACGCGAATCCGGCAATGGCGGCCACGCGCACCAACACGTTTCCGAGGGCACGCCGCCGCCCGTCGGGGCGGCTCGCCCCGTGGCGGATCGGTAGGCGTCGCACTGCGGAAACTCCTCGCGTCGGGCCCGCATGGGGCCGTCGTCCGGTGTCCGGTTCCGGGCTGGTCGGCATGACCGTAGCACCGCACCGGGCGCGTTCACCGGTGCGTTACCGGGCAGGTCGGCGCGTCTTTGCCATCGTTTACCCGGCCATGGAGCCCGCTTTTCTCCGGCGCCTTCCGGGTCCGGAGACACAGCCGTTTAGTCGGAATTCGTCCGAGTTAATGGGACTCGTCGCCCGCGCGCCCCGCGGCCGCCCCGGCATCCGGTTTCCCCCCGATGTCCGGGAGAAGCATGGCGCACGGTATCCGATGCGCTACATTCGGTGACACGGTGGCCGTCTAACCGAGGAGCCGACCGCATGCCCGACCCCTCGTCCGCGAACGCATGGCCCCGGCCGCCGCACCGGACCCTTCCCCGGCTCGCCCGCCCGCGCCTTCCCGGCGCGTCCCGGGCACGGCCCGTCCGCTACTCCGTCAGCCGCGAGGGCATCCGCGTCGCCGGCGGTTTCCGCAGGCCGGAGCGGATCCTCATCCGTACCCGGCCGGAATGGACCCGCGCCTGGACGCTGCTCGCGCGGCTCGAATGGGCCATCGCCACGGCCCGGGTCGAGCGGGTCCGCCGCCGCGCCCACCCGCTCTGGCGCTGACACCGGCGGAACCGCCCGCGACGCCCCCGCGAACGCCGACGCCGGTGGCGCGCCTCCTCGGCGCACCACCGGCGTCGTCCGTCCGGTGCAGGATCCTTCGACCGGAGGGATTCTTCTCCCGCGCCGCTACCGGGCGTCGGCCTCCAGCGCCGGCGCGGGCCGCGCCGGCACCGCCGCCGGGGGCGTCCGGTGGACGATGTGCCGGGCGATCCGCCGGGCGGCGAAGCCCGCGCCGTGCACGAACCGCATCACCGGCCCGAACGTCGGCGCCGCCGCCAGCCCCGCGAAGTACAGCCCCGGCATCGAGGACTCGAAGTTCGCGCTGAGCACCGGCGCGCCGAGCCGGCTGTCCACCCGCACCCGCAGCTCGGGCGAGAGCATCTTCAGCCGCTCGAGATCCGGCACGAACCCGGTGGCCGCGATCACGTGCTCGGCCTCGACGACCAGCCGCCGGCCCGTCCGGTCGACGGTGGTGATCGCGATGACGTCGTCCTGCTCGGCGGCCTTGACCAGCTGCCGGCCCGTGGTCACCCGGATCCGCTCGTCCAGCCGGTCCCGCAGCCACCAGGACCCGGCCGGCGGCAGCGTCTCGCGGACCAGCCGCAGCCGGGTCCGCTCCGGCAGGTACCGGACGAGCCCGGGCCGCTCCGCCCACACCCACGTCCGGTAGCCGGTGCCGAGCCCCGACCGGGGGCCCTGGCGCAGCCGCTCGGCGAGCGTGCGGTGCTCCTTCGGCACCGTGTTCCAGTCGAGCTCGCCGCGCCGCGCGATGACGTGCGGGTGCGCGCCCGCGTCGGCGAGCAGCACCGCGGTCTCCAGCGCGGACTGCCCGGCGCCGACGACCGCGACGTCCTTGCCCGCGAACAGGCTGAGGTCGCGGTGGTCGCCGCTGTGCGAGACGAGCCAGGACGGCATGCCCGCCAGCTCGTCGGGGATGCGCGCGAACGGCCCGACGCCGACCGCCATCACGACCGCGCGGGTCACGACCGTCTCGCCGGTGGACAGCGTCACCTCGTACCCGGACGGCTCCGCGCGCTCGACGCGCACCACCTGGACCGGCTCGATGCCCGGCACCGCCTGCTCGGCGAACCAGCGGCCGTAGGCGACGAAGGTGTCCAGCGGGATGGGCCGGCCGAGCCGCCAGTCCGGGTGGCGGTCGGTGAAGCGCAGGCCCTCCTGCGGCGCCCCGAGGTTCGAGGCGAACGGCTCGGACTTCAGGTGCATGCCCTCGGGCATGCTGGTGGCCCAGTACTCCATCGGCGTGCCGATCACCCGCACCCCCAGCCCGAGGTTCTGCAGGTGCGCGGCGGTCGACAGGCCGTAGGGCCCGGCGCCGACGATGACGACGTCGCTGACCGAATCGGTCATTTCTCGTTCCCCCGATGTGTGTGTCAGTGCTTGTGGAAGCGCCGCCCGCCGGCGGCGCGCAGCACGCTCTGCCGGCCCATGGCCAGGAACGGCGGCAGGTCGTCGCCGGCGTACCAGGCCAGCTCGTCGGCCTCGCGCAGCGGACGCAGGGCCCCCGGACGCAGCAGCGGCAGGCCGATCGCCTGCCGCAGGTAGTGGTTCTCCACCAGCAGGCGGCGGCCGAACGCCGGCAGCGCCGGCGGCACCTCGCGCCCGGACAGGTCCAGGTGCAGGACGCGGGCGAGGTCGAGCCCGCGCCGGTCGGTGAACAGCCGGAACTGCGCACCGAGCCGCGGGTTGAAGTCGAGCAGGTGGTAGGCGCCGGTCGCGGCGTCGAACCGGAAGTCCAGGTCGACCAGGCCCCGGCAGCCGAGCGTCCGGACGATCTGGACCGCGAGCCGCTCCAGCTCCGGGTTGCGCGCCCACTGCCCCGCGACCGTGTGGCCGGCCTGCGGCGGATGCGCCAGGTGCTTGCGCCCGGTGGCGCCGAACAGGCAGTCCAGCGCGGCGTCGAAGTAGCCCTGGAAGAACCAGTCGCCGCCGGACTGCGGGATGCGCCGCTGCAGGATCAGCGGGCCCGCGCCGCCGTCCGGATCGCGCCGGAGCCCGGCCGCGAACAGCCGGTACGCCTCGTCCGGCGTGTGCGCGACGGTGGTGCTGCGCATGCCGGGCGGCAGCCGCCACGGCCGCGCCCACTTGGCGATGAGCGGCAGGCCGAGCTCGGCGGCGGCGTCCTCGACGTCGGCGGCGCTGGCCGGTATGCGGCTCTGCGGGCACGGCAGGCCGTGCTCCCGCAGCGCCTCGATGAGCCGCGACTTGTCGGCGACGCGGCGCGGGACGCCCGGATCCTGGCGCGGGAACGTGAACGCGGGCGCGAGCGCCTCGGCGTGCTCGGCGACGAACAGCGCGCCGGCGTCGTCCACCGGCAGCAGCAGCGCCGTGCGGCCGATCCGCTCGGCGATCCCGTGCAGGTGGCGGACCAGGTCGGCGGGCCGTTCGGCGGGCGGTGCCCACGGATGCCCCCGGTACAGGTAGCGCGACCGGGCGGCGGGGCTGCCGCGGCCTTCCAGCAGGGCGTGCACCGGCACCCCGGCGCGGCCGAGCGAGCGGATGGCGCCGAGGCTGCCGTGGTGGAAGACGTTGTGGTCGGTGCGCAGCAGCAGGACGGGCAGCCCGGGATCCAGCGATGGCCGCCCCGGGGCCGGCGCCTCCGGGGGCGCGCCCCCGGATCTTGCGGGCCTTCTCCCGAAGTGCAGGGTGTCGAGGAACATCCGCGTCAGCCGGCCGGTTCCGGCGGATTGTGGCGCACTGCGTGCCTTCCCTTTCAAGGTAAATTTTGTGATCGGCCGCTTGGCCGATTCGTTCGCTGCGGCCGCCAGAGGGCATACGATACGCATGCGAGCTGCGAATATCCATTCCACCGGGCGGCGGCCGCTGGAAACGCGCCGGAAAAGGCGCGGACCGGTCCCGCCGTTCGCGCCGGTATTGCTCGCCTCCGCCGCGCTGGTCGCGCTCGCGGCGTCCACTCTGGTCACCTGGTTCCAGCCGCGGGCGGCGCACAGGATCGTGAATTATGTGCCGTTGGGGGCGTTTCTCGGATCGGGCGCCGAGGGCGTCGCGCGGGTGGAGCGGTTCCAGCGCTGGCTCGGCTCCACGGTGACGGTCGGGCGCACCTACCTGCCCGGCGACTCCTGGGAGGACGTCGAGGGGCCGCCGCAGATCCTGCAGCCGTGGACGCGCTGGCGGGAGGCCGACCCGCGCCGGACGCTGGTGGTCAACGTGCCGATGATGGCCCCGAACGAGGCGGAGCTGCCGCCGGCGGTGCTGTCGTCCCTGCTCCGCGGCGGTGCGGCGGGCGCGTTCGACGACCACTACCGGACGCTCGCGCGCAACCTGGTCGCGCAGAACGCCGGCGAGTCGGTGATCGTCCTCGGCTGGGAGATGAACGGCGACGTCTACGACGGCCGGTGCGCGCCGAACCCGGCCGCGTGGAAGGCGTACTGGCGGCGCATCGTCACGGCCATGCGCGCGGTGCCCGGCGCGCGCTTCCGGTTCGATTTCGCGCCGAACCGCGGCCATGACGCCATCCCGTGGACGGACTGCTATCCCGGCGACGACGTGGTCGACATCATCGGCTCCGACAACTACGACCAGCCGCCCGGAGACTCCTTCCAGGCCTACATCGACCAGCCGTACGGGATGAAGGCGCAGGCCGACTTCGCCGCCGCGCACGGCAAGCCGATCTCCTTTCCGGAATGGGGCTTGTTCCGCAATTCCGACAACGCCGAATATATCCAGGGAATGCATGACTGGATGGTGTCGCATAATGTCGCCTACCAGTCGATCACGGACTACTGCCCGCACGGCGTGTGGGAATGCGGCGCCAACCCGCGCTCGGCGCAGACCTACCGCGAGCTGTTCGGCGGCGTGATCGTGCCGTCGCCCGGCCCCGCGGACAGCGGCGCCGCTCAGCCCGCCGGCTCGCCCGCCTCCACGCCGCCGCCGTCGGCACCGAACCCCGCGCCGTCCGCACCGAACCCCGAGCCGTCGGCGTCGAACCCCGAGCCGTCGGCGTCGAGCGCGGCGCCGTCGCCCGCGCCGGCCTCGCCCGCGGCACCCGCGGCGCCCGCGAACCCGCCGCCCGTGCCGCCCGGGAGCCCGGCGCGTCCCGCGCCCGACATCGCCAGGACCTCCGAGCCGGCCAGGACGTCCGCGCCCAGGAGCTGAGCCTCCGCCGTCGTGGCCTCCGCGAGTTCGCGGGACGCGCCGTCCGGCAGCGGGGAGCCGCCACGGGCGATCTCGCGGGTCACGGCCGCGAGCCGCGCCATCGTCTCGGCGATGTCGTAGGCCGCGGCGGCCTCGGCCGCCGCGCGGCCCTCCCGCTCCGCGACCCCGGGGAACAGCAGCCGGGCCGCCATCGCGTCGGCGAGCGCGCCCGGGTCGTCCACCGGGACCAGTGCCCCGAGCCCGGGACGGACGACCTCCGCGATGCCGGGGATGTCCGTCCCGACCAGGGACCGGCCGGTGGCGAGCGCCTCCAGCGCGGTCAGCGGCAGCCCCTCCCAGCGCGACGGCAGCACGACGACGTTCGCCGCCGCCAGCCAGTCCCGCGGGTCCTGCACGGCCTCGACGAACCGGACGCCCGGCACCCCGCGGCGGCGCAGCGCGTCCCGGTCCTCGCCGTCGCCGATGATCGCCAGCCGCGCCGACGGGCACCGCGCGGTGACCTCCGGCCAGGCCGCGACCAGCACGTCCTGCGCCTTCTGCCGGGTCAGCCGGCCGACGCACACCGCCAGCGGCGCGGCGGCGGGCAGCCCCAGCCGGGTCCGTGCCGCGAGCCGGGCGGGCGCGTCGGCGGGCCCGAACCGGCGCCGGTCCACCCCGTTGCGGACCAGCCGGAACGGGCCCCGCACCCCGGCCCGCATCCCCTCGCGCAGCTCGCCCTCGCCGACGCAGACCAGCGCGTCCGCGCGGCGGGCCGCGCGCCGCTCCCAGATCCGGCTGACCACGTCCTGCCGGCCGGTCGCCGCGAGCCACGACCAGCCGTGCGGCTGGAAGATCGTCGGCACCCCGCACGGGCGGCCCGGCAGCCGTCCCGCCAGGCCCGCCTTCGAGGAGTGCAGGTGCACGACGTCCGGCTCGAAGCCGCGCACCAGGCGGCGCAGGCGCAGCGCCTCCAGCGGCGTGGCCGGGCCGGGCGCGCGGTGCGCGTCCCAGTTGAACCACGGCACGCCCGCCGCCGCGCAGCGGGCGGCCAGGTCTCCGCCGGACGGGCAGGCGACCGCGACCTCCCAGCCGCGCCGGCGCTGGTCGGCGACCGCCTGCCCGACGTAGACGGCGACGCCGCCCGCGTTCGGCTGGCTGACGTGCAGCACCCGCAGCGGGCCGGCGTCAGCCATGCCCGGGCTGCCCGCCCTCGCGCGCCCCCGCGACCTCGTCGCCGCGCGGCGCGTCCATACCGCCGCGCGGCGCGTCCTCGCGCGGCTGGGGCACGCCGACGCGGGGCGCCGGCGCGTCGTCTTGGGCCGGGGTCGGCATCGGGACGGTCGCCGGCCGGTGGTGCCTGCGCGCGGCCAGGCCCGCCCGCACCAGCGCCAGGCCCGCGAACGCCGCCGCCGGGACGGCGCGGCCGAGAATGATCCGCTGGTTCTGGACGCGGCTCGGCCGCCATTTCAGCTTGTACGGCTCCTCGCCGCGCAGCAGGTTGACGGCCTGGCGGCCGCGCGCGCGGGCCAGGCCGAGGTCCTCGCGCAGCAGCATCAGCGTGACGTCCACGCTGTCGCGCAGCTCCGGGATGGCCCCGTACAGGTAGGCGCCGACGAACCGGTGCCCGATCAGGACGAGGTCGCTGGCGACGAGCCGCCCGTCCCAGTGGTACCGCAGGATGGCGGCGCGGCCCTCGCGGACCATCGCGGCGCCCGCCTCGGCCAGGTGCCGGCGGAACCGCTCGCGGCCGTGCTCGGGGTTCATCGGGCGGCCCCGCCACTGCCGGGCGTGCAGGTCCAGCAGCGCGGCGACGGCGTCGCCCGCCTCCTCCGGCGGGACGGTCTCGACGGTGATGCCCCGCACGTCGATCTTGCGGAGCTTCGCGCGCATCTTGCCGGCGGTGCGGCGCGGCAGCCGGGCCAGCACGTCGGCGATGTCGGTGCAGGGCAGCTCCATGCAGACCGACGCCGGCATCCGCCACGTCCGGCCCGGCCAGCGCTGCGCCACCTGGTGGACGACCGAGCCGGGCCGTACCTCGCGCAGGTCGACCGCGCAGCGGCCGCGCATCCGGTGCAGGGCGCGGGCGAGGTGCTCGACGGCGCCGTCGGCGTAGGCGGGGTCGAGCAGGAAGTCGGTGAAGTCGCTCTGCTCGTCGGCGATCGGCACCAGGACCGGGAAGCCCCAGCGGCCCGCGGTCATCAGCGGCGCGGCGGCGACGAGCCGGCCCCGGTGCCGGACGAGGACGAGCCGCAGCCGCCCCCGGATCCCGTACCAGCCCCACCAGGCGCTGAGCCACTCGTGGGTCTGGAACGGCGTGGCCTCCGGGCTGCGCTCGTACAGCTCGCGCAGCTCGCCGGCGAGCTCGATGAGGGCGCCCTCGTCGCGGCGGACCTCCACCTGCCAGGTCGCGGCGAGCGCGGCGGGCCGGCTCGGGCGGATCATGCTGGACAGCGTCACGAGCGCACCTCCACGGGCTCGGCGGCCGGGCTCGGGACCGCGCCGCGCGGCGGCCGGGACGCGTCGTGCTGGCCCCGGCCGCGCCGCCCGCTCAGCACGGCGGCGCCGAGCCCGGCGAGCAGCACGCCGGACGCGGTGCCGACCGCGACGTCCAGCGGGAGGTTCGGCGACGACGGCGAGGACGGGGTCGCGGCCATGCTCATCAGCGCGACCCGCACGCCGGTGTCGGTGCGGTGCGAGGTGCCGTAGCGGACGAGCGCGTCGGCGGCGGCGTTGGCGAACGCGGCGGCGCCGGCCGGGGTGTCCGCGCTGCCCGCGAGCTTGATCAGCGGCGTGTCCGGCGAGGTGGACGACTGGATGTGGTCGCGGGTCGCGGCCATCGCGCCGTCCGGCAGCGGGATCGAGGAGTAGGCGAGGGTCTCCGGCAGCGGCGCGAGCCGCCCGAACGCCTGCGCGAAGCTGACCGCCGCGGGCCCCTGGGCGCCGTCGCCGTCGTCGACGACCAGCACGTAGGCGGTGGCGGTGTAGGTCGTCGGCGCGAACAGGGCGTAGCCGAGCCCACCGAGGAGCCCGCTCAGCACGAGCGCGATGGCGAGGCCGAACCGGCGCAGGAACGCGGCCAGCGGCGCGCGCAGCCGGCCGGCGGCGCGGCGGGGCGTCGCGGC
>NZ_JASNWF010000006.1 GCF_030283205.1 Actinomadura opuntiae
CGCTGTTGTCGCTGGCCCGTCGCCGCGTCAACGTGCTGTGGGCCATGATCCGCAACGGTGAGTGCTACCACCACTCACCGCCCGTCACGGTCGCGGCTTGACAACCTCATTGGGAAGTCTCCTTCGGCTGGACGCACAAGACGGTACCGATCGGTTCCGTTTTCAAAACGGTACCGGTCGGTTCCGAATGCCGTCAAAGCCGGATACGCTGGGGCCATGCCCACCCGTGCGCGCGACCGCCTCGTCCAGGCCGCCGAGGAGCTCTTCTACGCCGAGGGCATCCGCGCGGTCGGCGTGGAACGGCTGCTCGCCGCGTCAGGTGTGGGGCGCGCGTCCTTCTACCGGCACTTCCAGGGCAAGGACGACCTCGTCGCGACCGTCCTCGGCGAGCGCGACCGCACGTGGCGGAGCGGCCTGGAGGAGGCCGTCGCCGAGCGCGGCGGACATCCCCTCGACGTCTTCGACGTGATGGCCGGACGGTTCGAGAGCGCGGACTTCCACGGCTGCTCGTTCATCAACGCGATGGCCGAGACGGCCGGGACCGACGCCGAGGTGCGGCGGCTCGCGGACGAGCACAAACGGGCGGTGGCCGCGTTCTTCGAGCGCCTCCTCGCCGGCGCGGGGCACCGCGCGAACGCCGCGGAGCTGGCGCGGCAGTTCGTCCTGCTGCTGGACGGCGCGCTCGTGACCGCGCTGCGCGAGCGGTCGGCCGCGCCCGCGCACCGGGCCAGGGCGATCGCCGAGACCCTCCTCGCCGCCGACGGAACGAAACGGCGTTTTTCCCGCTAGACGCGATCTATCACTTTGTTCACAAGGGAACGGGCTGTCCGGGGTAACGGCACACCGGTCAACTGGGTAGGTATCCGAAGATTCGGTTCGCCCGCCGGACCGGCCCATGCTTCTGCGACGCTCAGCGCCGAGCCCGGGAGGCCGTCGGGTGCGGGCGGACGCGCCCGAGCCGTCTCCTGGGAGAACACGTGATCACAAAGCTGCTCGTCGCCAACCGCGGCGAGATCGCCGTACGGGCGTTCCGCGCCGCGTACGAGCTCGGCATCTCCAGCGTCGCCGTCTACGCCCACGAGGACCGGCTGTCGCTGCACCGGCAGAAGGCCGACGAGGCGTACGAGATCGGCGAGCACGGCCACCCCGTCCGCGCCTACCTGGACGTGGACGGCATCGTGGAGACGGCGCTGCGGGTCGGCGCCGACGCGGTCTACCCCGGCTACGGGTTCCTGTCGGAGAGCCCGGAGCTGGCGGAGGCGTGCGAGCGCAACGGCATCACCTTCGTCGGCCCGCCGTCGCGGGTGCTGAGCCTGGCGGGCAACAAGATCGAGGCGGTCGCGGCGGCGCGGCGGGCGGGCCTGCCGGTGCTGCGGTCGGAGACGCCGGAGCCCGGCCGGGAGCTGGAGGCGGCCGACGAGGTCGGGTTCCCGCTGTTCGTGAAGGCGGCGGCGGGCGGCGGCGGGCGCGGGCTGCGCCGCGTCGACCACCGCGAGGAGCTGGAGGCCGCCGTCGACACGGCGCGCCGCGAGGCCGAGAGCGCGTTCGGCGACCCGACGGTCTTCCTGGAGCAGGCGGTGGACCGGCCCCGCCACATCGAGGTGCAGGTCCTCGCGGACGGTGCCGGGCACACCGTCCACCTGCGCGAACGCGACTGCTCGGTGCAGCGGCGGCACCAGAAGGTCGTGGAGATCGCGCCGGCGCCGCGGCTGGACGCGGCCGTCGCGGAGCGGCTCTGCGAGGACGCGGTGAGGTTCGCCCGCGAGATCGGCTACGTCAACGCGGGCACCGTCGAGTTCCTCGTCAACGAGCGGGGCGAGCACGTCTTCATCGAGATGAACCCGCGCATCCAGGTCGAGCACACCGTGACCGAGGAGGTCACCGGCGTCGACCTCGTGCAGGGCCAGCTGCGCATCGCGGGCGGCGAGACCCTCGACGACCTCGGCATCTCCCAGCGGGACGTGGCGGTGTCCGGGTTCGCGGTGCAGTGCCGGATCACGACCGAGGACCCGGCGAACGGGTTCCGGCCCGACACCGGCAAGATCTCCGCCTACCGGTCGCCGGGCGGCGCGGGGGTCCGGCTCGACACCGGCACGGCGCACGGCGGCGCGATCGTGTCGCCGCACTTCGACTCGCTGCTGGTGAAGCTGACGTGCCGGGGCCGGACGTTCGAGGAGGCCGTGCGGCGGGCGCGCCGGGCCGTCGCCGAGTTCCGCATCCGGGGCGTCGCGACGAACATCCCGTTCCTCCAGGCGCTGCTGGACGAGGCGGACTTCCGGGCGGGCGGCATCAGCACGTCGTACATCGCCGACCATCCCGAGCTGTTGACGGCCCGGTCGTCCGGCGACCGTGCGACGCGGCTCGTCCGCTATCTTGCGGACGTCACCGTCAACAAGCCGCACGGCGACGCGCCCACGACCCTGGACCCGGCGACCAAGCTTCCGCCGCTCCAGCTCGACGGGCCGTTCCCGGAAGGCTCGCGCGACCGCCTGCTGGCTCTCGGCCCGCGCGCGTTCGCCGAGCAGCTGCGCGCGCAGAACGCGTTGGCCGTCACCGACACCACCTTCCGGGACGCGCACCAGTCGCTGCTGGCGACGCGGGTTCGCACGTACGACCTCGTCGCCGCGGCGCCCTATCTCGGGCGCATGACTCCGCAGCTCCTATCTATAGAGGCATGGGGCGGCGCCACCTACGACGTCGCGCTCCGCTTCCTAGGGGAATCGCCTTGGGACAGGCTCGCCGCCATAAGGGAAGCGGCACCGAACCTGTGCATCCAGATGCTGTTGCGCGGCCGCAACACCGTCGGCTACACGCCGTACCCGGATTCGGTGGCGCGGGCCTTCGTCAAGGAGGCCGCCAGTACGGGCGTCGACATCTTCCGGGTGTTCGACGCTCTGAACGACGTCGAGCGCATGCGTCCCGCGATCGACGCGGTGCTCCAGACGCACGCGCTGGTGGAAGGCACGCTCTGCTACACGGGCGACCTGTCGTCCCCGGACGAGCGCATCTACACGCTCGACTACTACCTGCGCCTCGCTGAGGAGCTGGTGGAGGCGGGCGTCCACATCCTGTGCATCAAGGACATGGCCGGCCTCCTCCGCGCCCCTGCCGCGCGCACACTGGTGAGTGCTCTGCGCGAGCGTTTCGACCTGCCCGTCCACCTCCACACCCACGACACCGCGGGCGGGCAGCTCGGCACCTACATCGCGGCCATCGAAGCGGGCGTCGACGCCGTGGACGGCGCCGCCGCGCCCCTTTCCGGTACGACGAGCCAGCCGCCCCTGCAGGCGATCGTGGCCGCGACCGACTTCACCGGACGCGCCACCGGAATCGACCTCGACGCGCTCACCGTGATGGAGCCCTACTGGGAGGCGGTGCGCAAGCTGTACGCGCCGTTCGAGATGGGCCTTCCGTCGCCGACCGGACGCGTGTACCAGCACGAGATCCCCGGCGGGCAGCTGTCGAATCTGCGGCAGCAGGCCGTCGCGCTCGGCCTCGGCGACCGGTTCGAGGAGATCGAGCGCTGCTACGCCGCCGCCGACCGCATCCTCGGCCGCCTGGTGAAGGTGACCCCGTCCAGCAAGGTCGTGGGCGACCTCGCCCTGCACCTGGTCGCCGCGGGCGCCGATCCGGACGACTTCGCCGAGAACCCGGAGCGCTATGACATCCCCGACAGCGTCATCGGGTTCCTCAACGGCGAGCTCGGCGACCCGCCGGGCGGCTGGCCCGAGCCGTTCCGCACCAAGGCGCTCGCCGGACGCCAGTACACCCCCGCCCGCGCCGAACTCGACGGCGCGGAGGAGAAGGCGCTCGCCGGGGCGGAGGTGCGCGAGACCCTCGACCGCCTGCTGTTCCCGGGCCCGGCGAAGGACTACCGGGAGGCCCGCGCCGCGTACGGCGACCTGTCCGTCCTGCCCACCGGCGCGTTCCTCTACGGGCTGCGCACCGGCCACGAGGTCTCCTTCGACCTGGAACCCGGCGTGCGCGTGCTGGCCGGGCTCGAAGCGGTCGGCGCCATCGACGAGGCGGGCGTCCGCCAGGTCATCTGCACGGTGAACGGCCAGCTGCGCACGCTGTCGGTCCGCGACAAGTCGGTCGCGTCGGACGCGCCGCCGGTGGAGCGCGCCGATCCGTCCGAACCCGGCCACGTCGGCGCGCCGTTCGACGGCTCGGTCACGCTGCGCGTCGCCAAGGGCGATCAGGTCGAGGCGGGCGACGTGGTCGCGACGATCGAGGCGATGAAGATGGAGGCCGCGATCACCGCCCCGGTGGCCGGCACCGTCGCCCGGCTGGCCGTCCCCGAGGCCACCCCCGTCCAGGCCGGCGACCTCCTCCTCGTCATCGGCTGATCCCCGGACTTCAGGACTCCGGGCGGACGGCGTAGTCGCCCAGGGACGGTTCGAGGAGGCCGAAGGCGTCCTTGGCGGACTCGGTGAGGGCCGCGGCGATCTCGTCGTGGTCCTCACCGGCCAGGGTGCGGCGCAGGGTCTCCTCGAACAGGACGCGGTGGACGCCGATGAGCTGCGCCGCGACGACCCGGATCAGCACGTCGTCCTTGCTCGTCCCGGCCTCCTCCGCCAGGACGGCGGCCAGCGCGTCCTCGCGCTCCTCGTGGAACTCGCGCAGCCGCGCCACCAGCGCCGGACTTCCGGTGATCATGCGCGCGAAGCCGGCGCCGGAGAAGCCGATGACGGCGTCGTGCCGGGCCGCAGCGTCGAGGAACGCGCGGCGCAGCGCGGCCAGCGCGGACTCGCCCGGGGCGCGGCCGGCGACCGTCCGGGCGGGCTGCGCGACGAACTCCTCGTGCAGGTCGAGCGCCAGGTCCTCCTTGCGCGGGAAGTAGTTGGTGACCGTCATCTTCGCCACCTGCGCGGCGGCGGCGACGTCGGCGATGGTCACCCGGTCGAAGCCGTGCCGCAGGAACAGGCGGGTCGCCTGGTGCGAGATGGCCTGCCGCGTCTGCTGTTTCTTCAGTTCCCGCAGTCCCATGCCGGCCATCCTCTCATAGGTCGACCTAAATTTATAGTTGACACAGTTCTAGGCTCGACCTAAGTTTATGCCGCCGGGCTGCCGGGTACCGAGATCGCGTGACCCGTTCCCTCCCGGCCGGACGAGCAAAGGACACCGCCCTGAACGCCAGCACCCCCCGCGCCGCGTCCCCAGCCCGTGCCGCCGCCCGCGGCACCGCCCGGGGCGCCTCCGCACGCGGCGCGTCCGTGACCCGTGACCTCGTCGACCCGATGAAGGACTACCTCTCCCGCATCGGCCGGACCCCGCTGCTGACCGCAGAGCAGGAGGTCGAGCTGGCCAAGCGGATCGAGGCCGGGCTGTTCGCGCGTGAACGCCTGGAGACCCTCGGCGACGCCCTGTCCCCGCAGGACCGCGACGACCTCGCCTGGATCGCCGCCGACGGGCGCCGCGCCAAGGAGCACATGGTCGAGGCGAACCTGCGCCTGGTGGTGTCGCTGGCCAAGCGGTACATGGGCCACGGCCTGCCGCTCAACGACCTCGTCCAGGAGGGCAACCTCGGGCTGATCCGGGCGGTGGAGAAGTTCGAGTACCGGCGCGGCCTGAAGTTCTCCACCTACGCCGTCTGGTGGATCAAGCAGGCGATCAGCCGCGCCCTCGCCGACCAGTCCCGCACGATCCGCATCCCGGTGCACGTCGTCGAGGTGCTCAACCGGATGACCCGGGTCCGCCGCCGGATGATGCAGGAGTTCGGCCGCGAGCCCACCTCGCAGGAGCTGGCCGTCGAGCTGGACGTCACGCCGGAGAAGGTCGAGTGGCTGCGCCGCCAGGCCCGCGAGCCGCTGTCCCTGCAGACCCCGCTCGGCGAGGACGGCGACGGCGAGCTCGGCGATGTCATCGAGGACCCGGAGGGCGGCGACCCCGCCGACGTCGTCGCGACCTCGATGCTGCGCGGCAAGCTCGACGCCGTGCTGGAGACGCTCACCGAGCGCGAGGCCGGGGTCATCTCGATGCGGTTCGGTCTCGCGGGCGGCGAGCCGAAGACGCTCGAGGAGGTCGGCAAGGTCTACGGCGTCACCCGCGAGCGCATCCGGCAGATCGAGTCCAAGGGCATGCACAAGCTGCGCCACCCGTCCCGCCGGGAGACCCTCGCCGACCTGCTCGGCTGACCCTCACTCGCCCACCTGGCCGGGCTTGTCGTCGGCCCCGAGCCGCTCGACGAGCCCGTCCAGGAGGCGGCGCAGCAGCTCGGTGAGCCGCGCGCGCTCGTCCTCGTCCAGATGGTCCAGGAGCGAGTCCTCGTGGGCGAGCAGCCGGTGCACGCTGTCCTCGATCAGCCGGTTCCCGGTGTCGCTCAGCCGCACCGACGAGGTGCGCCCCCGCGGTCCGCGCACGGTCTCCACCAGCCTCGCCCGCTCCGCCCGCGCGACCCGCTGCGTGATCGCGCCGGCCGTCAGCAGCGACGCCTCGCGCAGCTCGCCGGGCGTCATCGCGTACGGCGGCCCGTGCCGGCGCAGCGTGGACAGCAGGTCGAGGGTGGCGGTGTCGATGCCGAGCCGCGCCAGCGTGCGGCGCCGCTCGTCGCCGAGCAGCTTCGCCGCCCGCCACACCCGCGTGATGATCCCGATGGAGCCGACCGGCATGCCCGGACGCTCCCGTGCCCACGCCTCCGCGATCGCGTCGACCGGGTCCGGCTGTTTGCGCTCGTCGTCCACGCCGCCTAGTTTAGGACGAAGTTTAGACCTAAACAAAGGAGGTTCCGATGACGCGCAACGCAGTGGTGACCGGCGGCGGGACCGGCATCGGCCGGGCCGTCGCGGCGGCCCTCGCGGCCGACGGCCTGGACGTGGTGATCACCGGGCGGCGCGAGAAGGTGCTCGCCGAGGCCGCCGCGGACCTCGGCCCCCGCGTCCGGCCCGTGGTCTTCGACGCGACCGACCCCGAAGGGATCGAGGCCGCGCTCCCCGAACTCCCCGAGAGCGTCGACGTCCTGGTCAACAACGCCGGCGGCAACACCGACACCGGGCGACCCGCGCCCACCGGCCTCGCCGCCGTCCGCGACGCCTGGCTCGCCAACCTCGAGACCAACCTGGTCAGTGCCGTCCTCGTCACGACGGCGCTGGAACCGCGGCTCGCGCGCGACGGACGCGTGATCAGCCTCGGCTCGATCGCCGGCGGCCGCGGCGGCGGATCCTACGGGGCGGCGAAGGCCGGCATGCGGGTCTGGAACGCCGAACTGGCCGTCAAGCTCGGCGAACGCGGCATCACCGCCAACCTGATCGCCCCCGGCCTGATCGAGGACACCGAGTTCTTCGGCGACCAGCTCACCGGTGAGCGGCGCGCCATGCTGATCGGGCAGACCGCCACCAAGCGCGCCGGGACCCCCGCGGACGTCGCCGCGCTCGCCTCGTTCCTCGCCTCACCGGGCGCCGGCCACATCACCGGACAGGTCGTCCACCTCAACGGCGGCGCCTATATCGGAGCCTGACTCCGGAATGTCGGTGGCGTGGCCTACCGTGCCGGGGCATGACGAGCACCGCGTGGCACGAGGTCGCCGCGCTCATCGACGCCCAGAAGGCGGAGGCGGTGGCCGACGCCGTCCTCGCCCTGGACGCGGCCGGGCGCCGCGAGGTCGCCGGGCACCGACGGGAACTGGAACTGGACGTACTGGCGCGAGGCGCTCGAGCACGCGGCGGAGGCGGGCGCGTTCGCGCAGGTATGGGACGTGATCGCCGCCGCCCTGCCCGTCCTGCACCCGGAGCCGGGGCGGCGGCCGCTGTTCGCCCACGACCGGCTCATCGCGCTCGGCACCAGGACGGCGCGCTGGGCGAAGGCGACCGGGCCCATCCCGAGATCGACGAACTCGCCGCGCGGAGGGGGGCGTCGAACCTCGTCCGCGAGGCCGGTGTGCTTGCCGCGCAGCTGCGTTAACGCGGGTCCGCGGCGGGGCGGGGGACCAGGTCGGCGGGGTCGGTGTTGGCGCCGCAGAGCACGACGACGACGCGTTCGTCGGGTGCGGGACGGTAGGCGCCGGTGCGGAGGGCCGCGACGGCGGTGGCGGCGCCGTGCTCGACGACCTGCCGGTACTCCTCCCACACGAAGCGGCGGGCCTCGATGATCGCGTCGTCGGTGACCAGGGTCGGGACGACCCCGGTGCGGGTGGCGACCGCGTGGGCGATGTCGCCGAGGCGGGTGGCGCCGAGGGAGTCGGCGGCGACGCCGGAGACCGGGACGTCCACCGGACGGCCCGCGCCCAGCGCCCGTTCGAGGGTCGGGATGGTCTCCGGTTCGACGCCGACCACGCGGGCGCGGCCTTCGAGGGCGGCGGCGACGCCCGCCATCAGCCCGCCGCCGCCGACGGCGAGCAGGACGGTGTCGACGGCGCCGCCGGTCTGGTCGAGGATCTCCAGGCCGAGGGTGCCCTGGCCGGCGCAGACGTCCGGCTGGTCGTAGGCGTGGCAGAACAGGGCGCCGGTGTCGGCGGCGCGCTTGGTGGCGGCGTCCTGGGCCTCGGCGTAGCGGGTGCCGACCTGGACGACGGCGGCGCCGAGCGCGCGCAGCCGCGCGACCTTCACCGCCGGGGCCGTCTCGGGGACGAACACCTCGGCGGGCACGCCGACCTGCGCGGCGGCGTAGGCGAAGGCGAGGCCCGCGTTGCCGCCGGACGCCGCGACGACGCCCGTGGCCGGGAGCCGCCCCTCGGCGCGGGCGGCGAGGATGCGGTTGAACGCGCCGCGCGCCTTGAACGACCCGGTGTGCTGCGCGTGTTCCAGTTTCAGCCACATCCGCGCGGCGGGGGCGAGCGGCGCCGGGTCGATCGCGAGGAGCGGCGTCTCGCGGACGCGCCCGGCGACGCGTCCGGCGGCGGCCCGGACGTCCGGAAGCTCGATCACGGGAGGCTCCTCTCCGCGGACGCGGCGTCCGCACCTGCAATCAGTACCATCCCGGGCAAATGCTCCTGGCGTTCGGCGCGATCCGTGGGGTACCGGTCGCGCCCGGATCGCTAGCCGCGCTAACTAGCCGGGCGTCAAGTAAGTTGCCGCGATACGGTGGGGACCAGCAGGACCGCCGAGGAGGGCACACCGTGGGCAAGCCGCAGACGCGCCGCAAGGACACCAGGCAGCGCATCCTGGACATCGCGCTGGAGCTCTTCCTCGAACGCGGCTACGACCAGACCTCGCTGCGGGAGATCGCCGAGCGGCTCGACGTGACCAAGGCCGCGCTCTACTACCACTTCCGCACCAAGGAGGACATCCTCGACGCCCTCGTCGGCGGCATCGGCGAGCGGCTCGACGAGCTGATCGCCTGGGCCCGCGACCAGCCCGCGACGCTGGAGACCAGGCGGGAGCTGCTGCGCCGCCTGAACGAGGCGCTGGAGGAATGGGCCCCGGTGTTCCAGTTCCTCCAGGAGAACCAGGCGGCGCTGCGCGGCCGGGCCGGGCCCAAGACCTTCCGCGACCGCATGCAGAAACTCGGCACGCTGCTCACCGATCCGGAGAGTCCCGTCCTGGACCGCGTCCGCTCCCTCAGCGCGCTGTTCACCGTCTACTTCGGCACCTTCGCGATCTCGTCCATGGACGGGACGCCGGAGGAGAAGCGCGCCGCCCTGCTGCAGGTCGCCTGGGAGCAGATCGACGCCGCCCACGCCGCCGGATCCCGCCCCTAGCCGCCCGTCTTCGCGGTGACCGCTCCGTCAGCGGACGGTGCGGGCGCGGTCAGCGAACGAGGCCAATCTCCTGAGTGACGCGGGAAACACCCCCCGCCGACTGACGAGGAGTCACTCATGGAGAACACCAAGGTCCTCATCTCCGGTGCCAGCATCGGCGGGCCCGCCCTGGCCTACTGGCTGGACCGCTACGGGTTCGACGTCACGATCGTCGAGGTCACGGACGGGCTGCGGGCCGGCGGGCAGGCGATCGACGTGCGCGGCCCGGCGCTGGAGGTGGCCGAGCGGATGGGGATCCTGGACCGGATCCGCGAGCAGCGCGTCCAGATGCGCGGGATGTCGATGGTCGACGCCGACGGCAACGAGCTGTACCGCAGCGAGGAGCACACCATCACCTCCGGCGACCTGAACAGCGCGGACATCGAGATCCTCCGCGACGACCTGTCCCGCATCATCGCCGACGCGGCGGGCGAAGGCGTCGAGTACCTGTTCGGCGATTCGATCGCGGCGCTGGAGCAGGACGACGACGGCGTCCACGTGACGTTCCGCAGCGGCACCACCCGCACGTTCGACCTGGTCGTCGGCGCGGACGGCGCGCACTCCAACACGCGGCGGCTCGTCTTCGGGCCGGAGGAGCAGTTCATCTCCCACCTCGGCACCTACCTCGCCGTGTGGACGGCGCCGAACTTCCTCGGCCTGGACCGCTGGCAGGTGTTCCACCAGATGCCGGGCAGCGCGTGGGGCGGCGGCGTCATGAGCGTCCGCGACAACGAGGAGGTCCGCGTCTACCTCGGCTTCGAGTCCGAGCAGCCGATCGCCTACGACTACCGCGACTCCGCCGCGCAGAAGAAGATCCTCGCGGACGCGCTGGCGGGCGGCGGCTGGGAGCTGCCGCGGCTGCTGGACGCGATGTGGGACGCCCCGGACTTCCACTTCGACTCGATGGCGCAGATCCACATGGACTCCTGGTCGAAGGGCCGGATCGTCCTGCTCGGCGACGCCGGATACTGCGGGTCGCCGCTGTCGGGGCAGGGCACCAGCATGGCGATGGTCGGCGCGTACGTCCTGGCCGGCGAGCTGAAGGCGGCCGGCGGCGACCACCGCGCGGCGTTCGCGGGCTACGAGCGCGAGCTGCGCGGGTACGTCGCGGCGAACCAGGAGCTGGCGCTGACGAACAAGGCGCGGGTGGACGCCCAGCGCGACGCGCAGATGGGCGTGGAGACCGAGGTCGTCGACTTCCAGGACTTCGGCGAGATCGTCAACTCGTTCACGGTGCGGGACTACTGAGCGCCGTCCAGGGCGGCGGCCCGGTCGAGGAGGACACGGCGTTCGGGCGCGTTGCGGGTGAGCTCCGCGGCGCGCTCGAACTCCTTTCTGGCCTCGGCGCCGCGGCCGAGCCGGGCGAGCAGGTCGCCGCGGACGCCGGGCAGCAGCGGGTAGCCGCGCAGCGCCGGTTCGGCGGCGATGGCGTCGACGAGCGCGAGCCCCCGTTCGGGACCGTCCGCCATCCCGACGGCGACGGCCCGGTTCAGCTCCACGATGGGCGACGGCGCGACCCGTGCGAGGATCCCGTACAGCGACGCGATCTGCGCCCAGTCGGTGTCCTCGGCGGACGCGGCCTGCGCATGGCAGGCGGCGATCGCGGCCTGCAGGACGTACGGGCCGGGCGGCGCGCCGATCTCGCGGGCGCGCAGCAGCGCGGCGAAACCGCGGTGGATGAGCAGCCGGTCCCAGCGGGCGCGGTCCTGCTCGTGCAGCGGGACGGGCTCGCCGGACGGCCCGGTGCGGGCCCGCGTCCGGGACGCCTGGATCTCCATCAGGGCCACGAGCCCGTGCACCTCGGGTTCGCCGGGAGCCAGGCCCGCGAGGATCCGGCCGAGGCGCAGCGCCTCCAGGCACAGGTCCGCGCGGACCCAGTCGGCGCCGCCGCTGGCCGCGTACCCCTCGTTGAAGATCAGGTAGAGGACCTCCAGGACCGACGCGAGCCGCGCGGCCCGGTCGGGGCCCTCGGGCACCTCGAACGGGACGCCGGCCTCCGACAGCGTCCGCTTGGCCCGGACGATCCGCTGCGCGACCGTCGGCTCGGAGGTCAGGAACGCGCGGGCGATCTCCTCGGTGGTCAGCCCGCCGAGCATCCGCAGCGTCAGCGCCACCCGGGCCTGCGTGGACAGCACCGGATGGCACGCGGTGAAGATGAGCCGGAGCACGTCGTCCTCGATGTGCTCGTCGTCGGCGGCGAGGTCGAACTCCGGCGGCGCGTCCGCCGCCTCCGGCTCCAGGCCGTGGCCGATCTCCTCGAGCTTGCTCTCCAGGCGCTGCTGCCGGCGGATGCGGTCGATGGCGCGGCGCTTGCCGACCGCCATGAGCCAGGCGCCCGGGTTGTCCGGGACGCCCGACTCCGGCCACTGCTCGAGCGCGGCGACCAGCGCGTCCTGCGCCAGCTCCTCGGCGAGGCCGACGTCGCGCACCAGCCGGGCCAGCCCGGCGATGATGCGGGCGGACTCCAGCCGCCAGACCGCGTCGATGCTCGCGTGCACGCCGCCCGGGCGATCCGCGGGCGGCGCGGGCGGGCGATCCGCGTGCGGCGCGGGCGGGCCGTCCGGGACGGCGGAAGGTGTCACGGTGCCGATGACAGCACCCGCGCCGACCGCCGCGCAACCCCGGCGCCCGCGCCGCCGCGCGGGTCACGTGCCCGCGCCGCCGCGCGGGTCACGCGCTCACGCGCCGGGGGCGTCCTCGGGGCCGAAGACCTGCTTGATCACGCCCTCGCCGTCGCCGACGATCTGGAAGAACCGCTTGGACAGCTCGATCGCCTCCTCCCGGGTGCGCACCTCGACCAGCGCGAAGCCGACGACGGTCTCCTTGGCCTCGGCGAACGGGCCGTCGGTCACGGAGACCTTGCCGCCGGAGGCGGAGATGTGCGTGCCGCCCGGCTCCAGGCCGCCGGTCGCCAGCAGCACGCCCGCCTTGGCCATCTCGGCGATGAACGCGCCCATCTCGGCCTGCGTCTTCTCGTCCGGCGGCGGGCCCTGCTGCTCGGCGTTGTCGGTGGTCATCATCATGAACCGCATCGTCGTCTCCTCTGTCCTGCCGCGGGCCGGTCCTTCCGGGCCCTTCACCAACGCGTCGACCGGGCGCGGGCCGGATCGACATCCGCCGCGACTTTTTTCGGGCTTTTCTCGCGGGCTCGTATCGTGCCAGGTCACCGCGGGTCGGCGCCGGATGAAGCGACACAGGACGGCTGAGAATCCCACGAAACGGTCCGTCACGGTGCATTGGGCAACCGCGCCGCCGACGGGTAACTTCTCTCCGTAGGCACGTCGCCGTGCGCCGGAGGAGGCGTCCGTGGGAGACCCGAAGCGAGAACCGGACCCGCCGCCGGCGCCCGAGATCGACACGTCCGTCCCGCAGTCCGCCCGCATCTGGAACTACTGGCTGGGCGGCAAGGACAACTACCCGGTGGACCGCGCCGCGGGCGACCAGTTCGTCGCCGTCTACCCGCAGATCGTGGACGTCGCCAAGCACTCGCGGGCCTTCCTCGCCCGCGCCGTCCGGTACCTGGCGGGCGAGGCCGGGATCCGGCAGTTCCTCGACATCGGCACCGGGCTGCCGACCGTCGACAACACCCACGAGGTGGCGCAGCGCGTGGCGCCGCGCTCGCACATCGTCTACGTCGACAACGACCCGCTCGTCCTCGCGCACGCCCGCGCGCTGCTGACCAGCGCACCCGAGGGGGCCACCGACTACATCGACGCCGACCTGCGCGACCCCGAGCGCATCGTCGACGAGGCGTCCCGCACGCTCGACTTCGACCGGCCGATCGCGCTGATGCTGCTGAACATCCTCGGCCACGTCGCCGAGCATCGGGAGGCGTGCGCGATCGTCGGCCGGCTGATGGACGCGCTGCCCGCCGGCAGCCACCTCGCGGTCGCCGACGGCACCGACGTCATCACCGGCGAGGCGTTCCGCAGCGCGATCGAGATGTGGAACCAGGCCAGCCCCGCCGCCTACCACCTGCGGACCCCGGAGATGATCGCCGGCTACTTCGAGGGGCTGGAGCTGCTGGAGCCCGGCGTCGTGTCGGTGTCGCGGTGGCGGTCCGAGCCCGGCCCGTTCGGCGAGCCGCCGGAGGTCGACGAGTTCTGCGCCGTCGGGCGCAAGGCGTCATGAGCGTCCCGCATCCGGGCGAGGCGCCCGCGAGCGGCTCCGGCGCGGCGCTCGGCGCGGCCGCGTCCGGGCCGACCGTGCTGCGGATGGTCGTCGGCGCGCAGCTGCGCCGGCTGCGCGAGGCCGCCGAGATCTCCACCGAGGCCGCCGGGTACGAGATCCGCGGCTCCCACTCCAAGATCAGCCGGATGGAGCTGGGCCGCGTGGGGTTCAAGGAGCGCGACGTCGCCGACCTGCTCACCCTCTACGGGGTGGACGACCCGGCCCGCCGCGAGGCGCTGCTGGAGCTGGCCGAGCAGGCGAACCGGCCGGGCTGGTGGCAGCGGTACGCCGACCTCGTGCCCGGCTGGTTCGAGCCGTACCTCGGGCTGGAGCAGGGCGCGGTGCTGGTCCGGGTGTTCGAGGTGCAGAACGTCCCGGACCTGCTCCAGACCGATGACTACGCCCGCGCGCTCCTCGCCGCCCGCCATCCCGACGCCGGCCGCGACGAGATCGAGCGCCGTGTCGAGCTGCAGATGCGCCGCCGCGAGGTGCTGCACCGGCCCGAGCCGGTGAAGCTGTGGGCGGTGCTGGACGAGGCGGCGCTGCGCCGCGCCGTCGGCGGCCCCGAGGTCCTGCGCGCGCAGCTGCGGCACCTGATCGAGATGGCGCGGCTGCCGAACGTCACCGTCCAGGTGCTGCCGTTCGCCATCGGCGGGCACGCCGGCGAGAGCGGCCCGCTCACGCTGCTCCGCTTCGCCGAACCTGAGCTGCCGGACGTGGTGTACCTGGAGCAGCTCGCCGGCGCGACGTACCCGGACCGCCCGTCCGACGTCACCCGCTACCGCGACGTCCTCAACCGCCTAGGCGTCCAAGCCGAACCCCCGGCCCGCACCCCCACCTTCATAGAGACCGTCCTAGCCACCCTCTAACCCCACCCCGGGCCGGTCAGGCGTCGCCGTCGTCCGGCATGCGCAGGACGTAGACGCCGCGCCCCGGTATCCCGCGCAGGACGCCGCTCTCCCTGAGACCCCTGATCACTTCGGCGATCGTCCGCTCGCTGACGTCGCACTCGCGGGCGAGCTCGCGGGCGGTCGGGATCTTCGACCCGACCGCGTAGGTGCCGTCGGCGATCCGCCGCGTGATCAGCGATGTGATCTGCTCCCGCAGCGGACGCGGATCGGAGAGGCCCACCATGCACACCGGTCACTGTTCTGACGTTGAGTTGCGGCGAGTCGTTGTTATCCGGCCGCCCATAACAACGACTCGCCGCAACTCAACGCGCGGGTGGGGGGTCGATGAGGAGGGTGGGGCCTATGAGGGCCGCCACCTGCTCGTAGGCGTCGGCGTGGTCGGTTAGGGTCCAGGCGGGCCAGAGGGCGGGGAGGCGGCGAAGGTCCAGGCGGAGGTCGGTCGCCCACCAGTGGGCGCGGCGGGCGGGCGCGTCCACGTAGAGGCCGTTCCAGGGGACGCCTTCGAGGACGGCCGTGTCCGTTGCCTGGTCTTGGGGAACGAGGAGGGCGTCCGGGCCGGCGAGGAGTGCGGCGTCCGGGGTGCGGATCCAGGTGGAGGCCAGGGAGAGGCGGCCCTCGTCGTTTCGGACGGCTATGAGCGTCTCGGGCATTTCGGTGAGGTCGTCGTCGTTCGGAGGGTCGGCCCATTGCTCGGGCAGGGGCCGCGGCGGGTCGTCCAGGTAGCGGACGGTGTCGTACGGCAGGCCGAGGTAGTCCATGACCTCGTGCAGGCCGCGCGCGGCCCAGCGGACGTCCCAGCCCGGCCATAACGCGCGGACGATCCGCAGCCACGCGCGGATCTCGGGGACGGACGGGGCGCACACCTCGTCGGCGATCTGGACGAGCAGGCGCCGGCGCCGCAGGTCGAGCAGGAGGACGGCCCGCCACCACACCGAGTTCATCCAGAAGTCCGGAGTGCCGCCCTTCTGGGCGCGGACGAACTCGAGGGTGCGATCGGGCCCCGACAGCAGGTCGGTCTGGAGGGTCCTCGCGCCGCGGTGGCGGGACCAGACGCGGTGCCCGTCCCGGTCGACGATGACGTAGTGGGCGTGGCCTCCGCTCATCGGCACACCATATGTCGGGGCAGGTGGGGGTGTCGGCGATAGTGGGAGGCATGCCGACTTCGTTCACCGGGCCGGGGTACGCCTGTACCGATCACGTCCTGGACGTTCCGCTCGACCACGCCGACCCGTCGGGGCCGGCGATCCAGGTCTACGCGCGCGAGGTGGTCGCGCCCGGCAGGCGGGACGACGATCTGCCGTGGCTGCTCTACCTCCAGGGCGGGCCGGGGAACAAGGCGCCGCGGCCGGGGGCGATGCCCGCCGCGTGGCTGGAGCGGGCGCTGCGGGAGTACCGGGTGCTGCTGCTCGACCAGCGCGGCACCGGGCGCAGCACGCCCGCGAACCGGCAGACGCTGCCCGCCGACCCGAAGGCCGCCGCCGGATACCTGGGGCATTTCCGCGCCGACTCGATCGTGCGGGACGCCGAGTTGCTGCGCCGCCATCTGGCCGGCGACCGTCCGTGGAGCGTTCTCGGGCAGAGCTTCGGCGGGTTCTGCGCGGTGACGTACCTGTCGATCGCGCCGGAGGGGCTGAGTGAGGTGTTCATCACCGGCGGCCTGCCGAGCCTGACGGGGACGCCCGACGACTGGTACCGCGCCGCGTACCCGCGGATCGCGGCGGCCAACGAGCGGTATTTCGCGCGCTATCCCGAGGACGAGGATGTCGCCGCGCGCATCGCAGCGCACTTGGACGACAACGACGAGCGGCTGCCGGGTGGGGAGCGGCTGACCGCGCGCCGGTTCCAGACGGTCGGCATCGGGCTCGGCCACTCCGTGCAGTTCGACAACCTGCACTACCTGCTGGAGGAGGCGTTCGTCGCAGGTGGGCGGCTGTCCGACACGTTCCTGCGGGGCGTCGACGGCATCGTCTCGTTCGCCGCGCAGCCGCTGTACGCGCTCGTCCACGAGTCGTGCGTCAGCAACGGGACGGCGTCGAACTGGGCGGCGGCGCGGGTGCTCGCGGAGTTCCCCGAGTTCGAGCCGCGGGCGAGACCGTTCCGTTTCCTCGGCGAGACCATCCTGCCGTTCCTGTTCGAGGAGGACCCGGCGCTGGCGCCGCTGCGGGAGTGCGCCGACCTGGTGGCGGCGCACGAGTGGCCCGCGCTGTACGACGCGGACCGGCTGGCGTCCACGACCGTGCCGGTGGCGGCGGCCGTCTACTACGACGACATGTACGTGGACCGCGAGATGTCGATGGCGACGGCCGCGGTGATCCCCGGCATCCGGACGTGGGTGACCAGCGAGTACGCGCACAACGGGCTGTCGGCGGACGCGCACGTCCTGGACCGCCTCATCGCGCTGCGCCGCGGCGAGGGCTGAGCGGCGGCCGATCCTGTCGTGATCATGGTCAAGTATCGGAAATATTGCGATCAGTAAAAGAAAGTCACCAGGTCTTGTTGTCCCGGTCACAGGCATTGATCATGAACGCCCATGGGGCAACGGGGGCTCGTCGTCAGCCGCATGGCAGCCGACCGGACACTGGTGCTCGCGGCGTGCGCCACCGCGCTGTTCGCCACCACCGTGCTGGCGGCGCTGGTGGGCTACGCGGGCACCACGACCCGCGAGGGACTGCGGCGCACGCTCGCGCAGGCGACGTTCGCCTCGGCCGGCACGACGCTCAGCACCACCGTCCCGGCGGGCGGCCTGCCCGCCGCGCGGCAGCAGGTGGACGGCGCGGTGAAGAAGGTCTACCGCACCGTTCCGGTGACGGTCTCGATGGGCGTCCGCAGCGACTCCTACACGCTGCCGGGCCAGGAGAAGAGCCCGCATCCGGAGCTCACCGCGTTCGCGACCTACACCGGCATCGACCGGCACGGCCGGCTCGCGCAGGGACGCTGGCCCGCGCCGGGTGCCGGGGCCGGAAAGGACGCGGAGGTCGAGGCGGCGCTCCCGGCCGCCGCCGCCCGCCTCGTCCACGCCTCGGTCGGCGACGTCCTCACCCTGCACGGCCGCATCGACGAGAAGGCCGTCGTGCGAGCCAAGATCGTCGGGCTGTTCGACGTGCCGGAGCCGGACGACTACTTCTGGCGGGGTGACCGGCTGGTCACCACCGGCGTCGAGCGCGGCGAGTACACCGCCTACGGTCCGCTCGTGGTGCCCGAGGACGTGTTCGCCGCCCGCTTCAACGGCACCGGCGTGGCCGTCGGGTGGACGATCATGCCGTCCCTGGGGCGTCTCGACGCAGGCGACCTCGACCCGCTCGGCGACCGCGTCGCGCACGGCGGGGACGTCTACGGCAAGGCCCTCGGCGGCGCGCAGTACACCGCCGTGACGAACCTGCCGGAGCTCACCGGCCGGCTGGGCCACGCCATGCGGGTCACCCGGTCGACGCTGCTGATCCCGGTGCTGCAGCTGATCCTGCTGGCCGGGTGCGCGTGGATGCTGGTCGCCCGGCTGCTGGCCGACCACCGGCGCGGCGAGGTCGCGCTGCTGCGCACCCGCGGCCTCGGCATGCGCCAGCTCACCCGGCTCGGCGTCGCCGAGGGCGCGCTGATCGTGCTGCCCGCCGCGGTGTGCGGGCCGCTGCTGGCGGGGCCGCTGCTGCACCTGGCCGGACGCGTCCCCGCGATCCGCGACTCCGGCCTGCACCTGGACGCGGGGCCGCTCCTCCCGCTGTTCGGCGTCTCGGTCGCCACGGCGCTGGCCGGCGCCGTCGCGCTCGGCCTGCCGACGCTGCGCGGCGCCAACCGGACGTTCGTCGAGGCGCAGGCCGGAATGGGCCGCGCCGCCCGCGGCAGGCTGCGCGGATCGGGCGCCGACCTCGCGCTGCTGCTGGTCGCCGGGCTGGCGATCTGGCAGCTCACCCGGTACGGGGTGGACGGCGCCACCGGCTCCGGCGGCGCCACCGGGGTCGACCCGGTCATCGTGTCCGGGCCCGCGCTCGGGGTGCTCGCCGGCGGCGTCCTGCTGCTGCGCGCCGTGCCGCTGGCGTCCGGCGCCGCCGAGCGGGTCGTCGGGCGCGGCCGGGGCCTCGCCCCCGCCCTCGGCACCCGCCAGGTCGGCCGCCGGCCCTCGCGCTACGCTGGGCCGGTGCTGCTGCTGGTCATGGCGATCGCCGTCGGGGTGCTGTCGGTCACCACGATGGCGACCTGGCGCCGTTCGCAGACCGACCAGGCCGACTTCCAGAGCGGCACCGACCTGCGCGTCGCCGGCGTGAACGGCGTCGGCGGCGCGACCCCGCTCGGGACCGGCGCGCGGATCGCCGCGCTTCCCGGCGTCACGGCCACGACCGGCGTGGTACGCACCGACGGCACCATCGGCACCGCGTCCGCCGTCATGCTCGCCGCCGACGCGCGGGCGCTGGAGCCGATGCTGCGGGTCCGCCCCGGACTCCGCGACGCCCTCGCGCTCGGCGAGCTGGCCGGCGCCCGTCCCGGCGCGCCGGCGCTGGTGATCCCCGGCAGGCCCGGACGGCTGCTGGTCGACGTGCGGCTGAAGCGAACCGGCCCCACCCCCGAGCGGTCTCCCGACGCGATGGTGAAGCGGGGCCCGACCTTCACGGCGGAGCTGAGCGTCGCCGACGCGCGCGGCGTGGTCGGCCATGTCGCCCTCGGCGGCGTCCCGCCGGACGGCAGAACCCACACGATCGCGGTCGACGCCGCCGCCGTCACCGGGCCGGGCGGCGCGCCGAGCTACCCGCTGTCGGTCCGCGCGCTGGACTACTCCTACGACGCCAACCCCTACAGCGGGCCCCTCGACCTGACCGTGGAGCGCATCCGCGGCGACGGCACCGGCGACGCGGCGATGCCCGCCAAGACGAGCTGGGACGTCTTCGCCGAGCCCGTCGACCCCGCCAAGCCGGTGCGCCCGCGACCCGGGACGGGCGGCGGGCTCCTCCGGATCGCGATCCCGACGACCCCGCCCGGCCAGCTCGTGTACGGCGCCGAGCTGCCCACCAGCGGAACCGTCGTGCACGCGGTGCTCGGCACCGGCACACCGCCCGCCCATCACGCCGGCAACCCGCGTCTCCTGCCGGTCGTGCCGGGCGTCGTCAGCACCGCCGCCGCGACCCGCGCCAAGGTCGGCGTCGGCGGCACCGTCACGCTGAGCGGCGGCGAGGGCGACCAGCCCGTCCGGGTCGTCGGGATCGCCGAGGCGCTGCCGACGGTCGCGCCCGGCACCCCGGCCGTCCTCGTCGACCTGCCCACCCTCGCGCAGAGACGGATCGCCGCCGGGCAGTCCGGAGCCGGCGGCACGCAGCCCACCGAATGGTGGGCCTCGACCACCGGCGGCCGCACCCGGGCCGCGGCGCAGGCCGTCGGCGACCACCACGAATGGGGCGAGGTCGCCGCCGACCGCGCCGCGCTCCGCTCGCAACTGCGCGACGCGCCGCTCGGCGCCACCCTCCAGGGCGTCCTCGTGCTCGGGTTCGGGTCCGCGCTCGCGTTCGCCGTCATCGCGTTCGTGGTGAACGCCGCCGTCACCGCCGGGCGGCGGTCCCGCGAGTTCGCGGTGCTGCGCGCCCTCGGCGTGCACCCGCGGCAGGTCGCCGGGATGCTCGCGGTCGAGCAGGCGTTCCTCGTCGTGGCCGGCCTCGCCGGCGGCACCGTGCTCGGCCTGGTCGTCGCCCGGCTCGTCGTCCCGCACCTGGTCGTCGGGCTGCAGACCACCGAGCCGTACCCGCCGGCCGTCCTGATCGTCCAGTGGCCGCTGGTCGCCGCGATGCTCGCCGGGACGGCCGCCGTCCTCGCGCTGGTGCTGCCCCCGGTCATCCGGGTGCTGCGCCGCCGCAACGTCGGCGCCGGACTGCGCGCGGGGGAGGAATGATGAGCCGGGCCCTGCAGGCCGGACCGTGGCTGCGGCTGGCCCGCACGCAGTGGGCGCCGCTCGCCGCGCTCGCCGTGCTGGCGCTGGTGTCGGCGGTGCTGGCGGTCACCGTCCCGGCCGCGACCGCCGCCGGATACGACCGCGGCGCGTCCGCGGCCGTCGGCGCGGACGCCGACCTGCGCGTCACCGGCAAGTCGCACGGCACCGACGCCGCCGTCGCCGTCCCGGACGAGGTGGTGCTGGAGTCCAACGGGCTCAGCTGGCAGCAGCTGCTGCCCGGCTCGCTGCGCGAGGTCACCGGGCCGCCCGAGGCGTCCGTCGCCGCCACCGGGCAGATGTTCATGGAAGGCGACTTCGAACGGCCGCGGCTGATGGGCTTCGACTGGGACCCGGGCGCCTGGAAGCGCGTCCGCCTCGTCGCCGGCCGGCCGCCGGTGAACAAGCCTCCAGCGAGCGACGTCCCCGCCGCCGGCCAGGAGGTCGAGGTGCTGGTCGCGCAGCAGTACGCGCAGGCCATGGGCTACCGTCCCGGCGACCGGGCGACCCTCAGGGACCCCGACGCGCGCGGCCCCCTGTACGTCCGCATCAGCGGCCTGTTCGCGCCCACCGATCCCCGCGACCCGTACTGGGCCTCCCGCCCCGGCCTGCTCAAGGCCATGAGGAAGATCATCAGCCCGGACGGCGCCGAGGGGGACGTCGGCACCGCGCTGATGGACGCGCGGGGCTACACCGTCCTCACCCACGGCGCCGACCGGACCTTCACCTTCACCTGGCGGTTCCCCTTCCGCGCCGCCGCCTTCGACAACGCCCGCGCCCACGCCGTCCGCGGCGATCTCGACGCCTACCGCACCGCCGTGCAGGGCCAGGCCGGCCCGTTCTCCTGCACCGCGGTGACCGCGCTGGACGGCCGGCTGCACGGCTTCGACGTCCGGCTGCGCACCGCCCGGTCCATCCTCGGGACGGCGCTCGCCGGGCTCGCCGCCGTCGCCGCCGGCGTGCTGCTGCTGGCCACCGGGCTGCTCGGCGAGCGGATCCGCCCGGTCCTCGGCACGATGCGCGCCCGCGGCGCGTCGCTGCGCACGCTCACCGGATACGCCTGCGGGCTCAGTGCGCTCGCCGTCGTCCCCGCCGCCGCGCTCGGCTACGCCGCCGGGCGCCTCCTGGACGCCGGCCCGCCCCAGTCCCGCTCGATCGTCGTCGTGGCCGGCCTGGTCGCGGTCGTCCTGGCGGTGTCGGCCGCGCCGGCGCTGCGCGAACGCGGCGGCGGCCTCGGCTCCGCCCGCGGCGGCGACCTGACCGCCGCCCGGAGCTCCCCGCGCCGCCTCGTCCTGGACGTGCTGCTCGTCGCGGTCGCCGTCGCCGGCGTCGTGGTGCTGCGGCGGCGCGGCGGCGCGTCCGGCGCCGACCCGCTCGTCGCCGCCGTCCCCGTCCTGCTCGGCGCCGCGCTCGGCATGCTCGTCCTGCGCGCCTACCCCCACCTGCTGCGCGCCGCCGCGCCCGCGCTGCGCCGCGGCCGCGGCGCCGTCCTGTTCGTCGGCCTCGCGCGCGCCTCCCGGCAGACCATGATCGGGTCGCTGCCGCTGGTCGTGCTGCTGCTCGCCGCCGCCGTCGCCGGGTTCAGCGCGACCGTCGACACGACCCTGCGCGACGGGCAGGTCCGCGCCTCCTACAGCACGATCGGCGGCGACGCCCGGCTGGAGTCCGCCGCCCTCGACCCGGGCGCCGTCGCCAAGGCGCGCGCGGTCCACGGCGTCACCGCCGCCGTCCCGGCCCGCGTCGTCGAGGGCGCGACCGGGCCGGGCGACCAGACCCCGATCACCGTCGTCGGCGTCGACCTGGCCGCCTACCGCGCGGCGTTCCCCCATGTTCCCGGCGTTCCCGGCGCGCCGAACGGGCAGCTCGTCTCGCCGGAGGCCGACCGCATCCTCAAGACCGGGTCCAGGACGGTCACGCTGACCAGTTCCCTCGCCGGCCCCATCCGCGTCGAGCCGACCGGGACGATCAAGGAGTTCCCCTCCGTGGCGCCGGGTTCCGCGTTCGTCATCGTCCCCTACAAGGCGCTGGACTCCATGCAGCGGCCCTCCGAGATCTTCATCGGCGGCGACCGCGTCGACGGCGCCGCGCTCGGCAGGGTCCTCGCCGCCTCCTCCCCGAAGGAGACCACCAGCAGCCTGCAACTGCGGAGCGAGGTCCTGCACGACATGACGGACGTCCCGACGATCGACCTCGTGCACCGCACCTTCCGCGACGCCGCGCTGATCGCCGGCGGCTACGGGCTGCTCGCCGTGCTGTTCGTGCTGGTCGTCGGCGCGCGCGCCCGCGCCCGGACCGTCGCGCACCTGCGCGTCCTCGGCCTTGACCGGCGCCGGTCCCGCGTCCTCGCACTCGTCGAGATCGCACCGGTGCTGCTGTGCGCGGTCGCCGCCGGATGGGTGCTCGGCCTGTTCCTGCCCGAGATCACCGGGCCGGTCGTCGACCTGCGCCCCTACACCTCGGGGTACGCCGCCACCGGCCACACGCCCGGCGCCGCCGCGCTCCTGGCGCTGCTCGCCGCGCTGCTGCTGGCCGCCGCTGCGGCCCTCGCCGTCGACCGCGCCTTCGACCGCTCGGCCCTGGGCGACGTCCTGAGAACGGGGGACTGAAGTGAGCGAAGAGGACCGGGGGAGGCCCCCCGCACGGACAGGAGCAGACGTGGCCGACGCACCCGACCTGGCCGAACTCGAACGCCGCGCCGTCGAGCGCGGCCCCGCCTACGGCGAGGGCGCGCACATCGTGTGCGACAACCTCGTCCGCATCTACAAGAGCGAGGGCATCGAGGTCGTCGCGCTGCAGGGCCTGGACCTGCTGGTCGACCCCGGCGAGCTGATCGCCGTCGTCGGCGCGTCCGGCTCCGGCAAGTCGACGCTGCTGAACATCCTGTCCGGGCTGGACGTGCCGACCGCGGGCGTCGCCCGGGTCGCCGGCTCCGACCTGCTCACCATGTCGGCCAGGGAGCGACTGACGTTCCGCCGCGAGAAGGTCGGCTTCATCTGGCAGCAGACGGCCCGCAACCTGCTGCCGTACCTGACCGCCGCGCAGAACGTCGAGCTGCCGATGCGGTTCGCCGGACGGTCCCGCCGCGAGCGCGCCACCCGCGCCGCCGACCTGCTGGGCATGCTCGGCGTCGGCGAGTGCGCGGGCCGCCGCCCCGCGGAGCTGTCCGGTGGCCAGCAGCAGCGCATCGCGATCGCCGTCGCGGTCGCCAACGAGCCGCACGTCGTGCTCGCCGACGAGCCGACCGGCGAGCTCGACACCGCGACCGCCGCCGAGGTGTTCGCCGCGTTCCGCCGCGTCAACCAGGAGTTCGGCACCACCACCGTGATCGTCACGCACGACACGGGGGTGTCCGAGCGGGTCGACCGCACCGTCGGCATCCGCGACGGCCGCACCAGCAGCGAGGTCCGCCGCCGCGACGAGGCCGACGGCACCCGCACCGCCGAGGAGTACGCCGTGCTCGACCGGGTCGGCCGCGTCCAGCTGCCGCGCGGCTTCACCGAGTCGCTCGGCATGCGCGACCGGGTCCGGCTCGCGCTGGAGAGCGACCACGTCGGCGTCTGGCCCGACCGTCCCGAGGAGCGCGCATGACCGAGCCGATGGTCGCCGTCGACGACCTGGTCCGCACCTACCGCACCGGCCGGGTCGAGGTGCCCGCGCTGCGCGGCGCGTCGTTCCGCGTCGCGCCCGGCGAGCTCGTCGCGATCAAGGGCCGGTCCGGCTCCGGCAAGACGACCCTGCTGAACCTGATCGGCGGCCTGGACGTCCCGGACGGCGGCACCGTCCGCGTCGACGGCCGCGAGATCGGCGCCCTCTCCGAGGACGAGCTGCTCGCGCTGCGCCGCGACGACATCGGCTTCGTGTTCCAGTCGCACGGCCTCATCCCGGTGCTGTCGGCCGCCGAGAACGTCGAGGTGCCGCTGCGGCTGGCCCGCACCGCGCCCGCCGAGCGCGACGAGCGCGTCCGGGTGCTGCTCGCGCTCGTCGGCCTCGCCGACCACGCGGCGCAGCGGCCCTACGAGATGTCGGGCGGGCAGCGCCAGCGCGTCGCGATCGCCCGCGCCCTGGCCAACCGGCCGCGGCTGCTGCTCGCCGACGAGCCCACCGGCCAGCTCGACTCCGAGACCGCCGCCGCGATCATGCCGCTGCTGCGCGCGGTCGTCGCCGGCGAGGGCGTCACGGTGCTGGTCGCCACGCACGACCAGGCGCTGCTGTCGGAGGCCGACCGCGTCCTGCACCTGGAGGACGGCAAGATCACCGAAGCGCCGGTGCCGGCCCTCTGAGGCCGGTTGTGCGGGCGCGCGCAGGGCAGGATCCTCGAAGGCGGGATCCGGGACGGGAGGGCGCGGCGTGGCGACCGTAGTGCTGGTGGGGACGCTCGACACCAAGGGCGCCGAGTACGACTGGCTGCGCGACCGGCTCCGGGAGCTGGGCTGCGACGTCGTCCTGGTCGACGCGGGCGTCGGCGAGCCGCGTGCGGCGGCGGACGTGCCGGCGGAGCGGGTCGCGCGGGCGGGCGGCACGTCGATCGAGGTGCTGCGGGACGCCGGCGACCGGGGCCCGGCGGTCACCGCGATGGGCGAGGGCGCGGCGGTCGTCCTCGCCGAGCTGATCGCGCAGGGACGCGTGGACGCGGTCCTCGCGGTCGGCGGCAGCGGCGGGTCGTCGATCGCGGCGCGGGCCGTCCGGGACCTGCCGATCGGGCTGCCGAAGCTGATCGTGTCGACGATGGCGTCCGGGGACGTGTCTCCCTACGTCGGCGCGAAGGACGTCACGATGACCTACAGCGTCGTCGACATCGCGGGCGTGAACCGGGTGTCGCGGCTGATCCTCGGGAACGCGGCGGCAGCGGCGGCGGGCATGGCGCAGGCGTACGCGGCGGCGCCGCGGGAGGCGGCGGACGAGCGGCCGCTGGTGGCGGCGTCGATGTTCGGCGTGACGACCCCGGCGGTGGACGCGGCGCGGGAACGGCTCGACGAACTGGGCTACGAGGTGCTGGTCTTCCACGCGACCGGCGCCGGCGGGCGCGCGCTCGAAGGTCTGGTCGACAGCGGGCTCATCGCGGGCGTCCTCGACCTGACGACGACGGAACTGGCCGACGATCTGGTCGGCGGGGTGCTGTCGGCGGGCCCGGAGCGGCTCACGGCGGCGGGCCGGCACGGGATCCCGCAGGTCGTGGCGCCGGGCGCGCTCGACATGGTGAACTTCGGCCCGCGCGGCACCGTCCCGGAGCGGTTCGCGGGCCGCAACCTCTACGTCCACAACCCGACCGTGACGCTGATGCGGACGACGCCGGAGGAGATGGCGGAGCTCGGGCGGCGGGTCGCGGCGAAGCTGGCCGCGGCGACCGGGCCGACGGTGCTGTTCGTCCCGCTCGGCGGGGTGTCGGCGCTGGACGCGCCCGGCATGCCGTTCCACGACCCGGACGCCGACGCCGCCTGCTTCGCGGCGATGGACGGCGCCGTCGAGACCGAGAGGCTGGACGTGAACATCAACGACCCGTCGTTCGGCCGCGCGATGGCCGACCGGCTGCACGAACTGATCACAGGGGGAGAGCAGTGAACCGCCGGACCGTCCTGGAACGCCTGCGCGCCGCCGTCGCGGCGGGCAAGCCGGTGATCGGCGCGGGCGCGGGCACCGGCCTGTCCGCCAAGTGCGCGGAGGCCGGCGGCGTCGACCTGATCATCATCTACAACTCGGGCCGCTACCGGATGGCCGGGCGCGGCTCCCTGGCGGGCCTGCTGCCGTACGGGGACGCGAACCAGATCGTCGTCGAGATGGCGGCCGAGGTGCTGCCGGTCGTGCGGGACACTCCGGTCCTCGCGGGCGTGTGCGGCACCGACCCGTTCCGGGTCATGCCCGTCTTCCTCGACCAGTTGAAGGCGATGGGGTTCGCGGGGGTGCAGAACTTCCCGACCGTCGGCCTGTACGACGGCGTGTTCAGGCAGAACCTCGAAGAGACCGGCATGGGCTACGACCTCGAAGTGGAGATGGTGCGGCTCGCCCGCGAACGCGACCTCGTCACCGCCCCCTACGTCTTCGACGAGGACTCGGCGCGCGCGATGGCGGAGGCGGGCGCGGACGTCCTCGTCCCGCACGTCGGGCTCACCACCAAGGGCAGCATCGGCGCCGGCACCGCCCTGACCCTGGACGAGGCGGTCGAGCGGGTGCAGGCGATGCGGGACGCGGCGGCCGCCGTCCGCGACGACGTGCTCGTCCTGTGCCACGGCGGCCCGATCGCCGAACCGGACGACGCCGCCTACGTCCTGCGGCGGACGCAGGGCGTCGTGGGGTTCTTCGGCGCCTCCTCGGTCGAACGGCTGCCGACCGAACGGGCCATCACCGAGCAGGTGGCCGCCTTCAAGAACCTGAACATCTGAAGCGCACGACCGAGGGTCAGAGCGTCTTGCCGCGGACGTAGACCCAGGCGCCGTCATGGCGGACGAACCGGCTGATCTCGTGCAGGACGCCGTCCTCACCGCCGGCCGCGTAGTGCGCGCGGAACTCCACGACGCCCTTGCCGTCGCCGGGGCCGCCGTCCTCGGCGCGGACGATCTCCAGCCGCGTCCAGCGCATCGCCGGGTCGAAGCCGACGTGGCCGGGCCGGGTCGCCGGATGCCAGCTCCTCAGCAGGTAGTCCTCGTCCTCGACGGCGAACGCGCTGAACCGCGACCGCATCAGCTCCTCGGCCGTCCGCGCCTGCGCCTCGCCCCGGTGCAGGCGCCCGCAGCATTCCCCGTAGGCGGCCCCGGACCCGCACGCGCACTTCTTCGCCATGCTCCGATTGTCCCGCAGCGAGGACGCGTCCCCGCTGGACATCCGGCTATTCCGGCGTCCAGTGGGTAAGGGGGCGAACATGCCTGAACAGCATGAGGACGACCTCGTCGAGTCCCAGGGGGTGAACGCCGGCGGCCCGGTGGACGCCCCGCCGTCCGGCGAGAAGCCCGAGGGCCCCGAGCCCGAACCGCCGGAGCTGCCGCTCACCGCCGGGTCGCTCGACGACGACATGGTGGGGCTCCCCGAGCAGAAGCCGGGCTACCCCGGCCAGCAGCGCTCCGTCGACACGAGCTGACTCAGCCGGTCGTCATCACCAGCGTGCCGAGGGCGCTCTTGCCGGTGCCCCACATCGTCGTCCCGCCGGGCGCGACGCTGAGGGCGGTCAGCACGGAGTTCCACGTCCCGGCCGACTGCGGCACCTGCACCCGCGACCATGTGCCCGTGGCGGCGTCGAGATGGAAGATCATCGGCGCGCCCGGCACGTCGCCGGCCATCCCGCTCGCGTAGGCGCCGCCCCGGCCGTCCGGCGCCAGCGTCGCCCGCGTCGCCGGTCCGGCTCCCGGAAGCGGGACGTTGCGCCAGGCCGTCCCGTCCCAGTGCGCGAGGAAGGGCGGGCCGGAGGGGTCGTCGGACTGGCCGATGGCCCACACGTCGCCGGTGCCGAGCGGCAGGACGTCCGTCGCGCGCGCCGTCGCCGGCCACACGGTGATCGGGTGCTCGGTCCAGGTGCGGCCGTCCCACTGCGCGGTGTCGGGGTAGTACGCCCACTGGCCGTCCCAATGCTCGTGCCGGCCGGCTATCCAGGTGCCGTCGCCGACCCGGATCCGCGCGATCGAGATCTCCTGCGCGGGGCCCGTCAGCGGGACCCGCTCGGCGGCGCCGCCGCTGATCCGGAAGACCTCGTGATAGTCGAACGACACCCATGCGTTCCCCGGACTCGCGTCGACCGACGCCTTGCCCGCCGCCGCGTCGTCGCCCTCGGGGATGCGGACCTGCGTCCACGAGGTCCCGTCCCAGTGCAGGATCCAGTTCTTCCCGACCTGGTAGGCGCTGCTGGTGTACCCGGCCGCCCACGCGTCGGTGCGCGACGTCGCCGCCACCGCGTCCAGGCTCGCGTCGTACTGCCCGTTCGGCAGCGGGTAGCCCTGCCAGCCCGAGCCCGTCCAGCGCTGCATCACCGGCCGCGGATGGTCGAAGACCGTCGAGCCGACGTGGTAGTAGGTCCCGACGGCCCAGGCGTCGCCCGGCGCCATCGCGGCGACCCCCGCGAGCGTGCCGCCCGGGACGAACGGCGAGGCCACCGAATGCCATCCGGTGTCCGCCCGCGCCGGCGCCGCACCGATCCCCAGCACCGCCAGCGCACCCGCCGCGACCGCACCCCGCCACCCGCATGACCGTCTCATGACGCCAGCATCTACTGGCACAATCGTCCCGTCAATGCCCCGCGTCACGGCGCGACGCGCGGCCGGCGGGGGCCTGTGATCGCCGGGCGCCCGCCGGCCGCGCCGTCCTTCGAGGTCAGCCGCCGATGCCGGAGTCCTGCGCGGCCTTGACGATGGCCGCGGCGTCCTCGGGCAGCAGGTACCCGCCGTCGACGGACTGCTGCGCCGCCGCCTGCACCTTGCTCACGTACCCGGCGTGCGTCGGGTAGAGCCGGCTCAGCACGGGCTCGGCGGTGGGCGGGAGCGTCGGGTCGGACGGGTCGCCGGCGTCGTGCCGGTCCCAGCCGTCCTTGTCGCCGTTCCACGGGTCGCGGGCGCCGTAGAGGCCGCAGAAGACCCCGTCGTTGAGGCCGATGTTCCGCAGGCCGGTGAGCGTGCGCGTCGGCACCGTGACGTCCGGCAGCCGGACGCCGCCGGTGGCGAGGCCGGTGCGCGGGTCCCGCAGCACCGTGTTCAGCGGCGCGCCGCTCGGCGGCCGGGCCCCGCCCCGCGCCCACGACGCCAGATGGCGCAGCGCCGCGTTCATCGAGTAGTGGCCGGGGCCGTCGTTGAACGGCGCCGTCCCGGGCGAGCAGTCCGCCTGCGGCGCCGCCGACCCCGCCGACTTCTTCAGCGTCGGGTCGCCGAGGTCGTACGCCCACTGGTCGCCGTGGGACGTGCCGGCCAGCTCCCAGTGCACGACGCTGCCGGTGTCCGGCTGCCGCGCCACCGACGCCAGCGGGACGTCGGTCTCGGTGAGCACGACGAACGTCGGCACCTTCAGGTCCGTCCGGATCCGCGACGGGTTCGGCATCGACAGCGTGTCGCCCAGCTCGCCGGTGATCGGCGCGCCCACCGCGCTGTTGCTGTGGATCATGAGCCCGTCGTAGACCCCCGCCACCGGCTGCACGGCGTTGGCGTAGGTCGTCATGAACCCGGCCGACTGCGACTCGCCGTCCGCGAGCAGCGTCTTGACCTGCAGCCCGCCGAGCGGGTCCGGGCCGTCCGGCGCGCGCAGCGCCTGTCCGGCCTGGGAGAAGATGTCGTAGGAGTAGGCGTCGCCCGGATGCACGAGCGTGCCGTACCGCGCCGGGTCCCAGCCCTTGAGGCCCTTGATCTCGCCGAGCCCGCCGTTGACGCCGACCGCCTGCGCCGAGACGCCGACCCACGCGTACCCCTCGCGCAGCAGCTCGTCGCGCTCGAACCAGTAGTCGGGCGACAGCTCCAGCTGCCCGCTGACGTTGAGCCATTCGACGACGACGGTCCCGTTGAACTTCGCCGGGTCGGTGGGCCGCCGGACGAGCAGCCGCGTCTTGTACGCGGCGCTGCCCGTCTCGCGCACGTTCCACCGTCCGTCCGAGCCCCACAGGCCCGACTTGCCGTACGACTTCGCGGTGCCGGAGATGAAGTACTCGTTCTCGGTGTAGCCGAACGAGCCGAGGTCCTCCGCCGCGGCGAGGAACGGGAATCCGTGGCTGCCCGCCGGCGGGACGCTGACGGCCGGGTCGTCGGCGGCGGCGTGCGCGGCGGGCGCCGCGCCGATGAAGGAGCTGAAGAGCACCGCTCCCAGTACGGCGGCGGTGGCCCGCCGCCGGGGGGAGCGCAGGGGTGGTCGCACGTTGCCTCCTGAAGCACAGGTCGGGGGGAAGCACAGTGTCGGCCGCCCCGCCCGTCCCGGCATCGGGGAAATCGCCAGTCCCGGGGGCCGCATCCGCCCGCCGCCGACACCGGAGAAGAGACCGGCGATTCTGCCGATGCCGCGCGGGCCGCGGCGTTCTACGTTGCTGGGCTGACCGGCCCCGAACGGTCGGGGCCCGGAATCCGTCCCCCGCGCGCACCGCGCACGAAAAGAGGCCCGCATGTCCCTCACCCCCTCCCTCCGGCGGCTCGCGGCCGTCGCCCTCGCCGGCGCCGTGAGCGCCGCAGGCCTGGCCGCCGTTTCCGCCGCACCCGCGTCGGCCGCCTGCTCCGACGTCGACGTCGTGTTCGCCCGCGGCAGCGGCGAACTGCCCGGCCTGGGCATCGTCGGGACGCCGTTCGTCAGCTCCCTGCGCGGCGACCTGCCCGGCAAGTCGGTGAGCTCCTACGCGGTGAACTACGCCGCAGACCTCGCGCAGACCAGCGCCGGACCCGGCGCCACCGACATGAGCAACCACGTCAAGTCCGTCGCCGCGTCCTGCCCCGGCACCTCGTTCGTGCTCGGCGGGTACTCCCAGGGCGCCAGCGTCACCGACATCGCGATCGGCATCCGGACCCTGCTCGGCACCGGCGGCACGATCCCGACGAGCCTCGCCCCGCGCGTCAAGGCCGTCGTGGTCTACGGCAACCCGCTGCGCCTCTACGGCCAGACGATCAACTCCGCCAGCTCCCTCTACGGCCCGAAGGCCAAGGAGTTCTGCAACCTCGGCGACCCGGTCTGCGCGAACGGCGTCGACATCTCCGCCCACCTCACCTACGCGACGAACGGCACCGTCCCGCAGGGCGCCCAGTTCGCCGCCGCAAGGATCAACGGCTGATCCGTCGCCGCCCGCGCGTTCGATGGAATGCGCGGGCGGCGCGTCCCGTCCTCATCGCGCGATCCACTCCCGCGGCCGGGCCGGTTGTCGGCTCCCGACATCCGGACGCCCGTACGTTGGCTCCCGCGACCTTTGCCGCGCCCGCCGGGCTCCGCACACTTGACGCTACTCGTTCTGACGGAGGCGACTTCCGGAGGAGGCGTCATGTCCAGCAGAAGACTGAAGGCCCTGGTGGCGTGCGCGGGAACGGCCGCGGCCCTGGCCGTCCCGGTGGGCGCGGGCGCCGCGCCCGCGGACGCCGCGGCGATGCGCGACGTGCTGCTGGTGGGCAACAGCCAGTCGGGGAGCGTGAGCTTCATCGACGGCCGCACCTACCAGAACCTCGGATCGTTCAACGTCATCCCCGACCTGCAACAGCGCCTCGCGGAGATGACGCTCGTCCAGCGCGCCGGATACGAGACCGTCAAGCAGATCGAGGGCGGTGACCGGTTCGTCGACGACGTCCAGCTCGCCGCCGACGGCCGCACGCTGTACGTGTCGCGCGGCAACCTCGACGACGCCGCGGCCTTCGACGTCGCCACCGGCCGGGAGCTGTGGCACACCCGGCTGGACGGCTTCCACGCCGACCACGCCGCCCTGTCGCCGGACGGCACCAAGTACGTGATCTCGGCGACGACCGCGCAGGTCGCCGAGGTGCTCGACCCGAGGACCGGCGCGGTCATCGGCAAGTTCGGCACCGGGACCTATCCGCACCAGAACGACTTCACCGCGGACGGCCGCTACATCTACAACACCAGCATCGGCATCACGTCGCTGCCGAAGTCGCTCGAACTGCTGAAGGGCGACTTCCTGCTGGAGAAGGTCGACGCGAACTCGCTCCAGGTCGTCAAGACGTGGAGGTTCCCGCACGGCATCCGGCCGAACCTGATCGCCCCGGACGGCAACACCTTCTACGCCCAGCAGTCCTACCTCAACGGGTTCATCAAGTACGACCTGAACCAGGGGAAGATCGTCAACACGGTCACCATGCCCTACAGCGACCATGGCAAGTCGCTGAGCCCGGACGACTACCCGCAGAACTCCGCCCACCACGGCCTCGCCCTGTCCGGTGACGGACGGCAGCTGTGCGACGTCGGCACCATCGACGACTACACCGCCGTCGTCAACACCTCGGACCTGTCCACCAAGGGCATCTTCAGCTACCCCGTCAACAGCCTCCCGTACTGGGGCACGACCAGCGCCGACGGGACCCGCTGCTTCGTCTCCCTCAGCAAGGCCAACGCCGTCTCGGTGATCGACTACGCGACGGCGAAGGAGGTCGCCCGGGTGCCCGTCGGCGTCTTCCCGCAGCGCGAGCGCACCGGCCTGGCGGCCCCGGAGGCCGTCGCGGCGCTCACGCCCGCCGGCTGAACCGGGCAGACTGGGGCGTCGCGGGATCCTCGCGACGCCCCATGCGGGAGTGAACATGTCGGAACGCACCGTGCTCCGCCGCCTCATGGAACGCATGCGCGCCGACCCCGGCCTGCTCGACGCCGTCGTCGAGGCGGCCCGCGCGGAGTCCCCGCCGATCGCCGGGCTGCCGGTGCAGGAGGTGCGGCGGCACATCGCCGCGCTGCTCGCCGTCGTGTCCGCCGCGTTCATCGACATGTCCGGGCTGAGCGAGGAGGACACCAGGGCCGCCGACCGGCTGGCCACCGATCGCGCGCTGCAGGGCGTCCCGCTGGCCGCCCTGCTCGACGGCTTCCAGGCGGCCCGCTCGTACGTGCTGACGCGGCTGATGCAGGAGGCCCGCGCGGCCGGGGTGTCCCTCGACTCCATGATCGAGGAGATCATGGAGCTGGACCATTACGCCAACGGCCTGCAGAACCGGCTGATCCACGCCTACCGCGAGACCGAGCTGAGCCTCGCCCAGTCGGCGCACGCCGCCCGCGTCCAGGCTTTGCGCGAGCTGCTCGGCGGCGGCCCCGCCTGCGCCGCCGACGCCGGCCTGTCGGCCACCCGCCGGTACCACTGCCTGGTCACCGACATCGGCGACCCGCGCGAGGCCCGCCGCACCGAGGCCGCCGTGGCCCTGCCCGACGGCGTCTCGGGCCTGGTCGACGGCCACTGGTGCGCCGTCACGACCCGGCTGCCCGCCCGCATCGACCTCCTCGCGATCGCCGGGCCGCCGGTACGCCCGTCCGACCTCGCGAACGTCTACCGGCTCTGCCGCGCGGCGCTCGCCTCGGCGCGGCGCCGCGGCCTGGACGGCCTCCGCCGCCTCACCGACCTCGCCATGCCGGTCGCGTTGGATTCCCGTCCCGACCTCGGCGCCGTCCTCGCCCGCGAGTATCTCGCGCGGCTCGACCCGGCCGAGGAGTTCCACCGCCTTCTGGCCGAGACGGTTCTCACCTACCTCGACCACGGCGAGCACCCGGGCCGCACCGCCGACGCCCTGCACATCCACCCGAACACGGTCAAGCACCGCCTGCGCCGGTTCGGTGTCCTCACCGACTTCGCGCACCAGGCGCCGCCGGGCGAGACGCTGGGCCGCGCCCTCACCTGGCGCTGGGCCCTCCAGACCTGGCTGGCTCCGCCGAGCGGGCGGCGTCCGGAGAGGGGCTGATCGGTGCGACGGCGGTCCCCTCGAGTTCGACCATCAGGGTGGGGATCGCCAGCCGCGTCACCCCGAGCATCGTGGTGGCCGGCGCCGCCCCGGCGGCGCCCAGCCGCGACGCCAGGACGCCGTAGTGCTGGAAGAGCAGATCGACGTCGGTGGTGTAGACGTTGAGCCGGACGAGGTCTGCAAGGGACATGTCGCCCTCGCCGAGGACGGCCTCCAGGTTGTCGAGGCTGAGCGCCAGCTGCGCCGCCATGTCACCGGCGTGCTGGGGCTTGCCGTCGCCGCTCATCGCGGTCTGCCCTGCGCAATAGAGGGTCCGGGCGTGCCCGGAGACGATCTCGCCCTGGTTGTAGCCCAGCTCCACCGACCACGTCCACGGGTTGACCGCCGTTCGCTCCATGACCACATCAGCTCCGTTCGATCCGTCGAGACGTACGTCCATCGGCCCGGTGGCCGCCTTTGACGTCGTGGTGAAAGCCTCGCAATGAATCACGACATCCTCTGTCGTGTATTTCGCTAAGGTCCGCGTATGCGCGCCGACCGGTTGGTCTCGCTGGTGCTGCTGCTGCGCCGGCACGGTCGGCTGTCCGCGGCCACGCTGGCCGGCGAGCTGGAGGTGTCCACCCGCACCGTGCTGCGCGACATCGAGGCGCTGTCCGCGGCCGGCGTCCCGGTCTACGCCGAACGCGGCCGGCACGGCGGGTTCGCGTTGCTGCCCGGTTTCCGGACCGAGCTCACCGGCCTGAACCACGACGAGGCCCTCGCCCTGCTGATCGCCGGATCGCGGCGCGGCGCGCAGGCGTTCGGCCTCGGCTCGGCGCTCGCCTCGGCCATGCTCAAGGTGGTCGACGCGCTGCCCGCTAGCCATCGAAACATCGCGGCCGGTGCTGCCGAGCGGTTGCTCATCGACCCGGAGATCGACCTGTTGTCGCGCCGCGTGGTCGACGAGGAGGTGCCCGACACCATCGTCGCCGAGGTCCGGCGCGCGGTGTTCGCCGGGCACAAGCTGCGGATCCACTACGCGGCCGCGGGCCGGCCGCCGGAGTGGCGGACGGTGGACCCGATCGGCCTGGTCACCGTGCGCGACCGCGGCTACCTGCTGGCCACGAGGTCCGGCGCGGACCGTACGTACCGGCTGTCCCGCGTCCTGGCCGCCGAGGAGCTCGACGAACCCGCGCAGCGACCGGACCGGATCGATCTGGACCGGGCGTGGCAGGAACGCAGCACGCGGTTCCGGGCCGGGGGAGACCAGGTCACCGTGCTGCTGCGGCTGAACCCGGCACGGCGGGAGGAACTGCTGGACACCGCGCTGGCCGTCCGCGCCGAAGAGGCCGACCCGGACGGTCGGCTACGGCTGGAGGTGACCTTCCAAGATTCGAGACACGCCGAATGGGCGCTGTGGCAGCTCGCCACGGACGCGGAGGCCCTGGACCCGCAGTGGTTGCGCGCCTCCCTGCGCGACCGCGCCGCCGCGATCGCCGCGCGCTACGGCGCGTCGTCCTGAGCGCCGCCGGCCGCAGCCAAGAAAAGGCGCGCCGGTCCATGTCCGGTCTTGCCCCGACGACACCCAAGGCACCGGCGACCGCACGCATGGACGGCGACCGACCGGTCAGGCGGTCAGGCCGGCAGCGCTTCGCGGATCTCGAAGACGCGGTCCAAGCCCATGGTCCGCAGGATCCGGGTAAAACGGTCGGTCGGATTCAGCAGGACCAGCCGCCCGCGCAGAGCGCTGATCCGCTTCCGTGCTCGCAGGAATTCGTTCAGGGCGGACGAGTCGCAGAACCTCATCCTGCTGACGTCCACCGACACCCGCGGCTCGGCGCGGCCGGCCATCGCCTGCGTCAGATGGTCCTTGAAAGTCGCCGCCGTGGTGAGGTCCAGCTCTCCGGTCACGGTGACCTGCGACCACTCACCGCACCGGTCGACGCTGAACACTGCTTTACGGGCCCGCCGATCGGCCACCATCTCCATGGGATCACGCTCCTAACGCCGCCGTTATGCCCGTCTCAACGGAAGGTAAAGCTGGTCGTGGCCCTCCGTTCGGACCCGGAAGCGCCTCCCGGCCTAGACCACCGTCCCGACGTCGGTGATCAGGTGGCCGCCCGCCGACTCGGCCTCCCACTTCAGCGGGATCTCGAAGCGGACGATGGCGCCCTGGACCCGCCGGTTGGCGATCTGGAGGTCGTCGGCGAGGGCGTTGATGATCTGCAGGCCGCGCCCGTGCTCGGCGGTGGCCTCGGGGCTCTGGGCGGCCTGCTCCAGGGCGATCGCGTCGAAGCCGCGACCGGTGTCGACGACCTCGATCACGCATCTGCGGTCGATGATGTGGATCCGGACCTCGTACTCGTCACCGGGGTGGGCGTGCTGGATCACGTTCGCGCACGCCTCGCCGATGGCCAGGGCGATGTCGGAGCGGGTCCCGGCGGTGCACCCCAGGACCTTGAGCGCGGCGTCCAGCACCTCCCGCGTCACATGCGCCGTCTCCGCGTCCCTGGGCAGGCACAGCATCAGCGTGAGTTCCACCGGGTCCCCCTGAGCCTCGAGGCGCAGGCTGCCTGCGCTCGCAGCGTGCCACGATACAGCCGGTCCGCGCGCGGCCTTGGAGGACGGCGGGCCTTCCTGGCGAAATGGCCACGGCTTTCCACCGCCGGGCGGCCCGCCGCCTGATCGGGGTCGGCCGGCCGGTCAGCCGGTCTGCGGAGAGGTGCCGGCGGCCGGGTCGAGGTGGCGCGTGTCGTTGAGGCTGCGCACGACGGCGCCTTCGGAATGGACGTCGATCTCGGTGAGGCTCGCGGCGTCCAGGTGCATGCGGTGCAGCGCGACCGAAGCCGCCTCCAGGGCCCGCCGCACGACCATCTTGATCGGTGTCACATGGGTGACGACGGCGATGGTGCGGTGCGGGAACCGCTCGACCAGCGTGTCGACGGCCGCTTCGATGCGGGCCTGCGCGGCGGCCAGGCTCTCCCCGCCCGGCGGCGGGGTGTGCGGGTCGGCGGTCCACTGGAAGACCTCGTCGGGCCAGGCCGCCTGGACCTCGGTGAACGTCAGCCCTTCCCACTCGCCGTAGCCGGGCTCGCGCAGATCGGGGACGGTGACCACCGCCAGCCCCAGCACCTCGGCCAGGATCTGCGCCATCGCCGTGGCGGGACGCAGGTCCGAGCAGGCGATCACGTCGACGTCGCCGCGGATGAACAGCTGGGACGCCAGCGCGCGGGCCTGGGCGACGCCGTCGTCGGTGAGGTCGCCGTCCTGGTCGCCGGCGAAGCGGCGCTCGCGCGACATCAGGGTCTCGGCGGTGCGGACCAGCAGCAGCGTCGTGGACGGCATCGGCGGCACCAGCGCCTGCAACGGCTCGGCCGGAGGCTGGGACTCGGGTTCGGCCTGGGGGACCTCGACGGTGGCGGTGCGTACCCACGGCCGTTCCCAGTCATTGGAGTCGCACGCCAGCCGCGCCATCTCCACGGCGCGTTCGTTGCGGTCGCGCGGGACCCAGGAGAAGACGACGCCGCCCGGGCCGAAGCTGGCGGCCGCGTGCATCACCTCGTCGCGCAGCGCCTGTACCGACGGGTCGCCGGTGTCGGCCCGGCGCGTCAGCTCCTCGACGACGCTGCGGCAGTCGGTGCGGACCTCGAGCGCCGCGGCCGTGTCGGTCGAGGTCGCCGTCAGCAGCCCGGTGCACACGCCCCGGTAGACCGCGACGGCCATGGTGGCCGCGCCGATCCCTTCGGCGGCCTCGGCCATCAGCTCGCCGGTGGCCTCGTCGACGATCGCCACCCCGTAACCGGCCGCGCCCTCGGCCGCCCGCGTGTAGCCGGACACTTCCACCACAATCCGTCTGCCCATGGCCTGGCCACACCCCATGTCGTCGTCCGCGGCGAAGGTCCTCGAACCCTAGCGTTCACGGGCGTTGCCCGACCGGTTCTCCACCGCATCCACCGTCATCGGGCGCCGAGGCCGGATGCGTAGGCGACACGCCCGTCATCGCCCGGTCCGGGCCGTCCGCCGGATGATCTGACAGCGTGGAACGCTTGTTACGTTCAGTCAGCGCGCAAGTACCAGGCGAGACGAGAGGTTGGTGGGCGGCAGTGCCGGCGCGACCGGGAACGGCGACCGATGACCACGGGCAGGGCACGAACCGGCGACCAGACAAGACGCGAACCTCCGGGCACGGGAGGGAGGCCGGCGCCGCCCCGCCGACCGCCGCCGCCGCGCGGATGCGGGCCATGGCGTGGTCGGGGATGCGCGTCATCATGGTGGGTGCGGGAATCGCGGCCGCGGGCACGCTGGTGTGCGGGCTGACGCTGACCTCGATCGGATGCGCGGTCTTCGGGCTGGCGTACCTGCTGCAGGGCACGTGGGGAGAAGGACTCGGCCTGCTGGGCGTCTACGCGCTCACCGGCACGCCGCTGGTCGCCGGAGCGTGGTTGGCCAAGCGCCGCACCGCCCGTGCCCGCGCCAAGGCCGCCGCCACGGTGACCGGCGTGATGACGGGCATGATGGAGGGCACCGTGACCACCGTGACGGACCGCGCCTCCGCCGTGACCAGCTGGCTCCACCGGCCCGGCTGACGGCTCCGGGCGCCGCCGCGGAAATCGTCCTCGACGCCCCGGCCCGACGTTTCGGTCTTTCGGTCAAACCGGCCCGAAAACGGGAAAATCGAATGAGCGGGGCCGGGGCGGGTATGCCGGTGTACCACGCCGGACGACTCGGATGTGATCCGTATGGGCTTGATCGTGGAGAGCAGGTTCGATCCGCTGCACACCGATCTGGCCATCGTGACCGTGGTCGGAGAGGTGGACGTCCACACCGCCGCGCACCTGCGGGACCACCTGGCCACCCTCCTCGCCCGCGGCGCCCGCCACCTGGTGCTGGACTTCGGCGGCGTCGCGTTCATCGACTCCAGCGGGCTCGGCGTGCTCGCGGTCATCTACCGGCTGCTGAGCGCGGACGCCCACACCGACTCCGGCCCTTCCGAGACCGGCACGCTCGCGTTGGCCGCCGTGAACCTGCGGATCCGTGAGGTGCTGCGCACCACCGGCTTCACCCGGTTCCTCTCGATCTACTCGACCGTCGAGCTGGCGCTCACGGTCCACGAGGCCACGGCGTAGGGGACGCGGCCCCCGGCGAGCGCAACCCAACGTGACGAGCTTTGTTGACAACCTGCGCTGGAGAGTACTTATAATTTGAGTTGCAGGGTTCCTCTCTGCAAGGCACAGGCATCCCGGGTCTGGAGGCCCCGGGGATCTTCGGAGGTGAGGCAACGATGCTGCTGACGTCGATCGACCCATTCGTGCAGGAGTTCGAGCGCCAGTTCGACCGCGCGATCCGGCAGGCGGGCCTGAGCGGCCGCGGCGAGGGCGCGGGCATGCCGATGGACGGCGTCCGCCGCGCGGACGACGTCGTCCTGCGGTTCGACCTGCCGGGCATCGACCCCGGCTCGATCGAGGTCACCGTGGACCGCGGCGTGCTGACCGTCAGCGCGCGCCGCGAGGAGGAGTTCGGCGAGGACGAGCGCGTCTTCGTGCGCGAGCGCACGATGGGCGCCTTCACCCGCCGCGTCTACCTGTCGGAGCACCTGGACGCCGACGCCATCGAGGCCGCCTACAACAACGGCGTCCTGGCCGTCCGCATCCCGGTCCTGGAACAGGCCAAGCCCCGCAAGATCGCCGTCCAGGGCGGCGACCAGAGGGCGATCAAAAGCTGACCGGCGAGCGTCCGTCGCCGCCCGCGCCCGGGCACTGGCCGGAACGCTCCGGCGGCGGCGCGCGGGCGGGTGACCCGGCCGGGCACGGCCCGGTGGGTGCGCGGCGCCCACCGGGCCAGGTCGTCGGCGGTTACGCCCGGCAGGCGCGCAGCCAAGATCATAGGAGCATCGGCGCCGGGCGCGCACCTCGGCCGGGCCACGAACCCGCCGCCCGCCGGGCCGCGCTCGCCCGACGCTAGCTGGGACGGACCGCCGGCCGCTGGCACTGGGCCAGGAGCAGGGCGGCGATCGTGGTGCCCGAGACGATGGCGCGCGTGCCGATGAGGTGGGGGACCGACGCCAGCGGGACCCACTCCACGCGTTCGGACTCGCCGGTCTCGGTGGGAGGGCCCACGAAGGTCGCCTCGTCGGCGCGGAAGACGTGGTGCCTGGTGTCGGCGATGCCGCTGTTCGGCTCGGTGTACAGGAGCGGCCGCATCGGGCCCGGGCGCCAGCCGGTCTCCTCCTCGACCTCGCGCGCCGCAGCCTCGGCGGGCGACTCGTGGGCCTCGACGCCGCCCGCCGGGATCTCCCACCCCCACGAGTCGGTGATGAAGCGGTGCCGCCAGATCAGCAGGGCGCGGTCCCGCCGGTCGACGACCAGCGCCCCCGCGCCCTCGCCGGTGCGGATCACCCGGTGGTCGAGGGGGCCGGCCGGGGTCTCCACGTTCGCGAGCCGGATGTCGAGCCACTCGTCGCGGTAGAGCGGCGCCTCGGAGCGGACCGTCCAGTGGCTGCCCGTCATGGGCCGCCCTCCACGATCAGCCGGACGTGGCCGGGCGGCGCGGCGTCCTCGTCGAGGTCGTGGCGGAAGGCACCGTTGCCGACCTCGGTGAAGCCGTTGCGCAGGTAGAAGTCCTTGACCTTGTGGTTCTTGGCGCTGGGCCGGTAGTGGCCGGTGACGGTCTTCGCGCCCGACTCCCGGGCCTGCCGCAGGACCTCGGCCAGCGCGGCCTGCTCGATGCCGCGCGAGAAGACCCGGCAGCTGAGGAGGAAGTTGTCGATCCGGACGGTGTCCTCGTCCCGTCGTGTGAAGATGGCGCCCACCAGGCCATTGTCGCCGAACCTGTCGGCGGACCGCACGGTCAGGACCCGTCCCGGGAAGCTCCGGACCTCGTCGGGCCGCATCCGGCGGGTCGTCATGTTGAACTGGTTGGTCCGCAGGGTGAGCTGGGAGACGCGGCCGACGTCGGCCTCCGCCAGGTCGCCCAGCCGGACGGTCACCTCCAGCTCGCGCAGGTAGTCCTCGATCGACTCGAAGGCGTCGAGGAAGTCGCGGCGGTCCAGGTCCTCGCGGTACTTGCGGCCGCGCGTGCGGTCCTCGTCGGTGAGCTCCCGGACGTCGAACCAGGCGTCGCGCAGCAGCGCCCCGATGTGGAGCGCGGGTTCGGTGCCGAGCTGGACGACCGCGACCTCCGGCAGTTCCCGGCGCACCAGGCCGCACTCGTACGCGCTGTCGTCGGCGAAGACCAGGCTGTCGGTCCCGATGTTGAGCGTGCGCGCGAGCTCCTTCAGGTTCTCGTGCTTCGGGCGCCAGTTCGCCACGACGCGGACCAGGTCGCTCTCGGTCAGCGTCATCCCCGGATGGTCGCGCAGCGCCGCGCGGACCGGCTCCGGGTCGTTCTTGCTCACCACGGCCAGCAGCACGCCCTGCGAGGCCAGCTGCTTGGCCACCCGCTGGAAGGACCGGAAGGCCTCGCCGCGGTGCCCGTCGCAGACCTCGATGCCCTCGACGCCGTCCTCGCCGAGGACGCCTCCCCAGACGGTTCCGTCCAGGTCGAGCACGAGGGCCTTGCGCGTCCGCCCGGCGGCCTGCCGCGCCAGGTGCCCGGCCTCGCGGGCGTAGGCGGCCAGCAGCGCAGGAGACAGGTGGACCTTGGCGTAGCGGCTCAACCGGGGGTCGACGGCGGCGGCGCCCTCGGCCACGAGCGGGTCGAGGTCGAGGACGACGGCCGCCGACGCCTCGCCCAGCCGGAGGAGCCGGGCGTTGGCCTCGCGCCAGACCACGCCGAGGCGGGCGCGCGAGCGGTGGTCGACGAGCTGGGCGGCGTACGCGCGCGGCAACGGCATCGTGTTGAGGACGAGCGTGCCGCGGCCGGCCCCGGCGAACCGGGCGGCGAGGCCTTCGATCAGGCCCACCTTCTCGGCGGCGATCCGCTCGACGTCCTCCACCCGCCACGGCACCGGCAGCCCGTCCAGGACGATCATGGGGTCCAGGACGCACAGGACCAGGTCGGCGCCGGTGGAGTAGAGCGTGCTGCCCGGATCGCCGAGGTCGAACACGTAGCCGTCGAAGTCCGAGACGTGCGTGCGGGCGAGCAGCCCGTGCCGCGCGAGCTCGGCGGTGACCAGCGGCGCCAGCTGGGCCAGCGTCCCGTGCCCGGTGATCGCGACGGTGACCGACGGGGTGTCCGGGTGCACCCGCAGGACCTCGTCGGTGTCGAGCCGGGCGAGCAGGTGCCCGGCCCGCGCGAGCTCCCCGTCGGAATGCCCGGCGAGCAGGGAGCGGACCTCCGGGTAGCGTGCGGCGAGCGCTCCGGTGCGATGAAGGTCGAGCAGCGCCTCGACCGGATTCGTGCGGACGACCATCCCCGACCCGTTCCTCTCCAGCCCGTGACCGGTCGTCCGCAATGATCGGCGGGCCGGCTAAAGCCCCTCTTGGGCGGCGTCCGCGGCCTCCAGCGGGCGGCCCGGCCCGGGGGCCAGCGCGTCGAGCGCGGCGGCCAGCAGGGCCGCGCGGTCCGCGCCGCTCAGCGTCCCCTCCTCCCACATCATCACCCGGGTCGCCTCCTTGGTGATGGCGAACGCGGCGGCGGCGCGGACCCAGGCGGCCCGGGAGGTGTCGGTGCCGCGGAGGGTGTCGATGATCTGGCTCGTCTTGTCGAGCAGCCGGTGTTGCGTGGCGCGCTCGTCGATCGCGTACCGGATGGAGGGGTCGGCCTCGAGCATCGCCCAGTGCGCGCCGGGCGCGGCCATGAGGTCGATCAGCCGGCCCAGCAGCTCCTCGGCGGACGCCCCCTCGGCCGCGCGCACCGCGATGTCCTCGTAGATCGCGATCGGCTCGGTGATCATCGCGTTGAGGATCTCCTCCTTGGAGGAGAAGTGGTAGTAGATGGCGGCCTTGCTGGTGCCGAGCCGGTCGGCGATGTCGGCGATGGACGTCCCCGCGTAGCTCTGACGGCGGAACAACTCCCCGGAGATCGCAAGGATGCGCTCCCGCGTGCGGTTCGCTTTGACATCCACCATTGGACCTCTCCGCCCTGATGTCCCTACTTGACGAACGTTCGGCAGGCAGAGCCGTGCCCCCATTTTCCACGGCCTCCGGGGGATGCACCACGGCATCGGCGTCCGGAAGTTACCGGAACCGGCCGCCGTCCTCGTCCCGGCACCGCGCCGGCGTCCCGGGCTGCGCGGGCTGCGCGGGTTCGGCGGGGAGGAGCTCGCGGGCGATCTGCCCGCAGATCTCGGACCGGTGCCCGAGCAGGCACTGGCCGCCTCCGGGGTAGACGCGGAGGGTGAACGGTCCGGTGGTGTGCCGGCGCCAGCGGTCCATTCCCGCGATGCTCGCCGTGGGATCGGCGTCGCAGGCCAGCGCGAGGATCGGGCAGGTCAGCCGGTCGTCGCCGGCCGCGGGCGGCGGGGGCGCCGACCGCCCGGACAGGAGCAGGGCGACCGGGACGATGCCGGCGCGGCGCTCCAGGAACCGGCCCGCGGCCACCGCCAGGAGCGCGCCCGTGCCGTGCCCGAAGAGGGCGACGGGCCGGTCGATCCGCGGCCGCAGCGCGTCGGCGATCTCGGCGGCGAGCGGGCCGATCCGATCGTCGGTCAGTTCTCCGGGGGACGTGTGCTCCACCGCAAGGACGTCGATGGCGCGTGCGACTCCGTCAAGGAGAGGGAGGAAGAAGCTCGTCGAGCCGCCGACATGCGGGACGCACACCAGCTGTGCCTCGCAGTGGGATCTCTGCCGAATGCGGACAATGCGAGGTCCACGCCATTGCACGGTGCTCCTCCCATGCTTGCCGACCGTTCGGTAAGTAACTTTGCCACCATGTTTCCGCCGCGTCCAGAGGACGGTAGACGGGTAATGTCGCGGTAATGTCAAGGAGTCAAGTCGAGGCGCGCCGAAGGGCCCGGATCTCGCCGGGTAGCGGTGCGCGGACTCTGCGGCCGGCTCAGGCGGAGTCGGCGATGCCGAAGTCGAAACCGGCGGCGAGCTCGGCCCGCCGCCCGACGTTCAGCTTGCGGTAGACCCGGGTCAGGTGCTGCTCCACGGTGCTGACCGTGATGAACAGCTCGCGCGCGATCTGCCGGTTGCTGTAGCCGTGGGCCGCGAGCGCCGCGACGCGCCGCTCCGCGTCGGTCAGCCCGTTCCTGGGATCGCGCCCCGACGACGCGACGGCCCTCGACGGCGCGCCGGAGCCCACCGTCGACGCTTTCCGGGTGGACCTCTTCGACGCGCTCTTCGAGGCCGTCTCGGACGCGGCCGCATGGCCCGCGCCGGCCTGCGGGGCGCCGGGCAGGGCGGGCGCCGCCGAGGATCCGTTGGCCGCCTCGGTGAGCCGCCCGCAGTCGAGGTCGGCGGCGGCGCGCGGCGCCGCCGGAGGCGGACCGTACCCGGCCAGCAGGCCCCGCTCGATGTCCTCGACGCCGCACAGGCGGGCCAGGCGCCGGGCCTCGCGCAGGCCGGAGTCGTCCGTCCCGCACCGTCCGCGCGCGATCTCGGCGAGGGTGTAGGCGTACTCCAGGCGGTCGCCGCCCTGGCGGTGCGCCTCGGCCGCCTCGCACAGCAGGACGGCGCGCTCCGTCGCGGGGGAGGCGGCGGCCAGCACGCGCAGCGCGAGACCGCGGCACCGGGAGGGGCCGGGTTTCAGCCGGGACAGCTCCTCGCGCGCGAGGTCCATGGCCGCCTTCGGGTTGCCGAGCCCCAGGTGGGCGCGGGCCGCCTCGGTGCGCCACGGAACGATCGCCGGGAGGTCGAGCTTCCAGGTCTGCATCAGCTCGCCGCAGGTCTGGAAGTCGTGCAGGGCGGTCTCGTACCGCCCCGTGGCCAGGAAATGGTGCCCCCGGGCCTGCAGGTAGTGCAGGCCGACCAGGCTCCGGTAGAGCACCTCCGGGGTCGGGACGCGCAGGAACTCGGCGGCCTCCTCGTCCCGCCCCATCGCGGTGAGCGCGGTGACCATGGCGGCGACGGGCAGGCCGCCGAACACCCCCCAGCTGTCGTTGGCCATGCCCGCGAGGGCGGCCGCCGCGTGCCGCTCGGCCCCGGCCATCTCGCCCCGCCGGACGTCGATGACGGCGCGGAGCGCTTCGCACCAGGCGCGCTTGGTGGCCGACTCGGCGGGCAGCAGCCGGGGGAGCGGCTCGCACAGCGGCGCCGCCTCGTCCGCGCGGTCGGAGTACAGCAGGGCGAGCGCGGACATCGCGTTGGTCTCGCACCCCACGCCCGGCTCGTCGCGCAGCAGCGTGAGGACGTTGTCCACCCGGTCGAGCGCGTCGTCCCCGGCGCGGTTCTGCAGGACGGCCGTCAGCGTTCCCGCCGCCTGCCTGCGCGGGCTCGGGGCGGCCTCGGCCATCTGCCCGGTGTCCTCCGCCGGGGTGATGTCGTCGGGGAACAGGAACGACGCCCAGGTCCGCACGGTGTACAGGTCGGCGGCGTCCTCGGTGCCGAGCCGGGCGCGGGCCCGGTCGAGCCGGTCGAGCTCCTGGCCCGCCTCGGCCGTCCGCCCGTACCACAGCAGCAGCGCGACCAGCCGGAGCGCGCACCGGACGCCGAGCCGGTCGGCGCGCGCCGCCGCGCGCAGCTGGGAGACGTGGCGGGTCGCGGTGCGCGGCTCCAGCTGCCACTCCGAGCAGGCGATCTGCGCGGTGATCGTGGCCTGCTGGTGGGGGTCGGTGGTCTGCTTCTGCGCCAGCCGCAGGAAGCGCAGGGCGATGGTGATCTCGCCCGCGAGGAGTGCCTGCTCGGTCGCCTCCAGCAGGGCGGGGACGACGTAGGGCTCGTCGACGCGCTCGGCGTAGGTGAGGTGCCGCGCGACGACCACCGAAGGCGCGCCCTCCGTGTGCAGCAGGCCGGCGACGCTGGCGTGCAGGGCCGCGCGGTCGCGGGGGGACATGTCGCGCAGGATCGCCATGCGGGCGTCGTGGTGCCGGAACGCGGCGCCGTCGAGCAGGCCGGCGTCGTTCAGCATCCGGATCGCCTGCGCGACCGTGTCGGCGGCAACGCCGAGGAGCTTGGCAAGCACGGCGGGCGTGGCGGTGGAGCCGATCACCGCGAGCCCCCGGGCGATGTCGAGGATGGTGGACTCGCACTGGTACAGGCAGCCCACCAGCGACTGGCCGAAGGTCGCGCCGACGACGAGCTCGGAATCGTTCTTCGAGCCGTAGCGGTAGTCCTCGATCAGGGCGCGCAGCAGCAGCGGGTTGCCGCCCGACACCTCGTAGGCGGGCCCCTCCAGCCGCCGGGCGACCGCCTGCCCGAGGTGGGCCTCGAGCACCGACAGCGCACCCGGCCGCGAGAGCGGGCGCAGGCGCAGGCGGTCGAAAGGGTGCAGGCGGCGGAGCTCGGCGTGGAAGGAGGGCTCGGAGCGCTGGATCTGCGGCGCCTCGGTGAGGACGACCATGACCCTCGACGACTTCATCCTGTGGATGAGCAGGAGTAAGCACGCCAGCGAGTCGGGGTCGGCGTTGTGGACGTCGTCGACGCAGATCACCAGGGGCCGCCGCCTGGCCAGGTCGAGCAGTTCCACGCACAGCTCGTGCAGGGCGATCGTCTTCGCCTGGGCCGCGGCCGGGGTCTCGCGCACCATGAGGAACGCGGTGCCGTCGTTGAGGAGCCGGGCCGCGTGCTCGGCGGTCGCCGCCGGCACCTCGCGGGTGTCGAGGAGCTGCCCGATGACCCCGAGCGGGAGCGAGCGCTCGACGTGCGAGGCGCGCGCGCCGAGCACCAGCGCGCCGCGCGAGGTGGCCCGTTCCACGAACGCCTCGAGCAGCGACGTCTTCCCCGTGGCCACCGGCCCGTCGACTATGGCCAGCCTGCTCGTCCCCCGGCTGGAACCGGAAAGCGCGGAGTCGAGCGCCGAAAGCTGCTCGGTCCTCTCCACAAGCCCCATGATCTTTGCCTTCCCCGTTTGCCCGTCTTCTTTTGTCGCCCGCCAGGCGGGCGGCGGGTATCGAGGAAGTCCAGTATAAGTTGCGCGGGTTCCGGGTCTTTGACCGCCGCCTGAATGCGATTCGCGACTCGGTGTCAAGGAGGCCGTGCGGGCGACGGTTCGTCATCGAATGGCGACGAGCGGTAATGGAGTGCGGGGATGTGAAACAGATCACTCGTGATCTGTCACTTCGGCCGGCGGGCGCGTTAATTACGTGTTACAAGAAAGGGGCGCCATATCGAGGCGACCGGATCCGGTCACGCTGCGGAGGCGTTAAGGGGCCTGTTCCCGAGCGGTTTCGGTCGTGTGCGGCACGGTCGGGATCCAGTGTGAGAGCGGGAGCATGTACGCAGCCATATCGATCGATGTCGGTGGGTGATCGGCTTCGACTGGTTCGGTGGATCGGCGCCTCGCGGGAGCTGGGAGCGCTGCGCGGAGATCCCCCTGGTGAGCGGCTCTGCCTGCGCTTCCCGGGCCCGTCCGCGACGGCGCACCGGGCGGGTCAGCGCCATCATCGTTGCTTACCGATCGGTCGTCAACTGAATCGCGCGGCGCCGGAACCGCCCCCCTGCCGAGATCATCGCAACTAATGATCTTGATGTGCCGACGGTGCGTACCCGGCTCGCCGGGCGCGCCCGCGCCGGCCGCCCGCCGAAGCGGGCGAACGCTCGGTGGCGCCGGACCCGCGGACCGCACCGCCCCGACATGATCAACGATCGGGCGGTGACATGCCACTACGACCATGCGCCCGGCCGTTAGGCCGTTATAGGGGTCCACCCGAACGCGTAGGGGTCGGTAGGGGGCGGTAGGGGTTTCAGGAAAACTCGCGGCGTTCCTAGTCTCCGCAATATGTGCCGACACGTTGACCTTATCTAAGGAGCGGCATGCCGGACCCGGTAAATGCCTGCAAGTGCAAGGAACTCGAGAACTGCGACGTCGAACTCCGGCAGAACCCGCTTCCGGGCGGCCGGACCGTCCGTGCCGGCCTGCGCGGGTCCCCGACGGCCGGCCCGGCGCGCTCCGGCGCCCGCGGCGGCATCACGCTGTGAGGAAGGGACCGGACCCGATGCCGAACAATGTCGTCGACGACCTCTGGATCCGGCGGTTCCAGCCCGCGCCGGAGAGCGAGCTGCGGCTGGTCTGCCTCCCGCACGCCGGCGGCGCGGCCAGCTACTACCTGGAGCTCGCCAGGGCGGTGGCGCCGGAGATCGAGGTGCTGGCCCTGCAGTACCCGGGCCGCCAGGACCGCCGCCGCGAACCCCTCGTCCCCAGCGTCACCGCGCTCGCCGACGACCTGTACGAGGTGCTGGCGCGCGCGGTGGAGCCGCCCTTCGCGATCTTCGGCCACAGCATGGGCGCGATCCTGGGGTTCGAGGTGGCCCGGCGCTTCCACGCGGCCGCCGCGGCGGGCGGCGGCGGGACCGGCCCGGTCCGGCTGCTGGTCTCCGGCCGCCGCGCGCCGAGCCGCGGCCGGGACGAGACCGTGCACACCCGCGACGACGCCGGGGTGCTGGCGGAGCTGCGCGAGGTGGGCGGCACCGACCCCCGCGTGCTCGCCGAACCCGAGCTGCGCGCCTCGATCCTCGCGGTGCTCCGCAACGACTACCGGGCCATCGAGACCTACCGCTGCCCGCCGGGGCCCCCGCTGGACTGCCCGATCACCGTGCTGGTCGGCGACCGCGACCCCAAGACCACGCTGGAGGAGGCGTCGGCGTGGGCCGAGCACACCACCGGGCCGTGCGACCTGCGCGTCTTCCCCGGCGGCCACTTCTATCTCGACGAGCGCCGCGCCGAGGTCACCGCGGCGATCACCCAGTCCGTTCGAACGTCCGATGACGGGAGCCCACGGTGAGGTACGAGATTCTGGGGCCGCTGCGGGTGGCCGACGGCGAGCGCGTCTCCACGATCAGCGCGCCGAAGATCGAGACGCTGCTGGCGGCGCTGCTGGTCCGCTGCGACCAGATCGTCACGACCGACCAGCTCATGATGGAGATCTGGGGCGACCAGGCGCCGCGCCGGGCCACCGCCGGCCTGCACGTCTACATCTCCCAGCTGCGCAAGTTCCTGGACCGGCCGGGACGCGCCGCGAGCCCGATCGAGACCAGCTCGCTCGGGTACGTCCTGCGGCTCGGGGACGACGAGTTCGACTTCCACGACTTCCTGCGGCACATGGACCGCGGCCGCGAGCGGATGCGCCGGCGGCGGTTCGCCGAGGCGGCCGCGTCGTTCGAGAACGCGCTGGGCCTCTGGCACGGCTCCCTAGTCGCCGACCTGCGGCACCGCCCGGTCGTCGACGGGTTCTTCACCGCGCTGGCCGAGACGCGCCTGGAGTGCACCGAGATGCTCATCGAGGCCCAGCTGGAGCTCGGCCGGCACCGGGAGCTGGCGGGCCGGCTGTGGTCGCTCATCGCCGAGCACCCGCTGCGGGAGGCCTTCTACCGGCAGCTGATGCTCGCCCTGTACCGGTCCGAGTCCCAGGCGGCGGCCCTGCACGTGTACCAGCTGGCCCGGCGCACCCTCAACACCGAGCTCGGGGTGGAGCCGTGCCGGCTGCTGCAGAGCGTCCACCAGGCGATCCTCGAGGCCGACGAACAGCTCGAACTCGCCGCGGCCGGCTGAGCCGCGGCCTTCAGATCTCCTTTAGCGGCGGTTCCGACAATGGCGTCCCCGCCGGCCGGCGCGTGAGAGGTGGAGCATGGACACGGTCGACCAACGCCCGGATGCGCAGGGCTTCCCGATGCCGCGGCGCTGCCCGTTCGAGCCCCCGCCGGAGTACGCGGGGCTGCGCGCGGCCGCGCCCCTGGTGCGGGTGCGGCTGCCGAACGGGAGCACGGCGTGGGCGGTCACCCGGCACGCCGAGGCGCAGCAGGTGCTGACCGACCCGCGGATCAGCACCGACCCCACCCGGCCCGGGTTCCCGAGCGTGGCGCCGCCGGGGGCGCCGGAACCGACCCCCGAGCAGGCCGAGCAGCTCGCCCGGCTGCGGCAGGGCCAGTTCGTGAACATGGACCCGCCCGAGCACGACACCTACCGGCGGATGGTGATCTCGGAGTTCAGCCTCACCCGGGTCAAGCGGCTGCGGCCGGGGATCGAGCGCGCGGTCGGCGAGCTGATCGACGCCATGCTCGCCGGCGAGCGGCCCGCCGACCTGGTCGCCGCGTTCGCCTCCCCGGTGTCGGCCGCGGCCATCTGCGAGCTGCTCGGGGTGCCGTACGCGGACCGCGAGTTCTTCCAGTCCTGCACCGCGCGGATGCTGAACGTGCACGTCGACCCGATGGGGGCCATCGGCGCGTTCCAGGAGCTGCGCACCTATCTCGACGACCTGGTCACCGCGGCGGAGAAGGAGCCGGGCGACGACCTGATCGGGCGGCTGGCCGCCCAGCGGCGCAGCACCGGGGAGCTCGGCCACGACGCGATGGTCGGCATGGTCTTCCAGCTCCTGGTCGCCGGGCACGAGACCACCGCGAACATGATCCCGCTCGGGGTCCTCACGCTGTGCGAGCACCCCGACCAGCTCGCCGCGGTGCGGGAGGACCCGGCGAGGTGGCCCGCCGCGGTGGAGGAGCTGATGCGCTTCCACACGGTCACCGACTGGGCGGCCATGGACCGGATGGCGACCGAGGACCTGGAGGTCGGCGGCCAGGCCGTCCGCGCCGGCGACGGCATCTTCGTGCTGGGCGCCTCGGCCAACCGGGACGAGCGGGTGTTCGACCGGCCGGACGAGTTCGACGTCGGCCGCAACGCCCGCCAGCACCTGGCTTGGGGCTACGGGGTGCACCAGTGCATCGGGCGCAACCTCGCGCAGGCCGAGCTGGAGATCGCCTACCGCACGCTGTTCGACCGCATGCCGGGGCTGCGCCCGGCCGTCCCCGTCGACGAGCTGGCGTGCAAGTACGACGGGCAGATCTTCGGCCTGCAGAGCTTCCCCGTGACCTGGTGAGCGGCGGGGACGAACGGAGGATCATGCGCATCAGCGTGGACCGGGACCGGTGCATCGGCACCGGCCAGTGCGTCCTCACGGCGGCGGACGTCTTCGACACCGACGAGGACGGCCTCGTGCTCCTGCTGCTCCCCGACCCGGACGGGGCGCACGCGCAGCGGGCCCGCCGGGCGGCGAACCGCTGCCCCACCGCGGCCATCTCCGTGGACGACCGCCATGGACCGCGCTGACGGGGGGCCCGCCGGCGACGGGGAGCCCCTCCTCGACCGGCGGCCGTGCTGGTGGACGCTGGTCCGCCCGCTGGCGAAGGCGGGGGTGGCCGCGCTCGCCGTGTGGGCCGGGATGCGGCTGCTCCCCGGCGGCGGATTCCTCGGCTTCGTCAAGCTCGCGATCCTGGTCCAGGCGGTCAAGGTCCTCCTGGTGGTCGGCGTCGTCCCGGTGCTGCGCTGGCTGCGGTGCAGGCACGTGCTCACCGGCGACCGGCTGGCCCTGCGGCAGGGCGTCCTGCGGAGCAGGATCTGGAGCGTCCCGCTGGCCCGGGTGCGGAGCTTCTCCGTCGAGGCGGGGCGGGTCCAGCGGCGGCTGGGCGCCGGAAACCTGGTCGTGGTGACCGACACGGGGGAGACCCGCGCCTTCAAGAACTTCCCGGACATCGACCTGGCCCGCCGCGAGCTCTCGCGCACGCGCGAGAGCCCCCGTCCCGACGGGGAGACCGCGGCCCGTCCCTGACCGATCGGCAATCCACCGAACCACGACCACGTCGGCGAGGGGCCGTCCCCTCAGAGCAGCACGAGGTAGGCATGAAGGCACTTGTCCTGTCCGGGGGCGCGGGAACACGGCTCCGGCCGCTGAGCCACGGACTTCCCAAACAACTGGTCCCCGTCGCGAACAGACCGGTGCTGTTCCACGCGCTGGAGGCGCTGCGCTCGGCGGGTCTCCGCGACGTCGGCATGGTCGTGAGCGGGGAGGGCCGGCCGATCCGCGACGCCGTGGGCGACGGGTCCCGGTTCGGCCTGGCCGTCACCTACCTGCCGCAGGCACGGCCGCTGGGGCTCGCGCATTGCGTCGCGATCGCCCGCGACTTCCTGGCCGACGACGACTTCGTGCTCTACCTCGGCGACAACGTCTTCGGCGAGGGGGTTTCGGCGCCGCTGGCCGACTTCCGCGCGCACCGCCCGGCGGCCCAGCTCGTCGTCCGGAAGGTGTCCGATCCGCGGCAGTACGGCGTCGCCGAGCTCGGCGACGGGGGACGGGTCGTCGGGCTGTGGGAGAAGCCGGCTGCGCCCCGCAGCGACCTCGCGGTGACCGGCGCCTACTTCTTCACCCCCGAGATCCACCGGGCGATCGCCGGCATCCGGCCGGGCGGCAGGGGCGAGTGGGAGATCACCGACGCGGTGCAGTGGCTCGTCGAGCGCGGCGCGGACGTGCGCGCCACGGTGCTGAACGACCCGTGGTGGGACACCGGCACGGTCGACGACCTGCTCGACTGCAACCGCGCGATGCTGGACGGCCTGGAGCCCGCCCGGCGCGGCGGCGTCGGGCCGGGCACCGAGATCCGGGGGCCGGTGGCCATCGAGCCGGGCGCGCTCGTCGAGGAGTCGGTCGTCACCGGCCCGGCGATCATCGGCGCGGGAAGCCTGGTCTCCGGCAGCCGGATCGGGCCCTACACCGCGCTCGGCGACGGCTGCTCGCTCGTGGACTCCGACATCTCCCACTCCATCGTGCTGGACCGGGCGACCATCCACGGGGTGGGCCCGATCCGGTCCTCGGTCATCGGCCGCGCCGGCGACGTCCGCCGGGCCGCGCCCGGGCGCCGGACGCACACCCTGCTGCTCGCCGACGACTGCCGCGTCGAACTGGCCGGCTGACGTGACCGCCCGCCCCGGCCCCCCGGCCCTTCCGCTCCCTTAGGAGGCTCGTCGTGCACGTTCTCTTCACCCCCTTCGCCCAGCCGAACAGTTTCTACGGGATGGTGCCCCTGGCGTGGGCGCTGCGGGCGGCCGGCCACGAGGTCCGGGTCGCCGCCCAGCCCCTCATCGCCGGCGCCGTCACCGCGTCCGGCCTGCCCTTCGTGCCGGTCGGCACGGGGTACGGCCGCGAGCAGCAGATGGAGGAGTACCGGCGCAACACGCGCCGGGAGGACCTCAAGCACGCGGGGACGCTCGACAAGTTCGTGGCGCTCGACCCCGCGGAGAAGAAGCGGATCAACAACGAGGTGGTGCTGCCCACGCACCACCGGCTCGCGGAGGCGATGGCCGAGGAGCTCGTGCCGTTCGCCCGCGACTGGGAGCCCGACCTGGTGGTGTCCGACCCGCTGGTCATCGCGGGCACGCTGGCCGCCGAGACCGTCGGCGCCCCGCTGGTGCGCATCCTGTGGGGGCCGGACCTGCTGATGAAGATGGGCTTCCCGGGGCTCGGCCTCGCCCCCGAGGACTGGCCCGACTACCTGGTGGCGCTGTTCGAGCAGTACAAGGCGGAGATGCGCGCCGACCCCGCCGAGTTCACCCTCGACCCCTGCCCGGAGAGCATGCAGTCCCCGGGCATCGCCGGCCGCGTCGCCTTCCGCTACATCCCCTACAACGGTGGCCCGAGCACCGTTCCGGAGTGGCTGCGGCGCCCCGCCGACAGGCCGCGGGTCTGCGTCAGCTGGAGCACCGTGAGCGCGGCCCAGGCGGGGCAGGAGGCGGAGGAGTTCGCCGTGCCCGCGATCATCGACGCCCTCGCCGGCCTCGACGTCGAGCCGGTGGTGACCGTCGGCGCCGCCGACCGCGACCTGCTCGGGCCGGTGCCCGAGGGGGTGCGGGTGGTGTCGGAGATGCCGCTCAACCTGCTGCTGCCGTCCTGCGACCTGATCATCCACCACGGCGGCGGCGGGACGATGCTCACCGCCGCCTACCACGGCGTCCCGCAGATCACCGTCCCGAAGATCTTCGACCAGGCGTTCTGCGCGCGGCAACTGGCGGGGACCGGCGCCGGGGTCTCGCTGGAGCCCGGCGAGGCCGACCGCGACTCGATGAAGGCCGCGGCCGCGAGCGCCCTGGCGGGCGGCGGCCAGGCCGATGCCGCCCGCAGGCTCCGGGACGAGATGCTCGCCCAGCCCGCCCCGGCCGCGATGGTGGCCGGACTCGAAGGCCTGCGATCATGACGGACTCGGTCATGCCGAGGACGGGGACGTCCTCGCTGTGCGAGTGGCTCGGGGAGCGCCGCCGGCTGAACCCCTACCGCGTCGAACCCGTGCCGATCGACGGTCTCGACGGGTGGTCCGTGCAGGGCGGCACCGGGAACCTGGTGCACCACAAGGGCGGGTTCTTCTCGATCGAGGGCCTGGAGGTCACCGCCGCCGGCGGCACCGCCGGCCGCTCCGCGAAGGGGTGGACGCAGCCGATCATCGTGCAGCCCGAGTTCGGGATCCTCGGCCTGCTGTCCAGGAACGTCGGCGGTGAGACGTACTACCTGCTGCAGGCCAAGATGGAGCCGGGCAACGTCAACGGGATCCAGCTCTCGCCGACCGTCCAGGCCACCTACAGCAACTACACGCGCGTCCACGACGGCGGCACGCCGCCCTACCTGGAGCACTTCACCTCCCGGCGGGGGCGGGTCGTCTTCGACGTCCTGCAGTCGGAGCAGGGCGCCTGGTACCTGCACAAGCGCAACCGGAACATGATCGTCGAGGTGGACGGGGACGTGCCGGTCCTGGACGACTTCCACTGGGTCGGGCTGTCGCAGCTGCGGGAGCTGCTGCGGACGGACGACCTCGTCAACATGGACACCCGGACGGTGCTGTCCGGCACGCCGCCGCTCCCGCCGCACGACCACCACGCCGTCCCGCCCGAGGACGCCTACCGCGCCGCCCTGCAGCGCTCGCTGAACGGGTGGTACGGCGGCCTGCACGACACCTCCCATTTGCTGAGCTGGTTCACCGACGCCAAGACGCGGCACCGGCTCCAGCGGCGGCGCATCCCGCTCAACAAGGTGAGCTCCTGGACCAGGACCGGCGGGCGGATCGAGCGCGCGGACGGCGGGGGATTCTCGATCATCGGCGTGGACGTGCAGGCCGCCAACCGGGAGGTCGCCCGCTGGGCCCAGCCCATGCTGGCGCCGGCGGGCCGCGGCCTGCTGGCGTTCGTGACCCGGCGGATCGAGGGCGTCCTGCACGTGCTGATCCAGGCGCGCACCGAGGGCGGCACGCTCGACCTGGTGGAGATGGCGCCGACCGTCCAGTGCTCGCCCGACGACCTGAGGGCCGCGGGGCCGGACGCCGTGCCGTTCCTCGGCGACGTGCTGTCGGCGCGCCCGTCGCAGATCCGGCACGACACCGTCCAGTCGGAGGAGGGCGGCCGGCTGTACCACGCGCAGAACCGCTACCTCATCGTCGAGGCGGACGAGCGGTTCCCGGTCGAGGTTCCCGAGGACTACGTCTGGATGACGGTCCGCCAGCTCTGCGACCTGGTGCGCTACGGCAACCTGTTCAACATCGAGGCCCGCTGCCTCATCGCGGCCCTGCACACGTTGTGGTGAGCGGGCCGCAGGCCGGGCCCGTCCTGGTCCTCGGCGCCACCGGCTTCGTCGGGCGGCACGTCTGCTCGGCGTTCCTGGCCGCGGGCCGGGAGGTGGTGGCGGTGTCCCGGCGCGCGGGCCGGGTGCCGGGGGCGGCCGGGGCGCGCCCGCTGGCACTGGACGCGGCCGCCGCGGGCACCGCGGACCTGACCCGGCTGCTGACCGACCTCGCGCCCGGAACGGTGGTCAACGCGGCGGGCGCGTTCTGGGGCTGCACCCCGGCCGAGATGGCGGTGTCCAACGAGGTCCTGGTCGAGCGCGTCCTCGACGCGCTGGCGCGCGCACCCGTACGTCCGCGCCTGGTCCAGTTGGGGACGCTGCACGAGTACGGTGCCGCGCCTCCGGGCGCCGCGCTGGACGAGGACGCGCCGCTGCGCCCGGTCTCGCCGTACGGGCAGGGCAAGGCGCGCGCGGCCACCGCGATCCTCGCGGCGGCGGCCTCGGGGCGCGTCGACGCCGTGGTGCTCCGGGTCAGCAACGCGATCGGCCCGGGGATGCCGCGGCAGAGCCTCCTCGGGACCGTCGCCGCCGCGCTCGCCGCCGCTCCGCGCGCCGGCGGGCGGGCGGTCCTCGACCTGTACGCCCTGGACGCCCACCGCGACTTCGTCGACGTGCGGGACGTGGGCGGGGCCGTCGTCGCCGCGGCGGACGCCCCGGTCGCCGGCAAGGCGATCAACATCGGCCGCGGCGCCGCGATCGGCGTCCGCGAGGTGGTCGCGCGCCTGGTCGCGACGAGCGGGGTCGCCGCGGACGTCCGCGAGCGGCCGCCCGACCGCGGCGCCGGGCACGGCGGGCGGGACAGGCAGGCCCTCGATGTGGGCCGGGCCGCGGAACTGCTGGGCTGGAAGCCGCGGTACGGGCTCGACGATTCGCTCAGGGCGTTGTGGCGGGCGTGGCCCCGCGAGGAGGAGGCGACCGGTGAGGTTCCGTGAGATGGCGATCCCGGACGCGTTCCGGATCGAGCCCGAGCACCACCGCGACGAGCGCGGCGGCCTCCACGAGGCCTACCGCGACGACGCGCTGCGCGAGGTGCTCGGCCGTCCGTTCGTGATCCGCCAGGTCAACTACTCGGTCTCGGTCCGCGGCACGCTGCGCGGCCTGCACGCCACCGTGACCCCTCCGGGCGAGGCGAAGCTCGTCACCTGCGTGCGGGGCGCGATCCTGGACGTGGCGCTGGACGTGCGCCGCGGCTCTCCGGCCTTCGGCGTGTTCGAGGTCACCCGGATGGACGAGGCGTCGGGGACGTCCGTCTACCTGGGCGAGGGGCTGGCGCACGGCTTCCTGGCGCTCACCGACGAGGCCCGGGTGAGCTACCTGTGCTCGACGGAGTACGCCCCCGGCCGGATGATCGACGTGCAGGCGCTGGACCCCGAGCTCGGCATCCCGTGGGGCCTCACCGGACCGCCCCTGCGGTCCGCCAAGGACGCCGCGGCCCCGACCCTGGGGCAGGTCGCCGCCGCCGGGCGGCTGCCCGACTACCGGACGTGCCGCGCACTGCACGAACGGGTGCCGCGCGAGACGTGAGCCGGCGCCCCGGCCACGGGGGCAGACCGGGACGCCGGTGTTCACGGCCGCCGTCAGTGCGTGGCGGCGGGTTCTTCGGCCGGCTCCCGGGCGTCGCTCTCCTCGACCACCTCGGCCGGCATGAAGACCTGGACGAGCACCGCGCCCGCCACGGAGACGGCGGCGCAGCCGAGCATCGCCAGCGACATGCCGTCGCTGAAGGCGGCGCCCGCCGCGTGCCGCAGCGCGTCGCCCGCCGGGCCGAGCCGGTCGGCGACGGCCCCGGCCACCGAGACCGACTCGCGGGCGGCCTTGGCGGCCGGTCCGGGGAGCCCGCCGAGGTGCGGGTCGAGGTGCCGGGCGTAGGTGCTCGACACGATCGTGCCCGCCCCGGCGACCGCGAAGGAGGAGCCCACCTGGCGCAGCGTGTTGGTCAGCGCGGCGCCCGCGCCTGCCTCGCCGCCGCCCACCGCAGCCAGCGCCGCGTCCATGGCCGGGGCCGTGCCCGCGCCGATGCCGAGCCCGCAGACGGCCAGGCCGATGGCGGTCTCGAGGTAGCCGGTCCCGGCGCCCACGCGGGACAGCAGGACCAGCCCGGCGGCGGTGACGACCAGCGCGATCGCCACGGTGAGCCGGGTTCCGACGGCCTTGTTGACAGCGGGCGCCACCGAGCCGCCGACCAGCATCGTCACTATCAGCGGGATGAGGCGCAGCCCGGCGCTGAGCGGGGAGTTCCCGGCCACCGACTCGAAGTAGATGGGGATGAGGAACAGCACCGCCGACAGCACGAGCGAGACGACCACGGTCGCCCAGGTCGCCCAGGTGAACTGGCGGTTGCGGAACAGGGCGAGGTCGACCAGCGGGTGCGCGCAGCGGCGCTCCCAGGCCAGGAACGCGGCGAGGACGGCGATGCCGCCGATGACGGGGCCGTAGGTCGAGGGGGCGGTCCAGCCGTGGTCCGCCTCGTTCAGCACGCCGTAGCAGAGCGCGACGATGCCGCCGACCGCGAGCACCGCCCCGGCGACGTCCAGCCAGGGCGCCGCCGGGTTGCGCGACTCGTCGAGCAGCAGCGCGCTGCCCACCAGGGCGACGAGCAGGAACGGGACGTTGATCCAGAAGACCGAGCCCCAGTAGAAGTGGTCCAGCAGCACGCCGCCGATGATCGGCCCGAGCGGCATGCCGACGACGATGGCCCCGCCGCTCAGCGCGAGCGCCTTGACCCGGGCCGGCCCCTCGAAGGTCACCGAGGTGATGGCGAGGGTCAGCGGGAGGATGATCGAGCCGCCCACGCCCTGGACCACCCGCGCGGCGATCAGCTCGCCCGGCGAGCCCGACAGCGCCGCCCAGACCGAGCCCGCCCCGAACAGCACCATGCCGATGAGGAGCAGCCGCTTGCGCCCGAACCGGTCGCCGAGCGAGCCGGCGGGCAGCATGCCCCCCGCGCCGGTGAGGCTGTAGGCGCCGACGATCCAGGCGATCTCGGTGGTGCTCGCGTCCAGGGAGCGGGAGATCGCCGGGAGCGTCACGTTCATGATGAAGAAGTCCATCCCCATCATGACGACCGCGAGGCACATCATGCCCATGCCCCACCACTGCCGCCGCAGGCTCTGCCCGGCCATGCCCCCTCCAAAATGTTAGTGACTATACTGTTAGACGATAACATCATGCGGAAGGAGCGGCAAGGGCGCGCTTCCGGGGCCTTCTAGACCCCCCACTCCAGGTAGATGACGGGCGGCTCGCGGCCCGGGAGCTGGCGTAGCCGGCCGTGGTCGAGACCGAGCAGCTCGCGCACCGCCGTGGTCTCCCCGGGCCACTTCGGATGGGCGAGCTCGTCGAAGGCGACGATGCTGCCCTTGGTGAGGTGCGGCCGGATCGCCTTGAGGACCTCGCGGGTCGGCTCGTAGAGGTCGACGTCGATGTAGGCGAGCGCGATGACGGTCTCCGGGTTCTCCTCCAGGTACCGGGGCACCGTCTCCCGGATGTCGCCCTTGACCACGAAGCTGCGCCGGGTGTGCCCGTACGGCTCGCCGGCCTCGTGCGCGGCGAGCACCTCGCGCAGGTGGTCGACCTCGTCCGCCGGCATGGCGAACCGCCCCGGCACCGCGCTCGGGCTGACCCGGTCGACCTCGGCGACGTCGGGGAACCCGGTGAAGGTGTCGAACCCGATGACCCGGCGCAGCGAGTTGTAGGGCTCGTAGATGCTGCGCATCGCGGTGAAGGCCGCCAGGTGCCGGCCGTGCAGCACCCCGAACTCCATGATCACGCCGGGCACGCCGGCGATCATCCGGTACAGCGCGTCCATCGACAGCAGGTCGCTGAGCTGCTGCCGGCGCAGGTAGACCGGCAGGTTGTCGATCAGGTACTCGGGCGGGATGGGCGTCTCGGCCAGCAGCTTGGCGAGCCGCTCGCGGGAGTCGCGCTCCCCGGGGGACTCGTGCGGGATGATGTGCGGGTCCTTGTACTGCGGCTCGGTCATGCGGCTCGTCTCCTGTTCGGTGCTCGGTGCTCGGTGCTGGAAGGTCAGGAAAGCCAGGCCTCCGGCGCGGGCCCGCCGTTGCCGACCGGCGGGAAGAGCTCGTCCAGCCGGGCGAGCTCGTCCGCGGCCAGCGGCTTGTCCAGCGCACCGAGCGCGCCGTCCACATGGGCGGGGGTGCGGGGCCCGATGACGACCGAGGTCACGCCGGGACGGGCGAGCACCCAGGCCAGCCCCACCTCCGCCGGGTCCCGGCCCAGGTCCTGGCAGAACCGCTCGTATTCGACGAGCGTGTCGCGGTGGGTCTCCAGCGCCGCCGCGGCGCGCCCCTGCGCCGACTTGACCGCCGTGCCCTCGGCCAGCTTCCGCAGCACGCCGCCGAGCAGGCCGCCGTGCAGCGGCGACCAGACCAGGACCGCCAGGCCGTAGGCCTCGGCCGCCGGGACCAGTTCCAGCTCGGGGTGGCGGGTGACCAGGTTGTAGACGCACTGCTCGGACGCCAGCCCGACGAAGTGACGGGCGCGCGCGGCCTCCTGCGCGGCCGCCAGGTGCCAGCCGGCGAAGTTGGACGAGCCGACGTAGCGGACCTTGCCCTGGGCGACCAGCAGCTCCATCGCCTGCCAGATCTCGTCCCAGCCGACGGACCGGTCCACGGCGTGCATCTGGTAGAGGTCGATCCAGTCGGTGCCGAGCCGCCGCAGCGAGTCCTCGCAGGCCGCGACGATGTGCCGCGCCGAGAGCCCGCGGTCGTTCGGGGCCTCGCTCATCGGGTTGCCGACCTTGGTGGCCAGCACGACGTCGTCGCGGCGCCCGCGCGCCGCCAGCCACCGGCCGATCGCCTCCTCGGCGTACCCCTTGTGCACCCGCCAGCCGTAGATGTCGGCCGTGTCGATCAGGGTGACGCCCCGGGCGACCGCGTGGTCCATCAGCCGGTGGGCGTCCTCCTCCTCGACCCTGCCGCCGAAGTTCACGGTCCCCAGGCTCAGCCGGCTGACCGTCAGCCCGCATCGCCCCAAGCGCACCTGCATCATCGAGCGCCTCCGATCGCGCGTCCGCGGGCATCGTCGACAACGGTCCGTTCGCAGAGCCGCGGCGGCGGCACCCGCGCGTTCAGCGGCCCAGCGCCCTGCGGGCGCGCAGCAGGGCTCCCAGCACCGCGCGCTGGACCGGGAGCTCGCCGCGCATGCGCAGCAGCGACCACGCGGTCCACAGGCGGGTCTCGGCGACGTGGCCCGGGGACCCGTGCACGTCGTCGTGCCGCAGCAGGTCCAGGTCGCGCACGTGCCGCCGGAGGAACGCGGTCTCGCCGGGCGGGATGATCTCGTCCCGGGCGCTGGCCATGTAGTGGACGGGGACGCTCAGCGCGGCCAGGCGCTCGGCGGGCAGCGCCCAGTCGCCGAGCGACCCGAGGACGTCCTCGGGCTTGGTCCCGGTCAGGTGGGCCAGCGTGTCCACGGTGACCTGCGGGACCCGCCCGTGCCATTCGGTGTCGGTGAAGAAGTCGTGGACCGGGGCGCCGGCGGTCACCACGCCGCGGATCCGCGGATCGTCGGCGGCGCAGCGCAGCGCCAGATGGCCGCCGAAGCTGAACGCCAGCGCGTACGTCCGGGCGGTGTCCGCGCGGCCGGCCACCGCGTCGACCACGGCGCTGAGCATCCGGTGCCCGTCCGGGGTGTAGCGCAGCGTGTTCTCGCCCACGCCCGGCAGTTCGGTGACGACCGCGGCCATGCCGAGCCGCCGCAGTCCCGCCATCGCCGGGGCCCACTGCTCCTTGATGCTCACGATGCCGCCCATGACCACGACCAGCGGCTTCGGGTCGTCCGCCGACAGCCCCGCCGCCCAGGCGCCGACCCGCGCCCCGTCCACCTCCAGGTCGATCCGCTCGATCCCGCGGTCGCCGCGCCACCGGTCGAACGCGTCGACGCAGCGCTCCAGGGCGGCCTGCCGGGCGGGACCGTCGACGTAGGGGAAACGCGCCATGTTGTAGTGCCGGCACGCGTCGAGCAGGCGCCCGGCGGCCTCGTGCTCGGCCGCCGCCTCGGACCAGACCCGGACCCACGCGTCGGGACGGTCGGGGTCGTCGGACCCGATCCGGCCCAGCAGCCGTTCGTAGCCGGAGATGTCCTGGTTCCGGGCGTGCAGCGCCGCGAACTCCTTGAGCTCAGCCGGATCGTTCACCGGTCGCCTCCACCATCGCCTTCGCCACCGTGAACCGCTCCAGCCCGTCCTTGATGTCGGCCAGCACGTCCGCCGCCTCCGCGCCGTCGATCACCCGGTGGTCGAACGCCAGGCTGAGCCGCATGACCGGCGCGATGGCCACCTCGCCGTCGACGGCGACCGGCCGGTCGGCGATCCGGCCGACGCCGAGCGTGACCGTGGTGCCGCCCACCGAGTGGAAGGCGTCCACGGGGCGGTGCCCGAGCGAGGTGACCGCGAAGGTGCCGAGCAGCTCCGGACGCCGGCGCAGCGGCGCGGACGCCAGCCGGAACGCCAGCGGGCCGAGCGGCCACGGGAGCCTGTGCAGCAGCCGCGCCCCGGCGAACTCCGGCATCCGGGCCGGGTCCCCGTCGCGGAAGTGGTCGATCTGCTCCTGGACGGCGTCGAGGTCCGCCGACTCCAGCCCGGGAAGGACCGCCGACAGGACGATCCGCCGGCCGTTCAGGGTCCGGTCGAGGGTGAGCTTCGCGCAGACGCTCTCGTAGCGCGCGACCCGCGGACGGCGGCGGCCGCGGACGGCGGCGTTGGCCTCGGGGTGCGCGGCCAGCGCCCGCGCCGCGGCCAGCAGCACGTAGGCGACCACCGAGTAGCGGCGGCCGCCGGCGCGGGCGGCCTGCCGGTGGGCGGCGACCCGGCCCATGTCGACCTCGGTGTCCAGGAACACGGGGGAGAAGGACCGGATCGACCCGAGGAAGTAGAGGGTGTGCCGGCGCTCGGGCGCCATCGGCCGCGGCCCGGCCGCGGGCGTCATGCCGCCACCGCCAGCGCGTGCAGCTGCGCGAGGCTGCCGGCCTCCAGCACGTCCGGCAGCGACAGCGGGCGGCCGGTCTCGCGTTCCAGCGTGGTCAGCAGCCACAGCAGATGGACCGAGTCCCAGCCGGGCAGCTCGTCGAAGGACCGCCCGGCGTCCGCCGCCGTCACCGGCAGCCCGAGCTCGTCGCGGACCAGCGCGACGAAGTCGTCGATGTTCATGGGCCCTCCTCGCCCGTCGGACCTGCCGTGTTCGTCCCGCCGCCGGTCACACCGCCTCCAGCGCCAGGCCCGCGTTGATCCACTTGCTCGACTCGACCGCCAGCGCCAGCGCGCGGTCGCCCCGGACCATCCGGGGCAGGGCCCGCTCCAGCTGGAAGAACGGCAGCGCGTTGCCCGTGTTGCCGGTGTCGGCGACGCAGGTGACCTCCTGCGCGCCGGGCACCGCGAGCCGCTCGGCTATGCGGGCCGTCATCCGCCCCGACAGCTGCGGCGGCAGCAGGAAGGCCAGGTCGTCGCGCTTCCAGTCCAGGTCGGCGAGCATCTCCTCGAGGGTGTCCGCGGCCATCGCCGGCACCGACTCCTCGATCGCCTTGTAGTCCTCGACCGCGCCCGGACGGTCCGAGCCGCGGTCGGCGGCGCCGAACCACTCGACGGTCTGGCCGGGCGGCCGGTTCATGCCGGTGAAGCGGACGCGCACGTCGCGGACCGCGGCCGTCCCGGTCGTGCCGGGCGCGCCGGTCCCGGGGTCGGTGCTGAGCACGGCGGCGCCCGCCCCGTCGCCGAACAGCAGCCCGTTGATCTGCTGGGCGGGCGGCAGCTCGGCGGGGTTGACGCTCATGTCGTAGTGCTTGGCGCACACGTCCCCGCCGATGACCAGGGCGGTCCGGTGGCCGCCGCCGGCCAGCAGCCGGCAGGCCACGTCCAGCGCCTGGACCGCGCCGGTGCAGCCCGACTGCAGCTGGTAGGTCGGCAGGTCGTTGAGGGCCAGCCGGTCGGCGATGACGTTGACCGTGGTCGGCATCAGCTGGTCGGGCGTGGAGGTGCCCAGCACGACCACGTCGACGGCCTCGGTGCCCAGCCCGGCCGCGGCCAGCGCCCGGCGCGCCGCGGTCTCGCCGAGGTCGGCGAGCGAGTACCGGACCTCGGCGGTCTCCAGGTCGACGGCCAGGTGGCGGCTGCGGGTGCCGACGAACGCGTCGACCCACTGCTCCCAGGTGGAGCTCATCCCGAACCGCCGGGCCAGCGCGGCGTTGTCGATCGGCGGGCCGGGCAGGGCGGTCCCGGCCGATCGGAGGAGGACGTCGGCGGAGTGCATGCCCCTCATCGTCGGCACCGGCCCTAAAGCGCCGCTTGCGGCGCACCGAACCAGGTTCCGAGGGCGGCGCGCAGCCCGTCCTCGTCGGTGCCCTCGGGGTCGGCCCAGGCCACGTGCCCGTCGGGGCGGACGAGCACGGCGGCGGCGTCGATCTCGGTGACCGGCTTGGCCGCGACGGCCTCGACCCGCCCGGCCCACTCCGCGGCCGGGCCGAGGCCGGTGGCGGCGCCGTCCGAGAGGTCGATGAGGACGCCGCGCCCGGCGCGGAGCAGCTCGGCGGTGCGCGTCTCGCCGCGCGCGGTGAACAGCGCCGCGTCCGGGACCGGGCGGCCGACCAGCGGGTGCGCGCCGTCGACCGGGTAGCGGACGTCGGTCACCAGCCCGACGAGCAGCCGGTTGACGTCCTGCAGCCCGACCAGCTCGCCGAACAGCTCGCGCAGCGGCTCGACCCGGTCGAGCGGGTACTGCAGGGCCAGCTGCGCCTGCTGGCTCATGCGGACCCGCCGCCCGACCGTGTGCCGTTCGGCGTGGTAGGTGTCGAGGAGGCCGGGCGGCGCCCAGCCGAGGATCTCGGCGGCGAGCTTCCAGCCGAGGTTCACCGCGTCGTGCAGGCCCGTGCTGGTCCCGTGCCCGGCCCCGAAGTAGTGCACGTGCGCCGCGTCGCCCGCCAGGAACACCCGGTCGCGGCGGTAGGCGGACGCCAGGCGGGTGCGTCCGCTGTAGCGGTACATCCAGGCGGGCGGTTCGAGCGTCCATTCCTCGCCGCTCACCCGGCGCAGGCTCTCGCCCAGCTCGGCGGCGGTGACGGGCTCGTTGCGCCCGGGCCCGGTGACGCCGAACTCCACCGTCATCATCCGCACCCAGTCCTTCTTGTACGGGTGGGGCGTGATGCCGAGGAGCCCGCCCGGGTACATGGTCGAGCCCCACTGGGCGTCGAGCCGTTCGAAGTCGGCGAGGATGCCGTACCAGGGCGCTCCGCTCGGCGGCGCCTCGAAGCCGGCCAGCTCGCGCACGGTGCTGTCCTCGCCGTCGCAGCCGGCCAGGTAGCGGCCGGAGACGGACCGGTCGCCGGACGGCGTGCGCACCCGCACGGTGACGCCGGCCGCGTCCTGGTCGAGGCCGGTCACCTCGTGCCCGCGGCGGATGTCGGCCCCGAGCTCGCGGGCGCGCTCCTCCAGCACCCGGACGGTGTGCAGCTGCGGGACGATGAGCGAGTACTCGTGGTCGAGCAGCTCGGTGAGGTCCAGCCAGAAGTTGGCGAAATGGATCATGGGCCACTTGGCGGGCTCCTCGATCCGGCGGAGCCGGTCGAGCAGGCCGCGCCGGTCGAGCAGGTCGGCCGCCCGCGCGTGCAGCATGGTGGAGCGCAGGTTCTCGCCGGTCTCCCGGTCGGGCGCCCGGTCGAGCACCACCGTGTCGACGCCCGCGAGCCCGAGCTCGCAGGCGAGCATCAGCCCGACCGGGCCGGCCCCGACGATGACGACGGAGGCGTCCGGGGCGCCGGCCCCGGTGCCCGTGTCGTTGTCCATGCCGTTGTCCATGGCAGGTTCCTTTCGTTGGCGGCCGCCGTCAGGCGCCGGTGAGTTCCGTCCGCAGGTACGCGGCGAATGCGGCCGGTGTGGGGTGGTCGTAGACGGCCAGGGGCGGGAGGTCGTGGTCGAGGACGGCGACGAGCCGGCCGTGCAGTTCCAGCGCGGTGAACGAGGACAGCCCGAGCTCCACGAAGCCGTGCTCGGGGTCCAGGGCCTCCGCCGACCCGTGCCCGAGGACGGCCGCTGCGTGCGTCCGGACCAGGTCGAGCAGGAGCTCCTCCCGCTCGGCCTCGGACGCGGCGGCGAACCGGTCGCGCCAGCCGGCCCCGTCGGCCTCCGACGCCGGCGCGGACGCGGGACGGACGGCCTCGGGGATGTCCTCCAGCAGCCGGAAGGGCGGCATCCGCGCCCAGTCGGCGTCCACGACCATCCAGGACGCGGCCTCGCGCCAGGGGGCCCGGCTCAGGGCCGTGAGCACCGGGCCGACCGCCACCGGGCGGACGCCGAGCGCGCCCAGGTCCTCGGGACCGCCCTCGTACGGGCCCAGCGCGACGACGCGGGCGGGCAGGCCGAGGGCGCGGCGGCGCTGGACGAGCGCGTCGAGGCGGGCGTGCGCCGCCGCCTGCGCGGCCACCGCCTCCGGGCCCTCGGCGCCGAACACTCCGGTGGCCGAGGTGAGGACCAGGAACTCGCCCGGGTCGCGGTCCCGGGTGAGCGCGTCGAGCCGTTCCGCGGCGTCGGCCGCCGCCTCCGCCCGCGCGGAGGGAACGACGACGACGCCGCTCAGCGCGTCCCCGGGCGGGACGGCGGCGAGCTCGTCCGCGGGGTCGCGGCCCGCGGGGAGCAGGACGACGCGCTCGGCGCCGCCGGTGGCCAGCCAGTCCGCGACCGGGTCGCGCAGCGGCCCGTCGCCCGCGACGATCACGGTGCCCTCGGGGCGCCACGCCGCGGGCCCGTACGGGGCGGCGGCGCGGACCAGGCGCCGGGCGAGGATCCCGGTGCCGCGGATCGCCACCTGGTTCTCGCCGGTGGCCCCGCCGAGCACCGCGGCGAGCCGGGCCAGGGCGCGTTCGTCCGGCTCGGGCGGCAGGTCGACCAGCCCGCCCGGCGGCCGCGCGGACTCGACCGCCATGATCCGGCCGTGGTCCCACACGGCCGCCGGGGCCGGGTCGACGGGCGGATCGGCGGGCACGGCGGCGACACCGCGGCGGGTGACGGTCCACACCGGTGCCGGGACGCCCGCGGGCGCGGCCGGGCCGCCGCCCAGCCAGAGCACGCCTTCGGGCGGGTCGCCGCGGAGCGCGTCGTCCCCGGTGTCGGTGAGGACCTTCACGGTGCCGGCGCCGTGCGCGGTGAGGGCGCCGGCGAGCGCGTTCACGAAGGCGTCGTCGGCCGCGCCCGGCACCGCCACGATGACCCAGGAGCCGTGCAGGGCCGGGACGGGGACGGGCGGGACCGCCTTCCAGACCAGCCGGTGCCACCAGCGTCGCTGCCGGCGCCACCGCCCGAGCGCGGGCGCGATCCGCTCCAGCGCCTCCTTCTCGGCGCCGGTGAGCCGCAGCGTCGCGGCCAGCCCGGCGACGTCGCCCTCGTCGACCGCGCTCCAGAACCCCGCGTCGGCGGCGGACCCGGCGCCGGCGGGGGCGGCCGGCGGATCCAGCCAGTACCGGTTGCGCTGGAACGCGTACGTCGGCAGGGGGACGCGCCGTCCGGGAAAGCCGGCGGACCAGTCGACGTCCTTCCCGCGCGTGTGCGCCAGAGCGAGCGCTTCGGACAGTGCCTGGACCTCGGGCCGGTCGGCGCGCAGCACGGGCGCCAGCGCGCCGTCGCGGTCGCCGGCGGCGGCGAGGCACTCGCGGGCCATGGCGCACAGCGTCCCGTCCGGGCCGAGCTCGAGGTAGGTGGCGGCGCGCAGGTCGCGGACGCGCGCCACCCCGTCTGCAAACCGGACCGTGTCCCGCAGGTGCCGGACCCAGTGGTCCGCGTCGAAGTCCCGGTGCAGGTCGCCGGTGACGTTGGAGACGACGGGGATCTCGGGCGCGGAGGGGGTGATCCCTTCGGCGACCGCGCGGAACTCCTCCAGGACGCGGTCCATGTGCGGGGAGTGGAAGGCGTGGCTGACCTGCAAGCGCCTGACCTTGCGGCCCTGGGCCGACCAGCGCGCGGCGAGCTCGTCCACGGCCGCGGCGTCCCCGGCCAGGACGACCGAGTCGGGGCCGTTGACGGCGGCGACGGAGACCTCGGCCTCCCGGCCCTCCAGCGCGGGAAGGAGGTTCTCCAGCGGCGCCCGTACGGCGAGCATGGCCCCCTCGTCGGGAACGGACTGCATCAGGCGCCCCCGGGCGGCCACCAGCGTGCACGCGTCGGGCAGGGACAGCACCCCCGCGACATGGGCGGCGGACAGCTCGCCGATGGAATGCCCCAGCAGCACGTCGGGAGAGAGGCCGAACGCGGACAGCAGCCGGTAGAGCCCGACCTGCAAAGCGAAGAGGCCGGTCTGGGTGTAGACGGTTTGGCCGATCAGATCGGGCCGGTCGAACACGGCTTCCCGCAGCGGGACGTCCAGGTGGGGGTCGAGATGCCCGCACACCTCGTCGAAGGCCTCGGCGAAGACCGGGAAGGCGCCGTGGAGTTCGCGGCCCGTGCCGAGGCGCTGGCTCCCCTGGCCGGTGAACAGGTACGCCAGCCCGCCCGGCGCGACCCTGCCCTGCACCAGCCCGGCGGCGGGCTCGCCGCGTTCGAGCGCCGCGAGCCCGCGCAGCATCCCCTCGCCGTCCGCGGCGACGATCGCCGCGCGATGGTCGAAGTGCGCGCGGGTGGTGGCCAGCGAGAAGGCGACGTCGGCCGGGTCCGGCGCCGGCTCGGCCGACATGTGCTCGCGCAGCCGGCGCGCCTGCGCCCGCAACGCCTCCTGGCTGCGCGCGGAGATCACCCATGGCGCCCCGCCCGCGCCGCCGTCCCGCCCGCGGTCGTCTTCGGGGTCCTGGACGGCGGGCGGCTCCTCGATGACCACGTGGGCGTTGGTGCCGCTCACGCCGAAGGACGACACGCCCGCGCGCCGCGGGCGGCCGGCGCTTTCCCAGGGGACCGGCGCGGTCAGCAGCGACACGTCGCCGGCGGTCCAGTCCACCTGCGGGGTGGGCGCGTCGACGTGCAGGGTCTGCGGCAGGGTCGCGTGCCGCATGGCCATGACCATCTTGATGATCCCCGCCGCCCCGGCGGCCGCCTGGGTGTGCCCGATGTTGGACTTGACCGAGCCGAGCCGCAGGGGGCGCTCGCGGTCCCGCCCGTACGCGGCGAGCAGGGCCTGCGCCTCGATCGGATCGCCGAGGGTGGTGCCGGTGCCGTGCGCCTCGACGGCGTCGACGTCGGCCGGGTCCAGCCCGGCCCCGGCGAGCGCCGCCCGGATGACGCGCTGCTGCGCGGGGCCGTTGGGCGCGGTCAGCCCGTTGCTCGCACCGTCCTGGTTCACGGCCGTGCCGCGGATCACCGCCAGCACGGGATGGCCGTTGCGCTCGGCGTCCGACAGCCGCTCCACCAGCAGCAGCGCCGCGCCCTCGCCCCACCCGGTGCCGTTGGCCGCGGCGGCGAACGACCGGCAGCGGCCGTCGGGGGAGAGCCCGCGCTGGCGGCTGAACTCCACGAAGATCCCGGGCGTCGCCATGACGGTGGCGCCGCCGGCGAGGGCGAGGGTGCACTCGCCGTCCCGCAGCGCCCGGCACGCCTGGTGGAGCGCGACGAGCGACGACGAGCAGGCGGTGTCGATGGTGACGGCCGGGCCTTCCAGGCCGAAGGTGTAGGCGACGCGGCCCGAGGCGACGCTCCCGGCGCTGCCGTTGCCGAGGAGGCCCTCGAAGCCGTCGGGGGAGCCGTTCACCATCCGGCCGCCGTAGTCGGCGTACATGATCCCGGCGAAGACGCCCGTGCTGCTGCCGCGCAGCGCCGCGGGGTCGATGCCCGCCCGCTCGAACGCCTCCCAGGCCAGCTCGAGCAGGAGCCGCTGCTGGGGGTCGGTCGCGAGGGCCTCGCGCGGGCTCAGCCCGAAGAAGCCCGCGTCGAACTCCGCGGCGTCGTGCAGGAACCCGCCCTCCCGGACGTAGCTCGTCCCGGGCCGGTCCGGGTCGGGGTCGTACAGCGCCTCCAGGTCCCAGCCGCGGTCCGCCGGGAAGCCCGAGACCGCGTCGGTGCCGGCGGCGACCAGGTCCCAGAGCCCGTCCGGGTCGCGCACGCCCCCCGGGTACCGGCAGGACATCGCCACGATCGCGACCGGGTCCTGCCGCCCGGCCTTCAGCTCCGCCAGCCGCCGGCGGGTCCGGTGCAGGTCGCTGGTGACCCACTTGAGGTAGTCGACGAGCTTGTCCTCGCTGGCCATGGGGCCGGTCCCTTCCGCGGCGCTCAGCTCGCGCCGCGTCCCAGTTCCTGGTCGATGAAGTCGAAGATCTCGTCGGCGGACGCCGTCTCGATCCGGTCGGACACCTCGGCGGCGCCGCCCGTCTCCGCCCGCCGGTCCAGCCAGAGGGAGAGCAGGGTCTGCAGGCGCGTCGTCACGGCGGCGTCGGTGCCATCGTCGGCCGGCGGGAGCCCGGTGAGCACCGCGGCCAGCCGGTCGAGCTCGCCCAGCACCGGCGGTTCCGCCGGTGCGGCGGTCCCGCCGAGCTCGGCCCGCAGCTGCGCGGCCAGCACCGCCGGCGTCGGGTGGTCGAAGACGAGGGTCGCCGGCAGCCGCAGCGCGGTCGCCGAGGCCAGCCGGTCGCGCAGTTCGACGGCGGCCATCGAGTCCATCCCGAGCTCGCTGAACGGCCGCTCGGCCTCGACCGCCTCCGGGCCGGGATGGCCGAGGACGGCGGCCACATGCGTGCGGACCTCGTTCAGCAGGTACGCGTCGCGCTTGTCCTCGGGAAGGTCCGCCAGCCGCGCCGCGAGGTCGCCGGTGGCCGCCCGCCGGGCCTGCCGGCGGACGAGGCCGCGCAGCACGGCCGGCAGCGGGCCGGCCGACGCGAGCGCGCGCAGGGCTGCCAGGTCGAACCGCGCCGGCACCAGAGCCGGAAGCCCGGTCGCCAGCGCCGCGTCGAACAGGTCCAGCGCCTCCTCGGCCGCCATCGGCGTGACGCCCGCACGGCCGAGCCGCGCCCGGTCGTGTTCGCCGGCCATCCCGCCCGCCTGCGCCCACGGACCCCACGCCAGCGCCGTTGCGGGCAGGCCGAGGGAGTGCCGGTGCTGCGCCAGGGCGTCGAGGAAGGTGTTGCCCGCCGCGTAGTTGGCCTGCCCGGGGTTGCCCACCGTGCCGGCGAGCGAGGAGAACAGGACGAACGACCGCAGGTCCGCGTCGCGCGTGAGGTCGTGCAGGTGCCGGGCCGACCGCGCCTTCGCGCGCAGCACGGCCTCCAGCCGCTCGGGGGTGATGGCCGTGACAAGCCCGTCGTCCAGCACCCCTGCGGTGTGCACCACCGCGGTGAGCGGCCGGTCGGCCGGGATCGAGGCGATCAGGTCCGCCAGCGCCGCGCGGTCGGCCGTGTCACAGGCCGCTATGCGGACGTCGGCGCCGAGAGCGCCGAGTTCCTCGGCCAGCGCCGCGGCCCCGCCGGCCTCGGGGCCGCTCCGGCTCGCCAGCAGCAGATGCCGCATGCCGTGCGCGGTCACCAGGTGCCGGGCGACCAGGGCGCCGAGGGTTCCGGTGCCGCCCGTGATGAGGACGGTGCCGTCCGGGTCCGGTGCCGCACCGGCCGGGGCGGGCGGCGCCCCGGAGGGCACCCGGGCCAGCCGCGGGACGTGGAGCACGCCCTGGCGGACGGCCAGCTGCGGCTCGCCCGTCGCGGGCACGGCGGGCAGGACGGCGGCCGAGGCCGGATCCTCGTCGAGGTCGACGAGGACGAGCCGGTCGCCGCTCTCCGACTGCGCCGACCGCACCAGCCCCCACACCGCGGCCTGGCCGAGACCCGGCACGCCCTCGCCGTCCCGGACCGCGAGCGCGCCCCGGGTGACCACGACCAGGCGGGACGCGGCGAAGCGCTCGTCGCCGAGCCAGGTCCGCACCAGGTCGAGGGCGTCGAAGGCGGCGTCGTCCTCCTGGTCCGGGAGGGAGGCGTAGACGGTCTCGGGCACCGGGCCCGCGGCGGCCAGCGAGCGCAGATCGGGGTGCCGGGTGCCGCTCACGCCGGGATCGGTGTCGCCGACCACCGCCGCCGTCGCCTGCGGGACGTCCTCCGGTACGGGCACGGGCGTCCACGCGACGTGGAAGAGGGCGTCGCCGGCCCCGGCGCCCAGGCGGTTCGCCGCCACGGGCCGCATGACGAGCCCGCCGACCTCCAGCACGGTCCGGCCTTCGGTGTCGGCGACCGTCATGGACAGCGCGTCCGGGCCGGCGGGGACCAGCCGCACCCGTATCTCGGTGGGCGCCGCGGCGTACGCCGTCACCGCGCTCCACGAGAACGGCAGGCGGACCGTGTCCGGCTGGTCCGAGGCCGCGCCGGCGGCGAGGGCGAGCGGGTGCAGGGCCGCGTCCAGCAGGGCCGGGTGGATGCCGAACCCATCCGCGTCGCCGCCTTCGGGGAGCGCGACCTCGGCGTACAGGGTCTCTCCGTCCCGCCATGCCGACCGGACGCCCTGGAACAGCGGGCCGTAGTCGAACCCGGCGTCGGCGAGGCGGTCGTAGAGGCCGTCCGCGTCGAGCGGTGCCGCGCCCGGTGGCGGCCATGCCTTCAGCTCGCCCGCCGGGACGGGGCCGGTCTCCTCGGCCAGGAATCCCGCGGCGTGCCGGGTCCACGTTCCCTCGGCGGAGCCGCTGTGGACGCCGACCGGGCGCCGTCCCGATCCGTCCGGCGGGCCGACGATCACCTGAAGGCGCACGTCGCCGTCCGCCGGGATCGCCAGCGGGATCTCCAGGGTGAGGTCGTCGATGCGGGCGCAGCCGGTGTGCCGGCCCGCCTCCAGCGCCATCTCCACGAAGGCCGTCCCCGGGAGGATGACCGTGCCCGCGACGGCGTGGTCGCCGAGCCACGGCTGATCCCGCAGCGCGAGCGAGCCCGTCAGGACGGTGCGGTCGTCGTCGGCGAGGCCGAGCACGGCGCCCAGGACCGGGTGCCCGGCGGCGGTCAACGCGAGCGCGGCCGGATCGCCGGACCTGCCCGGCGTGAGCCAGTACCGCTTGCGCTGGAACGCGTACGTCGGCAGGTCCACGCGGCGCCCGCCCAGGCCGGCGAGGGGAGCCGACCAGTCGACCGGGGCGCCGGCGACGTGCGCGGCGCCGAGCGCGGCGACCAGCGTCCGGTCCTCGCGGCGGCCGGCGCGCAGCGCGGGGACGATCACCGCGCCGTCCTCGGGGAGGCAGTCGCGGCCCATGGCCGACAGGACGGCGTCGGGTCCGAGCTCGACGAACCGGCGCACCCCGCGGTCCCAGAGCGTGCGCATCCCGTCGGCGAACCGGACGGTCTCCCGCATGTGCCGGACCCAGTAGTCGGGGGAGCGCAGGTCGGCGGCGCCCGCGACCCGGCCGGTCACGTTGGAGACGATCGGGATCGAGGGCGGCGCGATGCTCACCGACCGCGCGACCCGGCGGAAGTCCTCCAGCACCGGTTCCATGTGCGGGGAATGGAAGGCGTGGCTCACCGCCAGCCGCTTGGTGCGGCGGCCGGCGGCCCGCCAGTGGTCCGCCAGCCGGGCCACCTCGGCCGCGTCCCCGGAGACGACGACCGCGCCGGGCCCGTTGACGGCGGCCAGCGAGACCGCGTCCTCCAGCCCGGCGAGCAGCGGGGCCATCTCCTCCTCGCTCGCCTGGACGGCCGCCATCGCCCCGGTCTCCGGCGCTGCCTGCATCAGCCGGCCGCGCGCCGCGACCAGCGCGCAGGCGTCCGGGAGCGAGAGCATCCCGGCGACGTGCGCGGCGGCCAGCTCGCCGACCGAGTGGCCGATCAGATGGTCCGGCCGCAGTCCCCAGGACTCGACCAGCCGGAACAGCGCGACCTCGACCGCGAAGATCGCGGGCTGCGCGTGCTCGGTCCGGTCCAGCGGGCCCGCGAAGACCAGGTCGCGGGCCGGTCGGTCGAGATGCTCGTCCAGGCACGCGCACACCGCGTCCAGTGCCTCGGCGTAGGCGGGGAAGGCGCGGTAGAGTTCGGCACCCATGCCCGGGCGCTGGCTGCCCTGTCCGGTGAACAGGAACGCCGTACCGGCCGGGGGTCCCGCCGCGCCCGTGCTCCCGTCGCGCGGCGTCTCGCCCGACGCGAGCGCGGCGAGCTCGCGGAGGAGCTCGTCCCGGTCGTCACCGAGCAGGACCGCGCGATGCGGCAGGACGGCGCGGGTCGTCGCGAGCGAGAAGCCCACGTCCTGCGGGGCGAGGCCGGGGTGCTCGCGCAGGTGGGACAGCAGCCGCCGGGCCTGCGCGGCGAGGGCGTCCTCGCTCGCGGCCGACAGCGTCCACGGGATCACGGCGGCCAGCCCCTCACCGGGCCCGGGTTCGTCCGCGGCCGGTGCGCCGGTGTCCTCGGCGGGTGCGCCGGTGTCCTCGGCGGGCGGTGCCTCCTCGAGGATGACGTGCGCGTTGGTCCCGCTGATCCCGAACGCCGACACCCCCGCCCGGCGCGGCCTGCCGTTGCGGGGCCACGCGGCGGCCTCGGTGAGCAGCTCGACCGAGCCGGTCGCCCACGCGATGTGCGGCGAGGCCTCGGCGGCGTGGAGCGTCCGCGGCAGCAGCCCGTGCCGCAGCGCCATGACCATCTTGATCACGCCCGCGGCGCCCGCGGCGGCCTGGGCGTGGCCGATGTTCGACTTGATCGAGCCCAGCCGGAGCGGGGCGTCGCGCTCCCCGCCGTAGGCGGCCAGCAGGGCGTGCGCCTCGATCGGGTCGCCGAGCGCGGTGCCGGTGCCGTGCGCCTCGACGGCGTCGACCTCGCCCGGCGCCAGCCGCGCGGCGGCCAGCGCCCGGCGGATGACCTCCCGCTGGGCCGGGCCGCTCGGCGCGGCCAGGCCGTTGCTCGCGCCGTCCTGGTTGATCGCCGACCCCCGGATCACGGCCAGCACCGGGTGGCCGTTGCGCTCGGCGTCCGACAGCCGCTCGACCAGCAGCAGCCCGGCGCCCTCGGCGAACGCCGTGCCGTCGGCCTGCGCGGCGAAGGACTTGCACCGCGCGTCCGGGGCCAGGCCGCGCTGGCGGCTGAACTCGGTGAACAGCCCGGGCGTCGCCATGACCGTCGCGCCGCCGGCCAGGGCGAGCGTGCAGTCCCCGTCGCGCAGGGCCTGGCAGGCCAGGTGCAGGGCGACGAGCGAGGACGAGCAGGCGGTGTCGATCGTGACCGCGGGCCCGGCCAGCCCGAGGGTGTAGGCGACGCGGCCGGACGCCACGCTCGCGGTGTTGCCCGTCAGCAGGTAGCCCTCGAACTCCTTCGCCACGCCGCGCGGCGTGTACTCCTGGGAGATCACTCCGGCGAACACGCCGGTCGCGCTGCCGCGCAGCGATGCGGGGTCGATCCCGGCGCGCTCGACCGCCTCCCAGGCGGTCTCCAGCAGCAGCCGCTGCTGCGGATCGGTGGCGGCGGCCTCGCGCGGCGAGATGCCGAAGAAGCCGGCGTCGAAGTCGCCGGCGTCGTAGAGGAAGCCGCCCTCGCGCACGTAGCTGGTGCCCGGATGGCCGGGGTCGGGGTCGTACAGCGCCTCCAGGTCCCAGCCGCGGTCGGCGGGGAACGCGCCGATCGCGTCGGTCTCCGACACCAGCAGCCGCCACAGGTCCTCGGGCGAGCGGACGCCGCCCGGGTAGCGGCAGGCCATGCCGACGACGGCGATGGGCTCGCCGGGGCCCGCCGCGGCGGCGGCCGGGCCCGCCGCGGAGGCGGCGGCGGGCCCGGCGTCCGGGCCGTCCAGCACCTCGGCGCGCAGCCGTGCGGCCAGCGCCTCCGGGGTCGGCTCGTCGAAGACCACCGTGGTCGGCAGGCGCAGCCCGGTCGCGGCGTTGAGCCGCTTGCGGAACTCCAGCGCCGCGACCGAGTCGAACCCCAGCTCTTTGAACGCGCGGGCCGCCGGGATCGCCTCCGGCGCCTGGTGCCCGAGGGTGGCCGCGGCGTGCGCCCGGACGAGGTCGAGCAGCATCGCGTCCCGCTCGGCCTCCGCGGCGGCGAGCAGCCGGCGGCGCAGCCCCTCGCGGGCGGAGGAGTCCGCGCCGTCCTCGGCGCGCAGGATCCGCTGGACCTCGGGCAGCTCGTCCAGCAGCGGGCGCGGCCGCGCCATCGTGTACGCGGGCACGAACCGGTCCCAGTCGAAGTCGGCGACGGCGAGATGGGTCTCGTCCCGGTCGAGCGCCCGCTGCAGCGCGGCGATCGCCTGGTCGGGGTCCATGGTCGGCACGCCGCGGCGGCGCAGCAGGTCGGCGACGGCCTCGTCGACCATGCCGGCCGCCCAGGCGCCCCAGGCCACCGACGTCGCGCGCAGCCCGCGGGCGCGGCGCGCGGCGGCCAGCCCGTCGAGGTAGGCGTTGGCGGCGCCGTAGGCACCCTGCCCCGCGTTGCCCCACAGCCCGGCGCCGGAGGAGAACAGCACGAACGCGTCGACGTCGCCGAGCAGCTCGTCCAGGTGCGCGGCGCCGGTGACCTTGGCGTGCATGACGGCGGCGAGCTCGGCGGCGCCGGTCTCGGCCAGCGGCGTCTCCACGGTGACCTCGCCCGCGGCGTGCACGACGGCGGTCACCGGCTCGTCCGCGGGCAGCCCGGCCAGCAGCCGCTCCAGCGCGGACCGGTCGGTGACGTCGCAGGCCGCGACCGTGACCTGCGTCCCGGTCTCGGTGAGCTCGGCCGCCAGCTCGGCCGCGCCGGGCGCGTCCGGTCCGCGGCGGCTGAGCAGCACGAGCCGGGGGCAGCCCGCGCGGGCCAGCCAGCGGGCGACGTGCGCGCCGAGCGCCCCGGTGCCGCCGGTGACCAGCGCGGTCCCGGTGGGCCGCCAGGTGCGCGGCGCGGCGCCCGCCGGGGCCCGGACCATGCGGCAGGCGCGGACCTCGGCGCCGCGGACGGCCACCTGGTCCTCGCCGGTGCCGCCGTCCAGCAGCGCGCGCACGCGCTCCAGCGCGTCGTCGTCGAGGTCGGCGGGCAGGTCGATGAGGCCGCCCCAGCGGTCGGGCTCCTCCAGCGCGACCGTACGGCCCAGCCCCCACACCGCCGCCTGCGCCGGGGCGGCGGGGGCGTCGCCGCCGCGTCCGGTCCGCACGGCGCCGCGGGTCAGCAGCCAGAGGCGGCCGGGCAGGCCGGCCTCGCCCAGCGCCCGGACGAGCAGCGCCGTGGCGGCCTGGCCGGACCCGAGCGACGGATGCTCGGGGTGCGGCCGCTCGTCGAGGGCGAGCAGCGAAACCACTCCGGTGAGGGCCTCATCCCCGGCGGCCTCGCGCAGGCGCGCGGCGACCTCGTCGCGGCCGTCGGCGGGGGAGATCGCGACGGTCTTCGGCGCGCCGTCCCGCAGCAGCCACGCCAGGCATTCGTCCACCGGGCCGCCTGCTCCGGCGGGGACGGCCACCAGCCAGTTCCCCGGCAGCTCGGCCCGCGGCGGCACGCTCACGGGCCGCCACGCGACCCGGTACTGCCAGTCGTCGATCGCGGCGCCGCCGCGCCGCGGCCCGGCGGCGGCCAGCCAGTAGCGTTCGCGCTGGAAGGCGTAGGTGGGCAGCTCTATCCGGCGGGCGCCGGTGCCCGCGAAGACCGCCTCCCAGTCGACGGCCGCGCCCTGCACGTGCGCCTCGGCGAGCGAGGTCAGGAACCGGTCCCAGCCGCCGTGGTCGCGGCGCAGCGAGCCGACGACGACACCGGCCGCGGCGGCGTCCTCCAGGGTCTCCTGGACCGGCCCGGTGAGCACGGGATGCGGGCTGACCTCCACGAACGTCCGGTGGCCGCGCTCGGCGAGGGCGCGCACGGCGGGCTCGAACAGCACCTCCTGGCGCAGGTTGCGGAACCAGTACCCGGCGTCGAGCGCCGCCGTGTCGACGGGCTCGCCGGTGACGGTCGAGCAGAACACGATGTCGGCGGCGCGCGGCTCGATCCCGGCCAGCTCGGCGAGCAGGCGGTCGTGGAGCGCCGCCACCTGGGCGGAGTGGGAGGCGTAGTCCACCGGGATCCGCCGGGCGCGCACCCCGTCCGCCTCGCAGGACGCCAGCAGCCCGTCCAGCTCGCCGGGGTCTCCGGACACCACGGTCGAGCCCGGTCCGTTGACCGCCGCCACCGAGAGCCCGTCCGTGAGCATCGGGCGCACCCGGTCGGCGGGCAGCGCCACCGAGGCCATGCCGCCGGTACCGGCCAGCGAGACGAGCGCGCGGCTGCGCAGGGCTACGACGCGGGCGGCGTCCTCCAGGGAGAGGGCGCCCGCGACGCAAGCCGCCGCGATCTCGCCCTGCGAGTGCCCGAGAACGGCGTCGGGCCGCACGCCCGCCGCCCGCCAGAGCTCGGCGAGCGCCACCATGACCGCGAACAGGGCGGGCTGCACGACGTCGACCCGCTCCAGCGACGCCGCGCCCGGGGCCCCGGTCAGCACGTCGGTCAGCGACCAGTCGACGTGCGGTGCGAGCGCGGCCGAGCACTCCTCGATCCGTTCGCGGAACACCGGCGAGGACTCCAGGAGCCCGGCGGCCATGCCGGCCCACTGCCCGCCCTGCCCGGGGAAGACGAAGACGGTCTTCCCGGGCCGGCCGAGGGACTCGCCGCGGACGACCGCGGCGGGCTCGCCGCCCGCGGCCAGCTCGGCGAGGGACTGCAGGAGCTCCTGCCGGCCGGCGCCCACGGCCACCGCGCGGTGCTCCAGCGTCGCGCGCGTGGTGGCCAGGGAGAACCCGACGTCGGCGGGGTCGGCGTCCGGGTCGCCGAGCACGAACTCGCGCAACCGCGCAGCCTGCGCGCGCAGGGCGTCCTCGCTCCGTGCCGACACCGGCCAGGCGACGGCCGTGGACCGGCCGATCGCCTTCGGGGCCGGCCGTGCCTCGCCGGGTCGTGCCTCGCCGGGGCCTTCCTCGCCGGGCCCGGCCGGGGACGGCTCCGGGTCGCCGGACGGGGCCTGTTCGAGGATGACGTGCCCGTTGGTGCCGCTGATCCCGAACGACGACACCGCGGCGCGCCGCGGCCGGCCGCCGTCCGGCCAGGGCTGGTTGCGCGACAGCAGCGCGACGTTCCCGGCGGACCAGTCCACGTGCGGCGACGGGGCGTCCACGTGCAGGCTGCGGGCCAGCTCGCCGTTGCGCATGCCCATGACCATCTTGATGATCCCGGCGACGCCGGCGGCGGCCTGGGTGTGCCCCAGGTTCGACTTGACGGAGCCGAGCCACAGCGGCCGGTCCCGGCCCCGTCCGTAGGTCGCCAGCAGCGCCTGCGCCTCGATCGGGTCGCCGAGGGTGGTGCCGGTGCCGTGCCCCTCGACGGCGTCGATGTCGGCGGCCAGCAGCCGCGCGTCGGCGAGGGCCTGCCGGATCACCCGCTGCTGGGACGGCCCGTTGGGCGCCGTCAGCCCGTTGCTCGCGCCGTCCTGGTTGATCGCCGAGCCGCGGATCAGCGCGAGCACCGGGTGGCCGTGCCGCCGGGCGTCCGACAGCCGCTCGACCAGCAGCAGGCCCGCGCCCTCGCCCCAGCCGGTGCCGTCGGCGGCCGCGGCGAACGGCTTGCACCGCCCGTCGGGCGCCAGCCCGCGCTGCCGGCTGAACTCCACGAAGGCGCCCGGCGTGGCCATGATCGTCACGCCGCCGGCCAGCGCGAGATCGCACTCGCCGAGCCGCAGCGCCTGGCACGCCTCGTGCACCGCGACCAGCGACGAGGAGCACGCGGTGTCGATGGACAGGGCCGGCCCCTCCAGCCCGAAGGTGTAGGCGACCCGGCCGGACGCGACCGCGGGCAGGGTGCCGGTCATGATGTGGCCCTCGAAGCCCTCGGCGCCCATCGCGTAGTTCTGGTTGATCACGCCCGCGTACACGCCGGTCCGGCTGCCGCGCAGCGCGGCCGGGTCGAGGCCCGCGCGCTCGAACGCCTCCCAGGCGGTCTCCAGCAGGAGCCGCTGCTGCGGGTCGGTCGCGAGCGCCTCACGTGGGCTGATCTCGAAGAACGCGGCGTCGAACCCGGCGGCGCCGTCGACGAAGCCGCCCTCGGTGACGTAGGTGCGGCCGGACCGGTCGGGGTCGGGGTCGTACAGCTCGGCGAGCTCCCAGCCGCGGTCCTCGGGGAAGGGGCCGATGGCGTCGCGGCCGGAGACCACCAGCTCCCACAGGTCCTCGGGGGAGCTGACGCCGCCGGGGTACCGGCAGCTCATGGCCACGATCGCGATGGGCTCGTGGGCGCGGTCCTCCTGCTCGCGCAGCCGCCGGCGCGCCTGCCGCAGGTCGGTGGTCGCGCGCCTGAGGTACTCGCGGAGCTTGTCCTGGTTCTCCATGCTCTCTCTCCGGTCCGCCTCTCCGCGGTTCAGCTCTGCTCGAGCTCGTCGAGGGCCGCGAACAGCTCCTGGTCGGTGGCCGTGCGCAGGTCGTCGGCACTGTCGGCGCCGGGGCCGTCGGCGGGCGCCGCGGCGTCCCACCGCCCGGCGAGGACGCGCAGCCGGGCGGCGACCTCGGGCAGCACGGCGTCGCCGGGCGGGGTCGCCGCCAGCGCCGCCTCCAGCCGCTCCAGGTCGGCCAGCACGGCCGGCGCGGCGCCGCCCGCGTGCAGCTCGCCGTCGATGAACGCGGCCAGCGCGGCCGGCGTCGGATGGTCGAACACCAGCGTCGACGGCAGCCGCAGCCCGGTGGCGTCGCCGAGCCGGTTGCGCAGCTCGACCGCGGTCAGCGAGTCGAAGCCCAGCTCCTTGAACGCGCGCTCGGTGCCGACCGAGTCGGGGGAGGGATGGTCCAGAACGAGCGCCACGCTCGCCTGCACCAGTTCGACGAGCCTGCTCCTGCGGTCCTCGGGGGGCATCCCGGCGAGTTCGCGCGCCAGGGCGTCGGCGGACTCGCGCGCGGCCGCCGCGGTTGCCGCGGCCCGGCGCGCGGAGGCGCGGATGAGGCCGCGCAGCAGCGGCGGCACGGTCGCGGCGGCCTGCGTCGCGGCGCGCAGCGTCCGCAGGTCGAGCCGGACCGGGATGAGGACCGCCTCGTCCGCGTCGCGGGCGGCGTCGAACATGGCCAGTCCCGACTCGGTGGGGATCGGCACGATGCCCGTGCGGGCCATCCGGTCGACGTCCGCCGCGGTCAGCTTCCCGGTGATCCCGGTGGCCTGCTCCCAGTAGCCCCACGCCAGCGAGACGGCGGGCAGGCCGAGGGCGCGCCGGTGCTGGGCGAGCGCGTCGAGGAAGGCGTTGGCGGCCGAATAGTTCGCCTGCCCGGCCGAGCCCAGCGTGCCCGCCGCCGACGAGAACAGCACGAACGCCGACAGGTCCAGGTCGCGGGTGAGCTCGTGCAGGTTCCACGCGGCGTCGGCCTTCGGGCGGAACGCGAGCTCGAGATGCCGCGGGGTCAGCGAGTCGATCGTCCCGTCGCCGATCACGCCGGCGGCGTGGACGACCGCGGTGAGCGGGTGCGCGGCGGGGATCGAGTCCAGCAGCGCGGCGAGCGCCTCGCGGTCCGCGGCGTCGCACGCGGCGATCGTGACCTCGGCGCCGAGCGCGGCGAGGTCGGCGGCCAGCTCCGCGGCGCCGTCGGCGGCGGTGCCGCGGCGGCTGGTGAGCAGCAGCCGCCGGGTCCCGCCGGCGGCGAGATGGCGGGCGAGCAGCCCGCCCAGTCCGCCGGTGCCGCCGGTCACGAGGACGACGCCCTCGGGGTCGGGCTCGGCCGGCAGGGTGAGGACGACCTTGCCGACGTGCCGGGCCTGGCTGAGATACCGGATCGCCTCCGGGGCCCGCCGCACGTCCCACGCGGTGACGGGCAGCGGCCGCACGGCGCCCTCGGCGAAGAGCTCCGCGAGTTCGCCGAGCATCTCCCTGACGCGTTCGGGACCGGGATCGGCGAGATCGAACGGAAGGTAGCGGGCGGACGGATGGTCGGCGGCCACCGCGTCGCGGTCGCGGACGTCGGTCTTGCCCATCTCCAGGAAGCGCCCGCCGTCCCCCAGCAGGCGGAGCGAGGCGTCGACGAACTCGCCGGACAGCGAGTTCAGCACGACGTCGACGCCGCGGCCTCCGGTGGCGTCGCGGAACTGCTCCTCGAAGTCGAGCGTCCGGGAGGAGGACAGGTGCCGGTCGTCCAGCCCCTCGGCGCGCAGCGCGCCCCACTTGCCCGGGCTCGCGGTGCCGTAGACCTCGGCGCCCCAGTGCCGGGCCAGCCGGGTCGCGGCCATGCCCACGCCGCCCGCGGCGGCGTGCACGAGCAGGGACTCGCCGGGCTGGAGCCGGGCGAGGTCCCGCAGCCCGTAGTAGGCGGTGAGGAAGACGATCGGCGCGCCCGCGGCCTCCGCGAACGACCAGCCCGCGGGGACGGGGGCGAGACCGTGCTGGTCGCCGACCACGATCGGGCCGACGCCGCCCGGGAACAGGCCCATCACCCGGTCGCCGGGCGCGAAGCCGGTGACCTCGGGGCCGACCTCCAGCACGATCCCGGCGCCCTCGCCTGACAGCCGCCGCTCGTCGGCCACCAGCCCGAGCACCATGAGCACGTCGCGGAAGTTCGCGCCGATCGCGCGCAGCCGCACCCGGACCTCGCCGGGCGCCAGCGGGCGGAGCGCGTCGGGGTGGGGGACCAGCGCCAGCCTGTCCACGGTGCCGGTGCCGTCGCTGCCCAGGCGCCAGGCGGGCTCGGCGGGCGGCGCCAGCACGGGGTCGGCGCCCGCCCTGGCCAGCCTCGCCGCGAACGCCGCGCCGTCGCGGACGGCCAGCTGGACCTCGTCGGCGCCGAGCGCGGCGGCCAGCGCCGCGGCGGTCTCCGGGGCCGCCGGATCGTCGACGTCGGCGAGGACGAAGCGGTGCGGGTTCTCGATCTGCGCCGCGCGGAGCAGGCCCCAGACGGGTGCGTGGGCGAGGTCGGCGACGTGCTCGCCGGCGCGGACCGCGACGGCCCGCCGCGTCACGACCACCAGCCGCGACGCTGCGGTCCGCTCGTCGGCCAGCCACTCCTGGAGGAGCTCCAGCACCCGTTCGGTCGCTGCGCGCGCCGTCGCGGGCAGGTCGTCCCCGTTCCGGCCGGCCGGGTCGCCGAAGCAGGGGGCGAGGACGAGCCGGGGGAGGTCCTCTCCGGCGGGCACGCCGGCCAGGAGCGCGGGCAGGTCGGGGTGGACGGGGCCGCCGGCCGCGAGCGGGGAGTCGCCGAGGACGGCCCATCCGGGTGCGGCCTCCGCGGACGCGGGGACCGGCGTCCAGTCCAGCCGGTAGAGCGGGTCCTCGCCGCGCAGGTCGGCGAGCTGCTGCGTGGAGATCGGCCGTACGGCCAGCGACCGGGCCGTGAACACCGGGACGCCCTCGGGGTCGGCGGCGAGCATCGCCAGCCGCCCGTCGCCGTCCGGTGACAGCCGCACCCGCAGCGTCGTGGCGGAGGTCGCGTGCAGCGCGACGCCGGACCAGGAGAACGGCAGCCCGATCGACCCGCCGCCCGCCTCGGCGTCGGCGGCCAGCGCGTGCAGCGCGGCGTCCAGCAGCGCGGGGTGCATGCCGTAGGCCACGGCGTCGGCCTGGCGGTCCGCCGGGAGGCTCACCTCGGCGAACACCTCGCCGCGCGCGTCCCGCCACGCCGCCCGCAGCCCCTGGAAGGCCGGGCCGTACTCGTACCCCTGCTCGGCCAGCCGCTCGTAGAGGCCGCCGGTGTCGACGGGGTCGGCGCCCGGCGGCGGCCATGCGCCGAGGTCCGCGCCGGACTCCTCCTGCGTGGCCGGCTGCTCGGTGAGGACGCCGGCGGCGTGCCGCGTCCACGGGGCGTCGTCTCCTCCGTCCTCGGGGCGCGCGGAGATCGTCAGGGCGCGGCCGCCCGATCCGTCCGGCGGCGCGACCCGGACCTGGATCTGGACGCCGTCCCGTTCGGGCATGACCAGCGGGGCCTCCAGCGTCAGCTCCTCGACGGCCGGGCAGCCGACTGCGGCGCCCGCCCGCAGCGCCAGCTCCACGAACCCGGTCCCGGGGAACAGGACCGTGTCCATGACCGCGTGGTCGGTCAGCCACGGGTGTCCCTGTGCCGCCAGCCGCCCGGTCAGCAGGTACGCGCCGTCCTCGGCGATCGCCACCGCGGAGGCCAGCAGGGGGTGGCCCGTCGTCATCTGCCCGATGTCGGCCGGGTCGGTCGTGGTGGACGGGACGTCGAGCCAGTAGCGCCGCCGCTGGAACGCGTAGGTGGGGAGCGCCACGTGCGCGGTCCGGCGGCCCTGGTGGAGCACGGTCCAGTCGACCGTCCGCCCGGCGGCGTGGGCGTGCGCGACGGCGGTGAGGAGGGTGCGGGCCTCGGACCGGTCGCGCCGCAGCACGGGTGCGGCGGTCGGCCGGGCGTCGCCGAGGGTCTCCTGAACGAGCCCGGTGAGCGTGGGGTCGGGACCCAGCTCCAGGAAGGTCGTCACGCCCTGCTCGTGAAGGTGGCGGACGCCGTCGGCGAAGCGCACCGCCTCCCGCACGTGCCGGACCCAGTAGTCGGCGGAGAACTCGTGCCGGGTCTCGCCGGTCAGGTTGGAGACCACGGGGACGGCGGCGGGCGCGTGGTGCAGCTCCCCGGCGATCTCGGCGAAGCCGTCGAGCATGGCGTCCATCCGGGCGGAGTGGAACGCATGGCTGACCGGGAGCCGCTTGACCTTGCGGCCCCGCGACCTGAAGTCCTCCGCGACCGCGCCGACCACGTCCTCGTCGCCGGAGATGACCACCGACCGCGGCGTGTTGACGGCGGCGACCAGGCCCGGGTCGACCTCGTCCTCGGACGCCTCCAGCGCGACCATCGCGCCGCCCGGCGGGAGGTGCTGCATCAGCCAGGCGCGCGCGGAGACCAGCTTGCACGCGTCGGGCAGGGTGAGGACGCCGGCGAGGTGGGCCGCGGAGATCTCCCCGATCGAGTGGCCGAGCATGTGGTCGGGCCGCAGCCCGAACGTCTCCAGCAGCCGGAAGAGGGCAACCTGGAGGGCGAACAGGCTGGTCTGGGTGTAGAAGGTCTGGTCCAGCAGCTCGGGCTGCTCGGCGATGACCTGCCTGAGGTCCACGTCGAGAAGCCCGCTGACGTCGTCGAACACCGAGGCGAACGCGGGGAACGCGGCGTACAGCTCCAGGCCCATCCCGGCCCGCTGGCTGCCCTGCCCGGTGAACAGGAAGGCGGTCTTCCCGCCGGTCGCCGAGCCCTGGACCAGCCCGGGGTGGGGCCTGCCGGCGGCGAGGGACTCCAGGGCGGCCATGAGGTCGTCGCGGCTCTCGCCGACGGCCACGGCGCGCCGGTCGAAGGTGGACCGGGTGGTGGCCAGGGCGTGGCCGACGTCCGCCGGGCTCTGGCCCGGGTTCCCGGTGAGGTGGTCGTGCAGCCGCCGCGCCTGGTCGCGCAGCGCCGGCTCGCTTTTGGCGGACAGCGGCCAGGCCGCGACGCCGGTCGCGGGAGCGGCGGGCCGCGCCTCGTCGGCGCCCACCCCGTCAGCGCCCGCCTCCCCGGTGCCCGGATCGTCGGCGTCCGGTTCCACGGGGGCCGGGGCCTCTTCGAGGATGACGTGGGCGTTCGTGCCGCTGACCCCGAACGCCGACACCGCCGCCCGGCGCGGGTGGCCGTCGGCCTTCCACGGAACCGGTTCGGTGAGCAGGCTGACGCGGCCGCTCTCCCAGTCCACGTGCGGGCTCGGCGCGTCGACGTGCAGCGTCTTGGGCAGCATGTCGTGCCGCATCGCCATGACCATCTTGATGACGCCCGCGGCGCCCGCGGCGGCCTGGGTGTGCCCGATGTTGGACTTCACCGAGCCGAGCCAGAGCGGCCGCTCCCGCCCCTGCCCGTACGTGGCGAGCAGCGCCTCGGCCTCGATCGGGTCGCCGAGGGTGGTGCCGGTGCCGTGCGCCTCGACGGCGTCGACCTGGTCGGCGGGCACCTGGGCGCTGGCCAGCGCCTGGCGGACCACGTGCTCCTGCGCGGGCCCGTTGGGCGCGGTCATGCCGTTGCTGGCGCCGTCCTGGTTGACCGCGGAGCCGCGCACCACCGCCAGGACGGGGTGGCCGTTGCGCCGCGCGTCGGAGAGCCGTTCCAGCAGCAGCAGGCCGGCGCCCTCGCCCCAGCCGACGCCGTCGGCGGCCGAGGCGAAGGACTTGCAGCGCCCGTCCGCGGCGAGGCCGCGCTGCCGGCTGAACTCCAGGAACGCGATCGGCGAGGCCATCACCGTGACGCCGCCCGCCAGGGCCATGCCGCAGTCGCCGTTGCGCAGGGCCAGGCAGGCGTGGTGGAGGGCGACCAGCGACGAGGAGCACGCGGTGTCGAAGGTGACGGCCGGGCCCTCGAGCCCGAAGGTGTAGGCGACCCGGCCGGAGGCGACGCTGCCCGCGCTGCCGTCGAACGCCGCGAGCCCGGCCGACCCCCTGAACAGCAGCCGCGCGCCGTAGTCGTTGTACATGACCCCGACGAAGACGCCGGTCCTGCTGCCGCGCAGCGTCGCCGGGTCGATCCCGGCCCGCTCGATCGCCTCCCACGCGGTCTCCAGCAGGAGCCGCTGCTGGGGGTCGGTGGCGAGCGCCTCGCGCGGGCTGATGCCGAAGAAGTCGGCGTCGAAGTGGTCGGCGTCGTCGACGAAGCCGCCCTCGCGCGAGTACGACTTGCCGACGAGGCCGGGCTCGGGGTCGTAGAGCTCCTCGACGTTCCAGCCCCGCTCGTCCGGCATGCCGACGACGGCGTCCCGGCCCGCGGCGACCAGGTCCCACAGATCCTCGGGGGAGTGGACGCCGCCCGGGTACCGGCAGCCGATCCCGACGATCGCGATCGGTTCGCGCGCGGACGCCGCGAGAAGCCGGTTCTGCTTCTTGAGCCGTTCGTTCTCCTTGAGGGAGGCGCGCAGCGCCTTGACGATGTCCTGCGGTGCCGTGGTCATGTCCCGCTCCAGCCTCCAGCCGTCGTTACGCCTCGTCGTCCTGCAGTGCCAGCCTGATCAGGCTCTCGGTGTCCATCGCGTCGATCGATGCGGGCTCGGCGCCGGCGGCGTCCGGGCCGCCCGCGCCCGCGCCGGCCTCGGCGGCCGGGTCGGCGAGCCGCAGCAGCACCTCCACCAGCCCCGCGTCGCGGATCCTGGCGAAGGGGATGGACGGCAGCGCCGCCCGCAGGCGCCGTTCGGCGGGGTCGTCCGCGGCCGCCGGCGGCCCGAGCCGGGCCAGCACGTACTCGGCCAGCGCGGCCGGGCTCGGATGGTTGAAGACCAGCGTCGCCGGGAGCCGGAGCCCGGTGGCCGCGCCGAGGAGGTTGCGGAGCTCGACGGCGGTGAGCGAGTCGAAGCCCAGGTCCTTGAACGCGCGCTCGTCGTCGACGGCCGACGCGTCGGAGTGCCCCAGCACCGTCGCCACGTTCGCGCGGACCAGGTCCAGGACCAGCGCCCCGCGGTCGGCGTCCGGGGTCTCGGCCAGCCGCCGCGCGAACGCGCCGGACGAGGCGTCCCGCCGGGCCCGGACCGGCACCAGCTCGCGCAGCACGCAGGGCAGGTTCCCGGACCGGGCGCCCGCGCGCAGGGCCGGCAGGTCGAGTCGCGCGGTCATGGCGGCCGGCTCGCCGAGCGCGAGGCCCGCGTCGAACAGCTCCAGCCCGTGCTCGGTGGTGAGCGGGACGATGCCGCCGCGGCCGATGCGGGCCAGGTCGGCGTCGTCGAGGTGGCCCGTCATGCCGCCGCTCTCGGCCCACAGCCCCCAGGCGAGCGAGGTCGCGGGAAGGCCCCGGGCGTGCCGGTGCCGGGCGAGCGCGTCGAGGTAGGCGTTGGCCGCGGCGTAGTTGGCCTGGCCGGGCGAGCCCAGCGTCCCGGCGGTGGAGGAGAAGAGCACGAAGGCCGACGGCGCGTGGTCGAGCGTGAGCCGGTGCAGGTTCCAGGCCGCGTCGACCTTGGGGCGCAGGACCGCGTCCAGCTGCTCGGCGGTGAGCGTCGCGAGCGTGCCGTCGTCGAGGACGCCGGCGGTGTGCACCACCGCGGCGAGGGGGTGGTCGGGGGAGATGCCGCCGAGGAGGTCGCGCACCGCCGCCTCGTCGGCGATGTCGCAGGCGGCGAAGCGGACGTCGGCGCCGAGGGCGGCGAGTTCGTCCTTGAGCTCGGCCGCGCCCTCCGCCTCGGCTCCGCGCCTGCTGACCAGCAGCAGGTGCCCGGCGCGGTGGCGGCCGGCGAGGTGCCGCGCGATGTGCCGGCCGAGCGTGCCGGTGGCGCCGGTGACGAGCACGGTGCCGTCGGGGTCGAACCGCGCCGGGGTCTCGGCGCCCGGGTCGGCCGGCTCGGCCGGCTTGCGGCGGACGAGGACCGGCGTGCGGGCCGCGCCGTCGCGGAGCGCGAGCTGCGGCTCGCCCGAGGCCAGCGCGGCGGGCAGGGACCGGTGCGAGGCCGGGGTGCCGTCGCTGTCGACGATCAGGAACCGGTCGGGCTCCTCGACCTGCGCCGTGCGCAGCAGCCCCCAGAGCGTGGCGGCGGCGGGATCGGGGACGGTGTCGGCGTCGTCGGCGGCGACCGCGCCCTGAGTGAGGAAGGCGAGCGGGAGGTCGGCGAGTTCGTCGGCCCGCAGCCATTCCTGGATCAGCGCGAGCGCGTCGTGGACGTCGCGTCCGGCGGTGAGGACGGCCGGCGGCGCGGGGCCGTCCGCGACGGAGGCGCGCAGCGCGTCGAGGTCGGCGTGGACGGTCGCGTCGATGCCGTTCCGCGCCAGGTCCTCGGCGAGGTCCGGGGCGCCGAGGACCCCGAGCGTGCCGCTGGCCCCGTCCCCGGCGGGGAGCGGCGCGGGCTTCCAATCGAGCGTGAAGAGCGCGTTGAGGTGCGCGTTGCCGGGAAGCTGGTCGCGCGTGAGGGGCCGTGCGGTGAGCTCGCCGACCGTGAGCACCGGCGCCCCGGCCGCATCGGTGAGGGTCAGGGACATCGACTCCTCACCCGTGGGGCTTAGCCGGACGCGCAGGGCCGTGGCGTTCGCCTGATGAACCGTGACGTCGGACCAGGCGAACGGGACGCGCGCCTGCGCGGCGTCCTCCGTGGTCAGGACGCTCGCGTGCAGGGCGGCGTCGAAGAGCGCCGGGTGGATCGCGTACTCGCCCTCGCCCGTGCCCGGGCCGTCGTCCGGCAACGCCACCTCGGCGTAGAGGTCCTCGCCGGCCTTCCACGCCTTCTGGAGCCCCTGGAACAGTGGCCCGTACTGGTAGCCCACGTCCGCGAGGCGCTCGTAGAGGTCGTCGACGTCGACCGGTGCGGCCTCCGGCGGCGGCCATTCGGCGGCGCCGGACGCGGGAGCGGCCTCGGGCGCGGGCGCCAGGGTGCCGGTCGCGTGCGTGGTCCAGTCGTCGGGGTCGGCCTGCTCGTGGCGCGCGGACACGGTGATCGGGCGGCGGCCGGCGTCGTCGGGCGCGCCGGCGTGGACCTGGACGTGGACGGGTTCGGCGACCGCGATCGGCGCCCGGAGCATCAGCTCCTCCACCCGGGGGCAGCCGAGCCGCCGCCCCGCGTGCAGCGCGAACTCGACCAGCGCGGTGCCCGGCAGCAGGGGCGTCCCGGCGATGCCGTGCTCGGTGAGCCAGGGGTGGGCGTGCGCGCTGAGCCGTCCGGTCAGCAGATGGCCCTCGCCGTTGGCGAGCGTGACCGCGGCCGCCAGCATCGGATGCTCGGCCGGGACGAGCCCGAGGTCGGTCGCGTTGCCGGTGGAGGGCGGTGTGGGGAGCCAGTAGGTCTCGTTCTGGAACGGGTAGGTGGGCAGCTCCACGGTGCGGGGGACGCGCTCGGTGTAGAGGGCGCGCCAGTCGGGCGCGGCGGTGTGGGCGACGGCCATGAGCAGTGTGTGGGGCTCGGGCCGTCCCTTGCGGAGCGCCGGGACGGCGACCACGGGCCCGTCCTCGAGGGTCTCCTGGACGAGGGCGCAGAGCGTGGGGTCCGGGCCGAGTTCCAGGCAGGTGGTGACGCCGAGGTCGCCCAGCAGGCGGGCTCCGGCGGCGAACCGGACGGTGCCGCGGACGTGCTCGACCCAGTGGCCGGGCGTGAAGTCGCGCTGGAGCTCGCCGGTGAGGTTGGACACGATCGGGATCGCGGCCGGCCGGTAGGCGAGGCTCTCGGCGACCGTCCGGAAGTCGTCGAGCATGCCGTCCATGTGGGGCGAGTGGAAGGCGTGGCTGACGTTGAGCCGCTTGGTCTTGCGGCCCATGCCGGTGAACTCGGCGGCGATGGCGGTGACGGCGGCGGGGTCGCCGGAGACCACGAGGGAACCGGGGGTGTTGACGGCCGCGATGGACGCCCCGCCGGTGAGCCTCGGCGCAACCTCCTCCTCGGTGGCCTGGATCGCGATCATCTCGCCGCCGCCGGGCAGCTCCTGCATCAGGTGGGCGCGCGCGGAGACCAGCGCGCACGCGTTGGGCAGCGTGAGGACGCCGCCGACGTGGGCCGCGGTGAGCTCGCCGATGGAGTGGCCGATGAGGTGGGTCGGCTCGGCGCCGAACGACTCCAGGAGCCGGAAGAGCGCCACCTGGAGGGCGAACAGCCCGGTCTGCGTGTAGAGGGTCTGGTCGAGCAGGTCGTTCCGGTCGGCCAGGACGCGGCGCAGGTCGAGGCCGAGCCCCGCGGACACCTCGTCGAACGCCTCCGCGAACACCGGGAAGGCGTCGTACAGCTCCAGGCCCATTCCGGGACGCTGGCTGCCCTGGCCGGTGAACAGGAACGCTGTGCCGCCGGACGAGACGGGCGGGCGAGCCAGGTTGGGCGCGCCATCTCCGGCGGCGAGCGCCGCCAGGCCCGCCGCGAGTTCGGCGCGGTCATCTCCGACGACGACCGCGCGGTGCTCGAACGAGGCGCGCGTGGTGGCCAGCGAGTACCCGATCGCCGCGGGCGGCTGCTCCGGGTGGTCGTCCAGGTGGGCGGCCAACCGCCGGGCCTGGTCGCGCAGCGCGTCCTCGGTCCGGGCGGACAGCGGCCACGCGACGACGGTGCCGCCATCGTCGTTGCCGTCATCGGCTGGGTCGTCCTCGTCGGCGAGGGTAGCCTGCTCGATGATGACGTGGGCGTTGGTGCCGCTGATCCCGAACGACGAGACGGCGGCCCGCCGCGGACGCCCCTCGTACTTCCAGGGAACGGCCTCGGTGAGCAGGCTGACGTCGCCGGCGTCCCAGTCGACGTGCGGGGACGGCGCGTCGATGTGCAGGCTCTTCGGCAGCGTCCCCGCCCGCATGGCCATGATCATTTTGATGATCCCGGCGGCCCCGGCGGCGGCCTGGGTGTGCCCGAGGTTGGACTTGACGGAGCCGAGCCACAGCGGGCGATCGCGGTCCCGCCCGTAGGTCGCAAGGAGCGCCTGGGCCTCGATGGGGTCGCCGAGGGTGGTGCCGGTCCCGTGCGCCTCGACCGCGTCCACGTTGGCGGGTCCGAGGCCCGCGTTGGCCAGCGCCGCCCGGATGACCCGCTGCTGAGAGGGGCCGTTGGGCGCGGTCAGGCCGTTGCTGGCGCCGTCCTGGTTGACCGCGGACCCGCGCACCACCGCGAGGACCGGATGGCCGTTGCGCCGGGCGTCCGACAGCCGTTCCAGCAGCAGGACGCCGGCGCCCTCGGACCAGCCTGTGCCGTCGGCGGCGGCGGCGAACGGCTTGCACCGCCCGTCCGGCGAGAGCCCGCGCTGCCGGCTGAAATCGACGAACACGTCCGGCGTGGCCATGACCGTGACGCCGCCCGCGAGCGCGAGCGTGCACTCGCCCTGGCGGAGGGCGTGGGCCGCCTGGTGGAGGGCCACTAGCGAGGACGAGCAGGCCGTGTCCAGGGTGACGGCCGGGCCTTCGAGACCGAAGACGTAGGCGACCCGGCCGGAGGCGACGCTGCCCGCGCTGCCCGTGCCGAGGAAGCCCTCGAAGCCCTCGGGGGCGGTGTGCAGGCGGGTGCGGTAGTCGTTGTACATCACGCCCACGTACACGCCGGTGCGGCTGCCGCGCAGCGAGGCCGGATCGATCCCGGCGTTCTCGAACGCCTCCCACGAGGTCTCCAGCAGGAGGCGGTGCTGCGGGTCGGTCGCGAGGGCCTCGCGCGGGCTCATGCCGAAGAACCCGGGGTCGAAGGCGGCGGCGTCGTGCAGGAAGCCGCCGTGCCGGGTGTAGGTCTTGCCCTTCGCGTCCGGGTCCGGGTCGTACAGCGCGGCCACGTCCCAGCCGCGCTGCTCGGGAAAGCCGCTCACCGCGTCCACCCCGCCCGCGACCAGGTCCCACAGGTCGCCGGCCGAGGCGACGCCGCCGGGGTAGCGGCAGCCGATGCCCACGATCGCGACCGGTTCGTCGACGGCCGCGGCGGCCGCCTGGGGCGCCGCCGTCCCGCCGCCCCCGATCTCGTCCCGGATGTGGCGGGCGAGCACGGCGGGCGTCGGATGGTCGAAGACCAGGGTCGCGGGCAGCCGCAGCCCCGTCGCCGCGTTCAGCCGGTTGCGCAGCTCCACCGCGGTCAGCGAGTCGAAGCCCAGCTCCTTGAACGCGCGCGACTCGTCGACGTCGTCGGGCGCCGCGTGACCGAGGACCAGGGCGACCTGGGCGCGCACGATCGCCCGGACGGCGTCCTCCAGCTCGTCCGGGGCGAGCGCGGCCAGGCCGGGCGCCGCCGTCCCGGCGCCCGCGGCGGTGGTCCGCCGGCCCGGCGCGCGGATCAGGCCCCGGAGCGGGGCGGGCAGCAGGTCCGTTCCGGCGAGGCCGCGAAGGGCCGCCATGTCGATCCGGGCCGGGACGGCCACGGGCAGGTCGAGCGCGAGCGCCCGATCGAACAGGGCCAGGCCCTCCTCGGCGGTGAGCGGGGTCATGCCGGACCGGGCGATCCTGGCCAGGTCCGCCTCGTCGAGGTCTCCGGTCATGCCGCTGGCCTGCGCCCACAGCCCCCAGGCCAGCGACGTCGCCGGCAGGCCCTCGGTCCGCCGGTGCGTCGCGAGCGCGTCGAGGAAGGCGTTGGCCGCCGCGTACCCGCCCTGCCCGGGGCTGCCGACCGTGCCCGCGGCGGACGAGAACAGCACGAACGCCGACAGGTCCAGGTCCCGGGTGAGCAGGTGCAGGTTCCAGGCGGCGTCGGCCTTCGGCCGCAGCACGGTGTCGAGCCGGGCCGGGGTGAGCGCGTCGATCACGCCGTCGTCGATCACGCCCGCGGCGTGCACGACCGCGGTCAGCGGATGCTCGGCCGGGATCTCCTCCAGCAGCGAACGAAGCCGGTCGGGGTCGGCGACGTCGCAGGCGACGAGCCGGACCGTCGCGCCGAGCGCGGTCAGCTCCGCCTCCAGGCCGGAAGCGCCGGGCGCCTCGGCGCCGCGGCGGCTCACCAGGAGCAGACGGTCCACGCCGTGGTCGGTGACCAGCCGCCGGGCCACCAGCCTGCCGAGCGTCCCGGTGGCGCCCGTGACCAGCACGGTTCCCCCCGCCGCGAGCGAGGAGGACGGCTCGTCGGACGGTGCGGGAAGCCGGGTCAGGCGGGGTGCGAAGAGCGCGCCGGCGCGCACCGCGACCTGCGGTTCGCCGGCGGCGAGCGCCATGGGAAGCGCCTGGGCCGTGACCTCCTCGCCGTCCAGGTCGATGAGCGCGAATCGGCCCGGATGTTCGAGCTGGGCCGAACGGATCAGCCCCCACACCGACGCGGCGGCCGGGTCCCGCCCGTCCGTCGCGCCCTCGGTCACGAAGACGAGCCGGGAGGCGGCGAACCGGTCGTCGGCCAGCCAGTCCTGCGCGAGCTGCAGCGCCCGGCCGGTGGCCGCCCGGACGGCCCCGGCGACGTCGTCGCCGTTCACCTCGGTGCGGCAGGACGCGGCGACGATGGCGGGGATCTCGTCAGTGGGGAGAGAGTCGCCGGGGCCGAGCTCCGTCCAGGAACCGGCGGGCGCGGGGGAGGGGACCGGGACCGCGGTCCAGCCGGGCTCGAAGATCGGCTCGGTATGCACGGGCCGCGCGGCGCGCGTGATGAGCCCTTCGACGGTCGCGACGGGAGCCCCCATGTGATCGGCGGCCGTCAGGGACACCGAGTCGTCGCCGGACGGCACCAGCCGGACCCGCAGCGCCGTCGCGCCGGTCGCGTGCAGCGCGACCCCGGACCAGGTGAACGGGAGCCGCACCTCCGGCTCCTGCGGATCGGCCAGCAGCGGATGCAGCGCGGCGTCCAGGAGCGCCGGATGGAGACGATGCCCCGAGCCCTCGTCGAGCGGGCCGATCTCCGCGTACAGCTCCTCGCCCAGCCGCCACGCCGCCGAAAGGCCCCGGAAGGCCGGGCCGTAGCCGTACCCCTGGTCGGCGAGCCGCTCGTACAGACCCTCCAGGTCGAGCGGCACGGCACCCGGCGGAGGCCACTGCTCCAGCCGCCGCGTTGCCTCGGCCGCGTCCGGTGCCAGCGTGCCGGTGGCGTGCGCCGTCCAGGGCTCGTCGTCGTGCGGACGCGCGTGGACCGTGAGGCCGCGCCGCCCGGACTCGTCCGGAACCTCGACGATGACCTGCACCTGCACGTCGCCGTCCTCCGGCACGGGAAGCGGCGCCTGTAGGACGAGTTCCTCCAGATGGTCGCCCGCGTGGAGCGCCAACTCGACGAACGCGGTGCCGGGGACCAGGAGGACACCGGCGATGGCGTGGTCGTTCAGCCACGGATGGGTGCGCCGGGAGAGCCGGCCGCTGTGGATCGTCCGCCCGTCGGGCATCTCCACCACGGTCTCCAGCAGCCCTGCCTCGGCGCGCTCTTCGAGCCAGTAGGGCCGGTTCTGGAAGGGATAGGTGGGGAGCGTGACCGTGGGCCGCGGCTCGGGGTAGAGGCGTGCCCAGTCGGGTTTGGGTGCGTGGGCGGCGGCGGTGAGTGTGGTGTGGGTTTCGGGGTGTCCGGTGCGGAGTGCTGGGGTGAAGGTGGCGTCGGTGAGGGTTTCTTGGGCCAGGGCGGTGAGGATGGGGTCGGGTCCGAGTTCGATGTAGGTGGTGGCGCCGTGCTGGTGGAGGGTGTGGATGCCGTCGGCGAAGCGGACGGTGTGGCGGACGTGTTGGACCCAGTAGTCGGCGTCGAATTGTTGAACGATTTGGCCGGTGAGGTTGGAGATTACCGGGATGGTGGGGGCCCGGTAGGTGAGTGATTGGGCGGTGGTGTGGAAGTGGTCGAGCATGCCGTCCATGTGGGGGGAGTGGAAGGCATGGCTGACGGTGAGCCGTTTGGTTTTGCGTCCTCGCGCCTTGAACTCTTCGGCGACCCTGCTGACCACGTCATCGTCTCCGGAGATGACGAGGGAATCGGGAGTGTTGATAGCAGCAATCAGTTCCGCGTCGATTTCACTTTCGGTGGCTTGAATAGCGACCATGGCGCCGCCACCGGGCAGGTCTTGCATCAGGCGGGCGCGGGCGGCGACCAGGGTGCAGGCGTCGGGGAGGGTGAGGGCGCCGGCGAGATGTGCGGCGGCCAGTTCCCCGATGGAGTGGCCGAGCAGATAGTCCGGCCGCAGACCGAGGCTTTCCAGGAGTCGGGCGAGGGAGACCTGGAGGGCGAACAGGCTGGTCTGGGTGTAGAGGGTTTGGTTGAGGTCGTCGGGGTCGATGTCCCGCAGATCCAATCCGATGTGTTCGCTTATCTCATCGAACGTCTCGGCGTAAATGGGGAAGGTGTCGTACAGCTCTTGGCCCATGCCGGGGCGTTGGCTGCCCTGTCCGGTGAGCAGATAGGCGATCTTCCCTGAGCTGGCGACTCCGGAGGCGATGGCGGGGTGCGGTTGTCCGGCGGCGAGCGCTGCGAGGGCCTCGTGGTGGTTGTTCAGGATGAGGGCGCGGTGGGTGAAGGTGGTGCGGGTGGTGGCCAGTGAGTAGCCGACCTGGTCCACGGGCTCGTCGGTGAGGTGGTCGCGGAGACGGGCGGCCTGGTCGCGCAGGGCGGCGGATGTGCGAGCGGAGATCGGCCAGACGGCGGGGCCCGTTGCCGTCGGGTCGGCCTCCGGCTCCTCGATCGCGGGCGCCTGTTCGAGGATCACGTGGGCGTTGGTGCCGCTGACTCCGAAGGAGGAGACGGCGGCGCGGCGCGGGTGGCCGTTCTCCTTCCAGGGAACCGGCTCGGTCAGCAACTCGACCGCTCCGGCCGACCACTCGACCTGCGGGCTCGGCTCGTCGACGTGCAGGGTTCGGGGGAGGAGGCCGTGGCGCATGGCCATGACCATCTTGATGACGCCCGCAACACCCGCGGCGGCTTGAGTGTGGCCAAGGTTGGATTTGATCGACCCCAGCCAGAGCGGCTGTTCGCGGTCCTGGCCGTAGGTGGCGAGCAGGGCCTGAGCCTCGATCGGATCACCGAGCGTCGTCCCCGTGCCGTGGCCTTCCACCGCGTCGACGTCGCTCGTCGTCAGCCCCGCGCTGGCCAGCGCCGCCCGGATCACTCGCTGCTGGGATGTCCCGCTCGGGGCGCTCAGCTGGCTGCTTCGGCCGTCCTGGTTGACCGCGGACCCGCGCACGACAGCGAGGACGGGGTGTCCGTTGCGCTGTGCGTCCGACAAACGCTCCAGCAGCAGCACTCCCGCGCCTTCGGACCAGCCGGTGCCGTCCGCGCTCGCCGCGAAGGACTTGCACCGTCCGTCCGGCGCCAGGCCGCGTTGACGGCTGAACTCGATGAAGACCTCGGGCGTGGCCATCACCGTCGCGCCGCCGGCGATGGCGAGCGTGCATTCGCCGGTGCGGAGAGCGTGGCAGGCCTGGTGGAGGGCGACGAGCGAGGACGAGCACGCGGTGTCGACGGTGACGGCCGGACCCTGGAGGCCGAGGGTGTAGGCGATCCGGCCGGACGCGACACTCGCGGCACTGCCGGTCCCCAGCAGCCCCTCATAGCCGTGGGGGATGTGGTGATGGCGGGTGCGGTAGTCGTTGTACATGATGCCGACGTAGACGCCGGTCGCGGTGCCGTGGAGTGACGCGGGCGTGATGCGGGCGTTCTCCAGCGCCTCCCAGGTGGTCTGGAGCAGCAGCCGTTGCTGGGGGTCGGTGGCGAGGGCCTCGCGGGGGCTCATCCCGAAGAAGTCCGGGTCGAACTCGGCGGCGCGGTGCAGGAACCCGCCCCGGGTGGTGGTGACGGTCCCGGGGTGGTCGGGGTCGGGGTCGTAGAGGCGCCGCGGGTCCCAGCCCGGCCGGGCGGGGAAGTCGCTGACGGCGTCCTCGCCGCGGGCGACCAGGTTCCACAGGTCGTCGGCCGAGCCGATGCCGCCGGGGTAGCGGCAGGCCGTCGCCACGATCGCGATCGGCTCCCGCGCCCGCGCCTCGACCTCGTTCAGGCGCTGCCTGGCCCGCTGCAGGTCGTTGGTCACCCGCTTGAGGTAGTCGCGGAGCTTGTCCTCGTTGGCCATGCGACGTCAACTCTCAATTCCGAGCTCGTTGTCGATGAAGTCGAAGATCTCGTCGTCGGTCGCGGAGCCGATCTCCCGCAGCGGGGCCGTCGCCAGCGCGTGCTCCTCCTGGTCGAGGCGCACGAGGAACTCGCGCAGCCGGTCCGACAGCCGGGACCGCGCGTCCCGGTCGGAGCGGAGGTCCGGGAGGGCGGACTCGAGCGTGTCCAGCGCGGCCCGCGCGGGGTCGGCGTCGGGCGGGGTGATCTTCTCCAGCAGCAGCGCGGTGAGCGCGGTCACCGTGGGGTGGTCGAACAGCGCGGTGGCGGGCAGCCGCAGGCCGGTTGCCGCGTTGAGGCGGTTGCGGAACTCCACGGCGGTGAGGGAGTCGAAGCCCAGTTCCATGAAGCCGCGGTCGGCGTCGACGGCGGCCGGTCCGGCGTGCCCGAGCACGGTGGCGACCTGCCCGCGGACGAATTCGGCGACCACCCGCTCGCGGTCGGGCCCCGGTACGGCGGCCAGCTGGTCGAGCAGCGCGCCGCCGGACGGCCGGTCGCCCGCGGCGCGCCGCGCCGTGGTGCGGACCAGCCCGCGCAGGATCGGCGGGACCAGGCCGGCGGCGGCCTGCGCGCGCAGCGCCCGCATGTCCAGCTTCGCGGGTACGGCGGCCGCGCGGCCCGTGCGCAGCGCCGCGTCGAGCAGGGCCAGGCCCTCCCCGGTCGTCAGCGGTTGCACGCCGGTCCGGCCCATCCGGGCCAGGTCCGCCTGCTCAAGGTGGCCGGTCATCCCGCTGGCCTCGGCCCACAGGCCCCAGGCGAGCGCGGTGGCGGGCAGCCCGGCGGCGCGCCGGTGGTGGGCGAGGGCGTCGAGGTAGGCGTTGGCGGCGGCGTAGTTGGCCTGGCCGGGGGCGCCGAGGACCCCCGCGACCGAGGAGAACAGCACGAACGCGGTGAGCGGCAGGTCGCGGGTGAGCTCGTGCAGGTTCCGTCCCGCGTCGACCTTGGGACGCAGGACGGCGTCGAGCCGCTCGGGGGTCAGCGACTGCAGGACGCCGTCGTCCAGGACGCCCGCGGTGTGGACGACCGCGGTCAGCGGGTGGTCGGCCGGGACGGTGCCGAGCAGCCCCGCCACCGCGTCGCGCTCGGCCAGGTCGCACGCGGCGACGGTGACGGTGGCGCCCGCGGCGGTCAGCTCGGCGGCCAGTTCCCGGGCGCCCTCGGCCTCGGGGCCGCGGCGGCCGGCCAGCAGCAGGTGCCGGACGCCGTGCTCGGCGACCAGGTGCCGGGCGACCAGTCCGCCGATGACCCCGGTCCCGCCCGCGACGAGGACCGTGCCGTCCGGGTCCAGCGCCGGCGCCGCGCCGTCCTCGGCGGCCCGCGCCAGCCGCGGCACCAGCGGCCGGCTCCGCCGGATCGCCAGCTGCGGCTCGCCGCAGCCGAGCGCGGCCGCGGCGGACCGCCGCGAGCTTTCCTCGCCGTCGAGATCGAGCAGCACGAACCGGTCCGGGTTCTCGGTCTGCGCCGAGCGGACCAGGCCCCACACGGGTGCCGCGGCCAGGTCGGGGACGTCCTCGTCCTCGCCCACCGCCACCGCACCGTGGGTGACGACCGCGAGCGTGGTGGCGGCGAACCTGTCGTCGGCGAGCCATGCCCGGAGCAGGTCCAGCGCCCGGTGGACGGGTTCGTGCGGGGAGCCGCCGTCCCCGGTGAACGAGGCGAGGGCCATGACCGGGGTGGTGGTCAGCTCGCCGGGGTCGCGGTAGGTGCGGGCCGGGATCCCCGCGTCGCGCAGTGCTCCGGCGAGGTCCTTCGGGTCCGGGCCGAGGACCGCCCATTCGCCGTCCGGAGGCGTTCCCTCCTGCGGGAGGGCGACCCAGTCGGTCCGGTAGAGCGAGTCGCGCCGTCCGGCGCCGGTCGCCGCGGCCGCCAGCTGCTCCGGCTGCACGGCACGGATCGTCAGCTCGTCGATCGTCACGACGGGCTGCCCGGCCGGGTCGGTGACGGCGAGCGTCGCGCCGTCGGCGCCGGTGACGGTCAACCGGACCCGCAGCGTCGTGGCGCCGGTGGCGTGCAGGGCGACCCCCGACAGGGAGAACGGGAGCCGGGTACCGCCTTCGGAACCGGTGCCGAGGGCCATCGCGTGGAATGCGGCGTCCAGCAGCGCCGGATGGATGCCGAATCCGGCCGGGTCGGCGTCCTCGGGCAGGGCGACCTCGGCGTAGACGGTGTCTCCGTCCCGCCATGCCGCGCGCAGGCCGCGGAAGACCGGACCGTACTGGTAACCGAGGTCGAGAAGCTCGTCGTAGAGCGGGCCGACGTCGATGGCGGACGCTCCGGGCGGCGGCCACTGGCCGGTGTCCTCCTGCGGGGCGACCGCGCCCTCGCCGCCCAGGGTGCCGACCGCGTGCCGGGTCCATGGTCCTCCGGCCTCGTCGTCCTCCGGCCGGGAGTACACGGCGATCGGACGGTCGCCCTCCTCGCCGGCCGGGCCCGCGACGACCTGGATCCGCACTCCGCCCTCGTCCGGCACGATGAGCGGCGCGCCCAGCGTCAGCTCCTCGATCCGGTCGCAGCCGAGCCGGGCGGCGGCGTGCAGCGCCAGCTCGGCGAAGGCCGTCCCGGGCAGCAGCACGGTGCCCATGACCGCGTGGTCGGCGAGCCACGGATGGGTGCTCAGCGCGAGCCGTCCGGTGAAGAGCAGCTCGTCGTCCTCGGCCGCCTCGACCGCGGCGCCCAGAAGCGGATGCCCTGCGGGCGCCAGGCCCGCCGACGCCACGTCCTGGTCCCGCGCCGGCACGGCGTCCAGCCAGTACCGGCGCTCCTGGAACGGGTAGGTGGGCAGCGGCACCGGCTGGGCGGGGCCGTCCGGGAGGACCGTGTCCCAGTCGACCTGCGCGCCGTGCGCGTGCGCCTGGCCGAGCGAGGTGAGGAACCGCGCACGCCCGCCCTCGCCGCGGCGCAGCGACCCGATCGCCACCGCCGTGCCGTCCGCGCCCGCCGCGTCGAACGTCTCGGCCAGCCCGACCGTGAGAACGGGGTGCGGGCTGACTTCGATGAAGGTGGTGTGGCCGTCGTCCAGAAGTCTGCGGGTGGCCTGTTCGAACTGAACGGTCTGCCGGAGGTTCTGGTACCAGTACTCGGCGTTGAGCTGGGTGGTGTCGAGGGGTTCGCCGGTGACGGTGGAGTAGAAGTCGATCTCGCTGCGCTGCGGGGTGATCCCGGCGAGGAGGTCGATCAGCTCGTCATGGATCTCTTCGACGTGGGCCGAGTGGGAGGCGTAGTCGACGGCGATGCGGCGTGCGCGGACGCCTTCGGCGGTGCAGTGCTCCATGAGGCCGTCGAGGGCGTCGGCGTCGCCGGCGATGACGACGGACGAGGGGCCGTTGACGGCGGCGATGCTCAGCCGGTGTTCCCAGGGCCGCAGGAGTTCGGTGATGTGGTCTGCGGGGAGGGCGATGGAGGCCATGGCGCCTTGGCCGGAGAGTGTGGTGAGGGCTTTGCTGCGGAGGGCGATGATGGTGGCGGCGTCGGTGAGGGTGAGGGCTTTTGCGGTGTAGGCGGCGGCGATTTCGCCTTGGGAGTGTCCGATGACGGCGTGGGGGTGGGTGTGGTGGGTTTGCCAGAGGTGGGCTAGGGAGGTCATGACGGCGAAGAGGGCGGGTTGGACGATGTCGAGGCGGTCCAGGTGGGGGTGGTGGGTGTCGTTGAGGGTGTCGATGAGGGACCAGTTGGTGTGGGGGGCCAGGGCGTCGGCGCAGGCGTGCATGTGGTCGCGGAAGGCGGGGTGTTCGTCCATCAACTGGGTGGCCATCCCGACCCACTGAGATCCCTGGCCGGGGAACACGAACACCGTCTTGCCAGGTGAGGCCGCCGCGACACCCCGCGCGACCCCGGCCACTTCCTCACCTTGGGCGAGTCCTTCGAGACCGGCGAGGAAACCCGCGCGGTCCCTGGCGACCACCACGGCCCGGTGCGTGAAGGTCGCCCTGCCCGCGAGCGTGCGCGCGACGCCGCGCAGGTCGATGCCGTCGTCCTCGGCCACCTGCGCGCGGAGGCGCTCGGCCTGGGCCCGCAACGACTGCTCGGTTTTCGCGGAGATCAGCCACGGCAGGTCGGCCCCGGCGCCGCCCGCATCCGCGGGCTCGTCGGCGGCAGGCGCCGCCTCCTCTGGGCCCTGCTCGATGATGACGTGCGCGTTGGTGCCGCTCATGCCGAACGCCGACACCGCGGCGCGGCGGGGGTGACCGTTGCGCTCCCAGACGACCGGTTCGGTGAGGAGCGCCACGTCGCCGCCGTCCCATTCGACGTGCGGGGTCGGCTCGTCGACGTGCAGGGTCTTGGGCAGCAGGCCGTGCCGCATGGCCATGACCATCTTGATGATCCCGGCGACCCCGGCCGCGGCCTGGGTGTGGCCGATGTTGGATTTCACCGAGCCCAGCCAGAGCGGCCGGTCGCGGTCCTGCCCGTAGGCGGCGATGAGGGCCTGCGCCTCGATCGGGTCGCCGAGGGTGGTGCCGGTGCCGTGCGCTTCGACGGCGTCGACGTCGGCAGGGGTGAGGCCGGCGTTGGTGAGGGCGTCGCGGATGACGCGCTGTTGCGAGGGGCCGTTGGGGGCGGTGAGGCCGTTGCTGGCGCCGTCCTGGTTGACCGCCGACCCGCGGATCGTGGCCAGGATGGGGTGGCCGTTGCGCCGCGCGTCCGACAGGCGCTCCAGCAGCAGGATCCCGGCGCCCTCGCCCCAGCCCGTGCCGTCGGCGGCGGCCGCGAACGGCTTGCACCGCCCGTCGGGCGCCAGCCCCCGCTGCCGGCTGAACTCGATGAAAGTGTTCGGGGTCGCCATGACGGTCGCGCCGCCCGCGAGGGCCAGCGTGCACTCGCCGTTGCGGAGTGCCTGGCACGCCTGGTGCAACGCGACGAGCGACGACGAGCACGCGGTGTCGACGGTCACGGCCGGGCCTTCGAGCCCGAAGGTGTAGGCGACCCGGCCGGAGGCGACGCTGCCCGCGCTGCCGATGTCCACCGAGCCCTCGAAGCCGTCCGGCGCCGGATGCAGCCGGGCGCCGTAGTCCTGGTAGACCACTCCGACGAAGACGCCCGTCCTGCTCCCGCGCAACGACGACGGCTCGATCCCGGCGCGTTCGAACGCCTCCCAGGTGGTCGCCAGGAGCAGCCGCTGCTGCGGATCGGTCGCCATGGCCTCGCGGGGGCTCATCCCGAAGAACTCAGGGTCGAAATGGGCCGCGTCGAAGAGGAACCCGCCCGCCCGCGTGTAGGTCGTCCCGGACCGCCCGGGGTCGGGATCGTAGATCGCCTCCACGTCCCAGCCGCGGTCGGCAGGGAACTCGGCGACCGCATCGCGGCCCGCGGCGACCAGGTCCCACAGGTCCTCGGGCGCACGGACACCGCCCGCGTAGCGGCAGCCCATCGCGACGATCACGATCGGCTCGTCGTCGGCCGCCCGCCGTCCCGGCCGCAGGTCCGCCGCCGTGCCGGCGCCCTGCCCGAGCAGCGCGCCGCGCAGGTGCTCGGCCAGCGCCCGCGGCGACGGATGGTCGAAGACCAGCGTCGCGGGAAGCCGCACCCCCGCGGCCTCAGCGAGCCGGTTGCGCAGGGTCACCGCCGCCAGCGAGTCGAAGCCCATGTCCTTGAACGCCCGTCCGGAGTCGACGGCCCCGGCGTCGGCGTGCCCGAGCACCGCCGCCACCCGCGACCGGACGAGATCCAGCAGGAGGGCGCGCTGCTCGGCTTCCGGCAGCCCGGCCAGGCGCTGGGCGAGCGGCGAGGCGGGAGTTGCGCCGCGGCGCCGGGCGGGCCTCCGGGCCAGGTCCCGCAGGACGGCCGGCGGCGCGTCGCCGTACCCGCCCGCGTCGAGCGGTCCCGGAACGAAGACGGGCTCGCCGGAGGCCAGCGCCGCGTCGAACACGGCCGCCGCCCGGTCCTCCGGCAGCGGCTCCGGACTCCAAGCGATCGAGGTGGCGGGCAGCCCCGCGGCCCGGCGGTGCCGGGCGAGCGCGTCCAGGGCCGCGCTCGCCGCCGCGAGGTCCGGATCTGCGGACGAGCCGAGCGTGCCCGCGACCGACGAGAAGAGCACGAACGCGGTCAGGTCGAGGTCGCGGGTGAGCAGATGCAGGTTCCGGGCGGCGTCGGCGGCGTACGGGTCGGTGTGCACCACGGCGGTGGGCGGATGCTCGTCGACCAGCCGCCGGAGGGCCCGGAGGTCGGTGACGTCGCAGGCGGCGACGTGGACTTCCGCGCCGAGGCCGGCGAGCTCGGCGCGGAGCCCGCGGGCGCCTTCGTCCGCCGGCCCGCGTTCGCTGACCAGGACGAGCCGTTCGGCGCGATGGGCGGACGCCAGATGGCGGGCGGCGAGACCGCCGAGAGCGCCGGTCCCGCCGGTGACCAGGACCGTGCCCGCTGCCTGGGGCGCGTCGCCGGGCCGCTCCGACGCGCGGCCGAGGCGCGGCACGCGCACCTCTCCGGCGCGGACGGCGAGCTGCTCCTCGCCGGTGGCCAGCGCGGCGGGGACGGCGTTCAGGGACGCGGGCTCGGCATCGGCGTCGATCACTGCGAAACGTCCGGGACGTTCGAGCTGCGCGCTCCGGACCAGGCCCCAGATCGCCGCCATGGTGGGGTCGGTGTCCGCGCCCCGCGTCAGGAACGCCACCCGGACACCCGAGGGGATTTCCGTGCCGAGCAGCTCCCGGATCTCTCGCTCGTCGAGGGCCGGGACCACGACGACGAGGGCACCATCGACGGCCGGAAGGTCGGAACAGACGGGGAGGCCGAGCTCGTTCGCGAGCGCTTCGTCGGCCAGGACCGCCATCTCGGGAATCTCGTCAGGCGCGGCGACGGCCTTCCACAGGACGTCGTAACGGGTCACGGCCGACGCCTCACCGGGCTCGACCGGCCGGGTGACCAGCCTGTCCACGGTGAGGACGGGCGCGCCCGAGGGATCGGTGAGCAGGACCGAGACCGTGTCCTCCTCGCCGGTCGGGGCCAGGTCGACGACCAGGTTCGTGGTGTCGTCGGCGTCGTGGAACGTCACGCCGTTCCACAGGTGCGGGAACCGGCCGTCGGGGAGCTCCGCGAGGAGACCGTCCAGCAGCGCGCCGGGCACCATCGCCGCGGCCGCGTCCGGCGCCAGGACTCCCGTCGCGAACCGCTCCCACGGTTCGTCGTCGGTGGCCCGGGAGTGGACCGCGAACGCGCGCCTGCCCTGCCCGTCCGGCGGCTCGACGACGAGTTGCCCCTGGACGGGCGACGCGAGCGGCCGCTCCAGCGTGAGCTCGTCGACCCGGTCACCGGCCCGCAGAACGAGTTCGACGCACGACGCCGGCGTGATGCGCCCGGAGTGGACGATTCGGCCGTCGGCCATTTCCAGCGGACGCCCCGCCGCCTGGTCGAGCCAGTAGGGCTGGTTCTGGAAAGCGTAGGTGGGCAGTTCGACCGTGGCGGGGTGCGGCTCAGGGAACAGCTCTTCCCAATTCGGCCTCGGCGCGTGTGCGATGGCCGTGAAAAGGGTCCGCCGTTCGGGTTCTTTGGCTCGCAGCGCCGGGACGAAGGCGGCGTCGCTGTCGGTGAGGGTTTCTTGGGCGAGTGCGGTGAGGACGGGATCGGGCCCGAGCTCGATGTAGGTGGTGACGCCGTGTTTGTGGAGTGTGGTGACGCCGTCGGCGAAGCGGACCGCGTGCCGGACGTGGCGGACCCAGTAGTCGGCGTCGAATTCGTCGATGGCCTGACCAGTGAGGTTGGAGATCACCGGGATGGTGGGTGCGCGGTAGGTGAGGGTTTCGGCGGTGGTGTGGAAGTGGTCGAGCATGCCGTCCATGTGGTGGGAGTGGAAGGCATGGCTGACGGTGAGCCGTTTGGTTTTGCGTCCTCGCGCCTTGAACTCTTCGGCTATGGGGGTGATGACGTCATCGTCGCCGGAGATGACGAGGGAGTCGGAGGTGTTGATGGCGGCGATGAGGTCGGGATCGATTTCGTTTTCGGTGGCTTGGATGGCGACCATGGCGCCGCCGCCAGGCAAGTCCTGCATTAAACGGGCACGAGCGGCGACGAGGGTGCAGGCGTCGGGGAGGGTGAGCACGCCAGCGAGGTGGGCGGCGGCCAGTTCCCCGATGGAGTGCCCGAGCAGGTAATCAGGCCGCAGCCCCAGGCTTTCTAAGAGCCGTGCGAGGGAGACCTGGAGAGCGAAGAGGCTGGTCTGCGTGTAGAGGGTCTGGTTGAGCTGCTCAGGGTCGACGCCGCGCAAGTCCAGGCCGATGTGTTCGCTGATCTGGTCGAACGTCTCGGCGTAGATGGGGAAGGTGTCGTAGAGCTGCGAACCCATGCCGGGGCGTTGGCTGCCTTGGCCGGTGAGCAGATAGGCGACCTTGCCCGTGCTGGCGACTCCGGAGGCGATGGCGGGGTGGGGTTGGCCGTCCGCGAGCGCTGCGAGGGCTTCGCGGTGGTTGTCGAGGATGAGGGCGCGGTGGGTGAAGGTGGTGCGGGTGGTGGCCAGTGAGTACCCGACCTGGTCCGCGGGCTCGTCGGTGAGGTGATCGCGCAGCCGGGCCGCCTGATCGCGCAGCGCCGCTTCGGTATGGCCTGAGACCGGCCATACGAACGGTCCGGAGTGCGCGGGCGCGGTGTCAGGTTCGGCGGGGGCCGGTGGTTGTTCGAGGATGACGTGGGCGTTGGTGCCGCTGATGCCGAATGAGGAGACGGCGGCGCGGCGCGGGTGACCGTTCTCCTTCCAGGGCACCGGTTCGGTGAGCAGGTGGACTTTGCCGCTGTTCCAGTCGACGTGCGGGCTGGGCTGGTCGACATGCAACGTCTGCGGCAGAAGACCGTGTCGCATGGCCATGATCATCTTGATCACGCCAGCAACACCCGCGGCGGCTTGCGTGTGCCCCAAGTTCGATTTGATCGACCCCAACCACAGCGGCTGTTCACGGTCCTGCCCATAGGTGGCCAGCAGCGCCTGAGCCTCAATCGGGTCGCCCAGCGTCGTCCCCGTACCGTGCGCCTCCACCGCGTCGACCTGGTCCGGGGGCACCTGGGCGTTCGCCAGCGCAGCCCTGATGACGCGTTCCTGCGATGGGCCGTTTGGTGCAGTGAGACCGTTGCTGGCACCGTCCTGGTTGACCGCGGACCCGCGCACGACCGCGAGCACAGGGTGTCCGTTGCGCTGCGCGTCCGACAAACGCTCCAGCAGCAGCACTCCTGCGCCTTCGGACCAGCCGGTGCCGTCCGCGCTCGCCGCGAAGGACTTGCACCGTCCGTCCGGTGCCAGACCGCGTTGACGGCTGAACTCGATGAAGACCTCGGGCGTCGCCATCACCGTCGCGCCGCCGGCGAGAGCCAGGGTCGCCTCGCCGCTGCGGAGGGCGGTGCACGCCTGATGGAGGGCGACCAGCGAGGACGAGCACGCGGTGTCGACCGTGACGGCCGGACCCTCCAGCCCGAAGGTGTAGGCGATCCGGCCGGACGCGACGCTGGCGGCGCTGCCGGTCCCCAGCAGACCCTCATAGCCGTGGGGAGTGTGGTGATGGCGGGTGCGGTAGTCGTTGTACATGACGCCGACGTAGACACCGGTCGCGGTGCCGCGCAGTGACGCCGGGTCGATGCCCGCGCGCTCGATGGCCTCCCACGACGTCTGGAGCAGCAGCCGCTGCTGCGGGTCGGTGGCCAGGGCCTCGCGGGGGCTCATCCCGAAGAAGTCCGGGTCGAACTCGGCGGCGTCGTGGAGGAAGCCGCCGTGCCGGGAGTAGGACGTGCCGGCGGTGTCGGGGTCCGGGTCGTACAGCGCGGACAGGTCCCAGCCGCGGTCGCCGGGGAACTCGCCGATGGCGTCGCGCCCGCCGCCGACGAGGGACCACAGGTCCTCGGGGGAGCGGACGCCGCCGGGGTAGCGGCAGGCCGCCGCGACGACCGCGATCTGCTCCCGCGCCCTCGCCTCGACCCTGCGGGCGTGCTCCTGGGCCTCCTCCAGCTCGATCGCGAGCCGCCTGACGTAGTCCCTGAGCCTTGCTTCGTTCGCCATCGCGGGCACGCGCCCCCTCTCGGCCGGGCTATTCGGCGATCTTGGTGCGCATGGTCCAGCTGAAGACCAGCGGGCCTTCGCCGTCCCCGGTGCGCGGTTCCTCGGCCAGCTCGAAGTGCTCGTAACCGCCGCGGTGCGGCAGCTTGAGCGTCCTGCCGGCGGGCGCGTGCCGGAGCACGCGCAGCTCGGTCGGAAGGTCCACGGGCCCTCCCTCGAGGACCGCGCGAGCCGTGCCGGATTCGGTGCGAGAGTCTCTCGTCCTGTCCATGGGGCGACCTCCAGCGTTGCTCGGGTCCCAGCTTCGCCAGATCCGCTAAAGCCGCCGCTAAGCCGACCTAAGGACGGCCTCCGAGGCGCTGGTCGAGGAAGTCGAACAGCTCGTCGTCGCTCGCCGACTCCAGCAGTTCGGCCGACTCCCGCGGCCCGGCGCCCCGCACGTCGTTCCAGCGGGCCAGCAGGCCCTTCATCCGCATCGTGATCCGGTCGCGTTCGACGTCGTCCGGGATCGCCTCCGGGAGGCCGTCCGGCGTCAGCGCCGCCAGCGCGGACTCCAGCCTGTCCAGCTCGGCCGACAGCCCGCCGGGACGGGCGCCGCCGCCCGCGGGGGCCAGCGCGCCGCGCAGGTGCCGCGCGAGCGCGGTCGCGGTCGGATGGTCGAACACCAGCGTCGCCGGCAGCCGCAGGCCGGTCGCGGCGTTGAGCCGGTTGCGCAGCTCCTGCGCGGTGAGCGAGTCGAAGCCCATCTCGCGGAACGCCCGCCCGGCGTCGACCGTCTCGGGGGCGCCGTGCCCGAGGACCGTGGCGACCGTCTCGCGGACGACCTCGACCAGCGTCCGCTCCTGGTCCGCCTCGTCCAGGCGCTCCAGCCGGTCCGCCAGCGCCCGCGGGTCGGCGGCGTTCGCCGTGCGGGCCCGCGCCGTCGACCGCACCAGGCCGCGCAGCACCGCGGGCAGCAGCCCCGCGTCGGCCTGCGCGTGCAGCGCGGGCAGGTCCAGGCGGGCGGGCAGGAGGACCGCCCGGTCCGCCGCCACCGCCTGGTCGAACAGGGCGAGTCCCTCTTCGGTGGACAGCGGCGCCACGCCGTTGCGGGACATCCGGGTGAGGTCGGCCTCGGCGAGCATCCCGGTCATGCCGCTCGCCTCTCGCCACCGGCCCCAGGACAGGGCCGTGGCGGGGAGCCCGAGCGCGCGGCGGTGCGCGGCCAGGGCGTCCACGAAGGCGTTGGCCGCGGCGTAGTTCCCCTGCCCGGAGGGGCCGATCGACCCGGCGATGGAGGAGAAGAGGACGAAGCGCCTGACGGTGTCGTCCTGGGCGAGGAGGTGCAGGTTCCAGGCCGCGTCGACCTTGGGTTCGAAGACCGTGCGCAGCCGCTCGGCGGTGAGCGCGGGCAGCGTGGCGTCGTCGAGGACCCCGGCGGCGTGGATGACGGTGGTGGGGCGGTGACGGCGGAACAGGTCGGTGAGGCTCGCCGCGTCGGCCGTGTCGCAGGCGGCGATGGTGACGGTGGCGCCGTCCCGGGTGAGCTCGGCGAGGAGTTCGGCGGCGCCGTCCGCGTCGGGTCCGCGCCGGCTGACCAGGACGAGGTCGCGGGCCTGGTGGTGGGCGACCAGGTGGCGGGCGAGGTGGGCGCCGAGGGCGCCCGTCCCGCCGGTGATCAGGACGGTCTCGCCGGGATCGACGAGGGGGCCGGTGCCCGCCCCGTCGGCGTGGCGCCGCGCCAGGCGGGGCACGTGCCGGACGCCGCCGCGGATCGCGACCTGCGGCTCGTCCTCGGCGAGGGCTTCCGGGACCGCCCGCAGGGACGCGGGGTCGTCGTCGACGTCGATGACGGCGAACCTGCCGGGTTCCTCGGTCTGCGCGGTGCGGAGCAGCCCCCAGACCGGAGCGGCGGCGAGGTCGGGACGGTCGGTCTCCCGCACGGCGACCGCTCCGTGCGTGATGACCGCCAGCCGGTGCCCGCCGGTGTCCGGCAGCAGTTCCTGGACCAGCCCGAGCATGTGCTCGGCCGCGCGGCGAGCGGCGGCGGGCGGATCCGCGGACTCGATCCGGGGAGCGACGAGGATCGTCGCGGGCTCGGTGATGTCGTCGAGGTCGGTGACGTTGTGCGCCGCCAGTCCCGCCTGACGCAGAGCCGCGGTGAGCTGCGGCGCTCCGTACACCGGTAGCGAGGTGTCCGGGGGCGCCGCGTCCGCAGCCCGCGCCGGCAGCCAGTCGAGCTGGTACAGGTGCCGGGAGCGGCGGGGCCCGTTCAGCGCGCCGGCCAGTTGCTCGGGACGGACGGGCCTGACGGTCAGGGCGTCGATGTCGGCGACGGGCGCGCCGGTCGCGTCGGCCAACGCCAGCCGGGTCGTTCTGGGACCGGTGGGAGACAGCCGGACCCGCAGCTCGGTGGCGCCGGTCGCGTGCACGGTGACGCCCTCCCACGCGAACGGAAGGCGCAGCTCGTCGGAGACACCGCTCAGCAGCAGGGGATGCAGCGCGGCGTCGAGCAGCGCGGGATGGAGCGCGAAATGCGCCGCCGAACCGTGCGCCTGCTCGGGAAGCGCCACTTCGGCGTACAGGTCGTCGCCGTCCCGCCAGACCGCGGTGAGCCCTTGGAAGGCGGGGCCGTATTCGTAGCCGTGGTCGGCGAGGTGCTCGTAGAAGCCGCCCAGCTCCACCGGGACCGCGTCGGCGGGCGGCCACTGCCCGCCGAGCGCCGCCGGAGCGGGCGCCGCGGCGGCGACCAGCGTGCCGGTCGCGTAGGCGGTCCAGGGCTCGTCCTCGTCGGCGCGGGCGTGCACGGTGAACGCGCGTCGGCCGGCGTCGTCCACCGGGTCGAGGGTCAGCTGGACCTCGACCGGCTGCCGCTCGGGGATCGGCAGCGGCGCCCGCAGGGTGAGCTCCTCCACGCGCCGATGGCCGCCAGCGTCTCCGGCCTGCAGTGCCAGCGCGGTGAACGCCGCACCCGCGAGCACCACGGTGCCGGTCACGGCGTGATCGGCCAGCCACGGATGGGTGCGCTGGGAGATCCTGCCCGAGTGGACGCCGCGGCCGTCGGCGAGCTCGACGACCGTGTCCAGCATCGGCGCCTCCCGCACATCCTCCAGCCAGTAGCGCCGCCGCTGGAACGGGTACGTCGGCAGCGCGACCGGCCGCGGGTGGGAGGTGTTCCACGCGACCCGCACGCCCCGGACGTGCGCTTCTGCCAGCGAGGTGAGGAACCGGTCGAACCCGCCGTCGTCGCGGCGCAGCGTGCCGAGGACGGCGGTGCCGTCCGCCGCTCCGGCGGCTTCGAGCGTGTCCTGCACCCCCATGGTCAGCACCGGGTGCGGGCTGGCCTCGATGAAGGTGGTGTGGCCGTCGTCGAGGAGTGTGCGGGTGGTGCGTTCGAACTGCACTGTTTGGCGGAGGTTTTGGTACCAGTACTCGGCGTTGAGCTGGGTGGTGTCGAGGGGCTGGCCGGTGACGGTGGAGTAGAAGTCGATCTCGCTGCGGTGCGGGGTGATGCCGGCGAGGGTCTCGAGCAGCTCTGCGCGGATCTCCTCTACCTGCGGGGAGTGCGAGGCGTAGTCCACCGGGATGCGGCGCGCGCGGACGCCCTTGGCCTCGCACTCGGCGAGGACCTGTTCCACCGGCCCGGCCTTGCCGGAGATGACCGTCGACGACGGGCCGTTGACGGCGGCGATATCGAGGTGCTCCCGGTGTGGTGCGAGAAGGTCCTGGACCTCGTCTGCGGGGAGGGCGATGGAGGCCATGGCGCCTTGGCCGGAGAGGGTGGTGAGGGCTTTGCTGCGGAGGGCGATGATGGTGGCGGCGTCGGTGAGGGTGAGGGCTTTTGCGGTGTAGGCGGCGGCGATTTCGCCTTGGGAGTGTCCGATGACGGCGTGGGGGTGGGTGTGGTGGGTTTGCCAGAGGTGGGCTAGGGAGGTCATGACGGCGAAGAGGGCGGGTTGGACGATGTCGAGGCGGTCCAGGTGGGGGTGGTGGGTGTCGTTGAGGGTGTCGATGAGGGACCAGTTGGTGTGGGGTGCCAAGGCGTCGGCGCAGGCGTGCATGTGGTCGCGGAACGCGGGGTGTTCGTCCATCAACTGGGTGGCCATCCCAACCCACTGAGACCCCTGCCCGGGGAACACGAACACCGTCTTTCCGGGCTCTCGCGCCGCACCCTGCACCAGGTTCGGTGCCTGCGCCCCCTGCGCCAGCGCCGCGAGACCGCTGCGGAGGGCGCTCCGATCCGGGCCGACGACGACGGCGCGGTGCTCGAACGCGGTCCGGGTCGTCGCGAGGGCATGGGCGACACCGGTGGGCTCCACCGAAGGCTCGGCGTCGAGGAACACGTCGAGCTGCTCGGCCTGCGCCCGCAGTGCGGTTTCGGTCCGGGCCGACAGCGGCCAGGCGACCGGCGGTGCCGTGGCCGCGGCCGTGTCGGGCGCTTCAGGTTCCGCGGCAGCCTCGGCGGCAGGCGCCGCGGCCGGCGCCTGTTCGATGATGACGTGCGCGTTGGTGCCGCTGATCCCGAACGATGACACTCCGGCGCGGCGCGGACGTTCGCCCCGCTCCCAGGCGACGGGTTCGGTGAGGAGCGCCACGTCGCCGCCGTCCCATTCGACGTGCGGGCTGGGCTCGTCGACGTGCAGGGTCTTGGGCAGCAGGCCGTGCCGCATGGCCATGACCATCTTGATGATCCCGGCGACCCCGGCCGCGGCCTGGGTGTGGCCGATGTTGGATTTCACCGAGCCCAGCCAGAGCGGCCGGTCGCGGTCCTGCCCGTAGGTCGCGATGAGGGCCTGCGCCTCGATCGGGTCGCCGAGGGTGGTGCCGGTGCCGTGTGCCTCGACCGCGTCGATGTCGGCGGTGTTCAGCCCTGCACTGGCGAGGGCGTCGCGGATGACGCGTTGCTGCGACGGCCCGTTCGGGGCGGTGAGGCCGTTGCTGGCCCCGTCCTGGTTGACCGCCGAGCCCCTGATCACCGCCAGCACCGGATGTCCGTTGCGTTCGGCGTCGGACAGGCGCTCCAGCAGCAGGATCCCGGCGCCCTCGCCCCAGCCGGTACCGTCGGCGGCGGCCGCGAACGGCTTGCACCGCCCGTCGGGCGCCAGCCCCCGCTGCCGGCTGAACGCCAGGAAGACGGTCGGCGTCGCCATCACCGTCGCACCGCCCGCGAGGGCCAGCGTGCACTCGTCCCGCCGCAGCGCGTGGCACGCCTGGTGGAGCGCGACCAGCGACGACGAGCATGCGGTGTCGATGGTCACCGCCGGGCCTTCCAGCCCCAGGCTGTAGGCGACGCGGCCCGACGCGACGCTCGTCGTCATGGCGGTCGCGAGGTAGCCCTCGTAGCCTTCCGGCGCCGGGTTGAGACGGCCGCGGTAGTCGTCGTACATGACGCCGGTGAAGACGCCCGTACGGCTCCCGCGCAGCGACGCAGGGTCGATGCCCGCACGCTCGACGACCTCCCAGGACGCCTCGAGCAGGAGCCGCTGCTGCGGATCGGTCGCCATGGCCTCGCGCGGGCTCATGGCGAAGAACTCGGCGTCGAACCCGTCCGCGCCCTCGATGAAGCCGCCCTCGCGCGCGTACACCTTGCCGGCGGCGTCGGGGTCCGGATCGTAGAGTCCGTCGACGTCCCAGCCGCGATCGGAGGGGAAGCCGCCGATCGCGTCCCGGCCGTCGGCGAGCAGCCTCCAGAGGTCCTCGGGTGTGCGGACCTCGCCGGGATAGCGGCACGCCATCGCCACCACCGCGATCGGCTCGTTGTCGGTGGCCGCCCGCACCGGCGTCCGCGCGGGCGCCGCCGCCCCGTTCCGTTCGCGGCCCGGCAGTTCGTCGCGCAGCCGCCGGGCCAGCGCGCCCGGAGTCGGGTGGTCGAAGACCAGCGTGGCGGGCAGCCGGAGCCCGGTGGCGGCGCTGAGCTGGTTGCGCAGTTCCACCGCGGTGAGGGAGTCGAAGCCGACCTCCTTGAACGGCCGGTCGGCGGCGATCGTCTCCGGTGAGCCGTGCTTGAGCACCCCGGCGACCAGGTTCCGCACCAGCTCCAGAAGCAACCGGTCCCGTTCGGCCTCGGAGGCGCCGGCCAGCCGCCGGGCCCACGAGCCGTCGCCGCCTCCGGCGCGCCGCGCCGAAGCGGGGACCAGGCCGCGCAGCACCGGCGCCAGCAGGCCGGACCGGCCCTGGTCCCGCAGCGCCGCCGGGTCGAGCCTGGTCAGCACCGGCGCGGGCGGGCCGCCCGCCCAGACCGCGTCGAAGAGGGCGAGCCCCTGCTCGGCGGTCAGGGGCGCCATCGCCCCGAGCGTCATCGCGCCGAGGTCCGCTTCGTCCAGGTGGCCCGTCATGTCGCTGGCGTCCGCCCACGGACCCCACGCGGCCGACGTCGCGGCGAGGCCGGCGGCCCGGCGCCGTTCGGCCAGCGCGTCCAGGAAGGCGTTCGCCGCCGTGTAGGCCGCCTGCCCCGTGATACCGAGCGTGGCTGTCGCGGACGAGAACAGCACGAAGGCGGCCAGGTCGAGGTCGCGGGTGAGCTCGTGCAGGTTCCAGGCCGCGTCGACCTTGGGACGCAGCACCGCGTCCACACGATCGGGGGTCAGCGAGGGCAGCAGCCCGTCGTCGAGCACGCCGGCCGCGTGGACGACCGCGACCAGCGGACGCTCGGCGGGCACCGCGCCGAGCAGGCCGGCGAGCGCGGTGCGGTCGGAGGCGTCGCAGGCCACCAGCGACGCCTCGGCGCCGAGCGCCGCGAGGTCGGCCGCCAGCGCCGCCGCGCCGGGCGCGTCCGCGCCCCGGCGGCTGGCCAGCAGCAGGTGCCGGACGCCGTGCTCGGCCGCCAGGTGCCGCGCGACCAGGCCGCCCAGCAGGCCCGTCGCACCGGTGACCAGCACGGTGCCGCCGGCCAGGCCGTCCGGCACTGCGGACGGAACCGCCGGCTCCCTGACCAGCCGGGGAGCGAGCACGGCATCGCCGCGCAGCGCCAGCTGCGCCTCGTCGAGGGCGAGCGCGCCCGGTAGCAGCGCCGCCGCGTCGGCGAGCGCGCCCGCCTCCGGGAGGTCGACGAGCACGAAACGAGCGGGCTGTTCGGCCTGCGCCGAACGGAGCAGGCCCCACAGCGCCGCCCCCACCGGGTCGGGCACGGTCCCGCCCGCGGCCACCGCGCCGCGGGTCACCAGGACGAGCCGCGCGGCGGCGAGGCGCTCGTCGGCGAGCCACGCCTGGATCAGCGCCAGCACCTCGTGGCAGGCCTGCCGCACCGCCTCGGGAGCCGCGCCGCCGAGGCCGTCGCTTTCGGGGCAGGGGACGAACACGACCTCGGGAAGCGGATCCGCCGCCGACTCCAGCAAGGCGGAAAGGTCCTGGTAGCGGGCGGCCCCGGGGATGCCGGCGCCGTCCGGGCCCAGCACGGCCCATCGACTCGCCGCGTCTGCGGCGTCCTCGCCCTGCGCGCCGGACGTCGCGAGCTCGGTCCAGTCCAGGCGCAGAAGAGACTCACCACCTCCCGGATTGACGGAAGCGGCGGCGCGGAAGCCCACCGAGCCGACCGTGGCTACGGGACCGCCGTCGAGGTCGGTCAGGCTCACCCGCACCGCGCCCGCGCCCACCGGGGACACCGACACACGCAGTCCCGTCGCCCCGCGCGCGCTCAGCCGGATGCCGCTCCAGGAGAACGGCAGCACCGTTCCGTCCGCCGCGCTCATGACCCCGAGGGTGGGATGGAACGCGGCGTCGAGCAGCGCCGGATGGATGCCGAAGCGGGCGGCCGCGGCGTCGTGCTCGTCGCCCAGCTGCACTTCGGCGAATACCTCGTCACCGAGCCGCCACGCTTCCCGCAGGCCGCCGAAGGCGGGCCCGTAGCCGTACCCTTGGTCGGCGAGCCGTTCGTACAGCGCGCCCAGGTCCAGCGGCTCCGCGCCCTCCGGAGGCCAGACGGCGGGCGGCTCGGGCACGGCGGCGACGTCCTCGCAGGCGAGCTCTCCCGACGCGTGCCGCGCCCAGTCGGCGTCCATTGGGGCGTCATCGGGCTGGGAGTGGATGCCGACCGCGCGCCTGCCGGAGTCGTCCGGTGGCCCCACCCGGAGCTGGAGCCGGACGGCCCCGTCCGCGGGCAGGACCATCGGGGACTCCAGCGTGAGCTCGTCGACGCCCGCGCAGCCCGCCGCGCGGGCTGCCTCGAGCGCCAGTTCCACCAGCGCGGTCCCCGGCAGCACGGGCACCCCGTCCACGGTGTGCTCGGCGAGCCACGGATGGCCGCTCGCCGACAGCCGCCCGGTGAGCACCAGCTCCTCGCCGCCCGCCAGGGCCACGACGGATCCGAGGAAGGGATGGTCGGTGCCCGAATGCCCGGCCGGAGGCGAGTAGCCGCCCGCCGCGGCGTCGAGCCAGTACCGCTGCCGCTGGAAGGCGTAGGTGGGGAGCTTCACCGACGACGGGTCCGCGGCGGTGCGGCCCGGTGCCCAGTCGACCGTCGCTCCGCCGGTGTACGCGGTCGCGAACGACGTTAGAAGCCGCTCCGTCCCGCCCTCGTTCCGCCTGAGCGTTCCGACGACGGTGACGTCGCGTCCCGCGTCGTCCGCAGTCTCCTGGACGCCGACGGTGAGGACCGGATGAGGACTGACCTCGATGAAGGTGGTGTGGCCGTCGTCCAGAAGTCTGCGGGTGGCCTGTTCGAACTGAACGGTCTGCCGGAGGTTCTGGTACCAGTACTCGGCGTCGAGTTGGGTGGTGTCGAGGGGTTCGCCGGTGACGGTGGAGTAGAAGTCGATCTCGCTGCGGCGCGGGGTGATCCCGGCGAGCGCCTGGTGCAGTTCCGCGCGGATCTCCTCCACCTGCGGCGAGTGCGAGGCGTAGTCGACCGGGATCTTGCGGGCCCGCACCTCCTCGGCGCGGTACTCGTCGAACAGGTCCTGGACCGCGATCGGATCGCCCGCGACCACGGTCGAGGACGGGCCGTTGACGGTGGCGACGCCGAGCCGGTCGCCCCAGCGCGTGATCCGCTCGGCCACCTCGGCGGCCGGGAGGGGCACCGACATCATCGCGCCTTGGCCGGAGAGTGTGGTGAGGGCTTTGCTGCGGAGGGCGATGATGGTGGCGGCGTCGGTGAGGGTGAGGGCTTTTGCGGTGTAGGCGGCGGCGATTTCGCCTTGGGAGTGTCCGATGACGGCGTGGGGGTGGGTGTGGTGGGTTTGCCAGAGGTGGGCTAGGGAGGTCATAACGGCGAACAGGGCGGGTTGGACGATGTCGAGGCGGTCCAGGTGGGGGTGGTGGGTGTCGTTGAGGGTGTCGATGAGGGACCAGTTGGTGTGGGGTGCCAAGGCGTCGGCGCAGGCGTGCATGTGGTCGCGGAACGCGGGGTGTTCGTCCATCAACTGGGTGGCCATCCCAACCCACTGAGACCCCTGCCCGGGGAACACGAACACCGTCTTCGCGGCGCCCGAGGTGGTACCCCTGATCAGCCGGGGGTCCGGCCGATCCTCCGCGAGCGCGCCCAGGGCCTCGATGAGGTCGCCGCGTTCGCGGCCGAGGACGACCGCACGGTGATCGAGGCTCGCCCGCGCGGCGAGCGCCCGGCCCACCTGCGCGGGGGTCTGCTCGGGATGACCGGCCAGGTGTTCGCGCAGCCGTCCGGCCTGAGCGCGTAGGGCCTCCTCGGTGTGGCCGGACAGCGGCCACGCGACCGGACGGTCCGCCGGTTCCCCGCCGGCCTGTGCCTGGCCGTCCTGCGCGCGCTTCTCCCGCGCCCCACCGTCCCCGCCCGCCTCCTCGGCCGGGGTCACTTCCGCCGCGGGCGCCTGCTCGATGATGACGTGCGCGTTGGTGCCGCTGATCCCGAACGCCGAGACGGCGGCACGGCGCGGACGCTCGTCCTCTTCCCAGGGGACGGGCTCAGTGAGCAGGCGGACCTTCCCGGCGGACCAGTCCACGTGCGGCGTCGGCTCGCCGACGTGGAGGGTCTTGGGCAGCAGGCCGTGCCGCATGGCCATCACCATCTTGATGATCCCGGCGACCCCGGCCGCGGCCTGGCTGTGACCGATGTTCGACTTCACCGAACCCAGCCACAGCGGCCGGTCGCGGTCCTGCCCGTAGGTCGCGATCAGAGCCTGCGCCTCGATCGGGTCGCCGAGCGTGGTGCCGGTGCCGTGCGCCTCGACCGCGTCGATGTCGGCGGTGTTCAGCCCCGCACTGGCCAGGGCCGCGTTGATCACGCGTTGCTGCGACGGCCCGTTCGGCGCGGTGAGGCCGTTGCTGGCGCCGTCCTGGTTGACCGCCGACCCGCGGATCGTGGCCAGGACCGGGTGGCCGTTGCGCCGCGCGTCCGACAACCGCTCCAGCAGCAGCATCCCGGCGCCCTCCGCCCAGCCGGTGCCGTCGGCGGTCGCGGCGAACGGCTTGCACCGCCCGTCGGGCGCCAGCCCGCGCTGCCGGCTGAACTCCAGGAACATCCCCGGCCCGGCCATGATCGTGGCCCCGCCCGCCAGCGCGAGCGTGCACTCGCCGGCGCGCAGGGACTGGCACGCCTGGTGCAGCGCGACCAGCGACGACGAGCACGCGGTGTCCACGGTGACGGCCGGGCCCTCCAAGCCGAGCGTGTAGGCGATGCGGCCCGACGCGACGCTGGTGGTCGTGCCCGTGAGCAGGTACCCCTCGACGCCCTCCGCGCCCCGGTGGCACAGCGACACGTACTCCTGGCCCGCCACGCCCGCGAACACGCCCGTCTGCGAGCCGCGCAGCGACGTCGGGTCGATCCCGGCGTCCTCCAGCGCCTCCCAGGCGATCTCCAAGAGCAGGCGCTGCTGCGGGTCGATGGCGAGGGCCTCGCGCGGGCTGATGCCGAAGAACGCCGGGTCGAACCCGGTGGCCTCGTGCACGAAGCCGCCGTGCCGCGTGTAGGTCCTGCCGACCGCGGCGGTGTCGGGATCGGGGTCGTACAGGCGCTCCACGTCCCAGCCCCGGTCGGCGGGGAACTCCGTGACCGCGTCGCCGCCCGCGGCGACCAGGTCCCACAGCGCCCCGGGGGAGTCGGACGCGCCCGGATAGCGGCACGCCATCCCGACGATGGCCAGCGGCTCCCGCCTGCGCAGCTCGATGCGGCGGAGCCGCCGCTGAGCCTGGTGCAGGTCGGAGGTCACGCGCTTGAGGTAGTCGCGGAGCTTGTCCTCGTTCGTCGCCATGTCAGTTGCACGCCTTCGCGATCCCAGGGCCGCCGTCGATGCGGTCAGCTCGTGCCGAGTTCGTTGTCGATGAAGTCGAAGATCTCGTCGTCGCTGGCGGACTCCAGCGCCCGGTCCACCGCCGCGCCGTCGCCCGTGCGCCCGCCGGCCTCGTCCTCCTCCGCGCCGAGGACCCGGGCCAGCAGCCGCTGGAGGCCCGCCGCGAGTTTGGCCTGCACGGCCTCGTCGAGCGGGACCGTCTGGAGGGCCCGTTCGAGGCCGTCGAGGTCGGCGAGCACCGGCGGCTCTGGGTCGGGCGCGTCGTCGTCGACCAGTTCGGCCTGGAGGTGCTCGGCGAGCGCGGTGGGGGTGGGGTAGTCGAACAGGACGCTCGCCGGGAGCCGCAGCCCGGTCGCCTTGTTGAGCCGGTTGCGCAGCTCGATGGCGGTGAGCGAGTCGAACCCGAGCTGCTTGAACGCCTGCCCCGCGTCGATCGACTCGGGGTCGGGATGCGCGAGGACGGTCGCCGTGTGCGTCCGGATGAGGTGCAGCAGCATGTGCCGTCGCCTGCCCGGCGTCTGCCCGGCGAGCCGGTCGGCGAGGGACGCGCCGCCCGCCGCCGGTTCCGGGGCGCCACCGGACGCGGCCCCGGGCGCCGCGGTGGCCGCCGGCCGCCGAGGCGTCCTCAGGTGCGCCGGGATGAGGAACGCCCGCGGCCCGGCGAGGGCGCCGCTGAAGAGCGCGAGGGCCTCCTCGGTGCCGAGCGGCGCGATGCCGGTGCGGTCCATCCGGGCGATGTCGCTCTGCCCGAGATGGCCGGTCATCCCGCTGGTCTCGGCCCACAGCCCCCAGGCCAGCGAGGTGCCCGGGAGTCCCTCGGCGTGGCGGTGCCGGGCCAGGGCGTCGAGATAGGCGTTGGCGGCCGCGTAGTTCGCCTGGCCCGCCGTGCCCACCGTCCCGGTGATGGAGGAGAAGAGCACGAAGTGGCTGACGTCGTGGTCACGGGCGAGGGTGTGCAGGTTCCACGCGGCGTCGATCTTCGGTTGGAGGGTGGCGTGGAGCTGCTCGGGAGTGAGCGCGCTGAGCGTGGCGTCGTTGAGGACGCCCGCGGTGTGGACGACGGCGGTGGGCCGGTGCTTGTGGAACAGGTCGGCGAGGCCCTGCGCGTCGGTGGTGTCGCAGGCGGCGACGGTGACGGCGGCGCCCTGCCGGGTGAGTTCGGCGTGCAGGTCGGCGGCGCCGTCGGCCTCGGGACCGCGCCGGCTGACCAGGACGAGGCTCCGTGCCCGGTGGTGGGCGACCAGGTGGCGGGCGACGTGCCCGCCGAGGGCGCCCGTGCCGCCGGTGATCAGGATCGTCCCGTCCGGGTCCAGGACGGGCGGCATGGTCAGCACCAGCTTGCCGGTGTGCCGCGCCTGGCTCATGAGGCGGAACGCCTCGGGCGCCTCCCGGACGTCCCACGCCGTCACCGGAAGCGGGCGCAGCACGCCCCGCTCGAACAGGTCCCCGAGCGCCGCCAGCATCTCCTGGACGAGGCCGGCCGGCAGCTCCGCCAGGTCGAAGGCGGCATAGGAGACCCCGGGATGCGCGGCGGCGACCTCGGCCGGGTCCCGGACGTCGGTCTTGCCCATCTCCAGGAAGTGGCCACCGCCCGGCAGCAGCCGCAGCGAGGCGTCCACGAACTCGCCCGCGAGCGCGTCGAGCACGACGTCCACGCCGGTGCCGTCCGTGGCGTCCATGAACCGCGGCTCGAACTCCAGCGTCCGCGACGAGGCGATGTGGTCGTCGTCGAGCCCCAGCCCGCGCAGCACGCTCTGCTTCTCCGGGCTCGCCGTGCCGAACGGCTCCGCGCCCAGATGCCGCACGAGCTGGAGCGCCGCCATCCCGACCCCGCCGGTCGCGGCATGGACGAGCACCTTCTGCCCGGGGCGGACGCGGGCCAGCCCGCACAGCGCGTGGTAGGCGGTCAGGTACACCGTCGGCGCGGACGCGGCCTCGACGAACGACCAGCCCGCGGGCACCCGCGCCAGCATGCGGTGATCGGTCACGGCCACCGGGCCGAACGAGCCCGGGAACACCCCCATCACCCGGTCGCCGGGGGCCGGCCAGGTCACGTCCGCCGCCACCTCGGTGACGACCCCGGCGCCCTCCTGCCCGAGCCGCCGCTCCCCGGGGATCATGCCGAGCGCCATCACCACGTCGCGGAAGTTGATCCCGGCCGCGCGGACCGCGATGCGGACCTCGCCGGGCTCCAGCGGGCGGAGCGCGTCGGGATTGTCCACGGCCCGCAGGTTCTCCAGCGTGCCCCGGCCGACCACGTCCACCCGCCACGCGTCCCCGGGCGGCGGCGTGATCTCCCCGTCCGCCGTGGCGGGGACGATGTGCGGCGTGCAGAGCGTGCCGTTGCGGATCGCGAGCTGCGGATGCCCGGCATGGACGGCGCCGGGAATCATGCGATGCGAGGCGTGGTCGTCGTCGGTGTCGATGAGGACGATGGCGTCCGGATTCTCGGTCTGGGCGGTGCGGACGAGCCCCCACAGCGGAGCCGTCGTGAGGTCGGGCCGTTCCCCGGACCGGACCGCGACGGCGTTCGCGGTGACGACGGCGAGGCGGTGCGGGGTCTCGCCGGCCAGCCAGTCCTGGAGCAGGCGAAGGGCCCGCTCGGTGGCCTGGTGTGCCTCGGCCGGAGTGTGGACGGTGCCGGGCCGCGGCGCCGTGAGGACCGTGGTCGGCTCGGTGAGTGCGGCGAGGTCCGTCAGGTCGTACGCGGGCAGACCCGCCGCCTGGAGAGCCTCGGTGAGGTGCGGCGCGTCAAAGACCGGAACGACGGACACCGGCGCGTCGGCAGGCTCCGGCTGCGCCCGCCATTCGAGCCGGTGCAGGTGCCGCTGCGGGACGAGGCCCCCGGCGGGCAGTGCCCGGATGTCCAGAGCGTCGATCGCGGCGACGGGCGCGCCCGCCGGATCCGTGACCGTGACACTGCCACCCGACCTGTGCACCCGCAGGCCGGTGACCCCGGAAGCGTGCACCGAGACACCGTTCCAGACGAACGGCAACCGCAACGTCCCGCCGGTACCGCCGATCAGGAACGTGTGCAGCGCGGCGTCCAGCAGGGCGGGATGCACGAGATGGCCCGCGCCGTCCACGCCGGTCACCGGCCCCACCTGGGCGTAGATCTCGTCGCCGTCCCGCCAGGCCGCCGTCAGGCCACGGAAGGCGGGGCCGTACTCGTAGCCGACCTCGGCGAGACCGTCGTAGAAACCGTCCAGGTCGACCGGCTCCGCGCCGGCCGGTGGCCACTGGTCGAGCGACGCCGGCGCCGCGGGCGCCGGTGGCGCCAGGACACCGGTCGCATGCCGCGTCCAGGACTCGTCACCCTCCACCCGGGCATGGACCTCGAACGGCCTGCGCCCGGCCTCCCCGGGCGCCTCGACCGCGATCTGTAGCTCCACCGCCCCGTCATCGGGCAACGGCAGCGGCGCCTCAAGGACGAGTTCCTCGAGATGCTCGGCCCCGCAACGACGACCTGCCTGCAGCGCGGCCTCGGCGAACACCGTCCCCGGGACGAGCGGCGAGCCCGCGATGGTGTGATCGGACAGCCAGGGCTGCTCGTCCACCGACAGCAGCGCGTGGAACAGGTGCCGCCCGTCCGGAAGATCGAGAGCGGCGGAGAACGGCTGCCGTTCCGCGGTCTGGTTCAGCCAGTAAGGCCGGTTCTGGAAGGCGTACGTGGGAAGCCGCACCGGCCGGGGATGAGGCGCCGGATAGAGGCGCGCCCAGTCGGGTTTGGGTGCGTGGGCGGCGGCGGTGAGTGTGGTGTGGGTTTCGGGGTGTCCGTTGCGGAGTGCGGGGGTGAAGGTGGCGTCGGTGAGGGTTTCTTGGGCCAGGGCGGTGAGGACGGGGTCGGGTCCCAGTTCGATGTAGGTGGTGGCGCCGTGTTTGTGGAGTGTGGTGATGCCGTCGGCGAAGCGGACGGTGTGGCGGACGTGTTGGACCCAGTAGTCGGCGTCGAATTGTTGAACGATTTCGCCGGTGAGGTTGGAGACGACCGGGATGGTGGGAGCGCGGTAGGTCAGGGAAGCGGCGGTGGTGTGGAAGTGGTCGAGCATGCCGTCCATGTGGTGGGAGTGGAAGGCATGGCTGACGGTGAGCCGTTTGGTCTTGCGTCCTCGCGCTTTGAACTCTTCGGCGACTCTGCTGACTTCTTCGTCGTCTCCGGAGATGACGAGGGAGTCGGGGGTGTTGATGGCGGCGATTAGTTCCGCGTCGATTTCGTTTTCGGTGGCTTGGATGGCGATCATGGCGCCGCCGCCGGGCAGGTCTTGCATCAGGCGGGCGCGGGCGGCGACCAGGGTGCAGGCGTCGGGGAGGGTGAGGGCGCCGGCGAGATGTGCGGCGGCCAGTTCCCCGATGGAGTGGCCGAGCAGATAGTCCGGCCGCAGCCCCAAACTCTCCAGGAGCCGGGCGAGGGAGACTTGAAGGGCGAACAGGCTGGTCTGGGTGTAGAGGGTTTGGTTGAGGTCGTCGGGGTCGACGCCGCGCAGGTCCAGGCCGATGTGTTCGCTGATCTGGTCGAACGTCTCGGCGTAGATGGGGAAGGTGTCGTACAGCTCTTGGCCCATGCCGGGGCGTTGGCTGCCTTGTCCGGTGAGCAGATAGGCGACCTTGCCCGTGCCTGCTGTGCCGTGGACGAGGCCGGGGTGGGAGTGGCCGTCCGCGAGGGCTGCCAGCGCCTCATGGTGATCGGCGAAGAGCAGGGCGCGGTGGGTGAAGGTGGTGCGGGTGGTGGCCAGTGAGTACCCGACCCGGTCCACAGGCTCGTCGGTGAGGTGATTGCGGAGCCGGGCGGCCTGATCGCGCAGGGCGGCGGGGGACTTGGCGGAGATCGGCCAGACGATCGGGTCTGGTGTGTGTCCTGTGTCGGGTTCTTCGGTGGCGGGTGGTTGTTCGAGGATGACGTGGGCGTTGGTACCACTGATGCCGAAGGAGGAGACGGCGGCGCGGCGCGGGTGGCCGTTCTCCTTCCAGGCCACCGGTTCGGTCAGCAGGTGGACCTTGCCGCTGTCCCAGTCGACATGGGGACTGGGCTGGTCGATGTGCAAGGTCTGCGGCAGGAGACCGTGTCGCATGGCCATGATCATCTTGATCACGCCAGCAACACCTGCGGCGGCTTGCGTGTGGCCAAGGTTCGATTTGATCGACCCCAACCACAGCGGCTGTTCGCGGTCCTGCCCGTAGGTGGCGAGTAGCGCCTGAGCCTCGATCGGGTCGCCCAGCGTCGTCCCCGTACCGTGCGCCTCGACCGCGTCCACGTCCTTCGTCGACAACCTTGCGGCGGCCAAGGCCGTCCTGATGACGCGTTCCTGCGATGGGCCGTTGGGTGCAGTGAGACCGTTGCTGGCACCGTCCTGATTGATTGCCGACCCGCGCACGACCGCGAGCACGGGGTGTCCGTTGCGCTGCGCGTCCGACAGGCGTTCAAGGAGCAGCAATCCAGCGCCTTCGGCCCAGCTGGTTCCATCGGCGCCCGCAGCGAAGGACTTGCAGCGGCCGTCGGCGGCAAGGCCGCGCTGGCGGCTGAAGGCGATGAAGACGCTCGGCGTGGCCATGACGGTGGCGCCGCCGGCCAGGGCGAGCGTGCATTCGCCGGTGCGGAGAGCGTTGCAGGCTTGGTGGAGGGCGACCAGCGAGGACGAGCACGCGGTGTCGACGGTGACGGCCGGTCCTTCCAGCCCGAGCGTGTAGGAGATCCGGCCGGACGCGACGCTGCTGGTGATCGCCGTCGCCAAGTAGCCCTCGAAGCCTTCCTGCGACGCGCTGATCCGGGGCTTGTAGTCGTCGTACATCACGCCGACGAAGACTCCGGTCTGGCTGCCGCGCAGGGCCGCGGGCTCGATGCCGGCGTTCTCCAGCGTTTCCCACGCGGTCTCCAGCAGGAGCCGCTGCTGGGGCTCCACCGCGAGCGCCTCGCGGTGGCTGATCCCGAAGAACTCGGGGTCGAAGTCACCGGCGTCGCTGAGGAAGCCGCCGTGCCGGGAGTAGGACGTGCCGACCGCGTCGGGGTCCGGGTCGTACAGGGCGCGCAGGTCCCAGCCGCGGTCGCCGGGGAACTCGACGATGGCGTCGCGGCCGTCGGCGACCAGCGACCACAGCTCCTCGGGCGTGCGGACGTCGCCGGGGTAGCGGCAGGCCATGGAGACGATGGCGATCGGGTCGTCGGCGGGCGCGGCGGTTCGGTCGGTAGAGGCGATGGCGGCGGTGGCGGCCGCGCGCCGTCCGAAGAGCTCCTGCCGCAGGTGCTCGGCCAGCGCGGCGGGGCTCGGATGGTTGAACAGGACGGTCGACTGGAGGTTCAGGCCGGTCGCCTTGTTGAGGCGGTTGCGCAGCTCCACCGCGGTGAGGGAGTCGAAGCCGAGCTGCTTGAACGCCTGGTCCGCGTCGATGCTCTCCGGCTCGGGATGCGCGACGACCGTGGCGGTGTGCCGGCGGACGAGCTGGAGCAGCGCCTCGCGCTGCCGCTCCTGCGGGAGGTCGGCGAGCTGCCGGTCGAGGGGCCGTTCGTCGGCGGTGGGCCGGGGACGCGCGGCCAGCATCGGATGGTCGGCGGCGCCGAGCCGCGCCGGAATGTGGTGGGCGGAGCCGCTGCCGATCGTCGCGCTGAGCAGCGCGAGCGCCTGCTCCGTGGGCAGGGGCAGGATCCCGGTCCGGTTCATCCGGGCGAGGTCGGCGTCGTCGAGCCTGCCCGCCATCCCGGCGGACTCCGCCCACAGTCCCCACGCGAGCGAGACGGCGGGAAGTCCCAGCTCGCGCCGGTGCCCGGCCAGCGCGTCCAGGTAGGCGTTGGCCGCCGCGTAGTTGGCCTGCCCGGCCGTGCCCAACGTGGCCGTGACCGACGAGAAGAGGACGAAGGACGTCAGGTCGAGGTCGCGGGTCAGCTCGTGCAGGTTCCACGCCGCGTCGACCTTGGGCTCGAGGACGCCGTGCAGCCCTTCCGGAGTGAGCGCGGTGAACGTCGCGTCGTCGAGGGTTCCCGCGGCATGGATCACCGCGGTGAGCGGATGGCCGTCCGGAACGCCGTCCAGCACTCGCCGCAGCCGGTCGCGGTCCGAGGTGTCGCACGCTTCGACGCGCACCTCGGCGCCCAGGCCGGTCAGTTCGTCCACGAGCGCGCCGGCACCGGCGGCGCCGGTGCCGCTTCGGCTGACCAGGAGCAGATGGCGGACGCCGTGGTCGGTCACGAGATGGCGCGCGACGAGGCCGCCCAGGGTTCCCGTCCCACCGGTGATGAGCACGGTGCCGTCCGGCCTGAACGGTTCGGCGGTGGCGGGCCACTCGGTCGCCCGCGTGACGTGCGGGGTGTGGAGGACGCCACCGCGGAGGGCGATCTGGGGGGCACCGGCCTGCAAGGCATGGGGGAGCAGATGCCGGGATTCCGCGTCGGTGCCGATCAGGGTGATGGCGCCGGGGTTCTCGGTCTGCGCGGAGCGGACGAGCCCCCACAGCGGTGCGGTCGTGAGGTCGGTCGTGGTGGCGTCGGTGGTGACGAACGCGAGCCCGTGCGGGCGGTCGGCGGCCAGCCACCCCTGGAGAAGGACGAGAGCGTGCTCGGCGGCGTGGTGAACCTCGGCCGGGGTGTGGTCCGAGGGGGGAGGCGGCCCGGTCAGAACGGTTGTCGGCTCGGTGAGCGCGGCCGGGTCGGCCAGGTCGTAGGCCTGCAGACCGGCCTCCTGGAGCGCCGCCGTGAGATGCGGGGCCCGGTAGACCGGCAACGGAGCGGCGACGGGCTCGGGCGGCGTCCGCATCGGCCGCCATTCGAGCCGATGCAGGTGCTGGGGCCGTGCGGCGGCCACCGGGCGAACGGCCAGTTCCCCGATCGCCGCGACGGGCGCGCCGGTCGCGTCGGTGATGCTGATCGTGGTGGCGTCCTCGTGCGGGACGACGCGGACACGCAAGGTCGCCGCCGTCGTCTCATGGAGGGTGACCCCGGTCCAGGCGAACGGCAGGCGAAGCCGATCCGACGACCCGGTGAGCAGGAACGGGTGGAGAGCCGCATCAAGGAGCGCGGGATGGACGGAGAAGCCGTCGTCATCCGCGATCCGTTCGATCTCGGCATAGATCTCGCCGTCGTGCTCCCAGGCTCGGCTCAATCCCCGGAAGGCCGGGCCGTATTCGTATCCCAGCCCGGCCAAGCGCTCGTACGCGTCGCCCAACTCCATCGCGGAGGCGCCCGGAGGCGGCCACGACGCCACGGGCTCGGTGCTCCACGATTCCGCGGCGGCCAGGAACCCGGTCGCATGGCCGGTCCACTCGTGCGCGTCCTGCTCGTTCCGGGACGCGATCGTGATCGGCCGTCGCCCGCGCTCGTCCTCGCCGCCGACAGTGACATGCAGGACCGTCACGGTGTCGTGCCCCAGAACGAGCGGCTCGCTGAGCACCAGTTCGGCGACCTGAGCCAGATCCACTTGCAGCCCGGCGTGATGCGCGAGTTCGAGAAGCACCGTTCCCGGAACAAGCACCGCGCCGTCGATGACGTGGTCCGCCAGCCAGGCATGGTCCCGAACCGACAACCGTCCCGTGAGCAGGTACGTGTCGTCGGGAAGCCGGGTCGACGTCTGCAGGATCGGGTGCGAGGTGGATGTCAGCCCCAGCCCCTTCACGTCCGCGCCACCCGCCGAGACCGGCAGCCAATACGGAGCGTGCTGGAAGGGGTAGGTGGGAAGCGCGACCGTGGGCCGGGGCTCTGGGTAGAGCGCACTCCATTGGGGGTCCGGCGCGTGTGTGACCGCCGTGAGCACCGTCCGATGCTCAGCCTCCTTCGCCCTCAGCGCGGGGACGAACGTGGCGTCGGTGATGGTTTCCTGGGCGAGCGCGGTGAGGATGGGGTCGGGCCCCAGTTCGACGTATGTGGTGACGCCGTGCCGGTGGAGTGTGGTGACGCCGTCGGCGAAGCGGACCGCGTGGCGGACGTGCTGGACCCAGTAGTCGGCGTCGAATTGTTGAACGATTTCGCCGGTGAGGTTGGAGACGACCGGGATGGTGGGAGCGCGGTAGGTCAGGGAAGCGGCAGTGGTGTGGAAGTGGTCGAGCATGCCGTCCATGTGGTGGGAGTGGAAGGCATGGCTGACGGTGAGTCGCTTGGTTTTGCGTCCCCGTGCTTTGAACTCTTCGGCGACTCTGCTGACTTCTTCGTCGTCGCCGGAGATGACGAGTGAGTCGGGGGTGTTGATGGCGGCGATCAGTTCCGCGTCGATTTCATCCTCGGTGGCTTGGATGGCGATCATGGCGCCGCCGCCGGGTAGGTCTTGCATTAGGCGGGCGCGAGCCTGGACGAGGGTGCAGGCGTCGGGGAGGGTGAGCACGCCGGCGAGATGTGCGGCGGCCAGTTCCCCAATGGAGTGACCGAGCAGGTAATCAGGCCGCAGGCCGAGGCTTTCTAGGAGCCGGGCGAGAGAGACCTGGAGGGCGAACAGGGTGGTCTGGGTGTAGAGGGTCTGGTTGAGCTGATCAGGGTCGACGCCGCGCAAGTCCAGGCCGATGTGTTCGCTGATCTGGTCGAACGTCTCGGCGTAGATGGGGAAGGTGTCGTAGAGCTGCGAACCCATGCCGGGGCGTTGGCTGCCTTGTCCGGTGAGCAGATAGGCGACCTTGCCCGTGCCTGCTGTGCCGTGGACGAGGCCGGGGTGGGGCTGGCCGTCCGCGAGCGCTGCGAGGGCTTCGTGGTGGTTGTCGAGGATGAGGGCGCGGTGGGTGAAGGTGGTGCGGGTGGTGGCCAGTGAGTACCCGACCCGGTCCACAGGCTCGTCGGTGAGGTGATCGCGGAGCCGGGCCGCCTGGTCGCGTAGAGCGGCGGGGGATTTGGCGGAGATCGGCCAGATGATTGGGTCTGGTGTGTGTCCTGTGTCGGGTTCTTCGGTGGCGGGTGGTTGTTCGAGGATGACGTGGGCGTTGGTGCCGCTGATGCCGAAGGAGGAGACGGCGGCGCGGCGCGGGTGGCCGTTCTCCTTCCAGGGCACCGGTTCGGTCAGCAGGTGGACCTTGCCGCTGTTCCAGTCGACGTGCGGGCTGGGCTGGTCGACATGCAACGTCTGCGGCAGAAGACCGTGCCGCATGGCCATGACCATCTTGATCACGCCGGCAACACCCGCGGCGGCTTGCGTGTGGCCAAGGTTCGACTTGATCGACCCCAACCACAGCGGCCGTTCACGGTCCTGCCCATAGGTGGCCAGCAGCGCCTGAGCCTCGATCGGATCGCCGAGAGCCGTCCCTGTGCCATGCGCCTCGACGGCGTCGACATCGGCGGCGGCCAGGCCGGCCGTTGCCAGCGCCGTTCGGATCAACCATTCCTGGGACCGGCCGTTGGGAGCGGTGAGGCCGTTGCTGGCACCGTCCTGGTTGATCGCCGACCCGCGCACCACCGCGAGTACGGGGTGTCCGTTGCGCTGGGCGTCCGACAGGCGTTCAAGGAGCAGCAATCCCGCGCCTTCGGCCCAGCTGGTTCCATCGGCACCCGCCGCGAACGCCTTGCAGCGGCCGTCGGGCGCGAGTCCTCGCTGACGGCTGAACTCCAGGAACATCCCAGGTGTGGGCATCACGGTCACGCCGCCCGCGAAAGCGAGACCGCACTCGTCCTGCTGGAGCGACCGGCAGGCCTGATGGAGGGCGACCAGCGACGACGAGCACGCGGTGTCGACGGTCAGTGCCGGGCCTTCAAAGCCCAGCGTGTAGGCGATCCGGCCGGACGCGACGCTGGTCGTCGTCCCGGTCAGGAGGTAACCGCCCAGGCCCTCGGCCGCCTCGTGGAGCCTGCTGCCATAGTCCTGAGCCACAACACCGGTGAAGACGCCTGTCCGGCTGCCTCGGAGCGTCGCAGGGTCGATGCCCGCTCTTTCGAGCGCCTCCCAGGCGGTCTCCAGCAGAAGCCGCTGCTGAGGATCGATCGCAAGAGCTTCACGGGCGCTGATGCCGAAGAACTCGGGATCGAAGTCGGCCGCGTCGTGAACGAAGCCGCCATGCCGCGAGTAGGTCTTCCCCGCCGCGTCGGGATCGGGATCGAAGAGCTCCTCGATGTTCCAGCCGCGGTCCGCCGGAAACTCCGTGATGGCGTCCGTTCCGGCGGCGACGAGGTTCCACAGATCATCGGGAGTACGGACGTCGCCCGGATACCGGCATGCCATCGCAACGATCGCGATCGGCTCGTCGTCGTTCACACGCCGCGATGCCACCGGGCCGGGGCCATCCCCGCCGGCCAGGATTTCGCGCAGCCGACGCGCCAACGCAGCCGAGGTCGGGTTGCTGAACAGTTCCGCCGTCTGGAGTTTCAGGCCCATTGCCGCATTCAGTCGATCGCGCAGCTCGACCATCATGAGCGAGTCGAAGCCCAGGTCCTTGAAGACCTGGCCGCTCTCCACGGCCGATGAGCTGCCATGTCCAAGAACCGTCGCCGTGTTCGCCCGTACGAGTTCGAGGAGGAGACGGTCTTGCTCGGCCTCGGGCGCATTCACGATGCGGCGTGCCCACGAGTCCTGCGGCGCCTCCGCCACGGGCTCGGCGATTCCCGGCCAGTAACGCTGCCGCTGGAAGGCGTAGGTCGGCAGCTCGACGGTGGCGGGGTGCGGCTCGGGGAAGAACCCTTCCCAATTCGGTTCCGGCGCGTGTGCGATCGCGGTGAGGACAGTCCGCCGTTCAGCTTCCTTGGCTCGCAGCGCCGGGACGAATGCGGCATCGCCGTCGGTGAGGGTTTCTTGGGCGAGCGCCGTCAGGACGGGGTCGGGCCCCAGCTCAACGTACGTGGTGATGCCGTGCTGGTGGAGTGTGGTGACCCCGTCGGCGAAGCGAACCGCCTGGCGGACGTGCTGGACCCAGTAGTCGGCGTCGAATTGTTGAACGATTTCGCCAGTGAGGTTGGAGACCACCGGGATGACGGGAGCACGGTAGGTCAGGGACGCGGCGGTGGTGTGGAACTGGTCGAGCATGCCGTCCATGTGGCGGGAGTGGAAGGCATGACTGACGGTGAGCCGTTTGGTCTTGCGCCCCCGTGCCTTGAACTCCTCGGCGACCCCGCTGACCACGTCATCGTCTCCCGAGATGACGAGGGAATCGGGAGTGTTGATAGCAGCAATCAGTTCCGCGTCGATTTCACTTTCGGTGGCTTGAACAGCGACCATGGCGCCGCCACCGGGCAGGTCCTGCATCAAACGAGCACGAGCCCCGACCAGGGTGCAGGCATCGGGGAGGGTGAGCACACCAGCGAGATGTGCGGCGGCCAATTCCCCGATGGAGTGACCGAGCAGATAGTCCGGCCGCAACCCCAAACTCTCCAGGAGCCGGGCGAGAGAAACCTGAAGAGCGAACAGGCAGGTCTGTGTGTAAAGCGTCTGATTGAGCTGATCGGGATCCACGCCCCGCAGATCCAACCCGATGAGTTCGCTGATCTCATCGAACGTCTCGGCGTAGACAGGAAAGGTCTCGTACAGCTGCGAACCCATGCCGGGGCGTTGGCTGCCCTGTCCGGTGAGCAGATAGGCGACCTTCCCGGAGCTGGCGACCCCGGACGCGATGCCGGCGTGGGGCTGCCCGCCCGCGAGCGCCGCCAGCGCCTCGTGATGATCAGAGAAAAGCAGGGCGCGGTGCGTGAAAGTGGTGCGGGTGGTGGCCAGTGAATACCCGACCCGGTCCACAGGCTCGTCGGTGAGGTGATCGCGCAGCCGGGCCGCCTGACCGCGCAGAGCCTCGGCGGACTTGGCGGAGATCGGCAATACCGTCAGGCCGTCCGAGGCGGGCGCGCCGTCATCGCGATGCTCCGGGAACGGCGGCTCCGACAGGACGACGTGGCAGTTGGTGCCGCCCATCCCGAACGAGCTGACTCCCGCGACCAGCGGGCGTTCCGGGTGCGGCCAGGGGCCGCGGGCGGACTGGACGCGCAGGTTGAGGGCGTCGAGGTCGATGCCCGGGTTCGGGGACTCGTAGTTGAGGCTCGCGGGCAGCTCGCGGTGCCGGATGCCCAGCATTGTCTTGATCAGCCCGGCGATGCCCGCGGCGCCCTCCAGGTGGCCCACGTTGGTCTTGACCGAGCCCACCCGCAGCGGCCCCGGCCGCTCCGGGGCGCCGCCGAGGGCGCGGCCCAGCGCGGCCGCCTCGATCGGGTCGCCGACCTTGGTGCCGGTGCCGTGGAGTTCGACGTACTGGACCTGCGCGGGGTCGACTCCGGCGCGCCGGCAGGCGGCGGCCACGACCGCGGCCTGCGCGTCCGGGCTCGGCACGGTCAGCCCGGCGGTGGCGCCGTCGTTGTTGACGGCGCTGCCGAGGATCACCGCGTGGATCCGGTCCGCGTCGGCGACGGCCTGCGCCAGCGGCTTCAGCACGACGAGCCCGCCGCCTTCGCCGCGCACGTACCCGTTCGCTCGCGCGTCGAAGGTGTGGCAGCGGCCGTCCGGGGAGAGCGCGCCGAAGCGCTCGACGGTGGCCGCGCTCGCGGCGGAGAGGTTGAGGTTGACGCCGCCCGCGAGCGCGAGCGACGACTCGCGCCGGCGCAGGCTCTCGCAGGCCAGGTGCACCGACACGAGCGCGGACGACTGCGCGGCGTCGACGGTCATGCTGGGGCCGCGCAGGCCGAGCAGGTACGACAGCCGGTTGGCGATGATCCCGCGCTGGACGCCGGTCAGGGTGTGCTGGGTGATCTCGGAGCCGGGCAGGTCCGCGTAGTCGCCCGCGATGGCCCCCACGAAGACGCCGGTGGCGCTGTCGCGCAGGGCCGCGGGGACGATGCCCGCGTCCTCCAGCGCCTCCCAGCCGAGCTCGGCGATGAGGCGCTGCTGCGGGTCCATCGCGACGGCCTCGCGCGGCGAGATGCCGAAGAACCCGGGGTCGAAGCGGTCCACGTCGTCGAGGAAGGCCCCGTGCGCCGGGCCCGCGGCGGCGGGGTCCCAGCGGCCGGGCGGCACCGGCGTGACGGCGCTGGCGCCGTCGCGGAGCAACCGCCAGAAGGACCGCGGATCCGGTGCCTGCGGGAACCGGCAGGAGATGCCCACGATGGCGATCGCGTCCAGGTCAACCTCGCTCGTCATGGCGGCCGAGATCCTCCTCCGTGTGAACGATGCGAGCACGACGGCGGCCGCGCGGCGGCCTCCGCATGCCGTCCCCACCGTCGCGGCGGGGGCTAACGGACGGCTTGCCACGGGCTAAAGCCCCGCACAGCCGAACGGCCGCACGCCAGACGACCGCACGGCGGAGGGGACGGCGACCGGACCCGGCCGCCGTCCCCTCCGCCGTGCGGGGGCGGCGGCTACCAGGTGACGGGGAGCGCGTGCAGGCCGAACACCTGTCCCTCGTACTTGAAGGAGAGCTCGTCCACCGTCGTCGCCTGCCTCAGCCCGGGCAGCCGCTCGAACAGGGTCCGGTAGGCGATCTCCAGTTCCACCTGGGCGAGGTTGCGGCCGACGCACTGGTGGATGCCGTGCCCCCAGCCGAGGTGGTTGCGGGCGCCGCGGCGCACGTCGAACTCGTCCGCCCGCTCGAACACCCGCTCGTCGTGGTTGGCGGACGCGCCGAGCAGGAAGATGCCGTCGCCGGCCCGGATGACCCGGCCGCCGATCTCGATGTCCTCCTTGGCGATGCGGTCCATCACCGCCCAGTCGGTGATGGAGTGGAAGCGCACGAGCTCCTCCACCGCCGCGGGCCACCGGTCGGGCTCGGCGCGCAGTTCGGCCAGCTGGTCGGGGTGCCGCAGCAGGGTCAGCGCGCCGAGGGGGATCATGTTCGCGGTCGTCTCGTGCCCGGCGACCAGCAGCTGGAAGATCATGCCGATGAACACGTCGCGGTCCAGCTCGCCGGTGGCCTTGCGCTGGGTCTGCAGGCGCCCGATGAGGTGGTCGCCGGGACGTGCCTCGGCCTCGTCCACCAGCCGTTCGAGATAGGCCTGCATCTCGCCGAACGCGGCCATGGCGTCGCCGGGGTCGGTGGGCAGGTCGATCATGCGACGGGTGCAGCCCTGGAAGAAGTCCCGGTCGTCGTAGGGGACGCCGAGCAGCTCGCAGATCACCAGCGAGGGCAGCGGCCGCCCGAACTCGGCGACCAGGTCGGCGGACCGGTCCCCGGCCAGGAGGTCCTCGATCAGCCCGTCCACGATGGCCTGGATGGCCGGGCGCAGCCTGCGCACCCGGCGCATGCCGAACTCGGGGATCACCATCCGCCGGTAGCCGCTGTGCTCGGGCGGGTCGACCTTCAGCGGCAGCCCCCGCCGCGACATCCTCTTCTTCTCCTCCCGGCTGAGCGGCGGGCCCTCGTCCGGCGCGACGCTGGGGAAGCCCGGCAGCGTCGGGTCGGTGCTCACCCGGGGGTCGGTGAGCAGCCGCACCGACTCGGCGTGCCGCGTCACCACCCAGGCCGTGCCGCCGTTCGGCAGCGCGACCCGGGCCACCGGGCCCGCCGCGCGGAGCTCGGCGTACTCGGGCGGCGGGGCGAACGGGCACCGCCGCGGCATCGGGAAGCTCCGGACGGCGGGCTCATCGTCCTCGACCGCGCTCATGCCGGCTCCTCACGGCCCCAGGACGATGTTGGAGTAGCCCGGGATGAGCGGGTCGGTGTAGCTGTAGAGCCGCCACGTCCACAGTCCCGACATGCCGAGGTAGAGCCCGCTGGTCCCCTTGACCGGGATGCTCACCCATTCCCGCGCCTTGACCGTCTCGCGGTCGATCGGGCCCTCGGCGGCCAGCGTGCCGTCCGCCAGCTGGAACTGGTGGGTGACGTACTGGATCATGTGGCCGTCGGACTCGCGCACGTAGATCGCCTGGTTGACCCCGGACGCGCTGCCGATCTGCTCCTTGTCCTCGGAGTCGTAGAGGTTGTCGAAGTAGATGGACGTCCAGCCGACCGGGACCTTGTCCGGGTCCACCTCCATGTTGCAGTAGTACTTGATGGTCTTCTCAACCATTTTGATTTCCACTGCCATCCCTTTCTCCGTACTCGGTGGAGCCTTCTCAGGCCGGGCCGAACCAGGTGGTCAGCGCGTCCAGCAGGGTGGCCCTGGCCTGCTCGCCGGCCGTGTCCGGCGCCGCGGCCCACGCCACGTAGCCGTCGGGCCGTACCAGCAGCGCGCGGGCCGGGTCGGTGGGCGGCGTGCCCGCCGCGGTGACGATGTCGACGCGGTCCTTCCAGGCGCTCGCCGCGTCGGCGAGCCGGTCCGGCCCGCCGAGGTCGAGCAGCAACGGCCTGGCGCGGTTCATGAGGTCGGCGAGGCGGGTCCGTTCCGTGCCGATGGTGAGCGGGAAGTCCGCCAGCCACCCGCCCACCGCCGGATGCGGCTGCCGGTCCGGTGCGGGTGCGGCGCCGTCCGCCGGGCCGCCGGACGGCGCGTAGCGCACGTCCGCGCCGGCCATCATGTCGGCCATGTGGCTCAGCACGCCGTCGTGTTCGAGCAGCTCGCCGAACAGCTCGCGCAGGCGGGTGATGTCCTCGCCCGGCCCGAGCAGGGCCGCCTGCGCCTTGGACTGCATGAGGACCCGCCGGCCCACGGGGTGGCGTTCGGCGTGGTAGGTGTCCAGCAGCGCGGGCGGAGCCCAGCCCTGGACCTGCGCGGCGAGCTTCCAGCCGAGGTTGATGGCGTCGAGCAGGCCGAGGTTCAGGCCCGGCCCGCCGAGGCCGGAGTGGACATGGGCGGCGTCTCCGGCCAGCAGCACCCGCCCGGCGCGGTAGCGGTCGGCCTGCCGGGTGTTGTTCACCAGCCGGACCAGCCACTCCGGCCGGCTCATCGGGACCCGCGCGCCGAGGACCCGCTCGACGGCGGCGTCGAGCTCGGCCAGGTCGGCGGGCCCCTCGTCGGCGTGGACCGGCTCCTCGGACCACTCGATGACGGCCAGCCGGTGGATGCCGGGCCGGAACGAGACGATCGCGACCACGCCCCTGGCCGTGCGGGTGACGCCGTAGGGCACCGCGCCGAGGCCGGCGAGCACCAGGCCGGGACGGTCCGGCGCGATGACGGCGTCGTCGACCACGACGTCGGCGAGGATGTGGGTGCGGGTGTGGTGGTCGGTGGTCCCGGGGAAGCCGATGCCGCTCTGCTTGCGGATCAGGCTCGACGCGCCGTCGCAGCCGACGACGTAGCGGGCGCGCAGTTCGCGGTCGCCGTCAGGCCCGCGCACCGCGAGCCGCACCTGCTCGGCGTCCTGCGTCACGCCGGTCACCTCGTGGCCGCGCCTGATCTCCACGCCGAGCTCGACGGCCCGCTCGTTGAGCAGCCGCTCGATCCCCGGCTGCGACAGCACGATCACGTGCAGCGGGTTGGTCCCGAGCCGGGTCAGGTCCATCGGCAGCGCGCCGAACTGGAAGAAGGGGGCCGGGCCCACCCGCTCGGCGCGCTCGCGGAACCGGTCCAGCAGGCCCCGGTGGTCGAGCATGTGCACGATCTGCCCGCCCAGCCCGTTGGCCTTCGGGACGGTGCTCACCTCGGCGAGCCGTTCCAGCACCACGGGGCGCAGGCCGGCCAGCCGGAGCTCGCACGCCAGCATCAGGCCGGTCGGCCCGCCGCCGGCGACGATCACGTCGTCGGTCATGGATGTCTCCTCACCAGGTGACGGGTACGCCGGCGATTCCTTCGAGGAAGCGGTCCTCGGCGATGCGGATCTCCTCCAGCGGGACGGCGAGCCGGAGGCCGGGCAGGCGCTGGAACAGCCGTCCGAACACCGCCTGCAGCTCGAGCCGGGCGAGGCCGGCGCCGATGCAGAAGTGCGGCCCGTAGCCGAACGTCAGATGCCCGTACTCGGGTCGCCGGGTGATGTCGAAGCGGTCGGGGTCGGGGAAGACGCGGGGGTCCCGGTTGGCCGCGTCGGGGAAGATGACGACCAGTTCCCCGGCGTCGATCGTCACGGATCCGACCTCGACGGGCTCGCGCGTGTAGGCCGGCACGCCGTGGTCGGTGAAGATGCTGCAGCGGATGATCTCCTCGACCGCGGTCGGCACGAGCGAGGGGTCGTTGACCAGCAGGTCGCGCTGGTCCGGGTGGGCGAGCAGCAGGAGCGTGCCGTAGTCGATGCGCGCCGAGGTCGTCTCGTGGCCCGCGAACAGCAGGCCGCCCGCGATGTTCGCGATCTCCTCGTCGTCGACGTCGTCGCCGCCGGCGACCAGGATCGAGAGCACGTCGTCGCCGGGGGAGGCGCGCCGCTCGCCGATCAGTGGGAAGGTGTAGGCCGACAGCGCGTCGCGCGCCTGCGCCGCGGCGACCGGGTCCCTGAGGTCGCCCGCGGCCTGCGACCATGCGCGGAACTTGTCCCGGTCGTCGAACGGGACGCCGAGCAGCTCGCAGATCACCAGGATCGGCAGCGGGAACGACAGCTCCTCGTGCAGGTCCACCGGCGGGCGGAGGCCCGCCATGCGGTCGAGCATCCGGTCGGTCAGGGCCTGGATGTGCTCGCTGAGCGCGTTCATCCTGCGCGGGGAGAACGCGGGCGCCAGCAACCGGCGCATCCGCTGGTTGTCCTGCTCCTCGGTCTCGTATCCCTCGCGCGGTCCGCCGACCATCGCCGAGTCCGAGAGGCGGGGCGCGTTCGCCGGATCCGGGTGCGAGCGGCCGACGCGCCTGTCGGCGAACAGGGCCTGGGCCTCGGCGTAGCCGGTCACCAGCCAGGCGGGGTCGCCCGTCCGGGTGCGGACCCTGGCCACCGGTTCCTCGGCCGCGAGCTGCTTGTACTCGGGGGCGATGTCGAGCACCCGGGTGCGCTCGATGGGGAGCTGGAGCGGTTCGGAGCCGGCCGTCATGTCCCTCCTCGGTCCGCCGCGGCTTCTCCCCGGTCACGGTTCCGTCCGGGTCTAAAGCGCTCCTTGTCCCGGCCTTGCCGCGGCCGTCCCGCGCTTGACAGCGCGGGCGCGAGCCATGATGTTAGTCTCTAAAGTGTTAGTCGTTAACGTAAGGAGTGATCATGGCGACGTCGTCCGGCCGGCGCAGCTGGTGGGGCCTGGCCTTCATGTCCCTGGGCATCCTGGTGGTGGCGGTGGACTTCACCGTGCTCACCGTCGCCCTCCCGACCATCGCGACCTCGCTGCACGCCAGCACCGCCCAGCTGCAGTGGATCATGGACGCCTACACGCTCGCGGGCGCGGCGGCGATGCTGCCCGCCGGCGTGCTCGGCGACCGCTTCGGACGCCGGCTGCTGCTGTTCGCCGGCCTGGTCATCTTCGGCGGGGCCTCGATCTGGTCGGCACTGTGCGGCTCCGCGGGCGAGCTGATCGCCGCCCGGGCCGTCCAGGGCGTCGGCGCGGGCATCCTGCTGCCGATCCCGCTGGCGATCACCGCGGCGATCTTCGACGACGAGGACCGGCCGAAGGCGATCGGGATCAGCACCGCGGCCGTCGCGGGCGGGATGCCGCTCGGCCCGATCGCCGGAGGACTGCTGCTGGAGCACTTCTCCTGGCACTCGGTCTTCTGGGTGAACGTCCCGATCATCGCGGTCGCGTTCACCGGCTGCCTGCTCACCCTCCCCGAGACCCGCAACCCGGCCGCCCCGCGGCTGGACGTCGTCGGCGCCCTGCTGGCCGTCGGCGCCATCGTGACCCTCGTCTACGGGGTCATCAACGGCCCCGAGCACGGCTGGGACGCGGGCTCGACGATCGGCACCCTCGCCTGCGCGCTGGTGCTGATCACGGCCTTCCTGTTCTGGGAGCGCCGCGTCCCGCACCCGCTCGTCGACTTCACGCTCTTCCGGAACCCGCGCTTCTCCTGGGGCACCCTGGCCACGGTCGTGGCGACCATCGGGCTCTCGGTGGTCCTGTTCCTCGCCCCGATCTACCTGCAGTCCGTGGTCGGCGACAGCTCGATCGGCACCGGCCTGCGCATGATCCCGGTGATGGCCGGGATGTTCCTGGGCGGCACGGTCGGCCCGTTCGCCGACAAGCTCTGGGGCACCAAGGTCGCCGTGGTGGGCGGGCTGCTCGTCCTCGGCACCGGGCTGGCCGTGCTCTCCCTGGTCACGCCGGACAGCTCCTACGCGCTGTTCGCCACCGGCTTCGTCATCTTCGGCGCGGGCAGCGGCGGCGCGCTGGCGGTCGCCATGGACTCGGCGATCGCGGCCGTCGGCGGCGGCGAGGCCGGCGCGGGGGCGGCGGTGACCAACACGCTGCGCCAGGTGGGCGGCTCGCTGGCGTACGCGGCGGGCGGCAGCATCCTGTCGGTGGTCTACGTCCGGCACCTCGACCCGGCGCTGCACGGCCTGCCGCCCGAGGCGGCGGACGCCGCGCGCGACTCGGTGACCGGGGCGGACGCGGTCGCGGGCCGGCTCGGCCCGGCCGGCGCGGGCCTGCGGGCCGCCGCGCACACCGCCTTCAGCGACGGCATGTCCGCGGCCCTGCTCAGCACCGCGGGCCTGTGCGCGGTCGGCGCCCTGCTGTGCCTCTGGTTCCTGCCGGCCCGCCCCGCGGAGACGGTCGCGTCCGAGGGGACGGCCGAGCCCGCGGGTGTCGCACAATAGCGTCCATGAGCACCGCGTCACCCTCATCCACGTCCGACTGGCGGGAGCGCAAGAAGGCGCAGACCCGCCGGATGCTCCAGGAACAGGCCATGCGCCTGTTCCTGGAGAAGGGCTTCGAGGCCACCACCGTCGAGGAGATCGCCGCCGCGGCCGGAGTCTCGCACATGACGTTCTTCCGGTACTTCCCGACCAAGGAGGACGTGGTCGACTACGACGACTACGACCAGACCCTCGCGGAGCGCATCGCGGCCCGGCCCTCCGGCGAGCCCCCGCTGGACATGATCCGGCACGCCCTCACCCAGGACGACCAGGTGGCGCCCGACCCCGCCGAGCGGGAGGGGATGCTGACCCGCATGCGCCTGGTGCTCGACACGCCCGCGCTCCGGGCCCGTTCCTGGGAGCACAAGAACGCCGACGAGCGCCTCATCGCCGGGGCGCTGGCCGCCCATCCCGGGCACGACCCCGACGCCCTGCACACCCGCGTCATCGCCGCCGCGGCCGTCGCCGCGATGACGGCGGCGTTCCGCGCCTGGGCGGAGAACGACGGCAGGCAGGACCTGCGCGAGCTGATCGACGCGGCCTTCGACATCCTCAGCGACCCGAGGGCGGAACCGCGATCGCCGTGACGACCAGGCCGCCGCGCACCAGCCACCGGCCGGCGAAGCCGGTGATCACGCGGCCGTCCAGCACCGGCCCGGGGACCAGCAGGCGCGCGGAGAACGAGCCCGCGGCGGCGTCCACGGCGACCACCGCCTCGGTGAAGTCCAGCATCCGCCCGGCCAGCGGGAACCAGGCCTTGTAGACCGATTCCTTCGCGCTGAACAGCAGCCTGTCCCAGGCCGTACCGGGCGAGCGGGCGGCCAGGACGGCCAGCCGCTCCCGTTCCTCGCGCGAGGCGATCGCGTCGAGCACACCGTCGGGCAGGGGCTCGTCGGGTTCGGCGTCCACCCCGAGGGCCGCCAGGTCGCCGGCGCGCGCCACGGCGGCCGCCCGGTAGCCGGCGCAGTGCGTCATGCTGCCCACGATGCCGTCCGGCCACGACGGCGCCCCGCGCGGACCGGGCACGAGCGGGCCCGGTGCCACCTGAAGCCGCGCGAGCGCGGCGCGGGCGCAGGCGCGCACGGTGGCGAACTCCCGGCGGCGCGACTCCACCGCTTGGGCCACCGCCTCCTCCTCCGCGGGGAACAGCCGGGCCGCGACGTCGCCGAACTCCTCGGCGGAGACGGCCGTGGGCGGCAGGATCTCCTCGATCACCGGACCGAGCCTTCCGCGCACGCCTAAAGAGCGGCTTTAGCCGGACGGCTCACGATCCCGGCATGCCGAGCCCCTACCGGTTGCTCCGAGCGACGCTCAGCTGGCTGCTCACCGCCGCGCGGCTCCAGGTGATCGCCGAAGGCCACTGGCCTGCGCACATGCCGGAGCCGCCCGCCCCGGAGACCGCCCCCGAGCCCCCGCCGGAACCCGATCGTGCGAAGGTGACGCTGCCGCCCGGTCACCCGGAGGGCTGGTCGGGCCACCCGCCGACCGAGACCGAGTCGCGCCTCTGGGACCAGATCACCAACCAGGGCCGCGGCCGCTAATCCGCCCCTCTGGGCGTCTGTGCGTCAACTCTGTGAGCTCCAGAACTTGACGTACATCGGGGCTTTGAAGTCCGGGCCGGTCGGAACGTCGGTGAGCTTAACCAACGCGACTCCTCCTTCCGAGAGGTGCACGCCAGCACGACGAGAAGCCCCGGGGAGGGCCTTCGTGATATTGCCGCCCGCTTGGCTGCAGCTGGGACGAGTGAGCAGCCAGAACCCGAAGAGGACGATGGCCGCTCCGAGAACTGCGAGAAGCATGTAGTTGGGCACGTGGTCTCCGAGTCCGTTGGTGTTGCTATGACGGCAGGAGAGGCCAGGGGCGAGGCACGCCTTGCGGCTACATGAATGTAACGAGCGGCGTTCGGTGAATCACTCAAGGTGCTCTTCGTTCGCGACCGACGCCCGCTGCCAGAGGACGGTGCACGCCGGAGACGACGAGGACGAGCCACCGGTCACGCTGGCCGGGCTCGGTCGATGCCGTGGCCGATGCGATCCGGTTTGGTAACCCGAACGCGGCTCCCACCTGGCCGGCCGTCTATTTCGCCTCCCCGGCGGTCGCCGATACCGTCACCCTCATCGGGCCGCGCAGCCATGTGACCTCGGCTGATTGGACCGCCGAAGGATCCCTTACCGCGAGTCCACGCGCCCCGCCACAACGCGGACGGACCATGACAGACCGACTCGGGTCTGTCCGCCGACACCGACGTCTTCGTCGCTCTACGCCCAAACCAACGGGGAATGGCGGCGCCGACGCCCGGCACCTGACCGGTGGCGCCTGACGTAATTGGATAAGGAGAGACATGGGCGTCCCGTTCGACATAGCCCTGCCTGACCCAGACGGCAGCGGCAACACGTGGGACACCGCCGTCAACGGTGCACTGAATGCCGTCAAAGCCCGCATCAACAACGAGGCCATCGCGCGCGGCGTCCCACTGGACTCGTTCCCCGGAGCCAACGACGACGCCAAACTAGCCCACGCACTGTCCTACGTATCCCAGCAGACGTACAAGCCGGCGATCGTGCTCGGGCAGCGCTCCATGGAGTTCAAACAGACCCGTCAAGTCTTCAACGGGCTCGCGTTCAAAGGCGCCATCACCGGCAACGAGTTCCGCTACAACCAGCGCGTCAGGATCAGCGTCCCAGGATCCGGGTGGCTCGACCTGCCCTCGGGCCAGACCAAAGGTCTCTACATCGGCAACCTGAGTTTCGAAGGCGACTCGGACACCACGTTCTTCGTCGACCACGGCAACACCGGCCCCGTGTTGTGGGCGTCGCACTTCGAGAACCTGGCGTTCAACCTCTTCAGACACGTGATGTGGGGTGCCCACACCGCAGTCACGTTCTCCGGCTTCTGGGACGTCAACAACAGCTACGACACCCCCTTCAAACTGTGGGGCAGCGACAACACATACTGGACCGACGGGATGCTCATCGACTCCCCGAAAATGGGGGGCGGCAACCGTTACCACGTATGGCTGCCGAACATCACCAAAACCGTCGTCGGCCCCATCTTCATCACCGCGAAATCCAACATCTGCGGAATACGCCTCGACGGCGGCCGCGGCATCATCCTGGACGGTGTCCGGTTCGACGCCCAAGCCCAGGCCGGTAATCCCACGTGGGGCAGCCAGCTCCTCATCACCGGCGGAAAGTTCGTCCGGGTCCGCGACTGCTGGTTCTACGGCGGCATGTCGCAGCCGAACTCCACCGGCCACACCAACCCCGCCCACGACAAGGGCATCCTCACGATCACCGGCGGAACCAACATCCTGATAGACGGCCCGATGTTCAGCGACGGCGACGGCTCCCAGCCCAACAAGACCGCGGCCGGTGCCCCGCACATCTACATCGGCGGCGGCTCCAAAATCCGTATCCACGACATTCAGGCGAGCGGCACTCCCATAGTCAAGCGAGCGCCCTCCGTCTCCGCCAACACCATCGTCACCGACCCCGACGTCCCCGTGTCAGTCGACTAACCCCCGGCACAGGAACCGCCGCCGAATACATCCCCGCCGGTAGCCCCCAGAAGCTCAAGCCCGAAAACCGAACCAACGCACCCTGCCAGCCCACCAACGCCGCCCCAGCACACCCTGTAAGACTCGCCCATGCTCCAGCTGACGGCCGGGCCCACCAGCCACTCCGATGCTGTCGCAACGGAGGTTCGTGCGCTCGTGGGCCGGCCTGTTCCTCGCGCGCACCATCTGTGTGCGTATCGAGATCACTTGGAATTTCGCGAGTGACGATGCTTCCATGAGTGGCGGATTTCGATCTCCTCCCGATCATAACGTGAGAATATCGCTAAACCAAGGCCGACGAAACCTATTGCGCCGACTGTGAATACTATGGCGAACGGGAGAATTCCGAAGTAAATACCGATAGGCATTGATGCAAGCACGATTGCAAGGGAAAGTGCCCAACTGGTTGCGATCTTCTTTTCTGGCCTTCTGATTTTCACGGTTCCTCCGAGTGGACGACCCCGCGGCGCCATGCCGCGGGGTCGTCGTATCACCGGATCAGGGAATGGGAATACCCAGACAGCTCGTTGCGTAATCCGTCGTCCCAGCGGCCGCCGCGACGAAGGCCCCGGCAACGACGAGGGATCCTCCACCGGTCGGTGGCGCGGTAAGGATGGCGCCTCCGAGCGCCAGGATGCCACCGGTCATCCACAGCACTCCCGAGGTGCAACTCTGCCCCGTGGGGTCGATGAACGTTGTGGGGTTGTCGCTTGCATAGGAGTAGAGATTGCCGTTGGTGGGGTCGGCGAGTCTAGTGATGGTGTCCTGTTGGGTGAAGCTCCCTTGTCCGGGGGTGTAGTAGCGGTGGGAGAGGTAGAGGTTGTTGGTGGCGGGGTCGGATAGGGCGCCGGTGTAGCCGAGAAGGTTCGGGTCACCGTTGGTTTTGCCGGATTGTTCTCCGTAGGGCGTGTAGGCGTAGCCGCCTGCTTTGACGCCCGCGGGGTTGACGGTGGCCACGACCGAGCCAAGGCCGTCGGTGGCGTAGGCCGTTTCGGTGCCTGTGACGTTGGCGGCCAGGGGTGTGCCGGAGTCATCGCGTTCGATGTAAGTGGTGACGCCACCTGAGGTGTAAGAGATCGGGGTGGTGGCTGTCCCGTACACGATGCTGGTGCCGCCGACCTTGACGAGTTCGCTTTGGTCGGGGCCGGCGTAGGTGTAGGCGGTGGTGGTGTTGCCGACCTTTGTCTGGGTCAGTTGCTGCGCGGCGTTGTAGGTCATCTGGGTCACGGTCGGGGAGGAGGTCTGGTTGCCTGCGGCGTCGTAGCCGTACCCCGATGAGGTGATCTGATTCGCCGAGTTGAACGTGAGGGTTTGGGTGGTGGTGCCGTCGACGGTCTGGCTGGTGCGGTTGCCGTCGTCGTCGTAGGCGTAGCCGTAGTCGTGGCCGTTGACGCCGGTGGCTTTGGTGAGCCGGTTGCCCTTGTCGTAGGTGTAGACGCTGGACTTGTTCGCGGCGTTGTCGGTGGACCATTGCCGCAGGCCGGTGTCGTCACCGGTAGCAGTGGAGCAGCCTTGGCCGTCGACGTGTTTGGCGTAGCAATAGGACAGGTCGGAGATGGCCGGGTTGCTGGCTGAGTTGCCAGTGGTCTTGACGCGGGTGACGCGATCGGACTTGTCGTAGCTGGTGACGGTGTGCATCGACCAGGACGGTCCGCTGGAGGCGTAGTTGAAGTAGGTGTCGGTGCGGTTGCCGTCGTCGTCGTATTTGAAGGTCCACTGCTTGCCGGTGGCGTCGGTCATCGAGGCCAGCAGGTTGCGGACCGAGTGCACGTAGTGGTCGGTGCCGCGCCCGTCGAGCTGGTTGACCAGGTTCCCGGCCGCGTCGTACTGCCAGTCGATCTCCCCGCCGCCGGAGGCCGACTGGCGGGCTGCAACGAGGTTGCGGGCGGTGTAGCCGAAGGTGGTGGTGCCGGCGGCGCCGGTGCGGGTGAGGACGTTGCCGGCCTTGTCGTAGGTGTAGGTCACGGTCGGGGTGCCGTCGGAGTAGGCGATGGTCAGGACGCGGTCGTCATCGTCGTAGGTGTAGCTGGTCTTCTTGCCGTTGCCGTCGGTGACGGTGGCGACGCGACCGTAGCCGTCGTAGGTGGAGGTCTTCTTCTTCAGGGTGTTGCCGGACGGCGGGGTGACGGCGGCGAGTTGGTGGTGGCCGTCGTAGGAGTAGGTGGTGGAGTTGGTGTCGTTCTTGGGGTCGGTGGAGTCCTTGACGGTGCCGTCGTCGTTGTAGGACACCTTCGCCGTGGCGGCCAGCGCGTTCTTGGTCGAGGTCTGGTTGCCGGCGCCGTTGTAGGTGTAGGTGGTGGAGTTGCCCTGGGTGTCGGTGCCGGCCGAGGGCTGGTAGGCCGCGGTGGGGTTCTGGCTGGTGGGTGAGTTGCCGTAGGTCAGCGACGCCGACGCCCCGGTCGGGGAGACGGTCTTGGTGAGGGATTCGCCGTTGTTGGCGCCGAAGGTGTTGGTGGTCAGGCCGCCGTTGGCGTTGGTGTAGGAGGCGATGTCGCTGAAGGGGGTGTAGGTCTTGGACCGGGTGTTGCCGGCCGGGTCGACGGTCTTGGTGACCCGGGCGTTGTCGTTGATGGTGTAGGTGGTGTGCGGGACGTCGGCGACCGCTTTGGACTGGTCGGTGTTGGGGTCGGCGACCTGGGTCTGGGTGGCCGAGGGGTAGGCCAGCCGGGTGATCTGGGAGGAGGACTCCCCGAGCTGGGTGACGGCCTGGACGCGGTGGCCCGAGTCGTAGCTCAGGTTGGTGGTCTTGCCCTTGCCGTTGGTGATCGACGACAGGTTCCCTGCGCTGTCGTAGCCGAACTTGGTCACCTCACCGGCGGCCTCCTGGATCTGGCCGAGCCGGCGCGAGGCGTCGTAGGTGTAGACGACGATGCGCTGGCCGCCGTTGCCGTCGTCCTCGGTATAGCTGGTCAGCGGCCCGTCATACACACCCACCTTGATCTGCCGACCGGTCGACTCGCCCTTGGGCTTGTAGGTGATCGCCGACACATGCCCGCCGGTGTAGCTGAAGTCGGTGGTGTTGCCGTTGCGGTCCACCACCTTGGAGGGCAGCCCGGAGGAGTCGAAGTAACTCTGCTGCCCCGAACCGTGGTCCAGGTACTTCCAGCCGCCACCGGACTGGCTGGTCAGGTCACCCTTGAACTCCTTGGGCGTGCTGTAACCCGACCCGGACGGGGTGAACACCCCCGACACCCCGTCGGGCCCGGCGTAGGTGACGGAGTTGTCGCTGTTCTTGTACAGCCGCACGTCCTCACCCAGCCTGGTCCGCCAGCCGGGCGAGATGACGCCGGTGGGGACGTCGGCGGCGTGCAGCAGGCTGTTGTAGACCGCGCCGACGGTGACGTTGCCGCCGATTCCCGGCAGCGACATGTCGGTGGAGCGGACCATCGCGTCGCCGGATCCGACGTTCACCTTCAACTGCAGGTTGTCGGCCAGGTTGAACGACAGGAACGTGCCGTTGCGGACCGGTCCGATCCCCACCGGCACCGACGCCGCCGCCGCGGCGGCGGCCTTGGGAGTCGCAGACCCGCCCGGGTTGGGAGCGGTCTTGGTAGGGGCGTAGGTCGGGATCTTCGTGCGGGCGGGGTCGCCGACGGTGCTGGGGGAGACCAGGCGTACCGGTCCGCGCTTGGACGGTCCGAGTTTGGGCTTGTCGGCGTGCGGCGAGCCGATCTCGGGATACAGGTGCTGGAACTGGAACGGTGTGGCCTTGGGGCGTGGCTTGGCGTCAGCGGCACCGGGCACGGCCACCAAAGTGGCGGCCGTCAGGATCGATGCGGTGACACACGCCATAACACGACGTGACACTCGATACTCCTTTTTGGGCATGGGAGAACACGCCATTGACGGGCTGCTTCCGTGGTCGCGTCTTGCTCTTTCTGCGAGGGGTTTTTAGGGCATGCGAAAGGACCGTCGCGGAGAACGTGCTCAGGTAATGGGAGGCCCGTGTTTCAGGGCAGGGTGAATCGCCTGTCGGGCAATGAGCGCGGCAGGAGTGGAGTTAACGGCGAGGATGGATGACGGCGGCGCAGTCTTCGCAGGCCAGCACGGTGGTTCCATCGGGCAGCGCGCCTACCTGCACGCGCGGCAACGGAAACCGCTTATGACACACCACGCAGGCCCGACCAAGACGCTGGGGAGCCGTTAAAGACGCCGGATCAACGATCACCGGATCGACACGCCTCAAGGGCTGAATCGCCCTGGCACGCCTACGGTGACGATGGGCATTCCCTGTCTCCTGTTCTGCGGGGTGCAGTCCAGTAGTTTCCAGATAGCAAGGAACAACAACAGAGATCATGCGCCGCGGTCAGGTACTAGTAAAGACCCTTTTTGGTTAACGAGAGTGACACTCTGTGAGCGCAGCGCCTGGAGACGAGGGATGGCTCGCAACGCGAAGGCAAACGCAAGGTAAAGACGGCTGCTTGCGGCGAAACTTTCACTGACGCGGACGCTGCACCTGCAGCACGACGGCCCCAGCAGGTCACATCTGTGACTTGCATCACACTTTGGGAGGCTGGTGGGCTCGAGGAGCGGGTGGACGAGTTGGGCACGCCAAGATCACTTGGCCTGCGACCACCTGCGGACCCGCCTCGCCGACGTCATCGCCGCATGGAAGGCTCGCACTCGCAACAGTGAAGAGGAGCAGGCTCAGCCGGTTGTCGAGTAGCTCGTTGCGAGGAGCCTTGCCCTGCCGACTCGCACAACGAGTCACGATCTGTACTTCCCGCTGCTAGGAGGCGCACTTACGTTCAGCGGCAGCTCCCGCCTCGGTGGCCGGGGCGCGGCGGTGCCGGTGACCACACCTGGGAGCACAGTCCCAGTAGAGGCGGCCGTCGTCGGTTTTCCAGTAACGAACCGATGGTGCCCGCCTGCCCGCCTGCGTGGCGGCTTCCAGCGCGCCGCCAGCGTTCCTCGATGTGGAAGCCATGGCACCCGTTCGGGCGCTTCTCGACCGAGTGTTCGCACAGGGCGATCGCCAGAACCTGGGCCGAGAGAGCGGGTATGGGTGCGTAGATCGGCTCGGGCTGCCCGAGGCCGGCTTGACCAGCGTGCGGTAGAGCCTCTCGTAGTCCGTGCGTCCTCGTCGACCTGGGTGATGGTGTCGCCTTGCGGCTCTGAAAAGACCTCGGCGGTACCCGGTTGCGCGGGAACGCCGCCAGGGAGGCGAGGTAGCAGTAGAAGCTACAGACCTGCCCGGGTCCCTTTCCTGGTGGTGCTTGCGGACGTGCTCGGCGTACTCGGTGAGGAGATGGTTCAGGGCGTCGGCATCCTGGAGGTGCCGGGTCGGGCCGGGCAGTCACCCACGAGACGCCTCAGGTACAGCTGGAGTCCGCGGGTGTCGCCGATGCGGCGCGCGTATTCGATCTGCTTGCGGACCTCGGTGAGTTCCCGTGGTGAATGATCTTGGCGAACGAAACGCTCCCGGCTGTGGTCGGAGGCGTTTTCGCAGGTCAAAGCCGTCTTCTTGGTGGCGCCTCCGGCAGGATTCGAACCTGCGACACCCGCTTTAGGAGGGTGATCCCCGCCGTGAGGGCGGGCTTGGAGAAGATCGGTCTAGCGAGGTTTTCGCAGCTCAGCGGCTATGTGTCGTGTGGTCTGCTGTGGTCTGGTGAAGTGCACCGAGTGGCCGATAGTGCCATCAGCGTGCCATCACGGCACCACCCGCGCGGCCCCCCGATCAAGGTCCGGTGCGCCCTCGGGCGCGCCCGCCGCCCAGACATGAGGCGGCCCCGGACGCGGTGATCAAAGCACCGGCCGGGGCCTTGATCCGACCCCGTGGAGGTCGAACCCAATGCAGAACCCTACGGCCCGTTGCGCCTTCCCCTGGTGCACGGGCGAGCACGACACGACGACGTTGTTCATCCGGCACCGCGCGGACGTCGGCACGACCAGCGCCCAGGGCGAGGCCCTGACGGTGTCCCTGCGCGCCGAGGAGACCCACGGAGGGGAGCCGGGTCTCTCGGCTGGCGTCGCGGTCCGGTGGCCGCACACTGCCCCCTACAGCGAGCACGGCGGCGAGGTCGATGGGCTGGACGTCACCGCGGACGAGGCCGACGCGCTCGCCGAGCTGCTGACGCGCGCGGCCGCGCGGCTCCGCGGCGACCAGGCGACCGGACTCCCGTCCGACGTCGGGCCGTACGAGGACGAGCAGCAGGCCGCCGACACCGTGCGCGAGGCGTACGGGGACGTGACCGACCTCGGCACCATGGGCCGGTTCAACAAGGCACGGCTGAACGCGGCATGCATGGCCGCCGGCGTCCGCCTCGGCGCGCACGACCGCCGCATCCTCGCGTGGCTGGCCGGGTGGGAACCGGAGACCGTCGCGGTCGTCGTCGGCCTGGTCGCCCGCGCCGGACGCGCCGCCGTCGACGGGCGTCCCGAGCAGAGCGGGGAGGACGGCCGATGACCGCGCCGCTGAACCCCGACACCGGCGGGCAGCTCGCCGGGCACCCGTTCATCGAGCGGGCCCGCCGCGCCCTCGCCGAGTCCAAGGCCACGCAACCGACTGGGAACGGCGTCGAGTCCGCCGGGTGGTGGGGGCGGCTGGAGTCCGCGCTCGAGCACGTCCTCGCCGCGATCGACGAGGGGGCCGGCCGATGAACGACCGCGATCCCGCGTTCTGGGACGCCCTCGGTGGCGCCCTGTGCCTGGTGGCCGTCGGCGTGATCGGCTACCTGCTGTACCGGATGGCGACGACGTACGTGGCCGTGCCGATCCTGTGGCCGCTCGCGGCGTCCGCCGGTGTGGTGGTCCTCAGCTTCCGCGAACTGGACTGGCGAGCCCGCCGGCGCCGCGATGCACGCGAGCTGCGCGAGCAGAAGCGCCAGGAGGCGCTGCACCCGATGCGGGACGAGAGCGCGGTGACGTTGATCCTGCACCGCGGCCCGCACGACTCCGACATGGAACGGCGGCGGATCGGCGACGCGGAGCGGGACGTCGTCGTGACCGTCTTGCACGCCCACTTCGCCGCCGGCCGCTTGGACCAGGCGGAGATGGAGGAGCGCCTCGCGCAGGCCCTCGCCGCCAAGACGCTCGGCGACCTGCGCCGCACCGTCATGGACCTCCCCAACGAGGAGGCCGGCCGATGAGGATCTCTGCGATCCGCGCGAGCACGGCCGCGGTCGTCGTCGGCATCGGCGCCATCGCCGCCTACATCTCCTACAGGCACGCGCTCGATGTGGCGCGGGCGCACGGCGAGGCGGGCAGCACCGGCCGCCTGGTCCCGCTCACCATCGACGGCCTGGTCTTCGTCGCCAGCATGGTGCTGTTGGACGCGGCCCGCCAACGCGCCCCCGTGCCGTTCCTGGCGCGTCCCGCGCTCGCCCTGGGCATCGGGGCGACGGTCGCAGTCAACGTCCTGCACGGCATCGCTCACGGCCCGGTGGGCGCGATCATCGCGGCGTGGCCGGCGGTCACGCTCGTGGTCGTCGTCGAGCTGCTGATGGGCATGATCCGGCGCGGCCGGGACGTGCCGGACGACGCGGTAGCGGCGGTTCAGCGCGACGAATTGCGTTCCTCCACCGCCGGAGGAACGCGGGCTGTACCGCTGCCGTGGTGGCCGCTGCCGGAACTGGAGACCGTACCCGTGCCTATACCCGAGCGGGACGGTCAGGCGTCCGAGGACGACGACCAGGCGCCCGGGAACGACCGGGACGGCGAGGCTGACCGCGGTCCGGACGACGAGGCGGAGGCGACCGTACCCGAGGTACCCGCCGACGTACTCGCGCGGGCTCGGGAGGAGTTCGCCGAGTACCTACAGGGCGGCCGTATTCCGGGCGTTCGGCCGATCCGCGAGGCCCTCGGCTGCGGTCAGGCCCGCGCCCAGCAGGTACGCGACTACCTCGCCGTACTCGCCACCAAGTAACGCCCCTGACCTGGCCCCGGGCGCTCATCGACCAAGACGCCGCCCGGGGCCGGGCTCCCTCACACAGAAGGAAGTTCCATCATGTCCCCTCGCAGGAGTACGCGGCGAGTACGCCGTACCCGGCGGCCGACCGTCCTGGACTTGCTGATGCTCGCGGGCATCGTCGGCGGCGGGGTGTACCTGCTGCTGACGTACCTGCTCGCCGCGCCCGTACCCGTCGCCGCGGCGGCCGGGCTGATCGGCGCCGGCTTCTACCTCGGCACCAACGTGCGGACGCCGCGGTTCCGGTCCCCGATCACCTGGAGGCGGGGCCGGTGACGATCTCGACGACTCCCCGCCCGATCCGCCGTGACCCGTCGCTGTGGCGGCGCCTGGTCGCCGTGCTGCGCGGCCTGGTCGCCGTGCTGGCCGCGGTGACCCGGACGGCCGCGGCGGCGCCGGCGGTGCTGCTGTCCGCGTTGTTCGGCACCCCGCCCGGGTGGCTGCGCAGGCTCGGGCGCCGCATCGCCGACCGGTACCGGCTCGGCTACCACCACGCCCACGACATCGACGTCGACGACTCCGAGGAGGCCCGGTGAGCAAGGACCGGATCCCCGAGCTGGCGAACATCCCGTTCACCGGCTCCAAGTCCATCACCGAGTACTCGCAGGCGGGCCGCGCGATCTGCCGTGACCTGACCATCGAGTTCGAGCTCGCCTCCGAGGAGGTGTACGCGGCGCTGGTCGGGTCGCAGAAGGGCAACCCGCTGCTGTTCGGGGTGGACGTCCGGCTCCGGGCGCGGCGCGTCAAGAAGCGTCTGCAGCGGGCCGGGGAGCACACCAAGGCCGCGGGCGCGGAGATGGTGCGGTTCCACGCGCAGTTCCGCAAGGAGTTCGCGGACGTGCTGAACCCGCCGCGCAAGCCGACCCGGATCTTCGACTTCAAGGAAGACTGATCATGTCGACGAAGCAGATCGCGCTTACCGAGGACTCGTCCTGGGAGCGGGTGAAGGCCGCGCAGGCGTCCAAGCTGATGACGCTGGCTCCGCCGTGGCTGCTCTGGCCGCTGATCGCCGGAGTCGGGACGGCGCTGCACATGCTGTTCGGTCGCGGCTCGGCGGTGGCCTGGTCGGCGATCGGGCTCACGCTCGGATCGGTGCTGCTGACCGGGGTGACGTGGCTGGTCGCACACGAACGCGGGTTCCTGGGGCGCGGGTCGGCGACCGCCACCACCGCGGCGGTGTCGATGTGGGTCACGGCGTGCTCGGTCGCGGGGTTCACCCAGCCCGTCATCTTGTGGTTCTGGGTGGCCGGTGGGCTGGTCACGGCCGCGGCGTGGAATATCCGCACGGTGATCCGCTCCAGGCAGGGCGGCCGCGGCGTCACCGACGCGCTGGCTTTCTTGTTCGACCAGAGCAAGGACAAGGCCAACCTGGACGGCGCGCGGATGGCGACGGTGAAGGCCGGGGAACGCAAGATCGAGGCGGCGATGGCGCTGCCGGCGGGTGAGAAGGTCGTCGCCGACATCCAGAAGAAGACCGAGCACATCGAGGGCGCGATGGGCCTGCCGCCGGGCACGATGACGGTCGCGCCGAACCTGGACCGGGCGGACCTGGCGCACGTCACGTTCTCCGACCCGCGGGTGATGCGGTCGCCGATCCCGTGGCCGGGCCCGTCCCGGCCAGGCGGGTCGATCGCCGAGCCGTTGCGGCCGGCGGTGTGGCAGGACGGCGAGGACGTCGAGCACATCCTCATCGGGCACCACGTCCAGGCGATGGGCAAGACCGGCGCCGGCAAGTCGATCGGCGCGGCGTGGAACTACCTGGCGGAGATCGTCACCCGCCATGACGCCGCGGTGTTCGCAGCCGACATCACCAAGGGCGACCAGAGCTTGGGGCCGCTGCGTCCCGCGCTGCATCGGTTCGAGACGACCAAGGGCGGGGTGCGGTCGCTGATCAACGACATGCACTCCCAGCTCAAGCCGCGTACCGACTGGCTGTCGGCGCGGGGGTTCGCGAACTGGGAGCCGGGGTGCGGCCTGACCTACCAGGTCGGATGGTTCGAGGAGGTCCCCGACATCTTCGACGCCCTGAGCGACAAGGACATCGAGACGTTCCTCAAGCTGCTCAAGGCGATCCGGTCCGCCGGCGGAAGCATCATCTTGTCCCTGCAGCGCTCGGACTGGACGCAGATGCCGACGATCGCGCGCGGGCAGCTGGCGAACCTGTGCTTCGGTGTCGCCAACTCCCAGGACGCGGCGTTCGGTCTCTCGGAGGCACAGGACGACGCAGGCGCCCGCCCGGAGCTGTGGGGGTCCTCCCAGCCCGGCATGGCCTACCTGGACGCCCCCAGCATCGACAGGGCCCGCATCGCGATGCCGCTGCGCACGTTCGCATGGTTGAAGCCGGACGGCGTCACGCCCGACACCGACGCGCTGAGGGCGCACGCCGAGCAGTGGCCGGCGGCGGCCAAGACCATCGACGAGTTCACCGCGGCCATCGTGTCGTCGTGGGTATCACCCCCGACCATGAAGGACAGCAGCGACGACGACCACGACGACATCGATCGCGACGACTGGTCCCCGACCGTCGACACCGAGGACCCCGACCCGGAGGTGACGGGCAGCATCGACGACCCGATCACTGACGACCCCGAGGACCAGGAGTTCACGTTCGGTCAGCCGTCCGAGCGGCTGTCCGCGGCGGAGCTGCGTACGGCGCTGCTGTCGCAGTTGGCGACGTGGCTCGACGAGGGCCGCGAGGACTTCGCTACCAAGGACCTGGCGCCGGTGTGGACGGCGGCCGGCGCGTCCCGTCAGACGGTGCAGCGGCTGTTGCGCAAGCTCCGCGATGAGGGAGTGCTCGGGTACGACGACGAGGCGCAGCGGCACACGCTGTTGCAGCGTCCGGCGCCGGTGCCCGCGTAGGCGCGCACGGCTGCGCGTGGGCTCCGCACGCACCCATGTTGATCATGCTGCAACACGGGTGCTCACGCGGGTGCAACACGGGGGTGCACGCCCGGGTGCAACACCGGGTGTGCACCCCCGTTGACCTGTGTATCCCTCCCCCGACCCCCGCCTGAGTGCAACACGACGGCGCCCCGCCGGTCACCATGGCCAGCGAGGCGCCGTTGTGCTGTGTGCGAGGCGGTCACGACTTGGGAGGCCGGCCGCCCTTCCGTGACCGCCGCTCGGCGAGTTCCTCGTCCGCGCGGGCGAGGTCGGCGCGGTCCTGGTCGTCGCCGTGGGCCTCGATGTCGGCGCGCACGTGCTCGAGCAGCCGCGCGGTCCGGTTGCTGCCGAGGCGTGTGCTGACGCGCCCGAACGCGTCCCACATCGGGCGGGGGATGCGGAACCGCGTGATGTACGTCTGGCCTTCGGCGTTGCTGGTCTCGTCGCCCATGCCGTGATCCTCTCCGTGTTCCTACGGGGATTCTGGCACAGAGTATTGCGTAGGAACACAGTTGCCCGTTACTCTGTTCCTACGCGGTTAGGGCGAGCGAACGGGAGCGGGACATGGCGAAGCGGACCACCACCACGACGGCGCACTGCCGCCGGTGCCGGGCCCTGCTCACCAACCCCGCTCGAGTCGCCGCCGGTATCGGGACCCGCTGCGAGCGCATCGAGCGCCGCGAGGACGCCGAGCGCCAGGCCCTCGCCACCGCGACCGCCGCCGCCGACGTCTCCGCTTTCAAGGACGGCGCCCGCGTCCTGGACAAGGCCGAGCAGCTCATCCTCGACGGCGCGATCATCCCGCTCCGTCACGAGGGCGCGTACCTCGCCAACGGCTCGGACGGCGTCTCGACCTACTACGTCGACACCGTCGAGCAGTCGTGCACTTGCAAGGCCGGGCAGCGCCTCAGCCGGTGCAACCACCTGATCGCGGCCAACATCCTCGACCACACCGCCGCGATCCTCGCGGCCTGACCCACGCCCCCCGCCACCACACAAGGCGGGCCCGGACGCGGTGACTGCAACACCGGCCGGGCCCTTGACCGGACGAGGAGGTCCGATCCATGACCGAGGGTACCGACGCCCCCCGAGCGGGGGACGAGCACGACCGGCGAGACCCGCTGTTCCGGCGGCTCTGCGGCTTCTACTGGCACCTGCGCGCCCAGGGCGGCGCGGCCGCCGGCGAGACCCTGCTCGACCTGCTGGAGGTCTGCAGCCCGACCGCCGAGCGCCGCGACTGGGAGCCGCTTCTGCGGACCGGGCTCGCCGACCTCGAGCGCGGCGAGTGGCGCTCTGTCCGCGAGCGGCTGTACGAGGTGGCTGCCGCCGAGGGGACCGCATCGTGAGCGCCGACCAGGCCGCGACCGAGCCGGGCGAGCAGACGATCGCCGAGCAGCTCGAGCAGATCCACCTCACCCTCCGAGACGTCGTCCAGGTGCTGCGGTTGCAGACCGAGCTGCTGACCTGCGACCCGGTGCCCGCGGCCGCCACCGAGGCGCCCTCGGTCCCGGCCCCACGGGGCCGCCGCCGTCACCTGTACGCGGTCCCCGACCTCGCCCCGGAGGCCGGGCGCCTCGCACGCTGAGCCCCCAGCGGCCTCGCAACCCTCCAGCAGGAAGGCCCGCACCATCGCCACGGGTGCGGGCCTTCCGCGGGCCTGAGAACGAGACTGGGCCCCGCCCCCAGGAAGGTAGGGGCGAGGCCCGGTGCATCGCGCGTCCAGCCTAGACCGGCTCGGCGCCGTGCCGTGCGGCGATCTCGTTGATCCTCTCGGCCGCCTTGAAGTCCAGCTCGGTCACCACGTCCCCAGAGGTGTGCGTGGTCATCGAGAAGTGCAGCCGGTCCCACCGGATATCGATGTCGGGCCGGTGCTCCAGCTCGATCGCCGCGGCGGCGACCTCGGCCACGATCCGCATCGCGACGTCGTACTCGACCGCGAACGTGCGGTGTATCTCGGCGGTGTCCCCAGACCATCCGGTGTCGGTGAGGCGTCCGGCGACCTGCTCGGCGGTGAGGGGCGTCCTGAGCGTCACGTGAGTCATCCTCCAAGGGGAGCGAGCATCTCCGAGAGCAGCCGGCCGGGCCGCTCCCTCGCCCACGGTCTCATGCGCGCTTGCAGGCCCTGCAGCTCGCGTCGCATCCGTACCGAGCCGGTCGCCTCGGCCGCCTGGACGACCTCCCCGGCGATCGTCACGGCGCGTTCGGGTTCCCGGGCGAGGGCGTACGCCTGCGCCTGCCGGGCCTGAAACACCCCGACGTCGCGGCGCGCGCCGGCGGCCGCCAGCTCCGGCATGATCCTTTCCCAGATCGTGAGCGCGTCCTCGGCCCGGCCGAGCCGTACGAGGCAGGTCGCGCGCTGGATATCGATGTAGTGCGGAGTCAGGCACGCCGTGCCCCACGGATAGTCGTCGTCCACCTGGTCGACCAGGGCGCCGGCCTCGTCCAGCAGCCGGGCGCACTCGTCCGCCGCGTCGTCGTCAGCGACCAGGGAAGCGCCGTGCGCGGCCTGCTGCAGCGCCAACACCCGAACCTTGGGCGTGAGGGCGTCCTGGTGGACCAGGGCGGCGCCGGCGAGGTCCTGGACGCCGGGCCCGTCGAGGAGATCGGCGTGCAGCATCGCCTTGTTGTGCAGCGCGAACGCCACAAGCTGGGGATCATGCGAGCGGTGCGCGCGCTCGAGCATCAGGTCGTGCCAGTACACCGACCGGTTGATGTCGCCGCCGTCTTGATAGAGCCAGCCGAGGAACGCGGCGTACCCGGCCGCCAGCGACCACAGCCGCGGCCGCACTGTCCCGCGCGCGGTGTTCGCCAGGTCGCACAGCAGGTCGTACTGGGCGAGCGCGGTGGGGATGAGGCGGAGCGGCCCGAGGTAGCGATCGGCGCGGTAGTGGCCGGCGAGCTGCTCGGCGAAGTAGTCCGCCAGCTCGGGCGCGACCGGTCCGGCGGGCCGCCGAGGCACAGCCACCCCGGCGGCCGCGGTGAGCAGCAGGGCATCACGGCGGGCGATGTCGGCGCCCGTCTCGCTCCCGAACAGGTCGGCCTCGGTCTTGCCGGTGACGCGGGCGTACAGCGGCCGGTAGATCGGGCCGGGGATGCAGTCGCCGCGCTCCCACTGCTGGATCATCTTGGCCAGGCTCGTCACGGCGGGCAGACCGTCTGCGTCCGGGCCGGCGGCGCCGCGCAGCAGGATCGCCCACTTCGCACGCGAGTACCTCGCGCGGCCGTACTTGTCTCGCGGTTCCTCGCGCAGCCTGCGCAGCCGCGCACCGATCGCGACCGCGACCGGGTTCCTCTCGGCGGTGGACATGCGCGATGCACCCTTCGCCCGGACATGGGAAGAAGCGCCTTCCCGCGACTTCCCCTCACTCCCCAGTCTCCCCCTCCCGGTGTGGCGCCTGCCACAGATTCACTAGGCGTGACCGCGTAAGTGCATCGCAGCAGCGGAGACGACATGGACACCGACCAGGCGGCGCCCGCCACCCCGCCGAGCGCCGAGCAGATGGGGCAGATACTCCTCGCCGGTCTACGCCAGGACTTCCCGGGGTGGACGTTCACGTTCGCGCCGCGCAACCCGCACCCGTGGGTGGCCAAGCGGAAGCTGCCGGTCAAGGACCTCGGCGGGGCGTGGGCGATCCGCGCCAAGGACGGCGAGATCCTCCGCGAGCTGGTCGACGCGGCGATCAGCTCCGACGCCAAGCTCAACAGGGTGCGGCCATGACCCTCGGGCCGTTCGAGGACACCGCGGCGTTCAGCGCCGAACCGATCCACCAGGCCGAGACACGACGGTTCCGCGAGCGGTACGGCGTCGTCGCGTGGTTCGGGCACTTCACCCGGAACTGGTGGGCGCTGGTCGACTGCCGCACGCTGGTGGAGGGGACGACGCCGGAACGGCTCGGCGAGGCCATCATCGCGGCACGCCGGCGGGCAGCATGACCGCCGCTGAGGACGTCAGCGACCTGGTCGCCGCGATGCGCCGGGAGTTCCCGGGCTGGACGATCGTCGAGGTCGGCGGCCGATGGTTCGCCGCCCGCGGCATGCTCAACGGCGAGCAGCTCCCGCGCGGGACCCTCGAGGCCGGTTCCCCGGCCGAGCTGTACCTGCTGCTCGACAAGAGGCGCTCATGACCAAGGTCGGACGGTTCGCCCTCGCCGAGGACGGCGGCCTGTGGTTCCTGCTCGACTCGGACAAGCGGATCGTCGGGACGCTCGTCCCGCAGCTGGACGGGTCATGGCGGTGCCGCGTCCCGGATGGCGGTGTGACGACCGTGACGGTCCCGGACGACGTCGCCGAGGACGAGCGGCCGGTGTACGTGGCTCGGCAGGTGGTTGAGCCGTAGAAGCTGGGCGGCCTGGCCGGGACACCCCCGAGGCCGGCCGGGTCGTCCACCGCGGTTCCGGGTCTGCGCGCGGCGGCCCGGGACCGCGGGACCAAGACGCCGCGGCCTCGGGGAGGCGCTCTTGGCGGGGTGACTCCCAGGGCCGCGGCCCGAAGACGCGAGGCGGACCGGAAGGCTCTTGGCGGGGTCGCCCGGTCCGCCTTGCCCTCGTCGTGGTGACCGGTCTCGGTCGCGGTGTGCACCGCAGGGCAGGCCGGTCCGTCTACCCGCCATGCCGCCCTACGTTCCTCCGCCCCAGCCGGTCATCCCTCCGACGGGAGAACAGCGCCTACGGGCCCTCGTCCTGATCGCGGTCGCCGCGGTCGTGGTGACGGTCCTGATGGTCGTGTACGCGGTGTGGAGCTCGAGCCGGTCCTCGCCCGGGACGTCGGTCCCACCGGCGCCGGTGGCGACCATCGAGTCCTCGGCGTCGCCGGAGCCCTCGGGCAGCGAGGTCGACGTCCCCGATCTGCCGGGGGACGGGCACCGGCACCACTGGCACCGGCCGCACCTGCCGTAGCCCCCGGGGCGACGGACTCGCTGTCCTCGTCAGCTGCGTGCGGACCTCCGTCGCTCCCGATACGGTCCCGCTCATGAAATGGGCAGACGAGGTCACCCTCGCCGCTTCGTGTGCGGCCGCGGCCTTCGCCGCTCCTACCCTCTGGCTCACCTGGCTCGCGCATCGTCGCGCCCGCGAACGTTCCGACGTGCAATGGCAGGTGCAACGCGTCGAGGAGGGCGTTTTCGACGTGGTGAACCTCGGACGCGATCCGGCGTTCAAGGTGGCCGTCGAGATGTGGACCGAGACCGAGATCGAGTCGACCGACGCTGACAAGGTCGAGCCGAAGACGTCCGTGCGCGTGCGGCTGCCTCGCCGGGCTGGCGGAGAGTATGCGCCGGTCGACCTGCCGCGGAGCATGTTCGATGAGGTCCCGGACGAGCCGCCGGAGTTTCCCGATGTCCTCAGCGGGGGCAGCATGGCCAAGCAGGCGATGGAGGGCTGGCGGCGCGCGAAGGCCGCGAAGGACGAGGCCCACGCAATGCACGCTGCGCTCGAGCAGGACGCTAGAGAGAAGCAAGTTCAGGTGCGGATCACCTGGCGGTCCAAGCTCGGCGTGTGGAGCGAGCACACCGAGCAAACGGGCTGAATCGCTCCCTATCTGAACCGCTTTGACACTGCGGTACCCACTCCTCCGACCTGCGGTTATGTGGGCCCGTTACTCGCAAATGGCACATCGGCGGAGCAGCGGCGAACGGCCGTCCGCACACCCTCGGCAGGACGCGACGCTAACGACTCGGCGCCGGTACGTTCCGGCCCATGACTCAGAACGAGACGTGTCCGGCGTGCGGGGAACCGCAGCAGCCGACCAGCTTCCGCAACGTCCCCGCCCACCAGTCCGCCGCTCCGGTGAAGCGGATCCCGCTCACCTCCGACTGTCGGAACCGCTGCTCAAGCACGCTAACGCCTGACGAGTGGAACGCCGCCGTCAACCGGCGCGCAGCCCAGCAGCGCGGCGAGAGCTGAGACCCACCGCCCGCCGGCGGCCGTCCTGCCCGGGTAGCGGCCGCCGGCGGGCGCCTATTCGTGCCAGGGGCCGCCGACGCGGTCACCGGTCCTCGGCCTGGCCCGCACAGACGCGCGGTGCCGGTCGCCCTGGCCGAACGCCGCCTCATACAGCTCGTCCTCACTCAGCTCCGTGACCGGCCTGTGCGTCGCGGCGGCCACTGCGCGGGCCTGCCGCTCGGCGGCGACCTGCCGGTTCTCCGCGGCGACGGAGGCTCCCGCCATCGCCCACGACTGGACGGACATCGAGAAGTCGACGTAACCCGTGGCGCCGGTGAACTCGTGGCCGACGTTCGCGGCCTCGGGATCCTCGCGCGCACCCGCGAGCAGGAACCGCGCCTGGTCGAGCGTGGGCGCCTCGGCGATCGCGGGACGGCACCACCACGGCACCGACGCCAGCTCGGCCGGGTCCATCCCGGACGCGGTGACGTTCGGGAGCGTCCCGCCGCCGGCGCCGCCGGGGAACAGTTGCGGCGGCGGGCCCGCGGCCGCGGCCTCCCGATACGCCGAGGGCATCTCGCGCAGCAGGTCGGCGGCCGGGCCGGTGGGGCTGGCCGCGGCATGCGCCGGCCTGGCGGATGCGGCGCGCGGCGTGGTGGCCTTCGCGGTGATCTGGTCTTCAAGACGCTGCTCGTATGCCGGGTCGCTCATGCACTTGCGGACGGCCTCGGTCCGCTCAGCCTCGGTCAGCACTCCTGCTTGCAGCGCCCTGCCGATCACGTTGTACGCCATGGGTTTCGTCTCCTGCTCTCCGGTGAGCGGCGTGGGCCAGGACCTCACCTCGTTCGATCTGCCAGCGTCCTGCGGACTTGTGGGCGGCCAAGGTTCCCTGCTCGCACATCCGGCGGACCATTCGTGCGGAGACGCCGAGGACCTCGGCCGCCCCAGCCGCATGGACGCACTCGAACCCTGCCGAACCGGGGGCGTCGGAGGGTGGCGGGGTTCCGGTCACGGAACCTCCACCAGGGGGAAAGGGTTCCGTGAAGGTGCGGCGGAGGCGGGCGAGGTCGCCGGAGCGGGCGCGGGCGTCGGCGCGCCACAGCAGTTCGAGCGCGATGGCGACCAGTTCGTCACCGCGTCCGGTGAGGTAGGAGCCGCCGCCGGGGAGCGGGACCCGTAGCGGGTCCCGCGTGCCGGTCACCGGTGACCCTCGAGCGGGATCACCGCGTGCGGCTTGGGCGTCACCCCGATACAGGTGTTCATCGGGTCGCGCAGCTCGGCCAACGTCCGCCACCGCGTGCAGTGCGGGCACAACAGGCGACCGTCTGAGGACTCGCCGACCAGCCGCCCGGGGACCAGCACCCGACCCCACGGCGGGACGGTGGGGAACCGGTCACCGACCCGGACGCGCCGCACCACCTGGACGGCGCCGACCTGCGCGACCTGCCCGGCCGCATCGAGCGCGACCGGCTCGCCGTCGATGTTCCGCCCGACCCACCGCACGGGCGGCGCGGCATCACCGCGGCGTACACCGGTCGACAGCCGGGCCGCCGGCGCCGGGTTCTGCGACACCTCCGGCGGGTTCTGCGACACCTGCCGGGAGTTGTGCGACACGTCCACGAGGATGCGGCGGGCGGTGTCCTTGCTGACCGCGGTCCGCTCGGCGATCTCGCGCAGCGACGCGCCCGTGGTGCCGAGCTGCAGGACGGCGGCGCGCTGCTTGTCGGTCACGTTCGACGGGCGCCCCATCACGCGGCCTCGCTATCGGCGCGGTCCTGCAGCATCAGCGCGAACCCGAACGCTCCTGTCATCCGGTCGACGGCGGACGGCGTCAACACGGTCACCCGCTGCACGAACCACCACATGCGAGCCAGCTCGACCGCGACCGCGGCGAGGTCGGACGGGCCCAAATGGCTCAGGACGGATGCGGCCGCGGACTCGGACGTGAGGTGGTCCGGCGTATTGCGGGCCGCGTCGATGGCGGCCAGGGCGAGCGCTTGATGGTCGAGCCGGCTGAGTGCAGGGGCCGCGGGTTCCGTGCGGCCGCGGAGAGCACGCAACGCGGCGCGGACGCGGGCGGCGAGAGGCGATGAGATCACGGGTCACTCCTTCGATGTGGGACGGAGACGGGTCCACCGGGGCGACGACCAACCCGCGTCCGGGACGGCCTCGGCGAGCAGCCGCTCCCGTTCGTCCTGCGTCAGCTCGAGCGCGTACGCAAGCGCATCGGCGAGGGCATGGCTCGGCGCGCGGCGGCCGGCCTCGAGGTTCGCCAGGTGTGGGCGGCCCGATCCGACAGCGGCCGCCAGGCGCCGTTGGGACAGGCCCGCCCGGCGTCGCCAGATGCGCAGGGAGGCAGCCAGCTCGGCGGAGACGACGCGGCGGACGCGTCTCGGGTACCGGGGGTTTCCATGACCTGGGCGGATTTCGACAGCTTCCATGACGTGTATCCCGCGGGGTTCTGAGACGGGGCCTGTGTTGCCTCGTGGTGGGTTGCCATAGGTCGGGGTGCTGGTGGGGGTTTCCATGAGGTGGGTGTCGCAGAACTCGCTATGCGGCGTCGTCGGTGGGTGGGGTGGTGGCATGGGGTGGGTGGCTTTCGTCCGGGTCCTGGGTGGTCTGGTCGCGGAGTCGGGCGAGCTTGGCGCGGTGCCGGGCCCGCATGCCGGCCTTCCTGCGCTTGTGGTGTCGGAGGGCGCGGGCCTGCCGGTTGGCGCGCTGCTGGCGGGCCTCGGCGAGGCGTGCGGCGAGGCGCTCGTCAACGGCGGCCCGGAGATCGCGCTCCATCTCGTCACCGGTCATGGTCGGCACCCGCCTGTCCTACGTACTGGCAGTCGCGGCAGGCGCCGGCCTGGTAGGTCAGGGCGCCGCACACGATGGTGAGCGGGTAGATCGGATCGTCGTGCGCCGGTCCGGCGGTGACCTTTCCGCACCCGTCGCAGGTGCGGTCGGTGTCGGAGTCGGGCGGGATGGCGAGCAGGTGGCCGCAGGCGCCGCAGACCACCAGGCCGGGCCGCCAGGCGGCGGCGAACACTGGACGGGGCCGTAGCGGGTGGGGTGCGTGCATACAGGTGTCTGCGCTGCCGGCGTGCCAGCGGACGAGGGTGTCGGTGATGCCGAGGCGGATCCATGCGGGGTGGTCGGCGGTGGGGATGGGGGCGTGTCTGGTGAGGACGCCGGCGGCGGTTGCGGCGGCGAGACTCTGGCGTGTGTGGGTGGCGGCGGCGTCGAGCTGGTCGCGGAACCCGGTGGGGAGGGCGGCGCGGAGCGCGGCGGCCTGGTCGGGGGTGAGGTCGCACAGCAGCTCGTCGAGCTGGAGGGCGATCCGTCCAGTGTTCATGATCTCGTGGTCCTCTGCTTGTCGGACAAGTTGTGGCCGGAGAGAGCGGGCCTGGCCGGCGTGTACCGGCCGGGCCCGCTCGGGTTTCAGGTAGCGGTTAGGTCGCGGCGCAGGCCGCGGAACGGCCGGACGAAGCGGGTCCCGTCCTCGCGTTCGACGAGGGCGTTGCGGGGTGCACCGGGCGGGGCGGTGTGCCAGCAGAGCCACGCGGGCACCGGGACGGCAGGGTTCCGCTTGGACGGCAGGGCGAACTTCACCAGGACGCGTACGGGCTGCCCGCGCAACAGGTATCGGGCGGGCATCACAGCGCCCCCACCAGCTCGACGAACTCGCGGTAGGTCAGGGCGCGCGTGCGGGTGAGCAGGGCCTTGGCGACGACCTGAATCGCTCGGATGCGGGTAGGTGTCGCGAACCTTCGGTCAATGTCGGCGATCGTGGCGCCGAGGTCCACGCCGGGTAGTTGCTCGACGAGGGCGGCGGCCTTCAGGAAGTCGCTGCACCCGCTGGGCTGGGTGAGCACGTCCCCGATCGGCTTCCCGCCGATCGCCGACTCCAGGAGTGGGCCGGCCAGCAGGACGTAGACCATGGCGAGCTGTCCGGGGACGGTGACGCCGTAGGTGAGGGCGTTGGCCTTGTCCGTGCGGGGGTTCATGGTGATGTAGCGGAACCGGCCGCCGACGCAGTGGGCCATGACTCCGTGCGCGGCCTCGTGGTGAGTGCGCTCTTCGATGGTCGGCATCGATACCTTTCCCTCCAGGCCGGGCGCGGTAGGGACGCGCCCGGCCGTCGTGCTGTCGGTGTTCACGGGCGGGGACTAGATGAGAGCCGTCTGCGCGGGTTCGCCGGCGAACAGCAGGTCGTGTCCGGCGACGCCGTACCGGTCGCATGCCTCCAGGTAGGCGGTGCGGTCGGCGTGAGTCTTGCGCTTCTTGGCCGCGTACTTGGACGCTGCCTTGAACCAGCGCCCGAGCCGCATCACCTCGTCGAAGTAGGCCGCGTACTTGGTCTTGCTCCAGTCCTTCGGCGGGAGGGTCTCGACGGCGCCGAGCCGCCCGCGGTAGCTGACCGGCTCGTCCGGGTGCCCGTACTTGGCGCGGATGGCGAGGTAGGTGTCTTCGTAGATGGTGCGCAGGTCGTTGTCGGGCATGGTCACTCCTTGATGTCGTGGTTGGTGATCGTGATCGAGGTGACCCGGTCGGCGAGGGCCTTGAACTCGGCGCCGGCGAGCCAGCGGCGCATCGCGGGCCAGTCGCGCACCTCCACGAGGCCGGGCAGCAGTTGCCCGCGCAGGTGGACGGTCGCGCTCAGGTTGTTGATGAGGTCTCCGGTCTCCGGATCACGCTTCGGCATGGTCGGCCTCCCCCTGCTTGATGCGGGTCATCTCGGCCGTCCTCAGGTCGCTGAGCTCGGCGGCGAGGCGGTAGATGTCACCTGCGTGCGGGCTGTCGACCGGCAGGGCGTCGAGGGCGTGACGGACGGCGTTCGTGGCGGCGAAGAGCGAGAAGCGCGGCTCGCTCCGGCTGCAAGGGCGGTGCGTGCCGCGGTCGAGCTGCCCGAGTTCGCGGCGGACGCTCTCGTATCGCCGGATCTCCTTGGCGGTCTCGGTGCGCTGCCGGCCGGGGCGCCGCAGCGAGGCGTTCCGGTGGGCGGCGATGACCTCGGTCAGGTCGGTACGCATGTGCGGGTAGGCGGTGTTCCACAGGTCGGTGAGGTACTGCGCTGCAGCCTCGCTGAGGTGCGGCGAGCCAGCTTGGATCGTGTTGACGGTGATCACAGAGCCCCCTGCGTGTAGGTCTCGGGTTCGTATCCGAGGTTGGATGCGCGCTGGTAGTGGCCCTGCCAGGCCAGCGTCACGGTCGCGGTCGGGCCGTTGCGGTGCTTGGCCACGATCAGGTCGATCTCGCCCGCCCGCGGAGACTCCTTGTCGTAGGCGTCCTCCCGGTGAAGCAGGATCACGATGTCCGCGTCCTGTTCCACGGCACCGCTTTCGCGTAGGTCGGCCAGCAGCGGCTTCTTGTCGTTGCGGTTCTCCACGCCCCGGTTGAGCTGCGACCCGACGACCACCGGGACGGTGAACTCCTTGGCCAGCAGCTTCAGCGACCGGGCGAGCATGGACACCTCGATCTGCCGGTTCTCCGTCCGCTTCCCGGACGTCATCAGCTGCAGGTAGTCGACGACCAGCAGCGCAGCCGGGGCGCCGGCCCGGCGCATCGCCCGGAGCTTGGTCCGCAGCTGAGTGATGCCCGTGCCGGGGTCGTCGTCGAGCAGCAGCGTCCGGCTGGCGCCCAGCTTGGGCATGACCTCGGCGAAGCGTCTCCAGTCGTCCTCGTCCAGGCCGCGGGTACGGAGCTTGTGCAGGCTGATCTTCGCGGCGCGGGACACGATCCGGTCCATGAGTTCCTGGTGGCTCATCTCCAGCGACGCGAACAGCACAGGCAGGCCGTTCTTGATGGCGGCGTGGTAGGCGGCGTTCAGCATCACCACGGACTTCCCCATCCCGGGACGGGCGCCGATCACGGCCATCTGTCCGGGTCGGAGACCACCGCCGAGCAGCGAGTCCAGATCCGTCCAGCCGGTCTCGAGGCAGGCGTCGCCCGAGCCGTTCTCGAGGTGGTCGAGGTAGTCGCTGATGAGCTCGGAAACGGGCCGGGCGGTGGTCGATGTGGTGTCGCGGGTCGCCTCCTCCAGCGTCTTGTTCGCCAGGTCGGCGGCGTCGTCGGCGTCGGTCACAGTGCGGGCGATCTGCACGATCCGGGTGCCGGTCTGCGCCAGCAGGGCGAGCCTTCCCCAGGTCTCCACGGTGCGGGCGTAGTGGCTGGCGCTGTGGCCGACGGGCACCGTGGACACCAGGGTGTGCAGATAGGAGGCGCCGCGGTCGGCGCTTTCACCGACCTTCATGAGCTCGCCGCGCTTGTCCAGCTCGCCGCCGACGGCAAAGACGTCGGTGGGGTCGCCGCGGCCGTACAGGTCCAGGATCGCGTTATAGATCATCTGGTGGCCGGGCCGATAGAAGTGCTTCGGGCGAAGCCCGGTCTCAAGGACGTCGGCGATCACGTCCTGCGCGAGCATCATCCCGCCGAGCACGCCCTTCTCGGCGGCCAGATCGTGACGGGGGGGCCGGTAGTCGGACGGGTCGCTGAGGTCGTCGTCGACCAGTTGCTCGGTCACCGGGTCCTCCTGCGGTCCGGGCCGGCGAAGTCGACCCTGGTCGCGCCGCCGGTCAGGCGGGAGCCGATCCGTTCGCCGTACGCGGTCTCGAGCGACTGCAGGTTGTAGGTGACCACCGTCGGGCGGGCGTGCGCCCACCGTTCATCGACCACCTTGTGCAGGCACTTGCGCTCCCACTCGTTCACCTGCGCGGCGCCGAGGTCGTCCAGGATCAGCAGCGGGACGTCCCGCCACCGCCGGAGCGCGTCGCGGTCGGCCTGGACGGTCGGCGGGTCGATGACTTCCTGCCAGTCGGCCGGGCTTACGAACTCCCACCTCTTGCGCCAGAAGACGGCGGCGCGCTCGAGCGCTTCCCATGCCGACCACGTCTTGCCGGTGCCGACTTCGCCGCGCAGCAGCAGGTTCTCGGCGCTGCCCTGGGCGAGCCGGTCGACCCACGCGGCGACTTTGGGGTGAAGAACGCCGGGCGTCCGCAACCGTTCCGGGCGGGCGCGGCGGACAGCGGCGACGCGCGCCTCGCGCTGGTCGCGTTCGTGCTCGCGGTCGGCTTCGTCGTCGAACGTGGTCACAGCGGGTCGTCCTCTCGGTAGGAGCCACGCGGCGGCACCTGGGAGCCTGTGCCGGGCGCGTAGCGCGGGTCATGGCGCGGCGGCGTGGGCTCGTCGCGCCAGCACTCTCCGTCGAGCCAGTTGGCGGGTTTCATGGCGTAGCCGCGGAGGACCTTGGGGTCGTCGCAGTAGCGCTTGGCGGCGGCGAGGAGGGTGGCCGGGTCTGTCTTCTGCACGGCCTTGGCGTACGCCTTCAGGGCGGTGGCGCGGGCCTGGCGCAGGGGATAGGCGGCGTACCAGTCGGCGAAGTCGGGGTGTTCCTGGCCCGGACGGCGTCGCGGCTCACCCACCCCTTCATCCTGCGTCGCGGGGGGCGTAGGGGGGTGGTGTTGTTCCTTGGGTTGTAGGTCTTCTTTGGGTGGCATCCATGCAAGGGGTCCCCCGGCATCCATGCCAGGGGTCAAGGGGGCTTCCATGCCACCCCTTGCATCCATGCCACCCCTTGCATCCATGCCAGGGGTCGCCTTCTTCCCCGACGGGTTCTTGGACCCCTTGCGCGGCTTCGGGCCCCTCAGATGCATCGGCAGGTCGTACACAGGCGGCCGCTGGCCGGCCGGTACTCCGTGCTGCGCGGGCAGCGTCTGGTCGCCGAGCAGCAGCAGGCCGAGATCGCGCAGCCGCTTGACGTCCCGCCGGGCCTGGTCCGGGGACTTGCCGGTCTTCTCGGCGATGGTTGGCATCGACTGATAAGAGCCGCGCCCGTGCCGGTCGCAGCGCCGGGCGATCACGACCAGGGTCGCCATGAGGTCGGCAGGGACGGGGGCGTCGTCGATCACCCAGGCCACCGCGGGCACGCTGACCCACGGCGCGTCGCCGTACCTGTCCTCCACGTGCGTTGCCTCTCGTGTAAGTGCGCTGCGCGGCGATGAACGCCGCTGGTCAGACTGTGGACCGGCAGGCCCGTTAGCGTCGCGGGCTGGCCCGCGCCCCGGGCGCTGGCGGGGTCACGCGCTCTCCCGGAAGTAGTGGCGGGCGCGAAAGATGAGCCGCCGCGGGGACGGGTGCCGGACCGCCTCGGCGTCGATCGCCTTGTCGACTTCCTGGTGCAGGTGCGCGCGGAGCAGCTCGAGGCGCTCGGCGAGGTCGGCCGGGTCTCCGCCGACCTCTGCGACGGCGGCCTGCTGGACGAGGGCGGCCAGCTCGACGGCGAACCGGGCGAGGCCAGCGCTGTAGCGGTTCCACGTGGGGCTGCCGTGCGGGCCGGGGGGTTCGGCTAGCATCAGGATCACTTCCTGCTCCTGGTGGGGGCTGGGTCGGGGTCGCTGGCGGCGACCTGAGTGTTCGAGCGGCTTCCGGGCGGGCTGGCCTGGGAGCCGCTTCGCTGTTCAGGGCGCATCGCTGATCACCACGTCGACCAGGCGGCCGCAGCTGCCGCGCCGTGCGCTGAGGAGCGCGTCGGGGTCGCGGGTCCGGTCGAGGTGGATCCCGTCGCAGTGCGGGCACTCGTACATGAACCACGTCTGCGTGCGGCGGCCGACCAGCTGAAGCGGCGTCGCCACGGCGCGGGGCGCGGTCACGCCCCTTCTCCGTACAAGAGCCTGATCAAGTCCTGCGTCGGAATCTTGATCTTCCGGCCGATCCGAAGGACCCGAGTGAGCTGCCACTCGCCGCGCCGGATCCGCTCGTAGACCGTCCATTCGCTGACGTCAACGACCGATGCCGTGGTCGACACGTCCGTCACGGGGCCGAGTGCTTCCAGCGCCTCGAGCGTCCAGGCCGCCTTGGGCTTCTCCTCTGAGCGCCCAGACTGAACGGCTTCCTCGCTCATCCGGCGTCCTTGGCTGCCGCCGCGAGCGTGCGCTCGAGCGACTCTAGGACGGCCGCATAGCGAAGCGCTGCGGCGCCGCGGGGGGTGCGGTTCCCGTTCTCCCACTGCGCGACGGTGGGCTGTGCAACGCCGACCGCCTTGGCGATCTCGCCTTGCGTTAGTTCGGCGGCGACGCGTGTCTGCCGGGCTCGTCCGCTCGCCGCCGCCGCGCGGACGTAGTGGAGCCGCTTGAGATCTCTGATCTCCATGGGACGTAACGCTACAACACAATTCCAGTTTTGTAGCACTAACTCGTAGAGCTAGATGTAGGGTCGCTAGTGCTTCAACTGCTTGACGGCCTTATAGCGCCATGATTACGTTCGGTAGGTGACAGAGGAGATGCAGGAGCCCAGTGATCACGCCTTCCAGGTCACCTACGAGGTAGACGAGACCAGGCATGCGCGGGTCAGAGTGAAGCTGGGGTTCGCGTCGATGCTCGATGTGGACTATCAGTCCGTCACCGTCGAAGACCCACGCCTTCCCTTCCGCGTGGAAGGGGAGGTCAGGGATGGCCGGCTCATCCACCTGAGGTATGCGGCACGTCCGAAGATCGGCGTCGAAGAGTTGGACCGGATCCTCTGGAGGGTCGTGGACGCCGTTCGGGAGGACAAGCCGACGCCCGAGGTGCCGCAGGGGGATGGCATCACCCAAAAGCTGATCAAGGCTGTTCCTGCAGTATCGATCATCAAACGATGGGCCGCGGTCGGCCATGAGTTCCAAGAGGCGCTACGGCGGTACGCGCAAGGTCTTGGAGAAGAGATCATTCCGGAGATGGTGCAGTCCGCACCTCCAGAGCTGCTCGACGATCTTGCCCGGCTGCATGCGAGTCAGGAAGACGCCTTGCGCAGCACGCTTGAGACCCTGACCAACTTCCACACCAGCCAGACGGGCCAGCGAGCCAGAGGAGAGGAGGCCGAGGAACTACTCAACCGCGTGGTCGCCGAGTACAAGGACGCTGTCGCACGGGGAGTACGAGCTCCGAGAGCTGTTGTTGCCGAGCGTCTGAAGTACCACCCTGCCCACGTCGGGCGCCTCCTGGGCAAAGCGCGCGAGCGAGGGATGCTGCCGCCGGCCAAGCCCCGCGGACGTCGGAAGACTGAGCAGCAGCTGAGAGACGAGGAGCGATGAAGCCGTACAAGGCGTGTTCCTGCCGGGACCCCGAGACCGGGAAGCCGCTCTACAGCAAGTGCCCTGACCTCGCTAAGCGTCATCACGGTAAGTGGTACGCCCGCTATGAGGCGCCGCGCACCGCGGACGGGAAGCGCCGCCAGCCGCGCATCGGTCCGTTCGAGACCGAGAAGGAGTGCAAGGCCGCGCTGGCTGAGGTCCTCGGACAGGTTGGGAAGACCGGCCATGTCGACGACCGCAAGATGACGACCGGCACCTACCTGGACAAGCGGCACGAATGGCGCGTGTCCGAGGCCGAGACTGGCGGTGGTCTGAAACGCTCCACCCTCGCGACCGACCGCGAGATCATCGATCTGTACCTCAAGCCGGGCCTCGGCCATGTGAAGCTGGTGGACCTGCGTGACCACCACATCCGCGACCTGTACACCGCGATGCGGCAGATCAACCGTGACGCCGAGGGCAAGCAGCTGTCCGAGATGCTGCGCCGGCTGCTCGAGGCCCGCGCCGTCAAGCACGGAACGCGCTACTCCAATCGACCCGTCTCGGAGTCGCGGATCAAGCGCGTACACATCGTGCTGAACGCCGCGCTCAACGATGCCGTGATGGTGTCCAAGCTGCTGTTGGCCAACCCGGCCGCCGGAGTGTTCCGCAGCAAGGGCGGCGCCGGCCGGAAGGGCAAGGCGAAGCCGCTGCTGTGGACGCCCGAGCGCGTCGCGCACTGGGAGAAGACGGAGAAGATCCCCGCCCGGGTGATGGTGTGGACTGCCGCGCAGTGCGGCGCGTTCCTGGACTTCGCCGAGGCTGACCGCCTGTACCCGCTGTGGCACCTCGGCGCGTACTGGGGCATGCGCCGCGGTGAGATGGTCGGCCTGGACTGGCCCGACGTCAGCCTCGAGCGGCGCCGCCTGCACGTGCTGCAGGCTCAGCCCGATGACGAGCTGGACGACGTGAAGTCCGAGGACTCCGCCCGCATCGTCGTGTTCGACGAGGCCACCGCCGACGTCCTGAAGGTCTGGCGCAAGCAGCAGCTCGAGGAGCGCGTCGCGTGGGGCGAGGCGTGGACGGACTCCGGCCGGGTGTTCACCCGCGAGGACGGCCAGGCGCTCCGGCCGGAGTCGGTGTCGCAGCACTTCGCCCGGCTCATCCGCCGGTACAACGCCATCCGGAAGCACCACGCGGACGGCTGGACGCGCGAGCAGATCGTGAAGCGGTCGCGCGTCACCGAGCACGAGGTAGAGGTGGCGCTCGCCGGGCCGGCGCTTCCGCCCGTCCGGCTCCACGACCTGCGGCACGGGTCGGCGACGATGCTGCTCGCCGCAGGCGTCGACATGAAGGTGGTGTCGGAGATCCTCGGGCACGCGTCCGCGGCGTTCACCTCCGACGTGTACGCGGTGGTGGCCGAGGAACTCGCCGAGGACGCGGCGGCGAAGATCGCGGCGTTCGTGCCGCGCCGGAACCGGGCGTAGGCGGATGGTGCCATCAATGTGCCAACGAGGCCCGGTGATGATCTCCCGGAACGACGAACGCGCCTCCCGGCCGGTGTGTTTCGGCTGGTCAGCGCGTTCCGATCTCGGCGCCCCCGGCAGGATTCGAACCTGCGGCACCCGCTTTAGGAGAGCGGTGCTCTATCCCCTGAGCTACGGAGGCGTGTCGTCGCTTGCCGGAAGAGCGTAGCGGACGGCACCTACAGGGTAGGGGAAGGGGCGCACTGAGCGCTCCCCGTTATAGGGGGGCGGGGTGCTCGTGAGAGTGCCGGAAGGCCGTGGGAGACGGGGCGCGTGCGCTCTAGGCCGGGTGGGCCCGGTGTGGGTACGCTTCGGTGCCGTGACGGGTCGGCATCGCGGGCGGCCGAGGGACCGGGAGACCGGCGAGGCCGCGGAGGAGCGCGCGCCTCGGCTGAGCCGGAGGCGGGGCGCGGTGATCGCGGGGGCCTTCCTGCTGCCCGTCGTGCTGGCGACCGTGGTGGCGTTCGCGTTACGCGAGGAGCCCGTGGACGGGCCGGACGGCGCGGCCACGCCGACCCCGAAGGCCGCGCGGGTCTCGCCCTCGGCCGAGCCGACGTTCGGGCAGTACGTGCCGCCGGCGAGCAGGCCGCAGGCCGAGACGAAGGCGCCCGCGCGGGCCGCCAGGCCGTCGGCGGAGCCGAGCAGGAGGCCGTCGCCGGCGCCGACGCGGCCGCCGGAGTCGCGGCCGCCCTGCCCGTGGTCGGATGTGCCGTTCTTCGACCGGTGGTGCCATCGTCATCGTCACATGGGCCGCTGAGCCGGTTACGCCCAGTTCACCGGTGAACCTGTAGTAGCGTGCTGCCGCTGTTCGCATTCGGGCATCAGGAGGAAAACCACCGTGCCGAACCCCCGGTCGGCTGCGCTGGCCGCGGCCGTCCTGGTGATGGCGACGCTAGTGCCGCAGGGTGCCGGCAGGGCGGCCGAAGGCGGGGACGACGTGAAGTCCCTGCGCGAGGCCGCCGCGAAGGCCCGCGACGAACTCGAGTCGGCCACCAAGGAGATGGAGGGCCGCAAGAAGGACCTCGCGGCCTCGCAGAGCAAGCTCAAGGCGACGCTGAAGGACCTCGCGGACGCCGAGGCGCAGCTCAACCAGATCCGGCAGCCGCTGGCGCGGCTGGCGAACTCCTCCTACCAGCAGCCCGGCGCCGCCGGGTCGATGGCGGTGTTCGGCGGCGGGAACCCCGAGGAGGCGCTGCGCGCCACCGCCGACGTGAGCATGCTCGCCCGCTCGCAGCAGGAGCTTGTGGACCGTGCCGACGCGCTGCAGCGGCGCAAGCAGCAGCTGGCGTCCACCGCGCAGGACCTGCAGTCGCGCAACGCGATCGCGCAGACGCGCGTCCAGCAGGACATCGACGGGCTCAAGCAGCGGTCCGCGCAGCTCACCGACCAGCTGAGCGCGATGCTCAAGAAGCTGCCAGAGGGCAAGCGGCTGGAGCTCGGGTGCGACAAGAGCCTTGCCGCCGACGCCAAGAAGTTCCCCAACGGGCTGATCCCGCAGAAGTACCTGTGCCCGCTGCCCCAGAAGGGCCGCGAGCTGCGCGCGGACGCGGCGCTGGCCTTCTACAAGCTGAACGCCGCGTACAAGCGCCAGTTCGGCCGCGACATGTGCCTGACGGACTCCTACCGGAGCCTGGCCGAGCAGCAGTCCGTCTACGCCAGGCGGCCGGGCTTCGCGGCCGTGCCCGGAACCAGCAACCACGGCAAGGGGCAGGCCATCGACGTCTGCGGCGGCGTGCAGAACCAGGGCTCGGTGCAGTTCAACTGGCTGAAGGCCAACTCGAAGAAGTACGGGTGGTTCCACCCGGCGTGGGCCTACAGCAACCCGTTCGAGCCCTGGCACTGGGAGTACGGCACCGAGAGCGAGTACTGACCCGTCACGACGGCATCTGCGTGAGCGGGACGATCTCGGAGGTGCAGAACTGGCAGCGCCGCGCCTTGATGGGGATCTCGGCGAGGCACTCGGGGCACTCGCGCTCGGTGGCCTCCTTCCCGCGGTCCATCCGCTCGATCAGCTTCGTGGTCGGCAGTACGACGAGGAAGTACACGACCACCGAGGTGATGACGAACGCGATCGCCGAGGTGACGAAGACGCCGTAGGGGAACTTCGTGCCGTCGATCGTCACCGACAGCCGGGTGTAGTCGGGCTTGCCGCCGAGCAGCGCGATCAGCGGGGTGATGAAGGAGTTCGCGAAGTCCTTGACCAGCGAGGCGAACGCGGCTCCGACGACGAACGCGACGGCGAGGTCGACGAGGTTTCCGCGGAAGAGGAATTTCTTGAATCCGCTCATGTGCAACTCCCGGGGGTCGGTGGGGCGCGTCCCGTCGGACGCCTTCCCTGACGGCGATCGGCTCTGGGCGCGCGGGAAGGGGGGTGCGGCCGGTCCGCGCCGAGTTTGCCCCGATTGGACGGTTTCTTAACTCCCGCATGCGCATTGTCATCCATGCTCGGCCCGGTGCGCGCCGAGCCGGAACGGCTACGGATGGTAATGAAAGCTCACCCCTTGCGCCAAGTCGGTTGCCGCCGAGCAAAGGTGTCGGCGAGTAACAGTGTCGGCGAGTAACAGTGTCGGCGGACGAAGGTGTCGGCGGACGGGGGTGTTCAGGTGCCGGTGATGGTGATGGAGAGGGCGGTGCCCGCGCCGGCGAGTGCCTGGGCCTGTGCGCGGTCGGTCGCGAGGACCACCAGGGCGCCCTCCTGGCCGCTTTCGTCGTGCGGCCGGGGGACGGTCACCACGGGGACGCCGGACACGACCACGCGAGCCTCTGCCCACCGGTCGCCCTCGCGGGGCAGGTCGGAGCCGGCGGACGGCGGCCCGGCCAGCACGTCGACGCGGTCGCCCGAGTGCAGGAGGCGGGCGCTGCCAGCGTCGGCGATCCGGACGGGCGCGGCGACCGTGCCGGGGCCGTAGCCGCGCAGGAGCCCGTTGCCGACCAGGCGGGCGTCGGTGAGCGGCTCGCCCCGCCGCATCGGGCCGGCGAGGACGCGTCCGGCCGCGCCGGAGCGCACCGCGCCCGCCGGGACGGCCGGCGGCGGCAGGTCGAGGGCGCGCAGGTCGGCCGTGCCGAGCGCGGTGCCCGCGGGCAGGTCGCGGGCCGCGGCCAGGACGCGGACGGACGGCGCCGCCCCCGGCCGCAGCGCGGTGAGGGCCAGGCCCGCGGCGGCCGCGGCGAACAGTGCCGCCAGCGGCCGCCGCAGCCGGGCCGCGCGTGCGTTCACGGCAGCTCCAGCGGCAGTTTCATGCCGTCCAGCACCGCGGGGCAGGCGCAGTCGCGGTCGGCGGGCAGCGCCTTGACCACGTCGGCGACCACGCCGCGCAGCCGGCCGATGTTCTCGCCGAACACCCGGAGCACCTCGTCCATGGTGACGCCCTCGCCCTCCTCGATGCCGGCGTCGAGGTCGGTGACGAGGCAGAGCGGCGTGTAGCAGAGCGCCAGCTCGCGGGCGAGCACGGCCTCCGGGTGGCCGGTCATCCCGACGAGCGTCCAGCCCTGGCGGGCGAACCACTGGGACTCGGCCCGGGTGGAGAAGCGGGGCCCCTCGATGACGACGAGGGTGCCGCCGTCGACGGGCGTCCAGCCGGCGGCGTTCGCGGCCTCGACGGCGGTGCGCCGGCCCGCCGGGCAGTAGGGGTCGGAGAACGAGACGTGGATCGCGGCGCCCTCGTCGTAGTAGGTCTGCGCGCGCCCGGACGTGCGGTCGACGAGCTGGTCGGGGACGGCGAGCGTGCCGGGCCCGAGGTCGGGGGTCAGGGAGCCGACCGCGCTGGGCGCGAGGACCTGCCCGACGCCCAGCGACCGCAGCGCCCACAGGTTGGCGCGGTAGGGGATCTTGTGCGGCGGGAAGCGGTGGTCGCGGCCGTGCCGGGGGACGAACGCGACGCGGCGCCCGGCGAGCTCGCCGACGGCGATGGGGTCGCTCGGCGGGCCGTAGGGGGTGTCGACGCGTACTTCCTCGACGTCGTCGAGAAAGGAGTAGAAACCGGAACCGCCGATGACCGCGATCTCGGCCGTGGGCTGGGAGTTGGTGGACATGACGCCGACACTAACCAGCCCGCGCCGCCCGTGGCGGACCTGCCGCCGATTGTGGATAACTTCATGATCGCCGGATGCGGAGGAGGGGCCCGGCGCTCCGCCGGGCCCCTCCCGAATCCGTCCGCCCGGCGTCAGCCGACCCGGTCCAGGACCCGGGACCGGTCCGCGGACGCCTCGCTCCTGGCGAGGCGGCCCGGCGCCCAGATCCGCCGTCCGAGGTCGTGCGACAGGGCGGGCAGCAGCAGCGACCGGACGACCAGCGTGTCGAACAGGACGCCGAACGCGACCACGAAGCCCATCTCCACCATGGACACCAGCGGGAGCGTCGCCATCGCGCCGAACGTGGCCGCCAGCACCACGCCCGCGGACGTGATGACCCCGCCGGTGACGGTGAGGCCGCGCTGGATGCCGCGCCGCGTGCCGAGGGCCTGCGACTCCTCCCGCACCCGGTGCATGAGGAAGATGTTGTAGTCGACCCCCAGCGCTACCAGGAACGTGAACGCCTGCAAGGGGAACCCGGTGTCAGCGCCCGCGAACCCGAAGCCGTGCCGGAAGATGAGTGCGCACGCGCCGAGCGAGGCCAGGAACGACAGGACGACGGTGCCCATCATCAGCAGCGGCGCCACCAGCGCGCGTAGCAGCAGCACCAGGATGATGAAGACGACGCCCAGCACGATCGGGAAGATGACCTTGTTGTCGCGTACAGAGGCCCGCTTGGTGTCCAGGGATATGGCGGTGATACCGCCCACCTTCGCGTTCGCGGACGGGACGGCGTGCACAGCGTCCCGGAGCCGGTCGATGGTCCGCTCGGCCGCCTTGCTGTCGGCAGGGGCCCGCAGAGTCGCCTCGTACATCACCAGCCCGTTCGCACGGGCGGGCGGGCCGACCTGGGCGACGCCCGACGTGTGCTCCACCGCTGCGGCGACTTGAGGCGCCGCGGACGCCTTGGCCATGACGACGGCCGGAGAGCCGGATCCGGCGGGGTAGTGCCGGGCCACGGCCTCCTGCCCGACGATCGAGTCGGGGCGTCCGGTGAACTGCTCGGCGTAGGAGAGACCGTCGGCCTTGAGGGAGCCCAGGCCGAAGGTAAGGCCGACAAGGAGGACGCCCGTGGTGAGCCACACCAGGCGCGAGCGCCTGGCGACGAGGCCCGCGATGCGCGACCAGACGCCGTGCTCGGCCTCGTACGCCTCGGGCGCCAGGTACTTGGCGTCGTAGCGCGGGACGAGCGGCCAGAACACCCAGCGGCCGAAGATGACGAGGAGGGCCGGCAGCAGGGTGACCATCGCGCCGAGCGCGGTGAGGACGCCGGCCGCGGCGACCGGGCCGAGTCCGGCGGTGGAGTTCAGGTCGGCGAGCAGCAGGCACAGCAGGCCGGCGGCGACGGTGGCGGCGGACGCGATGACGGCGGGTGCGGCGCGGCGCAGCGCGAACGCCATGGCCTCGTGCCGGTCCTCGTGCCGGTGCAGTTCCTCGCGGTAGCGGGCGACGAGCAGCAGGGCGTAGTCGGTGGCGACGCCGAACACCAGCACGGTCATGATGCCGGAGCTCATCCCGTTGACGGTCAGGTCGGCGTACCTGGCGAGCAGGTACACGACCGACTGGGCGAGCCCCAGGGCGAAGACGGCGCTGAGCACCGGGATGAACCACAGCACCGGGCTGCGGTAGATGATCAGCAGCAGGGCGATCACGACGATTCCGGCGGCCATCAGCAGGAAGCCGTCGAGGCTCTGGAACACGCCGAACTGGTCGGAGCCGGCGCCCGCGGGCCCGGTGACGTGCGCGGACAGCCCGGGCGGGCCCCGCTTGACGATGTCGCGGGCCTGGTCGACGGCGTCGGTCACGTCGTCGTTGCCGACCGGGACGAGGGTCTCCAGCGCCCGGCCGTCCTTCGACGGGATCGGGCCCTGCGCCTTCTCGGCGCCGGGGAGGCGCTCGAAGGCCGCCACGTCGGCGGAGGCCTTGGCGCGGTCGGCGGCGGTGATGCCGCCGGTGCGCTCGTAGACGATGACCGCGAGCAGCGTCTCGTCCTTCTGGAAGGCGTCCTGCTCCTTGACGACCCGGGTGGACTCCGCGCTGGCCGGCAGCCAGGACGCCGCGTCGTTGTCCTCCACGTCGGTGAGCCGTCCGGCGAGCGGGCCGAGGGCGGCCAGCAGCACGATCCAGACGGCCAGGACGGCCCACTTGCCGCGGCGGCCGGCGATCAGCCCGGCGAGCCGCCGGGCCGGTGTGCTGGGGGGAGCCTGGCTCTGTGCGCGCATGGTCGATCTCCTGAGAGGTGCGGCGAACTCGCGATATGACGCGATGACTTGCTCTCGCCTAGAGTCTCTCGAACTCGGAGATAAAGCAAGTTATATCGCGAAATCTCGGGGATCCCTCAGGGTGCGCCTCGGGGTCGGCTCAGGGGTGCGACCAGGAACGGCCAGGAAACGGCGAAGGCCGGAGGGACCCTGCTCGGGTCCCTCCGGCCTTCGTGAAGCGCGGCGGTGTGTGGGGCGTGGCCCCGGAAGGTCAGGCCACCTTCTCGGACGAGGACGACTTCGCCGAGGAGCCGGACGACGAGGACGAGGAGTCGCTCGACGACGAGGCCGTCGAGGAGGACGAGTCGGACTTGCTGCCGGCGTCGCCGCCCGACGAGCCGTTCGATCCGTTGGACGAGCTCCCCACGGTCGAGGACGACTTGCTGGAGCCGCGGCTGTCGGTGCGGTAGAAGCCCGACCCCTTGAAGATGATCCCCGCGGCGGAGAAGACCTTGCGGAGCTTGCCGCTGCACGCCGGGCATTCGGTCAGCGCGTCGTCGCTGAACTTCTGCACGACCTCCAGAGGCTCGCCGCACTCGGTGCAAACGTACTGATACGTCGGCACGGTTCCTCCTCGCTGACTCAGCCCGGAGCCGTCCCGGACTGGCACTCACTCTAGATGACTGCTAATGGTACCCATCAGTGCAACAGGATGCGCCGCGGGTCTGTTCCCGAGCGCCGCGTGCCCCCTGTGGCACCTGACCACGGACCCTATGTGCCCGTCTCGCCGAACCAGCCGGCCAGCTTCCCGCGGCGGCTGATGGCGCGCAGCCGCCGCTCCGTGGTCTCGCGCACGGCTTCGGTGGTCACGACCAGCAGCGTGTCGCCGTTCTGCAGGGGCGTGGTGGGTTCCGGTACGAAGCTCGATCCGTCCCTTACGACGAGGGTGACGGACGCCCCGGCGGGCAATCGGAGCTCGAAGATCTCCACCCCGCTCAACATGGAGTCGGGTGGGATGCGGACTTCGAGCAGGTCCGCATGGAGCTCCTCCAGGGGTGCGGCCTCCACGTCCAGTTCGCGGGTCTGCTCGTCGCTCTTCAGCCGGCACCAGCGCGCGACCAGCGGCAGCGTGGGGCCCTGCAAGAGGGTGAACACCACGACGATGTTGAAGACGATGGAGAAGAGGCGATCGGCGCTCGGCACGTCCTTCACCATCGGGATCGTGGCCAGCACGATGGGAACGGCTCCGCGTAGGCCCGCCCATGAGGCGAACACCTTCTCGCCCCACGACAGCTTGAATCCGATAGAGGACAGGACGACCGAGATAGGGCGCGCTACGAGCAGCAGGATGAACCCGATGACGAGCGCAGGGACGATCTGGCCGGGCAATGCGCTGGGGGAGGCCAGTAGGCCCAGCATCACGAAGAGCCCGATCTGGGCCAGCCATCCGATGCCTTCGGCGAAGCCTCTCGTGGCCGGACGATGCGGTAGGCGCGCATTGCCGAGCACGAGCGCGCTCACATAGACGGCCAGGAAGCCGCTCGCATGCAGCAGCGTGGCGGCGCCGTAAGAGCCGACCGATAGCGACAGCACCGCGATCGGGTAGAGGCCGGAGGCCGGGAGGGCGACGCGCCGCAGCGCCTGCGCGCCGAGCCAGCCGATCGCGAAGCCGAGCAGGCCGCCCGCGGCCAGCTCGTAGACCATCACGCCGAAGAGCTCGGCCAGGTTGGGGACGCCGCCGTGCTTGGTGCTGAGCGTCACCACGATGATCACGACGGGCGCGTCGTTGAAGCCGGACTCGGCCTCCAGCAGCCCGGTCAGCCGGGACGGCAGCGGAAGCCGGCGCAGCACCGAGAACACCGCGGCGGCGTCGGTGGGGGCGAGCACGGCGGCCAGCAGGAACGCCGGGCGCCAGTCCATGCCGATCAGCCACATGGCGGCGAGCGCCACCACGACGATGCTGATCAGGGTGCCGATGGTGGACACGCTGAGCGCGGCGGGCACGGAGGGCCGCACGTGGCGCCAGTTGGTGGTGAGACCGCCCTCGGCGAGGATCAGGACGAGGGCGGCGAGGCCGAGCGTCTCGGCCAGTTCGGCGTTGTCGAAGTTGATGTGGAGGGGACCGGACTCGCCGATGAGAAGGCCGAGGCCCATGTACGCCAGCAGGGTCGGCAGGCCGGCCTGGTGCGACAGCCGGACCGCGACGATGGCGCTGAGTACGAGCACGGCCCCGAGGAGTAGCCAGATGTCGAGCTGCACATCCCACCCTTCGGGGTCGTCAAAGTTGAACTTTTAGCAATACTACAGAATCGTGTGTCAAATGCACATTTGCGGTTGATGAACGGGATGCCTAGAACGCCTGCTATCTCCGCCTGACCTGCGGGTCCACCCCGTTGACGACGTTGTGCACCGGATGTCCCTGGACGGCCCGCGTGAGGTTGTCGAGCAGCATCGTCACGATGTTCCGCTGCGACTGCGTCGTCCCGCCCGCCGCGTGCGGGGACAGCAGGACGTTCTCGTGCGCGCGCAGAGGGTGGTCGGCCCGCGGCGGCTCCTCGTCGAAGACGTCCAGGGCCGCGCCGGCGAGCCGTCCCGACTCCAGTGCGGCGAGCACGGCGTCGTCGGGCGCGATACCGCCGCGCGCCACGTTCACCAGCAGCGCCTTGTCCGGGAGCAGCGCGAGACGTTCCGGGCCGATGAGGCCGCGCGTCTGGTCGGTGAGCGGTAGCGCGAGCACAAGGATGTCCGAGGTGGCGAGCAGATCGTCCAGTTCCCTGTACGTCGCGGACACCGATGTGCGCGGACGCCTCGTCCAGTAGGAGACCTCGCAGCCGAGCGCCTGGAACAGACGCGCCGCCTCAGCACCTATGGCCCCGAAGCCAACGACGCCTACGCGCTGCGCGTGGATCTCCCTCGTCCCGCGCGCCAGCAGCTCCGCCTGCGGCCATTCGCCGGCGCGCACATGGCGGTCGCCCCAGACGAGATGGCGGCACAGTGCGAACGCGGCGCCGACCGCCCATTCGGCCACTCCGCGCGCGTTCGCACCGGCGGTGTTGGCCAGCGGCACGCCGGCCTCCGCGAGAGCGGCGCCGTCGATGCTGTCGGTCCCCACGGCGGGCATCTGGACGAACGCCAGGTGCGGGGCCGCGGCGACGGCCTCGGCGTCCAGTTTCAGCTGTGCGCTGAAGTCGCCGATGACCAGTTCCGCCTCCGGGAGCGCCGCGAGGAGCCCGGCGCGGTCCCTGGTCTGCGGGAACGTCACCTCCATGGCGTCGCCGAACGAGCCGAACAGGCCGCGCACGATGTCCTCCCCGAGCGGGGGCAGGGAAAGGATCCGCCACGGCGCCGTCATCTCGAACCTCCTGGTGAGCCTCACATCGGACCGCGGTCCCCGAAGCCGCGATCTTGCCGGATACTCACCCTATGCGGCCGTCCGATACTGGCCAGCGAGCCAGGTCCTGCTAACCGTCGCGCCAGAACTGCATGACGGCCGGATACGCCCGCCACCTCGACCGGACGGCATCCTCGGCCGGATTCCTCTCCACCGAACACCGCCCGGAACCTCAGGCGAAGCGCACCAGCCCTTCGCCCGGAGTCGCCGCCGCGCGCACCCGTTGGTCGTGCGGTTCGGACGGCAGCTCGTCCACGAGCTCGGCGTCGTACACCAGCCCGACCGTCAGGATCGCTGGCCCCACGCGGGCGAGCGCCCGGTCGTAGGAGCCGCCCCCGCGGCCGAGCCGCATCCCCGAACGGTCGATCGCGACCGCGGGCACCAGGACGACGTCCGCGCTGGCCACGGCCTGCGGGCCGCGCGGCGGCTCGGTCGGCTCCAGGCATCCGCGCGGGCCGGGCGCCAGCGAGTCGGGGCCCTCGTAGGACGCCCAGTCGAGATCGCCGTCCGGCAGCAGGCGGGGCAGCAGCACGTACGCGCCGCGCTTCCACAGCCCGAACAGCAGGCTCCGGGTGTCCGGTTCGGTGCCGACCGAGACGTACGCGGCGATCGTGCCCGCCATCTCGATCTCGGGCACCGGCAGCAGCGCGTCGCGCAGCGACCGGCCCCCGGCGGCCCGCTCCTCGGCGGTCATGGTCGCGCGCCCGGCCAGCATCCCGGCGCGGAGGTCGGTCTTCGAAACGATGTCGTGCACGCTGTTGTCCTCGCGGATGACTAGGGTCTTTCCATGGTCGACATTGCACCCGTACTCAAGGCCGTGGTTCCGGCGGCGGGCCTCGGTACTCGATTCTTGCCCGCCACGAAGGCGACGCCAAAGGAAATGCTGCCCGTCGTCGACAAACCGGCGATCCAGTACGTCGTCGAGGAGGCGGTCGATGCCGGCCTCAGCGACGTCCTGATGATCACCGGGCGCAGCAAGCGGTCCATCGAGGACCACTTCGACCGGGCCTACGAGCTGGAGGAGGCCCTCAACGCCAAGGGCGACACCGAGCGGCTGGCCGCCATCCGCGAGTCCGCCGACCTGGCGACCATGCACTACGTCCGGCAGGGCGAGCCGCGCGGCCTCGGCCACGCGGTGCACTGCGCCCGCCAGCACGTCGGCGACGAGCCGTTCGCGGTGCTCCTCGGCGACGACATGATCGACGCCCGCGACAAGCTGCTGCAGCGGATGATCGAGGTGCGCGGCCGGTACGGCGGCAGCGTGGTGGCGCTGATGGAGGTGGAGCCCGACCAGGTGTCCGCCTACGGCTGCGCGGCCATCGAGGCCACCGGCGAGGACGACGTCGTGCGCATCTCCGACCTGGTCGAGAAGCCCGCGCCCGAGGAGGCGCCGAGCAACTGGATCATCATCGGCCGGTACGTCTGCGACCCCGCGGTGTTCGACGTGCTGGAGAAGACCCCGCCCGGCCGCGGCGGCGAGATCCAGCTGACCGACGCGCTGCGCACCCTCGCCGACACGGCGCCGGAGAACGGCGGCGGCGTGTACGGCGTGAAGTTCCGCGGCCGCCGCTACGACACCGGCAACAAGCTGGAGTACCTGCGGACCGTCGTCCAGTTCGCCGCGGAACGCCCCGACCTGGCGCCCGAGTTCATCCCGTGGCTGCGCGAGTTCGTCCGCACCCATGACGCCGCGGACGGCGTGGGCGGCTCCGGCGACGCGTGACGACCCGGCACACTGGGGCCAGGGGGCATCGGAAATGGGCATGAGAACGGTCGACGAGCATCTGACGGAGATCCTCGGCAGCGTCGCGGCGCTGCCGCCGCTCGACCTGGCGCTGCTGGAGGCGCAGGGGACGGTGCTCGCCGAGCCCGTCTCCGCGCCGGTCCCGCTGCCCCCGTTCGACAACTCCGCGATGGACGGCTACGCCGTCGTCGCGGCGGACGTCGCGGGGGCCACCGAGGCGGAACCGGTCACGCTGCCCGTGATCGGCGACATCGTGGCCGGCGACGCGGCCGTCTCGGCGATCCGGACGGGGCTGACCGCCCGCATCATGACGGGCGCTCCGCTGCCCGCCGGTGCCGACGCGGTCATCCCGGTCGAGTGGACGGACGGCGGCGCGGCGACCGTCCGCATCACCCGTCCTGCACCGGTGGGGAACTACATCCGGCGGTCCGGCGAGGACGTCCTCGCGGGGCAGATCGTCGTGGAGGCCGGGACGAGGCTGGGCGCGACGCAGATCGCCATGGCCGCCGCGGTGGGCCGCTCGCGCGTGGTCGTGCGGCCGAAGCCGCGCGTCGTGGTCGTCTCCACCGGCGACGAGCTGCAGGAGCCGGGCGCGCAGCTCGCTCCCGGGCAGATCTGGGAGTCCAACAGCTACATGCTCACCGCCGCCGTCGTGGAGGCGGGGGGAGTGGGCTACCGGCAGGCGACCGTGCACGACGAGCCCGCCAAGGTCATGGAGATGCTGGAGGACCAGCTCGTCCGCGCCGACGCCATCATCACCTCCGGCGGTGTGTCCATGGGCACAAGGGACGTGGTGAAGGAGGTGCTGTCCGGCACCGGAACGGTGGACTTCCACAAGGTGCGCATGCGGCCGGGTAAGCCGCAGGGGTTCGGCCTCCTGGAAGGCACGCCCGTCTTCACGTTGCCGGGCAATCCCGTAAGCGCGTACGTCTCGTTCCAGGTTTTCGTGCGTCCCGCCTTGCGCGCCATGCAGGGGCTGCCGCCCGAATCGTCTCCCACGGTCAGCGCCGTCCTGGCGGAAGACGTCAAGTCGCCCGCCGGGCTGCGGCACTTCCTGCGCGGGCGCCTGTCGTTCAACCGCGGCCACTACACCGTCGCGCCCGCCGAGACGCAGGGATCCCACCAGCTCGGATCGCTCGCCATGGCGAACGCGCTGATCACGCTGCCGGAGGACGCCGAGGCGCTGCCCGCCGGTTCGCACGTCGAAGTCATGAGGTTGCCATGAGTGCCATGGGCACCGAGTTCTCCCACCTGGACGACAAGGGCGCGGCCCGGATGGTCGACGTGTCCGCCAAGGACGTCTCGGCCAGGACCGCGACCGCGACCGGGTTCGTCCGGCTTTCCACCGAATGCGTCGCGCTGCTGCGCGCCGGCGACATGCCGAAGGGCGACGCCCTGTCGGTCGCCCGCATCGCCGGGATCATGGGGGCCAAGCGCGTCCCCGACCTGGTCCCGCTCTGCCACCCGATCGCGCTGCACGGCGTCACCGTCGAGCTGGAGATCCACGACGAGGGCGTGGCGATCCGGGCGGTGACCCGCACCGCCGACCGCACGGGCGTCGAGATGGAGGCGCTGACCTCGGTCTCCGTGGCCGCGCTCGCGCTGGTCGACATGGTCAAGGCGGTCGACCCGGCCGCCGTCGTCACCGACGTCCGGGTCGAGGAGAAGACCGGCGGCAAGACGGGCGTGTGGCGGCGGTGATCAGGGCGATGGCGGTCACCGTCTCCAACCGGGCGGCGGCGGGCGTCTACGCCGACAGGTCCGGGCCGGTGCTGGTCGAGCTGCTGGAGGACCTCGGCTGCCAGGTGGACGGCCCGGTCGTCGTCCCGGACGGCGAGCCGGTCGCCGAGGTGCTGCGGGACGCGGTCGCGCAGGCCTACGACGTCGTCGTCACCTCCGGCGGCACCGGCCTCACCCCGACCGACCGGACGCCCGAGATGACCCGGCTGGTCATCGAGCGCGAGGTCCCGGGCATCGCGGAGGCGATCCGGCTGGAGGGCCGCGACAAGGTGCCCGCCGCGATCCTGTCGCGCGGCCTCGCCGGGCTCGCCGGGCGCACGCTGATCGTCAACCTGCCCGGCTCGACCGGCGGCGTCCGCGACGGCATGGCCGTCCTCGGCCGCGTCCTGGCGCACGCCGTCGACCAGATCGGCGGCGGCGACCACCCGCGTCCCCCGGCGGGCTAGACCTGGACGACCCGGACGCCGGCCTCGGTGAAGGCGGCGACGTCGGCCTCCGCGACCGTCCCGTCGGTGACCAGCACGTCGATCCGGCTCGTCCCGCAGATGCGGGCGAACGCGCGGCGTCCGACCTTCGAGCCGTCCGCGACCACGACCACCTGGTCGGCGCGCTCGGCCATCAGCCGGTTGACGTCCGCCTCGCCCTCGTTGTGGCAGGTCGCGCCGTGCTCGACGGCCACCCCGTTGACGCCGAGGATCGCCACGTCCAGCGTCACGTGGTCGAAGATCCCGGTCGCCAGCGGCCCGGTCAGCTCGTAGGACTGCGGGCGCGGCACCCCGCCGGTCAGCACGATCTTCACGTGCGGGCGGACGGCCAGCTCGGTGCCGATGTTCAGCGCGTTCGTCACGATGGTGATCGCCGGTGAGCCGCCCTCGGCGTGCAGGTCGGCGCGGGTGGCCAGCACCCGGGCCACCTCGGTGGTCGTGGTGCCGCCGTTCAGCCCGATGATCGACCCGGGCCGGGCCAGCTCGGCGGTCGCGGCGGCGATGCGCTGCTTCTCCGTCGCGTTCCGGGCGGTCTTGTAGCGCAGCGGGAGGTCGTAGCTGACGCTCTGCGCGACCGCGCCGCCGCGCGTGCGGGTGAGCATCTGCTGCTGCGCGAGCTGGTCGAAGTCGCGGCGGATCGTCGCCGCGGACACCGCCATCCGGGCCGCCGCCTCCTCGACGCTCAGCCGGCCGGCGTCCGCGAGCAGTTCCAGCAGCGCGTTCCAGCGTTCGTGGCGTGTCATCCCGGCCCCTTTCCGGTGCGCGGACGGCCGCGCGGGACGGCTCCGGCCTGGATTCTAGCGATGCACCACTATGGTCTTTCGTGCTCGGATTTGCTATTGAACAAGCAAGAACACGCAGACAGCTGCAGAGGAGGGGCCCATGGCGGAGCGCGGCGGCGGGCACACCGAGGCCGAGATCGCGTCCCAGCCCGACCGCTGGCGGCGGGCCGCCGCGACGGCCGCGGACCTCGCGCCCGTGCTGCCCCGGCGCGGCGAACGGGTCGCGGTGATCGGATGCGGGACGTCCTGGTTCGTCGCGCAGGCGTACGCGGCGCTCCGCGAGGCCGCCGGGCACGGCGAGACCGACGCCTTCGCCGCCTCGGAGTTCCCGGCCGGGCGCCGCTACGACCGGCTGCTGGCGCTGTCCAGGTCCGGCACGACCACCGAGGTGCTGGACGTGCTGGCCCGCGTCCGCGGTACGGTGCCGACCGTCGCGATCACCGCCGACGCCGCGACGCCGGTGATGAACGCCGCCGACGAGATCGTCGTCCTGGACTACGCCGACGAGCGCTCGGTGGTGCAGACCCGCTACGCCACGACCCAGCTCGTCCTGCTCCGCGCCCACCTCGGCGAGGACGTCTCCGGGGTGATCGCCGACGCCGAGCGGGCCGTCGCCGAGCCGCTGCCCGCCGAGGCCGTCGCCGCGGACCAGTTCACCTTCCTCGGCCGCGGCTGGACGATCGGCCTCGCGCACGAGGCCGCGCTCAAGATGCGCGAGGCCGCGGGCGCGTGGACCGAGTCCTACCCCGCGATGGAGTACCGGCACGGGCCGATCGCGATCACCGGCCCGGGACGCGTCGCCTGGATGTTCGGCGAGCCCCCGGCGGGCCTCGCCGACCAGGTCGCGGGAGTCGGCGGGACGATGGTCACGACGTCGCTGGACCCGCTCGCCGACCTGGTCAGGGCGCAGCGGCTGGCCGTCGCGATCGCCCGCGCGCGCGGGGACGATCCCGACCATCCGCGCAACCTCACCCGCTCGGTCATCCTGGACGCCTCATGACGACGCTGACGAACGCCCGGATCGTCCTGCCGGACGGCGTCGCGTCCGGCACCCTGCACATCGACGGCGGGCGGATCGCCGAGACGTCCACCGGGGACACGCTCGACCTCGAAGGCCGGTACGTCGTCCCCGGCTTCGTGGACATGCACGTCCACGGCGGCGCGGGCGCCTCCTACCAGTCCGGACGTCCCGAGGAGGCGCGGCGGGCCGCCCGGTTCCACCTCGCGCACGGCACGACCACCACGATCGCGAGCCTGGTCACGGGCACCGCCGAGGAGCTGGCGAACGCCGTCGCCGGGCTCGCGGACCTCGCCGCCGACGGCCTCATCGCGGGCGTCCACCTCGAAGGCCCCTACCTCGCCCGGGACCGCTGCGGCGCGCACGACCCCGCCCTGCTGCGCGCCCCCGACCGCGCCGAGTTCGCCCGGCTCGTCCGCCTCGGCGCCGGCCACCTCCGCATGATCACCCTCGCCCCCGAACTGCCCGGCGCGCCGGACCTCGTCCGGGACGCCGCGGACGCCGGCGTCGTCGCGGCCGTCGGGCACACCGACGCGCCCGGCGACACCGCCCGCGCCGCGTTCGACGCCGGCGCCACCGTCGCGACCCACCTGTTCAACGCCATGCGCCCGCTGCACCACCGCGAGGGCGGCCCGGTCGCCGCCGCGCTCACCGACCCCCGCGTCACCGCCGAACTGATCAACGACGGCGTGCACGTGGAGGCCGCCGTCGCCCGGCTCGCCCTCGCGGCCGCACCCGGCCGCGTCGCCCTGATCACCGACGCGATGGCCGCCGCCGGCATGGGCGACGGCGACTACCGGCTCGGCGTCATGGACGTCCGGGTCCGCGACGGCCGCGCCGTCCTCGCCGACGGGACGTCCATCGCCGGCAGCACGATCACGATGGCGGACGCGTTCCGCCGCGCCGTCACCGTCCTCGGCACGCCGATCGAGGAGGCCGCCGCGGCCGCGTCGCTCGTCCCGGCCCGCGCGCTCGGCCTCGACTCGCGCACCGGCTCGCTGGAGCCCGGCAAGGACGCCGACCTCGTCGTCCTGAACGACGACATGTCGGTACGGCGCGTGATGAAGGCGGGCCGCTGGTTGTAAGGCGCCCGGTGGATTTCTCGGCCACAATTGATGGCGTCCGCATGTCCTACCAGGGAATCATGGAACCGTGGAACGATTGCGGGGATGGCCGGTCTCCCTCACCGAGGGCCCCGTCGGGTTGCGCCCGCTCCGGCACCGGGACGCCGCCGTCTGGCGTGAGCTGCGGGTGCGCAACGCCGACTGGCTGCGCCCCTGGGAACCGACCAATCCCGAGACGCCGCTGTTCCGCAGCGGTCTCGGCCCCTACCTGAGCATGGTGCACACCATGCGCCGGGAGGCGCGCCAGGGCCTCGCCCTGCCCTGGGTCGTCACCCACGAGGACCGCTTCGCCGGCCAGCTCACCATCGGCGCGGTCGTCTGGGGCTCGGCCCGCTCCGCCCAGATCGGCTACTGGGTCGACAAGCAGGTCGCAGGCCGCGGCGTCATTCCCACCGCGGTCGCCCTCGCCGTCGACCACTGTTTCTTCACCGTCGGCCTGCACCGGCTCGAAGCGAATATCCGCCCGGAGAACGCCGCCAGCCGCCGCGTCGTCGAAAAGCTCGGATTCCGGGAAGAAGGAATTCGGCGCCGCCATCTGCACATCGACGGCGCCTGGCGCGACCACATCTGTTACGCCCTGACCGTCGAGGACGTCCCGGGCGGCCTGCGCGCCCGCTGGCTGGCCGAACGCAAACAGGCATTTCCCCGGCGCACTTGAGTCCGGGGTGACTTTCGTCCCGTAAGAATCCTGCGATCGAGAAGACTCGGCAAACGGAGAGTAACGGCGGCATCGATCTCGCGACACACCGCCCCTTATGCTCGTCAACCTCTGACACCGGCTCGTACCGTGCGGGGCGTGACCCTGCTCCCATTGCACGCCCGCGCGCCGAAAGTCGGCCCGCCGATTCCGCGTGCCCTGGGACGGCCCGAGGCGGTGAGCGCGTGAGCAGCGCCGTCCTCTACCTCGCCATCGTCGCGGTCTGGGCCATCGTCCTGGTGCCCATGTGGCTGCGCCGCGACACCGAGAACGCCGGCCTGACCCGCCTCCTTCACAAGCGCGCCGACGAACTCGAGGACGAGGAGGTCGAACCGGCGGAGGAGCCCGCGGAAGAAGAGGAGACGGCGCCGCAGCGCCGTCCCGCCACCCGCGCCACCGTCATCGCCCGGCGCCGCCGCCGCACGTCCGGCCTGACGGCCCTCCTGGTGACCGTCGTCGCGCTCGTCGCGTCCGGCCTGCTGCCGTGGTGGTCCACGCTGCCCCCGGCCCTGCTGCTGGGCGGCCACCTGGCCCTGCTGCGCGTCGCCGTCGGCATGGACGCCGCCCGCCGCCGCGCCGCCGCCGAGCGCCGCGCCGCCGCGCGCGCCCGCGCCCTCGAGGCCCGCCGCGCCGACCAGTCCGCCGAACCCGCCGAGGTCATCGAGCTCGTCACCCACGAGGAGGTCTTCGACCAGTACGCCGACGACCGCCGTGCGGTGGGCGAATGACCCCGGCGTGCGCGAGCATCCCTCGAAATGCGCTAACCTTACAGAGTCCTCGGGGCTGTAGCGCAGTCCGGTAGCGCACCTCGTTCGCATCGAGGGGGTCAGGGGTTCAAATCCCCTCAGCTCCACCGAGAACTTGCAGGTCAGAGCCTGATCGGAGTCTATTTCGATCAGGCTCTCGATCGTTTGTCATCGAGGTGCCCTGTGTTGGACGCCGTCCGCGCAGCCACCGCCCGCAGTCAGCGGACCACCGCCCTACGAGGCCGCCACCGAAGGCTCCTGGGCGTCGAGCCGAATTGACTGGGCGTCGAGGCGAGTTGAGGGGCCGTCATCCGGTCGGGACTTCGGTTTCGGCGGGGTTCTCCGTCGCTTCTAGGTGTCGCGCGTGCGGAGTAGGAGACCGCCGAGCACAAGTGCGGCGGCGGCCCAGGCGGCGGTTACGCCGAGGCCGGCCCAGGGGTTGATGGGCAGGCTTTCGAGGTCAGCGGTGGCTTGGATGGCGAGGCCGGAGCTCATTGGTGCGAGCTTTTCGAGGAGGCGCTGCCACTTCGGGTTGCTGATCGTCTGGGAGAGGATCGGGACGATGTAGAGCAGGCCGAGGACGACGCCGATGCTGGTGGCGGAGTCCCGTACCGCGGTCGCGACGCCGAGGCTGAGGAGGCCGATCAGGATCAGGTAGAGGACCGTCCCGAAGACCGCGCGCAGCGTCGGGCCGTTGGACAGGGACAGGGCCCGGGCGTCGAGGTCGGGCAGGATGAGGCGCCCGGCGAGCACCGTCCCGAGGACGGCGACGGTTCCGCCGACGGCCACGACGACGGTGAGAGTGACGGCCTTGGCCGCTAAAACGGTTGCGCGCCGCGGTACCGCCGTCAGGGTCGTGCGGATCAGACCCGAGCTGTACTCCCCGCCGATGAGCAGGACCGCCAGGATGGCGACGGGAGCCTGGCCGAGGTAGACGCCCGTGAGGGTCAGCTTGGTCGTGTCATCGCCGCAACCGTCGGCGGTGCAGTTCGCTATCGACGTCGCGGCGGCGCTCAGGGCCACTGTCGTCGCGACCGTGCCGAGCAGCAGCCATAGCGGGCCCGCGACGGTCCGCATCTTCGTCCATTCCGCGTGCAGCGCGCGTTTCATGCGTCCCTCTTGCTGAGCAGGACGGCCGCGGCGGCCAGGCTCGCGACTGCGTAAGCGGCCAGGACGGCGAATCCTGCCCACGGCGCCAGCGGGTAATAGCCGTTGTAGGGCGTGTAGTGGCTTGCTACCTGGTCGTACTCCACGAGCGTCTGCTGGACGGCGAAGGCCGCCCCCGGTGTCACCCGGGCCAGCCAGTTCGCCGCGCTTGCGGGCATGAACGGGATGGCGGTCAGGATGTAGGGCAGCACAATGGCCAGGATGACGGTGGTCACCGCGGCGGCGCTGTGCCGGAAAATGGCGCCGACGGAGAGGGCCAGGACCGAGGCGGTCGCGAGTAGCGCCGCGGTCCCGAATGCCACCCGCAGTTCCGTTGCGGACGGCACCGGGAAGATGTAGACGCCGTGGCCCCGGGCGAGCCGCTCACCGAGCGGAGTCGCGATGACCGTCCCCAGCAGTCCGGCGACGAAGGTGACGAGCCACAACACAATCGCCTTGGCGGCCAACACCCGGCTTCGCCTCGGGCTTGCGGCCAGGGTGAGGTGAATCATCTTGTTGCGGTATTCCGTGGTGATGAACAGCGCCCCCACGACGATCATCGCGATCAGCGCGGCGAACGTGCCGGTGAGGATGTCCCGAAGGGTGCCGCCGGTCGGCAGGGTCTCGCGGACGGCGGGTGCTATGTCGCCGGCGCCGGTCACCGCGAACCGGCCGTCCGATTCCGTGACCGAACCCGACGTGTTGTCCGGGTAGCCGGCGAAGGTGGGGGATTCGGCTCCCACCTGGTCACCGGTCCACCTGCCACCGGCCCAGCCTCCCTGGAAACGGAGGTCTTCGAAGACGGCCGTCGACACGCTGCCGGTCGTCCCCATGCCTTCCATGGCGGGTGGAGACGCTACGAACAACCCGACTTGCGCGGTCGGCCCGAGCCCGTCCACCCGCGCGGTGCCCACCTTGGTCCAGTGCGTGCCGTCGGTGGAGGCATAGCCGGTGATCGTGTCGCCCGAGCGGTCCAGTCGCAGCCTGCGCGGGGACGTGGCGGAGACGGGGCCGGGCCTGTCGTTGACGTAGCCGTCCTGCATTCGCACGCCGCGGTCGCCGGTGACCATGATCGCCGCGTAGGGCGATCCCTGGTGAGTGTTCTGCTTGATGATGAGGCCGGCCTTCGCCCACGGCACGGTGCTGGGCCGCAGGTCTCCTGGGCCCTTGGGAATGCTGCTCTTGAGCGCGGAGACCGAGACGGTGATGCTGCCGTTTCCGGAAAGCGGCTGGTGCACGAAGTAGAAGCTGTCGGTGACCGGCTCTCCGCCCGGTCCGATCGGAACGGGTGACGAACCTCTCTGATCGCTGCTGACCCCGGCGAGGGCGGCGAACAGCAGCAACAGCAACGCTGCTGCCACCATGCCGATCAGCCAGCCGCGGACGGTTCGGAATTTGGTCCATTCCGCGTGCAGTATCTGGAGGAAACCGTCCCGTCCGACGCATCGGCTAGGCACGGCAGGAGTCACCGTGTCACCTCCATGGACGTGGCACGGAACTCGACCGCCTCGCGGGTGAGGTCCAGGTAGACGTCCTCAAGGGTGGCGCGGTGGGCCGATACCTCGGAGAACGGCACCGCGCCCTGGCTGAGCAGCGTCACGATCCGATCCGCGGGCAGACCCGAAACGGTGATGGTGTCGCGCCCGGCGGCCGCAACGGTCGCGCCGGCATGCGCGAGCACCCTCATCGCGTGGGTCCCGGCCGTGGTCCGTACGGCCACCCGGTTCCCGGAGGCGGCCGCGATCAGGTCGGCCACGCCGGCGTCGGCGATGGCCTTCCCGCGCCCGGCCACGACGAGGTGATCGGCTGTGTCCTGCACCTCGCTCATCAGGTGGCTGGACACCAGGACGGCGCGGCCCTGAGCGGCCAGCGACCGCAGGAAGCCGCGCATCCAGACGATGCCGTCGGGATCCATGCCGTTGAACGGCTCGTCGAGCATGATGATCTGCGGGTCGCCCAGCAGGGCCGCGGCGATCCCGAGCCGCTGCCGCATCCCCAGCGAGTAGCCTCCGGTCTTGCGCCGGGCGACCGAGGCCAGCCCGACCTGCTCGATCACCTGGTTCACCCGCCGCGCGCCCAGGCCCTGCGAATGCGCCAGCCACAGCAGGTGGCCGTGTCCGCTGCGGCCGGCGTGCAGCGACGCCGCGTCCAGCAGCGAACCGACATGGTTCAGCGGGCACCGAAGATCGCGGTATGGCTTCCCGTCGATGAGAGCAGTGCCTTCATCGACCGAGTCCAGGCCGAGGATCACTCGCATCGTGGTGGATTTTCCGGCCCCGTTCGGCCCGATCAATCCGGTCACCACACCCGGTCGGACGGTGAAGGACATGCCGTCGAGAGCGAGGGCCGAGCCATACCTCTTGCGCAGTCCGGCGACGACGATCCCCGGGGTGCTCATTGCGGCGCGCTTACGGTTCGTAGTGCAATCATGCCGACGGTTGTACGCAGCACCCGGTTCCAGCCCGGTCGCAGCGGCTGCGACCTGGTTGAGACCGTGGATCTGGCATCGTCAGAGCATGGCCCCTCGATCCGGCAGCCGCCCAGCGGGCACGACGACCGGCGGTGCGTGGCGGTGAGGGTCCTTGTCGTCGAGGATTTCGAGGTTCTCGCCCGCTCCATCGGAACGGGGCTGCGCCACGAGGGCATGGCCGTCGACGTCGTCCTTGACGGGATCGCCGCCCTCGAGCGCTTGGCCGTCACCCGCTACGACGTGGTGATCCTCGACCGCGACGTGCCCGGCGTCCACGGGGACGAGATCTGCCGACGACTCGCCAATGGCCGCTGCGAGACCCGCGTCCTGATGCTCACAGCGTCCGGCACGATCGAGGACCGCGTCCACGGGCTCAGCCTCGGCGCCGACGACTACCTGCCCAAGCCGTTCGCGTTCGCCGAACTGGTCGCCCGCGTCCGCGCTCTGGCCCGCCGCGCCACCCCGCCGCTGCCGCCCACGCTGGAAAGCGGGGACATCACTCTCGATCCGGCCCGCCGCGTCGCGTTCAGGGCAGGCCGACGCCTCGAGTTGAGCCCCAAGGAGTTCGCCCTGCTCGAATGCCTGCTCGCCGCGTCCGGCCTGGTCATCTCCGCCGAGGAACTGCTCGAACGCGTCTGGGACGAGGCCGCCGACCCCTTCAGCAGCGCCGTCAAGCACACCATGCACCGGTTGCGGGCCAAGCTCGGCGAGCCGCCCGTGATCGAGACCATCCGCGAAGGCGGCTACCGCATCGGATCGCCATGACTCCCCGGCAGCTCGCCAGAAGATCCCTGCAGACGCGGCTCGCACTCGCCTACGCGGCGGGCATCTACACCGCCGGGGTCTTCGTGCTCGTCCTCGTGCTCGTCCCACTCGTCAGCGTCGACGCGGCCACGCCCAAGGGGCGGCCCTCATCGGGCGTGACCACCGGAGCCGGGCGCGGGATCAGCCTGGCCCAGCTCCTCACGGGATCCGCCATCGCCTTGATCATTCTGGTTCCCGTCGCCCTGGCCCTTGGCTGGTTCGTCGCCGGCCGGTTCCTGCACCCGCTGCGCTCCATCACCGCCACCGCCAGGAACATCTCCGCCGGTGACCTCCACCGACGCCTCGACCTCGGCGAACCCGCGGACGAGCTGACCGAGCTCGGCCGCACCCTCGACGACCTGTTCTCCCGCCTCCAAGCCTCCTTCGACGCCCAACGCCACTTCGTGGCCAACGCTTCCCACGAACTGCGCACCCCTTTGGCCGGCCAGCGCACTCTCCTCGAAGTCGCCCTCGCCGACCCCGACACCGACAACGACACCCTGCGCTCGGCCTGCCAGGAGGCCCTCGCCCTCGGCGAACACCAGGAGCGACTCGTCCAAGCACTGCTCGCCCTCGCCACCAGCGAACGCGGCGTCGCCCGCTGGGATCGCCTCGACCTCGCTCAGGTCGTCGAAAAAGCACTCGCCCTTCGCCGCGACCGAGCAACGGAGAGAGGCATTGACATCACCGAGCACCTGACGCCCGCAGTGACGGCCGGAGACCCGAAATTGATCGAAAGCCTCGTCACCAACCTCATCGACAACGCAATCCGCCACAACCACGCAGGCGGCCACGTAGAAATCACAACCCGGACCTCCGGCGCGGAGGTTCTTCTCAGAGTCACCAACAGCGGACCGGTCGTTCCCGGCGACCAGATCCAGCGCCTCTTCCAACCCTTCCAAAAGCTGGCGCCTGACCGTCAAGGACGCCGCGACGGCTACGGTCTCGGCCTCGCCATCGTCAACGCGGTCACCCAAGCCCACCACGCCACCCTCACTGCCGACGCCCGCACCGAAGGCGGCTTGCACCTCGCCATACGGTTCAACTCCCAGAACGCCTGAGCCGCCTTCTTCTTGGTCGCCAGAATTCTACAAGCGGTCCCTGTAGGTCGAGCGGACCATCGTGATGACGCCGACGCCCGTTCAATCGTCAGTTATGGACTTCGACCTCGGGTGCGCCATGGTCGGCGAACCAGCGTTTCAGCTCATCGCCGTTGATCAATTGAGGTGACGTTGTTCCGACATCGACCGGCCCGCTGACATGACCGGTTGCGCCGTCAAGACGCGAATCCGCCATGCGGACCTCCAAAAGGGCGGCCGAGCTCGTGGGCCCGCCGAAGTCGCACGCTCGCAGGTCGGCACCGCGCAGGTCCGTTCCGGCAAGCCATGCTCTCGCGAGATCGGCCCTGCGGAGATCGGCATTTCGCAGGTCGGCGTCCTCGAACTCGATTTTCTGGAGATATGCGCCAATGAGCAGCGCATTCCGCGCATCGCAGGCTCGCCCCTGTGCCTTCCGCAGATATGCGCCGCTCAGGTCGGCGCCACGCATGTGCGCTGCTATCAGGGACGCTCCTCCAAGGTTCGCGTTGCGGAGCCTGACCTGGTCCAGGATCGCCTCGTCCAAGTAGGCAGCGGCCAGGTTGAGGCCGGACAGATCGGCGCCGGAAAAATCGAGGCCGTTGCCCGCGAGAGGTCGACTTACGATCCGGGGGTCCTCGGGAAGATCGTCGAGGTAGGTCTCCAAAGCTTGCTTCGCGGCCATATCGTGCGGAAACGCGACAACGTCACCCCGAGTACGTCCGAAGTTCTCACTCATGGTTTCCATATTACCCTCCCATGCCACTCTGGATGGGCGGCGACCACTTGCTTCAAGGTGCTGGCCCGCTCCGGTGTCATGCCGATCGGGTCAATAATCACATTGTGCCCTTCGCCTATTTCTTTGCTTACCATTCTGGTGAAGCGCTCGATTGATTGGGGCTTTGGGATCGCCTGGCCTGGATTGCGCCCGTAGCTCGGCTGGACATCTGGAGAGCTCTTGACATCCCAAAAATTTCCCGTTGCATCGACGAATTCGCCTTGGTCTCTTCCTGCCGCGTCGAATGGAGCCCGCTTGATAGGGCCGGGCAGGAGGCCGTCCCGTTCCAGTTGCAGGCCGACTTCTGCCTCGCGCTCCGTCTTGGCCGTGATCTCGCCACCGTGGGCAGGGTCCTTCGCCAGTTCCGTCAGCCGAGCCCGATACTCGGGAGTGCCCGGTACGAGGCCGAGCCGGCGTTCCGTGGCCTCGATGTCCTTGCCGAGCGCCCTGCCGACCGTCTTGTCGAAGGCGGCTTGGACGGCTTTGACGACTTTGGTGTCGGCGGTGGCCTTGAGGAGGTCGGCGAGGATCTTGCGGAGGGCCCAGCGTTCGGCGATGCCGGCGACGCGGCTGAGCATGTAGGCGCCGACGCGGGACAGGATCCTGCCGAACAGTTTGCGCAGCAGGCCGGAGACGGCGCCGGCGCCGAGCAGAAGGATGATCTCGGCGATGTGCTCGCCGGTGACGATGCGGGTGGCGTCCCGGGTGGCCTGGGCGTACTCGTGGCATGCGTTGGCCAGGGCAGTGCACATCGACTGCAGGCCGGACAGGATGGTGGACGTGTCGCCGGGTCGGTACAGGGTGGCCCAGTAGTTGGCGACGGTGGTGTGTTCGGCGTTGTCGGCCGGGTCGAGGATGGTGGTGATCGTCCAGTTCAGCCACGAGGCGACCTGACCGATCTCGCGGGCGGCCTCCGCCCAGGCGTCGCCGGTCTGATCGAACATGTCCGGGTTGCCCTGCGGCCAGTCGTTGGAGGTGCCGAGCAGATCGTCCACCCAGCCGGGCAGGTGCGGTACCGCGTGGCGGATGAGCGGGACGGTGGTGTTGGGCGCCCAGCTCATCGCCCCGATCACCGACGGGGGCGCGGCGGCCACCGCGAAGTTCTGCGACACCGGATGCGGCGGGAAGCGCCGTGGCCCGCCGCCGGGGCGGTCGGCGCGGGAGTGATGATCGGCGGCCAGGTGATTGTTGACCGTCTGGGTGAGGCCGAGGGAGGTGCCGCCCAACGCCTCGATCGCCTTGTGGAATGCCTGGTAGGCCGCCTTGGCTGCCGGGTCGTACAAGGCGGCGAACTGGTGGGCGGCCTTGTCGAAACCGGCCATGCCCGACGAATGCGCGGACAGCTTCTGCGACAGGGTCGTGTACGCCCTGATCAGGTCCTGCTGGCCGATCGCGAAGTTGGCCGCCGCACGGTCGACCGTCTCGGGCGTGATATCAACCCGCGCTGGGACGGGCGAGACCGGATCCGGTGGTGGGCTCATGGTGGATTCCACATGCCGTGGTTCGCATGGAGGGAGGTGTGGAAGTTGCGCCGTGCCCGGGCGACGTACCGATGCAGCTCGTCCACCTGACGTGCCATATCGCGTGCGGCCAGCATCCATTCGCGATGGGCCTGTTCATAGGCCGCTCGCGCCTCTCCTGACCAGGCGGCTAACGACGTTCGTAGATCGCCGTCCAGACGATCCAACTCTTTTTCCAGCCGCTCGTACGCGCGCCGGAGATCGGCTTCCCCTCTCTCCAGCGCCGCCAGCTCCGCAAGGATTCGATCGGCCACGACAGCAGGCTAATGGCGCAAACGACGATTTTCCCAACATGTTTCGTTTCGCGCGGACGATGCGGCAAGGCCAGTACTCGTCGCGGGGGCGGTGCGGCCCGGCTGCGTCCGGATCGGTCCGCACGTCACCGGGCCTCGCTAGCGTCGTATAAAGCGGCTTCACGTGGGATGCGCGATGTGGACGCACATGGCGTGGCGCGGACGCTTCATCCCGGTGAGACTGCCCGCCGGTGGCCGGTTGCGGTCGTACGCGGCGCTGTGCGACGCCGTCGAGGGCTGCACGATGTTCTACGCGACGTCGCCGCACCGTAAATGCTGTGGGTTGCGGCAGGTTCTGGGCGTTCTGGCCGACCACCCGAACGGCGTCGGCCAAAGACATCGCCCTGGCCCTCGATTCGCCTGCCCCTTCGGTTTGGAGATCGGGGCCTCGTCACCGTCTGCGAGATCAATCGGCTTCGTTGCGACGCCGCGAGGTGTTTTACCGAGAGTTGCCCGGACGCTGGCCGCGACACATTGTCCCCGTCCTTACGTGCGGTTACTTTTCGAATTTGAAGGGTCGCTTCATGTGACCGAAGGTCAGGGAATCGGGGGAACATGTCGATCAGGCGTTTCATCGGCGGCGCCGTCGCGCTGGGTGCGGTCGCCGCCGGGGCGGTCGGCGTCGCGGGGCCGGCGTCCGCCGCCGCGCCGGCCGCCGCCGTCGCGGTCCAGGACGGGCACGGCAAGCACGGCCACGGGCACGGACATGGCCACGGGCATGGGGATGGCGCTGCCACGGCGCCGGAGCGGGTGCTGTCGAACAGCGCGCTCGTCCGCGCGTCCAGGGAGTTCGTGGAGTCGGCCCGCCGGCACGGGAACCAGCGCGTCACGATGGTGATCATGGAGCGGGCGGGCACCATCCGGCTGGTCGTCCGGACGCGCGAGGCGGGCCCGCAGACCTACGTGTCCGCCAAGGCCAAGGCGTACACCGCCGTGGCGTTCGGTCAGCCCACCAGCGCTCTGTCCGGGAACGAGACGATCAAGCAGATCCCGGGCACGCTCACGCTGCCCGGCGGCGTCCCGGTCATCTACAAGGGGTTCCCGATCGCGGGCATCGGGGTGGGCGGCGCCCCGGACGGCCGGATCGACGAGGCGATCGCGAACGACGTGCTGGCGGCCATCGGCCGCTGACCCGGCCGGACGGTCGCGGATTCCGGCCGGGTGCCGCCACGAGCACCGCACCCGGCCGGACCGCGCACCCACCGGCCCGCCCTCCGGCCCCCTCTGCAGCCGGTGGAACCGCTAGCTGCCCAGGTCCAGTGGTCGGCGGATCGCCGCACCAACCAACTCCTGGGCGCGGATCATTGCGGCATCGGCCTGGTGGGCCAGCTCGTCGTTGCGCGGCTCGTTGATGGACTGGGCGACTCGCGAGGCGCAGTCCTCGACCGCTGCCGCCCCCTCGCGGGTTAGCGTCCTCGCCGCGAGCTTCTGCACGGTTCGTGCCGCATCGCGGTATCGGCGGCCTGCCTGACGCAGCGTGTCCTCGTCGCGGTCGCGGTCGAGGCGGGCCTCGACCCTGCTGCGGTTCCCCTTGTATTCGACGGCGGCCTGGTAGTGCTCGATCAGTGCTTCCTGGAGGGCCAGCAGGGTGTCGCGCTCACCGCATTGGGAGGGCATCCGCGAAAGCCCGCCCGGTGCGTTGGCCGGGCGTTCAAGGCGACCCGCCGCGATTTCCAAGGTGATGGCGATTTCCCCGCGCTGGGAGGGCGGCTGCCCGGGGGAGATCAGTTCTCGCGTGTCCAGGCGGGTGTGATACGCACCTCGCGGATTCGCCAGCCCGCCGGCGTACGGACTGAGGTGTAGTGCTGTCGCAGGCCGCCGGTGAAATGGGGTGCCTGGCCGTCGCGGTAGTAGTACACGATCGAGTTCGCCGAGACGGCCGCCTGGTCGCCGTCGACGTCCACCAGGAGCTCGGCGGTCGTGTGGTGGGTGTGCTGTCCCTCGACCTCACTCCGTCGCATGAAGTCGACGACCCTGCCGATGCCGCGGAGGTCGTCCCCGCGCGGCGAGTGCACCGCCACATCGTCGGTGAAGACGGTGTCCGCGTCCTCCCATCGCTTCTCGTCGAGTAGACGCGCGAAGCGGGTGCACAGGTCGGCGATCTCGATGCGGTCGGCGACGAGGGTGCTCGTGGTCATGATTGTTCTTTCGATTGGCCGCCCACGGGATGGAGGACTCTCATGTTCGAGCGTCCCGCCACTGTCACCGAGACGTCTTTCGGGCCGCTGGAGTACCGGCTGGAAAAGCGCGGGCCGTCTACCGTTCTGATGCTGCACGGTGGGCATATGCGGGCGAGTCTGCCGCTGGGGGAGGAGGTGTTCGCCGAGGCTGGATTTTCGGTGCTGGCACCGTCGCGGCCTGGGTACGGCCGCACGCCGTCGGGCACCGGGACGTCTCCCGCCCGGTTCGCCGATGCGGTCGTCGAGCTCTGCGCTGACCTGGGCATCGAGCGGCTGGCGGCCGTCGTCGGCCAGTCGGCGGGCGGCCCGACGGCGGTGACCCTCGCCTCCCGGCACCCCGACCTCGTCGAGCGCCTCGTCTTGGAAAGCGCCGTCGGCTTCCTTCCTTGGCCCGACCGCCGCACCCGCTTGGGCGGACGCCTGGTGTTCTCTCCGGGCGTCGAACGTGTCAGCTGGGCGTTCGTCCATGGTCTCGTCCGCCGGGCCCCGCAGGCGGCGTTGCACCTGTTGCTGCGCGACCTGACCACCGGTCCGGCCGATGGGCTTGTCTCCGAGTTGTCCGCCGAGCACCGCGCGCTGCTAGTGGAACTCTTCGCGCGGATGCGTTCGGGGTCTGGCTTCACGACGGATCTCCGCTGCATGGCCCGTCCCGGCAAGGTCCCTCCGGTCACGCAGCCGACCCTGGTCATCGCCGCTCCCAGAGACGGCGCCGTGCCCTTCGCCCAGGCCGAGGCGCTGGTCGCCGCAATCCCCGGCGCGCGGCTCCTCATCAGTGCTGCCCCGAGCCACTTCATCTGGTTCGGCGACGACTATCCGGCAATCGTCGCCGCCATCACCGACTTCCTCGCGGGCAATTGGAGAATGCTTGGGTGAGCCGACCGAGAATCCGCGTCGCGGCCTACGTGATCAGGCGTCGTGCTGTCGCTGAACTCCTGGTGTTCGATCATGTCGGCCTGCCTGAGGCGGGAACCCAGGTGCCCGCTGGTGGTGTCCATCCGGGTGAAGGTCTTGAAGAGGCGGTCTTGCGTGAGGTTGCTGAGGAGACCGGTTTGGTCAGCGCGTCGGTGGTCCGGCGGGTAGCGGTGGAAGACAGGCCTCATCCCGACACTCACCGGCCTCGGAGGACCACCTTTTTCCAGTTGGAGGCGCCCGCGTCCATGGCGGACAGTTGGTGTCACACCGTCCGTGGCGATGGCGAGGATGTCGGCTTGATGTTCGCATGTCGTTTTCTGCCGCTTCCTCTTGGACAGCCGCTCGCAGATGATCAGGACGCCTGGCTGGGGCATATCGACCCCGGCTGGACGACGGTGCCCGGCATTCCCCGGTGACCGAGATGCGGCGGTGCTTGATCCCTGGTCAGGCGGGCGGGTCGACGTGGAGGGTCGTCTTGAAGTTCTCGCCGCCGTAGAGGGATTCGTAATGGATCTCGATTTGGATGCGTCGCTTGATGAGGTCGGCGAACCAGGCATGCTGCTCGCGGTCGAAGTCGTCGAGGCTCAGCAGGAAGGAATGGAAGCCGACGGGGATCGCGCGAGGGGGACGAACGGTCATGGCGCCCGGCCGGGCGGGTAGTGACGCGCGCATCTGGTCGACGGTGGGTTGGTCCCAGCCGCCGAGGACCTGGCCGTCGAGCTTCAGGATGGTGCGCGTGATGATCGCTGGGCCAAGGCCCTGGTTGATGAGCTGGATTCCGGTCCGGTCGCCGTGGCGCCGCGGGGTCCATAACTCCAGCAGGGGGCGTACCGCGTGACGGTTGTGTTGACGGACGGCGCGGGCTTCCAGGAAGGAGACTGCCAGGGAGAGCAGGGCGATGAGTGTTGCGCAGATCGCGGTGACGTTGTTGGCGTCCATCGGCCTCTCGCTATGAAGTTGGCTGCCTCTCCTACGACTCGGCTATCACGGGTCCGGTTCCGGGGTGAGGGCTACCGGCGTCATGCTGAGAGTGGTTAGGCCGGATAGGCCCTTGCCCAGGAGGACTACTCCGATTACCAGGAGCAATATGAACATCACCGTGGTGCTGTTGCGTTCCAGCCAGGAGCGCAGGCTGTTCAGCGGGCGGCGCATCCGTTCGGTGTCGGCGATATAGACGGCGACCGGGACGGCCACGGTGCATGCCGCGATCACCGTGAACACCGCGACGGCGCCCGCCTGGCCGCCGATGCTCAATTCGCCTTGGGCCACGGCGATGCCGGCTGCGGCGCACATCATCAGGTTCTTGGGGTTGACCGCCGACAGGAGCGCGCCGAGCGAGGCGGCCTTGACCGGGGTGAAGGTGTCGATGGCCTGCATCCATTTGGGCATGCCTGCCTGCTCGGACGGGTTCGGGCGGGACGTGAACTGCTTGGCGGCGAGGATCAGCATGAGGATCACCGCGATGATCGGGATCGGGCTGATGGCCACCCCGACCGCCAGCGGCCGCGGCTCGCCGATGACCTGCTCCATAGCGCCCCTGAATGCTTTCGGTCGAACTATCCGGTCGGTTCCGTCAGGGAGTGACGATGGGGAAATTCGGTTCGGGGGCCTCGATGACGGCCAGAAGCCGCCGCAGGGCGGCCGAGTCGCCGGAGGCGGTGATCCCGCTGTAGTCCTCGCCGGAGATGAGCGCGAACAGCGACCGGCGGTCCAGGGTGAGTGTGAGATCTGCGGCTTGGACGGAATGGCCGGTGACCTGGCGGTGGATGAGGACGCCGTTGGACAGCGCCATCCGGTAGCGGTCGCCGGTGTCGGTGAAGTCCCAGTCGATGGTGAGGTGCTCGTCCCACGCCTTGGGGCCGTTCACCCGGATCGCCATCGAGTCGAAGACCTGCTCGACCGACAGGCCGGCAGTCATGCCTCCCGCGATGCTGGTCGGGACGGGCGCGACGCCTCCGCGCAGTTCCATCGCGCCGGTTAGGAAGAAATTGCGCCACGTGCCGTTCTCGGCGCCCTCGCCGAGCCGTTGATAGACGTCCGCGAGCGCGGCCTTGCCGTCCGCGCTGTCGGGGTCGGCGAACACCACATGGTTGAGTAGCGTGGCGGCGAATCGCAGATCGCCTTTGTCTGCGTAGTCGCGGGCCATCGACATCAATCTGGACGCCCCGCCCATGCATTCCACATACCGCGTGGCCGCCTCGACGGGCGGGTGCTCCCAGAGGTGCGCGGGATTGCCGTCGAACCACCCCATGTACCGCTGGTAGATCGCCTTGACGTTGTGGCTGATCGAGCCGTAATAGCCGCGGGCGTGCCAGGCGCCCGCCAGGGCGGGCGGCAGTTCCATCATCTCGGCGATCTCGATCCCGGTGTGCCCCTGGTTGAGCAGCCGCAACGTCTGGTCGTGCAGGTAGGCGTACAGGTCGCGCTGCTGGGACAGGAACGCCACGATCGGCTCGCGTCCCCATGTCGGCCAATGGTGGGACGCGAACGCGACGTCCGTGTCGTCGGCGAACAGGGCGATCGCTTCGTCCAGGTACCGCGCCCATACGCGCGCGTCACGGATCACCGCGCCGCGCAACGTCAGGATGTTGTGCAGGTTGTGGGTCGCGTTCTCGGCCAGGCACAGCGCCCGCCGGTCGGGGAAATGGAAGTTCATCTCCGCGGGCGCCTCGGTGCCGGGCGTCAGCTGGAAGACGATGCGCACCCCGTCGACGGTCACTTCCTGGCCCGTCCGCGTGATATCGGTATTCGGAGGGATCAGGGAAATGCGTCCCGACGATGCGGTCTGGCCCAACCCTGTCCCGACCATTCCGGTCGGTCCCCTCTCCAGCAGAACGCCGGTGTGGTAAACGCCGCGGCGGCCCATGGCCGTCCCGGCGTACACGTTCTCCGAGACGGCGTGCTCCAGGAATCCGGCCGGAGCCAGGATCGGAATTTCCTCCGGGTTTCCGGCTTCGAGCACCCCTTCCGCGCCGCCGAAGTGATCGACGTGGGAATGGGTGTAGACCAGCCCGGTGACCGGACGGTCCCCGCGGTGCTCCCGGTACAGCGCGAGCGCGGCGGCCGCGGTCTCCACCGACACGAGCGGGTCGATCACGATCACGCCCCGGTCGCCTTCGACCAGGGTCATGTTCGACAGGTCCAGGCCCCGTACCTGGTAGATCCCGTCCGTCACCTCGAACAGCCCCTGCTTGGCGCACAGTTGCGCCTGCCGCCACAGCGACGGGTTCACCGACTCGGGGCAGGGCCCGTCCAGGAACGAGAACGCGTCGTTGTCCCAGACGACGCGCCCGCCGGCGTCCCGCACGACCGCCGGGGACAGCGACGCCACCAGCCCTCGCTCGGCGTTCTCGAAATCGGTTCGGTCCTTGGGTGATGGCGCGGCCATGGTCTCTCCTCGGAGCGGGTTCGCCGGTACCCGAGCACTTCCCTGGGCGGTCCCACCTCAGTGCCAGCCAAGTTCCAAGAGAACCCTCACGTTTCCCGAGCCTGTGTCGTCGTGCTTTCGGACGCGAATCACCTGAGGAGCCGAACCATGACGACAGTGACCACGCTCGGCGAGTTGACCGGCGACTACGTTCTCGACACCGCCCGGACGCGGATCGGGTTCGTCGCCCGGCACAGGCTGTCCACCCGGGTGCGCGGGCGGTTCGACGAGTTCGAGGGCACCGCGCGCCTGGACGGCGGCGACCCGTCGAAGTCCAGCGTCCGGCTCACCATCCGGGCGGGCAGCGTCCGGACCGGCAACCGGCAGCGCGATGAGCAGCTGTGCCGGACGTTCCTGGAGGTGGACGAGCACCCGGCCATCACCTTCGCTTCGACGCGAGTGGAGCGAAGAGGCGACGACGGGTTCGCGGTCACCGGTGACCTGACCGTCCGCGGCGTGTGCAGGCCGGTCACCGTGGAGTTCACGCTGACCGGCGCCGAGGACGGCCTGCGGGTCGCCTTCGCGGGCGGCGCGACGATCGACCGCAACGACTGGGGTGTGAACTGGAACGCCCTGACCAGGGTCATGGTCGGCCCGAAGGTGGTGCTGGAGCTCGACGCCGCCGTGGTCCGGCGGGCGTGAGCTCAGGTCACCAGGCCGTTGCGGTAGGCGTAGACGACCGCCTGCACGCGGTCGCGCAGGTCGAGCTTGGTGAGGATGCGCGACACGTAGGTCTTGACGGTCTCCTGGCTGATGACGAGCGCCGCCGCGATCTCGCTGTTGGACAGGCCGTCGGCGATGTGGCGCAGCACCTCCAGCTCGCGCGGGGTCAGCGCGGTGCCGTCCGGCGTGCTCCCGGCGGGGCGGATCCGGGCCGCGTACCGGCCGACGAGCTGCCGCGTCACATCGGGGTCCAGCAGCGCGGCGCCGGACGCGACGGTGCGGATGCCGTGCAGCAGCTGTGCCGGCGGGGCGTCCTTGAGCAGGAACCCGCTCGCGCCGGCGCGCAGCGCCTCGTAGACGTACTCGTCCAGGTTGAACGTCGTCACGACGAGGACCTTGACGGGGTCGGGGACCCCGGCGCCGGCCAGCAGGCGGGTGGCCTCGATGCCGTCGAGGACCGGCATCCGCACGTCCATCACGACCATGTCCGGCCTCAGCTCGCGGGCGAGGTCGACCGCGGCGCGGCCGTCGCCGCACTCGCCCACGATCTCCAGGTCGGGCTGGGCGTCGATGATCGTCGCGAACCCGGTGCGGATGAGCGCCTGGTCGTCGGCGACCAGGACCCGGACGGGCGCGCTCACGACCGGCTCCCGGTGGGGATGCGGGCCGTCACGGCGAAGCCGCCGTCCGCCCCGGGGCCCGCGGTGAAGTCGCCGTCGAGGGCCTCGACGCGCTCGCGGAGGCCGGTCAGGCCCCGTCCGCCGCCGCCGGGCGAGCGGGTCCGCGACCCGGACCCGTCGTTGGCGATCTCCACGGTGATCTCCTTCTCGGCATGGCGGACCCGGACCCGGGTGGCGCTGCCGTGGGCGTACTTGAGGGCGTTGGTGAGGGCTTCCTGGACGACCCGGTAGGCCACGAACTCGGCGCCGCCCGCCGGCTCGGCGGGCTCGCCCTGCCGGACGAACTCCACCGGCTGCCCGGCGCGGCGGGTCTGGTCGACCAGCTCGGCGATGTCGCCGGTCGAGGCGGTCCGCCCGCCTGCGGCGGCGCCGGCGGTGTGGTCGGGGTTGAGCAGGTCGAGCAGGTGCCGCAGGTCGGTGATGGCGCGGCGGCCGGTGTCGGAGACGGCGGTGAGGGTCTCCTCCAGGCGGTCGGGGGCGGCGGTCAGGTAGCGCGCGGCCTCGGCCTGGACCACCATCGCGGTCACGTGGTGGGTGACGACGTCGTGGAGCTCGCGGGCGATGCGGGTGCGCTCGGCGGTGCGGGTGGCCTCGGCGACGTGGCGGCGGCGTTCGGCCTCGGCGGCCCGGGTGGAGCGCAGCCAGGCGCCGGCGCCCCAGGCGAGGCAGAGCGCCAGGTAGAACGTGACGTACCCCTCGACCCCCTCGCCCGCGCCCTGCCGTTCGAGCGCGACCGCCAGCACGACGTAGGCGGCGGAGGCGACGGCCATGAGGGGGCGGCGGCTGCGCTCCAGGTGGGCGCCCGTGCTGATCAGCACGATGGGCAGCGCGGTGCCGGCGACCGTGTGGTAGCCGCGGAGCTGGTCGATGGCGAACCCGGCCGCCACCAGGGCCAGGCAGACGTCCGGCCACCGCCGGCGCACGGCGAGCGGGAGGCATTCCAGGGCGACCGCCGCGACGCCCAGCGCGTCGAAGGGGCGGTCCGGCAGGTAGCCGAGCTGCGTGCCGACGCCGTGCAGGCTCGGGACGAGCGACATGGCGACCAGCAGCAGTCCCAGCGGCAGGTCCCGGACCGTGACGTCGTACCGCTCCCACAGCCCGGGGAGCCGCCGGAAGTCGATCACTGGGCGAGCCTAGCGGCCTCGGAGCCCCGGCCGGCACGGCGGCGGCGGGCCACCACGCGGTCCCGGCGGTGGGCCAGCCACATGAACAGGATCGTCAGCATCACGCCGAACACGACCGAGTACAGGCTCGCCTCCGGGCCGAAGTCGCCGCCGCTGAGCGGGGCCGGGCCGGACACGGCGCCGTCCAGCAGCCCCTGCGGGGTGTTGTTGCCGGACACCTCGGTGCCGAAGATGCCCGCCTCGGCGAAGTTCCAGCCGAAGTGCAGCCCGATCGGCAGCCACAGGTTGCGGGTGGCGACGTAGGCGCCGCCGAGCATGCCGCCGGCCTCGATGGCGATGGCGAGCGCGCCCCACAGGGTGGCGTGCGCGTTCGCCAGGTGCGACAGGCCGAACACCAGCCCCGTCAGCCCCAGCGCTATCCAGGTGCCGGTGCGCTCCTCGACGATCCGGAACAGGACGCCGCGGAACAGCACCTCCTCGGTCACCGCGGCGGCGGCCATGAAGCCGAGCAGCGCGACCGTGCCGCCCGCCGAGCCGAAGCCGTCGACCTTGTAGTAGCCGAGGAACGCCAGGTTCACGATGACCAACGCGAACATCCCGACGCCGATCAGCAGTCCCCGCCCGACGGCGGCGGGGGCGCCCTTCCGCGCCACCTCGACCGGGTCGCGGTGCTCCGTCCGCCGCACCACCCACGCGTAGACGGCCGGGGTCAGCACGGCCGTGGCGAGCCCGATCACCAGCGTGAGGACCGGGTTCCAGTCCGCCGCGGCGGCGGCCTGGCCGCCGATGAGGGCGATCAGCCCGACCGCCAGGAACTGCTTCAACAGACGCATGACGACTCCTTCGCGAGGCCCGCGGACAGCTCGCCGCGGTACGCCGCAACGCTAGGGATTCGAGGCATCCCGAATCGTCACCGCACGGTGGACATTCGCCGGTAGCTCGCACGGGGGACAAGCGGTGCGGCGCCCCACCCGTCCCGCGGTGTCAGGGGGCGGTCGCGGCGCGGTGGAACCGGGTCGCCCAGTCGCGGAGCAGGTCGATCAGCTCGGGCGGATGCAGGACGCGGAAGTCGGCGCCGAGCGTGCCCAGCGCCATGGTCGGCCACTCCAGCGAGTCGGCGACGAACAGCACGCGGCAGTGCTCGGCGTCGACCTCCTCGACCGTGCTCCACCGGCCGATGCGCTCCCGCGCGACGCGGGCCGGGACGTCCACCAGCACCTCGACGCGGTAGGAGCGGGGCGCGCTGTCCAGCCGGGTGCGGACGAACTCGGCGGCGTCGGCGATGGGCAGCTCGCGCGGGCGGAACGGGGCACCGGTGCCGCGCGGGTCGGTGAGCCGGTCGACGCGGAGGTTGCGCCAGTCGCCGCGCGTCAGGTCGTAGGCGACCAGGTACCAGCGGCGGCCGAGGGAGACGAGCCGGTGCGGCTCGACGTGCCGGTCGGTGCGGCGGCCGTCGGCGGCGGTGTAGGAGAAGCGGAGCCGCTCGCTGTCGCGGCAGGCGAGCGCGACGGTGGTCAGGACGTCCGGGTCGACGTCGGTGCGGGCCGGGCCCGCCCAGCCGGCGGTCACGGTCATCGCGCGCAGCGCCTCGACGCGGCGGCGCAGCCGGGCCGGCATCACCTGCACGATCTTCGCCAGGACCCGCACGGACGGCTCGGCGATGCCCTCCACCGGGCCCTGCGCGGCGGCCTGCAGCCCGACGGCCAGCGCGACGGCCTCCTCGTCGTCGATCACGAGCGGGGGCAGCGCCGCGCCCGCGGCGAGCTGGTAGCCGCCGTCGACGCCGCGCTGCGCCTCGACCGGGTAGCCGAGCTCGCGCAGCCGGTCGACGTCGCGGCGCAGGGTGCGGACGGAGACGCCGAGGCGGTCGGCCAGTTCGGTGCCCGGCCAGTACCGGTGGCTCTGCAGCAGCGACAGCAGCCGCAGCGTCCGGGTGCTGGTGTTCGCCATGTCCTCGATTCTGCCCGCGATTCAGGTCGGAAAGTGGCCGCAATACCTCCTAGCGTGGTTCTCATCAGCCGGAACGAGACGACCTGGAGGTCGCGACCATGAACGACACCGCCGAAAAGACCCGCGACGCGGCGCCCGTGACGACCGGCGAGCGCGCCGACCTGCTGGCGCTGCTGGCCAAGGCCCGGCACTTCCTGCGCTTCACCACCCGCGACCTGACCGACGACCAGGCCCGGCAGCGGACGACCGCGGGCGAGCTGTGCCTGGGCGGCCTGATCAAGCACGTCACCTCGGTCGAGCGGGGCTGGGCGGACTTCATCATCGAGGGGCCGTCCGTCATGCCCGACTTCAACGCCATGACCGAGGAGGACTTCCAGCGGCGCGCCGAGGAGTTCCGGCTGCTGCCGGGCGAGACGCTCGAAGGCGTGCTGGACGCCTACGCCGAGACCGCGCGCCGGACCGACGAGCTCGTCGCCGCGATCCCCGACCTGAACGCCGCACAGCCGCTGCCGGACGCGCCGTGGTTCGAGCAGGGCGCGTCCTGGTCGGCCCGGATGGTGCTGATGCACATCGCCGCCGAGACGTTCCAGCACGCCGGGCACGCCGACATCATCCGCGAGTCCCTGGACGGCGCCAAGAGCATGGGCTGATCCGGCGGGCCCGGGTTCAGCGGTCGGGGAGCAGGCGCGGCGCGACGGCGGCCCCCAGCGTGGCCGCCGCGGCCGACGCCGTGACGATCGTCCAGGCACCGGGCCCGAGCGGGGTGCAGCCGAAGAACGCGCTGACGCCCGGCGTCTCGATCACCGCGAACAGCGCGGCGGCCGAGACGGCGCAGGTGGCCATGACGAGCGGGCTGCGCCAGCGCGAGATGAGGGTCTGGCCGAGCTGGGCGCCGACCAGCGACGCGAGCGCCATCGTCGACGCCCTGCGCCGGCCTCCGGGGACCAGGCTCGTCAGCCGCCCGAGCTGCCAGGAGGCCAGGGCCGCGGCGGCGGTGGCGGTGCCGCGCACGGCGAGGACCCGCCGCATGTCCTTGCCGGTGAAGCCGCGGACCGGCTCCCCGCCGAGCGGCGCCGCGTCCGGGCCGGAGCCGGCGGGGGTGATCGCGACGGCGAGCGCCGGGAGCATGTCGGTCAGCATGTTCACCACGAGCAGCTGCCGGGTGCTGAGCGGCGCGTCCCCGCTGAGGGCCGTCCCGAGGACGGTGAAGGAGACCTCGCCCGCGTTGCCGCCGACCAGGATCGCGGCGGCGTCGCGGACGCTGTGCCACAGCGCGCGGCCCTCCCGCAGCGCGTCCAGGATCAGCGCGGTGTCGGGCGCGGTGAGGACGAGGTCGGCGGCGGTGCGGGCGGCGCCGGAGCCGCGGCCGACGACGGCGATGCCGACGTCCGCGCGGCGGATGGCGGCGGCGTCGTTGGCGCCGTCGCCGGTCATGGCGACGACCCGGCCGGCCCGCCGCAGGTCCTTGACGATCCGGACCTTCTGCGCGGGGGAGACGCGGGCGAAGACCGCGGCGCGCTCGACGGCCCGGATCCGGTCGGCGGCGGACATGGCGTCGAGCTCGGTCCCGGTGACGACCCGGTCGGCGTCGGGGATGCCGAGTTCGGCCGCGACGGCCGCGGCGGTGTCCGGATGGTCGCCGGTGATCATGGTGGTGCGGACGCCCGCCTCGCCGAGCCGCTGCACGGCCTCCTCGGCGGTGGGCCGCGGGGTGTCGGCGATGCCGATGAAGCCGAGCAGCGCCAGGTCCTCGACGTGCTCGGCGATCTGCCCGCGCACCGGGCCGGGGTCGGCGACGGGGCGCTCGGCGATGGCGAGCACGCGCAGGCCCTGCCCGGCCAGCCGCCGGACGGTCGCGGCGGCGGCGCGGCGCCGGGACGCGGTGAGGGCCTCGTCGCGGTGGGCGGAGGTGTGGATCCGGGTGCACTTGGCCAGCAGCACCTCGGGCGCGCCCTTGACCGCGAGGACCGTCCGGTAGCCGTCGTCGCCGAGCGAGGCGGAGAAGCCGCGGGTGGTCTCGAACGGCAGCTCCTCGTCCAGGGTCCAGCGGTCGTCCGGCGGCAGGGCGTCGACGCGGTCCAGGACGGCGCGGTCGGTGGCGTGCGCGACCTGCCGGCCGCCCGGCGGCGGGCAGGCGCGCGCGGCGGTGCGCAGGATGCGCTGCTCGGCGGCGCCGCTGAGGGGGTGCGGGCGGGTCGGGCCGGCCGCGCGGACGAGCCGGAGCCGGCCCTCGGTGAGCGTGCCGGTCTTGTCGAAGCACAGGGTGTCCACGCGTCCGAGCGCTTCGAGCGCGCGGGTGGAGCGGACCAGGACGCCGAGCCGCGACAGCCGCCGCGCGGCCGCGAGCTGCGAGACGGTCGCGACCAGCGGCAGGCCCTCGGGGACGGCGGCCACGGCGACCGCGACGCCGGAGCCGAGGGCGCGCCGCAGCGGCAGGCCTCGCAGCATGCCGAGGACGGTGACGGCCGCGCCGCCGAGCAGCGTGGCGGGCAGCGCCTGGTGGGTCAGCTCGGCCAGCCGCGCCTGCATGCTGGACGAGGCATCGGCGGTCCCGGCGAGGGCGGCGGCGCGTCCGGTCTCGGTGGCCTCGGCGGTGGCGACGACCAGCGCGACGGCGCTGCCGGCGACGACCGTGGTGCCCTCGTAGAGCATGCAGTGCCGGTCGGCCGGGTCGGCGCCGGGCGACGGCTCGACGTTCTTGTCGACGGGCACGGACTCGCCGGTGAGCGTGGCCTCGTCCACCTCCAGCGACTCGGCCCACAGCAGCCGGGCGTCGGCCGGAACGACGTCCTCCGAGCGCAGCCGGACGACGTCGCCGACGCGCAGCCGGCCGGCCGCGATCTGCTCGGCGTCGGCGGTCCGCAGATGCGCGAACGGCTCGCCGCCGGGTTCGGCGGTGGCGCGGGCGCGCAACCGGCGGGCGCGGATCTGCTGGCCGAGCATCAGTTCGCCGAGGGCCTTCTCGGCCCGCATCCGCTGCGCGCCGCCGATCAGCGCGTTGCCCGCCATGACGCTGCTGACCAGCAGCGCGTCCACGCTGGAGCCGACCACGGCGGAGGCCGCGGCGCCGAGTGCGAGCACGGGGGTGAGCGGATCGTCGAGTTCCTGCCGGACCGCGGCGGCCAGCCGCAGGGCCGCCTTCCCCGGCCGGACCAGCATCCGGTGCAGCGGCGCCGCCGCCGGACGCGGTTCGCGGTCCGCCTCGGGCTCGGCGGCCGTGCGCGACAGCCGACGGACGGCCTCCTCGGCGGTGAGCGCGTGCCAGGCGTCGCGGACGACGGGCGCGGGCAGCGGCCGGTGCACCAGCCGCCGGGCGCTCACCCCGTTGGTCAGCATCGCCATCAGGGACGCCGCGTACACCGGCGGCAGGTCCTGCCAGGACGCGGCGGCGCGGCGCAGCGGTCCGCCGCGGCGGCGCCGGGGCCTGCGGCCCGCGATCAGCAGCGCGCCCAGCGCCGACGCGCTGAGCGACAGTTCCGCGGCGCGGTCGCTGGCGCGCCGCGCGGGCCGGACGGCCGTCAGCAGCCGCCACGCCTCCGCGAGCCCCGGCCCGCACACGATGTCCGCACACCAGTCGGCGAGCCCGTGCCCGCGCAGCACGCTGACGCCGACGTCGGCCGCGTCGAGCGCCTCGTCCTGCCCGCAGGAGACGGCCAGCACCACGTGGCCGTCGCGTTGCAGGGCGCGGACGGAGTCGGCGAGGTCGTCGACGGAGACGGGGGAGTCGTCGCCCCAGGCCACCAGTTCCTGGACGCTGGCGTGCTCGGTCAGGACGACCACGTCGGCCGCCTCGTGCGCCACCGACAGCAGCGCCTCCGCGAGCGGATCGAGCGACGAGCCGACCCGTACCCGCCCGCAGCGCCGGTCCCGGGCGTCGAGCAGGTCGAGGGTGACGCCCTGCGGGTCGGCGGGGCCGCCGGACGGGGCGTCCACCGCCCGCGCCAGGCGCCACGCGCCGTCGTCCGCGGGCCACGGGCCGGGCTCGGTGAGGTCGTCGGCTTCATACTCCGACAGCACCGTGCCGGCGGCGCGCCAGACGCCGGCGTCGTCCATGCCGTCGGCGGTGGCGACGGCCGACAGCAGCCGCAGTTCGCCGTTGCACAGCACCTGGGAGTCGATGACGACCGCGTTGACCCGGTCGAGGCGGCGCAGCGCGAGGGGGTCCAGCACGACGGTCCCGCGGGCCGCCATGTCGTGCGCCAGCACCGCGGCGAACGCCTCCCGGCCGTGCCGGGCCGCCTTGGGCACGGTCGCCAGCAGCAGGTCGGCGGCGGCCGCCGCGTCCCGCGTGCTCGCCAGGACGCCGGCCCCGCCGAGCAGGTGCCCGAGCGCCGTCCGGTTCCCCGCCTTCTCGACCGGGCCGTCCGGCAGCGGGCACGGACGCTCGGCCCGCGTGCCGCACACCTGCGGCTGCTCCCCCGCCACCAGATGGGGTTCGCGGCGGCGCCACGCCTCGCGGCGCGCCCCGATCTCGTAGAGCTGGAAGAAGCGGTGGGCGGCGTCGGCGGCCACCGGGGCGACGCCCTGGGACGCGCCCTGGACGACGGCGTTCGCAGTGCCGAGCAGGGCGTCGGCGCGCAGCCGGCCCAGCCTCCGTTCCAGCACCGATCGGACGTGCGGCAGCGAGTCCGCCACCGACACCGCCGCCCGCACCGGGCTGGGCACCGGCGGGAGGCTCATCAGCCTGCCGGCCACCGCGCCCACCACTCCGGCGCAGTCGGCGACGAGCGCGGAGGTGGCCGCGGCCCAGGCCATGTCGTCGTCGGGCTGCGGCGCGTGCGCGCCCTCGTCGAACCGGTCGGCGTGGTGCGCGTCCTCCACGGCCTGGACGGCGGAGACCAGAGCGCCCGCGTCGACGGTGCCCTCCGCGTACGTCACCAGGACGCGGCCGGTGATCGCGTTGACCTCCGCCCAGTTCACCCCGTCCAGCCGGCGGAGCTCCTCCGTGAGCGCCCGCACGTACCGGCGGTGGTGCTCCCCGGTGCCCGCCAGGCCGTTCACCTGGATGTGGGCGCGTCCGTTGTGCGCCCAGACGCGCCGCCTGCGTCCGCCCGCGGCCAGCGCGGCGAACGCGTCGGTGGCCCGGACGGCGCGGCGCGCGCCTTCGCCGGCCTTCGCGCGGACGGCGGAGACCACGCCCGGCCGCTCATCGCCCGTCTCGCTCGTTCCGCCCGGCAGGACGCCCGTGCTCCGCGCACCGGCCTCGGCGATCCGGACGGTCGTCCGGACGCCCGCCGCCGTGGTCCGCGCGCCCAGGACCGCGCCCCGCACCGCCAGGGTGGACGCCGCGTCCGCCGCGGCGACGGGCACGCCGAGCACCGCCTTGGCCAGGGACGCCCCCGGAAACGCCACTGCCCGCCCCTCCCCGCCCGCGCGAATACGACTTGCCCACCGACGAACGCCGGGTACCCGCGAACACGCTCCGTAAACGACCGGTCAACAGTGCGGAGTCAGCGAGGCCGTGCCGCCGGGGCGGCCTGGCGCAGCGCGGCGTTCTCGACGCGGAGGCGGACGTTCAGCATTCCGAGGTTGGCGATGGTGAAGACCGACGCGGTGAGCCAGGCGGTGTGGACGAGCGGCAGCGCGACGCCCTCCGCGACGACCGCGAGGTAGTTCGGGTGGCGCAGCCGGCGGTACGGACCTCGGTCGACGAGCGGCAGGCCCGGGACGATGACGACGCGGGTGTTCCACTGCTCGCGCAACGTCGCGATGCACCACCAGCGGAGCCCCTGGGCGAGGACCGCCACGGCGAGCATCGGCCACCCCAGCGCCGGGATGAACGGCCGCTTCAGCAGCCACGCCTCCAGCGGCGCGCCGACCAGTAGAACGAGCTGGACGACGACGAAGCCCGGGTAGTGCCGTTGCCCGTGCTCGACGCCGCCGCGCCGCCGGGCCCACGCGAGATGGCGCCGGGACAGGGCGAGCTCGGCGACCCGCTCGGCGGCGACGAGCAGGATCAGGACGGCGTACGCGATCAGAGGATCACCACCTCAGCAGCACCATCTCGGCGGAGAAGCCCGGGCCGAGGGCCATGAGCAGGCCCGGCGCGTCCGGCGGGCGCGGGCGCCGCGCGATCGTCTCCTCCAGCACGTTGAGCACCGACACCGACGACAGGTTGCCCGCCTTGCGGAGCGAGTCCCAGGTGAGGTCCAACTCGCCGCCGTCGAGGCCGAAGGCCGCGCCGATCGTCTCGATCACCTTCGGTCCGCCCGGGTGGCAGACCCACGAGGCGATCTCGCCGGGGGTCAGGCCGTGGTCGCGGAGGAAGGCGGTGACGTCGCCGGCCAGGCTCGCTTCGACGTGGTCGACCAAGTCGGCGGCCAGGACGATCCGGAAACCGTGCTCGCCGACGTTCCAGCCCATCAGCCGGGCGGTGTCGGGATAGAGCCGGCTGCGGGTCGCGACGACGCGGGGCCCCCATCCGGGGCCGTCCGGCGGCGGGCCGCCGATGTCGCGCCGGTCGCCGGCCGCCACCACCGCGGCGGCGCCGTCGCCGAACAGGCCGCTTCCCACCAGGTTCGCCACCGAGGCGTCGTCGCGCTGGACGGTCAGCGAGCAAAGCTCGACGCAGACGAGCACGGCGACCTGCTCAGGCCAGGCGCGCAGGTAGTCGTGCAACCGGGACAGCCCGGCGGCGCCGGCCGCGCAGCCCAGCCCGAACACCGGCAGCCGCTTGACGTCCTCGCGCAGGCCCGCGCGCTGCGCCAGCGCGGCGTCCAGCGACGGCGTCGCCACGCCCGTCGACGAGCAGAACACCAGGTGGTCGACCTGCTCGGGAGCAAGGCCCCCGGCGTCCAGCGCCTTCCCGACGGCCCGCTCCGCCAGCTCCAGGGCGGTCGCGATGTAGGCGTCGTTGGCGGCGGTGAAATCGGTCAACCCCGCGTAGTCCTCGATCGCGAGCGCGAGGTTGCGCCCGCTCACCCGCGTCGCGGCGTGGAAGCGCTCCACGAGCCGCTGGTCGGCCTTCACCGTCCCGGCGACGGCCTCGGTGATCCGGCGCTGGTCGTAGTGGTGCTCCGGAAGAACGGTCCGTACCGCCAGCACGCGCATGAGACCTCCAGCCCTCGCGCACCCCATGCCCGCCACGGCCGCGGTGATGCCGATTCCGCAGGTCAAGCCATTGGACGGCCCGATCCGGCGCGGCGCCGGGGCCTTCGCGACCGGGACCCGACATATCCGCCGTGCAGTGGGTAGACGGACAGGTAAGGAACGGACGACCCGACGGCTGGATGTGACATGTTCGCGATCGAGGACATTCGGCAGTGGCGCGGCCACGACGTGGTCGACGCCTCCGGGAGCAAGATCGGCGAGCTGGAGGCGATCTACGTCGACACCGCCACCGACCAGCCGTCCTTCGCCACCGTGAAGGTGGGGCTGCCGACCCGGCAGCGGCTGGTGTTCGCGCCGCTCGCGGACGCGACCGTGGGGCCCGGGCACGTCCGGCTCGCGTACGACAAGAAGCAGGTGAAGGGCGCCCCGTCGATCGGCACCGACGGCGAGCTGCCGGCGAGCGAGGAGCAGGCCGTCTTCGAGTACTACGGGCTGGCCTACGCGGCGGGCCCGAACGAGCGCCGGCTGGGCCGCCGCTGACCGCGGGCTCGCCGGCCGAGGAAGGAGAACGCCGTGGCCTTGTTCCTGTTCATCCTGATCGTCGCGATCGCGCTGGGGATCGTCGGCGTCGTCGTGAAGGGCCTGTTCTACCTGCTGATCATCGGCGTGGTGGTGTTCCTGATCGATCTGGTGCTGAGCGGTGTCCGGATGGGGCGCCGGCGCGGCTCCCGTCCCGCCCGCTGACGAACCGCCCCCACAGCCAGCGCCCGCCCTCGACGAGCGCGGAGACGCCCACGGCGATGCCGAGCCCGAGCAGCAGGCCCTTGAACGGGTCGTTCTGGAACGCCGCGCCGCCCAGGTAGCCGATCATCGCGGAGTAGGTGGCCCACAGGCCGGTGGCGAGCGCGTCGAACAGGGAGAACTTGCGCAGCGGGTAGTCGACGGCCCCCATCACCAGGGTCGCGGCCGTCCGCCCGCCGGGGATGTAGCGGGCGATGAGCAGGACGAGCCCGCCGCGCCTGGCGAGGATCCGGCCGGCCTGGTCGTAGGCGCCGCGCCTGCGGGTGCCGGGGCGCAGCCAGCGCCGCTCCAGCCAGTCGCCCGCGTAGCGGCCGATGAAGTAGGAGACGTGGTCGCCGCAGAACGCACCGGCCCAGGCCGCCGCGATCACCAGCGGCAGCCAGGGCTCGCCGTGGTGGGCGAAGACGCCCGCGGTCACCACCAGCGACTCGCTGGGGAAGATCGGGATGAACGCGTCGACCATGGACAGCCCGAACAGGGCCGCGTAGATCCACGGTGACGACATCAGGCCGCGCAGGTACTCCAGGATGGCGTCGCTCACGACAACCCTCCATTCCCGGAGCCGTGGACGTGATGCGCGCCGCGCGGTGCCGCCATGCTCCGATCGTAGGAACGGCCGGTCAAAGCCGGGGTCAGGCGAGGCCGTGCCGGAGGGCGAAGATGATCGCGGCGGCGCGGTCGCGGAGGCCGAGCTTGGCGAACACGCTCCCGACGTGGGTCTTCACCGTGCCCTCGGCGATGTTGAGCCGCCGCGCGATCTCGGTGTTGGTCGCCCCCTCGCCGATCAGCGCCAGCACCTCGCGCTCGCGCGGGGACAGCCCGTCCAGTGCGGACGGCGGCGGGACGCGGCCGAGCCGGGACCGGTAGACCGCGAGCACCTGCGGCGCGACCGCCGGGTCCAGCCAGCCGTCGCCCGCCGCGACCGCCCGCGTCGCCTGGACGATCTCCTCGCAGGGCGCGTCCTTCAGCACGAACCCGGCCGCGCCGGCGGCCAGCGCGGCGGCGACGACCTGCGGGTCGTCGAACATGGTGAGGATCAGCACGGGCGGCGCGCCGGGCGCGGACCGCAGCAGCCGGGTGGCCTCGGCGCCGTCCATCCGCCTCATCCGGACGTCCATCAGGACGGCGTCGGCCCGCACCCGGGCGAGCGCGGCGGCCACCTCGTCGCCGTCGGAGCACTCCCCGGCGATCTCCAGGTCCGGTTCGCCCTCGAAGATCCGGACGAGCCCGGCGCGGACGAGCGGCTGGTCGTCGACCAGCAGCAGCCGGGTCACCGGGCGCCGCCGGCCGGGACCGCGGCCTCGACCCGCCAGCCGGTGCCGTGCGGGCCGGCGCGCAGGGTGCCGCCGAGGGCGGTGACGCGCTCGCGCATCCCGACCAGCCCGAGCCCGCCGCCCGCCGGACGTCCCGCGCCGGGCGGGGCGCCGCCGTCGGTGACGGTGACCAGCGCGAGCGGGCCGTCCACGCCGACGGCGACGGCGGCGGACGAGCCGGGCGCGTGCCGGGCGGCGTTCGCCAGCGCCTCCTGCACGACGCGGTACAGCGCCAGCCCGACCGCCGGGTCGACCGACGCGAGGTCGCCGCGCGTGGTGAGGTCCACGGCCAGCCCGCCCGCGCGCAGCTCGCCGACGAGCGCGGCGATGTCCTCGGCGGTGGGCGGCGGCGGGGCGATCGGCCGGCCGGCCGGGGCCGGATCGCGCAGCAGCACGAGGCCCTGGTGGACGTCCCGGACGCCGCGCCGCCCGACCCGCTCGGCCTCCGCCAGCGCGGCGAGCGCGGCGGGCGCGTCGCCGCGCGCGGTGGCGAGCCGGGCCGCGCCGATGTTCAGCAGCACGACGCCGAGGCCGTGCCCGACGAGGTCGTGCACCTCGCGGGCGATCTTGCGGCGCTCCTCGGCGACGGCCTCCCGGTCGAGCCGCAGCCGCGCCTCGTACAGCGCGGCGTGCAGCCGGAAGGCCAGCCCGAGCAGCAGGAACCCGGTGCCCCACAGCAGCCAGGCGGGCCACAGCGGCAGCCCTGCGGCGGCGAGGTGGCGGGCGGGGGCGAGGGCGAGCGCCGCGGGAACGCACCAGGCGAGGTCGCGGGTCCGCGCGAGGATCGCGAGGTGCGCCCAGGCCGGGGCGGTCGCGACGGCGAGCGCGCCGTCGGCGTAGGTGCCCTCGGCGAACGGGAACGGCCGGAACCCGCCGGGATCGCTCGCGGACGGCGCGGCGGCGAGCAGCAGAAGGACGCCCAGGACCGTCCACGGCACGAGGACCGGCGGGATGCGCCACGGGCGCGCCGCCTGGCACGCCCACACCGCGACGTAGACGGCGACCAGCGCGGTCCGGGCGGCGGGTGTGGGCGACAGCGCGACGGCGAGCAGGGCCCATGCGACGCCGACGAGGCCGAAGAAGCGCAGCACGGGCCACGGGGGCGGGTTGCCGAGGAAGAAGGCTCTGACCCGTCGCATGGCGCCGATCCTAAGGATCGCGAGGCGTTCCGTCATCGGACCGCGGTCGCAGTGGCACCACGACCGCGGTCATAGCCGGATCGGCGACCCCCGCCCGATGCGGCGGCGGGCGCGCGGCGGTCACGCTGGCGGCATGAGGATGCGATCGATCTCCAGGATGGCGCGGCTGTCGGCGCTGCCGCTCGCCGCGACGCGCCGGCTCGCGTGGGCGGGCGGCCTGCGGGCGCTCGGCCGGCTGACCGACGAGTCCGCGCTCGACCTGCACGAACGCACCGCCGACCAGCTCGTCGAGGTGCTCGGCGGGCTGCGCGGCGGGGTGCTGAAGTTCGGCCAGGTCCTGTCGGTCTACGAGGCGGTGATGCCGCCGCAGGTGTCGGCGGTGTACCGGGGTCGGCTGGCGGCGCTGCAGGAGTCCGTCCGCCCGGAGCCCGCCGAGACGGTGGAGCGCGTCATGGGCGAGGACGTGGGTCCCGGCTGGCGCGATCTGTTCGCCTCGTTCGACATGGACACGGCCGCCGCCGCGTCCCTCGGCCAGGTGCACCGGGCGCGGTGGGCCGCCGGCGGCGGGGACGTCGCGGTGAAGATCCAGTACCCGGACGCGCGCGACGAGCTGCTCGGCGACCGCGACGCGGTGGTCTTCGCGATGCGCGTCCTCACCGCGATGCTGGCGCCGGAGCTGGACGGCCGCGCCCTCGCCACCGAGCTGATGGACCGGCTCGCCGAGGAACTCGACTACGCCCGGGAAGCCGAGGCGCAACGCGCGTTCCGAGCCGCCTACCTGGACGATCCCGACTTCGTCGTCCCGGATGTGCTGCTGCGTCGCGGCCGGGTCCTGGTGTCGGAGTGGATCGGCGGGACGCCCCTCGCCCGCGTCATCGAGACGGGCGGGCGGGCGGAACGCGACCGGGCGGGGCTGCTGCTGACCCGGCTGATGTTCTCCGCCATCGCCCGGACCGGGATGATGCACGGCGATCCGCACCCGGGCAATTTCCGGCTCCTCGACGACGGCCGCCTCGGCGTCCTGGACTTCGGCGCGGTCTACCGCCATCGGCCGGGCACCCCGACGCCGCTGGAGCGGTGGATGGACGTCCACCTCGCGGCCCTCGACACCGGCGCCGGCATGGCCGACGCCCTGCGCCGCGCGGGGTTCCTGCCTCCGGACGTGCGGGCCGACGAGGCGCGGCTGCGGGAGCTGTTCCTGCGCTCGGGGGCTCCCGCGTTCGCCGAGACGTTCCGGTTCGACGCGGCCTACCTGCGGGACGCGCTGAAGGGCATCACCGCGTCGATGCCGGTGGGGCTCAGCATGGCGTTCCCGCCCGGCGCGGTCCACGCCCAGCGCGCCCTCGGCGTCGGGATCGGCGTCCTCTGCCAGCTCGAAGCGGAGGTTGCTTTCCAGGCCGAAGCCCTCCACTGGCTCGCGGAGACCCAGACGGACGCCGGACGAAGCTAGCGGATTTTGCTCTACGCGGGTACCGGGCGCGCATTAGCGCGATTTTCGCCAGGGCAATCACCTGGCGGAAAGCGAGCGATGCGCGGCACAGAGGAAAGGGCAGGAATGCAGAGAAAAGGCTCGGAACGGTCGCCCGTGGGGGCGGCGGCGCTGGTGGCCGCCGGTGCGGCGGGCCTGGCGCTGGCGGCACCGGCCGCGGCGTCATCGGCCGCATCGGACCCGGCCGCGGCGGGCACCGTCACCTACCAGGCGACGCTGCGCCCGCTCAACCACCAGACGGGGTCGGGACGGCTGACACTGCGGTTGCGCGGCGCGACCGCGACCATCACCGAGCACTATTCCGGGCTCGCCGCGAAATTCAACGGCAAGCCGTATCCGCACGTACAGCACATTCACGGCGGTGCCCGCGGCATGTGCCCGGCCATGTCCGCCGACCGGAACAACGACGGCGTGGTCAGCACGGCGGAGGGGCTGCCGTCCTACGGCCCGATCCAGACGACGCTGTCGGTGCGGGGCGACATCACGCCGAAGGCGGGTACCAACCTGAAGATCGCGCCGATGGGGCCGAGCCTGCGCTACAAGCGGACGATCACGCTGAGCCCGGCGGCCGTGGCGTCGCTGCGCAAGGGCATCGCGGTCGTGGTCGTGCACGGCGACGACCCGAAGACGCTCAGCCGCAAGGCGCAGAAGGAGAAGAGCGAGCTGGTGCCGTCGCTGCCGCTGGCCGCGACCTCGCCCGCGCTGTGCGGCGTGCTCAAGGCCATGCCGGCGGGCGGCGCCGGGACCGGCATCGGCTCCACCGCCGGCAGCGGTGAATCGATGGGCACCTGGCTGTTCGGCACGGGCGCGGGCCTCGCGGGCGCGGGCGCGCTGGCGCGCGTCCTGCTCGTCCGGCGCCGGGGTCGGGTGGCGTGCCGGCCCGTATGAAGCGCCGCCCTGCCGTGGCGCGCGGCGACCGCCAGGCCGTGGGGCTGGGCTTGGCGGCCGCCGCGTGCGGGATCGTGGCCGTGACGACGGCGGTCATGGGGCACCGGGGCCCGGCGCCGCAGGCGCCCGCCGCGCCGCGCACCTGGGCGCCGCCGCAGGCGCAGCGCGCGGAACAGGCCCTCGCGCTCCCGGCGGCGCCGCCGATGCGGATCGCGATCCCGGCGCTCGGCGTCCACGCCCCGGTGGCCCGCGCCGGCCTGCGCCCGGACGGGACGCTGCAACCGCCGCGGCCCCCGCACCAGGACCGTCCCGCCTGGTACACCGGCTCGGTGACGCCCGGCGAGGCGGGCACCGCCGTCATCGAGGGGCATCTGGACTCGTACGCGGGGCCGTCGGTGTTCTTCCGGCTCGGGCGGCTTCGTCCCGGCCAGGACGTGCGGGTGCGGCGCTCGGACGGGACGACCGCGGTGTTCACCGTCGACGCCGTCCGCCGGTTCGCCAAGGACGGCTTCCCGACGCGCGCGGTCTACACCGACACGCCGGGGCCGTCCCTGCGGCTCATCACCTGCGGCGGCGCGTTCGACACCGCCACCCGGCACTACCGCGACAACACGGTCGCCTTCGCGCACCTCACCGCCGTCGCCCGCACGCCCGTCAGTGCTTGCGGCCGGGCAGGTTCTCGTACATGTCGGTGAGCTTCTGCCGGAAGCCGCGCTCGGCGATGCCGAACTTCTGCGGGTCCTTGATGCCGGCCTTGACGGCCTTCTTGGCCTGGTCGCTCATGATGTGCGGCGGGATCGGGGCGATCTCGTTGTCCACCACGAACTCCAGCACGACCGGGCGGTCGCTGGACAGCGCCTGCTTCCAGGCGTCGGTGACCTTCTTCGGCTCGTCGCAGTAGATGCCCTTCAGCCCCGCCAGCTCGGCGTACTTGGCGTAGGGGAAGTCGGGGATCGTCTGCGAGCCCGGGTACTTCGGGTCGCCGCCCATCGCGCGCTGCTCCCAGGTGACCTGGTTGAGGTCCTGGTTGTTGAACACGGCGAAGATGAGCGGCGGGGAGCCGGCGAGCCGGTCGGCGTACCGCTTGACGGTGAGCATCTCGTTCATGCCGTTCATCTGGAACGCGCCGTCCCCGACGAAGCAGATCACCGGGCGGTCCGGGTAGGCGAACCGCGCCGCGATCGCGTACGGGACGCCGGGCCCCATCGTCGCGAGCGTCCCGGACAGCGAGGCCTTCATGCCGTCGCGGAGCTTGATGTGCCGGGCCCACCAGTTGGTGGCCGAGCCGGAGTCGGCGGTGAGGATCGTGCCGTCGGGCAGCAGCGGCGACAGCTCGTGCGCGACCGCCTGCGGATTGATCTTCCCGCCGAAGCTCTGCTTCGCCCGCTTGTCCATCACCGTGTTCCAGGTGCGGACGTTCTCCTCGATCTCGTCCCGCCAGGACCGGTCCTTCTTGCGCTTCAGGAGCGGGATCAGCTCCCTCAGGGTCTCCTTGGCGTCCCCGACGACGTGCGCGTCCATCGGGTAGCGGATGCCGATCATCCGGCCGTCGATGTCGATCTCGACGCCCTTGCAGCTGCCCTCGTCCGGCAGCCACTCGGCGTAGGGGAAGCTCGAACCGATCATGAACAGCACGTCGCAGTTCATCATCATCTCGTCGCTGGCCTTGGAGCCGAGCAGCCCGATCGGGCCGGTGACGAACGGCAGGTCGTCCGGGACGACCTCGCGGCCGAGCAGCGCCTTGGCGATGCCGGCGCCGAGCAGCTCGGCGGTCTCGATGACCTCCGCCTCGGCGTCGGCCGCGCCCTGCCCGATCAGCATCGCGACCTTCTTGCCCCCGTTGAGGATGTCGGCCGCCTTGCGCAGCTCCTCCTTGTTGGGCAGGACCCGCGGCTGGCTCCAGCCGACGCTGGAGTAGACCGAGCCGTGCTCCTTCGGCGGCGACGGGACGGCGTCGCTCTCCTGGACGTCCTCCGGGATGATGATCGTCGCCACGCCGCGGGTGGTGAGCGCGGTCTTGAACGCGCGGTCGATGATGTGCCGCATCTGCCCCGGGTCCATGCAGATCTGCACGAACTCCGACACGTCGGAGAACAGGTTCTCCAGCGCGACTTCCTGCTGGTAGTGGGTGCCCTGGGACTGCCGCTTCTGCTGCCCGATGATCGCGACGACGGGCTGGTGGTCCAGCTTGGCGTCGTACAGGCCGTTCAGCAGGTGGATGGCGCCGGGGCCGGACGTGGCGATGCACACCCCGACCTCGCCGGTGAACTTGGCATGGGCGCAGGCCATGAAGGCGGCCATCTCCTCGTGCCGCGTCTGGATGAACTCCGGATGCCCCTTGGCGCGGTCGAACGCGCCGAGCATTCCGTTGATCCCGTCGCCCGGGTAGCCGAAGACCCGGTCGATGCTCCATTCGCGCAGCCGCTCGAGCACGTAGTCGGCTACCTGCTGCCCCATGATCTCTCCAGTTCCGGTCGATGCGCGTGTACGTCCTAACGCCGTGTGCGTCCTAACGCCACGTCCCCGAGGGAGGCCATGGCAAACAGGGACCGCGCTCCGGAGGGCCGGATCGTTTCGCCGCCGCTTCCAGCGGTACTTAGAGGCGGACGAAAGGGGGAGCGGCCGATGAGCACGGGAAGCGGGATCCCGGTCGACGGCATCGCGGTCCACGCGTTCGAGCTGCCGACGGACGGCCCGGACGGCGCCGAGGAGGACGGCACCCTGCGCTGGGACTCGACGACCATGGTGCTGGTCGAGGCGAGCGCGGGCGGGCGGACCGGGATCGGCTACACCTACGGCAGCACGGCCGTGGCGACGCTCATCGAGTCCGAGTTCGCCTCCCTGGTGAAGGGCGCGGACGCGCTCGCCCCGGCCGCCGCCTGGCACCGGATGTTCGCCGCGATCCGCAACGCCGGCCGCCCCGGCGTCGGGTCCATGGCGGTGTCGGCGGTCGACGTCGCGCTGTGGGACCTGAAGGCCCGGCTGCTGGACCGGCCGCTGTACCAGGTGCTGCCGAGCTTCCACGACCGCGTCCCGGTGTACGGCAGCGGCGGCTTCACCAACTACCCGCTCGACCGGCTCACCGGGCAGCTCGCCGGCTGGGTGGAGCAGGGCATCCCGCGCGTCAAGCTCAAGATCTCCCGCTCCCCGCAGGACGACCCGCGCCGGCTCACCGCCGTCCGCGAGGCGATCGGCCCAGGCCCGGAACTGTACGTCGACTCCAACGGCGCGCTGACCCGCAAGGACGCCCTGTACTGGGCGCGCCGGCTGGCCGAGGAGTGGGACGTGCGCTGGTTCGAGGAGCCGGTCAGCTCCGACGACACCGAGGGGCTGCGGCTCGTCCGCGAGCAGGGGCCGGGACGGCTCGAGGTCGCCGCCGGCGAGTACGGGTTCGTGCTGAAGGACTTCGCGGACCTGCTGGACGGCCCGTCCGTCGACTGCCTGCAGGCCGACGTCACCCGCTGCGGCGGCATCACGGGGTTGCTGCAGGTCGCGGGCCTGTCGGCGGCCCGGCAGATCGGGCTGTCGGCGCACTGCGCCCCGGCGGTGTCGGCGCACGCGTTCTGCGCCGTCGAGCGGCTGCGCCATCTGGAGTACTTCCACGACCACGTGCGCTTCGAGCACCTGGTCTTCGACGGGACGCTCAGCCCGGAGGACGGCGCGCTCCGGCCCGCGGCCGACCGTCCCGGCCTCGGCCTCGAGGTCAAGTGGACGGACGCCGCCAAGTACCGCGTCCACGGCACCTGACCCCGCCCGCCTGCACGATGCTGGACGGTCGGTTGTCCGAGGCGAGCGGGACCGTCAGAACGGCGGGCCGCCCTGCGTCGACGCCCACACCCACACGTAGAGGATGAAGCCGGTCGCGATCAGTCCCAGCAGCATGGGCCACCTGGGGCCCGCCGCACTCCGCCTGCGCCTGGCGTTCACGCCCACCACCCCGTTCCGTCCGGCCGAAGGCCCTGTCGCCGCATCAATGACGGCTTCTCCGCGGAGATCGGGTCTATGCCCTGGGACGGGCAAACTCGGCGTCACGCGGCGGCGTGCCGCGCCCTATACCTGGCGGGGGTCGGCGGCGGGAGCGTTGCGGGCGGCCGTGTCGAGGCGGTGCTCGCGCTGCGGCTCCCAGCCGTGCGCCTCCAGCGCGCGCAGGAACGCCTCCACCATCACCGGGTCGAAGTGGGTGCCGGCGCTGCGGCGCAGCTCCTGCTTGGCGTCGGCGACCGGGATCGGGCCCTTGTAGGGGCGGGCCGAGGTCATCACGTCGAACGCGTCGGCCACGCCGATCACCCGGGCGAACTCGGGGATCTCGTCGCCGACCAGGCCCATCGGGTAGCCGCGGCCGTCCATCTTCTCGTGGTGGTGCAGGATCCCGGCGAGCGCCTCGTCCAGGAACCCGATCTCCCGGACGATCTCCAGCCCGCGCATCGGGTGCAGCTGGACGGCCGCGAACTCCTCGTCGGTGAGGCGGTCCTCCTTGCGGAGGATCTTCGTCGGGACCCCGATCTTGCCGATGTCGTGCAGCATGCCCGCGTACCGGATGGCCTCGACCCGTTCGGGGCGCATCCCGATCTGGCGGGCGATCATCACCGCGCCGCGCGACACCCGCTCGGAGTGCCCGCGGGTGGCCGGGTCCTTGGTCTCGACGGCCTGGCACAGCGCGGCGAGCGTCGCGTCGTAGGCGCGCCGCTGCCCGAACGTCTGCTCCAGCGCCCACCGCGCGACGAACAGCGGCAGCAGCACCAGCACCGCGACCAGCGGGCCGAGGTCGGCCCACAGGCCCGCGATCAGCAGCCCGTACATGCCGTACCCGACGCACACCCCGGCGAGCTGGCCGCTGTCGCGGGCCATCTCGCCGAGGTCGGACTCGCCGCTGAGCAGCAGCGCCCCCGACATCAGGACGAGGTTGACCAGCACGAACGTCAGCAGCGCGCCGACGAACGGGCCGAGCACGTCCCACACCCAGCCGGCCCGCCCGGGCTCGAAGCGGGCGCCGCCGAGCGCGCCGAACACCGCGCCGGCGGCGTACCCGCCGACCGCGAACTGCGCGCCGTTGAACAGCCGCTTGACCAGGGCGACCCTGCGCTGCCCGGTGGCCACCGCGCTCAGCCCGACCAGGGCGGCTCCGACCGGGCCGAGCAGCACCACCGACGCCAGGCTCACCGCGAAGCCCAGCGACATCCGGGCCCGCTCGACGGTCAGCCGGGCGGGCAGCGAGTCGCACATGACGAACAGGGCGACCAGCGCCACCAGGACCTGCGGGTCGACGCTCCCGGGGGACGACGCGCCGATGAGAACCGCCGCCAGGGCGACGACGCAACAGACGTAGAGCCAGGCGGCGCGGGGCAGTCCAGGCATGCCGTCCCCCGGGGAGTCGGACTCGCGATCACTGTACGTGGTCGCTCGATCACCAAAAGCATACGCCACCTTGGCCGCGACGTGGGGGGATCCGTGCCGTCGCGCGGTGAACGCCCTCACACCCGGATTCGGCCGGGGGATGACACGTTCCCGGCAAACGGGGTAATGCCCGGATGCGGCCCCGGTCGCCGGGGCATGTATTACTACGTTGGCAGTAGTAGGTCGATCGGGGCGAGGCCCGGGCCTCGTCCCGCAGGAGGCTGATGTCGTGATCGGGGCGGGCGAGCGCCGGAACGTCCTGCGGCGCGCGGTGCGATGGGGCGGCAGGACGGCCGTGCGGATGCTGTCCGCACTGCTGGAGCCGCTGGCGCTGCTGGTGCTGCGGCCGGCGAACCGGCGGCGGGCGCGGCGTGCGCCCGCCGCGACGGCCCGGAAGGTCGTCTTCCTGGTGCAGCACGCGTACGGGGCGGGCGGCACGGTCCGCACCGTGCTCAACACCGCCGGGCAGCTGGCCCGGCAGCGCGAGGTCGAGGTCGTCGGGCTGATCCGGGAGCTGCGCCGGCCGACCTTCCCGATCCCCGACGGGGTCCGGCTGTCCTGCCTGGACGACCGGGTCGAGCCGCCCGGCGGCGCGCTCGGCCTGGCCCGCCGGGTACTGTCGCGGCTGCCGAGCCTGCTCGTCCCGATCGGCGAGCCGTCCTACCGGCGCTGCTCGCTCTGGACCGACCTGCTGCTCATCCGGTTCCTGCGCTCGCTGCGCACCGGCCTGCTGATCACCACGCGGCCGGGCCTGAACCTCGCGGCGGCGGTGTTCGCGCCGCCGGAGGTCCGCACCGTCGGGCAGGAGCACATGAACCTCGGCAGCCACCGGCCGGACGTGCGCGACCGCGTGCTGCGCCGCTACGGCCGGCTCGACGCGGTCGTCACGCTGACCGCGGCCGACCTGGCCGGCTACCGCCGCGAGCTGCCGGACGCGCGGCGGCTGGTGTGCATCCCGAACGCGCTGCCGGAGCTGGACGGCGGGCCCGCCGACCCCGCCGCGACCACGGTGCTGGCCGCCGGGCGGCTCGTCCGGCAGAAGGGCTTCGACCTGCTGCTGGACGCCTGGGAGCGGGTCGCGGCGGAGCATCCCGGCTGGACGCTGCGGATCTACGGCGGCGGGCCGTGGCGGCAGCGGCTGCAACGCCGGATCGACCGGCGGGGGCTGTCGTCCAGCGCGTTCCTGATGGGCCGGACGGACGACATCGGCACCGCGATGTCCGAGGCGTCGATCTTCGTGCTGAGCTCCCGGTACGAGGGGCTGCCGCTGGTGCTGCTGGAGGCGATGAGCAAGGGCCTCGGCGTGGTGTCGTTCGACTGCCCGACCGGCCCGCGCGAGCTGCTCACCGACGGCGTCGACGGCCTGCTGGTCAAGGGCGGGGACGTGGCGGCGCTGGCGGGGGCGATCGGCCGGCTGATCGACGACCTGCCGCTGCGCGCCCGGCTCGGGGAGCAGGCCGTTGGGGCGATGGCCCGCTACTCGCCGGAGGCGGTCGGCGCCGAATGGGACGCGCTGCTCGACGATCTGGTGCGGCCCGCTCCCGCGCGGCGACCCGCGCGGCGCCGCGTCCCGGAGAAGGAGGCCGGGCTCCTGTGACGGGCTAGGCGGACGGGCCGCGGGGGTCGCCGCCGAGCAGGCGCAGCAGGACGTCCTCGTCCTCCGGCGACAGCTCGCCGACGAAGCGCGCGAGGACGTCGGCGCGCTGGTCCTCCTCGCCGAGGAGCCGCCGCATCTGCACCGCCCTGCGGCCCGCCTCGTCGCGCAGGAACGAGTACGCGTAGCCGCGGCCGGCCCGTTCGCGTTCGGCCAGGCCCTTCTCGTGCAGCCGCGCCAGCACGGTCATCACCGTGGTGTAGGCCAGCGGCCGGGCCAGCCGTTCGCCGACCTCGCGCGGGGTGAGCGGCTCAGCGGTCTGCTCCAGGACCGCGAGGACCTCCGCCTCCAGATCGCCCTTGGCGCGCCGGTCGCCTGCGGGCCTGGGCATGGGCGGATCCCTCCGGACGGAACGCGACGGCGGTGGCACGGTCCACCCAAACCTACCCCGTCGGCAGCAGCGCGAGGCGTTCGAAACCGGGCGTCCACCAGCGGGTCCGGTCGGGTGCGACGGCGAACGCCTCGACGCCGGGACGCGCCGCCGCCCAGCCGCGCGCGGCGTCGCCCATGACGAACGCGGCGGTGGCGAGCGCGTCGACCTCGGTGAGGTGCCGGCCGACGAGGGTGAGGGACGCCAGCGCGGTGGCGGGCCGCCCGGTGCGGGGGTCGGTGATGTGGTGGCCGCGTTCGGCGATGCCGGACGTCGCCACGGCGAGGTCGGTCCCCGCCACCACGGCGGCCAGCGCGGCCGGGTCCGCCGGGTCGGCGAGCCCGATCCGCCACGGCTCGCCGGGTGCGGCCTCGCCGCGCGCTTGGACGTCACCGCCGCCGTTCACGCAGTGGTCGCGGGCGCCCGCGTCGTGCAGGATCGTGGACGCCCGCTCGATCGCCCAGCCCTTCACCAGCCCGCTCGGGTCGAGCCGCCCGGCCGGCGCCGCGCTGAACGCCCCGCCCGTGGCCCGCTCCGTCTCCTCGCACAGGGCAAGCACCTCGGCGACCTCCGGGTCGCACTCGCCGAGGCCGATCTCGCGGCGCGCGAGGCGGCTGACCTGGCTGTCGGCGCGGTAGGTGGAGAAGACGCGGTCCACGCGGTGCAGCCACGCGACGGCCTGCGCGAGCGCCACGGTGATCTCCGGGGTGCGGGGGGAGCGGATGTCGAAGGAGAACACCGTCCCCATGACGTGCTCGACGTGGTGCACGGACGCGGCATGGTCACGCATGGGCGGCGTCCAACGCGCTCTGCAGGGACTGGATGTAGCCCTCGCTGGTGTAGGTGGCGCCGGAGACCGAGTCGATGCGCGCGCTGCCCGCCGCGAGCGCCTCCTGGGTGAGCTGCGGCACGGCGAACTGGTTGATCTCCCGGTCGCGGGGGTTCTCCGTCGGCACCTGCAGCACCTTGACCGCGGTGAGCTTGCCGTTCGCCATCGTGATCTCGACCTGCACGGGACCCCAGCGGGTGTCGATCACGTCGCCCTTGTAGGTGCCGCCCGCCTTCCCGGCTGCCGTGGTCGTGGACGACGGCGCCGGGGCCGGTGTCCCGGTCGTCTGCGGTGCCGCGGCCGCCGCCTTCGCAGTCGTGCTGTGGTGCGGCTTGAACGACAGCAGCAGGACGATGCCCGCCACGGTCGAACCGGTGGTGATCAAGGCTCTGCGCACGGAACGGCCCCTCAGAACTCGAACGATTCGTGACGGATATGGCGGCGCCGCACGCCCGCCTGCTTCAGCGCCGCGAGCGCGGCGCCGGTCATCCCGGGCGGCCCGCACAGGTACACGTCCCGGTGCCCGATGTCGGGCACCAGGCCGCGCAGGGCCTGCCCGGTGAGCGGCAGCGAATAGCCGGCCGGCTCGCTCACGAAGTAGTGCACGCGGGCGCCCCGCGCGGCGGCGATCGCGTCCAGCTCGTCGCGCAACGCCAGGTCCTCCGGGCGGCGCGCCTTGTAGAGCAGGACGACGTCGCCGGGCAGCGTCTCGAACAGCGTCCGCAGCGGCGTGATGCCGACGCCGCCCGCCAGCAGCAGCGCGCGGTCGTGGTGCGGGCGCGTCCCGGTGAACCCGCCGTACGGGCCCTCCGCCCACACCCGGGTGCCGGGACGCAGCCGGAAAAGCGCCGCGCTGTGGTCGCCTGCGGCCTTCACGGTGATCCGCATCCGGCCGTCCCGGACGGGCTCCGACAGCGAGTACGGGTTCGCCGCCCACCACAGGCCGGGCGCGAGGAACCGCCAGCGGAAGAACTGGCCGGGACGCGCGCGCAGCTCGTCCAGGTGCCGGCCCGTCATGTAGATCGACACGACGCCGGGCGCCTCGGCGTGGACGGCGGCGACCCGCAGGTCGTGCCGCAGCCCCCGCACGACCGGCATCACGAACCGGAACCACACCAGCACCACCGCGACGCCGCCGTACAGCGCGTACCAGGCGGCCTTCGCCCAGGGGGTGCCGGCGAACTGGGCGCCGTCGGCCAGCGCGTGCCAGAACGCGAGGTAGATCGCCAGGTAGGTGGCGAAGTGCAGGTAGTACCAGGTCTCGTAGCGCAGCCGGCGGCGCGCGGCCCGCGCCGAGGTGATCCCGACGCCGAGCAGCAGCAGGAACCCGAGCGTCCCCTTGATCATTTCCGGGTAGTCGAAGACGATCGTGGCCGTCTGGTGCACCACGTCGGTGCGCGCCGTCACCGCGTAGCCCCAGATGATCAGCAGCGCGTGCGCGCAGGCGAGGCAGACGGTGTACCGGCCGCCCATCGCGTGCCAGCGCGCCAGCCGGTCGGTCCCGACGCCGCGCTCCAGCGCCGGGATCCGCGCCATCAGCGCGAGCAGCACGGCGCAGCCGTAGCCCGCCATCAGCCCGGTGACGCGGCCCGCCTCGGTCAGCCAGCCGTCCAGGCCGGTGACCGACCGGGTGCCGTGCCACCACAGCAGCAGCACGGCCGCCGCGCCCGCGTAGATCAGCACCTGCGGCCACGAGGAGGGGGCGCGCCATGCCGGGCGCGGGGCCGGCGGGGCGATCCGCCCGATGTCATGCCTGGTCGTGGTCATGCCGGTCACCCTGCCAACGCAATTTCTGAGGTTCTTCTGATTCCTGGGGGAACAGGGGCACTGAGAGGTTTCTCTGAGGAAACGCAGAGGTTGGGGAGGGAGGCTGGGCCGCATCATGAGCACTCCCGAACCCGCGGGCGCCGGACTGCGCCGGGCCGACGGGACGCCCGTCCGCGTCCTGGTCGTCGACGACGAACCCGATCTCGCCGAGGTGCTGTCGCGCGTGCTGGCGTCCGAGGGCTGGTCGGTGCGCACCGCCGGCGACGGCGCGGGCGCGCTCGCCGCGGCCCGCGAGTTCCACCCGGACGCCGTCGTCCTGGACGTGATGCTGCCCGACCTCGGCGGCCTGGAGGTGCTGAAGCGGCTGCGCGCCGCCGCCCCCGACGTCTGCGTGCTCTTCCTCACCGCGCGGGACGCCGTCGAGGACCGCATCGCCGGGATCACCGCCGGCGGCGACGACTACGTCACCAAGCCGTTCAGCCTGGAGGAGGTCCTCGCCCGGCTGCGCGGCCTGCTGCGCCGCGCCGGGATGACCCGCCAGTCGGGCACGGCCGGGCTGCTGACCGTCGGCGGCCTGGCCATGGACGAGGAGGCCCGCGAGGTCACCCGGGACGGCGAGCTCGTCGAGCTGACCCCGACCGAGTTCGAGCTGCTGCGGTTCCTGATGCGCAACCCGCGCCGGGTGCTGTCCAAGGCGCAGATCCTCGACCGCGTCTGGGACTACGACTTCGGCGGCCAGGCGCACGTGGTCGAGCTGTACATCAGCTACCTGCGCAAGAAGATCGACGCGGGCCGGACGCCGATGATCCACACCGTCCGGGGCGTCGGGTACGTGCTGAAGCCGCCGGGGCTCTCGTGAGGGTGCCGCGCGTCCGGACGCTGCGGGCCCGGCTGACGGCGGGGCTGGTCGTCCTGCTGGCGCTGAGCTGCCTGGCGGTCGGCGTCGCCACCACCGCCGCGCTCGACCGGTTCCTGGTCGGCCGGATCGACGAGCAGCTCGCGGCGACCGGCGGGCACTTCCCGGCCAGCCTGGAACACGAGCGCCGCCCCGACGCCGACAACCGGCCCGACTCGCGCGGGCAGGCGTCCGGGACGTGCGGCGCGCGGCTGTTCCAGGGGCAGGTCACCCGGGCCGCGGTCGTGCGCGGCCCGAACGTCGAAGGGGTGCCGCTGAGCACCGGCGACGCCCGCGCACTGGCGGCGCTGCCGCCGGACGGCGAGGGCCATGACGTGGAGCTGTCGGCGCTCGGCGACTACCGGATGGCGGCGGTCCGCGGCGACGACGGCGACGTGCTGGTCACCGGCCTGCCGCTGCGGCCGGTCGAGGAGACCGTGCACCGGCTGGAACGGGTGGAGCTCATCGTGTTCGCCGCGGTGCTGATCGCGGCCGGGATCGCGGCGGCGGCGTGGGTGCGGCTCGCGCTGCGGCCGCTGCGCCGCGTCGCCGCCACGGCGTCCCGCGTGACGGAGCTGCCGCTGGCCAGCGGCGAGGTCGCGATGCCCGACCGCGTCCCCGACACCGATCCCGGCACCGAGGTCGGACGGGTCGGCGCCGCGCTGAACCGGATGCTCGGGCACGTGGAGGGCGCGCTCGCCCGCCGGCACGCGAGCGAGGAGCGGCTGCGCCGGTTCGCCGCGGACGCCAGCCACGAGCTGCGCACCCCGGTCGCGGCGATCCGGGGCCACGCCGAGCTGGCGCTGCGCACCCGCGACGGCGTCCCCTCGGACGTGCGGCACGCGCTCGGCCGGATCGAGGCCGAGTCGGTCCGGATGACCGAGCTGGTCGACGACCTGCTGCTGCTCGCCCGGCTGGACGCGGGGCGCCCGCTGGAGTCCGAGCCGGTCGACCTGACCCGGCTCGTCCTGGACGCCACGAGCGACGCCCGCGCCGCCGGCCCGGACCACCGCTGGGAGATGGTGCTGCCCGAGGAGCCGGTCACGGTCACGGGGGACGGCCGCCGGCTGCACCAGCTGCTGGCCAACCTGCTGGCCAACGCCCGCACCCACACCCCGCCCGGCACGCACGTCACCGTCCGGCTCACCCGGCGGGACGCCGCCGTGGTGCTGGAGGTGGAGGACGACGGGCCGGGCGTCCCGGCGGAGATCCGCGACGAGATCTTCGACCGGTTCGTGCGGGCCGGCCACGGCCGCTCCCGCGCGGCCGGCGGGACCGGCCTCGGGCTGGCGATCGTCCAGGCGGTCGCCGCCGCGCACGCCGGCCGGGCCGAGCTGGCCGGCCGCTCGACGTTCCGCATCACCCTGCCGGGCGCCTGATCAGGCTCCGGTGTTGCAGATGTCGCCGTCGGCGTGGATCTCGCCCTGCAGCGTCGGGATGCCCGCCTTCTTCTTCTCCTTCACCGCGGTGAAGGAGGTGCCGAGGACGAGGTTGACCACCCCCGGCCCGGCCTTGGGGTACAGCGCCTTCCTCGCGCCCGGGACCACGGCGGCGAGCGCGGCGGCCTGCTGCTGGGAGCCCTGCGCGTAGTACACGCCCGTCGTCCGCCGGGTGCTCATGGTCTCCGTGCCGACGATCTTGAAGCCCTGCCCCGTGAGCTGCTTGGCGACCTTCGCCGCGGTGCTCGCCCGGCCGGTGGCGTTGTAGAGCCGCACGTTCACCGGCCCCGCGGTCTTCTTCGCCGCGGCCTCGAGGGACTGGTCCTGCCGGACGGCGGTGAAGAACCGGCCGGCGTCGGGCTGGAGCAGCGCCACCCGGTTCGGGTCGGGCGCGTAGGCGGCCACCGGGACGGTGACGAAGTCCAGCCTGCCGGCGGTGAGGCCGTGCATGCTCCGCGCGATCTTCACCATGGTGCCGAGGTCGAGGCCCTCGTCGGTGGTCAGCGACTTGGTGCCGGCCTCGGCCAGGTCGTAGACCTTCTTCGGGTCGGTCAGCGTCCCGGCGCTGAGGACCTTGTTCGCCAGCGACCCCATGAACTGCTGCTGCCGCTTGATCCGCTGCAGGTCGGACTCGTCGCCGAGGCCGTGCCGGTCGCGGACGTAGGCCAGCGCCGTCTCGCCCTGGATGGTGTGCTTGCCCCTGGCCAGGTGCAGCTTGGAGTCCTTGTCGTTCACGTCCTGCGGCAGGCAGACCTCCACGCCGCCGACCGCCTCGGTGACGGCCTTGAAGCTGGTGAAGTCGACCTGCATGAAGTGGTCGATCTTGATGTGGGTCAGGTTCTCGATCGTCTTGACCGTGCAGGACGCGCCGCCGTTGGTGAACGAGCTGTTGATCATCCCGACCGCCGCGGCGGGCGAGCTGGTGCCGTCGGTGCGCCGGCAGGCCGGGATCGGCACCATCAGGTCGCGCGGGAAGCTCATGCCCATCGCCTGCTTCCCGCCCGGCGACAGGTGCAGCAGGATCATCGTGTCCGACCGGGGCGGGTCGTTCTTCATGCCGCGCCCGTACTTGGCGTTGGCGCCGGCGCGGCTGTCGGTGCCGAGCATCAGGATGTTCAGCGCGCTGTTCAGCTTCGGCGGGCGGTTGCCGCCGATCAGCTTGTCGGTGTCCTCGTGGTCGATGTTGTGCTGGAGCTGCCAGTAGAACCCGTAGCCGGCGGCGCCGGCGAGGACGACCAGCACGGCGGTGGCGATCGCGACCCACTTCAGCACCCGCCGGCCGCGCCTGCGGGGCGGCGCCGGATCGGGGTCGGGTTCCACCTCGTCCGCGTAGTCAAGGTACGTCGGGTTGCTGCTCATCGGCTCCAGCGACTCCGTCTGAATCGTGAGCACCGGTCAGCGGCCACCGCGCTCAATCGAACTCTGTCAAACACGTGACTCAGACGACAGTATCCTCTACCCTCACCGCCCACGGAACGATGCTCACGAGGTCGGCTGGAACCACTCCGCTGCGTCACCGGCCCGGATCGGCCCCGGACGCTCTTCGCGGGCGGGCCGGTCAGTCGTCGAGCAGGCCGTCGCGGTGCGCCTCGCGGTACAGCGCGATCCGGTTGGACGCGTCGCGGCCCGCCCTGGCGTACTTCTCCCGGGCCCGCTCCAGGTACTGCTTGACGGTGTGCTCGCTGATGCCCATCTGGCGGGCGACGGCGGCGCGGGTGAGGCCGCCGAGCCACAGCCGCATCGTCCGCAGCTCCTGCTCGGAGAACTGCGGGCGGCAGGGCGCGGTCCCCGGCTCGGGCGGCGCCGGGGCCCGGGCGGCCGGGGCGTCGCCGGCCGCCGCGAGGATGGCGTCGACGAGCCGGCGCCGGCCCTCCGCGGACTCCTTGCGCACGAACGCGCGGGCGCCCGCCAGCTCGGCGCGGCGGGCGAGGCCGGCCTCGGCGAGCTGGGAGAACACGACGATGCGGTGGCCGGCCGCGGCGAGCTCGGCGATCCGCTCGAACGCCGCCTCGCCGCCGATCCGCGGGTCGATGACCAGCACGTCGGGGGCGAGCGCCGGGTCCAGGCCGTCGATGGTGGCGGCGGTGTCGACGATCTCGACGGGGCGCGGGTCGCCGTCGATCCAGGCGCGGACGCCGGACAGCACCACATCGTGGTCGTCGACGACGGCGACGGTGACGCGGCGGGTGGGAGCCATCGGGGTGCGGGTTCGACCTTTGCTCGGACGGGGGGCGTGGCGGCAGGGACTGGCGACAGGGGCGTGGCGGCGGGGGCGGGCCGGCGGGAGCGTGCTCGTTCGAGGGCGTGCGTCAGGGCGGTCTGCTCGGCGGGGGGCGACAACCCCTCGATCTTACTGAGAGAGACCGTTCCGTCATAGAGAGTTTCCTTTGGCTCCTCGGTGACGCCCGCTACCTCGCGCAGGGCGGAGGCCATGACCCCCGAACGACCGTCATGACAGACATCCCGACTCTGCGCAAACTGAGCTGTACTGCCGATGCAGCCGTACGGACGCAGGGGGGAGCCACATGGACGGGGTCGGTCTCAAGGTGCTCGGGCCGCTGGAGGCCGTGGTGGACGGACGGCGGGTGGAGCTGCCGAAGGGCGGCCAGCGGGTGCTGCTCGCCGCGCTGGCGCTGAACGCGGGGCAGGTCGTCCCGGTCGAGCACCTGTTGGACCACATGTGGGGCGACCGGCTGCCCGACCGGCCGCGCGGGGCGCTGTACTCCTGCGTCTCCCGGCTGCGGCAGTGGCTCGATCGGCACTCGCCCGGGTCCGCGGAGCTGCTGACCACCTCGTCCGGCGGCTACGTGCTGGAGCTCGGGCCCGGCCGGCTGGACCTGCTGCGCTTCCGCGCGCTGACGCGCGAGGCCGCCGCGGCCGGGGAGCGGGGCGACCTTGCCGCCCAGTCGGCGGTCCTGCGGGAGGCGCTGGCGCTGTGGCGCGGGCCGGTGCTGGCGAACGTGCGGTCCGACACGCTCCAGCAGACCGAGGTGCCGAGGCTGACCGAGGAGTACCTGCGGGCGGTGGAGCGGCGCTGCGAGGTCGGGCTGGAGCTCGGGGAGCACGACGGCATGGTGGGGGAGCTGCGGGCGCTGACCGACCGGTACCCGTTCCGGGAGCGGTTCTGGTGGCAGCTGATGCTGGCGCTGTCGCGGTCGGGCCGCCGCGTCGAGGCGCTCGCGGCGTACCGGAAGGTCAGCTCTCAGCTGCGCGACGAGTTCGGCGTCGATCCCGATCTCGAACTGCGCCGCCTGCAGATGGCGATCCTCCGCGACGACCATTCGGTCCTTTCGCTGTGACCCTTCAGTATTCGATTGTTTCGGCGAGCATCGTCTTGGCCAGCAGTTCGTAGGAGCGCAGGCGCTCGTCGTAGTCGTGGACGAGCGTCAGCACCATGAGTTCATCGGCCTCCGTCCGCGCGAGCAGATCGTTCAGGCGCTCCCGGACGGTTTCCGGATCGCCGATCACGTGATGGGCCATGTGCTCGCGCAGCATCGCCTCCTCATCGGCCGTCCAGTGGATTTTCGCGGCGTCTTCCGGTGTGACGTTCGGCGCGTTCCGCGTGCCCTTCAGAGATTGGTCGACGATCACTCTGGACGGCCCGGCGAGCCATTCGGCGTGCGCGGCGGAATCGGCGACGATGACCGACGCGGCGAGCAGCGTGCGCGGCTCGGGGAACGCCGCGGACGGCCGGAACGCGTCACGGTAGGCGCGCAGCGCGGCTTCGGCGTTGAGCGGGCGGATGTGGTGCGCGAACGCGAACGGCAGCCCCAGCTCGCCGGCGAACCGGCCGTTGTCGACGCTGGAGCCGAGCAGCCACACGTCCGGCGCGCCGCCCGCCGCCGGGACCGCGACGACCGGGTCGCCGGGCCGCGGCGACAGCAGCGCGACCAGCTCGCGGACCTGGTCCCGGTAGGCCTGCGACCCGGGCGGGCTGCTGACCCGGCGCAGCGCCTTCGCCGTGGTCATGTCGGTGCCGGGGGAGCGGCCGACGCCGAGGTCGATGCGGCCGGGGCTGAGCGCCTCCAGCGTCCCGAACTGCTCGGCGACGACCAGCGGCGGATGGTTGGGCAGCATGACGCCGCCGGAGCCGACCCTGATCCGGGACGTGGCGGCGGCGATGTGCGCGACGAGCACCGGCGGGGCGCAACTGGCGATGAACGGGGCGTTGTGGTGCTCGGCGACCCAGTACCGGTGGTACCCCATCCGCTCGGCCTCCGGCGCGGTCCGCAGCGACTCGCGCAGCGCCCGCGACGGCGACGATCCCTGCCACACGGGCGCGGTGTCGAGAATGGAAACAAGGGTCATCGCCGGCTCCTTCGATCGTTTCTCCTGCCCCGCAGATACTCCCGCCGCCGACCGGGGAGCTCAATACCGCGCGGTCCTGCTGAAAGGCAACTGCAAGGTAAGTGAAATGACGGCCCTCCTAATGTGGTAGTGCAACGGGGAGGCCCATCCGGGGCCGCCCCGGTTCGCAAGGAGGGTGTTTTCATGCAGCAGAAGGTCGCGGCTTACGAGCCGCCCGCGCTGATGGAGGTCGGCGGCTTCGCCGAGCTGACCCTCGGCCGGCCGAGCTGGGGCTTCGAGAACGACTGGTCGTGCGTCATGCTCTGCTGACGCCTGCGCGGTCTGTCAGCTCGCAATGGCCGTGCCGGCGCCGGTTCAGCCCGGCGCCGGCACGACTGGTGAAAGGGAAAAGGGCAATGGTGGAGTTCCGCGTTCTTCCGGACGCCGCCGTCGCGGCTGCCGCGGCCGGGCCCCCGGCGGCGACCGGGCCCCCGGCGGCGCGGCGGCTGGCGCACGCGTCGGGCCGCCCCTGGATCGTCGGGCGCTGGGACGACGGGAGCGTCGTGCACGCCGCCGCCGGGCGCAGCCGCGTCGCGCTCTTCGGCCCCGCCGACACGACCCGCGACGAGTTGGAGCGCGTCCTCTCCCGCGTCCGCTCGGTGCGCGACCTGGACGCGCTGTGCGGGCGGCTCGCGGGCAGCTTCCATCTGGTCGCGTCGATCGACGGGCACGTCCGCGTGCAGGGCAGCGTCTCCACCGCGCGACAGGTCTTCCACACCTCGTTCGGCGGAGTGACGGTCGCGGCCGACTCGCCGATGTCCCTGCCGGGCGATCACCGGGTGGACGACGAACTGCTCGCGGCCCGGCTCGTCGCACCGTGGGCGCCATGGCCGATCAGCGAGACGCCGCTGTGGACGGGCGTCGAGGCGGTCCCGGCCGGGTGCTACCTCGACGTCGGCCCGGACGGGCGGGGCCGCCCGGTCCGGTGGTGGACGCCGCCGGAACCGCACCTGCCGCTGGCAGACGGGGCGCGCCGCGTCCGGCACGCGCTGCGCGACGCCGTCGCCGTCCGGGCCCGGGACGTCAAGACGGTCAGCGCCGACCTGTCCGGCGGGATGGACTCCACCAGCCTGTGCTTCCTGGCCGCCGACGAGGCGGACCGGCTCGTCACGACCCGCTGGGAGGCCGTCGACCGCGCCGACGAGGACCGGCACTGGGCGCGGCTCGCCGCCGAGGAGCTGCCGTCCGCCGAGCATCTGGTGCTGGCCCGCGACACCGCCCCGACCTGGTTCGACGGGATCGCCGAGCCCGATCCGGAGCCCGACGTCGAGGGTCCGTTAGCGTGGATCCGGACGCGGGCCCGGCTGACGCACATGGCCCGCCGCGTCGCCGCCGCCGGTTCCGCCTCCCACCTGACCGGGCACGGCGGCGACGAACTGTTCCTCGGCAACCCGCTCAACCTGCACACGCTGCTGCGGACGCGGCGTGGCCGCGCCGTCCGGCACCTGCGCGCGTACCGGGCGATGTACCGGTGGCCGCTGCTCCCGGCGGTGCGGGCGCTGCTGAACCGCGACACGTTCGGGGAGTGGCTCGCGGCGTCGGCCGGGGCGCTCACCGATCCGGTCCGCGAGGTCGGCGGCGCGCCCGCGTTCGGCTGGGGGATCGCCTACCGGTTGCCGCCCTGGGCGTCCGGCGACGCCGCCGACGCCGCGCGCACGCTGTTCCGGCGGGTCGGGGCGTCGGGCGTCGAACCGCTCGCGCCGCTGCGCGGGCAGCACGCCGCGCTCCAGGACGCCCGGCTCTGCGGCGACACGATCCGCCGCGTCGACCGCCTCACCTCCCGCGAGGGGGTGGCCTGGCACGCCCCGTTCGTCGACGACCGGGTCATCGAGGCCGCGCTCGCCATCCGGCTCCAGGACACCACGATGCCCGACCGCTACAAGCCCGCCCTGTCGACCGCGATGGCCGGCATCGTCCCCGCGCGGATCCTCGGACGGGCCACGAAGTCGGAGTACAGCGCGGAGGCGTACGAGAGCCTTCGCCGGCACCGCGCCGCGCTGCTCGGCCTGTGCGGCGACGACATGCGGCTGGCGGGCCGCGGCCTCGTCGACGCCGCCGCGCTGCGCGCCACGCTGGAGACGCTGCCGCCCTCGTCCCTGACCCTGATGCCGCTGATCAGCACGTTCGCCTGCGAGACCTGGCTGCGCGCCGTCGAGCGCCGGCCGGTCCCCGCCCGATGAACCGGAGGCCCGAGATGCCCGTGACTCCCGGGGCGTCGCTGTCGCCCCACGTGACGATGACCGAGACCGAGCACGGCACGGTGCTGCTGGACGAGCGCACCGGCCGCTACTGGGCGCTGAACGCGACCGGCACCACCGTGATCCGGCTGCTGCTGGACGGCGGCACCGTCGACGACGCGGTCCGCGAGCTGCGGGAACGGCACCCGGACCAGGCCGAGCGGGTCACCGCGGACGTGGGCGCGTTCGTCCGGGCGCTGCGCGACGCCGAGGTGATGGCGCCGTGACGATCCCGGTCGCGCTGGAACCGTCCGTCCGGCTGACGCGGCGGCGCCGGATCGGAGCGCACGCCGCGGTGGGCGCCGCCCGGCTGATCGCGAAGCTGCCGCCGCGCCGGCTGCGCCGCGTCCTGTGCCTGCTGCGGCGCGGCGCGCGGCCCGCGTCGGGCGGGCAGGCGCTCGCGGCGCGGCAGGCGGTGGTGACGGTGAGCGTGCAGTGCGCCGGGCAGGGCTGCCTGCAGCGCTCGCTCGCGACGGTGCTGCTGTGCCGGGCGGCCGGGACGTGGCCGGACTGGTGCACCGGCGTCCGCATGGAGCCGTTCCGCGCGCACGCGTGGGTCGAGGCCGACGGCGAGCCGGTGGGCGAGCGCGCCGAGGTGCTGGCGTTCGCCAAGACGATGGTGGTCGCGGCGCCCGGCAGCGCGCAGGCGGACCGATGACGGGCCTGGTCCTGCTCGGCTGCCGGGCGCTGATCCTGACCGTGTTCGCCGCCGCGTTCGCCGGGAAGGCGCGCAGCGCGTCCCGGTTCCGCGGGTTCGCCGGGTCGATCCGGCAGCTGGCGATCCTGCCGGAGCGGGCGGCCGTCCCGGCGGGCACGCTGGTCGTCGCGGGGGAGGGGACGGCCGTGGTGCTGCTGGCGCTGCCGCCGGCGGCCCGCGCCGGGTTCGCGCTGGCGTCCGCGCTGCTCGTGCTGTTCATCGGCATCGCCGTCCGCGCCGTGCACGGCGGGGTGTTCGCCGAGTGCCGCTGCTTCGGCTCGAAGGGGTCGGTGATGGGGCAGGCGATGATCGTCCGGAACCTGCTGCTGCTCGCGGCCGCGCTGCCCGGCGCCGTCGCGGGCGCGCCCGTCCCTGCGAGGCGTCCCGTCGAGGCGGCCGTGGCGGTCGCGGCCGGTGCCCTAGCGGCGTGGGGGTTCACCCGCTGGTACGACCGGCTGGTGTCGGCGCTGATGAAGCGGCTGCTCGCACCCGCCCGGAACCCGGGATGACCGGGATGGGGGAGTACGCGATCGAGGCCGCCGGCGTCGGGAAGTGGTTCGGGCCGGTGCGGGCGCTGGACGGGGTGACGATCGCCGCGCCGCCCGGCACGGTCCTCGGGCTGCTCGGGCACAACGGCGCCGGCAAGACCACGCTGATCAACGTGCTCGCCACGCTGTGCCGGCCGTCCGAGGGCACGGCCCGCGTCGCCGGGTACGACGTCGTCCGCCAGGGCCGCGAGGTCCGCCGCCGCATCGCGCTGACCGGGCAGTTCGCAGCCGTCGACGAGCAGATCTCCGGCCGCGACAACCTCGTGCTGGTCGCCCGGCTGCGCGGCGCCGGACGGCGCGAGGCCCTGCGCCGCGCCGCCGAGCTGCTGGAGACGTTCGACCTGGCCGGCGCGGCCGACCGCCCGGTGCGCGGCTACTCCGGCGGGATGCGGCGCCGCCTCGACCTGGCGGCGGGCATGACGGGCCGCCCCGAGGTGCTGTTCCTCGACGAGCCCACCACCGGCCTGGACCCCGCCGCACGCCTCGCCACCTGGACGGTCGTCGAGGAACTCGTCCGCGGCGGGACGACCGTCGTGCTCAGCACCCAGTACCTCGACGAGGCGGACCGCCTCGCCGACACCATCGCCGTGCTCGCCGACGGCCGCGTCGTCGCCACCGGCGCGCCCGCCGACCTCAAGGCCCGCGTCGGCGGCCGCACCGCCGCCGCGCGGCTCCCCGGACCGGCCGCCGTGCGCACCGCCGCCCGGGCGCTGCGGACCGAGGGCCTCGGCCCCGAGTACGACCCGCGCCGCGGCGTCCTCGCCGTCCCGCTGACCGGCCCGCGCGACCTCGCGATCGTCGCGCGGACGCTCGACGCGCAGGTCGCCGGCGATTACGAGCTGACGGTGACGGCCCCGACCCTCGACGACGTGTACCTGTCGCTGACCGGCCCGGCCGCCGCCCGCGCGGAGGCCGGGCGGGCGGAGGCGCCATGACGGTCTCGGACGAGCTGGCGGACGCGCCCACCGGAACGGGCGCCCCGCCGCCCGCCCCGCAGGACGCCGGGATCGCGACGCAGCTGCGCGTCCTCACCGGGCGGTCGCTGCGCGCGCTCGTCCTCGACCCGCGGCTCGTCGTCGCCAGCCTGCTCGGCCCGCTGCTGATGCTGGGCACGTTCAGCCAGCTGTTCGGCAGCGTCGCGCGGGCGCCCGGCTTCCCGGCCGGGGTCCGCTACGTCGACTTCCTCGTTCCGGCGATCATGGTGACGTCGGCGATGCAGGCGGCGCTGAACACCGCGGTCGGGCTCACCCAGGAGATGCGCGGCGGGATCATCGCCCGGTTCCGCTCGATGCCGATCTGGCCGGGCTCGGTGCTGCTGGCCCGCAGCGCCGCCGACACCGTCCGCTGCGCCCTCCAGCAGGTGCTGCTGGTCGTCCTCGCGGCGGCGCTGCTGGGGTTCCGGCCGGCGGGCGGGCCGCTCGGCGCGCTCGGCGCCGCCGCGCTCGCGCTCGCGGTCGGCTGCTGCCTCGGCTGGATCTTCATCGCCATCGCCTGCTGGATCCGCAACACCGAGCTGGTGCAGAGCGTCGCGGGCCTGGCGACGTTCCCGCTGATCTTCGCGTCGACCGCGTTCGTCCCGGCCGCCGCCCTGCCGGGCTGGCTGCGCGCGGTCGTCCGCGCCAACCCCGCCACCTACGGGATCCGGGCGGCCCGCGCCCTCGCGCTCGGCGGTCCCGCGCTCGCCGACGCGGTCACCGCGCTGGCGGTCAGCGCGGCCGTCGGCACCGTCGCCGCCGCCGTCGCGATCAAGGGGTTCCAGCGCCGCACCTGACGCCCGGCGGGGTGCATAGAGTGCGTTACGTGGGGGAGAAGAGAGGCGTCCCTTCGGATGGACGCGAATGAGCAACGAGCAGCACCGGCGCCCCGCGGCGCCGGTCTCCCCACCGGCCCCGCCCCTGCTGCGCGCGGCCGCGGCCTGGTCCTGGCGGCTGATCGCCATCGGGGCGGTCGGCTACGGCGTCGTGTGGATCATCGGCACGCTGAAGATCGTCTTCCTGCCGTGCGCGATCGCGCTGTTCTTCTGCGCGCTGCTGCGCCCCCTCACCGCCCGGCTCGAACGGGCCGGGCTGCCGGCCCTGGCCGCCACCTGGATCACGATGCTGCTCGCGCTGGCGGTGCTCGGCGGGATCGGCACCTTCGTCGGCATCCAGGCCAACTCCGAGTTCCCCAAGCTCGCCGACGAGGTGCAGTCAACCGCGCAGTCCCTGCAGCACTGGCTGGAGACCGGCCCGCTGCACGTCAAGCACTCCCAGATCCAGGACTCCATCGACCAGGGCGTCAACTACCTGGAGAAGCGGCGCGGCAAGCTGGCGAACACCGCCGTGCAGGCGGGCGCGGTCACCATCGAGGTGCTGGCCGCCCTCGTGCTCATGCTGTTCATCACGTTCTTCCTGCTCAAGGACGGCGCCCGGATCTGGTCATGGCTGATCGGCGGGACGGGCCGCTACCGCGACCGCGTCGACCGCGCCGGGCGCGCCGCCTGGGAGACGCTGTCGCAGTACGTGCACGGCACCGTCATCGTCGCCGCCATCCACGGGGTGGTGCTGGCGATCGTGCTGGCCGCGCTCGGCGTCCCGCTGGTCGCGCCGCTCGCGGTCGTCATCTTCCTGGGCAGCTTCATCCCGATCGTCGGCATCCTGGTCGGCGGCGCGCTGGCGGTCGCGGTCGCGTTCGCCGCCAAGGGCGGGGTCATCGCGCTGATCTTCCTCGGCGTGCTGATCGTCGAGCACCAGGCCGAGAGCCACCTGCTGCAGCCGCTGCTGGTCGGCCGGCTCGTCCGGCTGCACCCCCTGGCGATCATCATGGCGATCAGCGTGGGCGGCATCGTCGGCGGGATCCCCGGCGCGGCCGTCGCGGTGCCGATCGTGGCGGTCGTCTACCGGGCCTGGCCGGCGCTGCGCGACCCGCCCGAGGAGCTGCCCCCGGAGGTCGCCGCCGCCACCGAACCCGGTGAGCCGACCCGCCCGTCCGCCGACGACGAGCCGACCCGCCCGTCCGGCGTGCGCGGGGACGGCTCCGGCGACGACCGGAAGGACGACTGACCCGGCATCGCGCCGTGCGGCGATGAGGGGGGCCGCTGGACAGCGGGGTGTGTAAGCGAGCAATTATTAGCTGAGCGGCACCGACCCCGACATGCGCCGCCGGCGCGGAACACCCCAGGGAGGACCCATGGCGATCGCCATCAGCGAGGAGCATCGCGAACTGGCGCGGACGGCGCGCGCGTTCCTGCGCGACCACGACGCGCGCGCCGCGAACCGGGCGCTGCTGGAGGCCGGCGAGGAGACCCTCCCCGCGTTCTGGAAGGAGTTCGCCGGCCTCGGCCTGCTCGGCCTGCACCTGCCCGAGGAGCACGGCGGCGGCGGGTACGGGCTGCCCGAACTGGTCGTCGTCGTGGAGGAGCTCGGCCGCGCCGCCGCGCCCGGACCGCTCGTCCCGACCATGGCGGCGTCCGCGGTGATCGCCGCGCGCGGCGGCGACGAGCAGCGCTCGCGGCTGCTGCCGGGCCTGGCGTCCGGCGAGGTCCCGGCCGCCCTCGGCCTGGACGGCTCGGTCACCGTGGACGGCGGCGCCGCGTCCGGCGAGGCCGTGGTGCTCGGCGGCGGCCTCGCCGGCCTGCTGCTCCTGGTCGCGGGCGACGACGTCGTGATCGTCCGCGCGGACGCGCCGGGCGTGACCGTCGAGGTGCCGGAGAACCTCGACCCGTCCCGCCGCAGCGCCCGCGTCCGCCTGGACGGGGCGTCCGCCGAGGTCATCGAGGGCGCCGCCGGTCACGCCGTCGCGCTCGCCCGCACCCTGTACTCCGCCGAGGCGGTCGGCGGCGCGCTCGAATGCGTCGAGTCCGCCACCGAGTACGCCAAGGTCCGGCAGCAGTTCGGCCGCACGATCGGCACGTTCCAAGCCGTCAAGCACCACTGCGCGAACATGCTGGTGGCCGCCGAGCTCGGCACCGCCGCCGTGTGGGACGCGGCGCGCGCCGCGTCCGGTCCCGCCGACCAGTTCGAGCTGGCCGCCGCCATCGCCGCCGCGCTCGCGGTCCCCGCCTTCCTCGACGACTCCGGCCTCAACATCCAGGTCCACGGCGGCATCGGCTTCACGTGGGAGCACGACGCCCACCTGCTGATGCGCCGCGCCGCCGCCATCGAGGCGGTCGTCGACCCGGACGCCGCCGCCCGCGACGTCACCCGGCTGCGCGCCGCCGGCGTCGCCCGCACCGCCACCCTCGACCTGCCGCCGGAGGCGGAGGCCAAGCGCGCCGAGGTCCGCGAGCTGGCCCGCGAGATCGCCGCGCTGCCGAAGGAGGAGCAGCGCGTCCGGCTGATCGAGACCGGCTACGTCCAACCGCACTGGCCGAAGCCCTGGGGCCTGGAGGCCCCGGCCGGGCTCCAGCTCGTCATCGAGGAGGAGTTCAAGGCCGCCGGCGTGAAGCGCCCGCAGTACGGCATCACCAGCTGGAACATCCTCACCATCATCCAGCACGGCTCCCCGGAGCAGATCGACCGCTGGGTGCGGCCCGCGCTGCTCGGCGAGGAGATCTGGTGCCAGCTGTTCAGCGAGCCCGAGGCCGGGTCGGACGCCGCGTCCGTGCGGACCCGCGCCGTCAAGACCGACGGCGGCTGGATCGTCAACGGCCAGAAGGTCTGGACGAGCGGCGCCCACTACTGCCGCTGGGGCTTCGCGACCGTCCGCACCGACCCCGACGCGCCCAAGCACGCCGGCGTCACGATGATGGTCATCGACATGGAGCACCCCGGCGTCGAGGTCCGCCCGCTGCGCCAGATCACCGGCGACTCGGATTTCAACGAGGTGTTCTTCTCCGACGTCTTCGTCCCCGACTCCGACGTCGTCGGCACTCCCAACCAGGGCTGGACCGTCGCCCGCGCCACCCTCGGCAACGAGCGCGTCAGCATCGGCGGCGGCGTCGGCGGCTCCTACCAGCTGCCCGACCTGGTCGAACTGTGCACCGCGCACCCGGACCGCGTCCCCGCCGCCGCCGAGCGCGTCGGCGCCCACGAGGCCGAGGCGCAGGCGCTGCGCCTGCTCAACCTGCGCAGCGCCGAGCGGGCCGTCGCCGGCGGCGAGCCCGGACCCGAGGGCAACATCACCAAGCTCGTCCTCGCCGAGCACGGCCACGCCACCGCCGACCTGCTGTCCGCGTTCGCCGGGCCCGACCTGGTCTTCTCCGAGGGGCTCGGCGCGTTCGCCGGCCGCCTGCGCCTCGGCTCGCGCGGCATGTCCATCGCCGGCGGCACGTCCGAGATCACCCGCAACCAGATCGCCGAGCGGATCCTCCGCCTTCCCCGCGACCCGCTGATCAAGTGACCGCGGCCCCGGGGGGTTCCGGTCGGACCGGAACCCCCGGGGCCGGGCCTCCTCAGGCGCGCTTGAGGAAGATCGGGTTGGTGAGCGCGGCCATCGGGCCCCAGACCAGGGCCGGTCCCATGCTGTTCCCCTTGCCGGGACTGCCGTCGGCCATCGGATGGCGGACCTCCGCCCGCACGTAGGCCGCGAGCGACGTCGTCGTCCGCCAGACCACGGTGCCCTTCCCGGAGGCCGGAAGCGACTCCTGGTGCATCTGGCCCTCGTCGGTGATGAACCGGACGGTGCCGTTCGGCACTCCGGACACCTCCAGCCGCACGTCGACGGGGGCGTCGGCCTTCGCTGTGAGCGTGTCCGCGATCCCCGCCTCCCGTCCACCGGCGGTCGCGGTGAACGTCAGATTCACCGACGACGACTCGGCGATCCAGCTGCGTCCGGCGCGGATCCCGGCCAGGACGGCGCCGGTGCTCAGCTCGTCAGCGTGCACGACGGTGTGCGGCAGCCCGATGACCTGCGGTTCGCTGTGCGCGTCGCTGTTGCCCATCGCGGGCAGCCAGCCCTTGCCCGACCGCACCGCCTCCCCGAGCCTGGCGTCCCAGGTGTCGACCGCGGACTCGTCGTCATAGGTCCACGGACCGTTCCACACCTCGACCGCGTCGGCCTCGTCGTAACCGAACTTCCACTGGCAGGCGACGTAGGGGCAGTACGGGTGGGCGGGCACGACGGCGCCGCCGGAGCGCCGCACCTGACGGGCGAACCGGGCGAAGCCGTCGTCCCGGGCCCGGTACCGCCAGTCGACCCACTCGCCGGCGGGCAGGCCGAGCGCCAGCCAGTGGCCGTTGCGGGTGGTGACCTCCTCACCGGTGATGACGAGCAGATCGTCACCGGCGAACTTGCCCCACACGCCGTGGGACGAGGAGGTGTTGTGGTCGGTGGACACCATGAAGTCGAGCCCTGCCGCCCGCGCCCCTGCCGCCACCTCGGACGGGAGCCGCCTGCCGTCGGAGTGGACGGTGTGCAGGTGGCCGTCGCCCCGGTACCAGGCGCGCCCGCGCCCCTTCGCCCTCGTGGGCGGGTACTCCGGCGCGAAGGGCGCACCGTCCCTGCCGTACGTCAGGGTGATCTTGACCTGGTAGTTCATGCCCTGCGGCGCGACCTGGTACGGGCCGAGGACGATGTTCCACGTCCCGGCCCCGATCGGGCCGGGGAGATAGCCCGGCGTGGCCTCCGCCGCGCTGATCTCGAACGAGCTGCGGAATCCGCCGGACCAGCCGCGGAACCCCTTCCCGCCCAGCTTGACGCCGCGCTGGTCGAAGATGCCGATGTCACAGGAGTTGCCGGGCGTGCCCGCCGGGACGGCCGGCTTGTCGTAGGAGTACTCGACCGCGATCTTCTGCACGCCCTTCGGCACCTCGACGGGCAGGTACACGAAGTCGGCGGCGCCGGTCTCCAGGTGCCCGGTGACGGTACGGCTGACGTCCCCGCCACCGGACGGCGCGGCTGCGGGTCCGGTGGCGGCGGCGCGCGCCGAAGGGAAGGAGACGGGGACGAGGGTCAGCGCCGCTCCCGTCGCGGCCGCCATCAGCAGCCGCCGCCGGTCCAGGGTGTGCGCGCCGTCGCCGGCCGGTAGCGCGGCGGCGTGCCGCTCGCATTGTCCATCAAGGCACATGGCCGTCCTCACCGATCGGGGAAACCCCTGAATGCTCGGCCGCCCCACCAAAGCCCAGATGATCTCCCGATTTCCCCCACCCATCGCCCACATGACGACTGCCCCCTCGTTGACTTGCGGCGAGTCGTTGTTATGAGCGGCGTCATAACAACGACTCGCCGCAAGTCAACGAAGCAGGTCGGGCGCTCAGGGGTTGAGGACGGCGAAGACGATCTTGCCTGCCTTGCCGGCGACCGGCCGCACGCCCCAGCAGCGGCAGAACCGATCGACGATGAACAGGCCCCGTCCGGCCTCGCTGATCGTGTCGGCCCGCTGGACGCACGGCAGGTCGCACGTCGCGTCCTGCACCTCCATCCACAGCCCGCCGTCGTCGGCCCGCCCGATCCGGAACGTCACGTCGTCGTCGGACGCGGACGCGTACCGCAGCGCGTTGGTGACGAGCTCGCTGGCCACCAGGCACGGCACGAAGTCGTCCATGCCCCACTGGCCCGTGACCAGCCGCACGAACCGCCGCACCTCCGCCACGACCGCAAGATCCTGCTTCACCGCCATCTCGTTCTCGCCCCGCGCCGCCTCGCCCATGATCCATCTCCTCACTGTGTGTGGTGAACACCACACATTCAGCCACTTTCGAAGTTAGATTTGGCATGCCGCCTGAAAGCGGATGGCGGTGGCAAGCGTCGAGGCGTGGGTGCAAGTTGCCGAGAGAGGTAAGTGATCATGCCTGCACGGCGTCAACGTCCCAACGAATCCCCAGCGCTCGTGGCCTTTGGTCGCCAGATGCGACGGCTGAGGGAAGCCAAGGACGTCCTGCAAGAGACGATCGCCAACCTGACGAAGGTCAGTCCCGCCCAGGTGAGCCGCATCGAGAACGGGAAGAAGCGCGCCACCCGCTCATTCGTGAAGACCGTGGACGACTACCTGGAGGCAGGCGGATCGCTCCTGAGCCTGTGGGAGGACCTGAACCGGGACGGACACCCTGTTCCGATCTGGTTCGACTGGCCGCAGACCGAGTCGGACGCCGCAGAACTCGTTACTTGGGAGCACACGATCGTCCCAGGACTGCTCCAGACTCCGGCTTACGCTCGCGCGTTTCTCAATTCCGACGAAGCCGTGGAGGCGCGCATGGCACGCCAGGCCATCCTCACCCGCGAGGATGCACCTCCCACAGTGCTGGTCGCGCTCCTTGGCGAGTACGTCCTCGACTACCTGGTGACCTCACCCGAGGTCATGTATGAGCAGATAGAGCACCTGATCGCCCTGAGCGAGCTTCCCAACATCACCATCCAGATCGTTCGGAACAACGGGCGTCCGACAGGCACGGGAGGTGCTTTCGTGGTGGCTACTATGGAGGACCGGAGCGAGGTCGCCTACATGGAGACGACAGTACGAGGCATCACGACCGACAATCCCTCCGATCTGGCCAAACTCTCCGAATCGCTCAGAGGGTTGCGAGCGAGGGCGCTCCCCGAAGACATGTCCCGGGACAGATTGAAAGAGGCGCTGGAGAAATGGACCTGACGAAGCTCACTTGGCGTAAGTCCAGCCGCAGTGGTGAGAACGGCGGCAACTGCATCGAGCTAGCAGGGCTCTCGTGGCGCAAGAGTAGCCACAGTGCATCCAACGCGGCTGAATGCGTTGAGTTGGCGGACGCGGCGGACGCGGCGGACGCGGTGGACGCGGTGGCGGTGCGGGACAGCAAGGACCCGGACGGGTCCGTCCTGCTGGTTACCCGTGCGGCCCTGCGCAGCGCCGTGAACTCCGCCCTGAGCACCTGCTGACCGCTCCACCACCGTCCCCCGCATCCCACAGACTCGGGCGCGGCGGGTCGTCCACCTAATCCCGCTCGGACGGCCCGCTGCACACCACAGAGGGTGCCCGTCATCCTGCTGTGACCGCCCGATCCCTCCGCCTTCGGACGGTACGAGCGGCGGCCCCGTGACAGCCGCGCCCCCACATCCGACACTGAAAACATGTCCCTGGAACGTGCGCAGTGGCGCAGGAGCAGCTACAGCGGACCCAACGGCGGCAACTGCATCGAGCTGGCGGGGCTGTCGTGGCGCAAAAGCAGCCGCAGTGGCGAGAACGGTGGCGACTGCGTGGAGTTGGCCGGGCTTGCGTGGCGTAAGAGCACGCGCAGTGCCTCCAATGGCGGCAACTGTGTCGAGTTGGCGGACGTGGTCGATGCGGTGGCGGTGCGGGACAGCAAGGACCCGGACGGACCCGTCCTGCTGGTCACCCGTGCGGCCCTGCGCAGCGCCGTGGACTCCGCCCTGAGCACCCGCTGACCGTCCCGCAACGCGTCCCCCATCTCCCCCAGGCCAAGTCGCCGCGGGCCACCCGCCTCACCCGCGACGGCCCGCCGCGCACCACGGAGGGCCGTCGTCGCCTTGCCGTGACGGTCTGGACGCTGCCTTCGGACGCTGGACGCCTCCCGATGCGAACAGAGGCCCGTGACAGCCACGTCCCTGCGTCCGAGACTGAAACCATGTCCCTGAAAAGCGCCCAGTGGCGCAAAAGCAGCTACACCAGTTCCAACGGCGGCAACTGCGTCGAGATGGCAGGGCTCTCATGGCGAAAAAGCGTCTACAGCGGCTCGAACGCGGCTGAGTGCGTTGAGTTGGCTGATGCGGCCGGGGCGGTGGCGGACGCGGTGGCGGTGCGGGACAGCAAGGACCCGGACGGGCCCGTCCTGCTGGTCACCCGTGCGGCCCTGCGTAGCGCTGTGAACTCCGCTCTCGCCGCTCGCTGACCGCTCCACCGCGTCCCCCGCCTCCCACAGGCTGAGTCGCGGTGGGCCGTCCACCTATAACCCCGCTCGGACGGCCCCCTCCACGCCACGGGGGCGTCCCGTCACACCGTCGTGCTGGTATGGCTCCCAGCCCTGGGGACGCGGGGCGCCTTTCAGCACGAGCACGGGCCCGTGACAGCCGCGCCCCCGCCTCCTCACGACTGTGTCATCGGCCGCATCGATCCCCACTTCGTTCGCCGCTCATCAGGGCAGGCGGGCGTGTTCGGCTCGGGTGGCGGCGATCCGCTCACGCGCGAGCGTACGGGCCCGCTTGGTGTCGTCGCCGGTGAGCCGGGCGAGGATCGCTGCGAGCGGCCTGATCTGGCCCCGGCCGCCCCAGTGACCCTCGGGGATCTCGGTGGGGAAGACCCAGATCCGGCTGGCGTCACGCGGCCAGGCGCCGTTCTCCGCGTCGAGGATCGCCTCGGTGACCTCGGCGATGACGCTCGCACGCTTCTGCTCGTCGAGCTGGCCCTCGGGGACGGACGGGACGACCTTGTAGCGAGGTGCGTCCGCGGGTTCTCCGCCGACGTAGACGCCGGCCGGTCGGTGCAGCCAGAGCCAGGAGACGGAACGGGTCACCGGGTCGGCGGGGTCGAATCCCTCGTTGCGGATGAGGATCTCGGTGATGCGGTTCAGCAGCGCCGCCTCGGCGTCCGGCTGGAGCGCGCCGTCGGGAATGTACACGTCGAGCATGGGCATGGCCGATCCCCTTTACTGAGTTTAGTTCTTCAACTCAGGCCGGAGCCTACGGGGGCTAAGTACAGCTTGTAAACCCAGATGGCTACACTCGTCGCATGGAGACGCGGCGGATCGACCCGGTGAACTGCTCGGTGGCGCGCGCCCTCTCGGTGGTGGGGGAGCGCTGGTCACTGCTGATCGTTCGCGAAGCGCTGGACGGCGCGCGCCGGTTCGGCGAGTTCCACTCCCGCCTCGGGATCGCCAGGAACCTCCTGGCGACTCGGCTCGAGACCCTGGTGACCGCGGGAGTGATGCGCCGCGTGCCCTATCAGGAGCCCGGGGACCGGCAGCGCTTCGCCTACGAGCTCACCGAGCAGGGCCGGGCGTTGCGGCCCACGCTCGTGGCGCTCCTGGAATGGGGCGACACCTACCTCGCCGACCCGCAGGGCCCGTCGGTCATCGTCCGGCACCGACCCGTCGACGATTCGAGCTGCTGCGACGAGCCGGTCAAGATCGTCCTCGAGTGCGCTGCGGGGCACAGCCACCTAGCCCCGGAGGACGTCTGCCGCACGCCCGGGCCGGGCGCGCGCTTCGTGGAAAGCCCCTGAGATCCCAGGATCGTACTCAGCAGCTCATATCGGGCAAGCGTTGGATGCTGCGGCACTAGCGTCCGTGGACGGCCTTGAGATCGATGTCGAGGACGAACGGCAAGGTCGCGGTGATCCGGTCATGGTGTACGCCGGTCGCCACGTATCCGCCGGTGGCATCGTCCAGCTCATAGGTGTAGACGGCGAAAGCCGGTGCGGTCTGGTCGGTCTCCACCCGCCAGTAGTGGCGGATCTGCGCCTCCGCGTACAGGGCCGGCTGGATCCGCCGGTCCTTGCGCTTGGTGGACGGCGAAACGACCTCGACGACGAGAGTGATCAGATCGGCGGGGATGGGACGCTCGTAGACGTCGTGGTCGGCGGAGTACACGACGATGTCGGGGGCGATCTCGACCGGCTCCAGCTCGTCGTCGTCCAAGAGGACGTCCACGTCGGTGTCGACCTGCCAGGCATCAGGAGCGGCGTCTTCGATTCGAGTCGCCAAACGCCGCGCGATGCGCTGGTGGATCGGGCGAGGACGTGGGTTCACAACAAGTTCTCCGTGGACCAGGCTCACGCGCACCGGAAGGTCTTCGGGCAGCGCCTCATAGTCTGCACGAGTCCAGGTGTCACCGGACGGCAATGGGAGAGTCAGCGCGTGCATGGCTCGTCGTGCCTCCGGTCCAGGTGGGTGCGGGTACTTGACCAGATTACCTTCAGCGCATTTCTCGGGCTCCGTCATGGCCACCGGCAGGCGTGGGGATGCTGTCGTGGCGGTCCGGTCGTCGTCGCCTACGGCGGCCGGTGCCTGGTGCGCCCGCAGGGTGCGGCACATGGCCCGCGCTACCTCGGCCACCGGGTGGCCCGCCGTGTGGTGCAGGACGAGTGCGCACCGCTGCGTCAGCGGGTGGCGGGCCGGGCGCTCGGCTCGGTCATGGCGACGGCGGTTTCAGCGGAGCGGTTCCGTGGTCGAGGGGCGAGGGGCCGTCCAGCTGGCGAGGAGTTTGAGGCGGTCCTCCGAGGGGGTGCCCGGCTCGGCCGCGTAGACGGTCAGGTCGTGCACGGCCCGCTGCGCCAGGGGCAGGTTCAGGGAGCGGAACGCCAGCTCCAGGCGGCCGACCTCGGGATGGTCCAGCCGCTTGACGCCCTCGTGGTGGATCCGGACGTCGTGACTGGCCCACATGGTGCGGAACTCGGGGCTGAGCGTGGACAGTTCGCCGACGAGCTCGCGCAGGGCCCGGTCGTGAGGGTCGCGTCCGGCTTCGGCGCGGAGGACGGCGACCGTGGCCCTAGCGCCTTCCTCCCAGTCGACGAAGAAATGGGAAGAGCCGGGGTCGAGGAAGAAGTAGCGGGGAAAGTTGGCGCAGCCCCGATCAGCGGTGGTGTCGCTGTCGAACATCGGTGAATAGAGGGCTCTGCACAGCGCGTTGCTCGCCACGATGTCCAAGCGGCCGCTGCGTACGAAGGCGGGGGCCATGGTCATGGAGTCGACCATCCACTGGACGGATGGCGGGATCTCGACGTCCTTGCGGCGGTGCGACCTGCGGCGGGCGGGGCGAGCCGCTCTGGCCAGATCGAACAGGTAGATGCGCTCGTCCTCGTCGAGGAGCAGTGCCTGGGCGACCGCTTCCAGCACGTCCTCGGAGACGCCGCCGATGTGGCCCCTCTCCAGCCGCGTGTACCACTCGGTGCTCACGCCGGCGAGGGCCGCGACCTCCTCGCGTCGCAGTCCCGGAACCCGGCGCCGCCGGCTCGTGGGCAGCCCGACCCGCTCCGGGGCGAGCTTGGCGCGCCGGCTCGTGAGGAAGTCGCGGATGTCCGAGCGGTTGTCGGTGCGATCGCGCGGAGACTCCATCCGTCCACGGTACCCAGCGGCCGGGCGATAGGGAGGTTGCGTTTATACCCCCATAAACGCGGCCTTGTTCGGCCCTGACGGCGGCGGTTTCGTGGGGATCGGCAGTCGGACGGCACTCCTTCAGCGCCGTCCGCCACTCATACCCCAGGAGCATGGCATGGCCACGAAGACCGTACTGATCACCGGCGCGACCAGCGGTATCGGCGCGCACACCGCGCGGTCGCTGCTCGACCGCGGCCACCGCGTGGCCGTCACCGGCCGCGACGAGACCAGGCTGAAGTCCTTCCTGGACGAGGCCGGCCACCCCGACCGGCTGCTCGGCATGATCGCGGACGCGGCGGACTGGGAGGCCACCGAGTCGGCCGTGACCCGCACCGTGGAGCACTTCGGCGCCCTCGACGCGGCGGTGGCGAACGCCGGGTTCATGACCGGTGACTCCATCGGGGCCGGTGACCCGGCGTCGTGGGCGCCGATGGTCCTCACCAACGTCCTCGGCCCCGCCCTGCTGGCGCACGCCGCCCTGCCCCACCTCGAGGCCACCGGCGGGCGGCTGGTGCTCATCGGCAGCGTCGCTGGGCTGAAGAACTCTCCCGGCAATCTCTACTCGGCCACCAAGTGGGCCACCACCGGACTCGCCGAGAACCTGCGCCTGCACGCCACGTCCCGCGGCATCGGCGTCACCCTCGTCAACCCCGGCATGATCGACACGCCCTTCTGGCAGGACGCCGGCGCTCCTCCCTTCGCCCTGCCTCCCCAGCCCGTCGCCGACGCCGTCTGCTACGCCCTCGACCAGCCGGCGGGCGTCGACGTCAACACCCTGACCATCCGCCCCATCGGCCAGCCCGTCTGAAGTCGCGGTCAGCGGGGGCGGCGGCGGTTCTCGGGGTTCAGGGACGGGTTGCCGGTGAGGTGCTTGATGCCGGCGATGTCGGTGCCGGGCGGGACGACCTCGTCGATCGCGTCCAGGACGGCCGGGTCGAGGCGGACGTCGGCGGCGGCGAGCAGGTCGTCCAGCTGGGCCATGGTCTTCGGGCCGATGATGGTCGAGGTGATCGCCGGGTGCTCGCCGACGAAGGCCAGCGCCATGTGGGTGAGCGACAGGCCCGCCTCGTCGGCGATCTTGGTGAGGCGCTCGACGGCGTCGTAGCGGACGGGCGCGCTCGGGTCGGTGTCGACGGTGCGGCCCCTCCAGTTCGTGTCGTCCCTGGGCGCGAAGCGGGAGCCGGCGGGGGCCGCCTCGTCGCGCCGGTACTTGCCGGTCAGCCAGCCGCCGGCGAGCGGGCTCCACGGGATGACGCCCATGCCGTGCCGCCGCGCGGCGGGCAGCATCGTCTCCTCGATCGACCGCGCGAAGATCGAGTACTGCGGCTGCTCGCAGACGAACCGGGCGCCGCCGCGGCGCTCGGCGGCCCACTGCGCCTCGACGATCTGGTCCGCGGGGAACGACGAGGAGCCGATGTAGCGGACCTTGCCCTGCCGGACGAGGTCGGTGAGGGCGTCGAGGGTCTCCTCCAGATCGGTGTCCCAGTCGGGGCGGTGCATCTGGTAGAGGTCGATGTGGTCGGTGCCGAGGCGGCGCAGGCTGGCCTCGACGGCCCGGACGACGTAGCGGCGGGACCCGCCGCGCGCATTGCGCTCGTCACCGAGCGGGAAGAAGAACTTGGTGGCCAGGACGACGTCGTCGCGGCGGCCCTTGAGCGCGCGGCCGACGATCTCCTCGCTCTCCCCGGCGGAGTACATGTCGGCGGTGTCGACGAAGTTGATCCCGGCGTCCAGGGCGCGGTGGACGACGCGCACCGAGTCGTCGTGGTCGGGGTTGCCGACCGCGCCGAACATCATCGCGCCGAGGCACTGGGTGCTGACCTCGACGCCGGTACGGCCGAGCTTCCGGTACTGCAATGCGGTCTCCTTCTGAGAGTTGACGGGCAGCACGCTAGGTGCTGGAGCGCGCTCCAGGTCAAGCCGGCGGGCGGCATCGGATCGTGTCCGGCATGACTGCGGAAAATCTTCGCTCACGGGCCGGGCCGCCGGCATTCGCATATCGGACGACCGCCCCTATATTGCACCCGTGCCGCGGCCCATTCGCGCGCTTTCCCGCCGGTTGCGGGCGCTTGGCGGCAAGGGGTGCACTGCCCGGATCTTCGCTGGTGGACCGCCCGCTTTGCCCAATCATGGAATTGCCAGGGAGGGGTTTTCCGGCGGTGTTTGCGGCGGAATCCCGGCGGGCAGGCCGGATTGGTCGATGATCTCTGGGGGAAGGCCATGACCACAGCCGGCGAATGCGGCGCGGGGCCCGCGTGAACGCGCGCGGCGCCCGCACGAACGCGGTCCCGGAACTGGCGCTGGAACTGCTCGGCATCGAGCCCGAGCCGTTCGCGGCGGCGCCCACGCTGAACCTGCGCATCGGACTGCGCCGCCCGGACGGCGGGCCCGTCCAGTGCGTCCTGCTCACCACGACGGTGACGATCGCGACGGCGCGCCGCCGCCACGACGCGGCCGAACGCGCCCGGCTGGCCTGCGTGATAGGCCCGTCCGCCGTCCCGGACACGCCCGCGGACGCGCCGCCGGACGCGCCGCCGGACGCGCCGCCGGACGCGCCGCCGGACACGCTCGCGGCCGCCGCGCCGGGCGGGCTGACGTGGGCGCGGATCGGCGTCACCGTCCCGACGTTCCGCGGCGCGACCGAGCTGACCGTCGCGCTGCCCTGCGGCCACGACATGCAGGCCACCGCCGACCAGTACCTGCGCGCCCTGAACGGCGGCATGGTCCCGCTCGACCTGGCCTTCGACGGGACGGTCTTCTACCCGGGCGAGGACGGCGTGCTGCGCACCGCGCAGCTCCCGTGCCGGCATCGCGCGACCGGCGAGCTTCCGGTCGCCGTGTGGCGCAGCCTCGTCGACCGCTACTACGGCGCCGTGCGGTGGCTGCGCCTGGACGAGGACCGCTTCGACCGCCTGGCCGCCTACCGGGCGCGCCGCGCGCACACCTCCTTCGACGACACCGTCGACGAGCTGCTGCGCGCCGCCGAGGCCCAGCACGGCGTCGCCGACGAGCCGGACGATCCCGCGCGGCTGAGCGCGCTGAACGACACCGGCCCGGCCCTGCGCGACGTGGCGCTGAGCACGGAGATGGCCATGCGTCCGGAGGAGAGCGGGCCATGGACCCCGTGAGGGCGATCGCCGAGACCGTCCTCTACGAAGGCCATCTGCTCTGGCCCTACCGGGCGTCGGCGGTGCGGCAACGGCAGCGCTGGACGATCGGCGGCGTCCATCCGAAGGGCGCGGCGGAACGGTCCGGCGACCGCTGGACGGTGTCCGCGGAATTCCTCATGGAGACCGAGCCGGACGCGAGCGTGGAGTTCAAGCTGCGCTTCCTGCACGCGGTGCACCGCCAGGTGATGGACGGCGACGCCCCGGTGCAGGAACTGCGCACCGGGACCGGCGTGCACCGGACCCGGCCGGAGGCCCGCGAACAGGAGATCACCAGCGGCCGGCTGGACGTGGCGCGGCTGCTGCGCTCGCCCGTCCGCGTGCCCGTCGCGATCGCCGCGGGCCTCGCCGAGGAGCCGATCGAGGGCACGGCGTGGATCGCCCGCACCTGGGAGCGGGTGTCCGGGACCGTCGTGCTGTCGGCCGAGCAGGTCGGACCCGGAGCGGTCCGGCTGCGCGCCGTGGTCGTCAACACCGGCACCGCGGCCGACCGCGAGGAGGCGATGGCCGCGGCGATGCTCTGCGCGCACCTCGTCGCGGACGCGTCCGGCGGCGCGTTCGTCTCGCCGTCCGACCCGCCCGGGCACCTCGCGGACGCCGCGGCGGCCTGCCGCAGCGACGGCCTCTGGCCGGTCCTGGCGGGCGCCCCGGGCGGCCACGGCACGGTGCTCGCCGCGCCGATCGTCCTGTACGACTGGCCGCAGGTGGCCCCGCAGACTCCGGCCGACCTGTTCGGCGGCACCGGTCTCGACCGGCTGCTGGCCGCGCTGTCGTCCGGCGACCCGCGCGGCACGGACCGCGCCACGACCGGAACGGGAAGGAGTTGAACACGATGATGAAGCAGAACATGCGGCGGGCGGGCATGCGCAGGCAGGGCGCCATGCGGGCGATGGCGGCCCGGATGATGGTCGGGATGCTGGCGGCCGCCATGGCCGCCATCCTGATCAAGCAGATGCCGGCGCTGATGCGCCGCACCAGGTCCGACCAGGACTGACTCCAGGAGAAAGGCGCGCCCGAATCCCGGGCGCGCCTTTCTCCGTCCCTGAGCCCCGGCGCCGCGTCAGCGGGGGCGGAGGGTCTTCTCTATTGCGGTGAGCTGGTCGGCCATGTGGAGGAGAGCGCCCACGGACGGGTCGTCCCGGTGGGCGGCGAGGGTCCGGTCGCGGACGTAAGCGGCCTTGATCTGCGTCCAGCGGGCCTGCTGCTCGGGGGTGAGGGCGCCGCGGAGTTCGGCGAGTTTCAGCAGGTTGGCCTCGGCGCCGGTGGTGAGGGTTTGCGCTTCGGCCCGGTAGTGGTCGTCGATGAGGGTCTCGAGTTCGTCGGCGTTCATCACCGGCAGGATGCGTTCGGCGAGCCGGTTCATGTCGCGGTAGGAGCCCTGGAGGCGGAACGGCGGCTCGGTGCGGGACGCGTCGTCCTGCGCGGCGGAGGCGATGTAGGCGCGGTTCACCGCCAGCACGACCCGCTGGACGTGCCGGAGCTTGGCCATCACGGACAGGACCTGGTCGAGCTCCGCCTGCGAGTAGGGGTGGGCGAGGCGGTCCGGGCGGACGCCCCGGTCGCCGGACGCCAGCCGGACGAGCAGCTCGACGTCGCCGCGGTCGCGGCCGGCGAGCGGGGCGAGCACCGGGTTGGACGTCAGCGCATTTTCGACGTAGCTGAGCGCGAACAGCCCGTCCTTGCCGGACAGGACGTCGCCGAGGTTCCACACGTCGGCGCGGTTGGCGAGCATGTCGGGGATCTGGAAGCGTCGGCCCGACTCGGTGTAGGGGTTGCCGGCCATGCAGACCGCGAAGCGCTTGCCGCGCAGGTCGTACGCGCGTGCGGCGCCCTCGATCCGGCGCTGGGCGTCGCAGAGCGGAATGAACCTCTGCAGGAACTCCGGCGAGGTGTGCTGCACGTCGTCCAGGTAGAGCAGGACGTTGTCGCCCATCTCCAGCGCGAAGTTGATCTTCTCGACCTCGCGGGCGGCGGTGGCGTCGGGCGCCTTCGCCGGGTCGAGGGACGTGACCTCGTGCCCGAGCGCCGGGCCGTCGATCTTGACCAGGGCGAGGCCCAGGCGGTCGGCGACGTACTCCATCAGGGTGGTCTTGCCATAGCCGGGCGGCGAGATCAGCAGGAGCAGGCCCATCTGGTCGGTGCGCCTGCCGTCGCCGGTCGCGCCGAGCTGCTTGGCGAGGTTGTCGCCGATGAGCGGGAGGTACACCTCGTCGACGAGGCGGTTGCGGACGAACGCGCTCATCGTCCGCGGCTTGAGGCCGGCCAGGCCGAGACGCCGGGACTCCGCCGCGATGAGGTCGTTGCGCCTGCGCTGGTAGGCGCGGAACGCGGGGACGCGCTCGGTTCGGAAGCGGTGGGTGCGGGCGAGGAACTCGTCCAGGCGCAGGTCCAGGCGGCGGCCGGTGATGCGGGGATGGGCGCCGAGCAGGTCGTCGACGGGGGCGGTCAGCGCGGCGGGCGAGTCGTAGCGGGCCGACGGGCAGAGCAGGGTCGCGACGGCCTCGGGCAGGTCGTCCGGGTCGGCGTCCGGAGCGGCGGCCAGGTGGGAGCCGAGCCAGGTCTCGGCGAGCTGGTGGCGTGCGGCGAGGTCGCCGCCGAGGGCGCGCAGGTCCTCCTCCAGGCCGGGCAGGTGCGGGCCGAACGACTTCAGCAGCTCGCGGGCGCCGGTGCTGGTGACGAACCCGTCCGGCGCGGTGGTCAGCTCCTCGACCAGGTACTCGGCGGCCTGGTGGGCGTCCGGGGCGGGCAGGCCGGTGCGCGCCGCGAAGTCCGCGACGGACGCGGCCAGCTCGGCGATCAGGCCGGCCGGCGCGTCCGTGCGGCCGAAGGCCCGGCGGGCCCGGACCAGGGAGCGGGCGCGGGTCGTCCAGGCGGCGCGGGCGGACGCGTCGGGGCCGTGCGTCCAGAACAACTGTGCGGCGGCGCGCGCGGCGGACGGGTAGCGCAGCAGCCCCGCGTCGGCGTACAGGCGCAGCAGCACGTCCAGGATGCGGGCGGCGTCGTGGTCGTGGACGCCCCGCTCGTAGCCCTCGTCGTAGCGGTCGGCCGCCGCCTCCCGCACCACCCGCAGCAGGTCGGCGTCCCGCAGCTCGGCGACCGGGCGGGACGCGAGGATCGACGCGGCGAGGTACTCGGCGCGGTACGTCTCCGGCGTCTCCGAGACGAGGGTCTGGCTCCACAGCTCGCGGGTCGCGGCGAACGCCTCGTCGCGGACGGGCGCGCGGTAGCCGGTCCCGGTGATCGTGAACGCGATCCCGCCGTCGTGCGGGACGAGCGTCAGCTCGATCGGGCGGGTGTTCACCGCGAACCGGTGCCGGCCGAGCCGGATCGTCGCGCCGCCGTCGCCGTACAGGTCGAGCCGGTCGCGCAGCGCCCGCGCCGCCTCCTGCCGGGCCGCCTTCACCCGCCCGTCCAGCTCCTCGGCGCGGACGTCGTCGCCGAGGTCGCGCAGCTCGCCGGCGATCGCGCGGAGCCGCGCCACCATCGCGTCGGTCGCGAAGTAGGCGTTGACCTCGTCGGGCGAGGCGAGCGTCGCGGCCCGCCGCCGCACCCCGGTGACGATCCGATCGGCGGACTCAGCGAGCCGCGCCGCGCGGCGCGTCCGCTCGTCCAGCAGCGCCTGCCGCCGGGACGAGAACGCCTCGTGCAGCTCGGTGCGCTTGGTCTCCAGCTCGGAGACGAACTCCTCCAGCTCGGCGAAGCGCGCCTGCAGCGTCTCCAGGCGGAGCAGCAGGCGGCCGAGCTGCTCGTCGCAGCGCTCCGGCGTGGACGCGCCCGCCACCGCGCCCGCGACCGCCTGGTCGAGCAGCGCGAGCTCGGCGGCGAACGCGGCGCGGCCCTCGTGTTCCAGCAGGTCGCGGCGCCGGTTGTCCAGGACGGCGCGGGCCCGGTTGAGCCCGCCGAGGACCTCGCCGACCCGCTCCAGGATCGCGGTGCGGGCGGTGGCGTCGGTGATGTCGAGGTCCCCGACGACCTCGGTGACGACCTCCAGGCCCTCGTTCTGCGCGTCGATCAGCTCGGCGAGCGGCACCGCGTCGGCGGCCGTGGCGATGGCGGCGGCGGCCTCGGTGATGCGCTCGACCTCCGCGTGGTAGCCGGTGAACGCGTCCTCGCCCTGGAGGAACCGGACGGACCGCTCGCCGAGGCCGCGCAGCTCCGTCTCGACCGTCGCCGACAGCTCGTCGATGCGGCCGGTGTCGACATACCGCAGGTCGCGGAGCGTTTCGAGACGCCCCAGCGCGCGGCGCATCCCGGCGAGCTGCGCGATCCAGCCGTCCGCCGTCGCGGGCGCCTCGCCGTTCACCCGCCGGACCAGCGCCGCGACCTGCCCGGCGGCCTCGTCCAGCGCGGCCGCCGCCTGCTCGGTGAGCGCGCGGACCTTCGCGTACTCCTCCAGCACCTGCCCGGCCGTCGCGCGGACCTCCGCGAGCGGTGCGGCCAGGTCGCCCAGCTCCTCGTCGGCCAGCCAGTGGAACAGGTCGGCCGTCCGCGTGCACGCCGCGATCAGCGCCTCGAACACCCGCGCGGACGGCGACATCTCGTCCGCCATCCGGGTGATCGACAGGCACTCGGAGATGCCCCGGACCAGGTCGGCGTTGCCGACCCGCTCCAGCGGGCCCGTCCCGACCGGCTGCGCGGCGGCGTGCTCCTCCGACGCGAACGGCGTCGCCCACACCTGCGCCGGATGCGCCCGGACCGGCTCGGCCGGCAGCGCCCGCAGCACCACCAGCGCCCCGTCGTCGAACAGCGCGTACCCGTGGCAGGTGATCGGTGCCGCGACCCGCTTGCGGATCACGTTGTACGGCAGCAGCAGCGACCGCCCGTCCGCCCGCGAATGGAACACGTACAGGACGTCCTCGCCGTTGGGGGACCGGACGACCCGCTCGTACTCCAGCCCGGAGACGTCGGTGTCGAACGTCTTCACCACGCCCGTGTCCAGGCAGTAGCCGCCAGGAAAGACGATCCCGTGGTCGTCGGGCAGCCGCCGGCACGCCTGCGCGATCCCGTCGAGCCGCACGACCTCCTTCGTCCGGACGTTGAACACCAGATGCCGCCACGCCGGCTCGTTGTACGGGCGGATCCGCAGCAGGATCAGCGCGCCGACCCGCGCGTACCGGACGTCGGCGTCCGCGAGGGCCTGCAGCGGCTCGTCCACCGGCTCGCGGAACACGCCGTCGCCGGTACCCGTGTCGTTCTCGATCTTGACGGTCAGCGCCCCGCCGACCGTCCCGACGAACACCTCGCCCTCGATCGAGATGTGCGGGTGCGGGCCCCGGACGTGGTCGTCGCGGGTCGTCCCGATCCACTCGACGTCGTGCGCGGGCGGGAACGCGTGGTCGCGTTCGCCCTGGTTGTCCTCGTAGGCGACGGTGCCGTCCGGTGCCGTCCGCCAGCGCAGGACGCGCACGTCCGACACCTGCGGGCCGGTCTGGAACACCGCGAGGAGCCGCCCGTCCACCCGCCGGAGCTGGAGCAGCCGCGCCTGCCGGTAGTAGCGGACCGTGTCGGCGAAGTCGCGGCGGAAGTGCGGGTCGTCCAGCAGCCCCGGCACCGCGTCCGGGCCCGCCGGAGCGAATCCGCCGCCGTCCTCGAACCGGTGCAGCGAGAACACGTCCTCGACCGCGGTCTCGCCCACGGCGGCGGGCGTGTCGCAGCCGAGCAGCAGCACCCTGCCGATTGCGACCACGTCGCGGGGCACGCCCGCGCGTTCCGTCCGGACCTGCTCGGTGCCGGTCAGCCGCAGCTCCGCGCCGCCGAACACCTCCAGCCGGCGGGCGTTCAGCGCCTCGGCCCGCCGCGCCGTCTCCGCCGCCCGCTCCGCGAGCCGCGCCCGCAGCACCTCGTACGTCCCCTGGTCGAGCCCGCTCACGCGTCCCCTCCGCTCTCCATCATGAACACCCGTTCACTTGCGGCGTGTCGTCGTTATGCGACGCCGCATAACGACGACACGCCGCAAGTCGACGTCAGGTCGCCGGGGTGAGGGGGGTGCCGTTGGCGGCGGTGAGGGGGGCGTTGGCGACGCCGAGGCGTTCGGCGGCGTCCAGCAGGTCGCTGAGCGCGGGCGCGTTCGGGCCGCCGGACGAGGCTAGCCGCGTCAGCAGCGCCGCGATCGTCAGGTCCCCGACGCCTCCGCCGCCCGCCGACTCCAGGATCCGCGTCAGGTCGCCGGCGAACGAGCCGGTCCCGTCCAGCCACGGACCGCCCAGCGCCCGCGCGACCTGCGAGTTCTCCACGAACCCGTCCACACTCTTGCCGAGCGCGACCGACCCGACGAGCTTGTCGAAGAACACGCTGTCGCCGCCGACGATGTCGATGTCGGCCTTCTCCAGCCCAGCCGCGAGCACCGCCGCCTGCGCCTCCGCGACGTCCCGCTGCACCTGGATCCCGGCGAGCCGGATGTCCTTCTCCGCCTGCAACCGCAGCCGGTACTCCTCGTGCTGGCGCGTCGCGTCGTCCAGCGCCGCCATCGCCGCCGCCTTGTCGGTCAGCCCCTCCGCCTCGGCCTTCAGCGCCTCCCGGATCCGCGCCGCCTCGGCGAGGGCCTTCCGCTCGGCGACCGCCGCCTCCGCGCGGCCGACCTTCTCGATCGCCGCCGCGTCCCGCTCCCGGACCTCGACCTGCGCGAGGCCCTCCGCCGCGGCCTCCGCGCGGATCCCCTCGGCCAGCCGGACCTTCGCCTGCGCGTCCAGCTCGGACGCCTGCCGCCGCGACTCGGCCATCGTCAGCTGCTCGCGGGCGCGGTGCTGGGCCGCGGCCTCCGCCGCCTCCGCCGCCTTGATGTCCTTGACCAGGCTCTCCTGCGCCTCCGCCTCGGCCTGGATGATCACCGCCTGCCGGGTGCGCTCGGCCTCCTCCACCACCCGCACCCGCTTGATGGCCTCCTCCTGCTCGGCGACGGTCCGCTCGACCGCGATGCGCTCGCGCACCACGTCGGCGATCGCCCGCTTCTCCGCCTCGATCTCCTTGTTCGCCGCGATCCGGGTCAGCTCCGTCTCGCGCTCGCGGGCGATGACCTCCAGCATCCGGTCCTTCTCGATCCGCTCGTTCTCGACCGCGATGACCCGTTCCTTGTTCTTCTCCGCCACCGCGACCTCGCGGTTGCGGTTCTCCTGCTGCACGCCGAGCTGCTCGTCGGTGCGGATGTCCGCGGTCCGCGCGCGCAGCCGCTCCTCGGCCTGCACCCGCTCGGTCTCCGCCTGCTCCCGCGCCCGGACGGTCTCGATCTCGCGCCGCTGCCGCAGCTCCGCGTCCGCCTGGCGGCGCTCCAGCTCCAGGATCGCCTCGCGCGCCTCGACGTTCTGCCGGGTGATCTCCTTCTCCTCGTTGCGGGTGTACTCGTTGGTGCGGACGTGCTCGATCGCGGTCAGCTCGGTGATCTTCCGGATGCCCTGCGCGTCCAGGATGTTGGACCCGTCCAGCGACAGCAGCGGCGTCTGCTCCAGGTAGTCGATCGCCGCGTCCTCCAGGCTGTAGCCGTTCAGGTCGGTGCCGATGAGCTCGATGATGTGGTCGCGGAACTCGTGCCGGCGGGTGTACAGGTCGGTGAAGTCCAGGTGCTTGCCGACGGTCTTGAGCGCCTCGGAGAACTTCGCCGCGAACAGCGCCTGCAGCGTGTCCTGGTGGCTCGCGCGGTCGGTGCCGATTGCCTGCGCCACCTTGATCACGTCCTCGACGGTCTTGTTGACCCGGACGAAGAACGTGATGCGGATGTCGGCGCGGATGTTGTCCCGGCAGATCAGCCCGTCCCGGCCGGTCCGCTCGATCTCGATCGTCTTCACCGAGATGTCCATCAGCTCGGCCTTGTGCAGGACGGGCAGCACGACGGCGCCGGTGAAGGTGACGTCGACCTTCTTCAGCTTGGAGATGATCAGCGCGCTGCCCTGGTCGACCTTGCGGAACAGCCGGGTCATCATCAGGGTCGTGCCGAGCGCGATGAGGAGCGCGAGCGCGATCAGCACGCCCGCTCCGATCGTGATGGCGTCCATCGGGATCCCTGTCTGGTCGGGGGGATGTGGGATGCGGGGGAGAGGGAGGTCAGAGGGCCGGGCCGTCGTACGGCGTGACCCAGAAGAACTGGCCGTCCGGATCGAAGTCGAAGATGAGGGCGGTGCTGCCGGCGGCGAGCGCCGGCACCCCGGCACCGCCCGGCGGGACGTCCATCACGTGCCGGCGGACCTGCACGATGGCGGACGACCCGTCGTCGGCGGTGACCTCGGCCTGGCCGAAGTCCACGCCGACCCGGCCGGTGCGGACGACGCAGGTGCGGCCGACGAAGTCGCGCAGCGACGCCGCCGGCTCCTCGCGGAACACCCGGCGCAGCGGGACGACGGCCAGCCGCGTCCCGAGCCAGGCCGCCGCGAGCGCCGCGGCCAGCACGGCGAGCGCGAGCGGCGGAGCCGGGGTGCCGCCGCCGACCAGCACCGACCCGGCCAGGCTCGCGAACCAGGCCAGGGCGATCAGCAGCGACAGCGTGATGGTGGCGGGCACGCCGCCCAGCCCGATCGCGGCCAGCGGACCGCCGGACCCGTGGCCGTCCTCATGGGACGCCCCGTCCCCGTGGGCGGCGCCGTGGCCGCCGTCGTGGAAGCCCACGCCCTCGTGCCCGCCCGCATGCCCGCCGCCATGGAAATGGCCGCCGCCGTGAACGTGGCCTCCCGCGCCGGCACCGGCCCCCGTATGGCCATCGGTGCCGGCGTGGAAGTGCCCCAGGCCGCCGAGCAGGACGAGCGTCCAGTACGCGGCGACCACCACCAGAGAGAAGCTGAAAAGCGCCGTCGGGAAGCCGAGTGCGGTGTCGACGAATTCATCCATTCGCGTGCACGCTCCCGCCTGGAGGCGTCATTAACGGCCCGGCCCGCCCGAATGCGGTCACCGGTCAGGAAAGGAAATGCGCTTCCGCATTCGGCGGGCTCGCCGAATGCGGCCCGTCATGTGTCCGGGAAGGAGTCCGCCCAGGTCGCGGCGGTCAGGCCGGCGCGGAGCCGGGAGCCGCTGAGGGCAGGAGGCGGGGTGCGGCGCGGCGATCGTCGCGGCGCCGGAGGCGGTGCCATAGAAAAGTGCCGGGGAGTCATATGACCCTCCTGATCGGAGACCTATCCTGTCTCGCCGACCAGACTTCCCGGCACACCGGGGGCTACTTTACCGCAGTTTCCGGGGGCATGGAAGTCTTTTGTTGAGACGCCGGGCCCGGACGCGTATGTAATGATGTGTCCATCGCGCATGGCGACCGGCCGGACACTTTCAGCGAACGGTGAGCTCCGGCTGAGGGTGGATTCAGGTGGCGGCCGTACTTTCACCCGCCATGACCACGCAGTCCCACCGGCCGGTGTTCGTCCTCGGCTGCCCCCGCTCCGGCACGACCCTGCTGCAGCAGATGCTGCACTCGCACCGGCGCCTGGCGGTGCCGTCCGAGACCAGGTTCGTGCACGTCGCCTACGCGCGGCGGCACGGCTTCGGCGACCTGCGGCGGGCGGCGAACCGGCGGGCCCTCGGCGAGTGGATCACCACCGGCGACGGGACGAAGTTCGACGTCCTCGGGCTGGACGCCGGCGCGGTGGTCGACGACATCGTGCAGGGCCCGCCGACGCTCGGGTCCGCGCTGGCGGCCGTGTTCCGCCGCTACGCGCGCGAGCACGGCAGGCCGCGGTGGGGCGACAAGCGGCCGAGCTACTTCCGCAGGGTGCCGGTGCTGCTGCGGATGTTCCCGGACGCGCAGTTCGTCCACCTGGTCCGGGACGGGCGCGACGCGGTCAGCTCGCTCGCCCGGATGCCCTGGTACGACGGGGACGTCCACTCGGCCGCGCTGACCTGGCGGGAGGCGGTCGACACCGGGAGCCGGCTCGCGCGGCGGCTCGGCCCCGGCACCTTCCACGAGATGCGCTACGAGGACCTCGTCGACGACCCGGAGCGGGTGCTGGCCGCGCTCTGCGGGTTTCTCGGGGAGGAGTACGACGAGGCGATGGCCGAACCGCACCACCACGCGCGCCGGACGGTCCCGCCCGAGCGCAGGTGGCACCTGCGGACGCACGAGGCCGTCAACGACCGGAGCGTCGGCGCGTGGACGGAGCGGATGCAGGCGTGGGAGGCCGACCTGGTCGAGCACGTCCTCGCGGCCCGGCTCCAGCGGCACGGGTACGCGCTGTCCGGGCGGGCGCGCCCGGAGGCGGCGCACCTGGCGCGGTTCCGGCGGACGGCGGCGCACCGCTGGCGCAGGCGGCGCGCGCTGGCGGTCCGCGAGCGGATCGAGCGCCGGAGCGAGCCCAACCCGGTCGGTTGCTTGTTGACCGGTCCGGCGAACGAAGAGAAGATCCTTCCCATCTCGCCCGATCGGTGATCGTTAGGGCGGTTGTCCGAAATTCTCATGGAACGTGCCGGGACGGGCGCGCGGGCGGTTCCGTGGCGGGCGCGCGGTCGTGGGGAACGGCGCAGGTGGCGTGCCGCGGGTCGGCGCGCGGGGGACGGGCGGCCCCGTGGGGCGGCCGTGACGGCGCCGGCACGCCCCTCGTGTCATGGGCCCGTTACGGAACTTGTTACCCATGAGTACCAAGGATCCGTTTTACCGGGTCGCTGACTTAATTTACGGAAAAGTGACATGCTCGTGTCCGATAGTTCACAGCACCGCATGTGACAGGTCGTACATATGCATGTACCGTGCCATGTGCTCAAGTTCGGAGCACCATCGGGGTTTGGTCCACAAGATCCTCTGAGAAAAAAGGGGAGTGCGGTGAGCGGATCGCAGACAATTTCCCACGACGAACTCCAGATGTGGCTTCTTGACCGGATCGCCTTCTACCTCGACAGGCCGGCGGAAAACATCGACCCGGCGGTGGAACTCGCCCGCTACGGCGTCGATTCGGTGTACGCCATCAGCATCATCAGCGACATCGAGGACCACCTGCAGGTCGAGGTGGACGTGGCCGAGGCGCGGCGCCGCGAGACGGTCGCCGACCTCACCGACTACCTCCTCGACCTCGTCGCGTGATGGCCGGCCCGCCGGCCGCGGGCGCCGCCATGGTGGTGCTCGGCGACAGCGTGGCCGAGGGCCGGGACGACCCCGGCCCCGCGGGCGGCTGGCTCGGCTGGGCCGGCCGGCTCGCCCGCCGCCTCGGGGTGCCCCCAGGCGACGTGCTGAACGTCTCCGACGCGGGCGCCACCATCGAGGACGTGGTCCGCGACCAGCTGCCCGCCGTCCGCGCCGCGCGGCCCCGGCTGGTGATGCTCGGCTGCGGCATGAACGACGCGCTGAACGGGTTCGAGCGGGCCGCGGCCGGCGCCCGGCTGGACGAGGTGTACGGCTGGGCGCGCGGCGCCGGCGCGGTCGCGCTGGCGATTCCGGTGCCCCGCCCGCCGCTGCTCGACCGGTCCCTGATCTCGCAGTTCCGTAAGAAACGCGTGCTTCAGCGCATTGACCTCTTCAATGCCGAGCTCGAGCGTGCCGCGCGCGAGTTCGGAATGGCGTACCCGGCACCGGAAACGGTGACGAAAATTGCCGACCCCGCGATGTGGAGCGCCGACGGAATCCACCTGAGCCCGGCCGGGCACGATTATGTCGCGGAGGTGATGGGGCACCTCGCCGCCGGCCTGCTCGGCGAGCGCGCGAGCTGAGGATCCAGGCCAGTCTCGGGGGCAGTCGAAGAGTCGGGATGACGATGAAGAGACCATTATCGCCCGCCCATGTCCCGCAGTCGCTGGCACTGGTGCCGCTCGCGCCGGTGCTGGCCGTCCAGGCGTGGCGGACCGTGCGCCGCACGCCCCGGCTGGACCCCGCGTCCGGCGCCGAGCGCGGCCTGGTGCCCGGTCCCCGGCACGGCGCGGCCCCGGCCTACCGGCTGGTGGTGGTCGGGGAGTCCACCGCCGTCGGCGTCGGCGCCGCCGAGCACGCCCGGGCGCTGCCCGGCTTCCTCGCCGAGGCGCTGGCGGCGCGGCTGCGGTGCGCCGTGACCTGGACGGTCGCCGGGGAGAACGGCGCGACCGCGCGCCGGGTCGCCCGGCTCGCCCGCGGCCGCGCGGGCGGGCACGGGCACGCCGACCTGGTGGTGGCCACCGTGGGGATCAACGACCTGATCCGGCGCCGCGCCCTCGACCGCTGGGCGGACGACGTCGCCGACCTCGTCGCCGTGCTGCGCGGCGGGTTCGGGGACGCGTCCGTGCTGGTCGCGGGGATGCCGCCGGTGCACCGGTTCCCGGCGCTGCCGCGTCCGCTGCGCACGGTCCTCGGCGCCCGCGCCCGCAGGATGGACCGGGTCACGCGGGAGGCGGCGCACGCCGCCGGGGCCGTCCACGTCCCCATGGACGAGGCGCTGGCCGATGACCGCGCGCTGTTCGCCGCCGACGGCTTCCACCCGTCCGCCGCCGGCTACCGCGCCTGGGCGAACGACCTCGCCCGTGCGGCCGTTCCCGCGCGGGGCGGCGGGGACGGCGGAACGCCGGGGACCGCAGGGCCGTGGAGGGCGAACCGCGAAATGCCGGTACGACGAAGGTCCGCACGGTGAAGGGAGCGGCGAAGGTGACGGTCCCCGGAACGTTCCGAGCGGCGGTGGAGGCCCAGGACCTCGGCGCGATCACGCGGGCCCTGGACCCCGGCATCGAGTTCCTCAGCCCGGTGATGGTGAAGCCCTACCAGGGCCGTGACACGGTCGCCGCGCTGCTGGGCGTGCTGCTGGAGGTCTTCGAGGACTTCCGCTACACCCACGAGCTCGCCAGTCCCGAAGGGGCGCAGGCGCTGATCTTCAGCGCGCGGGTGGCGGGCAAGGCGGTGCAGGGCCTGGACCTGCTCACGTTCGGGGAGTCCGGGCTGGTGACCGGGCTGACGGTGATGGTCCGCCCGCTGCCAGCGGCGATGACCCTCGCCCGCGTGGTCGGCCGGCGGATGGAGGAGCAGGGGGCGACGCCATGAGCCCGGTCCGGGGGGTGCGGGGGGCCGCCCCCCGGAGCGGGCGGCACTGACCCGGCGGGGCCGCGCGCCGGTGAGGGTGCGCGGCCCCGCGATACGTCCAGCCAAAGGGAGTGGAAGATGGACAGCGGAATGGTCCCCGCACGCGCCGGCCTGTCGCCGGCGCACGGCATCGCAGCCGATCTGGACGGTTTTCTCGGCGATCCCATGGACGACGAGGCCGGGCCGTTCTCCTACAAGGCGATCGTCGAGGCCGAGGAGCGCGACGAGCTGCCGGCCGGCGCGGTCGACGCGGTGCGGGCCTGGGGTTTCCCGAAATATCTGGTGCCGGCCGGGCTGGGCGGGCGCCTGGCGACGCTGGAGGAGCTGTTCTTCGTCACCCGGGGCATCTCGCGGCGCAGCGTCACGGTCGCGGTGATGTACGGGTCGGGGCTGCTGGCGGTGAACCCGGTGTGGCTGTGGGGGAGCGAGCGGCAGCGCCGGACGGTCGCCGACGGCGTGCTGAACGGCGACCTCGCCTGCTTCGGGGTGTCGGAGGCCGACCACGGCAGCGACGTGATGGCGAGCGAGTCCGAGGCGGTGAGCAAGGGCGACGAGCTGGTGCTGACCGGGACGAAATGGCCGGTCGGCAACGCGACCCGCGGCCGGTTCGTCACCACCTATGCCAAGACCGGCACGCGGGACTTCTCGCTGCTGCTGGTCGACAAGAAGGCCCTCGATCCCGGCACCTGGTCGACGCTGCCGCCGGTGCGGACGGTCGGGCTGCGCGGCCACGACCTCAGCGGCGTGGCGTTCGATGGGGCGCGGCTGCCGGCGGACTGCGTGATCGGCCGACGCGGAGCCGGGCTCGTCCAGACGTTGAAGACCCTGCAGATCACCCGGACCGCCATCGCGGCGCTGTCGGTCGGGACGATGGACGCGGTGGTGCGGATCGCGACGGAGTACGCGCACCGCCGCACCCTCTACGGCGCCGACATCTACCGCATACCGGTGATCCGCGACCATCTCCTCAAGGCGCACCTGGACCTGCTGATCGCCGAATGCTTCGCGGTCCCGGTGGCGCGCGCCCTGACGGTCGCGCCCGGCCGGCTGAGCCTGTGGTCGTCGATGGTGAAGTACTTCGTCCCGGTGCAGGGCGAGGAGGTCGTCGCGAGCATGGGAACGGTCCTGGCGGCGCGCGGCTACCTGCGCGAGGGCGTCGCGCACGGGGTGTTCCAGAAGCTCCAGCGCGACCACGCGATCGCGAGCGTCTTCGAGGGGACCACGCACGTCAACCTCGCCAACGTCGCGGCCCAGCTGCCGTTCCTGGCCCGCCCGCCGGAGGAGACCGGCGGCGAGGACGAGCTGCTGGCCGAGGTGTTCTCCTGGACGCGGACCCCGCCGACCTGGGAGCCGGACGGGCGGCGCCTCCAGCTCACCAACGAGGGCCGCGACGAGGTCGGGCAGCGGTTCGAGGCGATCGCCGAGGAGGTGCTGGCGGCGGCGAACGCGCACGCGGCGCCCGGCGTCGCGGCGGAGCTGAAGGATCTGATGTCGGGCATCGGCGCGCTGCGCGCCAAGGTCGACGAGGGCGTCCGCGCGAACGAGGGCGACACCACCTCGGTCGCGGCGCTGATGCGGGCGCGCCGGTACTGCGAGCTGCACGCGATGTCGTCGTGCATGCTCACGTGGCTGCACAACCACCGCGAGTTCGGCGGCGCGTTCGCCGACGGGCAGTGGCTCGTGCTGTGCCTGCAACGGCTGCTGCAACGCGTCCATCCCGACACCGTCCTGTCGGAGGAGTTCCTTCCGGCGTTCGAGGAGGCGGTGTTCCGCGACTCCGGCGAACGCCGCTGGTTCACCCTGCCGTCGCTGGCCGAGGACGCGTGAGGCGTATGGATGCGAGGACGCACACCGACTTCGTCTCGGTGTTCCGGGAGAACGCGGCGACGCACGGGGACCGGCGGTCCTTCACCTTCGTCACCGAGGACGCCGGTCCGGGACGCTCGTACAAGGAGGACGTGCTCGGTTTCGCCGAGCTGGACCGGCGGGCCAGGGCGCTGGCCGTGCGGCTGGAGGAGCGCGGGCTGCGGGACCGGGCCGTCCTGCTGCTGTATCCGGAGGGCCTGGAGTTCATCGCGGCGTTCGTCGGCTGCCTGTACGCGCGGGTCGTGGCCGTCCCGGCGCCGCTTCCGGTCCTGGACGCCGGGCGCTTCGACCGCACCCGCCGGATCATCGGCGACGCCGACATCGGCTGGATCCTCACCGACGGCGCTCACCTGGAGGCGATCGAGGGCTGGCTGAAGGAGGCCGGCCTCGCCGGGAAGGTGCAGTGCCTCGACACCGAGGCCGGCGAGGGCGAGGACCCCGGCGCGTGGACGATGCCGGAGTCCGGCCCGGACACGCTCGCCTTCCTGCAGTACACCTCCGGCTCGACGAGCGAGCCGAAGGGCGTGATGGTGAACCACGGGAACCTGCTCTACAACGCCGAGGAGATCAGGCGGCGCATCCACGGGTCGCCGGAGACGATCGGCGTCGGCTGGGTGCCGCACTTCCACGACATGGGGCTGGTCGGCCAGTTCCTGGAGCCGCTGTACCTCGGCATGCGCTACGTGCTGACCTCACCGATCACGTTCATCAAGCGGCCCGTGCTGTGGCTGGAGCTGATCACCCGGCACCGCGCGACGATCACCGTCGCGCCCAACTTCGGGTACGAGCTGGCGCTGCGCCGCGTCACCGACCGGCAGCTGGAGACGCTGGACCTGTCGTCGCTGCGGACGGTCAAGAACGGCGCCGAACCCGTCCGCGCGGCGACGCTGGAGCGCTGGAACGAGCGGTTCGCGCCCGCCGGGTTCGAACCGTGGATGTGGATGCCGTGCTACGGCATGGCGGAGGCGACACTGCTCATCAGCGCCGCGCCGTACGGCACGGGCCCGGTGATCCGCGACTTCGACGCCGCCGCCCTGTCCCGCGACCGGGCCGTCCCGGCGGACGGGGCCGTGCCGGCGGACGCCGACGAGGTCCGGCACGAGGCTGAGAGAGACGGTGAGGGGGCGGTGCGGCGGCTGGTGAGCAGCGGCCGCCCGGTCACCCTGGACGTCCGCGTCGTCGACCCCGAGAGCCTGCGGGCGCTGCCGGACGGGCGCGCGGGCGAGATCTGGGTCCGCGGCGGCAGCGTCGCCGCGGGCTACTGGCAGAGCCCCGCCGAGACGCGCGTGACGTTCGAGGCGTACACCGCCGAGGGCGACGGCCCCTTCCTGCGCACCGGCGACCTCGGGTTCGTGGACGGCGGCGAGCTGTTCGTCACCGGCCGCAGCAAGGACCTGATCATCGTCAACGGGCGCAACATCCACGCCCACGACATCGAGGAGACCGCGCAGGCGGCGCACCCGGCCGCGCTGATCGGCGCCGCGTTCGTGCTCGACGGCACGACGACCGCCGACGGCCGGGAGCAGGTCGTCCTCGTCCAGGAGATCAGCACCAGGGCCGCGGCCGGGACGCCGCCGGACGAGCTGGCGGGGCGCATCAAGGCCGCCGTCGCCCGCGCGCACGAGCTGCCCGCGCTCAGCGTGGTGCTCACCGGGCGCGGCACCGTCCGGCGCACGACCAGCGGCAAGCTGCGGCGCGGGCCGACCCGGCAGGCGCTGCTGGACGGCGAGGTCGCGGTGCTCGGCGCCGACCTCGAACCGGGCGCCGCGAAATTCGTCCATACTCAGCATAGTCAAAAGCATGACTAATCATGTCGTTGTCTGATAACGTCGGGCATCACCCTGAGTCAAGCAGGGAGAGAAGTCCGATGGCGTTGCGTCACGCGGTCCTGGCGGCGTTGCTCGACGGCGAGTACAGCGGCTACCAGCTGGCCAAGATCTTTGATTTGTCGGTCTCCAACTTCTGGCATGCCGTTCCGCAGCAGCTCTACTCGGAGCTGTCGAGGTTGGAGACCGCGGGCCTGATCAGCGGACGGCAGGTCATCCAGCGGGACCGACCCAACAAGCGCGTCTACACCGTCACCCGGGCCGGCGTGGAGGAGCTGGAGCGCTTCGCCACCACGCCCGCCAAGCCCGGGACCATCCGCGAGAACATCCTGGTCATGGTGCAGGCCGTCGACCACATCTCGGCGGAGGCGGTGATCGCGCAGCTGGAGGAGCGCGCCCGCATGTCCGCCGCGAAGGTCGAGCTGTTCGAGCGCACGCTCGAACGCCTGCGCGGCGACCTGGACGAGCAGACGTTCCTGCGCAGCGCCACGCCGATCGGCCCCTATCTGACCTGCCTGCGGGGCCGCCGGTTCGAGCAGGAGCACCACGAGTGGTTCACGAGCACCGCCCGGCTGCTGCGCGCCCGGGCGGGCGCTCACGCCGAAGGGAGCGAGGCGCCATGACCGGCTCCGGCCGCGCGGCCCCCGCCCCTTCGCACGCCGTGCCGCCGTACGCCCCCGTCCCGCCCCCGCGGGCCGGGAGGCGCGGGTCCCCCCTCCGGGGAGCCCGGACGGCGACACGGGCATTCACCCCCAGCGACCTCCCCGGCCGGGTGTCAAGGCCGGGCCGGGACGGGCCGCCACGCCTTAGTCAAGGAGGCGTTCCACATGTCGGGCGAACACCGCACCATCGAGTTGCCTAGCACCCTGGCCACCCCCCACCACCCCGTCCCCTCCCACGCGCACGGCCTCACCACGATGGACGGGCCGGACCCCGTCCTGCTCGGCGAGCTGACGCTGCCCGCCGAGCGGGCGTCGGTCCCGCGGGCCCGCGCGTTCGGCCGCGCCGTCCTGGCCTCGGCCGGCGCCGCGCTCCGCGACGACGCCGAGGTCCTGGTCTCCGAGCTGGTCACCGGAGCCGTCCGGCAGGCCGGCGGACCGGACGCGCTGCTGGGCCTGCGGCTGCTGCGGGCCGGCGCCCGGCTGCGGATCGAGGTCCACGACCGCGGCGCCGCCCTCCCGCACCCCGCACCCGTCGACCTGATGGAGCAGACCGGACGGGCCTGGTTCCTGGTCGCCGCCCTCGCCGAGCGGCACGGCACCGACCTCGCCGCGTCCGGCAAGACGGTCTGGTGCGAGCTGCCCGGCTGGCCGCACGACGAGCGGCACCCGCACTGACGAGCACCCGCTCACCTCGCGGCGCCGTGCGGTTCCGCCCCGCCCCCGCGGCGGGACGCCGCGCGACGGCGCCGGACGCCTGCACCGGCGGCGATGGGGATTGCCATGTCCGTGGAGTACTACCGGGCGGATGGGACGCGCGCCACGTCGGACGAGGCCCAGCGGCTCCTGCTGGACGTGCGGGCGAGGCTGCTCGCCCAGGACGTCATCCGCGTCGGCGGAGTCGTGGTGGTCGTGTCCACCTGGTTCACCGTGATCGACCTCGGGTTCGCGGCGAACGGGCGGCCCCTGCTCTGGCAGACGATCGTGTCCGACCTGTCGATGCACGCCGACGTCGGGCGCTACAGCACGCGGGAGAAGGCGGCGCGCGGGCACGCCGAGGCGGTGGCGATGATCACCGGCCGGCTGCGCGGCCTGGTCGCCCGCGCCGCGCTGGACGAGGCGCGGCCGTGACCGGCCCGCCCCGGCCGGGCGCGGCCCGCCCGCACCGACCCGAGTTCGACGAACCCTGCACCGGGCCGAGACCAGGCCCGACCCCGACGAGTGGGTGATCCGATGGACACCGAAGGCCGGCCGACGGCCCCGCACGCGGCCCCGGCCCGGGACGAGACCGGCGCAGACCGCTTCGCCGGAGAGCACGCCGGCGCGGGAGGCGCCGGCAGAAGGAGACGGCGGCCGATCCGCATGCGCATCACCGCGCTGCTGCTCGTCCCGCTGGTCTCCCTGATAGCCCTGTGGGCGTTCGCCGCGAACATCACGCTGGGCGACGCGTTCGACAAGTACGACTTCTCCACCACCTACGAGAAGATCGGGCTGCCCGGCATCACGCTGGTGAGCCAGCTCCAGGCGGAACGTTCCCTGAGCGTCGCCGCGCTGGTCACCCGGCAGCCCCAGTACCAGCAGAAGCTCGACCGGCAGCGCGCCCGCGTGGACGGGCTGGAGGCCGCCTTCAAGAAGTCGGCGCTGTCCAAGGACGCGCAGGACGCCGCCAAACCCGAGACCAGGCAGCGGCTCACCGCCGCCCTCCGGGAGCTGGAGAAGCTGCCGCAGCTGCGCGCCAGGGTCGACGCCGGCCGCACCGAGCCGCTCGACCTCATCAACTCCTACAGCACCGTCCTCGACGACCTCGTCGCCGTCTTCAACGGCTTCGTCGCGGTCGACGACGTCAACATCCTCACCCAGGGCCGCGCGCTGATCAGCCTCGGCAACGCGCGCGCGTCCATGCTCAAGGAGGACTCGCTCGTCATCTCCGCGATGGCGCGCGGCGGCCGCTTCACCCCTGCCGAGCACGTCGCGTTCGTCCAGTTCGCGGCGCAGGGGCGGCAGGCCTTCGACGCCGGGCTCGCCGACCTCAACGCGAGCATCCGGGCGCCGCTGCAGAAACTCGCCGAGTCCGCCGGTTTCCAGCGGTACCGCGCGGCCGAGTCGGCGATCGTGAACGCGCGCGGCGACCGGCTGCCCGCCGAGGCGGGCGACTGGACGGCCACCACGCAGCTGCTCGGGCAGGCGTGGGACCAGAAGGTCACCCAGGCGAGCCTGGCCCTGGACGACATGGCCAAGCCGATCGGCAACCGCATCATCACGCGGCTGGTCGTCGCGGGCGGGTTCGGCCTGCTCGCGGTCGTGGCGTCCATCGTGCTGTCGCTGCTGGCCGCGCGCAGCCTCTCCCGAGAGCTGCGCGGGCTGCAGCGCGCCGCCCTCGACCTCGCCGAGCACCGGCTGCCCCGCGTGGTGGCCCGGCTGCGGCGCGGCGAGGAGGTGGACGTGGAGGCCGAGGCGCCGCCGCTGGTCATCGGCAAGAGCCGGGAGGTCTCCCGGGTCGGCGACGCCTTCACCCGCGTCCAGCACACCGCGATCGAGACCGCCGTCCGCGAGTCCTACCTGCGGCAGGGCATCAGCCGGGTGTTCCTCAACGTCGCCTGGCGCAGCCAGTCGCTGCTGCACCGGCAGCTGCGGATGCTCGACGAGATGGAGCGCGGCGCCTCCGACCCGAAGGCGCTGGAGGACCTGTTCCGGCTCGACCACCTCACCACCCGCATGCGCCGGCACGCCGAGGGCCTGGTCATCCTGTCCGGGACGTCGCCGGGCCGCGGCTGGAGCAGGCCCGTGCACGTCGAGGACGTGCTGCGCTCGGCGATCTCGGAGGTGGAGGACTACACCCGCGTCGAGGTCGTGGTGATGTCCGGGCGGGCCGCGGTGATCGGCGAGGCCGTCGCCGACATCGTGCACCTGCTCGCCGAGCTGATCGAGAACGCCACGGTGTTCTCGCCGGCGCCGACCGAGGTGCTGGTGCGCGGCGAGATGGGCGCCAACGGGTTCGCGGTCGACATCATCGACCGCGGCATCGGCCTCGACCAGTCCGAGCTCGACGCGCTGAACCTGCGGCTGTCGCAGCCGCCGGAGTTCGACCTGGCCGTCACCGACCGGCTCGGGCTGTTCGTCGTCGGGCGGCTCGCCCACCGGCACGGCATCAAGGTGGCGCTGCAGCCGTCGCTGTACGGGGGGGTCAGCGCGGTCGTGCTGATCCCGCGCGAGCTGATCGTCGACGCCGACGGCTCCGATGACGACGACGAGGCGCCCGCCGCGCGTCCGGCCGCCGCGAACGGCGCGGCGAACGGTGCGGCCAACGGTGCGGCCAACGGGACGCTGCGCCCCTGGCAGGGGAGCGCGCCCGCGAACGGCACCGCGATGCTGAACGCGCCGACCCCCTTCGACGTCGAGGCGCCGCCCGAACCGATGGCGCCGGACGCCCCGGAACCGTACGACGGCCCGGTGGCGTTCAACGCCCCGGCCGACGACGCGCCGGAGTTCGTGCCGCGGACGGTGTACGAGGACCCGCCGCCGTACGAGACGCCGCCTCGCTACGAGACGCCGCCGTACGACGCGCCGCCGTCCTACGGCACGGCGCCGGCCCCGGACGCGACGCAGCCGTTCCAGGAGGCCTGGCGCCTGGAGACACCGGGCTCGCCGACGCCGGTGCTCGGCGCGCGCCCCGTCGACACGCAGGCGTTCGAGGCGCCCGCGTCGTTCGGCGAGGTGCCCGCGGGCGGCGGGCGGGCCCCGCTGCCGCGCCGCGTCCGCGGCGGCAACCTGGCGCCGCAACTGCGCGACACCGACCCGCGGGCGACCCCGCGAACGGCGACGCCCTACCCCGACGACGCGCTCGTCGCCTGGGAGGAGCGGTCGGCGGAGGCGTCCCGCGACCTGTTCGCCGCCCTCCAGTCGGGGTGGCTGCGGGGCCGGGGCGAGGACGAAGGACCCGACAGCAGGGAGCGGACATGAGCCGGCAGGGAGTCACCAACGAGCTGAACTGGCTGCTGGACGATCTGGTCGACCGGGTCCCCCAGGTCCGCAGGGTCGTCGTGCTGTCGCGGGACGGCCTGGTGATGGGCATGTCCCGGGGCGTCGGCCGGGAGGACGCGGAGTACCTCGCGGCGCTCGCCGCCGGGTTCCACAGCCTGGCGATCGGCGCCCGGCCGCAGCTGGACTCCGGCGAGGTCCGGCAGACGATGGTCGAGATGGACCAGGGGCTGTTCTTCGTCGTCCCGGCCGGCGCCAACAGCTGCCTGGCGCTGCTCAGCGAGGTCGGCGCGAACGCCGGGCTGGTCGCCTACGAGATGACGATGCTGGTCAAACGGGTCGGCAAGCAGCTGTCCACCGGCCTGAGACAGCCGGGCCCGGGGCCCGGATCCGGGTGAGCCGCAATGACCCCCAGCGCACCCGGCGCCCCCCGGGGAACCGCCGGTCCCGGCCTGCCCGGGACCGGCGGGCCCCCGGGACCCGGCGGTCCCGCCGCCTCCGGCGGTTTCCGCGTCTCCGGCGATCCCGGTGCCACCGGCGGTTCCGGCTACCCGGCCCGTCCGGACGCCTCCGGCATGCCGGGCGGTTCCGGCTACCCGGGCATGCCGAACGCCTCGGGGACGCCGGGCGCCCCGGGTGTGCCGGGCTCCTCCGAGATGCCCGGCGATCCCGGATATCCCGTTCTGCCCGGGGCTTCCGGCGCTCCGGGTACTTCCGGCGTGCCGGGCGGTTCCGGTGTTCAGGGCGCCTCCGGTGCCCCGGGGTCGGAGCGGTGGATCGACGACGCCGCCGGCCCCATCGTCCGCCCCTACGCGGTGACCCGCGGCCGGACCCGGCCGCGCGGCGAGCCGCTCGACATCGTGGCGATCCTCGTCGCGACCGGCCGGCCGCCCGCCGAGCCCGGCCGGCTGTCGCGGCACCAGCGGCGGCTGCTCGCGCTGTGCCGCCGCCCGCACGCCCTGGCCGACCTGGCCTCCGACCTGGACCTGCCGTTCGGCGTGATCCGGGTGCTGGCCGGCGACCTGGTCGACTCGGGTCTGGTGAGCGTGCAGCGCTGGGCCCCCGCCACCCCGTCCGTCCAGCCGCACAACGACCCGAACCTGCTCAGGAGGGTGCTCGATGAACTCCGCGCGCTCTGACCGTTCCTAGACAGTGTCCAGGAGTGAGTTGTGTACTCGAATCCCGATACTGCACGCGTCCCGAACGGTGTTGGACGCGCTGGTCGCCCGCGTTCTGCTCGTCCGCGTCGGAGGCCGTGCATCGTGTGCGCGTTCCGTGGCGGGGAGGCGGGGTCCCTCACGCCGTGGGTCACCCGGCCCGGCCTGAACGGTCCGATGCCCCGCACGATCGCTCTGGTCGTGTGGGGGCGGTGTCGTCCGTCGCCGGATCGGATGCCCCAAGGCGCGCCGCCCGACGGCGATGCTCGCCGCATCGTGCCGGGAGACCTTGCGGTGCGGGGTGCTCATCGGCTCACGCCAATGCTGCGAGCCCCACTTGGAGGTGTAGGCGGGGTCCACGGCCACGATCGCCACGCCCGCCTCGGCGGCCATCGCCACCAGCCGGGCCTTCAGCTTTCCGGTCGGCATCCCGGAGATCAGCTGCCGGAACTTCTTGCGGCGGCCGTGCCGTTCCCGAGTCTTGTCGGCACTGAAGTCCAGGTCCTCGACGCCGATCGCGGCGACGCCGCAGGACGCGGCCCAGCGCAACAGGCCGGTGATGGCGTGCCGGACCTGGGCGTCGCGGTGGGGAGCCGACCCGGACAGGTCGTAGCCGAACCGCCTGGGGGCGCCAACCGGGTTGCCATGCCGGTCGAGCTGCCAAGCGGCGAAGTGGTCGGCGTTGGTGTCGACCCCGATGACGCCGTGCGCCAGTGCGCCCTCCAAGGGCACGACCGGGACGGCGGCGCGTTGCCAGGAAGCGGTCAGATACCAGCGGTCCCGGTCGACGTCCAGGTGGATGCGATAGGCGACTGCGCGGTCGGTCTCGATGCGGTCTGTCCACTCGGTGCCCCGGTGCTGGAAGGTCACGTGGGCCGCCAGGACGTACCGGCCATGAGGTGCGTTGGCCAGGTGCGCCAGCGGGGTCGGAAGTCGTACCGACACCTCTCCATTGGGGGTGACGCGGATGGTCTGGTTTCCGTACCGCTTGCCCGACTCGCCATCGGCGTGCAGGAACCATCGAGCGGCCTCCCACCGTTGCCGCCATTCCTGTGCGGTCAGCCCGGCTTCCGCCAGATGATGGCGATTGTTGAGGAGTCGGCGCCCGCCCCGGACCACGTGCACGCGCCCGGCGTCCCAGTCGGCCCGCTCGGCGGCGAGCCGCTCCTTCAGCACGGCAAGGCGGCGCGATTTGGCGAACCATTCGCGCTTGGAGCGGTAGCCGCCCGGTTCCCGGCGGGTGCCCTTCTGGCCGATCGGCTGGGACAGCCGATGTTCGATCGTGCGGACCCCGGCCTCCATGGACCGCAGATGCGCGAGTCTTCCCCGCCGCGCCAGCGCCCACTGATCATGCGTGGCCCTGGTGATGCTCCCTGCCCACCGCGCCGACGACGAGGCCGACAAGGCCCGCTTGCGCGCCGCCCAGCGATCGGCGTCGTGATCCAGGCCATCGGTGCAGCGAGCCTTCAGGTCGCGTCCGGCCAGCGACCCCAGGTGCGCTCCGGCCAGCCGCAGCACCCGCTCGTCCTCGGCCGTCAGGTCCTTGAGGCGGTCGCGGACCGCCACGCCCGTCGGCCCGGCCACCACGAACGGCGGCGTGAAAGACGCCCCCCTCTCGGAAACCGACCGCAACATGACGGATACTTTAAGTCACTCGATTCGAACGTGCAATCGATGTGGCCTGACCATGCACCCCTAGCAGCACAACGGCACCCGGGACCTCGGCACCACTTGTCGCCCGCCGGCGGCATGGTCTCCTCGGCCCGCCCCGGTGCTCCCGCCCACTCCAGAAATGCACGTCAACACCATCGTGAACATCTCTGACACTTGCGGACTCTCATGGACACTCACATGCCAGCAGTTCCGACTCCCCCGCCCGGAACCGGTCCCCTCGGGGACGGACCGCTCGACGACGCCGCCGAGCACGACGAGCGGGACGACGGGCCCCGCGTCGCGTTGAAGATCCTGGTCGCCGGCGGGTTCGGGGTCGGCAAGACGACCCTGGTCGGCGCCGTCAGCGAGATCCGCCCGCTGCGCACCGAGGAGGCCCTGACCGACGCGGGCGCCGCCGTCGACGACCTGGACGGCGTCGCCGCCAAGACCACCACGACCGTGGCGATGGACTTCGGCCGCATCACGCTGCGCGACGGCGTCGCGATCTACCTGTTCGGCACGCCGGGGCAGGAGCGGTTCTGGTTCATGTGGAACGAGCTGTCGCGCGGCGCGCTCGGGGCGGTGGTGCTGGCCGACACGCGGCGGCTGATGGCGAGCTTCGCCTCCATCGACTACTTCGAGCAGAAGGGCACGCCGTTCGTCGTGGCGGTGAACTGCTTCGACGACGCCGACCGTTACGAGCCGCCGGAGATCCGCACCGCCCTCGACATCGAGCCGCACGTGCCGGTGCTGCTGTGCGACGCGCGGCGCACGGGGTCGGCGAAGCAGGTGCTGGTCGCGCTGGTGGAGCACGCGCTGCGGATCGCCGGCGCGGCGTCCACCCGCGCCCCGTCCGAGCCGGGCCCGCGGCCGTGGCCCACACCCGCCCGGGCGGAGAACTGACGCCTCCGCCCGCCGCCTGATCGCCGTCCGCCGTGCCGCCAGGGGAACCCGTTCCGCGTGAGCGAGGAATCATCCATGACAGTTCCCCGGCACAGGAGGCCAGAGTGCACAGCACGACGATCCGGCAGGGACGGACGTGACCCTGATCGGCGGACGCGAGCGGCGGCCCGCCACCGCGCTCGCGGCCCCTGACGCCGCCGCGCCCGGGGCCTCTGACGGCCCGGGCGCGAGCCCAGGTGCGGGCCTGGGCGCGGGCCAGGGTGCGGAGATCAGGGACGCCGTCCTCATCGCGCGGTCGCTGGCGCGGCCCGAGGAGTTCGCGCCGCTGTTCCACCGGCACGCCCCCCGCATCCACCGCTACATCGCGCAGCGGCTCGGGCCGGACGCCGCCGAGGACGTGATGGCCGAGACGTTCCTGGTGGCGTTCCGGAGCCGGCACCGCTACGACCCGGGCCGCCCCGACGCCCGGCCGTGGCTGTACGGCATCGCGACCAACCTCATCGCCCGGCACCGGGCGGCCGAGGTCCGCAACTACCGGCTGCTGGAGCGCACCGCGCCCGGTGCCGCCGCCCCGTCCGGCGACGACCTGGGCGAGCGGGTCGCCGACCGGGTGACCGCGCAGAGCCTGCACGGGCCGCTGGCGGGCGCGCTCGCGGCGCTGCCCGCGCGCGTCCGGAACGTCCTGCTGCTGGTCGCGTGGGCCGACCTCAGCTACGAGGAGGTCGCCGAGGCCCTGGACGTGCCGGTCGGCACGGTGCGGTCCCGGCTGCACCGCGCCCGCCGCCGGCTGCGCGACGCGCTCGGCGGCTCCGACCCCACCCTGATCGCGCAGGAGGACACCCCGTGAACGAGCTGGACCTGCTGCGCGCCGCGCAGCCCGACGTGCCCGCGCCGAGCCGGGAGGCGCTCGACGCCACGCTCACCTGGATCCTCGCCGACGTGCCCGACCCCACACCGGCCCGTCCACCGCGGACCCGCCGCGTCGCGCTGCCGAGGCCGGGCCGCCGGACGCTGCTCGCCGGGGGACTCGCCGCTGCCGCCGCGGTCGCAATCGGGGTCGTGCCGGTGCTCGGCGGACACGGTGCCGCGCCCGCCGAGGCCGCCGTCGTGCTGCGCCGGGCCGCCGCCGCGACCCGCGTCGGACTCGACACCGTCGCCCGTCCCGGCCAGTGGATCTACGTGGAGTCGACCGAGCGGGGCGTTCCCGGCCAGGGCGTGATGTGGGCCCCCGGCGAGGACGCCGACACCCCGCGTCCCACCACGTCGTTCCACATCCGGAGCTGGTACCCGGCCACCGGCGGGAAGATCCGCGACTGCGGGCCCGGCGGTGACCGCGGCGGCTGGTGCGCGGTCGTCCCGGCGACGGTCATCCGGCAGGTGAACGGGCGCGAGGAGAAGCTCGCGCTGCTGCCCGACCAGCACGGATGGGACCCCGACGACGAGGAGTTCGTCCGCTCCCTGCCGACCGACCCCGCCCTGCTGCGCGCGCGCGTCTACGCCCAGGCCGACGAGAAGTCGTTCCTGGAGGGCTTCGACCGGGACCAGGCGGCCGTGGAGACGATCGCCGACCTCATGCAGGGCCACCTGCCGCGCAATCTGCGGGCCGCGCTGTACGACGTGCTCGCCCGCGTCCCGGGCGTGCGCCTGGACGGCGACGCCGTCGACGGCGCGGGACGCCGCGGCATCGGCTTCGCCCGCACGGGGCAGGGCGAGAACCTCCAGATCGTCGTGGCGCGCGGCAGCTACCGCTACCTCGGCGACCGGCTCACCGCGGTCCGGAACCTGTCCGGCGGCGTCGGGGCGGGCACCGTCCTGCGGTGGAGCGCCCAGCTGCGCGTCGCCGTGGTGGACGCGCCGAGGCAGCGGCCGTCCTGACGGGCCGGCCGCGTCCGGCCGCGTCCGGGCGGGGAGGGCTAGGCGGGCGGGCCGCCGGCCGGATCCGACGGCGACCCCATCACGATCTCGTCGACGGCGACGTCGTGGCCGGCGGCGCAGCGGACCTGCGCGGTCACGGGCTCGTCGCAGCCGGCGTGCCGGAGCGCGACCTGCCGGCCCTCCTCGCCCGGCAGGTACGTCTCGCCCCACTCCATGAGGCTGACGAGGGTGGGCGCGAGGTCCCGGCCCATCTTGGTCAGGTGGTACTCGTAGCGGGTGCGCTGCCCGGGCTCCTGGTAGGGCTCGCGGACGAGCAGCCCGGCGTTCACCAGGTGGCGCAGGCGGGCGGTGACGGCCGACTCGGTCATCTCGAGGTTCTTCACGAAGTCGCCGAACCGGTTCGTCCCGAAGTACGCCTCGCTGAGCACCAGCACCGCCGACGGCGGGCCGAGCGCGGCGAGCGTCCGCGCGACCGGGCAGTTCTGCATCGACCAGGTGTCGCGGTCGGCGAAATGCCCCTCAAGCGTGATCGTCACGCCGCCCACTATAAACCTGCTGACTTCGCTTGACCAAAGTCAGGCGGCGGGGTTAGCGTCCCTGACTATGGTGAAACAAAGTCAGGTGCGCCCGGGGCTGCTGCTCGCGGTGCTCTCCGTCGCCTCCTTCATGGCGGGCCTCGACCTGTTCATCGTCAACGTCGCCTTCGACGACATCGGCCGCGACTTCGCCGGGACGTCCCTGGCCGACCTGTCCTGGGTGCTGAACGGCTACGCGATCGTGTTCGCGGCGCTGCTCGTCCCGCTCGGCAGGCTCGCCGACCGCTACGGCCGCAAGGGCGGCCTCGTCCTCGGCCTCGCCGTGTTCACCCTCGCCTCCCAGGCCTGCGCCGCGGCTCCGTCGCTGTGGTGGCTGGTCGGCTTCCGCGTCCTGCAGGCCGCGGGCGCGGCGGCGCTCATCCCGACCAGCCTCGGCCTGCTGCTGTCGGTCTTCCCGCCCGGACGCCGCGCCGGGGCGGTGCGGCTGTGGTCCGCCGCGTCCGCGCTCGCCGCCGCCGCCGGGCCGGCCGTCGGCGGGGTGCTGGTCGACTCGTCCTGGCGCTGGGTGTTCGAGGTGAACGTGCCGATCGGCCTGCTCGCGATCGCCCTGGCGCTGCGGTTCGTGCCCGACAGCCGGGACGGCGCGGCGGCGCGCGTCCCCGACCTGCCCGGCGCCGCCGTGCTGACCGGCGCGATCGCCCTGCTCGCGCTCGGCCTGGTGAAGATCAACGACTGGCCGGGGCAGCGCACCGCGATCGTGGTGGGCGCGGCGCTGATCGCCCTCGCCTTCTTCTGGGGCCGCTCCCGCCGGCACCCCGCCCCCGTGATCGAGCCGTCGCTGCTGGCCGTCCGCACCTTCGCCTGGTCCAACGCCGCGATCCTGCTGTTCGCCGTCGCGTTCGCCGCGTACCTGCTGCTCGGCGTGCTGTGGATGCAGCAGGTCTGGCACTACTCGCCGGTGCGCACCGGCCTCGGCGTCGCCCCCGGGCCGCTGCTGGTCCCGCTGATGGCGCTGATCGCCGGGAAGATGGCCGCGCGCGGCGTCCCGGTCGGCCTGATCACCGCCGTCGGCTGCATGCTCTGCGCGTTCGGCGCCGCCATGGTCGCGGTCAGCCTCGGCGCGACCCCCGCCTACGCCACCGAGCTGCTGCCCGGCTGGCTCGTCGGCGGCGTCGGCGTCGGCCTCGCGCTGCCCACCATCCTGTCCGCCGCCGCCGCGGACCTGCCCGACCACCGGTTCGCGACGGGCAGCGCCGTCGTCAACATGAGCCGGCAGATCGGCACCGTCCTCGGCGTCAGCCTCGCCGTCGCCGCCCTCGGCGACCCCCACGGCTACGTGGACGCCCACCGCGCCTACGTGCACGCCTGGCTGATGGTCGGCGCGTTCATGGTCATCGCCGCGATCGCCGCCCTCGGCATGACGCCGCGCCGCCACCGGCCCCTCGCCCCCGTCCCCGAAACCGAGAAGGAAGTGGTCGCCGGCACCTGAAGACACCCTGCTTGACACAGCCATCTCGCTGACCCTTGACATCGGCGAGACGAGGGCGCGGACGAAGCCTTGACCCGGACCCCCAACGGCCCGGTTCGTCCCCCGCCCCGACACATGATGGGCATCCCGATCCGGACGGGATGCCCATCGTGCCGTCTCACCCCAGCTCGGCGACGGAGCCCAGGAGGGCCAGCAGGAGCGGGGAAAGGCCGCCGACGTCGCGGCCGAGGTCGGCGGCCATGGCGTCGCAGGACGGGAAGGACGTCACGGCGCCGGCGACGGCGGCCGCCTCCGGCACACCGAACGGCGGGCGCAGGCGGCCCTCGCCGTCCAGGCGCTCGACGGCCGCGGTCACCTGGGCCAGCCGCCAGCGTTCGCGGTCCGCGACGACGTCGCGGACCTCCGGGTCGACCGCGGCGAGGCTCACCAGGCGGCGCAACAGGTCCGGATCGGTCGCCCAGAACCGGCAGATCCCGGTCACGGTCGCGCGGAAGGCGTCCGGCGCGCGCGGGAGACCGAGGGCCTCCCGCAGGCGCGCGACGACCTCGGAGCGGCGTGCGAGGTCGTCGGCGACGGCCTCCAGCAGGCCGAGCTTGGAGCCGAACCGCCGGTAGACCGTCACCCGGGTGACCCCGGCCCCGGCGGCGACCCGTTCCATGCTGAGCCCGTGGTACCCGGTGTCGATCAGGTGGCGCCGGGCGGCGCCCACGATCGCACGGCGGGTGCGCTCGGCCGCGGCGGCTCTCTCCATGGCGAAGATGATACAGCTTGTATATTGAGATACAGGCTGTATCACGAGGAGGGCGTCATGGCGACGGTGGCACTGGTGACCGGGGCGAACAGGGGACTGGGCAGGGAGACCGCACGGCAGCTGGCCCGGCGCGGGATGACCGTCCTGCTCGGCAGCCGGGACGCGGACCGGGGCGCGCGGGCGGCGCGGGACCTCGCGGGCGAGGGCGACGTGCGGCCGCTGCCGGTGGACGTGACCGACCCGTCCGGCGTGGCGGCCGCCGCCGAGCGGATCGGCGCCGAGCACGGCCGCCTCGACGTGCTGGTCAACAACGCCGGGGTCATGGTCGAGGCGCCCGCCGTGGAGACGACCGCCGACGACCTGCGCCGCGCCTACGAGATCAACGTGTTCGGCGTCGTGACCGTGCTGAACGCGCTGCTGCCGCTGCTGCGCCGGTCGCCGGCGGCCCGCGTGGTGAACGTCTCGAGCACCACGGCGTCCCTCACGCTGACCGGCGGCGGCACCGACTTCGGCGGCGACGCGCACCTGCGGCTCGCCTACTCCAGTTCCAAGGCGGCGCTGAACATGCTGACCGTCCAGTACGCGGCGGCCTTCGCCGCCGACCCCGGGCTCGCCCACATCAAGATCAACTCGGCGACGCCCGGGTACGTCGCGACGGACATGAGCGCGTACCGCGGCACCCGCACCGTCGAGGAGGGCTCCCGCGTCGTCGTGGAGCTCGCCACCCTGCCCGCGGACGGCCCGACCGGCGGGTTCTTCCGCGAGCAGGGCGCGGTCCCCTGGTGACGGGTGCGGGCTAGGCGCGCAGGGCCGTGAGGAGGACGAGGACGAGGGTGATGACGGCGAACAGGCCGTGGCCGAGGACGACCGGCAGCGGGAACGCGCTCTCGGCGGGGGCCGTCTCCGCGGCGCCGGGCGCGCCGTGGGCCTCGACGGTGCGGGCGCGCTGCGACGGCAGCCAGCGGGCGAACATGACGAAGCCGAGCAGCGCGACGGGCAGCAGCAGGCCGAACGCCGTCCAGGCCAGCGCGGCGCGGTCGGCGAACAGGTAGACGATCCAGACGACCAGGCCCGTGGCGGCGAGCAGGAAGTGGCCGGCGATCACCGGCACGGGGAGCCGGGACCGGCCGGGGCGGGTGCCGCCGCGCGCGATCCAGGTGCCGAGCATGTAGAAGCCGCCGAGCGCGGTGACGAGCCAGGCGATCAGTGCCGCGATGGTCATGGTGATCCCTCTTGTTCGGTGGAGCGCCCGCCCGCCGGTTCGTCGGCGGGCGGCTCGTGGGCCGGTGCCGCGGACGCGGCGAACCCCTCGGCCTGCACACTCTCGTCGGCGACGCGGACGCCGTAGCGGTAGGCGAGCCGTCCGCCGAGGAACCCCGACACGGCCAGCACCGCGAGCGCGACGGCCGACAGCGCCAGCGGCCCCGCGCCCACCGCGCCCGGACGGTCGTCGCCCATCCGCCAGCCGAACCCCGCCACGTACGCGAGCGTCACGGTGAGGTTCAGGGTCATGTGGACGAGGGCCGTCCGGAAGGCGGGCGTGCCCGGGGCGATCGCGAGCAGGTCGAGGAACCCGGCGGACGCGGCGGCCAGCGCGCCGGCGACACCGATCCCGATGAGCCACAGCGACCCCTTCGCGAGGAACGCGGGGTCGCCGGCGAGGTGCGAGGCGACGTCGAAGACCAGGCTGCACGTCCATGCCCCGATGGGGACCGTCACCAGCAGCGGGTGCAGGGGATGGCCGTACGGTCCGGCGAGCGCGCTCACCGGCCGCTTGGCCTGCCGCAGGGCGTCCATGGCGACCTCCTGTTTCGCCAACAAGTATTGGTCTTTTAGGGAGGGCCGTCAACGGGTGGGCGGGAAGCCGGGCATGTCGTCCTGGTTTCAGACAGTTTTCTCGGCGTAAGGTGGCGATGTGCCCGCCGATCCCACCGCGCTCGAGGCCGTCGCGATCCTCAGCGACGGGCTGCGCCGCGACATGTACGCCTTCATCCGCGCCGCGAAGGCGCCCGTCACCCGCGACGAGGCCGCCGCCAGCGTCGGGATCTCCCGCAAGCTCGCCGCCTTCCACCTCGACAAGCTCGTGGCGGCGGGCCTGCTGCGGGCCGGCTACGCCAAGCCGTCCGGCGTGCGCCGGGTCGGGCGGACGCCGAAGGTGTACGAGCCGTCCGGCATGGACGTGCAGGTCAGCGTGCCGCAGCGGGAGCACGGGCTGCTCGCGGGCATCCTGCTGGACGCCGTCCGCTCGCAGTCGGCGGGCGAGACCGGCGAGCAGGCCGCGCTGCGGGCGGCGGCCGAGCGCGGCCGGGCGCTGGGCGAGGCGGAGAGCCGGCCCGTCCGGGGCGGGCGGCTCGGCACCGAGCGCGCGCTCACCGGCGCGGCGGACGTGCTGGCCCGGCACGGCTTCGAGCCCGAGCGCGAGAGCCCCACCCGGCTGCGGCTGCGCAACTGCCCGTTCCATCCGCTCGCCGCCGACGATCCCGACCTGGTCTGCGGCGTCAACCACGCGTTCCTGTCCGGCATGGTGGACGGCCTCGGCGCGTCGTCCGTCCAGGCGACGCTCGCCCCCCACGAGGGCTACTGCTGCGTCGAGTTCGGCCCGCGCCGCAACCGGCCTATCGCGGAGCGATAGATCTTGCCCGTTCCGGTTACATAACGGGGACACCCCGCGGACGCCCAGCGGAGCCGGGGGTGAACGGAAGAGTGGCTGGAGGGGCGATGAGCCTGCCGTTGCACGAGAGCCGGGTCCTCGCGGTCATCGAGATGGGCCTCTGCAAGCAGGACCAGGAGCTCGCCGCCCGGTTCGCGATGTTCAACCGGCTGGTGGAGGCCGAGACGCCGCCCGGCCGCGAGCGCGTGGAGCCGAGCCGGTGGACGTGCTGGGCGATGACGGCGGCCCTGCTCGTCGCGATGGTCGCGATCGGGGTCCTCGCCACCCTGGTCTCGCGGTAGCCGCTACCCGCCCTGCGGGCCCTCCAGGTGCTTCAGCTCGGCGCTCAGCCGCTCCAGGATCGGCGCGAGGCTCTGCAGTTCCGCCAGGTGCAGCCGCGTCAGCTCGTGCAGCACCCGGTCGGCCGTCGGCGTCAGCGACACCCGGATCACCCGGTTGTCCTCGGGGTCGCGCCCGCGCCGCACCAGGCCCGCCCGCTCCGCCCGGTCGATCAGCTCCACCGTGCTGTGGTGCCGCAGCAGCAGGTACCCGGCCAGCTCGCCGACCGTCGGCGCCCGCCGCGTGCCGTGCCCCTTGATCGCCAGCAGCAGCTGGTGCTGCGCGGGGGTCAGCCCCGCCTCCCGCACGCGGGTCTCGCTCCACCGCAGGTAGCGGCGCAGCCCCGTCCGGAAGGCCAGCAGGGACGCGAAGTCCTCCTGGCTCAGCTCGTCCAACGACCCCCCGTCCACACGCGCAGTGTATGACCTCCCCACCCGCCCACCGGGCGCTCTGTCAGCGCCCCTCCCTACCATCACCGCCATGGCCCCCACCGGATGTCTCGTATGCGACCACAACGCCAGCATGGATTCGCTGCCGCCGCGTGAGGTCGTCGCGTTCGACGAGCATTGGCGGGTGGCGCACGCGTTCGGCACCGCCACCCCCGGCTGGCTCGTGCTCGCACCGCGCCGGCACGTCACGGCCATCGCCGAGCTGACCGACGCCGAGGCCGCCGCGCTGGGGCCCTGGCAGGTGAGGCTGTCGCGGGCGGTGCACGCCGTCACGGGGTGCCGCAAGACCTACCTCGCGCAGTTCGCCGAGACCGAGGGGTTCGCGCACGTCCACTTCCACCTCGTCCCGCGCATGGCGGATCTGCCGACCGACCTGCGGGGGCCGCGGGTGTTCGCGCTGCTCGGGCGCCCGCCGGAGGAGGATCTGAGCGAGACGCGGCGGGACGAGTTGGCGCTGGCCGTCCGCCGGCATCTGTGAGCTGGGGGATCAACCGGTGTGGGCGAGGATGTGGTGGAGTTCGGTTGCGCGGGGGGCGGTGATGGCGCCTTCGCGGGTGCGGGTGGTGATCTTGGCGTGGAGGGCGGTGACGTCGGTGCCGGGGTGCGGGTGGGCGAGCATGCCCTGGATGACGTTGGTGAGGTCGACGCCCACGTCCGCGCGGACGTCCCCGGCCGCGACGCCCTGACCCACCGCGAAGCGGAGCCGGAGAAGGGCCTGGCGGAGCGGCACGAAAGGGGTCGGGTCGGCGGGCGCCTCCGTGCGAGGTGCGTTCGTGCGGGGCGCGTCCGTGTGGGGTTCGGGGTGTGCGGGTTGCTGGGTCGCGGGGGAGGCGGCCTGGAGGGGGAGGAGGCGGCCGCGTGAGCGGTCCGCGCCGGTGAGGGTGTCGCCGAGCCCGAGGACGAGCGTTCCGGCGGCGGCGACCGTCGCCACGACGCCGGCGAAGGCGAGCCAGAGGACCGAGGAGCGGCGCCGGGTCCGCGGCAGGGCGGCGCGCCACTCGCTCCCCGCCGACTCGGCTGCCATGCGTCCTCCCGGTCGAGCCCGGTGGCGGCCGGTGCGGCACCGGCCGATCCATGTCGGGGAGTACGCCGTCCGGCCGGGCGGCGGTTCGATGCGGGCGTCCGGGAGAAGAGAACCGGCCGCGGCCCGCACCACGTCGTTGGGGTGCGGGCCGCGGCCGGCCGGTCTCTAGCCGCGCACGGCGAGCGGCTGCTCCGCGCGCCAGGCGGCGAGGAGGTTGCGCAGTTTCTCGTGGTAGCGGGCGATGTTGGCGGTCTTGACGTCCTCGTAGCCGCGGATCATGTCGGGCAGTTCGGCGATCTCGACGGCGAGGTCGTGGTTGTCCTTGTCGAGGCCGGCGACCAGCTCGTCCACGACCGCGAGGTACTCGGCGACCAGGCGGCGTTCGGCGCGGCGCTGCGCGGTGGCGCCGAACGGGTCGAGCGGGGTGCCGCGCAGGCGGCGCATCGCGCGCAGCGCGTGGAACGCGGGACGGGCCGTCCGGCCGAGCGCGATCTTGCGGTCGACGCCGATGGCGCGCAGCAGCGGCGGGTGCAGCATGTACCGGACGGTCGCGCCCGCCCCGAACTGCTCCTCCACCCGGCGGGCGAGCGCCGGGTCCAGGTGCAGGCGGGCGACCTCGTACTCGTCCTTGTAGGCCATCAGCTTGTGCAGGTGGCGGGCGACCGCGACGGCGAGCCGCTGCCCGGACGCGACGGCGTCGCGTTCGGCGGCGGCGACGCGCAGGACGGTGTCCAGGTACCGCTTGGCGAGTGCGAGGTCCTGGTAGGCGGCGAGGTCGGGGACGCGGATCCGCAGCACGCGGGCCAGCTCGTCGTCCGCGCCGGAGGCGTCCACGAGATTCATCGCGGCGGGCGCGTTCGTGGTGAGGGGCCGCTGGACGGGGGTGGTCGCGGGCGGCTCGGCCCAGCCGGGCTCCAGGACGAGCCGGCGGCCCGCCCGGAACGCCTGCACGTTCGCCTCGACCTGGACGCCGTTGAGCGTGAGCGCCTCCTCGATCGCCCGGGCCGACAGCGGCAGCAGCCCGGACTGGTAGGCGGCGCCGACGACGACGAAGTTCGCGGTGGTCGTGCCGCCGAACCAGCGTTCGGCCAGGTCGAGGGCGTCGAGCGCGACGAGCCGGGCGCCGTCGGTGCGGGCGGCGATCTGCCGGACCAGGGACGCGCTCGGCGGCAGCGCGGCGGTCACGTCGGTGATCATCCGGCCGGTCGGCACCTCGCTGGTCGACACAACCGCGGCGGTGCGGCCGGGGGCACAGCGCCGCAGGTTGGTCTCGGTGGTGGCGGCGAGCGCGTCGAACGCCAGGTAGGCGTCGGCGCCGCCGTCCCCGATCATGCCGGGACGCTCGGCCGGGGCGTCACCGATCCGCAGGTGCGAGACGACCGCGCCGGCCTTCTGGCTGAGCCCGGTCTGGTCGAGCGCGCGGGCGTGCCGGCCGTCCAGCAGCGCGGCGGTCGCGAGGACCTGGTTGACGGTGACGACGCCGGTGCCGCCGATGCCGACGAGCAGGACGTCCGCCGCGACCGGCCGGGACGCGGGCTCCGCCAGGTCGCCGATCTTCGGCAGCGACGGCGCGGCCTTCCTCTTCTCGCCGGGGATCACGGTGAGGAAGGACGGGCAGTCGCCGTCCACGCAGGAGTAGTCCTTGTTGCAGGACGTCTGGTTGATCTGCGTCTTGCGGCCGAACTCGGTCTCGACCGGCTCGACGCTCAGGCAGTTGGACTTGGTGCCGCAGTCGCCGCAGCCCTCGCAGACCGCCTCGTTGATCATCACCCGGGTCTGCGGGTCGGGGACGAGGCCGCGCTTGCGCTTGCGCCGCGTCTCGGCCGCGCACGCCTGGTCGTAGAGCAGCACGGTCACGCCGGGGATCTCGCGCAGTTCCCGCTGGACGGCGTCGAGGTCGTCGCGGTGCCGGATCCGGACGCCCGGCGCCCAGTCCGTGCCGCGCGGGTAGCGGGACGGGTCGTCCGCGACCACGACGATCTTCGCGACGCCCTCGGCGTGCAGCATCCGGGTGATGGACGCGGGGTCGGTGCCGCCGTCGGCGTCCTGCCCGCCGGTCATCGCGACGGCCGCGTTGTAGAGCAGCTTGAAGGTGATGTTCGTGCCGGCGGCGACGGCCTGCCGGATCGCGAGGCTGCCGGAGTGGAAGAACGTCCCGTCGCCGAGGTTCTGGAACATGTGCCCGGTCTCGGTGAACGGCGCCGCGCCGACCCACATCGCGCCCTCGCCGCCCATCTGGGTGGTGCCGATGCTGCGGTCCTGGAAGACGGTCATGACGTGGCAGCCGATGCCGCTCGCCGCCATCGACCCGTCCGGGACGACCGTGGACCGGTTGTGCGGGCAGCCGGAGCAGAAGTACGGGGTGCGGGCGGGCGCGAGCAGGTTGATCGCGGGCTTGCGGGGGCGCAGCGCAGGGTCGCGCAGGTCGACGTGCTCCTCGCCGACGCGGTCCGCGAGCAGGCGGGCGAGCGCCTTGACGATCCGGTCGGCGGTGAGGCCGCCGTCGGCGGGGACGAGCGGCGCGCCGTCCGGGCCGTTCTTGCCGAGCACGGCGGGACGCTCCGGCGCGTCGTACAGCAGGTCACGGATCTGCGTCTCGACGAACGCGCGCTTCTCCTCCACGACGACGATCTCGCGGAGGCCCGTCGCGAACTCGCGGAGCCGCACCGGGTCGAGCGGGTGGATCAGCGCCAGCTTGAGCAGCCGGACGCCGCGCCGTGCGAGCGCCTCGTCGTCCAGGCCGAGGCGGTCGAGGGCCTCGCGCAGCTCGAGGTAGGTGCGGCCGGACGCGACGAGGCCGATGGCCGCCGCTTCGCCGGTCGCGCCTTCGATGACGTCGAGGCCGTTCGCCGACGCGTACGCCGTCGCGGCGCGCAGCCGTCCGTGCAGGACTTCGGCTTCGAGCGAGGTCGTGTCCTTGAGGTCGACGCCCGGGCGCCGGGTCGGCTTCCAGGGGCGGCCGCGCCACTCCAGTTCGGGGACGACCGGGTCCGGGACGGGCGCGACGTCCACGATCTCCAGCGAGTCGGCGACGTCCGTGACGAGCTTGAAACCGGTCCACGCACCGCTGAACCGGGACATCTCGAACCCGTGCCGGCCGAGGCGCAGCACGTCGGTGATCGATCCGGGCGCGAGCACCGGCATGAACGCCTCGGCCAGCGCGCCCTCCGTCGCGGACGGCAGCGTCGAGGACTTGCAGGACGGGTCGTCGCCCACGACGGCGAGGACCCCGCCGCGCTCGGCGGTGCCGAGCCAGTTGGCGTGCTTGAACGCGTCGAGCGACCGGTCGACGCCGGGCGCCTTGCCGTACCAGAGGCCGAAGACGCCCTGGTAGCGCGGGCCGGGGAGGTGCTCGACGAGCTGCGACCCGTACACCGCCGTGGCCGCCAGCTCCTCGTTCACGCCCGGGATGAACCGGATGTCGTGGCCGTCCAGGAGCTTCTTCTCGCGCATCAGCTGCTGGTCGAGCCCGCCGAGCGGGGAGCCCCGGTAGCCGGACACGAACCCGGCGGTCGTCCAGCCGCGCCGGGCGTCCGCCCGCCGCTGGTCGAGCAGCAGCCGGACCAGCGCCTGGACGCCGCCCAGCGCGATCCGGCCCCGCTCCAGCTCCAGGCGGTCGCGGAGCGCGGACGTCGAGGTACTGGTCATGATGCGTGCCCCTCTCCCGGCGGTCGAGCCGTTCAGCCACATTCAGCACGCTGTGCTGAGCGGAGTGCAAGATGGCGGGGCGATAATTGAGCGGATTGCTCAAGTCAGAACCGAGTTACCGGCCGGAGATGAGCGTTGTGACGCGTGCCACCCTCCTCGACATCCAGATCCTGCGCCGGCTGGTCGACCAGCCCCGCATCGGCATCACCGAGCTGGCCGCCAAGCTCGGCATCGCCCGCAACACCGCGCACGCCCGCGTCGAACGGCTTGAGCGGGACGGCGTCATCGGCCACCGCGGGCGCGACGTCGATCTCGGCGCCCTCGGCTTCGAGCTGACCGCGTTCGTCACCCTGGAGGTGGCGCAGGGGCGGCTCCGGGAGGCCGCCCAGGCGCTGGCTGCGATCCCGCGCGTGCTGGAGGTTCTGGGCATCACCGGTCAAGGCGACCTGCTGGTGCGGGCGGTCGCCCCGAACGGCAAGCAGCTGCACGAGGTGATCGACTCGATCCTGGCCTGCCCTGGCGTTCGGCGCAGCACCACGTCGATCGTGCTGACCGAGCAGGTGCCGTTCCGGCTCGGGCCGCTGCTGGAGGACGAGGAACGCCGGGCCCGCTGAGCCGGGTGCGTTGAGCCGGGCTTGCTGAGCCGGGCTTGGTGAGTCGAGCCCGCTGAGCGGGGTGCGCTGCGTGCTGAGCCGGGTGCGCTGAGCCGGCGTGCTGGGCCTGGCGTGCTGAGTCGGGGTCAGTTGGAAGTGGTGCCGAGTGGGTCCAGGTGCTGTGTCGTGGCGTCGTCCGCGGTGGTCGACTCGCTGAGGTCGCGCCACCGCTCGTCCTCGGCGAGCAGGGCACGGCCCGCGGCGGTGGCGTACTTGTAGGCGTCGGCGCCCACGAGCAGGCGCAGCGGTGGGTCGTCCAGCGCGACGACTTCGAGCACCAGCCGCGCCACCTTGGCGGGGTCGCTCGCCGCCGTCACGCTGCCGTCGCCGTGCCTCGCCGCCATCTCCCCGACGGTCCCGGCGTACTCGGGGCGGACGGGGTCGATCCGCATGGACGATCCGGCCCAGTCGGTGCGCATCCCGCCCGGCTCCAGCACGGTGACCTTGATGCCCAGCGGCGCGACCTCGGCGGCGAGCACCGAGGAGAACCCGCCGACGGCCCACTTCGCCGTCTGGTACGCGCCCAGCCCCGGCGTGGCGAGCCGGCCTCCCACCGACGAGATCTGGATGATCCGCCCGGCCCGCTGCTCGCGCATCACCGGCAGCGCCGCCCGCGTCAGCCGCACCACGCCGAGCAGGTTGGTGTCGAGCTGGGCGCGGAAGTCGTCGAAGCCGACATCCTCGATCGGGGCGATGTTGGCGTAGCCGGCGTTGTTGACCAGGACGTCCAGCCGGCCGAACCGGGACGTCGCGGTCCGCACGGCCTCCTCGGCGGCGCGGTCGTCGGTCACGTCCAGCCGCACGATTGCGAGCCGGTCGCCGTGCTCGGCGGCGAGCTCGTCCAGCGCGGACGGCGCGGACGGCGTGGGCGGCGCGGATGGCGTGGACGGCGTGCGGACGCCGGCTACGACGCGGTGGCCGGCCTCCAGTGCGGCTCGGGTGATCTGCTCGCCGAGGCCGCGGGACGCTCCGCTGATCAAGAAGGTCAGTGGGGTTGTGATGGGCATCGTCGTCCTCCTGGGCTACTAACTAACTGGTTGTTTAGGTACAGGAGACCTCGTTTCGGGCGCGTTGTCAACTGAATGGTTAGTTGATATAGGGTGGCGGCATGGCACGGGACGCGGACGCCACGCGGCGGCGGTTGCTGGACGCGGCGCGACAGGAGTTCGCGGCGCACGGCATCGCGGGCGCCCGCGTCGACCGGATCGCCGCCGCCGCCCGCAGCAACAAGGCGCAGATCTACCACTACTTCGGCAGCAAGGACGGCCTGTTCGACGCCGTCTTCGACGCCATGGTGCGGGAGACGCTCGACGAGGTCCCCATCGACGCCGCGAACCTCCCTGAGTACGCGGGCCGGCTGCACGACTCCTACCGCGAGCGTCCCTGGGTGCAGCGCATCGCGACCTGGTACCGGCTGGAACGCGCCGGGTCCACCGAGCTGCTGTCCGCCGTCGTGGCCAGCAACACCGCGAAGGTGCAGGCCATCGCCGCGGCGCAGGCCGACGGCACGGTTCCGGCGCGCTTCTCCGCCGCGGAGCTCCTCGGCCTGGTCATCCACCTGTCGAGCCTGTGGAGCGCGAGCATGCCGGAGCTGGAGGCGCTGCTCGACGACGACTCGCCGGCCAGGCGGCGGCGGCTCGTTGTGGACGCGGTGGCCGCCCTGCTGGCTTGACGGCGCGGTCGGGTTGGTCGTGGCCCGGGGTTCGCCGGGCTGGCCGGGCTGGCCGGGCTAGCCGGGTTGGGCGGGTTAGCCGGGCTAGCCGGGCTGGCCGAAGAGGCCCGAGGACAGGCGGTAGATGGTGCCGTCCACGCTCACGTAGGCGCGTGCCTGGTACAGGCCCTGGACGCCCATGAAGAACTCGGGTTCGCCCGCATGCCAGGGGGTGAAGCCGCACTGCTCGAACAGTGCGAGGGTCATGGCGCGCGTCACCTCATAGCGGTCCCGCCGCAGGACGAGCTGCTGGACGATGTTGGCGGCGGTGTGCAGCGCGCCCAGCATGGCGTCGGTACCGGTGCCCGGACGCTCGGGGTCGACGAGCGCGAACCGGCGTTCTCCGGCGGGGCTGGACACCGACCACACGCCCCAGGCGCCGCCGAGACGCGCGGCCGAGCAGGCCAGCAGTTCGGCGACGTGCGCGGGTCGCGGATGCCCGCTCAGATCGACCTCATCGGCGGCCCATGACGCCTCGCCGTTGCCTGCGACCAGTTCTCTCGCTCGTGTGGCGCCGTCCCATGCCGACCATGCCCACGTGCCGTCCGGACGGAGGACGCCGATCTCTTGGGCTTGCAGCGGCGGGGCGTCGCCGAAGCGGAGGAGTCCGGTGGTCGGGTCTGGGGTGGGTTGGTCTGGGGTGGGCGGGGTCGTGGTGGTTGGGGTGGTTGGGGTGGGGGTGGTTGGGCCTGTGGTGGTCGGGGTCCAGGTGGGGGGTGTCCGCCAGTCTCGGCCGTTCTCGTTCAGGTGGTCGATCAGCGCGTTCTGGCCGGCGAGGGCGCAGGCCACGGCGGGGGCGGCCGTGGCCAGCAGGGAGGCGGGGACGGGTGCGTCCACCTCCAGTTCGTTGACGAGGAGCAGGTCGGAGCGGCTGTCGTCCTTGCCGGGTACGGCGATCAGGCCCGTCGGCAGTTCGATGTCCTGCCCGCGGACGGTCAGGCCGTGGTGCTCGGCGTAGCCGCGGACCAACGCGTCGGTGTACTGCTGGGCGTCGTAGTCGCCGAGGAGGTCGGCGGCGCGCCGCAGGCAGGTCGTGGCCCGGTCCGCGTCCGGAGCGCCGGACGTCATCTCGGGCGCGTCGGTGACGATGAACGTCAGCGCCCGGCCGCCGTGGCCGTGCCGGATCGCGGCGCTCGCGTCCAGCAGCGCGACCGCCAGGAAGGCGAGGTCGTCGGCGGCGGCGCGGGGATCGTAGAACCCGCCGAGGTCGAGCAGCGGCTCGGCAAGCTCCGGGATGCGGTGCCGCTCGCCGATCTCGCGGAGTCGCTCGGCGTGCGCGGCGATGGGCGTCCCGGCGAATCCGGGGACGACCCAGCTCCATTGGAAGGTGTTGTCCTCTGCATAGCTGCCGAGGGCGCCGGCGTCCATCCTCCGGTCGCCGGACCACGCCACTCCCGCGTCCAGGTTCCTGCGGAAGGCCGTTCCCGCGAGCGCGCGGTTGTGCCGCTCCGACCGTTCCGCGGCCACCCCCAGCCGCGGCGCGGCAAGGGCCAGGAGCGCGTCGCTGAACGTGTCCACATGAACCCCCGTGTTCGTGACGATCGCGATCACCAGAGCGTAGGGGATCGCTTCCGTCCGATTCCTCTGAAATCTGGACCGGGCTTCGGGGGCATCGCCGTGGTCGCGTGCGGCTGGCTGGCTGGCTGGCTGGGTGGGTGGCTGGCTGGCTGGGTGGGTGGCGGAGACGGTGGTGCTCCGATGTGTTGACAATAGGCAGGTAAATACCTGCATAATAGGTCGTGTGAGCTTCGAAGCGATGGACTCGGCCTTCAAGGCGCTGGCCGACCCGACCCGGCGGCTCCTGCTCGACCGGCTGCGCGAGCAGGACGGGCAGACGCTGAGGGAGTTGTGCGAACGCCTGGACATGGCGCGCCAGTCGGCCACCCAGCATCTGGACGTTCTCGTCCGGGCGAATCTCGTGACCGTCGTACGGCGCGGACGGGAACGGCTGCACTACCTCAACCCCGCGCCGATCCACGAGATCGAGCAGCGCTGGATCTCGGAGTTCGACAAGCCGCGCCTGCAAACGCTCAGTGCCATCAAGAACCGGGCAGAGGAGTACGCCATGAACGATGCAACCAACACCGTGCCGAACTACGTCTACGTCACCTACATCCGTGCCAGCGCGGAGCAGGTGTGGCAGGCCCTGACGGACGCGGACCTGACCGCGCGGTACTGGGGACACGCGAACATCTCGGACTGGCAGCCGGGCTCGCCCTGGGAGCACCGGCGCGCGGACGGGTCAGGCGTCGTCGACGTCGTCGGCCGGGTCATCGAGACGGAGCCGCCGACGCGTCTGGTCGTCACCTTCGACGACGCTCCCGATGCTTCCGAGGCCTCCGACGCCGGAGGGGGCAGGGAAGCGTCGGTCGTGACGTTCCTCGTCGAGCCCCACCAGGACATCGTCCGCCTCACCGTGACCCACGAGAACCTCCCCAACCGGGAGATGCTGAACGGCATCTCGAGCGGCTGGCCGACCGTGCTGGCGAACCTCAAGTCGCTGCTGGAGACCGGCGACGTCCTCCCGCAGGCGCCGTGGGAGATGTCTCCCGCGCACACCTGATCGGTGCGCTTCTCGCGCCTTCACTCCGCGCATGACCGCAGCGATCGCTGTGACCGCAAAGGATGAGGAATGGACATCACACCGCTTCAGGATGCTTATCGCACTCTGTTGGATGCTGCCGCCAAGGTGGCCGACGCTGCGGTAGATGTCGTTCCGCCGCCCGGTGAATGGGACGCCGACCAGATCCTGGCGCACGTCACGATCATCAACGGCGTCACCATCGCTGCCGTTGCCGCCGTCGCTTCGGGGATGAACGCGACGTACGACAACCGCATAGCCCAGGATGCCTGGACCATCGACCGAGCCATTGCGGCGGCTGGCGGCAACGCGGGGCTCCGTGATCGCATTCGTTTGAAAGGGGAAGCGCTCTGCGTCCTGGCCGGTCCGATGTTGAGCGACGGTGAATTGGAAACGGTTGTGCCTACTCGGCTCGTTTCCAACGGCGCGCTTCTGGTTGATCAGCCCGTGCCGCTGAGAGAGCTGATCACTGGCCTGGCGGAAAATGAATTGCCTGGGCATGCTGCGCAGCTTCTGGCTCTCTTGCCTGCGTGAAACGCTGCCTGGGTGTGGGGTGTGGGGTGTGGGGTGTGCGTGGGGTAGGGCGAAGAGGTTGAAAGGGGCGGTGGGGGCGGCGCTGCGTACGGGGCCGCCCCTCCAAAGTCAAGGGCGCCTTCGGCGTCGCTTCGCGATGGACTTCGTCCACCCTTGACTTTGGAGCCTCTGCGGCCCCTGAGGCAGCGCCTAAGGGCAGGCTCCGCCTGCCCCGCCTGGTCGCGCCGCCCCCACCGCCCGCCCACGTCCGCGTGTTCGACAAATCGGTATGCCTGGCCGTACCTTTCCGCGAGCAGCAGGAATGCGGCTGGTTTCGGCGTGCAATTGTCGGTTACTTAGGGTACACTTTAGGTATGCAGTCAGTGGCGGTCGACCTTGAGGGCGCGTCCACCATGGAATTGGTGAACGCGCTCTCAGTGATCGCCACTGAACTCGCCCAGCGCCAGGCTCCGGAATCGGCGGCCGCGTGCCTTGAACTCACCGAAGACCTGGCCGCCGCCTGCGATCTGCAAGAAAGCGCGCTGGCCGGTTTCATCGGCCGTGTCGACGCCACCGGCGAGCAGCAAAGGTGGGGATTCCCCTCCACACGGGCATGGCTGCGGTCGAGGCTGGGCATGCGCGAGAACCGAGCCAAGGAACGCCTCACTCTCGCCCGGCAGCGGCATCGGCTGCCGCAGGTAGCTGAGCGGTTGGCGGCAGGAGAGCTGTCGTACGGCTATGCCGCCACGGTCGCCGACTCGGTGGCGCGGCTGGATGACATTGACTGCGCCAAGGCTGAGCGCAAGTTGTTGGAGATGGTCGGTCAGGGGTTCTCTCCGGGGAAGATCGCGGTGTTCGGTCACCGGATCCGCGACGTGATCGCCGAGAACAACGGCACCGAGCGCGAACCCGAGGACGCCAGGCGGGGCTACGCCAAGTCCTGGATCAGCAGTTCTGGTTCGTTGGACGGTGGCCGCTACATCAAGGGCTGGCTGAACGCCGAAGACGCCGCGATCTGGGACGGCACGCTCGCCCCGTTGGCCAAGCCGGCCGGACCCGACGACCACCGCGACGTCGCCGAACGCACCGCCGCAGCCCTGTCCAGTGTGCTGTCCGGTGGGCACAAGGCCACCAAGGTCACCGTCATCTGCGACCTCGAAACGCTGACTGGCGGCAACGCTCCGGGTCGCCTCACTGACGGGACGCCCATCCCGGCGGAGCAGGTGCGCCGCATCGCCCTGTCGGCCGGAGTCTCGCCGCTGATCCTCGGGCGTGGCCACACCCCGCTCTACCTCGGCTATCGGGAGCGGTTCGCCAGTGCGGCGCAGCGGCAAGTGCTGGAGACGCTGTATCCGACCTGCGCGGTGCGGGAGTGTGAGATTCCGGGGACGTTGTGCGAGGTCGACCACGTCCACGGCTGGGCACTCGGGAATTCACCCACCGACATCGATCAGCTCACCCTCACCTGCGGATGGCACAACCGCTTCAAACACAGCACTCCACGCCAGATCGGCGTCAGCAAAGATCCCGACGGGCGGTACGTCTACCGCCTCCTTCCACCCCGAGACAGAGCGGCGCTTCGCGCGACCAGCCCGCCTGGTCTCGGTTGGGCTGCTGCCTGATCAAGGGGCTGGTGTCGTGGGGGGTGGTCCCCATGGGGCTTCGAGGGCTGAGCGCAGGGCCTCGACCTTTTCCGCGCCGATGCGTTCGGCGAGCGTCCGTTCTAGGCGGTCCAGGACGGCCAGCGCGCGGCGGTGGATGCGCTCGCCTTCGGTGGTGCGGCGGATCAGTCGCTGCCGCGCCGAGCCGGGGTCGGGGACCTGCTCCAGCAGGCCCGCGTCCACCAGGCCGTGCACCGCCTGGTGGACGGTCTGCCGCGCCACTCCCATTCGCCGGGCCAGTTCCGAGACCGTGGTGCCGTCGTCGTCCAGGACCGCGAACAGGCCGACCTGGGGTGGGGACACGGGCTGCTCGCCGGTGTCGCGCATGGCCTCGGTGAGCGCTTCGTCGAACCAGCGGCGGGCGTTTGCGAGCAGCCGTGGCAGGTCGTGGCCGGTGGTCGTCATCGGGGTGAAGCCTAGCGGGGGCGGTCGGTTTTCATGTCAGGCGGCCTGACGATAATGTCAGGTAGCCTGACATTGAACGGAGGGACACGCCATGACCATCGAGTACTCCACGCCGTACCGCCGCGCCTCGCGGATCCCGGCCGGGCCGGGGACGCCCTACTTCATCGAGAAGGGGCTCGGTGACCGGGCGCACCTCTTCGGCGACCTGGTCACCGTCTACGCGGGCGGGGAGCAGACCGAGAACGCCTTCAACTTCTTCACCGTCGAGGGGCCCGAGGGCGACCTGATCCCCGCGCACCGCCACCACGACACCCACGAGGTCTTCTACGTCACCGACGGGGCCGTCCGGGTGTTCGTCGAGGACGCTGAGGGGCGCCAGCAGGAGAAGCTGCTGTCGTCGGGGGACTTCGGCTTTGTGCCCAAGAACTGCACGCACGCCTACCGCATCGAGCGCCATCACAGTCGAATCGTCGGTGTTGCGGCGGGGCCGGGCGGGACCTTCGAGCGCTTCTTCGAGAACCTCGGCACGCCCACCGAGGAACTCGGGCTCCCGAACCGGCCGTACGTTCCGGAGCCGGAGAAGTTCGGGATCGTGCCGCAGCGGTTCGATGTGACCTTCCTGCCCGACCACCGGTGGCGGACGCGGTGAGCGCGCTCCGGGACCTCATCGTCGCCCCGCATCCGGACGTCGCGCCCCTGCCGGACGTCGCGCCGCCCGGGGTGCGGGTCATCCGGGGTGTTCCGTACGCCGAGCTGGATGGGGCCCGTCCGCTCGAGGTCGACTTGTGGCTGCCGGGCGGTAACGCCCCGCTGGTGCTGTTCCTGCACGGGGGCGCGTGGCGGCGCGGTCGGCGGGACGACATGGGCATGCGCACCCGCGGGTGGTCGCCCGGGCCGTTCGCCCGGCTCGCCGCCGCCGGGTTCGCGGTGGCGTGCGCGGACTACCGGCTCAGCGGCGAGGCGACGTTCCCCGCCCAGCTCGACGACGTCCGCGCCGCGCTGCGCTGGCTCGTGCTCCGGTCCGCTGAACTCGGTGTCGACCCGGGGCGGATCGTCGTGTGGGGCGAGTCGGCGGGTGGGCATCTGGCTTCCCTTCTCGCCCTCACTTCGGATGAGCCGCGTCTCGCCGGGGCTGTCGTCTGGTACGGGCCGGCCGACCTGACGCTGTCGCCCGGGCCGCCGGAATCGCTGCTGCTTGGTGGTGATCCGGCCGACAAGGCTCGGGCGGCCGGGCCCGTTGCCCATGTCCATGCTGGTGCGCCGCCCTTTCTGCTCGTTCATGGTGAGGACGACACGCTGGTGCCGTGCGCGCACTCGCAGGCCCTCGCGGGGCGGTTGCGGGAGGTGGGCGCGCCGGTTGACCTGCGTCTCGTCCCGTCCGCCGAGCATGGCTGGCACGGCGTCTCCGACGAGGTGGTCGAGTCGATCTTCGACGTCTCGCTGCGGTTCGCGCTGGATGTCAGTCGGTGAAGACGCCGCTGGTGGCGTTGACGAAGGTGCCGGTGATGGCGGCGGCGCCGTCGGAGGCGAGGAACGCGGCGGTGTCGGCGATCTGCGCGAGGGTGGGGGAGCGGCGCAGCAGGCGCATCTCGTCCAGGCGGGTCAGCAGGGCCTGGAAGGCGGCCTCCTCCATGGGCGGGCCGAACTGGGCGAGCTTCTCGGGCGAGAGGGTCTCGGGGAGGCCGGACGTCCAGATGCCGACGACGCGGACGCCGCTCGGGCCGCACTCCTGCGCCAGGTTCCGGACGAGCGCGTCGATCGCGGCGTCCGCCGGTCCGGTGCCGCCCATCATCGGGCTGCCCTTCGCGGAACCGCTGTTCAGCGCGAGGACGACGCCGGAGCCGCGCTCGGCCATGTGCCGGGCGGCGGTCCGCGCGGTGATGAAGTTCGTGGTGACGCCGGTCGTGATCGGGCTGACGAAGTCGTCCACCGGCATCTGGGTGAGGGGCATGCCCTGCACGTCGCCGCGCGTGATCAGGTTGAGGGAGACGTCGATGCCGCCGGCGTCGGCGACGCGCCGGGCGTGCGCCTCGACGGCCTTCTCGTCGAGGGCGTCCAGGACGGTGACGTCCGCGCGGCCGCCGTCGGCGGCGATGGCGGCGGCGACGGTGTCGAGGGGCTCGCGGGTCCGGCCGGCGAGGAAGACCGTGGCGCCCTGGCGGGCGAAGGCCGTCGCGACGGCGGTCCCGATCGAGCCGCCCGCACCGTAGATGATCGCGTTCTTGTTCTCCAGCAGCATGGCGTGTTCCGTTCTCGCGTCGTTGTGGGACGTCTATGGAGACGCACGCGGCCGGGAAACTAATCGGTCACCGTCAGCGGCAGCCCGAAGGCCGGGAACAGGTGGGGTTCGAACGAGGTGATCTCGGCGATCAAGCCCTCTTCGATCCGCAACACGTCCAGGACCTGCGCCCGGTAGACGCGAGTGCCGGGCCGCTGCACGTAACCGCCGAGGGCGAACTGCCCGTTCGCGCGGGTCGGCAGGTGGCGCCAGCGGCCGATGTACGCAGGTGAGGACGGGTCGAAGGTCTGCGAGAGCATGCCGATGATCGCGTCGCGGCCGCCGAACCAGAGCGGGTTCGGGGGCATGGTGATGCGGACGTCCTCGCGCAGCATGGCGGTCATCGCGGACGTGTCGCCGCCGACGGCGGCCTTCATGTAGCGGTCGAGGAGGGCGCGTTCGGCCTCGGACGGGTCGGTGCCGCGCGCCCATTCGTCACGCCGTTCCGGGAGACGATCTCGGAGGGCGGGCCGGGCCCGCTGCAGGGCGCTGTTGACCGAGGCCACGGTCAGGTCGAGCGCGGTGGCGGTGTCGGCGGCGGTCCAGCCGAGCACGTCCCGCATGATCAGGACGGCGCGCTGCCTCGGCGGCAGGTGCTGGATCGCGGCGAGGAACACCAGTTCCAGCGTCTCGGAGGTCTCCGCCGCCGTCTCCGGGTCGTCGGGAAACGGCTGCAACCAGGGCAGGAACGGCGGCGCGGCCACGTCGTTCGACGGCGGGACGGGAGACGGGGCGTACTGCTGCGGGCGGCGTTCGGCGCGGCGCAGGAAGTCCAGGCACGCGTTCGTCGCGATCGTGTAGAGCCAGGTGCGCGGGCTGGAGCGCCCCTCGAAGCCGTCGCGGTTCCGCCACGCCTTCAGCAGCGTCTCCTGGACGAGGTCCTCCGAGTCGTCGTAGGAGCCGACCATCCGGTAGCAGTGCACCTGGAGTTCGCGGCGGTACGGCTCGACCAGCCCGGCGAAGTCGAGCTCGTCGCCGTCCCGGAGCGGATTCGTCACGGGCTCCGGCGTGACGGATCGCGCCGCGTCCTTCGCCACGCGCGCGATGCGGCGCAGCCGCCCGACCGACGACGACAGGTCCCGCACGTCGGAGTAGAACGGCGCGGGCTCCTCGGGGGCGAGCCCCTTCACGCGGCGCTCGATGTCGGAGATGAGGTCGTGGACGGTCTCGCCGCCGGCCTGCCGCGTCCGGTACGCCTTCTGCCGGCACGCGGCCGAGCAGTACACCGACGCGCGTCCGGGCCGCCCGTCGGGGCGCGCCAGCGCCTTCCCGCACACCCGGCACGTGCCCTCCGTCATGCGCCCAGAGCCTAGGGCACGTCAGGGCTTGCGCTGGAGCAGCAGGACGGCGACGTCGTCGGAGGCCCGTTCGCGGCCGATCAGCGCGGCCATCACCGCCGCGCCGACCTGTTCGGGCGGGCCCGCGTAGACGGCGTCGCACAGCCGCGCGATGCCGCTGTCGACCGAGTTGTCCCGCCGCTCGATCAGCCCGTCGGTGTAGAAGCACAACAGGGCGCCGGGAGGGAGGTCGAACACGGTGGTCGTCCGGGGGGTCTCCGTGGTGAAGCCGATCAGCAGGTCCTGCTTCATGTCGACGGTCTCCGCCGGGCTCTCCGGCAGGGCGATGACCGGGGGCGGGTGGCCGGCCGAGGAGACCCGGACCCGGTCCAGGGACGGGCTGCAGATCGCGTACAGCACGGTCGCCGTCGCGTTGGGCTCGAAGTGCAGCATCTTCCGGTCGAGCTTGCCCAGCACCTGCGCCGGATCGGCCGTCTCCAGCGCGTACGCGCGCAGCGAGCTGCGCATCCGGCCCATCACGACGGCGGCCGGCAGCCCGTGCCCCGCCACGTCCCCCATGACGATGCCGATCTCGCCGGAGGGGAGGGTGAAGACGTCGTACCAGTCGCCGCCGACGTTCTCCTTGCCGGGACGGTAGCGGGCGGCCATCTCCAGGCCGGGGATGTCCGGGAGGCTGGACGGGACCAGGCTGCGTTGCAGTTCCAGGGCGCCGGCGCGCTCGGCCCGGCTCGTCAGCGTCTGCACGGCCATGGCGACGCGCGCCGCCGCGAGCTGCAGGAACTCGGTCTCGTCCGCGGTGAACCGGCGCGGTGCCAGCGTGCCGACGTGCATGACCCCGACCAGGTGCCCGCCGCCGATGAGGGGGACGCCGAGCAGGGAGTGCAGGCCCCGCTGGACCAGCAGCGGGTTGAACACGCCCGCGTGGGCCACGTCGGCGATGTAGACCGGCCGGCGCTCGGCGGCGACGCGTCCGGCGAAGCCCTGGCCCACGGGCACGTGCGCGCCCTGGCTGACCTCCTCCTCTATGCCCTTCGCCACCGTCGCCTCGAGCAACCGCCCCTGCCGGTCCAGGAGCAGCACGACGGCGGTGTCGACCTCGAGGATGGAGCGGACGCGGTCGAGGAGGGTGTCGAGGAACTCGTCGACGCCCATATGGGCGAACGCCTCATCGGTGATCGCCTGGATGTTCTCGAGCTTGCGGGCGAGGCCTTCCAGGGCGTCGGCGGGTCTCTCCATCCCCGTCATCGTATGCCTGATACCTGGCCCTTTACCGATGGTGCCGGGGGTTTGGGGGAAGTCATTGCTTTTCCGGAATGGCCGGATTCCGGTGGGTGTCTCACCGGAGGCACCGCCGGACGCCCCCGGCGATCTCCAGGTCCTCGCGGGCGGTGACGACGAGGGTGCGGACTGCTGCGCCGGGCGCCGTGACGTCGGTGTCGCCGCGGGCGTCGTCGTTGCGGTGCGGGTCGACGGAGACGCCGAGGAACGCGAGGTCCTCGGCGAGGCGGTGCCGGACGGACGGGTCGTGCTCGCCGACGCCGCCGGTGAAGACGAGCGCGTCCAGGCCGCCGAGGGTGGCGGCCATCGCGGCGGCGCAGGCGCGCAGGCGGTGGTGGTAGACGTCGAGGGCCGCGAGGGCGGTGGCGTCGCGGGCCTCGGCGCGCTGGCGGATCTCGCGCATGTCGCCGGTCCCGGTGAGCCCGCGCAGGCCGGAGCGGCTCTCCAGGGCGTCGTCCACCTCCGGTGCGGGGACGCCGTGCTTGATCAGCCACAGCGGGATACCGGGGTCGACGCTGCCCGCGCGGGACGCCATGACGAGGCCCTCCAGGGGCGTGAAGCCCATCGTGGTGTCGACGGAGCTGCCCTCGGCGACGGCGGCCAGCGACGCGCCCGACCCGAGGTGGCAGATCACCATCCGGGACGGGACGGAACCGAGGAGCTCGCCGGTGCGGCGGACGGCATAGGAGTACGACAGGCCGTGGAAGCCGTAGCGGCGCAGGCCGAACCGCTCGCGCCACTCGGCGGGCAGCGCGTAGGTGGCGGCGGCGTCCGGCAGGGTGGCGTGGAAGGCGGTGTCGAAGCAGGCCACGGCCGGGACGTCCGGCAGCGCGTCGGTGATCTCCGACAATGCGTGCAGCGACGCGGGCTGGTGCAGCGGCGCGAGGTCGGCGAGCGCGTGCAGGCGTTCGGCGACCGCCGCGTCGACGACGACCGGTCCGGTGAAGTCGGGGCCGCCGTGCACGAACCGGATGCCGACCGCGTCCGGCCGGGGCATGTCCGCGACCATCGGCGCGATCTCGTGGCGGGCGCCGGCGTTCTCGGTGACGACGGTGCCGTCGGGGTCGAGGAGGCTCAGCTTGAGGCTGCTCGACCCCGGATTGACGGTGAGGATGCGCATCGGCACGTCCCCCTAGTAGGGCCAGGTCCAGTCGCGGACCTCGGCCGCGTCCTCGCCGTGCTCGCGGGTGTAGGCGCGCAGGGCTAGGCGCTGGTCGGCCATGCGCTGGCGGATGTGGGCGACGCGGCCGCCGAGCGACGGGACGCGGTCGATGACGTCCATGACGAGGTGGAAGCGGTCCAGGTCGTTCAGCATCACCATGTCGAACGGGGTCGTGGTGGTGCCCTCCTCCTTGTAGCCGCGGACGTGCAGGTGCTCGTGGCCGTGGCGGCGGTAGGCGAGCCGGTGGATCAGGTACGGGTACCCGTGGAACGCGAAGATGACCGGCTTGTCGGTGGTGAAGAGCGCGTCGTAGTCGCGGTCGGGCAACCCGTGCGGGTGTTCGGTGTCGGGCTGCAGCCGCATGAGGTCCACCACGTTCACCACGCGGACGCGCAGGTCGGGGAAGAGCTGGCGGAGGATGTCGACGGCGGCGAGCGTCTCCAGCGTGGGGATGTCGCCGGCGCACGCCATGACGACGTCGGGATCGGCGCCGCCATCCGTGGAGGCCCACTCCCAGATGCCGATGCCGCGCGTGCAGTGGGCGATCGCCTGGTCCATCGGCAGCCAGTTCAGCGCCGGCTGCTTCCCGGCGACGATGACGTTGACGTAGTCGCGGGAGCGCAGGCAATGGTCGCCGACCGACAGCAGCGTGTTGGCGTCCGGCGGCAGGTAGACCCGGACGATCTCCGGCTTCTTGTTCAGGACCACGTCGAGGAAGCCGGGGTCCTGGTGGGTGAAGCCGTTGTGGTCCTGCCGCCACACGTGCGACGACAGCAGGTAGTTCAGCGACGCGATCGGCCGCCGCCACGGCAGGTGCCGCGTGACCTTCAGCCACTTGGCGTGCTGGTTGAACATCGAGTCGACGATGTGGACGAACGCCTCGTAGCTGTTGAACAGCCCGTGCCGCCCGGTCAGCAGGTAGCCCTCCAGCCAGCCCTGGCACAGGTGCTCGCTGAGCACCTCCATGACCTGCCCGTGCGGCGCCTGGTGCTCGTCGGTGTCCAGCCGCTCGCCCTCGAAGACCCGGTCGGTCGCCTCGAAGACGTCGCCGAGCCGGTTGGACGCGGTCTCGTCGGCGCCCATGATGCGGAAGTTGGACGGGTTGGCCCTCACCACGTCGCGCAGGAACGAGCCGAACACGCGGGTCGCCTCCGACGTCGTCGTGCCGGGCTTGCCGACCGGGACGGCGTATTCGCGGAAGTCGGGCAGCGTCAGCGGCCGCAGGAGGAGCCCGCCGTTGGCGTGCGGGTTGGCGCTCATCCGCCGCTCGCCCTCGGGCGCCTGCTCGGTCAGCGCGGGGATGGGGCGCCCCTCCTCGTCGAAAAGCTCGTCGGGACGGTAGGAGCGCAGCCAGTCCTCCAGCTGGGCCAGATGCTCGGGGTTGTCGCAGACCCCCGAGAGCGGCACCTGGTGGGAACGCCACGTGTTCTCGACCGGCAGGCCGTCGACCTCCTTCGGGCCCGTCCAGCCCTTCGGCGACCGCAGGACGATCATCGGCCAGCGGCGCCGCGGGACGTCCCCGCCCTCGCGGGCGGCCCGCTGGATGTCGGCGATCTCGTCGAGCGCCTGGTCGAGCGCGACGGCCATCTTCCGGTGCATCGACTCCGGCTCGTCGCCGCTGACGATGATCGGCCGGTGCCCGTAGCCGTCGAGGAGCTGGACGAGCTCCTCCTCGGAGATCCGCGCCAGCACCGACGGGTTCGCGATCTTGTAGCCGTTCAGGTGCAGGATCGGCAGCACCGCCCCGTCGCGGACGGGGTCGAGGAACTTGGTGGAGTGCCACGACGCCGCGAGCGGCCCGGTCTCGGCCTCGCCGTCGCCGACGATGCACGCGACGACCAGGTCCGGGTTGTCGAACGCGGCGCCGTAGGCGTGCGCCAGCGAGTAGCCCAGCTCGCCGCCCTCGTGGATCGAGCCCGGCGTCTCCGGCGCGACGTGGCTCGGGATGCCGCCGGGGAACGAGAACTGCCGGAACAGCCGCCGCATCCCCGTCCCGTCGCGCGACACGTCCGGATAGACCTCGCTGTAAGTGCCCTCCAGCCACGCGTTCGCGACCGCCGCGGGGCCGCCGTGCCCGGGGCCCATGATGTAGATCATGTCGAGGTCGCGGGCCCTGATGACCCGGTTCAGGTGGGCGTAACAGAAGTTCAGGCCGGGCGAGGTGCCCCAGTGCCCGAGCAGCCGCGGCTTGATGTGCCGGCGCCGGAGCGGCTCGCGCAGCAGAGGGTTGCCCAGCAGATAGATCTGCCCTACCGAAAGGTAATTCGCGGCTCTCCAGTACGCGTCGATCCGGCGGACCTCGTCGTCGGACAGGGGGACGGACGCGGTGGCGGCCTCGGTCATGGCGCGGTCCCTTCGGTACTCGGCGGACGCCCGGAAAGGACGACCTCCCCGCAATCGCCCCCGCCAACCGCAGCGGCCCCCCGGTTAACGGCAGCGGCCCCGTCAACCGCAGCGGCCCGGTCAACCGCAGCGGCGGAGCCTCGGACGCGGCGGGGCGGCGGGCGGCGGCGCCCAGGGCAGGGCGAACGGGCACGGCCCGTCGCCGCGCAGCCCGCCGCCGCGGGAGGCCGCGATGAGCTGGGCCTCGCCGAACTCCTCGTCCTCGGCGGCCGCGCGGACGAGATGGCCGTAACCGGGCAGGCGGCGCGCCCAGCCGTCCGGGGCGCCGGCCTGCAGGTCGAGCCGGATGGGGGAGCCGGCCTGCGAGGTCTCGAACGGCCCGAGCCCGCTGGCGAGCCGCCACCGGGGCGCGGCCAGGGCGTCCTCCGGCTCCGCGCCGGTCAGCAGCCGGACCAGGACCTGCAGGACGATCTGCGGCTGGATGCCGCCGCCGGTGCAGCCGGCGACCGCGCGGAACGTGCCATCGGGACCGGTCGCGAGGACCGGGACGAGGGTGTGCGGCGGGCGGCGCCGCGGCCCGTACTCGGCGGGCGCGCCGGGCGCCAGCGTGAAACCGGTGCCGCGGTTGTGGAGGTTGATCCCGGTCGCGGGCTCGAACAGCAGCGCGCCGAGGCCGTTGCCGTTCGACTGCTGGAGCGAGATCGCCGTGCCCCGGCCGTCCACGACGCAGACGCAGGTCGCGTCGCCGGACGCGATCGTCCCGCGCCGCCGCTCGTGCCGGTCCGGGTCGATCGCGGCGCGGAGCGCGTCGACGCGGCCCGGCGGAACGGGCGTCCCGGGACGCTCGACGGCGGCGGCCAGCAGGGACTCGGCCAGCAGGTGCGCCCAGCCGGGGTCGGCGGGATCGGGCAGGTCGAGGCCGGCGGCGACGGCGAGCGCGGTGAGCAGCACGTGGCCTGGCGAGTTCGGCGGCGCCGTCCACACGTCGTGCCCGAACGCGCGGACACCGAGCGGGTGCTGCCAGTCGGCGGCGGGCTCGGCGAGGTCGGACGGCGCGAAGAGGCCGCGGCCCATGCGCAGCAGGCCGGCGCCGAACTCGCCCTCGTAGAATCCCGCGCGGCCCGCCGCGGCCACGGCGCGCAGCGCGCGGCCGATACCGGGCCGCCTCACCTGCTCGCCGGGGCGGGACGGCCACGCGAGCCCGTCCGTGCCGGGCGCACCGGCGGCGTCCCGGCAGGCGGCGACGAGCCCGGGCGTGGCGGTGAAGCCCCGCTCCGCGTGCAGGACGGCCGACTCCAGCACCTCGGCGAGCGGCATCCGGCCGTAGCGGTCGTGCAGCGCCAGCCAGCCGTCCACGCAGCCGGGGACGGTCACCGACCGGACGTCGTGCCGGACGGGCATCCGGCGGCGGCCCTCCGCGCGCAGCGCCGCGGCGTCCGCGCCCGACCCGGCGCGGCCGGAGGCGTTCAGCGCGACGGGCGGCCCGGGGCCGTCCCGCCCGGGTGCGTGGACCAGCGCGAACAGGTCGCCGCCCATCCCGCAGCACTGCGGCGCGACCACCGCCAGCACGGCGTTCGCCGCCACCGCGGCGTCGGCCGCGGACCCGCCGGCCCGCAGGATCGCCAGGCCCGCCGACGACGCGCGGTGATCGCCGGTGCAGATCATCGCCCGGTCGGCGGTGCCGGTGATCTCCTGCTGATCCACCGGCGCGTTCACGTACTCGACGGTAGTTGCCGAAAGCCCCAGATGAAAGGCCTTGTCAGCGCATTTGACAGCGGAACCGGGGTGCGGTGAGGGCGGGCGGGGAGGCCACGGCGGCGGGTGCGCGCCTTCGGACCGCGCCGCCGTGGCCCCGTCCCCCCACCCGGCTGTGGACGGCACCGGTTACAGGGGCGGCGGCCGGGGCCGCCGCCCCGCCCCCCAGCGAACCGGCGGGAACGCCTCCACAAGGTGCGATGAAGCTTGCCGTGTACCCGCGCGTAGGTTCACGCGTCCGGCGGCTCCGTCGACGAACGGCCGGTTTCCTGCGGCGAGCGGGGGGCCTGGCATGCTGTCCGAACGTTTGGGCAAGCCCTTCGGCGGCGGCACCACGGGAGGTGCGATGGCCGGCTTCTTCGCCGGACGGACGCTCGACGGCCTCGGCCGCGACCTGCGGTCGGGCGCCGCGACGGCCCCCGGCCTGCTCGACCGCGCGCTGGAGTCGATCGACCCGTCCCTCAACGCGTTCGCCACCGTGGACGTCGAGGGCGCGGCGGCCGCCGCCCGCACCGCAGGCGAGGAGCTCGCCGCCGGCCGCGACCGCGGCCCGCTGCACGGCGTCCCCGTCGCGGTCAAGGACATCATCGACGTCGCCGGCCTGCCCACCGGGATGGGCTCGGCCCATTTCGCCGGGCACGTCGCCGGACGCGACGCCGCCTGCGTCGAGGCCCTGCGCGCCGCGGGCGCGGTCATCGTCGGCAAGACCACCACGCACGAGTTCGCCTACGGCGCGAGCGGCGACACCGCCGTGAACGGACCGTCCCGCAACCCGCACGACCCGTCCCGCATTTCCGGCGGGTCCAGCGGCGGCAGCGCGGTGGCGGTCGCCGCAGGGATGGTGCCGCTCGCCATCGGCACCGACACGGGAGGGTCGGTCCGCATTCCCGCGGCCCTCTGCGGCATATCCGGGTTCAAGCCCGCCTACGGCGAGATCCCCACCGGCGGCGTCTTCCCGCTGTCGACCTCGTTCGACCACGTGGGCGTGCTCGCCGCGACGCCCGCCGACTGCCGGACGGCCTACCGGGTCCTCGGGCGGCCCGCGCACGGCGGGGAGTCCCGGCTACCCGACGGCATCCGGGTGGCGTGGATCGAGGGGACGCCGGTCGCGCCCGACGTCGCCGAGACCGTCCGGCGGCTGGTCCCCGGCGCGGACGCGGTGCGGCTGGACCTGCCGGAACTGCGCCGGATCTTCGCCGCGATCCAGGACAGCGAGGCCTGCGAGGTGCACGCCGAGCGGGTCGCGGACGCGCCGGAGCTGTTCCAGCCGGTCACGCTCGACCGGCTGCGCCGCGCCGGAGAGACGCGCGGCTGGCGCTTCGTCCGCGCCGCCCGCGAACGGACGCGCTACGCCGCCGAGGTCGCCGACCTCATGCGCCGGTACGAGGTGCTGGCCTCGCCGACCGTCCCGATCGTCGCGCCGGAGATCGGGCGGCCGGACTGCGAGCTGGGCCCGGTCCAGCCCGCCCTGCTGAGCCTGACCTGCGCCTGGAACGTCCTCGGCCTGCCCGCGCTGAGCGTCCCCGCCGGGACCGTCCGCGGACTGCCCGCCGGGTTGCAGCTCGTCACCCGCGCGGGCGACGAGGACCTGCTGTTCGACCTCGCCGAAAGGATCACCGCGTGAGGTGCTCGGTGAGCGCCTCGGTGACCAGGGACGGCGGGAGCGCGGTGCGGGCCGCGAGGCGGACGACCTGACGGGCCGCCCCGGACGGGCGCGCCGCGATCGGAGCGCAGGCGGCGCGCAGGGCCGCGAGACGCTGCTCCGGCGTGCCGAGCGAACCGCCCGCGCGGGCCGCCGCCGCGTCCACGACCGCGTCCATCAGCGGGACCGTCTCCCGCAGGGCCTGACGCAGCGCCGCGCCGCCCTGCCCGGCCAGCACACCGGCGGGGTCGCGGCCCTCGGGCAGCCGCGCGCGGTCGAGTGGGCCGGAGATCCGGCTCAGCACGTCCCACGCGCGGACGGCGGCCGAGCGCCCGGCCGGGTCGTCGTCCAAGGCGACCACGACGCCCGTCGCCGCGAGGTCGGCGGCGTCCGCCAGCGCGGCCAGGTGGGCCGAGGTCAGCGACAGGCCGCAGGTCGCGACCGGTGCGAACTCGCGCGACCCCGCCATCGCTACGGCGACGGCGTCCAGCGGCCCTTCGACCAGCACGGGACGCGCGCCCGCCGCGAGCCGCTCGCGGGCCTCGTGCAGGCCGTAGAGGAGCTCGCGCTTGTGGAAGAAGTCGGTGTCGGGGCCGTTGAGGTACTTCGGGCCCTCCGCCGCGTCGGGGCGGCGGCCGATGAACCCGGCGACCGCGCCGTCCGGCCGCCGGATGGCGAACATCGCGCGGTCCCGGAACATGTCGTGCAGCCGTCCCGCATGCCCGGGACGCGCCAGCCCCGCCGCCACGATCGCCTCGTCGGCGTGGCCGAGGGATCGCAGGTGGTCGGCGAGCGCGTGCGGGGCGTCCGGCGCGTAGCCGATCTGGTGGCGGCGCTGCACCGACGGCGGGAACCCGCGCCCGTCCAGGTAGCCGGGCACCCAGCTGCCCTTGAGGCGGGACCGGAAGAAGCGCTGCGCGTCCGGCAGCACCCCGCCGGACGGATCGCGCGCGCGGTCGTGGACGCGGCGCGCCGTCCGCAGGATCCGGTCGCCGACCGCCGGGCCCGCCCAGAACGCGTTCACCGGGAACACCGGCGGCTCCGGATCAAGACCCAGCCACGCCAGCACCAGGTACGCGACCGAGTCCGCCTCCACCCGCCGGACGCCCTGGTCACCCTGGCAAAGCTCACCGGCCAACCGGCGGACGAGCCCTTCGGACACCGGCGACCGCCCGGATGCGGCAGGTGGCAGCGGCAGACCGGTCGTCTGCGCGATGTCGAACACCGCGTACGGCCGCCCCGTGCGCGACAGCACGCGGATGCCGGTCTCGCCCCGGCCGACCTGCCGTCCGGCGGCCCGCCAGTCCTCGTAGGTCCGGACGTCGGTCGCGGCGCGCCACTGGGCGCCGATCAGCAGCGTGTTGACGTAGCCGTGGCGGCGCCCGTGCAGTACGGCACGGTCGAGCCACCACGTCCACGGACGGGTGCCGTCGCGCAGCAGTGCCGTCTCGTGGGCGGCCATGTCGCGCAGCAGCGCGGCCAGCCGCCGGCGGTCGTCCTCCCAGGGGGTCGCGGTCACGGGTCTCCCTCGCCTTCGCGGTCGGACGGGGAAGCCGCTTACGTCATACCCGGTGCGTCACAGGTACAGCCCGAAGAACTCCTCCGGATGCTCCAGCAGCGGCGGCAGGTCCTCGGCGGTGAGGGTGATCAGGTCCTTCTTCGCGGGCGGCTTCGCCGGCACCGCGTCACCGGACGCGCCGACGGCGACGGAGGCGATCCGGTCGGCCTGGTTGGCGACGGCGACGTCCAGCAGGTTGCGCATCAGCCGGCCGTTGCCGAACGACGGGCCGCGCGGCGCGTTGCGCAGCATCGAGCGCAGCACGTCCTCGGTGCCGGGCGCGAGGCGGAACCCGTCGGCCTCGGCGAGCTGCCCGAACACCGTGATCAGCTCGTCGTCGGTGTAGTCGGGGAAGTGGATCTGCTTGGGGAAGCGCGAGTCCAGGCCGGGGTTGGCGGCCAGGAACTCGGCCATCTCCTGCTGGTAGCCGGCGACGATCACCACGAGGTCCTCGCGGTGGTCCTCCATCAGCTTGACCAGCTCGGCGATGGCCTCGTGGCCGTAGTCGCCCTTCAGCGGCGACTGGGTGAGCGTGTACGCCTCGTCGATGAACAGCACGCCGCCGATCGCCCGCTCGACCAGCCGGCGGGTGCGCGGCGCGGTCTGGCCGATGTACTCGCCGACCAGGTGCGCGCGGGACGCCTCGACCAGGTGCCCGGACGACAGCACCCCGAGCTTCTTGTAGATCCGGCCGAGCAGCCGCGCCACCATCGTCTTGCCGGTGCCGGGGTTGCCGGTGAACACCATGTGCCGCGTCGGCGGGGTGATCCGCAGCCCGGACTCGCTGCGCAGCCGGGCCGCGTGGGTGCCCGCGACCAGCAGCGCGATCTCGTGCTTGACGGTCTCCAGGCCGGTGAGGTCGCGCAGCTCGTGCAGCGGGTTCCCGGCCGACTGCGCGGTGTCGAGCGCGGCGGGAATGTCGCCCTTGCGCACGACGATCTCGGCGCCGCCCTCGGTGCGGGCCCGGACCGCGGCGACGACCTGGTCGGCGAGGTAGGGCGCCAGCCGCGCGTTGCGCAGCGACTGCATCGGCGGCGTCGCGGCCAGCAGCGCCCCCGCCGCCTCGACGGCCTGCCGGGTGGCGCGGGCACCGTGCCGCTCCAGCGCGCGGCGGAACAGCTCCGCGTGGCCCCGCGCGGTGAACGGCCGGGTCCGCGCGATCCGGAACCGACCGGGCAGCACCGGGTTGACGTCGCGGATCCGCTCGTCGCCGCCCGCGTCGCACAGCACGACCAGGTTCAGGTCGGCGTGGATGGCCAGCAGCCGGTGCAGCTCGTCGGCGATGGCCTCGCCGTTGCCGGGGTCGGCGACGATGCCGTCCAGCCCGTCGATGATCAGCAGCCGGTCGCCGGCGCAGTCGCGGGCGTCGGCGTGCAGCTTGGCGACCGCGTCCGACAGCCGCTGCCCGGCGTACAGGTTGTCGGTGACCCACAGCGGGTCGCGGCCGAGCGCGAGCGCCTTGCCGAGCTCCTGCGCCGCGTCCCGCTTACCGGTGCCGTCCGGGCCGGCGATCAGCAGCCGGACGGGCTCCCTGCCGCGGGTCAGCTCCTCCAGCGCGGCGGTCAGCTCGGGCTGCTCGACCAGCGCGCTGGCCAGCTCGGCGCGCGTCCCGGACGCCGCCGCGGCCGGCGCGCCGTCCGGACCGGCCTCGGTGGCGGCGGGCGCCTTGAGGGACTCGGTGAGCGGGTTGACGACGCGGCGGCGCGGCGCGTACAGCCGCCGCAGGTCGGTCTGGAACTGCCCGACCGGGATCCACTCGGCCTTGGGGAACCACGGGTCGCCGGGCAGGCCCTGGACGATCGCGACGAACCGCATCGCCATGTCGAGCCAGGCGCGGCACGCGTCGGCGGCGCCCGCGACCAGCGCCCGGACGAGCCAGGCGCGGGTGCGCTGCTGCCAGGCGTCGGCCTTGAAGCCGCGGCGCTCGGCGGGGAAGCGCTGCTGCAGGTCGTGGTAGCGGTCCTCGCCGAGGGCGGCGGCCAGCTCCGCCGGGACGTGCTCCATGCTGCCCTGCAGCAGCAGCTGGATCAGATGCGACTCGACCGACTCCTCGCGCGGCGCGGCCTCCGCCAGGATCGCGTACGCCGCGAGCAGGCCGTCGCACACCCAGTCGAGGTAGCCGACGGGGCCGAGCAGCTCGGGGACGGCGGCGACGATGTCGTCCCCGGCGTGCGCGTGCCAGTGCTCGCGCAGCTCCATCTTGGGCAGGTTCATGTCGCACTCGGGCGGGTCGGAGTACAGCCGCACCAGCGCCTTGCGGCGCTCCTCCAGCGGCTCGATGCCCTCCAGCACGCCCAGGCACTCGCGGGCCAGCTCGATCGCCAGCTCCCGGTCGGGCGCCTCGATCAGCCAGTCCACCGGGGGCCGCCACCGGCCGCCCGGCGCGTCCCAGCGGGTCATCCGGGTGCTCAGCGTGCCGGGGTTGGCCAGGTGCCGGTGCAGCAGCCGCTCCGGCAGCTGCGACCACGACCCCGCCTTGATCGCGCCGCCGCCCGGCAGGAACGCCAGCATGCCGAAGATCTCCGCGGTGACCAGCGAGGCGGGCAGCGTCAGCAGCTTGTGCTCGTCGGTGGTGAGCTCGGCGGCGCGGGGGTCGTTCGCCAGCGCGTCGATCCGCGCCGAGATCTCCTCGAACAGCCCGTCCGGGACGCGCCACGGCCCGTGCGCGTAGACGTCGAGCACCGGCTCGTCGGTGAGCAGTAGCTCCAGATGCTCCGGCAGCCGCAACGCGTTCCTCCAAGAGAGATCAAAGCAGGGGTACAGCCTACGTTCAGGCGCGGAGTGCTGGTCGAGCGGTCGGCCGGATCGCCGGTATCGGGTCGGCCACGTTCGGTCACGCCCCTGTTCAGCGGCGGCGCAGCGACTCCACGGCCATCCGGGCCGCCGTGCCGATCACCGCGTCGGCCTCCGGGCGCACCGCGACGGGCAGCGCCGACCGGGTGAACACCGCGACCGCGTACCGTCCGCCGTCGGGGTACTCCACCACGCCGACCTCGTTGCGGACGGTCAGCAGCGTCCCGGTCTTCCCGCTGACCAGCACGTCGTCGTAGGGGAACCCGGACGACAGCCGGTGCGGCCACACCTGCAGGCCGAACAGCCGGCGCATCGCCGCGCACCCGTCCGGCGGCGCGGCCTCGTCCCGCCAGACGGCGCCGAGCAGCCGGGTCATCTCCCGGGGCGTGCTGCGGCTCGTCCGGGCGGGGTCGAGGGCGCGCAGCCGGCCGATCATGCCGGGCTCGTCCAGCCGCGCCCACACCTCGGGGAACCCGGCCGCGCCCGCGTCGGCCAGCAGGTCGTCGAACAGCTGCCGGCCGCCGCCCGTCACCACCGTCCCGCGCAGCCCGAGCGCGGTAGCGGCCGCATTGACCGCATCCAGCCCGACCCGGTCCAGCAGGACGTCGGCCGCCGCGTTGTCGCTCACCGTGATCATCAGGCAGGCCAGGTCGCGCAGCGACATCCGCACGTCGTCCAGCAGCGCCGACAGGCCGGTCGGGCCGGACGTGCGGTCCGCGGCGGGCACCGTGACCTGCTCGGCCGGGTCGAGCAGCCCCTCGGCGGCCCGGCGGTGGAACGCCACCAGCAGCGGCACCTTGAACACCGACGCCAGCACCACCGGATCGTCGGCGCGCACGCCGAGCTCCCGCCCGGTGTCGATGTCGGCGGCGTGCAGGTAACCGGTCACCCCGGCGTCGCGGAACGCCGCCTCGATCCGCACCGCGGTCTCCCCGGTCGCGGTCCCGCGCGTCCGGGCGCCCTTCTCCCGCGTGCCGGTCATGCCAGGAACCCCGACGATGGGCGGGCCACGACGCGGCGGGCGGGCGCGCCGTCCAGCGGCGCCATGCCGGCCTCGCGGCGCAGCACCTCGGTCGCGACGGCGGTGAAGTCGGCGATGGCGCGCTCGTGCTCGGGGTCGCGGGTGCGCCGCCACGCGCACGACGTCCGCCACGCCAGCGGCTCGCCGACCAGCGGCCGCCACGTCACCCCGGCGGTGTCGTCGGTGCGCGGGACGAGCGCCACGGCCGTCCCGGCGAGGACGAGGCCCAGCGCGAACTGCGGATGCCGCGCCTCGTGCACGGCGGGCGGCGCGTACCCGTGCCGGCGGCACGCGGCCAGCGCCTCGTCGTAGGCGCCCGGCGCCTCCTCGCGCGGGAAGACGACCAGGTCGCGGCCGCCGAGGTCGGCGAGGTGCACCTCCGGGGACGCGGCGAGGCCGGCGCCCTCCGGCAGCAGCACCCCGACCGGCTGGCCGAGCATCGGGCCGAGCCCGAGGCCGCGCGAGTCGCACGGGTGCCGGACGATCCCGGCGTCCAGCGCGCCGTCCGACAGCGCCCGGACCTGCTCGGCCGTCCCCGTCTCGCGCAGGTCGAGCCGCAGGTCGGGGCGGCGGTCCCGGAACGCGGCGATCAGCGCGGCGACGATCGGGCCGCCGAGGTCGCTCGGCAGGCCGGCGCGCACGGTGCCGACCTCGCCGAGCCGGGCCCGCTCGGCGACGGAGTAGACGCGGTCCACGCGGGCGAGGATGTCACGGGCGTCCTCCAGCAGCAGCCGCCCGGGCGCCGTCAGCTCGACCTTGCGGCTGGAGCGGTCGAAGAGCCGCACCCCGAGCTCGCGCTCCAGCCGCTGGATCCGCTGGCTGAGCGGCGGCTGGGCCATGCCGAGCCGCTCCGCCGCGCGGCCGAAGTGCAGTTCCTCGGCGACCGCGACGAAGCAGGTCAGATGGCCGACGACGTTCACGACCAGGAACCATATCAAAAGCCATATCACTGTCACCCGGATATCAATCTTGGACATCCGGCCGCTCACCTGGTGTTCTTGGGCATCCGGCCGATGGCGAGTCTCGGAGAAGAGAGGACATGAACATGCGCCGATCCCGCGTGGTCACCGTCGCCGCGGTGGCGGTCGCGGCCGTGCTCGTGGGGGCGGGAGCGGTGTGGTTCCTGCGGGACGGGGAGAGTCCCGGGGACGCCGCGAAACGCTACCTGGCGGCCTGGAGCCGCGCCGACTACACCGCGATGCGCGCCCTGACCGCCGATCCGCCCGCCGACTTCACCACCCGGTTCAGCCGGCTGCACGACGACCTCGGCGTCACCGGGCAGCGCTACACCGTCGCCTCCGTCGGCGACCCGAAGGGCGACACCGCCGGCGGCTCCTACACCGCCGCCCTGACCCTCGCCGGGAACCGCACCTGGAGCTACGAGGGCGCGCTGCCGCTCACCAAGCGCGACGGCAAGTGGCGCGTCTCCTGGTCGCCCGACGTGCTGTACCCGGGGCTCAAGGAGGGGCAGCGGCTGCGGTCCGCGCGCGCCTGGCCCGCCCGCGCCGACATCAAGGCGGCCGACGGCAGCAGCCTCGCCGGGTCGCCGTCCGGGTCCGTCCAGCAGCTCACCGGGCCGCTCGGCCCCGCGACGGCCGAGGCCGCCGGCAAGCTCGGCGCCCCGTACCGCAAGGGCGACACCGTCGGCGCCGACGGCCTGCAGAAGCAGTACGAGAAGCGGCTCGCGGGCACGCCCGCCCTCGCCGTCCAGATCGTGGACGCCGGCGGCAAGCCGGTGAAGACGCTGAAGCGGTTCGGCGGCGCCGACGGGAAGCCGCTGACGACCACCCTCGACCCGAAGGTGCAGACCGCCGCCGGGAAGGCGCTCGGGGCGGCGTCCAAGCCCGCGTCGCTGGTCGCGCTCCGGCCGTCCACCGGCGAGATCCTCGCCGTCGCGAACAAGCCGGGCGGCTACAACCGGGCGCTGATGGGCCGCTACCCGCCGGGCTCGACGTTCAAGGTCGTCACCGCCGCAGCACTCGTCGCGGGCGGCATGTCGCCGTCCACGAAGGTGCCCTGCCCCGCCACCACGACGGTCGGTGGCCGCTCGTTCCACAACTACAAGCACGAGGACTTCGGGACGGTCGCGCTGCGCGAGGCGTTCGCGCACTCCTGCAACACCACGTTCGCGCGGCTGGCCGTGGACAAGCTGGGGGAGAAGCGGCTCGCCCAGGTCGCCTCCCAGTTCGGCTTCAACGCCCCGGTCATCGCCGGGCTGCCCGCCGTCCGCGCCTCGTTCCCGGACGCCAAGGACGACACCGCGTTCGCCGCCGCCTCGTTCGGGCAGGGCGAGGTGCTGACCAGCCCGCTGAACATGGCCGCGGTCGCCGGCGCGGCGGCGAGCGGCGTGTGGCGCTCGCCCCGGCTCGTCGACGCGTCGCTGGCCGGGCAGGCCGTGGACGCGGGCGGGCGCAAGCCCGAGCCCCCGCACAGGCTGGAACCGGCGGTGAAGTCGGCGCTGCACTCGCTGATGCCGGCCGTCGTCAGCGAGGGCACCGCGTCCGGCGTGGACTTCCCGTCCGGCACGGCCGGCAAGACGGGGACCGCCGAGTACGGGTCCGGCACGAACCCGCCGACGCACGCCTGGTTCATCGGCTACCGGGGCGACCTGTCCTTCGCCGTGATCGTCGAGGGCGGCGGGACGGGCGCCGAGGCGGCGGCGCCCATCGCCGCGAGCTTCCTCAACTCCCTCTGACCGGCCCCGCTTCCGGCGCGCCGCTCCGCCTCCGTGCGGCGGAGCGGCGCGCCGCCGGAACCCGGCCGGACGTCAGAGCCAGTCGCGGCGCTTGAAGACGGCGTAGAGGCCGAGGCTGCACACCACGATGATCACCGAGCTGACGATGAACCCCGAATGCGAGGAGAACCCCGGATACGGGACGTTCTGCCCGTAGAAGCCGGTGACCGCCGTCGGCACCGCGATGATCGCCGCCCAGCTGGTGACCTTCTTCATCACCTCGTTCATCCGGTTGCCCTGCAGCGCGATCCGGGTGTCCAGCAGGTTCGCGACGAGGTCGCGCAGGCTGTCGGTCCACTCGCCGACCCGCAGCGTGTGGTCGTAGACGTCCTGCAGGTAGGGCGCGAGCGCCGGGGCGACCATCCGCAGGTCCCGGCGGAGCAGCGTGTTCACGACCTCGCGCATCGGCAGCGCCACCCGGCGCAGCGCGACCAGGTTCTTGCGCAGCCGGAAGCTGCGCCGCTGGATCTCGCGCACCGGGAACGCCTCGTCGAAGATCATCGACTCGACCTCGTCGGCCTCGTCGTCCAGCGACTGCACCGCGCCGAGCTGCAGGTCGACCACCAGGTCGAGCAGCCCGTACAGCAGGTAGCCCGCGCCGGTCTCGCCGATGTCCACGCCGGGGCTCTCGTCCCACCGCCTCACCAGCGCGTCGATGTCGAAGCCGGGGCCCTGCCGGACGGTGACCAGCGCCCGCTCGGCCAGGAACGCCGACACCTCGTCCAGCTCCAGCTCGCCGTCCTCCACCCGCGGGACGTAGACGTTCAGGAACGCGTACCGCTCGTAGCGGTCGATCTTCGCGCGCTCGTGCCGGGACACCGCGTCCTCGGCCGCCACCGGGTCCAGCCCCAGCTCGTCGCTGATCACCTGGAAGTCGGCGCGCTGCGGCGCGCACAGGTCGACCCACACGACCGTGTCGTCCTGGTCGAGGTAGTCGCTCACCTCGGCGACCGGGAAGCCCTCGGCCTCGAGCTTCCCGGCGCGCCAGACGCGGGTACGGGGCGGGGGGATCTCGGCCGGGGCGGCCGCGTCCGGCCGGGGGCCGGCTCCGGAGGGATGCGCCATGCGGCCCCTTATACCCCTGCTCCGCAGAGATCACGGAGTGTCCGGGAGATCACAGCGGCACCGGGGATCACGGCGGCACCGGGGATCACGGCGCCGCCGACGAGCGGGGCGGCGCCGACGAGCCGCGCACCACCAGCCGCCCGGGCAGCACCCGCGGCGCCGGACGGCCGCCGTCCAGCAGCTCCAGCAGCGCGGTCATGCCCTGCGCGCCCATCTCCTCGGCGGGCAGCCGGACGGTCGTCAGCTCCGGCTCCAGCGCGGTCGCCAGCAGCACGTCGTCGAACCCGGTGACCGACAGCTCGCCCGGCACGTCCAGCCCGAGCGCGCGCGCCGCCTTGTAGGCGCCCGCCGCGATCAGGTCGTCGTCGCAGACCAGCGCGGTCGGCGGGTCGGGCCGCGCGAGCAGCCGGTGCGCCGCGTCCCGCGCCGAGGCGACGTCGATCGCGCACGCCGACCGGGCCAGGGTGCCGCCGGGCAGCGCCGCGACCTCGGCGGCGAGCGTCCCGGCGCGGGCCCGGAACGTCCACTGGTCGACGCCCGCCGCGACATGGCCGAACCGGCGGTGGCCGAGGCCGGCCAGATGCGCGGCGATCGCCCGCATCCCGTCCGCGACCCCGAAGTCGACGGTCGGGACGTCGGCGTCCGGGCCGCTGTCGAGCAGCACGGCGGGCGTGCCCTGGAACCGCTCCAGCGCGGCGGCCGGCATGGAGGACGCCAGCACGCCGTCGATCGCCTCGTGCGGCGCGGGGAACGGGCTCTCGGCCGGGCCGTCCGCGTCGTCGGGCCAGGTGGACACCACGACGCCGAACCCGTGCCGCGCGGCGACCCGCGCCGCGCCGGTGTAGACGGGGCCGAAGAACGGCGCGGTCAGCGTCGGCACCATCAGCAGGACGGTCCGGGTCGTGCCGAGCCGCAGGTTCCGCGCGGCCTGGTTGGGCCGGTAGCCGAGCCGCTCGGCGGCGGTCCGCACGCTGCGCGCGGTGGCGGGGGAGACCCGGCCGCTCCACTTGCCGCCCAGCACCAGCGACACCGTCGACTGCGAGACCCCGGCCTCCTGCGCGACGTCCTTACTGGTGGGACGGCCGGCCAGCGGCACCTCGGCCTCCCTCGCGGACATCGGACACGGAAAACAGACTAGAGCCGGACACCCGGGAAGTGGTACGTATGACCCACGGGGTAATACGTATGACTAACGCGACGGGGACACGGGATGCGGGGCTACGTCGACTTCCTGCGCCGGCCGCACGCGGCGCGGCTGCTCGCCGGCACGCTGTTCGGCCGGCTGCCCAACGGGATGGGCGCGCTCGCCGTCGTGCTGCACGTGCGCGCCGACGGCGGCGGCTACCCGCTCGCCGGCACCCTCGCCGCCGTCCTCGGCCTGGCGATGGCCGCCGGCCAGCCCGTCCTCGGCCGCGCGATGGACCGCTACGGCCAGCCGCGCGTCCTGCTGCCCGCCGCCTGCCTCGCCGCCGCCGGGTTCGTGCTGCTCGCCGCGGTCGGCGCGCGCCCGCTGCCGGTCGCGGTCGCCGCGGTGGTCCTCGCCGGGTTCGCCACGCCGCCGCTTGAGGCGGGGCTGCGGGCGCTGTGGCCGGACGTCCTGGACGGCCCCGAGCAGGTCGACGCCGCCTACGCCCTCGACGCCGCCGCCCAGGAGATCCTGTTCTCCGTCGGGCCGCTGCTCGTCGTCGCCGCGGCCGCCGTCAGAACCGAGGCCGCGCTCGTCCTCACCGGCGCGGTCGGCGTCGCCGGCACGCTCGTCGTCGCGCTGTCGGGGCCGTCGCGCCGCTGGACGGGCCGGCCGCGCGCCGCCGACTGGGCCGGGCCGCTGCGCTCGCGCGGGCTGCGCGTCCTGCTGTCCTCGCTGGCCTGCGCCGGCATCGCGCTCGGCGTCTACGCGGTCGCCGTCGTCGCCTACGCCGAACGCCTCGACAGCGGCATCGCCTCCGGGCTGCTCCTGGCCTGCATGGCGGGCGGCGCGCTGGCCGGCGGCATCGTCTACGGCGCGCGGCCGTGGGCGGGCGAGCCGCACCGGCGGCTGCCCTGGCTGCTCGCCGCGCTCGCCGCCGGCTACGTCCCGCTCGTCCTCGCGCCGGGGCTGGGCGCGATGTCGGTGCTGGCCTTCGTCAGCGGCGTGTTCCTCGCACCCGTGCTGGCCTGCAGCTTCACCCTCGTCGACCGGCTCGCGCCGGCCGGCACCGTCACCGAGGCGTTCGCGTGGGTCGTCGCGGCCGTCGGCGCGGGCGGCGCGGCCGGGTCCGCCGTCGCGGGGTTCGGCGAGAAGCTCGCCGGGGTGCCGGGCGCGTTCGCGGGCGCCGGGATCGGCGGCGTGCTGGCCCTCGCGCTGTGCCTGCTCGGCGCCCGGACGCTGCGTCCCGCCGCCGCCCGCCCCGTCCCGGCGCGCGTCCTCGGCTGACACGGGTGCTTCGGCTGGCACGGCTCCTTCGGCTGGCGCGGCGGCCGGGCGGCCGTCAGATCCAGGACTTGAACCAGATCCGGGCGTGCCAGTCGTCGTAGGTGAGCGTCTGCGCCGCGAGGATCGGATAGAAGTAGGCGAAGTTCGCCAGCACCACCAGCAGGAACGCGCCCGCGGCGGCGGCGCCGACGAGCCGCCGCACCCCCGGCGGCAGCGGCTGAGGCACCGTAGACGGCACAGGGGACGGCACCGAGGACGGCACCGGCGCGACCCGCGCGCCACCCGGCCCGTACGCCTCGTCCGGGAACGTCGTGTCGGGGAACCCGGTGTCCCGCGGCGCGGTGTCGGTCCCGCCGGCGGGCTGCGCGCCGGCGTCCGGGGACCGCCCGGCCGCCGCCGCATGCGCGCCCACCAGTCCCGAAGCGGGGCCTATCAGGTACCCGAGCACCAGCACGACCGCCAGGACCATGAACGGGATCAGCGGCGTCGCGTAGAACAGGAACATCGTCCGCTCGTGGAACGCCGACGGGAACCAGGTCAGCCAGCCGGCGAGGAACCCCAGCACGATCGCCCCGGCCCGCCAGTCGCGCAGCAGCAGCCAGATGAACAGCACCACGATCAGCGCCGCCAGCGCGCCCCACCACAGGGCGGGCGTGCCGATCCCGAGGATCTCCCGCGAGCACCGAGGCGCGCCGCACGTCTTCGGCTCGGTGTAGAAGAACGCCACCGGACGGCGCAGGATCGGCCAGCCCCACGGCCACGACTGGTACGGGTGCTTGGCGTCCAGGCCGGTGTGGAAGTCCAGCATCTGCCGGTGGTAGTCCCACAGGTGCGGCATCGCCTCGAACGGCCGCCACCACCAGTGGGCGGACGCGTGGCCGCGCCCCCACCCGCCGGGCTTGAAGATCCAGCCCGACCAGGTCGCCAGGTAGGCGATCAGCCCCACGACGACGAGCTGGACGAACGCGGGCACCGCGTCCAGCAGCAGCGTCCCGCCCAGCGGCTCCCGGACCCCGGCCGCGCGCCGCGCCCCGTAGTCCCAGAACACCACCATCAGCCCGAACGCGGCGACGTAGAACACGCCGGTCCACTTGGTCGCGCAGGCCAGGCCGAGGCAGACGCCCGCCGCCCAGCGCCACCCGTGCGCCAGGAACGGCCCGTACACCGACGCCGCCCCCGCCTCGATCCTGTCGGCGAGGGCGCGCCTGGACCGCTCCCGGTCGTTCACCAGGCAGGCGAACCCGGCGAGGATCCAGAACATCACGAAGACGTCCAGCAGCGCGGCCCGGCTCGTCACGAACTCCAGCCCGTCCAGCGCCAGCAGCAGCCCGGCCGCGCAGCCGAGCAGCGTCGACCCGGTCATCCGGCGGGCGACCCGGCACAGGATCAGCACCGACAGCGTGCCGGCCAGCGCGGGCACGAACCGCCAGCCGAACGGCGTCGCGCCGAACGCCCACTCGCCCATCGCGATCATCCACTTGCCGAACGGCGGGTGCGCGACGAACGAGGGGCCCTGCCCCCAGATGTGCGCGTGCCGGTCGGCGATCAGCATCTTGTCGGCGTTGTCGACGGTGTTGTGCTCCCAGCCGAACTTCAGCAGGGCCAGCGCGTCCTTGGCGTAGTAGGTCTCGTCGAAGACCACGGCCTTGGGCTCGCCGAGCCGGTAGAACCGCAGGAAGCCCGCGAACAGCGTGACCAGCAGCGGGCCCAGCCAGCCCGCCGGCGCGCCGCCCGGGACCGCCGGCGCCAGCCACTCGCGCGGGGAGGGCGGCCGCCATCGGGACGCGTTCGCCGGAGTCAGATCCGTCGTCGCCATCTCGCAATCGTAAAGCCGGCCCCGGGCGGTCCGGTCTGCGCCCGGCGCCCGCCGCCCCTGGGAGGATGAGACCGTGATGGGGACTTTGCTGCTGGCGGCGGCGCCGATCGGGCGGCCCGAGGACGCGTCGGCGCGGCTGCGGGCCGCGCTGGCGGACGCGCCGGTGATCGCGGCCGAGGACACCCGGCGGCTGCGCCGGCTCGCCGCCGACCTCGGGGTGGGGATCGCCGCGCGCGTCGTGTCGTACTACGACCAGAACGAGCAGGCGCGCGCCGCCGAGCTGCTGGCCGAGCTGCTCGCCGGACGGGACGTGCTGGTCATCACCGACGCCGGGATGCCGGGCGTGTCCGACCCCGGGTACCGGCTGGTGCGCGCGGCGGTGGCGGAGGGGGTGCCGGTGACGGTGCTGCCCGGGCCGTCCGCCGTCACGACCGCGCTGGTCGTGTCGGGGCTGCCGACCGACCGGTTCTGCTTCGAGGGGTTCCCGCCGCGCAAGAAGGGCGAGCAGGCGCGGCGGCTGGCGGCGCTGGCGGACGAGCCCCGCACGATGGTGTTCTTCGAGTCGCCGCGGCGGCTGAAGGACACCCTGGGCGCGATGGCGGAGGCGTTCGGCGCGGACCGTCCGGCCGCCGTCTGCCGGGAGCTGACCAAGACCTACGAGGAGGTCCGCCGGGGCGGCCTCGGCGAGCTGGCCGCGTGGGCCGCCGACCGCGAGGCGCGCGGCGAGATCACGCTCGTGGTCGGCGGCGCCCCGAAGCCCGCCGGGCTGTCGGACCCGGCCGACCTGGTCGCCGCGGTCGCCGCCCGGGAGCACGCCGGGACCCCGCGCAACCAGGCGATCCGGGAGGTCGCCAGGGAGAACGGCGTACCACGCGGGACCGTCTACGACGCTGTCGTCGCGGCCAGGAAACAATGACCCGGGGCGGAACGATCCATATGCGGGATTCCGGGGAATAGGTCCATCGGTGGCCCGCGCTGGACCACTATGGGACCGGCGGAGCCACCGAACTGGGGACCCCGCGGCTCAGTGCCCGGCGCGAGCCGGGGAGACGGCACGAGATGCCGCCGGTAGCGCGAGAAGGCGTGACCGAGGGGGTGAGGGCCGTGCAGGACGCATGGTCGAGCCGTGAGGCATGGGTGTACGAGTGCCTGTGCTGTGAGACGACCTGGGACGAGGTGCTCGAGGTCCGGCATGTCGGCGACGGGCACGGCAACGAGGCCGTCATCTACCAGCGGAACGGGCAGCCGTGCACGACACCGTGGACGGACTGCCTGTGTCCCAAGTGCCAGAGCCGCAACGTCAAGGCGTGGGCCGCGTCCCGCAAGGCCGGGGAGATCCCGCCGGCCCGCGACGGGAGCGACGTGGCGCTGGTGTACCACCTCCGCCGCATCCACGCCTGGTAGCGGCGGCGACAGGTGGCGACGGCATCGGAGTGAGGCGGCGGCGCGGCCGTCAGCCGGCCGTGACCTCCGGGACCTTCTGCCCGACGGGCTCGGACGGGACCTCCAGCGACCCGGCCGGGCCCGGACGGCCGCGCAGCCGCCGCCACCAGCCGTCCAGCCGGTGCCGGACCTCCGGGGTGAACGCCATCCCGGCGGCCAGCGCGGCCAGCGGGACAGCCGGCAGCACGTACCGGTAGTCGAACTCGGCGGTCGCGGCGGGCGCGAGCAGCAGCCCGGTCGCCAGCGTCCACGGCAGCAGCGCCTCGCCGCCGAACCGCCGCCACAGCGCGACCATGCCGCCGAGGCCGAGCAGCAGGACGCCGCCGAGCATCGTCCCGCGCAGGTAGATCGCGTCCTGGTAGCCGCGCATGAACCCGGCGAACGGCTCGATCACGTGGGTGCGCGCGTCGCCGTGCTCGTACGCGCGCGCCTCGCCGGACGCGGTCGAATCGGCGTCCATCCGCCAGTCGGGCAGCGCGTTGCTCTTCTTGCCGAACTCGTACTGCGAGTAGGTCGCCTTGTCGGGGAAGACCGTCCGGTTCCAGCGGAACACGCGGAAGAAGTCGTGCGCGACGACCTTCAGGTAGTCGTCCGGCTGCCCCACGATGGCGCGCTTGGCGAAGTCGTTGCTGAGGGCGTTGTTCTCCGGGCTGAACCTCGTCCCGGGGAACCGGTTGAGCGGCGAGGCCGCGTTCCAGATGCCGTCCTGGGAGTTCGGCAGCCGGTTCACCGGCTCGGTGCACAGCGGGTACTCGCTGACCGGCAGGTCGTGCATCTTGTGGCAGTCGGCGAACTTGTAGACCCGGGCGTACAGGAAGATCCCGTTGCTCTCGGTGATCGCGAACTTGCCGCTGTCCACCTTGTACCAGGTCATGTACGACAGCACCGGCAGCGCGCAGGCCGCCGCCGTGACCGCCATCATCCGCCACCCGGCCCGGCGGATCAGCATGAACACCAGCACGCCGAGCAGCACCGGCGCGCCGACCGAGCGCGTCAGCCAGGAGAACCCGATGATCAGCCCGACCGCCAGCGCGATCTTCCAGGACGGCCGGTCGCGCCACAGCAGCAGCGTCACCGCCAGCATCACCAGGAAGGTGAACGCCGTGTCGGACAGGACCAGGTGCTCCAGCTGGATCTGGTAGGCGTCGAACAGCACCGGCACCGTGGCGAGCGCGGCGCCCCAGCCGGGCAGCCCGAACCGGCGGCGCAGCAGCGCGTAGATCATCACGCCCATGGACAGGCCCATGAGGTGCTGGACGCCGGCGACCAGCGCGAAGCTGTGGAACGGCTTCAGCCCCCACAGCAGGAACGAGTAGCCGTCGGGCCGCAGCGGATGCGGGTACGGCCCCATCGCCACGTGCAGGTAGTCGAAGCTGTCGTTGAAGAACATCGCCGGCTGGTAGCCGACCATCACGACCACCCGCAGCAGCGCCGCTGTGGCAATGATCACACTGAAGACCGGATGCCGCCGGGCCCGCGCCCAGGACCGGGCGGGAAGCCCGCGGACGTCGATGCGCCGCAGGATCCGGCGGACCCCGCCGGAGGCCGCCGCCGCCGTGGCACCGCCCGCCGCGCCGGATTCTTCGCCGGGTGATCGCTCCGCTTGCGCGGCGGAAGCGGAGGCCGTCTCCGGCACCGCTTCGGAAGACTTTTCGATCTTCGGTTCGCCGGGCGTGTCGCGGGGGGTCCCGCCGTCCGCCGCGACGTCCCCGGCGTCCGCCGCGACCTCGGCGCTCTCCGCCGTGCCCGCGTCCGCCGCGGTCCCCTTCAGCTCGGCACCGCGCGGCGATTCGACGGCCACTTCGGCACCTCCCCTCCACCGCTTCCATCTCGGACCGCCGGCACCGCGTTCCGCACCGCGCGTCACAGTCGACCCACCCTTTCCGGGCCGCCTTACCCGTATGCTTGACGTCCTAGCCTGCCGCCCGGTTCGCGGCGGAGAGGGTTTTTCGGTTGCAACTAGGCAACACGATACGGGTGCTCTTATGGAGAGCGGCCACCATCACCCGTCCAGGGCAGGCATCATGAACGACAACGGGCCGCCGGGCGGATACACCATGAGATTAGTGAACAGCACCGCAGACGGTCACCAGGGGTAACGAAGGAGATCGCGTGGAACTCTCCGTAGTGATGCCATGCCTGAACGAGGCCGAAACCGTCGAGACCTGTGTCCGCAAGACGATCGGCTTCTTCGAGGACAGCGGTATCGACGGCGAGGTCGTCATCGCCGACAACGGCAGCACGGACGGCAGCCAGCAGCTCGCCCGGGACGCGGGGGCGCGCGTCGTGCCGGTGATCGACAAGGGCTACGGCAACGCCCTCATGGGCGGGATCCGGGCCGCGCGCGGCAAGTACGTCGCGATGGGCGACGCCGACGACTCCTATGACTTCACCACCCTGGGCCCGTTCCTGGACGAGCTGCGCGACGGCGCCGACCTCGTCATGGGCAACCGGTTCAAGGGCGGCATCGCGCCGGGCGCCATGCCGCCGCTGCACCGCTACCTCGGCAACCCGGTGCTGAGCTTCGTCGGCCGGCTGTTCTTCGGCAGCAAGATCGGCGACTTCCACTGCGGGCTGCGCGCCTTCGACAAGGAGGCGATCCTGCGGCTCGGGCTGCAGACCGGCGGCATGGAGTTCGCCAGCGAGATGGTCGTCAAGGCGACCCTGCAGAAGTACGACATCCGCGAGGTCCCGACCACGCTGGCGCCCGACGGCCGGACGCGCCCCCCGCACCTGAACACCTGGCGGGACGGCTGGCGCCACCTGCGGTTCCTGATGCTGTACAGCCCGCGCTGGCTGTTCCTCATCCCGGGCCTGCTGTTCATGACGCTCGGGCTGCTCGCCGGCGCCGCGCTGTCCACCGGGCCGGTCACGGTCGGCGAGATCGCCTTCGACGTCGACACCCTCGTCGGCGCGTCCGCCGCGCTGGTGATCGGCTTCCAGGCGGTGCTGTTCGCGCTGCTCACCAAGGTGTACGCGATGCAGGAGGGGTTCCTGCCGCACGACCGCCGGGTGCAGAAGATCATCGACTGGTGGAGCCTGGAGCGGGGCCTGCTGCTCGGCGGGCTGCTGGCCATCGCCGGCCTGGCCGGCCTGGTCGCCTCGCTGCTGCACTGGCGGGTGCACAGCTTCGGCGAGCTGGAGCCGCGCGACTCGCTGCGCATCGTGGTGCCCGCCGCGACCGCGCTGGTGATGAGCCTCCAGGCGATCTTCGCCTCGCTGTTCGTCAGCATCCTCGGCATCCGCCGCCGCCAGCACCCGCCGCTGACCGACCCGGCCGAGGAGGCCGCCGGCGTGGTGGACGCCGCCGCGCAGAAGGTCGCGGGCGAGCGCAGGGCCGAGGCCGCCGGTGCGAACGGCGAGTCCGCCGCGGACGACGCCGGGGAGCCGGCGGAGGTCGCCGCCGAGACCGCCGGCACGTCCGAGGAGCGCTAGCGGCGCGCCGGGCCGCGGAGCCCGGCCGGGCGCGTCCGAAGCCGAGAAGTTGCTGAGGGTTTCCCGGCCCCGGGCGCTCGCCCGTCCGGCGCTGTGACAGGCTGACATGACCATGGATCTTCGTTCCCTGACCGCACGCGGCCGGCGGACCGGACGGCCGTGAGCACCGAGGCCGCGCCGCCGGTCCTGTCCCGCCCGCCCGCCGCGCCGCCGGCGGGACGGGGCGCGGCGCCGTCCGCGCGGCGGCGCCGCTGGGTGCTGCTGTTCCTGCTCGGCTGGGCCGTGCAGGTCGCGGTGCGGCTGTGGCTGGCGTCCGGGCAGACGATGCCCGTCGCGACGCCGGACGAGTCGGGGTACCTGTTCGCCGCGCGGGTGCTGACCGGCGGCACCGACGCCGACATGTCCTACGGGACGGTCTATCGCGGCGGTTATCCGCTGCTGCTGACGCCGGTGCTGTGGTTCGCGCACGATCCGGTGGGCGTCTACCGCGGTGCGCTCGTCGTCAACGCCCTCATCAGCGCGCTGATGATGCCGCTGGCGTACCTGATGCTGCGGGTGCTTCACGTGCGCGCGCGCTGGGCGTACCTGTTCGCGCACGTCACGGCGTTCCTGCCGGGGGTGCTGTTCTACTCCGAGTTCGTGCTGACCGACGCGGTCCTCCCGGTGGTCGTGGTCGGCTGGCTGCTGCTCGTGCGCGCGTGGCTGCACGCCGGCCGTACCGGCGGCGGGGATACGCAGCGCGTGACGCTGTACGGGGTCGGAGCCTCGCTGCTCGTCGCATTCGCGTACACCTCCCATACGCGCGGGACGATCCTGCTGGGCGTGTACGTCGTGCTGCTGGCGGCGGCGCTGGTGTTCCGGTGGCGCCCCTGGCGCGGCGTGGCGGTGTCGACTTTCGCCCTCGCCGCCGCCGTCGGCGCCGGGACGCTGCTGAACCGTTCTCTGCTGCCGGACATGTACCCGGCCGGTGACAACGACCTGAGCGGCAACCTCGTCCGGCGGGTCACCACGCAGGACGGCTGGGGCTGGATGCTGTCGCTCGGCACCGGGCAGCTCTGGTACCAGGCCGTCGCGACGGGCGGGATCGCGGCGATCGGCCTGGTCACGGTCGCGTTCGTCGCCGCCCGGCGCGGCACGCCGCTCCGCGAGCGGGCGCTGGCGCTCGGCGTGCTGGTGATCGTGGCGGGCATCGCGTTCGCGACGTCGGCGGCGCTGCCGGACGAGTACCGCATCGGCAACTACGTCTACGGCCGCTACCTGGCGTGCATCACGCCGGTGCTGTTCATGGTGGGGGTCGCCGTCCTGCTGCGGGCGTCGCGGCGGACGCTGGCGCTCGCGGCGGGATCGTCCGCCGCGCTGACCGTCCTGGCGGCGTGCGTGGTCGAGTGGTACGCGGGGAGCCGGCTGACCCGGTACACGTTCACGTCGTACGACTTCCCGGAGACGTCCTTCCTGACCTGGGACTGGAAGGCCTTCCATCTGTGGCACGCCACCGTCGCCGCGCTGGTGCTCCTCGGCGCCGCCGTGGCGGCGGTGCTGCTGCGCCGGCACGGCCTGGCGCTGCTCGCGGGGTTCCTTGCGGTGGTGGCGCTGACGATGTCGGTGACCGCGACGGACCGGATCGCCCACCCGCTCGTCCGCGCGGAGATAGCCCACACCGACCTGCGGCAGATCCCGGGGCTGCGCGACACGCGGCACCTCGCGATCGACTGGAACGTCCCGTGGACGATCCGGCTGTCGCAGTACTACTGGGCCTGGTGGAGCGACGGCGGCGTCTTCAACGCCCAGACCACGCCGGTGCCGCGGAACGCGGACATGGTCATCATGTGGTGGCCGAAGAACGTCCCGGCGGAGCGGTCGTGGCCGCACGGCGCGCCGGACGGCTGGAAGGTCGTCGACAGCCGCCGCACCGTCGAGGGCGACTGGGTCGCCTGGACCCGCTAGCCCTTATCTGAGACGCGGGCGCGGGGTCAGCCGTCGGCGGCGCCGGGCGGCGGGTTCCACAGCTGCAGGACGCCGTCGGAGGACCGCCACATCAGCCGCCACCCCTGCGCGGGGTCCGGCCTCCACCCGCCGGCGATCTGCGACTCCTGGCCGCGCCAGTGCGTGTACAGCATCGGCCCTTCGAGGACGTCGCGCGGGAGGGACGGCACGTAGTGCGGGAAGTCGCGGATCTTGCCGTGCCAGATCGGCGTGCCCCACATGTCGCGCGTGTAGAACGTGAGCGTCTGCGCGAGGCGCCGGTCGGCGCAGATCAGCTTCAGGTCCCGGTGCTCGCCGAGGTAGATCCGCAGCTGGTTCCACGCCGTGTCGCGCGGCAGTTCGGGGACGGCCGTCACCGCCGCGACCACGTACGCGCCGCCCAGCAGCACCGCCGCCACCGGGACGAGGGCCCGCAGCCGCAGCCGCGCGACCAGGCCGTCCGGGATCATCCGGAACATCAGGACCAGCGACCCGAACCCGCCGGCGAGCAGCGCGGGCAGCACCCCGAACCAGTACCGCTGCAGCCAGGCGCGCAGCGAGATGCTGTGCGGGTCGAGCACCCCGGAGAAGACCGTCAGCGGGACGGCGAGGGTGAAGAACCACACCAGCACCAGCGCGAGCCGCCGGTCCCGGGTGACCGCGAAGCCGACGATGGTCAGCGCCAGCGCCGCGATGAAGACCGTCCCGAGCGGGTTCCAGTCGTGCATGGCGCGCAGGAACGAGCGGGCCGCGAGCCCCCGCGTCACGTAGTCGCGGGACTCGCCGCCGTGCTCGGCCGCCGAGATCAGCCCGGCGAGCGGGCTGCCCCACACGATCTGGTTGTGGACGAAGTTGAACACCAGCACGAGCGCCATCGGCGCGCCGACCGTGATGTTGCGGCGCCACGGGATCCGCAGCAGCGCCAGGTAGGCGGGGATCGCCAGGAACAGGAACGCCAGGAACTCCCGGACCAGGAACGACCAGCCGAACAGCAGCCCGGCCGCCAGCAGGAACCGGGTCTGGACGCGGCCCTCCCGGCGGCCCGCCACCACCAGCGCCGCCATCCCGATCGCAAACAGCCCGGCGCCCGGCATGTCGGGCAGCATCACCCCGGTCGACCAGGTGATCTCGTGGCCGTACGGGTTGGTCATCGTGAAGAACGGGTGGACCAGCAGGACGCCCGCCGACAGCAGGCCGGCGACGTCGCCGAACAGCGCCCGCACGACCAGGTACGTGCCGACGAAGAACGCGATCCCGCCGATCGCGGCGATCACGAAGTAGGCGGCCTGGCCGGGGCCGAGGACGTCCTGGACGAGCCGCGCCGGCAGCACCAGCCCGATCCGGGTCACCTGGTGCGGGACCTCGTCGAACGGGAACACCCCGAGCGGGACGTCCGGCCAGTCGCGGGCGGCGAGCCACACGTAGTACGGGTCGAAGTACAGCGGCGGCGTCATCAGCACCCACTGCACGGCGACCGCGCACGCCCCGACGAGCAGCGCCAGCCACCACACCCGGCGGGTGCGGCGGATCCTGGCGATCAGCCTCCCGGGCGCTCCGTCCGCCCGTCCGGTGGTCGTTTCGTGCGTGACGGCCGGCTGGTCGGCCGTGGTCTGCGGCATGGCTGGCTTCTGCCCCTGGATGGACGACAGGCTGGACTGCGCTGAACGCCGGACCAGGCTACTCGCGTGCCGGGCGGGCCGCGTCCGGCCGGGCCCGGACGCTCGGCAACCTTCCAGGGAACGATCACCGCGGCGGGTTATCCACAGGTGGCGATATTGGTGCGGTTCAACGGGGCGGCACGACTACCCTTGATTTCATGTCCTCGTCAAGCCGACACATCCTGACCGCGCCCGCCTGGCCGTACGCCAACGGGCCCCGTCACATCGGGCACGTCTCCGGTTTCGCGCTGCCCGCCGACATGTTCAGCCGCTACCAGCGGATGGCGGGCAACAAGGTCCTGATGGTCAGCGGCACCGACGAGCACGGCACGCCGATCCAGGTGCAGGCCGACAAGGAGGGCGTGACCGCCCGCGAGCTGGCCGACCGCTACAACGGCGTGATCGCCGAGGACCTGCGCGGCCTCGGCATGACCTACGACCTGTTCACCCGGACCACCACGCGCAACCACTACGCGGTCGTCCAGGAGATCTTCAAGGGCCTGTACGACAACGGCTACATCTTCCCGACCACCACGATGGGCGCGATCTCGCCGTCCACCGGCCGGACCCTGCCGGACCGCTACATCGAGGGCACCTGCCCGATCTGCGGGTACGACGGCGCGCGCGGCGACCAGTGCGACAACTGCGGCAACCAGCTCGACCCGGTCGACCTGATCAACCCGGTGTCGCGGATCAACGGCGAGACGCCGAAGTTCGTCGAGACCGAGCACTTCATGCTCGACCTGCCCGCCTTCACCGAGGTGCTCGGCCGGTACCTGCGCGGCAAGCAGAACGGCGCGCTGGCGTGGCGGCCGAACGTGCTGAAGTTCGCGCTGAACCTGCTGGACGACATCCACCCGCGGGCGATCAGCCGCGACCTCGACTGGGGCGTGCCGATCCCGCTGGACGGCTGGCGCGACAACCCGGCGAAGAAGCTGTACGTGTGGTTCGACGCCGTCGTCGGCTACTTCTCCGCCTCGGTGGAGTGGGCGCGGCGGTCCGGCGACCCGGAGGCGTGGCGCGCCTGGTGGCAGGACCCGGACGCCCTGTCGTACTACTTCATGGGCAAGGACAACATCGTCTTCCACGCCGAGATCTGGCCGGCGATGCTGCTCGGGTACGGCGGCCAGGGCGACAAGGGCGGCAAGCCCGGGTCGATGGGCGCGCTGAACACGCCGACGGAGGTCGTGTCGTCGGAGTTCCTGACGATGGAGGGCAAGAAGTTCTCCTCCTCGCGCAACGTCGTCATCTACGTCAAGGACTTCCTGGAGCGCTACGACGTCGACGCGCTGCGCTACTACGTCGCCGTCGCCGGGCCCGAGAACCAGGACACCGACTTCACCTGGTCGGAGTTCGTCCGCCGCAACAACGACGAGCTGGTCGCCGCGTGGGGCAACCTCGTCAACCGCTCGGTGAACATGGCGGCGAAGAACTACGGCGCCATCCCCGAGCCCGGCGACCTCAACGACGCCGACCGCGCCCTGATGGAGCGCAGCCGCACCGCGTTCGCGCGGGTCGGCGCCGAGCTCGAGCGGTCCCGCTTCAAGAACGCGATCACCGAGGCGCTCGACGTCGTCCGGGACGCCAACAAGTACCTGTCCGACCAGGCGCCCTGGAAGCTCAAGGACGACCCGGCCCGCGTCCAGTCGATCCTGCACACCGCGCTGCAGGTCGTCGACGACGCCAAGTCGCTGCTCACCCCGTTCCTGCCGAACTCCTCGCAGAAGGTGTACGAGCTGCTCGGCGGCGAGGGCGTGTGGAGCGGGATGCCGCGGCTGGAGACGGTCTCGGAGGAGGGCGGCCCCGACTACCGCGTGCTGACCGGCGACTACGACACGGCGGCGCGCTGGGAGTCGACGCCGATCAAGCCCGGCGTCCCCCTCGCGAAGCCGACGCCGCTGTTCAAGAAGCTCGACACGTCCGTGGTCGACGAGGAGCTCGCCCGGCTGGAGGCCGAGTGAGCCCGGCCGGGCACGGCGGGGAGGCCGCCCGGTCCTTCCCGCCGCTGCCCGAGCGGCTGCCGGTCGACGTCTTCGACAGCCACTGCCACCTCGACATCGTCGAGACGCCGGTCAGCGAGCAGCTGCACTCGGCGAAGGCGGCGGGCATCGCGCGGATCGTCACGATCGGCTGCGACCTGCCGTCGTCGCGGTTCGCCGTCGACACCGCCGCGGAGTTCGACGACGTCTACGCGGGCGTGGCGATCCACCCGAACGAGACCACGGGCATCAACGACGACGTCCTGCACGACATCGAGGTGATGGCGGCCCACCCCAAGGTGAGGGCGATCGGCGAGACCGGCCTGGACTACTACCGCGACTGGGCGCCCGAGGCCGACCAGCACACCTCGTTCCGCGCGCACATCGCGATCGCCAAGCGCACCGGCAAGGCCCTGGTCATCCACGACCGCGAGGCCCACGACGACGTCCTGGCGATCCTGCGGGAGGAGGGCGCGCCCGAGAAGGTGGTGTTCCACTGCTTCTCCGGCGACGCCGAGATGGCGAAGGTCTGCGCCGACCGCGGCTACGTGATGAGCTTCGCCGGCAACGTCACCTTCAAGAACGCCGACCCGCTCCGCGAGGCCCTCCGCGTCGCCCCCCTCGACCTGGTCCTCGTCGAGACCGACGCCCCGTTCCTCACCCCCGTCCCCAACCGCGGCAAGCCGAACGCCTCGTACCTGATCCCGCACACCGTCCGCGCGATGGCCGAGGTCAAGAACGTCGACCTGGCCGACCTCTGCACCGCCATAGCCGCCACCGGCGAACGGACCTTCGGCCCCTGGTGACCCGCCGAGTGACGGCCCACTAGTTGAGGCGCTTTTCTCGGGGCATAGGGCCGGTATGGACGCGGACGTCATCATCGTCGGTGCGGGCCTGGCCGGGCTGGTCGCCGCGCACGAGCTGACCGCGCGCGGCCGCCGGGTCGCGCTGGTCGAGCAGGAGAACGCCGCGAACCTCGGCGGGCAGGCGTTCTGGTCGCTCGGCGGGCTGTTCCTGGTGGACACCCCGGAGCAGCGGCGGCTCCGCGTCCGGGACTCCTTCGACCTGGCCTGGAACGACTGGCAGGGCAGCGCCGCCTTCGACCGGCTCGACGACGAGGACGCCTGGGCGGTGCGGTGGGCCCGCGCCTACGTGGAGTGGGCCGCCGGGGAGAAACGGTCGTGGCTGGCGTCCCACGGCATCACGTTCACCCCGGTGGTCGGCTGGGCGGAGCGCGGCGACCTCCGCGCCGGCGGCCACGGGAACTCGGTGCCGCGCTTCCACATCGCCTGGGGGACGGGCACCGGCGTCGTCGCGCCCTTCGTGCGCAGCGCCCGCCGCACCGCCGACGAGGGCCTGCTGACCTTCCGCCACCGGCACCGCGTCGACGGCCTGACCCTGACCAACGGCGCCGTGACCGGCGTGCACGGCACCGTCCTCGCCGCCGACGACTCCCCGCGCGGCGTCGCGTCCAGCCGCGAGGAGACCGGGACTTTCGAGCTGTCGGCGCAGGCGGTGATCGTCACCAGCGGCGGCATCGGCGGGAACCACGAGATGGTGCGCCGCTACTGGCCCGAACGCCTCGGCACCGCACCCACCCACATGATCACGGGCGTGCCCGCCTACGTGGACGGCCGGATGCTCGACATCAGCGCCGCCGCCGGGGCCCGCCTCGTCAACCGCGACCGGATGTGGCACTACACCGAGGGCGTTCGCAACTGGGACCCGATCTGGCCCGGCCACGCCATCAGGATCCTGCCGGGCCCGTCTTCCATGTGGTTCGACGCGCTCGGCCGGCGCCTCCCCGCCCCCTGCCTCCCCGGCTACGACACCCTCTCGACCCTCGAACACCTGCGCACCACCCCCGACATCGCCGCCTACGACCACTCCTGGTTCGTCCTCACGCAGAAGATCATCGAGAAGGAGTTCGCGCTCTCGGGATCGGAGCAGAACCCCGACATCACCAGCGGCGACCGCAGGGCGGTGCTGCGCGAACGCGTCCTGTCCAAGGGCGCGCCCGCCCCGGTCGAGGCGTTCAAGCGCCACGGCGCGGACTTCGTCGTCGCCCGCACCCTGGACGAACTCGTGGACGGCATGAACGCCCTCACCGACGAACCCCTCCTGGACGCCGCCCGGCTACGCCGCCAGATCGAAGCCCGCGACCTGCAGATCGCCAACCCCTTCAGCAAGGACGCCCAGATCCAGGGCATCCGCAACGCGCGCCGCTACCTCGGCGACCGCCTCAGCCGCACCGCCGCCCCGCACCGCATCCTCGACCCGTCCGCCGGCCCGCTCATCGGCGTCAAGCTGCACGTCCTCACCCGCAAATCCCTGGGCGGCATCCAAACCGACCTGGACTCCCGCGCCCTGGACCCGAACGGCAACCCGATAGACGGCCTGTACGCCGCAGGAGAGGTAGCGGGTTTCGGCGGCGGCGGAGTCCACGGCTACAACGCCCTGGAAGGCACCTTCCTGGGCGGCTGCCTCTTCTCCGCCCGAGCCGCAGCCCAAGCCACAACCCAAGCAACCGCCTAACCCCCGCGCACCACCACCTGCCCAATCACGCCCACACGCGAGGGCGGTGTGCAGGCAGCTCCGTCACCCCGAGCCGACGGAAAGGTGATCGTCCGTAAGCTCAGGTTGCAGCGACCCGAGCGTTGCGATCGCGTGCGAAGCCGGATTCAAGCGAAGCGAGAATCCGATCGCGCAGCGAGGCCCCCAGGGCCGAGTCGGAGCGATGCAGCGATCGCCGCTTTGTCCGCCGAAGGGAGGGCCCTCAGGGCCCGACCGCCAAGGACAAAGCAATAAGGACGGTGCGGACGGCCGGGCTCTGGCCGTCCGCACCGGCCCCCTGGCCTCGTCGCGGGCTTCCGCGCCCTGGACACCCGCGGTCGGCGTGGGCTCCCTTCTCTTGCAGGCGGACTCTCGATTACTGAGAGTAGTCAGATGATGACTTTCTGAATATGGCCGTCCAGGTTCGCTTCCTCTTACCCCGGGGGCCGGGGTCGGTTGTGGGCGTTGGGGTGGCGGGGAGGGGCGTTCCGCTCTAGGGTCTGTCGCGATCGATCAGCCGTCGCGCGAGTTCGCGCTCGTCCGATCGCGGTCCAGGTGCAGCCGCCAGGCGGGCGGGTGCGGGCCGGGGTCGGGCACGTCCGGCGGGCATCCCCCGGCCCGCTCGCCCCCCTGGAGGAACGGTGCGTCGTGTCCCCGCGGCTTCTGCCGTCCTGGTCGTGATGGTCCTGTCGGCGACGGCGTGCGGAGGCGGCGGCGGGTCGCCGAAGCCGCGCTCGACGGTGCGGGCGGCGGACGCGCCGCGGACGAGCGCCCCGGCGCCGCGCAAGGTCGTCATCGTCGTGGACGGGAAGAAGACGACCACGATGACGACCGGGACGACCGTCCAGCAGGTGCTGGAGCAGGCCGGGCTCCGGCTCGGCCGCTACGACCTGGTGAAGCCCGCGCGCGAGCAGCCCGCCGGGGACACGGTCAAGGTGCTGCGGCTGCTGTCGAAGCCGGTCACCCGGACGGTGCATGTGCCGGCGCCGACGATCGAGAAGAAGAGCTCGTCGGTGCCGCCGTGGTCGGAGAAGGAGCTGCGCAAGGGCCGGTCCGGCGTCAAGATCGTGCAGACGGCCTACGTCCGGCGGAAGGGCAAGAAGGTCAAGGCGGTCATCGCGCAGAAGGTGAAGCGCAAGCCCGTCGCGCGGATCGTGGCGGTCGGCCCGAAGGCGGCGGGCACGGGCGCGGCGGCGCGGCTGAACTGGAGCGGGCTGGCCAATTGCGAGTCGCACGGCAATCCGAAGGCGGTGAACCCGTCCGGGTACTACGGGCTGTACCAGTTCTCGCTGTCGTCGTGGGCGTCGGTCGGCGGGAAGGGCAGGCCGTCGGACGCGAGCGCGGCGGAGCAGACGTACCGGGCGCAGCTGCTCTACAACCGGGTGAACGGGCGCTGGCAGGGGCAGTGGCCGGTATGCGGGAAGTTCCTGTTCTCCTGACCTGCCACACTTGTTCTCGTGGGGGACGGACAGGGGCTGCTCGGGCCGGCGGACGTGCGGGAGCTGGCGGGACGACTGGGCATCAGGCCGACCAAGACGCTCGGGCAGAACTTCGTCATCGATGCCAACACCGTGCGGCGGATCGTGCGGACCGCCGGCCTGGGGCCGGACGAGGTGGTCATCGAGGTCGGGCCGGGGCTGGGGTCGCTGACGCTGGCGCTGCTGCCGCAGGCGCGCCGCGTCGTCGCGGTGGAGATCGACCCGGTGCTGGCGGCGGAGCTGCCCGCGACGGTGGCCGCGCGGGAGCCGGAGCTGGCGGGGCGGCTGGAGGTCGTCCGCGCCGACGCGATGAAGATCACACGGCTGCCGGGCCCGCCGCCGACCGCGCTGGTGGCGAACCTGCCCTACAACGTCGCGGTGCCGGTGGTGCTGCATCTGCTGGCGGTGCTGCCGTCGCTGCGGTCCGCGCTGGTCATGGTGCAGGCGGAGGTCGCCGACCGGATGGTCGCGGCGCCCGGGAGCAAGATCTACGGGGTGCCGTCGGTGAAGCTCGCCTGGTACGGCGAGGCGCGGCGCGCCGGGGCGGTGGGGCGCGCGGTGTTCTGGCCGGCGCCGAACGTCGGTTCGGGGCTGGTCGCGTTCACCCGGCGCGACCCGCCGCCCTCCGCCGCGTCCCGCGAGCAGGTGTTCGCCGTGGTCGACGCGGCGTTCGCGCAGCGCCGCAAGACGCTGCGGGCGGCGCTGGCGGGCTGGGCCGGCTCGGCGGCGGAGGCGGAGCGGGCGCTGCGCGCGGCGGGCGTCGATCCGCGGTCCCGGGGCGAAGCGCTGGACGTGGCCGCCTTCGCCCGTATTGCCGAGTATGGTCCTTCAGACGTGGGGGACGGCGCGCGGAACGCCGGTACCGCCACCACGGGCGCTACGGACGCCGACGGGGCGATGGACACGGAAGAGTCGGAGGACGATGGTGAAGGCGCGTTCGCGGACGGCGCGGGCGGCGATCGGGCGGGCCTGGACGGCGCGCGCCCTCCGGCCCGGCGCGGCGCGCGCGGCCCGGCTGCCGGTGGCGGCGACGGCGCTGGTGGCGGTGGGCGGGCTGGTCGCGACGATGGCGGCGGGGTGCAGTGACGGCGCGGGGGCGGCACCGAAGATAACGACGACGGCGCGGGCGGGCATCGCCCCGACGCCGCCCGCGAAGGGCGCCTACTTCGGCGCGTGGGTGCCGCCGGAGGTGCGGGGCGCGGCCACGAAGTCGCCCTCGTCCAGCGCTTCGGAGAGCCCGTCCGGCACGGCGTCGTCGAGCACCGCGTCCGGCACTCCGACGGGCACCGCGTCCGGCGGGCCGACCGGCAAGGACGCCGACAAGCCGGGCATGGCGCCCGTCGCCGCGTTCGAGCGCGACATGGGCCGCCAGCTCGACATCGTGCAGAGCTACCGGGGCTGGAAGTCCGACTTTCCCACGGGGTTGGACTCCTCCGTCGCGGGCGGCAACCGGTACCTGCTGCTGACCTGGGCGGGCGGTGACACCAAGGAGATCGTGCAGGGCAAGTACGACGCGATGATCCGCGCCCGCGCCAAGGCGATCAAGGCGACGGGCAAGCCGGTCTTCCTGCGCTGGTCCCGCGACATGGACCGCTCGTCGCTGAAGGACCGCGTGCACTCGCCCGCCGACTTCGTCGCCGCGTGGAAGCACCTGCGGCAGATCTTCACCGCGGAGCGGGTCGACAACGTCGCCTGGGTGTGGTGCCCGAGCGCCCGCGGGTTCGGCGCGCCCAACGCCGGCGCCTACTACCCCGGCGACGACCAGGTCGACTGGATCTGCGCGGACGCGCCGCCCGGCGCCGACTACGAGTACCGGGACCTGTCGGAGACGCTGAAGCTGTTCATGCAGTGGGCCCGCGGCCGGCACAAGCCCATCATGATCGCCGAGTTCGGGGTGCCGAAGTCCTACGGGCAGCGCCGCGCCGAATGGCTGCGCGCCGCCACCAGGACGCTGGAGGACCCGCAGGTCAAGGCCGTGGTGTACTTCGACTCCGACGAGCAGGCCGAGGGCCCCCGCGACGAGCGGCGCGCCTACTCGCTGGCGGGCGACACGCACGCGGTGTCGGCGCTGCGGGAGATGGCGACCGCGCCTTACTTCAATCCCCGCAACCTCCCGGTGACGAGCGGGGGCTGATCCCTGCCTTAGGGTTCTGGACGTGAGCGCAGTGAGGGTACGCGTCCCCGCCAAGGTCAACCTCCAGCTCGGCGTCGGGCCGATCCGGGAGGACGGCTACCACGACCTCGTGAACGTGTTCCACGCCGTGTCGCTGTTCGACGAGCTGACCGCGGAGCCGGCCGACGGCCTCGAGCTCGCCGTCGAGGCGGCGCCGTACTCGCGGGTGGCGGTCGGCCGCGTCCCGACCGACGCCGGAAACCTGGCGGCGCGGGCGGCGGTCATGGTCGCGGCCCGGCTCGGCGTCGAGCCGCGGGTGCGGCTGCGGATCCGCAAGGCGATCCCGGTCGCCGGCGGCATGGCGGGCGGCAGCGCGGACGCGGCGGCGGCCCTGGTCGCCTGCGCCCGGCTGTGGGACGACCGGGAGCGGCCGGCGCTGGCCCGCGACGACCTGCTGGAGATGGCCGCCGACCTCGGCAGCGACGTGCCGTTCGCGCTGCTCGGCGGCACCGCCATCGGCGTCGGGCGGGGCGAGCGGCTCACCGCGGCCCTCACCCGCGGGACGTTCCACTGGGTGTTCGCGACCGCCGACGGCGGCCTGTCCACGCCCCGCGTCTACGCCGAGTGCGACCGGCTGCGCGAGGCGGCGGGGGAGAGCGCCCCCCGGCCGACGGTCGCGGAGGACCTGATGACGGCGCTGGCGACCGGCGACGCCAAGGGGCTCGGCGCCGCGCTCGCCAACGATCTCCAGCCGGCCGCGCTGCGGCTGCGGCCGTCGCTGGCGCGCACCCTGAACGCCGGGCGCGACCTCGGCGCGATCGGCGCGCTGGTGTCGGGGTCCGGCCCGACGTGCGCGTTCCTCGCCGAGAGCGACGAGGACGCCGCCGACCTCGCGGTGGCGCTGGACGGCGCGGGGGTGGCCGAGCAGATCGTCCGGGCGCAGGGCCCGGTGCCCGGCGCCACCGTGCTCTGACCGGCCCCGTGCTCTGACCGGCCCCGTGCTCTGACCGGCTCCGTGCTCTGACCGGTCCTGTGCTCTGACCGTCGCCGCTGCGTTCCGAGCCGATCACTGTGTGCTCTCGGCACACAAGCGAACTCCCGGCGCGCCGCGGGCGTCTTGATCGATGACGCCGATTCCGCGACGAGGTGGAGCGATGACGTATCTGACGGGGCTGCTGGCGCTGGTGGCGGTCGCCATGGTGGCGACGCTCGCCGTGCGGGCGGTGCGCCGCGACCGGGCGATCCGCCGCGACGCCCCGGACGCGGTGATCGCCGCCCGCCGCCCGCCGCTACGCTGATGCCGACCCCGGGCGCCTTCATATGAGGAGCCGACAGTGAACCATTCGTCAGGATCGGGTATCAGCGTGGTCGAACTGCTGGTCATCCTCTTGTTTCTCGCCGTCGTCGTCGCGGTGCCGCTGGTGATCGTGCTCGTCGTCGTGAAGTCGCGCAAGGGCGCCGCGGCCTCTTCGGCGTATCGGCCTCCGGGCGCTCAGATGCCCGGCCCGCCCCAAGGCCCGCCGTACGGGCAGCCCGGCCCGCCTCAAGGTCCGCCGTACGGGCAGCCCGGCCCGCCCCAGCCGCCGTACGGGCCGCCGGGCCCTCCGCCACCGCCGCAGGGCTGACCGTCCGGGCAGGGCGCGCGGGGCAATAGGCTGGACCGCGTCGTGAATCTGATCAACGTTGAGAACGTCGTCAAGGCGTACGGGCCGAAGCCGTTGCTGGACGCGGTGTCCCTCGGGCTCGACGAGGGCGACCGGGTCGGGGTCGTCGGCCGCAACGGCGGCGGCAAGAGCACGCTGGTGCGGGTCCTGGCGCGCGAGGTGGAGCCGGACGGGGGCCGCGTCACGCACGCGCGGGGCCTGCGGCTGGGCTACCTGACGCAGCGGGACTGGTTCCCGGAGGGCGCGACGGTCCGGTCGGTGGTGCTGGGCGACCGCGCCGAGCACGAGTGGGCGGGCGACACCCGGGTCCGCGACGTGCTGGCCGGGCTGCTGGCCGACGTCGACCTGGACGCGCCGCTGGCCGGGATGTCGGGCGGGGAGCGGCGCCGGATCGCGCTGGCGCGGCTGCTGGTCCCCGAGTCCGACCTGCTGATGCTGGACGAGCCGACCAACCACCTCGACATCGAGGCGATCGCGTGGCTGGCCCGGCACCTGAAGGGCCGCCGGGTCGCGCTGCTGGTCGTCACGCACGACCGCTGGTTCCTCGACGAGGTCACCGACCGGACGTGGGAGGTCGTCGACGGCGCCGTCGAGCGCTACGAGGGCGGCTACTCCGCCTACGTGCTGGCGAAGGCGGAGCGGTCCCGGATCGCGGCGGCGACGGAGGCCAAGCGGCAGAACCTGCTGCGCAAGGAGCTGGCGTGGCTGCGGCGCGGCCCGCAGGCCCGCACGTCCAAGCCGAAGTTCCGGGTGGACGCGGCGCAGGCGCTGATCGCCGACGAGCCGCCGCTGCGCGATTCGGTGGAGCTGACGAAGTTCGCGACGGCGCGGCTCGGCAAGACCGTCTACGACGTCGAGGACGTCACCGTGCGGCTGGCGGACGACACCGGCGGCCGGGCGATCTTCGAGCGGATGACGTGGCGGCTCGGCCCCGGCGACCGGGTCGGGCTGGTCGGCGTCAACGGCAGCGGCAAGAGCACGCTGCTGCGGCTGCTGGACGGCTCGGTGGAGCCGGTGTCGGGCAAGGTCGTGCGGGGCAAGACCGTCCAGCTGGCGCACCTGACGCAGAACCTGGAGGAACTGGACCCGGAGCGCCGGGTGCTGGAGTCGGTGGAGGAGATCCGCCGCCGCATCACGGTCGGCAAGCGGGAGTGGACGGCGAGCCAGCTGCTGGAGCGGCTCGGGTTCGCCGGCGACCGGCAGTGGACGCCGATCGGCGACCTGTCGGGCGGGGAGCGGCGCCGCCTGCAGATCCTGCGGCTGCTGATGGGCGAGCCGAACGTGCTGCTGCTGGACGAGCCGACCAACGACCTCGACATCGAGACGCTCACCGAGGTCGAGGACCTGCTGGACGGCTGGCCCGGCACCCTCGTCGTCGTCAGCCACGACCGGTACTTCCTGGAGCGCATCACCGACCATGTGGTGGCGCTGCTCGGCGACGGCCGGGTGTCGCTGCTGCCCGGCGGGGTCGACGAGTACCTGGAGCGCCGCGCCGCCGGCACCGCCCAGACGCGGACCGCGCAGGCCCGCGCGCAGGACGCGCCGGCCACCGCGCCGCCGAAGCCGAAGGGCGGGCAGGACTGGAAGGCCCGCAAGGAGCTGGACCGCCTCGAACGCCGCCTGGAGAAGCTGGCGGGCCAGGAGGCGGAGCTGCACGAGAAGCTCGCCGCGCACGCCACCGACTTCGTCAAGCTCCAGGAACTGGACGGGCGGCTGAAGGAGATCCGGGCGGAGGCGGCCCGGGTCGAGGAGGAGTGGCTGATGCTCGCCGAGGACATCGACTAGCCGCGACCGTCGGCCGGCGGCCGCATATCACCCGAAACCCTGGTGCTCGGCGGCCGGGATCGTCCATGATCCAGCAATGACGACTTGGATCGTGAAGATCGACGACGCGCCGGGGGACGGGCCGCGGCTCGCGGTGAAGGACGCCATCGACGTGGCCGGGCTGCCCACCACGGCGGGCAGCCGGGCGGTGGCCGAGCGCGCCGCGCCGGCGGCGGCCGACGCGGCCGTCGTCGCCTCGGCCCGCGCGCAGGGCGCCCGGATCGCGGGCAAGGTCAACCTCACCGAGTTCTGCCTGGGCGCCGACGGCGTCAACCCGTGGTCCGGGACACCGGTGAACCCGCTGGACCCGTCGCGGGTGCCGGGCGGGTCGTCCAGCGGATCGGCGGTCGCGGTCGCGACCGGGGAGGCCGACGTCGCGTTCGGCACCGACACCGCCGGGTCCGTGCGGATCCCGGCGGCGTGCTGCGGCATCGCGTCGCTGAAGACCACGAACGGGCGCGTCCCGCTGGACGGCGTGTACCCGCTGTCGCCGACGCTCGACACGGTCGGGCCGATGGGCCGCGACGTCGCGGCCGTCGTCACTGGCATGCGGCTGATCGAGCCCGGCTTCACCCCGGACGCCTACGACCCCGGCATGCCGATCGGGCGGCTGCGCGTCCCGAACGTGGACCCGGCGATCGACGCGGCCGTGGACGACGCGCTCCGCCGCCTCGGCCCGATCACCGACGCGACCTGCGAGCACTTCCAGGACGCGGCGCTCGCGGGCGGCGTGTTCGTCGGCGAGGAGGCCCACGCGCAGAACGGGCATCTGCTGGCCGGCGACCCGTCCGCGGTCAGCGAGCGGATGCGCCGGCGATTGACCGTGCTGAAGGAGGCCGCCTCTGGCAAGCGGGCGTGGGCCGAGCAGATCCAGAAGACGGTCCGGGCGGAGTTCGACGCGCTGCTGGAACGGCACGGGGTGCTCGCGCTGCCGGTGCTGGCCGCCGTCGCGCCGGAGCCGCCGGACGGCGACGACGACCTGCTGCTGACGATGCTCACCGGCTCGGTGAACGTGGCGGGGCTGCCGGCGTTCGCGCTGCCCGTCCCGCTGCCCGGCTCGCACCTGCCCGCGTCCGTCCAGCTCATCGGCCCGGCCGGCGGCGAGGAACGGCTCTGCGCCGTCGCCGCGGCCCTGGAGTCCGCGCTGCGTTGAGGGGCGGGTCAGGCGTCGAAGGGGATGAGGAGGGTGCGGAGCAGGAGGGCGAGGGTCTCGCGCTGCTCGGGGCTGAGCGCCTCGAGGATCGCCTGCTCGCGCGCCAGCAGGTCGGCGAACGCGGCGTCCACGCGCGTCAGGCCCGCCTCGGTGAGGCGGACCTGGACGCCGCGCTTGTCCTGCGGGTCGGGATGCCGCTCGACCAGGCCCGCGGCGGCGAGCCGGTCGATGCGGTTGGTCATGGTGCCCGACGTCACCAGCGTCGCGCGCAGCAGCTGGCCGGGGCTCAGCTGGTAGGGGGCGCCGGCCCGGCGCAGCGCGGTGAGCACGTCGAACTCCCACGACTCCACCTGGTGGGCGGCGAACACGGCGCGGCGGGCGCGGTCGAGGTGGCGGGCCAGCCGGGAGACGCGGCTGAGCACCTGCAGCGGCCGCACGTCCAGGTCCGGGCGCTCGGTCTGCCACGCCGCGACCAGCCGGTCGACCTCATCCTCCATGCCGCCAGCCTACCTGTCTTGATATCGAGGGACCTGCGGCCGGGGGCGGGCTATCCGAACAGGGTTCGCTCGACGTGCTGGGTGTCGGCGTACTCCTTCACCGACACGATCCTGCCGTCCCGGACGACGTAGATCCCGGCGCACCGGTTGTCGTAGATCTTGCCCGACCGGGTGACGCCCTTCGCCGTCCACTCGGCGAGGACCTGGTCCCCCTCGGCGAACACGTTGACCAGCGCGACCTCCGGCGCGGTGCCCGGCTTGAACAGGCCGCCGGTCGCGGCGCCGAGGAAGTCGTCGACGATCGCGTCGCGGCCCCTCCAGGTGCCGGTCAGCGGCAGGTCGCCCGGGTAGGTCCAGGTCGCGTCCTCGGCGAAGCTGTCCCTGATCGTCTCCAGGTCCCCGTCGGCGACGGCCTGGACGTAGCGGACGACGACATCCTTGGCGTTCATTTCGATCTCCTCTTGTGCGTTCAGCGGTCGATGGTCAGGACGGCGTTGCCGCGCACGCGGCGTTCGCGCAGGTCGGTGAGGACGGCGGCGGTGTCGGCCCAGTCGCCGGTCCGCCCGATCTCCGGGTGCAACCGCCCCTCCGCGACGAGCCGGACCAGGACGGCCAGGTCGTCGGCGTTCGCGGTGTCGGCGTCCTCGTAGTGGAAGTGCCGGATCGTGGCCGACTCCGGCCCGTCGAAGAACCGGAAGAAGTCCAGCGTCACCGGCGTCCGGGACGCCTGCCCGAACCAGATCAGCGTGCCCCGGCGGCGCAGCCGCGCCAGCGCGGCCGGGAACTGCGCGCCGCCGGTCGACTCCAGCACCAGGTCGAACGGGCCCCGCGCGGACGCGGCGTCCGGCACCACCTCGGCGCCGAGTTCCGCCAGCCGCCGACCCCGCTCCGGCGTCGCCGACACCGCGGTGACCTGCGCGCCCGCCGCCGCGGCCAGCTCGGTGACGTAGTGCCCGACGCCGCCGGACGCCCCCGTGAGCAGCACCCTCCGGCCCGCCAGGGACCCGGCGGCGCGCAGCAGCCGCAGCGCGGTCAGCCCCGCCAGCGGCAGCGCCGCCGCCGTATCGGCCGGCACGCCGCCGGGCAGCTCGGCCAGCGACCGCGTCGGCACCGCGACGTACTCGGCCCAGCCCGCCGCCGGCGGATGCCCCACGACCCGCGTCCCGCACGCGGGGCCCGACCCGTCCGCCGCCGCCTGCACGACCAGGCCCGCCACGTCCTTGCCGGGCCGCCAGCCCGGCCGGTCGCCCTCCAGCTGGAACGTCTCGCCGCGGTTGACCGAGAACGCCGCCACCTTCACCAGCGCCTCGTCCGCCTGCGGCACCGGCTCGTCGACGTCGGCGAACGCGACGGTCTCCCGCGCGTCGCCGGTCGGCACGAGTGCCTTCACGGTTCCTCCTCAGGTCCCTGCCCGGCGGCCTCCGCCGGTGCGGTGGACCCAGTTGACCGCGCCCCGTGCACCCGCGTCCAACAGCCATTGAGCAGGAACGACAACCGGCGGTTGTCAGGGCTTGTCCACCGGGTGGTGGACGGCAGGTTCAGCCGGTCGAGGCTCATGCGGGAGGGGGCCGCGCCGCGAGCATCTCCGGTATGAGAGATCTTCCTGTGCGCATGGCCCGGTGGAGCGCCGGGCACCCCTGGCGGGCGATCGCCGGCTGGTTCCTGTTCGTGGTGGTGTGCCTCGGCGTCGGGATCTCGGTGGGCGGCCACCCCGCGACCACCGAGGACTTCCGGATCGGCGAGGCCGGCCGGGCCGAGGCGATGGCGGCCGAGGGCGGACTGCAGCAGAAGCCGGTCGAGCAGATCCTGATCACGGCGAAGCCCGGCACCGGACGGCTCGACACGGCCGCCGCGAACGCCGCCGCACGCGACGCGGCGGGCCGGATGGCGCGGCTGCCCGAGGTGGAGTCGGTGTCCAGGCCGATCGGCTCGGCCGACGGGACGGCCGTCCGCGTCGAGGTCACCATGCGGGGAGCGGAGCTGGACGGCGACAAGCACGTCGCGACGCTGGTCGCCGCGACCGCCCGGGTGCAGGCCGCGCATCCCGGACTCCGGGTCGAGGAGACCGGCGGGCCGTCCGTCAGCAAGGGCGTCGACGACCTGCGCGACCGCGACCTGTCGCGCACCGAGATGATCGCGCTGCCGGTCACGCTGGTCACGCTGCTCGTCGTGTTCGGCTCGGTGTCGCTGGCCGTGGTGCCGATGCTGCTCGCGCTGTCCTCGATCGCGGCGGCCGTCGGGCTGTCGATGCTCGCCTCGCACGTCTTCCCGGACGCGGGCGTCGGCACCAACGTCATCCTGCTCATCGGCATGGCGGTCGGCGTCGACTACACCCTCTTCTACCTCAAGCGGGAACGGGAGGAACGGGCCAGGTCGGGCGGGCGGCTGCCGGCCGCGGCCGTCGTCGAACTCGCCGCCGCCACGTCCGGGCGGGCCGTGGTCGTGTCCGGGCTCGCGGTCGCCGTCTCCAGTGCCACGCTGTACCTCGCGGACGACGTGATCTTCTCCTCGATCGCGACCGGCGCGATCGTCGTGACGGTCGTCGCCGTCCTCAGCTCCCTCACGGTGCTGCCCGCCCTGCTCGCCAAGCTCGGCCAGTGGGCGGAGAACCGCAGGGAGCGCCGGATCCGGCGCGGCAGGCCGGTGCGCGGGACGCGATCGGAGAGCGGCGGACGGCTCACCCGCGCCCTGCTGCGGCCGACCGGCCGCCATCCCGGCGTCACGCTGGCCGTCGGGGTCCTGGCGATGCTCGCGCTCGCCGCGCCACTGCTCGGCATGAAGCTCACCGACATGGGCCGCGAGACCCACCCGCGCTCCATCCCGGCGATGCGGGGCTACGACCGGCTCAACGCCGCGTTCCCTGACCTGAAGGCCATGCACCAGGTCGTGGTGAAGGCCGACCCGTCCCGCCGGACGCAGGTCGCGGGCGCGCTCCGCGACCTCTCCCGCCGCGCGAAGCACGACCCGCGCATGTCCGGGACGTCCGAGCTGCGCACCTCGCCGGACGGGCGGATCAGCCTGCTGGAGCTGCCCGTCCCGCACTACGTCAGCGATTCGGCGGCGGTGGCGTCGCTCAAGACCGTCCGCCACGACTACGTGCCCGCGACGGTCGGGAAGCTGCCCGGCGCCAAGGTCGCCGTCACCGGCGACGTCGCCCGCTACGCCGACTACCCCGAGCACCAGAAGCAGAAGCTGCCGCTCATCATCGCCTCGCTCCTGCTGGTGACGTTCGCGATGACGGTCTGGGCGTTCCGGTCCGTGGTCCTCGGCGTGGTCGGCGTGCTGCTGAACCTGCTGTCGGCGGGCGCCGCACTCGGCCTGCTCGTCCTGACGTTCCAGGGGACGTGGGCGGAGGGCCTGCTCGGCTTCACCTCCACCGGGACGATCGGCTCCCGCGTCCCGCTGTTCCTGTTCGTGATCCTTTTCGGGCTGTCGATGGACTACCAGGTCTTCGTGATCAGCCGGATCCGGGAGGCCAGGCTCGCCGGCGCGTCCACCCGCACGGCCGTCCTGGACGGCATCGGGCGCTCCGCCGGCGTCGTCACCAGCGCCGCGTTCGTCATGGTGACCGTCTTCGCCAGCTTCATCCCGCTGCACATCATCGAGATGAAGCAGATGGGGTTCGCGCTGGCCGTGGCGGTGCTGCTGGACGCGTTCGTCATCCGCGTCGTGATCCTGCCCGCGCTGATGCTGCTGCTGGGGGAGCGCACGTGGTGGCCGTCCCGTCCAGGACGTACCGCCGCATCCGCCCCCGAACCGGCGAAAGTAGGCTGACCGGCATGGAGCAAGGGCCACAGCACGACGACCGGCTCCAGGCGCGGGCCCTCCGCCGCTGGTACGCCACCCTCTGGGTGTGCTTCGGGCTCGTCCCGCCCGGCATCGCCGTGTGGGACCACGCGGAGGGCACCCGGTCCGCGACGCTCGCGCTGCTGGCCCTGCTCGCCGTCTGCTACCCGATCACCGGAACGTTCCCGGGCGACCTCGCGGTCCGCCGGTACACGTTCCTGGGGGCGCTGATCGCCGGCATCGGCGCGGTGTCCTGCCTGCTGGACGGCGCCGCGTCGCTGCTGATCGTCTCGCTGCCGCACTTCTGGATCCAGGGCGGCGGCCCGCGGCGCGCGATCGCCCTCAGCGGCCTCGCCACCGCGGCCGCCGTCGCGGGCATCGCCGCCAACCCCGACGGCCCGGCCCTCACCGGCAACACCGTCGCCGCCCTCACCGGCTACGGCGCGAGCATCCTCGCCGGATTGTGGATGACCCGCGTCGTCGCCCGCCACGCCGAGCGCGCCCGCCACCTCGCCGCCGACCTGGAGGAGGCGGAGCGCCGCCTGGCCGAGGCGCAGCGCCGGCAGGGCGCCGCCGACGAGCGCGAACGGCTCGCCCGCGAGATCCACGACACCCTCGCGCAGGGCCTGGCGTCCATCGTCGTGCTCGCCGAGGCCGCCCGCGAGGGCATCGGCACCGACCCGGCGGCGAGCGCCCGGCAGCTGGTGTCCATCGAGCGCACCGCCCGCGAGAACCTCGCCGAGGCCCGCGTCCTGGTCGGCTCCGCCCCGGGCGGCTCCGTCCCGGGCGGCGGGGTCGCGGCCGGCTCCATCGCCGCCACCCTGCGCCGCACCCTCGACCGGTTCGCCGAGGACACCGGCCTCGCCGTCGACGCCGACCTGCCCGACGTCGACTGCGACCAGCCGACCCGCGTCGCGCTGCTGCGCTGCACGCAGGAGTCCCTGGCGAACGTCCGCAAGCACGCCGCCGCCACCACCGTCGGCGTCGTCCTCGCCGCGCACCCGCACGGCGTCGAACTGGAGATCACCGACGACGGCCGCGGCTTCGTCCCCGGCGCCGCGTCCGGCGGGTTCGGGCTGGACGGGATGCGCCGCCGCCTGGCCGAGCTCGGCGGCCGGCTCACCGTCACCAGCGCCCCCGGCGAGGGCACCCGCGTCCTCGCGCTGCTTCCCCGCGAAGGCACCCCATGAACGACGCACCGGTCCGCGTGATCCTCGTGGACGACCACACCGTGATGCGCGCAGGCGTCGCCGCGCTGCTGGCCGGCGAGCCCGGCATCGAGATCGCCGGCGAGGCGGGCGACGGCCGCGAGGCGGTCGCCCTGGCCGAACGGCTCCGCCCCGACGTCGCGCTGGTCGACCTGCGGATGCCCGTGCTGGACGGGGTGTCGGCAACCACCGAGATCCTCGCCCGCTGCCCCGGCACCCGCGTGCTGATCCTCACCACCTACGACACCGACGCCGAGATCGAGCGCGCCGTGGAGGCCGGCGCCATCGGCTACCTGCTCAAGGACGCCACCCGCGAGCAGCTCGCCGACGCGGTGCGCGCCGCCGCGCGCGGCGAGACCGTCCTCGCCCCGCGCGTCGCGCAGCGGCTCGTCGCCCGGATGCGGCAGCCCGCGCCCGTCGTGCTGACCGCCCGCGAGGCCGAGGTGCTGAACGCGGTCGCCGACGGGCTGTCCAACGCCGACATCGGGCGGCGGCTGGTCATCGCGGAGGCCACGGTGAAGACCCACCTGCTGCGCGTGTTCGCCAAGCTCGACGTCAGCGACCGGACCCGCGCGGTCGTCGTCGCGCTGGAACGCGGCCTGATCAAGCGCTGACCGGACTGATCAAGCGCTGACCGGCCAGATCTCGGTGAGGGGCACGCCGATACCGGTCAGCATCAGGCGCAGGAGCGGCAGCGACAGGCCCATCACCGTGCCCGGGTCGCCGTCGATGCCGTCGATGAACCAGGCGCCGAGCCCCTCCAGCGTGAACGCGCCCGCGACGTGCAGCGGCTCGCCCGTGCCGACGTACGCGGCGATCTCCTCGTCGGACGGGTCGCCGAACCGGATCCGGGTGCTCGCCACCTCCAGCGCCTCCCGTCCCGACGCCGTGTCGACCACGCAGTGGCCGGTGTGCAGGACGCCCGCCGCGCCGCGCCGCTCCGCCCACCACGCGGCGGCCTGCTCCGGCGATCCCGGCTTGCCGAATGCGCGTCCGTCCACTTCCAGGAGGGAGTCGCAGCCGATCACGATCGCGTCCGCGACTCCGCCCGCGACCGCGCCCGCTTTCTCCTTCGCCAGCGCGCCTGCCAGCCCCGCGACCGATCCGGCCGCGACCGCCGACTCGTCGACGCCGCTGACGACGACCTCCGGCTCGACCCCGGCCTGCCGGAGGATCCGCAACCGCGCCGTGGAGGCCGACGCCAGCACCAGTTTCCGCATCAGGTCACAGTAGCCAGGAGCCTCGCCGCCTCGGGGGCCTGCCGGACGCCCGCCCGGTAGCACCGCGACCAGCGGGTCACGTCGCCGACGTCGCCGCCGAACGCCTCCAGCGCCGCCTCGTCCGGGACGATCCGGACGTCCCCGCCCGAGCCGTCCGACATGTGCGCGAACGGCTCGATCAGGACGACCGCGTCCGCGCCCTCCGCCAGCCACGGCCACGAGCCGCCGCCGAACGCGCCGTCCATGTAGAACCGCCCGCCGATCTCGACCGGACGCGCGTAGCCGGGCGCCGCGCTGCTGGCCGCCACGGCGGCGGACAGCGGGACGCCGGACGTCCGGTCCCAGACGACGGGCTCCCCGGACGCCACGTCCACCCCGGTGATCAGCAGCGGCCGGTCCGGCCAGTCGTCGGTGCCGACGAGGAACCGCATCCGCTCGCGATGCCATTCGGCGGGCAGCGCGGTGGCCTCCATCGCCAGCCCGCCGACGCGCCGGCGCGCCTCGTCCGGGGCGAGCGCCGGATCGCGCAGCAGCCCGAACACCCGCTCCATCACCGACGGATCCGCCGCCGGGCGCGGACCGCCCGGCGGCGGCAGCTCCGCGACCGCCGCCAGGTCGCGGCCCGCGGCGATCATCGCGCCGGCGATCGCGCCCGCCGACGTCCCGGCGATCGGCTCCGCGGCCGCCGGGTCCACGCCCGCCTCGCGCAGCCCGGCCGCGAGCCCGGCCAGCCACGCCGTGCCGACCGGGCCTCCCGGGCCGAGCACGAGCGCCCAGTTCCCTCGCTGTCCTCGCTCCATGCCGCCGACCCTAGGGAGCGGCCGGACGGCGCGGCATCCGTCACCCGACCGGTCCCGGTGCGCCGGTTTCCGGGGACGGGCCCAACATTCTTGACATCAAGATAAGCGCGGGGCATCATGTCTCTTGATGTCGAGACAAGCCGAGGCCGTCTGGGACCCCGCGCAGTACGGGGTCTACGGCGACGAGCGCGCCAGGCCGTTCACCGAACTGGTCGGCCGGCTCGGGCCGGTCGAGCCCCGGCACGTCGTCGACCTCGGGTGCGGGAGCGGGGAGCTCACCGCGACCCTCGCGGGCCGCTGGCCCGGCGCGGTCGTGGAGGCCCTCGACTCTTCCCCCGAGATGATCGCCGCCGCCCGCGCCCGCGAGATCCCCGGACGCCTCGCCTTCCGCGTCGGCGACGTCGCCACCTGGGAGCCCGCGCACCCCGTCGACCTCATCGTCTCCAACGCCGTCCTGCAATGGGTCCCCGAACACCTCGACCTGCTGCCGCGCTGGATCGACGCCCTCGCGCCCGGCGGACGCCTCGCCTTCCAGGTCCCCGGCAACTTCGCCGCCCAGAGCCACGTCCAGCTCCGCGAGCTGTGCCGCTCCCCGCGCTGGCGCGACCGCCTCTCCGGCACCGTCCGCGACGACCCCGTCCTCGACCCGGCCGGCTACCTCGACCGCCTCGCCGGCCTCGGCTGCGCCGTCGACGCCTGGGAGACCACCTACATGCAGGTCCTCACCGGCGACGACCCCGTCCTCGAATGGGTCAAGGGCAGCGCGCTGCGCCCCGTCCTGTCGGCCCTCGCGCCGGACGAGACCGGCGAGTTCCTCACCGCCTACCGCGACCGGCTCCGCGCCGCCTACCCCGCCCGCCCCTACGGCACCGTCTTCCCGTTCAGGAGGGTGTTCGTGATCGCCACACGGCACGCCCCGTAGACGGGGTGCCGCCCGCCGGCCGAGGAAAGCCAATCGTTCCCCTGCGGTGTGCTCCTCGGCCGGCGGGCGGCATCCAGGCCGCCGCGGACGCGACCGCGACAGGATCGCGGAGCGCGCGGCCCGGCACCGAACCCCGGCTTCGCGACCCGACGCCGGCGACCCCTGCCGGTGGCCGCCCGGACGAACTCCGGACGGCCACCGGCGTCCGTCCGCAGGAGGCCCGGAAAGCACGAGACCGGCCGTGCGCAGCACGCGCACGACCGGCCCCGTGAACGGATCAGATCGAGGGATGGGGCCTCGGACTCGGCTCGACGAAGTCGGCCTCCGCGTCCCGGCGGCTCCTGCGCTGCGCCTTCTCGGCCCGCGCCGCCGCCTTCTCCTCCGCCTTCTCGGCCTTCGCGGCCGCCTTCTCCGCCCGCCGCTCCGCGCGCTCCATCTCCTTGCGGCGCTGCCGCGGATCCAGCGACGGCTTCGGCTCCAGCCCCGCAAGGCCGTTCCACGCCAGGTTCACCACGTGCGCGGCGACCTCCTCGCGCTTCGGCTTGCGGACGTCCAGCCACCACTGGCCCGTCAGCGCGACCATGCCGACCAGGCTCTGCGCGTACAGCGGCGCGAACTTGTCGTCGTAGTCGTGCCGGTCGAACTCCTGCGCCAGGATGTACTCGACCTCGCCGGCGATCTCGCTGAGCAGGCTCGCGTAGCTGCCGGTGCCGGTGCCGCCGTGCGAGTCGCGCACCAGGATCCGGAACCCGTCCGGGTGGTCCTCGATGTACTCCAGCAGCGCCAGCGCCGCCTTCTCCAGCTTGCTCCGGTAGTGGATCACCGAGTTCAGCGCCTCGGTCACCAGGCTCAGCAGGCCCTCGAACTCCCGGTCGACGACGACCGCGTACAGGCCCTCCTTGCCGCCGAAGTGCTCGTACACCACGGGCTTCGACACACCCGCGGCGGAGGCGATCTCCTCCACCGAGGTGCCGTCCAGGCCGCGCTCGGCGAAGAGCGTGCGACCGATGTCGAGGAGCTGCTCGCGGCGTTCCTTACCGGTCATCCGCTTTCTGCGCGGCCTGGGAGCGGGATCTGTCACGGGATCAATTGTGACGGTCACGCAGCCTGCTTCGTGCGCTTGGCGGCGAGCCTGTCATCCTTCGGCCACCGGACGTCGCGGGCCCAGCCCAGCTTCTCGAACGCCCAGATGATCCGCGCGCTGATGTCGACCTGCCCCTTCAGCACCCCGTGCCGGGCGCACGTCGGGTCCGAGTGGTGCAGGTTGTGCCACGACTCGCCGAGCGAGGGGATCGCCAGCCACCACACGTTGCGGGACTTGTCGCGGACCTCGAACTCCTCCTTGCCGAACGTGTGGCAGATCGAGTTGATCGCCCACGTCACGTGGTGGACGAGCGTGATCCGCACGAACCCGGCCCAGAACAGCGCGGTGAAGAAGCCGAGCCACGACATCGTGATCAGCCCGCCGAGCGCGGCCGGCAGCAGGAACGACACCGCCACGAGGCCGGGGAAGGCCAGGTGGATCCGGCGGATGTCGCGGTCGTTCAGCAGGTCCTTGGCGAACCGCGGCTTGGAGGTCCGGTTCGCGTCGAACAGCCAGCCGTAGTGCGCCCACACCAGGCCCTTGGCCAGCGCCTTCCAGTCGTCGCCGAACCGCCACGGCGAGTGCGGGTCGAACTCCTGGTCGGAGTGCTTGTGGTGGCGCCGGTGGTCGGCGACCCAGGTGATCACCGGGCCCTCCATGGCCAGGCTCCCGGCCAGCGCCAGGAAGATCTTCAGTCCCCGGTTCGCCTTGAACGAGCCGTGCGTGAAGTACCGGTGGTACCCGACGGTGATGCCGCCCGCGGACAGCACGTAGAAGACGGCCGTGAGCGCGACGTCGGTCCAGCCAAGGAACCTGCCCCAGGCGAGCGGGACCGCCGCGAACAGGGCCAGGAACGGGACGCCCGTGAACACCGCGACGAGCAGGCGTTCGCCGTTGCCCTGCTTTTCGGGCGCGAGTTCGGGTCGCCGTTCCGGTTGAGGAGGAGCCATGGTCGGGGCCGTTGTCATGCGTCATCACTTCCTGTTCCTGGGACTCGGGGAGGCCTACCTACGCCAACGTAACCTACGCTTCCGTAAGTTGGACAGGGACGGCCGGTAAATTCAGCGAGAATCTGTCTCATGAGCCACAAAACTCTCCTGCGGACCTGACCGCCCGCCGCGGAAGGGAACCCATGCCCCCGGACCCTGGGCCGGCGCGCGAACCGCGCCCACGCCTCCCTGGCGGGCCCGTCCACCGCCGACCCGTCCGGAGACCGGTTCGCCCGGCCGGCCGGTGCGCGTCCGCGGTGGCGGTATGCCGCCGGCGACCTGGGGTGGTCGGGCGGCACGCAGATGGGGTGCTCGGTGAAGGCCGTTCTAAACCGATTCGGGCGAACCGGCCGAGACACCCCGGCGTGGCCTGGGGTTTCCGTGCCCGTGGGGTCGAGGACCGGGGGCCGCGTCCGGGGCGCCTCGCGCAGTAGAGTCCTGCGCGAGGCGTAAAGCCGTGGGGATCACGCGGGTCCACTCGGTATCGTTGGTCCCGCGCGAGCCCGGTCCTCCCGTGCCGAGAGGGCCGAACCGCCCTTCCCGGGTCGTCTAGGGGCAGGACAACTGATTTTGGTTCAGTCAACGGAGGTTCGATTCCTCCCCCGGGAGCCGATTTGTCTGGAAGGCCGCACTTTGGGGTGTCTGTCCTGGTGAGGCGGCCCTCCGGGTGACCCGCGCCCGGCGGGCGGTATCCTTCCGGTGTCGGGTGCGCCTCGGCCTGCCGTGCCGTGATGTCGCAGGTGGGTGCGCTCGCAGCCGATCCCGCCCGCGATGCCGAGGAGCCTCCTCGTGAGTGCCCGCCGTACACGGAGTCGGGCCGACAGCCCGGCCGCCGTCATCGTCCTCGCCGCGGGCGAGGGCACACGGATGAAGTCCCGCACCCTGAAGGTCCTGCACGAGCTGTGCGGGCGCGCCATGCTCGGCCACGTGCTGGCCGCCGCCCGCGAGCTGGAGCCGCGCCGCCTCGTCGCGGTCGTCGGGCACCGGCGCGAGCAGGCCGTCGCCTACCTGGGCGAGCAGGCCCCGGACGTGGAGCCGGTCGTCCAGGAGGTCCAGGGCGGCACCGGGCACGCCGTCCGGATGGCGCTGGAGCAGACCGGTTCGCTCGACGGGATCGTCGTGGTGACCAACGGCGACCACCCGCTGCTGCGGGGCGAGACCCTCGCCGCGCTGGTCCGCACGCACGAGGACGAGGGCAACGCCGTCACCGTGCTGACGACCGAGATGCCCGACGCGACCGGGTACGGGCGGATGATCCGCGCGGCGGACGGCAGCGTCGAGGCGATCGTCGAGCACAAGGACGCGACCGAGGCGCAGCGGGCCGTCAACGAGATCAACGTCGGCATGTACGCCTTCGACGGCACCCTGCTGGAGGACGCCCTCAAGCGGGTGACCACCGACAACGCCGGCGGCGAGGAGTACCTCACCGACGTGGTGGCGATCCTGCGCGGCGACGGCCACCGGGCCGGCGCGCACCTGGTCGCCGACTGGGTGGAGACGCAGGGCGTCAACGACCGGGTCCAGCTCGCGCAGGCCAGGCGGCAGCTGAACGACCGGATCCTGGAGGCCCACATGCGGGCCGGGGTCACGATCGTCGACCCGGCGTCCACCTGGATCGACGCGGACGTGACCGCCGAGCCGGACGCCGTCGTCCACCCGGGGACGCAGCTGCACGGCCGCACCCATCTGGAGGCGGGCGCGAGCGTCGGGCCGAACTGCACGCTGACCGACACCCGGGTCGGCGCGGACGCGTCCGTGGTGAACGCGGTGTGCGTCCAGGCGGAGATCGGGCCGGAGGCGTCGGTGGGGCCGTTCGCCTACCTGCGGCCGGGGACGCGGCTGGGCCGCAAGGGCAAGATCGGGACCTACGTCGAGACCAAGAACGCCGACATCGGCGAGGGCACCAAGGTGCCGCACCTGACCTACGTCGGCGACGCCGAGATCGGCGAGCACTCCAACATCGGCGCGAGCTCGGTGTTCGTGAACTACGACGGCGTGCAGAAGCACCGCAGCGTCATCGGCTCGCACGTGAAGGTCGGCAGCGACAACATGATCGTCGCGCCGGTGACGGTCGGCGACGGCGCCTACACCGCCGCCGGCTCGGTGATCATCCAGGACGTCCCGCCGGGCGCGATGGCGGTCGCGCGGGCGCGGCAGCGCAACGTCGAGGGCTGGGTCGAGCGCAGGCGGCCCGGGACGCCGGCCGCGGAGGCGGCGGAGGCGGCGCGGCGCGCCGCCGAGGGCCGGGACGAGCCGGCCTGACGGTGACGCGCGCCGGGCGTCCGGCGCGCCGAGAGGACTGCCCCGCCGAGCGGCGGGGAGGTGGAGGACAGCGGCGTCCCCCACGGACAACAGACGGCCGGGCATCGCGGGAGGGACTCTTGTGATGCCTGGTGTGTGGGGACAACAACCCACACGAGTGCACAGTTCCATTGAGGGGGAGTTGTCAGAGGTGAGTGGGATCAAAGCGAGCGGCCAGAAGAAGCTGATGCTCTTCACCGGCCGAGCCCACCCGGACCTGGCCAAGGAAGTAGCCGACAACCTCCACGTCGACCTCACGCCGACGTCCGCCTACGACTTCGCCAACGGTGAGACGTTCGTGCGGTTCCTGGAGTCGGTCCGCGGCTCCGACGCCTTCGTGATCCAGAGCCACACGGCTCCCATCAACCAGTGGATCATGGAGCAGCTGATCATGGTGGACGCGCTGAAGCGGGCGTCCGCCAAGCGGATCACGGTGGTGGCGCCGTTCTTCGGGTACGCCCGGCAGGACAAGAAGCACCGCGGCCGCGAGCCGATCTCGGCCCGGCTGATGGCGGACCTGTTCAAGACGGCGGGCGCCGACCGGTTGATCGCGGTGGACCTGCACACCGCGCAGATCCAGGGGTTCTTCGACGGCCCGGTCGACCACCTGTTCGCGCTGGACCTGCTGGCGCACCACTTCGAGAGCCGGCTGGACACCTCCCGGGTGACGGTGGTGGCGCCGGACGCGGGCCGGGTGCGGGTGACCGAGCGCTGGTCGGACCGGCTCGGCGGCGTCCCGATGGCGATCATCCACAAGAAGCGCGACCCGGACGTGGCCAACGAGGTCAAGGTGTTCGACGTCGTCGGCGAGGTCAAGGGCCGCACCTGCGTGGTCGTGGACGACATGATCGACACCGGCGGGACGATCGTGAAGGCGGCGGACGCGCTGTTCGAGCAGGGCGCCGACAAGGTCGTCGTCGCGGCGACGCACGGCGTGCTGTCGGGGCCGGCGGTGGACCGGCTGAAGAACTCGCGGATCTCCGAGGTCGTGCTGACCAACACGCTGCCGATCCCCGAGGACAAGCAGTTCGACAAGCTGACGGTGCTGTCGATCGCCCCCCTGGTCGCCCGCGCGATCAACGAGGTGTTCAGCGACGGCTCGGTCACCAGCCTCTTCGGCGGGCACAGCTGAGCCGGCCCTTCCCGGGCCGGTGCCGGACCGCCGTTTCAGGAGCGTGCCGGCGGCGCGGACGGGGGGCGCCGGCGGGCGCCCCCCTGGGGGTGTTGGCGTTGCGCGGGGAAACGATCGGCTAGACTTCTTGAATCCGCGTATGCCCCGGGTCGCCAGTACGGCGCCGTTCAGGCCCGTACTCCCCGGGTAACGCAAAGAATCTTGGCGCCCGCCCCGAGTCGGCGTGCGAGGATCGCAACGCTCTGTCCGTAGCGGACGTCCTGCGGGACGGCCGTGGATCGCAACAAGCAAGGAGTTTCCGCCGTGTCCGAGGTACGCATCGCCGCCGAGCCGCGCACCGAGTTCGGTAAGGGTGCCGCGCGGCGCACCCGCCGGGCCGGCAAGGTGCCCGCCGTCCTCTACGGTCACGGCACCGACCCGCAGCACATCGCGCTGCCGGGCCACGAGCTGATGCTCGCGCTGAAGACCCCGAACGTGCTGCTGACCATCGACGGCCTCGGCGGCGGCGCGGAGCTCGCGCTGCCCAAGGACGTGCAGCGCGACCCGATCAAGGGCTTCCTGGAGCACGTCGACCTGCTGCTGGTCAAGCGGGGCGAGAAGGTCACGGTCGACCTCCCGGTGAACGTCGTCGGCGACGTCGTCCCGGGCGGCGTCGTGCAGCAGGAGGTCGTGCAGGTCTCGGTGGAGACCGAGGCGACGCACATCCCCGAGGCGGTCGACCTGTCGATCGAGGGCCTCGAGGTCGGCACGCAGGTGCTGGCGAAGGACCTGAAGCTGCCGTCGGGCACCACGCTGTCGCTCGACGAGGAGGCGCTGATCCTGCAGATCGCGGACGCGACGGCGTCCGCGGGCGAGACCGAGACCGAGGCCGAGGCGGAGGCCGCCGAGGCGGCCGCCACCGCCGAGGAGGAGGCCGCGGAGGCGGAGGCCGCGGAGGAGTCCGCCGAGTAGGCACGCGGAACGGCGAAACCGGCGAACGGCCCCCGCAGGAGCTCCTGCGGGGGCCGTCGGCCGTGAGGAGATCGGGTGAGCGCGGACGTGTGGCTGGTGGTCGGCCTGGGGAACCCCGGGCCGTCGTACGCCGGCAACCGGCACAACGCCGGGTTCATGGTGCTGGACGAGCTCGCCGGCCGGGCCGGCGGCCGGTTCAAGGCGCACCGGTCGCGGGCGGACGTGCTGGAGGGCCGGCTCGCGGGCGCGCGGGCGGTGCTGGCCAAGCCGCGGACGTACATGAACGAGTCGGGCGGCCCGGTGAAGGGGCTGCGGGACTTCTACAAGGTGCCGGTCGAGCGGCTGGTCGTCGTCCACGACGAGCTGGACGTCCCGTTCGGGGCGCTGCGGCTGAAGCGCGGCGGCGGTGACAACGGTCACAACGGGCTGCGGTCGCTGACGAAGTCGCTGGGCGACCGGGAGTACCTGCGGGTCCGGTTCGGGGTGGGGCGGCCGCCGGGCCGGATGGATCCGGCGGCGTTCGTGCTCAAGGACTTCTCGGCGGCCGAGAAGAAGGTGCTGGAGCTGGAGGTCGACCGCGCGGCGGACGCGGTCGAGGCGCTGCTGACCGGGGGGCTGGAGGCGGCGCAGAACGTCTTCCATGCGGGGTGATCCGCGGCCGCGTGGGCGTTTTCGGGGGATCGGCCGGATGCGGCCCGTGGTGGCCCCGACACGGTGAGGCGCACGTAAAATTCTGCGTGCATGAGGTTCGTGTTTTATGTGAACCTTGAGCGCTCTTCAACCGTCTCTGGGGTGGATCGAGCTTTTCGGGGCGCGCGTTACATGGGTTGGGTGAGGTCGTATGGCCGTCGTTGACAAGGTTCAGGCCGAGTCACCGATCCGCCACGAGCAACGTCGCCCGGATGCGCAGAGCTGGAGTGGATGGTACCGCCGGTTCGCCGGGGGGCTGGACTTCTTCAGCATGCTCGCGGCCGGGGTGATCGCGTTCGTGCTCCGCTTCCCGGGCGTGCCGAGCGACCCGACGGCCCCGTACGTGGCGCTGACGGTGGCGCTGCCGGTGCTGTGGATCCCGATGCTGGCGCTGTGCCGGGCGTACCAGCCGCGCTACATCGGCGTGGGGTACGAGGAGTTCAAGGGCGTCATCCGGGCGGGGTTCATCTTCACCGCGACGCTGGCGATCCTGGCGTACGCCACCAAGACCGAGGTCGCGCGCGGCTACGTGGTGATGGCGATGCCGCTCGGCACGTTCCTGAACCTCGTCGCGCGGTACCGGCTGCGCAAGTGGCTGCACCGCAAGCGCTGGAACGGCGAGTGCATGCGGCGGGTCGTGGTGGCGGGGCACCGCACGTCCGTCGCGGATCTGATCCGGCTGCTGCGGCAGAAGCGCTACCACGGGATGGACATCGTGGCGGTGTGCCTGCCGCCGGCGCTGGCGTCCGGTGAGGACGCGGTCCGCGAGGTCGAGGGCGTGCCGGTGCTGGGCGACTTCGCCCAGACGGCCGCGGTCGCCGAGCGGATCGGCGCGGACTCGGTCGCGGTGCTGGCCTGCCCGGAGATGGACGGCGTGGCGCTGCGGCGGCTGGCGTGGCAGATCGAGCGGGACGACGTGGAGCTGGTGGTGGCGCCGGCGCTGATGGACGTCACCGGCCCGCGGATCTCGATCCGGCCGGTGTCGGGGTTGCCGCTGCTGCACGTGGAGCATCCGGAGCTGGACGGCGGCCGCCGGGTGCTGAAGGGCCTGTTCGACCGGACCGCGGCGCTGTCCGGGCTGCTGCTGCTGAGCCCGCTGATGCTGGTGGTCGCGTTCCTGATCAAGGTGACCAGCGCGGGCCCGGTGATGTTCAAGCAGGTCCGGGTGGGCCGCGGGGGCCGCGAGTTCACGGTGCTGAAGTTCCGCACGATGGTGCAGGACGCGGAGGCCCGCAAGGTCGCGCTGCTGCAGCACAACGAGAACGACGGCGTGCTGTTCAAGATGCGCGAGGACCCGCGGATCACGCGGGTGGGGCGGTGGCTGCGCCGGTACTCGCTGGACGAGCTGCCGCAGCTGATCAACGTGGTGCGCGGCGACATGTCGCTGGTGGGGCCGCGCCCGCCGCTGCCGGAGGAGGTCGCCCAGTACGGCGGCGACGTGTACCGGCGGCTGGTGGTGAAGCCGGGGCTGACCGGGCTGTGGCAGGTCAGCGGCCGGTCGGACCTGACGTGGGACGAGTCGGTCCGGCTCGACCTGCGGTACGTGGACAACTGGTCGCTGGCGCTGGACCTGCAGATCATGTGGAAGACGTGGTCGGCGGTGTTCCGCGGGTCCGGCGCGTACTAGCCGCGGGACTCCCGCCGACCGGGACCGCGGCCCTGGCACCGGTCGCGGTGCGGTATCCATGAGAAAGTAGACCGGGCAGACCAGTCGAGTCGGGAATGTGATCAACGGATGACCGAGACAGCGGCGGCGGACGACCACGCGCTGGCGGCGGAGCTCGCCGCGGCGGCGGGCCGGCTGCTGCTGGGCGTGCGGGACGAGGTGGGCTTCGCCGACGGGCGCGCCCTGAAGGACACCGGCGACCTGCGGTCGCACGAGTACCTGATGGCGGCGCTGGCGGAGCGGTGTCCCGGCGACGCCGTGCTCTCCGAGGAGGGCCGCTCGTCGGTCGCGGGCAAGCGCTCCAAGGACGACGACCGGGCCCCGACCCGCAACACCGGCGAGGCCGAGCGGCTGTCGGCGCGGCGGGTGTGGATCATCGACCCGCTCGACGGCACCCGGGAGTTCTCCGAGGAGGGCCGCCGCGACTGGGCGGTCCACGTGGCGCTGTGGGAGCGGGACGCGGCGGGCGCGGCGCGGCTGTCGGCGGGCGCGGTGGCGCTGCCGGCGCAGGGCCTGACGCTGCGGACCTGCGCGACCGGCGGCGCGGTGCTCGTCCGCGACGACGCCGGCGAGCCCGACCCGGTGACCGCGGGAACGGACGCGGCGCGCCGGGGCCTGCCGCGGGAGGTGCCGCTGCACGCGCCCGCCCCGGACACGGGCAAGCTGCGGATCGCGGTCAGCCGGACGCGTCCCCCCGAGTTCGTCCAGCGTCTCGCCGAGAAGCTCGAAAAGGGGGGCGTGGGGGGTCGTCCTCCCTCGGAGGGCCTCGATGTGGAGCTGGTGCCGATCGGGTCGGCGGGGGCGAAGATCTCCGCGGTGCTGCTCGGCGAGGTGGACGCCTACGTGCACGCGGGCGGCCAGTACGAGTGGGACTCGGCCGCGCCGGCGGCGGTCGCGCTGGCGGCGGGCGCGCACGCGTCCCGCGTCGACGGCGCTCCGCTGGAGTACAACCGGAAGGACCCGCGGCTCCCGGATATCCTGGTGTGCCACCCTGTGTCGGCGTCGACGCTGCTGACCGGCATACGGGAAGTGGGCGACAGCCTGCCCGCCTAGGCCGCCCTGCCGGGCGGGATTGACCGGCGGCGGGCCGACGTTCGATCCGGTGGGAAGCGCGGGCGCCCGTCCCGTGCCACCGGTTTATCTGCCAGAACAGCGTGGAGAGAGCCCCAGACCATGCAGCGTTGCGATTATCTGCTGTCCCAGCTAGACGTCCTCGAGGCCGAGTCGATCCATATCTTCCGGGAGGTGGCGGCCGAGTTCGAGCGGCCCGTGCTGCTGTTCTCGGGCGGCAAGGACAGCATCGTGATGCTGCGCCTGGCCCAGAAGGCGTTCTGGCCCGCGCCGATCCCGTTCCCGGTGATGCACGTCGACACCGGCCACAACTTCCCCGAGGTGATGGAGTACCGCGACCGGCGGGTCGCCGAGCTGGGCGTCCGGCTGGTCGTGGCGTCGGTGCAGGACGCGATCGACTCCGGCCGGGTGGTGGAGCAGAAGGGGCGCCGCGCGTCGCGCAACCGGCTGCAGATCACGCCGCTGCTGGACGCGATCGAGGAGCACCAGTTCGACGCGGCGTTCGGGGGCGCGCGCCGCGACGAGGAGAAGGCCCGCGCCAAGGAGCGCGTGGTGTCGTTCCGGGACGAGTTCGGTCAGTGGGACCCGAAGAACCAGCGCCCGGAGCTGTGGAACCTGTTCAACACGCGGATCACGCAGGGCGAGCACGTCCGGGTGTTCCCGCTGTCGAACTGGACCGAGCTCGACATCTGGGACTACGTGCGGCGCGAGGAGCTGGAGCTGCCGCCGATCTACTTCGCGCACACCCGCCGGGTGTTCGAGCGCGACGGGCTGCTGCTGGACGCCGAGACCGGGTTCGCCAACCGCGGCGACGACGAGCCGGAGTTCGAGGCGTCGGTCCGGTACCGGACGGTCGGCGACGCGTCCTGCACCGGCGCGGTGAAGTCGAACGCCGCGACGCTGGACGAGGTCATCGCGGAGATCGCCGCGACGCGGATCACCGAGCGGGGCCAGACCCGCGCCGACGACCGCACCAGCGAGGCCGCCATGGAGGACCGCAAGAAGGAGGGCTACTTCTAATGGCCAGCACGAACGAGCCCGCCGCGAGCACGTCCACCACGGGCACGTCCACCACGGGCACGTCCACCACGGGCGGGCCGGCCAAGTCCATGGACCTCCTGCGCTTCGCCACCGCCGGCAGCGTCGACGACGGCAAGTCCACCCTCATCGGGCGGCTGCTGTTCGACTCCAAGTCGATCTTCGAGGACCAGCTGGAGTCGGTCGAGAAGACCAGCGTCGACCGCGGCGAGGAGTACACCAACCTCGCGCTGCTGACCGACGGCCTGCGCGCCGAGCGGGAGCAGGGCATCACCATCGACGTGGCGTACCGCTACTTCGCGACGCCGCGCCGCAAGTTCATCATCGCCGACACCCCCGGGCACATCCAGTACACCCGCAACATGGTGACCGGCGCGTCCACCGCCGACCTGGCGATCATCCTGGTGGACGCCCGCAAGGGCATCCTGGAGCAGTCCCGCCGGCACGCGTTCCTGACCACGCTGCTGCAGGTCCCGCACCTGGTCGTGGCGATCAACAAGATGGACCTGGTCGACTACGACAGGGCCGTCTACGAGCGGATCGTCGACGAGTTCACCGCGTTCGCCTCCAAGCTGGACGTCTCCGACCTGACGTTCATCCCGATCTCGGCCTTGCACGGCGACAACGTCGTCGAGCGCAGCGTGAACATGCCGTGGTACGACGGGTCGTCGCTGCTGCACCACCTGGAGCACGTGCACATCGCCTCCGACCGCAACCTGATCGACGTGCGGTTCCCGGTGCAGTACGTGATCCGCCCGCACGCCTCCACCGACCCCGAGCTGCACGACTACCGCGGCTACGCCGGCCAGGTCGCGGGCGGCGTGCTGAAGCCGGGCGACGAGGTCGTGCACCTGCCGTCCGGGCTGACCACGACGATCACCGGGATCGACGGCCCCGGCGGCCCGGTCGAGGAGGCCTACGCGCCGATGTCGGTGACGCTGCGGCTCGCCGACGACATCGACATCTCCCGCGGCGACATGATCGCCCGTCCGCACAACCGGCCGGAGACGGCGCAGGACCTGGACGCGATGGTGTGCTGGATGACCCCCGACCGCGCCCTCACGCCCCGCTCCAAGCTGATCATCAAGCACACCACCCGCACCGCGAAGGCGCTGGTGAAGGAGCTGCACTACCGGCTGGACGTCAACACCCTGCACCGCGACGAGCAGGCGCCGGGCCTCGGCCTGAACGAGATCGGCCGGGTCTCGCTGCGGGTGACGCAGCCGCTGTTCGTCGACGACTACGCCCGCAACCGGCTGACCGGCGGGTTCATCCTGATCGACGAGGCCACCAACAACACCGTCGGCGCCGGGATGATCACCGGCGCCCGATAAGCACCCCTTGGAGCCCCCCGTGCACCTGCCCGCCCCCCAGGGCCCGACCTACGCCGTCGCGCCGTGAAGGCCCTCGTGCTGGCGGGCGGGGCCGGGTCCCGGCTCCGCCCGATCACCCACACCTCGGCGAAGCAGCTCGTCCCGGTCGCCAACAAGCCGGTCCTGTTCTACGGCCTTGAGGCGATCCGGGACGCCGGGATCCGCGAGGTCGGCATCGTCGTCGGCGACACCGAGGCCGAGATCCGCGGCGCCGTCGGCGACGGCTCGGCGTTCGGCCTCGACGTGACCTACCTGCGCCAGGACGCCCCGCGCGGCCTCGCGCACGCCGTCCTGATCGCCCGCGAGTACCTCGGCGGCGACGACTTCGTGATGTACCTCGGCGACAACTTCATCGTCGGCGGCATCGACGGGCTCGTCGGCCGGTTCCGGGCGGAGCGCCCGCAGGCGCAGATCATGCTGACGCACGTCTCGGACCCGCGCGCGTTCGGCGTCGCCGAACTCGACGACGCGGGCCGCGTCGTCGCGCTGGAGGAGAAGCCGGAGTTCCCCAAGAGCGACCTGGCGCTGGTCGGGGTGTACCTGTTCAGCGCGGCGGTGCACGAGGCGGTCGCGGAGCTGAAGCCGTCCGCGCGCGGCGAGCTGGAGATCACCGACGCGATCCAGTGGCTGATCGACCACGGCCACCGGGTCGAGTCCACGGTGATCACCGGCTACTGGAAGGACACCGGCAACGTCACCGACATGCTGGAGGTCAACCGCCTCGTGCTGGAGGGCGTCGAACCTCATGTGGAGGGCGTGGTGGACGAGGCCAGCGAGCTGATCGGCCGGGTCGTGGTGGAGCGCGGCGCGCGCGTCGCCGGGTCCCGCGTCGTCGGCCCGGTCATCGTCGGCGCCGGCTCGCTCGTCCGCGACTCCTACGTCGGGCCCTTCACCTCCATCGACCGCGACTGCGCGGTCCTCGACAGCGAGATCGAGTACTCGATCGTGCTGCGCGGCGCGTCCATCGACGGCGTCGGCCGCATCGAGTGCTCCCTGATCGGCCGCGAGGCCGAGGTCACGCCCGCCCCCCGGGTGCCGAAAGCCCACCGTCTCGTCCTGGGAGACCACAGCAAAGTGCAGATCAGCAAGTGAGCGGCAGCAGGAGCGCCCCCCGCGTTCTCGTAACGGGTGGGGCCGGGTTCATCGGGTCGCAGTATGTGCGGGACCTGGCGTCCGGGGCCTATCCCGCCTGGGACGGTGCCGAGATCACCGTGCTGGACAAGCTGACCTATGCCGGGAACCTGGCGAACCTGGAGCCCGTCGAGGGGCGGTTCACGTTCGTGCACGGCGACATCTGCGACGGCGGGCTGCTCGCAGAGCTGGTGCCGGGGCACGACGTGGTGCTGAACTTCGCGGCCGAGTCGCACGTGGACCGGTCGATCGCCAGCGGCGCGGAGTTCGCGCGGACGAACGTGCTGGGCGTCCAGACGCTGATGCAGGCGTGCCTGGACGCGGGGACGCCGCGGGTGGTGCAGGTCTCCACCGACGAGGTGTACGGCAGCATCGACGAGGGCTCGTGGGACGAGGACGCGCCGCTCGCGCCCAACTCGCCGTACTCGGCGGCCAAGGCGGGCGGCGACATGATGGCCCGCGCCTACGCGCGCACGCACGGGCTGCCGGTCAGCATCACCCGCTGCGGCAACAACTACGGGCCGTACCAGTACCCGGAGAAGGTCATCCCGCTGTTCGCCACGAACCTGATGGACGGCCGCACGGTGCCGCTGTACGGGGACGGCGGCAACGTCCGCGACTGGATCCACGCCGCCGACCACTGCCGCGGCATCCAGGTGGTCGCCGAGCGCGGCGAGCCCGGCGAGGTGTACCACATCGCGGGCACGGCGGAGCTGACGAACCTGGAGCTGACGCGGCGGCTGCTGGAGGCGGTCGGCGCCGGCTGGGACATGGTCGAGCGCGTCGAGGACCGCAAGGGCCACGACCGCCGCTACTCGCTGTCGGACGCCAGGCTGCGGGCCCTCGGGTACGCGCCGCAGGTGGCGTTCGAGGACGGCCTGGCCGCGACGGTCCGCTGGTACCAGGAGAACCGCGCCTGGTGGGAGCCGCTGAAGAAGCGGTCGAAGGACGCCAAGTGAGCTGGCTGGTCACCGGGGCGGGCGGGATGCTCGGCACCGACGTCGTCGCCCGGCTGGACGACGTGGTGGCGCCGGGGCGCGGCGAGCTGGACCTGACCGACCCCGGCGCGGTCCGCGAGGCGCTGCGGCGGCACCGGCCCGGGATCGTGGTGAACTGCGCGGCCTGGACGGCCGTGGACGACGCGGAGACCCAGGAGGACGCGGCGCTCGCCGTCAACGGCACGGGCGTCGAGGTGCTCGTCGCGGGCTGCGCGGAGATCGGCGCGAAGCTCGTCCAGGTGTCCACCGACTACGTGTTCGACGGCACCGCCACCGAGCCGTACCCGGAGGACGCGCCGGCCGCGCCCGTCAACGCCTACGGCCGCACCAAGCTCGCCGGTGAACGGGCGGTGCTCGCCTACGAGCGCGGATACGTCGTGCGGACCGGGTGGCTGTACGGGGCGCACGGGCCGAGCTTCGTCCGGACGATGGCGCGGCTGGCGGGGGAGCGCGACACCGTCGAGGTGGTGGAGGACCAGGCCGGCCAGCCGACCTGGACCGGCGACCTCGCCGGCCGGATCATCGCGCTGGCCCGCGCGGACGCCCCCGCCGGGGCCTACCACGGCACGAACGCGGGCCGGACGACCTGGTACGGCCTGGCCCGCGAGGTTTTCGCGCTGCTCGGCCTCGACCCGGAGCGGGTGCGGGCCACGACGAGCGAGAAGTTCGTGCGGCCCGCGCCGCGTCCGGCGTTCAGCGTGCTCGGGCACGGCCGCTGGGCGGCCGCCGGCCTGGACCCCATGCGGGACTGGCGGGACGCGCTGCACGCCGCCTGGCCGTCGCTGCAGGCCTGTTGGGCCGAGGCTCAGCGCGGCAGCCCCAGCTTGGCATAGTGGTCGAGGCAGTCCTGGTAGGACGGCAGCAGGCCGGCCCGGTGGGCCTCTTCGAGCGTCGGAGCCTGGGCGTCCTTGTCGGACAGCAGCGGCTCGATGTCGGCGGGCCACTCGATGCCGAGGCCGGGGTCGAGCGGGTGCACGCCGTGCTCGCGGCCGGGCGCGTAGGGCTCCGAGCACAGGTAGACGACGGTCGCGTCGTCGGTCAGCGCCATGAACGCGTGCCCGACGCCTTCGGCGACGTACAGGCAGCGGCGTGACTCGTCGTCCAGCCGGACGCCCTCCCACTGCCCGAACGTGGGGGAGCCGACGCGCAGGTCGACGACGACGTCGAGGATCGCGCCGCGCAGGCAGGTGACGTACTTGGCCTGCCCCGGCGGGACGTCGGCGAAGTGCACGCCGCGCAGCACGCCCTTCGCCGACACCGAGCAGTTGGCCTGCGCCAGGTTCAGCCCGTGGCCGGCCACCGGGCGCAGGACGTCGTCACGGAACCACTCATGGAAAGATCCCCGCTGGTCACCGTGCACGCGCGGGTCGAAGGAGTAAGTACCTTTGATGCCGAGTGGATCCACATGCGCAAGAATGCCACACGGTCCCCCGCAGAGATGGACGTCAGTACTGTGAGAACGCACCCCCTCAGGCTCCGGCTCGCCGCAGGCAGTGCGGCGGCGGTGCTCGTGGTTCTGACAGGGCCGGCGGCGGTCGCGGAGCAGTCGCCGTCGCCGAGTCCCGCAGTGACGAGCACGGCCGCGGCGCGCACGGCGTTCCGGCCCGCCGTGGCCGCTCCCGCCGCGATGGTCGCCGGCGTCGTGCATCCCGACATCTGGTGGACGGTCGCGTCCGGCGTGGCCGGGTCGCGGCTGTACGCGCTGGACGGCAAGGGCCGCACCCGCGCCGCCTACACGCTGACCGGCGTCCCGGCGGGCCGCTGGGACGCCATCACGGTCGTCAAGAACGGGGCCGGGGAGTCGGGGCTGTTCGTCGGCGACCTGAGCGCGGGCCGGGCGGGGAGCCTGGTGCTGCACCGGGTGGCCGAGCCGAAGACGCTGACCGGCGGGGCGCTGGCGGCCAAGTCGTTCAAGGTGAAGTACCCCGACGGCGGGCACCGGGGCGCCGCGCTGCTGGCCGACCCGGCCGAGACCCGCGTCTACATCATCACCCGGGACGCGACGGCCGCGGGCGTGTTCGCGCTGCCGGGGGTGCTCGGCCCGGCGACGAACGCGCTGACGCGGCTGCGGACGCTGCCGTTCCCGGTGCGCGGCGGCGCCTTCGCCCGGGACGGCCGGGTGATCCTCAAGACGACCACGGACGTGCGGATCCTCGGCGGTATCCGCGACGACGCCGGGCAGGTCGTCAAGACGTCGGCGTCGCTGGCCGGGCACGCGTTCGGGGTGTCCTCGGACGGCAGGAAGGTGTACCTGTCGAACGCGAGCAGCAGCAGGCCGGTGTTCCGTTCGCTGGCGCTGCCGGCGGTGAACGCGGCGACGCAGCCGGACGCGTCCGCGTCCCCGGCGGCGAACGACGGATCACCGGTCGCGTACCCGTCCAAGTCGGGGATGCCCGGCGGCCTGATCGGCACCGGCGCGCTCGTCGGCCTGGTGCTGCTAGGGCTCCTGGGGGGCGTGTTCTACGTACGGGGTCGCCGTCACAGTGGTGCCTGAGCGGCCGCCCGGCAGCTCCAGCGCCTCCTCGGGCCGCCGCTGGACGGGCGCGGGGTCGCCGCCCTGCCGGCGCAGCGCCTCCGTCCACGCCACGAGGATGAACAGCCACACCGACGACACGTTCGCGGGGGCGGCGAGGCCCTCGGTGGTCATGCTGTCGGTGAGGAAGCAGCCGAAGATCCCCAGCAGCATGCCGGCGTCGGCGCGCAGCGTCCGGTGCCGGCAGAGCGTCAGCAGCACGAACCCGAGCGTCAGCAGCAGCGCCGCGAACGCGATCGTGCCGACGACGCCGTTGTCGACGAGCGCGTTGATGAACGCGTTGTGGCCGCCGCCGAGGCCGATGCTGTCCAGGAACAGGCCGCGGGACGCGCCGAGGCCCCGGCCGAAGATCGGCTCCTCCCGGAACGCGTCCATCGCCAGCGACCACAGCTCGGTGCGGGAGTTCAGGGTGGCGAGCTGCTCGGTGCTCTCGCCGCGCGACACGAACGCGAGGATCTTGTCGGAGAACGCCAGCACCGCCAGCACGGCCACCGCGGCGCCCATCACGATCACGTCGATCCGGCCCTTGGGGCCGCGCGCGGTGGCCAGCAGGACGAGCAGCCCCGCGGCGCAGCCCAGCGCCGCGCCGCGCGTCCCGGTGGCGACGAGCGCGCCCGTCAGGACCGCCAGCGCCACCACGTAGACGACCGGGTGCCACAGCCGGTCCTGCGGCCGGTTCCACCGGATCAGGTAGCCGACGACCAGCAGGATCGCGACGGCGAGGTACACGCCGGCGATGACGGGGTGGACGTACAGCCAGTTGAACCGCGACTCGGTGTGCAGCGTGCGGGGGAACGGGTGCGCGGCGCCGATCCCCACCGACACCAGCACGATCCCGATGAAGATGTGCGCGAGCTTGCGCAGGTCGGCGGGGGTGGCGCGGGTCGCGATGGCGTGCGCCACCAGCATCGTGATCAGCAGCTGGACGCCGCGGACGATGCCGAGCGACTTGAACGGCGACCACAGCGCCGAGAACGCCACGTACCCGCAGAAGCACCAGGCCGCCAGCAGCAGCCCGGTGGTGCGGCGCCGCGGCAGGTAGAGCCCGAACCGCCACACCAGGTACAGCGCCGCCGCGCCGTAGACGGCGATCTCCAGCAGGACGGTCATGTCGGCGCTGCCGCTGACGGCGTTGTCGACGTCCCGGCTGCGCAGCTTGTAGTCGCTGGCGAGCATCAGGGCCAGCGGCAGCGCGTAGGCCCACCACCCGGCGCTCGGCGCGGGCGGCCGGCGGCGCGGGAAGATGCCTTTGACGGTCATGAGGCCCTCCCTGGGTGAGTCCGGCCGCCGCCGTGCCCGCACGGGCTCGTTAAAGACGAGACCAAGGATACGGGTGGCGGACCGGTAGCCTGTCCCCCGTGAATCGAGGGACTCTTCCCGGCCCGGTCGTCGCCGCGGGCCGTAGCGTGATCCGTGGGTACGGGATGAGCACGGCGGCGCTGCGCCCCGGCCCCGACTTCCTGCTGATCGGCGCCAAGCGCGGCGGCTCCACCTCGCTGTACTACACGCTGCTGGAGCATCCGCAGGTCATGCCGCTGTTCCCGAACGCGCGGCTGCTGCCCAAGGACAACCACACCAAGGGCGTCCACTACTTCGACACCAACTACGACAAGGGCGGCGCCTGGTACCGGTCGCACTTCCCGGCGTCCGCGCGCCGCGCCGGCAAGGTCGTGGGGGAGGGCTCGCCGTACTACCTGTTCCACCCGCTGGCGGCGGAGCGGGCCGGGCGGGACGTCCCGGACGCCAAGATCCTGCTGGTGCTGCGGGACCCGATCGAGCGGGCGTTCTCGCACTACCGGGAGCGGCGGCGGCAGAACGCCGAGGACCTGCCCACGTTCGAGGAGGCCCTGGCCGCCGAGGCGGACCGGCTCGCCGGCGAGGAGGAGCGGATCGTCGCCGAGCAGCCCGGCTACGCCAGCTACGCGCACGAGCAGCAGTCCTACCGGGCGCAGGGCGAGTACGCCCCGCACCTGCGGCGCTGGATGGAGCACTTCCCGGCCGAGCGGTTCTGCGTGCTGGCGGCGGAGGAGTTCTACGCCGACCCGCAGGCCGCCTGCGACACCGTGGCGCGCTTCCTCGGGCTCGACCCCGCGCCGCTGCCCCCGTCGGCGATCAAGGTGTGGAACGCGGCGCCCAGCCAGGACCTCGCCCCCGCCACCCGGCAGGCCCTCGCCGAGCACTACGCCCCCTTCAACACCGACCTGGAAGCGCTCCTAGGCCGCACCTTCCCCTGGGCGCGTGCTTGATTGCATTGCCCTTGGCGTCAGGCGCTGGGGCGCCTTCCTTCGGCGGGCACTGCGGCGATCGCTGTGTTGATTGCACCGCCCTTGGCGGTCGGGCGTTGGACGCCCTCCCTTCGGCGGGCGCTGCGTGCGATCGCTGCATCGCTCCGACTCGGCCCTGGGGGCCTCGCTGCGCGATCGGATTCTCGCAAGCTCGAATCCGGCTTCGCACGCGATCGCAACGCCCGGGTCGCTGACGGCTGAGGAGGGGCAACGATCCCCGTCAGGACGTCCACGCTCCGACGTGGCGGGTGCCGGTGGGTTTGTTGAGGAGGGCGGCGATGGGGGCTGGGAGGGGGAGGGCGGTGCCGGTGTCCGCCTGGGTGGCGAAACTGCGTTCCAGGGCGCCGTCCTGGCCGGCGGCGCCGCCGGTGGTCTTCAGGACGCCGCGCTTCTCCTGACCGGTCTCTGACCGGAACCGGCCAAGGTCGGTGAAGTCGGAGGTGCCGCCGGAACCGCGCGCCCACCGCACGACGGCGTGCGGGTTCCCGTCCGGGCGGACGTAGACGTTGCCGTCGACGGTGAGGCCCATCTGGCCGCCGCCGCGCCGGTGCGTGCCGTCCTCGACGCACAGCAGGCACGGGGTGCGCGGGCGGGCGTCGGCGAGGGTGTTGTTGCTGATCACGACCTTGGACACCTGCCAGGTCATCGCCGGGTCGCCGTTCTTCTGCCGCGGGTCGCGGCCGGCCGCGTGCGGGTCGGACGGGCTGCGCGGGTCCTGCGCGAGGTGGATGGTGCGGCCGTTGCCCGCCATCGAGTTGTTCCAGATCTGGACGTCGGAGGTGTTGTTGACCTTCAGCCCGTCCCCGGCGTTGCCGCCGATCACGTTGCCGGCGACGACCGCCTTGGCGCTCAGCTCCAGCGAGACGCCGTGGTCGGCGTTGCGCAGGATCCGGTTGCCGGTGAGGGTGATGTCGTAGACGGACTCGTCCATCCACACGCCCTTGCCGAGGTTGTCGGCGAACACGCCGCCGGTCACCGCGACCTGCCGCGACCGGGTCACCTTCACCCCGCCGGAGACCGGCGAGTACTTGAAGTGCTCGGCGTTGTTGCCGGTGCTGCGGACCCCCTCCAGCCGCAGGTCGTCGGCGTAGTTGGCGTGGACGCCGAGCATCCCGTTGCCGTCGGCGGTGACGTGCCGGACGCGGGCGTGCGCGGCGAGCACGCTGAGGCCGGTGGTGGCCGAGTCGTCCACGGCGACGTTCTCGACGGTGACGCGCGGCGCGGTGACCTTCACGCTGCCGAGCTGGGGAAGCGAGGTGGCGTAGCGGCGGACGCCGAGGCCTCGCAGCCGGGAGCCGGCGCCGCCGACGGTGATCGCCTCCGACAGCGTGCTGGCGCGCACGTCGTGCCCGCGCGGGTCGGATCCGAGGTAGAGCCTGCGGGCGCCCTCGTCGACGTAGAAGGTGCCGGGCTTGACGTCGGCACGCGCCCCGACCTGCCGCTGCGGGGCGCCGTCGAGCCACACCTGGTCGGGGTGGGCGGCCATCGGGTGGTCGGGGGAGACGAACTGGAAGTCGCCGTCCCCGCTGGCCTTGGCGCCCGCGGTGTAGGTGGGGCTGGCGTCGAAGCGGGTCGTCCAGCCCTCGCGGACCCAGGCGTCGTTGCCGGCCCGCCATCCGCCGACCGGCGAGCTGCCGTCCAGCCAGACGGCCTCGCGCGGCGCCGACTGGATGGTCAGCTTCTTGCCGCCGGGCACGGTGACCGACTCGTGGTAGACGCCGCCGCGCAGCACGACCGTGCCGCCGGGGTGCGCCTTGGCGACGGCCCTGGCCAGCGTGCGCAGCGGGTGCTTGCGGGTGCCGTCCGCGCCGTCGTTCCCGGACGGCGACACGAACAGCGCGCCGTCCGGGACCGGGTAGGCCGTGGAGCCCATGGGCGCCGCGCCGGGCGGCCCCTGGACGGGGGAGGGCAGCTGGGGCGCCGCGTCGTGGCTGCGCGGCAGCTGCCAGCCCAGGAAGCCCACTCCCGCGATGACCGGCAGGGCGAGCACCCTGACGATCATCGTCCGGTTCGAGCTGCGAGACCGGTTCGAGCTAGGCATGGCACGACCCTTTACCCCCGGGGAACGCTGGAATCACGAACGTACCCCGCCGAACCCTCAGTTGTGCAGGGCCCCCGCGAACAGTGCGGTCTTGTGCTGGGCGTCGAACTTGACACCGACCTTGACGGACTTGTATCCGGACGACGGCAGGTCGAAGGCGTAGGACGCCGACCTGCGCCCGCCGGGCGGGACGGTGCCGTAGAAGTCGTTCAGGTTGGCGTAGGAGGTGTGCTGCGCGCGCGTCTTCTTCGCCCCGTAGACGGCGGTGACCTGCACCTTGTTGAGGTCGAGGGGCTTGCTGGAGCCGTTGTCGAACTTCAGCGTGAAGATGGTGAGCACCTTGCCGGTGAGCTCGCCGGGCCCCTGGTCCTTGTTCTTGACGTAGCGGATGTTGCTGATCGCCACGCTGACCTTGTCGTCGTAGGTGACCGGCTTGCTCAGCCCGCCGGAGGACTTCAGCGTGGCCGAGCCGGGCGCGGCGTTGGCCTGCTCGGTCGGCTGCGCGCTCGGCGGCGGGGGCGGGGTCGGGGTCGCCGCCTTCTTCTTCCCCCCGCCGCATCCGGTCAGCGCCAGCGCGAGGGCGAGCACGGCGCCCGTCGCGGCGAGATGCCTGCGCGGACGCGCTCCCCGATGGGACATCCGGCTCTCTCCTATCCAGTGACGGCGAACGTCGTCAAGCGACAACGAACAGAAACTTCCGGAGCAGAACAGTGTAAACAGGGATACCGGATTACCCTGCTTTTACTTCCGTGACCGAGGGGGCCACCGGAGACGAGCGGCAGGGGACCGGCCCAGTGAGATCTGTACTTTCGCACCGGCGCGCGTGGCGCGTCCGTAAAACGGCGATAGCCGCGTTCACCGCCTTCTCGACGGCGCTTCTCGGCGCCGCCGCCGTGCCGGCCGCGGCCGACACCGACCCGCCGTCCGGCACGCCCGCGACGGTCAGCGCCGACCCGCTGCCGACCGCGCAGGTCAACGGGGTCGTGTGGAGCATGGCGACGGTCGGCGGCACCGTCTATGCGACGGGGAACTTCACCAAGGCGCGCCCCGCGGGCGTCGCCGAGGGAGGGGCGGGCGAGGTCGCGCGCGGCAACATCCTCGCCTTCGACCTCACCACCGGGAACCTCATCTCGTCCTTCGACCACTCCCTGAACGGGCAGGGCCTGCGGATCGTCGCCTCGCCCGACGGCAAGCGCGTCTACGTCGGCGGCGATTTCACGACCGTGGACGGCCAGACCCGCAACCACGTCGCCGCCTTCGACACCGCCACCGGCGCGCTCGTCACGTCGTTCGCCCCCTCGGTGTCGGCCAAGGTCCGCGCGATCGCGGCGACGGACTCGACCGTCTACCTGGGCGGCAACTTCTTCAACGTCAACGGCGCCGGGCGGACGCGGCTCGCGGCGGTGAAGGCCGCCGACGGCTCCAACATCGACACCTGGCGGCCCACCGCGGACGACGACGAGGTCTTCGCGCTGGCGCTCGCGCCCGCAGGCGACCGGGTGATCGTCGGCGGCCGGTTCCAGCAGCTCAACGGCGAGAGGCACGTCGGCATCGGCGCCGTCAGCGCGGCCAACGGCGGGACGGCGCCGTGGAGCAGCACGCCGATCCCCGGCAAGCTCGGCGACAGCATGTTCTCCTACGTGACGGACCTGTACGTGTCCGGCGACACCGTCTACGGCGCCGCGGACGGGGAGGGCTGGCACTGGTTCGACGGCCGGTTCGCCGCCAAGGCCGCCACCGGCGACCTGGTGTGGCTCGACAACTGCTACGGCGCGACGTACGGGATGTTCGTGCAGGCGCAGGCCGTCTACAGCGTCTCGCACGCGCACGACTGCACCTCGCTCGGCGCCTGGCCCGACACCAGCCCGCAGACGTTCCAGCGCGCGCTGGCCGAGACGACGGCCCCCACCGGGACCGACCACGGGTCCCCGAGCGTCGGCAGCAGCTACAGCGGCCAGCCGATCCCGGGCCTGCTGCACTGGTTCCCGAGGCTGGCGATCGGGTCGTTCACCAAGCAGTACCAGGCGGCGTGGGCCGTCACGGGCAACGGCGACTACGTCGCGATGGGCGGCGAGTTCCCGAACGTCAACGGCAAGGCGCAGCAGGGCCTGGTGCGGTTCGCGGTGAAGGCGAAGGCGCCGAACAAGGTCGGCCCGCAGGCCGCCGACCTCGGCACCCCGACGGCGACCCCCATGGCGGACGGCAGCGTCCGCGTGGGCTGGAAGACCACCTGGGACATGGACAACGCGTCGCTGAAGTACGAGGTGCTGCGCGACGGCGGGAGCACGCCGATCGGGACGGTCGACCGGACGTCAACGTTCTGGGACGAGCCGAACGCCGCCTACTTCGACGCCACCGCCGCGCCCGGCACCTCCCACACCTACAAGGTGCGCGCGGTGGACGCCGCCGGTAACGCCGTGACCAGCGCGGCGTCCAACGCGGCGACGACGGGGAACGGCACGCCGGGCCCGTATTCGAGCCAGATCAGGGCCGACGGCGCGCAGGCGTACTGGCGGCTCGGCGAGCCGAGCGGTCCCGCCTACGACTACGCGGGCTCCAACGACCTCACGCTCGGCCTCGGCGTCACCCAGGGCCAGGACGGCGCGATCTCCGGCGACGCCGACAAGGCGGTGGGCTTCGGCGGCTTCTTCGGCTCGTCCGCGGGCAGCGGCGCCGCTGCCGCGCCGGGCGATTTCAGCGTCGAGGCGTGGGTGCGGACGACGTCCGGCAGCGGCGGGAAGATCATCGGGTACGGGAGCAGCGCGTCCGGCAACAGCTCGTCCTACGACCGGCACCTGTACATGACCAACGACGGCCGGGTCGTGTTCGGCGTCTATCCGGGCTCCACGAAGACGGTCCAGAGCGCGGCCGGGCTGAACGACGGCAAGTGGCACCACGTCGTCGGGACCCTGGACGGCGGCGCCGGGATGAAGCTGTACGTCGACGGCGCGCAGGCCGCGGCGGACGCCGGCGTGACGTCGGCGCAGAGCTACTCCGGCTACTGGCGGATCGGCGGCGACAACCTCGGCGGCTGGCCGAACCGGCCGTTCAACGACTACTTCAACGGGACGATCGACGAGGCGGCGGTGTACCCGCGGGCGCTGACCGCCGACCAGGTAGCCCGCCACCACGGCCTCGGCACCGGCGCCGTCAAGCCGAACCAGCCGCCGACCGCCGCGTTCACCTCGGCGTGCGACGAGCTGGCCTGCACGTTCGACGGCTCCGCGTCGGCCGACCCGGACGGGACGGTCGCGGCCTACGCCTGGGACTTCGGTGACGGGACGACCGGCACCGGCGCCAAGCCGTCGCACACCTACGCGGCGGCCGGGAACTACACCGTCAAGCTCACCGTCACCGACGACAAGGACGCGACCGGCGAGGTCGTGCACGCGGTCGGGGCGACGTCGTCGCTGCTGGCGTCGGACGCGTTCGGCCGGACGGTCACCGGCGGCTGGGGCGCCGCCGACACCGGCGGAGCCTGGAGCAAGGTCGGCTCCGGCGGTGTGCTGTCGGCGGGCGGGACCGGGCAGATCGAGCTGCCGGCAGCCAAGAACGACGGCGGCGCGAACCTGAACGCGGTGTCGTCGCAGGACACCGACCTGACGTTCACCGTCGCGACCGACAAGGAGGGCACCGGCAACGGCGTCTACGTGTGGGCGATCGGGCGGCGCGTCGCCGGGCAGGGCGACTACCGGGCCCGGCTCAGGCTGCGCCCGTCCGGGGTGGTGTCGCTGCAGCTCAGCCGGACCGACGCGAGCAACGTCGAGACGGCCGTCGGCGCCGAGCAGACCGTCTCCGGCCTCACCTACCGGGCGGGCGTGCCGCTGCACATGCGCCTCCAGGTGACCGGCGGGTCGCCGACCGCGCTGAAGGCGAAGGTGTGGGCGGACGGCGCGGCCGAGCCGGACTGGCAGGCCACCGGGACCGACGCGACGGGCGGGCTGCAGGCCGCCGGCGCGGTCGGGATCCGGGCCTACCTGGCGGGCAACGCCACGAACGCGCCCGCGGTCGTGTCCGTCGACGACCTGCGGGCGGCCCGGGTCACCGGCTGACCGTAAGTCACGAACTGCGGGCGGCCCGCGTCACCGGCTGACCGTAAGTCACGAAAAATGCGAGTTGGGTCACGATTTCATAAGACAGCGGATGTATCGGACGTGGAGGCCAATAGGATCCCTGCACCGCAGTGGCCGTCGGGGTCACCGGGCCGAGGTCTTGGGGAGCCGACTCGTGAGAGCTCTTATGCGACAGCGCCGGACGGGCGTCCGCGCGGGCGTGGCGGCCGCCGCCCTCTCGCTGGCGGGTGCGGCCTTCATGCCGGCCGGCCCGGCCGCCGCCGACACCGACCCGCCGTCCGGCACGCCGGCCACGGTCAGCGCCGACCCGCTGCCGACCGCGCAGATCAACGGCGTCGTGTGGAGCATGGCCACGGTCGGCAACACGGTCTACGCGACCGGGAGCTTCACCAAGGCGCGCCCCGCGGGCGTCGCCGAGGGCGGGGCGGGCGAGGTCGCGCGCGGCAACATCCTCGCCTTCGACCTGACGACCGGGAAGCTCAGCACCTCGTTCGTGCACACGCTCGACGGCCAGGGCCTGCGGATCATCGCCTCCCCCGACGGCAGCCGGGTGTACGTCGGCGGCGACTTCACCAAGGTCGACGGCAAGGCGCACAACCACCTCGCCGCGTTCGACACCACGACGGGCGCGCTGATCGACTCGTTCGCGCCCAACGTGCACAACCGCGTCCGCGCCATCGCCGCGACGAACTCGACCGTGTACGTCGGCGGCAACTTCTTCAACGTCAACGGCAGCGGGCGGACGCGGCTGGCGGCGGTGAAGGCCTCCGACGGGTCCAACATCGGGACCTGGCGGCCGACCGCCGACGACGACGAGGTCTACGCGCTCGCGCTGTACGGCGACCGCGTGATCGTCGGCGGGAAGTTCCAGAAGGTCAACGGCCAGTCCCACGTCGGCATCGCGGCGGTCAGCGCGACCAACGGCGGCACGCTGCCGTGGAGCAGCAGGCCGATCCCGACCAGGAGCGACAGCACCCACTTCTCGTACGTGACGGACCTGCGCGTCGACGACGGCATCGTCTACGCCGGCGCTGACGGGGAGGGCTGGCACTGGTACGACGGCCGGTTCGCCGCTGAGGCCGACACCGGCGACCTAGTGTGGCTGGACAACTGCTACGGCGCCACCTACGGCGTCTACCCCGTGGCCAACGAGGTCTACAGCGTCTCGCACGCGCACGACTGCACCTCGCTCGGCGCGTTCCCCGACACCACCCCGCAGACCAACCACCGGGCGCTGTCGGAGACCAAGGCCGCGACCGGCACCGACCGCGGCCTGCCGGGCGCGAACAGCAACTACAGCAGGCAGCCGGTCCCGAGCCTGCTGCACTGGTTCCCCAGGCTCGCCGTCGGCTCGTTCACCCAGCAGTCCCAGGCGGCCTGGGCCGTCACCGGCAGCGGCGACTACGTCGCCATGGGCGGCGAGTTCCCCAAGGTGAACGGCAAGGCCCAGCAGGGGCTGGTGCGGTTCGCGCTGAAGGCGAAGGCGCCGAACAAGGTCGGCCCGGAGGGCGCCAGCCTCAAGGCTCCGACGGCGAGCGCCCGGCTCGGCGGCTCCATCCGCGTGACGTGGAAGACCACCTGGGACATGGACAACGCCTCGCTGAGGTACGAGGTGCTGCGCGACGGCGGCAAGACCGCGATCGGGACGCTGACCAGGTCCGCCGCGTTCTGGAACCCGGCGAGCCTGGTCTACACCGACACCACCGCCCCGAGCGGCGCCCACACCTACAAGATCCGCGCCGTGGACGCCAACGGGAACGCGGCGACGAGCGCGGCGTCCAACTCCGTCCGGCGGTGAACGGCGGCCCCGGAAAGGTGATCGGCCCCGACGCCTGAAAGTGCTCCGAGGTTTACACCTCGGAGCACTTTTCTATTTCCGGATGCGGCCATACTGCGCTGAGCAGCCGACTTCAAGCGCAGCGTGAGCGGTTCGCGTCACGATTTCATAAGACGGCGGATAGGCCGCGCGGGATTGGCACTAAGATCGCCAGACCGGAGTGGCCGTCGGGGCCACCGGGGGTCACGTGCTTTAGGGGATCCGACTCGTGAGAGCTCATCTACGACCGCGCCGTTCCAGCGTGCGCGCGGGCCTGGGGACCGCCGCCGCGCTCTCGCTCGTGGGCGCCGCACTCCTGCCGGCCGGGACGGCCGGGGCCGACACCATGCCGCCGGCGACGCTGCCCGCGACCGTGAGCGCCGACCCGCTGCCCACGGCCCAGGTGAACGGCGTCGTGTGGAGCATGGCGACGGTCGGCAACACGGTCTACGCGACCGGGAACTTCACCAAGGCGCGCCCGGCCGGCGTGAGGGCGGGCGGGGCCGGCGAGGTCGCCCGCGGCAACATCATGGCGTTCGACCTGACGACCGGGAAGCTCAGCACCTCGTTCGTGCACACGCTCGACGGCCAGGGCCTGCGGCTCATGGCGTCCCCGGACGGCAAGCGCGTCTACGTCGGCGGCGACTTCACCAAGGTCGACGGCAAGGCGCACAACCACCTCGCCGCGTTCGACACCACGACCGGCGCGCTGATCGACTCGTTCGCGCCCAACGTGCACAACCGCGTCCGCGCCATCGCGGCGACGAACTCGACCGTGTACGTCGGCGGCAACTTCTTCAACGTCAACGGCAAGGCGCGGACGCGGCTCGCCGCGGTGAAGGCCTCCGACGGCTCGAACATCGACACCTGGCGGCCCGTCGCCAACGACGACGAGGTGTACGCCCTCGCCGTCTCCGGCGACCGCGTCATCGTCGGCGGCCGGTTCCAGCAGCTGAACGGCCAGAAGCAGGTCGGCATCGGCGCGGTCAGCGCGACCAACGGCGGCACGCTGCCGTGGAGCAGCAAGCCGATCCCGACCAAGGCCACCGAGCCCGACAGCGAGGGCAAGTACGGCTTCTCCTACGTCACGGACCTGCGGATCCAGGACGGCGTCGTCTACGGCGCGGCCGACGGCGAGCGGTACCACTGGTTCGACGGCCGGTTCGCCGCCAAGGCCGACACCGGCGCCCTGGTGTGGCTGGACAACTGCTACGGCGCCACCTACGGCATCCTGCCCGTCGGCCAGACCGTCTACAGCGTCGGGCACCCGCACGACTGCTCCTCGCTCGGCGCGTTCCCCGAGACCGACCCGAAGACCTTCCACCGCACGATCGCCGAGACCTTCGACGCGCGCGGCACCGACCACGCCAAGCCGGGCACCAACAGCAACTACAGCAAGCAGCCGATCCCGGCGCTGCTGGACTGGTTCCCCAAGCTCGGCATGGGCACCTTCACCCAGCAGTTCCAGGCCGCCTGGGCCGTCACGGGCAACAGCGGCTACGTCGCGATGGGCGGCGAGTTCCCGAACGTGAACGGCAAGGCGCAGGCCGGCCTGGTGCGGTTCGCCGTGAAGGCCAAGGCGCCGAACAAGGTCGGCCCGACGACCGGCATGAAGGCGCCGACCGTGACCCGGACGTCCACCGGCCTCAAGGTGTCCTGGAAGGGCACCTGGGACATGGACAACGGCTGGCTGCACTACGAGGTGCTGCGCGACAGCTCGACCACCGCGCTGACCAGCGTCAAGCGGCTGTCGCAGTTCTGGGCCGAGCCGTCGATGACCTTCACCGACACCAAGGCCCCCGCGGGCAAGCACACCTACCGGATCCGCGTGAAGGACCCGCTGGGCAACACCATCACCGGCCCGGCGTCCGCCGCCGTGACGCGGTGAGCCGGACGAACTGAGCGCGTGATACGGAACGCCCCCCGGTGGAGCTCCACCGGGGGGCGTTCCATGTCCGCGGGGGTCAGGCGGCGCCCAGCCGCCTCAGGATGTCGCCGAGGCGGGTGTTGAAGGCCGCGTCGTGGTCGCCGGCCGAGCGCTGCGCGACCCGCTTCAGCCAGAACTCCGCGGCCTCTCCGCAGCCGCTCACGTCGTCGCGCCCGGACGGCTTGCCGAACACCGTGGCGTGCGTCGCCTCGTAGTAGACGAGGTCGGCGCCCGGCGGGGCCCACGCCGCGTCCTCCCAGTCGATCAGCCACGGCAGGCCCCGGCCGCAGTGCCGCAGGTTCCAGGCCGTCAGGTCGCCGTGCATCGGCGCCCAGTGGTCCGGGGTCCCGGACGGGCGGGGCAGCACCGCCGCGAGCCGCCGCTGCAGGTCCGCCAGCAGCGGCGCCAGCGCGACGCCGCGCACCGGGCGGGCCGGGCGCGGCGGCATCGCCTCGATCACCATCCAGTGCCAGCCGGCGGTCTCGTCGCGGTCCAGCACGCGGGGGACGCGGAACCCCTCCGCGCGGCCCTCGGGGAACGCCGACAGCGCGCACTCCTCTCGGTCCAGCTCGCCCGCGTCGTCGCGCAGCTTGAGGAACCCGGTCGGCCGTCCGCCGCGCAGCAGCACCGCCGCCAGGCCCGTCCGGGACGCCTGCGGGCGCTCGTAGAGGGCCAGGCCGTCGAACGTGCCGATCCGCTCCACCAGCGTCCGCCAGCGCTCCGGCCCGCCCGGCGGCTCCCAGCGGACGCGCGGGCCGGGCAGCACGCGCGGCCCGGCGACCGCCACGGCGCCGTACATCGCCCACTGCGCCGCCAGCGCGGGCAGCTTGGAGCGGGTGAACAGCGAGACGCCGGCGAGCGCCCCGCGCCGCGACCCGGCCGGGACCAGGACGTTGCCGGTCCCCATCCGCGGCCGGACGAATTCATGACCAGATGTGGTCATCTGCTCGCTCATGCCGTCACTTACCGCGAACGGTCTTGCGCGTACGGCGACCGGCCAGCAGGTCCTCGCACAGCCGCTCGTAGGACGCCGCGACGTCGTCCCACACGTACCGCTCCGCGGCCCGCTTGCGCGCCGCCGCGCCCCGGTCGCCCGCCGCGCCCGGATCGGCCTCCGCCGCCTCCACCTGCGCCGCCAGCTCCGCCGCGTCGCCGAAGAACCGGCCCGCCTCCTCGCCCAGCACCTCGCGGTTGAAGTTCACGTCGTAGGCCAGCACCGACGCGCCCGCGCCCATGGCGCGCAGCAGCGACGGGTTCGTCCCGCCGACCGAGTGGCCGTGGATGTAGGTGAGCGCGCCCGCGTACAGGGCGTCCAGCAGGTCCTGGTCCCACACGCCGCCCATGAAGGTGATGCGCGGGTCGTCGCCCGCCAGCTCCTTCACCTGCGCGGTGTACTCGTCGGCGTACGGCGCCGAACCGACCACGACCAGCGGCTTCTCGGCCTTGCTGCGCCGGTAGCCCTCCACCGCCAGGTGCACGTGGTTCTCCGGCTCGAACCGGGCGACGACCAGGTGGAACCCGCCCGGCTCGTACCCCGCGTCCGCCAGCTTCCCGGTGTCGGTACCGCTCAGGATCGGCGCGCCGTACGGGATGAACACCGTGTCGGCGTCGAACCGCTCCCGGTAGTAGTCCTGGATGCCGACGGCGTCGGCGATCAGCGCGTCCGACCAGCGCACCGCCATCGCCTCGGCGGCGCGGTAGTACTTCTGCCCGGTCCCGCTCCACTTGGTGCGCTTCCACTCCAGGCCGTCGACGTGCGTGGCGACCGGGATCCGCAGCGTCCGCAGGATCGGCAGCATCGGCGCGTTCGCCGCGTTGAACAGCAGCGCGACGTCCGCGCCCTCCTTGCCGATCTTGCTGCGGAAGGCGTGCAGCACCGACAGGCCGGTGTGGCTGAGCGTCTCGGCGACCTTCTTCTCGATCGCCGGCAGGTACACCAGCCGCATGCCCAGGTACTCCGGCTCGGGGTGGCGCTCGCCCCGGCAGTAGACGGTGACCTCGTGCCCGCCCGCCACCAGCCGCCTGCCGATCTCCTCGACCGCCGTCTCGAAACCGCCGTACCTCGCCGGTACCCCGCGCGTCCCTACCATGGCGATGCGCACCCTGACCCCCAGCCATTACCGTCGCTTTGTGATTGATCCGCACAGATTATGCGGAAGGGCTGCTGCGCGTCCCAGCGGTGAACGACAGTTAATCTGAAGGTTGCGGGAGACTGGTATCCAGGGGGCTGGAGCACCAGAAGGAGGGCAAGTGGCCGAACGGGACGCAAGGTCCGCGGTGGTGCTGGCGCACCCGTCGCCCGACCTCTACGGCTCCGACCGGATGCTCGTGGAGTCGGTGCGCGCACTGGTCCCGGGCCGCCGCGTCATCGTGGCGCTGCCGGCGGACGGGCCGCTCTCGCCGGTGCTGAGGGACGCGGGCGCGGAGGTCGTCGTGCTGCCCGTCCCGGTGCTGCGCAAGGCGTACATGTCGCCGTTCGGGCTCGTGCGCCTGGCGTTCGCCGCGACCCGGGCGCTGCCCCGGGCCTGGCGGCTGCTGCGCCGCGAGCGCGCCGCGGCGCTCTACGTCAACACCGTCACGATCCCGCTGTGGCTGGTCGCCGCGCGGCTCGCCCGGGTGCCCGCGCTGTGCCACGTCCACGAGGCCGAGGACGACGTGCCCGGCCCGGTGCGCGCCGCGCTGTCGATGCCGCTGCGGCTCGCCCGCTCCGTCGTCGTCAACAGCCGCGCCAGCGCCGCCGCGCTCGGCTCCGCCGGGCGGAACGCGCAGATCATCTACAACGGCGTCGAGGAGCCCCCCGGGCCGGTCGAGCCGCCGCGCGCCGAGCTGACCGGGCCCGCGCGGATCGTGCTGGTCGGCCGGCTGTCGCCGCGCAAGGGCTCCGACGTCGCGGTCCGCGCCGTCCGAGCACTGCGTGATCGCGGCTACGATGCGAACCTGACCCTGGTCGGCAGCGTCTTCCCTGGATATGAATGGTTCGAGGAGGAGCTGCGGGCCCTGGCCGGCGACGACGGCGCGGTGGCGTTCGCTGGTTTCCGCCCGTCGGTGTGGAATTCGTTCGCCGAGGCGGACATCGCGATCGTCCCCTCGCGCGTCGAACCCTTCGGTAACGTCGCCGTCGAGGCCATGCTCGCCGGCCGGCCGGTCGTCGCCAGCGCCACCCAGGGGCTGGTGGAGATCGTCACCGACGGGGAGAACGGGGTCCTGGTCGCTCCGGACGACCCGGACGCCCTGGCGGCCGGGATCGCCCGGCTGCTGGACGACTGGAACGGCGCGCTGGCGATGGCCAAGCGGGCCGGCGCCGACGCCGCCCGGCGGTTCGGCAAGGACCGCTACCACCGCGAGCTGCGGGACACCGTCCGCGGACTCGCCGGACCCGAAGCCGCCCCCCACCCGCCCACGGCCTCCTGAGGACTCCAAGAGCATCCGATGACAGCACAGACCCCCGTTACACCGGAGATCAGCCTCGTCGAGGCGGTCTGGCGCTACCGGCTGATGTCGCTCATCATCGTGCTGGCCAGCGTCCTCGCCTCGGTCGCGGCCACCCAGATCCTGTTCGGCGGCGCGACCGCCACCGCCAGGTTCGCGGTCACCGACCCCACCAACAACAACAACGCGCTGCGCATGGGCGTGGTCTCCGGGCAGGGCTACGCCGCCTACACCGCGCAGCGCGCGGCGTTCGCCGGCTCCACCCCGGTGATGGCCCGCGCCGCCGAGATCGTCAAGAGCAAGCACGGCCCGAGCCTCACCGGCGAGCAGCTGCGCGGCCGGGTCAAGACCTCCAGCAAGCCGGACGGCGGCGTCGTCGTCGTCACCGCCAACGGCTCGAACATGCCCGAGGCCGCCGTCATCGCCAACGCGGTGCTGCAGGCCTACCAGGACGTCACCGTCTCCACGAACAACAGCAACCTCGACGAGCAGATCAAGGGGCTGAAGGAGCAGGAGACGAAGATCACCGAGCAGATGCAGTCGACGCAGGCGGGCACGCACGGCTACAAGGTGCTGGCGAGCCAGCTGGCGAAGATCCAGTCGGACGAGAGCGGCCTGCTGTCGGCCCGGTCGAAGAACAACGACGGCGTCCAGTTCACCGACACCGCCGACCCGACCGCGCCGACCCCCAGCAAGCTGCCGCAGAACGGCGCGATCGGCTTCGCGGTCGGCGCGATCCTGGCGTGCATCGTGTCGTTCCTGCGCGCCTCGTCCCGGCCCCGCGCCCAGGTGCTCGGCGGGCCGTCCGCCGCGATGGGCGGGGCCCCGGGCGGCACGCCCGGCGGGGCGCTCGGCGGCCCGGGCACGCCGATGCCCGAGCTTCCGGCGGGCCGGTCCTACCAGGGCCGCCGGTCCCTCGGCGACGGGCGCCCGCCCGCGCCGGCGGACGACGGCTACCGCGCCGACTACCGGTCCGACGCCTACGGCGGCTACGCCGACGAGCAGCAGCCGCCCGAGCGGGGCCGCGGCCGCCGCGCGCGCCGGTCCGCGCCGCCCGCCGACCCCACCGCCGGAGGGGCCTGGGGCCCCGAGGAGGGGCGCGGCGGCCAGGTCGCGCCGCCCGCGTCGGCCACCCAGGCGATCCCCGCCGCCCCGCCGCCCCTCCCGCCGGAGCGCGGCCGGTCGTCGCGGGCGAACGGGGCCGGGACGTCCGGGTCGTCGTCGCGCTCGTCGTCCGGCCCGCGCGGCACGCGGGTGGCCGGCAACGGGGCCTCCACCGGGAACGGGGCGTCCGGCGCGCCCAAGACGCCGCCGGCCAAGCCGCCGTCCGGCAAGGCGCCGCGCAAGGCCGCGCCCAAGGGCCGCGGCGACGCGCCCGCCGAGGCCGACAAGCGGCCCGCCTCCGACATCGCCGCCGAGCTGTGGCCCGACGGCGGCGACCCGACCCGCACCGCCGAGGACCCGCTGTACCTGCTCGGCGGCAAGGCGCCCGGCGCGGACAAGCCGTCCGCCGACAAGCCGGTGTCCGACAAGCCCGCGCCCGACAAGGGCAGGGGCGGCAAGCCCGAGCCGGGCAGCGGGTCCGGCAAGGGAAAAGGCGACACGTCCCTGATGCACTACGACCTGGACAGGTGACGCAGGGGGCTTCGGGACGGAGCTTGAGCACCCCTGAGAGCTCGGTCGAGACGGCCGTCGACATGCCCGCCCTTCCGGACGGCGTGCTCCCCGCCGCCGGGGGCCCCGGTGGCGCGGCCCCCGGCGGCGGGGCCGGGGGCGCGGCCGTGGCGGGCGCAGGCCGCGGCGGGCGGGTCGCGGGGAAGGCCGGGCGGCTGCTGGCGTCCGCGGGCGGCGCGGTCGCCGTGCAGTTCGTCACCGCGGGCGGCAGCCTGGTGGTGCAGTCGCTGGCCGCCCGCACGCTCGGCGCGTCCGGCTACGGCGCGTACGCGCTGCTCTTCTCCATCATCGTCATGATCACCTCGGTGCAGACCAGCTGGGTCGGCGACACCCTCACGGTGTTCGACCGGTTCGAGCCGCGGGTGCGCGGCGCGCTGCTGCTGTCGGTCGGCGGCACCGTGGTCGCCGGCGCGGCCGTGGGCGCGGCCGTCGCGGCCGTCATGCGCCTCGCCGGGCCGCTCGGCATCGCGCTGTTCGCGCTCTCGGTGGCCCTGTGGCTGCTGGAGGAGACCGGGCGGCGGATCTTCACCGCCCGGATGGAGTTCTGGCGGCTGACCGTCAACGACGGCTGCTACCTGCTGACGACGCTCGCGGTGCTCGGCGCCTCGCTCGGCGCCGGCGCGGACGCCTCGGTGGAGCTGCTGCTCGCCTCCATGTGCGCGGGGTCGCTGGCCTCGATCCTGCTGGCCCGGGTGCGGCTGCCGCGCGAGGAGTACGCGCTCGCCCCGCTGCGCGGCACCGCGTTCCGGGAGATCCTCGCGTTCTCGTGGTGGCGGTCGGTGCAGGCCGGCATCCGGCCGACCGCGCTGCTGCTGGCCCGGGTGATGATCGCCGGGTTCGCGTCCACGGCCGCGCTGGCCGGGGTGGAGGCGGCGCGGCTGCTGCTGTCGCCCGCGCTGACGTTCGTCAACGGGGCCGGCTGGTTCCTGCTCGGCGACTTCGCCAAGGCGGAGAAGGCCGGCCGGCCGATGCGGGCCCGGCAGGCGGTGCGGGCGTGCGGGCTGATGTCGGGGATCGCGCTGGTGATGAGCCTCGGCGGGATCGCGCTGGTGGGCTGGCTCGGCCCGGTGGTGACCGGCGGGTCGTTCGACGTGGACCGGACGGCGCTCGGCGGCTGGGCGCTCTACTCGGTGTGCTTCTCCTGCACGTTGCCGCTGGCCAGCCTCGCGACGGCCCGCAAGCAGTCCCGGTCGGTGTTCGTGATCCGCGGCGTGGAGAGCCTCACCGGCCTCGCGGTGCTGCTCGGCCTGCTGGCCGCCGACCCGGGGCACGCCGCGATCGCCCCCTACTGCCTGGGCGCCGGCGGCGTCATCTCCGCCGTGATGCTGTGGCGGATGCTGCGCAGGGGCGACCCGCCGCGCGGGGGCGTCCCGGCGGCCGCCACGGAGCCGGAAGAGCCGCTGGCGGCCTCCCGGCCGTCCGGGGCCCCCGCCGGCAACGCCTGATCAGGCGGCGTACTCGTCGGCCGACGCGGCGGCTGGCGTGCGGGCGGACGGAGCGCCGTCCGCGGCCTCGTCGCCGGCGGGGACGGCCGCCGTTCGGTTCGCGCGCCGCCGTCCGGCCAGCCAGAAGGCGACGGTGCCGGCGGCCAGCACGGTCAGCGTCCACGCGATCGGGACGGCGCCGACGCCGAACATCTTCAGCGCGGACGCGACCAGCACCAGCGCCAGCACGCGGCGGATGAGTCCGCCGGGGGCGCGCGAGGAGATCTTCGAGCCGAGGTAGACGCCGGGGATCGAGCCCACCAGCAGCGCGGCGGTGACCTGCATCTGGAAGTCGCCGAACAGCAGGTGGCCGATCGCGGCGGCGAACACCAGCGGCACCGCCTGCAGCAGGTCGGTGCCGACCAGCTGGTTGGCCTTGAGCGCCGGGTACAGCGCGAGCAGCGCGACGATGATCAGCGAGCCGGAGCCGACCGAGGTGATCCCGACGACCAGGCCGCCGACGAGCCCGATCAGCACGGTCGGCAGCGGCCGGACCCGGATCTCGGGCGCCTCGCCGTCCGCGGCGCCGGGCCGGTCGCGGTCGCGTCGGGACAGCAGCCCGCGGACGACCAGGCCGCCGGCGGCGATCAGCAGCGCGACGCCCATCGCCTTGCTGATGAGGTCCTCGACGCCGCTGCCGTGGCCGAGGGCGCGGGCCAGCAGGACGCCGGAGAAGGCCGCGGGCACCGAGCCGGCGCAGAGCCAGCCGACGAGCCGCATGTTGATCGTGCCCTGCCGGTAGTGCACCGCGCTGCCGACGGGCTTCATCACCGCGGCCGCGACGAGGTCGCTGGAGACCGCCGCGAGCGGGCTGACCCCGAAGAACGTGACGAGCATCGGGGTCATCAGGGCGCCGCCGCCCATCCCCGTCAGGCCGACGACGATCGCGACCAGGAACGAGCCGAGGGCCATGGTCCAGTCGAAGTCCACGACGCCTTCACCCCCCTACGGCGGCATGACCTACCAGCTATATAGGAAAACTCGCCTAACACAGTACGGGACCGCACCCGGGTCTGTTAACCCGGCTGCACCGCAACAAACCCGTCGAAATTGGCGATCTACCCTCTGACGTGGGGAAACGGGACTACTCAGGGCGGACCCAGCCGCCCGCGACCAGCAGGTCGAGCACCCGGTCGACCGCCTCGTCCGGCGCCATCGCCGAGGTGTCCAGCGTGAGGTCGGCGTCGTCCGGCACCTCGTAGGGGTCGGAGATGCCGGTGAACTCCGGGATCAGCCCCGCCCGCGCCTTGGCGTACAGGCCCTTGCGGTCGCGGCGCTCGCACTCCTCCAGCGGCGTCGAGACGTGCACCAGGATGAAGTCGCCCGCCGCCGACACCATCCGCCGCACCTCGGCGCGGGTCGCCGCGTACGGGGCGATCGGCGCGCAGATCGCCACGCCGCCGTGCCGGGTGATCTCCGCCGCGACGAACCCGATCCGCCGGATGTTCAGGTCGCGGTCGGCCTTGGAGAACGTCAGGCCCGCCGACAGCATCCGCCGCACGACGTCCCCGTCCAGCAGCGTGACCGTCCGGCCGCCGCGCTCGACCAGGGCGTCCGCCAGCCCGCGCGCCACCGTGGACTTGCCCGACCCCGACAGGCCGGTGAAGAACACCGTGATGCCGCGCGAGTGCTTGGGCGGGCGCGCCCGCGCCAGCTCCGCGGCGACGGCCGGCGGGGTGAACCAGTCGGGGACGGGCTCGCCGGCGTCCAGCAGCTCGCCGAGCCGCTCGGGCGTCAGCTCCGCCTGCACGTGGTCGGGCTCGATCCGCGCGACCGGGCGCCAGATCTCCACGTCCGCGTCGTAGGCCCACGGCTCGGGCACCACGACCGGGACCGCGGTGCCCTCCGCCTCCTGCTCGGCGAGCAGGTGCGTGGCGCCGTACGCGGCGGCGACGTGCGCGCGCAGCAGCAGGTCGCGCTCGTGGTCGCCGCGCCAGGGCAGCGGCACGGGGACGATCCGCGTCCCGTCCGGCAGCTCCTTGCGGACGCCCAGCAGCGCCCGGACGAGCGACTCGTCGTGCTCGCCGCTCAGCAGCGGCAGCACCAGGACCTGCGCGCCGAGCCGCTCGGCGACCTGGCGGATCTGGCCGAGCTGCTTGCGGTGCAGGGGTTCGCGGGTGGCGACACAAAGGCGGTTGCCGGGGGGTGTGGGGGGTCGCCCCCCCTCGGAAGGCAGGCGGTTGCCGGGGGGTGTGGGGGGTCGCCCCCCCTCGGAAGGCAGGCGGTCGCCGGTCGCTGCCGGGGCGTCCGCCGGGTCTAGCTCGTCGGGGCGGCGGCGCAGGGAGTGGAACGGTCCGTGGGCGGGGGAGCGGAGCGCCTCGAGCGGCCCCGCCAGGCGCCATCCCTGGGTCGTCGGGTCCTGCCACGCCTCGGTGACCTTCAGCACCGCCAGCGGCACGCCCTCCGGGTCCTGCAGCACGATCCGCTCGTGCGCGGTCAGCTCCTTGGGCACCGACAGGGTGACCGGCACCGGCCAGGGCGTCCCGTCGGCGAGCCGCCCCCCGGCGATCACCATCGCGGCGTCGAACGAGCCGAGGAAGCCGGTCAGCGGCCGGTACACCCCCGCCAGCAGCAGCTCCAGGTCGGCGAGCTCCACCGCGTCCGGGGCCCACCCGGGCAGGTCGCGCAGCGTGTCGGGAAGGCCGGCTTCGGCGGTCACCGCGGTCTCCGATCCCGCCCGGCGCGCGCGCCGGGCCGATGCAGGTCAAGGACGATTTCCCGCCAAATTACTGCGGTCGCGGCGGTGCCCGCATCCCCGGCCCCGTCAGATGACCCGGGCGAACCGGTTCTCCGGTTTGCGGATGACGAGGGTGACGTCGCTGTGGTCTGCGGTGAGGCGGCCCCGGCTGGCCGCCGCCACCAGCCGGCACAGCAGGTCGGTGAGGCCGGTTCCGGCCCCGAGCGCGTCGATGGCCTGCCGGGAGGTGTACTCCTCGGAGACCATCAGCCCGCGCATCACGCAGTACCACTGCATGCCCTGCCGGGACGCGACCCGGTCGTAGATCGCGGGCGGCGGCTGCGGCGGCCGGGCCCGTCCGGCGCGCGGCTCGGGCGCCGCCGGTGTCGCCGGTGGCGCGGCGGGCGCCGTGCGCTCCTCGGGCCGCTCCGCCTGCGCGTCCCGCGCGAGGACGGCCCGCTCCGGCTCGGCCGGCGGGCCCGCGGTCTTCGCCGGGCCCCCGGCCGCGCCGTCGGACGGGGCCGGGACGCGGGCGTGCGCGCCCCGCGGGGCCCGGACGGGACGGGCGCGGCGGGCCCGCCTGCGCCGCCCGGACGCGTGCATCCAGCGCGGCAGGTGCCGGTCGAGGAAGCCGAACGCGGTGTTGCGGTCGCGCAGGTGGACCAGCAGCAGCCCGCCGGGCTTGAGCGCGGCGACGAACCGGTCGAGGACGAGCTCGGCGTGCGGGACCCGCTCGACCAGGTAGGTCGCGTGGACGATATCGTAGGCGCGCGGCGGCATCGGGACCGTGCGCAGGTCGCCGAGGTGCCACTCGTCGAGGTCGGGCCGCTCGCAGGCGTGCGCGCGCAGCTCCGGGGACTCCAGGTCGACCCCGGTCACCACGCGGTCGCGGCCGCCGAGGTCCAGTCCGGTGCCCCAGCCGCAGCCCGCCTCCAGGATGTGGATCCGCTGCAGGGGCTTCTCCAGTGCGTACTGCCTCGCGCGTTCTGAGAAGAGATCGCCGTCGTTGACCGGCGGCGTACGCAGATCGGTCACAATCTCGCAGCGTAACCGGCCGACTGCGCTCTGTCCGCTATTTGCCCATTCTTGGTAACCGCCGTGTCGCCCTGCGCGACCCGCCCGGGCCGGGCCCCGGCCTGCGGCGCCGCCAGCGCGGGCGTGGTCGCGGGCGCGTAGTCTGGTACGGGAACCGGGTCCGCTCGCGGATTCCGGTTCTTCGGGCTGCCCTGCCCCTCGGGGTGAACGCGAACTTACGGGCGAAGATGACGCTTTCTGGACTTGTTGACCTTGCGTGCGCCGATCCCGGGCTCGACCGCGCGCTGAAGCAGGCGCGCCTCGACACCGAGGTCGTCGCGCCCCCCGCCACCTGGCCGATCCTCGCCGCGGCGCTGAGCCGCGCGGTCGGCGCCGGCTCCGGCGGTCCCGGCGGGCGGCACGGCGTGGTGCTGGCGGTGACCGCGACCGGCCGCGAGGCCGAGGACCTCACCGCCGCGCTGACCAGCCTCATCGGCGCGGGCCGGGTGGCGCACTTCCCGGCGTGGGAGACGCTGCCGCACGAGAAGCTGTCGCCGCGCTCCGACACGGTCGGGCAGCGCCTGGCGGTGCTGCGCCGGCTCGTCCACCCGAACGCGGCGGACGCGCCCACCGAGGAGGAGACCGGCGCGCACCTGCCGGGCAAGGGCGGCGCGCTGGACGTCGTCGTCACGCCGGTCCGCGCCGTCCTGCAGCCGATCGTGTCGGGGCTCGCCGACCTGGAGCCGGTCCGGCTGGTGTCCGGCGCGGACGCGGACATGGACGACGCCGTCCGCCGCCTCGTGGACGCCGGGTACCACCGCGTCGACCTGGTGGAGAAGCGCGGCGAGATCGCGGTGCGCGGCGGGATCCTGGACGTGTTCCCGCCCACCGAGGAGCACCCGCTGCGGGTGGAGTTCTGGGGCGACACCGTCGAGGAGATCCGCTACTTCAAGGCCGCCGACCAGCGGTCCCTCGAGGTCGCGCAGGACGGGCTGTGGGCGCCGCCGTGCCGCGAGCTGCCGCTGACCGGGAAGGTCCGCGAGCGGGCGAGGCTGCTGGCGCAGGAGCACCCGGCGCTGGAGGAGACCCTCGGCCGGATCGCCGACGGCGACACCGTCGAGGGCATGGAGGCGTTCTCGCCCGTCCTCGCCGAGAGCATGGAGCTGCTCACCGACCTGCTGCCGGAGGGCTCGGCGCTGCTGGTGTGCGAGCCGGAGCGGATCCGCACCCGGTCGGTCGAGCTGGTCCGCACCAGCCAGGAGTTCCTCGAGGCGAGCTGGGTGAACGCCGCCGCCGGCGGCGAGGCGCCCATCGACCTCGGCGCCGCCGCGTTCCGGTCGCTGGAGGAGGTGCGGCTGCACAGCACCGAGCTGGGCCTGCCGCGCTGGAGCGTCACCGCGCTCAACCCCGGGATGCGCGGCGAGGAAGACGGCGACGAGCCCGGCGGCCCGTCCCTCGCCGGCGGGCAGGGCGAGGCGCTGGCCCTCGGCGTGCACGCGGCCGAGGCCTACCGGGGCGACACCTCCCGCGTCGTCGGCGACCTCAAGGGCTGGATCGACGGCGGCTGGCGCGTCGTCCTGGTCACCGCCGGGCACGGGCCCGCCGAGCGGCTCGTCCAGCTCGTCGGCGAGGAGGGCCTCGGCGCGCGGCTGACCGACCTGCCCGGGGCGCCCGAGCCGTCGGTCGTCAACGTCGCCACCGGGCTGCTGGAGAACGGCTTCGTCTGGGAGTCGGTCAAGCTGGCGGTGCTGACCGAGACGGACCTGTCCGGGCAGAAGTCCTCCACCAAGGACGTGCGGCGGATGCCGTCGCGGCGGCGCGGCGGCATCGACCCGCTCCAGCTCAAGCCCGGCGACTACGTGGTGCACGAGCAGCACGGCGTCGGACGGTACGTGGAGATGGTCAGCCGGACGGTGCAGGGCGCCACCCGCGAGTACCTGATCCTGGAGTACGCCAAGAGCGACCGGCTGTTCGTCCCGACCGACCAGCTGGAGGAGCTGACCCGCTACGTCGGCGGTGAGGCGCCCAGCCTGCACCGGCTCGGCGGCGCCGACTGGCAGAAGGCCAAGTCCCGCGCCCGCAAGGCGGTCAAGCAGATCGCCGGGGAGCTGATCCGGCTGTACTCGGCGCGGATGGCGAGCCCCGGGCACGCGTTCGGCCCCGACACCCCGTGGCAGCGCGAGCTGGAGGACGCCTTCCCGTACGTGGAGACGCCCGACCAGCTCGCCGCCATCGACGAGGTGAAGGGCGACATGGAGAAGCCCGTCCCGATGGACCGGCTGATCTGCGGCGACGTCGGCTACGGCAAGACCGAGATCGCGGTGCGCGCGGCGTTCAAGGCCGTCCAGGACGGGCTGCAGGTCGCGGTGCTGGTGCCGACGACGCTGCTCGTCCAGCAGCACATGTCGACGTTCAGCGAGCGGTTCGCCGCGTTCCCGGTCGTGGTGAAACCGATCAGCCGGTTCCAGACCGACGGGGAGATCGAGGCGACGCTGGGCGGCCTCGCCGACGGCACCGTCGACGTGGTGGTCGGCACGCACCGCATCCTGTCGGCGCAGACGAAGTTCAAGAAGCTCGGCCTGGTGATCATCGACGAGGAGCAGCGGTTCGGCGTCGAGCACAAGGAGGAGCTGAAGCGGCTGCGCACGCAGGTCGACGTGCTCGCGATGTCGGCGACGCCGATCCCGCGGACGCTGGAGATGGGCCTGACCGGCATCCGGGAGATGTCCACGATCCTGACCCCGCCGGAGGAGCGGCACCCGGTGCTGACGTTCGTCGGCCCGTACGAGGAGAAGCAGATCGCCGCCGCGATCCGCCGCGAGCTGCTGCGCGAGGGCCAGGTGTTCTTCGTGCACAACCGGGTCCGCTCGATCGACAAGGTCGCGGCGAACATCGCCCGGCTCGTCCCGGAGGCGCGGGTCGCGACCGCGCACGGCCAGATGAACGAGCACGAGCTCGAACGTGTCATGGTCGACTTCTGGGAGAAGAACTACGACGTCCTGGTCGCGACCACGATCGTGGAGTCGGGGCTGGACGTGCCGAACGCCAACACGCTGATCGTCGACCGCGCCGACATGTACGGGCTGTCGCAGATGCACCAGCTGCGCGGGCGCGTCGGGCGCGGCCGGGAGCGCGCGTACGCCTACTTCCTCTACCAGCCGGAGCAGCCGCTGACCGAGACCGCGCACGAGCGGCTCGCGACGCTGGCGCAGCACACCGAGATCGGCGCCGGCATGTACGTCGCGATGAAGGACCTGGAGATCCGCGGCGCGGGCAACATCCTCGGCGCGGAGCAGTCCGGGCACGTCGCCGGCGTCGGGTTCGACCTGTACGTCCGGATGGTCGGCGAGGCCGTCCGGGACCTGAAGGAGGGCGGCGCCGCGCCGGAGGCCGTCGAGACCAAGGTCGAGCTGCCGGTGGACGCGCACCTGCCGCACGAGTACGTGCCGGGCGAGCGGCTGCGGCTGGACGCCTACCGGCGGATCGCGGCGATCACGTCCGAGGACGAGATCGGCGCCGTGCACGAGGAGCTGAAGGACCGGTTCGGGCCGCTGCCCGTCCCGGTGCTGAACCTGCTGGAGGTCGCCCGGTTCCGGGCCAAGGCGCGGCGGGCGGGGCTCAGCGACGTCACCGTCCAGGGCAACTTCATCAAGTTCACGCCGGCGCACCTGCCCGACTCCCGGCAGGTCCGGTTGCAGCGGCTCTACCCCAAGAGCATCCTGAAGCCCGCCACCGACACGCTGCTGGTGCCGGCGCCGAAGACGGCGCCGCTCGGCGGCCGGCCGCTGCGCGACCAGGAGCTGCTGAAGTGGGCGACCGACCTGGTCGAGGCGCTGTTCCTGGAGGCCTCGCCCGCGCCCGCCGGACGGGGATAGGCTGCCCGGACCCCAGTGATCGGGAACGCAGCCGTCCCGGTGGCGCTGGGCGATGTACGGCGACGAACGACGAGACGAGGAACCCGTGCCCGGTAAGTCCGTGAAGGTCGTGGCGGCCGCCGTCGTGGCGGCCGGTGCGCTGGCCGGCTGCGGCGGCCAGCCCCGCGCCGGCACCGCCGCCCTCGTGGGCGGCGACCGCATCACCGTCACCTCCCTCGACCAGACCGTCCGGGACTGGCGCGGCCAGTTCAAGGACGACCCGGTCGCCAACCAGATCCGGGCGAACGCCGGGGGCCTGGCGCCGAACCTCGGCGGCCAGGACTCCGAGACCGACATGCAGGGCGCGCTGAGCCTGCTGGTGAACTTCCGCGTCGCCGACCGGGTCGCGCGGCGGGCGGGCGTGTCGGTGCCCGACGGGCTGGCCGACCAGACCGCGGCGCTCATGGACCGGCGGGGCGGCGCCGGGTCGATCACCCTGGCCAGCGGGCTGCCGCGCTCGCGCACCCGCGACCTGGCGCGCTTCATCGCCACCCAGACCGCGGTGATGCAGAGGTTCGGCGCCGACATGAACAACGCGCAGAGCCCGCTGACGCAGCGGGCCGCGCAGCAGTGGGGGCGGCTGTTCCAGCAGACCGCGGACGGCATGCACATCAAGATCAACCCGCGGTTCGGCCGGTACGACCCGGCCAAGGTGGACATCGGCCCGGTCGCGTACGAGCTGTCGTCGGCCGAAACGGGCACCACCGACCAATGAGCTTGACCTTGCTCGCGACGACGCATCGGGTCGCGCCCGGGCTGCTGTCGTGGAAGGCGTGGGACGTGCTCCGGTCGGCGGGGCGGGTGCTCGTCCGGCCCGGCCATCCGCTGCTGCCGTACCTGCGCGACGCCGGGGTCGCGGCCGAGGAGACGGCCGTCCCGGACCCGGCCGCGCTGGTCGCCGCCGCGCGGGACGGGGACGTGGTGTGGGTCGCGGCGCCGGAGGGCGACGAGGACCTGATGCGCGAAGTCGGCGCCCTCGTCGTGAGCGACCCGCTGGACGTGGAGGTGCTGCACGGCTCCTACGACCTGCCGGGCGCGCGGCTGCTCGACCTCGTCGCGGTGATGGACACGCTGCGCCGCGACTGCCCGTGGGACCGCGAGCAGACGCACGAGACGCTCGTCCCGTACCTGCTCGAGGAGGCCTACGAGGTCCTCGACACGATCGAGAACGGCGACTACGGCGCGCTGCGCGAGGAGCTCGGCGACGTGCTGATGCAGGTGGCGTTCCACTCGGCGGTGGCCGCGGAGCGCACCGGCGAGGACGCGTTCACCGTCGACGACGTCGCCGCCGGGATCGTCGACAAGCTCGTCCGGCGGCATCCGCACGTGTTCGGGGACGTGGCGGTGTCGGGCGCCGACGAGGTCAACGCGAACTGGGAGCAGATCAAGGCGGCCGAGCGGGCGGCGAAGAGCGGCGCCGGGGCGTCGGCGCTGGACGGCGTCGCGATGGGCCAGCCGTCGCTGTCGCTGGCGGCGAAGCTGCACCGCCGCGCCGGCCGGATCGGGGCCCCGGACGATCTCGCGCCGGCCTCCGCGCGGGACGCCGGCACCGCCGACGACCTGGGAATACGCCTATTCGCCCTGGTCCGGGAGGCCGTTGATCGCGGACTCGACCCGGAGGCGGAGTTGCGGGCCGTTTCCCGGGTATTCCGCGATCGTGTCAGAGCGTGGGAACGAGGGCAGGCGCACGACTGAGGCCGGTCCCCGGGCGAAGGCCCCGGGGGGCCGGGCCGCCGCCCCCGGGGGCGGCGGTGGTCCGTGGGGGAGTGACCGGAACATCGCCGATGGGGTGGTCCGTCCGGGACGGCGCGTCTACAGTGATCGCGTGCCGAACGGGGCCGCTGGCGGCGGTGAGGACGGGAACCGGGCACCGGTGCGCCGTCCGCGCCGGCTGCTGACCGCCTCCACGACCCCCGCCGAGAAGCTCCGCGCGCTGCGCGGCCTGGGCGCCCTCGGCGGGCTCGCCGGGGTGCTGGTCGCGCTGATCGTGCTGCCGACCGCCTGCACGGCCGGGGTCAACGCCCGCGACTCGGCCCGCTGGTTCGACAGCGCCCCCGCCGACCTGGACACCTCCGGGGTGCCGCAGCGGTCCCGGATCCTCGCCGCCGACGGCACCACCGTCGCGACGTTCTTCTACCAGAACCGGGTGGACGTCCAGCTCGGCGGGATCGCGCCGATGGTCCGCAAGGCGGTCGTGGCGATCGAGGACAGCCGCTTCTACGAGCACGGCGCCATCGACGCGCAGGGCACGCTGCGGGCGCTGGTCAGCGACCTCGGCAGCGGCGAGGTCACCCAGGGCGGCTCCGGCATCACCCAGCAGTACGTGAAGAACCTGCTGCTCACCCAGGCCGACTCGGTCGCCGAGCGCAGGGCCGCCAAGGAGATCTCCGCGGCCCGCAAGATCCGCGAGCTGCGGTACGCGGTGGCGCTGGAGAAGCGCTACTCCAAGGACGAGATCCTGCGCCGCTACCTCAACATCGCCTACTACGGCGCGGGCGCCTACGGCATCGAGGCGGCGTCGCGCCGCTACTTCTCCAAGCACGCCTCGCAGCTGAACCTCGCCGAGTCGGCGCTGCTGGCCGGGATCGTCCGGTACCCGTTCGCCTACGACCCGACCCGGCATCCCGAGGCGGCCCGCAAGCGGCGCGACACCGTCCTGCAGCGGATGGCCGACCTCGGCTACATCAGCCCGTCCACCGCCAGGACGACCGAACGGCAGCCGGTCAGGCTGCATGTGCAGGAGGTCAAGAGCGGCTGCGTCACCAGCAGGGCGCCGTTCTTCTGCGACTACGTCCAGCGCGACATCCTCGCGAACCCGGTGTTCGGCAAGACGGCCGCCGACCGGGAGAAGCTGCTGAAACGCGGCGGGCTCACCATCCGCACCACGCTGGACCGGCGGGCGCAGAAGGCCGCGCAGCGCGCCGTCGACCAGCACGTCCCGGCGAAGAACTCCGCGCACAAGGCCGCCGCCGAGGCGATGGTGGAGCCCGGCACCGGCCGGATCAGGGCGATGGTCGTCGACCGCAGGCTCGGCTCGGACAGGGTGCGCGGCAAGACCTGGATCAACTTCGCCGCCGACGCCGACCACGGCTCCAGCATCGGCATGCAGGCCGGGTCGACGTTCAAGGTGTTCACGCTGGCCGCCGCGCTCGACGAGGACATGCCGTTCGGCACCCGGCTGATGGCGCCCCGGGAGTTCACGCCGGTCGGCTACCGCAACTGCAAGGGCGACCGCGTCGGCGACGCGGGCACCTCGCTGCACAACGCCGGCGACGGCGAGGGCGGCAAGCCGTTCAGCATCGTCACCGGCACACAGCACTCGGTGAACACCTTCTTCCTCGCGCTGGAGAAGAAGGTCGGGCTGTGCCCGACCGTGAAGATGGCCGAGAAGCTCGGCATGAAGCAGGCCACCGGCAAGCCGCTGCAGCAGTACCCGTCGTTCACGCTCGGCATCAACCAGGTGTCGCCGGTCCGGCTCGCCGCCGCCTACGCCGCGTTCGGCGCGCGCGGCAAGTACTGCTCGCCGGTCGCGATCACGCAGATCACCAATGCCGCCGGGCACCGCCTCAAGGTGCCGAGCGCGCACTGCGAGCAGGCCGTCAGCAAGGAGACGGCCGACGCCGTCAACTACGTGCTGCGCGGCGTGCTGACCAAGGGCACCGCCGCCGGGCAGGGGATCGGACGTCCCGCCGCGGGCAAGACCGGGACCGTCGACAACTTCTCCGCCGCCTGGTTCGCCGGCTACACCCCCGACCTGGCCTCCGCCGTCTGGGTCGGCGACCCGCGCGGCGGCTACGAGCACCCGATGACCGACCTGTGCATGGACGGCCGCTGCTACGGCCCCGTCTACGGCGCGACGATCCCCGCGCCGATCTGGCACCAGAGCATGATGGGCGCTCTGGAGGGCACGCCCGGGTCGCCGTTCGTCCGGCCGTCCGCGCGCTTCTTCAGCAAGGGCTCGGGCGAGGAGCGCGCCAAGCTGCCGGACGTGCGCGGGCTGAAGGTCGGCGACGCCGCCGCCAAGCTGCGCGCCGCCGGGTTCAAGGTGCGGATCGGCGGCGCGGTCAAGTCCGACTACCCGAAGGGGACGGTCGCCGAGGTCTCCCCGTCGTCTCCCCGGCCCGGCGGCACGGTCACGCTCCGCCCCAGCGGCGGCAAGCAGAAGCACCGCGACGAGGCGGGCGGGCACCGCCGCGGAATACCCGGCTGACCTGCGCACCTGTGTGATCGTCGGCCGCCGGGGTAGATCATCGGGCGGGGATCCCATCACGCAGTCCATCGGGGGGACGTCATGCGAGCCATCGCCGTGTCCGAATACGGCGCCACACCGGCGCCCACGCACCTGCCGCGCCCGGAGCCCGGCCCCGGCGAGATCCTGGTCAAGATGATCGCGGCGGGCCTCAACCCGGTCGACTGGAAGATCGCGGACGGGATGCTCAAGGATTCGGTCGAGGCCCGGTTCCCGCTCGTCCTCGGCCAGGACGGCGCCGGCGTCGTCGAGGCCGCCGGCGAGGGCGTCACCCGGCTGCGGCACGGCGAGCAGGTCTACGGCGTGTTCCGCGACGTCGGGCGGGGCATCGGCAGCTATGCCGAGTACGCGCTGGCCGCCGAGGACGGCCCGGTCGCCCGGATGCCCGAGGGCATGATCTACACGCAGGCCGCCGCGGTGCCGACCGCGTGCGCGACCGCCCTGGCGATGGTGGACGAGGCGAACCTCGACACCGGCCAGACCGCCCTCGTGGTCGGCGCCACCGGCGGCGTCGGGCAGGCGCTCGTCCAGCTCGCCGCCCGCACCGGCGCCAAGGTCATCGCCACTGCCCGCGACGACATGGCCGGCACGATCCGCCGCCTCGGCGCCGACGAGACCGTCGACCACTCCATGGGCGACCTGAACGACCAGGTGCTCCGCGTCCACAACGACGGCATCGACGCCGTCCTCGACGTGGTCAGCGACACCCGGGGCACCGAGCGCCTCGCGCAGCTCCTGCGCCCCGGCGGCGTCTACCTCAGCACCACCTGGTCGGTGAACCCCGACGCCATGCAGGCCCAGGGCCTGCGCGGGGTCAACCACACGGGCGAGCCGTCCGCCGAGCTGCTGGACCGGCTGTCCGACCTGATCGACGCGGGCGAGCTGCGGGTGATGGTCGAGCGCGAGGTCCCCCTGGAGGCGGCGGGCGACGCGCTCGCCGACAACCGCGCCGGCGGCGCACGCGGCAAGACCGTGATCAGGATCTAGGTGATCGCGGCGGCCGAGCGGGCATGCAGGCACTGCCGAACCCCGACAAGGAGGGCCCCATGAACGACGACGAGAAGCGCGCCCGGCTCCGCGACCTGGACGCGAACATCTCCCGGCTGCGCGCCGAGCTGCCCCCGCCGAACGGCGACGCCGCCGACTTCGTCGACGCCGGTCAGAACCTCGCCGCCCGCGAGGAGCTCGCGGGCCAGATCGAGGCCCTGGAGAACGAGCGCCAGCAGCTCCGCGACGAGCTCGGGACGTCCTGACCCGCGGGAACAAACGGCCCCGCCGCCCGGTTTCGAGTTGCGTCAAGCAACCCGGAAAGGGGGCCACGTGACCACCTACGAGGACTTCCAGCGCGCCGCCCTGTTCTTCGACGCCAAGGACTACGCGGGCGCCGCCCGCCTGCTGGCCCCCATCGCCGCCGAGGAGCCGGGCAACCGTGCCGCGCTGGAGCTGCTGGCCCGCGCCTACTTCCACAGCGCCCAGCTCTCCCGCGCGGAGGAGGCGTTCCGCCGCCTCGTCGACCTGGACCCCGGCAACGGCTGGGCCCACGAGGCGCTGGCCCGCACCCTCGAACGCCGCAGCCGCCCCGACGAGGCCCGCACCTACCGCAACCTCGCCAGGGCAATGGGCGTGGGCCCAGCCGAAAAGGTCGACGTCTCCCTGACAGCCGCCGACCTGGCCTGACCCCAGCGCCCGTCAACCGTGACGGGGGGTTCCAGGGGGGTCGCCCCCCCGGGGCAGACGCAACACGAAGCGTGCCCCCTCGTCCTCCTCCTGTCGGTCGGCGAGGATGAGGGAGCCGCCGTGGGCGGCGGCGATGTCGCGGGAGATGGCGAGGCCGAGGCCGGTGCCGCCGGCGTCGCGGTGCCGGCCCTCGTTGAGGCGGGTGAAGCGTTCGAAGACCCGTTCGCGGTCCTCGGGGTCGATGCCGCCGCCGTCGTCGATCACCTCGACCACGGCGGTGGCGGGCTCCTCGGTGCCGACGATCACGGTGACGGCGGACCTGGCGTGCCGGTCGGCGTTGTCGATCAGGTTGGTGAGCAGGCGGGCCAGCTCGGAGCGTCCGCCGGTCACCGTGACCGGGCCCTCGGAGAGCACGGTGACGCGGGCGCGGCGGGGGCGGCGGAGCACCTCCTGGTCGGCCAGCTCGGTCAGGTCCACGGTCTCGCGGGGGAAGTTGCGGTCGGCCTCCAGCCGGGCGAGGGCGAGCAGGTCGTCCACGACGGCGCCGACCCGGTCGGTGTTGCTGAGCAGGGCGCGCAGCGTGTCGGGCAGGTCGGTGGCGTCCGGGTCGGCGAGCGCCAGCTCCAGCTCCATCCGCAGGCCGGCGAGGGGGCTGCGCAGCTCGTGCGAGACGTCGACGACGAACGCGCGCTGCCGCGCCACCGCCTCCTCCAGCCGGTCGAGGGTGGCGTTGATGCTGTTGGCGAGCACGGCGATCTCGTCGCGGCGGTGCGGGACCGGGACGCGGCGCTGGATGTCGGTCGCGGTGATCTCGTCCAGCTCCCGGCGGATCGCCTCCACCGAGCGCAGCGTCTGGCCCGCCGACAGCCACGTCCCGTAGCCGACCATCCCGGTGACCACGGGGATGGCGAGCGCGAGCAGCGCCGCGAGCAGCGGACGCGGGAACAGGCCCGGCTCGGGCGCGAGGGTGAGGACGAAGTCCTGGGCCGGTCCCGGCAGGCCCACCCGGTACTCGACGACCTGGAAGCAGGGGCCGCCGGGCGCGTCGACGGTGCAGCTGATGCCTTCGCGGCGGTCGTCGCCGGGCGGGGGGCGGGGGAAGGCCAGCGGCGGCCGGCCCTCCATCCCGGGGCTGGCCGCGATGACGCGGTGCCGGTCGTTCAGCACCTGCGCGAGGCTGCGGTCGGTGGCCGTGTAGACGTGCGGCGACGGCAGCACGTTCGCGTGGATCAGCGTCGCGATGCGGCGGCCCTCGCGGGACAGGTCGTCGGTGGTGTCGGTCTTGACGTCCCGCCTGATCAGCCACAGGCAGGCCACGTAGGCGAGGGTGGTCAGCAGCAGCGCGACCGCCGCCGCCATCGCCGTCACCCGCGTCCGGATCCGGGGGCCGTGCAGCGCGACCCGCCACACCCAGCGGGTCAGGACCGCTGGGACACGGCGGGACCGGACACCGATGACGACCTCCCGGGTATGGAGCCGATACCCGGTGTTTCTTGCCTGAGCAGGGCAAACGCGACCGTGGGCGGCGGGTAAAAGATCGGTTGCCCCGCCGGGCCGGCCCGGCGGGGCCGCCCCGTCAGTCGTCCAGCCCCCAGCGGCTGCGGATGGCCCGGTCCACCACCCCGAACAGCTGGTCGATCACGATCCCGATCACCAGGATGACGATCATGTAGGAGATCATGTCGGCGGTGTTGTTGAGCTCGCGGGCCTGCGACAGCAGCACGCCGAGCGAGGTGGTGCTGCCGATGATCACCAGCAGCTCGCCGGCCATCAGGCTGCGCCAGGCGAACGCCCAGCCCTGCTTCAGCCCCGCGACGAACGACGGCAGCGAGGCCGGCAGCACCAGGTGCCGGTACAGGTTCAGCCCGCGCAGCCCCATCACCTTCCCGGCGCGCAGCAGGATCGGCGGGGTGTAGTCGACGCCGGCGATCAGCCCGTTGGCGATGGACGGCGCCGCGCCGAGCACCACCACGAACAGGATCGCGCTCTCGCTCAGCTTGAACAGCAGGATCGCCAGCGGGAACCAGGCGATCGACGGCATCGTCTGCAGCCCGGTGATCAGCGAGCCGAACGCGCGGCGCAGCACCCGGAACTGCGACACCAGCGCGCCGACCAGGACGCCGACCGCGATCGAGACCGCGAACCCGATGATCGCGCGCTGCATCGTCAGCGCCACGGCCTTCCAGAACCGCGACGAGGTGACCTGGTCCCACAGCACGGGGAAGGTGTCGAGCGGGCCGGGCAGCACCCACGGCTTCTTCCAGCCGCTCCAGACCACCACCTGCCAGGCGAGGAGCGCGATGACGACGGCCGCGAGCATCGGCCAGGCGGCGGACCAGGTCCGCTGCAGCAGCCGCCGGCCGGTGCCGCCGCCGCCGAGCTCCAGCGCGTCGAGGCCGGCGAGCTCCCGGTTCAGCCGGTCGCCGGGCGCGGGCGCGGTCTCCGGCGGTGCGTCGTGCCTGCTGGTCGTGTCATGCGCCATGGCGGCCGACCTCCTCGCGCAACCGGTCGGTGATGGTCGCGGCGAGCGTCGCGACCTCGGTCGAGTCGATGCGGCGCGGCCGCTCCATCGGGACGGGGAACTCCTGCACGACCCGGCCCGGGCGGCTGCTGAGCAGCACCACCCGGTCGCCGAGCCGCACCGCCTCCCGGACGTTGTGCGTGACGAACAGCACCGTCAGGGCGCGCTCGCGCCAGATCCGCTCGATCTCGTCGTGCAGCAGGTCGCGGGTCATCGCGTCCAGGGCGCCGAACGGCTCGTCCATCAGCAGGACGGTGCCCTGGCCGCCGTCGGTGTCGTCGTCCACGGTCAGCGCGAGCGCGCGGGCGAGGGCGACGCGCTGGCGCATCCCGCCGGACAGCTGGTGCGGGCGCTTCTTGGCGAACCCGCCCAGGTGCACCGAGTCGAGCAGCTCGGCGGCGCGGGGCCGGCGGTCGGGACGCGGGACGCCGCGCATCTTCAGCGCCAGCTCGATGTTCGCCGTGACGGTCAGCCACGGGAACAGCGCGGGCTCCTGGAACATCAGCGCGACCCGCGCGCCGCCGGTGTCGATCGTCCCGGCGCTGAGCCCGTCGAGCCCGGCGACCAGGTTGAGCAGCGTGCTCTTGCCGCAACCGGACGCGCCGAGCAGGCAGACGAACTCGCCCGGCGCGACGTCCAGCGACACCTGGTCGAGCGCGAGCAGCCGGGTCTTGCCGGAACCGAACGCCTTGGAGACGCCACGGAGCCGGACCGCCTCCGCGGTCCGGCTCGGGGCGGCCGTGACGGCCTCTGTCATTTGTCGCTGACCTGTGCCTTCCCGCTCGCCTTGAGCACGTCGTTGAGGGGGCCGAGGCTGTAGATCCCGCCCAGGTCGGTCTTCTCCAGCAGGCCGATCTGCTCGGCGTGCTGCGCGCCCGCGGTCAGCGAGGAGGCGACCGGGTCGACGGTGAAGGTGATCGACTTGAACGCCGAGTTCAGGACGTCCGGCTTGAGCGGCTTGCCGCTCAGCTTGGTGAGCGCGTCGTTGGTGACCTTCTCGGCGTCGGCCTTGTTCTGGTTGATGTAGTCGGTGGCCTCGACCACGCCCTCCAGGAGCTTCTTCACCTCGTCCGGGTGCTTCTTCTCGAACTCCTGGCTGACCAGCAGGTTGGTGATGACGAACTTGCCGCCGGGCCACAGCGACGCCTCGTCCAGCAGCTTGACGCCCTTGTCCTCCAGGATCAGCCGGGAGGCGTACGGCTCGGGGACCCAGGCGCCGTCGATGGTGCCCTGCTGGAAGGTCTGCAGCGTCTGCGCGTTCTCCTGCGGGACGATCTTGACGTCGCCGCTGCCGTCCTTGTTGGCGGTGAGCCCCTGCTGCTTGAGCCAGTAGCGGGCGGCGACGTCCTGGGTGTTGCCGAGCTGCGGGGTGGCGATCTTCTTGCCCTTGAGGTCCTGCGCGCTCTTGATCCCCGGCTTGACGATCAGCGCGACGCCGCCGGAGGCCGCGCCGGAGACGATGTGCACCGCCTTGCCGTGGGACTGCGCCCAGGCGTTGATGGACGGGTTCGGGCCGACGAAGGTCGCGTCGATCGCGCCGGAGAACAGCGCCTCGACCGCGGCGGGCCCGGCGTTGAACGTGGCGGTCTTCGGCGCCTTGCCGAGGTGCTTGGCGAAGATGCCCTTCTCCACGCCGACGAGCGCGGTGGCGTGCGTGACGTTCGGGAAGTAGCCGAGCCGCAGCTGGGCGCTCGCCCCGGACCCGCCGCCGTCGCCGTCGTCGCCGCAGGCGCCGAGCGTCCCCGCGCCGGAAAGGACGATCAGGGCCGCGGCGACCGCGCGCCACCGGAGTCTGCGCTGCATTGTCAGTAATCCCTACTTATCCAGTGTGTTTGACGTGCTTAGTAGATAAGGTCGGCAATGATTTCGTCAAGTCGCTTGCGCGGCACCGTCCGGTAGCGGCCGCTCCGGCGGGCGCGGCCGGAACGGCGAGCCAGTGGGGCGGGGCGGGGGGCGCGCGGGATAGGCTCGGTGACCGCACCGATCCGTCCCGTACCACCAGGGGGTTGCCCGTGTCGTCCATCGAGGCCGTACTCGCCCGGGAGATCCTCGACTCCCGCGGCAATCCGACCGTCGAGGTCGAGGTGCTGCTCGCCGACGGGACCGAGGCCCGCGCCGCCGTCCCGAGCGGCGCGTCCACCGGGCAGTTCGAGGCGGTCGAGCTGCGCGACGGCGGCGAGCGGTACGGCGGCAAGGGCGTGCGCAACGCCGTGAAGGCCGTCAACGAGACCATCGACGAGAAGCTCGTCGGCTACCCCGCCTCCGACCAGCGGCTGATCGACCAGCTGCTGATCGACCTCGACGGCACGCCGGCCAAGTCCGAGCTCGGCGCCAACGCGATCCTCGGCGTCAGCCTCGCCGTCGCCAAGGCCGCCGCCGACTCCGCCGGGCTGCCGCTGTTCCGCTACGTCGGCGGGCCGAACGCGCACCTGCTGCCCGTCCCGATGATGAACATCCTGAACGGCGGCGCGCACGCCGACAGCAACGTCGACGTCCAGGAGTTCATGATCGCGCCGATCGGCGCGGCGACCTTCGCCGAGGCGCTGCGCTGGGGCGCCGAGACCTACCACGCGCTCAAGTCGGTGCTGAAGTCCCGCGGGCTGAGCACCGGGCTCGGCGACGAGGGCGGCTTCGCGCCCGACCTGCCGAGCAACCGCGACGCCCTCGACCTGATCGTCGAGGCGATCGGCAAGGCCGGCTTCACCCCCGGCCGCGACATCGCGCTCGCCCTCGACGTGGCGGCCAGCGAGTTCCACGCCGACGGCCAGTACGCCTTCGAGGGCACCAAGCGCTCGTCCGACGACATGGCCGCCTACTACGGCGAGCTGCTCGGCAACTACCCGCTCGTCTCCATCGAGGACCCCCTCGACGAGGAGGACTGGACCGGCTGGGAGGGGCTCACCGCCGCCGTCGGCGAGCGCGTCCAGCTCGTCGGCGACGACCTGTTCGTCACCAACCCCGAGCGCCTCGGCCGCGGCATCGGGGCCGGCGCCGCCAACGCGCTGCTGGTGAAGGTCAACCAGATCGGCACGCTCAGCGAGACCCTCGACGCGGTCTCGCTCGCGCAGACCAGCGGCTACCGCTGCATGATGAGCCACCGGTCCGGCGAGACCGAGGACACCACGATCGCCGACCTCGCCGTCGCGACCAACTGCGGCCAGATCAAGACCGGCGCCCCGGCCCGCAGCGACCGCGTCGCCAAGTACAACCAGCTGCTGCGCATCGAGGAGCTGCTGGACGACGCGGCCCGCTACGCCGGCGCCGCCGCGTTCCCGCGCTTCGACGCGCAGGGCGCCTGACGGCCCCGTGTCCCGGGACGAGCGGGACGACCCCCGGGGACAGGACTCCCCGGGGGCGGGCGCGCGCCGCGCCAGCCCGGCGCTGACCAGCCGCGCCGCGATCCTGGCGGTGGTGATGTGCGCGATCGCGCTGAGCCTCGCCTACCCTGTGCGCGAGTACATCGCGCAGCGCAAGGAGATCTCCGATCTCCAGCGCAAGCAGGCCGCCGCCCGCAAGAAGGTCGACGAACTCGCCCAACGCAAGCGCCAACTGGGGGACAAGTCGTACATTGAGCGGGAGGCCACGCGGAGGCTCCACTACTGCCGCCCGGACGTGACGTGCTACATCGTCCTGGACGGCGGCGGGGACGACGGGCGCACGGCCCGCAAGGGCGGCCCGGCGAGCACGCCTCCGTGGTATGAGACGTTGTGGCGGTCGGTGGAGGCCGCCGACAGGCCGCGCTGACCGCGTCCCGCGGCACGGCGGGACGGACGGCCGCGACCGGCGGGTGGGGCCGGGCGCGGGCGGACCGGCGCGGCGCGGACGGATCCATGGTCGCGGGTGGGGACGAATGATCGACGAACGTTGCACAGGGGGATCCGGGGGAGCGCCTCCCCGGACCGGGACGGCCGGAGCGGCCGCGACGGCGACCGGAGCGGCCGCGACGACCGGGACGACCGGGGCGGCGGCCGCCACGAGGGAGCCGGCGTCCGGCCGGGACCTCGCGGCGGTGGCGGCGCAGCTCGGCCGGGAGCCGCGCGGCGTCCGCGCCGTGGCCTACCGCTGCCCGTGCGGGCTGCCGGCCGTGCTGGAGACGGCGCCGCGGCTGCCCGACGGCACCCCGTTCCCGACGCTGTTCTACCTGACCTGCCCCAAGGCGGCGTCGGCGATCGGCACGCTGGAGGGCAGCGGTGTCATGCGGGAGATGCAGGCGCGGCTCGCCGACGACCCGGCGCTCGGCGCCGAGTACACCGCCGCCCACGAGGACTACCTGCGCCGCCGCGCCGAGGCGGCCCGCGCGGACGGCCTCGAGCCGCTGCCGGACGGCATGCAGAGCGCCGGCGGGATGCCCGAGCGGGTCAAGTGCCTGCACGCCCTGGTCGCGCACGAGCTGGCGGTGCCGGGCGCGAACCCGTTCGGCCGCGAGGCCCTGGCGGCGCTGCCCGAATGGTGGCGGTCCGGGCCGTGCGCCTGCGCGGACGCCGGCGCCGGCCCCCACCCCGCCGCCCAGGACGCCCCCGACGCCGAGGAGGCCAAGTGACGCGCGTCGCCGCCATCGACTGCGGGACCAACTCGGTCCGCCTGCTGATCGCCGACATCGTCCCCGGACCCGACGGCGGCACGCTGACCGACGTCGAGCGCCGGATGGAGATCGTCCGGCTGGGCGAGGGCGTCGACGAGACGGGCCGGCTGTCGCCCGCCGCGCTCGAGCGGACGTTCACCGCGATGCGCGGGTACGCCGAGCTGATCGAGCGGCACGGCTCCGAGACCGGTGAGGGCCCGATCAAGACCCGGGTGGTCGCGACCAGCGCCACCCGCGACGCCGGCAACCGCGGCGACTTCGTCAGCGGCGTCGTCGACATCTTCGGCGTCGTCCCCGAGGTGATCAGCGGGGACGAGGAGGCGGAGCTGTCGTTCACCGGCGCCACCCGGGAGCTCGCCGAGCTGCGTCCCGCCCGCCCCTACCTGGTGGTCGACATCGGCGGCGGGTCCACCGAGTTCGTGCTCGGCAGCTCGGCGGTGCAGGCGGCCCGGTCGATCGACATCGGCTGCGTCCGGATGACCGAGCGGCACCTGCGCGACGGCGACCCGCCGTCCCCGGAGCAGATCTCCAACGCGGTCGCCGACATCGACGCCGCGCTCGCCGAGGTGCGCCGGACGGTGCCGGTGGACGAGGCGCGCACGCTGGTCGGGCTCGCCGGGTCGGTCACCACCGTCTCCGGGATCGCGATGGACCTGCCGGAGTACGACTCGGACCGCATCCACCTGTCCCGGATCACCGCGACGCAGGTGCACGAGGTGACGCGGCGGCTGCTGCACGCCACGCGCGCCGAGCGGGCGCGGATCGGCGTCATGCACCCGGGCCGGGTCGACGTGATCGGCGCGGGCGCGCTGATCCTGGACCGGATCATGCGCGAGTACGGGTTCGGCGCGGTCGTCGTCAGCGAGCGCGACATCCTCGACGGGATCGCCTGGTCGCTGGTCTGACCCGGGCCCGGGCGCCGGTCAGCCCTTGAGGACCGACAGCAGCGCCGGGATCAGCACCGCGTTCGGGTTCTGCTGCGGGACGTACAGCACGGGCGAGCTGCCGCCGGACTGCCGGATCCAGACCCGCCCGGTGTCCACGACGGCGCCGGAGATCGACGCCCAGCTCAGCGACACCCGGTGGCCCCGCACGCCGCCGGAGTGCACGGTCAGGCCCTGCGCGACGTCCACCGACTCGCCCGCCCGCACGTGCGCGGCCAGCTCGGCGACCAGCCGCGGCTCGGCGCACGCCTGGCAGAGCCGGATCAGCCGGCCCCAGACCGTCTCCGGCTCGGCGACGCCGTCGGCCTCGATGACGACCTCGACGCGCGGCCCGCCGTGGAACGGGTGCCGGCCGACCTGGAAGATCCACCGGGTGCCGGGGGCGTGGCCGGATCCGGCCGGGAGCTGCGCCGCCCAGTAGGCGACCCACTCGACGTGCGGCCACGCCAGCGCCGCCTGCCCGTACGCGACGCCCTGCTCGTCGGCGTGCAGGCGCAGGCCGTGCACGGTGGCGGCCACGGGCTGGACGGCGGGCGGCCCGCTCCACGAGGGCTGCCACCCGGCGCCGGCGGCCTGCCCGTACCCCTGCCCGTACCCCTGCTCCGACGTGCGCGGACGCGGCGGGCGGACGGGTTCGGGGTTGAGGCTCTCGGTCCAGGCCCGGCCGTCCCACCAGCGCAGGCTGCCGGTTCCGTACGGGTCGGGATACCAGCCCGGTTGCGACAAGGCATGCCTCCGCTCGGCATTGGCGCACGCCGGACGCCCCGCGTCCCCGACCGGCGGAACCGCATCGTACCGAGGGTGCCCGCGGTGCGTGCGAGGATCGTGGGCATGACGGATGCCCGCTCTCCTTACGTGCCACCTGGGACGGGATGGCCCGAGGACCCCGCCGCGCCGGACACGCCCGTCGCGCACGGCGCCGGCGAGGTGATCGAGCTGGCCGCCGGGGCGCCGGACCTGGACGAGCTGTGCGCGCGGCAGTCGGTGTGCCGCGCGTGCGACCGCCTCGTGGAGTGGCGGGAGAAGGTCGCGGTGCAGCGGCGCCGCGCGTTCGCGACCGAGGAGTACTGGGGGCGGCCGGTCCCCGGATGGGGCGACCCGGAGCCGCGCATCCTCATCGTCGGGCTGGCGCCCGCGGCGCACGGCGGCAACCGCACCGGCCGGATCTTCACCGGCGACCGGTCGGGCGACTGGCTGTTCGCCTCGCTGCACCGGGTGGGGCTGGCGTCCCAGGCGACGAGCGTGCGCGCGGGCGACGGGCAGCGGCTGACCGGGGCCCGGATGGCCGCGACGGTGCGGTGCGCGCCGCCCGACAACAAGCCGACGCCGCTGGAGCGCACGACGTGCCTGCCGTGGCTCGCGCGCGAGGTCGAGGACGTCGCCGCGAGCGTGCGGTGCATCGTGTGCCTGGGCGGTTTCGCCTGGCAGGGCGTGTGGCCCGCGCTGAAGCAGGCCGGGTACGAGGTGCCGCGGCCGCGCCCGAAGTTCGGGCACGCCGCGGAGGTCGAGCTGGCGCCGCCGCCCCCGGCGGCCCGCCGGGATCCGGTGCTGCTGCTGGGCTGCTACCACCCGAGCCAGCAGAACACCTTCACCGGACGGGTCACCGAGGACATGCTGGACGCCGTCTTCGTCCGCGCCCGCGACTTCGCCTAGCGCGCCGCGTCCGCGCGGTGGCGGGTCACATCTTGCCGAGCTTGATCGGCGTGAGCCGGATCTGGCCCTGCTGGCATACCGGGCCGCCGATCCAGCCGACGCTGAGGTACGTCGTCTGGTTCGGCGGGATGACGTGCAGTGCCCTGGCGGTGGGCTGGCACTGGCCGCCCTGGTCGTCGCCCTCGCCCGGGACGACGCCCCAGTGCAGCTGCTCGTAGGCGGAGGCCCCGGCCGGGATCGTGATCGTGCGGGCGGTGCCCTCGCGGACGACCTTCGTCGGGAGCGCGCCGTCGGCGCCGGCGAGGCCGAGTCCGGACCAGCCGCCGGTCGTGCAGGACGTCCCGGAGTTGTTGGTCAGCTGGAGCGTGCCGTACCGCTGCCCGGCCCCCGGGTCCCCGTTGGAGTACGCGGACGCGTGCAGGTCGGAGGTGGTGCAGTGGCGCGTCCCGGAGGCGCCGTTGTGGCGCGTCCCGGTGCCGGTTCCGGACGTGGTGGAGGTACCGCTTCCCCCGGCGGGTGCGCTAGTCTGTGACGATCCGCCGTTCTGGGTGGAGGAGCTGGGGCTGGCGCTGAAGCTGGCGTCGCATCCGGTGAGGGCGGCCGCCAGTGCGGCGGCGGCCAGCGTTCCCCAGACGATTCGTGACATGTTCGCGCATCCCCTTCGTGGTGGGAGTCGTCGACGGTGGGGCAGGGCCTTGGCCAAGCGGGGCCCTGAGGGGCGATGGCCGGCCCCTGTTCCGGTCATCGCGCGAGGTCGCTTGGCGCCCCCGTCCGGCCCTGTCCCGGTCCGTCCTCTCTCTGGTCGGTACACACGGTGAGATGGCGCGGCTCACGGAGAAGTTCGCGGACTCCGGTGATCTTTCCGGTGTGACGCGCTTGGCGTGATGCGATGGCGTATGGGGGGTATCGGTCCCGTTATGCCTTCCGAGCGCAAGCACATCGTGATCGTCGGCGGCGGCTACGTCGGCATGTACACGGCACTGCGGCTGCAGAAGCGGCTGCGCGGCGAGCTGCGGCGCGGCGAGGTCGCCGTCACCGTCATCGACCCCCAGTCCTACATGACCTACCAGCCGTTCCTGCCGGAGGCCGCGGCCGGGAACCTGGAGCCGCGGCACGTCGTGGCGCCGCTGCGCCGCGTCCTGCCGCGCTGCCGGATCGTCAACGGCTACGTCACGAGGATCGACCACGCCTCGCGCAGCCTGACCGTCCGCCCGGCGGGCGCGCAGACCGCCGGGGTGCCGGAGCGGTCGATCGGCTACGACCGGCTCGTGGTGGCCCTCGGCTCGATCTCCCGCACGCTGCCCATCCCCGGCCTCGCCGAGTGCGGGATCGGCTTCAAGACCGTCGAGGAGGCCATCTACCTGCGCAACCACGTGCTGCACCAGCTCGACATCGCCGCCTCCAACCCCGACGACGAGGAGGTCCGCAGGCGGGCCCTGACGTTCGTGTTCGTCGGCGCCGGGTTCGCGGGCATCGAGGCGCTCGCCGAGCTGGAGGACCTGGCCCGCGACGCCTGCCGGTTCTACCCGGACATCGACCCGTCCGACATGCGGTGGATGATGGTCGAGGCGACGGAGCGGATCCTGCCGGAGGTCGGCCCCGAGATGGGGCGCTGGACGACCGAGGCGCTGCGCCGCCGCGGCATCGAGGTGAAGCTGAACACGCTGCTGAAGTCCGCCGAGAAGCGGCACATCGTGCTGAGCGACGGCGAGGAGTTCGACGCGGGCACCCTCGTCTGGACGGCCGGCGTGAAGCCGCACCCCGTCGTCAGGGACAGCGACCTGCCGCTGGACGACAAGAGCCGGATCAGGACGACCGACGAGCTGACCGTCGAGGGCCTCGACGGCGTCTACGCGGCCGGCGACAACGCGGCCGTCCCGGACCGGTCCGGCTTCGCCGAGTTCACCGCGCCCAACGCCCAGCACGCGGTGCGGCAGGCCAAGCGGCTCGGCGACAACATCGCGGCGGACCTGCACGGCAAGCCCCGCAAGCGGTACGAGCACAAGTACGTCGGGTCCGTCGCCAGCCTCGGCCTGCACAAGGGCGTGGCGAACGTCTACGGCCTCAAGCTGCGCGGGCTGCCCGCCTGGGTCATGCACCGCACCTACCACCTGTCGCGGATGCCGACCCTCAACCGCAAGTTCCGGATCACCGCGGACTGGACGCTCGCGCTGTTCTTCCGGCGCGAGATCGTCTCGCTCGGCGAGCTGGAGTGGCCGCGCCAGGAGTTCGAGCTGGCGGCGGGCAGGACGACGGAGACCGGCTAGAGCACGGTGCCCGGGGCCGCCGTCCCGATATGATGACGCCGCCCCTGTAGCCCAATGGCAGAGGCGGGCTCCCTAAAAGAGCCATTGTGTCGGTTCGAGTCCGACCAGGGGCACCCTGCTCTCCCCACCCCGCGGCCCTCGCGCGCCGCCGCCCTTCCGCGCCGCGCTCCGGCCGGCGCCGGGCGTCGATCAGCCCCCCGCCGGCGGCCGGCGAGGGGCTGATCTGCGTGGGATCTCGGCGCCAGGGTCGTGGCGGCTGCTCGGGCGCAGCGGCACGACGGCGGGGGCGTCCGTTGGCGGGATCCCACCTGGTCCAGTGCGTCGATCACGTCCGTGCGCGGGGCACGTCGGGACGACGTCCGTCAGTATGCGGTTGTCGGGCGGTTCGCGGCGCGCTTCAGTAGTGGCGCTCGCGGCGCGCCCGCTCGTGCTCGCGGACGAGAGCCGCGGCGTAGCCGTGGGAGAGGTTGTGCTCCTCGGCCAGCCAGGTGCTCCGTTCCTCGCAGCGGGTGAACGACGGACCGTTCTCGATCGTGGAGAACCACTCGGGGAGGTCACGTCCTGTGACCAACGGGATGCGGGCTAGCAGCTTGCTGTGCGTCTCCGGCGAGTGGTTCAGTGACAATTGGCACCTCCAGGTCGCGGGGCTCTTCCTGGCACTCTGCAACACCGGCCCGTATGTGACAACCCCCTAACGGGGACCTATCTATTACGTTACGTAGATCATTCGTAACGGGGATGTCCCCCGGAAAAAGCGCAGGTGGCCCGCACCGGGCGCGAGGACCGCGCCGGTGCGGGCCACCGGGGCCCGCGCTCTAGGAAAGCCGCTCCAGCACCATCGCCATGCCCTGGCCGCCGCCCACGCACATGGTCTCCAGCCCGAACTGCTTGTCGTGGAACTTCAGGCTGTTCACCAGCGTGGAGGTGATCCGGGCGCCGGTCATGCCGAACGGGTGGCCGACCGCGATCGCACCGCCGTTGACGTTCAGCTTGTCGATGTCGATGCCGAGGTCCTCGGCGGACGGCAGCACCTGCGCGGCGAACGCCTCGTTGATCTCGACGAGGTCGATGTCGTCGATCGTCATGCCCGCCTTGGCGAGGGCCTTGCGGGAGGCCTCCACCGGGCCGAGGCCCATGATCTCGGGGGACAGGCCGGTGACGCCGGTCGACACGATCCGGGCCAGCGGCGTCAGGCCGAGCTCGGCGGCCTTGGTGTCGCTCATGATGACGACCGCGGCGGCGCCGTCGTTCAGCGGGCAGCAGTTGCCCGCGGTGACCGTCCCGTCCGGGCGGAACACCGGCTGCAGCTGCGACACCTTCTCGTAGGTGGTGCCGGGCCGCGGGCCGTCGTCCTTGGCCACCACGCTGCCGTCGGGCAGCGTGACCGGGGTGATGTCCTTCTCCCAGAAACCGTTGGCGAGCGCCTTCTCCGCCAGGTTCTGCGAGCGGACGCCGAACTCGTCCTGCGCCTGCCGGCTGACGCCGCGGATGCCGGCGACGTTCTCGGCGGTCTGGCCCATCGCGATGTAGATGTCGGGGACCTGGTCGTCCTGGCGCGGGTCGTGCCAGACGCCGGCGCCGCCCTCGGCGGTCTTGGCGGTGCGGGCCTGCGCGTCGGCGAAGACCGGGTTCTGGGTGTCGGGCAGCCCGTCGCTGCTGCCCTTGGCGAACCGGCTGACGGTCTCGACGCCGGCCGACACGATCACGTCCGCCTCGCCGGCCTTGATCGCGTGCAGCGCCATCCGGGTGGTCTGCAGCGAGGACGAGCAGTACCGGGTGACGGTCGCGCCGGGCACGTTGTCCCAGCCGAGCAGCACCGACACCACGCGGGCCATGTTGTAGCCCTGCTCGCCGCCGGGCAGCCCGCAGCCGAGCAGCAGGTCGTCGATCTGCGACGGGTCCAGCTGCGGGACCTTCGCCATCGCGGCGGTGATCATCTGGGCGGTGAGGTCGTCGGGCCGGATGTCCTTCAGCGACCCCTTGAAGGCGCGGCCGATCGGCGAGCGCGCGGTGGCGACGATGACTGCCTCGGGCATGTGCGGGTCTCCTGTCTCAGCGGCCGTCTCCGGACCCCGGCGCGACCGTCGCGGGCGGACGGTGTTACTCGCCGGTCACCAGCAATCTAGCTCCCGCCTCGCACCCGCGTACAATCCGGCCCCCCGGCTGTGTTGACGGTGAGTCCAATAAGTGCGCGCTTACTCACCTGCGCGAAGACTCCCGCCCGCGCCGCGGCCCGTCAGGCGATGTCCAGGGCCCGTCAGGCGATGTCCGCGGCCCCTCAGGCGATGTCCGGGGCCACCGCCGTGGACGGCGGCGGCGTGTCGGCGGACGGCGCGGACCGGCGCCGCAGCAGCGTGGCCCACCGGCCCCGGGGGCCCCGCTCGCGGCCCGCGACGGACGCCCCCGACACCTCGGTGCCGGAGATCTCCGCGGCCTCGGCCGCCGCCAGGTAGACCGGCAGCACCCCGTCCCCGAGCCGCGCCCCGGGCAGCGCGTCCAGGCCCGGCTCCAGGCCGAGCGCGTGCGCCATCGACGGCAGCACGGCCGCCGCCGCGGCCGCGTACCCCCGCGCGGACGGGTGGTAGCGGTCCTCGCTGAACATCGAGATCGGGTCGGCGGCGAACTCGCGGCCCAGCAGGTCGCCGAGCGACACCGACCGCCCGCCCTGCTCGACCACCGCGATCGTCTGCGCGGCCGCCAGCTGCCGGCTCGCCCGCCGCGCGATCCACCGCAGCGGCTGCATCAGCGGCTTGATCGTGCCGAGGTCCGGGCAGGTGCCGACGACGACCTGGCAGCCCGCCGCGCGCAGCCGCGCCACGGCGTCCGCCAGGTACCGCACCGACGTCCCGGGCGGCACCCGGCCGGTCACGTCGTTCGCGCCGATCATGACGACGGCGATGTCCGGGCGGACCTGCAGGGCCCGGCCGGTCTGCCCGTCCAGCGCCGCGGACTGCGCGCCCGAGCGGGCCACGTTCGTCAGCCGGACCGGCCGCCCCGCGATCGCCGCCAGCCCGGCGGCCAGCCCCGCCGCCGGCGTCTCCTCCGGGGTGTGCACGCCGAGCCCTGCCGCCGTCGAGTCGCCCAGCATCACCAGGGACAGCGGGGGACCGGGGAGCGTCCCGCCGTAGAGGCCGTCCGCGACCGGCGGGTCGCCGTTCGGCGTCGCCTGGATGATCCGGCGGGCGAGCTTGGCCTCCGCCACCACCAGCCCGAACGTGATTCCTCCGAGGGCGGTGATGCCCCCGCCTCCGTAGGCCGCGGCCGCCGCGATCCGGCGCGCCGTGAACGCTCTCAGCATGTGCCGTTGACCCTCCGTGATTGAGTTGTACCCTCGCGGACGGCGGTTGATGCCCGGGGCGGCCGATCTCGGCTACCGTCGGTGCTGGGGGATCCTCCCGACGACGCGTCCGTTCCCCGCGGTACCCGCTGGTGGAACAGGGGCGCGACCCGTTGAATTCCGAACCACTGAACAAGGACGTCGCGGTGCACGTACACGACTCGCTCGTCGAACTGATGGGCAACACCCCTCTCGTTCGGCTGCGCAAGGTGACCGGCGGCTCGCCGAACGGGCACGGCCCGCAGGTGCTGGCCAAGGTGGAGTACTTCAATCCCGGCGGCTCGGTGAAGGACCGCATCGCGGTCCGGATGATCGACGCCGCCGAGGCGTCCGGAGCGCTGCGGCCGGGCGGCACGATCGTCGAGCCGACGTCCGGCAACACCGGTGTCGGGCTGGCGATCGTCGCCCAGGAGCGCGGCTACAAGTGCGTCTTCGTCTGCCCCGACAAGGTCGCCAAGGACAAGGTGGACGTGCTGCGCGCCTACGGCGCGGAGGTCGTCGTCTGCCCGACGGCCGTCTCGCCGGAGCACCCCGACTCCTACTACTCGGTCTCCGACCGGCTGGCCGCCGAGATCCCGGGTGCCTGGAAGCCGAACCAGTACACCAACCCGCAGAACCCCCAGTCGCACTACGAGACGACGGGCCCGGAGCTGTGGGAGCAGACCGAGGGCCGCATCACCCACTTCGTCGCGGGCATCGGCACCGGCGGCACCATCAGCGGCACCGGCCGCTACCTCAAGGAGGTCTCCGGCGGCCGCGTCCAGATCATCGGCGCCGACCCGGAGGGCTCGGTCTACTCCGGCGGCTCGGGACGCCCCTACCTGACCGAGGGCGTCGGCGAGGACATCTGGCCGGAGACCTACGACCGCGACATCTGCGACGACGTCATCGCGGTCTCCGACAAGGACTCCTTCCTGATGACCCGCCGCCTCGCCCGCGAGGAGGCCCTCCTGGTCGGCGGCTCCTGCGGGATGGCCGTCGTCGCCGCCCTCCGCGTCGCCGCCAAGGCCGGCCCGGACGCGGTGGTGGTCGTGCTGCTGCCCGACGGCGGCCGCGGCTACCTCAGCAAGATCTTCAACGACAGCTGGATGGAGGACTACGGGTTCCTGCCCTCCTCCACCGAAGAGGCCCGCGTGGACGAGGTGCTGACCCGCAAGGGCGGGTCGCTGCCGGAGTTCGTGCACGTCCACCCGTACGAGAGCGTGCAGACCGCGATCTCGATCATGCGCGAGTACGAGGTGTCGCAGCTGCCGGTCATGAAGGAGGAGCCGCCGGTGATGGCGGCCGAGGTGATCGGCTCGGTCGTCGAGAGCGAACTGCTCGACGTCCTGGTCAAGGAGCGCTCCGGCCTGCTGGACGCGGTGGAGTCGCACATGTCGCCGCCGCTGCCGACGATCGGGTCGGGCGAGCCGGTGAGCAAGGCCGTCAGCGTGCTGGAGAAGTCGGGCGCGGCCGTCGTCCTCGTGGACGGCAAGCCGAAGGGCCTGATCACCCGCCAGGACCTCCTCGCCTACCTGGCCGAGCCGAACTCCTGACGCCCGAACGGCGAAGCGCCGGAGACCGTCGCGGTCTCCGGCGCTTCGTCTTGCGGGGGTCGGGTCGCGGGGCCCGGTTCGTGGGCGGCATTTCCGACCGGGTCCCGCGACCCGACGTTCCGGGGGGCGGCTAGGAGCCGACCCGGGTCGGGGCGAACTGGTCCTCCAGCGGGTCCGGGCCCTTGCGGGGCTTGGGCCGGTCGGCGTGGCCGGGCCACCAGGCCCGGTGGCCGAGCAGCGCCGTGACGCCCGGGACGAGGAACACCGACATCACGAAGGCGGCCAGCGCGATGCCCATCGCGATGGAGAAGCCCATCTGCTGGAGCATCGAGACCTTCGCCAGCAGCATGACCGAGAAGGTCGCCGCGAGGATCAGGCCCGCCGCCGCGACGGTCGGCCCGCCGTGCTGGACGGCCAGCGCCGCCGCCTTGCGCGGTTCGTGGCCCTCCTTGGCCTCCTCGCGCAACCGCGCGGTCATCAGGATGTTGTAGTCGGTGCCGATCGCCAGCACGAACAGGTACAGCATGATCGGCAGGTGGAAGATCTCCCCGGGTTCGCCGCGCAGGCCCTGGAAGACGAACACCGACGAGCCCAGCGTCGCGGCGAAGCCGAGCAGGACGATCGGCACCAGGTACAGCGGCGCGACCACCGACCTCAGCAGGACGAGCAGGATCAGCGCGATCAGCACGCCGGCGACCGGGAGGATCACCGACAGGTCCCGGTTCACGACCTTGTTGATGTCGCCGTAGACCGCCGTCGCGCCGCCCACCAGGACCTTCGTGCCGGAGGGCGCTATCTGGTGCACCGCCGGCCGCAGGTCGTTCTTGACCAGGGAGATCGACTCGTTGCTGTTGGGGTTCTTCTTCAGCAGCAGGTCGACCCGGACGACCTTGCCGCCCGGCGCGGGCTCGGGGTCCTGGACGCGGCCGACGCCGGGCAGGGAGCCGGCCTTGTCGGTGAACGACTTCAACGTCGCCTTGGAGATCGCCTTCCCGTCCTGCGACTGCAGGTAGACCTGGACGGGCGTGCTCAGGCCGGGCGGGAAGCCGGTCTGCATGTCCTTGGTGGCCTGGGCCGACTCGGTGTCCTGCGGGAAGCTCGACTGGAAGTCGTAGTCGGACTTGAAGCTGAACGCCCCGATGGACAGCACGATCAGCAGCGCGCCGGTGCCGAGCGCGACCAGCGCGGGACGCCGGCCGACGGCGCCGCCGAGCTTGGTGGACAGGGCCGACTTCGGCTGCTTCTTCCACGCCTTGGACGGCCAGAAGACCGCGGTGCCGAGCAGCGAGATGATCGCCGGGAACAGGGTGAGCGCGGTGACGCCCATGACCAGCACGGCGATGGCGAGCGAGGGGCCCCAGGCGGAGAAAATCCCGAACGAGGCGAGCATCAGCGCCAGGAACGTCACCGCGATCGCGGCGGCGGCGGAGGTGATGACCTCGCCGACCCGCTCCACCGTGGTGATCATGGCGGTCTTCTTGTCGTCGCCGGCCCGCAGCCGTTCCCGGAAGCGGAACAGCAGGAACAGGTAGTAGTCGGCGCCGATGCCGAACAGGACGATGGTCAGGATGATCGACAGGCTGTCGTCGCCGGAGAAGTTCAGCAGCCGGGACGCGGCGCCGATCAGCTTCATCGAGACCGTCTCGGTGGCGAGGATCACCAGGATCGGCAGGATCGCGGCGATCGGGGCCCGGAAGATCAGCAGGATCAGTCCGATGATCAGCACGAAGGTGCCGATCGAGACCAGCGCGAGGGACTGGGAGAACGACTTCTCGTTGTCGGCGGAGGAGGCGGGGTCGCCGCCGACCTTGGCGCTCAGCCCGCCGCCGAGTTCGGCCGGCAGGACCTTGCGCATCTCCTTGACGGCCTTGGTCTGCTGTTTGGAGGCGTCCTGGTCCATGCCCTTCATGGGCACGCTGATGACCTGCACGGCCTTGTTCGGCGCCACGGTCTGCGGCCCGGCGAGGAAGCCCTCGACCGTCGGGTACCTCTTGGCCGTCAGGTCCTTGGCGACCTTGGCGATCTTCGCGCTGTCCGCAGGAGTGATCTTCCCGCCGTCGGCGCGCTTGACGACGATGAACGCCGTGACGTCCGCCTGCTGCGGGAACGCCTTCTCCGAGAGCTTGGCGGCCTGGATCGACTCGTACTTGGAGGGCAGGAAGTCGCCCTGGTCGGACTTGGTCTGCAGGCTGGGGGAGAACACGACGACCACAGCCGCCGCGACCACCCATGCCAGGATCGTCCACCATGGGTGTCTCACGACGAAGCGCGCGAGCCGTGCGAACATGCGTATTCCTTAAATGAAGGGTCAAGTCGGGATACTCGTTAAACGGTAGAGATCGCTCGCGCTCTTGGGGTCAACCCGCGTGCTGAAATGGGGGCTGATACCTGCGGGGGAGCGCCTCCTCCCAGAGGAGGGTCGGCGGGTGGATAGCCTCGTACCCATGGACAACGAGGTTCACCGGGGGTTCGAGACCCTGGCCATCCACGCGGGGCAGGAGCCCGACCCCGCCACGGGGGCGGTCGTCCCGCCGATCTACCAGGTCTCCACGTACAAGCAGGACGGCATCGGGGGGCTGCGCGGCGGCTACGAGTACTCCCGATCGGCCAATCCGACGCGTACCGCGCTGGAGGTATGCCTCGCCGAGATCGAGGCGGGCGCGCGGGGGCTGGCGTTCGCGTCCGGGCTCGCCGCCGAGGACGCGCTCATCCGCACCGTGTGCCGGCCGGGCGACCATGTGATCATCCCGAACGACGCCTACGGCGGCACCTACCGGCTGTTCGCGAAGGTCGCCGAGCCGTGGGGCGTGACGTTCGACCCGGCGCCGCTCGGGGACGTGGCGGCGGTGCGCGCGGTGATGCGCCCGGAGACGAAGCTGGTCTGGGCGGAGACGCCGACGAATCCGCTGCTCGCCCTCGCCGACATCGCGGCGCTGGCGGGCGTCGCGCACGACGCGGGCGCGCTGCTGGCCGTCGACAACACCTTCGCGTCCCCGTACCTGCAGCGGCCGCTGGATCTCGGCGCGGACGTCGTGGTGCACTCCACCACCAAGTACATGGGCGGGCACTCCGACGTCATCGGCGGCGCGCTCGTCGTCGCGGACGCCGAGCTGGGGGAGCGGCTGGCGTTCCACCAGAACGCGATGGGCGCCGTCGCGGGCCCGTTCGACGCCTGGCTGACGCTGCGCGGCATCAGGACGCTGGGCGTGCGGATGGACCGGCACTGCGCCAACGCCGAGAAGGTCGCCGCCATGCTGACCCGGCACGACGCCGTCCGGCAGGTGCTGTACCCGGGGCTGCCCGACCACCCCGGCCACGAGATCGCCGCCAAGCAGATGCGGGGGTTCGGCGGCATGGTGTCGTTCCGGATGGAGTCGGAGGAGGCCGCCGTCCGGGTGTGCGAGCGGACGAAGCTGTTCACGCTCGGCGAGTCGCTCGGCGGCGTCGAGTCGCTGATCGAGCACCCGGGCCGGATGACGCACGCCTCCGCCGCCGGGTCGCCGCTGGAGGTCCCGCCGGACCTGGTCCGGCTGTCGGTCGGCATCGAGGACGCCGACGACCTGCTGCGCGACCTCGAACTCGCCCTCGGCTGACCCAGGGGGCGCCCCTGGAACCCCCGTTGCGGTCGGCAGGCTGTTTCGCGCTCCGCCGGCGCTCCGCCGGCGCTCCGCGCGAAACAGCCTGCCGACCTGCGGAGACGCCCTGACCCGCGTGGGCGGCCGGCCGTCCGCGCGGGCCGCGGGAGGGCGAACCGGGCGCGCTTCCCGCGGCGGACGTGATCAAACATCTATACTCGGCCCGCCAGGTTCGTTCACGAAAGGGCCCGGGGTGCGCAAAGTACTGGTCAGTGGGGCGGCGTTCGCCGCGACGTGTGTCTCCGCCGTAGCCGTGCCGATGGCCGCCCAGGCCACCACTCCCGGCCCGAGCCCGACGCCCTCGGTATCGGCGCCGACGGGCACGCCGGGGACGGACGCGCCGACGACGGGCTCGCCCGGGTCCGGCTCTCCCGGGTCGCAGACGCCCGGCACGGGTTCGCCGTCCGGCACGCCCTCGACGGGCGCCGCGGACGGGGAGCCGCAGGCCGGCGGCGTGACCACCGACGGCGTCGTCCGGGCGAAGGCCGTCATGGTGACCCCCCGGCTCCCGCGGTCCGCGACGTACGCCTACGGGCCGTCCGCGAGCCAGCGCGTCGACGCCTACTGGCGGCCGTCCGCGGCCGGGAACGCCAAGACCGGCCGTACGGCGCGGGCCCAGGGCGCGACGCGGCCCGGCGTGCTGATCGTCCACGGCGGCTACTGGCTGAGCGGCAGCAAGGACAGCTGGAAGTACTTCGCGCGGAAGCTGAGCGACGCCGGCTACGTGGTGCTGGCGGCGAACTACCGGCTCGCGCCCAAGGCGCAGTGGCCCGCGCAGCGCAACGACGCGCTGGCCGCGCTCACGTTCATGAAGAAGCACGCCGCGACGTGGAACCTCGACCCCGACCGCATCGTGGTGCTCGGCTCGTCGTCCGGCGGGCAGCTCGCGACGCAGATCGGCACCCACGGCACCGGCACCGACCTGGTGCGCGGCGTGGTGGCGCTGTCGCCGCCGAACAACCCGTTCCTGGCCTACAAGGACGGCGCGGCGGCCGACGCGTCGGCCCGGCAGCGCAAGCTGCGCCGCGCCGTCGTCGGCCTCGTGCACTGCGCGCCCGGCTCGGTGGACGCGACCCCGGCGGCCGCGGGCTGCTGGAAGCGCGTCGAGGACGCCGACAGCACGACCCACGCGTCCGCCGGCGACGCGCCGATGCTGCTGATGCACGCCACCGGCGACTTCGTGCCGGTGACGCAGAGCCAGGGCCTGGCGAGCGCGCTGCGCGCCGCCGGCGTCCAGGTGAGGGTGCAGACGGTCAGGGGCGACCTGCACGCTTCGGACATGCTGAACGTGCCCGGCGTCACGCCCGAGATCCTCAGGTGGATCAAGGCGCACACGAAGGCGCGCCCCTGACGCTTCGGGGCGCGCCCCCGGGCGGCCTCAGCCGTTCCACACCATCAGGATGAGGATCACCAGCCAGATCAGCGCGATGACGCCGGAGAGGGCGGCGATCCGGCCCCGCTCGACCTGCGCGACCTCGCCGGTCGCCGCGGCGGCCCGGCCGGCCACCGGCGCCTCCCCGGCGGTGGTGCCGGTGGTGCCGGCGGTCTTGCCGGTCTCGGCGGCGGGCTCGCCGTCCTCCGCGGACGGCGTGCCGGACGGCGTGGACGGCCCCGTGGCGGCGGGCGAGGGCGAGGGCGAGGGCGCGGGCGCCGGGCCCGCCTCGTCCAGCAGCTTCGCGGCCTTCCGCTGGTCCCGCTCCACGATCAGCAGCAGGACCAGCGCGACGATGAACAGCGTCATCGACACCGACAGCCACGCCTGCGCGAAGTGCCCCTCGGCCAGCCACAGCCCGAACAGGAAGATCAGCAGCGTGCCGACGCCGTAGATCTGCGTGGTGCGGTTGAGGTACCGCACCACCGCGGCGTTGCGGTGGCGGATGTAGCGCGGCGTGGACATCGTCGCGGCCGTCAGCGGGCCCAGCGTGAAGATCGCGAAGCCGATGTGCAGGATGAGCAGGATGCGGTCGGAGCTCGACATGGTGCCGACCCTATTCCCCGGCGCCCCGGTCGCGGTGCGCTACCGGCGGCCCCGGCGGACCCTCAGGTAGTCGCTGACGACGTACTCGCCGAGCCGGTCGGCGGCGGGCGCGAACACCCGGCCGCCGTTGCGGCGCGCGACCTCCTCCACGAACGACACCAGCCGCCGGTCGTCGGCCAGCATGAAGAAGTTCATGGTGGCGCCGCGCCGGGTCATCTTGTCGACCTCGGCGAGCGTCAGCACCAGCGTGTCGGTGGACGGCGGGTAGTCGAACAGCGAGCGGCCGTCCGGGCGCAGGTGCGCGGTCGGCTCGCCGTCGGTGACGACCAGGACGATCGGCTCGAAGTCGGGGTGCCGGTCCAGGTGCCGGCCCGCGATCATCAGCGCGTGGTGCAGGTTGGTGCCCTGCACCATGTCCCAGTCGAGCCCGGCCATCTCCTCGGGGTGCAGCGTGCGCGCGTAGTTGGAGAACCCGATGATCTGGATCGCGTCCTGCGGGAACTTGCTGGTGACGAGCGTGTGCAGCGCGAGGGTGGTCTGCTTGGCCGCCGCCCACGTCCCGCGCAGCACCATCGAGTACGACAGGTCGACCAGCAGGCAGACGGCCGCGCCGGTGCGCCGCTCGGTCTCGTGCACCTCGAAGTCGTCGACGCCGAGCCGCACCTTCGCCGGACGCGCCGGGCGCCGCAGCTCCACCACGTTCGCACCGACCGGCTCCAGCACCTCGGCCGCCGCCAGCCCCTCGGGCGACGCGGCCGGGGCGGCGACCAGCCCGGCCGCATCGTCGAGCACAGGGCCCTCCATCGCGCTCCGGCGGATCGCGTTGCTCACCGTCCGGACGACGTCGAGGGGCTGCTCGTCGCCGAAGCGCCACTCCCGGCTGGACCCGGTCAGCTCGCCCGCCTGGCCGGCGTCGCGCTGGTCGTGGTCGCCCTGCCGGCCGGACGTCAGCTGCGAGAACACCCGGCGCAGCGCCGTCTCGCCGAGCCGCCGCACCGCCTTCGGCGTCAGCTCCAGCTTGCCGCGGTTGCGCCGCAGGTAGCCCTGCTTCTCCAGCTCCTTCTCGATGCGGCGCAGCGCGTCGAGGTCGTCGACGGCCTGCCGGCCGAGCGCCCGCCGCACCGCGTCCTCGTCGACGTCGTCGAGCCGCGCGCCTGGATAGTCCTGGCCGAGCGCCGCCTCCAGCTCCGACAGGTCGGCGAGTTCCGCCAGCGCGGTCGTCGCGTCGCCCATGCCGAGCGGGTTCTCGCCGTCCATCTGCTCGGGCTGCCCCCAGCCGAGGTCGGGACGGCGGGCGCGCAGCGCGTCGCCGAGCCGCGTCATCTCCATCGCCAGGCCCGCGTCCTGCATGGCCTGCTCCATCAGCCCCGCCAGCTCGGCGCGCTGCTCCGGGCTGAGCGAGGCGAGCAGCCGGTCCATCGCGGCGGCGCGGCGGGCGAGCTGGTCGACCAGCTCCTCCAGGTTCTCCGGACGCTCGGGGAACATGTCGCCGTACTCGTCCATGAACCGGTCGAAGTCGGCCTGGGTGTGCTCGCCCCGCGCGTCCTTCTCCAGCATCTCGTTCAGCGACGCCATCATGTCCTTGACGCGCTGCATCGCCGCCGGATCCTGGTTCTGCAGGGCCTGCTTCATGCCCTGGAACTGCGAGTCCAGCACCTCCCGCCGCAGCAGGTCCTTCAACTGCTCGAACGTCTGCCGCGCCGCGTCGGACCGCCACTGGTAGTCCGACAGCCGCCGGATCGCCTGCGCGGTGTCGGACGGCAGCGCGTCCAGCTCCGACTCCCGCAGCCGCGCGTCGTCGGACGGGTCGGGGAACAGCTCGGCCCGCTCCTGCCCGATCGCGGTGTCCAGCAGAGCCCGCGCCTCCTCCAGCGTGCCGTCGAGGCGGCCGCGCTCGCGCAGCGCGCGCCGCCGCTCGCGGACCTCCCGCAGCAGGTCGTCCAGGCCGCGGCGGCCCTGCGCGTTCGGCAGCCCGCGGCGCAGCAGGTCGCGCAGCGCCTCGTCGGGACGGGTGCCGTCCAGCACCGAGTCGCCCATCGCGTCGAGCGCGTCGCGGACGTCGTAGGGCGGGGCGAGCGGGTCGGGCCCGTCCTCGTACGCGCCGTACCTGTACCGGCTCATCGAACCTCCTCGGACTTGGCGCTCCAGGACCCGCTCAGGTCCGGTACGTCGCCGTCCCGTCGGCCCGGCCGCCCTGCACGTCCTTGGACAGCCGCCGGGTCAGGAACAGCCCCTCCAGGGCGAACTCCAGCGCGGCCGCGGCCTGCTCGGGGGACTCCCCGGACATGCCGAGCCGCTCCATGATCTTGGCGAGTCCGGGCACCTGCCCGATCCGCCGCAGCAGCTCGGTGGAGGGCACCAGCTCGCCCGACTCGACGGTGTCGCCGGAGTCGAACTTGTCCAGCAGCCCGGACAGGTCGGCGGGGCCGAGCGTGCGCCGGTAGGTCTCGGCGACCGCGCGGCGCAGCAGGTGCTCCAGCACCTCCTGCTCGCGGCCCTCCTCGCTGACCTCGAACTCCACCTTGCCCATCAGCGACGGCACCACCGCCGGCAGGTCGCAGACCCGCGCGACGGCGCGCTCCTCGCCGGTCAGCGCCGCGCGCCGCACCGCGCCCGCGGCGACCGTCTCGGCGCCCGCCAGCGCGAACCGCGCCGACACGCCCGACCGCGCGTCCACCGCGGTCGACTCCCGGACGAGCCGGGTGAACCGGGCGATGATCTCGATCAGGTGGTCGGGCACCTCGGCGGGCAGCCCCGCCAGGCCGGCGAAGTCGGACTCCTGCCGGATCAGCGCCAGCTCGGCGTCCAGCTCGAGGGGGTAGTGGGTGCGGATCTCCGCGCCGAAGCGGTCCTTCAGCGGGGTGATGATCCGGCCGCGGTTGGTGTAGTCCTCGGGGTTGGCGGACGCGACGAGCAGCACGTCCAGCGGCAGCCGCAGCGCGTAGCCGCGGATCTGCACGTCCCGCTCCTCCAGCACGTTCAGCAGCGCCACCTGGATCCGCTCGGCCAGGTCGGGCAGCTCGTTGATGGAGAAGATCCCGCGGTTGGTGCGCGGGACGAGGCCGAAGTGCACGGTCTCCGGGTCGCCGAGGGTGCGGCCCTCGGCCACCTTGATCGGGTCGACGTCACCGATGAGGTCGCCGACGCTCGTGTCGGGGGTGGCGAGCTTCTCGCCGTAGCGGTCGTCGCGGTGCCGCCACTCGACCGGCAGCTCGTCGCCCTTCTCGGCGGCGAGCCGGCGGCAGCGAACGCACACCGGGTCGTAGGGATGGTCGTTGATCTCGCAGCCGGCCACCACCGGGGTCCACTCGTCCAGCAGCCCGCCCAGGGTGCGGATCAGCCGCGTCTTGCCCTGCCCGCGCTCGCCCAGCAGGACGAGGTCGTGCCCGGCGAGCAGCGCCCGCTCCAGGTGGGGGATGACGGTGTCGTCGAAGCCGAGGATGCCCGGGAAGCGCGGCTCGCCGGATCTCAGCCGGGCGAGCAGGTTGTGGCGGATCTCGGCCTTCACCGATCGCTGGACGTGGCCGCTGGTGCGCAGCTCGCCCAGTGTGGTCTCGCGTGGTGTGGATGAACGCACGCGATCGACACTACGTCGCCGATGCGCGCGATCGCACCCGTCCGCCGCGGATTCCTCGGCCCCCGCGGCCGGGCGGGCCGAGATCGGAGCGAGACCGCGAGGTTGGGTCAGATGCCTCCGGAGGGGGAGACTGGGAGATGTGATGCGACCCGGTGAACGGAGTGAGGGAGGCGGCGCCGATGGCGCGATTCGGTGACGGCCTGGCCCTCGGCCCCGACCTGTCCAGTGCCGCCGTGTCCGCGGTCGAGCAGGCGCTCGCGCCGCTGTCCGCGGCGCCCGACCTGGTCTGCGTCTTCATCTCCGGGGACGACCCGGAGGAGATCGCGGCCGCGGCGCGGCGCGCGGCGCTGTCCGCGGCGCCCGCGCTGATGATCGGCTGCAGCGCGTCCGGGGTGATCGGCGGGGGCCGCGGCGTGGAGGACGCCGGCGCGGTCAGCGCGTGGGCGGCGGTGCTGCCCGGCGCGCGGCTCGAGCCGTTCCGGCTGGAGACGCTCAAGGCCGAGGACAAGCTGATCGTGGTCGGCATGCCCGAGGGGCAGGACGACGACGTGGTCGGGCTGCTGCTGGCCGACCCCTACAGCTTCCCGGTGGACGCGTTCGTCGAGCGCTCCGACGACGCGCTGCCCGGCCTCGCGCTGGTCGGCGGGCTCGCCGAGGCCGGCGAGCACGGCGAGGCGCGGCTGTTCGTGGACGGCGACGTGCACGAGGACGGCGCGGTCGGCGTGGTGATCGGCGGCGCCGTCAGCGCGGCGACCGTCGTCAGCCAGGGCGCCCGCCCGATCGGCCCCGACATGGTCGTGACGAAGGCCGACGAGAACGTGCTGTACGAGCTGGCCGGCGTGCCGGCGCTGGAGAAGCTGGAGCAGATCGTCCTGGAGCTGCCCGAGGAGGAGCAGGAGCTCGCCGGGCGCGGGCTGCTGATCGGCGTGGCGATGGACGAGTACGCCGACGAGCACGAGCGCGGCGACTTCCTCGTCCGCGGCGTGGTCGGCGCCGACACCGACAGCGGCGCCATCGCCATCGGCGACGTGGTCGACGTCGGGCGGACCGTCCGGTTCCAGGTCCGCGACGCGGGCGCCGCCGAGGAGGAGCTGGCCGCGCTGCTCGACCGGTTCGACCTCGCGCCCGTCGAGGGCGCGCTGCTGATCTCCTGCAACGGCCGGGGGCAGGCGATGTTCCCCGACTCCGACCACGACGCCAAGGTGCTCGACCGGGCGTTCGGGCCGGCCGGGGTCGGCGGGTTCTTCGCGGCCGGCGAGATCGGCCCGGTCGCCGGGCGCAACCACGTGCACGGGTTCACCGCGTCCATCCTCGCCTTCGGCCGCGGGGAGGACCGCGAAGGCGCGGGGCACCGCGAATGAGCGACGTGCTGGCGGTGGACATCGGCGGCACGAAGCTGGCCGCGGCGGTCGTCGAGCCCGGCGGGCGGATCGCCGCCTACGACCGGGTCGCGACCCCGAACGGGCAGGGCCTGGACGCCGAGGGCCTGTGGCGGACGCTGACCGGGCTGCTCGACAAGGTGCACGCCGACGCCGGGTCGCCGCCGCTCGCCGGGGTCGGCGTCGGCTGCGGCGGTCCGATGACCTGGCCCGCCGCCGAGGTGTCGCCGCTCAACATCCCGGCGTGGCGGGGGTTCCCGCTGCGCGAACGGCTGCAGGCCCGGCACCCGGACCTGCCCGTCCGCGTCCACAACGACGCCATCTGCGTCGCGATCGGCGAGCACTGGCGCGGCGCCGGGCGCGGGCGCGCCAACGTGCTGGGGATGGTGGTGTCCACCGGCGTCGGCGGCGGCCTGATCCTCGGCGGCCGGCTGGTGGACGGCGCGAGCGGCAACGCCGGGCACATCGGCCACGTGGTCGTCGAGCCGGACGGGCCGCCGTGCGAGTGCGGCGGGCGCGGCTGCCTGGAGGCGATCGCCCGCGGCCCCGGCCTGGTCGCGTGGGCGCGCGGCCAGGGCTGGCGGCCCGGCGGCCAGGACGTCACCGGCGTCGAGCTGGCCTCCGACGCGCGCCGCGGCCACCCGGTCGCGGTCGCCGCGATGCGCCGCGCGGGCCATGCCATCGGCGTCGCGATCGCGTCGGCGACCCACCTGTGCGACCTGGAGGTCGTCGCGATCGGCGGCGGTGTCTCGCAGGCGGGCGCGCTGCTGTTCGACCCGCTGGAGGAGGCGTTCCGGGCGCACGCCCGGATGGATTTCGCGCGCAAGACGCAGATCGTCCCCGCCGCCCTGGGGCAGACCGCCGGGCTGATCGGCGCCGCCGCGCTGGTCTACGCGCAAGATCGTTACTGGAGCGGCGGCTGACCCGGCCGTGCGAAGATCGTGGGATGAGCACCGTCTCCGTCGACGACATCCGCGCCGCGCGCGACCTGCTCCGCGAGGTGGCGGTGCCCACCCCGCTGATCCCGTCCCGGGTCCTGTCGGAGCTGCTCGGCGGGCCGGTGCTGCTCAAGTGCGAGAACCTGCAGCGCACCGGCTCGTTCAAGATCCGCGGCGCGTACGTGCGGATCGCGCGGCTGAGCGACGCGGAGCGCGCCCGCGGCGTCGTGGCGGCCAGCGCCGGCAACCACGCGCAGGGCGTCGCGCTCGCCGCGTCCATGCTCGGCTGCGCGTCGACGGTGTTCATGCCGGTCGGCGCGCCGCTGCCGAAGATCGAGGCGACCAAGGGGTACGGCGCGCGGGTGCTGTTCCCCGGCCCGACCGTCGACGACTGCCTGGTCGCCGCGCAGAAGCACGCGGAGGAGACCGGCGCGGTCTTCATCCACCCGTTCGACCACCCGGACGTGGTCGCCGGGCAGGCCACGATCGGGCTGGAGATCCTGGAGCAGTGCCCGGACGTCGCGACCGTCGTCGGCGCGGTCGGCGGCGGCGGGCTGATGTCCGGCATCGCCGCGGCGCTCAAGGGCGCCGCGAAGGAGCTCGGCCGCGACACCGGCATCAAGGTCATCGGCGCGCAGGCCAAGCGGGCCGCGGCGTTCCCGCCCTCGCTGGCGGCGGGCCGCCCCACCCGCATCGAGCTCCAGCCGACCATGGCGGACGGCATCGCGGTCGGCTGCCCAGGCGACCTCACCTACGCCCTGGTCACCGACCTCGTCGACGCCGTCGTCACGGTCACCGAGGAGTCGATCTCGCAGGCGCTGCTGCTGTGCCTGGAGCGCGCCAAGCAGGTCGTCGAACCGGCGGGCGCCGCCGGGGTCGCGGCGCTGCTGGAGCACTCCTACGCGGTGAAACCGCCGGTCGTCGTGCTGCTGTCGGGCGGCAACATCGACCCGCTGCTGCTGTCGAAGGTGCTGCGGCACGGCCTGGCGGGCGCCGGCCGGTACCTGGTCGTCCGGTGCCGCCTCAAGGACCGCCCCGGCGCGCTCGTCACGCTGCTGAGCGAGCTCGCCGAGCTGGGCGTCAACGTGCTGGACGTCATGCACGAGCGCGTCGCCGCCCGCCTGCACGTCGAGGAGGCCGAGGTGCTGATGCACCTGGAGACCCGCGGCGCCGACCACTCCGAGGACGTCATCGGCCGCCTCCGCGAAAAGGGCTACACCCTGACGCTGAGTTGATTGCATCGCCCTCGGCGTCAGGCGCTGGAGCGCCTTCCTTCAACGGGCGATGCGGCGATCGCTGCATCGCTCCGACTCGCTAGCGCTCGCTGCGCGATCAGGTTCTCGCTCCGCTCGAACCTGGCTTCGCTCGCGATCGCAACGCCCATGTCGTGGGTGGTCGTTCGGGCTTGCGGCGAGGGAGCTTCGCTCCCTCGCCGCTGCGCTCGTCAGAGGGCGGGCTTGCCTTCGGAGTAGAGCCACTTGGCGGCCCAGTCGTCCAGGTTCTTGTGCGAGATCTTCTCGGCGAACGCGACGAACTCCTTCGTCGAGGCGTTGCCGTAGCGGTGGCTGGTGGGCCACGCCTTCAGCAGCTTGTAGAACGCCTTGTCGCCGATCGTCTTGCGCAGGACGTGGATGGCCATCGCGCCGCGGTCGTAGACCAGGCCGTCGAAGATGTGGTCGCGGCCCGGGTCGGCGACCTTGCCCTTCCACAGGTCGTCGCTCGCGGGCGTGGCGTAGTCGGCGTTGAAGCTCTCCTGGACGGGCTTGCCGGTGAACTTCTCGTAGTACAGCCACTCGGAGTACGTCGCGAAGCCCTCGTTGAGCCAGATGTCGGCCCAGCGCTTGGGCGACACCGCGTCGCCGAACCACTGGTGGCCGAGCTCGTGCGCGAGCAGGTCGCCGCTCGGGATCGCGCCCGGGTGGCGGCCGAGGTCGTACACCGGGCGGCCCTGGGTCTCCAGCGCGTACCCGACGCCCGCCTTCACCGTGATGCCGCCGGTGGAGGTGAACGGGTAGCGGCCGTAGATCCCGGACTCGAAGTCCACGACCTGCGCGGTCTGCTGGTTGAACTTCTTGGCGTCCGCAGCGGAGATGCCCATCGCACGGTCGGTCGCGGTCAGGTTGGGGACGCCGCCCTTGGTGCGCCCGTTGACCACGTCGTACTTGCCGAACGCGACCATGGCCAGCTCGCTGGCCATCGGGTCGCGCACCTCCCAGCGGGTGGTGGTGAGCCCGCCGGTGGTGCGCCTGCGGGTCAGGTCGCCGTTGGCCAGCGTGGTGAGGTCCTTCGGCGCGGTGAGGGTGAAGGAGTACGTCGCCTTGTCGGTCGGGTGGTCGTTCACCGGGTAGACGGTGGCGGCGCCGATCGGCTGGTTCAGCATGATCCCGCCGTCGGCCGTCGGGATCCACCCGGAGACGCCCAGCGCCGGGTCGTTGATCGTCTGCGGGACGCCGGAGTACACGGCCCGGACCTGGAAGCGGCGGTGCTCGCGCAGCCCCTTCCGCGGCGTGATCACCAGCTCCTGCGTCCCGGTCCGCTTATAGGACGCCGGGTGCCCGTCCACGGTCAGCGACGAGATCTTCAACGGGCCCTGGAAGTCCAGGTCGAACCGCGACAGGTCCTGCGTGGCCCGCGCGGTGACCGTGGTGACGGCCTGGATCGCCTTCGACTTCGGGTCGTAGCGCAGCGCGATGTCGTAGTGGGCGACGTCGTAGCCGCCGTTGCCCATGTCCGGGAAATAGGGGTCGCCCGCGCCGGGAGAGCCCGGGGTGAACCGTACGGCGTCCGCGCCGGCGGGGGCCGCCACCGACACCAGGAGGCCCGCCGCGGCGCCGAGCGCCACGGCCGCCAGAGCTCTGGGGGATCTGCTCATCGACCTCGTCCTCGAGTGAGACGACACAAGTGGATCAAGAATTTCCTGTGCCGCGGCGGTGTTCAAGCGCGTTTCCATCTCGAATTCGTCGCCCGGGCACGGATTTCGCGGCGGAACCGGAACGGGGGCCGGCGGAGCGGGCTGTGGACAAGGCGCCGCCGCCCGCCGCTCCGGCGCGACGACCCGGCCCCGGACCGCCCGTACGGCGGGCGGTCCGGAAGGTCCGTTCACTGCTGGACGGTGCCGTACGGGCGCCCGGCCGGGCGGGAGGACCGGCCGGTCTTTCCGAGACCCTTACCGTTCCTTCACCGTGCCGGGCGGCCCTTCTTGTACAGCCAGGCGTCGAAGAAGGCGTCCAGGCTCTTGCCGGAGACCCGGTCGGCCGTCGCGATGAACTGCTTCGTCGTCCCGGTGGAGTACTTGCGGTCCTTGGTCCAGGTCTGGAGCAGCCGGTAGAAGGCGTCCTCGCCGATCCGGTCGCGCAGCGCGACCAGCGTCATGCCGCCCCGGTCGTACACCGAGCGCCCGAACATCTGGCGGCGGCCCGGGTTGCCCGGCGGGACGTTCCACAGCTCGCCGGCCGACGCGTCGCGGTACCGCTCCTCGAACTGCTCCTTGACGCTCGGCCCGCCGGACTTCTCGCCCCACAGCCACTCCGCGTACGTCGCGAAGCCCTCGTTCAGCCAGATGTCCTGCCAGCGGCCGACGCTCACGCTGTCGCCGAACCACTGGTGCGACAGCTCGTGCGCCACGACCGTCGGCTGGAGCCCGAACGCCCCGTACACCGGGCGGGTCTGGGTCTCCAGCGCGAAGTCGACCTGCGCGTTGTCGATCAGCCCGCCGGCCGAGTCGAACGGGTACGGGCCGAACAGCTTGGACCACTGGTCGATGACGTCGGCGTTCAGCTTGGCGAACGCGTCCACGTTCACGCCCGGCACGCTCGGGTCGACCGCGGTGATGACCGGGACGCCGTTCGCGGTCTTGCCCGTCCGGACCGCGAACCGGCCGACGTCGACCGTCGCGAGGTAGGTCGCCATCGGCTCCTTGACGTGCCAGGTCGTGGTGGTCGCCGCGCGGTGGTCGGCGGCCGGGACGACCGACGGGCCGCCGCCGTTCGGCGCTCCGCCGCCGGGCGGGCCCCCGCCGGGCCCGCCGGGCAGGCCGGGCAGGCCGGGGGCGCCGCCGCCCTCCGAGCCCGTGACGGGCGTCGTCGGCTCGCCGTTGGCGATCGCCGTCAGCCCCTGCGGCACCGTGACCTCGAAGTCGAACGTGGCCTTGTCGCTCGGATGGTCGTTGGCCGGGAACCAGGTGTGCGCGCCGCTCGGCTCGCAGGCGACGAACACCCCGTCGGACGTGCGGACCCACCCGTAGGTGCCGAGGATCGGGTCGGAGATGGTGTGCGGCGTCCCGGAGTACTTGACGACCGTGGTGAACTTCGCGCCCTTGGGCAGCTCCTTGGCCGGAGTGACCTCGAGCTCGCTGCCGGCCCGCTGCTGCCGCGCGGGCTTGCCGTTCACGGTGATGGACGACACGGTCAGCCCGGTCAGGTCCAGGTTGAAGCGGCCGAGCTGCTCCCCGGCCGTCGCGGTGATCGTCGCCGTGGCGTCCAGCTGGGTGGAGGCGTCCGGGGTGATGTTCAGCTTCAGGTGGTAGTTCTGCACGTCGTAGCCGCCGTTCCCGTCGCCGGGGACGTACGGGTCGCCGGCGGTCGTCGGCCCGGCCGGGCCCGCGGCGGCGGACCCGGCCGGCGACTGCCCGGACTCCGAGCCGTCGTCGCCGCCGATCGTGACGTGGCAGGCGGTCAGCGAGCCCGCGACGGCGAGCGCGGCCAGCCCGGCGGCGCCGCGGAGCGCGCGGCCCGGCCCGCGGCGGGGACTGGGGGAGTATCCGGCCATATGCACGCCGCCCAGCCTGCCCGTGCCGGGCCGTGCCGGGCAACTCCGGTACGTCCCGCGGTACGTCCTGCGGTACGTCCTCAGCGGTGGGTGTACGGGTCGGGCAGGTGCGGGGCCGCCTGGACGACGACCGTCCGCGCGACCTTGTCGTGCAGCGCCTGCTTGCGCGGGTCCCACAGGATCCACAGCACGTCGATGAGCCCGATGCAGCCGCAGATGCCGCCGAGGACGGTGTAGAACGCCGCCCGGCCCGCCGCCTGCCCGGTCGTGACCGCCAGGCCGTCCTCCTGCCGGACGACCCGGATCTTCAGCAGCTTCTTGCCGAGCGTCTGGCCCCACTTGGCCGTCATCAGCCAGAAGTAGACGAAGCTCAGCACCACGCTGATCGCGTTGGTGCCGACGCGGGCGCCGTCGTACATGGAGCCGTTGTTGTGGAACACGTTGCCCCAGTTGACGAACGGCAGCGAGATCAGCGCGACGACGATCCCGATGAGGATGCCGTCGATGATGGCGGCGCCGAGGCGCGCCCAGCGGCTCGCCAGCCCGGCGGCCGGGTCGGCGTAATCGCCCTGGCCGCCCTGGTACCTGGGCAGCCCTCCCGCGGGGTCGCCGTAGCCGGGCTGCTGGCCGTACCCCGGCTGCTCGCCGTACTGCTGCCCGTATTGCTGTCCGTACTGCTGCTGCTCGCCGTAGCCGGGCTGGTCGTAACCGGACTGACCGTAACCGGGTTGGCCGTATCCGGGTTGGCCTTGTCCCGGCTGCTCGCCGTACGGTTGCTGCCCGCCGTACGGCGGACCGCCATAGGGTCCGGGCTGCTGGCCGTGGGGCCGGTTCTCCGGCTGGTCCCCGGACGGGGGGTCATTGGGCGGTTGCGTCATGCCTGAGAGGTTCGCCGCGCCGCGTCCGTCCAAACCTCGCCGCCGCCGCGGGCGCCGGATTGTTTACCGCGAGGATGATCGAGGGTTGCTCCGGACGCCGGAATCAGGTACGGGCGTACGGATCGGGCGCCCACGCCGGTGCCCGCACCACGACCGTCCCCGCCACCATGTCGTGGACGGCCTGCCGGTCGCGGTCCCACAGGATCCACGCGTCGTCGAGCATCACGATGAGCCCGAACAGGCCGCCGAACGGCACCAGGAGGTTCAGCACCGTCGTGAGGATCGCGCCGAGGTAGATGAACGCCTGCCGGACGACGATCTGCCCCCAGCCCGCGGCCGTGTGGTCGCCGGCCCGCACCACCCGGATCCCGACCGCGCGCTTGCCGAGCGTCTGCCCCCATCTGGCGTGCTGCACCGTGTAGTAGGCGAAGCCGAGCAGGACCACGACGACGTAGCCTGCGAACAAGCGGTGGAGGTTGTAGGCGTCCAGCGGGTTCTCGAGCGGCCGCCCGCTGTCGGCCGCCTCCCGCAGCCGGTCCCAGCGGATGGAGAACAGCAGGACCGGCAGCCCGAAGATCCCGACGATGAGGTTGTCGAGGAGCCCGGCCACGAACCGCAGCCCGCGGCCTGCCGGGGCGTCCGCCTCCCCGGGACCGAAAGGCGGAGGACCGTAACCGCCCTGCGCGTAACCGCCCTGCCCGTAGGGGCCGTAGCCGGGCGGTGTTTGCGCGGGCGGAGCCTGCCCGTACGGCGCCTGCGGCCCGTAGGGAGCCTGGCCATATCCGGCCTGGCCGGATCCGGGCGGCGGGCCGTATCCGGGGGCGGGAGTGGCGCCGGGCGGGGGCGCGAACACGGGCCGCCGCGCTCCGGCGGGCGCGCCGTACGCCCCCTGGTACGGCGGCGGCCGGTCGTCGGCCGGCTCCGCCGGTGCGGGGACGTCCGGCCGGGCGCCCTCCGCCGCCTTCGCGGGCGGCGGGGACGCCGCGTCGGGCGAGGCCCAGCCCCGGTCGGACGGCTCCGGGCTCGGCGCCGCCCCGGGTTCCTCGGGCGGCTCGGCGTTCTGCGGCGGTTCGGTCATGGGGCCACAGTGTGCCCGCCCGCGCCGCCGTCCGCCCGCCCGGACCCTGACCGGCCCTGGACACCGCCGTCCCCGGGCCGGTCAAGCCGCGCGGCGCGGCGGAGCGTCACAGGTTGCCGCGGCGCTCCTGCTCGCGCTCGATCGCCTCGAACAGCGCCTTGAAGTTGCCCTTGCCGAAACCGAGCGACCCGTGCCGCTCGATCAGCTCGAAGAACACCGTCGGACGGTCCTGCACCGGCTTGGTGAAGATCTGCAGCAGGTAGCCGTCCTCGTCCCGGTCGACCAGGATGCGGCGCTTCTGCAGCTCCTCGATCGGCACCCGCACCTGCCCGATGCGCTCGCGCAGCTCGGCGTCCTCGTAGTAGGAGTCGGGGCTGTCCAGGAACTCCACGCCGGCCGCGCGCATCCGGTCCACCGAGGCCAGGATGTCGTTGGTGGCCAGCGCGATGTGCTGCACGCCCGGCCCGCCGTAGAACTCCAGGTACTCGTCGATCTGCGACTTGCGCCTGCTCTCGGCCGGCTCGTTCAGCGGGAACTTCACCTTCCGGGTGCCGTCCGCGACGACCTTCGACATCAGCGCCGAGTACTCCGTCGCGATGTCGTCGCCGACGAACTCGGCCATGTCGGTGAAGCCCATGACGCGGTGGTAGAACTCGGCCCACTCGTCCATGCGCTCGACGTTGCCGACGCAGTGGTCGATCGCCTGGAAGAACCGCTTGTCCTGCGGCTCGACGATCGGGTCGGCGGCCTCGAAGCCCGGCAGGTACGGGCCGCTGTAGTTGGAGCGGTCGACCAGCGAGTGCCGCGTCTCGCCGTAGGTGGCGATCGCCGCGATCGTCACCTTGCCGTGCTCGTCCTCCAGGACGTGCGGCTCCTCGACGCCCGTCGCGCCCCTGGCGAGCGCGTGCCGGTAGGCGTGCTCGACGTCCGGCACCTCGATCGCCAGGTCCACGACCCCGTCGCCGTGCTCGGCGATGTGCCGGCCGATCGCGGTGCCCGCCTTCACCGGGCCGCGGAACACGAACCGGGCGCCGCCCGACTCCAGCACGTGCACCGCCTCGTCCGGGCTGCCGTTCTCCGGGCCGCGGTAGGCGACCCGGCGCATCCCGAAGGCGGTCGAGTAGTAGTGCGCCGCCTGCTTGGCGTTGCCGACGGCGAAGACGACGGCGTCCATGCCCTTGACCGGAAACTCATCCATGCCCACTAATCTGGACATGCGGCTACAAGGTGCGCAAGAGTCGTCGAAATCACTGCACAATCTGTACAGTATTCGCAGCGGACGACCGGTCGCTCTGTACAGCGTGACCAGGACCACACGGAGGACCCGTGCCCATCGACGAGCTGGACGGCCGGCTGATCGAGATGTTCACCGCCGAGCCCCGCGTCGGGGTGCTGGAGGCGTCCCGCCGCCTCGGCGTCGCCCGCGGCACCGTCCAGGCCCGCCTGGACCGGCTGTCGCGCGACGGCGTCATCGCCGGCTTCGGCCCCGAGATCGACCCGGCCGCGCTCGGCTACGGCGTCACCGCGTTCGTCACGCTGCAGCTGCGGCAGGCCGGCGGGCACGACCCCGTCGCCCGCCGCCTGGCCCAGGTGCCCGAGGTGATCGAGGCGCACACCATCACCGGCGCCGGCGACATGCTCTGCCGCATCGTCGCGCGCAGCAACGCCGACCTGCAGCGCGTCATCGACGTGCTCGTGGACGTGGCGGGCGTCGAGCGCGCCTCCTCGGTGATCTCCCTCGCCACCCAGATCCCCTACCGCACCCTCCCCCTCGTGCGAAAGGTGTCCTCGGGAGCGCGATCCGGCTCCCGAGAACACCTAGGGCAACGCGATTCTTGAACCCGGCCGGACGACTGCCTCAGCGTTGCGATCGCGCAGCGAGGCCCCCAGGGCCCGACCGCCGAGGGCAATGCAATGAATACTTTCAGCCGCCGTAGGGGGTCGCGTCGAGGATCTCGACGGTCATGCTGCGCCCGTTGGGCAGCGAGTAGGTGGCCTTCTCGCCGACCTTCTTGCCGTTGATCGCAGCGCCGAGCGGCGACTTCGGCGAGTAGACGTCTATGGGGGCGCCGACCTCCTCGCGGGAGGCGAGCAGGAACGTGACCTCCTCGTCGTCGCCCTCGAAGGTGACCGTGACGGTCATGCCGGGACCGACGACGCCCTCGGTGCGCGGCGCCTCGCCCACGCGCGCGTTCTCCAGGATGCCCTGAAGCTGGAGGATCCGGCCCTCGATCTTGCCCTGCTCCTCCTTGGCCGCGTGGTAGCCGCCGTTCTCGCGCAGGTCCCCTTCCTCCCGCGCCGCCTCGATCTTCTGAGCGATCTCGATGCGGCCCGGGCCCGACAGGTGGTCCAGCTCGGACTTGAGCCGGTCGTACGCCTCCTGGGTCAGCCAGGTGACGTTGTCAGCGCGGGTCTCGGTCACGGGTACTCCTCATCCACATGTTGCGATCCTCGCCGGCCCTCCCGGGCGGGCGCCACATCGACATGAAGTGCGGCCGGGTGAAACCTCAAGCCTATCCGGTGTGTGCGGGTAAAGGTTCCCTGAACTCGGCGTGTGCAACCGGCCAATCGGGTTTCACCCGCCGAACGGACGATCCGGGCGTCTACCCCCCGGACGGCCCTCAGACCTTGCGGCAGTCCCGCAGGTCGGCGCTGGTCGCCCGGCCCGGCGTCGGCAGCGTCTCCGACAGGGCCGCCCTCGACGTCCCGGCCGGCGCGGTCACGTCCTTCTTCGCGATCGCGGCCATGTTCTCGTCGAAGGCCGTCAACGTGCAGTGCACCACGTCCCCCTTCGGCTTGGCGATCGAGAAGTTCACCTCGATGGAGGCCGGCCCCGCGTCGTAGGTGATCAGCTGCGCGTCGATGCCGGGAGTCTGCCCGACGTGCGCGGCGATGAACCCGAAGCCGCCCGCGGCGACCGCGCACACGATCCCGATGACCACCAGGCCGAGCCTGCCGCGCCGTGGCCCGGGGGGCGCCGCTGCTTCCGACACGCTCGTTGTCATGGCGGGGAATCTCCGTGCGGGGTGGGGACGTTGTCAGGGACAATTCTCGTCTGTGGGCGCGGGCGCCTCGAACCGGGGTGCCCCCTGCCGCCACGCATCCGTTGCTGAGAGGGAGATCCCCAGGTGTCCGAGGTCATCGACGATACGACATGCGCCGGACCGGACGGGGGCGCGCGGCCGCTGCGCCTGATGGCGGTGCACGCCCACCCCGACGACGAGTCCAGCAAGGGCGCGGCCACGATGGCCCGGTACGTCGCCGAGGGCGTGGAGGTGCTGGTCGTCACCTGCACCGGCGGCGAGCGCGGCGACATCCTGAACCCGGCGATGGACCGCCCGGAGGTCAAGGCCGACATCGGCAAGGTGCGCGAGGCGGAGATGGCCCGGGCCCGCGAGATCCTCGGCGTCCGCCAGCACTGGCTCGGCTTCGTCGACTCCGGCTTCCCCGAGGGCGACCCGCTGCCGCCGCTGCCCGAGGGCTGCTTCGCGCTGGAGCCGCTGGAGACCGCGAGCGAGCCGCTGGTGCGCGCCGTCCGCGAGTTCCGCCCGCACGTGATGCTGACCTACGACGAGAAGGGCGGCTACCCCCACCCCGACCACGTCAAGTGCCACGAGGTGTCGGTGGAGGCGTTCGAGGCCGCCGGAGACCCCGAGCGCTACCCGGACGCGGGCGAGCCGTGGCAGCCGCTCAAGCTCTACTACCACATGACCTTCAGCAAGGACCGCATCCTCGCGCTGCACACCGCGATGGAGAAGGCGGGCCTCGAGTCGCCGTACCACGAGTGGATCGAGCGGTTCGAGGAGGAGCGGGACAGGCGCGCGAAGTGGGAGGTCACCACGCGGGTCCCGTGCGCGGAGTACTTCGAGACCCGCGACCGCGCCCTGCTGGCGCACGCGACCCAGATCGACCCGAACGGGTTCTGGTTCCGCGTCCCGCTGGACGTCCAGCGCGAGGCATGGCCGACCGAGGACTACCATTTGGCCAGGTCCCTGGTCGACACCGAGGTGCCGGAGGGCGACCTGTTCGCCGGCATCCGGGAGAAGGTGTGTCTCTAGTGCTTCCGCTCGCCGCCGTGATGAACAAGGCCATCCCGCTCAACAACGACACGGTCAGCCCCGGCCTGCTCGGCTTCGGGGTCTTCCTGGCGCTGCTGGTCGCGCTGGTGTTCCTCGTCCGCTCGATGAACAAGCAGATGAAGAAGATCCAGGCGCCCCGGGAGGCCGACCTGAAGCAGCAGGAGTGGGAGCGGGCGCAGGCCGCCAGGGCCGCCGCGGCCGCCGAGAAGGCGGGCGACGAGCCCTCCGGCTCGGCCTGAGCCCGGCGCCCGGGCCCGGCCGGCATCCCCCCATGAGCGACGCGCAGCCCGAGCACGCCGCCCCCGCCGCGCGGCCGTCCAGGGTCACCGCCCTGCTGCGGCCGCGCGGCGGGGCGGCGCGGGTCACCTTCTTCGAGCTGTTCTTCGACCTGGTCTTCGTCTTCGCGGTCACCCAGCTGTCGCACCGGCTGCTGGAGCACCTCACCGCCCGCGGCGCAGCCGAGACGCTGCTGCTCCTGCTGGCGGTCTGGTGGGCGTGGATGTACACCTGCTGGACGACCAACTGGTTCGACCCCGACCATCCGGCGATCCGGCTGATGCTGGTCGGGGTGATGATCGCCGGGCTGTTCATGGCGGCGATGCTGCCCGGCGCGTTCGGGCACAACGGGATGTGGTTCGCCGCCGCCTACGTGGTCATCCAGGTCGGCCGGACGGTCTTCGTCGTCGCCGCGACCTGGAACCACGAGCTCGGCCGCAACTTCCAGCGGGTGCTGTTCTGGCTGGTGGTGGCGGCCGCCCTGTGGATCGGCGGCGCGCTGGTGGACGACCCGGGCGCCCGCGCCGGGCTGTGGCTGCTGGCCGTCGCGCTGGAGTACCTGGCCCCGTGGCACGGGTACGCGACGCCGCTGCTCGGCCGGTCCAGCACCGCCGAATGGACGATCGACGGCGGCCACATGGCCGAGCGCTGCCAGCTGTTCATCATCATCGCGCTGGGCGAGTCGGTGCTGGTCACGGGCGCGACGCTGGGCGGGCACACGCCGACGGCCGGGGTCGCGGCCGGGTTCGTGTCGGCCTTCGCCGGCGCGGTCGCGCTGTGGTGGATCTACTTCGACCACACCGCCGAGAAGGCCGCCGAGCGGATCGCCTCGTCCGCCGACCCGGGGCGGCTCGGCCGGTCCGCCTACACCTTCATCCACATCGTGATGGTCGCGGGCATCATCGTCGGCGCCGTCGCCGACGAACTGGTGATGGCGCACCCCGGCGGCCACATGACGGCCGGTTTCGCCGCCGTCGCGGCCGGCGGCCCGGCCCTGTTCGTCTTCGGGCACGCGCTGTTCAAGCGGGCCGTGTTCGGCGAGTTCACCCGGGCCCGCCTCACGGTGCTGCTCGCCCTCGCCGGGCTGGCCGCGATCTCCTTCGCGCTGACCCCGCTGACGCTGCACATCTGCGCGACGGTCGTGGTGGCCGCGCTGGCGCTGTGGGACGTGCGCGCCTACCGGCTGAGCCACCGCGACCTCGGAGTCCCCGCGATGCCGTCCGCTCCGCTCCGCGAGGCGGAGCCGCAGGAGCCGCTGGCCGAGCGCTGAGCCCGCCGGTTGCGGTGCCGCGCGCCGGGAAGGACCCCGGCGTGCGCGCGAAATTCGAGGACTCCTACCGGGCGCTCCCGCCGGACGCCGCCCGGCTGCTCCGGCTGCTGGGCCTGCAGCCCGGTGACGACTTCGGTCCCGCCGCGGCGGCCGTCCTCGCCGAGATCCCGGAGGGCGCCGCCCGCGAACTGCTCGGGACGCTCGCCGAGCACGGCCTGGTCGCCGACGCGGGCGGCGGCCGGTACCGGCTGCCCGGCGCCGTCGGCGACTACGCGCGCGAACTGGCCGTCCGGGAGGAGACCGAGCAGGAGCGGGAGGCCGCGTTGCACCGCGTCCTGGACCACTACCTCGCTGGCGCCGCCTCCGGCGAGGCCGACCTTGAGGTTGAGGGCCTGGCGCTGCTGCACCGCGAACGCTGGACGGAGGCCGCCGAGGCGCTCGAGGAGGGGCTGCGGCTGGCCGAGCGGAACGGTGACCGCCGCACGGTCCTGCTGGCCCGCCACAACCTGGCCCGCGCGCTGGTGGAGACCGGCGCTCTCGACCGCGCCATCGAACTGCTGGGCCCGCTTCCCGACGAGTTCGCCGCGCTCTCCGACGACCACGACCGGGCCCGCGCCCTGACCACTCTCGGCGAGGCGTACCTGCGGGCGGGCCGTCCGGTCGCCGCGACCAACTTCTTCGGGCAGGCGCTGGAGATCGTCCGGGGGGAGGAGTCCGCGGAGCAGGAGGGCGACGCCTTCGTGCACATAGCCGACGCAGCCCATCAGCGCGGAGACACCGCAGCCGAGAGCGCCGCCCTGGACCGCGCGATCGCCCTCTACCAAGAGGTCCCCACCCGCAAAGCCGACCAACTAGAGCACCGCCGCAACAACCTCAACCCCTGACCCACCCAACCGCCAGGGGCGGTGCCTAAGACTTCCTGTGGTCCCAGCTGACGATGGTGTCGGGGTCCATGACGATGAGGACGCGCTTGGACATCGCCTGTTCGATGCCGGCGGCCATGCCGGGGTCGATGGGTTCGCCGATCTTCGGGACGGGCAGGCCCGCCATCCGGGAGCCGACGACGTAGCCGACCTTGTGCAGTTCGTCGCGGTCCTCGATGACGAGGCCGCGGCCGTAGAGGGCGACGCCGCGCAGTTCGTTGTACTCGACGCCGTCCTCGACGAGGCAGGTCATCGTGGGGTTGCGGCGCAGGTTCACGACCTTCTGCGACGAGTGGTACGTGGTGAACGCGATCTTGCCGTCGAGGAGCGCGTAGAACATGGTGACCAGGTGGGGCTCGCCGTCCTTGCCGACGGTGGCGACCTGGACCTTGAAGTTGGCGGCGAGGTAGGCGTCGACCTCGTCCGGGGTCATCTTGATCCTGTCGCGCTTGCTTGCGGCCACGCGGCTCTCCTCTGCTCGCATCGGTCCAGGACGCGGCCAGAATAACCAAGCGCTTGCAACGCTCTTCACCCGGCACCATGGAGGGATGTCGGTCCGCGATCTGATCGTCCTCGGCTCCGCCAGCGCGGTGCCCACCAAGGCCCGCAACCACAACGGCTATCTGCTGCGCTGGGACGGCCACGGGCTGCTGTTCGACCCCGGTGAGGGGACGCAGCGGCAGATGGCGCGCGCCGGGGTCTCCGCGAACGACGTGACGTGGATCTGCGTGACGCACTTCCACGGCGACCACTGCCTCGGCGTCCCCGGGATCGTGCAGCGGATCGCGCGCGACGGGGTGGAGCACCCGGTCGACGCGGTGTTCCCGGCCAGCGGCCTGCCGTACTGGGAGCGGCTGCGGCACGCGTCGGCGTTCCGGGACACCGAGGTCATCCGCGAACGCCCGGTGGCGGGGGAGCGGGCGGCCCTCGACACCGGCGAGGCGCCGTTCTCGCTGGTCGCGCGGCGGTTGTCGCATCCGGTGGAGGCGTACGGGTACCGGCTGGAGGAGCCGGACGGGGTGACGATGCTGCCCGACCGTCTCGCCGAGCGGGGCGTGCGCGGCCCGCTGGTGCGCGAACTGCAGGAGCGCGGCCGCGTGACGGCGCCCGGCGGCCGCACGGTGACGCTGGAGGAGTGCAGCATGCCGCGTCCGGGGCAGAAGGTCGCGTTCGTGATGGACACCCGGCTCTGCGACGGCGTCGGGGAACTGGCGGACGGCGTCGACATGCTGGTCATCGAGTCGACGTTCCTGGACCAGGACGCCGCGCTGGCCGCCGAGTACGGGCACCTCACGGCGGGGCAGGCGGGCCGGGTCGCGAAGGAGGGCGGCGTGCGGCACCTGGTCCTGACGCACTTCTCCGAGCGGTACCGCGTCGAGGACGAGCACCGCTTCCGCGACGAGGCCGCCGCGGTGTTCGGCGGCGGGGTCTCGCTGGTCCACGATCTGGACCGGATCCCGCTGCCGTCCCGGCGGTCCGCGAAACCTCGTCCGCCACAGTGACACGGCGCCGCAACGGGGCAGAACACCGGACATGGCTGAAGAAGTCGATGTCGTCGTGATCGGTCTCGGGCCCGGCGGGGAGGACGCGGCGGGCAGGCTGGCCGAGGCGGGCCTGTCCGTGGCGGCCGTGGAATCCCGGCTGGTGGGCGGGGAGTGCCCGTACTACGCGTGCGTCCCGACGAAGATGATGGTGCGCGCCGCGGGCCTGCTCGCCGACGGCACCCGCATACCCGGGATGGCCGGCGACTCGATCATCCGGCCGGACTGGGCCCCGGTCGCCGCCCGGATCTGCGACGAGGCGACCGACTCGTGGAACGACGCGGCCGCCGCCGACCGGCTCACCGGAAGGGGCGCGCAGCTCGTGCGCGGCGAGGGACGTATCACCGCGCCGCGCGAGGTGACCGTCGGGGACCGGGTGTTCCAGGCCCGCCGCGGCATCCTGATCAACACCGGCACCTCGCCAACCGCCCCGCCGATCGACGGCCTCGCCGACGTCCCGTTCTGGACGAACCGGGAGGCCGTGCAGGCCACCGAGGTGCCGGAATCGTTGCTGGTGCTGGGCGGCGGCGTCGTCGGCGTGGAGATGGCGCAGGTCTTCTCCCGCTTCGACAGCCGGGTGACGGTCGTGGAGGCGTCCGACCGGCTGCTGCTGAACGAGGAGCCGGAGGCGAGCGAGCTGCTGCGCACGGTCTTCGAGCGCGAGGGCATCGGCGTGCGGACGGGCGCGAAGGTCACCGGCGCGTCCTATGCCGGCGGCGAGTTCCACCTCCACCTCGGCGAGGAGACCCTGACCGCCGACCGGCTGCTCGTCGCGGCCGGCCGCCGCCCCAACCTCAAGGGCCTCGGCCTGGACGCCGTCGGCCTGGACGAGGACGCGCGGCACCTCGACGTGGACGGCCGCATGCGCGCCGCCGACGGCGTCTGGGCGATCGGCGACATCACCGGCAAGGGCGCGTTCACGCACGTGTCGATGTACCAGGCGTCCGTCGCCGTCCGCGACATCCTCGGCGAGGAGGGCCCGCAGGCCGCCTACCGGGCCGTCCCGCGCGTGACGTTCACCGACCCGGAGATCGCCGCGGTGGGCCTCACCGAGGCGCAGGCCCGCGACCAGAACCTGCCGGTCCGCACCGGGACCGCCCAGATCCCCGAGTCGACGCGCGGCTGGATCCACAAGACGGGCAACGACGGGTTCGTCAAGCTGGTGGAGAGCACCGAGTGGGGGATCCTGGTCGGCGCCACCGCGGTGGGCCCGGCCGGAGGGGAGATCCTCGGCGCGCTCGCCGTCGCCGTGCACACCGAGGCCCCCACCGCCGCCCTCCGCGAGATGATCTACGCCTATCCGACCTTCCACCGCACGATCGAGTCCGCCCTCGCCGCGCTCGACGGCTAGCGCCGGACGGCCGCGCTCGACGACTGGCGCCGGAAGGCTAGCGCCCGGAGGGGCGCTTGCGGCGCATCGCCCGGGGCAGCGCGGTGGCGGCCCGGCCGACCTTGAAGCTGACCGAGTTGCGGACCGAGTCGAGCTCGCGCTCCGCGCGGGCCCGCTGGTCCTCGATGCGGGCCAGGCGCTCCTTGAGCTCGCGCACCTGGTTCTTCTTCGGCTTCGGGGCGGGCTTGGCCTTGACGCGCACGAGCCGCCGCCCGGCGACCTCCTGCGTCTCGTGCCACAGGTCGTCCTGCTCGCCGAGCCACTCCAGCAGGTCGTCCTGGACGGGCTTCGGGTCGCCCCACGTCCCGTAGAACTTCTGCGGGGTGACGCAGACCGCGCGCAGGCCGTCGGCGGCCACCGCCTCCCAGACGGCGGCGGAGACGCCCGGGGTGTGCTCGGAGCGGTAGTCGTCGCAGACGAGGACGCCCTCGACGGGCAGCATGACGTGCGCGGCCTGGATGTCGCCGCGCACGTGCTCGTACAGGTGGGAGGCGTCCACGTGCACGAACCGGCAGCTCTCCGGCTGGACGTGGTCGAGGATCACCGAGGTGGGGGCCTGGACGATCCGCGGGAGGTCCTCGTGGAAGGCGCGGTAGTTGGCCTCGAACGCGGTCCGGGTCAGCGTGGCGTAGGACCCCTCCATCTCGGCCTGGTTGGAGTCGTCGGGCGCCTGCGAGTCGAACAGGTCGCACACGGTGAACGTCTCGCCGTCGCGCAGGTGGCGGCCGACGAGGATGGCGCTCTTGCCCAGGTAGGAACCGAGTTCCACCAGGTCGCCTGCCTGTTCGAGGCGTTCCTGGCGCTCCAGGAACCAGGTGAACAGCCGCTGGTCGACCTTGGGGAACCAGCCGTCGACGTCGTCGAGGGAAGCGGGGAGCGAGGGCCGGGATTCGATCATGTGTGATGCTCCAACATCATCGTGCGCGGGGAGCGGGGGCGCGAGGTGTGCGGATCGGCGCGGTCAGGGTCCGCGGGGGGAACGGACCGGTCAACGGCCGTCATCATAGGGGCGGCCCGCCGGTGGGCAACTCGCCGAAACGGGGCCGTCCGGGTCCGTGAACCGGCCGCCGGATCGGGCAGGATCGGGGCATGAACCGGCTCAAGGACGCGACCAGCCCGTACCTGCTGCAGCACGCCGCGAACCCGGTCGACTGGTGGGAGTGGAGCGACGAGGCCTTCGCCGAGGCGCGCAGGCGGGACGTCCCGGTACTCCTTTCCGTCGGATACGCCGCTTGCCACTGGTGCCATGTGATGGCCCACCAGTCCTTCGAGGACGGGGAGACCGCGCGGCTCATGAACGAGATGTTCGTGAGCGTCAAGGTGGACCGGGAGGAACGCCCCGACATCGACGCGGTCTACATGGAGGCCACGCAGGCGATGACCGGTCAGGGCGGGTGGCCGATGACCGTGTTCATGACGCCGGACGGGCACCCCTTCTACTGCGGAACGTACTTCCCCCGCCCCCAGTTCCAGGCGCTCCTGCAGGCCGTCCACAAGGCGTGGACGGAGCAGCGCGACGAGGTGGCCGCGCAGGGGCAGCAGGTCGTCGCGGCGCTGACGTCGCGGGGCGGCGGGCTCGCCGGTTCCGAGGTGCCGGGCGAGGAGCTGCTCGCGCACGCGGTGAAGGTGCTGGCGCAGTCCTACGACGCGGCGCGCGGCGGGTTCGGCGGGGCACCGAAGTTCCCGCCGTCGATGGCGCTGGAGTTCCTGCTGCGGCACCACGCGCGCACGGGCGACGCGGAGGCCCTCGCGATGGCGGGCCACACGCTGGAGGCGATGGCCCGGGGCGGGATGTACGACCAGCTGGGCGGCGGGTTCGCGCGCTACTCGGTGGACGCGCAGTGGGTCGTCCCGCACTTCGAGAAGATGCTGTACGACAACGCGCTGCTGGCGCGGGTGTACGCGCACTGGTGGCGGTTGACCGGTTCGCCGTTCGCGCGGCGCGTCGCGCTGGAGACGTGCGACTGGATGCTGCGCGACCTGCGGACCGCCGAGGGCGGCCTGGCGTCGGCGCTGGACGCCGAAAGCGAGGGCGTCGAGGGCAAGTACTACGTCTGGACGCCCGAGCAGCTGCGGGAGGTGCTCGGCGAGGACGACGGCGCGTACGCCGAGCGGCTGTTCGAGGTCACGGGCACGTTCGAGCACGGCACGTCGGTGCTGCAGCTGCTCGCCGATCCGGACGATCCCGAGCGGTACGAGCGTATCCGGACGCTGCTGCTGGAGGCCCGCTCCCACCGGGTGCCGCCGGCGCGCGACGACAAGGTCGTCGCGGCCTGGAACGGGCTGGCCGTCGCGGCGCTGGCCGAGTGCGGGGCGCTGTTCGACCGCCCCGACCTGGTCACCGCCGCCGAGGACGTCGCGCGGCTGATCATCGACGTGCACGAGAGCGGCGGGCGGCTCGCCCGCACCTCGCGGGACGGCGCCGCGGGCGCGAACGCCGGCGTCCTGGAGGACTACGCGGACGTGGCGGAGGGCCTGCTCGCGCTGCACGCCGTGACCGGCGACCCCGCGCACATGCGGCTGGCGGGCGAGCTGCTGAACACCGTCCTCGAACGGTTCGCGGACGGGGCGGGCGGCTTCTACGACACCGCCGACGACGCCGAGCGGCTGTTCCGGCGCCCGCAGGACCCGACCGACAACGCGACCCCGTCCGGGCAGTTCGCGGCGGCGGGCGCGCTGCTGTCGTTCGCGGCGCTGACCGGCTCGGACTGGCACCGGCAGGCGGCCGGGGCGGCGCTCGGCCCGGTCGCCCCGCTCGCGGCCGAGCACGCCCGGTTCGCCGGGTGGGGGCTCGCGGTCGCCGAGGCGCACGCGGCCGGGCCGGTGGAGATCGCGATCATCGGCGGGCGCGACGACGAGCGGACCAGGGCGCTGCACCAGACCGCGCTGATGTCGCCCGCGCCGGGCGCGGTGGTGAGCGTCGGCGAGCCCGGCGCGGAGGGCGTCCCGCTGCTGGAGGGCCGCGAGCCGGTTGACGGCGCGCCCGCCGCCTACGTCTGCCGGATGTTCGCCTGCCGCCTGCCGGTGACGACGCCGGCCGAGCTGACCCGCGAACTACGTGGGCAATTGGATTAGCCGTCCATTTTGTGGCAACGTGACCTTGCTCTCGTTCCGCCCTGGTGTTACCAATGGGTAGCGGAGACGGGGCCGACCCGATGGGGCACGGCGGGCCGGGGTGCCCGCCGGTGCGCCGGGTATCTGGACGGTTGCCGCTCCGCTGGGTCATAGTCATGGGAGCCGGGCAGGCCGACCTAAAAGGAGCGTGGCAGTGCGGAAGCCGAACCGCCGGATCCTACCGACGATCATCGGCGTTTCGGTCCTGACCACACTCGCCGCCAATACCGCGGTGCTCATCGCCCGCGGCCACGACGGCGATCCCGCGCCGTCCCCTCAGGAGAAGGACGCGCGCTACGTCGCCGCGTCCGGCAGCACCAGCCTGTCGCCCGGCGTGGTCGCCCCGCTCGGCAAGCGCCTCACCCCGCACGTGCTGGTCGCCGCGCCGTCCGCGCTGCCCGCCGCGACGGTGGAGAAGATCCGCCACGCCAAGGGCGTGAAGGGCGTCGAGGTCGTCGACGCGGTGCAGGGCATGGTCGCCGGCAAGCGCGTCGGCCTGATGGGCGTCGACCCGTCCACGTTCCGCAACTACACCCCGAAGCCGACCGCCCAGTCCGACGCCCTGTGGCGCAACGTGGCCTCCGGCGACGTCGCCATCTCCTTCACGATGGGCAGCGACGGCGGCGTCAAGCTCGGCAGCCAGGTGCCGGTCGGCGGCAAGCAGCACCAGTCGAACCTGCGCGTCGGCGCGTACGCGACGATGGGCGTCAGCGACGTCGACGCGGTCGTCTCGCACGCCACCGCGCAGGCCCTCGGCATGCCGACCGGCAACGCGATGCTGATCAGCGTCCCGAAGACCAAGCCGGCCGCCTTCGTCAAGAAGCTGAAGAAGGTGCTGCCCAAGCACGCCAGGGCCGTCGCGGTGAACCCGCAGCTCGACTTCCCGAAGGCCGGGTCCGGCAACGCGCCGACCTCGCACGGCCAGGTGATGACCGCAACCCAGGTGCAGACGGTGATCAAGGCCGCCTACACGCGGATCGGCTGGCCGTACGTGTGGGGCGGCGAGTCGGAGGCCGAGGGCGGCTACGACTGCTCCGGGCTGATGCAGTTCGCGTTCGCGCGGGCCGGCATCCGCCTGCCGCGCGTCGCCGCCGACCAGGCCCGCGTCGGCTGGGTCATCCCCTACAGCAAGGCCGTCCCCGGCGACATGCTGATCTGGGCCAACGACCCGACCGCGCCCGGCTACATCTCGCACATCGCCCTGTACATCGGCGACGGCAAGATGGTCGTCGCGCCCCGCACCGGCCTCGACGTCATGATCCAGAACGTCTACACCCGCAACCTCAAGGGCGCCGTCCGAGTAAGCCCCAAACTCGCCGCCCGTCTGGCCGGCTAACCCAGGGGGTCGCCCACCTGGGAATCACAGCGGGCAGCCGCGGGCCAGGAAGTCCAGGTTCTGGTCGATCAGGGCGGGGAGGTCTTCGAGGGTGGCGCGGCCGTCCATCCACTGGTAGAGCGCGGCCTGCATCACGCCGATGACCGCCCAGGTGAACGCCTGCACCTCCCGGTCGGCGGGCGGGCGGCCCACGCGGGCGCCGACGGCCTCGCTCAGCATCGCGGAGGTGCCCTCGCGCATCGACTCGAAGGTGCGGCTGCGCAGCGCCGGGACCTCGGCGGTCAGCCGCATCCGGGTCCTGATGACGTCCAGGTCGGTGGCGTACATCTGCGGCAGGATCTCGCGGAGCGTGGCGCGCAGTGCCTCGATGAGCGACGACTCCGCCGGCTGGTCGCGGAAGATCTCCGCCATGATCGGGTCGTACTCGTCGGTGACGACCACGTCCTCCTTGGTGGGGAAGTAGCGGAAGAACGTGCTCGGTGAGATCTCCGCGGCCGCGGCGATCTGCTCCACGGTGGTCGCGTCGTAGCCCTGCTCGGTGAAGAGCCGCAGGGCGTGGTCCTGGATCGCCCTGCGGGTCCTCAGCTTCTTGCGCTCCCTGAGCGGCAGCCGGGCGAGCCGGTCCTCCAGGCGGTCGAGGGCGTGCTCAGGGTGCGACGTGCTCATGCGTCGATTCTGGTTCATCGGCGGTGGCGTCCGCACTCTTGCGCCCCGGTTGGAAGAGCAGGAGGAGGACGGCGACGGCCAGTGCCCCGGCGGAGCAGGAGGCGAGCACCGCGTCCATCCCGTGCACGTAGGCGTCGCGGGCGGAGGCCAGCAGCCCGGCGTCGTGGAGCCTTCCGGCGACCGCGACGGCGCCGCCGACCGAGTCGTGCGCCGCGTCCGCCGCCTCGCCGGGCAGCCCTCCGGTCGCGACGCGGTCGCGGTAGACGGCCGACAGCAGGCTGCCGAGCCCCGCGACACCGAGGGTGCCGCCGGTCTGGCGGAGGGTCTGGACGAGCCCGGACCCGCGCCCGGCCTGGTCGGCGGGGAGCGCGGACATCAGCGAGTCCATCGCGGGGATGAGCGACAGGCCGCAGCCGAGCCCGATCAGCAGCAGCCACGGCACTATGGAGCCGTAGGAGTCGCCGGCGTCGGTGAACGCGCCCCAGCCGAGGCCCGCCGCGAGCACGGCGAGCCCGGTGACGATGACCGGCTTGTGGCCGGTGCGCGGGACGATCCGGTCGGTGGTGAGCCCGCCGGCCATCAGCCCGAGCAGCATGGGGATGAGCCGCAGCCCGGTGCCGAAGGCGTCGTTGCCGAGGACGGCCTGCAGGTACTGCGGGAACACGAACAGCAGCCCGCCCATGAGCAGGTTCGCGGCGATGGCGGCGACCATCGCCCAGGAGAAGCGGCCGTCGCGGAACAGCCGCACGTCCATCATCGGGTGGGCGGCGCGCCGCTCCCACAGCACGAACGCGGTCAGCAGGACCGCCGCGAGGGCGAGCACGGCGACCACGGACGGGTCGCCCCAGCCGCGCACGGGGGCCTCGATGATCCCGTAGACCAGGGCGGCGAGGCCGCCCATCGACAGCAGCGAGCCGGGGCCGTCCGCGCGGGGCGCCGCCGGGTCCCGGGTCTCGGGCATGGTGAACGCGAGCGCGACGCAGCCGACCACCACGATCGGCACGTTGAGCAGGAAGATCGAGCCCCACCAGAAGTGCTCCAGCAGCCAGCCGCCGAGCAGCGGGCCGAGCGGGAGCCCGAGCGCGGTCGCCGACGACCAGATCGCGACGGCCCGGGTGCGCTCGTGCGCCGGGAAGACCGCCGGGAGCATCGACATCGACAGCGGCGTGACGATCGCGGCGCCGAGGCCCATGAAGGCGCGGGCCGCGATGACCCCGCCGGTGCCGCCGGCCAGGGCGCCGCCGAGCGAGGCGGCGCCGAAGATCGCGAGCCCGGCCAGCAGCGTCCGCTTGCGGCCGAGGCGGTCGCCGAGCAGCCCGGCGGGGAGCAGCAGCGCGGCGAAGACCAGCAGGTAGGAGTCGACGATCCACTGGAGCTCGCTGGTGCTCGCGTGCAGCTTCTCCGAGATCGTGGTCAGCGCCACGTTCAGGATCGTCATGTCGAAGCCGAGCGCCAGCATGCACAGCGCGAGGGCGCCGAGCCCCCACCACCGCCGTTCGTGCCCCACTCTCATGACCGCCACCTCCAAATACAAGTCGATATGAAATGAGAGTAACTCCCAAAAGATGGTCCATGTCAATCGAGCTGGGGCCTGGTGATGCGAGGAGTGGCGCTGTAATTTTGATTACATGAATACGAGTGAAGCGGCGGACCGGCTGCGCGGCTGGTTCGCCGGGCGGCTGCCCGACGGCTGGTTCGAGGGCGCGCCCGAGGTCGTCGTCGACCGCGAGGAGGTCAGCGTGGTCGGCCGGCTGCCCGAGCCGGAGGCCGCGCGCGACGTCGCCGACGCCGAGCGCGACGCGCTGCTCGCCGGGCACGTCCAGCGGTTCCGCGCGGACACCCGCGACCAGCGCATCGCCATCGCGCGCGAGGCCGAGCACGCCTTCGGCCGCAAGGTCTCCTGGGGCGCCGAGTGCGGCGGCCACCGGGAGATGTTCACGACCCTGTCGGTGCCGGTCATGACCCGGCTCCGCCAGCCCGAGCGCCGCGTCCTGGACACCCTCGTCGAGGCCGGCGTCGCCCGCAGCCGCAGCGACGCGCTCGCCTGGTGCGTCCGGCTCGTCGGCAAGAACACCGACGAGTGGCTCGGCGAACTGCGCAGCGCCCTCGAGCACGTGGAGCGCGCCCGCGCCGCCGGCCCGCAGCCCTGACCCTCGGACGATCATTACGCGATCGCGACGTCCGCTGGGTGTGATCATGGTGCCGACCTGGCCTAATGTGCGGGGAAAGCGCGGATCGGCCGCGCCGCGACGCCGGGGGGAGGCACGGGGGTGCGGACGCTGCGCTGCCTGGACGGCTCGTTCCTGGACGTCGTGCCCGTCCCCTCGCTGGACCGCGGCGGCACCCCGTTCGAGGTGACCCTGGAGCTGCGCCGCGACGGCGCCGCCTTCGGCGCCGTGGGCGAGCGGTGCGGCTACTTCCTGGCCGACCTCGCCCGCCGGGTCGCCGCCGCCCGCGCCGACGGCTCGCCGCAGGCCGCCCGCTGGCCCGACCCCGACGACCGCTTCCCCGACCCGCCCGCGGGCGGCGGCGCCCGCGAACCCGAGCTGTTCGCCTTCCGCTACCGCGACCGCGGCGACGTGATCAGCACCGGCGAGCTGCGCTGCACGCTGCGCACCTCCTCCATCTGGGTCGGCCGCCAGCAGTCCGCCGCCGGACGGTGGCGGGTCGCGCGCCGGGCCGTCATCGAGGCGTGGGGCGCCGGCGGGCGGGGCGTGCGCGCCGTGCTCACCTCGGCCGACCTCGCCCGGTTCCTGGCCGCCGTGCTCGCCGACGCCGACCGCGCCGACCGCGCCGGGGCACCGGGGGCGCGGCGGGGCCGGGCCCTCCGACCTGCGCGCTAGCCTGACATCACCGGAACGGCGGGAAAAGTGTCGCCGTCGGGCCATAATTGAGCGTCCGTTCCCATCAGGGAGGATCGCTCGAAGGGATGCCCACATGGGGGTTCGGCGTACTGGGATGTCACGGCGCGACGAGGCCGCGAAGGGCGACGCCGAGGGCGGCGCGGCCCGGGGCGGCGGTGCGCGCCGCGGCCCCTCCGCCGGGAGCCGGCTGACCTCCGCGATCCGCCGCAGCGGGCCGTACGCGGCCGTCCGCGACGCCGTCTACCGCATGTACGAGCACCGCGTCGAGGCGTCCCTGCCGACCGACGTCACCCCCCGCCACGTCGGCGTCATCCTCGACGGGAACCGGCGCTGGGCCAGGTCGATGGGGCTGGCCGACGTCAACCACGGGCACCAGCGCGGCGCCGACAAGATCTCCGAGCTGCTGCAGTGGAGCACCGAGGCCGGGGTCGAGCACGTCACGCTCTGGCTGCTGTCCACCGACAACCTGAACCGTCCCGCGAACGAGCTCGAGCCGCTGCTGGAGATCATCGAGAACACCGTCCGGAACCTCGCCGACGAGGGCTGGCACGTCAAGCCCGTCGGCGCCCTCGACCTCCTGCCCGACAAGACCGCCCGTGTCCTGAAAGACGCGGGTGAGGCGACATCCGGCGCTCCCGGGCTGATTGTGAACGTCGCCGTTGGGTATGGAGGTAGGCGTGAGATCGCTGATGCGGTGCGCTCACTGCTCGTCGAGCAGGCGAGCCGTGGCACCAGCATCGAGGAACTCGCCGAGGTCCTCGAGGTGGAGCACATCGCCGAGCATCTCTACACGCGCGGCCAGCCGGACCCGGACCTGGTCATCCGCACCTCGGGGGAGCAGCGCCTGTCCGGCTTCATGCTCTGGCAGAGCGCCCACTCGGAATTCTACTTCTGCGAGGTCCACTGGCCGGACTTCCGCAAGGTCGACTTCCTGCGGGCGATGCGTTCCTACGCCGCGCGGCACCGGCGCTACGGTACCTGACGGTCCTCCTGCCGCCTCCATCGCAGGGACCACCGCCCCAGGCCGTCCCCCCACCGGGGTCGCCGGCCGTACGGGGGCGGACTGTCGCGCCACCGGTACATCCCCCATGAACAGGGAGATCGAGTGGCCACAACCTCCCCGCGCCGTCCCGACTCCGGGATCCCCGCCGGAACGCCCGTTCCGGTCCGGCGCACGTACGTCCTCGACACCAGTGTCCTGCTCGCCGACCCGGGGGCGATGACCCGGTTCGCCGAGCACGAGGTCGTGCTCCCCATCGTCGTCATCTCCGAGCTCGAGGCCAAGCGTCACCACCCGGAGCTCGGCTACTTCGCCCGGCAGGCGCTGCGCACCCTGGACGACCTGCGGCTGGAGCACGGCCGGCTGGACGAGGCCGTCTCGGTGCAGGGCCCGAACGGGGACCAGGGCGGGACGCTGCGCGTCGAGCTGAACCACTCCGACGCCAGCGTGCTGCCGGACGGCTTCCGGCTCGGCGACAACGACACCCGCATCCTGTCGGTGGCCGCGTGGCTGTCCCGCGAGGGACGCGACGTGGTGCTGGTCTCCAAGGACCTGCCGATGCGGGTGAAGGCGTCCGCGGTCGGGCTCACCGCCGAGGAGTACCGGGCGGAGCTCGCCGTCGTGGAGTCCGGCTGGACCGGGATGCGCGAGCTGGAGGTGCCGTCCGCCGCCCTGGAGGAGCTGTACGAGTCGGGCGGCGCCGACCTGGAGGAGGCGCGGGACCTGCCCTGCCACACGGGCCTGCGGCTGCTGTCGGAGCGCGGCTCGGCGCTCGGCCGGACGCTGCCCGACAAGTCGGTGAAGCTGGTGCGCGGCGACCGGGAGGCGTTCGGGCTGCGCGGCCGGTCCGCCGAGCAGCGCATCGCCCTCGACCTGCTGATGGACGAGGACGTCGGGATCGTCTCGCTCGGCGGCCGGGCCGGCACGGGCAAGTCGGCGCTGGCGCTGTGCGCGGGCCTGGAGGCTGTGATGGAGCGGCGGCGGCACCGCAAGGTCGTGGTCTTCCGCCCGCTGTACGCGGTCGGCGGGCAGGAGCTCGGCTACCTGCCCGGCTCGGAGAACGACAAGATGTCGCCGTGGGCGCAGGCCGTCTACGACACGCTGTCGGCGGTGACCACCCCGGAGGTCATCGAGGAGGTGGTGGACCGTGACATGTTGGAGGTCCTGCCGCTCACCCACATCCGGGGCCGCTCCCTGCACGACTCGTTCGTGATCGTGGACGAGGCGCAGTCGCTGGAGCGCGGCGTGCTGCTGACCGTGCTGTCGCGGATCGGCGCGGGCTCGCGGGTGGTGCTGACGCACGACGTGGCGCAGCGCGACAACCTGCGGGTCGGCCGGCACGACGGGGTCGCGGCCGTGGTGGAGAAGCTGAAGGGCCACCCGCTGTTCGCGCACGTGACGCTGACGCGGTCGGAGCGGTCGCCGATCGCGGCGCTGGTGACCGACATGCTCGGCGACGTCGGGGTCTGACGGCCCGGAACGGAAACCTGCCCGGCGCCCCGCCGGCCCCTCCGCGTGGACGGGAGCCGGCGGGGCGTTGGGCTGTGGACAACCCTGTGGATTGCTCTACGGATAGTGATCACTAAACGCCGTACGGTGGAGTTGTGATGAAGGTCACACCAACCTCGGCGGTGCCGCGGATCCGCAGGTCCCGGGTGTTTTCCGGGGCGCGGACGGGGAGTTGACAACCGCACCACGAGCAGCATTTGTCTCGTTTCGGTTGCGGAGCAGGGCGCGGGCTCGGGCATTGTGTCTCCTCGTAAGCACCCCCAGAACGGTGCCGTCCGCCGCGCATCCCCCTGTAAAGCGCGCGGGCGCGGACCGCTCGGGGCCCGGAGCCCTCCGCAGTCAGGACGGGCCGCCGGGCCGGGGTGGAAACAGTTCGCCCGCGTGCCCATGCGCGTGCGACCGTCGGAAGGACCGCCTTGTCCGGAGACCGTCCCGGGTCCCCTAGGCGAGACGAACGACAGAGCTTTGCCTCCGAGGAGCCGTGGTCGTACGCGGCCCCCGCCGCCGAGACCCTCCGGCACGCCGAGCCCTTCCCGCCGGCCGAGCCCTTCCCCGGCGAGCCCTTCTCCAGCGAGCCCTTCCCCGGCGTGCCCGGCCAGGCCGCCCCGTCCGGTGACGACGTCAAGGTCGCCGGAGCGCAGCACGCGGCCGCCGCGGTCCCCGCCGGCGACACCCTCGGCCTCCAGCCCGTCCCGGGCGAGTCCGCGACCGGCACCGGCGCCATGGCCTCCCTGGGCATGGGCGCCCCCGGCCTCGGCACCGAGGTCCTGGACGCGCCGGGCGAGCACCGCGACGAGGTCGCCTTCGGCGCCGGCTCCGAGCCCGGCCGCCGCTCCGCCGGCCCCCGCCGGCTCGGCGGTTCCCGCTCCTCGCGCCGCTCCTCCGGCCCGAAGCCCGGCGGCGGCCGCAACGGCCTGAAGATCGCCGCGGTGGTCGCGGGCGCGCTGGTCGTGGTCGGCGGCGGTGGCGCCGCGTTCGCGATGTCCGGCGGGTCCGGCGACGACGGCGCGAAGACCGTCCAGCCGAAGCTGGCCGACGCCGCCGCCGCGCCCAAGGTCGACCCGATGGTCATGGAGCAGATGCGCCGCAAGGAGGCCTACGAGCGCGCCTCCCGCGCGACCCGCGAGGACCCGGCCAACGGACTGAAGCTGCGCGCCAAGGGCCACCCGATCCCCAAGCCGACCCCGACGAAGTCCAAGGACTCCGGCTCCGGCAGCGGGAGCGGCGCCCCCTCCGGCGACCCGGTGCCCGCGGGCGAGGCGCAGGCGATCGCCAAGCGGCTCCTGCCGAGCTACGGGATGGGCGGCTCCGGCCAGTTCGGCTGCCTGGTGAACCTGTGGAACAAGGAAAGCCACTGGAACACCCACGCGGCCAACCCCTCGGGCGCGTACGGGATCCCGCAAGCGCTGCCCGGTTCCAAGATGGCGAGCGCCGGGCCCGACTGGCAGAACAACGCCACGACCCAGATCAAGTGGGGCCTCGGCTACATCAAGGACCGCTACAGCACCCCCTGCGGCGCGTGGGCCCACTCGGAGTCCAGTGGCTGGTACTAAGCAGACGGCATGAAAGAGGGGCGGACCGCCAGGTCCGCCCCTTTCTTTTCCGTTCGAGCGCCCTGAGCGCCGCCACAGCGGCCTCTGCGCGCCGAACCCCGGCCCCGTTGCGCGCGGACCGAGGGAGGCGCTCCAGAGGGCGCTGAACGCTCAGGTGCGGGACGCGTTGGTCATGCCGAGGACGTCCAGCGCCGCGTCCAGCTGCTCCTCGGTGAGCTTCCCATCGGCGACATGGCCGCGCTCGATCACGACCTCCCGGATCGTCTTGCGCTCCGCAAGGGCCTGCTTGGCGACCTTCGCGGCCTCCTCGTAGCCGATGTAGCGGTTCAGCGGCGTCACGATGGACGGCGACGACTCGGCGTACTCGCGCAGCCGGTCGACGTCGGCCTCGATGCCGTCCACGCAGCGGTCGGCGAGCAGCCGGGACGCGTTCGCCAGCAGGGTGATCGACTCCAGCACGTTGCGGGCCAGCATCGGCAGCATCACGTTCAGCTCGAAGCTGCCCGCCGCGCCGCCGAACGCGATCGCCGCGTCGTTCCCGATGACCTGCGCCGCCACCTGCGTCACCGCCTCGGGGATCACCGGGTTCACCTTCCCCGGCATGATCGACGAGCCGGGCTGCAGGTCCGGCAGCCGGATCTCGGCCAGGCCGGCGCGCGGCCCCGAGCCCATCCAGCGCAGATCGTTGGCGATCTTGTTGAGGCTCACCGCGACCGTGCGCAGCGCGCCGCTGGCCTCGACGAGGCCGTCCCGCGCGCCCTGCGCCTCGAAGTGGTCGCGCGCCTCGGTCAGCGGCAGCCCGGTGGCCCGCGCTATCTCCGCGATGACGCGCGCGGCGAACCCCTCCGGCGTGTTGATCCCGGTGCCGACCGCAGTGCCGCCGAGCGGCAGCTCCGCCAGCCGCGGCAGCACGGCCTCCAGCCGCTCCACGCCGTGCCCGACCTGCGCGGCGTACCCGCCGAACTCCTGCCCGAGCGTGACCGGCGTCGCGTCCATCAGGTGCGTGCGGCCCGACTTCACCACGGTGGCGAACTCGCCGGCCTTGCGGGCCAGCGCGCCGTGCAGGTGGCGCAGCGCGGGGATCAGCTCGTGCACGACCGCGCCGGTCGCCGCGATGTGGATGGACGACGGGAACACGTCGTTGGACGACTGGGAGGCGTTCACATGGTCGTTGGGGTGGACGGGCTTGCCGAGCCGCTCCTGCGCCAGCGTCGCGACGACCTCGTTGGCGTTCATGTTCGACGACGTCCCGGACCCCGTCTGGAACACGTCGATCGGGAACTGGTCGTTCCACCTGCCGTCCGCGACCTCGCGGGCGGCCTCGGCGATCGCCTCCGCCAATTCCTTGTCGAGCACGCCCAGCTCGGCGTTGACCGCGGCGGCGGCGGCCTTGATCTGGCCGAGGGCGGCGATGTGGGCCGGCTCCAGGCCCCGTCCCGAGATCGGGAAGTTCTCGACCGCCCGCTGCGTCTGCGCCCGCCACTTCGCCGACGCCGGCACCCGGACCTCGCCCATGGAGTCGTGCTCGACCCGGAATTCCTGCTCGGTCATGAAGACACCTCCCGACGGGGACGTCCCCAGGGACTCCCCGCGCAATCGTCACCGCCGTCCTTTATGGCAGCGGCACGGGAGGGCCGTGAATTCCCGCACGGGAGGGCCCCGCGATCAGCCTCCGGCGCCCTTCGTCAGCGTGTAGCTGACGCGCTCGCCGGGCTTGCCGAGCGGCTTCTGCCGGCCGTTCACCCACACCTCGCAGGCGGACGCGTCGTAGATCACCGCGTTGATGCGGGACTCGCCGTACTGGCGCGCCTCGCCCTGGGGGAGCACGCCGTCGGTGAGCACCTTCATCGCGGTGCCGGGCACCGACACGAAGATCCTGCAGGAGCCGGTGCGGGCCCGCACGACCAGCGTGCTGTGGCCGACGCCCGGCGGCGGTGACGCCTGCACCTGCCCGCCGGGAGAGGTCGACGCGTGAGCGGTGGGGGACGGCCCCGGGCTCTCCCGCATCATCCCGACGATCAGCGCGGTCGCGCCGATCCCGCAGGACGCCACGGTCGCGCCGATCAGCGCGATCACCGCCATCAGCCGGTAGCGGGGCGTCGCCTGGCGGCGGCCGGCCCGCGGGCCGGCCATGGCCCGCTCCAGCCGGTCGACCGCGCGGGCGTGGCTGAGCCGGCGGGTCGGGTTCTTCTCCAGCAGCCCGGTGATCACCGGGGCGAGCGCGCCGGCGTTTTGCGGCGCCGGCGTCGACTCGTTCGCCAGCGCCGACAGCGTCGCCATCACGTTCTCGCGCTCGAACGGCGGGTGCCCCTCCAGCGCGGCGTACAGCGTCGCGCCGAGCGACCACAGGTCCGAGCGCGGGGTGGCCTTCTCGCCGGCGGCGACCTCGGGCGCGACGTAGGCGGGGGAGCCCATGAAGTGCCCGGTCTTGGTCAGGCTCGCCGACCCGGACGAGAACGCCAGCCCGAAGTCGGTGAGCACGACCCGGTCGCCGTCCAGCAGCACGTTGCTCGGCTTGAGGTCGCGGTGCACGATGCCGGCCTTGTGCGCGGTGTTGAGGGCGTCCAGCAGCCGCCGCCCGATGTGCGCGACGCGCTCGGGCGGCAGCGGGCCGTCGCGCTCGATGAGCTGCTCGAGGTTGGGCGCCTCGATCAGCTCCATCACGATCCACGGCCGCCCCTGCTCGGTGACGACGTCGTAGACCTCGACGATCGAGTGGGTGCGCAGCTGCGCGGGCGCGCGCGCCTCGCGCAGGGTACGGCGGAAGAAGACCACCCGGTCGTCCTGGGAAAGGTCCTCGGGGAGCCGCAGCTCCTTGATCGCCACCGCGCGATCGAGGAGCTCGTCATGGCCCCGCCAGACGGTGCCGTTGGCGCCCTGACCTATTTCCGAGACCAGCCGGTAGCGCGTCGCTAGCACGAGGCGCTCTGACTGAGACATGGCGGAAAAGATACCGGAGTGGCCGCGCGGTCACCGGGGAGACGTCGGCACCGAGTTGGATTTAGGGCCAATATGTGACCTGTCGCCCAGAAGCGCCCCCGGAACGGGCCGCGGAGACACCGATTCCGGGGCGCCGCGCGCCGTCGTGGGACCCCCGGCCGCGCCCTAGCGGCGGCCGATGGTGAGGACCGGGCCGGTGGTGTCGGCGAAGAAGTCGCCGCCCTTGTCGTCCACCACGATGAAGGCCGGGAAGTCCTCGACCTCGATCTTCCAGACGGCCTCCATGCCGAGCTCCGGGTACTCCAGGACCTCGACCTTCTTGATGCAGTCCTGGGCGAGCCGCGCCGCCGGGCCGCCGATCGAGCCGAGGTAGAACCCGCCGTGCTCCTTGCAGGCGTCGGTGACCTGCTTGGACCGGTTGCCCTTGGCCAGCATCACCAGGGAGCCGCCCGCCGCCTGGAACTGCTCGACGTAGGAGTCCATGCGGCCGGCCGTCGTCGGGCCGAACGACCCGGACGCGTAGCCCTCGGGCGTCTTGGCCGGGCCCGCGTAGTAGACGGCGTGGTCGCGCAGGTACCGCGGCATCGGCTCGCCCGCGTCCAGCCGCTCCTTGATCTTGGCGTGCGCGATGTCGCGCGCCACGACCAGCGGGCCGGTCAGCGACAGCCGGGTCTTGACCGGGTACTTGGTCAGCTCGGCGCGGATCTCGTCCATCGGGCGGTTGAGGTCGATCTTCACGACCGTGTCGTCGAGGTGCTCGTCGGTGGTGTCGGGCAGGTACTGCGCCGGGTCGGTCTCCAGCCGCTCCAGGAACACGCCCTCCGCGGTGATCTTGGCGAGGGCCTGCCGGTCCGCGCTGCACGACACCGCGATCGCCACCGGGCAGGAGGCGCCGTGCCGCGGCAGCCGGATCACCCGCACGTCGTGGCAGAAGTACTTGCCGCCGAACTGCGCGCCGATGCCGAGCTTCTGCGTCAGCTCGAACACCTGCAGCTCCAGCTCCAGGTCGCGGAAGCCGTTGCCGAGCGGCGAGCCCTCCGTCGGCATCGTGTCCAGGTAGTGCGCCGAGGCGTACTTGGCGGTCTTCAGCGCGTACTCCGCGGACGTCCCGCCCACGACGATCGCCAGGTGGTACGGCGGGCACGCGGCGGTGCCCAGCGAGCGGATCTTCTCCTCCAGGAAGGACATCATCCGCTTGGGGTTCAGGACGGCCTTGGTCTCCTGGTACAGGAACGACTTGTTCGCGCTGCCGCCGCCCTTGGCCATGAACAGGAACTTGTAGGCGTCGCCCGGCGCCGCGTACAGCTCGACCTGCGCGGGCAGGTTGCTGCCGGTGTTCTTCTCGTCCCACATCGACAGCGGCGCCATCTGCGAGTAGCGCAGGTTCAGCTTCGTGTACGCGTCGTACACGCCGCGCGAGATGTGCTCCTCGTCCCGGCCGTCGGTCAGGACGTGCTGGCCCCGCTTGCCCATGACGATCGCGGTGCCGGTGTCCTGGCACATCGGCAGCACGCCCCCGGACGCGATGCCCGCGTTCTTCAGCAGGTCCAGCGCCACGAACCGGTCGTTGGGGGAGGCCTCCGGGTCGTCGAGGATCCGGCGCAGCTGCGCCAGGTGCGCGGGCCGCAGCAGGTGCGCGACGTCGCGCATCGCGGTCTCGGTGAGCAGCCGGAGTGCCTCCGGCTCGACCTGCAGGAACGTGCGCCCGTTCGCCTCGAAAGTGGAGACCCCGTCGGAGGTCAGGAGGCGGTAGTCGGTCTCGTCCGGGCCGAGGGGCAGCAGGTCGGTGTAGGAGAACTCAGGCATCTCAGGCAGATCCTCGCGCGATTCCGATGGGGGCCGCCTCACAGGGTACGACCCGGCGCCGCAGCCCGAGGACGACCCCCGCCGCCACCAGCACCGCCCCGGCGATGTCGGCCGGGCCCGGCCGGCCGAGCCCGAGCACCACCGTCGTGACCACCGCGCTGACCGGGATCATCCCGGCGAACAGCCCCGCCCGGTCGGCGCCGAGCCGGCCGAGCGCCCCGTACCAGAGCAGGAACGCGACCACGGTGACGACCACCGACAGGTACGCCAGCCCGGCGAACTCGGCGCGGGTCGGCGCCCGCAGCACCGACGACCCCTCGGTGACCAGGCCGATCACCAGCAGCATCGGCGCGGCCAGCACGGCGGAGTACGCCGACACCCGCACCGGGCCGAGCGCGGGCAGCAGCGGGACGGCCAGCAGCGAGAAGCACATCTCCCCGCCGAGCGCGCCCAGCGACAGCAGCAGCCCCCGCAGGCTGCCGCCGCCGAACCCGCTGGCCAGCGCGGCGCCCGCCGCCACGACGCACGCCGACGCGATCAGCGCCGGCGCCGGACGGCGGCCCTCCATCAGCGGCCCGGCGATCGCCAGCGCGACCGGCACGGCGCCGATCACCGTCCCGATCGTGGCGGGGCTGGTGTCGCGGGTCGCCGCGACGATGCAGACGTTGAACGCGACCAGCCCCGTTCCCGCGAGCGCCGCCAGCAGCGCCCACTCCCGCGCCGTCGGACGCCGCGCCGGGCCGCCCCGGAGCCGCGCGACGCCCAGCAGGATCAGCGCGGCCACCGCGTACCGGACGGCCTGGCCGCCGAAGACCGGGTAGTGCGAGATCGTCGCCGACACCGCGGTCAGCGTGCCGACGAGGAACATCGCGGCGCCGGCGGCGGCGGTGCCGCGCCCGCCGGCGCCGGGCGGAAGCGAGGGAAGGTTCATGTCCGGAACGCTAGAAGCCCCCTGGACCGCGAAACAGAGCCAATGGCCTCGCTGGATCTTGGTCCATTCATTGGCAAGTGACGGATGAACGCCCGGTTGACGCTGAGAGTCATGTGACCGACCTCCATCTCCCACTGGACCGCGGCGCGGGCCGGCTCGCCGCGCAGATCGCGGCGGGCTTCCGCGCGGCGGTGCGGAGCGGCCGGCTGACCGCCGGCACCCGGCTCCCGTCCAGCCGCGACCTCGCCCGCGACCTCCAGGTCTCCCGCGGCGTCGTCGTGGCCGCCTACGAGCAGCTGACCGCCGAGGGCTTTTTCATCGCCCGGCGCGGCGACGGCACCCGGATCGCCCCGCTCGCCCGTCCCGACGACACCGCGCCCGAACCCCCGGCCGCCGACCCGGCCCCCGCCGCGCTGCCGTCGTGCGACATCCCGCCCGACCCGGGCGTGCCCTACGACCTGTGGCCGTCCCAGCCCGACCTGTCCGCCTTCCCCCGGGAGCGGTGGATCGCCGCCACCCGCGCCGCGCTGCGCACCCTGCCCAGCGAGGAGCTGACCTACCCCGACCCCGGCGGCGTCCGGCCGCTGCGCACCGAGCTCGCCGGCTACCTCGGCCGGGTCCGCGCCGCCGTCGCCGAACCCGGCCGCGTCGTGATCATGAACGGGGTGGCGCACGGGCTGTCCGCGCTGGTCCGGCTGCTGCTCGCCGACGGCCACCGCGTCCTCGCCGTCGAGGACCCCACCAGCGTCCGGCAGGTGCCGATGCTGGAGGCGGCCGGCATCCGGCTGGCCCCCGTCCCGGTGGACCGCGACGGCCTGGACGTGGCCGCGCTCGCCCGCACCGGTGCCCGCGCCGTCCTCGTCACGCCCGCGCACCAGTACCCGACCGGCGTCGTGCTCTCCCCGGCCCGCCGCGCCGAACTGATCGCCTGGGCGCGGGACGTCGACGGCCTGATCCTCGAGGACGACTACGACGCCGAGTTCCGCTACGACCGCGAGCCCGTCGGCTGCCTCCAGGGCGTCGACCCCGACCGCGTGGTGCTGCTCGGCTCGGTCAGCAAGTCCCTCGCGCCCGCGCTGCGCCTCGGCTGGGCCGTCGCGCCGCCGGCCCTCGCGACGCGGCTGCGCGAGCACCGCGGGCACACCGACCTCGGCGCGCCCGTCATCGAGCAGTACGCGCTCGCCGAATTCCTCCGGAGCGGCGGTTACGACCGGCATCTGCGCACCATGCGCCGCCGTTACCGGGCCCGCCGCGACGCCCTCGCCGAGGCGCTGGCCGCATTTCTTCCCCGCGCCGCGGTTCGCGGCGTCTCAGCGGGCATCCACCTCTACGTGGAACTTCCGTCCGGATGCGACGAGGACGCCGTGCTGGCCCGCGCGGCGGCGTCCGGGGTGTCGGCCGCCGGCGCCCGCGAGATGTGGTCGCCGGGCCGGGCCGCCGACGCGCCCCCCGCCCTCGTCCTGGGATATGCCCGCCTTGCCGAAAATCACCTGGTCAAGGCGGCGGAGCTGCTCGGCAAAGCGGTTACCGAGGGGACGGAAGGGTAGGACCAACATCCCCGGTGTAGGAGGTATGGATGAGTCTGGAAGAGGCCGCGCGGCAGCTGAAGATGGCCGGTCACGACGCGCAGGTGGCCTTCGACTGCGTGGGCCTGGGCAACATTGAGCGCGCCCAGGAGCACGCCGTCACCCTGCGCGCCGCCGCCGACGCCGCCGAGGTGGCGTTGAGCCAGGCGCTCAAGGACATGACACCGGAAGAGGCCCAAGCCGAAGGCGAACGCGCCGTAACGGCCCTGGAAGAACCCGTATAACCCCGCCCCCGACGACCTGAGCCTCGACCGCACGCGGGCAAACACCCGACGGTCCCGGTTCGAGCCATGCCCCGAGGCGTGGACCTCGGTCACCGCCACGGGCAGGCACGCGGAGCGAGCGCCAGCGAGCGCAGCGGGCGTGCCCGCCGACGGTGGAGGCGTTTCGCGCGGAGCGCCAGCGGAGCGCGAAACGCCTCCACCGTCGTGACGGGGGTTCCAGGGGGTCGCCCCCCGGGGAAGATCAAGCCATCGGGCGTTCCATGGCGGGGGCGTTGGGGTCGGCGCCTTCGACCGGCTGAGGGGCGAAGCCCTTGGCGGTGACGAAGACGACCAGGATCAGCACGGTCGGGACGATGAACGCCAGGCGCAGGCCGTGGGTGTGGCTGACCGGCGCGATCGCGCCGACGACGGCGGCGCCGAGCACGAAGCCGACGTAGTTGAAGATGTTCACCCGGGCCACGGCGACGCCGAGGCCGGTCGGGTCGACGCGTCCGGCGGCGGAGAACGACACCGGCGCGATCACGCTGAGGCCGAGCCCGGCGAGCGCGAACGCCGCGATCGCGACGGCCGCGTTCGGCGCCGCCACCACGCCCGCCATGCCGACGATGCCGACCAGCCCGCCGATCCGCACCACCTGGACGGCGCCGGAGCGGCGGACGGCGAGGTCGGCGACCGCGCGGCTGGCCACCATGGTGATCTGGTAGGCGACGTAGCCGAGCGGCGCGACCCAGTCGCTCGCCGAAAGCTCGTCGTCCAGGTACTTGGCGCCGTAGCTGGAGATCGCCGAGTCGGCCAGGTAGGCGACGGCCATCGCGGCGCCGACGACCAGGATCGGCCGCCACGGGACGCTGCGCCCGGCGGCCTTCAGCTCCTCGGCGGTCGGCCCGTCGCCCTCCTCGTCGCGCCGGTACAGCCGCGGCCCGGTGGCGAGGGAGCCCGCGATGCCGACGGCGGCGGCGATGCCGAAGCCGGTGAGGAGCGAGAGGTCCAGCTTGTTGCTCGCCGACGCCCACAGGCCGCCGAGGATGCCGGCGACGCTCCACACCGCGTAGAAGCCGGTGATCAGGCTCATCCCGTACCGGCGCTCGACCGCGATGGCCTGCGCGTTCATCGAGGCGTCCACGGCGCCGACGAACAGGCCGAACAGCGCGACGGCCCCGTACAGGGCGATGTCGTTGTCGCCGGTGGCGCCGATCAGCACGATGGTGACGGCGACGGCGGGCTGCGCGACCCGCAGGACGGGGCCGCTGCCGAACCGCTTGAACAGCGCGCCCGACACGACGCTGCCGACGCCGGCGATCAGCGGCACCATCAGCAGGACCAGGGAGAGCGTCCCGTCGCTGAGGTGGTGGGTCTTCTGCATCTTCGGGACCTGCGTCACCAGCGAGGCGAAGCACAGTCCCTGGACGGCGAAAGCGGCATAGGCGGAGATCCGCGCGCGGCGGTCCCGCTCGGTGATGCGCTCGCTCATGCGGCCCGACCTCTCTGGCGGCGAACGTGAAGAAGATTCGCGTCAGCGTAGAGACAGGGGACGCGCCAGGTCAATGACCTGCCGGCCGCCGGGTTCAGTCGATCAGCCGCCTGCGCATGCCCCGGACGGCCAGTATCCACATCAGCCCCGCGAACAGCACCAGCGCCCCCAGATGCCCGAGGTCGGCGAGCGGCCGCAGCCCGAACACCGCGTCCCGCACCAGCTGCACGCAGTGGTACAGCGGGTTGAGCCGCGCCGCGTACCGCGCCCAGCCCGGCAGCGCGTCGATCGGGAAGAACGTACCGGCCACCAGGAACAGCGGCGTCACCACGCCGGTGATCACGTAGTCGAACGAGTTGATCGACGGCACCACCGACGACGTCCACATCCCGAACAGCCCGAACCCGAGCGCCAGGAAGAACACCATGAACGGCACCAGCAGCATCCCGAACGACGGGTCCAGCCCGAAGAACAGCGCCACCACGATCGGCGTGCACGAGTACACCGACGACTTCGCCGCGATCCACAGCGCCTCCGCCGTCACCAGCTCGTGCACGTCCACCGGCGCCGCCAGGATCGCGTCGTAGGTGTGCTGGAAAGCCCGCCGGATGTAGGAGTTGAACATCCCCGGGAACACCGACGTGAACAGCGCCGCCGTCCCCACCACGCCGGTGGCCACGAAGTCCAGGTAGCGGTAGTGCCCCACCATCGCGACCATCGACCCGAACCCGTAGCCGAACGCCAGCAGGTAGAACGTCGGCTCCACCATCGAGGCGAACGACTGCGTCATCCAGTACCGCTTGTACAGCGCCAGCTCGTGCCGCCAGATCCCCTTCAGCGGCGCGGCCTCGAACCGCCGCAGCCGCGGCACGCGTCCCGCCTGGACGGTCATTCCACCCGCTCCCCGGTCAGCACCACGAACACGTCCTCCAGGCTCGACGCCCGCCGCACCCCGTCCGGGCCCAGCTCGTCCTCCAGCGACGGCGGGATCGTCTCGGCCTTCAGCACCGACACCGACGGGCCCGTCCGGCGGGTCGGGAGGCCCGCGCCCCGCGCGGCCCGCTCCACCTCGGTCAGCCGGTCCGGCGGCCCGTGGTGCTCCACCACCAGCTCGCCCGCGTACTCGGCGACGAGCTCCGCCGGCGCCCCGCGCGCGATCACCCTGCCGTGCGACATCAGCGCGCACGCGTCGGCCAGCCGCTCGGCCTCCTCGATGTAGTGCGTCGACATCAGCACCGTCGTCCCGCGCGAGCGCAGCCCGTCGATCAGCCCCCACAGCTCCGCCCGCACCTGCGGGTCGAGGCCCACCGTCGGCTCGTCCAGCAGCACCAGCGCCGGACGGTGCACCAGCCCCCGCGCGATCAGCAGCCGCCGCCGCATCCCGCCCGACAGGTCGTCCACCTTCGTGCCCTGCCGCCCGGTCAGGTGCGCGATCGCCAGCGCCTCGTCGACCGCCCTCGCCCGCTCGCGCCGCGGCACCCGGTACAGGTGCGCGAACACCTCCAGGTTCTCGCGCGCCGTCAGCTCCTCGTCGAGGTTGTCCTGCTGCGGGACGACCCCCATCGCCGCCCGCGCCCGCTTGGATTGCGCGGGCACCTCGAACCCCAGCACCCGGATGCTCCCCTCGTCCGGGATCGCCTGCGCGGTCAGCATCCGCATCGTCGTCGACTTGCCGGCCCCGTTCGGGCCGAGCAGGCCGAGGCAGCTCCCGGCGGGGACGTCCAGGTCCAGCCCGTCGACGGCGGTGAAGGCCCCGAAGCGCTTGACCACCCCCCGCATGCTGATCGCCGCCGCCCCGGCCTCCCCCTCCCCGGCCACGGGCCGCGCACGTTGCACCGTCATGCCGTCACCCTAGGTACCGGGGCCGACAGAACCCCACCGATTTTTCCCCCGGCCGCCCGCCGGGCGCCCGCTACCCTCGTGTAGGTGGACATCCCCCGCCGCTCCGGACAGGCCGCCCGCGTGCGCGACCTGCGCGCCTCCGACGCCGACCGGGACCGCGTCGCGGCGGTGCTCGGCGAGGCCCTCGCGGACGGCCGGCTGACCATGCAGGAGCACGCCGACCGCACCGCCCGCGTCTTCGCCGCCCGCACCCTCGGCGAGCTCACCGGACTCACCGTCGACCTCAGCCCCGAGGAGGCCCAGCCCATCCTCGTGGACGACCGGCCGGTCTCGGTCCTCTTCGGCCGCGTCCGCCGCGACGGCCGCTGGGTCGTCCCGGTCAAGCTGCCGCTGCTCGCCCTCTTCGGCACCGTCGAGCTCGACCTGCGCGAGGCCGTCCTGCAACGCCGCCACATCGTCCTGGACGCGATGGTCCTCGCCGGCCGGGTCCGCCTCCTCGTCCCCGAGGGCGTCCGCGTCGACGTGACGGGCCGCACCATCCTCAGCATCCGCGAACTGCGCACCCGCCCTGCCGCCGAGGGCCCGACCATCGAGATCGCCGGCACCCTCGTCCTCGGCTCGGTGAGGGCCAGAGCCCCCAGGCGCACGCTGCGCCAGCGCGTCAAGGGCCGCCTCCGCCGCTGACCGCGCCGGAGGCGGACCCCGGAAGCGATCTACCGACTCACACCGCGCTGTCGAAGTTGATGGCGCTGTAGGCGCGGAGCTTGCTGAGCTGGTGCTCGCTGGAGATGGTGCGGATCGTGCCGCTGCGCGAGCGCATGACCAGGGAGTGGGTGACCGCGGTGCCCTTGCTGTAGCGGACGCCGTCGACGAGCTCGCCGTCGGTGATGCCGGTCGCGGCGAAGAAGACGTCGTCGGAGGTGACCAGGTCGTCGGTGGTGAGGACGCGGCCGAGGTCGTGGCCGGCGTCGATCGCCTTCTGCCGCTCGGCGTCGTCCTGCGGCCACAGGCGGCCCTGGATGACGCCGCCGAGCGCCTTGATCGCGCAGGCCGCGATGATGCCCTCGGGGGTGCCGCCGATGCCGAGCAGCAGGTCGACGCCGGTGCCGGGACGGGACGCCATGATCGCGCCGGCGACGTCGCCGTCCAGGATGAACTTGATGCGGGCGCCCGTCTCGCGGACCTCCTTGACGATGCCCTCGTGCCGGGGGCGGTCGAGGATGCAGACGGTGACATCGTTGGTGGAGGAGCCCTTGGCGCGGGCGATGGCGCGGATGTTGTCGGCGATGGGGCGTTCGATGTCGACGACGTCGGCGGCCTCGGGACCGGTGACGAGCTTCTCCATGTAGAAGACCGCCGACGGGTCGAACATCGAGCCGCGCGGCGCCACCGACAGCACGGCGATCGCGTTGCTCATGCCGAGGGCGGTCAGCCGGGTGCCGTCCACCGGGTCGACGGCGACGTCGCACTCGGCGCCGGAGCCGTCGCCGACCTCCTCGCCGTTGTAGAGCATCGGGGCGTTGTCCTTCTCGCCCTCGCCGATCACGACCACGCCGCGCATCGACACCGTGTTGATCAGCTGGCGCATCGCGTTGACGGCGGCCCCGTCGGCGCCGTTCTTGTCCCCGCGGCCGACCCAGCGCGCCGCGGCCATGGCGGCGGCCTCGGTGACCCGGACCAGCTCCATCGCCAGGTTGCGGTCCGGCGCGGACGGCTCGGTGGTCAGCGGGGAGGAAACGGTGGTCTCTTCGGACATGGCGGGGCGGCCCCTTCGTTCGGTGGTGACTCGGATTCTCCGGGGACCGGACGGCGGGCCACAAATTGGACCAGACCAGCCCGGCGCCGCCGGGGAGTCCCGGCCCGCGCGCGGGCCGATTTGACCGTCGCGCGGGCAAGGGATCGTTTCCCCGTGGGAAGAGGGCGTAATCTCTGGGCTCATGAGCAGCGACATCGACGTCTCGTCCGACGGGACGGCCCAGGACGGGGCCGCCGGGGCCGCGCCGGCGCCCGCGCGGACCTCCGACCGGGGGGCCGCCACGCGCAGCGCCCTGCTGTCGGCCGCCCGGGACGTCTTCTGCGAGGCGGGCTTCGCGCAGGCCGCGGTGACCGACATCGTCGCCAAGGCGGGCGCCAGCGTCGGCAGCCTGTACCACCACTTCAACGGCAAGGCCGACCTGTACCTGACGCTGTTCGAGGAGTTCCAGGGCCGCCAGCAGGAGCGCACCCGCAAGGCGATCAACGCGGTGCGGGACGCGGGCGAGGGCGACCCGATGCGGCAGTTCGTCGCGGGCGCGGGCGCCTACCTGGACGGCTGCCTGCGGGAGCGGGACGTCGCGCGGCTGTTCATCTCCGGCGACGGCCCGCCCGGGTTCGACCGGGTGATGCGCCAGCGCCTGAACAAGTGGGCGCGCCGCAACGCCGCGCTCTTCCACACCGCCGACGGGGGCGTGGACGAGGCGCTGGTCGTGGTGCTGACGGGCGCGATGGCGGGCGCGGTGTCGGAGATCTCGCTGATGGACGACGAGGGCGCCGCCCGCACCCTGGCGAGCAAGATCATGAACATCGTCGGCACGATCAGGAACCCCGGTACCGAGCAGCGCTGACCGTGCGGGATCCTGGAGGGGTGACCGACAAGAGCCCCGCACCCGCTCCGGAGGCCGCCGACACCGCCTCCGGGCCCGAGCAGCCCGCCGCCGAGCAGCCCATGGGGCAGCCCGGTGAGCAGCCCGCCGAGCGGCGGCCGTCCGCCGCGCCGGAGCCGCCGCGCGACGGCGCCGCACGCGCCGAGGAGGCCGCCGCGTCGCGCGTGCAGGACGGCGAGGGCGCCGCGGCGGACGCCGGCGAGCGCGGTGTGGTCAAGGTCAGCCCGGCGGTGTACAAGCGGCTGACCACCGGGCTCGGCGGGTTCACGCTGGCGATGGGCGCGTGCCTGCTGCTCGTGCTGGCGATCTTCGTGATCACGCCGCGCGACAACAAGGAAGTGCTGCCGACCGTCGACTACTCCTCGCAGCTGTGGGCGCTGCGCAGCGACGCGCCGTTCACCGTGTACGCGCCGGAGGGGCTGCCGGCGCGCTGGCGTCCGACCAGCTCGCGGCTGCACGGCCTGGACACCGGCGGCAAGCAGCCGGTCGCGTGGCACCTCGGGTTCGTCACGCCGAAGGGCGAGTACGCGGCGCTGGAGCAGAGCAACGAGAAGGCCGCCGCCTACGTCCCGCGGATGACCAACAGCAGCAAGCCGATCGGCACGATGCAGGTCGGCGGCGAGTCGTGGGCGAAGTACCACCGCAACGACAAGAAGGCGAACTCGCTGGAGCGGCCCGGCCCCGGGGGCATGAGCATCGTGGTGACCGGCACCGCGTCCTACGAGGAGCTGGCGGTGCTGGCCGCGTCGCTGAAGCCGCAGCCCAGACAGGGCGGGGGCCCGGCGCCGTCGGCGCCGGCCACCCCGGGGTCCTGACCGGGCCCGCGGGCTCACCCCCAGGTGAGTGTTCCCTTACGGTCAGAACGGGGCCGGGGCGTCGCCGTCCTCCGGTCCCTGCATGGCGGCGGCGAGCCTCGCGCGCGCGCCCTCCAGCCACTCCTCGCAGACCTCGGCGAGCTTCTCGCCGCGCTCCCACAGGGCGAGGGACTCCTCCAGCGTCAGCCCGCCGGCCTCCAGCCGCTTGACGACGTCGGCCAGCTCGTCCCGGGCCTGCTCGTACGACGGCTTGCGCTCGGTCGCGTTCTCTTCTGCCACTCGCCCAACTCTAGGGCTCTTCGCGGGCGGAGACGGCGGCGGTGAGGCGGCCGCCGGACAGGCGGAGGTGAATGCGCTCGCCGTCCCCGACGTCCGACGGCTCGCGCACGACCGACCCGTCCTCGCGCTGGACGATCGCGTAGCCGCGGTCGAGGGTGGCGGCGGGGGAGAGGGCCAGCAGCCGGGCGCGGGTGTGCGACAGCTCGTCGCCGGCCCGGTCCAGCGCCGCCGACAGGCACCGGCGGGTCCGGTCGCGCAGGGCCAGCACCTGCTCGGACTGCCGTTCGATCTCCCGCACGGGGTCGGCGAGCGCGGGCCGCGAGCGGACCGACTTCAGCCAGTGCAGCTCGCGCTCCACCGCGCCCCCCAGGCAGCGCCGGCCCCGGTCGCGCAGCTGCCGGACGAGCTGGAGCTGCTCGCGCACGTCCGGGACGGCCTTCTTCGCCGCGTCGGTCGGGGTGGAGGCGCGGACGTCGGCGACGAGGTCGAGGATCGGGCTGTCCTGCTCGTGCCCGATCGCGCTGACGACCGGGGTGCGGGCGGCGGCGACCGCGCGGACCAGCGCCTCGTCGGAGAACGGCAGCAGGTCCTCCATGGCGCCGCCGCCGCGCGCGATGACGATGACCTCGATCTCGGGATCGGCGTCGAGCTTGCGCAGCGCCTCCATGACCTCGCCGACGGCGTAGGAGCCCTGGACGGCGGTGTTCTCCACCCGGAACGCCACGGCGGGCCAGCGGCGCCGCGCGTTCTGCAGGACGTCGTGCTCGGCGTCGGAGTCGCGGCCGCAGATCAGGCCGACCTTGCCGGGCAGGAACGGCAGCGGCCGCTTGCGCTCGGGACGGAACAGCCCCTCGGACGCGAGGACCTGCTTGAGCCGCTCCAGCCGGGCCAGCAGCTCGCCGACGCCGACCGGGCGGATCTCCAGGGCGCTGAGCGAGAACGTCCCGCGGTTGATCCAGAAGTCGGGCTTGGCGTGCACCACGACGCGGGCGCCGTCGGTGACGGCGGGCCCGGCGGCCTCGACCACCCCGCGCGGCCCGACGACCCGGACCGACATGTTCGCGACGGGGTCGCGCAGCGTCAGGTAGACCGTCCCGCCGCGGGCGTTGAGGTCGGTGATCTGGCCCTCGACCCAGATCCGGCCGAGGCGGCCGATCCAGCCGCCCACCGCCTGCAGGACGGTCCGCACCGGCACGGGGGACTCGGCCGTGGTCTCCATCGCCATGCCCGCACTCTACGGGCGCCGCGATCCCCGCGGCGTGTGACGGAGACGACAGGCCGGACGGCTTCAGTGCTTAGCCCAACTAACTTAGACTGACTAAGTAATTTCGAGGAGAGCAACCGTGACCGTTCCCGAGCGCGCGCTGGCCGAGCAGCTCAACCGCAGCCTGCGGCACATCGTGCTGATGCTGCGCCGCGCCACCGCCGACCAGGCGATCACCAGCCAGCAGCTGTCGGTGCTCGGCTCGCTCGAGCACGGGCCGCGCCGGATGACCGAGCTGGCCGCCGAGCACGGCGTCCGGCTGCCGACCATGACCGCGCAGATCAACCGGCTGGAGCGCGACGGCCTGGTGGAGCGCGGCCGGGACGGCTCGGACGCCCGCGTCGTCACCGCGGCCCTCACCGCGGCGGGACGCGAGCGGCTGGCCGCCGGGCGCGCGCAGCGGATCGGCTTCCTGGCCGAACGGTTCGCGGCGCTGACGGACGAGGAGCGCGCGGCGGTCGCCGCGGCGCTGCCCGCCCTGGACAAGCTCTTCGCCGCGTCCTGATCCCGGCGAGGCCGGGCCGGGAGGCGCGGGGCCCCTCGACACGTACGGTCCCCAAGGGAGGTCTCCATGCACGCTCGGCCCTCGCCGATAACGAATCGGTCCTCGCCGATAACGAATCGGCCCTCGTCGAGCACGGATCGGCCCTCGTCAGGCACCGATCGGCCCTCGTCGAGCACGAAGGGCGGCGGCATCCTCAGGCAGCCGATGTCGGTGTGGGCCACCGCCTTCGCCGCCGTCGTCGCCTTCATGGGCATCGGGCTCGTCGACCCCATCCTGCCCGCGATCGCCAAGAACCTGTCGGCGACGCCGAGCCAGGTGTCGCTGCTGTTCACCAGCTACTTCCTGATCACCGCGGTGGCCATGCTGGTCACCGGCTGGGTGTCCAGCCGGATCGGCGGCAAGAGGACGCTGATGATCGGGCTCACCCTCGTCGTGGTGTTCGCCGGGCTCGCCGGGACGTCCGACACCGTCGGGCAGCTCGTCGGCTTCCGGGCCGGCTGGGGCCTCGGCAACGCGCTGTTCGTCGCCACCGCGCTCGCGGTCATCGTCGGCGCGGCGTCCGGCGGCGCCGAGAAGGCCATCGTGCTCTACGAGGCCGCGCTCGGCCTCGGCATCTCGCTCGGCCCGCTCGTCGGCGCGCTACTGGGCGACATGAACTGGCGGTTCCCGTTCTTCGGCACCGCGATCCTGATGGCCGTCGGCTTCCTGCTGATCGCCACGCTGCTCAAGGCGCCGCCGAAGCCCGCGCAGAAGACCCGGCTGAGCGCGCCGATCCGCGCGCTCGGGCACGGCGGGCTGTCCACCACCGCGTTCACCGCGCTGTTCTACAACTACGCGTTCTTCACCGTCCTCGCCTACACCCCGTTCGTGCTCGGGATGAGCGCGCACGGCATCGGCCTGGTGTTCTTCGGCTGGGGCGTGATGGTCGCGCTGGCCTCGGTGTTCGGCGCGCCCGCGCTGCAGCGCCGCATTGGAACGGTCCGGGTCATGTACCTCGGGCTGGCCCTGCTGGTGCTGTTCCAGCTCGGCCTGGCCTTCCTCGAGCACGACGGGATCATCGTCTGCACGATCCTGTCCGGCATCCCGATCGGGCTGAACAACACCGCGTTCACCGAGGCCGCGATGGAGGTCTCGGACAACCCGCGGCCCGTCGCGTCCGCCGGGTACAACTTCGTCCGCTGGATGGGCGGGGCCCTCGCGCCCTACTTCGCCACCAAGCTGGCCGAGGAGGTCGACCCGCATCTGCCGTACGTCGTCGGCGCGGCCTGCTGCGCCGTCGCGATCGGCGTCCTGGTGACGCGCCGCCGCCACATGGCGCCGCTGGAGCGGGTCGACATCGACCACGCCTTCCAGGACGCTCCGGTCGCGGCCAAGGCATAGGGACCCTCTCGGCGTCCCTCGGCTCCGGCCCGGCCGCTCCGCGGGGGCGGACGGTCCGGAAAGAGAGGGCGCCGTTCAGGGCGGCGAACATTTCCACTGCCATTTCCGTCGTTCTTCCTGCGATACGGCAGGAGCGGCGAATCCGCCGACAACGGCCGGGCCGAAGGGGGCCCGGCCGGCGTCGTGGGGCAGTGCGCCGAGTTCGCGCAGGTCGTCGAGCTGGGTGGCGAATGCGAGGCAATGGTCATATTTCCTTGTTTTTCCCGAATAACTTGTCACGGGTGATCCAAGGAGATAGTGATGTACCCGTCCGTACGCACCGCCTTCCTCACCTCTCAATGGGACCGATGACAATCAGCCTGCCGTCCTTCCCCGCCGCGGACGAAGCGCCGCTCGACACCTGTATGAGGCTGCGGGATATCGCTCCCGTGGTCGAAGTGGAGTTCCCCGGCGGCGTCCCCGCCTACCTCGCGCTGACCCACGACGCCGTGCGGCAGATCCTCGCCGGCGACAACAGGACCTTCCTGCGGGAGCCGCGGCACTGGCCCGCCCTGCACGACGGGTCGATCCCCGAGGACTGGCCGCTGCGCGCCATCGTCGAGGGCGGCCACCTGTCCACCAAGGACGGCGCCGACCACCGCCGCCTGCGCGGCCTGGTCGGCAAGGCGTTCACGCCCGCGCGGGTGCAGGCGCTGGAGCCGCGCGTCCAGCGGATCGTGGACGGCCTGCTCGACGACGTCATCGCCGCGGGCGACGGCGTGGACCTGGTCCCCGCCTTCACCGAGGCGCTGCCGATGTGGGTGATCTGCGAGCTGTTCGGCGTCCCGCCCGAGGACCGGCCCCGGATGCGCAACTGGACCGCCGCGCTGCTGGCGCACACGACCCCGCCGGACGAGGCGTTCGCGACGCAGCGGGCCCTCCAGTCCTACCTGCACGGGCTGGTGGAGCGCAGGCGGGAGGCGCCCGGCGACGACCTCACCTCCAGCCTGGTCCAGGCCCGCGACGAGGGCGACAGGCTCACCACCGACGAGCTGGTCGGCGTGCTCTGGCTGATGCTCGTGGCCGGCCACGAGACCACCGTCCACATGCTCGGCCACGCGATCGTGGCGCTGGCCCAGAACCCCGGCCAGCTCGAACTCGCCAAGGCGGGCGACCGCTGGGCCGACGTGGTGGAGGAAACCCTGCGCTACCGCCACTCGGTGATGATGACGAGCTTCCGTTTCACCGCGGAGGACGTGACCGTCGCCGGGGTGCCCATTCCCAAGGGCCGGGCGGTCGGCGTCGTCTACCAGGCGAGCGGCCTCGATCCGGAGGAGTACGGCGAGGACGCGGACCGGTTCGACATCACCCGGGAGCAGAACGGGCGCCTCACCTTCGGCCACGGGCCGCGGTACTGCATCGGCGCGTCCCTGGCCCGGCTGGAGGGCCGGCTGGTGCTCGCGACGCTGTACCGGCGCCTGCCGGAGCTCACGCTGGCCGTCGATCCGGGCGACATCCCCTATTCCCCGTCGTTCTTCACGGTCGGCCCGCTCTCGCTGCCGGTCACCTTGGGCGCCGTCCGGTCCTGACCCGTCACCGCGGCCCGCGCGGTTCGTCCGCCGGGCCGGACGACCGGCATGCACGGCCGGCGCGCCCCGTCTCGGGTGCGCCGGCCGCCGCGTCCGATATCTAGCAGTTCTGGTAAATACCTGCGCACGCGAGCGTTATGGTGCATCCTTATCGCGCCTTATTCCGTTATGGCCGCCCGTGCGACGGGCCGAGGATTCCTGCGCGCCAGTCACCAACGCTCACAAGGACACGATGGATGGCATCTCAAGCCGGTCGAGCACGCATCGAGCGCGCGGCGCTGGAACGCGCGGTCTGGGTCGGGCTGGTCGTCGCGGTCGTCGCCGGCGCCGCCTGGCTGGGGGCGCTGCTGGCCGTTGACCAGGGAGCCCGCACGCTGGTCGCGGCGGGCGGCGGCGCCGCCGCGCTCGCCCTCAGCGTCGCCTGCGGAGCCGCGGCCTATTACGCCGCGTACGCGCGGAAGGTCCGTGACCGGCTGGCGCAGGTGGAGAGCGAGAGCGGCCTGCTGGAGCGCAGGCTCCAGGAGCTGGTCGACGGGCCCCTGCCCGCGCTGATCGGGCGCCTGCACGCCGGTGCGGCGCCGGAGGAGATCCTGGCCGAGCTGCGGGCCGTCCCGAACCACCTGCTCGGACGGCTGGTGCGCGTGGTGGCGGAAGGCGTCGCCGCGAGCGAGCGCGGCGCGGTCCAGGCCAGGGCCGAACTGGCCGCCCTGGAGCACGAGGTCGGGCAGGTGGCCGACGCGACGCTGCCCGCGCTGATCGACCGGATCCGCGGCGACCGCGCCTCGGCGGCGTCCGTGCTCGCCGAGCTCCCGGCGCCCTCCCACGCCGCACTGGACCGGCTCCTGAACGACGTCGCCGAGACCCTCGCCGCGGGCGAGCGCACCCGGGCGGCCGCCATGGCGTCCTGCGCGAGCGCCGCGGCGCGGATCCAGGCGCAGACCACCCGCATGCTCGCCCAGCTGCGCGAGCTGGAGGACCGGTACAACGAGGACGAGGTCTTCGGCGAGCTCCTCGACCTCGACCACCACGTCTCCCAGATGGGACGCCTGGCCGACAGCATCGCGCTGCTCAGCGGCGGCCGCTCGGGACGGCGCTGGACCAAGCCCATCGTCCTGGAGAGCATCATCCGCGGCGCGATGGGCCGGATCGCCTCCTACCAGCGCGTCCAGTACCACTCGACCACCACCGCCGCCGTCGCCGGGTTCGCCGCCGAGGGCGTCATGCACGCGCTGGCCGAGCTGATGGACAACGCCGCCAACTTCTCCCCGCACGGCACCGCCGTGCACGTCTACGCCGAGGAGGAGGACGCCGGCGTCGTCGTCACCATCGAGGACAGCGGCCTGGGCATGCGCCAGCGCGAGCGGGAGCGCGCCGAGCGGCTGGTGTCGGAGACCGCCGACCTGACCTCGCTGCCCGGGACCCGGCTGGGGCTGGCGGTGGTCGGGCGGCTGGCGGGCAAGCACGGGCTGCGGATCAGCTTCCGGCCGTCCTCCCGCGGCGGCATCGGCGTGATCGTGCTGATCCCGCGCCGGCTCATCAGCCACCCCGCCGGCGCGTCCGGCGCGGCCTTCGCCGCCGATCCCGTGCGGACCGTGCGCAGAGGCGCCTCCGCACCGGCCCGCGAACCCGCCGCCGCGACGGCCGTGGCCTTGGCCGAGGCACCCGACGCCGGCGCCGCCGACGGGGAGTACCTGCCCAAACGCCGCCGCGGCGCCACGCTCACCGGGACCGTCGAGCAGCCCGCGGCCCCGCCGCCCAGGCCCCGCGACCCGGGGGCGCGGTTCGCCGCCTTCCGCGAGTCCGCCTCGGGACGGCACCGGACTGCCGACGACGCCACGACCCGCAGCACGTCCGAGCCCGCGGACGGCACCGCGCACGAAGGCACAGCGCACGATGACACCGGGCACGATGACACCGGGCACGACGACACCGGGCACGACGGCACCGCACCCGCCCGGGAACCCGATCAGTAGGGCTCATGGCCCGCGGCCCGTTCGGCGGACGGGCCACCGGGACGGCCGGTCCCGGCACCCTCGTCCGGACCGCAGGATCCACAGATAGGAGGCAGGGACGCGATCCGCCGCGGGCGCCGCGGCGTCGTCCGTTCCGTGATCTTGATGAGCAGCGATGAGCGTCGACTCGATTGGCTTCTGACGTCCCTTGCGGACCGGACCCCGGGCATCCAGCACGTGCTGGTGCTGTCCCGGGACGGTCTGAAGATCTGCCACACCCCCGGACTGGACGAGGACAGGGCCGACCAGCTGGCGGCCATCGCCTCGGGCATCCAGAGCCTGTCCCTGACCGCCTCCCACGAGTTCGGCACCGGCGTCGGCGCCGGCCAGTCGATGATGGAGTTCGCCGGCGGGCTGCTGCTGATCATCCCGGCGGGCGCCGGGGCGCACCTGGCCGTCGTGGCCCGCGAGGACGCCGACGTCGGCCTCGTCGGGCACAGCATGAACGAGCTGGTGGAGCAGATCGGCGGCTACCTGACCGCGGCACCGCGCACCCCCGCGCCGAGATGACCCCCCAGCCCCTCGACCTCGGCGACCCCGACCGGCTCTACACCGTCACCGGGGGCCGCAGCCGCGCGGGCGACGACGCCCTCGACCTCGTCACGCTGGTCAGCGCCGAGAACGACCCGGTGCCCGGCATGCAGTCCGAGCACGTCGCGATCCTGCGGCTGTGCCGCCGCGAGCCGATGGCGGTGGTCGAGCTGTCCTCCCATCTGAGGCTGCCGGTGAGCGTGGTGAAGATCCTGCTGCTCGACCTGCGCGACACCGGCCACATCACCGTCCGCCATCCGACCTCGGCCGCCGCGACGAACCGGCCGGCCGACCTGGAAACGCTGAAGCAGGTGCTCGTTGGACTCCAAGACCTCTGACCGGCCTGCGGACCCCGGAGCCGGCGGCGCGCCGGCCGGGGCCGCGGGCGACGTGCCGCTGCTCCGCACCGCGCGGGACGCACTGAAGATCGTGATCGTGGGCGGGTTCGGGGTCGGGAAGACCACCATGGTCGGCTCGGTCTCGGAGATACGCCCGCTCAGCACCGAGGAGGTCATGACGGAGGCCGGCGTCGGCATCGACGACCCCAGCCGCGTCGCCGCCAAGCGCACCACCACGGTCGCGTTCGACTTCGGCCGGATCTCCCTGGACGCCCACCGCGTGCTCTACCTGTTCGGCGCCCCCGGCCAGAAGCGGTTCTGGTTCGTCTGGGACCAGCTGTTCTCCGGCAGCCTGGGCGCGGTGGTGCTGGTGGACACCCGCCGCTTGGAGGACTCCTTCTACCCGCTCGACCGGCTCGAGCACCACCGGATGCCGTTCGTGGTGGCGGTCAATCGGTTCGACGCGCCCGGCCCGCGGCCGTCCCTGGAGCGGGTGCGCGACGCGCTGTCGCTCCCCGGGGGCGTCCCGCTGGTCGACTGCGACGCCCGGCTCCGCGACTCCACCAAGAACGTGCTGATCACGCTCGTCCGGCACCTCACCGCACTCCACGACCCCGCCGCACTCCAGGAGGCCGCGCAGTGACCGACGAGACCGGCGAGACCGGCGAGACCGCCGCGCCGCACGCCGACGGCGCCGTCCGCCTGTACGGGGAGGAGTTCGACCAGCGGCCGGCGGACTTCTTCGAGCGGATGCGCCGCGAGCACGGCCCGGTCGTGCCCGTCCTACTCGAAGGCGACGTCCCCGCCTGGTACGTGATCGGGTACCGGGAGGTCAACCACGTCACCGGCAACCCCGGGCTGTTCGCGCGCGACACCCGCCGCTGGAACGCCTGGGACGCCGTGCCGGAGAACTGGTCGCTGCTGCCGTTCGTCGGCTGGAACCCCTCGGTGATGCTCGCCGAGGGGGAGGAGCACCACCGGCGCAGCACGGCGATCAGCGACGCGCTGGACGCCGTCGACCGCACCGAGCTGGCCGGCGACTGCGAGCGGATCGCCGACCGGCTGATCGACGAGTTCGCCGGGGACGGCGAGGTGGACCTGATCAGCCGGTTCGCCGACCGGCTCCCGCCGCTGGTGGTCGCCGGGCTCTTCGGGGTGCCCGCGGCCGAGGCGCCCGACATGATCCGGGACGTCATGGCCGTGGCGGGTTCCGACGAGGACGCCGTCCCGGCCTACCAGCGACTCCAGGAGACCATGCGCAGGCTGGCCGAGGCGCGCCGGGCGCGTCCCGGCCCGGACGTCACGTCCCGCATGCTTCAGCATCCGGCGGGCCTCACCGTCGACGAGCTGGTCAGCGACCTCATCCCGATGATGAGCGCCGGCCACCTGCCCACCGGCCACTGGATCGGCAACACGCTGCGGCTGATGCTGGTCGACGAGCGGTTCGCCGTGACGCTCCAGGGCGGCCGCGGCAGCGTCTCCCAGGCCCTCAACCAGGTGCTGTGGGAGGACACGCCGTCGCAGAACAACATCGGCCGCTTCGCCGTGCACTCCTGCGAGCTGGCCGGGCGCAGGATCCGCCCCGGCGACATGCTGATCCTCGGATGGGCCGCGGCGAACGCCGACCCGCAGGTGCAGCCGCCCGCGCACGGCGCCGGCGCCGGGAACCGGGCCCACCTGTCGTTCGGGCACGGCGACCACGGCTGCCCCTTCCCCGCCCCGGAGCTCGCCGAGATCATCGCCAGGACGGCGGTCGAGGTGCTGCTGGACCGGCTGCCCGACATCGAGCTCGCGGTCAAGCCGGACGAGCTCCTGTGGCTCCCGTCGTTCTGGGTGCGCCGCCTGGCGGCCCTCCCGGTCCGCTTCAGCCCGGCCGCCGGCTGACCACCCGCTCTCCGTCGCCGGGCGGGAGACGCAGGCCGTCACCGGGGCCGTGGTCGGCGGGTGAGGTGGTCTAGCGGACGTCGGACGGCGGGCGGTCGGCGCGTGGTTCGCGTCGACCGCCCGCCGCCCGAGTGCCCTCCGAAGGGGGCATGGCCGGTGACCCGGAGAAGCTCCGGGTCAGTTCAGGCCGTTCAGTTTCGCGATGCGGTTCTCGTACATCTTGATCACTTCGGGGCGGGCGGCGTGCTTGCGCTCGTACTCGCGCAGCAGCTTCACCTGGTCCGCCGACAGGCCGCGCAGCCGGGCGCGCAGCTGCGGCAGCGTGGCCTCGTCGTAGTTCGGCACCGGCAGGCCCTCCGCGGCCCGCCGGGCCTCGGCCGGCGCGGCGGGCCTGAGCTCGGGCTTCGGCTCGAACGGGCCCTCCTGCGCCGCGGGCTTGTCCGGCTTCGCCGCGGGCTTGTCCGGCTTCGGCGCGGGCGTCGGGTCGGCCTCCGGGACGGGGTTCGGAGCCGGCTTCGCCTGCGCCTCCGGCTCCGGACGCGGCTCGGCGGGCTTCGGCTCCGGCGCCGGCTTGGCCACCGGGGCGTCGTCCCGGACGGGCTTCGGAGCGGGCTTCGCGGCCGGCTTGCCGACGGAGATCTCCCCGTCGGCGGCCCGCCGCTGCGCCGCCCGGACCGTCCCGCGCTCGGCCGCCGGCCTGGCCGGCCGGGTGCGCGTCCGGGGCCTGGCCTCCGGCTCGGGCTCGTCCTCGCCGCCGCGGACCGTCTCCACGACCTTCCCGACGACCTTCCCGGCGGTGTGCCTGACGTCGTGGCGCAGCCGCCCGATCACCGGGCCGACGCCGTCGCCCTCGGTGATCTCCTTGTAGTCGCGGCTCACCCGGTCGCCGAGCAGCAGCGCCCGGCCGACACCGAACATGGCCAGCCGGACGGCGTGCAGCGGGAGGTCGCGGACCTGCTCGCCCACCGCGTCCTGGACCTGCTGCTTGAGGCGGCGCGGCGATCTCGTCATGGTCATTCCTCTTCCTGCCGTCCTGATCAGGGTCATGCGGCAATCGTCTGCTCGTGTCTCACTCTGCCCCATGGGTGCGAGCACGGTCACCCCGGGTTAATGGATTTCTGTCCAAAAGCCGCGTGCAGTGGGTCACACAGCGGGCTTCACCAGAGCTTCGTCCCCTTCCCGCAAAGGGCCGCGCCAGTCCGCCGCGCGGCGTCCGGTGCTGCACGGCACGGGCGGCACGGCTCGTACGATGGGGGCATGACCGCCAACAGCCAGCGCCGTGTCCTGCTCGCCAAGCCGCGTGGTTACTGCGCGGGCGTCGACCGCGCCGTCCAGACGGTCGAGATCGCCCTGGAGAAGTACGGGGCGCCGATCTACGTCCGCAAGCAGATCGTGCACAACGTCCACGTCGTCCGGACGCTGGAGGAGCGCGGCGCGATCTTCGTGGACGAGACCGATGAGGTCCCCGAGGGCGCCATCGTGGTGTTCTCCGCGCACGGCGTCGCCCCCGTCGTGCACGAGGAGGCCCGGGGCCTGGACCTGCGCACCATCGACGCCACGTGCCCGCTGGTGACCAAGGTCCACAAGGAGGCCGTCCGGTTCGCCGCGCAGGACTACGACATCCTGCTCATCGGGCACGAGGGGCACGAGGAGGTCATCGGCACCACCGGCGAGGCGCCCGACCACATCCACCTCGTCGACGGCCCCGACGACGTCGGCAACATCACCGTCCGCGACCCCGAGAAGGTCGCCTGGCTGTCGCAGACGACCCTGTCGGTGGACGAGACGATCGCCACCGTCGAGAAGCTCCGCGAGCGGTTCCCCAAGCTGATGGACCCGCCGTCCGACGACATCTGCTACGCCACCCAGAACCGGCAGACCGCCGTCAAGGAGATGGCCGCGCAGTCCCAGCTCGTCATCGTGGTCGGCTCCACGAACTCCTCCAACTCCGTCCGGCTGGTCGAGGTCGCCAAGGAGCACGGCGCCGACGACGCCTACCTGGTCGACTACGCCGAGCAGATCGACCCGGCCTGGCTGGAGGGGGTCGACGTCGTCGGCGTCACCAGCGGCGCCTCCGTCCCGGACGAGCTGGTCCAGGGCGTGCTGGCGTGGCTGGCCGAGCGTGGCTTCGGCGAGGCGGAGGAGATCGAGTCCGTCCAGGAGAAGATGCGCTTCTCCCTGCCCAAGGAGCTCCGCAAGGACCTGCGCATCACGCCCGTCTAGCCGTCGCGGGGCCCGGCGAGAGCGACCGACCGCTAGTCGACGTCGCCGTGGTGCAGGCGGCGCTCGGCGGTCGTGGTGGGCGACTCGTCCCAGCGGACGGGGTTCTCGTTGTCCTCCTTCTCGAACAACCGGACCCCGACCAGCTTGCCGCGCAGCTCCCGGACGTTCGCCGGCAGCCCGCGGACCATCGTGATCACCAGCACCAGCAGCGTGCCGAAGAACAGCCACGGCGCCGTCGACGCCAGCGACGTCAGCAGCCCGACCGTGAGGCCGCGCAGCAGCGAGCCGTGGCCGAGCGTCGTCGCGGTCTCGGCGATGACCGTCGCGAGGAAGAACACCAGCGGCGGGCTCACCGCGACCGTCAGCAGGTCGGCCGGGCGGGTGGCGAACGCGGCGAGCGCGCAGCCGATCGCGAAGCCCGCGCCGGCCAGCAGCGGCACGCCGAGCCACCGCGACAGCAGCCCGCAGACCAGGCCTGCGCCGAACATCACCACGACGCCGCCGCGCCCGGTGAGGGTGACCGGCCCCGCCCCGGCGGCCGAGTGCGACCGCGGCGCGGAACCGCCGCGCTGACGTCCCACTGGACCCCCTGGTGCCGGCGAGGCGCCGCCCGGCGCGTCGCGTGCCGTCGATGAGCTCATGGCCACCTCTCTCGACGATCACTCTGGTCGGGGACGGCCCGTCCGCCGAAACCTACCGGTTCCGAGGCCGGACCACGCTGAGGTTCGCCGCCGCCCAGAGCACCGCGACCGGAGACGTCCCCCTCGGTGGGACGGTCCTCGTGGGCGGTGAGTTCGGCGGCGGACGGGGGACGCGGGCTCTCCTCCACCGGCTGCGGACCGTCGAGGGGGGCGTCGACGACGCCCAGCTCGTTCAGCTTCCGCGCGCTGACCAGCACGCGCGTCTCCAGGGAGCCGACCGTCCGGTTGTAGGACTTGATGGCGCCGGTGAGCGCGCGGCCCAGGTCGTCCACGTGCCGGCCCATCGTGCCGAGCCGCTCGTACAGCTCCTTGCCGAGCTCGAACACGGCGCGGGCGTTGCGCGACAGGGCGGCCTGCTGCCACGCGTAGGACGCCGTCCGCAGCATGGTGATCAACGTGGTGGGCGTGGCGATGTGCACCCGGCGCCGCATCGCGTACTCCAGCAGGCCGGGGTCGCGGTCCAGCGCGGGCGCGAGGAACGCCTCGCCGGGGATGAACAGCACGACGAACTCCGGCGCCGGGCTGAAGGCCTGCCAGTACGACTTGGCGCCGAGCCGGTCGACGTGGTCGCGCAGGTGGCGGGCGTGCGCGTCCAGCCGGACGGGATCGCCGGTCTCGGCGGCCTGCAGGTACGCGGCCAGCGACACCTTCGAGTCGACGACGATGTTCTTGCCGCCGGCCAGCCGCACCACCATGTCGGGCCGGACCGTTCCGTTCACGGTGGCCGCGCTGGCCTGCTCGTCGAAGTCGCAGTGGTGCGTCATGCCCGCCAGCTCCACGACGCGCCGCAGCTGCAGCTCGCCCCACCGGCCGCGCGCCTCGGGCCGCTGCAGCGCCCGCACGAGGCCCTGCGTCTCCCGGCGCAGCTGGTCGGAGCTCTGCCGGACGAAGTCGACCTGCTTGGCGAGCATCGCGTGCGACTCGCGGCGGCCCGTCTCCACCTCGCGGAGCTGCTCCTCCACCTTCGCGAGGGTCTCCTTCAGCGGCGCGACCAGATGCTCGACGGCCTGCTCGCGGCGCTGCAGCTCGCCCGCCGCCTCGACGCCCGCCGCCTTCAGCCGGGCGTCCGCCAGCTCCAGGAACCGCTGGTTGCTGGCGTCCAGCGCCTTCGCCGACAGGTTCTCGAAGTGCTCGGCCATCCGCTCCTCGGCGTAGGCGAGCTTCTCCTCGGCGGCCTTGGCCCGCGCGATCAGCGACCCCTGCCGGCCCGTCGCCAGGGCGTACCCGGCGACGGCGCCGAAGACGGCGCCGACGAGCAGTCCGGCGAACAGCGCGAGGTCCATTACTTCATCGTGACAGCGGACTCGCGAAGCGCGACCGCGACGCGCCGGAATGCCCGCCGGAACGGACAATCGACCCACTGCTCCCCAACGGCACCGGGACGGGCGGTCCGGCCGGGCCGCCCCGCGGGGTCCGCGGGGTCCGTAAACTTGACGGCCGTGAGCCTCTCCATCGGAATCGTCGGGCTGCCCAACGTCGGCAAGTCCACCCTCTTCAACGCGCTGACCAAGAACGACGCGCTCGCCGCCAACTACCCGTTCGCGACGATCGAGCCCAACGTCGGCGTCGTCGGGGTGCCCGACCCGCGGCTCGGCGTGCTGGCCGGGATGTTCGCCTCGCAGAAGGTCGTCCCGGCGACGATGGAGTTCGTCGACATCGCCGGCATCGTCAAGGGCGCTTCCGAGGGGCAGGGCCTCGGCAACAAGTTCCTCGCCAACATCCGCGAGACCAACGCGATCTGCCAGGTCATCCGCGCGTTCGAGGACCCCGACGTCACGCACGTGGACGGCGACGTCGCGCCGTCCCGCGACATCGAGACGATCAACACCGAGCTGATCCTGGCCGACCTGCAGACGATCGAGAAGGCGCTGCCGCGGCTCGACAAGGAGGCGCGGACCAGGAAGGACAAGGACAAGCTCGCGGTCGTCGACGCCGTCAACGCCGCGCAGAAGCTGCTGGACGACGGCATCACGCTGTTCGCGGGTGCCGAGAAGGCCGGCATCGACCTGGCGCTGCTGCGCGAGCTGCACCTGCTCACCGCCAAGCCGTTCCTGTACGTGTTCAACCTCGACGAGGGCGAGCTCACCGACGAGGCGCTGCGCGGCCGGCTGCGCGACCTGGTCGCGCCCGCCGAGGCGATCTTCCTGGACGCCAAGATCGAGGCGGAGCTGATCGAGCTGCCCGACGACGAGGCCCTCGAGCTGTTGCAGGGCATGGGCCAGGAGGAGTCGGGCCTGTCGCAGCTCGTCCGGATCGGGTTCGCGACCCTCGGCCTGCAGACCTACCTGACGGCCGGCCCCAAGGAGTCGCGGGCCTGGACGATCCGCAAGGGCGCGACCGCGCCCGAGGCCGCCGGCGTCATCCACACCGACTTCCAGCGCGGCTTCATCAAGGCCGAGATCGTCTCCTACGACGACCTCACCGAGGCCGGCTCGATGGCCGCCGCCCGCACCGCCGGCAAGGTCCGGATGGAGGGCAAGGACTACGTCATGCAGGACGGCGACGTGGTCGAGTTCCGCTTCAACGTCTGAGCCGCCGCCGCGTCCCGGCCCGGCGCGCAGGCCCCGCCCGTCCGGTGGGGCCTGCCGCGCGTCGTGGGGCTTGTGTGATTTGCGATACAGGTGTTGCATGTGGTGCCACGCCCCGGACACCTCGGGTGTTCTGTGGCGATATGTCCCGAAGGCGACACTGTGCCGGATTCCCTCGGGAACAGATTGCGGTCGGAACGGTCACCCGGTAACCAAGCAACCGCCGAGTCGCGCCGCTTGCCGGAAACCTGGTCAGGCGCACCGTTCGGAGCCTTGGATACGGGATCGTCACCGTTTGGCAATCTTCCCCGTTCCTGTTGAGCTGGATTGCATTATCCGCAACCGCGCGCCGGGGGTGTGCTTCGCCGCGATGCGCTGGAACAATTGACGCTCGTGGTTACGCTGGGCCCGGGGTGGGGTTCAGAAAGGGCCACCCGCACAGGACCCAGGCAACAGACCGCGCCGACCGGGGGCGAGGCGCGAGCGGAGGCAGGATGGCTCGCAGGTCGGCCGTAGGACGCGGCCGTGACACGGCCGTGGTCGAGGAGACGGCGGCGCCCGCGGCGCTCGCCGCGTCCGCCGACCCGTGGGACGCGCCCGCGCCCGAACGGCGCCGCGGCCGCTCCGGCCGCTCCGGCGGATCCGGCGGCGGCCCGCGCGGCGGCGGCCGCTGGGGCGGCTCCGGCGGCCGCTGGTGGGTGTGGGTCGGGCGCGCCGTGCTCTGGGCCCTCATCCTCGTCATCCTCGTCAACGGGATCCGCGCGCCGTTCGAGCGGTTCACCGCCAAGGACGGCGGCTCCGCCGACAACGGCGCACCCGCCAAACCCGGAAAGGGCACGGGTTTCCCGGCCAGCGCCGCCGGCGCGTTCGCGCTGCAGTTCGCCAACGTCTACCTCAACTACGACCAGAAGAACGCCGCCGCGCGCGAGGCCCAATTGCGCACCTTCCTGCCCGAGGGCGCCGACGCCCAATTCGGCTGGAACGGCGTCGGCACATTGCAGGTCCAGTCCGTCCAGGTCGCCGGAGTCGACGCCCGCGACGCGCACGACGGCACCGTCACGGTGCTCGCCCGCAGCGTCGACAAATGGCTCCGGCTGTCGGTCCCGGTCTACGCCGCCGACGGCGGCGCCCTCGTCATCTCCGGCCGCCCCGCGCTGCTCCCGCCGCCCACCAAGGCCGCGCTCCCGCAAGGCGGCGTCCAGGACCGCGACACCGCCCTGGAGAACACCCTCCAGGGCGTCCTCGGTACGTTCTTCCAGGCGTACGGGTCCGGTGACCAGGCCACGCTCTCGCACTTCTCGGACGGGACGCCGATCGCGGGCCTGGCCGGCTCCGTCAGCTTCGTGCAGGTCAAGGAGGTCGTCGCGGCCAAGGGAGCCGCCGACGAGCGCACCGTCACTGCGACCGTCGGCTGGCAGATGCCCGGCGGGGCGGGCGCCGGCGGGGGCGGCGAGCTCGACCAGTCCTACCGGCTCACCGTGGTGAAGAAGGGGACGAACTGGTACGTCAGAGACATCCGTGGCACCACGGAGCCGAACGCATCATGACCTCCATCCCCATGACAACCGCCGTCCCAGAGAGGGTGATCAGTCGATGCTGAACCACATCATGGCGTCGATTCCGCACGAGGTCTGGGCGGCGCCGCAGCAGAACGACGAACTGCGGACCGACCAGCTCGCCGACTGGCTGCGCAACATCTTCGGCCCGCTCTTCCTCGTCATCGTCTCCATTGTCGCGATCTTCTTCCTGTTCACCCGTGAGATCACGCGCTTCGTGCAGTTCATCGTGCTGGCGATCGGAATCGGAGTGGTCTTCTACGTGCCGAACATCATCGAGACGACGGCCAAGGCGATCGCCAAGGCCCTCGGAGTGGACATCACCTGACCCACGCGGAGGTCGGCAGGCGGCACTGTGCTCGCGCAGTTAGGGGAGTAGGGGCGTGGATCTACCCACGTACACGAACATATGGCGCATCGAGAAGCGGCTGTACAAGCTGTACGACCTGCGGCTTCCGATGCCGTTGCCGCTGGTCCAGATCGGTGTGTTCCTCGGCGTGTTCGTGCCGTGGATCCTGCTGCTGCGGTTCGCCGGAATCCCGTTCAAGTCCCCCTGGCACGTGCTGTACGTCGTCCCGCCGGGCGTACTGACCTGGCTGGCGACCCGTCCCGTCATCGAGGGCAAGCGGCTCACCGAACTGCTGCTCTCCCAGAGCCGCTACCTCGCCGAGCCCCGCACCTGGTGCCGCCTCACCCCGATCCGCGAGCCCCGCGAGGTCGTCGTCGTCGCCCGCGTCTGGCGCCGCGCCGAGGCCCCCGCCCCGGTCGCCGCGCCCGAACGCGCCGCGGTCAAGTCCCGCCGCCGCGCCCGCAAGGCCGCCGCCGAACCCGCCCCCGCCGCCGCCGTCCCCGCGGCCATGCTCCCCGGCCCCGCCGTCGCGGAGGCGCCCGTCTCCCTGGCCGACTACGCCGCGCAGTACGACGTCCCGGCCCCGGTCCCCGAGGCCCCCGCGCCGAAACCGTGGCGCCGCACCGTCCGCGACATCTCCCACGAGGACGACGTCCAACTCGAACGGCGCCCCGACGAGTTCGAACGCCCCCCGGCCACCCCCCAGCTGGAGGTCCCCCCGGCCCCGGCCGGCTCGGGCAAGCGCGGCCTCGCCTCCGGCGTCCGCCGCCCCGGCTCGTCCGCCGAGATGTGGCCCGCCGTCCCCCCGACCACCCGTCCCGACATCCCCCAGCAGAT
>NZ_JASNWF010000007.1 GCF_030283205.1 Actinomadura opuntiae
AACGTGTGGAGTCGACCGGTACTAATAGGCCGAGTGGCTTGAACACACGGCACGATCAAGATGAATCGCTGTGTGGTGTTCGCGTCCCTGTGTGGTTCCCAGAAAACAACCTGGGCACCCGTGAGTTTATATGTGAAGATCGAGCCTGGTTGCTTGGACGAGTCTTCCCGCACCCCCTGGTGGGGTGTTGGGGTTGGTCGTTCGGTGGTTATGGCGGAGGGGAAACACCCGGTCCCATTCCGAACCCGGAAGTTAAGCCCTTCAGCGCCGATGGTACTGCATGGGAGACTGTGTGGGAGAGTAGGACACCGCCGGACTCATATTATGGAAGGCCCCGCCGAATTTCGGCGGGGCCTTCCGCATTTGTGGGGTCTTTTGGTTCAGCGGCCGCCGGGCGGTGGTGAGGTCAGTCCCAGGCGCCCGTGGCCGCGGCTTCGGAGACGAAATCCTCGAAGGTTCGGGGCGGTCGGCCGAGGGCCTGCTGGACGCCGTCGGAGACTTCGGCGCCGTGACCGTCGCGGACGGCCACGAGCAGGCTCGTCAGCAAGCGGGCGGCATCGGCCGGCACGCCGGCGGCGATCTGATACTCCACGAACGTCTCCGGAGCCACGTCGACGTGGCGGATCGTCCGGCTCGTGGCCTTGCCGATGAGTTCTACGGCCTCGCCGACGCTGATCGCGCGCGGGCCGGTGAGCTGGTAGATCCGGCCGGCGTGCCGGGCGTCGGTCAGGGCGGATGCGGCGATTTCGGCGATGTCCTCGGCGTCGATGAACGCCGTGCGGCCGTCCCCGGTGGGCAGAGTGAGCGTTCCGCTGAGGATTCCCGGGCGCCAGAACGACTCGCTGAAGTTCTGCGCGAACCAGCCCGGGCGCAGGATGGTCCACTCCGCGCCGGAGTCGCGGACGGCCTGCTCCACCGCCTTGAGTGGATTCTCGTCGCCGGCGTCCCCAACGCCGTAGGCGGACAGCAGCACGAGCCGCAGCACCCCTGACGAGACCGCCTGGGACACGAACCGGGGCAGGGGAGCCTGGCCGTCCGGGTGCGGGCTGCGGTTCGGCTCCAGCAGGTAGACGGCGGTGACGCCGTCGAGGGCGGCCGTCCAGGTCGCCGGGTCGTTGAGGTCGAAGGTGATATCGCCGGCGGTGCGGGATGCCGCGCGCACCGTCCGTCCGGCGCTCCTGAGACGCCGGACGATGCGCCGGCCGGTCTTGCCGGTGGCACCGAGGATGAGGATGTCGTCCATGCCCATCAGCGAACCGCACCTGCCACTGGACGATCCATGGGAGAACGTCGCGGATTCATTTGTGAACGTCTAGCGTGGGCGGAGTGGACGTTCTGAGCGACCTCCTGCACCGTGCTCGGGCCAGGAACACTCTGGTGAGGCAGTTGATCCAGCGGTCGCCCTGGGCGCTGTCCTTCGCCGACGCCGCCCCGCTCACGGTCGTGACGGTGCTCGGCGGTGACGCGTCGGTCCGGCTCGATGACGGCGATACCTCATCGGCTCGCCTGGCGGCGGGCGACATCGCCCTCATCGGTGCGAAGACCGGCTACACGATCGCCGACAGTCCCACCACCCGGCCCGAGGTCGTCATCCGGGAGGGGAGGAAGTACCGTCTCGACGGAGGCGAACCGGTGGACTGGACGGGCTGGAACACCGCTCCCCGAACCTACGGGGACGGCCGTCCTGGCGGCACGACCATGCTCCGCGGTGTCTGCGAACTCCATGGCGATGTGGGGGACCGCCTGCTGGCGATGCTCCCGCCGCTGGCGGTCGTACCGGCCGGGCCGCGTACGCGGCCGGCGCTCGACCTGCTGGCCGCCGAGGTCGCCCGCGACGAGCCGGGCCAGGACGCCGTCCTGCACCGGCTGCTGGACCTCGTCGTCGTCCTGGCGCTGCGGGCCTGGTGCGCCGGGCCGGGGTCGGCGCTTCCGGCCTGGTACCGGGCGCTGTCGGATCCGGCCGTCGGGGAGGCGCTGCGGCTTGTGCACGGGGATCCGGCCCGCCGCTGGACGGTCGGCGCGCTGGCCGCGGAGGTCGGCATGTCCCGCGCCGCGTTCGCGGCGTCCTTCGCCGCGCTGGTCGGCGAGCCGCCGCTGACCTACCTGACCGGCTGGCGGATGACGCTGGCGGCGGACCTGCTCCGCGACACCGACGCGACCGTCGCCACCGTCGCCCGCGAGGTCGGCTACGAGGACGCGTTCGCGTTCAGCGTGGCGTTCAAACGCACCCGCGGCACCAGCCCCTCTCTGTGGCGGCGCCAAGCCCGCTGATGGAACGCACGGCCACATCGGCCGCCGAGCGCGCCTCAGGTGAGGACGTTGAAGACCGCTTCGGCGCGGTCGCGCTTGCTGTAGAGGTCCCAGGCGGCGTTGGCGAGCTTGTCGGGGTCGAGCGTGCGCACGGTCATGTCGCCGAGCCGGTCGGGGTCCGAGGTGGCCATGCGGTGGATGTCGCCGCGTTCGATGAGGCCGCCGATGGTGAGCGTGCCCGCGTACACGCCCTCGCCGGCCAGCGCGGCGTTCAGGGTGACGGCGTAGTTGCGGAGGGCCGCGGACGCGAGCGCCAGGTTCCCGATCATCGGCATCGGGACGACCGCGCTGAGGCCGCCGGCGAACAGCAGCCCGCCGTCCCCGCGTTCCAGCATGCCGGGCAGCACCGCGCCGACGGTGTCGATCGCCGGATACACCCAGCTCATCCCCTCCCGTGCGGTCGGCACGTCGGTCTCGGTGATGGGCACCGGAAGGGCGGCCGGGTCGGCCGCGCCGGGGCCGTAGTAGACGATGTCGATCGCGCCGTGCCGCGCCGTGATCTCGTCGAGGGCCCGGAGCAGGGCGTCGCGGTCCCGGACGTCGGCCGGGTGGGACGTGGCCTCGATGCCGGCGGACGCGAGCGAGGCGAGATAGCCGGGATGGCGGCCGCCGTTGCGGGAGACGAGAGCGACGGCGTGCCCCTCGCGGCCGAAGCGGTGCGCGATCGACAGGCCGAGCCCGGGGCCGGCGCCGATGACGACGGTGGTCATGACGGAACCTCCTGAATTTGAGGATGCCCTCAACTTAGCAGAGAAGTCGAGGGTGCCCTCAAGTTCATAGGATGGGCCCATGCCGAAGACGAGGCGGGCGGACGCCGCGCGGAACCGCGACAAGCTGCTGGACGCGGCCGCCGCGGTGTTCGGCGAGCGCGGGCTGGACGCTCCGCTGGAGGAGGTCGCGCGCCGGGCCGGGGTCAGCATCGGAACGCTCTACAACCACTTCCCGGCGCGGCAGGACCTCTTCGACGCGATCTTCCCCGCCCGGCTGGCGGCCCTCGACCGGCTCGCCGAGACGGCCCTGGCCGATCCCGATCCCTGGGCCGGGTTCGTCGCGTTCGTCGAGGGCCTCGTCGCGTTGCAGGCCGGTGACCGCGGCCTCAACGACGTGCTCGCGCGCCGCTTCCCGCTCGCCTCCGAGCTGAGCGAGGCCTGCCATCGCGGTTTCGCGCACCTGGCCCGGATCGTCGAGCGGGCCAAGGAGGCGGGACGGCTGCGCGGCGACTTCGAGACCTCGGACGTGATGCCGCTCATGTGGGCGACGTCCCAGATCATCCGCGAGTCAAAGGACGCCGGGCCCGACGTGTGGCGCCGGTTCCTGGGGTTCGTGCTCGACGGTCTGCGCGCCGATGCGGCCCATCCGCTGCCCGTCCCGGCGCTGACCCCGGAACAGATGGCAGGGTTCATGGACGGGCCGCCTCCGGGCGCCTGATCAGGACGCGGCTTCCAGCTCCGTCAGGAGGGCTTCGACGGCTTGCAGATCGTCCTCGCCGAAGACGTGGACGCCTTCGCGGCGCAGAAGGGCCGCCGTCACGCCGCTGCCGGAGATCGACGTGCCGGTGAACGTGCCGTCGTAGACGCGGGCGCCGCCGCAGGACGGGCTGCCCTCCTTGAGGAGCGCGACGCGGGCGCCGGCGCGCCGGGCGGCGGCGAGCGCGAGGCGGGCGCCGCGCACGAACGCGGCCGTCACGTCGGTGCCGGCATCGGTGACGACCCGGGCGGTGCCGTCGAGCACGGCCGCGCCGTCGCCGCCGACGAGCTCGGCGGGCGGGCGCGGGACCGGCAGGCCGCCGGAGACCTCGGGGCAGAACGGGACGAGGCGGCCCTCGGCGCGCCACCGTTCGAAGAGCCCGGCGGCGACCGGCTTGGCGGCGCCGTCGTACCGGACGGGCCGTCCCACGAGGCAGGAACTGACCAGTATGCGCTCCACGCCTCCAGCCTATTCACCAGCTGACGAGGAGCTCCCGCGGACGGTGCACGAACCGGCCCGTGTGCCACGGCACCTGATCGGCGGGCACGGCGAGCCGGAGACCGGGAAGCCGTTCGGTCAGCGCGGCAAGGGCGACCTGGAGTTCCATCCGGGCCAGGGACGCGCCGAGGCAGCGGTGCAGGCCGTGCCCGAAGGCGATGTGCGGGTTGCTCTCGCGGTCGAGCTCCAGGGTCTCGGCCTCGGAGAACACCGCCGCGTCGCGGTTGGCGGCGGCGAGCTCCACGAGGACCTGCTCGCCGGGGCGCAGCCGGACCCCGCCGAGCTCCGTCTCCTCCAGCACGAACCGCGTCAGCGACCCCTGGGCGATCAGCGGCACGTACCGCAGGAGCTCCTCGACGGCCGTCGGCACGAGGCCGGGATCGGCGGCCAGCCGCGCGTAGTCGCCGCTGTCCAGTAGGAGGAAGACGAAGTTGGGGATCTGCGAGGCGGTCGTCTCGAACCCCGCCCCCAGGACCGCGCGCAGCAGGTTGTTCAGCTCGTCGTCGCTGAGGCGGTCGCCCTCGATCCGCTCGCGGACCAGCGAGCCGATGAGGTCGTCGGTCGGGCGGTCCACCCGCTCGGCCGCCAGATCCGCGAGGTAGCCGTTCATCTCGGCGATGGAGGCCATGACCTCGTCGGCGGTCATCTCGCTGGTGCTGAGAAGGGCGTCGGTCCACGCGGTGAAGCGGGCCCGGTCGGCGACCGGGACCCCGAGCAGGTCGCAGATGACCTGGATGGGCAGCGGGAGCCCGAACCCCTCGACGAGGTCGGCCGGGGCGCCCGAGCCGATCATCGCGTCCAGGAGCCGGTCGGCGATCCGCCGGGTCCCGGGGCGCAGCCCCTCCACGCGGCGCGGCGTGAACGTGCGGTACACGAACCGGCGCAGCCGGGTGTGGTCGGGCGGGTCCTCGGTGAGCAGCGTCCCGCTGGTCGGGTCGACGGGGGTCATGCGGGCCACGCGGTCGGCCGGGATGCCGGCGCGGTCGTGGTCGCGGCCGAACGCCGGATCGCTCAGGACGGTGCGGGCGTCCTCGTACCGGGTGACGAGCCAGGCGGGATCCCCGAACACGAGCTGGACGCGGACGGGCGCTCCGCCGGAACGCGCGTCGCCGAGCAGCGGGGACGGCCGGAGGGCGCGGTCGGACGGGAACGGGAATTCTGGAAGCTTCGGCACAGCTGCTCCAAGGTGACGCATCCGGGGATCGGGGGATCGTCCAACGCGCGAGTCCGCTGTGCCGATAATCGCCCCGGTCACCACTTTGAGACATCGCCGATATGCCAGTGCACCCTTGCCTTCACGGGCACTTACCGCTGCCTCGGAAGGAATTATGGCGCCGCACAATGGGCGGCGCTGAATGCCATATAACGACCGCGATCGACAAGTGATTTCCCGGCGAGGGCGGGAACGTCGCGCAATCGGATGAGAACCGTGCTCTCGGCGACAATCGCCAGGATATCGGCGCGGCAGACCGGAAAAGCGCCGGTGCTCCGAGTGAAAGCCTTGTCGGAAACACCGCTCCGGCGGGACCGTCTCGTCCGATACCTCGGCAGCGGCGGCCTTGGCGTGCCCCGGCGGGGGCGGACACGGGCTCCTGCACCACCATGATGAGCTGGGGATGATCTGCCGGCGTGGGCCGCGGCACCTTGGAAGGGAACCTTCATGCGCGTTGTGTCAGAGCAGCACCTGGCTCGGGTCCTGGCGGGCCTGCCGGGACGTCCGCGGATCGTGGCCGGCGGGAACTTCGCCGCGCCACGTCACGCCCTGGAGATCCTGGACGGTGCGCTCGGCGAATACCGGCTGTTCATGCTCAACGCACAGGGGCGGTTGCCGGATCGGAACGGCGTCGACCTGGAAACGCCGTTCGTCGGCGCCGGGATGCGCGGCAAGGCGAACCTGCGGTACTTCCCGTCGCGCCTTTCGCTGGTGCCGAACCTGCTGAAGGAGTCGCTGCCGCCGGACGTGGTGATCGTGCAGACCACGCCGCCGGCGGCCGGGACCGTCTCGCTCGGGATCGAGGTCAACATCCTGCCCGCCGCCATCGAGGCGGTCCGGGCCTGCGGCGGCCTGGTCGTCGCCCAGCTCAACCCACAGATGCCCTACACGTTCGGGGACGCCGTGCTGGCGACCGACGAGATCGACTACGCGATCGAGGTCGACGAGCCGCTCGCGACCCCGGCGCCGCGCCCGCCCGGCGAGATCGCCCACGAGATCGGCGAGCGGGTCGCCGGGCTCGTCCCCGACCGCGCCACCCTCCAGCTCGGCATCGGCGCCGTCCCCGACGCGGTGCTCGCCTCGCTCCTCGGCCGGCGGGGGCTCGGCGTGTGGTCGGAGATGTTCAGCGACGGCGTCCTGGCGCTGGAGAAGGCCGGCGCGCTCGACCCCGGCTCGCCGATCACCGCGTCGTTCGCCTTCGGCACCCGGGAGCTCTACGACTGGGCCGACCGCAACGACCGGGTCCGGATGCTGCGCACCGAGAAGACCAACGACCCCGGCCTCATCGCCCGCCGCCCGCGCATGGTCTCGGTGAACTCCGCGCTCCAGGTCGACCTGTACGCGCAGGCCAACGCCAGCCGCGTGCACGGGGTGATCTACTCCGGGTTCGGCGGGCAGACCGACTTCGTGGTCGGCGCGCTGCACTCCCCGGGCGGGCACGCCATCATCGCCCTGCCGTCCTGGCATCCCCGCGCGGACGTCTCCACCGTCATCGCGCGCCTCACCGGCCCGGTCACCTCGTTCCAGCACAGCTACATCGTCAGCGAGCAGGGCGCGGCCACCGTCTGGGGCAACGACGCCGTCTCCCAGGCGCAGCAGATCATCGACAACGTCGCCCATCCGTCCGTCCGGGACGAACTGCGCGAGCAGGGCCGCGAGCTCGGCTTCCCGCTGCGCTGAGGAGAGGACGGCCGGCGGCGGACGCGCCTGACCCGGCCCGGCCGCCGATGTTCGTAGGCTGGGTCCATGGGGGACGAACCGCAGGTGAGCACGCTGGGTCTGGTGTTGCATCCGAGCCGGCCCGTGGACGAGTCGATCGCCACGATCCTCGCCTGCGCCGAGGAGCGGCATGCGCGGGTGCTGGTGCGCCAGGCCGACGCGCGCCGGGTGCCGGCCGGGGTGGACGTCGTGCCCGAGGACCGGTTCGTCGAGCAGGTGGACGGTCTCATCGCCCTGGGCGGCGACGGGACGATGCTGGGCGCGATGCGGCTGGTGATCGACCGGCCCGTTCCGGTGCTCGGCGTCAACCACGGCAACCTCGGGTTCCTCACCGAGGTGGAACCGGTGAGCCTTCCGGCGGCGCTGGCGCAGCTCGCCGACGGCGACTTCACCATCGAGCCGCATCCGGCGCTGTGGGTGGACACCGACAGGGCGTGCCTCGCCGCGCCGTCCGGGTTCAACGACGTGGTGCTGGGACGGCCGTCCCGTTCCGGCGCGGTCTCCCTCGACCTCAGCGTCAACGGCCAGCAGTACGGCTACTACCGCGCCGACGCGGTCGTGGTCTCGACGCCGACCGGTTCGACCGCGTACAACTACGCGGCCGGCGGGCCGATCCTGTCGCCGTCCTCGGGCGCCCAGGTCATCACCCCGGTCGCGCCCATGTCCGGCATCAGCAGGCCCGTCGTGCTCGGCCCGGCGGACCAGGTCCACCTGGCCGTGGCGGCCGACAGCGCGCCCGTCACCGTCGACATCGACGGGACGCCCGCCGTCGACCTCGGGCACGCCGACTGGCTGACCACCACGATGCGTCCCGAGGCGGGACAGGTCGTCAGGCTGTCCCAGACCACGCACGCCAGCCGCAGCCGGGTCAAACTCAGCCTGCTCGACCTGCCGCTGCGCCCCGACCAGCTGCTGGACCTCATCCCGCCCGAGGTGCGCCGCCACGCCCAGATCACGGCCGCGCACCTGCAATCGGTCGCCACGTCCGACTCCGGCCAAGAGCCCGGACCACCGGACTGATCGCTTTTCGGTGAAGGCGCAAAGGCGTCTTGCATCACCCCGGGCCCCGGCGAATAGTAATGGGCATCCCCCGTCGATTGGGAGCCCGGCATGGTCCTTCTCGGCCGTCGACTCCCGGAGGCGCCCGCCGCGCGACGCCCCCGGGGCTCGGTACTGGTTTCCTGGCTGACCACCACCGACCACAAGGTGATCGGGCACCTGTATCTGATCACCTCGTTCCTGTTCTTCCTGCTGGCCGGCCTGATGGCCATGGTGATCCGGGCGGAGCTCGCCTCGCCGGGCCTGCAGATCGTTTCCAACGAGCAGTACAACCAGCTGTTCACGATGCACGGCACGGTGATGCTGCTGCTGTTCGCGACGCCGTTGTTCGTCGGTTTCGCGAACGTGGTGATGCCGCTGCAGATCGGCTCGCCCGACGTGGCGTTCCCGCGGCTGAACATGCTGAGCTACTGGCTGTTCGCGCTCGGCGGCCTGATCGTGTTCGCGTCGTTCATCTCTCCGGGCGGCGCGGCGAGTTTCGGCTGGACGGCGTACGCACCGCTGAACAGCGCGCTGCGGTCGCCGGGCGTCGGCGGCGACATGTGGATCATGGGGCTCGCGCTGTCGGGATTCGGGACGATCCTCGGCGGCGTCAACTTCATCACCACGATCATCGGAATGCGGGCGCCGGGAATGACGATGTTCCGGCTGCCCATCTTCACCTGGAACGTGCTGCTGACGAGCCTGCTCGTGCTGATGGCGTTCCCGGTCCTCGCCGCGGCGCTGCTGTGCCTGGAGTCGGACCGCCGGTTCGGCTCGCACGTGTTCGACGCGGCGTACGGCGGCGCGCTGACCTGGCAGCACCTGTTCTGGTTCTTCGGTCATCCCGAGGTGTACATCATCGCGCTGCCGTTCTTCGGGATCATCACCGAGGTCATTCCGGTGTTCAGCCGCAAGCCGCTGTTCGGCTACTTCGGGATGGTCGGCGCCACGATCGTGATCGCCGGGCTGTCGATGTCGGTGTGGGCGCACCACATGTTCACCACGGGCCAGGTCCTGCTGCCGTTCTTCTCGTTCATGTCGTTCCTCATCGCGGTGCCGACCGGGGTGAAGTTCTTCAACTGGGTCGGGACGATGTGGCGCGGCAACCTCAGCTTCGAGACGCCGATGCTGTTCGCCGTCGGATTCCTCGTGACGTTCCTGTTCGGCGGGCTGACGGGCGTCATCCTGGCCTCGCCGCCACTGGACTTCCAGGTGCAGGACTCCTACTTCGTGGTGGCGCACTTCCACTACGTCGTCTTCGGCACGGTCGTGTTCGCGATGTTCTCCGGCTTCTATTTCTGGTGGCCGAAGATGACCGGGAAGATGCTGAACGAGGCGTGGGGGAAGGTCCACTTCTGGACGCTGTTCGTCGGCTTCCACACCACGTTCCTCGTCCAGCACTGGCTCGGTGCCGAGGGGATGCCGCGCCGGTACGCCGACTATCCGGACGAGTTCGCGGCGTTGAACCGGGTCTCCAGCGCCGGGGCCTTCCTGCTCGGCATATCGACGCTGTTCTTCATCTACAACGTGTACCGGACGGCCCGGCACGGCACCCGCGTCCAGGCGGACGACCCGTGGGGCTACGGCAATTCGCTGGAATGGGCGACGTCGTGCCCGCCGCCGCGCCACAACTTCACCTCCATCCCGCGGATCCGCTCGGAAAGGCCCGCGTTCGACCTGCACTATCCGAAGGCGGCCGAGGTCGAAGCCGGGACGGCGCCGGGCGAAGAGTCCTAGCCTGGACGGTATGGAGCCGGAAACGGAGAATGCGGCCGACTGGGCGGCCTGGCACGGCGCCTACGACGACCCGGAGTCGAACCTGTCGCGGCGGCTGGCGACCGTCCGGGAACGGATCCGCGAGGTGCTCGACGGGGCGCCGCCCGGCCCGCTCCGGGCGGTCAGCCTGTGCGCGGGCGAGGGCCGCGACCTGATCGGCGTCCTGGCGGACCATCCGCGCCGCGGCGACGTGACCGCCCGGCTCGTCGAACTGGACGAGGGCCTGACCTCCTCCGCCCGCGCGGCCGCCGCGGCGGCCGGGCTCGACGGCATCGAGGTGGTCACGCGCGACGCGTCCTGGACCGGCGCCTACGCGGGCGCCGTCCCGGCCTGGCTCGTCCTCGCCTGCGGCATCTTCGGCAACGTCACCGAGGCCGACATCGAGCGGACGATCGGCATGCTGCCGCGGCTGTGCGGGCCCGGCGCGCACGTCATCTGGACGCGCAACCGCCGCGAGCCGGACATGGTGCCGCAGATCGGCCGCTGGTTCGAGGAGCACGGCTTCGAGGAGCGGTGGCTGTCACCCTCAGAGGACGGGCACTGCGTCGGCGTCCACCGCTTCGCGGGCGAGCCCGTCCCGCTCGGAGACGACGTCCGGATGTTCGAGTTCATCGGCTACTACAACATCTGGACGGACGAGCCCGCGCCCGCTGAGCGGCGCCAGGAGGACCGGACATGACGGCGCCCGCGCGCGCTTGGCGAGCGCACGCGGGCGGCGGCGGAACGGCTACTTGGCGATGCGGCTGACGGCGATCTGCGCGACGCGCACCGCCGCGGCCGGGTTGAGGCGGACGCCGCGCCAGGCGATGCGGCCGTGCGCGGGCGCGACGATGAGCGCCTGGTTCTTGGCGACGCCCTTCATGACGTCGCGCGCCAGCTTCTCGGCCGTGTAGAGGCGCGGCGACGCCTTGGCGATGTCGCCGGTGGCGTTGCCGCTCAGCTGCGTCTCGGGCAGGTCCGGGTTGACGTTGTGCAGCAGCGGGGTGTCGACGAAGCTCGGGCAGACCACGCTGACCTTGACGCCGCGCCCGGCGGCCTCGGCGCGCAGGCCGAGCGACAGGCCCACGACGGCGTGCTTGGTGGCGGTGTAGGGGATGCCGATCGGCATCGGGACGAGCCCGGCGAGCGAGGCGGTGTTGACGATGTGCCCGCGGCCCTGCTCCAGCATGATCGGGTAGGCGGCGTGCACGCCGTGCACGACGCCCTTGAGGTTGATGTCGATCGCGCGGTTCCAGTGGTCGAGGGTCAGCTCCTCGGCCAGCCCGCCGATCGCGATGCCGGCGTTGTTGAACACCAGGTCGAGGCTGCCGTTCTCGGCCTTCACGCGCTTGTAGAGGTCGGTGACGGCCTCGGCGTCGGTGACGTCGAGGGGGGCGGAGGACGCCTTGCCCCTGCCGAGGGTGTTCAACCGGTCCGCGACGGCGGCGGCGCCGTCGGCGTTGATGTCGCTGACGACCACGGTGTCGCCGCGCGCCACCAGGGACGTGGCGATCGCACGGCCGATGCCGGACGCGCCTCCGGTCACGATCGCGATGCTCATTCTGCGCGCTCCGCTCGGTGCTCGATGCCGGCGCGGGCCGTGCCGCGCGGCTAATTGGATATTGCGTTCAATTGCGGGGATTCTACGGGGTGCGGCGGGGGAGCCGACACTCACCCCGCTACGAAACCGGGACCGCCGTCTCCTCGCGCCCCTCCACCTGGAAGTCGCTCGGGTCGAGGCGCCGGGTCCGCAGCCAGTACGCCACGGTCGAAGCGGGCCAGGCGGCCCGGTTGACGCCGTTGCGGTCCAGGTACCAGCTGTCGCAGCCGCCGGCCACCCACACCGCGCCCTGCGACTTGCGCTGCACCCAGGCGTTGAAGCGGTCCTGCACCGACGGCTTCACCGAGATCCGGGCGCCGCCCGCCGCGTCCAGCATCGCCAGGCACTGCAGGACGTAGCGGACCTGCGCCTCGATGATGAAGATCATCGAGTTGTGGCCGAGGCCGGAGTTCGGCCCGAGCAGCAGGAACAGGTTCGGGAAGCCCTTCACCGCGACGCCGAGGTGCGCCTCGATGCCGTCCTTCCAGGCGTCCTGGATCTTCAGCCCGTTCCGTCCCACGATCCGCGCGTTCTCGAACGCGTCGGTCACGTGGAACCCGGTGCCGAAGATGATCGCGTCCACCTCGTGCTCGCGGCCGTCCCGGGTGACGATCGAGTGCTCGCGGACCTCGGCGATCCCCTCGGTGGTCAGCTCCACGTTGGGCCGCGTCAGCGCCGGGTAGTAGTCGCTGGACACCAGCGTCCGCTTGCAGCCCATCGTGTAGTCCGGGGTGAGCTTGCGGCGCAGCTCCGGGTCGGGCACCTGGCGGGCCAGATGCCACTGCGCGATCGAGCTGGCGGCCTTGAGCAGCTTCGGGTTCTTGAACCCGAGGACGAAGCTCTCCTGCAGCAGGTAGATGCCGTTGCGGTAGCTCCGCTGGAAGCCGGGGACGCGCCGGAACAGCGCCTTCTCCACGGCGGTCACCTTGCGGTCCGGCTTCGGCATGATCCACGGCGGCGTCCGCTGGAACACCGTCAGCGACCCGGCCCGCTTGGCGATCTGCGGGACGAACTGGATCGCCGACGCACCCGTCCCGATGACCGCGACGCGCTTGCCGGTCAGGTCGTAGGAGTGGTCCCACTCGGCGGAGTGGAACGTCTTCCCCTCGAAGGAGGCCAGGCCCGGCAGGTCCGGGATGTTCGGCTGGTGCAGCGGGCCCATGCCGGCCGCGAGCGCCCGTCCCCGGACGACCTCGCCCGGCCCGGCGCCCGCGCCCTCGACCGACAGCTGCCAGGTGTCGGTGGCGTCGTCGTACTCGGCCGCGGTGACCTCGGTGCCGAACCGGATGTGCTGTTCCAGCTCGTACTTGGCGACGATGTCCTTGATGTACCGCAGCAGCTCGCCTTGCTTGGGGAACATCCGGGACCAGTCGTTCTTCGGCTCGAACGAGTAGGAGTACAGCAGCGACATGATGTCGCAGGCGCACCCGGGATAGGTGTTCTCCCGCCAGGTGCCGCCGACCTCGTCGGCCTTCTCCAGGATGACGAAGTCGTGCACGCCGGCCTTCTTCAGCCCGATCGCCATGCCGAGGCCGGAGAATCCCGTCCCGATGATGACGGCCTTGTAGGGCCCGCCCGGCCCGGCCGCCGGCGTCACCACGGCGGCGTCGCTCGTCCCGGCCATGCTCAGGCGGCCTCGGCCTGCTCGACCGGGCGGCGGGTGCCCGGCTCGTCCCAGATGCCGAACGCCTTCCAGACCCGCTTGTTCACCGGGTCGATGACGCCGAGCTCGGCCATCAGGTCGCGGATCTTGCCGACCGAGTTGGAGATCTCCGCCTGCGCGGCCGGGTTCTTGTAGGCCTGCCGGACGACGTCCTTGGGGATGTTGAAGTGCCGCACCAACGGCCCGGGCGGGGACAGCATGATCCGCGCCATCACGCCGAGCACGATCGGCGTCGCGAAGCCGAGGATCCGGCGGCGCGCGGCGGGCAGCTTGGGGATCCGGTGCTTGAGGTAGTGCCGGGCGAAGGAGATGTGCCGGGCCTCCTCCGCGATGTGGATCTTCATGATCGTCTCCTCGAGCGGGTGCTTGATGTGCCCGCCCTTGAGGGACTTGCGCTGCACGTAGTCGATCGGGTCCTCGCCGCCCAGCACGAACACGAAGAACATCTCGGTGCTGACGAGCGGGATCCACGGGGCGGCCTGCGCGATGAGGCTGAGCGAGCGCGGCATGCCGCGGATCGGCATCTTCGTCCGGTTCACGAACTCCTGGAACATCATCCCGTGGTGACATTCCTCGGTCGTCTCGTGGTAGACGTACCGGAACTCCGGGCGGCCGTTCGGCAGCCGGTAGGCGTAGTTGAGCAGCCCCCGCTTGAGCAGGTTCTCGAACTGCAGGCCGATCTTCATCGCCGTGGCGACCCGCCACAGCCCGATCTGCGACTGGATCTGCGGCGGCTGCGACCGGTACCACTCGGTCTCGCCGAGCCGGTCGAACTGCGGCAGCACCCAGCGCGGGTCGTTCTTGTCGACCTTGAAGTCGGGGTCGTCCCACGGGATGTCGGCGTAGGCCTCCCAGTGCTTGTCGACCGACGCCTTGTTCAGGCGGTCGACGACGCCGAGGTAGGACTTCCGGTCCTTGACCTGCTCGCGGACCTCGTCGGCGAGCTCGGTGGGGGCTTTCGGCATGTGAGGCGCTCCCTCGGGGGTGGTGCGGCCTGCGGGGGCCGGGGGTGTGTGTGCGTTCGGTGGTTCGGAGGTCGTACCGGGAGGTCGTGGCTAGGAGGCGCCCGCGGCGTGGGCCGCGGGCCGGCGCGTGCCGCCGCCGTCCGCCTCCGGCGCGGTGCCGGACGCGGGTTCGGGCGCGGGTTCCGGTGCGGACGCGTCCGCGGGGGCGGGGGCGGGGGCGCCGGGTTCGGGGACGATCAGCTGGGCGATGTCCTTGACCTGGCGGAGCACCGCGGCCTGGTGGCCGCGGAAGTCGTCGTCGAGGGCGTTCTGGATGGACAGCCCGACGAACATCGCGAACAGGCCGCGCAGCATCGTGTCGGTGAAGTCGGGCGGCAGCGTGTTCGCGGGGAACAGCTTCTCGAAGGTCTCCGCGATGGTCTGCAGGATGCGCTCGTTCAGGTCGACGCAGAGCGGCCGCAGCTCCTCGTCGGTGCGGGCCGCGACGGCCAGCTCCATCAGCGCCTTGGCGGGCCGGCCGCGGAAGACCTCCCAGAGCAGGTCGAGCGCGCCGGTGACGTTGCGCCGCTCCTTCGGCAGGACCGCGAACGCCGTTTCGTACGCCAGCCGCTGCGCCTCGAGGAGGTGCTCCAGCGCCGCCGCGACCAGGACCATCTTGGTCGGGTAGTGGTGCTGCTGCGCCCCGCGCGAGACGCCGGCGCGGCGGGCCACCTCGGTGGTGGACGTGCCCGACCAGCCGAGGTCCACCAGGCATTCCATGGTGGCCTCGAGGAGCCGGGCCTGCGTGCGCGACCGGCGTTCCTCCTGGGTGCGGCGCGCCGGGCCGCCGTGGCGCCGGCGCCGCCTGCTGCTCACTGACACGACTCCGACGGTACGAGTCCACTTACAAGCAAGCAAGCCTGCTTGTATGTTGCCCGCATCACAATTGGACGACCCGTCTTATTGATCTTGCGACGGAAAGGTACCGCCGCCGGGGTAGCCGGCCCGGCCCGGCTGCCGCACCGGAGGTACGCGCGGCCGCGCGGATGCCGCGTCCGGGGTAGGGGCGGTGCCTCTCGCAGCCGGACGACGCGGCCCGTACCGGCGCCCGACGATCCCGGCATGGGAAACGCAGCAGAGGCAAGACGAACCAACAACGAGGCGGACGCGGCCAAGGGCGGCGCCCGCACCGAACGGCTCACCAAGGTGTACGGGTCCGGGGACATGGCGGTGCGCGCGCTCGACGAGGTCAGCGTGGCGTTCCCGGCCGGACGGTTCACCGCCATCATGGGCCCGTCCGGCGCCGGCAAATCGACGCTGATGCATTGCGTGGCGGGCCTGGAGAGCGCCACGTCCGGGAAGGTCTGGGTAGGCGACCAGGAGCTCGGGTCGCTGTCGGACCGGCGCCTGACGCGGCTGCGGCGCGAACGCATCGGATTCGTGTTCCAGGCGTTCAACCTGCTGCCCACGCTCACCGCCAAGGACAACATCGTCCTTCCGATGACGCTGGCCGGTACGAACCCCGACCGGGAATGGCTCGACACCGTGGTGCGCGTCCTGCGGCTGGGGCAGCGGCTCTCGCACAAGCCGTCGGAGCTGTCGGGCGGGCAGCAGCAAAGGGTGGCGCTGGCGCGCGCGCTGGTCACCCGTCCACAGATCGTGTTCGCGGACGAACCGACCGGCAACCTCGACTCGCGTACGGGCGCCGAGGTGCTCGCATTGCTGCGCGGCGCCGTCGACGACCTCGGCCAGACGGTGGCGATGGTGACCCATGATCCGGTCGCGGCAGGCTATGCGGACGCCGTCGTCTTCCTGGCGGACGGCCGCATCGTCGACGTCATGGACGCGCCCACCGCCGACCGGGTGCTCGACCGCATGCGGGACCTGTCATGACGGGGCTCGTGTTCAAGGAGCTGTGGGGCCGCAAGCGCCGCATGGCCGGCTCGCTGGTGGCGGTGTTCCTCGGTGTGACGTTCCTGACCGGCACGCTCGTCCTCGGCGACACGCTCGCGTCCAGCATCGACGGGTACTTCTCCGGCGCCTACGGCAAGAGCGACGTCAGCGTCCGCAACGCCACCAAGGTGAGCGACGAGCCGTGGGGCAGCCGCGGCCCGATCGAGGCGTACGTGCTGGAGAAGGTCCGGGGGGTGGACGGCGTCGCGAACGCCGAACCCGTCATCCAGGGGTCGGGGCAGCTGCTCGCCAAGGACGGGACGACGATCCCCTCGCGCGGCCCGAGGACGGCCGGGAACTGGCTGAACGACCCGAAGCTCAACCCCTACCGGCTCGCCGCCGGACGGGCGCCGCGCGCGCCGGACGAGGTCGTCATCAACAAGATGTTCGCCGACGAGGGCCATCTCAAGGTGGGCGACCGGACGGCCGTCCTCACCCCCGAACGCGTCCCGGTGATCGTCGTCGGCATCAGCAAGTTCGGCAATGAGGACGCGTTCGGCGAGACGTCCTTCACCGCGTTCAGCCTCGACGGCGCCCGCAAGTACGTAGCGAAGACACCCGATCGCATCAGCAGCGTTGCGGTCCGCGCCGCCGGAGGGGTGAGCCAAGACGAACTAGCCACGCGCATACGGCCCGTATTGCCCGCCCATACAGAGGCCGTTACCAACCGTGCTCAGGTCGACGAAGGCATGACCGCCGTACAGGACGGCTTCCTCACGGTGTTCCGGACCGTGCTCGGCGCGTTCGGCGGCGTGGCGCTGTTCGTCGCGGCGTTCAGCATCCACAACACCTTCGCGATCACCATGGCGCAGCGGACCCGCGAGTCGGCGCTGCTGCGCGCGCTCGGCGCGGGCCGCCGCCAGGTCGTCACGGTCGCCGGGGCCGAGGCCCTGGTGATCGCCGCGGTCGCTACCCTCGCCGGGCTCGCCGGCGGGCTCGGCTTCGCCGCACTGCTCCGGCTGCTGTTCACCCAGTTCCGGATCGGGATCGCGATGGAGGGGCTCACCGTCTCGGCGACCACGCTGCTGGTCGCGGTCCCCGCCGGGCTGCTGGTGACGCTGGTCGCGGCGCTCGGGCCCGCGCTGCGGGCCTCGCGGGTGCCGCCGCTGGCGGCGCTGCGCGAGGTCGCCGCGGAGCCGTCCCGCCCGTCCGACACCCGGGTGATCGTCGGCGGGGTGTTCGCGGCGGTGGCCGCCGGGACCGTCGTGCTCGGCGCCACCCGCGGGCAGGTGCCGATGGCCGCCGCGGGCGCCGTGCTGTGCCTGGTCGCGATGGTGGTTCTCGGGCCGGCCGTCGCGGGTCCGGTCGCCGCCTTCGTCGGCGCACCGGCCGCCCGGCTGCGCGGCGTGCCCGGGGCCCTGGCCCGCGGCAACGCGACCCGCAGCCCGCGCCGCACCGCCGGCGCGGCGACCGCCCTGATGATCGGCGTCGGCGTCGTCACCCTGCTCACCGTGTTCGTCGGCTCGCTGCGCGCGTCCCTGGAGGACGGCGTCGCCGGGTCGTTCAAGGGCCCGCTCGTCGTGGACGGCGGGAGCAACGAGACCGGCGGCTTCGACCCGCGGCTCGTCCAGGAGGCGGGACGGCTGCCGCAGGTGCGCGCCGTCGCGGGGCTCGGCACCGGAGGCATGCGGGTGGGCGGACGCGTCGCGACCGTCGCCGTCGGCGACCCGTCCGCAGTCGGCCGCGTGCTGGACCTGGACGTCGCGCAGGGCTCGCTCGCCGGCCCCGGCACGTTCGCGGTCTCCAAGAAGATCGCCGACGACCGCGGGTGGCGCCCCGGCTCGCGCGTCGGCCTCACCTTCGCCGACGGCACGACCCAGCAGGTCACGGTCGGCGCCGTGTACGAGGCCACCGACCTGACCGGCGACTACCTCGTCCCCCGGACGATCTGGGACGCCCACACCCGGCAGCCGCTCGACACCCGCGCGTTCGTGCAACTGAGGGCGGGCGCGTCCGTCGCGTCCGCACGGGACACGCTCACCGCGCTCGCCAAGCCGTACGGCGCGCCGGAGGTCGAGACGCGCGGCGACTTCATCGCCGCGCAGACCGCCGACATGAACGGCTTCATCGCCGTCGTCTACGGGATGCTCGCCCTCGCGATCATCGTCGCGCTGCTCGGCATCGCCAACACCCTGTCGCTGTCGGTGCACGAGCGGACCCGCGAGCTCGGCCTGCTCCGCGCGGTCGGCGCGACCCGCCCGCAGATCCGGTCGATGGTCCGCTGGGAGTCGGTGATCGTCGCGCTGTTCGGCACCGCCGGCGGGCTCGGGCTCGGGGTGTTCCTCGGCTGGGGGCTCGGCGCCGCGCTGGGCGACCCGTTCGCGGCGCCGCCCGTCCAGCTCGCGGTGATCGCGCTGGTCGGCGCCGTCGCGGGGGCGCTCGCCGCGGTCCGGCCCGCGCGCCGTGCTGCGCGGCGGGCGATCCTCGCCTCGATCGCCGCCCCCTGATCCGGGGCCCCCGACCGGCCCGGCGCCCCGTCCCGCGGGCCCCCGCGGACGGGGCGCCCGGGCGGATTGCGCCCGGGCGCCGCGGATATTGTGTGTCCATGCAGGTCAACCAGTCGGGCAAGCTGACCAACGTCTGTTACGACATCCGCGGGCCGGTGCTGAAGCGCGCCAAGCAGCTGGAGGCCGAGGGGAACAACATCCTCAAGCTGCACATCGGCAACCCCGCCCCGTTCGGGTTCGAGGCGCCCCCCGAGCTCCTCCAGGACATGATCCGCAACCTGCCGGACGCGCACGGCTACAGCGACTCCAAGGGGATCCTGCCCGCCCGCCGCGCCATCGTGCAGCGGTTCGAGGACGACGGCGTCACCGGCCTGGACGTCGAGGACGTCTACCTCGGCAACGGCGTCTCCGAGCTGATCGTGATGACCCTCCAGGCGCTGCTCAACGACGGCGACGAGGTCCTGATCCCGGCGCCCGACTACCCCCTGTGGACGGCGTCGGTCTCGCTGTGCGGCGGGACGCCCGTCCACTACCTGTGCGACGAGGCCGCCGGCTGGGCGCCGAGCCTCGACGACATCGAGGCCAAGATCGGCGACCGCACCCGGGCGCTCGTGCTGATCAACCCCAACAACCCGACCGGCGCGGTCTACCCGCGCGAGGTGCTCACCCAGATCGTCGAGATCGCCCGCCGCCGCAACCTGATCGTCTTCGCGGACGAGATCTACGACCGAATCCTCTACGACGACGCGGTGCACGTCCCGATCGCCTCGCTCGCCCCCGACCTGCTGTGCCTGACCTTCGGCGGGCTGTCCAAGAACTACCGGGTCGCCGGGTTCCGGGCCGGATGGGTGGTGCTGTCCGGCCCGAAGGAGCACGCCGAGTCCTACATCGAGGGCCTGGACATCCTCGCCAACATGCGGCTGTGCCCGAACGTCCCCGGCCAGCACGCCATCCAGGCCGCGCTCGGCGGCTACCAGAGCATCGACGACCTCGTCCTGCCCACCGGCCGGCTCGGCGAGCAGCGCGACCGCGCCTGGAAGCTGCTCAACGACCTGCCCGGCGTCAGCTGCGTCCGGCCCGACGGCGCGCTGTACGTCTTCCCGCGGCTCGACCCCGAGATGTACCCGATCGAGGACGACATGCGGTTCGCCCTCGACCTGCTCGAACAGCAGAAGCTCCTCGTCGTGCAGGGCACCGGGTTCAACTGGCCGTCCACCGACCACTTCCGCGTCGTCACCCTGCAGTACGCCGACGACCTCGAGGAGGCCATCGGCCGCATCGGCGACTTCCTGAGCACCTACCGCCGCTGACGGGCCGTCACGACCCGGACGCCGCGGCGTCGAGGCGGCGCAGCGCACCGCGCACCACGTCCGGGTCGGTCGTGGCCCAGAACGGCGGCAGCGAGTTCTTCAGGAAGGCGCCGTAGCGGGCCGTGGCCAGCCGCGGGTCGAGGACCGCGACGACGCCCCGGTCGTCCATCGACCGCAGCAGCCGGCCCGCGCCCTGCGCCAGCAGCAGCGCGGCGTGCGTCGCGGCGACGGACATGAACCCGTTGCCGCCGCGCGCCGCCACCGCCCGCGACCGCGCCGACGACACCGGGTCGTCCGGCCGCGGGAACGGGATGCGGTCCATGATCACCAGCTGCAGCGACGGACCGGGGACATCCACCCCCTGCCACAGCGACAGCGTCCCGAACAGGCAGGTCCGCTCGTCCTCGGCGAACTGCCTGACCAGCAGGGACGTGGAGTCCTCGCCCTGGCACAGCAGCGGGTGCGACAGGTGGTCCTTCAGCTCGTCGGCGGCCTGCCGGGCGGCCCGCATCGAGGAGAACAGGCCGAGCGTCCGGCCGCCCGCCGCCTCGATCAACTCGGTGATCTCGGTGAGGTAGGCGTCCGCGAGGCCATCGCGTCCGGGCTGCGGCAGGTGCCGGGCGACGTACAGGATGCCCGACTTCGGGTGGTCGAACGGGGAGCCGACGTCGATCCCGGACCAGACGATCTCCGTGTCGTCCTTCTCGTCCTTGTCGTCGGTCGCGGTCCGCGCGAGGCCCTCGGCCGCGGTGCGAGCGTCCTTGGGCGCGTTCTCACCGAGCGGCGGCAGCCCCCACTGGCGCGCCAGCGGCTCGAACGACCCGCCGAGCGTGAGCGTCGCCGAGGTGAGGACGGCCGTGCGCTGCTCGAACAGCGTCGTCCGCAGCAGCCCGCCCACGCCGATCGGCGCGACATGCAGCGCCGGCGGACGCTTCGGGCGCCCGTCCTGGACGAACGGCTTCTCCAGCCACACCACGTCGAACCGCTGCGAGATCTCGGGCTGGAACGCCTCCAGCATCCGCACGGCGGTGTCGTGCAGATCCTCCAAGGACGACCGCGCGGCCTTGCGGGCGGCCGCGTCGCCCGGATCGGAGTCCTTCTTCTCCGGCCCGATCGCGGTGACGCAGGCGTGCAGGGCGTCCCGGACGGCGGCGAGCGTGTTGCCCAGCGCGGGGGACAGCACGTCCATGCGGCCGGTGGGCAGATCCTCCAGAAGGACGCCGAGGCCCTCCGCGGACTCCTTGAGCCGGTCGGCGACGCCCTCCTCGATGAGCCGCCCGCAGCGCCGCGCAGCCAGCTCCACGGCCGCCGCGCTCAGGTCGCCGGTCGCGACGGAGGTCACCCGGTCGACCAGCTCGTGCGCCTCGTCGACGATGACCACGTCGTGCTCGGGCAGGACCTGGAACTCCTCCAGCGCGTCGATCGCCAGCAGCGCGTGGTTGGTGACCACGATGTGCGACTCGCCCGCCTCGGCGCGCGCCAGCTCGGCGAAGCACTCCGTCCCCTGCGGGCAGCGCTGCGCGCCCAGGCATTCCTTCGCCGTGACGGCCACCTGGCGCCACGCCTGCTCGCTCACCCCCGGGACGAGCTCGTCGCGGTCGCCGGTCGTCGTCTCCTCGGCCCACTCGTTCAGCCGTTTGACCTGGCGTCCCAGCATGGACAGCTGCTGCGGGTCGAACAGCCCCGAGCCGCCCTCGTCCTCGTCGGGCGCGCCCGTCTGCACCCGGTGCAGGCACAGGTAGTTGCGCCGGCCCTTGAGGATCGCGAACTTCAGCTCCCGGCCGAGCAGCGGGTTCAGCGCCTCGGCCAGCCTCGGCAGGTCGCGGTCGACGAGCTGGCGCTGCAGCGCGATCGTGGCGGTCGACACCACCACGGTGGTCTGCTTCTCGACCGCGTACCGGATCGCCGGGACGAGGTAGGCCAGCGACTTGCCGGTGCCGGTGCCCGCCTGCGCGGCCACGTGCTCGCCGGACGCGATGGCCTTCTCCACGGCCTGCGCCATCGTCAGCTGGCCGGGGCGCTCGGCGCCCCCGATGGCCTCGACGGCGGCGGACAGCAGGGTCGTCATGTCCGGAATCTTGGTATCGCTGCCGGTCAGCAGATCTGGGGCGGGCACGTCGGCCAACGCTACCGTCCGCGGCGGACAACCGCGTCCGGCCGCCGTCACGAGAACCGCCCGACCGGGCGGTCATTTCGGTGCCCGGCCATCCCGAACGGCACGGGCTGTGCCGCATCCTGGTTAACACCCGTTGGGGCGGGTCGGCGAAGATAGGGGCCGTGTCTGCAGAACGAGAAGTCCTGACCTGGGAGTTGTTCGGCACCGCCGGACGCGAGCTCGCCCGGGAGATCGCCGCCAGCGGCTACCGGCCCGACCTGATCCTGTCCATCGCCCGCGGCGGCCTGTTCGTCGCCGGATCCCTCGGTTACGCCCTGGACGTCAAGAACCTGCACGTGATGAACGTCGAGTTCTACACCGGCGTCGACCAGCGCCTCGACTTGCCGGTGATGCTCCCGCCGGTGCCGAACGCCGTCGACCTGTCCGGCGCCAAGGTCCTGGTCGCCGACGACGTGGCCGACACCGGCGCGACCCTCAAGCTCGTCCGCGACTTCTGCGCCGACCACGTCGCCGACGTCCGCTGCGCCGTCGTCTACGAGAAGCCGCACTCCGCCGTGAAGTGCGAATACGTGTGGCGGCACACCGACCGCTGGATCAACTTCCCCTGGTCGACCGAGCCCCCCGTCGTCAGCCGCCCGCAGCAGATCCTGGACGCCTGACCCGGAGTTATCCACATTTTCGGCCGGGGTTTCACCCCGCCCGGCCCCGCTGCCAGTGTCGAGGGCATGACAGCACTGGTGATCCGCACCGCCCAAGACGCCATAGCCGCCGTCCCGTACCTGCTGGGGTTCCATCCGTCCCGCAGCCTCGTGGTGATCGGGTACGACGGCCCGCAGGGGACATGCGCCATCCGGCTCGACTTACCGGCCCCCGCCGCGGCCGGCGAACGCGTCGCCGCGCTGCTGTCGGGCAACAGGTTCCGCAAGGTGCTCCTGCTCGGCTACGGGCCGGCGGACGAGGTCGACGACTCCGTCGGCGTCATGTCCGCCGCCCTCACCGCCGCCGGCCTCGCCGTGCTGGAGTCCGTCCGCATCGGTGACGGCCGCTGGTGGTCGCTGACCTGCACCGACGGCTGCTGCCCGGCCGAGGGCACCCCCTACGACATCTCCTCCAGCCTCATCGCCGCGCAGGCCACCCTCGCGGGCCACGTCGCGCTCGCCGACCGCGCCGAACTCGTCCGCTCCGTCCAGCCCCTCGAAGGCCCCGACCGCGAGTCCATGCGCCGGGCCACCGAACGGGCCGAGAGACGCTTCCTGCGCTGGGCCCGAGAACCGGCGCCCCGGTTCCGGTCCCGCACGACGGAGGAGGGGCTCGACCACGTCCCCCGCGTCCTGTCCCGGTCGCGCGCCGGCATCCGCCCGACCGACGACGACGTCGCCTGGCTCGGTTTCCTGCTCACCGACCAGCGCGTCCGCGACGAGGCCTGGATCCGCATCGACGAGGACGCCCCCGCCGCCGACATCGCCTTCTGGCGCGACGTCCTGCGCCGGGTCGAACCTCCCTACGTCCCGGCGCCCGCGTCCCTGCTGGCCTACGCCGCCTACTCCGCCGGCGACGGCGGCCTGGCCAACGTCGCCCTCGAACGCGCCCTGGAAGCCGACCCCGCCTACTCCATGGCCGTCCTGCTCCGCGGCGTCATCGACGCCGGAATCCCGCCCACGAAGGCCCGCATGCGCATGACCCCCCGCCAACTGGCCACCGCCTACAACGAACCAGACCAGGAGGCCAGCTGACCCCCACCCCACCGCGAGAAGCGAAAACCACCACCCCTCCGAAAGAGCCGCCCCAGTGAACCAGCCAACGCCAACCCACAGAAGCCCCGGCCCGCCGCCCCGGCCAGCATCGCGGCAGACGATTGATGCAGACGGTCGCGCGCGGGGGCCGTAGTGGCCTGCCCCTCCGGGACGGGGGGCAGGCCACTACGGCGGCCTGGAGTTGGCCCGCGCGTGGCCGACGCGGTCCGGCCGCCGAAGAGGCGCGTCCCGTCCTCGACGGCTGTCGCCTAGAGTCCTAGGTCTGTGAGGCAGATGGTCGGTCTTCTTGAGGGCGGCCGGAGGGGCGGCAGATGGCACGCGCGGGGCTGACCGCCGAGCGGCTCACGCGGGCGGCGGCGGAGTTGGCCGACGAGATCGGCTTCGAGAAGGTGACGGTCTCCGCGCTCGCGCGCAGATTCGGCGTCAAGGACGCGAGCCTGTATTCGCACGTCAAGAACCTGCAGGACCTCAGGGCCAGGGTGGCGCTGCTGGCCCTGCAGGAACTCGCCGACGAGGCCGCCGCCGCGCTCGCGGGCCGTGCGGGCAAGGAGGCTCTGGTCGCCTTCGCCGGCGCCTACCGCACCTACGCGAAGGAGCACCCGGGAAGGTACGCGGCGGCGCGCCTGCGGCTCGATCCGGAGACGGCGGCCGCCAGCGCGGCGGGCCGGCACGCGGAGATGATGCGGGCGATCCTGCGCGGCTACGACCTGCCAGAGCCGGCCCAGACCGATGCGGTGCGGCTGCTCGGAAGCGTCTTCCACGGCTACGTGAGCCTCGAGGAGTCGGGCGGTTTCGACCATTCCCGCGCGGCCCGCGACGTGGACGCCTCCTGGCACAGCGCCCTGGACGCCCTCGACACCCTGCTCAAAAACTGGCCCCCCACCGACTAACCATCCACCCACGCGGCCAGCAGCCAGCCGCCCACCGCCTGACCGTCCACCCTCGCCCTGGACGCCCCGCCTGCAGGTGACGGTCGTCGGCCGAACGTCTCTACGCGCGCTAAGTGCCTTTTGGCATCGTGCCCTGGGCGTTCTCGACGCCCGCTCAAGAACTGGCCACCTGTCGGCTGACCGCCCGCTCTCACCCTGGGGGCTCTGCGTGCAGGTGACAGGTCGCCGACCGAACATCTCTGCGCGCTGAGAGTGCCTCGTGGCATCGCGCTTGGACGTCCTCGACGTCCTGCTCACAATGGCTGGCGGCTGCCGGTGGATCGTCCAGCCTCCCCGTCGGGGGCCGCGTGTAGATGGCCGCTCGTTGGCTGGTCGCCTTGGCGTGCGATGTGGACGTCTCCTGGCGCTGTGTCCTGGGCACCGCCTGCTCGAGAACTGGCCGCCCGTCGGGTGACCGTCCGCCCTTGTGCTCGGCGCTCTGCTTGTAGGCGGCCGCTCGCTCGCTAGGTGAGCGTTCGCGTTCGTTTGGGGGTCTGCTTTGGGGGGTGGTTGTTGTGTGACGTCTGCGCGCTGGGGGTGGTTGCTGGGTGGGGTGGGGCTTTGTGGGAGGGCGTGGTTCTGGGGGTGGGGTTAGGGGGAGACGGCTTGGCCGGGGGTGCCGGGGTCTATGCGGCGGTCGCGGTTGCGCTCGTTCCAGGCGCGCATGCGCGGCGGGTAACCGACGATCTGCACGTCGTAGGCCGGGACGCCGAGGTCGCGGGCGACCTTGCCGATGACCTTGGGGGAGCCGACGCGGCGGCGGGTCCACTCGCCGTCGTGGGCGACCGCGACCGCGGTGGTGTCGGTGGCGAACGTCTCCGGCTCGATGTAGAACTCGACGCCGCGGCGGTCGCGCGCGAAGGAGATCAGCGCCTCGATGTCGGCGTCCGTCGCCTCGCGGTCGAGTTTGGTCACCGTGGCGCCGCGGTGCCTGCGGATGCCGAATCGGTCCCGGAACCTCATCGCCTGTCCCTGTCGTCGGTGCGGGTCCCGGAAGCGGGGGGTTCGGGACCGGTGGGGTGTCTGCGGACAACGAACATCCGGCGTCACCGGGTTCCCGACACAGCGGCGGTCGTCCCCGGCGAGCCGGGCACAGCACCCTAGACTGGCCGGGCCTGGGAGATCAACAGCGGGGGGTGTTGATGGACGGGCCGATCCTGGTCAGGCGGGCGGCGGCCGCCGTGCTCGCGGCCACCGTGTGCGGCGCGTTGAGCACGCTGGGCCCGGGCCCGCAGCGGGTCGGGCTCGCCGCGGCGTCCGCTCCGGCGCCCGTGCCCAAGCACCGCGGCTCCGCCGGCGCCCAGCATGGTGCGGTGGCGCGGGTGGATTGCCGGCGGGTCAAGTGCGTTGCGCTGACGTTCGACGACGGGCCCGCGGAGAGCACCGGGAGGCTCCTGGACATCCTCGCCGCGCACCATGTGCGGGCGACGTTCTTCATCGTGGGGGAGCAGGCGGCCAAGTACCCCGAGCTGGTGCGGCGCGAGCACGAGGCCGGGCACCAGATCGCCGATCACAGCTACACCCACGCCGACCTCGGCAGGGCGTCGAGGAAGAAGATCCTGTCGGAGCTGACCAGGACGCAGGAGGCGATCCGGCGCGCGTCCGGCATCACGCCGGACATGCTGCGGCCGCCCTACGGGTCGGTGTCGAAGCGGCTGACCGCCATCACGCGGCGGATGGGGCTGGCGCAGGTGCTGTGGACGGTCGACCCGCTCGACTGGGAGCACCGCGACACCCGCTACGTCGAGCGGCGGGTGCTGAAGGCGGTGCGGCCCGGCTACATCGTGCTGATGCACGACATCCACCCGACGACGGTGGACGCCGTCCCGTCGATCATTGAGAAGCTGGCGGCGAGGGGCTACGCGTTCGTGACGGTGCCGGAGCTGTTCGGCGGGTCGCTCACCCCCGGGGAGGAGTACGTCCAGCTGAAGTCAGGGGACCATCAGGGACTTCCCTGATGGTGCCGGCCGGGCGCCGCGCCGACCATGAGGTCTATGGACAGCAGTTACGCGGTGGGGGCCCTGCGGGTGTCGGACGCCGAGCGGGACGAGGTGGTCCGGCGGCTTCAGGACGCATACGCCGAGGGCAGGCTCGACCACGACGAGTTCGACATGCGCGCGCATCTGGCGATGACGTCCAAGACGCGCGACGACCTCGCGGCGGTGACCCGCGACCTGGAACCGGTGCGGGGGCGCGGGCTCCAGGTCGCGGAACCGAACGGCGAGGACCGGATGCTGGCCGCGGCGGCGCACGCGGTGGCGGTGCCGACGCTGTTCGTCGGCCCGCTGGTGCTGATGCTGGTGAGCGGCAAGCGCTCGGACTACATCAGGCGGCAGGCGCGGGAGGCGGTGAACCTCCAGGTCACCCTGCTGCTGATCACGATCGTCACGTTCGGGGTCGGCGGAGCGCTGTACGCGGTGACGTGGATACTGTCCCTCATCGCGGCGGTGTTCGCGCTCGCCGGGCGCGGCTTCCGCTATCCGTGGATTCTGCGCCTGGTGAAGTAGCGGCCTCCGGCGCGGTGACCGCGGACGGGTTTGTCGGCGCGGACGGCGGGGGAAAAGTGAACGTTGGCCGCCTCGCCGGGCGGCCGCGTCCCGAGGAGCCGGACCGCAGATGATCATCGACGTGCCTTTATTCCCCTCCCTACCTGTGATGACCCTAACGTCCGGGTTATGTGGACGGTACATGGGATCATGGCTTAACTATGCAAGGGAGGGGTAGATGACGGAGCTTGCGCTCAAGGACGATCACCAGCGGGCGGTGGAGGCCCTCCGGCGGTCGTACGAGGCGATCCCGGCCGGCACGCCGGTGCGGCTGGCGAAGAAGACCTCGAACCTGTTCCGGTGGCGCGACCCCTCGGCGGCCCCCGGGCTCGACGTGTCGGGCTTCGACCGGGTGCTGAGCGTCGACGCGGACGAGCGGACCGCGCAGGTCCAGGGCATGACCACCTACGAGGACCTGGTCGACGCGACCCTGCCGCACGGGCTGATGCCGACGGTCGTCCCGCAGCTGAAGACGATCACGTTGGGCGGGGCGGTGACCGGGCTCGGCATCGAGTCGACGTCGTTCCGCGACGGCCTCCCGCACGAGGGCGTGCTGGAGATGGAGGTGCTGACCGGCGACGGGCGGATCGTCACCGCGACGCGCGACAACGAGCACTCCGACCTGTTCTACGGCTTCCCGAACTCCTACGGGACGCTCGGCTACTCGCTGCGGCTGAAGATCGAGCTGCGGCCGGTGCGGCCGTACGTCCGGCTGCGGCACCTGCGGTTCGGCGACGCGGCGGAGCTCGCGAAGACGATGGGCGAGATCACCGAGTCCGGGCAGTTCGAGGGCGAGGCCGTCGACTTCGTGGACGGGACGGTGTTCAGCGCGGGCGAGCAGTACATCACGCTCGGCTTCTTCGCCGACGACGCGCCCTACACCTCCGACTACACCGGCCAGGGGATCTACTACCGGTCGATCCAGGAGCGCTCGGTCGACTTCCTGACGGTGCGCGACTACATCTGGCGCTGGGACACCGACTGGTTCTGGTGCTCGGGCGCGTTCGGCGTGCAGAACCCGACCGTGCGGCGGTTGTGGCCGGACAAGTACAAGCGCTCCGACGTGTACCGCAAGATGGTCGCCTACGACCGCCGGTACCAGATCATCGCGCGTGTGGAGCGGTGGCGCGGGCTGCGTCCCCGCGAGGACGTCATCCAGGACATCGAGGTGCCGGTCGAGCGGCTGCCGGAGTTCCTGGAGTTCTTCCACGGCAAGGTGGGGATGAGCCCGATCTGGCTGTGCCCGCTGCGCGCGAAGGAGCGCTGGCCGCTGTACCCGCTGGAGGTCGGCCGCCCGTACGTCAACGTCGGGTTCTGGGGGACGGTCCGGCTTCCTCCCGGTCAGATCCCCGAGTACCACAACCGGCTGATCGAGCGCGAGGTCGCCAAGCTTGACGGCCACAAGTCCCTGTACTCGACCGCTTTTTACGGCAGGGACGAGTTCTGGCGGTACTACGACGGGGAGACCTACCGGCGGCTCAAGGGGGAGTACGACCCCGGCGAGCGGCTGCTGGACCTCTACGACAAGTGCGTGCGCGGACGCTGACCTGCGTCCGCGGTTTCGGGGGGTGGGCCCCGGAGGGTCCGGCGGTCGACCATCGCCGTCCCGTCCGGGGCGAAGAGACAGGAGGATCAAGATGACGCTGGCCAGGGTCTTCGAGCAGCTCGCCGGGGCTGAGGCGCCAGTGGAGTTCACGGCGTACGACGGTTCGCGGTCGGGGGTTCCCGGCGCGCCGATCCGGTTCGACATCCGCTCGCCCTACGCGGTGTCCTATCTCGTGCATTCGCCGGGGGCGCTCGGTCTGGCCCGCGCGTACGTGACCGGCATGATCGACGTCGACGGGAACATGATCGAGGCGTTGACGACGATGCAGCAGGTGCTCAGCGACGTGACGCCGCGCGACAAGGCGCGGGTCGTCGCGGGCGTGCTGAAGGACCCGCTGCTGCGCGCCGCGATGTCCCGCCGGCTGGACCCGCCGCCGCAGGAGGCGCCCTTCAGCCGCATCCCGTCGTGGCTGCGGCACACCAAGCGGCGCGACGCGAAGGCCATCTCGCACCACTACGACGTGTCCAACACGTTCTACGAGTGGGTGCTCGGCCCGTCCATGGCCTACACGTGCGCGTGCTTCCCCGAGGAGCACTCGACGCTGGAGGAGGCGCAGTTCCACAAGCACGACCTGGTGGCCAAGAAGATCGGGCTGAAGCCCGGGATGCGGCTGCTGGACGTGGGCTGCGGCTGGGGCGGGATGGTGATGCACGCCGCCAAGGAGTACGGCGTGAAGGCGCTCGGGGTGACGCTGTCCAAGCAGCAGGCCGAGTGGGCGCAGAAGGCCATCGCCGACCGGGGCCTGTCGGACCTGGCGGAGGTCCGGCACATGGACTACCGCGACGTGACCGAGACGGGCTTCGACGCCATCAGCTCCATCGGCCTGACCGAGCACATCGGCAAGAAGAACCTGCCGTCGTACTTCTCGTTCCTGTACGGGAAGGTGAAGCCCGGCGGGCGGATGCTGAACCACACCATCACCCGTCCGAACAACCTGGTGCCTCCGCGCAAGGAGAACGGGTTCATCAACCGGTACGTGTTCCCGGACGGTGAGCTGGAGGGGCCGGGCTACGTCCAGCAGCAGATGAACGACGCGGGCTTCGAGATCCGGCACCAGGAGAACCTGCGCGAGCACTATGCGCGGACCCTCACCGGATGGTGCCGGAACCTGGACGAGCACTGGGACGAGGCCGTCGCCGAGGTCGGCGAGGGCACGGCCCGGGTGTGGCGCGTCTACATGGCGGGCTGCGTGCTGGGCTTCAACCAGAACTGGATCCAGCTGCACCAGACCCTGGGCGTGAAGCTCGACGAGAACGGCGGCAGCCACATGCCGCTGCGTCCCGACTGGGGCGTGTGACGGGGCGGACGCTCCCGCCAGCGGGTGGCGGCGGATCGGCCGGGTGACCGGCCGGCCCGCCGCCTTCTCGTATGACCAGGCCTCTCGTATGACCAGGCCTGACGCCGCCCGTGCGCATGTGCCCTTCTCTCCGGGGAAGCAGGGGTGGCGTGGACGAACGGGACGTCGGTGAGGTCGCGCGACGGGCACTGGGTCTGGAGCGGCTGCGGCCGGGTCAGCGCGAGGCGATGGAGGCGCTCGCCGGCGGCCGTGACGCGCTGGTCGTCATGCCGTCGGGCGGCGGGAAGTCGGCGGTGTACGACGTCGCCGGGATCGTGCTGGGCGGGCCGGTCGTGGTGGTGTCGCCGCTGGTGTCGCTGCAGCGCGACCAGTCGCTCGGGCTGCGGGAGGCGGGGCTGGAGACCCATGTGCTGAACGCGGCGACGGGGCGCGGGCTGCGGGAGAAGGCGGAGGCGGCGCTGGCCGGGGACGCGGCGGCGTTCGTGTTCATGGCCCCCGAGCAGTTGCTGCGCGACGACGTGCGCCGGCTCCTCATGGGCGCGCCGCCCGCGCTCCTGGTGGTGGACGAGGCGCACTGCATCACGGCGTGGGGCCACGACTTCCGTCCCGACTACCTGCGGCTGGGCGCGGTCGTGGAGTCGCTCCCCGAGCGTCCGGTGGTGGCGGCGCTGACCGCGACGGCGGCGCCGCCGGTCCGCGCCGAGATCGTCGAACGGCTCGGGCTGCGCGATCCCGTGGAGGTCATCCGGGGGTTCGACCGGCCCGAGATCGGGCTCGCGGTGCGCAGATTCCGGGACGCGGAGGAGCAGTCGGACGCCGTCGTGGCGGCCGCGCAAGAGCGGGAGGGCCCCGGCATCGTCTACGTGGGCACACGCAGGGAAGCCGTCCGGTACGCCGACCGGCTGGACGGCGCCCGTCCCTATCACGCCGGGCTGCGCAAGAGCGAGCGCGATGAGGTGCAGGCGTCCTTCATGGACGGCGCGACGAGGATCGTCGTGGCGACCAACGCGTTCGGCATGGGCATCGACAAGCCCGACATCCGCTTCGTCCTCCACGCGAACGTTCCGGGCTCGCTCGACGCGTACTACCAGGAGATCGGGCGCGCCGGACGCGACGGCGGGCGCGCCGAGGCGGTCTGCTTCTACCGGCCCGACGACCTGGCCCTGCCGAAGTTCTTCACCGGCGGCCTCCCGGACGAGGACATGGTCGCCGATGTGTACGGCGCGGTGAACGAGGGACCGACGACCCGGCGAGACCTGGCCAAGCGGCTCGGCGTCTCCTTGCGCCGGCTCGTCGTCGTCCTCGATCTGCTCCAAGAGGCCGATGCCGTGCGGCTGGGCAAGCGCGTCCGGCCCGTCCGCGACGCGCCCGGGACGGACGACGTGGTCGCGGCGGTGACGCGCCTTGCGGAGCAGCGACGCGACGTGGAACGGACGCGTATCGACATGATGCGCCGCTACTGCGAGCTGACCGATTGCCGTCGCCGCTTTCTGCTGCGGTACTTCGGCGAAAGCTACGACAAGCGCTGCGGACGGTGCGACAACTGCGAGGCGGGACGGGCCGAGGCGCGTGCGGACAACCGGACGTTCCCCACCGGCGTACAGGTGGAGCACCGCGAATGGGGACACGGGCAGGTGGTGGGGGGCGAAGGCGATCGCGTCACCGTCCTGTTCGATGACGTCGGCTATCGGGAACTGCTCGTGGAGTCGGTCGTCGAGAACGAACTGCTCAAGCGCCTCTAGCCCCGCGGCTAACCGGCCGCGAGGCCACGCTCGATGCGGTCGAGCCACGCGTCCACGGGCCCGAACGTGAGCAGGCCGCTGCCCGCGCCCGCGAGTTCCCCGGCGGCGGGCAGCAGCCGGTCGCGGGTGCGCTCCAGGAGGGGCTTGTCGCCGAGGTCCAGCGCGGCCGCGGCCTCCAGGCAGCACATCGCCTCGTACATCAGGTCGGCGGGCGGCTCGGGCAGGGCGTGCAGCGCCGCCCTCGCCTCGTCCCGCCGCCCGGCGTTCAGCAGCGCGAGCGGTTCGGCCCAGGGACGGTACGGGCCCCAGTCGTCCTCCATGTCGATCTCGATCGGGCTCCGGCCGCCGAGCATGCGCGCGCTCAACAGCGCGAGCGGCAGCAGGCCGGTGGACAGGCCGGGCATTCCGGCGCCGTCCAGGGTCCCGGCAGCCGCCCGGTACGCCGCCTCCATCTCCGCCACCGAGGCCCGTCCGGACGCGGCCGACCGCAGCGCCGCGTACCACCGCGTGAACACGTCGACCAGTGGGCGTTCGTGGCGTTCGGCCAGCCGGCCGACCTGCGCCGCGTGGTCGTCCGCCGCCGGGAAGTCGGCGAGCGCGCCGCGGGCCTGGACCCGCACGAGGTGCCCGAGGATCTCGAAGGCCACCAGGCCGTGCCGGGCCGACAGCCCGACCAGCTCGGCGCCGATCGCGTCCCTGCGGGCGGCGAGCCCCGCCCGCGTGCACGACTGCATGAACGCGCCGTTGAGCGCGAACGCCAGCACCGCCGGATCGTCCAGCCGCCGCGCCAGCGCCTCCGCCTCCGCCGCGGCCTCCGGGCCGCGCGGCGAGCGCGTCCCGCGCATCTCCAGCGCGATCGTGGACAGCAGGCGCGCCCGCGTCGCGTCGTGCGCGAGCCCCGGCGGCAGCCCGGCCAGGGCGCGTTCGGCCGCCGCGACGATCCGGCGCGCGAGCTCCGGGTCGTCGCTGCGCGTCCAGATCGCCGGGACGTCGTAGGCGCCGATCACCCGGGCGGTCAGCTCCGGGTCGCCGAACTCCTCCGCCGCGGTGACGGCCGCCAGCCGGTGCCCCCGTGCCGCCTCCAGCCCCGCGCCCCCGGTCACCGCCAGGTCGCGGATCAGGCCGACCGTGGACTCCAGCCGCGTGCGGGCACCCGCGGCGACCGTCCGGTCGTAGTCGGCGGCCGTCCGCGTCCACAGCCGTGCCGCCGCCGACTCCGGCTCGGCCTGGCGGTCCAGTCCCGGGTCCTGGGCGAGCACGTCGGCCTCCATCCGCCGCAGCTCGGGACCCGGGTCCAGGCCGAGCTGCCCGGCGAGGATGTCGCGGGCGCGGCGCAGCACCGCCAGCGCGTCGGCCTGCCGGCCCGTCCGGTACAGGGCGAGCGCCAGCAGGCGCCAGCCCGATTCGCGCCATGGATGCTCGCTGACGTGCGCGTCCAGGTCCGGCACGGTCTCGGCGGCCAACCCGGCGTCGAGCCGCGCCTGCGCCCGCCGCTCCACGGCGTGCAACCGCAGCTCGGCCAGCCGGGAGCGCTCCGCGCGGGCCCAGGGCTCGTCGGCGAAGTCGGCGTAGGCGGGGCCGCGCCACCAGCCCAGCGCCTCGTCCAGCGCGGCCTGCGCCCGGTCGGGCGGCAGTTCGGCGGCGGCGGACACGGCCTGCTCGAACCGCCAGGCGTCCACCTGGTCCGGCTCCGCGCGCAGCGCGTATCCGGGGCCTTCGGTGACCAGCAGCCGGGACGGGGTGCGCGGCGCGCGGTCCGGCTCCAGCGCCCGGCGCAGCGCGGCCACGAACGTCCGCACCGCGCCCACCGCGCCCGGCGGCGGGACGTCCCACAGGTCGTCGACCAGCAGGCCGACCGGGACGACGCGCCTGCGGGCGACGATCAGCCGGGCGAGCACGGCGCGGTGCCGCGGCCCCTTCAGGGCGACCGGCGCGCCCGCCGCGTCCCAGGCCGTCACCGGCCCCAGCACCCCGAACACGACCCCCACCCGTCTCGCCCTTCCCCGCAAGCCGCCCCTGGTCACGGTAGCGCGCTGACCGGATGCTCATTCGCGCCCCTCAACCTGGTGACAACACCCGATAAAGGAGAAGGACGACACCATGACCACAACGATCAGCGGCTTCGACTACCAGCGGATCCCCGTCGCGGACGGCGTGTCCCTCAACGTGGCCGTCGGCGGCTCGGGCAGCCCCGTCGTGCTGCTGCACGGCTTCCCGCAGACCCATCTGATGTGGCGGCACGTCGCCGCCGACCTGGCCGCCGACCACACCGTGATCGTTCCCGACCTGCGCGGGTACGGCGCGAGCGACAAGCCGGCGGAGGAGAGTCAGGACACCTACTCCAAGCGGACCATGGCGGCCGACATCGTCGCCCTCGCCCGCGCGCTCGGGCACGAGCGCTTCGCGCTGGCCGGGCACGACCGCGGCGCCCTGGTCGCCTTCCGCGCCGGCCTTGACCACCCGGAAACGATCACCCATCTGGCCTGCCTGGACGTGCTGCCCACCCTGGAGATGTGGGACGCGATGCACGGCGTGAGCGCGGCCGTCGGTTTCCACCTCTACCTCATGGCGCAGCCGCCCGGCCTGCCGGAGCAGATGATCGCCGCGACCGCCGACCCGTTCTTCGGCCACTTCCTGGACGTCTGGGGTGCCGGCCCGGACGCGATCCCGGCCGACGTCCGGGCCGCCTACCTGGACGCGTGCCGCGCCGCCGTCCCGTCGATCGTCGCCGACTACCGCGCGTCCGCCGGTATCGACATCGAGCACGACCAGGCCGACCGGGACGCCGGCAACCGGCTGCGGATGCCGGTCGCCGTCCTGCAGCAGGACTGGGGCGCCGCGCTCGGCTTCGACGCGCGGGCGCTGTGGTCGGCCTGGGCGCCGGACCTGGTGCACGGGACGGTCGACCACGGCCACTTCATGGCCGAGCAGGCGCCCGCCGAGATCGCCAAGACCCTCCGCGACCTGCTGGCGCGCTGAGCCGCCCAGCCGCCCCAGCCGCCCAGCCGCCCAGCCGGTCAGTCGGCCAGCCAGCCGAGGATGCGGCGGTTGACGTCGGCGGGACGGTCCAACTGGAGGAAGTGGCCCCCGCCGGGGACGAGTTCGGCGCGCGACCCCGGCGGCAGGGCGGCCAGGACGGCGCCGAGGTCGCCTCCGGGGGCGACGACGTCCGGACCGAGGCAGCCGTCCTCCGAACCGTGCAGGTAGAGGACGGGGCGCTCGCCCACCGAGGAGGCCGCCTTCTGCTCGGCGGCATAGCGCTCGACGTGGCGGGACGGGTCGAGCATCGCGCGGTAGTAGCCGATCGCGGCCGCCAGGTTGTCCGGCGTGGCCAGGCAGTCCATGACGTGGTCGACGTCCTCGGCGGCGTAGCCGGAGTCCTTCGGCGACCAGTCCCGCCACAGGCCCTCGATGAAGGAGCGGTTGACGGCGGCCTCCGCCAACGGCGTCTGGAAAAGGAAGATGTAGAACGAGCGCTTGAGCTGCTCGTAGTCGAAGAACGCCGTGACCATCACCGCCAGGGGCGGGACGGACATGGCGACGGCCTTGCGCCAGCGGCCGGGGGCCGCCGCGGCGGCGCCGTAGGCGGCGAAGGCGCCCCAGTCGTGGCCGATGACGACGGCGTCGGAGCCGCCGCCGAACGCCTCGTGCAGGGCGTTGGCGTCGGCGGCCAGGGCACCGCCCTGGTAGGCGCCGTCCTCGGGCACCGACGTCGGCGCGTACCCGCGCATGAAGGGCGCGACCGCCCGGTGGCCGGCGGCGGCCAGTTCGGGGAGCAGGTGCCGCCAGGTGTGCGCCGAGTCCGGGAAGCCGTGCAGGCACAGCGCGAGCGGCCCGTCCTCGGGGCCCGCCGCCAGGTATCCGAACTCCAGCCCGTTCGCCCTGACCGATCCGGTCGTGATGTCGCCCATGCGGGTGATCGCCTCCTTGGTCCCGCGGCGACGCTACCCCGGCGCGTCCGCCGCGGATCGGACCGGGTGCGGCCACGTGACCGCACCACTACGGATACATGTGTCTAGATACGTATTTACATCGAATTCCGTTGTCACCTAGCATCGAGACAACTGGATCGCTCACATTGTGTGCGGCGTCCTCGGGTCGTGACAAGGGAAGCGTGATGACGGAGCCGGACAGGACCAGCCAGCAGAACGAACCGATGCAGAAGGCGGCCCGCGACCACCTGTGGATGCACTTCGCGCGGCACGCGGCGTCGCAGGACGGCGCCGAGATCCCGGTGATCGTCCGCGGCGAGGGCCCGTACGTCTACGACGCGGCGGGCCGGCGCTACCTCGACGGGCTGTCCGGCCTGTTCACCGTCCAGGCCGGGCACGGCCGCGAGGAGCTGGCGCAGGCCGCCGCCAAGCAGGCCGCCGAGCTGGCCTACTTCCCGATCTGGTCGTACGCGCACCCGAAGGCCGTCGAGCTGGCCGAGCGGCTCGCCGGGCTGGCCCCGGACGGCCTGGACCGGGTGTTCTTCACCACCGGCGGCGGCGACGCGGTGGAGAGCGCCTGGAAGCTCGCCAAGCAGTACTTCAAGCTGACCGGCAAGCCCACCAAGCACAAGGTGATCAGCCGCGCGGTCGCCTACCACGGCACCCCGCACGGCGCGCTGTCGCTGACCGGCCTGCCGGGGCTGAAGGCGCCGTTCGAGCCGCTGGTGCCGAGCGCGTTCCGGGTGCCCAACACCAACATCTACCGGGCGTCCGAGCACGGCGACGACCCGGAGGCGTTCGGCCGCTGGGCCGCCGACCGGATCGAGGAGGCCATCGAGTTCGAGGGGCCCGACACCGTCGCGGCGGTGTTCCTGGAGCCGGTGCAGAATTCGGGCGGCTGCTTCCCGCCGCCGCCCGGGTACTTCCAGCGCGTCCGCGAGATCTGCGACCGGCACGACGTGCTGCTGGTGTCGGACGAGGTGATCTGCGCGTTCGGCCGCCTCGGCACCATGTTCGGCGCGCAGCGCTTCGGCTACACGCCGGACATCATCACCTTCGCCAAGGGGGTGACCTCCGGGTACTCGCCGCTCGGCGGCATGCTCGTCACCGACCGGCTGTTCGAGCCCTTCAAGCACGGCACGACGATGTTCGCGCACGGCTACACCTTCGGCGGCCACCCGGTGTCGGCGGCGGTGGCGCTGGCCAACCTCGACCTGTTCGAGCGCGAGGACCTCCTCGGCCACGTCATGCGCAACCGCGACGCGTTCCGCGCGACGCTGGAGCGGCTGCGCGACCTGCCGATCGTCGGGGACGTCCGCGGCGACGGCTACTTCTACGGCATCGAGCTGGTCAAGGACGGGGACACCCGGGAGACCTTCGACGAGGACGAGTCGGAGCGGCTGCTGCGCGGCTTCCTCGACAAGGCGCTGTACGAGGCGGGCCTGTACTGCCGCGCCGACGACCGCGGCGACCCGGTCGTCCAGCTCGCGCCGCCGCTGACCTGCGACCAGTCGCACTTCGACGAGATCGAGCAGATCCTGCGGTCGGTCCTGACGGAGGCGTGGGCGCGGTTGTGATCCTTCCGGGCGCGCCCGGTGCGGTGCGGGCGCGCCCGGACGTCCGGTACGGTCGGGGCTCGGGCACGGCGATGTGACGCGGGTCACCGCGCCGTCCGGTGTCGCCCGCGCGCTTTACTTTGAGACAGTGCTTGTAAACCGAATCACGTTCGGACGAGGTGATAGCACGTGCTCAGGGTCGAGGACATCAACCTGACGGACTGGGAGTTCTGGCGCCGCCCGCACGACCAGCGGCACGAGGCGTTCAAGGCGCTGCGGTGGCACCCCGAGCTCGTCAGGTTCGAGGAGCCGGACATCATCATCGCGCCGCAGGGGCCGGGCTACTACGCCCTCACCCGGCACGCCGACGTCGTCGAGGCGTCCCGCCGCCCGCAGGACTTCTGCTCGGGCCGCGGCGCGATCAGCATCCCGGACATGCCCGGCGACATGCACGAGTACTTCGGCTCGATGATCAGCATGGACGACCCGCGGCACGCCAAGATCCGCCGGATCGTGTCCCGGGCCTTCTCGCCGCGGATGATCCAGCGGTTCGAGGACCGGGTCGAGGCGGTCGCCGCCGAGATCGTCGGCAGCGTGGCCGCGGGCGACGGCAGCGGCGACTTCGTCGCGGACGTGGCCGCCCGGCTGCCCCTGAAGATCATCTGCGACATGATGGGGATCGCCGAGGACCAGTACCAGACCGTCCTGGACGCGACCAACGTCATCCTCGCCGGCAACGACGCCGAGTTCGTCCCCTCCGGCGACCCCGAGCAGCTCGCCCTCGCCCTGCTCACCGCCGGCGAGACGCTGCGCGGCCTGGTCGAGGAGCTCGGCCGGCGCCGCCGCGAGGATCCCACCGACGACCTGACGTCCGCGCTGGTGAACGCGAACATCGACGGGGAGTCGCTGACCGACCAGGAGCTGGGGTCGTTCTTCATCCTGCTCGTCGTGGCCGGCAACGAGACCACCCGCAACGCCATCGCGCACGGCCTGGACCTGCTCACCCGCAACCCCGACCAGCGCGCCCTGCTCACCGAGGACTTCGAGGGGCGCATCGCCGGCGCCGTCGAGGAGATCGTGCGGTACGTCTCGCCGGTCATCTGGATGCGCCGCACCGCGACCCGCGACACCACGCTGAACGACCACGAGATCAAGGAGGGCGACAAGCTCGTCCTCTACTACTGGTCGGCGAACCGGGACGAGTCGGTCTTCACCGACCCGGAGAGGTTCGACATCCTGCGCGACCCCAACCCGCACGTCGGGTTCGGCGGCCCCGGCCCGCACTTCTGCCTCGGCGCCCACCTGGCGCGGCGGGAGGTCACCGTGATGTTCCGCGAGCTGCTGGGCAAGGTCCCCGGGATCAAGGCCGGCGAGCCCGACCGGCTGGAGTCCAACTTCATCAACGGGATCAAGCGGCTGCCCTACACGATCTGAGCCCGCGGGCCGGACCCCCTTGACGCCGGTGCCCGCTTTGTCACGATGGCGGCGAGGGCCGCCACGCGGGGCGGCCCGGCGCGGGAGGCGACACATGGCGACCGGCACCGTCCGCCCCGAGGACGTCGACCTGTCCGACCTGGAGTTCTGGGCGCGGCCGCTGAGCGAGCGCAACGCGGCGTTCGCCGCGCTGCGCTCGCTGGAGCGGCCGCCGTTCTTCGCCGAACCGGACATGTCGTTCATCGGCGCCGAGCCCGGGCCCGGCTACTACGCGCTGGTGCGGCACGCCGACATCGTCGAGGCCAGCCGGACGCCGCAGGTGTTCTGCTCCTCGCGCGGCAACATCGCGGGCACCTTCGACCCGCCGCCGGAGTTCCTCGAGTATTTCGGCTCGATGATCAACATGGACGACCCGCGGCACGCCCGGTTGCGCCGGATCGTCTCGCGCGCGTTCACGCACCGGATGATCGCCAAGATCGAGGACGACATCGTCCGGGCCGCCGTGCGGATCATCGAGGAGTTCCGGCCGTCCGGCGGCGGCGACTTCGTCACCGGGGTCGCCGCCCGCCTGCCGCTGACGATCATCTGCGATCTGATGGGCGTCCCCGAGGAGCGGTACCGGCGGGTCTTCGACCTGTCCAACACCGTGATCGGCGCCTTCGACCCCGAGTACGTGCCGGACTTCGCCGAGGTCGCCGCGGCGGTCCTCGGCGCCGCCGAGGAACTGCGCGGCATGGTCCGCGACCTGGCCGCCGAGCGGGCCGAGCGGCCCGCCGACGACCTCACCTCCGCCCTCGTCCACGGCAACGTCGACGGGGAGTCGCTGACCGACCAGGAGCTGGGGTCGTTCTTCATCCTGCTGGTCGTCGCCGGCAACGAGACCACCCGCAACGCCATCGCGCACGGCCTGAAGCTGCTCACTCTCAACCCGGAGCAGCGCGACCGCTGGAAGTCCGACTTCGACCGGTACGCCCCGACGGCGGTCGAGGAGATCGTCCGCCTGGCCAGCCCCGTCACCTTCATGCGCCGGACGGTCACCCGCGACCACGAGCTGAACGGGCAGCGGTTCAAGGACGGCGACAAGGTCCTCATGTACTACTGCTCGGCCAACCGCGACGAGGCCGTCTTCGCCGACCCGGACGCCTTCGACATCACCCGCAGCCCCAACCCGCACCTCGGCTTCGGCGCCGCGGGCCCGCACTTCTGCCTCGGCGCGCACCTGGCCCGGCAGGAGATCACGGTGATGTTCCGCGAGCTGTTCCGGCGGCTCCCGGACATCCGCTCGACCGCGCCGCCGGAACGGCTCTACTCCAGCTTCATCAATGGCATCAAGCACCTGCCCTGCGAGTTCTGAGCCCGCTACCAGGGCACGGGCCCGGCCTCGGCGACGAACGCGCCGTTCGGGGCGTCCCCGCCCGCCGCCGCTCCGGCGATCACGGTCGCGCCCTGGACGGGCGTGCGGAAACCGGTGTGCCCGTTCAGGTCGGTCGCGCAGTAGCCGGGCGCCGCCGCGACCACCGTGACCGACGTGCCGGCCAGTTCCTTCGCATAGGCGACCGTCACCGCGTTCAGCGCGCTCTTGGACGTGTTGTAGGGGAGCAGGTTCGTGCCGTAGACGGGCGCGGACGGATCGCTGTGCAGCGCCAGCGACCCCAGTTCGCTGGAGACGTTGACGACGCGTCCGGCGGGGGAGCGGCGCAGCAGCGGCAGCATCGCGTTCGTCACGGCGACGACCCCGAACACGTTCGTCTCGAACGTCTCCCGGACCTGTTCCACCGTCGTCCGGCTCGGCGGCGTCGAACGGCCGTGGTCGGCGGCGTCCGTCGAGGTGATCCCGGCGTTGTTGACCAGGATGTCCAGCCGTCCGTACTCGGCGTCGATCCATTCCGCGGCCGCCTGGACGGTCGCCTGGTCGGTGACGTCGACGCGGACGAAACGGGCATCGATGCCCTCGCCCGCCAGCTCGGCCGCGGCCTTCTCGCCGCGTTCTGCGGAACGCGCACCGATCAGTACGGTCCTGCCACCCGAACCGAGAATGCGCGCCGTCTCGAACCCGATTCCCTTGTTCGCGCCGGTGATGAGCGCGGCCACCTCCACCATCTCGCGGGCGAGCCGCCGGAGCTTCCGGCCGCGCCGTCCCAGGAGGTGCCGCCCGGCATCCTGCACCTGCTGGAACGGCTCGACGACACCCCCGCCTACGTGCTGAACGCCCGCCACGACATCCTCGCCTGGAACCCCTTGGCGGCGGCGCTGATGACGGACTTCGCCGCCCTGCCGCCCGGGGAGCGCAACGTGATCCGGTGGCTGTTCACCGGCCCCGTCGCCGACCGGTACGGCAGCGACGAGTACGTGGCGGAACTGGCGGGCGAGTCGGTCGCGGACCTGCGCGCCGCGGCCGGACGCTACCCCGGCGACGCCGGCATCGCCGCCCTGGTCGCCGAGGTGTCGCAGCGCAGCCCGCTGTTCGCCCGCCTGTGGGACGCCGGCGAGGTCGGGATCAGGCGCAGCAGCCGCAAGCGCATGGTCCATCCGCTGGTCGGCCCGCTGGACCTGCACTGCGACGTCCTGTACGTCCCGGAACGCGACCAGCGCGTCGTGCTCTACACCACCGCCCCCGGCACGCCGTCCCACGAGGCGCTCAAACGGCTCCGGGAGTCCGCCCCCGTCGCGCTCGTGGCGCACTGACACGCCGGTCGCGCCGGACGTCCCGGCCGCGCCGGACGCGGCCGGCTCCTCCGGTGCGTCGGGTCAGCGCAGCTCGCGCTTGAGGATCTTGCCGGTGGCGGTCATCGGCAGCTCGTCGCGGAACTCGACGATCCGCGGGTACTTGTAGTTGGCGAACTGCTCCCTGCCCCACGCGACGAGCTCGTCCTCGGTGACCGCGGCGCCGGGCTTGCGGATCACGTACGCCTTGACCTCCTCGCCGTGGCTCGGGTGCGGGACGCCCACCACGGCGGCCAGCGAGACGTCCGGATGGGTCATCAGGACCTCCTCCAGCTCCCGCGGGTACACGTTGTAGCCGCCCCGGATGATCATGTCCTTGGAGCGGTCGATGATGTAGTAGTAGCCGTCCTCGTCGCGGCGGGCGACGTCGCCGGTGCGGAACCAGCCGTCCTTGACCGCCTCGGCGGTCGCCTCGGGCCGGTTGTAGTAGCCCTTCATGACGTTGTGGCCGCGCACCGCGATCTCGCCGGGCCCCTCGCCCTCGACCTCCTTCCAGCCGTCGTCGACGAGCTTCATCTCCACGCCCCAGACCGGCAGCCCGATCGAGCCGGGCTTGGTCGGCCGGTCGGGGCGGTTGAACGAGCAGACCGGCGAGGTCTCCGACAGCCCGTAGCCCTCCAGGACGTTCATCCCGAACTTGTCCCGGACGCCCTTGATGACCTCCATCGGCAGCGCCGCGCCGCCCGACACCGCGACCCGCAGGTTCTCCCGGATCGCCGCGACGTCCTCGGCGGAGGTGTCGTCGCTGAGCAGCGCCCAGTACATCGTCGGGACGCCGGCGAAGATGGTCACCTTCTCCTTCACCATCAGCTCGACCGCCTCCTTGGCGTCGAACCGCGGCTGCATGACGAGCGTGCCGCGCCGGTAGAACCCGACGTTCATCACGCACGTCTGCCCGAAGATGTGGAAGAGCGGCAGCGTGACCAGCGAGGTGTCGTGCAGCGTCCGCGCGAACAGCGTGTCGTCCACCATCGCGTTCATCAGCAGGTTGCCGTGCGTCAGTTCGGCGCCCTTCGGCTGCCCGGTCGTCCCGCTGGTGTAGATGATCACCGCGGTGTCGGTGCCCTCGGTCCGCTCGGTCTCGAACGTGCCGGACTGGCCGGTGAGGGCCGCCCAGAACAGTTCGGCGCCCTCGATCGGCGACTCGGCCGCGGCCGGGTTCGCCGGCAGCAGGAAGAAGTGCTCGCAGCCGGGGGCGTTCTGGAACCCGGCGTGGCCGGTCTCGCCGAGCGGCAGCTGCGGCGTCCCATCGAAGCAGAAGAACGCCTTGGCCTCGGAGTCGGCCAGGTGGTAGGCGATCTCCCGCGGCTTGAGCAGCACGTTCAGCGGCACGACCACCGCGCCCGCCTTCAGCGCCCCGAAGTAGACCATCGGGAAGTACGGCAGGTTGGGGCTGGACAGCGCGACCTTGTCGCCGGGTCCGATGCCGCGCGCCCGCAGCAGGTTCGCGACCTGGTTCGCGACCTGGTCGACGAAGGAGTAGGAGAGCCGCAGGTCGCCGAACACGACGGCGTCGCGGTCGGGCGTCTCCCTGGCGGCGTCCTCCAGCAGCACGGACAGGTTGAGCATGGCACTCCTCGCGCGGAACGGTGACCGGCCGGTTTGTCACCGAGGAGTCTATGACCAGGTGGCCAGGCGGGACGCGCGGTCCCGCCCGGCCACGGGTGCGGGCGCCTGGAGCGGGGCGGCCCGCGGGGGTGGCCGGTCACGGCCGTCCGGCCGTCGCGCAGATCAGCCGAAGTCGACGTCCGAGCACTGGTAGAAGGCGTTGCCGGTGTCGGCGATGTCCCAGACGGCGAGGATCATGTGCCGGCCGTGCTTGGCGGGCAGCGTCCCGCTGTGGCTGACGTCGTACGCCGGCCGCTGGCCGCCGTAGTTGACCTGCAGGAACGGCGTCAGGTCGAGCTGCGCGCGGGTGAGCGGCCGGGTGGGGTTCCAGCCGTCGCGGGTGATGAAGTAGCGGAACGAGGTGGTGGCGTGGGCGGCGGTGAGGTGCCAGGTGAAGGTGTACGGCCCGGCGGCCACCTTCGTGGCGGGCCAGGTGCCGCCGCGCTGGTCGTCGAGCGGGGCCCAGCGGCTGTCGCCCGCCGCGCAGAGGGTGCCGTCGGCGGGGCCGGACTGGGGGAAGCCCTTCGGGCCCTCCGTGCTCTGCGGTTCCCACTGGATGGGCCCGCAGTTCTTCACGGTGCCCTGCTTGCACAGCAGCGCCCGGCTGGGCGGGCTGTTGGTGTAGCCGTGGGCGAGCGCGGGAGCGGCGGTGAGGAGCGTGGCGCCGGCGCCCGCGGCGGCGGCGATGGCGAGGGTGGACTTGCGTGGCATGCGCGTCTCCTTGGCGGGGGTGGTCCCCTCTGGGTGAGGGGACGGGGAGCGAGCCTCGGCCGGAGCCTCCATTAAATAGGAAACTTTCCTTTTGGAGAGGATGGGCGATCGGCGCCGCCGCGTCAACCCCCCGCCGGCCCGGCAGGCCCCCGGCGCGAGGCTTGCGGTTGCGCTACTCTTGATGTATGTCGGCCAGGCTGCTCCTTCGACGACCACGTTGACGCATCGACGTCGACGTGGTGGCCCCTCCTGCGCGAGGGGCCGTTTCATGTGACGGAGAGCCCGTTGGCCCTGTGAACCCCAGATGGAGACCGGAGCGGAAGCGTGAGCAGCGACGACCCCACCCGCGGAGCCGCGGGGGGTACAGGGGGGGCGTCCCCCCTGACCGAGACGTACGACCCACGGGCGGTTCAGGACAAGTGGCAGGCCCGGTGGGCGGAGCTCGACCCCTTCGCGGCGGAGGAGAAGGACGACGGCCGCGAACGGCGCTACGCGCTGGACATGTTCCCCTACCCCAGCGGTGACCTGCACATGGGTCACGCCGAGGCGTTCGCCATCGGCGACGTCGTCGCCCGCTACTGGTTCCAGCGCGGGTACAACGTGCTGCACCCCATCGGCTGGGACTCCTTCGGCCTGCCCGCCGAGAACGCCGCGATCAAGCGCGACTCGCACCCCGCCGAGTGGACCTACGCCAACATCGACACGCAGGCCGCCTCGTTCCGCCGCTACGCCCCGTCCTTCGACTGGACGCGCCGCCTGCACACCTCCGACCCCGAGTACTACCGGTGGACGCAGTGGCTGTTCCTGCGCTTCTACGAGCGGGGCCTGGCCTACCGCAAGGGCGGCCACGTCAACTGGTGCCCGAAGGACCAGACCGTCCTGGCCAACGAGCAGGTCGTCGGCGGGCACTGCGAGCGCTGCGGCGCGCTGGTCGAAAAGCGCGTGCTGACCCAGTGGTACTTCAAGATCACCGACTACGCCGACCGGCTGCTGGACGACATGGCGCAGCTGGAGGGCAAGTGGCCCGAGCGCGTCCTGCTGATGCAGCGCAACTGGATCGGCCGCTCCACCGGCGCCGACGTCGACTTCGTGATCGAGGGCCGGGACGAGCCCGTCACCGTCTACACCACCCGTCCCGACACCCTGTTCGGCGCCACCTTCATGGTCGTCGCCGCCGACGCCGCGCTGGCCGAGGAGGTCTGCCACCCCGACCAGCGCGCCGCGTTCGAGGCCTACCGCGAGGAGGTCTCCCGGGAGAGCGAGATCGAGCGGCTGTCCACCGAGCGCGAGAAGACCGGCGTGTTCCTGGGCCGCTACGCGGTCAACCCGGTCAACGGCGAGCGGCTGCCGGTCTGGGCGTCGGACTACGTGCTGGCCGAGTACGGGCACGGCGCGATCATGGCGGTGCCCGCGCACGACCAGCGCGACCTGGACTTCGCGCTGAAGTTCGGGCTGCCGGTCCGCGTCGTGGTGGAGACCGGGCTGCCCGACCCCGCCGAGACCGGCATCGCCACCCCCGGCGACGGCCGGCTGGTCAACTCCGGCCCGATCGACGGGCTGGGCAAGGCCGACGGCATCGAGAAGATCATCGAGGTGCTGGACGAGCGCGGAACCGGACGCGCCTCCGTCAACTTCCGGCTGCGCGACTGGCTGGTGTCCCGGCAGCGGTTCTGGGGCTGCCCGATCCCGATCGTGCACTGCGAGGCGTGCGGCGAGGTCCCCGTCCCCGACGACCAACTGCCCGTCCGGCTGCCGGAGAACCTGCGCGGCGCCGACCTGGCGCCCAAGGGCACCTCGCCGCTGGCCGCCGCGTCCGACTGGGTCGACGTCGACTGCCCCAAGTGCGGCGGCGCCGCCAAGCGCGACACCGACACCATGGACACCTTCGTCGACTCGTCCTGGTACTACTTCCGGTACTGCTCGCCCGGCTACGAGGGCGGCCCGTTCGACGTCGAGCAGGTCCGCAAGTGGATGCCGGTCGACCAGTACACCGGCGGCGTCGAGCACGCGATCCTGCACCTGCTGTACAGCCGGTTCTTCACCAAGGTCCTGTACGACATGGGCATGGTCGACTTCACCGAGCCGTTCAGCCGGCTGCTGAACCAGGGCCAGGTGATCCTGAACGGCAGCGGGATGTCCAAGTCGACCGGCAACCTGGTCGACCTGGGCGACCAGATCGGCGAGTTCGGCGTGGACGTGGTCCGGCTGGCGATGCTGTTCTCCGGCCCGCCCGAGGACGACATCGACTGGGCCGACGTGTCCCCGCACGGCATGTCCAAGTTCCTGACCCGGGTGCACCGCATCGCCGCCGAGGTCTCCTCGCGGCCGGGCGCCGACCCGGCGTCCGGCGACACCGGGCTGCGCCGCGCCACCGCCCGCACCGTCGACGAGGCCACGAAGATGGTCGAGACGCAGCGGTTCAACGTGGCGATCGCGCGGATCATGGAGCTGGTCACCGCGACCCGCCGGGCGATCGACTCCGGGCCCGGCGCCGCCGACCCGGCCGTCCGCGAGGCCGCCGAGGCCATCGCGGTGCTGCTGTCGCTGTTCGCGCCCTACACCGCCGACGAGGCGTGGGAGCTGCTGGGACGCACCGCGCCGGTGATCCGCGCGGGCTGGCCGCAGGCCGACCCGGCGCTGCTGGTGGAGGAGTCGGTGACCTGCGTCGTGCAGGTGGCCGGCAAGGTCCGCGACCGGCTGGAGGTGCCGCCCGGCATCGCCGGCGAGGAGCTGGAGCGGCTGGCGCTGGACTCGGCGAAGGTCCGGGACGCGCTGGGCGGCGCGGAGATCGCCAAGATCATCGTCCGCGCGCCGAAGATCGTGAACATCGTCCCGAAGCGCTAGCGGCGGCCTGGGACGCGCCGAGGCGGCCGCGGGGACCAGCCCCGCGGCCGCCTCTCGGTGCCGTCCGCGCGCCGTCCCCGCGGCACGGCGGACGCGCGGCACGGCGCGCCGTGATCGCGCCGGGCGCGCCGCGCGCTACATCTTGCGCAGGACCGCCACGACGCGGCCGAGCACGGACGCCTCGTCACCGGGGATCGGCTCGTAGGCGGAGTTCTGCGGCATCAGCCAGATGTGGCCGTCCCTGCGCTTGAACGTCTTCACCGTCGCCTCGCCGTCGATCATGGCGGCGACGATGTCGCCCTGCTCGGCGACCGGCTGCTGGCGGACCACGACCCAGTCGCCGTCCGCGATCGCCGCCTCGATCATCGAGTCGCCGGTGACCTTCAGCAGGAAGTGCGTGCCCTCGCCGACGAGCTGCTTGGGCAGCGTGAACACGTCCTCCACCGCCTCCTCGGCCAGGATCGGGCCGCCGGCGGCGATCCGGCCGACGAGCGGGACGTAGGCCGGCGCGGGCCGCGTCGCGGTCTCCTGGCCGCCCACCGCCTCGTAGGAGTCGGGCTCGGTGCGCACCGGCGTCGCGCCGGGGACCCGCACCTCGACCGCGCGCGGGCGGTTCGGGTCGCGCCGCAGGAACCCCTTGCGCTGCAGGGTCCGGAGCTGGTGCGACACGCTGGAGGTGCTGGTCAGGCCGACCGCCTCGCCGATCTCGCGCATCGAGGGCGGGTACCCCCGGCGCTGGACGGAGTCGCGGATCACCTCCAGCACCATGCGCTGCCGCTGGGTCAGGCCCGTCTCGTCCATGGGCCCGTCGGGCAGCTCCCGGACCTTGCTCATCGCTCGTCGCCTCCCGGGCGCCTCGATCCGTCACTCCTTGTCAATGAACGCTATCGCGTCCGGACGAAATGATCAAACAATTGTTCGAAGATGTGCTCGCGTTTCGCGGGTGGGCTGCGGTACAACATCGTACAGGCGTTCGATCGAAAATTCATTCGAAGTCCAGGAGGGTGAGATGCCCGATTCGCCGTCCGGGGAACGCGCTCCGCTGCGACTCACCCGCCGCGGGCGCGCGGTCCTCGTCGTCCTCGCCGCCGCCTTCACGCTCGCCGCCCTCTGGCTGGACGGCGGCACGGGCGCCTTCGCGGGCGGCCGCACCGCCCACCACGGGCGTCCCGGGCACGTCCGGACCGCCGTCGTCGAGCCCGGCGACACGCTCTGGCGCATCGCCACGGACTGTGACCCCGGCGCCGACCCGCGCGTCACCGTCCAGCGGATCATCGACCTCAACGGGCTGGGCGGCGACCCCACCGTGCAGCCGGGCCAGCGGCTCGTCCTGCCCGCCGGCTGAACCGCCCGCCCCGCCTCTCCGGCGCCGGCGCGGGGGCCGCCCCGGCGCCGGCGCCGCGACACGCCCGGGCCCGGAATCCGATCGTCCGACGTGACCTGGATCTACGCGCCGGATGTGACGCGCGTCCGCTCCCGGGGCCCCGGACCAGGTTGCGCAGTCCTGCGCCGAGCCGTACGGTTGACCACAACATCTAGTAGTCACACCGATGTAAGTCACCTATATATGGCGACCAGTCGGTGTCACTCGTTTCCGTCAGGGGAGGGACAAGGCGTGCACTGCCCGTTCTGCCGCAACCCTGACACCAAAGTGATCGACAGCCGTTCGACCGACGACGGCGGCGCCATTCGGCGCCGGCGCGCGTGCGCCGAATGCGGCAAGCGATTCACCACGCAGGAGAATGTGCTCGTGATGGTGGCCAAGCGCAGCGGGGTCACCGAGCCGTTCTCCCGGGAAAAGATCATCGCCGGGGTGCGCAGGGCCTGCCAGGGCCGCCCGGTGGACGAGGATGCGCTCGCGAAGCTGGGGCAGCGGGTCGAAGAGGCGATCAGATCGTCGGGATCCGCGGAAATCCCCTCGCACGAAGTCGGCCTCGCCATCCTGGGGCCGCTCCGTGAACTCGATGAGGTCGCCTATCTGCGATTCGCCTCGGTCTACCGGAGCTTCGAGTCGCTGGACGACTTCGCCAAGGAGATCGAGGCGCTGCGGAAGGCCGGTTCCTCGGGGGAGCCCGGCCCGCCCCGGTAGGGGCGGTTTCCGGAAAAACGAGAACACATTGTGAAGGCGCCACCGCACGGGCATGCCCCGGGCGGCGGCGGAGTTGTTCCTGGACAGGGCCCGGCGGGAGGGCCCGGGAGGGGGAAGTCATGACGGAGACGGTCAGCGGCCCGGCACGGCGCGGCAAGGGGGGGCGCAAGGGCCTGAAGGTGGAGCGCATCTTCACCACGGCCGGCGTGCACCCGTACGACGAGCTGCGCTGGGAACGCCGCGACGTCGTCATGACCAACTGGCGCGACGGCTCGGTCAACTTCGAGCAGCGCGGTGTGGAGTTCCCCGACTTCTGGTCGCTGAACGCCGTCAACATCGTCACGTCCAAGTACTTCCGCGGCGCCGTCGGCACGCCGCAGCGCGAGTGGAGCCTCAAGCAGCTCGTCGACCGCGTCGTCGGCCGGTACGTCGAGACGGGGCTCGCCAACGGCTACTTCGCCACCGAGCAGGACGCCGAGATCTTCGACCACGAGCTGAAGTACGCGCTGGTCCACCAGCTGTTCAGCTTCAACTCGCCGGTCTGGTTCAACGTCGGGACCAAGTCGCCGCAGCAGGTGTCGGCCTGCTTCATCCTGTCCGTGGACGACACGATGGAGTCGATCCTCGACTGGTACAAGGAGGAGGGCGTCATCTTCAAGGGCGGCTCCGGCGCCGGCCTGAACCTGTCGCGGATCCGCTCCAGCAAGGAGCTGCTGTCCTCCGGCGGCACCGCCAGCGGCCCCGTGTCGTTCATGCGCGGCGCCGACGCGTCCGCCGGGACGATCAAGTCGGGCGGCGCCACCCGCCGGGCCGCCAAGATGGTCGTGCTGGACGTCGACCACCCCGACGTCGCCGAGTTCATCGAGACCAAGGCGCGCGAGGAGAACAAGATCCGCGCGCTGCGCGACGCCGGGTTCGACATGGACCTCGGCGGCAAGGACATCGGCAGCGTCCAGTACCAGAACGCCAACAACTCCGTCCGCGTCTCCGACGAGTTCATGCACGCCGTGGAGTCCGACGGCGAGTTCGGGCTGCGCGCCCGGATGACCGGCGAGGTCGTCGAGACGGTCAAGGCCAAGGAGCTGTTCCGGCTCATGGCCCAGGCCGCCTGGGAGTGCGCCGACCCCGGCATCCAGTACGACGACACGATCAACGACTGGCACACCAACCCCGAGTCGGGCCGGATCACCGCGTCCAACCCGTGCTCGGAGTACATGTCGCTGGACAACTCCTCCTGCAACCTCGCCAGCATCAACCTGCTGAAGTTCCTCACCGGCGAGGGCACCTTCGACGTCGCGAAGTTCGTCAAGCTCACCGAGCTGATCATCACGGCGATGGACATCTCCATCACCTTCGCCGACTTCCCGACCGAGAAGATCGCGCAGACCACCCGCGACTACCGCCAGCTCGGCATCGGCTACGCCAACCTCGGCGCGCTGCTGATGGCGACCGGCCACGCCTACGACTCCGAGGGCGGCCGGTCCCTCGCCGCCGCGATCACCTCGCTGATGACCGGCGTCGCCTACCGCCGCTCCGCCGAGATGGCCGGCGTCGTCGGCCCGTACGCGGGCTACGCCCGCAACGCCGAGGGCCACAAGCGGGTCATGCGCAAGCACGCCGCCGCCAACGACGGCATCCGCGGCCTCGACGACATGGACAAGTCGATCCACGCCGCCGCCGCCAAGCAGTGGCAGGAGTGCCTGAAGGCCGGCGAGAAGCACGGCTACCGCAACGCGCAGGCGTCGCTGCTCGCCCCGACCGGCACCATCGGCCTGATGATGGACTGCGACACCACCGGCATCGAGCCCGACCTGGCGCTGGTGAAGTTCAAGAAGCTCGTCGGCGGCGGCTCGATGCAGATCGTCAACCAGACGGTGCCGCGCGCCCTGCGCAAGCTCGGCTACCAGCAGGAGCAGATCGAGGCGATCGTCGAGTACATCGGCGAGAACGGCCACGTCGTGGACGCCCCGGGCCTGCGGCCCGAGCACTACGAGGTGTTCGACTGCGCGATGGGCGAGCGGGCGATCAGCCCGATGGGGCACGTCCGGATGATGGCGGCCGTCCAGCCGTTCCTGTCCGGCGCGATCTCCAAGACCGTCAACATGCCCGAGCAGGCGACCGTCGAGGACATCGAGAAGGTGTACTTCGAGGGCTGGCGGCTCGGCCTGAAGGCCCTGGCGATCTACCGCGACAACTGCAAGGTCGGCCAGCCGCTGTCGGCCGCTGGCAAGAAGGAGGAGCCCAAGGCCGAGGCCGCGCCGGCCGAGGTCCGGCCCGTCCGCCGGCGGCTGCCCAAGCAGCGGCCCGCCACCGTCACCCGCTTCTCCGTCGCGGGCGCCGAGGGCTACATGACCGCCTCGTCCTACCCGGACGACGGCGTCGGCGAGGTCTTCCTCAAGCTCGGCAAGCAGGGCTCCACCCTCGCCGGCGTGATGGACGCCTTCTCCATGGCCATCTCCATCAGCCTCCAGTACGGCGTGCCGCTGGAGACCTGGGTGGAGAAGTTCACCAACATGCGGTTCGAGCCCGCCGGGATGACCGACGACCCCGACATCCGCATGGCCACCTCGGTGATGGACTACATCTTCCGCCGCCTGGCGCTGGACCACCTGCCCTTCGAGGAGCGCGCGGGCCTCGGCATCTTCACCGCCGAGGAGCGGGCGATGCAGGCCAACGGCGAGGACCCGGCGACCCTGCACGCGGACGAGGCGATCGAGCACGAGACCCTCGCCCAGTCGGCGGAGATCACCCGTCCGGCGGCCCCGGCGCCCGCGACCGAGGCGCGCTCCTCGATGGAGGTCATCGAGAGCCGCCAGGGCCGCACCGCCGACGCGCCGCTCTGCCTGACCTGCGGCACCAAGATGCGCCCGGCGGGCAGCTGCTACGTCTGCGAAGGCTGCGGCTCCACCAGCGGCTGCAGCTGACGCCGGACGCCTTTGGGGCGTGAATCGGCGGATCGGAGCGGGGGAGTCGGCGTTGCGCCGGCTTCCCCGCTTCGGCTTTCCGGCGGCATGACCGCCGTTGTGCGAGGGGACCTGGTCGGTGACCGGGTCCCCTCGGGTGTTTCAGGGCGGCGTCAGGGCTTGGCCTTGTTCTTCGGCTTGGGCTGCAGGCGGCGGTAGCCGGGGTGGACGTCGGGGCGCAGGCCCTGCTGGTCGGCGACGCGGCGCAGCAGCCCGAGGAGCTGGTCGTGCTCCTCCGGGGTCAGGGCCTCGCAGAGCCGCTGTTCATGGGTCATGCCGACCTGGGCGAGTTCGGCCAGGAGCGCTTCGCCCTTTTCGGTGAGGTGCAGCGCGTAGATCCGGCGGTCGGCCGGGTTCCGGCGGCGCTCGATCAGGCCGCGCTCCTCCAGCTCGTCGGCGAACGGGACGAACCGGCTCGGCGGCATGCCCAGGGCGTCGGCGAGTTCGCGCTGGCTGCGGCCGGGGACGGTGGCCAGCATGCGCAGCAGTCCGGCCTGCGCGGGGGTCAGGTCGAGGCCGGCGACCCGTTCGGCGAACAGGCCGGCGGCGTGCGCTCCGAGCTGGGCCAGCAGGAAGGCGACCCCCGTCCGGGGCGCGGGTGCGCTCGCGGTCATGGCGACATCGTAGCCTCTTGACATCGTTCTACTTTGTAATCATTATCGAGCGTATACGAACTGTCGAGAGGGAGAGAGACCATGACCACCGAGACCGTCCGGCCGGGCGCGCGACCCGGCCGCCGTCCGCAGTCCGGGCCGCCGCTGCTGCTGCCCGTCCTCGTCTTCACCGCGCTGACCATCGCCTACGTGGTGGCCAACCGGTCCACGCCCCATCCCGACGCCTCCGGCGCCGAGGTGCTCAAGTACGCCCAGGACCATGGCACCGCCATCAAGGCGGGCACCTTCCTGCTGCTCGGCTCCGCGTTCCCGCTCATCGTTGCCGCCGGGACGCTCTACCGGCGTCTGCGCGCGCTGGGCATCACCGCGCCGGGATCGGCGATCACCCTGGCCGGCGGCATCCTCGCGGCCGCCATGCTCGCGCTCAGCGCGATGTTCGGATGGGCCGGCGGCCGGCTGCCCGCGGACGCGAGCCCGGCGCTCGCACGGGCCCTGGCCGATCTGTCGTTCCTGTCCGGCGGCCCCGGCTACGCGGCGGCGTTCGCGCTGCTCATCGCGGGTCTGTCGGTGACGGGACTGCTGGCCGGACTGCTGCCGCGGCCGGTCGCGTGGATCGGGCTGGCGATCGCCCTGGCCGGCATGGTCGGGACGCTGACGCTGGTGGGTTCCGGATTCGCGTTCCTCGTCCCCGTCGTGCGCTTCGGTGGCCTGCTGTGGCTGATCGCCGCGGCCGCGCTGATGCCACGCACCCGCCACGAGGTGCGGTCCCGGGACGAGTCGGCGCCGGCGTGACCGGGCTACCGCTGGGAGGCGCGGCCGGACGAGGTCGCGCGGGCGAGGGCGGCGACGACGCTCGCGCACGCGTGCTCGACGGCCGCGATTCCCTTCTCCAGCGTCGGGTCGCGCTCGGAGACGGCCGCGACCAGGAACAGCCGGCCGGCGTCGCGGACCAGGCCGATGCTGTTGACCGTCCAGCGCCCGCCGTGGATCTCGCGGGGCAGCCAGCCGTTCTTGAGCGCGACCTCCGCCCCGTCCCCGGCCGCGGCGCTCACCCCCCATGCCTGCTCGGACGTCACGTCCGCCATCAGCTTCCGCAGGTAGCGGCGGGCTGACGCGTGCAGGGGAGAGCGGCCGGACACGAGCGAGGCCAGCAGGCGGACCTGGTCGGCGGCGCCGGTCGTGGTCGATCCCCAGGCCCCGCCCGTACCGGGGGTCGTGTCGCGCAGGCCGATCCTTCGGTTGGCGGCCGCCAGCCCGGACGCCCCGCCGATCTCGTTCCACAGCGCGCTGGCCGCGTCATTGTCGCTGATCCTGATCGCCTTCTCGGCGAGCATCCGCTCCGCTGCGGTGAGGACGCGCTTCTCCCGCTGTGCGCGCAGGAGCAGGGCGATGACGATGTCGACCTTGACGATGCTGGCGGTCGCCGTCCGCAGGTCGCCGTTGTAGGTGTAGCCGAGGCCGGAGCCGACTTCGCGGACCGATACCGACAGGTCGCCGGGCATGCGGTCGAGGTAGCGGTCGAGTGCGCGGGTCAGGGCCGCGCGCTCCGACCGGCCGAACGCGGGAGGGCTGGACGGTGCGGGCATCGGACTTCCGGTGGGCGATGGTGCCGGCGCGCGGGACGGGACCGTCTCCCGGACGACGACGGATGAGCCTGCCGCCAGTATGGCGGCGGCGCCGGCGATCGCCGCGACCAGGAGCGCGATCGGCCTCATGGCGGCGGGGACGGGACGTCGGAATCCATGATCGCGAGTCTTCTGAGCCGGCCGTTGCCTTGCCGTTAACCGAATTGCATGCACTGCATCCATTGCATACAATGCGTGCCGTGCAGGCTGATGTGGTGTACCGGCGGCTCCGCGACCTGATCGTCGCGGGGCGGTACATGCCGGGGGAGCGGCTCACCGAGCTGTCGGTGAGCGCGGCGCTGGAGGTGAGCCGGACGCCGGTCCGCGAGGCGCTCCGCCGGCTCCAGAGCGACGGGCTCGTCCAGGGGACCGGGCGGGGCGTCGTGGTGAACGCGCTGGGCGCGGAGCGGCTCGGGCACGCCTACGAGGTGCGCGCCGCGCTCGAGGCGCTCACCGCCGAACTCGCCGCCGACCGGCAGCGGGCCGGCCGCGTCCCGCCCGCCGAGCTGGCCGATCTGGAGCGGGACGCGCTGCTGCTCGAGGAGGTCACGGCGGCCGGCGACCTCGACCGGGCGGTCGCGCTCAACCGGGAGTTCCACCGCGGGATCGCCGAGCTGGCCGGCAACCCGATCGCGCTGGAGACCCTCGACCGGCTGTGGGATCGGATCATCGTCTCCACCCGCGAGTCGCTCACCGCTCCGGACCGCCCGGAGACGGTCGCCGGCGGGCATCGCCGCCTGCTGCGCGCGATCGAGGCGGGCGACCGGGAGCTCGCCGGGCGCATCGCCGCGGAGCACGCCCGCGCCACCGGCGCGGCTTTCGTCTGACAGGGAGGATGTGCGATGCCGAAGACCCACCACTACGAGGTGACGGTGACCTGGACGGGCGACACCGGTTCCGGGACGAGTTCCTATCGCGCCTACGACAGGTCCCATGACGTGGAGGCCGACGGCAAGCCGCCGATAGCGGGCAGCGCCGACCCCGCCTTCCGCGGCGACCCGGCCAAATGGAACCCGGAGGAACTGCTCGTCGCATCGCTGTCGCAGTGCCACATGCTGTGGTTCCTCGCCCTCTGCGCGCAGGACGGCATCGTGGTCACGGGCTACACCGACCGCCCGCACGGAACGATGGTCGAGACGCCGGACGGATCGGGCCGGTTCGAGGAGGTCGTGCTGCGTCCCAAGGTGACGCTGGCGGATCAGGCGCGGGTCGCTGACGTGGCGAAGGTGCACGCACGGGCCCACGAGATGTGCTTCATCGCCAACTCGATGAACTTCCCGGTCCGGCACGAACCCGAGACGGTGACGGTCTGACGCGGCCGACTGATGAGATGCTGGCGAGATGATCGGATCCCGCCAGCTCGAGTACTTCCGGGCCGTCGCACGCGAGCTGCACTTCACCCGCGCCGCCGAGGCGCTGCGGATAGCGCAGCCCGCGCTGTCCCAGCAGATCCGCAAGCTCGAACGGCAACTCGGCGTCGCCCTGTTCGAGCGCAACAACCACCGCGTGGAACTGACTCCGGCGGGCGCGGCCCTGCTGGAGCACGCCGAGCGGATCCTCGCCGACATCGCGGCGGTGGACGAGGAGATGCGCGGCTGGGCCGGAGGGACGCGCGGCCGCATCCGGCTGGGCGGCGCGCGCGGGCTGACGGCGCGGCTGGCCCGACTGCTGGCCGCGTTCTCCGCCGAGTTCCCCGGCGTCGTCGTCGAACTGCTCGAGATGAACACCGGGGAGATGGTCGCGGGCCTGCACGGAGGGCGGCTGGACGCGGCGACCCTCGTCCGGCTGCCCCCGCAGGAGGAGGGTCGCCGGCTCGCGTCGCTGCCGCTCGGCGAGGAGCCGCTCGTCCTCGTCACGGCGGAGTCGGCGCCCCTGGCGGGCCGCTACCGCGTGCCGGTCTCGGCCCTGGACGGCATCGACCTCGTCTGCTACCCGCAGGGGTCGGTGATCCGGGAGATCGTGCTGTCGGCCCTCGCGGACGCCGGGGCGGCGGCGCGGATCCGGTTCGAGACCCGCGAGTACAGCACCGCGCGGGCCATGGCGAGCGTGGGGCTCGCCGCGGCCGTCATGCCGCGCTCGGTCGCCGAGGAGCCCGGGCTGCCGATCGGTGTCGTCCGGCTCGACCCCGAGCCGACCTGGGCGCCGTCGCTTGCCTGGCCGGCGGGGCGCCGGCCGGGCCCGGCGCTGGCGGCCTTCATCGCCTTCATGGAGCGCCATCCGGAACTCGCGTCCGTCGGTTCATAAGTTCTAGATCTGACCGACAGCTCTTTTATGTCTTGGACATCTGATGAGCCGACGCGCGACGATCAACGTGTTCCGCACAGCGCGGGGCTACTGGGACGAGGAGCTTCACGATGAACCGTGACGAGCGTGCGCGCAGGACGTACGAGGGCTTGATCGGCGTGCCGGCGGAGGAGGCGTTCGCCGATGTGCGCCGCGTTTCTCCGCAGATGTACGAGACGGTGCTGGAAGGGGCGTTCGGCGGTCCGCTGGCGCGTTCCGAGCTGAGCCGCCGGGAGCGGGAGCTGGCGAGCGCGGCGATCGTGGCGGCCCTCGGCGGGGCCGACCGGCGCCTGGCCAGCCATGTGCGCGGGGCGCTCCACCAGGGAGTCGCGCCGCACGAACTGCTCGCGCTGGCCGAGCACGTCGCGGTCTACGCGGGGTTCCCGCGCGCGTTGAACGCGCTGGACGTGGTCGACGAGGTGCTCCGGGAGGCGGGCGCCCCCGACCAGCCGGTGCTGCACCGCGTCCAGTTGGACGACCACGAAACGGTCGTCGCGCAGAAGGGCGACCACGGCCCCGCGGTGATCCTCTCCCATTCCCTCGGTGTCGACTGGCGCATGTGGGAGCCGGTCATGGAGCGCCTGTCGCAAGGCCGCCGCGTCTTCGCCTACGACTTCCGCGGCCACGGGGGCGCGGCCGGCGCGCCCCGGCCGTTCTCCATGGACGACCTCGCCCGCGACATGGGCGGCGTCCTGGACGCGTTCGGCGTGGACCGTGCGCACGTCGTCGGGCTGTCCATGGGCGGCGGCATCGCGCAGACGTTCGCGGTGCGCTCGCCGGAGCGGGTCGAGTCCCTGACCCTGATGGCCACGACCGACCACGCGTTCGCCGCGTTCGAGGACCGCGCCCGCTCGGGGGAGGAGGACGGTATGGAGGCGCAGATCGTCCCGACCCTGACGCGCTGGTTCACCGCGCCCGCGCTCGCCACGAACGGGTGGGGCGTGCAGTACGCGCGGGAGCTCATCCGGCGCTTCGACCCCGCCGACTGGGCCGCGGCCTGGCGCGCCTTCAAGGACGTCGACGTCCAGGGGAAGCTGGCCGGGCTCCAGGCGCCGACCCTGGTGCTGGTGGGGGAGGAGGACTACTCGACCACGCCCGAGATCATGTCGGGGGTCGCCGAGCGCATCCCCGGATCGACGTACCAGGTGCTGCCGGGAACGCCGCACATGCAGACGCTCGAACAGCCCGCCCTCGTCGCCGACGCGCTGGACCGCTTCCTCCCCGCCGACCGCTAGAGCGACATGCGCGCAGACCCGTCCGTCCGGGCGGATCTTCGCGCTCGCCCGTGCGGGGGAAGCGTGTGGTTCCCGCGGGGGAGGCGGGTCCGGTGCCGTCGCCTCGAAACTCTCCACCATGAGCGATGCGCTGGAAACGCCGGTGAGCGGAACCGCGGTACCGGTCGACGGGATTGGCCCCAGATGGACAGCGGCCCGTAAGGCGGCCGGCTACGGCGCCGCTTTATCGCTGTCCCTCTACCTTGCGGTGAAGGTCGTCTGGGTGGGGGCGGCGCTGCTGGGGCACACGCCGTCCAATTTCGGCGACGGCGACTGGATCGTGCTGAATACGGTCACCGTGGGCATGTCGGTCGTCGGCGTCGTCCTCGGGCTGGGCCTGGCGCAGCGATGGGGACGCCGCGTACCGGCGCCGCCGCTGGTCTTCTGCGCCTGGACGGGCGCCGGGTTCCTCATCCCGATGATCCCCTACATGGTGCTCAGCGCCTTCGTGGGAGGGGATTCGGACGGCGGCGGCTCGGGCGGCGGCTCGGGCGGCGGTGACGCCGCCCCGTCGTGGGAGATGGTCTTCATCGGCGTGGGTTTCGCGGGCATGGCCGTGGGGCTGGCCGTCGGGCTCCCGATTTACATGCGGGAAAGATGGCCGGCCGCGTTCCTCGGACGGGTCGATGATCGCGGGCCGGCGCACCTCGGGCGCTACCGCCTCGGGGTTCTGTACGGCCTGGTCGCGGCGCTCGCCCTCCTGTGGACGTACTGGGCGGCGGGCGGGACGCTCGGTCTCGAACACCGCGACATGATGGACGCCAACGGGCGGTTGCTTGTCGCCAACTCGGCTCTGTGGGCGGTCATGGGCGCCGCTGCGATCCGGACGATCGCTGCGGGACGTTCGAGGATTCCCTTGTGGATCCCCATGGCGCTGGGCTTCACCGCGTCGGGCTCGATGTTCGCATGGGCGGCGTGGAAGCTGCCCTGGGCACTCATCCGCCCGGGCGGCTATACGCCCGTCGAGTACGTCGGCGTCTCGTTGATCGAGTACGGGCTGAGCATCACCGCCGGGATCGTGATGCTGGCCGCTCTCCTCAAGGCGGCGCGGCCAACCTCCGGCCTCAGGAGCCTCCCGCGATGATCGCCGTCAGGAGTAAGTCGAGGCGGGCGTCGCCATGTCCGGAACGCAGGCGGCGCCCCTGCGCGAGGGTGGCCAGGCCGTGCAGCGACCCCCAGGTCACCTCGGCCAGCGTCTCCAGGTCCCGCCCGCCCGCGAACGGTTCCAGCGCTGTAAGGAACTCGCCGAAGGCCTCCCGCAGGGGCGCGGGCGACTCGCCGGTCCCGAACGTCACGTCGATCCGCTGGACGAACATCGCGTCGTACAGCGCGGGCCGCTCGCGGGCGAAGTCCAGGTAGGCCGCGGCCATGGCGCGCAGGGCGTCCTCGGGCGCCTGCCGGGCGGTCCGCGCCTCGCGCAGCAGGGCGGCCAGCTCGCCGATCCCGTCGACCGCCACCGCCGCGACGATGGCGTCCTTGCCCTTGAAGTGGCTGTAGAGGACGGGCTGGCTGTACTCGACGCGCTCGGCCAGCCGCCGGGTCGTCACCGACTCCCAGCCCTCCGCCTCGGCCATCTCCCGGGCGGCCCTGACGATCAGCCGGTGACGTTCTGCTCGTTCGCGCTCACGGCGTTCTTGTACGGACACGCTCCGATCCTAGCATCGCTAGACATGCGAGCAAGGAAATCCGCGCCTGGGTCAGCGGACGCGCCCCCGGGGCTTGAGGGGGACGTCGGGAAGCGCGGGCGCCGCGAGCGGGGGCCCGTCATAGCCGTGCACGGCGCCGAACCGCTCGCCGGACGTCCAGTCCTCGCGCGCCCGGCGGACCTCCTCGCCCGACCGCGCGACGAAGTTCCACCACATCACCAGCTTCTCCGCGAAAGGCTCGCCGCCCAGCAGCACGAGCCCGCTCGCACCGTCGGCGCGCAGCCGCAGCTCACGGCGGCCGCATCCGAGGTACACCATCGAGCCCGGCTCCGCGCGTACCCCGTCCACGTCCGTGACGCCCGACATCGTGAGCACCGCGTACTCGAAGTCCGGCTCGACCGGCAGGCGCACGTCGGCGCCGTCCGCGAGGGCGATGTCCGCGCCGACGATGGGGCTGAACACCGTGCCGGGCGAGACCGCGCCGTCGAGTTCGCCGAGGATCACCGTCCCGTCGAATCCGGGCCCGCGTACCACGGGAAGGTCGGCGTGGTGCTCGAACGCCGGGTCGGTGTGGCGGTGCGCGTCCGGCAACGCGACCCACAGTTGCGCACCGTGCAGCGTCGGCGCGTGCTCGCGCGGCGACTCCTCCGAGTGCGCGATGGCCCGCCCGGCCGTCATCAGTCCCAGCTCACGCGGCCGGACGGTCTGCAGGCTGCCGAGGCTGTCGCGGTGCAGCACCTCCCCGGCGTGCAGCCAGCTCACCGTCTGCAGCCCGATGTGCGGATGCGGCGGCACCTGCATGCCGGGCTCGCCGGCGATGTCGTCCGGGCCGTAGTGATCGACGAAGCACCAGGCCCCGACCATCCGCCGTCCCAGGCTCGGCAGCAGCCGCCGGACGAACGTGCTCTCGCCGAGCGGCACCCGCCGGGGCGGCAGCATCTCGTGCACCGGGCCTCCGGCGACGTCATCCCGGCCCCCGCACACGACGGCCCCGGGCCGCACGTCAAGATTGCTCACTGCACCGACTCCTTCATGATGGCCACGCTACGGACCAGTGTGCGCGCAGGGCCGGCCGGGGCCATTCCGCTCGCGGCGGAGCGCGGAATCGGCGGCGGGCCGCCGGGGTTTGAACGAACGTGATGCACGGTGAGTACAAGGTCCCCGGCGGCAAGCTCGTGGTCGCCGACGTCGACGTGGTGGACGGCCTGCTGCGCCGCCCCAGGATCAGCGGCGACTTCTTCATGGAGCCGGACGAGGCGCTGGAGGCCATCAACGCCGCCCTGGACGGGTTGCCCGCCGCCCTGGAGGCCAGGGAGATCGGGGCCCGCGTCCAGGCGGGGCTGCCGGCCGGGACGGTGATGCTGGGCATCACCGCCGAGGCCGTCGGCATCGCGGTGCGGCGCGCGGTCGCGCGGGCCTCGGACTGGCGGGACCACGACTGGCGACTGGTCCACGAACCGCCGCAGGGCCCCGCCCTGCACATGGCGCTCGACCAGGTGCTCGCCGAGGAGGTCGGCGCGGGACGCCGCCCGCCGACGCTGCGCGTCTGGGAATGGGCCTCGCCCGCGGTGGTCATCGGCAGCTTCCAGTCGCTGCGCAACGAGGTCGACGCCGAGGAGGCCGAGCGGCACGGCGTCGAGGTGGTCCGCCGCATCAGCGGCGGGGGCGCGATGTTCGTCGAACCCGGCAACACGATCACCTACTCGCTGTACGCGCCCGGCTCCCTGGTCGCGGGCATGTCGTTCGCCGAGAGCTACGCCTTCCTCGACGACTGGGTGCTCGGCGCCCTCGGCGAGCTCGGCATCCGGGCCTGGTACCAGCCGCTCAACGACATCACCTCCGACCAGGGCAAGATCGCCGGCGCGGCGCAGAAGCGGCTGGCCTCCGGCGCGGTGCTGCACCACGTGACGATGTCCTACGACATCGACGCCGCGAAGATGCTGCGGGTGCTGCGGATCGGCCGGGAGAAGGTGTCCGACAAGGGCATCGCCAGCGCCGCCAAGCGGGTCGACCCGCTGCGCCGGCAGACCGGCCTGCCCCGCGAGGAGATCATCGACCGGATGATCGCGCACTTCCGGACCCGGTACGGCCTGGTCACCGACCGCCTCACCGACGACGAGCTCCGCCTCGCCGACAAGTACGCGGCCGACAAGTTCAGCACCGCCGAATGGACCGCCCGCGTTCCCTGACCCGCCCTGCGGCGACGCCGGTTCACCGGTCCTGGACGGTCTGGCGCGTCCCGGTTTCGGCGGAACGGCGGACGGCGTCGAGGAGCCGGTGCATGTGCAGGCCCGTGTCGAAGCCCGGCACGGTCGTGCCGCCCGTCCGGACGTCGTCGGCGAAGCGGGCATAGAACTGCGCGACGTTGAGGACCTCGACCGCGCGCGCCGCCTCCGGCACCCACAGGTATTCGTCCGGGATCGGCAGATCCTCGCGGGACGACCCGCTGCCTTGGGCGCCGCGTACCGCCAAGGCGCCGATCTGGACGCCCTCCTTGGCGCCCGGGCCCGGAGAGACCAGCGCGAGGTCGCCGTCGGTGCCCGCGATCTCGATCCGGGTGCGGGCCGCAGTGACCTTGGCGTCGTGCACGTGCACGGACGCGGTGGCGCCTCCGGCGAGGACCGCGCCGACGACGATCTGGTCGGGGGTGTCGGCCTTGACCGTCTCGTTCGTGCCGGTCACGGTGTACTCGGTGCGCTGCACCGACAGCTCCGCCGACAGGGCCGTCACGTTCCCGGCGAGGTACTCCATCACGTCGAGCGTGTGCCCCGCGCCGACCTCGAGCGAGCCGGCGCCGTTCGACCTGTCGAACGTGTAGGCGCCCCAGCCGGGGATCTCGCCCGAGCCGCCCTTGCCGCGCGCCGCGTACACGTTGACGGAGGTCACCCTGCCGACGTACCCGTCGGCGACCAGGTCCCGCGCGTACTGGACGGCGGGGGAGAAGCGCGCCTGCAGGCCCACCGCGTGCCGCACGCCGGTGCGCCGCGCGAGCTCCAGCAGGCCCCCGGCCTCCGCGGTGCCGAGTGCCAGGGGCCACTCGCAGTAGACGTGCTTGCCCGCGTCGAGCGCCGCCCGGACCAGCGCGTCGTGCGCCGGCACCTTGACGGTGATCGCCACTAGGTCGACGTCGGGGTGCGCGGCGAGTTCGCGGGCGTCGGTGAAGGCGTGCGGGACGCCGAACCGGTCGGCCGCAGCGCGGGCGCTGTCGGCCCGGCTGGTGCCGACGGCCGTGATCTCGTAACCGGGCAGCGCGCGGAGGGCGGGGACGTGCGCCCGCGCGGCCCAGCCCCGGTCGGGGTTCGCGCCGACGATGCCGACCCGGATGCTGCCGTCTGCCATGGGGACCTCCCGTCAGTGAAGCGGACCTCTGCCGTCCGCTTTCTTGGAGGCTAACGCAACCGGACATAGCCCGTCCACATAAAGGGACGGTGCAGGTCCGGTTGCCGCGCGGAACTCCCCGGCCGCGTCGCGCGTCCACCTCACATGCAGGTCGCGGTGCCGCCGGTCGGCCCGTAGGTTGGTCACGTCGGCCGATGACGAGGAGCGTTATGTCCATGCAGAAGGGCGCCAACACCGCGGTGCCGGTCCCCGCGGTCCGCGTCGAGGTCGGGTGGCAGAGCGGACCGGGCGTGCCGGACGCCGACGCGTCGGCGCTGCTGCTGACCGACTCCGGCCGGGTGCGCTCCGACGACGACTTCATCTTCTACAACCAGCCGGCGCACGCGTCCGGGGCGGTGCGGCACGAGGGCAAGCGGCCGGGGCCCACGACGGTGGACGCCCTGTCGGTGGACCTCGGCCGCGTCGAACCGGGCGTCGAGCGGATCGTGATCGCCGCGTCCGCGGACGGCGGGACGTTCGGCCAGTTCCAGGGGCTGTACGTGCGGGTCGCGGACGCCTCCGGCGGCACCGAGGTCGCGCGCTTCGACAGTCCCGGCGCCACGAGCGAGACCGCGTTCGTGCTCGGTGAGCTGTACCGGCGGCAGGGCGGATGGAAGTTCCGCGCGGTCGGTCAGGGGTACGACTCCGGGCTCGCGGGGCTGGCCAGCGACTTCGGCATCACGGTCGACGATCCGGGCCAGGCGTCCGCCCCGCCCCCTCCGCAGCAGCCCGCGGCTCCTCCCGCTCCTCCGCAGCCGCAGGCGGCTCCTCCTGCGCCGCCGCAGCCCCAGGCGCCGCCGCCCGGCCAGTACGCGCCTCCCGGCGGGCAGTACACGCCGCCCCCGCCGCCCGGGCAGTACGCACCGCCTCCAGGCCAGTACGCACCGCCTCCGCCGCCCGGACAGTACGCCCCGCCGCCCGACCAGTACGCGCCGCCGCCTCCGCCGCCGGGCGGCCAGTACATGCCGCCCCCGCCGGGACAGTACGCGCCGCCTCCGCCCGGGTACGCGCCTCCGCAGGCACCGCCTCCGCAGCCGGCGCCGCAGGCGCCGGGCCCGCAGGGCGGGACGATCTCGCTGACCAAGAGCAAGCCGTCGGTGTCGCTCACCAAGCACGGCGCCACCTCGGGGCACATGCGGGTCAACCTCAACTGGACGGCGCGCGAGGGCGTCGCCAAGGGGCGGCTCGGCAAGCGCCGGCGCGGCGTCGACCTGGACCTCGACCTGTGCTGCCTCTGGGAGCTGCAGAGCGGGCGCAGGGGCATCATCCACGCGCTCGGCGACATGGGCGCGCTGGACCGCCCGCCTTTCATCCGGCTCGACAAGGACGACCGCACCGGCGCGATCGAGACCGGTGAGAACCTCACCATCAACCTCGACCACACCGCCGACTTCAAGCGGATCCTGGTGTTCGCCGAGATCTACGACGGCGCCGACGACTTCCGTGGCCTGGACGCGATCGCCACGCTGTTCCCGGTGAACGCGCCGCCGATCGAGATGCGCATGGACGACTGCGTGGACGGGTCCCGCGACGCCGTGCTCGCGCTCATCGAGAACGTGGGCGGGGAACTGGTCGTCCGGCGGGAGGGCCGGTTCGTGCTGCCGCCGCCCGGCCGTCCGCGCTGGGGCAAGATGTCGGTCGACGAGGCGTACGGCTGGAAGCTGGAGTGGGTGGCCGCGCGCGGCAAGGACTGACCCGGCCCGCGTGCACCTGAGCGGCCCCCTGCGGATGCCGGGGGCCGGCCGGTGATTCTGGCGTTTCTTGCCGGTTGTCCGGGGCGCGCGGCGCGGGATAGGACGGTCGCATGAGCACTCAGCGGCAGTATCCGGTCGTGCCCGCGCCCCGTTTCGACGTGTCCGGGGAGGAGGCGGCGAGGCGCGCGCAGGCGTTCGCCGACACGATGACGTTGCGCCGCACCGTGCGGGACTTCTCGTCGCGTCCGGTGCCGATCGAGGCCGTCGAGCACGCGATCCGGGCGGCCGGCACCGCGCCGAGCGGCGCCAACCTTCAGCCGTGGCGGTTCGTGGTGGTCACCGACCCTGGCCGCAAGCGGCGGCTGCGCGAGGCGGCGGAACGCGAGGAGCGCGAGTTCTACGAGCGGCGCGCGTCGCAGGAGTGGCTGGACGCGCTGGCGCCGCTGGGCACCGACTGGCACAAGCCGTTCCTGGAGGACGCGCCCGCGGTCATCGTCGTCTTCGAGGTGCACAAGGGACCCGAGACGCCCCGCCCGTACTACGTGAAGGAGTCGGTGGGTATCGCGGTGGGCTTCCTGCTGGCGGGTCTGCACCAGGCGGGCCTTGCGACCCTCACGCACACGCCGAGCCCGATGCGCTTCCTGAACGAGGTGTGCGAGCGGCCGCAGGAGGAACGCGCGTACGTGGTGATCCCGGTCGGCTATCCGGCTGACGACGCGATGGTGCCCGACATCGACAAGAAGCCGGTCGACGAGGTCGTCGTCCACCTCTGAGGCTGCAGCGCCCGAACCGGGACGGTCGTCAGGCGGCCTTGACCGTGTCGGCGAGTTTCTTGTCGCGGGCCACCCGGACCAGCGCGGCGCTGAGGCGCGCGAGGTCCTTCTCCGGCACCTGGGAGGCGAGCTTTCCCGCGTCGGTGGGCAGCCCCAGCCGTTCCGCGCCCTTCTTGACCTGGTCGTCGACGTAGGGACGCAGCCACGGCCAGATCGCCTGCGCTTCTCTGCAGAAGATGTCCACGCCGGTAGGGCCGATGCCGGGGAACTCCTTCAGCAGCTCCGCCGCCTTGCCGGGGTCGCGTCCGGCCTCGATGGCGAGCTTGCGCAGATCGCCCTTGTACTTGTCCTGGACTATGTCCGCCATCTTCCCGAGACGTGTCGCGGTGCTCTCGTCATAGCGCACGTAGTGGCCGCGCCCCAGCGCGTCCACGCGTTCCTGCCAGGTCAGCTTCGCCATGCCGCGGGCCGTTCCGCCGCCCGCCTCGAACAGCTCCCGCGCGGCCGCGAGCGCGATGTCCGACGAGATGCGGGCGCTCAGCAGGTTCGCCAGGACGAGCAGCTTGAACAGCGCCGCCGGCTGGTCCTTCAAGGGGATCCCGGCCTCTTCGGCGAACGTCTCCCCGGATTCGCGCAGCAGCTTCTTGACGACGGCGTCCATGGCTCGCACCTCCCGTTAGGGCGACGCTTACCCGGACCGGCGGGGATGACTCATGCCAAGCGCGCGCGGGCGGCGTCACAGGAGGCTGAGCTGTCCTTCTCCGGCGAGCGGGTCGCGGTGCTTCTTCAGATGCCGCCACTGGGGCAGGTCGTCAAGGTACGACCAGGACAGCCGGTGGTGCGGTGTGGGGCCCGACTTCTCCAGAGCCCGCTGGTGGACGGGGGACGGGTATCCGGCGCTGTCAGCGAACCCGTATCCGGGGTGTTCGTTCTCCAGGGCTGCCATCAGGCCGTCCCGGTGGACCTTGGCCAGGACGGACGCCGCCGCGACCGTCACCGACCGCTGGTCGGCCTTGATCTCGCAGCGCACCCGCCACGGGCGCCGCAGGAAGTCGTGCTTGCCGTCCAGGATCACCACGTCGGGCGGGTGGGGCAGCGCCTCCAGCGCGCGGACGGCGGCGCGCCGCAGCGCCTCGGTCATTCCGAGCTCGTCGATCTCCTCGGGGGAGGCGGTGCCGATCGCGTGCCCGGCGAGCCACCCCGGCAGCACTTCGGCGAACGACGCCCTGTGCGCCGCCGTCAGCAGCTTGGAGTCGGTCAGCGCGACGGTCCGCTTACCGCGTCCGGGCAGCACCGGCGGCGCGCTGAGGTCGGTCATCGCCGCGCACACCACGACCGGTCCCGCCCACGCGCCACGACCGACCTCGTCCACACCGGCGATCCGGACCGGACGGCCGTTCTCGCCGAGCGCGGCCCGCAGCTCCTCTTCGATCTCGTAGCCGGCGGCCCGTGGCACGGCCCCGGGTACGGACCGGGCGGGATCCAGGCCGGGCAGTGCGTCGGCGGTGGCGGGGTCGTCGTCGGGGACGCGTTCGGTGGTCACAGCCAGCCATTGTGGCGGGCCGTCCCCACCGCCTCGATGCGATTGCGCGCACCGGTCTTGCCGATCGCCGCCGACAGGTAGTTGCGGACGGTGCTCTCCGACAGGTGCAGGCGCCCGGCGATGTCGGCGATGGTCGCGCCGTCGGACGCGGCGGACAACACGTCCCGTTCCCGCTCGGTCAACGGGTTCGGGCCGACCGACAGCGCGGCCGTCGCGAGCGCCGGGTCGACCACCCGCTCCCCGGCCAGCACCCGCCGCAGCGCGGAGACGAGCTCCTCGATCGGTCCGTCCTTCACCAGGAACCCGCTCGCGCCCGCCTCCATCGCCCGGCGCAGGTAGCCGGGGCGGCCGAAGGTGGTGACGATCAGCACCTTGCAGCCGGGCAGCTCGCGGCGCAGGTCGGCCGCCACGTCCAGGCCGCTGCGGCCTGGCATCTCGATGTCGAGCACCGCCACGTCCGGGCGCGTCCGCAGCGCCTCCGCGAGCACCTGCGCGCCGTCCCCGACCTGCGCGACGACCTCCAGGTCCTCTTCGAGGCCGAGCAGCAGCGCCAGCGCGCCGCGCATCATGCCCTGGTCCTCGGCGAGCAGAACTTTGATCACGGGTCTCCTTCCGGCCCCATTGTCCACCGGCGCCCCGGCGCCCGGCGCCCGGGTCGGTTCAGATCGGTACGGTCGCCGTCAGCAGGAATCCGCCGCCGGGCGCCGGTCCCGTGCGCAGGGTGCCGTCGGCGGCGGCCATCCGTTCCGCGAGCCCGCGCAGCCCATGCCCGCCGGGTCCCAGCGACAGCCCGTCCGGTGCGATGCCGGGGTGGTCGCCGTCCGCCGCGGCGTGCCCGTTGGGGCCCGTCCCGTCGTCGCTGATCTCCAATTCGGCGCAGTCGCCGTCATTGCGGACCGTGATGTGGCACTGCCGGGCCCCGCTGTGCCGTATGACGTTGGTGACGCCCTCCCGCACCGCCCACCCGAGCAGTGCGTCCGGTTCCGGCGGCAGAGGCGGGCCCGCGCGCCGGACGGCCCCCTCCACACCGCAGTCGGCCAGCGCGGTGAGCGCCGCGTCGAGTTCCTCGGCGAGGCCGCGGCCGCGGTATCCGGAGACGGCCTGGCGCACCTCGCCGAGTGCCTGCCGCCCGACGCTCTCGATGTCGGCGGCCTGCTCGGCGGCCAGCGCGGGATCGCGCCCGGCCACCAGCCGGACGGCCTGCGCCTTGACGACCATCAGCGACAGGGTGTGGCCGAGCAGGTCGTGCAGGTCGCGGGCGAAGCGGAGCCGTTCCTGCTCGACCGCCGCCTTCGCCAGCTCCTCGCGCGCCTCGCGCAGCATGCGGATGACGGTGAACAGCCGCAGGAGCACCGCCGTCACCAGGGTCGAGGTGATCACGGCGTACCAGTTGCCGAGGACCGTCGAGCCGTCGTCGCCCGCCGCCCACGAGACCGAGACGGTCAGCAGGGAGACGCCTCCGACGCCGAAGAGCATCGGCAGCTCCGGGCCCTTCGTCTGCCGGGGCATGTGGCCCACGACGATCCCGGTCGCCAGGCCGAGCAGCGGCCACAGCGTGAACCACCGGTGCTGGAAGGCCGTGGTGGCGACCGAGGCCAGGACGGCCTCCACCAGCAGCAGGCCCACCGGCACCTTCATCGGCACCCGCCCGTCGAACGCGGTGCGGGCGACGCCGACGTGCACGACCGCGAACGCGACCAGGGCGAGGACGGCCAGCCACGCCGGCTGCGACCGTCCGGCGATGATGTCGCGCAGCGGCCACGCGAGGATGATCAGCCAGAAGACGAACGCGTCCCCCTCGGGGCCGTTGCGGTCCAGCTGGTCCACGTCCAGGTCGGGTGTCCGCCTGGGCGGGACGTCCTTCCACAACTTCACCCTGCGTTCCCCTCGCTCACGCGGCAACCGTACGCGGGCGGAGACCGTCCTCCGCCCCCACCCTCGCAATCGGGAACCGTCCCGTAGCGCCCGGCGCTTCGTTCTTCTGGACTGCCATGACGGCGACGCTACGGATTCGCCGTAGCGCGCTGCAGAGCCGAACCTCTCCTTTTGGACGGGACAAATGTCCTGGTCTCCCGGGGGGAGCGAACAGGGCCCTCAACCGGGCGGCGTCATCAGGAGTCAACGAACGCGGCGCGGGGAGTCCCGTTCCGGCCTGTCCTGCGCTTTACTCGCTTTTGATGGCTTTGTTTGGCAGGTCCCGCTCCCGTCCGGCGAAGGACGCCGCGGCACGGGATCTATTCGAGCGCCTGCGCTGGCGTTACTTCCAGGTGCCGGCGGGGCTGCGCTTCCTGGGCGGCGTCCTGCTGGTCGCGGTGGCGCTGGCGGCGATGGTGGTCCTGGACGGGCCGGTCATCGGCACGGCGGCGTTCGCGGTGATCCTGCTCATCGTCGTCCATCTGACGTTGCGCTCGCCCACCGGGATGGCGGTCGTGGCGGTCGTCGCGTCATGGCTGGCGCTGTCGGTCCCGCTGGCAGGGCTCTACCCGGACGCGGGGCGCCCGCCCTATCTGAGGCCCGAACTGCTCCTGGGGCTGCTCGCCCTGCCGGTGGCGTTCCTGGCCTTCCGCCTGCGCGGGTACGCGCCCTGGCGGACCGCGCTGCTCGCGCTTGGCGCGGCCGGCGTGGCGACGGCGGCGCTCGCGCATCCGCTTCCGCAGGCGAGCGTCCTGCCGGGGTGGGCCGCCGCCTTCGCGGTGCTCGCCTACCGCTGGGACCAGGCGCGGCGCGCCGTCCCGGCCGAGGCGTACGAGACCGGCTGGGTGCAGGAACAGGCCACCCCGAAGGGGGAGGGAACGGTGGGATCTCGTCGGAACCCGTCCGGCCCGGACAAGCGCGACCGGCGGGACGGCGGAGGACCGCCGCGCCCGTCAGACGGCCCCTCGCGCGACGACGCGCCCGGGTCGGTTCACGGGGCCCCGGCCGCCGCGGCGGCGGCCCAGGGGCAGCGTACGGCCGCGCAGGGCGCCGACGCCGCGGCGGTCCCGGAGGCCCGCGCGTCCGCCGACGCCCGCGGGGCGGACGAGCCGGGCATCTCGGTCGCCGAGGCGCTCGCCGAGCTCGAGGGCATGATCGGGCTGGAGCCGGTCAAGCGGCAGGTCCGCTCCATCGCCGCCTCCATCGAGGCCGCGCACATGCGCGCCGCCGCCGGGGTCCCCACGGAGAAGCCCATGCGGCACTTCGTGTTCGTCGGGCCGCCCGGCACCGGCAAGACCACGGTCGCCCGCGTCCTGGCGAAGATCTTCTACGCGTTCGGGCTGCTGCCCCGGCAGACGGTGGTGGAGGCCCACCGCGCCGACCTCGTCGGCGAGTTCCTGGGCGCCACCGCCATCAAGACCAACCGGCTCGTCGACTCCGCCCTGGGCGGGCTGCTGTTCATCGACGAGGCGTACGCGCTGGCCAACTCCGCCGAGGGCCAGCCCGACCGGTTCGGCGACGAGGCCGTGCAGGCGCTCCTCAAGCGCGCCGAGGACGACCGCGACAACCTGGTCATCATCCTCGCCGGGTACGACGCGCAGATGGAGGAGTTCCTCGGCTCCAATCCCGGGCTCGCCTCCCGCTTCGGCACCCGCGTGCACTTCCCGTCCTACCGGCCCGCCGAGCTGCTCCGGATCGCCGAGTACCACACGGGCCTGCGCGAGGACCGGCTCTCGCCCGAGGCGCGGCGCCGGCTCGCCGCGCGCTTCGAGGAGGTCGAGCGGCGCGGCATCGTCGACGAACTGGGCAACGGGCGGTTCGTCCGCACGCTGACCGAGACGGCGGCGCGCGCGCGGGACGTACGGGTCGTCGACGCCGCCTCCTCCTCCGGCGAACCGGCCCGGCCCACCGCCGACGACCTGGTCACCCTGCGCGAGGAGGACGTCGAGATCGCCTTCGCCGAGGTGACCGAGCGGTACCGCGGCTACGCCGAGACCCCGACCCTGGACGAGGCGCTCGGCTCGCTGGACTCGATGATCGGGCTGGAGCCGGTGAAGCGGCAGGTCCGCGAGATCGCCGCGCAGCTCCAGGTGGCACGGATGCGCCGCGAGCAGGGCCTCCTGACGCGGCCGCCGACGCGGCACTTCGTCTTCACCGGGCCGCCCGGGACGGGCAAGACGACGGTCGCGCGGGTGCTCGGCCGCATCTTCGCCGCGTTCGGCCTGCTCGCCCGGCCGGAGGTGGTCGAGGCGCAGCGCGCCGACCTCGTCGGCGAGCACCTGGGCGCGACCGCCCTGAAGACCAACAAGGTGGTCGACTCCGCACTCGGCGGCGTCCTGTTCATAGACGAGGCGTACGCGCTGACCAATCCCGGCTACTCCGGCGGTGACGCGTTCGGCGCCGAGGCGGTGCAGGTCCTGTTGAAGCGGGCCGAGGACGACCGGGACCGGCTCGTCGTCGTGCTCGCCGGATACGAGGCCGACATGGACCGCTTCCTGTCGTCCAACCCGGGTCTTGCCTCGCGCTTCGACGTCCGGGTGGATTTCCCCTCCTACGGCCCCGACGAGTTGCTGCGCATAGCGCAGCTCATAGCCGAGCAGGGCGGCGACCAATGGGAGGAACGCGCCCTCGACGACCTCGCCCTGGTCTTCCAGCGCGTCTGCGGGACGGGCCGTATCGACGAACTCGGCAATGGCCGCTTCGCCCGCTCGCTGTACGAGAAGGCGTGCGCGTGTCGCGCGCTGCGGGCGGCCGGGCTCGGATCCGCCGCGACCACCGACGACCTGACGGTGCTGACCACCGACGACGTGCGCGATGCCTTCGCCGACCTGAGCCACCGCCTCGCCTGAGGTTCGGTGCGGCCGATTCTGTCGGCCGTTCGCGGTGTAATCGGTGGATGACCTCGGTTACGTGGGCCCAGGTGCTGGCCTGGCGGATGCGGCGGCAGTTCATCGAGACGCCGGGTGGTGCGTCCGCGGTGGACATCGCGCGGCGGCTGGCGGGCGTGCAGGCGCAGGTCGCCTCCGCCGCCGGGCTGGCGGTTGCGGTCCGCCAGGCGTCGCCCGACCCGGGCGAGGTGACCCGCGCGGTGCTGGACGAACGGACGCTCGTCAAGACGTGGGCGATGCGCGGCACCCTGCACCTGCTGCCGGTGGACGAGGCCGCCGCCTATCTCGTGCTGTGCGCGGCGATCCGCAACTGGGAGAAGGCCACTTGGCAGCGGAACTTCGGGGCCACCCCGGCCGACCTCGAGGCGATCGCGGCGGCCGCCGCCGAAGCGCTCGCGGGCGGCGGGGCGCTCACGCGCGAGGAGCTGACCGCCGCCGTGGTGGAGGAGACCGGTTCCCGGCATCTCGCGGAGGTGCTCGGCTCCGGATGGGGCACGCTTCTCAAGCCGCTGGCCTGGTGGGGCGTCCTCTGCTACGGGCCGCCGCAAGGGACCCGTGTCACGTTCACCTCGCCCGCGCATTGGGTGCCGGGATGGAAAGGACTGCCTCCCATGGAGGAGGCCGCCCGTACGGTCGTCCACGCCTATCTCGGTGCGCACGGCCCCGCGACGCCGGAGATGTTCGACAACTGGCTCATGCGCAAGGGCAACCGGAAGAAGGATGTCAAGAGCTGGTTCGCCGCCGCAGAAGACGGGCTTTCCACGGTGGAGGTGGAGGGCGTCCCCATGCACGTCTTGGAGGAGCACCGCGAAGAGCTGCTGGGCACGGCGCCCACCACCTCCGTCCGGCTGCTGGGCGGGTTCGACCAGTACGTCCTCGGCGCGGGTACGAGCGCCACCTACCTGATACCGGTGGAGCACCGCGGCAAGGTGAGCCGCACGGGAGGCTGGATCTCGCCGGTCGTCCTGCACGAGGGACGCGTCGCCGGGGTGTGGGAGATGAAGGACGGCGACCTGGTGGTGACCGCGTTCGAGGACGTCCCCGCCGACCTCCTCGAAGCCGAGACCGCCCGCCTGCGGCGGCTGGCGTCCTGACGCGCGGGCCTGCGGAACACCCCGGCGTCGGGCGGGCGCCGGGTGCCCGCATAGGGTGCCGTTCGTGGACGAGCGGGAAGAGCCGGTCGAATACCGGCAGAAGCGTTACCAGCCGCCGGAGGGCGCGACCGAGCTGCTGCTGATCCGGCACGGCGCCTCCGCGCCGGCCCGCCCGGACGCGCCGTTCCCGCTGGTGGACGGCCAGGGCGACCCCGAGCTGGCGCCCGAGGGGCGCGAGCAGGCCGACCGGGTCGCCGAGCGGCTCGCCTCGACGCCGCTCGACGCCGTCTACGTGACGACGCTGCGCAGGACCGCGCAGACGGCCGCGCCGCTGGCGCGCAAGCTCGGCATCGAGCCGAAGGTCGAGCCCGCCCTGCGCGAGGTGCACCTCGGCGAGTGGGAGGGCGGCCTTTTCCGCAAGATGGTCGCGGAGAACGACCCCGTCGCCCAGCGGATGGTCGCGGAGGAGCGCTGGGACGTCATCCCCGGCGCGGAGAGCGACGAGGCGTTCGCCGCGCGGGTCCAAGAGGGCCTGGCGCGAGTCGCCGCCGCCCACCCCGGCGGACGCGTGGCGGTGTTCACTCACGGCGGCGTGATCGGGCAGGCGCTCGCGGCCGCCACCGGGTCCAGGCCGTTCGCATTCCTGACCCCGGACAACGGATCGATCTCGCGGCTGGTGTGGCTGAACGGCCTGACGTCGATCCGCGGGTTCAACGACGTCTCGCATCTGGACTGGTCCGCGCCTGCGCCGCTGTCCTGACCGCGCCGTCCTTACCGTGCTGTTCTGACCGCGCCGTCCTGACGGGGTGTTTCAGCGGCGGAACCGGACGCGCTGCCCCGGCCGCAGTTGCGCCGCGTCCGGCACGGACGCCGAGGCCAGCACTGCGATGACCGGGTAGCCGCCCGTCGTGGGATGGTCGGCCAGGAAGACGATGGGCAGGCCGCTGGGCGGCACCTGGATCGAGCCGGTGACCATGCCCTCGCTGCCGAGCTCCCCGTCCCGCGACCGGGTCAGCGGCGGTCCGTCGAGCCGCACGCCCACGCGGTTGCCGTCCGGCGACACCTCGTACGGCGTCGACGTGAGCGCGGCCATCGCGTCCTCGGTGAACCAGTCGCTCCGTGGGCCCGGCAGTACGCGCAGCACGGGAGTCTCGGGCAGGGAGGGGGCCGGAGCCACGTCCACGGTGATGGCGTCCAGTCCCGTAACCGGGCCCGTCGGAAGCCGGTCGCCCGACGCCAGCGGAGCCGGCCCGAGACCGGACAGCAGATCGGTGGACCTGCTGCCGAGGACCCGGTCGACCGTTATGCCGCCGCGCACGGCGAGGTAGCTGCGCAGACCCGATGCCGGAGTGCCCAGCTCCACCACGCCACCGCGACGCACATGGCACGGCGCGTTCGCCCCGTACGCGCGTCCGTCGATGCGTACGGGCACAGGCGCGCCGGTGACGGCGACCCAGGCGCCCTTATGGAAACGCAACGAACCGCCGCCGAACGTGAACTCCACGCACGCCGCGCTCTCCGGATTGCCCACGAGCCGGTTGGCGAGACGCAGGGCACGCTCGTCGGCCGCGCCCGAATGCGGGACGCCGAGATGGGCGAGGCCGGGCCTGCCGAGGTCCTGGACGGTCGCCAGCGGGCCGGGCCGGACGACCTCGATCAAGAAGGCTCCTCGGGAACGAACCGGACGCGCGTTCCCGGCCGCAGCAGGGACGGCGGATCGCGCGTCACGTCCCACAGCGGCACGGAACTCCGCCCGAGCAGCCGCCAGCCGCCCGGCGACCGCGACGGGTAGACCGCCGCGTACGGTCCCGCGATCGCCACCGACCCCGCCGGGACGGCGGTACGCGGCGACTCCCGGCGCGCCACGCGCAGCGCCGGATCCAGACCCGTCAGGTAGCCGAAGCCGGGCGAGAAACCGAGATAGGCGACCGTGTACGAACCGGCGGCATGCCTGCGGACGACCTCCTCCCGTGGCAGGCCGGTCAGCCGCGCCACCTCGTCGAGGTCCTCGCCGTCGTAGACCACGGGGATCTCCACCGGCTCCGCGTCGTCCTCCGCGTCGTCGGGCAGCGGCAGATCCGGCAGGCGGGCGGCGAGCCGGTCGAGGTCGGCCGACGGCTCGGTCACCACCAGGACGGTCTGCTCGCCCGGGACGACGTCCACGACGCCGGGCCAGGCCGCCGCGCGCAGCGCCGCGTTCAGCCGGTGGGCCGTCGCCAGGTCGCCGGTCTCCACGAGCAGGGCCGCGTCACCGGCCCTCAGCACTCTCACGCGAACGGCTCCAGCACGACCCCCGCGCCGGACAGCGCGGACCGGACCGCCTGCGCGAGCGCCACCGCGCCCGGTGTGTCACCGTGCACGCAGATGGAGCGCGCCTTGAGCGGGACCTCGGTTCCGTCCACGGCGACGACCGTTCCCTCCACGGCCATTCGTACGGCCCGCTGCACGACGGCGTCCGCATCGTGCACCACGGCGCCCGGCTCGCGGCGGGACACGAGGCCGCCCTCCGGCGTGTAGGCGCGGTCGGCGAAGCACTCGGCGACCACGGTCAGCCCGTCGGCGACCTCGTGCACGGCCGATCCGGGAAGCGTCAGTAGCGGAAGTTGCGGATCGTAGGCGCGCACCGCTTCCGCCACCGCCGCGGCCTGCACGGCGTCGCGCACGATGCGGTTGTACAGCGCGCCATGCGGTTTCACATAGCTGACACGGCCGCCCTCTGTGCGCGCGATGCCGTCCAATGCCGCGAGCTGGTACAGGACCTCGGCGGTGAGCTCCGGTGCGGCGACGTCCATCTCGCGGCGCCCGAACCCCGCCAGATCCCGGTAGGAGACCTGGGCGCCGATGGTCACGCCGCGCTCCACCGCGGCGGCGCACACCCGCCGCATGATGAGCGGATCGCCGGCATGGAACCCGCAGGCGACGTTCGCGCTCGTGATGACGTCGAGCAACGCCAGGTCGTCGCCCAACTCCCAGATGCCGAAACCCTCACCGAGGTCGGCGTTGATGTCGATGACCGCCATGCCCAAGACCTACCACGCCCAGGGGCCGCCGCCGCTCGCGCGGTCCGCCGCCGGACGGCCGCCTCAGACCGCCTCCTCGCGCACGTCCTCGACCTCGTGCTTGGACGCCCACGCCTGGTACACGCCGCGGTCGAACAGCTCCAGCCCGAGGCCCTCGGCCACCGGCGCCTTACCGCCGGTGTACTCCACGCGCAGCCACCCCTGATGCTCGCCGAGCACCACGAACGGCTCGCCCCGCCACGTGCAGTGCGTGCTGACGTACCGCACGCCCTCCACCTCGGACGCGGGCACCACCTGCACGAACCGCTCCGGCCCGATCTGGCGGAACCCGTCGGCGTGCTCGGCCGTGTAGAGCCGCACGCGATCCGCGTCCGGGCTGGCCTCGTACTCGGTGCCGCGCCAGCGCGCATAGAAGCCGTGCCGGATCCTCATCCATGTCCTCCCGGCAGCCTGACGAGCCATCTGCGCAGGTCCGCGTCGTACACCGCGACCAGCGACTCGCGGGCCCGCGCGTCCAGCCGGTACAGCTCGGCGCCGTGCGGCAGCCGCTGGCTCTCGATCTTGAACTCCGGGACGGCGGGACCGTCGCCCGGCGCGTACCCCGAACCGGGGAACGGCGCCTTCTCGATCACCCAGCCGCCCGGGATGATCCCCATGCTCCACTCGTCGATGCCCCCGAGCGGCCGCCGGAACAGCGCCGGCTTCACCGCCGGCCACCGGATGACGAAGATCTCCTCGTCGCCGGGCGAGAACGGCGACCCCTCGTAGACCAGGCCGAGGCCGCGGATCAGCGCGCCGGGGGTGTTCAGCTCCGCGACGTCCTGGAGCCGGTGCACGTATCCCGCGACGAGGTCGTAGCCGCCTTCGAGGTGATGCTGCACATGCTCGCGCCGCAGGACCTTCTGCATGACCAGGACCTCGGTCGCGGTCCCCAACGCCCCGCCGTCCAGCGGTGCCGCGTCGCTCTCCTGCGGGACGTCGGGCGCCTGCGGCGGCGGGCCCTGGACCGGGGGCTCCTCGTGCGCGCGCGGGGGCGCCTGGAACCGGGATCCGGCCACCGCCTGCTCGACAACACCGGCGGCTCGATGCTCGGGCTCCGTCAGCCGCGCAATGTCCCGCGCCGTGGACCGCGCATCCACCGCCGGCGCAGGCGGCGCAGGCGGCGCGCCATGAGGCGACGGCCGCTCAGCAACCTCGTGCCGGTCAAAGGGAACGCCCTGCGGACCACCAGGTATGGCCTGCGGGCCGCCCGGTGCGGGCTGCGGAAGATCCAGCGCGGGTTGCGGACCTCCGAATGCGGGCTGCGGACCGCCGGGCACGGGCGGTGGGCCGCCAGGCTCGGGTTGCGGACGGCCCAACGTGGGCTGCGGAGCGCCGGGCGCGGGCGGCGGGCCACCCGGCGCGGCCTGCCGACGACCCAGCGCGGGTTGCGGAGCGCCGGGGGCGGGTGGGGGATCGAAGGGCGCCGGCTGGGGGGCGGTGTGGCGGGCGGGCTGCGGGGGCCCTTGCTCCCGTGGCACCTGGATGTGCGGGGGCGCCTGCCGGACGCCGCCGTCCGGCGGCGGGATCGGGAGGCCGTGCGGGTCGGCGGGCGTCTCCCGCGCGCTCACCGGCTCGGGTCGCCGCGCAGGCGCTGGACGCTCGGGCTGCGGCCGGGGCGGGGGCGCGTCGGCGGCGGGCTGTGAGGGGGCCTGTGCGGCCGCGGGGATCCCGGCGGGCGTGCCGGAGTCCGGCTGGGGGCGCGCAGCCGCCTGCGGCGATCTGGCCGCGGTCTGCGAGCGGCCCGCGGCCGACCGGCGGCGCCGTCCGGACGTCGGCCGGGACGAGCGGCCGGCCACCCGGACGTCGGACGGGTCCGGAGGCACCGGCCGGGCGGGCGGCTCCTCCGTGACGGGCTCGAACAGGGCGTGCGCGTCCAGGTAGGAGGCGCTGGGCAGCCCCGGATCGATCGCGAGCTGCCAGTCCGGATGCGGCCAGTGCCGCGACAGCTCCGACAGCGTCGCCTCGCGGTGGTGGACGGCCTGCCCCTGCAACGAGCGGTTCATCGCCTCCGGAGAGGTGAACGCCAGCACGAACGTGCCGTCGCCGAACTGCGCCGTGGCGAACCGGTGCTCGGCGGTGGGGTCACCGGACGCCGGCAGGTACAGCGTGGCGCGCGCCAGCAGCCGCAGGTACGACTGCTGGTCGCCGCGCTCGCGCGCCTCCACGAGCGCGGTCTCCAGGTCGGTGCCGGACGGTCCGGCCGTGCGGGGGGCGTCCTGCCCGGCGGGCGGGTTCTCGGACTCGGGAACGGCCAGCGGGATGCCGAGGCCGGGAAGCGCCAGCGGCCCGCCCTCCGGCCCGATCCGGCTCGCCTGGTAGACGAGTTCGAGCGGGGACTCGGTCCCGTAGACGTCGCGGAAGGCGCCGACCATCTGGCCGGCGAGCATCGCGGCCGCCTCCAGCATCTCGCTGGACGCGCGGTTGCCGCGCTCGCGCCAGGTGTAGCGGTTCCACCAGTTGCGCCGTTCCTCGCCGTCGGGCGGCTCCCAGCCGAGGGTGGTGAGGCGCCGTTCCTGGCGGGGGGCCAGCGGGCGGGGCAGGAACGCGCTGCCGACCGCCTCGGCGTCGAGGCCGCCCTCGATGCGCATCGCCTGCGTGTACGGCAGGCCGCTCGGCCCCTGCACGATGAGGAACGACTTGACGGGGAGGCGCGACAGCTCCAGCGTCAGCCGTTTGGCGAAGTCGTTCCAGTCCACTCGGGGTCAACTCTCGCGTCCGGGGGTGGGATTGCCGTACTCGACGGTAGCCGAACGCTCCGTCACTCGGCCCGGGGACCGGGGACGGCGTCGGTCCGCGCCGGGCTCCACACACCGCCGATGGCGTCGTAGACCGCGACGGGGACCTCGTCGTCCTCGCCGCTGGAGCGCCACAGACGGGTGCCGTGGGGCGGCTGCATCGGAATCTGCACGGGGGCACCGCCGGCCTGCGGAACGCCGCTGGCCGGTTGCGCGCCGACCGGTTGGACGGCGGGCTGCTGCTCGACGACCGGTGGAGCCTCCGGCTGCCGGGTAACGCCCGGCTGCAGGTCGGGCCTCTGCAGGTCGGGCCTCTGCAGGTCGGGTTGCTGCAGATCGGATTGCTGTGCGCCGGGTTGCGGCATGGCGGGCTGGTGCTCGGCCGGGGGCTCGCCGGTGGGCGGTGGCCCGTCCGTCGGGGCCCCGAGGGGAGCGGCGGTGGCCGGTTCGGGCTCCGGGGTGTCCGGCTTGGCACGTCCCAGGTCCGGTGTACCGGCTTCCAGCGCCGCCCTCAACTCCTCCGCCGTGTACGGGTCGATCGCGGTACCGGAGTCGTCGTAGCCGTCGTCGGCGGCTGCCCTGCCGTTGCCGCCGGGGAGGCCGTTGAAGCCGGTCGCCCCGTTGAGGCCCGGGATGCCGTTGACAGCGGGCGAACCGTTGACGGAGGACGAGCCGTTGACCCCCGGCACCGGCCCCTGGACGCCGGACGGCCCGGGCATGCCCGGACCGCTGACCGGGGACGCCGGCCCGGCACCGAAATGGCCGGGACCGGCCGCCGCGTCCGGCCCGGCACCGCTGTAGGGACCGGTGGCCGGTGTCTCGCGCTGGGCGGCCTCCAGGCGGGCGAGGGCGGACGCGTCCAGCAGGACCTCGCTCGGCAGCCCGGGATTGACGGCGAGCTGCCAGGACGGGTCGGGCCAGCTCGCCGCCAGCAGCGCGAACGTCGTACGCCGGTAGAGCGGATGCTGGTCGCCCGTCCGGGCGAGCGCGCCGGGGGACGTGAACAGCGTGACGTAGGTGCCGCTGCCGATCGTGATGGTCGGCAGCTCGGCGCGGTCGGGGTTCTCGACGGCGTGCCCGGTCGCCGGGAGCACGAGGTCGGCGCCCGCGAGCAGGCTGAAGTAGGTGGAGTGGTCGCCGCGCTCCTTGGCCTCGGCCAGGCGCGCCTCCAGCAGGTCGGCAGCCTCGCCGCCGGGCGCACCGGCGGGCGGCACCGGCATGGGCGGCCCCGCAGGTGGCGGTCCCGCAGGTGGCGGAGTGGCGGAAGGCGGAATCGCAGTAGGCGGAGTGGCGGGAAGCGGCGTGGCGGGCGGAAGGCCGGGAGCCGCCGCCGGACCCGCGGCCTCGGGAGCCGCGGACTGAGGAGTGATAGCCGCCGACGAGCGGCGCTTGCTCACCCGGGACGGGTCGGCGATGTCGATGCCGAAGTCCAGCAGCTCGATCAGGCCGGTGCCGTGCCGGTGGAACGACTCGTACACCAGGTCGGAGGGGCGGCGGACGCCCTGGACGTCGCGCAGCGCGGTGACCATCACCTCGGCCAGCCGCGCGTGGTCGCCGGCGGTGACCGACCGCATCCCGCCGGGCGTGCCGGTCTCCGGCAGCTCGGTCCACCAGTTGCGGGGCGCGGGGTCGGCGGGCGGGCGCCAGCCCGCCTCGCTCATGACCTCCTCGTCGGCCGGCGTGAGCAGCAGCGGGCCGTCGAGGAAGTTGTTGCTGACCGCCTCGGCGTACAGCCGGTCCGGCTCGCGCATCGCCTGCACGTAGTGCCGGCTCTCGTCGCGTTCGCGCACGATGAGGATGGTGTCCCGGTCGAGACCCGCCAGTTCACGCCCCAGCCGGCGGGCGAACTCGGACCACTCCAACAAGATCACTCCCTACGACCGGGGGCGGTCCCGGGCCCCCGCGAGACCATGCCCGGGATCCGATGATTGTCGCCGGGGACGCCGCGCGCAAACCGGGACTTCACTCTGGCGGGGGTTCGTGACGCAGCACACGCAGCGCCTCCCTGAGGGCGTCCGGGTCGTCGCCGCAGCGATCGAGGACGCCGATGAGTCTGTGCAGGATCTCGTGGCGTTCGTGGCCGACGTCGAGCAGCGCCTGGGCGGTCTCCCACAGCTGGGGCGGGTCGCCCCGCCACAGCCGGTCGGTGAGCCGCTCGTGCGCGTCCAGGTGCTCCTCGTCCCCGCCGGGGTGCTCGAACTCCAGGATGACGCGCCGGTCGGCGGGATCGGACGGGTCCAGCGCCGACAGGTCGACCGAGCCGTGCCGGCCCGAGCGCCGGTGGGTGCCGGACAGGAACGGCAGCGCGAACGCGCGGCGGGGGAGCGCCTCCAGTTCGCCGTCGGGCAGGAGCCGGACGACGAGGTCGCGGTCGAGGCCGAAAGCGGACGGGTCGCGGTAGGCCTCGGCGAACTTCCCGGTCGCGTCCCACACCGCGTCCAGGGTCGCCCTGACGCCCTCCTCGGGAAGGCCGGTGCGCTTGCCCGCCCACCGCACCCACGCCGCCAGCACGTGCGGCACGGCCTCCTGCTCGTCGGGGGACAGCAGGACCTTGCGGGGCAGCCAGTCGAGCAGGAACATCTCGCACTTGATCGGGCTGACCCGGAGCGGCCGGCCGAAGTCGTGCGCGCAGCCGTAGGCGATGATCCAGTCCACGCAGCGGCTGGCGGCCGACAGGTCCGACAGGTCTCCCGCCTCGTCCGAGGCGAGGAACCGCGCCGCGATCGTGGCACGCCGGTCGCGTCCGTACACCGGCGGCTGCGGCAGGCGCCCGCCCGGCGGGAGGATCCCTACGCGGGCGCGCACGAAGGCGTGGTACGAGCCGAAGGTGTCGTTGACCGGCGGGTCGCTGGTGTCGTTGGTGAGGTCGAGGGCGCTGCGCAGTAACGCCTTGGTGTCGCGCGGGTCCAGTTGCTCGAACCGCATCAGCGGGTTGTCGCGGCCTTCGCGGCGGCAGTGGTCGAGGAGTTTGTCGACTTGGGACGACACCCACGCGTCGCGCACCATCCCGCATGCCGGAGGTCGTCCGCCGCGCGGCGACGCCGGGGCCGCCGGGGAGAACGGGGCGTCGGCGTACGGGACGGCTCCGGCCTTGTTGCGGTCGACCAGGACGACCAGGGCGTGCCTTTCGGCGCCCCCGTAGGTGTAGGTGCAGACGATGGAGTCCTGGTCGCCGTACACGTCCCGGGACACGAAGCACTCTTCGGGCTCCACCATGCCGACGCGGTCGGCCCATCCCGGGCGGGCGACGCCGCGGTCCATCAGCTCCAGCGCGGCGCGCTCGGCCTTGGCGGCCTGCCGCGGCGTGCCCAGGTACGCGATCCCGGTGAGCAGCGCGAGCGCGGCGGGCGTGCCGGCGCGCGCGGCGTGGTCGACCAGCGCCTCGCCGATGACCACCTCGACGTCCCCGCCGCTCACCCGGTGGCCCCACCAGGAGCCGAGGATCTCGCTGACGATCAGCTCGGCGTCCAGCGGGCTGCGCACGGCCAGCAGCTCGCGGGCGTGCCGCAGCATCCCGTCGAAGATCTCCGAGACCTCGCCGGGCGGGGCCGCCCCGTCCCGCGCCGGATCCCCGGACGGGGAGCGGCGGCTGGGAGGACTCACGGCGTCAGTTTCTCAGATCCCGGGGCGGCGCGTGCCCGTAAGGCCGGACCGCCGGCGCCGGACCGTTCCGCACGCGCGGGACCGTGCCGGGGGTCAGCCGTCCACCCCGGCCCCCTGGGCCCGCCCTGACGGCGGTTCGGATTTCAGCATGCCGACCAGGTGCTCGCGCGCCATGCGCTCCACGCGCGCGGGCGTCGGGTCGAGTCCGAGGTGGGCCATGCACGCCTGGACGTCGGCGACGCACCGGTGCACCGCGTCCGAGGGGAAGTCCGCGAACTCGTCGGAGAGACGCCGCGTGAGAGCGTCGCGGGTCTCGCTCCGGTGATCGGTCAGTGCAGGCATCTGCACACCTCCGCACGGGGTCCCGGCGGACGGGGATGCCGCCGGCCGAGGCGGAGCGCGCGTGGATCACCCCTTCTTGTGGGCTTCCGCCCGAACCTCGCCTCGATGTCTCATTCCAGCGCGTTCCTGGGGAGAGTCAAGACGTACCGGGGCGTCGTTTCGCAAATTCTGGGTCACCATTTCCCGACGTGCCGGAGACCGCCTCGCCCGATGCCGTGCCGGGCCGGCCTCCCGTCGCTCCGGTGGCGGCCCTTTGGACGGCGTCCCACCAGCCCGGGTGGTGCCTGGCCGCCCAATCGGAGTCGACGCGGCCGGTGAGCATCCCGCCGAGCGCGCCCCGGTCCCGGAACGCCTCCCACAGGTGCCCGGCCACGACGAGGACGATGAGGAGGAAGAGCCAGTCGTGCACGAACGTGGCGCCCGTGCGCCAATGGACGGGCCACGGGCCGGGGAACGTCAGCATCTCCCCGGTGCCGAGCATGACGAGGATCGCGCCCGCGGTGAACGCCGCGTTCAGTTTCTGGCCGGCGTTGAACTTGCCCACGGGCAGGACGCCCCTGCCGTGCAGCACGGCCCTGCGGTCGCCGCGCCTGAGCCACTCCCAGTCGTGCGGCGCGAACCTGTTGAGGCTCCGCAAATCGGTCCGGAATGCCCGGGAGACGAGGCCGAGGACGATGGGGACCGGCAACGCGAAACCGCACCAGACGTGGACGGTCTTCACCAGCTCCCGGTGCCCGACCAGCGTGGACAGCAGGGGCAGGTAGAGCATGCCCGCCGTGACCAGGCACACCCCCATCAGCAGCGCGGTTACATGGTGGATCGACCGTTCGGCCCTGGTGAACCGCAGCAATCTCGCCGGGCGCGCCGGTCCGGGGCGACCCGGATCGGCGTGGAGCGGGTCAGGTGGGTGCATCGTCACGTCCGTTCGACCGGCCGACCCAGGCGTCCACGTCGTAGCCGAGGTTCTCCCAGTAACCGGGTTTGACCTTGTCGGTCAGTTCGATGCCGCCGAGCCACTTGAGGGACTTGTAGCCGTACATGGGCGCGACATAGAGCCGGGTGGGGCCGCCATGGTCGTGCGAGACCGGCTTGCCGTCCATCTGCGTCGCGACGATGACGTCGCGGCGCCGCGCCTGGGCCAGCGTCAGCGATTCGGTGTAGACGCCGTCGAACGACTTGAACCGGACCGCCTTGGCCTGCGGTGACACCCCCACCGCGTCCAGAAGGTCGGGGAGGGCGACGCCCACCCACCGCACGTCCGGCACCCGCCAGCCCGTCACGCACTGGAAGTCCTTGTCGAGCACCGTCTGCGGCAGCCGCGCCAGGTCGGCCATGCTGAACGCCTGCGGTTTGTCGACCAGACCGCCCACGGTCACCCGGTGGGTCGCGACACTGTGCCGCTTAACGCTTCCGGTAACGGAGTAGTAGCGGAACCCTCCGGCCGCAGGGAGGACGTCCTGGATCCCGCCCACGGGCGCCAGGGCACGGTTCACCTTGTTCTGTACGGATGCCCCCACGGCGACCCCCGCGACGCCGAGGCCGAGCATCCCGAGCACGACCCGCCGCCCTACGGGACTGCCTTCTGCCGGCTCCTCGTTCACGACTCCATTCGAGCACTGCTACCTGCGTACCGCCAGGTTCCGGGCGCCCTCGTAAGAGTTCTGACAGATTCGCCGCCGGGACCGCTGGCGGACGGCGGCGCGCGCGCTCGCACGCACGGTCTACCGGCATCGACGGCGGTTCTAAGCTGGGCCCATGGCCACGAAGGTTCACCTAGCGCAGCGGCCCGAGGCCGACGAGCTGCTGGGACGCAGCCCGCTCGCCGCATTGGTGGGAATGCTGCTCGACCAGCAGATCCCGATGGAATGGGCGTTCTCCGGCCCTTACACGATCGCGCAGCGGCTCGGGACGGACGATCTCGACGCCCATGAGATCGCCGCGTGCGATCCGGAGCGATTCGCGGCGCTGTTGTCGGAGAAGCCGGCCGTGCACCGTTACCCGGGCTCGATGGCCAAGCGGGTGCAGCAGTTGTGCCGGTACCTCGTGGAGAACTACGACGGCGACGCCGAGAACGTGTGGAAGGACGCGGGCACCGGCAAGGAGCTGTACAAGCGCCTGAACGGGCTGCCCGGCTTCGGCAAGCAGAAGGCGCAGATCTTCCTGGCGCTACTGGGCAAGCAGTACGGGGTCCGGCCGGAGGGCTGGCGGGAGGCGGCCGGCGCGTACGGCGAGGAGGGCTCCCACCGGTCGGTCGCCGACATCACCGGCCCGGAGTCGCTGGCGAAGGTGCGCGCCTTCAAACAGGAGATGAAGGCCGCCGCGAAGGCCGGTAAGTAGCGCCGGCGGGTAAGGCCCCACCGATCACAAAAACGCCCTTTACCGTCTTTTTGCCTACCAAAACGGGCGGGAAGTGACGGGAAGGGCCGCAGGCCGGAACTCGCCGAACCGGCGGGGTTGGCGGCCGGGAGCGCCCGGGGCGCCGTAACATCGCCTACTCGCCCTCCCCTATGGGCCGCCTCCGGCGTCCCATGGAGAAGGCGTCCGAATCCCCTGTCGTCGCATGGGAGCACAGGGACGAGGTTGTCCATCGGGGCTTCCGTCGGCGGCGAACCATCGGGATGATGAATACCTGACTCCGACCGGTGTTGTGATGGAGGCGGGAGCGCTAGCCTGCTCCCATTCACTCATAGTGATGAAAACTTGCCGCGCGGTACGGGACCCTCTGGGGCGGAGGTGTTGTCCATGAGCACCGAGACGTCCGTTCCCCAACCCCGCGTCTCAGGGGTGGAGGGGCAGCCCATGGATGCGTCCGACTCCGCGCTGTACGCGACCCTGCTGAAGGAGGCCCCCGGAGGGCTGGCGTTCTTCGACGGCGACCTGCGCTGCCGCAGGGCCAACGACGCGCTCGCGGCGCTGCTCGGCGTGCCCGTCCGCGACCTGCACCGGCGGCGCCCGGCCGAGGTGCTGCCCGAGGGTCTGGCGGACGCGTTCGAGACGGCGCTGCGCACGGTCCTCGCCGAGGACCGCCCGCTGACCGACCACGACCTCGTCGTCCCCGCCGGGGAGCCCGGACGCGCGGGCGACGGCGCGGCGGTCGCCACCGCGGTCGACGAGCGCATCCTGGCCTGCACGTGGCTGCCCGCCCGCGGGTCCGGCGGCGAGCGCCTCGGTGCCGTGCTGACCGCGCTGGACGTGACCGAGCGGCGCCGCGCCGAGGAGGTCATCCGGCGCAAGGAGCAGCGCTACCGCTCGCTCGTGGAGGCCAGCGCCCAGGTGGTCTGGGTGGCCGCGCCCGACGGCGCCGTGATCGACGACGCCCCGGAATGGCGCGCGATCACCGGCCAGGCCTCCGAGGACTACGCCGCCGGCGGCTGGATGGCGGTCGTCCACCCCGAGGACCGGCCGCGCATCGAGGCGGCGTGGCGCGCCTGCGTCGCGGAGAACCGGGTCTTCGAGACCAACTACCGGATCCGCACCAAGAGCGGCACGTACCGGCACTTCGACGTGCGCGCGGTCCCGATCCGGCGCGGCGACGACGTCGTCGAGTGGGTCGGCGCCAACACCGACGTCACCGGCCAGCGCGAGGCCGAGGAGATGCGCGGGCGGCTGACCGAGCAGCTGTCGGCCGCGGCGCTGCGCACCGCGCGGCTCCAGCAGGCCACCTCGATGCTCGCCGAGGCCCTGACCGTCTCCCAGGTCGTCCAGGTGATCACCGAGGTCGGGCGGTCGGCCATCGGCGCCGACTACTCGGCCGTGGCGCTGCTGGACGACGACAAGCTGCGGCTCAGCATCGTCACGCCGTCCCAGCCCGGCGCGGAGGGCGAGGCCCGCCCGGCCGCCCGGGACGACATCAAGGTCGCCGACCAGACCGTCATGTCGGTCGCGGTCCGCGAGAGCCGCCCGTTCCTGGCCGAGCACCCCGACAGCCTGCGCCTGCAGCTCGGCCGCGACGAGAAGGAGCTGTTCGCCCAGCATCCGGAGGAGCGCGCCTGGGTGGGCCTGCCCCTGCTGGCCGCGGGCGCCCCGATCGGCGCGCTGCGCTTCTCCTTCACCCGGCCCAGGGAGATCACCGAGGAGGAGCGCGTCTTCCTGGAGGCGCTCGCCGGGCAGTGCGCCCTGGCGGTGGAGCGCGCGCTGCTGTTCGAGCGCGAGCACCGGACCGCCGAGGAACTCCAGCGCAGCCTCCTGCCCAGCGACCTCCCGCAGCTGCCCGGGATGGTGCTCGCCGCCCGCTACAACCCGGCCACCCGCCATGTCCAGGTCGGCGGCGACTGGTACGACGTCTTCCGGCTCCCCGACGACCGGCTCGCGGTCGCGGTGGGCGACGTCATGGGCAAGGGCGTGCTCGCCGCGGCCGGAATGGGACGCGTCCGCAACGCGCTGCGCGCGCTCGCCCTGAACGACCCGCGGCCCGCCGCGGTGCTCGCCGGCCTTGACCGGCTGTTCAGCGCCACCGAGGACGAGGAGCAGTTCACCACGGTCGCCTACGCGGTCATCGACCCCGAGACGGGCCGCGGCGCCTTCAGCAACGCCGGCCACCCGCCACCCCTGCTGATCTCCCCGGACGCGCCCGCGCGCGTGAGCACGCGCGAGCCCGGCACGCCGCTCGGCTGGCCGAGCCAGCGGCAGCAGACAAGTTTTTCCATCGAGACCGGCAACACTGTGGTCTTCTATTCCGATGGACTTGTGGAGAACCGTAGGCGTGGGGTGGACGCCGGGCTGGAGGAACTCGTCGCGACGGCCGCGGACGCCCCACCTGAAGTGGTAGGAGATCCAGAGAGACTCGTCGACTTCCTGGTCGATCGGATGCTTGCCGGGTACGAGCAGGTAGACGATGTGACCGTGCTCGCCCTGCACGTCCCGCCCAAGTCCAGGTGAAACCCGAGTGAAGCCCGCCGCAGACGGTGAGAAGTCGGTCCCGTCCGTACGAAGGACCGCCCCGCGCCCTCTAAGGTGGAGTGTTACCGGGTAGGACATCAGGGCGGAATGCGCAGCAGTGCCAGAATGCTTGACCCAGTGAGAGCGGGTACGCTGCGGTCCCGCACCGGGAGGTCCGCCCAGTGTGTGGTCCCACCCAGTGTGAGGCCGGGCCCGTCAGGGCACTTGGGTCAACCAAGCCACACGTTCGTTCGAGAGGTATTTGTGTCGCCTGCTAGCTCGACCTCGAAAGCGTCAGATCTGCACGATCACGTCATCGCGCAACTGATCGAGCGTGGACGGTCCCAGGGTTACCTCGAAGCCGACGACGTACGCCGTACGTTCGAGGAGGCCGACATCCCCGTGTCGAAGGCCTCCAGCATTCTGCGGAGCCTCAGCAAGGAGGGTGTGACCGTCGTGGTGAGCGCTGCCGATTCCGCGGCGCCCAAGCGTTCGCGCAAGCGCGCGGCGCCGCCGGCGCGCAGGCCCAGGACCGCCGCTGCCGCCAAGGAGCAGCCCGACACGGTGACCGCGGTCGTCGGCGACGACGCGGCCGCCGAGGAGCCCGCCGCCCCGAGCCCGGCGCCCGCCAGGCCCGCGGCGCCCAAGCCCGCCCCGCCCAAGTCCGCCAAGGCGAAGCCGAAGAAGGCCGCGCCCGCCAAGAAGGCGGCGCAGCCCGCGCAGCCCGAGGCCAAGGCGGCCGCCCCGGCCAAGAAGGCCGGCGACGACCCCGAGCTCGAGGACGACGTCGACGTCGACCTCGACGAGGACCTGACCGACCTCGAGGTCGAGCTGGACGAGCCGGCCCCCGAGGTCGAGGAGACCCCCGAGGCCGAGGAGGACGAGGCCCCGGCCGCCGCGGTCCCCGACAAGGCCCCGGCCGGCAAGAAGCCCGGCGACGCCCCCGCCGAGGAGGAGGGGTTTACCCTCGGCGACGACGACGAGGACGCGCCCGCCCAGCAGATCGCCGCGGCCGGCGCCACCGCCGACCCGGTCAAGGACTACCTCAAGCAGATCGGCAAGGTCCCGCTGCTCAACGCCGAGCAGGAGGTCGAGCTGGCCAAGCGGATCGAGGCCGGCCTGTTCGCCGAGGAGCGGCTGGCCGCCGACGGCCCCGCGCTGTCGGAGGAGGACCTCGAGGACTTCGAGTGGATCGCTGAGGACGGCCGCCGCGCCAAGAACCACCTGCTGGAGGCCAACCTCCGGCTGGTGGTCTCGCTGGCCAAGCGCTACACCGGCCGCGGCATGCTGTTCCTGGACCTGATCCAGGAGGGCAACCTCGGCCTGATCCGCGCGGTCGAGAAGTTCGACTACACCAAGGGCTACAAGTTCTCCACGTACGCCACCTGGTGGATCCGGCAGGCGATCACCCGCGCGATGGCCGACCAGGCCCGCACCATCCGCATCCCGGTGCACATGGTCGAGGTCATCAACAAGCTGGCCCGCGTGCAGCGCCAGATGCTCCAGGACCTGGGCCGCGAGCCCACCCCGGAGGAGCTGGCCAAGGAGCTCGACATGACCCCGGAGAAGGTCGTCGAGGTGCAGAAGTACGGCCGCGAGCCGATCTCGCTGCACACCCCGCTCGGTGAGGACGGCGACAGCGAGTTCGGCGACCTGATCGAGGACTCCGAGGCGATCGTCCCGGCCGACGCGGTCAGCTTCACGCTGCTGCAGGAGCAGCTGCACTCGGTGCTCGACACGCTGAGCGAGCGCGAGGCGGGCGTGGTGTCGATGCGGTTCGGCCTCACCGACGGCCAGCCGAAGACGCTGGACGAGATCGGCAAGGTGTACGGGGTGACCCGGGAGCGCATCCGGCAGATCGAGTCCAAGACCATGTCGAAGCTGCGCCACCCGTCCCGCTCGCAGGTGCTGCGGGACTACCTCGACTGACACGGTGTTCTCACCGTGAAGGCCCCCGTCCGCCGGACGGGGGCCTTCACTGTGCCGCCTCGGCGCGGCCGGGCGCGGCGCGTCAGGAATGCAGGATCACGTCGAGGTTCGCGCCGTTCAGCTCGGCGGTGTGCCCGAGGCCGGTGACGGCCTTCAGCAGCTCCTCGGGCGTCGCGGGATCCGCGCCCGCCTTGATCAGGTCGTGGGCGATCGCGCCCCGGGTCGCCTTGGCCATGTGGCTGACGACCGTCCGCTCGGGCGCGCCGCCGACGATCCGCTCGCGGAAGACGCGGACCGCGACGGCGGGCCGGGGCGCCTTCCAGGCCGACGCGTACGGCCCGGAGCGCATGTCGACGATCAGCCCGTCCAGGCCGAGCGCGTCCCGCATCACCGGACGCCAGAACGTCCCCAGACGGCCCATGGGCGGCAGCGACACCGACATGGACAACCGGTACGGCGGGACGCGGTCGGTGAGCCGCAGCGCGCCCCACAGGCCCGAGAAGACCACGACGCGCTCGGCGGCGGCGCTCTCGTCCAGGCTCGGCAGGTCCAGGTTGTCGTAGAGGACGCCGGTGTACAGCCGCGCCGCGGGCAGCGCGGGCGCCTCGCGCAGCGCCTTGTTGCGCGCCAGCGCCTCGTCGGCCTGTCCGGCCGGCAGCTCGAGGACCTCCGGCGCGTCCCTGCGGCGGGACGCCTTGACCAGGGCGGTGATGACCCGCTTGCGCGCCGCGGTGAGCCCCGGGAAGCTCAGCGAGGCCAGGTCGAGGGGCGGCCCGTCGCCCTCGGTAGCCTTCTTCTCCGACGGCGGCAGCAGGATGTGCACATTCCCCCCGAAAGCGGTGTTCTTTGGTGACGGGTGTTTCTTGATGTCTGGTGCTTGTTGATGTCGAGGTACTCGACGGTCCAGGGGCCACGGGACCTCGACCGGCTCGTGGCCGAGGCCTGGCCCGCGCGGTCCGTCCAGGATATTGGGGGGTGGCTGCTGCGCCACGCCGACGGCGTCACCAAGCGGGCCAACTCCGTCCTGCCCGTGGGTGCTCCCGAGGATCTGGACGCGGCGCTGCAGCGGACGGAGCGCTTCTACGGCGAGCGAGGGCTGCCGGCGGTGTTCTCCATGAGCGACCGCGCGCGGCCGCAGGGCCTCGACGCGGTCCTGGAGGCGCGGGGCTACGAACTGGTCGATCCGACGCTCGGCATGGTGGCCGACATAGCCGGCCACTACGCGCGGGACGGTGTGGAGATCGCGGACGAGCCCTCCGCCGACTGGCTGGACGTCTGGTGGTCGGTGGATGGCCGTTACGATCACCAGCTGCAGACGGCGGCGGAGATCCTCACCGGCGTCCCGGCCGGGTACGCCATGCTCGACGGCGTCGCCGTGGGCCGGGCCGTGCCCCAGGGCGAGTGGCTCGGGATCTACGCGATGGCGGTCGCGCCGGAGGCGCGTCGCCGCGGGCTGGGGCGGCGGGTCCTGCGCGCGCTGCTCGGCTGGGGGCGCGAACGGGGCTGCGAACGGGCGTACCTGGTGGTCGTCGAGCGGAACGCTCCGGCGCGGGCGATGTACGCGGCCGAAGGATTCACCGAGTCGGGCGGATACCACTATCGCGTGAAGAGCGCCACGGCGGCATGAGAAAGCCGGTCGCGCGGCGGCCCGCGTCACCGGTCGGCCATTTCGCCGATACGCAGCGTGATGAGTTAATCACTCTGCGAATCCATTCGGTCATTGCCCGGGATGGGGCCGATGGGACCCGGCGAGTGAAATGCGAACGGCGGTCACCGTCTCCGGTGACCGCCGCCCGCGGGGCGTGCTATTTGGATGCCTACCGCTCGTCTTCCACGGCGGCCGGGGTTTCGTTGAGCCTGTCGGTCTCGTCTTGGATGTCGGCCCCGTTGGCGCGCAGGGCCTCCGCGTACTTGCGCCCGTGGTGGGCGCAGAACAGAAGGTCGCCGCCGCCTACTAGGACCGCACGGACGTAGGCCTGGGCGCCGCAGCGGTCGCACCGGTCGGCGACGGTCAGCGGCTTGGTCGGGGCAAGGGCTCCAGTCACGGCACCTTCCTCATGCTCGGGGTCGGTACTTAGGACAACATCTAACCCGACGTGGACGTTCCCAACCTGTTTCTTCGTACGCCCAGAGCAGAATGGCCCAATAAGTGACCGAGGTCACACCGGCCGGGTCGCGATTGTCATGCGGTGTCCCAGCGGAAGAGGCGCATGGCGACGAGGCCGCCCACCACCGCGAAACCGAGCAGGATTCCCATCTGCGGCAGCGCGGACATCGGCCCGAGGCCGCGGCCCATCACGTTCAGCATCCCGGTGTTCAGATACCGCAGCGGGAAGATGTAGGCCAGCGTCCGCATCCACGTCGGCGAGGCGTCCAGCGGGAAGAACGAGCCGCCGAGGAACGCCATCGGCAGCACCACCAGCTGCGTCACCGCCTGGGCCGTCTCCTGCGTCTTCGCCCAGGCGCCGATCACCATCCCGATCGCCAGGAAGGCCAGCACGCCCGACAGCACCATGGGGATGGCCATCCACCAGTAGTGGCCGAGCTTCAGCCCGAAGAACGGCAGCTGCGCCACCGCCACGAACAGCCCGAACTGCACGAGCGCCACGGCCAGGCTCACGGCGACCCGCGCGGCGAACACCGTGGGTATCGGCGCGGGGGACAGCTGGAGGCGCCGCAGGATGCCCTTGGTCCGCCACGTCACGAGCGTCTGGGACGCTCCGAACACGCCGGCCGACGCCAGCGCCCAGCCCAGCAGGCTCGGCGTGAAGAACTGGATCGCCTTCAGCGAATCGTCCTCCACCTGCTGCGAGGCCACCTGGTAGGCGGGCGGCTTGCCGGTCGCCGCCTGGTTCGCGCCCTGGACGATCGAGTTCATCAGGCCCTGCACGGTCCCGGACTTCACCTGGTCGGCCGCCGAATAGTGCACGACCAGCCGGTTCCCCTGCTGTTCCACGGCCGCGTCCGCGTCGCCCTTGGTGACCTTGTGCAGCGCCTTGCCGCGGTCCACGGCCTTCGACAGCTTCATGGTCTTGCCGAGGTCGGCGGACCCGTGCGCCATCGCCTGGTCCAGGATCGGCACCCGGCCGATCTCCAGCACCTTCACCTTGGACGTGCTCTGGTGGCCGAACACCCCACCGAAGATCACCAGGAACATCAGCGGGAACAGCACGGTGAAGAACAGCGCGCCCCGGTCCCGCCGGAAGCCCAGGAACATCGCCCGGGACAGGCTCTTGAAACTCTCCATCGTGCTCACGCCCTGTACTCCCGTCCGGTGAGCTCCAGAAAGACGTCCTCGAGGGTCGCGCCGCGGATCTGCACGCCGTCCAGCGCGTCCTTGGCGGCCATGGCCGCCACCACCGCGGAGGGGTCCCGGGTCGAGATGGTCAGCGAGACGCTGTCGTCCTCGACGTCGTCGGCGCCGGGCAGCTGACGGGCGTCCGCGGCGTCCAGCACGCCGCTGGCGATGCTGATCCGGGCCGGCGCGTCCAGCCCGCGCACCAGCACCGCGGGCGGCCCGAGCCGCAGGATCCGGCCCGCGTCCATGATCGCGACCCGGTCGCAGAGCGACTCGGCCTCGTCCATGTAATGCGTGGTGAGGACGATGGTGCGGCCCTCGGTGTTGATGGTGCGCAGCACGTCCCACAGGTTGCGGCGCGCCTGCGGGTCCAGCGCGGCGGTCGGCTCGTCCAGGAAGACCAGCTCCGGGTCGTGCACGAGCGCGCACGCGATGGACAGCCGCTGCGCCTGGCCGCCCGACAGCTTCTCCACCCGCACGTCCGCCTTGTCGGTGAGGCCGACGGTCTCCAGCATCGCGTCGGCCTTCTTCGCCGGGACGCCGTAGAGCGACCCGAACGTCTGGAGCTGCTCGCGCGCGGTGAGCCGCTCGAAGAACGACGACGCCTGCAGCTGCACGCCGATCCGGGGGAGCAGCCGCGGGTTGCGCGGCCACGGGGGGAGACCGAGGACCGAGACCGCGCCCTCGTCGGCCTTCCGCAGCCCCTCGACGATCTCCAGGGTCGTCGTCTTGCCGGCCCCGTTGGGCCCGAGGATCCCGAAGAACTCGCCCTCGTCGACGGCGAACGTCACCCCGTCCACCGCGTTGACGTCCCCGTAGCGCTTACGGAGGCCGCTGACCTCGATCGTTTCTGCCATGGGCAGGACATTAGGGAAGCGTGATGGCCCCGTGCACCCACCCATAGGTGGACGTTGCGGCGATCCACCCCGGGTTGGGGAGGAACCGGGTGGACCGTCCGGGACCGACGGGGTGATCGTCCGCGCGGGGCCGCCGCGACGGCCGCGGCGGCGAGCCCTTCGAACATTTGTCGGTGCCCGGGGGTAACCTCTTGCCGAATGTCCTACCCCCGAGGAGCACACGCAGTTGACCGCCGCGACCGCCGAAGCGATGACCGATGACCCGCACGGCTACTCCGCCCGGCACCTCTCGGTGCTCGAGGGGCTGGAAGCCGTGCGGAAGCGACCCGGGATGTACATCGGGTCGACCGACAGCCGTGGCCTGGCGCACTGCCTGTGGGAGATCGTCGACAACTGCGTCGACGAGGCCCTGGCCGGGTACTGCACGCACATCGGCGTGACGCTGCACGCCGACGGGTCGTTCGAGGTGGGCGACAACGGGCGCGGCATCCCGGTCGACCTCGAGCCCAAGACCGGCCTGCCCGGCGTGGAGCTGGTGATGACCCGGCTGCACGCGGGCGGCAAGTTCGGCGGGGTGTCCTACACCGCGTCCGGCGGCCTGCACGGCGTCGGCGCGTCCGTGGTGAACGCCCTGTCGGCCCGCCTGGACGTGGAGGTCGACCGCGAGGGCCACACCCACGCGATCAGCTTCCGGCGCGGCCTGCCCGGCGAGTTCGCCGACGACGGCCGCCCGAACGCCCGGTTCAAGAAGAAGTCGGGGCTGCGGCAGATCCGCAAGGTCGCCCGGAAGGTCACCGGCACCCGCGTGCGGTTCTGGCCCGACATGCAGATCTTCCTCCAGGACGCCACGGTCGAGCAGTCCCTCGTCATGGACCGGATGCGGCAGACCGCCTTCCTGATCCCGGGGCTGACCATCGACGTCCGCGACGAGCGCGGCGAGGAGGTCGTCGACGAGACGTTCCGGTTCGACGGCGGCATCAGCGAGTTCTGCACCTACCTGGCCAAGGACGCCCCCGTCGTCGACGTGCTGCGGCTGCAGGGCCGCGGCCACTTCACCGAGACCGTCCCGGTGCTGGACGAGCAGGGCCACCTGACGCCCACCGACGTGGAACGCGACCTCGAGGTCGACATCGCGCTGCGCTGGGGCACCGGCTACGACACGATCACCCGGTCGTTCGTGAACGTGATCGCCACCCCGAAGGGCGGCACCCACGTGCGCGGGTTCGACCGCGCGGTGCTCAAGGTCGTCAACGAGCAGCTGCGCGCCACCCGGCTGCTGAAGAACGGCGACGAGGACGTCATCAAGGAGGACGTCCTGGAGGGCCTCACCGCGGTGGTGACGGTCCGGTTGCCCGAGCCGCAGTTCGAGGGCCAGACCAAGGAGATCCTCGGCACCTCCGCGGCCACCCGGATCGTCTCGCAGGTGGTCACGCGGGAGCTGAAGGAGATCTTCGAGAACCCGCCGCGCGGCCAGAAGCAGCCGCTGCGGGCCGTGCTGGAGAAGATCGTGGGGGCGGCCAAGACCCGGATCGCGGCCCGCACCCAGCGCGACAACCAGCGCCGCAAGACCGCGCTGGAGAACTCGGCGCTGCCGGCCAAGCTGGTCGACTGCCGCAACGCCGACGACCGCAGCGAGCTGTTCATCGTCGAGGGCGACTCGGCGCTCGGCACCGCCAAGCTGGCCCGCAACTCCGAGTTCCAGGCGCTGCTGCCGATCCGGGGCAAGATCCTCAACGTGCAGAAGGCGTCCGTCGCGGACATGCTGAAGAACGCCGAGTGCGCCGCGATCATCCAGGTGATCGGGGCGGGGTCGGGCCGCACGTTCGACATCGACGCCGCCCGCTACGGCCGGATCATCCTGATGGCCGACGCCGACGTCGACGGGTCGCACATCCGCACCCTGCTGCTCACGCTGCTGTTCCGCTACATGCGGCCGATGCTGGAGGCGGGGCGGGTGTTCACCGCGGTCCCGCCGCTGCACCGGATCGAGCTGGTCAAGCCCAAGAAGGGCCAGGAAAAGTACGTCTACTGCTACAGCGACGGCGAGCTGACCCGCAAGCTGGTGGAGTTCGAGCGCAAGGGCCAGCGCTGGAAGGAGCCCGTCCAGCGCTACAAGGGCCTCGGTGAGATGGACGCCGACCAGCTGGCCGAGACCACGATGGACCCGCGCCACCGCATCCTGCGCCGGATCCGGGTGGAGGATGCCGACGAGGCGGCGAAGATCTTCGATCTGCTGATGGGCAGCGAGGTGGCGCCGCGCCGGGAGTTCATCACCGCCGGCGCGTCCGAACTGGACACCGAGCGCATCGACATGTAGCCGCCTCGGCGCCCGGAGACGCGGCCGTTCCTCCGGGGGCGGTGCGGGTGCCGCCCCCGGGTGCGGGTGCCGGTGACGCCCGGTGCGGGGCCGGGGCCGTCAGGTCGTGCACGGCCCCGGGGAGGGGCGGGTCAGCGGCCGATCCGCAGGTCGCGCAGCCGCTGGATCGGGTCCTGCGCCGCCTTGCGCTGCACGGTGGCCGAGGTCAGCGGCGCGTACGTCGCGAGCGCGAGGTAGGTGTCGAACGACGCGGCGTTCTTGCCCGCGGCCGACGGCAGCCCGGCCTTCCAGTCGATCACCGGTCCGAACAGCCCGCAGCCGGACGTCTTCGGCACCGCGAAGGCGGTGTCGGAGGCCGGGGTGTGCAGGATCGGCGGGTGGTGGAAGGTGTCGTTCGGGTCGCCCTCGTCGACGACGCTGATCTGGCCGAGGTCGACGCCCAGGTTCAGCTTGACCGGGTCCTTCTTGGAGCCGATCGTGCAGCCCTTCCCGACCGCGTCGTTGATGATCTTGATCTTCATCTCGAGCCCCGCGTTGGGCAGGTCGAAGGTGAAGCCGCCGGTGTACTTCGGCTGCACCTGCACCTTGTTGAACGGCAGGTCGTCGAGGCCGGGGACGCTCAGCCCGAGCAGGCCGAGCACGCCGCCCGGCACGGTCATCGGCTTGCCGGTCAGGGTGACGCTGGTGAACTGCGACGGCGACGACGGGTCGGCCTGCACCGACTGGACGGTGATCCGCATCGGCTGGGTGATGGTCTGGCCGAGCCCGCCGAGCTTCATGGAGCCGCCGGTCACCACCATCTGCATGCACAGCCCGAGCGACGGGTCGATCCCGGCGGGCAGCGGCGGGCAGTCCTTGGCGAAGTCGAACGCCGGCACGCCGGGCACGGGCGCGGCGGCGGGGGCTTGGGAGGACGCCTGGGCCGGCGCGGTGACCGCGCCGAGGGCCAGGGCGAGGGGCGCCGCCACGGAGGCGGCGCGGAGGATGGGTTTCACGGGTTCTGGACGCGCCTTTCGTGTGGTGCGCGGGACGCGCTTGGAGCGATCCACGCCTGGGTGGTACCCGATTCAAAAACGTGAGCGTTTCTCGAAACAAGATCGCGTAGCTGGCCGGTTCCGGCCAGCTTGCGCCGGCGGGTCTGGTGGGTGAGCCGCCGCTCACGGAGGGTTCTCCACCCGCCGGTGGAGAGCCCGAAGTCCAGCCGGACGCCGATCCCCGGCGCGGCCGCCCGGACCTACCGTCGAGACCATGAACACCGCCGACAACGTGCTCATCGCCCTCGCCGTCCTGGCGCTGGTCCTGTACCGGCAGCTGCGGGCCCGGCCGGTCGGCGAGCGCAGGCTCTACACCGTCCCGGCCGTCCTCGCCGTGATCGGCGTGGCTCAGGGCGGCCTCCTGGACCAGGCGCACATGGGACCGAGCGTCGCGCTCCTGGCGGGCGAGGCCGTCGCCGCCGTCGCGTTCGGCGCCCTGCGCGCGGTGACCGTCCGGCTGTGGCGCGCCGGCGACGGCGAGCTGTGGCGGCGCGGCACCGGCTGGACGCTCGCGGCGTGGCTGGTGTCGATCCTGAGCCGCGTCGGGTTCCTCGCCGCCGGGCACGCACTCGGCCTGAAGATCGGCGCGAGCGCCTTCCTGGTCTTCCTCGCCCTGACGCTGATCGTCCAGAACCTGCTGGTCATGTGGCGCGCGCGGCGTCTCACCGGTACCGCACCGGCTAGCGTCGCCTCGTGAGGTTCGGACCCTTCGCCCTCGAAGAGCGGCTCGTCCGGACGGTCGCGATCACGGTCCTGCTGATCTGGGCGTCCGTCGCCTACGTCCGCGGGCTGCTGCACGGGACGCCCGCCCCGGCGCTGCACGGCACGGGACTGGCGGTCGTCCTGCTCAACGCCGCGACGTTCGCCCTGCTGGGGACCGGCCTGTGGGTGGGGCGGCCCAGGGGCTCCCGGTGGCGCCGGACGGGCAACACGCTGCTGCTGGCCTCGATGGGCACGTCGCTGTCGCTGTACGCCGTCGCCCCGCACGGCGGGGGCGGCTACTTCTTCTCGATGGCCGCCCTGTGGGCGCTGCTGATGCGGATCTCGGGGCGCTGGGGCCTCGCCCTCGGCGCCGCGACCGTGATCGCCGTCGCGTCGATCGGGGAGGGGTACGGCAAGGGGCCCGACTACGGGCTGCTGGCCGCGTTCGTCGGCCTGACCCTCGGCGCCCTCGCCAGCCGGCAGAGCGTCCTGGCGCAGGAGGCCACCCGCCGCGCCGAGGCGGCCAACGCGGTGCTCGCCGAACGGTCGCACATCGCCCGGGAGATCCACGACATCCTCGCGCACTCACTGTCGGCGCAGATCGTCCACCTGGAGGGTGCGCGGCTGCTGCTGTCGCGGGACGGGGACCGCGTGCAGGCCCTCGACCGCGTCGAGCGCGCCCGCAACCTCGCCCGCTCCGGCCTGGAGGAGACCCGCCGGGCGCTGGCGACGCTGCGCGGGGAGATCCCCGAGCCGAAGGACGTCATCGCGGAGCTGGCGGAGGAGTTCTACGCCAGCACCGGCCGGCCGTGCGACGTCCGGGTGACGGGCGCGCCGCGCGAGCTGACGCCGCAGGCAGGGCTGGCCGTCGTCCGCACCGCGCAGGAGGCGCTCACCAACGTGCGCAAGCACGCGCCCGGCGCCCGGTCCCGCGTCACGCTGCGGTACCTCAGCGACGCCGTCGAGCTCGAGGTGACCGACACCGGCGGCACCGAGCCCGTCCTGGAGATCGAGGGCGGCGGCTACGGGCTGGTCGGCATGCGCGAGCGCGCGGAACTGATCGGTGGGACCCTGGAGACCGGGCCGGAGGGCGCGGGCTACCGCGTCGCCCTCCGGGTGCCGGCGTGACACGGGACGGGGCACGGTGAGCGACGAGACGAGGATCCTGGTCGTCGACGACCAGACGGTGGTGCGGGAGGGCCTGGTCCTGCTGCTGGAGCTGCTGCCCGGCATCGAGGTGGCCGGTTCGGCCGGCGACGGCGAGCAGGCGGTCGCCATGGTCGCCGAGCTGTCCCCGGACGTGGTGCTCATGGACCTGCGGATGCCGCGGGTGGACGGGGTGGAGGCGACCCGGCGGATCAAGGCGGCGCACCCGCGGGTCGAGGTCGTGGTGCTGACCACCTACGCCGACGACGAGTCGATCTTCGCGGCGCTGCGCGCCGGGGCGCGCGGGTACCTGACCAAGGACGCCGGCGCCGACGAGATCGCCCGCGCGGTGGCGGCCGTCCGCGGCGGCGCGGCGCAGCTCGACCCGGCGATCCAGCGCCGCCTGGTCGAGGCGGTCGCCGCCGACCGGCGCCCGGCCCGCCGGGCCGGCGGCGAGCTGCCCGACGGGCTGACCCGGCGCGAGGCCGAGGTGCTCGCGCTGATCGCACAGGGCCGCTCGAACGCCGAGATCGCCGGCGACCTGTTCATCAGCGAGGCGACCGTGAAGACGCACATCAACAACCTGTTCGCCAAGGCGGGCCTGCGGGACCGCGCGCAGGCCGTCACGTACGCCTTCCGGCACGGGCTGGCCGGGTCCTAGGCGGCTGCGCCGGGCCGGGACGATCAATCGGTCAGCGGGCGGCAAGAGCTCGGTCAAGGCGCCCGCCCGGCGGCGGCCGCGTCCCCAGCATGGGAGGTCCTGGAAACCCGGAAGGACCTCGGCGTGCACAGAACCCTCATGATCGCGGAGTACCTGCGCCCGTACGCGCAGTGGCGGATCGCCCGCCCCGACCGCACCGACGACTGCCGCAACGCCCGCGCCGCGATCGGCCTCATCGACGCGGCCGCGTACGTGACCCAGCTGGACGACTGCGACCGCGTGATCGTCCGGATGGCCGTCGCCGGCTGCTTCGCCAAGGGCCGCTTCGACCCCGGCCCCGAGGGCGAGGCCCTCGTCCGCCACTGGCACTACGAGGAGGCCGTGGACGGCCCGGCGGACCTGCTGGAGGAGCTGGCCGCCTGCGCGGAGCGCGCCTGCGCCGACCGCGCCGACCGGCCCGCCGCCCTCAGCCTGCCCTAGGGGCGGCCGGACGCGCGAAGGCCGCCAAGCGTGCGCTTGGTAGCCTTCGTCGCATGCCGACCCAGGAACAGATGAAGAGCGCGCTCCAGGCCTATGTCGACGGCTTCAACTCCGGCGACCCCGCGGCCGTCACCGGCCTGTTCGCCGACGACGCCGTGGTGGCCGACCCGGTCGGCAACCCGCCGATCGAGGGCCGCGCCGCGATCGAGGAGTTCTACGGCAACGCCGTGTCCGCCGGGGCGAAGCTGTCGCTCGACGGCCCGATCCGCGGCTCCCACGGCGACCGCGCCGCGATGGCCTTCACCGTCGACGTGACCGGCATGCGCATCCGCGTCATCGACGTCATGACCTTCGGCGACGATGGCAAGATCGTCCGGATGGAGGCGCACTGGGGACCCGACGACATCGAAACATGATCGTTTCGGGTGCCGGGTGGCCCGCGGTCTGGCAGGAGGGGCACGGGAATCTCTCCAGCGCGCTCTGGGTCGACTCCAGCCCGTGCTCCCGCCCGTCCCGCATCAAGATCACGTGCCGGACGATGGACTTCGCCTACACTGCCCGCGGCAAGACCGTGACGAAGGGCGCCACCAAGGCGACCTGCAACCCGGCCACGCTCGAGGCCCCGGCGGGCAGGGCGTTCTTCGAGTACGAGGTCGGCGGGAAGTGGTGGTCCCGCACGGTCGCCATGGGCACGACGACCTTCTACAGCTGATCGGCGTGGCAGGCTGGGAGCTCGCGATGAAACGGGGGTCGCCTTGCCTGCGGGACCGGTGCTGTACGTGATCGCCTGCGGTGGACGCCCCGCCGCCGACCTGCCGGCCTTCGTCGAGCGGCTGCTCGGCGACGGCTGGACGGTCTGCGTCGTCGCGACGCCGTCCGGCGTGAAGTTCGTCGACGCGCCGCGCCTGTCGGAGCTGACGGGCTTCCCCGTCCGCTCGGACTACAAGCGGCCCGAGGAGCCCGACGTCCTGCCGCCCGCCGACGCGTTCGCGGTCGCGCCCGCCACCTTCAACACCGTCAACAAATGGGCGCACGGGACCAGTGACACGCTGGCGCTCGGCCTGCTCAACGAGGCCGTGGGCCTGGGCCGCCCCATCGTGGCCGCGCCCTGGCCCAACGCGGCCCTCGCCCGCCACCCCGTCTTCACCCGCAGCGTCGCCGAACTGCGCGCCTGGGGCGTCACCGTCGTGCTGGACCCGGACCGCCTGCCGAACCCCGACTCCGAGGAGCCGAGCGGCGCGACGTTCCCCTGGACGGACCTCCACGACCGTCTCACCGCTCTGAAGACCCGCCTCTGACCACGACGCAGCTGAGGCAGGCCCGCGGAGGCTGCCGTCCGGCGTGCCCGGGCCCGCGTCGGAGGCGTGCCCGGGGGGCCGGTCCTAGTCCTCGTCGGAGTCCGGCTCCTCGCCGGTGTCCGGAGGGACGGGGCCGATGGGGCCGCTGATCGCGGCGATCCGGGTCGTCAGCCGTTCGCCGGAGCCGTCGCGGCGGCCGAGCGTCGCGTTCAGCGTGGCGGGCTTGCCGTTCGCGGCGGCGGCGCGCAGCGGGGTCGGCGCCGCCCACGCCTGGAGCAGGACGTCCTCGCCCTTGAGGAACCGGTGCGCGCGGACGCCGCCGGTCGCGCGGCCCTTGGCCGGGAAGTCGGCGAAGTCGGCCAGCTTGATCGCGCCGGTCTGGGTGCCGGGCAGCGCCGACGACGAACCGGAGATGGTGATCACCCGGGCCTCGCGGCCGGGGTCGAGGGCGCCGAACCACAGCACGCGGGCGTCCGCGCCGAGCTTGATGCCGGCCACGCCGCCTGCGGCGCGGCCCTGCGGGCGGACGTTGGAGGCGGCGAAGTGAAGCAGCTGCGCGTCGGTGGTGATGAACACCAGGTGCTGGTTCTCCGAGAGGAGCTGGACGGCGCCGACCACCCGGTCACCCTCCTTGAGGCCGATGACCTCGAAGTCGTCGCGGTTGGCGGGGAAGTCGGGGACGACCCGCTTCACCACGCCCTGGGCGGTGCCGAGGGCGAGCCCGCCGCCCTCGTCCGACAGCGCCGCCATGCCGACGACCGTCTCGTCCGGTTCCAGGTCGACGTACTCGGTGACCGGGGCTCCGCCCGCCAGGGACGGCGGCGTCGCGGACGGCGGCAGCGTCGGCAGGTCGAGGACGTCGACGCGGATCATCCGCCCGAACGAGGTGACGGCGCCGACCTGGCCGCGGGCCGTCGCCGGGACGACCGAGACCAGCACGTCGTGCGGGGCGCGCGGGCCGCTGTCGGGCAGCGGCTCGGGGCCGTGCGTGCGCACCAGCAGCCCGGTGGACGACAGCAGCACCGTGCACGGGTCGTCCGCCACCTCCAGCGGGACGGCGGCCGCGGCGGTGTGGCCGGAGGACTCCAGCAGGATCGTCCGGCGCGGGGTGGCGTACTCGGAGGCGACCTCGCCGAGCTCCCTGGACACCAGGCCGCGCAGCTTGCGCTCCGACTCCAGGATCGCGGTCAGCTTCGCGATCTCCTTGGCCAGCTGCTCCTTCTCCTTCTCCAGCTCGATCCGGTCGTAGCGGGTGAGGCGGCGCAGCGGGGTGTCCAGGATGTACTGGGCCTGGATCTCCGACAGCTCGAAGATCTGCATCAGCCGCTGCTTGGCCTGCCCGGCGTCGTCGCTCTGCCGGATGACCTGGATGACCTCGTCGATGTTGAGCAGCGCGACCAGCAGGCCGTCGACCAGGTGGAGGCGGTCCTCGCGCTTCTTGCGGCGGAACATCGACCGGCGCCGCACGACCTCGATGCGGTGGTCGACGTACACCTGCAGCAGGTCGCGCAGGCCGAGCGTGCGCGGCCGGCCGTCGACGAGCGCGACGTTGTTGATGCCGAAGGTCTCCTCCATCGGCGTGAGCCGGTAGAGGTCCTGCAGGACGGCCTCGGGGTTGAAGCCGTTCTTGATCTCGATGACCAGGCGCAGGCCGACGTTGCGGTCGGTGAGGTCCTTCAGGTCGGCGATGCCCTGGATCTTCTTGGCGTTGACCAGTTCCTTGATCTTGGCCTTGACGCGCTCCGGGCCGACCGCGTACGGCAGCTCGCTGACGACGATGCCCTTGCGCCGCGGCGTGACGTTCTCGATGGTCGTGGTGGCGCGGGTGCGGAACGTCCCGCGGCCCTTCTCGTAGGCGTCGCGGATGCCCTCCAGCCCGACGATCATGCCCCCGGTGGGCAGGTCGGGGCCGGGCACGAAGCGCATCAGGTCGTCGAGGGTGGCGTCGGGGTGGTCGATCAGGTGCCGGGCCGCCGATATCACCTCGCCGAGGTTGTGCGGGGCCATGTTGGTGGCCATCCCGACCGCGATCCCGGACGCGCCGTTCACCAGCAGGTTCGGGAACGCGGCGGGCAGCACCTCCGGCTCCTGCTCCTGGCCGTCGTAGTTCGGCCGGAAGTCGACGGTGTCCTCGTCGATGGAGGCGACCATCATCAGCGCCTCGCGCGACAGGCGGGCCTCGGTGTACCGCATGGCGGCGGGCATGTCGTCGCCGCCGAGCGAGCCGAAGTTGCCGTGCCCGTCGACCAGCGGCATCCGCATGGCCCACGGCTGGGCCATCCGCACCATCGCGTCGTAGATCGCGCTGTCGCCGTGCGGGTGCAGCTTGCCCATGACCTCGCCGACGACGCGCGCGCACTTGACGTGCCCGCGGTCGGGGCGCAGCCCCATCTCGTTCATCGAGTACAGGATCCGCCGCTGCACGGGCTTCAGCCCGTCGCGGGCGTCGGGAAGCGCCCGCTGGTAGATCACCGAGTAGGCGTACTCGAGGTAGCTGCCGCGCATCTCCTCGGAGACGTCGACGTCGACGATGTTCTCCTCGAAGTCCGGCGGCGGGGGAGGGGCTTGGGATCCGCGTCGTGCCATGCCCCACATTGTGGCCGGTCCCGCCGACATCTTTGGCCCGCCCCACCGGATGGGCCGCGGATCGGGTCCCGGCTTCGCGGTCCGGGCCGATCCGGTCAGCGGTCGTGGCAGATTGGTCCCGGACGGTTCCCGCACGCGGCCGCGCCCCGGCCGCGTCCCCTGGCGGAGGTTTCCGATGAGCGCCCTGGCCGACTTCCAGAACTCCATCTACCTGCAAGGACTCGGTGATGCGCGGCCCCCGCTGCCGACCGACCTGACGAAGCTGGAGGGGCTCGCCGAGGGCGTCCTGTCGGCGCAGGCGTTCGGCTACGTGGCGGGATCGGCCGGCAGTGAGGCGACCGCGCGCGCCAACCGGGACGCTTTCGACCGGTGGCGGATCGTCCCGCGATTCCTGCGGGACGTCGCGCACCGCGACCTGTCGGTGGAGGTCCTCGGCACCGCGATGCCCTCGCCGGTCCTGCTCGCGCCGATCGGCGTGCAGTCGATCCTGCACCCGGACGGGGAGCTCGCCACGGCGCGGGCGGCGGGAGCGGAGGGCCTGACCATGGTGCTGAGCACCGCGGCCTCGCACTCCATCGAGGAGGTCGCGGAGGCCAACGGCGACGGCGCGGCCCGCTGGTACCAGCTCTACTGGCCCAAGGACCGCGACCTCGCCGTCAGCTTCCTGGAGAGGGCCAAGGCGGCGGGCTACACGGCGCTCGTCGTCACGCTCGACACGTTCACGCTGGCGTGGCGGCCCCGCGACCTTGACCAGGCGTACCTGCCGTTCCTGCGCGGCATCGGGGTCGCCAACTACTTCAGCGACCCGGTCTTCCAGAAGGCGGTCGGCGGGCCCGTCACCGACGCCAACCGCGACACCGCGCTCCTGCACTGGGTCGCCAACTTCGGCAACCCCTCGCTCACCTGGGACGACCTGGTGTTCCTGCGGGACCACTGGGACGGGCCGATCGCGTTGAAGGGCATCCAGCACCCCGACGACGCGCGCCGCGCGGTGGACGCGGGTATGGACGGCGTGATCGTGTCCAACCACGGCGGCCGCCAGGTGGACGGCGCGATCGCCTCGTTGGACGCGCTGCCCGGCGTCGTCGAGGCCGTCCGCGACCAGGCGACCGTGCTGTTCGACAGCGGCATCCGCACGGGATCGGACGTGGCGAAGGCGCTCGCCTTGGGCGCCAAGGCCGTGCTGCTGGCGCGTCCGTACGCCTACGGGCTGGCGCTCGGCGGGCAGGCCGGCGTGCAGCACGTCCTGCGATGCATCCAGGCCGAGTTGGAGCTGACCATGGCGCTGTCGGGCGTCACCCGGCCGGATGAGCTTTCTCCGGAGATTCTGGTTCGTGCTTAGGCTCCCGCTCGGGTTCCTTTACCGGCTGGGCGTAGACCTCGTGTATGCGGGCCAGTGCTGCGTCTATGGCGTGTGCGGTGGCGTCCTCTTCTGGCGGCAGCGGCCTGTAGGGCGTGCCGTCGTGTCGTCTGGCCACCGCGCGCCGCACCGCGCCCACGTTGGCGCGCAGTCCTTCGATGCCGGGCCTGAGGGCGCGGACGTGGGGCACTGTCTCGCGTAGGACGTCGATGACGTCCGCCGGGTGCGGTCGCGCGCGCGTGACGAGCCGGTGGAGCCGCAGCGGTCCGTAGAGGTCGTCCATCTCGGCGACGGAGTTCTCGAACCGGCGGTGGGCGTGCGGGTCGCCCTTCAGGAGGTCCGTGAGGGCCGCCAAGGACGCGGATGTGCGGCGGCGCAGAACGTCCGACGTGCGGAAGGGCAGGACGAACCACACTGCGGCGACGCCGATGGCCGAGCCGACGAGGATCGCTTCGAGGCGTGTCTGAAGCAAGGGGGCGGCGGCTTGGCCGAAGTAGCCGTACAGCAGCGACAGCGCGGCCGTGACCCCGCCCGCCCAGTACGCGTAGCTCCGCTGGCGCAGCCACGCCGCGACGCCCAGCACCACGAAGATGAGCGCGACCGCGTTGGGATCCCGTGGTGCGAACACGCCGGACGCGAGGGCGGCCAAGACCGTCCCTCCGGCCGCGCCGAGCGCGCGCAGCAGACCCTTGTGGAGGGCGTCGCCGCGTCCTCGCGCTCCATTGCAGACGATGAACGCCGTCAGGACGACCCACGACCAGTGGTCCGGGAACAGCAGGTGCCCTATGGCGAACGCGGCGCACAGGGCCACGCCCATCTGCGCCGCCATGCGAGTGCTGGCGGGCAGCCGTTTGTTCGGGGCCGGAGCCGGAGCGGGGGCGGCCTCCACGCGGCCGGTGCGCCAGGGGCGTTCCACGGCGACCTGGACGGCCGTGACCCAGAAGTAGGGGATGAGCGCCACCACGGGCGCCCACAGCAGGTGCGTCGACGGCGCGCCGGGCTCGCCGTGGGGGATGACGAGCAGGGCGATCGCTGGGAGCATCATCAGCGTGCCGGCCTTGGTGAAGCGGGGCCCGAAGCGGCGGATCCAGACCCCGGACGTGACGAGGGCGGCGAACGCGGCGTCCCCCGCGAACGGGTCGTCGCGCATGAGGATGCCGAGGCCGACCGACACGAGGGCGACGGCGGGCATGACGGCGAACCCGACCAGCCGGTCGGACGGGCGGGCGCCGCGATGCCCCCTGGACAGGGTGACCGACAGCACGACGGCCTGCATGACGGCGTCCGCGTGCAGGTGCGCCGCGTGCTCCAGCAGCAGCGCCGACCCGAAGGACGCCAGGACGGCGGCCATCGTGGCGGCGGCGACGCCGATCGGCGCCGTCGCGGCGCCGAGACCCCGGATCATGCCCGCCGCCATGGCCCACCTCCAGTGATTAGTAAGGGAAAGCGTAACATTATGGCGAGCGATCGGCCCGAGGTGCCGAAGGAAGCGGTGATGGAGATCCGCCGCGGGGTGATGCGTTTGGCGCGCCGGATGCGCTCCTCGCGCTCCCCGGACGCGCTCAGCAGCAACAAGCTGGTCGTGCTCGGGCACCTGGCCCGCAACGGCCCCAGCACGGCCGGCGAGGTGGCGGCGGCCGAGGGGCAGCGGCCGCAGTCGCTGACCAGAGTCTTCGCCGAACTCGAGGAGTCCGGGCTGATCGTCCGCACGCGCGACGAGCGGGACCGCAGGCAGGCCGTGCTGACCATCACCCGGGCCGGGGGCGAGGCGCTCGGGCGCGATCTCGCCGAGCGCGACGCCTGGCTCGCCGGCGCGCTCGCCGAGCTCGGCGAGACCGAGCGCGAGGTCCTGCGGCTCGCCGCCCGGGTGATGGACCGGCTGGCGGAATAGTTCGTTACCACTTACTATTTTTGGATCGACGATTACCGGGTAGGGAGACGCGCATGCGCTGGTCCGATCACGCCATCTGGTGGCACGTGTACCCGCTCGGCTTCACCGGCGCCGGACGGGCCGCCCTCCCGTCCGGCGCCCCGTCCGAACACCGGCTCGACCGGATCGCCGGGTGGCTCGACCACCTGGTCGCGCTCGGCTGCAACGGCCTCGCCCTCGGCCCGGTGTTCGCCTCCGAGACCCACGGCTACGACACCGTCGACCACTTCCGCGTCGATCCCCGCCTGGGCGACGAGGCCGACCTGCTGCGGCTCGTGGAGGCCGCGTCGGGACGAGGCGTCCGGGTGCTGTTCGACGGGGTCTTCAACCATGTCGGGCGAAGCTTCCCGCAGTTCGCCGACGTCCAGGCACGAGGCGACGCGTCACCGTATGCGGGATGGTTCGTCCGCGAGGGGAACGGCGACTTCCGTACGTTCGAAGGGCACCACAAGCTCGTCGCCCTCAACCACGACGAGCCCGAGGTCGCCGACTACGTCGCCCAGGTCATGACCCACTGGCTGGAGCGCGGCATCGACGGATGGCGGTTGGACGCCGCGTACGCCGTCCCGCCCGAGTTCTGGAGGACGGTCACCGACCGCGTCCGCACGCGCTTCCCCGACGCATGGCTCGTGGGGGAGGTCATCCACGGCGACTATGCAGGCATCGTCGAACGCGCCGGATTCGACTCCGTCACCCAGTACGAGCTATGGAAGGCCATCTGGAGCTCGCTGAACGACCGCAACTTCTTCGAGCTCGCCCACGCGCTCACCCGCCACGACGGGATGCTCCAGACGTTCGTCCCGCAGACCTTTCTCGGCAACCACGACGTGACGCGCATCGCCAGCCGTCTCGAGGACGAACGCCACCTCGCCCACGCGCTCGTCGTTCTGCTCACCAATGCCGGCGTCCCGTCCATTTATGCGGGCGACGAGTTCACCTTCCACGGTATCAAGGAGGAACGCGAGGGCGGCGACGACGCCATACGGCCGGCCTTTCCGGATCGTCCCGACGAGGTGGTCGGCTACGGGACCCCTTACCACCGGCTTCATCAGGATCTCATTGGCCTGCGCCGCCGGCACCCCTGGCTCGTCCGCGCGCACACGACGGTCGCCACCTTGACCAATACGGCGCTGTCCTACACAGTGGGCCAGGGCGACGAGCGTCTGGGCGTCGTCCTCAACCTCGCCGACGAGCCCGCCAAGGCCGACCTCCCGTCCGCCGGGTGGACGCGCGTCGCCGGCGACGCGGACTTCCACGGCGACGGCGCCCTGATCCCGCCGCACGGCTGGGCCGTCGCGCACCCATGACAGATGTCACGGGTGATCCCTGCGAACCTCACCGCCCGTTCCTGACGCCTGTGACTGCCCGCCCCGATCGCCCGGCGGCAGCATGGGGCACATGAAGGCAGACGTGATCGAGGTACGCGACCTGCAGTTGAACGAGGCCGTGCGGGACGTCTCGTTCACCGTGGCGAGGGGCGAGGTGTACGCGCTCCTCGGCCGGTACGGATCGGGCAAGACCACCCTGCTGGAGATGCTCGCCGGCGTGCGGCGCCCCACGGGCGGGACGGTCCGCGTCCGCGGCGCCGACCCCTACACCGACCGCGACGCCGCCCGCTCCGGCGCCGTCTGGCGGGACGGCGGGCTGTTCCCCGGGCTGACCGTCGCCGAGATCATCGACGCCTGGCGGCGCTGGACCCTCGACCCCGTCACCCGCGACGAGGCGCTGCGCCTGGCCCGCCTCACCGGCCACGCCGACACCCCGTTCGAGCGGCTCGACGCCGGGCGGCGGCGCCTGCTCGACCTCGCGCTCGCCCTGGTCGGACGGTCCGACGTGCTGTTCCTCGACGAGCCCACCGCCGGGCTCGACGAGCCCGCCGCCCGCGAGGTCTGGTCCGTCCTGCTGGCGCTGGCCGCCCGGGGCGGCACCATCGTGATCAGCACCCGCGACCCCGGCGAGGCGTGCCGCGCCGACCGCGTCGGCGTCCTGGACGGCGGCCGCCTGGTCACCGGCCGCGCCTCCGCCCGGCTCGGCGCCGGCGCCCGCGCGGCCTGATTTCCGGCGGAACCCGCCGCATGCCCGCCGGCGACCGGTATCTCCCTTGACGAGCGCATACGCTGGGCGCGTGCAGCCGAGGATCCCGCGCCCCACCGTGATAGCCGCGATCATGGTGGGACTGACGGCCTTCACCCTGGCCGGGTTCCTGCTGCCCGCGCTCTGGTACGAGCTCTTCGACCGGCACGGCCCCGGCCGCATCCTGTTCGCCGTGGCCGCCGTCGCGATCGTCTTCACCCTCTACAGCCGGCTGCTGTGGCTCAACCTGATGCGCCGCACCGCGCCCGGCCATCGCTTCGGGCTGGCCGCCATCGCCGCGATCTGCTGGGCGCTGCCGCCGCTGCTCGGCACCGACCACGGCTGGGGCAACGCGCTGCTCGTCCCGGCCGGGCTGATCGCCATCGTGCTGCCGCTGCGGCAGGCGATCGCGGTGACGGCCTTGGCCGCCGTCCTGGCGCCCGTCTACTCGATCGTTCTCGGGCTGCCCGCGCTGAGCGCCCTGTACGAGTTCGCGGGCGTCCCGCTCGCCGCGTTCTCCGGATACGTGCAGGTATGGCTGTTCCACGTCGTCCAGGAACTGCGGGAGGCGCGCGCCGAGATGGCCCGGTCCGCGGTGGGGGAGGAGCGCCTCCGCTTCGCCCGCGACCTGCACGACGTCCTCGGCCACAGCCTCCAGGCCGTCGCGCTGCGCGCCGAGGTCGCCGAACGCTACCTGGACCGCGACCCCGGCCGCGTCCGCAAGGAGCTGACCGAGATCCAGGCCATGGCGCGCGACTCCGTCCGCGACGTCCGCGAGGTCGTCCGCGGCTACCGGGCCACGTCCCTGCGCACCGAACTGGACGGCATGTCGGCCGTCCTGCGCGCCGCCGGGATCCGCTGCGACCGCCCCGAGGTGTCCCCCGAACTGCCCGCCCACGTGCACGAACCGCTCGGCTGGGTCGCCCGCGAGGCCGCCACCAACGTGCTCCGCCACTCCAGCGCCACCTGGTGCGAGATCACCGTCGACGCCGACCGCGACCGCGTCCACGTGGAGATCGTCAACGACGGCGCGCCGCGCCGCGCCGCCGCCGGCGGCAGCGGCCTCACCGGCCTCGCCGAACGGATCACCGCCGCCGGCGGCCGGTTCAGCGCCGGCCCCGCCGGCGACGGCACCTTCCGCGTGACCGCCGCCGTCCCGGCCGCCCCCGCACCGGGGGAAGCGCCATGATCCGGGTCCTGCTGGCCGACGACCACCTGCTGATCAGGGAGGCCCTCGTCCTGCTGCTGGAGACCGAGGACGGCATCGAGGTCACCGCCGACGTCGGCCGCGGCGACGAGGCCGTCGACCGCGCCCTCGCCCTCAGGCCCGACGTCGCCGTCCTCGACATCGACATGCCCGGCCTGGACGGCCTCGCCGCCGCCGAACGCCTCGCCCGCGACCTCCCCGCCTGCCGCCTGGTGATCGTCACCGCGCACGGCCGCCCCGGCAACCTGCGCCGCGCCATGGCCGCCGGCGTCCGCGGCTTCCTCGGCAAGGACGCCCCCGGCGCCCAGCTCGCCGAGGTCATCCGGCAGGTCGCCGCCGGCGCCCGCTACATCGACCCCCAGCTGGCCGCCGACGCCCTCGCCGCCGAGGAATGCCCCCTCACCCCCCGCGAACTCGACACCCTCCGCGCCGCCGCCGACGGCTCACCCGTCTCCCGCATCGCCCGCGGCCTCGGCCTCTCGGAGGGCACCGTCCGCAACTACCTGTCCGCCGCCGTCACCAAACTCGGCGCCCCCAACCGCCACGCCGCCGTCAACACCGCCCGAGACCTGGGCTGGTTTTAATTGCAGCGCCCTTGGCGTCAGGCCCTGGGGGGCCTTCCTTCGGCGGGCGCTGCGTGCGATCGCTGCATCGCTTCGACTCGGCCCTGGGGCCTCGCTGCGCGATCGGATTCTTGCTTCGCTCGAATCCGGCTTCGCTTGCGATCGCAACGGCTCAGGCCCGTCGTGGCCGGGCCAACGGGCTGAGCTCGTCGCGATCAGGCACTACGGGCTCGCCTCCGGCTTCGCCCGGAGCGCGACGGACTTACGGCCCGAGGTGGTTAGCAACACATCCTAATTGGGCCGATCGGACGTCAGTTCTTCTTCAGTTCCTCGGCGAGCATCACGATGATGCCGCTGGGACCGTGGACGTACGTGAGCTTGTACATGTCCTCATAGGTGGCCACACCGCGAAGCGGACGGCATCCGTGTTTCGCGGCTATCTCAAGGGCTTTGTCGATGTCGTCGACTGAGAAGGCGACGCGGTGCATGCCAATCTCGTTGGGACGAGTGGGCTCCGATTCGATCGCTTCGGGATGGATGTACTCGAAGAGCTCAAGGCGACCGTGACCGTCTGGCGTCTGGAGCATCGCGATGTTGGCGTGGTTGCCATCAAGGCCGACGGCGGTGTCGGTCCACTCACCACTGACCGTGTCACGGCCGATGACCGTGAGACCGAGGTCTGTGAAAAAGGAGATCGCTGCTTCGAGGTCGCGAACGGTGATGCCGACGTTCTCGAGTTTGATGGCCATGCGTCGCATGCTACCGAGACCGGGCCGATTAGCTCCGGCGGCGAGCCGGGACTCGATCGAACAAGCCCGGTGAGCAATCAGGAGCTACGGTGGGTCGGCAAATGCCGGGTCCAGGCGATGACGGCGTTGTGCACGACGGCGGCGCGGTAGACGGTGGCGTGCTTGTCGTAACGGGTCGCGAGCCCTCTCCATTGCTTGATGTGGCAGTGGCGGCGTTCGATCACGTCGCGCTTCCGGTAGTCAGCGGCGTCGAGCGTGACCGGGCCGCCTCCGCGTGATCCGCTGTGTTTGCGCTGACCTTTCTGATCGTTGGGACAGCGGGGTGGGTCTGTTGCGGTCGGGGCCTGGCGGGCTTGGCTCTGGGGCCGCTCGCGTCCGATGCGGGACTCGGGAGGGCTTGGTCGTAGGGGTTAGCGGCGGGCTAGGAGGAGGGAGCCGCGCTTCGTTACGGGGAGGGGAGTGCGGAGGCGTGTCGCCGCCTCGGCGGCCTGGGGGCGGGGCACGTGGCGGGCGACCAGGTAGTCGCGGATCGCGGCGCGGTCCGGGAGCGTGATCAGCGGGGCGTCCCAGCGCTCCACCTCCACCTCGCCGAACACCTCGCAGACCCGCTCGGGAGCGTCCTCGGCGTCGAAGCCGGACGGTTCGGGCCGCCAGACCGGTGCCAGTTCCGGGCTGTCGGTCCGGCAGATCGCCGACGCCAGGAGCGTCCCGCCCGGGACGAGCACCCGCCGCGCCTCGCGCAGCGCGAGCCGTGGGTCGTCGAGGTGGTACAGCATGTTGACGGCGACAGCGGCGTCGAACGTCCCGTCGCGGAAGGGCAGGCGGAGTGCGTTCGCCCGTACGCGTGGCCCCGGGTGGGCGCGCAGCAGTGTGCCGGACGCGTCCAGCCCCACCAGGCGGAACGGCGGCGGATCGGGGAGGGCGCGGTTGAGCGCGCCCTCCCCGCAGCCGATGTCCAGCACCCGGGACGCCCCCGCCGCCAGCAGCTTGGCGGCGATGTGGTCGTGCAGACTCCGCGCCCCGATCAGGTACTGCCGGGTGACCCGCGCGGCGAGGCGGAAACGCTCCGGATCGGCGTCGTAGTCGGGCGTCAGAGCCATACCTCGAGTCTGCCCAGCCGGACGCGCGGAGAAGCGTCGTCAGGCGGTGGTGCCGCCGTCGACGACCATGTCATGGCCGACCAGGTACGCCGACTCGTCCGAGGCCAACCAGACGACCGCGTCGGCGACCTCCGACGGGTCGCTCGGCCGTCCCGCGGGGATCGACGCCTTCAGCCGCTCGTCGCGGTCCGCCCTGGTCTCGCCCGGCCGCAGCGACATGGGCGTGTCGCTGGCCCCCGGGCTGACCGCGTTGATGCGGACCCCGTCCGCGATGTGATCGATGGCCGCCGCGCGGGTCAGCGCGCTGACACCCGCCTTGGAAGCGGCGTACGCGGCCATCCCGGGCAGGCGCTGGTGCGCGCCGATGTTGGAGGAGACGTTCACGATCGCGCCGCCGCGGTGCGCACGCATATGGGTGATCTCGTGCTTCATCGACAGGAACACCCCGGTCAGGTTCACGTCGATGAGCCTGCGCCAGGCGTCGTCGTCGACGTCGGCGACGGGCCCTGTCGCGTCGAGGATTCCGGCGTTGTTGACCGCGACGTGCAGGCCGCCGTGGCGTCCGATGACGGCGGCGACCATGGCGGCGGCATCGTCGGGGACGGTCAGGTCGGCGACCACGTGGTCGGCGCGGCCGCCCTCGGCCTGGATCTCCTTGACGGCCCCGATCAACGCGCTTTCGTCGCGTCCGGCCAGCACCACCGTGGCGCCCTCCCGTGCGAAGGCGCGTGCGATGGCGCGGCCGATCCCGCCGGCGCCGCCGGTGACCAAGGTGACCCGGTCGGTGAAGCGTTGTCCCATGACAACTCCTATTTCTAGAATGATCGATCTCGAATACGGGCATGAGTCGGGCTGTTCTTCGGCTCGTTGGTGGTCCTGGCGCCATCCGTTCTGCGCGATTGAGCTGCCGCGCCCTGTCGGTTGGCGATGGTCGCGGACCGTGCTCGGCGGCCAGGGGTCCGGTGACCGGGGGCTAAATGGCTGGTGATTGGGTGGGCGGGCGCCTCGTCCGTTTCGGCTAACTCCGCTGTTCCGCCGAGTGGGACTTCGTGTGAGTGTGGCGGGCTTTCGGGTGTCGTCTCGCCTGCCTGGGCGGGTCAGGTGAGGAGGGCTTGGGCTTGGCGTGCGGCGTCGCGGAGGCGGCCGTCCTCCGCCGGGGCCCGGCCGAGGACGCGCATGCCCTGGAAGAGCACCAGCAGCAGCCGGGCGAGGGCGCGCGGATCGGCGTTCTCGGAGAGCTCGCCCTGCGCGCGGGCGCGGGTCAGCGCCGAGGTGAGGGACGCTTCGAGGAAGGCCCAGCTCGACTCGACCAGGCGGGCGGCCTCGGCGTCCCGGGCGGCCAGCTCGACCGCCGTGTTCACCACCAGGCAGCCGAGTCGCGGACGTTCCCGGCCCGCCTCCTCGGCGTAGCGCTCGATCAGCGCCCGGACGGCCGGCAGGACCGGACCGGGCTGCGCCAGCGCCTCGGCGATCTTCGGGTCGGTCGTCTCGAGGTAGCGTTCGAGCGCCCGCAGGAACAACGCGTGCTTGCCGCCGAACGTCGCGTAGATGCTCGCGCGGGCGATGCCGAGATGCGCGACGAGGTCGGCCATGGAGGTCGCCTCGTACCCGCGCTCCCAGAACAGCTCCAGCGCGCGCTGCAACGCGGCGTCCGGATCGAACTCCTTGGTGCGCGCCATGGAGGTGACCGTACGGCTATCGAGACCGTTCGGTCAAATATCAGGCTTCCGAGCGCACCGGGACGGCGGGATAGTCCAGGTCCAGGGTGTCCAGGACCGACCCGTCCGCCGCGAGGGCCTCCAGCACCGGGCCGCGCCGGGCGCCCCAGACCACGACGATGTGCCCGTGCGAGGGGACGTCCAGGAAGCGCCTGCCCACCCGGACCCGGGTGACCTCGGCCGACGCCCGCAGCCGCGCCTCGTTCACCCACTTCGCGCCCCAGGGCAGCAGCCGGTTGGCGTTGCGGACCGTGCGTCCCGAGCCGTACTTGTACAGGTACCGGCCCATCTCGCCGGAGGAGCGCCGCACCAGCGGGTCATAGGGCGCCGAGCTGCCGCCCCCGCCCAGGCCCATCCACTCGCCGTCCCGCCGATGGAACGTCCGGCCCTCGATGAACGGATCGACCCCGGAGCCGCCCCACTGGTGTAGGAACGTTACAACGGCGACGTCGCCGTCCATGTCGAGGCCGAGCGGAAGGAAGTCCCGTTCCTCGTCGAAGGTGTGGGGGGCGGGATCGGGCATGCCGTCCCGGAGGAGCCGCAGGCACTCCTCATGCACCTCGTGGTCGTTCATGTTCGGGGACCTCTGATCGTGCAGGCAGGGCGAGGGGCCCTCCCGCGTGAGAGGGCCCCGAGGTTCGACTCACTCTAGAGGTCCGGCTCGTCTGGTTTCACCCGTCTGGCGTACTCGCGTCGATGCTTTGCCATCTGCCCTTCATCGGCACGTCTTCCGCCCCTTTCACATTCCTGCCCGTCCAGGTGGGAGCGGATGGGCGGCCGTGCGATTCCGGCCGGCGACCCTCCTTTCCGGCGCTGTCATCGGGCGGTTGCACGGCCCCTCGTTGGGGGCGGAGAGCGCGCACGGCCAGGATTCCGCACGCGCCCGCGAGCGGCAGTTCCATCCCGGCCGCCAAGGCCAGAGCCAGGGTGCGTTCCGCCCCGGGCGCCGAGGTCAGGACGTCGAACCACGCGTCCATGGCCAGCAGGGCGCCGGTCGCGGCGGCGGTCAGGCCGTGCCGCGGGTCGCGCCGGGCGAGCAGCACGCCGGTGCCCAGCAGCCCGGCGGCCATCATCGCGTCGAGCCCCACCCAGGCCATCGACCAGTTCGACACGTGGGCGGTGGACGGCAGGGTCCGGGCGAGCACGACCATCCACGGCACCATGACGACGGCGCCGCCGATGAACCCCAGACCGATGCGCCGCTCCCACCGCCGCCCCGACCCCCAGCGGCCCGACGTCAAACGACCCCATGTCGGGCGACCCAGTGTCACGTGGCCCGGGGACAGGCGGCCCGTTGTCAGGCGGCCCGACGTCAAGTGGTCCCACGCCAGGCGACGCAGTGTCAGGTGGTTCGAGGCCAGGCGGCTTGAGGTTGGGCGGCCCGACGTCGAGCGGTCCTGTGCCGGGGGGACTGGGGCTCGGTGGGGCGGTGTCGCAGGGGAGGTGGCCCGCCGGGGGCGGAGGGCGGGGGTGAAGGGGACGGTGTTCGCGACCATGGGCGGACTCCCTGGTGATCTGGCACCGCTTGTCGGGTGCGAGATCAACATTGGCCGCGGAACGGCTCACGATCAGTAGCGCGCCTATCCGAATGGGAGTGGCACCAGGTTCACCACGGGACCGGATGCTCACTCCATGGCGACGCGCGAACTGGGGCAATACGGTTGCGTCCATGGCATCCATCTCTCCGGCCCGGCGTGCCTTCGCGCACGCTCCGTGGTCGCCGGCGGCGTGGCGCGACACCACGTTCGTCGTCTCGGGGGTGCCTCTGCAGTTCGCCGGCTGGGCCGTGCTGTGCTCGGTCTGGCCCTTCTGGGCGCCGGTGAACGTGACCCCGATCATGTTCGTGCTGGCCGGCTCGTGCGTCCTGACGCTGCTGGCGCTGCGCCCGCTGACGCGCTGGCAGCGGGAACGCTGCTGGGCGATGCTGGGCCTGCACATCCCGCCCATGCCGGGGTTCGACGAGGGCCGCCCGTGGGAGGTGCTGCGCCGGCTGCGCTCCCCGGAGGTGTGGCGGGTGCTGCGGTACCACCTGGTCGTCGGGCCGCTCCTGGGGCTGGGCGGGCTGGCCACCCTCGCTGCTTGGGCGGGTGGCTTGATCTTCGCGTTCAGCCACGCGTACGCGTGGGCGCTGCCCGCCACGAGCGCGCTGAGCGTGACCGACAAGGGTGACACGATCCGCGTCAGCCTCCTCACGGTCGCCGGAGTCCTGCTGCTGGTCGCGGCGCCGTGGATCGCGGCCGGGATCCGAAGCCTGGACGCGCGCGCGGCCGCCGCGCTGCTCGGCCCCGACCGTGCCGCCGAGCTGGAGCGACGCGTCGAGGACCTGGCCGAGAAGCGCGCCAGCGTCGTCGACGCCGCCGACCTCGAACGCCGCCGCATCGAGCGCGACCTACACGACGGCGCGCAGCAGCGGCTGGTGTCGCTCGCGCTGAATCTCGGGCTGGCCCGCGAGACCCTCACCGGGGTGCCGGACGAGGCCATGCGGGTGATCGTCGAGGCGCACGAGGAGGCGAAGGAGGCGCTGACCGAGCTGCGCACCCTCATCCGCGGGCTGCACCCGGCGGTGCTGGAGGACCGGGGGCTGGACGCCGCGCTGTCCGGCGTCGCGGCACGGGTGCCGCTGGAGGTCCGGCTGCGCGTCGAGGTGGAGCCGCGGGCGTCCTCCACCGTCGAGGCGGTGGCGTACTTCGTGGTGTCCGAGGCGCTCACCAACGTCGTCAAGCACGCCAGGGCGACCGCGGTGGACGTCGCCGCGCTGCGCCGCGGCGACCGGCTGCTGCTCACCGTCGCCGACGACGGCGTGGGCGGCGCGGACCCGTCCAGGGGCACCGGGCTGACCGGGCTCGCGCGCCGGGTCCGGTCCGTGGACGGTACGTTCCGGATCATCAGTCCCGCCGGGGGGCCGACGACCGTCACCGTGGAGTTGCCGTGCGCATTGTGATCGCCGAGGACTCGGTCCTGCTGCGGGCCGGGCTGATCAAGCTGCTGGAGACCTCCGGGTTCGAGGTGGCGGCGGCGGTCGGGGAGGCCGAGGGCCTGCTGGCGGCCGTGCGCGAGCACCGCCCCGACGCCGCGATCATCGACGTGCGGATGCCGCCGGGCTTCACCGACGAGGGCGTCCGCGCCGCGCTGGTGATGCGGCGGGAGGCGCCCGATGTCGCGGTGCTCCTGCTCTCCCAGTACGTCGAGGAGCGGTACGCGGCGGACCTGCTGTCGACCAGCACCAGCGGCGTCGGCTACCTGCTCAAGGACCGCGTCGCGGACGTGTCGGTGTTCCTGGACGCGCTGCGCCGGGTGGCCGCCGGCGGCACGGCCCTGGACCCCGAGGTCGTCTCGCAGCTGCTCCTGCGCCGTCACCGCGACCCCCTCGACCGGCTGACGCCGCGCGAGAAGGAGGTCCTGGCGCTGATGGCGGAGGGCCGCTCGAACGCGGGGATCGCCGCGGCCCTCGTGGTGAGCGAGAGCGCCGTCGCCAAGCACATCAACAACATCTTCGCCAAACTCGACCTCCCGCACGCCGAGGGCGACCACCGCCGCGTGCTGGCCGTGCTGCGGTTCCTGGACGGAGAGACATGACCGCCACCGAGGCCCGCGGCGCCACCGCGCCGCAGGCCGCTACGGACCGCCCCCGGCGCCGCGGTGTCTGGATCTTCCTCGCGGCGGCGACCGCGATCGTGATGGTGGCGCCCGTCTGCCTGGTGACGTGGGGGCGCGCCATGCGGCGGACCGCGGAGTACGCCACCCCCTACCACCAGGCGATCACGGAACTGCGGCTCGACGCCGGAAGCTCCGAGGTGTCGGTCGGGACCGGCCCGGACGGCCAGGCGCGGGTGTACAAGCGGCTGAGCTGGGTGCTGCACAAGCCGGTCGTGACGGAGACGGTCAAGGACGGCGTGCTGTCGATCGTCTCCAGGTGCCCCCGGTCGATGGGGCTCTACGACGAGTGGGAATGCGGCGCCGACATCGACGTCCGGGTGCCGGCCGGCGTGCGGGTCTCGGCCAGGTCGGGCTCGGGGGAGATCACCGTGCGCGGGATCGCGGGCGCCCTGGACCTGCGGACCGGGTCGGGGGAGATCGGAGTGGCCGACGCGCGGGGCGCGCTGCGGGCGCGGGTCGGCTCGGGGACGATCCGCGGCACCGGCCTCGCCTCGCCGGAGACGCGGGTGGACGTGGGCGCCGGCGAGCTCGACCTGCGCTACACCGAGCCGCCGCGGCTCGTGGACCTCACGTCCGGTGCCGGCTCGGTGAAGGTCATCGTGCCGGCGGGCTCCCACTACCGGGTGCAGGGCTGGACCGGCTCGGGTGGCACGCATCTCAACCCCGCCCTCGTCGACGACCGCTCCGACCGGCTGATCTCGGTCCGCAGCGGCTCGGGCGCGTCCTACGTCGACTACCGCGACGACTGACCACCCCCGGCCCGCACTGCTCGGGCGAAGCGCCCGGCCGGCCGGCCGCGCGCCCCGCGGCGTGCGGCCGGCCTTGGGCGTCGCCCGCGGAGGAGGGGCAGAAGGCGCTGACCGGCCGGTTCTCGGCGTTGCGGCGATTTGCGTCATTTGTCGTTGGTTGGTTGACTGATGACATGAGCCTCGTACGTCCCCGCCGTGAGCGCGGCCCGCTGATCCCGCGGGCCATGCGGCGTACGTGCTGCCGGCGAATGTGTGACCGCTGAGGGCCCCCGCCTGAGCCTCGCGCCCCGAAGCGAGCGAACTCCGAGACCCGAGTCGCGCATGAACATCCAACGCCACCTGCTGAGCCACGCCCCGTACCCCCCTGGTCGGACCTGACCGGCCGCGCGCCCGAACGAGCGCGAGGCCGCCGCCTGCGGGCCCGGCCGCTCGGCCGGACCCGTCGAGGCCATCGTCGGGCGGCCGTCCGGGACGCGGAAGTGGAATCGCGTTCTGTGGATAACCGCCGGAGCGGCCCGCGCGGCCCGGCCCCCGCACGTCCGGGCTCCGCCGCTCGCTGACCGGGCACGCCTCCAGGGCGGACCCGTCCACCACCCGCACCGCCGCCGGCTCCGGCGGCGCCCGTCCGCACGGATGATTCTCTGTGATTCAGATCGAAAAACTTCGGAAGGTGCACCGCGCCCGCGGGCGCGAGGTGACCGCCGTCGACGGCGTCGACCTGACCGTCCGCGAGGGCGAGGTCTTCGGCGTGCTCGGCCCGAGCGGCGCCGGCAAGAGCACCCTGCTGCGCTGCGTCAACCTGCTGGAACGCCCGGACGAGGGCCGCGTCGTGGTCGGCGGGCGCGACCTGCTCGCGCTGCGCGGGGCCGAGCTGCGCCGCGCCCGCCAGGGCATCGGCATGATCCACCAGCACTTCGGCCTGCTCGGCAGCCGGACGGTGGCCGGCAACGTCGCGTTCCCGCTGGAGGTCATGGGCGTCCCGCGCGCCGAGCGCGCCGGACGCGTCGCCGAGCTGCTGGACCTGGTCGGGCTCACCGGGCACGCCAGGGCCTACCCGGCGCAGATCTCCGGCGGCCAGAAGCAGCGCGTCGGCATCGCCCGGGCGCTCGCCGGGCGCCCCCAGGTGCTCCTGTCGGACGAGGCGACCTCGGCGCTCGACCCGGAGACCACCGCCTCGATCCTGGAGCTGCTGCGCGACCTGAACCGCCGCCTCGGCCTGACCGTGCTGCTGATCACCCACGAGATGGACGTGGTCAAGCGGATCTGCGACTCGGCCGCGGTGATGCGCGACGGCCGGTTCACCGAGTCGGGGCCGGTGACCGAGCTGCTGGCGCGGCCCGGGTCCGAACTGGCGCGCGGGCTGTTCCCGCTTCCGGCCGCCGAGCCCCGCGACGGCACGACCCTCGTCGAGGTCACCTTCGTGGGCGGGACGACCGACCAGCCGTTCGTGACGGCGCTGGCCCGCAAGTTCTCGCTGGACGTCAACATCCTCGGCGGCGCCGTCGAGACGGTCGGCGGCGAGCGGGTCGGCCGCCTCCAGCTCGAGCTGCCGGGGGACCCGTCGGTGAACGCGGCCCAGCTGGCGTTCCTGCGCGAGTCCGGCCTGACCGTCGAGGTCAGGACGCCCGCGACGCGTCCGGGCGCCCACGGCGGGACGCCGTCGCCCTCCGCCCACCCGATCACCGAGCCCGCCGAGGAGGACGCCCGATGAGCTGGGACGAGGTCATGCCGCTGCTGTGGCCCGCCACCCGCGAGACGCTCTACATGACCGCGGTGGCGACGCTGTTCACCGCCGTGCTCGGGCTGCTGCTCGGCGTGCTGCTGGTGGTCACCGAGCGCGGGGGGCTGCTGCCCGCGCCGCCGGTCAACAAGGTCCTTGGCGTGGTGGTCAACATCGGCCGGTCGCTGCCGTTCCTGATCCTGATGGTGGCGATCATCCCCTTCACCCGCGTCGTGGTGGGCACCAGCATCGGCAACGCCGCCGCGATCGTCCCGCTGACCGTCGGCGCCATCCCGTTCTACGCGCGGCTCGTCGAGATCGCGCTGCGCGAGGTCGATCCCGGTGTGATCGCCGCCGCGGACGCCATGGGCGCGACCCGCCGGCAGATCGTCGGCAAGGTGCTGCTGCGCGAGGCCCGGCCCGGCCTGGTGTCCGGGCTGACCGTCACCGTGATCGCGCTGATCGGCTACACCGCGATGGCCGGCACGGTCGGCGGCGGCGGGCTCGGCAACCTCGCCGTCACCTACGGCTACGAGCGCTTCGAGACGAAGGTCATGGTCGCGACCGTGCTGCTGCTCGTCGTCCTCGTCCTGATCATCCAGGCGGCGGGGGACCTCGTCGCCCGGCGCCTGTCCCACAAGTGACACCGCTCTCTCCGCACAGAAAGGCACTCCTCGTGCTTCGCAAGATCACCATCGCGCTCGCCTCCCTCGGCCTGGTCGCGGGCCTGGCGGCCTGCGGCTCCTCGGGGGCGTCCGACGATCCGGACGCCCCGCTGAAGGTCGCCGTCAACCCCGTTCCGCACGGCGACATCCTGAAGTACGTCAAGGACAATCTGGCGGGCAAGGCGGGGCTGAAGCTGGACATCGTGACCTTCGACGACTACCAGCAGCCGAACACCGCGCTGAAGGAGAAGCAGGTCACGGCCAACTACTTCCAGCACGTGCCCTTCATGCAGGAGTACGAGAAGAAGTCCGGGGCCAAGCTGACGTTCGTCGCGCCCGTGCACCTGGAGCCGCTCGGCGTGTACTCCAAGAAGGTGAAGAGCCTGCAGGCCCTCTCGCAGAACGCGACCGTGGCGGTGCCCAACGACCCGGCGAACGAGGGGCGCTCGCTGAAGCTGCTCGCCGACAACGGTCTGCTGACGCTGAAGCCGGGCGCGCCCACGAGCGCCACCGAGAAGGACATCGCGAGCAACCCCAAGCACCTGAAGTTCAAGCCGCTGAAGGCCGCGCAGCTGCCCCGCTCGCTCGGCGACGTTGACGCGGCGGTCATCAACGGCAACTACGCGCTGGAGGCGAACCTGTCGCCGGCCAAGGACGCGCTCGTCGCCGAGAAGCCGGAGGGCAACCCCTACGCCAACGGCATCGTCACGCTGCCGGAGAACGCGAACGACCCGCGCGTGAAGAAGCTCGTGCAGCTGCTGCGCGGGCCCGAGGTGCGCAAGTTCGTGCAGGACAAGTACAAGGGCTCGGTGCTGATGGCGTCCTAAGGGCGGGGCGTCCGCGAGCGGAGCGCGCCGAAGGCGACGCGATTTGTCCGCCCGTCCTGATAGACCATGGGCCCGACGAACTCGCGAAAGGGACCCATGGGCGTTTACCAGCATCTCGAGGAATACGCCGGCCTTCCGGTGGCCGCCTTCACCTGCGAGACGGGGGTGGCGGACGAGGACGAAGACGGCGCGACCGGCGGGCAGGGGACCGGCGAGGATCTCCCGCCCGCCGGCGAGGCCGCCTGGTACGTCGGGACGATGTTCGACGAGGAGTCCTTCGCCGACACTTTCGCGCGCTTCCTGGAGACCGTCGACACGCGCGAGATCACGGCGCTCGTCATCGGCTACTGGGGCGCGTCCTACGACGAAAGCACGTCCGACCCGGTGGCACTGCTGACCGCCAGCGCCGCCGCGTTCCCGAAGTTGAAGGCGCTCTTCCTCGGTGACATCACCGGGGAGGAGGCGGAGATTTCCTGGATCGAGCACGGCGACATCTCGCCGCTGTTCACCGCTTTCCCGCAGCTGGAGCGCTTCGAGATCCGCGGTGCGCAGGGTCTCGTGCTGTCCTCGATCAACAGCGCACACCTGCGCGTGCTGCGCTTCGAGTCGGGCGGGCTGCCCGCACGGATCGTCCAGGCCGTGGGCGCGAGCGAGCTGCCGAACCTGGAGCACCTCGACCTGTGGCTCGGCGAGGACAACTACGGCGGCGACGCGACCGTCGCGGACCTGGCCCCGCTGCTGTCGGGCGAGCGGCTGCCCGCGCTGCGCCACCTCGGCCTGGAGGACAGCCAGATCCAGGACGAGATCGCCACGGCGGTCGCGGGCGCGCCCATCGTGGCGCGGCTGGAGTCGCTGAGCCTGGCGATGGGCATCCTCACCGACCAGGGCGCGGAGGCGCTGCTGTCCGGGCAGCCCCTCACCCACCTGCGCAAGCTGGACCTGCACCACCACTTCCTGTCCGATGCCATGGTGGAGCGGGTGAAGGCCGCGCTCCCCGGCGTCGACGTCGACCTGAGCGAGCAGGAGAAGCCGGACGGCGAATGGCACTACATCGCGGTGTCGGAGTGAGCGCCCGCGCCGCGGTGGCCGGATGAGGTTCGTCGTGGTCGGGACGCCGGGCGACCGGCGTCCCGCGATGTTCGCGCGCGCGTGCCGGTCGTGCGGCCTGCCCGAGCCTAGAGTCATCGCCTGGACGGATGTCCTGCGCGGCGCAAGCATCGTGCTCGACCCCGGTGACGTGCTCCGCATCGACTCTCCAGGCGAGGACCCGGCGGCGGACGCGCTCTTGCGAGGGCCCGGTGACCCGTCTCGTGTCGGCGGCGGTGGACGCTGGTACGCGACGTTCACTACGGCGCTGGAGCGAATCCAGGACGCCGCCGCGCGCGCGGGCGCCCGCCTCCTCGGCGACGTCGAGGAGATCGCGGTCATGTTCGACAAGCGCCGGTCGCACACGCGGATGGCGGCGCAGGACGTGCCCGTTCCGCGCGCGCTTCCACCGGTGAGCTCCTATGCGGAACTGCGCGCGCACATGGACGAACTAGGTGAGCGAAGGGTTTTCCTTAAGCCGGTGCACGGGTCGTCGGCGTCCGGGGTCGTGGCCTTGCAGACCGCGCCGGGCGGCCGCGTACGGGCCGTCACGTCGGCCGCCATGGGCGAGGGCGGTCTGTTCAACTCGTTGCGGGTCCGCGCCTATGAAACGGAGCGGGAGGTCGCGGCCCTTGTCAACGCCCTCACGCCCGACGGGCTGCACGTAGAGCGCTGGCTGCCCAAGGCGTCGCTCGGCGGCCGGGTGTTCGACCTGCGGGTCGTCGTTATCGGCGGTACCCCTACGCACGCGGTCGCCCGTACAAGCCGCAACCCCATGACCAATCTGCACCTCGGTGGCACGAGAGGCGACATGACAGCGGTCCGGCGCGCGCTCGGGCCGGAAGGCTGGCGCCGGGCGCTGGACGTGTGCGCGCGGGCGGCGGCATGTTTCCCGCGGAGCCCGATGGTGGGCGTCGACCTGCTCGTCCTGCAGGGCATGAAGCGGTTCGCCGTCTGCGAGGTCAACGCGTTCGGCGATCTGCTTCCCGGGCTCACCGGCCTTGACGGCGGCCCGGCGGAAGGACTCGACACCTACACTGCCCAGGTCAGAGCAGCTTTGTCGGAGATCGCGCCCGCATGTACGACATGAACGGGGTCATCGGCAGCCATGACGTGCTGCTGGTGACGCTCGACACCCTGCGCTACGACGTGGCCGCCGAACTGGCCGCCGCCGGTGAGACGCCCACCCTGGCCTCGTTCCTGCCCGGGGGCCGTTGGGAGCGCCGCCACACGCCGGGCAGCTTCACCTATGCCGCGCACGCCGCGATGCTGGCCGGCTTCCTGCCCACGCCCGCGTCCCCCGGCCCGCATCCACGGCTGTTCGCGGGGACGTTTCCGGGTAGCGAGACGACCGCCGCCGGTACCTGGACGTTCGACGCCGCTGACCTGCCCACCGGACTCGCGTCCGCCGATTACCACACGGTGTGCGTCGGCGGCGTCGGCTTCTTCAACAAGCTCACCCCGCTCGGGTCCGTCCTGCCGTCGTTGTTCGCCGAAAGCCATTGGGAACCCGAGTTCGGCGTGACCGATCCGGCGTCGCTGCCCAACCAGATCGACCGGATAGCCGACGTCATGGCGCGCCTGCCCGCCGAGCGCCGCCTGTTCCTCCTGCTGAACGTCGCGTCCCTGCACCAGCCCAACTGGTTCTACCTGGACGGCGCCACGCGCGCGCACGGGGACACGCGCGCCAGCCACGCCGCCGCGCTACGCCACGTCGACGCTCACATAGGGCGCTTGTTCGAGTTGATGCGCCGTCCATGCTTCGTCATCGTCTGTTCCGACCACGGCACAGCGTACGGAGAGGACGGCCACACCGGTCACCGCATCGGCCACGAGGTCGTGTGGACCGTTCCGTACGGGGAGTTCGTTCTGCCGTGACCACCACCGCCCCTTACCAGGCATACGTCTACGCCTATCCGCACAAGACCGCGTACCGGCCGCTGGAACCCGAGCCCTCCTTGCAAAAGGTATGGACGGCAGAACCATCGGACTCGCTGTTCCTCTACATGCACGTGCCCTTCTGCGAGATGCGGTGCGGCTTCTGCAACCTCTTCACGCGCACGGGCGCTCCCGAAGAACTGACGGGCGCGTATCTGGACGCCCTCGACCGCCAGGCGACCGCCGTACTGGACGCACTGGGCGGCGGCGCATCGTTCGCCACCGCGGCCTTCGGCGGCGGAACCCCCACCTATTTCACCGCTGCGGAACTGGAACGGCTCTGCGACATCGCCGGCAGGTTCCCCGGATTCGGCAAGGGGCCGCTCGGTGTGGAGACGTCTCCGGCGACGGCTACGACCGACCGGTTGACCGTGCTCGCCGAACGCGGCACCACCCGGGTCTCCATCGGTGTGCAGAGCTTCATCGACGAGGAGGCCCGCGCCGCGGTGCGCCCCCAGAAACGCGCCGAAGTGGAGGCGGCTCTCGACCGGATCCGCGCCGTCGGTTTCCCGACGCTCAACATCGACCTCATCTACGGCATCGACGGCCAGACGCCCGCGACGTGGCTGCATTCCTTGAACGCCGCGTTGGAATGGCGCCCGGAGGAGCTCTACCTCTACCCGCTCTATGTCCGCCCGCTCACCGGCCTGGGACGGCGCGCGCAGGACTGGGACGACCAGCGCCTCGCCCTGTACCGGCTCGGCCGGGACCATCTCTTGAGCGAAGGCTATGAGCAGGTGTCGATGCGCATGTTCCGGCGGCCGGAAGGGGTGACCGGCGGCACCGAATACTGCTGCCAGACCGACGGGATGGTCGGCTTGGGTTGCGGAGCGCGCTCGTACACGGCCGGTCTGCATTACTCCTTCGAGTACGCGGTAGAGCAGCGACACGTCCGGTCCATCATCGACGATTATGTGCGCGAGGACGATTTCGCCACGGCACGGGTCGGCTTCGAACTGGACGCCGGGGAACAGCGCCGCCGCCATTTCCTCCAGTCGCTCCTACAGACGAGCGGGCTCGACCGCAGCTCCTACAGGACACGATTCGGCACCGAGCCCTGCGACGACTTCTCCGTGGAACTGGCGCCGTTCGACGACCTCGGCTGGCTGGAGACCACGGAGACGACTCTCAGACTGACCCCCGAGGGGCTCGCCCATTCCGACGCCATCGGACCGGCGCTGTTCTCCCGACGCGTGAGGGAATCGATGGCCTCGTACAAGGCGCGCTGATGGAACACCTCACGATTCTCTACCGGGGCCCGCTCGCCAGCTGCGACTACGACTGCCCCTACTGCCCGTTCGCCAAACGGCGCGACACACCGGAGCAACTGCGCGCCGACCGCGCAGCCCTCGAACGCTTCACCGCGTGGGTCGCCGACCAGGAGCACCGCGTGTCGATCCTGTTCACGCCGTGGGGCGAAGGACTCATCAGGTCCTGGTACCGGCGGGCGCTCACGGAGTTGAGCCATCTGCCGCACGTCGAGCGCGTCGCGATCCAGACCAATCTCAGCCACCGCGTGTCGTGGACGTCCGGAGCCGACCCGTCCAAGCTCGCGCTATGGGCGACGTACCATCCCGACCAAGTTCCCTATGAGCGCTTCCTGGGAAAGTGCCGCGAACTCACCGAACGCGGCATCCGCCACAGCGTCGGGATCGTCGGCGAGCCCTCCCATCTGGAGGCGGCACGCCGCCTCCGCGACGACCTGCCCACCGGGACCTACCTGTGGGTCAACGCCGCCGAGGGGCGCACCTACAGCGATGAGGAGGCCGCCCGCTGGACGGCCCTGGACCCGCTTTTCCCCGTCAGCCGTCATCCGCACGCCAGCCGCGGTCTCGCCTGCCGCACCGGTGACACCGTCGTATCGGTCGACGGCGAGGGCACGGTGCGCCGCTGCCACTTCGTCCCTGCCGTCCTGGGCAACCTCTATGACGGTTCGTTCCGCGACGCCCTCGCCCCGCGCCCTTGCCCGCAGGCCACGTGCGACTGCCATATCGGCTATGTCCACCTGGAGCCGCTCGGTCTCTACGACACGTTCGCCGGCGGCGTCCTCGAACGCGTCCCCGCGCTGTACGGGCAGATGTAGCCGGACGGTGACCCACCTCTGCGACCTGCCCCTACGGCGCCCGGTGAGCGCGGCGACGGGCTTCCGGCACCGTCTTGCAATTCTCCGCCGGGGCCGCCACGCTGTGGGTGGTCCGAGATGGTCACTAAACGGAGCCGGATGACTGCGAACGGTGAACGAACCAGGCGGTGGCCGAGCCGCACGGGCGGTCCGGACGGAGGGACCGGATCCCGTGCGCGTCCGCCCCTGAGGGCGCATGCTGGCGGTAGCAGGCGACCGTTAGGCGATGCCGTGGACTTTCTCGAACGCCCCCACTTCGTCCTCGCGCTGCGAACGGTGGACACATCGGTGCGCGCAGCGCGCGAGATCGTCCGCGCCGCGCTGGCGGGCTGGGACCGCCCCGACACCACCGGCGACGTCGAGCTCATCACCAGTGAACTCGTCACCAACGCGATCCGCCATGCCGGTGCCGTGACCCTCGTGCTGTACCTGCCCGACGACAAGACGGCCATGGTGGAGGTATGGGACGACAACCCCGAGGGACCGGTCGAACCCCCGCACGACATGCAGGCCGAAGGCGGCCGCGGGCTCTTCCTCGTCGGTTCGCTGTCGCGCGCCTGGGGATGGCGGCCCACCGACGAGGGCAAGGTCACCTGGGCGCAGGCCGTCACCCCCTGAGCCGGGCGGGCGCCTCTTGGTGACTGGGGAAGTGCTACCAAGAGGCCCCGCCACAACGACGGACGGCGCGTACCGGCCGGGAGCCGCCGTCCAGGGGCTCAGGTCTGCTTCCGCGGGTGGTAGTCGGCCTCGTCGACACCGAACGTCCACGCCACGCCCGCGCGCGCGGTGCGCGTGGAGGGCGGGACCCGCAGGTAGTAGGTGCGGTGCGTCCCGTCCGGTTCCGGCGTGGAGTTGACCACCTCGACCATGAAGACGGGCTCGTCGCCGGGAAGGTCGATGGACCACAGCACGCCGGTCTCGTCCTGGTGCAGGGGCCGGGCCCCCGTTTCCGCCAGGTAGCGGTCATAGCCGAATATCTCCAGCATGACCCGGCGCAGCTCCGCGTTCTCCTCCGCCGAGATGCGGTCCGCCGTGAGGCCGGTGAGCGAGGCCACGAAATCGGGCGGGATCGGCATGCCGCGCCATGCGTGCAGGGAGAATCCGTCGGGATAGGCCAGGGCCGGGCCGTCCCCGCGGTGCAGCCGTCCCGGTTCGTCCCGGTGGAGTTCGCACGGACGCTCGGACATGATGACCAGCCGCTCGTAGGGCCACCACCAGCCGGTCGAACGCGCCGCTTCCGCCAGCCCTGCCAGGGTCCCGTCCAACCGGCCCAGCGACTCGAACAACGCCAGCCACGGCGCATCGTGCTGGCCGAGGACGGCGTCCAGCGTCGCGGCCCGCAGGAGGGCCTCGGCCGCGTTCTCCTCCGGCGTCGGCAGCTCATCGCCCGCCCGGATGGACCTGCCCTGCGCCTGCTCGCCGATGGCCGCTCGCACCCGCGTGACCAGCGACTGGACCTGGTTCCACAGGAGGCCCCCGGTCTCGCCCCACGTCCGCGGCCACTGCTCCGGCCCCTGTTCGGAGCAGGCCGCGGTACGTTCGGCTTCCCAGGGACGGGTCCGCACGTCCGCCAGGACGCCCGCCCCCGCCGCGGCCCCGTCGAGGTCGGCGTCGGCCTGCTCGACCAGGTCGTCCAGCGCCGCCTTCCGCAAGGCCCCCGCGTGCCCGGCGACCACGGCGGCGGCGACGGCCCCGCGCGCGGGGGAGGGCACCCACACGAACCGTTCCGGGACGGCTAGGCCGGCGGCCGCGTAGGCGGCCGCCACCGCCATCTCGGCCCGCAGGCGGTCGGCGGGATCGGTGCGGAACGCGGCCGCCTGCCAGTCGCCGACCACGAAGTGCGTTTCCCGCCGCATCTCGGTGAACATGCCCGCCGCCCTCAGTCCGCCACGACCCGGACGGTGCCCGGCACGTACTCGCGCTGGCGGATCACCTTGTACCAGCCCTTGGGCAGGGTGATCGCCGCGTGCTCCTCGTGCACGAGCCGCCCGCCGGACGGCAGGTGCAGATGGTCGGGCGCGAGCGGGTCGGGGACCCGCAGCAGCGAACCCGGTGCGGACAGCGCGTGCGCGTGCCCGGTCGCCTCGCCCAGCGCGAGCACCATGCGCCCCCGGCCGTCCCTCGGGGACGGCGGGAGGTCGCGGACGGACCGCGGGACCTCCCCCTCGGGTACGGGCAGGATCAGGATGTCTCCCTGTCGGTACATGCCGCGAACGTAGCGGCCGCCACCGACAGTTTTCGGCAGGGCCTGGACGCCGGCGTACTGATGGGGCGGTGTCAGAAGCCCCGGGTGCGGCGGGCCGCCGGCCGCGCCCAGCGTCCGCCCGCCGTGAGCCCGACGCGCTGGAACGCGCGCACGAGCTCGCCACCGAGGTTGACGCCGGCGCCCAGCGCGAGAGCCACGGACAGCGCGCCGATGAGGCTCAGTACGCCCGACTGCGGGGAGCCGGTGTTCAGCTCGACCATCCCGCGATAGAGCGCCGTCCCCGGCAGCAGGGGACCGATGGCCGGCACCACGTACGGCATCACCGGCGCCCCGTGGCGGCGCGCCAGCCAGTTGGCCAGCACACCGACGACGATCGCCGCCACCGCCGAGGCCAGCACGGGCGGAACGTTCCATCCTCGCAGCAGCACATAAAGCGCCCAGATCAGCGCGCCACCGAGGGCGGAGGCCAGGAGCACGTCCCGCGGCGCCGCGAGCGACACCGCGAAGGTCACCGACACCGCGGCGGCCGCCATCAGGGGGACGGGCCTCAGCGTCGCCGGCGCGGCGGGCAGGTGGCTCACGTCGATCGGCACGCCGACGTTCACCGCGATGTACACCACGGCGCCGAGGCCCGCGACAATCGCGGCGATCATGAAGAAGACCTCCAGCCCGCGCGCGGCCGCGCTGACGAGGTCGCCGGTGATGCCGTCCTGGATGCTCGCCACCAGAGGCCGCCCGGGCAACAGTGCGAGGATCGCGCCGGTGACGATGGTGGAGGCGTGTTGCGGGTTGCCCATCGCGACCACGATGGCTGCGCCCGCCGCGCCGATCGCGGCGGCCACCGTCAGCTGGAAGAACTCGGCGATGCCGCGGCGGGCGAGGGCCGCGGCGGTGCGGTCGCCCAGCAGGGTGGCGACGAACGCCGTCCCCGCGACCAGCGGGCCGCCGCCGGAGAGGACACTGGCCGAGGCGGCGATGAGCCCCAGCGAGACGACGATGAGCCACGGCGGGTACGGGCCGCGCCCCCTCTTCATCTGCGCCAGCTGCTTATGGGCCTCGTCCAGTTCCAGCATCCCGATGGACGCCTCCTGGACGAGTGCGTGCAAACCGGTGAGGCGCCAGTAGGCGGGCGTACGGCGCCGGATGGCCCGGGCCCCCGTCACTGGTGGCGCGCCTTTGCCGGGATGGGCCGAGACGAGGATGCTGGTCAACGTGACCTGGACCTCGCACCGGGGGAGCTCGTAGGCGACCGCCAACCCGAGCATCGCCTCGTTCACGCGCTCGGTGGTCTCGCCGCTGGCCAGGAGAAGCTCGCCGACGCGCAGGACCAGGTCGACCGCGCGGGGGTCGACCTCTTCGCTCGGCTCGTCCTCGGGCGGTTCGGGCGGGGACCCGTCCATCAGGACATGCCATGTCCGCCGCAAGCGTTGCGCCGCGCCCATCCCCCGCCGGTGTCCTTCCGCCATGAAATCGATCTTCACGGCAGGCTACCCAGGGCCGATTCGATGATCACCAGCGGGACCCGTGAGGTTATCCACAGAACGTGATTCGGGTGCGACCGTCCGGACGGCGCTGATACCAAGGGGGCATGAGCACTCCCGACGGACTCCGCGACGACGCCGAGCGCTGCCTGCGCGCCCTCGCCGGCGAGCACGCCCGGCTCCGCGACGACCAGTGGACGGCCATCCGCGCCCTCGTCGTCGACCGGCGCCGCGCCCTGGTCGTGCAGCGCACCGGGTGGGGCAAGTCCGCGGTCTACTTCGTGGCGACGCGGCTGCTGCGCGAGCGCGGCGCCGGCCCCACCGTGATCGTCTCACCGCTGCTGGCGCTGATGCGCAACCAGATCGAGGCCGCCGACCGGGCCGGCATCCACGCCCGCACGATCAACTCCGCCAACACCGACGACTGGCGGCGGATCTTCGCCGAGGTGGAGGCCGGCGAGGTCGACGTCCTGCTGGTCAGCCCCGAACGCCTCAACAACCCCGACTTCCGCGACCTGGTGCTGCCGCGGCTCGCCGCCGGCGCCGGGCTCGTGGTGGTCGACGAGGCGCACTGCATCTCCGACTGGGGGCACGACTTCCGCCCCGACTACCGCCGGCTGCGCACCCTGCTCGCCGACCTGCCGCCCGGCATCCCCGTCCTCGCCACCACCGCCACCGCCAACGCCCGCGTCACCCAGGACGTCGCCGAGCAGCTCGCCGGGGACGACGCCCTCGTCCTGCGCGGCCCGCTCGAACGCGACTCGCTCCACCTGTCGGTCGTCAGCGTGCCGACCGCCGAGCAGCGCATCGCCTGGCTCGGCGAGCACCTGGCGTCCCTGCCGGGATCGGGCATCGTCTACGCCCTCACCGTCGCCGCCGCCCACGAGATCACCGGATACCTCCGCGACCGCGGCCACGAGGTCACCGTCTACACCGGGCAGACCGAGCCCGCCGAGCGCCTCCAGGCCGAGAAGGACCTCCAGGCCAACCGGCTGAAGGCGCTCGTGGCCACCAGCGCCCTCGGGATGGGCTTCGACAAGCCCGACCTCGGCTTCATCGTGCACGTCGGCGCCCCGCAGTCCCCGGTGGCCTACTACCAGCAGATCGGGCGCGCCGGACGCGGCGTCGACCGCGCCGAGGTGATCCTGCTGCCCGGCCGCGAGGACCGCGAGATCTGGGCCTACTTCGCCAGCCTCGCCTTCCCGCCGGAGCAGGTGGTCCGCGCCACCCTCGACGTGCTGGACGCCGCCGACCGCCCGCTGTCGACCGGCGCGCTCGAACCCCAGGTCGACCTGAGCCGCAACCGCCTGGAGATGATGCTGAAGGTCCTCGACGTCGACGGCGCCGTCCACCGCGTCAAGGGCGGCTGGACGTCGACCGGCCGCCCCTGGGCCTACGACCGCGAACGCTACGAGCGCGTCACCTCCGAACGCCGCCGCGAGCAGCAGGCCATGCTCGACTACATCGCGACGGCGTCCTGCCGCGAGGAGTTCCTCCGCAAGCAGCTGGACGACCCCGGAGCGGCGCCCTGCGGCCGCTGCGACAACTGCACCGGCGAGCACCGGGCCGCCGAGGTCGCCTCCGAGGACACCGCCCGGGCCCGCGACCGCCTGCACCGCCCCGGCGTCGACGTCGCGCCCCGCCGCATGTGGCCCACCGGCGTCAAGGACGACCTCGGCGTCTCCGGCCGCATCAAGCCGGACCTGCAGGCCGAGACCGGACGCGCGCTCGGCCGGCTCACCGACATCGGCTGGGGCAACCGGCTCCGCGACCTGTTCGCCGCCGGCGACACCGACGTCCCCGCCGACATGGTCGACGCCGTCGTGAAGGTCCTCACCGCCTGGGACTGGTCCGCCCGCCCGGCCGGCGTCATCACGGTCGGGTCCCGCTCCCGTCCCCGCCTGGTGGGCACCTTCGGCCACCGCATCGCCGAGATCGGCCGCCTGCCCTACCTGGGCGAGCTGGTCCCCGTGGGCGAGCCCGTCCCGCGCCGGCACAACAGCGCCCAGCGCCTCCGCTCCGTGTGGAACTCGCTGACGCTCCCCGACCCCGTCGCCATCGCCGCGAAGGAGGCTTCAGGCCCCGTACTCCTCATCGACGACCGCATAGAGACCGGATGGACCATGACCGTCGCCACCCGCCTCCTGAAAGAAGCAGGGGCCCAAGCGGTCCTTCCACTCGTACTGGCCACCCCCAACTGACCGGCCACTCCACACCTAAGAACCACGCCAAACTTTTCGGTGAGCGAAGGGAGTTCTTGTGGGAGTGGGGGTGGTCAGGGGAGAAGGACCAGCTTGCCGGAGCCTCTTTTCTCCAGTTGTTCGTGGGCCTGGGCGGCTTCGTTCAGGCTCATGCGCTGCGGGGCGGGCGGGGTGATCCGGCCTTCGGCGGCGGCCTCCAGCACGGTGTGCAGGACCTCCGCCGTCTGGTCCTCGGCGCCGCCGGACAGGAACGGGACGCCGAGCTCGGAGGCGGCCGGATCCGCGAGGGTGACCACGCGGTCCACACCGCCGCGCAGGGCGATGGCGTCCGGAAGGGCCCCGTGCCCGGCGGCGTCCAGAACGGCGTCCACGCCCTGCGGCGCGAGCGCGCGCACCCGGTCGGCGAGCCCCGCGCCATAGGGGGTGGCGACCGCACCCAGGGCACCCACCCGGTCCAGGTTCGCGGGCCCCGCCGTGCCGATGACAGTGACGCCGTCGGCGACGGCGAGCTGCGCGGCGATGGCGCCCACGGTGCCCGAGGCGCCGTTGATCAGGAGGGTCTCGCCCTTGCGGGGCTGGAGCGCGCGCAGGGCGCGCAGCGCTGCCTCGCCGGCCACGGGAAGCGCCGCGGCCTGCTCCCAGGTCAGGGCGTCCGGCTTGGCCGCGTACACGGCCATCAGCGCGTACTCGGCGTAGCCGCCGCCGACGGCCCAGCCGGCGACGGCGTCGCCCACCGCCACATCGGTGACCCCGTCCCCGACCGCGTCCACGGTGCCCGAGACCTCCGAGCCGAGGCCGCGGGGACCGGCCAATGGCTTGCCGCCCGACATGGAGCCCGACCGCACCTTGACGTCGATCGGGTTCACCCCGGCGGCGCGGACGGCCACCCGGATGCGTCCCGGTCCCGGCTCGGGTACGGCGGTCTCCACCACGGTCAGCACGGACGGGGCGCCGTACTCGGCGAATCTGATAGCGCGCATGGCGGTTCTTCTCTCGTTCGGTCGAATGCGCATGCCCGGGTGCGGGCCGCGATCAACGGTGGTGCTGCTGGTAATGCCGGGCGGCACGGGCTCTGTTCCCGCAGGCCACCGAGCACCACTCCTGGCGCGGGTGCCTCTTGACGAAATAGAGCACGCAGCGTGGCGCGGGGCAGACCCGCACCTGGGCGGCGATCGGATCGGCGAAGAAGCCGATGGCCGCGTCGGCGAGCGCGGCGGTCAGCCGGGCGGCAGCGCCGTCGACCGTGGGAGCGAGCTCCTCGCGCGGCTCGTCCTGCCAGCGCAGCTGCCGCAGGACGGGCGACGCGGTGCGGTTGAGCCGGTCGAGGGCCTGCTCGAACGGCGGCAGCGCGTCGGCGTCCGCGCGGCTCGGCGGCGCGGGGGCGACGAGCCGGGCGAACAGCGCGCGGACGGCCTGGCGCAGCTCCACGATCTGGACGCGGGCGGCCTCGTCCGCCGTGAACGCGGCCGTGTCGAGGTAGGGCGCCAGGTCCTGCTCGCGGACCCAGGAGGTGAGGCCCTCGGGCGTGGCGAACCGGTCGGTGAGGCCGGCGCGCCGCGCCCGGATCGTCCCGGCGAGGCGGAGCGCCAGCGGATCGTCGCTCATGTCACAACTCTAACGGGATATGCGCTTGATCGCCGTTATGTTATAACGGGATATCTCATCGGGTTCCGTTAGAAGGAGCGGGTCATGATCGAGGCCGTGCAGGACGATCCGAAGCTGGACGCGCTGGAGAAGCGCCTCGGCCGCGTGCCGAACATGCTGCGGGTCATGGCGAACGCGCCCGCGGTGCTGGACGGGTACCTGGGGCTGTCCCGTTCGCTCAAGAAGGCGTCGCTGCCGCCCGCGACGGCCGAGCGCGTCGCGCTGGCGGTCGGCGCGGCGAACGACTGCGCGTACTGCCTCGCGGCGCACACCCACGGCGCCCGCGCCGCCGGGCTGGGCGACGCCGAGGTGGAGGCGGCGAAGACCGGGACGTCCGCCGACCCGAAGGAGGCGGCCGCGGTGGCCTTCGCCCGGGAGTTGACCGAGAACCGCGGCCGCGCCGACGACTCGGCGGCGCGGCGGGCGGGGTGGAGCGAGGCGCAGATCCTGGAGATCATCGGGATCGTCGCGCTGCAGACGCTGACGAACTACGTCAACAAGGTCGCCGGGACCGAGAACGACTGGCTGCCGCTGTGAACGCGCCGCTGCGCCCGGTCTGGGGGACGCTGCTGATGCTGGTGCCGCTGGCGGTGGTGCAGGCGGTGGCGGGCGAGCCGCTGCTGGCCCCGCCGCTGGCGGCCTCCGCCGCGCTCGTCGCGGTCGCTCCCGGGACTCCGCCGGCGCGCGCGTCGGCCGTGCTCGCCGGGCACGCGCTGTCGGTCGCCGCGGGGTTCGCGGTGGCGCTGGTCGCCGGCCCCGGCACGGTGGCGGCGACCGTCGCGGCCGGCCTGGCGGTGGCGGCCATGGTGCTCGCCGGGCGGTTCCACGCCCCGGCGGTCGCGTCCGCCGCGCTCGTGGGAGCCGGGGGAGCGGTGGCGCCGGCGGTCGCGCTGCTGGCGGGGGCGCTCGGGGTGGCGGCGCTCGCCGCGCTGGGGCTCCCGGGCGGCCGGACCCGCGCCGAGGCGGGTTCGGCCCGGCCGTGACCGCGAGGCGCCGCCCGCGCGCCCCTGTAGGCGCGGGCGGTGCGGGCCGGTCCGTGCGCGCGGCCCCGCGCACGGACCGGCGACCGGTCCGGGCGCCGCGGCGGAGAAGAGCCGCGGCGAACCGGGGTCAGGACACCCCGTCCAGCCCGCCGGAACGCCGCCCGGCGGGCTCGCCCCGCAGGGCCGGGTACACGAGCCGGTCCTCCGGCTGCGGCGGGACGGCCGAGGGCAGGACGGGGACGGCGATCTTCTCCGGCGGGCCCGCGGCGGTGGGCGGGACGGGCTGCGCGGGACGGGTCGGCGTCACGGATCTGCTTCCTCGGGTACGGGGACGATGGGAGGAAAGTGTTCTAGAGGTCAGAAAACTCTGTCCAGCTGTTTGAGAGAACATCTTGAGATAAGTTGAGCGGGAAATGTCATCATTTCCCGCTCAAATGAACGGACGGCCATTTCGGCGGGACGAACGAGGCAGGTAGTAATGTCCCTCCCCGTGTCACCGACCCTCGACGCGCTCCTCGACTGCCCGCCCGGGCTGCTGGACACCACGTTCGACCAGCTGCGCACGCTCCTGGTGGTGCACGAGACGGGGTCCGCGCTGCGCGCCGCGCGGGCGCTCGGCCGCGAGCAGTCCAGCGTCCAGAAGCAGCTGGACACCCTCAACCGCAACAGCCAGGCGCTGTGCGGGGAGGTGCTGACCGTCCGGCAGGGCCGGGGCAAGGACTTCCTGTTCACCCCGACGGGCGAGACGACCGTGGAACTGGCCCGCACGACGATCGCGAACTGGCTGGAGTCGATCCACTGGAGCCGCCGCCGGCTCGGCCGGATGCTGACGGTCGGCACCACCGAGTTCACCCTGCCGATCGTGTCGCGCGCGTGGGCGCGGGTGTCGGAGGAGTTCCGGCAGCGCGAGGTCGAGTTCAAGGTCGCCCACGTCCGCACCAAGGACCTGTGGTCCCGGCTGGAGACCAAGCAGGTCGACCTGGTCTGCGGCAGCATCGTCAGCACGCCGGAGGGAGACCGGCGGCTGACGGAGTACGAGGTCGTCGAGTACGCGCGCGGGCAGGCGCTGCTGCTCACCAACCTGCCGGAGAGCGAGCTGCCGGACGGCCCGGTCCGCACCAGCCGCCTCGGCCGCGTCCCGCTGGTGCTGCCGCCCGCCGGCCTGGTCGCCGACCTGCTGGCCACCTGGTACGGTCCCGCGTTCCGGGACCGGCTGACCGTCGTCGCCGACATCGACGACGTGCACTACGGCCTGTCGCTGCTGCGCTCCGGCTTCGTCCGCGGCTGCATGATCGTCACCGGCTCGATCGGGCGCGGGATGGCCGCGCAGGACGACCCGGGCACCGTGCCGCTGCGCGCCATCGCCCTGCACGACGACCTAGAGCCGAAGGCCGAGCTGATGACGGGCGCCTTCGTCCGCCGCGCAGACCTCGAGCGCTACGACGCAGGCCACCCGCTCAACCGCCTCTGGGCGGCCGTCCGCGAGGACGTCCGCACCTACACCCCCCTCGCCTGACCCCTCTACTTGATCTGGTTGTCGACCACGTCGAGGGACGGGCGGGCGCCGAGGTGCTGGGTGGCCTGGGCGGCCAGGTGGCAGCCGGCGGTGAGGGCGTCGGCGGGCTGCTTGCCGTCCAGCCACACCGGCAGGAAGCCGGCGACGAACGCGTCGCCCGCGCCGGTGCCGTCCACGACCTTCTCGACCGGCTCGGCGGCGACCGTTACCGGCTCGGGGCGGCCGTTGGTGTACCAGAGCGCGCCGTCGGCGCCGACCTTGATGACGACCTGCGGGTACCAGGCGGTGAGCACCTTGGCGGCGGCGGCCGGGTTCTCGCGGCCGGTGAGGATCTCGGCCTCCTTGCCGGTCACGACCAGGAGCCGGGCCCCCTGCGTCATCTCCAGGAACGGCTCGGCGCCCATCCGCTTGAGCGGGGAGGACGAGCCGCCGTCGACCGACACCGACATCTGCGCCTTGCGGGCGATCTCGAGGGTGTGGACGGCGGCCTTGCGGGAGCCCTCGTTGATCAGCGAGTAGCCGGACATGTGCAGGTGCGTGCCCTGCGAGAACAGGTCCTTGCAGCGCTCGATGTCCTCGGGGAGCAGCGCCGCGTTGGCGCCCGGGTCGGACAGCATGGTCCGGTCGCCCTTGTGGGTGACCATCACCACGCAGGTGCCGGTGGGACGCTCCTGGTCCATGACCAGGCGGGCGTCGACGCCGTACCCCATCAGCTCCATGTCGCGGTTGCGGCCCGCGATGTCGGAGCCGCGGCGGCCGACGAACGCGACCTCGACGCCCTCCAGGGCGAGCCAGGACGCGACGTTGGCGCCCGACCCACCTCCATGGATCGTCACGGCGGCGGGCGTGTCACTGCCCTTGGCCAAGGGGTACGCGGCACGTGCCACGGTGTCTGTCATGAGATCGCCGACCACGACCACGCGCGTCATGGAGTCATCACCTCGATCAACACGGCCCGCGCGAGCGGCATCCAGGGCGTGGAACGACCGTAACAGGTGCCGGCCCCCGATTAGGTCTCGAACGCGCAGCGAAACCGGGGATCGCGGCTTTTTCCTCCGGGTGCCCGCGGCGCCCCGTGCCCTACGCTCGGGTAGGTGACCGAGGGTTATCCGGATCAGTGGGAGGCCGACGTCGTCCTGAGCGACGGCGGGACGGCGCATCTGCGGCCCATCCGGAGCGAGGACGCCGATCTCCTGCGGGTCTTCTACGCGCGGCTGTCGCCGGAGTCGATCTACTACCGCTTCTTCTCGCCGCGCCCGTACCTCACCGACCGTGAGGTCGAGCACTTCACCGGAGTGGACCACGACCGGCGCGCCGCGCTGATCGCCACGATCGCGGGCGAGATGGTGGCGGTCGTCCGGTACGACATGCTGGCCGACCGTCCGGAGACGGCGGAGGTCGCGTTCCTGGTCGAGGACGCCCATCAGGGGCGGGGGCTGGGCGCGGTGCTGCTGGAGCACATCGCGGCGGCGGCGCGGGAGCGGGGCGTGCGCCGGTTCGTGGCCAGCGTGCTGCCCGACAACCGGCGGATGACGCGGGTGTTCCGCGAGGCCGGCTACCGGGCGGAGCAGCGGTTCGAGGAGGGTGTGATCGAGCTCGTCCTGGACCTGGAGCCGACGGAGACGTCGGTGGAGGTCATGGCGGCGCGCGAGCACCGGGCGGAGTCCCGCTCCATCCAGCGGCTGCTGTTCCCCGGGTCGGTGGCGGTGGTCGGCGCGAGCCGCGCCGAGCACAGCGTCGGGCAGACCGTCCTGCGGAACCTGCTGGGCGGGGACTTCAGCGGGCCGGTGTATCCGGTGCATCCGACGGCGACGGCGGTCGCGGGGGTGCGGGCCTATGCGTCCGTCCTCGACATCCCCGACGACGTGGACCTCGCGGTGGTCGCGGTGCGGGCGGACGCGGTCCGCGAGGTCGTCGAGCAGTGCGCGGGCAAGGGCGTGCGGGGCCTGGTCGTGGTGTCGTCGGGGTTCGGCGAGACGGGCCCGGAGGGACGGGCGGACCAGGACGAGCTGGTGCGCCTGGCGCGCGCCTACGGGATGCGGGTCGTCGGTCCGAACTGCCTGGGCATCGCCAACACCGACCCGGAGGTGCGGCTGAACGCGACGCTGGCGCCGACCCTGCCGGGGCGCGGCCCGGTCGGCTTCTTCTCCCAGTCCGGCGCGCTCGGCATCGCGATCCTGCAGCGGACAGCGGAGCGCGGCCTGGGGCTGTCGACGTTCGTGTCCGCGGGGAACCGGGCCGACGTGTCTGGCAACGACCTAATGCAGTACTGGGAGGAGGACCCGGCGACCAAGGCCGTCCTCCTCTATCTGGAGTCGCTGGGCAACCCGCGCAAGTTCGCGCGGCTGGCGCGCCGGCTGGGCCGCCGCAAGCCGATCGTGGCGGTGAAGAGTGGCCGCAGCACGCAGGGCGTGCCGATCGGGCACGCCGCCCGGGCGCTGACCCTGCCCGACCACGCGGTCAGCGCGCTGTTCCAGCAGGCCGGGCTGATCCGCGTGGAGGACCTGTCGGAGCTGTTCGACGTGGCGCAGCTGCTGGCCTACCAGCCGCTGCCGGCCGGCGACCGGATCGCGATCATCGACAACTCCGACTCGCTGGGGCTGCTGGCGCAGGACGCGGCGGTCGCGCTGGGCCTGGAGGTCCGCCCGCGCGTCGACCTCGGCCCGCGGGCGGACGCCGACGACTACGAGGCCGCGCTGGCGGGCGCGCTGGAGGACGACACCGTCGACGCGGTCGTGGCGCTGTTCACCCCGCCCACGATCGGCGGGTACGACCTGCGCGTCCCGGAGAAGATGCTGCGGCTGGCGGCGGGGGCCAGCAAGCCGATCGTGGCGACGTACCTCGGGACGGAGGGCATGCCGTCCGACCTGCGGATCACCGGCCCGGACGGGATGGCGGCCGAGGGGTCGGTGCCGTCCTACGCCGCGCCCGAGGACGCCGTCCGCGCGCTCGCCTACGTCATCCGGTACGCGCAGTGGCGGCGGACCCCGGCGGGGCATCTGCCCGAGCTGGCCGGCGTCGATCGCAGGCGCGCGCGGGCGCTGGTGGAGGGCTGGCTCGGTTCCGGCGGTCCGGTGCAGGCGACGCCGGAGCAGGCCGCCGAGCTGCTCGGCTGCTACGGCATCGGGATCAGGCCGGACGCGGGCGGGGGAGTGCCGACCCGGATCGTGACCATGGAGGACCCGTCGTTCGGCGCCGTCGTCTCCTTCGGCCTGGCCGACGAGACCGCGGCCCTCCTCGACGACCGCGCCTACCGCCTGGCGCCGCTCACGGACGTGGAGGCCGCGGAGCTGATCCGCGCCATCCGCACGGCGCCGCTGCTGCTCGGCCATCGCGGCGCGGAGCCGGTGGACGTCGCGGCCCTGGAGGAGCTGCTGCTACGGGTGTCGCGGCTCGGCTACGACCTGCCCGAGGTGGCGCGCCTCGAACTGGACCCGGTCATGGCGGACGCGTCCGGCGTCGCGGTGCGCGACGTCGCGCTGCGCCTGGAGCGTCCGCTGGGTCCGCGAACGGAACTGGGCCCCCGCCGCCTCCGCTAGCCGGGCGGCGCCGGCGGGCTGGGCTGGGGCGTCGGCGGGACCGGGTCGGGCTCGGGCCCGGGCGGCACCGGGTCGGGATCCGGCGCCGGCGGGGTGGGCTGCGGCGCGGGTCCCGGAGGCGTCGGCTCCGGCGGCGGGCCCGGCGGGACGGGGTCGGGCGCGGGTCCCGGCGGGACGGGCCCGGGCGGCTGGGGAGCCGGGCCCGGCATCGGACCGGGCGGCGGCTCGACCGGCGGGACCAGCGGTTCCGGTGCGGGGGCCGGGTCTGGTGTCGGAGGGGGCACGGGCGGCGGGGTCGGCAGCGGGCCTTTCTCGTTCATGGGACCCCCGTACCCGCACGCTCATCGGGTATCCGCGCGGGCCGGGCCCGGCGGCGCGCCGGACGGCCGCCCATCGGGCCGGGCATGTGCGCGCCCGCCCTCGGACAGGGCAGGATAGGGGCCATGAGGGAAACCCGAGCGACCGCTCATGGTTTGCGCACGGCGATCGAGCGCAGCGGCTACTACCCGGCCCTGGTCGCGGACGCGGTCGAGTCGGCCATAGGGGACGAGCGCGTCGTCGCGTACGTCGTGCACCACGAGGCGACGTTCGACCCCGCGATGGAGGTGCGGCGGCACGTGACCGTGCTGGTGCTGTCCGCGTCCCGGCTGCTGGTGTGCCACACCGACGAGCACCCGCCCGGCGAGGGCATGGAGCGCCCGCACGCGTCCACCACCACCGAGGCGGTGAAGCTGGAGCGGGTCCAGTCGGTCGCGGTGACGCGCGTCGTCCCGGACCCGGCCTCCTACGTGCCGGGGGTGCCGCCCACCGAGGTCGTGCTGACGATCGGCTGGGGCGCCATCGCGCACATCGACCTGGAGCCGGCGACCTGCGGCGACGAGAACTGCGAGGCCGACCACGGCTACACCGGCAGCGTCACCGCCGACGACCTGTCCCTGCGGGTGAGCGAGGCGGCGGACGGCGCGGACGCCGTCGGGCAGGTGCTGGCCTTCGCCGAGGAGCTGTCCGCGGCGACCGCCCGGTGAGCGACCGGTGAGCGGGCCGGCCGCGCCGCCCGCGCCGCCCGTCCCGCGGTACGGGGCGGGCGCGCTCGCCGACGTCCCGGTCTCGGTGCTGGCGGCGATGGGCGTTCCGGGCGCGGTCAACGTGCTGGGCCTGCCCGAGCTGCCGCGCGCCTGCGTCCTGCTGGTGGACGGTCTCGGCTGGGAGCAGTTGCGCGCCCATCCGGGCGAGGCGCCGTACCTGAACGCGATGGGTGGCGGGCCGATCTCCGCGGGATTCCCCGCGACGACCGTCACCAGCCTCGGGTCGCTCGGCACCGGGCTGCCGCCCGGCGGGCACGGCCTGCTCGGCGTGCAGGTCGCGATCCCGGGCACCGGGCGGCTGCTCAACTGCCTGCGCTGGCAGGACGACTCGGTCGACCCGGCCCGTTTCCAGCCCGCGCCGACGATCTACGAGCGGGCCGCGGCGGACGGCGTCGAGGTCGCCTACGTGGCCCGCGGCCTGTACCGGGACTCGCCGCTCAGCCGCGCCACGGCCCGCGGCGCCGACTACCTGGCCGCCGACGGGCTCGGGCAGCTCGTCGGGCGTACCGAGCGGGCGCTGCGGCGCGGCGACCGGTCGCTGGTGACGGTGTACCACGCGGACCTCGACTCGACCGGGCACAAGTTCGGCGCGGCCTCGCCCGACTGGCGCCATCAGCTGCGCTTCGTCGACTACCTCGTGCAGGAGCTCGTGTCGGTGCTGCCGGCGGGCAGCGCGCTGTACGTCACCGCCGATCACGGCATGGTCGATCCGGCCGAGCGCGTCGACGCCGATACCGTCCCCGAACTGGGCGAAGGGGTCGCGCTGCTCGGCGGCGACGCGCGCTGCCGGTACGTCTACAGCGAGCCCGGCGCCCACGCCGACGTCCTCGCCGCGTGGACCGCGCTGGTCGGCGACCGGGCGTGGGTGGTGCCGCGCGAGGAGGCGGTGGCGGACGGCTGGTTCGGCCCCCTCGCGCCCGGGATGGCGGAGCGCATCGGCGACGTGATCGCGGTTCCGCACGGGGACCTGGCGATCGTGGCGTCCGAGCGGGAGCCGTGGCTGAACCGGATGGTCGGCATGCACGGCTCGCTCGTCGCCGCAGAGCAGATCGTCCCGCTGCTGTCGGCCGCCCGGCCCTGACCCGGCGCGCCGCGGCCACCGGCGTGTCGGACGGCCCGTGGTGCGTAGGCTGCGGATCGTGACGAACCCCGTGGTGCCCCTCCCTAATCCGGGCGATGGCGGTCAAACTGGCGATGTGCACCCTCTCATCGAAGTGCCCGCGCTGGACCGGCTGCTCCGGCAGCAGACCCCCCTGGTCCTGCTGGACGTGCGTTGGCATCTGGCGGGGCCGCCGGGAATCGACTCCTACCGCAAGGGCCATCTCCCCGGGGCCGTGTTCGTCGACCTGGACCGCGACGTGGCGGGGCCGCCGGGCCCCGCCGGACGGCATCCGCTGCCCGCGTCCGGCGACTTCGAGGCGGCGATGCGCCGGGCCGGGGTGTCGGGGGACCGCCTCGTCGTGGTCTACGACGACGCCGACTCCACCTCGGCCGCGCGCCTGTGGTGGTCGCTGCGCTACTTCGGCCACGAGAAGGTCCGCGTGCTGAACGGCGGCTACCGGGCGTGGACGGAGGCGGGCCACGAGGTCACCACCGAGGAGCCGGACGTCAAGCCGGGCGACTTCTTCGCCCGCCCCGGTCAGCTTCCGGTGCTGGACGCGGAGGGCGCCGGGGCGCTGGCGACGGAGGGGGTCCTGCTGGACGCCCGTGCCGCCGAGCGCTACCGCGGCGAGACCGAGCCCGTCGACCCGGTCGCCGGGCACATCCCCGGCGCGCGCAACGCCCCGACGTCGGGGAACGTCGGGGTGGACGGCCGGTTCCTGCCGCCGGAGCTGCTGCGCGAGCGGTTCGCGCAGCTCGGCGCCACCGACGCCCTGGACGTCGGCGCCTACTGCGGCTCGGGCGTGACGGCCGCACACGAGATCCTCGCGCTGAACCTCGCGGGCATCCCCGCCGCCCTGTACGTCGGGTCCTGGTCGAACTGGGTCGCCGATCCGGCCCGTCCCGTCGCGAGCGGGGATTCCTGACCTTCGCCTCCGGGCCCGTGGCCGGCGGGGACCGGCCACGGGCGCCCGTCATCCCGAGCCGAAGCAGAGGAACCCCGCGACGCCGATCGAGCGCGGGGCGTCGGCCAGCGCGCGGGCCGGGGGCCGTCCCGCCGCCAGGCCGGTGTGGAACGCCGACATGAAGTCCGGTGTCGTGGCGTCCCGGACGGGCGTGACGCTGGCGATCACCGTGGAAGCGCCCAGCGCGAGCAGCACGCCCGCCATCCCGACGACGGCGTCGCCTCCGTCGGCTCGGCCGATGTCGCATGCCGACAGCACCACGATGCGGGGCGGCGCGGCCAGGTCGTCCAGGTCGTGGACGAGGAGCGGTCCGTCGGCGAGCCGCAGCCGGGAGAACAGCGCATTGCCCTCGCGGAACTCGCCATGGGCGGCGATGTGGGCGAGCGCGGCGCCGTCGAGCGCGTCCCGGACGGGCTCGGCGCGCGCGTCCGGCCCGTCCAGGACAGTCGCCCCGGGATGGACGCCGCGCAGCACCGCGATCTCGCGTCCGGCATGGCCGAGGCCCGGGCCTGCCACCAGGACGGTGCGTCCGCCGGCGGGACGCATCTCGCGGGCGCGCAGCCAGGCGGCGGCCGACGGCACGACCGTGAACGGGCGGCCGGCCAGCGACGGGAGCACCGCCCACGGCAGGCCGTGCAGCGGACCTGTCGGTGCGATGACCAGGTCGCGGTCGCCGACGCCGGCGCGCAGCGGTGCGAGCAGGAGCCGGTCGAGGCGCCCGGCGGACTCGGCGACGGCGGCGAGTGACGCGGGGTCGTCCGCCTCCGCGAGCCGCCGCAGCGCGAAGCGGAGCAGCCCTGTCTCGCGGACGGCGTCGCCGAGGTCGCCGAGCCGGTGCTGGCGGGCCTGGCCGCCTGCGACGGTCACCGCGTGCAGTTCCCCGTCCACCGCGACCATCTCCACCAAGGCGTGCTCGCCCAGGGCGGCGGCGATATCAGGGACCTCCGGCACATCCGGGTCGGGTGGGCCGCCCGAGCGGTGCCGCGTGCGCGCGCTGACCTTCGCCTCCAGGGCCGCGAGATCGGCGGCGAGGACGGACGGCACGCCGCCGCGCGCGGCGTCGCAGGTATGCGCGACGCTGAGCGCCCGCAGCGCCGCCAGCGCCGCGGCCCGCTCCGGATCGGCGGGCGGCCGCAGCCGCCCCGGACGGGCGATGGCGCGCCGCCGCTCCTCCAGCGCCAGCAGCTCCCGCGCCGACCGGGCGAGGCCGAGGCCGAGCGCCGCCAGCTCGCCCGCGAGGCCCGCCGCGCGGGCCCTCAGATCCAGCGCGCCCAGCGCCTCGGCGTGCCGCCCGGCCGCCTCCAGCCCGTCCCGGACGGCGGCGAGCGCGCCCCGGACGTCGCCGCGCGACCGGCGTTCCAGCGCGGTGGCGTGCAGGCCGGCGATCCGGACCGCGGCGGGGGCGTCCGCGCCGGCGACGCGCGGCAGCAGGTGACCGGACGGCCTGCCGAGCGCGATCGCCACCCGCGCTGCGATGATGCGGATCTCGGCGGCGGCGCCCGCCCAGCCTCCGCCGTCGAGCCGGCCGGCCGCCGCGGCGGCGTCCGCCAGCAGCGCCTCGGACCGCTCGCCCGCCGCCCACCGCGCCTTGATCAGCACATGGCCGGCGAGCGGGATCCATCCGGCGCGCTCCTGGGCGCCGAACGCGTCCCGTGCCTCCACGGCGGTCCCGGCGGCGCGTTCGGGGTCGCCGTCCGCGAGTTCCGCGTGCGCGCGCAGGAGCAGGGCGTCGGCCACGTCGCACCGGTAGCCGTGGCTTCTCGACGCGTCGAGGGCCGCGTCGAGAAGCGGCCGCGCCTCCCTGGGAAGGCCCGCCGCGATCAGGGTCTCCGCCTGGTCGAGCCGGCACTGCGCGAGGCGCTCCCCGGCCAGCTGCGGTTCCGCCTCCGCGTAGAGCCGGAGCGCGCGCGGGACGTCCCCGCGCCGCGACACCGCGAACGCCAGGTTGCCCTTGGCCATCGCCGTCTGGTGCCGCAGCCCGGCGGCTTCGCCGGTCGCGACGGCCTCCGCGAGCGCCTCCTCCGCGCCGTCGAAGTCGCCGTGCATCGCCCGTGCGAGGCCGATGTTGTTCAGCAGCCCGTTGAGCGCGGCCGGGTCGTGCCCACGCCGCAGGCCCGCGAGCGCCGGTTCCGCGACGTCGTGCGCCTCGGCGACGCGTCCCGCCCGCGCGAGCGCGCAGGCCTTGTTGGCGGCGAGCCGGTCCGCGTCCGGACCACGTAGTACGGTCTCCGCCTCCTCCGCGTGGGCGAGCGCTCCGGTGAGGTCTCCGCGGGCCGTCAGTAGCCCGACCAAATTCATCCTCACCTTCGCGGCGGTATAGGGGTCGGGACGCACGTCGCCCGTCCAGGGCTCCGCCGCGAACAGCGGCCATTCCGCTTCCTCTGGCGCGGCGGCCGCCGTCTCACGTCCGGTCGCGAGGTCGAGGGCGCGGTGCAGGAACCCGAGCCCTTCGTCCAGGCGCCCCAGCTCCTTGGCCGCCAGGCCCGCGATCCTCAGGGCGAGGATGTCGTCGCCGGCCTGCAACAACGTCAGCGCGCGGGCATGCGCCGTCGCCGGGTCGATCGCCGTCAGCCAGAGCAGCGCCCGCTCGTCCTCCTCGCTCATACGCGGATCCAGCTGGTGACGACCGACGTGCCGTCCTCGAGGCGGAACAGCAGGCTGACCAGCCCCTCCGGCACGTCCGGAAGGCAGAACAGCCCGGTCGGACCGGTGCGCGCGACCGGCCGGTCCGGCGGAAGGCCGGGGTGCCGGACGACGATGTCGGCGGACGCGGGCGGGACGATCCGCCCGGTGATCTCGCGGTACCGGCCGTCCCCGGCCACCTCGATCTCCACCGTCGACCCGGGGCAGGCGAACGTCAGCGCCCGTCCCGCCGCGCCGCGCACCCCAGCCGCCGGGCGGGCGCCGAGGTCCTGGCGCAGTTCCGCCAGCGCGGCGGACGGCATCCGCCACCCCAGCGCCGAGCGCGCCGCAGCCAGCACGCCCTCCGGCACCGGGTCGAGCGCGTCGAACGCGGCCCGCGCCCCCGCCATCAGCTCCTCGTCGTTCACGGGACGAGCCTCCGCAGCGCCGACAGGCACCGCGCCCGGGTCGGGCCGACGCTCCCGACCGGGATGCCCAGCGCCGCCGCCAGCTCGGCGTAGCTGGCGGCCTGCGCGAACAGCCGCAGCAGCGTCCGGCAGCGGCGGGGGAGCGCTTCGAGCGCGGCGCCGACGCGGCCCACCCGGTCCCGCATTACGGCGACCTCGTCCGGACCGCGGAACTCGCCGATCGTTCCGTGACCGCCGCCCGCGCCGTGCCCACCGTGGATCATCAGTGCCGCGGGCGGCAGCTCGCGTGCCCGCCGCCGCACCAGCCGCAGGCACTCGTTCCGTGCCGTCGTCGCCAGCCAGCAGCCCGTCGCGGCCGGATCGTCGAGCGCATCGATCCGCTCCACCAGCCGCAGCCACGAGGTCTGCACCACGTCGCCCGCGTCCGCGTCGTCCAGCCCATGAGCGCGGGCGATCGACCACAGCAGCCCGCTGTACCGCTCGACCAGCCGCGCCCACGCGGCGCCGTCCCCTTCCCGAGCCCTGCTCACCAGCTCGTCCGCATCGTCGTCCCGCCCAGCCACCAAGGAGTCTCCTGCCGGTCATTCGTTGACATCGGCTGATAACTCTAAGTTGAGAATTGACGACTCAGCGTGCACGGTTACCGCTTCGCCATCGGACCGTGTTCAAGAACTGATGATTACACCGAGGTCCGGAAGGGTAACCCCGCGTGCCGGATCGAGAACCCGGTCGGCGGCGGACGGCGCGTCCAGGCCCTCCGCCGCGGCGAGGCCCGCGATCCGTCCCGCGACGGCCGGCGCGGCGAACGACGTCCCACTCCACGTCGCATACCCCTCGAACCGGTCCGGATCGGCGCCTTCCGAGGAGGGACGCGGGCCGTCGAACCACACATGCGTGCTCGCGACGTCCACGCCCGGCGCACAGGCGTCGACCCACCAGCCGTAGTTGGAGAACCAGGCCCGGTCGTCGCCGTCGAGCGCCGCGACCGCGACGACCGCCTTCATCGCGGCGGGCCAGAACGGGCGCTCGCTCGCGGTGTTGCCCGCGCACGCCACCACCACCGTCCGGCGGCCGAGCGCGCCGACCGCCCTCGCCAGCACCGGGGACGGGCGGTCGTCGAAGGTGTGGCAGCCGAGCGAGATGTTCACCACGTCGGCGCGTCCCCACGCCGCGAGCCAGGCCAGCGCCCGGACCACGTCCAGTTCGTCGCCGACGCCGTCACCGCCGATGACCCGCCGCGCCCGCAGCGCCGCTGTCGGCGCGTGCCGCAGCACCACGCCCGCGATGAATGTGCCGTGCCCCGCCTGGGCGTCCAGTTCGAGGTCGAGGTCGGCGTCGAGTACCTCCGCGACCTCGTCGCGCTGCTCGCGGAACCACTCGGCGCCGTCCCACCAGGGGTGCGGCGCGAGGCCGGTGTCGAGGATCGCGACCGTCACGTCCCGGCGCGCGCCCGCGGCGGACGGGACGGGCAGCGGCGCTACCGGACGCGGCCGGTCGGCCGGGCCGCTCCACCACATCGGCTGACCGTGCACGAGATGGTTCGGCGAGACGCTCAGTGTCCGATGACGGCCACCCCCGGACAGCTGCGCCGACAGCTCGCAGACGTCCACCTTCGCCGACGGCCGCAACAGCAGCCGCGTCGCGCCCGGCTCGTCCTGCCGCGCGTCGCACCAGCGCCGCACCAGCTCCTGCGCGGCGCCGGCGTCCTGTCCGGAAACGAGGATCTGGTCGCGCCGCACCAGCGTCGGCCGCCCCGGGACCGGTTCCACCACCATCGCGTCCCCGTGCCGGCCGAGCAGCCGTTCCAGCCGCGCCTCCTGGTCGAACATCGATCCCCGCCTCCCGTGCCGCGACCCGGGCACTCATCGTGCCGGAACGGGCGCGCAAAGCGACCGGTCAACGCGCGGAAACCCCGGCGGGCGGCGGGACGAGCGCCTACGCTTGGCGGCCGTGGCCGGTGAACGGTGTGCATCCCGTGGTCAAGCGTCTGGCAAACGACGAACTCACGGTGGTGCGACCGGGGCCGATGATGCACAATGAGGGACGCGGACGCCGTCTTGGGACGTACGAGGCCGTAGGGGAAGACGAGCCTCGGTACAGATCCAGGAGGTCCGGTGACCGCACGTGGCGTTTTCTACGTCCACTCCGCGCCACCTGCGCTGAGCCCGCACATCGAGTGGGCCGCCGCAGGTGTCCTCGGCGTGCCCGTTTCCCTTGATTGGGCTGATCAGGCGGCCGCGCCGGGGACGCTGCGCGCCGAGCTTCATTGGGAGGGCAGGCCGGGCACCGCCGCAGGGATCACCTCGGCGCTGCGCAACTGGAAACTGGTGCGGTTCGAGGCCACCGAGGACCCGACGCCCGGAAGCGACGGCGTCCGCTACAGCTTCACGCCGTCGCTCGGGGTGTTCAGCGGCGTCATCGGCGCCAACGGCGACATCATGGTGCCCGAGGACCGGCTGCGCTCGGTCATGGCGAACGCGGCCGTCGGCAAGGCGTCCCTCGAGCACGAGCTCGACCGCCTCCTCGGCACCCCGTGGGACAACGAGCTGGAGCCCTTCCGGCGCGCCGGCGACGGCGCCCCCGTGCGCTGGCTCCACGCTGCCGTTTGATTCAATCCCGGCCCAGAGGGCTCGCCTGGCGGCTCGCCCTCTGACCGTGATTGGGCGAGCGCGGCCTCGCTTCGCGAGCTTCCCGGTGGGGGCTCGCCTTCGGCTTCGCCCCCACCGGTCAGATAACGCGCTCGCGTGCGGGCTGGGGTCGTCGCCGGGGACATGAACGGGCGGGAAGACGGAACGGCCCGGCGAGTTCTGCTCGCCGGGCCGTTGACGTCGTGCGGGGGTATTACAGGGCGCGCTCGAAGGCCACCGACACGTTGTGGCCGCCGAAGCCGAACGAGTTGTTGAGCGCCGCGGCGGGACCGTCCGAGAGCTTGCGCGGCTCGCCCCGGACGATGTCCAGCTCGACGTCGTCGTCGAGGTCCTCCAGGTTGGCGACGGCCGGGACCAGCCCGTCGCGCAGCGCGAGGATCGTGAACACCGACTCCAGCGCGCCGGCGCCGCCGAGCAGGTGCCCGGTCATCGACTTGGTCGCGGTGATGACCACCTTCGAGGCGGCCTCCTCGCCGAGGCCCGCCTTGATGGAGTTCAGCTCGGCCACGTCGCCGGACGGGGTCGAGGTCGCGTGCGCGTTGATGTGCACGATGTCCTCGGGCCGCAGGCCCGCGTCGTCGAGCGCCCGCTGCATCGCCTTGGCCTGCCCGCCGCCGCTCGGGTCGGGCAGCACGATGTCGTAGGCGTCGTTGGAGTACCCGCAGCCGGAGGCGACGCCCTGCACGCGGGCGCCGCGGGCGCGGGCGTGCTCCTCCGACTCCAGGATGATCATGGCGGCGCCCTCGCCGAGCACGAACCCGTCGCGGTTCTTGTCGTAGGGGCGGGACGCGCGCGCCGGCTCCTCGTTGCGGGTCGACATCGCGCGCATCCGGCCGAACGAGGCCATCTGCAGCGGGTGGATGCACGACTCGGTGCCGCCGCAGATCACGACGTCGGCGCGGCCCGCGCGGATCATGTCGATGGCGTAGCCGACGGCCTCGCCGCTGGACGCGCACGCGCTGACCAGGGCGTGCGAGCCGGCGGTGGCGCCGAACTCGATGCCGACGTGCCCCGACGCGCCGTTCGGCATCAGCATCGGCACGGTGAACGGCGACACCCGCGACCAGCCCTGCTCGCGGAACACGTCGTAGCTGTTCAGCGCGGTGTGCAGGCCGCCGATGCCGCTGGAGACGACGACGCCCAGCCGGTCGCCGTCGACGACGAAGCCGCCGGGCACGCCGGCGGGCTCCTCGTTGCGCATCGTCTTGTTGCTGACCGCCGGGGCGAAGCCCGCGTCGGTCCACGCCTCGCGCGCCGCGATCAGCGCGATCGCCTGGCTGCGGTCCAGCCGGCGCAGCGACTGCTTCGGCATCACCTCGGCCGGGTCCACCTTCAGCGTGGCGGCGAAGCGGACGGGCAGGTCCTCGACGCCCTCCCAGTCCAGGCTGCGGACCCCGGACTCTCCGGCGAGCAGGGCGGACCAGGTCGACGGCAGGTCGCCGCCGAGTGGGGTCGTTGCACCGAGACCGGTCACCACGACCCTGGTCTGGCTCTTGCTCATAGCAGGTGCTCCTTGCGGACTGGAGGCGGAACTGGAGGCAGGGCGCGCCCGGCCCGGGCCGCCCGGCGGGCCCGTCGCGGGCCCGTCCGGGGCGGCGCGGCGGCGCGCCCTCCCCGCGGCCGGGCGCCTGGTGCGCGTCCGGCCACCGTCTGGAACTAGCTCTGGAGCTTCTGGACGAAGTTGATGACGTCCTGGACGCTCTTGAGGTTGCGCAGCTCGTCGTCGGGGATCTCGACGCCGAAGCGGTCCTGCGCGGCCACCGCGATCTCCACCATCGACAGCGAGTCGATGTCGAGGTCGTCGATGAAGTTCTTCTCCGGGGTGACCTCGGACTTGTCGATGCCGACGATCTCGTCGATGATCTCGGCGAGGCCGTCCAGGATCTGCTGTTCGGTGGCGACTGCCATGGTTTCGGATTCTCCTTTGATGGGTTGGTCCAGAGCCTGCGAGCAGGCGTGACGGCCTACGGGATCTGGATGACTTGGGCAGCGTAGGACAGACCGGCACCGAACCCCACCAGCAGGGCGGGGGCGCCGGACGGTACGTCGCCGCGTTCGATCATGCGGGACAGGGCCAGCGGGATGGAGGCCCCCGAGGTGTTGCCGGAGTGCACGATGTCGTCGGCCACGACGGCGTTCGTGGCCTTCACCTTGCGGGCGATCGCCTGGATGATCCGGAGGTTGGCCTGGTGCGGGACGACGGCGGCCAGGTCGCCGGGGGCGATCCCGGCGCGCTCGCACGCCTCCAGCGCGACCGGCGCGATGGCGGTGGTGGCCCAGCGGAACACCGACTGGCCCTCCTGCCGGATGAACGAGTGCCGGTCGTCGATGATGATCTTGTCGTAGTCCTCCCCGGCGCTGCCCCACACGACCGGGCCGATGCCGGGGGACTCGCTGCCGGTGACGACCGCGGCGCCCGCCCCGTCCGCGAAGATGATGCTGGTGGAGCGGTCGGTCCAGTCGATCCACTGGGACATCTTCTCCGACCCGATCACCAGCACGTTGCGGGCGCTGCCGGCGCGGACGGCGGCGCTGGCGGTGCCGAGCGCGTAGCAGAAACCGGCGCAGGCGGCGTTCAGGTCGAAGGCGCCGGGCGCGTCGATGCCGAGCCGGTGCGCGACCTGCGGCGCGTGGCCGGGCATCGGCGACTCCGCCGAGCAGGTCGCGAGGATCACCAGGTCGATGTCGGACGGGTCGAGGCCGCTGTTGGCGAGGGCCTTGCCGCCCGCGTGCACGCCGAGCTCGACGATGCCCTCGTCGTCGCCGGCGATCCGCCGCTCCTGGATGCCGACGCGGGTGCGGATCCACTCGTCGTTGGTGTCGACGGTCCGCGCCAGCTCCTCGTTGGTGACGATCCGGGCCGGCCGGTAGTCGCCGAACGCCAGGATGCGGGCGCCCGCGGTCGCGTCGGGGATGCGCAGCCCGGTCATGACGCGTCCGCCTCGATCAGCTCGCGGGCCTTGTCGAGGTCGGCGGGGGTCTTGAGGGCCACCAGCTCGATGCCCTTCAGCTCGCGGCGGGCCAGCCCGACCAGCGTGCCGGCCGGGGGCAGCTCGATGATCGCGGTGACGCCGATCTCGCGCATCGTCGCCATGCACGCGTCCCAGCGGACCGGGGTGCTGACCTGCTCGACGAGGCGCGCCACGAAGTCGCGGCCGGAGGCGACGACGGCGCCGTCCCGGTTCTGCAGCAGCCTCGTGCGGGGGTCGGCGACGGGCGCTCCGGGGGCGAGGCGGCGCAGGGCGTCGACGGCGGGGGCCATGTGGTCGGTGTGGAAGGCGCCGGCGACCGACAGCGGCCGCAGCCGCGCCTTCGCGGGGGGCTCGTCGGCGAACCGCGCCAGCTGCTCGGTCGTCCCGGCGGCGACGACCTGGCCGGCGCCGTTGACGTTGGCGGGGGTGAGCCCGTGCTTGTCGATCGAGGCGAGCACCTCGTCGGCGTCGCCGCCCAGCACGGCGGTCATGCCGGTCTCGGTGACGGCGGCGGCGTCGGCCATCGCGCGGCCCCGCTCCCGGACGAGCACCAGCGCGGCCTCGGGGGACAGCACCCCGGAGATCGCGGCGGCGGCCAGCTCCCCGACGCTGTGCCCGGCGACGGCGCCCGGGACGCCGTCCTTGTACAGCACCTCGTGGGCGGCGAGCGCGGCGGCGACCAGCAGCGGCTGCGCCACCGCGGTGTCACGGATCTCCTCGGCGTCGGCGGTCGTCCCGTACCGGACCAGGTCCAGCCCGGTGACGGCCGACCACCAGGCCAGGCGGTCGGCGACTCCGGGTATCTCTAGCCATGGCTGCAGGAAGCCGGGGGTCTGGGCGCCCTGGCCGGGCGATGCGAGGAGGATCACAACGACCAGCCTCCCGCGAACGCCCCCGCGCTCTCGATGCCGATCGCAACGAACTTTGTCAGCACCCCTTTGTACGACCCCTACAACCCCTATGCCCGGGGCGGGCGGGCGGCGAAGCGGCCCAGGACCAGGGCGATGCGGAGAGTGAACGCGTTGCGCCCGTCCGTGGGCGCGAGGCCGGTGAGCTCGGTGACGCGGCGCAGCCGGTACCGGACGGTGTTGGGGTGCACGAACAGCAGCCGGGCGGTCGCCTCCAGCGACGACCCCTGCTCCAGGTAGGTGGTGAGGGTGTCCAGCAGCGGGGCGCCGGCGGCGAGCATCGGGTTGTAGACGCTCTCGACCAGGTACCGGCGCGCCTGGCCGTCGCCGTCGAGGGCCCGCTCGGGCAGCAGCTCGGTGGCCTGGACGGGGCGCGGCGCGTCCGGCCAGCCGGCCGCGGCGCGCAGCCCGGCGACCGCGGCCTGCGCGGACTTGGTGGAGTCGTACAGGTCGCCGACCTGCGGGCCGACGACGACCGGGCCGGGGCCGCACTTGGCGGCGATCGGGCGGGCCGCCTCCATCGGGTCGGCGTCGCCGCCGACGATCACGATGACGCGGTGCCCGTGCACGCCGGCCAGCACGTCGGCGCGGGCGCGGCGGGCGGCCAGCTGCATCTGGTCGATGGTGACCTCGGGCTCCTCGTCCTCGGGGGTGTATCCGGCGATCACCGTGACGGGCTTGGACGTCCAGCCGAGCGCCGCGGCCCAGGAGTGCATGCCGTCGTCGACCTCGCCGCGCAGCACCGCGTTGACGACCAGGGCCTCCAGCCGGGCGTCCCAGGCGGCGCGGGTCTCGGCGGCGCGCGCGTACACCTGGGCCGCGCCGAACGCCACGTCCCGGGTGTAGCGCAGGATGGCCTCGCGCAGCTGGGCCTCGCCGCCGGGCGCGGCCAGCTCGTCCAGCCGGGTCTCCACCACGTCGATGATCACCCGGATCATGTCGATGGTGTGGTGCAGCTTGATGGAGCGCAGCAGCTCGCGGGGCGCGGTGCCGAACACCTCGCCGGCGATGGCGGGCCGGGTCCGCTCGTTGCTCTTGAACCACTCCACGAACGCGGCGATGCCCGCCTGCGCGACCAGGCCGATCCAGGAGCGCTGGTCGGGCGGCATCCGCCGGAACCAGGGGAGCTGCTCCTCCATGCTGGTCAGCGCCGCGGTGCCGAACGTGCCCATCGCCTTCTCCAGGCGCTGGGTGGTCTGCTCGCGGATTTCGGCCTCGCCTGCGGTGTCCACCTCCCCAGAGTGCCACCGAACGGGAGATGATCCGTCCCTGAGTGAGCGAACCGTTCCCTCCGGGGGCGGCGCTTTCGGGACGGCGGTCAGCCGCGCGCGACGGCGGCAGGGTCGCCGAGGGCGATCGCGGTGAGGTCGCGCAGCGCGAGCGAGCCGGGGCGCAGGTAGTCGCTGTGGCCGCCCGGTCCGGCGGCGAACACCCGGGCGCCGAAGCCGCGCGAGACCGGATCGGGTCCGAGCCCGAGGCCGAGGATCCGCACGTGCGGGACGTCCTCCATCCAGTCGGTCGCGCCGCGTCCCGCCCAGACGCGGGCGGTGCGGCTCAGGTCGGCGGCCTTCCACGCGGTGGTGCCCGGGCTGCCGTACAGGGCGATGTCGCCGACCTGCCGCCACGCGGCGGCCGGCGCGCCGGTGCCGTGGTCGCCGAGCGCGGCGCGCCCGCACACGACCGAGCCGTAGCTGTGGCACAGCAGCGCGACGCCGGCGCGGGGGTTGACCCGGCGCATGGCGGTGAGGAAGTCCAGCAGCTTGCGGGCGCCCTCGTCGGCGCGCCGGTCGGTCAGGACGTCGCCGCTGAAGGTCCTGGGCGCGGCGTACCCGAGCCAGGCCACGACGGCGAGCCCCGGGTCGCGGGCGAGCGAGCGGGCCTCGGCGCGGACGGCCCGCGCGCCGCCGCCCGGCGTGGACCAGGGCTTGCCGCCCCGCCGGTCGAACGCCGTGAGCGTGGTGTCGGCGCCCGGCACGAGCACCGCGACGCGGCGCGCGTGCGCGAGATCGCCGACGACCTCGACGGCCCGCCCGCCGCCGCGCGGGTCGAAGTACAGGAACCGGCGGCCGGGGTCGAGGAACGCGCCGAGCGCGCGGGCCCGGCCCTGGTCGCCGACGTCGCGGGCGGTCCGCAGGGCCCGTTCGATCGCGCGGTGCTCGGCGGCGTAGCGGACGTCCAGCGTCGAGGCCGCCAGCGAGGGGACGGCGGCGGGCGGCGCGTACGGGTCGGCGTGCCCGGTCCCGGCGGTGGTCAGCATGAGGGCCGCGGCGGAGACGGTGCCCGCCAGCGCCCGCCGTAGCCGTCGGGCGCGCCTGGAGGTCGTCTTGGGTGGCGGCGGCATCTTCGCTCTTTCTACCATCCGGGGGCGCCGGCGGATTCCGGGCGGGCTCCGCGGCCGAAGGGGGCACGTGGTGGGATGCGCGGGCCCGCGGCGGGGTTCGGGCGGACGGCGGCCCGGGCGTGGCGGCCCGGCGGGCGCGGGCGGTCAGGCGGGGGCGACCTGCGCGTCGCGGCCGAGCGCGATCAGCGCGAGGTTGCGGAGCGCGACCGTGCCGGGCTTGAGGTACGCGCTGTGCGGGCCGGTCCCGGCGTCGAAGCGCCGCGCGCCGAACTCCGGGGACGCCGGGTCCGCGCCGAAGCCGATCCCGGCGAAGCGGACGTTCGGCACGTACTCCATCCAGTCGCCGCCGGCGCGCCCCGCCCAGACGCGGGCGGACGTGCCGAGGTCGGACGCCCGGTGCGCGGTGACGCCGGGGCTGCCGAACAGCGCGATCTCGTCGACCGGCGCGGGGGCCAGGTGCCGGGCGGCCTTCCCGCACACCACCGACCCGTAGCTGTGGCAGAGCAGGGCGATCCGGGCGCGCCCGTTGGCCGCGCGCACGCCGGTGAGGAACCGGCCGAGCGCGCGGGCGCCGTCGGCGGCGGGGCCGCTGGTCAGCACCTCGGGGCTCAGCGTCCTCGGTGCGCGGTAGCCGAGCCAGGCGATCACCGCGATCCGCTCGCCCGGCGCGTCCGCGCGGGCCTGCCGGTACAGGGCGCGGCTGCCGCCGCCGACGAACTTCGGCGAGTCGAAGTTGGCGAGCGCGGTGTCGGCGCCGGGCACCACGACCGCGATCCGGTCGGCCCGCGCCAGGTCGCCGAGGACCTCCACGGCCCGGCCGCGGCCGCGCGCGTCGAACGCCAGGAACCGGCGGCCCGGCGCCAGGAACGCCGCCAGCGCCCGCGCCCGGCCCCGGTCGCGGACCCGCAGGGCCGTCGCCCGCGCCCGGGCGATCTCCGCGTCCACGGCCTGGTACCGGGCGTCCAGTGCCGCGGCCGACAGGGCGGGCAGCGGCGCGGGCGCCGCGTACACCTCCGCGTGCCCGGCCGCCGTCGTCGCCGAGGCGACCACCGCCAGCACGGCGGCGGCCGCGACCGCCCTGGCGCGCCGGCCGGGAGCCGGGTGACCGCTGCCCATCGGAGCCCTTCCTGGTCAGTGGGTGGAGTACTGACCAGGACGCTACGAACCGGACGCCCGAGCGCGGATCAACCGGCGGTGCGGTCCTGCGGCGTCGGTCCCCGGTACTACGCGCGATACCTCCGAGGCGGCCCGGGTGTCAGTCGCCGGGTCTGACCAGGCCGACCTCGTAGGCGTACACGATCGCCTGCGGCCGGTCGCGGAGCCCGAGCTTCATCAGGATGCGCCCGAAGTGGGTCTTGACGGTCTGCTCCGCGACGACCAGCTCCGCCGCGATCTCCCCGTTCGACAGGCCCCGCGCCACCAGGCCGAGCACCTCGGTCTCCCGCTCGGTCAGGTCCTGCAGCCGCCTGCGCGACGGCGCCCGCGGCCCGCCCAGCCGGGAGAACTCCGCGATCAGCCGCCGGGTGATCGACGGGGACAGCAGCGCGTCGCCCGCCGCCACGATCCGCACCGCGTCGGCCAGCTCCGCCGCCGAGGCGTCCTTCAGCAGGAACCCGCTGGCGCCGGCGCGCAGCGCCTCGTAGACGTAGTCGTCCAGGTCGAACGTGGTGAGCATGAGCACCTTCGGCCGGTCGCCCTCGCCGGCGCCGTCGAGGAGCCGGCGGGTGGCCTCCAGGCCGTCCATCACCGGCATCCGCACGTCCATCAGGACGACGTCGGGCCGCAGCTCGGCGACGCGCCGCAGCCCCTCCTCGCCGTTCACCGCCTCCCCGACGACCTCGATGTCGGGCTGGGCGTTCAGCAGCACCCCGAACCCGGTGCGGACCATGCCCTGGTCGTCGACGATCACCACGCGCACGGTCACGTCGCGTCCCGCGCCTTCACCGGGAGGGTGGCGTTCACGGCGAAACCTCCGTCCGGGGTGTCCCGGGCGGACACCTCGCCGCCCAGCATCGACGCCCGCTCGCGCATCCCCATGATCCCGTGGCCGGTGCCCTCCGGAGAGGGGACCGGGACGTCGCCGTCGCCCGGCGGGCCGTTGACGACGCCGAGCCGCAGTATGCCGTCCTCCCGGACCGCCGCGACCGCCACCCTCGACCCGGGCGCGTGCCGCATCGCGTTGCTCAGCGCCTCCTGGAGGATCCGGTACGCGGTGAGCCCGACGCCCGGCGGCAGCCCGTCCAGGTCGCCGGATAGCCGCGTCGAGACGGTCAGCCCGGCGCCGCGCGCGTGCGCGACCAGCTCGTCCAGCCGCTCCAGGCTCGGCTGCGGCGCGGTCTCGGCGCCGTCCTCCGAGCGCAGCACGCCGAGGATCCGGCGCATCTCGGTCAGCGCGTCGAGGGCGGTCGCGCGGATCTCCGACAGGTCCTTGCGGGTCTCGTCGGGGACGGCCTCGACCTTGTAGGGCGCGGCCTCCGCCTGGATCGCGATCATCGACATGTGGTGCGCCACCACGTCGTGCAGCTCCCGCGCGATCCGCTGCCGCTCGGTCAGCACCGCCTCCGCGGCCTGGTGGCGCTTCTCCTGCTCGATCAGCTCGCGGCGCTGCGCGGCCAGCTGCATCCGGGAGGTGTTGCGGAGCCGGACGGCGTACCCGACGACCAGGGCGAGCAGCACCACGACCGTCGCGCCGCCCGCGCTCTCGGCGTCCTTGATCCACACTCCGGCCAGCGACAGCAGGCCGACGCCGATGGTGATGTCGCGCGGGCACCGCACCGCGACCGTGTACAGGCAGACGATCGCGGCGAACAGCCCGGCCGGCAGGTAGGGGCCGCCCAGCCAGCGGTCCGCCGGGACGAGCGCGATCGCCACGAAGCTCAGCCGCCACGCGCCGAGCGGGTGCCGGTCGCGCAGCGCCAGCGGCAGCGTCACCGCGATCGACGCGATCAGCCGGACGGGCTCCGCGACGGGCAGCCCTGGATGGAACGGCTGCGGCGTGGCCAGCAGCGAGTTCGTCCCGGCGGCCAGCGCGATCGTCAGGCCGATGCCGACCACGTTGACGACCAGGCCGTACGGCAGCCGCCCGATCCCGATGAACCGCGTCCAGCGCAGCGGCGCCGGCCACCCGCGTCCGGGCGGCACGGGATCGGCCTGCCCGGTCACGGCCGCGGCGAGGACGCCCCTCAGCAAGCCGTTCGGCGCCGAGGACGCGTCGTCGGTGTTCTGCCCGGCCATGAGCCCAGGCTAGAGAAGCGGCGCCCGCACCCGTATGACACCGCGGTGCGACACCGCGCTCATACCTGGGTAGCGTGCGGAGGGTGGAGGCCGTTGAAGCGTTGCGCCGCATCGCGTTCCTGCTCGAGCGCGCGCATGAGCCGACCTATCGCGTCCGGGCGTTCCGCAAGGCCGCCGATCAGGTCGAGGCGGCGTCTCCGGACGAGCTGCGGGACCGGGCGCGCGCGGGCACGCTGACCGAGCTGCCCGGCATCGGCAAGGTGACGGCCCTCGTCATCGAGGAGGCGCTGCGCGGCGAGACCCCCGTCTACCTGCGCCGGCTGGAGGCCACCGAGGGCGAGCCGCTGGACGAGGCGACCGCCGCGCTGCGCTCGGCCCTGCGCGGCGACCTGCACACCCACAGCGACTGGTCGGACGGCGGGTCGCCGATCCAGGAGATGGCCGAGACCGCCCGCTCGCTCGGCCACGAGTACCTCGCGCTCACCGACCACTCGCCTCGCCTGAAGGTCGCCAACGGGCTGTCCGCGGACCGGCTGCGCCGCCAGCTGGACGTCGTCGCCGAGCTGAACGAGCGGCTCGCGCCGTTCCGCATCCTCACCGGGATCGAGGTCGACATCCTCGACGACGGCGCGCTCGACCAGGACCCGGACCTGCTCGACCGGCTGGACGTCGTCGTCGCGAGCGTCCACTCCAAGCTCCGCATGGACCGCGTCGCCATGACGAAGCGCATGGTCGCCGCCATCGCGAACCCGCGCGTGAACGTCCTCGGCCACTGCACCGGACGGATCGTCAAGGCGGGCGGGAAGCGGGGCGGGCTGCGGCCCGAGTCGGAGTTCGACGCCGCGCTCGTCTTCGACGCCTGCGCCGCCTACGACGTCGCCGTGGAGATCAACTCGCGTCCGGAGCGCCTCGATCCGCCGAAGCGGCTGCTGCGCCTCGCGGTCGAGGCCGGCTGCCGCTTCTCGATCGACTCCGATGCGCACGCCCCGGGCCAGCTCGACTGGCAGCACTTCGGCTGCGAGCGCGCCGCCCGCTGCGGAGTCCCCACCGACCGAGTGGTCAACACCCTCCCCGCCAACGCCCTCCTCGATTGGACCCGCGGCACCTGAACGACCCGGTCAGGAGGCGGTCTCCAGCGAGCACGTGTTGACGAGGTCGCCGGTTGTTGGGCGGGGGAGTGTGGCGCTGGCGGGCGGGGGCTGGTGGTGCGTCGTCCACGACTCCAGCGCCGTGAACGCGCTGCGCATGCAGGGCAGGAGCGGGCGGAGCCGGTCGGGGTAGGTGTCGTAGAGGCCGTCGACGTGGTTGGCGGCCTCGACGCGGTAGTAGCGGTAGAGCGCTGAGCCGCGGGCGCGAACCATCCGGGAGTAGACGTCGGAGTCGGTGCTGATCGGCAGCAGCGAGTCGTAGGTGCCCTGCAGCGTGATGAGCGGCTTGTGGATGCGGCCCGTCAGGGCGACGCGAGCGACCGCCTTATGGACGGAGCGGGGACGCGCCGCGTAGTTGTAGGCCGACTCGTCACCCGTGTAGGACGGGTCGAATTCCTTGCGGTAGATGGTCTGGGTGAGGTTCCAGTACACCTGGTTATGGAACGGCCACAGGAATTCCGATCCGGGGGCGAGGCCCGCGTCGAGGAGTGCCTTGTGGGCGGACGGGTCGCCGGTCGCCGCGTACGACGGGTAAGCGCGCAGGATGGACGGCAGGTACGTGAACAGGTTCGGACCGTCCGCGCGCCAGAGCGTCCCTTCGGCGTCGATACCGCCGTCGTACAGCTCGGGGTGGTTCTCCAACTGCCAGCGGACGAGGTAGCCGCCGTTGGAGATGCCCGCCGCGTAGGTGCGGCGGGGTGAGTGCCCGTAGTGGCGGGCCACCACCTTCTTGGCGGCGCGGGTGAGCTGGGTGAGCCGGTCGTTCCATTCGACCATCGCGTCACCGGGGCGGCGGCCGTCCGTGTAGAACTCCGTGCCGGTGTTGCCCTTGTCGGTGGCGGCGTAGGCGTAGCCCTTGGCGAGCGCCCAGTCGGAGATGGTGAAGTCGTTGGCGTACTGGCGGCGGTTGCCGGGAGAGCCCGCGACGACGAGGCCGCCCGTCCAGTGCTCCGGCAGCCGGATGACGAACTGGGCGTCGTGGTTCCAGCCGTTGTCGGCGTTGGTCGTCGAGGTGTCGGGGAAGTAACCGTCGATCTGGACGCCCGGAACGTGCGCCGGGTTCTTCGTGGCGGTGGACTGCAGGCCCGCCCAGTCGGCGGGGACGGTGTGGCCGGACGCGACCGTCCCCGCGGTGGTGAGGTCGCTGAGGCAGGCCGCCACCTGCTTCTGCGCGCCCGGGACCGCCGCGCGCGGGGCGCAGTCCCGGGCCTGCGCCGGCGCCGGGACCGCGGCGCCGAGCGCGGCGCCGGTCAGGAGGGTGGCGGTCAGGAGGCTGCGGACCTTCGGCATTCCGGCTCCTTCGGCGGTCCCCGGGGCGGGGACGGGTGCCGTCATGGTCGTGAGCCGGCGCGGGCGCGGCCACGTGCGCGGCCCACATATCCGGGGGCGGCGGCATGTGCCGCCCGCCGTGACCTGCATGTGATGTGGGTCACGCCCGTATCGGGCCGCCGGAATGTGGGGGCGGCTCACATGGTCCGCCCTCCGGACGGGATTTAGCGTTCCCGGTCACGGCGACCCGGTGTGGCCCGGGTCACTGGTCGCTTCGAACACTGAGAACGCTGAGCGAGGAGGGCGCATGGCCGGTCCAGCCCCGGTTCTGGCGGCGCGCGGCCTGGTGCGGGAGTTCCGCGGCTTCCGGGCCGTCGACGGCGTCGACCTGGACGTCGCGGAGGGCTCGGTGCACGCGCTGGTCGGGCCGAACGGCGCGGGCAAGACCACGCTGTTCAACCTGCTCACCGGCTTCCTGAAGCCGACGGCGGGCAGCGTGCGGCTCGGCCCGCACGAGCTGGCGGGCCGGCGCCCCGAGCACGTCGCGCGGCTCGGCCTGGCCCGGTCGTTCCAGATCACCAGCCTGTTCGCCGAGCTCACCCCGCTCCAGCACGTCGAGCTGGCGCTGGCCGGCCGCACCGGGCTCGGCTGGCGGTTCTGGCGCTCGGACAAGGCGCTGCGCCGCTTCTCCGGCCGCGCCGCCGAACTGCTCGAACAGGTCGGCCTGGACGGCCACGGCGCCACCCCCGCCGGCGCGCTCGCCTACGGACGCAAGCGCGCGCTGGAACTGGCGCTCGCCCTCGCGCTCGACCCGAAGGTGCTGCTGCTCGACGAGCCGACCGCCGGGATGGGCGTGGAGGACGTCGACGGCACCGTCCGACTCGTCCAGCGGGTCCGGGAGAACGCGGGCGGATCGCTGACCGTCGTGATGGTCGAGCACAACATGAGCGTCGTCTCCAGCCTCGCCGACCGGGTCACCGTGCTGCAGCAGGGCCGGGTGCTCGTGGAGGGCCCCTACGCCGAGATCCGCCACGACCCCCGCGTCGTCACCGCCTACCTCGGAGACTCCAATGCTGCGCATTGACGGACTGTCGGCCTGGTACGGCGAGGCGCAGGCGCTGCGGGACGTGTCCCTGCACGTCGACAAGGGCGAGATCGTCACCCTGGTCGGGCGCAACGGCGCGGGCAAGACCACCCTGCTGCGCTGCCTCATGGGCCTGCACAAGGACGCCAAGGGGACGATCGGGTTCCTGGACGAGGACATCACCGCGCTCGGCCCGCACAAGCGGGCCCGCCGCGGACTCGGCTACGTCCCGGACGACCGCGGCATCTTCGCCACGCTGTCGGTCGAGGAGAACCTCACCCTTCCCGCCGCGATGGGCCCCGACCCGTGGCCGCTGGAGCGGGTGTACGACACGTTCCCGCGGCTGCGCGAGCGGCGCCGGTTCCCCGGGACGAAGCTGTCGGGCGGCGAGCAGCAGATGCTCGCGCTCGCCCGGGTGCTGCGCACCGGCGCCCGGCTGCTGCTGTGCGACGAGCCCACCGAGGGCCTGTCGCCGCTGATCGTCCAGCAGATCGGCGCCATCCTGCGCGAGGTCAAGGCGGCCGGCGTCACCGTCCTGCTCATCGAGCAGAACGTGCACTTCGCCGCGACCGTGGCCGACCGCCACCACCTGCTCGCGGAGGGCCGCGTCGTGGAGTCGCTGGACAACGACGAGGTCCGCGCCCGCGAGGGCGAGCTCCTCGAATACCTCGGAATCTAGCCGGTGCGCCCGGTCACCGGAACCACCTCGGAACACAGCAGGGAGACCCCCATGACACTTGTGCGACGTTCGGCGGCGCTCGCCGCCGCCGGAGCGCTGCTGGCCGGCTGCGCGGGCGGACCCGGCGGGGGCGGGGGAAAGATCAGCGACGGCAAGGTCGTGCTGGCCGTCCTCACCGACCAGTCCGGCGTCTACGCCGACCTGTCGGGCAAGAACGCCGTCGAGGCGGTGAAGATGGCCGTCGCCGACTACAAGGCCAAGTACGGCGGCAAGGCCGTCGCCAAGAAGATCGAGGTGGTGGACGCCGACCACCAGAACAAGCCCGACGTGGCGAACTCCAAGGCGCAGGAGCTCTACGACCGGCAGAAGGCCGACATCATCGTGGACGTGCCGACCTCGTCGGCCGCGCTGGCCGTCGCGACCGTCGCCAAGAACAAGAAGAGGCTGTTCATCGACGTCGGCGCCGCGTCCACCGCGCTGGAAGGCAAGCAGTGCAACAAGTACACCTTCCACTACGGCTACAACAGCTACATGCTGGCCCACGGGACCGGTAGCGAGGTCACCAGGGACGGCTCGAAGAACTGGTACATCGTCTACCCGGACTACGCGTTCGGGCAGGACATGCAGAAGACGTTCACCGCGGCCGTGAAGGACACCGGCGGCACCGTCGTCAAGTCCGACCCAACGCCGTTCCCGAACGACAACTTCTCGACGTTCCTGCTGAAGGCGCCGGGGATGAAGCCGAAGCCGCAGGTGCTCGGCGCCATGCAGGCGGGCGGCGACCTGGTCAACCTGGTGAAGCAGTACAACGAGTACAAGCTGCGGGACAAGGGCGTCGGCCTCGCCACCGGCCTGATGTTCATCACCGACATCCACTCCCTCGGCCCCGACGCCCTCGCCGGGACGCGCTTCACCGACTTCTGGTACTGGAACGCCAACCAGGGCAACCGCGCCTGGGCCGACAAGTTCCAGGCCAAGACGGGCAAGCGCCCGACGGCCGTGCACGCCGCCGACTACTCCGCGGCCCTGCAGTACCTGGAGGGCGTGCAGCGCGGCGGCACCGACAAGGCCGACGACGTGGTGAAGCAGCTCGAAGGCCACAAGGTCGACGACGTGTTCACCTCCACCGGCACCATCCGCGCCCAGGACCACCTCCTCCTCCACGACGCCTACATCGCGCAGGTGAAGCCGTCCAGCGAGGTCAAGGAGCCCTGGGACTACGAGAAGATCCTCAAGACGATCCCGGCGGCGCAGGCGTTCCAGCAGCCCGACCCCGCCTGCAAGCCGTAGGGCGGGCCGGCGTGCTGCAACAGGCGTTCAACGGCCTGGTGGGCGGGGCGTTCTACGCCCTGCTCGCCCTCGGCCTGTCGGTCATCTTCGGGATGCTCGGCGTGGTCAACTTCGCGCACGGCGCGTTCTACATGCTCGGCGCGTTCGGCTCCTACGTCCTGCTCGACTCGTGGGGCGTGGACTTCTGGGTCGCGCTGCCGCTCGTCCCGATCCTGCTCGGCGCGGCCGGGACGGTGCTGGAGCGGCTGTTCATCCGCCGCCTGGCGCCGCTCGACCCGCTCTACAACTTCCTGTTCACCTTCGGTCTCGCGCTGATCCTCCAGGACCTGGTCAAGCGGGAGTACGGCGTGCAGTCGCAGCCGTACCCGCGCCCGTCCGCGCTGGGCGGCTCCATCGACCTCGGCCTGTTCACCTACCCGGCCTACCAGGTGTTCGTGCTGGCGGTGTCGGTCGTGGTGTGCGGGGCGGTGTGGGTCGTGCTGACCCGCACCCGCGTCGGCATGATCGTCCGCGCGGCGACCGAGCGGCCCGAGCTGACCCGCGCGCTCGGCATCGACGTCGCCCGCTGGGTGACGCCGGTGTTCGGGTTCGGCATCGCGCTCGCCGCGTTCGCCGGCGTGCTCGCCGCGCCGATGCGGGCGGTCAACCCGCTGATGGGCTCCGACCTGATCATCACGGTGTTCGCCGTGGTGGTGATCGGCGGGCTCGGCTCGGTGTTCGGGTCGGTCGCCGCCGGGTTCGCGGTCGGGATCGTCTCGGCGCTCGGCAACTACTACGTGCCCTCGCTGTCGCAGACGCTGGTGTTCATCCTGATGGCGGCCGTGCTGCTGTGGCGCCCGGCCGGCCTGTTCGGCCGCGAGGAGGCCCTCTAAATGGTGTTGTCGAGGCTCGCCGGACGGCCCGTCCTGCTGGCCGCCGGGCTCGTCGCGGCGCTGGTGCTGCCGTGGTTCGTCTACCCGCCGGTGGCGTTGGACATCGCCTGCTGGGCGCTGTTCGCCGCCGCCGTGGACCTGCTGCTCGGCTTCACCGGGCTGCTGTCGTTCGGCCATGCCGCGTTCTGGGGATCCGCCGCGTACGCGACGGGCCTGATCGCGGTGCACTCCGGGCTGCCGTTCCCGGTGGCGATCCTTGGCGGCGCGGCGTTTTCCGCGTTGCTCGCCGTCCCGATCGGTTACCTGTCGATCCGGTTGCGCGGCATCTACTTCGCGATGGTCACCCTCGCTTTCGCGCAGATGGTGTACTTCGTCGCCAACCAATGGCGGGACGTGACGGGCGGCGAGAACGGGCTGCAGGGAATCCCGAGGGACTTCTTCGGCGCCGACCTGTCCGACCCGTTCTTCTTCTACTACGCGGGACTGCCGTTCATCCTCGCCGGCCTGTTCGTCGCCTGGCGGATCGTCCGGTCGCCGTTCGGCCGCGTGCTGGTGTCCATCCGCGACAACCCGGCGCGTGCGCGCGCGCTGGGGTACAGCATCGACCGCTACAAGCTGCTGGTGTTCGTGCTGTCGGCGGCGCTGTCCGGGTTGGGCGGCGGGCTGTTCGCCATCGGCCACGGCTTCGCGTCCCTGGACGGCGTCTACTGGACGACCTCCGGGCAGGCGGTGATGATGGTCGTCCTCGGCGGCATCGGCACCCTGTGGGGCGGCGCGATCGGCGCCGCGCTGATCGTGGAGCTGAACGACTACCTCGCCACGTCCGGCTTCCAGGAGACCGGCATCATCACCGGAGCGATCTTCATCGTCGTGGTCCTGGTGTTCCGGCGCGGCGTCTGGGGCACCGCCCGCATCCTGCTGGCGAAACGCACCGCCCGCCGCCCCGACCCGGCCCCCGCAAAGGTCACCACCCCCGTCTGACCCGCGTTGAGTTGCGGCGAGTCGTTGTTATGCGGCCTCGGATAACGACGACTCGCCGCAACTCAACGAGATAGGCGGTGCAGGCGGAGGGCGAGTTGGAGTTCCAGGGCGCGTTCGGGGGTCTGCCAGTCGTCGCCTAGGAGGCGGCCGATGCGGTCCAGGCGCTGGCTGACGGTGTTGACGTGGATGTGCAGCCGCTCGGCCGTCCGGGACAGGCTGCCGCCCGTGCCGAAGTAGGCGTCCAGCGTCTGCACGAGCGCCGTGCCGCGCCGCTCGTCGTAGTCCAGGACGGGCCCGATCGTGCCGGTGAGGAAGCCCGGGACGTCCCGCGCGTCGCCGATGAGCAGGCCGACGAAGCCCAGCTCGGACGCGCCGGCGCCGTCCCCGAGGCGGCCGAGAGCGAGCAGCGCGTCCGCGCAGCGCCGCGCCTCGGTGTGCGCCGCCGCGATGCCGGACGGCCCGCGCACCGGGCCCGCGGCGCCGACGGTCGCCGGGCGGCCGAGCGAGGCGCCCAGCTCCTTGGCGACGCGGCGCGCCGCGTCGCCCGCCCGCTCGCCCGGCAGCAGCAGGACGATCTCGTCGCCGCGCGAGGCGGCCAGGCCGTGCTCGACCGCCGCGAACGACGATGCCCAGAAGGCGGCGCGCTGCCGGTGGTCGTGCGACTCGTACCGCGCGCACAGCACCACGTGCGGCGCGGTCAGGTCGACGTTCACCCGCCTGGCCCGGACGGTCAGCGTGCCGGCGTCCGTGCGCCGGTCCGACAGCAGGTCGTCCAGCAGCTCGCCGCGGACGCGGCCCTCCGCCTCGGTCACGCTGCGCTGGAACAGCACCAGCAGCGCGGTCACCAGCGCGGCCCGCTCCAGGATGCGCTGGTCTGCGCCGGACACCTCGTCGGCGGTGCGCAGCACCAGCGTGCCGAGCATCTCGTCGCCGGTCGTGACCGAGGCGATCCACAGGTCGCCGCGCCGGACGGTGCGTCCCTGCGCGCGCGCCGAGTGCGCCGACGCCATCACGCCGGACAGCTCATCCTCGCTCAGCGCCGCCGACGCGGCCCCGGTCGTGGCGAGGTGCCGGCCGTCGGCGTCCAGGACGTGCAGCGTGCCGCCGAGCAGCTCGGTGACGACCGCCGCGACGTCCTCGACGCCGCCGCCCCGCACGACCACCGCCGTCATCCGGTCGTGTGCGCGCGCCGCTTGCTCGACGGCCGCGCTGCGCGCCTTGACGACCTCGTTGGCGGCGCTCAGCTCCTCCAGCGCGGTCTGCGTCTCCTCCAGGAGGCGGGCGTTGTCGATCGCCACCGCCGCGTGCGCCGCCAGCGAGCCGAGCAGCGCGACCTCCTCCTGGTCGAACGGGCGCTCGCTGCGGTTCGCGGCCGTCAGCACGCCGATCACGCGGCTGCCGAGGCGCATCGGCACGCCGAGGATCGCGACGATGCCCTCCTCGGCCACCGCCTCGTCGATGAACCCGCGGTGCCGGAACTGCTCGTCGCCGAGGTAGTGCGCGCTCGTGTACGGCATCGCCGTCTGCGCGACCAGGCCGACCAGGCCGGTGCCCATCGGCAGCCGCAGCCGCCGGAACGCCGCCGACACCGACCCGTCGGTGACCCGCATGTAGGTCTCGCCGCGCTCGTCGTCGTTGAGCGTCAGGTACGCGATGTCGGCGCTCAGCAGCCGCCGGGCGCGCCGCGTGATCGCCTCCAGCACCGCGTCCAGGTCGCGGAGCCCGGCGAGGTCGCCCGCGGTGTCGAACAGCGCCGCCAGCTCCGCCTCCCGGCGGGCGTGCCGCCGCATGACGGCGCGGACCCGCAGCGCGGCCAGCTTCGCCGCCTCCAGCTCCGCCAGCACTGCGGCCGGGGCGCCCTGCGCCCGCGCCTGCACGAGCGGCCCCTCGAACTCGACGGGGGACGCCTCGCGGGCGAGCAGTTCGAGGAAGACGCCGCAGGACATACGGGCCATTGTCAGTGCGCCGTCCAGCCGCCGTCGAGGGCGAGGGACGCGCCGGTCACCATCGAGGCCGCCGGTGAGCACAGGTAGCCGACCAGCGCGGCCACCTCCTCCGGCTCGATCAGCCGCTTCACCGCCGAGTGCTCCAGCATGACGCGCTCGACGACCTCGTCCGGTGCCATGCCGTGCGCGCGCGCCTGGTCGGCTATCTGGCCCTCCACCAGCGGCGTCCGCACATAGGACGGGTTGACGCAGTTGGACGTCACGCCGTACGCGGCGCCCTCCAGCGCGATCACCTTGGAGAGCCCTTCGATGCCGTGCTTGGCCGTCACGTACGCCGACTTGAACGGCGAGGCCCGCAGCCCGTGGACGGAGGAGATGTTGACGATCCGTCCCCAGCCCCGCTCGTACATGCCGGGCAGCGCGTCGCGGACGAGCCGGAACGGCGCCTCCACCATCAGCCGCAGGATCCGCGCGAACACCTCCGGCGGGAACTCGTGGACCGGCGCCACATGCTGCACGCCCGCGTTGTTGACCAGGATGTCGGTGCCCGCGGCGATGCCGTCCAGCCGGTCGACGTCGGAGAGGTCGGCGAGCAGGGGGACGCCGCCGATCTCCTCGGCCGCGCGGCGCGCCGCCTCGCCGTCCACGTCGGCGACCACGACCCGGGCGCCGGCGCCGGCCAGCACCCGGGCGCAGGCGCGCCCGATGCCGCTCGCGCCGCCGGTGACCAGGGCTCGCTTGCCCGACAGGTCCGGCGCTGCGCCGGCCCGGGCCGCGGGCCCCTGCGCCGGCCCGGCGGCGGGCCCCGGCGCGTCCTGCGCGGGAGGCCGCGGTGTCACGCTCGTCATGGGCAGAACCTACGGAGCGCGGCGGCGGGCTCCCATGTGGCCTCGACACACAATCCCATGACGAACAGTATGGTCGACCCTTACAGTGGTCCGTTCCTCGTCACGAGGGCTCCGGTCGCCACGCGATGATCTTGGACACGGGCTACCGTTGGGCCCGCCCGGTCCCCTGACAGCCCTGGAAGTTCCGATGACCGAGATCACGCATCGCCGCATCGCGTCCCAGAGCGGCCTGCGCATGCACGTGGCCGAGGCGGGCGAGGGCCCGCTCGTCCTGCTCCTGCACGGCTTCCCCGAGTGCTGGTACTCCTGGCGCCACCAGCTCACCGCCCTGGCCGACGCAGGCTTCCACGCCGTCGCGCCCGACCAGCGCGGCTACGCCCGGACGGGCGGCCCCGCGGACGTCGGGCAGTACTCGATCCTGCATCTGGTGGGGGACGTGGTCGGCCTGATCGAGGCGCTCGGCGGCGGCCGCGCCGTCGTCGTCGGACACGACTGGGGCGCGCCGGTCGCCTGGCACACCGCGCAACTGCGGCCCGACAAGGTCCGCGGCGTCGTCGGGTTGTCGGTGCCGCACCGGCCGCGCAGCTCGAAGCCGCCCGTCGAGGCGATGCGCCGGATGTTCGGCGACGGCTTCTACATGGTCCGCTTCCAGGAGCCGGACGTCCCCGAGGCCGAACTCGACCGCGACCGCGCCGCCACCTTCCGCCGGCTGATGTACGGCGCGTCCGGCGACAGCAGCGGCGCCGCCGCCGGGTGGATCGCGCCGGAGGGCGGCGGGCTCCTCGACGCCATCCCGGAGCCGGAGAAGCTGCCCGCCTGGCTGAGCGAGGACGACATCGCCACCTACGTCGCCGAATACGCCGACAGCGGCTTCACCGGGCCGATCAACTGGTACCGCAACCTGGACCGCAACTGGGAGCTGACCACCGCCTGGCACCGCGCCCAGATCAGCCCGCCGGCCCTCTACGTCGCCGGGGACCGCGACACCGTCGCCGTCGGCGCCATGCACGCGGTGGAGACCATGGCCGACTTCGTGCCGAACCTCCGCCGCACGGTCTGGCTGCCCGGATGCGGCCACTGGACCCAGCAGGAGCGGCCCGCCGAGGTGAACGACGCCCTGATCGACTTCCTCCGCGACCTCTGACCCCGGGCGGAATGTCGGACCCGGCGCGTACGGTCGCGGCGTGAACCGCACCGACCGTCTTTACGCCCTGGTGGAGGAGCTGCGGGCGTGCGCGCCGCGCCGGGTCAGCGCCCGGGAGCTGGCCGCCCGCTACGAGGTGAGCGTCCGCACCGTCGAGCGGGACATCGGCGCGCTCCAGCAGGCCGGCGTGCCGATCTACGCCGACGTCGGCCGGGGCGGCGGGTACACCCTCGACAAGAGCCGGACGCTGCCGCCGCTGAACTTCACCCCCGCCGAGGCCGTCGCCGTCGCGATCACCCTTGCCCGCGCCGGCGGCTCCCCGTACTCCCGCTCCGCCCGCACCGCCCTGCAGAAGATCGTCACCGCGATGTCGGCGGACGACAGCGCCTCGGCCCGCGAACTCGCCGAGCGCGTCCGCTTCCTGATCCCCGCCGGAGACGACGACCCGGCGTCCGTGCCCTCCGTGCTGGAGGAGGCCGTCATGAGCCGCCGGGTCGTCCGCCTCACCTACATCGACCGGGCGGGCGCCGAGACCGTCCGCGACGTCGAGCCCGTCTCGTTCACCGCGTCGAGCAAGGGCTGGTACCTGACCGCCTGGTGCCGCAAGCGCGGCGGCCGCCGCGTCTTCCGCACCGACCGCGTCCGCCGCGCCGCCCTGCTCGAGGAGACCGCCCCCGAACGCGTCGTCGAGGCCATGCACGACGACGTCCCGTGCGACTACGTCGTCCGCCCCCTCGAATTCGTCTGACGGGCGTAACGTCTCGATCATGAGCGCGTCAGAGGAGCCTGTGCTCCACCTGCCGGAAAAGGACAAGCACGGCATCGTCCAGACGCTGTGCGGCAAGTACGTCTCCCCGGACGAGGTCCGTGACGACCCGCGCGAGGCCACCTGCAAGCGATGCCTGGAGATCCGCAGGGACGACGAGCAACGCAGGTTCGACGCGGAGGAAGACCACTACGGCGAACCCCTCTGATCAGCCCCGCGCCCCCAGGACGGCGAGAAGAGCGGCGAACCCGCGCCGGCTGAGGACGAGGTGCCCGGCAGCGGGATCCTTGCTGTCACGCACACCGACACGCCCGCCGAGGTCACCGACCTCGACGCAGTTGCCTTCGTTGCCGCCGCTGTGGCTGCTCTTGCGCCAGCGGATCATGGTTGCGTGGCCAGGCGAGCGAGGAGGACGGAGAAGTCCTGGCGGCTGAGGGTGAGGTGTCCGGCGGCGGGGTTCTTGCTGTCGCGGACGCCGATGTGGCCGTCGAGGTTGGCGACCTCGACACACTCGCCTTCGTCGCCGCCGCTGTGGGTGCTCTTGCGCCAGTGGGCTTGAGACGGTCCGAGGGTGTTCATGATTGCGACGCTATCTCGTCAATGAGCTTCAGCGAAGCGGATCTGCTCAGGGTCGCTGAGAGCAGCAGATTGAAGATCTCCTCGTGCGATGCGACTTCGTCCTCGTCCTCCACGAAAATGCTTTCGTTGTAGCGGTCGCCCACGGTCACGGTGAGCTGCCCAGGTGGGCGCAAAGAGATCAGATGGCACGGGGTGATGAGCGAGAGGTATTCGCTGGCCGTGCTGGGAAGGATGCGCAGGTCCACGTGTTCCAACCGGGCGACTTCTGCCAGCCGTCGTACCTGAGCCCGCAGGATCGCGCCGTCGCCGCCGACCTGGTTGCCGAGGACCGTCTCCGCGATGATCGGTAGATAGAAGGGCGGATCGGCGCGGCTGAGCACCTGCTGGCGGGACATTCGGAATTCGACCAGAGTTCTGGCGGCGCGCGAGTCTTTGGCGGCAGGACCAACGGCCATGAGCTTGGATGCGTAAGCCGGGGTCTGGAGCAGCCCGGGGATGATGTTGGGCTGGAAGGTGCGGATCTTCGCGGCGTCTTCTTCGAGGCTCGCCAGGTCCAGAGCGGCCGCCGAGATTCGGCCGACCCGTTCTCGTACCCATTTGCCGGGGCTGTGGGTGGCGAGGTGGAGGAGGGATTCGCGGAGGGGGCCGTCCTCGATGCCGTAGAGGTCGAGGAGGTCGCTCAGCTCGTCCGGGGCGATGGCCTGGAGGCCGTTCTCGACCATGCTCATCCAGCCCTGGGAGCGGCCGAAGCGGCGGGCGGCGGTGGCGACGGTCAGGTTGTGGCGGTCGCGGGCTTTGCGGAGCGCCGAGCCGATCCGGCGCTGGCGGACGGTGGGGGCGGTACCGGAAGGCATCCTTCAACGATGTCACCGAGTGTGCCGGAGCGGTAACGGATTGAACGTTCAGTCGGGAAACGTTCAGAGCCGGTACCGGGAAGCCGTCGAGCGGCGAATGTGGCGGGCGTTTCCGAATCGAGGGGAGGCGCGGATGGGAGCGCCCGAGAACAAAGGGACGGACCCCGGCGGGCTGGTCGTGGTGGGCACGCTGACGCTTCCGGGCGCTCCGAGGTCGGTCGGGTACGCGCGGCGGTTCCTGCGGGACATGGTGCCGCCGGACCATCCGGGGCTGGACGACCTGGTGACGGTCGTGAGCGAGCTCGTCTGCAACGCCGTCACCCACACGGCCTCGGGCGACGGCGGCCGGGTGACGGTGAGCCTGCTGGCCGGCGAGGGTTTCCTGCGCATGGAGATCGCCGACGACGGCGCCGACGGCAGGCGACCGCGGCTCAAGGCGGAGACCGGTGCCGAGAGCGGGCGCGGGCTGCGGATCGTGGACGTCCTGACGCGGAGCTGGGGGTTCCGGCCGGATGGGCCCGGCACCGTCGTGTGGGCGGAGTTCCGGTCGGTGGGCCGGGTTCTGTTCCGAAACCCCGACATGGGGCTGTCGCGGGACTCCTCGACGCTGATGCCGACAGCGTTCGAAGGAGGAGAACAATGAGCGTTCCCGCTTACAACACCGTCGCCTGGTTCCAGGTCGGCACCGACGCGCCGGAGGACGCCCGCCGCTTCTACGGCGACATGTTCGGGTGGAGGTTCGCGTCCGACCCCGGCAGCGAGGGCTACGACCTGGTCAGTTACGAGGGGGCCGACGCGCCCAGCGGCGGCATCGCGCACGTGCCGGACGCGTCCGCCAACCACGCGGTCTTCTTCGTCCTCGTCGAGGACGTGGACGCGGCGTGCGCCGAGGCCGAGAAGTGCGGCGGCAAGGTCGCCGTCCCCGGCACGACGACGCCCGACGGCCTGCGGTTCGCGCACCTGGCGGACCCGTCCGGCAACCGCTTCGCCGTCTTCACCCCGCCGGCGGCCTGACCCGGCGCGCGAAAAGGGCCCCGAGGACGATCCTCGGGGCCCTTTCGCGGGTCATCGCGGCCTACACCTCCGCGATCACCCCGGAAGCCCGAACCTCAGCCCCCGGTCACGGGCGGGCACGCGGAGCGAGCCCTGCGAGCGCAGCGGGCCCGCCTGGCGGCCGTGACGGGGGCCCCCTGGGAGATCACGCATCTCCGCCGGTGTTGCTCTCGGCGCTGCCGACGCCGCCGGCGAAGACGTCGCTGACCGAGGCGTCGAGCCGGTAGCGGCGGATCGCCTCGGGCAGGGCCTCCGGCTTGATCTCGCCGTGCCGGGCGAGCCGGGTGAGCACCGCGAGGACGATGGACGCGGCGTCCACGTGGAAGAACCGGCGGGCGGCGGCGCGGGTGTCGGAGAACCCGAACCCGTCGGTGCCGAGCGAGGTGAAGTCGCCGTTCACCCACGGCGCGATCTGGTCGGGGACGGCGCGCATGTAGTCCGACACCGCGACGATCGGCCCGGCGACGCTGTCGAGCGTCCGGGTGACGTAGGGGACGCGCTGCTCGGCGTCGGGATTGAGCAGGTTCTGCTCGTCGCACTCGCGGGCCTCGCGGGCCAGCTCGTTCCACGACGTGGCGGACCATACGTCCGCGGCGACGCCCCAGTCCTCGGCGAGCATCCGCTGGGCCTCCAGGGCCCACCGGCCGCCGACGCCGGACGCGAGGATCTGCGCCCGGGGCGGCTGCCCGTTGCCCGTGGACACCTCGGGTGCCTCCCGGAACCGGTACAGGCCCTTGAGCAGGCCGTCGACGTCGAGGCCCTCGGGTTCGACGGGCTGCTGGTAGGGCTCGTTGTAGACGGTCAGGTAGTAGAAGACGTTCTCGCCCTGCGGGTGCTCCTCGGACGAGCCGTACATGCGGCGCAGCGCGTCCTGGGTGATGTGCGCCAGCTCGAACGCCCAGGTCGGGTCGTAGTGGACGCAGGCGGGGTTCGCGGCGGCGAGCAGGGGGGAGTGGCCGTCGGCGTGCTGGAGGCCCTCACCGGTGAGGGTGGTGCGGCCGGCGGTGGCGCCGAGCAGGAACCCGCGGCCCATCTGGTCGCCGAGCGCCCACATCTGGTCGCCGGTCCGCTGGAACCCGAACATCGAGTAGAAGATGTAGACGGGGATCATGTGCTCGCCGTGCGTGGCGTACGCGGTGCCGGCGGCGATCGCGGAGGCCATCGACCCGGCCTCGCTGATGCCCTCGTGCAGCATCTGGCCGCTCTCGGACTCCTTGTACGACAGCAGGAGCTTGCGGTCGACCGCGTCATAGGTCTGCCCGTGCGGCGAGTAGATCTTGGACGTGGGGAACAGCGAGTCCATGCCGAACGTGCGGTACTCGTCCGGGGCGATCGGGACGAACCGGGCGCCGAGGTTCTCGTCCTTGATCAGGTCCTTGAGCAGCCGGACGAACGCCATCGTCGTCGCGACGTTCTGCTTTCCGGAGCCCTTCTTCAGCTCGCTGTAGACGGGGTCGCCGGGCAGTTTGAGCGCCTTGGCGCGCACGGCCCGCTTCGGCAGGAACCCGCCGAGGGCGGCGCGGCGCTCGCGCATGTACTGGATCTCGTCGGAGTCCTCGCCCGGGTGGTAGTAGGGCGGCAGGGGCTGCTCGAGCGCCGAGTCCGGGATGTCCAGGTACAGGCGGTCGCGGAACTCCTTCAGCTCGGCCTTGGTCAGCTTCTTCATCTGGTGGGTGGCGTTGCGGGCCTCGAAGTCGGACCCGAGCGTCCAGCCCTTGATGGTGTGCGCGAGGATCACCGTCGGCTGCCCGACGTGCTCGCGGGCCGACTTGAACGCCGCGTACACCTTGCGGTAGTCGTGCCCGCCGCGCGACAGCTTGCGCAGGTCGTCGTCCGACAGGTGCTGGACGATCTTGCGCAGCCGCGGGTCGGCGCCGAAGAACTTCTCCCGGATGTAGTCGCCGGACTCCACGGAGAAGGTCTGGAACTGCCCGTCGGGGGTGGTGTTCATCTGGTTGACCAGCACGCCGTCGACGTCCTGGGCGAGCAGCGGGTCCCAGTCGCGGCCCCAGATGACCTTGATAACGTTCCAGCCGGCGCCGCGGAAGAACGACTCCAGCTCCTGGATGATCTTGCCGTTGCCGCGCACCGGGCCGTCCAGCTGCTGCAGGTTGCAGTTGACGACGAAGGTGAGGTTGTCCAGCTCCTCGCGGGCGGCCAGGCCGATCGCGCCGAGCGACTCCGGCTCGCCCATCTCGCCGTCGCCGAGGAACGCCCACACGTGCGAGCGCGACGTGTCCTTGATCTTGCGGTTGTAGAGGTAGCGGTTGAACCGCGCCTGGTACACCGAGTTGATCGCGGTGAGGCCCATCGAGACGGTGGGGAACTCCCAGAAGTCGGGCATCAGCCGGGGGTGCGGGTAGGACGACAGGCCGCCGCCGGGGTGCGACTGCTCCTGCCGGAACCCGTCGAGCTTCTCCTCGGGCAGCCGCCCTTCCAGGAACGCGCGCGCGTAGATGCCGGGCGCCGCGTGGCCCTGGATGAACACCTGGTCGCCGGACTCGCCGTGGTCCTTGCCGCGGAAGAAGTGGTTGAAGCCGACCTCGTAGAGGGACGCCGCCGAGGCGTAGGTGGCGATGTGGCCGCCGACGCCGAGCTCGGGGCGGTTGGCCCGCGACACCATGATCGCCGCGTTCCACCGGATGTAGGCGCGGATCCGCCGCTCGACGTGCTCGTCGCCGGGGAACCAGGGCTCCGACTCCGGCGGGATCGTGTTGATGAAGTCGGTGCTCCGCAGCCCGGGGACCCCGACCTGCAGTTCCCGGGCCCTTTCCAGGAGGCGGAGCATCACGTACCGCGCCCTGCCGCGGCCCTCGGTCTTGATGACCGTGTCCAGCGATTCCAGCCACTCCCGGGTCTCGTCCGGGTTGATGTCCGGCAGCTGGCTCGGCAGGCCGTCGCTGATGATCGAAAAGCGTTGACGTCCGGAAGCCACGGGATCCCCTCTGTGCTTGCCGTCTTTGCTGGTGGGACCCCGGCCGCCGTTCGGCGGAGCGCGGTCCCCGGCGGCGGTGTCGCACCGCCTGGTCTCGTGATCCATCGTCGTCGTTCGTGACGGCTAACGCATCTCTACCAACCGGTAACCATTCTCCCCGGTCAACCGGGGTACGCACATTCCGAGGAGCCCTTTTTCCACGAGAACGGAGGGAAGCCATGTACGCGCGAATCGGGGACCGGCTGCACGTCCACGGCACCGTCGTGGGGCAGCACGACCGGATGGGCGAGATCATCGAGGTCCGCGGCGAGAACGGGAGCCCGCCGTACGTGGTCAGGTTCGGCGACGGCCACGAGGGGCTGATCTTCCCGGGGCCGGACTGCGTCATCGAGCCCCGCGAGACCGTCGGCCACGCGGGCCGGTAGCGCGCCGGGAGCGCCCGCCCGGATCCGCGCGCGCCGGGATGCGTCCGGCGCCGCGGATCGGGTAGACCTGCGATCATGGAGAGCACCGTGGTCCGGGTGACCACCGGGACACAGGAGGTCGTGCACGACATCACGGCCGAGTGCGAGCGGTTCGCCGGCGCGGCCGGCGGGGACGGCCTGCTGCACGTGTTCGTCCCGCACGCCACCGCGGGCATCGCGATCATCGAGCTCGGCGCGGGCAGCGACGAGGACCTGCTCGCCGCGCTCGGCGACCTGCTGCCGGCCGACGACCGCTGGCGGCACCGGCACGGCTCGCGCGGGCACGGCCGCTCGCACGTGATGCCGGCGCTCGTCCCGCCGTACGCGACGCTGCCGGTGACCGGCGGCCGGCTCGCGCTCGGGACCTGGCAGTCGGTGGCCCTGGTCGACCTCAACGTCGACAACCCCGACCGGCAGGTCCGCCTGTCCTTCCTCAAAGGATGACGGCGTGTTGTCACCCTCTGTGGAGGTCCTGTGACCTCGGGCGCCGTGATCGGGCCAATGAGCCCACCAAAAGCCGGGAAGACACTTGCGCTAGGGGCCCTCACTTGTGTGGACTGTCCCGCAAACACCGCACGGGTGCGGGCGGGCCGCCCGGCACGGGGGCCCGGAGACGAGAAATGCGCGGGACACCGTGCGGACTGACGACAATGGGAGGACTTTCGTGAGCGCGACCGCGGGTCAGGCGCAGTCTGAGCGCAGCCTGGCCGAACGGCTCGGCCTCAAGCCGGGCCAGGTGGTGCAGGAGATCGGCTATGACGACGACGTCGACGAGGAGCTTCGCCGCTCCGTCGAGGAAGTCACGGGGAACGAGCTGGTCGACGAGGACTACGAGGACGTGGTCGACATCGTGCTGCTGTGGTGGCGCGAAGAGGACGGCGACCTGTTCGAGGGCCTGACCGACGCGATGATCCCGCTCACCGGCGGCGGCAACATCTGGCTGCTGACGCCGAAGGCGGGCCGGGAGGGGCACGTCGAGCCCAGCGACATCGGCGAGGCCGCGCAGACGGCCGGGCTGTCGCAGACGAGCAGCGTCAGCGCCGCGAAGGAGTGGTCCGGAACGCGGCTGGTCGCGCCCAAGGTCCGCAAGTAGCCGCGCGGTCCGGGGCGCCCGCCGGCGGCGGCGGGCGGCCGGGGCCGTCCGGCGTCGGCGGCGGGTGGCAGACTGGGCGCGTCCCCACGTCCGTGGGGGCGCCCACACCCCCCGCCCGGGCGGGGGCGATCCGCGGGAGAGGCTTTGTCGGTTGAGGTAGGCGACAGCGCACCGGACTTCGAGCTGAAGGACCAGCACGGCACCCCGGTGAAGCTCTCGGACTTCCGGGGCGAGAAGACCGTCGTCCTGGTGTTCTATCCGCTGGCGTTCAGCGGCGTGTGCACGGGCGAGCTGTGCCAGATCAGGGACGAGCTGCCCACCCTCGGCGGCGACGACGTGCAGGTGCTGGCCGTGTCGGTCGACTCGGTGTTCGCGCTGCGCGCCTGGGCCGAGCAGGAGAAGTACCAGTTCCCGCTGCTGTCGGACTTCTGGCCGCACGGCGGGACGGCGCAGCGCTACGGCGTGTTCGACGAGGAGAAGGGGCTCGCGGTCCGCGGCACCTTCATCATCGACGCGCAGGGCGTGGTCCGCTGGAAGGTCGTCAACGCCATCCCGGACGCACGCGACCTCGACGAGTACCGCAAGGCGCTCGCCGGGCTCTGAGCGAAACGGGCCGGCCCCGGCCGCGCGGCGCCGCCCGCGGCCGGATCCGGCCCCCGCACCCGCTGGAGGTGTGATGCCCTGCTTCCGCTGCGGGGCGCGGCAGACCGACCCCGTGCGCGGGGCGAGCCCGTGGAGACGGGGCGTCCGGGCCGACCACCAGGTGCTGGTGTGCCCCGGCTGCCAGTCCGCCCACGACTGGGCGGACGACCTCGACCGCTGCGCGGCCTGCGGCTCCACGGCGCTGGTGTGCCGGCTCGGCGAGATCGAGTGCCGCGACTGCGGCCACACCCGCGAGGCCGTCCGCGACGCCCCGCGCGCCGCGGACCTGGTGCCCTCCAGCGCGGGGCCCCGCGCCGACCGGGGCCTGTCCGAGGAGGTCGCGGCGGCGCTGAGCCGCGTGCTGCGGCGCGGCCCGGCCGGCTGACTCCGCGCGGGTGGCCGCCTCCGGCCACCCCCCGGTCTCGTCACGCAGCGTAGCCACCGCCGGTCGGCATTCCGGGCTTGACGGGGCATTTCCCCTGCTGGCACGCTGCGCGAATGCCGATCATCCTGCTGCGCCTGGCGCACCGTGTCGCGGCGCGGTCCTGGCGCGCGCCCGCGCTGGTGCTGCTGGCGGCGTTCGGGGTCGGCTGGCTGCTGATCGCGCTGTGCGAGAAGCCCGGCGCCGAGATCAAGCGGCCGTGGAACTACATCTGGTACTTCTTCGTCAGCGGCACCTCCACCGGTTACGGCGACCTGTACCCGTCCTCGACGGGCGGCCGGATCGGCGGCGTGATCGTGATCATTGCCGGGCTCACCGCGGGGCTCGTGCTGTTCGCCGAGCTGACGCTGTGGATGGCGAAGGGCAGGACGATGCGGGCCAACGGCCAGGCGCAGTTGCACGTCAAGCGGCACATCGTGGTCGTCGGGTACGAGCGGGAGGGGCTGCGCGCCATCATCACCCAGCTGCGCGCCGACCCGGCGTTCGCCCGCATCCCGGTCGTCGCGGTCTTCTGGCCGGGCGAGCTGGCCGGCGAGAACCCCGACCCCGACCTGTACGACGTGGTCGCCTTCGACGACACCGCCTACCGGCGGGCGTGCATGGAGGCCGCGCGGACCGTCGTGGTGATCGGCCGCACCGACGACGAGACCGTCCGGGTCATGCTGGGCGTGTCGGCCTACCTGCGGCGCCACGGGGAGCCGCCCGTCCACCTGCTGGCGGGCGTGCACGACGGCGGCCGCCGCGCCGAGATCACCGAGGCGCTCGCGCTGGTCGGCCCGGACATCGAGCCCGTCGACATCGACGACCCGGCCGTGGTCGCGGTCGCGATCCGCAACCCCGGCGTCGCCGCGATCTACCACAACCTGGCCAGCACCCTCGACGCCGACGGCACCCTGTACCGGGTCGACGTCCCGCGGGACGCCGGCGAGTGGCCGCGCCTGGACGTGGCGATCTTCCTGCTCCGCCGCGGCAGCACCCTGCTCGCCGTCGGCGAGTCGCACCGCCCGAACGCCCGCTTCCGCCTCACCTCGCAGCCGGGCGAACTCGTCCGCGGCGGCCAGTCCCTCGCCGTCGTCGCCCCCGACCGCCCCCAAATCCCCTGGCACGAGCTCTAAGAGAGCCGGGAGAGCGCCCTTCGCGCCCGCTGGGGGCGCTCTCCCGGCGTCCGCGTGCGCGCGGCCCGAGGCACAGGTCCAAGCCTCGGGGCCTCCCCGCGCGCCGCGGGGTTCAGGCGGCTTGGCGGTGGTCGGCGTCGAGGAGGTGGTAGAGGAGGAGGAGCTGGGTGATGGCCAGGGGGTCGCTGGTGCCGGTGTCGCCGAGGCGGCCGAGGGCGTCGGGGGCGGGCAGGCCGTTGCCGGTGCGGGCGCCGAGCCGCTCCCAGATGGCCTTCTTGACGACCTGGGACTCCTCGGGCGAGACGTAGCCGTGGACGTGCAGGGCGTCGACGGGGCGGCCGTCGTCGTCGCGGTGCAGGCGCAGGTGCAGGAGCTTGTCGGCGTCGCCGGACGCGCCGTCCAGGACGTCGGCGAGTTCGGGGTGGTCGATGGTGGGGCGCAGCAGCAGTTCGGCCGAGAGGGGCGTGCCGGGCGGGTCGACGCGGCCGGCGACGGGCGCGAACCGGACGACGATGTCGGCGTACTTGCGCTGCGGGCGGATGTAGGCGGCGCTCTCGGGTTCGCGGCGGGCCAGTTCGGCCATGACCTGGTCGGGGCGGTAGCCGCGCTTGTCGCAGTCGCGGCGGATCTTCCAGGAGTGCCGGAGCGGCTCGGGCGGGTCGAGGTAGACGGTGATGTCGAAGCAGGCGCGGGCGAGCCGGGTGTGCAGGGGGAGCAGGCCCTCGACGATCACGAAGTCGCGGGGTTCGACCAGTTCCGGCCGGACGAGCTCGCCGGTGGCGTGGTCGTAGACGGGTTTGAGGATCGGTTCGCCCATCGAGAGCAGTTGCAGGTGCTGCTCCATGATGTCGACGTGGTTGCAGTCGGGGTGCAGCGCCGTGAACGGTTTCCCGGCGCGTTCGGCCCGGTCGTAGCGGTGGTAGTCGTCGACGCAGACGGCCGTCATCCGCTCGGCCCCCAGACACTGCACAAGCCCCCTGGTCAGTGTGGTCTTGCCCGCCGCGCTGTCCCCGGCGATGGCGAGCATGACGGGGCGGCGGCCCGACCCGCGCGCCCGGAGCATATGCACGATCCGATGGGGCACCTGGCTCCTCCGTCCTGCGGAATCCGGTTTTCGACAGGGAGAGTACGGCGGCCGCGGCGCGGAGGCGTCCCCCGGTCGGGGGAGAGCGGGGGTGAAGATGGCGTGAGGCCCGGCCGCGCCGGGGCTACTGGTCAGTAGCTTCGGGTTGTTATCGTGCCGGAATGGGCGCCCCCGTACGCGTCGTCCTGGTGGACGACCACGAGATGATCCTCGCCGGACTGCAGGCGATGCTGGCCGGATTCGCCGGGCGGGTGCGCGTCGTGGGGCAGGCGGGGACGGGGGAGGAGGCCACCCGCCTGGTGACCGCGCTGCGTCCCGACGTCGTCCTGCTGGACGTGCGGCTCGGCCCCGAGAGCGGCCTCGACCTGTGCCGGCTGCTGACCGGCCGCGTCCCGGAGGCGCGGGTGGTGTTCCTGTCGGTGTACGACGACGAGCAGTACGTCTTCGAGGCGCTGCGCGCGGGCGCGGGCGGCTACCTGCTGAAACGGGTGGACGGCCCCGAGCTGGTGCGGCGCCTGGAGGAGGTCGCGCAGGGCGAGACGGTCGTCGACCCGACGCTGGCCGGCCGGATGGCCGTGACGGCGGCGCGGCTGACCCGCGGCGAGTTCTGGCCGGGCGCCAACCGGGGGCTGACGCAGCGCGAGAGCGAGGTGCTGTCGCTGCTGGTCGGCGGGCTGTCCAACAAGGCGATCGCGGCCCGGCTGGTGCTCAGCGAGGAGACGGTGAAGAGCCACCTGCGGGCGCTGTACCGCAAGCTGGAGGTGACCGACCGGTCGGCGGCCGTCGCGGTCGCGCTGCGCGAGGGGCTGTTCCGGTGACGGCCGTGCCGCCGGTGGAACTGCTCGCCGGGCGCGGCAACGACCTGCTGGTACGGATCGTGGCGGTGGCCTGCGCGGACCGCGAGCTGCCCCGGCTGGCCGAGGAGCTGGCCGGGCTGGTCGTCCGGTCGGCGCGCGCGCTGACGTTCTGCGATGTGTACGTGCTGGACGACGAGGAGCGGTCGCTCGAATGGTCCGGCCCGCCCGTCCCGCTGGGGGAGGGCGACGCGGGCTGGGTCGCGGCGCACGGCCGTTCCCGCGCGCACGCGGACGGACGCGGCGTCGCGGTCCCCGTCCGCAGCGGGAACCAGACGATCGCCGTGGTGGACGTGCGGTCCGCCGGCCCTTGCCCGGCCGACGACGTCGCGCTGGTCACGGCGCTGGCGGAGCTGTTCGCGCCGGTGCTGTGCTCGTGCCGGAGGCTGCGCGCGGCCCGCGAGCGCGAGCACGCCGCCGAGCGGTTCGCCGAGCGGGCCGTGGAGGCGCAGGAGGCCGAGCGGTCCCGGCTGAGCCGGGAGATCCACGACGGCATCGCGCAGCGGCTGGCCAGCCTGGGCTTCCACCTGTCGGCGGCCGAGCGGGCGCTGCCCGAGCACCATCCGGAGGGGCTCGCGCAGATCATGGTCGCGCGGAAGCTGTGCGAGCTGGCGGCGGCCGAGACGCGGGCGGCGATCGGCGGGCTGCGCCCGCCCGTGCTCGACGACCTCGGCCTGTCGGCGGCCCTGGCCACCCTCGCCCGCGAGGCCGGGGACGGCCCCGGGCCGTCCGGCGTCATCGACGTGAGCGTGACCGTGGAGGGCGAGCTGGAGGAGGAGCTGCCCGACCACGTGCAGACCGCGCTGTACCGGATCGCGCAGGAGGCGGTCGGCAACAGCCTGCGGCACGCGTCCGCGACCTGCGTGGACCTGCTGCTGGAGCACGCGCGCGACCGCGTCCGGCTGAAGGTCACCGACGACGGCACGGGGTTCTCGGTGCGGGACGTGTTCGCCCAGGGCGCCCGCGCGCAGCGGACCCGGCGCACCGACTCCTACGGCCTGCGCGGCATGCGGGAACGCGCCGAGCTGCTGGGCGGCCGGGTCACCGTGACCAGCCGCCCGGGCGTCGGGACGACCGTCGAGGCGGTCGTCCCCGTCCCGGGCCGCCGCCGCACCGGACGAACTATTCGCGGGTGAGGACGCGGAAGGCGATCCCGGCCGCGGTGAGGCGGGCGATCAGCGCGTCGCCCATCGCGGTGGCCGTGGTGACCTGCCCGGACGTCTTCGGCAGGTCGTCGTGGACGAGGCACAGCGCCGACTGCGCGAGCATCTTCGCCGTCTCGCCGTAGCCGGGGTCGCCGCCCGCGACCTCCGTCACGACCCGCTTCCCGCCGCCCTCGCCGACGAACTTCACGCTGAACCAGTTGCGGGCGCGCCGCTCGGCGGACGGCCCCTCGCCCGGCGCGCGCAGCCGCAGCAGCAGCGACCGGGTGGGCGGCAGCTGCGCGAGCGCGAACAGCGCGCCGGAGCCGGCCGCCATGCCGGCGGCGACGGGCAGCCGCTTGACCGCCAGGTAGTGGCCGTAGGAGAAGTCCGGGCCGTACCGGTCGAGCGCGGCGGCGGACCGGGTGACGATCTGCGGGTCGATGGTCGGGAGCGGGAGCGTCCAGCCGTCGCCGATGCGCGCCCGCGGCGCGGGCCGCCGGGAGATCCGGACCGTCCGGCCCTCCGGCCGCCCCTCGGCGCGGCGGCGCTCGCGCTCGGCCCGCACCATGCCGGCGACGTCGGCGAAGATGCCGACGGCGGAGGCGATGGTGCCACCCGACGCGTCGCCGTGCACGCGCAGGAACCCCTCGACGTGCAGCGGGACGCCCTCCGGCAGCTGCTTCACGGTGAAGTACGCGCCGAGGTCGTGCGGGATCGAGTCGAAGCCGCAGGCGTGCACGATCCGGGCGCCGCTGCGGACCGCCTCGTCGTGGTACTTCACGTACATCCGGTCGACGAAGGTGGGCTCGCCGGTGAGGTCGACGTAGTCGGTCCCGGCGCGCGCGCAGGCCGCGACGAGCGGCTCGCCGTACCGGACGTACGGCCCGACCGTCGTGATGACGACCTTGGCCGACCGCGCCACCTGCTCGATCGAGCCCGGGTCGGTGGTGTCGGCGTGGAGCAGCGGGAGGTCGGCGCAGGCCGGGTCGATGGCGGCCGCCCGGTCGCGGACGGCGGCGAGCTTGGCCTGGTTGCGGCCGGCCAGCGCCCAGCGCGTCCCCGGGTCGGCGTGCGCCGCCAGATACTCGGCGGTCAGGGCCCCCGTGAAGCCGGTGGCGCCGAACAGCACGATGTCGTACGGACGGTCGGTGGTCATGGTGGGCCCTTTCCCGGTACCGAGCGAGGAATCTGTACCGAACACGATTCTGTCGCGCCGCGGGCCCCGCGCGGACCCGCCGCGCCGCCGATGTGAGCGACGGCACTCGGGACCGCCGCGCGCGGCGGCCCGGCGCCCGCCGATGCTCTAGGGTTGGCCCCTACGAGGGGGGATGGTGGCGTGATCGGGCTTGCCGTGGCGATGGACGCCGTCGCCGTGCTCTGCCTCTGCTGGTCCCTCGCCGGCGTGCTGCGGCCCGCGATGGTGCCGGGCGGCGGCGACGGCGGACGGTCCGTCGCGGTCGCGCTCATCGGCGTCAGCCTCATCCTGCTGTCGGTGACGCTGTGGAGCCTGCCCTAGCGGGCGCCGTCCAGCCCGGCGCGTCCAGCAGGTGCCGGACGAACAGCAGCGTCGTCGGGGTCGGCGCCGCGCCCGCGACCGCGTGCCACGGCCGGTCGAGGGGCATCCCCGGCGCGTCGACCACCACGAGCCGCCCCGCCGCCAGCCCGGCGCCGACCGCGTCCCGCGACACCAGCGCCACCCCCAGCCCGGCCGCCGCGCCCGCGATCACCGCGCCGTTCGAGCCGAGCACCAGCCGGGGCGGCGCCACCTCCCGCTCGGCCAGGTAGGCGTCCGCCGACGCCCGCGTTCCCGACCCCGGCTCCCGCATCACCCACGGCGTCCGGGCGAGGGAGAAACCGTCCGCGACGTCCGGCGCCCCGACCACGACCAGCTCGTTCGGACGCGTCGCCAGCACGGTCGCGGCGGCGTCGGCGGGCGGGCGTCCGGCCAGCACGAGGTCGGCCTCGTGGGCGGCGAGGCTGCTCCACACCTGACGCCGCGGCCCGACCTCCAGCGCCAGCTCGACGTCGGGCCAGCGCGTCCGGAACGAGGCGAGCAGCTCGGGGAGGATCTGGTCGGCGGCCGTCGTCACCGCCGCCAGCCGCAGTGGCCCGCGTCCCGGATCGGCCGCGCCGCGCGCCGCCGCCCGTCCCTCCTCCAGCAGGCCGAGCACCTGCCGCGCGTACCCCGCGTAGACGGCCCCGGCCGGGGTCAGCCGGACGCCGCGCCCCACCCGCCGCACGAGCGGGACGCCGAGGTCGCGGGTGAGGGCGGACACCGCCGCCGACACCGCCGACTCCGTCACGTACAGCCGCAGCGCCGCCGCCCGCACGGACCCGGTGTCGGCGAGCGCCACGAACGTCCGCAGCCGTGCCTCCGTCATGCCCGGCCTCCTCGTTCAAGTGAATGCTTGATGGTCACCGTAGAACACTTGATGGACAGCGCAAGTGTCGGGAGGCGAAGCTCGAGCCGTCACGGTTCCACGTGGCCGGGACGCGGCGCTCCGCCCCCATTCCCCTGGGCACGCCGTCCTTCGCGGGACGGAGCCGCCGCGTCCCGTCCGGCACGCGAAGGAGATCGGCGATGAGTTCGGGCAGATGGTCGGCGGGCGTGATCCCCTACGCGGAGATGGGCTACTGGAAGCCCGACTACGAGCCGAAGGACAGCGACATCCTCGCCGCCTTCCGGATCACGCCGCAGCCGGGCGTCCCACCGGAGGAGGCCGGCGCGGCCGTCGCGGGCGAGTCGTCCACGGCCACCTGGACGGTGGTGTGGACCGACCGGCTCACCTCTTACGAGAACTACCAGGCCAAGTGCTACAAGGTGGAGCAGGTCCCCGGCCAGGAGAACCAGTTCATCGCCTACATCGCCTACGACCTCGACCTGTTCGAGGAGGGGTCGATCGCGAACCTGACGTCGTCCATCATCGGCAACGTCTTCGGGTTCAAGGCGCTGAAGGCGCTGCGCCTGGAGGACATGCGGATCCCGACCCACTACGTCAAGACGTTCCAGGGGCCCGCGCACGGCATCGTGATGGAGCGCGAGTACCTAGGCAAGTTCGGGCGCCCGCTGCTCGGCGCGACCGTCAAGCCCAAACTCGGCCTGTCGGCCCGCAACTACGGACGCGTCGTCTACGAGGCCCTGCGCGGCGGCCTCGACTTCACCAAGGACGACGAGAACATCAACTCCCAGCCGTTCATGCGCTGGCGCGACCGGTTCCTGTACTGCATGGAGGGCGTCAATCGCGCGCAGGCCGCGACCGGCGAGGTCAAGGGCCACTACCTCAACGTCACCGCCGCGACGATGGAGGACATGTACGAGCGCGCCGAGTTCGCCAAGGACCTCGGCAGCGTCATCGTCATGATCGACCTGACCATCGGGTACACGGCGATCCAGTCGATGGCCAAGTGGGCGCGGCGCAACGGCGTCATCCTCCACCTGCACCGCGCCGGGCACTCCACCTACACGCGGCAGAAGAACCACGGCGTGAACTTCCGCGTCATCGCCAAGTGGATGCGGCTCGCCGGCGTCGACCACATCCACGCCGGGACGGTCGTCGGGAAGCTGGAGGGCGACCCCAACAGCGTCCGCGGCTACTACGACACCCTCCGCCTCGGCCACGTCCCCGCCGACCCGCGCAAGGGCCTGTACTTCGACCAGGACTGGGCGTCGCTGCCGGGCTGCATGCCGGTCGCGTCCGGCGGCATCCACGCCGGCCAGATGCACCAGCTCCTGCACTACCTCGGCGAGGACTCCATCCTGCAGTTCGGCGGCGGGACGATCGGCCACCCGATGGGCATCGCCGCCGGCGCCACCGCCAACCGCGTCGCGCTCGAAGCGATGATCAAGGCGCGGAACGAGGGCCGCGACTACCTCGCCGAGGGCCCCGACGTCCTGCGCGCCGCCGCCAAGCACAGCCGCGAGCTGGACGTCGCCCTGTCCACCTGGGGCGACATCACCTTCACCTACGACTCCACCGACACCCCCGACGTCGTCGAGACCCCTGTGAGCGTCTGATGCGGATCACCCAAGGGACCTTCTCCTACCTCCCCGAGCTGACCGACGAGGAGATCACCCGGCAGATCGCCTACGCCCTGGACCAGGGCTGGCCCTGCTCGGTCGAGTTCACCGACGACCCGCACCCGCGCAACTCCTACTGGGAGATGTGGGGACTGCCCATGTTCGACCTCACCGACCCCGCCGGCGTGCTGTACGAGGTGAAGGAGTGCCGCAAGGCGTACCCGAACCACTACGTCCGGCTGAACGCCTACGACGCGCACTACGGACGCCAGACCACGGCGCTGTCGTTCATCGTGCAGCGCCCGCCCCTGGAACCCGGCTTCCGCCTCGACCGCGCGGAGACCTCCGACCGGCGCATCCGGTACACGCTGCACTCCTACGCGACGGACCGTCCCGAAGGCGAGCGCTACGGAGACGCGCCTTGAGCGACCGTCCCGGATTCGGCATGCGGCCCTCCGACAACGGCTCCCCGGCGGCCCCACCCCAGGCTCCCGCCGCCGGGGAGCCGGCCCCGCCGCCCCCGCTGCCCGCCGACGCCCGCGTCGACATCGCCAAGGAACGCGCCGACTCGCACGCCGACGAGATCCTGGACGCCCTGGACGCCGAACTCGTCGGCCTCGCCCCGGTGAAGACCCGCATCCGCGAGATCGCCGCACTGCTGCTGGTCGACCGCGTCCGCGCCCGCTTCGGCATCGACTCCGGACGTCCCAACCTGCACATGTGCTTCACCGGCAGCCCCGGGACCGGGAAGACGACCGTCGCGGTGCGGCTCGCCGAACTGCTCCACCGGCTCGGCTACGTCCGCAAGGGCCACCTGGTCTCCGTCACCCGCGACGACCTCGTCGGCCAGTACGTCGGCCATACCGCGCCCAAGACCAAGGAGGTGTTGAAGCGCGCCATGGGCGGCGTCCTGTTCATCGACGAGGCGTATTACCTGTACCGCGCCGAGAACGAGCGCGACTACGGGCAGGAGGCCATCGAGATCCTGCTGCAGGTGATGGAGAACCAGCGCGACGACCTCGTCGTCGTCCTCGCCGGCTACAAGGACCGCATGGACTCCTTCTTCGCGTCCAACCCCGGCATGAGCTCCCGCATCGCCCACCACATCGACTTCCCCGACTACAAGCCCGACGAGCTGGAGGCCATCGGCCACCTGATGATGGAGCGCGAGGGCTACACCCTCGCCCCGGAGACCGAGCCGGTCTTCCGCGACTACCTCGACCGGCGCCGCGTCCAGCCGCGCTTCGCCAACGCCCGCTCCGTCCGCAACGCCATCGAGCGCGCCCGCCTCCGCCACGCCAGCCGCCTCGTGGCCACCGCCGGCGAGGTCGACCGCGCCGCCCTCACCACCCTGCACCCCGACGACTTCCTCACCAGCCGCGTCTTCCGGTGACCCCGGACGGCGAGTGAGACGCCGATCACAGTCGATCAAGGGATTCGCCTTCGCATGTCCTAGTGTTGAGACCATCGACATGGAGATGTGGGGGAGAAGTTGCTGAACCCTGAGGATCTGTACGAGCTGGACACCGACCTGCCGGAGATGACCGGCCCGGTGCTGCTGCACAGCCTCGACGGCTTCGTCGACGCCGGATCCACCGGGCAGCTGGTGCGCGAGCACCTGCTGGAGGCCTTGGAGCACCGCGTCATCGCCCGCTTCGACGTCGACTCGCTGATCGACTACCGCGCCCGGCGCCCCACGATGACCTTCGACCGCGACCACTGGGCCTCCTACGACGAGCCGGAGCTGGTCGTGCGGCTGATGCGCGACGGCGTCGGGAGCCCGTTCCTGATGCTGTCGGGGCCCGAGCCCGACCGGCTCTGGGAGGGTTTCACCCAGTCCGTGGTGCATCTGGTGAAGCGGCTGGACGTGGGGCTGGTCGTGGGGTTCCACGGCATCCCGATGGGCGTGCCGCACACCCGTCCGGTCGGCGTCACCTCGCACGCCACCCGCCCGGAGCTGGTCACCCGCAACACCTGGTTCGACAAGGTCCAGGTGCCCGGCTCCGCCGCCGGGCTGCTGGAGCTGCGGCTCGGCGAGGCGGGCCACGACGCGCTCGGGCTGGCGGTGCACGTCCCGCACTACCTGGCCCAGTCGGCCTACCCGGCCGCCGCGGTCGCCGCGCTGGAGCAGATCGTCTCCGCGACCGGGCTGGTGCTGCCCGCCGAGCCGCTCCGCGAGGCCGCCGCGGCCACCGACGCCGACATCGCCGAGCAGGTCGACGGCAACGCCGAGGTGGAGAAGGTCGTGCGGGCGCTGGAGCAGCAGTACGACGCGTTCGCGGGCGCCGCCGAGCGCGACAGCCTGCTCGCCGAGTCGCAGGACATGCCGACCGCGGAGGAGCTCGGCGCGCAGTTCGAGCGCTTCCTGGCCGAGCAGGAGGGCCCCGACTCCTCGTCCTGACCCCGGCCGGAATGCTGACATATCCGGGCGTGCCCTGGGTAGGCGAGCCCCCGAGGGGGGAGGACCGCCCATGGCCCAGAGAGTGAACGAAGTGATGACGCCGGTGCCGGTGGCGGTGCCACCGGACACCACGCTGGTCACCGTGAGCGACCTGATGCGCCGGCACGGCATCGGCGACGTGCTGGTGGTGGACGAGGGGCGGCTGCGGGGCCTGGTCACCGACCGCGACATCGTGGTCCGCGCCGTCGCCGTCCAGCGGGACGTCGAGGGAACCACGGTCGCCGACATCTGCAGCGCCGACGTCGTGACGGTGGCGCCGGAGGCGGACGCCGACGAGGCGGTCCGGCTGATGCGCCGGCACGCCGTGCGGCGGCTGCCGGTCGTGGAGGGCGACCATCCCATCGGCATGGTGTCCATCGGGGACCTGGCGGTGCAGCGCGACGAACGCTCGGCCCTGGCCGACATCAGCGCCGAACCGCCCAACACATGATCACGCTGCGGGTGCCGGGCGCCCGGCTGAACGGGGATCTCGTGATCCCGGACGACCCGGTCGGCATGGTGGTGTTCGCGCACGGCAGCGGCAGCTCGCGGCACAGCCCCCGCAACCGCGCCGTCGCCGAGGGGCTGAACGCCGCCGGCATCGGCACCCTGCTGCTGGACCTGCTCACCGAGCAGGAGGAGCAGACCGACCGGGCCACCGCCGCGCTCCGCTTCGACATCGAGCTACTGACGCTGCGCCTGATCGGCACCATCGACGCGCTGGCCGAGGGCCTGGAGTCCGCGCCGCACACCGCGGGGCTGCGGATCGGGCTGTTCGGCGCCAGCACCGGCGCGGCGGCCGCGCTCGCCGCCGCCGCGGCCCGTCCGGACGTCGGCGCGGTGGTGTCGCGGGGCGGCCGTCCCGACCTGGCGGGGCCGTCGCTGCCGCGCGTGCGGGCGCCCGTCCTGCTGATCGTCGGCGGTGCGGACACCGAGGTGCTGCGCCTCAACGAGCAGGCCCGGCAGCAGCTGGACGTCGCCGAACTGCACGTCGTCTCCGGCGCGACCCACCTGTTCGAGGAGCCGGGCGCCCTGGAGGATGTCACCATGCAGGCCGCCGAGTGGTTCAACCGCCATCTGGCCCACGGGGCCTGATTCGGAACCGGCGGCCGGGGCACGATGTCGGCATGCCCGACGTCATCGTGGTCGGAGCCGGACCGGCCGGCTCCGCCGCCGCCTGCCATCTCGCCCGCGCGGGACTCGACGTCCGCCTGCTGGAGAAGTCCGCGTTCCCCCGGGAGAAGGTCTGCGGCGACGGCCTGACGCCGCGCGCCGTGCGGGAACTCCTCGACCTCGGCATCGACATCGACGCGCCCGGCTGGTTCCGCAACCGCGGCCTCCGCCTGATCGCCGGCGACCGCCTCCTCGAACTGCCCTGGCCGTCCGACGGCGGCCACCCGCCCTTCGGCCTGACCCGCACCCGCCACGACTTCGACGACATCCTCGCCCGCCACGCCGTCTCCGCCGGCGCGACGCTCTCCCAGAACACCAAGGTCACCGGCCCGCTCCAGGACCGCACGGGCCGCGTCATCGGCGTCCGCACCGACGACGGCGACCACCGCGCGCCGATCGTCATCGCCGCGGACGGCGCGTCCTCCCGCCTCTCGGTCGCCCTCGGCCTGCACCCCCGCCGCGACCGCCCGATCGGCGTCGCCGCCCGCCGCTACTACCGCAGCCCCCGCCACGACGACCCGTACCTCGAAGCCTGGCTCGACCTCGTCCCCGCCGGATACGGCTGGGTATTCGGCATGGGCGACGGCACCTGCAACGTCGGCGTCGCCTTCCTGCGCACCGCCCACGCCGACTGCCCCACCCTCCTGGACGACTGGCTGGCCCGCACGCCCCCGGACTGGGGCTTCACCGAGGACAACGCCGCGGGCCCGCTCCGCGGCGCCGCCCTCCCCATGGGCTACGCGCGCCGCCCCCACTACTACCCGGGCCTGCTGCTCACCGGCGACTCCGGCGGCATGATCAACCCGTCCAACGGCGAGGGCATCGCCTACGCCCTCGAAGCGGCCCGCATCGCCGCCGAGACCATCACGTCCGCCCTCGCCGCCCCCACCCCCGGCCAGCGCGAGCGCACCCTCTACCGCTACCCGTCCGCGATCACCCAGGCCAACGGCCGCCCCTTCACCCTCGGCCGCCTCTTCACCCGCGCCATCGAGAACCCGCACGTCATGCGCGCCGCCACCGCCGCCGGCATCGCCAACCCACCCCTGATGCGCTTCGCCCTCAAACTCCTCGGCAACCTCACCGACCCCACCGCCGACCGCCTGGCCACCGCCCTGACCCGCCTAACCCCCACCTCCTAACCCCCACTGAACCGACCGGCGCCGAAAAGCGACCACCACCCAATCCGCCGACCACCGGCGTCGAGCCCAGCAACCGAAGCCGCAAGACGAGCCCTGCCCCCGAGATCAGGACGTCCAGATCCACCAGACCCCCTGTCCCCCCGCGCCCACAACCGTTTCGCGATCGCCCCCACGAACCAGGTACGCTTTCCCGGCGAGCACGCGGGCGCGTAGCTCAGGGGTAGAGCACTCGCCTTACAAGCGAGTGGCCGCAGGTTCGAAACCTGCCGCGCCCACAGCAGCCAGTCTGACCTGCGAGGACGTACTCCTCGCAGGGATGACCCGCTGCGCCGGACGTCTGAAGAGACGTCGCCTTCTACCCAAGGGCACCGGCGTGGAGGGTGAACCCACCTGATTTTTAGGCGGTTCATCCTGAACACGAAGACGAGCACCACCGGCAAGGCCAGCACCACCCCCGGCGACGTGATCGCCCCGTACGTCCCCGACATCAACTCCTTCCGCAGGCACCTGCGGGCCGAGAACAAGAGCAAGCGCACCACTGAGATCTATGTGGGCGCGGCCACCAAGTTCGCCCGCTGGCTGGCGGCCGAGACCGACTGCGCCAACTGGGAGGACGTCGAGGGCCGGGACGTCCAGGACTTCACGATCCACGTCCTGGACACCCGCACCCCCGGCTACGCCAACAACCTGTACCGGGCCGTCCAGCAGTTCTTCCGCTGGTGGTCCGGCGAGTTCGGGCTGCCCAACCCGATGTGGGGCCTCAAGCCCCCGATGGTCCCCGAGAAGCCCGTCCCCGTCCTGACGGAGGCGCAGCTCGCCAAGCTGCTGAAGACGGCCCAGGGCCGGGGCTTCGTCCAGCTCCGCGACACCGCGATCCTGATGCTGCTCATGGACGCGGGCCTGCGCCGGGGCGAGCTGGCGGGCCTCAAGCTCGACGACATCGACCTGGACTACCGGGAGGTCGTCGTCACCGGGAAGGGCCGCCGCCAGCGCACCGTCCCGTTCGGGCACAAGACCGCGCTGGCCCTGGACCGCTACCTCAAGGCGCGGGCCAAGCAGCGGCTGGCGCACCTGGACTGGCTCTGGCTCGGAACCAACGGCAGCCACCTCACCGCCTCCGGGATCTTCCAGATGATCGAGCGGCGCGGGAACGACGCCGGGATCAGCGACCTCTTCCCGCACATGCTCCGCCACACCTGGTCCCACTACTTCCGGCTGAACGGTGGGTCGGTCGACGACCTGATGCGCCTGGCGGGCTGGAAGTCGGTCTCCATGGCGGCTCGGTACGGAGCCTCCGCCGCTGATCAACGCGCCAGGGCGGCTGGTCAGCGGCTGTCGCTCGGCGACCGGATCTGAGGAGGCTCCATGAGGGACAGGCACTCCCGGCACCACCTGCCGGAGAACGACCAGCCGCCGCTGCGGCGGCACATAGTGCAGGCGCAGAAGGCCCTGAAGAACGCCCTCGGGCACGCTGACTGGTTCCTGGTCGGTGACGACAGCGACGCCCCGGAGGTCGGAGCCCTGCTGGACGAGGCGACGACCGCCATCTACTACGCCCGCGAGGAGCTGGTGCGTCTGATGGGTCGCCTGCCCCGGGCGAGCGTCCAGATGGAGCTGACCCTGCTGGCCGACCTGGAGCTGGACATCCCGGACGGCCCGCGCCCCGGGGTCGCCCCGTGCGGCAACTGCGGCCACGCCACTCGCGACCACGCCGAGGGCCTGACCTGCCTCATCTGCCGGTGCACCGACTACACCCTCGGGGAGGGCCGATGATCCTGCTCTCCCTCGTCGTCGCCTGCTACGGGGCGGCCACCTGCTCGGTCACCTGGCTGCTGACCCTCCAGTACCTGCGTCCCGCCCGGACCGCTCGCCGTAGGCGGCCCGCCAGGCGGCGGGGCACCCCGATGTCCACCCTCGCCAACCAGGGGCTGCTGCGGCTCGCCCAGGCCATCTTCCACCTCGCCGTCGTCATGACCGACCCGGACTACGAGAGGCGGTGCCGGACGTGCCGGAGGTGATCCTGCGCCGGGCCGTCCGGATGGCCCTGAAGGAGTTCGCCCCCTCGTTCGTGCTCGGGGTGGACGAGGGCCTGCTGGCGGCCATCCTGCGCACCTCCTGGACGCCCGCCGTGAGCACCGAGACCCGGCACGCCGCCCTGATGGACGCGACCGACACCGAGCTGTACGCCGTCGCCCACGAGATCCTGGAGGAGATGTGAGGGTGCTGGACCACCTGCCCATCGCGGTGCTGGCCGTTATCGCGGCCTGCGGGAGCTTCACGCACATCGCGGCCCTGGCTGCCCGCAGCGGCCAGGACGGCTGGATGTCCTACGCGACCGCCGTGTGCATCGACCTTCTGGCCGTCGTGGCGTCCCTGGAGATCCGCCGGGACAAGCGGCTGGAGCGCAAGAGCACCGTCCCGACGCTCGTCCTTTCGGGCGCGATCGTCCTCACCCTGGGGGCCAACCTCGCCGAGGCCCAGCGGACGCCCTGGGGGCTCGTGGTGGCGGGGGTGCCGGCGCTTTGCTTCCTGCTCGCGGTCGCCCTGATCGAGCGGCGCGGGGGAGCGGACAAGCCCCAGGCCGAGGCCGTCGAGGAGCCTGCCCAGGAGCAGGAGCCGGTCGTCGAGCCGGAGCCCGAGCCCGCCTCCGAGCCGAAGGCGAAGGCCCCGAAGAAGGCCAAGAAGCCCGCCCAGAAGCCGCCGAAGGCGCTGGAGGAGCTGCTCATCCTGGCCCAGCAGGCAGACGCCGAGCACCGGGAGAAGGTGGGCAAGCGCATCAGCCGGGACGCCCTGCGGGCCGCCCTGGGGGTCAGCACTGGCACCGCCAGCTCGGTCTTGCGGGAGCTGCGCACGGCCTGAGCTGCACGCGAAAGAGCCCGGCGCATGCGATCCGCGCCGGGCTCTTCGGTTGCCTGATCACCTGTCCGAGGTCAGCCACCTCTCGATCTCGTCCAGGGACAGGCCCTTCTCGTCGGTCAGCAAGGCGTTGGTGTTCGGGTCGATGACCCAGTAGACGCCGTAGTCGACCGCGCGAGGGTCGCGGCGTCCGGACTTCTTCAGGGCGTATCCCTGCCGGTTCGCCATCCGGCGAAGGCGGTTCTCTCGGACCTTGTCGGCCTGGGTCTCGGTCATGCTAGAGAGTGTACTGGAAGTGAAGCTGGAAGATATACTGTAAGCGTTACTACTGATCAGGAGGGGTCGAGATGACGAGTGAAGAGCGGCGCAGGGCCACCGACCGCGAGGTGCACGAGCAGGTCGTGGCCCAGGTGCTGGCTAGGCTGCGCAGCGGTACTCCGGGGCCGTCGGATGGCTTCCGTCGGAAGGCGAACGCCTATCACGAGCGCAGGGGTGACCGGCTGTCGCCGACTTCCTAAAGGTCCCAAGGGCCTGGTCCGCGAACTGTGGGTCAGGCCCCTTCGTTGTTGAAGCTCTGCATGGACACGGGTGGTCCGTCACGATGCTGTGGTGAGCGTTCTCTTAGACACGGACTTCCTGACGTGGACGAACAAGGGCACGGGTGTCGCGGTGGCTTTCGTAGGAGCCTTGGTCGTCTCCCCGGACGGAACACGCTGGTTCGGTCGCTGGACGTGGAGGAAAGTGACCTTCTGGCGTCGTCGTCATCACCATGGCCACGCACAGCTGAGTGCGGCGTTCGAAGCTTCGGGCTCGGTTTATGCCGTAGTCAATCGGTCCTGGCCGGACGATACACCGAGCAAGGAGCAATTCAGACGGATCCGAGAGTGGCTCAACGACATCGAGCACAACATCGGGAAGGTGGAGGTTGACCTGGCCAAGCACAAGAGGGACACCACGAACGCCCTCAAAGAGGCGACACAGAAGCACGAGGCTGGGCTCCAGGAGTTGCGCTCTCTCCTCCGGCAGATGGAAGCGTCTGCCGCCCGGATCGACGGTCGAGCGCTGCCCGTGATCGGCTGGGGCATCGTGCTCAGCGGCGTCCCCGAGGTGCTGGCCAAATCACCGTGGGCGACCTACATCGTGTGCCTGCTCAGTACCGTCGTCACGATCTGGGTTGCAGTCAGTGTGATCCGCGACTACTGCCAGGCCAATCGACAGTTGGGCAGGCCGGCCCCCTGAACGACCGCGGCTTAGATCTTCCCGAGCTACCTTACGAAAAAGCATCGGCCCGTGCCTACCCTGGGAGTGCGAGCAACCAGGAAGGCACGGGCCGATGGCTGATGATCTCACGTGGGACGCCAACACGATCGGTGCACGCCTGCGGGTCCTGCGCAAGTGGCGGCGGCTCACCCTCACCGAGCTGGCTGGGCTGGCCGACCTGTCGCCCTCGTTCCTCTCGATGGCCGAGCGCGGACAGCGCGCCCTGGACCGCCGCTCGCACATCTCCGCCTTGGCCAACGCGCTGCGCGTCTCGGAGAAGGATCTGGTCGGCGGACCCCACCTGACTGCCGACCCCGTCCAGTCCGCGCCGCACGCCACCATCCCCGCCGTCCGGGCCGCGCTGATGGCCAACACCCTGACGGCTCCGGCGGTGGACCGGGCGCGTCCGCTGGACGAGCTGGTCGCCGAGATGGGAAAGATCGACCGGTCGGAGTACAAGCACCTCACGGTCGGCGAGAAGCTGCCCCAGCTCATCGGCGAGCTGCACCTGCACGCCGCAGACCCGGCCGACGAACGTGCGCAGAGGCTCGCGCTCCGGACCCTCATCGAGGCGTTCCAGACCGCCACCTTCACCTCCAAGGACTTGGGGTATGACGACCTGGCCTCGGTCGCGGCGATGCGGGCCGCCGAGGTGGCCAGGCTCCTGGACGACCCCATCTCGACCGCCAAGGCCGCGAGCCTGCGGGTCCACACCATGCCGGTCAACACCCGGCACTTGACGCTCGCCGCCGCTGAGGAGGCGGCCAACGCCCTGGAGCCGCACGCCACCGGCGACCTGGGGGTCCAGGTGCTCGGCATGCTTGCGCTCGCCGCGTCCATGCAGGCGACCGTCATCTACGACTACGGCAAGGCCGAGCACTGGATGGACCAGGCCACCGAGCTGGCCCGCCGTACGCCGGACACGCCCGGTGCGAACTGGGGTGCGTTCTCGGCCAGCAACGTCGGCGTCTGGAAGGTCTCCCTGGCCACCGAGCGGGGCGAGAGCGGCGGCACTCTGCTGGAGTTGGCGGACGGAGTGGACGAAGAGGTCATCGCTCCCCGCCGGGGCAGGCACGCCTCGTTCCTGGCCGACGTCGGCCGGGGCCTGGCTCGCGACAAGAAGACCCGCAGGCAGGCCGAGAGGTGGCTGCTGCGGGCCGAGCAGGTCGCCCCGCACAAGATCCGCAACTCCGGGCCGGTCGCCGAGACGGTTGCGGTCATGCTCCAGCAGACATACGGTGCAGCGGTCGGGCGCGAATTGCGTGGATTGGCCGCAAGGATCGGCGTTCCGCACTGAAGTTTTTAATCTTCTGGGCTGACTTTCACACTGGTGAAATTCAGGCGGCCGGTCAGGCTTACCGTCCCCGGCCATGGACACCCCTGTCGCAGAGCAGCACCTCACCGAGCTGGCCGCCGAGCTTGACCAGGAGACCTTCCGGACCCAGATGATCGAGGTCGCCTCCGGACGTCTCGAGCTGATCATCACCAACCGCACCGCCGCGCGCCTCTCCGAGCGCGTGAAGGTCGTGGCGGACGACTTCGTGTGGTCCTGGGGCCAGGTCATCGCGCCCATCACCGAGCACGCGCTGGCCGCCCGCCGCGTCTCGATGGTCCTCGCCGTGGTGGAGAGCTGAGATGCGCTCCCGTTCCCTGATGACCCGCGACATCGAGGTCTACGCCGACGCGCTCTTCGACACCGCCCGCAAGAACGCGCTCACCACCGACCACACCACCGAGTGCTTGCTGATGCTCAACGCCCGAGCCCGGCGCAAGCTCGTCACCAGCGTGGGAGCCGGGGCCTTGTGCGACAGCCCGGACGCGGTGAAGCAGGCCATCGACGAGTACCGGGCCGTGGCCCTGGTCCACGTCGCGCGGTACCGGGTGACCTGGGTCCGCGACACCGTCGCCGCCGGTCTGTTCCCCGCCCCGCCGCAGGGCGAGCCCCGCAAGCTCATCGCCGTCGAGGGCTACTGGCCCGCCAAGGGCTTCACGTACCTGCGCATGGCCCAGGTGCTGGAGGCCGGGGGCATCCGCGACGTCATCGAGCTGGACACTCCCGACGTGACCGCCGGGAGCTGGCTCCAGGATCTGCTGCCCCACCGCTGACTGGAGAGACCCCATGCACCGTGCTCCGTCCTCCCATGACCGAATCGACACCCTCCCGTCCCGGCCCCGAGCCATGTCCCGCGCGGGAGTGGTGCTGCTCGCGGGGGCCGTCCTCCTGGTGCTTATCAGCCTCGCCGCCTGGGTGGCCCTTTCCCGCGCTGACGGCTCGCCGCATACTGACGTACGGCTTTCCTCGGCACCGGAGGACACCCGTACGGCTCCGGCCGCTCAAGGGCCTGCTGAGGCTTGTCAGCACCATGTGGTCCAGGCCCTGAGCCACTACGTCCAGGAGACCCGACAGGGAGGGGACTCGAGCCTCGCCGTCTCCAACGCCATGCAGCAGCTCGACACCATCGAGTTCCAGGTCTTCGGCGGTGTCCTGAACACCTTCCTGGAGGCGGACGAGGTGGGGCGGCGGTTTGGCATCGCCGCTCAGATCCAGACGGTCATGCCCGGCATCAAGCGTGGCTGTTCCCAGGCTTACTGACGCTTTGAAGATCGAGCAGGAGCTGGTGGACGCAATTTTTTCCACGCTCTCAACGAGCACCCGCTCGAGGCGTGTGGGAAGCTGTGCGGTGCTGCGGCGAGCCCACGCGCGCCGTCACGGGACGACCGCCATGCAATTCAAATGCATGCCGAGAAGCTAGCGGCCTTGTCCGCCGGCCTCGACTCGTTTCTGCCCAGGTGGGCGGGAGCGGATCGGCCACCCAGGTGGCGGGTGCCGATCAAGCGGCTTGAAGCGTACGAACTCGAACATCGGTGGCCTGCACGCCCGTATGACGTTCGTCTGTAGGGCCAGGGCACCGTCGACCATAAGTCCGGTAAGACCTGAGGAGGTCTGTATGGCAGGCAAGTCCGAAACTCCGGCGACCATCTTCGCCGAGACGCTCACACTCCCCGACGGCCGCACCGTGCGTGTGCGCGCCTACCAGAACGGTGAGGTCCGGATCCGCCTGGACAGGTGCCCCTATGTGATCAGCGAGGCGTACTTGAGCGGCGGACCGGACGACCACGCAATCATCAAGTTGTCGCCGGGCAAACAGGGCAGCGCGACGTACGGCAGCCGCGTGGACGCACCGGCGATCCCGGAAGGCACCAAGGACTGACGCTGCAACGATGAGGCCCCGTCCAGCAGGGTGCTGGTGCGGGGCCTCGCTGATCGCGTAGGCCTTTTCGGGTGTGCGGGGTACACCACTCACATGCATGACGACGAGAACGAGGAGCATGACGCCATCAGTACAAGATGATCTTGCTGCTCTCGGGACGTGGTTCCGCAGGACGCTCGATCTTGTAGCCAAGGTCCTCCAACACCCTGACTGCCTCCGCCGGACAGTCACGGACGACAACTCCGGCCTGAAGCCTGCGCCAGGCACGGCGGCCTTCGTCTATGGCGTCCTTCCAGCCGGCCTCGCAGTCGATGCCGAACTCCTCGACCAAGAACTGGAGGACGTCCTCCAGGCAGGGGCGGAATCGCGGACCGCCCAAAGGGAAGTGGAGATCGGAGAGCTGGGGCACGACCGGTGTGTCTGCGTCCAGTTGGGCGGTCCGCTTCCTGACGCGGGCGTTGCTGCGCTTGCCAGTCAGCAGTAGGTAGACGGTCTCGTCGCGGTGCGCGTGGATGTGGAAGTGGGCGCACGGCACATTGCTCTCAGGATGGCGCAGGTACTCCCAGCGGAACAGCGGCTCTGGTTTGCGCACCATACGGACTCGGGCTGTGGAGTCCCCGATGGCCAGAAAGCTGCGGTGCCCATCCCAGGTGCACTGGAGTTGAACAATCAACTCCAGCCGGAGCTTGCCGTCGATCTTGATGGGGATCGGGGGAGAGGGCTCCGCCTCGGGCGTCCGAGACCGGATCAGTAGCCGCCGTGCCCCACGCTTACCGCTCTCATACACGGCTTCAAAGACGGGCACGTCCGGACCGAGGACGCCCCGCACGGTACGCGTGAGGTCGTTGGCGAACGTCTCGGCTTGCCGCGTGAGGTCTTGGTCCTCTCCAGCGAGCATCAGTCGTTGAGGAGGTAGTCGATATTGTTGACGGCGTCGAGAATGTCCATTTGCTCCGCAGTGAGCTGGTAGGTCTCGGCACGCTCACGTAGTTCGTCCTCGGATGCCGGCCCGCCGCAGAAGGTGTTGGCGTTCTTGCTTCAGTTCCTCGGCGGACCTACTGATCACCGTGGCCATGGGGTCCTCCTGAGGTCCGGTGTCGTCCATAGGCTCAGTTAACCCGCGGCCTCGGACACTCTCTGGGCGCGGGCACGCTGGCCTGGTTAAAGGTCTTCCCGCACAGTAGCCCAGGAAGCTGAAGGACTAGGAGTACTCGGTCAAACCGATCCTCGGTGGCTTACCTCTGTGTGAGCGCCTCATCGCAATCCGAACAGCCACCGCCTCAGTTCTTCTCGGAGGAGGCCGTCGAGGGCGTCTGGGTGTTCGACATGATGCGTCCCGATCCTGATCGTGCGGACGCCGCAGCGGTCCCAGTGCCGGTCGCGGTCGGCATCGTCGGCCTTACGCGTGGTCCGGTAGTGGTGGGGGCCATCTACCTCGATGACGAGCGCCCGTCCGTTCCCGATGACGACGAAGTCCGGGCTGCGGACGCCGGCGTCTCTAAGTTTCGCCCCCGCAAGGGGCAAGATGGCCAACGCCTTCTCCGGCGGACAATCCCGCTGAATGCCCACGAGCAGCTCGTAGACGACGACCTCGGCTCGGCTGGTGAACGTCAGCCCGTCCCGGGTGGGGTATCCCCCCGCCGTCCGCTCCCGCCGCGCCTGGTTGGTTGGAGGTGCGATCGTTTCCAGGTGGGCTTTGCTACGCCAGTCAGGGTCGACCGATGGCAAAGGCTCCGGCGCGGGCTGGACGACCAAGCTGAAGACGTCTTCTCGGCCATGCCTCGTCAGCACGGTTTCCAGCTTGGTCCAGATCCGGCCGATGATCTCCTGCGTGTACTCATTCTCCGAGAAAGGGGGCACCTGGAGGACAGCCTCGTATGAGGCGGCGGTCCAGTTGTCGCCCGGGATCGGATTGAAGTAGCCACCGTCCCGGCGAACGGACAGCTTGGCCTGTAGGACGAGCCGCTGGGCGAGTTCGTCCCCGGCCTCCCCGAGCAGGTGATGGGTCTGGCCCAGTACACGGTCGAGGTCGTCCTCGGCGTCGTCTTCGAGGGGCATGACGCCAAGGATCTCACTGCGTGCCAACCTCCGTAGAAGTCACGCGGAGCCATCCCACAAGAGAGCATTCGTCGCGGCCGCTCTGTGGTCACTGTCCCCATCTCGGGATCCCGAACGGAGCGACTCGAAGTAGGACGACGCATTCGAGCTGTCCTGCGAGACGTGCCGTGGCCGTGAGGACGAGGACTGTCCTCACGCCGTCCGTACCTGGTCCCGGATCCGCACCGGCTGATCGCGGTACGGACCTGGCAGGACGAGGACGGTACCCGTCCTGCAAGGACGGGCCTGGCGAGTTCGCTCTCGTTCCGGCCTCTCAGGACGGACAGCCTGGACGACGCGGACGACGTTCTGGTCCGGGCACGTGACGTTGGTAGTCCCAGCTCAAGCTGTTGGTCTCGTCTACGACGAGGGCCTACCTCGTTCTCGACGTCGACCTGATGGCGTACGCCTGGCCTCAGAACGATGGCGTACCCCGTACTTCAGCGCGGCCAGCACAGCGTTCTCGATAGCGTTCCGGACGCCAGGCCTTGCAGCCGCTTCGGTGACTGGTGGGCCTGACATAGGCCACTACGTGTATGTGGGGGGCGACTGATCGGTACAGCATGAGGACGAAGGAGCTGGGGTGCTCGGCTATCGAGGCAATGAGAACTGGCGCGACATGTCGGAGTACCTCGTCCACCTGACGGACGTCGATGCCTGGGGGACGATCCTCAGAGATCATGTGATCAAGGCTGAGAGGCCGCTGGGGACTGCCACGAACCTCGCGGAAAAGGGTGAGCTGGACCGGACACAGCACGCCCTCTGCCTAAGTGAGATCCCGCTGGACCAACTGGATCGGCTCGTCGAACAGCACGGTCGACTGGGCATCGGCTTCCGGCGGTCGTTCGTCCGGGAGCGTGGCGGTGCGCCGGTCTGGTACGTCCACCGCGACACCACCGACCTAGCAGAGGCCATCCAGAAGGTCGTGGGTCAGGCGATGGTCGGTGGCATTAACCCTGCCGACCCCATCTGGAAGCTCACGCCGTTCATCGACAAGCCCGGTTCGGGATCGTGGGGTCGCTATGAGTTCGAGTGGGAACGCGAGTGGCGCGTGCTCGGGGATCTGGAGTTCCGCGTCGGGAACATCGAGTTCCTGATCATCCCGGAGGAGGATCAGCCCTGGTTGCGAGAGCGCTGGGCCGCGAACTTCTGGGAGAGCATGCCGCCGGTCATCGACATCACCTGGGAGATGGGCCGGCTGCAAGCGGCTCTCATCGACTACAAGTTGTCCGAGGACGAGGCCGCCTGAACAGGTGAGCCGCGAGATGCGCTCAATCAGGAGGATGGCTACATCGGGATCGTGTCGATGAGGCTGTCGGACTTGAGGGTGTCAACGTTGGGTAGCGCGCCCGTGTCCCAGCGGATCGACCAGATCACGGGGTCGGCAGCACGTACGACGGCTCCAAGGTCGTCCAGGATGGCCATCACACGTTCGTGGCGGAGCTGAACTTGGCCTCCCACCGATGCCTCGTCCCAGATGTCGGCGTGCTTACTCGGGTCCTTGGCGAAGGCGACCACGTGATCGTCGGCGAAGCGTACTCGCCGCTCCTCAGTCCGGAGTTCGCCGCGCTGATGGGTCAACAGATGACGGAGGTCTCGGATGAATCTCACCCGGTCGGTCTCAACGTTGTTGCCGAGTTCTTTGTGGAAGCGGACGAGCGTGGGCCACCTCGGGCTCTGCTGGGCCCCCTTCGTGTGGAGGAGCATCCGGTATTTCTGTCCCGCTTCGTCCGTCCACCAGTACCTGTCGAGAGCCTCCTGTCCGGCCTGCTCCAGGTAGACCTCGAAGAACGTCACCGCTTCCCTGATCACGGTGGCACGGACGATCCACTCGAACTCATCAGGCCCGAGCCCATCCACAGCGTGATGGAACGCGTCGGCCTGCTCATAGCCGCTGGAATCTTCAGGATTGAAATTGCGGTTCGCGGTCTCGCCAGCCGAAGTCCAGTACTCGTCGAATCCCCGATCGGCCCATCCCAAGGCCAGCTTGGCGAACGCCCTGATCTCGGTGTCGGTGGCTTTCCACGCCTCGAAGGCTCTGCTGACCATGCCTGTACTCTCGTTCCAGCTCACGTTGCCGAGGGTAGAGATGGCCAGATCTTCAGGCACCCGGATATCCGAGGCGAGACGGTTCGGTGGCGGATCGCGGACTATCGAGGACAGCGGCCGAGGGCGGTCCTCACGAGGACGTGCAGGATGTCGTTCCCCAGTTTCATTGGTAGCGGGTACGTGACCTGCGAGACCAGGCCGATAGGGGCCTGCCGTACCCGCTCCGCTCGCGATGCGGTTGCCGGCACGGGCCTCGCATTCTCCTGAGTAGGGCGTTCACGAATGAGTTCGTGTACGGAGGCGTACTGTCCTGCGCGCTCGGGCTCCTCCCTAAGGAGTGAGGCGGACCGCCCGCTTCATCCGACGTGGGGGAGGGCCTCGTGCAGGACACCATGCGGTACGCCGAGCAGGACGCCGTGCCGAAGCTGGACGTGCTCGCGCTGTGGGCGGCGTTGGACCGGGATCGGCGGCTGCGGAGACTGACCAAGCGGGCCGTCGCCGAGGTGCTGGGCGTCCACCCGGCGGTCCTGGGGGCCTGGCAGTGGGGTGACCGGGTGCCCGCCACCGACTCGCTGGTGCGGATGATCATCTGGTTGGACGCCGACTTGCGGGACTTCATCAGTAGCCAGCCGCGTCCGTAGATTCTCGCCCTTCGCTGCTCTCCAACACTGTGCGGCACCGCCGAAGTAGTGGAGTGACAAAACGCGAAGAGCGGCCCCAAGGCTCCCCAGCCAGGCCGCTCTCCACCGAGATTGAAAGGTCAACTATGTTGACTATAGCGCAGAGCGGCAACCCGATCGCGGAGCCGCTGAAGTTCACCCTCATCCCGTTCCAGAACGTCGAGGCCACCGAGCCCGCTCCCGAGTACGGTCCCGGCGTGCGGGTCGGCACCGGGAAGTGGTCCAAGAAGCCCTCGGTCTACGGAGCCTTCACCGAGTACCCGTACGGCTCGGTTACCACCATCGAGACGCCGAGCGTCCGGGTCATTCACTACCCCACCGAGCGGGGCGTGGAGGCCGTCCAAGTGGGCGTCATCTGCTCGCCCGAGTCGGGCTTGGCGGTCATCGACGTGGACGACCCCGAGGCGTACGCCGAGAGCGACCTGGGGGAGCTGCTCCCGCTGGAGGAGTACGCCTACACCCGGCGGGGAGCGGGCGGCCACATCTACCTGGACATGCGGCACGTCCCGAAGGACCGGTGGCCGACCCAGGGGCCGATCCAGGGCGGGGACATCAAGAGCGCGGGCTTCGTGGCCGCCGCCGGGTCCCTGCACTACTCCGGCGACCGGTACGAGCGGACGGGCAAGCCCGTCCTGGTGGCCAACGAGCAGGAGTTGGAGGCGCTCCTGGAGGTCAAGCGGGAGAGCACCGGCTCCGCTCGTCCGGGGGCGTACCGGGGCGACGGCCACGGGGACGACGACCTCATGGCCCGCTCCACCTACGGGTGGGTGTTCTCGGGCCTGGACGAGAATGAGACCAGGGAGCGCTGGCAGGAGCTGGCGGACGAGATCCAGGACCCCTCCTGGCCGTTCCGCGAGCACGACTTCCAGCGGCACTACCGCCCGTGCGTCCGCAAGTACGAGCGCCACATGGTCGAGGAGCAGGCCCGGCTGAAGAAGGAGCAGGAGGCCGAGGAGAGGGCCCGCGAGCTGTCCGCCAGGCGGCTGCGGGGGCTGGCTCGGGCCCGGGAGGTGCGCGAGCAGTGCCAGCGGGACGCCGAGCAGCGTCAGGAGTTCATGGTCAACCTGGGGAAAACACCGCTAAGGGAGACTCCTGATACGTGTGTTCCCCACCCTGACCATGAAGGTCGGATGACTCTCCTGACTGGGCACGGGCGCATCGTCACCGAGACCTGGAAGGCCGCCAAGATCCACCGGTACCAGACCACGATGTGGAGCTTCGACTGGCGGCAGCGGGACGACGAGCGGCTCCTGGCCCTGGACATCCTGGCCAAGCTGAGCAGCGACGAGGACGTCCACGGGAGCGCCCCCTGGCTGGCCGACCGGCAGGACACCCTGGACGTCCTGCTGAAGGACCACCCGACCCTGCTGGGACGCACAACGGACGGCTACATCGTCGCCCTCGAAGACGACGGCGAGGAAGAGGACTACGCGTGGCGGTGCACGGAGTGCCGCAACGTGCACCGGCTCAAGCACTGGCCCAACCTGCCGCCCGAGATCGTTCTCGCACAAGGGTGCCCCCTGGCGACCGGGGTGGACGTCGCGAATGACCGGAAGGGGCAGAAGCGCCTGGTCGCCCTGTATGTGCGCCTTCGCCAGGAGCGCGAGGACGCGGCCAAGGCGGGCGGTCGCCCCCTCAACCCGACCAAGGACCGGGCCACCGGCAAGGCGATGGTCAACGCCTGGAACGGCGGGGAGCGCGGCGAGTACGCGTGCCTGTCGATCAACAAGGTCAACCGGATCCTGCGCAAGCTGGCCTACGAGAAGGTGCTGCTGATCCGGCTCCGCAAGTCCCGCAACTACCTGCGCAAGCACCGGTGCCGGACGGCCAGCCCGGTGTACGGCCCGCCCTCGGAGCGCCCGGAGCTGACCTCGCCCGACGACCACGTCCGCGAGGACGGCGAGCGACGACTCCAGATCGAAGACGACCTGGAGTGGAACCGCTTCTGGATGCGTCGCGAGCAGGCCCAAACCGAGGTCCACGAGCTGCGTCGTCAGGCGGTGGCGGCATGACCTGCCTCACCGGATGCAGGGTGCTGAAATCCCGGCGGGACGCGAACGGGCTCATCGAGTGGCTGATCGGCCAGGGCAAGGCGGGCTACGGCGACTTCGAACCGTGGTTCTGTCGGTACGACACCGGCCACTGGCACATCCAACGTCCTAAGCGCCGCTGACCCGGGCCCGGTGACCGCCAGCACCGGGCTCCCCGCGTAGGGGCCGGCGGGCTCGAACTTGGAAGTCATAACTATACGCGTACAAGATCACTAACTGTGACTTGATTCCCCGGCGACCTACCGAGAGATCCCCGACCGAAGTAACGAGGACGTGATGACGCGAGTACTCCGATTCTGACTATCCCCGGCGGCTGCAAGGTGCTGAGCGAGCGCACCGACGAGGTGTTGTACGAGTTTCCGGACGAGCCGCTGTGGCTGTCCGGCGGACGGCTCGTCCCCGTGCGGGACCAGGCGGTCCTGTACGCCGTCAACAAAGCCCGCTGGGTCCGCAGGCATCTAGCGACCATGCCCTAGCTGACGGCGTCCCAGCGGGCCCTCGGGGCGCGCGTGAAGAGGGACTTGGCCCGGCTGCGCTAGTCGACCGTCCCGGGGTCCTCGTCGATGAAGCCGTAGTCCTCCTCGATCGGCACATCTAAGACGATCTCCAGATCGGCGGCGGCGAGTTCCTCCGCGCCGATCGCTTCAAAGCCACAGGCACCGCAGGTGAACCGTTCGACGAACAGTTCGTACATGCCGCCGTCAACATCGTGCCGTCCGTGCGCATCGATGTGGATGTCCGGGTTAAAGATCAGATCGCCGACGTATAGAGCCTCTCCTTGGCCGCAGACCGGACACTTGGCCGCGACCCAGTCCTGCAGCTCATGCACTTCGGGTGTGGCCATCGCCTGCTGCCGGTCGAGGACCGACTGGCGCATTTCCTCCGGGATCTTCGACAGCCAGGAATCGAGCTTGTACTTCACCTGGGCGATGCGCTGTGCGACCCGGCGTTCGATCTCGTCGAGGGACTTGGAGATGAGCGACTCGACCAGGTCAGTGTGCTTCCCCCATCTTTCGGAGTCGGGAACCTTCATCTCCCCGAACAACTCATTCGCCAGCCGGAGGTACGCCGCGAGGAGGTCGCGGATGTCGTCCTTTTGGTGCTGGCCGACGTGCAGGGTCATGTTGCGGATGGCGGTGAGCTTGGTGATCTCCTGCGGCACCTTAATTCCCGGGAACAGGGTCCCGACTCGATCGACGGCCTGGGAGCCGCTGATCGTGTACGGCCCGTCCTGGGCCTTGCGCGCCATCTCGGGGAAGCCCGCAAGTTGGACGAGCGAGTCCAGCTTGCCCCGCTGGATGTCCATCAGCAGGACGGGACTTCGGCTGCACAGCACTGCCTTGGCCAGGTGCTCCAGGCTCGTGGCCGCGTGGGCGAGGATGACGGCGGCGTCGTCTTCTACGTAGGCGGTGAGCGCCCGGTCGGCGAACTCCTTCGCCGAGGCCAGGAGTCCGGTGTGGGTGATGGTCACTCGGATGACGGTAGAGATCGGCCTCCGGTGATCGCACCCGGTTTTCCCCTGATATATGGGGAACGTCACCTGTCAGATGATCTCGATCCTGAGTTCCCTGGTGGCGTCCGGGTTTGGAGCGAGCAGGCCGGCGAGGTGGTCCAGAAGTTCGGTGACGAGCCGTCGTGGGTCCTGCCGTGGGACTGGTGCCGGTACGGGAGCGGCCGGTGCTCTATGCGATCTACAAGGCCCGCTGGGTGTCTAGACAGCTCGCGCTTCTGCCTGAGATGTCGCCCGCCAGCGGGCCTTCGGGTGACGCGTGAAGAGGGACCTGGCGATGTTGCGCTAGTCCACGGTCCAGGAGCCTTCAGCGAAGTCGTCGGGTACCTGAAAATCTGCCACCCGGCCACCGAGGTACGCACGGACATTCCCGTCGATTTCTAGACGAGGTGGGACGCCAGCCAACTGCATCTCGTCCGCGTTGCTAAAACTAACGCCACAGACATGGCAATGCAGTTCCTCGGGCTGGAGCCAAACGGCGGGGATATTTGGGTCCTCGGACTCGTGCGGGGAATTCTTGTGCCACTCCACCCCCTCGCGGAGATGTCCAAGACAGAGTGCGCCTGCGTGGGTGCAGACCGGGCAGTCCACGAGTTCCGCCACATAGAGTTGGCCGGTGGGCGTCCGGACGGTACGACGAGCGAGTGGGTGCAGGACGCTCTGCCGGCCTGCGGCTACGGCCGCTTGCTCGGACTTTGGGATCTGCCCCATCAGCGCGCGCAGCCGGACTTTGGCCGCTGTGATCTTCCGGTAGACCTCGTGCTGAACGTCGGTCCACGACTGTCTCAGGAGCGTCTGGACCACGTGCGCGTGCCTTCCCCAAGGGGCGTCCATCCCCAGGTCGTGGTAAACCTCCTCGCAGTAGCGCAGGCACGCGGTTAGCAACTGGCGAGTCCGGGTCTCATCGAAAGCTCCTGTGTGCACGATGCCGTTTCGGACCTGAAGCACATCATCCAGGTCGGCCTTGGAGGTGCGGATGTCCACGAGTTTCTGGACGCGGGTCACTGCCTCGTTCGCCCCGATGGTCCTCAACGAGCCGAGCCGGGGTGCTCGGTCGCCGCGTCCGGTGAGATGCAGGAGATGGTCGAACCCCCCGGGTTTTAGTTCGACTAGGTACGCCGGGTTTGTTTGGATCAGGAGTGCCTTGGAGACGTGCTCCAGCAGCGTGCCCGCGTCCATGAGCACCGCGCGGCGGTCGTCGTTGGTGTAGTCCCGTAGGGCGCGATCGGCGAAGAACCGTGCGCTTGCCAGAAGCTCTTCATAGGTCGGAGTGCTCACTGGAAGACAGTAGAGATCTGCATCTGGAGATCGCATACTTTTTCCTTACAGTCCTGGTGAAGGCCCTTCGGTGGTCCAAGGGTGAGCGCCAAGGCTCGTTTGCCGTTGCTGCCGTCCCGAGCCAGCAGGATTCCCATGATCGCTAGTACGAAGCCCGCGAGAACGCCGGCGAACTGCGAATGAGAGGCGGCAGCCCGAGGAACGTCCAGTCGAGGTTTCCGCAAACCTCCTGTCCCTGCTCGATACCGCTCGTCAGCAGGTCAGACTGCCCCGTGCTCGACCAGATGGTCACGATTCCTCCGAGGGGTGGCGGGCTTCGTGATGCTCCGATGTTTCTAAGACGCCTGCCGTGCCCGCTGAGACCCTTACCGCTGCGGCTGGTATGCCTAACCTTTCGCTACGTGATCGCTGAAGGATTTACCGGTGGCCAAGCTCCGTCAGGTCGAGAGGCAGATGGCCACCAGGCTACGTCTCACTCCGTCCCAAGAGGCGTACGGACGCAGAGCGAAAAAGGACTTGGCCGGCTGCGTTAGTCGCTCATCCAAGGGCCTTCGTCCAAGAAACCGTCATCGTCTGGGAGTTCGTAGTCGGGAAGCCGGATGAAAGCATCCAGCCCCGCAGCTTCGAGTTCGTCCGAACTATGCAGCCGGAGATCGCAGACCCCACAGACGAAGATCTCCGCGATCATGGCCCACTCTCGGTCAACCGCCACCACAAGGTCGTCCTCGATCCGCTCGGAGAACAGAATATCCACCCAGCCCTTGCAGGACGCTGCTCCGTGCTTGCAGACGGGGCACGCCGTATTGCGTACCTCGATCCCGATAGCCTTTCCAGCGATCAGGGAGCCGGCGGCTACCTGTAGAGCATTCATCAGACTCGGTAGCTGCTCTGGCGGAATCTTAGAGACCAGGTCGTCGAAGTGGTACTTGGCCTGAACCATACGGCGGCGCACGTCCCGTTCGACCTCATCGAGCGTCTCGGAGATCACGGACTCTACGAGCGTCCGGTGGTCCCCCCAGCGGGCGTCGTCAGAGACGTCCAGCTCCTCGAAGAGCCGGTTGCCCAGGCGGACGTATGCGGCAAGGAGCTGGTGCACGTCCTGGGCGTCGAACTGGCCCGCGTGCAGGACACCGTTCCGAAGGGCGATGAGCTGCTTGATCCGCTCCGGGGGCACGGTGATGCCGGGGACGACGAGCTGGACGCGGGCGATGGCTTCCGAGCCGCTGATGGTGCGGACGTCCTTCGGCGGCTTCTTGGACCTGCTTCCTTCACCGGCGAGGTGCAGCAGGGAGTCAAAGGACCCGTTCTTCAGCTCGACTAGGAGCACAGGCTGGATGGAACACAAGACTGCCTTGCTCAAGTGCTCCAGACTCACCGCGGCGTCGGTGAGTGCTCTCTTGTTCTGGCCTTCGACATAGGCCCGGAGAGCGTGGTCGGCGTAGTCCTTCGCCGAGTCCAAGAGCTGGTCGCCATCAATGGTGCTCACACAGATGACAGTAGGGATTCACTCCGGTGATCGCACTCAGCTTTCCCCAGATCCTTGGGGAAAGTCACCGCCAGACGATGTCGATCCGGTCGGGGTTGAAGACCGAGTAGGGCCGGGTCGCGGGGCTGATCCGGATCTCCTGGATGTACGCCATGAGCGTGGCCCGCTGTTGGGCCAGCGGCCACTCCGGGTCCTCCCACCGCTCGCGCAGCTCGGCAGCCGTGAGGTTCAGCCGGGTCTTCACACCGAGCTTGGCCAGCTCCCCGCTGACGTCGTCCATCTTGGAGTCGATGAGGGCAAGCGTCTGGCGGTACTCCTTCGGGCTGTACTCGCCCTCGGCGAACTCCTCGCGCAGCTCGTTCTTGCGCCTTTCGTAGCCCAGCAGCTTGTCCTCAAGGGCCTTGCGCCAGTCATCGACCTCCGGGTCCCCGCTCGCCTCGATCTGCTCCGGGACGGCGCACAGCAGGTCGATGACGGGGTCGCCCATGTCCTCCATCTTGATGCTGCGCCTGCCGCAGCTGCCCGCCTTCCTGCTCTTGCACTTGTAGATCAGGTACCGCCTGGCGTCGCTGGACTTGGCGGGCTTCATCTTGATGAGGGGAAGTTGGGTGCCGTCGTCGTCGAGTTGGCCGAGGCGGCAGTCGCACATGACCAGACCCCTCGAGGGGAACTTGCGTGCGCCCCCCAGGCCGCCGGTGAACCGCTGGGGACGGTGCCTGACCCACCCGTAGTCCCGGTGACCGCCAGCACCGGGGCTCATCCGTGCCTGGGGGCCGGCAATCTCGCCCGGCCGAAGTCGTAGTCATACTCCGTGCGAGTCGTACGGAGTATCAGTAGGTATGACGCGCTTCCCTCGTTCGGCGGGAACGACGTCAGGATTGCTCCTGAAGTAGTCATAACCCCGTATCGCTACGGTGACCTGGTCAACAGAACTCGCCTTTGTGCCTTCCCCGCCAGGGTGGGGAACGGACTCAGAATCAGGATGACTTCGTTCCCCACCAACTATGGGAATGAGACGTCGCTTGTGCCATCATGGAGGCCCCAAGAGACGGTGCGGGGATGCGTTACCGCAGGTCAGTGGATGTGAGGGCAGCACTCGCCTTACAAGCGAGGAGTCGGCGGTTCGAAACCGTCCGCGCCCACCACCCAAAACCCCGTGTCTCTCACCAAGGCGCAGGGGTTGGTTCATGCCATTCAGGCGGATCGTGGGCGTCACGCGGCCACGACCATCCCGTCGCGTAGATGATCGCTCTGCGCAACTCCTGAGGATTCACGGCCTCGACAAGCCGCGGGACGCCTTGGACCCGGACCATCGCCCACCACGCTCCAGTCGCCTTGCCGTACCAGGCACAGACGCCCGGGAACTCGCTTTCGATCTGAGCAGCGACCGGACGCCCGCTCAGCCCGTCCGGAAGCACGACCCGGACCACGTTCATGAGTCGGCCTCGGCCGGAGAGCCAGCGAACGGCACTGCGAGCACTCGCGCGATCCGCTCCGCCGCAGTGTCGGTATCCAGTAACGGGCACAGCGGCTCCAGCTCCGGCGGAGACTGGCGCGTCGGCCCCGACCACACCCACAACCACCACAATGCGCCCTCGTGGTGGCGGCACACCATCTCTTGACGCATCCCCGGATGCATCAACGCTCCGCGCGGGTCATTCGGGTCGGGATCCCCGGCCGGATTGCTCACTCGCACCGCACCAATCCCGTGCACGTGAGCATCCAGCCCGCGCCGCTCGAGCGCGTCCACCAGTGCCAGAGCAGCGGCGCGCCAGGAACTCTCCTCGTACTTCGCATCTGCATCGTTCATGACCGAGACCTCCCAGGACGGAGTTGAAGGGCGGACGCCCAGGTCATCGATCACGCCTAGACGTCTAGACAAGTAGGGAGACCGTGTCACAACTCATCTAGATGAGTCAAGCCCTAACGCGCTGGGAGCTCGTAGGAGAGGACGTAGGCGTCACTCGACATGACCGTGTCGCAGACCTCGACCGCCCGTCCTGCCTGGTCATAAGCCGTACGGACCAGGTGGAACACCGGTACGCCGGGTGCGAGCCTCAACGCTCGCGCCTCTCCGCGCAGCGGCATCCGGGCCCGGATCTCCTCGGTGAAGTGGTCGAGACGATGGCCGAGTTCTTCCAGCCGAGCGTAGATCCCACCAGGCCCACTATCGGCCTGCGCGATCCGCGAGTCGCGAGCGATCGAGGCCGGGATGTACGAGGTCGCCAGCTCCACCGGGTGCCCATCGAGCAGATACCGACGCGTCCGAACGATGACCAGGTCATCACTTGCGAGATTTAGCTTCGATGCAATCTCTGTCGAAGGCGTGCTTTCCGTGACATCAATGGAGTCGACCGACGGAGTGACGCCGGCCTCCTCGGCCTCCGCGATGAAAGCCGCCTTGCCTTGCTCGCGGTGATGCCGAGCAAAGCGGTCGGAGGCCAGCCTCCGTACTGGCGGCCGGGACCGAACGAAAACGCCTTTGCCGTGCTCGGCGACGGTCAGCCCCTCGCTCTGCAGAATCTGGAGAGCATGGCGCACCGTCATCCTGGCAACGTCATAGTGACCGATCAGCTGGCTCTCCGAAGGGAGCTTCTCGCCCGGTGACAGCTCTTTGCTGTCGATTGCCGCCCGCAGGTGATCCGCGATCTGCTTGAAGACCGGCCGATCGCTTGTCGGATCCAGGTCCGGCAACCCTAGCTCGCCCACGCGCGGCCAGCTCCTCAACTCGTACGTACATGTACTAGCGTTGAGTCTAGTAGCCAGACCTGGTCAGAGGAGCTTGCGAAATGCCCGGCAGTCGCCACTCCGTCAGCGTGGCGGGGGTCGTTGTGGACGACCAGGGGCGCGCCCTCCTCATCCAGCGCCGTGACAACGGTCGCTGGGAGGCGCCCGGCGGCGTCCTGGAGCAGGACGAGGACATCATCACGGGCCTTCGCTGCGAGGTTCAGGAAGAGACCGGCCTGGACGTGACGCCGATCGCCCTGACCGGCGTCTACAAGAACATGACCCGCGGCATCGTCGCCCTGGTCTTCCGCTGCAAGGCCGAGGCCGGCTCCCTCCGGGAGTCCGACGAGACCTCCGCCTTCCGGTGGGTCACAGCCGACGAGGTCACCGAGCTGGCCGACGAAGCCTTCGCCATCCGAGTCCAAGACGCCCTGGCCGCGCATCCGGCGGTCCCCATCCGCCAACACGACGGCATCCGCATACTCGGCAGATAGTCCAACGGCCGGGCATCGGTTCGCAAGTAACACGCCCAGGCTCTGCCCCCGCTCACACGCGCGGGGAGTCGCTTCTAATCATCAGACTGGATAGTTGGTTAGTTCGGAGTCGCCAAAGCCAGGATGGATGCCACGGAACCCGCCACCGTTGCGATGAGCATCGCGCAATCGTAGGCCAAACGGGTAACGCCTCCCGATTCGGATATCTGCGTCGCTTCCTCATGATTGTCCCGCTCGCTTCCCCTGTATCGGCGCGCTGGAGGTTCGGGAGCCGGTCGCCGCAACGTCATGCCCGCCAGAATGGCATTTCTCTTTATTCGCTTGTGCCTCCGGAAATGACAGGCGCCCAACCAGCCATACGCAGTGTTGCCGCACGCGCCTCCGTCTACTCTTTCAACGTCGCACGACGTCTGACGGAAGAATGCCAGATAAATGAAAGCGCCGAGAAAGATCAATGCAATAAAGGCAATCCAGTTCCGAATGAAGGCAGTGTAGGCGAATGCAATAACGAATATTAGACTGATGGCGCGATCGGCCTGCTGGCGCTCCTTCTTGGGCATAGTTTGTCCCGCTCCTCCTTCGCGGCGTGCGGCCGTGAAATACTGGACGACATTATCGGCAAATCGCCGACGGCTCTCGGTGAGAGCGGTTTCGGGCGTGTGGGCATCATCCGGTCTATCGTGTAAAGATCGCAATGTAAAAATGCACACACGGCGACCTCATGTATCTGACTAATTGAAGGTCGCCCCTATTGATCTTTTTAGGTAGCCCGAATCGATGTGCCGTTGCTGGAACCATGTGGGCGACCTTCCGTCGACCCATGCCGTCCAAAGGGCGTGTGGCGTGGGCGTCGGTCACCGAGCGGCCGTGCTGGGCCGCGCATCGCGCCCCGTCTGATGCAACGGCCGCGGCCGGCGGGTGCGGTGGCACTCCAGTGAGACGGGCCGTCCGGGGGCGTGCTTGGGCGGAGGTCGGGGGCGCTGTCTGGTGACCGTTTGCGCCCAGTCGGGTGAAGGTCTCGTTCGCCGAGGTGGGGCATTGCCTTCGATGTGGTGGGGGAACAAGCGGTGCCTCGGGTGGGGCTTGGCGTGCACTGTGGGGACGAGGCGCAGTGGTTGAGGTGCTGCAACTGGATGGCCGAACGAGGTCAGGGGGCGCACTAGGTGGGGTCCATTACGGCAGGTGACGAGGCCTCCGCCGACCATAAACACTCTCCGTAGCCTGTATTGCGGCACTCTGTGTAGTCGGATGCGTACGGATGGCTATAGATGCTCTTTGTGTTCTTAGTGACACTCCTGGTGTTCAAGTCCGTGGGCTTCTCACCGTCTGTGCGTCGGCGCATCCGCAACTTGGTGGCGCAGGGTGCCGGCGGTGGGGGACCGCCATCGAAGGAGAGCACATGCCGTCCTTGAAGATCACCGCTGCGACTCTGGCCGTGACCGCCGCGGCGACCTGCCTGGCTTCCGCCGGCGTCGCCAGTGCGCAGAACGCCGGTGCACCTGCTCGGCCGGACGCGTCGCGGGTCGCCGCCCTCCCGGCCGGCTACCAGATCGTGGCCCTGCCGAACGCCAACGTCCCCAACTTCCAGCGGCGGACCCTCTACTGCCCGGGCAGCAAGCACGTTCTCGGGGGTGGTGGGGAGGCGCAGGGCAACGGCGCCATCCTCGTCGGGTCCTTCCCGACGTCGGACGGCCGCGGCTGGATCGCGCTCGGCCGCCAGATCGGCTACAACGACGTCGGCATCAGCGTTTACGCGATCTGCGCCGACTGACCGTCCCGCCCTTCCGGTCCCGGCCGCCCGCGCGGCCGGGACCGGCTCGCGCCTGGGGGCGTCAGGACGGACGAGGGTGGGCGGTCAGTTTGCAGAGGTTGGGGGAGCGGAGCTCGCGTGGCATTAGGTCGTGCTGGGTGGGCCGGCTGGAGCCGTATGTCGAGGAGGGAGCGGCGGCGCTTGGGGCGCTGGCGCGGTTCGCGGCTCTCATCAGGTCGGTCGGGGCTCATATGTGTTGGATCGCGCCGGCGACCTGTTCGGCTGCGCCTGCTATGGCGGTGGTGGCTGCGGCCGCCGTGGTGATCTGCTCGATCAGGCGGCGCAGGCGTCCCGGGTTGGGGTTCTCGTTTTCGAGTTCCGCTTCGAGTTGCTCGGCGGTCTCGTCGACGTCGGAGGGGAGGGGCGGCGTCGCGGCGCTTATCTGGCGCCGGAGCTCGCGAACCAGCGGACCGAGGTCGGACGTCCGGTGGTGGTGGACATGCTGGCCGCCGTCACCGAAATGGTGGCCCGCGCCGGAGATGCCACCGGGAAAGTTGTAGGTGCTCACAATGACCTCCTGCGTGCGCGTGGCTACTCTCCGGACTGGGGCGGGTCGTCCGTGTGCTTCTGCACTCCGTGGTCACCGAAGATGTGTCCGGGGCCGGTGATGTCTCCGGTGAAGTTGTAGGTGTGCATGCTGACAATGTGCTGCTGCTTGGTCTTCAGATCGGAGGTGTCGATGTTGTGTTCGCCGAGGAACTCCTTGGTGGCGGTGAGAACGCCCTGCTGGAGCCGTTGGAAGTAGTCCACGGCGTCGGTGCGCTCCGCGAAGCCCATCTCGCCGAAGTCGCTGACGACCTCGCGGATGACCATGACCGCGCCGTAGTCGACGTCGCGCTTTCGTTTGACGTCGTGTCGGCCTGAGGCCTGCTGTTCGAGGAACTCGCTGGAGACGAACGGGCGTGCCAGCAGCATGGCGGGTGCCGCCAGTACGAGCGGCAGACCCTGGAAGCCGTGCGTGGCGACCGTGTCCCAGAAGAGTTCGTTCCGTCTCCGCGGAAGCTTGTCCACTTTGGACACCAGCAGCGGGGACAGCGGCGGTAGAACGTAGGCGTGCGTTTCCCAGGTGAGCCTGTCCTGCACGAGGCGGGCGCGCACGTACATGGAGACGACCAGCGCGCCGCCCCGGCTGACGTGCTGCAAGCACAGGTAGGTGCGCGTTTGGCCGCCTTGGACGTTCACCCCTGCGCGCACGAGGCGCTCGTCCACCGTCGAGACCGGACCGCGCAGCGGATCCGGTACCAGCCCGGGGACCTTCGTGGCCGACAGGCCGGGGACATAGAGCCGGTCGACGGCGGTCAGTTTCTCGAAGCCGAGACCGGGCATCCGCTCGATCAGGAACTCGTGCAGGTCGGCGGCGGTGAAGGAGCGGATGGCCAGCGGGTTTCCGGAGGCGTCCTTGGCTGCGGTTCCCACGTCGATGGGGGCCCATACCGCCTCGGTTATGCGCCATCCGCTGCCGATGAAGGGGTTGTCGGCACCGATCTCGGCGTCGTAGACGACCACGTTGGCCCGAGAGCGCTCCGCGAGCGATTTCTCCAGCGCGGCGGAAAGACGCGGAGCCGATTCGCGCGGGTCGTGCCCTTGATCGCGCACCAGGCTCAGTGCCGTGCGCCTTGACGCCAGTTCCGATCGGACATTGACCACCGCGCCGGCGGCCAGGAAGAGCAATGCGATGAGCGCCATGACGAGAGCGCCCCGAGGGGAACCGTTGACCGCCTCCACGACGGCCAGGGCCAGGGCGGCGTAGAAGAAAACGATCCCCGCGCTCACGCGCCGAAACCGGAGTTTTTCCAGCTCGTAGGCGTGGACCGCATGCCTGGCCACGGCGATATCGTCGATACCGTGTGACGGGGCGGCCGCCACCATGCTCGCGTGGCACAGTTGTTCGCGGCAGAACTCGGCGAATCGCCAATCCAGGTATACGGTCGCGCACAGTTTTCGCGTGACGGCGTCCGTCTGCGTCTCCGGCAGTGCGAGAGCCGACAGAAGCCGATCCGGGTCGTTCACGTTCACGTCGGCTCCCTAGACCGATGGCTCACCCGTGCTGCGACTTGGCAGGGCGAGTGGCGACCGCCCTGGGGAGAGCTTAACCACGGATTGCTCACGCTTCCGTCCCGCTTCGATGCTGACCGTAATCGGCCAGGTGATCCATTCGCGCGTGTGCTGCGACGGGACCGAGTGAGGCGGCCGGGGGTCGGTTCGAGGGCGCGTGGGGCCTTTTGAATGGGCACAAATAGGACTTTGTGGCCGGTGGGTGGGAGGTTGAAGGCCGGTCGCGGGGAGGGGGAGTTCGCGTGCCGGGCTGGGGCGGGTTCCGGAGGCCTCAGCGAGGGGTTAGGTGGACGGGCATGTGGCGGATGCCTGTGTGTTTGTTGCTTCTTGTGTGTTCGATCGGGGCGGTCAGTTCGAGGGAGTCGACTCTGTCTAGGAGGGTGTCTAGCACTACGCGCATCTCCATTCGGGCCAGGGCGGCGCCTAGGCAGAAGTGGCTGCCGCGGCCGAATGCCAGGTGGGGGTTCGGGGTGCGTGTGATGTCGAAGTGGTGGGGGTCGGGGAATATTTCTTCGTCGCGGTTTGCGGACGCCCACCATAGGGTGACCTTGTCTCCTGCACGGATCTGCTGGTCGGCGATGGTGGTGTCGCGGGTGGCGGTGCGGCGGTTGTAGGGCGTGGGGGAGGCCCATCTGAGCATCTCTTCGACGGCGGTCGGGAGCTGGTTTCTGTTGGACTGGAGTTGCTCCCATGTTGCCGGGTTCTCGATCACGGCGTGTATGCCGATGGCTAGGGCGTTTCGGGTGGTTTCGGTGCCTGCGGCGATCAGGAGGTTGAAGAGCATTTGCTGCTCTAGATCTGAGAGGGGAGCGCCGTCGATGTGGGCGTTTGCTGCGACGGAGAGGAGGTCGTTGGTGGGATTGGTTTGTTTGCGTTTTAGGAGGGTTGAGCCGTAGGCGAACATTTCCGCTGCTGCCTGTTGGGTGCGCTCGGTACTTTCGCCCAGGGCTCGATCTTTGTGGTCTAGCGTGGCGTCGGCCCAGAGGAGTAGTTGGTGCCGGTCCTCTTGGGGGACGCCGAGGAGTTGTGCTACTGCTTGTAGTGGCAGTTCTGCTGCTATGTCGGTCAGGAAGTCGCAATCGCCTTTTGTCAAGGCGGTTTCCACGATTCGCTCTGCGCGTTGGCGGAGGTCTTCTTCGATCGTTCGTAGTGTGCGCGGGGACAGGCTCGGGGTCAGCAGGCGGCGGAATCGCTGGTGCCGGGGGTCGTCCATCATGTTCAGCAGGACGCCGGTGGCGAAGCCGCTGGGGAGGTCCTCGATGAGGGTGCCTCCGCCCGTGCGGCCCGGTCCGCTCTCGGAGGAGAACGTCGCGGCGCCGGACGCGGCGGAGACGATGTCGGCGTAGCGGCTGATCACCCAGAATCCCTCGCCGCCCGGGGTGTTCTCGGTGGCGGGGTGGAACCAGACCGGCGCGTCCCGCCTGAGCCCGTCGAAGACGTCGTATGGAAACCCGTGCGCGAACCGATCCAGGTCGGTCAGATCGAGGTCGTCCATCGTTCAAGGCTGGCATCGGTCAGGGGTTCAAGCAACTGCTTGTTTGTTCGCGGTGCCAGGGAGAATGCCGTGGGAGACGTTGTGGGGGCTGAGGATTTTCAGGCGCGGGTTGCGCGGCTGATGTTGTGGACCGCGCTGGGGTTGGTCTTCTGCGTCCGGTTGTTCGACGCGGCCAGGAAGGGGCTGGGCGTCGAGGCGTGGGTGGTGGCCATGGCGTCCTATCCGCCGTTGGTGGCGTTGCTCGCGCGGCGGTGGCGGGCGGGCGTGCGTTACACGTCGCTGGCGGTACTGGTGGTGCTGGCCTTGGCGCCGTTCGCGCTGGTCGGCATGGAGTGGGAGTGGTTGCCGTGGACGGTCGGGGCGGGCGTGCTGGTCGCGCTTCCGGCGCGGGTGTCCTGGCCGTTGCTCGGCCTCGTCCTCCTCGGCACGGCGATCGCAGGAGCGCTGGCCGGGGAGCCGGTCGGGATCTGGTTCTGGCGGCCGCTGGCGCTGGCGACGGACGCGCTGATCGTGTTCAGCCTGCACACCGTCAGCCGGATGGTGGTGGATCTGCACGCCGCCCGCGACGACCTGGCCAGGCTGGAGACGGTCCGGGAACGGCTGCGGATGGACGCCGAGCTGCGCGAGACCGTGGGCACCGGCCTGCGGTCGATCGCCGGCAGGCTGGCAGCGGCGGCGGCCAGTGCGGCGCCCGAGGACGCCCGTGCCGAGGTCCGGGAGGCCACCGAGACGGCGCGACGGACGCTGACCGAAGTGCGTTCGATGGCGAGCGATTACCGCGACGCAAGCGACCGCCGCACACCGCCGCCGGTGAGGTCGCCCGGGTTCGTTCGCCTCATCCTCGTCGCCGTGGTGCTCATCCAGGCGGTGAGGGAGGTCGTGAACGTCTTCCTCCTTTCCGGGGACCCGCGCTGGCTCTACCTGCTGGTCCCGCTGCTCGCCGTGAGCGTGCCGTTGCTGGTGTCGCGGCCGGGACGCGGGAGGCTGATCGTGCTCGGGCTGCTGATGATTCCGGTGGCCTGGCCCGGGAGTTACGTGGCGGGCGTCCTGGGCGTGGTCGAGGGCATGTGGGGGCTGCTCGTCGGCGCGGTGCTGGTCCGGGTGCGTCCGCCCAGGTCATGGGCGATCGCCGCGGCCGTGCTGGTCCTGGTGGCCGTGCTCTCCGTCACCCCGCCTCCGGTCTCTCCGCCGACGGGCGTGGTGACGGAGCTGCTTTCCACCGTGATCCTGGCGTGGCTGTTCTACAGCCTGTCCCGGCTCTCGGATCTGGTCGTCCTGCTCGATCGGGCCCGGCACGAGCTGGCGGCGGCGGCCGTCGCCGCCGAGCGCGTCCGGATCGGCCGTGACCTGCACGACGTGCTGGGTTTCAGCCTGTCGGCGGTCGCGCTGCGCGGCGAACTGGCCCTGCGGCTGCTCGACCGCGACCCGGTGCGCGCGGCGACCGAGCTGGCCGCCCTGGTCCCGGTGATGTGGGTGCACAGCTCGTTCCCCATTCCCGAGGGCGAGCGCGCCCACTACCGTCTCAACGCCGGTGAGCGCCCGACGACCTGACGCTCGCGTGGCCGGACGTCCCGCCCTCGGTCGGGGAGCCGCTGCCTTAGGCGTCCTCGCCGTAGGCGGCGGCGATGTCCTTGGAGCTGGGCCAGCGGCTGTACGTGGGGGACTGCGGCCAGCCCTCGGGGACGTCCTGCCACTCCTCCTGACGGCCGTACGGCAGGAGGTCGATGAGCGGGAAGGTGTAGCTGAGCTGCTCGGTGCCCCGTCCGCTGGTGTGCCAGGTGCGGTAGACCGTGTCGCCGTCGCGCAGGAAGACGTTGACCGCGAAGGCGCCGCCGGGCGGGGCGCCCACGTCGGCGCCGAAGGAGCTGTTGGCGGTGGAGTACCAGGTCATCTTGTTGCCGACCCGCCGCTTGTAGGCGAGGGCCTCGTCGATCGGGCCCTGCGTGACGATGACGAAGCGGGCGTCGTAGGCGTCCAGGAACGCGAGGCGCGTGAACTGCGACGTGTACCCGGTGCAGCCCGGGCACTGCCACGTCTCGCCGGGGAACCACATGTGGTTGTAGACGATCAGCTGGGACTTGCCCTCGAAGATGTCGGCGAGGCTGACCGGTCCGTCCTCGCCCTCCAGGGTGTAGTCGGGCATCTCGACCATCGGCATCCGCCGGCGCTGGGCGGCGATCGCGTCGAGTTCCCTGGTCGCGGCCTTCTCGCGGGCGCGCAGTTCCTCCAGGTGGCGCTGCCAGGTCTCGGCGTCGACGACGGGCGGTAGTGCCTTGGCGGTCATGGGCTCCTCCGGGTTTCGCTCGTGGCCTGTAGGGGTGGACCTCGCCCGGTCGCAGAACTCATCGGCCGGTCGGCAATTGGCATGGCGTCCAATTGTGACGCGGGTCACTTACCGGCAGGGTTGATGGGATCATGCGGGCGTTCGTACCGTCGAGGGCAAAGCGGATATCCCCCTCTGAACGGACCTGAAGTCCCATGAGCACTTCCGCCTTCCGCATCCGCCCCCGCACCGTGCGCGCCCGCCGCGTCCAGTTCGAGTACCCCGAGGGCCGGCTGCCGCGCCACTACATGAACGACGACCTCGTCATGAGCCACATCGTCACCGTGCTGTCGTCGGTGTTCCCCGAGGGCGAGGACTTCTTCGTCAAGACCGTGCGGCACTACCGCGACGAGGTCACCGACCCGGAGCTGAAGACGCAGGTCGCCGGGTTCATCGGCCAGGAGGTGACGCACGGCCGCGAGCACCGCCACTTCAACGAGCGGCTCCGCGGGCTCGGCTACCCGACCCGGTTCATCGACCGCCAGACCAAGTACGGGCTGGCGCTCCTCTCCCGGGTGCTGCCGCCGGACGTGCAGCTCGCCGTCACCGCCGCGCTGGAGCACTACACCGCCACGCTCGCCTACGTGCTGCTGAACAAGCCGGAGGCGCGGGACATGTTCACCGAGCCGGAGATCCGGCGGATGTTCCTGTGGCACGCGCTGGAGGAGAGCGAGCACAAGTCCGTGGCGTTCGACGTCTTCCAGACCGTCAGCGGCGACCAGCGCGTCCGCCGGTGGGTGATGAACGCCGTCACCGTCGACTTCCTGCTGTTCGTCATCGGGCTGACGGTGGTGTCGCTGGCGCTCGACCCGGAGGCACGTCGTCTGCCGCGCCTGGCCCGCAGCCTGCGCCGCCTGCGCACCTCGCCGTTCCTCCAGCGCGACGTCGTCCGGCATCTGCGCGACTACAACCGGCGCGACTTCCACCCCGACGACAACGACACCACCGCCCTGGAGCGGGAGTGGAAGGCCAAGCTCTTCGACGAGCAGGCCGAACTCGGCTGACCGCGCCGGCGGCCGGATCCGGCGATGCCGTGGACAGGGGCGGGCCGGTGCTGCGATAAACGGCGTGTACCGGACACGGCGAGCTTGGTGGGGTCATGCGGACGCTGTACGAGCATGCGGGAGGCCATGAGGGCCTCCACCGGTTCATCGACGTGTTCTACTCCTCGCTGCTCGCCGACCCGCTCCTGCAACCGCTGTTCGGCGAGGGACGGCCCACGCACGTCGACCACCTGACGGCCTTCACCGCCGAGACGTTCGGCGGCCCCGACACCTTCTCGCGCGAGATGGGCGGCTTCTCCCATCTCATCGAGGTGCACCGCCACCTGAAGATCACCGAGGAGCAGCGGCGCAGGTTCGTCGAGCTGTACATGGCCGCGGCCGACGCCGCGAAGCTGCCCGACGACGCGCCGTTCCGGCAGGCGCTGCTGGAGCACGTCGAGTTCGGCACGCGGGTCGCGGTGCAGAACTCCCACGCCGAGACCGACGACGAGCTGCACCCCCTGCGCGAGGTGCCCCGCTGGGACTGGCCGTCCGGCACCTCCTGACGCGGCCCCGGCAGGAAGCGCTGAACGAGCGGGGCCCCGGGCCCGGACGGCGCGGTGCGAGGCGGGGTGTGAGGAACGCCTCGGTGCGGCCGGGGCGCGTGTTACACGGCGTTCACATATGGGCAACAGGTGCGAAATGCCTGGTTGGCAGCGTGTCCCGTGCCGAGAAACCCACAAGGCCCCGGCAGTGAGCGAAGGGATCGACGTTGAGCTACAAGGCCGAGTACATCTGGATCGACGGCACCGAGCCCACCGCGCGGCTGCGGTCCAAGACCAGGATCCTCCCGGACGGCGCCGACCTGCCGGACTGGGGCTTCGACGGCTCCAGCACGAACCAGGCCCCCGGGGACCACTCGGACTGCGTGCTCAAGCCGGTCTTCTCCTGCCCCGACCCGCTGCGCGGCGGCGACCACAAGCTCGTCCTGTGCGAGGTCTTCCTCGTCGACGGGACGCCGCACAAGACCAACACCCGCGCCGAGCTGCGTCCGATCGCGGAGCAGTACGCCGACCAGGACTCCTGGTACGGCATCGAGCAGGAGTACACCTTCTTCAAGGACGGCCGCCCGCTCGGCTTCCCCGAGCGCGGCTTCCCGGCCCCGCAGGGCTTCTACTACTGCGGCGTCGGCGCGGACGAGGTGTTCGGCCGCGAGATCGTCGAGCGGCACATGGACGCCTGCCTGGACGCCGGCCTGAAGCTCTCCGGCATCAACGCCGAGGTCATGCCCGGTCAGTGGGAGTTCCAGATCGGCCCGGCGGGCCCGCTGGAGGTCGGCGACCACATGTGGGTCGCGCGGTGGCTGCTCTACCGCATCGCCGAGGAGTTCGACGTGTCCGCGACGCTCGACCCGAAGCCGGTCGAGGGCGACTGGAACGGCGCCGGCGCGCACACCAACTTCTCGACCAAGGCGATGCGCGAGAACTACGACGCCATCATCACCGCGTGCGAGGCGCTCGCCGAGCGGGCGCAGGAGCACGTCCAGGGCTACGGCGCCGACATCGAGCGCCGCCTGACCGGGATGCACGAGACGGCGCCGTGGAGCGAGTTCAGCTACGGCGTGTCGAACCGCGGCGCGTCCGTGCGGATCCCGTGGCAGGTCGAGGTGGAGAAGAAGGGCTACATCGAGGACCGCCGCCCGAACGCCAACGTCGACCCGTACGTGGTGGCCCGGCTCATCACCGGCACCTGCTGCGCGGCGCTGGAGAAGGCCGGCCAGGTCTGACGAACGAACGTGGCAGGACCCCGGGGGGGGCGACCCCCGGGGTCCTTCGCGTTTCTCAGGGCAGGGGGCGGCGGCCGGCGAAGCCGAGTTCGGTGCGGTGGAACCAGGCCAGCTCGGTGTCGCCCTCCAGCCAGCACAGCCGCACCGACCGCCCGTCCAGCGTCGCGGGGAAGTCGATCAGGAACGGGGCGATGCCCTTGATCTCGATGCCCTGGTCGGTGAACCAGCCGACGTGCTCGTCGATGCGGGCCTCGTAGGACTTGGCCTCGGCCATCCCGCCGAACGCCGACTCCCCGGCGGTGCGCAGGTCGAGGGCCAGTTCGGCGAGGTCGGCGCGGAGCCGGACGATCTCGGCGGCGCGCTCGCGGACCTCGGGGACCAGCGCGCGCGCCTGCGCGACGGTGAATTGTCGTTCCACCGTGCCGACGCTATCGGTCCGCGCGCCCCCCGCGACTTTCACTTACGCGATGAACGGCGCTATGACCGGTGACGGGGCCAAACATCTGCAAATTGTTGTGCTTGGGAGAGTTCCCCCTATCGCGGCCGGGTAGCACCTACATCGTTCGCACCGGGGGGAGGGAACATGCCCGATACGCCATTCGGGCGGTACCCCGGCGGCCTGCCCGGCAGGCACGCCGGCCGTCCTGCGCCACGGCCGTACGAGCGGTCGTTCCGGTGTCCCTCCACGGCGCGGCGGCGCCGGGGTGAGGCTCCGGCGCGGAGGTACCAGGAGTTCGTCGCCCTGCACGAGGAGATCTCGGCGGGGTCGGCGCTGCCGCTGCGCCCGCTGTGGTGGGCGGGGACGGCGGCGTCGCTGGCCGCGGCGGGCACCGCGTTCGCGGCGGTGATGGGGCTGCGCGGCCTGTTCGGGCTGGACGTGCCGGTGTTCGCGGGAGGCCGCACCCCGGCGGGCCCGGCGGCGACGAGCTACGCGCTCGTCGCGATGGCCGGGACGATCCAGGCGACCGCGCTGATGCACCTGCTGCTGGCCACGGCGGCGCGCCCGGTCCGGGCGTTCGCGTGGATCGGCGGGACGGCGGTGGTGTTGCTGACGATCCTGCCGCTGCTGCTGCACGGGCCGTTCGACGCGGCGGTCGCGACCGCGTGCGTCAACCTGATCGGCGGGACGGCGGTCGTCGTGCTGCTGGCGGGGGTGGTGGCCGCGGGGTCGCGGCCGTTCTGGCCCGACCGGGCGTTCAGGCGCGGCCGACCGTGATGGTCAGCGGGTCCGGCGCGGACGAGGACGCCACGCGCACGTGCCGGAGCCGCCGCCACACCTGCACGTCGACCGGCTCGTCCGGGGCGAGGACGCACAGCTCGCGGTGCATGCCGGAGAAGCCGAGGCAGAGCGAGACGTCCCAGTCGCCGCGCGGCAGCGGGTCGTCGACGTACGCGCGGGTGACCGGCAGCACGGCCCGGTAGCCGAGCCGGTCGTCCGCCTCCTCCAGCGCCGCGATGACCTCGAAGGTCTTGCGGGTGCGCCGCTCGGTGAGGATCAGCGTCCCGGAGATCGGCATGCTGATCCAGCCGCGGTCGATGTGCCCGGTGACGACGACCTCGGCGCGCCGCTCGTCCCAGGCGACCGCGTCAGCGGCGGTCGTGCCGGCGACGTGGGAGCGCCCGCCGACGTCGATGGACAGCGTGCCGCGCCCGCCGAAGTAGGCGGCGACGGTCACGGCGCCGGGCAGGAACCGCCGCTGCGGCGCGGTGTCGAGGCCGGGCGCGCGTTCGGATCCGAGGTCGACGACCCGCCCCCCGGGCGGCGCGCCGATGGCGAGCCCGACGTCCCAGAGGCCGCCGGGCAGCGGCTCGCCGCCTCCGACGGACGCGACGTCCACCAGCGCCTCGAAGGTGACCAGCCCGTCCTCCGCCGTGACGGACGCGGGGAGCCGCAGCAGCCCGCCGCCGTCGTGCTCGCGCAGCACCAGCTCCATCTCCGGGATCAGCGGCAGGTCGCCGTCGCGCCTGATCGCGCCGGCGACGCGGAGCGCGGACCCCGCCCAGCCGACCTCCGTCAGGTAAGGCTCCGACATCGCCGCCCCCGCCTCGTCCTCCGCACGGTTCACCGGACCACTTCCCTTGCCGCCGGCGTCCAACCTGACCGCACCGCCGATCGCGGGCGGGTCACGGGACGACGGTCACCGGCCAGCGGCCCGTGCGCACTAGCCGGACCGCGACGGACCCGATCAGCCGGTGCCCGGCCTGCGCGGACGCGCCGACGATCACCGCGTCCGCGCGGTTCTCGTCGGCGACGCGGGAGATCACCGTGAACGGGTCGCCCTGCTCGGTGACGAACTCGTACCGGACCTCGTCCCGCGCGGCGGCGCGCTCCAGCTCGCGGCGCAGCTCCTCGGCGACGGCCTCGCCCGCCTCCCGCATGACCGCGGCGCCGCCGGCGGTGAGCGTGGACAGCGCCGCTATCGGCGCCACGTGCACGAGGATCAGCCGGGCCCCGCCGCGGCGCGCCAGGCCCCACGCGTACGCGCCCGCGTGCAGCGAGGTCTCCGACCCGTCGACGCCGGCCACGATCACCTTCGGCCCGTCCACGCCGTACTCGAACGGTCCCTCGCCCGTCATGCGATCATCACGCCGACCAGGGTAGTCGGGAATGTCAGAGCCGGGTGAAGCGGGCCACCAGGTCGTCCAGGCCGAGCGCGCCGGCCGCCAGCGCCCCGTACATCTGCTCGATCTCGCCGTAGCCGAGGTCGCGGGCGACGGCCAGCGAGTCGCCGCGCGCCTCCGCGGCGAGCAGGTCGAGCCGCCGCTGCGCCAGCGCGCGCACGAGGGTGCGGCGGCCGGCGTCCGCGGCCTCCTCCGCGCGCCGCAGCGCCAGGCAGCGCCGGATGTGCATGCGCGCCGGGACCGTCACCGCGAAGTCGAGCCAGTCCTCGGACGGGGAGCCGGCCGGGTCGGTGAGCACCTCCACCACGTTGCCGCTGCGGACCTGCACCGACATCGGCGCGAGCCGCCCGTTGACGACGGCGCCGATGCAGCGGTCGCCGGTGCCGGGGTCCAGCGCGTAGGCGAAGTCGAGCGCGGTCGCGCCCTCCGGCAGCGGCACGGCGCGGCCGTCCGGGGTGAACGCGGCGACGTGCCCGGCGGCGAGGTCGGCGCGCAGGCCGTCCAGGAAGTCGGCGGACGGCGCGTTGGACTGCCAGGCCAGCAGCCGGCTCAGCCACGCCAGGTCGCGGCGGCCGGCCACCGCGTCGGCGGTCGCGGCGTCGTCGTCGCGGGCCCGACGGATGTGCGCGACGATGCCGTACTCGGCGACCGGGTGCATCGCCTCGCTGCGCACGATCACCTCGAACGGGTCGCCGTCCGGGCTGATGACCCGGGTGTGCAGCGACCGGTACATGTTGTCCTTCGGCACCGCGATGTAGTCGCGGACCTGCCCGGGGACCGGGTGCAGCGCGGCGTGCACCGCGCCCAGCGCGATGTAGCAGTCGCGTTCCGAGCCGTCCACCACCAGCAGGAGCCGGGCCGCCTCGCAGGGCCGCAGCCCGGCCAGGTCGCCGCCGGACGACACGTGCACCGCGTACAGGTGCGACGGCCGGATCCGCACCTGCGCGCGAACGCCGTGCTCGGCGAGCGCGGCGCGGATCCGGGCGATTGCGGGCGCGAACGCCGCGCCGGCCCGCCGCAGCGCCGCCCGGACGGCGCGCTCGGTCGCGGCGTGCGCGTCGGGGGAGCGGGCGGCGAACGCCAGGTCGTCCATCTCGCGCTTCAGCACGTGGATGCCGAGCCGCTCGGCGAACGGGACGAGCAGCTCCTGCGACGCCTTGGCGTACGGGGCGCGCTTGTGCGCCGGCCGGTAGCGCAGCGTGCGCAGGTTGTGCAGCCGGTCGGACAGCTTGATGACCAGCACCCGCAGGTCGGCCGCCGCGGCGAGGACGATCTTGCGGAACGTCTCGGCCTCGGCGCGGTCGCCCCACCGGCTGCCGTCCAGCTTCGTCACGCCGTCGACCAGGACCGCGACCTCCTCGCCGAAGTCGGCGCGCACCTCGCCGACGGTGTAGTGGGTGTCCTCGACGGTGTCGTGCAGGAGCGCGGCGACGAGGGTGGTGGTGTCCATGCCCATCCCGGCGAGGATCATCGCGACGGCCAGCGGATGGGTGATGTAGGGCGCGCCCGACTTGCGCAGCTGGCCGCGGTGCAGCCGCTCGGCGACCTCGTACCCGCGCAGCAGCTCCGCCTCGTCGCCGCCCGGGCACGCGGCCCGGTGCACCGCGAGCAGCGGCGCGACGGCGGGCAGCACGGGATCGGCGGCGGAGCGGGGACGGCGAAGCGGCAGCAGGACCGGGCCGCGCGGCGCCCGCGCCGGCGTGCCGGGGACCTGCTCTTCCTGCGGCGCCCGGGGACGGCCGCGCGGCGGGAACCCGAGCCGCCCGCGCGGCGGGACGCGGACGCGGCCGTCGGGAAGCACGGCCTCGCCCGCCCGCGCGCCCGCGGGGACGGCCGTGCCCGTGGCGGCCGCGCCCGTGGCGTTCGCGCCTGTGGAGTTCGCCGGATCGAGGGTCGTCATCGCGCCCACCTGCCGCCTGCCCCTGTAGCGCCGCTGCTACTGGCTGTGACCGACATTATGCGCGATGTCGCGGCGGCGGCGCGAGACCGGGGCGCCCGCGCCGGGCCGGTGCCGCCGGCGGCCGCTGGAGCGCGCCATCGCCGGTCCGGCCCGCAGGCCCATTACGGACCCGCCGGGACGCGCTGTCAAGGCGAATTAACACCGGCTTCACGAGCCGGATATTCTCCGGGTGCGCTGACCAGTGTACTAATGCTTGCAAGGGCGATGGGCCGCCTTTGGTCAATGTGCTCACGCCGCGCTCTGCCAATGCGGATGGATAATGGCGAAATGATCCTTTCCCCGCGAGGTGCGCGAACCGCCGCGGCCAATGCCGTCCGGCTCGCACGACACGGCCACATCGCCGATCTGCGCCCGATGCCGGCCGATCCGGTGGACGGGGGTGGGGCGGGCCGCCGGGTTCGGCGGTACCGCCCGCCGGAGGGGGTGGTGCCCGCGGGGCCGCCGGTGCTGTTCGTGCCGCCGCCGGCCGTCCCGGCCCGCTGCTACGACCTGCGCCGCGGGTGCAGCCTCGCCGAGCACGTGGTGCGCGCCGGCCGGACCGGCTACCTGCTCGACGACGGCCTCGACCCCCTCGACCCCATCGACCTGCGGGAATGGGTCCGCGACGTGCTTCCGGCGGCGATCCGGGCGGTCAGCCGCGACGCGGGCGGGCAGCCCGTCCAGCTCGTCGGCTGGTGCCTCGGCGGGGTCGTGTCGCTGCTGGCCGCCGCCGACGACCCGGGCCTGCCGATCGCCTCGGTCGCCGCCGTCGCCGCACCGGTCGACGCCCGCGCGGCGCGGCGGCCCGTCCGGCTGCCGGCGCCGCGCCTCCCCGCCGGAATCGAGGAACGGCTCCTTCGCCCGTATCGGACGCTGACCCATCTCGACAATGCCGATCTCCTCGCCCAGATCGAGGCGGTCGATCAATTCACCGCGGCGATGGCCGAATTTCCCGGCCGCACCGCGCGGCACATTCACCGCGCCCTTTTCCGGAACAACGCGCTGGCCTCCGGCGGCCTGGACGTCGACGGCCGGCGGGTGGAGCTGCGGCGGATCCGGGTGCCGGTTCTGGCCATCGCGGGACGCGGCGACGGCGCCGCGCCGGTCCGCTCCGTCCTGCCGCTGATCCGGCTCCTGCCGGGGGCGCCGAAGGTGCGCTTCGAGGTCGTGTCCGGCGGGCACCTCGACGTGCTGACCGGACGGTCCGCGCGGACGACCACCTGGGCGCACCTGGACCGCTGGCTGGACGAGGGCACCGTCCGGCACGGCATCCGCGGCCAGCGCCGCGCCCCGGCGGCCACGGTCTGACCCGGGGGCTCGGAGCGACGGCGACGTGACCGGCCGGTCGCCGGCCGGTGGGTCTTCCGCAGGCCAAGGAAGCCTCCAAAGTCCTTTGCGGTGCCGCCATCGCCGCGTCCCCCGGGTGTGTCGTCTCCGTGTTCCGCCGGTCGCGGACCGTAGTGTTGCGCACCGTTGTCGGGAGCGAGGGTCACCAGCCGCGCGGTCACCGGGTCGGGCCGCGCGGGACGCGTCGGGGGGCAGTGCATGGCCGCGGACAGGGGCATGGCGGCGGACAGGGGCGAGGTGCGGGCCGTCGAGGACGGGCCGGAGCGGCGGGCGCCCGGGCGGCGGCCGCGGCCCGAGATCGTCGGGGTCACCCCGTTCGGCCGCCCCGCGCCCCAGCTCGCGGTGGCGGTCGCGCGCGCCGGCGGGCACGGCGTGCTGGACCTCGGCACCGACCGGGAGCCGGCGCTGGCCGCGCTCGCCGACGTGCGCCGCTGGTGGGCGGGCCGGTTCGGGGTGCGCGTCCCGGCGGGCTGCCGGGTGCGCCCGCAGGAGCTGCCGGACGCCGTGGACACCGTGGTTTTCGACGCGCCGGCGCTGCGCTCGGACGACTCGCTCGACATCGCCGGGTTCGCGCGCGGGCGACGGCTGCTGGTCGAGGTCGTCGACGCCGACGAGGCCGCTGCGGTGCTGCTGGTCGCCGGCGGCTTCGCCGGCACCCGCGGGACCGCGCTCATCGCCCGGGGCTGCGAGGCGGGCGGCCGGGTCGGCGACCTGACCGCGTTCGTGCTGCTGCAGCGGCTGCTCGCCGACGAGCGGGTGGACGTCCCGGTCCTCGCGGCCGGCGGCATCGGCCCGCACACCGCCGCCGCGGCGGTCGCCGGGGGAGCGGCGGGCGTGGTGCTGGACGTGCAGCTCGCGCTCGTCCGGGAGATGGACCTGCCCGCCGACGTGGCCGCCGCGCTCACCGCGATGGACGGCTCGGAGACCCGCGTCGTGCACGGCCACCGCGTCTACACGCGCCCCGACCTGCCCGACATCGCGCTCGCCGACCTGACGCCGGCGGAGGTCAACGCCCGGCTCGGCGCGACCGGGCTGCGGGCGCGGCTGCTGCCGGCCGGGCAGGACGCCCCGCTCGCCGCCGCGCTGGCCGCCCGGCACCGCACCGCGGGCGGCGTCGTCCAGGCGGTCCGCGAGGGGATCGGCGAGCATCTGCGGGCCGCGGTGCAGGCCGCGCCGCTGGAGCCGCGGCAGACCCCCGATGGCCCCGAGTACCCGGTCGTGCAGGGCCCGATGACGCAGGTCAGCGACCGTTCGGCATTCGCCGCGGCGGTCGCGCAGGAAGGGGCGCTGCCGTTCCTGGCGCTCGCGCTGATGGACGGCGAACGGGTGCGGACGCTGCTGCGCGAGACCGCCGACCGGCTCGCCGGCCGGGCCTGGGGCGTCGGCCTGCTGGGGTTCGCGCCGCCCGAGGTCCGGGAGGCGCAGCTCGCCGCCGTCCGCGAGGCCGCGCCCCCGTACGCGATCGTCTCCGGCGGGCGCCCGGCGCAGGCCGCGTCGCTGGAGGACGCCGGGATCAGCGCGTACCTGCACGTCCCGGCGCCGGACCTGCTGGACCGCTTCCTCGCCGAGGGCGCCCGCAAGTTCGTGTTCGAGGGGCGCGAGTGCGGCGGGCACGTCGGCCCGCGCGCGAGCTTCCCGCTGTGGGAGGCGCAGGTCGAGCGGCTCATGGCGTTCGGCGGCGACCCCGCCGACCTGTCGGTGATGTTCGCCGGCGGGATCCACGACGCGCGGTCCGCCGCGATGGTCGCCGCGCTGGCCGGCCCGCTCGCCGAGCGCGGCGCCGACGTGCGCGTCCTGATGGGCACCGCCTACCTGTTCACCGCCGAGGCCGTCGCGGCGGGCGCGATCCTGCCCGGCTTCCAGAAGGCCGCCCTGGAGTGCGAGGCGACGGCGCTGCTGGAGACCTCGCCCGGCCACGCGACCCGCTGCGCCCGCACCCCCTACGTCGAGCAGTTCGCCGAGACCCGCCGCGAGCTGGAGGCCGCCGGGACGCCCCGCCAGGACATGTGGCGGCAGCTCGAGCGCCTCAACCTCGGCCGGCTGCGCATCGCCAGCAAGGGCCTGCGCCGCACCACCCCCGTCGGCCCCGACGAGCAGCGCGCCGAGGGGCTCTACATGATCGGGGACGTCGCGGCGCTGCGCTCGTCCACTACCACCGTCACCGACCTGCACGAACAGGTCACCACCGGCGCCGGCGAGCTGCTGGCCGCGCGCGCCGCCGAACTCGGCATCGCCGGCGACCGGTCCGCCGCGCCCGCCGCCCGCCCCGCCGACATCGCGATCATCGGCATCGGCTGCGTGTTCCCCGGCGCCCGCGACGCCGACGCCTACTGGGCCAACATCGTCGGCGGCGTCGACTCGGTCACCGAGGTGCCCGCCGGACGCTGGGACCCGGCCGTCCACTACGACCCGTCCGACCCGGGCAAGACCCCGTCGAAATGGGGCGGGTTCCTGCCGGACGTCCCGTTCGACGCGCTCGCCTACGGCATCCCGCCCAACGCGCTCGGCAGCATCGAACCGATCCAGCTCCTCGCGCTCGACGTCGCGTCCCGCGCGCTGAAGGACGCCGGCTACGCCGACCGGCCGTTCGACCGGTCCCGCACCTCGGTGTTCTTCGGCGCCGAAGGCGGCAACGAGCTCGCCACCGCCTACGGGCTGCGCGCCACCCTGCCGTCCTACCTCGGCGAGGTCCCGCCCGGCCTGGACGAGCAGCTCCCCGCCCCCACCGAGGACTCCTTCCCCGGCGTCCTCACCAACGTCATCGCCGGGCGCATCGCCAACCGGCTCGACCTCGGCGGCGCCAACTACACCGTCGACGCCGCCTGCGCCGCGTCCCTCGCCGCCCTCGACGCCGCCTGCAAGGAACTCGCGACCGGCGGCAGCGACATGGTGCTGTGCGGCGGCGCCGACGTGCACAACGGCATCTACGACTACCTGATGTTCTCCGCCGTCCGCGCGCTGTCGCCGTCCGGCCGCTGCGCCCCGTTCGACGCCGCCGCCGATGGCATCGCGCTCGGCGAGGGCGTCGCCTGCGTCGTGCTCAAGCGGCTCGCCGACGCCGAACGCGACGGCGACCGCGTCTACGCCGTCGTCAAGTCCGTCGCCGGATCGAGCGACGGCCGCTCCCTCGGCCTCACCGCGCCGCGCGCCGAAGGGCAGCGGCTCGCCCTCGACCGCGCCTACGAGCGCGCCGGCGTCCGCCCGTCCGACGTCGGGCTCGTCGAGGCGCACGGCACCGGCACCGAGGTCGGCGACCGCACCGAGCTCGCCACCCTCACCGCCGCGTTCTCCGCCGCCGCGCCCGGCTCGGTCACCCTCGGCTCCGTCAAGTCGCAGATCGGGCACACCAAGTGCGCCGCCGGGCTGGCCGGGCTCATCAAGACCGCGTACGCGCTGCACACCGGCGTCCTGCCCGGCACCCTGCACCTCACCAGCCCGAACGCCGAATGGAAGCAGGACGGGCCGTTCGCGTTCGGCGCCGCCGCCCGGCCCTGGGCCGCACGGCCCGGCGACCGCTACGCCGGCGTCAGCGGCTTCGGGTTCGGCGGCGCCAACTTCCACGCCGTCCTCGCCGGCTACGACGGCGGCCCCGAACCGGTGTCCGGCCTCGCCGAATGGCCCGCCGAGCTGTTCCTCATCCGCGGCGCCGACCGCACCGCCGCCCGCGCCGAGATCGCCCGGCTCCGCCGGCTGCTGGACGTCCCGTCCGCCCGGCTGCGCGACCTCGCCCGCACCTGCGCGTCCGCCGAGGGCCGCGTCCAGGTCGCCGTCGTCGCCACCGGCCCGGACGACCTGCGCGGCAAGCTCGCCGCCGCGGCCGAGTTCCGGGCGGCGCCCGGCGTGCACGTCCGCAGGTCCGCCGACCCCGGGCAGGTCGCGTTCCTGTTCCCCGGCCAGGGCAGCCAGCGGCCCGGCATGCTCGCCGGCCTGTTCGTCGCCTTCCCCCGCCTGCAGCGGCTGCTGCGCCTGGCCGGCGGACGCTACGCGCCCGCGATGTTCCCGCCCGCCGCGTTCGGGCCCGGCGACGCCCGCCGCCAGCGCGAGACGCTCACCGACACCCGCGTCGCCCAGCCCGCCCTCGGCATCGCGGACCTGGCCGTCCACCGGCTGCTCACCGCCGTCGGCGTCCACCCCGACCTCGCCGCCGGGCACAGCTACGGCGAACTCGTCGCGCTGTGCGCCGCCGGCGTCTTCGACGACACCGACATGATCGAGCTCAGCGCCGCCCGCGCCGAGGCCATCCTCGCCGCCGCGGGCGCCGACCCCGGCGCCATGGCCGCCGTCAGCGGGACGCTGCGGCAGGTCAGGGAGGCCATCTCCGGCGTCTCGGAGATCGTCATCGCCAACCACAACGCACCCGACCAGGTCGTCGTGTCCGGCACCGGCGGCGGACTCGACCGCGCGCTCGCCGCCCTGGCCGACCGCGGCCTCGCCGCCGAGCGGATCCCGGTCGCCTGCGCGTTCCACAGCCCGCTCGTCGCCGCCGCGTCCGGCACCCTGCGCACCGCCCTCACCGGCCGCGACCTGCGCTCGCCCGCCTTCCCCGTCTGGTCCAACACCACCGCCGCGCCCTACGACAGCGACCCCGCCGACCTCGCCGCCACCCTCGCCGGGCAGATCGCCGCGCCCGTCCGGTTCGTCGAGCAGATCGAGGCGATGTACGACGCCGGCGCCCGCACCTTCGTCGAGGCCGGACCGGGACGCGTCCTCACCGGACTCGTCGGCCGCATCCTCGGCGACCGGCCGCACACCGCCGTCGCCTGCGACGCCCCCGGCGGCGACTCCGTCGAGCGCTTCCTGCACGCCCTCGCCGAACTCGCCGCCGTCGGCGTCGCCGTCGACCCGCTGCCGCTGTTCGCCGGGCGCGACGCGCGCGTCCTGGACGGCGCGCCGTCCGCCGCACCCGGCTGGATCGTCAACGGACACCTCGTCCGCACCGCCGACGGCGGCTACCCGGCGGGTGCGCTCCGTCCCGCCGAACGCGTCGCCGCGTTCGGCCGCCCCTCCGACGGTGCCGTCCTGGAGTACCTGCGGGCCGGCCGCGAACTGATCGCCGCGCAGCGCGAGGTCATCCTCCGCCACCTCGGCGCCGACCCCGCCGCTCCGGCCGCGCCGACCACCCCGGCGCCCGTGCCGGCGCCGCGTCCCGTCCTGCCGGGCGAGACGCTGCCCGCCCTGCCGCCCGCCGCCGAACCGCCGCGCGACGTCCGCGCCACCGTCCTGTCGGTGATCAGCGCCCGCACCGGCTACCCCGAATCCATGCTGGACGGCGACCTCGACCTCGAGGCGGACCTGTCCATCGACTCGATCAAGCGCACCGTCATCATCGGCGAGGTCACCGAGCGCCTCGGCCTCACCGCGTCCGACGACGCCGTCATCGAGCAGCTCACCCGCATCACCACCATCGGCGGGATCGTCGACTGGCTGCGCACCCGCCTGCCGTCCGCCGAACTGCCCGGCCTCTACCAGGGACCGCAGCGCCCCACCGTCCCGCCGCAGGCCCCGTCGCGTCCCGGGCCGTCGGCCCACGTGGGCACCCCCGCCCTCTCCGGAAGGCCCGCACCGGACAAGCGCCGCGACGCCCGTCCGACCAGCGGCGAAGCCGATCACGACGCGACCCGCTCCACGCCCGGTCACCGCCATGATGAGCCCGTCCGGGCGCACGCGATGCGATCCGGCGGCGAACCAGCGGAAGACAAGACCACGGGAACGCCGTCCGCGCCCGTTGACGCCGCGAGGCAGAGCGACGAGGTGCGGGCCGACGCGTCCGCCACCACGCGGCGACCGGCCGAAGACTTGGGCCGCGAGACCGACGGCAAGGGCCGCCCGGTCGCGGAGACGCCGCACGATGCGGCACCGTCCACAAGGCCCGCCGAGGGACCGGCGCCCACCCAAGTCCCGGGCACGCTGGCGGAGCTCAGGAGCGACGCGTCCGGTGACGCGGCCTCGCCGAAGACGACCGCAGAACCAGACGTCGATACCCCAGAGGAACCGGCCCGCGTGAGCTTCTCCGAGCGGCCCGCGAGCAACGGCACCGAGATGCCCTCGAAAGAGGCACCGACGCCCCTGACCTCCCACGACGAACGGCCTGACGCACCCGAGGCAACGCCCACCGAGGAGGAGGCGCCGCACGACGGCGCTGGCTCCGGGGCGGCGGTCGGCGGAGCTGCGTGCGCTGAGCCGGACGTCGAGGAGGGGCCGTCAGGTCATGACGGTGGCTCGGCGGCGGTCGGCATGGATGGTGCCGGCGCGCCTGCGGGACCGGCCGTCGAGTTGGAGTCGTCGGATGATGGCAGTGGTTCGGCGACGGTCGGTGGCGACGCGTGCGTGGAGCCGGTCGTTGAGGAGGGGCCGTCACATGGTGGCGGTGGCTCGGGGATCGCGGTTGGCGCCGACGCGTCTGCAGGGCCGGTGGCCGCGGACGGGGCGGCGTGTGACGACGGTGGTTCGGCGGCGGTCGGGGACGACGCGCCCGCTGAGCTGGCCGGCCAGGAGGGGCCGTCAGGTGATGGCAGTGGTTCGGGTGTGGTGGTGGATGGGCAAGGGGGTGGCTCTGCTGAGTCGGGGTCTCGTGGGGTGAGTGCGTCTTCAGGGGGTCGCGGGTTCGGGGAGGGCCGGGGGGCGTTTGTGGAGGTGGTGCGGCTTTCGGGGGACGGGGCCGCGGCGCTCGGTGGGGGTGAGGCGGACGTCGTGTTCCCGCGGCGCGGTGGGACGCCCGCGGAGCGGGTGGCGTCCGCGCTGGCGGGGACGCCGGGGACGACGGGGGCGCGCAGGGTGCTGGCCGGGCGGGTCCGGCCGTCGGGGGAGCGGGCCCGGCGTGTCGTCCGGCAGGTGGTGCGGACGGCGGACCTGGAGGCGCTGCCGGTCCCGGCGGACGCCGGGACGGCGTTCGACGGGCGGACGTTCGTGGTGGTGGACGACGGGTGCGGTGTCGCGCTGGAGCTGGCCGACCTGCTGGAGCGGTACGGGGCGCGGGTGCGGACGCCGATGGACGTGGACGGGGAGTGCGACGGGCTGGTGCATCTGGCGGCGCTGCGGCCGGGGGCGACGGCGGTGCTGCCGGACGCCTACGCCGGGATCCGGGAGGCGCTGGTGCGCGGGCTGCGGTGGCTGGTCCTGGCGAGCGGGGCCGGCGGGACGTTCGGCAGGGCGTTCGACGGCGGCGGGATCGGGGATCCGGGGCCGGGCGCGGGGCTGCGGGGCCTGGCCGCGACGGTCGCGCAGGAGTATCCGGAGACGCTGGTCAGGGCGGTCGACGTGGACACCAAGGACACGCCGCGGGCCATCGCGCTGCGGATCATGGCGGAGCTGCTGGACGCCCGCGGCCCGGTGGCGGTCGGGCACGAGGGGGATCTGCGGCGCACGATGCGGCTGGTGCCGGCGGAGCTGCGGGGCGAGGCGCGGGTGCCGCTGGAGCGGGACGGGGTCGTCCTGCTGACCGGGGGCGCGCGGGGCGTCACCGCGCGGGTGGCGCTGGAGCTGGCGCGCACGACGGGCTGCCACGTCGAGGTGATGGGGCGGACGCTGGAGCCGGTGGGCCCGCCGTCGTTCCCGGACGTCCCCGACGAGGCGGGGCTGCGGCGGGCGCTGGTCGCGCAGGGCGGGAGGAAGCCCGCGGAGATCGAGGCGACGGTGCGGCGGATCCTGGCGGAGCGGGAGATCCGCGCGAACCTGGACGCGTTGAAGGAGCACGCCGCGTCGGTCCGCTACCACGCGGGCGACGTGCGGGAGCCGCGCGTGGTGCGCGACGTCGTCGAGCGGATCTACGTGCGGCACGGCCGGCTGGACGGGGTGGTCCACGGCGCGGGGATCGTGGAGGACCGGCTCGTCCGCGACAAGGAGCCCCAGTCGTTCGAGCGGGTGTACCGGACGAAGGTGGACGGGGCGTCGGCGCTGGCGTCGGCGGTGCGGGCCGACGTCGGGTTCTTCGTCGTGTTCGGCAGCGTCGCGGGCGTGCACGGCAACCGGGGCCAGGCGGACTACGCGGCGGCCAACGATGCGTGCGACACGCTGGCGCACGTGTGGCGGACGCGGCTGCGCGGCCGGGTGCTGGTGGCGGACTGGGGCCCGTGGGCGGGCGGCGGGATGGTGTCGCCGGAGCTGGCCCGCGAGTACGCGCGGCGCGGCGTCGGGCTCATCGATCCGGACGCGGGGGTGGCGGCGCTGATGCGGGAGATCGCGCACGGGGACGAGACGCAGGTCGTGTTCACCGGGACGGTCCGGTGACGCAGGAGCCGATCGCGATCGTGGGCGCGGGGGCGGTGTTCCCCGGCGCCGGGTCGGCGGCGGAGCTGTGGCGCAACGTGCTGGCGGGGATCGACGCGATCTCCGAGGTGCCGCCGGGCCGCTGGGATCCGGCGCTGTACTACGACCCGGACGCCTACGGCCGGGCGCCGGAGTGCGACCGGTTCTACTGCCGGCGCGGCGGGTTCGTGGACGAGCTGGCGACGTTCGACCCGGCCCGGTTCGGGATCACGCCAGCGTCGGTGCCGGGGATGGAGCCGGACCAGCTGCTGGCGCTGCGGACGGCGGCGGAGGCGATCGCGGACGCGGGCGGTGACGAGCGGCTGCCGGACCGCGGCCGGATCGGGGTGGTGGTGGGCCGCGGCGGCCACATCACGCCGGGGGTGGCGCGGTTCGACCAGCGGGTGCGGACGTCGCACCAGGTGGCGGGGGTGCTGGCGGAGCTGGTGCCCGAGCTCGGCGCGGACCGGCTGGAGGAGGTCCGGCGGGCGTTCTGCGACCGGCTCGGTCCGGCCGGCCCGGACGCGTCGGCGGGGCTGCTGCCGAGTTTCGCGGCGGCGCGGATCGCCGAACGGTTCGATCTGCGCGGGCCGGCGTACACGCTGGACGCGGCGTGCGCGTCGTCGCTGCTGGCGGTGGAGCACGCGGTGCGGGCGCTGCGCGGCGGGCAGGCCGACGCGATGCTGGCGGGGGCCGTCCACCACGCGCACCACGCGACGCTGTGGGGGGTGTTCAGCCAGCTGCGGGCGCTGAGCCCGAGCGAGACGATCCGTCCGTTCGACCGGTCGGCGGACGGGACGCTGCTGGCGGAGGGCACCGGGATGGTGCTGCTGAAGCGGCTGCGGGACGCGGTGCGGGCCGGCGACCGGATCCACGCGGTGATCGTGGGGGCGGGGTCGTCCAGCGACGGGCGGGCGGCCGGGATCATGAGCCCGCTGGTGGACGGGCAGGTCCTGGCGGTGGAGCGGGCGTGGCGGGACGCGGGGCTGGATCCGCGGGCGCCGGGCGCGCTGGGCCTGGTGGAGGCGCACGGGACGGGGACGCCGGCGGGGGACGAGGCGGAGCTGGCGACGCTGCGCCGGGTGTTCGGGACGGACGGCGCGCCGGTCGGGCTCGGCACGGTGAAGTCGATGATCGGGCACGCGATGCCGGCGGCCGGGATGGCGGGGCTGATCAAGGCGGCGTGCGCGCTGCGCGACGGGGTGCTGCCCCCGACGCTGCACGTGGACGATCCGCATCCGGCGCTGGACGGCGGGCGGCTGCGGATCGTCCGGGAGGCCGCCGAGTGGGAGCGGCCGCCGGACGGCCCGCGCCGGGCGGTGGTGAACGCGTTCGGGTTCGGCGGCGCGAACGCGCATCTGGTGCTGGAGGAGCCGCCGGCGGCGCGGGCGCGCAGGCGCCGCAGGCTGGACGCGCCGCGTTCGGAGGAGGGCGTGCTCAGGCTGGCCGCCCGGACGGCCGACGAGCTGGCGGCGCTGCTGGCGGCGCCCGACGAGGAGCTGCTCGCACGGACGGGGGAGGACCCGCCGGACCTTCCGTGCCGCCTGGCCATCGTGGGGCCGACCGCGCGCAGGCTCGACCTGGCGCGCGCGGTCGTGCAGCGGGGGACGCCGTGGCGGGGCCGCAGCGACGTGTGGTTCACGCCGCGTCCGCTGCTCGCGGAGGGCGGCCGGCTGGCGTTCCTGTTCCCGGGCTTCGAGGCGGCGTTCGAGCCGCGCGTGGACGACGTCGCCGAGCACTTCGGGCTGCCGAAGCCGGAGCCGAGCGGCCGCGCCGACCTGTTCGGGCACGCCGCGGACGTGATGGCGGTCGGCCGGCTGCTCGCCGCCGCGCTCGCGGAGCTGGGCGTCGAACCGGACGTCGCGGCCGGGCACAGCCTCGGCGAGTGGACGGCGATGATCGTCGCGGGCGTCCACGACCCGGAGGCCGCGGAGGCGTTCGTCCGCGCGCTCGACCCGGACGGTCTGGAGGCCCCGGACGCGGTGTACGGGGCGCTCGGCTGCGGAGCCGACCGGGCGCAGGAGGCGATCGCCGGGCGGCCCGGAGTGTTCGTCAGCCATGACAACTGCCCGCACCAGTCGGTGATCTGCGGCCCGGCGGAGGACGTCCGCGAGGTGCTGGGGCGGCTGGCGGAAGAGGGCGTCCTCGGCCGGGAGCTGCCGTTCCGGACGGGGTTCCACACGCCGCTGGCGGAGGCGTACGAGAAGCAGGTGCGGCGCTCGTTCGAGGTGCTCGCGGTCCACGAGCCGCGCTTCCCGGTGTGGTCGGGGACGACCGCCGCGCCGTTCCCGTCCGGGGAGGACGCGGTGCGGGAGCTGGTCGTGCGGCATCTGCTGGAGCCGGTGCGGTTCAGCGAGCTGATCGAGCAGCTGTACGGGACGGCGCACGTGCGGGCGTTCGTGCAGGTCGGCCCGGGGAGCCTCACCGGGTTCGTCGGCGACCGGCTCGGCGGCCGCGAGCATCTGGCGATGGCGGTGAACGTCCCGAAGCGCGACGGCATGGCGCAGCTGCGGCGGGTCGTCGCGGCGCTGTGGGCGGAGGGGTACGGGGCGTCCCCGGCGCCGCCGTCGGCGGCGGGCATGCGCCTGGACCTCGGCACGCCGCTGGTCCGGCTGGACGGCGCGGTGCCGCCGATCCGGCCCGGTGCCGGTCCGGTGCCGTCGCTGCCCGCCGACGATCCGGTGCTGGCCGAGCTGGAGGCGCTGCTCAACGACGCGGCGAGCGGCGCGCAGACGGTCCTGGAGGCGCTCGGCGGCGGCCCGGCGGCCGCGTCGTCGCCCGCCGCGAGCCGCGCCGCCGACGAGCTGGTGCTGTCCCGGATGTTCTCGCTGGAGGCGATGCCCTACCTCGCCGACCACTGCGTCGTCCCGCAGCCCGCGGGCTGGCCCGACATGTCGGACCGGTTCCCGATCGTCCCGCTGGCGACGCTGCTGGAGGTGATGGCGGCGACCGCGCGCGAGCTGCTGCCCGACACGGTCGCGGTGGGCTTCGAGAACGTCCGCGCGGTCCGGTGGGTGGTGGCGGCGCCGCCGACCACCGCCGACATCCGCGCCCACCTCGTCGACGACCGGAGCGGCCCGCGCAGGGTCAAGGTCGTAATCCCCGGCCACGCCGACGGGACCGTCCTGCTCGCCGACCGGCACCTGCCGCCGCCCCCGCCGGACCGCACCCCGCTGGCCGCGGAAGGCCCGCCCGTCGTCACGGCGGAGCGCCTCTACGAGGAACGCTGGATGTTCCACGGCCCGCTCTTCCGCGGCGTCTCCGCGGTGACCTCGCTGGCGGAGGACGGCGTACGCGGCGTACTGACGTCCCTGCCCACGCCGGGCGCGCTCATCGACAGCGCCGGGCAGCTGTGCGGCCACTGGATCCAGGTGTACGGGGAGAAGGACCAGATCGTCTTTCCCGTAGGGATCGAACGCGTCTCCTTGTACGGGCCGCCGCCGTCCGTAGGGGAGCGGCTCGAAACCACTGTCTGGGCAGAGTCGCTTACGGACACCACCCTGCGCTGCTCCGCCGAGATGGTCCGCGAAGACGGCACCCTGTGGGCGCGCGTCGACGGATGGACCGCGCACCGCTTCTTCACCGACGAGGCCGTGTGGCGGATGAGGTTCACCCCCGAGGTCTCCGGGATGGGCGAACCGCAGGACGGCGGATGGTGCCTGGCGCGCCGGCACTGGGACGGCGCCGCGTCCCGCGACCTGGTGATGCGGCAGTACCTGTGCGCTGCCGAACGCGCCGAGTACGAGCGGCTGCCCTCGTTCGCGCAGGGCCCCTGGCTGCTCGGACGCGTCGCCGCGAAGGACGCGGTCCGCGACTGGCTGTGGCGCAACGGCCACGGGCCCCTGTTCCCCGTCGAGCTGACCGTCCGCGACGGACCGGGCGGTTCCGAGGGCGCGGCGCACCACCCGGAGGTGACCGGGCCGTTCGGCGAGGAGCTGACCGTGTCCATCGCCTGCGACGCCGAACTGGGCGTCGCCCTGGTCCGCCGTGCGGGCGAGCCCGCCGGCATCGGCCTGACCCCCGGCGGCGAGGACGCCCGCGTCCGCGCCGCCCGGCAGGCCGTCCTGCAGGCGCTCCCCGCCGGGACGGACCGCCCCGAACCCGCCGTCACCGCGGCCGACGCCGAGCGGCTGCTGGTCGCCGGCGGCGGGACGGTCACCGCGGTCGAGACACGCGAACTGGACGGACACGTCGTGGCCTGGACGGTCACGGCGGGCGGCACCGACATGGAGGAGAGCCGAACATGAGCGACGACGCCCTGACGCAGGTCGTCCGGATGCTGGCCGAGGTCGTGGGGGAGGACTTCCTGCTCGACGTGGAGGTCGACCGCGACACGACCTTCAACGACGACCTCGGGCTGGAGAGCATCGAGTTCGTCGCGCTCGCCGACAAGCTGCGCGACCACTACGGCGACGAGGTCGACCTCGCCGCGTTCATCGCCGGCATGGACATCGACGAGATCATGAACCTGACGGTCGGCGACCTGGTGGACCACATCGCCGCCACGGAGTCCGCGCATGCCTGACCTCACCGTCCGCGGGGTCCGCTTCCACGTGCAGGCCGCGGGGCCCGGCGGCGACGCGGACGCGCCCGTGGTGGTGTTCGTCCACGGGCTCGTGATGGACAACCTGTCGAGCTTCTACACCACGCTCGCCATGCCGGTCGCCGGCGCCGGCGCCCGCACCGTCCTGTACGACCTGCGCGGGCACGGCCGCTCCGAGCGGACCCCGTCCGGCTACGGCGCCGCCGACGCCGTCGCCGACCTGTTCGCGATCCTCGACGCGCTCGGCCACCACCGCGTCCACCTGGTCGCGCACAGCTTCGGCGGCGTCATCGCGCTGAACGCCGCGCTCGCGCGGCCCGACCGGGTCGCGGGGCTCGTGCTGATCGAGGGCCACGGGCCCGGCGAGGCCCCCGGATGGTCCGAGGGGCTGCTCAACACGCTGGCGCGCTGGTCGCTGATCCTGGAGTACGAGCGGCTCGCCGACCAGCTGCTCGCCACCGGCCGGCGCCGGGCCGGCCGGCAGCTGGCCACCGCCGAGGCCCTGGTCAACCGGACCACCCTGCTCGCGGACGTCGCCGCCCTCGACCCCGTCCGCCCCGCCGACCTGGCCGCCGTCCGCTGCCCCGTGCTCGCCGTGTACGGGCAGCACTCCGACGTCGCCGGCGCCGGCCGGCTGCTGCTGCACTCCGTCCCCGACTGCACCCTGCACGTCATGGCCGGCCACGGCCACACCGCGCTGCGGGAGGGGACGGCCGAGATCCTGGAGGTCGTCTTGCCCTGGCTGGCCCACCACACGGGGACCCGCGTCCCCGCGGCCGTCGGCGGAGGTGCCCGGTGAAGGGCCGCCGCATGCAGGTCCCGTCCCTGCTCGGCGCCCCCGGCATCCCGCGCGCCGAGACGCCCCGGCGGCGGTTCCTGTTCGCCGTCCCGCCGCTCGCCGGGCACGTCAACCCGACCGTCGCGGTCGCCGCCGAGCTCGTCCGGCGCGGCCACACCGTCGCCTGGACCGGGCACCGCGCCACCCTCGAACCGCTGCTGCGCGCCGGCTCGCGGATCTTCTCCGCGGAGGACGACGCGTTCGCCGCGCGGCTCGCCGACGCGCGCGAGGAGTGGCTGCGGCTGCGCGGCACCGCCGCGCTGAAGTCCCTGTGGGAGGACTTCATCGTCCCGCTCGGCCACGCGATGCTGCCCGGCGTCGAGACCGCCCTCGACCGGTTCCGCCCGGACGTGGTGGTCGGCGACCAGATCGTGCTGGCCGCGCCGGTCGCCGCCCGGCGCCGCGAGATCCCGTGGGCGACGTCGGCGACCACGTCCTCGGAGTTCACCCGGCCCCTCGCCGGGATGCCGCTGGTCGAGGAGTGGGTGCGCGAGCAGATCGGCGGCTTCCAGCTCGACCACGGCATCGAGGACCTGCTCGACCTGCGGTTCTCCGACCACCTCGTGCTGGTCTTCTCCACCGGCGCGCTCGTCGGGGACACCTCGGTCTTCCCCGACCACTTCGCGTTCGTCGGCCCCGCGCTCGACCGGCCGGCGGGTGCCGCGTTCCCGTGGGAGTGGCTGGACGGGCGGCCCGCCGTGCTGGTGACGCTCGGCACGCTCAACGGGCCGGCGGGCGAGCGGTTCTACCGCGTCGCGGCCGAGGCCGTCCGCGACCTGGACGTCCAGGCGGTGTTCGTCGCGCCGCCCGGCATGGTCGCCGACCCGCCGGGCAACGTCCTCGTGCGCCCGCACGTCCCGCAGCTCAGGCTGCTGCAGAAGATGTCGGCGGTCGTCTGCCACGGCGGGCACAACACCGTCTGCGAGAGCCTCGCGCAGGGCCTGCCGCTGGTCGTCGCGCCGATCCGGGACGACCAGCCGGTCATCGCCCGGCAGGTCACGGCCGCCGGCGCCGGCGTGCAGGTCCGGTTCGGCCGGGTCCGCGCCGCCGAGCTCCGCGACGCGCTCACGACCGTCCTCACCGGGGACGCCCACCGCGCCGCCGCCGAGGCCGTCCGCGACTCCTTCGCCGCCGCCGGCGGCGCCGCCGAGGCCGCCGACCGCGTGGAGAAACTGGCATGACCGCGGCGCTGGGCCTGAGCGGCATCGCCACGTCCCTCGACGTCCGCATGACGGCCTACGACTTCGAACGCGTCCACGGCCGCCCGCCGGAGGCGATCCATCGCGCGCCCATCGCCCTGCCGCTCCTGGACGGCCTCACCATCGCGCTGCCCTGGGGCGTCACGGTCGCCGCCGGCCTGGACGGCACCGCCTCGCTGTACTCGGTGAACCACCAGACCGACGGCGTCGCCTCCGCCTCCGGGCCCGTCCCGCCCTGGGCCCGGGAGGCCGTCGCCGTCCTGAACGCCCACGCCGACCCCGCCCCGGGGACCCGCCTGGTGATCAACCGCGAGCTCCCGGCCGAGACCGGGCTGCTGACCGGCGCCGAGACCGCCGCCGCCGCCTTCCTGGCCCTGCGTGCCCTGCACGGCCCGCCCGCCGGCCCGCACCCCCTCACCGGGCACCCCGCCTACCGGACGTCGCTGCAGGCCCGCGAAGCGCACGCCCTGCTGACCACGCCCGACACCACCGAGCACGTCCCCTTCGACCTGGCCGCTCGCGGCCTCCGCGTCCTCGTCGTCGACCTCGCCGCCCGCCATTCGTCCCCGCTGCCGACCCCGGCCGGTGCCGCCGCCCGGGCCGCCGCCGCCATTCGCGCGTCCGGCCCGTCCGCCCTGGGCCCCCTGCTCACCGACGCCCACGCGTCCGGCGACCCGCTGCCCGACCTCGCCCTGCGCACCGCCCTCGACGCCGGCGCCCTCGGCGGCCGCAAGATCGGCGCTTGCGTCGTCGCCCTGGCCCCCGCCGCGTCCGTCCCGCACATCCGCACGGCCCTCACCACGACCCTGACCCCCGTCCTGCCCCGCCCACCCCGCCTCCTGACCGCCCTCCCCGCCCCCGCCACGACCCCCGACCCCGCGCACTTCTAGTGCCCGGGCGGGGGGTTCAGAGCTTGGGGGTGAAGGGGCGGCGGTGGGCGGGGTCGTCGGGTTCGGCCTGGGCGCGCAGGGCGGTCTCGACCAGTTCGATCGCCTGGAGCAGGGAGACGAGGCGGCCGCCCTCGCGGCGGTACGCCTCGAGGACGGCCTCCACGCCGTGCGGCGGGACGAGGGCGGCGAGGTCGACGCGGGCCGTGCGGAAGCCCTCGCGGGCGGCGTCGACGGACGCGTTGACGTGGTGCCGCGCCATCCGCGCGAGCGCGATCGGGTAGCGGCGCAGGACGCCGTAGCGGCGGTACTCGGGCGGGACGAGCTCCAGCAGCCAGCTCAGAGCGGTGTCCTCGAAGCGGTCGGTGCCCGGTGGGTGCACCTGCGAGGGCCAGCCGGGCGGGACGTAGGTGCTCACGGCTCCACGATAACCCGGAATTCGAACCTATGTTCGACCCAAACCGGACATATCACTCGGTGGCGGGCGGCGGGGTGATCGGCCCGTTGCGGCGGATCCGGATCTTGCCGGAGTCCAGGTCGTCGCGGGCGGAGCCGTCCCCGGCCTGCTCGTGGTCGTCCTGGCGCAGCACCTTCTGCCGCTGCTGCTCCTCCTGCTTGACCTTCTTGGAGCCCTCGAACGCCGAGGCGAGGTCCTCGAACATGCCGCCGCCGAAGCCGGCGCCGGTCTCGCCGTCGCCGCGGATGGCGCCCATCAGCGTCGACCGGCCGGTGCCCTCGGTGGGCCAGTCGACGGGCTCGTGACCGGTCTGCTCGGGACGGTTGCCCATCGGGCGCCCCTTGACGCGCTTGCGGCGGCGAAACGGTGACTTCACACAGACTCCAACGCGATGAGCCTCCAGATTGATCCCGGCGGACGTCCGGCCTGATCAGCCCTCGAACGACCACCGGGTGGGAGAACCGGTGAAGTCCCCCTGACGCAGCCCGAACGCCTTCTGTGGCCGCACCGCGACGGTCGCGTTCACCTCCGGGTCCAGGAAGTCGACACGATAGCGGGTCGCGTACTTGGAGTTGACCAGGTCGATGAAGCGCTGCAGGTCGCGCGGCTCGGTGACGACCTCCGCGCGCCCCTCCAGCACCACCGGGTTCTCGGCCTCCTCGGTCGCGACCACGACCTGCGGGTTGGCCCGCAGGTTCACCATCTTGCGGGACGGGACGCTGCTGCTGAACATCAGCGCCTCGCCGGACCAGGCGCCCCACACCGGCATCGCGTGCGGTCTGCCGTCGGGCCGGACGGTGCACAGCCAGAAGTTGCGGGCGGCGCGGAGCCGCTCCACGGCCCACGACCACGGCAGCAGGCCGCTTCCCTCGGCGGCCCCCCTGATCCCGTAGCCGGGCATGTGCGGACGGTCTGCGGCAGGCTCCGGCGCCGGGACGAACCCGGGGCGGGGCTCCGATGCCAGGGCGAATCCGGACGCGGACTCCGGTGCCGAGGCGAACCCGGAAGCCGACATGGCGCTCTCCCTTCTGCGGACGTTCCCCGGCCCATCGTTTCAGACCGCGGAGCGTGCCGGTGACGCTCGGTGGCTCGTTGGGAGCGGCTCGGCGCGGTAGCCTGCGGGACGTGCGCCTATCCCATGTCATCACGGCTCTCGACGAGCTCTATCCGCCGTCGTGGGCGGAGGCCTGGGACGCGGTCGGCCTGGTCTGCGGCGACCCCGGCCAGGAGGTCGGGCGGGTGCTGCTGGCGGTCGACCCGGTCGCCGCGGTGATCGACGAGGCGCTGGAGTGGGGCGCCGACCTGGTGGTGTGCCACCATCCGCTGCTGCTGCGCGGGGTGCACTCGGTCGCCGCGACCACGCCGAAGGGCCGGCTGATCCACCGGATGATCGCGGGCGGCGTCGCGCTGCACACCGCGCACACCAACGCCGACGTCGCCGATCCGGGGGTCTCGGACGCGCTGGCGCGGGCCGTCGGGCTCACCGGGGAGCTGCGCCCGATCGTCCCCGCCGCCGACGATCCGCGCCGCGGCCTCGGCCGCATCGGGGAGCTGGACGCGCCGGTCACGCTGCGGGAGTTCACCCGGCGGGCCGCGGCGGGGCTGCCGTCCACCGCGCAGGGGCTGCGGGCCGCGGGCGACCCGGACCGCGCCGTCCGCACCGTCGCGGTCTGCGGCGGCGCCGGCGACTCCCTCCTCGACACCGTCCGCGCCGCGGGCGTCGACGCCTACCTCACCGCCGACCTGCGGCACCATCCCGCCTCGGAGTTCGCCGAGCACGGCGGCCCGGCGCTGGTGGACGCCGCGCACTGGGCGACCGAATGGCCCTGGCTGGCCGACGCCGCACGGCGCCTGGCCGCCGCCGCACCCGAAGCGGGCACGTTGGAGACACGGGTGTCCACGCTCGTCACCGACGCGTGGAGCCTGCACGCAGAAGGAGAACAGTGAAAGCCGCACCGCAAGCCCAGCTTCGCCTGATCGACCTGCAGGACCTGGACAGCTCGCTGGACCGGCTCGCGCACCGCCGCCGCACGCTGCCCGAGCTCGCCGAGATCGAGCGGCTGGAGGCCCGGCTCACCGAGCTGCGCGACGCGATCGTGGCGGCCGAGACCGAGACGGGCGACCTGGCGCGGGAGCAGAAGAAGGCCGAGCAGGACGTCGACCAGGTCCGCAGCCGCGCCGAGCGCGACCAGAAGCGGCTCGACTCCGGCCAGGTCACCTCCGCCAAGGACCTCAGCGGGCTGCAGGCCGAGATCGAGTCGCTGCAGCGCCGCCAGTCCGACCTCGAGGAGGTCGTGCTGGAGATCATGGAGCGGATCGAGGTGGCCGACGGCCGCGTCGCCGCGCTGCGCGCCGACCAGACCGCCGCGCAGGAGGAGCTCGCCGCCCTCGTCGCGCGCCGCGACGCCGCGCTCAAGGAGATCGACGAGGAGAGCGGCACGACCGGCACCGCCCGCACCGCCGTCGCCAAGGACGTCCCCGACGACCTGCTCGGCCTCTACGAGAAGCTGCGCGGCCAGTTCGGCGGCGTCGGCGCGGCCAAGCTGTTCCGCGGCGCCTGCCAGGGCTGCCACCTGGCGCTCAACACCGTCGACCTGAACCGGATCCGGGCCGCCGCCGAGGACGAGGTGATCCGCTGCGAGGAGTGCCGGCGCATCCTCGTCCGCACCCCCGAGTCGGGCCTGTGAAACTGATCGTCGAAGCGGACGGCGGGTCCCGGGGCAACCCGGGCCCGGCGGGGTACGGCGCCCTCGTCCGCGACGCGCTGACCGGCGAGGTGCTGGCGGAGGTCGCCGAGTCGATCGGCATGGCCACCAACAACGTCGCCGAGTACCGGGGCCTGATCGCCGGGCTGACGGCCGCGGCGGGGATCGACCCGTCCGCGCGGGTCGAGGTGCGGATGGACTCCAAGCTCGTCGTGGAGCAGATGTCCGGCCGCTGGAAGATCAAGCACCCGGACATGATCCCGCTGGCCCTGCGCGCCCGGGAGGTCGCCGAGGGCCTCGGCTCGGTCTCCTACGGCTGGATCCCGCGCAACCGCAACGCGCACGCCGACCGTCTCGCCAACGAGGCGATGGACGCCGCCGCCCGTGGCGAGGAGTGGTCCCGCACGGTCGAGGAGCCCCCGCGGGAGGAGGCGCCGGGCCCGCCGCCCGTCTCGTCCACCCCCACGCGGACGGTCCTGCTCCGCCACGGCGAGACGCCCCTGTCCGTCGAGAAGCGCTTCGCCGGGACGAGCGACGTCCCCCTCACCGACGCCGGCCTCGCCCAGGCCCGCGCCGCCGCCCTCGCCCTCAAGGACCGCGGCCTCGACGCGATCGTCAGCTCGCCGCTGTCGCGCTGCCGCGACACCGCCGCCGAGATCGCCGCCGTCACCGGCCTGGACGTCCGGGTCGAGGACGGCTTCCGCGAGACCGCCTTCGGCGACTGGGAGGGCCTCACCTTCGCCGAGGCCGGCAAGGGCTGGCCCGCCGAGATGAAGGCGTGGCTCGCCGACCCGGAGGCCGCGCCGCCCGGCGGCGAGAGCTTCGCGCAGGTGTCCCGGCGCGTCCGCACCGCCCTGGACAAGCTGAAGGTCCGCAACCGGCAGCAGACGGTCCTGGTCGTCTCGCACGTCACGCCGATCAAGCTGCTGGTCAAGGACGCCCTCGGCGCCCCGATGAAGTCGCTGTACCGGATGCACCTGGACGTCGCGTCCCTCACCACGATCGACTGGTACGCCGACGGCCCCGCCAGCCTGCGCACCTTCAACGACGCCCATCACCTGGAACACTGAGGGACCCGCTACAGTTCTTGACTACGGCGGACGAGCCGGCCGGACGGCCGCGTCGGGGACCTGGTCCCCGTCGAGGAAAGTCCGGGCTCCACAGGGCAGGGTGGTCGGTAACGCCGACCCGGGGTGACCCGCGGGACAGTGCCACAGAAAGCAGACCGCCACCGGTCCGCCGGTGGTAAGGGTGAAACGGTGAGGTAAGAGCTCACCAGCGCCCACGGTGACGTGGGCGGCTCGGTAAACCCCACCCGGAGCAAGGTCAAGAAGGGGCTTCGGCCCCGCGCAGGTGCCCGAGGGCGGCCCGCCCGAGCCTGCGGGTAGACCGCTGGAGGCCGCCGGCAACGGCGGTCCGAGATGGATGGCCGTCACCCGCCCCTCCGGGGCGGGCACAGAACCCGGCTTACAGGCCGACTCGTCCGTCTTCTAGCCCCCCGACCAGGGGCGCTAGAAGATCCAAGATCGCTCAGGGCACATCGAGCACCGCCTTGAACGCCCGACCCAATGCACTACGCGCCCGGCCGCTGGCCCCCAGCACGAGATGCACAGTCGTGGCGATTGCCTTACGCGCAAGCCACCGCGACACCTCCGAGATCGGCACACTCTCAGCAAGCGCCGTGCTGGCGGAGGTATCCCGTAGATCATGAAACGTAGTGTCGTCCGGCAACCCGGCCGCTGCGATGGCGGGCTTCCAGGTCCTCTTGTTGAAGTAGTCCCGCCGCAGCAAGGTGCCTCGCGCCGTCCGGCACAGAACATCGCCGGGTTCGAGCTCCAGCAGATCCGCTTGCTTGATCACCGCATCGAGGACGAAGTCAGGCATGGGTACGTCACGCACGGATGCCGCAGTCTTGGGCGCGGCCAGGACAGGCCGCCGATCAACCACTACGACCTGTTGATCAACGATGATCATTCCGTGGGGAAGTCGACACGATCAAGGCGGCCCGAGAACTGGGCCGCTCGCGCCGCCGACTCGACGCCTGGCCCTTCGCCTCTGCTAGTGCGCCGGCTACGGGACCAGGCCGACGCCGGTCGGCAGGAATAGCGCAGAAGGCACGGGGCCGCTCGAAGAGAGGCACCCTGCATCACGGGTTGCGCTGGCCACGCCAGGTGCCGCTGGCCGTTTCCCGACTTGCGCGGGGACCGGGGACCCCGCGCGGGGCCTCGCGACGGGCCATCGCGGGTAGGCAAGTGCCGCCCGTCCGCCGCACCAGGCTACGAGGCCCCGCCCCCACACAAGTCCGGAACCGTCCATTGAGCGCCGAAGCAGCTAATTAGATACGCATAAGCGATATCATTTCTCGAGCTTGTTTATGCGCTCACTAAGATCTTGAAATATCCCCAATATAGCTCCTATATTTAGTCGCAATGAACCGGAATCAACTGTCTGATCTCGTGTACCCCGTTCAATGACTCCGGCAAGTTTTGCGATGATATTGAGGAAGTCATTCTCTATGTTGCGATAATCAAATCTAAGATATTGATACTGTGCTACTTCCTTTATTGAGTCAGGAAGATGACTTTCATTCGGCCGCTGCGCTCCGGCGAGTAGAACTGGAACGACTTTCACGCCTGCCTTCAGGGCGCAGGATATCTCATGCACGACCCAATCACCTGGCCGTTCATCTTGCTTATATGTTGATTTTGCGATTGTCTCATGCCAGCGAGCCCCAATAATTGCAAGGAAAACATCACATTCTTCTATTGCTGAAATAATAGCCTTGGCATAGTCATCACCAGGCTCTATTGAGCGACTTGCGCGGAAGACTTCATTTGCCCCATAACTATTTGACAACAAAATATCCAAGAGGGCGGCAGCGTATGCGTCATCACCGCTACGGTAGTTGATGAAGATGGCGGCCATGAGAACAAGTATAGCTCAGCAAGCTGATGGAATCATTGACTTCCTGGAGTGTGTTCTATGTTTCGTCGGTCCAGTCAATCTCCCTCTCCAGAAGAGGGCACTAGAAATGACAACCATAAAGAATTTGATCTACAAGGTCGGATCCAACTTATTCAATGGAATATAGACCGCTATGACCGCCTGCGCACCTCAACCGCCTCGCGTGCGTCTCTTTTGGTGAGCACGAATACACTTCTTCTTGCGGGAACAACGCTTCTGCTGAACTTCTTCGCACAGAGTCAGAGCGGTACGAAACATAGCGATACGTCACCACCAGCGATAGTATTCTTTTGTGTTCTCGTCATAACATTAACCCTCATCCTTGCCTCAATCTGGAATTGCGTTGCGGCGATTGCAAGCTGGAAAACGACTCGAAATATCGTGCCGCAGAGAATACCAAGTAGATTTCTCTTCAACTGGGGCGATACTCTCAAAGAAGTATCTAGCAACCGAGAGTTCACGGAGAAGATCGAAGCTTCCAGTAAATCGAATATCCTGGCCTACGCTAGCGCTGAACTCTGGACAGCAATACTGCAACACGGAAGAAGGCACAAGTATCTCAGAACGGGAATTCAATTCTTTCGCCTCTCTTTGCCCTTTTTCTTTCTGCTTACTGCGACTGCTATCGCCTATAGGTTCTGGTAAAACCAACCATCCGTAAAGAACCTGGCTTGGAGCCAGGTGGGGAGCCACCTGGGGTGAACCGGCAAGGACGAGTCCGGGCATGTGCGGACATTATGAGCTGGGCGGGAGACCGTGCGGGATTGATCGAGATCGTGGGGCCGCTGGTTCGAGTCCAAGCTCGGCCTGGGGCGCGCCGGACGCTATCGCCTGGACGGGCGTGCCGGTGCGTGCTGACGTCAACAACCTCTTGACGGCGGATCGGCCAGCGTCCTCGCACCGGGTGCCATATACCGGCAGTGGCCGGTCAAGCGCTGTGCTGAGCACTCAGGTGAACATCTTGGAGCCGGGCACATTCCGGGCACATGAGCATGTGATCATGCGCGAAACGATGAGAGCCAACGAGTGCGGAAGCACCTGGTGGTCGCGGGGTTGGCTGTGTCTGCGCAGGTGACGCCAGGTACCTGCGGAGAACCCGGCTTACAGGCCGACTCGTCCGCCCTCCCCCTGACCAGGAGCGGCATGCCGGGCCTCTGGCGGCGGTCCGCTTCTGGGTTGGCGGTGGTGGTTGTTAGGGGTTTGGCCAGAGGGTTAGGTGGGTGCCTCCGGCTGCGATGGTTCTTCCGTCGGGGCTGAGGGCGACGCAGGTGATCTCGTCGTCGGTGTGGAGTGCGGAGATCTTCTTGCGGGTGGAGAGGTCCCACAGCGTGACGGTGCCGGTCTTGGTTCCGGCTGCCAGGAGGTTTTTTCCGCCGGTTGCGATGCAGGTCGCGCCGGAGCCTGGTCCGGTGAGGGCGGTTGCGGGGGTGCGGGACGCGACGTCCCAGAGTGTGAGCGTCCCATCTGTGCAGAGGTTCGCCAGTGTCCTGCCGCCGGGACCGTAGGCCAGGGAATGCTCGTCGGAGTTCGTCTGGGCGAGGGTGGCGATTCTGGTGCGTGTGGACGTGTCCCACACTTGCAGTAGTCCGTCGGTATTGGTGTTGCCGGAAGCGGCGTTGCCGCTGGCGGTCGCCAGAACATCACCGGACGGGCTGAACGCCAGTGCCGAGACCCAGTACTCCTTGCCGGTGGAAAGGTTCGCACGGTGTTTTCCGCCCGCCGCGTCCCACAGCCTGACGGTCGGGGAGTCGAACGTGCTCGCCACCGTCCGGCCCTTCGGGTCGATCGCCACGGCGCTGAGAGACCTGATCCATACGGCGGGGTCGATGTAGGGCAGTTCGGTGAGGGCTCCGGTCGTGATGTTGCGGAGGCTGACGGTCCCGTCGCCGTTGCCGGTCACCAAGGTGCGGCCGTCCGGGCTGAAGACCGTGGACAGGGTGGTCGCGAACTCCTCCGACTGCGGCTTGCCGAACGGGTTGACGACCCGGTGCGTGAAGACCCGCGCGGGCGTCCTGGAGGCCACGTTCCACAGGCTCACCGTGCCGTCGTTGCCGACGCCGGCGAGCAGGGCGCCGTCCGGGCTGAACGCGACGGACCGCACTTTCCCGTGCTTGTGCGGGAGCGTCACCGGCGGCTCGGAGGCGTCCGACGGGCGCAGCAGCCAGGCGGCCGGGACGGCTCCGGCGGCGACGACGCCGAGCCCGGCAAGGAGGAACGTCCGGCGGTTCGGACGCCCCCTGTCCCCGGTGGGCTCCGGGGGCCGGAGATCGAACGCGGTGATCATCTCCGTCACGGGGGCCGGGAGCCAGGTTTGCGCGGTTTCCGGCGGGGCGGCCAGCCGGTCCAGGATCTCGGCGAGGCCGGGCCGCAGCTCCGGATCCTTCGCCAGGCAGGCGGCGACCAGGTCGGCGAGGTCGGCGGGCAGGCCGGTGAGGTCCGGCTCGTCGTGGACGATCCGGTAGACGATCGCGTCCACCGGGCCCGTGTTGAAGGGGCTCCTCCCGGTCGCGGCGTACGTGAGCACCGAGCCCAGCGCGAACACGTCGCTGGGCGGCCCCACGTGGAGGCCGCGCGCCTGCTCGGGCGACATGAACCCGGGAGTTCCGAGCACGGCCGTCGTCGTGTGGGCGGCGTCCACGGCGCGGGCGATGCCGAAGTCGATGACCCGGGGGCCGTCGGCCGAGAGGATGATGTTGCCCGGCTTGAGGTCGCGGTGCACCAGGCCCGCGCCGTGGATCGCGGCCAGCCCCTCCGCCAGCCCCGCCCCGAGCACGCTCAGCGCGTCCACGGGCAGCGGGCCGTGCGCGCTGACGGCCTGGTGCAGCGACGGGCCGGGGACGTAGGCCGTGACCAGCCACGGCGGGTCGGCGTCCGGGTCGGCGTCGACCACCTGGGCGGTGTAGAAGCCGCCGACCCTGCGGGCCGCGGCGACCTCCTGGGCGAAGCGGCGGCGAAAGTCCGGGGCGCCCGCCAGCTCCGGGCGGACGATCTTGACCGCGACCAGCCGGCCGCCGGGCGAGCGGCCGGTGAACACCTGCCCCATCCCGCCGCCGCCGAGCCGCCCGAGCAGCCGGTACGACCCGACCCGCCGCGGATCGCCGTGCTGCAGAGGGTCCATTCGGCAACGCTCCCTGTCTGACAGACACCGCTGTACGCCTGAGTGATTCTCTCAGGCGGCCCCGGCCCCGGCAACGCGGCCGGGAATCACGGCACGTGCCCGACGCCGCCGTCGAATTGAGCTTTCAGGACGGGCGGAAGGTGCGGCGGTAGGCGCCCGGGGTGGTGGACAGGGCATTGAGGAAGCGGCGGCGGAGGTTGGTGGCGGACGAGAGGCCCACGCGGCGGGCGATGGCGTCCAGGGGGAGGTCGGAGGTCTCCAGGAGGTCCTGGGCCGCGGCGATCCGCTGGGACAGGAGCCACTGGCCCGGGCTGATGCCGAGCTGGTCGGTGAAGCGGCGGGTGAGGGTCCGGGAGGAGACGCCCGCGTGGGAGGCCATGGTCTCGAGCGTCAGGGGTTCGTCGAGGTGGGCGGTGACCCATTCGAGGAGCGGGGCGAGGGTGTCGTCGATGTGGGCGGGGCGGAGTGGCGTGTACTGCAGTTGGCCGCCCTCGCGGTGGGGCGGCATGACCATGGTGCGGGCAATGTGGGCGGCGTAGCGGGCGCCCTGGTCTTTGCGGACGAGGTGCAGGCAGAGGTCGAAGCCGGCTCCGGCGCCCGCGCTCGTGGCGACGTCGCCGTGGTCCACGTAGAGCACGTCCGGGTCCAGGTGGACGTGCGGGAAGCGCTCGGCGAACTCGTCGGCCTGCGCCCAGTGCGTCGTCGCCCGGCGGTCGTCGAGGAGGCCCGCGTGCGCGAGCGCGAAGGCACCCGAGCAGATGCTGACCAGGCGGGTTCCACGGGAGTGCGCGCGGCGCAGGGCTTGGACGACGGCGGGGGAGGGCGGTTCCTCGGTGGGCAGCCAGCCGGGGACGATCACGGTGTGCGCCTCGTCGAGTGCCGCCAGGCCTTCGGTGACGAGCATGTCGTAGCCCGCGAGGGTGGCGACCGGACCGGGGCGCTCGGTGCACACGGAGAAGGCGTACCTGGTCGGGAGCCCGCGCCGCTCGACCCCGAACACCTGCGCCGCGCAGCCGAGCTCGAAGGTCGACTGCGGCGGGCGGACGAGCGCGACCACACGATGCATGGCGTGAAAGTACCGCACGATGTCTTTCCAGACACTCGGCGGAGCGGCGGTGCGGCCGCCAGGGTGGTGCCATGACGACAGATCTGGGATATGAGTGGTCTTCCGTCAAGGACGCCCCGGTCCGCGAGGTGTTCCCGGGCATCCGGCTGCGGCCGCTGTGGCGCGGCGACGGCGGCGCGGCGGCCTACGTGCTGGAAATGGACGCGAACACCCGCTGGGAGGGCGTCGACGTCCACGATCCGGGGCCCGAGGAGGTCTTCGTGGTCTCCGGCGTCTTCAACGACGGCGAGCGCGACTACCCGGCGGGCTCGTTCATCCACGCGCCCGCGGGCTCGTCGCACGTCCCGCAGACGACCACGGGCTGCACGCTGTTCCTCTTCTACCCGGAGGGATAGCCGCGCCCTAGGCTCGCGAGGGTGCGACTCGACCTGATCACCATCATCGTGGACGACTACGACCGGGCTATCCGGTACTTCACCGAGGCGCTCGGGTTCGACCTCGTCGAGGACTCGCCCTCCCGCACCAACGACGGCCGTCCCAAACGGTGGGTCGTCGTCCGGCCGCCGGGCGCCGAGACCGGCATCCTGCTCGCCCGCGCGGACGGCGAACGGCAGACCGCCGCCATCGGCGCCCAATCGGCCGGACGCGTGGGGTTCTTCCTGCGCGTGGACGACTTCGACGCCGCCTACGAGCGCATGACGGCGGCCGGGGTCGAGTTCGTCACCGAACCTCGCGCCGAGCCCTACGGGCGGGTCGCCGTGTTCCGCGATATCGCCGGAAACCGCTGGGACCTCCTCGGCCCCGCCGGATGACCGCGCACGGACGTCAGGGGAGGGACGCGTCCGGCCTGGACGTCTCAGAACATGCCCTGCCGCTGCGTCGCGTCCGCGGTCATGGCGACACCCTAGGGGGCGATCCCGTCAACGGGCGCGGAGCCTGGTGGCGATGAGGAGGGCCGCGTCGGCCACGTGGTCGACCTCGGCGATCCATTCGCCCCAGGAGTGGGCGAACCAGAAGCGGCCCTCGTCGTCCGGACGGGGACGGCAGGTAATGGTGTCGGACGGTTCCGGGTTCTCGTCGCAGCAGCCGTCCGCGAACGGGTTGGACACCAGGAGGCCGTCGATCTTCAGCCGGACGTCCAGGTCGTACAGGTCGAGACGGTGCAGCAGCGCGCCGAGCCCGGCCTGCGCCCGTGCCAGGGGAGTGTGCATGGCGTGACGGTACCGTCACTCGTCTACTCTTGTCTAGGCTAGTCTAGACGTCTGCATACGTACCTCTATGAAGCGCTTCGTAGGGGCTCATCTAGCGTCGAGGGTGTGACGATCGATCATGATGGCGACACACCCGTCTACCGGCAGATAGCCGCGATCATCGCCGAGCGCATCGAGTCCGGCGATCTGCAGCCGCGTCGGCGCATCCCGTCGGAGTCCGACCTCGTGCAGGAGTACGGAGTGGCCCGCGAGACGGCGCGGCGCGCGGTCGCGTATCTGCGGGAGCAGGGGCTCGTCTACACGGTTCCGCAGCGCGGGACGTTCGTGAAGCCGGCCGAGGACGAATAGGGGGAGCGGGTGTTGCCCTTATGCGGGGACCGATAAGGGCAACACGCCGCGGGCGGACGTCCGGCGTCAGTAGCCGCCGGGGGCGCCGCTGCCGGTCGGGGTGCCCGTGGGCGCTCCGGTCGGGCTTTCGGGCGGAGCGGTCGGGCTCTCGGGCGGGCTGGTCGTCGGCGACTCGGGCGGGCTGACGCTGGAGCCGCCGGTCGGGCTCTGGGTCGGGCTGCCGGACGGCGCGGGGCCGCCGGGCGGGACGACGCCGCCGGAGCCGGGCACGGTGATCTTGGTCTCCATGCCGAGCGAGCGGTGGTCGTCGATCGGGCACCAGAGCTGGTAGGTGCCCGGCTGCAGGCTGAGGTTCAGCTTGGTCTGCTGGCCGGGCGAGATCCCCGGGGTCACCTTCGCATTGGTGATGCCCGGACCGGAGATGGCCAGGGCGTGCTCCATGCTGCCGGTGTTCTTGGCGATGAAGATGTACGGGCCCGGCTTGAAGGTGGTCTGGGAGAGCTTCAGCGAGTACTCCTTCTCCGTGACGGTGACGGTCGTGGCCTTGGGGTTGGCGGGCGCGCCGCCGCCCGGTGCCGGCGGCGTGCCGCCCGGGGTGGTCGGGCTCTCGCTGCCGGGCATCGTGGGGCTGCCGCTGTCGGTGGGGCTGCCGCCGTCGGTCGGGTTGCCGCTGTCAGGGGCTCCCGTGTCCGGGCCGTCGGTGCCGCCGCCGCCCGGAGTCTCGCCGCCCGGCTCGCCGGGGTTGCCGCCGCCCGGGTCCGTGGTGGCCGGGGCGCCGGGCCTCGGGACCGTGGTCGCGTGGGCGGCGGAGACGGGGAGCAGGGCGCCGGCCGCGAGGACGAAGGCGCCCGCTGTGGTCGAAATGGTGGTTTTGTTCATAATTGCCGGGCTCCCCGCGGCACTCCGGCCGAAACCGGTCGGGTGTTGCCGAAAGCCCAGGTCAACGCCGGTTTCGCCGGAGGTCGATCGGCCCCCGCAGGCCCCGCCCGGGCAGGCGAGGCGCCCTCGGCGGCGGCGCGGGTGAGACGTGCAGTGAACCTCGCAGCCGGGGGGAGTGGCGTGGATCTCGGCGGCTACGGGTCACACGACACAAAGAGCAGCAAAGGACGCGCCTAACGTCACAGGTAGAGCTGATCGCCGGTCGGCGGTGGCGGCGGGGCACGGTGGCTGCCCCGTGGAGAGGAGCGTTGATGTCCATCATCATCGTGTTCGTGGCCCTCGTGCTCGCCGGGGCGCTGGCCGCCCTGGTCTACCTCTGGAACTTCGCGCGGGCCAGCCGGCGCGACACGCTGTTCACGCCTCCGACGGGCCGCGGCGCGCGCGCCGCGCGAAAGGTGACCGGAGTCTACGTCCGCGACTACCGGCAGGAAGGCGACCTGCGCGACCCGAGGCCGCGGGGGGCCGGCCCGGTGCTCGGCGGGGACCGTCCGGAGGAGGACGGCCGGGCGCGCGGCGAGCAGCTCGTCGGACGGTGAGAGAGGGGGTCTCCGGGGCCGTGCCCCGGAGACCCTCCGGTGTCAGGGGCGGTCGCCGGTGCCCCGGTAGGCCGAGGCCGGAACGTGGTTGGGGATCGTGGCGAACGTCCCGGCGGCACGGTCGAGGACCTTGACGGTCGCGGACTTGAGGTCGAAGTAGAGCCCGACGAGCTCCAGCTCGCCGGCGTCGGCGCGCTCCCGGAGCCAGGGGTAGGTGAGCAGGTTGTCGAGCTGCTGCATCACGTTGACCTGGCTGAGCCGGGCCAGCGGGTCGTCGCCGTGGTCGCCCTCGGCGCGGAACCGCTCCAGGGTCGGCGCGCCGAGCCCGAGCCAGCGCGACAGCCCCTCCAGGTGCGCGACCTCCTCGCCGCCCGCCATGACCGCGGCCATCGCGCCGCAGTTGGAGTGCCCGCAGACCGCGATCGTGCGGATGCCCAGCACGTTGGTCGCGTACTCCACCGTCGCCATCACCGAGTCGTCCGGGACGGCCGAGCCGTGCGGCGGGACGAAGTTGCCGACGTTGCGGTTGATGAACAGGTCGCCGGGACCGCTGGCGGTGATGATGTTGGGCACGACGCGCGAGTCGACGCAGGTGATGAACAGCAGCTCCGGCTTCTGCTCCATCGCCAGCTCGGCCATGATCGGCCGGACGAGCCCGGCGGTGCTGTCGTGGTACTCGCGGACGCCGTCGAGCAGGACGGAGGTCGGGGACGGCGGCTCGGCGGCGCCCGCGGAGCGTCGCTGCCGATTCGCCCAGGGAGCCCACCAGCGCGCTGGAGGGGACGACTTACGCGGCGAAGACAAATCACCTGTCACCCCCCTTTCATACCAACCCTCGTGAACCTCGTCGATGTCGACCCTGCCTCCCTGGCGCTCGTGCGCCAGCCGCCACTGGTGGACGGCGTCGAAGGCGGCATGGTCCATGAAGTCGACGTTCAGGTCGAGGTCGACGCCCGCCCCGGCCGGGACGGCCCGCAGCGCGCGCGTCACCTTCGGCACCCCGAGGAAGGTCAGTGTCCCCTCCACGACCACGTGCCAGCGCTGCGGAGCGGGCCCGTCGCCCGGCAGCGGGACGAGCCGCTCGGTGCGGACGGCCAGCCGGGTCAGCCGCCGCAGCGCCAGCACCGCCGTCACCGCGATGCCCAGCAGCACGCCCTCGCCGAGGCCGAGGAGGACGACGCCGGCGAACGTGGCGAAGTAGGCGGGCGCCTCGCGGTGGTGGCGCAGGTCGCGGATCCGCGCCGGGTCCACCAGCCGGACGCCGAGCACCACCAGCAGCGCCGACAGCGCCGACAGCGGCACCCGCTCGATGACGGGCCCGCAGGACACCGCGAGCACCAGCACCCACACCCCGTGCAGCACCGTGGACAGCCGGGTCCGGGCGCCGGCCTCCAGGTTGGCCGTGCTGCGGACGATCACACCGGCGACCGGCAGGCCGCCGAGCAGCCCGGACACCGCGTTCGCCGCGCCCTGGGCGGCCAGCTCGCGGTCGAGGTCGGTGGGGGCGACCCCGGCGGGGCGGACGCGGTCGACCGCCACGCTGCACAGCAGCGACGCGACGGCGGCCACCACGGCGAGCGAGACGACGGCGCCCGCCACCCCGTGCGGCGACCCGTCCGGCAGCTCGGGGGCGCCCCAGCCGTGCAGCAGGGTCTCCGGCAGGTCCACCCGGTCGGCGTTCCAGCCGAACGCCCACGCGGCCGCGGTGGCGCCGGCGATCGCGGGCAGCGGGGCGGGGACCATGCGCAACCGGCCGCCGCGCGGCAGCCGGGACCAGCCGAGCAGCACCAGCACGGTCAGCGCGGCGACGAGGGCGGAGTGCGGCGCCGGGTGCATCAGCTGCGCGGGCAGCTCCCGCAGGTTGGCCACGGCGGACTCCTGCGGGCCGCCGCCCAGCACGACGTGCACCTGGCTGAGCACGATCACCGCGCCGACGCCGGCGAGCATGCCGTGCACGACGGCCGGAGACACGGCCAGCACGACGCGCGCCACCCGGCTCAGCCCGAGCGCGACCTGCACCAGCCCGGCGAGCAGGGTGATCGTGCAGGTGGCCCGCCAGCCGTAGGCCTGGACGAGCTCGGCGACCAGCACCGTCAGCCCGGCGGCGGGCCCGCTGACCTGCATGGGCGACCCGCCGACGAGCCCGGCGACGACGCCGCCGGCGACGGCGGCGATCAGCCCGGCGGCGACCGGTGCGCCCGAGGCGACCGCGATGCCCAGCGACAGCGGGATCGCGACCAGGAACACGACGAAGGACGCGAGCACGTCCCGCCGCAATGCGGATACGTTGAGTGGCTTTGAAGTCACTCAACGTATACAACCAGATTCTCCGGTTCCCGCCCCGGACGCGGCCCCGCGCAGGCGCCGGAAAAGGCGAGGGCCACCGGAGATCCGGTGGCCCTCGCCTGGTGGCGCGTCGGAGCGCCGCCGCGTCAGCGGCGGTAGTTCTCCCAGTCGTCCGGCTGCTGCCGGGTGCCGTACGGGTTGGTGTCGCTCGGCCGCCCGCCCTGCTGGTAGTCGCCCTGCTGCGGCGACCCGGGGTAGCCCGAGCCGTACGCCTGGGCGGCGCCGGGGTCGTGCGGCGCGGCGAGCGGGTCGCCGTTGTAGCTGCTGCCGCTGAAGTCGCCGTAGGCGCCGGCGCCCTGCCCACCGGAGCCCTGACCGCCGGAGCCGTACGGCTCGCGGGACCCGCCGAGCGGGTCGTCGTAGCGGGACGCGTCGCCGTACGCGGGCGCCGTCGGGTACCCGTCGGTGTGCGAGCCCTGCCCGTACCCGCCGGTGCCGGAACCGGCACCCGCACCGGACGAGCCGTACCCGCTGTCATATCCGCTGTCGTATCCGCCGCCCGGCGCGCCCGAGCCGGACGGGCCGCCGGAGCTCGGCGGGGGCCACGGGCCCGTGCCCGAGCCGGTGCCGCCGGAACCGGTGGTGCCGCCCGATCCGGAGCCGAACGAGCCGGTGCCGAGCGGGTCGCCCAGCGGGTCGTTCAGCCCGCCGTACGAGCCGCCGGAGTCGGGCGCCGAGCCCGCGGAGCGCTGCCGGTCGGTCTGGATGCGCTGGAGCAGCTCGTCCACGGTCGGCAGCTTGTGGTTGTCGGTGTCGGACCCCGAGCCGCCGGAGCCGGGCCCGCCGGGGGCGCCGTGCGCCGGGGGAGCGGCCGGGGCGGGCGGCATCGCCTCGGACGCGCCGGGCAGGCCGCCGGTGGACTCGCCGAACCCGCGCGCGGGCTCGTCGGTGCGGCCGAGCGGCAGGCCCAGCGGGTCGGACGCGGGCGGCTGCGCCGGCGGCGGGGCCGGGGCGGAGGCGCCGAGCGGCAGGTCGAAGCCGTCCGGCCGGCCGCCGCCCGCGGGGCGCGAGCCCAGCGGGTCGGACCCGAAGTCGCCGCCGTAGGACGGCTCGTGCGAGCCGTACTGCGGCTGCTCGGGGACGCCGTACTGCGGCTGGTCGCCGTAGCCGGACTGGTCCTGCCCGCCGTAGTGCGGCTGCTCGCCGTGCCCGCCGAACTGGTCCTGCCCGCCGCCGTAGGACGGGTCGTACTGGTCGGCCGCGCCGTAGGCCGGCTCCTGCCCGCCGTAGACCTGCTGGTCGGGCGAGCCGGGAACGCCGTAGGGCGACTGCGGGCCGGTGCCGGACGGACCGCCGAGCCCGCCGAGGTCGGCCGGGATCGGGTCGAGCGACGTGGAGGCGGGGTCGGCGGCGTAGGGCTCGGACCCGTACGGCGCGCCGCCGCCCTGGTAGCCGCCGCCCGGCGCGGGAGCCTGCTGCGGGCCGGTGCCGGCCGGGCCGCCCAGCCCGTTGAGGACCGTGCCGTCGGCGCCCAGCGAGACCGGCTGGGTGAGGCCGGGGTGCTCGACCGGGGACTGCTGCTCGGGCGGCTGGATGTGCTGGGTCGACTGCGCGGCGGCCTGCTGGGGGGCGTGCTGGGCGTTCAGCGGGTCGGCCGACGGGTCGGGACCGCCCGCCTCCTGGGCGTGCTGCCAGGGGAACTTGGGCTTGTCGAAGGTGATGGTGGCCCAGTAGTCGTCGTCCTCCATCTCGTCCGACGCCGGGCCGCCGGGAGCGGGCGGCGGCGGGGACGGAGGGGAGGCGCCGGCGGGCGCGGCGAGCGGCCCGCCCGCGACGCGCCGGTCGTAGCCGGGGTCGGGGGCGGCGCTGCCGTAGCCCTGGTCGTAGCCGGGGCCGTAGCCGTCGTCGTGCCCGCCCATGTCGTCGGGCGGCGGCGGTGCGCCGCGGCGGCCGCGCGGCTGCTGCTGCTGCGGCTCGTCGTCCATCCAGTCGTCGTCGTCGCGCCCCGCCCGGCTGGCCCGCAGCCCGAGCGCCACGAGGACGACCACCAGGACCACGACCACAATGAGGCCGAAGACCACGATGTAAGAAGTCATGCCACCACCCAATGCCTTGGCCCGGCGAGAGTCGCCGGCGCGGTCCGCGGGTCGGGCCCGTTCGTCGCCGGCGGTCGGTCATCCTCGGAGTAGGTCCGATTCTGTCCGACCGCTATGACCGTTGTCACACCCTTCGCGAACATTTACCCTCACCCGACGCGTACCGGCCGGCCCGTCCGGGCCACCCGCACACCCCTGTCAGCTCAGCCCCCGAAGGGGGTTCGCGCCGACCCCGTGCCCTGAGGCCCCACGGTCAACGCGCCTGCTTGCCGCCGAAGTTCCCGGTGATCCGGCCGCGGCCCACCGTGTGCTCGGCGATGGCGCCCAGCGAGTCGCGGAGCTTGGCGCCCTGGCGGAACGGCGCCGGACTGTCCAGCGCGTAGATGGTGAACCGGTACCGATGCCGTTCTCCCTTGGGCGGGCACGGGGGCGCGTATCCCGCCTTCTTGCCGGTGGTGAGCCCCTCGACGGCGCCCTGGATCTCGGCGCCCTCGACGAGCTCGTTGGTCGTGCCGTCGATCCCCGCGATCACCCAGTGCACGTAGGCGCCCTCCGGGGCGTCCGGGTCGTCCATCACGATCGCGAACGACCTGGTCCCGGCGGGCGCCCCCGACCAATGCAGCGGCGGGGTCTTGCCCTCTCCGCCAGGGTACGTCCCGCAGCCGTACCGCGTGGGCAAGTCGCGCCCATCGCGGAAGACGGGGCTGGTCACGGTGAACCACTCCGACAGCTCGGCGCTCTTGTTCTGGGGCTGGCCGATCAGCCCGCAGCCGCCCAGCGCCATGGTGAGCGCGAGGACGCCCGCCGCGGCCGGGATCGGACGCCGGTCTCTGCTCTTCATTCGTTACGCTCCCGGGCGAGATCGTACGCCGCGCGCCGCCGGACTGCCGTCATCCGGGCCCCGCGCGCTCCGCGCCGGTGGCGCCCCCTTCCTCGTCCGCCCCAACCTTAGGGGCTCCCCGGGTGTGGAACGGGCCTTTCCACCCCCCGCGCGGGTGGCGTTCCCAGGTCGGGGACGGGTCGGCGCCCGCGGGACGCCGGTGTGAGTTGCGTCATGCGTGCTTTGCCCCGTTCCATCCGAAAATTTGGGAAGGAGTGGCGAGTTTCACATGCCCGGTAACGCTCCACTTTGCCGTTACGGGAAGTTTTCGGGTTCTTTCCTGGTTCCGGGTTGGTGTCAGCGTGACTTCATCGGCTAGTTTGTGAATGTCTTCACAAGCCGACCGTGACATAGGAGGCCGCAATGGCCAGGACCGCCGAGGAGACCCCTGGCGCTCCCCACATCCTCATCGTGGGTGGCGGCTATGTGGGCATGTACACCGCCCTGCGCCTGCAGAAGAAGCTCAAGAAGGAGCTCAAGCGGGGCGAGGTCAAGGTCACCGTCGTTGACCCGAACTCGTACATGACGTACCAGCCGTTCCTCCCCGAGGCCGCCGCCGGGAACATCTCCCCCCGGCACGTCGTCGTCCCGCTCCGCCGGGTGCTGCCCCGCTGCACCGTCCGCAAGGCGCGGGTCACCGAGCTCAACCACGGCGAGGGCTGGGCGATCGTGCAGCCGCTGGCCGGCCCGCCGGAGCGGATCTCCTACGACTACCTGGTCATGGCCGCCGGCGCGGTGCCGCGGCTGCTGCCCATCCCGGGCCTGGCCGAGAACGGCATCAGCCTCAAGACCGTCGGCGAGGCGATCCACCTGCGCAACCACGTGCTGGAGCAGCTGGAGATCGCCGAGTCGACCGACGACGTGGACCTGCGCCGCAAGGCGCTGACGTTCGTGTTCGTCGGCGGCGGGTTCGCCGGCGTCGAGGCGGTCGCCGAGCTCGAGGACATGAGCCGCGACGCCACCAGGTACATGCGCAAGGTCACCCCGCAGGACCTGCGGTTCGTCCTCGTCGAGGCCGCCGACCGCATCCTGCCCGAGGTCGGCCCCGACATGGGCAAGTGGACCGCCGAGCAGCTGCGCGGCCGCGGCATCGACGTGAAGATGAAGACCTTCCTGCAGTCCGCCGTGGACGGCCAGATCGAGCTGTCGGACGGCAGCAGCTTCCAGGCCGGCACGCTGGTGTGGAACGCGGGCGTCAAGCCGTCCCCGGTGGTCCGGCACGGCGACCTGCCGGTGGACGAGCGGGGCCGGGTCAAGGGCACCGAGTACCTCACCATCGAGGGCCTGGTGCGGGCGTTCACCGCCGGCGACAACGCCGCGATCCCCGACCTCACCCAGGACGGCATGTTCTGCCCGCCGAACGCCCAGCACGCGGTCCGGCAGTCCAAGGTGCTGGCCGACAACATCGTCCGGTCGCTGCGCGGCAAGTCGCTCAAGCCGTACGTGCACGGCAACCTCGGCGCCGTCGCCGGGCTCGGCCTGCACAAGGGCGTGGCGAACCCGATGGGCTTCAAGCTCAAGGGCTGGCCCGCGTGGATCTTCCACCGCAGCTACCACGGCGCGATGGTCCCGACCTTCAACCGCAAGATCCGGGTCATCGCCGACTGGACGCTCGCGCTGTTCCTCAAGCGCGAGACCGTCTCGCTGGCCAGCGTCGAGCAGCCGCGCGCCGACTTCGAGCTCGCGGCCCTGGACGACGCCAAGCCGAAGGCCAGGTCGAGCGAGCCCGCGGCCTGACCCGCGCCCCTCGCCCGGCAGCCGGCGCCCCGGCGGTCCCCGTGACCGCCGGGGCGCCGGCATGTCCGGCGGTGGGGGACAATCGCCGGTGTGCGGATCGGGATCCTGGGGCCCCTGGAGGCGCGCGCGGACGGCGGCCCCGTCGAGGTCGGGGGAGCGCGGCTTCGGGCCCTGCTGACCCTGCTCGCCCTCGACCCCGGCGCGCTCCTGCCCGCCGAGCGGATCATCGACGCGCTCTGGGAGGACGGCGTGCCGCGCGGCGCGCCGAACGCGCTGCAGTCCCTGGTATCGCGGCTGCGCGCCGCCATCGGCCGGGACGCGGTCGAGTCGCGGTCGGGCGCCTACCGGCTCGTCCTGCCGCGCGCGTGCGTCGACGCCCACGACTTCGAGGCGCGGGTCGCCGCCGCGCGGCGCGCCTCCGACCCCGCCGACCGGTCGGCGGCCCTGCGCGAGGCGCTCGCGCTGTGGCGCGGGCCCGCCCTCGCCGACGCCGCCGGGCTGCGGTTCGCGGACGCGCCCGCCGCGCGGCTGGACGCGCTGCGCCGCGCCGCGCTGGAGGAGCGCATCGACGCCGACCTCGCGCTCGGCCGGCACGCCGAGGTGATCCCCGAACTGCGCGCCCTCGCCGCCGAGGACCCGCTCCGCGAACCCGCCACGGCCCTGCTGATGCGCGCTCTGTACGCCGCCGGCCATCACGCCGAGGCGCTCACCCGGTACGAGGAGGCCAAGCGCGCCCTCGCCGACGGGCTCGGCGTCGACCCGTCGCCCGAGCTGGCGGCCGTCCACCTCGCGGTGCTGCGCCGCGACCCGGCCTTGGCCTCCGCCCGTCCGGACGCCGTCCCCGCTTCGCCGCGTCCCTCGAAAGGCAACCTGAGCGCGCCGCTGACCAGCTTCATCGGGCGCGACGCCGACCTGGACCGGGTCGGCGCGCTGCTGGCGGACGCCCGCCTGGTCACCCTCACCGGCCCGGGCGGCGCCGGCAAGACCCGCCTGTCGGTGGAGGCCGCACGCCGCCTCGACGCCTCCGGCGCCGCGCCGGACGGAGTGTGGGCGGCCGAGTTGGCGCCGGTCACCGATCCGGGAGAGGTGCCCGCCGCCGTCCTCGCCGCGCTCGGGCTGCGCGAGGCGGCCCTGCCGATGCCCGGCCGACGCGCCGCCCCGCCCGCCGCCGACCCCCTGGACCGGCTCGTCACCGCGCTGGCGGGCAAGCGGCTGCTGCTCGTCCTGGACAACTGCGAGCACCTGCTGGACGCCGCCGCCCGGCTGGCCGACCGGGTGCTGGCCGCGTGCCCCGGCGTCCGGATCCTGGCGACCAGCCGCGAACCGCTCGGCATCACCGGCGAGACGCTCTGGACCGTCGGGCCGCTGGAGGCGCCGCCGCCGTCGGCCGCCCCGGAGAAGGCGCTGGCCCGGCCCGCCGTCCGGCTGCTGGCCGACCGCGCCGCCGCCGTCTCGCCCGGATTCGCGGTGACCGGCGCCAACGTCGCCTGGATCGTCCGGATCTGCCGGGCGCTGGACGGCATGCCGCTGGCGATCGAGCTGGCCGCAGCCCGGATGCGGGCGATGACGCCCGAGCAGGTCGCGACCCGCCTGGACGACCGGTTCCGGCTGCTCAGCGCGGGCAGCCGCACCGCCCTGCCCCGGCACCGGACGCTGCGGGCCGTCGTGGAGTGGAGCTGGGACCTGCTGGAGGACCCCGAACGCATGCTGTGCCGCCGGCTGGCCGTCTTCCCCGGCGGCGCGACGCTGGAGACCGCGGAGCGGGTGTGCGCCGGGCCGGGCCTCGATCGCGCCGACGTCCTGGACGTCCTGACCGCGCTGGTCGACAAGTCCCTGGTGACGGTGACCGGCGCGGACGGCGGGCCGCGCTACCGGATGCTGGAGACGATCCGCGCGTACGGGACCGAGCGGCTGGCCGAGGCGGGCGAGGAGCGGGCCGTCCGGCAGGCGCACGCCGACTGCTTCGTCGCCGTGGCCGAGGAGGCGGAACCGCACCTGTACCGGTCCGAGCAGCTGGACTGGCTGCACCGGCTCACCGCAGAGCACGACAACATCTCCGCCGCACTGCGCTGGACGATCTCCGCCGGGGACGCGGCGACGGCCCTGCGGTTCTGCGCGGCGCTCGGCTGGTACTGGTTCCTGCAGGGCGAGCTGCGCGACGGCGCCGACCACCTGGAGGAGATCCTCGCGCTCCCGGACGTCCCGGACGACGAGACGACCGCGCTCGCCCTCGCGCTCGGGGCCATGGCGTCCCTGGACAACCAGCTCGACGGCGACCGCGTGCTCGGCTGGCTGACCCGCGCCCGTGACCTGTGCGCCGGCCGCGACCCCGCCGCCGTGCACCCGGCGCTGCGCCTGATGCTCACCAGCTTCGAGATGTACACGGTGGGCTGGGACGACACGACGGCGGTCGGCGTCGACGGGCTGCTGGACGACCCCGACCCGTGGGTGCGCGGCCTGGCGTACTTCATCCGCGGCCAGGTCGCCCACAATTTCGGCTGGACGGGCCGCGTGCAGGACGACTGCGACCGGGCGCTGGCCGCGTTCCGCGAGGCGGGGGACCGGTGGGGGCTGTCGTTCACGCTGGCCGCGCAGGCCGAGATCGCCGGCCGGGACGGCGACCACCGCCGCTCCGCGGCGCTCTACGAGGAGTCGCTGCGGCTGAACGCCGAGCTGGGCGGCGGGACGGCGGCGCTGGTCCACGTCCACATGAAGCTGGCCAACGCGCTGGACCTGATCGGCGAGCGCGCCCGCGGGGAGGCGCTGCTGCTCGCGGCGGCCGAGGGCGTCGAGGCGGCCCGGCGGCCGGAGGAGGTGGCCGCGGTGCACTACCAGCTCGGCGAGTTCGCCCGCCGCTCCGGCGACACGGCGAAGGCGCTGCGCCGGCTGTCGCGCGCCGACGAGCTGACCCGGGGCATCCCCGGCCCGCCGCAGTTCCGCGCGATGGTGCTGTGCTCGCGCGCCCAGCTCGACATGGCGATGGGCGCGATGGACGAGGCGTCCGCGCGGCTGGACGAGGCGGTGCGCGGCGCCGCGCAGGCCCGCGACTACCCGATCCTGGCGTACGTGCTGGCGGGCCTGGCGGAGCGGTCGCGCCTGCTCGGCGACCCGGAACGCGCGGCCGTGCTGCTCGGTACCGCCGACGGGCTGCGCGGCGCCCGCGACCTGTCGCAGCCGGACGTGCTGGCCATCGAGGCCGCCGTCCGCGCCGACCTCGGCGAGGCGGCCTTCACCGCGGCCCACGAGCGCGGGCTGGCCCGCACCCTGGACGACGTCGTCGCCGAGTTCGGCCTGGAACACCCGCCCGCGTCGACGATGACGCGGCCGCCCGGGGCCGGGAGCGCCGCCTCGTGATCACAGCGGCGGGCCGGCCCGTTTCACGGTCCGGATCACCGGCGCGGTCTCCATCGTGACGATGCCGTCCAGGGCGGCGACGCGTTCGGTGAGGTAGCGCGCGAGGTCCTCGGTGTCGCGGCAGTTCACGACGGCGACGAGGTTCGTCGGCCCGGTGGTCAGCGCGACGAACGACACCTCCGGATGCGCGGCCATCGCGGTCGCGACGTCCTGCAGCGCGGACGGGCGCACCGACATCCACAGCCGCGCCTCGGCGTGGAAGCCGAGCCGCGCCGGTTCGATGTCGACCTGGTACTGCAGGACGCCCGCGCCGCGCAGGGCCTCGGCGCGCCGCTTGACCGTGGAGTCCGACCAGCCCGTCGCCCTGGCGAGGTCGGTGTAACCGGCGCGGCCGTCCAGTGCGAGGGCGGCGAGCAGGGCCCGGTCGGCCGCGCCGACCTCGACCGGCTGCGTCCCGCCGGGTACCGGACGCGGCCGGAGCCGGTCGGCCTGCTCGGGCGACAGCACCGCGGGGCCGAGCCACGTGGCGGGCAGCGCGAAGCTGCGGAGCAGCAGGTGCGCCGACACGCCGATCACGCGCCGGGTGCGCGGCAGCTTCTCCAGCAGCAGCGCGTCCCGCTCGTCGGCCGACCGCGTCTGCGCGTTGCACGAGATCTCGGTGCCGCCGGACAGCAGGTAGACGAACGAGGTGTCGTCGCGCGCCGCGAGCGCCCCGGCGATGGCACCGGCGGCGTCCGGCGTGCAGCGCAGCCGGATCGTCCACGAGGTGTACCCGAGCCTGCGCCCGTTCACCGCGCCCACCACCCGCAGCACGCCGGACGAGCGGAGCCGCCGGTACCGGCGCGCGACGGTGTTCTCCGAGACGCCGAGCACCTCGCCGATGCGGCTGAACGGGGCCCGCCCGTCGATCCGCAGCGCGTGCACGAGCCCGTGATCGACCTCGTCCAGCGTGACGTCATCCATCGCTGCACCCTACTAGTTGACGGATTCCGGCGGAATCACGGCCGTGCTTGGCGGGTATGCGTGCGCGGCGCCGACGCTGTGGGGGCCTTCCAGAGAAAGGAGAGTCCCCGATGCGCCGATGGTCACCGCTCGTGGCGGTCTGCCTGGGCTCGTTCATGTTCATCGTCGACACCACGATCGTCGCGGTGGCGCTGCCCAGCGTCGCCGGCGGCCTGCACACCACCCTGCCCGGCCTGCAATGGGTCGCCAACGTCTACACCCTCGTCCTCGCCGTGCTGATGCTCCCGGCCGGATCGCTCGCCGACCGCTACGGCCACCGCGCCGCCTACCTCGCCGGGCTTGCGATCTTCGCGGCGGCGTCGGCGGGCTGCGCGCTCGCCCCGGACGCGCCCGCCCTCATCGCCGCCCGCGCCGTCCAGGGGATCGGCGGCGCCGCCATGGCCGTCACCGCGTTCTCCCTGATCGGCGCCGTCTACCAGGGGCCCGCGATGGGGACGGCGATGGGCGTGTGGGGCGCCGTCAGCGGCCTCGGCGGCGCGGCCGGGCCGATGCTCGGCGGCGCCCTGACCGCCTGGCTCGGCTGGCGCGCGATCTTCCTGGTGAACCTGCCGGTCGCCCTGGCCACCATCGCGCTCACCGTGAAGGCGATCGGACGCGGCGAACGGGCCGGACGATCCGTCAGGCTCGACCCGCCCGGCATGGCACTGTTCGCGATCTGCGCGGGCGCCCTCACCGCCGCGCTGACCCGGGCCGGCACCGACGGCTGGGACGCGGCCCCGGTGCTCGCCGGGCTGGCCGCCGCGCTCGCCGCGCTCGCGGGGTTCATCGCCCTCGAACTGCGCCGCCGCGATCCGCTGCTCGACCTGCGGCTGTTCCGCGAGCCCGCGTTCGCCGCCGTCATGGTCTGCGTGCTCGCCTCGTCGGCCGCGTTCGCCTGCCTGATCTACACCTCGATCTGGCTCCAGTCGTCGGTCGGCCTCGGCCCCGTCCGCGCCGGCCTCGCGCTGATGCCGATGGCCCTGACGACCTTCGCGGTCTCCATGCTGAGCGGGCGCCGCGTCCCGCCGCGCACCGCCGTCGGCGGCGGGCTGCTGCTCAGCGGCATCGGCTGCGCGCTGCAGGCGCACCTGGACGCCGGCTCCGGCGCGTCGTCGATCACACTCGGGCTGGTCGTGACCGGCGCGGGCGTCGGCCTGATGATCCCCGCGATGGGCACCGCCGTCATGACGGCCGCGCCGCCGCAGCGGCGCGGGACGGCCGCCGGCGCGATGACCACCTTCCGCCAGCTCGGCCAGACCCTCGGCGTCGCCGCCCTGGGCGTCCTGTTCCAGAACGCCCCTCACGACACCGCCAAGGGCCTCGACCACGTCTACCTCGCCGCCGCCATCACCGGTCTGGCAGCCGCCGCCCTCGCCTTCACCGCCCTCAAGCGCGCTTCTTGAAGGCGCGCAGGGAGAGCGGGGCGAAGACGAGCGAGATGCCGACGCCCCAGGCGAGCGCGACCCACGCGTGCTCCAGGACCGGGCCGCCGACCAGCAGCCCCCGCATGGACGCCACCAGCTGCGTCACCGGGCTGTTGTCCATGCAGAACGCCAGCCAGCCGGGGATGCCCTTGGTCGTCGGGATGAACGCCGTGCTCAGGAAGCTCAGCGGGAAGATCACCACGAACCCGAAGATCTGCACCTTCTCCGGCTCGTTCACCTTCATCGCGATGTACACCGACGTCCAGGAGAACAGCAGCGCGAACGTCAGGAGCAGCAGGAACGCCAGGAGCACCGACAGGACGCCGGTGTGCACGCGGAACCCGATCGCGAACCCGACCCCCAGCAGGATCAGCATCGACCACGCCTGCTTGACGGTGTCGGCGATGATGCGGCCCGCGAGCGGCGCCGACCGCGAGATCGGCAGGCTGCGGAACCGGTCGAACACCCCCTTGGTGATGTCGGTGTTCAGCCCGAAACCGGTGCTCATCCCGGCGAACAGCGCGTTCTGCGCGATGATCCCGGGGATGACGATCGGCAGGTAGGCGTGCACGCTGCCGGCCATCGCCGGCCCGAACACGTACGCGAACAGCAGCACGAACATGATGGGCTGGATGGACAGGTCCAGCAGCTCCATCGGGTTGTGCTTGATCTGGACCAGGTTGCGCCAGGCCAGCGTCAGCGTGTTGCGGACGGCGACGCCCGGCGACACCCGCTTGGCCAGGTCCTGCGGCGCGAGGGTGGCGGTCGTCATGCCGACGCCCCTTCCTTGTCGGCGGCCTGCTCCAGTTCGCCGGCCTCCGCGTCGATGTCGTCGGTGTGGTGGCCGGTGAGGGCGAAGAACACCTCGTCCAGGCTGGACTTGCGCAGCGACAGCTCGCCGACCGCCACCCCGGCGTCGTCGAGCCGCCGGACGACCGCGGGCATCAGCGCCGGATCGGTGATCGGCGCGGACACCAGCCCGTCCCGGATCTCCGGCTCGGTCCCGGTGAGGTCGGCGACGATCCGCGCGGCGGCGCCGCCGTCGCCCTGCCGGATCGGCCGCAGCTCCAGCACCTGCCCGCCGACCTGCGCCTTCAGCATGTCGGACGTGCCGTGCGCGATCACCTGGCCGCGGTCGATCACCACGATGTCGTCGGCCAGCTGGTCGGCCTCCTCCAGGTACTGCGTGGTCAGCAGCACGGTGACGCCGTCGCCGGTCAGCCCGCGGACGATGTCCCACAGGCCGTTGCGGCTGCGCGGGTCGAGGCCCGTGGTCGGCTCGTCCAGGAACAGGATCTGCGGCCGGCCGACCAGGCTCGCCGCCAGGTCGAGCCGGCGGCGCATCCCGCCCGAGTAGGTCTTGGCGGCGCGCTCGGCGGCCTCGGTGAGCTGGAACCGCTCCAGCAGCTCGGCCGCCCGCGCCCGCGACGCCCGCCGCGGCATCCCGAGCAGCCGCCCGATCAGGACCAGGTTCTCGGTGCCGGTGAGCATCTCGTCGACCCCGGCGTACTGGCCGGTCAGGCCGATCAGCTGCCGGACCTTGTGCGCGTCGCGCACCACGTCGAACCCGCCGACCCGGGCGCTGCCCTCCGTCGGCTCGATCAGCGTGGCCAGGATCCGCGTCGCCGTCGTCTTCCCGGCGCCGTTCGGGCCGAGCATGCCCAGCACCGTGCCGGGCTCGGCGGTGAGCGAGACGCCGGCCAGCGCCCTGGTCTCACCGAACCGCTTCACCAGGCCCTCGGCCTGGATCGCGTGGGACATGTGATCTCCTAGGACTCGGTCTGCCGCACGTCCGGCTCACTCTGCCAGCCGCTACTGACAGAACGCTGGTACCGCGCTGTTTTCTCCGGACGTTCTAAACTCGCGGTGTGACGTCGGTGCGGCGCGGTCACCGCGAGGACGGCGGGGGGTCGCACCCGCCGCGCCTGCGGCCGCCCGCGCACCGGGTCTCGCCGCGCGCCATCGCGCACTGGGCCATCGAGTACCTCCTGCTGTGGGGCCTGGCGTTCGGGCTCGCGCTCGGCGTCGCCGCCTGGCTCGGCGACGCCGGCTGGAGCGGCATGCCCGGCTGGCTGGCCGGCCGCGTCGGCTGGCTGCCCTACATCGTCGGGACGGCCGGGCTCCTCATGGTCACCGCCGCCCCGGTCTGGCGGTACCGGGTGCACCGCTGGGAGGTCAGCGCCGACGTCGTCTACACCAGCACCGGCTGGTTCAGCCGCGAATGGCTGCTGGTGCCGGTCAGCCGGATCCAGACCGTCGACACCGAGCAGGGCTGGATCGAACGGCTGCTCGGCCTGGCCACCATCAAGGTCAACACCGCCTCGCACACCGGCTCGTCCGAGGTGTCCGGCCTGCCCGCGGACGTGGCGACCCGGCTGGCCGAGCAGCTCGCGCACCGCGCGCACGACCTGCGCGACGACGCGACGTGAGCGTCCGCCCCGGGACCGGGGGGTCCGCCGCCGCCGGGCCCCCGCCGCACCCCGCCGCCGCCGCGCCGCACCGCCGGCGCCTGCACCCGCTCACCTTCGTCGTCGGCGCCGTCCGGGAGCTGACCGCCCTGCTCGCCGCTGGTGCCACCGGGCTGCTGGTCGGCGGCATGTCCATCGCGTTCTACTTCACCCTCGCCGGGCTGGCGTTCGGGCTGGTCTTCCACGTCACCGGCTGGGCCACCTTCAGCTACGTCCTGCACGACGACCGGATCGAACTGCGCCGCGCCCTGCTCGGACGGTCCGTCAAGAGCATCCCGCGCGACCGGATCCGCGGCGTCGACGTCAGCACGTCCCTGCCGCACCGGCTGCTCGGCCTCGCGGTCGTGCACATCGACGCCGGCGCCGAGGGCGGCGAGGGCACCCTCAACGCCGTGTCCAGCCGGGAGGCCGACCGGCTGCGCCGGGTGCTGCTCGCCCGGCCGGCCGCCGAGCGGCTCCCGCCCCGCCGCGTCCTGGCCCGCCTGCCGCCCCGCTGGTACCTGTACGCCCCGCTCAGCGGCGCCTACGTGCTCACCCCGTTCGCCCTGGCGGGCAGCGTGCTCGGCACCCTCTACAACGTCGGCGACGACCTCGGCCTCATCACCCGGCAGCGCGTCGAGAGCGTCGGGCACGACGTCGCCGGGACGGGCCCCGTCCTCGCCCTGGTGCTGCTCGCCCTGCTGGTGCTGGCCATGCCGGTCATGTCGGTGATCGTCTTCGCGCTGTTCAACTGGGACTTCACCGTGCACCAGCGGGACGGGTCGATCCTCGTCGAACGCGGCCTGCTCACCCGCCGCGCCGTGTCACTGGAACGGCGCCGGCTGCGCGGCGTCGAGCTGTCGGACAACCCGCTCGAGCGGCGCGCCGGCATCGTCCGCCTCGGCGCCCTCATCACCGGCCTCGGCGACGCCGCGCACCGCGGCCGGCTGCTGCCCGCCGCGCCGCGGTCCGCCGCCGAGGACCTCGCGTCGCGGGTCCTCGGCCCGGTCCCCGGCCCGCTGGTCGCCCATCCCCGCGCGGCGCGCGGCCGCCGCGTGGCCCGCGCCGTGGCGCCGCCCGCCGGGGTCGCCGCGCTCGCCGTCCTGGCAGGCCAGCCGTGGGTGGCCTACGCCTGCGCCGTGCTGGCCGTGCTCGCCGTCCCGCTCGGCCTCGACCGCTACCGCCAGCTCGGGCACGGCACCGACGGGGAGCGCCTGACCGTCCGCTCCGGGTCGCTGCGCCGCCGGCAGGTCGTCGTCGAGCACGGCGCCGTCATCGGCTGGCGCGTCCGCCGCACCCTGTTCCAGCGCCGCCTCGGCCTCGCCACCCTGTTCGTCGCGACCGGCGCGGGCGACGGCGGCTACTCCGCGACGGACATGGCCGAGCCGGACGCCGTGGCCTTCGCCGCCGCCATCACCCCGGAATGGCTCGCCCCGTTCATCGAACAGCCGGCGCCGCCTACCGCGCGGCGCCGGCCGAGGCGCCGGCCGGGTCCTACTCGGGGCGGCGGGCGCCGAACATGATCTCGTCCCAGGACGGCACGGAGGCGCGCTTGCCCTTGGACTTGCGCCGGGGCCGCGCGGGACGCCGCTCCGGCGTCTCCGCCGCCGGGGCGGCCGGGGCCGGGGGAGCGGTGACCGGCTTGTCCTGAGCGGCGGCGGGCATGGTGGGCCGGGCCGGCTTCTTCTTCGCCGGCGGGCGCGGCGGCTCCCGCCGCGCCGGATGCTGCGGGGCCGGAGCCGGGTCAGGCCGCGCGGCCTTCTCCTCCGGCGCCTGCGCGGCCGCCGCGGCCGCCGCGTCCGGTCGACGCGTCTCGCTCTCCCGGTCGTCCTCGGGAGCCTCGTCGTCCGCCTGGTCGGCGGGAGGCTCTTCGGGCTGCTCCGCCGCCGGGGCGTCGGTGCGGGCGCTCTCGTCCGGCTCGTCGCGGGACGGAGCCGCCTCGGCCGCCGGCTCCTCGGCGGCCTCGGGCTGCTGCGACTCGCTCTCGGCGGCTTCTTCGCCGGACGCCTGTGCGTCCTCTTCCTGCTGAGCCTCGTCGACCGGGCGCTCGTCCTCGGCGGCGTGCTGAGGCTCTTCCCGAGAGGGCTCGTCGTCGGGTGTGTCGGCGCTCGGGCTCTCCTCGACGTCCTGCTGCTCGTCCTCGCTCACGGCAGGACGCGGGGTGTCCTCTTCGGCCGGAGCCGCTTCCTGAGGCTCCTCGTCCTTACCGTCGGCCGCGTCCTCCGCGGGACGCACGTCTTCGGCCGCCGCCTCCTCAGGCGCACGGCTCTCCGCCGCCAAGCTCTCGTGCGGCTGCACCTCCTCGCCCGCGCCCTGCGGACGGTCGTCCTGCGCACGCGCGTCAGCGCGGGGCTCGGCGTCTTCGCGCGGCTCCGGGTCGGCGGGACGCTGGGCCGGCTCCTGGCGGGGCCGCGGCGCGCGGGCCTCGTCGTCCTCGCGCGGCCGTGGGTCGGCCGGACGGGCGGGGGCCTCACGCAGGCGGGGGCCGTCCGAGGACAGCGGACGGGACGCCTCACGAAGCGGAGCGCCCTCGTTCGGCAGGTCGCGGAACGCGGGACGCGGGTCGACCATGCGGCCCCGCTCGACGATGTACTGCGGCGGCTCGGCCGGCCGCAGCGGGCCGGGCGCGGCGGGCTGCTCCGGCTCGGCGGGCAGGCCGCGCGCGGACACCTCGCGCTCGCTCGGCACGACCTTCATCGCGGGACGGCGCGGGACGAGCGGGGTGACGGTGTCCGACAGCGCCTCGTCGTCCCACTCGACGGCGGTGAGCCGCGCGGCGATCTCGTCGAGCGGCGAGACGTGCCGGCGGCGCGGGTCGAACGACCACTCGGCGGCGTGCGGGCGGCCGTTGTCGAAGAACGACAGCCGGACGCGCCAGGTGGAGTCCTCGCACTTCCAGGAGTCCCACTCGACCTCCTCGAGGTCGACGCCGCCGCGGCCGAGCCGCTCCTCGACGGTCTCGCCGAGCGGCGGGCCGAGGGTGGTCTCGCCGGGCCGGCGGACCGCGACGCGCTGCGCCTGCTGCGCCATGTACTCGCGTTCCTGGAGGACCGGACCCTCGAACCAGCGGATCCGTTCGACGGGGATCCCCGCCGACTCGGCGATCTCCTCCGCCGTCTCGCCGGACCGGATGCGGGCCTGGATCTCCTTGGGACGCAAGGGACTCTCCACTTCGATCTCGAACTGGCCGAGGCGGGAGAAGTGCCCACGGATCGCGGCGCGGAGCCGGTCGTCGACGGGCAGGGTGAACCGGGTGCCTCGGCCCGCGGTGGCCAGGACGAGGTACGTACCGTCCTCGCTGACCGCGACGAGGCGCAGCTCCTGCATGCGTGTCCTTCCTGCCCTGTCCTGACGGCACGGAGGGCGCCGGCCGGTCCGGCCGCGGTCTCACCGGCCGGTCGCCCGTTGCCCGCCGAGGGCGCATGCGTGCCCTTCCCCCGGGTTCCCGAGTCTCTCTTCCGGACACACCTGCTGCCAGCACCGTACCCGGCATGTCCGAACATCGCCGCTCTCGAAGCCCTCTTCACGAGGCCGAAGAGGGCACCTGACCTAGCTTGCCGGTGCGGAGGCACGAGCGTGGCCGCCCTGCCGGATTCTTGTGCATCCTTTTCCACACTCTGCCTGACGCCCGGCGCAGCGCTCCACTCCTGCGGGGTTAGGAGCGTCACGTCCGTGGCAGGAACACTCGGATCTTCCGAATAGTTTCGTTGCCGGGGGATCCGGGCTAGGGAACAGGGGTGAAAGGGTCGATGCAGCGCAAGCTGCCGGATGTGAGCACGACGCAGCTGATCGCCAGTGGGGTGGCGACGCTGGCCGCCGCCGTCGGGGCGTCCTACCTGGGGGTCTACGGGACGATCATCGGCGCGGCACTGATGAGCGTGATGTCGACGGCCGGTTCGGCCGTCGTCAAGCACTACCTCGATCAGGGCCGCAGCCAGATCAAGGACCTGACGCATCTCCAGACGGCGGTGAACCGGCGGGACGTGGCGGAGCGGGCCGCGGTCGAGGCGATGAGCGCCGACCCGACGCGGACCGTGGTGTGGCCCGGCGGCGATCCGAACGCGACGCGGCTCGACCTGCGCATGCCCGGCGGCGGGGACCCGAACGCCACCCGCCTGGACCGCACCCCGGCCGAGACGGTCGCGGACACGCTCGCCGCGGCGGCCGGCCCGGACGCCGTGCGGGAGGTCGTCCGCCGCTCCGCGCTGGACGCCACCGTCGACTGGGTCAAGCAGCACTGGGTGAAGCTCGTGGTGTCGTCCGCGGCGATCTTCGCGATCGTGATCGGCGGCATCACCCTCTACGAGGCGACCACCGGCGCGCCCATCGGCAAGCACACGGGCAACGGCACCACCATCAGCAAGGCGCTGACCGGCGACGGCGGCGGCTCGGACGAGACGCCGAAGTCGCCGTCCCCGACCGGGCACTCCACCGGGCCCAGCGCCACGCCGAGCACCAGCCCGTCCGGCGGGACGTCGTCGACCGGCACGCCCACCACGGCGCCGCCGACCGCGCCGACCGGCCAGTCCACCGCGCCGACCGCGCCGACGTCCTCGGCGCCCGGCACGCCGACCGCGCCGACCAACCCGCAGCCGACGAAGTCCTCGGACGGCGGGACCGGCGGTGGCCGGCAGAACGACCAGAACGACGCCGACCCCAACGCCCGCACCACCCCCTGACCGCGCACGGCAGAACGGTCAGCGGTGCATCAATCTCCGAAGACCTGGCGGGTGTAGGGGTTGGCGAAGCGGCGGTCGGGGTCGAGGTCGTCGCGCAGCTTCTGGAAGTCGCCGAAGCGGGGGTAGACCTTCTCCAGGTAGGTGGCGTCGCGGGTGTGGAGCTTGCCCCAGTGCGGGCGGCCGTCGAGGGCGGTCAGGAGGTCCTCGACGCCGCGGAAGTACTCCTGGTGCCGGTCCTTGTAGTAGACGTGGACGGCGATGAACGCGCTGCGGCGGCCGTGGGCCATCGACAGCCAGGCGTCCTCCTCGGGGAGCAGCCGCACCTCGATGGGGAAGCTGATCCGCCAGTCCTTGCGGGCGAACAGGGAGCGCAGTTCGCGCAGCGCGGGGACGAGTTCCTCGCGCGGGATCGCGTACTCCTGCTCCTTGAAGCGGACGGTGCGCGGGCTGGTGAACACCTTGTAGGAGGTGTCGGTGTAGGTGCGGGCGCCGAGCGCCTTGGCGGAGATGCCGTTGACGAAGGGCGTGGTGGCCGGGGCGAGGTGGGTGAGCCGGTTGACGGCGCCGAAGACGGTGTTGGACAGGAACTCGTCGTCCAGCCAGTGCCTGAACCTCGGCAGCGGCTCGGCCGGGCCGTCGGCGCGGTTGTTGCGCTTGGTGAGGCAGCCCTCGGTGTGCGGGAACCAGTAGAACTCGAAGTGCTCGTTGGCGGCGTCGAACTCGTCGACGCGGGCGAGGACCTGGTCCCACCTCATCGGCTCCTCCTGCGCGCGCAGGAGGAAGATCGGGACGGTCTTCCAGGTGATGGCGGTGACGACGCCGAGGGCGCCGAGGCCGGCGCGGGCGGCGTCGAACAGCTCGGGCCGCTCGTCGCGCGAGCAGGTGACGGTGGACCCGTCGGCGAGGACGAGTTCGAGCGCGGCGACCTGGGAGGCCAGGCCGGCGGCGTCGCGTCCGGTGCCGTGCGTGGCGGTCTGCAGGGCGCCGGCGACGGTCTGCTCCTGGATGTCGCCCATGTTGGCCAGGGCCAGCCCGTGCTCGGCGAGGACGCGGTTGAACGCGTGCAGCGGCAGCCCGGCCTCGACGGTGGCCAGCCCGGTGGCGGTGTCGACGGAGCGGACGGCGGTGAGCGCGTCCGGGCGCAGCAGCACGCCCTCGGCGACGGCGGCGCCGGTGAAGGAGTGGCCGGTGCCGGTCATCCGGACGGTGAGCCCGTCGGACGCCGCGGACCGGACCGCCGCGGCCACCTCGGCGGTGCTGCCGGGGGTCGCGACGCGATGCGGGGCGGCCTGCTGGTTTCCCGCCCAGTTCTGCCACTTCTGGTGGGTCACGGGTGACATGCGCCGACTCTACTCGGCAATCGATTGTGAGGAAAGTTCACGTTTACTGAGGGCGCGCGACCCGGCCAGCCCGACCAGCGCGGCCGCCACCGCCGACCCCAGCGGGACCAGGAACGCCGCGTGCGCGCCGGACGCGTCCACGACCCGTCCCGACACCGACGCCCCGGCCGCCACCCCCACCCCGACGGAGGTCGAGACCAGCGCCAGCCCCTCGGTCAGCTGGTGCGGCGGGACGAGCCGCTCCACCAGCCCGTAGCCGGGGATGATCGTCGGCGAGATCGCCAGCCCGGAGAAGAACACCACGGGCATCATCAGCCACAGGTTCCCGACCAGGAGGGGCGGGACGAGCCCGGCCGTCAGCAGGCCGAGCCCGGCGAGGAAGCGGCGGGCGAGCGGGCGCCGCCAGTGCCGCGCCCCGTACCAGAGCGCCGCGGTGCCGCTGCCGAGCGCGTAGCAGCCGAGCAGCAGCCCGGCGAGCCCCTTGTGCCCCTGGTCCTGGGCGAAGGCGACGCCGCTGACGTCGATCGCGCCGAACACCATGCCGAGCGCCAGGAACACCGGCGTGATCACCACGACGCCGGGGTTGCGGAACACCCCGCCGCGCATTCCGGGCGCGCGCGGGCGCGGCGGCGGTTCGGTGCCGTGCTGCGCGGCCAGCGCCAGGCAGCCGGCCAGCGTGCAGGCCGCGGCGGCGCCCAGGCCCGCCGCCGGGTGCACGCCGGTGGCCAGCGCCGTCACGACCAGCGGCCCGGTGACGAAGATCCCCTCGTCCACGACCGACTCGAACGAGAACGCGGTGTGCAGCCGGGCGGGGGAGTCGCGCAGCACGTGCGACCAGCGGGCCCGCACCCACGCGCCCAGCGACACCTGCGTCAGCCCGGCGGCCGCGGCGGCGGGGAACAGCGTCCACACCGGCAGCCCGGCGAGCGCGAAGACGATCAGCACGGCGAAGCTCGCGGTGTTGGCCGCCACCAGCGGCACCAGAACGCGGCGCTGCCCGTACCGGTCGGCGTACCGGGCGCTGAGCGGGGCGCCGACCGCGTAGGAGAGGGAGAGGGTCGCCGTCACGGATCCGGCGATACCGTACGATCCGGTAACCGCGGACACGAGAAGGACGATGCCGATCCCCACCATGGACATCGACATGCGGCCGACGAACCCGGCGGCGACGAACGGCCGGGCGCCGGGGACCGACAGCAGCTCCCGGTACGGACCGCCGGACATCCGCGCCTCCCCTCCCCACCGGGAGAGGGCCGCCCCCGGCCCGCGTCGTTCGACTTCAGCCCCATGATCACGTTACCTGGGGGAAAGAAGTGCCAAGACGTGTAACTCACCCGTAGCGACACTCGTTGGGAAATGTTGTGGCTCCTCCATCAGCACCGCGCGCGGCCGCGGACGGGGCGCCGGCCGCCCCCGCGCCGGCCGGCCGCCCGCCCCGGCAGAGGCCGCAGAAGAAGAAGCGCGACGTCCGGGCGGCGCGTCCGCCCGAGCGCGCGCCGGCGCCGGGCGGCCTGCGGCGGAGCCTGCCGCTGCTCATCGCGACCATCGCCGTGCTCGCCGTCGCCAGCACGTCCGCCGGGGTGTACGCGGCGCTGACCACCGACGATCCCAAGCGCGCCGCCGGCGGCTCCCCGCACGGCGACACGCCGCCGAGCGCGGGCCAGGGCGACCCGGTGAAGGTCGTCGACGGCGGCCAGGTCGCCCCGCTGCGCCGGGTCGTCCCGCCGGACGTGCTCGCCGCCGAGGCCGGGTCCATCCCCGCCGCCAAGATCGCCAAGATCGCCAAGCTTTCGAAGGTCCGCGACGTGGTGGCGGTCGCGGGCGGGGCCGTCCAGCTCCAGGGCCGGCAGGTCAACGCGTTCGCGGTCGACCCGTCCTCCTTCCGCTCCTGGACGCCGCCCGGCACCGCGAAGAAGACCGACCTGTGGGCGGCGCTCGCCGCCGACCGGTTCGTCGTCTCGCCGGAGGCCGCCGAGCAGCTGCAGCTGACCCGCGGCTACGAGTACCCGGTGGTCGGCCGGACGATCCCGAAGCTGACCATGGGCGGCTCCGGCCAGCTCGGCCTGCCCGGGATCAACATGCTGGTCAGCAAGAGGTCCGGGACGCAGATGGGCCTCGTGCCGAACGTCGCGGTGCTGGTCAACGCGCCCGGAGTGAGCCCGGCCAAGGTCGTCAGGGCGGTCCGCAAGATCCTCGGCGGGCACGCCAACGTGGTGAACCTGCACGACGCCAAGTACCAGTCGTCCGGCACCGGCGGCAAGGCGACCGGCTACCTCGACCTGTACAAGCAGGCCGCCACCACCTGCCCGGGCCTGTCGTGGACGGTGCTCGCCGCGATCGGCCAGGTGGAGAGCGACCACGGGCGCAACGCCGGGCGCTCCAGCGCCGGCGCGCTCGGCCCGATGCAGTTCATGCCGGCCACCTGGAAGATCTACGGGGTGGACGGCGACCGGGACGGCAAGGCCGACATCATGAACCCCTACGACGCCATCCCGGGCGCGGCGAAGTACCTGTGCGCGAACGGCGCCGGACGGGGCGGGCAGCAGCTGTACCAGGCGGTCTGGCACTACAACCACGCCGACTGGTACGTCCAGAAGGTCCTGAACCTCGCCCGCGCGTACGCGGCCCGCTACAACTGACCCGCGCGCGTCCCCGGTGCCCCGCCCGGGGCGGGGCACCGCGGGCGGGCTGGTTGGATGGAGTGCATGACGTCCTACGACGCGTTGCTTCTGCTGTCCTTCGGGGGGCCGGAGGGGCCCGAGGACGTGATCCCGTTCCTGGAGAACGTCACCCGCGGCCGCAACATCCCGCGCGAGCGGCTGGAGAAGGTGGGGGAGCACTACCACCTGTTCGGCGGGGTCAGCCCGATCAACCGGCTGTGCCGGGAGCTGAAGGCCGCCATCGAGGCCGACTTCGCCGCCCACGGCGTCGACCTGCCGGTGTACTGGGGCAACCGGAACTGGACCCCGTACCTCGCCGACACCGTACGGCGGATGAAGGACGACGGGATCCGGCGCGCGGCGGCGTTCGTCACGTCCGCCTACAGCGGCTACTCCACCAACGACCAGTACGTGCAGGACATCGCGCGGGCGCGCGAGGAGGTCCCCGGCGCCCCAGAGATCGACAAGCTGCCCGTCTACTGGGACCGGCCCGGCTTCCTCGACCCGTTCGTGGACGCGACGCGGGACGCGCTCGGCCGGCTGCCGGACGGCGCGCGGCTGCTGTTCACCGCGCACAGCGTCCCGCTGGCCCAGCCGAACCGCGAGCTGTACGTCGCCGAGCTGGAGCGGGCTGCCCGCACGGTCGCGGACCGGGCCGCGCCCGGGACGCCGTGGGACCTGGTCTACCAGAGCCGCAGCGGCCCGCCGTCGCAGCCGTGGCTGGAGCCGCAGATCACCGACCACCTGGAGAAGCTCGCCGGCGAGGGCGTCCGCGCGGCGGCGGCCGTGCCGATCGGGTTCGTCTCCGACCACATGGAGGTCAAGTACGACCTCGACGTGGAGGCCGCCGGACGGGCCGCCGAGCTGGGCGTCGCGTTCGCCCGCGCCGCGACGCCCGGCAGCGACCCGCGTTTCGCCGCGCTGCCGCGCCTGCTGTTGGAGGAGGGGAATTGAGCCTGCCCGAGGACCTGCTGGAGCTGGCCGCCGCGACCGCTCGGGAGGCGGGCCGGATGCTGGTCGACAAGCGCCCGGCCGGCGGCCCGGACGTGGTGCAGACCAAGTCGTCGCCCACCGACGTCGTCACCCAGATGGACCGGGCCGCCGAGGCGCTGATCATCGAGCGGATCCGGGCGGCCCGCCCGGACGACGCCTTCCTCGGCGAGGAGGGCGGCGAGCAGGGCGGGGAGCACGGCGGCGGCAGCGGCGTCCGCTGGGTGATCGACCCGATCGACGGGACCGTCAACTACCTCTACGACCTGCCGGACTGGGCGGTCAGCATCGCCGCCGAGGTGGACGGCGTCGCCGTCGCGGGCGCGGTGGAGATGCCGCGGCGCGGCGAGTCGTACACGGCCTTCCGGGGCGGCGGGGCGCTGCTGCACACCGCGTCCGGCACCCGCGAGCTGCGGGTGACCGAGCGGGTGCCGCTGAGCCGGGCCCTGGTCGCGACGGGGTTCGGCTACGACGCCGGACGGCGCGCCGCGCAAGCGCGGGTGCTCACCGGGGTGCTGCCGGCCGTCCGGGACATCCGGCGCGGCGGCTCGTGCTGCGTCGACCTGTGCTCGCTGGCCGCCGGGCGCCTGGACGCCTACTACGAGCGCGGCGTCCAGGCGTGGGACATCGCCGCCGGCGCGCTGATCGTCCAGGAGGCGGGCGGGCGCGTCGAGGGCCTGCACGGCGCCGCGCCGGGGCCGGAGCTGACCATCGCGGCCGGGCCGGGCACCTTCGAGGCGCTGCACGATCTCCTGGCGCCGCTCGACCCGCTCAGGGGCTGATTCCGGGGCACGGGAGGGGCAGACGAAGAGCCCGGGACACGGGCGTCCCGGGCTCCGCGGTCGGGCGTCTCAGTCGCAGCGGGGTGGTTCGACGCCGATGTCGTTGTTCGCTGCGATCCGGCGCAGTTCGTTGATCTCCTCCTGGCGGATGTCCGCCAGGTAGGTGTCGCCTTCCGCGTGGGCGCTGCGCAGCGACGCGTACGCGTCGTCGAGCCGCTGCTTGATCGTGCGTGACAACTCGCCCATGGGCCTCCTCCCGGATCGTGCCCATGCCTACCCAGCCGTAGGCTGAAGGTAAACCTGTTCGTCGGTGCAACTTTCGCGGATCCTTACACCGCCAGTTAACGCGGCGCGGCGGACGCCATCTTGAACAGGTGTTTACGGGCGTCTTACGACTTCCGTGGCATATCTGGACCACGGGGCGGACCGCGCCCCGACCGGAGGGGGACGCAGAGTGCGTGTTCTAGTCGTCGAGGACGAGCGGGTGCTCGCCGACGCGATCGCGACCGGGCTGCGCCGCGAGGCGCTCGCCGTGGACGTGGCCTACGACGGCGCCGGCGCCCTCGAGCGCGCCGGGGTGAACGAGTACGACGTGATCGTCCTGGACCGCGACCTGCCGCGGGTGCACGGCGACGACGTGTGCAAGCAGCTCGTGGCGCAGCGCTACCCCGCGCGGATCATCATGCTGACCGCCGCCGGCGAGCTGGACGACCGGGTCGAGGGCCTGTCCATCGGCGCCGACGACTACCTGGCCAAGCCGTTCGCGTTCGCCGAGCTGATCGCCCGGGTACGGGCGCTCGGCCGGCGCGCCGCGGCGCCGCTGCCGCCGGTGCTGGAGCGCGCCGGGATCGCGCTCGACCCGGCCCGCCGCGAGGTGACCCGCGACGGGCGGCCGGTCGAGCTGACCCGCAAGGAGTTCGCGGTGCTGGAGGTGCTGCTCAGCGCCGACGGCGCGGTCGTCAGCTCCGAGCACCTGCTGGAGAAGGCCTGGGACGAGCACATCGACCCGTTCACCAACGTCGTCCGCGTCACCATGATGACGCTGCGCAAGAAGCTCGGCGACCCTCCGGTCATCGAGACCGTGCCCGGAGTGGGATACCGCCTGTGACATCCGAGACCGGACCCCAGAGCCAGCAGGCCGACCAGGCCGCCGGGCAGGACGACAGGTCCGCGCGCCCCGGCCGGTGGCGGCGGCCCGGCCCCCAGCAGGTCCCCGGCCCCGAGCAGGGCGGGCGGGGCGTGTGGCGGGCCGAGGGCGGCGCGTCGTTCGGCGACCTGAAGAAGGTGCCCGGCCGGATGAGCGTCCGGCTGCGGCTGACCCTGCTGTACGGGCTGCTGTTCTTCATGGCCGGGGCGCTGCTGCTGTTCGTGATGTCGGTGCTGATGGCCAACATCCTCGGCAACGTCAAGGTCATCGGCCTCGGCATCACCGACGCCGAGGCGTCCGAGCTGCAGCACCAGTTCGTCGAGCAGACGATGAAGCAGCTCGTCGGCCGGTCCCTCATGGCGCTGGCCGGGGTCGGGGTGATCACCCTGGTGCTCGGCTGGTTCGTCGCCGACCGGGCGCTCAGCCCGCTGCAGCGGGTCACCACGACCGCGCGCCGGCTGTCGGAGAGCACCCTGCACGAGCGGATCGCGCTGGAGGGCCCCGACGACGAGATCAAGGAGCTGGCCGACACCTTCGACGCGATGCTGGAGCGGCTCGGCCAGGCGTTCGACTCCCAGCGCCGGTTCGTCGCGAACGCCTCGCACGAGCTGCGCACCCCGCTGGCGATCAACCGGACGCTGCTGGAGGTGGCGCTCGGCGACCCCGAGGCGTCCGACGACCTGCGCACCGTCGGCAAGACGCTGCTGGCCACCAACGCCCGGCACGAGCGGCTCATCGAGGGCCTGCTGCTGCTCGCCCGCAGCGAGCGCGAGCTGACCGACCGCACGCCCGTCGACCTCGCCGAGGTCGCCGCGACGGTGCTGGAGCACTCCGCGCGCCGCGACCACGACAACGACGTGGCCGTGCACCCGGAGCTGACGTCGGGGACCGCGCTCGGCGACCCCGTGCTGCTGGAGCACCTGGTGTCCAACCTCGTCGACAACGCGGTCAAGCACAACGAGGCCGACGGCGGCGAGCTGTGGATCCGCACCGGCATGCTCGACGGCTACGCCACCGTCCAGGTCGAGAACACCGGCCCGGTGGTGCCCGCCTACGAGGTGGAGCGGCTGTTCGAGCCGTTCCGCCGGCTGAACTCCGACCGGGTCGAGTCGGCCAAGGGCGCGGGCCTCGGGCTGTCGATCGTCCGCTCGGTGGTGCTGGCGCACCGGGGCGCGGTGTACGCGGTGCCGCGCCCGGGCGGCGGCCTGATCGTCACCGTCCGGCTCCAGCCGGGCTGAGACCCCGGCCGCTACTTCACCGCGGCGGCCGCCACCGTCGGGTCGCCGTCGTAGTCCATCCGCAGGTTCACGAACCGGTTGCTCGCCAGCGCGCCCGTCCCGGTGTGGACGAGCGGGATCAGGGCCATGTCGTCCAGCGCGGTCCTCTCGGCCTGCTGGTAGAGCTTCGTGCGCTGGCCGTCGGACGGGGTGCGCACCGCACTGGAGATCAGCCCGTCGAACGTCGAGTTCTTCCAGCCGGCCAGGTTGTAGGCGTCGCTCTTGCCGACCAGCGTGCCGCCCAGCAGCGACCACAGCATCGTGTACGGCGACGGGTAGTCCGGACCCCACGCGAACAGGGCCAGCCCGGACGCGTCGCCGGCGGTCACCGTCTGCCGGAACTTGCTCCAGTCCGACACCGGTGTCGTCTTCAGCTCCACGGTCCAGCCGAGCACCTGCTGCAACCGCGCCTGGACGGCCTGCGCCGCCGTCGTGCTGGTGCTCGACTGCTGCAGGTACAGCTGAACCTTGGTGCCCGACCCCAGCCCGGCCTGCACGGCGAACTGCTTCGCCTTCTCCGGGTCGGACGCGTCGCACGACGCGCAGACGCCCGCCTTGCCGAAGCCGGGCAGCGACGGCGGGACGATCCCGTGCGCGGGCGCGTACCCGGTGCCGTACAGCGCGGCCAGCGCCTTGCGGTCCAGCGCGTACGACACCGCGAGCCTGGCCTCCTTCGACTTCATCGGGCCGCGCGCCGTCACCGGGACGAGCATCCGGGTGAAGGGCAGCGTCCTCGTGAGCGTCGTCCCGCCGGACGGGGTGCCCGCCGACGGGGTCGCGGCCGCGGTGCCACTGGACAGCGGCGCCCAGTCGGTGCCGCCCGCGGCGAACGTCACGCGCCCCTGCACCGTGTCGGTCAGCACGCTGACCTGGACGGTGTCGAGCTTCGTCCTGCCGAACGCCCACCGGTCGTTGCGGACCAGCGTGTAGCTCTTGCCCTTGTCGGAGGTCTGCAGCTTGAACGGCCCGTTGCCGACCGGGTTCTGGTTGTAGGACGCGTTGTCCGACGCACCGGCGGACTTCGGCAGCGGCGCGAACGCCGGGTCGCCGAGCCGCTTCGGGAAGTCGCAGTTCGGCGAGGTGAGATCCACGTCGATCACGCTGCCCGACGGGTGCACCCCCGACAGCGTGCCCGCCTGGCCGGTCGAGGCGTCGGGATACCCGACGATGTCGGACATCAGGACCGGCCCGGCGCCGGTCGGGGTCCGCGCCGCCCGCGTCCAGCCGCGCTCGAACGCCGCCGCGTCCACCGGCGAGCCGTCGCTGAAGGTCGTCCCCTCCCTGATGCCGATCGTCCACTTCGAGCACGTCCCGTCGGACTTGATCTCGGTGGCCAGCCGGTTGCGGGCGGTGCCGTCCGGCCCGGTCTCGGTGAGGCCGGTGAACAGCAGCTTGTCGAGGAACCGCTCGGTGCCGCCGTAGGAGTGCGACGGGTCGATCTCCCCGTTCGTGGAGCCGAGGCTCGCGGCGGCCGCCCGCAGCGTCCCGCCGGTCCGCCCCGCCGGCGGCTTCGGCCCGGGATCGTCGTCCCGGTTCATGACGACGATCAGGGTGGCGGCGACCGCGAGCGCGACGAACGCGGCGCCGCCCGCGCCGGCGAGGATGCCGATCCGCTTGCGCGAGCCGGTGCGGGGCGGCTTCGTGACGTCGACCCCGGGCGGGGCCGGAGGCCCGGACGGCCAGGTCGACGGCGCGGCGTAGGCGGACGGCCCGGCCCACGGCCCGCCGTGGGCGGCCTGCGGGCCCGGCACCGCAACGCCCTGCGGCGGGGGCACCTGAGGGGGCGGGGGCGGTGCGAACTGCGGACGCGAGTCGAACTGCTGCGGCATCAGCGGCTGCCGGACGCTCAGCGGCGACAGCGCCCCCTGCAACCGAGCCGAGTCGGCCGCGGCCGTCTCGGCGCCGCGGCTGAGCATCTCGTCGGCCTCGTCGGCGGCCGCGCCGCCGGGCTTCGGCGGGCTGCCCGCCAGCGTCAGCAGCGTCGCCAGCACCTGCTGCGAGGCGGGCCGCAGCGCCGGGTCCTTGCTCAGGCAGTGCGCCACGACGCCGCGCAGCGGCTCGGGCATCATGCCGAGGTCCGGCGCCATGTTGAGGATGCGGTGCATCACCGCGGGGATGGAGTCCTGCCCGAACGCGGGACGCCCCGTCGCGGCGTACGCCATCGTCGCGCCCCAGGCGAACACGTCGGCGGCGGGCCCGACCGGCGCCCCGGAGATCTGCTCGGGCGCCATGTAGGCGGGGGTCCCGACGGCCGTGCTGGACAGCGTGCCCGTCGCGTCCAGCGCCCGCGCGATGCCGAAGTCGATCACCCGCGGGCCGTCCTCGGCGAGCAGCACGTTCGCCGGCTTGAAGTCGCGGTGCACGACCCCGGCCTGGTGGATGGCGGCCAGCGCGGTCATCGTGCCGATCGCCAGCCGGTCCAGGTCCGCGCCGCGCCGCGGACCGCCCTGCGCCAGCGCCGCCGACAGCGGCGGGCCGTCGATGTACTCGCTGACGATGTAGGGCCGGTCGCCCTCGACGTCGGAGTCCAGGATGCGGGCCGTGCAGAACGCCTCGACCCGCTGCGCCACCGCCACCTCGGCGGCGAACCGCGACCGGGCCTTCGGGTCGGCGCTGAAGCGCGCGTGCAGCAGCTTCACCGCGACCCGGTGGCCCGGCTCGTCCTCGGCGAGGTAGACCGCGCCCTGCCCGCCCTCCCCGAGCAGGCCCGTCAGCCGGTAGGCGCCGAGCCGGTCCGGATCGCCCGGCCGGAGCGGGCGGATGTCGGCCATCGGGATCCTTCGGGGGGAGGGGGCGGTCGGGTCGGCCCGGTGGTCAGCTGTGCACGGTCCCGTACGCCGCGGCGGTCGGGTCGCTGCGGTTCTCGCGCCACTCCCACCGCATGGTGGTGCCGCCCGGGCTGATGAAGCGCACGTACCCCGGCGCGCAGTTCTCCCTCTGCTGCCCCGACATGGGCGTCTCCTGGTACTCCACCATGCTGCTGTTCTCGTCGCCCGACAGCAGCGCGAGGTTGGTGTAGCACGTGGGCTGGGCGCCGTTGTAGTCGTACTTGGCGGTGCCGTGCGTGTACACCAGCGCGAACTCCGCCGTGAAGGAGTTGTGGCCGGCCGGGGCGTTCGGCTGGTAGCCGTTGCCCTCCCAGACGCCGACCAGCCCGCCCCTGGCCGTGGAGGTCGGCGTGCCGCCCTCGGACGGCGGCGTGTAGATCGAGGTCGTCGTCGGGGTCGGGTCGGGGTCGTCGCTGTTGGCCGCGATGACGACGAACACCACGATCCCGATGATCACGATCAGCGCCAGCACGCCGCAGCCGATCGCGATCGCCGGGCCCGGCGAGCTCGACTTGCCGGACGGCGGCCCGTACATCGGCGGGGGCGGCTGCATCGGGGGCTGCTGCATGGGGGGCCGCTGCCCGATCGGCATGTTCGGCGGCGGGGGCTGCATGCCGCCCTGGTACATCGGCATGGGCGGCGGCGTGATCGGCTGCGGCGGCGGCGTCGCCGGCCCGCCCATGCCGCCCTGCATCCCGCCCTGCATGCCCTGCATGCCGCCCTGCATCCCACCTTGCATCCCGCCCTGCATGCCGCCCTGGTGCAGCGGCATCGGCGGCGGGGTGATCGACTGCTGCGGCGGCTGCGGACGGGGCGCGGGCGGCACCCGCGGCGGCGCCGGCATCTGCGCGGCGATCCGGGTGCCCTGGTTGAGCAGGTCCTCCTGGTCGGCGCCCGGGTTGGCCGGCGCGGCGCCGACGGCGCCGAGCAGGTTCAGCAGCAGCTGCGGCGCCGGCGGCCGCAGCCCCGCGTCCTTGGACAGGCAGCGGGCGACCAGGTCGCGCACCGGCCCCGGCGGCAGCGCCGACAGGTCCGGGTCCTCGTTGAGGATGCGGTTGATGATGACCGGCAGCGTGTCGGCCTCGAACGGCGACTGCCCGGTGGCCGCGAACACCATCGTGGCGCCCCAGGCGAAGATGTCGACCGCGGGCGTCAGCGGCGCGCCGGTCAGCTGCTCGGGCGCCAGGTAGCCGGGCGTGCCGACCACCATGCCGGTCGCGGTGACGGCGCTCTCCTGCGAGTTGACCGTCCGGGCGATGCCGAAGTCGACCACGCGCGGGCCGTCGGAGGCCAGCATCACGTTGTTGGGCTTGAAGTCGCGGTGCACGATCCCGGCCTCGTGGATGGCCGCGAGGGCCGTCACGGTGCCGATCGCCAGCCGCTCCAGCTCGGCGGCGCCGAGCGGGCCGTTGTGCGCGACCACGTCGTGCAGCGACGGGCCGTCGATGAACTCGCTGACGACGTACGGCTGGTCGCCGTGCACGTCGGCCTCCAGCACCCGCGCCGTGCAGAAGGGCTCGACCTTCTGCGCCGCGCTCACCTCGCGGGTGAACCGGGCGCGGGCGGCCGGGTCGTTGGCCATCTGCGCGTGCAGCAGCTTGATGGCGACGTACTCGCCGCCCGGCGCCCGGCCGAGGAAGACCGCGCCCTGCCCTCCGGCGCCGAGCCGGCCGACGACCTCGAACTGACCCAGTGCCCTGGGATCGCCCGGCTCCAGCGGAGCGGCATCCGGCATCTGATCCTCCAGTGACCCGCAGTGATGTCCCGCGACATGATGCGCCCGGGCCCGTGGCGAGGCCGCGGTTCCCCCGCGGGGCCCGGCTCGCGCCGGCGGACCCGCGCGGGCCCGTCCCCCCGACCTCAGGCGGGCACGATATCGCGTTAGTTCAGACGTTTCACCGAAGCTTCTGGTTCAGCGGCCCACCAGCCGGTTCGGGCCGTCCCGCGCGCCGCGGCCCGGTCGGCGCGCGCAACGCTCCCGGGACCGATATGATCCCCGCCGCCGCGGCAACCCCGGCGGGCGCACCGGCCCTTCGGGAGCATGCCGGAGCGCCGGGCGGGCGTGTGAGGGACGACACATCGCGGGGGTGGGAGACGGGTGATCGGTGTCACCCGTGGGAACGGTCGCGCCTCGTGTGTCACAGCTCACCAAACGTGACAGAATTTCCCGCCCGGATCGGGCACAAGAACGGTCCCCCGAGCGTTAGTTCCGCGCGACGGGGCGCATAAAGCACTGAGGGGGATGGAGACAGAAGATGGCGACCGACTACGACAGCCCACGCAAGACAGACGACGACCTGAGCGAGGACAGCCTCCAGGAGCTCCAGGCACGGCGTGCCGACAAGGCCGCCAGCATCATCGACGAGGACCTGGACGCCGGTGAGGTCGCCGAGCTGCCCGGCGCCGACCTGTCCAACGAGGAACTGACCTTCCGGGTGGTCCCCCGGCAGGCCGACGAGTTCACCTGCACGCGCTGCTTCCTGGTGCACCACCGCAGCCAGCTGGCCACCGAGAAGAACGGCCAGCCGGTCTGCCGCGAGTGCGCCGCCTGACGCCCGGACGGCGCCCGGACCGGAGCGCCGGCGAAGTGGAGGGGGACGATCGGGCCGCCCCTGCCGGGGCCCGAGGGTCCGTCCCCCGCGGAGAGGTATGGCTGCATGGCGGGAGATCTCGAACGACGTCGTGACGACGTGGAGCCGGCGCCCGGCGGCGGCTCCACGGAGCTCGGCGAGCTGATCGGCCGGCTCGCGGGTGACGACGAGATGGACCGTGAGACCCGTAGGCGGCTGCTCGGCCGGCTGACCCGGCTGCTCGGCCAGGGAGCCCGCCGGGCCGGCGCCGCGGGGATCGCGAGCGGCCGCTGGCTGGCCGAGCTGCTGCTCGAGGCGGCCCCGCACATCCCGATCCGCGATCTGGAGACGCTGAGCCGCCACCATCACGGGCTGACCGGCGAGGACCTCGCCGACAACGTGATCCGGGTGGCGGGCAACGCCACCACCGCCGTCGGCGCGGCCGGCGGCGCGCTGGCCGCGGTGGAGTTCGCCGCTCCGCCGCTGCTGCTCACCGCCCCCGCGCAGATCGCCGCCGAGACCCTCGTGGTCGCGGCGCTCGAGGTGAAGATGATCGCGGAGCTGCACGAGGTGTACGGGGTCAGCGTCCAGGGCTCCGGCACCGCGCGCGGCGCGGCGTTCGTCACCGCGTGGGCCCGCCAGCGCGGCATCAACCCGCTGGAGGGCGGCACGTTCACCAGCGCGCTCGGCTCGGCGGCCAAGGCGACGCTGCGCAAGCGGATGATGCGCACGTTCGGCCGCCACATGACGACGATGGGGCCGCTGCTGACCGGCGCCGCCGCGGGCGCCGCGCTGAACCGGGCCGCGACCCGGTCGCTGGCGGCCAAGGTCCGCCAGGACCTGCGCGGCACCGCCGACTCCCCACCGCCACTGCCGGGAGGCACCTCCGACTGAACCACCGCGATCACGGTCCGGGGGCGAGCGCGCTCGCCCCCGGACGGGCCTCGCCCGCTGCGACCACTCCATCCCGCAGCCGGAAAAGCGTCGTGGCCGGTCCCGGACGTCCGGGACCGGCCACGACGCGTTCGGGCCCTCGATCGGGCCGCGTGCTCAGGCCGCCGAGCTCAGACGTCCACCTTCAGGTGGGACGGCAGCTCGCCGGTGCCCTTGGCCCACTGGTGGACCGCGACCCGGGTGGCCACCAGCCGCGCGACCTCCACGCCGACGCCCACCACCACGGCCCAGCCGATCGCCTCCGCCAGCGCCACGTCCGGTGACTCGGGGTTGGTCGGCGGCTCCTTGCCGGTGGTCTTCTTCCACACGAGCGTGATCGCCTTCTTCGTGACGAAGCCGCTCGCGAAGGCCGCGGCGCCGGCCATCACCCGATAGCCGATGTCGCCTTTGTCCGCCATCATCGTCCTCCAGTCGTCCTGTCGTCCCCGACGCTACCGGAACGCCCCGCTCCGGGCGGGTAAGGCCGCCGCGTCGGCGCGGGCTGTCGGCGTGCGGGCGGGCGCGAGGTCAATACGATTGGTCCATGACAGAGCAGCCGCGTCTCCCGAGCGTTCCCGCCAAGCCCTCCCTGGACGGCCTGGAGGGCAAGTGGGTACGCGCCTGGGAGGACGCGGGCGTCTACCGCTTCGACCGCACCCGGCCGCGCCGCGAGGTCTACTCGATCGACACCCCGCCGCCCACCGTGAGCGGGTCCCTCCACGTCGGCCACGTCTTCTCCTACACCCACACCGACACCGTCGCCCGTTTCCACCGCATGCGCGGTCGCGCGGTCTTCTACCCGATGGGCTGGGACGATAACGGCCTGCCCACCGAGCGTCGGGTGCAGAACCACTTCGGGGTGCGGTGCGAGCCGTCGCTGCCCTACGACCCCGGCTTCGAGCCGCCGGCCAAGCCGGACCCGAAGCGGCAGGTCCCGGTGTCGCGGCGCAACTTCATCGAGCTGTGCGAGCGGCTCACCGAGGTCGACGAGAAGGCGTTCGAGGAGATGTGGCGGACCGTCGGCCTGTCGGTCGACTGGAGCCACCTCTACACCACGATCGGCGACGTGTCCCGGACGGCGTCGCAGCGCGCGTTCCTGCGCAACCTCGCGCGCGGCGAGGCGTACGTGTCGGAGGCGCCGACGCTGTGGGACGTGACGTTCCGCACGGCCGTCGCGCAGGCCGAGCTGGAGGACCGCGAGCAGCCGGGCGCGTTCTACCGGATCCGGTTCCACGGCGACGACCGGCCCGTCTACATCGAGACGACGCGTCCCGAACTGCTGCCCGCGTGCGTCGCGCTGGTCGCGCACCCCGACGACGAGCGGTACCGGGAGCTGTTCGGCACGACGGTCCGGACGCCGCTGTTCGGCGTCGAGGTGCCGGTGCTCGCGCACCGGCTCGCCGAGCCCGACAAGGGGTCGGGCATCGCGATGATCTGCACGTTCGGCGACGTCACGGACGTCACCTGGTGGCGCGAGCTGGACCTGCCGACCCGCGCGGTCATCGGCTGGGACGGCCGGCTGGCCGCCGAGCCGCCCGCCGGCGTCCCGGCGGGGCCGTACGCGGAGCTGGCCGGCAAGACGGTGTTCTCCGCCAAGGAGCGCGTCGTCGAGCTGCTGCGCGAGTCCGGCGACCTCGACGGCGAGCCCCGCAGGATCAGCCGGCCGGTGAAGTTCTACGAGAAGGGCAGCAAGCCGCTCGAGATCGTCACGACCCGGCAGTGGTACATCCGCAACGGCGGCCGCGACGCCGCGACCCGCGCCGAGCTGCTCGGCCGCGGCGCCGAGCTGCGCTGGCACCCGCCCTACATGAAGGCCCGCTACGAGAACTGGGTCGAGGGGCTGAACGGCGACTGGCTGATCTCCCGGCAGCGGTTCTTCGGCGTGCCGATCCCCGTCTGGTATCCGCTGGACGGCTCCGGCGAGCCGCGCTACGACGAGCCGATCGTCCCGGCGGAGGACGCGCTGCCCGTCGACCCGTCCTCGGACGTCCCGCCCGGCTACACCGAGGACCAGCGCGGCAAGCCGGACGGGTTCATCGGCGACCCGGACGTCATGGACACCTGGGCCACGTCGTCGCTGACCCCGCAGATCGCGGGCGGCTGGGAGCGCGACGCCGACCTGTTCGCGCGGGTGTTCCCCTACGACCTGCGGCCGCAGGCGCACGACATCATCCGGACGTGGCTGTTCTCCACGGTCGTCCGGTCGCATCTGGAGCACGGGTCGCTGCCGTGGACCGACACCGCGCTGTCGGGCTGGATCCTCGACCCGGACCGCAAGAAGATGTCGAAGTCCAAGGGCAACGTGGTCACCCCGATCGACCTGCTGCGCGAGTACGGCTCGGACGCCGTGCGGTACTGGGCGGCGAGCGGCCGTCCGGGCACCGACACCGCGTTCGACACCGGGCAGATCAAGGTCGGCCGGCGGCTCGCCATCAAGATCCTCAACGCGTCGAAGTTCGTGCTGGGGCTGGGCGAGGTCGAGGCGGACGCGGCGGTGACCGAGCCGCTGGACCGGGCGATGCTGGCGTCGCTGTCCACGGTCGTCGAGGACGCCACGCAGGCGTTCGAGGGCTACGACTACACGCGGGCGCTGGAGCGCACGGAGCGGTTCTTCTGGGAGTTCTGCGACGACTACCTGGAGCTGGTCAAGGCCCGCGCGTACGGGGACGGGCCGCAGGCGCAGTCGGCGCGCGCGGCGCTGCGGGCGGCGCTGTCGGTGCTGCTGCGGCTGTTCGCGCCGGTGCTGCCGTTCGTGACCGAGGAGGTCTGGTCGTGGTGGCGGAAGGGCTCGGTGCACGCCGCGTCCTGGCCGCTGCCGGCCGAGCTGCCCGCGGGCGGCGACCCTGCGGTGCTCGCCGCGACGGGCGAGGCGCTGCGGCAGGTCCGCAAGGCCAAGTCGGAGGCGAAGGCGTCGATGCGCGCGGACGTGGCGCGGGCCGTGGTGCGCGGCGCGGAGGCCGGGCGGATCGCGCGGCCGGATCTGGCCGCCGCCGGCCGGATCGCCGAGCTGACGCTGGAGAGCGCGCCCGCCGGGCTGACGGTGGACGTGACGCTGGCGCCCGCCGGCTGAGTCCCGCGGCCGTCCCGGCGGGTCAGCCGGGACGGTCGCAGCCGGGGTCGGTGTGCCCGGCGGCCTTCAGCACCCCGCCGAGCACGCGGACGGCGAGGTCGCGGACGTCCTCGCGGCTCAGGTCGCCGCCCTCCAGCCAGGACGCGGTCGCACCCTCGACGAACGACAGCCAGCCCTCCAGCGCCACCCGCAGCGCGGGCCGCGGCGTGGGGGAGCCGATGAGGCCGGTGGACATCGCGGCCAGCAGCCGCTTGCGCGAGGCGCGGTGCAGCTCCAGCACCTCGGCGTCCACGCCGACGCCGCCGCTGGTGATCGTCTGGAAGGCGGAGCGGTGCGCGCCGGCCCACCACAGGAAGCCGTCGAGGGTGCGGACCAGCCGGTCGGCGGGGGAGTGCCCGCCGAACTCCTCGGCCAGCGCGTTCAGCGCCTGCGCGGCCGCCCCGATCACGGCCAGGAACAGCCCGCGCTTGCTGCCGAAGTAGTAGTAGATCAGGCCCTTGGCGACCCCGGCCTCGGCCGCGATGTCGTCGATGGACAGCGCGTCGTACGGGCGGTCGGCGAACAGCCGGGACGCGGCGTCCAGGATCGCCCGCCGGCGCGCGCCGCCCTCCCGCGCGGCGCGGGCGGGGACGGTGTCCGGGCCGTCCGGGCGGGTTCCGGCGGTCATCGCGCCCCCCTCTTGACTTCGGTTCAACTCCCTCATCATATTAGATCCCGAGTCTAATTGGGTGGTGGGGATGGACGTGATGCCGCGCGGCGCGGCCGCCGTGAAGGCCGTGGACGTGAAGCAGAGGCGCGTGAAGGCGGGCGGGGTGAAGCTCGCCGTCCGCGAACGGGGGCCGCGGACGGCTCCCACGGTCGTGCTGGTGCACGGCTACCCCGACACCGCGGCGGTGTGGGAGCCGATCGCCGACCTGCTCGCCGAGGACTTCCACGTCGTGAGCTACGACGTGCGCGGCGCCGGCGGCTCGTCCCGCCCGCGCCGCACCAGGGCCTACGCCATGGAGAACCTCGCCGCCGACCTGCGCGCGGTGGTCGACGCGGTGTCGCCCGGCCGCCCCGTCCACCTGGCCGGCCACGACTGGGGCTCGGTGCAGGGCTGGGGCGCGGTCACCGGTGACCTCGTCGAAGGGCGCGTCGCCTCGTTCACCTCGATCTCCGGACCGTGCATCGAGCACTTCGGGCAGTGGGTGCGCGACCGGCTGCGCCGCCCGACGCCCCGGCACGTCCTGGAGCTGGCCGGGCAGTTCGCCCGCTCCTGGTACCTGGTGTTCGGCGCGGTCCCGGGCGTCCCGCAACTGGTCTGGCGGCTGGGCGGGGCGCGCCTGTTCCCGATCGCGATCGAGCGGATGGAGGGCATCGAGGGCTGGCACGCCGACACCTTCCAGAAGGACGCGCTGGACGGGATGAAGCTCTACCGCGCCAACGCAGTCCGCTTCCTGCGCCCCGGCTCGATGGCGACGACGCGGGTTCCGGTACAGGTCATCGCGCCGACGCGGGACGCGTTCGTCTCGCCGCACCAGTCCAAGGACGTCGGCCGCTACGTCGACCGGCTCTGGCGGCGGGAGATCCCGGCCGGCCACTGGGGCGCCGTCCGCAAGGACCCCGCGACGGTCGCCGCGTGGATCGCCGAGTTCGCCCGGCACATCGAGGGCGGCGCCGAGACGAACGGGCTGCGGCGTGCGCAGGTGCCCGTCCAGGGCGAGATCGTGGCGGCGGGGGAGTGACGGCATGAGCGAGATCGACGAGCGACACCCCGCCATCACCCCGCGCCGGGTGAAGTTCGACTGGACGGACACGCCGCTGCACTGGATCCCCGGCGAACCGGTCGCCACCCACTTCATCAACGTGCTGCACCTGCTGCTGCCCGCCGGCGAGCGGTGGTTCGTGCACGTCTACAAGCAGACGCTGCCCCTGGTGGAGGACGACGAGCGCCTGTACCGCGAGGTCAAGGGCTTCATGGGGCAGGAGGCCGTGCACGCCTACTCCCACCAGGGCGTCCTCGACCGGCAGATGCTCGCGCAGGGCCTCGACCCGCGCCCGCTGACCGACCGGATCGAGTGGATGTTCAAGCGGATCCTCGGCGACCGCTGCCCGGTGCCGCTGGTCCCGCGCCGCCGGTGGCTGGTCTTCCGGATCGGGATCATCGCCGCGATCGAGCACTACACGGCCGCGCTCGGCCAGTGGATCCTGGACGCCCGCGCGCTGGACGACGCCGGCGCCGACCCCACGATGATGGACCTGCTGCGCTGGCACGGCGCCGAGGAGGTCGAGCACCGCTCGGTGGCGTTCGACGTCTACGAGCACGTCGCCGGACGGTACTGGCTGCGGTTCATCGCGTTCTTCATCGGCGTGCTGGCGATGCCAATGATGGTGTACGTCGGCGCCGCGTACCTGTGCCGCGCCGACCCGGCGCTGAAGGGCGTCCGGCCGCGGATCCGCGACTACCGGCGCGCGGTGCGGCGCGGGCTGTTCCCCAGCAACCGGTTCATGGTCGCCGCCGCGCGCGCCTACCTGCGCCGCGACTACCACCCGTCCGCCGAATGCTCCACCGAGCGCGCCCTCGACTACCTGGCGGCCTCCCCGGCGGCACGCGCCGCCGGCCACGCGGGACGGCCGGGGACGTGAGCCGCGGCGGGCCCGGACGCCGTAAATCCGCGCCACGCCGGCCGGGCCCGCCGCACCCTTCCATCCCGTACGGGCGTCAGAACGTGCAGGGCAGGTGCTTGATCCCGTTGATGAAGCTGGAGAACAGCCGGTCCGGCTCGCCGGCCGCGCGGATCTGCGGCACCCGGGTGAACAGCTCCCGGTACATCACCGTGATCTCGCGCCGGGCCAGGTTCGCGCCGAGGCAGAAGTGCGGACCGGGCCCGCCGAACCCGACGTGCGGGTTGGGCGAGCGGGTGATGTCGAACGCGTCGGGGTTCTCGAAGACCGTCCCGTCCCGGTTGGCGGAGTTGTAGAAGAGCAGGACCTTGTCGCCCGCCTTGTACTCGTGGCCGTTCATCACGTGGTCGCGGGTCAGCGTCCGGCGGAACTGGATGACCGGCGTCGACATCCGGAGGATCTCCTCGATCGCGCCGGGGATGTGCCGGTCGAAGTCCTCCAGCAGCAGGGCGCGCTGCTCGGGGTTGTCGGTGAGCAGCTTCAGCCCGTGCGACATGGCGTTGCGGGTCGTCTCGTTGCCGGCCACGACCAGCAGGATGAAGAACGAGCCGATCTCCTGGTCGGTCAGCGACTCGCCGTCCACGTTCGCCGAGACCAGGGCCGACACCAGGTCGTCGCCGGGCCGCCTGCGGCGCAGCCGGGCCAGCTTCATCGCCAGGTGGTTCAGCTCGTACCCGGCCGCCAGCACCTTGAGCAGCCCGTACAGCGCGCCCATCCGGGTGATGCCGTCGCGGGTGAAGTCCTTGCCGCCGGAGTACTCGGGGTCGCCGAGGCCCAGGATGAGGTTCGTCCGGTCGTACACCATCGGGCGGACGTGCTCGGGGATGCCCATCATGTCGCAGATGACCTGGAGCGGCAGGCGCGCCGCGACGTCGGTGACGAAGTCGGCCGAGCCCTTGGCGACCAGGTCGTCGACGATCCGGGTCGCGGTCTTCTGGAGGTCGGCCTCCATCTTCTCCAGGATGCGCGGGGTGAACGCCCGCGACACGATCCGGCGGATCTTGGCGTGCCGCGGGTCGTCCATGTTGATCATCGAGCCGAAGTAGCGGGCCAGGAAGCGCGGCAGGTCGGCGATGCTGTTGGAGCACGGCTCGCTGCTGAAGATCTGCGGCGACCGGCTGGCCTCGACCACGTCGGCGTGCCGGGTGAGGGCGTAGAAGCCGGGGCCCGCCTTGACGAACGGCAGCTTCAGCTCCTGGAAGAACGCCGGATGGTCCCGCTCGCGCAGCCGGGCGAAGGCCGCCAGCCGCCGCTCCGGCGGCTCCGCCCAGAACTCCAGCGTGGACAGGTTGCCGTCGATCGTGTCCCGTGCCGCGGTCGTCACGCCCGCTCACCCGCCTTCGGCGCTGGCTCCAGAATGTGGTTCGGTTTCCATCGAAGCGACGTTGCCGGGCCGCCGTCAAGGCGGACCGGGCGATTTCAGGCCGCCGGCGCGACGATCCGCCGGTGCAGCACGGCCCGCTCGACGGCCGTCCAGGTGCCGGACGCCAGCAGGTACAGCCCGGCGGCCAGCGGCATGAACACCGCGAACACCACCGTCCCGAACGGCGCCACCCGCGCCAGGACGCCCGCCGCGCCCGCGCCCGCCGGAGCCGTCCGCGCCGCCGCCGCGACGACCACACCGCCAGCGCCGCCAGCAGCGCGAGCAGCCCGAAGAACACCAGCGACGGCGGCGCGAACAGCCCGCCGCCGGCCAGGCCGATCCAGTTCTGCCCCAGCGGCGCCCCGAGGAACGTGTGCGCGAGCAGCGCGTTCCGGTGCCCCGCCACCGTCGCCGAACGGAACAGCCGGTACATCACCATGAAGAACGGCACCTGGGCGAACATGGGCAGGCACCCCGTCAGCGGCGTCGCCCCCTCGGCCTCGTAGAGCGCGGCCGTCTCGCGCTGGAGCCGCCGGCGGTCCTTCCCGTGCCGCTTCTGCAAATCCTGGATCTTGGGCAGCAGGCGCGCCCGTGCCCGCTCGCCCTTGGCGGCCGAGACGGCGAGCGGCAGCATCGCCAGCCGCACCAGCAGCGTGAACACGACGATGGCGAGGGCCGCGGCCATCGGCCCGGCGACGGGGTGAAGGGCATCGGCCACGCCCGTGACGAGGGCGTACGCGTACGGAACGGGAGCATCGAACAGGAACATCAGAGCCTTCCGGATGAGAGGAGATCGATGGCGTGCCGGTCGCGCTCAGGCGGCCGCGATCTCCGCTCCCGGTGCTCTCGGACGGGGCCGTCCCGCCGCGTCCGGATCGCGCTGCGGCAGGAAGGCCGTCCGCAACGTCCGCTCCCGCAGGGTCGTCCGCACCTGCGCCGGCGTCGCCCGATGCCCGCGGCGCGCCGCGTGGACGCGCAGCGCCGTCAGCACCAGGAGCCCCGCCACGGTGAAGGTGGCCAGCGTCAGCAACGCCGGCGGCCCCGGCGCCGTCACCGACCATTCGGCCACGGCGAGCACCCGCAACAGCGCGGCGATCACCAGCGACCAGAACACGGAACGCCCTTTCTGGGGACACGAACGCCTCCAGTCTCCCACCTGTCCGCATTGTCCGGCGCGGGCGGCGGCGAAGAAGCCGGGGGCGGCGGCGTTTCAGGGACGGCCCGGCGCGGCCGTCCCGGTATTGTCGGGTGGCTTCTCGGCGGGACCGCCGGAATGCTCCCGAAGGCGAGGTGGGACCGTTGGGCAAGGTCGACGTACTGATCAAGCGGCTCGATCCGGAGCTGCCCCTGCCGCAGTACGCGCACGCGGGCGACGCGGGCGCCGACCTGGTCGCCGCCGAGGACGTCGAGCTGGCTCCGGGGGAGCGCGCCGTGGTGCCCACGGGCATGGCGATCGCGCTGCCCGACGGCTACGCCGCTTTCATTCACCCCCGGTCCGGTTTGGGCGCTAGGTTGGGGGTGACCATAGTCAACGCACCCGGTACGGTCGACGCCGGCTATCGGGGTGAGATCAAGGTGACCCTGCTGAACACCGACCCCCGCACCGCGGTGCGGTTGCGGCGCGGCGACCGCATCGCGCAGATGGTCGTGCAGCGGGTGGAGCAGGCTGTGTTCCACGAGGTCGCCGAACTTCCCGGATCGGCACGCGGAACCGGCGGATTCGGCTCCACGGGCGGGTTCGTCGATAATGAGCACAGTCGAGAAGGAGCGTGAGTCGTGGCTTTTGGACGTCGCCGGCAGGCCGAGGAGCCCGAGAAGGGGCCCGAGGTGAGCGAGGAGTCGGCGGAGGCCGTCGACGAGGCCGCCGAGGAGGCTCCCGCCGCGGCGGGCAAGTCCGAGGGCGGGCCGTGGGACTCCGAGGACTCCTTCCCCGAGATGCAGCGCCTGGACTTCGGCTCCATGCGCGTGCCCATCGCGCCCGGGCTCGGATTCCAGGTGAACTTCGAGGCCACCCAGGTCGATGAGGAGGGCAACCCCCTCGACGGCCGGCCCGTCGCGGTGCTGGTGCAGTACGAGGAGAGCGCCATGCAGCTCCAGGTGTTCGCCGCGCCCAAGCGCAGCGGCATCTGGGACGACGTGCGGCGCGAGACCGCCAAGGACATCCAGGAGGAGGCGCAGGGGCAGACCCAGGAGGGCGAGGGCCCGTTCGGCCCCGAACTGCTGGCGATGATCCCCGCCGCGCTGACCGAGGAGGTCCTCGCGGAGATGCCGCAGGAGGTCCGCGAGCAGATCCCGCAGGAGTTCGTCGACCAGGGCTGGGCGCCGCAGATCATCCGGTTCCTCGGCGTGGACGGCCCCCGCTGGTTCCTGCAGGCCGTGGTGCAGGGCGCCGCGATCGAGGACGAGGAGCAGTGGCAGGTCCTGGAGGACGTGCTGCGCGGCGTCGTCGTCGTCCGCGGCGACGCGCCGATGCCGCCCCGCGATCTGCTGGAGCTGCAGATCCCCAAGGAGTTCAGCGAGGCCGGGGAGAACGGCGAGGAGCAGGGCGAGGGCGGCGAGCAGAACTTCAACCCGTTCGAGCGCGGCCCCGAGATCACCGAGGTCCGCTGACCCGCTGCCCCTCGGGCGAGGGCACCCGCCGGGCCGTGCGCCGCATTTCGGGCGCACGCCCGGCGGGTTTCCGCGTTCCGACGGGCGCCGGTTCGCTTGCGTCCGGCGCCCATCGGGTGGTCAATCGGGACATGTCGAAGAGAACGCGGAAGCGCCGCGCCCGCAAGCGCGGCAAGCACAACAAGGGCAAGCGCCCCAACGCCCGGCACTGAGCGCCGGCCCGCCGCCCCGGTCAGGTTTCGATCACCACTGGTCAGGTTTCGATCATCACCGGTCAGGTCTCGATCATCTCGAAGGGCATGGCGTGCCGGACGCCGACCGCGCGCCCGGTCGGCTCGACGATGCCGGTGAGGAACGCGGCCGCGTCGAACTCCGCGCCGAGGTTGCCGAAGTACACCTCGTGCGCCAGCAGCGAGTCGACGCCGTCCTGCAGATGGCCGGTCACGTCCACGTAGTGCGCGGCCTGCGGCGACCCGCCGAACAGCGCGAACCGCACGCCCTGCCACGGCTCCAGGCCGAGGTCGCGGAACACCCAGCGGTTCGCCGCGTCCCGGATCGCGTCCGCGACCGCGAGGCCGAGCACCCGGTGGTCGGCCATGTTGAACCCGCCGCCGGGAAAGGTCTCGCGGAAGTTCACCGACAGCACCACCTCGGGCCGGTGCCGCCGGATCGCCGCCGCGAGGACGCGCCGCAGTGGCAGCCCGTACTCCAGCACGCCGTCCTCCAGATCGAGGAACTCGACGTTCCCGACGCCGACCCGGCGGGCCGCCTCGATCTGCTCCAGCGTGCGGACGCGGCGCACCTCGTCCGGGTCCATGCCGTCGATGCCCGCCTCACCGCGGGTCGCCAGCACCTCCGTCACGGTCTTGCCCTGCGACGTCCACTTCGCGACCGCCGTCGAGCCGCCGTACTCCAGGTCGTCGGGGTGCGCGACGATCGCCAGCGCCGTGCCCCAGTCCTCGGGTACCGGTTCCATGGGCTCCATCCTGGCGGATCGGCGGCCTCCCCGGTGGCCTCCTAGGATCGCCGGCATGACCACCGTGCCGGAATCCGTCCGCCTCGCCGGCCTCGCCGACGCCGGGATCGCGGCGGGCCCCGGCGCCGCACCGCCCGCGCCGACCGCGCTGGACGGGCCGCCCGAGGCCGCGCTGGCCCTGGCGCGCCTGCACTTGCGGGGCCTCGCCCGGTCCTGGCCGGACTGGCGGTCCGCCGGACTGCCCGTCGCGGTCCAGACCGCTTGGCTGAGCGCCGAGCTCGCCGCGGGACGCGCGAACGTCCGCGACGAACCGGCGGGCGAGCCGCTTTACCAGGCGGTGCGCGCGATTCGCGCGGCCGACGCGGACGACCCCGAGGCGCTCGTCCGGGACCTCGCCGCGCGGCCCGACGCCGTCCTGCGCGCCGAGGCCGTCCGGATCGCCCGGGACGCCCTGCACGCGGCCCTGCTGCCGCCCCGCACCGTCCGCGAGGTCCTGGCGGGGCTCGCCGGTGACGTCCCGGACGCGCTGCGCGAGCTGGCCGAACCCTGGGCGGCGCTCGACCCGCTGCCGCACGAGCGGGTCCGCCGCTACCTCGGCACCGGACCGGCGGACGCCGCGATCGAGGTCGCGGCCCGGCACGGGCACCGGGACCTGCTGCGCGACACGGCCGCCGACCCCGCCCAGGCCCCGATGCGGCGGCGCAGGGCGCTCGAACTGCTCGGCGACCTCGCGGGTCGCGACGACATCGACGACCTGCTCGCGACCGCCGTCCAGGACCCGCCGCTGCTCGCCGGGCCCGCCGTCACCTGCCTGCAGGGCCTGCACCGGCGCGGCCACTTCCCCGCCGGACGCCACGTCCCCGCGATCATCGGCCTCGCTCTCGCCGACCGGCGCGTCCCCGACGACGACGTCGCCGCGATCCTGTTCCCCGTCCGCCACGACGCGCTGCGCGAACTCACCGCGGCGGACGCCGGACACCGGCGCCGCCGGCTCGAACTCCTCGTCGCGCTCGACGCGCAGGGCACGCCGGGCCTCGGCGTGGCGGACGCCGTCGCGCGGCTGGCCCGGGACGCCTCCGACCCCCGCCCGTTCCTGCGGGCGCTGCGCGAACTGCGGGACCCGGCGGCGGAGGAGACCGTCCTCGCGCTGCTGCCCGCCGCGTCCCGCGAGGCGCTCGACGCCCTCGAAGCCGTCGGCGGCCCCCGGACGGCCGACGCCCTCTGGACCGGGCTCGGCCTCGACGGAGGCGACGTCGCCCCGCACCTGTCCCCGTTCCGGCACCGCGCCCTGGAACTGCTGTGGCACCTGAACCGCGATCCCGATCGGCGCAGCGCCCTGCTGGACCGGCTCGATCCCCGCGATCTGCCGCGCCGCATCGCCGACGACCTCGGCGGGCCCGACCCCCGCGAACTCGCCGTGCTCCGCGCCGCCCCCGATCCCGACGACCCCGCCGGGGCGCTGCGCCGGCTCGCCCGCAACGGCGACGCCACCACCCTGCCCGCCGTCGCCGACCTGCTGCTGCGCGTCGTGTCCGGCCTGGCCGCGTCGTGGACGCCGGGCGACCCCGGCCCCGAGCCCGCCGTGCCGGACGACGTCGTGACCGCCGTCCGCGGCCTCGGCGAACGGCTCTTCCGGCGCGGCGCGATCCGGCCGCGCTGCCTGCTGGACGCCGACGACCCGTCCGCCGCCGGGAACGCCCTGCTCGCGAGCACGGTCCTCGACCTGCTCGACCGGCCCGGCCTCCTGCCCGCCGAACAGGCGATCCTGCTCGGCGTCCTTCGCGGCGCCCCGTACCGGCGGACCAGGGCGCGCGTCCATCCGCTGCTCCGGCACCGCGACGGGCACGTCCGCGGCCACGCCATCGCGCTCTTCACCACCGACGCCGCGGGCGCCCGGGTGCTGTCGGCGACCCTGATCCCGCTCACGTCGTCGGACGACGCGCCGACCGTCCGGCAGGCGCTCCGCGCCTTGGCCGAGGCCCGCGCGACCTGGGCCGCCGCCGCGATCGCCGGTTGCCTCGACCATCCCGACATGAGCGTCAAGAAGACCGCGGCCGAGGCGCTCGCGGTGGCGGGAGGCCCGGCGGCCGTCCCGAAGACGCTGTTCTGGCTCGGCCGCCACGACAACCCCGGCCTGCGCGAACACCTCACGGACGCGCTGCGCGCCGTCCTCGGCGACGCGTCCGCCGCCGTCGTCCACGCGGCGGCGGACGCGGCCACCGACGACCGCACCCGCACCCTCCTCCGCGCCGCCCTCGCCCCCGGCGCTGCGCAGGAGGGGCAGGCCGCCGCTGACGTCCGCGGCCTCGTGGAGCATGGCTGGGACGCCGGGCTCGCCCGCCGCGTCCTCGACGCCCGGACGAACATCAAGGTGTTTTCCACCGACTTGCGCCCGCTGCTGCCGCGGTGGCTCGACCTCGCCTCGTCGGACCCGCGTGCGCTCCACCTCGCCGTTGAGATCTGCACCCCGCCGAGGACGGCGACGGAACTGGAGATCTTCGCGCGCTCCGCCACGCTCCTCGTCGAAGCCCTGGTCGCCGGCGGGCGACCCGAGCTTCTGGAGTTGGTGACGGAGGTGGCGTCGCGGCTCGGGGCGGGGGAGAGGTACCGGGTCGTCCAGCGGGTGCGGGCGCTGCCGCCGAGCACGAAGTCGATCACCCTGCTGAAGCTGTGCGGCGCGGTGGTGATGCGAGACGACCTGGAGCGGGCGCTCGCGGCGGCGCGGCGCCGCGACGACCCGGCGGCGGAGGAGAAAGCCGTCCTGCACACCGCGTTCGGGCAGGACGCACTGGACGGGACGGAGGCCGTACGCGACGCGATCAAGCGGGCGGCCCGCGATCCCGAAGAGCTGCGACGGCTCCGCGACAGCGCGGACGAACCCGCCCGGACCCTCCTCGACGCGCTGATCGACGCCTTCCCGGACGCTCCCGATGACGCGCGACCGCTGCTGCTCGACTGGATGGAGGCGCTCCAGCCGCTCGGCGCCCCGCCCTGGACGCTCGGGGAGACCCGCGAAGAGCCCGGCGCCAGGACGCCCCGGCCTGACGATCTCGACCAGCCGCCGTCCGAGGCGCAATGGCGGCGCCTGACGGCGATGCTGGACGACGGACCACCGGATCAGCGGACGCGGGCGGCCCGCGCGCTGCTCGACTGGCCCGGGCCCGAGGGCGGCCGCGCCGTCCTCCGGGCGTTCCTCGACGGAAAGGCCGGCGTGCCCGCCTCCCGGGAGCTGGCGCACGTCCTGCGGGACGAGCCCGACATTCCGGACGGTGAGCGCTTCGTCCGCCTGGCGGCCCACCTCTATGGAGCGGATCTCGACCGGTTCGTCCCGGCACTGCTGGCGCGCTGGGAACAGGGAGACGCAAAGGCCCGCGACGTCCTGTGGCAGGCGTCCGCCGACACCATCGCCGCAGCGATCGCCGAGCGGCTCGCAGACGGCGCATGGGGTCTCCTCGAACTCATCGCGGGACGGAAGGTGACCCGCACGCCGCCACTCGACCGGGCCGTTCGGCGGCTCCGCGACGAAGGACGCGACGACCTCGCGGACCGGCTCAACCTGGTGGACGGCCCGCTCCGGCCCCCCGGCGCCGCCGGCGAGGACGCGACCACGCTGGCGGCGATGCGCCGCCACGAACCGGTCCCGACGCGGGAGCCGTCGCCGGCGCTGCTGTTCCGGCAGGCGAGGGGCGGTGGCGCGAAGGAGGTGCGCCGCGCGCTCGCGCGCCTCGCCGAGCGCCGCGAGGACGGCCTGGATGAGCTGCTCGCCGAACTGATCGGCCACCGCGAGACGAAGGTCCGGCTGCACGCGCACCGGGTGTCGCGTCGGGTGCTGAGCCGCGCCGCGTACCTGGACCAGACCGTCCGGCTGCTGGACGATCCCGAGCCCGAGGTCGTCCGTTCGGCGATCCGGACGCTGAGCCACGCGGCGTGGGAGCCCGCGATCCCCGGGCTGGTCGGCCTGCTCCTGCATCCGAGCACGCACGTCCGGCGGGCCGCCGAGGACGGGCTCGTCCGCTTTGGTCCGGCAGCCGTCCCCGCGCTGCGGCACGCCGCCGGACGCGCCAGGCCCGACCTCAGATCCCGCTATACCGCCCCGTTGGCGCAGATCAACGCGTCGGAAGCATGATCGCCGCGGAAGGCCGCAGCCGCCGGGCACGCCGCGCTGCGGCGGAGGCGGCGCCGGTCGGGGGTGGGGTTTTGCCTACCTTGATCGGCGTGCTGGGCCCATCCTCCGGGGCCTTCGCCGTCCGTAGTTTCGTCTTCGAAGGCGCTCCACGAGGGGGTGCCGGGCGGAGAGGTGAAGGCGATGTTCGGACGCAAGGCGCACCAAGGGGGGACGGCCCCGTCCCCGGGTGAGGCGCTTCGGCTGGAGGACGTGCGGAAGGTCTACGGCTCGGAGGGCAACCGCGTGGTGGCGCTGGACGGGGTGTCGCTGTCGCTGCCGTCCGGGTCGTTCACCGCGGTGATGGGCCCGTCCGGGTCGGGCAAGAGCACGCTGCTGCAGTGCGCGGCGGGGCTGGACCGGCCGAGCGCCGGCCGGGTCGTGGTGGACGGCGCCGAGCTGTCCGGCGACGGCGAGGCGGCGCTGACGAAGTTCCGGCGGGAGCGGATCGGGTTCGTGTTCCAGCAGTTCAACCTGATGCCGACCCTGACCGTCATGCAGAACGTGACGCTGCCGCTGAAGCTCGCGGGCCGCCGCGTCGACCGGGCCAGGGCGCGCGAGATCCTCGGGCGGGTCGGGCTCGGCGACCGGCTCGGGCACCTGCCGGCCGAGCTGTCGGGCGGGCAGCAGCAGCGGGTCGCGATCGCGCGGGCGCTGGTGACCGAGCCGCGGATCCTGTTCGGGGACGAGCCGACCGGCGCGCTCGACACCCGCAGCGCCCGCGAGGTCCTCGGGCTGCTGCAGGAGGCCGTCCGGGTGTACGGGCGGACGGTGGTGATGGTGACCCACGACCCGGTCGCCGCCGCGCACGCCGACGCGGTGCTGTACCTGGCGGACGGGCGGATCGTCGGCCACCAGCTCGCGCCGACCGCCGAGACGGTCGCCGAGCGGATGACGCACCTGGCCGACGAGGTCGAGCTGCAGCGGGCCCCGGGCCGCGCGAAGGCGGGGGTGTGACATGTTCGGACTGGCACTGCGGTCCCTGCGCAAGCGCGCGGGCGCGTTCACGGCGAGTTTCCTGTCCATGTTCCTCGGCTCGGCGATCATCATGGCGTTCGCCTCGATGTTCGACACGGCGGAGGCGAGCGGGGCGACCGGGCAGACCCGGTCCACCCTCACCACGATGGCGGCGGTGGTCGGCGGCTGGGGGCTGCTGCTGGTGGTCTTCGCGGTCACCTCCACGCTGACCCTGGCGGTGCGGCAGCGGGCGGCGGAGACGGCGCTGCTGAAGAGCGTCGGCGCGACCCCGGCGCAGCTCACCCGGATGATCGTCGGCGAGGCGGCGGGCCTGGCGGTGGCGGCGGCGCTGCTCGCCGTTGTCCCCGGCGCGCTGGCCGGGCGCGGCCTGCTCGCGCTGCTGCACGGCACCGGCCAGGTGCCGGGCGAGGTGTCCTACTCCTTCGGGGCGGTCGCGCTCGGCACCGGCGCCGGCGTCACCTTCGCCTCCGCCACGATCGCCGCGCTGATCACCGCGCGCCGCGCCGCCCGCGTCCGGGTCACCGAGTCGCTGATGGCGGCCGCCACCGACACCGGGCGGCTGAGCAGGAAGCGCGCCGTGTTCGCCGGGCTGTTCCTGTTCCTGGCGGTGAACGAGGCCGTCGTGACGATGACGATGATGCGCGGCAAGGGCAGCGACGTGATGGCGACGTCCGGCCAGGCCGACATCCTCGCCGCGATCGGGCTGGCACTGCTCGCCCCGGTGATCGTCCGGCGGGCGACGGCGCTGCTGGCCCGGCCGCTGCGGGCCTTCGGCGTCGCCGGCGACCTCGCGGTGACCAACCTGCGGCGCCGGACGGGCGCGATGGCGTCCGCGGTGACCCCGGTCGTGCTGTTCACCGGCATCGCGGTCGGGACGCTGTTCCTGCAGGCCACCGAGAACGCCGCGATGGACGACTCGGGCCTGGCCAAGACCGCCGACCAGAAGGGCGTCGAGACGCTGAACCTGGTGGTCATCGGGATGGTGGTGCTGTTCGCCGCGATCATGCTGGTGAACACGCTGGTCGCGGCGACCGCGCACCGGCGCCGCGAGTTCGGCCAGGCCCGGCTGGCGGGCGCGACCCCGGGGCAGGTGCTCGGCACGGTGGCGCTGGAGTCGGCGGCGCTGACGCTCATCGGCGTGGTGTGCGGGACGGTCGCCTCGGTCTTCACGATCGTCCCCTTCGGTGTGGCCCGCCGGGGCTCGGCCGTCCCGGACGGCAGCGTCTGGATCTACGTCGGGGTCGTCGCCCTCGCGGCGCTCCTGACCGGGGTCACGGCGCTCGGCTCCGCCCGCCGCACCCTCCGCACCCCCGCGGTGGAGGCCGTCACGGCCTGACCGGACCCCGCCTCGCCCGCGGTGCGCCGCGCTCGCCCTCGCGAGCACGGCGCACCGCGGGCGTTTGTGCTTCCGGGCGCCGTCGCGCATACTGGGTGAGTACTCACTCATTTCTGGAGGGGACATGGACGGAACGGCCGGTGCGGTCCGCGGCGGGCTTCCCCTGGCGGACGCCGCGCGCGGTCCCGGGCTTCTGGACGGCCGGGCGCCCCATCGAGCGCGCCTGCTACGCCGTCGGCGCGCTGCTGATGCTCGGCGGGCTGTTCCACCTGCTGGTGTTCGCCGTGGACGGCGGCCCCTGGACGGGACCCGTGTCCTGGCGCAAGCCCGTCACGTTCGGCCTGTCGTTCGGGCTGACGCTGATCACCATCGCCTGGGCGGGCTCGTTCGTCGCGCTCGGCGAGCGCGCCCGGCGAATCCTGCTCGGGGTGTTCGCGGCCGACTGCGTCGCCGAGGTCGCGCTGATCACCGTGCAGGCGTGGCGGAAGGTCCCGTCCCACTTCAACATGGAGACCTCCTTCGACACGCTCGTCACGCGCATGCTCGCGGCGGGCGGCGCGATCCTGGTGATCACGCTCGTCACGCTGACCGTCGCCGCGTTCCGCGCGAACCCCGGCACCGCGCCGAGCATGCGGCTCGCGCTGCGCGCCGGGTTCGCCGCGCTCATGCTCGCGCTGGCGTCCGGCGCCGCGATGATCGCCAGGGGAGTGGCCGAGGCGCAGAGCGGCCACCAGCAGGCCGCCTACCAGGTCGCCGTCGCGCTCAAGCCCGCCCACTTCGTGACGATGCACGCCGTCCTGGTGCTGCCGGCGCTGGCCTGGCTGCTCACCTTCACGCGCCTCGGCGAGGCCCGCCGCGTCCGGACCGTCGCGCTCGCGACCTCCGCCTACGCCGTCGTGGCCGCCGCCGTCATCGCCGTGTCCGCCGTGCGTTTCGCCACCGGCTGAGACGGGCCGCCGAACCCGGAAGGTCCGGCGGTCCGATTCACACCGGGATGCCATACGCTTCCACTTATGGACGACGTTTCGGCCGGCACCCCGCCGGAGACCGACCCGGCCCCGCCGGAACGGGGCAAGGGCGGACTGCGGCGCTTCCTGCGGCGCATGGGGGCGAGCAAGGCCGAGCTCGAAGCCGAGGAACTGCAGAAGACGACCGGTGACGAGGGCGCGACCCCCATCACCGCATGTTCGGCGCGCAAGCGGCACTGCGTGGCGGGTACGCTGCGTACGGTGACCCTCCGGCCCCGGGGCGGCGCCCCCGCGCTGGAGGCCGAGCTCTACGACGGCACCGACGTGATCAACCTGGTCTGGCTCGGCCGGCGGCGGATCGCCGGCATCGACCCGGGCCGCCGGCTGCGCGCCGAGGGGCTGGTCAGCGTGCAGGACGGGCGCAAGGTCATGTTCAATCCGCGATACGAGCTGCGCGGCGGCTCCTGACCCGGCCGCACCCCGCGGTCCCGGGGGACGTCCCGCGCAGCGCCACGGCCTGGAGTGCGATGTGAGCGAACGGGAAGCGACAGAGACGGCGGCCGGCGCCGACGCGTCCGGCCCCGCGGCCGCGCCCGGCGGCAGCGCGCACGACACCGTCGAGGCGGCGGTGCGCGCCCAGCTCACCAAGGCGCTCGGCGGCGTCCGCGGCATGGTCGAGGCGGCCGTGCCCACCATCGGCTTCACAGCGACCTACGTCGCCGCCGAGGACATCAAGCTCGCCGTCGGCGTCGGGATCGGCGCGGCGCTGGTCCTGCTGGTCGTCCGCGTCGTGCAGCGCACCAGCGTGCAGTTCGTCCTCAACAGCCTCGTCGGCATCGCGATCGCGGCGTTCTTCGCGCTGCGCTCCGGCAAGGCCGAGGACGCGTTCCTGCCCGGCATCATGCTGAACGCCGGCTACGCCGCCGCGATGATCTTCTCGATCGCGGTGCGCTGGCCGATCGTCGGGTTCATCATCGGCTCGGTCACCGGCGACCCGACCGCCTGGCGGGCCGACCCCGGCATCGTGCGGCTGTGCTCCCGGCTGACCTGGCTGCTGGTGCTGCCGTGCGCGCTGCGGGTCGCCGTGCAGTACCCGATCTACCTGGCCGCCGGCGACCAGAGCGGGCTGCTCGGCCCCGCGAAGATCGTGATGGGCTGGCCGCTGCAGGTCGCCGCGCTGGCCTCGATGGCGTGGCTGCTCGCCCGCGGCCGCACCCCGCTGCCCGCCGGCGACGCCGAGCGCGGCGGGCCCCGGACCGGCTGAACCGCCCGGCCGCGGGGCCGCGAGCACGCCGGAGGGGGACGGGCCCGGCCCGTCCCCCTCCGCACGTCATCCCGCCCGGGCCGTCATCGGCCGCCGAGCAGCCCCGCCAGCTCGTCCTCCACGTCCTGGCTGGCCACGAACATCAGCTCGTCGCCCGGCTCCAGGGTGTCGTCGGGCGTCGGCACCAGCACCCGCCCCTCCCGCAGGATCGCGACCAGCGCCGTGTCGCGCGGCCAGCTCACCGAGCCGACCCGCTCGCCGCCCAGCGGCGCGTTCTCGGGCAGCGTCAGCTCCACCAGGTTCGCCTCGCCCTGCCGGAACGTCATCAGCCGGACCAGGTCGCCGACGCTGACGGCCTCCTCCACCAGCGCCGACAGCAGCCGCGGCGTGGACACCGCGACGTCCACCCCCCACGACTCGTTGAACAGCCACTCGTTGTTCGGGTGGTTGATCCGCGCCACCACCCGCGGCACCCCGTACTCGGTCTTGGCCAGCAGCGACACCACCAGGTTGACCTTGTCGTCGCCGGACGAGGCGACCACCACCTGGCAGCGCTCCAGCGCCGCGTCGTCCAGCGCGGAGATCTCGCACGCGTCGGCCAGCAGCCACTCCGCGCGCGGCACCATCTCGACCTTGATGGCCTTCGGGCTCTTGTCGATCAGGAGCACCTCGTGGCCGTTCTCCAGCAGCTCCTGGGCGATGGAGCGCCCCACGGCGCCGGCCCCGGCGATCGCGACCCGCATCAGGCGCCCTCCTCGTTCCGCGCCGCGACCGCGGCGTTGATCCGCTCGACCTCGTCCGCGCGCGCGATGATGTGCACGATGTCGCCGTCCTGGACCACCGTGTTGCGCTCGGGCACGAGCGCCTCGCCCATCCGGGACAGGAACGCCACCCGGCAGTTCGCGTGCTCCTCCAGCGCGCCGACCTTCTCGCCGACCCACAGGTGCCCCGAGTCCAGCTCGGCGAGCAGCACCGCGCCGGTCGGGTCGCGCCACAGCGGCTCGGCGCCCTCGGGCAGCAGCCGGCGCAGGATCTGGTCGGCCGTCCAGCGGACCGTCGCCACCGTCGGGATGCCGAGCCGCTGGTACACCTCGGCGCGCCGGGGGTCGTAGATCCGGGCCACCACGTTGTCGACGCCGAACGTCTCGCGGGCCACCCGGGCCGAGATGATGTTGGAGTTGTCGCCGCTGCTGACGGCGACGAACGCGTCCGCGTTCTCGATCCCCGCCTCGACGATCACATCGCGGTCGAAGCCGAACCCGGTGATGCGGCGGCCCTTGAAGCCGCTGCGCAGCCGGCGGAACGCCTCCGGGCTCTGGTCGATGATGGCCACCGTATGGCCCTTGTCCTCGAGGATGTGGGCGAGCGTCGACCCGACCCGCCCGCACCCCATGATCACGATATGCACGGCCGTTCCCTCTTCCGTCCAGGGGGGACGTCCCCCCTGTACCCCCCGCGCCGTGCACGGCATCCGCCGCCGGTCCGCCGGCGCCGTGCTGCACCCGAGGATCGCTTTCCAGATTGATCCCTGCCGGGCTGCAAAACTACACATCCGCCCAGGCGAGCACTACCCGCCCTGCCAGTGGCCGGGGGCGGGGGAGCATACCGGGCGGACGGGCTAGGCTCTCCTTCCGTGTCAAAGGTTCCGGACCTTGCGAAGCGGCTGATCCTCGGCCGCGCCCTGAGCAGCGCCCAGCAGCACGAGCAGCTGCTCAAGAAGAGGGTCGCGCTGCCGATCTTCGCCAGCGACGCCCTGTCGTCGGTGGCGTACGCCCCCCAGGAGATCCTGCTCGCGCTCGCCGCGGCGGGTCTCGCGACCTACCACTACACCCCCTGGGTCGCCGCGGCGGTCGTGGTGATCCTGCTCACCGTGGTCGCCTCCTACCGGCAGAACGTCCGGGCCTATCAGAGCGGCGGCGGCGACTTCGAGGTCGCCACCACCAACCTCGGCGGGAACTGGGGCGTGGTCGTCGCCAGCGCGCTGCTGGTCGACTACGTCATGACCGTCGCGGTCTCGGTGTCGTCCGGGGTGGAGAACCTCGGCGCGCTGCTGAAGTTCATGCAGCCGCACGAGGTGGCCGTCGCGATCGGCATCGTCGTGCTGCTCACCATCGGCAACCTGCGCGGCCTCAAGGAGGCCGGCGTCGCCTTCGCGATCCCGACCTACCTGTTCATGTTCTCGATCGTCGCCATGCTGCTGTGGGGCCTCGCCCGGCTGGTGCTGGGCACGAACCTGGACGCGGAGACCGCGCACTACGAGATCCACGGGGACGAGACGGGCGTCGCCGGGTTCGCCCTGGTGTTCCTGCTCCTGAGAGCGTTCTCCTCCGGCTGTGCGGCGCTCACCGGCGTCGAGGCGATCAGCAACGGCGTGCCCGCGTTCCGCAAGCCCAAGGGCGAGAACGCCGCCAAGACCCTGCTGGCGCTCGGCGTCGTCGCGATGACGATGTTCGGCGGGGTGACCGCGTTCGCCTACATCACGCACGCCAAGTTCGCCGCGCCCGACCAGGGCAGCCATCTGATCAACCCGGCCACCGGCAAGGAGGTCACCGACGCCGACCCGGTGATCGCCCAGGTCGCGCACTCGGTGTTCAGCAACTTCGAGGTCGGGTTCGGGCTGGTCACCGTGATGACCGCGCTGATCCTGTTCCTCGCCGCCAACACCGCGTTCAACGGGTTCCCGGTGCTGGCGTCCGTGCTCGCGCAGAACCGCTACCTGCCGCGCCAGCTGCACACCCGCGGCGACCGGCTGGCCTTCAGCAACGGCATCATCATCCTGGCCACCATGGCCGGGCTGCTGATCTACGCCTACGACGCGTCCGTCAGCCGGCTGATCCCGCTGTACACCGTCGGGGTGTTCGTCTCCTTCACCGTCAGCCAGGTCGGCATGGTCCGGCACTGGAACCGGCTGCTGACCACCGAGACCGACGCGGCGCAGCGGCGGCGGATGCGCACCTCCCGCGCCATCAACGCCTTCGGCGCGACGCTCACCGGCATCGTCCTCGTCGTCGTGCTGCTCACCAAGTTCCTGCTCGGCGCCTACATCGTGTGCATCGCGATGCCGGTGCTGTTCCTGCTGATGAGGGCGATCCGGCGGCACTACGACCGGGTCGCCGAGGAGCTGGTCCCCTCCGGGGAGGACGTGGCGCTGCCCGCCCGCAACCACGCGATCGTCCTCGTCTCCAAGATCCACAAGCCGACGCTGCGGGCGCTGGCCTACGCCCGCGCGACCCGCCCGTCCTCGCTGGAGGCCGTCACGGTCGCGGTGGACGCCGAGGAGTCGCAGCGGCTCCAGCAGGAGTGGGACGCCCTGGACATGCCGGTCCCGCTGAAGATCCTCGACTCCCCGTACCGGGAGATCACCCGGCCCGTGCTGGCCTACGTCAAGAGCGTCCGGCGGCGCAGCCCCCGCGACGTCGTCACCGTCTTCATCCCCGAGTACGTCGTCGGCCACTGGTGGGAGCAGCTCCTGCACAACCAGAGCGCGCTGCGGCTGAAGGGCCGGCTGCTGTTCCAGCCCGGCGTCATGGTCACCAGCGTCGCCTGGCAGCTGCACTCCTCCGACCGGCTGAAGGGCCGGGTGGAGCCGCCCGGCCCGGGCTCGTCCCGGCGGCCGCCGCGGGTCGAAGCGCGCCCGTCCGGCGGTAGTGTTGCCGACCGTGACTGAACGCGACGAAGTCGCCCCGGGGGGCGTGGGGGGTCGTCCCCCCTCGAACAGTGCTGAACGCGACGAAGTCGCCCCGGGGGGCGGTACCGATCTTGACGACGTGCCCGAGATGCTCGAGCTTGAGGTCGGCAACGTCGCCAACGGGGGGTTCTGCGTCGCCCGGTACGAGGGGCGCGTGGTGTTCGTCCGGCACGCGCTGCCCGGCGAGCGGGTGCGGGCCCGGGTCACCGACCGCACGAAGAACTTCCTGCGCGCCGACGCCGTGGAGATCATCGAGGCGTCCCCGGACCGGGTCGAGCCGCCCTGCCCGTTCGCCGGTCCCGGCCGCTGCGGCGGCTGCGACTGGCAGCACGCCTCGCTGCCCGCGCAGCGCGCCCTCAAGGCCGCCGTCGTCGAGGAGCAGCTGAGCCGGCTCGCCGGGATCACCCGCACGGTCGTCGTCGAGGAGGTCCCCTACCCGGTGGACGGCGAGGTGACGCCGCCGCCGGGCCTCGGCTGGCGGACCCGCGTCCAGTTCGCCGTGGACGGCGGCGCGGTCGGCCTGCGCCGGCACCGCTCGCACGACATCGAGCCGATCGACGAGTGCCTGATCGCGCACCCCGGCGTCGAGCTGATGGGCATCGAGCGCAAGCGCTGGCCCGGCGCGTCCGGCGTCGAGGGCATCGTGTCGGCCGCCACCGGCGACCGCCTCGTCGTGCTGCGCGGCCGGGACCGCCGCAAGATCCGGGTGCCCCGGCTGGACGTCCCGGTCCGGCTGGTGCGCGGCAAGCCCGAGCCCGGCGCGAACCTGCCGTACGTCCGCGAGAGCGTGTCGGGGCGGATGTTCCAGGTCAGCGGCAGCGGGTTCTGGCAGGTCCACCCGGGCGCGGCGCAGCTGCTCGCCGACGCCGTGCTCGACGCGCTGGAGCCCAAGCCCGGCGACATCGCCCTTGACCTGTACTGCGGCGTCGGCCTGTTCACCGGTGTGCTCGCCGACCGGATCGGCCCGGACGGGCTCGTCGTCGGCATCGAGTCCGACGGGCAGGCCGTCCGCGACGCCCGGTTCAACCTGCGGGACCTGCGCAACGTCTCGATCGAGCGGGGCGCCGTCGAGGAGGTCGTCGCCGACCTGGAGTTCGGGCGCGCGTCCGGCGGCTCCCGCGGCGGGGACAAGACGCAGAACAAGCGCGGCGGCGGCCAGCACCAGGGCGGGGCGCGCGTCCGCCGCGCCGACGTGGTCGTCCTCGACCCGCCGCGCGCCGGCGCCGGCCGCGACGTGGTCGGGCACATCACCCGGCTCGCCGGCCGCAAGATCGCCTACGTGTCCTGCGACCCCGCCACGCTCGCCCGCGACCTCGGCTACTTCAGCGAGCTCGGCTGGACGCTGGAGACCCTGCGCGCCTTCGACGCCTTCCCGATGACCCAGCACGTGGAGTGCCTGGCCACCCTCGTCAGGGGCTGAGCGCGGGCGGCCCGGGCGCGCCCGGAAAACCGGTTGCGGGGCTGCTTACGCTGGGTGAATGACCGATCTGGAGATCAGGGACGTCCCGGAGACCGACCTGGACCAAATGATCGACTTCTCCGGCCTGGTGTTCCACCAGCCCATCCGGGAGCGCGACTACGAGCGCTGGCGCTGGATGATGCGGCGCGCCGAGCGGATCGGCGCCCGCGTCGGCGACGTGCGGGCGGGCCAGCTCGCCGCGCTGCCGATGCGGCTGGCCGTCCCGGGCGGCCTCCTCGACTGCTCGGCGGTCACCGCGGTCGGCGTGCTGCCGACGCACCGCCGCCGCGGCGTGCTGACCGCCATGATCGACCGGATGCACGCCGACGCGGCCGCCGCCGGCCGTCCGGTCGCGGCGCTGTGGGCGTCCGAGGGCGCGATCTACGGCCGCTACGGCTTCGGGCTCGCCGACCGGGCCGTCGAGCTGGAGATCGACACCTCCCGCCCGCTGGCGCTGCGCACCGAGCCCGATCCCCGTCCGCTGCGGCTCGTCGACCCCGCCGACGCGCCCGCCGTCCTCGGCCCGCTGCACGAGGCCGCGCTGGCGCGCCGTCCGGGCGGCCTGGTGCGCGACGAGGAATGGTGGATCCGCAACGTCCTGCCGGACGAGGAACGGAGCGACGACCAGCTCACCGCGCCGCGCGTCGTGGTGCACCCCGAGGGCTACGCGATCTACCGGACGGGTCGCGCGACCGTCCGGCTGGAGGACCTGGTCGCCACGGACGCGCGGGTCGAGGCCGCGCTGTGGCAGTACCTCGCCGGCATCGACCTGACCTCGCGGATCAAGGCGCCGAGCCGCCCGGTGGACGACCTGCTGCCGCACATGGCCGCCGACCCCGACCAGGTGAAGGTGACCGGCGCGTACGGCGCCATGTGGCTGCGGCTGGTCGAGGTCCCGGCCGCGCTGCGGGCCAGGTCGTGGGCGTCGTCCGGCACGTTCGTGCTGGACGTGGCGGACGCGCGGATCCCCGCCAACCACGGCTGGTGGCGGCTGACGACCGGCGCCGCGCCCGCCTGCGAGCCCACCGCCGACGACCCGGACCTGTCCCTGAGCGCGGCCGATCTCGGCGCGGTCTACCTGGGCGGGAACCGGCTGTCGACCCTCGTCCGCATCGGCGCCGTCACCGAGCGCACGCCCGGCGCCGCCGAGCGCCTGGACGCCGCGCTCGCCGTCCCGCTGGCCCCCTACACCAACGACGACTTCTGATCCGTCCCGGCGGCGGCCCGGATCCCGATCGTGGCAGGATCGTGCCGGGTCCGTGGGGTTCCGGGTGATGGGGACGGCGTTGAGCGATCTGGTGGAGTTCGTACGGGCACGGCTCGCCGAGGACGAGAGCACGGCGCGCTGGGCGGCCGACTACCGGAGCCGGCCGAACGGCGGCCCCGACCTGTCGGGGGACGAGCGCTGGCAGTGGGTGGACCCGGGCAGCGGGGCGCGGCTCAGGCTGGGCCGGCGGCCGATGGACCACGTCCAGCGGCCCGTCTCGATGCGGAGCGTCAACACCTACCCGTGGCAGAGCCGTCCCGGATTCGGGCCGCACCACGTGCTGGACCTGCCGTTCGTCAAGGAGGGCACCGCACTGCACATCGCCCGGCATTCGCCGGCCCGGGTGGTGGCGGAGGTCCGCGCCAAGCGGCTGCTGCTCGACCTGCACCGGCCGGACGGCCGCGGCGCCTGCGCGGGGTGCGGCGAGCCGGACGCGGCGGGAGGGTGCACGACGGTGCGGCTGCTCGCGGTGCCGTACGCGGACCATCCCGCCTACCGGCGCGCCTGGTCGATCTGAACCCCGGCCGCCGGGACCGCGCCCCCGGCGGCGTCCCCGCCTGCGGTTACCGCCAGAAGAAGACCTTGGCGCTGCCGCCGGTGGCGACCTTGGCCGCGGCGCCGCCGTGCTGCAGGATCTGGAAGCGCACCCGGTAGCCGTCACCCACGGTGTCGGCGCCGAGCGAGTACACGATGTGGGTCTGGTCGCCGGCGGACACGTAGTCCTGGACGGGCCCGCCGGTGAGCTTGCTCTCGTCCTCGGCGTCGACCTCGACCGCGCGGGCCTGGATCAGCGTGCCCGCCGGCACGCCGGTGACGGTCACCGCGGCGGTCAGCGAGTAGTAGGCCGAGCCCCACAGGATGCTGGGGCCGCCCGCGTCGCTGTGCTGGTGCTCGGAGTCGGCGTAGTCGTGCTGCCAGCTGACGTTGGTCCACTGGCCGGCGGGCAGCTGCTGCTCCTTGGTCGTGCCGACGGACACGTAGCTCGGCATTTCGTCGTCCTCCTCGGGCGAGACGCCGACGCGCCACTGCCCATAGTCGTCCTTGACGGCGCGGTCGTAGTCGAGGCCGACGCCGTTGATGGTGTGGTCGTTGGAGTACTGCTGGAGCTGGGCGCGCCCGTCCCAGCGGCCGCCCGACCAGGCGTAGGTCTGCCACCCGTAGGTGATCTTCCCGGCGTCGAACGCCCGGTTGATCGGGCCGTACCCGGCGTACAGGCCGACGCGGTCGCGGCCGAGGACGGACGCGGCGCCGTCCAGGTAGGCGTTGATCTCGTCCTGCTGCGAGGCGGAGGCGTCCCAGTCGACGGCGAAGTAGATGGGCCGGTCGCCCGGCATGCCGCAGGACGCGGCCTGGCTCGCGGCGTCCTGCGCGTCCGCCTTCCCGGCGGCCCTGCCGTCCAGCGCCCGGTTCGCGGTGGTCTCCCACACCACCACCAGCCACAGACCGGCCTCCGACAGCTCGTCGGCCTCCGCGCGGGTGAGGTTCTTGCCGGTGGTGTCGTGCGAGAGGTACCGGCACGCGAACTTCACGCCGGCGCGTTCCAGCGCGGCCGCGCCGGGGCGTCCCCACGCGTAGTCGACGCCGAAGACAGCCATGTCAACTCCATGGTTCGGATCCAGGTCATCGCCGATTCAACAGCTTGTGCCCTTTTCGTCGCAGGAGATTCGCGAGGTTGATCGCCCAGAAGAGGCCGTTCCGCCCGATGTGACTGTCGGTGACGACACGCCGACGTGGCGCTAGCGGAATCCCCGCGCGCTCGCTACAACGGACCTGTCCGCAAGAAGGCGCAGGCCACAGGGGGGTTCCACGGTGATCCGGAAGATGACGGGGCGCGTCGGCGCCCGGGGGCTCGCGGTGCTGGCCGCCGCGCCGCTGCTGGGGGCGGCACAGCTGCCGGCCGCGCACGCCGACGGCCCCGGGCCGTCGGGCGGCAAGGGGCAGCACGGCCACAAGGACGGCCACCACGCCAAGGCCGAGGGGCACGCCAAGGGCGAGGGGCACGCCAAGCCGCACAAGCGGCCCGTCAAGCACAGGAAGCCGTCCCGGTCGGTGCGGCTGCACACCAGCGGCCCCGGAAAGACCCTGATCCCAGGGCGCACCTACGACTGGCCGTTCGCCGTGACGGCGAAGGGGCCGGGCAAGGCGGGCCCGGCGGTGTTCCGCGCGACGCTGCCGAAGTCGCTGGAGTTCGTCTCCGGACGGCGCGACTGCGCGGCCGGCGGATGGACGGTCGAGTGCGATCTCGGCGCGGTCAGCCCGGGGGAGACGGTCGCCGGGATGATCCGGGCGAAGGTCTCCAGGAGCGCCAAGCCGGACGAGGTGCTCCGGATCCCGGCGGCGGTCACCTGGCGCAGCAAGCGCGCCGCCGCCGACTTCCCCGTGGCGCGCGTTGCCCGGACCGCCGACCTCGTCGTGTCCAAGACCGCCCCGGCGACCGCGCGGGCCGGCTCGCCGATCCCGTACGCGATGAAGGTCCGCAACCGGGGCCCGGCCACCGCCGAGAACGTGTTCGTCCACGCGAGCGGACCGGTGCGGCTGCTCGCCGGGAACGTCGCGTGCATCCCCGAGGACACCGGGTTCGTCTGCGGGGTCGGGTCGCTGCGGCCCGGCGAGACGCGGACACTGCGGTTCAAGGTGATGCCGGCCGGCAACGTCCGGGCCGGGAAGGTGCTGAGGTACCGGTCGCGGGTCACCTCGTCGACCATGGACCTCAACCCCCGCAACAACACCGCGTCGGTGCGCACCCGGCTCACGGCCGAGAAGGCTCCGTCGAAGAAGGCCCCGTCCAAGAAGGCTCCGTCGAAGAAGAGCCCGTCGAAGGCGAGCCCGTCGAAGCAGAAGAAGGCGGGGAGCAAGAAGCACGCGCCGAAGCACCCGTCGAAGAAGGCGTAGGCGAGGCGGGTCGGCGGAGCGGGCGGGGTCCGGTGGCGCGGGCACGGACGCCGGGGTACGAGGATGGACCCATGCGTCTACGGATCTTCACCGAGCCCCAGCAGGGGGCCAGCTACGAAACACTGCTGTCGGTCGCCAAGGCGACGGAGGACCTCGGGTTCGACGCCTTCTTCCGCTCGGACCACTACACCAAGATGGGCGACGTGTCCGGTGAGCCGGGCCCGACCGACTCCTGGGTCACGCTGGGCGCGCTGGCCCGCGAGACGAGCCGGATCCGGCTCGGCACGCTGGTCACGGCCGGCACGTTCCGCTACCCGGGACCCTTGGCGATCTCGGTCGCGCAGGTCGACCAGATGAGCGGCGGCCGCGTCGACTTCGGCATCGGGACGGGCTGGTTCGAGGAGGAGCACGCCCACTACGGCATCCCGTTCCCCAGCCTGAACGAGCGGTTCGAGCGGCTCGAGGAGCAGATCCGGATCGTCACCGGCCTGTGGGGCACGCCGAACGGGGAGACGTTCTCCTTCGCCGGGAAGCACTACACGCTGACCGACTCGCCGGCGCTGCCGAAGCCGGCGCAGGCGGGCGGCCCGCCGGTGATCCTCGGCGGCTTCGGGCCGAAGCGGACGCCGCGCCTGGCCGCCGCCTACGCCGACGAGTACAACGTGCCGTTCCACCAGGTCCAGGACACCGGCGGCGCGTTCGACCGGGTCCGGGCCGCGTGCGAGGAGGCCGGCCGGACGAAGCCGATCGTCTACTCGGCCGCCCAGGTCGTGTGCTGCGGGCGGGACGAGGCGGAGCTCGCCCGCCGCGCCGAGGCCATCGGGCGCGAGGTCGACGAGCTGCGGGAGAACGGCCTGGCGGGCACCCCGGCCGAGGTCGTGGAGAAGATCGGCCGGTTCGGCGAGCTGGGCGCCGAGCGGATCTACCTGCAGGTCCTCGACCTGAGCGACCTGGACCACCTGGAGCTGCTGGCGTCGGAGGTGCTCGCCAAGCTCTGACCCGCTCCGGCGGACGGCGGCGTCCCCACCGTCCCCGGCGTCCCCGGCGGAGACGGCGAACGGCCCGCGGCGGGGCGGGCGCTCCGTGCTGGAGCGCTCGTCCTCGCCGCGGGCCGTTCTCCGGGGTTGCCGGGCCGGGATCGCGTGACCTCGGGCCGTCGGGCCGCGGGATGCCGGGCCGGGAGCCGCCGGAGCCGAGAGGCCGGGCGTCAGGCGGCCACCACGGGCTGCGCGCCTGCGACGCCCTGCGGGCGGGCGTGCCTCGGCAGCAGGAACACGGCCAGGAACGTCAGGCCGAGCAAGCCGACCACGATCCACAGCGTGACCTTCATGGCCCCGGTGAAGCCGGCCTTGGCCGAGTGCGCCGCGTCCGCCGCGACCGCCTTCTGGATCGCGGGCGCCGCGGCGGGCGCCGCCGCGATCGCGGCCTTGACGTCGTCCTGCATCCGCGTGCAGGAGGGCGGGACGACCGCGGAGTCCTTGGCGGTGGCCCGGTCGTGGCCGCACGCGCGCAGGCCCGTCACGATGCGCTCCTGCTGCGCGGCCGGGACCGACACGGCGGCGAGCTGCCTGCGCAGCCCGGCCGCCCCGTCGTCGGCGGCGGTGGCGACGTGGCCGCCGAGCAGCCCGAAGAAGACCGTGCCGAGGACGGCGGCGCCGAGCGAGCTGCCGAGCTGCTGGATCGCGGTGAGGGTGCCGCCGGCGGAACCGGCCTCCGTGGGCTCGACGCCCGCCAGGGCGATGTCGAAGAACGGCGCCATCAGCGTCCCCATGCCGAGCCCGGTCACGAGCAGGGACGGGACGAGCTGCCACGGGGTGACGCCGGTGCCCGCCAGCTGCAGCGTGACGAACACCCCGGCGAGGCCGGCCGCCATCACCAGGGCGCCCGCCTGGATGACCGCGCGGCCGAACCGCTGGACGGCCTGGGCCGCGCCGAAGCCGAGGACGACGCCGGCCGACCACGGGATCTGCGCCAGGCCGGCCTTGAGCGGGGAGAAGCCGAGGCCGAGCTGGAAGAACAGCGCGAGCACCAGCCCGGTGCCGGCCATGGCGGTGAAGAACACGACGCCGACGACGAGCCCGCCGGTGAAGCCGCGCTTGCGGAACAGGCTCGGGATGATCAGCGGGTCGCCGCCGGCGCGCTGCTTGCGCACCTCGTACCAGGCGAAGGCCGCCCAGACGAGCAGGGACGCCGCGATCATCGCGAACGTCCAGGCGGGCCAGTCCAGCTCGCGGCCCTGCACCAGCGGGTAGATCATGAGGCCGGCGCCGAGGGAGGCCAGCGCCGCGCCGGCGAGGTCGAGCCGGGAGGCGTGCGGGGACCGGCCGGAGGGCAGGAAGCGCAGGCCGGCGAGCACGGCGGCCAGGCCGAGCGGCAGGTTGATCAGGAAGATCATCCGCCAGCCGGTGCCCCACAGGTCGGCGTCGATCAGCCAGCCGGCCAGCACCGGGCCGCCGACCGACGACAGTCCCATGACCGGGCCGAACGCGCCGAACGCGGCGCCCATCTCCGTCTCGCTGAACATCTGCTTGATCATGCCGATGCCCTGCGGCAGCATCAGCGCGCCGAACAGGCCCTGCATCACCCGGGCGCCGACCAGCATGCCGGGAGAGACGGCCACGCCGCACAGCAGCGAGCCGGCGGTGAAGCCGGCCGCGCCGACGATGAACATCTGCTTGCGGCCGTACAGGTCGCCGAGCCTGCCGCCGGTGATGACGCCGACCGCCATGGCGAGGGTGTAGCCGGCCGCGAGCCACTGGATGGTGGCGGCGGAGCCGCCCAGCTCGGCGCGGATGGTGGGGGCGGCGATGTTGGTGATCAGGGAGTCCAGCATGTCCATGACCTCGCCGGCCAGGATCACGAAGAGGGCGGCCCAGCGCCAGCGGTAGCCGGCCGTGCCGGTGGCCCCCGCGGGGGTCTGCAGTGTCTCGGTCATCGTCGTCTCCATCGGGGGAACACCGTTCGTAACTACGAACAACGTTCTACGGTGGGAACGGCGTTCGTGTCAAGTACGATGTTCGTAACGTGGGTTTGTCTCTCAAGTAGAGAAGATATATCGCGTTTCCGGATAGTCAAGATGTATCGCGAAATTGGGAGGTCCCGAGGTGGCCAGCGCACGCCCGGACATGCCGACGCCACCGGGCCGGCGGCCCCGCAGGGCCGCCCCGTCCCGGCAGCCGCTCACGCGGGACCTCGTCGTGGAGGCGGCGATCGGCGTCCTGGACGCCGAGGGGCTGGAGGCCGTCACCATGCGCCGCGTCGCGCAGGAGCTCGGCACCGGCCCGGCGTCCCTGTACGCGCACGTCTCGGACAAGCAGGAGCTGCGCGAGCTGATGCTCGACCGCGTCGCCGCCGAGATCGCGCTGCCCGCCGAGCCCGACCCGGCCCGGTGGCGCGAGCAGCTGAAGGAGGTCGCGATGGAGATCCGCCGCGTCTACACCTCGCACCGCGACATCGCGAAGGTCTCCATGGGGCTGATCCCGACGGGCCCGAACCTGCTCGCCGTCGCCGAGGCGCAGCTCGGCCTCATGCTCGCGGGCGGCGTCCCGCCGAAGGTCGCCGGGCTCGCCGTCGACACGCTGGGCATGTACATCGACGCCGACGCCATCGAGGACACCTTCTACACCGCGACGCTCAAGGGCGACGAGGACCCGTGGGAGCACTTCCGCAAGTACGTGGCCGAGCTGCGCGAGTACTTCAAGGCCCTGCCGGTCGACCGGTACCCCCACATCGTCTCGCTGGTGGACGACCTCACCGAGCAGGGCGGCGCCGAGCGCTTCGAGTTCGGCCTCGACGTCCTGCTGCGCGGAATCGCGTCCTACATCGAGGACGGCGGCGGGAAGTAGCCCGCGCGCCCGCCCGGTAGCGGTGGCTAGCCGAAGACGCGCTGGAACGCGTTGCGCCTCGGGGTGTCCTTGGCCGACTCCCAGACGGCGAAGACGACGTGCTCGAACCGGTTCTCGAACTCGCCGCCCGGCCCGAGCGGCCCGGCGAACGCCTCGGCGACCTCGGCGGGGTCGTTGCGGAACACGCCGCAGCCCCAGGCGCCCAGGACCAGCCGGCCGTGCCCGCGGGCCAGCGCCACCGCGAGGACCTTGCGCGCGCGCACGCCCAGCACCCCGGGGATGCGCTCCGCCGTGGCCGGATCGCGGATCGCGCCCCGGTTGGGCGCGGGCGAGGTCAGGAACGCGATCTCGTACGGCTCGTCCAGCAGCCGCCCCGCGTCGGTGCGGATCACCGGCACGCCGGGGGAGTAGATCATGTGGTCGCTGTAGAGCAGGTCGCCCTGCGCGCGGTGGAACTCGTAGTACTCGGGTGCGGCGCGCAGCGACGGGTACAGGCCGGACGAGCGCGCCAGGCCCTCCTCCTGCGCGTGCGCGCCGTTCAGGAACCCGCCGCCGGGGTTCTTGGCCGAGGCGAAGTTGAGCGCCATCGGGACCTTGCCGGGCGCGCGCAGGCGCTCCGCCGCCGCCAGGGTGGTCTCGTCGGTCACCTCGATGCGGGTCTTCCCGCCGTCCTCCGGGCCGGCGCCGGGCGCGGGCGCGGGGAGCCGGCGGAGGAGGTCGTCCAGCTCGTCCGGGCGGTACAGGACGGTGCCGCGCACGCAGCGCGCCAGGCTGTCGGCGATGGAGACGGTGTGCCCCGACGGGGCGCGGTAGTCGCCGCGTTCGAGGATGGCCACGGTCTCCTGCGCGACCATCCGGCGGGGGTGTCTGCTCATGTCGCTCCGGATTGTGGTGGTCGCGCGCGGCGCGCCGCAAACCCTTTTCGCCGCCGCGCCGCCACGCTTCGTGGTTGTCGGGGAGATGCCAGAGATATAGCGATAGTTCCGCTACCTGGGGATTTGTGGAAAATGATCATATTCTGACCGCCTTCTGGCATGCTGGCTGCCCAATGCAGCCTCCAACGCAGCCTCCGGCGCGGCCTCCGCGAGCACGACAGGGCCGGCGCCGGGCGTCGTCCCACCGCCGGGGCGCGCCCCCGACCCCGCCCATGCCTCCGCCGACGCACCGCGCCCAGCCGCGCGACTGGCTCGGCGACGACCTGGAGCGCGAGTTCGAGGGCGCCCGGCGGTCCCGGCTGCGCGGCGTCATCGTCGGCGTCACCGCGCTGGTGCTGATCACCGTGGCCGGCCTCGGCGCGATGGCCTACCTGAGCTTCGGCGGCGGGTCCAAGCCCGCGACCGGACCCGCGCCGACGCGGGAGCCCGGAACGGGGGAGAGCAGCGCCCGGGTCGAGGCGGAACCGTCCGACGAGCCCGTCGTCAAGCCCCGGTACTCGCTCTTCATCCCGACGAAGGGGACCGGGAAGTTCCTCCTGCCCGCCTCCGGCAGCCGCGTGTTCGGGCACGGGAAGATCATGCGCTACATGGTCCAGGTGGAGGGCGGCCTGCGGCAGAGCCCCACGACGTTCGCGCGCAGCGTCGACAGGATCCTCGCCGATCCGCGCGGATGGACGGCCAGTGGGAAATGGGCGTTCCAGCGCGTCAACTCCGGCCAGTACGACTTCGTTGTGCAGCTCGCCTCGCCGAAGACCGTCGACAGGATCTGCGGCTCCTACGGCATGACCACGAACGGCACGGTCAACTGCAGCGGCGGCAAGCAGGTCGTCGTGAACCTGAAGCGGTGGCTGCTGCTGACGAAGTACTACCAGGGCAGGGCCGACCAGTACCACGCGCTGACCATCAACCACGAGGTCGGCCACCGGCTGGGCTTCGGCCACATGACCTGCCCCGGGCGCGGCCGTCCGGCGCCGGTGATGATGCAGCAGATCTACGGCCTCAAGGGCTGCAAGATCAACCCGTGGCCCTTCGACGCGCACGGCCGCTTCCTGACCGGCCCGGCCGTCCGCGGAAAATGAATTAGGGCCGTCTCACCCGGTTCCGCCAGACTCGAGACGTGCTTCTGACCATCAGTACGACCCTGGACCAGGCGACCGATCTGGGCTTCCTCCTGCACAAGCACCCCGGGCGCGCGCAGAGCTTCGGGCAGTCCTTCGGCACCGCGCACGTCTTCTATCCCGACGCGGACGAGACGCGTTGCACGGCGGCGCTGCTGCTGGACGTCGACCCCGTCAAGCTCGTGCGCACGCGAGGCAGGGGCACGCCCGACTTCTCGCTCGGCCAGTACGTCAACGACCGTCCGTACGCGGCGTCCTCCCTGCTGGCGTCCGCGATGGCGAACGTCTTCCGCACCGCCATGCGCGGCAGGTGCGATCTGCGGCCCGAGCTTGCGGAGACCGCGATTCCGCTGGAGATCGTGCTTCCGGCGCTGCCGTGCCGGGGCGGCCCGGGCCAGGCCGAGCGATTCTTCGCGCCGCTGGGCTGGGACGTGACGGCAGAGCCCGTGCCGCTGGACTCGGAGTTCCCCGAATGGGGCGACTCCCGGTACGTGACGCTCGCGCTCACCGGCCGGATGCGCCTCGCCGACGCCCTCAACCAGCTCTACGTGCTGCTGCCGGTGCTGGACGACGCCAAGCACTACTGGATGGCGCCGGACGAAGTCGACAAACTCATCCGCGCCGGAGAGGGATGGCTCGCAACGCATCCCGACCGGGCCGCCATCACCCGCCGTTACCTCGCCAACCGGCGCGCGCTGGTGCGCGCCGCGCTGGGACGCCTGGCCGACGCCGAGGACGCGCCCGAGGACGCCCTCGACCCGGCAGAGGTGGAGGAGGAGCCCGCGCGCGCGGACGACGGCGCACCGGCGGACGAGGACGCGCCGGTCTCCCTGTCCGAGCGGCGGATACAGGCGGTCGTGCAGGCGCTGCACGAGGAGGACGCGCGCCGCGTCATCGACCTCGGCTGCGGGTCGGGCAAGCTGCTGGCGCGGCTCGTCCGCGACGACTTCTTCAGCGAGATCTCCGGTACGGATGTCTCCTACCGCGCGCTGGAAGGAGCGGTACGCCGCCTAAGGCTGGACAAGCCGCAGCACCGCCCGAACAAGCGCGTGCAGGACGTCTTCCAGAGCGCCCTCACCTACACCGACGAACGCTTCCGCGGCTATGAGGCGGCCGTGCTGATGGAGGTCGTCGAGCACATCGACCCGCCGCGGCTCGCCGCTATGGAACAGGTCGTGTTCGGCCATGCGGCGCCCCGCGTCGTCGTCGTGACGACGCCCAACGCCGAGCACAACGTCCGCTACGCGGGACTGGCGCCCGGCGCCATGCGCCACCCCGACCACCGCTTCGAATGGACCCGCGCGGAGTTCCGCGCCTGGACGGACCGCGTCGCCGCCGCGTACGGCTACCGCGTCCGCCACGTGCCCGTCGGAGACGACGACCCCGAGGTCGGCGCGCCGACGCAGATGGGAGTGTTCACCCGATGACCGAGATCCGGGTGCCGGAGATGGGGCTCGTCGTGCTGGTCGGCGTGACCGGGTCCGGCAAGTCGCACTTCGCGCGCAGGCACTTCAAGCCGACGCAGGTGGTGTCGTCCGACCACTGCCGCGCGATGGTGTCCGACGACGAGAACGACCAGTCCGCGACCGGCGACGCGTTCGACCTGCTGCACTACATCGTGGCCAAGCGGCTGCGCCGCGGGCTGCTCACCGTGGTGGACGCGACCAACGTGCAGAGCAAGGCGCGCCAGGCGCTGCTGCGCCTCGCCAAGGAGCACGACGTGCTGTCGGTGGCGATAGTCCTGGACGTCCCTGAACGCCTCGCTGCCGAGCGCAACGCCGTCCGCCCCGACCGGGACATGCCCCCGCACGTCATCCCGCGCCAGCGGCGCGAGCTGAGCCGCGGGCTGCGGACGCTGAGCCGCGAGTTCCGGCGCTCCTACGTGCTGTCCGGGCCCGAGGAGATCGACGCGGCGACGATCGTGTACGAGAAGGCCTGGAACGACAAGCGGGAGCTGACCGGGCCCTTCGACATCGTCGGCGACGTGCACGGATGCCGCGCCGAACTGGAGGAGCTGCTCGGCGACCTCGGCTACGAGACCGTCCGGGACGCGCAGGGCCTCGCCGTCGACGCCAACCACCCGGGCGGGCGCACCGCCGTCTTCGTCGGGGACCTGGTCGACCGCGGCCCGGACTCGCCGGGCGTGGTCCGGCTCGTCAAGGGCATGGTCGAGGCCGGGAACGCGCTGTGCGTGTCCGGGAACCACGAGGCGAAGCTGGTCCGGGCGCTGAGGGGCCGCAAGATCCGCCTCTCGCACGGCCTCGCCGAGTCGATGGAGCAGTTCGGCGCCGAGCCCGAGGAGTTCCGCGACGGCGCGCTCCGCTTCATGGACGGCCTCATCAGCCACTACGTCCTCGACGGCGGCCGCCTCGTCGTGGCCCACGCCGGGCTCAAGGAGGACTACCACGGGCGCGCGTCGGGCCGCGTCCGCTCGTTCGCACTGTACGGCGACACCACCGGGGAGACCGACGAGTACGGGCTGCCCGTCCGGTACCCGTGGGCGCGCGACTACCGCGGCAAGGCGATGGTCGTGTACGGGCACACGCCCGTCCCGGACGCCGAATGGATCAACAACACCATCTGCCTGGACACCGGCGCGGTGTTCGGCGGCAAGCTGACCGCGCTGCGCTACCCGGAGCGCGAGCTGGTCTCCGTCCCCGCGCACCAGGTCTGGTACGAGCCGGCGCGCCCGCTGGGGACGGCGCCGGCAGCGGCGCCCGGCGGGCACCGCGAGAGCGACGTCCTGAAGATCGACGACGTCCTCGGCAACCAGGGCGTCGAGACCCGGCTGATGGGACGCGTCACCGTCCGCGAGGAGAACGCGCTGGCCGCACTGGAGGTGATGAGCCGGTTCGCGGTCGACCCGCGCTGGCTCGTCTACCTGCCGCCCACGATGGCGCCCGCGGCCACCTCGCCGCTGCCCGGCCACCTGGAGCACCCCGCCCAGGCGCTCGCCGCCTACCGCGACAAGGGCCTGGCGCGGGCGATCTGCGAGGAGAAGCACATGGGCTCGCGCGCCGTCGCGGTCGTCTGCCGCGACGCGTCCGTGGCGCAGGCCCGGTTCGGCGTGGACGACGGGACGACCGGCGCGCTCTACACCCGCACCGGGCGGTCCTTCTTCCGCGACGCGTCCGCGACCGAGGAGGTGCTCGACCGCGTCCGTTCCGCGATCGGCGCCGCCGGCCTGTGGGACGAGCTGGACACCGGCTGGCTCGTGCTGGACTGCGAGCTGCTGCCCTGGTCGGCCAAGGCCATGGACCTCATCCGCACCCAGTACGCCGCGACCGGCGCGGCGGCCCGCGCCGCACTGCCGATGGCGTCGGACGTCCTCGCGCGCGCACACGAGCGCGGCCTCGACGTCGGCGGGCTCCGCGAGCACATCGACCGGCGCGCCGCCAACGCCGCGCTCTTCCGCGACGCCTACGCGCGCTACTGCTGGCCCGTCGACGGGCTCAAGGGCGTGCGGCTGGCGCCGTTCCAGGTGCTCGCCGCGGAAGGCCGCTCGCTCGCCGTCGCGCGCGACCACGACTGGCACATGGGCGTGGCCGCCGCGCTCGCGGAGGCCGACCCCACCGGCCTGCTCCAGCGGACGGAGTCGGTGACCGTGGACCTGGCCGCACCGGAGTCCGAGGCCGCCGTGGCCGAATGGTGGGAGAAGCTCACCGCGTCGGGCGGGGAGGGGATGGTCGTCAAACCGCTCGGCCCGCTCCCGGAGAACGCGAAGGTCCAGCCCGGCGTGAAATGCCGGGGACGCGAATACCTGCGGATCATCTACGGGCCGGACTACACCGAACCGGAGAACCTCGACCGGCTCCGCGCCAGGTCGCTCGGCCGCAAGCGCTCCCTGGCGATGCGCGAGCACGCCCTGGGGATCGAGGCCCTCGACCGGCTCGCCGCCGGGGAGCCGCTGTGGCGCGTGCACCAGGCCGTCTTCGCCGTGCTGGCGCTGGAGTCGGAACCGGTCGACCCGCGCCTGTGACGACGGCCGGAAGCACTGTCGGCCGGAAGTGACTGCGGCCCGCCTCCGATGGGGCGGGCCGCGGGCCGTCAGGTCGAGAAGAGCATGTGGAAAACGCTGCCGTGGTGCGGCGCGTGGTGGCCGTGGTGATGGTGGTGCACGGAGGCCGCCGGGGCGCCCCAGCCGGGCGGGGGCGGCGCGGCGCGGTAGCGGGACTCCATCTGGCTGAGGGCCTCGAGCTCGCCGTAGTCGAGGAAGATGCCCCGGCAGTTGTCGCACTGTTCGATGTGGACGCCGCTGCGGTTGTAGGTCCGCATCAATCCATGACACTTAGGGCAGTGCATCGCCTTGTCATCCTTCCGCTATGGATCCCCAGGTAGAGGCTAAATGTAGGGCAGGTTCCGCGCCACGTCATGCCGCGTCCCCCGCCGCGGAGATTCTGCCGCAGGCGTCCACCATCGCCTGCTCCGGTCCGTCCAATGGCCGATCGCCTTCCCTCGCCGATATGACGCACGTGGCCGCGATCTGGATCGCCAGACTTCGCGCCGGAATGTCCAAGGTCGTCCAGGGAGCGTCGCCATCGGGCACCGCGGGACCGCCGGCCGCGACGTAGGCGTCGAGGAACCGCGTCCATTCGCCGGGATGCAGGACGCCCGACAGGTACAGCGCGGCGGGGCGGGCCAGGTCCCACGCGGGGTCGCCCTTGCCGAGGTCCTCGATGTCGATCAGCCGCCAGCGTCCGTCCCGCGCGCGCACCATCTGGCCGAGATGCCAGTCGCCGTGGATGAGGCACTCCGCGCGCTCCGGGCGGGCGTTCCCCGTCCCCTCACCGCGGATCCAGTCGGGCAGGGTGGCGAACGCGCGCCGCACCACGTCTTCGGCCGGGCCGTCACCCAAACGCGCCACCTGCGTGGCCACTCGCGTGGGGCGCCCCCAGGACGGTGCGTCCGCCGGCATGGGCGTGGAGTGGAGCGCGGCCAGAAGCCGCGCGGCGTCCTCCCAGGGAAGCTCCTTATGCGGATCCACCGGATCCCCGTAGAGGGAGAGCGTCACCGTACGGCCGTCCACGTTCGACGGCGGACCGAGCGGCCCCAGCAGGAGGTCCGGTAGAGACGCCGCCACCTTGATGCGGTCGAGGAACGGCTCCCCGTACTCGCGGCCGGGTTGGTGCGCCTTCACCACGACGTCGCCCACCCGCACCACCAGGACGTCGTGACGGTCATACAGCGTCTCGGGTTCCGGCGGCGCGTCCGCAGCGCGCGCGGCGACACGGGACGAGTCGCGCCCGATCTCGACGAGCCGGGCGAAGAGCTCCGACGGGGCGGTCTCGGTCTCCACGGGAACAGTCAACCACCCGGCGCGCGCCCCCTACGCCGGAGAGTTCACCGACTCGTCGCGCAGCTTGCGGCGGATGACCTTTCCCAGGACGTTGCGGGGCAGGTCCGTGCGCGGCCGGAATTCGGCCGGCACCTTGTAGTGCGACAGATAGCGCTCGCAGTGCCGCCGCAGCTCGTCCGCCGAGAACGGGTAGGCGGGATGCTCCACCACGTGCGCGATGACGCGTTCGCCGCGCCGCTCGTCGGGCCCGCCGACCACGGCGCAGTCGTAGACGGCGGGGTGGCGCCGCAGCACCTTCTCCACCTCCGACGGGAAGACGCTGAAACCGCTCACCTTGATCATGTCCCGCTGGCGTTCCAGGATGGTGATGAAACCGTCCTCGTCCATCACCGCGATGTCACCGGTGCGCAGCCAGCCCTTCGACAGGGTCTGCGCGGTGGCGAGCGGCGCGTTCCAGTAGCCCGCGAACACCTGCGGGCCGCGCACGACCAGCTCGCCGGGCTCGCCGGGCGGCAGGTCCCGCGTCGGCTCCTCCACGTCCACGATGACGGCGTCGGTCATCGGCAGCGGCAGGCCGACCGTCGCGTTCCGGGCGCCGCCGCCCAGCGGGTTGGCCGTGACGGCCGGGGACGCCTCGGTGAGCCCGTAGCACTGGATCAGCCCGTGCGCCCCCAACTCGGCGAAGCGGTCGAGGGTCCGCCGCCCGAGCGCCATCGCGCCGCAGATGTACACGCGCAGCGAGCGCAGGTCCGACGCGCGGAACCGCGGGCTGTCCAGCACCTGCTCGTACAGTGTCGGCACGCCAGGGAAGACCGTCGGACGGTACTTGCGGATCGCCCGCAGCACCCTGTCGCGGTCGAAGCGGGGCAGGAGCACCACCGCGCCCGCCTTCATCGCCGGCGCGATGAGGCAGCTCATCAGGCCGAACGAATGGAACAGCGGGAGGACGCCGAGCGTCACGTCCTGGCCCTCCCGTCCGCCCAGGTCCCAGGCGTGCTGCTGGCAGGCGTTGGCGATGAGGTTGCGGTGCGTCAGCATCGCGCCCTTGGGCCGGCCCTCCGTCCCGCCCGTGTACTGGATCGCCGCGAGGTCCCGCGAGGGGTCGACCGGAAGCTGCCGCACCTGCCGCCGCGGAGGCTTCTGCAGCTCCCGGAACGGGACGATCCCGGGGTCGTCCGGCACGTCCGCGGTCATGGCCGCGCGCTGCCGCTGCGCCTGCACCAGCGGGAGCCGCAGCAGGGCGCGCCGGAACGGCGGCAGGTAGTCGGCCAGCGACGTCACGACAATGTGCTCCAGCCGCAGCCCGCTCCGCACCGCCCGCACCGTCGCGTAGGAACGATCCAGGACGACCGCGACGCGGGCGTCGCAGTCCGCTAGCTGGTGCAGCATCTCCTCCTCGGTGTACAGCGGGTTGTGCTGGACGGCGATCGCGCCCCGGCGCAGCACGCCGTAGAAGGCGATCACCAGCTGCGGGCAGTTCGGCAGGATCAGCGCCACCCGGTCGCCGGGCTGCACGCCGAGCCGGTGCAGGCCGTCGGCGAACCGGTCCGCCGCGTCCCGCAGCTCCCGGTAGTCGGTCCGCCGCCCGAAGAAGACCAGCGCGGTCCGCCGCGGGTGCCGTTCCGCGGCGTCGTCGAGCAGCCGGGTGACGGGCACGTCCGGGATCTCGACCTCGCCGGGGACCCCCGGCTGATAGCTCCGCCGCCACGGGAGGGATCTTTGTGACGAGGGCCACATATTCGAGAATTCAACCATGTCCACCGCGATCCCGGAACTCGCCGGGACGGTCCCGCGCCCCGGCCGCCTCCGCCGCCGCGGCCGCCCGCCCGCCGCATGGCCCGGCGGGCGGGGGGTAGGGGCTCTCGACCGGGAGCGGAGAGGGGGAACGATGCCTGCGGACACGGCCGCCCTGACCTTCGTCGGGAACGCGACGACGATCATCCGGTACGGCGGCGTCACGCTGCTGACCGACCCGAACTTCCTGCGCCGCGGCGAGCGCGCCGACCTCGGCTACGGCCTCACCAGCAAACGGGTGAAGGACCCGGCGATCGGCGTCGGCGAACTCCCCGAGCTCGACGGCGTGGTCCTGTCCCACCTGCACGGCGACCACTGGGACCCGGTGGCGGAGCGGCACCTGGACCGCGGGCTGCCGATCCTCACCACCGGCGCCGCCGCCCGCGCGCTGCGCAACCGCGGATTCCGCGAGGCCGAAGGGCTGCGCATCTGGCAGACCGAGGAGATCACCAAGGGCGACCACCGGATCCGGATCACCGCGATGCCGGGCCGGCACGCCCCCGGCCTGCTCCGCCACGTCCTGCCGCCCGTCATGGGGTCGCTGCTGGAGTTCGGCCCGCCGCGGGGCGAACCGCATTTCCGGCTGTACATCAGCGGCGACACGCTCATGTACGACGAGATCGCCGAGATCCGCCACCGCTACCCCGACATCGACGCGGGCGTCGTTCACCTCGGCGGCACCCGGCTGCTCGGCCTGCTCACCGTCACCATGGACGGCCGGCAGGGCGCGCAATGGCTGGAGACCACCGGCTGCGCCACCGCCGTCCCGGTCCACTACGACGACTACACGGTGATGAAGTCGCCGCTCTCGGACTTCGACAAGGAGGTGGGCCGGCGCGGGATGGGCGCCCGGCTGCGCCACGTCGAGCGCGGCGGCACCATCACCCTCGGCCGCGCGGAGCACCGGACGCCGGCGCCCCACCGGTGAGGTGCTCGGGGCTGGTCAGCGGGTCCAGCCCTCGGAGACGGTCACCGTGCGGGTCTCGGGGGCCGGCGGCTCGACGGCGCGGGCCTCGTACGCCGTGGACAGGACGATGTGGGAGTTCATCTCGCCGTGCTCGCCGAGCCGTTCGAGGAGCCCCTCCAGATGCGGCATGGACGCCACCCGCACCTTGAGCATCGAGCACCAGCTCCCGCTGAGCTTGTGCACCTCGGTGACCTCCGGCAGGTCCTCGGCGGCGGTCGTCTTCAGCAGGCAGCGGCCGAGGGCGCAGCGCATCTGCACGAACGCGGTGAGCGGCCGCCCGACCCGGGCCGGGTCGATCCGCGCCTGGTAGCCGGTGATCACCCCGGCCTCCTCCAGCCGCCGCACCCGCTCGGCCACCGCGGGCGGCGACAGGTTGACGCGCGCCGCGAGCCGGTTGAACGACAGCCGGCCGTCCCGCTGGAGTTCGGTGAGGATGCGCCAGTCCGTCCGATCGAGCTCCCGATCCATTCGCAAGGTCCCTTCCCGGAAGGTGCTTCCAACCTAGAAGCGATACCCCGGGAACGCCATCGATCGTCCATTCATCGCGGAGCCGGACCTTTCTAGCGTCAAGGGCATGAACCAGACCCTGAACGGGCGTGCCGTGCGGGCGCGTCCGATGGCGGCGCTGTGCACGGGAACCGCCCTGATGAACGCGGCGATGGCGATGGCGAGCGTGGCGGGCACGCTCGCCGCGGCCGACCGGCTGGGCGCCGGCTGGGGCGGTGTCCCGGCCACCGCCGGGATCGTCGGGACGGGAGCCGGTGCGCTCGCGCTGACCCGCGCGGCGCGCCGCCTGGGCCGGCGCCGGGTGCTGGCCGGCGGGTACCTCGCCGCCGCGGCCGGCGCCTGCCTCGCCGCCGCCGGTATCGCGCGCGGCGACCTGGTCGCCCTCTGCGCCGGCATGCTGATGCTCGGCCTCGGCAATGCGGGCGCGCAGCTGTCCCGCTACGCCGCCGCCGACCTGTATCCGCCCGGCCGGCGGGGCTCGGCGATCGGCCTGGTGGTGTGGGCCGCCGCCATCGGCGCCGTCGGCGGGCCGCTGCTGCTCGACGCGTCCGGCGGACCGGCCCGCGACCTGTCGCTCCCGCCCCTGGCCGGGCCCTTCCTGCTGGCGTTCCTGGCCACGGCCGCCGCCGCGGTCGCGGCCACCGCCACCGCGGGCGCGCCGCCGGTCACCGACCCGCCGCGGGACGGGCCGCGCGTCTCGGTGCGGAGCCTGCTCCGGGGACCGGTGACGCGGCCGGCGCTGGTCGTGATGGTCACGGCGCAGGTCGTCATGGTCGCGGTGATGACGGCGGCGCCGCTGGCGATGCGGATGGACGGCGACGGGCTCGGCATGGTGGGGATGACGCTGTCGGCGCACACGCTGGGCATGTTCGCGCTGTCCCCGGTGACGGGCCGGCTCGTCGACCGGTGCGGGGCGCGGCCGGTGATGGTCGCCGGGGTGGCGGCGCTGGCCGTCTCGGCGGGACTCGCGGCGGCCGGAGGCGGCGCCTGGATCCGCACCTCGGCGCTGTTCCTGCTCGGCTACGCCTGGAACCTGTGCTTCGTCGGCGGCAGCGGCCAGCTGGCCAGCGAGCTGCCCGAGTCGGAGCGGACCGACATCGAGGGCACGGTCGACGCGGCCGTGTGGACGATCGCGGCAGCGGCCGGGCTGCTGTCCACCGTGCTGATGTCGGCGGCCGGGTACGGGGTCCTCGCCGGGACGTTCTGCTGCCTGGCCGTGGCGGCGGGCGCCGCTCTCCGCCGCCCGGCGCGGGCGTCGCGGGCGGCGCGCGCGGCCGGTCAGGGGTTCGGGACCGCGTCCCGCGCGCCCTCGATGCGGCCCCGGACCAGCCGCGGATGGAAGTAGCTGATGGGGAGGCGGCCGGTCCCGCTGACGCAGAGGATCTGGAAGCCGTTGCGGCCGTCCTCGTCGGGGACGGTGAAGTCCTCGGGAACGAACATCCCCTCGGCGGTCATCGCGGTGAACCACCGGCCGAGTTCGAACTCGTCTGGGAACGCCTCCAGCCCCGCGCCGCGGCGGCCCAGCGTGTAGCGGACCTCGTAGGAGCAGCCGCCGGGAGGGAACGTCATATGCGGCCCGTCCCGCGGCAGACGTTGCACGTCTCGCCGGTGGCGGTGCTCGTTCCGGTGCCCTCGCAACCGGGGCAGGCCCGTGTCGCCGGCTTGGTGTGCTTGCCCACGTCCACCCCCTCCCCGCGCCTCATCCTAGGCGCTGGCGCGGCGGGCGCGCGGCGGCCTCGCGGGAGGCGGGGCTCAGCGCAGCAGGAGCCGGCCGTCCACGCGGGCGCGGTGCGTGCCGGGAGTATGGCCGAACGTGCGGCGGAACGCGTCGATGAACGCGCTGGCCGACGCCCAGCCGGACCGGTGCGCGACGGTCGTCACCGGCAGCCCCTCGGCGAGCAGGACCATGGCGTGGTGCAGGCGCAACTGCGCCCGCCACTGCGGGAACGTCATGCCGAGCTCGGCGCGGAAAAGCCGGGTGAGGGTGCGTTCGCCGGCTCCCGCCCGCGCCCCGAGTTCCGCGAGCGTGCGGTCGTCGGCGGGGTCGTCGCACAGCATCCGGCACACCGCCGCGAGCCGCGGGTCCCGGGCGGACGGGACGTAGTCGGCGTACCGGGGCGCGCGGGCGACCCGGTCGAGCAGGACGTCGCGCAGCCGCAGCCATTCGGCGCCGTCCCGGTCGTCGGCGGGGACCCCGGTGCAGGCCACGATGAGCTCGCGGAGCAGCGCGTCCACCCCGAGGACGGCCGGGCGCGCGAGGCCGAGCGGGTCGCGCGCCGCCGGGACGCCGACGAGCCGCAGGTCGGCGCCGCCGAACGCGCGGTGCTCGTGGACGGTCCCGGCCGGGATCCACAGCGCCCGTGCCGGGGACGCCAGCCAGATCCCGGCGTCGGTCGTGACCGACAGCACGCCGGCACCCGCGTAGGCGAGCTGGTGGTCGTCATGCCGGTGCGCGTCGATCTCGCCGCCGGGTGGCAACGGCCGCAGACCCGTGCTGGCGCGCGGGGTGTACCGAGTCATCGGTTCAGGGTACGCACGCGTCCTTGTATGGCGGTTCATCGGTATCACGTGGCGAAATATCGGAAGCGCGACACGGGCGTGCGGGACGAGGCTGGCCGGTATGAACCGCCGAGCCCCCGTCGTGCTGCTGTCGGCCGGCCACGCCTGCGTGGACGTCTACCAGGGCGCCGTGCCCGCGATCGTCCCGTTCCTCGTCACCGGCCGGCACTACAGCTACGTCGCCGCGTCCGGGATCGTGCTGGCCGCCACGCTGCTGTCCTCGGTCGTCCAGCCGGCGTTCGGGATGCTCACCGACCGGTGGGCGATGCCGTGGCTCATCCCCGCCGCGACGGGCGCCGCCGGGCTCGGCGTCGCGCTGTCCGGCGTGTCCGACGCCTACGCCCTGACCTGGGCGGCGATCGCGGTGTCCGGGCTCGGCGTGGCCGCCTACCACCCCGAGTCGGCGCGGATCGCGCGGGCCGTGACGGGCGGCGACCACGCCGGGATGAGCTGGTTCTCGCTCGGCGGCAACCTCGGGTTCGCCGCGTCGCCGCTGCTGGTCACGCCCGTCCTCGCGGCGGGCGGCCTGCACGCCACACCCTGGCTGGCGGTCCCGGCCGTCCTCGGGACGGTGCTCAGCCTCACCGCGATGCGCCGCGGCACGTCCGGCGCGGCGAAGAAGAAGGGCCCGGTGGCCGGCCGCGACGACTGGCCGATGTTCGTCCGGCTGTCCCTGGTCGTGCTGTGCCGCTCGGTCGTCTTCTTCGGCCTCAGCACCCTGCTCGCCGTCGTCGCCCGGCAGCGGACGGGCGGCGGCGCCGACGCCGGGGCGGTCGCCCTGTTCGTCCTGTTCGCCGGCGGCGCCGTCGGGACGGTCCTCGGCGGGCGCCTCGCCGCGCGCCGGGGACGCGTGCGGTCGCTCCGCGCCGCCTACCTGCTGGCGATTCCGGCGGTCGCGGGTGTCGCGCTCGCCCCGTCCTACGCGATCTACGCGTTCGTCGCGCTGACCGCGATCGCCCTCTACGCCCCGTTCTCCATCCAGGTGACGCTCGGCCAGGACTACCTGCCGCGCCGCGTCGGCACCGCCAGCGGCGTCACGCTCGGCCTGGCCGTCAGCGCCGGCGGCATCGTCAGCCCCGCCGTGGGCGCGCTCGCCGACGCCGCGTCCCCGCGCGTCGCACTGCTCCCGCTGATCGCCGCCCCCGCCGCCGCCTGGCTCCTTGCGCGCCTCCTCGACGAACCCACCCCCCTCGAAACACCCCTGTGCCGCCGACGCACGAACCGGGCAGCCTCCACCACACCCGTCACCGACAACGCCAACCCCAGCCCCACCGCCACGCCCTTCACCGGATCATCCTCGAACGCCGCACCGCCCACATAACCCAGAACGCCGCCGTACACCCCCCACGACACCGCAGCCAGCCCCGCGAACATCGAGAACCGCCGCAGCGGGCACCCCAACGCCCCCATCGTCACCGTCACCGCCGTCCGGCCTCCCGGCACGTACCGCGCCACCACCAGCACCAGCCCGCCCCGCTCCGCAAGCGCACCCTGCGCCCACACCAGAGCCCGATACCGCCGCGTCCCCGGCCGGGCCCGCCGCAGCAACCGCCCTCCCGGCCCCCGCCCCAGCAGATACGCGACATGGTCACCGACGAACGCGCCCAGCGCCGCCGACACCACCACCAGCACCAGGTCCGGCGACCCCGACGCCGCGTACACCCCACCGGTGATCACCATGCTCTCGCTCGGCACCACCGGGAAGAACCCGTCCAGCGCCGCCACCGCGAACAGCACCAGCCCGAACCACGGCGACGCCACCGCCGCGTCCACACCATCCAAGATCGATTCCATGCGGCCGACGCTAGGGATCTCCCGCCCCCCGCCACATCACCCGAAAGCCCACCCCCACCCCCGACTTACGACACCCCACCTCGTCCACGCCGGACGGACCGTCGGCTTCCCTTCCTGCGTTTGCGCAGGTGAGCGGCTGCGAGGGCGACTCTTCCCGACCGTGCCGGACATGATCGGATCCAGCCCTTCGGATCGGCCCCTCAACTCTTCCTTAAAGACGGCATAAGGGGGGTGCCGGGGCGGCGGGCGGGTGCGAAGTTCGTTGCGTGGCAACGCGAATGGGCAAGCACACCGGTTCGTTCGCCCCCGGCGGTCCGGGGGAGCGGACGCCCTCCGCGGCGGTCGCCCGGGCCTTCCAGGCGCTCCCGCCGGCACACCGCGAGATCCTCACCGAGACGGTCTTCCGCGAGCGGTCGGTCAACGAGGCCGCCGCCCAGCTGGGCGTGCCGGTCGACGTGGTGAAGGTCCGGGTCTACCGGGCGTTGCGCGCCCTGCACGCGACCCTGGGCGCGCCCGTCACCCGCTGACCAGGCCGCGGACGACCTCCGCGAACGCGCGGACCAGCGGGCCGTCCGCGCCGTCGGCCCAGGCGAGGGCGACGCGCAGCGGCTCGACGCCGGTCAGCGGTACCCAGACCAGGCCCGGCCGCGTGTAGTAGCCGGCCATGCTGGACGGCGCGAAGCAGATCGCGGTGCCCTCGGCGACCTGTTCGAGCATCTCCTCGACGTTGTCGTTGGTCGGGCCCCAGCGCGGCTCGGAGCCGTCCGGGCGCGGGTTGACCGCCCACCAGTCCACCCAGGCGCGCGGAGCACGCTCCGTCCACAGGAGTGGCTCGTCCTTGACGTCGAGGATGCCGACGGTGTCGCGGTCGGCGAGGGGGTGGTCGGCCGGCAGGCCGACGATCCTGGGCTCGGTGTGCACGACCTCGGCGTGCAGGCCGGTCAGGTCCGCGGGGAGCCACACGAACGCCACGTCGACCCGTCCGGAGCGCAGCGCCTCCGCCTCGCCGCCCCAGTCGAACCGCTTGGGCTCGACCCGGACGCCGGGGTGGGCGCGGGCGAACTCGGCGCGCGCCCGGGTGGTCAGCTCCCCGGCGCCGCTCGCCTCGAACCCGACGCGCAGCACGCCGGTCCGGCCGCGCCGGTGCCGCTCCGCCGCCGCGGTGATCCGCTCGGCCTGGCGGACGGTGCGGCGGGCCTCGGCGACGATCTCGAGCCCGGCGGCGGTGGCGGTGACGCCGCCCGCGTGCCGGTCGAACAGCCGCACCCCGAGCTCGGACTCCAGCCTGCGCAGCGCGTAGGAGAGCGCGGGCTGGCTGACGAACAGCGCCTCGGCGGCCCGGCCGAGGTTGCCGGCGTCCGCGATCGCGACCAGGTACCGCAGCTGCCGCAGCTCCATGCTGCGATGATAAAGGCTCTTTATCGGTCGTGTTGATCTCTGTCTTGGACGCCGGCCGCGGGCGGCTGCGATAAACGAGGCATGACGAACGAGACTGTGAACACGGACGGACGGGTCTGGCTGATCACCGGTGCGACCTCGGGATTCGGGCGGGCGATCGCGGAGGCGGCGCTCGCGGCGGGCGACACGGTGGTCGCGGCGGCGCGCCGCCCGCAGGCGCTGGCCGACCTGGCGGAGCGGCACCCCGGCCGCGTCACCGCGGTCGCGCTGGACGTCACCGACCAGGCGAGGATCGCGGACGTGGTCGCCGACGTGCTGCTGTGGCACGGCCGGATCGACGTGCTGGTCAACAACGCCGGGCGCGGCCTGGTCGGCGCGGTGGAGGAGACCACCGACCGCGAGCTGCGCGACCTGATGGACCTGCACTTCTTCGGCCCCGCGGCGCTGACCCGGGCGGTGCTGCCGCACATGCGGGCCCGGGGGTCGGGCGCGATCGTGCAGATGACGAGCCAGGGCGGCCGGCTGTCGTTCCCCGGCGTCGGCGGTTACTCGGCGACCAAGTTCGCGCTGGAGGGCCTGTCGGAGGCGCTCGCCGGGGAGGTCGCGCCGTTCGGCATCAAGGTGATGATCGTCGAGCCGGGCGCGTTCCGGACGTCCTTCGCCGGTGGCGGCGCGTTGCAGATGGCCGCCGAGATGCCCGAGTACGCCGACACCGTCGGCCAGGTGCGCAAGGGCCTGCCCGAAAGCGACGGCAAGCAGCCGGGCGACCCCGCCAAGGCCGCCGCCGCCATCCTGGCCGCGCTGGACGCCGACGACACGCCGCTGCGGCTGCCGCTCGGCAGCGACGCCGCCGACGCGGTCGCCGCCAGCCTCGACGGGCTGCAGAAGGAGTTCGGGGCCTGGGAGTCGCTGACCCGCAGCACCGATTTCGACGAGTAAGGGAACGAGGCGGTCCGTCCCGCGCCGGCGGGCCGCCTCGAATAAATGCGTTGCGGCACCGGAACCGGTTCGGCAATATGGGCGTCGAACGGAACGAGACCGGAAGGAGAGGGAAAGATGCGCCATCACCGAATGCACCGCAGCAGCCACTCCGGTCTCGGGAGCCGCCGAGGGACGTGAACCACCGCGTCCCGACGCCGACCGCCCGAGCATGACGGGCGGTCTTTTCGTTTTCCCGAACGTTTCCCGGAGGGTTGGCCGAGCGGAAAGGCAGCGGCCCGCTAAGCCGTGGTCAGGGGTCACCCTGCGCGAGTTCGAATCTCGCACCCTCCGCACGGGCCGGGCAGGGATGCTGGTGCGTCCGGCGGTCTCATAAGCCGCATCAGGCAGGTTCGATTCCTGCGCCCGGTACGCACGACAACCGAAAATCGAGTCTCCGTGGCGCAGAGGAGAGCGCGCCGGGTTGCGGACCCGGAGGTCGTAGGTTCGATCCCTACCGGAGACACGGCGTCCGTGGTGTGGTGGTCTGCACGCCAGGTTGTGGCCCTGGAAGTCCTCGGTTCGATCCCGGGCGGTCGCCCTTTGTGCGGAAATGCGGTGATTGGTGGGACGGCGGCCGGCAGATATTGCCGGCCGCTTGCGTCCGCTTGCGCCGGAATTGGCCGCCGCCGGAAAAACCCTCCTCATGCACAGTTTCTCCGCGAAGGCGGCCCGGTTCCGGCTGCTCTCCCTCGGACTGCCGGCGCTCCTCGTCCTCGGCCCGCCCGCCGTGCTCGCGCTCGGCACCGGCGGCGCCGGGACCCCGGCCGGCGCGTCCGCCGTCCCCTACCTGGACCCCGCGGAGCCGGTCGCCGCCCGCGTGGACGACCTGCTCTCGCGGATGAGCCTGGACGACAAGCTCGGTCAGATGACCCAGCCCGAACGCCGCTACATCACCCCCGCCGAGGTCGGCACGTACCGCATCGGGTCGGTCCTGTCGGCCGGGGGCTCGGCGCCGAAACCGAACACGCCCGAGAGTTGGGCCGACATGTACGACGTGTTCCAGAAGGGCGCCCTGTCCGCGCCGTTGCGCATCCCGATGATGTACGGGGTGGACGCGGTGCACGGCGACAACAACGTGGTCGGCGCGACCATTTTCCCGCACAACATCGGTCTCGGCGCGACCCGCGATCCGGCGCTCGTCCGCGATATCGGCGCCGCGACGGCCGAGGAGATGACCGCCACCGGCGTCGACTGGGATTTCGCGCCGTGCGTGTGCGTGGCCCGCGACGATCGATGGGGCCGGACCTACGAGTCGTTCGGCGAGGTCCCCGAACTGCCGTCCGCCATGACGACCCTCATCGACGGCCTCCAGGGCGGGAAACTGGGCGGGCCGTCGTCGGTGCTGGCGACGGCGAAGCATTTCGTGGGGGACGGCGGCACCGAAGGCGGCCGCGACCGCGGCGACGCGAAGATCTCCGAAGAGGAGTTGCGGGCGGTGCATCTGCCGCCGTTCCAGGAGGCCGTCCGGCACGGCGTCGGCTCGGTGATGGTCTCCTACAGTTCCTGGAACGGCGTGAAGATGCACGCGAACCGGTACCTGATCACCGATGTGCTGAAGGGCGAACTCGGATTCCAGGGCTTCGTCGTGTCCGACTACGAGGGCGTCGGCCGGATCGACGGGAGGCCGGACCTCACCAGGGACGAGGTCGCCAAGGCGGTCAACGCCGGAATCGACATGGTGATGGTGCCGCAGAAATGGAAGCAGTTCATCGCCGACCTGCGCGCCGAGGTCAAGGACGGGACCGTCCCGATGGCGCGCATCGACGACGCGAACCGCCGCATCCTCACCAAGAAGGTGCAGCTCGGGCTGTTCGAGCGGCCGCTCGCCGACCGGAGCGGCCTGCGGACGGTCGGGAACGCCGCGCACCGCGCGCTCGCCCGGCGTGCCGTCGCCGAGTCGCAGGTGCTGCTGAAGAACGACGGCGCCCTGCCGCTGCGCCGCGGCGGGAAGATCTTCGTGGCCGGACGCAGCGCCGACGACATCGGCATGCAGTCCGGCGGCTGGACGGTCACCTGGCAGGGCTCGCCGGGCAAGACCACGCCCGGAACGACGATCCTGCAGGGCATCCGGCAGGACGCGGGCACGGCGGCGAAGATCGACTACGACCGCGACGGCGAGGGCATCGACAAGTCCTACGACACCGCCGTCGCCGTCGTGGGGGAGAAGCCGTACGCCGAGTACCACGGCGACCGGCCCGACGGCCTCGCCCTCGACGAGGAGGACCTGAAGACCATCGGCCGGCTGCGCGCCTCGGGCGTGCCGGTCGTCGTGGTGCTGGTCTCGGGCCGCCCGCTGGACGTCGCCTCGCAGGTCGGCGGCTGGAACGCCCTCGTCGCGTCCTGGCTTCCGGGCACCGAGGGCGCGGGCGTCGCCGACGTCCTGTTCGGCGACGCCCGTCCCGCCGGCCGGCTCCCGGTGACCTGGCCGCGCGCCGGCGACCAGGAGCCGATCAACCTCGGCGACGGCAAGAAGCCGCTGTTCCCCTACGGCTACGGCCTGACCTACGGCGGCTAGCCGAGCGTCTCCTTCAGGACGGCGTCCAGAGGCGAGGCGGTGAGCCCGAAGGCCGTCTCCACCGCCGAGGAGTCGACCTCGAACGGCCGGTGCGACATGTGCTGCGTCTCGAACAGCTCGTTCCAGAACGGGTTGCCGAACCCGAGCAGCGCGAGGTCGCGGTCGGTCATCACATCCAGGCGCGGCGCGGGCGCACCGGCGAGCTCGGCGAGCCGCCCGGCCACCTCGCGGACGGACACGTTGATCGTCGGTGCGTGCCAGGCGCGTCCCCAGGAGCGGTCGTCGCGGGCCACGGCGACGAGGGTGCGGGCGGCGTCGCCGATCGCCGTGAAGCCGTGCGGCGCGTCCAGGTCGGCGGGGGCGAGCGCGAGCCGCCCGGCCAGGACGTTCGGCTGCACGATGAGCGAGAACGCCGAGACGGCGCCGGCGCCGACGAACTGCCCGGCGCGCACCTCGGTGACCCGCACCCGTCCGGCGTCGTGCGCCTCCTTGGCCGCGTGCCACAGCTCGGCGCGGACGCGTCCCTTGGAACCGGTCGCGGCCAGCGGCAGGTCCTCGGTGACGGGGCCGTCCACGGGCCCGTAGGCGTAGAGGTTTCCGAGCATCACGTAGTCCGCGCCGGTCCGCTCGGCCGCGGTGAGGATCGAGGTGAACAGGGGCGGAAGGGTTTGCGGCCAGGTGTGGTACGCGGTCATCGCGGCGTTGAACACGGTCCCGGCGCCCTCGGCCGCGCGCGCCAGCGCGCCGGTGTCGGTGGCGTCGAGCGCGACCCGCTCGATCAGCGGATGCTCCGGACCGCTCCCGCTCCGGGTGACCAGCCGGACGCGCTCACCCCCCTCGGCCAGCAGGCGAGCGGTGGCGGCGCCGGTCCCGCCCGCGCCGATGACGACATGAAGCGGCATTATCTTCTCCAGTGGATCGGGCCGGGACCCGCGTGCCCCGGCGCGCTCCAACTCTGCGGTCCTCCACGCGACGGCGGCAGGGGGCCGCTCGCCAACCGTCCGGAGGTTCTGGCCATGCACACGGTGCACACGGTCGCGGTGGTCGTCGCGCCGCCGGTGATGGCGTTCGACGTCACGATCCCGGAGATGGTGCTGGGCGCGGCCGTGGTCGACGGCGGCCCCGGCTACGAGCTGCTGGTCTGCGCCGCCGAACCGGGACGCGCCCTGGAGACCGTCGGCGGGCTGGACGTGGTGGCGCCGCACGGGCTGGACGCCGTGGACCGCGCCGGCACGGTCCTGGTGGTCGGCAGCGGCGGCCGGGAGGGCAACGACCCGCGCACGCTGGACGCGCTGCGCGGCGCCGCCGCGGCGGGCAAGCGGATCGCGGCGATCTGCACCGGCGCGTTCGTGCTGGCGGAGACGGGTCTGCTGGACGGGCGGCGCGCCACCACCCACTGGGGCCTGACGGCGGAGCTGGCGCGCCGGTTCCCCGCGATCGACGTCGTGCCGGACGTCCTGTACGTCGACGACGGGCCGGTCCTCACCTCGGCGGGCGCGGCGGCGGGCATCGAGCTGTGCCTGCACCTGGTGCGCGCCGACCACGGCGCGGCGGTCGCGGCGGAGGCGGCGCGGCAGACGGTCGCGGCGCCGCCGCGTCCCGCCGGGCAGGCGCAGATCCTCGACGACCCGCTGCCCGCCGAGCCGGACCAGTCGCTCGCCGCGACCCGCGCGTGGGCGCTGCGCCGCCTCGACACCCCGCTGACGCTCGCCGCCCTGGCCCGGCACGCGCGCGTCAGCACCCGGACGCTGACCCGCAGGTTCCACGCGGAGACCGGGTGCAGCCCGCTGCAGTGGCTGCTGCAGCAGCGGATCGGCCGGGCCCGCGAGCTGCTGGAGACGACGACGCTCTCGATGGACCAGGTCGCCGCCCGCAGCGGCCTCGGCAGCGCGGACTCGCTGCGCGAGCACATGGTCCGGCGGGTCGGGCTGACGCCGTCGGCGTACCGGTCGTCCCACGGCAGGCGAGCCGGAGGGGTGCGGTGACCGAACGCTCGCTGCACGGCGGCGACCCGTCGATGCTGCGCCGCCTGAACGCCGCCGCCACCCTGCGGGAGCTGCGCGACGGCGGGGAGTCGACGCTGTCCGGGCTGGCGAGCCGCGTCGGGCTGTCGCGCCCCACCACCGAGGGCGTGCTCGGCGAGCTGATCGGCCGCGGCCTGGTCGCCGAGGTCGCGCCGCGTCCCGGCAGCGGCCTCGGCCGGCCCGCCCGCCGCTACCGGTTCCGCGCCGAGGCCGGCCACGCCCTCGGCATCGACATCGAGGCCGACCGGGTCCGGCTGCTGGTCGCCGACCTCACCGGCGAGGTCGTCGGCGGCCACCGCGCCCCGCTGGACCTGCACGGCCGTCCCGCCGGACGGATCGCCGCCGTCCGCGGCGCCGTCAAGGAGTGCCTCGCCGCCGCCGGGATCGGCCGCCGGTCGCTGCGCGCCGTCTCCGCCGGCACCCCCGGCGTCGTCGGACCCGACGGCACCGTCACCCGCTGCGCCGTCGTGCCGGGCTGGGAGGGCGTCGACCTCGCCCGCGACCTCGGCCGCTCGTTCCCCTGCCCCGTCCTGGTGGAGAACGACGCCAACCTCGCCGCGGTGGCCGAGCGCTGGCGCGGCGCCGCCCGCGCGGCCGACGACGTCGTCTGCGTCCTCGCCGGGCTGCACACCGGCGCGGGCGCGATCATCGGCGGCCGGCTGCACCGCGGCCGCTGGGGCGCCGCCGGGGAGATCGGCATGCTGCCCGAGCTGGGGCTGCTCGACACCACCGCGCTCCTGGTCACCGGCGCGGGCCCGGGCTCGGGGGCGTCCGGCGCCGCCCTCGCCGGCCTCGCCTCCGCCGGTCCCGCGCTCGACGACGCCGACCGCGTGCTCGCGGCGGCGGGCCGCGGCGAGCCCGCAGCGCTGGCCGCCGTCGACCGGCTCGCCGCCCGGATGGCCCGCGGCGTCGCCGCCATCGCCCTCGCCCTGGACCCCGAGATGATCGTCATCGGCGGACCGCTGGCCGGGGCGGGCGCGTCGCTGGTGGCCGCGCTGCGCCGGCACGTCCCGCCGCTGTGCCTGAGCCCCGTCCGCATCGAGGCGTCCGGGCTGGGGGACGAGGCGGTCGCCCTCGGCGCCGTCCGCCTCGCGCTCGACCGCATCGACGAGGACCTGTTCCGCGTCGGCCCGGCGCCCGGGGCTACGGCGCCAGTGGAGCGCTGAACGACCAGCCGCCGTCGAGCAGCGCGTCCGCGGCCGCGACGGCGGCGGCGAGCCGCTCCTCGTGCGGGCCGGTCACGACGATGTGCGGCAGGCCGCGTTTCTCCAGCTCCTCCTGAAAACGGCCCGACATCCACGACCGGATCGACTCGCCGTCGCGCCAGCCGTCCTGCTCGAATGGCACACCGTCCGGCGAGGTCAGAACCCACAGATGGTGCGGGACGCGCGCGTGGACGGCCTCCACCTCCGGCGCCGGCGCACCGAGGTACCGCTCGTGCCAGAGGGCGGTCGCGAACGCGTCGGTGTCGCACACCAGCAGCGGCGAACCGGTGCGGGCGGCGGCGTCCTCCAGCGCGGCGTGCCGCTCGGCGATGGCGGTGAACTCGGAGGACTCCCAGACCAGGTCGTCCAGCCACAGCGACGGGTCGGACGCGGCGCGCCGCGCGGCGGCCAGCTTCTCCTCGGTGAAGGTGCGGCCGTACTCCGGCACCCACCGCGTCGCCGCCCACACCCGGCCGCGCGCGGCGTAATGTGCGGCGAGCGCGCGGGCCAGCGTCGTCGTGCCGGTCGACTCGGCACCGGTCACCACGACGCGCCGCGCCAGATACGCGCGGACGGCCGGCGACAGCCACTCCCACGCCGCGACCGGATCTTCGCGGACGGCGGTGCCGCTGACCGGGAACCGCTCGCGCGGCGGATCCACCGGCACGTGCACGGCGGAGAACCGCGCGGCCAGCTCGGCGCCGTACGGCTCGGAGCTGAACACCGCGTCCACCGGCGGGACGGCCACGCCGAGCCCGGACCGCAGCGCCAAGCCCGCCCGGAACGCCGCGACGTGCGCCGACCAGATCTCGTCCGACCCGTAGTCGATCTCCGCGTCGTCCACCACCGGGACCATCTCCACGTGCGGCTGCGGGTGCGCCTCGCGCAGCCAGGCGGTCCGCAGCGCGAGCGGGATGCTCTCCACGGTCGACGCCGCGACGACCACGGTCACCCGCGCACACGCGGCGGCGGCCGTGTCGATCAGATGGTGGTGTCCCGCGTGCGGCGGATAGAACTTGCCGATGACGAGCCCGTGCTCGTGCGTCATGCCGCCACCGCGGTCGTCTCCCGCCGCCGGAAGTCGCGGCGCCAGGCGACCAGGCCCGCGACGCAGAGCGCCAGGAACAGCACGTACAGGGCGCCGGTCAGCTTCAGCTCCTTGTAGAAGTAGAGCGGGATGTAGATCAGGTCGGCGGCGATCCACAGCCACCACGACTCCAGCAGCTTGCGGGACTGCCCGTAGGTCGCCACGAGCGACAGCGCGGTGGTCAGCGCGTCCCAGAACGGGACGGTCGAGTCGGTCCAGGCCGACAGCATCCAGGTCAGCAGCGCCGTCCCGGCCGCGCCCGCGACGGCCAGTGCCGCCCACTCGGTGCGGCCGGTGCGCCGGACGGGCAGCTCGTCGCGCCCGTCGCCCGCGTACAGCCACACCCACCACCCGTACAGCTGGAGCACGACGTAGACGACCTGGAGCCCGGCGTCGGCGTAGAGCCCGCCGTCCAGGAACACCAGCCCCAGCAGGACGACGTTGGCGATACCGACCGGCCAGTTCAGGATGTTCTGCCGGACGACCAGCCACACGTTCACCGCGCCGGTGGCGAAGCCGAGCAGCTCCGCCCACGTGGTGGGCACGGACCCGAGATGGAAGGCCGGATCCAGCAGGGGACCCAGCGGAACGTCGACCGCCATGCCGGCAATGATCACATGTCGTCAGAAAGACGACAAGTGGCGCGCGGCCCCGGTGACCTCCCCGATCACCGGGCCGCGCGCCCGTACCGCGCTCAGGCGACGATCAGCAGCGGATTCTGCAGCAGCTCGGCGAGGCGGGCGAGGAACTTCGCGGCGGTCGCGCCGTCGCAGGCGCGGTGGTCCACCGAGAGGGTCACCGCCATTCGCTTGCCCGGCACGACCTGCCCGTCGCGCACCACCGGCTCGTCGCGCACGGCGCCGACCGCGAGGATCGCCGCCTCCGGTGGGTTGATCACCGCGGAGAACGAGTCGACCCCGAACATGCCGAGGTTGCTGACGCTGAACGTGCCGCCGCTCATCTCCCGCGCGGACAGCTTGCCGTCCCGCGCCCGCCCGGCCAGCTCGCGGGTCTCCGCGCCGATCTGCGAGACGCTCTTGCGGTCGGCGTCCTTCACGACCGGGACGACCAGGCCGTCCGCGACCGCGACCGCGACGCCCACGTTCACCCGCTTGTGGAAGAGCAGGTTCTCCTCGGTGTAGGAGACGTTGACCTCCGGGTGCTCGCGCAGCGCCGTGGCCACCGCCTTGACGACCAGGTCGTTCACGCTGACCTTGGCCGGGGCGAGCGCCTCGTTGAGGGTGGCGCGGAAGGCCAGCAGCGCCTCGGCGTCCACCTCCCGGTTGAGGTAGAAGTGCGGCGCGTTCTGCTTGCTCTCGGTGAGCCGCCGCGCGGCGACCTTGCGGAACCGGTTCAGCGGGACGGCCTCGACGTCGGGGTCCTCGGCGGCCTGCTGCGGCTTCGCGGCGGCGGGCGCGGGCACCTGGGCCGGGGTCGGAGCGGCGGGCGCCTGGGCGGCGGGCGCGGCCGGGGCGCCGTTGCGGATCGCGGCCTCGATGTCGGCGCGGACGATGCGCCCGCCCGGGCCGGAGCCGGTCAGCGTCGCCAGGTCGATGCCGTGGTCGCGGGCCAGCCGGCGCGCCAGCGGCGACGACGGCGGGCGGGACGCTCCGGGCCGGCGCCCGTCCGGCGCGGGAGCCGGGTGCGCCGCGGCCGGCGCGGCGGCCGCCGGTACGGGCTCGGGCGCCGGTTCCGGCTCGGGCGCCGGTTCCGGCTCGGCGACCTGTTCCGGCTCGGCGACCTGTTCCGGCTCGGCGACCTGTTCCGGCTCGGCGGCCGGAGCGGGGGCCTGCTCGGCGGCGGGCGCCTCGGGACGGGCGCCGCCCGCCGGGGCGACCACGGCGATCGGCGCGCCGATCGCGGCGGTCTCGCCCTCGCCGACGAGGATCTTCTCCAGCACGCCGGCCTCGTAGGCCTCGTACTCCATGACCGCCTTGTCGGTCTCGATGTCCACCAGGACGTCGCCGACCGCCACCTCGTCGCCCGGCTTCTTCTGCCAGGAGCTGATGACGCCCTCCTCCATCGTGTCGGAGAGGCGCGGCATGAGGATCTCGGTCATGAGGTCGGCTCCAGCACGGTCGGCGGGGGTGTGGGGGTCGTCCCCCTCGGGATACGGCCGGTCGCGCGGAGCGTGGCGCGGACGGCGGTGAGCAGGGAGTCGGCGGACGGCAGCGCCGCCGTCTCCAGGGACTTGGCGTAGGGCAGCGGCACCTCGGCCATCGCGACGCGGCGGACCGGGGCGTCCAGCCAGTCGAAGGCGCCCTCCTGGATCGTCGCGGCGATCTCCGCGCCGATCCCGTAGGTCAGCCAGTCGTCCTCGGCGACCACGGCGCAGCCGGTCCTGCGGACCGACTCGACGATGGTGGCACGGTCCAGCGGGCGCAGGCTCCGCAGGTCGACGACCTCGGCGGACACGCCCTCGGCGGCGAGGGTCTCGGCGACCTCGGTGGCGACGCGCGCCATCCGCGAGTAGCCGATGATCGTGATGTCGGTGCCGGGACGGGTGACGGCGGCGCGGCCGATCTCGGCCGGTTCGATCTCCTCGACCGGGGCCGGCAGCTCGCCCCTGGTGTTGTAGAGGGCGAGGTTCTCCAGGAACAGCACCGGGTCGTCGTCGCGGATCGCGGCCTTCAGCATCGCCGACGCCTCGGCGGGCGTGCTCGGCGCGACGACCTTGAGGCCGGGGATGAACGAGTAGAACAGCTCGACGTTCTGCGAGTGGGTGGCGCCGAGCTGCTGGCCGCCGCCGCCCGGGGTGCGGATCACCATCGGCACGCTGGCCTGGCCGCCGAACATGCCGTAGATCTTGGCGGCGTGGTTGACGATCTGGTCCAGCGCGAGCAGCGAGAAGTTGATCGTCATGATCTCCACGACGGGGCGCAGGCCGAGCATCGCGGCGCCGATCGCGGCGCCGACGAAGCCCTCCTCGGCGATCGGGGTGTCGCGGACGCGCTTGGGCCCGAACTCCGTGAGCAGCCCCTCGGTGATCTTGTACGAGCCCTCGAAGAGCCCGATCTCCTCGCCCATCAGGAAGACGTTCTCGTCGCGGAGCATCTCCGCGCGCAGCGTGTCCCGGAGCGCCTGGCGGTAGGTGACGGGTGCCATGGAACTGCTCCTCAGGAACTGAACACGGGGTCGGCGGGCAGGCGGCGCAGCTCGCCCGGGACCGGGGTGGCGTAGGTGTAGTCGAACAGCGTGGAGACCTCGGGCGCGGGGCTCTCGTCGGCGAACGCGGCGGCGGCGTCGATCTCGGCGGTGACCTCGGCGTCGAGGCGGTCGCGCTCGTCGTGCGACAGGATCCCGGCCTCCTCCAGCTCCAGCGCCATCCGGGCGAGGGGGTCGGCGGCCTTCAGGGCCTCCTTCTCCTCCTTGGACCGGTAGCGGGCCGGGTCGACGACCGAGTGGCCCTTGAGCCGGGGGCTCGTGGTCTCCAGCAGGTACGGCTTGCTCTCGGCGCGGGCGCGCTCGACGGCGTGGCGCGCGGCGTCCCGCACGGCCACCACGTCGGTGCCGTCCACCCGGACGCTCTCCATTCGGTAGGCGGCGCCGCGCCGGTACAGCTCGGGCTCGGCGGCCGAGTGCTCCACGGTGGTGCCCATGCCCAGACCGTTGTTGATCACCACGAAGACGACCGGGAGGTCCCAGAGGCCCGCGATGTTCAGCGACTCGTGGAAGGCGCCGATCGCGGTGGTGCCGTCGCCCATGTGGCACATGACGACCTCGTCGCCGCCCTTGTAGGAGACGGCGAGGGCGGCGCCGGCGGCGAGGGGGACCTGGCCGCCGACGATGCCGTACCCGCCGAGCAGCCGCGCCTCGGCGTCGAACAGGTGCATGGACCCGCCCCAGCCCTTGGACACGCCGGTGGAGCGCCCGTACAGCTCGGCCATCACGCGCTCGGCGGAGATGCCCTTGGCGAGGGCGTAGCCGTGCTCGCGGTAGTTGGTGAACAGGTAGTCGGTGGGGCGCAGCGCGGTCATCAGGCCGACGACGGTCGCCTCCTCGCCGAGGTTCAGGTGGCAGTACCCGCCGATCTTCGCCTCGGTGTAGGCGCGGGCGGCCCGCTCCTCGAAGCGCCGGATCAGCAGCATCTGCCGGTAGTAGCCGACCAGCGTCTCGGGCTCGTCCGCGGGGACGCCGGGCGCCGTGCCGTTCACCGTGCGCGCGGCGCCGCCTCCGGCCGGAGCGGCCGCCGGCCCGGAGGCCTTGGTGCCGCGCGCTCTCCGGGTCGTGCGGGCCGGAGCGGCCTTGGTAGCCGACCGTGTGGTCTCAGCCATCGGCGACCTTCCTTAGTCCGGGGGAACGCCGTAGGATCGCCACGACGCTCACCGATCATCATTGATCAATGATCGATCATATTCGAGTCTATCCGGTCGGGCGTCAAGACTCACTTACCGTCGCCCCGTCTAATATTGGCTCCCGTGAACACGCCCGTCCCCGCCCAGCTGCTGCGCACCGGGCTCGCCGACCAGATCCGCGAGTTCATCGTGGAGGGCATCAGCTCCGGGCGGTGGGAGCCGGGCGAGCGCATCGTCGAGCGGCGCATCGCCACCGAGCTCGGCGTCAGCCAGGGGCCGGTGCGCGAGGCGCTGCGGCAGCTGGAGGCGCAGCGGCTGATCGAGTCGCTGCCGAACCGGGGCGCCCGCGTCCGGGACTTCACCGAGCAGGACCTCGCCGAGATCTTCCCCGTCCGCGCCGGGCTGGAGCGCACCGCCGCCGAGCTCGGCATGGCCCGCATCGCCGGCTGCCTGGACGCGCTGGAGCAGCGCAACCGGCAGCTCGGCGAGGCGGCGCGGGAGGGCGACCTGCACGAGCAGATGCGGCTCAGCATCGCCTTCCACCGCGAGATCGTCGAGGCGGCCGGCAACCGGCTGCTGTTCTCGGTGTGGGAGGGCCTCGGCATCGAGCTGTGGACGACGCTGTCGCTGCGGCTGCACCACACCGAGATCTACTCCAAGTCGGCCGAGCACGCCGAGCTGATCGAGGCGTTCCGCCGCCGCGACCCGCAGGCCCCCCAGCTGCTGCACGACCACGTCATGAACTACGCGCCGCAGGCGCCGAAGGAGGCCGCGCCGTGAGCCGCCCGGACGGGGCCCCTCACCCCTGCTCGCGGTAGGCCTTGGTGAGCTGCGCCTCCGCGTCGTCGAGGTAGGAGCGCAGTTCGGCCTCGGCTCCCTCGGTGTCGCCCCGTTCCAGCAGGTCGTAGAGCCGCCGGTTGCGGGCGAGGTAGGGCTCGTGGAACTCGCGGGGCGAGCCCATCTCGTGGAAGACCAGGCGCATCTCGGCGAGCAGGTGCCGCGTCATCTCGTCCACCCGGGGGCTGCCGACCAGCGCGGCGAGCGCCTGGTGGAAGCGGATGTCGGCGGTGCCGACCTGCTCCCAGCAGTGGTCGGCGGCGGCGCGCTCGCCGTCGGTCACGGCGGCCTCCACGCGGGCGAGCGCCCCGGGCGGGGCGGACGGCGCGCACCGCACGCCCTCGCACTCCAGGATCCGGCGGACGCGGTACAGGTCGGCGAGGCCGTCGGCGGTGACGCGGCGGACGAACACGCCGCGGTTGAACTCGTGCACCAGCAGCCGCTCGTTGATCAGCAGCCGGAACGCCTCGCGGATGGTGTTGCGCGAGACCTTGGCGGCGCGGCCGAGGTCCTCCTCGGGGATGCGCTGGCCGGGGACGAGGCGCCCGTCGGTGATCTGCTCGCGCAGCAGGTGGGCGACGCGGTCGGCGGTGCTGTGCCGGCCGATGTCGTCGCGGGCCGCCGCGATGGTGTCCAGCCACGACTCCTGCGCCGGCATCGGCCCGCCTCCCCGCCGGGCGCGCGGCGCCGCCGGGCCGCGCGCGGAACTTGTGCGACCCCCACCGTATCCCCTTCCGCGTAGAAATCATCAACAAGGGGATTGATGGATTGTTGAACAATCCTTACGCTGTCGGAAAGCCCGACACCCCGGAAGGGGCAGCCATGACGGAAACCGCCCTCGACCAGACCCCGGCCCCGCCCGCCTCCTCCTCGTCCCGCCGCGGCGCCCTCCTCGGCGCCATGTTCCTGATGGCCACCAGCGCCATCGGCCCCGGGTTCATCACCCAGACCACCTCGTTCACCGCCAAGCTCGGTGCCGCGATGGCGTTCGCGATCCTGGTCTCGGTGCTGGTGGACATCGCCATCCAGCTGAACGTGTGGCGGATCGTCGGCGTCTCCGGCCGGCGCGCCCAGGACCTCGGCAACTCGGTGGTGCCCGGCGGCGGCTACGCGCTGGCCGCCCTGGACGTCTTCGGCGGCCTGGTGTTCAACATCGGCAACGTGGCCGGCTGCGCGCTCGGGCTGAACGCGCTGCTCGGCCTGGACGTCAAGCTCGGCGGCGCGCTGTCCGCGCTGGTGGCGATCGCGGTCTTCCTGATCCGGCGGGCCGGCGTCGCGATGGACCGGATCGTGGTGGTGCTCGGCGCCGTCATGATCGTCATGACGCTGTACGTCGCGGTGAAGTCCGGGCCGCCGCTCGGCGACGCGCTGCGCCAGACCGTCGCGCCCGAGCAGGTCGACTTCCTGGTCATCACGACGCTGATCGGCGGGACCGTCGGCGGCTACATCACCTACGCGGGCGCGCACCGCATGATCGAGTCCGGGCTCACCGGGCCGGACAACGTCCGGGAGATCAACCGCAGCGCGATCACCGGCATCATCGTCACCGGCGTCATGCGGGTGCTGCTGTTCCTCGCCGTGCTCGGCGTCGTCGCCGGCGGCGTCACCCTCGCCAAGGACAACCCGGCGCCGTCGGCCTTCCAGCACGCCGCCGGGGAGACCGGCCTGCGGGTGTTCGGCCTGATCATGTGGTCGGCCGCGATCACCTCGGTGATCGGCGCGTCCTACACCTCGGTGTCGTTCCTGGTGTCGTTCTCCGGCTGGATCGAGCGGAACCGCAACCGGCTCGTCGTCGCGTTCATCGTGGTGTCCACCGCGATCTACCTGGCGATGGGGACGACCCCCGCCAAGCTGCTGATCCTCGCCGGCGCCCTCAACGGGCTGATCCTGCCGTTCGGGCTGGCGGTGCTGCTGTGGGTCGCGGCACGCCGCCGCGACCTGCTCGGCGGCTACCGCTACCCGGCCTGGCTGCTCGCGCTCGGCGTGGCGGCCTGGCTGCTCTCGCTCTACCTCGGATGGAACTCCCTGACCGGCATCAAGGACCTCTGGAACTGAGATGGGGGAGGGGATGCGGATCCTGCCGGACGGCGACCGGGCCGTCCTCGTCGAACTGCCCGGCCTGGAGGTGATGCTCGGCCTGTACGCGGCGCTCACGCAGGACCCGCCGCGCGGCGTCGCCGACGTCGTCCCGGCGGCCCGCACCCTGACCCTGCTGCTCGACCCGTCCGCCGACCCCGCCGAGGTCGCCGCCGCCGTGCGCGGCGCGCGGCCCGGCGCGGCGGCCGGGACCGCGGAGACCGTCGAGGTCCCCGTCGTCTACGACGGCCCGGACCTCGCCGAGGCCGCCGCGCTCACCGGCCTCACCCCGGACGGGGTCGTCGCCGCGCACACCGGCACGCCGTGGCGGGTCGCGTTCACCGGGTTCGCGCCCGGCTTCGGCTACCTGGAGGGCGGGGACCCGCGGCTGGACGTCCCGCGCCGCGGCACGCCGCGCGTCCGGGTCCCGGCCGGCGCGGTCGGGCTGGCGGGCCGCTTCAGCGGCGTCTACCCGGTCGAGTCGCCGGGAGGCTGGCGGCTCATAGGGCGAACGGAGGCCGTCCTATGGGACCTGGACCGCGACCCGCCCGCCCTGTTCCGACCCGGGGCGAAAGTTCGTTTCGTCCGGAGGGAACCATGAAGCGGGGCCTGGACGTTCTGCAATCAGGACTCCTGGCAACCGTTCAGGATCTGGGACGTCCGGGTCACGCGGCGCTCGGCGTGGGGGTGGCGGGCGCCGCGGACCCGGATTCGTTCCGGCTCGCGAACCGCGCGGTCGGCAATCCGGAGAGCGCCGCCGCGATCGAGGTCACCTTCGGCGGGCTGCGCGTCCGGTCCCGCGGGGGAGTGTTCGCGGCCCTGACCGGAGCGCCCGCGCCCCTCACCGTCGACGGCCGGGCCGTCGCCCCCTACTCGGTCTTCCACGTGCCCGACGGCGCCGAACTGCGGATGGGCACGCCTGCCGCCGGCCTGCGCAGCTACCTGGCGGTGCGCGGCGGGATCGCGGTCCCGCCCGTCCTCGGCTCCCGCTCCACCGACACGCTGTCCGGGCTCGGCCCGCCGCCGCTCAAGGCCGGCGACGTGCTGCCGGTCGGCCCGCCGCCGCGCGCGAACCCGCTGCTGGACGTGCTGCCGGTCGCGCCGCCGCCCGCGTCCGGCATCGAGCTGCGCGCGATCCCCGGCCCCCGCGCCGACTGGCTGGTCCCCGGCGCCCTGGACGCCCTGTTCGGCGCGCCCTACGAGGTGACCAGCGAGATCGACCGGGTCGGCATGCGGCTCGACGGCCCGCGCCTGGAGCACGCCGGACGCGGCGAGCTGCCCAGCGAGGGCACCGTCACCGGCGCGGTGCAGGTCCCGCCGTCCGGGCTCCCCGTGCTGTTCCTCGCCGACCATCCGGTGACCGGCGGCTACCCGGTCATCGCGGTGGTCGTCTCCGCCGACATCGGGCGCGCCGCGCAGGCGCGCCCCGGGCAGCGGCTGCGGTTCCGCCCGCATCCGGCCCCCGCCCTCGCAGGACCGCACTCCACCCAGGAGGGAACGTGACGAACCCGATCGACCCGGGCGCGCTGTCCCCGGACCAGGCCAGGGCGCTGTTCCGCGCCGGGCTGCGCGTCCCCACGGCCGGCTGGTGCTCGGGCTGGACGCAGGCGAACCTCATCGCCGTCCCCCGCGACCAGGCCTACGACCTGCTGCTGTTCGCGCAGCGCAACCCCAAGCCGTGCCCGGTGCTGGACGTCACCGAACCGGGCGAGGTGTCGGCGTCGCTGTTCGCCGGCGACCTGCGCACCGACCTGCCCGGCTACCTCCTCTACGAGCACGGCGAACCGGTCGCCGAGGTGTCCGACGTGACCGCACACTGGCGCGACGACCTGGTCTGCTTCCTCATCGGATGCAGCTTCACCTTCGAGGACGCGCTGCGCGAGGCCGGCGTCCCCGTCCGGCACATCGAGCAGAACACCAACGTCCCGATGTACCGGACGAACCGGATGTGCCGCCGCGCGGGCGAGTTCGGCGGCCCGCTGGTGGTCTCGATGCGGCCCGTCCCCGCCGCGCAGGTCGCCGACGCCGTCCGGGTCACCGCGCGGTACCCGTCCGTGCACGGCGCGCCCGTGCACGTCGGCGACCCGGTGGAGCTCGGCATCGACGACCTGGACGCGCCCGACTTCGGCGACCCGGTCGAGGTCCGGGTGGACGAGATCCCGGTGTTCTGGGCGTGCGGGGTGACGCCGCAGGCCGCGGTCATGGCGTCCCGTCCCAAGCTGGCGATCGGCCACGCGCCGGGGCACATGGCGATCACCGACGTCCGCGACACCCGGTACCTCGTGCCCTGAGTCGGCATAGGCTGCCCCCATGCCCGAGATCGTCGCCCCGGGTGACCGGCTCGGGGAGCGCTACCTGCTGGAGGCGCCGCTGGGCGCCGGCGGGATGGCCACCGTCTGGCGCGCCACCGACCTCGTCCTGGACCGCGCCGTCGCGGTGAAGGTGCCGGCGGACGGCTGGCCGGAGGAGTTCAGCCGCCGCCTCCGCCAGGAGGCCAAGGCCGCCGCCGGCCTCGCCCATCCGAGCATCACCGGCGTCTACGACTACGGCGAGGACGAGCTCACCCCGCGCACGGGGCGGTTCGGCCGGCGGCGGCGCGTCCCGTACGTGGTGATGGAGCTGCTGGACGGCGAGACCCTGTCGGCGCGGCTGGCGCGGGGGCCGCTGCCGTGGCGGGAGGCGGCCGGGATCTGCGCCCGGATCGCCGACGCGCTGGCCGCCGCGCACGCCGCCGGAATCGTGCACCGCGACGTCAAGCCCGCGAACGTGTTCCTGACCCCGCTCGGGGTGAAGGTCCTCGACTTCGGCATCGCGTTCACCGGCCCCCCGAAACCCGACGGGTCCGGCGGGCCCATGATGGGCACCCCCGCCTACGTCGCCCCCGAGCTGCTCACCGGGACGCCGCCGACGCCCGCGGCGGACATCTTCTCGCTGGGCGTCGTCCTCAACCAGGCGCTCGCCGGGGGCGCGCCCTCGCCGGTCGCGGATCCGCCGCCGGACGTCCCCGCCGAGGTCGCCGCCCTCTGCCGCCGCTGCCTCGACGAGGATCCCGAGGCCCGCCCGTCCGCGGTGGAGGCCGCCCGGATCCTGGCCGGCGCCGGCGGCGTCCAGCTCGCCGCGTTCCCGCAGCCCGCCGGGGCCGCGGCGGCCGCCGCGGGCGGCGAGCACCCTCCGACGCGCGTGCTGGACGAGCCGCTCCCGGAGCCGTCCGACGAGCCCACCTCGAGCGAGCCCGCGCCGAGCCCGCCTCCGCCGCCCGAGCCGCCTGCGGCCGCGCCGCCGCCGGGTGGACCTCCGTCGGGCGGGCCGGTGCCGTCGCGCAAGCCGCTGGTCATCGCGGGCGCGGCGGTCGGCGCGCTCGGCCTGGCGGCGCTGCTGATCGGCGTGCTCACCCCGGACTCCCCGCCGGAGACCGGCGGTCCGTCGAAGGCGCCCGCCCCGTCCAAGACCACCGCGACTGCGGCGGTCACCGCGTGCTCGGTGGCCTACCGGATCGACGGGTCGTGGCCGCAGGGCTTCCAGGCCACGGTGCGGATCACCAACCTCGGAAAGGTTCGGGTCGACGGCTGGCGGCTGGCGTTCGACTTCCCGGACGGCCAGTCGATCACGCAGGTGTGGAACGCCGGGCAGGAGCAGCGCGGCGCGTCGGTGACGGTCACCGCGGCGAGCTGGAACGAGGCGATCCCGCCGCGCGGGACGGTCGAGTTCGGCTTCCTCGGGCGCTGGGACGGGAGCAACGGGCGCCCCGGCCGGTTCACCCTCAACGGCGTGGAGTGCCGGTAGCCCGGGCCGCACATGGGAGCGCTCCCAGAAAGTTCCCGCAGCTCATCGGCCATTTTTGGTGATCGATCCGGATCGTCCTATTGTGCGGTGGCTCACCGAGGGCTTAGCATCCCGGTCAATCGAAGCGCTTCGACAATGCGCGACGGACACGACCTCACCGGTCCCACCCCCGTGAAGGATCCCCCATGTTCAAGGCAGGCAGGAGCGCGGCGCTGCTCGCCGCCCTCGCCGCCGCGGCCCTGTCGCTGTCCGCCTGCGGCGGCGACGGCGGCGGCGACTCCGACGGCAAGGTGCTCAAGCTCTGGCACTACGAGGCCCCCGACAGCGCCATGGGCCAGGCGTGGAACGAGGCGGTCAAGGAGTTCGAGGCCGCCCACCCCGGCGTGAAGGTGAAGTTCGAGGAGAAGGGCTTCGAGCAGATCCAGAAGACCGCGCCGATGGTCCTCAACTCCAAGGACGCCCCCGACGTCATGGAGTACAACAAGGGCAACGCGACCGCCGGCACGCTCTCCAAGCAGGGCCTCCTCCAGGACCTCACCCCCGAGGTCACCAAGCGCGGCTGGGACAAGCTGGTCAGCCCCGGCGTCCAGGTCACCGCCAAGTACGACGCCAAGGGCACCATGGGCGGCGACAAATGGTACGGCGTCCCCAACTACGGCGAGTACCTGCAGGTCTACTACAACAAGGACCTGTTCAAGAAGAACGGCGTCCAGATCCCGACGACGTTCGCCGAGCTCACCGCCGCGATGGACAAGTTCGTCGCCAAGGGCGTCACGCCGCTGACCAACGCCGGCGCCGAGTACATGGCGCAGCAGTTCGTCTACCAGCTCGCCCTCGACAAGGCGCCCGACCGCTCCTGGGTGGACGCCTACCAGCGCTACACCGCCAAGCCGAACTTCAACGACGCGGCCTGGAGCTACGGCGCCACCACCTTCGCCGACTGGGTGAAGAAGGGCTACATCGCCAAGGACTCGGTCAGCAAGAAGGCCGAGGACGCGGGCGTCGCCTTCATGGGCGGCAAGTTCCCGATGATGTTCTCCGGCAGCTGGTGGTTCGGCCGGGTCGCCAAGGAGGCCAAGTTCGACTGGGAGACCGCGGTCTGGCCGGGCGCCAAGATGACCCTCGGCTCCAGCGGCAACCTGTGGGTCGTCCCCAAGGGCTCCAAGAACAAGGACCTCGCCTACGACTTCATCGACATCACGATGAAGAAGAAGGTGCAGAACATGCTCGGCAACCTCGGCGGCATCCCCGTCGCGGCCGACTCCTCGGCGATCACCGACCCGAAGGTCAAGAAGCTCACCGACGACTTCACCGCGCTGGCGCAGAGCAACCAGCTCGCCTACTACCCGGACTGGCCGGTCTCCGGCTTCTATGACGCCTGGGTCGCGCAGACCCAGAAGATCATGAACGGGACCGCGCCCGGCGAGGCGATGAGCGCGCTGCAGAAGACCTACGAAGACGGCCTGCCGAAGTGACGACGCACGACCGGGTCCGGAGGGGACGCGGCGCCGCCACCGGCGCCGCTCCCCGCCCGGGGGGACGGGCGCGGGCGCGCGAGCAGCTCGGCTACCTGCCGTACCTGCTGCCCGGGCTGCTGCTGTTCACCGCCGTCATCGGCGTCCCGTTCCTGATGAACATCGGCACGAGCTTCACCCAGTGGTCCGGCGTCGGCAGCCCGTCCTTCACCGGCCTGGACAACTACCGGGAGCTGGTGAGGGACGGCGAGTTCTGGGCCTCGTTCCGGCACAACGTCCTGGTCATCGTCGGGATGGCGATCGTCCCGACCGCGATCGGGCTGGTGCTGGCCTCCGCCCTCACCGACCTGATCCACCGGCACTTCGGGCCGCGCACCGCCGCGGTCCTGCGCGCCTGCCTGTACCTGCCGCAGGTGCTGCCGATCGTCATCGGCGGCGTGGTGTGGAGCTGGCTGCTGTCGCCCGACAACGGCGCGGTGAACACGCTGCTGGACGACGTCGGGCTCGGCTCGCTCGCGCACGACTGGCTCGGCGACCCGGACACCGCGCTGTGGAGCGTCCTCGGCGTCATGGTCTGGATGCAGATCGGGTTCCCGCTGGTGGTGTTCATGTCCGGCCTCCAGCGCGTCGACCCGGCGCTGTACGAGGCGGCGGAGCTGGACGGCGCGACCTGGGCGCGGCGGTTCTGGCACATCACGATCCCGCAGATCCGCCCGGAGATCTTCGTCGTGCTGCTGTGGACGACGATCGCGGCGCTCAAGGCGTTCCCGCAGATCTTCGTGCTGACGAAGGGCGGGCCGGGCGGCGCCACGAACGTCCCGTCGTACTACTCCTACGTCAACTTCTTCGAGAAGTCCGACGTCGGCTACGGATCGGCGATCGCGACCGTCCTGACGCTGGTCATCATCGCGCTGACCGTCGTCTTCCTGCGGCTGCAGGGACGGGACCTGGGGGAGGAGCGATGACCGTGACGATGACCAAGCCCGGCGCCCCGGCGGCGAGGGACCGGCGGGAGGCTCCGCGCCGGCGGCGGCGCCGCGGCCCGTCCGCCTACGCGGTGCTGGTGGCGCTGGTCGCGCTGGCCGGGATCATGCTGATCCCGTTCCTGGTCGTGGTGTTCAACGCGCTGAAGACGCCGCGGGAGTACACCTCCAAGGGGCCGCTCTCGCCGCCGTCCGGGTTCGACCTCGACGCGATCCGCGACTTCTGGGAGCGGGTCGACTTCGGGCACGTCCTGTGGAACAGCGTGCTGATCAGCGGTTCGGTCGCGGTGCTGGCGGTGCTGCTGTCGGTGTTCAACGCCTACGCGCTCGGCATCGGCCGCATCAAGGGCCGGATCTGGCTGCTCGCGCTGCTGCTGCTCGCCAACACGCTGCCGCAGGAGGCGCTGGTCTACCCGCTGTACTACATGGCCAAGCAGATCGGGATCTACGACACCCGGCTCAGCGTGATCATCGTGTTCACGGTGGTGCAGAGCGCCTTCGGCACCTACCTGCTGTCGTCGGTGATGTCGGCGTTCCCGCGCCCGCTGCTGGAGGCGGCCCGCATCGACGGCGCGAACCGCTGGCAGATCCTGTGGCGGGTGGTCGTCCCGGTCGTGCGGCCGACGCTGAGCGTGCTGCTCGTCTTCTTCTTCGTGTGGACGTGGAACGAGTTCCTCATCCCCATGGTCTTCCTCATCTCCAACGAGAACCAGACGGTCTCCGTCGCGCTCGGCGTGCTGCAGGGGCAGCGCCTCATGGACGCCACCATGTCCAGCGCCGCCGCGCTCCTCGGCCTCCTCCCGACCGTCGTGTTCTTCCTCATCTTCCAGCGCACCCTGTCGCGCGGACTGACTGCGGGGGCAATCAAGTAATGAAGTTCAGTGACGGCTACTGGATGATGCGGGAGGGTGTGCACGCCGTTCATCCGGTGGAGGTCCTCGACGTCGCGGAAGGGGCCGGCGCGTTCTCGGTGCAGGCGCCCGTCCAGCGGATCCGGCACCGGGGCGACCTTCTCAGGGGCCCGGTGGTGACGATCGACTGCGCGTCGCCCATGCCGGACGTCATCGGGGTCACGATCACCCATTTCGCGGGCGCGAAGCGGCGCGGGCCGGAATTCGAACTGGCCGCCGATCCCACCGGTGACGTGCACGTGGACGACGAGGCGGCCTCGCTGACGTCCGGTGCGCTGACCGTGCGGGTGAGGCGCGGCGGAGAATGGGGCGTCGACTTCCTCGCAGACGGACGTCGCCTGACCGGGACCGCGCCCAAGGCGACCGCCGTCATCGACACCGACGACGGCAAGCATTACGTGCGCGAGCAGCTCGATCTCGGCGTCGACCATTTCGTGTACGGGCTCGGTGAGCGGTTCGGGCCGCTGGTGAGGAACGGCCAGTCGGTCGACATCTGGAACGCAGACGGCGGCACCGCCAGCGAGCAGGCGTACAAGAACGTGCCGTTCTTCATGACGAACGCGGGATACGGGGTCTTCGTCGACCATCCCGGGCACGTCTCGTTCGAGGTCGCCTCCGAGGCCGTCGCACGGACGCAGTTCAGCGTCGAGGGCCAGTCGATGCGGTACTTCGTCATCTACGGGCCGTCGCCGCGGGAGATCCTGCGCAAGTACACGGCGCTGACCGGGCGGCCCGCGCGGCTGCCGGACTGGTCGTTCGGGCTGTGGCTGTCCACCTCGTTCACCACCGACTACGACGAGGCGACCGTCTCCTCGTTCATCGACGGGATGGCGGAGCGGGACCTGCCGCTCAGCGTGTTCCATTTCGACTGCTTCTGGATGCGCGAGTTCCAGTGGTGCGACTTCGAATGGGACCCGCGGGTGTTCCCGGACCCGGCCGGGATGCTGCGCCGGCTCAAGGAGCGCGGGCTGCGGATCTGCCTTTGGATCAACCCCTACATCGGGCAGCGGTCGCCGCTGTTCGAGGAGGGCCGGGCGCGCGGCTACCTGCTGACGCGGCCGGACGGGGACGTGTGGCAGTGGGACAAGTGGCAGCCCGGCCTGGCGGTGGTCGACTTCACCAATCCCGAGGCGCGGGAATGGTACTCGGCGAAGCTGGAGGCGCTGCTCGACATGGGCGTCGACTGCTTCAAGACCGACTTCGGCGAGCGCATCCCGACCGACGTCGTCTACCACGACGGGTCCGACCCCGAGCGGGCGCACAACTACTACACCTACCTCTATAACCAGACCGTCTTCGAACTGCTGCGCAAGAAGCGCGGCGAAGGGGAGGCGGTGGTGTTCGCGCGGTCGGCAACGACTGGCGGGCAGCGTTTCCCGGTGCATTGGGGCGGCGACTGCGAGTCGACGTTCGAGGCCATGGGGGAGAGCCTTCGCGGGGGCCTTTCCCTCGGCATGTCGGGGTTCGGCTACTGGAGCCACGACATCGGCGGCTTCGAGGGGACGCCCGATCCCGCGCTGTTCAAGCGGTGGATCGCGTTCGGCATGCTGTCGTCGCACAGCCGGCTGCACGGAAGCCATTCCTACCGGGTGCCGTGGCTGTTCGACGAGGAGTCGGTGGACGTCCTCCGCGACTTCACCAAGCTGAAGATGCGGCTGATGCCCTACCTTTCCGGGGCGGCGCGGCAGGCGTACGGCGAAGGTGTGCCGATGATGCGGGCGATGGTCCTGCAGTTCCCGGACGATCCGGCCTGCACGCACCTCGAACGGCAGTACATGCTCGGTGACGATCTGCTGGTGGCGCCCGTCTTCTCGTCCGACGGCGACGTCTCCTATTACGTCCCGGACGGCGTGTGGACCCATTACCTGACCGGCGAACGGGTGCACGGCGGCCGGTGGGTGAAGGAACGGCACGGGTTCGGCAGCGTGCCGCTGCTGGCCCGCCCCGGCTCGGTCATTCCGGAGGGCGCGGTCGACGACCGTCCCGACTACGACCACGCCGACGGCGTCACGCTGCGCGTGTACGAGCCGTCCGACGGAATGCACGCCGTCACCCAGGTGGAGGACGCCGTGTTCACCACCACCCGGAATGGCGCGACGGTCCGCGTGACGGGCGAAGGCTCTTGGAACGTTCTGCTGGTCAACGCGCGGGTGTCCGCGGTCGAGAACGGCGACGCGTCGCGTCATCCGCACGGGGTTCTGGTCAAGGCGGCCGGTGACGAACTCGTCATCACTCTGGAAGAGGAGAACTGATGGGATTCCCCGAGGGATTCCTGTGGGGAGCGGCGACGGCGTCCTACCAGATCGAGGGGGCCGCCGCCGAGGACGGCCGCACGCCGTCCATCTGGGACACCTTCAGCCACACGCCGGGAAAAGTGCTGAACGGCGACACCGGTGACGTCGCCACCGACCATTACCACCGCTGGCCGGAGGACGTCGCGTCGATGGCGCGGCTGGGGATCGGCGCCTACCGGTTCTCCATCTCCTGGTCGCGCGTCCTGCCGGAGGGAAAGCCCAACCAGAAGGGCTTCGACTTCTACTCGCGGCTCGTCGACGCGCTGCTCGAGAACGGAATCGCGCCCGTCGCCACCCTTTACCACTGGGACCTTCCGCAGGAGCTGGAGAACGCGGGCGGCTGGCCGGTGCGCGACACCGCGCGCCGTTTCGCCGACTACGCCGAGCGCATCGGCCGGGTGCTCGGCGACCGCGTCGACACCTGGACGACCCTGAACGAGCCGTGGTGCTCGGCGTTCCTCGGCTACGCGGCGGGCGTCCACGCGCCGGGACGCACCGACCCGGCGGACGCGCTCGCCGCCGCCCACCACCTCAACCTCGCGCACGGCCTGGCGGTGCGGGCGCTGCGCGGCGTCGTGGCGCCGAACGCGCGGCACTCGGTCACCCTGAACCTGCACCACCTGCGCGGGGACGCCGAGGCCGTCCGGCGGGCCGACGCCGTCGCCAACCGGATCTTCCTCGACCCGGTGCTCGGCCGCGGCTACCCCGCCGACCTGCTCGCCGACACCGCGGAGATCACCGACTGGGCGTTCGTCCGCGACGGCGACGCCGGCGTCATCGCCGCGCCGATCGACGTCCTCGGCGTCAACTACTACTCGCCGACGCTCGTCCGCGTGTGGGACGGGACGTCGCCGCGCGAGGACGACGACGGCCACAAGCGCGGCGCCGCCACCCCGTTCGTCGGCTGCGAGGGCCTGGAGTTCGTGAAGCAGCCGGGCCCGTACACGGCGATGGGCTGGCCGATCGACCCGTCCGGCCTGGAGGAGCTGCTGCTGCGGCTGCACCGCGAGTACCCCGGCACCCCGCTGATGATCACCGAGAACGGCGCGGCGTTCGACGACGAGGTGACCGGCGGCCGGGTGCGCGACGACCGCCGCATCGCCTACCTGCGCGACCACATCGCGGCCGCCGAGCGCGCCTGCGCGGCGGGCGTCGACCTGCGCGGATACGTCGCCTGGTCGCTGCTCGACAACTTCGAATGGGCCTACGGATACGACCGGCGTTTCGGGCTGATCCACGTCGATTACCGCACGGGCGAACGGACCTGGAAGGACAGTGCTTTCTGGTACCGCGACGCGATCGCCGCATCGCTAGCATCGGACGACAAATGAACCGCTCGACGACGGGACGGTCCGTGGTCAAGATCACTGATGTGGCGCGGCACGCCGGGGTGTCGCCGAGCACGGTGTCCTACGTGCTGAGCGGCAAGCGGACGATCTCCGAGGAGACCCGGCGGCGCGTCCGCGACAGCATCCGCGAGCTCGGCTACCGCCCGCACGCCGGCGCCCGCGCCCTGGCCAGCAGCCGCTCCAACGTGCTCGCGCTGATGATCCCGCTGCGCTCGGGCATCGCGGTGCCCGTCGTCATGCAGTTCGCGATGTCGGTGGTGACCGCCGCCCGCGGGCACGACCACGACGTCCTCCTGCTGACCCAGGAGGAGGGCGAGGACGGTCTGCGCCGCGTCGCCGACAGCGCGCTCGTGGACGCCCTCATCGTCATGGACGTGCAGATGAAGGACCCCCGGCTGCCGCTGCTGCGCTCCCTCGACCGGCCCAGCGTGCTCATCGGGTTCCCCGCCGACGCCGACGACCTGACCTGCATCGACCTGGACTTCCACGCGGCCGGCGCGGTCTGCGTGGAGCATCTGGCCGGGCTCGGGCACCGCGAGGTCGCGCTGATCGGCTCGCCGCCCGAGGTGTACGCCCGGCAGACCGGGTTCGCGCAGCGGGTCGCCGACGGGTTCGGCGCGGCCGTCCGCGAGCACGGCCTGACCGGCGGCGTCCACCCGTGCGAGGCGACCCCGGAGGCCGCCCGCGCGCTGGTCGCCCGGCTGCTCGCCGAGCGTCCCGGGCTGACCGGGATCCTCGTCCACAACGAGCCGGTCGTGGACACGGTCGTGCGGGCGCTGCGCGCGAACGGCCGCGCCGTCCCGCAGGACGTGTCGGTCGTGGCGATCTGCCCGGACGAGATGGCCGAGCACGCCGAGCCGCCGCTGTCGTGCGTCGCGATCCCGGCCCAGGAGGTCGGCGGGCGCGCCGTCGAGCTGCTGATGGACAAGCTCGACGGCGAGAGCGTCCCGGCCGCGACGCTGCTGCCGCCGACCCTGACCCCGCGCGCGAGCACCGCTCCGGCGCCGCGCTGACGACCCGCCCGCCCGCCCACATCCCGCTCCCACATCCCGCCGAATCCGAAGGAGGCATGCGCCCGGGCCCGCGCGGCCCGACTGTCGAAGCGCTTCGACACCGTTGCTCGGGGGACCAGTCCAAGAGGAGAAACCGGTGCACACCACCCGCCCCACCCCCCGTTTCCCCGCCCGGCGCCGCCGGGCCGTGTCCCTGGCCGTGGCCGCCGTGCTCGCGGCCCCGGTCGCCCTGGCGGCCGTCCCGGCCTCGGCCGTCGAGACCTATCCGTTCCGCGACCCGCACCTGCCGGTCGACGCCCGCGTCAAGGACCTGCTGGGACGGCTCACGACCGACGAGAAGGTCTCGCTCCTGCACCAGTACGAGCCCGCGATCCCGCGCCTCGGGATCAAGCGGTTCAAGACCGGCACCGAGGCGCTGCACGGCGTCGCCTGGTCCACCGACATCAACGCCTCCGGCGCCGTCCGGACCGCCAAGGGCACCGTGTTCCCGCAGTCGGTCGGCTTGGGCGCCACCTGGGACCCGGCGCTGATGAAGCAGATCGGGTCGGCGGTCGGCGACGAGGCCCGCGGCTACAACAGCATCGACCCCGACGTGTGGGGCCTGCAGTTGTGGGCGCCCGTCGTCAACCTGCTCCGCGACCCGCGCTGGGGACGCAACGAGGAGGGCTACTCCGAGGACCCGCTGCTCACCGGCCTGCTCGCCACCGCCTACGGCAAGGGCATGCAGGGCGACGACCCGGACCACCTCAAGGCGGCGCCCGTCCTCAAGCACTACCTCGCCTACAACAACGAGATCCGCCGCGACCAGACGTCCTCCAGCGTGCGGCCCCGCGTGCTCAAGGAGTACGACGAGGTGCCGTTCAAGCTGCCGCTGACGCAGGACGCCGCTACCGGCCTGATGACCTCCTACAACCTGGTCAACGGACGCCCGGCGACGGCATCGCCGCTGGTCAACGACGCCCGGAAGTGGAGCGCCAGGACGCTGCTGAACGTCACCGACGCGGGCGCGCCCAACAACCTCGTCGGGTCCGAGCAGTACTACCCGGACCTGGCCACCGGCGACGCCGCCACCATCAAGGCCGGTGTCGACAGCTTCACCACCGACGACACCAACTCGTCCATCACCGTCAACGCGGTCAAGACGGCCCTGTCGAAGGGCCTGCTCAGCGAGGCCGACCTCGATCGCGCGGTCGGCGACATCCTCAGTGTCCGGGTGCGACTCGGCGAGTTCGACCCGGGCGGCGGCAAGTACGGGAAGATCACCAAGGACGTCGTCGGCAGCCCCGCCCACCGCGCCCTCGAACGCAAGGCCGCGACCGAGCAGATGGTGCTGCTGAAGAACCAGAACAAGGCGCTGCCGCTGTCGTCCGGCAAGAAGGTCGCCGTCGTCGGCCCCCTCTCCAACACCCTCTACACCGACTGGTACTCCGGCTCGCTGCCGTACAAGGTCACGCCGCTGGACGGCATCAAGGCCAAGGCCGGCGCCGGCAACGTCGCGTCCAGCGAGGGCGTCGACCGCATCGCCCTCAAGGACGTCAAGACCGGCAAGTACGTGGCGGGCGGCACCACCGCCGCCGGAGCCGTTCTGAAGACGGGGCCGACCAGCGCCGACGCGTCCACCCAGTTCGACGTGTTCGACTGGGGCCAGGGCATCGTCACCCTGCGCAGCGCCGCCAACGGCAAGACCGTCGGCATCCACTCCGGCAACACCTTCGCCAACGACCAGGACCAGCCGAACGGCTGGTTCGTCCAGCAGATGTTCAAGCTGGAGAAGCAGGGCGACGGCTCGTACCTCATGCGCTACGCCGGCTACGAGAAGGCCTACGACTGGGCCGACCCGACCAAGATCTACGTGAAGGTCCAGGACGACGGCACGCTCGTCCTCACCACCAAGGACGACGCCAGCGCCTTCGCCAAGGACGTCGTCAGCAGCGGCGTCGACGCCGCCGTCAAGGCCGCCACCAGCGCGGACACCGCCGTCGTCGTGGTCGGCAGCATGCCGTTCATCAACGGCCGCGAGGACCACGACCGCACGACGATGGCGCTCGCCGAGGGCCAGGAAGAGCTCATCAAGGCCGTCCGCAAGGCCAACCCGAACACGGTCGTCGTCGTGGAGAACAGCTACCCGACGACCCTCACCTGGGAGCAGGCGAACGTCCCGGCGATCCTGTGGACGAGCCACGCCGGCGCCGAGACCGGCAGCGCCCTCGCGTCCGTCCTGTTCGGCGACGAGAGCCCGTCGGGCAAGCTCCCGCAGACGTGGTACCGCTCCGAAAGCGATCTGCCCAGCATCCTCGACTACGACATCATCAAGTCGGACCGCACCTACCTGTACTACAAGGGCAAGCCGCTCTACCCCTTCGGCTACGGCCTCACCTACACGACGTTCCGGTACGGCAAGCCGAAGCTCAGCAGCCACTCGCTGTCCGGCGGCAAGACGCTGACCGTCACCGTCCCGGTCACCAACACCGGGACGCGGGCGGCCGACGAGGTCGTCCAGCTCTACACGCACCAGCGGACGTCCCGCGTGAAGCAGCCCGTCGAGCAGCTGCGCGCCTTCCAGAAGGTGCACCTCGCCCCCGGCCGGACCGCCTCCGTCACGCTCCGCGTTAAGGCGTCCGACCTGGCGACCTGGGACGTCACCCGCAACAAGTGGACGCTGGAGACCGCCAAGCAGGACGTCCTGATCGGCTCCTCGTCCACCGACATCCGGCAGCGCGCCACGGTCGGCGTGCACGGGGAGCGCGTCCCGGCCCGCGACCTCACGCAGCCCACCCGCGCCGCCGACTTCGACGACCAGAACGCCGTCCAGCTCGTCGACGAGTCCAAGGCGAAGGGCGACGCGGTCGCCGGCGCCGAAGGCTCCTGGCTCGCCTTCAAGGACTCCGCCCTGAAGAACGGCACCCTCACCCTCCGCGCGGCCAAGGAGACCGCCGGGAACACCACCGTTCAGGTCCGCCTCGACAGCCCGACCGGCCCCCTGGCCGCGACGCTGACCGTCCCGTCCACCGGCGACAAGTACACCTACAAGGACGTGACGGCCGCCCTCCACGCGACCGGCCGCCACGACCTCTACCTCGTCTTCACCGGCGAGGCCCGCCTGTCCACGCTCACCCTCCGCTGATCCAGCGGTCCCCGTCCCGGCTCGTCCGGGGCGGGGCCGCCGCCCTGAGCGACAGCAGCGCGTCGCGGGACGCCGACCCCGGCGGCGCGGTGTAGAAGACCGTCCACTGGTCGCGGTCCGGATCGTGCAACGCCTCGCACTCCAGATCGAGCAGGCCGGCCACCGGGTGGTGGATGCGCTTGCGGACCGACCGCTCGACCTGGACGTCCTGCCGCTCCCACAGGCTCCGGAACTCCGCGCTCGCGGCCAGGAGCCGCTCGACCAGGTCGTGGACGCCGTGGTCGCGCGGATACCGGGCGGCGACCGCCCGCAGGTCGGCCACCGCCTCGCGCGCGAACCGGGGCGCGTCGGCCGCGTCCACCCGCCTGCGCGCCTGCGGCCGGGCGAAGAACCGCCACACGATGTTGCGCTCGCGCTCCGGCACGGCGGCGAAATCACCGAGAAGCGCGCACGCCATCGGGTTCCACGCCAGGACGTCGAACTTGGCGTCGCACACCAGCGCGGGCGTGTCGTCGAGCCCCTCCAGGAGGCGGAGGACGCTCGGCCGCACCTTCCGGACCGGCGTCGGCGGCGGCGCGGGCACCTCGCCCGCCAGATAGTGCAGATGGGACCGTTCGGCATCGGACAACCGCAGCGCCCGCCCGAGCGAGACGAGCACCTGCCGCGACGGCCGCGGGCCGCGGGCCTGTTCGAGCCGGACGTAGTAGTCCACCGAGATCCCCGCCAGCTGCGCGACCTCCTGCCGCCGCAGCCCGGGCGTGCGCCGGCGCCCCGGGTTCAGCCCGACGTCGGACGGCTGCACCCGTGCGCGCCACCGCCGCAGGAAGGCGGCCAGCTCCGCCCGGTCTCCGTGCTCCACCTCTCAAGTGTGGCCGTCCCGGCGCACGGCGACCATGGGACCGCCGGTACCAGTCTCAACGGTCCTCTCCCGGACCGGGCGGCCCGCGGCCACGGTGGGTCCCATGACGACAGAGAAGATCGTTCTGATCACGGGCGCCAACAAGGGCATCGGCTTCGCGACGGCGGGCGCGCTGGCGCGGTCGGGCCACACCGTCCTGCTCGGGGCCCGCGACCCCGGACGCGGCGAGGCGGCCGCCGCGGCGCTGGCGGGCGAAGGGCTGGACGCGCGCTTCGTGCATCTCGACGTGACCGACCCCGCGACGATCGCGGCCGCCGCCGCGCTGATCGACACCGACCACGGCCGGCTGGACGTCCTCGTCAACAACGCCGCCATCACCCGCGACCGGTCGCGCCCGCCGGCGGAGATGCCGGTCGCCGACCTGCGCGAGGTCTACGAGACCAACGTGCTCGGCGTTGTCGCGGTGACCAACGCCATGCTGCCGCTGCTGCGCAGGTCGCCGGCCGCCTTCATCGGCAACGTCTCCAGCGGGCTCGGCACGTTCGCGTTCCTCGAGAAGCCGGACGAGGAGCTGGCGCGCTACGCGAACCTGCTCGGCTACAACTCGTCCAAGGCGGCCCTGAACGCGGTCACGCTCATCTACGCCAACGCGCTGCGCGGCGAGGGCATCAGGGTCAACGCGCTCTCGCCGGGGTTCTGCGCCACAGACCTCAACGGACATACCGGTGTCCTGACCGCGGACGAGGGCGGAGCCCACATCGCCCGCCAGCTGGAACGGCCCGAAACCGGCGCCTTCCTCAACGAGAACGGAGGCACCTACCCCTGGTGACCGGCACCCCTTCTTATTCGGCTCGGGGGCTTGCGCTCCGAGGCTAATGTGATTAACTTAAAGTTAATTGCATTAACCAACATGGGAGGGTGACATGGTGAGCATCGCCGCCGCGCCGCGCAAGGGGCTGCTGAGCGTTCCGGCCGTGGCCGGGATCGGGTTCGCGCTCTCGTGGGCCGCCGGGCTCTCGGTTCCGGTGCCCGCGGCCGGGTTCGGCGCGAGCGGGAGCGAGATCGTCCGGGACTACGCGGGGCACGGGGGCGCGCTGACCGTGCAGTTCCTGCTCACCGAGGGGCTGCCCGCGGCCGCGCTCGCGCTCGTCCCGCTCGCGCTCGGACGGGCGGCGCGCTGGTCGCGGGCCGGACGGATCGCGGCGGGCGCCGGGCTGGTGGCGGCGGTCATCTCGCTGGCCCAGTTCGCGATCGGGCTGGTGCTGGTCGCCACGTCGGCGCCGGGCACCGCGCACGCGCTGCTGGAGGCGCTCAACCGCGCGGACGGCGTCAAGATGTTCTTCCTCGCGGCCGTCGGGGCCGCGGGCGCCCTGTCGGGAACCCTTCCGCGCTGGCTCCGCTACGTCGGATTCACGCTGGCCGTCGCCATCGCCGGCTCCGGCATCGGGTACGCGCTGCTGCTCACCGGCGTCGCTACGCTGGCGTACGTGTCGCTCCCCCTGCTGATCCTCTTCGTCACCGGCACCGGTGTCGCCCTCGCCCGCAAGGCCGCGTAGGGCATGCCGCGCGCGGGCCTGACCCCGGAGCGGGTCGTCCGGGTGGCCGCGGACGTCGCCGACGAGACGGGCCTCGAAAAGCTGACCCTCGCGGCCGTCGCGAAGCGGTGCGGGGTGTCGCTGCCCGGGCTGTACAAGCACGTCGACGGCCTGGACGCGGTCAAGCGCGGCATCGCGATGCTGGCCGTGGAGGAGATGGCGGCGCGGCTCGCGGCGGCCGCCGCGGGCGTCACCGGGCGGGAGGCGCTCGCGGAGCTGTCGGCCGCCTACCGCGCCTACGCCGCCGCGCATCCCGGACGGTACGCCGCGAGCGTCCGGGCCCCGGCACCCGGCGACGCGGAGCACGAAGCGGTCTCCGACCGGGCGGTCGCCGTCATCGCGTCCGCGTTCAAGGGCTACCGGCTCGAGGGCGGCGATCTCGTCCACGCGATCCGCATGTGGCGGATCGCCTGCCACGGGTTCGCGTCGCTGGAGCGGGACGCGGCCTTCGGCCTCCCGGAGTCCCTGGACGACACCTTCACCCGCCTGATCGACGCCCTGGACGAGTCCTTCGTAGCCATGAGCCGCTCATGACAACACGCACCGCAGCTCAACGCAGGATGTCGGGACGGCGCAGGTGGTGGGCCACGTTGCCGACCGGCTCCAGGGTGATGCGGCGTTCGGCGAAGCGCCATTCGCCGTCGTGCAGCTCGAAGCGGTCGTCGTAGCGGCCGGCGCAGATCGCCTGGAAGGGCAGGTCCGGCGTTGCCTGGAAGACGGTGAAGTACGACCGAAGTCGCCGTGCGCGAACAGCGCGGCGACCGCCGCGGCGCGCCGGACCCCGTGGAACGGTCCCGTTCGGCGGGACTCAGGAGCAGGCGCGGACGTGCAGGTCGTGGACCTCGGCCTCCAGCGCGGGGACGGGCCCGTCCACCCGGATCCCCGGCACCACGTCCTGGATCGGGATCGCGTTGACCGGGGACGGCGGGACGCCCAGCGCGGCGCGCCACGCCCCCACCTGCGCGGAGGAGTGCACGTAGACGATGCGGCCGAGGCCGACCCAGCCGTGCGCGGCCGAGCACATCGGGCAGTGCTCGCCGGAGGTGAACACGGTCGCGGCGGAGCGCTCGTCCGGAGCCAGGTTCGTGGCGGCCCAGCGCGCGACCTCGAACTCCGGGTGCCGGGTCTGGTCGCCGCCGGCGGTGCGGTTGCGGTCCTCGAACAGGATCTCGCCGGACGCCGAGACCAGCACGGTGCCGAAGGGCTCGTCCCCGTCGGCGAGCGCCTCGGCGGCCAGCGCGACGGCACGCCGCAGGTGGACCAGCTCCTCGTCGGTTGGCGCGTAGGCCATGGCGGGCTCCTCTCGGTCCGGCGATGTCAGGAATGATCATAGGCCGGACTCATGACCCCGGCGGACGCCGCTACGCCGACTCGCGCAGGACGAGGTGCGGGCGCATGATGACCACCGGGTCGGCGACGGCCTCGCCGCGGATCCGCGAGATCAGCAGCCGCGCCATCGCCACGCCCATCTCCTCCGGCGACTGGTGCACGCTGCTGAGCGGCGGGTCGGCCAGCGGCGCGGCGGCGGAGTCGTCGAAGCCGATCACCGCGACGTCGCCGGGGACGCGGCGTCCGGCATGGCGCAGCACCCGCAGCGTGCCGAGCGCCATCGGGTCGCTGGCGGCGAACACCGCGTCCAGCTCCGGCTCGCGGGCCAGCAACTCCTCGGCGGCGCTGATGCCGGTGGCCTCGCCGAAGTCGCCGAACGCGACGTACTCCGGCAGCCCCGCCTCGCCGAGCGCCTCCCGGTAGCCGGCGAGCCGGTCGATGCCCACCCCCATGTCCTGCGGGCCGGCGATCGTTGCGATGCGCCGCCGCCCCCCGGTGATGAGGTGGCCGACGGCCTCGCGGGCGCCGAGCCGGTTGTCGACGTCGACGTAGCTGACCGGCGACAGGCCCGGCGGCCGCCCGCCGAGCACCGTCGGCACCCCGTTGGCCTCCAGCTTGGCGGGCAGCGGGTCCTCGGCGTGCAGCGAGGTGAGCAGCACCCCGTCCACGTGCTGGGTGGTCAGGTAGTGCTCGAGCCGCGCGTACTCGGCGGGGGAGCGGGCGAGCGCGAGCAGCAGCTGCAGCCCGGTGTCGCCGAGGCCGTTGCTGATCCCGCGGATGATGCCGGCGAAGTACGGCTCGCCGAACAGCCGCTGGTCGGACTCGGCGATCACCAGCGCGACCGTGTCGGTGCGCCGGGTGACCAGCGTGCGGGCCGCCCGGTTGGGCACGTACCCGAGCTCGTCGATCGCCTTCAGCACGGCCTGCCGGGCCCGCTCGCTGACCCGCGGCGACCCGTTGACCACCCGGGACACCGTGCCGCGGCCGACCCCGGCCCGCGCCGCGACCTCCTCCAGGGTCGGGCGCGTGCCCCTCTGCGTCATCAGGCCCCTCCGTCCTTCCTGTGGCGCCCGCGCCGGCCCGGCACCGGCCCGGTGGGGCGGCACCGCCCGCGGCGGGGCGGTGCCGGTCCCGGCGATGCCTCAGCCGCGCCCGGGCAGGCCGCCCCGCCGGATCACGTCCGAGTACCAGCGTGCGCTGTCCTTGGGCGTCCGGCGCTGCGTCGCGTAGTCCACGTGGACCAGCCCGAAGCGCTTGGAGTAGCCCCAGGCCCACTCGAAATTATCCAGCAGCGACCATGTGAAATAGCCCGCGAGCGGTACGCCGTCGGCGATGGCGGCGTGGCACGCGCGCAGGTGCGCGTCGATGTAGGCGATGCGCCCCGCGTCGTGGACCGTGCCATCGCCGTCCGGGGCCTCGTCGTAGCCGGCGCCGTTCTCGGTGATGTACAGCGGGACGGCCGGGTAGTCGCGGTGCACCCGGGTCAGCACCTCGTGCAGCCCGCTCTCGTCGATCTCCCAGCCCATGCCGGTCGTCGGCCGGCCCGCCGAGACGAACCGGACGTGCTCGCTGCCCACCCACGGGGAGTTCGTCGCGAACGGCGAGGAGGCCGTCTGCGCCGCCTCGCCGGGCGTCCCGGCGACCGTGTGCCGCGAGTAGTAGTTGATGCCGAGCTGGTCGATCGGCCGGCTGATCACGGCCAGGTCCGCCGCGTCGGGCTCGAAGCCGAACCGGGCGGTGTCGGCCAGCACGTCCTCGGGGTAGCGGCCGAGCAGCAGCGGGTCGAGGAACAGCCGGTTCTGCATGCCGTCGATGCGGCGCGCGGCGTCCACGTCGGCGGGGTCGTCGGTCGCGGGGGACACCGCGTACAGGTTGACGGCCGCGCCGAACCGGTTGCCCGGGTGGCGGGCCCGCATCGACTCCACCGCCAGGCCGTGCCCCAGCATCAGGTGGTGCGCGGCGAGCAGGGCGCCGGACGGGTCGAGCCGCCCCGGCGCGTGGTCCCCGGACGCGTAGCCGAGGAACGCCGCGCACCACGGCTCGTTCACCGTCGTCCAGTGCTTCACCCGGTCGCCGAGCGCCTCGTGCACGGCGGCGGCGTAGTCGGCGAACCGGTGCGCGGTCTCGCGCTCCGGCCAGCCGCCCGCGTCCTCCAGCGGCTGCGGCAGGTCCCAGTGGTACAGCGTCGGCCAGGGCTCGACCCCCGCCTCCAGCAGCGCGTCGACGAGGCGCCGGTAGAAGTCGAGCCCCCGCTCGTTGACGGCCCCGGCCCCGGTCGGCTGCACCCGGGGCCAGGAGATGGAGAACCGGTAGGAGGTGAGGCCGAGCCCGCTCATCAGCGCGACGTCCTCGGGGTACCGGTGGTAGTGGTCCACGGCGACGTCCCCCGTGTCGCCGCCGAGGACCTTGCCGGGCGTGCGGGCGAAGGTGTCCCAGATCGACGGTCCGCGCCCGTCCTCGGCGGCGGCGCCCTCGATCTGGTAGGCGGCGGTGGCCGCGCCCCAGCGGAACCCGGTGGGGAACCGTGGCCCGGTCGCGGCGGCGGCGTCGTCCTGGACGGCGCTCGATTCCAGAGAGGTCACGCCTTCACCGCACCTTCCATGATTCCGCCGATGATCTGGCGGCCGAACACGACGAACACCACGAGCAGCGGCAGGATCGCCACGGTGGTGCCGGCGAACATGAGCGTGTAGTCCTTGAAGTACGCGTTCGCCAGGTTGTTGATCGAGATCTGGACCGTGGGGTTCTCCGGCGTGAGCACCGCCAGCGGCCACATGAAGTCGTTCCAGGTCTGCATGAACGTGAACAGGCCGAGCACGCCGGCGGCGGGCCGCAGGGCGGGCAGCACGACCCGCCAGTAGATGCCGAACGTCGTGCACCCGTCGACCCGGGCGGCCTCGATCAGCTCGTCCGGGACGGCCTGGTCGGCGTACTGCCGCATCATGAACACGCCGAACCCGGTGACCAGGAACGGCACGATCACCGCCTGCAGATGGCTCTGCCAGCCCAGCTTCACCATGATCATGTAGAGCGGGATGATGCCCATCTGCACCGGGATCATCATCGTCGCGACGATCGACACCAGCAGCGCGTTCTTGCCGCGGAAGCGCAGCTTGGCGAAGGCGAAGCCGGCCAGCGAGGCGAAGAAGACGGTGGAGACCGTCACGCACGCCGAGGCGATCGCCGAGTTCACCAGGCCCTTGGCGAAGTAGGCGTCGGGGTTGTCGAACAGCCGGCGCACGTTGTCCCCGCCGTGCCCGCCGGGCAGCATCGGCGGCGGGACGTCGGCGACCACGTCGTTGGTCCGGGTCGCCACCGCGATCATCCAGTAGATCGGGAAGACCGACAGGGCGAGCGCGACGATCAGCGTGAGGTAGGTCAGCGGGCTGGCGTTCCACAGGTTGCGGAACCGGCCGGACCGGCGGTCGCGGGCGTGCCGGGCGTCGCCGGGACCGGCCAGGAGCGTGGTCACTTGGTGCCTCCCGTGCGCCGCACGAACAGGAAGTTGATCAGCGAGAACAGGATGATCATCAGGAACAGGGCCCACGCGATCGTGGCGCCGTAGCCGTACCGGTCATGGCCGAAGGCGTTGTCGTACATGTACATCGTCAGCGTCTGGAACTGGTGCAGCGGGCCGCCGTCCATCTTGTTGGGGGTGCCCACGCTGAACAGCACCGGCTCGGTGAACAGCTGCAGCCCGCCGATGGTCGCGATGATCGTCGTGAAGATGATCGTCGGGCGCAGCATCGGCACGGTGATCTGCCAGAACTGCCGGATCCGGGACGCGCCGTCGATCGAGGCCGCCTCGTAGAGGTCCTTCGGGATCGCCTGCATCGCGGCGAGGTAGATCAGCGCGTTGTAGCCGGTCCAGCGCCAGTCGACCATGGTCGCGATCGCCACCCAGGACCAGCCGCGGCTGCTGGTCCAGTTGACCGGGTCGATCCCGACCAGCCCGATCGCCCAGTTGATCATGCCCCAGTCGTGGTCGAACATCTGGGTGAACACGATCGCGACGGCGGCGGTCGAGGTGACCAGCGGCGCCACCATGCCGATCCGGAACAGCGTCGGCAGCCGCATCCGCCGGTTCAGCGCGTTGGCGACGAACAGCGCGATCAGCAGCTGCGGCACCGTCGACAGGACGAAGATGCCGACGGTGTTGACCGTCGCGTGCCAGAAGTCGGCGTCGCTCCACAGGTACTTGTAGTTGTCCAGGCCGACCCACTTGCGGGTGCCCGAGGCGAGCTCCCAGTCGTGCAGCGACACCCAGAGCGTGTACACGAGCGGGAACGCGCCGAAGATCGCGAAGACGATGTAGAACGGCGAGATGAAGGCGTAGGGCGAGGCCTTCACGTCGAGCCTGGTCAGGCGGGTCCGCAGGGAGCGGCGCCCGGCCGGTGGGGCCTGCGCCGTGGGCTGCTGCGGACCGTTCCGGCTGGGGCGCAGATCGGTGGCCATGGGCCGGGCGCCTCCTTTCCGAGGACGGGACTGAGCGGGAGTGGAACGGCGGCGGCGCCGTGCGGGGAGGTGGGGCACGGCGCCGCCGCCGTGGCGGGAGGCGGCTACCTGGCGGCCTTCTTGGCCTCGTCGACGGCCTTGGACCAGGCCTCGTCGGGCTTGACCTTGCCCTGCCCGACCGAGATCAGCACGTTCTCCACGGCCGCCCGCACGTCCTCGTTCTTCGGGCCGAGGTGCACCGGCTTCACCGAGGCGACCAGGCCGCCGAAGATCGTGCCGATCGGCGCGTCGTTGAAGTAGGCGCTCTTGGCGTCGGCGACCGCCGGGTCCTGCTCGGCCTGCGGCGACGACGGGAAGGTGCTGGCGGACTTGAAGGCGCCGGCCTGCCCCTGCGGGGAGGTCAGGAACTCCGCCAGCGCGGCGGCCTGCTTGGCGTGCTTGGTCTGCTTGGGCACGGCGAGCCACGAGCCGCCCCAGTAGCCCGAGCCGCCGGGCGTCGTCGCCACGTCCCACTTGCCCTTGCCGGAGGCGCCGGAGAACTGCTCGATGCCGCCGAGCATCCACGACGGGCAGGGCACGGTGGCGAAGGTGTCGCGCTTGAGCCCGGTCTGCCACGGCGGGGTGAAGATCGACATGTCCGAGGTGAGCTTGCTCTGCTCGAACTTGAGCGAGGTGTCGAACGCCTGCTTGACCGCCGGGTTGCTGTCGAAGACGAGGTTGTCGTTCTTGTCGAAGAAGCTGTAGCCGGGGCCGGCGCCGGCGTTCTGCAGGACGGTCGCGCGGAAGACCGCGGTGGGGCCGTCGAGCCACTTGGTGCCGGACACCTTCTGCTGGAACTTCTGCCCCGTCTGCAGGAACGCGTCCCACGTCGGCCAGAGCTTGCCGACCTCCTCGCGCTCGGTGGGCAGGCCCGCCTTCTTGAACAGGTCCTTGCGGTAGCACATGGCGAGCGGGCCGACGTCGGTGCCGAGGCCCACCAGCTGCTTGCCGTCCGGGCTGACGCCCATCTGCCACTTCCACGGCAGGAACTTGTCCTGCAGCGCCTTGCCGCCGTAGTCGAACAGGTTGAGGAACTTCGACCGCTGCTGCATGTAGAGCGGCAGGATGCCCTCCTCGAGCATCACCACGTCGCCGGCGCCGCTGCCCGTGGCCATCCACTGCTGGATGCGCGGCTTGTACTCGTCCAGCGACGAGACCTTGCGCTGCTTGATGGTGACGCCGGGGTGGGACTGCTCGTACTGCTTGTAGAGCTGGTCGTAGCCCACCTCGCCGAACACGTCGACGGTGAGCGTCACCGGCCCCGAGTCCGAGTCCTTCTTGTCGTCGTCGCCGCCGCCGCAGGCGGCCGCGAGACCGCCGGCGAGCACCACCGCCATCGCCGTGCCCAGTCCGCGCCGCATGATGGCCCTCATGGCGGACCCCTCTCAGGTTGTGTCTTCCATTGCGTGGGAGCGCTCCCACGGATGAAAGACCGTGACGGGCCTCACTGTCAATCCGCCGCAACACAACCGTTACAACTCGAACGGACCGGCGCGGGGCCCCGGGAGGCCCCGGCTCAGCCCTCCGGTACGGTGGACAGCCGCCGGCCGGTCGGGGGCGGGGCCGCCGGGACCGGCGCGGTGGACCGCCGGACGACCAGTTCCGGCCGGAACAGCAGCTCGGTGCGCGGAGCCCGGGCGCCGCGGATCTCGTCCAGCACCGTGCTCACCGCCGCCATCGACATCTCCCGCACGGCCTGCCGGATCGTGGTGAGCGGCGGGTCGAGGTAGGCGGTCAGCAGCGAGTCGTCCATGCCGGTCACCGACACGTCCTCGGGCACCCGCAGGCCCCGCGCCCGGGCCGCCCGGATCGCGCCGAGCGCCATGATGTCGTTGCCGCCGCAGATCGCCGTGCAGCCCGCGTCCAGCAGCTTCGCCGCCGCCGCCTGCCCGCCCTCGACCGTGTACATCGTGTTGACGACCAGCTCGTCGACCTCGGCCGCCGGCAGCCCGGTGTACGCCGCCATCGCCCGCCGGAACCCCTCGGTCTTGCGGCGCGTCGGCACGTACACGTCCTGCCCGATCGCCAGGCCGATCCGCCGGTGGCCCATTGCGGCCAGATGCCCGACGATCGCCTCCAGCGACGCGACGTCGTCGTTGGAGACGAACGGCGCGTCGATGTCGGGCCGGTACCCGTTCACGAGCACGATCGGCAGCGCCTGCTCGAGCAGCCGCGCGTACCGCGCCCGGTCGGAGCGGGCGTTGGCGTGCAGCCCGTTGACGAAGATGATCCCGGAGACGCCGCGCTCCAGCAGCATCTCGATGTAGTCGTCCTCGGCGACGCCGCCGGGCGCCTGCGAGCACAGCACCGCCATGTACCCGTGCCGGGCCAGCGCGCTCTCGATGACCTCGGCGAACGCCGGGAAGATCGGGTTGGTCAGCTCCGGGATGATCAGCCCGATCAGCCCGGCCCGCTGCTGGCGCAGCCGGGCCGGCCGCTCGTAGCCGAGCACGTCCAGCGCGGTCAGCACCGCCTGGCGCGTGCTCGGCGACACGCCCGGCTTGCCGTTCAGCACCCGGCTGACCGTCGCCTCGCTCACCCCGGCATGCGCGGCGATGTCCGCCAGGCGTGTCGTCATAGGTCTCAAGTTATCCCTCTTCAACGTCCCGCCACAGCGCGGTGTCGGGCGGGAGTTCGGCCGTTGCGCCCTCGATGTGGACCGGTCCGCTGGCGAGCAGCGGGGCGCCGGGGACGGGGACGCGGACCGTGCGGTCGCCCATGTTCACGACGCAGGCGCAGGCGCGGCCCGTCCCGGGGTCCTCGCGGACGAACGACAGCGTGCCGGGCGGGCCGTCCAGCCAGCGGAGCGGGCCGTCGCCGAGCGCGGGATGCTCGCGGCGGACGCGCAGCGCCGCGCGGTACAGGGCGAGCATCGAATCGGGGTCCCCGGTCTGCGCCGCGACGGTCAGGTCGCGCCACGAGGTCGGGACCGGCAGCCAGGACGCGGCGCCGGCGCCGAACCCGAACGGCGGCTCCTCGCCGTCCCACGGCATCGGCACCCGGCAGCCGTCGCGCCCCTGGCCCTCGCCGCGCAGCCGCTGCGGATCCTGCTGGAACTCCTCCGGCAGGTCGAGCACCTCGGGAAGGCCCAGCTCCTCGCCCTGGTAGACGTACGCCGAACCGGGCAGCGCGAGCGTCAGCAGCGCCGCCGCGCGGGCCCGCCGCAGGCCGGTGTCGCCGCCGCCGTAGCGGGTGACGTGCCGCTTGACGTCGTGGTTCGACAGCACCCAGGTCGCGGGCGCGCCGACCGCCCCGGCGGTGCGCAGCGACTCCTCGACCACCTCCCGCATCCCGGCCGCGTCCCACGGCGCGGTCAGGTAGTGGAAGTTGAACGCCTGGTGCGACTCGTCCGGGCGGGTGTAGAGGGCGAGGCGCTCGGGCGTCGGCGCCCACGCCTCGGCCACGGTGATCCGCTCCCCGGCGTAGGAGTCCAGGACGCGGCGCCACTCGCGGTGGATGTCGTGCACCGGATCCTGGTCGAAGTAGGGCAGGACGGCGGTGCCGAGCATCTCCACCTGGTTCGGGTGGCCGACGTCGGGCAGGCCGGGCGCCTTGGCCATGCCGTGCGCGACGTCGACGCGGAAGCCGTCCACGCCGAGGTCGAGCCAGAACCTCAGGATGCCCTCGAACTCGGCGCGGACCTCGGGGTTCTCCCAGTCCAGGTCGGGCTGCTCGGCGGCGAACAGGTGCAGGTACCACTGCCCGTCCGGCAGCCGGGTCCAGGCGGGGCCGCCGAACACCGACTCCCAGTCGTTGGGCGGCTGCGCGCCGTCCGGGCCGCGGCCGTCGCGGAAGACGTAGCGGGCGCGCTCCGGCGAGCCCGGCGCGGCGGCCAGCGCCGCCCGGAACCAGGCGTGCCGGTCGGAGGTGTGGTTCGGGACGACGTCGACGATGACCCGCAGGCCGGCGGCGTGCGCGTCCTCGATCAGGGCGCGGGCGTCGGCGAGCGTGCCGAACAGCGGGTCGACGTCGCGGTAGTCGGCGACGTCGTAGCCGAAGTCGGCCATCGGCGAGACGTAGAACGGGGTCAGCCACAGCGCGTCCACGCCGAGGGAGGCCAGGTACGGCAGCCGGGACCGGATGCCCGGCAGGTCGCCGACGCCGTCCCCGTCCGAGTCGGCGAAGCTGCGCACGTACACCTGGTAGATGACGGCGTCGCGCCACCAGCGGGCGGTGCCCCGGGCGCGGGGTGCGGGGACGGCGAGGGTGTCCTGCGTCATGTACGTCCTTCGGGTCGGCGGGTCACTTGACGCCGCCGGCGGTGAGGCCGGCGACGATCCGGCGCTGGAAGACCAGCACCACGGCGATCAGCGGGACGGTCACCACGACCCCCGCCGCCATCTGGGTGCCGAACGGCTGGTCGAAGCCCGACACGCCGGTGAACTTCGAGATCGCCACGGTGGCGGTCTGCATCTCCTTCCTGTTGACCATGGACAGCGCGATGAGGAACTCGTTCCACGCGGCGATGAACGTCAGGATCGCCGTGGTGAACACCCCCGGCGCCGCCAGCGGAACGATGATCTTGCGGAACGCCTGGCCGCGGGTGCAGCCGTCCACCATCGCGGCCTGCTCCAGCTCGCGCGGCAGCTGCCGGAAGAAGGCCGTGAGCAGCCACACCGACAGCGGCAGCGCGAACCCGAGGCTGGGCACGATCATCGCCTGGTACGTGTTGATCCACTTGATGTCCGTGAAGAGCTTCAGCAAGGGCACCAGCTGGGAGATTCCCGGGAACATCGTGGTCGCGACGATCAGCCCGAGCACCGCGTTCTTGAACCGGAAGTCCAGCCGGGCCAGCGCGTAGGCGGTGAACGTGCCGATGACCAGGGTCAACGCGGTGGTGCAGCCCGCCACGACGACGCTGTTCAGCAGCGCGCGGCCGAAGCCGTTGTCGCCGGAGAAAACCGCGTGGAAGTTCTGCCACGACCACTGCGTGGGAACGATCGAGTTGTCGAACTGGTCCTGCGGCCGCCGGAACGCCGACACGGTCATCCAGTAGAACGGCGCGAGGCAGTAGACGGCGACGAGCGCGAGCCCGAGGTAGGACGGCAGCCGCCTCGGCAGCGAGCCGGTCATGCGGTCACCTTCTTCCGGCGGCCCCTGACCGGGCGGCTCCCGCGGGCCCGCCTCGTCTGCTGGCGGGCCTCGCCGATGATGTCGGCGCCGAGCAGCCTGACGAACAGGTAGGCGATCAGCGCGATGTACAGGAACAGGATCGTCGCGTACGCCGCGGCCGACCCGTACCGCAGGTTGGACGCCTCGAACCAGGCGATCATCGTCAGGGTCTCCACCGACCTCTGGTTGACGCCGATCAGCACGGCGGGCAGGTCGAACATCCGCAGCACGTCCAGCATCCGGAACAGCACCGCGACCAGCAGCGCGGGCCTGACCAGCGGCAGCGTGATCCACCAGAACCGCTGGAGCGGGCCGGCGCCGTCCACCTTCGCGGCCTCGTGGACGTCCCGGGGGATCATCTGCAGGCCGGCGAGGACGAGCAGCCCGATGAACGGGGAGGTCTTCCACACCTCGGCGATGACGACGGCCAGCTTGGCGGGGAACCCGTCGGCGGTCCACAGGATCTGGTGGCGCAGCACCGCGTTCGCGGCGCCGTCCGCCTGGAAGATCCACCGCCACAGCAGCCCGGAGATCGCGGTCGGGATCGCCCACGGGACGAGGATGCTCGCCCGCACGACCGCCCGGCCGCGGAACGCCTGCTGCATGATCAGCGCCATCGCGACGCCGATCACCGTCTCCAGCACCACGGTCGTGACGGTGAAGAACGTCGTGTTGCCGAAGGCGTTCCAGAACGCGCCGGCGCGGTCGCCGTGGAAGATCGCCGTGTAGTTGTCCAGGCCGGCGAACCGGTCGCCCTGGACGACGAAGCCGTCGGCGTCCAGGCCCTCGCCGCGCGCGTACAGCGACTCGCGGAACCCGGCGAGCACCGGGTAGCCGATGACCAGCGCGAGCACGAGCAGGGTCGGCGACAGCAGCAGCGCCGCGAGCCGCCTCGTCCCCTGCACGTCGCGCCTGCGGGAGCGCCGCCCGCCCGCCGCGGTGGTGCCCGCGGCGGGCGGCGTGCCGTCGTACGCCGTGGTCATGCCGCTCACTGCGCGGTCAGCGGGCCGAGCGCGGTCTGCAGGTCGGCCAGCGCCCGGTCGGCGGGCTTCTTGCCGGTCACCGCGTCGTACACCTGGGCCTGGATCGCGGCGGTCACGTCGCCGTACTTCACCGCGACGGGACGCGGCTTGGCGTTGCTGATGGCCTGCTTGAGCACCGGCAGGTACGGGAACTTCTTGGTCATCTCGGGGTCGTCGTAGAGCGAGGCGAGCGTGGGCGCCTGCGAGGTGGCCAGCAGGTTCGCGCGCTGCGACTGCTCACCGGTCAGGTACCGGACGAAGTCCAGCGCGGTCGCCCTGTTCTTGGCGAAGGCGGAGATCGCGAGGTTGTGGCCGCCGAGGTTGGCGACGCCGGGCCCGTTCGGGCCGGGCAGCTGTGCGACCGCGAACCTGCCCGCCACCTTCGACGAGCCGTCGTCGGCGTTCGCCAGCGCGTACTGGTAGGGCCACTGCCGCTGGAACAGCAGCTTGCCGGACTGGAAGTAGCGGCGGCCGCCCTCGGTGTCGAGCGTGACGGCCTCCTTCGGCATCCGGCCGTCCTTCTTGGCGTTGACCAGGAACTCCAGGCCTTGTTTGGCCTGCGGGGTGTTCAGCGTGGGCCTGCCGTCCGGGCCGACGATGGACCCGCCGGCGCTGCCGATCGCCTCGACCGCGCTGATGGTGATGCTTTCGGTCTTGTTGACCTCGGTGAAGTAGCAGTCGACGCCCTTGCCCTCGGGCAGCTTCTTGACCTTGTCGCAGTCGGACCACATCTCGGCGTAGGTCTTCGGCGGCGCGGAGATCCCGGCCTTGTCGAGCAGGTCCTTGCGGTAGTAGAGCATCCCGGCGTCGGAGGTGGACGGCACCGCGTACAGGTTGCCGCGGTACTGCCCGGTCGTGACGGTCGCGGGCAGCAGCTTCGCCAGGTCGATCCGGTCCTTCGGCAGCACGGTCAGCCACCGGTTCGCGGCGAACTCCGCGGTCCACACCACGTCCAGGTTCAGCACCGTGTACGCGTCGGACCTCGTCGTCGCGTTCTGGATCATCTGCTGGCGCTGGTCGTTCGGCTCGTCCGGCAGCTCGATGACCCGGACCTTCTCCTTCGGGTGGTCGATGTTCCACCCGTCGATCTGCTTCTGCAGGTAGCCGGAGCGGTCCTTGCCGGTGACGAAGGTGATCGGGCCGCGGCCGGTGAGGCTCGCGGCGCCGGACCCGCCCTTGGAGCCGCCGCCGCCGTCCCCGCCGCAGGCGGAGAGCGAGAGCGCGAGGGCCGCGCAGACGGCGGTACCGGCGAGGAGCGGGCCGGGGGTTCTCTGGGCGCCGATTGGGGGGATGCGCCGCATGGGGGTCCTCCTTCGCGGGACGGGCCGGACGGCCGCCCCGCAGGTCCGGGATAGGGGTGGCTGGACCGGGACGCTAGCAAGGGGTTGCAGCTCCGTAAATAGCTTGCAGAAACTTTCTGCAAGTTCGGTCCGAACTCGTAACGGCTTACAGACCGTCCGGAAACCGGGTGGCGCCCGGCGGCGGCCTGCGCGAGGCTGCCGACCGTGACCTCCGAAGATCTGCGGCTCGTGCGCGACCACACCGTGCTGTCGGTCGTGACCGGCTCGCGCGCGTACGGCCTGGCGACCGGCGACAGCGACGTCGACCGGCGCGGCGTGTTCGCCGCGCCGGCCCCGCTGTTCTGGCGTTTCACCAAGCCGCCCACCCACCTGGACGGCCCGCTGCCCGAGCAGTTCTCCTGGGAGTTCGAGCGCTTCTGCGAGCTGGCGCTGGCGGCCAACCCGACCGTCCTGGAATGCCTCTGGTCGCCGATCGTCGAGAAGATCACGCCGGTCGGCGAGGAGCTGCTGGCCGTCCGGCAGGCGTTCCTGTCCCGGCACGCGCACCGCACCTTCCTCCGGTACGCCGACGCCCAGTTCCGCAAGCTGCAAGGCGACTTGCGCAACCGCGGCGAGCCGAACTGGAAGCACGTCATGCACCTGCTGCGGCTGCTCGTCAGCGGCGAGCACCTCGTCCGGACGGGCGAGCCGCTGGTGGACGTCGGCGCCCTGCGCGACCGGCTCCTCGCGGTCCGGCGCGGCGAGACCGGCTGGGACGAGATCGAGCGGTGGCGCGCGTCCCTCACCGCCGGCCTGGACGGCGCCCTCGACCGCAGCCCCCTGCCCGCCGAACCCGACCGCGACCGCGTCGAGAACCTGCTGATCTCCGTCCGCCGCAGGAGCGTGAACCCGTGAACCTCCCCGAAGGAATGCTCGACGCCCTGGCCGCCGGCCACCCGTACCCGCGGGCGTTCGTCACGGTCAGCGGCGCCCACCTGTACGGCTTCCCGTCGCAGGACTCCGACGTCGACCTGCGCGGCGTCCACCTCCTGCCGCTGGAGGAGATCGTCGGGCTGGAGACCGGCGAGGAGACCGTCACCCTCATGTGGGACCACGCCGGGGTGGAGGCCGACGTCGTCACCCACGACCTCGCGAAGTTCTGCCACCTGCTGCTGCGGCGCAACGGCTACGTCCTGGAGCAGGTCCTCTCGCCGCTGGTCGTCGCGACGTCACCGCTGCACGAGGAGCTCGTGGCGCTGGCGCCGGGACTGTTCACGTCCCACCACGCGCACCACTACCTCGGCTTCGCGCGGTCCCAGTGGAAGCTGTTCGAGAAGACCGGCGAGCTGAAACCGCTGCTCTACACCTTCCGCGTGCTGCTCACCGGCATCCGCCTGATGCGGGAGGCGCGGCTCCAGGCGGACCTGACCCGGCTGACCGGATACGGCCCGCCCTACCTCCCGGACCTGGTCGAGGCCAAGCGCGCCGCCGAGCACGGGCCGCTCCCGCCGGACGCGCCGTCCCCGGAGGTCCTGCGGGCCGACGTCGAGGCGCTCACGTCCCGGCTGGAGGAGGAGCGCGAGCGCAGCGCCCTGCCCGAGCAGCCGCCGGCGCGGCGCGCGCTGCACGCACTGGTGGTCCGCGCCCGGCTCGGCTGAACCTTCGGGTACCTCTCCTCCGTGCCACTCGGTGTAGCGGCCCGGTCGTACCCCGTTGACGGGGCGCGGCCACGGGCCGTGGCCGCCGCGTACCGGTCGCTGCGGAGCACGGTGATCACGAGCCGAGGAGGGAAGATGCACGACCAGGGCATCGGCCGCGAGGACGTCGGGGGCGGCGGCGACGTCGGGGACGGCGGTGGTGTGGGGGACGCCGCGGAGATCGGGGACGTCGCGGAGGCGGACCTGCGGACGCGGCGCGGGGTGTTCCGCGCCGTGGCGTTCCGGGACCCGGTCGACGGGAACGAGCACCTGGCGCTCGTCCGGGGCGAGGTGGCGGGCCGCGCCGGCGTCCTGGTCCGGATGCACTCCGAATGCATGACCGGCGACATCTTCGGCGCCACCCGGTGCGAGTGCGGCGACCAGCTGAACGCGTCCTTGGACGCGATCGTGCGGGAGGGCGGCGGCGTCCTGGTCTACCTGCGCGGCCACGAGGGCCGGGGGATCGGGCTGGTCGCGAAGGTGCGCACGCACGTCCTGCAGGACCAGGGGCTCGACACCGTCGACTCCGCGACCGCGATCGGGCTGCCCGTCGACACCCGCGACTACGGCCCGGCCGCCCGCGTGCTGCGCCACCTCGGCGTCGGGTCGGTGCGGCTGCTGTCCAACAACCCGGCGAAGGTCAGCGCCCTGGAGTCCTACGGCATCGACGTCGCGGCCCGGGTGCCCCTCCTCGCCCCGGTCAACGACGACAACATCCGCTACCTGACCGCCAAGCGCGACCGCCTCGGCCACGACCTGCCGCAACTGGACGCCGCCGTGAACGGTGCTGCGGTGAACGGTGGTGCGGTGAACGGTGCGGCCGTGAACGGCGCCGCCCTGAACGGCGCCCGGATGGACGCCGGCGAGGCCCGCTGATGGCGCGGCCGATGACCGTCTCCCGGCCGGTGTTCCGGCCGGTGCGGCGCGGGCCCGTTGTGTGGCGGGCATGGGAGCTGGCGGGCGCCGCGTGCGTCCAGGCGGCAGCCGTGGCGGCGCTGCGTCCGGGCGCGGTGGGGCTCGCCGTCGGCCTCGGCTACGCGCTCGCGTCGTGGGGAGTCCTCGGCCTCGCGTTCCGGGGACGGCGCGCGCTGGGGCCCGCCGACCACGTCACGCTGGCGCGGGTCGTCCTCGTGGGATGCGTCGCGGCGCTCGTCGCGGGGCATCTGGTCCATGGCGGGCCGGTCGCGGTGCTGGTCGCGCTCGCCTCGGCCGCGCTCGTCCTGGACGGGGCCGACGGATGGGTCGCGCGCCGCACCGGGACGGCGTCCGACCTCGGCGCCCGGTTCGACATGGAGGCCGACGCGTTGCTGATCCTGGTGCTGAGCGTGCAGGTGGCGACGGTGGCCGGGCTCTGGGTGCTGGCGATCGGGACGATGCGGTACGCGTTCGTCGCGGCGTCGTGGGCGGCGCCGTGGCTGCGGTCGCCGCTGCCGCCGAGCTTCGCGCGCAAGGCGGTTGCGGTCGTGCAGGGCGTCGTGCTGGCGGCCGCCGCGTCCGGCGCCGTCCCCCACGCGTGGGCGGCCGTCGCGGCGGCGCTGGCCCTGCTGGCGTGGTCGTTCGGACGGGACGTGCTGTGGCTGGCCGTACGGCATCACGGGGTTCGGCGGGGAAGGGGTGCTCATGGAACTCGACGCGCGCGCGTTCTGGATCCGGTCGCCAGGTGAGGGGGAGATCCGCCCGGTCGTGCTGCCGGAGCCGGGGCCGGGCGAGGTCGTCGTCCGGACGGTGTTCTCCGGCGTCAGCCGCGGCACGGAGGCGCTGGTGTTCCGCGGCGGCGTCCCGGAGAACCAGCACGCGGTGATGCGGGCGCCGTTCCAGGACGGCGCGTTCCCCGGCCCGGTCAAGTACGGGTACCTGAACGTCGGCGTGGTCGAGCACGGCCCGCCGGAGCTGCTCGGGCGGCACGTGTTCTGCCTCTACCCGCACCAGACCCGCTACGTGGTGCCGGCGAGCGCGGTCGTCCCGCTGCCGGACGGCGTGCCGCCCGGACGCGCCGTCCTCGCCGGGACCGTGGAGACCGCCGTGAACGCCTGCTGGGACGCGGCGCCGCTGGTCGGCGACCGGATCGCGGTCGTCGGTGCGGGCATGGTCGGCTGCTCGGTCGCCGGGGTCCTCGCCGGGCTGCCGGGCTGCGACGTCGAGCTGGTCGACGTCGACCCGGCGCGGGCGGAGACGGCGCGGGCGCTCGGCGTCCGGTTCGCCCTGCCCGGCAACGCCACGGGCGGCCGCGACCTGGTCTTCCACGCCAGCGCGACGGAGGCCGGGCTGGTCCGCTCGCTGGAGCTGCTCGCGCCCGAGGGGGAGGTGATCGAGCTGAGCTGGTACGGCGACCGGCCGGTGCGCGTCCCGCTCGGCGAGTCGTTCCACTCGCGCCGGCTCGCCGTCCGCGCCAGCCAGGTCGGCATGGTCGCCCCGGCGCGGCGCTCGCGCCGGTCGCCGGCCGACCGGCTCGCGCTGGCGCTGCGGCTGCTGGCCGCCCCGGCGTTCGACGCACTGATCACGGGGAACAGCCCGTTCGAGGAGATTCCCCAGGTCATGGCCCGGCTGGCGGGCGGGGAGCTCCCCGCGCTCTGCCACCGGATCGACTACCCGCAGGCCTAGGCGCACAGGAACGGTCACACAGGAACGCCGGCACAGGAAACAGGGAGGGCCCTTGTTCGGCATCACCGTCCGCGACCACTTCATGGTCGCGCACAGCTTCCGCGGCGAGGTCTTCGGCCCGGCGCGGCGGCTGCACGGCGCCACCTTCGTCGTGGACGCGACGTTCCGCCGCGCGGAACTCGACGCCGACAACATCGTCGTCGACATCGGGCTCGCCACCCGCGAGCTCGGCGAGGTGCTGCGGGAGCTGAACTACCGCAACCTGGACGACGAACCCGAGTTCGCCGGGGTCAACACCACGACCGAGTACCTGGCGAAGGTCGTCGCCGACCGGCTCGCCGCCCGGATCCGCGCCGGGACGATGGGGGAGAGCGCGCGCGGGCTGTCGGAGATCGCGGTGACGCTGCGCGAGTCGCACGTCGCCTGGGCGAGCTACGAGCGCCCGCTATGACCGCTGAAGTGTGCTTCGTCGTCCCCGGTGACATCGACGACCCGACCGTGCCGAGCGGCGGCAACGTCTACGACCGCCGGCTCTGCGAGGAGTTCGCCGAGGCGGGACGCACCGCGCGGGAGATCGCCGTGCCGGGCGCCTGGCCCCGCCCGGACGCCGCCGCCCGCGCCGCCCTCGGCCGCTCCCTCGCCGCGCTGCCGGACGGCACCGTCGCCTTGATGGACGGCCTGGTCGCATGCGGGGTGCCCGACGTCGTCGTCCCGCACGCGTCGCGGCTGCGCCTCGCCGTCCTCGTCCACCTGCCCCTCGCCGACGAGGGCGGCGCCGACCTCGAACCGCTCGAACGCGCCACCCTGCACGCCGCCGCCGCGGTCGTGGCGACCAGCCCGTGGGCGATGAAACGCCTGATCGGACGGCACGACCTCGACCCCGCGCGGGTCCACGCCGTCGCCCCCGGCGTCGATCCCGCGCCGCTCGCCACCGGCACCGACGGGGCGTCCCGGCTGCTGTGCGTCGCGTCCGTGACGCCGCGCAAGGGGCACGACGTCCTCGTCGAAGCCCTCGCCGCCGTCGCCCACCTGCCGTGGACGTGCGTCTGCGCCGGGCCCCTGGACCGCGACCCCGCCCACGCCGGGCGGGTGCGCGAGTCGATCGACCGGCACGGCCTCGGCGACCGCGTGCACCTCGCCGGCCCCCTCACCGGGGACCGGCTCGGCGCCGCCTACGACGCCGCCGACCTCGCCGTCCTGCCCACCCGCTCGGAAACCTACGGCATGGTCGTCACCGAGGCCCTCGCGCGCGGGATCCCCGTCCTGACCAGCGACGCCGACGGCGTTCCCGGCACGCTCGGGCACGCCCCGGACGGCACCGCCCCCGGTCTCCTCGTCCCCCCGGACGACCCGGCCGCGCTCGCCGCGGCCCTGCGCCGCTGGCTGCTGGACCCCGGGCTGCGCGCGGCCCTCCGGTCCGCCGCCCGGCAGCGGCGCGGCGCGCTGCACGGCTGGGACGCCGCGTCCCGCCGCATGGCCGCCGTGCTGGACGGACTCGGGAAGGAGACGACATGACCGCCTACGCCCCGACCTGGCTGGCGCTGCGCGAGGAGGCCGACGCCGCCGCCCGCGCGGGCGAGCTGCTCGGCCCGCTGCGCGCCCACCTGCCGCCGCCCGGCGAGCCGCTGGTCATCTGGGACCTCGGCTGCGGCACCGGCGCGCTCGGCCGCTGGCTCGCCCCCCGGCTGCCCGGGCCCCAGCACTGGGTGCTGCACGACCGCGACCCCGGCCTGCTGGAGGAGGCGCGCGCCAACACCTACCGCACCGCCGACGGCGCGCCCGCCACCCTGGAGACCCGCGAGGGCGACCTCGCCGACCTGCACGCCGCCGACCTCGTCGGCGCGTCGCTGGTCGCCGCGTCCGCGCTGCTGGACGTCCTCACCGCCGAGCAGGTCGACGGCATCGCCGCCGCCGCGTGCTGCCCCGCGCTGCTGACCCTGTCGGTCGCCGGGCGCGTCCGGCTCTTCCCGTCCGACCCGCTGGACGGCGCGATCGGCGCCGCGTTCGACGCCCACCAGCGGCGGCACGGGCTGCTCGGCCCGGACGCCCCGGCCGCCGCCGCCACCGCGTTCCGCCGCCGCGGCGCGACCGTCGCGACGCGGCCGAGCCCGTGGCGGCTCGGCCCCGCACAGGCCGCGCTCGCCCGCGAATGGCTGCGCGGCTGGGTCGGCGCCGCCGTCGAGCAGCGCCCCGACCTCGCCGAACCCGCCGCCGAGTACCTGCGCCGCCGGCTCGGCGAGTGCGACGCCGGACGCCTCACCGTCGAGGTCCACCACATCGACCTGCTCGCACTCCCCGGGAGCGCCTCGTGAAGTTCTGGCCCTGGCTGCGCGTCCTCGCCGCGCTGGCGATCCTCGGCGGCCTGCTGTGGTGGCACAGCACGTCGGCGTTCGTGGCCGCGCTGAAGGCCGTCGACGGCCCGTCCATCGCCGCCGCCCTGCTCGTCGGCCTGCTCAGCACCGTCTGCGCCGCCGCCCGCTGGCGGCTGATCGCCCGGCGGCTCGGCCTTCCGCTGCCGCTGCGCGATGCCGTCACCGCCTACTACCGGGCGCTGTTCCTGAACGCCGTGCTGCCCGCGGGTGTCCTCGGCGACGTGCACCGCGCGGTCAGCCACGGCCACCGGTCCGGCGACCTCGGACGGGGCGTCCGCGCCGTCGTGCTGGAACGGGCCGCCGGGCAGACCGTCCTGGTGCTCGCCTGCCTGGCCGTCCTGCCGGCCCGCCCGTCGCTGCTGGCGTCACTGAAGCCCGCCCTGATCCCCGCCGTGCTGCTGCTCAGCCTGCTCGCCGCCCTGGCCCGCTGGCGGCACCGCGCCGTCGCCGCCGCGTTCGCCGAGGCCCGCGGCGTCCTGGCGGCCTGGCCCGGCATCACCGCGCTGTCCGCCGCGGCCCTCGTCGGCCACCTCGCGCTGTTCGTCGTCGCCGCCCGCGCCGCCGGCTCGCACGCCCCGCTCACCGAACTGCTGCCGCTGCTCCTGCTGGCCCTTCTGGTCATGGGCCTGCCGATCAACGTCGGCGGCTGGGGCCCCCGGGAGGCCGTGACCGCACTGGCGTTCGGCGCCGCCGGCCTAGGCTCCGCCGCGGGCCTCACCATCTCCGTCGTCTACGGCGTCCTGACGTTCGTCTCCGCCCTGCCGGGCGCCCTGACCCTGCTCGTCGAGCACCGCGAGGCAGTGCCCGAACGCACCGACGAGGTTCGCGAGCGCATCCCGGCCCTTGCCGGCGGAGGCCAGTGACGGCCGTCCGATGACCCCCGACCCGGTGTAGCGCGCCATTCCGGCGGTCAGCAGGTGCCGCCGGTCGTCGGCCAGGTGGTCGGCACCCTCGTATCCGGGCCGCACCAGTTCCGGATGGGCGTGCAGCAGGATGGACGTCTCCAGCTCACCGGCGTGCATATCGCTGATTCCGGACGTCTCCATTCCCGCCGCGGCCCGCGCGTCCTCCCACTCGTCCATTCCGGGGAAAAGCGCCATGTCGCCGCCCGACTCCTGGACGACGTTGCCGAGCACGTAGTTGCCCCCGTGCCCGCTGACCAGCACCAGCTTCGGCACGCCCGCCCTGCGCAGCGACTCCGCCACGTCCCGCACCACCGCGTGCAGGGTCGCCGCCGAGATGCTGACCGTCCCGGGCCACCCCGCGTGCTCGTGCGAGCAGGAGATCGTCACCGGCGGCAGCAGCCGCACCGGATGGGCCTCGGCGATCTCCGCCGCGACCGTGCAGGCGACGACCGTGTCCGTGGCCAGCGGCAGGAACGGCCCGTGCTGCTCGAAGCTCCCGACCGGCAGCAGCGCCACCCGGACGTCCCGTTCCTCCGTGCTCGTGTGCATCGGCACCATGCGCCCCACCCTACGGCCGGGAGCACCGCCGGGCGGCCTCGCATTACTTATCTTCTTTGTCGTACATGATCAGCATGTCCGCAATGCGGGGCATTGCGGCGGCGAGGAAATTTCCCTTGGAGATCGCCGGACGGAGCCTTCACGATGTCCGCCGGAACCGCGCCCCAATGTTTGCGATCAGTGCGACATCAGCCGAATTCTCTGCGGGAAGTGTGATCAACGAAACCATGTCGGACAGCTCCGGCAAACACCAAGATCACTAGTTGGGGGAGACGAATGAGGACAAGCGCGCGTACCGGCCTGGCGCTCGCGGTGGCCGGGGCCGCGAGCGGCCTGACCCTGCTGAGCGGCGGCGCCGCCGCCCTGGCGGCGCCCAGTGCGCCGCACGGAGGGCCCGCCGCCACCATCTGCCGGTACGAGGTCACCGCGCGGAGCGGCCTGAACGTCCACAAGACGCCGCGGGGCAAGCTCATCCCGCCGCCGCTGAAGTACCGCCTGCACATCGGCGCCGACTGCAAGTCCAGCCACGGCGGCTGGGTCCAGCTGCACCAGAGCGTGCCGAAGAACCAGATCGGCGGCTGGGTCTTCCGCCAGTACCTCAAGCCGATCAAGCCCAGCGGCGGCGTGTCCGCCGGTGGCGGCGGCACGTCCGCGGCGGTGAACCCGCTGCTGGCCGGGGGAGGCGCCGGCGTCATCGCGCTGGGCGCCGGCATCGCCGTGGCGGCGCGGCGCCGCCAGGTGCGGGGCACCGCCTGACGCGGAGCGAGGCTCGCACGGCGGCCGGCCGGTTCACCCGGGGTGACGGCCGGCCGCCATCCGCCCGCCGCTCCCGCCTTGTCGTACATGATCAGCATGTCCCGGTATTCGTATTTTTGCGGGACGCCATGGAAATTTCACTTGGGCATCGTCCGGCATGCTTTTCATGATGCGCTCCGAACGCTATCCCGATTGTTTGCGACCGGGACGACATGCGCCGAATTCTCTGCGGGAAGTGTGATCAACGAAACGATGTTGGACACGTCCGGCAATCGACGAGATCACTAGGTAGGGAGAAGAATGAGGACAAGTGCGCGAACCGGGATGGCGCTCGCGGTGGCCGGCGCGGCGGGCGGTCTGTCGCTGCTGGGCGGCGGCACGGCCGCCGAGGCGGCGGCGGCGCCGCACCGGGCGGAGGCCGCGGCGAAGGTCTGCCGGTACGAGGTCACCGCCCGGCACGGCCTGAACGTCCGCACGAAGCCGAACGGCGCCGTCGTCGACACGCTGCCGTACCGCAAGCACCTCAGCGCCGACTGCAAGGCGTCGGGCTGGACGCAGCTGCGCGGCGGCGTGCCGGCCAAGGACATCGGCAAGTGGGTCTCCACGACCTACCTCAGGCCGATCACGACCGGCGGGATCTGCCGGTACGAGGTCACCGCCCGGCACGGCCTGAACGTCCGCGAGACGCCGAACGGCAAGCTCGTGCCGCCGCCGCTGCCCTACGCCAAGCACATCGGCGCTGACTGCACCGCGACGAAGGGCTGGGTGCGGCTGCGCCAGAGCGTGCCGGCGAACCAGATCGGCAAGTGGGTCTCGCGCACCTACCTCAAGCCGATCACGCCCAGGGGCGGCGTGATGGCCGGTGGCGGCGGCACCGCCGCCGCGTCGAACGGCCCGCTGCTGGCCGGGGCCGGCCTCGGCGTCATCGCGCTGGGCGGCGGCGTCGCGATCGCCGCACTGCGCCGCCGGGCGAAGGGTCTTTCCTGAGCCCATGAGCAGAGCAAGGCGCAGCGGCCGGCCGAACCACCTGTGGTATTGGCTGGCCGCCGTGTTCATCGCGACAGGAACCGCCATGTGCGTCGTCGGGTTCCGGCTCGGCGGCCCCGACGCGCCACCGCAACCGCCCACGTCCGACCTGGTCGCGAAGGCGCCCGAGAATGCGGCCCCGAACCCGGAGCAGGCGCTCTCCCCGTCCGCGCCGGAGCGGATCGAGATCCCGTCCATCAAGGTGGACGCCCCGGTCGTGCCGGTCGCGACCCGCCAGGACGGCGAGCTCGGGGTGCCGCCGCTGAGCAGGGTCGACGAGGTCGGCTGGTACGAGGACGGTCCGACCCCGGGGGAGAACGGCCGCAGCGTCCTCGTCGGCCACGTCGATTCCAAGACCAAGCCGGGCGTCTTCTACCGGCTCGGCGCGCTCCGGCCGGGACGCCGGATCGAGGTCGCCCGCAAGGACGGCACCGCGCCGGCCTTCCGCATCGACCGCGTCCAGCGCGTCGCCAAGGACAAGTTCCCGACCGACAAGGTCTACGGGCAGGAAGGGGGCCCGGAACTGCGCCTCGTCACCTGCGGCGGCGACTTCGACCGCAAGCGGGGCCACTACGACGACAACATCATCGTCTACGCGTCCCTGATCCCCGGCTCCCAGGGAGCACACCGCAACCCCTGACCGGCACCGGCCCCGGCCCCGCTTGGCGCGGAGCCGGGGCCGGCGCATGGAATCCTGAAGACGCCCCTGGAGAACGGAGCCCCGATGCCCTCCCTGCGCGACCGCGTCCTCGACGAATGCACCGCCAAGGCGGGCGCGGTGGAGGACTACCCGTTCGGTGACCAGGTGGCCGTGTTCAAGGTCTTCGGACGGATGTTCGCGCTCGTGTCACTGGGCCCGCCCCCGGGCAGCGTCAGCCTCAAATGCGACCCCGGCCTGGCCCTCGACCTGCGCGCCCGCCACGCCGCGATAACCCCCGGCTACCACCTGAACAAACGCCACTGGAACACCGTCGCGCTGGACGGTTCCGTCCCCGACGACGAACTCCGGGAGCTGATCGACCACTCCTACGACCTGGTGGTGGCCCGCCTCCCCAAAGTCCAACGAAACGAACTGACGAGCTGACCTGATTGTGCGGCGGAGGCGCCCATGTTGAAGCTCGGACGACCGCCGGTGGCCCTGGCCGCCTGCGCGGTCCTCGCCGTCGCCGCCCCGCCGTGGGCTGCGAGCGGCGTCGCGCGGGAGCGCGCGGAGCCCGTCGCCCTCGCGCCGCCGGGCGAGGACGGCGCCTCCGACCTGGTCCGGGGCTGGCGGATCCAGTCCTCGGCCGTCGCCGGGAGCGACGGCGCGCGGATCTCCCGGCCTGGATACCGGACGTCGGGCTGGCTGCCGATCGGCCGTCCCGGGACGCTGATGGCGGGGCTGCTGGAGAACGGCCGGTACCCGCACGTCTTCTACTCCGACCGGTTGAAGTCGGTGCCGACCGGGCAGTTCGCCGTGAACTGGTGGTACCGGGACGAGGTGATCCTGCACCCGCGGCGCGGCGGCCGCACCTTCCTGATCATGGACGGTGTCTCCGGCACCGCCGACCTGTGGGTGAACGGCGCCCGGATCGACGGCCGCTCGCGGCTCCAGGGCTCCTACGCGCGCTTCGAGTACGACGTGACCCGGTACGTGCGCGACGGCGCCAACGCGATCGCGCTCGACATCGCGCCGAACAAGGCGAAGACCTACCTCACCGGCAGCCGCCTCGACTGGAACCCGGCCGCGCCGGACCAGGGGACCGGCCTGGACCGCCCGCCGAAGATCGTCCAGGACGGCCCGGTGTCGCTGCGCGACGTCCACGTCGTGCAGCGCAACGCCCGCGACCTCTCCCGCTCCGACCTCACCGTCAAGGCGCTGCTGCGCAACAACACCGGAACCGTGCGGCGGGCCGAGTTCTCCGGCACGGTCGGCCGGGGCGCGACGCGGCTGCCGTTCAGGACGGCGCTGACCCTGCCGCCGAACACCGTCCGCCCGGTCGCGCTCGGTCTGCGCCTCGACCATCCGGATGTGTGGTGGCCGTACCAGCTCGGCGACCAGCCGCTCTACCGCCTCGCCGCGCACCTGCGCACGGACGGGCGGGAGACCGGCCGGTACGCCGAGGACTTCGGCATCCGCACGGTCACCTCGTCGCTGACCCGCGCCGTCCCCGGCCGGACGCACGTGCCGCACGGCTACCGGCGGTTCGAGATCAACGGCGTGCCGATCGTGATCCGCGGCGGCGGCTGGTCGCCGGACATGTTCCTGCGCTACTCGCCCCGGAACGTCCGGGACCAGCTCGCCTACGTCAAGAACCTGGGCCTGAACGCGCTGCGGTTCGAGGGCAACTTCCCGCCGGACGACATGTTCCGGCAGATGGACCGCGACGGGCTGCTCGCCATGACCGGCTGGCAGTGCTGCGACCGCTGGGAGGACCCGTACGCCAAGTGGAGCAAGGAGCTCCAGGACAACGCCGCCGTCCAAGCCGCGGCCGTCGCCCGCCGGTTGCGCGACCACCCGAGCGTGTTCACCTTCTTCCAAGGGAGCGATGCGGCGCCGGACGCGGCGAAGGAGTCGGTGTACGTGCCGGCGTTCGAGGCCGCCGACTGGGGCACGCCGCAGATCGCGTCCGCGGAGGACAAGGCGTCGCCGCGGCTCGGCCCGTCCGGCGCAAAGGAGGGGCCGTACAACTATGTGCCGCCCGTCTACTGGTGGAGCAACGGCCGCGAGACCGCCGCCGTGAACGACCCGTCGTACACCAACGCCGGAAGCGCCTGGGGCTTCGACACCGAGACGAGCGCGGGCAACACCGTCCCGACGCAGGACTCGCTCGACCGCTTCCTGACCCCGCAGGACCAGGCCGCGATCTGGGACCCGGCCACGGCGCGCGGTCCGCGTTCCGGCCGGGACCTCTTCCACGTGTACGCCTACAACGACTACACCCGGACCGCGCGCATGGGGCAGTACAACACCCCGCTGTGGCACCGGTACGGACCCTGGTCCGACATGGCCTCCTACCAGCGGATCGCGCAGATGGGCGGGTACGAGGCCGCCCGCGCGCAGTTCGAGGCGTACCTCGGCAACTCCAAGGACCCCGCCAACCCGAGCACCGGCGTCATCTACTGGATGCTGAACAAGGCCTGGCCGTCGCTTCAGTGGAACCTGTATAACCAGGACTTCGACCAGCCCGGCGTGTACTTCGGCGCGAAGAAGGCCGGCGAGCCGGTGCACGTCATGTACGACTACGCGTCCGGTGCGGTGAAGGTCGCCAACCTGACCGGGAGCCGGCAGGTCGGGCTGACGGCGCGGGCGCGGCTGATCGACATCGACGGCACCGTGAAGGGGACCTCCCTCGTCGCCGTTCCCGCACTGGACACCCAGGACGTCCGGACCGTGACCGCCGCGCGGGCGCCGAAGGGCATCTCCCGCACCTACTTCCTCGAGCTCACGCTGACCCGGCGCGGCGCGACCGTGAGCCGCAACGTCTACTGGCTGTCCACGAAGCCGGACGCGGTGGACTGGAAGAACACCCTCGGCAAGGGCAGCGGCACGGCCTTCCGGCCGGACGGATACGCCGACCTGACCGGCCTGCGCGGCCTGCCCCGCGCCGCCGTGCGCGCGACGGCCGCCACCCGCCGCGACGGCGCCGACCTGGTGACCACCGTGACGATCACGGCGACCGGGACGGCACCGACGGTCTTCACCAGGGCGGACGTGCGGCGGGGCGCGTCCGGCGGGCGCCGGTTGCCCGGCGACGACCAGGTGCTGCCGATCCGCTGGAACGACAACGACGTCACGCTGTGGCCCGGGCAGTCGCAGACGCTGACCGCCCGCTACCGCGCCTCCGACCTGCGCGGCGCCGTCCCGGTCGTCAGCCTGACCGGGATGAACCTGCCGCTTCGTACCGTTCCCGCTGCGCCGTAGACGCGAGGAGCGGGTTCACGACCCGGTCCCCGCGAGCGCGATAGCGCCGATGAGCGCGGCGTCGTCGACGAACCGGGCCGTCACCACCTCCGGCGGGAACGGGACCGCCCGCGCGACGGTCGCGCGGATCGCGGGAAGCAGGGACGGCTCGGCCGCCATGCCGCCGCCGAGGACCACCCGCTCGGGATCGAGCGTCGTCGCGAGGTTGGCGACCGCCAGGCCGAGCGCCCCGGCGGCGTCGTCCAGCAGCGCGGCCACCTGCGGCTCGTCCCGGCGGGCGAACAGGCCGGCGGCCGTCACCGGCTCACCGAGAAGGGCCGAGGCCCGCGTGGCCAGGCCGCTGCCCGAGGCGTACTCCTCCAGCGGCGCGCGGCCGTCCGCGCACCCGGGCTCGCCGGGGCGCCGCAGCAGGTACCCGATCTCGCCGGCGGCGCCGTGCGCGCCCGGCACGACGCGTCCGCCGACGACGAGCCCCGCGCCGAGGCCGGTGCCGAGGTTCACGTAGACGCCGGTGCCGACGCCCGCGAGCCGCCCCCAGCGCGCCTCCGCGGCGGTGGCCGCGTTCACGTCGTTGTCGATGCGCACGGGCGCGCCGAGATCGCCGGAGAGCAGGTCGGGCAGCGGCAGGTCCTCCCATCCGGGGACGTTGGGCGCCAGCCGCACCCGCCCCTCGCGGACGACGCCGAACGTCGAGACGCCCACCGCGGTCAGCGTGCCGGGGGTCTCGGCGAGCAGGCGGTGCGCCGCGTCCAGCGCCCGGCGCAGCACCCGCTTCGCACCGTCCGCGGCCCGGGTCTCCAGGCGGGCGCGGCGCAGCGGCGTCCCGGTCGGGTCGGCGGTGGCCAGCGCGACCTTGGTCCCCCCGAAGTCGATCCCGAGGATCATGCGGCCTGCGGTTCGGCGCCGCCGGGTTCGGTGAAGGGCTCGCTGATCTCCTTCGGCCCGAACGGCCAGATCCGCTCCAGCCGCGCCCAGACCAGGTACGCGACGACGCCGGCCGCGAGCCAGACCAGCGACAGCACGATCGGCTTGGTGCCCGCCGACTTGTAGATGTAGATCCAGCCCGCCAGCGCGACCAGGCTCGGCAGCGGATACAGCCACATCCGGTACGGGCGCGGCAGGTCCGGCTGCCGGCGCCGCAGCACGGTCAGGGCGACGATCTGCGCCACCGACTGCACCAGCACGAACACCGCGGTCAGCATGCTGATGACGGCGGTCAGGGTGAACAGCGAGCCGATCGCGGTGATGACGCCCATCGCGTACAGCCCGAACGTCGGGAACTTCAGGCGCGGGTGCATCCGCGCGAACCACGGCAGGAACAGCTTGTCGCGGGCCGCGTTGTAGGGCACCCGCGAGCCGCCGAGCAGGCCCGCGAACACCGACGCGAACGCGGTGACGATGATCCCGACCGTGAAGACCCGCGCGGCGCCCTTGCCCCACGTCCACTCCAGGACGAGCGACGCGAACGAGCTGGACTCCTGCGTCTTCTCCCACGGGATCACGCCGAGGATCCCGACCTGGAGCAGGAAGTACAGCGTCATCATGCCGAGGATCGAGAAGATGATCGCCCGCGGGATCACCCGGCCCGGCTGCCGGACCTCCGCGCCGAGGTAGGCGGCCGTGTTGTAGCCGAGGTAGTCGTACACGGCGATGACGAGCCCGGCGCCGAGGCCGTGGAAGAACTTCGACCCCGCGTCGTGCGGGTAGGTGAACGCCAGGTCGGAGTGGAAGTGCGTGAACGCGGCGAGGATGACGCCGAGCACGGAGACCAGCATGACGACGAAGAAGACCGTCGTGAGCAGCCCGATGTCGCCGATCTTCCGGTACAGCGCGGCGACGACGACCGCGACGACGGCGATCGCGAGGACGTGGCCGGCGGTCGACAGGCCGGAGCCGTCCACGAGCGAGGGCCACAGGTAGCCCGCGTACTGCACGAGCCCGATCACCCCGGTCGACATGATCAGCGGGATGAACAGCACCGCGGACCAGACGAACAGGAACGGCATCAGCCGTCCGGTCCGGTACTGGAACGCCTCGCGCAGGTACAGGTAGGTGCCGCCGGCGCCGGGCATGGACGCGCCCAGCTCGGCCCAGACCAGGCCGTCGGCCAGCACGATCAGCGCGCCGACCAGCCAGCCGAACATGGCCTGCGGGCCCTCCATCGTGGAGATCATCGCCGGAATGGTGACGAACGGGCCGATTCCACACATCTGGGTCATGTTCACGGTGGTGGCCTGGAACACGCCGAGCCGCCGCTCGAACCCCGAACCCGCGGGAGCGGTCATCGCGGTCTCTCCCTTCCTGTCGATCGGGACGTCTCCCCCCCGCTCGACGCCGGTGCGAATGTAAGGGAGGCTCCCTAACAAATCAACACCCGAGGCGAGCGCCGTGCCGGGATATGTCAGTCTTTACACGTGCCGAGCCGGGAGACCGCCAACACCACCAGCGTGCTGCGGATCATGAACGAGCGCGCCGTCTACGAGCAGATCCGCCTGCTCGGGCCGGTGTCGCGCCCGCAGCTCGCCACCGCGACCGGGCTGTCCAAGCCCACGATCTCGCTCGCGCTCGCCGACCTGGAGCGGGTCGGGCTGGTCAAGGCGACCGGCCGGCGCGCCGGCGGTGCCGGACGGTCCGCCCGGCTGTACGGCATCCGGCCCGAGACGGGCTGGGTGATCGGGCTCGACGTCGGCCGGGAATGGATCCGCGCCGCGCTCGCCGACCTGTCCGGCGAGATCGCGGTGCGCGAGGACGTCCGCTCGGCCGGCGCCGGACCGGCCGCGCTCATCGACCGGATCGGCCGGATCGTCGACGACCTGGCGAAGGCCGCGGACGGCGCCGTCACCACCATCGTGCTCGGCACCCCCGGCGTCCACGACGTCGAGAACCGCCGCCTGCGCCTGGCGCCCAACCTGCCCGGCTGGGACGCGCCGGGCGTCACCGGCCGGCTGGCGCGGCGGCTGCCCGCGCCCTGCACCATCGAGAACGACATCGACCTGGCCGCGCTGGGGGAGCAGGGGTACGGGCTGGGCGAGGGCGTGGCGAACTTCGCGTTCATGTCGATCGGCACCGGCATCGGGATGGGGATCGTCCTGAACGGCGAGCTGCACCGCGGCTCCCGCGGCGCGGCCGGGGAGATCGCGTGGCTGCCGTTCGGTGAGGCCGACCCGCGGGAGGCCCGCTCGCACGGGATGCTGGAGTCGGTCGCGTCCGGCCCCGGCGTCGTGGCCGCCGCGCGTCGGCTCGGGATGACCGGGCCGATCACCGCCAAGCGCGTCTTCGACGAGGCCCGCGCCGGAGACCCGCTCGCGGCGGAGGCCGTCGCGCACGAGGCCGGTCACGTCGCCCGGGCCCTGGCCAGCGTCGTCGCGCTCCTCGACCCCGACCTGATCGTGCTGGGCGGCGGCATCGGCGGGCACGGCGCCGACGTGCTCCTCGGCGCCGTGCGCGACCGCCTGGAGACGATGACCCCGCTCGGCGCGCCCCGCGTGGAGGTCTCCGCCCTCGGCGACGACGCCGTCGTCCTCGGCGCCCTGGCGACGGGCCTGAAAACGGCCCGCGACCTCGTCTTCACCCGCGCCGTAACCGACCCCTGACCCGCCCAGAACCCCACGGCGTGAAGGAGCGGCCAGAGGTGGCACGCTTCACCAGGCGATCAGGCCGAGGTCGGTGCGGTGCATGTCGGGGAGACGGTGGAAGCGCCCGTCGTCCCTGCGGTAGACGGCCCGGTGAAGGGGCGTCGTGCGGACGGCGCCATGCGGCTGCCGCTGCCATGCACAGGAACGGCAGCGCCGGCAATGTGTAGCGGTAGTCGAAATCGACGGTCAGCGGCGGGATGGCGAGAAGGCCGAAGCCGGTCGTCCAGAGGAGTGCGGCTGGGCGGCGGGTCGCGCGGGCTCGGTTACGGGGCCGGACGAGCCCGGCGAGGCCGACGAGAGCGATCAGTCCGAGGATTGTTCCGCGTGTGTAGAAGATCTTCTGGTAGCCGCGAAGGAAGACGGCGTACGGATCGGAGGCATGCGTCTCGGCCGGCCCTTTCTCGTAAGCCCGGGCCACGCTGTCGGCGGTGCCGCCGCCGATGACGGGGAAGGAGGCGTTCGGTGACGAGTACGCCGGGAAGTGGTACAGCGCTTCGGTGCCCCGAGTCGGATATCCCGCCCTGTTCCAGGAGAACGTCCGGACGAACAGATCGTAGGCCACGACTTTTGCATAGGCGGCGGTCTGATGCGTCAGGGCCCACACGGCAAACTGCGAGGCGAGCTCGTTGGTCTCCGGCGTGAAGGCGTGCCCGTGCCGCCATCCGGTCGGGGAACCGGCCGCCCAGATCTGGCTTGAAGACGCCAGTCTCTGCTCGGGAGGAAGGGCGGGACACATTCGGGACAGGTGCCTGGGCGGAGCGTGCTTGGAGCAGTCGGCGAACGCGGCCGTCCGCCCCCACAGGTAAATGCCGTCCGCTCCCGACAGTTCGTAACGGCCGTTCGCGGCGTGGAACCAGAGTGCCATCCCGCCCAGGGGGAGTGCGAAGGCCGCGCACAGTGCCGCCGCGGCCGCCCAGCGGGGCCGTCGCCGCAGCAGCAGGTAGGACGCCGCGACGAAGATCAGCGGCACGCCCACCGTGCGGGTGACGGCGGCCGCGCCCAGCAGGACGCCCACTGCCGCGGCCCGCCGCCAGGACGCCGGTTCCGTCCGCACCAGCACGGCCGTCGCGGCGAAGAGCAGGGCGGTGAACAGCGTGTCGGACAGCAGGAGGTGTTCCAGGTCGATCTCGTACGCGTCCAAGAGCACGGGAAGGCCGGCGAGCGACGCCCACGGCCGGGCGACGCCCAGTGCGCCCACCATGAGCCGATATCCCAGAACGGCCGTGCCCAGCATCAGAATATGCTGGACGGCCACCACCAATGCCAGGCAATGGAATGGTTTGAGGAGCCACAGCATCAGCCCGTAGCCGTCGGCGCGCAGTGGATGCGGGAACGGGGAGAGTCCGATGCGGACGTAGTCGTAACTGTCGTTGAACCACAGTGCGGGGCGATACCCGAGCGCCGCGACCACCCGGAGAGCGGTACCGGCTACGAGAAGCGCGAGGAACAGGGCATCGCGCGCGAATCGAACCCGTACCCAGGCCCGCCCGACCCGTAAAATCCGCGTTGCCGAAGCTCTCTTTTCACTGGCGTTCGCTGCATGAGCCCCGGTATCGGGCCGAGCGTTTTCTTCTTGTTCGATTTTCACATAGTAGAGACGTCGGCGGACCCCGTTTGTTGCATGCCGGCGACAAAAGAATTTTCCGATTCACCAGGCGATCAGGCCCAGGTCGGTGCGGTGCATGTCGGGGAGGCGGTGGAACCTTCCCTCGTCCATGCGGAAAATGGCCCGGTCGTGTCGGGAGCTGACGAGAAGATGCTTACCGGTCGCGTCGAGGGTGGTGCGGAAATCGGTCGGTGTCGCAGGCGCTATCTGCTGGGCCGTCATGCGGCCCAGTATGCGGACGGACGTCTTGCGATCGGTGTCCCTGGACAGAAGCAGCTCCACCACCGCGACGGAGCCGAACACATCCTCGAAGGAGTCCTTCTGTACGGCCATGACCGTCCGTCCGTCCTGGGAGGGCCGAAAGGACGAGAGGTCGAGGTCGTCGTCCCGGATGGTCAGGGCGACGCTGGTGGCGGCGAGGGTCGGGTCGGTGGTTCGGGTGTCGAGCGTACGCAGGACCCCGCTGACGGAGTCGTCCTTCCGGGCGATGCTCTCCGGGGGAGCGGTGCCGATGAGGAGGGTGTGGCCGTCGGCCTCCCATGCCAGGGACCACACGTACATCGGTGGGTCGCCGCTCGGTGCGCGCCACCCCTGATGGCGGCCGGACGGGGATTCGACGATCGTCACATCGTCGCCGCGGCATTCGGTGTTCGCGTCGGTGAAGGCGACGCGGCGCCCGTCCGCCGTGGCGGCCATCTCCTCCACCTGGGCGCTGAACTCGCCCGGCAGCGTGGTCCTGCGCGCCACGGAGCCGTCGCGGCGCAGGGTCACCTTGTCGATGCGGGTGCGGCAGGTGCCTACCTCGTCCGCCAGGAAGAAGGTGCGCCGCTCGGCCGCGGCCGCGAGCGCGGTGTAGTGCCCGGCGCTGGGCTCGATGTCGGCGGTCTTGCGTCCCGTCCAGGAGTCGAAGACCCCGACGACGCCCTTGTGCTGGGTCGCCAGGAAGTACGGGGGGCCGCCCTCGTGCGCGCCGAGCGCGTCCACGTCGCGCACGGTGCTGCGGAGTGCGACGGTCACGGTCACGACCGCGATCACGGTGAGGACGGCGGCGACGGGCACGGGCCACCATCCCATCGACCGGCGGCGGGCGGCGGGCAGGGCCAGCGGCGGCAGCGACTCGCGCGTCACCTCGCGCATCTCGTCGGCAGCGGCGTCCTTCAGCAGGCGTTCGATGTTCACGGTTTGTCTCCCAGCATGCGCTCAAGGGCGGTGCGACCGCGGGACGTGTTGGACCGGACGGTGCCCCTGCTCACGCGCATGACCTGCGCGGTCTCCTCCTCGGACAGTTCGAGGACGAACCGGAGCACCAGGGTTTCCCGCTGCCGGTGTGGCAGGCGGCGCAGCGCGTCGAGGATCTCCCTGCCCTGCTCCAGGTCCAGGACGCGGCTCTCCGCCGACGCAGCGGGCAGGTCCCGGGTGCCGGGCAGGCGGCGCCCCCTGCGCCGCAGCACGGACCGGCAGTTGTTGAGCACCGACGACCTCAGATACGTCAGCGCCTTGCCGGTGTCCTTCAGCCGCCCCCAGCGCCGGTACAGGCCGAGGAAGGAGTCCTGGACGACGTCCTCGGCGGTCTGCCTGTCCCCGACCATCACCAGCGCCAGGCGGACGAGGCTCAGGGCGTGCGCTTCGTACAGCTGCGTAACGGCCCTCTCGGCGGAGGGCTCCGCCAGGTCCGGAGGGTCGTCCTCGCGGTATTTGAGGAGGCTCACGGGGAAGAGACGCACCCGGGGCGCCGATGTTGCACGCGGGGCCGATCTTTTTCGGGACGAGCCGTAACCGGCGGCCGTCACCGCCGCAACAGTGTCAGCGTAATGCCGCGGCCGCGCCAGAGGCTTGCGCCCTCCAGCAGCCACACCCGGGCCGTCGTGGCGCGATCTCGGACGTGATCGCCTCGTCCCGCCATAGCGGCAGCCCCGCCTGTTGCGTGTCGCTCACCGGTTCGTCGATCTTCTCGATCGGCGGTGAACCTGGCGTGGAGGAGGTCAGGCAGCGATCAGGGGGTCCAGACCATGGTTCGTTGGTGGAGGCGTTCGCCTCCGTGTCTGAGGCCGGGGACGAGGCGGGCGGGGCCGTGCTCGGTGAAGCCCATGCGCCGGAAGAAGGCGACCGCGCGGGTGTTCTCGCAGAGGGTCTGCAGGTGGCAGCCGGGGGAACCGATGGACCTGAGCCGGTCGAACCAGGCGGTCATGAGGTTCTCGGCGGCACCGGTCCCGCGCGCCTCGGGAACGAGGTTGATGTGCAGATGCGCGGGCCACCGGGCGTCCTCGAAGGCCGTCGCCCGGGGGCGGCGGCGGGCCGCGGCCCACAGCAGGTCCGCGGTGCTGCGCGCGAAGAAGGCCGCGAGCCGGGGGCGCAGCATGAGGCGGTGCCGCCGGATGGCCTGCAGCGTGCGCTCCTCCTCGCTCGGGAGGCGGGACGAGTCGGGGCATCCGGTCAGGCAGCCCACGAGCCGTCCACCGGACTCCGCGACGAAGAGCGACTCCGGCTCACGATCCATGTAGGGGGTGAGGTAGATGGCCGCCTCGGACTCCTCATGACCCCACACGGACGCGGACGGGGAGCCCTCGCGGGCGCGGCCGAACAGGGCGAGCAGTTCCGTCCGGTCGCTCTCGGTGAACGCTCGGACCTGCGCGGACGCGCGGGAACCGGCGGTGCCATCGGGGGGCCAAGCCGTTCCGGTCTGCAGGTAAAGCGGGTTCATGTCCACCCCAACGCCCGGGAGGGGCCGGATGACTCCTGGCGATCAACGGGCGGGGCGGCCCGCGGGCCGGGACGGATAGCGTTGGGGGTCTATGAGCGCCACTCTCGTTGTCAAGGATCTCGCGGCCGGCCACGGGGACCGGGCGTTGTTCGACGGCCTCGATCTCGTCGTCGCCCCCGGTGACGTCGTCGGGCTGGTCGGCGGTAACGGTGCGGGCAAGTCGACGCTGCTGCGGCTGCTGGCCGGGATCGAGACGCCGGAGGACGGCACCGTCCAGCTGAGCCCGGCGTCGGCGGTCGTCGGGTACCTGCCGCAGGAGCCGGAGCGGCGGCCGGGGGAGTCGGTGGCGGGGTTCCTCGCGCGCCGGACGGGCGTGGCGAAGGCGCAGGCCGACCTGGACGCGGCGACCGAGGGCCTGGTCGAGGGACGCGCGGGCGCCGACGACGCCTACGCGGTGGCGCTGGAGCGCTGGCTCGCGCTCGGCGGCGCCGACCTGGAGGACCGGGCCGGCGAGGTCGCCGGCGAGCTGGGCCTGGGAGTCGCGCTCGACCAGCCGATGACCGCGCTGTCCGGCGGCCAGGCGGCGCGGGCGGGCCTGGCGTCGCTGCTGCTCAGCCGCTACGACGTGTTCCTGCTGGACGAGCCGACGAACGACCTGGACCTGGACGGCCTCGAACGCCTGGAGCGGTTCGTCACCGGGCTGCGGGCGGGGACGGTCGTCGTCAGCCACGACCGCGAGTTCCTCGCCCGGACGGTGACGAGCGTCCTGGAACTGGACCTGGCCCAGCACCAGATCAACCTGTACGGCGGCGGATACGACGCCTACCTGGCCGAACGCGAGGTCGCGCGGCGGCACGCGCGGGCCGAGTACGAGGAGTACGCGGGCAGGCTGTCGGCCCTGCGCGAGCGCGGGCAGATGCAGCGCGCCTGGATGGACAAGGGCGTCCGCAACGCGCGCCGCAAGGCCACCGACAACGACAAGATCGGCCGCAAGTTCCGGTCGGAGGCCAGCGAGAAGCAGGCGGCGAAGGCGCGGCAGACCGAGCGGGCCATCGAGCGGCTGGAGACCGTCGAGGAGCCGCGCAAGGAGTGGGAGCTGCGGATGGAGATCGCCGCGGCGCCCCGGTCCGGCGCGGTGGTGGCGACGCTGCGGGGCGCGGTGGTGCGGCGCGGCGCGTTCACGCTGGGCCCGGTGGACCTGGAGATCGGCTGGGCCGACCGGGTCGCGATCACCGGCGCGAACGGCGCGGGCAAGTCGACGCTGCTCGGCGTGCTGCTCGGCCGGATCGCCCCGGACGAGGGCGACGCGGCGCTCGGCTCCGGCGTGGTCGTCGGCGAGGTCGACCAGGCGCGCGGCCTGTTCCTCGGGGACGAGCCGCTGCTGGACGCGTTCGGCGCCGCGTCCGGCCTGGACCCCGAGCCCGCCCGGACGCTGCTGGCGAAGTTCGGGCTGCGCGCCGGCCACGTGCTGCGCCCGGCGGGCACCCTGTCGCCCGGCGAGCGGACCCGCGCGGCCCTCGCCCTGCTCCAGGGCAGGGGCGTCAACCTGCTGGTGCTGGACGAGCCGACCAACCACCTCGACCTCCCGGCGATCGAGCAGCTCGAATCCGCGCTGGACGGCTACACCGGCACGCTCCTGCTGGTCACGCACGACCGCCGGATGCTCCAGGCCGTCCGCACCACCCGCCGCCTCACCGTCGCCGACGGCAAGGTGGCCGACGACCTCGCCCCCACCGCCCCCTGAGGCGGGTCACAGCGTGTCGATGGCCTCGGGGGAGAGGACGTTGGACAGGACCATGGCGGCGCAGCCGGTGAGGCCGGCGGTCTCGCCGAGGCGGCTCGGCTCGATGCGCAGGCTGCGGGTCGCCAGGGCCGTGGAGCGCTGGTAGACGACCTCGCGCAGACCCGCGATGAGGGCCTCGTCCGCGCCGACGAGGTCGCCGCCGAGGACGACGACGGCGGGGTTCAGCAGGTTGACGGCGGTGGCGACGACCTCGCCGATGCGGCGCCCGGACTCGCGCAGCAGCGCGACCGTGGCGGGGTCGCCGGCGCGGGCGAGGGCGGCCAGGGCGGGCAGGTCGGCCGCGGGGGAGCGGGCGAGCAGGGCGGTGCCGCCCGCGACGGCCTCGACGCAGTTGGTGTTGCCGCACCGGCACGGCGCCTCGGTGCCGGACGGGACGGGCACGTGGCCGATCTCCCCGGCGGCGCCGAGCGCGCCGCGCTGGATGGCGCCGCCCGCGATCACGCCCGCGCCGATGCCGGTGGACACCTTGACGAACAGCAGGTCGCGGACGCCCGGGTGGGCCTGGTGCTCGCCGAGCGCGGCGGTGTTGACCTCGTTGTCGAGGTATGCGGGGACGCCGAACCGGTCCCGGACCGGGGGGCCGACCTCGACGCCGTCCCAGCGTCCGGGGACGTGCTCCACGGCGTCGGGGACGCCGAGGCCGACGCCGCGCACCGCCGCCGGGTCGACGCCGGAGCCGGCGAGCAGGTCGGCCCAGTGGTCGAGCAGGCGCGGCAGGGTCTTGCCCGCGCTGGTGTCGGCGGGCGGCGCGTCGGTCTGGGCGAGGACGCGGCCGGCGAGGTCGCAGACGGCGAGCTGGCCGCGGGACTGGCCGAGGTTGGCGACCAGCACGGCGCCGCCGGCGGCGTTGAACTCCAGCCGGGCGGGGGGGCGGCCGCCGGTGGACGGTCCGTCGGCGCGCTCGGCGACCAGGCCGCGGCCGATCAGGTCGGCGACCCGGGACGCCACGGCGGGACGGGACAGGCCGGTGACGCGGCCCAGCTCGGCGCGGGTGGCGACGCCGTCCTCGCGGATGAGGCGCAGCACGTCGCCGGTCGTGCACGGGCGGGTGAGGGGACGCGGCATCCGGTCAGTGAAGCACGGCCCCGTTCGGTACGTCCAGTTAGGCGAACCGACCGACTTTTGTCAGTTGAAGTTCATAAGTCGGCTTGTAAGCGTGACGTATGTCTCGATAGTTTGGCGATCAACTGATCCCCCTGATCTGGAGCTTGCGATGGCCCTGCAACCCGCTCGGCAACCCCTGTTGCATCCCGTCTTGGAACGCGTCACCCAGCGCATCGCCGAGCGGAGCGCCGCCCGGCGCACCGCCTACCTCGACCGCATCGCCGCCGCCCGCACGCAGGGCCCGGCGCGCGGCGGCATGGGCTGCGCGAACCTGGCGCACGGGTTCGCGGCCTGCGGCGTCCAGGACAAGCTGTGGCTGCGCGGGAACGTCACGCCGAACATCGCGATCGTGTCGGCGTACAACGACATGCTGTCCGCGCACCAGCCGTTGAAGGACTACCCGGACATCCTGAAGGCCGCGATCCGGCAGGCGGGCGGCACCGCGCAGTTCGCCGGCGGCGTCCCGGCGATGTGCGACGGCATCACCCAGGGCCGCGCCGGCATGGAGTTGTCGCTGTTCAGCCGGGACGTGGTGGCGATGGCGACGGCGGTGGCGCTGTCGCACGACATGTTCGACGGCGCGCTGCTGCTCGGGGTCTGCGACAAGATCGTCCCCGGCCTGGTGATCGGCGCGCTGGCGTTCGGGCACCTGCCGGTGATCCTGGTGCCGGCCGGGCCGATGGCGTCCGGGCTGCCGAACGCGCAGAAGGCGAAGGTCCGCAAGCGGTACGCCGCGGGCGAGATCGGGCGGGACGAGCTGCTCGCCGCCGAGGCCGCCTCCTACCATTCGCCCGGCACCTGCACCTTCTACGGGACGGCCAACTCCAACCAGTTGCTGATGGAGGTCATGGGCCTGCACCTGCCGGGCGCCAGCTTCGTCCCGCCGGGCACCCCGCTGCGCGACGGGCTGACCGAGGCGGCCGGGCGCCGCGTCCTGAAGATCACGGACCTCGCCGGCGAGTACACCCCGATCGGCGAGCTGCTGGACGAGCGGGCGTTCGCCAACGCGATCGTCGCGCTGCTGGCGACCGGCGGGTCGACCAACCACACGCTGCACCTGGTCGCGATGGCCGCCGCCGCGGGCATCGAGCTGACCTGGGACGACTTCGACGAGCTGTCGAAGGTGACGCCGCTGCTCACCCGGCTCTACCCGAACGGGACCGCCGACGTGAACCACTTCCACGCCGCGGGCGGCACCGCGTTCCTGATCGGCGAGCTGATCGACGCGGGCCTGCTGCACGAGGACGCCCGGACGGTCGGCGGCGCCACCCTCGCCGCGTACCGGAAGACGCCGCAGCTGGAGGGCGGCAAGGTCGTGTGGCGCGACGCGCCCGCCGAGTCCGGCGACACCGGCGTCCTGCGCCCGGCCGCCGAGCCGTTCGACACCCACGGCGGCCTGCACACCGTGTCCGGCAACCTCGGCCGCGCGGTGGTCAAGGTGTCGGCGGTGCGGCCCGAGCACCGGACGGTCGAGGCGCCCGCGCGGGTGTTCGAGTCGCAGGAGGCGCTGCAGGAGGCGTTCGCGGCCGGGGAGTTGGACCGGGACGTCGTCGCGATCGTCCGGTACCAGGGCCCGCGGGCCAACGGGATGCCGGAGCTGCACCGGCTCACCCCGCCGCTGTCGGTGCTCCAGGACCGCGGGTTCCGGGTCGCGCTGGTCACCGACGGACGCATGTCGGGCGCCTCGGGGGCGGTGCCCGCCGCGATCCACGTGTCGCCGGAGGCGGCGGCGGGCGGGCCGCTCGCGCGCGTCCGCGACGGCGACATCGTCCGGCTGGACGCCGACAAGGGGCTGCTCGAGGTGCTCGTCCCCGACGAGGAGTTCGACGCGCGCATCCCCAGCGGCGCGGCGCCGTCCGCCGCGGAGTGGACGGGCACCGGACGCGAGCTGTTCGACACGTTCCGCCGCTCCGTCAGCACCGCCGAGCTCGGCGCTGGAGTGTTCGCGTGAGCGGGGTGTGGCTGGTCGCCGACATCGGCGGCACGAACGCCCGCTTCGCGCTGGTGGACGGCCCGGACGGCGTCCCGTACCAGGTCGCGTCGCTGCCGACCCGCGAGCACGCGGGCCTGGCGGAGGCGGCGGCCGCCTACCTCGACCGGCACGCACCGGACGTCCGCCCGTCGGCCGCGTGCCTGGCCGTGGCGGGCCCCGTCGCGGACGGGACCTACCACCTGACCAACGCCGGCTGGCCGAAGGGCACCGCGGAGCAGGTGCGCGACCGCCTCGGCGTCCCGCACCTGGAGATCATCAACGACTTCGAGGCGCTCGCGCTGGCACTGCCGCGCCTCGGCCCGGACGACGTGGTCCCCATCGGCCCCGCCGGGCCGACCACAACCGGCCGGGGCGAGGCGGCCCCGCTCGCCGTGCTCGGCCCGGGCACCGGGCTCGGCGTCGCCGGGCTCGTCCCGACGCCCGCCGGCTGGGTGCCGCTGCCCGGCGAGGGCGGCCAGGTCGACGTGCCCGCCGCGACCGACCGGGAACTGGAGGTCGTCCGGCTGCTGCGCGCCGAGACCGGCGCGTCCCGCGCCGAGTCCCTGCTGTCGGGCGGCGGCCTGGCCGCGATCCACCGCTACCTGGCGATCATCGACGGCGTGCGGGCCGAGCCCCTCGACCCGGCGCGGATCTGCGCGCACGACGGCGACCCGCGCTGCGCGGAGACCGTCGCGATGTTCTGCGCGCTCCTCGGCTCGCTCGCCGGGAACGTCGCGCTGACGCTCGGCGCGCGCGGCGGCGTCTACCTCGGCGGCGGTATCCTCCCGCGCATCGCCGGCGCCCTCGCCCGCAGCGACTTCCGCGCCCGCTTCGAGGCGAAGCCGCCCGTCGAGGACTACGTGCGGCCCGTCCCGACCGCGCTGATCGTCCACCCCCGCCCGGCGCTCGCCGGCGCCACCGCCCGGCTGGCGCGGCACCCGGCCGTCCTGGAGACACTGGAGACCGCATGAACACCGATGACCTGTTCGGCCTCGCGCCCGTCGTTCCCGTCGTCGTGCTGCACGACGCCGACCACGCGGTGCCGCTGGCCCGCGCCCTGGTCGAGGGCGGCCTCCCGGCGATCGAGGTGACGCTGCGCACGCCCGCCGCCGTCGAGTCGATCGAGCGGATCGCCGCCGAGGTGCCGGACGCCGTCGTCGGCGCCGGGACGGTCGTCACTGCCGAGGACGCCGAACGCTCGCGCAAGGCGGGCGCCCGGTTCCTGGTCAGCCCCGGCTGCACGCCCCGGCTGCGGGCCGCGATGGCGGAGACCGGCCTGCCGTTCCTGCCGGGCGTCTCCAGTGCCTCCGAGGCGATGGCGCTGCTGGAGGAGGGGATCACCGCGATGAAGTTCTTCCCCGCCGAGCCGGCGGGCGGCGTCCCCTACCTCAAGGCGCTCGGCGGGCCGCTGCCGCAGATCCGGTTCTGCCCGACCGGCGGGATCCGGCCCGGCAACGCCGCCGACTACCTCGCCCTGCCGAACGTCGGCTGCGTCGGCGGCACCTGGCTCACCCCGTCCGACGCCCTCGGCGCCGGCGACTGGGACCGCGTCCGCGTCCTCGCCGCCGAGGCCGCGAAGCTCCGCCCGGCCTGATGTCACATCCGCGGGTCTCCCTCCCGTCTCCTGGGCAGGAGCGAGAACGAGGGAGGCCCGCAATGGAGACCACGAGGATCCGCGAGACGCTGGACGGCCTGGCCCGGCAGCGCACCGTCCTGCTGACCACCTACCGCAAGGACGGCACGCCGGTCGGGACGCCGGTGAACATCGTGGTCCGCGGCGACCACGCCTACTTCCGCACCTACGACAAGGCCTACAAGGCCAAGCGGCTGGCCCGTAACCCCGAGGTCGAGGTCGCGCCGAGCACCTACCGCGGCAAGGTCACCGGACCGGCGGTGCACGGCCGCGTCCGGCTGCTCACCGAGGAGGAGGCGAAGCCGGTCCGCCGGATGCTGGCGCGCAAGCACCGCCTCCAGCAGGGCATCGCGGTCCCGCTGCTCCACCGGATGAAGCACTACAGGACCCTGCACTACGAGCTGACGCTCGACGCGTGACCCCCGTCCCGGTGCGAGCACGGCCCGGCGCCCAGCCGCACCCCGCTCCGGCTCGTCCACCAGTACGGGACGGTCACCTCGGCGGCGGACGCGCTGCACCTCACCCCGTCGGCCGTCTCGCACCACCTGCGGGAACTGGCGCGCGAGCTCAAGGTGCCGCTGCTGGAGCCGCAGGGCCGCCGGGTGCGGCTCACCCCGGCCGCGCACCTGCTGATCGAGCACGCCGACGCGATGCTGTCGCGGTGGGAGGAGGCGCTCGCCGACCTGGAGTCGCACCGCGCCGGGGCCGCCGGGCCGCTGCGCATGTGCGGGTTCACCACGGCGGTCGGCGGGCTGGTCGCCCCGGCCGCCGGCGCCCTGCTGCGCGCGGACCCGGCCCTCACGGTCGAGATCCGCGAGTGCGACACCGACGTGGCTTTGGGCCTGCTCGCGGCCGGCGAGACCGACATCGCGGTCATCGAGCCGACCGCGGACGCGCCGCCGCCCGGCGACCCGCGGTTCGACCGCGAGCCTCTGATGGCGGAGGCGCTCGACCTGATCGTCCCGGCCGGGCACCCGCTCGCGGGGCGCCGCGGCGTCCGGCTGGAGGACGCCGCGGCCGAGGCGTGGATCAGCGTGCAGCCCGAGGGCTGCGCCCACCATCAGCAGGTCATGGCCTACTGCGCGGCGGCCGGGTTCACGCCCCGGATCGCGCACAACGCCACCACCTGGTCGGTGATCTGGGCGCTGGTCGCCAACGGGCTCGGGGTGTCGCTCGTGCCGCGGCTCGCGGACGGCCCGGCCGACCAGCCGGTCGTGCGCGTCCCGCTGGCGGGCGGCACCGTGCCGATGCGGCGGGTGCTGACCTGCGTGCGGCGCGGCAGCCGCGCGAACCCGCTGATCGTCCGCGCGCTCGACGCGCTCCGCGCCGCCGTCCCGTCCCGCTGCACCCTCCTGTCCGAGCCGCCCGCCGCCTAGCCTTCCCCGGCGTCAGGCGCCGGGTGTGAGGTGGCGGCGGGAGCGCCGGGCGCCGGTCAGCAGCATCACCGCGCGGACCAGCCAGATCACCAGCGCGACGTGCAGCACGGCCAGGGCCGCCGTCCCCACGCCCACCGTGAACGCGACCGCGAAGAACACGGCGATCATCAGCGGGAACGCCGGGAAGCGCGGCCCGTGCCGGTGCGCCATGTGCCCGTGGTGGCGGTGATGCCGGCGCATCGGACGCCCCGGGCCGCCGAACATGAGCCCGGGGCCGAGGTCCCAGGGGACCTCGCCGAGGGCCGCCGCGGGCCGTTCGGGTTCGGGCAGGCCGGTCGGCGCGGGCAGGTCGCGCACGAGGGCGCGCAGGTCGCCGCGCGTCTTGGCGGACAGCGCGGCGTCCAGGCGCTCGTCGAGTTCACCGCGGTCGAGCCGCCCCGCCGCGAAGTGGTCGTGCAGGGCGACCATCACGGCGTCCCGCTCGGCGTCGCCGATGCGGATGTCGTCCGGGCGAGTCACAGTCCTACTCCTCGTCGTCGTCGGCCGTCGGGCCCGCGTCGGTGTCGGGGGCGTCGTCGGCCAGGATCCGGTACAGGTTCCGCCGCGCGTCCGACAGGACGTCCCGGGCCTGGGCGACCTGCTCGGGGCTGCCGGAATGGACGATCTGCATCACCGCGGCCCCCGTCTGCGCGGCCTGCTTGAACAGCTCGGGGACGCCCTCGCCGAACTCCGGCGTCATCTCCGCCCACGGCTCGGCGAGCCGCTCGGCGTTCTCCTCGACGTGGGCGCGGCCCTCGTCGGTGAGGCGGAAGGTGCGGCGGCCGCCGCCCTCCTCGCCCGCGATGAGGCCCTCGTCGGCGAGCTGCTGCAGCGCCGGGTAGACCGCGCCGGGGCTGGGCTTCCAGGCGCCGTCGCTGCGCTCGTTGATCTCCTGGATGATCTGGTAGCCGTTGCGGGGCTCCTCGGCCAGCAGGACGAGGATCGCCGCGCGGACGTTGCCCTTGCGCGCCTTGGGGCCCCGGCCCCACGGGCCGCGCCCGCGCGCCCACGGCGCCCGGCCGGGACCGAACCCGCCGGGCGGCCCCCAGGGGGCGCCCGGCCCGCCGCCGAACATCGGGCCGAAGCCGGGGAACTCGCCGCGGGGCCCGGGCCCGTGCGCGTGCGCGTGGTGCCGGGACGCCGCGTGCGCGGCCTTCGCCCCGAGCGCCGCCGCCGCGAACGCCCAGCGCCAGTCGGGTCCCCCGTGCGCGTGTGCCGCTCCCATGTTCTGGACCTTCCTTCTGAGATCTCTCTTTGATCCCTCGCGATACGACAACGATATATCGAAGACGCGTCGGAAGGCCAGAGGGTTCCCGGATCCGCCGCGGCCCCACGCGGCCGGTTCTCGCCGACATCCCAGACAAGATCCTTTATTCCGGTCATGGCCGTCTGACCGGCGGAAATGCTGGGTAAACAGCCGTGCGGGGGGACCATGGGGACTCAGGACGCGGTGACCGCGCAGGACGCCGTCCTCGCCCGGGACGGCACCGGGACGCGGGCCCGGGCGAGCGGCGAGGTGCTGCTCGGGCTGGCGCTGTTCGGGCTGTACTCCCTGGTGGCGATGCTGCCGGAGCAGGCCAGGGAGCACGCGGCCCGCCGGCACGGCGCGCTGGTGCACGGCCTGGAGCGGGCCCTGCACCTCGACGTGGAGCCGGCGCTCAACGGCTGGCTCGCCGGACGGCCCGGCTTGCGGCTTCTCGCGGACTACGAGTACGCGACCACCTACGCCGCGGCCGCGTTCGCGCTGCTCGTCTGGCTGTTCCTGCGGCATCCCGAGCGGTACCGGACGGCGCGCAACGCGTTCGTCATGATCAACGTGGTCGCGATCGCGTGCTTCGCGCTGTTCCCGGTGGCGCCGTGGGGCTCGCCGCCGGCCGAGCGCGCGGACCGGCTCGCGGCCGTCCCGTCCCTGCCCATGGCCTGGACGCTGTGGGTCGGCGCCGAACTGGCCCGGGCGAAGGCGCGGCGGTGGGTGCGGGCCCTGAACGGCGCGCACATCGCGGTGACCGCGTACGTCATCGTCGCCGCGGCCGACCACCACGTCCTGGACGCGGTCGCGGCGGTGCCGCTGGTGGCGCTGTCGGTGCTCGCCGCCGGACGGCTGGCCGCCCGGCCCCAGGCGGCCGAGCGCGTCCCGGCGCAGGACGCGTTCTTCCTGGCGGTGGAGACCGGCACCGCGCCGCAGCACGCCGGCGGCGTCATCATGCTCGACACCTCGCGCCGCGCGCTCGGCCGCCTCGACCTGGTCCGGCTGATCGGCGACCGGCTCGACCGGCTGCCCCGGTTCCGGCAGCGGCTCGCCGACCGGGGCCGCTGGCGGCGGCCGGTCTGGCTCGACCACCCCGCCGTCGACTGGTCCTGGCACGTCACCGAGCGCGACGTCGACGGCATGGACGGCCTGCGCGCGATGATCGCCGAAATCCAGGCCGAGCCGCTGCCCCGCGACCGGCCGCTGTGGCGGATGATCCTGGTCACCGGCGCCGCGCCCGGCCGCACCACGCTGGTGTTCCTGATGCACCACGTCGTCGCGGACGGCGTCGGCGTGGTCGCGCAGGCCATCTCGCTGATGGAGCCCGCCGCGCCCGCGCCCGGCGCGTCCGCCGTGCCCGACGGCCCGAAGGAGGCGGCGCCGCCGCCGCGCCGCCGCGTCCGGGAGGCGCTCGCCGGCGTCGTCGGGCTCGCGCAGCTCGCCGCGGACAGCGGGGTCGGCGCGGCGCCGCCCGCGCGGCTGCCCGCCGCCGGGACGGCCGAGCGCCGCTTCGGCACCCTGCGGATCCCGCTCGACGACCCCCGCACGATCGCCCGGCGGCACGGCACCCGGGTCTCCGACGTGGTGATGTGCGCGGTCGCCGGCGGCCTCGCGCGGACCGTCCGGCCGGCGGGCGGCGAGCCGCCGCGGGAGTGCCGCGTCGCGGTGCCGCTGATGATGCGGTCGCCCGGCCAGGGCATGGAGGGCAACCACACCACCGCCGTCATGGTCGACCTGCCGATCGGCGCGATGCCGGAGGCCGAGCGGCTCGCCGAGATCGCCCGGCGCAGCCGCGTCCTGCGGTCCGGCACCCGCGCGCTCGCGGCGTGGTTCGTGATGCGGCAGGTGGGACGGCTCATGCCCGCGCCGCTGCACGCGCGGTTCGCGCGGGCCGTCTACGGCGGCCGGTTCCTGCAGGGGATCGTGTCGAGCCTGCCGGCCAGCCGCGAGCGGCTGCTGCTGACGGGCGTCCCGGTGACCGGCGTCTACCCGGTCGTGCCGCTCGCGCCCGGAGCGCCGCTCGCGGTCGCCGCGCTGGGCGTCGACCGCGAGCTGTGCTTCGGCATCTGCGCCGACACCGGGCTGGTGGACGACGCCGGCGCGCTGGCCGCCGCCGTCCGCGACGTCGTCCGCGAACTGCGGGACGAGTGATCAGGTGATCAGACGCTCCGCACCGCGCGGAGCGACTCCTTCAGCGAGCCCATCGTCGCGAACACGGCGGTGGGCTCGTAGCCGCAGTGCGCCATGCAGTTGGCGCAGCGGTCGTCGCGTCCGCGGCCGTAGGAGTCCCAGTCGGTCTCCTCCAGCAGCTCCCGGTAGGACTCGGCGTAGCCGTCCTCCATCAGGTAGCAGGGACGCTGCCAGCCCTTCAGCGAGTACGACGGGATCGCCCACGCCGTGCACGGGAAGTCGACCTTCCCCTCCAGGAAGTCCAGGAACAGCGGCGAGTGGTTGAACCGCCAGCGCTTGCGGTTGCCGCCCGCGAACGCCTTCTGGAACAGCGACCGCGTCTCCTGCACGCCCAGGAAGTGCTCCTGGTCGGGCGCCTTCTCGTAGGCGTACGCGGGCGAGATCATCATCTGGTCGACGCGCAGCTCGTCGTTGAGGTAGTCGAGCACGTCGATGACGGTCTGCGGGGTGTCGGTGTTGAACACGGTGGTGTTCGTGGTGACGCGGAAGCCGCGCTCCTGGCACATCCGGATCGCCGCGACCGCCTCGTCGAACACGCCCTCCTTGCACACCGACGCGTCATGCCGCTCGCGGAGCCCGTCGATGTGCACCGCCCACGCGAAGTACCGCGACGGCTCGAAGTCGTCGATCTTCTTCGGGATCAGCGCGGCGTTGGTGCACAGGAACACGTACCGCTTCATCCGGGTCAGCTCGCGGACCAGCTCGCCGATCTGCGGGTGCATCAGCGGCTCGCCGCCCGCGATCGACACCATCGGCGCCCCGCACTCGCGGATCGCGGCGACGGCCTGCTCGACCGGCATGCGCTGCTTGAGGACGCTCGCCGGATGCTGGATCTTCCCGCAGCCCGCGCACGCGAGGTTGCAGGCGAACAGCGGCTCCAGCTCGACGATCAGCGGGAACTTCTTCCGCCCCGCCAGCTTGTTCCGCAGGACGTACCCGCCGACGCGCAGGCTCTGGCGCAGTGGCATGGCCATTCAGGACCCCGTCTCCTTCACGTAGCGGCCCAGCGCCGACAGCGGGAACACCAGGCGGTACAGGTGGTAGTTGATGTAGAAGTCGCCGGGGAACCCGGTGCCGGTGAAGTGGTCCTCGTCCCACGTCCCGTCCGGGCGCTGGTGCTCGACGAGCCACCGCACGCCCCGCTCCACGGCCGGGCCGCGTTCCCCGGCGGCCAGCAGCGCCAGCAGCGCCCACGCGGTCTGCGACGCGGTCGAGACGCCGCGCCCGATCCATTCCGGGTCGCGGTAGGAGCGCAGGTCCTCGCCCCAGCCGCCGTCCTCGCGCTGGTGGCGCTCCAGCCAGCGGACGGCCCGCCGGATCGCCGGCCGGTCCGTCCGGACGCCCGCCGCGACCAGCGCGGGCACCACGCTGCCCGTCCCGTAGACGTGGTTGGCGCCCCACCGGCCGAACCACGAGCCGTCGTCCTCCTGCGCCTTCAGCAGCCACACGACGGCCCGCTTCACCAGCGTCGAGTCGGCCATGCCGCGGTGGCTGAGCGCCTCCACGACGTGCGCGGTGACGTCGGCGGACGGCGGGTCGATGACCTCGCCGAAGTCGCAGAACGGCAGCCGGCGGCACAGCGCGCGGGTGTTGTCGGCGTCGAACGCGCCGAACCCGCCGTCCCGGGACACCATCCCGGCCATCCACCGCACGCCGCGCTCGATCGCGGGCTCGGCCTTCGGGTGGTCGACGCGACTCAGCGCGAGGACGGCCTCGGCGGTGTCGTCGGTGTCGGGGTAGTAGTCGTTGTCGAACTCGAACGACCAGCCGCCGGGCGGCAGGTCGGGGCGGCGCACCGACCAGTCGCCCGGCCCCTGCACCTCCTCGCCGATCACCCACTCGGCCGCCGCCTCCAGGGCCTGGTGCCCGGCCGGCAGGCCCGCGTCGACCAGCGCGTTCATCGCCAGCACGGTGTCCCAGACGGGGGACTGGCAGGCCTCCAGCCGGCGCCCCCCGGCGTCCCGGATGGTGAAGCGCTCCAGCCCCTCCAGGCCGCGGCGCACCACCGGGTGGTCCAGGCCGTGGCCGAGCAGGTGCAGCGCGAGCAGCGAGTACACCCACGGCGGCTGGATGCCGCCCCACGAGCCGTCCGGCTCCTGCCGCGCGATGATCCACTCGCCGGCGCGGCGCAGCGCCGCCTTCCGCAGCCCGCGCAGCGGCCGCCGCTCGTAGGCGTGCAGCACCCGGTCGAGCGCGCCGAACGCCTCCTCCCAGCCGGGCAGGACCCGCCGCGCGCGGCGCACGGGCCGTCCCGACCGCAGCTCCTCCAGCTCGAACGGCAGCGGCCGGACGGGCCGCTTCGCCGCGACCACCGTCAGCGGCACGATCGTCTGCCGCGCCCAGCACGCGAAGTCGTAGACGTTCAGCGGGAACCAGCGCGGCAGGAACACCATCTCCGGCGGCACCACCGGCAGCTCGTCCCACGGCCACTGCCCGAACATCGCCAGCCAGAACCGGGTGAAGACGCGGGTGGCGGGGATGCCGCCCTCGCCCCGGACGAACGCGGCGGCGCGGCGCATGTGCGCGGCGTCCGGCTCGTCGCCGGCCAGCCGCAGCGCCACGTACGCCTCGACGGTCGTGGACAGGTCCGGCGGCCCGTCGTGGAAGTTCGCCCAGGTGCCGTCGGGCGCCTGCTGCGAGCGGATCCAGCGGGCCGCCTCGCGGGTGTCGGCGTCGGTGCGGATGCCGAGGAACTCACGCAGCAGCAGGTCCTCGGCGTCCATGGTCACGTTGGTCTGGAGCTCGCCCTTCCACCAGCCCTCCGGCGCCTGGAGGGCGAGCAGGCGGTCGCGGGCGGCCGCCATCGCCTCGGCGGCCGTGCGCGTCCCGGTTGTTCCAGGGGTTCCGGTCGTTCCGGCGGACGCGGTGGTCCCGGCGGGGTCGGTCGCGGTCATCAGTGGTCCCGGCGTGTGACGAAGGCGGCGATGTGCAGGAACTCGGCGCGGACCGGCTCGGGCAGCCCCGCGGACGCCAGCTGCGCGGTCGCGCTCGCGATGCGCTCGTCGGCCTCCGCCTCGGCCCACGCCCGGCCGCCCGCCGCCTCGACGAGCGCGGCGGCCTCGGCCAGCTCGTCCTCGTCGGGGCCCTCCGGGTCCGGCGGCCTGGCGTACAGCTCGGCGAGCCGCGCGCCCTCCGGCGTGCCGGACTCCAGCGCCGCCACCACCGGCAGCGACATCTTCCGGGACCGCAGGTCCGACAGCGCCGGCTTGCCGGTCGTCCCCGGGTCGCCCCAGATGCCGAGCAGATCGTCCACCAGCTGGAACGCCAGGCCGAGGTCGGCGCCGAACGCCTCCAGCGCGGCGCACAGCCGCTCCGGCGCCCCGTCCAGCACCGCCCCGATCGCGCAGGAGCAGGCCAGCAGCGCGGCGGTCTTGTCGGACGCCATCGCCGCGCACTCGTCGAGGCCGACGTGCCGGCGCGTCTCGAACTCCAGGTCGAGCGACTGGCCCGCGATGAGCCGGCGGGTCGCGACCGCCAGCGACCGCGCCGCCCGCGCCGACCCCTGCCCGGGCGCCTCCAGCAGCACCTCCAGCGCCAGGGCCAGCAGCGCGTCGCCCGCCAGGATCGCGGCGGGCTCCCCGAACACCGTCCACGCCGCCGGACGGTGCCGGCGCGTCCGGTCGCCGTCCATGATGTCGTCGTGCAGCAGCGAGAACGCGTGCGTCAGCTCCACCGCGACCGCGCCGGGCAGCGCGCTCTCCGGCGGCGCCCCCGCCGCCCGCGCCGACAGCAGCGCGAGGGCGGGCCGCAGCGCCTTCCCGGCGGGCGCCGTCAGCGGGCGGCCCTCCTCGTCGGCCCAGCCGAGATGGTAGGCCGCGACCCGGTAGGTACGCGGATCGAGCCGGCCCACCGCGGCGCGCAGCGCCCCGTCGACCAGCCCGCGAACGTCGGTCATCGAGACCGGTACGGCCGTCATCGATCACACCTCTCCGAATGGCGGTGGGTCGGGTGAGCCGTGGCGGACGCGGCGGTCACCGGTCCCTCACCCCCTCCAGGTGGCGGCGGACCAGGCGGGCGGCGGTCAGGCCGCTGCGCACCGCGCCCTCCATCGTGTCGGGCCAGCCCGTGTCGGTCCACGCGCCGGCCAGGAACAGTCCCCGGGCCCGGGTCGCCGCCCCCGGACGCGGCGACCGGCTGCCCGGCCGCTGCCGGAACGTCGCCCGCCGCTCCCGCGTCACGAACAGCTCCCGGACCCGCGCCCCGCGCGCCCCCGGCAGCAGCCGCGCCAGCTCCGGCACGAACCGCTCGCGCAGCTCGGCGGTGGGCCGGTCGATCCAGCGGTCCGCGGCCGACAGCGAGATCGCCAGGTACTGGCCGTCGCGCAGCCCGGCCGTCCCGCTCCGGTCGAAGAGCCACTGGACGGGGGAGCCGACCGCCGCGGCGAACGGCTCGTCCAGCACCCGCCGGTCGTAGACGACGTGCACGTTCACGATCGGGCTGGCGTCCAGCTCGTGCCAGCGCAGCGGCCGCGGCAGCGCCTCGGCGGGCAGCAGCCGCGCCGCCGCCTCGTGCGGGACGGCCAGCACCACCGCGTCCGCCGCGATCGGCACCCCGTCCACCACCACCTTCGGGTCGGTGGTGACCGACTCGACCTTCGCCTTCAGCCGGACGGTGCCGCCCATCTCGGCGATCCGGCGCAGCGCCGGGCCGCCGTGCAGCTCGGCGAGCGGGACGGTCGGGACGCCGATGTCGGCGGCGTCCGGGCGCCCGAACAGCGCCCGCCGGCACACCATCGCCGACAGGCCGAGCGCCGCCTCGTCCACCTCCGCGTTCAGCGCCGCGGTGATGAACAGCCCCCACAGCGCCTCCCGCGCCCACGGCCGCTGCCCGTGCTCGGCCAGCCACCGGCCGGCCGACCGCAGGTCCAGCGCCGGGTCGTCGGGGTCGAGCCGCTGCAGCGCCGCCGACGCGCGCATCGCGCGCAGCCGGTCGGCGACCGGCAGGTGCGAGTACCGCGCCAGCGACGGCAGCATGTGCAGCGGGCTCGGCAGCGGCGACCTGCGCAGCCGCGCGGGCCGCGCGCCCGGCCGCAGCACCGGGACGTCGAAGCGGTCCTGCGTCCGCACCAGGTGCTCGGCGCGCAGCCGCCGCAGCAGCCCCTGATAGGCGGTGCAGCAGCGCAGGAACACGTGCTGGCCGTTGTCGACGCTCAGCTCGGCGCGGCGGAACGAGTGGGTCGCGCCGCCCAGCCACGGGCGCGCCTCCAGCAGCGTGACCGGGACGCCCGTCTCCTGCAGGGCGATCGCGGTGCTGATGCCGGCCAGCCCGCCGCCCACGACGACGACGCTCACCGCTCCACCCCCGTCAGCGCGCGGGCCGCCACCACGGCCTTCTGCCACGTCGGCAGCGACACCCGCGAGTTCAGCGCGGCCGACGGGTTCGCCGCGATGCTCTCCAGCAGCCGCCGGTAGATCCCCGCCATCGCCGCCGTGCACGCGGCGCTGCGCCGGTCCAGCAGCGGCAGCAGCCGCATCCCCTCGGCGTACCAGGCGCGGGCCCGCTCGGCCTGGAACCCGACCAGCTTGTGCAGCCGCCACGGCGGGTCGATGAACATCCCCGACTCGTCCAGCTCCAGCGTGCAGCCGAACTGCTCCAGGTCCTCGGCCGGCAGGTACACCCGCCCGGCCGCCCGGTCCTCCCGCAGGTCGCGCAGGATGTTGGTGAGCTGCAGCGCGACGCCCAGCGAGTCCGCGAGCCCCTCGGCGCGCTGCCGGCCGTCCGACCCGAACACCCCGAGCGACAGCCGCCCCACCGAGCCCGCGACCTGCTGGCAGTAGCGCAGCAGGTCGTCGAACGTCTCGTAGCGCGCGCCCCGCACGTCGCTCTCGCAGCCGTCGATCAGCTCGTCGAAGGCGGCGAGCGGGATCGGGAAGCGGCCCGCCGCGTCCGCCAGCGCCGTCAGCACCGGATGGCCCTCCAGCGCCCGCACGTCGCTGCGGTGCCGCAGCACCTCCTGGACGGTCAGCAGCCGCCGCCGCGACCGGTCCAGCAGGTCCAGCCGCACCGATGCCGGCTCCGGCCCGTCCCCGATGTCGTCGATGCCGCGCGCGAACGCGTAGATCGCGCTCATCGCGCGGCGCTTCGGCGGCGGCATGAGCCGTATCCCGTAGGAGAAGTTGCGGGCCTCCTCGCGCACCACCCGCTCGCAGTGCCGGTACGCCTCGGCGACCTGGTCGGTGCGCTCACACGTCTCTGAAACCGTCATCGCTCAGCCCCTTCCCAGTGCGCGCGCCCACCCGGCCAGCACGGCGGCCCGGCGGGGACGCGGCGGATGCGCGAGCACGTCGTAACGGGCGCCGGCCAGCGCCGCCAGCGCGGCCCGCCCGCCGGCGACGTAGCCGCCCACGGCGACCCGCGCCCAGCCGGACAGCCCCCTCAGCAGCGGCGCCGCGCCCTCGTCCAGCAGGTCGCGGGCCCGCCCGGCCTCCAGCGCCAGCACCCCGCGCAGCCGCGTCGGCGTCACCGCCCGGGCGAGGTCGCCGTCCTGGCAGCCGAACCGGCGCAGGTCCTCGGCCGGCAGGTACACGCGCCCGTCGCGGTGGTCCTCCGCGACGTCCTGGCAGTGCTCGATGATCTGCAGCGCCGTGCAGACCTTGTCCGACGCCCGCTCCAGCCCGGTGTCCCGGGCGCCGAACACGTGCAGCACGATCCGGCCCACCGGGTCGGCCGACAGCGTGCAGTACTCCACCAGCTGGTCGAACGTCTCGTAGCGGTGGACGACCTGGTCCTGCCGGTTGGCCTCGACCAGCCGCCGGAACGGCTCGGCCGGGATCCGGTGCGCGTGCACCGTGCCGGCCAGCCGGCGCAGCTGCGGCAGCTTCGGCGTCCCGCCCTTGAAGACCCGGTCCAGGTCGTCGTCGACCAGGTCGAGCAGGTCCGCGCGCTGCCCGCGCGGCGCCTCGTCCCCGATGTCGTCGACGAGGCGCGCGAAGCCGTAGACGGCCCGCAGGTCGTCGCGGTGCCGCGCGGGCAGCAGCCGGGCGGCGACGGGAAAGTTCTCCCGCGCCGCCAGCGCGTCCAGCATGCGATCGTGGTCGAACGCGCTCCAGGGTGAATCGGTGATCACCTTTGTGAGATTCGCCGGTCCGGCACTAAAGAAACTCTGGCCAAGGTATGGACTTATTGAAGCGCCGCGTGTCCCGGGCTGAACCCTTCCAGAGTCCCCGGCGTCTAGGGCATTGACCAGGCCATCCCTCGCGTAGAGCCCTTTCGGCTGCGAAATACGGACATGCTGGGAATTGCTGGTGGTGGTTCGTGTCCGTGCCGCCGGGCGAGCAGTGAAATGAACATTTCGGGCGTCGTGGTACTCGACGGAAACGGGGCCCTGCCACCGGGAGGTAGGCGGGGCGGCCGGGTCGTTAGGCTCGGGGCCATGCCGACCCCCGAGCGCGAGATCACCGAGCCCGTCGACCTGTGCCTGCCCGGCGGGCGCCTCGATCCGGCGGCGGTCGGCTGGACGCGGCGGCCCCTGCACCGCGCGAACCTGCGCGGCTGGGGCCGCGCCAAGCGCTGGGAGTACTGGGGCGTCGTCACGCCGCGGCACATCGTCGGGCTCGTCGCCTCGTCCCTGGACTACGCGGGCGTGCACGGCCTCTACGTGCTCGACCGCGAGACCGGCGAGGAGCTCACCCGGGACGCGGTCGTCCCGTTCGCGCGCGGCGCCGCGTTCCCCGACCGCAGCGGCGAGGGCGAGGCCGCCGTGCGGGGCGGGGGAGTGGCGATCGGCATCCGGCAGCGCCCGGACGGCACCTCGCTGCGCGCCGCCGCCCGCGACGTCCGGATCGAGCTGGAGGTCCCGCTGCCGGACGGCCACGAGTCGCTCGGCGTGGTGATCCCGTGGAGCGACACCCGGTTCCAGTACACGGTGAAGGACGTGGGGCGCCCCGTGCACGGGCGGCTGGTCCTCCCGTCCGGCGAGCACGCCGTCGGCGGGGACTGGGCGTTCGCCGTCCTCGACCACGGGCGCGGCAAGTGGCCGTACCGGATGACGTGGAACTGGGCCGCCGCGGCCGGCCCCGGCCTGGCGCTCCAGCTCGGCGGCAAGTGGACGGCCGGCACCGGCATGACGGAGAACGGCGTCCTCGTCGAGGGCCGGCTGCACAAGATCGGCGAAGAGCTGGAGTGGACCTACGACCGGTCCGGCTGGACCCGCCCGTGGGCGATCACCGGCGAGCGCGTCGAGGTGGAGTTCCGGCCGTTCCACGAGCGGGCCTCGCGCACCGAGCTCGGCGTCGTCGGCTCCGAGACGCACCAGTGCTTCGGTCACTTCGGCGGGCGCGTCCGCACCGACGACGGCGCCTGGATCGAGTTCGACGGGCTCACCGGCTGGGCCGAGGAGGCCCGGCAGCGCTGGTGACCGCCTCTCGTCAGCCGTCGAGCCGTAGCCGCTTCGTTGCTGAGCGGACCAGCTCTTCGGGCAGCTTGACGACCGCGCGGTCGTAGGTGAGCAGCCCGTTCAGCTCGTCCTCGACGTCGGACAGCTGCGTGTAGACCGTCGCGCTCAGCCCGCGCGCGATGGCCGGGACGATCTGCTCCTCGTGCAGCCGGACGAACGCCTCGCTGAGCCCTTCTGCGGAGCCGTAGCGCCGGTAACCGAAGTCCTTGTCGTTGAACGCGTGCCCGTCCACCCGCAGGTTGTAGCCGCCGTACTCCGACAGCACGAGCACCCGCGGGTCGGCGCCGCGCGGGACGCGGAAGCGCCGCAGATAGACGTGCAGGCTGCGCAGGTCACCGGCCTGGAGCGTCGCGCGCATCTCGTTGCGGAAGCGTTCGCGTCCGGCCGCGTCACCGCGCCCGAACCGCTTCATCGTGGCGATGTCGTGCACCAGCGCCTCGTCGGACGGCGCCGTGTACAGGCCGTCCGGCCAGTAGCCCTGGTCGAGGATGCCGCCGCGGTCCAGTTTCTGCTTGCCCCATCCCCGGTCGCCGGTGTCGGACGGGTCGCGGATCTCCGCGACGAGCGTGTTCGGGCCGTCCCGCAGCAGGTCGGTGACGTCGAAGGAGAAGGGGAGGTAGCCGCCTTCGTGGGTGCCTGCCGTCGTGCCGTTGAGCGATACCCGGCAGGTTCGGTCCACCGCCCCGAAGTGCAGGATCAGTCGTTGTCGTCGGCTTGGAAGCCGTCTGGTAGGACTACCTCGCGCCGGTACCAGAGTGTTTCGTCCGGTTGGAGTTGCCGTTCTACGCCCGACAGTGGGGATTCCGGTGAGAACGGCACGATGATTTCGCCGTCGTACTCGGTCGGTTCCTCGCCGTTGGTGAAAGCGTAGTTCCAGCGGCCGTTCAGGTTCAGGTAGCTGTCGCGGGCGAGTTGGGGGCGCGGGTACTCCGGCAGCACCGCGTCGGGATCGAGGGTTGCGGCCCATGGGGTGAGCAGCGTCATCGCGGCCTCCTTGATCTGCGGGTGCCGCTGGCAGGTGCCGAAGGCAGGTCAGATGCGCAGGCCCTCGAAGAGGATGCCCAGATGGTGGTCGTACAGGGCGACCAGGTCCTCGCTGCCACCTGCCTCCACCCAGTGCCGCATCACCGTCATCGACACCGCGATCAGCGCCGCCGCCGCGCACCGCACCTCCAGGTCCGCGGCGTCCCGGCCGGTCCGCTCGGCGATCGCCGCGGCCACCGCGTCCTGGTTGCGCAGCTGCTCGTCCATCGCGCGGGCCCGGATGCCGGGATCGGTGAAGGACAGCCGGACCCGGGTGAACAGCTCCTCGCGGTCGGCCTCCAGCACCCGGCCGAACGACTCGGTCATCGAATGCCGGATCGACTGCACGACCGGCTCGTCCGCCGGACGCGCGGCGAGCGCCTCGACGAGCGCCGAGTCGTACTCGTCCGAGAGGATCACGTCCTCCTTCGCCGGAAAGTAGCGGAAGAACGTGCTGGGGGAGACCTCGGCCGCCTCGGCGATCTGGTCGACGGTCGTCGCCTCATAGCCTTGCTCGGCGAACAGCCGGAACGCGGCGCGGCGGATCGCCAGCCGGGTCTTCGCCTTCTTCCGCTCGCGCAGCCCGTGCGCCTTGGCCGGGGTCTCCCTGGTGCTCATGCCGGCAATTCTCCCGCGCGTGCCGTGGTGTCCGGTCGCGTGGTGGGCGCGCTTGCCGGCTCCGTCGTGGTCGAGCGGCGGGGCAGGAACGCGAGCGCCAGACCGGCGGCGAGCACGGCCGCCGCGGCGCAGACCAGCAGCGTCAGGCTCATCCCGTGGACGAACGCGCCGTGCGCCGAGACGAGCAGGGCGGGGTCGTGGAGCCGCTCCGCCACCGCGTCCGCGCCGGTCACCGAGCCGCGCGCCGCGTCCGCCGCCGCGTCCGGGAGGCCGTTGACCGGCAGCCGCGCCAGATACCCGGCGTTCAGCACGCTGCCGAGCGCCGCGACGCCCAGCACCCCGCCGAGCTGCTGGATCGTCTCCAGCAGGCTCGTCCCGGTGCCGGGGCCGTCCTCGGGAAGCGACCCGATCACCATGCTCGTCGCCGGGACGACCGCGAGCCCGAACCCGAGACCCGCCATCGACAGCCATCCCGCGGCCAGGCCGTAGCCGTCATCGGGGCCGGTGGTCGCGCCGAGGAGCGCGCCGCCGGCCAGCAGCAGCAGTCCCGCCGGGATCACGACGCGGGCGCCGAGCCGCGGGACGAGCGGCTCGGCCAGCGTCGCCGCCACCATCAGTCCGCCGATCAGCGGCAGCAGCCGCAGCCCGCTGCCGAACGCGTCGTTGCCCAGCACGGCCTGCAGGTACTGCGGGACGACGAACAGCAGCCCCATCACCGCGAAGTTGACGAAGACGGTGATCACCGATCCCCAGCGGAACGTCCCGTCCGTGAACAGGCCGAGATCGACCAGCGGCGCGGCCGTCCGCCGCTGCCGCCGCACGAACAGCGCGAGCAGGACCGCGCCGGCGGCGAGCGGCGCCAGCACCGACGGGCTCACCCAGCCGTGCCCGGGCACCTCGACGGTCCCGTAGACGAGCGCGGTGATGCCGAGCGTGCCGAGCAGGGTGCCGAGGTAGTCGAACGGCTTGGTGTTCCGGACGCGCGGGCCGTCGGCAGGGAGCAGCCGCAGGCACGCGACCACGGCGAGCACCGTCACGGGGACGTTGAACAGGAACACCGAACCCCACCAGAAGTGGTCGAGCAGCCATCCGCCGACGAGCGGGCCGATCGGCATGCCGACCGCCGTCGCCGCCGTCCACACGCCGATGGCGCGCGGCAGCTCGTCCCTGCCGAACACGCGCGGCAGGATCGCCATCGACAGCGGCGTGATCATCGCGGCGCCGAGGCCGAGGACGGCGCGCGCCGCGATCACCTCCCCGGCGCTGCCCGCCAGCGATCCGGCCGCCGACGCCAGGCCGAACAGCGCGATACCGGCGAGGAGGAGCCGGCGGTGGCCGTACCGGTCGCCCAGCAGGCCCGCCGGGAGCATCCCGACCGACAGCGCCAGCAGGTAGCCGCCGCCGATCCACTGCAGTTGCGCGCTGGTGGCGCCCAGCTCGTCCGACAGCGTCGGCAGCGCGACGTTGATGATCGTCCCGTCCAGTCCCACGATCAGCACGCTCAGCGTGAGCGCCGCCAGCGCCCACCAGCGGCGGGGCGAGCGGTCCCGGTCCGGTGCCTGGTTCGTCATGGTGCCCGTCTCCTTCAAAGTGACAGTGAACTATCAACTGATAGTGCACTGTCAGATTTCGGTCGTCAAGAGGCGAGTCCGCTGGAACGGCCGGCACGCGCAGAACCTCCTCGGCGGCATCGCCCTCGAATACCGGCAGGACCCGCAGACGGCGGCGAGATACTGGACCCTCGCCGCCGACCAGAACGACCCCGCCGGACAGTGCGGCCTCGGCCATCTCTACGCGTCCGGGCAGGGCGTACCGCGCGACCTCGCGAAGGCCGAACGGCTCTTCAGCGCGGCCGCGACGGCGGGCGACCGATACGCCATGTACAAAGGGCGGCCACGTACCGGCCATGCTCGCCGCCGCGAACTGGTACCGGGACGGCCTGGGCGGACCGGCCGACCGCGTCCAGGCCGTCCGGTGGTTCATCGCGATGCTGACCATGGGCGACGGCAACGGCGTCCACCACGCCGTGCAGTTGGCGAAGACCATGACGGACGAGGAGATCCGCGAGGCGGCACGGCTAGCCCGCAAACCGGAGGCCGGCGACGCGTTGATCGCTACCGTTCGTGGGGGGGGTAGTGGGGGTGGGTGTTGTTTTTCTGTTGCTGGCTCCTGTTGTTGCGTTGGTGGCTGGTCTCTTTTTATCGGATAAGTGTGGTTGCGGCGGGTGGGTGGCTGAGGTGGCCCCTGCGGGTCTGTGCGCTTGTTTCTCTTGGTCGGTGGTTGCTGTGTCGTGGTTGCGGTAGTGGGGTTTGGGTTTTGGTCTTCGGTGCTGGTCCTGCGTGGTGATGCTTAGTGCAGCGCAGCGCTTCGCGCTGCGCGCTGCGCTTAAAAGCGGTCGCCTAGGGCAGGGATTGGCTCCTTCTTTTGGTTGGGATCTTGAAAAAAGTTGTGATAATTGCGCGGCTTGCCTGGATTGTCGGTCGCCTGGTATCGAGTGGGGCATTATAATTTGAAGAAGCCGTTTGATCGGGGGTGAGTTGTGGTGGCGTTGCCTGCTGAGATCGCCGAAGTGGTTGGCGATGCGCGGGAGTGGGAGGGGCGGAGCTGGTTTCCGCCGGGGCCTCAATTGGCCGTTTGCCTCTCGGGCGGTAAAGAGCGGTTGGCGGATCTGACCGACGGGGAGCTGCTGGAGGTAGCTGCCGCTGCTCGTCGTCAGACATCGTGGGCGCAGGCCCGTGAGCTGGCCGCGATCGCCGAGCTGGCGGGGCGGCGCGCCGATGGGGATTCCGAGGACGATGCGCGGGTCCTGTCAGCGCATGAGTCGGTAACCGATGAGGTGGCGGCTGCGCTGACCGTCACCGGTAACGCCGCCGCCACGCTCGTGCATCTGGCCGAGCGGCTGGCAGACGAATTGCCCGCGACTCGGCAAGCACTTGAGGCCGGGCGCATCGATCTCGCCAAGGCCCGGGTCATCTGCGATGTCACCGAGAGCCTTTCGGGGGACGTCGTCGAACACCTCGAAGCCGTGGCCCTCGATAAGGCGTCCGGTCAGACTTCAGGGCAGTTGCGTCGTCGCATTACGCGGATGGCTCGTCGGCTCGCGCCCGATGCGATTGAGGAGCGCAAGCGTGACGCGGTGCGCGGACGGCGGCTGGAAGTGTGGGAGAACCCGTCCGGAACGGCGAGCCTGGCCCTGTGCGACCTTCCACCGGAAGAGATCCACGCCATCTACAACAAGATCAGTGCAGCGGCACGTGGTCTGAAGGCGGATGGTGACCCTCGGCCCCTTGGCGTCCTTCGCGTTGATCTGGCCAAGCAGCTTCTCGGCGGTCCCGAGTTTCCCGCCGCGGTCAGTGCGCTACTTGCTCAGGCGGCCGACACCGAATCCTCGCCGCAGCCTGCCGACGACGTCGCGATTCCCGCGTTGGCAGCCATGGTCGAACGGCGCCTTGCCGATGTGAGTGACCATGTGCCCCCGGACGAGCTGCCCGTCGCCATCAGGCAGGCGGCGCAAGAGATGCACGGCAAGCTCGCGCAACGGCGCGACGCGGTATGCCAGGGCGACGACGAGGCCCACGGGCGGCCCGGTTACCGACCCTCGGCGGCTCTGCGGCGTGAGATCGAGACCCGGCACGCCACCTGCGTGTTCCCGAGCTGCAACCGCCCCTCGCGCAGGTGCGACCTCGACCACACGATCCCGTGGCGGCCGGGGACGACTTGCCGCTGCAACCTCGCGCCGCTCTGCCGGAGGCACCACCGGCTCAAGCAGAGCCCGGGCTGGACGCTCCTGCAACTCTGGCCCGGTCTCCTCATCTGGACGACCCCCGCCGGCGCCTGGTACATCGTCCGCCCCGACCGAACCTGACCCGACGCGAGTAGCTTGATGTCGAGGCAGAACGACTTATCAGGGGCAATCAGTACAGATCAGCGGCGGAGTTGCCACCGTGGCAAGCCGGTTGGAGACCGCGCGGTGCCTGTGTGATGGTCAGGCAGGCTGCCACAGCTCTAGCCGGTTGCCCTCCGGATCGGTGACCCAGCCGAATCGACCAACGCCCTCCATGTCCTGAGTCTCCTGGGCTACCTCCGCCCCCTTGGCGCGCAATTGCGCGAGCATCGCATCCAGATCGCGGACGCGGAAGTTGAGCATGGTCTGCTGGGCGCGCGACCCGAAGTAGTCGGTTTCGGAGTCGAACGTCGCGAACACCGTCACCCCGGCTTCCTGACGCCACAGGCCGTTTTCGTCAGCCTCCAGGCCCAGGAAATCGCGATACCACGCACTCAAGGCCGCAGGGTCGGCCGCCCGCAGGAAGTATCCACCGATGCCAAGCACACGTTCCATGGCCCCATCTTGCCAGGACGACGATCGGGCGGAACTGCCAGCACACCACCGCCAGGTTGTGACCGAGAGTGGCAGTCCTGTCCCCGCATGCAGCCACCCCTAGCATGCGGCTAGCCCTTCAGCGACGCAGTGACCCTGCCCAGGTCGTCGGTGGGGTCGTTCTCGGCAAATCCAGTAGTGCGCAGCAGTTTGACGTGATCCCCCTGCGGAACCGACAGGAACAGGATCGAGTTATTGCTCGTACCGGGATTGAGGGTGGTGACATTGTTCGGCGTTGTCTCGTATCCGGCCGTGGCATCGAACTCACGTCCCTGCTGATCGATCACGGCGTCGGCGTTCACCTCGATCGGAATCCTGGCGTCAGACCTGTACCAGTACTGGATCTTCGCGACCGGCTCGCTCGGGTTGAAGGTCTGGACGCCTGCGACAAAGTTCGTGGCCTCCTGCGCGGAGATGTACGTGACCTCGGTGGTGGTGATATGCCATGGGCCGTTGACGTCACCCTGAAAATTCGAAGGGGTCTGCGCCGGAGCGGTTCGAGCGCGGTGCTCGGCGGAGTGGCTCCGCGCATCGCCGTCGACGTTACGCCGCCCCCGAGTGGCCAGCCTGTAGATGCCGTAAGTGATGCCGAGGATGAGGTCCACGGCGACCCATAGTCCGATCATCAGGCCCAAACCGATAGTTGTTCCGACCTGGCCCGCCTGGCAGTTGACGTCCTGGTCGGAACAGGACTGATACGTGGTGGCCCCGCTGGCCAGCCAGAGGATGAAGGCCACCTGGACCGCCAGGAAGAACACTAAGAATGCATGACTCTTGAGGAAATGCATTCGTACTACACAACCGCGCCTCCAATGTGTCGCTAGATAGAACCATCGGGGCGTAGATCGTTGTCGTGCTGTTTCTCTCGGGCATCCCAACGACGAGTACACCCAGAACCAAGGCGACGCATCGAATGTCGGCGAGGAGATCGTCGGAGCGGGCCTTGATCGCGCTCACCCTGTGGAGGTGGCCTCCGCCGTGGTGAGGCGCTCGTGGCTCCCCGGCGGACGGGGCGGATAGGGCCAAGGCCGCTGGTGGCAGGCGGTTCGGGCAGGCGATCGAGGCTAGGTAACTTGATGTCGAGATAAATTGGATGTATCTTGACATCAAGAAAAATCCTGCGGAAGTTAGGCGGACCCGGTTCCCGGTCAGGGGCTTGACTAGGGCAGGATCAAGGTAGACGAGCACACCCGCCTCGTCGCGCGCCGCGACGCCCGACTCGCGCCGGCCGCGTGGGCGGGCGCACATTGAAGATCACGATGAGCGTGCGCCGCGCGGTCATGTCCCGGACCGGACGCGCGGCGTGTGACGGAGGAGGAGTCCGTGTCCGCGAACAGCTTCGGCAGCCTGAGTAAGCTTCAGGTGGGCGGCAAGTCGTACGACATCTACCGGCTGGACGCCGTCGAGGGCTCGGCCCGTCTCCCGTACAGCCTGAAGGTGCTGCTGGAGAACCTGCTGCGCACCGAGGACGGTGCGAACGTCACCGCCGAGCACATCCGCGCGCTGGCCGGGTGGGACGCCAAGGCCCAGCCCAGCAAGGAGATCCAGTTCACCCCGGCCCGGGTGATCATGCAGGACTTCACCGGCGTGCCGTGCGTGGTGGACCTGGCGACGATGCGCGAGGCCGTGCGGGACCTGGGCGGCGACCCGACGAAGATCAACCCGCTGGCGCCGGCCGAGATGGTCATCGACCACTCCGTCATCGTCGAGTACTTCGGCTCGCCGCAGGCGTTCGAGCGCAACGTGCAGGTCGAGTACGAGCGCAACAAGGAGCGGTACCAGTTCCTGCGGTGGGGGCAGACGGCGTTCGACGAGTTCAAGGTCGTCCCGCCGGGGACGGGCATCGTGCACCAGGTGAACATCGAGCACCTGGCGCGGGTGGTGTTCGACCGCAACGGGGTCGCCTACCCCGACACCTGCGTCGGCACCGACTCGCACACGACGATGGAGAACGGCATCGGCGTGCTCGGCTGGGGCGTCGGCGGCATCGAGGCGGAGGCCGCGATGCTCGGCCAGCCGATCTCCATGCTGATCCCGCGCGTGGTCGGCTTCAAGCTGACCGGTGAGCTGCCCGCCGGCACGACCGCGACGGACCTGGTGCTGACGATCACCGAGATGCTCCGCGAGCACGGCGTGGTCGGCAAGTTCGTGGAGTTCTACGGCGAGGGCGTGCACGCGCTGCCGCTGGCCAACCGCGCCACGATCGGCAACATGAGCCCCGAGTTCGGCTCCACCTGCGCGATCTTCCCGATCGACGACGAGACGCTGAAGTACCTGCGGCTGACGGGGCGCAGCGACGAGCAGATCGCGCTCGTCGAGGCGTACGCCAAGGAGCAGGGCATGTGGCTCGACCCGTCGGTCGAGCCGGACTTCTCCGAGTACCTCGAGCTGGACCTCGGCACGGTCGTCCCGTCGCTGGCCGGCCCGAAGCGCCCGCAGGACCGCATCTCGCTGTCGGCCGCCAAGCAGACCTGGCGGCGCGACGTGCAGAACTACGTCAAGAGCGTGCAGGGCCCGGCGGACGAGGCGTCCGACGAGTCCTTCCCCGCCTCCGACTCCCCGGCGATCGGCCACGGCGGCAACGGCGACAAGCCGCGCCACCTGGAGGAGAACGGCTCGGGCCGCCCGCACAACCGGGTGCCGGTCACGCTGGAGGACGGCACGAGCTTCGAGCTCGACCACGGTCACGTCGCCGTGGCGGCCATCACCTCCTGCACCAACACCTCCAACCCGTACGTGATGATCGGCGCGGCGCTGCTGGCCAAGAACGCGGTGGAGAGGGGCCTGACCCGCAAGCCGTGGGTGAAGACCTCGCTGGCGCCCGGGTCCCAGGTCGTCACCGACTACTACGAGCGCGCCGGCCTCACCCCGTACCTCGACAAGATCGGGTTCAACCTGGTCGGGTACGGCTGCACCACCTGCATCGGCAACACCGGCCCGCTGCAGCCGGAGATCTCCAAGGCCGTCAACGACAACGACCTGGCGGTCACCGCGGTGCTGTCGGGCAACCGCAACTTCGAGGGCCGCATCAGCCCCGACGTGAAGATGAACTACCTGGCGTCCCCGCCGCTGGTCATCGCCTACGCGCTGGCCGGGACGATGGACATCGACATCCTCAACGACCCGATCGCCGAGGGCACCGACGGCCCGGTGTACCTGCGCGACCTCTGGCCCTCCTCCGAGGAGGTCGCCGAGATCGTCGAGTCGTCCATCGGCAAGGAGATGTTCACCAAGGACTACGCCGACGTCTTCAAGGGCGACGAGCGCTGGCGCGGCCTCGACATCCCGACCGGCGACCTGTTCGAGTGGGACGAGGCGTCGACCTACGTCCGCAAGGCGCCGTACTTCGACGGCATGGGCGCCGAGCCGGAGCCGGTCTCTGACATCCACGGCGCGCGCGTGCTGGCCAAGCTCGGCGACTCGGTCACCACCGACCACATCTCGCCCGCCGGGTCCATCAAGGTCGGCACGCCCGCCGCGCAGTACCTCCAGGACAACGGCGTCGCGGTGAAGGACTTCAACTCCTACGGCTCGCGCCGCGGCAACCACGAGGTGATGATCCGCGGCACGTTCGCCAACATCCGGCTGCGCAACCAGCTGCTGGACGACGTCGAGGGCGGCTACACCCGCGACTTCACCCAGGACGGCGCGCCGCAGGCGTTCATCTACGACGCCGCGCAGAACTACGCCGCGCAGGGCACCCCGCTGGTGGTGCTGGCGGGCAAGGAGTACGGCTCCGGGTCGTCCCGCGACTGGGCCGCCAAGGGCACCGCGCTGCTGGGCGTCCGCGCCGTCATCGCGCAGTCCTACGAGCGCATCCACCGCTCGAACCTGATCGGCCTCGGCGTCCTGCCGCTGCAGTTCAAGGACGGCGACTCGGCCGAGTCCCTCGGGCTGACCGGCACCGAGACGTTCGACATCACCGGCGTCACGGCGCTCAACGAGGGCGGCATCCCGGACGAGGTGACGGTGAAGGCGGACGGCAAGGAGTTCAAGGTCGACGTCCGCATCGACACCCCCGGCGAGGCGGACTACTACCGCAACGGCGGCATCCTCCAGTTCGTCCTGCGGAACCTCATCAAGTAAGGCACGACGCGAAATCGGGCCGTCTCCCTGCGGGGAGGCGGCCCGTCGTCATTCGCCTGGGGCGGCGGGGATGCGGGTGCGGGTCGCGGGGGCGCGGCGCCCGACGACGAAGTACCCGACGATGGCCGCGCTGAGGGCCAGCGACCCGTACGGGCTGACGAGCGCGACGAGCGCCGCGACGACGTAGCCGACGGGGCCGAGCAGCGAGTTGCGGCGGGCGGTGCGCGCCGAGCCGCGCGCGGCGGGGCGCATCAGCCACGGCCGCCGGTGCAGATGGTGCCAGAACAGGGTGAACCAGGCGGACGCCGCCGCCATCGACACCGAGTAGAACACCGCGGCGGCGGACGCGTCGCCGCCGCGCAGATGCCCGCCGAGGGTGGCGGTCGGCAGCGGCAGGAAGCTGATCGTCGCCAGCATGCCGAGGTTGAGCAGCAGCATCCCGCGGTCCACCGTCCGGACCTGGTGGAACAGGTTGTGGTGGTGGATCCACGCGATGCCGATGACCAGGAACGTCACCGCGTAGGCGGCCAGCGCCGGCCACTCGTGCCGCAGCGCGTGCCAGACGCGCTCGTCGGCGGCCGGCGCCTTGACCTCCAGGATCAGTAGGGTCGCGGCGATCGCGAAGACGCCGTCGCTGAAGGCGCGCAGCCGGTCCGGGGTGACGGGCTCGCCCGCCGCCCCGTCCGGCGCGTCGGGTCCGCCCGCCTCGCCCGGTCCGCCCGCCTCGTCGGGCTCGTCGTCGGCCACGTCGTCCTCCGGAGGTGATCGGAAGCGACAGCGTAGACCGTCACCTGCCGGTCGGCAGGCTGAGCCCCCCGTTGCACTCGATCACCTGGCCGGTGACGAAGCCGTTGGCGGCGGCGAGCAGGACGGCCTGCGCGACGTCCTCGGGCCGCCCCACGCGGCCGACCGGCAGCGCGGCGGCGTGCTCGGCGAATATCGCCTCGCGCTGCTCGGCCGGCATGCCGTCCCACCAGGGCGTCTCGATGACGCCGGGGGAGACGGCGTTGACCCGCCGCGGTGCCAGTTCGGTCGCCAGCGGCCGCACCATCGCCTCCAGCGCGCCGTTGATCGCGGCGAGCCCGGCGGTTCCGGGCAGCGCGGCGCGGGCCGAGGAGGCAGTGATGAAGGTGACCGAGCCGTCCCCGGCCAGCCGGGGCAGCGCCGCCTGGACGATCCGCAGGTGCAGCCAGAACTTCGCCTCGAAGCCGTGCCGCAGGTCGGCCAGGTCGAGGGTGGCGAACGGGCCGGCGCCCGAACCGCCGCTCAGCGCGAGGATCAGGTGGTCGTAGCGGGTGTCCTCGGCGAAGAACGCGGTCACCTCCTCCGGCGAGGAGGCGTCGACGCGGCGGGCGATGAGGCCGCCGGCCGCGGCCTTGGCGAGCCGCTCCTCGTCCCGGCCGGTGATCACGACGTCGGCGCCCTGCGCGGCGAACAGCGCGGCGGTGGCCGCGCCGATGCCCGAGGTGCCGCCGAACACGAGGGTGCGCTTTCCGGTGAGCGTCATGGCCGAACTCCTCTTGCCGAGACTTTCTGTCTCGACAAGTATTGTCGAGACCACAGGTCTCGTCAAATGGGTAGGGTGGTGCCATGAGTGACAGGCAACGGCCGCACACCGGGCGGCGCCGCAACGAGGCTGCGCGGCGCGCGATCCTCGACGTCGCGGTCGACCTGCTGGCCCGCGACGACGGCGCCCCGGTCACGATCGACACGCTCGCCGCCGCCGCCGGCGTCGGCAAGCAGACGATCTACCGCTGGTGGCCGTCCAAGGGCGCGGTGCTGCTGGAGGCGATGGCCGAGCGCGCGGGCGCGGACATCCCCGTGCCCGACACCGGCACGCTCCGCGGCGACCTGGAGGCGTTCCTGACCGCGACGTTCCGCGGCGCCGGCCGGCGGCTCACCGCGTCCGTGCTGCGCAACGCGATGGCCGAGGCGCAGCGCGACCCGCACGCCCGCGAGCACATGCGCACGTTCGCCGAGTCGCGGCGCCGCGTCCTGTCCGGGCTGCTGGAACGGGCTCGCGACCGCGGCGAGATCGCGGCCGGCGCCGACCTCGCCCTGATGGTCGACCAGGTCTACGGCGTGCTCTGGTACCGCGTCCTCGTCGGCCACGAGCCGCTCGGCGAGGCACAGGCCACCGAGTTGGCCCGAGCCCTCTCCGACCAGGCCGCCGCCCGCCTCGGCGGCGGAGGCCGCTGACCCGCGTTCTCGATTCGCTCTTGACAGGGCGGGGCCTGCGCATCGATGGTGTGTGAACGATCACGTGAACGTTAATGTGACGCAGCCGACACGGAAGGCCCCCGCCAGCATGAGGACCCCCCGTCCCCCCGCCCGTCCGGCCGCCGCGCTCGCCGCGGCCGCCTGCGCCGCCGCGGTGCTCGTCCCCGCGGCCGCCGCGC
>NZ_JASNWF010000008.1 GCF_030283205.1 Actinomadura opuntiae
GCGAACCCCAGAGCAGCCAAACCTCAGAAGAAAATCCCAGCAAACGATCCCGAAGGACCGTATTGCCTCAAAGAAATCCCCACCATCCCCGAAAAACGAGGACGGCCACGGGGCGATCCGACCTATAAAGCCGGATCGATAAAGGCACTGGCTTTTAACACGCTGTTGAGTTCTCAAGAAACGGACACCCACCGTGCTGGTCCCGCTTTCGCGTTTCCCGCCCCGGGGCGACTGCTCTTACTTTATCAGATCCGCTCGGAGTGTCAATTTCCGGGCTTTTCCGATTGCCTTTCCGGTCCGCTTGCGCGTCCCTTCCGGGCGGTGACTCCATTTCATCAGATCCGGCTCGATTCGCAAAATCGGGCCCTCTCCGACGCCACCACGTCACGGCTGGCACGGCAAAGCCGCGTCGGCTGCTGAGTGGTGGTTTCCCCATCGGCCGGCCGCCGCCATGCGGGCGTCCTGCATCCGTGAGGGGGACGAGGGATTAACTTACGTGGTCCGCGCGGCGTCGTCAAATCGGCGCGCGGGACCGCGTGGCGTCACCGGGGCGACGGGGCCGTCGAGGGAATGGATCTTCCTGCTCCTACGCTCTGTCCGTCACCGAGGAAGGGACGGGTATGAGCGACAAGGGACGCGCACTGGTGCTGGGCGGCGGAGGGGTCGCCGGCATCGCCTGGCTGAACGGGGTGCTGGCCGGCCTCGCCGAGGAGGGCGCGGACGTGACCGGCGCCGACCTGCTGGTGGGCACGTCGGCGGGTTCAGCGGTGGCGGCTCAGGTCGGGAGCGGGCGGCCGCTGAAGGAGCTGTACGCCCGGCAGGCGGATCCGGCGTTGCAGAACCGGGAGCTGGTGCCGACCGGGGTGTCGGTGAGCACGGTCATGGAGACCTGGATGGAGCTGGCCTACGAGCACCAGGGTGATCCGGCGGCGGTGCGGTCGGGGCTGGGGGCGCGGGCGCTCGCGGCCGACACGGTGCCGGAGGCGGAGCGGCGCGCGGTGATCGAGGAACGGCTGCCGTCGCACGAGTGGCCGGAGCGCAGGCTTCTCGTGACGGTCGTGGACGCGCTGACCGGTGATCTGCGGGTGCTGGACCGCGATTCCGGGGTGGAGCTGGTGGACGCGGTCGCCGCGAGCTGTGCGGTTCCGATGATCTGGCCGCCGGTGACGATCGACGGCGTGCGGTACGTGGACGGCGGCGTGTACTCGCCGACCAACCTCGCCCTGGCCGCGGGATACGAGCGGGTGCTGCTGATCGCGCCGATGGAGGACCCGTATCTGCAGGACGAGATGGCGGCTGTGACGGAGGCGGGCGCGCGAGTCGAGGTGATCCGGCCGGACGAGACGTCCCAGCAGGCCTTCGGCGCCGACCCGCTGGACCCGGCGACGCGGACGCCGGCGGCCGAGGCGGGTCTCGCGCAGGGCAGGGCGGCCGCCGCGGGCATCGCCGCCTTCTGGAACTGATCCACAGCGGCCCGCGGCGGGCGGTCGCACACCGCCGCGGGCCCGCGGGCCAGGTCAGGACGTGGTGGCCGGCTCCGCAGGCGGGACGGCGGCGTCCTCCGCTGGGGGCGTGCGCGTGAAGATGTTGAACACCAGGTTCAGCACGATGGCGCTGATGCTGCCGATGGTGATGCCACTGTTGAGGATCGCGGCGACGTCCTTGGGCATGTTCTCGCCGAACTGCGGGACGACGGTGGGCAGCAGTGCGAGCGCGATGCTGACGGCGACGACCAGGGCGTTGCGCTCCTGTCGCAGGTCGACCTTGGCGAGGGTCTGGATGCCGACGACGGCGACCATGCCGAACATCGCGACGGCCGCGCCGCCGAGGACGTCCGGTGGGATGGACGCGACGTAGGCGGCGGCCTTCGGGAACAGCCCGAGGACGATCATGATGGCGCCGGCCGCGACGACCACGAACCGGCTGCGCACCCCGGTGAGCCGGACGAGCCCGACGTTCTGCGCGAAGCAGGTGTAGGGGAAGGCGTTCAGCGAGCCGCCGAGGAAGGTCGACAGGCCGTCGGCGCGCAGCGCGCGGGTGATGTCGGCGTCGGTGACGTCCTTGCCGACGATCTCGCCGGTTGCCTTGGAGTCGCCGACGGTCTCCACGACGGTGACCATCATGACCAGCAGCATCGCGATGATCGGGCCGATGTGGAACGTCGGGGCACCGTAGTGGAACGGGGTGGTGACGCCGAACCAGTCGGACTCGCCGACCTGGTCGAAGGCGGTGTCGCCGAGCGCGTAGGAGACGACCGTCCCGCCGACGAGTCCGAGCAGCACGGCGATGCTGCTGAGGAACGGGCGCCGCAGCCGGTAGAGGGCGATGATGAACAGCAGCGTGCCGCCGGCGTAGACCAGGTGCTTCCAGCTGCCGAAGTCCTTGCCGGCGGCCTTCGCGGCGGCGCCTCCGGCGGCGTCGGTGAGCGCGTTCGGCAGCAGCACCAGGCCCATGATCGTCAGGACGGTGCCGGTGACGAGCGGCGGGAAGAACCGCAGCACCCGGCCGAGGAACGGGGCGGCGACCAGGGTGACCAGGCCCGCGGTGATGGTGGCGCCGTAGATCGCCAGCAGCCCGGCGGTGGCGTCGTGGGCGCCCTGCCCGATGGCGATCATCGGCGCGACGGCGGTGAACGTGACGCCCTGCACGATCGGCAGCCGGATGCCGATCCTCCAGATGCCGAGCGACTGGACGATGGTCGCGATCCCGCAGGTGAACAGGTCGGCGTTGATCAGGTAGACGAGCTGCTGCGGGGACAGCCCGATCGCGCCGGCGACCAGGATCGGCACGACGACGGCGCCGGCGTAGAACGCCAGGACGTGCTGGAAGCCGTAGAGCGCGAGCTTGGGGGCGGGGAGCACCTCGTCGACGGGGTGCCGGCGCGGTCCTTCTTCGGGCATGCCTGCTTGCCTTCCGGGGGTGGGTCCGACCAGGTGGACGCCCTGATCACGACGGCAGAAGATACCGGTGCCGCGCCCCGGACCCGATGCCCGGCCCCGCCCCCGGCGGCGCTAGGCGGGGTCGGTGAAGGCGGGCGGGCGCTTCTCGAAGTAGGCGCGGACGGCCTCGGCCTGGTTGGGCGAGCCGCGCAGGGCGCCGAGTTCGCGGGATTCCTCGAGGTACTGGCCGGCCAGGTCGCCGCCCTCGGCGGCGCGGTTGAGCAGCCGCTTGGCGGTGCGGATCGCGTCGGGGCTGCTGCAGGCGATCTGGCGGGCCAGTTCCAGCGCCGCCGCGCGCGGGTCCTCGGCGGTGCGCGTCGCCAGCCCGAGCCGGACGGCCTCGTCCCCCGGCACCATGCGTCCGGTGAACGTCAGCTCCTTGGCCACGTCCTCGCCGACGAGGCGCAGCAAGGCGGCGGTGCCGGTCATGTCGGGCACCAGCCCCCACCGGATCTCCAGCACCGACAGCTTCGCGTCCGGCGCGACGATCCGGATGTCGGCGCCGAGCGCGATCTGGAACCCGCCGCCGAGCGCATGCCCGTGCACGGCGGCGATGACGGGTTGCGGCAGCTCGTGCCAGGTGTGCACGGCCTGCTGCCCCAGGTTGGTGATGCGGCCGGGCTCGCGGTCGGTGATGTCGGACAGCACGCGCTTCTGCCGCTCCCCGCCGGATCCGCCGGTGCCGTCGCCGGACGGTGCGTCCCCGGCCATCGCGGCGAAGTTGGCGAAGTCGAGCCCGGCGCAGAACGCGCGCCCCTCCCCCGACAGCACGACGGCCCGCACGGAGGAGTCGGCGGCGAGCGCGTCGCCGGTCTCGGCGAGCGCCTCGAAGGTCGCGAGGTCGAGGGCGTTGAGCTTGTCGGGACGGTTGAGCCGCACGTCGGCGACTCCCTCGTGGACGTGGACGGTCACGCGGTCGGTCATGCCGGTTCCCTTCGTAAGCGCGGCCTTACATGCCCGATCATCTCAAGAGACGTCCCTGATGACCGCATTGCCCGCCGATGATCAGGTCACGGGGACGATCCGCGCGCCGGTCAGCCGGCCGCCGTCGATGTCGAGCAGGCCGATCGTGCCGTGCGGCTGGCGGCGCCGGTCGGTGGGCGAGCCGGGGTTGAAGATCCGCACGCCGTCGCCGGTCTCGTCCATCGGAATGTGGGAGTGCCCGAACACGACGAGGTCGGCGGCGGGGAACCAGCGCCGCATCCGGGCCGTGCGGCCGCGGGCCTGGCCGCTGTCGTGGACCATCGCGACCGCGAGGCCGCCGAGGTCGAGTTCGAGGCGCTCGGGCGCGCCCCACTCGGCGACGTCGGGGCCGTCGTTGTTGCCGAGGACGGCGTGCACGGGCGCGTACTGGGCGAGTTCGTCGAGGACGGAGGCGACGCAGACGTCCCCGGCGTGCAGGATCACGTCGGCGCCGCGCAGGTGCTCGGCCACGCGCGGCGGGCACGTCTTCCAGCGCCGGGGCGCGTGGGTGTCGGAGACCACCACCGCTCTCACCCCGCCATTGTCCGACGCCGCGCGCCGGCGTCCGGCACCGGGGGGTCAGGACGCGGGGCGGACGCGGCCGAGCTTGCCGGGGTTGAGGACGGCGAACAGCCCGTGGACGCGGCCGTCGCGGACGTCGAACGCGGTGAGCTGCTCGTGGCCGCCGATGCGCGTCCAGATCGCGGGCGCGCCGTTGGCCTCGACGATCCGGACCTCGCCGAAGCCGTAGCGGGACCGAAGCCCGGTGATGAACGCGGCGACCGCGTCGCGGCCCACGACGGGGCGGAGCGCGGCGCGGACCTTGCCGCCGCCGTCGTTCCAGGCCACGACGTCCTCGGCGAGCAGGTCGGTGAGGGCGGCGAGGTCGCCGCCGCGCGCGGCGTCGAGGAACCGGCCGAGCAGTTCGGTGTGGTCGGTGGTGGACGGCCGGAACCGCTCGCGGCCCTCCGCGAGCCGCGCCGCCGCGCGGCGGTGGTGCTGGCGGCACGTCGCGGCGGGGATCCGGACGATGCCGGCGATCTCCTCGTAGGGCAGTTCGAACGCCTCCCGCAGCACGAAGACGGCGCGTTCGGGCGGCGACAGCCGTTCCATCATGTGCAGGGTCGCGTAGGCGAGGGTGTCGGCCATCTCGGCGGTCTCCAGCGGCCCGAACGCGGCGGCGGACACCGGTTCGGGCAGCCAGGGCCCGGTGTAGGCCTCGCGGGTGACGCGGGCGGAGCGGAGCTGGTCGAGGGCGAGCCGCGACACGATCGTCACCAGGTAGGCGCGGGGCGTCTCGACCCCGGCGGGGTCGGTCCGCGTCCACCGCAGGTAGGCCTCCTGGACGACGTCCTCGGCGTCCCACATGCTGCCGAGCAGCCGGTAGGCGAGCCCGAGCAGCAGCGGGCGGTGCTCCTCGAACGCGCCGGCGGCGCCTCCCCGCGGGTCCATGCGGACGATCATGCCGCGTCGGGGGCGGCGGCGCCGGTCCCGCCGGCCTCGATGCCGTCCGTCCAGCTCGGGTGGCGGGGGCGCCAGTCGAGGCGGAGCCGGGCGCGGGCATTGTCGGCGCCGCGCAGCCCGTTCATGAACGCCACGCCCCAGCCGCCGACGGCGAGCCGGGCGAGCGCGGCGGGGGCGCGCTTGGGCGCGGGGGCGTCCAGCATCCGGGCGTAGCGGGTGAGGAAGTCCGCCATGGTGACGGGCGTGTCATCGACGATGTTCAGGACGCCGGTGACGTCCTTGTCGAGCGCGGCGACGATCGCGGTGGCGGCGTCGTCGGCGTGGGTGAACGACAGGACGGCGTGGCCGCCACCGACGACCGGCACCTTCCCGGCGCGGACCTGGGCGGTGAACGACCCGTCGGGCGCGAAGGCGGAGCCGGGCCCGTACAGGTGCCCGAACCGCAGGACGAGGCCGTGCTCGTCGGCGGTCGTCCTCTCCAGGTCGATGAGCGCGGACAGGACGGGCGCGAACTGCCTGGGGGTGCGCTCGGTCCACAGCGGCGCGTCCTCGTCGGCGAGACCGCCGGCGGGCTGGTAGGCGTAGGCGAGGCCCTGGGCGAGGACTCGGGCGGTGCCGGCGTCGCGGGCGGCGTCATAGAGGTTGCGGGTGCCCTCGGTGCGCAGCCGGTTGGTGAGCGCGAAGTCGCGGGCCAGGTGCTTCGGGTCGGGTGCGGCGGGGATGGCGGTGAGCAGGTTGACGACCGCGTCGGGCGCGGCCTTGCGGACGGCGCGGGACACCGCGTCCCGGTCGAGCGCGTCGGCGGCGAGGGTGCGGCCGTCCGGGCCGCGGCCGGAGCGCGACAGCCCGATCGGCTCGTGGCCGACGGCGTCGAGCAGCGGCATCAGCCGGCGGCCGATGACTCCGGTGGATCCGGCGACGAGAACGCGCATGACGGCTCCTGACGTCCGTCCCGGCGCGGGGCCGGGGAAGGTCGGTTACGGCATCAGGACGGGCCGGGATCGCCGGGCGTGACAGCGCCGGGTGTGATTCAGGGCACATGTCCGAAACCGGGTGATCTATCCACTCCGGGATCTGGACACCGGTCGGAAACAACTGTAAGCGCCGTGTCATGAGCCACCGCTGACCTGCGGGGTTAGGCTCGAAGTCCTCGCGCATCGTCCGCGGGATCCGGCCGAACGCCCCCGGCCGCTCCGGCACGGCGACCCAGCACCGCGAGGATCAGGGGGCGGCCGGGCGCCGAGGTGGAAGACCACTCCCTTGCACCGGCCCCGGGGCCCGGCCGCCGCCCCTGACCGGCTAGGAGGTCAGGTACAGCTTGCGGTCGAACGTCCCGGAACCGGGAGTGCTCTCGCCGCGGCCGATCGCGGCGCCGCTGCCGGTGCCGCTGGACGGGCAGAGCCCGCTGCTGCCGGACTCCGGGACGAGCTGGATCGCGTCGGACTTGCCCTGCAGGTCGTCGTCGGGCAGCGGCCGGTTCGGGTTGTCGCGGTTGTAGACGTCGAACGTCAGCCCGTCGGAGCCGCCGGTGCGGAAGCCGTAGATGCACGTGACGGTGAGGCCGAGCACCTGCCCCTTGAGGGTGATCCGCAGGTTCCCGCCGATGGCGATGACGCCGTCGCGGCCGCCCTGCACGGGGTCGTAGGTGAGCTGCCCGGACCGGTCGGACACGCCGCCGAGGTCCAGGTCGGTGGCGGGCGAGCTGAACCCGTTGGAGGTGTGGCACGCGCCGATGGAGGCGGCGGTCAGCTCGCCGGCGCCGGCGGAGGTGGTGGTGCCCTGCAGCCGCGCGCTGTCGCAGGTGCCGGTGACGTTCATGCCCAGGAAGCTGGTGGAGAAGTTCAGCGCGCCGACGGTGGAGATCTGCCAGTTCCCGGCGTAGGGCGCGCCGGTGGCGGTGTCCTGGCGGACCGTGGTGGTGGCGGCGGACGCGGGTCCGGCCGCCAGGGCGAGCGCGGCGCACGCGGCGGCCGCCGGGACGGCGAGCCGGGCGAGCGGGACGGGTCGGGCGGGAGCTTTCACGGGGTTTCCTCCTCGGAGAGGGTTTCCTGCCTCCGCGCGCGGGGGCGCCCGCGCGCGGCCCCCTGCGCGCGGCCGGCGGACGCCCGCCGTGACCGCGCCGATCACCATTTGTTCATACCCGAGTGATCCCGGAAAGCAAAGAGCGGATCGGAAGGCCGCCCGCATTTCATCGGATTCCGACAAGGAATAGAAGATGATCACTCATCTGGCCGTGGGTCGGAGCCCTGCGGCCTTGTTCTCCGCTCCCATCTTATAAAGCGAGCCGGAATTGGAACGGTCGCGGGGAGGAAATTCCCCGCGACCGCGGAACACCCGTGGGATGGCGCGCGGCCGGGCTGGGAGGTACGGACGGACCCGGCCGCGCGCCTGGTCTCAGCGGAACACGGGCTTCATCGCGTACACGCGGTTGGGCTTGTTGTAGCCGACGAACACGCGGGATCCGCGGCCTGCGGGCGCGACGGCGAGGCCCTCGCTCTCGCCCGTCAGCGGGATGGCGATCGCCTCCAGGATCGTGCCGGACCGCTCCAGGACGGTGATCGTGTTGTTGGTGTAGTAGAGGACCTTGTCGCCGGACATTTCCAGTCCCTGCGGAACGCCCTGGTAGGCGAGCGGGAACGTCGAGCGAACTTTCCCGTCCAGGTCCGTGAAGGCGAAGACGAACGGGCCGTTGTCCCCCGGTCCGGCGTGGACGAGCAGCCCGTCCCGCTTGTTGTCGACCGCGACCAGCCCGGAATTGCCGAGGGAGCCGAAGTCGATGGTGCGGACGATGCGGGGCTCGCCCGTCCAATCCACCACGTTCACCTTGGTCGGGTTGGTGCCGCCGCCGGTCGCGACGTAGAGCAGGCCGTCGCGGTCGCGGACGCCGACCTCGGCGGCGTGCCCGACCTCGAGCGGCGCGCTCTCCTTGAGCTTGGTGCCGTCGCGGTCGTACTCGCGGATGACGCCCTTGCCGCCGCCCACGTCGAAGCCGATGTAGAAGCGGCCGCGCCGGTAGGCCAGGCCCTGCATGTTGCCGGTGTCGGGGACGTCGAAGACCAGGTCGAAGGTGTAGGAGCGGGCGGCCGCGGCGGCGGGACGGGCCGTACCGGCCAGCGCGGCGGCGCCGGCGAGCGCGGCGGCGCCCGCGTAGCCGATGGCCGCGCGGCGGGTCAGTCCGATCTCGCCGGGTCCGGATGGGTGCATCGTGCCTCCTCTGGTGGGGGGTTGCGCGGGGAGTCTCGGGAGCGGCGCAGGAGGGGTCAGGCCGGGCGGGGGAGGTCGAGGACGCCGGGGTTGGCGCAGTGCAGGAGCGGTTCGCCGCGCAGGTGGCGGCCGACGTCCTCGGCGATGATGCGGGCGGCGTTCGCCGCGGTCTGCTTGCTGGCGCCCGCCAGGTGCGGGGTGACGATGATGTTCGGCGTGGTCAGCAGCCGCGAGCCGGCCGGGATGGGCTCCTCGGGGAAGACGTCGAACGCGGCGGCGAACAGGTGCCCGGACTCCACCGCGTCGCACGCGGCCTCGTAGTCCAGCAGCGATCCGCGCGCGCAGTTGACGATGATCGAGCCCGGTGCCATCGCGGCGATCTGCGCGGCGCCGATCATCCCGGTGGTCTGCGTGGTGGCGCGGGCGTGCAGCGAGACGATCTGCGCGCGCGCCAGCAGCTCGTCCAGCGGCACGAGCTCGGCGACGTCGGCGAGGTCGCCGAGGTCGTCCAGGTACGGGTCGTGGACGAGGACCCGCGCGCCGAGCGCGGCCAGCATCCGGGCGACGCGGCGGCCGACGGCGCCGCAGCCGACCAGGCCGACGGTGCTGCCGAGCAGCTCGACGCCGACGTCCTCGTAGCGGTAGTAGTCGCCGCGCCACTGGCCCGCGACCAGGTCGGCATGGGTCTGCGGGATCCGGCGGACGGCGGCGAGGATCAGCCCGAGGGTGTGCTCGGCGGTGGCGCCGGCGTTGCGGCCGGGCGCGAAGCAGACCGCGACGCCGTGCTCGGTGGCCGCGTCGAGGTTGGCGTTGACGGGCCCGCCGCGGCTGATCCCGAACAGCTCCAGGTCGGGGCACGCCTCCAGGACGCGGCGGGTGAGCGGCGCCATCTGGGTGACGCAGACCCGGGCGCCGCGCAGCGCCTCGATGAGCCGCTCCTCGGTGCCGGACGCCTCGTCCACCTCGGCGACCCGCCCGAACGGCTCGACCGGCCACGGCAGCGTGAGCTCGGCGAACTCCAGCTCGCCGGGGGCGGCGGCGCGCAGCGCGTCGATGAACAGGCGGTTGCGGACGAACAGGTCACCGGCCGCGAGGACGCGGGTCGTCATTGCAGGCTCCAGGGAACGAGCGATCCTTCGATCGCGGTGTTGAACTCCAGGAGGGCGGCCTCGCCGTCCCGGAGCCGGATCTCGGTCAGGGCGCAGTTGCCCAGCGACGGGAACCGCCGCCGGTAGTCCTCGAGCGGCATCCCCAGCAGCCGGCACAGCGCGAGCCGCAGGGCGGTGGAGTGCGCGACGACCAGGACGCGGCCGCCGGGATGCCGTCCGGCGATGTCGTGCAGGCAGGCGGTGAAGCGGTCGGCCGCGGCCCGCGGGTGCTCGCCGCCGGGCAGGTGGCCCGCGACGGGGTCGGCGTGGAAGGCGCGCAGCGCGTCGGGGAACGCGCGCGCCATCTCCTCGCGGGTGAGGCCCTCGCCGCGGCCGAAGTCGAGTTCGCGCAGGCGCGCGTCGACGACGGGGTCGGTGCCGATCGCCTTGGCGGCCGGCTCGGCGGTGATGCGGGCGCGGCTCAGGTCCGAGCACCAGACGGCGTCGGGACGGGCGGCCTGCGCCCACGCGCCGAGCAGCCGCGCCTGCTCCAGGCCGCGCGGCGTCAGCGCGACGTCGCTGGTGCCGGCGTAGCGGTTGTCGCCGTGCCATTCGGTCTCGCCGTGGCGGACCAGGACGAGCCGCGTCATCGGGCCGTCCTCGTCCGCGCGTGGGCGGCGGTCGGGGCGGGGAGCCATCCGCGTCCTTCCAGTTCGTCGACCATGCGCAGGTAGGCGTCGTCGAACCGGCCGGCGTTGCCCGGGCTCGGGTCGACGGTGGCGGCCACGGCGACCATGGACGCGGCGACGTCGGCGACGTCGCGTCCCGGGGACGCGGCGAGGACGGCGGCGCCGAGCGCGGGTTCGGCCTGGCGCGGCAGGAGGACCGGCCGGCCGAGGACGTCGGCGCGCAGCCGGCACCAGTACCGCGACTTGGCGGCGCCGCCGGTGAGGGTGAGGTCGCCGCCGGTCGGGGCGCCGAGCAGGTCGAGGTGGTCGAAGCAGAGCCGCTCGATGAAGGCGACGCCCTGCAGGACGGCGGCGTAGGCGTCGGCGTCGTCGCCTGTCGCGCCGAGGGTGAACCCGCGGGCGTCGGGCGCGACGAACGGGAACCGCTCCCCCGCGCCGACCAGCGGGTAGGTGAGCGCGGCGGCGGGTTCGCGGGCGGCGGCGCGGCGGTCGAGGTCGGCGAGGTCGCGGCCGGGGAAGTCGCGAGTGAGGGCGCCCGCTCCGGTGCTGGACGCGCCGCCGGGAAGCCACCGCCCGTCCGGCGCCTTGTGCGAGTACACGACACCGAACGGGTCGTGGACCAGGTCGTCGGTGACGCCCTTGAGGACCAGCGTGGTGCCGAGGACGGAGTTCCACGAGCCGGCGGTGAGGCGGCCGGTGCCGAGCTGGGCGGCGCAGCCGTCGGTGGCGCCCGCGATCACCGGCGTGCCCTCCGGCAGGCCGGTCGCGGCGGCGGCGTCGGCGCAGACGGCGCCGAGCGGGGTGCCGGAACGTTCCAGCTCAGGGAGCAGCTCCGCCGGGACGCCGAGCGCGTCGAGGACGTCCGCCGGCCAGGTCTCGGCGACGAGGTCGGCGCCGGTCTTGAGGGCGTTGCTGAGGTCGGCGGCGACGGGATGGCCGGTCAGCCGCCGGTTCACGAAGTCGGCCTGGTGCGCCAGGCGCGCGCCGTCCGGCAGGGCCGGGCCGTTCTCCAGCAGCCACAGCAGCTTGGGCAGCGCCCAGGCGGGCTGCATGCGCTGGTAGCCGAGCCTGCGCCACACCTCGCCGCCGGCCTCGTTGATCTTCTCCACCGCACCGGCGGCGCGGGTGTCGTCGTACATCAGCGCCGGGGTCAGGGGCCGCCCGTCGCGGTCGGTCAGCAGGACGGTGCCGGACGTGGCGTCCACCGCGACGGCCTGCACCGCGCCCGCCGGGACGCCGCGCAGCGCTTCGCGGCAGGCCGCGCCGACGGCCGTCCACCACTGCTCCGGGTCCTGCTCGTGGCGCGGGCCGTCGCGCCGGCCCGACAGCGGGGACGCCCCGCTGCCCGCGACGTGCCCGGTCGCGGTGACGGCCAGGGCGCGGACGCTCTGCGTCCCGAGGTCGACGCCGACCCAGACAGGTTCGGCGGTCACCGCTCGCCTCCGCGCTCGCGCATCGCGGCGAGCGTGGGCCAGGCCGGCGCCGTGGCCTGACGGACGTCCAGGAAGTCCTGGTACGCCTGCGCGTAGTGCGCGGCCCGGACGGGGTCGGGGTCGTAGACGTCGCCGGGCCGGACGTACCGTTCGGCCGCCTCCCGGGCGTCGCCGGCGCGGCCGGTGGCCAGCAGCCCGACGATGAACGCGCCGCGCGCGCCCGCCTCGGTGTCGGCGGACCGGACGACCGGGACGCCGGTGACGTCGGCGAGCATGCCGAGCCAGAACGGGCTCGCCGAGCCGCCGCCGTTGACTCGCAGCTCGGTCGGGCGCGTCCCGGCCGCCTCCAGGCAGTCGCGGACGACCAGGCTGAGCCCTTCCAGGACGGCGCGGGCCAGGTCGGCGCGGTCGTGCTCGACGGTGAGCCCGTGGAAGGCGCCGCGCGCCCTCGGGTCCAGGAACGGGGCGCGTTCGCCCGCGGGCGACAGGTAGGGCAGGAACACCAGGCCGCCTGCGCCGGGTGCCGACTGCGCCGCCAGGACCGCCAGCGCGGAGGGGTCGTCGCCGAGGCCGAACATCCGGCGGGCCCAGTCGACGACCTGGCCGCCCGCGAGCGTCGGGAACGCCCGCAGCCATCGGTCCGGCAGGCCCATCGCCACCGTGAACCCGGAGGGCTCGCCGTCCAGGCGCGGCTCGTCCACGACCATCTCGGTGCACAGCGTGGTGCCGAGGATCGTGCACGCCTGCCCGGTTCCGACCGCGCCCGCGCCGATCGCGGTGGAGGCGATGTCGTAGGGCGCGAGGACGACAGGGATCCCGGCGGCCAGGCCGAGCGTCTCCGCCGCGTCCGGCGTCAGCGGGGCGGCCCGCTCGTCGTCGCCGAGCAGGTCCGGCAGCAGCGGGCGGGCCCACTCCATGCCGTAGAGGCGGAGCAGGTCGCTCGAGTAGGCGCGCTCGCGGACGTCCATGAACGGCGCCGAGGCGTCGGAGGAGTCCGCCGCGATCCGGCCGGTGAGCCGCGCGAAGATCCAGCCGCCGCAGGTCAGGGACGTCGCGGACCGCGCGAGCCGGTCCGGGTCGTGCGCGCGCAGCCAGCTGAGGATCGCGTTGGGCAGCCCCGGGAACGGCAGCGACCCGTTCGCCGGGAACGCCTCGGCGATCACGCCCGCGCGCGCCCACTCCTCGACGACCGCGGCGGCGCGGCCGTCGTTCCACAGGATCGCCGGGCCGGTCGGCGCCCCGGCGGAGTCGACGAGCCAGCAGCCGTCGCCCTGCGCGGTCAGCGCGAGCAGGTCGACCTCGGCGCCCAGCGCGGTGACCTGGGCGGCGGCCTCACGCACCGCGCCCGCCACCGCGTCCCAGACCTCGCCCATGTCCTGCTCGGCCCGGCCGGGCGCGGGCCGCGACACGGCGGTGGGCCGGCGGACGACGGCCAGCTCCGTGCCGTCCTCGGCGTACCCGACCGCCTTGATCATCGTGGTGCCCGCGTCGACGCAGACGACCGCCATCAGCTCTCCCGTGGGGTGCGGAAACAGGGGGTCATGCGCGGCCGTGCGTCCGCCGCGACCGGCGGGCGACCGAGTCCAGCGCCACGGCCAGCAGCAGCACCGCGCCGGTGACCATGAACCGGTAGGAGGAGTCGAGGTTCAGCAGCGTCAGGCCGCTGGAGATCGACTGGATCACGACGATGCCGAGCAGCGCGGCGAACGCGTTGCCGCGCCCGCCGAACAGGCTCGTCCCGCCGATGACGGCCGCCGCGATCGCGTTCAGGTTCACGTCGCCGCCGCCGCTGCTCTGGTTCGCCGCCGCCAGCCGGGCCGCCGCGAGGATCCCGCCGACGGCGGCGAGCGTCGTGCACACCACGAACGCCGAGGTGTAGATCGCCTTGACGTCGATGCCGGCGCGGCGGGCCGCCTCGACGTTGCCGCCGACCGCGTACACCGACTTGCCGTACTTCGTCCGGGACAGGACGTAGTGCATCGCCAGGACGAGGCCGAGGAACAGCACGAACATCCAGCCGACGCCGCGGTCCCGGCTGAGATACCAGACGGCGACCGCGAGGCCCACCAGCAAGACCGCGCTGCGCAGCACCAGTGTCTGCTCGGTGGTGGCGGGCAGGCCGGCCTTGCGGCGCGCCGCCGCCCGCGCGTGGCCCGTCCAGTACAGCGCGCCGGCGCCCACCGCGGCGAGCGCGTACGCCAGCCACGGCGGGACGAAGTCGAGCTGCGCGAACGTCACCAGCCACGAGTCGAACGGCAGGTTGATCGAGCCCTTCGCCCCGAGGATCCACAGCTGCAGGCCGAGGAAGCCGAGCAGACCGGCGAGGGTGATGACGAAGCTCGGCACCCCGAGCCGGTTGAACACCTGCGCGTAGAACCAGCCGATCAGGCAACCGGCGGCCGCCGCCGCGACGATCGCGACCACGGCGGGCATCCCGTGGTCGACGAACAGCACCGCGGTGACGGCCGCGCTGAGCCCGCTGACGGACCCGACCGACAGGTCGATCTGCCCGACCAGCAGCATGAACACCACGCCGAGCGCGATCACCCCGACCGGCACGCACTCCATCGCCAGGTTCACCAGGTTCGCGCTGGACAGGAACACCGGGTTGAGGACCTGCATGACGGTCCAGATGACCACCAGGCCCGCGACGACCGGCCACACGCCGAGGTCACCGCCGCGCACCCGGTCCGCCATGCCGGTGAGGGTGGCGCGCAGGCCCCGGTCCTGCGGCTCCTCGGCCGGCGCCCGCTCCACCGGCGGCGCCGTGGTGAGGTCACTCATCACCGTCCCCCTTCGTCATCGCGACGGGCTCGCCGTCCTCGGCGGGCTCGCCGCCGGCATCGGCATCGGCGCGGGCCTGGTCAACGGGCGGGCGGCCGCGCCGAGAGCGGCGGCTGACGACGTTGTCGGTCGCGCCGGTGATCGCCGCGACCAGGTCCTCGGCGGACGTCGTCTCCGCGTCGAACACGCCGTTGTTGCGGCCGAGCCGCAGCACCGCCACGCGGTCGGCGACCGCCTTCACGTCCGCCATGTTGTGGCTGATCATGATGACGCCGAGGCCGCGCTCGCGGAGCCGCTCGATCAGGTTCAGCACCTCGGCGGTCTGCGCGACGCCGAGCGCGGCGGTCGGCTCGTCCAGGATGATGACCTTCGGGTCGCCGAGCAGCGAGCGGGCGATCGCCACCGTCTGCCGCTGCCCGCCCGACAGCGCCGCGACCGGCGCCTCCACCGACGGGATCTTCGCCGACAGCTGGCGCAGCAGCTCCCGGGAGCGGACCTCCATCGCCACCTCGTCCAGCCGCAGCGCCCGCAGCTCGCGGCCGAGGAACAGGTTCTCGATGACGTTCAGGTTCTCGCAGAGCGCGAGGTCCTGGAAGACGGTCGCGATGCCGAGCTGCTGGGCCGCGGCCGGGCTCGGCACCGTCACCTCCCGGGACTGGAAGGTGATGGTCCCCGCGTCCGGCGGGTGCACCCCCGACAGGACCTTCACCAGCGTGGACTTGCCGGCGCCGTTGTCGCCGACGAGCGCGACGACCTCGCCCGCCGCGACGTCCAGGTCGACGCCGGTGAGCGCGGCGACCGCGCCGAAGGACTTGCTGACCCCGCGCAGCGACAGCAGCGCGCCGTCCTTCGCGGCGGCCGGGGCGGGGGCCGTTGGGGTGGGCGTTGGTGACATGACCGACCTTCGTGGCTCGTTGCTTCGTGCCGTGCCGCTGCCCGGCGCTACCTGATACCGAGCTGGGTGCAGCCCGCGGCGTACTCCGCCGTGCAGACCTGCGACGCCTTCAGCGCGCCGCCCGGCCCGAGCAGCACCGTGGCGATGTTGTCCTTGGTGACCACGGTCGGGGTGAACAGCTCCGACGGGGTGTTGAACAGCGTGGCGTTCGCCTTCGGCTTGTCGCCCTTGACCAGCGTGTACGCCGCCTCCGCCGCGGCCTCCGCGACGATCTTGATCGGCTTGGAGATGGTGTTGTACTGGTCGCCGTTGACGATCCGCTGCGCGGCGGCGAGCTCGGCGTCGTTGCCGGTGACCGGCGGCACCGGCTTGCCGGCCGCCTTGAACGCGGCGACGCTCGCCCCGCCGGTGCCGTCGTTGGCGGCGACGACGCCCGCGATCTGGCCGCCGAACTTGCTGATCTGGCCGCTGACCCAGTCCTGCGCCTTGGCCGGCTCCCAGCCGGGGGTGTCGTACTCGGCGAGCAGCCTGAACCCGGACGGGTCGACCGCGCTGTGGATGCCCTTCTTGATCAGGTTCGCCGCGGCGTCCGTCGGCGAGCCGTTGACCTCGAGGATCCCGCCCTTGGCCTTGGTCTGCTTCAGATGGTCGACCAGCGACTGGCCGATCATCGCGCCGATCTTCTCGTTGTCGAAGGAGACGTAGAAGTCGGCCTTGGCGGCGGGGATCGGCCGGTCGTAGGCGATCACCGCGACCTTGCGGGACTGCGCCATCCGGACGATGGAGGCGGCCGCGGCCGAGTCCACCGGGTCGATCACGATGGCCTTGACGCCCTGCGCGAGCACCGAGCTCGCCTGCTGCTGCTGCTTGGAGGCGTCGGCCCCGGCGTTCTGGTACAGCACCTGGCAGCCGCCGCACAGCTGCTTCGTCTTCGCCTTGAACAGCGGCGCGTCGTACAGCTCGTAGCGGGTCGAGGCGATGTCGGGCATGAGGAACGCGATCTTGGCGTTCTTCGCGTCGCCGCCGGTCGAGCCCGCGCTCTTGGACGAGCAGGCCGCGGCGGGGGCGAGCACGGCCAGGGCCGCGCCGGCCGCGGCGGCGGCCCGGAGGGAAAGCTTCTTCACTGAGGTCTCCTCGGTGCTGCGCCCGCGATGAAGGGCGGCCGATCCAGCGCGGCGGCCGTCCGAGCCGGGGCTGCGCGGGCCGTCGCGGAGAGAACGTAACACCAGCAACGTTAGAAGTGTCAATACTGCGACGTTAATTAACATTCGCCGACGTGACGCGGTCGCCGAAAGGCAGCGGAAATGCGCAGGTCACAAGTCGATATCGACAGCGGACGACCCCTTGGCGGCAGGGGCCGATCCGGGATCGGTTCTAACATCGCCCATCACACGCGGGCGGGCGGAGCCGGCCCTCAGGCGCGCGCGGCGACCTCGTACTCGACCTTGTGCCGATCGAGCTCGCGGAGCGCGGCGGCGGAGGCTCCGTCGTCGGTGATGACGCGCTCGAACTCGCCGAGCGGCGCGACGCGGTGCAGCGCGGTGCGCCCCAGCTTGGTGTGGTCCACCAGCAGGACGTTGCGCACGGCGCTGCGCAGCATGGCCCGCTTCACCACCACGACCCGCTGCTCCTGGTGGCAGGCGTTGCCGGCCGAGACCGCCGAGGTCGACACGAAGCACATGTCCACCTGCAGCGACTCGATGGCCTCGACGCACGAGACGCCCATGAACGAGTTGTGCAGCGGGTCGTAGTCGCCGCCCAGCGCGATCAGCCGGACGCCCTGCACGGGGGCCAGCAGGTTCAGGCAGTCGAGGAAGTTCGTGACGATCGTCAGCGGGCCGGCGTCCTTGATCCGGCGGGCGAGGGCGAGCGCGGTGGTGGAGTCGTCCAGCATGATCGCCATGCCGGGTTCGACCAGCTCCGCCGCCGCGGCGGCGATGGCGTCCTTCTCCTCGCGCATCGACTTGCCGCGGTAGGCGACGCTGCTCTCGAAGACGCCCGAGCGCTGCGCGGTGACCCCGCCCCGGTACTTGCGGACGATGCCCTGCCGCTCCAGCTCGTCCAGGTCGCGGTGGATGGTCATCAGGCTGACCCCGAACCGCTCGACCAGCTCCGCGGCCGTCGCCGAGCCCTGCGCGAGCACCGCCTCGGCGATCGCGTCCTGGCGCTGCGCGGGCCCCCGCCGCTGCCGGTTGCTCATGCTGCGCTCCTCCGTCCGGACGCCGCGGCCGCGGCGGGTCGAGGGGAAGTTAACATCACCGGTGTTAAGAGCTCAACCCACGCTGTCATTCCCCGCCGTGGCCGGCAGCCCCGCCGCGCGCCATGCCTTGAAGCCGCCGACGACGTCGGTCGCGCGGGTCAGGCCGAGGTCGTGCAGCGACGCGGCGGCCAGGCTGGAGGTGTAGCCCTCCGAGCAGAACACGATCACGCGCACGTCGTGCCCGGTCGCCTGCGGCAGCCGGGCGTCGGACCGCGGGTCGAACCGCCATTCCAGGACGTTGCGCTCGACGACCAGCGCGCCGGGGATCTCCCCCTCGGCGGCCCGCTGCGCCGCCGGGCGGATGTCCACCAGCAGCGCGCCGTCGCGGGACTCGGCGTGCGCCGTGCGGGGGTCGAGCCGTTCCAGCCGCCCGCGCGCGGCGTCGAGGATCTCATCGATGGTGCGAGGCATGCCCCCAAGGATGGCATCAGATTTCCTACTGAGCCAGTTGGCAATGGCCGTGGGCGTCCACCACGAGGTGTTCAGGGCCCGGCCTGTGGAACGGGGCCGCCTGACCGGCTGGCCTCCGGTTGCGGCGCGTTGGCAAGGGCGGGCGGCGGTGAGGTTCCTTACGGTTCGTTTCCTGTCAAACGAGGTAAGGAAGGACAGTTAGCTGTACGACGCACATGTCAGAAGGGACATTATGTGCGGCATCACCGGATGGGTGGACTACGAACGGGATCTCACGGAAGAACGCGCCACCGCGCTCGCGATGACACGCACCATGGCCCTGCGCGGACCCGACGATGAGGGGCTCTGGACGGGCCCGCACGCCGCGCTCGGCCACCGCCGCCTCGCCGTCATCGACATCGAGGGCGGCGTCCAGCCGATGACGGAGGGCCCCGCCACCATCGTCTACAGCGGCGAGACCTACAACTTCCACGAACTGCGCCGCGACCTGGAGGGGCGCGGCCACCGGTTCCGCACCCGCAGCGACACCGAGGTCGTCCTGCGCGCCCACCTCGAATGGGGCGCGGAGTTCGTCGAGCGCCTCAACGGGATGTACGCGTTCGCGATCTGGGACGCCCGCCGCGAGGAACTGCTCCTCGGCCGCGACCGCATGGGCATCAAGCCGCTCTTCTACGCTCCCACGAAGAACGGCGTCCTGTTCGGGTCCGAGCCCAAGGCGATCCTCGCCAACCCGCTGTTCGACGCGCGGGTCGACGAGGAGGGCCTGCTGGAGCTCCTCACCAACGCCAAGACCCCCGGGCACGGCATCTACAAGGGCATGTACGAGGTCGTCCCCGGCCACACCGTCACCGTCTCCCGCACCGGCGTCACCGACCGCCGGTACTGGGAGCTCACCGCCCGCGAGCACACCGACGACGTGCCGGCGACCGTCCGGCACGTCCGCGAGCTGCTCGACGACATCGTCGAACGGCAGCTCATCTCCGACGTCCCGCTGTGCACGCTGCTGTCCGGCGGGCTGGACTCCAGCGCGCTCACCGCCCTCGCGGACCGCGCCCTCGGCCGCGCCCACGTCCGCTCCTTCGCGGTCGACTTCGTCGACGAGACCGGCGGGTTCGTCCCCGACGACCTGCGCGAGACCGCCGACGGTCCCTACGTCCACGACGTCGCCGCGCACCTCGGCTGCGACCACTCCGACGTCGTCCTCGGCAACGACCAGCTCTCCTCCCCCGAGGCGACGCGCACCGTCCTGCGCGCCCGCGACCTGCCCGCGATGGGCGACATGGACAGCTCCCTCTACCTGCTGTTCGCCGAGGTCCGCCGGCAGTCCACGGTCGCGCTGTCCGGCGAGTCGGCCGACGAGGTGTTCGGCGGCTACCGCTGGTTCCACGACCCGGACGCGGTCGGCGCCGACGCGTTCCCGTGGACGTCCGCCGCGCTCGGCCAGGGCCTGGACCTGCTCCACCCGTCCCTGCGCGGCGACGCCGACGCCTACCTGCGCGACCGCTACCACGAGGCGCTCACCGAGGTCCCGCACCTGCCGGACGCCTCGCCGCGCGAGCGGCGCATGCGGGAGATCTGCTACCTGCACCTGACCCGGATGGTCCGGCTGCTGCTCGACCGCAAGGACCGGATGAGCATGGCCGTCGGCCTGGAGGTCCGCGTCCCGTTCTGCGACCACCGCCTGGTCGAGTACGTGTTCAACACGCCGTGGTCGCACAAGACCTACGACGGCCGCGAGAAGAGCCTGCTGCGCGGCGCGGTCGCCGACGTGCTCCCCGATTCGGTCGTCCGGCGCCGCAAGAGCCCCTACCCCGCCACCCAGAACCCCGGCTACGAGCGGGCCGTCCGCGACCGCCTGCGCGCCGTCGCCGCCGACTCCTCCGCTCCCGCCCGCGACTACCTCGACCTCGACGCGGTGAAGAGCGCGCTCGACCGGCCCCTCGGCAAGGCCAGCATCCAGCGCGACCGCGTGCCCATCGAGCGCGCGCTGGCCTTCAGCGAGTGGCTCGCCGAGTACCGCCCCGCGGTCGCCTGAACCTCCCGGCCGGCGCGGCCGCGCGGGCGGGGCCGGAGATTCAGGCCCCGCCCGCGCGGCCCCGTTCACACCGGAAGGACCCGCAGCGACGCGTGGTTCACGGTGTTCAGGTAGAGCTTCTCCTTGGTGCCGTCCTGCTCCAGCTCCAGGACGAGGCGGTAGCGGTACAGCCCGGGACTCGCGGTGCTGAGCACGGCGCCGGCCCAGTAGTAGTAGATCGCCGTGTAGGGCGACCGCATCAGGTCGGGCATTCCGTAGATCTTGAGCTCGGTCATGATGCGCCGTTCGGCGACGTCCTCCTCGTCGCCCCGCTCGGTGTCCAGGAACACCAGGTTGTTGATCTTCGGCATGGGCGGCCAGGTGCCGTCCGGCCGCTTGTGCATCGCGATCGGCCGGATGATCCAGTTGATCACCTGGCCCTGCTTGCAGATCGTCTCCAGGTGGTCGGTGCCCTGCCCGACGCCGCCGACGCTGTTGTCCATCATGTAGAGGGCGTCGTCGAGCGAACCGGTCTCGGCGGCCCGCTCCATGTTCACCAGCGTGACGACGTTGAGCTGGACGGAGTTGAGCTGGCCGCGGGTCTCGGTGGTCATCGGCGCTCCCTCCCCGCCTCCGCCTGCCCGACCAGGGCCGGCGACGACACGGCGTACGGCTCGGTGACGGTGCCGAGCCGGAACTTCAGCCGGTACGGCACGGGCTCGGTGACGTGCCGCTTCACCGTCGCGGTCCAGTAGGCGATGTCGGTGTTGGGGTAGACCTTCCGTTCGGGCGCGCAGACCTTCTCGTCGATCACGATCTCGTCGAGGGCGGCGTAGGTCTCGCACTCCAGGACGACGACGTTCCAGATGATCCGGTCGCCGGAGCGAACGCGGGTGCGCAGGTCGAGGGTGCCGAATCCGGTGGACCCCTCGGCCTTGTTGGTGTCGTACAGGTACAGGTTCCCCTCCAGGGTGCCGGAGGCGAGGGCGGCGACCGGGTCGACCACCGCGGTGATCGACACGGGCCGGGACTCGGGCGGCTTGGCCTTGCTGGGCATCGGCTCTCCGTTTCGGGCTCGGGCGGCGAGGCTCGGGCTGCGGGCGGACGTCGGGTCTCAGGGGATCGGCAGGACGCCGAGGCCCGCCCCGGTGAAGGCGTTGCGCTTGGGGTCGCTGATCACCTTGATGGCGGAGTCGCAGGTGTAGTCGACCGGCTCCCAGGCCGGTTCGCCGTTGCGCCACACCAGCTCGTGCAGCTGGATGTGCATCGTGTAGCGGTAGGTGCCGGGGCGGGAGGTGTCGACCGACGCGGCCCAGTACCAGCCGTCGGACACCATGTCCGGCGAGCCGTACTGCGCCGGGTACATGACCTTCTCCTCCACGGCCGGCCCGGTGATGTCGGTGATGACGGGGTTGGGGTGGTTGTGGGCCTGTCCCTCGCCGGTGACGACGTTGCCGGTGACGTCGAGGATCTTCCCGGCGGCCGGGGTGCGGCCGCCGCGCCGGCGGGTGCGGGCGCCGACGCGGCGGCGCAGCCCCTCCAGCTCGGCGGCGGTGTCGACGGACGGGTCCTCGGCCCGGTCGGCGACGCCCGCGATCTCCTCCAGCGCCTCCTGGTCGGCGGCCTGCGCCCGGTCGGCGTGGTAGCTGCGGGGCACGGTCGGCGGGATGGAGCCGAGGCTCGCGGGCAGCCAGTTCAGCACCTGCTCGGTGGCCTGCGAGCCGTCCGACCAGTAGGCGCCGGGGCAGATGGTCACCAGGTCGGGGGTGCCCTGCCCGGTCGAGCCGAGGAAGCGCATGTTGTCGAAGAGGTAGACGTTGCCGGTCAGCGTCCGGGACTGGAGCGCGTTGGCGATGTCGACGAGGACGATGATCCCTTGCTGCTGGGCCATGGGGCCGCCTTCCGGGTCGCGGGTCGGATCACGCGCACATCAGCGCGGGCGTGTCGATGTGCAGGACGCTGTCGCGGCCCTCGTGCATCTGCACCTCCAGCCGGTACCGGTAGGGCACGCCGCGCACGAGGTGGGCGGGGACGATCCCCTCCCACACCTTGAGGTCGAGGTTCTCGTGGCCGCCGTCCTGCGCCTCCCAGGCCGGCGCCCGTTCCGCGCCGGCCCCGCCGACCCCGCCGGTCGCGCCGGTCCCGCCGGGCGGCAGGAAGGTGATCGCGGAGATCTCGGCGGTCGTCTGGACGTCGATCGCGATCGCGGTCCACTGGACGACCTGTCCCGGCATCACGACGGTGCACAGCTCGGTCGTGCCCTGCCCCCGGCTGCCGAAGGACCCGTCGTCCACCAGGGAGAGGTTGCCGTTGTGCAGGGTCTGGTCGGACAGGGCTCCGACGGCGTCCACCAGGACGACGATGTTGACGTGGGGATTCACTGGCTCTCCTTGCTCTGGGCTGCTTGCCGCACGTCACCCCCGGTCGCGGACCAGGGGGACCTTGCCGACGGCCGTCCGCTCGATCTCGGGGGACGACCGGGGCACGAAAGCGAGGTGGAAGCGGTAGCCGGTGCGCTCGACCGCCGCCTGGGTGGCCTCCCGGTCGTTGAACAGCGACAGGGAGCGGGGCAGCGCGCCGGCGAACACCCGCTGCACGCCGGAGGGGCCGAGCGCGGCGGACACCGCGTGCGCGAGGCCGTCGGGGTCGTCGACCGCGGCGAGCAGCGTGATGGACCGGCATTCGCGGTGGTTGACGAACTGGAGGTCGTGAGCGGCCTCGTCCAGGTCGACGCCGGTGGCCTTGCGCAGGTCCTCCCGGACGGCGGCGTAGGCGAGCGCCGCCGAGTACTGGCTGTCGTTGATGTGCAGGACGTCGCCGGTGCGGCCGGCGAACTCGAACCGGCCGGTCTTCAGGCCGGGCCCGTCGAGGGCGGGGCGGCGGACCATCCGGTCGCCGAGCTTGAGCCGCGGCAGCGGCGCCTCGTGCGCGTGCAGGCGGGTGACGACCAACTCGCCCTCCTCGCCCTCGGCGACGGCGCGGCCGTTCTCGTCGACGATCTCGACCAGGTGCAGGCCCGGCACGGCGGCCAGCCAGGGCGAGTCGTCGTCGAGCTGGAGGCCGATCGTCTCGGCCTGGGTGGCGGCGAAGTAGCTGAGGATGGCGACGTTGGGGAAGACCGCGCGCAGCTCGGCGCGCTTGCGGTGCGGCAGCACGCCGCTGCCGTACAGGGCGACGCGGAAGCTCTCCCGCGCCTCGCGGCTCAGCCCGGCGCCGAGGTCGCCGAGGATCGCGATGCCCGCCGAGATCCCCATCATCGCCTTGGGGCCGGGGTAGGAGAACATGTGCTCCAGCACCGGCGCGGTGACCGGGCCGGCGCCGATGTAGTTGACGCCGGGGACCTGCTGCAGGACGCCGCCGACCATCGTCCCGCTGCTCCACATCTGGTAGTCGGCGAGGTTGGTGAACAGCCACTTGGGGTCGCCGCCGGCCAGGTGGTCGCGGAGCTGGTAGGTGCCCATGAAGGCGCCCGCGATCCGGTAGGTGTCGCGCAGCTCGCGCAGCGAGTAGACGATCTCCAGCGGCAGCCCGTCGCTGGTGCCGCCGCTGGCCACGACCTCGAACCCGCCGTGCCCGAGCGGGACGACCATGCCGGGGCGGGCGCCCATGAACATGTCGCGCTGGACGGTCTTGTCCGACAGCGGCACCCGCTCCCACTCCTCGTAGGTGGCGGGCGGGCCGGTGATTCCGGAGGCGGCGAGCCGCTCGCGCCACAGCGGGTTGAGCAGCGCCGTGTTGATCATCTGGCCGAGGCGGCGGAGCACCAGGGCGTCCTGGATCTCGTGCGGGGTCTCGCTGTAGGGGACGCCGCAGATCCGCTCGCACTCGCGCAGCTTGCTCGCGAACGACGGCAGCGCGGGGACGTCGTCCACCGACCAGGGCCGCATCTCCTCCTCGGGGATCAGCCGCGCGGCCAGTTCCGCGCCGTCTCCGGGGGGTCGCCCGGGTGGGGCGAGGATCATCGAGGTCATATGGCTCTCCTTTTCGTCGGGGTTCGGTGATGCGGGGCTTCTGCGGGGGGCGGGACGGTCAGGCGAGGTCGTCGTCGCGGAGCAGGCGCTCGCCGGTGGCCCTGATCTCGGCGAGGAGCATCCGGAAGTGCTCGGCGCTCACCTGGTGGTTCATCAGGACGACGCGCAGGGCGGCGACGCCCCGCACGTTCACCTTGGAAATGAAGAACCGGCCCGCCAGCCTGACCTGTTTCCTGATCCGCAGTTGCAGGCGGTGGACGCGGTCCTCGTCGATTCCCTGCGGGCGGTAGCGGAAACAGAGAATGTTCGCTTCCGGCTGGTGCAGGGTCTCGAAATCGGGTTCATCGAGAAGGGCGCGATAGGCCTCGTTCGTCGTCCGGCACAAATGCTCGATCTTCTCGGCGAACAGCGCGCGCCCGTACATCGCCCAGAGCGTCCACAACGGCATGATCATCGGGCGTTTCGTGCATTCGACGTTCTTGTCGCCGTTGTCGAACTCGCAGTGCGCGTCCGGCTCCTCGTCGAAGACGTAGCTGGCTACGCGGCGCTGGAAGGCGCCGGGAGCGTCCTGCGCGTCGCGGTAGAACAGCATCGTGCAGGGCGCCGGGACGAACATCAGCTTGTGCGCGTCCCAGGTCAGCGAGTCGGCCTTCTCGATGCCGCGCAGCCGGTGCCGCAGCGCGTCGGAGACCAGCAGGCTCGCGCCGTGCGCGCCGTCCACGTGCAGCCAGATGCCGTGCGCGGCGGCGATGGCGGCCAGCTCGTCGAGCGGGTCGAAGGCGCCGAGCGCGGTGGTGCCGGCCGAGGCCACCAGGCAGAACACCTCCAGGCCGCGGCGCTCGGCGGCGGCGAGCACGGCGGGCACCCGGCGGGCGGCGATCCGGCCGCGCCGGTCCAGCGGGAGCCGGACGATCCGGGACTCGCCGATGCCGAGGATGCCGGCCGCGCGGGTCACGCTGTAGTGCACGTCCTCGCCGACCGCGATCGCCGGGCGGCCGCGGCCGCGGTGCTCGCCGCGCGCCCAGATGCCGGGGCAGGCGCGGTTGCGGGCGGCCAGCAGCGCGGTGAGGTTGGCCAGCGAGCCGCCGGACGTGGTGACCATCGCGAACCGGCCCGGCTCCCAGCCGATGAAGCGGTTGAGCTCCTCGGCCATGATCCGCTCGGCCGTGATCGGCAGCTGGCCGGCCTCGTAGTAGGACGACGGCTGGTTGACGACCGAGCCGACGAAGTCGATCACCCCGGCGAGCGGGACGGTGCCGGAGAACTGCCGGCCCATGTAGCCGGGCGAGTGCACCTGGATCCCGGTGCGCAGGTAGAGGTCGACGATCGCGGCGAGCCGCTTGTCGTCGAAGGCGGCGATGCTCTCGCGCTCGGTGGTCATCAGCGCCCGCGCGGCCCGCGACAGCGTGCCGGGGTCCGACAGCTCCAGGCCGCGGACCGACAGGTCGGCCAGATGCGATTCCAGCCGGGCGGCGACCGCCTCGGAATTCCTTCGGAAGAGGGCCGGATCGAATGCGGCGAACAGCGACTCCTTCGACTCCGTCCAGTGCGACAAGGACGGCGGGCATTCTTCCGACACGTCTGCCACGTTGTCACTCCTCCATTTATCTGACCACTTCAGAAACTCACCTGACACGGGCGAGTGTAGGCAGAATTCAACGTGGGCAACAAGGGCATGTAGTGCTAACCGTCGGGACACCGCAGTCTTTGGGGGACGACACCGCGATCGGGGGCCGAATGACTGCTTTGTCGTATTTGAACGGCCATTCCCCGAAAGCGGCCGCGCCGAGTCGCGCCCGGTGCCCGTTGCGAACCCCCCGATGCGACCCGCCGGGTGCCCAATCGCCGGGGCGGGGACGGCGCGGTACTACCGTCGTCCGCAAGGCGCCGCCGCGGGCGGCGGTCGAGGGGCGAAGGGGCGGATGTGAGCGATCACGGCGGTCTCGTGGAGGCGCTGCGGCGCGCGGGCGTCGGCGGCGTCGACGACTCGGCGCTGGCCCGGTCGATGTACTCCTCGGACGCCTCGCTGTACCGCGTCGCCCCCCAGGTGGTGGTGACGCCCCGGGAGACCGGGGAGCTGCCCGCGGTGCTGGCCGTCTGCCGGGAGCACGGGGTGCCGCTGACGATGCGCGGCGCGGGGACGTCCATCGCGGGCAACGCGGTCGGGCCCGGCGTCGTCGTGGACGCGAGCCGGCATCTGAACCGCGTCCTGGAGATCGACCCGGAGGCGGGCACCGCGCTGGTCGAGCCCGGCATCGTCCAGGCGCGGCTGCACCAGGTCGCCGGTGCGCACGGGCTGCGGTTCGGGCCCGACCCGTCCACCCGGACGCGCGCCACCCTCGGCGGGATGATCGGCAACAACGCGTGCGGGTCGCGGGCGCTCGGCTACGGGCGCACGTCCGACAACGTGCTCGGCCTCGACGCCGTGGCCGGGTCCGGGGAGCGGCTTCGGCTCGGCGACGTCCCGGGAGCGTCCGGCGATCCGCTGCTGGAGCGGTTGCGGGAGCTGGTGGCCGGGCATCTCGCGCTGATCCGGACCGAGTTCGGGCGGTTCGGCCGGCAGGTGTCGGCCTACTCCCTGGAGCATCTGCTGCCGGAGAAGGGCTTCGACGTCGCGCGGGCGCTGGTCGGCAGCGAGGGGACCCTGGCGGTGACGCTGGCGGCGCGGCTGCGGATGGTCCGCGAACCCGCGTGCCGGCTGCTGGTCGTGCTCGGGTACGGCTCGATGGCGGAGGCGGCGGACGCCGTCCCGGCGATCCTGCCGCACGGCCCGGTCGCCTGCGAGGGGCTCGACTCCCGGATCACGGACGTCGTGCGGGAGCGCCGCGGACCGGACGCCGTGCCGCCGCTGCCCGACGGGTCGGGCTGGCTGCTGGTGGAGCTGGCCGGCCCGGAGATCGGCGCGCTGCGGGCGGCCGCGCGCCGCGTCGTCGCCGACTCCGCGAGCGCGGGCTCGATGCTGGTCGAGGACATGGCGCTGGCCGACGCGCTGTGGCGGATCCGGGAGGACGGCTCGGGCCTGGTGGCGCGGACCCCGGACGGCCGGCAGGCGCACGCCGGCTGGGAGGACGCGGCCGTCCCGCCCGAGCGGCTCGGCGCCTACCTGCGCGAGTTCGAGGCGCTGCTGGACGACCGCGGCCTGTTCGGCGTCCCGTACGGGCACTTCGGCGACGGGTGCGTGCACGTCCGCATCGACTTCCCGTTCGACCGTCCCGGCGGCACGCGCGTCTTCCGCGACTTCCTGAACGACGCGGCGGCGCTCGCGGCCCGGCACGGCGGCACGATGTCCGGCGAGCACGGCGACGGGCGGGCACGCGGCGAGCTGCTACCGCACATGTACTCCCCCGAGGCGCTCGACCTGTGCGCGCGGGTGAAGGACCTGTTCGATCCCGACGGCCTGCTGAACCCCGGGATCATCGTCCGGCCCGCCCCGGTGGACGCCGACGTGCGGATGGCGGGCATCCCGCCGGTCACCCGCGCGCAACTGCCGACGCTGGGCCTGGCGTACCGCCACAACGGCGGCGACCTGTCGCGGGCCGTGCACCGCTGCACCGGCGTCGGCAAGTGCCGCGCCGACAACACCGGGACCGGCGGGGTGATGTGCCCGTCCTACCTGGCCACCCGCGAGGAGAAGGACACCACGCGCGGCCGGGCCCGCGTCCTGCAGGACGTCGTCTCCGGCCACCTCGGCCCCGACGGCTGGAGGACGCAGGCCGTCCATGACGTGCTCGACCTCTGCCTGTCCTGCAAGGGGTGCGCGTCCGACTGCCCCACCGGGATCGACATGGCGTCCTACAAGGCCGAAGCCCTCCACCAGCGCTACCGGCGCAGGCTCCGTCCCCGCGCCCACTACGCGCTGGGATGGCTCCCCCGCTGGACGCGCCTGGCCGCGAAGGCGCCGGCCGCCGTGAAGCTGATGAACGCCGCGATGCGGTCGCAAGCGATGCGCCCGCTGGTCGCCTGGGGCGCCGGGATCGACCGCCGCCGTTCACTGCCCGCGTTCGCGCCGGTGACCTTCCGCCGCCGGTTCGCCGCCCACCGCAGCCCCGCCGGCCGCAACGGCGACGTCGTCCTGTTCGTCGACACCTTTACCGACGCGTTCTCCCCCGACGTCGCCGACGCCACCGTCAAGGTCCTCGAACACGCCGGCTACCGCGTGGCCGTCACCGAACGGCCGGTGTGCTGCGGCATCACCTGGTTCTCCACGGGCCAGCTCGACGGCGCCCGCGCGCAGCTCCGGCGCACCGTCCAGGCGCTCCTGCCGCATGTGCGGCGCGGAGCCAGGGTCGTCGGCATGGAGCCGTCCTGCACCGGCGTGCTCCGCTCCGACGCCGAGGAGCTGCTGCGCGGCGCCGACGCGGCCGCCGCCCGCGAGGTCGCCGCCGCGACCCGCACCCTCGCCGAGCTGCTCGCCGAGACGCCCGGCTGGACGCCGCCCGACCTCACCGGCGTCACCGGCGTCGCGCAACCGCACTGCCACCACCACGCCGTCATGGGCTGGAACAAGGACGCCGCCCTGCTCAGGGACGCGGGCGCCGAGGTCGGCAGGCTCGGCGGCTGCTGCGGTCTCGCCGGCAACTTCGGCGTCGAGAAGGGGCACCACGACGTGTCCGTCGCGATCGCCGAACACGCGCTCCTCCCCGCCGTCCGCGACACCGCCGAGGACGGCGTCGTCCTGGCCGACGGCTTCAGCTGCCGCACCCAGCTCGAAGACCTCGCCGGCCGTCCCGGCGAGCACCTGGCCCAGCTCCTCGCCCGCCACCTGCCCGGCGAGGTCAGCGGTGCGCGAGCGTCCGGGACAGGGTGAGCGCGGCGGTGTGGACGGCCGGGGCGACGGCGGCCAGGCGCATCCGGTTCGACCAGCCCGACACCGACAGCGCGCCGATCGCCTCGCCGTCCGGGCCGAGTACGGGGCTGGCCGCGCAGAGGATGCCGTTGCCCGACTCCTCGCGGTCGTAGGCGACGCCCTCCTCGCGGATCCTCGCCAGCTCGCGGGTGAACAGGCCGGGCGCGACGACGGTGCGCTCGCCGACCTTGACCAGCCCGGCGTCCAGCACCCGCTGGACGACCTCGGGCGGTGAGAACGCCAGGATCGCCTTGCCGACGCCGGTGGCGTGCGCGGGCAGCCGCCCGCCGACCTGCGACGGCATCCTCGGCGCGTCGGAGGCGCCGAGGATCTCCACGTAGACGACCTCGGCGCCCTCCAGGACCGCGAGGTGGACGGTCTGCCGCGTCGCCTCCCGCAGGTCGGACATGTACGGCACGGCGGCGTCCCGCAGGACGCGCTGCCGCGGCACCCGCTGGCCGATCTCGAACAGCTTGAGGCCGAGCCGCACCCGCGTCCCCTGCCGCTCCAGCAGGCCCGCCCCGACCAGGTCGAGCGCGATCCGGTGCGCCGTCGAGCGCGGCAGTCCGCTGCGCCGCGCCAGCTCCGCCGCGCCCAGGCCGTCGTCGTCCGCCCGGAAGGCGGTCAGCACCGCGACGGCGCGGCGCAGGAAGGTGTCGTCGGACGGCATGGCCTCACTGTAGAAGACGTGTCCCACCACGCGGGACGGCCGCGTTGCCGGGAGGGCCTCCGGCGCGGAAGGCTCGGCGCAGAGACGACGAAAGGAACGGCCATGGACCCGGGCTCAGCTTCCCCCGAGGGGGGACGACCCCCCGCGCCACCCGGCCCGGCTGCGCCGGACTGGGTGGAGAAGGCCGCGAGAGCCCTGCTCGACGCGTACGCCTCCGGCGTCCCGATCGCGCCCCTGACCGCGTCGCACCCGGACATGACGGTGGACGACGCGTACGCGATCCAGCGCGTCCAGTCGGACGCGTGGACCGCCGCGGGCGCCCGGATCAAGGGCCACAAGGTGGGCCTGACGTCGGCCGCGATGCAGCGCCAGATGGGCGTGGACCAGCCGGACTTCGGCATCCTGCTCGACTCGATGTTCCTGCCGGAGAGCGCCCCGATCGACGCGGGCCGGTTCCTGCAGCCGCGGGTGGAGCCGGAGGTCGCGTTCGTGCTCGGGCGGCCGCTGTCCGGGCCGGGCGCGACGGCCGCCGACGCGGTCGCCGCGGTGGAGTACGTGCTGCCCGCGCTGGAGGTCATCGACTCGCGGATCGCGGACTGGAAGATCACCCTGCCGGACACGGTCGCCGACAACGCCTCCAGCGGCGGCCTGGTGCTCGGCACCCGGCCGGTCCGGCTGGACGACCTCGACCTCGCGCTCATGGGCTGCCTGCTGCACCGCGACGGGAACCTGATCGACACCGGCGCGGGCGGCGCGGTGCTGGGCTCGCCGATCAACGCGCTGGTGTGGCTGGCCAACGTGCTGGGCGAGCGCGGCATCGCGCTGGAGGCCGGGCACGTGGTGCTGCCCGGCTCGATCACCGCGGCCGTCCCGGTCGCGACCGGAGAGACACTCACGGCAACGTTCGCCGGGATCGGTTCCGTGACCGCCCGGTTCGGAAAGGAGGCCCTCAGATGAGCGAAGCGACCCGGGGCGCGCGGGGGGCCGTCCCCCCTCGAGAAGGCACCGGCAGACTGACGGCCGCCATCGTCGGGCCCGGCAACATCGGCACCGACCTGCTGGTCAAGCTGAAGCGCAGCGAGCTGATCGACGTGCACTCGATGGTCGGGGTGGTCCCCGAGTCCGACGGCCTGGCCCGCGCCCGCGAGATGGGCGTGCCGGCGTCGGCGGAGGGCGTGGACTGGCTGCTGGACCAGCCGGCGCTGCCCGACCTGGTGTTCGAGGCGACGTCGGCGAAGGCGCACCTGGCCAACGCCCCGCGCTACGAGGAGGCCGGGATCACCGCGATCGACCTGACGCCCGCCGCCACCGGGCCGCTGGTCTGCCCGCCGGTGAACCTGGACACGCTGTCGGACGCGCCGAACCTCAACATGATCACCTGCGGCGGGCAGGCGACGATCCCGATCGTGCACGCGGTGTCCTCGGTCGTCCCGGTGCCGTACGCGGAGATCGTCGCGTCGATCTCCTCGCGCTCGGCCGGGCCCGGCACCCGCGCGAACATCGACGAGTTCACCGAGACCACGGCGCGCGCGATCGAGCAGGTCGGCGGCGCGGCCCGGGGCAAGGCGATCATCATCCTGAACCCGGTCGAACCGCCGATGATCATGCGGGACACGGTGTACTGCGCGATCCCGTCCGACGCCGACACCAAGGCGATCGCCGCGTCGATCGAGAAGATGGTCGGCGAGGTCGCCACGTACGTGCCGGGCTACACGCTGCGCGCCGAGCCGCAGTTCGACGGGCCCCGCGACATCTGGAACGGGATGGCCCGCGTGGCGGTGTTCCTCGAGGTCCGCGGGAACGGCGACTACCTGCCGCCGTGGGCCGGCAACCTCGACATCATGACCGCGGCCGCCGCCCGGGTGGGCGAGCAGCTCGCGCGCAGGAAGGTCTTCTCATGAGCGAAGCGAACCGGGGGGTGCGGGGGGTCGTCCCCCCGCAGGGAGCAGGTATGACCGAGCAGACGGCGGAGAAGATCCGCATCACCGACTCGACGCTGCGGGACGGCAGCCACGCGATGGCGCACCGCTTCACCGAGGAGCAGGTCCGCGGCGTGGTGCACGCGCTGGACGGCGCGGGCGTCGAGGTCATCGAGGTGACGCACGGCGACGGCCTCGGCGGCTCGTCCTTCAACTACGGCTTCTCGCTGGAGGACGACGTCAAGCTCGTCGCCGCGGCCGTGGACGAGGCGACGCAGGCCAAGATCGCGGTGCTGCTGCTGCCCGGCCTCGGCACGGTGAAGGACCTGAAGATGGCGCACGACGCGGGCGCGTCGGTGGCCCGGGTCGCGACGCACTGCACCGAGGCGGACGTGTCGCTGCAGCACTTCGCCGCGGCCCGCGAGCTCGGCATGGAGACCGTCGGGTTCCTGATGCTGTCGCACCGGGTCGGCCCGGAGGAGCTGGCGAAGCAGGCGCGGATCATGGTGGACGGCGGCGCGCAGTGCGTGTACGTCGTCGACTCGGCGGGCGCGCTGGTGCTCGGCGAGGCGCAGGAGCGGATCAGCGCGCTGGTCAAGGAGATCGGGCACGAGGCGCAGGTCGGCTTCCACGGCCACCAGAACCTCTCGCTCGGCGTCGCCAACTCGGTGCTGGCGCAGCAGAACGGCGCCCGGCAGATCGACGGGGCGCTGTGCGCGCTCGGCGCGGGCGCGGGCAACTCGCCGACCGAGGTGCTGGTCGCGACGTTCGAGCGGCTCGGCATCCCGACCGGCGTGGACGTGCAGGGCGCGATGGCCGCCGCGGACGACGTGGTGAAGCCGTTCCTGCACCGGCTGCCGTTCGCCGACCGGGGCGCGATCACGCAGGGGTACGCGGGCGTGTACTCCAGCTTCCTGCTGCACGCCGAGCGGGCGGCCGAGCGGTACGGCGTGCCGGCGCACGAGATCCTGCAGAAGGTCGGCGAGGCCGGCTACGTCGGCGGCCAGGAGGACATGATCATCGACGTGGCGCTGCAGCTCGCCGCGGAGCGCGAGCGCGCCTCCTGACCACGGCCCGCTCAGGTCCGGGAGCCCGATCCGGCGAGCGGGCCCGCGTCCAGGTCGGCGAGGAGGGCGCGGAGGTCGTCGTAGACGGCCGCCGCGCCCGCCTCCGCCAGCTCGTCCCGGCTCCACCCGCCGGTGAGGACGCCCACGCACGGCATCCCGGCCCGCGCGGCGGCCTCGACGTCCCAGCGGGTGTCGCCGACGAACACCGAGCGCGACGCGGGGACCCCGGCGCGCTCCATCGCCAGTTCGACCAGGTCCGGGGCCGGCTTGCTCGCCCCCACCTCCGAGGACGACGTGGCCTCGTCGATCGCGTCGTCGGCGTCGAGCGCGGCGCGCAGCGCCTTCAACTCGGGCTCGGCTGCGGAGCTGGCCAGCACGACCCGGCTCCCCCGCCGGTGGCATGCGCGCAGCAGGTCGGCGGCGCCGTCGAACGGTTTGAGCCGCGTCCAGTACTGCGCGTAGAGGGCGGAGTGCGCCGACCGGACGGCGTCGTCGTCGTCGCGGTCCCGGTCGCCGGGGAGCAGGTGGTCGAGCAGCTTGTCCGAGCCCATCCCGATCGCCCGGTGGATGGTCGCCATCGGGACGGTGTGGCCGTACTGCAGGAACGCCTGCCACCACGTCGCGGCGTGCAGGTAGTTGGTGTCGACCAGGGTCCCGTCGACGTCGAAGAGCACCGCATCGATCATGCCGGGGCCGTACCCGCGGGCGGGCGGGGAAACCGGCGCCGGCCGCACCTTCGGGCGCGCGTGCGGCCGGCACCGGGGTCTGCGGTCGGGAACGGGACCGACCGGACAACGGAACTCTAGGCGCTTCTTGGCGCTACGACAATAGCTATTGGCGGTCCGCCAACAAGAAGTCCGGCGGGCTACGCGGAACCGCCCCGCGGCCCGAGGGCCGCGGGGCGGTTCCGTGCCAGCGGGGACGGCGGGTCAGTGCTCGTGCACGATCACGCCGCGCAGGTTCCTGCCGTCGCGCAGGTCCTGGTAGCCCTCGTTGACCTGGTCGAGCGTGTACCGCCGGGTGACCAGCGCGTCCAGGTCGAGCTTGCCCTGGTCGTACAGGCGCAGCAGGCGCGGGATGTCGTACTGCGGGTTCGCCGACCCGAACAGCGACCCCTTGATCGTCTTCTCGAAGAGGGTGAGGACGGCGCCGGACACGTGGATCGTGAGCTTCTCCGGATGCGCGAGCCCGGTGACCACCAGGGTGCCGCCCTTGCCGGTCACGTTGAACGCGGCGGTCACGACGTCCTCGTCCACCACGCCGACGGTCACCAGCGCCTGGTCGGCGCCCTGCCCCCAGGTCAGCTCCATCACCTTGGCGAACGCCTCGTCGGCGTCGCCGAACGCGTGCGTGGCGCCGAGTTCGAGGGCCTTCTCGCGCTTGAACGCGACCGGGTCGACCGCCACGATGTTGGCCGCGCCCGCGTGCCGGGCGCCCTGGACGGCGTTGATGCCGATTCCGCCGATGCCGTACACCGCGACGGTGTCGCCGGCCCGGACGCCGCCCGCGTACACCGCGCTCCCCCAGCCGGTCGGGACGCCGCAGCCGACCAGCACCGCCGTCTCCAGCGGCAGCCACTCGTCGACCTTCACCACCGAGTGCTGGGAGATCGTGGCGTACTGGCTGAACGTGCCGATCATGCACATGGCGCCGAAGTCCTCGCCGCCGCCGTGGAAGCGGAACGTCCCGTCGGGCATGTCGCCGTTCAGGATGGTGGCGCCCATGTCGCAGATGCTCTGCCGCCCGGTCGAGCAGTAGCGGCACGTCCCGCAGTTGGGGATGAAGCTGCACACGACGTGGTCGCCCGGCGCGACCTTGGTGACGCCGGCGCCGACCTCCTCGATGACGCCGGCGCCCTCGTGCCCGCCGACGATCGGGAACCGCGGCACCAGGTCCCCGTCGGTGAGGTGCAGGTCCGAGTGGCACAGGCCGGCCGCCACGTAGCGGATGAGGACCTCGCCGTCCTTCGGGCCGTCCAGGTCGAGCTCGGTGATCTCGAACGGCTTGCCGGGTCCCGCGAGTACTGCTGCCCTGGTCTTCACGCGCCTGACCTCCGGGGTCCGTGGGTGAGGTACCTCACAACGTAACCCCGCGCACCTGTCCCGGCATAGGGCGCGGACCGGGCGGGACGGGCGAGCGGCGCCCCGCCCGGCCCGGGTCAGTAGCCGGGCCCGCTGAGCAGGCCCCCGTCCACGAGGATCTCGGTGCCGGTGCAGTACGCGGACTCGTCGGACGCCAGGTAGACGGCGGCGCCGGCGACGTCGTCCGGCTCGCCCCAGCGCGGGATCGGCAGCGCCTTGAAGAACGCGTCGGCGTCGACCTCCACGCGCCTTCATCGGCTCGGCCACCGCCCGCATCCCGAGCCACGGGCCGACCAGGTTCACGTCCAGGACCTGCTGCAACTGCTCGCGCGTCATGTCGGTCAGGAGCCGGTGCCGCAGGATGCCGGCGTTGTTGACCAGCACGTTCAGCTTCCCGAACCGGTCGACGGCGGTCGCGACCGCGCGCCGCCAGTCCTCCTCGCGCGTGACGTCCATCGGGACGAACACCGCGCCGGTGGCCGCCGCGACGGCCTCGCCCCGCTCCTCCAGCAGGTCGCCGAACACCACCCGCGCGCCCTCGGCGGCGAACCGGCGCACGTGCGCCTCGCCGATGCCGCGCGCGCCGCCGGTGATCAGGGCGACCTTGCCGTCGAGCCGTGCCATCCTCGTCCTCATTCCGGGTTCTCGATCCGCACCAGGCCCTCCGCGACCGCCCACTCGATGGACGCGCGCAGCGCGCCGCAGTGCCGGATGCGGGCGCCGGGCTCGCCCGCCGCCACCCGCGGGGCGATCTCCCCACAGGCGGCGCCGGCCTCGGCGGTCCACTGCACGCTGGTGTGCGGCGGGCTGTTCTTCTCGACCAGGACGCGCGCCCCGCACGCCCGGCAGTCGACGGGCTGCATCCGCTAGCCCCGCATCGACTCGGGGATCGCGGAGAACGACACGCCGTTGGCCACGTTCTCGGCGACCTCCGTGCGCCAGGTCCGCACGGCGCGGGAGGTGTCGATCTCGAACTCGAACCGGTCGGTCATCTCCGGCGTGACGTCCTCGACGTCCACGTAGAACTGCCGGTACCAGCGGCGCAGCTGGTAGACGGGGCCGTCCTGGTCGCACAGGAGCGGGTTGTCGATCGCGGTCTTGTTCTTCCAGATCTCGACGTCCTGCAGGAAGCCGAGGCCGACGCCCTCGGCGACCTGCGCGGCCGTCGCGTCGGCGTCCTCGGCGGACATGCCGGGGAACTTCTTGACGATCACGCCCCACTGGAGCATGAAGGAGGTCGGGCTGATCGGGTAGTGGCAGTTGATCAGGACGGTCTCGACCGTCATGTCCTCCGCCTCGTTCCAGAGGTAGTCGATCATGTACGAGGGGCCGTAGTAGGCGGCCTCGGACTTCTGGTCGATCTTCTGCGGCGGACCCGGGACGAACCCGAGGTAGGCGTCGTCGCGGGACGTCCCGTCGAAGTACTGGGCGGCGACGTGGCCCTCGAAGACGTTCTTGAAGTAGGTCGGCAGCGCGTAGTGGATGTAGAAGAAGTGCGCCATGTCCACGACGTTGTCGACGATCTCGCGGCAGTGCGAGCCGTCGACCCGCAGCGTGTTCCAGGTCCAGGCGCTCCACTCGTCGCTGAACGCGCCCTCGATGCGCGGGATCGTCACCTCGGGCGGCGGCGGGTTGCCCTGCGGGTCGTTCCAGACGAACAGCTGCTTGTTCTCCTCCAGCACCGGCCAGGCGCGGGTGCGGGCGCCGCGCGGCGTCCGTTTGGCGTAGGGGATGCCCGCGCACTTGCCGTCGCCGCCCCAGCGCCAGTCGTGGAACGGGCAGGCGATGGCGTCGCCCTTGACGGTGCCCTGGGTCAGGTCGCCGCCCATGTGGGGGCAGTAGCCGTTGAGGACGTTCAGCTTGCCGTTCTCGCCCTGGAACACCACGAGCTTGGTGCCGAACGCCTCGACGGCGTGCGGCTTGCCGTCGCGGAACGCGTCGGCCAGGCCGAGGCAGTGCCAGCCCCGGGCGAACCGCTCGGGCGGGGGCGCGGCCTCGATGACGCGGTGGTTCATGATGTGCCTCCTTGCGTGGCCGGCTCGTCGCCGGCGGCCTCGACGGTGGCTGCTTGCTGGGCGATGTGGGCGGCGGCCGCGTAGCCGAAGGTCATGGCGGGGCCGATGGTGGCGCCGGGTCCCGGATAGGTCTCGCCGGTCACCGCCGACGAGCAGTTCCCGGTGGCGTACAGGCCCTCGATCGCGGACCCGTCCGCGCGCAGCACCCGGGCGTCGGCGTCGGTGACGAGCCCGCCCTTGGTGCCGATGTCGCCGGGGACGACCGGGACCGCGTAGAACGGGCCCTTCTCCAGCGGCGCGAGGTTCGGGTTCGGCAGTGTCGGGTCGCCGTAGTAGTTGTCGTAGGCGCTGTCGCCGCGCCCGAAGTCGGCGTCCTTGCCGGCGCGCGCGAACTCGTTGAACCGCTCGAACGTCGCTTCGAGCCGGCCGGGCGGGACGCCGATCTGGGCGGCCAGCTCGGCAGGCGTGTCCCCGGTCTTGAGGAAGCCGCTCTCCCGCCACTTCTTCGGGAACGGCTGGCCGGGGAACAGCCCGACGAACACGTAGCGGGCCTTGGCGCGCGCATCGATGATCATCCAGGAGCCCATCGCGGGCATCCCGCGCTCGTACATCCGGTCGACGAACTCGTGGTACGGCAGCGACTCGCGCGCGTACCGCTCCCCGTTGCCGTCCACGATCACCATGGACGGGATGGCGCGGTCGGCGACCAGGAAGAACAGCCGGCCTTCCGGCGTCGGGACCGACGGCGCGCCCCACACCTTGTCCATCAGGTCGACGGCGGCGCCGAGCCGCTGCCCGGCGCGGAGCGTGTCGCCGGTCTGCCCTTCGGCGGCGTGCGTCCACTCGGTGCTGGTCGGGGCCGGGAGGTACTGCTCGCGCAGCGCCTGGTCGTGGGAGAACCCGCCCGCCGCGAGGACGACGCCGCGCCGCGCGCGGACCGTCACGTCCCGTCCGCCGCGCCGGACCGTGACTCCGGCGACCCGGCCGTCCTCGACGACCAGGTCCTGGAACGGGCTGGACAGCCACAGCTCGCCGCCCGCCTCGGCGAGGGCGAGCCGCAGCCGGGCGATCAGCGCCTCGCCGAGCGACAGCAGCCTCCGGCCGGTCAGCAGCGCGCCGACCGCGCGGACGCCGACGCGCACCGCCGTCCGCTTGCCCTTCCACGTCCGCGTGACCATGTTGAGCTTGCCGAAGTCGGCGGAGGTCATCGTCAGCCCGTAGGTGGGCAGGCCGGCGCGGCGCATCCTCGCGAACTCGGGGCCGAGCTTGCGGCCGTCCACGATGCACGGCTCGACCGACCGGCCCTCCGGCTTCCCGCCGGGCGCCTCCGGGTAGTAGTCGGAGTAGCCCGGCGTGTACGCGAACCGCACCCAGCGGGTCCGGTCATGGAGGAAGCGCAGCATCTCGGGGCCGCGCGTCAGGTAGGCGTGCTTGCGCTCGTCCGGCACGCGGTCGCCGACCGTCGCGTCCAGGTAGGCACGGGCGTTCGCCAGGGTGTCGCGCTGCCCGGCCTCCTCCAGGTAGAGGTTGTTCGGGATCCAGACGGCGCCGCCGGACAGGGCCGTCGATCCGCCGTACCGGCCGGTCTTCTCCACCACCAGGGCGGTGAGGCCGTGCGCGCGGGCGGTGACCGCCGCGGTGAGGCCGCCCGCGCCGGAGCCGACCACCACGACGTCGTACTCGTGTTCTGCCTGCATGAGGTCCCTTCTCCGGCTAGTGGAAGGCGCCGGCGGCGTAGTCGCCGCGGAAGTACAGCAGCGGCCCGTGGTCGCGCCGGTCGTGCAGCCCGCGGACGGCGCCCACCACGATCAGGTGGTCGCCGGCCTCGTGGACGTCCTCGATCGCACAGTCGATCGCGGCGAGCGCCCCGTCAAGGTGCGCGGTGCCGTGCGGCGAGGCCGTCCAGCCGACGCCGGCGAACTTGTCGGCGCCGCTCACCGCGAACGCCCGGCACACCCCGCGCTGGTCCTCGGCGAGGACGTTGACGGCGAAGCGGCCGGTCGCGGCGATCCGCGGCCAGCTCGTGGACGTGCGGGCCACGCAGAACATCACCAGTGGCGGGTCCAGCGACAGCGACGCGAACGACTGGCAGGCCAGGCCCGCCGGCCGCCCGTCGCCGTCCACCGAAGTGACGACGGTGACGCCGGACGCGAACCGGCCGAGCACGTCCCGGAACTCCGCGGAACCGCTCATATCATCGTGTCCGTCACTTCGAGGCCGAGCGCGCCCATCCCGTACAGGGTCAGCGCCCGCTCCGGGTCGTTGACGGCGTGGACGCGCCCGGCGTGCGCGTCCCGCCAGCCGCGCTGCACCGGATGGCCCTCCTTGAGCGCGTGGCCGCCCGCGTTCTCGAACAGCAGGTCGACGGCCCGGATCGCGCGGGCGGTCCCCATGACCTGGTCGCGGCGGGTGCGCAGCCGCAGCTTCAGCGGGAACTCCTCCCCCGCCTCGGCCGCCGCCATCAGCTCCCGGATGTTGCGCTCCATCAGCGTCCACGCGGCGTCGATCTCACCGGCGGCGGTGGCGATGCGGACCTGCGCGTGCGGGTCCTCGGCCACCTTCTGGCCGTAGGAGACGCGGATGCGCTCGCGGGTCGCCTTCAGGTAGGCGTCCAGCGCGCCCTGCGCGATGCCCGCGATCGGCATGCTGATCGTCGTGGAGAACACCGCGGCGAACGGCAGCTTGTACAGCGGCGCCTTGTTGACCTCGTGGCCGGGGCAGGCGCATGCGGAGGTGTCGGCGAAGCTCAGCGTCCGGTACTCGGGGACGAAGGCGTCCTCGACCACGATGTCGTTGCTGCCGGTGCCGCGCAGCCCGATCGTGTGCCACACGTCGTCGATCCGGTAGTCGGCGCGGGGCAGCAGGAACGTGCGCATGTCGACGGGGTCGCCGTCGGGTCCGGGGACGAGCCCGCCGAGGAACACCCAGTCGGCGTGGTCGCAGCCGGAGGAGAAGCTCCACCGCCCGCTCACTCGGAACCCGCCGTCCACCGGCGTGATCTTCCCGGTCGGCGCGTAGGACGAGGAGATCCGCGTGTTCGGGTCGGCGCCCCACACGTCCTCCTGCGCGCGGGCCGGGAACAGCGCGAGCTGCCAGGGGTGCACGCCGACGACCGAGGCGACCCAGCCGGTGGACCCGCACGCCGCGGAGATCTCCCGGACGGCCGTGTAGAAGGTCGCCGGGTCGGCCTCGTGGCCGCCGAACGCCTTCGGCTGCAGCAGCCGGAAGAACCCCGTCCCGGCCAGCTCCTTGATCGTGGACTCCGGGACCCGGCGCGCCTCCTCGGCCTCGCCGGCCCGTTCCGCGATCGCGGGCACGAGGTCGCGCACCGCCTCCAGAACCTGCTCGCTCATGCGGGCGCCCTGCGGGGGGACGACCCCCCGCACCCCCCGGTTCGCTTCGCTCATGCCTGCTCCTTGCTCACGCACTCGTCCCCCCGGACGCCGTGCCGGGTGATCCGGCTCACCCGGGAGTTGCGTGCACGGTAAGCCTGGTGTTCCAATTAGAAATAACGACGTCCCGCTGAGCGGGAGACAAGCGGGAGGAACCAGCCCATGCCGGCACCCGCCGCGGCGACCGAGCCGCCCCTGGAGTCCTCGATGCTGGCCCGTGCGGCGCGCATCCTGTACTCCTTCACGAGCACGAGCCCCGAGCTGTCGATGAGCGAGGTGGTCCGGCGCACCGGGCTGCCCCGGTCGTCGGTGCACCGCATCCTCGACCAGCTCGTCCAGCTGCGCGCGCTGGAGCGCACCGGACCGCGCTACCGGCTCGGCCTCGGCCTGCTCGAGCTCGGCGCGCTCGCGGTGCACCAGAACCGGCTGCGCGAGACGGCCCTGCCCCACCTGCGCCGGCTGCACGAGGCGACCGGCGCGCTGGTGCACCTGGCCGTGCTGGACGGCCCCGAGATCGTCTACCTGGAGAAGATCGGCGACGGGCCGCAGGAGCGCGTGCCGTCCCGGCTCGGCGGCCGGCAGCCCGCCTACTGCACCGGCGCGGGCAAGGCCCTGCTGGCGTTCGCCGGCGAGGACGAGCTGGCCGAGACGCTCGCCGCCGGGCTGCCCGCCCGCACCACGTTCACCATCACCGACCCGGCCGCGTTCCGCCGCGAGCTGGCCTACATCCGTGACCACGGCGTCGCGTTCGACCGCGAGGAGGGGCACCGAGGCGTGTCCTGCGTCGCCGCGCCGCTGCGCGACGCCGCCGGGCGCGCCGTCGCGGCGATCTCCGTCTGCGGGCCGCCGGCCCGGATGGACGCGCGCCGGATCGTCCCGCCGCTGCTCACCACGGCCCGCGACGTGTGGCGGGCCCTGTTCACCGCGGGCCCGCACCCGCGGCCGCGCTGACCGGAGGCGCTGACCGGAGGCGCTGACCGGAGGCGGTCTCCCGCTCATCGGGAAAGCGGCGAGGCGCGCGCGGCGGGGGTTCCTACGGTGTGGGCCACCTCTCACCCCCTCTTCCAGGAGGACCCCCATGCCTTCGATTCGTGGCGCGGGCGTCGCCGCGCTCCTCGCGGCCGGCGGCCTGCTCGCCTCCCCCGTCGCGGTCGCGGCGGCGCCCGTCCCGGCGGCGGTCGCGCAGGCGCAGGACGCACTGCAGGGCACCGTCAACTTCCGCGACCTCGGCGGATACCGGACGGTCTCGCACGCGCGCGTCCGGCCCGGCCGCGTCTTCCGGACCGACGCGCTGAACCGCACGACGGACGCCGACCTCGGCGCGCTCGCCCGGCTCGGCGTCCGCGCGGTCGTGGACTTCCGCACGCCCGGCGAGGTCGCGGGCGACGGCGCGGACCGGCTCCCGCCCGGCCTGGCCGTGACCGCGCGCCCGATCTCCGACGCCGGCATGTACGCGGCCGTGAACGCCGCGATCGGGTCGAAGGATCCCGCGAAGCAGGAGGCCGTGCTCGGCGGCGTGCGCGGCGCGGAGATCATGCGCGCGCTGTACCGGACGTTCGTCAGCGACGCCGGTTCCCGCGCGGCGTTCGGCCGGACGCTGCGCGACCTCGCCGACCGGTCGAGCACGCCGCTGGTCTTCCACTGCACGAGCGGCAAAGACCGGACCGGATGGATGAGCTACCTGCTCCTGCACGCGCTCGGCGTCCCGGACAGCACCGCCCGGTACGACTACCTGCTGTCGAACCAGTACCGGCAGGACGCCGACGCGGCCACCCGCGCGCAGCTGAAGGCGGCCGGGTACATGCAGGATCCCGAGCTGCTCGTCCCGATCCAGGAGGTGCGCCCCGACTACCTGGACGCGGCGCTCGACCAGGTGCGCCGCTCCTACGGCACGCTCGACCGCTACCTGCGCGTCGGCCTCGGCGTCGACGCCCGCACCCAGGCCCGGCTGCGCCACGACCTGCTCGTCCGCTAGCCGCGTTGAGGGACGGCGGGGTCAGCCGGTGCTGAGGCCGCCGTCCACGGCTAGTTCGGCGCCGGTGATGTAGGCGGAGGCGTCCGAGGCGAGGAACAGGACGAGGCCCGCGACGTCCTCGGGGATGCCGGCACGGCCGAGGGGGACGCGCGGCGCCTTGCCCGCGCCGCGCTCGACGCCGATGCTCGCGATCATCGGGGTGTCGATCACGCCGGGGTGGACGGAGTTGACCCGGATCCCGTCGGCGCCGAGGTCGAGCGCGGCGGAGAGCGTCAGGCCGCGCAGCCCGAACTTGCTCGCCCCGTAGGCGGAGTGGCCGCGGATGCCACGCAGGCCCGCCGTGGAGGAGATGTTCACGATCGACCCGCCGCCCCGCGCGCGCATCGCGGGCACCACCGCCCGGATCCCGAGGAACGGCCCGATCAGGTTGATGCGCAGGATGTCCTCGAAGTTCTCGCGGGTCTCGTCGGCGACCGGGGCGGTGCGCCAGATCGCGGCGTTGTTGACCAGCACGTCCACGCCGCCGAACTCCTCGCCGGCGACTGCGGTCACCCGTGCCCAGTCGTCGGCCGACGCCACGTCGTGAGGGACGAACCGGGCGGCGTCCCCGATGGACGCCGCCACCGCCGCGCCCTCGTCCGCCAGCACGTCGGTGAGCACCACGCGGGCGCCGGCCGCGGCGAGCATCCGCGCCTCGGCCTCGCCCTGCCCGCGCGCGGCACCGGTGACGATCGCGACCTTCCCGTCGAGCCTCATGCCCCGGAACCGGCCCGCTCGGCGGCGCGGAAGTGCGGGATGACCGTCTCGCCCCACTGGCGGATCGTCTCCATGCACACCTCCTGCGGGACGGTGCCCATCTGGATCAGGCACATGATCTCGTCCACGCCGATGTCGGCGAGCCGCTGGACGTACTCGATCGCGTAGTCGGCGGTGCCGTAGGCGTGCTCGGCGTTGAAGGTGCCGGTGTCCTGCGGGCGGGCCGGAATGTTGGCCTCGTTGAGCTTGGCGACCAGCGCCTCCTTGTCGCGGGCGAGCGCGGCGATGTTGTCGTCGTCCTCGGTGTCCTCGGCGGGGGCGGGGCCGTGGCCGTACCAGTGCGCGATGGACTCGGCGAAGAACCGCTGGCCGCGCGCGCCGATGCGCAGGGCGCGGTCGCCGTCGTCCAGCACGATCGTCGGGCACAGCGCCACGAACCTGTCGGTGGTGTCGGTGGTGACGAGCCGCTCCGGCGTGCGGGTGCGGACGATGTCCCAGTAGAGGTCGTACATCTCCTTGACCTCCTCGGGCCCGGCGAAGCCCATCACCAGCGCGCCGACGCCGAGCGCGGCGGCGAGCTTGACCGTATCGCGCTTGGAGCAGGCCATGTACAGCGGCGGGTGCGGGGTCTGCACGGGACGCGGCAGGATCTTCGCCGGGCCGACGTCCAGCAGGTCGGTGTGCCAGTCGACCTCGTCCTTGCGCCAGGCGTTGGCGAGGAAGCGCAGCGACTCCTCCATCTGCGGGTAGGTCGCGGACGGCTCGACGCCGTACATCCCCATCTCCATCCGGGTGGAGCCGCGGCCGCCGCCGACGTCGAGCCGCCCGCCCGACAGCGCGTCCAGCATGCCGACCCGCTCGGCCACCCGGACGGGGTGGTTGTAGTTGAACGGCATGCAGATCACGCCGTGCCCGATGCGGATCCGGGACGTCCGCGCGGCGACCCAGCTGAGGAAGACCTCGGACGCGCTCATGTGGGCGTAGCGCTCCAGCCCGTGGTGCTCCACCGCCCACACGCGGTCGAAGCCCATCTCCTCGCCGTAGACGGCCTGGTCGACGCTGTCGAGCAGGAGCCGCCGCTCGCGCTCGGGGGTCGGGTTCGCCAGCTGGGCCTCGAAGATCATCGAGAACTGCATCGGGGTGCACCTCCAGTATTACGAGTCGGAATATTCCTAACAGATATATTGCTGGGCCGCCACATGACCGTCCGGCATGGGCCGGCCGCTACGCTGGGCGGGTGAGCGACACGGCACCGAACGGCGGCGCGGCGAGGGGCGGCACGGCAAAGGACCGCACGGCGAAGGACGGGGCGGCCGGCGAGTCGCCGAACCTCCCGCCGACCAGCTGGGCCGTGCTCGGGCTGCTGTCCTTCGGCCAGGAGCTGTCGGGCTACGACCTGAAGAAGTGGGCCGACTGGAGCCTGAAGTTCTTCTACTGGAGCCCGTCCTACAGCCAGATCTACGGCGAGCTGAAGCGGCTGGAGAGGCTCGGGTTCGCCACGTCCCGCGTCGAGCTGACCGAGAGCACCCGGGGCAAGCGCGTCTACGCCATCACCGAGGAGGGCATGGCCGCGGTGTCGCGCTGGGCGCGCGAGGCGCCGGTCGAGCCGCCCGTCCTCAAGCACGGCGTGATGCTGCGCACCTGGCTCGGCCACCTGATGGAGCCGGCCCGGCTGCGCGAGATCCTGGAGCAGCACGGCGACTACGCCGAGAAGATGAGCCGGCGCGCGGCGGCCGACGCCGGGGGCGCGGCCGAGGTCGCCGAGTGGGCGTACCCGGAACTGGTGCTGCGCTGGTCGCAGCGCTACTACGAGGCCGAACGGGAACTGACCCGCCAGATGCTCGCCGACCTGGACGAACTCGCCGCCGGGTCCGCGAAGCGCTAGCACCGGGCGACCCGCCGGCCCGCCGCGCTCAGCTCGCGAGCGCATGGCCGAAGCCGCCGCGGAAGAACAGCAGCGGCCGGGCGGCGCGGCCGGCGGCCAGGTCCCGCACCCGCCCGACCACGATGGCGTGGTCGCCGCCCGGCAGCTCCCGCTCGACGTCGGCCTCGATCCAGGCCAGCGCGCCGTCCAGCAGCGGCGAGCCGCCGGGACCGGGCGTCCAGGCGACCCCGGCGAACTTGTCCCGGCCCGCCATCGCCCGGCACAGCCCGCCCTGGTCCGCGGCGAGCACGTTCACCGCGAACCGGCGCGCCGCGCGCACGCGCGGCCAGGTGGTGGACGCCGCGCCCGGGCAGAAGCAGACCAGGGGCGGGTCCAGCGACAGGGACGAGAACGACTGGCAGGCCATGCCGACCGGCTCGTCGCCGTCCATGGCCGTGACCACCACGACCCCCGTGCAGAACGCGCCGAGGACCCGGCGCATCCGCTCGCCCGTCACCGGCACCGCGCCCCCGGGTGCCGCCGTCTCCTCCGTCGCCGCGTGCGCCGCCATGCGCCCTCCCCATGCATCGAATCGATATATTTCTAATAGAAACATTCCGATTAGAAGCATCGCTGTGGTTCGATGTCAAGGCGCCCGGCTCCCCGTCCGGCCCGAAGGAGCGAGACCATGCCGCCCGACCTGCCCTCCGACCCGCCGCCCCGGACGATCCCCGCGCTCGTCCGGCACGCCGCCCGCGTCCACGGCGACCGCGAGGCGCTGGCGGCCGAGACCGCGCGGGGGCCGCTCCGGCGGACGTTCGCGCAGCTCGGAGCCGATGTCGAGGCGTCGGCGCGGGCGGCGATCGGCGCCGGGGTCCGGCCCGGCGACCGGGTGGCGATCTGGGCGCCCAACAGCGCGGAGTGGATCGTCGCGGCGCTCGGGCTGGTGAGCGCGGGCGCGGTGCTGGTGCCGCTCAACACCCGCTACCGGGCGGCCGAGGCAGCCGACATCCTGCACCGCAGCCGCGCGACCGCGCTGTTCACCGTCCGCGGGTTCCTGGGCAACGACTACCCGGCGATGCTGGCCGCGTCAGGCGCCGACCTGCCCGACCTGCGGCGGATCGTCCTGCTGGCGGGCGAGCCCGACGCGACCGCGGTGAGCTGGGCCGACCACCTCGCGGGCGGCGCGGTCGTCGGCGCGGACGAGGCGCGGAAGCGCGCCGCCGAGATCCGCCCGGACGACGTCTGCGACATCGTCTTCACCTCCGGCACCACCGGACGTCCCAAGGGCGCGATGTCGACGCACGGGCAGACCCTCCGGGTCTTCGAGGCGTGGAGCGGGGTCGCCACGCTGCGGCCGGGCGACCGGTACCTGCTGATCAACCCGTTCTTCCACACCTTCGGCTACAAGGCGGGCGTACTGGCGTGCCTGCTGAACGGCGCGACGATGCTGCCCGAGGCGGTGTTCGACGCCGGGCGCGCGGCCCGCCGGCTGGCCGAGGAGCGGGTCACCGTCCTGATGGGCCCGCCGACGATCTTCTCCGCGCTGCTGGCGCTGCCCGGCCGGCCGCCGCACGCGCTGCGGCTGGCGGGGACCGGTGCGGCGGACGTGCCGGTCGACCTCGTCCGCCGGATCCGGAGCGAGCTCGGGGTGCCGGACGTCTTCACCGCCTACGGGCTGAGCGAGGCGTGCGGCGTGGCGTCGGTCTGCCCGGTGGACGCCGACGCCGAGACCGTCGCGCGCACCACCGGTCCCGCGCTGCCCGGCACCGAGATCCGGATCGCCGGCGCGGACGGCCGGCCGCTGCCGCCCGGCGGGACCGGCGAGATCCTGGTGCGCGGCTACAACGTGATGAAGGGCTACCTGGACGACCCGGACGCCACCGCGCACGCGATCGACCCCGCCGGCTGGCTGCGCACCGGCGACTGCGGGCGCCTGGACGAGCGCGGCTTCCTGACCGTCACGGGGCGGCTGAAGGACATGTTCGTGGTCGGCGGCTTCAACGCCTATCCGGCGGAGATCGAGAGCGTGCTCGTCCGGAATCCGGCGATCGCGGACGCGGCGGTCGTCGGGGTGCCGGACGCGCGGCTCGGCGAGGTCGGCGCGGCGTTCCTGGTGCCGCGGGACGGCGAGACGATCGACCACGAGGAGCTGACCGGCTGGCTGCGCGAGCGGCTCGCCAACTTCAAGGTGCCCCGGCACTTCCACGTGGTGGACGAGCTGCCCCGCAACGCGAGCGGGAAGGTCGTCAAGCAGGAGCTGCGGGAGCGGGCGTGATCAGCCCGGGGCCTGCGTGGGCGTGCCGGCGGGCGGGACGGCCCGTCCGGACGCGAGCAGCTCGTCCAGGTCGGCGAGCATCTGGTCGGCCAGGTCGCGCTCGGCGGTGTAGTAGCGGGTCGCCCAGCGCGCCACCAGTTCGGGGTAGGCCCAGCCGGACACCGACGCCGCGTAGGAGCGGGAGTACTCCGCCTCCTCCAGCAGGCGCTGGGCGTCGTCGCGGTGCTCGGTCACGATCTGCCGCAGCCGCTCGGGGGTGGCCAGGTGCCCGAGCCACACGCGCAGGGCCGTCCCGTGCTTGAGGACGGGCGGCTCGACCGGCGCCCGCTCGACCCAGCCGGCGAGCGCGTCGCGTCCGGCCGGGGTGATGGTGTAGACGCGCCGGGACCGGCCGTCGGCGGCGGTGCCCAGGCGGGACTCGGCGTATCCGACGCGCTCCAGCCGCTTGAGCTCGGTGTAGATCTGGCTCATCGCGGGGCTCCAGTAGAAGAACCGCAGGATGTGCTCGGCCCACTGGCGGATCTCGTAGCCGGTCAGCCCCTCCCCGAAGGACAGGATGCCGAGCACGGCCCAGGCCGTGGCGGGCAGCCGTTCGCCGGACGGTTCGCCGGACGGTTCGCCGGACGGTTCGCCGGGCGGTTCGGAGGGCAGCGCCATGCGCCCAGCGTAGCCACTGGACCGGGTCTGCCGCGTCACATCCCGACCTAGATGTTCCAATTTGGAATATGTTGTGAAGAAAGCGCACGTCAGAGCGAGGAGAGGGACATGTCCGGGCTGCAGGGCAAGGTAGTGATCGTCACGGGCGGGGCCCGCGGCCTGGGCGCCGCGGCCGCCGCGCGGATGGCGCGCGACGGCGCGAAGATCGTCGTGACGGACCTGCTGGAGGAGCCGGGCACCACGACCGCGGCCGAGGTCGGCGGGCTGTTCGTCCGGCACGACGTCACCGAGCGGGCCGGCTGGGAGGCCGTGACCAGGGCCGCGCTCGACGCCTACGGGCGGATCGACGGGCTGGTCAACAACGCCGGCATCGCGTCGAACTCGCTGATCGAGAACGAGACCCCGGAGTACTTCGAGAAGGTGCTGAGGATCAACCTGTTCGGGGTGTTCCTCGGCCTGCAGGCGGTCATCGAGCCGATGAGGGCGGCGGGCGGCGGCTCCATCGTCAACATCTCCTCCGCGGCGGGGCTGACCGCGCTGCCGCTGACCTCCGGCTACGGCGCGTCCAAGTGGGGCGTCCGCGGCCTCACCAAGATCGCCGCGACGGAGCTGGGCCGGCACCGGATCCGGGTCAACTCCGTGCACCCCGGCATGACCTACACGCCGATGACCGCCGAGCACGCCACGCCGGGCGAGGGCGGCTTCCCGCTCGCCGCGCTCGGCCGGGTCGGGGTGCCCGAGGAGATCGGCGAGGCGGTGTCCTTCCTGATCTCGGACGCGGCGGCCTACGTGACCGGCGCCGAGCTGGCCGTGGACGGCGGCTGGACCGCGGGCGAGGTCGTGATGATGGCGCAGGCGGCCGGCTGACCATGCCGCTCGACCCCCGGGCGCAGAAGATCGCCGCCGCGATGACGGCGGGCTTCCCCCCGATCGGCGCCGAGGTCACCGACGCGGTGCGGGCGCGGCGGCTGCTGGCCGCCGCGCCGCGTCCCGACCTCGCACCGATCCCCGTCGCCCGCACCGAGGACCGCGACCTGGACGGCGCCGGTCCGCCCGTCCGGATCTACTGGCCGGACGGCGCCGCCCCGTACCCGGTCACCGTGTTCTTCCACGGCGGTGGCTTCACCCTCTGCGGGCTGGACAGCCACGACCGCTTCTGCCGGATCCTCGCGTCCGGCGCCGGCACGATCGTGGTCTCGGTCGACTACCGGCTGGCGCCCGAGCACCCGTTCCCCGCCGCCGTCCAGGACGCGCGGGCCGCCGTGGCCTGGGCGCACGCGAACGCGGCGGCGCTCGGCGGCGATCCGGACCGGCTGGCGGTGGCGGGCGACAGCGCGGGCGGCGCGCTCGCCGCGGTCGCTTGCCTGACCGCCCGCGACCACGCGGGGCCGCCGATCACGTTCCAGCTGCTGGTCTATCCGGTGACCGACGCCGGGCAGGACACCGCGTCCTACCGCGAGCACGCCGAGGGCGGTTTCCTGACGGCGGCGCACATGCGGTGGTACTGGGAGCAGTACCTGGCCGATCCGGCCGACGCGGACCACCCGTACGCCTCGCCGCTGCGGGCCCCGGACCTGTCCGGTCTGCCGCCGGCCTTCGTCCTCACCGCCGAGTGCGACCCGCTCCGCGACGAGGGGGAGGCGTACGCGGCGCGGCTGGCCGAGGCCGGCGTCCCGGTGGAGGTCCGCCGGTTCGACGGCGCCTTCCACGGCTTCTTCGGGCTCGACCACGTGCTTCCCGTCGCCGCCGAGGCCCGCCGCGTGACCGTCGACAGGCTCCGCGCCGCGCTCGGCACCGCCCCGCCCGCTCGGCCGTAGCCCTGCGGCGCGGGCCCGTCACCAGGCGTCCGGCACCGCAACGATCTACTACTGGGTTTGTAGTAGATTGGGGCGAAGCGTACGTGATCGAGGCTTGGGGCTGCCGTGACGGGGGCGAGCGTGACGGGCCCGTGCGCCGCCCGTCCCGCGCCTGAGGCGTCAGCCGGGCGGCCGGGCGCGGGCGTCGCGCAGGGTCGCGAAGACGTCGTCGAGCAGGGGGCGCGCGGGCGTCCTGCCGTGCTCGACGTACCACTCGCGGCCGAGGGCGAGGCGGAACACCGGCCGGGGCAGCCTGAGCAGCACCGCCAGCGTCCGGACGCCGGTGTCGGCGCCGGCCTGGCTCGCGTGGGCCGCCATCGCGGCGCGCTTCTGGGCGGCGAAGCGGCGCACGTCCACTCGATGGGTGAGGGCCTCCGGGGCGGTGTAGGCGGCGGCGAAGCGGGACGGCGCGAAGTCGGCGGGGATGCCGGGCAGCCGCGCGATGAGCGCGAGCGCGCGCCGCAGCAGCCGCCGGTCGACCGTGGCCTCCAGGACGACGGGGGTTCCGGCGAGTCCGGCCGCGCGGGTGCCGACGCGGTGCACCTGGACGTGGTCGGGGTGGCCGTATCCGCCCGCCGGGTCGTAGACGGTGAGGACGTCGGCCTCCTCTTCTTCGAGGATCGCGGCCAGCCGTGCGGCGGCCTCGTCGACGTCCGCATGGGCGAAGGCGTCGGCGGCCCCGGACGGGTCGGACGCCATGCCCGAGTCGGCGTAGCCGAGCCACTCGACCCGCGCGCAGCCGAGTGCGCGGGCGGAGTCGCGGAGTTCGGCGAGGCGGCGCTCGCCGAGCCGTCCGTCCGCGCGGTCGGCGGACGATGCCAGGCCCGCCTCCCCCACGGTCGCCATCACCAGGACGACCCGGTGCCCGTCGGCGGCGGCGCGCGCGAGAGTGCCGGCGGTCAGCAGCGCCTCGTCGTCAGGGTGGGCGTGGAAGGACACCAGCGTGTACGGCACCGGTCAAGTCTGCCGGAGCACGCCGGCGTCCCGGCACCGGGAGCGCGCCGATGAGGATCGCGCACCTGACCGACTACTACTTGCCGCGGCTGGGCGGGGTGGAGATGCACGTCCACGACCTGGCGACGCGCCAGCACCAGGCGGGCCACGACGTCACCGTGATCACCTCGTCCGCGCGGCCGGTGCAGGAGCGGCACGCCGAGTGGGGCGGCGACGAGGACGGCGGCGGTCCGCGCGTGCTGCGGCCCACCGAGCGGATGCCGTTCCCGACGACGCTGAACCCGGCCGGGATCGCGGCGGGCCGGAGGCTGGTGCGGCGCGGGAAGTACGACGTCGTCCACGTGCACGCGGGCCCGTTCACGCCGCTGGCGATCGCGGGCACGGCGCTGGCGGCGCGGATCCCGACCGTGGTGACGGTGCACTCGTTGATCTCCTACATGGCGCCGGCGTTCCGGGCGCTGGACGCGGTGACGGGCTGGTCCGCGCTGCCGGCGGTGTGGACGGCGGTCAGCGACACCGCCGCCGAGCCGGTGCGGCGGCTGGTCGCGCCCGCGCCGGTGTTCGTGCTGCCGAACGGCATCGACGCGGAGTCCTGGCGGGTCGAGCCGCTCCCCCGCACGCCGGGCGAGGTGCTGGTCGTCGCGGTGATGCGGCTGGCGCCGCGCAAGCGGCCGCATCACCTGCTGCGGGTGCTGCGGCGGGCGCGCGCGGCGCTGGGCCCGCGGGCCGGGCTGCGCGCGGTGATCGTCGGGGACGGTCCGGAGCGCCGCTCCATCGAGCGGTACCTGCGGCGGCACGCGATGACGGGCTGGGTGAGCCTGCCGGGGCGGCTGGAGCGGGAGCAGATCCGGGCGCTGTTCCGCCGTGCCGACATGTTCGTGGCGCCGGCGGTGCTGGAGTCGTTCGGCATCGCCGCGCTGGAGGCGCGCTGCGCGGGACTGCCCGTCGTGGCGCGGACCGAGGGCGGTATCGGCGAGTTCGTGACCGACGGCCTGGACGGGTTCCTTGCGTCCGGTGACGGCGCGATGACGGAGGCGATCGTCCGGCTGGCGTCGGACGAGGCGCTGCGCACCCGGATGGCGGCGTGCAGCCGGGCGGTGCCGCCGCCGGTGACCTGGCCGGGCGTGCTGCGGCGGACCGAGGACATGTACGGCCTGGCCGTCGAACGGCTGGAACGGGCGCCCGACGGGCCGTCCGGGGGAAGGGTGGGCTGAGCCGTCCGCGCGTCGCTCCTGCGCCCCGAAGCGCACAGCACCGACATGGCAAGCGCACGGCGCAAGAGGCCGTGGCTCGTGGGCGAGTTGCTGATCGTTCTGGCGCTGTTGAAGGTCTACGACTACGTCCGCTCGCTCGCCGACGCGCGCCACGGCCCGGCGCTGGAGCACGGCCGGGACGTCCTCGGCGCGGAGCACCGCCTGCATCTGGACGTCGAGCTCCGGCTGAACCGGTGGCTGACGGGGCACCACGCCGTGGCGTGGGCGGCCGTCGAGTGGTACCAGCTGGCGCACATCGGCGTGACCCTGGCGGTCCTGGCGTGGTGCTACATCGCCGGGCCGGGCATCTACCGGCCCGCGCGGAACGCCCTCGTGCTGACGAACCTGGCGGGCATGACGGTCTTCTTCGTCCTGCCGGTGATGCCGCCTCGGCTGCTGCCGGGCGCGGGGTTCGCCGATTCGGTGGCCCTGGCGGGGTTCGGCACGACCCACGGCGGGCCGGTGCCGGCCGACCAGTACGCGGCGATGCCGTCCCTCCATCTGGCCTGGGCGACGTGGGTGCTGACGGTGGTGGCGGCGTTGCTGCGGCCGTACCGGGCGCGGTGGCTGGCGGTGCTCTATCCCGCCGCGACGGCGTTCGTCGTCATGGCGACCGCCAACCACTACCTGCTGGACGTCGTGGCCGGTGCGGCGGTGACGGCGGCGGCGATCCCGGCGACCGGCCTGGTGCGGTCGGTCCGCGGGACGGCCCGCGCGCGTCAGATGATCCGGCGGCGCAGCAGGACGGCGAACACGCACGCGCCCGGCAGCAGCGGCAGCCAGACGGTGATCAGCCGGTACCCGACCACCGCGCCGAGCGCGGCGGCCGACGGCACGCCCGCCCCCGCCAGCCCGGCGACCAGCACCACGTCCAGGCCGCCGATGCCGCCGGGCGAGGGCACCAGGGCCGAGACCGAGGAGACCACCAGGTAGACCACGACGACGGTGGGCACCGTGATCGGGACGGCGAGGCTGCGCAGGACAGCGAACAGGACGAGCCCGTGCAGCAGCGGCGAGAGCACCGAGCCGAGCCACAGCGCGACGGCCCGTCCGGGGTGGCGCAGCACCGCGCCGAGCCCGGCCAGCTCGCGCCGCAGATGCGCCCAGCCGGCGACGGCCCGCGTCCGCGCGACCCGTGCGAAGCGGGCCGGACGCAGCAGCACCAGCGCGACGGCCACGGCCACGGCGACGACGCCGAGCCCGGCCTCCACCCACGGGCTCCCGGCGACCGCCGCGGCGACCTCCCGGGGACGCGGCCAGTGCCGTTCCCCCAGCATGCCGAGCGCGGACGGGACGCCCGCGACGGCGACCGCGAGCAGCAGCAGGTGCGTCACCAGCCCGGCCAGCGAGTTCACCCCCACCGAGCCCATCGCCGCACCCCGCGTCAGCCCGCAGCGCCGCAGGAACCGCACGTTGATCGCGATGCCGCCCGACCCGGCGGGCAGCAGCTGGTTGGCGAACGACGCGGCGACCTGCACCGCGAACAGCCGGCCGACCGGCGGGCGCACCGGCATCGAGCCGAGCTGGGTGACGGTGCCCACGCACCACATCGCGGCGGTGGCGAGCGCGGCGACGAGCAGCCAGGCGCGGTCGGCGCCCATCAGGCTCTCGCTGCCCGCGTCGAGCGCGACCCGGTGCATGACCGCCAGCACGACGACCGCGCCCGCGACGGCCGTCCCCAGCACCACGCGCGACACCGACGCCTCCGCCGCCACGGCGCGTCCGAGCGCCGCAAGTCCCGCACGCCAGGCTTCCCCCGCACCCTCGGTGCGTGCCGTGGCCGGGGCGCCGCGTCCGGCGCGAACCGCGTCGCGTTCGGCTTCGGAAGGTGTCACTCCCCCGTCCCCTCCACTCCAGGCGTCCCCGTCCTCGCCGCGCGCGTCCGGGGCGGTGCCGGTCGGCGCGGTCCCTTTCTACTACAAAACGGGTAGTACACCCTGCGGGTCGCCGGTCACCGCCCGCCGCCGGTGAAGAACCGCTCGACGATCGCCTTGGCCGCGGTGCCGGTGTCGTACTCGCCGTGCAGATCGGCGAACCGGCGCCGGGCGGCGGCGTGCTCGCGGCGGACGCCGTCCAGGTCGGCGAGCGCGGCCAGCAGCGCGTCCTCGTCGGCGGCGACCGGGCCGGGCGCCGGCGCGGGAAGGCCGGTGCGGCGCGCGGCGTCCGGCGTGTAGAAGATCATCGGCCGGTCCAGCAGCGCGTAGTCGGACAGGAGCGGCGCACGGTCGGTGACCAGCGCGTCGGACAGCAGCATCAGCAGCGTGACGTCGTGCACCGCGCCCGCGTCGATCACGGCGCCGTCCATCCCGGGCGGGAAGACCGCAGTGCCGGGGCCGTGGGGGCGGACGAGCAGGACGTGCGAGCCGCCGAGTTCACGGGCGAACCGCTCCAGCGGGAACGGGACCTCGGACGGCATGGCGGGCCGGTCGTCGTCGCGAGGGCGGAACGCCGGCGCGTACAGCACGACGGTACGGCGGTCGCCGCTCAGCCCGAGCCGCCGCCGCAGCGCCGCCGTCTCGTGCGGATCGCCACCGTTGATCAGCGGATCGTTGCGCGGGCAGCCGGTCCGCAGCGGCTCGGCCGCCGCGCCAAGGCCGCCCGCCGCGCGGACGTCGTCCTCGGACCGGACGACGATGTGGTCGCACCGCCCGTCCAGATCGGTCGGGTTCAGCGCCGAGCCCCGCGTCTGGATGTAGGTGGTCTGCGGGCGCTTCCGCAACTCGCCTGGCAGGCTTCCGTCGTCGATCCAGAACTCGGCGCGGGCGAGCGCGCGGTAGTAGGCCCAGGAGCCGCGCTTGACCGGGAACGCCTCGTCGGGGAAGCCGCGCCGGGAGTCGCGGTAGGACCAGATCGCCCGGCAGGCGGCGCCGCTGTCGTGCAGGGCCCGGTAGATGTACTTGGGGTCGCCGCAGTACCGGGCGCCGGACCGGCTCTCGAAGACGACCGTGCCCCTGCGCACCGGCAGCCGGACCAGCACCCGGTTGAACACGGCGATCTTCGTCCGGCGGGCGGTGAACCGCTCGCGCAGCCGCCGCTCGGCCCGGGCGAACCGCCGCCACCAGCGCCGTCCGGCGCCGGTGCGGGCGGCCCGGCGCAGCACGGCCAGGGTGACCCGGGCGGGCCAGCGGCCGGCCTCGACGCGCAGGGCGAGTTCGCCGGTCGCGGCGACGTAGGCCACCAGCCGGTCGCCGGCGGCGCGGGTGAGGCGGGGCCGGACGGGCACGGCGAGGTCGCAGTGCGCGGTGCCCTCGGAGGTCAGCCGCACCTCGACCGCGGTGTCCCCGGCGGTCAGCCGCAGCCAGAGCGCCCACGTCTGGTCGACCAGGCCGATCGGGCGGATCACGTGGGAGGGGAAGAACACCGCCTCCCAGGCGATCCGGCCGTTCTCGCGGCGGACGGTCGCGGGCACGCGGAACGCGCGGCGGGGCCGGCGGCGGTCGCGGATCTCCAGCCGGGCGCCCAGTTCGGCGTCCTCGGGGATCCGGCCGAGCGGGTTGACGACGGTGCCCGACAGCCGCAGGGCCTTGCCGTCGCGGCGCATCGCGGTGACCCGGCCGCCGAGCACCAGGTCGCCGAGCGGCGCGGAGTGCACGCCGAGGCCGGTGACGTCCAGGACGCGGCGGGCCGACGCGGTGCCGAGGTGCTCGCCGGTCCAGTAGATCCGGCCGTCGCGTTCGGCGGGCGCGATCGACAGGACCGGCCGGGCGCCGCCCTTCGGCGCGTGGTCGGCGGCGGCCAGCGCCGCCTCGATGTCGCCCTCGCGGATCATCAGCGCGGCGATCGCGGGCATCTTGTCGGCGGCCTCGAACACGGCGTCGTCCAGCCCGGCGAGGTAGGGCCGGGCGAGTCCGGCGAACGCCTCGCGGTGCCAGGGGTCGCGGCTGCGCATCTCGCGCAGGTAGAGCAGCAGGTCGTGGTTGATGAACTTGGCGTGCTGGTGGAGCGCGACCTCGTCGGCGCCGTGCGCGTGCAGCGCCGCGTCGATCCGCCGGTGGATCTCCAGCCGGTCGGCGAAGTTGCCCAGCTCAGCGCGGCGGTTGCTGATCGACAGGGTCGCGGCGCGCGGGTCCACCAGCCAGTTGTAGACGCGGTGCGGGATGACCGCGATCCGCTCCGCGGCGAGGTAGGCCTGGGCACTGAACAGCAGGTCCTCGTAGTGCAGCCGGTCGGCGAACCGGAGCCCGGCGCGGTCGAGGAACGCGCGCCGGTAGCACTTGTTGGTCGCCAGCGTGTCGTAGAGCAGTCCGGGGTTCTCCAGGATCCCGTCGTAGACGGCGCTCTCCCGGTACAGCCGGGGGTACCAGACGTGCTCGCGGTCGGGCAGGACGCGGACGCAGCGGCCCGCCACCAGGTCGGCGCCGGTGTCCTCGGCGGCGGCGACGAGGTTGCGGCAGGCGTTCGGGGCGAGGGTGTCGTCGCTGTCGAGGAACATCACGTACCGGCCCCGGGCGTGCCGGAGGCCGATGTTGCGCGGCCGTCCGCAGCCGCCGGAGTTCACCGGGAGGGTGAAGGCCCGCACCCGGCCGGAGTCGCGGGCCGCCAGCCGCGCGGCGACCTCGGGCGTCGCGTCGGTGCTCGCGTCGTCGACGATCACGACCTCCGCGCGGGGCGGCGACTGCCCCAGCGCGGAGCGGACCGCGCGGCCCAGCCGGGCCGCGTCGTTGAAGGCGATCACCACGACGGTCACGTCGGGTCCGGGTGGCATCGGCTGCACCGCCCTCGCTCCTCGACTCCACTACGATCGCGATAGTAGGAGTCCGAGGGTAATCGGAACGTAAGCGCCGGGCTCCCTGCGCCCGGCCCGGGGATATACCCCCGGACCGGCCGAAAACCCCACTTCAGAGGCGTGGGGCCGAAGGGGCGCCGCTCAGCCCGCGCGGCCCTCCCGCAGCAGCCGCTGCAGCAGTTCCTCGTCCTCGGGCGCCAGCTCGGACACGAACCGGGCCAGCACCGCCGCGCGGTCGCGGCGGCGACGCAGCAGCTCGTTCATCGCGGCGGCGGTGTGGCCCGCCTCGTCCACGGCCGCGCGGTACACGAACCCCCGTCCCGCGCGCTCGCGCGTCGCCAGGCCCTTGCGGGCCAGCCGCGCCAGCGTCGTCATCACCGTCGTGTAGGCGGGGTCGCCGGGCAGCACGGCCTGCACGTCGGCGGGGCTCATCGGGCGCCCGCCCTCCCACAGGACGGCCAGCACGGCGTCCTCCAGCATCCCGGCCGGGCGCCGCTCCCGCTCGTCCCCGCTCACCCTGCCCCCATCCGCACCGGTTTACGACACTGATAGTAGAAAGGCCCGACCGGCCCGTCCACCGGGGCATGGTGTCACGGAGCCAGGGCGTCGATGCCGGCGGCGACGCGGGCGGCGGTCTCGCGGAGCCAGATGTGGGCGGCGTCCTGGGTGTGGACGGGGTGCCACCACAGCGCCTCCTGCACGGGCACCACCTCGAACGGGCACGGCAGCACGCGGACCTTCGCGATCGGGGCGATCAGTTCGGCGAGGCGGCGCTGGATCAGCGCGACGCGGCGGGTCCCGGCGACCAGGCTCGGCAGCAGCTGGAAGCTCTGCACCGACACCTCCACGTGCGGCTCCAGCCCGAGCATGCTGAGCTGGCGGGCGGCCGGCGCGTCGTAGACGCTCTGGTAGACGGCCCAGGGCAGGCGGGCCAGGTCGTCCATGGTGATGCGGTCGCCGACCTCCGGATGGTCGTCGGCGACCACGCAGACCCACTCGTCGCGGTACAGCTCGACGGTGGGGAACCCGCTGACGACGCCGTGCGGCATGAGCAGCCCGTCCACGGCGCTCAGCGTCGCGTCGATGTTCTCGGTGATCTCCGGGCCGACCTGCTGGAACACCAGGCTGGAGGCGGGCGCGGCGGCGTGCAGCGCGCGGGCGAGCGCGGCCCCGAACGCGGCGACGGCGTAGTCGGAGGCGATGATCGTGAACTCGCGCCGCTCGGTGGCCGGGTCGAACTCGGCCCGGCTGGTGAACAGCCGCTCCAGCAGCCCGCAGGCGGTCGCGCAGGGCACCAGCAGGGCCGTGCCGAGCGGGGTCAGCTCGTAGTTGTTGCCGCTGCGCACCAGCAGGTCGTCGGCGAAGTGGTGGCGCAGCCGGGCGAGCGCGGCGCTGGTGGCGGGCTGGCTGAGGCCGATGCGCCGCCCGGCCCTGGTCACGTTGCGCTCCTCCAGCAGCGCGCGCAGCGCGACCAGGAGGTTGAGGTCGAGGCTCGCCAGGTTCACGGCGTCCACCTATCAGCGTGGTCGATGGTCACCATCCGAGGAATCTATTTCCCAGATCGCCTTCCGGTGTCCCAAGGTTAGGGCAGATATCGAGAGGAAACCTCGTGGAAGCACACGCGCAACCGTCCGGCCCGTTCGCGGTCGGCACCTTCTCCAGCGGGGACGGCCCGCGGTTCGCCGGCCTGGTCGCCGGCGGCCGGGTCCTGGACCTGCGCACCGTCCCGGCGCTGGGCGAGGCCGCCGCGTCGACGCGCGCCCTGCTGGAGCGCTGGGACGACGTCCTGCCGCTGCTGCACGCCGCCGCCGGGGCCGGGGGCGGCGGCGAGTGGCTCCCCCTGGACGGGCTCGCCGTGCACGCGCCCGTCGAGCCGCGGCAGATCCTGCAGTCGGGCGCCAACTACCGCACGCACGTCATCGACCTCGCGGTGGCGCACGAGCCGGAGGACGGGCGCCCCGCCGAGCAGGTGCGCGAGGAGACGGCCGCGATGATGGACCGCCGCGCGGCCGAGGACCAGCCGTACATGTTCATCGGCCTGCCGTCCTCGGTGACGGGCCCGTACGACGACGTGGTGATCCCGAGCTGGTGCAGGAAGCCGGACTGGGAGCTGGAGCTGGCCGCGGTGATCGGCCGTCCGGCGTACCGGGTGTCCGCGGACGAGGCGCCGGAGCACGTCGCCGCCTACACGATCGCCAACGACCTGACGGCGCGCGAGGCGGTGTTCCGCCGGGACATGCCGGAGATCGGCACCGACTGGCTGCGCGCGAAGAACCCGCCGACGTTCACCCCGCTCGGCCCGTACCTGGTGCCGTCGGCGTTCGTCGGCGACCCCGGCGACCTGCGGGTCACGCTGAAGCTCAACGGCGACGTCATGCAGGACGAGTCCACCAAGGACATGATCTTCGGCGTGGCGCGGCTGGTGGCGTACGCGTCGCAGACCGTGCGGCTGCTGCCCGGCGACCTGGTCCTGACCGGCAGCCCGGCCGGCAACGGCATGCACTGGGGACGGCTGCTGCGGGACGGCGACGTCATGGACGGCTCGATCACGGGCCTCGGCGCGCAGCGCAACCGATGTGTCGCTGAATCCACTGACGCCGGGGAGGCGTGATGCTCGACCGCACCGATCCCGAGGGCGCGATCGCCGAGGCCGCCGCCAAGTACTCCAACTGGGGACGCTGGGGCGACGACGACGTCCTCGGCACCGTGAACTTCATCGACGAGGCGAAGCGCCGCGAGGGCGCGGCGCTGGTCCGGCGGGGCGCGTCGTTCTCGCTGTCGCAGCGCTTCGACATGAACGGGCCGCAGAAGGGCTGGCGGCGCCGCACCAACCCCGTCCACACGATGCTGGACACCGGGACGGACGCCGCGCTCGGCAACCAGGGCTTCCCGCACGGCATCGGCGGCGCGGACGACGTCATCGCGATGCCGTTGCAGTGCTCCACCCAGTGGGACGGCCTCGGCCACATCTTCGACCACGGCAAGGCGTGGAACGGGCGCCCGGCGGAGAAGGTCGTCACGTCCGACGGCGACCTGGTCACCGGCATCGAGCACATGGCCGCGCCGGTCGCCGGACGCGGCGTCCTGCTGGACGTGGGACGCGTCGCAGGCGAGAACGGCGAGCTGCCCGACGGCTTCGCCATCACCGAGGAGCACCTCCAGGCCGCGATCGACGCCCACGGCGTGACGGTCGGGCGGGGCGACATCGTGTGCGTCCGCACCGGCCAGCTCACCCGCGCGCGCCGCGACGGCTGGGGCGACTACGCGGGCGGTCCCGCGCCGGGCCTGTCGTTCACCACGGCCGGATGGCTGCACCGCACGGAGATCGCCGCGATCGCCACCGACACGTGGGGGTTCGAGGTGCGGCCCAACGAGTTCGACGACGCCTTCCAGCCCCTGCACCAGGTCGCGATCCCGAACATGGGCCTGCTGATCGGCGAGCTGTGGGACCTGGACGCCCTGGCCGCAGACTGCGCGGCCGACGGCGTGCACGAGTTCTGGCTGACCGCCGGGCCTGTCCCGGTGACCGGTGCGGTCGGCTCCCCCGTCAACCCCATCGCGGTGAAGTGAGGTCGGCATGGCAGCAGTAGGGAACGTCCTGATCGTCGGGGGCGGCACGGCCGGGTCGGCCCTGGCGGTCCTGCTGGCGCGCGGCGGCGTCGCGGTGGACATCGCGGAGATCCAGCCGGACATCACGGCGCTCGGCTCCGGGATCACGTTGCAGGGCAACGCGCTTCGCGTGCTGCGCGACCTCGGCGTGTGGAAGCGGCTCAGCGCGTCCGGGTACGCGTTCGACGTGCTCGGCCTGCGGGCCCCGGACGGGAGCCTGATCGCGGAGATCCCGGACGCCCGCACCGGCGGCCCGGACCTGCCCGCGACGCTCGGCATGAACCGTCCCGAGCTGGCGGCGGTGCTCGCGGACGCGGTGCGGGACGCAGGCGCGACCACCCGGTTCGGCCTGACGGTCACCGCGCTGGACGACTCCGGCGACCAGGTCACCGCAGGCTTCTCCGACGGCACGTCCGGCACCTACGACCTGGTCGTGGGCGCGGACGGCATCCGCTCCGCGGTGCGGGGCCTGCTCGGCATCGACGTGGCGCCGAAGCCGACCGGCATGGGGATCTGGCGGATCCACACCCGCCGCCCCAAGGACGTCGAGCGCACCGACCTGATTTACGGCGGGCCCTGCTTCATCGCCGGGTACTGCCCGACCGGGCCCGACACCATGTACGCCTACCTGGTGGAGAAGGCGCGGCCCCGCGAGTCGATCGCGGACGCCGACAAGCCGTCCCACATGCGGGCGCTCGCCGAGGGCTACGGCGGCGCCTGGGACGAGATCCGCGCCGACATCACCGACCCGGACCGCATCAACTACACCTGGTTCGAGTCGCTGCTGGTCGAGCGCCCGTGGAACCGGGGACGCACCGTGCTGATCGGCGACGCCGCGCACGCGTGCCCGCCCACGCTGGCGCAGGGCGCGGCGCAGTGCCTGGAGGACGCCGCCGTCCTCGCCGAGCTGCTGCTGGGCGCCGACCGTCTCGACCAGGCGCTGTTCGACGCGTTCATGGACCGGCGGTACGAGCGCGCCAAGGCGGTCGTCGAGGCGTCGGTGCAGCTGGGGGAATGGCAGCTCAACCCGTCCCCCGATGCCGACGTCCCCGGCCTGATGGGACGCATCAGCGCGATCGTTTCGGAGCGGCCGTGAACATCCCCACCATCGACGTGCACGCGCACGTCCTGCTGCCGCAGATCGAGGAGGCCGTGGCCGGGGCGCCCGGCCACGCCGAGCACCGGGCGCTGGACGCCCGCCGCAACGGCCCGGAGTCGTTGCAGGCCAGCGCCAAGATGATCGGCGAGCGGATCCAGCGGCTGACGCGGATCGAGGCGCGGCTGGCCGACATGGACGCCGCCGGGGTGGACGTGCAGATCGTCAGCCCGTCGCCGTCGCACTACCACTACTGGGCCGCGCCCGACCTGGCGCGGACCGTGTACCGGATGGCGAACGAGGCCACCGCCGCTCACTGCGCGCAGGCGCCCGGCCGGCTGCACGGCCTCGGGCTCGTCCCGCTCCAGCATCCGGACCTGGCCGTCGAGGCGCTCGACCACGCGCTGTCGCTCGGGTTGAAGGGCGTCGAGATCTCCTCGCACGCCCCCGGCCGCGAGCTGTCCGACCCGGAGCTGGAGCCGCTGTGGGCGCGGGCCGCCGAGGCCGGCGCGGTCGTGTTCCTGCATCCGTTCGGCTGCACGCTGGACGAGCGGCTCGACCGGTTCTACCTGTCCAACATCGTCGGGCAGCCGACCGAGAACGCCGTCGCGCTCTCGCATCTGATCTTCTCCGGCGTGCTCGACCGGCACCCCGGCCTGAAGATCGTCGCGGCGCACGGCGGCGGCTACCTGCCGACCTACCTCGGCCGCGCCGACCACGGCTGGCGGGTGCGTCCCGAGTCCCGCACCTGTGCCGAGCCGCCGAGCGGCTATCTGCGGCGGGTCTGGTTCGACTCGCTCGTCTACGAACCGGCGGCGCTGCGCGCGCTGATCGAGGCGGCGGGCGCGTCCCAGGTCGTCATGGGGTCGGACCACCCCTTCGACATGGGCGTGGATGACCCGCTCGACCGGCTGCGCGCCGCCCTGCCACCCGGCGACGAGCTGGACGCCGTGCGCGGCGGCAACGCCGTCGCCCTCTTCGACCTCAAGGAGCACTGATGCCCGAAAGGCTCATCACCCATCTGCGCCACGTGGACCTCGCCGTCCCCGACTACGACCGGCAGCGCGAGTTCTACTCCGGCGTCTGGGGCCTGACCGAGGTCGCGAGCGACACCGGCATCTCGTTCCTGGCGGCGGAGGGCTCACCGGAGCAGTACATCGTCCGGCTCCGCAAGGCCGACGACAAGCGGCTCGACCTGGTGTCGTTCGGAGCCGCCTCCCCCGCCGACGTCGACGCGCTCGCCGAGCGGCTCGGCGCGGCCGGGGTGACGATCGTCGCCCAGCCCGGGAAGCTCGCCACGCCCGGCGGCGGCTACGGGTTCCGGTTCTTCGACATCGACGGCCGGACCGTCGAGGTGTCGGCGGACGTCGCCGTCCGCGAGCACCGGAAGCTGGAGGAGCGCGAGGCCGTCCCGGTGCGGCTGTCGCACGTCGTGCTGAACGCCCCCGACCTGGACGCCACCCGCGCCTGGTACGAGACGCACCTGGACTTCGCGCTCAGCGACACGCTGACCTCCCCGCACATGGGCAAGGTCATGCACTTCATGCGCTGCAACCCGCAGCACCACAGCATGGCGATCGCGAAGGGCCCGCACACGTCGCTGCACCACGTGTCGTTCGAGATGCGCGGCCTGGACGAGTACATGTTCGGCACCGGACGGCTGCTGCGCGCGGGAGTGCGGATGATCTGGGGGCCGGGGCGGCACAAGGCGGGCGACAACACCTTCTCCTACTTCCTCGACCCGCACGGCAACACCATCGAGTACACGACCGAGCTGGAGACCCTCGACGAGGACGCCTGGCACCCGCACCTGTACGACTTCTCCGACCCCGACGTCACCGACCAGTGGGGCACCGCCAACCCGATGAACGAACTGATCGCCAAGGAGTCGTTCAACGACCCCGACCGCGGCGTGTTCGTCGCCCCGCCGGTCTGATCGGGAGGGAGAGGCCATGCGACTCGCCACCTACCTGCATCAGGGCGTCCGCCGGTGCGGCGCCGTCGAAGACGACCGGGTGCTGCCGTTCCCGGACGGCACCGACCTGCTCGACGTCATCGCCTCCGGCTCGGTCCCGGAGCCGGCGGGCGCGGCCGTGCCGCTCGCGGACGTCCGGCTGCTGCCGCCGATCGAGCCGCCGTCCGTCCGGGACTTCGTCGCGTTCGAGGAGCACGTCGAGGGCGTCCGGAAGGCCGTCGACGGCGTGTCCGGCGTCCCGGACGCCTGGTACGACGCCCCGACGTTCTACTTCTCCAACCCGCACGCCATGGTCGGCGCGCACGACGACGTCCCGCTGCCGCCCGGCTGCCAGGCCCTCGACTTCGAGCTGGAGGTCGCGGCCGTCATCGGATGCGCTGGCGCCGACCTGTCGCCCGAGCGGGCGCGCGACCACGTCTTCGGTTACACGATCTTCAACGACTGGTCGGCGCGGGACCTGCAGTCCCGCGAGATGCAGGTCGGCCTCGGCCCCTGCAAGGGCAAGGACTTCGCCACCACGCTCGGCCCGTGGATCGTCACCGCCGACGAACTGGAGCCCTACCGCGACGCCGACGGGTTCCTGCGCCTCGGCCTGACCGCCGAGGTCAACGGCGAGGTCGTCGGCCACGACCTGCTGTCCAACATGGGCTGGCCGTTCGACGACCTCGTCGCCTACGCCTCGCGCGGCGCGCGGCTGAGTCCCGGCGACGTCCTCGGCTCGGGCACCTGCGGCAACGGCGGCTGCCTCGCCGAACTGTGGGGACGGCGCGGCGAGCAGACCCCGCCGCCCCTCAAGCCCGGCGACACCGTCACGCTCACCGTCGAAGGCATCGGCACGGTGTCCAACACGATCGTGCCGGGGGCCGAGCCCGTCCCGATCCCGCGGGCCCGCAAGCGGACGCGGGAACGCCCGTGAGCCGGGTCGCCGGGAAGGTCGTCGTGGTCACCGGCGCCGCGCAGGGCCAGGGGGCGGCGGAGGCCGCCGCCCTGGCCCGCGAGGGCGCCGCGGTCATCGCCACCGACCTCGCCGGCGACGCACCGGCCGGCCTTCCGGACGGCGTCGCCTACCGGCGGCTCGACGTCACGTCCGAGAACGACTGGGCCGGTCTCGCCGCCTGGCTCCGCGAGACGCACGGCCGCGTGGACGGCCTGGTCAACAACGCGGGCGTGACCTGGCGGGCCCGGCTCGGCGAGGTCACCGCCGACGACTGGGAGCGCGTGCACCGCGTCAACGTCACCGGTGCGCTGCTGGGCGTGCAGCACCTCGCGCCGCTGATGCCGCCGGGGGCGTCGATCGTCAACGTCGGGTCCGCCGCCGGGCTGACCGGCCATTACCCGGTCGCCTACACCGCCAGCAAGTGGGCGCTGCGCGGGCTGTCGGCGACGGCGTGCACGGAGCTGGGACGCGCCGGGATCCGCGTCAACACCGTCCACCCCGGGTTCATCGAGACGCCGATGACCGCGTCCGCCCCGGAGTCGTTCCGCGAGGCGAACAACGCGCAGACGCCGCTCGGACGGCCCGGCACCGTCGACGAGGTCGCTCCGCTCGTGGTGTTCCTCATCTCCGACGAGGCGTCCTACATCAGCGGCGCCGAGATCCCGGTCGACGGCGGCTACACCGCCCACGGCGGCGCCAAGCCCATCTCCGACGCCCTTCGTTGAGTTGCGGCGAGTCGTCGTTATGGGCGGCCCCATAACGACGACCCGCCGCAAGTCAACGGTCGGCGGGTGGGAGGGGGAGGTCGCGGAGGCGGCCCTTCTGGACCTTGTTGGAGCCGGTGCGGGGCAGGTCGTCGACCACGTCCAGGTACACGGGGATCTTGTACTTGGCGAGCCGGCCGGCCAGGAACGCCCGCAGATCGTCGAGGTCCAGGGCGGCGCCGGGGGCGGTGACGACGAAGGCCCGGCCCACCTCGCCCCATCTACGGTCCGGGACGCCGATCACCGCCGCCTCGGCGACCGCCGGGTGCTCGAAGATCGCCGCCTCCACCTCGGCCGGGTACACGTTCTCCCCGCCGGAGATGAACATGTCCTTCACCCGGTCGACGATGTAGTAGTAGCCCTCGGGGTCGACGTGGGCGATGTCGCCGGAGCGGAACCAGCCGTCCTCGGTGAACGCGGACGCGGTGGCGTCCGGGGCGTTCCAGTAGCCCGGCGTGACGTTCGGCCCCTTGATGATGACCTCGCCGGGCTCGCCGGGCTGCACGTCCGTCAGGTCGGGGCGGACGCACCGGACGCCGGTGAAGAACACCGGGACCCCCGCCGACCCGGCCTTGCGCTCGCTCTCGGCGGCTTCGAGGAACGTCGCGCCCGGCGCCGTCTCGGTGAGGCCGTAGCCCTGGCAGAAGACGAGGCCGCGTTCCTGGTAGGTGTGGATGAGCGCGGGCGGCACCGGCGCCCCGCCGGACATCAGGCTGCGGACCGACGACAGGTCCGCGCCGTCCCAGCGCGGCGACTGCGCGAGCGCCGCGAACATGGCGGTGACGCCGAACATCCAGGTGACGCGGTGCCGCGCGATGAGGTCGAAGCACGCGTCGACGTCCCACGACGGCATGATGACCGAGCATCCGCCCTTGAGGAACGTGGGCAGCAGGCACTGGTTGAGCGCCGCCACGTGGAACAGCGGCGCGCTGACCAGCGTCACCTCGTCGCCGGCGACGTCCACGCCGACGAGGAGGTTGTAGCAGTTCCACACCAGGTTCCCGTGGGTGAGCATCGCGCCCTTGGGACGTCCGGTGGTGCCGGAGGTGTAGAGGATGCACGCCACGTCGTCGAGCCCGACCTCGGTGTCGATCGGGGCCGGATCGCCGGACGCGAGCCAGTCCTCGTAGCCGAGTTCGCCCTCGGCCGGGCCGCCGACCGCCGCGACGGTCCCCGGCGTCCGCTCGCAGGCGCGCACGACCGGCTCGCACTCGGGCGCGTAGACCAGCACGGACGCGCCGCTGTGCGCGAGCATGTAGTCGATCTCCGGCGCGGCGAGCCGGAAGTTCAGCGGGACGAAGACGGCGCCGAGGACGTGCGCGGCGAACATCGTCTCGACGAACGCCGGATGGTTCGGCCCGAGGTAGGCGACCCGGTCGCCCCTGCCGACGCCGGCGGCGCGCAGCCGGTCCGCGAGCCGCGACGTCCGGTCGTGCACCTCCCCGTACGTCGTCGGGCGGTCCCGGTGGACGAACGCGGTGCGGCCGGGCGACATCAGGGCCCGCCTGGCCGGCCATCCCCCGAGTCCTGCGTTGAGCACGGTGTCTCACTCCTCTTGCTGAGCAGCGTTGCGGACGGCCGGCCGTGCGGCCCGATCAGGGCAGGCCGGGCGGGGTCAGGCGTAGTGGCGGTAGACGGCCCGGGCGACGCAGGCGGGCTTGGCCTCGCCGTCGATCTCGACGGTGAAGTCGCACACCATCTGCACGCCGTCGCCCGGGACGTCGGTCACCTCGGCGACCTTGCCGGCGAGCCGGATCCGGGCGCCGACCTTGACGGGGCTGGGGAAGCGGACCTTCTCCAGACCGTAGTTGATGCTCATCTTCGTGCCCTGGATGCCGAGCAGGTCGTTGAACAGCGGGATGACCAGCGACAGCGTCAGGTAGCCGTGCGCGATGGCGGCGCCGAACGGGCCGTCCTTGGCCTTCTCGGGGTCGGTGTGGATCCACTGGTGGTCGTCGGTGGCGTCGGCGAAGGTGTTCACCCGGTCCTGGGTGATGTCGAGCCATGCGCTGTGGCCGAGGTCCTTGCCGGCCAGGGCCCTGATCTCGTCGAGCCCGTTGGCGGTGATCATGCGTTCTCCTTGCCGGTGAGCCCGAGCAGCCGGGCGGCGTTGTCCTTGAGGATCTTGGGGCGGACCTCGGGCTTGATCTCCAGCTTCGCGAAGTCGGTGAGCCAGCGGTCCGGGGTGATGACGGGGTAGTCCGAGCCGAACAGCACCTTGTCCTTGAGCAGGCTGTTGGCGTACCGGACGAGCTGCGGCGGGAAGTACTTCGGCGACCATCCGGACAGGTCGATGTACACGTACGGCTTGTGGTTGGCGACCGCGAGGGCCTCGTCCTGCCAGGGGAAGGACGGGTGCGCCAGGATGATCCGCAGCTCGGGGAAGTCGACCGCGACGTCGTCCACCAGCATCGGGTTGGAGTACTTCAGCCGGATGCCGCCGCCGCCAGGGACGCCCGCGCCGATGCCGGTCTGCCCGGTGTGGAACAGCGCCGGAACGCCCAGCTCCTCGATCGCCTCGTACAGCGGGTAGGCGAGCGGGTCGTTGGGGGCGAAGCCCTGGATGCTCGGGTGGAACTTGAACCCGCGCACCCCGTACTGCTCGACGAGCCGCCGCGCCTCGCGCACGCCCGCCTTCCCCTTGTACGGGTCGATGCTGGCGAACGGGATCAGCACGTCCGGGTGCTCGGCGCAGCTCTCGGCGACCTCCTCGTTGGCGATGCGCGGCCAACCGGTGGCGTGCTCGGCGTCCACGGTGAACACGACCGCCGCCATCTGCCGCTCGCGGTAGTAGGCGGCCATCTCCTCGATGGTCGGCTGCCGGTGCCCGTGCGCCTTGAAGTACTCCTCGGACGCGCCGAACAGCTCCGGGCTCAGCGACCCGTGGCCGTCCTTGCTGATCTCGGCGTGGGTGTGGACGTCGATCGCGGTCAGCGCGTCGACGTCGATCGTCAGGTCGGCCATCTCAGCCCTCCGGTGCCTTGGGGGCGGGGATGCCGTAGGTCTCGGGCTCGGCGCCCACGCCCGTGCTCCACTGCTCGGCGATCGCCTCGGCGCTCCAGCCGCCGTCGGCGAACGCCACCGCCTTCTCCTTCGGGTGCGCCCACAGCGCCAGCCGGTCGCCGCCGATGCCGATCGCCTGCCCGGTGACGTCCTTGGAGGCGTCCGAGGCCAGGAAGGTGATCAGGCCGGTGACGTCCTCGACGGTGCCGAGGCCCTCGTCCTTGCGCAGCCAGTCCGGGAACGGCTTCCCGGTGCGCTCGGACTCCTCGATGACCGGCGCGAACGCGGGGATCGTCTTGGTCATCTCGGTCGCCGCGACCGGCACGACCGCGTTCACGGTGATACCCGCCCTGGCCAGTTCCATCGCCCACGTCCGGGCCATCGCCGCGATGCCGGCCTTGGCCGCCGCGTAGTTGGTCTGGCCGAAGTTGCCGCGCTGCCCGGCCGGCGAGGAGATCAGGATGATCCGCCCGCCCGTGCCCTGCTCGCGCATCCGCGCAGCGGCGGCGCGGGCGCAGGTGAAGGTGCCGCGCAGGTGGACGCGGACGACGTCGTCGAAGTCCTCGTCGGTCATCTTCCACAGCACCCGGTCGCGCAGGATGCCCGCGTTGGTGACCATCACGTCCAGCCGGCCGAATTCCCGGACGGCCGTGCCGACCAGCTCGTCGGCGGTCTCGGTGCCGCCGACCGCGGCGGCCACCCCGGTCGCCGTGCCGCCCGCCGCGGTGATCTTCGCGACCGCCGCGTCGACCGCGTCCCGGTCCACGTCGTTGACGACCACCGAGGCGCCGGCGGCGGCCAGGGCCTCGGCGTAGGCGAGGCCGAGGCCGCGCCCGCTCCCGGTGACGACGACGACCTTCCCGTCCAGTTCCATGAGCTCCCCAAATCGACAGGAATCCTGTTGATGGCCAGTGTTCACATTCAACAGGTTTCCTGTCAATGCCCTACCCTGGACCCGTGCACCGCGACGAGGGAGAGCAGATGACCGCCGGCCCGCCGGAGCCGCCCGAGGGCAAGGCGCCGCCGTCGCTGCTCTACCTGGTCAAGCGGCTGGAGCTGCTGGTCCGGTCACGGCTGGAGGAGCTGGTGAAGCCGGTCGGCATCACCGCGCTGCAGTACACGGCGCTCACCGTGCTGGAGCGGCACGACGGCCTGTCGGCGGCCCAGCTCGCCCGCGACTCGTTCGTCACCGCGCAGTCGATGGCCGACATGGTCCGCGCCCTGGAGACCCGCGGCCTCGTCCGCCGCGAGCGCAACCCCGCCAACCGGCGCGAGCTGCTGATCCTGCTCACCGGCGCCGGACGCGCCCTGCTGGACGACCTCGCCGGACCCGTCCGCGAGCTGGAGGAGCACATGATCCGCGACCTGACGTCCCGGCAGGTCGGCCAGTTCCGCCACACCCTCACCGAGACCTGGCGCGCCCTCTCCTGACCGCGCCGCCGTGGCCGCGCCGCCGTGGCCGCGGTCGGCCGCCGCACCCGAACCGCATCCCCGGACCCGCCGCGGCATGGCAAGATCAGCCGACCACCTGAAGAGCGGAGGCGGCGGCCGTGCAGCCACCATCGAACCCATCACCGTACGGATACGGTGAAGCCCCCCACCAGGCGCCCTACAGCGGCCAGCCGTACGCGGGCCAGCCGTACGCGGGCCAGCAGCCGGGCCCCTACGGGCCGCCTCCCCACCAGGCGCAGTACGGCGCCCCACCTGCGCAGCCGATGCCGTACGGCGCGCAGCAGATCCCGGTCCACGGTCCGCAGTGCCGTTTCTGCGGCTGCGTGCCCGCCGTCGAGACGACCTTCCGCGGCCACCGCGGCATGATCCTGGTCATGTCGTTCCTGCACACCAAGGGCCCGTTCTGCCGGGACTGCGGCCTCGCGGTGTTCCGGGACATGACCGCCAAGACCCTGATCGGCGGCTGGTGGGGCTACATCTCCTTCATCGCGACGCCGATCACCGTACTGATCAACCTCACCCGGCGCGGCAAGGTCGCCTCCCTGGCACCGCCGATGCCGCCGCCCGACGGCACCCCGCACCGCCGCCCCGCCGACCCGGGCCCTCCCCTGATGTCCCGCCCGATCGCCGTCATCGGCGCCCTGATCCCGGTCCTGCTGATCGCCCTGATCATCCTGATCAACCTCGCCGCCTGACCGACCGCGCCCTGCCGACTCAGAAGTCGCGGGTGGGAAGGACGCCTTCGAGCGGCGCGGGGACGGGCAGGTCCTCGCCCAGAGTGACGGCGACGCTGTGGGTGTAGTCGTCGCCGCGCGGCTCGGAGAAGATCGTCGCCTTGCCGTCCAGCCGGTCGATCAGCAGGTACAGCGGGATGCCGGCGGCCGCGTACCCGCGCCGCTTGGGGCCGCGGTCGCGCTCGGCGCCCTTGCGGTCGCGCTGCCCGCCGGAGGTCACCTCCAGGACCATGACGACCCCGTCCGGCTTGGTGTGCCATTCGCGCCCGGCAAAGGCCCCCTTGGGAGCGGCGATCCCGTCGGGCACGTACTCGCCCTCTGGGCTGATCAGCGTCAGATTGCGATGCAAGCGCAGGCCGTGGACGTCGCGTACCCAGTCGTCGACGGCCACGACGATGGTCTCGTGCTGGCCGTCAGGGGTCGGCGACACGATGATCTCTCCATCCACAAGCTCGGCGCGGAAGCCTGGCATCACGTCCAGCGCAGCGAACGCCTGGCGCAGGTCATCACGGACGAACGGCGGCTCATCGGGCATCGCCGTCATCGGGTTCTCCTCATGAGCTCATGGTGTTGGCGCCGTGCTCACCAACGTAGCATCGCGGCCGGGAACCGAAGGATCACATGAAGTTGCGGGTGTGGAGGGCGGAGAGGGCGGCGGCCTCGTCGTCGGGGAAGCCGAGGTGGACGAGGCGGCGCCGGCGTCCTTCGTCCATCTCCCGGCGGAGGCGGAGGACCGCGTCGTGGCCGCGCCGGATCGCCTGCGGCGACCAGCCGCCGGCGGCGAGCAGGATCAGCGCGTCGAAGACGTCCTGGTTGAGGCCGGCGGACGCGGCGAGGGCGTCGTGGCGGCGTTCGACGGCGGCGCGCAGCCGCGATCTGAGGTGCGGGTCGATCTCGGAGCGGTGCCGGAGGTGCGCGACGCCGAACGCGACGTGGCGGGCCTCGTCCTGCCGGGCGAGGCGGACGGCCCGCCGGGTGACGGGGTCGGGGGCGTGCCGGTCGAGGAAGGCGAGCAGGTTCAGGAAACTGCCCTCGCCCAGCACCGACAGCAGGAACGACGCCAGGGAGAAGTCGGGCTCGGTGAGCAGGGTGGCGAGGGATTCGCGGCCTCCGGCGGCGGACGTGCCGAGCGGGCCGCCGGTGAGGGCCGCGCGGCGGGCGAACACCTCGACGTGCCGGGCCTCGTCCGCGGCCTGGACCGCCAGGAGCTGCACGACCTCGCGGAAGTGCGGGTGGACGCGGACGAGCAGCCGGGCCGGGACGACCAGCGCGGCCTGCTCGTTCTCGACCAGGTACGTCATGACCTGGACGACGGCCCGTTCGATGTCGGGCGGCAGGGTGAACACGGCGTCCCAGGGGACGGCGGTCGCAGGGTCCCACTGCGCGGACGCGGCGTGCGCGTAGAGGGCGGGGGCAATGTCGGCCCAGACCAGGTCGCGTTCGGCGAGGTCGAACGGCGGTTCCGGGCCGCCCGGCTCGACGAGCGCGCCGCGCGCGGCCAGGCCCCAGTGCGCGGGCGGCGCGGCGACGACGTCGCGGGGCCCTCCGGCGCGCTCGGCGCTCGTCCAGCGGTCGGGGCCGCCGGGGGCGATCCAGGCGAGCACGGGGCCGTCGCCTGCGGTCACGGTGTGGCCGTGCGACCGGCACCAGGCGCGCAGGTGCAGGTCGAGGAGCGGGTCGCGGCCCGTGATCCCGAGCCGGGCGCCCGGCGGCAGGTCGCCGAGCGCCCGTTGCACGAGCAGGTGCCCGCCGGTCTCGATGCCCAGGTCTTCGAGGTCGAGGACGGGGTCGGTCAAGGCCGGTAGCCGGGCGCCGTGATCGCGCCCGCCGCGTCGTAGAAGGCGTCCTCGTCGACGGCTTGCTCCAGCGCCGCGTAGCCATCCGTCCGGCCGGGTCGCCAGGCGGTGAGCCCTTCGAGGTCGAAGAGGCGCCGGACGCCGGGGTCGGCGACCGGCATCGACAGCAGCAGGTCGCGGAACCGTTCCTTGTCGGGGTCCATGCGGGCGGCGGTCATGTTGCAGTGGTCATAGGGACGGGTCCGGCCGATCACGCGGGTGCCGCCCGGCGGCAGCACGCCCTCCTGGACGAACAGCAGGTGGTTCGCGTCGACCATGCAGGCCGCCGCGACGTCGCCGGACATCATCGCGCGGGCCGCGTCGCGTTCCCCGCCGATGTGGTCGCCGTGCAGGCCGACGCCGGCGTCGAACCGCCGGATCGTCACGTCGTCGCCCGGCCGGAGCCCGCGCTCGCGGATCAGGGAGCGCGGGATGAGCGTGGCCTGCGGCGAGTCGATCGCGCCGGTCGCGACCGTCTCGCCCTTGAGGTCGGCGATGTCCTTGTACGGGGAGTCGTCGCGGACGACGACGACCGAGGTCAGATCCTGGTCGGTATCCCGCATGACGAGCGGGACGACGCCGCCCCCGGTGAGGCGGTGGGCGCGGACCCAGGCCAGCGGCGAGTTCCACGCGGCGTCGATGCGGCCGGCCGCGAGGTCGTCCACCTGCCGTTCGTAGTTGGAGTACAGGACGAAGTCGAAACCGAAGCCCTGCCGGGCGAACCAGGCCCGGAAGCCCTCCCAGATCGTGACGACCTTGGGGTCGTAGGCGACGGCGCCCATCACCAGCGTCATCGGAGACCCCTTAGAAGAGCGGCATGCCGAGGCTCGCCCGGCCGACGAAGTCGTGCAGCGCCTGCGTGGTCGGCGCCATGACCCGCGCCGCCAGTGCGTCGCGGAACAGCCGCTCGACGCCGGACTCCTTGCGGAACGCCGCGCCGCCGCACAGCCGCATCGTCGCGTCCGCGACCTCGGACGCGGCCTCCGCGGCGACGGCCTTGACCTCCAGCACGCGCAGCGTCGCGTCGTCCCGGCCTCCCGCCAGCGCGTCGAGCGTGGCCCGCAGGAACGCCCGGACCTGGTCGGTGCGGATCCGTAGTTCGGCGAACTGCGCGCGCTGCATCGGCTGGTCCGCCAGCGTCTGTCCGAGATGCTCCAGTCTCGTCCCGGTCAGGTGCGCGGCGGCCCTGGCGGTGAGGGCCTCCATCAGCCCGAGCGAGAAGGCCGCGTTCAGGACCAGGAAGTGGGGCAGGGCCGCCTGGAGGGCGATGTTCAGCCCTTCGCCGTCCGGCCCCAGCATGTCCTCGCGGTCGGCGAGGACGCCGTCGGCCCGCATCGGGCTGGACGCGTTGCCGCGCAGCCCGAGACCGTCGAACCCGCCGCGGACGCTCAGCCCCTCCCGGTCGCGCGGCACCAGCCAGAGCGTCATCGGGCCGTCCTCCGCGAGGGGACGGCTCGACCAGACGTAGCTGTCGGCCTCCCCCGCCGAGGTGACCCAGCTCTTGTCGGCCTCCAGCCGGATGCCGCCCCCGCCGTCCGGCATCGCGGTGCCGAGCGGTGCCCAGAAGTGGCTGCGCGATCCGGCCTCGGAGAACGCGAGCGTGCTGAGGTGCGCGTCCGCCGCGACGGCCTCGCGGACGTCCTTGGGCCCGTGGGCCTCGATCACCGCCGTGGCGGCGTAGTGCATGAGCAGGACCATCGCGGTGGAGCCGCAGACGCCGCCGAGCCTTTCGACGACGTACGCGGCGGCGGCGAGCCCTTCGCCGCGTCCGCCGACGTCCTCGGCGCTGATGAGCCCGAGCAGGCCGGCGGCGGCCAACGCGTCGATGTTCGCGCGGGGAAAGACCCCGTCGCGGTCGACCTCCGCCGCCCGCGGCGCGATGGTCTCCTCGATGACCTCCTGAATGGCGCGCGCGTAGTCGTCAGCCACCCGGCCGCCCCTTTCCACGTCGCTTTCCCGGAATGCGGGCCTCGTGCCCGGAAGCTCCGGACGGGAGGCGCCCGTCATTCGAAATCGTCGGGGCTGAGATCCTCGGGGCGCCCGCCGCGCCCCTCGGTCGAGTCGGGCGCGAACTCGTCGGGGGCCTGGTGCGGGCGGCGGCCGCGCGGGGCCGCCTCCTCGTCGGGCCGCGCGCTCTCGGGTTCCTCGCCCCCGCCTCCCGCGAATCCGCCCTCCGGTGTCGACTCCGACATTCTCTCCCCCAATTTCCGCAGGTCCGGCCCTTCCCTTACCCGTGGCGCGCGTCACGGATTCGGTACGGAGATCATCGGGTAGACAAAATGCGGCAGTCACGACCACCGGTTGGTTCAAGCGACGCTCAGGAGTTCGTTGTGCTCATCGTCACGGGAACGGCCGCCAGCGCCATCCGCACCCTCTCCGGCGGGCCGGGCCTGCCCGACAGCGCCGGCATGCGCATCGCGCCGCTCGACGACGACGCCTCCCTCCTCGCCGTGACGACCGCGGAGCGTCCCGCGTCCACCGACGAGGTCGTGGAAGCGGAGGGGGCGCGCCTGTTCGTCGACTCCGCGGCCGCCGCCTGCCTGCACGGCAAGGTCCTCGACGCCCGCCTCGACGAACGGGGCGCGGTCTCCTTCCTCATCAACGCCCCGACGCGCTGAGCGCGGGCCTCAGCGCCACCAGTCGTCGAGCGGGGTGGCCGGGACGGTCCGCTTGTGCCGGGTCGCGCGGTACACCGACTCCACCTTCGCGGCCACGTCCGGCGTGACGTCGGCGCCCTCCAGGTAGTCGTCGATCTCGGCGTACTTCAGGCCGAGCGCCTCCTCGTCGGGCAGCGCGGGCCGGTCGTCCTCGAGGTCGGCGGTCGGCACCTTCTTCCAGACGCTCTCCGGCGCGCCCATCTCCCGCAGCAGGGCCGCGCCCTGGCGCTTGGTCAGCCCGGTCAGCGGGGTGAGGTCGACCCCGCCGTCGCCGTACTTGGTGAAGAAGCCGGTCACCGCCTCGGCCGCGTGGTCGGTGCCGACCACCAGCAGGCCCAGTTGCCCGGCGATCGCGTACTGGATCACCATGCGCTCGCGGGCCTTGATGTTGCCGCGCACGAAGTCCCGCAGCCGGGGCTCGCCGTCCAGCAGCTCCCGCAGGCCGGCGGCCGCCTCGCCGGCGACGGCGTCCGCGCTCGGCTTGACGTTCACCGCGATCGACCGGTCGGGCCGGATGAACTCCAGCGCGACCTTCGCGTCCTCCTCGTCGGCCTGCACGCCGTAGGGCAGCCGCACCGCGACGAACGTGGCCTCGTGCCCCTCGGCGCGCAGCTCCTCGGCGGCGAGCTGGCACAGCCGTCCGGTCAGCGTGCTGTCCTGCCCGCCGCTGATCCCGAGCACGTACCCGTTGGCGTGGGTCGACCGCAGGTAGTCCTTGAGGAACCCGACCCGCCGCCGGATCTCGTCCCCCGGCACAATGGCCGCCTTGACCCCGAGCTCCGCGATTATCCGCTCACGTAGGTTCGTCACCTGGACACCCTAGCCGAAACCGGCTCAATGTCCAAATAACCGGGAATGCGCCTATTACGCGCCGGTGTTCACCGGATCGATACACCGCACCGTGCTCCGTTCTCCGCGCCGCCGCGTCCCATGAAGGAGCGACCATGACGACGGCCGACCATGAGATGGGGACGATGCCCGGAATCGCGATCACGGAAATCCAGGAAAGGCACGCCGACGCCGCCCGTACCGACGAGATATGCCGCGGACTTCGCCGGGAGCTTTCCGAGAGAGGGGTGCCGGTCATGCCGCTCGAGGCGATTCCGCCGCCGGGCGCCAAGTCGGGCGCCGCGACCTCGATCGGCACGATCGCGACCGTGCTGGCGTCGAGTTCGGTGACGACCGCCTTCGTCAAGGGGGTGTTCGCCTGGCTCGGCGCGCGTGAGGGTCGGACCGTCAAGATCACCGTCGAGGACCGCAGCCTGGAACTCTCCCACCCCACTCGCGAACAGGAACACCGGCTGATCGAATGGCTGACGCGCGCGCAGAACACCGGCCCCGAAGGGCGCTCCTGATCACCGCCGACCGCTACGCCGATCCGAAACTGCACCGTCTCCGGTCTCCCGCGCAGGACGCCGCGGGCCTTTCCGCCGTCCTTTCCGATCCGGCCGTCGGCGATTTCTCTGTGGCGACGGTCTGCAACAGGCCCGCGCACGAGATCATGGGCGCATTGGAGGACCTTTTCGCCGACGCGCGCCCCGCCGACGTCCTGCTCGTGCATTTCTCGTGCCACGGCTGGAAGGACGAAAGCGGCCGGCTGTTCTTCGCCACCACGCCGACGCGCCTGGATCGGCCGAACTCCACCGCCGTGCCCGCCTCCTACCTCAGCGAGCAGATCGCGCAGTGCCGCTCGCGCAACATCGTCGTGCTGCTCGACTGCTGCTACAGCGGGGCGTTCAGCCGCGGCCTGCTGCACCGGGGCGGCGGTGCGGTCGACGTGACCGGGCCGCTCGGCGGCTCCGGCCGCGCGGTGATCTGCTCGTCGTCGGCGCTGGAGTACTCGTTCGAGGTGACGGACGGGCTCCTGTCGCAGGCGCCCGCCTCCGCGGACGCGGCGCCGTCGTCGATCTTCACCGGCGCCGTCGTCCGCGGGCTGCGGACGGGCGACGCCGACCTGAACGGCGACGGCCTCGTCTCCATCGACGAGCTCTACGAGTACGCCTACGACGCGACCGTCGCCGCGACCCCGCACCAGACCCCGACCAAGTACCTGGACGTGCAGGGCGAGCTGATGATCGCCAGGAGCCCGCGCGGCCCGCGGCCGGCGACCCTGCCGCCGGACCTGCTGGCGGCGGCCACCAGCCCGCTGGCCGACGTGCGGGGAGTCGCCGTCGAGGCGCTGCGGCGGCTGGCGCGGGCGGGCGGCGCCCTGGGGCGGCCGGCCTACGAGCGCCTGGTGGCGATGGCGGACGACGACAGCCGCGAGGTCTCGTCCCGGGCGCAGGCCGCGATCCGTGACGTCGACCTCCACCTCGGCCGGAGCGACGCGTTCCCTGTCCCGGGCGCTTCCCGCGGCCCGAGCACGCTCCCCGCCTCGGGCGTGGCCGACACCTCGGGTGCGGGCTCGCCGCCGTTCGCATCGCCCGCACCCCCCGCACCGCCGCCCCCGCGCCGGCCCTCGACCGCCGAAAGCCCCCTCTCCCCCGCCCCAAGGCTCGGCGTGGCCGCCGCCTGCTATTTCATGCCGTTCTTCAGCAGCCTGTTCCTGCTGCTGGTCCGCGACAGGGAGGCGCGGTACCACGCGTGGCAGTGCGCCCTCATCGACGCCTTCGACATGGTGTTCCTCCTCGTCGGCTCGATCATCGGCGCGGCCTACTCCGGCGTCCGCTACGGCGCCGACCCCATTCCGCAGAGCGATCCCGGCCTCACCGGATTCACTCTGGTGTTCCTGCTCCTGCCGCCCGTCCTGCGCGCCTTCTGCCTGGTCTCGCTCGCGCGCCGGCGCAGGCCCCGGATCACGGGGCTCGGGCGCGTGGCGGAAAGGCTGGTCTATCGGCGGGGGTTGGGTCAGGTGGGGGTGTAGGCGGTGGCACGCTGGTCCGGCCGTGCCGATGGCGTCGCAGGGAGGCATGGACGGCGTGCTCGGCCTCGGCGTCCAGGCCCGAACTCGGCCCGTCCAGCAGGACGGCGGCTCCAGCACGACGACGTCCCCGCGGCGCACCCGGTCGAGGGGCCGCCGCCGGGCGAGCACGCGGTCGCCGTCGCTCAACGTGGGCAGCATGCTCGTCCCGTCGACAGTGACGACGACCAGGCGGCCGCGCGCCCAGCCGAGCACGGCCAGCGCGGCCGCCGCCGCGAGGGCCGTCACGCCCAGTAGTCGTTTCCGCGAATTCGACATTCGACTGATGGCCTACCGATCGTAGCCCCGGTCCCGGAGGCGCTCATGCGCGCGGCAGCGCGGTGGTCCGGGCGATCGTGGCGGTGCCGCCGACGCGGACCACCGGCCCCGACGCGTCCGGCCGGGTGGTGGCGGTGATGGTGGACGGCGCGCCGAGGGCGTCGCCCATGTCGACGCTGATGTCGGTGACGCCCTGTCCGGCCAGGTGGGCGGCGAGGCAGGCGGTGCTGTTGGCGTTGGCGATGTCCTCGGGGACGCCGATGGACGGGGCGAACAGGCGGGCGGCGAGACGGCCCTCGCCGGACGGCGGGGTGTGGACGTAGGCGCCGAGAAGCCCGAGTTCGTCGCAGGCGGCGCGAAGCCGGTCCTGGTCGGGGTCGAGGGCGGCGAGGACGGACCGGGTGGTGACGGGGACGAGCATCCGGGGCCGTCCGACCGACGCGACGCGCAGGCCCGGGCCGAGGGCGCCGGGGTCAATGCCCAGCGCGGGGACGACGAGGGCGCGTTCGCGCGCGGTGGGCTCGCGGAGGTCCACGGGGCCGGGGTCGAAGACGACCGTGAAGGCTGAGGTGTTCCGGACGCAGCGTCCCGTGAACGTCCGGCGCGAGGTGCGCAAGACGGCCCGGTAGTCATCGTCACCGGCGCGTTCGGCCAGGACGGCCAGGGCCGCGACCGTCCCATGACCGCAGGCGGGCAGCTCACCTTCGCTGGTGAAGAAGCGCAGCGCAACGGCGGACCCGTCATTCGCCGGAGAGACGAACACGGCGTGCGAGGTCCCCATCAGCGTGGGGACGGCGCGGCGCTCGGCGTCGGTCAGGGGCCCGTCGTCCAGGACGGCGGTGGGGCTGCCGCCCTGCCCGTCACGCAGGCAGGCGTGCACGATCGTGACGGAGATCGCCTGCGCCACGTCCATCCGCCCAACCTCCCACGTGCCCTTCGAGTGCACCCTACGCGCTGCTCCGGAGCCCCCAGCGGCCGCACTCGTCCCGGGTAGCGGGAGCGGCGGACCTCACAACGCGCCCATCTACCGGACGCGCCCGCGACCGGCCACCCTGAACCGATGGAGGTTCGCTTCACCGAGGACCACATCCGTTTCCTCGGCTACGACTTTCGCGGCGCCACCGTCCATCCCATGGGAATGGTCACGCCTGCCCATATCCGCGATGCCGACTGGAAGGCCATCAGACCCGAGATACGGACCGTGCGCGGCGAGACCCTTTTCGTTCCGCACGACAGGAAGGCCGATCTGGAAGGGTTCTGCCATCGCCACGGGATCGCCGGGGTGTCCCGCCCCGACACGTGGGGTGATCTGCTCGAACCGTTCCTCGACACCCAGATCGACGCCGACCAGGAAAAGGCCACTATCGACCGGCTGCACCGGGCCGGATTCGCGCGGGAAGCGGTCACGAGCATCCGGCGGCGGCTCGCACCGCTCATGCTCGCCTACAATTTTGGCGCCATGGTCTGGGAATGGGTCCATCTCGGCCTCTACGACCTCCTCACCGCGGCCAACGCCCCCGTCATCGACCCCGCCCTGCAAGCCGAACTCGGCGCCCCCGAGGCGTTCTACGAGTGGACGATGGCAGTAGCCGAACGCCACCACTGACCAGCCCGGACACCGTACCGGCCGCTGGCAGGAAGATCGTTCCCGGCCGGTTCGCGTGAGAGCATGGAGGCGTGCCGATCGACGCCGTACACGGGGATGACGCCGACTTCGCCGCCCACCTCCTGGCCACCGCCGCCGGGCCACTCGCCCTCGCGTCGGCGGACGCTCCGCAGGTGCTGCACTGGCCCGGACGCAGGTTGCTGGTGCAGCGCGGAGACACCGAGTTGGCCATGCGTGACCTGGACGGCGAGGTGCCGGAGGTCCGGTTCCCCGCCCCCTGGCCTCGCCAGTACGGCGAGGTGGCCGTCTCCCCCGCCGGGGACGTCGCGGTGTTCGCCGGCGTGCACGCGCTGCGAGCCGTGGATCCGACCGGCGCCGTCCTGTGGGAGATCCGCCACGGCTGCTGGTCCGCCGCCGTGTGCACCGAGGCGCACGCCTCGTTCTCCGAATACGCCGACGACCACCACCACAGCCACGCGGACCACGGCTCGGCGGCCTTCTCCCCGGACGGCAAGCTCCTCTGGGCCCACGTCCGCGCCCGCGCGGCGGATGACGTCGAGGAGGAGTGGCTGATCATCGATCCCGCCGACGGCACCGTGCTGGCCAGGGCCGACACGATGACCGTCGGGTCAGGCTCCTACCACTTCCCGCATCCCGACCCGGCGCGCATGGGGCTCACCATCGCCCAGGGCGAGGAGGACTCCCCCGTCTTGTGGGGGCACTGGGACGGCGCGAACCTCACTGTCCACCGGTTCGTCGACGAAGTCCTCCTCGCCGTGAGCCCGTCCGGCGAGCACTTCCTCACCACGGACACCGGGCAGTGGAGCCTCTACCTGCATCGAGCGTCGGACGGCGCGGAACTGCGGCAACTCGACGCCGACAGGGCCGTTCCGCCTCTGGTCGAAGACCGCGTCGCCTGGGACTTCGAGGCGGCCTTCCCCTATGACGACATCGCCGTGGCGGGCACCGAGTACTACGCGGAGGAACCTCGCCACTGGGTCATCGACCCGCGCACGATGACTCCGCGCGGACGGATCGTCTACCCCTTCGCCGTCTCAGGCTCCGCCCGTTCCGCCGGGGACGGAGCCTGGTACACGCTCTCCAAGGACCAGACGTCCGTCTACCTGTGGACTCTGCCGTCCCCGGAATGACCCGCCCGACCGTCAGGACAGGTCTAGGTGGCCGGCCTTGGCGCGGGTCGCGAACGTGGCCCAGGCGGACGCACCGAACACCAGCTTCGGCCCGTCCGGGTCCTTCGAGTCCCGCACCGCCACCGCCGAAGTCAGGTCCGCCACCTCGACGCACTGACCCCCGGTGTTGTCACTGTGGCTGCTCTTCCGCCACTCAGACCTGACGGAGTTCACGAACGCAACCTCCACGCACTCTGCGCCCGATGAGTCGCTGTAGGTGCTCTTCTTCCACTGCACAGCAGCCAGGAAGCCGACCTCGACACAGGACCCTCCGGAGGAGTCGCTGTGGCTGCTCTTACGCCAGATGCAGGACGACGGGCTCACCATGCTCATAGACCCTCCATCACCGCGCGAGCAACGCGCACGGAGTCGCCGGCTGGTAGTGCAGCAGACCGCACTTGATCGAAGGCTACGGCACGCTCGTTCACGTCGCGAGGGGTCTCCAACAGCGGACCGTAACCACCCGCGCTGTCCATGTAACACATATTGGGTCGCTCAGGGAACTCCAGTAGCACGAACCCGCTTGCCTGGTAGACAGGCGCATCGTCCCGGATGACCTGGAAAGTGATATGCGGTTCGGTTGCCAAGCTCAAGAGCCGCTCAAGTTGACCGCGCATGACCTCGCGATCCCCCACGACCCGCCGGAGGGCGTACTCGCTCAGCACGAAAAGGAAGAAGGGCGATTCGTCCCTGGTCAGCAGGTCCTGTCGTTCCATCCGCGCCGTAAGCAACTCCTCCAGCTTCTCGGCCCGTTGCCCCACCTCCAGCACGGCCCGCGCGTATTCGGGCGTCTGCAAAAGCCCAGGCATCAGCAGCGGGGCGAATGCCTTGACATACGACGCGTCGCGCTCCGCCTCCGCATAGGGCCGGAAGCCGGGCGGGAGGACGGCTAGGCGGCCGAAGCGCTGCATCCACTCCCAGATGCGGTGGAAGGTGCCGTTGGTGGCGAAGCAGGTGTCGCAGTCCTTGGCGAAGTCCTCGGAGGGTCCGTTCTGACCTGACTCGACCTGGCCGATCCGTTGCGGGGTGTATCCGAGCTTTTCGGCGAGTTCGGGGCGGGAGAGGCCGGCCGCTTCGCGATAGGCCCGCAACTCGGTGCCGAAGTATTCGGTCGGGGACGAGGGGACGCCGGGGTCGCGGGGGCGGCGAGGCATGGCACACTCCAAGATCCGAAAAGGCGGCGGTTTTCCGACCGTCCGCCGGGGGTTTTCTGGCTTTGGGTCTCTCGCTCTTCCCGACCATAACCCGGTCACAGCAAGATGGGGAGCGGTTACGGAGAGAAATCGGAGCAGAAAGTCAGACGATCATGGATACGCCCGTCGACCCCGCCGACCAGGCATTGGCGCGGCTGCGCGAGGACTATCAGGGACACCGGATCTGGCGTGCGACGCGCCATGACGGCCTACTGGGCGACTGGGTGGCGACGCTACACGACCCTGGATCCGGCATATACCCGACCGTTGTCCGCAACAGCGCGGAGGAACTTCGTAAGGCGTTGGACATCGAGCGCGCTAGGGCGTCCAACAAAACGACGCCCGAGCCCAACAGTGCGGTGCAGTGGTAATGGCAGCGGACGAAAACGAGTCCAGCAATGGCGCCGTTCCCGATTCACCCAAAACGGACGCGCTCGATCGTCTCGCTAGGGAACTCGTCCGTGAGGGATGGACGGCCATACCGATCTACAAGGGGCAGCAGCCGGTTCTGCACGTCTTCGATAAGGACGTCCCGCACCTCGGGGAGAGCGTCGCGCTCGTGGCCGAGGCCGACACGTGGTGGTACCGCTCCAGCCTGGGCGAGAACCTGGCCCCGCACACCAAGCCCTTCCAGGCGGCGGAGAAGATCGCCCGGATCCTCGTCCCGTACGTGACGGCCATCCAGGCGGCCCGGACGCAGCAGAGGCGGTTAGCGCAGGCGCCCCGGTCCGGTCTTCACCCGCCGATGCGGCCGGAGCACGCGGCGATCATCACCGACCTGCAGCGGCGCTTCCCGGACGTCGTCTGCTGGTGGGGCGCCCACACGGGCGAATGGTGGGCGCTGCTCCCCGGCGGCACCCGCTGGCGCCTGGCCAGCGCGTCCGACCCGGCCGGCCTCGTCCAGATCATCGCCGAGGCGCGGCCCCGCCGGTGAACAGGCCGCCGCGCGGCCGGGAGAGCCCCCCGTACTCCCGGCCGCGCGGTTCTCCGCTCGGATGATGGTGGGGGTCAGCGGCCGCGCCGCATGCGGGCGGCCTCCATGTGGATGCGCTCCTCGGTCGCGAGGAGGTCGGCCTCGGCCTTCTCGGTGCGCATCTGCGCGCGCATCTCGCGGAAGCTCGGGGTGCGGCGCCGCTCGGCGGCCCTGGTCCGGCGTCCCGCCCGGGCCCGTGAGAACCGCTGCAAGAGACTCATGTCCGTCACTCCTCATCGCCATCGGCCCGGCTCGGTCCCGAACCGTTGTCCTGCGGCAACAGATGCCCCATTAATCCCACTTCATTCCTCGGCTCAGGCGACGGTCGCGATGCGATCGGTCACGGCGGCCGGGACCGTCACGTCCGGCGGCGTGCCGTCCCGCCCGGTGCGCGTGCGGAGGCCGGACGCGATGACGGCCGCGCCGAGCGCCGCCGCCGCGACGGGGACGATCAGCGCGGCGCGCAGGCCGCCCAGGCCCCCGCCCGCGGCGACGTCCACTGCGGTGACGGCCGACAGCCCGAGCGCCGTGCCGAACTGCATGGCGGTGTAGAGCAGTCCGCCCGCCAGGCCGTGCTCGTCCTCGGCGACGCCGTCGGTCGCAGCCATGGTCAGCGGCCCGTACGCCAGCGAGAACGACAGCCCGAGCAGGCCCAGCGCCGGGAGCATGGCGACATAGGTCCAGTCCATCCCGACGGGCAGGAACAGCGCGTACGCGACCGCCGCGAGCACGATGCCGGCGAGCAGCACGCGGGCGTTGCCGAACCGGTTCACCAGGCGCGGTGTCAGGACGGGCGCGAGGACGGTGTCCGTCCCGATCACCAGCATGGCCAGGCCGGTCTGCATCGTGCTCCAGCCGCGCAGCTCCTGGAAGTACAGGGTGGCCAGGAACTGGAAGCCCGCGAACGCGGCCAGGAACAGAAGCGCCGCGGCGTTCACCCGCAGGAGCGGTGCCTTCCGCAGGATGCCCGGACGCACCAGCGGGGACGGGGAGCGGCGTTCGACGGCGGCGAACAGCCGCAGCAGCACCAGCGCGGCGGCGAACACACCGGCGGTCAGGAACGGGCCGTCGCCGGCGCGCTCCAGCCGGACGACCCCGTACACCAGCAGCAGCATCGCTCCGGTCAGCGTGAACGCCCCCGCCAGGTCGAAGCCGTCCGAGGAGCGCTCGCGGCCCGCGTCGCGGACGAGGGCCAGCGCCGCCACCAGGATCAGCGCCGAGAGGACGACCGGGGCGAAGAACACCCAGCGCCAGCCGATCGAGGTGAGCGCGCCGCCCGCGACGACGCCGAGCGAGAAGCCGCCCGCCGCCGTCCCCGCGTACACGCCGAGCGCCTTGGTGCGCGCCGGGCCCTCCGGGAACGCGGACGTGACGAGCGCCAGCCCGGCGGGCGCCATGAACGCGGCCGCGACGCCCGTGACGAACCGGGCGACCAGCAGCGTCCAGCCCTCGGTGGCGAGACCGCCGAGCCCGGAGAAGACCAGGAAGACCGCCAGCCACAGCACGAACATCCGGCGGTGGCCCAGCAGGTCGGCGGCGCGGCCGCCCAGCAGCATGAACCCGCCGTAGCCCAGCACGTAGGCGCTGACGACGCCGCTGAGCATCCCGGTGGACAGCTCCAGGTCGGCCCGGATCGACGGCAGCGCCACGTTCAGCATCGCCACGTCGATCCCCTCCAGGAAGATCGCGCCGCACAGCACCAGGAGCACGCCCCACGAGCGGCCGGTCAGGCGCCCGCCGGGTCCGGTGACGGAATTGGACATCGGTGCTCGACTCCCTCTCGCCGGGAACCGCGCCCCGGGGTGGTTCCCCGAGTGCCCGCCGGTTCCCTCTTGTTACCGGAAGAATCGTCGGGCACCATCGATGAGCATGGAAGACGGCACTCCCAAGTCCCTCGGTTACTGCGCGGATACCGGCGCCGACGACGACGTTCTCCAGTGGGACCAGCGCGCGGACTGCGAGGTGCGGCAGATCCTCGACCGCATCGCCGACAAGTGGTCGCTCCTGGTGATCGCGCTGCTGGACAAGCGGAGCCTGCGCTTCACCGAGCTGCGGCGCGCGATCGACGGGGTCAGCCAGCGGATGCTGACCCGCACGCTGCGGCATCTGGAACGCGACGGGCTGGTGAGCCGGACGGTGCATCCGACCGTCCCGCCGCGGGTGGACTACGCGCTGACGCCGATGGGCGCGACCCTGCACAGCACCATCCGCGCCCTGGTCGGCTGGACGGAAGAGCACCAGAACGCCATCGCGGCGGCGCGCGCCGCCTACGACCGGCGCGTGGCCGCCGAACAGGAGGCCGCCGAACGCGAGGCGGCGGAACGCGACGCCATCGCCCGCGCCGTCCTCCCGACCCGAGGCTGACCGCACTCCCCGGGTCGCTGGCGGACGGAACCGGCCGTGAGCATGATCCGGTGAGGCCCCTTCCGTACTTTCGGCCGGTGCGGTGAGCGGTGCGGCTTCCTAGCGTCATCGGCATGAACGCAGCGGATCGACCGCAGCTGACCGGGTCCGTCCTGGTCGACGCCGGGCTGGGCATCGTCTTCGCCGCGGGGATCGCCTTCACCACGTACATGCTCATGGACAGCTGGGGCGGGACGTCGTGGGTCTTCGACCTCGCCATCGCCGTCATGGTGTGCGCGCTCGCGGTGGTGCGCCGATGGCGGCCCGCGGCCACGGCGGCCGCGGCGCTGATCGCTTCGGCCGTCGCGATCGCCGTGGCCGGGGCTGCGGAGCTGCCGCAAGAGCCCGGCCCCGTCACGGCGCTGGGCTTGGCGGTGCTCGTCGGTTCCGCACTGCGCAGGTCGCCCGGACCGGTGGCGGCCGCCATCGGTGCCGGCGGGGCCGCGGTGGTCGCGGGGGCCTGGGCCTCCGGGCACGGCGGCGTCACCGTCCTGGCCACCCTCATGATGACCGGTGCCCTGGTGACGGGCCCGGGGCTGCGCCTGTTCGACAGCGCGCGGCCGGACCGGGCGCGGCCGAGGTGACCGGTCCGAACCGGTGGACCGGGATCGTCTCCACCGCCGGGCTCGGGGTCCTGTTCGCCGCGGCGATCGCCGACCAGGCGGTCGCGCTCGCCGGCAGCTGGGGCGTGGCGAGCTGGCGGCTCGGCGGGCCGGCCGCGGTGGTCGTGTGCGTGCTCGCGCTGCTGCGGCACCGGCATCCGGCCTGGACGGCCGCCGGCGGCCTCGCCGTCGCCGCGGTCGCGATCGTCGTGGCGCGCCTGGCCGGGCTGCCCGCCGAGCCGGGTCCGCCGATGACGCTCGGGCTGATGGTGCTGACCGGCACCGCCGTGAGGGTTCTGCCCGCGGCGCAGGCCGGTGCCATCGCCGCGGCGGGTCTGGCCCTGGTCACCGGCCGCTTGGTGGTCGATCCCCCGGACGGCACGGGCGGCGTGTCGGCCGTGGCGGTGCTGAGCGCCGCGGCTTTGGCGGCGGCGGTCGTGGTGGGCCGGTCGCTGCGGACGCTCGACGCCAGGGCCGCGACCACCGCCGAGAGGGTACGCCGCGAGGAACGTCTCGAACTGGCCCGCGAACTGCACGACATCGTGGCCCACCACATCACGGGCATGGTGATCCAGGCTCAGGCGGCCCAGATCGTCGCCCGCAGGGACCCGGCGGACGCGGCGGAACCGCTCGCCGGGATCGAGGCCGCCGGGACCGAGGCCCTCGCCGCCATGCGCCGCGTCGTCGGCCTGCTGCGCGACACCGGCGACGCCCCTCCCGTCTCCCCTGGGCCCGAACGGCTCGACGAGCTGGTCAAACGCTTCGGCACGCGGGGCCCGAAGGCGAGGCTGCACGCGGCCGGCGGCGAGGACTGGCCGCCGGAGGTGACCAGCACGGTGTACCGGATCGTCCGGGAGGCGCTGACGAACGTCCGGCGGCACGCGCCGCAGGCGGGCTCGGTCACCGTCACCGTCGCCGAGGAGGCCGGTGAGGTCACCGTCCAGGTCGACGACGACGCCCCGCCGGGTCCCGCCCGGCCGCACCACCGCGCCGGGTACGGGCTGGTCGGCATGCGCGAGCGCGTCGAGACGCTCGGCGGCGCGCTGACCGCCGGTCCACGGCCGGGCGGCGGCTGGACGGTGCGCGCGGTACTGCCCCTCACGGAGTCCCGATGACGATCACGGTGCTGATCGCCGACGACCAGACGATGATCCGCAGCGGGCTGCGGCTGATCCTGGAGGACCAGCCCGACATCACCGTGGTCGGCGAGGCCGCGGACGGGGCGGAGGCGGTGGAGTTGGCGCGCCGGTTGCGCCCGGACGTGTGCTTGGTCGACATCCGGATGCCCCGCCTCGACGGCATCGAGGTCACCCGCGCGCTGGCCGGGCCCGGCGTGCGCGATCCGCTGCGGGTCGTCGTGGTCACCACGTTCGACCTGGACGAGTACGTGTACGGCGCACTGCGCGGCGGGGCGGCGGGGTTCGTGCTGAAGGACGCCGGTCCCGGCCTGCTCGTCGAGGCCGTCCGCGCCGCCGCCAACGGCGAGGCGCTCGTGTCCCCGTCGGTGACCGTGCGGCTGCTGCGGCACCTGACGGCGGACGGCGCGCCGGACGCCCGCGCCAAGGACGTCCCGCTGTCCGACCGGCAGCTCGAAGTCGTGCGGGCCGTGGCGCGCGGCCGCACCAACCAGGAGATCGCCGCCGAGCTGTTCATCTCCCTCAGCACGGTCAAGAGCCACGTCGCCGGCATCCAGGGCCGGCTCGGGTTCCGCAACCGGATCGAGATCGCCGCCTGGGCGTGGGAGAACCGCCTCATCGACGGCGGCTGACCGGCAGCCGCGGCGAACCGGCCGAAAGTACGGCCCCGGCCGGGCCGACCGTACTGCGGGCCGATGAGCCGGCGGGCGGCGGGCTTCGAGGATGAGCGGCATGCCGAACGAGCAACCACCCCCGGTGCTGCACGCCGAGGGCCTGACGAAGAAGTACGGCCGCCATGCGGCGCTCAGCGATGTCGACCTCACCGTCCCGCCGGGACGCGTCATCGGCCTGGTCGGGCCGAACGGCGCCGGGAAGTCCACCCTGCTGCACCTCACGTGCGGCCTGACCGAGCCGACCTCGGGTTCGCTGCGCGTGCTGGGGTCCACCCCGGCGGCGGGGTCGGCGCACCTGGCGCGCGTCGGGTTCGTCGCGCAGGACACGCCCGTGTACGGGTCGTTCAGCGTCGCCGACCACCTGCGGATGGGCGCGAAACTGAACCCGACGTGGGACGGCGCGCTCGCCCGGCGGCGCATCGCGCAGGCCGGGCTGCGCCCGGACCAGAAGGCCGGCGGCCTGTCCGGCGGGCAGCGTGCGCAGTTGGCCCTGACCATCGCCGCCGCCAAACGCCCCGACCTGCTCATCTTCGACGAACCGGCCGCCGCGCTGGACCCGCTCGCGCGCACCGGGTTCCTGCGGAACCTGCTGGAGTTCGTCGCCGAGCTGGGCGCCGCCGCCGTGCTGTCGTCGCACCTGCTCGGCGACATCGAGCGGGTCTGCGACCACGTGATCGTCCTGTGCGCGTCCCGGGTGCGGGTCGCCGGGGACGTCCAGGACGTGCTGGCCTCGCACCGCCGCCTCATCGCGCCGCGCGGCGGGCTCGCCCGGCCGCCCGCCGGCATCGAGATCATCCGCGCCGAGCGCGCCGGCGAGCACGACACCGCGGTGGTGCGGGGAGACGCGGTGCCGCCGGCGCCGTACCGGATCGAGCCCGTCTCGCTGGAGGACGTCGTCCTCGCCTACATGACCAGGGCGTCCGGCGACGCCGGGGAGGGCCTGCGATGATCTGGCTGACCTGGCGGCAGTTCCGCGTCCAGGCGCTCGTCGCCGCCGCCGCGCTGGCGGTGATCGCCGCGTACCTGGTGTATCTCGGCACCGACATCCGGGACGCCCACGACGCCTACCGGGCCCGCTGCGCGGGCAGGGCCGCCGACTGCCCGGCGGCGCTGGCGCAGTTCCGCAGCGACTACGAGAACACCCTGCTGTTCCTCGCCGCCGGGCTCCAGCTGATCCCCGTCGTCATCGGCACGTTCTGGGGCGCGCCGCTGATCGCGCGGGAGCTGGAGACCGGCACGCACCGCCTCGTGTGGAACCAGAGCGTGACCCGGCGCCGCTGGCTCGCCGTCAAGCTCGCGTTCGTGGCGCTGGCCGGTGCCGTGCTCACCGGCTCGGCCGCCGCGCTGCTCACCTGGGCGGCCCGCCCGTTCGACGAGGCGACCGAGGACCGCTTCTCCACGGTCGTGTTCGGTGCCCGCGACATCGCGCCGATCGGCTACGCCGTCCTGGCGTTCGCGCTCGGCACTGTCGTCGGCCTCCTCGCGCGCCGGACGCTGCCCGCGATGGCCGTCACCGGCGTCGCCTTCGTAGTGCTCCAGTTCACGTTCCCGAACCTGGTCCGGCCGCACCTCCTGCCCCCGGAGAGGACCACGTTGCCGATGACCGCGCAGGCCATCAACGGAGCGCAGAACATCGGCAGCATCACCGGCGGCGCCGTCGTCCACGGGCTGACGATCCCCGGCGCCCCCGGCGCCTGGGTCAGCGACATCAGCCCGTTCCGCACGGCCGACGGCCGGACGCTCGGCGGCGCGGAGTTCGACGCGTGCCTCGACGGCCCGCCGCGGACCGGCGCCGGCGGGCGGTTCGGCGACACCGCCGTCTGCCTCGGCCGGCTGAATCTCCATGTCGACATCGCCTACCAGCCGAAAGGCCGCTACTGGGCCTTCCAGGGGCTGGAGACCGCCGTCTATCTCGCCCTCGGCGGTCTCCTCGCGGGGTTCGGGCTCTGGCGCATCCGGCACCGGGTGGGGTGAGGGTCAGACGAGGGTCGCGCGGGGTGCGCTCAGGCGGCCCTGCGCGTAGTCCTCCACGAGGTGGCGGACGGTCTCCATGGCGTCCTGCTTGTTGGTGCCGATGAAGCCGGTCGGGCCGCGCTTGATCCAGCCCGTCGCGTACACGCCGGGCAGGACAGCGCCGCCCGGCTCGGCGAGGACGCGGCCGCCGGCGTTCGGCATGACGCCGCGGGCCTCGTCGAACGGGACGCCGGGGACGGCGGTGCCGCGGTACCCGATCGAGCTGAGCACCAGGCCGGCGTCCAGGGTCTCGCGCTCGCCCGTGGGCTCGACCCGGTCGCCGGAACCGGCGACGTAGGCGTTGCGGACCAGCTCCACGCCCCGCACGCGGTCGTCGCCGGTGATGGCGAGCGGCGACGCGAGGTACCGCAGGACGATCCGCTTCCCCTGCCCCGCCGTGGACCGTTCCGCCAGCTTGCGGAGCAGCGCGACCTTCTGGGAGGCGGTGTGGTCGAGGGCGCCGGTGTCGAGGTCCAGGTCGGCGGAGTCGAGCACCAGGTCGATGCCCGGCGTCTGCATGAGGCCGACGAGTTCCGGCACCGTGAAGGCCGAGTGGGCGACGCCGCGGCGGGCGACGATGACGACCTCCTCGACCCCGCTGCGCCGCAGCGCGTCGAGGGCGTAAGGCGCGATGCTCGTGCCGGCCAGGCGCTCGGGATCGGCGGTCAGGATGCGGGCGACGTCGAGGGCGACGTTGCCGTTGCCGACGATGACGGCGCGCCCGTGCGACAGGTCGAACCGGCGGTCGGTGTAGTCCGGGTGGCCGTTGTACCAGGCGACGAACTCGGTGGCGGTCGCGGTGCCGGGCAGGTCGCGGCCCGGCACGTCCAGGCGCCGGTCGGCGGACGCCCCGACCGCGTAGAGCACCGCGTGGTGCCGGTCGAGGAGCTCCTCGTGCGTCACGTCCCGGCCGACCTGCGTGCCGTAGACGATCCGGACCCCGTCCTGCGCCGCGATCCGGTCGAACAGGTCGCCGACCTGGCGGGTCTTCACGTGGTCGGGGGCGACGCCGGTGCGCGCCAGCCCGTACGGGGTGGACAGCCGCTCGTACATCGTGACCCGCGCGCCGGGCACGGTGAGCAGCTCGTCCGCCGCGTACATCGCGGCCGGTCCCGTCCCGACGACCGCCACGTCCAGCGGCTCGCGCCCCTTCGGCACGGTGAGCGGCGGGACGTGCGGCGCCAGCAGCGGCCGCGGCCGGCCGTCCCGGTAGAACGCCTCGTTGATCGACACGAACGGCTCCTGCGCCGCCGGCAGCCGGTCGTGCGGGACGATCGCGTCGACCGGGCACGCGGTGACGCAGGCGCCGCAGTCGACGCAGGCGACCGGGTCGATGTAGAGCATGTCGGACGTGAGGAAGTCCGGCTCGTCCGGGGTGGGATGGATGCAGTTCACCGGGCAGGCGTAGACGCAGGACGCGTCGCCGCAGCACGACTGCGTGACCACGTGGGGCATGGCGGGGGCGTTCCTTACCGGGTCGGGCGGCGCGGGTCAGGCGGCGTGGGCCTGGCGGTGCGGCTCGCCGCGGTACCGCGAGGGCTTGCCGTCGATGCCGCACAGCTCCCAGACCTTGCGGGCGGCGGGGTTCATCAGGCCGAGCTCCTCCGCGAGCATCCGCACGTCGCCGAAGTAGCCGCGCAGGATCGCCTTGGACTCCTCGCGCCGCCAGAACGCCTCGCGCATCACCTTGCGGGGGATGTCGAACTCCTTGGCGAACTGCCGCGGCGGCGCCATGATCGCGCCGGCCAGCCAGCGCATGATCAGCGGGTAGGCGATCGAGGTGACGCCCTTGCCGACCTTGTTCTGCCGCGCCACGTGCTCGTTGAGGAAGCGGTGCGCGAACGAGATGTGCCGCGCCTCCTCGGCGATGTGGATCTCCATGGTGCGCAGCAGCGCGGGCGGGCGGGCGGCGCCGTCCCGGATGACGTCCTTCTGGAAGTGGTCGATGGGCTCCTCACCGGCGAGGATGCCGATGAAGAAGATGACCGGCGCGTAGGCGGCCAGGTGCCAGAGCGAGGAGGTCGCCCGGTAGGGCGCCCTCATGCCCGGGGCGTCCACGCCGGTGCGGTTGACCAGCTCCTGGAACATCTGGATGTGGTTGCACTCCTCCGACATCTCGTGGAGGCAGTACCGGAACTCCGGGGAGCCGTTCGGCAGCTTCATCGCGTACTGCATCATGCCGCGGATGAGGATGCTCTCGAAGCTCAGCCCGACCTTCTGCATGTTGGCGGTGCGCCACAGCCCGATCGCGATCCTCTTGTCCTCCGGCTGCGCCTTGTACCAGGGGTGCGCGCCGAGCGGGTCGCAGTCGGGCAGGATCCAGCGCGGGTCGGAGGCGTCGATCGCGAAGTCCTCGGAGTCCCAGTCGATGTCGAGGTACGGGTCGAACCGGCGGTGGACGGATCCGTTGGAGAGGGTCCGCAGGAACTCGCGGTACTCGGTCGCCTGCGTCATCGGGGACCTCCTAGATCGTTTACACTTCCTATAGGAACTGTAAACAGTGGTCGCTTACCGGGTCAATGGGCGGCGACTGTGGGCCCGGCCATAGAATCGGGTTCATGCCGAGGCAGGACGGGGACATGCACGCCCGCATCCTCGACGCCGCCGCCGCGTGCCTCACCGAGGGCGGGTTCAGCTCCAACCGGATGCTGTCGGCGATCGCGCGCCGCGCCGGGATCTCGCGGCCGACGCTGTACAAGTACGGCGGCACCCTCGACGAGATCAAGGAAGCGCTGATCGACCGCGAGCTCACCGCCTACCTCGCCGAGGCCGTGCCGATCATCGACGCCGCGCGCTGGGACGCCGACTACGTCTCCGACCTGCTGGCCTTCCTCATCGGACGGGCCCGCGCGCACCCGCTGCTGTCGGCGGCCGTCCGGGACGTCCCCGACATGGTGCTGCCGTGGTTCACCGTCCGCGCCGACATCACCGTCGCCCGGGTCACCGCCCTCGCCGCGCCGGTCGTCCAGGGCAAGATCGACCGGGGCGAGCTGCCGCCGGTCGACGTGCCGGTCCTCATCGACGTGCTGACCCGCATCGTGCTGTCGCTGGTGTTCGTGAACAGCGCCGGCGTCGACGCCGACGACCCGGAGGACCTCCGGCGCTACCTGCGTACCGTCACCGGGTTCGTCTCGCTCCTGGCCAGGCCCGGCGAAGGCGCCGCCCCGGCGGCGTCCGCCCACTGATCCGCCCGCTGACCGGCGTCCGGCGACCGGGCCAGGTCCAGCGGCTGCGCGGTGAGCGCGGGCTGCGCGGCGGCCGCGACGGCGGTGGCCGCCCGGACGAACGCGGCGACGGCCGGCGAGCGGCAGTCCTGGGGCCAGGCGATGCAGAACTCCGCCGGCGGAAGGTCGCGGACGGTCCGGTAGGCGATGCCGGGACGCGCGTGCCGCCGCGCGATCGACACCGGCACGAACCAGATGACGCCGCCCACCTCGACCACGCTGAACAGCTCCATCAGGTCCCGGACGGGCCGGCGGCTCTCGGCGAACGACCCGCGCGCGGCGGACTGCTGCACCCCGGCGTCCCGGTGCGAAGGGCCGGGCGGCAGGCCGCCGAGCTCCGCGGGCCTGCCGTCGGGCAGCACCCGGCCGGCGAGGTCGGACAGCGACAGCGAGGAGCGGGCGGCGAGCGGGTCGGACGCGGCCAGCGCGACCAGCCGGGGCTCGGTCAGCAGCGGCTCGACGTCCAGGCCGCGGCCGTCGGCCAGCTCGGGGACGACCGCGACGTCCGCGCGGCCGTCGCGCAGCGCGGCCTCCTGCTCGCCCCGGCCGCCGAGCACCAGCTCGACCGGGATCGCCTCCGGCTCGCGCCGGTACGCGGCGAGGAACTGCGGCAGCAGCCCGGCGTCGAAGTCGGCCTTGAGCGCGAGCCGCAGCTCGGGGGCGGGGCGTCCGGCGTTGCGGGTCCGCCGCGCGGCGGCGGTGATCGCCTCCAGCACGGTCCGCGCGTCGCGGAGCAGCACCTGCCCGGCGGCGGTGAGCTCGACCTGGCGGGTGCTGCGCTCGAACAGCCGAACGCCCAGGCCGCGCTCCAGCTCGCGGATCGCCCGGGACAGCGGCGGCTGCGCCATGCCCAGCCGCTCGGCGGCCCGCCGGAAGCTCAGCTCCTCGGCGACGGCCACGAAGTACCTGAGCTGCCGCGACTCCAGGTCATTCATATCCCCAGGGTATCAATGCGGACCGGATCGATCCTTCAGCTTCGCGGCGGCGGCGACTTGACTGGTCGACGCCGGCGCCGTTGCGGCGCCCCCCTTTCACCGCGTCTGGAGACTTCAATGATCGTCATCACCACACCCACCGGCAGGATCGGACGCCGGGTCGTCGACGGCGTGCTCGCCGCCGGGGCCCCGGCCCGCGTGATCGTCCGCGACGCGTCCCGGCTGCCCGCCGAGGTGCGCGACCGCGCCGAGGTCGTCGAGGGGTCGCACGGCGATCCCGACGTCGTGACCAAGGCGTTCGCCGGCGCCGACTCCGTCTTCTGGCTCGCGCCGCCGAACCACCAGGCCGAGCGCCTCGACGACGTCTACTCCCGCTTCGCCCGGCCGGCCTGCGAGGCTTTCCGGAGCCAGGGCGTCCAGCGGGTCGTCGGCGTCTCCGCCCTGGGCCGCGGAGTGCTCCCCGACGCCGGCCACGTGACGGCGACGCTGGCGATGGACGACCTCATCGCGAGCACCGGCGTGCACTACCGCGCGCTGACGCTGCCGACCTTCATGGACAACATGCTCGGCCAGGTGGAGAGCATCAAGAACGAGGGCGTGTTCTTCTCGGCGCTCTCCGGTGACCGCAAGCTGCCGACGTGCGCCTGCCGCGACATCGCCGACGCCGCCGTGAAGCTGCTGCTCGACCCGTCGTGGACGGGGCGCGGCGACGTCCCGGTGCTCGGCCCCGAGGACCTGTCGAACGACGACATGGCACGGATCATGTCCGAGGTGCTCGGACGGCCGGTCCGCCACCAGCAGATCTCCGTCGAGGCGTTCAGGGAGAGCCTGCTCGCGCGCGGGGTGTCCGAGGCGAACGCCCAGGGGCTGGTCGAGATGTTCGTGGCCAAGGAGAACGGCCTCGACGACGCCGAGCCGCGCACCCCCGAGTCCGCCTCGCCCACCACCTTCCGCGAGTGGTGCGAGGAGGAGCTGAAGCCGGCCGTCCTCGACTGACCCGGGTCACGCGCGGGGAAGCGCGGGACAGGCCGTCACGAGGTCCGCGCGAGCCTGCGCCGGGCCGCCCGGCCCATCCGCTCGGTCCCTCCGGCGTGCGCGCCCTCGCCCTTGCCGGACGGCGCGCCCGCCGGGGGAACGCGGACCTCGATGCGCCCGTCCCGGACCCGCGTCTCGAAGCAGGGCTCCGGCGTGCTCGCCGGGCCGCGGACGATCCCGCCGTCGGCGAACCGGAAGGTGCTGTCGTGCCACGGGCACGTGACGCAGCCGTCCGCGATCGTCCCCTCGTCCAGCGGCCCGCCCATGTGGGTGCACGTGGCCTCCAGCGCGAACACGCGCCGGTCCGACCGGTAGAGCATGATCCGCACGCCCTCCACTTCGACCGTGCGGTGCTCGCTGTCGGGCAGGTCGTCCTCCCCCAGGACCGGCGTCCAGTCCTGCGGGCCCTCCTGCCACGCGGTGCGGTTGACGTTCACGCCCCGCACGAAGGACAGGTGGCCGCCGAGATAGGCGCTGAACGCCATCACCCCGAACCCGGCGAGGCCCAGGGCCTTGCCGGTGCCGCGGCTCCCGCGGGCCCGCGCGGCGATCGACGCCCCGTACAGGCCGAGCGCCATGGTGTTGGCCGTGGCGTGGACCATGCCCACCCGCCGCTCCGCTCCGAGGGTGTCGGCCCAGTCGTTCAGCCCGGACAGCGCCGTCGGCACGGCCGCGACCACACCGGCCGTCACCAGCAGGTCGGCCGCGGACTCGGCGTCCCGCCCGCCGGCGGCGTCCAGCAGCGTGGACATGCTCCACGCCCCGACCACGATGTCGGTGAGCGGCGGGTGCAGCGGATGGCCCAGATTGGTCCCGCTGAGCAGATTGCGGACGATCCGCGGCCGTACCACGCGCTGGACCGCCGAGCTCAGCGGTCCGGCGACCCTGTCCAGCGCCTCCGCCTTCTCCAGCCGGCTCATCATCCTGTGCGGCATGCTCATCAGTGCCTCCCCAAGGCCCAAGAGAACGATCACGTTCCGCGACCCCGCGACGTCGCTCGTCCGCTCTCTATCCGCCCTGCGGGCCGCAAAACCGCCCGGACCGCGGCGTCGCGGCGCAGACGGCTCCGCGGAGCCGCCGGCGATCAGGGGCGGCGCTGCCGGACCACGCGGACGAAACGCACGTCCAGGTCGTCGCCCGCGCCGGTGGTGACGCGGAAGTCCGTGCCGCCGTTCAGGCCGTCGGCGAGCACGGGGCGCGGCAGCCGCACCGTCGCGGTCTTCCACGCGCCGTCGCCGGTGCGGCGTATGCGCGGTGAGCGGCCGCCCTCGTACTCGAGCCACCAGGAGCCGCGGCCCGCGTCGCGGTAGGTCACCTTGATCTCCACGGGCCCGCGGTCGCGGCGCGGGCGGAACCGCTCGTCCACGTCGAAGTACAGCGACGTCTGCCCGTGGGCGCGGTCGGTGCGCAGCCCCTCGTAGGCGGTGCCGTTCTCCTTGGAGAGGACGTTGCGGTGCACGTCGGCCGTCGCGCGTCGCGGAGTGCCGTCCGGCCGGACGTCGCGCTGGACGAGCCAGCGTTCGAGGTTGCGCACCCACGGCCGCGTCCGCCATGCGCGGTTCCCGGTGAAGGGGCCGGTCTCGTCCCGCCAGTAGGTGTCCTCGGCATCGCGCAGCGCGGCCCAGGCGTCGGGCGAGTCGGAGGCGGTCTTGCCGAGGCTCAGCCGCACCCACCGCCATTGGGCCGGGTACTGCTTCATGTACGACGGTCCCGGCACCACGTACAGCCAGTTGACGCGCAGTTGCAGCGCCTTGAGGTTGGCCTGGCGGACGGCGTAGTACGGGTCGTCGGTGGTGTAGTCGCAGTCGTTGAAGCACTCGTTCTCGGTGGCGACGACGTGCCGTCCGTCGTGGACGGGCATGCGTTCGTCGACCGTCATGTGCCCGTCCGGCCCGATGCGGCTTCCATAGGACGGGGCCTCGCTGAGGTGGTAATTGAACTCCTCGGTGATGCCGGTGCGGATGCCGAGGCCCGCGTCGACCGCCTGCCTGGCGAACAGGTCCGTCCTGTCGCCCCACGGTCCCCACGGGTAGTCCTCACCGGTGAACACCAGCTTGGTGCGGTACGCCCCGAACAGCGCGGCGAGGTCGCGCCAGGCGTGCGCGTACCAGGACCGGTACTCGTCGAAGGTCAGCCCTTCCTTGGCGGCGGCGCTGACGATGTCGTAGTCGAACTCCGCCCACGTGAACGCGCCGGGGACGTAGACGAACCGCAGCCGCGGGTCCGCGCGCAGGCCCGAGTCGACGAACAGCCTCTTGTAGAGGCCGAGGAGCCGGCTCCACACGCATTCGTTCCAGATCGGCAGGTGGTACTGGCCGTCATAGTCGGGGCCGATCGCCTTCACGTCGCACTCGTCGGCGACCCACTGCGGCGCCCACGTCGAGCCGCTGGCGAACACGCGCATCCAGAAGGGCCGTTCTTCCGCGAGTTGCTCGCGCAGCGGCCGGAACGTCAAGTCCTCGGCGGTGCCGGTGGTGTCGTCGCGGACCCGTCCCGGGCCGTCCGGCTGGAGCTGCCGCCAGGTGAGGTCGAGCCCGCGCAGGTCGACGTGCTGCTCCGGCGCCGCCTGCTCGGAGAAGAAGCCCGAGTTCGGTGAGGGGCGGACCCACGCGGGCAGCGTCCAGTCGTCCCCCGGCCCGATCCGGACGCTTCCGGAGACCGCGGTCATCGACGCGGCGCCCGCCGAGGCGAACAGGACCAGCAGCGCGGACAGGACGGCGGTCAGCGTCCTCACGACGGGTCCGCCTCGCCCGCCGGTCCCGGCACCCCGCCGGCTTCCGCCATCTCCGCCTCCCGCTGCCGCCCGCTTGACGATCGAAATCTTTCACACATGATGCATCGTTGTGATCGATTGTCTCAGTTATCGTCCAGCAAGCCGCGCTCCAGGCGGAGGATCCCTTGCTCACTGAGCGATTGTGTTCTAAAGTGCCGCGCATCCTGCACAATCGAGCACGAGTACCTGGAGGCGATCATGAGGCAGCCGAGCGGTCGCCGCATCACCGCGCTGGTCACCGGGGTCGCCCTGGTGGCCGGACTGTCCTCGGGCTGCGGTTCGGACGGCGGCGGCGCGGCCAAGAAGATCACCTTCTGGCACGGCTACACCGACGTCCAGGCCGACACGATCACCAAGCTGGCCGGCGAGTGGAACGGCGCGCACCCCGACCAGAAGGTGGAGCCGGTCTTCAGCAACAACGACAACACGCTGCAGAAGACCCTCGCGTCCTTCGTGTCCGGCAAGCCGCCGTCCGTCGCCTACCAGTTCGGCTCCTCGATCACCGCGCTGACGGGGCGGCACCAGACCCAGGATCTCACGTCGCTGGTCAAGGGCAGCCCCGACCTGAACTGGGACGACTTCTACCCGGCGGCCCGGCAGGGCGCGACCGTGGACGGCAAGATCTACGGCGTGCCCGCCCTGGTCGACAACCTCGGGCTCGTCTACAACAAGAAGCTCTTCGACGCCGCCGGCCTGGACTACCCGACGCCGGACTGGACGTGGGACGACTTCCGCGACGCCGCCAGGAAGCTGTCGGGCAACGGCAAGTACGGATGGTCGTACGTCAACGACGGCACCGAGGACACCGTCTGGCGCTTCCTCGCCCTGCTCTGGCAGGCGGGGGGCGACCTGCTCGACTCCGGGAACAAGAAGGCCGCCTTCAACTCCCCCGCCGGGCAGCAGGCCATGCAGCTGCTGCGCGACATGGCCGTCACCGACAAGTCGGTCTACCTCGACACCGGCGACCAGCAGTACCTCAACCTGTTCAACTCCGGCCGGATCGGCATGCTGTGGACCGGCCCCTGGGACCTGGGCCAGATCAACAAGGACGTCTCCTACGGCGTGCAGTACCTGCCCGGCAAGGCCACCCACGCCACGATCTCCGGCCCCGACTACTACATGCTCTTCGACAAGAAGGCGCGGAAGACCGCGTGGGCGTTCCTGAAGTGGCTGACCTCGCCGCAGATCCACCTGCGGTACGCCGTGCAGACCGGTGACCTGCCGCTGCGGACCTCCGAGGAGAAACTGCCCGGCTACAAGGACTACTTGGCCAAGTATCCCGGCAACAAGGTCTTCATCGACAACCTGAGCAAGAACGTCACCAAGTCCCGGCCGAACATCAAGCAGTACCCGCAGATCTCGAAGGTGCTCGGCACCGCCGTGCAGGGCGTGCTGCTGGGCAAGACGCAGCCGCAGGCCGCGCTGGACGAGGCCGCCAAGGAGATCGACGGCATCCTGGCGGGCGCCTGATGGCGTCCACCGCACTGACCGCGCGCACCGCCCGCGGCGGCCGCCGGCCGCGCCGGTCGCGGCGGCGGCTGGGCGAGCACCTGGCCGGCTGGGGCTTCGTCTCCCCGGCCGTCCTGCTGATCGGGATCTTCGGCATGCTGCCGGTGCTGTGGTCGTTCTGGCTGTCGTTCCAGGACACCGACCTCACCTCGCCCGGCACGTTCGCGGGCGGCGCCAAGTACGCCGAGCTGGTCAAGGACCCGCTGATGTGGGATGCGGCGAAGCGGTCGGCGATCTACACGGTGCTCTTCGTCCCGCTGACGATGGTGCTGGCGCTGCCGATCGCGGTGCTGCTCAACCAGAAGATCCGCGGGATCACGCTGTACCGGATGGCGGTGTTCGTCCCGCTGGTCACCTCCACGGTCGCGACCGGCATCATCTTCAACTGGCTGCTCAACCCGCAGTTCGGCCCGGTCAACGCGGCGCTGGCCAAGGCGGGGCTGCCCCAGCAGGGCTTCTTCCAGGACCCGAACCAGGCGCTGTTCGCGCTGGTCGCCATGACGGTGTGGGGCTGGCTCGGCTTCGCGGTCATCATCTACCTGTCGGCGCTGCAGAGCGTCCCGAACGACCTGATGGAGGCGGCGGCGCTGGACGGCTGCGGCCGCCTCAAGGCGTTCCGGCACGTGGAGCTGCCGCTGCTGGCGCCCGCGTCCGGCTTCCTGCTGGTGTGGCTGACGATCAACTCGCTGCAGCTGTTCGACGAGGTGTACGTGACGACCAAGGGCGGGCCGCTGCGCGCCACGACCGTCGTCGTCTACCACCTGTACAACAAGGCGTTCGTGGACTTCGACGGCGGCTACGCCGCCGCGGTCGGCTGCGCGCTGTTCCTGGTGATCCTGCTGGTGACCGTGGTGCAGCTCGCGATCACCCGCCGCACCTCCTTCTACGAGGGCCGATGAGCATGTCGACGATGAACGCCCCGGCCGCGCGCCGGTTCCGGTTCCGGCGGCCGAGCCCGCTGCACCTGATCCTGCTGCCCATCGCGCTGGTGATGACCGCGCCGCTGCTGTGGATGGTGCTGCTGTCGATCTCCACCGAGGCCGAGACGCGGCGGTTCCCGCCCGGCCTGCCGTCGGGGATCGAGTGGCACAACTACACCGACGCGCTGCGGGACGCGCCGCTCGGGCACTGGCTCGGCAACAGCGCACTGGTGTCGGTCAGCTGCGTGGTCGGCAACCTGGTGTTCTGCTCGCTGGCCGGGTACGCCTTCGCCCGCATCCGGTTCCTCGGCAGCAGGGCGCTGTTCGTCGCGGTGCTGGCCACGCTGATGGTGCCGTTCCAGATCGTCATGCTGCCGACGCTGATCATGGTGCGGGCCGTCGGGCTGACCGACACGCTCGGCGCGCTGATCGTGCCGAACCTGGCGACCGCGTTCGGGATCTTCCTGCTGCGGCAGTTCTTCATGACGGTGCCGCGCGAGCTGGAGGAGGCCGCGCGGATCGACGGCGCGAGCCGGCTGCGGATCCTGTTCCAGGTGATGCTGCCGCTGATGCGCCCGACGCTGGCGACCCTGGCGGTGCTGACGTTCCTGCAGACCTGGAACGACTTCCTGTGGCCGCTGATCGCGGTGCAGAGCCCCGAGCACATGACCGTCCAGCTGGGGCTGCAGACCTTCCAGGGCGCGCACACCACCAACTGGCCGCGGCTGATGGCCGGCACGGTGATCAGCCAGCTGCCGGTGTTCGTGCTGTTCTTCGTCGCGCAGCGGTTCTTCGTCCGGTCGGTGGCGACGGCGGGCCTGAAGTAGCGGGCGCGCGGGCGGGCGGGGCGGCCGGGGCCTCAGGCCACGGTCACCTCGACGCCCGCCGCCTGGATCCGGTCCAGCTCGGCGCGGTCGGCGCCGGCGTCGGTGATCAGCATGTCGATCTCGCCGATCGGCGCGATCCGGGAGAAGGCGCGGTGCCCGATCTTGGACCCGTCGGCGAGCACCACCACCCGGCGCGTGGCGCGCATCAGGCAGTGGTCGGTGCGCGCCTCGATCTCGTCGTGGGTGCTGATGCCGGCCTCGGCGTCGATCCCGTCCACGCCGAGGAAGACCAGGTCGAGGCTGATGTCGGAGAGCGTGCGGTCGGCGATCGGCCCGACCAGCTCGTAGGACTCGGGGCGGACGCCGCCGCCGGTGACGACCAGGTCGATCGCCGGCCGCACCGACAGGTCGGCGGCGATGTTCAGGGCGTTGGTGACGACCTTGAGCGCGCGGCCGGTGGACAGCAGCCGGGCCAGCTCGGTGATGGTGGTGCCGCCGTTGAAGCCGACCGAGTGCACCGAGCCGTCGACCAGCCGCACCGCGGCCTGCGCGATGCGGCGCTTCTCCTCCTGGCGGCGGCCGCCGCGGTAGCGCATCGGCAGCTCGTAGATGACCTCGGCCGCCATCGCGCCGCCGTGCGTGCGCTTGAGGAGCTGCTGCTCCTCGAGCACCTGGAGGTCGCGGCGGATCGAGGCGGCCGAGGCCCGAAGCTCGGCCGACAGGTCGACCACGCTCACCGAGCCGTGCTGGGCGAGCCGTTCGAGGATGAGGGGAAGGCGGTCCTGCTGACGCATCCGATCATTATAGACGGGCTGCGGTGCGCGAACGTACGCGTTTCAGCGGGAAATAGTCACGCAATTTGCGCGAGTGCTTCGGCGAGCGCGGGCTGGCCGGCCGTGCCGCCGGTCGCGCGGGTGGACAGCGCGCCGCACACCGCACCGAGCCTCATCGCGTGGGCGAGGTCGCCGCGGTCGAGCCAGCCCGCCAGGAAGCCGGCGTCGAAGCTGTCGCCCGCGCCGACGGTGTCGACGGGGTCGGCGTGCGGCGCGTCCACGTGCACGGTCGCGCCGTCCTGCAGGGCGACGGCGCCCCGCCCGCCGCGCTTGACGACCGGGACGCAGCCGGCACCGACCAGCGCGGCCAGCGCCTCGGGCAGGTCCGCGCGGCCGCTCAGCGCCAGCGCCTCGGCCTCGTTGGGCAGCAGGAACGTGCACTCGGCGAGCAGCCCGGGGGCCAGTTCCCACCGTCCGGACGGGTCGTCGTTGGTGTCCAGCGAGGTCGTCGCGCCGGACGCCCGGTGCTTGCGCAGCAGCGCGGGCAACGCCTCGGCGAGGCGCGGCTGGAGGAAGTAGGACGCGGCGTGCACGTGCCGCGCCGCGACGTCGGGAACGTGCTCGGGCCCGAACCCGGCCAGGCAGCCGGACGCGGTGAGGATCGCCCGGTCGCCGCCGGGCCGGTTCAGGCACACCGTCAGCGCGGTCGGCAGCGTCTCGTGCCGGACGACCCGGGACACGTCGACGCCCGCGCCGCTCAGCGCGTCCAGCACGAAGTCGCCGGCGGCGTCCCGGCCGACCAATCCCGCGAACGCGGTGGCCAGGCCGAGCCGGGCGGCGCCGTGCGCGGCGATCGCCGCGGACCCGCCGAGCGCGAGCACGCCGCCCCCGACCAGCGTCTCCGCCTGGCCGTAGGGCGGGACGTCGGGGGCGCCGTGCACGAGGACGTCCGGGTTGGCGTCCCCGACGACCAGCAGGTCGAGCATCACTTCCCCCGCAGCGCGGCGGGCAGCGCGTCGCCGTGCGCGGCCGTGAGCGCGTCGCACAACTCGGCGATGCGCTCGACGGGTAGCGCGGCGGCGGTCGCCGGGTCGCACATCGCGGCGTGCCGGACGTGCGCCGGGTCGCCCTCGACGGCGGCGGCGACGGTCAGCTCCACCACGTTGAGGAAGGAGCGGTTCAGCGCGGCGAGCTGCGGCGGCAGGGCGCCGACATGGTGCGGGTGCACGCCCATCCGGTCGAGCGTGGCCGGGACCTCGACGCCCGCGCCCATCGGCAGGTTGGTGATGAGGCCGGTGTTGGCGGTGGTCACCTGGATGGTGCGGCGCTCCCCCGTGGCGAGGCTGTGGATGACCTGCGGCGCGTACTCGGTGGCGTCCTCGTCCTCGCGTGGCGCCGGGTGCTCGCCGCGGGCCAGGCAGTCGCGGACCCGCGCGTACTCGGCCAGGTTCCCCTCGCTGATCTTCACGTAGTCGCCGACCGGGATGCGCAGCCGCTCGATCTCCGCCGCGTCCTTCAGGTACCAGGGGACGTACTCGGACGAATGCTCGCTGGTCTCGGTCGGGTAGCGGCCGAGGCGCCGGTACATGTCGACGCGCACCCGCCGCTTGAGCTCCGGGTCGGCCTCGATGGCGGCGTCCAGCGCCGGGTACAGGTCGCGGCCCCGGTGCTCCCACTTCAGCACCCACGCCTGGTGGTTGACGCCGGCCGAGTGGAAGTCGACCTCCTCGTACGGCACGCCGACCAGGTCCGACAGGTCCCGGACGGTCCAGTACACCGAGTGGCACAGCCCGGCGGCCTTCACCTTCGGCGCGACCGTCGCGAGGTACTGGAGGTTCATCGCCATCGGGTTGGTGTAGTTGAGCAGCCACGCGTCCGGGCAGACGGCCTGGATGTCGGCGGCGAGCCCCTCTAGCAGCGGGAACGTTCGCAGGGCGCGGAAGATCCCGCCGATGCCGAGGGTGTCGCCGATCGTCTGCCGGACGCCGAACTCCGCCGCGACCTCGAAGTCCTTCAGCGTCGCGGCGTGCCCGCCGACCGCGACCATGTTGACGACGACGTCGGCACCGTCCAGCGCGCGGCGGCGGTCCAGGGACGCGGTGATGGCGGGCGCGGCGCCGTGCTCCTTAGCGGTGAGCCCGGCCAGGCCCTCGGCGACCTCCAGCCGCTCGGGGTCGATGTCGTGCAGCGCGAGCCGGACGCCGCCGAGCTCGGGGTAGGAGAAGATGTCGCGCAGCAGCTGGCGGGTGAACTCGACCGAGCCGGCGCCGACGAAGGCGATGTTCAGCATGCAAGTCGTCCAATGCTCTCGGCGGAACGGGGCGCGATGACCTCCAGCAGGTGCGCGACCTGCTCCCGCATCGCGTCGCGGGCGGGCGCGAGGTAGCGGCGGGGGTCGACGCCCCGGTCCAGGTTCGCGCGGACCGCCCCGGTGAAGGCGATGTTGAGGGCCGTGCCGATGTTGATCTTTGTCATTCCCTGACCGACCGCGCGGCGCAGCTCGCCGTCGGGGACCCCGGACGAGCCGTGCAGCACCAGCGGGACCGGCACCGCGTCGCGCAGCCGCCCGATGAGGTCGTGGTCGAGGGCGGCGGTGCGCTCGGTCATGGCGTGCGAGCTGCCGACGGCGACCGCGAGGGCGTCCACGCCGGTCGCGGCCACGAACGCGGCGGCCTCGGCGGGGTCGGTCCGGACGCCGGGGGCGTGCGCGCCGTCCTTGCCGCCGACCTCGCCCAGCTCGGCCTCCAGCCAGAGGCCGTGCTCGTGGGCCCAGGCGGCGGCCGCCGCGGTGCGGGACACGTTCTCGGCGTAGTCGTGCTCGGAGCCGTCGTACATCACCGAGCCGAAGCCGTGGTCGGCGGCCAGGCGCATCAGGTCCTCGTCGGTGACGTGGTCCAGGTGCAGCGCGACGCGCGCGCCGGACTCCTCGGCGACCGCACGGGTGGCGGCGGCGACGGGGCCGAGCCGCCCGCCGTGGAAGCGGACCGCGTTCTGGCTGATCTGGCAGATGACCGGGCGGCCGGTCTCCTCGGCCGCCGCGACGATCGCCTCGGCGTGCTCCAGCGTGATCACGTTGAACGCGGCGACGCCTTCGCCGGGCCGCACCAGCTCGGCGGTGTTCACCAGGGGCATGATGTCTCCCTTGCCTTCGTGGCCCGGCGGTGCCGCCGGAGGACGTCGGGGTCGAACTCGCCGGCGGCGGGCGCGGCGACCGCGGCGGCCGACAGCGCGACGGCCTCGGCCAGCGCCCGCGGCCAGGGCGTCCGGTCGCGCAGCGCCACGGCCAGGGCCGCGGCGGCGGCGTCGCCGGCGCCCGTCGGGTTGCCGGCGACGACCTCGTGCGGGACGGCCTCGAAGCAGCCGTCGGGGGTGACGGCGAGCATCCCGTCCGCGCCGCGCGAGACGACCAGCGCGCCGCCCTCCCCCAGGGCCGCGCGGTCCAGTCCCGCCGCGGCCATCTCGGCCTCGTTGGGTTTGAGCAGGTCCGGACGGGCCTCGGCGGCGGCGCGCAGCACGGGCCCGCCCGCGTCGACCAGCACCCGGGCGCCCGCCTTGCGAGCCAGCCGGGTCAGGGTGGCGTAGGCGTCCTCGGGCAGGCCGGGCGGCAGGCTGCCGGACAGCACCACCACCGACGCCTCGGCGGCGCGCACCGCGAACGACTTCTGGAACGCCGCCCACTCGTCCGGGCGGACGTCCGGTCCCGGCTCGTTGAAGATCGTGGCGTCGGTGTCCACGACCGTGACGGTGCGCCGCGTCTCCCCCGCGATGGCGGCGAACGCGCACGGCACCTCCAGCGCGTCCCGCACCATGGCCCCGGTGGCGCCTCCCGCCAGCCCCGCCGCCAGCGTCTCCTCGCCGAGGGCGTGCAGGACGCGGGCGACGTTCAGCCCCTTGCCGCCGGGACGCTGCAGCATCGACGCGACGCGGTGCGAGCCGTGCGGGGTGAGCCTGGGGACCCGGTAGGTCACGTCCCAGGCGGGATTGAGGGTGACCGTGAGGATCATCAGGACAGGATGATCGAGCGGGTGAGGTTGCGCGGCCGGTCCGGGTCCAGGCCCTTGGCCTCGGCCAGCGCCACCGCGAGCCGCTGGGCCCGCACGAGGTCGGCCATCGGGTCCAGCCCGGACGCCTCGACCAGTGCTCCGGTGGCGGCGACCTGCTCGGGCAGGCCCTCCGGCGTCGGGCCGAAGAACCAGGTGAGGCTGCGGTCGTCGGTGACGCTGATCGGCCCGTGCCGGTACTCCATCGCCGGGTAGGACTCGGTCCACGCACCGGCGGCCTCGCGGACCTTCAGCGCCGCCTCGTTGGCGATCCCGTTCGTCCAGCCGGCGCCGAGGAAGGTGAACTGGCCGCGTTCCACGGCGCCCTCGGGCAGCGGCGCCTCGACGGCGGCGCGGCACTGCTCGACCAGGTCCGCGGGCAGCGGGCCGAGGTGCGCGCGCAGCAGCGCGAGCGCCGTCGTGGCGAACCGGGTCTGCACCACCGAGCGCTCGTCGGCGAAGTCGAGGACGACGAGGGAGCCGGCGACGTCCACGATGGGCGTCCGCGGGTCCCCGATGAGCGCGGTCGTGGGCAGCTCGGTCCTGCGCAGCAGGTCCAGGACCTCGGTCGTGGTGCCCGAGCGGCAGATCGCCACCACCCGGTCGTAGCGGCGTCCGTGCGGGAACTCCGACGCCGGGAACGCGTCGGTCTCCCCCGCCCCGGCCGCCTCCCGCAGGGACGCGTACGCCTGGGCGATGAACAGCGAGGTGCCGCACCCGACGACCGCGACGCGCTCCCCCCGCGCGGGCAGGCCGTCCGCGCCGTCCGCCATCGCCGCGGCGCGCTCCCAGCAGCCCGGCTGCGAGGCGATCTCCTCAAGAACGAACGACACCAAGGCTCCTAATTGCTCGTTTGTGCGCCTTATGCGCCAGTAACGTACAAGAGTGAGCACATGTCGGCAAGTGCGCTGCACCGGCCCGCAGCGGGACGGCCGCCGGCGGATCGGCTGCCAGGGGGCGATGAGTTCCGCGGGCTCGTCCGGTCTGCATCCATGACCGGACCGTCCGACGCAGAAGGAGACCCACCATGAGCGACACGACCGCCGCCGGAACCGTCCGCAGGGTCGCGAATGTGATCATCCCGGTGCGGGACCAGGACCGGGCGCTGGAGTTCTACTGCGGGACGCTCGGCCTCGACAAGCGCGCCGACCAGCCGTTCGGCGGCGGCTACCGCTGGATCGAGGTCGCCCCGCCCGGCGCCGAGACGCCGATCGCGCTCTGCCCGCCGCCCGAGGGCACCGACGCGGGCGGCCGGGAGACCGGCATCGCGCTGTCGACCGCCGACATCGACGCCTGCCACGCGCGGCTGAAGGCCGCCGGGGCGGACGTCGACGCCGAGGTGAGCCGCATGGGCGACCCGGTGCCGCCGATGTTCTGGTTCCGCGACCCCGAGGGCAACACCCTGATGTTCGTCGAGGAGACCTGAGCCGCCCCGCCCGGCGCCGCCTCATGGGTCGCTTGGAGGGGGCGCGGCCGGCAGGTCAGCCGGAGACGGACGGGCGGCCGTCCTCCAGGTGGCCCATGAGGCGGCGCCGGAACGCCGCGTCCTCGGCGGCGCGGATCTCCACGTCGTACCAGCCGTGTTCGGTGGCCCAGGAGACCGTCACGCTCTTCCCGGCGGCCACCGTCGCCTTGCGGGACGCCTTGCCGTAGGCGAGGGCCTTGAGGGTGAACGTGAGGGGTTGCGTGCCCCGGTTCCGCAGGGTGATCTCGATCCGGGCGGCACCGGCGGCGCGGGACGCCACGTCCGCGCGGGCCGCCGCACCCGAACGCGCGCCCGCGAACTCGCGCCGGAACCCGTTCGGGCCCGTCAGCGTGAGCCGGTACCGCCCGTCCTTCAGCGCCACCCGCTCGACCGCGCGTCCGGCCACGTCGTAGTGGCGCGGCGTGGCGAATTCCCCCGCGTACGGGTAGAGCGCGAGGTGCGAGGCGCGGGCGCCCCGCTCGGTCATGGTGACGACCAGGGCGTCGCCTTCGAGACGCGCCGACGCGTCGGTGCGGTACGGCAGCGGGCGGGCCGGGCGCCTCCCCGGCTCCGGCGCTGGGTCCTTCTGGACGACGGGCGGGAGCGCCGGCCAGCGCAGGTAGAACTTCGGCGGCGTCCCCGGCCGGGGCACCGGCGGCGGGCCGGCGGTGCGGCGGAAGTCGAACGCCGAGGTCAGATCGCCCGCGACGGTCCTGCGCCACGCGCCGATGTTCGGCTCGCGGACGCCGAGCCACCGCTCCAGGAACCGGATCGTCGAGGTGTGGTCGAACACCTCCGAGCACACGTACCCGCCGGCCGTCCACGGCGAGACGACGGTCATCGGCACGCGGAGGCCGAGCCCGATCGGCTTGCCGTCGTAATGCTCGTCCGCGGCGTCGGCGGGCGGCAGGGGCGGCGGCACGTGGTCGAAGTAGCCGTCGTTCTCGTCGAAGAGCAGGAACAGCGCGGTGGTCTCCCACGTCCGCCGGTCGGAGGCGATGGCGTCCAGCACCTGGTAGGTGATGCCGGCGCCCTGGATCGGGCTCCCGGAACCGGGATGCTCGGACTCGGCGGCCGACGCGACGATGTAGGACACCTCGGGGAGCCGTCCCGCCTCGACGTCGGCACGGAACGCCGCACCCAGCGTGCCGCCGTCACTGCGGCGCAGAGCGCGCTCGAACAGGTCGCGTTCGGGAGCCGGGAGCGCCGCGACGCCCTTGTCCAGGGCGGCGAGCATGCTCTTCCGCTCGTCCGCGCCGGCCTTGGCGACGGCGCCGTAGAACTCGGTGAGGCTCTTGTACGCGCCGGTCGGCGCGAGCGCCTTCCGCATCACCTGCTTGAACGTGGTGAGGAACTCCAGCGGGTTGTCGGTGAAGTTGTCCCACTCCTGGTACACCTTCCACGTCCGGCCGGCCTTCGACAGCCGCTCAACGTAGGACGTCAGGGCGTAGCCGGGGTGGTTCGCCTCGTCGTAGGCGTCGTTCTCGACCGCGCGGTGCCCGTTCTTCTCATAGCCGATCGTCCCGGTCCAGTGGTAGGTCCGGTTGGGGTTCGTGGGCCCGAACACCGAGCAGTGGTAGGCGTCGCAGACGGTGAACGTGTCGGCCAGCTCGTACTGGAACGGCAGGTCCCGGCGGTCGTAGTGGACCATCGTCGGCGTCTGCTTGGCCGCGATCCAGCCGTCGTGCCAGCCGTCGCCGCGCGCCTTCTGGCCGGTGTCCCAGCCGTGGTCGAGGCCGGCGATGTAGTTGACGTCCGTGAGCGGGCCGTGCCCGATCGCGTCGCGGGCCAGGAACGGTTTGACGCGCCGCAGCGGGCCGGGCTGCTCGAACACCGGGCGTCCGTCGCGCAGCTCGATCGCGTTGCGGTCGCCGTAGCCGCGCACGCCGCGCAGCGTCCCGAAGTAGTGGTCGAACCCGCGGTTCTCCTGCATCAGGAACACCACGTGCTCGATCGAGCGCAGGCCGCCGGGCTTCACCGGCTGCGCCAGCGCGGCGTGCACCGACGGCGGCAGCAGCGAGGCGACGGCCGCGCCGCCGGCGACGCCGGCGCCGGAGGCGAGGAACGAGCGGCGGGAGGGACCATCGCGGCGAGGGCTCATGACCGCACAGCGTGAGCCGCGCGGGTAACGGGACGACCGCGGTCACGCGTCCGCCCGGTAACGGACATGAAAGAGATTCATGTGACTCCGCCGGCGGCGCGCCGGGGCTGGCGTTTACCGGACCGAACGGGTTTCGTATGTTGAGCCTGCAACGAAGTACGGCCCGTTCCCTGCCGGAGGAAGCCCGTGGACCACGTCAAGCAGTTCTACATCGGCGGCCAGTGGGTCGCCCCCCGCACCGACACGACGCTCGAGGTCATCAACCCGGCCACGGAACAGCCGATCACCTCCATCGCCATGGGCGGCGCCGACGACGTCGACGCCGCCGTCGCCGCGGCGAAGGAGGCGTTCGAGACGTTCTCCCTCACCACCAAGCAGGAGCGCCTCGACCTGCTCGACGCGATCATCGCCGTCTACGGCCGGCGGATGGAGGAGCTGGCCGACGTCATCAGCCAGGAGATGGGCGCGCCGCTGTCGCTGGCCCGGGCCGCGCAGGCCGCCGCCGGCTTCGGCCACCTCGCCACCGCGCGGGCCGTCCTCGCCGACTTCGAGTTCGACCGCCCGATGGGCGCCACCCTGGTCACCCGCGAGCCCGTCGGCGTCTGCGGGCTGATCACGCCGTGGAACTGGCCGCTGAACCAGATCGCCTGCAAGGTCGCCCCGGCCCTCGCCGCCGGCTGCACGATGGTCCTCAAGCCGTCGGAGGTCGCGCCGCTGAACGCGATCCTGTTCACCGAGATCCTCGACGAGGCGGGCGTCCCGGCGGGCGTGTTCAACCTCGTCAACGGCGACGGCCTCGGCGTCGGTGCGCCGCTGTCGGCGCACCCGGACGTCGACATGATGTCGTTCACCGGGTCCACCCGCGCCGGCATCGAGGTCGCCCGCGCCGCGGCCCCGACCGTCAAGCGCGTCGCGCAGGAGCTCGGCGGCAAGTCCGCCAACATCATCCTGGACGACGCCGACCTCAAGGCCGTCATCACCCGCGACGTCGGCAACATGTGCACCAACTCGGGCCAGTCGTGCAACGCCCCGAGCCGGATGCTCGTCCCGGCCGCGCGCATGGACGAGGCCGCCGCCATCGCCGCGGAGGCGGCCCGCGACATCGTCGTCGGCGACCCGCGGGAGGAGACCACGCGGATCGGCCCGGTCGTGTCGGCCACGCAGTACGGCCGGATCCAGCAGCTCATCGAGAAGGGCATCGGCGAGGGCGCCAAGGTGGAGGTCGGCGGCCCCGGCAAGCCCGAGGGCCTGGAGACCGGCTACTACGTGCGCCCGACGGTGTTCTCCCACGTCACCAACGACATGACGATCGCCCGCGAGGAGATCTTCGGGCCGGTGCTGGTGCTGATCGGCTACGAGGACGACGACGACGCGGTCCGCATCGCCAACGACACCCTCTACGGCCTGTCGGGCTACGTCTCCGGCAGCGCCGACCGCGCGAAGGCGGTGGCCCGCCGGCTGCGCACCGGCAACGTCCACCTCAACGGCGCGGGCCCCGACTTCAACGCGCCGTTCGGCGGCTACCGCCAGTCCGGCAACGGCCGCGAGTGGGGCGCGCTCGGCTTCGAGGAGTTCCTGGAGACCAAGGCCATCATGGGCTACAACGACTGACGCCGGCACCGGATGCGCTGACCGGTGCCCGCCGGGTGCGGGTGCCGGTCAGCGGATCATCGGGGTGAGGTAGCGGCGGGCGAACGCGCGGGCGCCCTCGTCGTCCAGCGGGATGTGGCCCTCCGGAGTGAGGACGAGCGAGTGGGTGAGGCGGATCAGGATCTCCGCCACCACCTCCGGGTCGAACGCGCCGGCGTCGCCCTGCCGCTGCGCGGCGCGGAGCCGGCGGGCCAGGTAGCCGCGCGCGGCGGCGAGCAGCGGGCCGGCGCGTCCGGTGGCGTGCGGCAGCAGCAGCTCGGGCTCCAGCACGAGCAGCCGGTTCAGCAGCCGCTGCTCGCGGCTGATCCGCAGCGTGGCGACGAACCCCTCGACGAGCCGCTCCTCGACCGACGGGAAGGCGGCGACGGCGGCGTCCAGCTCGGCGAAGAAGCGCCGCGCCTCGCGCAGCAGCACGCCCGTGACCAGGTCGTTCTTGGTCGGGAAGCGGCGGTAGATGGTGGCGCGGCCGAGCCCGGACGCGCGGGCGACGTCCTCGATGGTGGTGCGGCGCAGGCCGAACGTCCCGTACAGCTCCAGGGCGGCGTCGAGGATCCGGTCGACCTGCGGGCCGGACGCGGCGGACTCGGCGAGCAGGTCGCCGAGCGGCGGCCGGTCCGTCGGCTCGGTCATGGGTCCGACCCTAGTGTCCGCGCCGGGCCCGGCGCATGGCGCGGGCCGCGATCGGCGAGTAGCGCAGCCGGTCGACCAGCACCCGGTCGCCGGCGCGCATCGCCTGCGCGAACAGCCGGAAGCGGCGCTCGTCGGCGGACGTCCAGCGCAGCCCGAACCGCTCCCGCAGGACCGGCGGGAGGCAGCCGACGCCCATCCGGCCCAGCATGAGGGTCGGCGGCCCCGAGATCCCCGACCAGGCGAACGCCGGCAGCGGCCAGCGCGGCGGGGGCGGCAGCGGCTTGCGGTCCAGCTCGATGAGCAGCCGGACCGTGGCGTTGTCCTCGAGCCGCTCGTTCACCATCGTGTCGAAGTAGTCGCGGAACGCGGCCGGGCTCTGCGGGATGTGGCGTTCGGTGATGCCGAGCGCGAGCGCCAGCCGCACCCACTCCTCGTGCAGATCGCGTTCCTGCCGGGGAGTGAGCGGCGTGCCGAACAGCTGCTGCGTCTGGACCATGCCGTGCAGCAGGGTGGCGTGCACCCAGAGGTACGCCTCCGGGTTGAGGGCGTGGTAGCGGCGGCCCTGCGCGTCGACGCCCTTGATGTCCTTGTGGATCTCGCGCAGCCGGGCCGCCTCCCGCCGGCCGCGCTCCTCGCCCCGGTAGCCGAGGAAGTTCATCGTCGACTCGACGGTGCGCAGCAGCCGCCCCCAGCGGTCCTCCAGGAACTCCGAGTGGTCGGCGACCCCGGCGCCGACGACGGGATGCGCGACCTGCAGCAGCAGGGTCGCCCGGCCGCTGAACGCGCCGCGCCAGTCGCCCGCGTACCGCCAGATGAGGGAGCCGGGCCCGGGGATGGCACCGGCCTCGGCGGCCCGGTCCGGTTTCACGTCGAGGTCGGTCATGCCGCATCACCCGCGCTCTGAGACATTGATACGTACTTTGTATCAAGCATTCAGCGCTGCGGCCAGCTCGCGGGACCTCGCGTCCTCGGTGTCAGGGGTTGCGCGTGGCCTGCGGGGCGGGTTCGCCGGCCTCGCTCGCCGGGCCGTGCGCGGGCGCGTCGGCGTGGCCGGGCCACCAGGCGGCGTGCCCGATGAGCGCGGTGACGGCGGGCGTGAAGAACAGGGCCATGACGAACGCCGCGATCGCGATGCCCGCCGAGATGGCGAAGCCCATCTGCAGCAGGGTGGAGCCGCCGGCCAGCATCAGCGAGGCGAAGGTGCCGGCGAGGATGACCCCCGCCGCGGCGACGGTCGGCCCGGCGTACCGCACCGAGAGCGCGGCCGCCTCGCGCGGGGACCGCCCCTCGCGCGCCTCCTCGCGCAACCGGGCGATCATGAGGATGTTGTAGTCGGTGCCGAGCGCCACGACGAACAGGTACATGATCACCGGCAGCATGAAGATCAGCCCGGGTTCGCCGCGGAGCTGCTGGAAGACCAGCACGCTGGCGCCGAGCGTCGCGGCGAACCCCAGGCCGACCGAGGCCATCAGGTACCAGGGGGCGACCACGCTGCGCAGCAGCAGCCCGAGGATCACCATGATCAGGACGGCGGCGACCGGGAACACGACGGCGTAGTCGTGCTCGACCGCGGCCTGGATGTCGACGAACACCGAGGTGATGCCGCCGACCACGGCGGTCGTCCCGGGCGGCGCGGCGTCATGCGCGGTGTCGCGCAGCGGCCCCTTCACGGTCTTGATGGCCGCGGACGACTCCGGCTTCTCGGCGAGCGTGACGCGGAAGTCGGCGACGCTCCAGTCCTTGGACAGCACCGGGTCGGCGACGTTGCCGACACCGTCCACCCCGGCCAGCTTCGCCTTGTACGCGGCGAGGTCCGCCTGCGCGAGCCGGGCGCCGGCCTTGGCGCGCAGGTAGACGTCGGACGGCTCGGTGGCGCCGGCGGGCAGGCCCTTGAGCAGCTCCTTCTGCCACACCGTGGACTCGGCGCCCTTCGGGATGGAGCCGCCGGACAGGTCGAAGTTGGAGTGGAAGCCGAGCGAGAAGACCGCCAGCACCACCAGCAGCAGGCCGGAGACCGCGGCGAACCGGCCGGGGCGGCGGCCCATCGACGCGCCGATCGCCGCGAACCGCGCGCCCCTCGGCTCGTGCCGCCAGGCCTTGGACGGCCAGAACACCCGCGTGCCCAGCAGCGACACCACCGCGGGGATCAGCGTCAGCCCGGCCAGCAGCGTCGTCGCCACCGCGATCGCCAGCGCCGGGCCGAGCGAGCGGAACAGCGACAGCGTGGACAGCAGCAGGGCCAGGAAGGCGATGATCACGGCGCCGGCGGCCGAGGAGATCGCCTCGCCCACCCGGGTGATCGCCGACACCATCGCGGTCTTGGAGTCCTCGCCCGCGCGCAGCCGCTCGCGGTACCGGAACATCAGGAACAGGATGTAGTCGGTGCCGACGCCGAACAGCACCACGATGAGCATCGAGCTGACCGAGCTGTCGGTCTTGAGGTCGAAGGCGTCGTTGGCCCAGCCGATCAGCCCGGTCGCGATCTGCGACACCGCGCCGATGGTGATCACCGGGAGCAGCGCGATGATCGGGCTGCGGAAGATCACCAGCAGCAGCACGAGGATCAGCCCGATGGTGGCCGCGCCGGTGATCGCCTCGGCCTTGGCCCCGGCCTCCTGCCCGTCCAGGTTCTGCGCGGCGGTGCCGGTGATGCCGCCCTTGAGGTCGGTGCCGTCCAGGCGGTCCCGCAGGGCCGGGCGCAGGTCCTTGACCGCGTCGGTCTGGTTCTTGCCCTGCGCGCCCTCCGGCTTCGGCATCTGCACCGAGATGATCTGGATCTTCCTGTTCGCCGGGGGCGGCGCGACCTGCACGGCGGTGACGTTCTCGATGTGCTCGCCCGCGAGCGCCCGCCCCACCGACGCCACCGTGCGCGAGTCGGCCGCGGTCAGCGGCGCCCCGTCCCGCCGTTCCAGCACGATGATCGCCGCGGGCGTGGCGGCCTGCGGGAACGCCTTCTGCTGGACGTCCAGCGCCTGGATGGACTCGTAGTGGCTCGGCAGGAACGACGCCTCGTCGGTGGTGGCGGTCAGTTTCGGCGCCAGCGCGACCACGGCGACCGCGGCCGCCAGCCACACCGCGATCACCCGCCACGGGTGATGCACGACGACGCGTCCGATGCGAGCGAACACAGCCGATTCCTTCCTCATGTCTACGATGCGGGCCCCGGCCCCGGCGTGCGGTCACGTCCGGAGCGGGTCACGGGTCCCGGTCTTCCCCCGAGGCGCGGCCCAACGCGCGCAGGGCGGTCCGGGCCATGGCCCCGCGCAGCACCTCGTCGCTCACCGCCAGGTCGGCGGCGCCGGTCACGAACATCCCGCCGAGGGACATCCACGCGGCCACCCGGTCCGCCGGGTCGGGCGAGCGGCCCGCCAGCGCGTCCACCAGCCGCTCGCCGAGGCCGTCGAGCGCCGGGTCGTCCAACACGGTCCGCTCCGGCAGGGTCTCCAGCAGCACCTTCATCTCGCGCCGGAACCGCACCGTGAGATCGGCGAAGCCGCCGACCGCGGCCACCGCGGCCTCCTGCCCCTCCAGGCCGGCCAGCCGGGCGTCCAGCGCGATGGCCTCGCGTTCCACGGGCACCAGCAGCTCGGCGAGGATCGCCTCCTTGTTGCTGAAGTGGTAGAGCAGCGACGCCTTCGAGCAACCGGCCTCCGAGGCGATCTGCTGCAGGGACGTCCCGCGAAAGCCGTGCCGGGCGAACGCCCGCAGCGCCGACTCCAGGATCTGCCCGCGCAGCGCGGGCGAGGTGCGCGCCATGGACGCCACCGTAACTGTCCGATCGGTCAGGGTCTGACCGATCGGACAGGAAATCCGCTGTGATGTTCGCCACCCGGCGCCGCGCCGGCGAGGATCTCGGCCGCCGCGCGGCGGCCGGACCGCACGGCCCCGTCGAAGTAGCCGTTCCAGCGCGTCGCGGTCTCGGTGCCGGCCCAGTGCAGGACGCCGACGGGCGCGCGGAGGGCCGGGCCGAACCCCGTCCAGGCGCCGGGCGCGAGGTGCCCCGAGAAGCAGCCGCGCGTCCACGGCTCGGCACACCAGTCGAACTCCACGAAGGCGGTCGGGTCGCGCGCCTCGTCGCCGAAGAGTCCGGCCAGCCGGTCCAGGACGGCGCGGCGGCGGTCCCGAGGGGTGCACGAACGCAGGCGCTGCGCGTCGGCGCCGTAGGCGAAGGAGGTCAGGACCGCGCTCGGCCCACCGGGCGGGGTGTTGTCGACGGTCTCGGTGAGCGGCCCGTCGCTGCTGAAACTAATGCCCGACAGGCCGCGCGCCCGCCAGAACGGCTCCCGGTACACCGCGTGCGTCTTCAGCGCGTAACCGGCCGCCATGCGCTGGGTGAGGCCGTCGCGCTGGACGGGGAGCGGCGGGTCGTACTCGATGCGTCCGGCCAGGACCGGTGGGATCGCGATGACGACGTGCGCCGCCTCCAGCCGCATGCCGCCGGCGAGCACGACCGCTCCCCCGGCACCGTGCTCGATGCGCCGGACGGGAGCGTTGCGGTAGATCGTGCCCGCGGGCAACGCGTCGGCCATGCGCACGGCGAGTTCCTGCGGCCCGCCGACGAGACGATGGGACTGCGCGCCGCCCGCGAAACCGACCAGGACATCGAGCCCGTCCCCGCTGGCCAGATAGAACAGCGTTTCCAGCAGCGAAGCGTCGGCCGCGTCGAGTGACAGCAGCGCCCCTGCGGTCTGCCGCGCGACGGCCCGCGCGACGGCCGGATCGCCGGTGCGGCCGACCAGCCAGGAGGCGAGCGTCATCCCGTCCCACGTCCGGGCCTGCGGATGCGTCCACGGCTCGTCTGCTGGCAGCTCCCGGCTGAGCCGGTCGAGCTCGCCGAGCAACGCCGTGACCTGCGGGGGCAGCGCGTCGAGCAGGGCGCCCTCGTAATCCACGACCGCCCGTCCGCGCTCCGGCGTGGGATAGGTCCGCATCCCGTACCGGGCGATCAGCTCCCGCATCTCGTACTGGGTCGGCCCGACCCACTGGCCGCCGAGATCCAGCTGCGTCCCGTCGGGCAGCAGCCGGGTGAGCACCCGGCCGCCGACCCGGCCGCCGACCTCGGCGAGCGCCACGCGGGCGCCCGCGGCGGCCAGTTCGTGAGCCGCCGCGAGCCCGGCGAAACCGGCGCCGACGACCACGACGTCGGCGCTGCGTCCATCCTGCACTCGCCCCTCCGGATGTCGGGAACCTCCGCATGATTCCGCTCCGGCGGACAAGCCAAATCCAGCTGGAGGTAGAGCTTCCGAGACGTTGCGCCGGTGCGTCAGTCCTCGGGAGCCAGCACCTCCCCGGTCTCCTTGGCCCGGATGGTGATCGCCTCGACCGGGCACGACTCGGCGGCGTCGAGCGCCCGGTCGGACGGTTCGGTCTCCGGACGGGTGGGACGGGAGGTGCCGTCGACGACGGCGAAGTGGTCCGGGGCGGTCCCGGCGCAGATGCCGGAGCCGATGCAGGTCCGTCCGTCCACCTCGACCAGCCAGGTCATGCGCCCGTCCTTCCGGGGGTGCGGGGCCGGTCCCAGGCGATCGGCATTCGCTCGGGCGCCCGGGTGGCCGTTCCGGACTTCCAGACGATGTCCTGATCCGGTCCCGCGAGCCGCAGGCCCGGGAACCTCCGCAGCAGGGTGCCGAGTGCGACCTGGAGCTCCATGCGCGCCAGCTGCGCGCCGAGGCAGTGGTGCGGGCCGTGCCCGAAACCGATGTGGGACGTCTCGCGGCGCCGCGGGTCGAAGGTGTCGGGGTCGGAGTAGACGGACTCGTCCCGGTTCGCCGATTGCAGGGCGACCACCACGGGTTCACCGGCCCGTACCGTCAAGCCGCCCAGCTCGACGTCCTCGGTCGCGTAGCGCGCGCTCCCGGCTGCGCCGCCCAGCGGGACGTAGCGCATGAGTTCCTCCACCGCCTGCGGGATCAGGTTCGGGTCGGCGCGCAGGGCCGCGAGCTGATCGGGATGCGTCAGCAGCACGTAGACGAAGTTCGGAATCTGCGAGGCCGTCGTCTCATGCCCGGCGACCAGGATCCCCTCCGCCATCGCGAGCAGCTCCTCCTCCGAGAGCCGGTCGTGCCGGTCGCGCGCCTCGATGAGCGCGCTGATCAGGTCGTCGCGCGGCGTCTCGCGATGCTCGGCGACCAGGCCCGCCATGTACGCGCGCATCCGTCCGACGTACTCGGTGACCTCCTCGGCGGTGAACCGGGTGGTGGACAGGAACGCGTCCGACCACAGCCGGAAGTCGGCCCGGTCCCCGGCCGGGACGCCGAGCAGCTCGCAGATGACGGTGATCGGCAGTGGCAGCGCGAATTCCTCGACGAGGTCGGCGGGCGGCCCCTGCGCCAGCATCCGGCCGGCGAGCGCGTCGGCGATCTCCTGGGTCCGGGGACGCAGCCGCTCGACGCGCCGGGCGGTGAACGCCTTGGCCACCAGCCGGCGCAGCCGGCTGTGCTCCGGCGGGTCCTGGCGCAGCAGCGAGCCGGGCGACCCGATGTGCAGGCGTGCGCGCGGCTCGTCGCGGCCGGTGGCGGCGGCGCGGCTGAACCGCGGGTCGCCGAGGACGACCTTGACGTCCTCGTAACGGGTGGCCAGCCAGGCGGGCTCGCCATAGGGCAGCCGGATCCGGCACAGGGGCCGCTTGCGCAGGTCGCCGAACGCCGGATCGACCTCGAGGCGGTCATGCGCGCCGAACAGTTCGGACCAGGGTTGCGTGGTGGTCATCACCCACTCCTTCGCGGGGTTCGTGTTCACCATTTGGCGGGTACGCGCCGGCACGGCCGGGACGGGGCCTCGGCGATGCGGCGGCATGGTGACGGCGTCGCGCGGCACGGTTCCGGGCGGCGAGGGTGGGAGCCTGCGCGGCTGCTGGGAGCCTGGCGCGCCGCCGGTCCGGGGTCCGCGACGTGGCGCGGCGCCTGGCGGCCCGCGCGCCGCCGCGATGCCGGACACCTCCTGCACGCTCATCTCCGTCAGGCGGCCGGATCGGTCATCGCGGGCGCCAGGAGATGGGAGACGGCGTCGGCGAGCAGGTCGATCGGGTCGTCGGTCTCCACCGGCCAGCCCCCGGCCAGCCACATCGACAGGAACGACTCGACCTGGAGCACCATCATCAGGGCCCGCTGGCGGGCCTCCCCCGCCGAGGTCCCGCGCCAGTGCCGGGACGCGTCCGTCAGCAGCGCGACGTAGTGCTCGTGCGCGGCGAGGGAGCGGTCGCGGGCACTGTCCGCGTCGCCGAGCGCCGTGGCCCCGGCCGCGGTCAGCACCCGGATCACCGGCGCCATCGGACGCCAGCGCGCCACGGCCTCCTCCAGCCACGCGCGGACGCCGTCGCGGGTCCACACCGGGAGTGCGGCCAGTTCGGCGTAGACCTCGTCGGCGAGGTCGTACACGCGCGCCAGCAGGGCCTGGAGGATCTCCCTCTTGCCGGGGAAGTACGCGTAGACGGTCGCCCGGGTGATGCCCGCGGCCCTGGCGATGTCCCCCATCGTCACGTCGACGAGCGGTTTCCCGCCGAACACCGCCACGGCGCCTTCGAGCACGCGTGCGCGCGTGAGCCGCTTGTGCTCCTCCCGGAGGCTCGGACGGCCGTCCCGTTCCCGAAGCGGTGCGTGATGCGTCACACACCGACCGTACGATTCGACTAACGCCTATACAAGATGTCAAAGCGGAGTGAGGACCGAGGAGTAAGCGAACGCTTGCTCGGACGCCATAGAGTCGCCGTGGCGCCGGTGTGCGGTTTGGGGCCTTCGCGGCTTTCTGGTGTGCTCTCTTCTGTGATCGACGCTCCGCCCGCCTCCGCCCGGCCCGCCGCGGACCCGTCCGGGCGCGGGGTGGTCGGGACGGTCGTCGCGATCCAGCTCACCTGCTGTCTGGGCTTCTTCGCGGTGATGGCGCATCTCGTCGCGCACCTGCGGCACGACCTGGGGCTGATGGCGGGCACGGTCGGGCTGATCGCCGGAGTGCGCGTCGGGCTGCAGTACGCGCTGCTGCTCCCGGTCGGCGCGGTCACCGACCTGATCGGCGCGCGCCGCACCGGGGCGATCGCGTGCGCGCTGCGCGCCCTCGGCTTCGCGCTGCTCGGGACGGCCGACGGCGCCGGCCCGCTGCTGTGCGCGGCGGTCGTGCTGGCCGCGGGCGGCGCCCTCTACAACCCGGCGGCCCAGTGCCTGCTCGCCGGCGTCGACGCCGCCCGCCGGTCCGGCGGCTTCGCCGCCTATGCCGCGGCCCAGCACATCGCGACGGTGGCGGGACCGCCCGCCGGGCTCGTCCTCCTCCGCCTGGACACCGGGTTCGCGCTGGTCGCGGGCACGGCCGCCGCGCTGTGGGCGGTCGCCGGGCTGCTGTTCCTGCGGCTGCCCGGCGACGCCGCGCGGCCGGCGTCCGGCGGGTTCCGCGACCTCGCCGCCGGAGTGCGGACGGTGCTCGGCGACCGCGCGTTCCTGTTCTTCACACTGGTGGCCGCGCCCACGACCCTGCTCGCCGACCACATCATGACCGCCGTCCCGCTGCTCGGCTTCTCCGCCGGCGCCGCGACCCTGTGCTTCAGTGTCCTGGCCGCCGTCGCCGCGTCCGCCCAGCCCTTCGTCGCGGTGCGCCGCCGCGGGGAGCGGCCTTGGGTGCTGCGCGCCGGCCTGCTGTGCGCGGCGGCTACGTTCTTCATGCTGGCGCCGCTGGACGGCACGGGGACGGGCCCGCTGATGGTCGCGGCCGTCCTCAACGGCGTGGCGAACGGGCTGATCCAGCCGGCGGTGTTCCAGCGGACCGTCCGGCACGCGCCGCCCGGACGGTTCGGCTCCTACTACGGCGTCCTGCAAGGCGTCGCCGGCGTGTTCGCTTTCGCTGGCGACCTGCTGGTCGGGCGGCTCTTCGACCTCGGTCCGGCGGGCGCGACGTGGGCCCTGCTCGGCGTCGGCGGGTTCGCGCTGGTGGCCGCGCTCGGCGCGCGCGGCCGCTGATCCGCCGCGGGGCGTCCTCCAGGGAAAGCCGGGTGGTGCGGCGCCGCCCGCGTCGAGGATCATGCGGGGATGGAGCGGATCGGCCGGCCGCGGCGGCCCTCGCTGCCGACGACGCGGACAGCCCGTCCACGGTCGTCTCCTCGAAGGTCAGGCCGGACGGAAAGGTCCGGACCCCGAGCAGCCGCGCCCGCTCACGCGGCGAGGCGTCCGCCGCGGCGGTGCCCGCCACGAGCTTGACCGCCGCGATCCCGGCGGCGAGGAACATGCGAGGAGTCATGGCGGGATCGCAACCGCCGCCGCGCCCTGCCGGCACCGCCCTCCCGGTGTCCGGGAAACCGCTCCCGGCCATGCCGGACGCCCCCGGCAGGCCCGCGGCGGCGGAGCGCCGCGGGCCTGCCCCGCGTCAGGTCGCCGGGGTGCCGTAGACGCTGACTTCGGTGAGGTGGAAGGTGAAGTTGGCGGTGTTGCCGAGGCCGACGACGCGGATATAGCGGGCCTTGGCCTCGGTGTTCATGGTGTCGCCGGTGTCGTTGGCCGGACGCGGCCCGTTGCGGCCGCCGAGCGTGAACCAGTGGGCTCCGTCGAGACTGCCCTCCAGGCGGTAGGTGTAGTAGCGGGTGCCGTCGACGTAGTTGCGGACGTTGACGCGCGACACCTCGTTGACGGCGCCGAGGTCGACGCGCCACCAGTTCTCCCCGTAGGTCAGCTGGCCGCCCCAGTAGGGCGAGTTGGCGCGGCTGCCGTCGTTGGCGGCCTCCGGCGGCCGTCCGGGCTCCGACGACAGCGCCGTCACCGGCTTGCGCAGGCTCTGCAGGACGTCGCCGGAGCCGTCGCGCGCGGTGCCCGGCGAGGCGGTGATGCCGCCGCCGAAGAAGGCGATCGCCTCCTGCGCGGTGTGCCGGTTGACCGCGCTGACGAACATGCCGACGTCCTGGGCGTCCGACGCGCCGGGGACGGTCCCGGAGCCGACCACGTTCCAGTTCTCGCCGTCGGAGCTGCACGAGCCGCTCATGCGGTCGCCGTCCCTGCGCAGCCGGACGCGGACGTCGCCCGCGGTGAAGCCGCCGACCTCGCTGACCTGGTCGAGGCGTCCGTCGCCGTCGGAGTCGTAGGAGAAGACGCAGCCGTGGTCGGGCGTCACGGCGATGTTGGCGTATCCGCCGGTCCCGCTCTTGGCCAGGTCGTTGGCGGCGACGAGGCCGGCGCGCGACCAGGGGGACGCGCCGTCCAGCTCGGTCACCTTCGTGGACACCGCGTGCCCCGAGGTCAGGGCGCCGTCGCTGTAGACGGTGGCGAACTCGTTGGTGTCGCCCCAGAGGTCCTCGCCACCGGCGGCGAGGCCGATCGCGTCGCCCTTCTGCGCGTACGCGGCCGTCGTGGACGCGGCCGTCTTGTAAGGCGCTCCAATCGCGCTACCGCCGATCATCAGCAGGGAGTGCGCGCTCGCCTGCTCGGACTCGCCCTTGCCGGTGCGCCAGGAGACGGTGCCGTCCAGGCTGGGCAGATCACCGGGTGCGGCTCCGGCGGGCACCGTCACCGTCCAGGTCGCGGTCGCGGTCCCGCCGGGGGCGACATCGCTCTTGGCATCGGCCGCCGGACGCACGGTGTACCCGCGCGGCGCCGTCAGCGCGAAACGCACGCCACGCGCGGTGCTCAGCGTCGACTCGTTGGTGAAGGTGGCGGTGACGCGGACGGTGCCGCCCGGGGCGACGCCCTTGCGGTCGGAGGTGAGGGCCAGCGCGCCGGCCGGTTCCTCGGCCACCCGCGCCGCCAGCCGGTAGGCGTCGCCGTGGGGACGGTCGGCGTAGCGGGTCCCGGCGTGCGCCCAGCTCTCGGCGACGGCGCGCCAATCGATCTGCTTGGGTTCGGCGCCGGTCCTCATGGCGCGCTTCAGCTCGTCGAAGAACATCGTCCAGCGCTTGCCGTAGTAGCCGCCGACCAGGCCGTTGTACTCACGGCGCGCGTAGTCCTGCAGGCCGGGGCTCTCGGTCTGCCACAGCGTGACGAGCGACTTGAGGTCGTAGTCGAGGGCCGCGGCCTCGGTGCGGTTCCCGGCCTGGCGGGCGGCCTCGCGCTGCCACGCGCCGAGCAGGAAGTTCGGGTCGGTGCCGAGGACGTCGTCCATCAGCCCGATCTCGGCGGTCCAGCGGTCGGTGAGCCGCTCGAACGCGGTCCGGTCGCCGTCCTGGTAGGCGGTGCGGATCTTCGGCAGCAGCGTCCTGCTGCGGTTGGCGAGGACCTGGCGGGCGACGTCGACGAGGTCGTAGCGGTAGGCGTCCGATTGCCGCAGCCGCGGGTCGACCTGGAGCAGCTCGCGCAACGCCTGCTCGAACTCGGCCGGGTCGTACTGCAGCGGCGTCCCGGTGTCGGTGAGGCTCGGCTGGTCGTCGAACAGGGCGGTGACGTGCCGGGTGTCCTTGCCCGCCGGCCACGCGTAGGCGGTGCGGCCGATGATCTTCCAGGCGGCCACGGCGTGCGGGTCGGCGGCGCCGTAGCGGGAGGCGGCGTACCCGGCGAACCAGGCGTCCATGTCGACGGGCCCGTCCTCCCAGGGCATGTCGGTGAAGAACGCCAGCGCGGCCGGGTTGTTGTCGATGGCCTCGGGCATGAGCGCGATGCCGTTCAGCGCGCTGCCCGGTTTGGTGCGCATGGCGTGGAACTTCTCGTTCCACACGGTGAGCCCGGCGCCGAAGTTCTGGTGGCCGCCGAAGTTCCAGATCGTGCCGAAGGCGTACTGGGTGCCGAGGAAGTCCTTCTCGCGGTCGGTGACGCTCGGCTGCTCGGTGATGCCGTCCACGATGAACATCCGCGACCGGTCGACGGCCTCCAGGGTCTCCTTGCGCGGGTTGCTCTGCCAGCCGAGGATGTTCCAGATCGCACCGGGGTGGGCGGCTTCGAGCGCGTCCTGGACGGCCTTGGACGCCGGCCCCACCGGCACCGATCCGGCCCGGCCGCCCTCGTGCAGCAGGTCCATCTTGTACATGGTGGACGTGCCGTACAGCTCGGTCTGCGCCTTGTAGAACGCCGCCGCGACCTTGCCGAACTGCGGCCCGGTCGGGTCGAGCCAGTCGGGGCGCTCCAGACCGTTCCACGTGCCCTGCGGGACGGTGTTGGCGCCGGGGTTGCGGGTCTCGAAGTCCGTCGGGACCGTTCCGTAGTAGCCGGGCAGGACGGGCGTGATGCCCAGTTCGCGGAGCCGGTCGACGATGCGCCGGGCGAGCGCCGTGCGGCGGTCGATCAGCCGCTGGGAGATCGGCGAGCCGGTGCAGCACATGTTCTGCAGCAGCCACCACGCCTGGTGGGCCGGTTGCGGGATCCACCTGCGCATGTCCTCGGCGCTGTAGCCGAACTGCTGGAAGGCCCGCTGGTAGACCGCCTCCTGGCCCTCGTACACCAGCACCTCGTTGACGCCGTGCAGGGCGAGGGCGTCGATGCGGCGCTGCCATTCGTCCCAGCTCAGGTAGGCGCCCGCGTATCCCTCGTTGGTGTCGTTGAGCGCGAACCGGTGCGCGACCGAGGCCTTCTCCTCGATCGGCGCGGACGGCAGCGGCAGCCGCGCGGGCAGGTCCAGCTGCGACCCGCCGATCGCGTAGTCAGCGTGCGCGACCTTGCGCAGGTACCAGCCGAACCCGGTGAGCTGGACGGCCGGGGACGTCCCCGCGATGACCAGGCGTCCGCCGGAGGCGGAGATGCGGAACCGGTCGGCGCCGGTGCCTTTGTCGATGGTCTGCAGCGTGACCTGGGCGGCCTTGCGCTCACCGAGGATCCGTTCCAGCGCCTGTCCGGCCGGCCCGGCCGGGCGGGTCGTGACCGTCGCGGTCTCGGCGGCCGTCCGCGCGGACGCGGGCGGCATCGCCGCGGTGAGCGGCAGGGCCAGCGCCGCGGCCGCCGCGATGGCGAGCGCCCGGGAGCGGCTCCCGGCGCGCCGTCGTCTTCCCGATGGTCGTGTCCGTCGCTTTTCCGGTCGTGGGCTCGACACCATGGTGGAACCTCCACCCGCGCGGGGGTTTGTTAAAGTCCTTGCAATACCAGGACGGGTTCATGATCGGTGCGGAAGATCGTCCGGTCAAGGGGTCCGCGCGATCTTCCGGAGGGGGCGATGGACGAGGAGCGCACGGTCGGCACCCCGGTACTGCGCCGCCTCAACACCGCCGCCGTGCTGCGCGCGGTGCGCGAGTGCGCGCCCGAGCCGGTGCGGCTCGCCCAGCTCGTCCGGCTGACCGGGCTCACCCGGCCGACGGTGGGCCAGGCGGTGGACGACCTGGTCGAGGCCGGCTGGCTCCGTCAGCACGACCGGGCCGCGGCTTCCCCCCAGGGCGGCCGTCCCGCGGTGCGGGTCTCGCTGCGCGGCCGCGCCGCGCCCGTGCTCGGCCTGGACGTCGGCCCGCACACCGTCAGCGCCGGGATCGACGACCTGGCCGCCGACCGCCTGGCCGCGGTGCGGCTGCCCGCAGGCCGCACCGGTGCCGGCCGGCTGCTGGGCGTCGTCGACGAGGCGATCGGGCGGGTGCTCGCCGAGGCGGGCCTCGGCGCGGACGAGATCGCCGCGGTCGTGGTCGCCACGCCCGGGATCGTCGACGCCGGCTCCGGCCGGATCCTGCTCGCGCCGAGCGTGCCGGGCTGGACCTCGGTCGACCTGTCGGCGCACCTGCGCGACCGCTTCGGCTGCTCCGTCCAGGTGGAGAACGACGCGAACCTCGCGGCCCTCGCCGTCGCCGGGGAGCGCAGCGGGCCGGGCACCCTGCTGGCGGTGCAGTGGGGCGAGCGGCTCGGCGCCGGGGTCGTGATCGACGGGCGGCTGCACCGCGGCACCGGGGCCGCCGGCGAGATCGGCTTCATCCGGCCCTCCGGCGACGTCCCCGACACCGGCGACGGGCGCGGCCCCCTCGAACGGGCCATCGGCGCCGAGGCCATCACCGAGCGGGCCCGGCGGGCGGCGCGCGGCCGCACCGGAACCGTCCTGCGCGGCGACGGGCTCGACGCCGCCGCCGTCTTCGCCGCCGCGGCCGGCGGCGACGCGGTCGCCACCGAGGTCGTCGACGACGTGGCCGCGGCGTTCGCGCACGCCATCGCCCCGGCCGTGCTGGTCCTGGCCCCCGACGCCGTCGTGATCGGCGGCGGGGTGGCGCGCGCCGGGTCCGTCCTGCTCACGGCCATCACCCGGCATCTCGCCGAACTGACGCTCACGCCGCCGGCCGTGGAGTTCTCCGGCCTCGCCGAGGACACCGTCCTCACCGGCGCGCTGCGGCTGGCGCTGGACGAGGTGTGGCGCCGTCTCCCGGGCTGACCGGACGGGCCCGCGCCCGGCGAGGGTCAGGCGCAGCGCGGGTCGGTGGAGACGACGGGGTCCTCGTGGCCGACCCAGCGGTGGCCGCCGAAGTGCCGGACGAAGATCGTCTCGGCGGTGCGGGTCGCGAGCGCCTGCGTGGTGAGGGTCGGGTTGGGGCCGCCGAGGCTGTTGGCGAGCGCGGAGTTGTCGGCGATGTAGAGGCGGTCCACCCAGCGGCTGCGGGCGTCGGCGTCCAGCACGGAATCGTCCGCCGACATGCCCATCCGCATCGACGAATGGACGTGCAGGAGCAGCGGCGCCCAGTCGAACCGGTAGACGCGTTTCGCCCCGGCCTTGCGGAGCAGTTCCGTCGCCTTGCGCGCAAGGAATTCCCGGGAGGCGAGTGTGTGCCGGGTCCGCTGCCGGGAACGGAACTCCACTTTCGGGATCGGGCCCTGCTCGTCCGGCGGGAAGGCCGACAGCGTGACGCGATTGTGCGCCTCGACGCTGTCGCCGGTGAGGACGAGGATGTTCAGCAGGCGGTCCACGCCGTTGGCGAGGGCCTCTTTCAGTTCGGGGCCGATGACGCGTCCGGTGCGCCCGTCCCAGGGGCCGGTGAAACCGCGGCCGTTGCGGTACTGGCCGCGGATCCCACTGTCGGACAGCGCCATGGTGAACGCCTGCATCGCCGGTGGCAGGCCGATGTTCTCCAGCGCGCCGTATCCCGGGAAATCGCAGCGGGCGGCGGAACTCGGGCCGCGCGAGGAACCGGTGTCGTGGTCGAACAGTCCGGTGACGCCGTCGAGGAAATGGTCGGTGTAGCCGCGCCCGACCCAGCCGTTGGGATTCGGCAGGTCGCTGTTCAGCCAGAGCCGCGGCGTCTCGGTGGTGCCTCCGGCGAGGACGACCACGGCCGCGTCCTCGCGGTGGACCTCGCCGGTCCGCGTGTTCCGCCAGGTCACGCCCGTTGCGGCGAGCTCACCGTTCTTCGGGGCGGTGTGCACCTTGACGGCGTAGGAGTCGGCCAGGAGGGTGACGGCGCGCCCGTGCGGCGACCACGCATGGGCGGTGAGGGCCATGGGGACGTAACTGTTGTCCGTGGAGCGTTTCGCGGCCTGGTTGCGCGGGGCCCCCGCCGGTTCCATGCACCCTTCCAGGCAATAGCCGCAGTAAGTGCATCCGGTCGCCTGCGGATAGTGGAGTTTCGCCGGATCCCCCGTCTTCCCGGCGGTCCCGCCGGGTTGCAGGATGGCGTTCTCCTGGGGCCGGTACGACCACTGCTTGGTGTCCTTGGTCGTCTGGACGGGGATGCCGAGTTTCTCCGCGCCCCGGAAGAACACCGTCTCCTTGACGCCCATCGCCGCCGTCTGGACGGGAAGGGTCGCCTCCACCCACTCGTAGTACGGGACGAGTTCCTCATAAGTCAGCGGGAACGCGTGGGCAGTGTCGTAATTGCCGCTGTCCGGCCCGTCGTATCCCTTGAACACGCCGCGGTAGGCGCGCGGCGAGTTGCCGTAGTAGTGCAGGGTCGTCCCGCCGACGCCCGCCACCTGGAGGAGGAAGGAGTTCTGCGGCTCCTCGCGGAGCCATTCCGGCTTGCCGCGGTCCGAAGGCCCCGCCCGCAGGAAACCCGTGATGGGGTTGTTGGCGTCGTTCTCGAAGTGCGTCCATTCCTTGCGCGGGTCGGCGTAGCGGGCACCCGCTTCGAGGAGCAGCACGTCGAGGCCGCGCGCGGCGAGCTCCTTGGCGACCACGGGGCCGCCCCCTCCGGCGCCCACGACGATGACGTCCCGGCTCATCCGGTCACCTTCCTGCGTCCCTGGTAGTAGCCGCGGAACTCGGGCCGTCCCTCCGAGGCCGGGGTGTAGCCGCTGTCCTGCCAGCCGACCGGGCGGCCTCGCAGCCGCCTGGTGGCCGGGTCGAGCACGCCCCATTCGGAGTAGCCGCCGAGCGCCGACAGCTCCAGCAGCGCCCCGGCGGCGTACTTCAGCAGCCCGGACGCCGAGCGCTTCAGCGGTTCGGGCAACTGGGCGTCCAGCGCCTCGACCAGGGCCGCATCGGGTCCTTCCAGCAGCTCGAACACCTTCGCCTTCCCGCGATAGGCCAGGCGGGAGAACGGTGCCAGGAAGGCGCCGCCGAGCGTGCGGGGATCGACGCGGACGGCCTCGGCGTTCAGGATCAGCGCGACGATCGGCGCCAGCGGGATCTCGGCGTCGTTCTGGAGCGGCGCCGGTTTCGCGCCGCGCAGCAGCGGCGCCAGCGCGCCGACGAGCCCTCCGACGGGCAGGTCGGGGAAGGGAATGTAGCGGTTGAGGTTCTGGACGAGGAACTCCGGCAGCTTCGCCTCGATCCCGCCGGGTTCCTTGCGGGGCGTGCCCTGGGCGCGCGAGTAGGCGTCCGGGCCCGGCATGACGAAGACGGCGAGGCCCTTCATGGTGTCGAGCGTCCACTGGCCGAGCGCGTCGCGTTCGGCCTGCGCGGTCGCGGGTCCGGTGATGTCGGGGAGCGAGGCCGCGGCCGCGAGAAGTCCCGCGGTGCCCAGCAGCCTCCGCCGATCGGTGCGTGGTTCGTCCGGCACGTTGTCATCCTCCGGCCGCCCAAGCTAGTTGGGCGACCGGCGCCGTTCTCTGAAGGTGAGTGACAGGCTCGGGCGCCCGATTCCGCGCCGAACCCACAACTCCGGCGCCGCCGGGGCGGGGACTTGGCCGCCCACCAGCGGAGGGTTTGGGTTGTTTTGAGGTGTAAGGGCAGGTCCGCGGGTACGACGGCGGGACGTTCGCAGACGCATGACAGAGGAGTCACAGACGGACCGGCGGCCTTCGTTCCGCCGGTCACGGCAGCAAAGGACGCTTTCCATGCTCTCCTGCCTGCGCATCCTCGCGGCCGGCTCGCTCGCCGCCGCGACCACCGCGACGATCACCGTGCCGGCCACCGCATCGGCCACGGCGTCGGCCACCGCGTCGGCCACGGCGTCGGCCACGGCGTCGGCCGCCGACCCGACGAGGCGCCCCGACGCCGACTACGTCTGCACCGACCTGGTGCTGTCCCCGAGCGGGTTCGCCAGGGGGACGAGCGCCTGCAAGGAGCAGAGGGACAAGGCCTCCGCCTCGGGCGACATCCACGGCACCTTCACCATCCACGGCGTGGTCCGCGAAAGGGCGAAGCGCGTCACCGTCACCTGCAAGCCGGACCCCGACCTGCCCAGGGACCCCTCGGGCGCCTACGTCCAGGAGGTCTTCGGCTTCCACTGCTCCTGACGGGACCTCCACGCCTATGGTCAGGGTTACCTTATATTCGGATGATGGACCCTTCCGAGATCCGCACGGTGACGACCGAGGCCGAGCTCCGCGCGATCGTCCCCGAGCCGCCGCGGGCCCTGTGGGACAAGGACATCGCCCGGATCGACGAGCACGCGCGCACGATCATCGCGCACTCTCCGTTCGTCCTGCTGGCGACCTCGAGCCCCGAGGGCGCCTGCGACGTCTCGCCCCGCGGCGACCCCGCGGGGTCGGTGCTGGTCCTCGACGACCACCGGTTGGCGCTCGCCGACCGTCCAGGCAACCACCGGATCGACAGCTTCCGCAACGTGCTGCACAACCCGCACGTCGGCCTGCTGTTCCTCGTGCCGGGAATGAACGAGACGCTCCGCGTGAACGGCCGCGCGGCGCTGGTGTCGGACGCCCCGTTCTTCGACGACCTGGCCGTCCGGGGGAAGCGGCCGCGGCTCGCGCTCCTCGTCGAGGTCGAGGAGCTGTACATGCACTGCGCGAAGGCGTTCCTGCGCTCGTCGCTGTGGGATTCCGCGACCTGGCCGGACCGGGGGTCCCTGCCCACGCTCGGGCGGATCGCCAAGGACCACCTCGGTCTCAAGGAGGTGTCAGCCGAGGCGATCGACGCCGACCTCGCCGTGGACGCCGAAACGAACCGCTACTGACCCCGCCCCGCTACCGACCCCGCCCCGCTACCGACCCCGCTCCGCTACCGACCCGGCTCGCCGCTACCGGCCGGCGCCGTGCACGGCCACGGACGGCCGGCGCAGCGCGGGGGCCAGCCAGCGGTCGAGGAGGGCGCGCAGCTCGGCGTCCTCGTGCGGCGGCTCGCTCGGGTGCTGCAGCAGCGACGTCAGCAGCCGCATGATCATCTCGGCGAGGCCGTTGAGGTCGTCCGCGCCGATCCCGGCGTCCCGCCAGTCGACGGGGAAGCGCTGCAGCATCTGGGCGCCGTAGGCGATGGCGTCCGCGGTGGTGGCCCCGCGGCCGAAGGCGCTGGAGTCCTCGAGCTGGAGCAGCAGGCTCAGGCGCGGCTCGGTCGGGATGGTCCGCACGCAGAACATCATGCCCTCGACCACGGCCTCGGCCGGGTCGGTGATCCCCTGGAGGTGGGCGACCAGCCGGTCGACGAACGACTCCGCGCCCTGCGCCGCCACCTCGCCGACGATGTCGCTGATCCGGGCGAAGTGGCGGTAGACGGTCTGGCGCGTGACGCCGAGCTCGTTCGCGACGTCGGAGAGGGTCGTCTTCCTGACGCCGTGCCGGTCGACGCACCGCGCGGTCGCGTCGACGATGCGCTGCCTGGCCTCGGCATCCGATGCGGGGGGACGGCCTCCCCAGCCGTGGTGCGCCATGGCCCTAGGATCGCACAGGCTCCGCGGCCGGCCGTGACGCGCGCACGCGCAGGACGGCCGCGATGAGACCCGCCGCGGCGACCGTGCACAGCGCGGCGTACCACAGGCTGCCGATCGGCGTTCCCTGCTCGGTGACGCCGCCGGTCGAGGCGAAGTAGGCGGGCAGCGCGGTCAGCCACAGCACGACGAGGACGCCGAGGTACGTCGCCGGGTAGGTCCGCACGAACAGCGGCGATTCCACCGGTGCGATCTTGTCGGCGCGTGCCGCCCGCCATGCGTCCGCGAACAGGTAGAGCCCGGCGATCCAGACGGCGGCGAGCTCGACGGAGAGGACGGCCCGCTGGATGCCGACTTGGTCGTCGCCGCGGAACGCGCCGCTGGGCGCGCTCGCGACGATCATCGCGAGCGGCGTCACGGCCCCGGCGACGACGGTGCGCCAGGCGACGGTGCGCAAGGCGACGGTGCGCAAGGTGACGGTCCGGCCGGCGGGCGCGCCGCGGCCGGGCCGGTCGCCGACGAGCCGGACCACGAGGTAGGTCATCGCGCCGAAGGACACCGAGGCGAACAGCAGCATGCTGTTCATCGGCACCGACGCGAGCGCCGGCTGGTTGATCATCTCGTTGGCGGGGTTCCACGCCCACCACTTCAGCTGCGGGCCGAGCTGGTCGAAGACCTCGTAGAAGACCTGGCAGGCGAACGCCACCGCCACCGAGCCGGCCAGCGGCCCGCGCCGCGCGAAGACCCCCAGCGCCCGGACCAGCTCGTAGGCGAGCTGCGAGATCGCGGGATAGAACGCCACGATGTAGAGCGGCAGCCGGTCGTACATGAACTGCACGGTGAACACGTTGTGGGAGAAGATGAACCCGACCTGCTTCTCCAGGCCGAACCAGCCGGGGAAGTAGAGCGGCGGTTCGATCACCGACAGGTAGACCACCGACGCGAACCACAGCGAGATGTTGACCGGGTCGCCGTCGCGCCGCCAGCGCCGCCACGCGTGGACGAGGGCGAACACCGCACCGCCGATGACGACCAGTTCGAGGACGGGCATGGTGCCGTTCGCCAGGTCGAACGGGTTGCGGAAGGTCACCAGAGGATCGGTGTGGTGGCAGGAGAAGCCGAGCTTCTCGGCGACGCGCTCGGCCGCCGGGTCGCAGGTGTACCCCATGTCTCGCTCCTCCGCTCAGGCGCCGACGAGGTCGTCGCCGCGCTGCGCCGTCCGGGTGGACGCGGCGCCGGTGTAGCCGGTGAAGTCGGTGCCGGGCGGCTCCTGCCGGTCGTCGAACCCGCCGGGGACGACCGTCCGGCCGAGCCGCTGCCGCAGCTTGTACCGGGCGATACCGAACCAGAACCGCGGATCCTTCGCCATCTCCTTGAGCGACTTGTCGAGGTTGAACACCTTGGCGAACGTCTGCTCGACGTAGGCGTCCTCGCGGCTCGCGGCGTTGATGGCGTTGAAGATCGGCCAGCTGAGGCGGGCGGCGAGCCGGCGGCGCCAGGCCGCGACGACCTCGGTCCCGGTCGCGAAGTCGTAGGCCTGGTCCCGGGCCATCGCGAGCATCCACGGAACGTCCAGCGACTTCTTCTGCCGCGCGAGGAACTCGCGGAAGAAGGCGAGGTCGAGGGCGTCGCGCTCGCGCAGCATCGCGTCGAGGATGAGTGCCGAACGGGAGGCCGAGCTCATCCCCTGCGCGTAGAACGGGTTGAACGCGCAGATCGCGTCGCCGATGCACACCAGCCCGACCGGAGGCACGTCGAGGAGGTCGAAGCGCCGCCACTTGTTGCCCGTCGAACGGGTCAGATGCACCTCGGAGGTCGGGGTGCACGCGCGGGCGGCCCGGCCGAAGAGGGGGGCCCGCACCCGGTCGGCCGCGGCCTCGAACGCCTCGACCTTGCGCGGCATCTCGATCCCCCACGACCCCATGCACACGATGACGCGGTCGCCCTCGATGGGGAAGATGTTGCTGAGGAACTCATGCTCGGCGGGATGGTCGCCGGTGTCCTGGGCCGGGGTGACGACCAGGTGCTTCCACCACCACGTCTCGGGACGCCGGTCGGCGGGCGGCAGGTCGTACCAGCGCGAGGTGTAGGTGACCTTGGCGTCGAGGGTCCGTTCGGGCGGCGCCGTCCAGCCGTCCGCGCGCAGCCAGTCGACGACCGAGGAGCCGCGGCCCAGCGCGTCGACGACCAGGTCGGCCGGCAGGTGACCGTCGCCGTCGGCGGTGCGGAACTCCACCCCCTCGACGCGTCCGCGCGCCGTCCCTCCCCCGGTGGACCGCAGGCCGGTGACGGTCACGCCCTCGCGGATCTCGATGGCGGGCACCTCGCGGACCTTGTCGCGCAGGATCCGCTCGATGAGCACCCGCGAGCTGTAGACCATCGTCATCGACCCGGACTTGCGCGGGGCCCAGCCGTCGTTCTCGCAGTAGGCCGCGTCCATGGACGGCATCAGGTGCATCCCGCCCGCGGCGATCAGCGCCTCCTCGAAGCCGGGGAAGATCTCGCCGATCGCGCGGCGGCCGGAGTTGAGGAGGAAGTGCGGGTGCTTGCTCTGCGGGACGCCACGACGGTGCTGCGCGTCCGCGGGAAGCCGGTCCCGCTCCAGCACGATCACCTCGTCGAAGTGCCGCGCGAGCACGCCCGCGGCGCACAGCCCCGCCACGCTGCCGCCGAGCACCACGGCCGTGTTCCGTCGCATCCCTGGCCTCCATTCATACATTTAGTGAGTGAATGTATGATTGAGGCCGCACCGCGTCAAGGGTCCGGGCGCGGCCGGTCATGACACGAGATTCCGGGACGGAGCCGGGCAACTGGACGGCACGGGCTCCCCTTCGCGATGATGCGCCAATGTGGCGTGAGCTGATCGAACAACACACCCGCCAGGCCCGCTTCGCCTCGCCGGCCACGGAGGAGATGCTGTACCGGGCCGAGGAGAGCCTGGGCCATCTCCTGCCCGACGACCTGCTCAAACTCCTGGGGGAGACCGACGGCGTGATCGACGCCAACGGCTACAACCTGGTGTTCTCCGCCGAGCAGCTCATCCAGGGCAACCTGGAGATGCGCACCTACCCGGCACTGAAGCGGCTGTACATGGCGTTCGACCAGCTGCTGTTCTTCTCCGACGCCCCCGGCGACGGCAACCTGTTCGCCTACGCCCTCGTCCCCGAGGGACGGCCCGACATCTTCGTCTGGGACCACCGCACCGACAACCGGCGCTGCGTCGCGCCGTCGCTGGAGCACTTCATCGAGGACTGGCTCACCGGCCGCATCCGGCTGTGACGTCAGGCGGAGGCGAGTTCGCGGAGCAGGTCGCGGGTGCGCCGGCGGGACGCGGCCCGGTCCGGCCCGACGGGGACGATGTTGGCCCAGATGTCGGTCGCCCCGGCGTCCAGCAGCGCCTGGAGCTGCCCGCGCACCGACTTCTCGTCGCCGACGAGCGCGGCCTCGGCCGGTGACCCGGCACCGCCGATGTCCATGATGCGCCGGTAACTCGGCATCCCCGCGTACGCTCCGGCGGTCGCGGCGACCGCCTCCCGCGCCTGCGCCGTATCGTCGTGGACGGCGACGGGCAGCCCGGCGACGATGCGGGGCGCCGGACGCCCCGCCGCGGTGGCGGCGGCGTGGATCCGGGGCGCGATGTGGCCGTCGATCGCCTTGGCCGGCGCCATCCAGAGGACGGTGCCGTCGGCGTACTGGCCGGCGACGCGCAGCAGGCGCGGCGACAGGGCCGACAGCAGCACCGGCACGGGACGACCGGCGCTCGCCATCCGGCCCGCGCTGCGGACCGACCAGTCCTCGCCCTGGAAGTCCACGGTCTCGCCACGCAGGAGGCCGGTGAGGATCCGGATGTACTCCTCCGTGCTGCGGCCGGGATGGTCGTAGGACATGCCGTACACGTCCCGGACCATCGCTTCATGGGACGGGCCGATGCCGATGGTGAGGCCGGGGCGGCCCATGGTGTCGGCGGCGGACACGGCCCGGTTGGCCTGCAGGAGCGGATGGCACGGGTAGGTCTGCAGCACGGCGGTGCCGAGCTCGATCGCCGAGGTCTCCCGTCCGGCCAGCGCCATCGGGGTGAGCGGGTCACCGGTGACGAGGCTGGCGTACCACAGCGAGCTGAACCCGTCCGCCTCCGCCTGCCGCGCCTGCTCGACGATCGCGTCGGGTGTCGAAGCGCCCCCGGTCAGGCCGATGCGCATGCGGCCTCCCGCCGGGCTCGGGGCCAGGCCGCCGTCATCGGGCGCCCTCCCGCGTCTCGGACGACCAGCGGGCGGGCGCGGGCGTCTCCAGGAGCAGCGGCCGCCGGTAGGACAGGTCGTCCCTGTCCCGCGTCCCTTTCAGGTAGCCCTGGTCGGTGAAGAACGGGGACCGCAGCACGGAGGCGTCGGCGGTGAACATGGCCTCGACGGTGCAGCGGCGCAGCGCGATGCGCCACCGGCCGTCGCGCCGTTCGAGGCGGTCGAGGTAGCGCCCGTTGATGACCTGCGCGGTCCGTCCGTCCCTGCCGACCAGCACGACGAGGGAGTAGCTCTCGCAGTGCGCGACGTCGCCGTCGATCTCGCAGGAGTGGGTGGTGATGTTGTGCAGGTGGGTCTGCGAGGTGGCGGCGTGCGCCGGGTTGACCCAGGCGGCGTACTCGGCGCCGGAGTTGGTGGCCAGGCCGCGGCGACGCCGTCGGCCAGCATGAACGGCGGGAGGGTCGGCGGCCCGTCCGCCTCGCCGGTGACCTGGGCGAAGCCGCTCATCGCCTCGGCGAGCGTCCCGTAGCCGGGCCGGTCGCTCTTGGGGCCGCCGTGCCCGTAGCCGGTGATGTGCGCGACGACGACGTGCGGGTGCGCGGCGTGCACCGAGTCGAAGTCGAGGCCCCACCGCGCCAGGGCGCTCGGCCGGTTGCCGACGACGAGCACGTCGGCGACGTCCAGCAGCCGGTGGAGCACCCGCCGGCCGGCGGGCTCGCGCAGGTCGAGGGTCACGCTCCTCTTGTTGCGGCCGATGCTCTTCCAGACCAGGCCGATGCCGTCGCGGCGGTCGCCCCAGGTGCGCATCGGGTCCCCGGCGCCCGGCGGCTCCACCTTGATCACCTCGGCGCCGAACTCGCCGAGCGCGGTGGCGACCGTCGGGCCCGCCGCGAGGGTGGCCGCCTCGATCACGCGCAGCCCGTGCAGCGGCCCACGTGCCCCAGACGGCTCCTCGCCGGTGACCGGCCTTTCCTGCTCGACCACGCTGTGTCCTCCGTGAACGCCGGCCGCGGCCGATCCGCTACCGTCCCGCGAGCCGGGCGACGACGGGCGCGAAGCGCTCCATCTCCCGCTGCTGGACGCTGATGTAGTTCGCGCCGAACACCTCGCGGCGCTGCTGGAGCCGGTCGGCCACCTCGCCGGCGGAACCGGCCAGCACGTTGGGGTGGTCGAGGAGCCCGTCCGGCGGCACGCCCATGAGCTTCGCGACGCGCACGACGGCACCGGCCGGGTCGTCGGTGATCTCGGTGAAGAAGGGCGAGCTCTCGATCTCCAGGCCGGCGAGGCGCTCCCCCGCCGCGTCCCGGACGACGGCGAAGCGGTGCGCCGCCTCCTGCGCGGGCGTGCGGCCGGCCTCGTTCACCGGGTCGAACGGCACGTTGTTGATGCTGACGACGTCGGCCTCGCGGGCGGCGAGGGTCAGCACGCGCCTGCGCGCGCCGCCGATCATGATCGGCGGGTGGGGGCGCTGGACGGGCAGCGGCAGACCCGCGTACCCGGCGGCGGTCGCGAACCCGCCGCGGTGGTCGAGCGGTTCGCCGCTCCAGTGCGCCTTGAGCAGGGCGACGACGTCCGCCAGCTTGTCGACGCGGCGGGCGGGCGGCGCGAAGTCCAGGCCCATCGCCCGGTACTCGGGCTCGCTCCATCCGGCGCCGATCCCGAACTCGAGCCTCCCGTCGGACAGCAGGTCGAGCGTCGCGGCCTCCTTCGCCAGGACGGCCGGGACATGGTAGTCGACGCAGAACACGCGGCAGCCGACCCGGAGCGTCCCGGTCACCGCGGCGGCCGTCGCCATCGCGGCGACCGGCGCGAGGTGCTGCGGCGGCAGCCGCGACTCGCGGGCCGCCGGGCCCGGCCCGAGGTAGTGGTCCGCGACGAACAGCGTGGCGTAGCCCAGGTCCTCGACCTTGCGGGCGAGGTCGCGCCACTGCGCCCCCGCGGTCGCCTTGGTCGCCTGGACGGCGAACCGGAAAGGATGCATATTTAGAACCGTACGCCAAAACTCTGCCGTACAACAGGGCGAGCCGAGGGGACGCCGATGGTCAGGCGCACGCGATACGAGGACTACAGGGACCGCTACCCCAACTACCGGTTCGAGCTGACCGAGGACGGCATCCTGCTCATGCAGTGCCACACCGGCGGCGGGAGCCTGGTGTGGGACTGGAAGTCACACGACGACATGGCCGACGCGTTCGCCGACGTCGCCGGCGACCGCGAGATCAAGGTGCTCATCCACACCGGCTCCGGCGAGAACTACAACGCCGACTGGGGCCTGATGCCCGACGGCACCCTTCCCGACCCGCCGATGTACGACGCCATGCCCGGCGTCCGGGGGCTGCACAAGCTGGACGAGAAGGCCTGGTACAACCGGCAGCTCCAGCAGAACGTCCTCGAGGTGGACGTGCCGATGATCAGCGTGGTCAACGGCCCGTGCAACATCCACTCCGAGGTGCCGCTGATGGGCGACATCGTCCTGGCCTCCGAGGACGCCTACTTCCAGGACGTGTCGCACTTCCCGCGCGGCCAGGTCCCCGGCGACGGCCAGCACGTGATCTGGAGCTTCCTCGTCGGCCACAACCGCGCCCGCTACTTCCTGCTGACCGGCAAGAAGCTGCCGGCGCAGGAGGCGCGCGAGTGGGGCGCGGTCAACGAGGTCCTGCCGAAGGACCAGGTGCTCGACCGGGCATGGGAACTGGCCCGCGAGCTGGTCAAGCGGCCGCCGATGGTGCTGCGTTACACGCGGCAGCTGTTCACCCAGAACCTCAAGCGCGCCTACCTGGAGGAACTCGGCCACGGCCTGGCGCGCGAGACGTACGCGCAGCAGGAGTTCTTCCCCTTCGGCGGCGGCATGGAGCCCCTGGACCGCGCATGGAACGACAAGCCGTGGTCATGACCACAAGCAAGACATCAATCTACCGTTCGATAAGGAAACTGATGAGCGTCAGCGTGAGGCGACAGCAAGGAGACGGGGCATGACAGAGCTGCGGCAGCGCCTGGCCACGGGACGGGGCAAGTTCACCCCGGACTACCCCGACCTCGGCACCGGGCCCGTGGACCAGGAGGACTCCATCTCCCCGGAGTTCTTCGCCGCGGAACGGGAGGCGGTGTTCAAGCGCTCCTGGCTGTACGTCGGCCGATCCGAGCGCCTGCCGCGGCCGGGGACGTTCTTCACCCGCGAACTGCCCGGCCTGGCGTCCATCGTCATCGCGCGGCGGCGGGACGGGACGGTCAACGCCTTCCACAACGTGTGCGCGCACCGCGGCAACAAGGTCGTCTGGCAGGAGCACCCGCAGGAGGAGTCCAGGGGCTCGTGCCGCGAGTTCACCTGCAAGTACCACGGCTGGCGGTACGGGCTGGACGGCCGCGTCACCCACGTCACCAACGAGGAGGAGTTCTTCGGCCTCGACAAGGACTCGCTGCGGATGCCGCCGGTGCACTGCGAGGAGTTCGCCGGGTTCGTCTTCGTCAACCTCGCCGACGACCCCGTCCCGCTGCGCGCCTACCTGGGCGACCGCCTCCTCGAACTGGAGGCGTACCCGTTCGGCGAGATGACGCAGCACTACGGGTTCTCGGCGCCGATCCGCGGCAACTGGAAGCTCGCCGTCGACTCGGTCTGCGAGTGGTACCACCCGCCGTACGTCCACGCCCGCTTCATCGCCAAGGACATCGCGAAGGCCGAGAAGCTCGTCCCGCCGGTCGACTCCTACCACTACGACCTGTTCACCCCGCACATGCTCACCTCGGTGCCCGGGCCGCCGCCGCTGCCGCCGCGCGAGCCCGGCACCGCCGGCCCCGCCGAGCGCGACCAGATCTGGGTGTACAAGCTGTTCCGGGCCGGGCTGTTCGGTCCCGACGACGTCCCCGACCTCGGCCCGCTCCCCGAGTTCCTCAACAAGGGAAAGATCAAGTCCTGGGGCAACGACCAGTTCTGGCTGTTCCCGAACCTGTCGGTCCAGATCTGGGCGCGCGGCTTCTACATCACCTACACCTACTGGCCCGAGTCGGTGGACAAGCACACCTACGACATCGACCTGTACTTCGTCCCGCCGAAGAACGCCCGGGAACGCCTGGCGCAGGAGCTCGTCGTCGACAGCACCATCGAGTTCGCGATGCAGGACGTCAACACCATCGAAGCGACGCAGATGGGCCTGTCGACGCGCGCCAACCAGCGGTTCCACCTGTCCGACCAGGAACTGCTCATCCGCAAGTTCCACAGGACCGTCCGCGACACCGTGGCCGCGCACCAGGCCCGCGACACCGAGAAGGAGGGCTGATGCCGACCACCGCGACCGGCCTGCCCGCCCAGTTCGCCGAGTTGGAGCCGTGGGTCGCCGACTGGGCGCGCCCGACCCGGCAGGAACGCTACGACATGCGCCTGTCGAAGACGTTCGACCAGCTGGCCGCCTTCTACGACGCCATCGCCCCGCGCGCGGAGGAGGCCGTCGAGTACCTCAACACGCTCGACCTCGGCGACCTGCCCGAGGACGCGACGCGGCTGCTGCGGCTGCTGTACTCGATGATCCTCGTCTCGTACGCGGTCAACGTCTTCCACCAGCCCCGCATCCCCGACTCCGGCGCCGCCTTCTTCGACACGACCGCCGAACCGGCCGTGTGAGCGGGGACGTGCGACGGGCGCGCCCCGCCGGCGGCCCCGCGGATAGCCTTCCGGCGTGATGGAAGCCCACGTGGAGACCGACGTCGACTTCCCGCGCGTCCAGGTCGGGCCGAACCCGCAGCATCTGGTCCTCGGGCTGTTCACCGACTACTGGTTCGGCACCGAGGAGTACCTGCCGTCCGCCGCGCTGGTCGAGCTGCTCACCGAGTTCGCCAACTCGCAGGCCAGCGCCCGCGCCGCGATCGCCCGGCTCGCCCGGCGCGACCTCCTCCAGGCGGCGAAGGCGGGCCGGCGGACGTTCTACCGGATGACGCCGGCCGCGGCCCGCGCGCTGGAGCTGACCCAGCGGCGCATCGTGGAGTTCCGCGCCGGGGACCGGGCGTGGGACGGCGCGTGGACGACCGTCCTGTTCTCGGTCCCCGACGAGCAGCGCGACCTGCGGTACGTCATCCGGACGCGGCTGCGCTGGCTCGGCTACGCCCCGCTGTACGACAGCGTGTGGGTGTCGCCCCATGCGGACCGCGACCAGACCGTCGAGCTGCTCGAAAGCCTGGCGGTGGAGCACGCGACCGTCCTGCGCGCCGAGGTGACGTACGCCGCCGGCCCCGGCGACCCGCTGTCGGCATGGGACGTCGGCGCGATCGCCGCGCGCTACGAGGCGTTCATCGCCGAGCACGAACCGCTGCTCCACCGCGTCGAGCACGGGCAGGTCGGCACGGCGGAGGCGCTCGTCACCCGGACCGACGTCAAGGACGCCTGGCGGGAGCTGGTGAGCCTCGACCCCGAACTGCCGGAGCGGCTGCTGCCCGCCCCGTGGCCCGGCCGGCGGGCGCGCGCCCTCTTCGCCGGGATCTACGACGGTCTCGGGCCGCTGGCGGAGGCGCGCGTCCGCCAGATCATCGCCAGGCACGACGCGGCGCTCGCCGGGCTGGCGCGGCACCGCACCACGACCGGCACGCCGCCGTCCGAACCGTGAGGAACCAGAGCATGGCAGTCAGCGGAGAACGGCTCGCCGGCAAGGTCGCCGTCATCACCGGCGCGGGCTCGGGCATCGGCCGGTCCATCGCCGTCCTGTTCGCCGAGCACGGCGCGAAGGTGGTCTGCGCCGACCGCAGCGGGGAGCAGGAGGGCACGGCCGCGGACATCGGCGGCGCGGCCGTCGCGGTGCACGCGGACGTCTCCGTCGCGGCCGACGTCCGCAGCATGATCGAGACGGCCGGACGGCGCTTCGGGCGGCTCGACGTCCTGTGCAACAACGCGGGCTTCGGCGGCCCCCGCAAACCCATCGCCGAGCAGGACGAGAGCACCTTCGACGACGTCATAGCGGTGAACCTCAAGGGCGTCTTCCTAGGCATGAAGTACGGGATCGCCGCCATGCTGCGCACCGGCGGCGGTTCCGTCGTCAACACCGCGTCCTCCGCCGGTCTCGTCGGCTGGAAGGGGCACTCGGTGTACGCCGCGGCGAAGGGCGGCGTCGTGCAGATGACCAAGAGCGCGGCGCTCGACTACGCCGAGCAGGGCGTGCGGGTCAACGCCATCTGCCCGGGCATGACGTGGACCGGCCTCGCCGGCGCCTCGGCGGAGAACCCGTCGCCGCCGCCGGACATGCCGATGCGGATCCAGCCGATGAACCGCTGGGGGCTGCCGTCGGAGCTGGCCGCCGCCGCGCTCTTCCTCGCCGGTGACGAGGCGTCCTTCGTCACCGGCGCGGCCCTTCCCGTGGACGGCGGCTACGTCGCCCGCTGAGGTCGGACAGGAGAGGAGGCCGCATGGGCTCTCGGGCGGGTCGCGGCCCGTACGCGAAGTCGGCGACCGTGCGGCGCCGGGTCGTGGAGGCGTGTGTGGAGGCCTTCGCCCGCACCGGCTTCTACGGCGTGACGATGAAGGACGTCGCCAAGCGGGCCGGGATCAGCTACACCGGCCTGCTGCACCACTTCCCTGCCAAGGAGGATCTGCTGCTCGCGGTGCTGGAGTTCCGCACCGAGCAGAGCACTCGCCTGCTGGAGGCGGCCGGTGGACGCGACCCCGCCGGACGGCCGCTGGAGGCGCTGCGCGGCATGCTCGCGGTCACGGCCGACAACGCGCTGAACCCGGGCCTGCTGGAGTTGCACTGCGTCATCGCCGGTGAGGCGACCTCACCGGACCATCCCGCGCACGCCTACTACACCGACCGCTACCGCAGCCTCCGCGCGTTCTACACGACCGTCTTCACCGCCTTGGCCGAGCGCGGGGAGCTGCGTTCGCCGCTCGCGCCGGCGACCCTCGCGACCATGACGATCGCCCTGCGCAACGGCCTGCAGAACCAGTGGCTCCACGACCGCGACGGCGTCGACGTCGAGGGCTCGCTGCGCGCCTTCCTCACCTCGGTGGTGCCCGCCCTCGCGGAGTGAGCCGCGCCCGGCCGCCCCTCGGAGTATGACTGTCGTCTGAGGAGAATGAGCTTCTTGACAAACGAAATTCGTATTGCAACTCTAATTTCGGCCGCCATGACGCCCGTCACCGGAGCGGCCGGAGGAGGTGCAGTGCATGGGGAACCTGACAGTGCCGCAGCGAGCGCCCGGCGGACCGCGCGCCGGGCGGCGCCTCGCGGGAACGCTGCTGCTCGGCGTCCTGGCGGCGGGCACCGCGCTGGTGGGCGCCGAGCCGCCCGCCAGCGCCCACGCGTCCGCCCCGGCGCCCGCCGCAGCGCCCGCCGCAGCGCCCGCGACGTCGCCCGCCACGGTGTCGGTCGACTTCGGGCACGAGCAGGGCAGCCTGCCGCGCCCGGAGAGGTACAACAACTTCGGCAACGTCACCGCATGGCCCCAGCAACGCGGCGATGACGTCGCGTTCCTCAACGAGCAGGGCCTTCACGGCGACATCTACCGCGTGTGGCTCAGCAGTTCAAACGCGTCCCCGCAGAACGACGTCTTCAACCAGTGCGACCTGGCGACCCGCAAGTGCGACTTCTCCCCGCTCGACGCCTACCTCCGCCAGGCGAGCGCCGTGTCCGACTCGCTGCTGGTGAACATCAACCCGAGCGGCTTCGTCAAGGGCGAGAGGCCGTTCAAGGACCTCGAACCGATGCTCGAACTCGTCATCGGGAACCTGAAGAAGAAGTACCCCCACGTGAAGTACGTCGAGGTCTACAACGAGCCGGACTGGGAGTACTACGGGCAGACGCTCCACGACGGCCACCCGGCGGACCAGGCCACCCTGCAGCCCGGCGGGCTCTACCGCTTCTATCCGCCGTTCTACGAGGCCGTCGGCAAGGTCAACAAGGCGCTTCACCGTCCCGACCGGATCCGGGTCGGCGGTCCGGCGCTGAGCTGGCTGGACCCCAAATGGCTCCGGCCGTTCCTGGACGGCTACGCCGCCGACAGGAACCCCCGCAAGCGCCTCGACTTCATCTCGTACCACGCCTACCTGAAGTGGGACGACAAGTACCAGGTCCCCACGTTCTACAAGAACGATCTCGGTGTGGTGGCCTCGGACCGCGCCACGATCCTGGGGTGGCTGAAGGAGAGGCGGCTGTCCAGGCACATCCCGTCCTTCATCACCGAGACCGGCATCTATCCCGGCCCGTCGTTCGACGACCCCGATCCCAAGAACGACTACATCCGGCAGGCGGCCGGCATGGCCACCTACGGGTACCTGTACTCCAACCAGCCGGACACCCACGTGTTCAACTGGGTCGTCCGCCACCGGGTCGAGGAGCGCAAGGACCAGCTGGTGACCCGCACCCCCAACGGGCCGGTCCTCGACACCTTCACGCCCTACGGGAACATGATGCTGATGCAGTCGAAGATGAAGCGGACCCGGGTGTCCGCCGTCTCCGGCGGCCTCAAGGGCGACAACGGCGTGTACGCGATCGCGTCCAAGGACCGCTCGGGCGCGGCGCTGATGGTCTGGAACTGGCAGCACACCGGCACCGACGCCTACCGCGCGACCATCGACATGTCCCGGCTTCCGGCCGGCCTGCGGCACGGCAAGGTCCGCCAACGCACGTACCGGATCGACCAGAGCACCAGCAACTACTTCACCGACCCCGCGAAGGCCGGGCTCCAGATGGTCGACGAGAGGACCGTCACGCCCGGCAGGACCTACGCCCAGAGCATCGACCTCGGCCCCAACGCGATCTACCTCGTCATGCTGGAGCCCGCACGACCGTAATGTGAGCCTCATGCCACCGGACAGCGATGCGGCATCGGCGTGGGCGGCGAGCGGCGCGGTCCTCCTGTCGGGCCGTCCGGACGGCCCGCCGCTGCTGCCTCCCGGCCGCGCCGCCGCGATGGCCCGCGACCTGGCCGAACGGTTCGCCGGCAGCACGGGCGCGCCCCGCCTGGACGGGGCGCGCCTGCTGTCCGAGCGCGCCGCCTTCACCGGCCACCGCCAGCGCGGGCGGGTGTCGCCGGGCGGCGCCTGCCGGCTGCTGCCGACGGCGGACGGCTGGGCGGCGGTGTCCTGCGCCCGCCCGGACGACCCGGCGCTCCTCGGCGCGCTGGCCTGCGCGGACGTCGGCGGCGACCCGTGGCCGGCGGTCGCGTCCTGGCTGCGCGGCCACACCGGCGCCGAACTGGCCGAACGGGCGGCGCTCCTCGGCGTCGCCGCCGCGCCGGTGCGCGTGCCGGCGGACGGCTCCCGCGTCCCGGTGCCCGCGTCGCCCCGTCCGGTGAAGGGGGCGCTGGTGGTCGACTTCAGCGCGCTGTGGGCGGGGCCGCTGTGCGCGCACCTGCTCGGCCTGGCCGGGGCCCGCGTCGTCAAGGTCGAGACGCCGGCCCGCCCGGACGGCGCGCGCCGCGGCGACCCCGGCTTCTACCGGCTCCTGCACGCCGGGCACCGCTCCGTCGTGCTGGACCCGGCGGTTCCGGCGGGCCGCCGGGCGATGGCGGCGCTGGTGGAGGCGGCCGACATCGTCATCGAGGCGTCCCGCCCGCGCGCCCTCGCCCGCTTCGGGCTGGACGCGGGGGCCGCCGTCGCCGCCGGGACGACCTGGGTCTCGATCACCGCGGACGGCCGCGCGTCCGACCGCGTCGGCTTCGGTGATGACGTGGCGGCGGGCGCCGGGCTGGTCTGCCGCGACGCCGACCTGTCCCCGCTGTTCTGCGGCGACGCGATCGCCGATCCGCTGACCGGGCTCACCGCCGCGGTGCTGGCCGCGACCGCGCCGCCGGGACGCGGCGTGCTCTGGGAGGTGCCGATGTCCGGTGTCGTCGCGGCGACCCTCGATACGGGCCCGCCGTCCCCCAGTCTCCCGGCAATCCCGCGCGGCGACGGCTGGGCCGTCGACACCGGCTCCTGCGTCGTCCCCGTCGCCGTTCCCCGCCGGCGCGAGCCGGACGGCGACGCACCGGCCATGGGCGCCGACACCGAAGACGTCCTGCGCGAGCTGGGGATACCTCTCCCGTGAGCGCGCTGCTGTTCCGCGATGCCGAGATCGCCGGGCGGGAGCGGACGCACGTCCGCGTCGCTGGCGAGCTGATCGCGGAGGTCGGCCCGCACCTGACGCCCGGCCGCGGGGAAGAGGTGGTCGAGTGCCGGGGAGGCGCGCTGCTCCCCGGCCTGTGGGATCACCACGTGCATCTGCACGCCATGTGGGCGTCGAAGCGGTCCGTCCGTTGCGGGCCACCGGAGGTCGAGGGACGTGACGCCCTAGCAGCGGCGCTGCGCGCGGCGGTGCCCGACGAGCACGGATGGGTGCGCGGCGTCGGCTACGCCGAGAGCGTCGCGGGTGACCTGGACGCGGCCCGGCTCGACGCGCTGCGCGCCGATCTGCCCGTGCGGATCCAGCACCGCAGCGGCGCGCTCTGGATGCTCAACTCCGCGGCGATGCGCGAGGCGGACCTGGCCTCGGCCGGGCATCCCGGCATCGAGCGCGGCGCGGACGGCTCCCCCACCGGACGGCTGTGGCGGGCCGACGACTGGCTCCGGACCCGGCTCCCGCCCGCGCGCCCGCCGGACCTGGGCCTCGTCGGACGCGACCTGGCGCGATACGGGATCACCGGGGTCACCGACGCCACTCCCGACCTCACCGGCGGCGCGCTCGCCGCGTTCGAGCAGGGAGCGCTTCCCCAGCGCGTCCACCTTCTGGGCGTGCCCTTGGACACGCGGGGCCCCCTCCATCCGAGGGTGAGCACCGGCCCCTACAAGATCGTCCTCGCCGACTCGGGGCTGCCGTCGCTGGACGACCTGACCGGCCGCGTCCGGCTGGCCCACGAGCGGGGGCGCGCCGTGGCCGTGCACTGCGTCACCCGCGAGTCGCTGCTGCTCCTCCTCGCCGCGCTCGACGCGGCCGGGGTCCGCGACGGCGACCGGATCGAGCACGCCGCGCTCGTCCCCGCCGAGACGATCGGCGAGCTGGCCCGGCTCGGCCTGCGGGTGGTGACGCAGCCCGGTTTCCTCGCCGACCGCGGCGACGACTACCTGCGCGACGTCCCGGCAGACGACCACGGCGACCTGTACCGCTGCCGGAGCCTGGCCGACGCGGGCGTGCCGGTGGGGCTGTCGAGCGACGCGCCCTACGGCCCGCTCGATCCCTGGACGGTCATCGCCGCCGCCGCGCACCGCCGCACCCGGTCCGGCGCGGTCGTCGGAGCGGGCGAGGCCATCCCGGCGCGCGCCGCGCTGCGGTCCTACCTGTCGGAGCCCGGCGATCCGGGCGGGCGCGTCCGGCGCGTCCGTCCCGGAGCGGCCGCTGATCTCGTCCTGCTCCACGTGCCGCTCGCCGAGGCGCTGCGCGCCCCGGACGCGCGCGCCGTCCGCCGCACCGTCATCGCCGCCGACGGGAGTCAGGGCAGCGGGGCCGGCACGTAGCGGGCGGTCGGCCGACCGGGGCGCAGGACCAGTTCGGTGCCGGGCTCGCCGTCGCGGAGGACGTCGGCGACTGCGGCGGCGACCTCGTCGGCGGAGAGCAGCGGAATGCCCGCCGCCTGGAACCGGTCGCGGGCTCCCGCGACGAGCGGGGTGTCGACGAGGCCCGGGCACACGGCGCTGAGGCGGATCCCCTCCTTCGACAGCGGGCCGGACATCGCGCGGACCAGCCCGATGACGGCGTGCTTGGTCATGGTGTAGATCGGGTCCTGCTCGGTGCCCTGGAGCGCGGCGAGCGAGGCGGTGACCACGATGGACCCGCCGCCGTTCTCGCGCATGACGGGGAGCGCGGCGCGCAGCCCGTAGACGACGGAGTGCTGGTTGACGCCGACGACCGCCTGGTACCGGCCGAGGTCCAGGGTGGCCGGGTCCTTGTCCGCGGAGTTGGTGCCCGCGTTGAGGACCAGCAGGTCCACCCGGTCGCCCGCGGCCCGCACCGCCCGCGCGGACAGCTCGGGATCGGTCAGGTCGCCGACCACCGCGCTCCCGCCGACCGAGGCGGCCACGTCCTCCACCGCGGGGTTGCGGTCCACCAGCACGCAGCGCGCCCCGGACGCGGCGAGCCGCCGGGCGACCGCCGCGCCGATCCCGCCCGCCGCGCCGGTGATGACCGCGGTCTCGCCCGTCATGTCGCTCCTTGTTCGCATGGTCGGGAACGCCCTAGCCGCGCTGCTCCTCCGGCGTGCGGGCGGGACGCCAGAAGGCGGCCAGCAGGAGCGCGGCGCCGAGGCCGCCCGCGAGCGCGGCGACGGCGAGGCCCGTCCAGCCGGACAGGTCGTCGGCGATCCCGAGCGCGCGGTCGAGCGACACCGTCCCGCCGCCCAGGGCGCCGAGCCCGCACGCCACCATGATGATCATGACGACGTACTCGTAGCCCTGGCCGGGCCGGAAGATGAAGAAGCCGTTGCGCAGGTGGGCGGTGACGAGGGCGACCGCCATCGTGCCGACCGCCCCGGCGGCGGCGAGCGGGGTGAGCAGCCCGAGCAGCAGCAGGACGCCGGCGCCGAGTTCGGTGCCGGTCGCCATCAGGGCGTGCAGCCGTCCCGGGCGCAGGCCCATGGAGTCGAACCAGCCCGCCGTGCCCGCGATCCTGCCGCCGCCGAACGCGTGGTTCCAGCCGTGCGCGATCAGCGTGCCGCCGATGGAGACGCGGAGGACGAGTGAGGCGATGTCGACGGCGGTGCCGGTTGCCATGCGGGGTTCCCTTCGCTCGGCGCCGGCACGGCGATGCGCGGCCGGCTGTTGGACACGTCACACTTCCCGGTCAGGAGACCACGCTCGCGAAGGCCTTGCTCTCCAGGAACTCCTCCAGGCCGGCGACGCCCATCTCGCGGCCGATGCCCGACTGCTTGTAGCCGCCGAACGGGACGTCCGGGGCGAAGTAGTTGCCGCCGTTGATGCTGAGCGTGCCGGTGCGGATGCGCCTGGCGACCGCGATCGCCCGCTCCTCGCTGGCGCTGTGCACAGCGCCGGACAGGCCGTAGGCGGAGTTGTTGGCGATGCGGACGGCGTCGTCATCGCCGTCGTAGGGGATCACCACCAGGACGGGCCCGAAGACCTCCTCCTGCGCGATCTCGCTGTCAGGGTCGACGCCGCTCAGCAGCGTCGGGGTGTAGAAGAAGCCGGGATCGACCTTCTCGCCACCGGTCACCAGCTTGGCCCCCGCATCGACCGCACGGCGCACCATCCCGTCGACCTTCTCCCGCTGCCGCTCGCTGATCAGCGGCCCCATGTAGGTCTGCGGGTCGGCCGGGTCGCCGTAGGGGACGCCGGCGAGCTGCGCGGCGACGCGCTCGACGATCGTGTCGTGCTGGGCGCGCGGCACCAGCAGGCGCGAGGTGATCGCGCATCCTTGTCCGGCGTGCGAGCAGATGGTGAACGCCGCGGCCATCGCGGTCAGGTCGGGGTCGGCGTCGTCCAGAACGACCATCGCGGACTTGCCGCCGAGTTCGAGGAAGACCCGCTTCACGGTGCCGGCCGCCGCCGCCATGATCTTGCGGCCGGTGGCGGTGGAGCCGGTGAAGGTGACCACGTCCACGTCGGGGTGCGTGGTCATGACCTCGCCGACCGCCGCCTCCGAGGAGGTCAGGACGTTCACCACGCCGGCCGGGATGTCGGTGTGCTCGGCGATCAGCTCCGCCAGCGCGAGCGTGACCAGCGGGGTGTCCGGCGCGCCCTTCAGCACGACCGTGCAGCCGGCTGCCAGCGCGGGCGCGAGCTTGGCCAGCGCGAGCTGGTTGGGGTAGTTGTACGCGGTGATCGCGGCGACGACGCCCGCCGCCTCCTTCTCGACCCAGCGGCGGTGCCGCCGCCCGCGGGCCTCGATCTCGCCGAGCTCCTCGGTGAAGGAGTACCCGCGCAGCAGGTCTGCGTAGTAGAGGACGATCCCCAGCGGCTCGTCCAGCCCGGCGCCGTAGGTGACCACGCGCGGCGCGCCGGTGTCGGCGATCGTCAGTTCGCGCAGCTCCTCCTTGTGCTCGGTCAGCGCCTCGTGGAGCTGCTCCAGGCACCGGACGCGCAGGGCGGTGTCGGTCGGCCAGGCGGTGCTGTCGAACGCGCGGCGGGCCGCGGCGACGGCGGCCTCGGCCTGGGCGGGCGCGGCGTCCGGGGCGTGGCCGAGGACCCCGCCGGTGGCCGGGGCGATCGACGGGTAGGTCCGCTCCCCGTCCACCAGGCGCCCGCCGATCAGCAGGCGGCGCGCCCCGCCGCCCGGCCGCCCGGCCTCCGGTCCGCCGTGTCGCTGAGATCCCATCCCCGCCTCCTCGCTGTGGAAATCTGATTCTCCTGTAGGAGAACAGGAACTTCAAGGCGTCGCCTGCCGGGCTTCCGGGGCGGCCACCGAGGAGAGTATTGTTCTCGTAATTGATAAGAAAGTTCTACCCCCGTGGATCGCCCGCCGCCTCAGAGAGGACGACGTCGTGAGCGTGGACGACGAGGCTCGCAAGAAGAACCGCTACCAGTTCGACCGGCACACCCCCGAGTACCGCCGGCAGTTCACGTCGATCACCCATGAGATGCACCAGAAGTGCCCGATCGCCTGGTCGGACACCTACGACGGGCACTGGGTCGCCGCCGGCGCCGCCGAGGTGTTCGAGCTCGCCCGGTCCGCCGACAAGCTGTCGAACGACCACGACGTGAAGGGCGAGCGCCGCGGCTACAAGGGCATCACCATCCCGACCCTCGATCCGCCGCCCCCGGTCCGGGGCGGCTTCCTGGAGATGGACCCGCCCGAGCAGCGCCACTACCGCCAGGCGCTGAACCCGTACCTGTCCCCCGCCGCCGTGCAGCGCTGGATCCCGTTCGTCGACGAGGTCGTGCGCGCCTGCCTGGACGAGAAGGCCGAGAGCGGGAGGATCGACTTCGTCGACGACCTGGCCAACGTCGTGCCCGCCGTGCTCACGCTGGCGATGCTCGGCGTGCCGGTGAAGAAGTGGGCGGTCTACAGCGAGCCGACGCACGCCTCGGTGTACACGCCGCACAACTCGCCGGAGCTGCCGCGGGTCCGCGAGCAGCAGCTGGCCCTGTACCGGGACCTGGCCGGCCAGGTGGCCGCGATCCGCGAGAACCCGCGTCCCGGCATGATCGACGCGCTGGTGCGCGCCGAGATCAACGGCGCGCGCCCGGACGACCTGGAGCTGCTCGGGGTGCTCGGGCTGATCATCGGCGGCGGCTTCGACACCACGACGGCGCTGACCGCGCACGCGCTGGAGTGGCTGTCGGAGCACCCGGACGAGCGGGCGCGGCTGTCGCGCGAGCGCGACGCGCTCCTGGACCCGGCCACCGAGGAGTTCCTGCGCTACTTCACCCCCGCCCCCGGGGACGCGCGGACCTTCTCCGAGGACTGCGAGATCGCCGGTACCCGGTTCAGGGAGGGCGAGCGCGTCTGGCTGTCCTGGGCGATGGCCAACCGCGACCCGTCGGTGTTCAGCGACCCGGACCGGATCGACCTCGAGCGGTCGGGCAACCGGCACCACTCCTTCGGCCTCGGCATCCACCGCTGCATCGGCTCCAACGTCGCGCGCACCGTCTTCAAGCGCATGCTCGTCCAGGTGCTGGACCGCATGCCCGGCTACCACTGCGACCCGGAGGGCGCCGTCCACTACGAGACCATCGGCGTCATCCAGGGCATGCGCCACCTGCCGGCGACGTTCGACCCGCACCCGCCGCTCGGCCCCGGCCTCGACGAGACCCTCGACATCCTGCAGAAGGCGTGCGACGAGCAGCGGCTCGCCGAACCCGTCACGCGGCGCAAGGCCGCCGCGAAGATCACCCGCTGACCGCGACGACGAACGGAGGGGCCCGGCCTGATCTGGCCGGGCCCCTCCGTTCGCGGCGGCGCCCTCTCCGCTAGGCCCGGGAGGCGGCGGGCCCGGCGGCGGGCGCCACCATTCCGAAGGTCTTGGTCTCCAGGAACTCCTCCAGGCCGGGCACGCCCTTCTCGCGGCCGATGCCGGACTGCTTGAAGCCGCCGAACGGGGTGTCGGGGAAGAAGTAGTTGCCGCCGTTGACGCTGTAGGTCCCGGTGCGGATGCGTCGCGCGATGGCGAGGCACCGTTCGTCGTCGGTGCCGTGCACGGCGCCGGACAGGCCGTAGGCGGAGTTGTTGGCGATGCGGACCGCGTCGTCATCGCCGTCATAGGGGATCACCACCAGGACGGGCCCGAAGACCTCCTCCTGCGCGATCTCGCTGTCAGGGTCGACGCCGCTCAGCAGCGTCGGAGTGTAGCAGAACCCCGGGTCGACCTTCTCCCCACCGGTCACCAGCTTGGCCCCCGCATCGACCGCACGACGCACCATCCCGTCGACCTTCTCCCGCTGCCGCTCGCTGATCAACGGCCCCATGTAGGTCTTGGGGTCGCGGGGGTCGCCGCAGGCCACCTTGCCGAGGTAGCGCGCGACCCGCTCGACGACCTCGTCGTGCAGCGGGCGCGGCACCAGCAGCCGGGAGTTCAGCGCGCAGGCCTGGCCGGCGTGCAGGCAGATCCCGAACGCCGCGTTCATCGCCACCGTCCGGACGTCGGCGTCGTCCAGCATGATCAGCGCGGACTTGCCGCCCAGCTCCAGGCGCACCCGCTTGATCGTGTCGCCGGCGGCGGCGAGGATCCGGCGGCCGGTCGCCGACGAGCCGGTGAAGCTGACCACGTCCACCTCGGGGTGCGTGGTCAGCGCCGCGCCGACCTCGACCGCGGAGGAGGTGAGGACGTTCACCACGCCGGCCGGGACGTCGGTGTGCTCGGCGAGCAGCCGGCCGAGCGCCAGCGTCACCAGCGGCGTGTCCGGCGCGCCCTTCAGCACCACCGTGCAGCCCGCCGCCAGCGCGGGCGCGAGCTTCACCAGCGCGAGCTGGACGGGGAAGTTGTACGGGGTGATGGCGGCGACGACCCCGGCCGCCTCCTTCTCGACCCAGCGGCGGTGCTGCCGCCCCAGGTACTCGGCCTCGCCGAGGTCCTCGGTGAAGGAGTACTCGCGCAGCAGGGCCGCGTAGTAGCGGACGAGGTCGAGGGGCTCGTCGAGCTGGGCGCCGTGGGTGAGCATGCGGGGCGCCCCCGCCTCGGCGATGAGCAGCTCGCGCAGCTCCTCCTGGTGCTCGGCGAGCGCCTGGTGGAACTGCTCGAGGCAGCGGACGCGCAGCGCCCGGTCGGTCGCCCAGCCCGTCTCCTCGAAGGCCCGGCGGGCCGCCGCGACGGCGCGCCCGGCGTCCGCGACCGTGGCGTCCGGGGCCTCGCCGATCGCCTCGCCCGTCGCGGGGTCGGACGAGGTGAAGGTCCGCCCGGACGTCACGAGCCGCCCGTCGATGAGCAGCCGGGCCCCGGCGTCGTCCCCGATCGGCATCCGCGTCCTCCCACCAGCCGGAAATATCATTCTCAAAAAACGATATCTTATGTACCGTGCCATGAGAAGCTGATGATGCTCCCCGCGCGCGGCAGGCTCCGGCCGCCGCCCGCGGCAGGCGAGCGGAAGGGCAGGAGTGACGCAGGCATGAGCGAGCAGAACGCGAGCGCGCGGCGGACGGCGATCGTCACCGGCGGCGGCTCGGGCATCGGCCGGGCGATCGTCCACCGGCTGGCCGAGGACGGGTTCGCCACCGCGGTCCTGGACCTGGACGCCGGCGCGGCCGAGCGGGTGGCCGGGGAGGCGTGCGAGAAGGGGCACGAGGCGGCCGCCGTCGGGGGCGTCGACGTGTCCGACCGCGCCGCGGTGCAGGAGGCGGCGCGGCGCGTCCGCGACACGTTCGGCCCGGTCACCGTGCTGGTCAACAACGCCGGGCTGACGGGCTTCAAGAAGTTCCTGCACATCACCGACGAGGTCTGGGACCGGATCATCGCGGTGAACCTCAGCGGCCCCTTCTACTGCGCCCAGGCCGTGGTGCCGGACATGGTCGAGGCCGGCTGGGGCCGGATCGTGAACATCTCCTCCTCCAGCGCGCAGTCGGGACAGCAGTTCATGACGCACTACGTGGCCTCGAAGGCGGGCCTCGTCGGCTTCACCAAGGCGCTCGCGCTGGAGCTCGGCCCGGACGGGATCACGGTGAACACCATCCCGCCCGGGTTCGTCGACACCCCGATGCTGCGCGCCTCCGAGGAGAAGGGGCTGCTCGGCGGCACCGTCGGCGACCACGCGGACCGCACCCCGGTGCGGCGCCCCGGCCGCCCCGAGGACATCGCCGCGGCCTGCGCGTTCCTCGTCTCGGAGGAGGCGGGTTACATCACCGGCCAGGTGATCGGCGTCAACGGCGGCCGCAACACCTGAGCACGCCGGGCCCGGCCGCGCCCGGACTCCGTTGATAATATCCTTCTCTTCATTGAGAATCGCTCTATCGGAAGCGCCAGGACGAAGGGACACCGGTACCGGTGAAGGATTTCGAGGCCCTTGACTTCTTCCGCGACGACGCGCTCGTCGCGGACCCCTACCCGTACTACGAGGCGCTGCGGAGCCGGTGCCCGGTGCACCGCGAGCCCCACCACGACGTGATGATGGTGACCGGCTACGACGAGGCGCTCCAGGTCTACAACGACACCGACACGTTCTCCTCGTGCGTCTCGGTGACCGGCCCGTTCCCCGGGTTCCCCGTCCCGCTCGAGGGCGACGACGTCAGCGAGCTGATCGAGCGGCACCGCGACGAGCTCCCGCTGAGCGACCAGCTCCCGACCCTCGACCCGCCGCTGCACACCGCGCACCGCGCACTGCTCATGCGGCTGATCACCCCGAAGCGGCTCAAGGAGAACGAGGCGTCCATGTGGCGGCTCGCCGACCGGGTGCTCGACGACTTCCTCGACGGCGGCGAGGGCGACGCGATCGACGACTTCGCGGCCCCGTTCACGCTGCTGGTCATCGCCGACCTGCTCGGCATGCCCGAGCAGGACCGCGACGAGTTCGCCCGGACGCTGCGGCAGGCCTCCGGCGGAGGCATCGGCGGCACCGGCGAGGAGACCCTCGCGCACAGCCCGCTGGAGTTCCTGTACGACCGGTTCGTCCCCTACATCGAGGACCGCCGCCGCGAGCCCCGCGACGACGTCCTCACCGGGCTGGCCACCGCGACGTTCCCGGACGGGTCGATGCCCGAGGTCGAGGACGTCGTCCGCGTCGCCTCCAACGTCTTCGCCGCGGGCCAGGAGACCACCGTCCGCCTGCTGGGCTCGGCGCTGAAGCTGATCGCCGAGGACCCGGAACTGCAGGACCTGATGCGCTCCGACCGGGACCGCATCTCCAACTTCGTGGAGGAGACCCTCCGCGTCGAGAGCCCCATCAAGGGCGACTTCCGGCTGTCCCGCGTCCCCACCACGGTGGGGGGCGTCGACATCCCCGCCGGCACGACGGTGATGCTGGTCAACGCGGCCGCCAACCGCGACCCGCGGCACTTCGACGACCCGGGGACGTTCGACCCGTCCCGCAAGAACGCCCGCCGGCACATCGCGTTCGGGCGCGGCCCCCACACCTGCCCCGGCGCGCCGCTCGCGCGGGCCGAGGCCCGGGTGGGCATCGAGCGGCTCCTCGACCGGACGACCGGCATCCGCATCTCCGAGCGCTGGCACGGCCCCGCCGGGAACCGCCGCTACAGCTACCTCCCGACGCACATCCTGCGCGGTCTGGCACACCTGAGCCTGGAGTTCACCGTCGCCGGCGACGCGGAGGGCACGGCCCGATGAAGGTCACGGTCGACGAGGACCGCTGCCGCGGCCACGGGATCTGCTGCACCGTCTGCCCGGAGGTGTTCGACCTCAACGACGACGGCTACTCCGAGGTGCTGACGCCGGAGGTCCCCGCCGGGTTCGAGACGGCGGTGCGCGCCGCCATCGCCCAGTGCCCCGAGCGGGCGATCGCCGAAGGCTGACGCGCGGGCCGGGCCGGATCCAGGCCCGGCCCGGCCTCAGTCGCGGGACCTCAGTGCCCGCCGGGCTTCAGCACCTCGTCCAGCGCGTCGATGGCGCCGTCCAGAACGCCCAGGTCGGCGCCCTGCGCGGCCGCGATCGTCCGGACGACGTCGACGTCCTTGCCGAGGAACCCGCTGACCGCCTGCGCGAACGCCGCGACCGACCCGCGCCCCGCCACCCCGGCCAGGGCGCGGCTGGCGCTGCTCGCGTGCGGCAGCGCGGCGAGCAGGGCGGCCTCGTCCACTCCCAGCTGCTCCGCGAGGCGGACGGCATGGGCGAGCAGCCCGATCTGCGCGGCGAACAGGGCGTTGTTGACCAGCTTGACGCGCTGCCCGGCGCCCAGTTCCCCGACGTGGACCAGCGGGTCGCCGTAGGCCTCCAGCGCGGGCCGCACCGTGGCGACGTCGGCGGTGGCGCCGCCGGCGAAGAGGGTGAGCCGGCCGGCCGCGATGTCGTGGGGCCCGCCGCTGACCGGGCAGTCGATCACGCCGACGCCGTGCGCGGCGGCCCGGTCGGCGACGGCCTTCGCCGTGTCCGGGCTTCCGGTGGTGTGGAGGACGACGACTGACCCGCTCGGCATCCCGGAGAGCAGGTCGCCGCCGAGGCAGACGTCCCGGACCTGCTCGTCGCTGAACACGCACACCAGCACCGCGTCCGCGCCCTCGGCGGCGTCGGCGGCGCGGGCGACGGCCCGCACCCCCAACTCTTCGAGCGACGCACGTGCCGCAGGCGACCGTCCCAGCACGAGGACGTCGTGCCCCGCCCCGGCGAGCCGTTCCACCATGGGCCGCCCCATACGCCCGGCGCCGACGAACCCGATGCGCATCGCTGCCTCCTCGCTGCCCGGCCGTCCCGGTCGCCGCTCTAGATTGACCGTCTCAATAAGGGAGATTAGCATTCTCACTACAGAGAATGGAGTGCTCAATGAATCATCGCGTCGTCCAGTGGGCCACCGGCAACATCGGCGCCCGCGCCCTCCGCGGCGTCATCGAGCACCCCGACATGACCCTGGCGGGCGTGTACGTCCACTCGCCGGACAAGGCCGGGATCGACGCCGGCGACCTGTGCGGCCTGGGCGCCACCGGGATCGCCGCGACGCGCGACGTCGACGAGATCCTCGGCTTGGGCGCCGACTGCGTCCTCTACATGCCGCGCGCCCTCGACGTCGGCGAGGTGTGCCGCTTGCTGGAGTCCGGCGCGAACGTCGTCACGACCCGCGGCGAGTTCCACCACCCGGCCGGCGTCCGCCCCGAGGTCCGCGCGCGGGTGGAGGCGGCCTGCGAGCGCGGCGGGACCTCCGTGCACAGCACCGGCAGCAGCCCCGGTTTCATCAGCGAGGCCGTCCCGCTGACGCTGGCGTCGATCCAGCGGCGGCTCGACCGCCTGGCCATCGGCGAGTTCGCGGACCTGTCGAAGCGCGACTCCCCCGGCCTGCTCTTCGACGTGATGGGCTTCGGCAAGGCCCCCGCGGCGTTCGACGAGCGGCGGCTCTCGCACGGGCGGGTCAGCTTCGGCCCGTCGCTGCGCCTGGTCGCCGAGGCCCTGTCGATGCCGCTCGACTCGGTGGAGGCCTCCGGGGAGGTCGCCACGGCGCGCCGCCCGGTCCGCATCGCCGCGGGCGAGCTGGAGGCGGGGACGGTGGCCGCCCAGCGGATCACGGTGTCCGGCATGCGCGGCGGCCGGGAGGTGCTGTCCTTCCGCGCCGTCTGGTACTGCACGGCCGACCTCGACCCCGAGTGGGACGTCCGCGCCACCGGCTGGCACATCGCGGTGGAGGGGGACGCGCCGCTCGACATCGACATGCGGTTCCCCGTGCCCATCGAACGGATGGCGGACGTGTCGCCGGCCTACACCGCCAACCGCGCGGTGAACGCGGTCGCGGCCGTGTGCGCGGCGGCACCGGGGATCCGGTCGACGACCGAGTTGCCCCACATCCTTGCCACGCTCGGCTGACCTGCACCGGGTGGCCGACCGGCACCGCGCGGGCCCGCCGTCACACCCCGGCCGGTTCGCCCCTGCGGAAGAACTCGGTGGTGCCGCCCGCGTCGGCGGGAACGGCGGCGGCCGCCAGGGCCTGGGCCTTGAAGGCGCGCGCGGCCGCGCTGAGCCGGTGCGGCAACCACGCCCCCTCCCCCGTGCGCTCCACCGCCCCCGCGTCCAGCGGGCGCATGCCGTCCCAGAGCGTGACCTCGACCGCGTCCTCGTCGAGCGCCCTCAGCACCATCCGCCGGACGCGGGGATCCGACCTGTACAGGCCGGCGCAGACCGCGATGGCCCGCGGGCGCGGGCCGCGGACGGGCGAGGCGAGCGCGCAGTCCAGGTCGGCGGGGCGGGCGCCGAGGATCCGCAGCGGCCGGGGATCGGCGCGGTCCGCGGTGAGGACGGTGGCGTCCCAGCCGGCCGTCACGCGGTCGAACAGCCAGCCCCCCGCGCAGCGGACGGCCTCGGCCATGCTCGGGGTGACGACCAGGAGCCGGTTCCTCAGGCACCGTCCGGCGGCGGGGCGAGCTGCCGGGAGAGCGATGCGGTGTACTCCTGGAAGACCTCGGTCAGCGGGATCGAAGGGTCGAGCAGCCATGATGCCTCTATCCCATTGAGAAAGGCGGCGATCTCCACGGCCTTGACGGCCGGATCCAGGTCGGTGCGGTACCGGCCCGAGCGCTGGCCCCGGCGGATGGTGCCGGCGATGGTGTCCAGCGCCGCCCGGTACCGGCTGAGGAAGCGGTCGTGCAGGGGCGCGTCGGGGTCCAGGTTCTCCATCTGGAGGACGGCGAACATGCCGATCAGGTCGGGGGTCTCCTGGAACCTGCGGGGGACCTGGGACAGTTGCGCGACGATGTCGTCGGAGGTCCGGTCCGCCCGGGCGTCGTCGTAGGCGTCCCGGACGTCGAGTGCGGAGTGGAGCAGCTGCTCCTTGGACTGGAAGTGGTGCAGCAGGCCGGCCGGGCTGACCCCGGCCTCCCGGGCGATCTGGCTCAGCGTGATGCCGCGCCACCCGTAGGTGCGCAGCAGCCGCTGCGCCGCCGTCAGGATGCGCTGCCGGCGGTCCTCGCCCTTCGCCAGGAGCGCGGCGTACGGCCGCTGATCGGTCACCGGGCCTCCCTCACCAACCTACTGAAAGTACATTAGGTTGGTTAGCCGCGTGTGACAAGGGTCACTCACCGGTAACCTGTGGCCGGCGGCGGGCTCAGGGGCGCGGCAGGCGCGCCCCCTCCCGCTCGGTCCGTGCCGGGTCGCTCACTCGGCCGCCGCCACCGCCGCACGGGCGCGGGACCGGTAGGCCTCCAGCTTCTCCTCGGGGGCGATCAGCCGGCTGCTGCGGGACTGGATGGACACGTCGTGCCCCTCCGCGGCCCTGCGCAGCGCGCCGACGGTGGCCTGCTCGCGCGGGACGTGCGCGAACGGGTCGAAGTTGTACCAGCGCATCGCGTTCTCGTGCGTCATCTTGTTGACCTCGTCGTCGGGCACTTCGCAGCGCTCCAGCACCGCGTGCAGCTCCTCGGGGGCGCCGGGCCACATGGAGTCGCTGTGGGGGTAGTCGGCCTCCCAGCAGATGTTGTCGATGCCGATGTCGTGCCGCAGCCGCACGCCGAGCGGGTCGCTGATGAAGCAGGTCAGGAAGTGCTCGCGGAACACCTCGCTGGGCAGCTTGCCGCCGAAGTCCTGCAGCGTCCAGGTGGCGTGCATCTCGAAGGTCCGGTCGACCCGCTCCATGAAGTAGGGGATCCAGCCGGTGCCGCCCTCCGACAGCGCGATCTTGATGCCGGGGTACTCCTTGATCACGCGCGACCACAGCAGGTCGGCCGCGGCCTGGACGATGTTCATCGGCTGCAGCGTGATCATCACGTCCGGCGGGGAGTCGACCGCCGGGATCGACAGCCGTCCCGACGAGCCGATGTGCACGTTCAGGATCGTGCCGGTGTCGACCAGCGCCTGCCACAGCGGGTCCCAGTGGTCGCTGTGGAAGCTGGGGTAGCCCATCGCGGCCGGGTTCTCGCTGAAGGTCAGCGAGTGGCAGCCCTTGGCGGCGACGCGGCGGACCTCGTCGGCGCACAGCTGCGGGTCCCAGATCACCGGCAGCGCCATCGGGATGAACCGGCCCGGATGCGCGGCGCACCACTCGTCGATGTGCCAGTCGTTGTAGGCCCGCACCAGCGCGAGCGAGAAGTCGGAGTCCTCGGTGGCGAACAGCCGCGCCGCGAACCCGGGGAAGGACGGGAAGTTCATCGACGCCAGGATCCCGCCGGCGTTCATGTCCTTGACCCGCTCGTTCACGTCGTAGCAGCCGGGCCGGATCTCGTCCAGGCCCTGCGGCTCCAGGCCGTACTCCTCCTTCGGCCGCCCCGCCACCGCGTTCAGCGCCGCGTTGGGGATGACGGTCTCGCGGAACTTCCAGACGTCGCTGCCGTCGTCGCGGTGGACGAGCTGCGGCGCGTCGTCCCGGTACTTCTTCGGCAGGTGGTTCACGAACATGTCGGGCGGTTCGATGATGTGGTCGTCGACGCTGATGAGGATCATGTCCTCGCGTTTCATGGCGTTCCTTTCGGCTGGGGCGGGCCGCTCAGTCGGAGGCGGGCAACGGCTTGGCCGTCTTGAGGGTCATCGGGACGCCGCCGCAGCTGAGCTCCCCCGAACCGGAGGCGGTGCAGAGCAGCTCGAGCGTTCCGGCGGCGTCGACGTAGCGCTTGCCGATGAGCGTCGCGGGCTCCCCGCCGGACGGCGGGGGCGGCGCGTCCGCCAGGGTGGAGGCGGGCACCATCGGGCTCCCGCCGCAGGCGATCTCCGGCACGCCCCCGGCGGGGGCGCGCACGATGATCACCCGGGTACTGCAGGTGGTGCTGGCGAGCTGGTCGCCGATGCGCGGTGCCGGTGCGGTCATGGGCGGACGTCCTCCTTGTCGGGCAGCCGGTCGGCGAGCCGGGCGAGGTCGTAGGACTGCCGGGCCATCCAGAAGCGCAGGAACCCGGTCAGCGAGTAGCGCAGGAACAGGGCGGACCCGGCGACGGCGGCGGTGACGCCGCCGAGGCCGAGCGTGATGGCGTCCCGCTGGACGAGCGGGTCGCGGGTGCCGTGCGAGAGCGCGTAGGCCGCCACGGCGAGCGCCGCGCCGGCCGCCATCAGCACCGCGCCGACGCGCAGCCACAGCGAGGGCCGTCCGGCGGCCGGGTCGGGGATCTTCAGCTCCGCCAGCTCGCGGACGAAGCGGTCCGCGCGCGTCTCCTCGCCGCGCGTCTCCTCGCCACGCGTCTCCTCGCCACGCGTCTTTTCGACGTTCGTCTCCTCGACGGGCGCGCCGTCCGGCGGGTTCTCCCCGGGCGGGTGCACGCCGCGGCTCGGCTCGGCGGAGGTCGTCTCGGTCGGGCTCATGTGGGACTCCCCAGGTAGAGGGCGGACAGTTCGGCGCGCAGCCCGTCGTCCGGGTGGCCCTGCCGTTCGATCCGGCCGCGCACCAGCACGGCCGCGCGGTCGGCGATGCCGAGGACGGCGGCGGCGAACTGCTCGACGACCAGCACGGCCACCCCCTGCCGGGCGATCTCGGCGACCTGCTCGTACAGCCGGCCGACGACCAGCGGCGCCAGCCCCATGGACAGCTCGTCGAGCAGCAGCACGGCGGGGTCGGTGGCAAGGCCCCGGGCGAGCGCGAGCATCTGCTGCTCGCCGCCCGACAGCGTCCCGGCCGTCTGCCCGGCGCGCCGGGCCAGGACGGGGAAGCGGGCGAAGGCGACCTCCTCGATCTCGGCGCGGGTGCGGCCGGTGAAGGTCATCATCAGCAGGTTGTCGCGCACCGACAGGTTGGGGAACACGCCGCGGCCCTCGGGGATCAGGCAGACCCCGGCGCGGGCCAGGTCGCGCGGGCGGGCGCCGGTCAGGTCGCGGCCGCCGAGCAGCAGCCGCCCCGACTCGGCCGGGTGCACGCCCGCGGCGACGTGCAGGGTCGTGGTCTTGCCGGCCCCGTTCGGGCCGAGCAGCGCCACCACCTCGCCCGCGGCCACGGCGAGGCTCACGCCGTGCAGGACGGTGATCCGCTCGTGGGCGGCGCGCACGTCGCGCAGCTCGAACAGGGCGCTCACGACTCCCCCAGGTAGGCGGCGAGGACGGTCGCGTCGGTGCGGATCACCTCGGGGGGCCCGGCGGCGATGACCTTGCCGAGGTCGAGCACGTGCACCTCATCGCACACGCCCATGACCAGGCCCATGTCGTGCTCCACCAGGACGACGGCGGTGCCGTCGCCGGCCAGCGAGCGCAGCAGCACCGCGAACCGCTCGGTCTCGGCGGCGTCCTGCCCGGCGGCGGGCTCGTCGAGGAGCAGCAGGGTCGGCCGCACGGCCAGCGCGCGGCCCACCTCGACCAGGCGGGCGGCGCCGGTGGGCAGCGCGTCGGCCAGGCCGTCCGCGACGGCGGAGAGCCCGAGCCGGGCGATGATGTCGTCGGCGATCCGGGCGGCGCGCCGCCGCTCGGGGCCGAGCTCCGCGGCGACGAGCAGGTTGTCGCGGACGCTCAGCCGCCCGAACAGCTCCAGCCGCTGGAACGTGCGCGCCAGCCCGCGCCGGGCGCGCCGCGCGGGGCCCATCCGGGTGACGTCCCGGCCGTCGAGCAGGACGCGGCCCGCCGAGGGGCGGCGCAGCCCGGACACGACGTCGAACAGGGTGCTCTTGCCCGCGCCGTTCGGCCCGATCAGGCCGGTGACGCGGCCAGGTTCGGCGGCGATGCCGACGCCGTCGAGGGCGAGGTTCCCGCCGTAGGCGACCGTCACGCCCTCAACCTCGAGCGATGCCACGGGCCAGCACCTCCCCGTCCTCGGTGCGCCAGGGGCGCCGCACGCCCCACCACTCGACCGGGACCTCCGGCTCGGCCGGCGCGTTCCGCCGCGCCGCCGCGTAGGCCCGCAGCGCCGACGCCGCGACCACCACGCCGGCGAGCAGCACCCAGCCGTTGACCACGTCCAGGACGCGCAGCAGCCATGCCAGCGCGAGGGTGCACAGCAGCGCGGGCAGGACGACCCGGTCCCGGGCGGCCGGCTCCCACTCGCGCCGCAGCCGCGGCACGATGCCGTCGGGGCTGTGGCCGAGGCCCATGCCGGCCAGGGCGGGCAGGATCGCGACGAGGTTCTGCGTCCAGGACGCCAGGCCGAGCAGGACGTTCGGCCCGACGAACGCGGTTCCCGCGAACAGCCCGTTCCCCACGCAGCCGAGACCGCCGATCACCGCGATCAGGAAGATGGGCAGCCCGGCGACGAGGTTGAACTGGTCGGCGGTGATCGTGCGCAGCTGCATGCCGTAGAGCGCGCCGCCGAGCCCGGCGATCCCGGCCGCCAGCGCGAAGACCGCCACCCGGGCGACGAGCAGGTTGCCGCCGAGGGTGGCGTAGGCGGCCTCGCTGTCGCGCAGCGCGATCAGCCGCCGCCCGAACCGGCCGCGGCGCAGCGCGGCCACGCCGAGCGAGACCAGTGCGAGGCAGACCGCGGAGAACACCATCAGCCCGCGCTCGCCGTCCACCCGGAGGCCGAACAGCGACGGGCCGGACACCTCCAGCGACCCCTGCTCGAACAGCGAGATCCGCACCCCCAGCACGTCGAAGGACGGCAGGGTGAAGATCCACCGGTCGAGGACGACCGTGAAGGCCGCCGTGCCGAGCGCCAGGTACACCCCCGACAGGCGCAGCGCCGGCAGCGCGACCAGCGCCCCCGCCAGCGCCGCGACCAGGACCGCGACCACCAGCGCCCACGGCTGCCCGTCCGCGCCGAGATGCGCCCACACGACCGCGCCGAGGCCCGCCATGCTGAGCTGGCACAGCGAGATCTGGCCCGCGTACCCGGTCAGCGGGACGTACGACAGCGCGACCATGCCGAGCGGCAGCAGCGGCCCGAGGGTGATGAGGTCCTTGCCCTGCAGGACGGTCGCCATCACCACGCCGACCACCACGACGGACGCGGCGAACACCAGCGCACCGCGCACCGACGGCAGCGGCACCGGGGCGAGGCGCCGGTCCCGGCCGCGCAGCCGGCGGTGCGGGAACAGCAGCAGCGCCGCGAACAGCAGCAGCGCCGGCGCGGCCAGCCGCAGCCCGGGAAGGTAGGCGTTCTGCGGCAGGTAGCCGGTCAGGTAGCTCTCCATGCAGCCGACGGCGACCGCGCCGAGGAACGTCAGCGGCAGGCTGCGCAGCCGCCCGAAGATCGCCGCGGTGTAGGCGCTGACGATCAGCAGCGAGAGCTGCTGCGCGTCCAGCGCGACCGCCGGCGCGATGAGGATGCCGCCGACCGCCGCGAGCTGCGTGCCGAGCACCCAGGCCACCCGGTTCGCGCGCAGCGGGTCGGCGCCGGTGAGCCCGGCCAGCGCCCGGTCGTCCACGGTGGCGCGCATCTCCGCGCCGGTCCGGGTCCGGTTCAGCAGCGCCCACAGGCCCACCGCGACCGCCACCGCGACGACCATGGTGATCGCCTGGTGCCAGGTGACCGTGACCGCCCCCCAGTGGAACGGGGCCCGGTCGGCGAAGAACGTCGGCAGCGGCCTGGCCACGTTCGGGTCCCAGATCCACCGGGCGGCGGCGATGAGGCCGCTCAGCAGCGCGACCATCATCACCATCCGCTCCGCCTCGCCCAGATGCTGGACGGGGCGCAGCAGCACGCGCTCGACGAGCAGCCCGAACGCGGGCGCCAGCACCAGCAGCACCACGGCCAGCGCGACCGGGACGGGCCATCCCCAGCCGGCGGACAGCTGCCAGTAGGCGAACGCCGCGAGCATGCCCGCCGCGCCGTGCGCGAAGTTGAACACGCCGGTGGTGACGTAGGTGAGCACCAGCCCGCTGCCGATGACCGCGTAGATCGCGGCGGTGCTCAGCCCGACGATTCCGAAGGCGAGGAACTGGTCCATTACTTGAGGTCGTTCATGCTCTTACCGACATCGGCGAGGGTCAGCGGCTTGCCATAGCTGCCGGTGTACTTGTATTTCGGCGCGCCGCAGCGGTAGGGCCCGTTGTCGGGCTTGAAATCGGCCGGCTTCCAGCCGTCGGGAGTGGCCTTCTCGACGTTGAAGCAGTCGAGCGGGACGTCCTTCTTGGAAAGGTCGACCGGGGCCTGCAACCCGCCGGCGGTCCACGCGGTCTCCTTGCGGGCGGCCTCGTAGACGCACTTGCGCGTCAGGTCGTCCCCGCAGGTGCCGGCCGCCTTCGCGAACAGCAGCCACGCCGAGAAGCTGCGCAGCGACACGCTCGTGACGTTCGCGCCGGAAGCGTACCGCTTGTACAGCTCCTGCACCTTCTTCGTCGCCGGGTTGTCCGAGGCGGTCTCCAGGGGGTGCAGCCCGCTGAGGTCGGCGAAGTTGTTCTGCGCCTTCAGGGACGGGCCCGCCAGCTTGATGAACTGGGGAAGGTAGGCGTTGTTGTTCGCGTCGATCCAGTCGAGCTTGTAGTTGATGCCGGTGAGGATCTGCTCGAGCTTGGCCAGGCTGGTGAAGTCCCCGTAGAAGATGAGGCCCTTGACGCCCTTGCTCTTGATGGACTGGGCGTAGGGGGTCCAGTCGGAGACGCCCTGCGCCGGGTAGAGGTCGCTGTAGGCGATGCTCCCGCCCATCGCCCGGAGCGACTCCTGCGCCTGGCCGCCGAGGACCTTGGTGACCGGCGAGTCGCCCGAGATGATGCCGAGCTTGCCCTTGGACCCGGGGTAGGCGTCCTTCACCAGCCACTCCCAGTAGCCCTGGTAGCGGTTGTAGGAGACGCCGCCCGTCTGGGCGAACTGCAGGTCCGAGCCGTTGTTCGGGACCATGCTCACCTGGGCCGGGAAGTCGGGCAGCAGGCAGGACAGCCGGTCCTTGGTGCCCATGCCGTCGAGCGCGGCGCCACCGCCGACGAGCGCGAAGTCCTGCTTGCAGGACTCGAGCATCCGCTGCCTGACCTCCATCATCTTGGTGTCCCGGACGTTGGCGACGAGCTTGCGGCCCTTGACGCCGCCCAGCTCGTTGCACCAGGACGTGAACACCTTCGCGGAGTCCAGCAGCTCGGGGTTCTTGGTGAACCCGACGTCGCTGAAGACGCCCACGTCGATCGCGTTCTTGGTGACGCCCTGCGCGGGCGCCTTCGCCGGGCTGCCCGGCCCGCACACGTCCTTCAGGTCGCCGAAGTCGGCCGAGACGGCCTGCTTCGGCGCCGCGCCCTGCGTCGGCTCCTCGTCGCCGCCGCCGCTGCGGCCGCACCCGGCGGCCAGCAGGGCGACCGCCGCGAGTGCGGCAATGGTCGTCGGCGTTTTCACGGGTCTCCTCCTCGGTGGCTCCCCCGAGCGGCTGGCGGAAAGGTGATCGCCGACCCTCTGGCGTCCTCTTGCTGCAAGGAAACTAGCTTCTCCTCTGACGAGAATCAAGGATCCGAACTCGCAGAACTCCTTGATCACTCAGGTCACGGGCGGCCGGCGCGGCGGGTGCCGGCCGGATCCGAAGGCGCCGTGGTCAGGCCCGCGGGCGGCCCGCCGGCGCCCCGCGTTGACGGCACAGCTCGGCTCGTGAGAATCTTCGAACCAGATTCCGAGAATCTAATTCTCACGAGAGGGGCGACCATGCGCCTGCCACCGCTGCCGGGCGAGCAGTGGACCGAGGAGGAGCGCGCCGCGCTGGCCGTGCTGCTGCCCGAGCACCTCATCAACCCGCGCGGGGCGGGCAACGCCCTGGCCACGCTGGTCCGCCATCCGCGCCTGACCAGGCGGTTCCTGCCCTTCAGCGGCTATGTGATGATGCGCTCGACCCTCCCGCCCCGACTGCGCGAACTGGCCGTCCTGCGGATCGCGCGGCTGCGCGGGTGCGCCTACGAGTGGACGGAGCACGTCAAGATCGCGGCGGACGCCGGCCTGTCGGCGGAGGAGATCGAGGCGGCGGGGCGCGGCGAGGCCGCCGGCGAACCGGAGAGCGCGGTGCTGCGCGCCGTCGCCGAGCTCGACGGCGACTCGACCCTCTCCGACGCAACCTGGGCCGCACTCGGCGAGCACCTCGACGAGCGGCAGCTCATCGACCTGGTCTTCACGGTCGGCACCTACGGGATGCTCGCGATGGCCTTCAACACCTTCGGCGTCGAGCCGGACGAGCCGGCCCAACCCGCCTAGCCCGCGTCCGGCTCAGCCCGCGTCCGGCACGTCCGCGTCCGCGGGGACGATCAGGACCTTGCCGGCCGAGCTGCGGCCGGCGACCGCGGCGAGCGCGCCGGCCGCGTCCTCCAGCGGGTAGACGGCGTGGATGTGGGGCCTCAGCTCGCCCGCCGCGAACAGCCGGGCCAGCTCGGCGCGGCCGCGCTCGAGGGCCTCGCGGCCGTGCCGCGCCCAGCCTCCGAACTCGAAGCCGCGCACGCTGATCCCCTTGAGCATGACGAGGTTGAGCGGGATGCGCGGAATCTCCCCCGCGGCGAAGCCGACGGACACGTAGCGCCCGCCCCAGCGCAGCGCGCGCAGGGCCGGTTCGGCGTGCGCGCCGCCGACAGGATCGAGCACCACGTCGGCGCCGCCCGCGTCGGCCAGGTTCCGCTTGAGGTCGTCGTACGGCAGGACGACGTTCGCCCCTTCGGCGCGGCAGAGGTCGCGCTTGGGTTCGGACGACGCGACGGCGATCACGCGCGCGCCGAGCAGCCGTCCGATCTGGACGGCGGCGAGGCCGACGCCGCCGGCCGCGCCGAGCACGGCCAGCGTCTCGCCCGCGCGCAGCTCCGCGACGAGCGTGAGCGCGTGGTGCGCCGTAGCGTAGGAGACCCCGGACGCGGCGGCGGCGCGCAGGTCGGCGTCCGGCGGCAGCGCGGTCAGGCTTTTCGCGGGCGCCACCACCCGCTGGGCGAAGGCGCCGACGAACACCGAGCCGGACACCGCGTCCCCGGCCGCGAACCCCTCGACGTCCGGCCCGACCTCGACGACGCGCCCGGCGAACTCGCTTCCCGGCGTGAACGGGACCGGGGCGGCGACCTGGTAGGCGCCCTGGACGACGAGGATGTCGGCGAAGTTGACGGCGGCGGCCCGCACGTCGACGACGACCTGGCCGGTGCCGGCGACCGGCTCGGGGATCTCGCGCACCGCCAGGTCGTCCAGGGAACCGTGCACGGTGCAGCGCAGCGCTCTCACAGCGAAGAGAATATCATTCTCCAAATCGGATACTACTGATCTCGACACGTTTCCCGAGTGAACGGGTAACACTGCAAACGTCGTCCCGCCAGCGTGCAGTAAGGTTCTTGTCATGGCACAGAAGACGGATCCGTCCGCGAGCGCCCCGGCCGAGGAACCGGCCTGGAAGCAGCGCGCGGTCGAGCGCTCCACCAAGGCCGCCAAGCTCCGCGCCGAACAGCGGGTGGAGCGCTTCCTCGACGCGGCACAGGCGATCATCACGGAGAAGAACACCACCGACTTCACCGTGCAGGAGGTCGTCGACCGCTCCCGCCAGTCGCTGCGCAGCTTCTACCAGCACTTCGACGGCAAGCACGAGCTGCTGCTCGCGCTCTTCGAGGACGCCCTGCGCAAGTCGTCGGACCAGATCCGCGCCGCCGCGGCCGGGCAGCCCGACCCGCTCGACCGGCTCAGGGTGGCGGTGCAGCTGCTGTTCGAGCTGTCGCGCCCCGACCCGGGCGCGCAGCGGCCGCTGTTCACCGACTTCGCCCCGCAGCTGCTGATCTCCCATCCCGCCGAGGTGAAGATCGCGCACGCCCCGATGCTCGCGCTGTTCACCGAGCTGCTGACGCAGGTGGAGGAGGCCGGGCGGCTGCGCCAGGACGTCAGGCCGCGCCGCGCCGCCGCGCTGGTGATGCAGACCGTCATGTTCGTCGCGCAGTCCAGCGGCGTCTCCGACGACGAGGACGCGCATCCGCTCAGCGCCGACGAGGTCTGGGACTTCTGCGCGAAGGGCCTCGGCCGCCCCGGAGAGTGAGAACGCTCTTCTCATATTGAAGAGCATCGTTATGCTGAAGGCATGCCCGATCTCTGGAGCGACCTTCTGGCCTGCCTCGACCTGCGCGAGCTCCCCCCGGCCCGGGACGCCGGCGCCGGGGGCGCGCCCGCGGTGTACGAGGGCCGCAACCAGCGGCTGAGCTACCACCGGCTGTTCGGCGGGCAGCTGCTGGCCCAGTTCGCCCGCGCCGGGGCGCTCGCCTGCCCCGGCAAGGCCGTCAAGTCCCTGCACGTCCTGTTCCCCCGCGAGGGCCGCTCCGACGAGCCGGTCCGGTACGAGGTGGAACGCCACCGCGAGGGCGGCACCTTCGCGACGCTGACGATCGACGCGCGGCAGTCGTCCGGCGTCATCGCCACCGCCTCGGTGTCCCTGCACGCCGCCGAGGGCGGGCCCGACCACCAGACGGTCCCGAAGGCGCCGGCGGTCCTCGGCCCGGAGCACCGGGTCGAGATCGACCTGCTCCCCTGGGAGACCCGCGCGTCCGCCGACCTGGACGCCGCCGCCTCCGGGCCGCCCGAACTCGACCTGTGGATGCGCATCCCCGACGCCGGCCCGGACGGCGCGCCCGCCCTCACCGCCTACGCGACGGACCTCAGCCTCATCGGGACGGCGCTGCGCCCGGTCCAGGGCATCGGCCAGCGCGACGCCGGCACGGCGTTCATCTCCGCCGTCACCTCGCACACGCTCTGGTTCCACCGGCCGTTCCGCACCCGCGACTGGCTCCTGTTCCGCCAGCACAGCCCGCTGCTGGCCCATGGCCGCTGCTTCGGCCGGGGCGACGTCCTCACCGAGGACGGCGCGCTGGTCGCCTCGTACGCGCAGGAGGCCCTCCTGCGCTTCCGCCGCTGATCGTTCAGCCGTCCGGGCCGGGCGGCCGCCGGAGGAGTTCCTCGGCGGCTGCGTAGGCGTCGGTGCGGCCGGCCGCCACCTCGGCGGCCAGCTCCGCGAGGTCCGGGTGGACGCGCAGGCGGCTCTGCGCCAGGGACAGGATCTGCGCGCGTGCCCGCCCGGCGCGCCGGTCGGGATCGTCGGCGCGGGCGTGCGCCGCGATCGCCTCGACGAGCCGGGGCAGGCCCTCCCCCTTCGGCGCGACGAGGGTGAGGACCGGGGCGCGGGTCTCGGCGCGCAGGTCGCGGACGGTCCGCTCGGCGCCGTCGCGGTCGGCCTTGTTGACGACCAGGACGTCCGCGACCTCCAGCAGCCCGGCCTTCGCGGCCTGGACGGCGTCGCCCGCGCCGGGTGCGAGCACGACCACCACCGGGTCGGCGACCGCGGCGACCTCGATCTCCGACTGCCCGACGCCGACCGTCTCCACGATGACCGGGTCGTAGCCGAGCGCGGCCAGGACCGCGACGGCCGCGGGCACGGCGGCGGCGAGGCCGCCGAGGTGCCCGCGCGCCGCCAGCGAGCGGATGAGCACGCCGGGGTCGGCGGCGTGCGCGGACATCCGGATCCGGTCGCCGAGCAGGGCGCCGCCGCTGTAGGGCGAGGACGGGTCGACGGCCAGCACCGCAACCCGCCGCCCCTGCCCGCGGTAGGCGCCGACGAGCGCCGCGACGGTCGTCGACTTGCCCGCGCCGGGCGGGCCGGTCACCCCGACGACCCGTGCGGCGCCCGGGCCGAGGACGTCCAGGAGCTCGCCGCGGCGCGGCCCCTCGGCCAGGCTGAGCAGCCGGCCGGCCGCGCGGACGGACCCGCCGCGCGCCGCGGCGATCAGCTCCGGGACGTTCACCGGGCGCCGGCCCCCGCGGTCACGGCGCCGGGACCTCGATGACGGTGGCCGACCCCATGCCGCCGCCCGCGCACATCGCGGCGACGCCGACGCCGCCGCCGCGGCGGCGCAGCTCGTGCACCAGCGTGACCAGCATGCGGGCGCCGGTGGCGGCGACCGGGTGGCCGAGCGAGCAGCCGCTGCCGTTGACGTTCACCCGGTCGGGATCGAGCCCGAGCATCCCGACCGTGGCGACGCACATCGCGGCGAACGCCTCGTTGATCTCGAACACCTCGACGTCGTCGGGCTTGAGCCCGGCGCGGGCGAGCGCCTTGGGGATCGCCTTCACCGGGGCGAGCCCGGTCACGGCGGGGTCGACCCCGACCGACGCCCACGAGCGGACCGTGGCGAGCACGGGCAGGCCCTGCCGGGCGGCGAGCCGGTCGCTGGCGACGACGAGGGCGGCCGCGCCGTCGTTGCTGCCGCAGGCGTTGCCGGCGGTGATGCTGAACCCCTCGATCTCCGGATGGAGCGGCTTGAGCGAGGCGAGCCTCTCCAGGGACGTGTCGCGCCGCGGATGCTCGTCGACGGAGAACGTGCCGTGCGGCGTCTCGATGGGGACGATCTCCTCCTTGAAGCGGCCCTCGTCGATGGCACGGATCGCGTTGCGGTGCGAGCGCAGCGCCCAGGCGTCCATCTCCTCGCGGGACACGCCCGCCTTGACGGCCGCGTTCCACCCGACGGTGATCGACATGTCCAGGTTGGGGGCGTCCGGACGGTCGGGGTGGGTGGGCGGGTTCCAGGGGTCGACCCACTCCGCGCCGGCCCGGAACCGCGACTTCGGCGAGGTGGAGGCGGAGTTCACGCCGCCGGCGATGACGAGCTCGTCCATGCCGGCCCGGACGCTCGCGGCGGCGTCCTGGACGGCGGCCTGTCCGGCGGCGCAGTGCCGGTTGCAGGCCTGACCGGCGACGGAGGTGAGCCCGGCGGTGATCGCGGCGTGCCGGGCCACGACGCCGCCGCCGTAGAGCCCCTCTCCGAGGATCACGTCGTCGACCTGCTCGGGGTCGAGCCCCGATGCGGCCGCGGCGACCACGTGGTGCGCCAGGTCGTAGGCGGTGGTGTCGCGCAGGGTCCCCTTGAAGGCGGTGCCCACGGGGGTGCGCAGGGCGGAGGTGATGACGGCTTCAGGCACGGGTGTTCTCCAAGGTCGTGTCCATCTCGGACAGCAGGACGCGGCGCAGCAGCTTCCCGGTGTCGGTCTTCGGCAGGTCGGCGCGGAACACGATGTCGTCGGGCGTCTTGGAGGAGCGCAGCCGCTCGCGGACCCACCGGCGGATCTCCTGCGGGTCGCCCTCCCCGACGACGACGGCGACGAGGCGCTGCCCCCACTCGGGGTCGGGCACGCCCAGCACCGCGGCCTCCTCGATCCCGGGATGCGCGACCAGGACGTCCTCGATCTCGGCCGGGGCGATGTTCTCCCCGCCGCGGATGATGGTGTCGTCGGCGCGCCCCTCGATGAACAGGTAGCCGTCGGCGTCGAACCGGCCCCGGTCCCGGGTGGCGAACCAGCCCTCCGGGTCCAGCACGCTGTTCCCGCCGTACTCGCCCGAGATCTGCTCGCCGCGCACGAACACCAGCCCGGTCCGTCCCGGCTCCAGGGGCTCGCCCTCCTCGGAGCGGATCTGGAACTCGACGCCGGGCAGCGCGCGGCCGACCGATCCGAGGCGCGCCCGGATCTCCGGGTCGTCCGAGGCGAAGGCCGTGCGGTGGTCGTCGGGGTCGAGGACGGCGACGGACGACGCGGTCTCGGTCAATCCGTAGGCGTTGACGAACCCGGTGCCCGGGAAGATCCGCAGGGCCCGTTCCAGGACGGGCAGCGGGGTGCGCGCGCCGCCGTAGGCGAGGTTGCGCAGCGTCGGCGTCGCGGCGTCGTCGCCGGGTACCTCCGCGACGATCCGCGCCAGCATCGTCGGCACCACCAGTGCATGCGTGATCCGTTCGCGCCGGACGGTCTCCAGCCATTCCCGCGCGTCGAACGCGGACAGGTACACGAGGCGGCGGCCCGTGTAGAGGTTCGAGAGCAGGTTCGCCAGGCCGGCGACGTGATAGGGCGGGACCGCGACCAGCGCCGCGTCCTCCTCCCCCGCGGACCCGAATTCGAGGGTGTTGAGCACGTAGGCGAGCAGGTGCCGGTGCCGCAGCACGGCCGACTTCGGGGCGGCGGTGGTGCCGCTGGTGTACAGCAGCACCGCGACCGCGTCCCGGTCGTTGTCGGGGACCGCCTCCAGGCCGGGCTCGTTCGCGGACGCCGCCGCCTCGGTCTCCGCCATGAAGGAGTCGAGGTCGCCGGGCCGTAGGACCAGCGCGCCGGGGTGGCGGGATTGCAGCTCGTCCAGCTGCTGCTCGCCGAGCCGGTAGTTGAGGGGGACGAAGGGCACGCCCGCCACGGCGGCGCCGAACAGCGCCACGGGGTAGGCGAGGTGGTTCGCCGCCAGGTAGAGGACGGCGGGATGCCGCCGGAACCGGTGGGCGGCCGCCCGGGCCAGGCGCAGCAGCGCGGACGCGCCGAGCGAGCGGCCGTCCGCCGTCACCGCCGCCCGGTCGCCGGCCGAGGCAGCCATCTCGAGGATCATGATGATGTTCATGAGAATGCTATTCTCGCTTACTAAGATTCCTACTCGCAAGAGAGGGTAACGGAATGCAGATCGAGGGCAGCTCCGCGATCGTCGTCGGCGGCGCCGGCGGGCTCGGCGAGGCCACCGTCCGCCGCCTGCACGCGGCCGGCGCGAAGGTCGTCGTCGCCGACCTGGCCGACGACAAGGGCAAGGCGCTGGAGGACGAGCTCGGCGTCCGCTACGCGCGCACCGACGCCACCGACGAGGACTCCGTGCTGGCGGCGATCGCGGAGGCCGAGGCGGCGGGGCCGCTGCGGATCTCCGTGGACGCCCACGGCGGCCCGGCCAGCGGCGGCCGGCTCGTCGGCAAGGACGGCTCGCCGCTGGACCTCGCCGGCTTCCGCACGACGATCGAGGTGTACCTGACCGGCGTCTTCAACGTGATGCGCCTGGCCGCCGCCGCGATCGGGAAGCAGGAGCCCGTCTCGGAGGAGGGGGCCAGGGGCGTCATCGTCAACACCGCGTCGATCGCCGCCTACGAGGGGCAGATCGGGCAGATCCCCTACGCGGCCGCGAAAGGCGGGGTCGTCGGCATGACCATCGTCGCCGCCCGCGACCTGTCCCCGCTCGGCGTCCGCGTCGTGACCATCGCGCCGGGGACGTTCCTCACCCCGGCCTACGGCAAGGCGGGCGACCAGTTGGAGGCGTACTGGGGGCCGCAGGTCCCGCACCCCAAGCGGATGGGCCGGTCCCCCGAGTACGCCGCGCTCGTCCAGCACATCTGCGAGAACGACTACCTCAACGGCGAGGTCATCCGCCTCGACGGGGCCCTGCGGTTCCCGCCGAAGTGACCGGACCGCTGGCGGGCAAGGTCGCGTTCGTCGCCGGCGCGAGCCGCGGCATCGGGCGGGCGGTGGCGGTGGCGCTCGCCGACGCGGGCGCCGCCGTCGCCGTCGCCGCCCGGTCCGAGCAGGAGGGGCGGCTGCCCGGCACGATCCACTCGGTCGCCGAGCGGATCGGCAAGTCGGGCGGCCGCGCCCTGGCCGTCCCGTGCGACGTCACCCGGGAGGACTCGGTCGAGGCGGCCGTCGCCGCGACCGTCGCGGAGTTCGGCGGCATCGACATCCTGATCGCCAACGCCGGGGTCCTCTGGCTCGGCCCGGTCGAGTCGACGCCGCTCAAGCGCTGGCAGCTGTGCCTGGACGTCAACCTCACCGGCGTGTTCCTGGTGACCAGGGCCGTCATCCCGCACGTCAGAGCGCGCGGAGGCGGTTCGCTGGTGGCAGTGACGACCTCGGGCGTCGCCATGACGGACCGGGGCGCCAACGCCTACTGGGTCTCCAAGGCGGCGGTCGAACGGCTCTACCTGGGGCTCGCCGCCGACCTCAAGGCCGACAACATCGCGGTGAACTGCCTCGCGCCGTCCCGCGTCGTGCTCACCGAGGGCTGGACGGCCGGTGGCGGCGGACGGGAGATCCCCGCGGAGATGGTCGAGCCGCCGGAGGCCATGGGCCGGGCCGCGGTGCTGCTCGCCGCCCAGGACGCGGCCGGCATCACCGGCACCGTCCAGCGTTCGGAGGCCCTGCCCTGACCCGCCCGGTCAGTCGGGCCGCAGGCCGCGCAGGAACAGGCGCACCGCGACGCGCGTGTGGTGCTCCCAGGTGACCTCGCGGACTGCGCGGGAAGTGCCCTGCCGCGTAGGCGCGGCGGGCGACGTCGGGGTAGCGCGAGGCGTGCGTCACGGCGATCCGCCCGAGTCCGAGAATTGCGTTCTCTATGATTGAGAAGCTAGATTTCATATATGGCGCACGACCATGGCTTCCACCCGGTCCGGATCACGCGGGTCATCGACGAGACCGCCGACGCGCGCACGTACGCGCTGGACGCCCCGTTCCCCTACCAGGCCGGCCAGTTCCTGACGTTCCGGGCCTGCGGCGCCCTGCGCAGCTACTCGATGTCGAGCTCGCCGGACACCGACGCCGAGCTGCGCACGACGGTGAAGCGGGTGCCCGGCGGGCTGGTCTCCAACTGGATGCTCGACAACCTCGCGCCCGGCGACCTGGTCGAGGTCACCCGCCCGGCCGGCGCGTTCTGCCTGCGCGAGACCTCCGCGCCGCTGGTCGCGTTCTGCGGCGGCAGTGGGATCACGCCGATCGCGTCCCTCGTCAAGAGCGCGCTCGCCACCACCGACCGCCGGGTCCGGGTGCTGGCGGCCGACCGGGACGCGGACTCGGTCATCTTCCGCGACGAGCTGGCGGAGCTGGCCGCCCGGCACCCCGGGCGCTTCGAAATCGAGCACCACCTCGACGCCGAGAGCGGCTTCGTCACCGCCGACCGGGTGCGCGGCTTCACCGGCGCCGACCAGGACGCCGACTTCTACATCTGCGGCCCGGCCCCCTTCATGGACCTGGTCGAGCGGGCCCTGCTGTCCCTCGGCGTCGGCGAGGACCGGATCTTCATCGAGCGGTTCACGGCGGTGGAGGACGAGCCGGCGGGCCCGGAAAAGGAGGGCACGGTCACCATCGTCCTCTCCGGAAAGCGGCAGACCATCCCGCAGCGCGCGGGCGAGACGCTGCTGCAGAGCGCGCGCAGGGCGGGCCTCACCCCGCCGTTCTCCTGCGAGGCGGGCAACTGCGCCACGTGCATGGCCCAGGTCACCGAGGGCGAGGCCAAGATGCGCGTCAACAACGCGCTGGAGGACGACGAGGTCGCCGAGGGCTGGGTGCTCACCTGCCAGGGCGAGCCGATGACCGAGCACGTCACCGTCGTCTACGAGGACTGAGCCGGCGGAACCCAGATACACGAGTACGCCCGAGTGGAGACCGTCAGCCTTTTCCTGCGCCGCTGAACGTGCGGCCCCCTTGAGAGGACCCATGGACGAGAGCGAAGATCTGCGCGCCGCGCGCGCCGTGCGCCGCGCGGTGCTGGGCGACGCCTACGTCGACGGCACGGCCGCCGACCCGGGCTCGGTGGCCGGCGAGTTCCAGGACTACATCACCGCGATGGCGTGGGGCGTGTGGGCCCGGGACGGCGCCCTGACGTCCCGTGATCGGAGCCTGCTGGTGATGGCGATGACCGCCGCGCTCGGGCGGATGGAGGAGTTCCGGTTGCATGCGGGCGGCGCGCACCGGGCGGGCGTCAGCGACGCGGAGGTCGACGAGCTGCTGTTCCAGGTCGCCGCCTACTGCGGCGCACCGGCGGGCGTCGCGGCCAGGCGGAGCGTCAAGCAGATCCGGGCGGCGCGGGAAGACGACGGAGCGGCACGGTGACGGCCGTCGGGTTCGTGGGTCTCGGCAACATGGGCGCCGTGCTGGCGTCCAACCTGGTCGGGGCCGGGCTGACGGTGGTCACGTACGACGTCGCGGGTCCGGACAGCTCCCCCGCGGGCGCCGCGCGCGCCGAGGACGTCGCGGAGGTCGCCGAGAGGGCCGACGTCGTGGTGTTCAGCCTGCCGGACGGGGCCGCCTCCGAGCAGGTGGCCCGGAGCATCGCCGAAGCGCCCGTCCTCCGCGTCACCCACGTCGTCGACACCTCCACGATCGGCGTCGCCGCCGCCCGGGACGTCGCCGGCCTGCTGGCCGCGCGCGGCATCGGTTACGTCGACGCCCCGGTCTCGGGCGGTGTAGCGGGGGCCCGCGCCCGCACCCTCACGGTGATGTACTCGGGGCCGGACGACGCCTGCGACCGCGTCGAGTCGGTGCTCACCGGGCTCAGCGACCGCCGCCACCGCGTCGGTGACCGGCCGGGGCTGGCGCAGGCGCTCAAGCTCGCCAACAACTTCCTGTCGGCCACCGCGCTCGCCGCCACCAGCGAGGCCGTCGCGTTCGGTCTGGCCGCCGGGCTCGACATGGGCACCATGCTCACCGTGCTGAACACCGCGAGCGGCCGCAGCGGCGCGACCGGCGACAAGTTCCCCGACCACGTGCTCACCGGCCGCTACGCCTCCGGCTTCAGCAACTCGCTGATGTGCAAGGACGTGCGGCTCTACCTGCGCTCGGTCGCCGACCAGGGCGGCCCGTCCACGGTCGGCGCGGTCACCGCGTCGATCTGGGAGCGGTTCGCCAAGGCCGAACCCGGCGCCGACTTCACCCGGATCTTCCCCTTCGTCCAGCACCCGTGAGGTGACGATGCGGTTCATCTTCCACTACCCCGAGACCAGCGGGCTCGACGGCGACGTCCTGGACGCCGGCCCGCTGCGCGACGTCGCGGCCGCGGCGGAACGGGCCGGTTTCGACGGCCTGTCCCTCAGCGAGCACCCGGTGCCCGGCGCCCGGTGGCTCGCGGCGGGCGGGCACCAGACCCTGGACCCGTTCGTCGCGCTCGCCTTCGCCGCCGCGGCGACCGAACGGCTGCGGCTGCTCACCCACCTGGCCGTCGCGCCCTACCGCAACCCGTTCCTGCTCGCCAAGGCGGCGGCGACGCTCGACAAGCTGTCCGGCGGACGCCTGCTCCTGGGCCTCGGCACCGGCTACCAGAAGAGCGAGTTCCACGCCCTCGGCGTCGACATGGACGAGCGCAACGCGCTGTTCGACGAGGCCCTCGACGTGCTTCCCCTGCACTGGAGCGGCGAGCCGTTCGGCTACGAGGGCCGGCACTTCAGCGCCCGGGACGTGATCGCGCGGCCCCGGCCCGTCCAGGACCCGATCCCGATCTGGATCGGTGGCAACTCCAAGCTGAGCCGCCGCCGCGCCGCCGAGCGCGCGCAGGGCTGGATGCCGATGAACGGCGGCGCGCAGCTGAGCGCCACCGCCCGCACCCCCGCCCTCGGCTCGCTCGGCGACCTCGCCGCGGCCATCGCCGAGTTGCGGGAGGCGGCGGCCGCGGCAGGCCGCACCGACCGGATCGACGTCCTGCACTCCTACCAGGACGCGGGAATCGAGACTCCGGCCGCCGAAGCCGACCGGCATCGCGAAGCACTCGCCGAAATCGAGAAGGCGGGCGTGACCTGGGTGCTGGTGTCGAGCCGCACCGGTTCGCTCCCGGCCACGCTGGAGTTCCTCGAAGCCTTCGGCGCGACTTATCTCCAGGACGGGCGGTAGCGGCATGGGCTGGTTCGAGGAGCGGGGCGGCCTGGACGGCACCGTCGCCGTCATCACCGGCGGAGCGGGCGGGCTGGGGAAGGCCGTCACGACCGACCTCGCCGCCAACGGCGTCCGCCCGGCGGTGCTCGACATCGACGCCGACGCGGCTGACGCCCTGCGCCGCTCGCTGGACGACCAGGGACACGACGCGATCGTCCGGCACGGCGACGTCCGCGACCCCGAGGCGCTGGCGGCGCTCTTCGCGGCCGTGGACGAGCGCTGGGGCCGCCTCGACACCCTCGTCAACGTCGTCGGCGGCACGTTCCGCGCGCCCTTCGCCGACACCGCCCCCAAGGGTTGGGACGCGCTGCTGCGCGCCAACCTGTCCCATGTCCTGCACGCCTGCTCGCTCGCCATCGACCGGATGCGGGCGGGCGGGCGCGGCGGCAGCATCGTCAACATCACGACCATCGAGGCGCACCGCGCGGCGCCCGGCTTCGCCGTGTACTCGGCGGCGAAGGCGGCGGTGGAGCAGTTCGGCCGGACGCTCGCGGTCGAGCTCGCGCCCGACGGCATCCGCGTCAACAACGTCGCTCCCGACTACGCCCCGACCGACAACCTCGCGAAGCTCTCCACCGGCGACCACGCCCTCGCCGGTGCCGACGGCGTCCGCATCGCCTTCCCCATGGGACGCGTGGGCCGGGTCACCGACATATCGGGCTGCGTGGTGTTCCTCGCGTCGGGGCTGTCCGCGTACGTCACCGGGAGCACCCTGCACCCGGACGGAGGCACGTACGCGTCCTCGGGCTGGTTCAACTGGCCGGGGTCGGGCTGGGCGAACCACGTCCCCGCGCCCGTACTCAAAGCCATGGCCGCGCGCGACGGGCACGGCTGACCGGCCCTCGCGCGCCTGGGCTCAGCCGCCGGGCGCGCGCATGTGGCGTTCCTTGAGGAGCCGCCGCAGCACCTTGCCGGACGGCAGGCGCGGGATCTCCTCGACGAGCACGACCTCGCGCGGCCGCTTGTAGGAGGCCAGCCGGTCGCCGACCAGCGCGCTCAGCTCGCCGGGGTCGACCGGGCCGTCCGCGGCGACCGCCGCGACGACCGCCTCCCCGTTCGCGCCGTCCGGCACCCCGTACACCGCGCAGTCGGCGACGCGCGGGTGGCCGTGCAGCACGGCCTCGACCTCGGCGGGCGCGACCTGGAACCCGCGCACCTTGATCATCTCCTTGGCGCGGTCGGTGAGCCGGACCCAGCCGCCCGCGTCGATGTGCCCGACGTCCCCGGTGCGGTACCAGCCGCCGTCGAAGGCGGCCGCGGTCGCCTCGGCGGGCAGGTAGCCGGCCATCAGCGAGTCCGACCGCGCCTGGATCTCGCCGGTCTCCCCCGGCCCGGCCGGTGCGCCGGTCTCCAGCGACACCACCCGCAGCTCGACGCCGGGCGCGGACCGTCCGACGCTGTCCAGCCGCGCGCCGGAGACCGGGTTGCAGGCGATGACGGGAAGCTCGCTCGCCCCGTACGCGGGCACCCACCCGACGCCGGTCCGCCGGGTGACGGTCTCGGCGATCTCCGGGGTGACCGGCGTCGCGCCCCACATGATGTAGCGCAGCGACGACAGGTCGAACGCCTCCAGCTTCGGATGGGAGGCGATCGCCAGCGCGATCGGCGCGACGGCCATCTCGACGGTGATCCGGTCGGACTCGATGGTGCTTAGCAGCAGGTCCAGGTCGTAGCGGCGGTGCAGCCTCATCCAGGCACCGGTCTCCAGGGCCGTCTCAATGTTGAGCAGCCCGAGGATGTGGGAGGGCGGCGTGGCGATCTGGATCCGGTCGCGCGCGGTCAGCTCCAGCGTCGCGCGCCAGTTCCGGACCGCGGCACCGAACGAGGCGTGCGTGTGCCGGACCGCCTTCGGCAGGCCGGTCGTGCCGGAGCTGAACACCAGGAGGGCGTCGGCGTCCGGCGGCGGATCGGGGAAGGCGGCGCCGGACGGCCGGACGGGCTCCTCGTCCAGGTGCAGCATCGGCATCAGCCCGGCCAGCAGCGGATGGTCGCCCACCGCGTGCGCCGGCTCGGTGATCCTCAGGGCGTGCTCGACCTCGCCGCGCTTCCAGGACGGGCTGAACAGCACGACCGCCGCGCCCAGCCGCCAGACCGCCCGCACGGCGACGACGAGCTCCGGCCGGTTGGAGGCCATCAGCGCGACGCGGTCCCCGGCCCGCACGCCCCGCCGTGCCAGCGTCCCGGCGAGACCTGCGGCGAGCGCGTCCAGCCGCGCGGCCGTGTACGCATGCTCCTCGAAGACGAGGGCGATCTGCTCGCTCACGTCAGGTCTCCGTGCTCCCCCAGACGCGGCGGTGGCGTGTAACGGGGCTCGTATCCGGCGACCCGGATCGGGCTGCCGACCAGCCGGTATCCGCCGGCCTTCACGATGGTGTCGGGTGCGGCCGTCAGCGCCTCCGGCAGCGTCCGCACGGCCGCCGCCGGGATGCCGAGCGGGTGCAGCCGGGCCTCCCAGCCGGCGGCGGTGTCGGTAGCCAGGACGGCGGTCACGGCGGCGAGCACCTCCTCGCGACGCGCGACGCGCTCGGCCATCGTCGCGAACCCCTCGACGCCCGCCTCGGCGCAGAACGCCTTCCAGAAGCGGTCGTGCGTGATGAACAGCGCGAGATGCCCGTCCGCCGTCGGGAACAGCTGCGCCGGGACGTAGTAGGAGTGCGCGCCGAACGGCAGGCGGCGCGGCTCGACGCCCTCGTTCAGGTAGGCGGACGCGCGGTAGTTGAGCTGGGACAGCATCACGTCCCGCAACGACACCTCCACCTGCCCGCCGCGCCCGGACACGATCTGGGCGAGCAGCCCCAGCGCGGCGGTGAGGCCGGCGGAGTTGTCGGCCGAGGAGTAGCCGGGCAGCGTCGGCGGCCCGTCCGGGTCGCCGGTGAGCGAGGCGACGCCGGTGGCGGCCTGCACGACGTAGTCGAACGCGGGGTGGTCGCCCGCGTCCAGCCCGAAGCCGGTGAGCGCGACGCAGACGATCCGCTCGTTGTGGTGCCGCAGCGCGTCGTAGGTGAGCCCCAGCCGGTAGATCGCCGAGGGCTTGAGGTTGACCAGCAGGGCGTGGGCGTCGGCGACCAGTTCGCCGAGCCGCGCCCGGCCCGCCTCCGAGGCCAGGTCCAGCCGGACGCTGCGCTTGTTCCGGTTGAGGCTGGCGAAGTAGGCGTCGCCGACCTGCCGCGACAGGTCGCCGCCCGGCGGTTCGATCTTGGTAACCTCGGCGCCGAGGTCGGCGAGCAGCATCGTGGCGTAGGGGCCGGCGAGGATGTGGCCGACCTCCAGCACCCGGACGCCCGCCAGCGGCCCGGCGCTCATCTCAGCTCCGCCGCGAGCCCCGCGAGCATCTCCTTGGTCCGCTCCTTGGAGGCGACCAGCTCGTCCCTGCCCTCGCCGATCGGCAGCAGCCGCACCGACAGGTCGGTGACGCCCGCGTCGGCGAACCGGCGCAGCCGCGCCGCGATGGCCGCCTCGTCGCCCGCCGCGCAGATGTCGCCGACGTCCCGGGCGTCGCCGTACTGCAGCAGGCGCTGGTAGTTCGGGGAGATCTCGGCCTCGCCGAGGATGCGGTTGGCGCGCTCGCGCGCCGCGCCGACCTCCGACGGCCTGCACAGGCACACCGGGACGCCGGCGACGATGCGCGGCGCGCCGCGTCCGGCCTCCTCGGCGGCCTTGGTGATGCGCGGGACGACGTGCTCCCCGACGGCCTTCTCGTCGGCCATCCACAGCACGGTCCCGTCGGCGCGCTCCCCCGCGAGCTTCAACATCACCGGCCCGAGCGCGGCGACCAGGACCGGCAGCGGCGCCACCGGCCCGAGCCCCAGCGGGTTGTGCACGGTGAACGTCTTGTTCTCCACGTCGACCGGGCCGGGCCCGGCGAACGCGGCGTCGAGGACGTCGAGGTAGTCGCGGGTGTACGCGGCGGGCCGCTCGTAGGGCAGGCCGAGCATGTCCCGGACGATCCAGTGGTGCGACGGCCCGACGCCGAGCGCGAGCCGCCCGCCCGTGGCCGCCTGCGCGGACAGGGCCTGCCGGGCCAGCGCGACCGGGTGCTGCGCCTGCAGCGGCACCACCGCGGTCCCGATCTCGATCCGGGCCGTCGCCGTCCCCATCAGGGCCACCGCGAGCAGGGCGTCGAAGTCCGTGGGGACCTGGGGCACCCACACGGTGTCCAGCCCGGCGGACTCGGCCCACCGGGCGTCCTCGACCATCCGGCTCGCCTTGCGCGCGGAGTCCCCGCGCTCGGGCCCGCTCATCACACCGATCCGCACGGCTCCTCCAAGTTCGCTGGGTCAGTACCGCCCGAGGAGGCCGCCCCATTGGGGCCGGCTTCGCCGGGATCAGGTCGATGCGCACGCGGCCGGGAGCGCCGGCCCGGCCGCGTGCGCCTCCGCGCCGCGCCGGGCGCGGAGGGTCCGGTAGCCCCGGCCGGCCGCGGCGCGCCGCCGGCCGGGGCCGTCAGGTGGTGGCCGGCGGCGCCGCCGTCAGGGCGCGCACCTCGGCGACCAGGTCGTCCAGCGCGGTGCCGGTCGGGAAGACCGCGGCGGCGCCCGCGTCGCGGAGCCGGGGCACGTCGGCGGCGGGGATCGTGCCGCCGACGATGACGGTCATGTCGCCGGCGTCGGCGGCGCGCAGCGCCTCGACGGTGCGGCCGGTCAGCGCGAGATGGGCACCGGACAGGATGCTCAGGCCGACGACGGCGACGTCCTCCTGGAGGGCGATCGCGACGATGTCCTCGACGCGCTGGCGGATGCCGGTGAACACGACCTCGAAGCCGGCGTCGCGCAGCGCGCGGGCGACGACCTTCGCGCCGCGGTCGTGCCCGTCCAGCCCCGGCTTGGCGATCAGTATGCGCGTCGGCATCAGAACACCACCGGCTGCTGGAACTCGCCCCAGACGGCCTTGAGCGCGGCCACCATCTCGCCGACCGTGCAGTAGGCGGCCGCGCAGTCGATCAGCGGATCCATCAGGTTGGCGTCTCCCTCCGCGGCGCGGGACAGCTCGGCGAGCCGGGCGCGGACGGCCGCCGGGTCGCGTTCGGCCTTCACCCGCGCCAGCCGTTTGAGCTGCCGCTCCCGGCCCTCGGCGTCCAGTTCGTAGCCGGCGATGTCGGGCGCCGGCTCGGCGGAGGCGAACCGGTTGACGCCGACGACGGGCCGCTCGCCCGACTCGAGGTCGCGCTGGATCCGGTATGCCTCGTCGGCGATGAGGCCCTGCAGGTAGCCGTCCTCGATCGCGCGGACCATGCCGCCGTGCCGGTCGAGGTCGTCCATGATCTCGACGATCCGCTCCTCGGTGGCGTCGGTGAGCGCCTCGACGAAGTAGGAGCCGCCGAGCGGGTCGGCGACCCGGGCGACGCCGGTCTCGTGCGCGAGGATCTGCTGGGTGCGCAGCGCCAGCGTCGCCGACTCCTCGCTGGGCAGCGCGAACGGCTCGTCCCACGCCGCAGTGAACATCGACTGGACGCCGCCCAGCACCGACGCCATCGCCTCGTAGGCGACCCGGACCACGTTGTTGCGCGCCTGCGGGGCGTACAGCGACGCGCCGCCCGCCACGCAGCCAAACCGGAACATCGACGCCTTGTCGGTGCTCGCGCCGTACCGCTCGCGGACGATCGTCGCCCACCGCCGCCGTCCCGCCCGGTACTTGGCGATCTCCTCGAAGAAGTCGCCGTGGGTGTAGAAGAAGAACGACACCTGCGGCGCGAACTCCTCGATCGTCATCCGGCCGCGCTCGACGACGGTGTCGCAGTAGGTCACCCCGTCGGCGAGCGTGAACGCCATCTCCTGGACGGCGTTGGCGCCGGCGTCGCGGAAGTGCGCGCCCGCGACGGAGATCGCGTTGAACCTCGGCACCTCCGCCGCACAGAACTCGATGGTGTCGGCGATCAGCCGCAGCGACGGCTCCGGCGGCCAGATCCACGTGCCGCGCGAGGCGTACTCCTTGAGGATGTCGTTCTGGATCGTCCCGGTGAGCTTCGCGCGCGGCACGCCCGCCTTCTCCGCGGCGGCGACGTAGAACGCCAGCAGGATCGCCGCCGTCCCGTTGATGGTGAAGCTGGTGCTGATCCGGTCGAGCGGGATGCCGGCGAACAGCACCTCGGCGTCGGCGAGGGTGTCGATGGCGACGCCCACCCGGCCGACCTCGTCGGTCACCTCCGGGTCGTCGGAGTCGTGGCCGCACTGGGTCGGCAGGTCCAGCGCGACCGACAGCCCGGTGCCGCCCTGGTCCAGCAGGTACCGGTACCGGCGGTTGGACTCCTCGGCGGTACCGAACCCGGAGTACTGGCGGATCGTCCAGAGCCTCCCCCGGTACCCGGAGGGGTAGTTCCCGCGGGTGAAGGGGTACCGGCCGGGTTCGGGCGGTTCCCCGCGGACGTCCTGCGGCCCGTAGACGGGGCGGAGGGGGAGGCCGGAGGAGGTCCGGACGGCGTCGTCGTTCATGTCGGCCATGGCGCGGCGGACGCGTCAGACCGACATCAGGCGGGCCAGGTTGCCGCCCATGATCTTGGCCTGGTCGGCCTCGCTCATCGTGCCGAGCGCGTCGACGTAGCTGACCGGGTCGGCGAGGCCCTCGGGGTGGGGGTAGTCGGAGCCGAACAGCACCCGCTCGACCCCGATGAGGTCGGCGAGCTCGGCCATGTCCTCCTCCCAGAACGGGCTGACGTGCACGTTGCGCTTGACCGCCTCGACCGGGTCCTCGTCGAACGCCTCCGGCGCCTTCTTGCGCACGTCGGCGAGCTGGTCCAGCAGCGGCGGCAGCCAGGACGAGCCGTTCTCGATGACCGCGATCTTCAGCTCGGGGAAGCGGGCCAGCAGCCCGTGGCAGGCCATCGAGCCGACCGCGTCGGTGACCGGCCGCCACTCGGCCAGCATCCGGAAGGCGTTGGTCTTGAACGGCAGCATCTCCGCGCCGTGGCCCTCCCAGTCGTTGGCGTACCGGCTGTAGCCGCTGTCGGAGGAGTGCATCCCGATCAGCACGCCCTCGTCGACGACCCGCTTCCAGAACGGGTCGAACTCCGGCAGCGCGAACGAGCGGGGCCCCCGCCACCCGGGCACGGGCGCGGGCCGGATCAGCACGGTCTTGGCGCCGCGCTCCAGGCACCAGTCGAGCTCCTCGATCGCCTTCTCGACGATGGGCAGGCTGATGACGGGGGTGGTGAAGATGCGGTCCTTGTAGTTGAAGGACCAGGTCTCGTCCAGCCACTGGTTGAGGGAGTGGACGACCACGTGGATGAGCTCGGGGTCGTCGCGCATCCGCTCCTCGATGAGGCTGGCGAGGGTCGGGAACATCAGCGTGCGCTGGATGCCGAGCTCGTCCATCAGCTCCAGGCGCGGCCCGGGCTCGCGGAAGGCGGGGACGGCGCGCATCGGCTCGCCGAAGATCTCCCGCTTGCTCTTGCCCTCGGGGTTGCCGTGCCGGAAGTAGTCCTCCATCGCGCCCGGGCGGGCGACGACGTCGAAGGTCGGGTTCGGGATGTACTCGCTGATCTGGCCGCGGATGGCGATCTTCGTACGGCCGTTCACCTGGACGTACTGGATGGCCCCGGCGTACCGCTTCGGCAGGTGGCGGGTGAGCGCCTCCTGGGTCTCGTAGAGGTGGTTGTCCGCGTCGAACAGCGGATACGGCAGCGCGCGCGACGGCATCGATATCCTCCTTAGTCGATATTGAGAATAGTATTCTCACTCAGCGCGTACCGCAATGTCCCGGCGGAGCCGGAACTTCTGGACCTTGCCGCTCGCGGTGCGCGGGAAGTCGTCCACGACGTGCAGCTCCTCCGGCCACTTCTGCCGGGCCAGCCCCACCCGCTCCAGGTGGGCGCGCATCGCCCCGATCGTCGGCGCCGGCCCGCCCGGCCGCGGCCGCAGCACCGCCGCGGCGTGCTCGCCGAGCCGGGCGTCGGGCGCCGACACCACCGCCGCCTCGGCCACGCCCGGCATGCCGAGCAGCGCCTCCTCGACCTCCAGCGCGCCGATGTTCTCCCCGCCCCGGATGATGACGTCGGACTTGCGGTCGGTGATCGTCAGGTAACCGTCCTCGTCGAGCACGCCGATGTCGCCCGTCCGGTACCAGCCGTCCTCGTCGAAGGCGCGGGCGGTCAGCTCCGGATCGGTGTAGCCGACGCACAGGTCCGGCCCCCGGCTGAGGATCTCCCCGTCCTCGCCGAGGCGGATCTCCACCCCCGGCAGCGCCGCGCCGTCGGTGTGCAGGCGCTTGGCCGCGGGGTCCGTGTAGTGCGAGCCCGTGATGGACGGGTGCTCGGTGCTGCCGTAGGACCGGAACACCGTGATGCCAAGGTCCTGGAGCCGGGTGGTGACCGCAACCGGGACGGCAGCCCCGCCGAGGCCCGCGAACCGCATGTGCGGCAGGTGCTCGGCAGTGAAGTCGGGATGGTCGAGCAGGCTCGTCATGTAGTACGGGACGCCGCCGCACACGGTGAGGCCGTCGCTCTTCATCAGCGCCAGCACCCGCGCCGGGTCCCAGACGTCGGCGATGTTCACCGCCGCGCCGCTCAGCACCGGAATCAGGTACGCCGAGACCATGCCGATGAAGTGGCCCACCGGGGCGGAGATGATCTGCCGGGCGACGTCGGGCGGGTAGCGCTCGGAGAGCTGGCGGGTCTCGAACCCGAGCGTCCGGTGGCTGTGCACGACCCCCTTCGGGTCGCGGGTCGTGCCGGAGGTGAACGCGATCACCGCGGGGCCCGCCGGGTCCACGGCGGCCGTGCCGGGCAGCGGGTCGTCGGCGAGCAGGTCGTCGAAGTCGCGGCCGACGACGCCGACGACCGGCACGTCCGCGCACACGTCGGGCTGGAACTCCAGGCGGCCGAACCGCTCGGCGCCGACGAACACCTTCGGCCGGACGGCCTTCAGGATGTAGCCGACCTCCTTGCGGCCGTAGAAGTGGACGATCGGCACGACGGTCGCGCCGAGGAAGGCCGACGCCCAGAAGACCGCCGCCGCCTCCATCCAGTTCGGCAGCTGGAACGCCACCACGTCGCCGGGCCGCACCCCGCGGGCTCGGAGCCCGGCGGCGAGCCGGCGGGCTACCAACTCCACGTCGCGGAACGTGCCGGACCACGGCCGCACCGCCGAGTGCACCCGGAACACCGCGCCTGGCGCGCGGCCGAGCCCGCGCGCCAGCATCTCCCCGAGGGCCTCGTGGGTCCACCACCCCTCCGCCTCATATCGCTCGACCAGTGCGTCGGGGATCGTTCGCATGGTGATGGCTCCCATTCGCCGGTGCGGACCGCCGCCGCCCTGTGGATATCACGTTCTCATCGCAGAGAACAGTCATCTCTGAGTTGGCGCGGCCGGCAGCGATCACCCAGCCCCGGCGGTCGTCCGGCCTGCCGGAGGGTTGCCTGCGCGGTGACGGGCGAATACGCTATTTCCGTAAATGAGAATGTCAATCTCTCGTCATCTGGAGAGGCCCGCATGGTCGATCTCGAGCTGGAGCGGGGGGTGGCGGTCATCACCATCGACCGCCCGCAGGCCCGCAACGCCATCGCCCCGGCCACCATGGACCAGCTGGACAAGGCCCTCGACGCGGCGGAGGGCGCCGACGCGCTGGTGGTCCGCGGCGGCGGCGACCGGGCGTTCGTCTCGGGCGGCGACCTGAAGGAGCTCGCCGCCATCCGCACCGAGGACGAGGCGGTCGCGATGGCCCTGCGGATGCGCGGCGTCTGCGACCGGATCGCGGCCTTCCCCGCCCCGGTGATCGCCGCGCTGAACGGGCACGCGCTGGGCGGCGGCGCCGAGGTGGCGGTGGCCGCCGACATCCGGGTGGCCGCCGATGACATCAGGATCGGCTTCACCCAGTCGACGCTGGCGATCATGCCGGCGTGGGGCGGTGCGGAGCGGCTCGCGGCGCTCGTCGGCCGGGGCCGGGCGCTGCTGCTCGCGGGCGCGGGCACCGTGCTCGGCGCGGCGGAGGCCGAGCGGCTCGGGCTGGTGGACCTGGTGCTGCCGCGCTCCTGCTTCGAGGAGGGCTGGCGGTCGCTGGCCGCCTCGCTCGCCACCGGCGCGGCGCGGGAGATCAAGCGCGTCGTCGCGGGCGGGCCGACGGCGGACGAGGCCGCCCGCGCCTTCGCCCGGCTGTGGGTGGCGGACGAGCACTGGGAGGCGGCGGAGAGGGCGATGAACCGTGCGCGATGACGTGTGGCTGACCGAGAGCCCGGTGGGGCTCATCGTGCGTCCGGCTCGCCCCGCCGAGACGACCGTCCTGTACCTGGCCGGCGACGGCGACCCGCACGCGACGCCGGAGCCGGTCCTCGACCTGGCCGGGCACCTCGCGGTCCGGACGGCGTCCACCGTCGTCTGCGGCCGGTACGGGGCGTCGTTCGCCACCGCGCTGGACGACGTCGGCGCGGCCTACGACCACTGCCGGGCGTCGGGGCCGACGGTGGTCGCGGGCGAGCGGCTCGGCGCCGGGCTGGCCGCGGCGCTGCTGCTGCGGCTGCGCGACCTCGGCGCCGAGCCGCCGCAGTGCGCGGTGCTGGTGTCGGCGCTGCTCGACCTGACGCTGGAGGCGCCGAGCCTGCGGCTCAACGCGAGCGCCGATCCCGCGTTCGACATCGCCCGGCTGCGGCGGCGCGTCGAGCGCTACGCCGCCGGAGCGGACCCGGCCGACCCGCTGCTCAGTCCCCTGTACGGCAACCTGCACGGGCTGCCGCCCGTCAAGCTCCTGGCGGCCGGGCCGGATCCGCTGCTGGACGACTCGCTGGCGTTCGCCGCCCGCGCCGCCCGTTCCGGCGTCACCGTGGACCTTCGCGTCCTGCAGGACCGGTCGCTGCTGCGTCCCGAGACCGTCACGGCCATCGCCGGCTTCGCCGCCGAGTGGTCGCGCGCGAACGGTTCGCCCGTTCCCTCCCGCTGACGTCAGACTCCGGCCGGGCCGGCCACGCGCCGCGGATGGGGTTCAGGTGACGGCGCCCGCAGCCTTGAGGGCGATGATGCGGTCCCAGTCCAGCCCGAGTTCGGTGAGGATCTCCTCGGTCTGCGCGGCGAACTCGGGCGCCGGGCCGAGCTCGGGCTCGGCGACGTCGAACTGCACGGGGCTGGCGACCAGGTCCAGGTCGCCGGCCCGGACGACGTAGCCGTTGGCGCGGGCCTGCGGGTCGTTGCCGGCCTGCAGCGAGTCCTGCACCGGCGCCCACGGCCCGGCGAGGGTGGCGAACCGGTCGGTCCACTCCGCCAGGGTCCGGGCGGCGATGGCCTCGCGGAGGATGTCCACGGCCTGCGCGGTGTTGGCGGCGATCCGCTCGGCGTCCGCGAAGCGCGGGTCGTCGGCCAGCTCCGGCCGCCCGATGTGGCGGCACACGTCCGGCCAGAACTTGCCGGGCTGCAGCATGACGAACGCCAGATGGCGGCCATCGGACGTGGCGTAGAGGCCGGACAGCGGGTTGGTCGGCGAGCCGTGCGCGCCCGCCGGCGGCGGCACCAGCGGCTCGCCGGCGTGCAGCGACAGCGCGATCCCGTGCCCCATGGCCCACAGGCCGCTGCCGAACAGCGACACGTCGACGACCGACGGCTCGCCGGTGCGCTCGCGCCGGAACAGCGCCGCCGCGATCCCGCCGGCCAGGTTCGTGCCGGAGATCGTGTCGCCGTAGGCGGGGCCGGGCGGGCTGATCATCCCCTCCGTCCCGGCGGGCGTGAGGCTGGCGGCGGTGCCGCCGCGCGCCCAGAAGGCCGTCATGTCGTAGCCGCCCTTGCCGGCCTCCCGGCCGCGCGGCCCGAGCGCGCTGCCCCGCGCGTAGACGATCGCCGGGTTGACGGCGCGGACGTCGTCGACGTCGATCCCGAACTTGGTGCGCGCGCCGGGGAGGAAGCTGGTCAGGAACACGTCCGAGCGGCGGATCAGCCCGTCGAGGACCTCCCGGCCCTCGGCCACGGTCAGGTCGAGCCCGAGGGAGCGCTTGCCGCGGTTGGCGTGCTCGATGTTGGGGTTGGGGTCGCCCTCGACGCGGATCGTGCCGATCTGCCGCAGCCCGCGCTGCGGGTCGCCGGTGACCGCGTGCTCCACCTTGACCACGTCGGCGCCCCAGTCGGCCAGCACGGCGCCCGCCGAGGGGACGAACCCGTACATCGCGACCTCCAGGACGCGGATCCCCTCCAGCGGCCTCACGCGGCCACCGCCGCGACGAATCCGGTCTCCATGAGCTCCTCCAACCCCGCGGCGTCCGTCGTGCGCACGGTGCCCGGCGGCGCGCCGCCACGTAAGGCACGTCTGGCTGGAAGTTACATTCTCAAATACGGAGAATCAACTCATCATTCGGGGACGGCGCAGGCGAACGGCGGCCGCGGGTCTTCCGGGCGGGCCGCGTATGAGAGTAATGTTCTCATATCCGGAACGAAGGTTCTCTGGACCTGCGACCCGGAGCGGGCGGGCCGAGCGGCTCCAGACCGGAAGGACACTCGATGGGACGTGTTGCGGGAAAGGTCGCGTTCATCACCGGCGCGGCCCGGGGCCAGGGCCGCAGCCACGCGGTGCGGCTGGCGGAGGAGGGCGCCGACATCATCGCGGTCGACCTCTGCCAGGACTACGGGACGGTCGGCTACCCCCTCGCCCGGCCGGACGACCTGAAGGAGACCGTCCGGCTCGTCGAGGAGCTGGGCCGGCGGATCGTGCCGGTGCAGGCCGACGTGCGCGAGGCCGCGCAGCTGCGCGAGGCGGTGGAACGCGGCATCGCCGAGCTCGGCCGGCTCGACATCGTCGTCGCGCAGGCCGGGGTGGCCGGGATGAAGGGGCAGCCGCCGCTGCAGGCGTGGAGCGACGTCGTCGACACCAACCTCGTGGGGACGATCAACGCGGTCCAGGCGGCGCTGCCGCACCTGCCCGAGGGCGGCTCCATCATCGCGACCGGGTCGACCGCCGCGCTGATGATCGTCGGCACCATCGACGAGCCGGGCAAGGACCCCGGCGGGCACGCCTACATGTACGCCAAGAAGGCGCTCTCGCAGTACATCCACGAGCTGGCGAGGAACGTCGCGCCGCTGCGGATCCGGGCCAACGTCGTGCACCCCACCAACTGCAACACCGACATGCTGCAGAGCGAGCCGATGTACAGGTCGTTCCGGCCGGACCTGGAGCATCCGACCCGCGCGGACGCCGAGCCGGCGTTCAGCGTGCAGCAGGCGATGCCCGTCCCCTACGTCGAGCCGCGCGACATCAGCGACATGGTCCTGTTCCTGGCGTCGGACGAGTCCCGCTACGTCACGGGCATGCAGATGCGGGTCGACGCCGGCGGCTACCTCAAGTGGCACGACTACAAGGTCTGAGCCCAAGGCCAGAGCCCTCAAAGGAGGAGACATCGTGAAGGTACAGGTGGACTCGGAGCGCTGCCAGGGGCACACGCTCTGCGCCATGCGGGCGCCCGACGTCTTCGAGCTCGACGACGTCGACGGCCACTCCTCGCCGGTCAGCGAGGAGGTCCCGGCCGACCAGGAGGGGAAGGTCCTGGAGGCCGTCCGGTCGTGCCCGGAGCGCGCGATCTCGGTGTCCTGACCGGCCCGTTCCCAGCACAGCGAGGATGACTAGGAGGCCGTGTGGCCGGACCGTCGGGCCGCCCCCTGCCGTCGATCACCGATGAGAACGCCTTCTTCTGGACGTCCGGGGCGGACGGCCGGCTGCGCTTCCAGCAGTGCGAGGCGTGCGAGGCGCTGATCCATCCGCCGCAGCCGGTGTGCCGGTACTGCCGGGGCACCCGGCTGCGGGTGCGGGCGGTCTCGGGCGCCGCCACGCTCATCGGCTTCACCGTCAACCACCGGTTCGCGCTGCCCGGGCTGCCGCCGCCCTACGTCGTGGCGCAGGTGGCGATCGAGGAGGACCCCCGCGTCCGGCTGACGACCAACGCCGTCGAGTGCGATCCCGCCGACCTCGAGCTCGGCATGCGGATGGAGGTCGTCTTCGAGCAGGCCGAGGACGTGTGGCTGCCGCTGTTCCGCCCGGCGGCGGAGCAGGGCGAGCCGGCCGCGCCGCCGCGGGACGCGGTGGAGCCCGAGCGGATCGGGCGGCACGTCCGGCCGATGGTCGCGGCGGACAAGTTCGAGGACCGTGCCGCGATCACCGGCATCGGCGCCTCGGAGATCGGGCGCCGCCTGATGGTCCCGCCGCTGTCGCTGACCGTGGCGGCGTGCGAGCGGGCCGTCGCGGACGCCGGCCTCACCCTCGACGACATCGACGGCCTGGCGACCTATCCGGGGGCCGGGGCCTTCGGCGGGTTCGCCGAGGGCGGGATCACCGCGCTGGAGTCGGCGCTGGGCATCCGGCCGACCTGGTACAACGGCGGCGCGGAGACCTTCGGCCCCGGCGGCTCCCTGATCGCGGCGATGCTCGCGGTCGCGGGCGGCCTGGCCCGGCACGTGCTGTGCTTCCGCACGCTCTGGGAGGCCACGCACACCGAACTGATGCGGCAGGGGAAACTCGCCCCGCCTAGCGGCGGGCGGGTCTCCGGCGGCTCGGCCTGGATGCACCCCTTCGGTGCGGTCTCGGCGGCGCACACGCTCGCGCAGAACGCCCAGCGGCACTTCGCCCGGTACGGGACGACCCGCGAGACGCTCGGCTGGATCGCGCTGAACCAGCGGGCGAACGCCGCGCTGAACCCGGCGGCGATCTACCGCGACCCGATGACGATGGACGACTACCTCGGCGCCCGCCCGATCACCACGCCGTTCGGGCTCTACGACTGCGACGTGCCCTGCGACGGCGCGATCGCGGTCATCGTGTCGGCGGCCGACGCCGCCCGCGACCTGCCCAAGCCGCCGGTTCGCGTGGAGGCCGTCGGGACGCAGATCGTCGAGCGGCTGGAGTGGGACCAGAGCACCCTGACCCACGAACCGCAGGTCCTCGGGCAGGCCGCGCACCTGTGGACCCGCACGTCGCTGCGGCCCTCCGACGTCGACGTGGCGCTGCTCTACGACGGCTTCACCATCAACTGCCTGTCGTGGATCGAGGCGCTGGGCTTCTGCGGCATCGGCGAGGCCAAGGACTTCCTCGACGGCGGCAAGAACATCGCCCGCGACGGCCTGCTGCCGCTCAACACCCACGGCGGGCAGCTCTCGCACGGACGCACCCACGGCATGGGCCTCGTCCACGAGGCCGTCGTGCAGCTGCGCGGCGAGGCCGGGGAACGGCAGGTGCCGGACGCCCGCGTCGCGGTGGTGAGCAGCGGCGGCCTCACGCCGAGCGGAGCCATCCTGCTGCGGTCGGACGCGTGACGGCCGCCGCCGGTCCCGCACCGTCCCGCCTGGTCGCCGACGTCGGCGGCGTCGCGATGTCGGCGCTGCTGGCGGAGGCCCCCCGGCCCCGCGCCGTGGTCGTGGCGCTGCACGGCGGCGCGACGACCTCGGTGTACTTCGACGCGCCGAACCGGCCGCGGCTGTCCCTGGTGCGGACCGGGGCGGCGCTCGGCTTCACCGTCCTCGCCCTGGACCGTCCGGGCTACGGCGCGTCGGCGGCCCGCGCGGACCGGATGGCGACGGCCGGGGAGCGCGTCGACCTGGCGTACGCGGCGGTGGACCGGTTGCTGGCGTCGCGCCCGCGCGGCGCGGGCGTCGTCCTGGTGGGGCACTCGCTGGGCTGCGAGCTGGCCGTCCGGATGGCGGCCGACGAGCGCGGCCGCGACCTGCTCGGGCTGGAGATCTCCGGGACCGGGCGGCACTACCGGCCGTCCGCCGCGCGGATCCTGACGGGCCGGTTCCGGGACGGCGCCTCGCCGGCGTCCCGGGCGGGCGCGGTCCGCGACCTGGTGTGGGGCGGCGACGCCCTGTACCCCGAGCGCATCGCGAGCGAGGCGGGCGTCCTGGTGCCCGGTCCCCCGCACGAGGGCGGCGTCGCGCGGAGCTGGCCGCACGACTTCCCGGCGGTCGCCGCCCGGGTGCGCGTTCCGGTGCACTACACCCTCGCCGAGCACGAGGGCGTGTGGCGGTCCGGTCCCGCCGGCCTGGCCGACGTCACGGCCATGTTCACTGCCGCGCCGCGCGTCGCGGGCGAGGAGCAGGCGGGCGGCGGGCACAACCTGAGCCTGGGCCTGTCGGCGAGGGCGTACCACCTGCGGGTCCTGGCCTTCGCGGAGGAGTGCGTCCTGGCGCGCGAGCGAGCGGATCGCGAGCGGCCTTCGCAGCGGGCCCCCGTGCCGCGCGAGGAGACGCCAAGCTGAACCGTCCGGCCGGACGCCGCGACGGCCGCGGCGCTCAGTCGGCGGCGTTCGGGGCGCGGGACGCGACGGCGGCGCCGGAGATGCCGTGGAAGCAGAAGTCCCAGACCTCCCGCGAGGTGAAGGGCGCGGCGCGCCCCTCGACGGCGACGCCGTTGCCCTGGGCCGCGAACATGATCGTCTGCATCACGAGGGAGGCGCGGCGCCGCGGCCGGCCCGCGGGGATCGCGCCGGCCTCGGCGGCCTGCTCGATGAGCTCGGTGAACACCGCGAGCAGCGGAAGGTGCGCGGCCGCCACCTGGGCGGGGTGCCGGACGAGCAGCTGCTGCGCGAAGTCGCTGAACAGCGGGCGCCGCACGTCCGGTTTCGGACGGGACTGCTCGTAGAGCAGCTCGACGGCGCCCCGCAGGCGGCGCAGCGGATCGGCCTCGGCCACGGCGGCGTGCCTGATCTCCAGCGCCCCGCGGGCCAGCGCGTCCTCGAACAGCGCCAGCAGCAGCTCGTGCTTGCCGTCGAAGTGCTGGTAGAAGCTGCGCAGCGACTGCTGGGACCGGTCGACGACCTCCTGGACGGTGACGTCCGTCGTCCCCCTCTCGGCGATGAGCCCCTGCGCCGCGTCCAGGAAGCGCTGCACGCGCTGCTCGGCGCGGAGCTTGGCGGCTCGGGTGGAGCGCTCGACGGCCCGCCGGCGCCACGCCGGCTCATCGGAGACTTCGGTCACGCGCAGAACGATACTCCGCTGTCGAGACTCTTACTATCGATTCTTGAGAATGTTATTCTCTCGGCCATGCACCACCTGGGCTGGCAGGCGCGGCGGCGCCCCGACGCGGCCGCCGTCATCGAGAGCGACGGCACGACCGTGACCTACGCGGAGCTGGACGCCCGCTCCCGCCACCTGGCCGCCGCGCTGGACCTGGACCCGGGCGAGCGGATCTCCGTCCAGATGCCCAACGGCGCCGCGCTGCTGGAGGTCGCCTGGGCGGCCCAGCGCTCGGGCCTGTACTACACGCCGGTGAACACCCACCTGCGACCGTCGGAGATCGCGGAGATGACCGACGGCACGCTGCTGGTCACCACCGAGGTCTACGAGCGGCTGCTCGCCACCCCGGTCGGCGGCGGGCCCCGCGAGTGCGAGGGACGCGAGCTGCTGTTCTCCGGCGGGACCACGGGACGCCCCAAGGCGATCCGCAAGCAGCTCACCGCCGGGCCGATGGGCGATCCGACAGCCGAATGCGTCCGCGTCGCGATGGGCCTGGAGCGCTACGGCCTCGGCCCCGGGAGCGTCTACCTGTCCCCCGCCCCGCTCTACCACGCCGCGCCGCTGGTGTACTGCATGTCGCTGCTGCGGCTGGGCGCGACCCTCGTCGTCATGGACCGCTTCGACGCGGCCCGCTGCCTGGAGCTGATCGAACGCCACCGGGTCACCCACGCGCAGTTCGTCCCGACGATGTTCATCCGCATGCTGAAGCTGCCCGCCGAGCAGCGCGACCGCGACCTGAGCAGCCTCGAGCTGGTCTTCCACAGCGCGGCGCCCTGCCCGGTGGAGGTCAAGCGGCGGATGCTCGACTGGTTCGGCCCGATCATCCACGAGTACTACTCGGGCACCGAGGGGTACGGGCACGTCGCCATCGGCCCGGAGGAATGGCTCGCGCACCCCGGCTCGGTCGGCAAGGCCGGCGACGACGTCAGCATCAGGGACGGCGTCGTCCACTTCGGCGACCGCACGCTCGGCGACGTCGGCCACCTGGACGAGGACGGCTACCTGTACCTGACCGACCGCGTCGCCCACATGATCGTGTCCGGCGGCGTCAACATCTACCCGCAGGAGACCGAGAACCTCCTCGTCATGCATCCCCGCGTGGCCGACGCCGCGGTGATCGGGGTGCCCGACCCGGAGATGGGCGAGCGCGTGCTGGCGGTGGTCGAGCCGGCGGACGGGCAGGGCGGCGACGAGCTGAAGGACGAACTGCTCGCGTACTGCCGGGACCGCCTGGCCCACTACAAGTGCCCCCGCGACGTCGACTTCGTGCCCGCCCTCCCACGGGACCCGAGCGGCAAGCTGCGCAAGGCCCTGCTCCGGGAGGGCTACTGGCAGAACCACGAAACGAGGATCGTCTGAATGGCACCCGACTCCGACACCCCGACGATGTCCCACCACGGCGGCGCGGTCCGGCGAACGGCGGCCGAGGCCGCGGAGCCGGCCGCCACGACACGGCTCTGAGGGCGAGGGGCGCACATGGATTTCGAGTTCGACGAGGACCAGCGGCTGCTGCAGGAGATGGTCCGCGACACGGTGACGAAGTCGCGGTCGCAGCCCGAGGAGAAGCTGTGGCGGACCTACCAGGAGCTGGGCTGGCTGGAGACGCCGCCGGTGGAGCTGGCGATCGTCCTGGAGGAGCTCGGCTACGTGGCCGACCCCACCCCCTTCCTCGCCACGACGACCTGGTTCGCGCCGCTCGCCGGGCGGCTGCCCGCGGGCTCCGGGACGGGGGTGTGCGACGGCACCGGACGCTTCGTCCTGGACGCCGACCGCGCCGACGAGGTCGCGCTGCTCACCGGTGACGGCGTGACCGTCGTGGCCGGCGCGGAGCTGGCCGCCGAGCCGGTCCCGGTCTTCGACCCGACCCTGCACGTCGCACACGTCGAGGCTGCGGGCCTCGCCGCCGGGGTCCCCGACCTGACCCTGATGGGCCTGGCGGTCACCGCCGTCGGCGCGTGCCGCCGCATCCTGGACCTCGCGCTGGCGCACGTGAAGCGGCGCGAGCAGTTCGGCGTGCCGATCGGCTCGTTCCAGGCCGTCAAGCACAAGGCGGCGGACATGCACGTCGCGATCGAGCGGGCCAGGGCGCTGGCGTACTACTCGGCGCTGACCATCGCCGAGGACGACGCGCGCCGCCGCGAGGCCGCGCTGATGGCCAAGGCCGCCGCCGGGGAGTGCCAGCGGATCGTGTTCAAGCACGGGTACCAGCTCTTCGGCGCCATGGGCTACACGTGGGAGAACGACCTGCAGATCTACCTCAAACGGGCGAAGGCGTGCGACCTGCTGCTGGGCGGTGCGTCCGTGCACCGGCGGGCGCTGCTGGAGGAACACGCGCGGAAGGGTGCCGTCCGATGAAGCTCGCCCCCGACCCCGAGGTCGAGGAGTTCCGCGCCGAGTTCGCCGCGTTCCTCGACGCGAACCTCCCGAGCGCGGAGGAGGCCGCCGTCCGGCCGAAGTCCAGCGCCGACATCCCGGAGTGGGCGCGGCGCTGGCAGCGCACGCTGTTCGACGCGGGCTGGCTGCTGCCGGGAAACCCGCCGGAGTACGGCGGCCGCGACGCCACGCTGCCGCAGCAGCTCGCCCATCTGGAGGAGCTGTCCCGGCGGCGGATCTACCACAGCTTCAACCCGCAGGGCCTCGGCATCGTCGCCGCCTCGCTGCTGACGTTCGGCACCGAGGAGCAGAAGCGGCGGTGGGCCGTCCCGATCCTGCGCGCCGAGATCACCGCCGCGCTCGGGATGAGCGAGCCGGGCGCCGGCTCCGACCTGGCCGGGCTGCGCACCCGCGCCGTCCTCGACGGCGACGAGTTCGTGATCAACGGTCAGAAGGTGTGGACGTCCGGCGCGCACGACGCCGACATCCTGCTGACGTTCGTGCGCACCGACCCCGATGCGCCCAAGCACAAGGGCATCAGCGTCCTGATCGTCCCGACCGCCAGCGAGGGGCTGGTCCGCCGGCCGTTCGGGTCGATCGCCGCCCCCGACGACTACGACTTCAACGAGGTGTTCTTCACCGACGTCCGGGTCCCCCGCGAGAACCTCGTCGGCCCCCTGCACGGCGGCTGGGGGGTGGCGCACGGCTCGCTCGGGCACGAGCGGACGCTGCTGTGGCTGAGCTACGCCGACTGGATGAGCTACCTGATCGAGGACTCGCCCAGCACCCAGGAGTGGTACGCGACCCTGCTCATGGACCTCCAGGCGATCCGGCTGCTCGGCTACCGCCAGCTCGCCGGCGGCCGGGACCCGGCCGAGCTCTCGGTGCTCAAGCTGTTCGGGTCCGAGGCGGTGCAGGAGGCGTCCCTGCACGCGCTGGAGGAGCACGGGCCCGATTCCCTGATGCATCCCACGCTGACCGCCTCCTTCAACCACATGGACCTCGCCGACCACTACGCGAGCTGGTTCGAGCGGTACGCGCGCAGCTTCGGCGGGACGATCGCGGGCGGCACGTCGGAGATCCAGCGCAACATCATCGCCGAACGCATCCTCGGCCTGCCCCGGTAACGGGAGGCCCGCACAAGGCCGCGCCACTCGCGGCACCCGGTCGGATCTCAGTGAGGAGGGCGCATGAGCCCATCGGCAGTGCGCGTCGGCCCATCGGCAATGCGCGTCGGTTTCATCGGGCTGGGCAGCCAGGGCGGCCCCATGGCGCAGCGGATCGTCGACGCCGGGCATCCGACGACGCTGTGGGCGCGGCGTCCCGCGACGCTGGAGCCGTTCGCCGGCACCGGCGCGGCCGTCGCCGCGTCCCCCGCCGAGTTGGCGCGGGGCAGCGACCTGGTCTGCGTCTGCGTGGTCGACGACGCGGGGGTCGAGGAGGTCCTCTCCGGCGAGGACGGTGTGCTGGCGGGACTCGCGGACGGCGCGGTGATCGCCGTGCACAGCACCGTCCACCCCGACACCTGCCGCCGCCTCGCCGCCGAGGCGGAGAAGCAGGGCGTCGCGCTCATCGACGCGCCGGTGAGCGGGGGCGGGCCCGCGGCGGCCGAGGGGCGTCTTCTGGTGATGGCGGGCGGCGAGGAGGAGACCGTCGAGCGCTGCCGCCCGGTGTTCGCCTCCTACGGCGACCCGATCGTCCACACGGGGCCGCTCGGCTCCGGGCAGGTCGCCAAGCTGCTGAACAACCTGCTGTTCACCGCCAACCTCGCGACGGCGTCGACCGCGCTGGCGCTCGGCCGGGCGCTGGACGTCGACCCCGGCGGCCTGGCCGAGGTGGTCTCCCGCGGCAGCGGCGCCAGCTTCGCCCTGGACCGGGTCGCCCCCACCGGGGGAAGCCTCGACCGGCTCGCCGCCTACGCCGGCGGGCTGCTGCGCAAGGACGTCGGGCTGATCGCGGGCATCGCCGACGCGGCCGGCGCCGAGGCCGGCGCGGTCCTGGACGCCGCCGACGCCGCCCTCGCCCTCATGCGCCACCCCAGATGACCCGGCCGCCCGGTCCCATGAACGAATGTCAGCCCGCTCGGAGGAGAGTGCGATGGACCAGATCCTGTACGAGGTGAAGGACCGCGTCGCGGTCATCACGCTGAACCGGCCCGAGGCCGCCAACGCGCAGACCATGGCGCTGCTGGACGATCTCGACGCCGCGTGGAGCCGCGCCGCCAGCGACGCCGAGGTGCGGGTCATCGTGCTGAAGGCCAACGGCAGGCACTTCTCGTCCGGCCACGACCTCAAGGGCGGCGGCGGGCCCGCCCCAGACAAGATCACGCTGGAGCACATCTACGGCGTCGAGGCGCGCCGGTACCTGGAGTACACGCTGCGGTGGCGCAACGTCCCCAAGCCGTCGATCGCCGCCGTGCAGGGCAAGTGCATCGCGGGCGGCCTCATGCTCTGCTGGCCCTGCGACCTGATCGTGGCCGCCGAGAACGCGCAGTTCTCCGATCCCGTGGTGCACATGGGCATCGGCGGCGTGGAGTACCACGGCCACACGTGGGAGCTCGGCCCGCGCAAGGCCAAGGAGATCCTGTTCACCGGCCGTCCCGTCACCGCGGACGAGGCCGAGAAGGTCGGCATGGTCAACCGGGTCGTCCCGCTGGACGAGCTGGAGACGACCGCGATGGAGCTGGCCGGGCAGATCGCGCAGATGCACCCGTTCGCGCTGCGGCAGGCCAAGCGCGCGGTCAACCAGACCCTCGACGTGCAGGGCTTCTACGCGGCCGTCCAGTCGGTGTTCGACATCCACCAGACCGGCCACGGCAACGCGCTCAGCGACGGCGGGTTCCCCGTCCTCATGCGGCTCGACGGGATGAAGGACAAGCTCAAGAGCCAGTGAGCGCCGCGCGGCCGTCAGAGCGCGGTGGACGGGTCCGCGAGCGGGCCGGTCGGACGCCGGATCATCCCCTGCACGGAGAACGAGGCGACCATGCGCTCGTCCTCGGTGTACACGCGGCCCTCGCTCTGGGTCGTTCCACGGCCCGTGTAGACGACGCGGGTGGCGTACAGCAGCCACTCGGTGACGTCGGCGTCCTCGTGGTAGGCGATCGTGACCTTCGAGATGCCGGTGGAGATGGTCTTGTGGGCCATGGCCTCGCTGTAGCCGGCGTGCGGGCGCAGCGCTGCGGCGATCGTCCAGTGCGCGACCGACTGCGTCATCAGGGCGGTGTGCAGGTACGCGGCGGGTGGCGCGTCGGCGAAGCGGATCCATGCGAACAGCTCGGGCGGTCCGACGCGTCGCGGGTCGTCGTCGTAGGCGTCGTCGACGATGCGCAGCTCGCGGCCCCGCACCTGCATGCCGGGCCGCTCGAACGAACGCGCAGGGCGGGAGACGTCGGGCATCGGCGCCGTCTGCGTGATGAGGTCGCCGGCGTCGGCTCCCATGAGGATCAGTCCGGCGCAGCAGGGCCGGCCGTTCTGCGTCACCCGCGTCTGGACGGTGGAGTAGGTCCGGCCCCGGTGCGGCACGTCGAGGCCAACCTCGATCGGCGTGTCATGGCGGACGGCTCGCGAGAACACCATGGACGCCGACGCGACCCGCTGATCGGGGATCTCCTTCGACGCCGCGACGACGGCCGCGCCCAGCAGTTGCCCGGCCTCCACTACGTTGCGGGCGGTGGCCCCGTGGGCGGGAGCCGTGTACCGCCCGGGTCCGGCCGGGCGGACGTCCATCAGCCGGAGCAGCTCGCCTTCGTCCCACGCGTCCGCCGCCGGAGTCCCCATGGTCCTCACCCTCGGGCGGAGGTGACCGGGTCGGCCGCGCCCAGCTGGACGACGGCCCGGTCCTGGTAGAAGGCGATGTGGTCGCGCAGGAGGGCGACCTCGGTGTACGGCTCCGGATACTCCCAGGCGATGGGGTCGGCGTCGTCGTGCAGCCGCCAGTACTTCGCCCGTCCCTTGAACGGGCACCGCGACGTCCGGTCGGAGGGTGCGAGGTGCTCGGTCCGCACGTCCGCTCGCGGTATGTAGAGGACGAGCCCGTGGTCCTGCTCGTCGACGACGAGAGCCGCGGTGGTCTCGGCCAGAGTCACGCCCTCGTGCGTCACGCGGACGAGGTTGTGCTTGCGGCGTACGTCCACCCGGTAGTCCGGGCGGTCGATGTAACCCGATGGTTCCAACGCCTACCTCCTCAGGGCGTGGCCCGCAGCGTGCCGTCGCGGACCTGTTCGCGCAGACGGAACTTCTGGACCTTGCCGGTGGCGGTGCGCGGGAAGTCCGCGACGAGACGCACCGACTCCGGCCACTTCTGCCGGGCGAGCCCGGACGCGGCGAGATGCGCCCGCACGTCGTCCAGCGTTACCGGGGGCGTCCCCTCGCGCGGGCGGACGACGGCGCAGGCGTGCTCGCCCAGCCGCTCGTCGGGTTCGGCCACCACGCTGACCTCGGCGACCTGCTCCATCCTCAGCAGCAGCGCCTCGATCTCCTGCGCGCTGATGTTCTCGCCGCCCCGGATGATGACGTCGGCGACCCGGTCGGTGATGGTGAGATAGCCGTCGCCGTCCACCTCGCCCATGTCGCCGGTGCGGTACCAGCCGTCGGCGTCGAACGCGCGGGCGGTGAGTTCGGGGTCGGTGTAGCCGATGCAGCAGTCGGCGCCGCGGGTGAGGATCTCGCCGTCGTCGTCCAGCCGGAACTCGGCGCCCGGCAGCGCCCGGCCGTCGGTGCGCAGGCGCTTGCCCGGAGCGTCGTCCAGCAGGCTCGCGGTGACCGACGGATGCTCCGTGCTGCCGTACGACCGGTACACCGCGATGCCCTCGCGGGTGGCGCGCTCGGTGAACGCCTCCGGCACCGTCGCGCCGCCGAGGCCCATGTACGGGATCAGGGCCAGGTGTTCGGGCGTGAAGTCCGGGTGGTCGAGCAGGCTGGTCAGGAAGTAGGGCGGCCCGCCGGCGATGCCGACGCCCTGCTCGCGCATCAGCGCCAGCACCTCGGCCGGGTCCCAGACGTCGATCAGGTGCACGGGCTCCGCACGCAGCAGCGGCAGCAGGAACGCGTTGATCATGCCCATGAAGTGGCCGACCGGGGTGCCCACCACCTGCGGTGGCCCGCCCCTGCCGTAGAAGTGGTCGGCCTGCCGCGCCTCCCAGCCGATCGTCTGGTGGCTGTGCACCACGCCCTTGGGCTTGAGCGTCGTCCCGGAGGTGAAGCCCACGATCGCCGGGGACGCGGGGTCGACGGGCACCGGCTCCGGGAGCGGGTCGGCGTCCAGCATCCGGTGGAAGGGGACGGCGGTCCTCGGCAGTTCCCGTTCCGGACGATCGCTCACCACGAGCCACAGCGGTTCGCCGCCGCGCGACGCCGGCAGCTCCTCGTACTGGCGGAGGTGGTCGGTGCGGCCGAAGCGGTCGGGCGTGACGATCACCGCGGGACGGGTGTCGCCCAGGATGTGACCGACCTCCTTGGGGCCGTAGAAGTGCACCACCGGGACGACGATCGCGCCGGCGTAGGCGGCGGCCCAGAAGGTGATGGCCGCCTCGACCCAGTTCGGCAGCTGGAGCATGACCACCGAGCCGGGGCCGACGCCGCGGTCTCTGAAAGCTCGGGCGAGCGAGCGCGCGGCCCGGTCCACGTCGGCGAAGGTGCCGGTGTAGGGACGCACCCGGGAGCGGACATGGAACGGCAGGTGCGGGGCGCGGTCGAGCCCGGCGGCCACCGTCGAGCCGAGAGACTCCCCGGTCCACCTGCCCTCGTCGCGGTAGCGCCCGGCGAGTTCGGCCGGAACCGTTCGGACGCCCCAGCCGTCGGGAGCGGAGCTTCGGGTCATTGTTCCGTCCTCAGTACGACTTCGGCAGGCCGAGGACGTGCTCGCTGATGTAGTTCAGCACCATCTCCTGGCTGACCGGGGCGATGCGCATCAGCCGGGACTCCCGGAAGTAGCGCTCGACGTGGTACTCGCGCGCATAACCGAACCCGCCGTGCGTCTGGACGGCCGCGTCGGCGGCGGCGAAGGCGGCGTCCGCGCACAGGTACTTCGCCGTGTTCGCCTCCTTGCCGCACGGCTGCCCCGCGTCGTAGCGGGCGGCGGCGTGCCGCGCGGCCAGCTCCGCCGCGTCCAGCCGCATCGACGCCTCGGCGAGCGGGAACGCGATCCCCTGGTTCTGGCCGATCGGGCGGTTGAAGACCACGCGCTCCCCCGCGTACCGGACGGCCCGGCGCAGCGCCGCACGGCCGATGCCCAGCGACTCGTGTGCGAGCAGGATCCGCTCGGGGTTGATGCCGTCGAGCAGGTAGGTGAACCCGCGTCCCTCCTCCCCCACCAGCGCCGACGCCGGGACGCGGAAGTCGTCGATGAACAGCTCGTAGGAGGAGACCGCGTTGCGGCCGAGCTTCGGGATCGCGCGCATCTCGACGCCGCCGCCGGTCAGGTCGACCACGAACATCGACAGCCCGTCCGTCGGGCGCTTCCCCTCGCGCGGCTCGCTCGTGCGGGCCAGCAGCACCGCCTTCTGCGACTGCGCCGCCTTGGTGATCCAGACCTTCCGCCCGTTGATCACGTAGTCGGAGCCGTCCCGGCGGGCGAAGGTGCGGATCCGGCTGGTGTCGGAGCCGGCGTCGGGCTCGGTGATGGCGAAGCAGACGTGCAGGTCGCCGGTGGCCGCCGCGGGGAGCAGCTCGCGGCACAGCCGGTCGCCGCCGTGCCGGGCCACCAGGTTGAGCCCGAAGATCGTGAGGTGGAACGGGCTGCAGCCGTTCATGCCCGCCCCGGACGCGGCGATCTCGTACATCATGGACGACGCCGCCGAGATCCCCATGCCCGCGCCGCCGTACTCGCGCGGGATCGCGATGCCGAGCCAGCCCGCCTCCGCGAACGCGTTGTAGAACTCCCAGGGGAACCGGGACTCCTGGTCGGCCTCGGCCCAGTAGGCGTCGTCGAACCGCCCGGCCACGTCCCGCACGGCCGCGCGCAGTTCCTCGTCGGTGAGCGCCTCGTCGGCGGTGGCGCCGTCCGGCGCGGTGTCCTGGCTCATCGAAAGCTCCTCGATCGGTTTCCTGCGTCAGCGCACCGAGCGTCCGCCGTCGACATAGAGCACCTGCCCGGTCACGAACCCCGACTCCTCGGCGGCCAGGAACAGGGCGGCGTTGGCGATGTCGGCGGGCTTGCCGGTGCGCCGCACCGGCAGCGTGGCGGCCACCTCGGCCAGCCGCTGGTCGGCCGGGACGCCGAGGCGCTCCGCCGTCGCCCGGGTCATCTCCGTGTCGACGTAGCCGGGGCCGATCGAGTTGACCGTGATGCCGAACGGACCGAGCTCGATCGCGGTCGTGCGGGTGAAGCCCTGGATGCCCGCCTTCGCCGCCGAGTAGTTCGCCTGGCCGCGGTTGCCCAGCGCCGAGGTCGAGGAGATGTTGATGACCCGCCCGTACCGGCGCTCGACCATGATCTTCTGCGCGGCGCGCGTCACCAGGAACACGCCGCGCATGTGGACGTTCACCACGGTGTCCCAGTCGTCCTCGGTCATCTTGAACAGCAGGTTGTCACGGGTGACTCCAGCGTTGTTGACCACGATGTCGAGGCCGCCGAACTCCTCGACGACCCGCTCCACCGCCCGCTCGACCTGCCCGGCGTCGGTGACGTCCGCGCCGATGCCGAGGGCACGTCCGCCCTCCTTCTCGATCGAGGCCACGGTCTCGCGGGTCAGGTCCTCCTCGAGGTCCAGGACGCCGACCCGGGCTCCGGCGCGGGCGTAGGTCCGCGCGATCTCCGCTCCGATGCCGCGGGCGGCGCCCGTCACCAGCGCGACGCGGCCGTCGAGGTTCGTCATGGTCACTTGGCTCCTGTGTTCTCGGGGGCGGTGGAGGCGGGCACGCCGCGGGCCCGCCCGATTGCGCGGACCGCGTCGCGGTGGGCGCCGGACTCCAGGAGCCGGACGTGCCACTCGGCCTCGGCGTCCGCGCAGTCGGCGAGGTCGTGGTCATGGGCGCGGGCCACATGGCATTTCATCGCCGTGACGGCGTCCGGGGAGACGGCGGCGAGGCGTCGGGCCACCTTGTCGACGTGGCCGTGCAGCTCGTCGTCGGGGACGACCTCGGTGACCAGGCCGAGTTCGCAGGCGCGCGCGGCGCTCAGCGGCGGGGACAGGTACAGCAGCTCCAGCGCCCGGGAGGGGCCGACCAGCCGGTTCAGCGCCCACGTGCAGCCGAAGTCGCCCGCGAGCCCGAGCCTGCCGAATCCGGTGCGCAGCGTCGCGGACGCGGCCGCGTAGCGCAGGTCGCAGGCGAGGGCGAGGCCGAGCCCCGCGCCGACGGCCGCACCCTCGATCAGCGCCACGGACGGCTTGTCCAGCTCGCGGAGCCGGACGACGGTCGCGCGCTGGAGTCCCTTCTGGGCGGCCAGCCGCACGTCCGGGGCGTCCGCCGGGCCGAAGATGCTCTCCCCCGCCGCGAGCTTGGCGAGGTCGCCGCCGGCGCAGAACGTGCCGCCGGCCCCGGCGAGGACCACCGCCCGGACGTCGTCCGCGGTCGCGGCGAGGTCGAGCATCGCGGCCAGGCCGTCGAGCATCTCCCGCGAGAACGCGTTGCGGGCCTCCGGGCGGTCGAGCGTGAGGGTCAGCACCCCGCCGGCCCGCGCGGCGCGCAGGTGCGCGGTGCCCGTCGCCACGGCCCCGTCCGCATTACTTGACATAGACGTCGAAATTATAATGAGCCGATCGCCAGGTCAATGGCCGCGCCCCGGGTGGTCCGCGCGCCGGCCGCTGTCGATCAATATTGACGTCGAAGTTAGACTTCGTCCGTAGCCGGCCGGCCCGCGCCGGCGCCGCACGTCCCCGGAGGAGCCCGATGCCCGACCGGCCAGGCAGCCCCGACCCGGCGCCCGCCCCCGCGCCGCCCCTCGCCGGCACCGTCGTGGTGAGCTTCGAGCAGGCGGTGTCGGCGCCCTACTGCACGCGGATGCTGGCCGACCTCGGCGCCGAGGTGATCAAGGTCGAGCATCCGCGCGCCGGTGACCTCACCCGCTGGTTCGACGACGCGGCCGACGGCATGGCGACCTACTTCGTCTGGCTCAACCGCAACAAGCGGTCGCTGGCGCTGGACTGCAAGCGGCCCGAGGCCCGCCCGGTCCTCGACCGGCTGCTCGACCGCGCCGACGTCGTCGTGCAGAACCTCGCGCCCGGCTCGGCCCGCCGCCTCGGGCTGGACGCGGCGACGCTGGTCGAGCGGTACCCGTCAATGGTGGCCGTGGACATCTCCGGTTACGGCACCGGCGGCCCGCTCGACCACCGCCGCGCTTACGACCTGCTCGTCCAGGCCGAGAGCGGGTCGTGCGCCGCGACCGGGCAGGCCGACGCGCCCGCCAAGCCCGGCATCCCGATCGCCGATATCGGGACGGCGATGCAGGCCGCGTCCGGAATCATGGCCGCACTGCTCGCACGCGCCCGCAGCGGTACCGGCGCCGCCCTGCACGTGAGCATGTTCGACACGGCGACCGACTTCCTCGGATTCGCGCTGCTGTACGCCCGCTACACCGGCGAGGAGCGGGCGCCGATCGGGATGTCCTCGCCGATCGTCGCCCCCTACAACGCCTACCCGACCAAGGACGGGCGCACGGTCGTGCTCGGCACCACGAACGACGCCGAATGGCAGCGTCTCGCCCGCGACCTCATCGAGCGTCCCGACCTCGCCGACGACCCGTCCCTGGCCACCACCCCGCAGCGGTGCGGGCAGCGCGCCAGGCTGGACGAGGCCGTCGCCGCCTGGACGTCCACCCTCCTCCTCGCCGAGATCTGCGCGCGCGCCGACGCGGCCGGCATCGGCAACGCCGAGTTCCACCGGGTCACCGAGGTCGTCGACCACCCGCAACTCACCTCGCGCGACCGGTGGCAGGAGGTCGGGTCGCCGGTGGGACCGCTGGCCTCGCTGCTGCCGCCGATCGTCACCGCCGCGTGGACCACGCCGCTGGACGGCGTCCCCGCCCTCGGCGAGCACACCACCGCGATCCTCACCGACCTGGGCTTCGACTCCGACGCGCAGGACGGGCTCCGCAAGGCCGGCGCGGTCTGAACCCGCGGCCGGCTCACGAACAGTCAGGAGAGACATGAACGAGGCTGTGATCTGCCGGCCGCTGCGGACCCCGATCGGCCGGTTCGGCGGTGCGCTGCGCACGGTCCCCGTCCAGGATCTGGGCGTGACCGTCGTCAAGGCGCTGCTCGGCGGCACGGGGCCGGACGGCGGCGGGCTGGACGGCGCGCTCATCGACGACGTGGTGTTCGGCCACTGCTACGGCACCGCCGAGGCGCCCGCGATCGGGCGGGTCGTCGCCCTGGACGCGGGCCTGCCGACCACGGTGCCGGGCGTGCAGATCGACCGGCGCTGCGGATCCGGCCTCCAGGCCGTGGTGTACGCGGCGGCGATGGTGCGCTCCGGCGCCGCGCAGGCGATCATCGCGGGCGGCGCGGAGAACATGTCGCAGGCCCCGCACTACTCGCTGACCGCGCGCTGGGGATCGCGCGCCGGGGACATCACGCTGACCGACACGCTGACGCGCGGCCGCACGACCGCCGGCGGCAGGCACCACCCCGTCCCGGGCGGCATGCTGGAGACGGCCGAGAACCTGCGCCGCGAGTACAAGATCGGCCGCGAGGAGCAGGACGAGCTGTCCTACGCCTCGCACCGCCGGGCGCTGGACGCCCAGGACCGGGGCGCGTTCGCGGAGGAGATCGTCCCGGTGACGGTGCGCACCCGCAAGGGCGAGGTGGTGGTCGACGCCGACGAGCACCCGCGCCGCGACATCTCCCTGGAGAAGCTGGCCGCGCTCCGCCCGGTGATGGCGAAGGACGACGCCGAGGCCACGGTCACGGCCGGCAACGCCAGCGGGCAGAACGACGGTGCCGCAGCCTGCCTGGTGACGACGCCCGAGTTCGCCGCCGAGCACGGCCTGCGCCCGCTGGCCCGCGTGGTGTCGACCGCGATCGCCGGGGTCCCGCCCCACCTGATGGGCATCGGGCCGGTGCCGGCGACGCGGAAGGCCCTGGACGCCGCCGGGCTCGCGCTGGCCGACATCGACCTCATCGAGCTGAACGAGGCGTTCGCGGCGCAGGCGCTGGCGGTGACGCGGGAATGGGGACTGGTCCCGGACGACTTCGAGCGGCTCAACGTCAACGGCTCCGGCATCTCGCTGGGGCACCCGGTCGGCGCCACCGGGGCGCGGATCGTGGCGACGCTGCTGCGCGAGATGGAGCGGCGGGACGCGCGCTACGGCCTGGAGACCCTGTGCATCGGCGGCGGGCAGGGCATCGCCGCGGTGTTCGAGCGGGTGCGCGGCTGAGCGCGTGCCCTCGCCACGGGCGGAACGGTCAGGCCTTCGCGGCCCTCGCGGCCTCTGCGCCCCTGGCGCGCGCCTTGCCGCCGGCGTCCGGGCTCAGGCCGAGCGCGTTGGCCCACAGCAGCGTGAGCTGCTCCACCGCCTCGTTCATCGCGAACCGGGCGCCGCCGATGAACATCATCTCGGCGAACTTGGCGACCATGCCGCCGAGCGCGGTGGCCGCGTACCGCTCGTCGACGCGCTCGTCGGCCAGCCCCTCCGCCTGCAGCCGTTTGATCGCGGACTCCAGCCGGGCCGCGAGGTAGTCGTCGCGCTTGGAGCGCACCCGGCGGACGTCCTCGTCGTAGCGGCTGACCTCCTCGATGACCCGCATGATGCGGGCCTCCTTGCGGTAGGCGGTCAGGTAGGCCTTGTTGGCCGCGCGGATGCGCTCGATCGGACCGGCGTCGTCGGCCAGGTCCTGGGCGATGTCGTCCATCGACACCAGGCGCACCTCGACCTCCTCGGCGATCTCCCGGAAGAGGGACTCCTTGGAGTCGAAGTAGTGGTAGAACGACCCGTGCGACACGTTGGCCTCGGTGGCGATGTCGGTGATCCGCGCCTGGAGGAAGCCGTCGCGTTCGAACACGGTCTTGCCGGCCGCGACCAGGCGCGCCCGCGTCCGGCGGCCCTTCGCCGAGCGGGGCTCGGGATCCATGCTGCTCTCCCTACGGATGAATTCGACGTCGGAAACACCTTGACGTCGAGACTACCAACGTCCCCGCCCGCCTGACCCGCGTCCGACCGCCGCGCCGGACTCGGCGCCGACCTCGTCCCTTTATTTGACTTCGACGTCAGTATAAAATGATTCGTCACGGTATCCCCGCCCCCGGCGGGCGGGGACGCAAGGGAGATGAGATGGCAGCGGTCCCCATCGCCGACGACCTGTTCACCTGGCCCGACGACGAACCCCGCCTGATCGGCGGCAGGTGCGCCGAGTGCGGGACGCACGTGTTCCCGCTCCGCGCCGGCTGCGCGCGGTGCGGTGCCGCCGCCGTGGAGCGCGCCCTGCTGAACCGCGAGGGGACGCTGTGGACGTGGACGTCCCAGGGCTTCCCGCCGAAGGCGCCGTTCCGCGGCGAGTTCGCCGGGACCGACCCGTTCGAGCCCTGGCTGGTCGGCGTGGTCGAGCTGCCCGGCCAGCTGCGGGTGGAGAGCCTCATCACCGGGTGCGCGCAGGACGACCTGGAGTTCGGCATGCCGGTGCGGCTGGTCACCATGCCGTTCCGCACCGGCGAGGACGGCCGGGAGATCATCACGTTCGCCTTCAGCCCGGAAGGGGCCGAGCATGCCTGACGTCGCGATCATCGGAGTGGGGATCCACCGGTTCGGCCGCTTCCCCGGCAAGCCGGCCCTGGCCATGGGCGCCGAGGCGGCCCGGGACGCGCTGGCCGACGCGGGGCTGGGCTGGTCGGACGTGCGGTTCGCCGTCGGCGGAAGCTACGAGGTCGACCAGCCGGACGCCGTCGTCGCCGAGCTGGGCCTGACCGGCGTGCAGTTCACCAACGTCTACAACGGCTGCGCGACGGCCGGCAGCGCGCTGGCCTTGGCGAGCCAGACGATCCGGCTGGGCGAGCACGAGATCGGCCTCGTCCTCGGCATGGACAAGCACGAGTCCGGCGCGTTCACCGCCGACCCGCAGGAGTACGGCTGCCCGTCCTGGTACGGCGAGATGGGGCTGTTCCTCACCACCAAGTTCTTCGGCATGAAGATCAACCGCTACATGCACGACCACGGCATCACCCACGAGACGCTCGCCGCCGTGGCCGCGAAGAACTACCGCAACGGCGAGCTCAACCCGCACGCGCACCGGCGCAAGCCGCTGACCCCGGAGGAGATCCTCGGGTCGCGGATGGTCAACTACCCGCTGACCCAGTACATGTTCTGCAGCCCGAACGAAGGCGCGGCGGCGCTCGTCGTGTGCAGCGCGGACGTCGCGCACCGGTACACCGACAAGCCGGTCTACCTGCGCAGCGTCGTCACCCGCACGCGGCGGTTCGGCGCGTTCGAGGTGCACACGCCGTCCGCGTCCGTGGCCGCCGACCACGTCCCGGCGCCGACCGTGGACGCCGCGCAGGCCGCGTTCGAGGCGGCGGGCGTCGGCCCGGAGGACGTCGGGATCGCCCAGCTCCAGGACACCGACGCGGGCGCCGAGGTGATCCACATGGCCGAGGTCGGGCTGTGCGCGGACGGCGAGCAGAACGACCTCGTCGCGTCCGGGGCCACGGCGCCGGGCGGCCGGCTGCCGGTCAACACCGACGGCGGGCTGATCGCCAACGGCGAGCCGGTCGGCGCCTCCGGCCTGCGGCAGGTGCGGGAGCTGGTGCTCCAGATGCGCGGCCGGGCGGGCGAGCGGCAGGTCGCCGGCGAACCGCGGGTCGGCCTCGCCCAGCTGTACGGGGCGCCCGGCGTCGCCGCGGTCTCCATCCTGTCCACCTGACGGGACGCCGCCCGCGCGAAAGCGGAGCGGCCGCGCGAAAGCGGAGCGCCCGCGCGGAAGCGGAGCGGCCCGGGTGCGCGCTCCGGACCGCTCCGCCGCTCTCAGCCCGCCGCCGCGCCGAGCGTCTGGCGGGCGATGATGACCTGCTGGATCTGGCTCGTCCCCTCGTAGATGCGGAAGAGCCGCGCGTCCCGGTAGAACCGCTCGACCGGGACCGACCGCATGTACCCGGCGCCGCCGTGCACCTGGACGGCGCGGTCGGCCACGCGCCCGACGGCCTCGCTGCAGAAGTACTTCGCGGCGGCCGGTCCGGTTCGGCGGTCGGAGCCGTCGGCGTAGGCGCGCGCGGCGTCCAGGACGAGCGCGCGGGCCGCCATGGTGTCGGTCACCGAGTCCGCGATCATCGCCTGGACGAGCTGGTGCGACGCGATCGGCTTCCCGCCCTGCTTGCGGTCGGAGGCGAACCGGACCGACTCGTCGACCAGCCGCCGGCACATCCCCACGCAGGCGGCGGCGAGCAGCAGGCGCCCGTTGGACAGGCAGCGCATCGCGGTCCGGAACCCGCTGCCGGCGGCCGCCTCGCCGCCGACCACGGCATCGGACGGGACGCGCACGCCGTCGAGGTTCACGTCGGCGGTCCAGGCCCCGAACTGGCCCATCTTGTGGTCGCGCGGCCCGACGGTCAGTCCGGGGGTGTCCGCCGGGACGATGAACACGGCGATGCCCCGCGACGACCTGGCGTCCGGGTCGGTCCGGGCGAAGACCATGAACACGTCGGCGATCGGAGCGTTGGTGATGTAGCGCTTGACGCCGTCGAGCACCCATTGGTCGCCGTCGCGGACCGCGCTGGTCCGCAGGTCGGCCGGGTCGGACCCGGCGTCCGGCTCGGTGAGCGCGAACGAGGCGACCGCCTCCCCCGAGGCGAGCCGGGGCAGCCAGTGCCGCTTCTGCTCCGCCGTCCCGGCGTCCATGATCACCTGTCCGGCGATGCCCACGTTCGTGCTGAACATGGAGCGCAGCGCCGGGGTGGTGTAGCCGACCTCGATCAGCAGCCGGCACTGGTCGACGACGCCGAGGCCGAGGCCGCCGTACTCCTCGGGGATGGTGAACCCGAACAGGCCCATCCGCTTCGCGGTCTCGCGCAGCTCGGCGGGCACCTCGTCCTTCTCGTCGATCTCCGCCTCGCGCGGGATCACGTCCCTGCGGATGAAGTCGCGGACGGCCTCCAGCATCGGCTCGAGGTCGTCGTCGTGGGTGTCGGCCACCGGTCAGCCACCTTCCATGGGCATTAGTTTCGACGTCGGAGTCGGTAATATGCCGAGACGCGTCAGGTCGCCGCGCGGGCGGCGGCGCGCTCCTGCAGGGCGGTCTTGAGCACCTTCCCGCTCGCGGTGAGCGGCAGTTCCCCGATCAGCTCGACGAAGCGCGGCACCTTGTAGTTGGCCATCCGCTCGCGGCACCAGGCGATCACCTCGTCCGCGGACGGCGCGGGCGCGCGTGGCACGACGAACGCCATGCCCACCTGGCCGAGCCGCGCGTCGGGGACGCCGACGACCGCCGCCTCCCGGACGCCCGGGTGCTCCAGGAGCATGGCCTCGATCTCGGCCGGATAGGCGTTGAACCCGCCGACGATGAACATGTCCTTGGAGCGCCCGGCGATGCGCAGGCAGCCGCGCTCGTCGAAACGCCCCAGGTCACCGGTGCGCAGCCAGCCGTCGGGGGACAGCACCTCCGCCGTCGCGTCCGGGTCGTCCAGGTACCCGGCCATGACGGACGGCCCGCGCAGCACGATCTCGCCGACCTCGCCTCGCGCGGCGTCCTCGCCGGTGCCGTCCACGACGCGGATCTCGAAGCCGGGACGGGCGCGGCCGACGGTCGTGGCGATGGTCTCCGGGTCGTCGCCGGGCCCGGTGGAGCTGGCCGTCCCCGCCTCGGTCAGGCCGTATCCGGCGACGACGACCGAGAACGGCAGCTCGTCGCGGATCCGCCGGATCAGCTCGACCGGGATGTCCGCCGCGCCGGTCACCGCGACGCGCAGGCTCGACAGGTCGTACCGGTCGCGGCCGGGGTGCTCGAGGATGGCGTGGTACAGCGTCGGGGCGCCCGGCAGGACGGTCGCCCGTTCCTCGGCCACCAGCGCCAGCACCGCGTCGACGTCCAGAACAGCCTGCGGGTACATGGTGGCGCCGGCCGCCAGGCAGGCGAGGATGCCGGCCTTGAAGCCGAACATGTGGAAGTAGGGGTTGACCATCACGTAGCGGTCGCCCTCGCCGAGCCCGGTCATCGCGACCCAGTCGTTCGCCACGCGCATTGTCCGGCCGTGGGTCATGACCACGCCCTTGGGCGTCCCGGTCGTGCCGGACGTGAAGAGGATGTCGGAGGTGTCGTCCGGGCCGAGGGCCGCGCTGCGCCGGTCGACCTCGGCGAGGCCGTCACCGGTCGCGCACGCGAGGAAGTCGTCCCACGGCACGCCGGTCCCGGACGGGCCGCCGCGCGCGATGACGACGGTCCGCAGGTCGGGCAGGGGGACGCCCGCGCCGGCGAGCATCTCCACGTAGTCGGTGCCGAGGAAGTCCGTCACCGTCACCAGCACCTTCGCCTCGGCGCGGCGCAGGATGCCGGTGGCCTCCCGCCCCTTGAACCGGGTGTTGACCGGGACGAGGACGGCGCCCGCCTGGTGCAGGCCCAGCAGCGCGACGATCCATTCGCGGCTGTTGAACGCCCAGATGCCGACGCGGTCGCCCGGTCCGACGCCGCTCGCGACCAGCGCGGCCCCGAAGCGGCGAGCCTCCTCGTGGAGCCGCGCGTAGGAGACGCGGGCGGCGCCGTCCACGACGGCGGTCCGGTCGGGGAAGCGCTCCGCCGCGGCCGCGGCCATCGCCGCGATGCTCGGCCGGTCCGGCCCGGGGTCGTCGTCGCTCATGTCAGGCCTCCGTGATTGACATCGACGTCAGTATAGACTTTTATCGAGGGCAGAGAAGAGCTCCTCCGCATCCGCGCCGGCGGCCCGCGCGGCACACCCGCGGGCCGGGCGCGCCTCCCCCGAGGTCGCCGCCACATGATCACTGAGTCCGACCGTCCCCCGGCCGCCGCCGTCGCGGCTCGCACCGCGCCGCGGAGTGAGCGCTGATGGACGTCCGCCTGTCCGCCGAGCAGCGGGCGCTGCGCGAGGCGGCCGCCCGGCTCGTCGACGACCACGCGCCCGGCTCCGTCGCCGACCTGGACGACGCCGCCCGCACCGCCCGGCTGGAGGCGGCGCTGACCGGCTCCGGCTGGCGCGAGCTGCGCGTCCCGGACCCCGATGCGCCGGCCCGTCCGCTGGCCTCGGCCGTCGAGACCGCGATCGTGGCCGAGGAGCTCGGCCGCGGACCGGCCGACGCGTCCTTCCTCGGGCCCACACTGGCCGCCGAACTGCGGCGCCGCGCGGGCACCGACCCCGCCGCGACGCTCGAAACCGTCCTGCTGCGGCCCGACCTGTCCGGACTGGTCGTCATCGAGGACGGGCAGGCGCACTGCTCCGGCGTCGCGATCGACGCCCGCGGCGCCACGGCCGCCCTCGCGCTCGTCCGGACCGGCCACGGCTACGACCTGGCCCGCGTCCCGGTGCGCGACGCGTCGCCGGGACGCGACCTCACCCGTCCCGCGGCAGTGGTCGAGGACGCGGCGGCCGAACGGCCGCCCGGCACGACCCGCGGACCGCTCACCGCCGAGGACGTCGAGGCCTGGTCGGCGTTCGCCCTCGCGCTCACCTGCGCCGACCTCGTCGGGACGATGCGCGGCGCGATCGACCTTGCACGCGGGTACGCCGGCGTCCGGCACCAGTACGGCGTGGCCATCGGCACCTTCCAGAGCGTCCAGCACATGCTGGCGGACGCGTTCGTCTCGATGGAGGGCTCCGGCAGCGTCACCCGGCACGCGGCCTGGGCGGCCGACACCCTCCCGGCCGGGGAGGCGCTCGCCGCCGCGGCCGTCGCCAAGGCGTACTGCGCCCGCGCCGCGCGCGAGGTGTGCGAGACCGCGATCCAGGTGCACGGCGGCATCGGCATGACCTGGGAGTGCCTCGCGCACGTCCACCTGCGGCGGGCGCTGCTGTCCACCCGGGTGCTCGGCGACGCGGGCGTGAACCTGGCCCGCGTCGTCGCGCACCGCAAGATCGGAGGCCTGCACGATGGACTTCGCTGACTCCCCGGAGGAGGCCGCGTTCCGCGCGCGGCTGCGGGCCTGGCTCGCCGAGCACAACCCCGGGCTCCCCCACTCGTCCACGGCGGACGAGTACTGGGACGGCCAGGCGCCCTGGCACCGGGCCCTGTACGACGCCGGGTTCTTCGGGCTGTCGTGGCCCGAGGAGGTCGGCGGCCACGGGCTGCCGAGCGTGTACGAGGCGATCCTCGACGACGAGCTGGCCCAGGCCGGAGCGCCGCCGCGTCCGAGCCTCGGCTACCTGGTGCAGGGCATGATGCGGCACGGGAGCGAGGACGTGCGGCGCCGCTTCCTGCCCGGCCTGGTCAGCGGCCGGGAGCGCTGGTGCCAGGGGTTCAGCGAGCCGGACGCCGGGTCGGACCTGGCCTCGCTGCGCACCCGAGCGGTCCGCGACGGCGACGAGTACGCCGTCACCGGCCACAAGGTCTGGACGAGCTACTCCGACGAGGCCGACTGGTGCCTGGTGCTGGCCCGCACCGACCCGGACGTCCCCAAGCACAAGGGCCTGTCGGCGTTCGCGGTCCGGATGGACCAGGCCGCCATCGAGCAGCGCCCACTGAAGATGATCAACGGGGTGACCCGCGAGTTCGGCGAGGTGCTCTTCGACGGGGCGATCGCGCGGGCGTCCGACATGATCGGCGCGCCCGGCGAGGGCTGGCGGCTGGCCATGACGGTGGTCGGCCACGAGCGGGAACCCGGCGAGCTCGGCTACGTCGCGCGCTACAGCAAGGCGGTCAACGAGCTGGTCGGCGTGCTGCGCTCCGAGCCCGGCCGGTTCACCGAGGAGAACGTCCGGGACGTGGCGTGGGCGGTCGTCGAGGCCGAGATGCTGCGGCTGCACGTGTGCCGGCGGCTCTCCGACCGGCTGGACGGCACCTCGCACGGGCCCGAGGGATCGGTGGACAAGCTGCTGATGACACGGGTCGAACAGGCCGTCGGGCACGCCGCGCTCGGCATCAGCAACCTGACCGGCGGCATCGAGGAGGACACGTGGCTGAAGACGTACCTGTACAGCCGGGCGCAGAGCATCATGGGCGGGACGTCGCAGGTGCAGCGCAACCTGGTGGCGACCCGGATCCTCGGGCTCCCGGTCGCGTGAGCGGCGCGTACGGGATGCCCCCGGAGATCGAGGTCACCGCGGACGGGCCGATCAGGATCGTGACGCTCAACCGTCCCGAGTCGCTGAACGCGACGAACCACGTGCTGCACGAGGGCCTCGGCGCGCTGTTCCCCCGGCTCGACGCCGACGACGAGGCCCGCGCGGTGGTGCTGACCGGCGCGGGCCGCGCGTTCTCGGCGGGCGGCGACTTCTCCTATCTCGACGAGCTGACCAAGGACGACGGCCTGCGGCGGCAGACCCTCGTGGACGCGCGCCGCATCGTCACCGGGATGGTGCAGTGCCGGCTGCCGATCGTCGCCGCGGTCAACGGGCCGGCCGTCGGGCTGGGATGCAGCCTCGTCGCGCTCTCCGACATCGTGTTCATCGCGGAAAGCGCCCACCTCGCCGACCCGCACGTCATGGTCGGGCTCGTGGCGGCGGACGGCGGCCCGGTCACCTGGCCGCTGCTGACCAGCCTGCAACTGGCCAAGGAGTACGCGCTCACCGGCGACCGGATCAGCGCCCGCCGCGCCGCCGAGATCGGGCTGGCGAACCACGTCTGCGCCGACGGCGAGGTGCTGGAGTCCGCGATGGCCTGCGCGCGCCGGCTCGCGGCCCTGCCCCGCCGGACGATGGAGGACACCAAGCGCGTCCTCAACCTGCACCTGGAGCGCGCCGTCCTCGCCACGCTCGACTTCGCGATCGCCGCGGAGGACCGGTCGTTCCTGTCGCCGGAACTGCGGGCGACCCTGGACAGGCAGCTGGCCAAGCAGAAGAAGTAGGGCCGTACGTCCTGGTCCGCCGGTGGCAGGGGCTCGCCGTTGCCCTGCCACCGGCGGCGCCTTTCACAGGGGCGGCGCGTCCGGCAGGCGCCGCGTGCGCAGCAGCTCCTCGCCGAGCTCGCGCGTCAGCGTCCTGGAGTCGCCGAGCAGGCCGTCGAGGGCGAGAACGCGCCGGAAGAGGTGGTGGAAGCCGTGCTCGGCGGTGAACCCGACACCGGCGAGCACCTGCTGGCAGTGGCGCGCCACCGTGCGCGCGTTCCGGCCGGCGACGGCCTTGGCCATTGCGGCGAGCTGCGGGGACACCGCGTCGCCGGCCTCGATGGCGATAGTGGCGGCGGCCTCCGCGCTCTCGATCGCGATCAGGCAGTCGGCCAGGCGGTGCCGGACGGCCTGGAACGCGGCGATCGGCCTGCCGAACTGGACGCGCGTCACGGCGTGCTCGCGCGCCAGGCGCAGCATCGTCCGGCTCGCGCCGATCAGCTCGTACGCGACGGCCGCCCGTCCGGCCGCCAGCGCGCCCTCCCATGCGGCGGCCGTGATCGCAGTGCCATCGGACGCGGCCGGGCCCCGGCCTTCGACCGCGACCAGCCCGAGCCGGGGATCGGCGCCGCCGATCGGCCGTGTTTCGAGCTTGCCCGTCTCGACGGTGAAGGCCTGGAGCGCGCCGAACTGACCGGCGGCGAGCACCACGGCGCGGGCGGCGCCCGGCATCCGGACGGTGCCGAGGCCATGCACGGTAAGCCCGCCGTCCCGGACGGAACCGGGGCCAGCGTAGGCACCGAACTCCGGGAGCACGAACGCGGTGCGCGCGTCGGCCGGAAGCCCGAGCGCGGCCGTCAGCAGATCGTCCAGCGCGCCGGAGGCCGCGTTCGCCATGCCCTGCCGGGTGAACAGCAGCGGGATGACCGCGCTCCCCTCCTCCGCCAGCGCCTCCCGCCAGCCGACCTCGTCCAGCGACGCCTCGACCTCCGCGGCGGTCGCGTGCCGGAAGGCCCGGTCCAGGCTCTGCCCGAGCAGCTCGGCGGTGTCGGCGTCCATCATCGTTCCGCCCCCAGGTCGAGCAGGCGGCGCGCGATGATGTTGCGCTGGATCTCGGCACTGCCGCCGTAGATCGTCGCCGCCCGCGAGTACAGGAACCCGGTGCGCCAGCGGTCGGCGTCCGCGTCGTCGCCGACCGCGAGGGCCGCCGGCAGCGCGTCCGCGACAAGGTCGAACACCGCCTGCTCGGTCGTGGCGAGCAGCACCTTGTCGATCGAGGTCTCCGGGCCGAGCCGCTCGCCGCGGGCCATCCGGTGCTGCGTCCCGCGCGAGCGGGCGTGGAACGCGAACGCCAGCTGGACGGCCTCGCCGAGGTCGCCGGGGTCGAGCGCGCCGTCCGGCGCCGTCGCGAGCAGGTGCCCGAGCCGTTGCCGCAGGTAGGCGCTGCGATGCCAGAGCGAGGTGCTCCGCTCGTAGGGCAGCAGGTCCATCGCGACGGCCCAGCCGCCGTCGACCTCACCGAGGGTGCGGTCGAGCGGGACGCGCACGTCGTCGAAGAACACCTCGCAGAACTCGTCGCGGCCGTGCATCGCGCGGATCGGCCGCACGGTGATGCCGGGCGCGTCCATGTCGACGAACAGCGCGGTGATGCCCCTGCTCCCCGACTCCGGCGTGCCGGTGCGGGCCAGCAGGACGCACCGGTGCGCGTACTGCGCCAGGCTCGTCCAGACCTTCTGCCCGGTGACGCGCCAGACCTCGCCGTCGCGGCGCGCGCGGCACGCCAGGGAGCCCAGGTTGCTGCCGGTGCTCGGCTCGGAGAAGCCCTGGCACCAGGTCTCGTCGCCGCGCAGCAGCCGCGGCACCATCTCCGCCGCCAGCTCCGGCGGGGCGAACTCGATCATGGTGGGGGCGAGCACCTCGGTCATCGAGTAGATGCCGGGCTCGATCAGGTCGCGGTACGCCAGCGCCTCGCCGAGGTAGGCGCGCATGAGCGTGGACCCGCCGAGCCCGCCCACCCGCTCGGGCCAGCCCCGGCGCATCCAGCCCGCGTCGTAGGTCATGCGCTTGACCAGGGAGAGGTGCTCGACCTCCTGGTCGAAGGTGACGTCCGGCCCGGACTCGGCGCGCAGCTCGGGCTCGTGCTCGTCGAGCCACGCGTCCAGGCCGGTACGGAACTCGTGCAGCTCCATCGGGCCCGCGTTCAGTTCGCGGACGTCCGCTTCGGCTCCGGGCGCAGCGGGTCGTGGGGGCGCCCCGAGTCGCGGGCGCCGCTGCGCCGCAGGAACGTCATCGCCCGGGTCTGCAACCGCCATCCGTCCGGGGTGCGGGTGTAGGTGTCGGTGTACCAGCCGATCCGCATCGCGTGGTCGTGCTGGGCGACGAAGCACAGCGGCTGCTCGCCCCGGGCCGAGGCGTCCCCGTCGAACGTGATCGCCGGGGTGCCCACCGAGAACAGGCCCTTGGGGGCCGCCGCGACCAGCTCGGGGAAGTCGGCGACCCCGTAGCGCTCCCCGAATGCGCTGTAGGTGCCGTCCGGCGCGAACACGGCCACGACCCCGTCCACGTCGTCCTTCGTCATGCCGACCGCGTAGCGCGCGAGCAGCTGCTCGATCTCGATGATGTCGGCGATGCGCGAGCTGTCCACGCTTCGGCCTCCTTGGCGGGCGTCGGGATGCGGGCCGTGCGGCGCACGGTGCCCGCGATGCTATCTCGACTTCGACGTCAAAACCAGTATCGCCCGAGAGCGCCGCTCCAGGCCGTCGCGCGGTCGTCCGGCAGGGCTTCGCACGTGCGAGAATGAGCTTCTCATAAATTGAGATCCTTGCTACCATCGGCACGTCGACCCGACCGGAGAGGCAGAGCACATGGCGCACTTCCCCAAGCCCGCCGAGGGCAGCTGGACGGAGCATTACAAGATCGACAAGGGGCCGCTCTCCTACGCCGACTCGATCTCGCCGGAGCACTACGAGCTGGAGCGCGACGCCATCTTCCGGCGCACCTGGCTGAACGTCGGCCGCGTCGAGCAGCTGCCGAGGAAGGGCAGCTACTTCACCAAGGAGCTCGACGCGGCGCGCACGTCGGCCATCGTCGTCCGCGGCATGGACGGCGAGATCCGCGCCTTCCACAACGTTTGCCGGCACCGCGGCAACAAGCTCGTATGGAACAACTTCCCGCGCGAGGAGACCAGCGGCGTCTGCAGGCAGTTCACCTGCAAGTACCACGCCTGGGGCTACGACCTGAAAGGCGACCTGACCTACGTCCAGCAGGAGTCGGAGTTCTTCGACCTGGACAAGTCCGACTACGGGCTGGTCCCGATGCAGGCGGAGGTCTGGGAGGGGTTCATCTTCGTGAACCTCGACCGCGAGAACAGGACGCCGCTGCGCGAATACCTGGGCAAGTTCGGAAAGGGCATCGAGGGCTATCCCTTCGACAAGCTGACGCAGGTCCACAAGTACCGGGCCGAGGTCGGCAGCAACTGGAAGCTGTTCATCGACGCCTTCGCCGAGTTCTACCACGCGCCGATCCTGCACTCGGGCCAGTACATGCCCGAGGAGGCCCAGAAGATCAAGAAGTACGGTTACGAGGCGATCTCCTACGACGTCGACGGCCCGCACGGGATGGTGTCGTCCTGGGGCGGGATCGCGCCGCCGCACGACCAGAAGATGGTCAAGCCGATCGAGCGCGCGCTGCGCAGCGGGCTCTTCGGCCCCTGGGACGCGCCCGACATCGGCCTGGACGAATGGCCGCCGAGCGTGAACCCGACCCGGCACCCGCACTGGGGCATGGACTCGTTCGTCTTCTTCCCGAACTTCATGCTGCTGATCTGGCGGCCGAACTGGGTCCTCACCTACCACTACTGGCCGACCTCCTACAACACGCACATCTTCGAGGGGACGGCTTATTTCGTCCCGCCGAAGAACGCGTTCCAGCGCCTGCAGCAGGAACTCGCCGTCGTCTCGTTCAAGGAGTACGGCCTTCAGGACGGCAACACGCTGGAGGCCACGCAGACGATGCTCGAGTCCCGGACGGTGACGGACTTCCCGCTCAACGACCAGGAAGTGCTCCTGCGCCACCTGCACAACACCGCGGGCCGGTACGTGCGCGACCACCAGCAGGAGCGGGCCGGGACGCCGGCGGCCTCCGCCTCGTCCTGACCGAAGGAGATACGCATATGGCCAGCAAACTGCCGCCCGAATTCGCCGACCTGGAGCCGTTCGCGGATTGGGCGCTCCCGACCGAACGCGAGCGCTATGCCAAGCGCATCGCGAGCACCATGGAGGAGCTTCAGTCCTTCTATGACGCCGCGTACCCGCGCCTGGAAAACGCCACTCCCTATCTCGAGCAGCTCGAAATGGAGGGCATCTCCGAGCCGGACAAGCATCTTCTCTGGCTGTTCTGCGCGCTGGTGACGGTCGCCTTCCCGGTGGAGGCGTGGAGCCAGCCGACGGTTCCCGACAGCGGCGCCTCCAGCATCGACTCCGTTCTCGAACCCGCCGTCTGAGCAGCCGGTCCCTGTTCCCGCCCCCCGAGCGTCGAAGGAGCGCGCATGTCCCGCCCGAGGAAGCCGCAACCGCCGATCCACCTGCTGAGCGCCCGGCTGCTCGACGTCGACAAGGGCGAGCTCGTCGAGCCGGGCTCCCTGCTCGTCGTCGGGGACCGCATCGCCGAGACGGCGCCGTCCTCGGTGCCCGACGACGCGGTCCGGATCGACCTCGGGGACGTGACGATGCTGCCGGGCCTCATGGACATGGAGGTCAACCTGCTGCTCGGCGGGCCCGACCACCGCAGCCCGCTCAACCCCGTGCAGGACGACCCCGCCGTCCGCACGCTGCGGGCCGTGGCGAACGCCCGCCGGACCCTGCGGGCCGGCTTCACGACGGTGCGCAACCTCGGCCTGTTCGTGCAGACGGGCGGCCTCCTCCTCGACGTCGCCCTGAAGAAGGCCGTCGACCACGGCTGGATCGACGGGCCGCGCGTCGTGCCGGCGGGCCATGCCATCACCCCGACGGGCGGCCACCTCGACCCGACGATGTTCCAGGCCTTCGCACCGCACATCATGCCGCTCACGGTGGAGGAGGGCATCGCCAACGGCGTCGCCGAGGTCCGCAAGGCGGTCCGCTACCAGATCAAGCACGGGGCACGGGTCATCAAGGTGTGCGCATCCAACGGGGTCATGTCGCACACCGGTCCCGCCGGCGCGCAGCAGTACTCCGACGAGGAGCTGCGGGCGATCGCCGACGAGGCCCACCGCGCCGGGCTGAAGGTGGCCGCCCACTGCATGGGCGACAGCGCCATCCGCAACGCCATCGAGGCGGGCATCGACTGCATCGAGCACGGCTCGCTCGCCGGCGACGAGACCCTCGACCTGATGCTCGAACGCGGGACGTTCCTGGTGGCGACCACCTACCTCACCGAGGGCATGGACGTCTCCAGGGCGGCGCCCGAGCTCCAGGCCAAGGCCGCCGAGGTCTTCCCGCGCTCCCGGGCGACGATCAGCAAGGCCATCGCGAAGGGCGTCAAGGTCGCGTGCGGCACCGACGCCCCCGCCATCCCCCACGGCAAGAACGCCAAGGAGCTGCTCGCGCTGGTCGAGCGCGGCATGACGCCGCTCCAGGCGATCCGCGCCGCCACGACGGTCGCGGCCGACCTCATCGACGTCACCGACCGCGCCCGCCTCGCGGAGGGACTGCTCGCCGACATCATCGCCGTTCCAGGCGACCCCCTCGCCGACATCGGCGTGCTGGAGGACGTCCGGTTCGTCATGAAGGGCGGCCAGGTCCACCACCACAACGACTAGAAGACGTCTTCGTGCCTTCGCATGCGGGATGCTGACGTTGCTTCCCTGCGTCGCCGGGCCCGCCGCCGTGGTCGGTCTGGCGGCCCCTGCGCGCATGAACGCAACCACGCAGGGTCGCGGACAACCGCTCACATCGGAGGACGAAATGAAGCGCATCGGCATCATCGGGGTGGGCGAGATCGGGCGAGCCATCGTGATGGGCCTGTGCGATGGAGGCGGCGCATCCCCGGAGGTGTTCCTCTCGCCCCGCGGGGCCGGCACGGTCGCGGAGTTGTCCGAGCGTTACGAGAGCGTGCGGGTGTGCGCCGGCAACCAGGAGGTGGTGGACCGCTCCGACGTGGTGATCATCGCCGTCCGACGCCAAGACCGGCACGAGGCGCTCGCCGGCCTGCGCGTGGACGACGACAGGATCGTGGTCAACGTGATGGCCGGCGTCGGCAACGACGACCTGCGCCGGACACTGGCCACCGAGGCCCCGCTGGTGCGGGCCATTCCCCTGCCCGCCATCCGCGAGCGCCGCTCCGTCACGGTGACGTGCCCGTCGCACCCGGTCGTGGACGCTTTGTTCGAGCACCTCGGCGGAGCGCTCCCGGTCGCGGACGAGGCGGCCTTCAACGTCTTCTCCGCGCTGACGGGAACGCTGACCACCCACTATTCGTACCTCGCCACGCTCACGTCGTGGGCGATCGGCCACGGCATCGGCCCGGACGACGCGGAGGGCTACGTTCGCAGCCTCTTCCAGGGCGTCGGCCGCGCGCTGAGCGACGAGACCCGCTCCCTGCAGCGGATCGCGGCCGACCACGAGACCCCGAACGGGAACAACGAACGCATCCGCACCACCTGGTTCACCCCCGCCAACGCCGAGGCTCTGGAACAGGCCCTCGACGCCCTCCTCACCGACCTCGGATAGCGGAGAAGGCAGGGCGAGCATGACCTTGGGCAACCGCGAGATCAGACCCGGTCGTCTTCGCGAATCGCCTGCTTGAGGACGGGATGGTTGGCGCGGAAAACGCCGTGCGGGTCGCGGGAGCGCTTCAGTTCGCGCAACCGGGCGAGGACCGGTTCGGTGAAGGCGTCGGCGGCCGTCTCCTCGGGGGTCAGCAGGGTGTACGGCTTGCGGCCCGCCATGATGTCCTCGAACCGCCCGACGATCTCGGCCTGCCTGGCACGGACGGCGCGCGCACGGTCCGGGTCCGGTCCGGAGCCGACCATCTGGAGGAGGTACGGCTCGGGCAGGGCTCCGCTCGCACCCGTGCCCGGCTCCGCCAGCGCGCCGGACAGGTGCCGGATCTGGACGGAGATCAGCGGGTCGATCGGCTCCGTGGCCAGGCCCTCGTCCAGGCGGGTCAGCAGTTCCGCGCGGGGCAGCGAGGCGGCCGGGGCGGTCGGCTCCGCGGCGATCCCGCCGAGGTCGGGCACCGCGACGATCCCGCGATCGTCGCTGATGGCGCCGTCGATCCCGTCGATGCCGCGCACCAGCGCCGCGCCCTCGCGCGGGTCGCCCAGGAAGGTCAGGTCCAGCGCCACCATCGGCGGGGCGCCGGGGAATCCGAACCGGTTGAACCAGACGGTCAGCTCGCGCGGCGCCCCGTCGGTGAGCTTCCGGAAGAGCTCGAACACGGCGCCGGCGCGTTCCTGCGGCCAGATCACCCGCCCGCCGTACACCGAGGGCGCCGGGTGCAGGGCGAACTCCAGTGACGTCACCAGCGCGAAGTCACCGCCGCCGCCCTTCAGTCCCCAGAACAGGCCGGGGTCGGACGCGGCGCTCACCCTCGTACGGTCGCCGTCGGCATCGACGATGTCGAAGGCGCGCACGCTGTCGGCGGCCCAGCCGTACCTGCGGCCGAACCAGGACAGGCCGCCGCCCAGCGTGTACCCCACCACGTTGACGACGGGCGAACTGCCGGCCAGGCCCGTCAGGCCGTGAGGCCCGACCGCCGACAGCACGCTCCCCCAGTTCACCCCGGCTCCGACGCGGGCCACCCGTTCCGCCGCGAGCACCCGCAGGCCGTCCAGGCGGCCGGTGCGCAGCAGGATCGCGCCCTCCACGTCGCCCGAGGCATCGTGGCCGCCGGCCTGGGCGGTCACCGCCAGGCCCGATCGCCGCGCGTAGCGGACCAGCGCGGCCACGTCCTCGGCGTCCTCGGCCTCCACCACGGCCGCCACGGGCTGGTCGACCGTCAGGTTCCAGGCCTTCCGCGCTTCGTCGAAGCCCGCGTCGCCGGGCCCCAGCACCCGCCCCTTGATCACTTTCCGCATGTCCGCGCTCGTCATCTCGCTCCCCCTCCACGGCGGCGGGATCCGGGCGTCCGCCGGTCTCCGCCGTCCAGCTAACTTACTAAAATGCTAGCTTCCTTGCAGAGGTAACGTGCGGAGAGTGAGCGCAGCGGCGACCTGGTGGCGGCTTCGGGGCCTGGACGGCCTGGAGCTGATGCGGGCCCACTTCGTGCGGCACGCGTTCTCCCGCCACGGCCATGAGACCTTCGCGATCGGCGTGGTGCAGTCGGGCGCCGAGGACATCTGGTTCCGGGACGGCACCGAACGCGTCGGCCCGGGCGGCCTGGTGTTCATCCACCCCGAGGAGATCCACACCGGGACCGCGCCCGACCGCGGCGGCTGGCATTACCGGGTGCTCTACCCGGCGGCCGAGGTCATGGCCGGGCTCGCCGGGACGCGCGGCACCCCGCGCTTCCGCGAGCGGGTCGTCTACGCCGCCGATCTGGCCGACCGGTTCGTCGAGGCGCACGCCGCCACCGAGACCGAGGACGCGCTGACGGCCGAGACGCTGACGCGCCTCGCCCTGGCCACCCTGCTCCGCGGGTACGGCGCGGCCCGCGCCCCCCGGTCAGCGCGCTCGCCCAAGGGACCGCACACCACCAGGGCGCGCGAGATCCTGCACACCCGGATGGCGGATCCGCCGGGTCTCGACGAACTCGCGGCCGAGGTCGGGGTCGGCCCGTTCACGCTGCTGCGATCGTTCCGGGACGCCTACGGGCTTCCGCCGCACGCGCTGCTCATCCAGCTGAGGGTTCTCGCGGCGCGCCGGCTGCTGGAACGCCGCGTGCCTCCGTCCGGGGTGGCGACCGCGGTCGGCTTCTTCGACCAGGCGCACCTGACCCGTCATTTCCGCAGGGCCGTCGGTGTGCCACCGGGCGCCTACCAGCGGGCCGTCGGAGCGCAAGATCGTACAAGCCGCCCGACCCATTGACCTCGTAGGTTCGCGCCCATGCGAGAAGACACCGAGACGCCCCTACGGAGCCTGCCGCTGGAGCCGGACCGCCAAGCCGTTGAGGCGATGGGACGCGCCGTCCTCGACCGGATCGCCGCCTTCACCCGGACCATCGCGGACGCGCCCGCAAGCCGCTACGACGGCGTGGAAACGGTCGTCGAGGACATGCTGCGCCCGCCGCCGGAGGAACCGGGGGAGCTGCACGCGCTGCTCGACGCGTTCGAGGCCGCAGCGCGGCAGGGGGTGGACACCGCGTCCCCCGGCTATCTCGCCTACTTCCCCGCGGGCGGGCTGGTCAGCTCGGCCATGGCCGAGTTGCTCGCGCAGGTCTACAACCGGTTCACCGGGGTCGCCGAGCTCGCCCCGGCCCTGGTCGCGATGGAGCACGGCGTGCTGCGGTGGCTGTGCGACCGGTTCGCACTGCCGCCGGGTTCGGTCGGCATCACCACCACGGGCGGCTCGATGGCTACGCTGACCGCGCTGGTCGCGGCACGCCACGACCGGCTCGGAGACGCCATCGCCACCGGCACTCTCTACGTCACCGAGCACACGCATTTCTGCGTGGAGCGCGCCGCGCGGATCGCCGGGATACCCGACGACCACGTGCGGATCGTGCCGACCGAGGGACTGCGCATGGACCCCGCGTCGGCACGGCACATGATCCAGGCCGACCGCGCCCAAGGGCTGCGGCCCTTCCTGCTGGTCGGCACCGGCGGCACCACGAGCACCGGGACGGTGGACCCGCTGCCCGAGCTGGCCGCGCTGGCCCGCGCCGAAGACCTCTGGTTCCACGTGGACGCCGCGTACGGCGGCGGCTTCCAGCTCACAACGCGCGGCCGCGCGCGGCTCAGCGGAATCGAGCACGCCGACTCCATCGTCCTCGACCCGCACAAGAGCCTGTTCCTGCAGTACGGAACGGGTGTCCTGCTGATGCGGGACGCCGAGGCGCTGGCCTCGGCGCACCGCGGCGGCGGCCACTACGTCCAGGACGTGCGCACGGTCCAGGACCTTCCCGACTACGGCTACCTCGGCCCCGAGCTGACCCGCGACTTCCGCGGCCTGCGGCTGTGGCTCCCGCTGCACCTTCACGGCGTCGCGGCGTTCCGGAGCGCGCTGGACGCCAGGCTCGACCTGGCCCAGCACGCCTATCGGGACCTGGCCGCCGATCCGCTCCTCGATGTGCCGTGGGGGCCCGACCTGACCGTCGTGACGTTCCGGATGCGCGGGGACAACGAGCGCAACCGCGGGCTCCTCGAACGGATCAACGCGTCCGGGTGGTTCTTCCTCTCCAGCACGCGCGTCCACGACAGGCTGCTGCTCCGGCTCAACCCGACGAGCCACCGGACCGGCGCGGACACCGTCCGGCAGGTGCTCGACCTCATCCACGACCAGGCCCGGAAGAGCACCGCCGACTGACGGACCACGCGTCACGTCCCAGGACGCGTGGCCGCTGTCCGCGGGGTCAGCGGGCGGGCGTGCGCGGGGCGTTGTACTCCTCGTCGGTGACCTTGTCTCCCCAGACCGTCTCGGGGACGTCCGGATCGCCGGTGCCCTCCCACAGCGCGAGGTGCTCCATGAACGCGTCCGGCGCGGCGCCGTGCCAGTGCTCCTCACCCGGCGGCGTGTAGATCGTGTCTCCGGGACGCGCCTCGATGATCCCGCCGCCGCGGGCCTGGACGAGCGCGACACCGGAGACGATGTGCAGGGTCTGGCCCAGCGCGTGCGAGTGCCAGTCGGTCCGGGCGCACGGGGCGAAGCGGACGAGGTTCAGGCGGGCGCGGGACGGCTCCTCCCCCGCGTAGTACACGTCCCACCAGACGTCTCCGGTGAACCACTCGGCCGGTGCCTTGGCCGACGGCCGGCGGTCGAGGACTTCCATGTCTCCCCTTTCGGTCCCCCCGCCGCGCGGGTCAGCGGGGGACGAGTTGCAGCGTGGTGTCGCGCGGTCCGGGCCTGGTCATCGGCTCGGCCCACGGAGTGGTGCCGTACTTGGCCAGGTAGGCGGCGTCGATCCGCTCGTTGGCGGCCGGGTCGGCGGCCTCGGCGAAGGCGACGTCCCTGGTCAGCCCGGCGGCGGTGATCCGGCCGCGGTGGGTGCCGCCGGCGGTGCGGTACCAGCGGCCCTGCGGGCCGTTGACCGACCGGACGAACAGGTCGTCGCCGTCGCGGACGATCCAGATGGTGGTCGGCGGGCGCAGCGTGCCGTCGCCGTTCTCGGGCGCGATCTGGATCTCCTGGGCGTCGCCGATGCGGTCCAGGTCGTCGGTGCTCCATGTGGTCATGCCGCGGTGGTTCCCCCTGATCGCAGCGATGTGCGCGGTTTGACGGCGATTTGGCGTTGTTCAGGGACGCAGCAGGGTCTTCACGGCCCGGCGCTCGTCCATGGCCCGGTAGCCCTCGGCGGCGTCCTCCAGGGGCAGGGCGAGGTCGAAGACCTTGCCGGGGTCGATCTCCCGGTTCCAGATCAGGCCGATCAGCTCGGGCAGGAACCGGCGCACCGGGGCGGGCCCGCCGTGCAGGTGCACTCCGGAGAAGAACAGCTCCTCGCCGGGCAGTTCGACGCCGTGGGCGACGCCGACATAGCCGACGTGGCCGCCGGGACGGGTCGAGCGGATCGCCTGCATCATCGACTCCTGGGTGCCGACCGCCTCGACGACCGAGTGCGCGCCGAGCCCGTCGGTGAGCTCCTTGACGTCGGCGACGCCGCCGGCGCCGCGCTCGGTGATGACGTCGGTGGCGCCGAACTCGAGGGCGAGCTTCTGGCGGTCGGCGTACCGGCTGAAGATGACGACCCGCTCGGCCCCGAGCCGCCGGGCGGCCAGGACCGCGAGCAGCCCGACCGCGCCGTCGCCGACGACCGCGACGGTCTTGCCGGGTCCGGCCTCGGCGGCCACCGCGCCGAACCAGCCGGTGCCGAGCACGTCGGAGGCGGCCAGCAGGCCGGGGACGAGGTCGGCGTCGGGCATGCCGGGGGTGGCGACCAGGGTGCCGTCGGCCAGCGGGACGCGGGCGTACTGCGCCTGCGTGCCGATCGCCCCCATCGGCTCGGCGTGCACGCACCGGGACTGGTATCCGGCCCGGCAGATCGCGCAGGTGTTGTCGGAGGCGAAGAACGACCCGATGACGAAGTCGCCGGGCTTGACGTTCTCCACCTGGTCGCCGACCTGCTCGACCACGCCGACGTACTCGTGGCCCATCGGCTGGTGCTCGACCTTCTCCACGCCGCGGTAGGGCCACAGGTCCGAACCGCACACGCACGCCGCCTCGACGCGGATGACCGCGTCGGTCGGCTCGATGATCCGCGGGTCGTCGCGGTCCTCCACCCGCACGTCCCCGGGAGCGTGCATCACTACACCGCGCATGCTTCCACTTCCTTGGTCTGGTGTGTCCACGTTCTGCTTCCACGGCCGTCAGGCGGCCACTACCCAGCAAAGACGCTGGTCAGCCCGGCAGGAAGGCACTGGTGAAAGGTGTACTGGCAGGGCACCCCTGGCGGCCGCGGGGCCGCCTAGCCTGGAAGGCGTGGACCAGCGCAGCGAAGTCCGTGAGTTCCTGACCTCCCGCCGGGCCAGGATCACCCCGCAGCAGGCCGGGCTGCCGTCCTACGGCACGCGGCGGGTGCCCGGCCTGCGCCGCGCCGAGGTCGCCCAGCTCGCCGGCGTCAGCGTGGAGTACTACTCCCGCCTGGAGCGCGGCGACCTGTCCGGCGTGTCCGACCACGTCCTGGACGCCCTGGCCCGCGCCCTGCGGCTCGACGACGAGGAGCGCATCCACCTGGAGGACCTGGCCCGCGCGGCCGGGCCCGGGCCGCGCCGCCGGCGCCGCTCCGCCCCGCAGCGGGTACGGCCCACGGTGCAGCGGATGCTGGACTCCATGACCGACGCGCCCGCGATCGTCATGAACGGCCGCGGCGACATCCTCGCCACGAACCTGCTCGGCCGGGCCCTGTACTCCCCCATGATCGACGCCGCGCGCGGCAGCACCCCCAATCACGCCCGGTTCATCTTCCTGGACCCGCGCTCCCGCGAGTTCTGGGGCGACTGGGAACGCGCCGCCGACACCACCGTCGCCCTCCTGCACGCCGAGGCCGGCCGCGACCCCTACGACAAGGAGCTCACCGACCTGATCGGCGAGCTGTCCACCCGCAGCGACGACTTCCGCGCCCGCTGGGCCCGCCACGACGTCATCCAGCACCACATCGGCGCCAAGCCCGTCCACCACCCCCTCGTCGGCGAACTCCACCTCACCTACGAGTCCCTGGACCTGCCCGCCGACAACCTCACCCTCGTCGCCTACGGCACCGAGCCCGGCGGCGACTCCGAGGACAAGCTCCGCCTCCTGGCCAGCTGGGCCGCCGGCCAGGGCGACCGCGCCGGCACGGCCCGCGCCGACCGCGAAAGCGCGCCGCGCAGGGAATCGGACGCCTGACGCGCCGCGGCCGTCACTCCTGGACGCAGCCGCGTTCGGACGGGCTCAGGCCGAAGGCGTTGTGGCTGAAGCGCTGCCGGTAGGTGGTGGCCGACAGCCCGTAGTGGGCCCGGAAGCGGCGGGCGAAGTAGTTCTGGTCGGCCCAGCCGACGGCCTGGCCGATCTGGGTGATCGACTGGTCGGTGTGCAGCAGCAGCGAGGCGGCGGTCTCGACGCGGTGCTGGGCGAGGTAGGCCATCGGCGGCAGGCCGGTGGTGGTCTTGAAGATCCGCACCAGGTAGCGCGGGGACAGGTGCAGGTGGTCGGCGAGTTCGGTGAGCGTCCACCGGTGCGCCATGCGCGCCTCCAGCAGCCGCATCGCCTGCGCCACCGCGGGATGGGCGGCGCCCGACCCCGGCGCGCGGTGCTCGGCGACGGCCCGGGCCAGGTGGCTGAGGAACAGCGTGAGGCGGCCGATGATGTCGCCGCGGTGGTGGTCGATGCTCTGGCGGCTGAGCCGGTCGAGGGCGTCGAGGTGAACGATCGACGCTTTGAGCGCTTGTGCGTCGAGCCGCGTGGTGAGCATGCCGCGGCGCTGCATGGAGTTGGGCGCGGTCCACAGCAGGTATCCCAGCAGCGGGTCCTCGCGGGTCCAGGCGAGCTCGCGGTGCAGCAGCTCGGTGCTGAAGCAGCAGTTGTACAGGTCCAGGTCCTGGCAGTCCTCGTAGCCGTGCCAGACCCCCGGCCGCAGCAGGATGACCTCCCCGACCTCCAGGTTCCTGCGCCCGTCGAGGGACCGGTGCCTGCCCCGGCCGCCGGTGACCACGGCGATCTCCATGAAGCTGTGCGTGTGGACCGAATGGTCTCCCTGGTGCAGGTAGTGGCCTGCGTAGGCCAGGGAGCCGTCGGTGAAGTACAGCAGTCCCTTGGCCGTCCCGACGGGCGGTTCCTCCATGCCGGGCACCCTAACCCCTCCGCGCACCCATGAGGTGGGGTGAACATCGTGCTACCGCAGGACCATTCCGGGCTATCGGCGCCCCTGGTCGCGGGCGCACGATCCCTCACTAACCGGTGACGTGGTTCACCGGTCCGCAACGAGTTCGTCATCCGCCGTGCGCCGCGCGCACGGCGCTGGGAGGTGCTGATGTCCGCGCGACGTGCCAAGGGGGTGCCACCTGGATGGTTCGCGCTCCCCGCCCTGGTCCTGTACGCGTTCGTGGTGCTGGTGCCGAGCGTCAAGGGAGCGGGGTTCGCCTTCACCGACTGGGACGGGCTGAACCCGGCCAAGCACTTCGTGGGGCTCGGCAACTTCCGGCAGATGTGGTCCGACCCGGCGGCGCGCGGTGCGCTCCGGCAGACGCTGATCATCGCGGTGGCGATCACCGTGGTGCAGAACGCGCTGGGGCTGGCGCTGGCGATGGGCGTGCACAGCCTGGTCAAGAGCCGGTTCGTGCTGCGGGTGCTGCTGTTCGCGCCGGCGGTGATGACGCCGGTGGTCACCGCGGCGCTGTGGAAGTACATGCTCGCGCCGGACGGGGCGATCAACGGCCTGCTGGACGGCATCGGCCTCGGGTCCTGGCAGCAGAACTGGCTGGGCGAGGGGAACCTCGCGCTGGGCAGCGTGATCGGCGTGATCGTCTGGCAGTTCGCCGGCTACTCGATGGTCATCTTCCTGGCGGGCCTGCAGGGCATCCCGGCCGAGATCTCCGAGGCCGCCGCGGTGGACGGGGCGGGCGCCTGGCAGCGGTTCCGCAGCATCGTGCTGCCCCTGCTGGCACCGGCGATGACCATCAACCTGATGCTGTCGATCATCGGCGGCCTGAAGCTCTTCGACCAGGTGTGGGTGATGACCGCCGGCGGCCCCGGCAACTCGACCGAGACCCTGTCGACGCTCATCTACAAGAACGCCTTCCAGTTCAACGAGTACGGCTACAGCGTCGCCATCGCGATCGTGCTCACGGTCTTCGTCGCGATCATTTCCAGCGGCCAGTACGGGCTGCTGCGGCGGCAGGAGAGGTCGGCCCGGTGAACCGCTATTCGGCGCGCACCCTGCTGCGCGAGATCCTGATGATCGCGGTCACCCTGGTGATGGCGTTCCCGCTGTACATCCTGGTGAACCTGTCGCTGCGCGATCCCCACGACGGCTCGTCGGTCATCATGCCGACGACGTCCCCGACCCTGCGCAACTACGCCGACGCGTGGCGGGACGCCGGGCTGGCCGGCGCGATCGTCAACAGCGTCATCGTCACCGCCGTGAGCGTGGCGTTGATCGTGGTGCTGTCGGCCATGGCCGCCTACCCGCTCGCGCGGGTGACCGCCCGCTGGTCGCGGTGGCTGTTCTGGCTGGTCATGCTGGGGCTGCTGCTGCCGTTCCAGCTCGCGCTGCTGCCGCTGTACCAGACGATCCGCGACCTGCACCTGCTCGGCACGCTGTGGTCACTGGTGCTGTTCTACAGCGGTCTCCAGATCCCTTTCGCGACCTTCCTGTACGTGGGGTTCCTGCGGGCTATCCCCCGCGATTACGAAGAGGCCGCGCTCATCGACGGCGCCCAGCCGATGCAGGTCTTCTGGCGCGTCCTGTTCCCTCTGCTCCGCCCCATCACCGGGACGGTCATCATCCTCAACGCCATCTTCGTCTGGAATGACTTCTTGACTCCTTTCCTTTATCTCAGCGGCAGCGACCAGCAGACCATTCCGGTCGCCATCTTCGGTTTCCTCGGCCAGTACGTCTCGCAGTGGAACCTGGTGTTCGCGGGCCTGGTCCTGGCGATGCTGCCGATCCTGGCCGTCTATTTCGTCATGCAGCGGCACATCATCAAGGGCTTCGCCGGAGGACTGAAGGGATGACCGTGCCCCCGATCACCGTGTCGCTGACGCCTTACGGGCTCACCTGCGAGCAACTCGACGAGCCTCTCGGCCTGGACGAACCGACGCCCCGCCTGTCGTGGAAGCTGCGATCGTCGCGGCGAGGCGATGCCCAGAGCGCCTACCGGCTCACCGTCGCGCTGGCGGAAACCGACCTGGACGAGGGCCGTCTCCTCTGGGACACCGGCCGCGTGACCAGCCCTGACACTCTCCTGATCCCCTATGACGGGCCGCCGCTGCACTCCTCGACCCGCTACCACTGGCGCGTCACCGTCTGGGACGCGCGCGGCGAGCAGACCGCCGACGCCGATTCGTGGTTCGAGACCGGACTCTTGCACCCGGACGAGTGGAAGGCGGCGTGGATCGCCCGCGATCGGGACGCGGCACCGCCGCAGGATCCCCCGGCCGTCGAGGACCGCACGGAGCGCACCCGCCACCTGGAACCCTGCCCGCATCTGCGGCGCGCCTTCACCATCGACAAGCCCCTGGTGCGAGCCCGCGCGTACGTGAGCGCGCGCGGCCTGTACGAGCTGCGGTTGAACGGCCGCCGGGTGGGCGACGCCGAACTCGCCCCGGGATGGACCGAGTACCGGCATCGCGTCCTGTACCAGACCTATGACGTCGGTGACCTGCTGCGCGAGGGCGACAACGTGGTCGGCGCGGTGCTGGCCGACGGGTGGTGGAGCGGCTTCGTCGGCTTCGACTCGCGGCGGCACGCCCAGCACTACGGCGAGGCGCCGCAGCTGATCGTCCAGTTGCTGCTGGACTTCGCCGACGGATCGCGCCGCTGGATCCTGTCGGACGGCGACTGGCGCGAGCACGCCGGGCCGATCCGGCACTCCGACCTGCTCATGGGCGAGTACGTCGACGCCCGCCGCGAGCTGACCGGCTGGGACGAGCCCGGCTTCGACGACGGCGGCTGGCGTCCGGTCGTGGTCGCAGGCACCGACACCGCCGTGCTGCGGGCCGCGCCCGACCGTCCCGTCCGAGTGCTGGAGGAGCTGCCCGCCCGCTCGGTGGAGCGCCGCGCCGACGGCCGGTTCATCGTCGACCTCGGGCAGAACATGGTCGGACGCGTCCGGCTGACCGTCCGCGACGCCCCGTCCGGCAGCCGGATCCAGCTCCGGCACGCCGAGATCCTCGACGGCGGCGATCTGTACGTCGACAACCTCCGCACCGCCGAGGCCACCGACGTCTACGTGACCGCCGGACGCGACGTCGAGGTGTTCGAGCCGCGCTTCACCTTCCACGGCTTCCGCTACGTCGAGGTCACCGGTTACCCCGGCGACCTGGCCGCCGAGGACGTCACCGGACGCGTCCTGCACAGCGACACCCCCTGGACCGGCGAGTTCGCGTGCTCGGACGACACCGTCATGCGGTTGCAGTCCAACATCCGCTGGGGGCAGCGCGGCAACTTCGTGTCGGTCCCGACCGACTGCCCGCAGCGCGACGAGCGGCTCGGCTGGCTGGCCGACGCGCAGGTGTTCCTGCCCACCGCCTGCCGCAACGCCGACGTCGCCGCGTTCTTCGCCCGCTGGATGCGCGACGTGGTCGACGCCCAGCACCCCGACGGCGCGTTCCCCGACGTCGTCCCGGAACTGTGCATGACCCGCGAGGGCGCGCCCGCCTGGGGCGACGGCGGCGTGATCATCCCCTGGCACCTGTACCGCGAGTACGGCGACCGGCGCGTGCTGGAACGCAGCTTCCCGGCCATGAAGGCGTGGGTCGACCACGTCCACCGCGACAACCCCGACCTGATCTGGCGGCACGGCGTCGGCAACCACTACGGCGACTGGCTCCAGGTCAACGCCGAGACCCCGCGCGACGTCCTGGCGACCGCCTACTTCGCGCGCAGCACCGAACTCGTCGCCAGGACGGCCGAAGTCCTCGGCGCCGAGCACGACGCCAAGCACTACGGGGCTCTGCACACCGCCATCCGGGACGCGTTCATCGACGCCTTCGTCGACGCCGACGAGGGTCGCGTGGCGGGCGAAACCCAGACCGGCTACCTGCTCGCCCTGGCTTTCGGCCTGCTCCCCGAACGCGCCGTCCCGGCGGCCGTGGACCGCCTCGCCGCCGACATCGAGGCCCGCGACCACCACCTGACCACCGGCTTCGTCGGCGTGGCGCTGCTGTGCCCGGTCCTCGCCGCGCACGGCCGCCACGACCTGGCCTACGCCCTGCTGCATCAGGACACCTATCCGTCCTGGGCGTACTCGATCCGGCACGGCGCCACCACCATCTGGGAGCGCTGGGACGGCTGGACCGAGGAGCACGGCATCAAACCGCCCGCGATGAACTCCTTCAACCACTACAGCCTCGGCTCGGTCGGCGAATGGCTGTACGGCGGCGTCGCCGGCATCGGCCAGCCCCCCGGCTCGGTCGCCTACCGCGAACTCCGCCTCGCCCCCGCCGTCGGCGGACGGCTGACCTGGGCCCGCGCCCGCCAGGAGACCGCGCGCGGAACCGTCGAATGCGGCTGGTCCCTCGAAGCGGGACGGCTGCGGCTCCAGGTCACCGTCCCGCCCGGCGCCGACGCCACGCTGACCGTGCCGACCGGGGCTCCCGACGGTGTGGCCGAAGGCGGCGCGCCGTTGTCGGCCTCCGAAGACCTCCACGTCGTCGAGCGTTCCGACCGTTCCGTGACCGTCCGCCTGCGCGGCGGCCACTACGACTTCAGTGCGACGCCCCCCGCCGCCGACCCATCCCCGTCCCCGGTCCTGGCCCAGGACCAGCCCACCCCCTGAGGAAGACCATGTCCAAGACCCATCGCCTGGCCGCCGTCTGCGCGGCCTCGGCCCTCACCCTGTCCGCCGCCGCGTGCAGCAGCGGCACCAACGCCAACTCCGGCGGCGCCAAGAGCCTGCGCGTGTCGGCCGTCGCCACCGACCGCGCCGGCACCGAGGCCGCCATCAAGGCGTTCAAGCAGCGCAACCCGGGCGTGCAGGTCACCGCCTCCTACGCCGACACCGACCAGTACCAGGGCACGCTGCGCACGCAGCTGTCGTCCGGCACCGCGCCGGACGTCTTCTTCGCCTGGCCCGGCAACGGCAACCCCGGCGCGATCGATGTCCTGGCCCCCACCGGCTACCTCGCCGACCTGTCCGGACGGTCCTGGACCTCCCAGATCCCTCCCGGTATCAAGCCCGTCACCCAGGTCGGCGGCAAGACCTACATCGTCCCGCTGACCTTCGTCGGCATCGGCGCCCTCTACAACAAGAAGGCCCTGGACGAGACCGGCGCCAAGATCCCCACCACCTGGACCGAGACGCTGGCCTTCTGCGACGCCGCCAAGGCCAAGGGCAAGGTCGCCTTCGCCCTCGGCAACCAGACCGACTGGGTCACCCAGCTCGTCGACTACGCCCTCGTCCCCACCACCGTCTACGCGGCCACGCCCGACTTCGACCAGAAGATGAAGGCCGGCTCGGCCACCTTCGCCGGTTCCGGCTGGAAGACCGCGATGGACAAGTACCTGGAGATGGACAAGCGCGGCTGCTTCTCCAAGGACCCGCTCGGCACGTCCTTCGAGAGCTCGGTCTCGCAGCTGGCCAAGGGCAAGGCCGTCGCCGCCGTCCAGGTCACCTCCACCCTCAACCAGCTCAAGTCCGAAGCGCCGCAGGGCACGCAGTTCGCCCTGTTCCCGCTGCCCGCCACCGACAACGCCGCCGAGACCCGCATGCCCGGCGCCGCCGGCGGCGCGTTCGCCCTCAACGCCAAGGCCAAGAACAAGGACCTGGCCTCCAAGTTCATCGACTTCCTCGCCACCCCCGAGGCCATGAACCTGTACGCGAACGCCACCGGCAACCTGCCCAGCATCCCCAACGCCCAGTTCACCGCCGACCCCGCCCTCCAGCCGCTCATCGACTTCCAGAAGGCGGGCAAGACCGTCCCGTTCATGGACCAGCTGTGGCCCAACCCCAAGGTCCAGCAGGCCCACTTCACCGGCGTGCAGAACCTGTTCGCCGGCAAGGCCGACCCCGCCAAGGTCCTCAAGCAGATGGACGAGGCGTACGCGCAGAAGTAGCGACCGACCACCGGTCAGACGCGCGGGCGGCACCCGGGACGGCGGGTGCCGCCCCGCACGTCGTCGGGCCTGGTGGCGCGCAGGCCGAAGGCGGAGACCGCCGCCCCCAGCAGAATCATGACCGCCGGGACGACGAGCGCGGTGCGGTAGGCGTCCAGCACCGCCTCCGGTGAGCCGTCGCCGCCGGCCGAGGCGATCCCGTACACCGCGGTCACCGCGGAGATCCCGACCGCCGAGCCGAACTGGGTGAAGGTGTACAGCAGCCCGCCGGCCAGGCCCTGCTCCTCCGGGGCCACGCTGTCGGTCGCCGCGATGGTCAGCGGACCGTAGGCGAGGGCGAACGCGACGCCCGAGAGGATCAGGCTCGGGAACATCGCCGCGTAGGACCAGTCCATCCCGACCGGCAGGAAGAGCCCGTAGGCCGCGATCGCCAGCAGGAAGCCGCCGAAGATCACCCGGCCGTTGCCGTAGCGGTTCACCAGCCGCGGGGTGAGGGTCGGCGCCAGCACGGCGTCGCAGCCCATGGCGATCAGCGCTATGGCGGCCTGCAGGGAGGACCAGCCGCGCAGTTCCTGCAGGTAGAGCGTGATGATGAACTGGAAGCCGAAGAACGCGCCGAGAAAGAGCAGCGCACCGGCGTCGGCGCGCACCATCGCGGCATGCCGGAAGATCCCCAGCCGGACGAGCGGCACTCGGGCGCGCCGTTCGATCACCACGAACACCGCCACCAGTACCGGGCCTGCGGCGAGCGCGCCGAGGGTGAGCGCGAGCCCTTCGCCGCCGTGCTCGATCCGGACGATGCCGAAGGCGAACAGCAGCATCGCCGCGGCGGCGGTGGCGGCGCCGGCCAGGTCGTAGCCGCGCCGCGCGGGCTGGGGACGGGTCTCGGCCGGCACCAGCTTGAACGCCGCGAGCAGGATGGCGCCGGCCAGGAACACCGGGGCGAAGAACACCCAGCGCCAGCCGAGTTCGGTCAGCAGCCCGCCGATGACCAGGCCCAGCGAGAAGCCGCCGGCGCCGACGCCGGAGAACACCAGCAGGGCCTTGTCGCGCTGCGGCCCCCTCGGGTACGAGGTCGTGATGATCGACATGGCGGCAGGGGTCATGAAGGCCGACGCGACACCGGTCACGAACCGGGCCGCGACCAGCATCCAGCCGTCGACCGCGAAGCCGCCCAGCATGGAGAAGGCCAGGAAGACGCCCAGCCAGGTGAGGAACATCCGGCGCCGGCCCAGCAGGTCGGCGGCGCGGCCGCCGAGCATGGTGAAACCGGCGTAGCCGAGCACGTAGCCGCTCATCACCCACGCCGTGGTGCCGGTGGTCAGGCCGAGGTCGGCGCGGATGCTCGGGACGGCGACGGCCAGCATGGCGACGTCGCCGCCCTCAAGGAAGATCGTCCCGCACAGGACGAGCAGCAGCGCCCACCCTCGCCGACCAGGTCGAACCCCCGGTCCCGGAGCCCCTGCCATCGCCATGGCCGCGACCGTACCGAGCGGCGGCGAGCCGGGGCCACACGTTTTCGTCCGGCCCGGAAGGACGGATGGGCGGCCGGCCCCGTCCGGTCAGGGAGCCGCCCTGGCCAGCAGGGCAGGGGTCAGCCAGCGGCGCAGGAACGGACGCGGGTCGCTGCCGGTGGCCTCGGGCACCGAAAGGTAGGAGTAGAGCAGGCGCATGAAGAACTCGGCGAGACCGGCGAGTTCCTCGTCGTCGTAGCCGAGGGCCGCCCAGTCGATGTCCAGCCGGGACAGGAAGACCTTCATCTCGTCGAGGGCGGCGGCGGACAGGATGTCCGGGCCGAACATGGGGGCGCGCCCGGTGGCGAAGATCATTCCGACGTGCGGGTCGCGGGGCAGCTGCTCCACGGCCTGGGCGAAGACCTCGACGAGGATCTCGCCCGGGTCGGTCAGCGGCCCGATGTCGGCGGCGATCCGCGTCTCGAACTCGGCGGCCGCGGCGAACCCCGCCGCCTTCATCAGCTCGTCGATGTTGCGGTAGTAGCGGTACACCGTCGCGCGGGTGACGCCGAGCTCCTCGGCGACCTGCGTGAATCCGGTCTTGCGCGCGCCGTACCGGTCCACGCACCGGATCAGCGCCTCGATGATCCGCCGCCGGGCCTCGTCGTCGTCGCGAGGAGGGTCGCCTCGCCACCCGTGCGTGCGCATCAGTGCCTTTCACAGCGGACGCTCCGACCGGAGCGGTGAGGAAGCCGGTGGCCGGCCGGGGACGGCGTCGCGGGGCATCGGCCGGCCGTGCGTCAGTGCGCCGGCCGGGCCGAGGGGACGGTGCCCGGCAACCCGGAGGAGCCGGTCCCGCCCGAGACCGGCTTGCCGTTCTCGTCGGTGGCGGACTCCACACCCTGGCTCAGCAGCGTGATGTTACCAGCCAGCCATTTCCCCGAGACGAGCTTCATGCTGAGCGCGACCGTGGCGCCGCTGTTGGCCTGCACCGTCTTGCCCGTCGTCACCCTGGTGTTGATGACCACCATGACGTTGGCGGCGCCGCGCTTGACCGCGCCCGGGTAGACGCCGGTGACGGTGGCCCGCGAGCTCACCTTGTTGGTGGTGAAGTAGCTGGTCAGGGTGTCGGCGGTCGGGCGGATGGCGTCGGCGGCGGCCTTGGTGAGCAGCGGGTACTTCGCGGCGAACGACTGGGACATGTGCTGGTAGTCCCAGTTGAAGAAGACGTCGGCGACCTTGCGCGCGCTGGCGGCCAGGTCGCGCTGCCGCCGGGCGTCCGCGGACATGTCCTCCTTCTGCTGCCAGACGACGTAGAGGAGCGCGCTCACCGCGACCAGCGCGATGGCGGTGACGACCGTCAGGAGGCGCATGCCGATGCCCGTGAGACGGCGCGGCGGCGCTTCCTCCGCCGGGGCCTCCTCGGCGGCCGGCTCGTCCACTTCTCCGGCGGCCGGCTCGTCCGCTGCTCCGGCGGCCTGTTCTTCGCTCTCGCCGGGCTCGGCGTCCGCGCTCTTCTTCCTGACGACGACGTAGATCCGCTCGTACTCGTCGCCGTCCGGGAGCTCCTCGTCCAGGAGGTCCTCGTCGATCGTCCGGACGGCCGGGGCCTTGGCCTTCATCGGCTTCTCCTTCTCCAGATCGGGCGCCAGGCCAGCCCAAGCATGCCCATGACGACACGCAGCAGGACCAGCCCCGCCACCAGGGGCGGCAGGTAGATCAGCCACGCCGGCGGCCCGTGGCGGTCGGTGCCGGTGCCGGCGGCGTTGCGGGCCGGCACCGCGGCCGGCGTGGTCGCGGCGGCGGACCCGGAACCGCTCTTGCCGGTCGTCTCCGCCTTCTTCAGCGGCGGGCTCTGCCGGGCGGGCAGGTCCACGCCGGGGCAGGTCGGGATGCGCGGGATGGACGGCAGCGGCCTGAGGTTGCGGTACTCGACGGCGCCCTTCTCCGGTGTCAGCGTGAGGATGAACTTGATGTTGAGGTTGGGCTGGCCGTTGACGAAGGTGATGACGCCGCGCATCGCGGACGCCAGCTGGGGCGACCACTGCAGCCCCCGGGAGAGGGCGGACACGTTGGCGGGCGTCAGCAGCGCCGGCAGGGCGTCGCTCAGCGCGCCGAGCAGGCACTGCGCGGCCGGCTTCGACTCGCGCAGCAGCTTGGCGGTCCGCGCCAGCAGGTCGGGGGTCCGGTCGCGGATCTGGACGAGCGAGTCGTTCACCTCGGCGAGCGAGGAGGTGATGTCGGCGGTGGCGGAGATCCCGGCGGCCAGGTCGGCGCGCCGGCCGGCCAGCACGCTCGTCAGCGAGCCGAGGTTGGTGATGAGGCTGTCGAGCGTGTCGGTGTGGGTCGCGAAGGTCCGGGCGAGCTGGGAGGCGCCGTCGACGCTGAGCCGGAGCGTGTCGCCGCGCCCGTCCAGGCCCTGCGCCAGCTCCCGCGTGACGATCCTGAGGTTGGCCGGGTCGAGCCCGTTGACGGCCTTGGTCACCGACGCGAACAGGTCGCCGTAGCTCTCGCTGACGCTCGTCCTGGACAGCGGGATGACGTCGCCGGGACGCATCGGGGGCGCGCCCGCCCGGCCGCCCGCGGGCTCCAGGTCCACGTACGGCTCGCCGATCGCGGACTTGAGCGCGGCCGTGGCGGTGACGCCCTGCGGGACCCGCCGGCCCTTGTCGATGGCGAGGCGGACGACGACCTTGCCGCCGTCCAGCCGCACCGACTGGATCTTGCCGATGGCGACGCCGAGGTAGGTCACGTCGAAGCCGGGCTGCAGGCCGCGGGAGTCGGAGAACTGCGCGCTGATCCGGTACGGGCGGGACAGCGGGTCGAAGCCGAGCACGTTGCGCACCGCCCACACCGTCAGGACGGCGCCGAGCAGCGCGAACACCGCCAGGTTGAGCCTGATCCGGCGGTTCACCGCTGCGGTCCCAGCATCCGGACGAGCCCGGCCAGCGACGACGGCGCCGTCCCGCCGCCCCGGGTGGCCGAGCCGTTGAAGTCCATGACCGGATAGGTGAGCAGCTGGCCGTTGTAGACCTGCCGCGGCATCCGGGTCACGAACTCCTGGAGGCGGTTGATGAGCGTGCCGAGCCTGGTCTTGTCGGAGGCGAGCACCTGGAGCGTCGGCCCCATCTGCTCGATGAGCCGGCGGAGCTGCTCGGTGTGGCCGATGAGGACGGTGTCGTTCACCGTCCGGGCGAGGTCGGACAGCGAGTGCACGGCGGTGAGGATCTTCTGCCGGTCGTCGGCGAGGAGTTCGGTGGCGTCGGCGACCCGTCCGGGCAGGCTCTTCAGCGAGCCCTCGTGGGCGGCGAGCTTCTTGCCGAGGGCCGCGAGGTCGTCGACGGCCCGTCCGAGTTGCTCGCGCCGCTCGCCGAAGGTCTTCAGCAGCGTGTCGGCGTTGGCGATCATCGCGTTCAGCTGGGGGCCGCGGCCGGCGAAGGCGGTGCCCGCGGTGCGCACGAGCCCGGGGGCGTCGCCGTCGGCGAGGGCGCCGACGAGCGGGGCGGCCTTGCCGACGATGTCCTCGAAGCCGGGGCTGGTCGTGGTCAGCGCGAGGCGGGCGTGGTCGGCGAGGAAGGGCCCCTGGTTCAGCGCGCGTCCCGGCGGCGGCTGGAGCTGCACGTAGTTCTCGCCGAGCAGCGAGGTCGTGGTGACCTTGGCCGTCGTCCCGGTGGGGACGCGCACGCCCTTCTTGATCGACATGGTGACGCGGGAGCGGTAGCCGTTTCCCGCGTCCACCAGCGTGATCTTCGTGACGGAGCCGACGGCGACGTCGGCGACCTTGACGCTGTGCCCGGTGACGAGGTTCTGCACGTCGGCGAAGTCGGCGGTGAGGGTGAGCGGACCCTTCGGCGCGTGCAGCGTCTGGACCGAGCAGCCGGACAGCGCCGCGCAGCCGGCCAGCACCGCGCAGAGCACGAGCGTCCCGGCGCGCAGGAGGGTTCGTCTCACGGTGGCTCCTACTGGCAGTTGGAGTAGGGGGGCGGGAGCGGGCACGGCACGTTCTCGTCGATCGTGGGCGACTTCAGGATCGCGGCCAGGTAGGAGCGCGCGAAGTTGTCGAGGGTGACCCGCAGGACGATCGCGCGGTTCTTCGGTTCGTAGGCGTTGACGAACTGGAAGCCGAAGTTCGGCAGCGCCTGCAACACCCCGCCGAGCGTGTCCGCGCTGCCCTTGAGCGTCAGGCTGACCTGCGCGGCCTTCTCCAGGTCGGCGGGGATGGTGTCCTGGTGCATCTTGATCAGGACGTCGCCGCGCCTGGCGAGGTCGGCGATCGCCTCGACCAGCGTCCGGATGCTCGACCGCTCGCCGGCCAGCATCGTGGACGCCTTGGAGAAGTCGCTGACGAGCCTGCCGAGCGTCTTCTCCCGGCCCTTGACGATCCCGGCGAGCCGGTCGAGGTTCTGCGCGACCTTGAGGAGCTGCTCGTCCTGCCCGGCGAGGTTGTTCACCAGCTGCCCGGCCTGCTGGAACGCCTGGTTGAAGGCGGCGCCGTTGCCGTTGAGGGTGCCCGCGGCGTTGCCCAGCGCGGTGTCGGCCTTGGCGGGGTCGAAGTTGTCCAGGAGCTTGCCGAACGACTTGAGGGCGTCGTTGACCTCGACGGGGACCTGCGTGCGGTCGGTCCGCAGGACGGCGCCGTCCGCCATCTTCGCCAGGCCGGGGTGCCAGGCGGGGGCGAACGTCAGCGTGCGCTCACCGATCAGGCTCAGCGGCACGATGGCGGCGGTGGCCGTCGCGGGCAGCGGCACGTCGCCGTCGATCGAGGCGACGACGCGGACCTGCCCGTTCACCGGGGTGACCGAATCGACCTTCCCCACGTTGACGCCCATGACCTGCACCTGGGAGCCGGGGTAGAAGGACACGGCCCGGGTGAAGTAGGCGGTGACGCGGTAGGACGACCCGGACGACAGCGGGCCCGCCAGCACCGAGCAGGCGCTGAGGGCGGCGCCGAGCACCACCGCCATGGCGGCGGCGAGCGGGCGGCGCGGCGGTCGCATCCTCATCCTCCGACCTGTCCCGTCGGGACGAGCGGGTAGTTGGGCGGGTTGAAGTTCGGCTGCGGCCCGACCACGCCGGGCTGGACCGGGCCGAACCCGACGAACCCGCCCTCCATCCACCGGCCGGCCCGGCTGCCGGCCATGCCCAGCTGGTAGAACGCGGGCCCGAACCAGGCGAGGGCGACGTTCATCGACGGCAGGTTGTCGCCGGCCATCGTCTGCGCGGCGAGGTGGAAGTCGTTGAGCACCGTGTTCAGCTGCTTCTGGTGCGTGGCGAGGGTGTCGTCGAGGCTCTTGACGACGCGGCTGCCGCTGCCGAGCGCGGCGGCGAGGTCGTCGCGCCGCCGCACCAGCTCCTTCAGCAGGGTGTCGCCGTAGTCGAGCAGCTGGGTGAGCTGCCGGTCCTTGGACGCCAGCGCGCCGCTCAGCTTCCCGCTGTTGGCGATGATCGCGGCGACCTGGGGGAAGGAGTCGTTCAGGGCCGTGCTGACCTTCCGCAGGTCCGCGAGCATCTTCGCGGTCTCCTGCTGGGACGGCAGCTTCACCTTGGCGGCCTCGCCGAGCAGCCGGTCGACCGACCGGGCGTCCAGCCTCCCGGCGATGGTCGACGCGGAGCCGAGCGTGTTGCTCAGCGTGTACGGGATGCTGGTGCGCTCCAGCGGGATGCGCCGCCGGCCGTCCGGCAGCGTCTTCAGGTAGGGACGGGCGACCGGTCCCGACAGCCGGACGTACTGGCCGCCGAGCAGGTTCGACAGCCGGATGTCGGCGTGCATCCGCGGGCCCAGCCTGATCCCGGAGTCGACCTTCCAGGTCACGATGACGTGGCCGTCGCGGAAGTCCGGCCGGACCCCGGTGACCTTGCCGACCTTGACGCCGGCGAGCTGCACCTCGGCGCCCTTCTGCAGGCCGCCGGTGCCGGCGAAGACGCCGCTCATGGTGTAGCCGCCCTGGAAGAGGCCGAGGCTGCCGTAGGCGTAGGCCGCGATCACCAGCGCGGCCAGCGTCGGGATCGTCACCGCGGCGATCGCCACGGGACTGCGGTCGCGGAACGACCGCGCGAACGCGTCCTTGGTCCGGTTCCTCTTTCGGTCCGTCCGGCCCATCACCGGCCCCCGTTCTGGCCGCCCAGGAACGCCAGCTTGACCATGGCCCGGAAGACCTGCTGCTGGGCCGGGCTGAGCTTCGCGTCGTTGCCGGTCACCGCCGCCCCGCCGCCGGAACCGCCGCCGGAACCGCCCGGGCCGCTGGCGGGCGGGGGCGGCAGGTTCTCGGGGAAGGGGCAGGTGTCGCTGTAGACGACGTTCATGCACAGGGCGTTGCCGCGCACGAACTTGCCGCCGTCGGTGAGGGTCAGCAGCGCCTGCAGCGCCGCCGGCAGGCTCTTGATCATCTTGTCGATGTCGCGCATCCTGCGGTGCGCGATCTCCATCAGGTCGGTGGTGCCCTGCACCAGCCGGCCGAGCTGCGGGGCCGAGCCGCCGAGCACCTTGTCCAGGTTGGTCGCGACGTCGCCGAGCCGGGTGCTCGCGGTGCCGAGGGCGGCGCGGTCCTGGGCGAAGGCCCGGGTGAGGTCGGTCAGGTTGGTGACGGTCTCGGTGATCTGCCGGTCGCGGGCGGCCAGCGCGTCGGTGACCGTCGCGTAGTTCCCGATCATCTGCCGGATCGTGTCGCTGCGCGAGCCGAGCGTGCGCAGGAGCGCCGCCAGGTTCACCGACATCTGGTTGATCTTGTCCTGGTTGCCGTCCAGCGCGGTGGCGAACGACTGCAGGATCTTGTTGATCTCATCGGGGTCGATGCCGCCGACCAGCGGCCCGAGGTCGTTGATGAGCGCGCCGAGGTCGGCCGCCGACCGGGTCCGGGTGAGCCGCTGGCCGTCCTCGAGCATGACGCGGCTGGAGCCGGTCTCCAGGTAGATCTCGCGCTTGCCGATGAGGTCCTTCCACCGGATGACGGCCGAGGAGTCGGCGGGGATGTGCAGCGACGGGCGGATCTTCATCCCCACCACGGCCCGGCCGTCCACCACCTTCACCGAGGTGACCCGGCCGACCGGGGTGCCCGCCACCTTCACCTCGTCGCCCGACCGCAGGCCGCTGACGTCGTCGAACGTCGCCCGCAGATGCAGGCCCGACCCGAAGTCCGTGCCGACGATCCGGAACGCCATGTAGACGGTCAGCAAGGTCGTGACGATGGCGAACACGACGAACCGGCGCGCCGAGCGCGCGTCCAGGCCCTGCCTGCGCAGCCGGCTCCGGCGCGGGGCGGCCATCAGTCGCCCCCCTTCGCGGCCGGGTTCGGCTTGTTCGGGACCGCGGGCTCGATCGGCCCGCAGATCCCCGGCAGCGAGTCGCACAGCGCGGTGCTCGGGTTGATGTGGATGGTGACGCGCGAGAGCAGGGTCCCGTGCGGTCCCGGGATGTTGGCGATGCCGGCCAGCTGCGTCAGGATCAGCCCGCTGCTGCTGATGAGGTCGGGGAAGTAGCCGCGGTACCTGGACAGGACGGCGGCCGCCGGTGTGACCGCGTCGATCACGCGGCCGGCGCCCTTCGGGTCGGACGCGAGGATCTGGTTCAGGGTGCGGGCCGAGTCGTCCAGGCCGGCGAGCATCTTGGCGAACTGCCCGGGGTCGCCGGTGATGGACGGGGCGATCTTGTTCAGGTCGTCGGTGATCCCGCCGATCTCGTCGCCGTGGCGGGCGGCGGTGCCGGCCAGCGCGCCGCCGTCGCCGACGATGGAGCCGAGGTCGCCGCTGCGCCGCGCCGTCAGGCCGAGCAGCTTCGCGGAGTCGTCGACCAGGCCGGCGAGCTCGGCTCCCCGGCCGTCCAGGCCGGTGCCCAGCGACCGCATGATGGTGGCGACGTCGTCCGGGCCGAGCGCGTCGAGGAGGTCGACGGTCGGCGCCGCGACGTCGGTGAGGTCCTGCGGGTCGCTGGTCCTGGTGATGGTTCCGCCGTCGTGCAGGTACGGCCCGGTGCTCTCGCCCCGGCCGGGCCGCAGGTCGACGTACTTGGGGCCGAACGCCGACAGCGGCGAGATCGCCGCCTCGGACGTGACGGGCGCGTGGACGCCGTGGTCCAGCCGGATCCTGACGAGCGCCCGGCCCTGCGGGGTGAGCCGGACCGAGGCGACCTGCCCGACCTTGACGCCGCGGATCTTGACGTCGGAGCGGTCGTCCAGCCCCTCCCCGGCCCGGCCGAAGGTGGCCCTCAGGTAGGTCGAGCCGGGGTGGGTGTCGCGCGCGGCCAGGTAGGAGGCCAGCGCGGCGCCGGCCACCAGGGCGGCCCCGAGGGCGCCGAACCGGCGGCGGGTGCGCGGCGTGAGGTCGACGGTCCTCATCCGGTCAGGCTCACTGTTCCGCCGTTGCCCCAGAAGATGTAGGACAGCAGCAGGTTGACCATGACGATCGTCACCATGGACTCGCGGATCGCCTGCCCGGTCGCCAGGCCCACCCCGACCGGGCCGCCGGCGGCGTTGTAGCCGCGGTAGCAGTGGATCAGCACGATGATCACCGTGAAGACGACCACCTTGAGGACGCTGTAGAAGACGTCTATCGGCGGCAGGTACAGGTGGAAGTAGTAGTCGTAGATGCCGGGCGAGATGCCGAAGAAGTCGATCGAGATGATCCGGGTGGCGAAGAAGCTGGCGAACAGCGCCAGCAGGTACAGCGGGACGAGCGTGATCAGCGCCGCCGCCAGCCGGGTGCACACCAGGTAGGCGAGCGAGTTGATGCCCATGACCTCCAGGGCGTCGATCTCCTCGGAGATCCGCATCGCCCCGAGCTCGGCGGTGAACTGGCCGCCGAGCTGGAACACCATCGCGACGCCGGCGATGATCGGCGTCACCTCGCGCACGTTGGCGTAGCTGGCGATGATCCCGGCGAGCGACTGCACACCGACCCGCTGCAGCCCGGGGATGGCCTGCAGGCCGACGGTGGTGCCGGTGAAGAACGACATGAAGAAGATGACGACGACCATGCCGAGGCCCATCACGACCGCGCCGACGCCGGCGCTGATGTCGCTGACCTGCCGGATGACCGCCTTCAGATGCTTGCCCCGCGCGATGTCCACCACCATGTGGTGCAGGACCATCCCGGAGAAGACGAGGAACTCGGTGAACTCGGGATTGCGGGGGATCCACCGGCGGCGCAGGACGCGGGCCGCCCGGTACGGGACGATCGCGGTCATCGGGACTCCCGTCAGATCCGGGGCGGGAAGAGGCTGTAGGCCAGCGTGGACAGCACGTAGTTCGCCGCGAACACCAGCATCGCGGCGACGACCGCCGACTGGTTGACCGCGCGCCCGACGCCGCTCGCGCCGTACCGGCAGGTCATGCCCTTCCAGCAGGCCACCGCGGCGGCGATGAAGCCGAACACCCACGCCTTGAACAGGGTGATCAGCAGGTCGGACAGCTGCAGGAGCGAGGTCGCCCCGTCGAAGTAGGACCCGGGCGTCACCCCTTCCCGGATCACGTTGAAGAAGAAGCCCCCGGCGATGCCCGCCAGGATGATCAGCGAGCAGAGCATGACGCCGACCGTGCTGGCCGCCCAGAGCCGCGGCGTGACCAGCCGGTGCACCGGGTTGATGCCCATCACCTCCATGGCGTCCAGCTCGTCGCGGATCCGCCGCGAGCCGATGTCGGAGGTGATGGCCGAGCCGCCGGCCCCGGAGATCAGCAGGGCCGCCGCCATCGGCGCCACCTGCGTGACCAGGGCCTGCACGACGGTGGCGCCGGTGCCGGACTCGGCGCCGATCTGCCGGACGATCTGCCCGACCTGCAGCGCGATCGTGCCGCCGAGCGGCAGCGCGATCAGCATCACCGGCAGGGTCGTGACCCGGGCGATGAACCAGCACTGCTCGATCCACTCGCCCCACCAGCGGCGCACGTCCCAGGTCTTGCGGAACCCCTCCAGCGTGATCGCGAACAGCAGGCCGGCCTGCTCCAGCCAGCCGAACAGCAGCCGTCGCGGCGCCCCGGCCCAGGAGGCGCGCGGTGCGCGGTGTTCCGCGGCCGCGGTCATGGGCGTGTCCCCTGCCGATCGCGCATCCTCTGCTCTCCTCGCCGGACGGCGGCCCGAACCGCTGTGAGAACTATCGGTGTCGACTTCGAGAGTACAGTTCTTCACTGTGAGAACATGAATAGGCATTCAGAGAGTCTGTGACTCTCATCTCAGGCGAATGACAGTACATCCCCGGTCACGCCGTACTGTCAAGTGCCGTACGGAAAAGGATGCGGACGGTGCGTGACCGGGGGGTCGCCCTGGCCGCCGGGCCGCCGGGCCGACGACCGGCGGCTGCCGGCCCCGCTCCCCCGATACGATCGGGAGCGGAGGGGAAGCGGCCCCGGCCCGGGTGCGCGGGAGGCGAGAGGCATGGCAACGCGCCGCCGGATCGGTGCACCGGACGCCCGGAACCGAGGCGTCCTGCTCGACGCCGCGGAACGCCTCATGCTGGAGGAGGGCTACGCCGCGGTGACCTCGCGGCGCGTCGCCGGCAGGGCCGGTCTCAAGCCCCAGCTCGTGCACTACTACTTCCGCACGATGGACGAGCTCTTCCTGGAGCTGTTCCGGCGCCGCGCGGAGGAGGGCCTGCGCCGGCAGGCGGAGGCGCTGTCCTCGCCCCGCCCGCTGCGCGCGCTCTGGGAGTTCAGCACCGACCCCGCCGCGGTGGCGCTGACGATGGAGTTCGCCGCGCTCGCCAACCACCGCAAGGACCTGCGCGCGGAGATCGCCCGCTACGCCGAGCGGTTCCGGCACGCGCAGGCCGAGGCCATGGCGGGCCTCGCGACCCGGTACGGGATCGACACCGCGGAGTTCCCGCCGATCGCACTGTCGCTGCTGATGACCAGCGTCGCGCGGGTCCTCGTGATGGAGGAGGCCGGCCTCGGCATGTCCGCCGGGCACGCCGAGGCCGTCGAGATCGTCGAGCGGTGCCTCCGCCGATACGAGGGCGGTCCGGAGGCCGCGGGCACGGCCCCCGGGCCGCCGGAGTCCCGCTAGGGCGCGGCCGGCTCCGGCCGGGCGCATCAGCGCAGGACGAGCGGCAGCGTCTCCCACCCCCGGACGGTCGAGGTCTGCGCGAGCCTGGCGCCGTCCCAGTCCACCTCCCAGCTCGGGAAGCGCCGCAGCAGCTCCTCCAGCGCGAGCCGGCCCTCCAGTCGGGCGAGCGCGGCGCCGAGGCAGTAGTGCGCGCCGACGCCGAACGCCAGATGCTGGCCGATCTTGCGATGGATGTCGAAGCGGTCCGGGTCGGGGTAGCGCCGCTCGTCGCGGTTGGCGGCCGCCGCGACGAGCATCAGGGCGCTGCCCTCCGGCACCGTCCGCCCGTGGAACTCCACATCCCTGTTCACGTAGCGCGCGATATAGGGGCCGGGCGACTCGTAGCGCAGCACCTCCTCCACCGCGTTGTTGACCAGCGAGGGGTCGTCGACGATTTCCTGGCGCTGGTCGGGATGCTCGGCGAGGACCGAGGCGATCCACCCGATGAGCCGCCCGGTGGTCTCGTTGCCGGCGCCCGCGACGACCGTGCAGTAGGTGAGCACCTCGTCGCGGGTGAGGGTGCGCCGCTCCCCGTTCTCGTCCTCGAACTCCGCGGTCATCAGCATCGTCATGAGGTCGTCGGACGGGTTCTCGCGCCGCCAGTCGATGTAGTCGCCGAACATGTCGTTGCTGAGGCCGGCGCCGCCGCGCACGTCCATCTGCCCGCCGGCCTCGGTGCGCAGGCTCTCGTCGGCGGACTCGCGCAGCGCGGGCAGGTCGGCCTCGGGGATCCCGAACAGCATGCCGATGACCCGCATCGGCATGTCGGTGGCGACGGCCTCGATGAGGTCGAACCGGTCCCGTCCCACGAGCGGGTCGAGGGTGCGCGCGCAGAACTCGCGCACCCGCGGCTCCAGCTCGGCGATGCGGCGCGGGGTGAAGACGCGGACCAGCAGCCTGCGGTGGATGTCGTGGATCTCGGGGTCCTCGAAGATGAGGGTGCCGGGCGGCATCTCGATGCCCGACTTGACGAACTCGAGGATGTTGCCGCGCGCCGAGGAGAACGCCTGCCAGTCCGGCAGGCACCGGTCCACGTCCTCGTACCGGCCGAGCGCGTAGAAGTCGTGCTTCTCGTTGTAGTAGAGAGGCGCCTCGTCTCGGAGCCTGCGGTACGTCGGGTAGGGGTCGGCGGTGAACCGCGGGTCGAAGGGGTCCCAGTAGAAGGCGTCGTCGGTGCTCATGTCGTCGGTGCTCATCTGGTCCCTCCGGGTCACTTGAGCATCGAGCCGGCGTCGATGGGGAGCGGGACGCCGGTGATGTAGCGGCTCTCGTCCGAGACGAGGAAGAGAACGGCGTTGGCGATGTCCTCGGCCTCGACCCAGGGCACCGGGAGCGCGTTCATCATCTGCGAAATCGGCGCCATGTCCTCCTGGGTCGGGTTCTCCAGGTCGGGCCGGAACATCCGGTAGGTGAGGTCGTTCAGCAGCATCGGCGTGCCCACCTGGGTCGGGTGAACGGAGTTGACGCGGATGTTGTGCGCCGCCAGCTCGACGGCCATCGACCGCATGAGCCCGACCACGCCGTGCTTGCCGGCCACGTAGTTGGCGATGTTCGGATGCGCCTTGAGCCCGCCGACGGAGCTGGTCAGCACGATGGAGCCGCCGCGGCCCCCCTCGATGAGGTGCGGGATGGCGGCCTTGCCGGTGTGGAAGACGCCGGTGAGGTTGACGTCGATCGAGTCGCGCCACAGCTTCTCGTCGAGGTCCTGGACGGGGGCGCCGTCGGCGGCGAGCCCGGCGTTGGCCACGACGATGTCGAGCCGGCCGAGCTGGGTGACGCCGTCGTCGACGGCTGCCTTCAGCGCGTCGTAGTCGCGCACGTCGGCCTGGGCGGCGACGATGCGGCGGCCCGTGGCCTTCACCTGCGCCACGGTCTCGTCCAGGTCCTCCGGGGTGGACATGGGGATGGGCACGGTGTCGAGCTGCTTGCAGATGTCGATCGCGATGATGTCCGCGCCCTCCTGCGCGAGGCGCACGGCGTGGGCGCGTCCCTGCCCGCGGGCGGCTCCGGTGATGAACGCGACCTTGCCTTCGACTCGTCCGGGCATCGCTTCCTCTTCTCTTCGGTGGGGTGGGCTACGGGCGCCGGGCCCGCCGCCGGCGGCGGACGGCCAGGGCCATGAGCAGGGCGAAGACGGCCGCGGCCGGGGCGGCGGCGAGACGGACCGCGCCGGGGCCGGTCGCGCGGAGCAGGTCCACGGGCGCGGCCGCCCGTCCGGGTTCCGCAGGTACGGCGGCGGGAGGGGGCGGCGCGTCCCGGGTGCCGGAGGAGGTGTCCGGGGCCGGGGCCGCGTCCCCGCCGGGCGCGATCTCCTCGGCGAGGTTGGCGGCGAACCGGTCGAGGAGGGCGGCGGACACGTCGGCGAGGGCGCCGCGCCCAAACTGCGCGGGCTTGCCGGTGATGGCGAGGTCGGTCTCCACGTGGACGTCGGTGGCGTCGCCGCGTCCGGTGAGCCGGCAGGTGACGACCGCCTTCGCGGTGCCGCCACCGCGGGTCTCCCGCCCGGTGGCCTCCATCACCGCGACCCCGGCGTCCTCATCGAGGAAGGCGAACGCGACCGACCCGCTGTAGGTGAGGCCGATCGGGCCGAGCCTGACCTTGACCTTCCCGTGGTAGCGATCGCCGTCGCGGGAGGTCAGCGTCGCGCCCGGCACGCACGGCGCGATCCGCTCGATGTCGAGCAGGACGCGCCACGCCTCGTCCACCGGCACCGGGAGGGTCAGGGTGTTGTCGAGCTTCATCCGGTCTCCTCCGGCGCGACGGCGGCGCCACCGGTCGTGCGGGCGGCCGCGCGGACGGCCTTGAGAATCCCCTGGTAGCCGGTGCAGCGGCACAGGTTGCCGGACAGGCCGTCGCGGATCTGCTCGTCGGTCGGGTCGGGGTTGTCGCGCAGGAACGCGGTGACGGAGACGACGAAGCCGGGCGTGCAGAAGCCGCACTGAAGCCCGTGGTGGTCGCGGAACGCCTCCTGCACCGGGGACAGCTCGCCGTCCGCCGAAGCGATCCCCTCCACGGTCGTGATCTCGGCGCCGTCGGCCTGGACGGCGAGGACGAGGCAGGCGCGGACGGCCTGCCCGTCCAGCAGGACCGTGCAGGCGCCGCACACGCCGTGCTCGCAGCCGAGGTGCGTGCCGGTGAGCCCGCACCGCTCGCGCAGGAAGTCGGCGAGGGTGAGCCGGGGCGGGACGGCCGCGCTCCGCGGCCCGCCGTTGACCCGCATCCGGACGGTGACGTCAGCCATTCGCGGCCTCCTCAGCGGCGCGCCGCCCTGCTTCCTCGGTGGCGCGCCGCCCTGCTTCCTCGGCGGCGCGCCGCCCTGCTTCCTCGGCGGCGCGCCGCCATGCGCGCGCCACGATGACGGCGCCGACGTGCGCGCGGTGGTCGGCGGACGCGTGCAGGTCGGCGGGGACCGAGTCCAGCTCCCCGAGGGCCGTGCGTCCGAGTTCGTCGGCGTCGATGTCGGTGAGCGCGGCGCCGGTCGCGGCCGCCTCCGCGGCCGGGGCGCGCAGCGGCGTGGAGCCGAGCCCGAACAGCCCGATGCCGCACCGGGCAACCCGGCCCGCATCGTCCAGTTCGACGGCGACGGCCGCGCCGGCGATGGCGAAGTCGCCGCCGCGCCGTGCGAACTCCTCGATCGCGAAGCCGCTGCGGCCGCGCCGTACCGGGAAGTCGACGGCGGTCAGCAGCTCGTCCTCGTCCAGCGCGGTGCTCCACAGGCCGGTGAAGAAGTCGGCGGCGGGGATGGTGCGGGTGCCGCGCGGCGAGACCGCCTGGAGTTCCGCGTCGAGCGCGAGCACGACGGCGGGGTACTCGGCGGCGGCGTCGGCGTGGGCCAGCGAGCCGCCGACGGTGCCGCGGTTGCGGATCTGGAAGTGCCCGATCAGCGGGGTCGCGCGGGCCATCAGCGGGACGGACCGGGCGACCTCGGCGGACCGCTGCACGGCGGCCTGGGTGGTGCCCGCGCCGATCCGGACCGTCGCGCCGCGTTCCTCGACGCCGCGCAGGCCGTCCAATCGGCGCAGGTCCACGAGGTGTTCGGGGTTGGCGAGCCGGAGCGCGAGCATCGGGACGAGGCTCTGCCCGCCCGCGATGGCCTTGGCGTCCTCGCCGAGGCCGGCGAGCAGTCCGACGGCCTCGTCCACGTCCCCGGGGACGTGGTACTCGAAGGACGGCGGTTTCATCGCGCCACCGTCCCGTCCGCGCCGCGCACCAGCGCGACGACCGTCTCGGGCGTCAGCGGCAGGCGGGTGATCTCGGCGCCGAACGGGGCGAGCGCGTCGGCGACCGCGTTCGCCACCGCGGGCGGCGCCCCGATCGCGCCGCCCTCGCCGACGCCCTTGTAGCCGCCGGGCCCGGGCGACGGCGTCTCGACGTGGCCGTACTCGATGTCGGGTATCTCGGCGGCCGTGGGCAGCAGGTAGTCCATGAAGGTGGTGGCGACGGGGTTGCCGTCGGCGTCGTAGGCGAGGTGCTCGCAGAGCGCGTTGCCGATGCCCTGCACGACGCCGCCCGCGATCTGCCCCTCCACGACGTTCGGGTTGATCATCGGGCCGCAGTCCTCGCTGACGATGTAGCGCAGCAGCGTCACCGCGCCGGTCACCACGTCGACCTCGCAGGTGCACAGGTGGGTGGCGTTGGCGTAGATGAGCGGGTGCTCCGGCCGGTACCGCCCGGACGCCTCCAGGCCCGCCGGCACGTCCGGCGGCAGGGTCTCCGGCTGGAAGTAGGCGGCGTCGGCGATCTCGGCGAGCGTGACGCCCGACTCCGGCACGCCGCGCACGCGCGCGCGTCCCCCGGCCAGCTCGATGTCGCCGGGGTCGGCCTCCAGCCGGTGCGCGGCGATCGCGACGATCCGCTCCCGCAGCACCGACGCCGTCTCCGCCACGGCGCCCGCGGTCATCGAGCCCGACCGGCTGCCGGCCGCGCCGCCGCCGAACGGGGTGACGGCCGTGTCGCCCTGCACCGTGCTGACGTCGGCGATGTCCACGCCGAGCGCGTCGGCGGTGAGCTGCACGACCGTGGTCTCGATGCTGTTGCCGCTCGACCCTCCGGACACGTACACGTTGACCTTGCCGGACGGCTCGATCCGGATCGTCGCGCCCTCGGTGGCGTGCAGCGCGATCGCGGCCGAGGTCGGTTCCACGTACGTGCAGGTGCCGACGCCGATGTAGCGTCCCTTGGCGCGGGCCCGCTCCTGCTCGTGCCGGAAGGCGTCGTAGTCGAGCATCTTCAGCGCCTGCTCGAACGTCTCCAGCGGCGTGATGCCGTCGTAGGGGATGCCGCACGGGTTGGTGTACGGCAGTTCGTCGCGGCGCAGCAGGTTGCGGCGGCGCACCTCGGCCGGGTCGAGGCCCAGCTTGCGGGCGGCCGAGTCCAGGAGCAGTTCCCGCGCCAGCGACTCGAACTGCCACGGCCCGCGGTAGGCGGTGCGGCCGGAGGTGTTGGAGAACACCGACGTCGTCGCCCACGCGGCCTTCGGCACGCGGTACGGGCCGGGGAAGAACATCCCGACCGCCGCGGACGTCCCGACCGGCCACGGCACCGGGTAGGCGCCGACGTCCTCGACGTAGTCGATCGCGGCGGCCAGGATCGTCCCGTCGGCGTCGAGCGCGATGCGGGTGTCGGCGTGCGCGTGCCGGGACATGCCCGCCGACTGCAGGTTCTCCCGCCGGTCCTCGATCCACTTCAGCGGGCCCGGCACCTTGCGCGCGGCCAGCATGACGCACATGTCCTCGCGCTGCGGGATCACCTTCTGCCCGAAGCCGCCGCCGGTGTCGCGCATCAGCACCCGCACCCGCTGCTCGGGCAGCCCCAGCAGCCGGGAGCAGAACAGCCGCACCTCGTGCGGGGACTGCGTCGCCGCCCAGATCGTCAGCTCGCCGGTGGGCGCCGACCATTCGGCGATGATGCCGCGCGTCTCGATCGGCACCTGGCTGCACGCCTGCTGGTGGACGGTCCGCCGCACGACCACGGGCGCCTCGGCGAAGACCGGCTCGACCTCCTCGAACGGCGCACCGGGGAACTCGCCCGCGAGATTGTTCGGGTAGCCTTCGTGGACGAGTTCGGAGGACTCGCGTGCGGCGGCGTAGTCGGCGACCGGGGGCAGCGGGTCGTAGTCGACGGCCACCAGCTCGGCGGCGTCCTCGGCGACGTAGCGGTCGGTGGCGACCACCATCGCTACGGGGTCGCCGACGAACCGGACCTCGCCCTCGGCGAGCGGCGGGCGCGGAGTGTCGGGCACGTCCTTGCCGATCAGCGTGTACCACTGCTCGCGCACGTCCGGATTGAGGTCCGCGGCGGTGAACACCGCCTGGACGCCGTCGAGCGCGAGCGCCTCGGCCGCGTCGACGCCGAGGATCCGGGCGCGGGCCAGCGGGCTGCGGACGAAGCACGCGTGCAGCATCCCGGGCCGGGCCACGTCGTCGACGTACGTGCCGTGGCCGGTCAGCAGCCGCGGGTCCTCCACGCGCGGGACCCGCGTCCCGGCGTACCGCGCCGCGGCGGTCGTCGCGCCGGTCACGGGCGCACCGGGCCGGGCGTCCGCGCGCCGGCGGCCGGCCGGGCGGAGGGGGACAGCTCACCCAACGGAAGACCTCCCTGTGCCAGGTGCGCGGGCGTCGCCGCGCACGCCTTTCGCACTCGCTTCTCGTGCCGCCGGCCGGTCGCCCGGCCAATGCTGAGCACTTGCTTAGCATCGGCGCGAAAAGCCGGTCAATACCCCGCCTGAGCAGGGCTTCTGCGGTGTCGGTCGGTGAATCAGGGCATGCCGGGACGAGCGTCTCGCGCGGCCTGCGAGAACGGCCGGACGGGAGCGGCCACGCGCTCGAAAAGAATGTTCTTGTTTTTTGGAAACGGGCTTATCATGAGGTCATGGCCGTCCGCCCGCCCCGCCGGATGACCGGAGGGGCGGCCACGGAGCCTCCCACGACCTCGACTGAACAGAATCGAAGAATCTGTATTGTCTTGCTGTCGAGTCCACCTCATCCGGACACGGAACGCAAGAGGCGGAGCGGCACAATGTCACCGGATCGCGGGACCGGGACCGGTCAGCTCGCGATCACCGGTAGCGGCGGGCGAGGCGGCGCCGGTGCTCCGTGGGCGAGCCGAACAGGGAGCGGTTGAGCATCGCGCGCTTCAGATAGGCGTGAACGCCGCTCTCCCACGTGTAGCCCATGCCTCCGTGCAGTTGCATCGCCTTGCCCGCGACGTCCACGGCGGCCTCGCAGGCGTACGACTTCGCCATGGAGACCGTCGCCCGATCGTCTGAGGACAGCGCCCGCGCGGCGGCGTCCACGAGGCGGCGCGCCACGGTGACCTGGACGAACATGTCGGCGCAGGCGTGCTTGACGGCCTGGAACGAACCGATGGGGCGGCCGAACTGCTCGCGGACGCCCGCGTAGGCGACGGTCGCGTCCAGCATGGCTTCGCTCAGGCCGAGGCTGTCGCAGGCGACGGCCACGGCGGCGCGATCGTGCAAGCGGCGCAAGGCCGCCGCGGGGTCTCCGGCGAACCGCCGCATCGAATCTTCGGCCATAACCGCGCCGGCGGCGGTCACGCGTCCGAAGCGTCGGGTCGCGTCGAGGAGCGGCTGGGCGGTCACCTGAATTCCGACCGTGCCCGGAGCGGCGTCGACCATGACGGGTTCGCCGTCGGGTGCGAGCGCTGGCAGCAGGAGCCGATCGGCCTCGACCGCGTCGGGCACGAACGCCGCGTCTCCGTGCAGCGCAAGCCCGTGTGGCGAGCGCTCCAGGCGGAACGCGGGCTCGGCGGTGCCGGTGTCGCCGGGCAACGCGACGGCCGGGACGGCGGCTCCTGACGCGGTGCCGCGCAGCAGCGCGTCCGTGCCCGGACCCGCTTGCAGAAGCTTCAGTGCTCCCACGCCGAGGACCGCCGCCCCGAAGTAGGGAATGCACGCGGCGGCGCGGCCCATCTCCTCAAGGACGACGGCGACCTCGGCGAAGGTGGCGCCCGCACCGTCGAGCGCTTCCGGCACTTCGAGGCCGGGCCAGCCGGATTCAATGATGGCCTTCCAGCCGACCGCCCGTCCCGGACCGGTGCCCGTGCCGGTGCCGGTGCCGCCGAGCAGGTCGCGCGCCACGGCGCGCAACTCGTCGTGGACGTCGGAGAACTCCGGGGTCATCGGCCGCCCCGGGGTTCGCGGGGCAGTCCGAGGCCGCGTTCGCCGATGATCGTGCGCTGGATCTCGCTCGTCCCGCCCGGGATGGTCCATTCCCACGAGCCGATGAAGTCCAGCGCCCAGGCCCCCGACTCCCATCCGCTGGACAGGGGTTTTCGCAGCTCGGCGTGGGCGGCCGGCCCGGCGGTCTCGGCGCCGAAGCCGGTCATCCGCTGGAGCAGCTCGCTGTAGAACAGCTTGACGACGGAGGCGTCGGCCGGGCCGGACGTGCCCGCGTCGTGGCGCTCCACCAGGTCGCGGCAGAGCGCGCGGAGAGCGGTCAGCTCGGTCTCGAACCCGGCCAGCCGGTCGGCGACGAGCGAGTCGTCGATGGGACGAGCGCCGGTCGGTCCGGGGCGGGCACACGTCTCAAGCAGCCACCGGAAGCCGGCGTTGCCGAGCCGCTCGGCCAGCTCCAGCATCGTCATGCCGCGTTCCGCGCCGAGCGTCTCCTGCGCGACCCGCCAGCCGTCGTTCTCCCGTCCGACGAGGCAGGTCCGGGGAATGGCGACGTCGTCGAGGAAGATCTCGCAGAAGTGCGACTCGCCGGTGGCCTGCCGGATGGGGCGGATGTCGATCCCCGGCGTGCTCATGTCCAGCAGGAAGTAAGAGATGCCGCGCCGTTTCGGGGCGTCGGGGTCGGTGCGCGCGAGCAGCAGGCACCAGTCGGCATGGGCGGCGCCGCTCGCCCACACCTTCTGCCCGTTGACGACGTAGCCGTCGCCCTGCCGGCGGGCGGTGGTCGAGAGCGCGGCCAGGTCGGACCCGGCGCCCGGTTCGGAGAAGCCCTGGGCCCAGATCTCGCCGTCCAGGATGGCCGGGAGGTGGCGGCGGCGCTGCTCGTCCCTCCCGGCGGCCAGCAGTGTGGCGGCGGCGTGGTGGATCGCGACGAACGCCAGCACGAGCCGTGGCGCGTCGTGGGCGGCGAGTTCCTGGTGCAGCACGATCTGCTCGGCCACCGGCATCCCGCCGCCCCATTCACGAGGCCAGTGCGGGACGGCGAACCCGGCACCGCGCAGTTCCTGGAACCACGCCTTCTGGAACGCGACGAACTCCTCGTCCGGGACGCCCGTCTGTGCTCGCCGCCAATCCGCGGGGATGTGCGCGCGGCACCAGCGGCGGACCTCGGCGCGGAACTCGTCGAGGTCCGGCGCGGCACCCTTCACGCTCCTGCGGGCTCCGGTCACCGTGCCGCCCGCTCCGGTTCCTCGCCGAACGGCCCGGTCAGGCCGCGCCGGCCCAAGCGGCGCGTCAGCCGGTCGCGCGTCCCTGACAGGCCCAGCGGCAGGCGCCGCAGCGGCTGGCTGTAGCGGGACAGCCACGACAGGAACGCCTCGTCGCAGAAGCCGGTGGCGCCGTGCAGCTGGTGCGCGACGCGGAAGACGACGTCGGCCGCCTCGACGGCCGCCAGCCGGAGCGCGAGCGCGTCGTCCACCGCCTCGTCGCGGCCGGCCTGGACGCTCCAGAGCGCGTACCTGGCGAGCGCTTCGACCCCGCTGCGCTCGACCTCCGCCTCGGTGAGCTGGAACCGCACGCCCTGGAACCGCGCGAGCGCCCGCCCGAACTGCTCGCGGACGAGAACGTGCTCCCGGGTGAGGTCGAGCGCCCGGTCGAGCATCCCGAGCAGCGTCCAGCACGGCAGCACCAGTCCGAGGGCGAGGTCGCGCGCGCCGTCACCGTCGACCGGCCGCAGCTCCAGGTCCGTGACGAACGCCGAGGTGCGGGGCGGACCCTCCGGCGACCGCGCGACGGCGTCGCAGCGGCGACCGTCCAGGGTCACCGCCGTCCAGCGCAGGTCGAGCGCCGCGACGGCGGCGGCGGGACGGGCGCCGTCGACCACGAGCAGCCCATCGGTACCGAGGCCGGCGGGCCGGCACAGCCGCTCGGCCACCGGGAACGGGACCGCGAAGTAGCCGGCGGCGCGGCACAGTGCGGCCGCCGCTTCGAGTTCGCGCGCGTCGCCGCGGGGGTCGAGGTCCAGCGCGCCCAGCTCGTCCAGCACCGGCGCCACGAGCGACGCCCTGCGCTTGGGCTCGTGTTCGGCCTTCCGGGCCAGCACGTCCCCTCCGGCCGCCTTGAACGCCCGCCTCGCCTGCCGCCCGTACTCGGCCGCCTCGTCGCTCAGATCGATGTTCATCGGGCCGCCGCCGCGAGGCCGGTGCTCAGCGGGCAGGTCATGAGGCCAGCAGCGAGCGGGACAGCAGGATCTGCTGCATCTCGATGCTCCCCGACGCGACCGTGGACGCCCGGGAGTAGCGCCAGTGGTCCTCCACCTGGAGCCGGAACCGGCGGGCCCGCGCGCCGTCCGGCATGGCCGACGAGACGATCTCCATCAGCACCTCGGCGCTGTCCTGGTCGAGGCGGGTCACCGCGATCCGGTACGCGGCCGCGTCCGCGGGCCGGACCGTGCCCCGGTCCTGCTTCGCCACCACGTCGTAGGCGAGCAGCCGGGCGCGGCGGCAGTGCGTCAGCATCCGCGCCCACCGCCCGCGCAGCTCGTCCGGCAGGTCGTCCCAGCGGTCGCCGAGCACCGACGGCGCGGCCTGGAGCAGGCGCTCGCACCGGGCGTAGCGGGCGATGCCGACGCGCTCGAACGACAGCACCTCCTGCACCACCTCCCAGCCCCGGTCGACGGTGCCGAGGACGTCCGCGGCCGTCACCCGCAGATCGCTGAAGAAGACCTCGTTGAGGTGATGCGGGCCCATCATGGACGGGATGGGCCTGACCTCGACGCCCGGCGCGTCCATCGGCACGAGGAAGATCGTCAGGCCGTCCTGCCGCCGCTCCCCCGTCGACGTGCGGGCGAGCAGGAAGCACCACTGCGCCATGGTGGCGTAGGACGTCCAGATCTTCTGCCCGGAGACGCGCCAGCCGTCGCCGTCCCGGCGGGCGGCCGTCCGCAGCGCCGCGAGGTCGGATCCGGCGTCGGGCTCGCTGAATCCCTGGCACCAGATGACCTCGCCGCGCGCGATCGGCGGCAGGTGCCGGCGGCGCTGCTCCGCCGTGCCGTGCCGCATGATCGTCGGCCCGACCCAGTTGACGCCCATGTACTGCGCGCCGCGCGGCTCGTGGTGCGCCCACATCTCCTCGCGGACCACGGTCTGCTCCCACACCGACGCGCCCGAGCCGCCGTACTCCTCGGGCCAGGCGAGGCACAGCAGCCCGCGCCCGGCGAGCAGCCGGCAGAAGCGCTGCGCCGCCTCCAGGTCGGACGGGTCGTCGGTGAAGGCTCCCAGGAAGTCGGGCGGGACGTGCTCGGCGACCAGCCTGCGCAGGTCGCCGCGCAGGGCGGTGGCGGTCTCGCCCATCGTGAAGTCCATGGCGCCGACGCTATTTCAATCATTGTAAGGATTGCAATACTGCCTTTGGTTATCCGGTCACGATAGACTCGGCGCCATGGTCCCTCTGCTCCACGGGAAGCGGCCTGCGTGACGACGCCGCGACGCAGCCGAGTCCACCAGCACCGCATCGCCGAGACCGTCGCCGGCGAGCTGCGCACCCGCATCCTCGCCAGCGACTACGACTACGCCCTGCCCACGCAGGACCAGCTGGTCAGGGAGTTCGGCGTCAGCTACCCGTCGGTCCGGGAGGCGCTGCGCATCCTGGAGACCGAGGGCCTGGTGACCGTCCGGCGGGGCAATGTCGGCGGCGCCGAGGTGCACCGGCCGGACAAGTCGTCGGCCGCCTACCATCTCGGCCTGGCGCTCCAGGGCGACCGGGTGTCGCTGGGCGACCTGGCGGCCGGGCTGCGGATGCTGGAGCCGCTGTGCGCCGCCGAGTGCGCGCGGCGCGAGGACCGCGCCGAGGTCGTCGTCCCCGCCTTGCGCGCCAACGTCGAGGAGTGCACCGCGCTGGTGGACGACGGCGTCGCGTTCACGCAGACCGCGCGGGAGTTCCACGACCTCCTCGTCGCCTTCACCCCGAACGCGACGGTCCGCAACGTCGTCGGCAGCCTCGTCGCGCTGTGGTCGGCGCAGGAGGAGGCGTGGGCCGAGGCGCTGACCCGGCGCGGCGAGTACCCGACGCGGGACGAGGCGATGACGGCCGTCCGCACCCACCGGCGGATCGTCGACGACATCGCCGCCGGGCGGGCCGGGGAGGCGGAGCGGATCGCCTGCGCCCATCTCACCGCGACCCAGTCCCTGCTGCTGGAACGTTTCGACGACGGGATCGTCAACGCCGCGTCGCCCGCCGCGCGGCAGGCGATCCAGTCCGGCGTCCGCGCGCGCCACTGAGAGCTGAGGCGCTAGCGGGCGGTCCAGCCGCCGTCGACGACGATCGTCTGCCCCGTGACGTAGGACGCGGCGTCCCCGGCGAGCCAGACGATGGCGCCGACGATGTCGTCCGCACCGCCCTCCTTCGGCAGCGGCGTGTTGCGGCGCAGGTACTCGGCCGGCCGCTCGTTCTCGTAGAGGGGGGCGGTGATCTCGCTGCGGAAGAAGCCCGGCGCCACCGTGTTCACCCGGATCGAATGCCGCGCCCACTGCACCGCCAGCTCGGCGGTGAGGCCGGACAGTCCCGCCTTGCTCGCCGCATAGGACGCCTGCGGGATGCCCGGGACGCCGACGCGTCCGCTGATGGACGAGACGTTGACGATCGAGCCCCGGCCGGCCGCGCGCATGTGCGGGAAGACTCCCTGCGCCAGCACGAACGGCGCCACCAGGTTGAGGTCCAGGGTCGCGCGGACGGCGTCGAGCGGCTCCGATTCGGCGCGCTCCTCGGTGAACATGGCTCCCGCGGCGTTGACGAGGATCTCCGGCGGACCCAGGCCGTCCTCCACCGCGGGCACGACCGACCCGGCCCGCGCGGGATCGGACAGGTCGCAGGCGACCGCCAGCCCGCCGATCTCGGCGGCGAGCGCGTCCAGCCGGTCGCGGCGGCGGGCGACCACACCGACCCGGGCGCCGAACGCGGCCAGGGCGCGGGCGACCGCGGCACCCAGCCCGGACGACGCTCCCGTCACGATCGCCACACGGCCGTCGAGGCCGAACATCCCGCGTGCGGCTTCGACGTCCACGCGCGCCTACCTCCGATCATGTAACGGTGCCCCGGCTCTCGGGTGCGCGGCGTTGGACGAGGTCGGCCAGCCCGGCGCGCTGCACCTTCCCCATGGCGTTCACCGGCAGCGCGTCGACCCGCGTCCAGATCTCCGGCACCTTGTAGGGCGCGAGTTCCCGCCGGCACGCCTCGGTGAGCGCCGCGACGTCCAGCCGCGCACCGGCGCTCTGGACGATCGCGGCCACCCGCTGCCCGAGGCGGTCGTCGGCTACCCCGCACACCGCCGCGTTGACGACGTCGGGATGTGCCAGCAGCACCCGCTCCACTTCGAGCGGGTAGACGTTCGCGCCGCCTCTGACGATGACCAGCTTCTTGCGGTCGAGCACGGTCAGCCATCCGTCGCCGTCGACCGTACCGACGTCGCCGGTGGGCACGGGGCCCGGCTCCGGCGGGCGGACGCGGCCGTTCTCCCAGTAGCCGAGCAGCGGCGTCCAGGCACCCGCCCAGGGGCCCGACGTCGCGCCGCTCAGGCGCAGCTCGCCCAGCTCGCCGGCGGGGAGGCGGCGGCCCTCGTCGTCGTAGGCGGCGACGTCGAGGTGGGGAAGCACCCGTCCGCTCGCGCGCGGGCGCCACGGCTCGCCGGGCGGGTCGATGGACACGACGGTCGGCGCCTCGGTCAGACCGTAGGTGGCTCGGGGCGCGAGCCCGTGCGTCGCGGTGAACGCCTCGCGCAGCGCGTCGGAGGTGTCGCCGCCTCCGCTCCAGACCTCCTGGAGCGGGCCGAGGTCGAGGTCCGGACGCCGGGCGAGGTCGTAGAGCTGTGCGGGGGCGCCGTTCCAGACGGTGACGCCGCGCTCGGAGATCCAGCCGGCCAGGCCGGCGGCGTCGCGCCGGTCCGTGATGATCGAGCAGCCACCGGCCTGCGCGGCGAGCAGGGTCGACAGGACCATGAGGTTGAGGATCGTGAGCGGGAAGCCGTCCCCTTTGCGCAGTTCCGGGCCCCAGCCTCGGGTGGCGGCGAGCACCGCGGCCGGCAGGAGCAGGTTGCGCTGGCTGTGCACGACCGCTTTCGGGCGGCCGGACGTCCCGCTGGTGAACGCGATCCCGGCGGGGGCGTCGACGTCGAGGGCGACCTTGGGGGCGGTCTCCTCCCCCGCCATGAGCCGCGCCCACCGGTCGGGATCGACGCGGCCCGGCACGTCGAGGCGGCAGCGCGGCCCGGCGAGGGCGACCGCCGGGCCGCAGATCTCGTGCAGTTCCTCCTGCTCGCGGGGCGCGAGCGCCTCGCCGATCCCCGCCCACACGGCTCCGATCCGCTGGACGCCGTGGAAGGCCGCCACGATGTCGAGGTCGTTGGGCAGGCACGCGGCGACGCGGTCGCCGGGCCGTACCCCGAGCGACCACAGCGCGCCGGCCGCCCTGCGCGCCCGGTCGTCGAGCTCGGCGTACGACCAGGCGCCGGAGGGCGCCTCGATCGCGGTGGCATGGGGGCGCGCGGCGAGCGGGGCGTCCAGTGCCGCGGCGATGGAGGGCGGAGGGGCGCTTCCGGCTTCGGTGCTCCTCATGACCCTCTTGATATCATCATCCTTGTAAGGATTGACAGCATCGTCCGGATACGGTTCCGGGGGCGAGAATCCGGTGGGAGCGGCCGATGTCGGACGAACGCGGACACCATCCGGGCCCGCTGTCGGGAGTGCGGGTCATCGACCTGACGGCCATGGTGATGGGCGCGCACTGCACCCAGATCATGGCCGACATGGGCGCCGACGTCATCAAGGTCGAGCCCCCGGCCGGCGACAACACCCGGCACATCTCGGCCGGGCCCGAACCCGGAATGGCCGGCGTCTTCGTCAACGTCAACCGCGGCAAGCGCAGCGTGATGCTGGACCTGCGTACCGACGAAGGCAAGGACGCCCTGCGCGGACTCATCGAGCACGGCGACGTCTTCATCCATTCGATGCGCGCGAAGGCGGTCGCCGGTCTGGGATTCACCTATGACGACGTGGCCGCCATCAACCCGTCGATCGTCTACACCAATTGCTACGGCTACGGCCGGCGCGGGCCGGACGCGGACCGCACCGCCTACGACGACACGATCCAGGCCGAATGCGGGCTGCCGTCCGTCCAGGAGAAGCTGACCGGGGAGGCCGGCTACGTCGGGACGATCATGGCCGACAAGGTCGCCGGGATAACGGCGCTGTACGCCACCATGATGGCGCTGTTCCATCGCGAGCGGACCGGCGAGGGCCAGGAGATCGAGGTCGCGATGTTCGAGACCATGGCCGCGTTCATGCTGGTCGAGCACGCCAACGGCGCGCTGTTCACCCCGCCCCTGGGCCCCGCGGTCTATCCGCGCGCCGTTTCCCGGAACCGCAGGCCCTATCGCACCAGGGACGGCCACGTCTCCGCGCTCGTGTACAACGACAAGCAGTGGTCGGCGTTCGTCGGAGCCGTCAAGCCGGAATGGGCGGGCGAGCATTTCGCCACCCTCGAACAGCGGGCGCGACAGATCGACACCGTTTACGCGCTGCTCGGCGAGACCTTCGCGCAGCGCACGACGCAGGAATGGCTGGACCTGCTCTCGTCGCTGGACATTCCCGCCGCGCCGGTCCGCACCCTGGACGAACTGTTCGACGACCCGCACCTGAACGCCGCCGGCTTCTTCGAGACCGTCGACACCCCGAACGGGCCGGTGCGGTTCCCCGGCACGCCGGCCTGGTTCTCGCGGACGCCGGGCCGCGTCGCCGGCCCCGCCCCGAGGCTCGGCGCCCACACGGCGGAAGTGCTGGACGAACTGGGAGGGAAACGGAAATGACCCGCAGTGCGGAAACGTTCGGCGCGCGCTCCTGGCTGTTCGCCCCCGGCGACAGCGAACGGAAGATGGAGAAGGCCACGGCGTCTCCGGCCGACATCGTCCTGTTCGACCTGGAGGACGCGGTGGCCGAAGAGCGGAAGCCGTCCGCCCGGACGATGGTCGCGGACTTCCTGCGCTCCCGCCCGGACGACGGCAAGGACCGGCTGTGGGTGCGCATCAACCCGCTGGACGGCCCGCACGCGCTGGCGGATCTGGCTGCGGTGATGCCCGTCCGTCCCGGCGGCGTCATGCTCCCCAAGGCACGTGGCCGCGCGGACGTCGAGAGGCTCGACCACTACCTGTCCGCGCTGGAGGTCGCGGCGCGCACCGAGGAGGGCTCCACCAAGGTCATCGCGCTCGTGACGGAGACGGCCGGGGCCATGTTCACCACCGGCACGTACGCGGGAGCGCCGCGCCTGGTCGCCATGACGTGGGGCGCCGAGGACCTCGCCGACGCGGTGGGCGCCGCCGGCAACCGCACCGCCGACGGCGAGTACGGGTTCACCTACGAACTGGCCCGCAGCCTGTGCCTGCTCGGCGCGGCGGCGGCCGGTGCGGTGCCGGTCGACACCATCCACGGCGACTTCCGCGACCTGGACGGGCTGCGCGCGCGGGCCGAGCGGGTGCGCCGGGACGGCTACCGCGGCATGCTCGCCATTCACCCCGCCCAGGTCGACGTGATCAACGCGGCGTTCACGCCCACGGAAGAGGAACTGGCCGCCGCGCAGGAGGTCGTCGACCTGTTCGCCGCCAATCCGGGCGCGGGCACCCTCGCCCACGACGGCGCCATGCTCGACCGCCCCCATCTCGCCCGCGCACGGGCCGTGCTCGCGCTGGCGGGACGCGCATGAAGGCCGTCACGGATCCCGCAGGCCTCGATCTGAGCCGGTTCCTGCGCCCCGGCGACCACATCGTGGTCGGTCAGGCGTGCGGCGAGCCGACCACGCTGGTCGAGGCGCTGATCGAGCAGGGCGCCGCGATCGGCGGGCTGTCGGTCTTCATCGCGACGAGCTTCTCGGGCCTCCTCACCCCGGACGCAGTGGACGGCATCGCCGTGTCGAGCATGGGGGCAATCGGCGCGCTCCGCGCCTTGTCCGGGAAGCACCGGCTCAGCGTGATCCCGTGCCATGTCGGCCAGGTCGGCCCGATGATCGAGGCGGGGACTCTGCGGTGCGACGCCGCGTTCGTCCAGGTCAGTCCTGCCGACGCGAACGGGGATCACAGCCTCGGCCTCATCAGCGACCACGTCCGGGCCGCTGCGGCGAAGGCGCGTGTCGTCATCGCCGAGGTGAACGAGCAGGTGCCCCGCACCTACGGAGAAGCGCTCCCCGCATCGGAAATCGACTGCGCGGTGCACGTCTCGCGGACCCCGGTTCAGGTGCCTCCGGCGACGATCGGCGAGACCGACCGGGCCATCGCGGAGCACGCCGCCGCCTACATCGAGGACGGCTCGGTCATCCAGACGGGGATCGGGGCCGTCCCGGACGCCCTGCTCCGCCTCCTCCACGACCGCGCGGACCTCGGCGTCCACTCCGGCATGCTCGGCGACGGTCTGGTCGACCTGGTCGAGGCGGGTGTCGTCACCAACGCCCGCAAGCCCGTCGACCGGGGCGTCTCCGTCACCGGCGCGCTGATCGGCACCGAGCGCCTCTACCGGTTCGCCGACCGCAACCCGGCGATCCGGATGTGCGCCACCGACCACACCCACGACGCCGCCGTCCTCGCGCGGCTGCAGAAGCTGGTGACGCTGAACTCGGCGATCGAGGTCCATCTGACCGGGCAGGTGAACGCCGAGCAGACCGGCGCGGCCTACCTGGGCGGCACCGGCGGGCAGGCGGACTTCGTCCGCGCGGGCGCGCGCTCGCCCGGCGGTCACGCGATCATCGCGCTGCCCGCCACGGCCCGGCGCGGCACCGTCAGCAGGATCACCGCCGCGCTGTCGGGCCCGGTCACCACGGCCCGCAGCGACGTGGACGTCATCGTCACCGAGTTCGGGGCGGCCGAGCTCAAGGGCATGCCGCTCGCCGAGCGCGCCCGCCGCCTCGTCGCGATCGCCCACCCCGATTTCCAGGAGGAGCTGGCGCGTGAAGCGGACGCGATCGGGAAGCGCGGATTCTAGCCCGTGGCCTGCTCGGGTTCGTAGCCGAGAACGCCCTTGGTCTCCAGGTAGTCGTGGAACCCGGACTCGCCCCATTCGCGGCCGTTGCCGCTCTTCTTGTAGCCGCCGAAGGGGCAGCCGAAGTCGAATCCGTCGTTGATGGAGACCCAGCCCGCGCGGATGCGGCGGGCGACGGCGCGGGCGGCGTCGAGGTCGGCGCCGGCGACGTTGCCGGCCAGGCCGTACTCGGTGTCGTTGGCGATCTCGACGGCGTGGTCCACGTCGTCATAGCCGAGGATCGTCAGGACCGGGCCGAAGATCTCCTCGCGGGCGATCGTCATGTCGTTGGTGACGTCGGCGAAGACGGTCGGCCTGACGTAGAAGCCGGTGGACAGGCCGTCCGGGCGGCCGGTGCCTCCGGCCACGAGGCTGGCGCCCTCGTCGATGCCCTTCCGGATGAGCGCCTGGACCTTCTCGAACTGGGCCCGCGATGCGACCGGGCCCATCACGACGTCGTCGGCGGGGTCGCCCACGGTGACGCCGGCGGCGGCCTCCCGGGCGACGGCGACGGCCTCGTCCATGCGCGACCTCGGCACCAGCATCCGCGACAGCGCGCTGCAGGTCTGCCCGGAGTTGCCCATCATGGCGGTGACGCCGGACGCGACGTTCCCGGCGAAGGCGGCGTCGTCCAGGACGATGTTCGCGCTCTTGCCGCCCAGTTCCTGGGTGACCCGCTTGACGCCGGGCGCGGCGTTCCGCGCGACCTCGACGCCCGCGCGCACCGACCCGGTGAAGGACACCATGTCGACGCCGGGGTGGGACGACAGCGGCACGCCGACGCCGGGGCCGTCGCCGTGGACGAGGTTGAACACCCCGGCCGGGACGCCCGCGGCGTCGAGGATCTCGGCGAAGATCCGTCCGGCGGACGGCGCGATCTCCGACGGCTTGAGGACCATCGTGCAGCCGGTCGCCAGCGCCGGGAACACCTTCACCGCGATCTGGTTGAGCGGCCAGTTCCAGGGGGTGATGAGCGCGCAGACGCCGATCGGCTCCCGGACGACCAGGGTGGCGCCGCGCCGCTCCTCGAACGCGAAGTCCTGGAGGATCTCGATCGCCTTGGCCAGGTGGCCGGCGCCGAGCCCGACCTGGAACCCGTTGGCGAGCGAGGCGGGCGCGCCCATCTCCTCGGTCAGCGCCGCGCCGAGGTCGCCGGACCGCTTCTGGTACGCCTCCTGGATGTTCTGCAGCACCTCGGTCCGGTCGGCGACGCTCGTCCGCGACCAGGAAGCGAACGCGCCGCGCGCGGCGGCCACCGCCCGGTCCACGTCGGCGGCGGACCCGACCGCGACCGTGCCGCAGACCTCCTCGGTCGCAGGGTTCACGACGTCGAGGGTCCGCGACCGCTCCGGATCGGCCGGGCCGGTCCACTCGCCGCCGATGTAGAACTCCAGGTTGTCGCCCATGGCCGTCACTGCATCCCTTCCGCGTACCAGGTCCGGAACTCGGCGTAGCTCGGCATCTCCTCCGAGTTCGCCTTGGGATCGACCGCGACGTGGACGACCGCCGGTTTCCCGCTCGCGTAGGCGCGCTTGATGGCGGGGGCGATGTCCACGTCGCGGTCGACGTATTCGCCGTGGCAGCCGAAGCCCTCGGCGACCCGGTCGAGCCGGGTGCCGGTGCTCCAGTGCACGCCGGGCATTCGCGCGTCCTGGCCGAAGGTGCGCTTGTAGACGCCCACCTCCAGGCCCCACGCGTAGTCGACGGCCACGACGCAGACCAGCGGCAGGTTCAGGCGCGCCGCCGTCTCCAGCTCCGCGATCTGGAACAGGAACGACGAGTCGCCGGTGATCAGCATCAGGGGGCGCGCGCCGCCGTCGGCGACCCCGGCGCCGACGGCGTAGGGCAGCCCGGTGCCGAGGTGGCCGAAGTTCTGGTTCCAGAGCACGTCGTGCGGCTTGGCCTGCGAGTACGTCCAGCCGAAGATCGTGGTGGCGCCGCCGTCGCGCACCATGATCCCGTCCGGTGGGAAGGCCCTGGTCGCTTCGACGATGAGCCGCGCGGGGTGGACGGGCGACCCGCCGGACGGCGCCGTCTCCGCCAGTTCCGCGAGCCGGGCGGCGTCCTGCTCGATCCATCCGGCGAGCTCCGCGGACGGCGTGCGCGGCGAGCCGGCGAGCGCCTCAACGAGCTGCGGGACGACCGCGCGCAGGTCGCCGACCAGCGGGATGTCGATGGGGCGGTTGACGCCGATCGCCTCGGGGTCCTGCTCGATGAGGATCCACGTGCGTCCGGCCGCGTTCTCCAGCCAGTGCCGGCCCCGGCCGTAGTGGACGGGCTCGCCCAGCTCGGTGCCGATCGCCAGGCACAGGTCCGATTTCACGACCGCGTCCACCGCCGACGGCGAGAAGCCGTAGGACCAGGTGCGCTCCTCCAGGCCCCTGATGTAGGAGGTGCCGCCGGACGTCTGGACGACGGGGCAGGCCATCAGGTCGGCGAGCGCCTTGACCTGCTCTCCGGCGCGGGCGGTGTGGACGCCGTGGCCGACGAGAAGGATCGGCTGCTTCGCCGCGCGCACGGCCGCCGCCGCTTCGGCGATCCTGTCCGGCCCCGCCGTCTGCCCGACCAGCCGGTACGTCTCGGGCGGCGCCGCCGGCGGGACGTCGAGCTCCTCCTGGATCACGTGGGACGGGTACTCGATGTAGACGGGCCCGGGCGTGCCCGACAGCGCCTTCCGCAGCCCCTCGCGGACGATCTCGTCGGTCTGGTCGGCGTACTCGATGCTGGCGGCGTACTTGACCGACGGCGCGAACAGCTCGGACTGCTTGACGAACTGGATGCGGCCGCGCCGTACCCGCTGCTCGGTGATGCGGGCCCGCTGCCCGCCGAGGAAGACGACCGGGGAGTTCTCGACCTTGGCGCACATCATCGCCCCGGCCATGTTCGCCATGCCGGGGCCGAGCGTGCCGATGCAGACGGCCGGCTTCCCCGTCATCCGCGACACCGCCTCCGCCATGAAACCGGCGGCCTCCTCGTGGTGCGGCGCGACCACGTTCCAACCGCGCTCCTCGGCGAGGTGGAACAGGTGCACGAAGTTCGGGTCGGGGATGCCGAAGATGGTGCTGATCCCCTCGGCCTCGAAGAGCTGGAGGATGCGTTCGTAGACCTTGACCGCCATGGCGGCTAGCCCTCCCTGGCCGTTGTGGAGCTCGCCATCGTGAAGCTCCTGCTGATGTGGTCGTTGTGGGCCGACGGGACGACCGGCAGGATCCAGGGGTCGCGGGTGTCGCGGATCTCCGCGATCCGCTCGCCGACCTCCTCGATCGTCCAGGACGGCCGGTGCACGCCCGGGGTCTCGCCGACGAACGCCCGCGCGACCCGTCCGGCGATCGCCACCAGCATCTCCCCGGTGATCGAGCAGGACTCGTGCGCGAGCCAGCCGACGGCGGGCGCCGCGAGCTCGGGTTCCATCGGCGGGTAGGCGGAGGTGTCGATGCCCGCGGCCATCCGCGTGACGGCGGCGGGGACGATGACGTTGCATTTCACGCCGTGCTCGGCGCCCTCCAGCGCGACCACGTTCGACAGCCCGATCACGCCCGCCTTGGCCATCGCGTAGTTCGCGACCCGGTGGTTGCCGTACAGGCCGCCGATCGACGAGGTCAGTACGACGCGGCCGTAACCCGCCGCGCACATCGCGGGGAACGCGTGCCGCACGACGTTGAAGGCGCCGCGCAGGTGGACGTCCAGGACGGCGTCGAGGTCGTCGGGCGTCATCTCCGCGAGCGGCACCGGACGGTGGTTGCCCGCGTTGTGGATCAGCACGTCGATCCGGCCGAAGCGGTCGAGCGCCGCGCCGGCGATCGCCCGGCCGCCCTCGAACGTCGCCACGGACGCGGGGCTGGCGACGGCCTCTCCCCCGGCGTCCTCGATCTCCCGGACGACCTCGTCCGCCGGTGCCGGGTCGGTGCCCTCGCCGCTCATCGCGCTGCCCGGGTCGTTGACGACGACCTTGGCGCCCTGCGCGGCGAGGAGCCGGGCGTAGGCCCGGCCGAGCCCGCGCCCGGCGCCGGTGACGACGGCGACCCGGCCGTCGAACCTCAGGTCAGCCATGGACGGCCATGCCCTCCAGTTCACCGGCGTCGCGCCACACCCGCAGCAGGTCCTCCATGGCGTAGAAGCCCGGCCAGTACGGCTCGCCGAGATGCGACCGGATCTTCTTCTCGCCCTCGCCGTTGTAGTAGCCGGGCGTGCATTCCCGCTCGAACGTACTGTTGTCGATCGCCGTCTCCTTGACGGTCCGGCACCACCGGGCCTGGGCGTCGGCGGTCGGTTCGAGGGTCGTGGCGCCGCGCGCCAGCGTCTCGCCGATCAGGTAGGAGATGTGCCTGGCCTGCTGCTCGAACATCGCCGTCGTGCTCGCGGTGACGCCGCCTTGCAGGAACCCGGTGAAGAACAGGTTCGGGAAGCCGTGCGTGGTGATGCCGTGCAGCGTGCGGTACCCGTCGGCCCAGTGGTCGTACAGCGACGCGCCGCCGCGTCCGGTGAAGGGCTCGATGCCGAACCGCCGGTCGAGGTCGGTGGTGATCTCGAAGCCGCTGGCGAAGACGATGCAGTCGACCTCGTGCTCGACGCCGCGCGCCATGACGCCCTTCGCGGTGATGCGCTCGACGCCCTTGGTCGCGGACACGTCGACGAGGGTGACGTTCGGGCGGTTGAACGTCGGCAGGTACTGGTCGTTGAAGCACGGCCGCTTGCACAGGAAGCGGTAGTAGGGCTTGAGGACCTCGGCCGTCTCCGGGTCGTCGACGAGGGCGGCGACGCGGCCGCGCAGCCGCTCCATCACCCGGTAGTCCACGAGCTCGCGCAGCTCCATGAACTTCGCGGGGTCGGCCATGAGCGCCCAGCCGTCCGTCTCGTCCAGATGCGCGGCCAGGTTGCGGCTGATCTCCGTCCAGCCGTCGCACACCAGGTCGGGCTGACCGGGCGCGAACGCCTCGAACGCCGCGGCGTGGAAGTTGCGGCGACGCTCCTCCTGCCAGCCCGGACGCAGCGTCTTCGCCCACTCGGGGTCGGTGGGAACGTCGCCGCGCTCGTCGATGGTCGACGCCGTCCGCTGGAAGACGTACAGGTGCTCGGCGGCGCGGGCGATGTGCGGGATCACCTGGACGCCGCTCGCGCCGGTGCCGATGACGGCGACCTTCCTGCCGGCCAGGCCGCTCAGCCCGCCGCTCATGTCGCCGCCGGTGTAGGCGTAGTCCCAGCGGGCGGTGTGGATGGCGTGGCCCTCGAAGTCGGTGATGCCCGGGACGCCGGGCAGCTTGGGGCGGTTGAACGGGCCCTGGCACATGACGACGAAGCGGGCCGTGATGCCGTCGCCGCGGTTGGTGCCGATCCGCCAGCGGCTGATCGACTCGTCCCATTGCAGCGAGGTGACCAGGGTGTGGAAGAGCGCGTTGTCGTAGAGGCCGAAGTGCTTGGCGATGCGTTGGCAGTGCTCGTACACCTCGTCGCCGAAGGCGTACTTCTGCTTCGGCATGTAGCCGACCTCTTCGAGCAGCGGCAGGTAGCAGTAGCTGTCGGTGTCGCACTGGATGCCGGGGTAGCGGTTCCAGTACCAGGCGCCGCCGAAGTCGCCCGCCCAGTCGACGACGCGCAGGTCCGTGACGCCGGCCTCCTTGATCCGGGCCGCAGCGATCAGGCCGGAGAAGCCCGCGCCGAGGACCACCGCGTCGACGTCGCCGACGACCGGCTCGCGCGGCTGGACGGGCAGGTACGGGTCGGACTCGTAGAAGTCCGCGAACTCGCCCTCGGTCACCACGTACTGGCCGCGCCCCTCGGGATGCAGGCGCTTGTCACGCTCGGCCAGGTACTTCTCTCGGAGGGCGTCGCGGTCGACCTCGGGGGTCCGCGTCGGCGCGCATTCGTGCGGCATCCAATGATTCCTCGGCTCGGGGCGGTGACTCCGGGTCGTCCGCCGTCACGTCGGTGCGGGTGGGCGGCTCAGGCGAGGGCGCTCGGCGCGCCGGTGCCCATGTACTGCGCGAGGTTGCGGTGCAGGTTCACGACGCTGCGCTCGCGGTACGGGTTGGGCTTGGGACCGGAGAAGCCGCGCGACTTCATCCCCTGCTGGACGGCCGCCATGTTGGAGAAGTCCTGCGGCAGGACGGTGCGCCAGCCCGGGTCGTCCTGCGGCGTGTGGATCCACTCGGTCTCGGGCTCCTCGCCTGGCGGGAACAGCTCGTAGACGGCGGCCTCGAAGACGCATTTGTCGGGGTCGTGCCCGTACGGCCGGAACCGGTAGCAGAGCATGTTGTTGGGCGCGTGCCCGATCTGGAAGTTGGGGAAGATCTGCCAGGCCGTGCCGGACTTCGCGGTGATCTCCGGCGGGACGGTCGGCCAGACCACGCCGCGCTCGGCGTCCCGCGCGCGGGCGGTGGACAGCCAGCGGGCGAGCACCTCGGGCGCCGGGGTGCCCTCCGGCAGGTCCTTGACGAGTTCCTGCGCCGCCTCCACCAGCGTCCAGGTGGTGTTGGTGTTGGCGTTCTCCCAGGTGAAGCGCTGCAAATCGGCCGTCGACACGCGCGGGTCGTCGCCGGTGCCGAGCCGGAGCTTGGCCTGGTTCTCGTCCATGCTCTTCGGCGCGTCGTAGCCGATGTTGCTGTGCAGGCCGTGCGAGCGGGCCCAGCCGAGGAACCCGCCGAACTTCATGAACTCGGGGTGGGTGTAGGGGACGTGGTAGGTCTCCATGAACGCCTCGAAGGCGACCTTCCAGTTGCAGTCGAAGACCAGCCAGCGCCGCCAGCGGTAGCGCATGTTCTCCAGGTGGAAGGGGTCGAGCAGGGAGGCGGCGGGTTCGAGGTAGTCGCGCAGCGGCTCGCAGTCGGGGTCCATGTTGATCCAGACCCAGCCGCCCCAGGTGTCGACCGCGACCTGCTTCAGCGCGATCCGCTCGTCGGTCAGCCCGCACGGCCAGTCCTCGCGCTCGGGGACGTGGGTGCAGTCGCCCTCGATGCTGTACCGCCAGCCGTGGAAGCCGCAGACGAACTGGCGGCCGTGACCGCGCGCGTCGTGCGCGCCGGGCGGGGTGTCCACCAGCCTCCGGCCGCGGTGCGAGCAGACGTTGTGGTAGGCGCGGAACCGGTCCTTGGCCGTGCGCACCACGATGATCGAGTCGTCGACGATGTCGTAGGTGAGCCAGTCGCCGACCTCGGGCAGCTCCTCGACGCGGGCGACCTGCTGCCACACCCTGCTCCAGAGCCGGTCGCCCTCGGCGCGGGCGTACTCCTCCGAGACGTACGCCTCCACGCCGATCGTCATCGGCTCCGACAGCGGTTCCTTGGAGGCGGCTTCCGGGACGTTCTCGAGGGTCTCGCTCATGACTTTCTCCAACCCGCGTCGGGGGTGCGTCGGGAGGTCGGGCAGGTGGCCGGGCCTTGGGGTCAGTGCGTGATGGCGTCGCGGAAGCCCTCGTCCTTGAGGAAGAGGGAGGTGTTGTCGGCGCCGAGGTGGGTCCACTTGAGGTTGAGGCCGCCGTCGACCAGGAGCGTCTGCCCCGTGATGTAGGACGACAGGTCCGACAGCAGGAACAGGACGGCCCCCGCCTGCTCCTCGGGACGTCCGCGCCGTCCCATGGCGATGGCGCGGCGGTCGCGTTCCTCGTCCTGGTCGACGTAGGTGCCCGAGGCCGGGGTCTCGGTGACGCCGGGTGCGACGGCGTTGACCCGGATGCCGTCCAGCGCCAGTTCGACGGCCATCGTGCGGGTCGCCGCGACCAGCGCCGCCTTGGCCGTGCCGTAGGCGATGTGGAACGGCGCGGTGTTCATGCCGCTGATCGACGACAGCGACACGATCGAGCCCGGACGGCCCCGCGCCTTCAGCTCGGCGGCGACGGCCTGGCTCATGAAGAACATCGTCTCCAGGTTCTGGTGGAGCAGCGCCCGCCAGTCGTCGCGGGTGACGCGGGTGGCGGGCATCCAGGTCGCGGGCGCGGCGCCGCCCGCGACGTTGACCAGTCCGTGCAGGTCGCCGCCGGCTTTGGCGGCGTGCTCCATCACCTCCGCGACGCCCTCGTCGGTGGACACGTCGGCCGGAACCGGGACGACGGGCAGCCCTTCGTCCGCCAGCGGGCCGATGTGCTCGTCGAGGTTCTCCCGGCGCCGGCTCACCGCGATCACGGTCGCTCCGGCGCGGGCGATGAGGGCCGTCGTCGCGGTGCCGATGCCGCCCCCGCCCGCACCGGCGACGATGACGACGCGCCCGTCCAGACCGAGCAGATCGTGCTTCATGCGAGGCTCACCCTTCCCTGCGGGAGATCGCGCAGTGCCAGGACGCTGCCCTCGGCGTCGCCGGAGACGTAGACGGTGCCGTCCGGCCCGGTGGCGACGCCCGCGAACAGGCCCTGCGGCCCGCTGAACGGCGGCAGGCCCTTCAACGGCTTGGGGTCCACGCCGGGCGGAGGGCCCACCGGCAGGTCGCGGGCGATCGTCGTGCGGGACCCGCCGTCGAGGGCGGCGCCGATCAGCGTCTTCGCCTCCGCGTCGACGACGAAGAGGGTCCCGCCGCGGACCGCGATGCCCTGCGGCGCCGCCAGCCCGTCCGCGACCGTGCCGGTGCCGGAGCCGGTGAGCGAGACGACCCGTCCCGCGCCGGACTCGGAGACCAGGCAGGTGCCGTCGGCGGCGAACGCCACCCCCATCGGCCGGTCCAGCCCCGCGGCCAGGGTCGTGACCTCGCCGGTGGGCCGCACCGACACCACGCGTCCGGTGCCCAGCTCGGCGGCCACCACGTCACCGCCGGGCCCGACCGCCACGCCGTAGAGCCGGTCGAACGGATCGCTCCCGCCGGCCAGGACCTCGTGCTCGCCGCGTGCGGGCGTCCACCGCGCGATCTGGCCGTTGGACGTGGTGACGACGAACGCACCGTCACCGACGGCGGCGGCCCCGCGGACGTAGCCCGGCCAGCCGGGGCTGAACAGCATGCCCAGCACCTCCAGGCCGGTGCCGGGCGTGAACCTGTGGAAGTAGGTGCCGTCGGCGACGTACAGGACGCCGTCGCCGTCGACGGTGAGGTCCAGCGGCCAGGTCAGCCCCTCCGGCAGGACCGCCCGGGTCCGGCCGCCGCCGAGGATCTCGGTGATCTGCCCGGTGAAGCCCGAGACGAAGAGGCGGCCGTCGACGAAGGTCAGGTTGTCCAGGCCCGGGGCGACGGTGGCGAGGACGGTGCGCTCGCCGTTGCGGGGATCGATCCGCAGCACCTCGCCGCTGCCGACCTGGGTGGAGACGATGCGGCCCTCGGAGTCGAACTTCACCGCGTCCGGGACGCCCAGGTCCGCCGCCACCCGCTCGGGTTCGCCGCCGTCCGGGTCGATGCGCCAGATGTCGTTGCCGCCCAGCGTCGGGAAGTACAGCATGCCGTCCGGGCCGACCTCCATGGCGTTCGGCATCGGCAGGTTGTCCAGCAGCACGCGGGGCGCGCCGCCGTTCAGGTCGAGTTCCATCAGGCGCCCGCCGATCCGGCACTCGTTCACGAACAGCCGGCCCTGGTGGAAGGTGATGCCGTTCGCGCCGGGCAGGTCGTCGCGCAGCACGCGGGACGCGCCGTCCGCGCCGCGCACGCTGACGCGGCCGTCGTAGTACTCGGTGATGTAGAGGTCGCCTTCGGGACCGAAGTCGACGTCGTCGGGCGCGACGACGTCGCCGCCCTGGGCGCTGATCGTCTCCAGGTCGCCGGTGCCGACGTCGAGCGCGCTGATCTGGCTGCCGGCCACCTGTGCCACGTAGACGCGGCCGTCCGGGCCGGTGCGCAGGCCGTTCGCGCCGAACAGCCGGCTCGGCGGAGCGAGCCGTTCCAGGCTCCAGCCCTCGGCGAGGCCGACGGGGGCCGCGCCGGTGTACCGCGCCTTCGTACCCGCCATGCCGACCGACCTCCAGCAGCCTCGACGCTGCGGTTACGCCGGTTCTTCCTGCGAGAACCGACCTCTCATATCGAGCGAATCTAACGAGCGGAGCAGGTGAACGCAATAGTCTTGCAATCCTTGTAATGATGGCCGGGCCGTGCTTACGATGCGGGCCGTGCCGATCCGCGCGGCGTACGGCCGGCGCCCCGGCCTCGCCGTCGACCGCCAGCCGGGAGCACCCGTGAGCGCAGAGTCCAGCCAGCCCGCACTCGACCTGTCCGACGTCGACCACCGCGTGGGCCTGCCCGTCGGCGGCGGCCAGCTGTGGGACCCGTGCAGCTCCTCCGACGTCCGCCGCTGGGTGATGGCGATGGACTACCCCAACCCGCTGCACTGGGACGAGGAGTTCGCCCGCGCGTCCCGGTTCGGCGGCATCGTCGCGCCCCAGTCCATCGCGGTGGCGCTGGACTACGGGCACGGCGCGGCGCCCGCGTGCGTCGGCCGCATCCCCGGCAGCCACCTGATCTTCGGCGGCGAGGAGTGGTGGTTCTACGGCTGCCCCGTCCGCCCCGGCGACCAGCTGTTCCAGGAGCGGCGCTTCCACGACTACAAGGTGACCGAGACCCGGTTCGCCGGACCGACGATGTTCTCCCGCGGCGACACCGTCCACACCAACCAGCACGGCGTCCTCGTGGCGCGCGAGCGCTCGACCGCGATCCGCTACCTCTACGAGGAGGCGCGCAGGCGCGGCATGTACGAGGACCGGCTCGGCGAGGTCAGGCGCTGGACCGCCGACGAGCTGGCCGGGATCGAGAAGGTGCGGCGAACGTGGCTGGAGTCCAACCGCGCGGGCGCCTCACCCCGCTTCGAGGAGGTGGAGGTCGGCGACCGGCTGCCGCGCCGCGTGATCGGCCCGCACAGCATCGCCTCCTTCACCACCGAGTACCGGGCGTTCCTCTTCAACATCTGGGGCACGTTCCGCTGGGTCGCTCCCCCGGGCGTCGACGACCCCTGGGTCAACCAGGACCCCGGCTGGGGCGACGACTTCCGCTTCGACGAGGAGGACGCCAGGATCGACCCGCGCAAGCGCGACGGGCTGTACGTCGGCCCGTCGCGCGGGCACATCGACGCCGAGCGGGCGAGCGAGGTCGGCATGGCGCGCGCCTACGGCTACGGCGCCACGATGGGCGCGTGGTGCACCGACTACCTCGCCTACTGGGCCGGTCACGACGGCATGGTGCGCCACTCCAAGGCGGACTTTCGCGGCCCGGCGTTCGAAGGCGACGTCACGTACTTCGACGCCGAGGTCGCCGGCAAGAGGACCGAGTCGGAATGGGGGGTGCCGCTCGTCCAGGTGAAGCTGCGCCTCACCGACCAGGACGGCGGCGTGCTGGTGACCTGCACGGCCGAGGTCGAGCTGCCGTTCTGACGCTGCCGGACGGAGGCGAGCGATGAATGCTGCGAGGGGCACCGGACCCGAACGGCCTCTCTCGGTGGTGGCGGGGCCGCCGCTGAGCGAGGAGCCGGGCCTGGGCTCGCTCACCCTTCCGGGCTTCCTGCGGGAGGTCACGGAGATGTACGGCGAGCGCGAGGCGATCGTCCTGCGCGGCCGCGACGGCACCGTCCGCTGGACGTACGCCGACCTCTGGGAACGGGCGATGGAGATCGCCCGCGCGTTGCGCGCCTGCGGCGTGGGCAAGGACGGCCGCGTCGGCGTCCTGATGACGAACCGGCCCGAATGGATCGCCGCCGTCTTCGGGGTGTCGCTCGCGGGCGGCGTGGCCGTCACGCTCAGCACCTTCTCCACGCCGTACGAGCTCGACCATCTGCTTCAGGTCTCCTGCGTGTCGGTGCTGCTCTTCGAGCGCGCCGTGCTGAAGACGGACTTCGCCGCCGTCCTTACCGGACTCGAACCCGGGATCTGCAGCGTGGCGCCAGGCGGGCTGCGGTCGGCGCGGTACCCGTACCTCCGCCACCTGGCGATGATCGGTGACGCCGTACCTGACGGGGCGTTCGAGGGCTGGGAGGCGTTTCTGGCGCGGGGCATCACGGAACCGCGCGACGTGGTGGAAGCCGCCGCCGCGGCCACCCGTCCGGGCGACCCGGCGGTGCTGTTCTTCTCCTCGGGCTCGACCAGCAGGCCGAAGGGCATGCTGAGCGCGCACCGGGGCGTCTGCGTCCAGCTGTGGCGCTTCCGCCGCCTGTACGGGTTCGGCCCGGAGGACCGCGTCCGGGGCTGGACGGCGAACGGCTATTTCTGGTCCGGCAACTTCGCCATGTCGCTCGGCTCGACCCTCGCCGCCGGCGGCGCACTCGTGCTGCAGCCCACCTTCTCCGCCGCCGAGGCCCTCGACCTCATGCAGGCGGAACGGGTGAACTTCCCGTTCGCGTGGCCGCACCAGTGGGCGCAGTTGGAAGCGGCTCCCAACTGGGCCGACGTGGATCTGAGCCACATGCGTTTCGTGGACCAGGCGACCCCCGTCGCGCGGCACCCCACCGTCACCGCCGTCTGGTACGAGCCCGGCCACGCCTACGGAAACACCGAGACCTTCACCATCAGCACCTGCTACCCGGCCGACACGCCTCCGGAGGTGCACGCGGGCAGCAGCGGCGTGCCGCTGCCCGGCGTCACGGTGAAGATCGTCGATCCGCTGACCGGTGCCGTCGTGCCGCTCGGCGAGCGGGGCGAGATCTGTGTCAAGGGCCCCACCCTCATGCTGTGCTACCTCGGCACACCGCTCGACGAGACCCTCGACGGCGAGGGCTTCTTCCACACCGGCGACGGCGGCCGCCTCGACGACGCCGGCCGCCTGTACTGGGAAGGCCGGCTCACCGACATCATCAAGACGGGCGGCGCCAACGTCTCGCCGCGCGAGGTCGACGAGGCCGCGTCCGCCCATCCGGGCGTGCGGTTGGCGCAGACCGTCGGGGTGCCTCACGAAACGCTCGGCGAGGCCGTGGTCACCTGCGTCGTCCCCCATGACGGCGTACCCCTGGAGGCGCAGGAGATCCGCGCGTTCCTCCGGGAGCGGCTGGCGAGCTACAAGGTGCCGCGCCACGTCCTGTTCTTCCGCCAGGACGAGATCGCCCTCACCGGGACGGCGAAGATCAAGTCCGGCGACCTGCGGGAGCTGGCCGCCGCCCGGCTCCGGCACTGAGGGACGCGACGCCCGCGGCGAACGGCGCCCTGTACCTTGCACCAAGCGCTTGCTACGCTGCGCGCATGATCCCGACGGTCGTGTGGGGCACCGGCAACGTCGGCCGCCTGGCCGTCCGGGCCGTCGACGCCCACCCCGCGCTCGGCCTCGCGGCCGTGCTCGTCCACGACCCCGCCAAGGCCGGCCGCGACGCGGGCGACCTCGCCGGGCTCGGCCGCGACCTCGGCGTCGCGGCGACCACCGACATCGACGCGGTGCTCGCCGCCGGGCCGCGCGCCGTCGTGTACGCGGCGTCCGGCGACGTCCGTCCCGACGACGCGCTCGCCGACATCGTCCGCGCGATCCGGGCCGGCGCCGTTGTCGTCACCCCGGCCGTCTACGCGCTCTACGACCAGCGCAACGCCCCGCCCGAGGTGCGGGAACCGGTGCTCGCGGCCGTCAGGGACGGCGGCGGCTCGCTGTTCGTCTCGGGAGTCGATCCCGGCTGGGGCAACGACGTGCTGCCGCTGCTGATCAGCGGACTCGGCACCACCCTGGACGCGATCCGCTGCCAGGAGATCTTCGACTACTCCACCTACGACCAGCCCGACGCGGTCCGGTTCCTGGTCGGCATGGGCCAGCCGATGGACTACGAGCCGCCGATGCTGGCGCCGACCGTCCCGACCATGGTGTGGGGCGGGCAGGTGCGGTTGATGGCCCGCGCCCTCGGCGTCGACCTCGACGAGGTCCGCGAGACCGTGGAGCGGCGCCCGCTCGACGCGACTGTGGCCACCGAGGCGATGGGCGAGTTCGAGGCGGGCACGCAGGGCGCGGTGCGCTTCGAGGTGCAGGGCGTCGTCGACGGCGAGCCGCGCATCATCGTCGAGCACGTCACCCGCATCCACCCGTCCTGCGCGCCGGGCTGGCCCGTGCCGCCCAGCGGCGACGGCGCGCACCGCGTCGTCATCGAGGGCGACCCGCGCATCGAGGTGACCGTCGAGGCCACCGGCGAGGACGGCAACCGCTCGGTCGGCGGGAACGCCACCGCCGTCGGCCGGCTGGTGGGCGCCATCGACTGGCTCGCGGCCGCCGAGCCCGGCCTCTACGACGCGCTCGACATCCCGCTGCGCCCCGCCGTGGGAAGGCTCGGAAGGAAGCACGCGTGAACATCGACGTCCCCGACGGCAAGGACCCGATCGAGTACGTGTGGGGCCAGATGGTCCCCGGCATCGGCCTCGCCGCCTCGCGCCTTTCCCTGGCGGTGTACTCCGACAGCACCCTCGGCCTCCGCGAGTTCGAGGCCGCCCGGCTGCGGATCGCGCAGATCAACGGCTGCCTCTTCTGCATGGACTGGCGGACCGAGCGGGACGGGCAGAAGGTCGAGGAGGAGTTCGCCGACGCGGTCACGGAATGGCGCACCACGACGGCCTTCGACGACCGCACCCGGCTGGCCGCCGAGTACGCCGAACGCTACGCCCTGGACCACCACGGCCTGGACGAGGAGTTCTGGGCCCGGATGGCCGCGCACTACAGCCAGGCGGAGATCGTGGAGCTGAGCATGTGCATCGGATCCTGGCTGGCGTTCGGACGCCTCAACCACGTGCTGGGCCTCGACACGATGTGCATGCTTCCCCGCCCCTGAACGGCTATCCGCCGATCTGGCGGAGGTAGCGGATCTTCGGCGGCGGGTCGAGCCGGACCCCCTCCGGCCGCGACAGCCTCCCGGACGACTGCGCCTCGCCCAGCGCCGCCTTGGCCTTCTCCAGATCGCCCTCGATCTCGTAGATCACGACGAAGGTGCCGCCTTCGACGGACTCCAGCCGCCGGGCGGAGACGAAGCCCTCGATCTGCAGCATCTCCGGAATGTGCTTGTTCTCGTACCAGTCGTGGTATGCCGGGGTGTCCCGGTCGGACGAGGGGGACGATTCGACGATCATCACGCCGCTGGGCATGTGCGCTCCGTTCGCGGGGTCTGCGTTCGGGTGTTCTTGCTCAAGTGCTCTTGTGGACGCGGCCGTCCTTCATGACGAACCGCACGTCCTGGGTGACGGTGATGTCCTGCGACGGGTCGCCGGGGACGGCGATGACGTCGGCGAGGAAGCCTTCCCTCAGCCGGCCGAGCTCGTGGTCCAGCTCGACCAGCTCCGCGCTGGTGACGGTCGCGGCCCGCAGGGCCTGCATCGGGGTCATCCCCCGCGCCACCAGCGCGACCAGTTCCTTGGCGTTGTCCCCGTGCGGGACGGCCGGGGCGTCGGTCCCGCAGGCGATCTTGACTCCGGCGGCGATCGCCTTGGGAAGCATCGACCTCGCGCGGGGAAAGACCTCGGCCGCCTTCTTGCGCAGTTCCGGCGCGGCCCGTTCGATGTCCATCGCGTCGGTCAGGTAGGTCGTCGACACCAGGAACGTGCCGTGCTCGGCCATCAGGTCGAGGGTCTCGTCAGTGGCGAGGAAGCCGTGCTCGACGCAGTCGATACCGGCCCGGACGCACGCCCGCACCGCCCGGTCCCCCACCGCGTGGGCGGCGACGCGGACGCCGGCGCGGTGCGCCTCGTCGGCGATGGCCTCCAGTTCCTCGTCGGAGTACTGCTGGGAGCCGGGGCCGGTGCTGTGCGACATCACCCCGCCCGACGCCGACACCTTGATCACCTTGGCGCCGTGCCGAATCTGGTAGCGGACGCAGGCCCGCACCTCGCCCACGCCGTTCGCGATGCCCTCCCCGATGCTCAGCGGCATGATCCCCGGCGCCAGCCGCTGGAAGACGGTCGGGTCGAGGTGGCCTCCGTACGGGGTGACCGCGTGCCCCGCCGGGATGATGCGGGGGCCGTCCACCCATCCCTGGTCGATGGCGCGCTGTACCGCGACGTCCAGCAGGTAGCCGCCCGTCTTCACCATCAGGCCGAGGTTGCGGACGGTGGTGAAGCCGGCGAGCAGCGTCGTGCGGGCGTTCAGGGTCGCGCGGATCGTGCGGTACGCCGGGTCGTCCTGCACGCCGTGCATCGGCAGCGGCAGGCCCGTCGGGGTCTCCGGGCCGCCGATCAGGAAGTTGAGCTCCATGTCCATCAGGCCGGGCAGCAGCGTCACGTCGCCGAGGTCGATCTCGGCCGCCCCGGCGGGGACCTCGGCGGGGTTCACCGCGGCGATGCGGTCCCCCTCCACCACGATCACCGCCGGCGACCGGACCTCCCCCGCGTCGACGTCCGCCCAGCGCCGGGCCCGCAGGACGAGGGGCGCCGTCACGGCACGGGCTCGACGATGCAGTCGAAGCTCGACGACCCGCTGTCGGGGACGCAGGGCTGGCGCCACACCTCGACCGGGAACGACACCTGGATCATCGAGTACAGCAGGTGCAGGAGGTTCGTCGCGTCGTCGGGCAGCGCGTCGAACGGAAGCTTCTCGATGTAGGCCATCGCCTCCTCGGCGCGGGGCACGGCGGCGTCGTAGAACTCCTGCATCTCCTCCGTCGTGCTGGCCAGCCGGGTGCCGTACCGCTCCTGCTCGGTGGCCAGGCACCACTTCTCGGCGAACGGCTCGAGATCGGCGAATTCCTTGGGCAGCAGCGCGCTCACTTGCGGACCCCTTCGTGGTCGTCGACCCAGTCGCCCACGACCTTGTGCAGGTGGCGGCAGAGGATCTCCTGGTCGTTGAGAAGGAAGCGGTCGATGTACCGGGTTTCGAGCATCATCTGCGTGGCCTCCAGGGTGTTGGAGTCCTGGAGTGCGAACTCCTTGAACGTCACCGCCGCCATTTCCTGGGCGATGCGCTCGCGGACGTTCGTCGCCGGCACGAAGTAGACGCTGCCCTCGAAGATGTGCGTGTTGTAGGACGTCGGCCAGTAGTGGTAGGTCAGGTACCAGCCCTGGCTCCAGATGAGGATCACGAAGTTCGGGAACAGCTGGAAGGAGTCCAGCCCCCACGGGTCGCATTTGGCCGGGTTGACGCCGGGAGGCATCTCCCCGAGATCGACCTCGTCCCACGGGCCGAACAGCCCGCTGCGGGTCAGCACCTCCATGGGCTTGACCAGTTCGGAGTCCATTTCCCAGAAGCGGACGCCGGACGTGCTCACCATCCGGTGCGGGCCGTCGATCTGGTAGTGCGGCGCCTCGAACCCGGCCTGCTGCGCGGCCGTGGAGTACTTCTCCGGCGACTGCTTCGCGTGCAGGACGGGCGCGTGGTAGAACTCGGCGAAGGCGTCCATGTACAGCTTCCAGTTCGCATGGATCGTGGTGCTGTATCCGAAGCGGGCGGTCTGCTTCTCGAACGGATAGCCTTCGAGCGCGGTCACCATCGGGCCGAGGAAATCGCGGAGCGACTGCTCGGGTTCCCGGGCGAAATTGACGAAGATGAAGCCGGCCCAGACGTCGCAGTGCACCGGCGCGAGACCGTACCGGCTCTTGTCGACGTCGAAGAACTCGCCCTCCTGCTGGATGAAGGTCAGCGCGCCGTCGAGGCCGTACCGCCAGCCGTGGTACTTGCAGGTGAACTGGCGGCAGAAGCCCGCGGTGTCCTGCTTCGGGTCGTCGGACCAGACGAGCTTGTTCCCGCGGTGGCGGCAGATGTTGTGGAAGGCCCGGACCTGCCCTTCCTTGTCGCGCAGGACGATGATCGACGCGTGCGCGGCGTCGACGTCCTTGGTGAAGTAGCTGCCCTTGCGCGGGAGCTGCTCGACCCGCCCGACGTTCAGCCAGGCCCGCTTGAAGATCGCTCCCTTCTCGCGCTCGTAGAACTCGGGAGTGATCGAGTCCTCGTAGGACACCGGGTCCGTGCCGAGTTCGGGATAGTGCTCGGTCCAGCTGCCTTCCGGTGGTTTGGGGAAACGCGGCATGGTCCTCCTCCTTCGGGGGTGCGGTTACTGGGCGGACGTGCCGGAAGGGCCGGTGGCGGGTGCGGGGTCCGGGACGGCGTCCGCGGCGGGGCCGGCCGCGGGCTCCAGCCCGACGCTGTTGAGCACCATGGCCAGGCAGACGTAGGCGCCCACGACGAAGAGCAGTTCGAGGAGCCGGCGCTCGTCGAAGCGTCCGGCCAGGCGCTCCCAGAGGGCGTCGTCGATGGTGTGCCCGTCGACGAGCTGGTCGGCGGCGCGCAGGATGTCGCGGTCGCGCTCGGACCAGCTCCCGGCCTCGACGTCCTCGCGGAGGGCGGCGATCTGCCCGGGTTCCAGGCCCGCGGCGCGCGCCATGCCGACGTGCTGCGCCCACTGGTAGCGGCAGCCCGTCCGGTGCCCGACCCGCAGGATCAGCATTTCGCGGTCGCGCGGATCGAGGGTGCCGTCGTCGAGCAGCGTGCCGCTGAACGCCAGCCAGGGCGCGCTGAGCCGGGGGTGCCGCGCGAACAGGCCGAGGATCGAGGGCACCGGCGGCGCGTCGGCGGCGCCGGTCAGGTACCGGTCGGCGCGGGCCATGTTGCCGCGGAGCAGCTCGCGCTCCTCATCGGCCCACTCGGCGATCGGCAGCGGCTCCATCCGGGGCGCGGCGGCCCGCGTCACAGGACCGACCCGCCGTTGACGCCGAGGACCTGCCCGGTGATGAAGCCGGCCTCCTCGGAGGCGAGGAAGGCCGCCGCCGCGGCGATGTCGTCCGGGGTGCCGAGGTGGCCGAGCGGGATGGCCGCGGCCATGGTCTCGTTCGGCGGCAGGTTCCCCTCAGCCTGGGACCGGTGCTGCATCGGCGTCTCGATCCCCGACGGCGGGATGCTGTTGGCCGTGATGCCGTGCGGGGCGTAGGCGCGGGCCAGGGACTTGGTCAGCACGATCACCCCGCCCTTGGCCGCGGCGTAGTGCGCCATCTCGGGCGAGCCCCGCTGGGCGCTGGACGAGGAGATGGTGACGATGCGGCCCCAGCGGGCCGCGACCATGTCGGGCAGGGCGAGCTGGCAGCAGGTGAAGGTGCCGGTGAGGTTCACGTCGATGAGGCGGTTCCACCGCTCGGGAGTGATCCGGTCGAAGCGGTCGAACGCGACGAGGCCCGCGCTGGTCACCAGGATCTCCGTCGGGCCGAGCGCCGAGCGGACCTCGGCGAACGCGGCGCCGAGGGCGGGCCGGTCGGTGACGTCGGCGGCCAGCCCGAGCGCCTCGGCGCCGCCCGCCCGCAGCTCCTTGGCGACCCGGTCCGCGCCGTCGCCGTCGAGGTCGAGCACGGCGACGCGGCGCCCCCGCCCGGCCAGGCGGCGGCAGACGGCCTCGCCGATGCCGGACGCTCCGCCCGTGACGACGGCCACCCGGGGCCGGTGTCCCTCCGTATGCGGCATCGCTCCGTCCTTCCGCTCGCGCCCCGGCTCGCGGCGCGGCGCTAGTCAACCGACTAACATCCTTTGGTCACATGGCTAACACGTGCGGCCTGCCCAGGGCAAGCCCCCGGCCGCGGCGGACTGAGGCCATACTGGGAGGGCACCCGCAGCCGAGAGGGAGGACGCGCATGCCGGCACGGCGGAGCCCCGTCGACGACTCGGCCAGCCGCACCGCGCTGCTCGACGCCACCCAGCAGCTCATGCTCGAGGAGGGCTACGCGGCCGTCACCACCCGCCGCCTCGGCGCGAAGGCCGGGCTGAACAACGCGCTCGTCTTCTACTACTTCGGGACGATGGACAACCTGTTCGTCGAGCTCTTCCGGCGGGGCGCCGAGCGCAGCCTGGAGCGGCTCAAGCGGGCGCTGCGCTCGCCCCAGCCGCTGTGGGCCCTGTGGGACCTGACCCACGACTACTCGAGCAACGCGCTGACCATGGAGTTCATCGCGCTGGCCAACCACCGCAAGGCCATCCGCTCCGAGATCGCCGCGTACTCGCGCAGGTTCCGGGCGGTCCAGCTCGAGATGCTGTCGGACGTGCTGGAGGGCTACGGCGTCGACCCCGAGCGCTGGCCGCCCGTGACGCTGATCCTCTTCATGACCGGCATCTCCCGCTTCCTGCACATCGAAGAGGGGTTCGACCTCGACGTCGGTCACGCCGAGACGGTCGCGGTCATCGAGCGCGAGATCCGCGCCCTGGAGGGCGACCGGCTGCCGGCCGACGCCGGGGCCGTCACCGGCGGCACCGACTGAGCCCGGCGCGCGGCCCCGCGACGCTCACCGGATCGGCTCGTCCCCGAAGACCGTCGTGCGGAGCAGTTCGCGGGGCGAGTCCGGCGGATAGGGCGCGGCGCGGTGCACCACGCCGGTGTTGTCCCAGATGACGGTGTCCCCCACCGACCACGCGTGGCGGTAGACCCGATCGGGCGCCGTCGTCCGGTCGAGCAGGTCTTGCAGCAGCGCCCGGCCCTCGCCGGCGTCCATCCCGACGACGTGATCGGCATGGACGCCGACGACCAGCGACCTGCGGCCGGTGCGGCGCGTCCACACCAGCGGGTGGGTGGACGCCGGCCGCCTCCGCCACCGTTCGAGCTGCTCGGGCGTCGGATCGGGGTGGACGCGGCGCTGCGACGCCTCTAGCGTGTGCACGACGCGCAGTGAGCCGAACCGCTCCCGTTCTTCGTCGGTGAGCGCCTCGTAGGCGGCGTAGGTGCTGGCGAACTCCGTCTCCCCGCCGTCCTCGGCCACCTGCTTGGCGCTGAGGACCGTGGCCTTCTGCGGCGGCTCGCCGTGCAGCGGCGTGCAGCCGTCCATGTGCCACTCGAACGTGCCCTTCAGGTAGTCGGCCGAGGCGTTCTTCGACCTGTCGAGGGTCACCCGGTAGATCCCGCGGACGGGGTGATGCCCGGGCTCGTAGTCGATCTCGCCGAGCCGCCGCGCGAAGGCGACCTGGTCCTCCGGGCCGAGGTGCAGACCGCGGAAGACCAGGACGCCGTACCGCTCCAGCGCCGCCATGAGCGCTCCGGCCACGCCGTCGTCGCGGGCCAGCCGCTCGGCGTCGACGCCGCCGACCTCGGCGCCGACGGTCGCGGCGAGGGGAACGCAGCAGATCGTCGTCGTCACGGCGTGGGCTCCAGGTGGCGGTCGAAGTACGCCGTGCCGGAGTCGATGACCTTGGGCTGCTGCCAGACCTCGACGGGCAGCGAGATCATGATCAGCGAGTAGACGAGGCGGAGCAGGTTCAGCTCCGGCTCGGGCAGCTCGTGCAGCGAGAACTTGTCCAGGTGCGCCATGGCGTCGCGCACGCGGGGGTACATCGCGTCGTAGAACGCCTGCATCTCGACCATCGTGCTGTCCAGCCGCTCGGCGTACCGGGCCGCCTCGGTCGCGATGCACCACTTGGCGGCGAAGGGCTCGCAGTCGGCGAACTCTTCCGGGAGCATCCTGTCGCTCATGCCGGCACCCGCTTCCCGTCCCGCAGGTACGACTGCACCCAGTCATCGACGATCTTGTGCAGGTGCCGGACCGTCACCTCCTGGTCGCACAGGGGGTAGGCGTCGATGACCCGCGACTCCAGGCCCATCTGGGTGCCGTCGAGGGTGCCCGCGTCCTGGAGGCCGGCCTCCTTGGACACGACCGCCGTCACCTCGTGGCGGATCCGCTCGCTCGCGTTCCGGGACGGCGGGAAGTAGTACGACATCTCCCACATGTGCGTGTTGTGGGACGTCGGCCAGTACTGGTACGTGAGGTACCAGCCCCGCTCGTAGACCAGGATCACGAAGTTGGGGAAGATCTGGAAGTTCGAGATCGACCAGGGGTCGAGCCCGCCCGGATTGAGCCCGGCCGGCAGGTTGGCGGGGTCGAGCTCGGGGATGTCAGGGCGCTCCCACGGGCCCATGAGGCCGGACTCGGTGACGTGCTCGATCGGGTACATCTGGTCCGGCGGCGTCATGTGCCGGGGCACGCCCTTCCAGCCGCCGGTGCTGATCAGCCGGTGCGGCCCGTCCATCTGGAAGTGCGGGACCTTGAAGCCGTTCTGGAAGCTGCGCAGGGCCGGGACCTGCTGCTGCGAGTGCAGGATCGGCGCGTGGTAGTACTCCTGGAACGCGTCGAGGAAGATCTTCCAGTTGCTCAGCAGGTTCGCCTTGAACGCATAGCGCTCGGTGAGCAGGTGGAACGGATACCCCTCGAGACCCCGCACCATCGGCCCGAGGAATTCGAGCAATGACTGGCTCGGCTCCTCGGCGAGGTTGACGAAGACGAACCCTTCCCAGACCTCGCAGTGCACCGCGGCGAGCGGGAACTCGGCCTTGTCGAAGTCGAAGTACTCCTCCTCCTGGAGGACGAACTTCAGCGCGCCGTCCAGGCCGTACCGCCAGCCGTGGTACTTGCACATGAACTCGCGGCAGACGCCCTTGGTCTCGTCGCGCGGCGTCTCGCCCCACAGCAGCTTGTTGCCGCGGTGGCGGCACACGTTGTGGAAGGCGCGGACCCGGTCGTCGAGGCCGCGCGTGATGATCAGCGACGTCCTGGCGACGTCGAGGTCCTTGGTGAAGAAGCTCCCCTTGCGGGGCAGTTGCTCGACCCGGCCGACGTTGAGCCACGCCCGCCGGAAGATCGCCTCGCGTTCCAGCTCGTAGAACTCCGGCGATATCGAGTCCTCGTACGACACGAGGCGGGTGCCCATCTCCGGAACCCGTCCGGTCCAGCTGGCCTCCGCCGGTTTCCCGGAGCGCGCCATGGCCGATCCTCCGTTCTGAGTCCGTGCCCGATGACCTCTGGCCACGATGTTCATCGACTGACTAACATGACCTGGATAACACGACACGGACCGGGGCCGCAAGGGCGCGTTTCCGGAGAGGAGCGTCCATGGACGAGCGGAAGGGCCTGTTCATCGGGGGCGAATGGACCGCCCCGAGCACCGGCCGGACGATCGAGGTGATCTCGCCCCACACCGAGCGCCCGCTGGCCCGCGTGGCCGCGGCGGGCGTCGCCGACGTCGACCGCGCGGTCGCGGCGGCGCGGCGGGCGTTCGACGAGGGGCCGTGGCCGCGCACCGACCCCGCCGAGCGGGTCGGGACCGTCCGCCGGCTGGCCGGGCTCTACGGCGAACGCCGCGACGAGCTGGCCGAGCTCATCACCGCCGAACTGGGCGCCCCGATCTCCTTCGCGAGACGCGCGCAGGTCGCGCTGCCCTGGTCGATGATGGGCGCGCTCGCCGACATCGCCGAGAAGCATCCGTGGCAGGAGAACCGGCCCGGCGTCTACGGATCGGACGTCGTCCTGCGCCGGGAACCCGTCGGCGTCGTCGCCGCGGTGGTCCCGTGGAACATGCCGCAGTTCCTGACGGTCGCCAAGCTCGTCCCGGCGCTGCTCGCGGGCTGCACCGCCGTCCTCAAGCCGGCGCCGGAGTCACCGCTCGACGCGCTCTTCCTGGCCGAGCTGTTCGAGCAGGCCGGCGTCCCGCCGGGCGTGGTGAGCGTCCTGCCCGCCGATCGCGACACGAGCGCGTACCTGGTCGCCCACCCCGGCGTCGACAAGGTGTCCTTCACCGGGTCGACCGCGGCGGGGCGGCAGGTGGCGGCGGCGTGCGCGGCCAACCTCACCCGGGTCGGGCTCGAACTCGGCGGGAAGTCGGCTGCCATCGCCCTGGCGGACGCCGACCCGGCGGCGGTCGCCACCGCCGTCCGCTTCTCGGGCATGGGCATGGCCGGCCAGATCTGCAACGCCCTCACCCGCGTCCTCGTGCCCGCGAACCGCGCCGCCGAGCACGCCGAGGCGCTCGCGTCGACGCTGTCGGCCATCAGGATCGGCGATCCGGCCGATCCCGAGACCGAGATGGGGCCGCTCGTCTCCGCGTGGCAGCGGCAGCGCGTGCGGCACTACATCGACACCGGCGTCCGGGAAGGCGCCCGTCTCGTCACCGGCGGCACCGGCATGCCCGAGGGCGTCCGGCACGGGTGGTACGTCCGGCCCACCGTGTTCGACGGCGTCGACCCGTCGATGACGATCGCCCGCGAGGAGATCTTCGGCCCGGTGATCGCCGTCATCCCCTACCGGGACGAGGACGAGGCCGTCCGCATCGCCAACGACTCGGAGTACGGCCTGGCCGGCTCGGTGTTCACGGCCGACGTCAAGCGGGGGCTCGACGTGGCCGCCCGGGTGCGCACCGGCACCTTCGGCGTGAACCAGGGGTACTCGATGGACCCGGCGGCGCCCTTCGGCGGCGTCAAGGCCAGCGGCTACGGCCGCGAACTCGGCCGCGAGGGCCTCGACGGCTACCTCGACATCAAGTCGATCTCGATCGCGTCGCCGTGAACGGCGCTCCAATATCTCCGGGCGGGAGTCAGGGCAGTTTGATGACCGACATGTACATCTCGAGGATCGGCCGGTAGAGGTCGACGTCGTCGAGCTGGCTTCCCAGCACGACCGAGTCGCTGGTGGCGATGAGCACCTGCGCGAACGTCAACGCCGGGATCAGCAGCGTCCCGCCGATGTGGTCAATCCCCTCCATGATGAACTCCGCCAGCGCCTCCGCGGCCTCCAGCCTCTTGGCCTCCACCCGCTGCTTGGCCTCGGGGTTGCGGAGCAGGTACAGGGTGAACTCGTAGCCCAGCGCGGCGTGCTCGGCACCGCGTTCCTCGCTGAGCCGGCGCCACCGCCGCGCGACCTCGTCGAGCTCGCGCGCCCCGACCTCCGTCACCGCCGACACCACTTCGGCGAAATTGTCGAAGTAGCGGCGCCAGTGCCGGTCGCTGACCGCCAGGAAAAGGTCTTCCTTCGTGCCGAAGTGCTTGTAAATGGCGCCTTTCGTAAAGCCGGCGGCATAAGCGATGTCGTCGAGCGTCGCCTGCGTGAAGCCCTTTTCGGCGAACACCTCCTCCGCCGCGTCCACGAGCAGGGAACGGGTGTGGTCGCGGCGGCGCTCCCTCGTCCAACGCTCAACCATGTCGGCAATTATGCCAGCACCGGCGCGCGGACCGCCGACGACCGGCCCGCCGTCCGGCGCCGGTGACCTCGGCGGCGGCCATCACTTCGGTATCGGTTCGCCGAGCCGCCGGAGGGCGGCGAGGAACAACTCGTCCATTCGCGGGCTCAGGTCGGCCAGCGTGGCGGCGCCGGCGTGGCTCGCGGGGCCGAAGACGCGTTCCAGCGCGTCGACCGCCGTGGTGGTGCCGATGGAGAGGCAGAGGCAGGCCACTCCGTCGGCGTGAAGTTCTTCGAGCGCTTTGCGAACATCGGCCTCCGCGTAGCGGCCTTCGTAGCCATTGTCGTAGGGAAAACCGTCCGAAAGGACGATCAGCAGGCGATGCGGTGTGCCCGCCTCGGCCTTGAGGATCTCGGCCGCACCGCGAATTCCGGCGCCGAGGCGCGTATAGCTGGACGGTTGGAGCTGGTTGAGCCGGGCGCGCCCGGTGGCGTCGAAACGCTGACCGAACGCCTTGATGGCGGGCAGATGGACGGCGTGCCGGCCCTGCGACCGGAAGGCGTAGACGGCGACGCGGTCACCGAGCTCTTCGAGCGTGGCCGCCAGGATCGCGGCCGCCCGCCGCTGGTGGTCGTGGACGGCGAGGCCGTCCGGATCGGCGTCGGTGACGGAACCGGAGGCGTCGAGCAGGACGAGGACGCCGAGATCGCGCGCGAGCTTGCGGCGCTCCAGGTAGACGTGCTCGGGTGCCGAGTGGCCGGAGCGCACGTCCACGAAGAGGTCGATGAGCGCCTCGACGTCGATCTCGTCGCCGTCGGGACGGCCCCGCAGGATCGTGGGGCCGAGGCCGATGCGCGACAGGCGTCGCCGGAGCACGTCGTCGCGCGGGACACCGGCAGCGGAGATGTCGGCGTCGGCGGTCAGGGGGAAGTCGATGACCCGGCACCAGTCGGGCCGGTACCGGTTGTTGTGGACGTCCCATTCCGGATGCAGGGCGCCGCCGACGCCCATGGCGATGCCGGGCCTGTCGTCGGTGAAACGGATCCGGGTGGGGAGCGGGCGGGCGTGCTCTCCTACCTTGTCCGTCCGCCGGACGGAGCGGACCTTCGCCTCCGCTCCGGCGGCGCCGTCCCCGGACGTCCGCGACCCGCCGAGCAGCTTGCGGAAGTAGTCCGAGAGGGCCCGCGAGGCGAACAGCGGATTCTCGAACAGCTTCACAATCTTGCTTTCCCGGGGCTGCTCCTGGTCGCCGTCGTCATCGGCCTCGGGCAGGTCGATGGGATCGAATTCCAGTCGCACCTCCTTGTCGCTGGCGCGCGCGCCAGGACCGGTGGGGGCAGCCATCAACCGGGACGGCTTGATGACGCCGAACCATTCCGGCGGGTCGGGCACCTTCGCCCGGCTCCTGGCCGTATCGAGCGACTCCTGAGCGCTCGCGGTGCTCGGTTCCCCGTCGAGGTCGAGCGCGGCCGCGAGCGGATACCGTCCGGCGAGTTCGGCGAGCACTCGGCGGCCTTCGAGGGCCAGGTACCGGTGCGCCGTGGAAGGACGCGCCCACACAGCCCTGACCCATCGCTGGTCCAGGCTCCCCGCACCGAGCAGAGCGCTCTGGACCAGCACCTCGCTGCGCTGCCGGGCGACGGAACCGGCCGCCGAGACGAAGATGACCTGCCCGTTCGTATGGGCGGACTCGCCGGCCCGCGCCTCGGCGATGTCGACGGCCCTGCCGGCAATGGAAGTGGCGAGAAGCCGGAACCGGTCAGGGCCGCCGGGGTCGGGCGCGGTCATGTCCGGGGCAGGACGGCGTCGGCGAGTTCGCCCAGGGCGCGCACGACGTCCGGATCGTCGGAGAGGGTCTGGACGATGGCAGACCGGGCGGCGGCGCGCAGGCTCAGCCCCTGCGCGACGAGACTGCCGGCCAGGATCAGCATCCGCGTCGAGGACACCTCGCGCAGCGGCGAGCCGTCCAGATTCCGGATGGCGTTGCCGAGCCTGACCAGGGCTTCCGCGGTCTCGGCGTCGAGTCCGGCCTCGCGGGTCACGATCTGCGCCTCGACCTCGGCGGGCGGAAAGCCGAGCTCGATCGCGACGAAGCGCTGCCGGGTCGACTCCTTGATGTTCTTCAGGACGCTCTGGTAGCCGGGGTTGTAGGAGATCACCAGCTGGAACCCGGGCGCCGCCGGCAGCGTCGTGCCGAGCCGGTCGAGGGCGAGCTCGCGGCGGTGGTCGGCGAGCGGATGGATGACCACGATGGTGTCCTGGCGCGCCTCGACCACCTCGTCCAGGTAGCAGATGGCGCCCTCGCGCACGGCCCGGGTCAGGGGGCCGTCCACCCAGACCGTCTCCCCGCCCTTGAGCAGGAACCGGCCCACCAGGTCCGCCGACGTCATGTCCTCGTGGCCCGCGACGGTGATCAGCTCGCGGCCGAGCTCGTGTGCCATGGCCTGCACGAAGCGGGTCTTCCCGCATCCCGTGGGCCCTTTCAGCAGCACCGGGAGGCCGCCGGCGGCCGCCGCGCGGAACACCTCCTCCTCGTCGCCGACCGCCCGGTAGAACGGCGCCTCCGAGACGGTGCGGACGGCGGTGGATCGATCGGTCAGCATCTCAGTGGCCCCTGTCGAGAGGAACGATCGTCGGAAGCTCCTTGCCCTTCGGCGGGACGACCTTGCCGTCCGGGCCGATGGTGGCGGAGCCCTTGCCGGGGACCGGGAGGGCGGGGTCGGGGCACAACCGCCCCGTCCCCTCACCGCAGATGCCCATCAGGAAGTAGGAGCGCTTCTGGACGTCCTTGGGCCAGGGATCGGTGTGCAGGGCGAACCATTGTGCGGGCACGTTGTAGAGCACGAAGAAGAGGAGGCTGCACGCCGCGAAGATCGCCAGGAAACGGGTGAGCTGCTGCCGCACGAACCCGCCCCGGACGCGTTCCAGTCCCCGCTCGACGACCGTCCGGCCGCGGTCGTCGGTGAAGTAGCGCAGAGCGCACAGGCCCGCCTGGACGCCGCCCCACATGATCCCTTCGTAGATCGGCCACTGGTAGTAGGTGCCGGCGTTGATCGACAGCGACCGGATCGCGCCGGGGTAGGTGAACAGCCCCATCGGCATCAGGAACAGGCCCTCGATGACGAGGTCGAAGAAGAACGACCAGGCCACCAGGACGCCGATCAGCCCGACGTTGCTGATCCCCGGCCACCGCGCCTTGACCCGGCGCATGATCCAGCAGCCGAGGATCGTGCACAGGAGGACCCCGTAGGAGTAGCCCGGCGCGTTCATCAGCAGCGGTTCGGCCATCATGTGGCCCGGTTCCCCGAACGACTGCCAGCCCGGGACGTCCTGCGTCCACGAGCCCATGTTCCACATCCAGGTGTTGTAGGTGCTCCAGGTGTTGAAGTAGTTCAGGAGCGGGTCCTGGAAGAACAGCAGGCCGCAGGCCACCAGCAGCATCCCGTCGAGCGTGATCCGCCGCTCCCTGCGCCAGGGCCTGACGATGAAGTAGTAGATCCCGACGGGCAGGCCGACGATGATCGCGGCCGTCCAGGTGATGAGGATCGCCTTCATGAGCGCCGGCGGGTCGCTCGGTCCCTTGGGCACCCGCTCGAAGTGGGATCCGGCGATCCACCGGATCCACACGTAGAGCTGGAAGGCCAGGATCGCGCCGCCGATGACGGCCCAGATCCGGACGGGTTTGGTCGGCGACTGGGCCTGGGCGCCGAGCGACGCCCTGTCGAGCGATGCCTTGTCGAGCGGTTCGGTGAGGGTGGGCGCCTTCGTCTTCTCCGACTGTTCGCTCACGAACTGTCTCCTTCTGCCCCGGCGGCGGGACGGGCACCGCCCGCCGCGCCATTCGGCATCCTGGTGGCCACAAAGATACTCATGAGAATCTTTTAGGGGAAGGGGTATCTGAGGCGCCGCTAGGATCGAGGCGGCGGAAGGGGACAGGGTGGCCACATTCGTGCTGGTCCACGGTGCCGGCGACGTCGGCTGGTACTGGCATCTCGTGGAGGCCGAACTGCGGGCCCGGGGCCATGACACCGTCGCGCCGGATCTGCCGTGCGACGACGCGGCCGGGCTGCCCGAGTACGCCGACGCCGTGGCCGCCGCGATCGGCGGCCGGACCGATCTGGTCGTCGTCGCGCAGTCGCTGGGCGCCTTCACGGCTCCGCTCGTCTGCGACCGGGTGGCGGTGGAACTGCTCGTCCTGGTCGCGCCCATGATCCCCGCACCGGCGGAAGCACCCGCCGACTACTGGGCCAACACGCGGTATGAGGATGAGGAGCGGGTCGGCTACGACGACACCGTCGAGCTGTTCTACCAGGACGTCCCGCCGGAACTGGTCGCCGAAGCGCGCAGGCGCGGGCGGGCTCAGTCCGAGGCCCGGATGGGGGAACCGTCGCCGCTGCGGGCCTGGCCCGACGTCCCCACCCGGGTCCTGATCTGCCGCGACGACCGCCTGTTCCCCACCGGTTACCTTCGCCGCGTCGCCCGGGAGCGCCTGGGCATCACCCCGGACGAGATGGACGGCGGGCACACCCCCGCGCTGAGCCGCCCCCGCGACCTCGCGGACCGCCTCGAGGCGTACGCCGCCGAGGAGGGGCTGCTCGGCGGCGTCCGGCATAGCGGCTACGACGCCGAACTGCGTCGGTACGACCGGGCGCTGCTGAAGGCCTGGGATCTCCAGGCGGATGATCACGTCCTGGACATCGGATGCGGGGCCGGGTGGACTACCCGGCAGGCCGCGCGCATGGCCCGCTCCGGCAGTGCGCTCGGTGTCGACGTCTCCGCCGCCGCCATCGAGCGCGCCCGCGAGATCGCCCGGACGGAGGGGCCTGGAAACGTCGCCTTCGAGCACGCCGACGCACAGACCCACCGGTTCCCGCCGGAGCGCTTCGACCTGGCCATCAGCAGGTTCGGCACCATGTTCTTCGAGGACCCCGTCGCCGCGTTCGCCAACATCGGGCGGGCGCTGCGCCCGGCCGGGCGCCTGGTGATGATGGTCTGGCAGTCGAGCGAACGCAACGAATGGGACGTCGCCCTCCGCCGAGCCCTCGAAGAGGGCGGGGCCGCGCAAGCGGCCGCCGCTTCCACCGGACCGGATCCGTTCTCGCTCGCCGATCCACCGGCCGTGACGCGGATCCTGGAAGCCGCGGGATTCGCCGACGTCGCCTTCACCGACGTTCACGAACCGGTCTACTACGGCCCGGACGTCGCCGCCGCCCTGGAGTGGGTCCGCGGCTTCACCAGCACCAGCGAGGCACTGGACCGGCTGGCCCCCGCCGCCGCGGCGCGCGCGGTCGGGCGCCTGCGCGAGACGCTCACCGCACACCTCGGCGACGACGGCGTCTGGTTCGACTCCCGCGCCTGGATCGTCACCGCCCGTCGCCGCCGGGAGGAGCCGGCGCGCGCAGGCCGTCGAGGAGGGTGAGGAGGGTCTCCTCGGTCTCGCGGCGCGGGTTGCCCGCGGCGATCAGGAGGGCCGCCTCGATGCACGCGCTGAGGAGCAGGTGGGCCACCGTGCGGACGGGCCGGCGGGACAGGACGCCCGCGTCCATGGCCAGGTTGAGGCCGGCCTCGATGAGGGCGAGGTTGTGGCGGGCCTCGATCTCGCGCCAGGCCTGCCAGCCGAGCACCGCGGGCGCGTCGCGGAGCGCGATCTGGACCAGCTCCGGCTCCTCGCAGGCGTCCAGGAAGCGGGCGAGGCCGCCGGTGAGGAGCTCCCAGGGGTCGTCGGTGGGGACGAAGATGCGCTCGGAGAGCTCGACCTCCATCTGGTCGAGGACCGCCGCGAACAGCGCCTTCTTGTCGCCGAAGTGGTGCTGGAGCGCGCCCCTGGTCACCCCGGCCGCCGCCACGATCTGCTCGGCGGACACGGCGGCGTAGCCGCGCTCGGCGAAGAGCTTGCGTGCGGCGGTGACCAGGGCCGCGCGGGTGGCGCGCGTGCGGTCCTCCTGGGTGCGTCTCACCGCGTCAGTATGGCGAACTCCTTGACCTTCTCGGCGAGCAGCCCGGGGCGGTCCTCGGAGATGAAGGTGTAGGAGTCCTCCACCAGTTCGAGGCGCGCGTCGGGGAGCTTCCGGGCGAGGCGTTCGGCGAGTGGCAGCGGGAACAGCCGGTCCTCCTTCGCCCAGAGCAGCAGGACGGGACGGTCGTAGTCGCCGTTGGCCTCGAAGGCGTCCAGGGTGTGGCGCTTGTCGAAGCCGCGCACGAGCTTGCCGAGGTCGCGGCGGACGGCGCGGCTGGTCTTGATCGGGGCCAGGTAGGAGTCGGTGACCTCGCGCGGGACCGGCCGCTTGGCGACCCAGCCGAGCGCGATCGGCAGGCGGAGCAGGGCGGGGATCCGGAACAGCTGGGCGGTGACCCAAAGCGAGCCGGGCAGCCGGGAGACGGGCGCGAGGAACCCGAAGGGAGGCGGCGGGAAGCGGTCCAGCACGTCGCAGGAGGCCAGCACGACCCGGCCGACCCGCTCGGGCCGCCGCGTCATGAGGATCTGGACGAGCGCGCCCCCGGTGTCGTTGCCGACGAGCGTGACGTTCTGCAGGTCGAGGGCGTCGAGGAACTCCCCGACGAGGCCGGCGAGGCCGGACGGGGTCAGGTCGGCGTCGGGGCGCATGGGCTCGGGGTGGGCGCCGAGCGGCCAGGTCGGCACCAGGCAGCGGTAGCCGGCGTCCACCAGCGGTCCCGTCTCGCCGCGCCAGATCTCGCCGTTGACGAGCAGGCCGTGCACGAAGACGACCGGCGGCCCGTCGCCGAGGTCGCGGTACGCGATGGGTCCTGCGGAGAGGTTCACGGTTCTCATGCCTCCAGACTTACATACATTCGGCATGAATGTTTCTTGGAGAGCAAGAAATCCGTGCCGGTTCTTCACCGGGCGCCGGTGAAGAACCGGTCGGCGAACAGGTCCCACTGGGCGAGGAAGTCGATGCCCGGGTCGCGCAGCCAGTGGTGTTGCAGGCCGTCGAGGAAGGAGAGCAGCTCCACCGCGGCCAGGTCGGGGCGCGGATGCCAGGCCAGGAGGTAGCGCTCGACCATGGCGTGCGCGGGGGGAGAGAGAACGTGCGAGCCGCCCATCCTGCTGCTCGGCCTCCCGCAGACGACCATCGACGCGACCGCCTTCCGGAATCCCCGCTGCGAAGTCCCGCCTTTTCAGTTGGAGCCGAGAGGTATTCCGCCGGCTCTCGCCGCTCTCAGCCAGTCGGGGAATTCCGAGAGGATCCGCTGGTAGAGCTCGGCGTCACTGATGCCGGCGATGTCGTCGACGGCGAAGAAGCCCGCATTGTCGACGAACCGTCCATCGAGGGTGTCGAGCTTTTCCAGGATGCCGTACCGGCCGCGGCCCAGGCCGATGAACTGCCAGAAGACGGGCCGGTCCGACGCCTCGCGCAGCAGGCGGGCGATCTGCCCGTCCTTGGCCACTCCCCCGTCGGAGAAGAACAGCACGAGGACCGGTTCCCCGGGGCGGTTCTCGTAGTAGGCGAGAACGTCCTCGATGACCCGGGGTTCGTTGTTGCGGCCGCCGAGGGCGACCCGGCTGCCGTCGGCGGCGACGGCCTCGTGCATGCGCACGTTGTCGCGCGTCCACGCCTCGATCTCGGCGACCCGCAGCGGCGGGAGCCGCGCGAACTCCGTCGCGAAGATCCACGCGTCCAGCGCCCCGTCGTCGTCCACCTGCAGGGCGATCGCCGCCATCCGCTCCACGATCTCGGCGACCACTCCCTGCTTGTAGAGCTTGCGCATCGAACCGGACGCGTCCAGCGCGACGGCCACCCGCGCCCGCACCCCGCCGATGCCCTTCTTCTCCAGCGAGACGCGCACGGCCTCCTTGCGCAACGAGATCCGCTTGCGCAGGTCCACCTCGGCGGGCGGCTCGTCGTTCACGTCCACGCCGAAGTCGGCCGCCAGGCCGGCGAGCCCGCTCGCCCAGCCCTGGCCCACCGGCCGAACCTTCCACGCCCCGGCGCGCCGGTACGCCTCGACGATGACGACGACGGTCTCCCCCGCCGCCATCGCCGGGGCCTCGAACGCGGACCCGCCGTGCACGTCGGCCCGCACCGCGACGCCGTCGAACGTCCCCGGCCCGTCCACGCTGGCGACCACCGCGATGGTCGACACGTCGGTGGGCACCGCGTCCAGGTCCATGACGACCTCGGCGCCGTCCAGCCGCACCCCTTCCTGAGCAGGGTGGTTGAAGAAGACCAGGTCCTCGTCCGACCGCACCCGCCGGTCATCGCCCAACAGCACCGCCGACACGTCGATGGCCCTGTCCGCGGCAGACACAGCGATCCGTACGCGCCCGCCGTCCAGCGGGGCGTTCTCCCCCTTGCGCAACACCGACCGCCTCCGTCCCACACGCCACCGCCCCGAACATTACGGCCTCTCCCCGACACCTTTCCGGGAAAGCAGCCCGTCCGATACGCGGCGTCCTCCGGCACTGTTTCGCCGGACGTCAGGAATCGAGCTAGTCGGTGCGTTTCCAGGCGTCGGCGAGCAGTTCGTAGGAGCGGACGCGGTCGGCGTGGTCATGCGTGATCGTGGTGATGAGCAGTTCGTCGGCGCCGGTGACGCGTTGAAGGGTCCGCAGACGTTCGACGACGGTTTCGGGTGAGCCGGTGAACTGCGTGTCGACGCGGTCGGCGACCAGTTCCCGGTCTTCGGGACGCCATTGGTGGGCGGCGGCCTGCGCGGGCGTCGGGAACGGGATCGCCGCGAGACGGGACCGGATGCTGTGCACCCACAGCGCGTACGGCGACGCCAACTCCTCCGCCTCGTCGTCGGTGGGCGCCGTCACGACGTCCGCCGACACGACGACGTACGGTTCGTCCAGCACGTCCGACGGTTTGAACGCCTCCCTGTACGCCTCGACGGCCTCCAGCACGTTCGACGGGCTGACGTGGTAGTTCGCGGCGAACGGCAGCCCGCGCTCGCCCGCGACCTGAGCGCTCTGCCCGCCGCTGCTGCCGAGGATCCACAGCTCCAGCGCGGCGCCCTCACCGGGATTGGCGTGCGCTTCGTGCTCGCCCTTGGCGTAGGTGCCGCCGATGAGCGCGGCTATGTCGTCGACGATGCCGGCGAAGTCGGGCGTCTCGGCGCCGGGCTGCTGGAGCAGGGCGCCGTGCAGGTCGAACACCGGGGACTTCGCGAGCCTGGTGAAGTCGAACGGCTCGGGGATGAGCAGGCCGTCCACCACCTCGGCCTTCCGGCGCTCGCGAGGCTGCGGGGCGGCCGCGCTGCGGGCGGCCTCGGCGCGCCGCTGCCCGGAGCGGCCGAGTCCGAGGTCGATCCGGCCGGGGTGCAGCGCGTCGATGGTACCGAACTGCTCCACGATCGACAGCGGCGTCCAATGGCCGGTCTGCACGGCGCCGGAGCCGACGCGGATGTGGGACGTGGCCGCGGCGACCGCCTCGATCAGCACCTGCGGCGCCGAACTGGCGACGCCGGGGGCCAGGTGGTGCTCGGCCAGCCAGTACCGGTGGTAGCCGGCGGCCTCCACCCGCCGGGCCAGGTCGAGGGTGTTGCGCAGGGCGTCGCGCGCGGTGCCGCCCTCGGGGACCGGCGCGAGGTCGAGGACGGACAGCCGTGTCACGGGCGCCTCCCGGTTCATTTCGCGACGTAGCGGTTGGCGGGACGGGACAGGCCGAGATGGCCGCGCAGGGTCGCGGCGTCGTAGCGGCTGCGGAACGCGCCGCGCTCCTGCAGGACGGGCACCAGCCCGCGCGTGATCCCGGTGAGGTCGGGCGGGAGGACGCCGGGACGGAGCCGGAACCCGTCCAGGCCCGCGTCGCGCCAGTCGAGCAGCAGGTCGGCCAGTTCGCCGGGGGTGCCGGCGAAGATCTCGGCGTCCGACGTCAAGGTGGCGCCGTCCAGCTCGTCCAGGCGGGCCTTGCGGGCGAACGCGGCGCCCGGCGCCTCGTCGACGAACACCACCAGATCGGCGAAGATCTTGAGGGGTTCGCCGGCCCGGCCGACGGTCCGTTCCGCCTCGCGGACCTGCGCGATGATGGTGACGGCGTCGGGCCGCGAGTGCGGGGTGATGTAGACGACGTCGGATCCGCGGGCGGCGAACTCGTACGGCCGGACGTCGTGGGCGAGCGAGGTGACGAGCGGCTGCCCCTGCGGCGGGCGCGGGGTGATCGACGGTCCGCGGACGCTGAAGTGGGGGCCCTCGAAGTCGATGTAGTGCAGCTTGTCGCGGTCCAGGAAGCGGCCGGTCGCGGCGTCGCGGATCTCCGCGTCGTCCTCCCAGCTGTCCCACAGCCGCCGCACCACCTCCACGAAGTCGTCGGCCTCCCCGAACAGCTCGGCGCTGAACGCCTTCCCCTCCGGGGTCGCGAACCAGGGCAGGTCGAACTCGGGGAAGGCGCGGCGGCCGAAGTGGGCGGCGTCGGAGAGCCGGGCGCCGGCGACCTGCGGCCGCCAGCCCGCGCGGCCCCGGCTCGCGTAGTCCAGGGACGCGATGCCGATGGAGACGTGGAACGGCTCGGTGTACGTGGTGCTGGTGGTCGGGACGAGCCCGATCCGCGACGTCGCCGGTGCGAGCCGCGCGGCCAGCAGGACGGCGTCGAGGCGGCCCCTGACCTGGTCAGTGCGGTCGTCGGGCGCGGTGGGGGTGGACGACTGGAGCCCGAGGGAGTCCTCGATGGTGAGGAAGTCGAGCAGCCCCCGCTCGGCCTCGGCGGCCAGGTCCGTCCAGTAGCGGGCGGTGAACAGGTCTTCGGGACGGGCGGCGGGGTCGCGCCAGGCGGCCGGGTGCCAGCCGGCGTCCTGAAGTGCGACGGACAGGTGCAGGCCGGTCATGACGCCTCCCTTTCTGATCGGCGCGAGTGCGCGCGCGGGACCCGGAGACCGAGGTGGTCGCGCAGCGTGGGCCCGGTGTAGTCGGTGCGGAACACGCCCTTCTCCTGCAGCAGCGGGACGACGTGCTCGACCAGGTCGTCGAGGCCGCCCGGGGTCAGGTGCGGGACGAAGACGAAGCCGTCTGCGGCGTCGGTCTGCACGAACTCGTCGATCTGGTCGGCGACCGAACGCGGGGTGCCGACGAACGTCTGCCGTCCGGTGGCCTCGATGACCAGGTCGCGGATGCTGAGGCCGCGTTCGGCGGCCAGCGCCCGCCATTTGCGGACGGTCTCGCCGCGGTCGCCGCGGAACTGCGCGCGGCCCTTGGAGACGCCCTCGTCGAGGTCGGGTTCGATGTCGGGGAGCGGCCCGTCGGGGTCGTAGGCCGACAGGTCCCGTCCCCAGTAGCCCTCCAGGAACGCGATGGCGTTCTGCGGCGAGACCTGCGCGCGGCGGATCCCGGCGGCGCGCTCGGCCGCGTCCTGCTCGGTGTCGCCCAGCACGTAGGTGACGGCCGGCATGATCTTCAGGTCGTCCGGCTGCCGCCCGTACCTGGCGAGGCGGCTCTTGACGTCCTTGTAGAAGGCCCGGCCGTCCTCCAGCGTGCCGTGGCGGCTGAAGATGACGTCGGCGTCCGCGGCGGCGAACTCGCGCCCCTCGAACGAGTCGCCCGCCTGGATGATCACGGGGTGGCCCTGCGGCGGGCGCGGCACGTTGAACCGGCCGGCGATGTCGAACTGCGCGCCGCGGTGCGCGAACGCGCCGGCGCCGGGCCGCGCGAACTCCCCGGCCGCCGGGTCGGCCACCAGGTCGCCGTCCCCCCAGGAGTCCCAGAGCTCGCGGGCGGTGTGCAGGAACTCGGCGGCGCGGGCGTAGCGGTCGGCCTCCTCCAGGAATCCGCCGCGCCGGAAGTTCTCGCCGGTGAACGCGTCCCAGCTGGTCACGACGTTCCAGGCGGCGCGGCCTCCGCTGAGGTGGTCGACGGTGGCGAGGCGGCGGGCCACCTCGTAGGGCTCGTTGAAGGTGGAGTTCACCGTCGCGGCGAGGCCGAGGCGGGTGGTGACGGCCGCCAGCGCGGACAGCACGGTCAGCGACTCGGGACGTCCGGCCACGTCCAGATCGTGGATGCGTCCTTTCATCTCCCGCAGCCGCAGCCCTTCGGCGAGGAAGAAGAAGTCGAACTTGCCGCGTTCCGCGGTCTCGGCCAGGTGGACGAACGAACCGAAGTCGATCTGGCTGGCCGACCGGGGGTCCGTCCACACCGTGGTGTTGTTGACGCCGGGAAAATGCGCCGCCAGATGGATCTGTTTCGCGGGCATCATGCGACTCCTGCTGCCTTGCGCGCGAGCGCGGCGGACACCTGCGGGGCGACCAGATCGGCCCATGCGCCGAGCACGTCGGCGGCGTCGGGCACCTGTGATTCCAGGAATGGCAGGCCGGGCGTCGGGACGGTCGCGCCCAGCTCCACCAGGAGCGGACGCAGATGCACCTCGACCCCCAGCGAGTGCTTGGCGTCGCCCATGACCAGCAGCGGCAGCGCCACCGTCGACGCGAGCGCACCGCCCGGAAACCTGTCGAGGAACACCTTCAAAAGCCCGGTGTAAGTCGCTTTGTAGGTGGGGCTCGCGACCACCAGAACGTCGGCGGCGACAACCTGCTCCAAGGCTTTTCCGACCTCGGGCGGCGGCGCGGAATCGAGTAGCCCGGGCGCGAGAAGGGACAGGTCGACGACGTCGGCCGCGCCGGTATCACCGACCCTTTCGGACACCGCCGCCGCAGCCTCTCGCGCGATCTGGAGCGTCCGGGATTGCGGTCGTGGATTTCCCACCAGGACGAGGAATGCCATGCTTCACCAATCGTTCTGTCAGGCCGGGATCCCCGCCGACCCCACGCCGGACGTCGCGGGACGCCAGCCGAGGCGGGGCGCGATCAGGGTGCGGGCGTCGTAGAGGATCTGCTCGTAGTCGTGCTCGTCGAATTCGTAGGGCAGTTCGAGGCGCAGCTCGGAGACGGCGGAGACGGCGGCGTCGGCCTGCAGCCGCTCGACGATCTCCTCGGACGTGCCGACGAGATCGGGCGCGAACAGGATCCGCCGCTCCCCCATCGGCTTGAGGGTGCGCTCGTGCCGGCTCGCCGCGTAGCGCCGGTAGCGCTCGCGGGTCGCGGCGTCCGCGCCGTCCAGCGGGACGATCACCCGGCCGAGCGCGATCCGGCCCGGACGCCCCGGCGGCAGCAGCCGGCGGTACTCGGCGATCAGCGCGAGCTGCGCCGCGACGAAGTCGTCGGTGCCCTCGCCCTGGACGATGTTGCCGGCCAGCAGGTTCAGCCCCTGCTCGGCGGCCCAGCGGACCGACCGCAGGCTGCCGCCGCCGTACCAGACCCGGTCGGTCAGGCCGGGGCTGTGCGGCTGGAGCCGGGGCCGCTGCACGTTGCCGGGCGAGTGGATCACCGTGTCCGGGCCGCCGAGGTACTCGCCGCGCAGGTGCCGGACCAGCCGGGCGATCCGGCCGTAGGCGAGGTCGTAGCCGCGCCAGTCGCCGTCGTGGACCAGGTCGCCGAGCAGCTCGGCGTGCGGCATGCCGGTGCTGAACCCGGCCTGGAGCCGCCCGCCGGACAGCACGTCGACGGTGGTGAGGTCCTCGGCGAGCCGGAACGGGTTCTCGTACCCGATGGGAATCACCGCGGTGCCGAGCTCCACGTGGTCGGTGCGCTGGCTCGCGGCGCCGAGGAACACCGCCGCCGACGAGACGCCGTGCTCCAGATGCCGCTGCCGGATCCAGGCGCCGTCGAACCCCTCGGCCTCGCCGAACTCGAACAGCCGCAGCGTCGCCTCAAGACCGGCGCGCGGGTCGTCGTCGGGGTAGTTGCCGGGGGTGAGGAAGGACAGGGAACGGATCGCGCTCATCGGTCAGCCGCGCTCGTAGGGGGTCTTCTCGCCCGCCTCGACCGCGACGGGCAGCCGGTTCTCGGCGGGCGGAAGCGGGCAGGTGGCGAACTCGGTGTAGGCGCAGGGCAGGTTGTGGGCGCGGTTGAAGTCGAGGGTCACCGTGCCGTCGGCGGCGGGCGCCTGGACGAACAGCGCGCGGTTGGCGGCGTAGGTGGTGACGCCGGACGTCTGGTCGGTGAACAGCACGAGCAGGTCGCCGGGCTCCTTGCCGTTGAACGCGGTGAGGGCGAGGGGCCGGCCGTCCAGCTCGAACTCGATCCTGCCGGGGGCGTCGTAGACGTGCTGGAGCCCCTCGACGGCGGCGCCGACGGTGGTCGGGCGCGGCTCGTCGAACGGGACGTAGCGGCCGGTGACCGACCAGCGCGGGTCGGGCGCGTAGGCGGGGGTGCCGCGGAAGGAGGTGCGCAGCGGGTGGCCGGGGTGGCGCGGCCGGACGATGTCGTGCCCGCCGCGCTTGGCGACCTCGATCGCCGCGTCGCCCCACAGGGCGGTGACGCCGGTGCGCTCGGGCAGCACGCCGAACCGGTGCTCGCCGCGCACCGGCTCCCCGTCCACCAGGAGTTCCTCGCCGTCGCCGAGGACGACGATCACGCCCTCGGCCCCCGTCCACCACAGGCCCGGCGCGCCGGGGAACCGGCGCGGTTCCCCGTCGAGGAAGTGCAGGCCGGTGATCGCGAGAAAGCCGTGCGGGTCGGCCAGGTGCGCCTCGTGCGCGGCGTGCCAGGCGCGCCATTCCTCGGCGAAACGGTCGGTCACCGTGCTCGTGGTGGTCTGTGCGGTCATGTCCGCTCCTTCGTGAGCAGCGTCGTGGCTGGGTCGTCGGTGTGCGCGGTCCCGCCGGGGATGGCGGCGAGCAGTTCGCGGGTGTAGTCGTGGGCGGGCTCGCCGAAGATGGCGCCGGTCGCGCCGGTCTCGACGACGCGTCCGGCCTTCATGACCGCGACGCGGTGCGCGATCTGCCGGACGACGGCGAGGTCGTGGGAGATGAACAGGTACGCGACCCCGGTGCCGTCCTGCAGCTCGGCGAGCAGGTCCAGCACCTGCGCCTGGACCGACACGTCCAGGGCCGAGACGGGCTCGTCGCACACCACGAGGTCGGGTTCGAGCGCCAGCGCGCGGGCGATCGCGACCCGCTGCCGCTGCCCGCCCGACATCTCCGCGGGCCGGCGCTCCAGCGTCGAGGCCGGGAGCGCGACCCGGTCGAGCAGTTCGCGGGCGCGGGCCGTGCGGGACGCCCGGTCCCCGACCCGGAACGCCCGCAGCGGCTCGGTGATCACCTCGCCGATGGAGAAGCGCGGGTCGAGGGAGGCGTAGGGGTTCTGGTAGACGAGCTGGGCGCGGCGCCGCAGCCGCCGCAGCGCCGCTCCGCCCGCGGCGGTGACGTCCTCGCCGTCGAAGACGATCCGTCCGGCGGTCGGCTCGACGAGCCGCAGGATCATCCGGGCCGTGGTCGACTTGCCCGATCCGGACTCGCCGACCAGGGCGAGCGTCCGGCCGCGGTGCAGGGTCAGGCTCACGTCGTCCACGGCGCGGACGGTCCGGCCCCGCGGCAGCGGGAACTCCTTGACCAGGTGCTCGGCGGTGACGAGCACCGCGTCCTCGGTGCCGTGGGACCGTTCCGGCGGCGCGTCGGCGGGACGGGGGCGCGACCGGACGGCGGTCAGGCTGGGCGCGTTCCGCAGCAGGCGGCGCGTGTAGTCATCCTGCGGGTCGTCGAGGATCCGCCGGACCGGCCCGGCCTCGACGACGCGGCCGCGCGACATCACCACGATGCGCCGGGCGCGGTCGGCCGCGACGCCGAGATCGTGGGTCACGAGCAGTACCGCACTGCCGAGCTCCTCGGTGAGGTGCTGGAGGTGGTCGAGGATGCGGCGCTGGACGGTGACGTCGAGGGCGCTGGTCGGTTCGTCCGCGACGATCAGCTCGGGTTCGGCGGCGATCGCGATCGCGATGAGGGCGCGCTGCCGCATCCCGCCGGACAGCTCGTGCGGGTACTGCCGCGCCCTGACCCCCGGCTCGGGCATCCCGGCGCGGTCCAGCACCTCGACCGCGGCGGCGGGCGCCGAGCGGCGGGTGGCCAGGCCGTGCAGCCGCAGCACCTCCGCGACCTGCTCGCCGATCCGCTTCACCGGGTTCAGCGAGACGCCGGGGTCCTGCGGGACCAGGCCGATCCGGGCGCCGCGGACGGTGCGCAGCTCCCGCTCGGACAGGGCCGCCAGGTCGCGGCCGCCGAACTCGATGCGCCCGGCGTCGAGCGAGGCGTTGTCGGCGAGCAGCCGGGTGACGGCGTGCGCGGTGGTGCTCTTGCCGGATCCCGACTCCCCCACCAGCGCGACGATCTCGCCGGGCCGCACGTCCAGGCTCACCTCGCGGGCCGCCTCCACCCGCCCGCTGCGGGTCCGGTAGGAGACCGACAGGCCGGTGACCTCGAGGACCGGGGCGTCCTGGCCGCTCATCGCCGCCTCGCCCACTCGCCGTCGAGCGCCCGCGCGATCCGGTTCGTCGCGAGCACGGTCGCGGCGATCGTCAGCCCCGGCAGCGCGGTCATCCACCACGCGTTCGCGAGGTAGTTGCGGCCGTCGGAGATCAGCGTCCCCCACTCCGGTGCCGGGGGCGCGGCGCCGTACCCGAGGAAGCTCAGCGACGACACCGCGAGCACGGCCGTGCCGAAGTCGAGGGTGGCCAGCACCAGCACCGGGCCGATCGCGTTCGGCAGGACGTGCCGTCCCAGCACGCCGTACCAGCGCGTCCCGCAGGAGCGGGCCGCCTCCACGTAGACGGCCTGCCGGACCCGCAGCACCTCCGACCGCATGACCCGCGCGAACGTCGCGACGCTGGCGACCCCGACCGCCACGGCGACCTTCACCGTGCCGTACCCGAGGGCGGTGACCAGGGCGAGCGACAGGAACAGCGCGGGAATGGACAGCAGCACGTCGACGAACCGCATCAGCACGTCATCGATCCAGCGGCCGGCGAACCCGGCGAGCAGGCCGAGCAGGCCGCCGACGGCGAACGACACCGCGACGGCGATCAGCGTGGCCTTCAGCGACAGCGCCGCGCCGTGCACCACGCGGGAGTACAGGTCCCGGCCGAGTTCGTCGGTGCCGAACCAGTGCGCTCCGCTCGGCGCGCGGAAGCTCTGCGCGGGAATCCCCGTCAGCGGGTCGCGGGAGGTGAACAGGGCGGGCCAGAACGACGCCAGGACCACCGCCGCGATCACGAGGACGGACAGCACGAGGCCGGGACGACGCAGAAGGAACCGTGCGACCTGGGCGGCGCCGGCGCGGCTGCGGACGGCCGGTCCGGGTACGTCCGGCGCGTCCGGAGCCACCGGGACGCCGAGGACCGCCTCCGCCGCGATGTCGTTGTCGAGGGTGCTGCTCATGCGGGACTCCAGCGCCGGCCGGACGCGGCGGCGATCCGCGGGTCCAGCAGCGGGTAGACGAGGTCGACGATCAGGTTGACCAGGACGAAGACCAGCGAGCCGAACACCACGATGCCCTGCACCACCGGGATGTCCTGGGTGGTGACCGCGCCGGCGGTGACCCGCCCGAGGCCGTTGCGGGAGAAGACCGTCTCGATCACGACCGAGTTGGCGATGAGCTGCCCGACCAGGACCCCGACCACCGTCAGGGCCGGCAGCGAGGCGTTGCGCAGCGCGTGCCGCAGGTGGATCCGCGGCCGTCCGCCCCCCTTCGCCCGGGCCGTCTGTATGTACGGCTCGTCCAGCGTGGTGAGCAGGCTCTTGGCCAGGACCTGCGCGACCACCGCCCCGGTGGGGACCGCCAGGGTGACGGCGGGCAGCACGAGGCCGCGCAGCCCGCCGTTCCCGAACGCCGGCAGCAGCCGCGCCTGGAACGAGAACACCTCGACGAGCATCAGCCCGACCCAGAACGTCGGGACCGACACGCCGAGCGGCGGCAGCGACAGCAGCAGCTGCCGCAGCCAGCGCCAGGACGTGTAGGTCGCCGCCATCGCGAGCCCGCCGCCGAACAGGACGGCGAGCCCGAGCCCAGCCGCGACCAGCTGGAGCGTCTGGGGGAGCGCGTCGCCGATGACCGAGGCCACCGGCCGTCCCGTGGACACCGAGTCGCCGAAGTCGCCGCGCAGCGCCTTGCCGAGGTAGTCGAGGTACTGCAGCGGGACCGGCTTGTCGAAGCCGTACTCGCTCTTCAGCCGCTCGATCTGCGCGGGGTCGATCCCCGCCTGGTCGGCGCCCTGCCCGGCCATCGCCGAGACCGGGTCGCCGGGCAGGAGGTCGAGGACCAGGAACGACAGCGTGTACGCCGCCCACAGCACCCCCGCGGCCTGCGCCAGGCGCAGGGCCACATAACGTCGCATCGGTTCACCTCTCTCCGGAGCCCCGCCGCGGTGCCTCTAGCCGATCCAGGCGTCGTGGAGCTGGATGCGGCTGGACGCGTCGAACAGCACGCCGTGGACCTTCTTGGCGACGCCCAGTTCGGTCTGCAGCTCCACGACCGGGACCGTGTAGGCGTGCTGGACGATGTCCCGCTGCGCCTTGGCCACCAGTTCCCACCGCTCGGCCTGGTCGGACGCTGCGGCCTGGCCGTCCAGCAGACCGTCCAGGCCGGTGGCCGGGACCTTGTAGAGGTTGGCGAGCCGGGTGGAGAACGAGCTGCGCAGGATGTCGGGGTCGGCGCGGGTGACGTTGCCCCACAGCAGGTCGAACGCCCCGGACCGCTGGACCTGGGTGAGCTGGGCGATCGGCTTCTCCTGCAGCGCCACCTGCACGCCGACCGCCTTCAGCTGCTGCTGGAGCAGCTCCAGCGCCGGCTTGTTGGTGGCCGCGTTGGCGAACCAGGTGACGGTCAGGGCCAGCTTCCTGCCGCCCTTCTGCCGGACGCCGTCGCTCCCGGGCGTCCAGCCGGCGGCGTCCAGCAGGGCCTTGGCCTGCGCCTGGTCGAGGGCGAGCGACGCGCCGACGTCGGTGTAGCCGGGGGTCGTGTGCGCGAGGACGCTGGTGGCGGGCCGCGTCCCGGACGGGAAGACGGTCTGGGCGATCTGCTTCCGGTCGACCGCCAGCGTGATCGCCCTGCGGACCTTCTCGTCGTCCAGCGGGGGACGCGCGTTGTTCGAGTAGATGGTGTCGTTGCTGCCGACCTGCTGCGGGTCGACGCAGCCGGCGTCCGACCCCACCGCGAAGGTGAGCGTCCCGCCGGTGCGGGGCGTCCCGTCCGCGGCGCCGGACGCGCCGCCGCCGGAGCCGCAGGCGGTCAGCGCCGCCAGGGCGGTCGCCAGGACGGCGGCGGTTCTCCATGGGCTCGACGTCGCTCTCACGGGGGCTCTCTCCCATCACGGTGGCCGGGTCACAGCGAACGTAAGCGTCCGGCCATGTTCCCGTCAATACCAACCAATTAAGTATGAAATCACATCGGCCCGGCCGCCGAGCGAGCCCACGCCCCGGCCGGGACGTGGGCTTCGAACGTTCCAAAAGGATCAATCCAGGCGGCGGAAGCCGCTGGCGTGGAACACCAGCGGCGGGACGTCGGACGCGGCGTCCAGGTCGTGGATGCGGAAGACGACGATGTCGTGGTCGCCGGAGCGGAACTGCTCCTCGACGGTGCAGTCGTACCAGGCGGACGCGCCCTCGACGAGCACGCAGCCGTCCGGGGTCGCGCGCCAGTCGACGCCGGCGAACCGGTCGCCCGTGCGGGCGCCGAGCCGGCGTCCGACGTGCTCCTGGTGGGCGCCGAGCACGCTGATGCCGATGCGAGGCAGCTCGCGCAGCAGCGGCCACGTCGTCGAGGTGTGCGCGACGCACACCGACACGAGGGGCGGGTCCAGCGACACCGGGACGAACGAGCTGGCGGCGATCCCGGCGGGGCGCCCGCCGACCAGGCCCGCGACCACGGCGACGCCGGTCGGATAGGCGCCGTAGACGCGGCGCAGGTCCACGCCGAGCACGGTCATCGCGAGGTCTCCTTCGGCGCAGGGGCGGTGCGGCCGGGACCGAACGGCTCGTGGAACAGGCCGCGCCGGGCCAGCCGCGGCAGGACGCCCTCGCCGAACCAGTACAGCTCCTCCAGATGCGGGTAGCCGGACAGGACGAACTCGTCGATGCCGAGCTCGGCGTACTCGGCGATGCGGTCGGCCACCTCGTCGTGGCCGCCGACCAGCGCCGTCCCCGCGCCGCCGCGGACCAGGCCGACGCCGGCCCACAGGTTCGGCGCCACCTCCAGGGCGCGCGGGTCGCGCCACGAACCGTCGGCCCGGCTGCGTTCGTGCAGCGCGCGCATGCGGCTCTGGCCGGTGGACTCGCTGCGGGCGAGGGACTCCTGGGCGGCGGCGACGGTGTCCTCCCCCAGCGCCTCGACGAGCCGTCCGGCCTGCCGCCAGGCCTCCTCGGCGGTGTCGCGGGCGATGACGTGCAACCGGATGCCGAAGCGCGGCTTGCGCCCGTGGGCCGCGGCGAGCCCGCGGATCCACTCGATCTTGCGCTGCACCGCGTCCGGGGGCTCGCCCCAGGTCAGGTACACGTCGGCGTGCTCCGCCGCGACCGGCCCCGCCGCCGCGGACGAGCCGCCGAAGTACAGCGGCGGGGCCGGGTCGGGGACGGTCGACAACCGCGCGGCGTCGATGTCGAGGTGCGCGCCGCGGTGGGTGACGGTCTCACCGGCCCACAACCGCCGCACGACCGACAGGAACTCCGCACAACGGGCGTACCGCTCGTCCTTCGACAGGTGGTCGCCGAAGGCGCGCTGCTCCTGGGCCTCGCCACCGGTGACGACGTTGAGCAGCAGCCGCCCGGGGGCGTGCAGGTCGAACGTCGCCGCCATCTGCGCGGCGAGCGTCGGGCTGATCAACCCCGGCCGGAACGCCACCAGGAACGCCAGCCGCTCGGACTCGCGCGCCAGCATCGCGGTGGTCAGCCAGGCGTCCTCGCACCACGCGCCGGTGGGGGTGAGCGCGCCGGTGAAGCCGAGCTCCTCGGCGGACCGCACGATCGAGGACAGGTAGCCGATCGAGGCGCGCCGGTCGCCGGACGCGGCGCCGGCCGGCCGGCCGTGGCCGCCGCCCACGATGAGACGCGAGTCGCCGTAGGTGGGCAGGAACCAGTGGAACGTCAGGGTCACGCGGCTCTTCCTTCCTCACGGCCGGCCAGCTTCTCCATATTTCCTACTGACATGGTTAGGATTGTGCGCGCACTCCCCCGCGCCGGTCAATGTGGCGTTCCCGACGGCCCCGGTCAGAACGGCAGGCCGGTCCCGCACTCCACCGGCTCGGGGTGCGCCGGGTCGAGGGCGTTGCCGACCAGGTCGGCGACGGTGATGTCGTAGGCGAGTCCGATGTGCCCGACGGGGTCGTTCGGGCAGCGGTCCTGGACGTAGGTGTTGGCCACGCCGGGCTCGTCGACGAAGGAGACGCCCTTGGGAGTGACCAGGACGTCGGAGGTCGAGGCGATCACGGTGTAGGCGATGCCGGGCTGGGCGATCGGACCGGTGTCGAGCTTGGCGACGGTCGGCGCGCCCGTCGTCAGCTCCGTGCAGGCCTTGCAGCCGGCCGCCGACATCACCTGGTTGACCTGGTCCATGATGCCGAGGCTGCGCGCGATGGCGACCAGGTTGGAGAAGGACGTGCCGTGGGTCGGCGGCGCGATCGCCACCACGCGGCCGATCTTCGCGGCCTGGCCGGGGACGAACTTGGGGATGTAGAGCGAGAGGAACCCGCCTTCGGAGTGCCCGACGATGTCGACTTTCGAGGCGCCCGTCCGCGCGAGCACCTTGTCGATCAGAGCCGAGACCTCGCCGGCCGAGGCGTCGATCGGCTGGAAGCCGCCCACCGGGACCGGCGGCAGCGCTTCGCCGTAGGTCTCGGCGTAGACGCAGTACCCGGACGCCGCGAGCGTGGGGCCGAGGCTGAGGAAGTTGCCGGGGCCGTTGCCGCCGAGCCCGTGCAGCAGCACGACCGGGTCCGGGTGCGCCGCCGAAGGACGGCAGTCGTAGTCGTTGAACCCGGACGAGGACGCGGCGGCCGCCGGCGCGGCCTGCCACGCCGGCACGGCGAGCAGCGCGACCAGGCAAGCACCGAGCCTTCTGCGAAGCGACTTGAAGCCCATGGTGACCTCCATGTTCTGGGGTGGCGCGGTCTGGGGTGGGCGCGGTCTGGGATGGCGCCGCCAGTAGAGCACGATGCCTTGTTACGAACAAGGCATCTTTTTGCTAAATCGCGGGCGTTCCCCTGCGCAGGTAGACTCGCGTCCGATGAACGCTGGGAAGCCCGCAAGCGGGGTGCGGCAGCGGCGGATCCGGGGACTCGATGCCGAACAGCGCCGCGAGCAGCGCCGCCGGCAACTCCTGGACTCGGCGTTGGACCTGTTCGCCGCGCACGGCTATCACAACACCTCGATCGAGCAGATCTGCCAGAACGCCTACGTCGGCACCAAGGGCTTCTACGAGACGTTCGACGGCCGCGAGGACTGCTACATCGCCCTGCTCCGGCACATCACCGAGCAGCTCCAGACGCACATGCTCGAACGCCTCGAGACGCTCCCGGCCGACCGCGACGAGGCCGAACGGGCGCTGGTGGAGGCGTTCACCCACGCCCTGATCGACGACCCGCGCCGCGCGCTGGTCACGTTCGGCAGCGCGGGCGCCATCTCCCCGGCCGTCGAGCGGCAGCGCCGCCGGAACCGCCGCTGGGCCGCCGAGTTCGTCGAGTCCCTCTGGAACCGGCACGGCGTCGCCGCCCCCGGCCCCGGCGTGCACCGCATCGCGATCGGCCTGGTCGGCGGGCTGTTCGACCTCATCGCCGACTGGCTGCTGGACGCCGACCCGCGCGACCCCGCGGACGTCGAAGCCCTGATCGGCGACCTCGGCGCCTTCTACACCGCCGTCCGCACCGGCGTCGCCGCCCGCACCACGCAACCGGAGACGCCGCGCAAACACCGCGCATAGCCGTCACGGCCGGCAGCGTGTTGACCGCGCTTCCCATTCGTCCAAGACCCGGCCGACCTCACCTGCTTATCGTCGAGGGCATGGAGACGAACTCGGACGAGCGGATCCCCGTTCACCGTGCGCCCGGTGAGGGGCGCCGTTACGACATGGGGCGCATCAACGCGGTGTTCAAGGCGGACGGCAGGGAGACGGCCGACCGCTACTCGATCTCGGAATGGTGGCTCGAGCCGCACACCACGGGGCCCGGTGCGCACACCCATCCGGAGGACGACGTCTTCTACGTCCTCGACGGCACGATGACCTTCCTCGTCGAGGACCGCTGGTTCGACGCCCCCAAGGGATCGTTCGTGCTGGCTCCCGGCGGCACGCCCCACGACTTCCAGAACCGCACCGGCGAGCGGGCGGGGGCGCTCAACATCTCCGTCCCCGGAGCCTTCGAACCGCGCATGCCGGACATCGTGAAGTGGTTCCTCCAGCACCCGCCCGGCGACCCCGGGCGGTAGGCCGAGTTCGACCGCGCCCGTCCCCGGGCCGCCGGCGTGGCGCGCGCTACTTGAGGGATTCGCGGAGGACGGGGGCCGGCGGGGTTTCGTCCGGGACGTGGTGGCGGCGGTCGAGCCAGAGGGAGCCGGCCAGGGCGGCCAGTCCGATGAGGCCGGCGCACAGTGCGGCGTAGCCGATGCCGGTGCGTCCGCCGAGGGCGTGGCCGGCGGCGCCAATGGCGCCGCCGACGCTGATCCCGATGTAGATGGTGCTCTGGTGCAGGCCGAGCACCAGCGGTGCGGCCCCCGGCGCCGCGGCGGTCGCCCGCAGCTGCTGCGGCACGTTGATCATCCAGTGCAGCGTCCCCCAGCAGACCGCCGCGGCCAGCGCGCCGGGCAGGCTGGCGGCGGACGGCGGGACCAGCGCGACGGCGAGCGCCAGCAGCGGCGCGGCGCAGACGATCGTCCGGGCCGCGCCGAACCGGTCGGTGAGCCGCCCGACGGCGAGGTTCCCGGCGACCGCGCCCGCGCCGAACAGCAGCAGGACCAGCGACGCCCGGTCCGCGTCGCCGCCGGTGGCGGGCCGCATGACCTCGTCCACGCGGGTGTAGACCGTCCAGCTCGCGCTGAGGCACAGGCAGGTCGCCGCCAGCGCCGCGACCACCCGCGCGTTCCCGAGCGGGGCGAGCCGGGCCCGCAGTGCCAGGCGCGGCGTGCCGGGCAGGGCGGGGACGGCGGCGGCGATCCCGGCGGCGGCCACGGCCGCGAGCGCGACGATCAGCCAGAGCGCCGCCCGCCAGCCCACCCGGGCGCCGAGCTGGCTGCCGAGCGGCAGGCCCAGCACGATCGCGGTCGTCAGCCCCCCGACGACCACCGCCGTGGCGCGTCCCTGCCGCTCGGCGGGCGCCATCGCCCGCGCGGCGGCGAGCGCGTTGGCGGTGTAGAGCGCCGCGCCCGCGCCGGCCAGCGCCCGCCCGGCGAACGCCGCCGCGTAGCCGGGGGCGACGGCGTTCAGCGCGTTCCCGGCGGCGAAGACGGCGAGCCCGCCGAGCAGCAGCGTCCGGGGCGGGCGGTGCCCGACGGCGGCGGCCAGCGGCGGCCCGCCGGCCGCGTAGGCGAGGGCGAACGCGGTGATGAGCCAGCCCGCCGTCGTCCGGGAGACCCCGAGGCCCTGCGCCATCGGGTCGAGGATGGGGGCGATCACGAACGTGTCGACCCCCATGGCGAACGTGCCGATCGCCAAGATGACCAGTCGCAACCGCATGGCTCGTCCTTCCTTCTCGGTGCCACGGCCACCAACGATCACTCCGGGCGCGGCCCGCGGCGATCCCCCGTTTGAGGGATCGCGCGGCGGCGCCCGGCCGCCAACGATCGGCGGCGAGTACCCGCTGGCGGCCGCGCGCACCGCACACGAGGATCTCGAAGCCCGGCGCAGTGTCGGGAAGCTCCTGCTCCGTCCGGAGGTTTGACAGATCATGCAGAGCGACCGGCGGGACCGCATCCTCGGCGGGGCGTCCCGGGCCGCCCACGCCACCGACCTGTTCGCGGGGCTGTCGGCGCGGCTGCGCCGGACGGTCCCGTTCGACGCGGCGGCATGGCGCACCACCGACCCGGGGACCGGGCTGATGACCGCGCCCGTCCTCGTCGAGAACCTCGACGACGACGGCTGCGCGGTCTACTGGGACAGCGAGCTGCTGGACGAGGGCGTCAACCGCTACCCCGACCTCGCCAGAGCCGCCGTCCCCGCCGCCGCCCTGCGCGACACCACCGGCGACGACCCCGAGGTCAGCGCCCTGTACCGGCGGCACATGCGCCCGCGCGGCCTCGGCGACGAACTGCGCGCGGTCCTGCGCGTCGACTCCCGGTCCTGGGGCGCGATCAGCCTCTTCCGCGAGGCGGGACGGCCCGCCTTCACCCCCGACGACATCGCCTTCGTGTCGGCGCTGTCACGCCCGCTCGCCGCGCGCCTGCGGGAGTTCGCCCGCGCCGCGTCCGCCGCTCCGGCCGAGGACCACGGCCCCGGGCTGCTGCTGTTCTCCCCGTCCGGCGCGCTGCTGTCGGCCAACGACGAGGCGCGCCGGCACCTCGGCACCGTGCCGCCCGGACCGTCGGTCACCACGGCCCTGGGCCTCCCCCTGCCCGCCGCGCTCTACAGCGTCGCGCGCCGCGCCTTCGCGGCGGCCGGCGAAGGGGAGGGCGGAAGCGCGCGCATCCGCATCCGCACCGGCTCCGGGACCTGGCTGGCCTGCCACGCCTCCTGCATGCGCGGGCCGGACGGCGAGCCCGGCCAGGTGGCGCTGATCGTCGAACCGGCGAAGGCCTCCGAGGTGACTCCCCTGCTGATCGCCGCCTACCGGCTCTCCGCCCGCGAATCGGAGATCACCGGATGCATCGCGCGCGGCCTGGCGACCGGCGAGATCGCCGCCCGCCTGAACCTGTCGCCCCACACCGTCCGCGACCACGTCAAGGCCGTCTTCGAGAAGGTGGGCGTCTCCAGCCGCGGCGAGCTGATGGCCCGCCTCCACACCGACCTCTACCGACCCTTCACCGGCTGACGCAGAGGCGGGCGCCTTCGTGTCCGCTCCCGGTCACGGGGCCGTGCGGGCGCGGCGGAGACCGTAACGTTCAGGTGTGGCCGCCTGGCGCTGTGTGACCGGAGCAGGCGGTTCGCGTGCCCGGACGGGCGGCATCGAAAGCCCCGTGACCTGCGGATTGTCAGACCCGACATCTCCCGGTGCTCCTACCTGGTCGAGGGAGCGCCACAGCGGCGCCCAGAACCGAGAGGAAACCACGATGAGCGCTGGTTTCACCGAAGCGCTTGTTCTGTCGGTCGCGTCCGGACTCCTGGCGGACCTGACACGCGGCCTTGCCCAGCGGGTGGTCAGGCGATCGGCGTGCCCGGGGCCCGTCCGGCGTTCGGACGCCACCGGTCGTCCCGGCACGGGAGCGCGGGTCGACGACGCGGAGCGGGGGCCGGTCTCATGAGCGTGCGGAATCCAGGGAACGGACCGCTCGACGGGGAACGCGAGTCGCTGCTCCTGTCGATCATCCTCGACGACCGTCGCGCGGAGGGAATCACCGCACCCGAGGCCGTCACCGAACTGCTTCAGGGTCACCGTCCCAGCCTGGAGCGGATCTGCTGGACCTGGTTGCGGCGGCAACCCGGGCTCGTCGAGGACGCGATGCAGGACATCGCGGTGGCACTGATCGACGCCCTGCGCCGCAAACGCGCAAGGCGGCAGTCGATCGACGACTTCGGGGCGTACGCGCGGGTCGTGGCCGCCAACACCTGCCGGCGCTACGCCGAGTCGGCCCAGCGGGCCGCGGTTCCGCTGGACGGCATCGAGACCGCCGACGCGTCCGGCTTCGGCGACCTGTTCCGCCGGGCATGGAACGGCCGCGCCCTGAGGTTGATCGACGAGGCCGTCGAGCAGCTGACACCGCGCACCCGCGAGATCGTCCGGGACCTGATGCTGCGCGAGCTCGCCGGGGTGCCCACCGAGACCGGCGGGACCGCGAGCTCCATCTACAAGGCCCGAAGCAGAGGACGCCACCACGTCATCGCCGCACTCCGGGTGAGGCTGCGCGGGGAACTCGACTCCGGCAGCGCCTGCGACGAACTCCACCGGCTGCTCGACGCGGCGGAAGGCAGGCGCGACGAGACGGGACGCTTGCCCGCCACGTCCCTGGAGGAGATCGCGGAGCATCTGCGGCAGTGCCCGCGCTGCAAGGACACGGAACGCAAGCGCATGTTCGCCGCTCTTCGTGCGCTGCCGTTCGTGCTTGCACCGCACGCAGCCGATCGCCTGGACGGACGGATCCGGCTGGTTTCGGCCCGGACCTTCACCTCGTCCGCCGGCGCTCACCGGCAGCCCCGGCCCAGACCGCCGGCCCGGCCGTCCGGCCGCCCCCGCCCCCAAAGCCCACGTCCGCGCAGAAGACACCGTGGGCTGACCTCACTGCTCGTCCTGCTGGTGCTGTTCGGCGGAGCCCTCACGCTGGGCCGCTGGTCCCCTGCCGCCCGGGAAGCACTCCCCAGCCTTCCCGCCTTGCCCGGCGCTTCACCGGCCACCGAACACGAACGCCCCGTCCCCCAAGGCTCGCGGCCTCAGCCGGGGAGAACACCCGGCTCCACCCACGAGCCCGCCAAGGGCGAACCGACCCGAAAGCCGCGAGGCCAGGCCCAGCAGAAGAACGAGGAACCATCCAACGATCAGAGTCGGGATCCGGACCCCGGCCAGACCTCGGACAACCCCAAGCCCCCCGACACCGGCCAACCTCCGAACGACGACCAGGAGCCGGACGGCGAGACCGCCCCGCCCGCGCCGCGCACCCTGACGATCGAGATGGACGCAGGAGGCGGCGGAGACGCGATCCACTACCTGGACATCTCCGTCAACGGGACACCGGCGGGCGCCTGCAACGCTCCGGCCACCTGCACCTTCCCGGTGCACGACGGCGACGAGGTCGGCTACGTGCACAACCCCGAACCGCACGAGAACCCGGCCGGCAACTGGACCACGGGCCCCTGCGCGGGATCCCCCGCCACCGAACCGTGCACCTTCACCATCACCGAGGACGTCACCCTGCACCTCCTCTTGCCCTGGCCATAATCGTCACCCCGCACCGGACGCCGGCGGATGGGCCGAAAACCGGCCACCCGCCGGCTCCGGCCGCACAAGGCGATCGACGTGAATCGATCCGGTCTTTCAGTCGGGCAGCCGGTATCGCCGGCGGGCGTTGGCGGCGAAGAGCTCGCCCTGGGTTCGGGTACCGAGCGGTGCGGTGATCTGACGGTAGGCATCGATGAGATCGCCGTAGGTTCCGGCGACGCTGTCGACGGGGAAGTTGCTTCCGAAGAAGCAGCGGTCGACGCCGAAGAGTTCGAGGCATGCCTCGACGTAGGGGCGAAGCCGGTCGGCGGCGGTGGTGCCCAGGGCCATGCCGAGTCCGGAGATCTTGCAGTCGACGTTGTCGAACGCGGCGAGCGGGGCGAGGCTCTGGCGCCAGGCGCGGAACTGCTCCGGGTCCGGGCCGTCCGGCCAGCCGGCGTGCTCCAGCACGATGGCGGTGTCGGGCGACTTCTCGATGAGGGGCAGATAGGACGCCATGTCAACCGGGTGGGCGATCAGGTCGAAGACCCAGTCCTGATCGGCGAGCATCCGCAGCAACTGCACGGCCATCTCGGTGGTGGGATCGAGTCCGGAGAACACGCGAATACCGCGGAAGGCGTCGTTCTCGGCCTGGGCTCGTATGTCCCGCTCGATCTCCGTGAACGGAGCGGCAGGGTCGATCGTGCCGATGACGGCGGAGGGAAATCCGGTCTCGCGTCGCAACTGCTCCAGCCAGCGCGACTCCTCGACCACCCACCGCGGTGACGACACCGCCGAGACGTGCACGTGCCCGCCGCCGGCCGGGAAGTCGCCGGGCAGGATGTCGCGGTAGACGGGTCGGGACCGCAGCGCCGGGTACCAGTCGTTGACGCTGGGCTGCCAGTAATGGACATGCGCGTCCACGAATTCGAGATCGGTCGTCACTCCCCCACCGTACGAGCCACCGGAACCGCGACCTCCGCGTATCTGCTGCGGGCGGATCCGCTGCAGGCGTAGAAGCAAATGGTCACGACTGCGACCGCCACAGGTCACCGATGAGTTCGACCGGCACCCCGAGTCGGTCACAGCACACCGAACCCGCCGAAGGGACGATCCAATGACCGAACTGAACGCCGAACATGCCCGGCGGGCGATCGTCGAACACACCCGACGTCTGGCGGAATCGGCCGCCGCGGCCGGACCCGACACCGCCGTCCCGACCACCCCGGAGTGGACCATCACCGACCTGGTCGAGCACGTGGGCCAGACCCAGCACTGGGTCGCGGAGGTCATCGAGCGGCGCGTCACCGACCCCGCACAACTGCCCACGGAGATGGCCGTACTCCCCGCCGACCCCCGCGAGTGGCAGGCGTGGCTGTCGGAGTCCGCGCAGCGGGTCGCGAGCGCGTGCTCCGATGAGGCGCTTGACGCGCCGGTGTTCAACGCCGCGGGAGACGAGCGGTCCGGGACGCGATTCTGGATGACCACCGTCCTCAACGAGTCCGTCGTCCACGGCTTCGACGCGGCCGGCGCGGCGCACCGACCGGCCGACATCGACGCCGACATCGCAGCCGCGCTCATCACCAACCACTTCGCGATGCTCACCTCCCCCACGTGGGCTATGCAGAGGTCGGAGTCCGCCCACGCCATCCGGGGCACCGGGCAGACCCTGCAGTGGCTGGCCACCGACACCTCCGAAGCGGGCGCCTGGTTCGTCGAACGGCGGCCCGACGGGGCGACGTGGCAGCCCGGAACCCGGCAGGCCGATGTGACGGTGACCGGCCCGGCACGATCGCTCCTGCTGACCTTGACCCGGCGCCTTCCCCTCACCGACATCAGCGTCGACGGGGACACCGACCTCGTCCAGCACTGGCTCGACAACACCGCTCATGTCAGCGGCTGAACGGCACCGAGCCGCCCACCGCCACGGCGAAGGAGCGTTCGGCATGATCTGACCTCCACCACGCGGTGCGGTCACGCTGGTGGACGGCCCGGAGGGGCTGGACGTGCGAAGGCCGGACGGGGTGTCCCGTCCAGCCTTTCGTGCGGGTTCAGCCTGCGTGGCGGGTCTGCTCGGGGACGTTGAAGCCGTTGACGCGGACGTCGGGCTTACCGGACGTGGCGGAGTAGCGGGCGGTGAGGGTCTGCTGCTCACCCGGCCACAGCGTGACGTCGTTGTCGCTCCAGCGGATCGGCAGCACCTGCTTGCCGCCGGCGAACAGGTCGGCGCGGGTGAACAGCGCCGGGGTGGTGCCGCGGCCGACGTTGCGGACGGTCACGCGCGTCACCATCTCGCCGCCCTCGCGGCGGGTGGTGGCCTGCACCTTGATGTCGGCGGGCTTGAGGGAGCGCAGGCCGGTGAGGTCGGCGTAGCCGTCCTTCTGGAAGACGGCGAACCCGTTGGACGGGGTGTACTTGCCGGGCGCATGGGTCTTCGGCCAGTCGACCTGGTCGGCCTTGGTGGACAGCCAGTACACGTTGCGGCTGACGACCTCGGAGCCGCGGGTGAGGGTGAGCTTCTCGAAGTAGGTCTTGGAGATCCCGGCGGGCACCTTCGGGCGCAGCACGGTCCGGACGTCCTGGCTGCCCAGCGCGCCGACGGGGGCGCTCGCGGTGGCGCGGACCTTGCCGTCGAGGTCGATGATCTGGGCGGTGGCGCGCAGCCCGTCCTGGCGGGCGCCGGTGAGGTTGGCGGCCTTGATGGAGCCGTCGGCGTAGGAGTACATGATGTGCACCGGCTCGTTGGCCTTCTTCGCGCCGAAGTAGACGCCGGGCTGGTCGAAGTCGGAGCCGTACATGCTCCACTGCAGCGACGGCCACGCCTTGTTCAGCATCCAGTAGATGATCCCGGTGCTGGGGTTCGCCTTGTCGGTGGAGTTGCCGATGTACGACTCGAACTGCGCGCGGGTGACCTCGTACTGACCGAGCTGGACGGTCTTCTGGTACGAGCCGGCGTCCTTCCAGGGGCCGTACCGGTGCCACAGCGGCGTGTTGTAGACGCCCATCCGGGACAGGCGCGTGTAGTCGGAGTAGAGGAACGTGTGGTACATGTCCTGGCCGGCGGTCTGGCCCTGCGCGGTCGCCGGCTCCCAGATCTTCTTCTGCTCGGCGGCGCTGAGGAAGCGGTTCAGCGAGTCCTGTGTCGGGATGGTGTTGCCGGTGCTGACCTCGGTGTCGAAGCCCCAGGCGCTGCCGGTCATGCTGAGCGTCGGGTCGTTGGTGTTGACGGTCTCGCGCTTGTTGTTCCACAGGGCGTTCGGCGGGAAGTAGTTGTAACCGCCCTCCTTGGCGCCCGCCGGGCCGAGCTTCGGCGACGACTTGTACTCCGCCGCGGCGACCTGCGGGAGCCGGAAGTCGGCCTCCTCGAACGCCTTGAGGTAGAGGGCCTCCTTCTCGGGGTCGGGCGCGTCGTCGCTGCCCTGGAAGAAGGTGAAGACGCTCGGGTGGTCGCGCAGCCGCTCGGCCATGGTGCGGGCCTGGTTGGCCGCGTTGGCCTTCACGTCGTCCGACCACGTCGACGACTTGTTCTCCCACAGGGCGCAGCACTGCCAGCCCGGCATGGCGAGGACGCCCGCCCGGTCGAGCTGGGCGAACATGTCGTCCGGCGGGAAGTTGCCCTCGAACCGGACCGCGTTCAGGCCCATGTTCCGGATGTAGGACACCTGGTCGGCGATGTTGGACGGGGAGTAGCGCAGGAACAGCTCCGGCGACCAGCCGGCGCCGCGGATGACCAGCGGCTTGCCGTTGACGATGAACTGCCGGTAGCCGTCCTTGCCGTGGGTCTTGCCGGGCACGGGCTTGGTGAGCCGCGAGGTGACGGTGCGGATGCCGAAGTCCTCGGCGGCGCTGCTGGAGACCGTCCCGCCCGCGGACGCGTCGAGCGCGAGGTGGTACATCGGCTGGTCGCCCATCTGGTACGGCCACCACACCGCCGGGTGCTTCAGGTGCAGGCCGGGGCAGTCCGCCTTGGTGATGGTGACGGTCCGGGTCGCGTGCGCGGGCACCGTGACGGTGGCCTTGCAGGCGATGCGGGTGGCGCCGTGCGACACCGTCCCGGACACCGTGACCTGCTGCGGCGTGCCGGTGTTGTTGCGCACGTCGGCCTTGACCGTGAGGTCGGCGGTGGACAGGTCGGGCGCGTTGTCCTGCAGGACGTGCGCGTTGCGGACCGAGACCGGGCCCTCCTGGACGATCTGCGGCGCGTATTGCAGCCCGGTGTTCTGGTCGGGAGCCATCGGGTTCCAGTCGACCTGGTTCTGGGTCAGGTACCGCATGGGCGTGTCGAACTTGGTGATGTCGGAGTCGTTGCGGGAGACGTCGAGTGCGATCGCGTTGGCGCCGTCCCGGACGTAGGGGGTGATGTCGTACTCCAGCCGCGCGTACGAGCCCTGGAGCTGCGCGCCTGCGGCGATCTTCTTCCCGTTGATCCAGAGGTCGGCCTTCCCGGAGACGCCGTTCATCACCAGGAAGGTGCGTTCTCCCTTGCGGGGGTGGACGGTCAGCTGCTCGCGGTACCACCAGTTCGCGTCGAACTGCTTGGCCGGCACCTTGGCCATGTTGTCGTTGCGGAAGATGTCCGGGTAGCGGCCGTTCTCAAGCAGGCCCGCCATCAGCGTCTCGGGCCGCGACAGCGCAAGCCATCCCTTGGTCGAGTAGTCCGGCTGCGAGATCTCCGCGCCGGTGTCGCGGGTGTCGGCGGACGACCGGATCGCCCAGCCGGAGGTGAGGTCCGTCGTCCCCGAGGACCGGATCTTCTGCACGGCCGTCCGGTGCGGCGTGAACGCGTGGGCCGGCACCGCGGGGGCCAACGTCCCGGCGAGGGCGAGCGCGGCGCACAGCGCCGTGGTTCGAGTCCTGGACCCGCTCATCTGTCCATCACTCCTTCGTGCGGCAGGAGCCGGGCGCTTCCCGGCGGCTGGTGCCTTCATGCTCGTGCCGAGGACACCCGCCGGGCCGTAGGGCCAGGACGTCGATGGGGGTAGGGCTAGACCTACTTTCCAGGGGCGAGGACGCGCGGGGCGAGCGGTTCAGCCGCCCTCGTGGCCCGGTTCCATGTCGGGCAGGGAGCGGAAGGTGAGCGGCGCGGTGTCGGCCCCGATGGCGACGTCGACGGGGTCGAGCAGGAACCCGACGTGATCGCCGAGGTCGACACGCTCCAGGACCCGGCCGATCAGGCGGCGGGGTGCACCGGTGAGCAGCGGCACGCCTTCGGGGCCCGTCCGCCAGGAGCAGCGGGTGAACTTGTCGACCTCGTCGCCGGTCTCGGCTCCGAACAAGGTCGCCAGCTCCCGCTGCTCCTCGTCCCGGCCGAGAACGTGCACGGCCAGGACCTTCGCCTCCTGGGCCGCCCGGAAGGTGCGGTTGCGGCGGGACAGGCACACCAGGAACCTGAACGGATCGATGCTGGTCTGCGTGGCGAATCCGACCAGGCAGCCGGCACGCTCTCCCGTGACGGGGTCGGTGGTGGTCACCACGAACATCGGGTAGTCGAATCGGGCGACGAAATCATCGGTGTCCACCCCGGCAGCCTATGCAGCAACCTGCGGGCATGCGTGCGCGGCTCTCCGGACGGCGTTCACCGGGGCGCGCGACGGCGGCTACGAGACGGCTTCCAGCGGCAGGTCGTTGCCGCGCCAGGTGGCCGCCAACCGCTCGACCGGCACGTCGAGCGCCTCGCCGAGGCAGACAATCGTGCCGAATCCGGGGGACGGCAGCCGTCCGGTCTCGATCTTGCGCAGGGTCTCCGGCGAGATGCCGGCCGCGTGCGCGACCTCCGCCAGGTCGCGGCCCGCCCGCGCGTGCCGCAGCAGGGCGCCGAGACGTCTGCCGGCTTCGATCTGCTCAGGGGTGAGCGGTTGGCGAACCATGCTCCCAGGATAGGGTTGGTATTACTATACCGGCAAGTGCTAGAGTCTCGGTATAGTAATACCAACACCCTGGGACGCGAGGTATTCGTGATCGAACTGAAGTCGCCTGCGGAGATCCAGCGCATGCACATGGCCGGGCGCTTCGTCGCCGAGGTGCTCACCGAGGTCGGCCGGCTCGCCGACGTGGGCGTCAACCTGCTGGACCTCGAACACCACGTGCGCGGCATGATCAAACGGCGCGGGGCGGAGTCGTGCTACTGGGACTACGCGCCGTCCTTCGGGCGCGGCCCGTTCCGCAACGTCATCTGCCTGTCCGTCAACGACGCCGTCCTGCACGGCCTCCCCCACGACTACACGCTGCGCGACGGGGACGTGCTCAGCGCGGACATCGCCGTCGGCATCGACGGCTGGGTGGCCGATTCGGCGCGCACGGTCGTCGTCGGCACCGCCGCCGAGGAGGACCTGCGGATCGTCCGCGCCACCGAGGAGGCGCTGGAGGCGGCGATCGAGGCGGCGCGTCCAGGCAACCGCCTGGGCGACATCTCGGCGGCCATCTGGGAGGTGGCCCACGACTACGGCTATCCGGTCAACACCGAGTTCGGCGGCCACGGCATCGGCCGCACCATGCACGAGGATCCCCACGTCCCCAACCGGGGCCGGGCGGGCCGCGGCCTGAAGCTGCGGCCGGGGCTGACCCTCGCGATCGAGCCCTGGCTCGCGCGCACGACCGACCGGATCGTCTACGACGCCGACGGCTGGACCATCCGCTCGGCCGACGGCTCGCGCACGGCCCACTCCGAGCACACGGTCGCCGTCACCGAGGACGGACCCTTGGTGCTCACCCGCCGCGAAGCGGAGAACCCGGCAGCGCGGGACGCCGCTCAGGGCTGACGCAGGACCGTCACCGATCAAGACGCGGCCTTGCCGTCCGGGAGGGCGATGGCGGGGATGACCGCGGCGACGGCGATGCCGATCGCCCACCAGAACGCGCCCTGGAAGGCACCGATGGCGCCGTGGACGAGGAGCGACTGCAGGACGACGGCGACGATCGCGGTGCCGAACGAGGCCCCGACCTGCTGGGCGATGCGGGTGTTCATGGTGGCGTGCGGGATGCCCGCCGGCCGGACGTCCTGGTAGGCGACGGACATCGGGGGGATCAGCACCGTTCCGACCCCCAGACCGCGGACCAGCAGCACGGCCCCCAGCCACCACAGGCTCGTGCCCGGTCCGGCGAGCGCGAAGGGGACGGTGGCGACGGCGGCGAGCAGGAAGCCGGCGACCGTCACGGCGCGCGCCCCGAACCGGTCGACCAGCCCGCCGACCGCGAAGCGCGCGGCGAGCGCGCCCACACCCTGCGGGATCATCAGCAGCCCGGCGTCCAGCACGCTGTCGCCCCGCAACTGCTGGTAGTACAGCGGCAGCAGGAACATGCCGGCGTACATCGCCGCGCCGGCGGTGAACAGGACCGTGGAGGCACTGCCGAGCGAGCGCGCGCGCAGCAGCCGGACGTCGACGATCGGCTCGCGCTCGCCGGGCCGTGACGCCCAGGCGACGAAGGCGGCCAGCAGGACGACCCCGGCCGACAGGGGCGCCAGCACTCCGGCGCGGCCGATCCCGCCGTCCTCGGACAGTTGCGAGAGGCCGAGCAGGATCCCCGCCAGCGCGGGCGCGAGCAGCAGCAGGCCGATCCAGTCCAGGCGCCCGCGTCCGGCCGGTGAGCCGGGACGGTCGGCGGGCAGGAACCGCCAGGCCAGCAGCAGCCCGACCGCGATCACGGGCACGTTGACGAGGAACAGCCAGCGCCAGCTCAGCCAGTTCAGGATCACGCCGCCGAGCACCGGGCCGAGGATCGGGCCGAGCGCTATCGGCAGGCTGACGGCCGCCATCAGCCTGCTGCCGACCCGTCCGCCCGCGGCCCGCACCGCGAGCGTCTGCATCAGCGGGAAGATCAGTCCGGCACCGAAGCCCTGCAGCACCCGGAAGCCGATCAGGCTGGTGTCGTCCCACGCCATCGCGCACAGCACCGAGGCGATCACGAACAGCACCAGTGCGGCCGTCCAGACCCGCTTGCCGCCCCAGCGGCGCTCCGCCCATCCGGTGACCGGGATCGTCACGGCCATCGCCAGCAGGAAGCCGGTGGTGACCCACTGGATCGTGCCGGCGGTCGAGTGCAGCTCCACCGCCAGCGTGCGGATCGCGAGCGTCACCATCGTCGAGTCGAGGATCGCCGCGATCCCGCCCACGACCAGCGCGATCAGCGCGTTCCTCACCTGCGGCGACAGCTTCGCCTCGGTGGTCGCCGTCATCGTCCCGCCTCCGACATAAGAGAGGAATTCATCTCTTAGTGAGAGTAGGGCGCTCCCGTAAGGAAGGCAAATCTTCCTTATACTGGGCCCGTGACCCCATCTGCCGCCGAGCCCTCGCGCCGGCGCCGGCGCGGGCCCGAGCTCGAGGCCGCGCTGCTGGACGCGGCCTGGGACGAGCTGGTCGAGGCCGGCTTCGCGAAGCTGACCATGGAGTCGGTCGCCTCCCGCGCCGGCACCGGCATCGCCGTGCTGTACCGCCGCTGGGCCAACAAGGACGAGCTCGTGCTCGCCGCGCTCGAGCACTACCGCCGCACCCACCCGGTCGACGCCCCCGACACCGGCACCCTGCGCGACGACCTCGTGGCCGCGCTGACCGGCATGGGCCAGGCCCGCGCCGCCTTCTTCGCCGTCGCCGCGGCCGCCGCCTTCTCAGGGTTGCTGGCCAGCACCGGCCTCACCCCGGCCCAGGCCCGCGACCGGATCCTCGGCGGCCAGCGGCTCTCGATCGTCCGGACGATCTACGAGCGCGCCCACGCCCGCGGCGAGATCGACCTGGAACGGACCCCTCCGGCGGTGCTCGCCATGCCGTTCGACCTGGTGCGACACGACCTGCTCATGGACCTCGAACCCCTGAAGCCCGCACGCATCGAGTCGATCGTCGACGACCTCTTCCTCCCCCTCGTCCACCACCACAACGCCTGTTGACCGTGGGGGGCGGGCCTACAGAACGCCGCTGCCCATCGGGATGCGGGCCGTCGCGGGCAATTCCACGGTGATGCGGATTCCGCCGGCTGAGCGCGGGGTCAGGGTGAGCGTTCCATCGTGCGCCTGGGTGATGGTTTTGACGATCGCCAGGCCGAGGCCGACGCCTGCGTGATCGGTGCGTATGCGCTCGGTGCCCCGCTGGAATGGTTCGGTGAGGGTCGCGGCCAATTGCGGGGTGAGGTTCTCGCCTGTGTTCTCGACGGTGAGCACCGCCGTCTTGGAGCGCACGCTGGTATCGACCCATACGGTGCCCTGCCCAGGCAGGTTATGCACGATCGCGTTGTGCACGAGGTTCATGGTCAGCTGCAGCAGGAGCGCTTGCGACCCGCTCGTGGGAGTGATGTCACCACAGGTCTCGATGGTGACGCCGTGCTTTTCCGCGAGAGGGAGGAGCGTTTCGGTGGCTTCTTCCGCGACGAGGGAGAGGTCGACGTCTTCCCGGGCGAAGGATCGCTGGTCGGCACGGCTGAGCAGGAACAGCGCCTCGGTAAGGTCGATCGCCCGGGTGTTGACGGCGTGAAGGCGGTCGATGAGCTCGCCGGTGTCGTGGGCCGGATCGGTGCGGGCCACGTCGAGCAGCGTCTTCGAGATCGCGAGCGGTGTGCGCAGCTCGTGGGAGGCGTTGGCGGCGAACCTCCGCTGTTCGGCGACGTGCGCTTCGAGCCGTGCGAGCATCGTGTCGAAGGCGTCGGCGAGTTCGCGGAACTCGTCATTGCGGCCCGGCAGGCGGATCCGGTGGGAGAGCGATCCGTTCGTGGCCATTCGCGTGGCTTCCGCGATCCGGGTCAGCGGGTCCAGCATCCGGCCGGCGAGAATCCACCCTCCCGCGAGACCGAACACCAATAGGAACGCCAGAACCGCGACCGCCCGCGGAGCGAAAACGCGCAAAAGGTTGGACCGAACGGGAAAGACACCGGTATCGGGAGTACCGGAGGGGACGATGAGCGCGCGGTCGGGGACGTAGCGCAGGAGGAACACCCACACCGCCGCGAGCAGCAGAGCGCCCGCGAGCATGAGGAACCCGGCGTAGCTGAGGGTGAGCCTGAGGCGAACGCTCAGCCCCGGGGCCCTACCCACGGTCTCCTCCCTCGCCTCCGGCCTCTGCCTCTGGCTCTGCCTCCGGCCGCGCGTCGATGCGGTAGCCGACGCCCGGCACGGTGGCGATGATCTGCGGCTCCCCGAGACGCTTGCGCAGTGCCGAGACGGTGATCCGCACCGCGTTGGTGAACGGGTCGGCGTTCTCGTCCCACGCGCGTTCCAGCAGCTCCTCGGCGCTGACGACGCCGCCTTCGGCCGCGATGAGGACTTCGAGCACCGCGAACTGCTTCCTGGTCAGCGCGACGTAGCGGCCGTCCCGGTAGACCTCCCTGCGGAACGGGTCCAGCCGCAGACCGGCGATCTCCCGCACGGGAGGCCTGCTGTGGCCGCGCCGGCGGTCGAGCGCTCTGAGCCTGAGCACGAGTTCGCGCAGTTCGAACGGTTTCGTGAGGTAGTCGTCGGCGCCGAGCTCGAACCCGGAGGCCTTGTCGTCGAGACGGTCGGCCGCGGTGAGCATGAGGATCGGCATGCCGCTGCCGGAGGCGACGATGCGCTTGGCGATCTCGTCACCGGAAGGCCCGGGGACGTCGCGGTCGAGGACGGCGATGTCGTAGCCGTTGACGCCCAGAAGCTCCAGCGCGGTGTCGCCGTCACCGGCGATGTCGGCGGCGATCGCTTCCAGGCGCAGGCCGTCGCGGATGCCCTCCGCCAGGTAGGGCTCGTCCTCAACGATCAGTACACGCATGCTTCAAGGTTACGAGCCGCCGCATATCGTCTGCGTATCGAAAACCGCATACGTGCCTGCAACACCACGCCGCCTTCACTGGCAGCATGGCTCAGATCCCGCCATCGGCGCGAACCTCGAAACGCCGATCTTACACATTCCTTATCGTCGGCCTGATAGTCGTCATAGCGGCGTTCGTCGCGGCCCTCGGTTATCGGTCGCTGAAAGCCTCGCCCTCCGCATCCTCCTCGCCATCTTCGTCATCGCGGCCATCTTTGACGTCCTCGTCATCCTCGCCGCCCTCGGCCGCACCACCCCCGGAGACTCTTCACAGTGAGCATCGTGGTGCGGTCGGCAGGGCCGACGGTGTCGTCCCCGACGGCGTGACGGTGTTCGATGGCGCGTTTCCGGCCGTTGCCAAGCTTGATCCGCATCTGCTCAAGGCCCTTCGCCGGGCCGCGTCGGACGCCGCGGGCGACAAGATCACGTTCTACGTCAACAGCGGCTGGCGTTCCCCGGAGTACCAGAACCGGCTTCTGCGCGAGGCGGTCTCCAAGTACGGGTCCAAAGCCGCGGCCGCCCGATGGGTGGCCACCGCCGCGACGTCTCCTCACGTGTCGGGGGACGCGGTCGACATCGGGCGCTCCGCCGCGACGGCGTGGCTGTCCCGGCACGGCGCCGAGTACGGCCTGTGCCAGATCTACCGCAACGAACCCTGGCACTACGAGCTGCGCACCGGAGCGATCGATCACGGCTGCCCGACCATGTACGCCGACCCCACCCAGGACCCGAGGATGCAGCAGTGACCGACAATGAGCGAGGACAGGCGACGGCCCCGGTGGACACGGTGGACACAGACTCGGTGGACTCGGTGAACACGGCGGACACGGTGGTGGCCGGGCGCGGCGCCGACCGTCCGGGTGCCGGCGCCGGTTCCTGGCGCGCGGGCATCCGCCGGGCGGTCCGCAATGGTTCGCGGCCGGAACCCTGGAGGCGCGGCCTGGTGCTCGCGGCGCTGGCGCTGCTGCTGGGCCTGTCCATGCTGCTGCACGCGGAGATCCCGAACGGGATCGGGAACCTCGGCAGCCTGGTGGAGACCGTCCTGCCGTGGTTCGGCCTGTTCATCCCCGTCCTGCTGATCGCCGCGCTGTGGCGCCGCTCCGCTTCCGCGGTGACCGCGCTGCTGCTGCCGGCCATCGTCTGGCTGAGCCTGTTCGGCGGGCTGCTCGGCGACAGGTCCCACCCGGGCGGCGATCTCACCGTGGTCAGCCACAATGTCGGCGCCGGCAATCCCGACCCGGCCGGCACCGCCGGCAAGCTGGCCGCGTCCGGGGCGGACGTGCTGGCACTGGAGGAGCTGTCGCGGGAGGCCCAGGGCGCCTACGAGAAGGGGCTGGCGAAGGCGTACCCGTTCCACACCGTTCAGGGCACGGTCGGGCTGTGGAGCAAGCTGCCGCTGTCGGACTCCCGGCCGGTCGAGATCGAGACGGACTACGGCCCGCTCGCGGCCACCAAGCCCGCCGCCGCCAAGCTGGTCGACAACCGGGCGCTGCGCACCACGGTGGCTACGGACCACGGGCCGCTGGCGGTGTACGTGGCGCACCTGGGGTCCGTACGGGTGAATCCCAGAGGCGGCTTCGTGACGGTCTCGCGGGACAGGAACGCGCAGGCGCTCGGCAGGGCCGTCGCCGCCGAGCGGAACGCGCGGGTGGTGCTGCTCGGCGACCTGAACGGCACCATGGACGACCGCGCGTTCGCCGGCCTCAACGCGCAGCTGCGCTCGGCCCAGGACGCGGCCGGGGACGGCTTCGGCTTCACCTGGCCGACCGAGTTCCCGATGGTGCGGATCGACCAGATCCTCGTCCGCGGCGTGAAGCCGATGAGCTCGTGGGTGCTGCCGCCCACCGGCAGCGACCACCGGCCGGTGGCGGCCCGGATCAGCTGGTGAACGGCCCCGCGGCGCCGGCTCCGTGCCGGCGGTTCGCCTCGCGGTCAGCCGGGGACGTGCCCGAAGATCCGGCTGCCCGCGGCGGCGGGGTCGTCCCCGGCCCAGAACTCGTACCAGTGGGCCGCGAACTCCTCCCGGGAGATCGCGCCGTCGCCGTCCAGGTCCAGCAGGGCGAAGGCGTCACCGCCGTCGATGCGGCCGCTGCTCCACGCCGCGATCATCCGCTGGTACTCGGCCAGGGAGATGAGGCCGTCGCCGTCCTCGTCCACGGCCTCGAACATCATGTCGGCGGTCGTGGTGACCGCGCCGGGCATGCTCCTGAGCAGGTCGACGACGGCCAGGACGTCGTCGATCATGACCGCGTCGGCCGTGCGGGAGTGCGTGGCCAGGGTGTCCCACCAGCCGCGCATGACCGCCAGCAGCCGTTCCTCGTCGCCCGCGACCCGGACCGCCGCCCACCGGCGGGCGAGGGCCTCGAAGTCGGCCTTGCGGAGAACGCCGTCCCCGTCGCCGTCCATGGCATCGAAGATCGACTGCACTTTGTCTCGCTGAAAGGGACTCGCCACACTTCCGTCGTCCCCGCTCCCCCGAAGAGCGACACTGCCCCCACAGCGCCCTTGCCGTCACAGCCGAGTGACATCGCGATTGCCCGGAGTCACGATCATTCGCCGCCCAACTCGACGGCGCGGCGCAGGTCTCCGGCCTAGGCCTCCGGCTGTTCCCACGCTGCGAACTCCAGGCCTGGCTGAGCACCTGCATCCAACGCCTGCCGACGGGTGACGCCCGCCATGGACCGCAACGTCGGTCGCGGGCGTCTGTTATCCATGTATGTTCTCCTGCATGGCAGGACAGCGATCGGAGCGGGTCAGCGGGTATCGGGAGCGGAACTCCACCGCCGACCGCGCGCTGGACATCTTGCTGCTCTTCGACGACTCGCGCCTCGTGGTCGGCGGGCAGGAGGTCGCCGACCACCTCGGGGTCGCGCGGTCGACCGCCTACCGGTACCTGCAGAGCCTGGCGTCCTCGGGGTTCATCGAGGAGCAGCGGCCGGCGGGGTACCGGCTCGGACCGCGGGTGTTCGAGCTGGCGCGGCTGGCCCGCAAGGGCATCGGGCTGTCGGAGGTCGCGCGGCCGGTGATGCGGGAACTGGTCGAGCAGGTCGGCGAGGCGGTGCTGCTGACGCGCCGGACGGGCGCGACGGTGGTCTGCCTTGAGCGGGAGGAGGCCGACCATCCCGTCCGGCTGTCGTACGAGCGCGGGCACGTGCTGCCCGTCAACGCGGGCGCGTCGGCGCTGGTGCTATTGGCGTGGGCGCCGGAGAAGGAGATCGACGAGGTCGTCGAGCAGAGCGGCCTGCCCCGGTTCACCGACGCGACGCTGACCGACGCGGCCGCGCTGCGGGATCGGCTGGAGCGCATCCGGGAGACGGGGACGGCCGTGTCGCGCGGCGAGCTCGACGCCGACGTGCTGGGCGTGGCGGCCCCGATCCGCGATTCCGGCGGCGCGGTCGTCGCCGCGGTGAGCGTGGCCGCGCTGTCGTACCGGGTCCCGGACGAGCGGGTGCCGCAGGTCACCGAGGCCGTGGAGAAGGCCGCCGCGCGGATCAGCGAACGGCTGGCGATCCTCGACTCCTAGACGGGGCGAGCGGCGCGGCACTCGGCGGTGCCGCGCCGCCGGCGCGTCTACTGGACGGGGCGGTAGGCGGGGCCGCCGTCGTCGAGGAGGCGCTCGGCCTCGGCGTAGATCTCCTCGGGGGGCAGGCCGAAGTCGATGCTCTTGCGGAAGGGCTGGGGGATGTCCCGGTCGATGCGCAGGTAGACCTCGTTGCGGTTGCCCTCGGGGTCGAAGAAGTAGATCCCGAGGGCGTTGCCGTGGGTGACCTCCTGCTGCACCCGGACCCCTTCCTCGGCGAACCTGCGGTGGAACGCGCGGATGTCGTCGAGGGTCTCGACGCGCCAGGAGATCTGGTGCTGCTGCTTGGCGCCGGGCGGGGCGGTGCGGCCGGTCTGCAGGACGAACTCGTGGTGCTCGACGTCGGGCCGGGCACTGAGGAAGACGATGCCGATGTCGTCGTCGTGGTCGGTGACGGTGAGGCCGAGGACGCGCTCGTAGAAGTCACGCATCAGCGGGAGGTCATCGACCCAGAGTCCGGTGTGTCCTAGTTCGGCGATGGCCATGGACGGCTCCTTGTCCTGTTTAACAGGATGCTGATCCTGAATATCGAGCACGCTAGCTCATTGACCCTCGATCGATCTAGCTCTAGCTTGTATCGAAAAGCAGGATGTCTGCTTCGAAAAACAGGACAGGACGTGGGATGCGGTTCGTCGCCTATCAGGACGAGGACGGGGCCGAGGCGCTCGGCCGGCTCGACGGGACGCGGGTGCACCGGCTCCGCGGCGCCGACCGGATCGACCGGGCGGTGCCCGATCTGGACGGGGCGCCCGCCGCGGAGACGGGCGTGGAGCTGGACGGCCTGACGCTGCTCCCGGTCGTCCGGCCGGAGAAGGTCTTCTGCGTCGGCCTCAACTACCGCGCGCACGTCGAGGAGACCGGCCGCGACCTGCCGGACTACCCGGTCCTGTTCCCGAAGTTCGCCTCCAGCCTGATCGGGCACGGCGCGCCGATCACGCTTCCGCCCGAGTCGTCCCAGGTCGACTACGAGGCGGAGCTCGCCGTGGTCATCGGCAAGGCGGGCCGCCGCATCCCGAGGGACCGGGCGTTCGAGCACGTCCTCGGCTACACGATCGCCAACGACGTCACCATGCGGGACTTCCAGTACAGGACGCATCAGTGGATGCAGGGCAAGGCGTGGGACGCCTCCACGCCGCTCGGGCCCGTCCTCGTCACCGCCGACGAGCTGGACCCCGCAAAGCTGGACATCTCGCTGCACCTGAACGGGCGGGAGATGCAGTCCTCGAACACCGACCGGCTGATCTTCGACGTGCCGCGGCTGATCGAGGTGACGTCGCAGTTCACGCGGCTGGAGCCGGGGGACGTCATCCTCACCGGGACGCCCGGCGGCGTCGGGTACCGCCGCGATCCGCAGGTGTTCCTGGCCGATGGGGACGTCGTCGAGGTGACGATCGCCGGCATCGGCACGCTGCGCAACACCGTCCGTGCCGAAGCCTGAGGAGGAGACCATGGGCACCGTCAGGGAGAGCTTCGAGACCTTCCCGTTCGACGCGCCGCCGCGCGTGTTCGAGCGGCGCGAGGAGCAGTTGCTGGGCGACCCGCACACGCGGCCGGGCGCGCCCCGGATGGGGCGCGGCCACCCGCCGATCGAGGTCGTCCACTTCGACGCCGAGTACGTCCAGCGGGCGTTCGCGCCGCCGCGCGGCGTCTACGAGAGCGACTTCATGCGGCTGGAGTGGCAGACGATGAACGGCCGGCAGCCGTTCTACCACCGCAACTGCGACGTGGACGAGATGTCGCTCCAGGTCGCGGGCGTGCGGTCGCTGATGACCGAGTTCGGCACCGTCGACCTGGTTCCCGGCGACTTCTCCCGCATCCCGGTCGGGGTCGCGCACGACAACTACGGGCGCGAGGACATCCACGTCCTGTTCTACGTGCCGGCTCCGGTCGTCGAGGCGGTTGCGGCGCAGCGGACGTCGGAGGTGGTGATCCCGCCGTTCGAGGGCTGGGAGCCCGGCGAGGTCAACGAGATGATCACGCAGTGCCTCGCCGGCCCGGGTCACGACATCGTGCTGGCCCCGACCGACGAGCGGGCCCTGCTGGAGCAGGCCAAGGGCGAGACCGAGCGGATCCAGGTGCTGCGCCCGGACGACGCGTCCGGCACGACCTGGCTCTACCGGTCGTCCCACGTCCTGATCGGGCGGACCGTCGCCGAGGCGTCCGACGGCCGCGTCTACCGCCGGATCCGCAACGCCGAGGAGATCCAGTACCAGATCAGCGGGCGCCGGACGCTCGTCACCCAGCGTGGAACGGTCCTGCTGGAACCCGGCGACTTCGTGAAGGTGCCGGTCGGGATCGCGTTCACCTCGATCCACCACGAGCCGAGCATCCATCTGACGGTCGCGTCCGCGCGCGAGGTCCCGCAGGTCACCGACGCGACGAGGACGGCCGAGCGGCTGCCGGCGGCGGAGATCGAGGCGCTGCGGTGACGGCACGCGAACGGGCGGTCGCGGCGAACCGGGCGCTGGCCGCGGCCGGGCAGTCGGACATGGTGTGGGGGCATGCTGCGGTCCGCGACCCGGACGGGCGCGGCATCTGGATCAAGGCGCCGGGCTGGGGCTTCGAGGAGATCCGCGACGACCGGATCCAGCTGGTGTCGTGGGACGCCGAGGTCGTCGAGGGCGAGGGCGCGCCGCACAAGGAATGCCACATCCACCTGGAGATCCTCCGGCAGCGGCCGGAGCTGCACTGCTCGGTCCACTCCCATGCGCAGGCGGCCGTCGCGTTCGCCGCGCTGGACGCGCCGCTGCTGCCGATCTCCCATGAGGGGGCGCTGTTCGGCGGCGCGGACGTGCCGCGCTTCGCCCTGACCGGCGGGCTCGTCCGCACTCCGGAGCTCGGGCGCGCCCTGGCCGAGGCGCTGGGCGACGCGCCCGCCGCGCTGATGCCCAAGCACGGCCTGGTCGCCGCCGGGACGAGCGTCCAGGCGGCCGTGATGCACGCCGTTCTGCTCGACGGGGCCTGTCGGACGCAGCTGACGGCGATGGCCGCGGGACCGGTCCGGGTGTGGTCGGACGGCGCGGAGGCGGCGGCGAAACGGGACGAGTGCTGGCCCGACAGCCAGATCGACGCCGGCTTCGCCTACCTCGCGCGCAAGGACGGCCGTCCGTGACCGCCCCCGCGAACGCGCCGGTGCTCATCGTCGGCGCGGGCCCGGTCGGGCTGGCCGCCGCGAACCTGCTGGCGGCGCGCGGCGTGCCGGTCGTCCTGGTCGAGCGGAACTCCGCCACCAGCGACGAGGCCAAGGCGATCAGCCTGGACGACGAGTCGCTGCGCACGCTCCAGGCCGCCGGGCTGGACGAGGCCGTGCTGGAGATCGTCGTGCCGGGCACGGGCACCCGCTACTACGACCGCAGGGACCGCCCGCTGTTCCAGGCCCGCGGCCCGGAGCCGTACCGCCTCGGCCACCCGTTCAAGAACCAGTTCGCGCAGCCGGAACTGGAGCGCGTCCTGCTGCAGAACCTCAAGGACCGCGACGGCGTCGACGTCCGGTTCGGCACCCGGCTCGTCGAGGCCGAGGACGGGCCCGGCGGCGCGACCGCCGTTCTGGAAACCGCCTGCGGCACCCGCACCGAGCTGGGTGCGAGCTGGGTGCTCGGCTGCGACGGCGGTCGCAGCACGGTCCGGGAACTGAAGGGCATCGGGATGACCGGGACCAGCCACCGCGAGGTCTGGCTGGTCGCCGACACCACCGGCGACCCCCACGACGAGCGGTACGGCATGCACCTCGGCCGCCCCGACCGGCCGACGGTGATCGTGCCGGGGCGGGACGGCCGCTGCCGCTACGAGTTCCGGCTCCGCCCCGGCGAGGGCGAGGGCAGCACACGGCCGGACTTCGCGACCATCGAGCGGCTCGTCTCCCCCTACCGGACGATCACCCCCGAGCAGGTCGAGCGCGCGACGAACTACACCTTCAACGCCGTGGTCGCCGACCGGTGGCGCGACGGCCGCTGCTTCCTGCTCGGCGACGCCGCGCACATGATGCCGCCGTTCGCCGGGCAGGGCCTCAACTCCGGCGTCCGCGACGCCGCCAACCTGGCGTGGAAGCTGGCGGAGGTGTGGCACGGCCGCGCGGACGAGCGGCTGCTGGACACCTACGAGCCCGAGCGGCGCCCGCACGCCGAGGCGACCGTCGCGTTCTCCGAGCGGCTCGGGCGGGTGGTGATGACCGTGGACCCGATGCGGGGGCGCCTGCGGGACACCGCCGTGCGCGCTCTGCTGCTGGTCCCGTGGAGCCGCCGGTACCTGACCGAGATGCGGTTCCGGCCGCGCGCCGTCCACGCCGAGGGCGTCGTGGTCCGGACGGGGCACGGCGACGAGCGGCTGGTCGGGACCCAGCTCCCCCAGCCGCGCGTGCTCGTCCCGCCGGGTCTGCGCCCGCGGCGGCTCGACGACGTCCTCGGCGACGGCCCGGCGCTGCTCGGCGTGGACGTCACGCCCGCCGCCTGGGAGCGCGCCGGCGATGCGCTCGGGTCGTGGCGACTGCGGCGGATCGACGTCGTGCTCGGCGACCGGCTGCCGCGCCCGCGCGACGGCCGGCAGGCCGTCGCCGACGCCGACGGGCGGCTCGAATCCGCGCTGGGCGCCGCGCGCGGCCGGTTCGTGCTGGTCAAGCCCGACCGCTACGTCGCGGCCGTGTTCCCCTCCGCCCGCGCCGCGCGGGTGCGCGACGCGCTGGCCGGCTACTTCGACATGGAAGGCACGACATGACCCGTCCGCCCGAACCGAAGATCGACCGGTCGCTGACGTTGCATCTGCGCGGCGACTGGGGCGCCGCCAACCTGCATCGGGTCTGCGGCTGGATCTCCCAGGAGCTCACCGACCGGTGCGGCCCGTACACCAGGGTCGCGATCTGGAACAGCCGTGGCTACGCCGACGCCGTCCGGGCGGTGGGGCGGGGCGAGGTGGACGTGGCGCTGACGACGCCCGCCGCGTTCGCCAGCGCCGCCCTGGACGGCCGCGGCCTGTACGCCGAAGAGTCGTTCCCCGAGCTGCGCGCGCTCGGCGTGGTCCCGCAGCGGGACCGTCTGGTCGTGGGCGTGCGCCGGACGCTCGGGATCACGTCGTTCGCCGAGCTGCGCGAGGCGAAGCCCTCGCTGACCCTCGCAACGTCCGGCCATGACGGGGAGAACCACGTCGGGGTCGGCGCGCACGAGCTGCTGACCCGCTCCGGTGTCGACGTCACGGGCTGGGGCGGGACGATCCTGGCCGACGAGCGTCCCTGGGAGACGTTCGCGCACGTGCTGGCGGGACGCGCGGACGCCGTCGTCCACGAGGCGGTCATGCTGCCGCACTGGCAGGAGTTCGGCGGCGACCTCCACTTCCTGGAGGTGGAGCAGGACGTCCTGGACGGCCTGTGGACCGACTACTCCTGGCCGGCGGCGACCGTCGAGGAGGGCCACTTCCCCGGCTGCCCGCGCTTCCGCACGCTCGACTTCTCCGACTTCCTGGTGCTGACCCGCTCCGACCTGCCGGACGACGTCGCGTACGCGATCGCGTGGGTGCTGGGCGAGACCCGCGAGGTCATCGAGCGCCAGTACCGGCACCTCCCGCCGGAGAAGAGCCCGGTCACCTATCCCCTCGACCCGGTGGCGATGGGCCGCACGCCCGTCCCGCTGCATTCCGGCGCCGCCGAGTACTACCACGCCCTGCCGCAAGGAGAGTCATGACCGAATGGATCACCGTTGAGACCGCCGACGGGCCGATGCGGGTCTACGCCGCACGGCCGGACGCCCCTGCCGATCGGGCCGTCGTGGTCCTCCAGGAGGCGTTCGGCGTCAACGACCACATCCAGGACATCGCCCGCCGGTTCGCGGCGCGCGGCTTCCTGGCCCTGGCCCCCGACCTGTTCCACCGCACCGGTGTCGCCACCCTCGGCTATGACCAGCACGCCGAGGCGATGCCGCTGATCGGCGCGATCGGTCCGGACGCGATCGTCACCGACGTCGGCGCCGTCGTGGACCACCTCGCCGCCATCGAGGGCGTCCCGGCCGATCGGACCGCGGTCGTCGGGTTCTGCTTCGGTGGCCGCGCCGCGTTCACCGCGGCCACCGCGATCCCGGGGCTCGCCGCGACCGTTGTGTTCTATGGTCCCGGGATCGCGGCGGGCCCGCACGCCGTCCTGGACCGGGCCGGGTCGATCGACGCGCCGATGCTGCTGCACGTCGGCGCCGAGGATCCGACGATCCCCGCAGACCAGGTGAAGGCCATCGACGCCGCGCTTCAGGACGCGGGCGTCGACTTCGACCAGCACGTGTACGACGACGCCGGGCACGCCTTCGCCTGCGACGCGCGCCCGCACATGTACCGGCCTGCCGCAGCCGAGGCCGCGTGGGAGCGTACGCACGCGTTCCTCGACCGGCACCTGCCCTCGACCGCTGCGGGGGCCCGGTGAAGTCGATGCTCGCCGCGCGCGCCGACCGCGGCTCCGACGCGCTGCAACTCGTCGAGATCCCCGTTCCGGAGCCGGGACCGCTGGACGTCCTGGTCAAGGTGGCCTCCGCCGGCCTCGCTCCCGGCATGATGCGGCTGCTCGCCATGGGCGCGTTCCGGCATCTGCCGACCACCCTGGGGCACGAGGCCGCCGGGACGATCGCGGCCGTCGGCGACCAGGTCACCGGGGTCGCGGTCGGCGCCCGGGTCCGCGTCCATCCCAACCTGACCTGCCGGTCGTGCCGGTACTGCCGCACCGACCGCGAGATGATGTGCGTGCAGCAGGCGATGATCGGGCACGCCGCGTTCAGCGACGTCCCGATGCCGCTGTACGACGCGTACCACGACGGCGGGCTCGCCGAGTACGTTCGCGTCCCGCACTGGCTGGTCGACCCGCTGCCGGACGCGGTGAGCTTCGACGTGGGCGCGAAGGTGCACGACCTCGCCAACGCCGTCCGCGCCCTCAAGCTCGCCGACCTCACGCCGGGCGCGACGCTGGTCGTCACCGCCGCCACCGGGACGATGGGCACCGCAACGATCGCGCTGGCCCGCCACTTCGGCGTGGCGCGACTCGTCCTCGTGGGGCGCAGCGCCGAGCGGCTGGAGGCGGTGCGCCGCCTCTCCGCCGGCGTCGCCACCGACATCGTCGCGCTGGACGAGCTGCCGTCCGGCTGGGACGAGAAGCAGGGCCTCACCCGGGCACTGCGGGACCTCGTGCCCGCAGGCGCCGACGCCGTCCTCGACTACGTCCCGCAGGGCCCGGTCACCTTGCAGGCGACCACGGCGCTCTCCACCGGCGGGACGCTCGTGCACATGGGCGCCAACCAGGCGCCGGTGACGCTCCCGATGATCGCGCTGATGCGGAACTGCTGGCGGATCGTCGGCACCCGCGCGTGCACCCGCACCGACGCCGAGCAGGTCCTCGGCCTGCTCGGCAGCGGCGCGCTGGACGCGGCCGACCTGATCACCCACCGGTACCCGCTCGCCGACGCCGTCCGCGCCGTCGACGCCATGCAGAGCCGCACCGAACCGATCTGGATGGCCGTGGTCAATCCCTGACGACATTCGCGAAAAGGCCGGCCCGGTGCGACGCGCACCGGGCCGGCCTTTCGCCTCCGGTCAGGGGACGACGGGTGCGGTCTCCTGCGCGGCGGCCCGCTTCTCCTGCGAGGGCGGCAGGATCCGGGGCAGCCCCGCGATCACGGCGGCTCCGAGGACCGCCGGGACCATGAAGGCGAAGAACCCCGCCTTCGACGAGGTGAACAGGTCGGTGGCCACCGCGACGTAGGACGGGCCGGCGACCGCGCCGAGCCGCCCGACGCCCAGCCCGAACCCGAGACCCGTGCCGCGCAGCCGCGCCGGGTAGAACGCCGTCATGCAGGCGATCACCATGTTCTGGCCGCCGAGCGTGCCGAGCCCCGCCAGCGCCGACACCGCCAGCAGCAGGACGTGCGGCTGCGGGGTGCTCAGGACGAACAGCGCCACCGCCGCGAGCACGAAGCCGCCGAGCGTGACCGGCTTGAGGTGGCCCCGGTCGGCGACCACGGAGCCGCCCAGGCTCCCCGCGGTCGCCCCGACGGTGAAGGCGATGGTGAACTCCAGCGACGAGCCCAGGTCGTAGCCGGACTTCATCATCACCGCGGGCAGCCAGGCCGTGGTGCTGTAGACGAGCGCCATGCTCATGAAGGAGGCGCAGCAGAACAGGACGGTGGCGCGCCGGCTGCCGGAGGTGAACAGCTCGGACAGGCGTGTCCGCTCCCGTTCCGTCCCGCCGCGCCCGGCGGGCGCGTCCTCCTTCATCCGCCAGATCAGCGGGACGAGCACGATCGGCAGCGCGCCGAACAGGAACAGCCACTGGAAGTGCACGTCCGGCAGCAGCAGCCGACCGAGGACGGCAGACGCGGTGCCGCCGACGCCGATGGCGCCGAGCGCGACCGTCAGGTGCAGGGTCCGCCGCCGCGGAGGCGCGGCGTCGGTGACGTAGGCGCTGACCAGCGGGGCGAGCGCGCCGATCCCGACGCCGGTGCAAAATCGGGCGGCGGCGAACAGGCCGAGGGACGGCACGAACGTCGCCGCCGCCATCGACGCGGAGATCCAGACGACGGCGACGGTCAGCGGAAGGCGACGTCCGCGCCGGTCGGCGGCCCAACCCGCGAGGACCGAGCCGAACGGCATGCCGAGCGCGGTGACGCTGCCGAGCATCCCGAGGGTGTCGTGGGTAGCGCCCCACGGCTTGTACTGCATCAGGCTCGGCCCGACGGTGCCGATGGCGAACACGTCGTAGCCGTCGATGAACAGGATGAGGCAGGCGAGGACGAGGACACCGGCCTGCCGTCTGCCGGTGGCGGGTTCTGGGGTCGCGGACATCGGATCTCCTTACGCAGGGGTGGGTGCACGCGGGGTTCGGAGTCGGACAGCGCAGGAGCAACCGAACGCAGCATGGGCAGGGCGCGCGGCCGTGGGCCGGGCGCGCCAATGCGTCTTCGGGGCGTGTCAGTCGAGGTGGCCGGCCGCCCGCCGGAGGATCTCCGGCGGGGAGGCGGGGGCGTCACCGGTCCAGGCGACGTGCTGGTCGGGCCGGACGAGGCGGAGGCCGGCGGTGTGCGGGTCGTTGAGGATCTCGAGCGGGATGCCGTGGTCGGCGGCGGCCTTGGCGAAGCCCGAGGGGTCGGTGGCGGACGGGTTCGCGACGAGCGTGAAGCCGCGTCCGAGATGGTCGTAGAGGGAGTCGCCGGATGCGAGCCAGCGATGCGGGAGCCGCCCGCCCGCGTCGTCGGCCACGATCGGTGAGCCTTGGTAGGTGTAGCCGAGGACGAGGTCGAGGCTGTGGAACTCGGCGTCCTTGGTGCGCTGGACGGCCGCCGCGACCGCCGGGCGGGCGGCGGCGAACTCGGCGTCGGTGCCGGTCAGCCGCGGGTCGGCGAGTTCGGGGGCGAGGGTCGCCATGTTGCGGGCGGCCTCCGCGATCGTCCGCGCGGCGATGGGCCGGCGTTCGGGTTCGTAGCTGCGCAGCAGTGTCTCCGGCGCCCATCCGGACAGGACGGCGGCCAGTTTCCAGCCGATGTTGACGGCGTCGCCGATGCCGGTGTTGAAGCCGTGCCCGCCCCACGGCGGGTTGAGGTGCGCGGCGTCGCCGGCGAGGAAGATCCGTCGCGTGGCGTACCGCGTGGCCAGCAGCATCTTGGCCTTCCACGGGTCGGTCGCGACGATCTCGGCGTCGATGTCGGCTCCGACCAGCTCGCGGACGAGCGCCAGCGGATCGGCGTCCCCTTCCTGCTGGGTGACGCCCTGCGCGATGCACCACCAGGTGTCGCGCAGGTCGAGCCGGCCGACCAGCCCCGGGCGGCTGGGATGCAGCACCCAGTAGTGGACGGCGGGTCCGTGCGGCACCCGCTCGGCGAGGCCGGGGGCGCGGAAGACGATGTTGAAGTTGGGGCGTGCGTCGGCGGTGCCCTCGTAGCTGACGCCGATGGCCTCCCGGACGGTGCTCCACGCGCCGTCCGCGCCGATCAGGTACGCGGCGCTGACCTGCCGATCCCTGCCGTCGGGCGCGGTGACGGTGGCGGTGACGCCGTCGTCCTCCTCGCGGACGGCCCTAACGGACCGGCCGGTGAGCAGCTGTGCGTACCGGGAGCGCGCGACCGCTTCCCTGAGCACCTGCTCGACGGCCGGTTGCGGGATCTGCTGGCCGGGTTCGGCGACCAGGTCGTCCCCGGCCAGGTCGAGGCCGAAGCAGCCGTGGATCCGGGTGATCTCGCGGCCGAGCAGCCCGGTGGTGAACACGGCCTGGTCGGACCAGGCCACCGGCAGGGCGGCCCGTTCGCGCACGGCATCGGCGAGGCCCCAGCGGCGGAACAGCTCCATCGTGCGCGCCGAGGTCGTCTTGGCGCGCGGCCGCAGCCACGACACCTCCTCACGAGGCTCGACGACCAGCGATCGGACGCCATGGTGGGCGAGTTCCAACGCCGCCGCCAGGCCCACCGGGCCGCCTCCGGCGATCAGCACAGGCACGCGGTGCGGCGGTTCGTTCGTCACGACGCCTGCCCTCCCCCGGCCGAAACGCACAGCCGCGCCCGGAGTTGACCGATGAGTTCGTGCAGCTCAGCCGGGCTTTCCGCAGCGCCGAACAGGTAGAAGTCCGGGCGGATCACGGCGGCGGTGTGGTCGTGCTCCCGCATGTGGGGCAGGTAGGCGTTCTCGGTGTCGACATAGCAGTCGGCGGGTGTCCCGGCATCATCCGGCGAGTAGAGCGGAATGATGACGGCGCCGATGCGCCGGAGGAACTCTCGGTCGTCATCGTCCATCGCCTCGCCCGCGGCGGTTCCGTCGAGCAGGACGGTGAAGCCGCCTCCGGTGATCTCGTCCAGCAGGGCGGTCTTGCCCTGGCGGGTGACGCGGTGCTGGGGCGTGAGGTGTCCGACGTCGGCGCGGCGGAGCCCGTCCGGGCCGCGCTGCAGGACGCCGTCCCCGAGGACGGGCGGCGGAGTGTCGGGGAGGACGCGCGCCGGGTCGGCGCCCGCCGCGATCATGCGGTCGTCGCGGGCGGCGGCCTCGTCCTCGTCGAGGACGCAGATGACCCGGCCGAGCGCCATCGACATGCCGATCGCGTGCTGGACGTGCTCGCGGCGCTCGGTGGTGTAGGTGTCGAGCAGGTCCGGCCCGGCGACGCCGCGCAGGACGAGGTCCAGCTTCCAGCCGAGGTTCATGGCATCGCGCAGGCCCGAGCACATGCCCTGGCCGGCGAACGGCGGCATCAGGTGGGCGGCGTCCCCGGCGATCAGCAGGCGGCCGTCGCGCCACCGCTCGGCCCAGCGCGCCTGGAAGGTGTAGAGCGCGTGCCGTTCCAGCATGGTGTTCTCGGGGGTTCGGCCCCAGGGCTCCAGCAGGCGCCACGCCGATCCGAGGGAGTTGAGGTCCTCGGGGCTCTCCCCCGGCAGCCGCATGAACTCCCAGCGGCGGCGTCCGGGGCCACCCGACACGATCGTGGTCGGACGGGCGGGATCGCACAGCTGCCAGTTCATGGGCGACCATTCCCGCTCGTCGCGCGGAATGGTGTCGACGATGAGCCAGTCGAAGAAGAAGCCCAGGTCGGTGACGCCGGCGCCCATCCGGTCGCGGACGAAGCCGTTGGCGCCGTCCGCGCCGACGACGTAGCGGGCATGGAAGGTGGAGTCGCCGCCTTCGTCTGCTCGCGCAGTGAGGCGTACGCCATCGCCGGTGTCGTCGAGTGCGGTCACCTCCAGGCCGCGGCGGACGGTCACGCCGGGCAGTTCGGCGACCGCGGCGGTGAGCACGGCCTCAAGCTCCGGCTGGGAGAAGAAGTTGGCGGCGGGCCAGCCGCTGGGCCCGGTCCCCGACCAGTCGATGCGGACCAGGGTCTGCCCGTCCCGGTTGCGCCATTCGTAGAAGTCGGGCACGGGCTCGGTGACGCCGCGGACCTGCTCGGCGACGCCCGCCGCCTGGAAGATCCGGCCGATCTCGTCGTCGAAGTGGACGGCGCGGGGCAGCGGGTAGGGGCGCGGCCGGCGCTCCAGGACCAGGACGCGGTGCCCCGCGCGTCCGAGCAGCAGGGCCAGCAGCTGCCCGACGGGCCCGAAGCCGACGACGGCGACGTCGTGCTCGGTCACGCGGTCACCGTCCCGCACCGTGCGTGCCGGTCATCAGCTCGGCGAGGTCGTCGGGGCGCAGGAAGGACGGGGGCGGCGGCGGACCCCAGTTGAACAGCCCCCTGGCGCCTTCGAGGGTCTCGGGCGTCCAGAGCTGGTCGTCGACGATGCAGTCGAGGTCGGAGTAGTACTCGGAGAAGTTGCCGGCCGGGTCCTTCAGGTACCAGAAGAAGTTGGAGCCCGCGTGGTGGCGGCCGAGGCCCCACACGTGCCGTTCGGGGTGGCCCTCCAGCATCGCCGACGCTCCGCGTCCGACCTCGTCGACGTCGTCGACCTGCCAGGAGGTGTGGTGCAGGAAGCAGACGGGCGCGGCCAGGACCAGCAGGTTGTGGTGGTCGGTGGAGCAGCGCAGGAAGACGCCGGCGTCCTTGATGATGTCGCTGGTGCGGAAGCCGATGCCGTCGCGGAAGAACGCGCTGGTCGCGGCGAAGTCGGTGGTGGCCAGCACCGCGTGGCCGAGCTTGCGCGGCCGGACCGGTTCCTCGCGCAGGACGCCCGGTGCCCGGGTGCCGGTCCGCTCGTAACGTCCGGGCCCGTTGTAGGGGGTGGGCGGGACGGGCTCCTGCCGCAGCCGGGGCGCCGCCTCCACCACGGCCCGCACGCCCGTGACGGGCTCGACCGCGGTGAGGGTCGCGGCGGACCGGTCGCAGGCCACGCCGAGCCGCTCCAGGCGGGCGGCCGCCGCACCCAGGTCGTCGGGCGAGTCGGCGCCGACGTGCATCTCGACCAGGCGGCGCGTCGGGCTCGGCACGATGCGCAGCTGGCGTCCGCCGTCGCGGGTGCCGAACCAGCCTCCCGTGTCGGGCCGCAGCCCGAAGTCGGCGTAGTAGTCCGCGGTCTCGGCGACGTTGGGGACGCCGATGGTGACCGAGATCAGGCGGTGCAGGGACATGGGTGTCTCCTCGGCTGGAGGGGTGGGAGCCCGGAGTCGGTCAGGCCGGGACGAACCGCTGGCGCAGCTCGCCGATGCCCTCGATGTGGCTGACCAGCTCGTCGCCGGGGCCGAGCCAGCGCTGCGGGTCGCGGCCGAGGCCGACGCCCGCGGGGGTCCCGGTGAAGACCAGGTCGCCGGGCAGCAGCGGAAGCACCGCAGACAGCCGCGCGACCAGCAGCGGAACCGGGAAGATCAGGTCGCGGGTGCGGCCCTTCTGCACCTCCTCGCCGTTGATCGCCGAGGTCAGCTCCAGGTCGTCGGGGTCGTCGAACGCGTCCGGCGTGACGACCCACGGGCCGGTCGGGGCGAAGCCGGGGAACGACTTGCCGAGGCTGAACTGCGGGGCCGGGCCGGCGAGCTGCGTGACGCGCTCGGAGACGTCCTGGCCGACCATGAGCCCGGCCACGTGGTCCCAGGCGTCGGCCTCGGCGACGTTCCGCGAGTGCCGCCCGATCACGGCGACCAGCTCGACCTCCCAGTCGGTGTGGCCGTCCGGCGGCAGCGTCACCTCGGTGACCGGGCCGGTGATGCTCGTGACGAACTTGGTGAACACCGGTGGCAGCCCCTCGGGCACGTCGAAGCCCGACTCGGCGGCGTGGTCGCGGTAGTTCAGCCCGATCGCGAAGACCTGCCGCGGCGCCGGGACCGGCGCGCCCAGCTCGGACGGGTCGAAGGCGGTGCCGGCCGGCAGCGTCGCCGACGCCGCCCAGTCCCGGAAGCCCTCCCAGTCGGCGTAGACGGCCTGCGGATCGGACCCGAACCTGCCGCCGCTCGCCTGTTCGACGTCCACCGCCCGGCCGTCGCGCACGATGGCCAGCCGCCCGCCGAGGTTCCCGATCCGCATCCGCACTCCTAATTCAGCATGATGATTAGGGCGATAATGCATGCAGGTCTCGTCGGGCGTCAAGGGATCGGCCTGCTAATGTGCATGACGAATTCAGCAGAGGAGGACCGGGTGCGTCCCGTACACGCCGACGGGTCGGCCGGCACCGGCCGCGCCGAGCAGGCCGCCGACCGCATCGCCGAGCTGGCCCGCGCCGCCGAACCCGGCGCGCGCCTCGGCACCAAGGGCGAGCTGCGGGCGCTGTGCGGTGTCTCGGTCAGCACCTTCAACGAGGCGCTCCGCCTGCTGCAGTCGCGCGGCCTGGTCGCGGTCCGTCCCGGCCCCGGCGGCGGGCTGTTCGCCGCCGAGCAGTCCCCCATGGTCCGGCTCGGCAACTCGATGCTGGCCCTGGACGCCGAGCAGACCTCCGTCGCCGAGGCCATCCGGATCCGCGACGCCCTCGACCCGCTCCTGATCGAGGACGCGCTGTGGCACGCGTCGCGCGCCGACATTGGCGAGATGCGCGAGATCCTGGCCGACATGGGCAGCGCCGCCGCCGACGGTGACGCCACCGCGTTCGTGCACGCGAACTGGCGGCTGCACGCCCGCATCGCCGCGGTCAGCCCGCACGTCCTGCTGCGCTCGCTGTACGCCAGCCTGCTGGACCTCATCGACGCCCACACCCGCTCCGTCCAGCCCGACGGCGACCGCCCCCTCACCCCCTACCTGCGGGAACGCCACGAGCTGCACACCGGCCTGGTCGACGCCATCGCCGCGCACGACCGCGCGACCGCGATGCGGATCATCCACGACCACAAGACCGCCGGCTCCCTCTGACCGCCGCGCTCCCCCGAGAACCGACCCCAGATCACCCACTGCCGCGCCTCTCCTCGCGCACTTTCCGGCAGCCTACACATTCCCGCATTACGCCACCAGCGTCCCAAAAATCAGGACATGGCTGTTCATCTTCAGTGGAGGCGAATGTGGAGATCGCCTGACGACCGGTTGCACGTGTCCCCGGCTCGTGTCAGCCAGGTTCCGTACTTGGGGCGGGGCATTCTGGCCGTTGGCCCGACTGGCCGGGCAGTGCCCATGCGCCGGCGAGGATGATGTCGACCAGCGTTTCGGCATAGGCGGGAAACGTCCGGCGGAGACGGGCGCGGCTGCTTTCGGGGGTCGATTCCCAGTGCGTGGACATCGCGCCCACGAGCAGGTCCGCGAGCGTCGAGGACCGCAGTGTCGGCGGCAGTTCGCCGCGGGCGATCGCTCGCCGGGTGACCTCGCGGGCCGCCTCGGTGCGGGGCCTGTTGATCATTTCTTCGTACAACGTCGCGAGGGCGGGACGGGCGCGGGAGTCCAGGGATATCCGCCGGCCGGCCAGGGCGCGGTCGGGGTGCCGGTACCAGTTCACCCATTGCCGCGCGTAGTCCTGGAGGTCGGCGCGGACCGAGCCGCAGTCCCGAGCGGCCGGGAAGTCCAGGTTGTGCAGGGCCGAGACGAGCAGTTCCTCACCGCACGTCCAGCGCCGGTAGATGGCCGGCTTGCCGACGCCCGCCTCCCTCGCCACCGCGTCGAAGGTGAAACCGCCCCAGCCCGCGCGTGCATAGACGCGGACCGCCGCCTCGAAGACGCGGGGCTCGATCAGCGGGTCCCGCTTGCGCCCCGCCGTCGAACCGGACGTTCGGGCCTCGGGCATGGCGGGTTTCCTTCGCGGCGGTCGGCGGGTGCCCATTGTAGATCCGGCCCTTTACGTACGGGAATCGTCCGTAATAGGCTCCGGGCACCGCGATCGTCGAGAGTGGGGCCCATGCCGCCGGCAGACACCGAGTCGCGAGCGACCATCGCCGGACTGCTCAAGCGCGGCGCGCGCGAGTTCGGCCAGGAGCGGTACCTGGTGACGCCCACGGACGGGCTGAGCTACGCCGAAGCCGACCGCCGGTCGGCGCTCGCGGCGCGGTGGCTGCTCCACCACGGCGTCGGCAAGGGGACGCGCGTCGGCCTGTTCTTCACCAGCGACACCGAATGGGCCGTCTGGTGGCTGGCCGCAAGCCGCGTCGGCGCCGTGGTCGTCCCGCTGAGCACGCTCTACGCCCCGGCCGAGATCGCGAAAGTGCTGCGGCTGGCCGACGTCGCCGTGCTGATCGCCCCGACCCGCGTCGTCACGATCGACGTCGCCGAACGGTTCGAGGCCGCGCTTCCCGGGCTGCCCGATCAGGAGGCCGGGCGCCTGTGCCTGCCCGGCGCGCCGTACCTGCGCCGCATCGTGCTGACCAGTGAGTCCGACCGTTCCTGGGCCACGGTCTGGGACGCCGCGAGCACCGCCGTCGTGCCCGCCGAACTGCTGGCGGCGGCCGAGGACGAGGTCACCCCCGCCGACCTAGCGATCATGGTCCACACGTCGGGGTCGACGGCCGACCCCAAGGGCGTCCTGCACACGCACGGCACCCTCGTCCGGCAGACCTCCACCTGGCCGGCCGCGATCCGGGCGCTGACCGGGGCCTCGGGCGTGCCGCGGATCCTCTGCGCGATGCCGTTCTTCTGGATCGGCGGCGTGCTGGCCACGACGGGGGCGCTCCACGAACCGGTGACCGTGCTCGTCCTGCCGCGATTGGAGGCCGGGGCGGCGCTGGACCTGATCGAGCGAGAACGCGGGAACGGCGTCGTCGGCTGGCCGACGTTCACCCAGCAGTTGCGCGACCACCCGTCCTTCGCCGGGCGCGACCTCAGCAGCGCGCCCATGCTGCGGGACGGGCCGCTCGACCTCGCCATGCACGGCGTCCCGGACGGATACCCCGTCCACCGCAGCATGTCCGAGACAGCCGGCAGCTTCGCGTTCACCGATACCGCGATCGTCGACGGCGAGGGCCGTCCGGTTCCCGACGGCGACGTGGGCGAACTGCTGATCCGCGGCGCGGGGACGATGGCGGGCTACAACAAGCGTGAGCGGTCGGAGGTGTTCGACCAGGACGGCTGGTATCACACCGGCGACCGCGTCTACCGCCACGCCGGCGACCCGCGGCTCTTCTACGTGGGGCGCACCAGCGAACTCATCAAGTCGGCCGGAGCGAACGTGTCCCCGCGCGAGGTCGAGTCGGCGATCGAGGAGTGCGAACAGGTCACGCAATGCGTGGTCATCGGAATCGATCACCCCACGCGCGGCGAGGAGGTCTGCGCGGTCATCGTGCCCGCCGCTGATGACATCGACGCGGAGGCCCTCGCTGTGGAAGTACGTCAGCGCTTGTCCGGCTACAAGGTCCCGACGCGTTGGGTCATCGCGTCGAGCGAGAAGATACCGACGCTTCCGAGCGGCAAGTTCGACCGAAGAAGGCTTCGCGCACTGGTCGCGGGCGGTGCGCTCAAGTGAGACCCCGGTTTTTGCGCGAGGGGGCATCTCGCACCGATCGTGTCCTGTCCAGGCACGGCCCCGAGGAGAGAGCATGACGCAGCACGTTGCGGTGGTCATCGGAGCCGGGGGCATGGGACAGGCCATCGCCCGGCGCATCGGTCCGGCCGCCCACGTCCTGGTGGCCGACCACAGCCAGGAGATCCTGGACGCGGTCGCCGGGCAGCTCGCCGACGAGGGCTATCAGGTGACCGCTCAGGGGGTGGACGTGTCCTCGCGCGAGGCGGTCGCCGCGCTGGCCGAGCGGGCCGCCTCCCTCGGCCCGGTGCTGTCGGTGGTGCACACCGCCGGGCTTTCGCCCGTCCAGGCACCCGTGCCGGCGATCCTGGCGGTCGACCTGCTGGGTCCGGCGCTCGTCCTGGAGGAGTTCGGCGAGGTCGTCGCCCCCGGCGGCGCCGGAATCGTGATCGCCAGCATGGCCGGCCGCTTCCATCCGGACCTCCCCCGCGAGCAGGCGCAGCAACTGGCCACCACCCCCGCCGACCGGTTGCTGGCACTTCCGATCTGCGACGCGGCCGCCTTCGCCGACAGCGGAGCCGCCTACGCCTTCGCCAAGTACGCCAACCAGCTGCGGGTCCAGGCCGCCAGCACCACCTGGGGTGCCCGGGGCGCCCGGATCAACTCCATCAGCCCCGGCGTCATCGCCACCCCCATGGGCCACGCCGAACTCGCCAGCGAGCACGGCGCCGGCATGAAGATGATGATCGACGCCTCCAACGCCAAGCGGTCCGGCACGCCCGCCGACATCGCCGCGGCCACCGAGTTCCTGCTCGGCCCCGCCGCGTCCTTCATCTCCGGCACCGACCTGCTGGTCGACGGCGGCGCCGTCGCCGCGGTCACGACCCGAGCCTTCTGAAGCCGCGCCCGCACGGTGCCCACGGGCCGGAGCGACCACCATCGTCAACGGACGCTCCGAGAACAGCGTCACCGGCGCCCTGGACGCGCTGCGCACGCAACTCCCGGATGCGGATCTGCGGGGCGTGGCCGCAGACGTCGCCACCGCCGAGGGCGCCGAAGCAGTGCGCGCCCAAGTGCCCGATGTCGACATCCTGGTGAACAACCTCGGCGGCTACGTCGACGCGATCCTCCCCTAGCCGAGCCGACCGTCTCCCACCCAGCGCACCCGCGAGGCTGGGAACAGGACCTATGCGGTTCGGGATCCACCACAGGCCGGCATGCCGCCCACCCCACCGGCCCCTCTAGGCTCACGAGCGTGAATCTGGACGAAGCGGTACGTATGTGGGATCCGGAGCCGGGCTGGCTGAACACCGCGAGCTACGGCATTCCGCCGGAGCCGGCCCTCGAGGCGCTGCAGAGCGCGCTGGCCGAGTGGCGTCGCGGGGCCAACGGCTGGGACAAGTGGGACCGATCCACCGGCCGCGCGCGCAACGCGTTCGCCCGCCTGGTCGGCGTCGCGTCCGACGACGTGGCCGTGGGCGCCTCCGCCTCGCAGGTCCTGGCCCCGGTCGCGGCCTCGCTGCCGCCCGGCTCGCGCGTCGTCGTCCCCGACATCGAGCAGACGTCCAACCTGTTCCCCTGGCTCGTGCACGATCTCGACGTGCGCACGGTGCCACCCTCAAAGCTGCCCGACGCGATCGACGAGCGCACGGACGCGGTCGCCTTCAGCCTGGTCCAGTCCGCGACGGGTGAGGTCGCCGCCGCCGCCGAGATCGTCGCGGCGGCGCGGGCGCACGGCGCTCTCGTCGTGGCCGACGCCACGCAGGCGGTCGGCTGGCTCCCGGTCGACGCGACGCCCTTCGATGTCCTCGCCGTCTCGGCGTACAAGTGGCTGATGTGCCCCCGCGGCACCGCCTTCTGCTACGTGAGCCCCGCCGTGCGCGACCGCATCCGACCGCTCGCCGCCAACTGGTACGCCGGTGAAGGCGACGCCTCCTACGGCCCGCCGCTCCGGCTGGCCAAGGACGCGCGCCGTTTCGACATCGCCGCCCCCTGGTTCTCCTACGTCGCGGCGGCTCCCACGCTGGAATTGCTCGTGGAGATCGGCATCGCACAGATTCACGACCATGACGTGCGGATGGCCAACCGGTTCCGGGCCGGCCTCGGCATGCCGCCCGGCGACAGCGCGATCGTCACCGTCCCCCTCCCGGACGCGGCCGAGCGCCTCACGGCGGCCGGCATCCGGGCATCCGTCCGCAACGGTGCGGCACGCCTGGCCTTCCACCTCTACACAACCGAAACCGACGTAGACACCGCCATCACCGCCCTGACCTGACCCGGACGACCTGCTTCGCGGTGTAGCCGAGCATGTAGGTGTGCACGCCGAAGACCAGCGTGGCCAGGTCGCCGCCGCTCAGAGCGCCGGGATACATGGAGCTCGACCACGCGGCGCCGAATTGCTTTCTAAGTGGTTCTCAGGTGATTGTGCGCTCGGCGTAAGGGCGCAGGGCTTTGCGTAGCTTGGACGCGTCCGGTGCTTGCTCGATGGAGGTCCGGTCGTCGAGCTTGACGCTCCACGGGCATGCCTCGTCGCCGGGCACCTCGAAGCGGCCCAACGGCTTTGCGGTCTTCGCCTCGTAGATCTCGAAGACGTAGGAGGCCTTCAGGAGCGAGATCTTGGTCGTGTTCTTGGGCCGTGTGCTTCCCGAGAGCTGCCAGTACAGCCTCGCAGTGGTTTCGGGGACGTATTCGCAGACCCGGGTCTCGCGCGTCCCGGCCGTGTCCTGATAACCGCAGGCGACGAGCTGGGCCTTCGGCTTCACGTCGGTATCGCCCACCTGCCAGCGGGAGGGGAGCTCGTCGGCGCCTTCGCCGGTGTTGGCGTCCGCGAACAGCAGCTTCACCGCGTGCGGGCCCCTCCCCCGGTAAGGATCGGCGGTCTCCTTGAAGGACGTGTCGTCCCGCGCCTTACCGGTCGGCTGAGGCGGGCAGAACTCGTCCACGGAGGCCGGCTCCCGCGGAGGCGGATCGGCCAGCATGCCGGACACCGCCACACCGCCCAAGATCACGACGATGCCGAACGCCCACCACGCGATCCGATCCGACCTTCGCATGCACACGATTCTGCACGCCCCTACCCGGTCGCGTCACCGCGCTGGTCGGGGCGCTCGCTGCGGCAGCCGCCCGTCATCCCGGAGCGACCGCGCGCCGCCCAAGAGCCCTGAGCAGCGATACAGGACGGGAACGTCCGACCTCGACGCTATGGTGCGTGTTCATGAAGACACTCCACGCAGGCCTTAACGAGAAGATTCAGCCGTGAGCCGCTACCGGGGGCCCGCCACCCTGATCGACAACGGCGGAGCCGAGATCGAGGTCTACGTCGATCTGCGCTCCAAGCAGCGGGAGTGGTCCGGGACCGCGACCATCGCCGACTTCGATGCCGGTGATGACGACGACCGGACGCTGAGACTTCCCGACGGCCGCGAGGCACAGGTAACGCTCGGCGGTTCGGAAGCCTGGTCCGACGTCATCACGCTCGTCGGAAGCGGCCCGCCGCCCTTCTGAGCAGACCGTCCGATCGGAGGGGGGATCGCTATTCCGAGGCTCTGTTGCGTCTCCGGTATTCCGTGGGTGTCAGGCCGACCAGTGTCCTGAAGCGCCGGGCGAAGTACGTCGGGTCGTCCCACCCGACGGCGGCGCCGACCCGGGCGGCGGGCAGGGTCGAGTTCACCAGCAGCGCCGCCGCCCGCTCGGCTCTCAGCCGGGCCAGGAAGCCCATCGGGGTCGAGCCGGTGCACTGCCCGAACAGCCGGCCGAGGTAGGCGGGGTCCAGGTTGACGGCCCGCGCGAGGTCGTCCAGCCGCCACGGCTCCGCGGGCGCCGCTTCGAGCCGCGCGATGGTCGCGGCGACCGCGGGATGGACGGCCGCTTCGAGAGGGACGGGTTCGGGTCCGGCGGCGTCGGCCAGGATGCCCAGCACGGTCATCAGGCGGCCGACCGCCCGGCCGGGCCGGTGGCGGCCCGCCTCCTGGTCTCGTTCGAGCAGGCTGATCTGCGCGATGGCCTCGTCCGCGTCCGAGGGGGCGAGGGATCGAACCGCCACACCGCGGGCGCCGCGGGCCACCGGGTCGGTCCACAGCAGCCGGCGCAGCATCGGCAGCTGGTACAGCTCGGCCCGCAGCGCGTGGGCGGACAGGCAGCAGTTGGCGACGGTGAGATCGGCGCAGTCGCCGAAGGCGTGCCACGCGCCGGGCCGCAGCACGATCGCGTCGCCGTGCCGCAGAGGACGCTCGCCATGGCTGGTGACGTGCCGGCCGCCGCCGGGGCCGATGACCGCGATTTCGAGGAAGTCGTGCGTGTGCGGCTCGACGCCGGCGTTCAGGTGGTGGACGCCGCCCCAGATCGGACCGTCGACGAACAGCGCCTGCTCGTGCAGCGTGGCGAGCATGTCGTGATCGTACGACTTCCCGCCGGGATCGGCCTAGCCCTCCGCCGCGTGCCCCGGCGAGGCTTGGCACATGATGAACGAGCAGGCGAGCAGCGATGTCGGAGCCGACGGCCGAGTCTCCCAGGAGCTGGTGGGGGCGTATCGCCAGTACGGATTCGTCCGAGTCCGAGGCGTCCTCGAACCGGACCGGATCGAGCGGTTCAGGAGCGGCGCCGAGACTTTCCTGGAGGCCCATCGCGCCGAGAGCCTGGAGACCCGCGGCGCTTTCAGCCAACTGGTCAACGTGTGGCGGCGCGACCGGACACTGCGCGATCTCACCCTGGACCGGCGGCTCGGCAGGATCGCCGAGCAGCTCGCCGGATTCCCGCTGCGGCTGTGGCACGACCAGATGCTGGTCAAGGAACCGCACAGCGGCACCGCCACGGAGTTCCATCAGGATCGTCCGTACTGGCCGCACCAAGGCGACCGTCTGCCCCTCTCAGCCTGGATCGCGCTGGTCGACGTCCCACCGGAACGGGGCTGCATGACATTCCTGCCCGGCACCCAGCATCACACCGGTCTCCGCGCGCAAGATCTGCACGATGCGGACGATCTGTTCGCGGCGGAACCGGCACTGCGATGGGCGCCCCGCGTCACCCTCCCTCTGCGAGCCGGCGACTGCACCTTCCACAGCGGATACACCGGGCACATGGCGCTGCCCAACCGGACGGGAACGGCCCGGCTCGCGCACGTCAACATCTACATCGACGCGGAGACCGCCTTCAGCGGTGAAGCCCACCCCGTGACCGACGACCTCGGCCTCACGGCGGGGGCTCCGCTGGGCGGCGAGCTGTTTCCCCGTCCGTGGGCATGAGCAGGCGCACCGGACCGAACAGGCCGGAGACCCGCTGACCTGGGAAGACGAAGTGGGTCGGGCTCACCTCGTCGAGGTAGGGCGCGAGCGTGCCGCAGACCAGGATCTCGATGTCGTTCGGGCCGTCCCGCAGGGCGGCGCCGAGGTCGAAGCGGTAGGGGGCGCAGATCCGCACGCCCGCGTGCACGCCGTTGACCGTGACCTCAGCGGTGCCGCGGACCCGTCCGAGGTCGAGCGTCGCCGCGGCCGGGGCCGGGGCCGGGGCCGAGGGCAGGTCGACGCGGCGACGATAGCGGACGGCCCCGCTGTAGCCCGCCAGTCCCGCGTCCTCCCAGTCGCCCAGCTCGATCGTTCCGGGTCCGGCGGCGAACCGCACGGGCCCCGCGAGCGCGGCGCCGGCCTGGTGTCCGGGGATCGTCCGGATCCGCAACTCCGCCGTCCTCCGGCCGGGCGCCTGGCCCTGGCCAGGGTGGGCAGGCAGTCGCATCTCCGGGCCCGGTCCCAGCGGCTCGCCGTCCAGGAGTACCTCCAGCAGTTCACCGTGCACGTCGACGGCCATCCGGGTGGCGCCCGGTGGCACGGTGACGCGCAACCACTCGACGCGCGGGCCGATGCCCGGTGCCGCGAACCGCACGGGCAGGACGTCGCCGGTCTCCGGGACGTCTTCGAGCCAGGCCGCGCCGGGCAATGGGTGGGGGCGCCGTCGCAGATGCAGCGAGGCCGGGTCACCGTACTGGCGGCGGCTCGGCAGGACGGGCACCGGCTCGCCGTCGCGCGCGGCCGTCCACCCGGCGCCGGAGACCACCGCGCCGTCCACCATGACGGACGGGGCCGCCTCGCCCTCGGTGAGGACCAGCGTCACCTCACCGCCGGTCACCTCGTAGCGGCCGACGCGGGGCACCTCGTGCTCGGCGTACGGGTCGAAGCCGCCCTGGCGGCCGATCTCCTCGCCGTCGACGAGGATCCGGCAGGCGGCCGCCGAGGCCACCTGGAGGATCGAAGCGCCCGGAGGCAGCGCCGCGGTGAGCGTGACCCGCGCGCCCGGCCTCCCGGGCCCCGCGACCGTGATCCACTCTGGTCGCCGGTAGCGGCCGGGATCGGTGACCACGGCGAGGTGGGCGCGCAGGCGCACCTTCTCATCCGGGACGAACCGGACCTCGACGTCGTGCTCCCCGCCCGCGACGGGGACCGTGGCGATCGCCAGGTATCCCCGGTCGTCGAGCGGGACCTCGCCCCCGTCGACCAGCAGCGTCTTGGCCGCCGGCGCGCCGACCGCCACGAAACCGCCGTCCGCCGGCACGGTCACGCGGGAACGGAAGAGCACCGCCTCCCCGGCAGCGACGTCACCGAAGTCGAGGAACTCCTCGGGCACGTGTCCCTTGGGCCCGAGGAAATCGCGATGTACGGCGTCCTTGCGGATGCCGCGCGAGTCGGAGTACACGGCGGGGCGCCACGAGCCCTCGGACTCCAGCGTCCAGACGCCGTGCGGGCCGAACGTGGCATAGGCCTCGGACCAGGACGTCTCGCCCTCCACACGGTGCCGCAGGCTCCAGCATTCCAGCGGGACGTCCCGGCCGGCGGGGCGGGCGAAGTCCCCCCACGAGTTGTCGAGGGTGGGCACCGTCTCCATCATCCAGGAGGTACCGAGGTCCAGGCCCTTACCCGTCTGCTGCTCTTCGGCCGGGAAGGCTCCCGGGTGGTCGTCGCCGCCGGGGAAGATGAGCAGCGCGGCGGGCCCGTCGTCGAACGGCACGACCACCTCGACCCACGTCGCGTCGACCTCCCGGACCTCCAGCGGACGCGGCGGCCCTCCAAACGGGCCGGCCAGGAACGCCGGGCCGCGGACACCGCGCACCCGCAACCGCATGTCGCGCAGGTAGCGGTCGGGGTCGAAGTCGTAGGTCACGTCGAGCCAGCCGAGGTCGATGCCGCGCTCGCTAGGACGCTCGACCGACACGCGGCTGGCCATCGACTGGGCGGCGCTCACGAACACCACGGTCGCGCCGTCGACCTCGCGGACGAGGGCGGGGACCGGTGCGTCCACCCGGCGGTCGGCGGCGATGGCCGCCCCGAGGCCGTCGGCGTCCGGCACGGCCTCCGCCAGGGCGCGGAGCTTCGCCACCGCCGCGTCGGCGTCCAGGTCGCCGACGCCGTGGCGCGGCGGCGGACCGACCGCGATGACGCGCCCGCCGGCCTCGGCGAACGCGACGAGCCTGCGCGCGGTCTCCCCTTCGAGCACGGTGCACGCGGGCAGGAGGACGGTGCCGTACGACTCGTCCGCGACCTCCAGCCGCCCCCGTGAGATGGCGGCCCGCTGCACGGAGTCGTCGTCCACGACGTCGGCGTCGATGCCAAGCCGGTCGAGCGCGCCGGGAACCATCCGAAACCACGCCATGTCGCCGACCAGACTCCGGTAGACATCCTGGGCGCGGACGGTGTCCGGGTCGACGCCGTCGAGGCGCGTCCCGGCCTGCGCGGTGGCGGTCGGGAACAGCACCGCCACGTCGCACACGTGCTTCCCGAGCGACAGCGCGGCGCACAACCGGGTGACGGCGTCGGCGAAGACCCGGTGGTGCCTCCAGTAGGGCTGCCGCCAGTCGGTGGACGGCGGCGCCCACTCCCACCAGCCCGCCTTGGTCGTGTAGTAGACGGCGTGCGGGTTGTAGAGGGTGGCGCCCGAGCGCAGCCAGGGAAGCAGCCAGTCGAACGTCTCCTCCAGCGTCCCGCCCCAGCCGCTGGAGTGGAACGCCTCGATCCAGGTCCGGTCCCGGCCGTACAGGTGTGCCAGCGAGGAGTGGATGCGGGCGTCGCCGTGGTGGTCCGAACCGGGAGCGCCGAACCAGCGGTGCGTGCGCACGTAGTCGGCGTAGATCTTGACGCCGTCGACCGGGAGCCCGGCCCGCGCCGGATCCTGCTGGTCGCAACCGTGCAGCAGGCCGTGCGCCTGGTGCCACTCGGCGAGCGGCCGGAAGAACGCGTCCTCGGCCAGTTCCGCACGGGTGAGGTGGTAGTCGCGGCGGATCCGGAAGGCGTCCGGCCCGCTCCCCCACAGCGCCCCGAGGTGCGGCGTCAGGTCGTAGCCCCGGCGCCGCGCGAACTCGTCGGCGAACGCCTGCGACCAGGTCGGCAGCGACGGCAGCTCGTCCTGGAACGACCCGACGATCACGTTGCCCAGCCGGTGGCCGAGCCGCCGCGCGAACTCGCCGTGCACGCGGTCGAACAGCACCTCGCACGCTTCGGCCGACAGGTAGTCGAACCCCCGCACGCCCACCGTTCCCGACCGTTCCAGCCACTGCCCCGCGTAGGCGGGGACGTCGCGCACCAGCCGGGCCTGGAGGTCGGCGCCGGAGAAGCCGAGCTGGTCGTAGAACCAGAGCGACACCCCCAGCTCGGCGGCGTCCTCGCACACCGCGTCCAGCAGGTCCCACCAGGCGTCGGAGAAGAACGGCGGGTCGTCGGCGTCCGAGCCGAACATCGGTCCCGAGGGCGCCAGGTTGAGCACCACCAGGTTGTGGACGCCGCCCTCGGCGAACCGTTCGAGCTGGTCGCGGAGCCGCCGCCGGTCGAGCCGCTCGCCGCTCCACCACCAGATCGGCGCCGGGGAGTACGCGGGCGGCGGTGCGTCCAGGACCGCCCGCAGCCGGGACGGTATCGCGGCCGCGCTCATCCCTTCAGCCCGCTGGCGAAGCCCTTGATCACGTACCGCTGCAGCACCAGGAAGACCACGATGATCGGCAGTGCGGCGAGCACCAGGCCGGCGAAGACCAGCCCGTAGTCCGACACGTACTGCCCCACGAACGCGAAGATCCGCACCGGGACGGTCTCCCGCGCCGACCCGCCCAGGTAGAGCAGCGGCGTGAAGAAGTCGTTCCAGACGAACACGGCGTTGAGGATCAGCACCGTGCCGGTGATCGGCCGCAGCAGCGGGAACACCACCCGGGTGAACGCCTGGAGATGACCGGCGCCGTCGATCAGCGCGGCGTTGGCGTAGTCGCCCGGCAGCGCCCGGATGAACCCGGTGTAGAGGAAGATCGTGAACGGCAGCTGGATGCCGGTGTAGAAGATGATCATCCCCTGGTAGGTGCCGAGCAGCCCGGCCGAGTCGGCCAGCTTGAACAGCGGGATCATGCCGAGCTGGAACGGCAGCACGATGCCGAGCAGGAACAGCACGTACAGCACGAACCCCATCCGGGTGGCGCACCGGGCCAGGAAGTAGGCGGCGAACGACCCGATGGCGATGAGCGCCACCAGGCTGACCACCGTGATCACCGTGCTGTTCAGCAGCGCCGACCCGAGCGAGGCCCGCGACCAGGCGTCGGAGAAGTTCGCGAACGTCGGCGACGTCGGCGGGGACAGCGGCGCCGAGGCGATCTGCTGCTTGTCCTTCAGCGACAGCGTGATGAGCGCGTACACCGGGAACAGGAACGCCAGCGCGACCACGATCATCAGCATTTCCAGCAGGAACGTGCGGAACCCGTACCGGAGGCTCATGCGGTCACCTCCCGGCTGCGCAGGTAGTAGATCTGGATCAGCGAGACCGCGGCGACGAACAGCGCCAGGACCAGCGCGATCGCCGTGCTGTAGCCGTAGTTCCCGAACACGAACGCCTGCTTGTACAGGACGGTCGAGAGCGTCTCGCTGGAGTGGCCGGGGCCGCCGCTCGTCGCCGCGTAGACCTGGTCGAACAGCTTCAGCCCGCCGATGGTCGACAGCATCACGTTGATCGTGACCGCGGGGGCCAGCAGCGGCCAGGTCACGCTGCGGAACCGCTGGAACCGGCCGGCGCCGTCGATCATCGCGGCCTCGTGCAGCTCCGCGGGGACGCCCTCCAGCCCGGCCAGGAAGATGACCATCGAGTAGCCGGCGAACTGCCAGATCACCATCCCCGCCACCGACCACAGCGCCAGCGACGGGTCGCCCAGCCAGTCCTGGCGAAGCGACCCGAGACCGAGCGCGCCGAGGATCCCGTTGAGGCCCGCCTCCGGTGCCGGGTTGTAGACGTACTTCCACAGGAACGCCACCATCACGGGGCTGACGACGGCGGGCGCGAAGAACACGACCCGCAGCACGACGCGCGATTTGATGCGGGTGTGCACCCCGAGCGCGAGCAGCAGCCCGATGCCGTTCTGGACGACGACGATCGCGACGGTCAGCAGCAGGGTGTTGACGAGCGATCCGCGGGTGGCGTCGTCCTGCAGCAGCCGCCGGAAATTGTCGACGCCGTTGAAGGACCGGTCGCCGATGCCGTTCCAGTCGGTGAAGGCGTAGACGACGCCGCTGGCGCTCGGATACAGCACGACCAGCACGTACACGAGCAGGGCGGGCGCCGCGAACCACCAGGGCGGCGTCAGGAAACCGCCGCGCCGCCGTCGGCCGCGAGGCGGCCGCCGGGCACCGCGCGCCTCCGGTGCGCCGGCGGCCGGCGCACCGGCCGCGGGTGCGGCCGGTGCGCGCTGTGGGGACGGGGTCACGGCTGCTTCTTTCGGTAGGTCTCGTCCAGCTTCGCCAGCCCTTGCGCGACCGTGGTCTTGCCGGCGAGCAGCTCCTGGACCATCGCGAAGTGAGCGGGCTGCACCTCGGCGTTGGGCCATGCCTGGTCCATGAACGGGACGGCCTTGTTGCCGTCCATGTACGGCAGGAACGGCGTCAGCACCGGGTCGATCCTGGAACTGGAGTCCCGGACGAGCGGGACGCAGGCGACGGCCTCGGCCCAGCGGTTGATGTTCTCCTGCCGGCCGAGGAACTCGATGAACGCCTTGGCGGCGTCGCGGTTCTTGCTGCGGGCGCTGACGCCCAGCCCGACGACGACCCCGGCGGGGATCCACACCTGAGCGGGGTCGTCCGCACCCGGCACCGGGAACATCGACAGGTCGTCGGCGCTCGGCGCGGCCTTGCGGAAGTCGGGCAGGACCGCGGAGACCTGGATCGCCATGGCGGCCTTGCCGGTGGCGACCATGGACGTCTGCTGCTCGAACGTGGTGCCGTTGGGGTTGTCGTTGAAGAAGCCCCGCTTCTGCAACTCCAGGTACATGTCGAGCGCCTGCACCCAGCCGGAGTTCGCGAACGTCGCCGTCCCCGCCTTCATCTGGCTGTCGAACTGCGGGTTCTTGGCGTACACGGTGGACGGCACCAGCGCGTACGTGATCAGCTGCGTGACCCACTGGGTCTGCGCGCCGAGCGCGATCGGGACCTTGCCCTTCTTCTTGATCTTGTCGCAGACCTGGAGGAACTCGCTCCAGGTCTTCGGCGGCGTCACCCCCGCCTCCTGGAAGACCTTCTTGTTGTAGATCGCGCCGATCACGCTGGAGCCGGCCGAGTACAGGAACGTCCTGCCGTCCTTCTGGAAGGCCGGCTTCAGCCCCGCCGGGACCCGCTTCGTCCAGGCCTGGTCGCTCAGGTCGGCGAGCAGCCCGGCCTGCGCGATCTGCGCCATGCTCATCGCGCTGCCGTTGCCCGGGTAGACCACGTGCACGTCGGGGGCGTTGCCCGCGCCCAGCTGGGTGCGCAGCGAGGTCTCCACCTGGTCGGTGGGGGCGAACGAGGTGCTGAACTTCGCCTTGGTGTAGGCCTTGGTGAGCAGGTCGACCGGCTTCTGCTGGTCGGCCACGCCGACCAGGCGCAGGGTGCCGCCGGACCCGCCGGACGATCCCCCGCAGGCCGTGAGGGCCGCCGGCAGCGCGGCCACCGCGGCCGCTCCGCCCGACAGCCGCAGGAAACCGCGGCGGCTGAGGGCCGCCCTGTCGAACGACGATGTCATCTGTCCTCCTCGCGTTCATGGCGCGGGTCGCCGAGGTGACGGCGGCCGGCCATGCCCGTCCCACCCGGGGACGGTGGTCAATGAAGTTCCGCGGTGAAGCGGTACTCCCCCGAAGCTGTGCGGCAGCGGAGCTCCCCCGGCTCCGCGCCGACGATCCGCACCCCGGCGGCCTCGGCCACCGGGACCCCGCTCTCGGTGACCCCGCCGGGGTCGTCGGCGGGGATGTGGACGGTGGCGGTCGCGCCGGGCGGCACCGTCACCTGAAGGTGGAGCAGGCCGTCCCGGCGGGTCCAGCGGGTGGCGACGGTCCCGCGTACCGACTCGTATCTCGCGCCGGCGGAGGTGAGGTCGCCGGGCCTCGGCCGGACCAGCAGCTCGCGGTAGCCGACCGATCCGGGCGCCTGGTCGAGGCCGGCGACGCCGCGGTAGAGCCATTCACCGATCGAGCCGAGCGCGTAGTGGTTGAAGGAGTTCATCGCCGCCGCCTGGAAGCCCCGCTCGTCGGTGTAGCCGTCCCACCGCTCCCAGATGGTGGTCGCGCCGTGCCGCAGCGGGTGCAGCCATGACGGCGGTTCGGTGCGGCGCAGCAGCGCGTGCGCGAGGTCGGCGTGGCCGTGCGCGTCGAGGACGGGCGCGATCAGGCTCACCCCGAGGAAGCCGGTGGTGAGGCCCGGGCCGGCTTCCCGGACGAGCTCGACCAGGCGCCGCACCGCACCCGGCAGGAGGTCCGCCGGGAGCAGGTCGAACGCCAGCGCAAGGAGGTAGGCGGTCTGGGTGTCGCCCTGGATCTTGCCGTCCGGGGTCACGAACCGCTCGGTGAAGGTCTTGCGGATGTGCTCGGCCAGCACGCCGTACCGTCCGGCGGCCTCCGTCTCGCCGACGACCTCGGCGGCCCGCGCCGTCAACTCGGCGCTGTGGGCGAAGTAGGCGGTGGCGAGCACGTCCCGGGGCGTGGGTGCGGGCGCGAGCCAGTCGGCGAAGTGCGGGCCGACGCGGCGGCTCCACACCAGGTCGGGGTTGTGCCGGTGGACGTGGTCGACCCAGGCGCACATGGCGTCGAGGTTGCGTTCGAGGAAGCGCTCGTCCCCGTACACGCGGTAGAGATGCCAGGGCACGAGGACCCCCGCGTCGCCCCAGCCGGGAGCACCGTCGTCGGCGACCCCCGCGAGCCTCGGCGCCACGTTGCCGAACGCGCCGTCCGGCGACTGCGCGCCCCGCACCTCGCGCAGCCAGCCGTCGAAGAACGCGGCGACGTCGGCGTTGAGGCACGCGGTGGGCAGGAAGACCTGCGCGTCGGCCAGCCAGCCGAGCCGCTCGTCGCGTTGCGGGCAGTCGGTCGGGACGCTGACGAAGTTGGAGCGCTGCCCCCAGCCGATGGCCTCGTACAGGCGGCCGACGTCCGGGTCGGAGCACGCGAACTCGCCCGTCCAGGGGGTGTCGCTGTGCAGCACCACGCCGGTGATGTCGCCGATGCCGAGCGTGCTCAGCCCTGTCACCTCGGCGTACCGGAAACCGTGGTAGGTGAAGCGGGGCTCGAAGACGGTCTCGGCGGGCCCGGCCGCGATCAGGACGTCTGTGGCCGCGGCGGTGCGCAGGTTCGCCGTGTACAGGGCGCCGTCGTCGTCCAGGGTCTCGCCGTGCCGGATGACCACTCGGTCGCCCCGGTTCAGGCCGCGCACCGTCAGCCGGACCCGGCCGGCGAAGTTCTGCCCGAAGTCGACCAGGAACCTTTCCCCGCCGACGGGGGTCACCGACCGTGCCGCCAGCTCCCGGACGGCGCGGACCGGCTGCGCGACCGACGCGGTGAGGCGGCTGCGGTCCGTCCCGGTCACCCGCGCGGGTCGCCACGGCTCGTTTCCCGGGACGCTGGCGTTGGCCGCATTCCCCTCGGCGGGGAGATCCCAGCCCGGCGTCTCGCGGCGGAGGTCATGGCACTCCCCCATCAGGAGGTCGGCGTACCGGATGGGCGAGCGGGCGCTCTCCCAGTCGGAGCCGGTCGCGATGACCTCGCTGGTTCCGTCGACGTGGACAAGGTGCAGCTCGGCCAGTAGTTGCGGGAACGTCCCGTAATGGGCGCCCGAGCGGCGCGGATCGAAACCGACGAAACCGCTCCACCAGCCGTCCGCGATCGTGACGGCGAGCGCGTTCGCGCCCGCTCGCAGCATGTCGGTGACGTCGTAGACCTGGTAGTCGATGCGGTCGCGGTAGTCCGTCCAGCCGGGGGCGAGCTCGGCGTCACCGGCGCGCACGCCGTTGACGCGCGCCTCGTAAAGGCCGCGGGCGGTGACGTACAGCCGGGCGCGGACCGGCGCGGTGGGGACCGCGAACGCGCGGCGCAGCCGGACGGCCGGCTGGAGCCCGTGGTCGGTGAGGGCGAGCGCGCCCTCCTCGGGAGCGTCGACCACGTCGAGATCGGACGGATCGTGGGCGATCCAGGCGGCCGTCCACGCCGCTGGGCTCAGCATCCCCGTCTCGAACCAGGACTCCCGTTCGGCCGAGGTGCCGTCCGCGCCGGTGACCGTGACCGTCCAGCGGTAGCGGGTGCGGGGCCGCAGCCGCCGCCCCTGGTAGCGTGCGCCGACCGCCGCCGGGTCGCTCACTTCACCGGTGTCCCAGACCTGCTCGCCGTCCTCCGCCCGCACGCGCACCCGGTACGCCGCGGGCGCGTCGCCGCGCCGGCCGGACACCAGCCGCCACGACAGCAGCGGCGCCGGCTCGTCGACGCCCAGCGGCCGGACTCGGTGATCGCAGCGGAGACCGTACGGCGCCAGCGTCACCCCCTGGGACTCGGCCACTGACCCACTCCGATCGCGATCCCAACAGGACTGTGAAGATAACGCCTGAAAATGTGAGCTTGAGCGTAAGAGGCCCCTGATCGGGGTGTCAAGATGTCTGCTGGATCACTTCGGCGAACCTCCGGCGAGCCCCGTCGCACCGTCACCCTCACCGGACTGACCACACCACTCATGGTCAAGACGCGTGCGAAGACGCTCGGCGACGGAACCGGCTACTCGGGCTCACCGAACGTGAGATAAGAACAGCCGAAAACGTTAACAAGCTCCGGGCGGCGATGCGGCCGGGGCGGCGCTCAGGACGCCGCCAGCTCGTAGGCCACCTTCTGCTCCTCGAGATCCCGCAACGCCTCGACACCGGCACCGTCGTCGACGATGACGCAGTCGAACGCCGACAACGGCGCCACCCGATGCAGCGCCACGCGGTTGAGCTTGGAATGGTCGATGAGGAGCACGCTGCGCGCCGCGGCACGGAGCATGGCCCGCTTCACCGGCACGATGCGCTGCTCCTGGTGGTAGGCGAACCCTCCGCCGACCGCGGACGTGGATACGAAGCACAGGTCCACGTTCAGCGCCTCGATCGCGTCGACGCACGAGACACCGAGGAAGGAATCGTGCAGCGGATCGTAGTCGCCGCCGAGCGCCATCAGCCGGATCTCCTGCTCGCGGGCGAGCAGGTTCACCGCCTGCAGGAAGTTCGTGACGACCGTCAACGGAACGATGCCCGCCAGGCGGCGGGCCAGCGCCAGCGCCGTGGTGGAGTCGTCCAGCATCACCGCCATCCCGGGCTCGACCAGCTTGACAGCCCTTTCGGCGATGGCGTCCTTCGCGGCCCGCATCGACTTCAGGCGGTAGGCCACGCTGCTCTCGAACACCCCTGACGGCTGGGCGGTGACCCCGCCGCGATGCTTGCGGACGATGCCCCGGCGGGCGAGCTCGTCCAGGTCGCGGTGGATCGTCATGAGGCTGACGGCGAAACGCTCGGCGAGTTCCGCCGCGGTGACCGAGCCGACGGACAACACGACACCGGCGATGTCCTGCCGGCGCCGCTCCGGACCGCGCGGGCCCCCGCCGTCCTTGCTCATGGCCGTTCCTCCCGTGGTCCGCACCGCGCGACCGGCTACCGGCAGAGACCGGGCGGCACCGAAGATAACACTCCCGGATGCTTTGTTAACAAAACTACCGGAGCCGCACCGACCGAGACGTACGTCCACACAGGTCAAGCGGCACTCTCGCCCTCGCCGAGGAACCCACCCGAACGCCGCATCCTCCGGCTGCCCAGACGAGCGCCACGGACGTAGCCAAGGATCACCTCGTCGGCAGGCATCCACGGCGTACCCATGGGCGCGCGCACGATGATTCACGCAATAGAACACGAAAATGCTTCAGGAACGGCCGATCGAGGAGGCCGGACGCGAAATAGGGAAGCGCACCGTCGCGCGGCGGTGAAACAAAAAGGGGGAAGGGCCGGCGGGAGAACGCCGGCCCTTCCCATGCGGGCCGGAGCCCGCGAGCACGTCGGATCGGATCAGTGACCCGAGACCACCGAGCTGCCGGCGCAGGTGAAGGACGTGTTGGGGTTCTCGGAGCTGAGGCCCAGCGCGCCGATGAGGCCGCCCTGCGAGTGGTTGATGTTGCTCTGGCAGTTCGGGACGACCGCGGTGGTGCCGCCGTCGTGGCCGCCGCCGTTGCCGAAGTTGAAGTTCTTGTTGTCGTTGTCGCTGTCGCCACCGACGAGAAGGGTGGACAGCACGGCGCGCTCCGGCAGAACCTCGCCGGCCAGCTTGTCCAGCTCGGTGTAGCTGAAGGAGTTCATGTGATTCCTTTTCTTCCTTGTCACGCCCGGATCCCCCAATGTGGACACCGGATGCCCCCTCCCCACCCTGAACCAGGTGAGGTGACTATACGTATAGCAGAAGTGACTAACGGTGGCCACCTGGCGGCCTCGACGGCGATTCCGGCGGACTTGTCCGGACGCATCATGTCGTTCCCGCGCTGGGCGATACCGGACGCCTCCGGCGACAAGGAGGGGGTTCACCGGCAAATCAGCAATAGACGCCGCCACTTCAACGCAGCGGCTCAGCCATCATCCGGCGCGAGTCGCATTCCGGCCTTTCCGGGAACCGGATCGGAGGCCCGGCTCGTTTAGGACGACGGAGACGCGGCGTCCGTCGCCTCCCGCTCGGCCGGCCAGTCCTTGATCGTCCAGCCGTTCACTCCAAAGCATCCGGCTTTGTCCCGCGCGCTCATCACCCCCCGGCTGCTCGTCGGCCAGTATCCTCGAGGTGGCGGTGGCAATCCGATCCACTTGTCCGTCCCTTGTGGGTGCCCGGCAACCATGCCGGGCACCCACGGCCCATGTAGGTCCGGCGGTTCTGAAGGCGGACCTTAAAATCCGAGAATTCGCAGAATGATCTTGCGCGCACCGGCACACCTCCCGCCCGCAGCCCTCATACCGCCGATCTTGATCGACTGACCTTCTGTGCCTGGGGGGCATAAGAGATCGGTCTCCGATGCCGCAGGTCGGGATCGTCCCCGAACTAGGCCGTCTTCAGCCGCAGCGCGTTGCCAGGGCCAGCCCGGCAGCAGCGCCCGCCGCACCGCCAACCGGATGAACCTAGACAGCCGAACCGGCGTTCCGGCCGCTCTCACCGAATATGATCATCTGTGGCGGCGACGAGCGATATGCGGGAGGCCATGGTGTCCGAGCGTGCCCGGAAGGCGTGGGAGGTGCCCAGCGCCGTGTCCCGGCCGGTCGCCGAAAGGGTGGAGATCGACACGACCGTCGCGCATTCGGCCCGGATGTACGACTACTACCTGGGCGGCAAGGACCACTACCAGGTCGACCGGGACACCGCGGAGGTCGCCGCGCGCAGTTGGCAGGCCGTGCGGGTCGCCGTCCGGGAGAACCGCGCGTTCCTGGCCCGGGCCGTCCGGCACCTGGTCCGCGAGCAGGGGATCACCCAGTTCCTCGACATCGGCGCCGGGCTGCCCAGCGCCGGCAACGTCCATGAGATCGCCCAGGCCGAGGATCCCGCCTGCCGCGTCGTGTACGTCGACAACGACCCGATCGTGCTGGCGCACGCCCGCTCGCTGCTCATCGGGACCCCCGAGGGCAAGACCGCCTACGTCCACGCCGACCTGCGCGAGCCGGACGCGATCCTGGCCGCCCCCGGCGTCCGCGACACCCTGGATTTCGACAAGCCGGTCGCGTTGATGCTGGTGGCGATCCTGCATTTCATCGTGGACGAACAGCACCCCGAGCAGATCGTGCGGAACCTGCTGCGCACGCTGGCGCCGGGCAGCTTCTTGGTCGCCTCCCACGTCACTCCCGAACACGACCCTCAGGGTGTGCACGGCCTGGAGCAGGCCTACCGCGATGGTGGCGTGCCCGCCCAAGCCCGCACCCGCGATCGCTTCACTGCACTGGCCTTTGACGGCTTGGAGCTGGTGAGCCCCGGGGTGACGCTGGTGTCGGAGTGGCGTCCCGAGGGCGACGCTCCCCGTCCGCCCGCCGACCAGGTCAACTGGTACGGCGGCGTAGCCCGCAAACCCTAACCTCTCCTCTCCTGCGCCCCTCGACCGCGGGCACCGGTATGGGTCGTCTGTCACGGCAGAACGCCAGCCACACCGCCGGAACTCACAAGGGCACGACCTGACTCAAACACTCACGGCCCACGCGCACCGCGCCTGCCTGGAAGAGCACTGAGCAAGACGACACCGCCGACGAGAGCGCCGCCGTCAGGAGGCCAAACCGATGGTGGTGCGGGCGAACGAACGCTACGCCCAATTGCATGCGCTCAAGACCGAGGACGCGTCCTTGAACGCCATCAGCCACGAACTTGGCCCGCAGTTCCGCACCGTCCCCGAGTAGGCCGCCACCAGCGTCGACGAGCTGCTGACCCCGACGCTCAACCGCTCCAGCAAGCTGGACAGGTCAGTCCAAGGCTCCCCCGCACCTGGCTGCCTTTAGCACCGGGCTCCGCGGCGACGCACGACGTGTTGCGATCCGACTGACGTCCTGCAGAGGGGTGGGGACGTCGTGGCACTCGGTCCTCGCTCGGACGAACCTCTTGCGGCGTGTGCAGTCGCCTTGCGTGCATGCGTGGGCGCAGAGTTTACGGCGGTGTGAGCGGGCACCCCTCATGGGCGTAAGGGCCGGCGTGTGGCGGCGCGCCGAGCTGACGCTGGAATTGCCGGGAGAGCGGGGTGAACTGTGGATGAGTTCGCCGCGATCGTCGGATACCGGGCTGAGGTCTCTGAGGCTGTCAGCGCCGGAGGGCGGGAAGCTGACCAGCCGGATGTTGGTGAGTTGGTCACGCAGGTCACCCAGCAGGTGTCAGAGCTGGTGCGGGGTGAGCTGCGGTTGGCGGTGGCCGCGCTGAGCGGCAAGGGACACCACGCCGTCAAGCGGGCGGGGCTCTCCGCGCTGGTCGTCGCTGCTGTGCTGCTGGCCTTGGCCGGACGTCGGCGACCCCGGCCCGATGGAGCAGAAGGCCGCCGATGACATCTAGCAGGAACTGTCACGATCAAGGAAAGGGCACTTCGATGACCGACGACATAGCGTCGTCCGACACCCCCGAGAAAGCCGCTGGTAACCACGCCAGCACCCCACACGGCGCCTCTGCCGGCGCCGGTTCCGACCGCGATTCCGGCGGTTCCGGTGAGGCGCGGGGCGAGCAGGGAGAATCTCCGGAGGAACTGCAGGCCGAGGTCGAACGCACTCGCGAGGCCCTGGGAGACACCGTTGAGGCCCTGGCGGCCAAAGCCGACGTACCGACCCGCGCCAAGCAGAAGGCCGAGCAGGTCAAGCAGCGGGCGGCCGAGACGGTGCAGCAGCGCTGGCACCAGGCGCGCGACGCCGCCGGCGATGTGAAGGTCGGCTCGGTGGCGCGGCAGGTGCAGGGCCAGGCCAAGGAGGGGGCCACTCGCGTCGCGAGCAAGGCCCGCGAGGTCTCCGCCTCACAGGACGCGCGCACGAAGGCGCGGCGCGGCGCGATCGCGGGCGGAGCGCTGGTGGCCGCCGGGCTGGCGGTCGTCCTGATCCGGCGTCGCCGTTCCAGGAATGTGCCTGCGCCCACCAAGTGGCAGCGGGTTACACAGGCCGTACCGCAGACCACGCAGCAGGCCGCTGCTCAAGTGCGGGACAAGGCCGCTGATCTGGGCACGGCGGCGCAGCGGAGAATCCAGGACAGCGACCTTCCGGCGCAGGTCGCCGACCGCGGCCGTGTGGCCGCGTCCCGGTTGGCGGCGCAGTCGCGCCGGGCCGCCGCCGACCCCGAGACCCCGCCACGGCTGCAGGGCGCTGCGGTCACGGCTGCGGTGCTGGTGGTGGCCGGCTGGGTCCGGCGGCGTCGCGCGGCCCGCCGGAGCCGGTGAGCGATTCAGCGGACGAGTAAGGAAGGTGCCGCGATGAAGCCGGCGTACAAGGCGCCGTCTTCGCTGCGGTGAAGGACGGTCCCCCGACCCGGCGTCCGGCCCGGCCCCCACTAACTCCGGGCCGGGCCGGGCGCCCCGTGATCATGGCTCCGGGCGGCCCGGCCGTCCGGAGACCGACCAGAACAACCGAAGACAGGCAGATCGAGGCGCAGCATGACCCAGCACCCCCACACGGACGACAAGCCGCACCACCCCCAGGACAACACCTCCGGCCAGGCGCGTGAAGACCGCCCGGCGCCGGACGCCGAGACCAAGACGCCGGACGCGCCGACCGATCTGACGCCGCGCTCGTGGTGGGGCGCGGTCAAGCGCACCGTCAGCGAGTTCGGCGACGACAACATCGGCGACTGGGCGGCCGCGCTGACCTACTACAGCGTCCTGTCGATCTTCCCGGCGATGCTGGTGATCGTGTCGCTGGTCGGGCTCGGCGGGAAGTCGCTGACCCAGGACCTGATCACCAACCTCGGGGACATCGCCCCCGGCTCGGTCAAGCAGATCCTGGTGAACGCCCTGACCCAGCTGCAGAAGGGACGCGGCGGCGCGAGCCTGGTGGCGGTGCTGAGCCTGGCGGCCGCCGTCTGGTCGGCGTCGGGTTACGTCGGCGCGTTCATGCGGGCCTCCAACGCCGTCTACGACGTCCCCGAGGGCCGTCCGATCTGGAAGACGCTGCCGCTGCGCATCGCGATCACGGTGGTGACGCTGGTGCTGCTGGCCGCCTCGGCGATCGCCGTGGTCGTCTCCGGACCGCTGGCCCACCAGATCGGCGACATGATCGGGTTCGGGTCGGCCGCAGTGACCGCCTACAACATCGCCAAATGGCCGCTCATGCTGGTGGTCATCAACTTCCTGTTCGCGCTGCTTTACTGGGCGGCCCCCAACGCCAAGCAAGGGTTCCGGTGGGTCACCCCGGGCGGCATCCTGGCGCTGGTCCTCTGGATGGTCGCCTCAGCGGCCTTCGCCTTCTACGTGGCCAACTTCAGCTCCTACAACAAGACCTACGGCAGCCTCGCCGGAGTGATCATCTTCCTGGTCTGGGTCTGGATCACCAACATCGCGATCCTGCTCGGCGCCGAACTCAACGCCGAACTCGAACGCGGTCGCGCCATCGCCGCCGGCACGCCCGAGAACCAGGAGCCCTACGTCGAACCCCGCGACACCCGCAAGTTCGACGAGGAAGACCTCCGCGACAACGACCTCAACGAGCGCTGAGGCGCGTGCCCGGTCACCCCGTCGCGCCCGCACCAAGCGGCGCTGAAGCGCCTGGCGGAGCTCCGGATCAGGATGCGGTGTCAGCGACGGCTTCGAGGCCGCGTGCTGCCACCACCTGCGCGCTGCCGTCGGCCAGGCGGTAACACAGGCCGACGACGGCGGCCTGGCCGGCGTCGACCCGTTCGGCGAGCACCCGCGAGCGCTCCAGCAGCAGGTCGACCGTCTGCCTGATGTGCTCGGCCAGAATCTCGCCGGCGTCCACGTGACCTGCGGCCCGCGCCGCGAGCACGCTGGGCGTCACCCGCTCGACGACGTCGCGCACATATCCAGTCGGCGTCATTCCGTCGTCCAGCGCGGCGCACGCGGCTCCCACCGCGCCGCACGAGTCGTGCCCGAGAACCACCACCAGCGGGCAGTCCAGCACCTGCACTCCGTACTCGATGCTGCCCAGCACCTCCGCGCCCATCACATGACCGGCGGTGCGCACCACGAACAGGTCACCGAGACCGCGATCGAAGACGATCTCAGCGGCCAACCGGGAGTCCGAACACCCGAACAGCACGGCGAACGGACGCTGGCCCGGAGCGATCTCGGCACGGCGCGCCGCGTCCTGGTTCGGATGCTCCGGAGCGCCCGCGAGGAAGCGCCGGTTACCGGCCAGCAGCAGGTCGAAGGCTTCCTGGGGAGTCGACGTGATCTCGGCCATGATCGCAGCCTAGGCCAGGCCGAATTCTCGCCAAGCTCCGGGGGTGTCGCACTGACCGCTCCTGCGGTGGCGGGGAGTGATCGGCGACGGGCGGCCGTAACCGCGCGGGCTCTGGATCACGCCCGGGGCACCGCGCTTATCGAAGAGCTCGACGCCGGCCAGAGCCGATGAGGCTTCTGGAGACCCGATCATGGTCAACGTCGAAGCACCGGGGGCCGGCCTCGGCATGCGCGCGGTCCCCACAGCCGGTCGGGCGCGTTCATTCGATGATGGGCGTGAGACGGGCTAACGCGGCGGTGGCCGTCTGGCGGCATCGGGCACGCGTGGTGCCGGTGGTCAGGACGTAACCGAGGCGGTCGGCGTTCGATCCGGTGAGTTGGACGGCGGTGCCGTCGGGGATCTTCTGGACGATGCCGCGGACGCCGGGGACGGCGCGGGCGGCGGGGATCCCGGCGATCTTGCGGAGGGTTCCTGAGCGCGGGGCGACCAGGTGGGTGAGGCAGGCGGCTCCGCGAGGCGACGGCAGGGCCGCGGACTCACCGAGATAACCGTGAAGGACGGCTTCAGCGCACGAGGACGCCGTGGTGAGGTCGATCGCTTGGTGGATGCCCGCCCCGGCCAGGCGGGGGTTGAGCTCGACCAGGACCGGGCCGTCCTCGGTCACGATGATTTCCAGATGGAAGGGGCCGGTGCGGTAATCCAGTGCTTCCAGAACCTTGCGCACATACGGGACCAAGCCGGGATGTGGCTCGTCGGCGGCGAAGGCCCCGCTGGTCTCGACGAAGCAGGGTGGCGGCCCGAGGGTGCGGTCGGTGAAACCCCACACCGACAGATGCCCGTCGACGACCGTTCCCTCCGCGCTGACCAGGGGCCCCACCAGTTCCTGCTCGCACAACAGCCGGTGGGAGGGGACGAACCCGCGGCCGTAGCAGGGGCGGTCGCGGTGACGCCGGACGATGGCGCGCAATTGCGTGTCGCTGGTGATGCGCTGGGTGTCGATCCCAGAGAAGCCGTCCACGGGCTTGGCCACCAGCGGGAACGGGGGGATGCGCCAAGGTGGAGGGCTCGTCGCGTCCAGAACCGACCAGCCGGGGTTGGCCAGGCCGACCCGTTCCAGGCGTGCCCGCACCGCGGCCTTGTCGGCCAGAGTCACCGGGCTGCCGGGGTTGGCGGTCCGTGTGCAGCCCAGCAGCAGTGCCGCGCGGTTGGCGATCGTCACATACGGGTCGACCCAGGAGAACACCACGGTGGGCGCGACCGGCGCCAGTGCTTCCGCGACGTGATCGGCCGAGGCGGTGTCGCAGTGGATCCAGGCGTCGGCCAGCGCAGACGGTAGGGCGGGGCGGTGATCAGCGGTGAGCACGACGGTGCGCAGGCCCAACCGCCTGGCCGCGCGCAGTGCCTGGACGCCGTGGTTGGGCAGCCGTCCGTCCGCCCCCGCGGGCAGTGCCTCCACGATCGCGACGGTCGGCCGCGCGGGGCCGGTCGCGCCGTCGATGTTCCGGCTCGTCATGTCAGGTGCCGGTGGTCAGGCGGGGGTCGACGCTGGACTTGAGGTCACGGACGTCGGAACACAACACGATGGCTCCCGACAGGGTCGACACTGCGCCGCCGAGCATCACGGTGAGGATCAGCCCGGTCCGGTCGCCCATGGCGGCACTGGTCCCGGCCGCCAGCGCTCCGCCGGCCAGCGCGCCGAGCGGGATGACGCTCAGGTTGATGGTGCGGGCGGTGGCATGGACGCGTCCCAGCAGTTCGGGCGGCACGATCGACTGCCGCAGCGTGGTGACGCCGGCGTTCCAGACCGGAAGCCACAGCGAGGAGACGAACAGCAGCACGACGACCACCACGGGGCCGGGAAGCACGAGCGAGGCGGGGGTCAGCAGCCAGACCGCCCCCTCCAGGCCGGTGACCACCAGGGTGGTCCCCAGGCCGAAACGGCCGGTGAAGCGGGTGCACAGCAGCGCCCCTAGCACGGCGGCGACCGCCCCTGCCGCAAGGACCGCCCCGGCCTGGCCTGCGGACAGGTGCATGGGCCGGTAGAGCAACAGCAGCAGGACCGTCTCGACGATCGTCATGCCGAAGTTGCGGACGGCCGCGGCCAGGGTGAGCGGCAGCAGCAGTCGATCGTGCCGCACCACGCGCAGCCCCGTCGCGATCCGCCGCAGCACGCTTTCGTGGGCGTCATGCACCCGCGTCCGCGGTTCGGGAGCCCTGATCAGCGTCACTCCCAGCACCGAGGCCAGAAATGACAGCCCGTTGGCGCCCAGCGCGCCGGCTGCGCTGAGAAACTGGCTGAGGACACCGCCCAGCGGCGCCCCGGCCAGCCGCGACACGCTGCTGGACAGTTCCATGCGGGCGTTGCCGACCGCGAGCCGTTCGGGCGGCAACAGCAGCGGTAGGTAGGTCTGCGAGGCGATGTCGAACACGACCGCGAACACGCCCGCCACAGCCGCCACCACATAGAGCTGCACCATGGTCAGGGAGTCCCGCCACACCGCGAGCGGGATGCTGAGGAAGGCGGCACAGCGCACCAGGTCGGCCACGACCATCGCCGGACGGCGACGGCGCCGTTCCAGCATCGCACCGGCAGGCAGCCCCAGCAGCGGGTAGGCGAGGGTGCCGACCGCCCGCAGCGCGCCGACCTGCAGGCTGCCGCCGTGCAGCGTCAAGATCGCCACCGTCGGCAGGGTGAACAAGGCGACCTGGTCGCCGACCATGCTGACGCTCTGCCCCAGCCACAGCCGCCGAAAGTCCCCTGCAACGGTGGACGCCCTCGCCGCGGCCGTCCGGGCCCCGACGCCGCTCACCCGTCCGCCAGGGGACGGCACATGCCGAACGGCCCCTCCAGCCCGGGGACGACCGACTTGGTGACCGGTACCCCGTGCGCGGTGCTCAGGTCCACCACCGTCACCTGCTCGGCACCGGCCCGGCGCAGCGCGTCGACCACGACGTGGACGTCGGATTCGGCGGCGCCGGTCGACCGGTCGGCGACCTGGCCGAAGTCGTGGCGGCCGGCGGAGGAAGAGATCTCCTCCCAGACCGCGGCATGCAGCTCGGGAGAGGCGGCACGGGCCATCTCGGCCCGGTCGATGTCGTCTCGGCTTCCGGAGATGTAGGTGAGGCGCTTCTGCACGGCCTCGATGATCGCACCGAACAGCGCGCGTTCCGGGGAAGGATGGCAGGCGAAACCGTCGTGCACCCCGACCGGGCACCACAGTTCGGTGTCGGGGTCGGCCAGCACGACGCAGCCGAAACACGCGATGCCGACAGCCGAGGTCACGTCCCACACCACGGTGGTCAGCCCCGCGCCGCTCAGAAGCTCCAGCAGGCCGATGACGGCGGGGGAATCGATCGTGGCCAGGTCGACGCGCCGTGCGTCCTCGCTGGCACGCCAGCGCGTCTCGGCGTCACGTTCGATGATCTCGCACAGACCGTGGACGGTGGCCTCGGCGGCGCTATTGCCCGAGGCCAGGCCATTGGAGTTGCGCGCCAGCCCGGTCTGCGGGGACCGTGTGAAGTCCATGGAGACGATGTCGTAGGGAACCAGAACCCGCTCGCCCGCCAGCAGGTCCTCACCGCCGACCCAGTCGATCGCCTCATCGGCTCCCCCGCTCCACACCGTCGCACCGTCGACGGCGAGGGGGATGCCCTCGAGGTCCACGGTCACGAGGCCGCGTTCGCGCACCTGACGGGGTGAAACGCGTGACCGGCCCGGCAGCGGCTGCTCGGCGTGCCAGGTTTCGATGCTCTCCATCAGCGCCGCCGTCTTGGCGGCTTCCGGGGCTGTCCCCTTCCCGACGCTGACGACCAGTGACCGGGCCAGGGGACGGATCGCCAGATAGACCGGGACTCCGACGCTGTCGAGCCCGGTGATGTTCGCCAGACGGGTGATGCCGAGCGGCTCCATCAGGTGCCGGAAACGCAGGAAGGTCTCGCCGGGAGGAACCGTCCCCCCAAATCCCTGGCAGGACGGACCGGTCTGCTCTGGAGTCGGCATGAAAGGCCAGGTCCGGGGGCCGGCAGCACCTTGCCGGCCCCCGGACCTTGATTCCTACCTGACCGCGTTGGCCGCGCCGGCGCTGTGCACCGACGACTTGACGGCGTTGGCGGCACCGGCACTGTGGACCGACGTCTTGACGGCGTTGGCCGCGCCGGCGCTGTGCACCGATGTCTTCACGGCGTTGGCGGCACCGGCGCTGTGCACCGACGTCTTGATGCTGTGCGACATGCACACTCCTCAACTCGGTGAATACTCGCCACAGCGAGGCTTACACATCATTCACTTCAATGTCAAGCATCGCCTCTTCACCCTCTGTCGCCATTAGCAGACGCCAGCTTTCGGTAACCTCGAAGTGCGGGGGCGGGGAAGCCTTCGGAGCAGGAAGAACGCCGTCGCGAAGACCGGACAGGCAGGCAATGGCATCCTGCCTCTTGACGTCGACATCGGCAGTGGAAAGAAAATCTCTGAGCACATCCCGGCGCCGCTCAGGGAAGTACCGGGTTGATGCCAGGATGGTCTCCCAGTGGCGTTCTGGATAGAACAGGTCCTTGGCGGAACGCGCCAGTGCGCGCGCCTCTTGCAGAGTGACGACGTCCTCCCGGACGGCCTCTGAGAGACCGTGACGGATGTTCACCATCGGCTCGGACGTCGGCCGGTACCCGGTGTCCGCACCCTCGTGCGCCACCGCCACCTCGTCATCGTCTTCGCAGGTACCGGCTGCGTAGGCGGCGAAGACCGCCCCGACACCGACCATTCCGAACGGATGCAGTTCAGCCGCCCGCAGGGCTCCCATGCTGGAGCACCCGTACACCTCGACGCCGTTGACCAGCGCAAAAACTATTTCTTTATGCCAGACCGCCGGGACCCGCTGGAAGTATCCGTCGATGATCACGATACGGGTCGCTCCACGCCGGGTCGCGCGATACACATCACCGACAGAAGCCGGCGGAAGATAAGTCGCCGAAAGCACCCGCCGAGCCAGTCGGCCAGGCAGAGTGGGGCCCACGAAGACATGAGTCGACATCGAGGAGATCGTAAGCACAGCCGGGTGATCCATTTCAACCCTGGAACAGGGGCGGCGAACCATGACACCCTGAATCCCGTGAAGCGAAGGAGCCCGGACATTGCCTACAGATGATGTGTGGATTCTCGACCGCCTGGGTCCCGACTGGGAGGTTCGCGCACTTCAGGAGGCCCTGCGGCAACAGGAAATCCCTACCCGGATCGTCGAGTTCTCCGAACTTCGGCCCACGATCGAGGGGCTGGCAATCCCTTCATCGAACTGGGGAACGCCCTCGCTGGCAGTGGTGACCGCGCGTGTACTGACACGGCACACCGAAGGAGATCTGGCCTTCCTGTACGACTGGCTGACGATGCTCGAAGACCAGGGCGTCCGCCTCGTCAATCCCGCCGGCGCACTCCGGCGTTGCCAGAACAAGATCCACCAAGCGGCCACCTTGCGTGCCGCCGGAGTGCCCGTCCCGGACACGGTCGCCGTGCGTCAGACCCGCGACGCCGAGGAATGCCTCGACCGTTGGCGCGATGTCATCATCAAACCGGTCTTCGGGCACGCGTCAGTCGACGTCCTTCGCATCCTGCCGAGCGGAACCGGCGGCCGAGACGGAGTGCTGCTCGGCCTCCGCGAAGACATCGTCCTATGGCACCTGTTACGCCGCCACCATGTCCTGTGCGCGCAGCCGTTCATCGAGAACCCCGGCCGCGATCTGCGCGCCATCGTCATCGGTGACCGCGTAGCCTCCTGCCATTACCACATCAGCACCACACCGGACGGCAGCGTCCGCAGCCTCTTCCACCCGCTCAAATGGGCGCCCGCGCCGCTGACGGCCGAGATCGAGCAGATCCTGCTCGCCTCCACCTCCGCCCTGAATCTCGACCTGGCCACCATCGACATGGTCGAAGGACCGAACGGCCCCGTCGTGATCGAGGTCAATCCCACCGTGTCCCGCTGGGAGCCGATCGAGCGGACCGACCTCGACCTGACACCCCACGGCATCACCGCCGCCCAAGTAGAACTCCTGAAAGACCTGGCAGGAACCCCGACGAAAAGCGCGCCCGCCCAAGGCGAGTAGGGATCTCACCTCGTGCTTTGAAGAAGCCGGGCTCCCAGGGGCGTAAGGGAGTGGCACACCCGGTGACGGTCACGGTGGGAGGCCAGAAGCCCGGCGTCCCTGAGCACCCGGGCATGTTCACTCGCGGACGCGGCCGAGATATGGGCCCGGCGAGCCAACTCGGTGGTCGAGACCGGCAACTCGGCGACGACCGTCATCACCACCGCCCTCGTAGGGCCGATGAGCGCCGCGAGCGGGCGCACAGCTGACGTCACGTCGCGAGTGAGCCAGGTCAGGTCGTGCTCGATCGGGTAGACGAGGACCTGCGGACCGTCGGGGCTCCGCAGCGTCGTTGGTGCGCGCCAGCAGAAGAAGGCAGGCTGGAGGATCAGCCCGCCGCCGTCCAGGTAGATGTCGCGGTCGGCAGGATGCCGGGGCAGGCTCAGCACCGGCGGTTCCCACACCGCCAGCGGGCGCAACGCGGCCAGGACCCCTTCGGTGCCACCGTCGAGGAAGGCCCGCGCGAGCCGGGCACGTTCCGCCTGTACGCCGGCGTCGATCGTGTCCCAATAAGGCTCGACGCTTTCCCGGTGATAGCGGCTAAGTGCCGTCCCGAGTTCGCGTAATGCTTCCGGGTCGCCCAGGCGTATCGCGCTGACGAATCCCTTAGAAGGGCGACGGACGGGTAGCTGGTCGGCATTCTGTCTCAACTGCTGCTTCGGCGTGCTCAGGACGGTCTCGATAGCCACTTGCAGACCACCGCCGGCGTCCGGCGGGGTCAGGAAATCCGCTGAGTAACCCCATGGCGGCGCCAGCGCGAACAGCGGCTGCATCACCGGATCCAGCCGCGGCCGAGTGCGCCGCCGCCATCGGTCGAACGCCAGGGCTCCCTCACGCTTCCCCAGAAGATGCACGCTGAGCAGCACCTCCCAGAGCCGATCGGATCCAGGCGCCACCCGCACCCGCGGTAGATCATCGCTGGTCAGATGGAACCGCAAAGCCACAAGAACACCGTCCCTGCTCTGGCGTCCCCCGCACAGATATCGCCCTCGGGGCTCTGGACACACGGTGAATGATCAGCACGCGGGGATCCAGATGGTGGCACGGACCGGCCAATCGACCACGCCCGTGGCGCGGACATTCGGACGTGACCGAAAGATGGTGAACCCGGCACCGGGGCGGGTCCACTCTGCCGACCATGGTGGCGATGCTTCTTCGATGTCTCGTGGCGGCACTCATCGGCGCAACGGTGGTGGCGTGTGGAACTGACCGAACACCGCCCTCCGGTTACGCCCGTGACCTCACCCCCGCCGAAAAGGCATCGGTAGAGGACGCGAAGAGCGTCCTGATCCGCGACTGCATGAATCGGCGAGGATTCCCCTATTGGATCAGGCCGTACGCGACGGCCCCCAAAGGATGGAACTTCCCGTACGTCGTCGATGACGTGGCCTGGGCACACCGGCACGGATATGGAAGCGATATCCAACGGCTCCTCGACGAGCGACGCCGCAACGACCCGAACCAGCGGTACCTGGCTTCACTGCCGGCAACGCGTAAGGCCGCCGCGCTCACAGCCATCAACGGACGACAATCCGTTGGCCTGTCCGCACGGCTGCCCAGCGGGGGCCTCGTCCGGCGGAGCCGCTTGGGCTGCCGCGCCGAGGCCGACCGGCGACTTTACGGCGACCTGGGCACCTGGTTCCAATTCGACACCACCGAAACCGACCTTGCCGCCATGCGCCGCGTAGAGGTGCAACGCGACAGCGAGTTCAAGGCCGCACTCCTGCACTGGGCCGCCTGCATGCGAAGCAGCGGGTCCCCCTATGCCACACCCATGCAAGCTCATAACGCGGCACAACTCGCGCCCAGCAACGAGATCCACCTTGCCGTGACCGAGGCGACCTGCGCTGACCGCACGGACTTCGCCGCAACCGCGCACCGACTCGACCTGCGTTACCGCGACGTCCTCCGGCAACAGCATCACACCGTCGAGGCCCTCGGATCACGGATGCAGCTCCGGGCAGCAACCCATGCTCGGTCAATCCTGTCCCACCACCAGATGATCGGAGAATCATGAGGAGAACGCTCACACTCCTGGCCCTCGCCGGCCTCGCCGCGGGTACCGCAACCGCTGTTCCCGCCTCGGCTCAGGCCGCCGTCACCGCGCAAGCCCAGGACGGATACTTCTACGCTTGGACCGGCACCAACGAGACGGGAACACGCTGCCGCTGGTACGGCAACTCAAGCGACTGGGGGACGTGCCGAAACGAGGCCTCATCGCTCTGGGACAACGGATACACCGACCCCGGAGACCCGGCTTACGTGCGCGTCTTCTGGGGACAGAACTGGACCGGCGCCTACACCTGCATCCGTCCCGGCTGGTACATCTCCGATCTCAGGCCGCGCGCGTTCGATGACTACTCCGACAGCGGCACCGACACCCGCGGTTTCGGCCAAACACTGAACGACAACATCGCCTCGCACTCCTGGATCACAGACTGCGAGCAATGATCGAAGCCGGCGGCCCGCGCCACTCGCACTCGTCGCGGGCCGCCGCTCCCCCGGGTCGCTGCGGGGCCTGACCGGGGCGAAAGGCAGGGGTTATCGCTGGCGGCGGGGGGTCGCCGAACGGGGCGGTGCCGAGCGCATGTGGTCGCGCACCGGCGTCAGCAGGTCGGCCAAGGCCTTGGTGTCCTTGCGCGATAGCGGTTGGAAGAGCTGCTGCCTGACGACCTCGGTGTGGCCGGGGAGCACCTTGGCCAGCAGCGCCCGTCCGGCATCGGTGATCGTGACCGTGACTCCCCGGTCGTCGTCCGTGGAGCGCGTACGGCTGACCAGGCCCGCCTTTTCGAGCAGGCCGGCCTGATACGTCAGTCCGCTGCGGCTGTACACGACGCCGTCGGCCAGGTCGGTCATGCGTTCGCTGCCGCTCGGCGAATCGAGGCCGAGAAGCGCCAGGAGCTGGAACTGCACGTAGCTGAGGTCGCCGGCCTCGCGCAGCTGCTGCTCGACCGCGTGCCGGAGCAGGCCCGCCACCTCCATGAGGGCGAAGTACGCGCCGAGCTGCGCGGCGTCCAGGGACGGCGGCGTGTCAGGCATGGCCTCACCCTATCAGCTGCTTCATCTTCGAAGCACTTGCTTCGAAGATGAAGCCCTGCTACGGTTCGGACAGTGCTTCGGATTCGAAGCACTTTGCCGACCGGATGTGAGGCATCCCAAATGAAGGCAGTTCGCTTCCACGAGTACGGCGACCCCGACGTCCTGCGGTACGAGGACGTCGACCAGCCGGTGCCGGGCGCCGGGCAGGTGCGGGTGCGGGTCGCCGCGACGACGTTCAACGGCATCGACGGCAACATCCGCGCGGGGCTCATGCAGGGCCCGATGCCCCTGACCTTGCCGCACATCCCCGGCCTGGACGTCTCCGGAACGATCGACGCGCTGGGTGAGGACGTCGGCGGCCTTGAGGTCGGTGACCGGGTCGTCGGCTTCCTGCCGTTCGTCGACGACGGCGCCTCGGCGGAGTACGTGCTCGCCCCGGCCGAGAGCCTGGCACCGGCCCCGACGAACGTCCCGCTCGCCGACGCGGCCGCGCTGCCCCTGGTCGGTCTCACCGCATGGCAGGCACTCTTCGACCACGCCGAGCTGAAGGCCGGGCAGCGGATCCTGATCAACGGCGCCGGCGGAGCCGTGGGCGGTTACGCGGTTCAGCTGGCCAAGGCTGCCGGCGCCCACGTGATCGCCACCGGCAGCCCCCGCAGCATCGGGCACGTCAAGGCGTGGGGTGCCGACGAGGTCATCGACCACACCACCACCAAGGTGACCACCGAGGTGACCGAGCCGGTCGACGTCCTGCTCAATCTCGCGCCGATCGACCCCGCCGAGTTCGCGGCGCTGGCCGGCCTGGTCCGCGACGGCGGCGTGGTGGTCAGCACCACCGTGTGGATGCCCGCCCCGGCCGACGAGGACCGCGGCGTGCGAGCCATCGACCTCTACGTCCGCAGCGACGCCGGGCAACTGTCGGAACTCGTGTCGCGTGTGGACCGTAGCGAGCTGACCGTCGACGTCACCGAGCGCGTCCCGCTGGCAGACCTGGCCTCGATCCACGCCCGCGCGACCGCCGGGACCCTGTCGGGCAAGGTCATCGTCCTGCCGGACACCGCCTGACCCACCCCTCCGGAAAGCCGCATCCCCGAGCCTGGTCGGGACGTGCGGTGCTCGCTGGTCGGGGCCGGGGTCGCCTGGATTTGTTAAACGATCGGCTAGCAGATTGTTAGTCGATCGTTTAACCTCTAGGGCCGGACGGTGAGAGGACTCCCATGCTCGAACCCCGCCATGAGGCGCTCGATCCCAGTCCCGCGGCCATCGACATCGCCGCCCTCCTGTACCCCGAACTGGCCGCCCTCGCGGTAGAGATCGTCGACCAGATCCGCGAACAGATCCCCGAGTACGCCGTCCCCCTGGGCGGAGCGTCCAGCGCTCCCATCCGGAACGGCATCGAGGAGGGGCTCCACCAGCTTCTCGCGCATTTCATCATCGGCACCCCGATCGAGAACCGGAACGCCGAGTTCTACCGCCGCCTGGGCCGGGGCGAGTTCCGCGAAGGCCGCAGCCTGGACGCGCTGCAGGCCGCCTACCGGATCAGCGCCCGGGTCACCTGGCGGCACTTCGCCCAGGCCGGGCACAAGGCCGGCGTCTCCCCCCGCCTGATGTACCTGCTGGCCGACAACGTCTTCGCCTTCACCGAGGAGATGGCGGCGTTGTCGGTCAGCGCGTTCACCGAACTTCGCGACCTGACGACCAGCGCCTTCGAGCAGAGCCGGCAACGGCTGCTGCGACTCCTGCTGACCGAGCCCGCGCAGGCCGTCCGGACGCGCCTGGCCGACCTGTCCCTCACGGCGCGGTGGCCGCTCCCCGACAGCGTGGCATGCGTGGCGATCAGCGAGGACTACGACGCCAGCCGAATGATCTCTCCAGCGTTGGACGCCGACATCCTCGCCGACCTGCAGCACCCCGATCCGTGCCTGCTCATCCCCCATGCCCCGTCGCCGGCCCGGTTCCACAACCTGCGCCGCGCCTTCAGGGGTGTGGAGTTCGCCCTCGGCCCCACCGTCCCGTTGGAGGACGCGGCGCATTCGCTCGCGCTGGCCCGTCAGACGCTGGCCCTGAAGTCCCAGGGCGTCCTGTCCGACGAGGAGCACATTCGCAGCGAAGACCACCTCGCCACGATGCATCTGCTCAGAGACGATGCCATCATGCGTGTCCTGTACCGGCGCGCACTCGCCCCCTTCGGCGAGCTCAAGAAGGAACAGCGCGACCGCCTCTGCGAAACGCTCCTCGCCTGGATCAGCACCGGTGGCTCGGTCATGGAAGTCGCCGCCCTCCTCCGGATTCACCCGCAGACGGTCCGCTACCGCATGCGCCGCATCGAGGAGATCTTCCCCGACCGTCTCAACGATCCCGACTGGCGATTCGAGATGCAGCTCGCCCTGCGCGCCCGCCAACTCACGCTTCACTGCCGAAGACGAAAACAAAGCCAGACATCCGGCCGGCGAAGACCGAACACCGCCAGCCCCCGACCCGCGAGATGACGCCCTTACCGCACCACGTTGCTAGGTGCGTCGAATTTGATTATCGCGGTCCGTAGTAGCGGCCGCTCAGTTCGGTCCTATCTCCTTGGCGCCGATCCACGCATTCGTGCCGGGGTGCTTCGCACCGATCCCACCGCAGATGCTCAGTGATCGACGAGGAGATAAAGATGCGATTGACCGCGCGAAGACCGCTCAGTGGGACGCTGGCCGCGGTCTGTGTACTGGCGGCCTCGGGATTAGCTCCGTTATCGGCGGCGGCCGCTCCGCAGCAGAGCAGTGCGGCCGTTTTGTGCCCGGCGCCGGGATGGGTGGCCGGTTGGGCGGCCAGCCCCACCGACGCAACGGTGGGCTTCGATGCTTCCTTGGGCGCTGTCCCTACAGCCCTCACCGACCAGACCGTCCGCATGGTGATCACCCCGCACCTGGGCGGTTCGTCGGTCAGAGTGCGGCTCAGCAACCGGTTCGGTACCCGCCCGGCGACGTTCGGGCGGGTCACGATCGCACCGCAGACCCAGGGCGCCGCGACCGGCACGCAGGTACCGCTGACCTTCCGCGGAGGCGCCTCGGTCACCGTGCCCGCCGGTCAGGACGTCGTCAGCGACCCGGCCGCGCTCGGCTTCACGGCGTTCACCCCGCTGGCGGTCAGCGTGTTCCTGCCCCGGTCCACCCAGACGGTCACCAAGCACTGGAACGCCAACGCCACCTCCTACTTCTCAGGCCGCGGCAGCGGAGACCTGACCGCCCGCACCACTGCGGACGGCTTCACCGACAAGACGCTCAGCTGGCTGCTGGTCACCGGCCTGGACGTGCAGTCGGACGCTCGCGCGGTAGTAGCGTTCGGCGACTCCATCACCGACGGCTTCGTCGGCGGCAGCCAGCTCAGCATCCCCGCCGACGCCTCCGTGGCCGACAAGAACGGCCGCTACCCCGATCTGCTCCAGCGCCGCCTGGACGCCGCCGGACTGCCGATCTCCGTCGTCAACGCCGGCATCGGCAGCAACCAACTGCTGGGCAGTCTCGGCCTCATGGACGGTCCCAGCGGCCTGACCCGCTTCCAGAAAGACGCCCTCGAGATACCTGGCGCCACCGGCGTCCTGGTCCTGGAGGGCATCAACGACCTCGGCCTGCACCCAGGCGTCACTCCCGCCCAGATCCAGGACGGCTACACCAGGCTCATCGCCGAAGCCCACACCGCCGGCAACAAGATCTGGCTCGCCACCCTCACCCCCGCCGCCAACTCCATCATCGACGGCACCGCCACCGCCCCCGACAGCGAGCGGTATCGGCAGCAGATCAATACCTGGATCCGCACCCAGACCCTCGCCGACGGCGTCGTCGACTTCGACGCCGCTGTCCGCGACCCCGCGATCCCCTCCCAACTCCTGCCCGCCTACGCCAGCCCCGACAACCTTCACCCCAGCCTCACCGGCTACAAAAAGATGGCCGACACCGTCCCCCTGGACCTCTTGAACACCGCCCCCTGCCCCTGACCCGACTCTGGGTGCACAAAGGACGCAGAACAAGTTGCACCGCAGGGTGAGAGACGGCTTTCGTGCTCGGCGTCAGGATGGTTGGACTTCGTCGAAGACGGCGACGGCTTGGGCGGGGTCTGGGCTCACGAGGCGTTCCAGACCGGCCGCCGTGATCTTCGCCCACTTGCCGGCCCGCGTCCACATCTGCTCCTCGAAAACGCGGACGGTCTCGTCCAGATCTCCAGGGCCGGCGGCAATGGACTCGGCGAGTTCGGCGCCTTCGAGCATCGCGAGGTTCGCACCCACTCCCAATGGAGGCATCAGGTGGGCGGCGTCGCCCAATAGCGTCACCCCGGGGACGTGGATCCAGGTGTGCGACACGGGCAGGACATAGAGAGGGCGATGGATAAAAGCGGTGCCGCGGCGGAGGAGCTCGAGGACGGGATCGGCCCAGCCCTCGAACAGTGCCAGCAGGCTTGATCGCACGGCCTCGACGTCGTCCAGGTCCGCGCGCCGGTTCAGGTTCGTGTTCCAGTCCAGCGGCGCGCGGAACCGGGCGTACACCTTGACGTGGCCGCCGCTGTTGCGCTGGGCGACGAGTGCGCGGTTCACGCCGTACACGGCCATGGAACCGTCGCCGATCAGCCGGGCGAGGTCGGGGTGACGGGTGTCGACGTCGTCCAGGGAGGTCTCGACCGAGGTGACGCCGGTGTAGTGCGGTGTCGCGGGCGAGAGTGCCGGGCGGACTCGGGACCAGGCGCCGTCCGCGCCGACCACGAGGTCGAACGTCTCCTGTCGCCCGTCCGCGAAATGGACCAGCACGCCGTCCCCGGTCCCCGGCACCACCTGCGTCACACGTCGCCCCCACTGAACGTCCAGGGGGCCGAGCAACAGGTCACGGAGTTGCCCGCGGTCGATCTCGGGATTGGCCCGCTCATCCGGATCGGGTCGCCAGTCGCGCAGCACGGTCCCGTCCGCGGTCAGAATGCGCATGGCCTGCCCCTCGGGACGCGACAGCGCCTGGAACTCCGCCAGCAACCCCGCCTTGTCCATTGCGAGCTGCCCCAGCTTCTCGTGCAGGTCCAGCGTGCCGCCCGGGGGACGGGCGTCGCGGGCGGGGTCGCGTTCGAGGACGGTGACGGGGTGATCGTGGCGGTGCAGGACGCGGGCAAAGGTAAGGCCCGCGGGGCCGGCCCCGACCACGGCGATACGATGTCTCATGACAATACACTGTATTTTGCCAATACGCTGTATCGCAACAGTACGATGTAGTCATGACTGTGTGGGACCGGCCGGAGCCGCCGACTCGCCCCGTGCCGCTCGACCGGCAGCGGATCGTCGCGGCCGCCATCGCGCTGGCCGACGAGGGCGGGCTGGCCGCAGTGTCGTTGCGCAAGGTCGCCGCCCGGCTGGACGTCGGCCCGATGCGGCTGTACGGATACATCTCCACCAAGGAGGAGCTGTTCGACCTCATGGTGGACGAGGTCTACGCCGAGATCCTGCCCGAGGAGCAGCCCGGTGACTGGCGGGAGGTGCTGCGCGTCCGCGCCCACCGCACCAGGCAGGCCGCCCTCCGTCACGAATGGCTGGCCGACCTGCTCGGCGGCCGTCCGTCACTAGGCCCCAACGCCCTCGCCGTGGCCGAAGCCACGCTGTCGGCCCTCGACGGCCTCGCCGACCTCGACACCGTCACGCGCGCCGTGGAGACCGTCAGCGCCTACCTCACCGGCGCGATCAGGCGCGAGATCGCGAACCTGCGGGCCGAGCGCGCCACGGGCCTGTCCGAGCGCGACTGGCAGCACGCCTCCGGCCCGTACCTGCGGAAAATGCTGGACACGGGCCGTTTCCCGGCGCTGACCAAGTTCGTGTACGACGGCACGGAGGTGGACGCCGAGGTGTCCTTTGCGACCGGCCTGGACTGGGTCCTCGACGCCGTCGCCGCCAAACTCGCCCGTCCACAGCCGTGACGCTCAGATCGTGCCGAATGTGAGCGAGGCCGGGGTCGGCGTCCGCTTCTTGGGTCGAGCCGCGCTGCTGACGCTGATGGAGAAGGTCCCGACACAAGGACACGCACAAAGAATCCAAGCGCCGCCCCACCGCAGGTCGAGCAGTTGTCGAAAGGGGGCTGAGGTCGAGCTATGGGTGTTCAGGAATCGGCCGGTGACTGATCCAGCAGGTGGCGGCGCAGGAAGGACAATTCGGCCGCGACGGCCTGTTCGTGTCCGTCGAGGAAGGGCTGGTAGTGCCCGCCGGGCAACCGGACGAGCTCCGCGCGGGCGGCACGGCCGGCCGCGGCGACGGACGGTGCGACGAGCGCGGACCGGTCCTGGTCGCAGACCAGGACCAGCAGCGGACAGCTGATCCGGGACGCGTCACGGCCGGGCCGGTAGAAGCCGAGACTCAGCGCGAAGCGGGCGGCGGCCACCTGCTGCCAGTCCGGGTACCGGTTGTCGGGGTTGAGTGCCTTGTCGGTTTCCAGGGCGTCGGGCGTGGTGAGGAACGCGACGGTCCCCGGCTCGCCATTGAGAGGGACCAGCAGGGGTGGCCGGCCGACCAGACCGCCGAGGGCATCAAGGACACCCCGGCCTGTCAGGCGCAACATCGCCAGCGGCGTCTGGTGACGCGCGGCGTTGCGGACGATGGCCTGACAATCGGCGTTCGGTGTCTGCGCGATCGCCGCAGCGACCCGCGGGTCGCGCGCCGCGACGTGCAGGACGTGGCCTCCCGACAGTGAGAAACCCCAGAGCGCTACCTTGGTTGGATCGACTCCCGGCAGCGTGGCCGCGAACCCGATCGCGGCCTGCCAGTCGGCGAGCTCGTCCTTGATGCGCACCACCTGGCGCGGCCTGCCGCCGCTGTCCCCGAGACGGCGATGGTCGAAGGCCAGGACGGTGAACCCCGCATCGGCGAAACGTTCCGCGAACGGGTCGGTGCCCGGCTCCTTTGTCACCGCGAACCCGCCCGCCATGACCACACAAGCGCCGTTCGTGCCCGGGTAGTGCCAGGCCCCGCACTCGGTATCGCCACTGACGAAACGAACCTTCTCCCGATTCACGGACATCTGCGTGCTCTCCGTTCGGTAAGCGCGGGCGCCATTCGCGTGGGCGAGGGCGTCACATAGGCGGTAATCATGAGGCAATCCAGAGTTCGTAAGGGAAGCTCGTGCCGTCGAGAGAGCACCTATATGCCTTCCATCCCTCTCGTTCGTACTGCTGGCCGGCGTCGATGCAGGCCCTCTTGCTCGGGTAGTTCTGCACGTACGTCCAGGCGTACTGAAGGCTGGTGCCCGTCTTCGGGGCCGCCTGGGCGGGCGCGTTGAGTCCGCCGACCACGAAGATCGCGGTAGCGGCGCCGGCGGCTGCGGTGCGTAGACGCATTCAGGTGGTTCCTTTCGATGTGAGTTCGTATCGACGAGTTGTCTGGCCGAAGACCGGCGGGCTGCGCGCTCGTCCCGTCGCGTGTTTTCCGGTCAGAGGGTGATCTTCGGTGTTCCGACGCTTGTCGAACTACCGGCGGGGACCATGTTGGCGGTGACGACGAGTCCCTTGGAGAAGGTCCGATTGATGTTCCACTGGCGGGCGCACTCACCGTAGGTGCACGTGTGGACTTCGTTCCTCAAGAGCGTGTTCCCGACCCAGAGGTGGAAGGTGTAGGTGGCGCCGGCGTGCCCTATGCCGCCGACAAGCTCAAGAGTGACCTTCCCCAGCGTCGCCTGGGTGCTGGAGACGGAAGTTTCTCCGATCACGAGTTCGACATTCTTGTTCACTTTGGATCTCGTGCTCTCGGCGGCCATCGTGCCCGTCGTGTTTCGTGCGCTCGTCGCGGTGCTCGGTCGAGTTGCACCGAGAGCGGAACCGCTTACCAGCGTCGTCGCGAGGACCGCCACGATCGAGGAGGACAGGGAAACGAGGGAACGGTACTGTCGCTTTCGCATTTCGGATCCTTTCAGAGGATGCCAACCCGTCCATCACCACTGCAGTGGACGGCCAAGACGATTTGCGCTTCCCTTGCAGCGCCGCAGGACCGCAGGGCCGGGGTGACTTTCGAAATTCACTCCGGGAACCCTGCCGGTGCTTAGGAACGTGATCGGCCGCAGCGCGTCCAGGCCGCGGCGGACTCAGTGGCCGGTCCGGCCGCGGTGGCGAAGATGAGCTTCACTCTCCACTCCACCTTGCGCACGGCCTTCTTCCGCCTCCTTCACCTCCAGGGACCGGCAGGACTCGGCCAGCTTATACTTGTCCAATAATATATGCAACACATATTTTACGAGGCACGTCTAAGGACGGACGGATGGCAGGTGGGCGACCAGGGAAGCCGGAGTTCACGGGTGGCGGCGCCTCACTCCCCCGAGCGTCCGGATCCCGGAGTGGAGGCGGTTGAGCAGCTGCTTGTGGTTGCCGAGGTTGCGGCCCTGGCTCCGTCAGAAGGCTGCGAACAACGCTTCGCGCGCCAGGCGTTCAGGGTTGCCTCCAGCCGCGAGCACCGGCAGGGCCGTGGACGAACCGCGCAGCACCGTGGCCGCCCTTACCCGCGGCAGCCTTCCCCGCCACTCCCCCGAACGAGCGTGATCGCCGACCTGCGGGAGCCGGTGCGGTATGCGCTGCCGCCTGCGACGAACGCGGCGGCGAGTCCCTATTCTCTACACCGAACCCCGCTCTTCAGCGAACCATATTATTTGGGTACAATATGGTACGAACTTCGTACATGGCTTGGAAAGGTCAGCGCATGACACCCGAGGATGCCGATGTCGCGCAGCGCCGGCGCCAGCGACGGCTGAGCCATGTGATCGCGGAGTCGCTGCGCGAACTGAGCGTTCAACTCTCCTTGCTCAACCATCAGGTCGGCGCACAGGTCGAACTCAAGGACGTCGACTTCTACTGCCTCGACCTCATCAACCGGCACGGCCCGCTCAGCCCCACCGCCCTCGCCCGGCGTGCCGGCCTGCACCCTGCCACGATGACCGGCATCCTCGATCGGCTCCAACGCGGCGGCTGGGCCACCCGCGACCGCGACCCGGACGCGTCCGACCGCCGCGCCGTCACCGTCCGGGCCCTGCGCGACCGCAACTCCGAACTCTTCAAGCTCTATTCGGGAATGAACGCCTCGATGGAGGAGATCTGCGCCGATTACACCGACGCCGAACTCGAACTGGTCATCGGCTTCCTGCGCCGTACCACCGAGGCCGGGCAGAATGCGACCGACCGACTGGTCGGCGGCTGAGCAGCGGCCATAGACGCCGTCAGCTCTGGAAGGCCGCGGCGTGGTCGGCGACCCACTCGGCGTAGGTGCGCGCGGGACGGCCGAGGATCCTTCGCACCTCATCTGTGACGGCTTCGGCCGGCCCGGCGCCGCGGGCGTACCGAGCCACCAGGGCGTCCACGAACGGCTGCGGAAGGCCGCGTTGGATCATGCCTTGCTTGAACGCCTCCGCAGGGACCTCCTGAAAGCGGAGCGGCCTGCCGATCACGTTGCCGATGATGTCCACCAGCTCCTGGTGGGACAGGGACTGCGGGCCGGTAAGCCGCAGCTTCTCGCCCGTCAGTTCGGCGCTGAGCAGCGCCCGGGCAGCGACCTCCGCCAGGTCCTTCTCGTGGATCAGGGGTTCGGCGAAGGACGCATACGGACCGCGGACGACGTCACCGGCACGGACCTGAGGGGCCCACGTGTTGAGGGTGTTGGCCGCGAAGGAAGCGGCCCGCAGACTCACCCACTCCACCCCGCTTGCGACGGCGGCGTCCTCGGCTTCCTTGTTCCTGTCTCCCTGGAAGCGAGACGGCTGCTCGGCCGGGTCATCGTCGACGTTGATGGCCGAGAGCGCCACGACTCGTCCGACACCCCGCTCTTTGGCGAGTGCCAGCAAGCCACCGGCGGCCTCCCCGACGGCGCGCGGGTGGAGGAACACCGAGCTGACGCCCTCCAGGAACGCGGCGATCGTGTCGGGCTGCGACGGATCTCCCGCTACGACCTCGACACCGGCGGGGAGGTCGGCAAGCTGCGGATCACGGGTGACGGCACGAACCTTGGCGCCTTCGCCGACCAGCAGGTCGACCAGCGGGCGTCCGATGGTGCCGGTCGCTCCGGTTATCAGGATCACGGTGCCCCTCTTCGTCGTTCATACGCGCTAAATAAACTATGACTCTCATATTATACTGAACTCGGATGACATGCATCGCCGGGGAGGAACGCCGAGCGGACTGCCGTCTGGAGCCGCGGCCACGGCGGCGCGGGGCGGAATCGCACTGGTCGGCGGTCAGCTGCTCAGCCGGTTCCTTGACGCTCAGCGCAGTACGGCTGACAGCAGGTCGGTGCCCAACGCCGTCACGTCGGGCAGATTGAGCGTGTAGCGGACGTAACGACCGTGTCGACGCGCCGTGAGCAGGCCCGCGCGGCGCAGGACGGCGAGGTGGCGGGACACCTCCGGCGGTGAGAGTTCCCAGAAGTGGGCCAGCTCGCCGGTGGTGTGCGGGCCACGGGCCAGAGTGCGCAGCAGCCGCAGCCGTACCGGATGCGCGAGCGCCTCCAACCGGAGGGTGACCGTCTCCAGAGAGACCGGCTCAGCCGGGCTCGGCTCGGCGACGGGGTACTGCACCACCGGATGCCACCCGGGCGCGTGGACCGCCACCAGGTGCGGGCGGCCGAAGACGCTGGGGATGAAGGTGACCCCGGCGTCGCGGGCGGCGGTCGCCTTGTCCTGCACCTTGTCCACGATGATGCAGTCGCCGTCCGGTGCCAGGGTGACCGCGCCGGAGACCGAGGCGAGCGCCGCGCCGACGCCCTGGCGCCTGAGCAGGTCGTTCTTCAGGCGCAGATCGGTGGCGAGCTGCGCCGCGACGCCCGCCCAGGCGTCGTCGAAGAAGGCTGCGGCGCATTCTTCGAGGGTCTGGCGCACCCGCGCCCGCACCGCGGCCGGGTCCGCGAGCAGCCGTTCCGCAAAGGCCTCCTGCAGCGCGCCGCGGGCTTGGGCCACGTCCAGGGCTCGCTCGCGCGCGGTCGTGTCGGTGAGCGGCGATGTCCCGGGGAAATGGACCCGGTTGCTGCCGCAGGTGGTGACGAGCGCGGCGGTCACATATGTCTCGTCGTCGATACGGTCCACGTCGTCCAGCTCCTCGGCGAGGGTCGGACGGGGTCGCGCGGGGATCAGGAAGTCGGCCTGTGAGGAACGCCAGAGGAACTCCGCCTCCGTGAGCCGCTCGGCCAGCTCCGGCCGCAGCCCGGCCCAGACGTCCGCGGCCCAGCCAGCGAACTGCGGGTGGTGACCGGGTGCGGCCAGCACGTGCAGCATCGCGGTCAGCTCGGCCAGCGGGGAGGCGGCGAACCGCACTCGCCCGGACGGCAGGCCGCTGATGTCGATCCTCAGCGTCATTCCCCCATCATCACCGCCCGGACGACCTGGCTACGGCGTCGATTGACGATGTGCGTCAACTGACGGGCCCTACCTCGGCGGTCGGACGCACCGTCTGACGCCATGGCAACCATCACCAGAATCCAGCCGGGCGTCCTCGTCCGCGCCTCCGGAGGCCCCCGCTATGCCGTCGCCCTGGCCGTGGACGCGGTAGGCACCGGCTTGTTGAGGCCCTTTCTGCTGCTCTACGGCGTGGCGGTGCTGGGGCTGTCCGCGCCGGTCACCGGCACCGCCATGACTGTTGGCATCGTCGCGGGTCTGGTGAGCATGCCCGCGGTGGGCCGATGGCTGGACCGCGGCGCACGCAGCACGGTCGTGGCGGCATCGATGCTGGTGCGGGTGCTGGGCGTGGCGCTGCTGCTGGCCGCACCGGCGGGGCACGTCTGGCCTTTCGCGGCGGCGGCGCTCTTCCTCGGCATCGGCAACCAGGCATGGCCTGCCGCCCACGCCGCCCTCGTGGCGACGGTCGCCCACGGCCGGGAACGCGACACCGCCCTCGCCGCGTCCCGTGCCCTGCGCAACGCCGCCCTGGCGTGGTCGGTCCACGTGCACGCACGTCCAGCGGAGACTTCCCCGGCCAAGGACCGGGACGACGAGCCCGCACCCCGGATGCTCGCGCTGCTTGCCGCCAACGTGGTCTACGTCTTCTGCCTCAACGTCCCCGAGATCGCGATTCCTCTGGTCCTGGTGACGCAGTTCCACGCGTCCCCGGTGTGGCCGGCAGCGGTCTTCATGGCCAACACGGTGCTGGTGGTCGGCCTGCAGGTGCCGGTCACCGTCCTGATGTCCCGCTTCTCCCGGCGGAGCGTGCTGGCCCTCTCCGGCGTGGTGCTCGCCGCGTCCTACCTGGGCTTCCTCGCGGCCACCTCACTGGGCCACGGCCGGGGTACTCCGGCCGTCGCCGCGGTGTCCGTGGTCTGCACGATCGGCGAGATCATCTACGCCGGCAGTGCCACCGCGCTCGTCACCGCACTCGCCCCGGCCCATGTCCTGGGACGAGCCCTCTCCCGCTTCCAACTCTCCACGGGCTTCGGCCTCGCCGTCTCCCCTGCGGTCATCACCGCTCTGGCCTCCCACGGCCCGACCGCCCTCTGGGGCAGCCTCGCCGCGGCGACACTCGTCTCCGCTTCCGCCGTTGCCACCGAGAGGGACGGGGACCCGGGACGCCGGACCTGAAGATCGATATCAGTCTGGTTGTGAGACTTCCTCGGATTCGACGATCGTGGTTCCATGGTCACCGAGCAAGCATTCGGGGGCCAACGCGGAGCGCCGAGCGAGGGAGTACCGAATGGGCCTGCGCTTTCTCGAGAGGTCGTGGGTGCTCCTGGCGGCCGCGGCCGTGCTGGTCCTGGGCCTGGTGCAGGCGGCGCAGGCGCACATCGAGCGGCCGTCGTACTGGCCGTCTCCCGGGCCCGACTGCTCCGTCAGCCCGTGCGCGGGCGGGAAGGTGCCGACACCGCGGAGCCTGGCGTCGGCCGTCGAGACCGTCCCGCGGAGCACGACCCGCGTGGTGTGCCGGAAGGACTCGCTGACACGGCTGGACGCCTCGATCAAGCGGGCGCTGAAGTCGGGCTACAACGTCCGCCCGCACGACCACCGGACGCTCAGCGCCACCAAGGCGCGGGACCTGAAGCGGATCAACCGGGCGTTGTTCGACCGGTGCCGGTACAGCGAGATCCAGCCCGCGGTGACCGATTCGCGGAACAACGACCGGGTCGTGGTGCTGCCGGGCGTCTACACCGAGCCCACGGCGCGGAAGAAGCCGACCCACGACCCCGCGTGCGACCAGTACAAGCTCAGCACGGGCGCCTACTCCTACCTCGGCGAGTACACCTGCCAGAACGACGCCAACCTGATCGCCGTGCTCGGCCGGACCCCCGGCGGCGGCAAGGACCCGGACCCGCCGCTCGTCGACCGGCACGGCATCCCCAACCGGGGCGCGTGCGTGCGCTGCAACCTCCAGCTCGAAGGGTCGGGCGTGAGCGCCGACGACGTGGTCGTGGACGCCGGCGACCCGTCGTCCGGCAACGGCGGCCCGCGCAACTCGGCGAAGGACGTGGGCATCCGCGCCGACCGGGCCGACGGCTTCGTGCTGCGGAATCTGACCGTCCGGCACGCCAACGAGCACGACATCTACGTGCTCGAGAGCAACGGGTACCTGCTGGACAGCTTCAAGACCTTCTACGCGGGCGAGTACGGCGTGCTCACCTTCGTCGAGGACCACGGCGTGATCCAGAACTGCGAGGCGGCCGGCAACGGCGACTCCGGGCTGTATCCCGGGTCGGGCGCGAAGACCGCGGCCGGACGCGACGAGCGCGTCTACCCGACCGCGCGCTACAGCCAGGAGATCCGCTACTGCGACTCGCACCACAACACCAGCGGCTACTCGGGCACCGACGGCAGCGCCACCTGGGTGCACCACAACAACTTCTACGGCAACGCCCTCGGCTTCACCACCGACGTTTTCACCGCCGCCGGGCATCCCGGTTTCCCCCAGCAGGGCGACCTCGTCGAGCGCAACGACTTCTACTCCAACAACTTCAACCCGTACCTGGCGGACAGCGACGTGGTGCCGACCGTGCCGGTCCCGGTGGGGAGCGGGATGTGGATCGCCGGTGGTGACGACAACGTCGTCCGGAACAACACTTTCCGCGGCAACCTGCGGCGCGGGGCCATGCTCTTCGCCGTCCCGGACGCGTTCGTCTGCGCCGACAAGCCCATGACGGGCTGCGACCCGCTGAAGCTGTCCACCTCGCACCGCAACCAGTTCTACGGCAACAAGATGACCGGCAACGGCGTGGACTTCTGGTGGGACGCCTTCCCCGGCAATTCCGGGAACTGCTGGTATTCCAACGGCACCGTCACCAGCTCCCCCGGTAACCTGCCGGACTGCCTGAACGGCAAGGCGCCCTTCCTCAGCATCGGGTTCGGCAACCTGGGCAACGAACTCGAACTGCTCACCTGCATGTCCAATCTGAAGCCCGGCGGGCCGTGCCCCTGGTTCACGACCCCCAAGGCCACCGCCCCGCCCGCGTCCAGGACGGCGTCCGCCGGTGACCCCGACCACCCCGGGACGAGCGAACTCAACGACGCGATGCTCGCCGCGATGACCTGCCATTCCTGGCAGGAGATGACGACCGACCAGCGCGACCACATGCTGGCCAAGATGGCGGTGTTCATGGGCGGCCAGATCGATCATCCAGGGGCTCGCGGCACGACGCTGAGCGGCCAGAAGGCGACCAGCATGCTCAACAACGCCTGCGGGCTGTCCTTCGCAGGGCCGTTCAAGCTCTACAAGCTCTACGCCCGGGCGGCGGCCTTCCCTCTGCAGTTCCCGTAACGGCTCAAAGAACCGCGCCCCATCATCTGCGGCTGCTGACGCGTCCGTTGGCGCCACCTCAGGTTGCGCGCTCCCGAAGTTGGACTGTACTGTAAAGTATAAGTTCGGCTGAGAGGGGACCGGCATGGACACCAACCTCTGGAACCAGATGAGCGCCGGCGTGCTGCGGCAGCGGGCGGCGTCCGGGGCTCCGGTGCTGCTCCCGGTCGGAGCGACCGAGCAGCACGGCCCTCACCTGCCCACCGGGGTCGACGACTTCCTCGCCGCCGAGGCGTGCCGTCGGACCGCCGCGCTGATGGCCGAACGCGGCCGACCCGTCGTGGTGGCGCCGTCCGTGTGGTGCGGGCTGTCCGAGCACCACATGGGCTTCGGCGGTACCTTCACGCTGTCCCTCCCGACGTACCATGCGTTGCTTCGTGATCTGTGCGGTTCAGTGCGCCGCGCGGGCTTCCGGCGGCTGCTCATCGTGAACGGGCACGGCGGCAACGTCCTCGCGCTCGGCGCGATAGGTCACGAGCTGTCCCGCGAGCTCGACCTCGACATCGCGGTGACCAGCTACTTCACGGCCGCCGAGGGGCGTATCGCGGAGATCCTCGAGTCGCGCGACACCTTGATGCACGCCTGTGAGGGCGAGACGTCGATGATGATGGCCGCGTACCCCGACCTCGTGGACCACGCCCGCATCGCGGAGGCCACCGGGCCGGACATCAGCCTCCAGTCGCGTCCCGACCACTTCGTGCAGCAGTCCCGGCCCTTCGACGCGGTGACGCCGACCGGCGTGGCCGGAGACGCACGCCCGGCGACGTCCGCGAAAGGGAACGCCATGCTCGACGCCTGCGCCGCGGCGATGGCCGACTGGCTGATCCAGTGGGGGTCGCCGACCGATGACCACGGCGGCACCACAACGACCCGGGAGACCAGCGTGCGAGCGGGGAGCGCCAGTTGAGCGCGGACCGGCGGAAGGATTCCGAACGCCGCAGGACGGCCTCCGACGAGAAGATCCTCGCAGCGGCGAAGGAACTCTTCCTGGCCGACCGCTACGACGGGGTCACCCTGGAACGGATCGCCGAGCGCGCCGGAGTCTCACGGCAGACCGTCTACAACCGCTTCAGTTCGAAGGAGACGGTCTTCCGGGAAACGGTCCGCTACCACTGGTCGGCGTTCGCCGACCCGGACCGGCAGCTCATCGAGTGCGACGCCGGCGCGAGCGCCGAGGAGGTCCTCCGTGGCTTCGCCCAATCGCTCCAGCGCTTCGCCACCCAGACCGACCAGATCCGTTTCGCCCGGCTCGTGGTGGCCGAGTCCGGGCGTCTGCCGTGGATCGCGGACGACTTCTACCGGGTGGGCAAGGGGCCGGTCGTCGCCGCGTTCGTCGACTGCCTCGACGGTCTGGTCCGCAACGGCCGTCTGCGATGCCCGGACACCTACCTCGCGGCGCGCCAGTTCATGGGCCTCGTCCAGGAATTCCTCGTCTGGCCGGGGGTCATGGCCTTCGAGGAGGAGATTGCCGTTCAGCCTTCCGCGGAGGTGGTGATCGAGGAAGCAGTAATCAGCTTCCTGGCCCGCTACGCCCCCGAGCCCCACGGCCCGGCGCGACCCGCCTGAATCTGCAACCGATCCGCCTCGGCTTCTCTCCGGAGTGTCCGTCATGCCCGCAGACACCCTTTCTCTCGGCGATGTCGAGATCACGCGCGTCATCGAATGGTCCGGCCCCATTCGTACCGCCCGCTTCATCGTCCCCGACAGCGACGAGAAGACCTGGCGGGACAACCAGGAGTGGCTGGCGCCGGACTTCTGGAACCCGGCCGACGACGCCTACCGCTGCCACATCCAGACCTGGGTCCTGCGCAGCGAGGGAAAGACCATCCTGGTGGACACCGGGATCGGCAACGACCGGGAGCGCCCGCAGGTCCCGCAGTTCGCCGGGCTGAAGACCGACTACCTCGCCCGCCTGCGCGAGGCCGGCGTCGCGCCCGAGGACGTCGACGTCGTCGTCAACACCCACATCCACTACGACCACGTCGGCTGGAACACCGAACTGCGCGACGGGCAATGGCTGCCCACCTTCCCCAACGCCACATACCTGATACCGCGCGCCGACAATCTCTATTTCGACCCGGAAAGCCCTCGCCGCCGCCGGGCGCCGCGCGACGACCACGAACGCATCCGCTGGGAGTGCAGCAAACTGGTGTTCAAGGACAGCATCGCCCCCATCCACCAGTCTGGGCAGGCCGTCCTGTGGGAGGACGCCCACCGCATCGACGGCAACCTGCTGCTGGAGGCCGCACCGGGCCACACCCCCGGTTCGTCCGTCCTCACCCTCCGCTCGGGCACCGACCGCGCCGTCTTCGTCGCGGACATGCTGCACAGCCCCGTCCAAGTCCTTGAACCCGCTTGGAACAGCTGCTTCTGCGACGACCTCCAACTCGCGGCCAAGACCCGTCGCGCCTATCTCTCCCGCGCCGCCGAGCTGCGAGAGCTCATCATCCCCGCCCACTGGCCGGGACACGGAGCCGCCGAGGTCCGCAAGGACGGTGACGGCTTCGCCATCACCGCCTGGGCCGCCTTCCCACGCGGCAGTTAGCGAGGCCGTCTAGGACGCATCAGCGACCTGGACACCTTTGGAGCGCAGGACGGCCCACGCTGCCGTCAAAACCTCAAGGCCTGGAGCGTGGTGGGAAGGCTGGCGGGCCTGTAATCGTCATTACAATGATGCGGCGGATCGACCACGGGGCATCACAGCGAGGGGGCGGGAGCCGATGAGCCTTCGTCAATACGAGTACGCCTTGGCCGTCGCCGAGGAGGGCTCGGTGACGGCGGCCGCGGAGCTGTTGCACGTCGCTCAGCCGTCGGTATCCCAGCAGATCCGCGGACTGGAGCGGGAACTCGGCGTCGAACTGTTCTCGCGCACCCCGACCGGACTGGTGCCCACCGCGGTCGGCCGCGCCTTCCTGCGGGAGGCGGAGATCGCGGTGAGCGCGTCGCGGCGGGCGAAGGCGACGGCGCGGGCCGGCGCGGAGGAGCTGACCGGCGAACTGGTGGTCGCGGCGCAGATGGGGTTCGGCGCGCGGCAGCTGCCGGGTGCCCTGGGCGCGCTGCGCCGCCGCTACCCAGGGCTGGAGGCCACCGTCTTCGAGGAGCCGAGCTCCGCCGAGCTGGATCGGCTGTGCCGCCGGGGACTGCTGGACCTGGCCTTGATGGCGGCGTGCGAGCAGAGCCCCGACGACGCCCACCACCTCGGCGGCGAGGAGTTCGTCGTGGTGCTGGGCGCCGGGCACCGGCTGCTCGCAGCGGACCGCGTCGAGCTGCACGACCTGGCGGGCGAGCCGTGGGTGAGGTTCGACCGCGGCAGCGCGCTCGACGGCGTGCTGCTGAACGTGCTGCGGGACAATGGTCTCGCTCCTGCCACGGCCGCCCGCGTGAGCCAGACGCCGACGGCCGTGCGCTGGGCCGCCGACGGGCTGGGGGTGACGCTCGTTCCGGCCTCAGCGGTGCCCCACGGTTACGAGCACCTCGTCCGCCCGGTGTCCCCGGGTGTGTCCCAGCCCGTCATCGCCGTGCTCCGGCACCGTGCAGGTCCGGCGGGGACGGCTCTGCTCGAATGCCTCCGTGAGCAGACCTGGTCCGAACCCGCTTCGTTGTCGTCGGCGTCCTGACGGCGGAGAAGCGGGCTCCGCTGAGGAAATTCCCTGGGCATCAATTCATGGGGAATTCGCCGCCGTCCACGATGAGATTCCTCCCGGTCAGCCAGCCGGCTCGCTCGGATATGAGGAAAAGCACCGCATTTGCGATGTCGTCGGCCTCACCGTCGCGCCCCAGCGGCGCGGTGTCGTCGGCGCTGACCTCGCCCGGTACGGCGCCAAGGCGGGCCCACTCCTCCCGCGTCGCTATGCCGCCGGGAGTGGCGGTCCGCCCGGGGCTCACGACGTTGACCCGGACTCCGGACGGGGCCAACTCCGAGGCCAGGCCACGGCTGTAGTTCTCCAGGGCCGCCTTCGCCGCCGTGTAGTGCAGGAACGGTCCCATCGGGGTGAGGACGGCGGCCGAGGAGATGTGCACGATCGCCCCCGAACGCCGTTCCCGCATTCCCGGTGCCAGCAGCGAGTCCAGTCGCACCGACGCCAGAAAGTTCAGGTCCAGCGCGTCCTGCCATACTTCGTCGGGAATGGCGGCGGCGCTCTCGTACGGCCCCGCTCCACCCGCGTTGTGAACCAGGATGTCCACACCGCCGAGCACCTCCTTCGCGGCCCCGGCGAGTGCCTCGGCTCCGGCACGCGTCCGCACGTCGGCCTCCACGAAGGACGCCCCTTCCGGGGTCGTGGCCGTCGCCGACCTGGCGGTCGTGAGCACCTCGGCGCCGGCGTCCAGGAGCTGGCGGACGACGGCCGCTCCGATCCCGCGGGAACCTCCCGTGACCAGGGCTCGCTTTCCTGCGAGTTCTCGCGTTCCCGACCCGTTCTCGATCGTGGGCATAACCTCGGTCCTCTCGATCGCGTGTTAGTCCGCTCGACGTAAGAAATCAACGCACGCACACCGCGCATCCTCAAACGGATCGCGGTGAATACCCCGTCGAGCCGTTTCACGGTAAGCCCGCAAAAGAACCCAAGGCAAAGAGGAAATGACAGCAGCAGCTATAGGAAACGCCTATGGCGCCCCGTCTGCGCCCTGCGACGGCGTCCGCCTGGCCGCGCACTACGGCGTGAGGGTGAGGCCGGGGGCTCAGCCTCGGGGACGGTCCGCTCGGTCGCGGGTGCCGCCGGAGGCCTGGACGTAACTGGCCACGATGGCCTCCAGTTCGGCGGGGGTGATCACGTCCTCGATGCGGTCGAAGCCTTCCGGGGCTCGGCGTTCGACCTCGTCGATGACCTGTTCCGGGCCACCGAGCCGGTTGCGGAGGACGATCCGGGTGGTGGCGGGGAGGCGGTCGTTCTCGTAGGCGAGCAGGGCTTGGGCGGGTTCGGTATGGGCCGAGAGATGGGCGCTCAGGTTCACCGCGTCGAGGATGGCCTGGCCGGCGCCGTTGGAGCCCATCGGGTACATGGGGTGGGCGGCGTCGCCCAGCAGGGTGACGCGGCCGCGCGTCCAGTGGGGCAGGGGGTCGCGGTCGCACATGGGGAACTCGAACCGGTCCCGGGTGGCCTCGATCATGGCGGCATGGTCGAACAGGTCGCAGGTGAAGCGCTGGACGTGCGCGGCCAGGGCCGCCGGGTCGGCCGGACGCGTCCAGTCCTGCTCGTCGGGCGGCGGGTCGCCGGGACGGCCGGTCAGGACGCCCATGGCCCAGTTGGTCAGCCGGGTGCCCGGAGTCGCGCCCGCCGCGATCGGGTACACGACCAGTTTGGCGGCGTTGCCGCCCATGATCACCATGGTGCGGCCGGTGCCGAACGCGGGCCAGTCGGTGGCGCCGCGCCAGGTCGTCATGCCGCTCCAGCGCGGTGGGCCCTCATCGGGGAACAGGATCGACCGCGTGGTCGAGTGGATGCCGTCGGCGCCCACCAGGATGTCCGCGCGTGCGTGCGAGCCGTCGGCGAACCGGGCGGTCACGGCCTCGGCGTCCTGCTCGAAGCCGACCAGGCGGTGGCCGGTGCGCACCGCGTCCGTGCCCAGCCGTTCCGTCACCGCGCGGTGGAGCAGACCCTGCAACCGGCCGCGATGCACGCTGATCTGCGGGTGCGCGAAGCCGGCGGCCAGGCCGCAGGGCTTGCGCATGATCTCCTGCCCCAGCCGGTGGGTGTAGATCAGCTCACCGGTGCGCACCCCGATCTCGTCCAGCCGGTCCAGCAGCCCCACCGCACCCAGTTCCCGGACCGCGAACGGCAGCGCGTTGATCCCCACACCGAGCTCACGGATCTGCTCGCCGCGCTCGTAGACCACGCAGGCGATGCCCTCGGCGTGCAGGCGCAAGGCGGTGAACAACCCGCCGATCCCGGCTCCCACGATCATGACCTTCACGGCTCCTCCTCGTCCTCATCGAGGGTGTTGCGGCCACCGTCCGGCGATCCATCGGCTTCGCGGTTCGTGGTTCTCGAGCGAAGCGAACCGGTCGTGATCAGCCGTGCGGTGATGCGGACGACGGCCAGAGCTGCAACGCCGACCAGGCCGAGAAGCGCGAGGCGCAGGGTGGGCGTCCACGGCCAGCTCGGGCCGGACGGGCCGAGGTCGGCGGAGCGGTACTCCAGGATCTTGCTGGTCCACCGGGCCGTGGGCCTGTCGAACGTACGGGCCATGGAACGCAGCACCGGGTCGAACGCGAAACCCGGCTGCCGGTGCGGGTATTCCAGCGGGACGCCGGCGCGGCGGGCGGCGGCTGCGATCTCGGGGTCGGGGTTCGCCGCGGCGGTGGTGCCCGGGACCATCAGACGGTCGACGTCGTCTCCTGCGCCGTCGAGGCGTGCCCGTGGGACGAAGGTCAGCCCGTGCCGCGAGCGCACGGTGGCCGTGGACGCGATCGCGACCGTCCGGGCGGCCTTGACCTCGGCGTACGGGCTGAACACCGAGGCGAGTTCCAGTTCCCCGACGCCGTCGGTGAGCACCACCCCCACCGTGCTGGTTCTCGAGCGGTAGCCGAGGTTGAGCAGGTGCACGATCGCGTTGGACGGGGACAGCCGCGATTTCGGCATGCTCGCGGGCACGCCGGGAGAGTAGTGGCGCCAGCCGACGGTCCGGGCGGCCGCGGCGGCGGTGTCCGCGCCGGCCAGCCGCTCGATCACCCGCAGCGTCCCGTCCACCGAGGACAGCAGCCCGCCCGTGGTGATCACGTTTCCGTCGTCGAGGTAGCGGACTCCGCGCCGCCAGTGCACCGCAGGATGCGCGTCCTGCAGGCCCGAGAGCCGGTACCAGTGCGTGGTGGCCTCGCGGCCGTCGAGGAGACCGGCGTCGGCGACCAGCCGGGCTCCGGTGCACACGCTCATCACCAGTCCGCGGCTCGCGGTACTCCGCAGCCAGGCGATGACGCGGCGGTCGCTGTCCTTGTCGGACGGCATCTCCGGCACCACGGTGACGTCCGGCGCTCTGCCGTCCAGCCGCCGGCTCAGTTGCACGAAGTCCACGTCCGGGACCAGGTCCAACCCCCCGAGCAGCGGCAGGGGGCGGCGTTCGGGTGCGACCGTGTAGACGTTGAACTTCCCCGTGCTCGCCAGAACGTCATAGGGGACGAGCGTGTCGGCCACGTTGGCACCCGCGTTGCCGACCACGATCGCCACGGTGGGCTTGCCCGGAGCATGCACGGGCGGGGCCACGGCGGGGAGGCGCTTGGCCGCGGGTGGCGCGTACCGGTAGGAAGCAAAACTCCGTGCGCTGATGAGGAACTCCACGCCCGGGACGAGGAACAAGGCCACAAGGACGATCAGCCCGCGGCCGAGGACCCGCAAGACCCGTTTCTTTCTCACGACGTCACCCGACCCCAAGCCCGTTGCCCGAGGCTCGATCGCATCGCGGTCACCGGCTCCTGGCCGTGAAGGTCAGATGGGTGACGCCCGAGGGCGTCGAGACCGCTTCGATGTCGAACGCGTCCTCCAGCGACTCCAGGCCGTCCCAGAGCCGGACGCCGCGGCCGAGCAGGATCGGGACCTGCACCACGTGCATGTGATCGACCAGTCCCTCGGTGAGGAAGTCGCGTATCACCGAGGCCCCGCCGCCCAGGCGCACGTCCTGGCCGTCGGCCGCCTCGCGGGCCCGCTTGAGCGCCTCGGCGGGCGAGGCGTCCAGGAAGTGGAACGTGGTGCCGCCCTCCATCTCGATCGGCGGCCGCGGCCGGTGGGTGAGCACGAAGACCGGGGTGTGGAACGGCGGGTCGGCGCCCCACGCGCCCTGGTAGCCGGGGTCGTCCTGCCAGCCGGGTGGACCGAACTTGCCGGCGCCCATGATCTCGGCGCCGATCCCGGGCCCGTGCAGTGCGGCGACGGCGTGATCGACGCCGGTGCTCCCGCCCCGTCCACCGCCCATCTGGTGCCAGAAGCGGGTGGCGAACATCCATTCGTGCAGGCGTTCGCCGGCGTGCCCGAACGGGGCGTCGGGAGCCTGGCCCGCGCCGGTGGCGAAGCCGTCGAGCGAGATCGAGAAGTTGTGCACACGAACATCGGACATCACAGTGCTCCTTCGACGATCGAGACCCGGCCGGCGTCCGCAATGGACTGATGCCTCCGGGTGTGACCTCACCCTCGGGGGCCGATTCGCGGGCGGCAATGAAACATCGCGACAATGTCCGAAAACTTGGTACTCCTGTCACGGCGACATAGGGTCCTGAGGGTGGACGAACGGCTGATGGTCGTCGTCGGATACGACCGGGCGCAGTTACTCGACATCGCCTGCGTGACATCGACATTGAACGAGGCGAACTGGGGCGCCACGCCGCCCTACCGGGTGCTCCTGGCCACCCCGGGCGGGCGGGCGATCACCTGTACCGACGGGATGACGCTGCAGGGGCAGGAAGCGCTCGAACGGCTCAAGGGCCCGCTGGACACACTGATCGTGTCGGGCGGCCTGGGCTACCACGAGGCCGCGGCCGACGCCCGTTTCGTCGGCCATGTGCGCCGGCTGGCCAAGGAGAGCCGGCGGGTCGCGTCGGTGTGCACCGGCTCCGCCGTGCTGGCCGCGGCCGGCCTGCTCGACGGCAGGCGCGCCGCCACCCACTGGATGTGGGCCGACAAGATCGCCGCGCGGTATCCGAAGGTCGCCTTCGACCCCGGTCCGATCTACATCCGCGAAGGCAACATCACCACCTCCGCCGGCGTCACCAGCGCACTCGACCTGACGCTCGCATTCATCCAGGACGACCACGGGCCGGAACTGGCACGCGGCGTGGCGCAACTGGTCGTGGCCTACCTGCAGCGGCCGGGCGACCAGGCGCAGATGAGCATGTTCGTCGCCGCCGCACCGCACCCCGAGCACAGCCTCGTCCAGCAGATCACCGACCACGTCGCCGGGAACCTCGACGGCGACCTGAGCACCGCCGCCCTGGCCCGGCTGGCGGGGGTGAGCGAGCGCCACCTCACCCGGCTGTTCCTCCAGCACCTCGCCCACACCCCGGGTCGCTACGTACGCCAGGCCCGCACCGAAGCGGCCGCTCACCTGCTTGCGACGACGACGCACCCGATCGCGAGCGTGGCACGACGCTGCGGATTCGGGACGGCCGAGACGCTGCGCCAAGCCTTCGTCGACCAGTACGGGACCGCGCCCTCGCGCTACCGCGCGAACCACTCGGTGCGGCAGCCGGGCCCTCGATGAACCGGTGATCGTCGCGGGGTCCGGGGTGGGGGCGGCCGTGCGGCGTCCGGTCGCTCGGCACCGCACGGCTCGTTCTCAGGTGGCGGCGATCCAGCTTCCGTGCAGCCCGAGCGGGATCCGGCTCGGCAGGTGGATCTGGGCGACCGGCTTGCCGGTGAAGTCCTGCGCCGAAAGGATCACCAGGTCCGAGGCGTTCCGGTCGGGGTTGTGGACGTAGGACAGGACGTAGCCGTCGTCCTCGGCGCGGGCGCCGGAACGCGGGACGAAGACCGCCTCGCTCGCGCTCGCGTGCTTCGGGAACCGGTGGAACTGGGACCGTCCGGTGGCCAGGTCGTGCTTGACCAGGCCGTTGCTGAACGCCGAGTCGGGGGTCGAGCCGTGCCCGTAGGCCTTCAGGAAGTCGGCGGTGGCGGCGGTGTAGCCGTACCGGTGCTTGCGGCCGACCCGCGCGTCCGGAACCCGGGGGAACTCCTGCGGCCGGTCGTCGAGCTGGGTCCGGCGGACGCGGCCGCGGGCCCGGTCGATCGTCCAGCGCACCAGCGCGGGCGGCGCGCTGGTCGACAGCCGGTCGGCGCTGAACGGCGCGGGGAACTCCACGAAGTCGACCACGATGTCGCCGCCGCTGTCGTAGGAGTTGAGCGTGTGCGAGATGTAGGAGGGAGGCACGGTGATCCAGGTGACCGCTCCCCCGGCGCGCGGGAAGTAGCCGACCCGGTTGGGGCGCCTGGTGTCCCAGACCCAGGGGATCTTCTGCCCGTGCTCCATGGCGTCCAGGTCGAACATGATCGGCTGGTCGTAGAGGACGACGTACTTCTCGGTGAGGGCGAAGTCGTGCATCAGGATCGTCCCGCCCATCGGGATCTTGCGGGTCGACCTCACTTCGCCGGCCGCGCTGATCACGACGTACTGGACGTAGTCGGTGCTCTCGTCGTAGCTCACCGAGTGCAGTTCGCCGGTGCCCGGGTCGAGCTTGGTGTGGGCCGACATGGTTCCGGCCCATGTGCCGTTGAAGTCGCACGGCCCGACCGTGTAGAGCTCGTCGGTGAGTTCCTGCGGACGGGCGGTGCCCTCTTGTAGCGCGAGGGTCTTGCCGCGGAATCCGATCACGTTGATGTTCGAGGCGAAGTCGGTCTCGGCGGGGACTCCGCGTACCGGCTCGCCGAGTTTCTCGGCGGTGCCCTTCGCGCGGACCCAGCGGCTGCGGTACCACTCGGCCTTGCCGTCGCGGAGCTGGACGCCGTGGACCATTCCGTCGCCGACCAGCCAGTGGTGGGCGAGCGGGTCCTCCAGTCCGAGCACGTTGGGGCCGTTGCGCAGCAGGCGGCCGGTCAGGTCCTTGGGGACCGTGCCGGTGACCGTCAGGTCGAACTCGGTCACCTCGAACGGGACCGGCGCGAACTCGCCTTCGAGGAAGGGGTTTCCGCTGCCGCGCTTGCGTCCGGCGGGTGCGGCGGACTGGGTCGCCATGGCCGGTGCCGCGCCCATGGCGGCGGCTCCGAACGCCGTGCCGGCGGCGAGGCCGGCGGCCAACGCGTGGCGGCGGGACATCTGCTGGGACGTCGTTCACCTCCGAAGGTGACGAGACAAGACGTCTCGTTCCCATGGAGGCTAGGCCCTGGCCGCCCCCCGGTCAAGACGAGTCGTCTCGTTTCCTATAGACTCGCTGGTCATGACCACCGAATCCGCGAACCGGCGCTACCGGAGCGAGCGCTCCCACAAGGCGATCCTCGACGCCGCGCTGAAACTGTGCCGAGAGCAGGGGTTCGCCAAGACGAGCGTCGACGCGATCGCCAAGGAGGCCGGGGTCGGCAAGCAGACGATCTACCGGTGGTGGCCGTCCAAGGCCGCGGTGCTGGTCGAGGCGATCGACCGGCAGAGCGCGCCGTCCACCGAGTTCCCCGACACCGGCGACATCTACGCCGACCTGCGCGACCAGATGGTCGCCGTCGCGAAGTACTTCCAGACGACGCAGTCCTCGACATACCGGGAGGTCATCGGTGCTGCGCAGTCCGAGCCGTCGGCGGCGCAGGCCATCCTGGACACGCTGGTCAACCCCCGCGTCCAGGGCTGCCGGCGCCGGCTGGAACGGGCGCAGCAGCAGGGGCAGATCCGGGCCGACGCCGTGCTGGACGACGTCGTCGAGCTCATTTACGCCCCGCTCTACTACCGCCTGCTGCTGGGGACCCGTCCGAACACGCCCGGACAGGTCGAAGACATCCTGAACCTGGTGTTCGACGGCCTCCGCCCGCGAAACCCGAACCCCCCGGCGGCCGACGACTGAGCGCAATGCAGGTGAGCAGTGCATTCAGGTCGTCGGCGATCAGGTCCCGGAACGCTCTCCACTCAGCCGGCGTTGAAGGCCTTGTCGACGGTCAGCGTGTCCTCGTACAGGTGCATGCGGACGATCCGGCCGTCCTCCACCACCAAATGCATGGCCGCCGGTGTGGTGAACTCCTTGCCGGTGGCCACGACGGTGTGCGTGAAGACCGCCAGCAGCATCACGTCACCACCGTCGACGATGACGCGTTCCAGCACGACCTTGCTCCTGTCGTGCGCGAAGTGCGGCCACATCGTGGTGAAGTACGGCGCGACCTCCTCCCGGCGGGTACGGCGCCCGGTCCAGGGCAGCGCGTCACTGCCGGGGACGTACCAGTCGATCTCCTCGGCGAACAGTTCCTGGATGCCGTCGGGGTCCTGCCTGCCGAGGCGCTCCAAAAACTTCTCGGCCACGGTCCGCGAGGTCTGAGTATCTGTTGCCATCGTCCTTGTCCTTTGTCTTTTCGTTCCTCGGGCGCTCTTCTTGATGTAACCGTTTTTGTTACATCGGTGAGCGTGGGGCGGCCCCTCGATCAGGGAGGTCGACGATCCGAGGTCAGGCGGCTTTCAAGACGTCCTGTAGCACGTCCTCCAGCGTGGTCTTGGCCAGTTCCCTGCGCAGGGCGGCCTCCACGTCGTCGTACACGGCGGTCATCGCCGGCCCGATGCCGTGGCCCACGACGCACTCGGGGTCCGGTGTCGCGCGGTGCAAGGCGAAGAGCGGCCCCGGTTCGATCGCCTGGTAGACGTCGAGCAGGGTGATCGCCGCCAGGTCCCGCGCGAGCATCCACCCCGCCCCCGCCCCCCGCCGCGAATCGACCAAGCCGGCCTTGCTCAGCTCGGTCAGCAGGCGGCGGATCACCACCGGGTTGGTGTTGACGCTCGTCGCGATCTGCTCGGAGGTGGCGACCTCGTGGCCGCGCCGCCGATAGAGCCCGATCCACGTCAAGGCATGCACCGCGATGGTCAGTCTGCTGTTGGCGCTCACGTCGGACTCCACCTCCCTCGCCCCCGGCTTTAGTCGTAACAATAGTTGTTACAACTACAGGCGGCAAGTTCTGCGAGGCCGGCCGGAGCGGCTCACGTTCCTGTCCATGTCGGCGAGCACGCACGAGATCACGGGTGATGACGGCGTTCGGCGATCGGCGGACCTATCCCCTGCACGGTCGGGCGCCCGGGTTCACTGGATGCCGGCGTCCTTGCACTTGGACGCGTAGGCGCCCTTGCACAGGTCCGCGGCCTTGACGAAGCCGTCGTCAAGGACCTTCTTGACGTTGTCCTTGAAGATCCCGATCGGGATCAGCAGCACCGACGGCACGTCCCGCTTGCCCTGCGGGTCCTTCACGGTGGCGCTCGTCTCGCCCTTCTGCCCCTTCAACAAGGAGATGGCGAGCTTGGAGGCGGCGTCCGCCTCCTGCTTGACGGGCTTGTAGACGGTCATGCACTGCGAGCCGTCCAGGATGTTCTGCAGCCCCTGCAGGGTCGCGTCCTGGCCGGTGATGGCGACCTTTCCGCCCTGCCCGTTCTTCTTGACCACCGCCACCGCGGCGTTCCCGAGGTTGTCGTTGGCGGCCAGCACGCCGTCGATCTTGCCGTGCTGCTCGGTGTACATCTGCTCGAAGATGGTCGCCGCCTTCTCCGGCTTCCAGTCCGGGACGGGCTGCTCGGCCACCTTCTTGTAGTTGGAGACCTTGTCCAGGATGTTGTGCGCGCCCTGCGCGAAGAGCGTGGCGTTGTTGTCCGTCGGCGAGCCGTCCAGGTAGGCGATGTTGGCCGGCTTGTCCCCCAGGCACTTCTGCAGGCCCTTGCCCAGTTCCTCGCCGACCCTGACGTTGTCGAAGGAGACGTAGTAGTCGGACACTCCGCCCAGAGTCAGCCGGTCGTAGTCGATGGTCTTGACGCCCTGCGCCTGGGCCTTGCGCTGCACCGCCGCCGCGGAGTTGGAGTCGAGTCCGGTCACGAGCATGACGCTGACCCCGCTCGTGAGCATCTGGTCGGCGATCGTCTGGAACCGCTGGGTCGAGCCTTCCGCGTTCTGGATGTCGTACTGGACGCCCGCCGCCTTGAACGCCTGCTCCAGGTACGGCCGGTCGAAACTCTCCCACCGGGTGGACGAGGTCGTGTCGGGCAGGATCACGCCGACCTTTCCCTTCACCGACGAACTCGACGAGCCCTTCGAGTCGTCGGATCCGTCCCCGCACGCGGAAAGGGTGACCGCCGCGGCCGCCGTCACAGCGGTCAGGTAGACGATCCCTTTGCGGAGAACGGCTTCTTTGGCGACCAGCGCCGATGTCTTCTTGCGCACGCCAACTCCAAGGGGGGTGGGAGGCCAGGCCCCGCCTGGCCGCCGGCTTTGCTGAACTGTAGAAACGCCGGTTAATCAGCGTCAAGGACAAAAGAGACCACAAACGGCCATAGTTTGAACGGAGTGCGGATAAACCCCTTAGGGTTGCGGCCATGGACGACGCGCCCGGCTCCCTCACCTCACTGCGGTCGCGCAACCGGCTGCTGGTCATCGACGCCGTCCGGCGGCACGGCCGGATCAGCAGGGTCGACATCGCCCGGGCGACCGGCCTGTCGCGGACCACCGTCTCCGGCCTCGTCACCGCCCTCCTGGCCGAAGGCGTGCTGACCGAGGCGGCGGACGGCTCGGTGCCGGCCGCGCCCCGAGGGGGCCGTCCCGCGACCCCGCTCACTCTGAACCCGGAGGGCGGCGGGCTGCTCGGCGTGCATCTCCGCCACACCGACATCCGCGTCCTGCTGGCCGACCTGTCTGGCGGCGTGCTCGGCGAGCGCTACCACGAACTCGACGTCGACCACCGGCCGGACGAGGCCCTGGACTTCATCGCCGGCACCGCCCTCGACCTTGTCGCCACGGTCGGGCGGGACGCCGGGCGCGTCTTCGGCATGGGCGTCGCGGTGTCGGCTCCCGTCCGGTCGCGGTCGCACACGCTCAGCCTGCCCTCCATGCTGTCCGACTGGACCGATGTCGACGTCGCGGAACGCCTGAGGGAGCGCATCGGGCTGCCCGTCCACGTGGGCAACGACGCCAACCTGGGCGCCCTCGCCGAGTGGACCTTCGGCGCGGGGCACGGCGTCGACGACCTGATCTACGTCATGCTGTCGGACGGCGTGGGCGCCGGCCTGATCCTGGACGGCCGTCCCTACCAGGGCGCGACCGGGGCCGCGGGCGAGCTCGGCCACATCGCCGTGGTCGACGGAGGCTACGTCTGCCGCTGCGGGAACCGCGGGTGCCTGGAGACCGTCGTCGGGGCGCGGGCGCTCACGGCGGCGTTCACCCGCACCCGCGGCCCCGACACCACCATCGCCGATCTGGTGGCCCTGCTCGCCGCCGACGATCCGGGCGCGCGGCGGGTGGTCGTCGATGCCGGCCACATGATCGGACGGGCGCTGGCGGACATCTGCGCGATGCTCGAACCGCAGATGGTGATCGTCGGCGGCGAGGTCGGCGCGGTCGGCCGCCCGCTGCTGGACGGGATCCGCGACGTGCTGCTCCACCGCCTGCCCCCGCCGCTCGACCAGGGCATCACCGTCACCGGCAGCCGCCTCGGCGACCGCGCCGAGGTGTTCGGCGCGATCGTCCTCGCGACCCGTCAGACGTCGGCCCACCTCCTGGCCCCGCGCTTCGACTCAAAAGAAGCGCCGGCCCATTGAACGCAGGACGCGGCGCTGGCTTGCGAGGATCAGCCGCAATTAGGAAAGCGAACACGGAGAACCGGACCGGCGGGGAGAGCACGTGCTGATCGACGAACTTCAGACGCCCGCGCTGCTGGTCGAGCAGGCGGCGCTCCGGCACAACCTCGACACGATGAGCGCGGCGCTGCCGGGGCCGCGGCTCCGGCCGCACGTCAAAGCGCACAAGTGCACGAGCCTGGCCCGGCTCCAGCACGCCAACGGACACCCGGGCTTTACGTGCGCGACGATCCGCGAGGTCGAGGCCATGGCCGCGGCCGGTCTCGGGGAGGACCTCCTGCTCGCGAACGAGGTGCTCGACACCCGCCGACTCGGACGCCTCGCCCAGGATGGACACCGGGTGACGGTCGCCATGGATTCGGCCGAGACGATCGAGGCGGCCGCTGCCGGCGGAGTACGCGAGGTCATCATCGACGTCAATGTCGGGCTGCCGCGCTGCGGCTGCCCGCCCGCCGACGCCGGGTCCCTCGCCGACCTCGCCCGAAAGACCGGACTGGCCGTACGCGGAGTCATGGGCTACGAGGGACACCTCATGCTCGTGCAGTCGCAGGAGGAGCGTCGGGAACGAACCGAACAGGCGATGGAGCAGTTGCTCGCCGCGAGCGCCGACGTCGGCGGTGACCTGATCAGCGCCGGCGGAACCGGCACCTACGCCGTCAACACCTGGGCCACCGAGATCCAGGCCGGCTCCTACGCCCTGATGGACACCGCGTACGGAAAGCTCGGGCAGCCGTTCCAGCAGGCTCTGTCCGTCCTGGGCCGGGTCATCTCGGTATCCCCCGAATGGGCCGTCGTCGACGTCGGGCTGAAGTCGCTCAGCCTCGACCACGGGCTGCCGAGCATTGAAGGCGCGAAAGTCTGGTTCTGTTCCGACGAGCACACCACGTTCAACACCGAAGACGGCGCTCGTCCCGCGGTGGGCGACCTCATCCGTGTGCTGCCCGCCCATGTCGACCCGACCGTGACGCTCCACGACACCCTCTATCTGGTCGACGGCGCACAAGTACTTGAGCAATGGCCGGTCGACATGCGCGGCTGGCAATGATCGCCGCGCTTCCGCCGGGCGAGGATCAGACGGCCGTCAGTCCGATCTCGGCACAGGCCTGACGGCAGTGGCGCGCTCTCGCTGCGGGCGGTGGCCCGGCGGGCCAGCGTGTCGGCGACGGCCCCCTACCGCCACTACGCGGACCGCGACGCGCTGGTCTCCGCGGTCGCCGCGCAGGGCTACCGCGAACTCGCCGAACATCTGACCGCCGCGCACCCCTCCCCCGAGGCCCCCGACGACCTTGCAGCGGTCGCCGTCGCCTACGTCCGCTTCGCCCTCGACCACCCGGCGCTGTTCCGGGTGATGTTCACCGAGCGCTGCGACCCGAACAACGAGGAGCGGGTCAGCGCGACCATCGGCATCTGGGAATACGTCCGCAGCATCGTGCACAACACCTTCCCCCACGTCGACCCGGACGCGCTGGCGACCAGCATCTGGGCGCTCGTCCACGGCCTTGCGTTCCTGCACCTCGAGGGTAAGCTCGACGTCTCCTCCCCCGACGTGGTCGCCGCCCAGGTCCGCGCCGCGGTCCATGCGCTCTTCGCCGCATCACCGGCGATGTCGCAGACGGCAGCCTCACCCAAACCGGGAAGCTGACCAGCCCCGCCAACCTCCACCCCCGTGACAGCGCCAACCTCGGCGACACGGTCGACTTGCCGTTCGGGCGGGAATCGTCTGCAGCGGGCGGGCCAGGTGCTCCTCGTCCTCGCCGGAGCGCAGCATCGGCTCGCGGCGGTCACCGAGCCGCATCGCCTGCACCGCGGCCGCCGGCTCGGCCATCAGGTGCCGGGTGGTCCCGGCGATGGCGCGCGCCGCGCGATCTCCACTTTTGATCCGCGACGGCAGGAATCCTCTACGCCGAGCACGGTGGCGGCGTCGACGGGCGCGCTGAAGGTGGCAGTCGTCGGCGGGAATCACCGGCTCCCACAACGCCAGGGTCGCGTGGTACGACCTGTCATATGCCGAGGCTCCAGAAAGGACGGGTGAGCAGGTGCGAGTCACCGTGGTGGGCAGTGGCGATGCGTTCGGTTCCGGCGGCAGGTTCCAAACCTGCATCGCCCTGGCACCGGAGGCGTCCGCCCCGCCGCATGTCCTGGTCGACTGCGGCGCGACCAGCCTGGTCGCCCTGCGGCAGCAGCAGATCGATCCCAACGAGATCGACACGGTTCTGATCACCCATCTGCATGGTGACCACTTCGGAGGGATTCCCTTCCTGGTCCTCGACGGGCAGTTCCGCCGAAGGACCCGTGACCTGACCGTGGTCGGCCCACCCGGAACCGAAGTCCGGTTGGCACAGGCGATGGAGGCGATGTTCCCCGGGTCCAGTACCGTTCAGCGCCGCTTCACCGTCCGCGTCAGAGAACACGACGATCGGCACACCAGTGAACTGGGGCCGCTGCACGTCACGCCATTCGAAGTACGGCATGCCTCGGGCGCACCCGCCTACGCCATTCGCGTCGAGACAACGACCGGATCGGTCGCCTACTCCGGCGACACCGAATGGACCGAAGCCCTGCTCCAGGCCGCCGACGGGATCGACCTGTTCCTCTGCGAGGGTTACAGCCCCGCTCCCATTCGCTGGCACCTCGACCTCGACACCCTCGACCGCCATCGCGACCGCTTCACCTGCGAGCACATGGTCCTCACCCACCTGTCACCCACAGCGCTGGCAAGCGACCTCACCGGCTGGCATGTCGCTCACGACGGCCTTCAGATCGACCTGTGACCGACCCATCTCAAGCGCAACCGGTCGCAAACGCTCATGTCGTCGCCGTACAAGGGGACACCCGCCTCGTCCAGCAGCAAGATGCCGACAAGCCCCGAGTCGGTCGCCTGCTCGGCTTCGTGGTGGTTGCCGGAATGGGGTACCTCCTTCAGCACGCGGAGCGAGGGACCGGCAGAGTCCTTGTCGTGAATGCAGAGAGGGCTGCTTCTGCGGCATCGGCTTCGGCATGGACAGCGCGAGGAACAGACGGCGCATGACGGGCGACGACGGTGACACCCGCGCCATCGTCCTGCGGACCGAACGGCTCCGGGTCACCGTCTGGACGGCCGGGGACGCCGACGACCTGCACCGGCTCCACTCTGACCCGGCCGTGATGAGGCAGATGACCACCGGGACGCAGACCCGGGCGCAGACCCGGGCCCGGATCGACACCTGGATCGCCGAGCACGCCGCACGCGGCTGGTCCAAGTGGCGGGTCGAGGACGCCACCGGCGGGTTCGTCGGCCGGGCCGGGTTCGGTCAGGCCCACCACACCGGGCACCGCGAACTCGGATACTTACTGGCGCCGTCCCGCTGGGGCGCGGGCTACGCCACGGAGCTGGTCGCCGCGCTGGTGCGCTGGCACTTTTCACACCCTGACGCGGGACTCCAGTCCGACCTCCTCGCCTACGTCTTTCCCACCAACCAAGCCAGCCGCCGCGTACTGGTGAAGAACCACTTCACCCTCCTCGGCCCATCCCCGCACGCACCAGACCAACTCGTCTACATCCGTGGCGCGAACCCACTTCGGCGTGCCGCGATCGACGGTGTGCGGGCATCTGAACCGTGAGACGACGGTGCCCCGGCAGCCGAAGAACCTCACGAAGGCATAGCTGTCATCGCCGGGCATCAGGGCTCCCCACTCGGGTCCGTGCGACCAAGCGAGGCAGGCCGAGTAATGGCTCAGTCGGCGTTTGCCGGTGTGAGCGGCACGAACGTCTGCACGGTGACCCGCTGGGCAGTGAATGGCCGACCAGGCCACAGTGACGAGCTCGCGCGCCAACGGAGGGAGGCCGCCTATCTCGAAGGCAAGGTCAGTGCGAATGAGCCTTCTCGTGAGCCTCTTCGAGAGAAGATCCCGCCAGGAGCGCCGCAGCCCCGCTGGCGAAGTTGGGGCACTCAAGGATGTCCGTGTGCGGGCAGGTCAAGCCATGGGCGATGGCGGTGCGTGCCACCTGGGCCTGGGCAATCCGTTGATCCAGCTCGCTGAGCTTGCGCTGGTACAGCTCCCGCCACCCGTCGCCGGCTGGCGAACGAGACGCGATGAACGCCTTGACCTCCCGCAACGTGAAACCGACATTTCGCAGCGCCACGACCACACCGACCAGCCCGACCGCCGATGGCGGATAACGCCGCTGGCCTGAGACCCGGGCCGGTGCCGGTAGCAGGCCGAGCTCCTCCCAGTAGCGGAGCGCGGAGGTGGCGACACCCGTGCGGCTCGCCAGCTCACCGATCGTCAACTGCTCAGTCATTTGACTTCAAGCGTACTTGAAGTCGTTGACTGGCGATCATGCAGGCAGCAGGGACATCTCTCAAGCAGCGCGCGATCAGATATCTGGTGCGCCAGGCCCATCATCCTCGAGGCGTCGTCGGGTGGGCGAACGGCTGGATGTTCGCTCTTCGCCCCTCCAACCGGCAGCGCAACATCTGGGCAGTGTCGTTGCTGGATGTGCAGCCGACCGACCGGGTACTCGAAATCGGCTTCGGTCCTGGCCTCGCCATCGCCGACTTCGCCCGCCGCGCCACCCGAGGCCACGTCTTCGGTATCGACCACTCCCAAGCCATGGTCCGGCATGCGGCCCGTCGCAACGCCGCCGCCATCCGCGCCCACCGCGTGCACCTCACGCGCGCGTCCGTGGAGCAGTTGCCGAGCTTCAGCGATCCGCTCGATGCCATCCTCGCCGTCAACTCCGTGGGATTCTGGCCCGACCCGATAGAGCGGCTTCGCGAGCTGCGTCGCCTGCTCCGTCCCGCAGGACGTATCGCGCTCGTCAGCCAGCCCCGCTGCCCCGGCGCCACCCGAGACACCACGGCCCGAGCCGCCCAAGAGCTCCAGGACATGCTCACCCAGGCCGGCTTCACCCATCTCCGGGTCGAGACCCTCGACCTAGACCCACCCGTCGCCTGCGTACTCGCCACCAACCCGACCGACACGGCCTCATGACCACCGCAGCACACCGGCCAGCCTCCCCGCCCACATCCAACACACAGGGACGCGGCCCCTGGCAAGGCCCCGTGATTGAGTGAACAGCATCCGGAGGAGCGGGCGGCCGCTCGTGACTTCGTGTGGGCCCGGGGTGGTGCGCAGTTGGGCAGGTTTGCTCGGTGTCAGTCGTGGTCGAGGATGAAATCGGCTATCGCGGCAGCGACGGCTTCGGGCTGTTCATCGGGGATGAAGTGTCCAGCGTCGGGCACGACGACGCCGGTGGTGTCGTCGGCCCATGGGCTGATGGAGGCCGCCATGTCCGGGATGGAGCCGTGGCTGCTGGAGATTCCGAGGATAGGCACGGTGAGGTGCTGCCGCTTGAGCGCCTCGTGGTTCTTGCGCGCCGACTCGGCGGCGTCTCGGTAATAGGCGAGCGAAGCGCGGAGGCCACCGTCGACGGCGATGGCCGCTGCGTAGTGGTCGAGTTCGGCTTCGTCGAACGTGTCGGGAGAGAGGGCCTTCATTTTCAGGAACCAGCCGACGTAGTCCCGTTCGCGGCCGGCGAGCAGCGTCTCGGGCAGGTCGGGCACGAGGTGGAACGCGAAATGCCAGGTCTTCCACGCCCGATCCGGGTCGGTGGGAATCGCTTCCGGGAGGGTGATGCCGGGAATTCCAGCGTCGAGCAGAGCGACCCCGCGCAGTTGGCCCTCGAATTGAAGTGCGAGGGAGAAAGCGACCCAGGCGCCGATGTCGTGGGCAACCAGCCAGTAAGTCGACACTCCGAGAGCCTTCACGGCCGCGTGGACGTTCGCGGCGACCGTGTGCGTGTCGTAGCTGCGCTCCGGACGCTCGGAGTGGCCCTGACCCGGCAGGTCGATCGCGATGACGTGAAACCGGCCGGCGAGGCTGGGCATCACCTTTCGCCAAGCCCACCAGGTTTGCGGGAATCCGGCGAGCAGGACAACAGCCGGGCCGGTCGGCTGGCCGCCTTCGACGGCATGAAGGCGGACACCGTCCGCGTCAACCCAGCGGTGAGTGAATCCCTCCAGGTCGCGCAGAGGCAAGTCGCGGACAGGGTTACTTTCGCGGACGCGCCGAGCGCTGGTCGCAGGGTCAGTCACGGGGATCCTCCATCGGTGTTAGGTGCGCTGGTTCGGTACTTCGCCCGAGGATTAGGCCCCCAAGCGCGGTACAGATGACGAGAGCGGCCAGCGCGGTGCTCGAAATCCGGTGCCGACGGCCTGATCGATGAGGCCCAGTAGCAGGACGGGGACGACAAGCCCGGAATAGACAAACAGGAAATACGTCGCACTGAGCTCAGCCCGGTTACCGGAATCGCACAGTGCGTCCGTGCTTCATCGAAGAATGGTCGGCGGTGCGATGATCTGAGCCAGCAGTGCACTGATGAACAGGGCTCCGACGCCCACGCCGAGGACGGCCAGGTTCGATACGCCCAGGTCGTCACGTAGGAAGGCCGGGGCTAAAGACGAAAAGAAACCGTTCACGCCGGAAGACGCGGCGACGAGCACACCGCTGGCGAGAAAGGAGCGAGCCGCGCTCGGACCGGGAGGAAGTGCCGGTCGGCGAATGTGCGGCTGCCAACGCGTCCTACGATCCGAAGTCTCGGGGACTGTCAACCAGGCAATGCACGCCACGGCACAGACCACCATGTAGCACCAGAACACGGTGCGGGTCGGCGCTCGGACGAATTGCGCAAGCAGGCCCGCCGCGATGGTGCCGAGACTCAGGCCACCGACGTTGGCGGCGGTGGCCAGCACAGCTGCGGCCTTTCGGCCGGGCACGAGTTCCGCGATCGACGACGTCGCCGTTGCGGTGATGAGGCCGGTTGCCGCGCCGCTGAGGACCCGTGAGATCAGCAGGACGGTGAGGCCGTTGACGAGCGCAAGTCCGAGGGTGCTGAGCGCTGTGAGCGCGAGCGCCAGCGCGAGGACGGGACGGCGACCGATCGCATCGGACAGTGAACCGGCCACGAGCAATGTGCCGACGACTCCGATGACGTAGGCGATGAACACGAGGGTGGTGGTGACGGGTCCGAAGCCGAACTCCGACGCCCACAGGACGTAGAGCGGGATGGTCAGCGTCCCGCCGGCCATGACGACGGTGTAGATGAGGACGACGGCGGCGGCTGGCACCACGTGGTCTGCTCGTCGCGCTGTCGCGAGGTGCGGGGGACGCCCGGTCATGACCATGCTCGGAGGCTAGCACATCTTGAACTGTTTAGTTCAAGATAGGATGGTGCGCAGCGCAGCCCGAGACACCGACACACCGGCAAGGAAGTGCCACGTGGCAGGCAAGAAGCAGTTCGACATGGACACGGCGCTCGACGCCGCGATGATCCAGTTCTGGCGCGCCGGCTACGCCGACACCTCACTGGACGATCTGTCCCGGGCAACCGGCCTGAACCGCAGCTCCATCTACTCCTCGCTCGGCGACAAGGACACGCTCTTCCTGCGCTGCCTGGATCGCTATGCCGCGCGCTACGGCGACAAGTACGACGCCGCCCTGTCGTGTGCAGCCTCGGAGCCTCTTACAGCCGTTCGTGCGTTCTTCGACGTCACCCTTGAGCGCATCGCCGATCCCGAACTGCCGGATGGATGTCTGGTTGCCCAATCGGCCATGGCGATCCCGGTGCTGAGCCCGAGCGTCGCGGCGCACGCGAAGGAGGCGCTGGGCTTCCAGCGCTTGCGTCTACGCGCCGCCCTGAAGGCCGGCCGATTGCCCGACCAGGACGCCGAGGCCTTCGCCGAACACGTGGCAGCCGTGAACCAGTCCCTCGCCGTCATGAGCAGAGCCGGCGCAAGCCCGGCGCAACTCCGGGCCATTGTGGGCGTAACCGTCGACGCACTCTCACAGGCATTGCGCACGCGCGACGAGCACCCCAGGACAACATCACCCGAACCAACCACCCGCGAAGCACAGGACTAACCAGGATTAAGAACGTGTCTCATGTGGGCCGCGTACGTCCTGCGGAATAATGCGGGATCGTGTCGTCGGATCTTGCGTTGCGTCTCGTGCCGGATGAGTTGTGGGAGCTTGCCGAACCGCTGATCCCGGCATT
>NZ_JASNWF010000009.1 GCF_030283205.1 Actinomadura opuntiae
ACCGGCGCCTGACCATCCGCTACGAACGCCACGGCCACCTGTTCAACGCCTTCCTCGTCCTGGCCGCCGCCATCACCTGCTACAAGAAGCTCGCCAAACAGCCCACATGAGACACGCTCTTAGGTCCTGTCGCGAAATACCCAGAAAGCTTGGGTCGCCGGACACCTCATAAGTACCTTCGGTTGATTCTGAGGCATCCAGGACCTGAAAGCGGAATCGCCAAATGTCTCCACGCTGCACAATCTCACGAATCACGATTGGCTGCCCGGTCGGCATCCGAACTGTCTTCAACTCCAGTGGCTGGCCCGCATCCAGCGCCAGGTAGGTTGTTCCGGAAGGGGCCACCAGCGGCAGGACAGCTGCGAGCCCATTGATCAGATCGCGAGCGAGGTCCGGAAGCCAAGTGAGTGCTTCGTCGACTACGTTCATCGACACGATCCCGTGCCCAGCGTGTTTGTTGCGATGCGCTGACCATGCGTTCACCCGCCGCCGCAATGCCGCATCGCCACCGGTGGTCCAAGCGTCCGCAGCCCGCCACCCGTTCTGGCGTGCCAATGCGGCCGCCTCTGAGATGACTTTTTCAAAAATGCCATCCGATGGCCGCAACATTCGCTCAGCCAGCACCGGGAGAGGCCCGTCCTCCACGTCATCGACGAAGTTCGTGCAGTACTCGAGCAATGACATGGCAGTTGTCTGCAGAATCGACCGCACCGTCGACAGAAGGAATTGGTATTGATGCGAGCGCTCGTGACGGTACAGAACCGAATCTAGCTGATCGAGATATAGCTCGCTTGACGGGCGCAGAGTGTTATCGTCCCCCATGTCGCGACCTTACACGAAAACACCTAGTCAAGGAGTTGCCGATACCGGCCACTGCCTGTCGATACCTCCAAGAGGCATGAAATAGGACGAACAGGGTGCTACTTCCGTCGAATACGGGCAGGAGCGTACCAGGGAGTCCGCATCGCCAGACGAACTCCTATATACTGAAGAGTTGGCACCCGATGTATACACTCGGTCACAGGAAGTCCGATCACGCGTTTCGACTTGTACGTAGGTGCTGGTCCGTGAGAGTCGGCATCTAAATGCCACGACCTACCGTCGGCCCGCCGCAGCCGGACAGGCCAAGGACGCGAAGCTGAACAAGGCGGTCAGCCTAGCTATGGCCGACCGCCCCACCAATCAGGCGAATCACCGCGTGCCTGCGCTGCCCTCCTCCCCTCGCACCAGAAGAACTCGTCGCAGATGGGAATCCGTCGCTGTCAGCACGCATGGACGACCGTCACGGCTACTACTAGAGTTGCGGGCTTCTGGGATCCGCCAGCCCTCTCCCGCTGGCGTGCAGCTGTTGCGGCTATCGGGTGGTTGAGCGGCTGCGGGTTCTGGCTAGGGCTTCCAGGGCTGTTTCGTCGGCGTCGGGGAGGGTGTGCAGGTAGCGCTCCGTGGTGGCGATGGAGGCGTGGCCGAGGCGTTCTTTGACTATCTGGAGGTCAGCGCCTCCGTTGAGGAGCCAGGAGGCGTGGGCGTGGCGTAGGTCGCGCATGGTCGGCCTGAAGTCGAGGCCGGCGGCGGCGATGGCCGGGTACCAGATGTTGCGCCGGAACCAGTCGTTGGGGATGTGGCCGTCCGTCATGCGGGTGCGGAGGGGGCGCGGGTTGTCCTTGCCTTTGGAGCGGCGGGCGGCTCGGTAGAGGGCGAAGGCTCCGCGGCAGTAGTCGCAGCGGCATCTGCCGGCGGTGTAGCCGCTGAGGGTTCCGTGGTTGTAGGTGCGGCCCTTGTCGTTGGGTTCGGTGCGGCCGAGGGTTGCCGGGTCGGGGATCTCGGTGATGCGGGCGCGGGGCTTGTCTTGGGGCGGCATCTGGAAGAGGAGGTCGTCTCGGGTGAGGCGCGCCGTCCTGATGTGGTCTTCGAGCTTCTCGGTCATCTGGGCGCTGAGCTTGAAGCGGCGGTACTCCTTGTCCTTCGGGTAGTCCTTGACGAGGAAGTGGCCGCCGTCCGGGTGGAACTTCGGGTTGAGCTCCACCACCGTGCGGCTGACCGTGAGGATGCGGGTTCTGAGGTTGAGGTCCTTGGGGCGCAGCTCGCTGAGCTCGCCCCAGCGGAGGCCGCTCTCGATCTCGGTTTCGGTGAGGAGGCGGAAGGTCCCCTCGGGGAGCGCGTGGTAGATGTCGTCGAACTGCTCCGGCGTGACGATCTTGAGCGGCTTGCGGACGACGGGCGGGGCCTTCACTCCGCGGCAGGGGTGCAGGAAGGTGACCTGGTCTTCCAGCGCCGTGGTGAAGATGGCACTGAGGATGATTTTGGTGCAGCGGATGGTCACGGGTTTCATGCCCTGCTTCTTGAGCTTGGCGATCCAGGCGCGGACGTGCTCGGGGAGGATGTCGACCATCCGCATGCGGCCGAACTCCGGCATGATGTGCTTGTAGATGGTGTAGGTGTAACCCTCTCGCGTGCTGGCCTCCATCTCATGGTTCGGGAGCCAGGTGTTCTCGACGTAGTCTTGGAAGCGCTGCCTTCCGCGTGCGGGTTCTCCGGTTCTTCCTTCTGAGACCTTTACTTCGGCGCGTTGCCATGCTTTTTCTGCTTCCTTCTTGCTTGCATAGGTTCCGGCCGATCTCCGCTGACCCCGGATGTCGTCGTAGTAGGCCGTGTAGCGAGGCTTGCCGTCCTTGCCTACTCTTTTGCGTGTCTGCCCCACGGGGCTTCACACCTCCCAGGCTTGATCATCTGACCCTCATTTGACCCCGGACTATGTGTGACAGCGTGATGCTGGCCATCACTCACTGGCAACAAGGCAGGCCGTCTACCTGGGACTTTACCGCGAAGCGGCGTTGATCGCATGGCTAGGTATGTGCGTGATCATGGGTTCGGGATGAAGAGGTCGTGGGTTCAAATCCCGCCACCCCGACAGAAACCGCCAGAGGCCCGGTCCCTCCGATGAGGGGCCGGGCCTCTGAGCTGGTGGGATTCAGTGCGTACGGGACCGTATGGTTACGGGCTCCAAGATGGTCGAACTGTCTCCCTTAGACAGCGGATCGCCGGCGCTGGTCGAGACTCGGACCAGACGTTATCCGGCATCCGACGCCTCGGCGAAGATTCAATTGCGGAGAAGACGTTGAATGCCACGCGGTCAGGCGGCTGTCGCGGCCAATAGGGTTTGCATCATACCCGCGACCGTGCCGATGACCGTCAGAGCGGTCATGAGAGTCTGCTTCCGCTCGATGGTCGGCTGTTCCGGTGGGGGTTCGCTGTAGTGGGGAGCCGACTCCTCACCAGGACGAGGTGCTGGCGCGGTCACTTGGCGAGGGTTGCGACGAAAGCCGAGCATCCTCAGGAGAGCGTCAGTTTTGTAAACCGCATGGGACGGCTGGTGGATACAAGCCATGAGACGCCCGTTGGCGGGATTCTTGCAGGGAAATCCCCTGCTCGTCTCGACACCGCACAGCGTGGGCACGGCGCACAGCTCGTAGTACGCCCATGTCAGTAACGGCAAGATCCATAGTCTGGGTGACCGGACTGCCAGGCCAGTGCCGCCAGAAGGATGACCGCACCCCACCAGATCAAGATCGCATTGCGTCGCTTCTCAGCTTTGGTCAGTCGCCGCCCCATCGCTCTCCCCGTCCCGCCGTTGCTGCTCCACGGGGGCAGCGTAGAGACAGTGGTTTCGTCCGTGAATGCACTTCGACACACAAGGCCCCGGAATAGAAATGATCTACAATCCTCTTTCGTTCTGATCAGTTGTTCCCTCAAGCGTCCCGTTGGGACCTCCCCGAAGGCTGTTGGCCCGCGGGTTCGGAACGGAGTGGTACGGACCGATCATGACGTGATGCGCCAACCCCGCCGAGCCGCGCTCGCATCTCACCCGGCACAGCGCGTCCACGAAGAGTCGTGCACCGAGAACGGGAGCGGAGCCCGTGGGCTAGATCGTGCTTCATCGGAGTGGCGGCGGTACTGGTCTTATGGCTGCATGCTCCATCCGGAGCAGTGGTTCTGCTTCGGTGCCAGCTCCGCCGCTGGGAGCTCGGCCGGTTCCCGGCTCCGTGGGGGCTTGGGAACCAAGCGGGAATAGTGGCTATACCGGGCATATCATGCCTGCATGGGTCTCTCGGTGATCACTCGGGAGGCGGTCCTCGATGCCGTCGCCGAGTGTGACCGGCTCGGGCGCGACCGGTTTCTTGAGCAGTACGGTTTCGAGCGAGCGCGCCGGTACTTGCTGCATTACGGCGGTGCCTTCTACGACTCCAAGGCCGTCGTCGGCGTGGCTCACCGGTACGTGACGGGGCGTCCGCTGTCCGCTGGCGAGTTCTCTGGCGGACAGCAAAGGGTCGGTCGGCTCCTTGAGCGTTTGGGTTTCGATGTGGTCGCCGAGGAGCCGTCTTCGCCTCGGAAGCGGCTCCTTGAGGTCCTCGGAACACTTCGCGTGGCCAACACCGCTGAGGGAACCGCTCGCCATCAACCCATAACCCTTCTTTGGGCTCTGGGGCGGGCGGCGCACCGTCGCCCGCGCTTGGTCCCTTGGTGGGATGCACACCCGGAGCTGCGCGGGCTCATGCGTGGATACGGCCAGCCCAGCTCGAACGCGACTCCCGAGTTCCCCGTTCTCGCACTTGCTCGTACGGATCTGTGGGAACTACAAGGCCACGTGGGTCCCATCCCGCCAGCACATGGCCGACCGGCTGCGTGGCTTGAAGAGCAGAATCCGTCATGCGGACTGAAGACCTGGGTTTATGAGCTCGTCGCGTCCAATGAGTCCGCGCGCGCGGAGGCCGTCAAGCTGCTCGGCAGTACATTTTTCGACGGCAACATCCCTGAAGGATTGCTAGAGGAAGTTGGTCTGCGCCGGGCGGGAAACACGACCGTGGGACCGAGTCCCCTGGAGACCTATCTGCGTCTCTGCCGGACGGTAGAGGCGGCGGAGGCACGTGGCGACCATGATCGCACCACGCGCACCGCCCGCGAGCAGCCCGTGCGCTCCGCGGCCGCAGTCAGGGCCGTCCTGATCCGAAGTGCCGGGCGCTGCGAGAATCCGACCTGCGCAGGTCAACCGGACGACGTCACCGAGGACGGCGATCCCATTCTCGAGGTCGACCACGTCCAGAACCGAGCAGCATGGGGCCGCGACCACCCGATACAGATGATCGCTCTGTGTCCCAACTGCCACGCCATCAAGACGCGAGGGCGCACGGGCGGGCAGCTTACAGAACGTCTCCTAGCGGAGGCGCAAGCGAGACATCATGCTTGGGCCTCTCAAGCCGAATGACTGCTACCTAGTCGCGGTCTCGACGGTCGCCCGGCTATAGAGGTCTCAGACGGGGCGCCTCACGCTGCATCAGGTGATGTCCACGTTGGCGCGGTAGTGAAGAGCGCCGGGGGTCGTTGGCGCTTGCTCGGACGCTATCTCATGCTGTCTGAACCCTTCAGTCAAATGCGGTCATGTGCGATCATTTCGACTGCCATGCATGCAAAGCGAAGGAGCCTTCGATAGCCATGCCCGTGAAACCGGTAGGCGCCTTGACCGAAGCGTCCTGGCACGTCGTACCGCCTGGTGTCGCCTGATGGCCCTCGGTTTCCGAGGTAACGACGAGTGGCGCGACATGTCGGAGTACCTGGTCCATCTCACGAACCGGATCGCTTTCACGCGAATCCTCGGTGATGGAGAGCTTCGAGCCTCTCGTAGGCCGTTCGGGGCCGCCCGCCGGGTTCGCGATGTCGAAGTCCCCCAGCAGTCGGTCTGTCTCAGCGAGATTCCGCTCGACTATCTCTCCCGGCTCGTGGACCGGCGCGGCGAGTTCGGCGTCGGTTACGCCAAACGGGCCGTCGCCCTGGCGGGTGGCGCCCCTGTCTGGTACCTGCGCAAGGACTCGCCCGTGGCGAACGAGTTCAAACGGTTGGTGAGCAATGCGTGCGGGGAGGACGGGCGACCGGAGCGTCAGGACGATCCCATCTGGAACCTCACCCCCTACATCGACTTCCCGGGTGCTTACTGGGAAACCGAGTACGAGTTCGAGTGGGAGCGAGAGTGGAGGATCGATGGGCTCGAGGTGAACGCGGACGAGGTGCGGTTCCTGTTCGCGCCGGAGCCGTATCACGATGGCACGGCCCGGCTTTGGACCGGTGGACCGACTCCCGCGATCATCGACACCGCATGGCCCATGGACCGAATCCAGGATGTGCTGGCCGATCGGAATCTGTGAGCCGCTCAGCCCTGCTTGTGGACGGTATCGGGCACCTTGCCGTCCGCCACCCTTCGGGGCGGTGGTTCAGGGTTCTAGGGGGAGGTTTGTGGTGGACCAGGTTTGTATGCCTTCTTGGTAGAGGCGGAGGTTTTGGTAGCCGAGGGTGGTGAGGGCGGCGGCGAGGTCGGGGGCTCGGGTGCAGGTGGGGTCGGTGGAGTAGATGACGATGGGGGCCGTGCGGTCGGGGAGGAGGGCGGCGGCCTTGGTGGGGGCGTCCTCGGCGGTGAGGTTGAGGGCGGTCGGGAGGTGGCGGCGCTCGTAGGCGGGAGCGGGGAGGGCGTCGACGACGGTGACCGTGCCGGCTTCGATGGCCGCCTGGAGGTCGGCTCGGGAGATCGTCGCGGGGCGGAGGGGGCCGCTCAGGTGGAGGTTGGCGATGGTCCAGTGGTCGGCGTCGCGGATCAGGACGAGGGTTACCCGGAAGGAGCCGCTGGCGTCGTGGCCTCGGGCGGTGGTGCGCTGGTTCTGGACGGCGGTGACGATGGCGGCGTCGCCGTAGAGGCGGACGTGGGGGTCGAGGATCTCGAAGTGGTGGTTGGTCAGGTCGCTGTGGCGGGCGGCCCACTGCTGTTTGGTCAGGACGAAGCCGACCGGGCCGATGCCGGTGAAGTCGGGGGTCAGCAGGGTGTCGTAGGCGGACGTGTCGCCGGTGCGTTCGGCGTCGGCCCAGCGGGTGACGAGGTCGAGGATCTCGTTGGTCATCGGACCGGTTCCTTTCGTGCGGTGGAGGTGGGGAGTGACGTTTCGCGGGGTGGGAGGAGGGCGGCCGGCAGGATCGCCAGGGCGGTCAGGGCCAGGGGCCACCAGAAGGTGTGGGCGAAGGCGGTGGCCGGGGTCGTGGTGGTGAGGTTGTGTTCGAGGACGACGGCGTACAGGGCGGTGCCGAGTGCGCCGCCGACGCGTTGGGTGATGTTCAGCAGGGCGGTCGCGCGGGGGATGGCGGCGCGGTCGACGCGGCGGTAGGCCATGGACATGGCAGGGGCCATGAGGGAGCCGGCGCCGAGGCCCGTGAGCAGGAGCCCCGTCGTCACCAGGGGGTAGCCGGCGGATGGCCAGGTGTAAGTCAGGAGGCCGGCGGCCAGCAGGGGGAGGCCGGTCAGGATGATCGGTTTGCCCAGGCCGCGGTCGGCGAGCCGTCCGGTGACGGTCAGCGCCACGGCGGCGCCGACACCCTGCGGGAGCAGCAGCAGCCCGGTCGTCAGCGCGGACTCGTGGTGGACGACCTGGTAGTACAGCGGCAGCAGGAGCATCGAGCCTTGCAGGACCGCGCCGATCAGGACCTGGATCGCGGCGGCGGACGAGAACGTCCGGTCGGCGAGGTGGCGCAGGTCGAGCAGTGGGTGGCGGGCGCGCAGGGCATGCCTTGCGAAGAGGGCGAGCAGGATCGCGCCCGCGAGGGCGGCGGTCTCGGATTTCAGGGTGAACGCCGAGGTGGAGACGGCGTAGACGATCGCGGCGAGTGCGGGAGAGAGCAGGAGGAGGCCGGGGAGGTCGAGGGATTCGGTTCGTCGGCCGGGGGCGTCCTCCAGCAGCCGCCATGACAGGAGCAGGGCGAGGAGGCCGATCGGCACGTTGACGAGGAAGATCCACTGCCAGGCTGCGGCGGAGACCAGCAGCCCGCCGAGGACGGGGCCGAGCATGGGGCCCAGCATCATCGGGACGCCGATCAGGCCCATCGCGCGGCCCATCCGGTGCGGGCCGGCGGCCTGCGCGACGAGGGACATGCCGACCGGGACGACCATGCCGCCGCCGAGCCCCTGGACGACCCGGAAGGCGATGAGGCTCGGCGCCGACCAGGCGAGGGCGCACAGCAGCGAGCCGGCGATGAAGAGGGCGAGCGAGGCCGTCCACACGCGCTTGCCGCCGAAGCGGTCAGCGGCCCAGCCGGTGAGCGGGATGACCGCGGCGAGGGCGAGCGCGTAGCCGGTGATCACCCACTGGATGGCGGGCAGCGGCGCCGCGAGGTCGCGCGCCAGAGTGTCGATCGCGACGCTGACGATCGTCGCGTCGAGGACGGTGAGGATCGCGCCGGTCACCACGATGGCTGCGGTGACGGGCAGGCGGTCCCGGCCGGGGGTCGTGTCCGTCATGACCCCTCCTCAATAAGTGGGGAGAATTTCTCCACTTGACTGTGGCACGTCCGAGCTGAAGGCGCAAGAGTAAGTGGGGAAATTTCCCCCGGTTTTGGTATCGTGCCCCTGGAGCACCCGGGAGGTGGACGATGCGGGCCGATGCGCGGCGCAATCTCGAGCGGATCCTCGCGGCGGCGCGGGATGTGATCGTCGAGCGCGGGCCGGACGTCCCGCTCGACGACATCGCGCGGCGGGCGGAGGTCGGCAGCGGCACGCTGTACCGGCGCTTCCCCGACCGCGACACCCTCCTGCACGCCGTCGCGCTGGACGCGCTGACCGGGACCCTGGACGCCGTCCGGGAGGCCTGCGAGCAGGAGGACGACCCGTTCGACGCGCTGGCCGGATACCTGCGCCGGACGCTCGATCTGCGCGTCTCGGCGGTGCTGCCGGCGCTGCTCGGCCGGGTAGATCTGGAGGGCGATCCGGAGCTGGCGCCGCTGCGGAAGGAGTCGCTCCGGCTCCTCGAAGGGCTGGTCTCCGCCGCGCACGAGGCCGGGACGCTGCCGGACGACGTCACGTTCGGCGACATCGGGATGATGGCCGTCCGCCTCGCGCGTCCGCTGCCCGGGCCGCTGCCGGAGGAGGAGAAGCACGCCCTCGCCCGGCGGCATCTGGACCTGTTCATCCGGGGGCTCCGCGCGCAGGCCGCGTCATAGCAGGACGACGATCACACGAGGAGCGCGCCGTGCCCGTGAAGCTGGATCTGTCCGACCCGGAGGAGACGTGGGCGGAGGCGTGCGCGACCGCCCTGCTTTCGGTGAGCACCCCGGGGTGGGGCGCGACGGTGCGCGACGACGGTGTCCGCACCGAGGACGTCGGCAACGGCTGGCACGGGATGAGCTGGGTGAGCGGCGGCCGGGCGCTGCTCTACGGCTACGACGTCGACTACAGCGAGACGCGTTTCCACGTGCCGCCGATCGACCTGCTGGCCGGCGGGCCGGACTGGCTGCCGTGGGAGTGGCTCGCCGAGATGATGCGCCAGGAGTTCATCGTCCAGTACGTCTACTGGTGGGACGGCGAGACCTGGGCCCACACCGACTATCCGGGCGGCCTGGAGGACGGCGGCGGTGCGCTCGGCCGCGACTACCAGGTGGAATCGTCCTTCCTGGAGGCGGCGCAAGACCCCGAGGCGGCGACGAGCGCTTTCGAGGACCTGGTCCGGGCCGCACGCGCGCGGGCGGTCGACCGCGACGTGGTCGAGGCGCTGCTGCGGCATCTCGATCCGGAGTCGTTCGACATCAAGGCGACCGCGCCCGGCGACGCCGAAGCTGTGCTCGCGGTCGCCGAGCGCGCCGGGCTCACGCCGGGTTCCGTGCGGCCCGAGCTTCCCGCCGGCCGGGGCGAACCGGCGGGCCGCCGCGCCCACCTCATCGACGACCTCGCGAACGAATGGGACCTCTTCGAGGAGAGCTTCATGGACGAGGGCGTCCCCCCGCATCTGTGCTGGTCGCCGCCGTCCTGACCGGTCAGGCGAGGTCGCGGGCGGCGGTGAGGGCGGCGCCCGCGAGGGCGGCCAGCGCGAGGGCCGCGGGGACGGCGGCCGCCGTCTGCGCGAGGGCGCTCTGCGTCGCGGCCGCGCCGAGACCGGCGCCTATGAGGGCCAGGGCCGCGACCAGCCGTCCTGTGGACGGGAGCGTCGCGGTCCGGGCGGCGCGGGCGACGAGGGTGCACAGCCGGTGGGCGAAGAAGGCGAGCGTGGCCCAGTAGTAGACGAGCAGGGCGGCGTCGAGGAGAGCGGGCGGGTGGCTCAGCGCGCCGGTCCGGGCAGCGAGGAGCATGGCGACGACGGCCAGGGCAGGCGCCGCCAGGATGCGGACGCTCTGGACGGCCAGGTGGCGCAGCGCGTCCCAGCGGAGGGACGGGAGCGGAGCGGCAAGAGCGGCGCCGAGCAGGATCGGGACGAGCCAGAGGCTGGTCGCGGGGTGGCCCGTGTCGGCGGTCAGGGTGCGTGACGGCTCGACGGCGCGGAGCAGCAGCGCCGACAGGGCGAGGATCGCGAAGAGGGCGACGGCGACGGTGCGGCGGGTCTGCCCGGCGCGGGCCTCGGGCCAGTCGGCGGGGTGGAGCCAGAGGCGAACGGCGCCCGCGACCGTGTCGGCCCAGGCGCGGACGCCCGATTCGGCGACCGCGTCGTCGATCTCCGAGCCCCAGCGGTCGCGGACCGGCGGCGGGTAGAGCGCGGACGCCCTCATGCCAGGCCCAGGGCGCGCAGCCCGGCCTGGGAGACGCGGGCCATCTGCTCCAGTTCGACGCGGAGCGCGGCGCGGCCCGCGTCGGTGATGCGCATGGTGCGGTGGCGCGCGTCGGACGGCCCGTCCGAGGCCTCGATCAGCGCGCGGGACTCGAGCCGGGAGAGGGCGCCGTAGAGGCTGCCGGGGCCGAGCTTGCGGCCGGTGAGCTTCTCGATCGCGGTGTTGATGGCGTAGCCGTGCAGGGGCCCGTCGGCGAGGACGGTCAGGACGAGCATCTGGGCGTCGTTGCTGTGCACGCCCCCGAGTGTAGTACGCGATGCGATGCTACTTGCCACGTAGTACGAGGCGCGTACTATGGCGGCCATGGAACCGACGCGACGGCCGCGGGCCGTACCGGCGGGCCTCGGCCTGGCCTGCCTGTTCGAGGCGCTGACCGTGCTCGCCACGCAGGACGAGGGCGTCCGGGCGATGAGCCCGTGGCAGGACGATCCGTACGACGCGATGGTGTCGCTGGCCCAGTTCGCGGTGCCGGCGCTCGCCGCGGTGATCGCGCTGCGGCTGCTCGCGTGGCGGGCGCCGGGCGGGCCCGACCGTCTGCGGCAGACGGTCCGGGCGACAGCGGCGATGACCGCGCTGATCGGGCTGACGCTGGCGTTCGAGTGGGCCGCCGTGGCAGCGGCCCGACCGGCGCGGGGCACAACGTGGGCGCTGATCGCCGGGCTGGCCGTGAACTCGGTGTTCACGGTCATCGTGGCCGGAATGCTGGCGCGGTGCCGTGGCACGCGCGGCCGGTGGCAGCACGACTGGCTCGGAGACGTCCTGGTGGTCGTTCAGCGAATACCCGTGCTGAGGCGATGGGCCACGCCGAACGCCGCGGACCTGGTGCGAAGGCATGCGATGACCGTGTTCGTGCTGGCCGCGGCCCTGGCGGCGGCCGGGATCGTGGGGGCGCTGGCCATCGGCGAACGGTGGACGAACCCCTGGCTGGTGGCATGGGCGCTCGTCGTCGAGTTCACCTCGAACCTGGCCTTCTGCGTGATCACCAATGCGGTCGCCGGGTTCATCGCCCGCCCGGAACGGACCCGGACGCGACGCGCCGCCGAGGCGTCGATCGTGGCGGGGTGCGTCGCGATCCAGGTCGCGATGGCGTTCCGCACGGCGCTGTGGCCGGGGCCGCTGACCTCGGTGGCGGACCTGTCCGCCCTCACCCTCGGAGCCGGCGCGGCCACCGCGGCGGCCACCGGGGCACTGCTCATGACGAGAGGACGCCAATGGCAACGATGATCAGCGCGGACGGGCTGTCGAAGCGGTACGGGCGGCGGCAGGCCGTGCGCGGGCTCGGGTTCGCGGTCGAGGCGGGGCAGGTCTGCGCGCTCCTCGGACCGAACGGGGCCGGGAAGACCTCGACGATGCGGATGCTGGTCGGGCTGTCGAGACCCGACGCGGGAACCGCCCGGATCCTGGACGAGCCGGTCGGGCTCGGGGCCCGGGTGCTGCGGCGGGTGGGCGTCCTGATCGACGGCCCGGCGTTCGTCCCGCACCTGTCCGGCATGGCCAACCTGAAGCTGCTCTGGGCGGCGACCGGGCGCGCGTGGCCGCCGCCCGCGCTGGACGACGCGCTGGACCTCGCGGGCCTCGGCGCGGCGGTCGGCCGGAAGGCCAAGGGCTACTCGATGGGGATGAGGCAGCGGCTGATGCTGGCGCAGGCGCTGATGCGCGCGCCGGACGTGCTGATCCTCGACGAGCCGGCGAACGGCCTGGACCCGGCCGAGGTGCGGGCGCTGCGCGAACGCCTCGGCGAACTCGCGCGGCGCGGGGCGGCGGTGCTGGTGTCCAGCCACCAGCTGGCGGAGGTGCAGCAGCTCGCGACGCACATCGTCGTGATGAACCACGGACGGCTCGTCACGTCCGGTCCGCTGGACGAGCTGCTCGGCGGTGACGACGCCCACCGCGTCGAGGTGGACGACACCGCCCGGGCCGCCGCCGTCCTGCGCGGGACGCGGAGCGTCACGGCGGTCACCGTGCAGGACGGGGCGGTCGTCGTGACCGCTCCCGGGCTGGCGCCGGACGGCCTCGTGCAGGCGCTGGTCGGGGCCGGTGTGGGCGTCCTGTCGGTGAATCGGGCGAGCCGGACGCTGGAAGAGGTCTTCCTGACCATGACCGAAGGGGAGGGCGAGCATGCTGCGCGTTGAACTGGCCACCCAGTTGCTGCGGATCCGCACGCTCGTCGCGCTGGCGTGCCTGGCCGCCGTCCCGGTCGCGGCGGGCCTGGCGACCGCGTCGCATGCCGGGCACCGCAACGGGAACGAGGGCGGGCTGTTCGGCGCGGCGCCGTTCTCGGCGCTCAACCATGCGATGGCGAGTCTGGAGTTCATCGGCCCGCTCCTGCTACCCCTGGTGGTGGCGCTGCTGGCGAGCGCGATCGGCTCGTCCGACCGGGACTGGGGGACGCTGCGCTACCTGTACGTCGCGCCGGTCGGCCGGGGACGGCTGCTGGCGGGCAAGCTCGGGGCCGTTGCGATCGCCACCGCCGGTGCGACGGCGTGCGTGCTGGTGGCGGGGCTTGCCATCGGCGTGCCGCTGTTCGGCTGGCATCCGTTCCATGTCATCGGCGGCTCGGAGCTTTCGGCGGGGGACGCCGCCGGACGCGTGCTGGTGGCATCCGGGTACACGCTGCTGTGCATGCTGAGCATCGGCTTCATCGCGTTCGCCCTGGGGTTGTGGCTGCCGCGCGGCGCCGAGGCGCTCGGGGCCGCCGTCGCGTTCGTGGTGGTGGCGAGCATCCTGAACGGGCAGTCGGCGCTGCGTTCCGTCCAGGTCGTCCTGCCGGTGCACTACTGGCAGGACTGGACGCACCTGTTCGACGCCCATGGGACGGCCCATCTCGGCACCGGGGTCGCGTGCCAGGTCGCCACGATCGCGCTGGCCGCCGGGGCGTCCGCGGTGGTGCTGCTGCGGCGCGACCCGGCGGCGTGACCGGCACGGCGTGACCCGGCACCCGGGGGGAGGCCGCTAGGCGGCCCGGGCGGCAAGGAAGTCCTCCCAGGTCAGCTCACCCGTGTCGGCGCCCTCCAGCGACAGGTTCCGGGCGTCGCGGTAGGCGCGGCCGGCCCTGCCCGGCATCCGGACCGGCAGCACCGGCCGGTGCTTGCCCGCCGCCTCCAGGTAGCCGCGGACGAGCTCGTCGATCCGGTACACCTTCGGGCCGACCAGGTCGGGCACCCGGCCCGCCGGGGCGCCGAGCGCCAGCTCCACGAGGCGGGCCGCGACGTCCCGCGGGTCGACCGGCTGGAAGCGCAGCCCGCCCGGCGCGGGGACGACCGGCAGCTTCGCCATCTTCTGCGCCACGCCGAACACCAGGTCGTGGAACTGGGCGGCGCGCAGGACCGTCCACGGGACGCCCGAATCGATCAGGGCCTCCTCGGCGCGCAGCTGCGCGCGCATGTAGCCGAGCGGGACGCGGTCCGCGCCGACCACCGAGATCAGCACCATGTGCCGCACCCCGGCCCGCGCGGCCGCCTGAGCGAGGTTGCGGGCCGCATCGTCGTCGCCCTTCGCGCCGCCCGCGAGGTGCAGGACGGTCTCGACGCCCTCGACGGCCCGCTCGACGCCCTCGTTCTTGAGCAGGTCGCCGGTCACGTACTCGACGCCGTCGGTGTTGTCGTGCGCCCGGCGGCTGAGCACGCGGACCTTGAGTCCGGCGTCCCGCAGAAGGGGGAGGACGTGGCGTCCGAGGGTGCCGGTGCCGCCGGTGAGCAGGATCTGCGCGGTCATGTCGTTCTCCCTGAGCCGTTCTCGTTGCGATCACCCACCTAGACGGGAGTTCGCGCCGGGAAAGTGACATGCCGGGCCGGGTGATCCACGTCACCAGGCGGCGGGAGCGCAGGGGCTAGCGAGCGGGGGCCTCTCGCTAGCCCCTGCCGGGGAAATGGCGATGGGGGTACCGGTCGTGGCGGTCGTCGCGGCGGTCGACGCGGACGGCGGCGGACGGCCGGTCGGCATGGCAGGTGACGGTCATCGTGACCAGCCGGGCCGACGACTGGAACCGGACGAAGACGGCCCCCGGCGGCCTGCGGTTGCTGGCGCCGACGCTGAAGTTCTGCGCGGGCGTCCAGGAGACCAGGAACGCCTGGCCGTGCTCGCAGCGGGCGACGACGTCGCCGGCCTCGGACGCCAGATTGGTGATGGACGCGGTGACCTGCTCGGTGACGGTGACCGTCGGGGCCGGGCGGGGCGGCGGGGCCGGCGGCCGCGAGGGCGGCGCGGAGGTGGGCGGAGGGCCCGCGGGCGCGGCCGGGACGGCCAGCGCGGCGTCGACCTCGTCCGGGGTCATCGGCTTCACGCCGCGGTCGGTGATGCCGGTGCCGACGGCGGAGATCGCCGCCATCCCGGCGCCGATCCCGAGCACGGCGGCCGCCGACCACACTGTGGCGGCGAGCACGCTGTGCTTGGACATACGCGAACTGTTCCAGATCGATGGCTAAGGTTCGGCTAAGGCGCCATTAAGGCGGTCATAGGGCCCTTATCGGCCGCATTCCCGGTCTAGCGTGGCGCCGTGGCGCAACTGTTGCTGGTGGAAGACGACGCCGAGGTGCGCAGCAGGCTCGTCCGGGCGCTCGGCGAGCGCGGGCACGCGGTCGCGTCGGCGCCCACGGGCATGGACGGCATCCGGCGGGCGGTGAGCGCCCGGCCGGACCTGGTCATCCTCGATCTCGGGCTGCCCGATCTGGACGGCGCCGAGGTGCTGCGGATGCTGCGCGCGGTCAGCTCCGTCCCGGTGATCGTGGCGACGGCCCGCGACGACGAGCGGGAGATCGAGCGGATCCTGAACGCGGGCGCCGACGACTACCTGGTGAAGCCGTTCGGCGCGGGGCAGCTCGACGCGCGGGTCCGGGCGGTGCTGCGCCGCGCGGAGGACCCGGGCGGCGCGACCCGGCAGGTGCGGGTCGGCGGGCTGCGGATGGACGCGGCGGCCCGCGAGGCGGCGCTGGACGGGCGGCCGCTGGAGCTGTCGCCGAAGGAGTTCGACCTGCTGTTCTACCTGGCGTCGCGGCCCGGGCAGGTGGTGTCGAAGCGGGAGCTGCTCACCGAGGTGTGGCACGTGCCGCTCGGCGGGGCGAACAAGACGATCGACGTGCACGTGGCGTGGCTGCGGCGCAAGCTGGGCGAGTCGGCGTCGCGGCCCCGCTACCTGCGGTCGGTGCGCGGCTCCGGCATCAAGATCGTCGATCCGTCGTGAGGCGGCACATCACGCTGCTGGTGGCGGCGACCGTGGTGCTGGTGCTGGTGGCGTTCCTCGTCCCGCTGGCGCTGCTGGTGCGGGACGTCGCGCGGACGCGGACGCTCGCGGCGGCGAACGTGCGGGCGCAGGCGCTCGCACCGGTGGTCGCGGCGGGCGACCGGGCGACGGTCGAGGTCGCGCTGCAGCAGACCGCGTCCAGCGGCTACCCGATGACGGTGCTGTGGCCGGACGGGCGGGTCAGCGGCGCGCCGGCCGCGCGGGACGCCGGGGTGCGGCTCGCCGAGCGGGGCCGCAGCCTGACCGTGGACACGCCGGGCGGCCGGGAGATCCTCGTGGCTGTGCTCGGCGGGCGCGGCGGGACGGCGGTGATCCGCGCCTTCGTCACCGACCGGCGGATGGTCGCCGGGGTGGGCCGGGCGTGGGCGATCCTGGCCGGGCTGGCGGCGGGGCTGCTGGCGGTGAGCGTGCTGGTCGCCGACCGGCTGGCGCGGTCGCTGGTGCGGCGGATCACCAAGCTGGCGGCGCTCGCCAAGGGCATCTCCAACGGCGATTTGGACGCGCGGATCGAGCCCGGCGGCCCGCCGGAGATCCGCGACGTGACGGTGGGGCTGAACGAGCTCGCGGGGCAGATCGACGCGCTGCTGTCGCGCGAGCGGGAGCAGGCCGCGGACCTGTCGCACCGGCTCCGCACGCCGCTGACCGTGCTGCGGCTGGAGGCCGAGACGCTGCGCGACCCGGCGGAGGCCGGGCGGATCGGCGAGCAGGTCGACGTGCTGGAGCGGACCGTCACCGAGCTCATCAACACCACGCGCAGGCCCGTCCGCGCGGAGGCGCCGTGCACCGACGCGACGGCGGTCGTGGCGGAGCGGGTGCGGTTCTGGTCGGTGCTGGCCGACGAGCAGGACCGGCGGATGGAGCTGCGCCTCCCGCCCGGTCCGCTGCAGGTCGCGGTGCGGGCGGAGGACCTGTCGGCGTGCCTGGACGCGCTGCTCGGCAACGTCTTCGCGCACACCCCGGAGGGCGGCGCGATGGGCGTGGCGCTGGAGGCGCGCAGCGGCGCCGTGTACCTGACCGTGGACGACGCGGGTTCCGGTTTCGGCGGCCGGCACCTGCTGCGGCGCGGGGTCAGCACCGCCTCGTCCACCGGGCTCGGGCTGGACATCGTGCGGCGGACGGCGGAGGCGAGCCACGGCAGCCTGCAGCTCGGCGAGTCGCCGGCCGGGGGCGCGCGGGTGATGGTCCGGTTCGGCGTCCCGCCCCGCGACGGCACCGCCCCCTGAGGATCACGCGGCTTCCTGAGGATCACGCGGCTTAGCCGAGGCTTAACCCGTCCGCAGCGCCGTCTTATCGGGTGAGCCGCGAATCTTGGCGTCGTGATGTCCCCTCCGCGGTCCGGCAGCGGCTCCCTTCTGCCGCTGGCGAACCGCATCGTGCGGCTCGGCGGCGCCGGCGCGGGCGCCGTCGTGCTCGTGCTGTGCGCGGTCGTGGCGCACGCGACGCACTCGCCGCCGGGACGTCCGGCGGCGGCACCGGAGCCGGCGTCCGCGCGGACCCGGCCGGCGCACGCGTCCCGGGGCACGGGCCGCACGAAACCGGCCGCGACGACCGCCCCGCTGGTCAGGACGGTGCGGGCGGCGGTCCTGCACCAGCGCTCGACGATCGCGCGCCGCGCGTTCGGCGGGCGCGCGCCGCAGGCGCCGACCGTCCTGCTGTCCCGGTCGGACGCGGCGAAGGGCTGGGCGTTCGGGTCGTCGGTGATCGCGCCGCCCGCCGGGGTGGACGCGCCGCCGGACGCCTCGCTGTTCATCGCCCGGCACGTCAGGACGGGATGGCAGGTGTCGGTGACCGGCTCCGCGACCTTCGCGGCGTTCGCGCGGCACGCCCCGGCGGACGTCGTTCCCAACGCCGAACGCGCGCTGCTCGCCAAGTACGGCAAGGCCGCCGCGACCGGCAAGGCCACCGGGCTGGGGCTTCCCTGGGGCGTCGGCAAGTCGTGGACGATGCGGCCCGCCGGCGACCCGCAGCTGATCGCGTTCGCGGGAGGGGACGGCCGGGTCCTCGCCCCCGGCCCGGGCCGCCTCTACCGGCTGTGCAGCCGGACGTCCGGGCACGCATTGCTGCTGCTCATCCACCCGAACGGGCTGGCCTCGACGTTCGCGCGGCTGACCGCGCCGACCCCGGTGAAGGACGGCGGCGCGGTCCGCACCGGCGCCTACCTCGGGACGACCGGGCGCGGCCTGCCGTGCTCCACCCGTCAGGCCGGCGGCCCGGCGTCGGTGGTGTTCGGGCTGCTGTCGGGCGGGCGGCCGGCGGCGTTGAACGGCCTGCAGATCGGCGGCTGGACGCTGCAGGCCACCGCGTCGGGAAAGGCCGTCGCGGCGGTGCGTCCGGGCGTCCGCGTCCAGGAGGGCGACCCGCTGCTCAATCTCGGCGTCGGCGCCGTCCCCACCCCGGCGCCGTCGCCGACGGTCACCGCATCGCCGACCGCGTCCCCTTCGGCGTCGCCGTCATGACGGGGAGGGACGCGCCGCCCGCGCCCGCCCGGGTCCCGGCCGGGAGGCGGACGTTCAGGATCGCGCTGATGGCGGCCGGGCTCGCCGCCGCCGCGATGCTCGGGCGGACCGGCCGGGCGGCGGCCCCGCTCACCGCCGCGCACGCCTTCCTGGAGTTCTTCTCCGGCGTGTTCACGCTGGTCGGGCTGACCGGAGCCGTGGTGTTCGGGTTGCTGGCCGCGAGCCGCTTCACGCCGATCCGGCTGCGGGTGCTCGCCCAGTCCGGGCACCGCGCCGCCGCGACGCTGTCGCTGAGCTTCCTCGCCGTCCACATCGCCCTGAAGGTCCTGGAGAAGCACGCGAGTGCGCTGGACGCGCTGCTCCCGGCCGCCGGGCTGCACGGCCGCGACCTGATGGTGAGCCTCGGCCCGGTCGCCGGCGACCTGATGATCCTCGCGGTGCTGACCGGCGTCGCGCGCGGCCGGTTCATCGGCGCCGGACGCGCCTGGACGTGGCGGCTGCTGCACCTCACCGTCTACCTGTGCTGGCCGGTCGCGCTCGTGCACGGGCTCCAGGCCGGACGCTCCGCCAAGAGCTGGGTGATCTACAGCTACCTGCTGTGCGCGGCGGCGGTGGTGCTGCTCGTGCTGCTGCGGCTGGCCATCGCGTCCCGGCACCGGCGCTCGCGGGGGCCGCGTCCGGTGCGTCCCGCCGCGCCGCGCCCACCGGCCCGGCGGCCCGCGCCGGCGCCCGCCGCGGAGGCGCGCGTCCCCGACGAGCAGTTCTGGGCGGACCTCAAGGACGAGGCGCGCCGCTGGTCGAGGAGCCGCCCGTGAACCCCGGCTTCCGCATCACCACGCTCGGGCCGCCGCGCCTGTTCGCCGGGCTCGACCGGACGTCCCGGCTGGACGCGGCTGCGCACCGGCTCGTCCACCCGGTGCCGCGCGGGCTGTCGTACCGCGAGCTGGCGGCGCTCGCCGAGAGCGTCGACCTGCGCGGGCGCGGCGGGGCGGCGTTCCCGTTCGCCCGCAAGCTCGCCGCCGTCCGCAGGTCGGCGCAGCGGACCGGCCGCGAGAGCGTCGTGCTGGTCAACGCCACCGAGGGCGAACCCGCCAGCTCCAAGGACAAGGCGCTGCTCGCGCACGCGCCGCACCTCGTGCTGAACGGGGCCGTGCTCGCCATGAAGGCGCTCGGCGCGCGGGACCTGGTCATCGGCGTCACCGACGACGGCCTGCCCGCCCGCTCGCTGCGCCTCGCCATCGCCGAGACCCGGCTGCGGGGCCGCGCCCGCGTCGTCCGGCTCCCCGAGCGGTTCATCACCGGGGAGGGCGGCGCGCTCGTCCGGGGCGTCAACGGCGAGACGCCGATCCCGCCGGGCCAGAAGACCAGGGCGGCGGACGGCGGCGTCGACCGGCTGCCGACGCTGCTGTCCAACGCGGAGACGTTCGCGCAGCTCGCCGTGCTCGCCGAACTCGGCACCGACGGCTACCGGTCCGCCGGAACGCCCCGCGAACCGGGGACCGTGCTGCTCACCGTCACCGCCCCGGACGGCGGGCACATCGTCGTCGAGGCGCCGGCGGGCGTGCCGCTCGCGGACGTCCTGCGGCACTGCGGCACCGACGCCGGTCAGGGCGTCATCGTCGGCGGCTACCACGGCGCGTGCCTCACCCCGGCGCAGGCCGCGCGGGTCGGGGTCTCGCGGGAGTCGATGGCCGCCGCCGGAGGCGCGCTCGGCGCCGGGATCATCGTCCCGCTGCCCCGCGACACCTGCCCGCTCGGCGAGATCGCCCGCGTCGCCGGCTACCTGGGCGCCGAGTCCGCCGGGCAGTGCGGCCCCTGCCACCTCGGCCTGCCCGCGATCGCCCGCTCCGTCGCCGCGCTCGCCGCCGGGACCGCCGGGGAGGAGGCCGTCGCCGCCGTCCGCAGCGGCAGCGCGACCGTCCGCGGGCGCGGCGCCTGCAAGCATCCCGACGGGACGACCCGCTTCCTGCTGTCGGCGCTGCGGGCCTTCGGCGGCGACGTCGCGGCGCACGTCGACAACGGCGGCTGCGGCCGCCCGACCCGCCGCTTCCTGCCGGTGCGCGGCGAGGAGGCGGTGGAGGAGGCCGAGCGGTCCCCGCACCGGCTGGCCATCGACTGGTCGCGGTGCGCCGGGCACGGCCTGTGCCGCCACCTGCTCCCCGACCTGGTCCGCCTCGACGAGTTCGGTTACCCGGTCATCGGCGACGGCGCCGTCCCCGCGCGCCTGCTGCGCGACGCCGTGCAGGCCGCCGAGATGTGCCCGGCCCTCGCGCTGTCGGTGCGGAGCGGCTGACGCCCCTGGTCGTGAGTGCTCCTCGGTCATGAGGGCTTTACCGGCGGCGGACCATCCGCTGCGCGGCTTGCGGGTAGTGCCATTCCGCCGACCGGCCATGAACGCACGAGCAGGCCAGGAGCACACGAGCAGGCCGCGCACACGAGGGGAGAGCCGGCGTGACCGACGTCGCGAGTTTGGGTTCCGAGCCCGGGGACGACCGCCCGGTACTGACGAACCGGCAGGGCCATCCGGTCTACGACAACCAGAACCAGCGGACGGTCGGGGCGCGCGGCCCCGCGACGCTGGAGAACTACCAGTTCCTGGAGAAGATCAGCCACTTCGACCGGGAGCGCGTCCCGGAGCGGGTCGTGCACGCCCGCGGCGCCACCGCGTTCGGCTACTTCGAGGCGTACGGGAAGTGGGGCGACGAGCCGATCTCCCGGTACACGCGGGCGAAGCTGTTCCAGGAGGCGGGCAAGCGGACGCCGGTCGCGCTGCGGTTCTCCACGGTCATCGGCGGCCGCGACTCCTCCGAGGCCGCCCGCGACCCGCGCGGGTTCGCGATCAAGTTCTACACCGAGGACGGCAACTGGGACCTGGTCGGCAACAACCTCGCGGTGTTCTTCATCCGGGACGCCATCAAGTTCCCCGACGTCATCCACGCCCTCAAGCCCGACCCCGTGACGTTCCGGCAGGAGCCGAACCGGATCTTCGACTTCATGTCGCAGACGCCCGAGGCGATGCACATGCTCGTCAACCTGTTCAGCCCGCGCGGGATCCCGGCCGACTACCGGCACCAGCAGGGCTTCGGCGTCAACACCTACAAGTGGGTGAACCAGGCCGGCGACACCGTCCTGGTCAAGTACCACTGGATGCCCAAGCAGGGCGTCCGGAGCATGACCGGGGAGGACGCGGCGGCCGTGCAGGCCGACGACCTCGGGCACGCGACGAAGGACCTGCACGAGGCCATCGACCGCGGCGACTACCCCGAGTGGGAGCTGGTCGTCCAGATGATGAGCGACGACGACCACCCGGAGCTGGACTTCGACCCGCTCGACGACACCAAGGTGTGGCCGGAGAACGACTTCCCGCCCAAGCCGGTCGGCCGGATCGTCCTCGACCAGAACGTCTCCAACAACTTCGCCGAGAACGAGCAGATCGCGTTCGGCACCGGCGTGCTCGTCGACGGCCTCGACTTCTCCGACGACAAGATGCTCGTCGGCCGGACGTTCTCCTACAGCGACACCCAGCGGCACCGGGTCGGCCCGAACTACCTGCAGCTGCCCGTGAACCAGGCCAAGGGCACGACGGTGCGGACCAACCAGCGCGACGGGCAGATGACCTACTACGTCGACGGCGCCGGCGAGAACCCGCACGTCAACTACGAGCCGTCCATCACCGGCGGGCTGCACGAGGCGCAGTACCCGACGCACGACGACCAGGGCCCGGAGATCCGGGGCCGCGTCACCCGCAAGCGCATCCCGCGCGTCAACGACTACAAGCAGGCCGGGCAGCGGTACCTGCTGATGGAGGAATGGGAGCGCGACGACCTGGTCCGCAACTTCGTCGACCAGCTGTCGCAGTGCGTGCGGCCCATCCAGGAGCGGATGGTGTGGCACTTCCTGCTGGTCGAGGAGGATCTGGGGCTGCGCGTCGGGAAGGGCCTCGGGATATCGCCGGAGGACGTCGCGCACCTCGAGCCGCTGAACGGGCAGGACCTCACCGACGAGGACGAGCGGCGGCTGGCCAACCTGGGCAACAACGGGTCGCGCGACGTGACCGGCCTCAAGATGACGCACTGCGTCCCGAACGAACGCGCCGCCCAGCGCTTCGGCTAGAACGGCGGCGAGCCCGCCCAGCGCGCACTCAGTTGGCGGAGTAGCGGTGGTCGCGGGCTATGAGCGGATACAGGCGGGAGGCGGGGCGGGGGCGGGCGACGCGGTGGTGGCCGTCCACCGCGGCCTCGATGATCTGGTCCTCAGCGCTGAACGCGCTCTCCATGACGGCGATGAACTCGGTGTTCGGCGGGTGGACGCGGGCGGCGGCGTTGGCCGTGCGGCGGATGAGGACGCGGGCGCCGCTGCGCAGCGCCGACTCCAGGTGCCGCACGTCCTGCCCGGCGCGGGCCTCGTGCGCGCCGAGGCGGCGGAAGTGGTCGAGCGCGGCGCCGCGGTCGTGCGCGCCGGTGTAGACGGTCAGCGCGTCCCGGACGAGGGTGAGGATCATCGCGGCGCTCAGGCCGGTGTAGGCGGGGACGCGGTCGACGATCTCGCCGACGATCTCGGCGGTGATCTCGTCGAGGCGCTCGGCGAGCAGTTCGGTCACGGGGTTCATGGGCGCGTCACCTCAGGGCTGCGGAGTCGCGGCCGTGCCCGGGTCCGGCCGGGCGCGTCGGCCGCGGGTGATCCATCCCGCGCGTCCGCGGTACCAGTATGTTACTCGCGCGTAGGGCCCGCTGTCAGCGCACTTCGAGCTCCGGACGCGCCGCCCGGAAGGTGTGGCGGTAGGCCGACGGCGGGACGCCGATCGCGGCGACCAGGTGCTGGCGCAGCGACGCCGAGGTGCCGAAGCCGGCCTGCTCGGCGACGCGGTCGACGGGCAGGTCGGTGGTCTCCAGCAGGCGGCGCGCCAGGTCGACCCGCTGCCGGGCGAGCCACTGGCCCGGCGTCATGCCGGTCTCGTCGCGGAACCGGCGGGAGAAGGTGCGCACGCTCATCCGCGCGTGCCGGGCCATCTCGGCGAGCGGGATCGGCCGGTGCAGCTCGCCGAGCGCCCAGGCGCGGGTCGCGGCCGTGGCGGCGGCGTCCGGTTCGGGGACGGGGCGCTCGATGAACTGGGCCTGGCCGCCCTCGCGCCACGGCGGGACGACGCAGCGGCGGGCGACGCGGTTGGCGATCTCGCTGCCGTGGTCGCTGCGGACGATGTGCATGCACAGGTCGATCCCGGCGGCGACGCCGGCGGAGGTGAGCACGTCGCCGTCGTCCACGAACAGCACGTCGGCGTTGACGTCGACGGCGGGGAACATCTGCCGGAAGCGCTCGGCCTCGGCCCAGTGCGTGGTGGCGGGCCGTCCGTCGAGCAGGCCGGCGGCGGCGAGCAGGTAGGACCCGGTGCAGATCGACAGGACGCGGGTGCCGGGGCGCAGCCGCGCGAGCGCGGCGGCGACCGGCGGCGGGCACCAGTCCCGGTCCTCGACCGGGCCGCACCCGAACGGCGGGACGACCAGCGTCCCGGCGGTCTCGATGATCTCGCAGCCGCGCTCGACGGCGATCGCGAAGTCGGCGCTGCTGCGCACCGGACCGCCGTCGATGCCGCAGGTCAGCACCTCGTACAGCGGGTCGCCACCGGGTCCGGTGGCCGAGCCGAAGATCCGCACCGGGATGCTCAGCTCGAACGGGTACACGCCGTCGAGGGCGAGGACGACGACACGGTGCATGGCCGGATTCTTTCACGCGCCGCGCCATGGCCGATATGAGACTCTCGAAGCCACTGCACGTGCAGATGCAAGTGCCGCTACTATCCCGGGGCAGGATCCCCACCCCCGGAGGAGCGGCGTTGAGCGCAGGGCAGGATCCGGGGGCGGCGCGGGCCGGGAACGGGGCCGTGCGGGGCCCGACGGCGCGCCGCATGCTGGTCGGCGCCCGCCTGCGCGACCTGCGCGAACGCAGCGGGCTGAGCCGCGAGCGGGCCGGCTACGCGATCCGCGGCAGCGCCTCCAAGATCAGCCGGATGGAGCTCGGCCGCACCTCGTTCGCCCGCCGCGACGTCGCCGACCTGCTCACCCTCTACGGGCTGCCCGGCGGCCCGGAGCGCGAGGAGCTGCTCCGGCTCGCGCAGGAGGCCAACGAGCGCGCCTGGTGGCACCGGCACGGCGAGCTGCTCCCGGCCTGGACGCACCGGTTCCTCGACCTGGAGGAGACCGCGCGGCACGTGCTGGCCTACGAGCCGTGCCAGATCCCCGAGCTGCTGCAGACCGAGGAGTACACGCGCGCCTGCCTGGCGATCCGGGACGGGATCCGGGAGGGCGACCGGCGCATCGAGATCGACGAGCGGGCCGCCGCCCGGCGGCTGCGGCGCCGGCTGTTCGCGGGCGACCCGGGCCGGACCCTGACCGCCGTGCTGGACGAGGCCGCGCTGCGCCGCTTCGTCGGCGGCCCCGAGCTGATCCGCGGCCAGCTCGACCATCTGGCGGCGCTCGCGGAATCCGGCCGCGTCGAGCTGCGGATCATCCCGGTGGGCGGGCGCCCGTTCCCCCTCGCGCACGGGTTCACGATCCTGCGCTTCGCGGGACGGGCCCTTCCCGACGTCGTCTACGTGGAGTTCCTCACCACCGCGCTGTACCTGGACAAACCCGCCGACGTCGCCGCCTACGCGGACGCCTGGGACCGCCTGGCCGCGGCCGCGCTGCCGCCCGACACCGGCCTCGACCTCCTCCGCGACCTGCGCGAACGGCTCTGATTCAGGCCGTCGCCGGGTTCGCGGCCGTGCCCTCGGTGCTCAGCAGCACGACGGTGTCCGCGGGCCCGAGGGCGAGCCGGGACGCGGCGGCGCGGACCCCGGCCAGGGACGCGGCGCCGCACGGGCCGGCGGGCACACCGCCGTCCGCGAGGTCGCGGGCGGCGGCCGCGACGTCCTCGTCGGCGACGCAGACGGCGGCGTCCACGCCCGACCGCAGATACGGCCAGGCCAGCGCGGACGGCGTGGCGCAGTTCAGGCCCGCCATGGCCGTCGGCCCCGTCTCGACGGTGACCGGCCGGTCGGCGGCGAGGCTCGCCAGCACGCACGGCGCCGCGTCCGGCTCCACGGCCAGCAGGGCCGGCGCGGGCCCGCCGGACCGGTAGTGGATCACGGCGGCCTGGGCCAGCGACCCGACCCCGACCGGAACCGCCACGACGGAAGGCGATCCGGCGCCGGCCGAGCGGAGCTGCCGGTCGATCTCGGTGAAGAGCGTCGAGTAGCCCTCCACGATCCAGCCGGGGACGCGCTCGTAACCGGGCCAGCTCGTGTCCTGCACCAGCAGCGCCGTCGCTTCCGATGCGGCGCGGTCGGCGGCTCGGCGCACCGCCTCGTCGTAGGGGCCGGGGACGCGGACGACCCGCGCGCCCTCGGCCTCGATCGCGGCGAGCGCCACGGGGTGGACGCCGTCCGGGACGAAGACCTCCGCCGCGGCGCCGAGCATCCGGGCCATCGCGGCGACGGCGCGTCCGTGGTTCCCGTCCGTCGCGGTGACCAGCCGGAACGTCCCGGCGTGCGCCCGGAGCACGCCGAGCGGATCGGCCGCTGGGACGGGGATGCCGACGCGGTCGCACAGCGCCCGGCACACGCCCCACGACGCGCCGAGGATCTTGAACGCGGGCAGCCCGAGCCGGGACGACTCGTCCTTCACGAACACCCGTCCGGCACCGAGACCGGCGGCGAGGGCGGGCATCTCGACCAGCGGCGTGGGGGCGTATCCGGGCAGCGCGGCGTGGAAGGCGGCCACCTCACGGGCTGCGGGCGGGCACCTCCATTCCCTGGCGGCGGGACGGGAGAACCAGGAGGTCCGCGAGGCGGGGTAGGCGGGAGCGACCATGCAGGCCACGCTTCCGCAGTGGGCACCCGTCGGTCCAGCGAATGTTTCCGAGGGATAATCATCGTCTGAACCGACGAATGGACCGGCCATGCTCGATCTGCACCGGCTGCGGCTGCTGCGCGAACTCAAGCACCGCGGGACGCTCGCGGCCGTCGCGGAGGCGCTGAACTACAGCCCGTCCTCGGTCTCGCAGCAGCTGTCCGTCCTGGAGAAGGAGGCCGGGGTGCGGCTGCTGGAGCCGGTCGGGCGCCGCGTCCGGCTGACCGCGCAGGCCGAGATCCTCGTCGCGCACACCGAGGCCGTGCTGGAGCGCCTCGAACGCGCGGAGGCCGACCTCGCCGCGTCGCTGCGCGACATCACCGGGGTGCTCCGCGTCGCCGCCTTCCAGACCGCCGCGCTCGCCCTCGTCCCCGACGCCCTCACCGCGCTGCGCGACGCCCATCCCGGCCTGCGCGTCGAGGTCGCGCAGCGGGAGCCGGAGAGCGCGCTGCCCGCGCTGGTCGCCCGCGACTTCGACGTGGTCGTCACCGAGGAGTACCCCGGCGAGCCGCATCCCCGGCCGTCCGGCGTCGAGTACGAGGAGCTGGGCGCGGACGAGATCCGGCTGGCCCTGCCCGGCGCCGTCCCGCCGGGCACGCCGCTCCCGGGCCTGGCGGACGTGCCGTGGGTGATGGAGCCCGCCGGGACCGCCGCCCGCGCCTGGGCCACCCGGCTGTGCCGCGACGCCGGATTCGAACCGGACGTCCGGTTCGAGTCCAGCGACCTGCTCCTGCACCTGCGGCTCGTCGAGGGCGGGCACGCCGCCGCGCTGCTCCCCGGGCTCGTCTGGGCGGGCGGCCCGCCGACGGTCGCGCTGGCGCCGCTGCCCGCCGGACGCCGCGTCCGGCGGCTGTTCACCGCCACCCGGCGCGGCGGCGGCGCGCACCCCGCCGTCCGCGCCTTCAGGACCGCGCTGGCGGGGGGTACGAGACCCGCGGACGGCGGCTAGCCTGGGATGGGTGAAGAACGTGTCGCGCTACGGGACGCCGGTGGCCCCTGAAGGCCCCGGTGCGAAGCCCGCAGCGAGGCCGCCGCGCAGGCGATGGCGCTGGTCAGCGGCGCCGAGATGATCGAACTGGAGGCGCCCGGCGGCAGCGGCCCGCACGCGGCCCCCGCCCCGCCGGCTCCCTGAGACTTCCGCACCCCGATCTCCAGAACGCTCCGCCTACGGGAGTTCTGGGGGTGACCCTCACCTTCGGATGGGTGTTCTCCCCGATGGCGATGATTCCGCCCCTGCGGCAGAGTCGTAACTACGGCAGGGGACGAGGATTCCTCGCAGGAAGAAGGCACACGATGTCGAACACGCCGCCCAAGCCCTCGTTGACCACGACCGACCTCGCCGAGATCCTCTTCAGCTCCGGCCTCCAGGCCTCCGACCATCCCAGCGCCGAGCGGGTCCGGGCCGCCGTCGAGGCCCTGTCGCGCGCCTGCGGCGGCGACCCGTCCGCCTGCGCCGCGCGCGTCGCCCAGGAGGCCGGCGACCACCCCGACGCCTACGCGGTCCGGATGCGGTGGGCGCTCGACACCGTCCTGGACGCCTACGGCGACCTGACCACCGCGGCCTGACCACCCGTCGGGGTTACCGGGCGCGGGTCCCGGGAACCGCACCGACAACAGGGAGGGATCCGATGCGCACCACAGCGGCGCGTTCGCGCTTCACCGAAAGGCGGGAGGACATCGTCCCCCGCACGCTCCGCGACCTGCTGGCGACCGAGGTCGCGCCGCGGGTCCCCGGCGACGGCCGGCGGCGGCGCAGACGCCGGACCACGGCCGTCCGGCGCGTCACCTAGCGGCGCTCCGGGCCGGAGCCGGTCGCGTGTCGTGGCGAACTATGCTTCTCCCGTGACCGAACAGCCGGCGGACGAGCAGGGCGGCCCCGCCGCGGGCGCGGGCCGCGAGTACCGGATCGGCGAGCTCGCCCGCGCCGCCGGCGTCCCCGTCCGGACCCTGCGCTACTACCAGGAACGCAAGCTGCTGCCGCCGCCCCGGCGCGCGGGCCGCATCGGGCTGTACTCCGAGGACCACCTCGCCCGCCTCCGCATGATCGGCAACCTGCTGGAGCGCGGCCACACCCTTGAGGGCATCCGCGAGCTGCTGTCGGCGTGGGAGCAGGGCCGCGACATCGGCACCGTCCTCGGGGTGGAGAAGGTGGCCACGGCGCCGTGGTCGCACGAGGTCCCCGTCACGATGACGCTGGCCGAGCTGGCCGCGCTGTTCCCCGGCGAGGTCGGCCCCGAGTCGGTCGAGCGGGCGCTGGCGTCCGGGGCCATCGAGGTGGACGGCGACCGCGTCACGCACTGGAGCCGCCGCCAGCTGGAGGCGACCGTCGCGCTGGTCCGCGCGGGCGTGCCGCTCGCGGAGGTGCTGTCGGCCGGGCAGCGGCTCCAGGAGAGCATGGACGAGCTGGCCGCGATGTTCGTCCGGCTGATCGCCGACCACGTGATCGGCGACGTCCAGGCGCAGGACCTCGGCGACCTCACCGACACCCTCGCCCGGCTGCGGCCCGGCGCCCAGGTCACCGTCGAGGCGGGCTTCGCCCGCGCGATGGACCGGCAGGTCCGCGCCGCGATCGACCAGCTCCTCGGCCGCCTCACCTCCAGCGACAGTATGTGAGCGCGCCATTGCGTGTCGTGACGGTCGCGCGCGCCTGCTGATCAATACCGTGGGCGGATGCCCGGACCTCTGCCGCGCGCCCTGGCCGCCGCGGCCCTCGCCGCCTGCTCGGTGTTGCCCGCCGTCCCCGCCCGCGCGGCGCAGGCGCCGGTGTGCGCCTCGGCGAAGCATCCGCTGCTGGCGAAGAGGCTCGGCCACCGGATCGCGAGCGCGCTGGAGGGCCGGACCGGCACCGAATCGGTCGCCGTGTACGACCGGAAGCGCGGCATCCGCTGCGGCGTCCTCGCCGGGCGGCGCTACGACTCGGCGAGTATCGTGAAGGCGACCGTCCTCGCCGCCCTGCTGCGGCAGGCCGCCGAGGAGCACCGCCCGCTCGGCGCGTCCGAGACGAGCCTCGCCGCCAGGATGATCACCTGGTCGGACAACCGCGCCGCGTCCGCGCTGTGGCGGTCCGTCGGCCCCGCCCGCATCACCCGCTTCATACAGCGGGCCGGGATGACGCGCACCGCGCTCGACCCGGACGGCCACTGGGGGCTCACCCAGACCACGGCCGCCGACCAGATCACGCTGCTGCGGCGCCTCACCACGCACAACCGGCTGCTCACCGACAAGGCCCGCGCGTACGAGCTGGGCCTCATGCACCAGGTGATCCCGGCGCAGCGCTGGGGCACCACCGCCGGCACGCCCGCCGGCGTCACCTGGCACGTCAAGAACGGCTGGCTCCCCCGGCAGGGCAAGGACTGGCGCGTGCACAGCATCGGCGCGTTCACCGGCCACGGCGAGAACTACCTGATCGCCGTCCTCACCCAGTCCACCCCGACCATGGCGTACGGCGTCGAGACCATCGAGAGCGTCGCCCGCGCCGTGCACGGCGACCTCGCCCCCGGCACCCGCGCGCCGCTGCCCGGCGGCCTGCCGGACGGCACCGCCGAGACCTCCGACGGCTCCGCCCCCGCGGACGCCTGAGGACCCCGCGGATGGACGACCGGCCGGGGACCGGCGGCGATACTGGGGGGATGGTCGACGACGAACGCTGGAAGGCGCGGTTCCGCGCCGCCCGGATCAGCCTTCCCCGCTGGGCGCGCGACGCCCCGAACCGCAGCATCTACCGCTCCAACGCCACCGGCACCTGGGAGATCTACGCCTGGGACCGCGGCACCGGCGACCGGCGGCAGGTGACCGACCGGCCCAACGGCACGTGGATGGGCACCGTCGACCCCACCGGCGAATATGTCTGGTGGTTCGCCGACACCGACGGCGACGAGTTCGGCGTCTGGCGGCGCGTCCCGTTCGGCGGCGGCGAGGACGCCCCCGCCGTCCCCGGCCTGGAGCCGTCCTACCCGGGCGGGCTGGCGCTCGGCGCGAGCGGCCTCGCCGTGGTCGGCAGCACCGGCGAGGACGGCAACACCGTGCACCTGTGCCGCCCCGGCTCCGCGCCCGAGGTGCTCTACCACCACGCCGAGGACGCGCACGTCGCCGCCCTCACCCGCGACGAGTCGCTCGTCGCGATCGGGCACAGCGAGCACGGCGACAGCCGCCACATGGCGCTGCGCGTCGTCCGCCCGGACGGCTCCACCGTCGCCGACCTGTGGGACGGGCCCGGCAAGGGCGTCTACGGCATGGGGTTCGCGCCCGTGCACGGCGACACCCGCCTGCTCGTCGGGCACGAGCGCCGCGGCCGCGACGAGATCCTCGTCTGGGACCCGGTCGCCGGCACCGAGCGGGAGATCGTCCTCGACCTGCCCGGCGAGATCGGCGCCGGCTGGTACCCCGACGGGTCCGCGCTGCTGATCTCCCACAACCACGAGGCCCGCGACGAGCTGTACCGGTACGGCCTCGCCGACGGGTCCCTCACCCGCATCGACACGCCGCGCGGCGTGATCGGCGGCGCCGACGTCCGGCCCGACGGCACGATCGAGTTCTCCTGGTCGTCGGCCGCCGAACCGCCGGTGATCCGCTCGACGTCCGGCGCGGTCGTGCTGACCCCGCCCGGCCCTGCGGCGCCGTCGTCCGTCCCCGTCGAGGACGCGTGGGTCGACGGCCCGGGCGGGCGCATCCACGCGCTGGTCAGCAAGCCGGACGGCGACCGCCCGTACCCGACGGTGTTCGACGTCCACGGCGGCCCCACCGCGCAGGACGACGACTCGTTCGCCCCGGCCGCCGCCGCGTGGGTCGACCACGGCTTCGCCGTCGTCCGGGTGAACTACCGCGGCTCCACCGGCTACGGCTCGCAGTGGCGCGACGCGATCGAGGGACGGGTCGGGCTCACCGAACTCGAGGACATCAAGGCCGTCCGCGACTGGGCCGTCTCCAGCGGCCTCGCCGACCCGGACCGTCTCGTGCTGACCGGCGGGTCGTGGGGCGGATACCTCACCCTCCTCGGCATCGGCACCCAGCCGGACGACTGGAGCGTCGCGGTCGCCTCCGTGCCCGTCGCCGACTACGTCGCCGCCTACGAGGACGAGATGGAGGGCCTGCAGGCGTTCGACCGCTCGCTGTTCGGCGGCTCGCCCGACGAGGTCCCGGACCGCTACCGCGAATCGTCCCCGATCACCTACGTCGAGAAGGTGAAGGCACCGGTGCTGATCCTGGCCGGCGAGAACGACCCGCGCTGCCCCATCCGGCAGATCGACAACTACCTCGCCCGCCTCGGCGAACTCGGCCTCCCGCACGAGACGTACCGCTACGACGCCGGCCACGGCTCCCTGGTCGTCGAGGAGCGCATCACCCAGATGTCGGCCGAAATGGACTTCGCCAGGAAATACCTGGGTATGTCATAACCCTGTCGCGGGGACGGGCGTCGCCCCGCCCGTCCCCGCGTTTACAAGATCGACGACCCGGGCATCCCTCCGATCGGCCGCCATCGCGCGTGCCATGCGAGCCGGTCACCGACCGGCGGCCCCCCGGCGCGGCGGCGCGCTCGACCGCCGCTCTCCGCGCGGAGAGCCGAACCGGGGGGACCGCATGAACCGGCCGCACGCCGCCCGCACGCCCGCGCCCGCATCCGTGCCCGCCTCGGTGCCGCACTGCCCGCGCGGGCGCCGAAAACCCGCGTCCGCCGCGCTGACCACCCTGCTCGCGACCGCCGCCGCGCTCGTCGCCACCACCCAGCCCCCGGCCGGGGCCGCCACGCCGTCGCCCGCCCCGTCCTCGTCCCACCCGCCGCTGGCGCCCGGCCGCCCGCCCGCGCCTCCCCCGGACGACGAGGCCCAGCTCCGCAAGCCGTCTCCAACGGAATCACCGGCCACGCAACCGGCGGACCCGCGAGACGTGCTGCCGGGGACGCTGGCCGGGCTCGCACCATCCGCCGCGTCCACCGGCGTGGGCGGCGTGCTGCCCCCACTCGACGGCCCGGCGCCCGCGGCCTCGCCCGCCCCGCCGAGCAGCCCCGCACCACAGACCGGACCGGAAGACGAGACCGGTCCGCCCGAGACTCCGCGGGACGAGCCCGTCCCGGACGCGGCGGAGGGCGTGGTTTCGAGCGTCCTCACCGCGGTCCTGCCGGATCTGCCGGACCTGCCGAAATCGGTGCGGCTGCGGCAGGAATTCGCCACGGGCCTGCTGCGGGCCAGCGGGATCGGATGGCGGTCCACCGGGAACTGCTCGGACCGCAACCGGACGACCTGCACCTCGTTCGACGGCCTGCGCTGGGGCACGTTGAAGGGGCTGCTCGACTTCCGGGCCGCGAGCGGCTGCCCGATCACGGTGACGGGCGGGACGGAGCGGGGCCACTCGGGCGGCCCCCGCAGCCACGCCGCCGGCTACAAGCTCGACATCGCGACGGGCCGGTGCGTGGACGCGGCGATCAGGCGCTACCCGTACCAGGGGGTGCGGGGCGACGGGGCGCGGCTGTACCGGTCACCGGACGGCACGCTGTTCGCCCGCGAGAAGGACCACTGGGACATCACGTTCCCCTAGGCGCGGACTTCGCGGATGATGCCGACGAGCTCGCGGGTGACCGACTTGAAGCCGGGCAGGCGCGACATGGAGACCATCCGGTCGACCAGCGGGACGGTCCGCTCGACGAGCAGGTAGGTCTTGCGGCAGCCGGGGGAGCTGTCGTGCACCCAGTACAGCACGATGCCCATCGAGTAGATCCACAGCAGCTCCGGCAGCTCCTTGCGGAACTCCTTGTCGATCTTCAGGTCGGAGCCCTCGACGACCTCGCGGTAGATCGCGACCGCGGAGTCGCGGGCGGGGCCGGACTCGGCGCTGAACGGGTTGAGCGGGCTGGTGGGCTCGGCGGCGAACTTGAAGAACTTCCCGGCGAACTCGTGGTAGGGGACCATCGTGTCGACGCGGGCCTTGAGGACGCCGAGGAGGCGGGGCGCGAACCGGGTCTCGGTGGCGAGGACGGCGCGGCAGGCGGCGAGGTGCTCGTCCTGCAGCTCGTCGTAGTACGCCTGGATCAGTTCTTCCTTGGACCCGTAGTAATAGTAGGCGTTGCCGACCGAGACGCCGGCCTCCTTGGCGATCGCGCGCATCGTCGTCGCCTCGTAGCCTCGCTCCCGGAACAGCCGCAGCGCGGTCTGGACGATCAGGGCCCGCGTCTGCTCGGACTTCACCGCCTTCGTCTCGGTCACGCATGCCACCCTACGGCCCGCACCCGTCGTCCTGCGCCCGCCGCGAACGGCACGCGACCGCAACCTCCGCGGCCTCCCCGGGGTTCCCGCACCGTGACCGACACATGGGACGCGCTCCAGCGCTACTACGCCGCCGAAACCGCCTACCTGGCCGCGGGCGGCCCAGGAAAGGCCGACTTCTCGCCGATGGCCGCCCACCTGGCGCCGGACGTCGTGATGTACCAGGCCGAGAGCCTGCCCTACGGCGGGACGTGGCGCGGGCACGACGGCATGGAGCGGTTCATGGCCTCGATGAGCGAGGCGTGGACGGACCTGACGTTCCTCGACCAGCACCACGCCGCCGACGGCGGCACGGTCGCGGTCCTCAACCGCTGCGCCTTCCGGGCCCGCGCGACCGGCCGCGAACTGGAGACGTCCGTGCTGCAGTGGATCACGGTGCGGGACGGGCGGGTCACCGAGTTCCGGCCGTTCTACCTGGACACGGCCGCGGTGCTCGACGCGCTGGGAGCCGTCAGCGTGTGAGGGCCGCGGGCGCCCGCGCGACCCACGACCGCGCGTCCGGCTCCGGAAAACGACGGCGCGGGCCGCACGGATCGTCCGTGCGGCCCGCGGCCGGGCGTCGGTGAAGGACCGGGTCAGCGGCCGGTGCCGCCGTAGACGACCGCCTCGACCTGGTCGACGTCGAGGTCGAAGGCGTGGTGCGCGGCGGCGACCGCGGTGTCCACGTCGTCCTGGGCGACCACGACGGAGATCCGGATCTCCGAGGTGGAGATCATCTCGATGTTCACCCCGGCGTCGGCGATCGCGGCGAAGAACGTCGCGGTGACGCCCGGGTGCGAGCGCATCCCGGCGCCGATCAGCGACACCTTGCCGATCCGGTCGTCGTAGCGCAGCGCCTCGAACCCGATCCGCTCCTTCAGCTTGTTCAGCGCGGTCAGCGCGGACTGCCCGTCGCTGGCCGGCAGCGTGAAGGAGATGTCGGTGCGCCCGGTGGACGCCGCCGACACGTTCTGCACGATCATGTCGATGTTGATCTCGGCCTCGGACAGCACCGTGAAGATCGTCGCGGCCTCGCCGACCTTGTCGGGCACCCCGACCACGGTGATCTTGGCCTCGCTCCGGTCGTGCGCGACCCCGGAGATGATCGCCTGCTCCATGTCCTGCCCTTCGATCTCGCTGCTGTCGACGACCCACGTCCCCTCCTTCTGGGAGAACGAGGACCGCACGTGGATCGGGATGTTGTACCGGCGCGCGTACTCCACGCAGCGCAGGTGCAGGATCTTCGCGCCGGTCGCCGCCATCTCCAGCATCTCCTCGTAGGAGATCTTCGGGATCTTGCGGGCGGCCGGGACGATGCGCGGGTCGGCGGTGAAGACGCCGTCGACGTCGGAGTAGATCTCGCAGACGTCGGCGTCCAGCGCCGCCGCGAGCGCCACCGCGGTGGTGTCGGAGCCGCCGCGGCCGAGCGTGGTGATGTCCTTGGTGCCCTGCGAGACGCCCTGGAAGCCGGCCACGATGCAGACCGCGTTCTCGTCGAGCGCGCTGCGGATCCGCCCCGGCGTCACGTCGATGATCTTGGCTTTCCCGTGGGTGCCGTCGGTGATGACCCCCGCCTGGGAGCCGGTGAACGAGCGGGCCTCGTGGCCCAGGTTCGCGATGGCCATGGCCAGCAGCGCCATCGACATCCGCTCGCCCGCGGTGAGCAGCATGTCCAGCTCGCGGGCCGGCGGGAGGGGGCTGACCTGCTTGGCCATATCGATGAGGTCATCCGTCGTGTCGCCCATGGCGGAGACCACGACGACGACGTCGTTGCCCGCCTTCTTGGTCGCGACGATGCGCTGGGCGACCCGCTTGACGCACTCGGCGTCGGCGACGGAGGAGCCACCGTACTTCTGCACGACAAGAGCCACGGGTGGGCGCTCCTCGGATCGGGGTCAGGCGTACTGACCGATGAGTCTACCGAGGCCGCGCCACCGGATTACGAGCAGGTAACTGCCACGCCCCCGGCGGCCCCCACGTCATCGGCGGCATTACCTCCCACGTCATCGCCGCGGACGGCCCGGCCCGGCCATGATCGTCACAACGCCGACGGCAAGGAGCCGAGATGTTCTTCGAGACCCGCGACGGGACCCGCCTCTCCTACGAGGACTACGGGCAGGGCCACCCGGTCGTCTTCGTCACCAGCGCGATGCTGAACACCGGCATGTGGGAGTACCAGATCCCGTTCTTCACCGAGCACGGCTACCGCTGCCTCACCTTCGACCGGCGCGGCCACGGCCGCTCGGACCGGCCGTCCGGCGGCTACGACGTCGACACCCTCGCCGACGACCTGGCCGCGTTCCTGGAGCACCTCGACCTGCGCGACGTGATCCTGGTCGGGCACTCGACCGGCGGCGCCGAGATCGCCCGCTACCTGGCCCGGCACGGCGAGGACCGCGTCCAGCGGGTCGCGTTCGTCTCGGCGGTCCTGCCGTTCCTGCGGCAGACCGAGGACAACCCCGAGGGCGTCCCGCAGGAGCTGTTCGACGGGCTGATCGCGATGATCCGCGCCGACCGGCCGAAGTGGCTCACCATGCAGTCGCAGCTGTTCTTCGCCACCCAGCTCGGCAACGACGTCCACCCCGCCACCATCGACTGGATGATCCGGATGTGCCTGGACGCCGCGCCCTGGGCCGTCCTGGAGGTGCAGAAGACGGTCTACCACGCCGACAACCGCGAGGCGCTGCGGAACATCACCGTGCCGTGCCTGGTGGTCCACGGCGACGCCGACTTCTCCGCGCCCGTGGAGGCCACCGGCCGCCGCACCGCCGCGCTGGTGCCCGGCGCCGTCTACAAGGAGTACCCCGCCGCCGGGCACGGGCTGTTCGTCAGCCACAAGGACCGGCTGAACGGCGACCTGCTGGAGTTCTTCAAGTCCTGACGGCGGCCTTCTGCGGCAGCAGGGCCTCGGCCAGGCGGCGCCAGTGCGGCATCGCGGGCCGGCCGGGGCCGGTGCCGATGACCTGGACGCCGACGTGGTCCGCTCCGGCGTCCAGGTGGGCGTGCAGCTTTCCGGCGATGGTGTCGAGGTCGCCCCAGACCACCAGGTCGTCGACGAGGCGGTCGCTGCCCCGGCCGTTGTCGATGTCGTCCTCGGTGTAGCCGAGGCGGAGGAACTTGGCGACGTTGTACTTCTCGGTGAAGTAGCCGTGCAGGTGCTCGCGGGCGATCTCGCGGGCCCTGCCCGGGTCGCTCTCGAAGAGCACCGCCTGCTCGACGCCGAGGAACGGGCCGTCGCCGAGCACCTCGCGCGCCTGCGCCGTGTGCCGCACCGTCACGTGGTAGGTGTGGGCGCCCGCGGCGCGGTCGCGGCCCACCGCCAGCATCTTCGGCCCGTACGCCGCCACGATGCGGCGCACCGGCGTCCGCGGCGCGGGGTTCGCGCTGGTCGTGGCGTCCATCTCGTCGAGGTAGTCGTTCATCGCGCGCAGCGGCTGCGTGCCGGGCTCCGGTTCCCCGCCGAGGCCGAGGCCGAGCACGTGGCGGCCGGGGTAGGCGTCGGCCAGCAGCACCGCCGCGCCCTGGGTCCAGCGCGCTCCCCGCGCCGGGATCCGCGCGATGCCGTTGACGACCGTGATGCGCTCGGTGGACGCCAGCAGGAACCCGGCGTGCGTCATGGCCTCGCGGCCGTCCCGTTCGGGGATCCAGATGGCGGGCCAGCCGAGGCCCTCCAGCTCCTGGACGGAGTCGCGGATCGCGCCGGCCGGCTGCTCCTCGAAGTCGAACGTCCAGACGCCGAAGCGTCCGAGGTCCCGTCCGTCGATGGCGCCCATGTCATCCTCCCGTGTTCTCGTGTCGATGATTCGAAGTATCGCAGAATCTCGATATGAGATGCAAGCGGCCGGCGGCCGTCCGGCGGGCGGGGGTTCAGAGCGAGCGGCCGAGCGCCGCGACCAACCAGGCGATGCGGTCCTCGTCGCGCTTGTAGTGCGTCCACTTCCCGACGCGGGTGGACCGGACGAGCCCGGCGCGTTCGAGCGCGGCCATGTACGCCGACACCGTCGACTGCGCGAGCCCGACCTTGGCCTGGATGTGGCTGACGCAGATGCCGACCTCGACCGGGTCGGCGATCGCCTCCTCGATCGGGAAATGGCGCTCCGGCTCCCGCAGCCACTGCAGCAGTTGCAGCCGCACGGGATTGGCCAGCGCCTTGAAGACGTCCAGCAACTCGGCTGAGACGTCCTGCGAGGGGTGCGCGTTCGTCGTCATGGGCTCTCTGGGACCCGAGTCTACCGCGACGTTTCGCAGAACATCGATATGACGTCAGGACGCGGCGCCGGCCAGCTCGGCCAGCACCTCCGAGGCCGTCACCGGGTGCAGGTCGCCGAACGGCCGCCGCCCCTCGCGGCGCACCGAGTCGCCGGTCTCCGCGCGGTCGTCGAGCCAGATGACCTCCAGCTGCTGCTCACCGGCGAGATCCGGGTCGATGGAGAGCCCCGGATCCAGGTGGACGTTGACGTACAAGCCGCCGGGCACCGCGCGGTACATGCTGTGCTGGATCCCGGCGTCCATGGGGCCGCCGCGCCGCCAGCCGCGCCGTTCCAGCGCGAGCACGGCGGTGGGGGTGATGGCGGCGCCCTCGTACCGTCCCAGCCGGCGGGCGGCGCGCTCGGCATCGGTCAGCGTGTGCACCGGGCGGTCGAGCTGCGGGAACGGCTGCAGGATCGCGTAATCGGCGAACAGCTCCGACCATGCCTCGCGCATCTCGCCCAGCTCCAGCGGGTGCGGGATGCCGATGGCCGCCGACTCCGGCAGGGTCAGCACCTCGTCGGCGGCGTCGGCGAACGTCCGGTCCTCGGCCACGCGGAACGCCGTCGCCTTCCCGCCGTCCTCGGCCGTCCACACCAGCCGCCGGGCGATGTGCCAGATCAGCGGATGCTCCACGAACAGGCGGCGGAACTCGCCGGCCGTCCATCGGCGCCGCGTCACCATCGCCGACTCCAGCCGGTGGATCTGGTCGGCGGCGACCGTCCGCACGTCCTTCTTCAGCGCGGCGAACCGCTTGTAGGCGGCGGGCGCCAGCTCCGGATCGTCCTTCACGCCCGGTTTCGGCAGCGCCTTGCGGCGGGCGCCGTCCTCGTCGGACACCTGCGGCCTGAGCTGCTCGTCGAAGCCGACGGCGAAGCGGCGCGGCCCGTAGTCCAGGACGAGCCCGCCGCCGGCGTCCAGCCCGAAGTCGGGGACCAGCCGGTCGCCGAGCTGCTCGGCCGTCAGGCCCAGCCCGTCGGCGACCTCCTGGATCTTGTCCTGCGCGCGCGCCCTCAGCCCCTTGAACCTCACCTTCTGCGCGATGCCGTGCAGCTGCATCAATGCCACGTCGGTGCCGATCGCCGCCAGGACGTCCAGGCCCGCGACCGCCTTGGAGTGCCCGCCGTGCCCCGGCCACGCGCGGATCAGCGGCGCGAGCCGGCGGGCGGTCCCGTCGTCGCCGAGCCAGCCGAGCTGCGCCAGCGCCCAGCCGTCCTTGGCCGGTGCCTCGTTGCGCCGCCACTGCTCGAACAGCGCCCATGCGAACTCCGCCAGCGGCTCCGGATCGCACGCCTGCTTGACGATCCCGACGCCCGCATACACCTCGTCGTTCGTCGACATGGCCAGCATCGTCAGCAGATGCCGGACGGCCGCGACGGGCAGCGCGTCATCGCGTCCACGCAGCCTGATCTGCGGCAACGACTCCGGGACGGCCCACTCGCCCACCACCGGAATGCGTTGCGGCAGCAGTTCCAGCGGATCCACCGCGACGATCGCTCGCAGGGCGTCCGCCACGTCGTCACCGTGCGCGCGCGCCGCCGCCTTCACGACCTCGTCATTACCGTGCTTCCCGGCCACCAGGCGCAGCGCGTCCTCGGCCTCTCTCCGCGCCGGGCCGGGCTTGCCCAGCGCGGCCGGGACCAGCAGCGGCACCGCGTCCACGCCGTGCCGGTCGAACCAGGCGAGCGCGGTCTTGCGGCCCCGCTTCGGCTTGGCCAGGCACGCGGCCATCAACCGCGCCATTCCGGCGTCCAGGAACGGCAGCGCCCGGTCGGCCAGCCCCGCCGGGTCCTCCTGGGCCACCCACAGCGCGACCGGCAGCGCGTCCACCCCGAACCGGGCCACGACCGGCCGCAGCCACATCTCGGCCTCCCACAGCTGCGGCTTCCAGCCCGCCAGCCACGGCCGCACCTTCTCCACCGGCCCGTACGTGAGGACGCCCAACCCGTAGCCGTAGGCGCGGCCGCTGCGGAACTCCTCGACCAGCGCGTCCCAGTCGTCGCCGGCCGGGACCTGGTGCCGCTCGTCGGTCTTCGCCCACTCCTCCCGCTCGCCCGGCTGCCACCGCATCGCGGGCTCGGCGGGCGGCACGAGGCCCTCGACGACGACGGGCTTCGCCGCCTCGGCGTCCCGCAGCCACGGCGGATCGGCCAGCGGGCCCGGCAGCGCCTCCACCGGAGCGTCCGGAAGGATCAGGACGTCCTCGTCCGGAACCGGAAGATCATCCATATCGCCCACCGTAGGGCAGCCCTCCGGCACGCACCCCCGATCCGGGGGATCGGGCCGGTGTCAGCGCGTCCCCACGAGCCGATCGGGAACCGCCGCTGCGCCGGGATCCGCGTGCGCGGGGTCCGGCGAGCCATAGACCATCGCCTCGACGGACTGCTCGAGCGTCAGCCCGTCCGACCGGTCGGCGCGCTCGACGCATCCGCCGATCAGCGCGAGCAGGGCCGTCCCGGCCATCGAACGCCCCCGGGCGCGGTCCAGCACGTCCGCGCCCCGGTCGGCGAGGATCCGCAGCGCCACGCCCTCCATCACCGCGCTGATCATGTCGACGAACGCCTCGACGGTGACGCCGGTGCGCAGCCGCAGGCCCCGGGCCGTCAGGAGCTCGCCGCAGATCTCCTTCCACGGCTCCAGGATCTCCTGGTAGTTCTCCGCCAGCGCCTTCTGGACGACGTCGTCGCCCTCGCTCGCGGCGGTCGCGAACAGCTCGAGCCGGAACCGCGGGCGGTCCACCAGCGTCAGCAGGTTCCAGAACCCCAGGCGGTGGATTCCCTCGACGAGGTCCGGCCCGTCGAGGATCAGGCCGAGGATGTCCGCGGCCTCCGCCGCGTCGCAGTGGTTCGGATGGTACGACCACAGCCCGAACCGCAGCAGGTCGGCGATGAAGTCCGAATGGCACCCCCACGTGGACCGCAGCGTCGAGACGCTCCCGACCTGCGGGAACGGATCGGGATTGCTGCCGACCTCCGCCGCCACCGTCCGCTGCGACAGGAAGGCGAGCATGGGACGCTCGATCGAGGACTTGCCGTCCTCGGGGTCGACGGCCGTCCGGACCGCGCCCGGCCCCAGATGGCGTTCGATGAGCCGCATCCCCGCGGCCAGGTACGCGGCGGTGACCGGGTCGTTGGCGAGCCTGTTCCGGCTGCCGGGAGTGCGCCGGTTCAACCGCCGCAGCACCGGCGAAAGGTCCTGGTCATAGGGGTAGGGCAGGCTCTGCTTCACGCTTCGCCGTGAATCCATGCCACCCATGGTGTTCCCGTGCGGTCCGCCTGTACAGGCGCGCACCTGCGCTGTAGTGCCCACCCGCGCGGTAGTGCGCACCCGCGTCCTCGCGCTCGCGTCCTCGCGACCACGCCCGCGCTGCCGCGCAGCGGACGCCACGTGGCCCCCTCCGTTAGAAAGGGAACCGCGAAGAGGCCACCCCCACCGCCTTGGCCGTACGGGGTGGACCCGGGGGATAGAGGTCCTCGGCGGGGCGTTGCGGGGGCGCCACGCCGAGGACACCTCCATAGAGCCGAATCAGCAGGCCAGAGGCCGCTTGACTTGATATTTCACCGGTTTGCAGACTGGAAGTGAACGAAGCGTCCGTCAGGAGGCAGGACCATGACGCACAGCGGAACGACCTCCCGAGCGCAGGCCGCGCAACTGACCGTGCTTCGACCCGGCGCCGGGCGCACCGACGACCTCGGCACCATCGGCGTCCAGTTCAAGCTCTTCGGCGCCGACACCGGCGACCAGGTGGCCATCGTGGAACACCCGTTCCCCGTCGGGGCCCTCGTCCCGCCGCACCGGCACACCCGCGAGGACGAGTTCTCCATCGTCACGGCGGGCGAGATCGGGTTCCGGTCCGGCGACGAGGAGGCCGTCCTCGGCGAGGGCGGCTACATCAGCAAACCCCGCGGCGAGATGCACGCCATGTGGAACGCGGGCGGCGAGCCCGCCCGCATGATCGAGGTGATCAGCCCCGCCGGGTTCGAGCATTTCTTCCTCGACCTGGCCGACCTCGTCGCCGACGGCCCGCCCGACCCCGAGGCGATCGGCGAGCTCGCCGGACGCTACGGGCTCGAGCTGGGCCGTCCCGACTGGCTGCCCGGCCTCGTCGACCGCTACGGCCTCACCCCGCCCCCGTTCGGCTGACCTTCGCCGCGCGCGGGGGCCGGGGGCCGCTACTGGGCGACCGCCGCCTCCTGCGCCACGGACAGGCGGTCGTTGGCGACATAGGCGTGCAGGGCGCGCAGCGACGCGCCCGCGTGGTTGCCCCAGTGGTTGAAGTAGGAGTACTGCCACCACCACAGGGCCTCGAGGGGACGGTCCTGGTTGTAGTGGCGCAGGCCGTGGACGAGGTCGCTCGCGACGTCCACCAGGTCGTCCGACAGCCGGTAGGGCGTGGGCTCGGTGTCCTTGTACGGGTCGAACACCTCGACGTACTCGTCGAGGTCGCCGAGGCGCTCGGACAGGCCCGCGCGGACCGCGTCGAGGTCGGGGTCGTCGCCGATCTCCGGCTCCCAGTTGTCCGGCAGGATCACGTCGGCGCTGGCGCCGAGCTGCGCTCCTGCCAGGATGACCTGCGAGACCTCCAGCAGCAGCAGCGGCACCGTGTGGACGCCGCCGTCGCCGCGCGCGACGGCCTCCAGGCCGCTCAGGTAGTTGTCGACATGGCACGCCACCCGCTCGGCGAGGGCGTTCCAGTCCTGCGGGCTGTTGGTGTCAGACATCGAGCAGCCTCCGTCCTTCGAATGCGCGTCCCAGGGTCACCTCGTCGGCGTACTCCAGGTCACCGCCGACCGGCAGGCCGCTGGCGAGCCGGGTGACGGTGAGGCCCATGGGCTTGACCAGGCGGGCGAGGTAGGTCGCGGTCGCCTCGCCCTCCAGGTTCGGGTCGGTCGCCAGGATCAGCTCGGTCACCGTGCCGTCCGCGAGCCGCTGCATCAGCTCGCGGATGCGCAGGTCGTCGGGGCCGACGCCCTCGATCGGGCTGATCGCGCCGCCGAGCACGTGGTAGCGGCCGCGGAACTCGCGGGTCTTCTCGATCGCGACGACGTCCTTGGACTCCTCGACCACGCAGATGATCGACGGGTCGCGGCGCGCGTCGCGGCAGATCCGGCATTCCTCCTCTTCCGCGACGTTCCCGCACGTCCTGCAGAAGCGGACCTTGTCCTTGACCTCTTTCAGCGCCTTGCCGAGGCGCTCGACGTCGGCCGGATCGGCGGCGAGGAGGTGGAAGGCGATCCGCTGCGCGCTCTTGGGGCCGACGCCGGGCAGCCTGCCCAGCTCGTCGATGAGGTTCTGGACCACCCCTTCGTACAACGGACCCCTCCTTTCAGTCGTTCGTGCTTCGCCGGTCAGCCGCCGAGGCCGGGGAAGCCCCCGGGAAGGCCGCCGCCGCCGGGCGCGCCGCCGCCGAGGCCGGGGATCCCGCCCCCGCCGCCGAGGCCCGCGGCGAGCGGGCCCATCTTCTGCTGCTGCAGCTCGGCCGCCTCCCGTGCCGCGTCGCGGATCGCGGCGAGCACCAGGTCGGCGATGGTCTCGGCGGTGTCGGCCGGGTCGTCGGCGTCGATCGCCTTCGGGTCGATCGACAGCCCCGTGACCTCGCCCTGGCCGTTGACCGTCGCGGTGACGAGCCCGCCGCCGGCGGTGCCCTTCACCTCCGCCTCCGCGAGCTCGCGCTGCGCGGCGAACAGCTGCTCCTGCATGGCCTGCGCCTGCTGCAGCAGTTCCTGCATGTTCAACTGACCACCGGGTTCCACGGTGCACCCCTCTTCCGGCCCCGCGGGAGGGCCTTCTCTCTCGCGACCGCGCCGACCACCGGACGTCCGTCCCCCGAGACTACGGGGTCCCGCCGAGATCCGGTAAGCCCGGCCCACCGATCCCCCGACTCCAGTCAGGAGCCGCGAACCAGAGGCGTATCCGCAACGGGGTTCGGTGGCGCCATTCCCTTTGCCGCTGGTCTACGCCCGGGGAATGCGGGAAGACGCCTCGGTACTGGCGGCGGCTAGGGTCGTCGCTGGCGGCTGGGCGTTCTATGACGCCGTCCGTGGCACGTTCATCGCTCCCTGCCGGGACGCGGTGGCGACGGCCGGACGAGTGGGCGCGATACTCAAACACCAGATGTATCCCGGCACGTTTCCGGGTGCGCCATGAGGTCGGCACGGTTCACTTTCGGAGCAGGAAGCCGTTGAACGCATTGGATCGGCCGTCCGGCTGGCGAAGGCATCGGGCGGAGCTGCGGAAGGGGCGAACGTGACAGCTGATGGTGAAGGTACGGGGGCAGCGCCTTCGGACTTGTCGGCGTTCTCCTGGGGCGGGGGCGGCAGGGTGCTGCGGCTGGGGACGCGGACGTCGCCGCTGGCGATGGTGCAGGCTCGCGGCGTGGCAGCCCGGTTGCAGGAATTGGCGAACGTGACCGTCGAAGTCGTCGGCATCCAAACCGCCGGAGACAAGCACCGAGGGCACCTGGGCGAGCTGGGCGGCAAGGGCGCGTTCATGCGCGAAATCGACCGGGCACTGCTGACGGACCGGGTCGATATCGCGGTGCATTGCCTCAAGGACGTGCCCGGCGACGTTCCCCGGCCGGACGGGCTGATGTTCGCCGCGTACATCGAGCGTGACGACGTCTCCGACGTGATGCTGTTCCCGACGGCCAGCAAGGTCCAGGGCCTGGCCGATCTCGCTCCGGGTGCGCGGGTGGGGACCTCGGCGGTGCGACGGCGTGCGCAACTCGAACAGATCCGGCCCGATCTGCAGATCGAGTACCTGCGCGGCAACGTCAACTCGCGGCTCGGACGGCTGGATTCGGGCGAGGAGTTCGACGCGATCGTCCTGGCGCGGGCGAGCCTGACGCGGCTGGGGATCGAGCGGCCCGGCGAGGCCCTCGACATCGTTCCCGCCGTCGGTGCGGGCGTGCTGGCGGTGGACTGCCGCCGCACCGACACCGACGTCGTGGAGCTGGTGCGGCTGCTGGACCACCCGGAGACCCGGCGGTGCGTCGCCGCGGAACGCACGATGCTGCACGGCCTGCAAGGACACTGCAACAGCCCCATCGCCGGACATGCCCGGATCGAGCGGGACGGGCAGCTGGACCTGCGCGGGATGGTGTTCACCCCGGACGGCTCGCGGTTCGTCCACTCGCAGGAGTCGTCCCCGCCGGAGAAGGGCGAGGACCTCGGCGCCCACGTGGCCGGTGACCTCCTGCGCAAGGGCGCCCGCGACCTGATCGAGGGCATCCCGCACTGACGGGCGTCAGGAGTTGTCGATCTCGCGGATGATCTGGCCGCCGAGCTCGCGCTGGATGAGCGCCATCCCGCTCATCTCCGCCTCGATGCCGTCGGCGTCGGCGTCCCCCTCCGGGTCCACCTCGTCGCTCTCGTCCATCGGGGACGGCTCGGGCGGCGGCGGCGGTTCGTCGGGCGGCGGCGGCATCGGCCCCGGGTCGCCCGCTCCCGCGCCGAACCCGCCGGCCGCGTCCCCGTTGGAGGCCGGACGGGGGACGGGGTTCGAGGACGCGCCGCGCTGCTGCGCCGTGTGGCCCGTCGGCGCGCCCTGACCCGGTCCGCCGCCGGAACCGCCGTTCCCGCCGGACTGCGAGGCCCCGAAACCGGACGACGGCGCGGAGCCGCCCGTACCGGACGACCCGAAGCCGGACGACGAGCCGAAACCGCCGGAAGGCGCACCACCGCCGCCGCCACCGCCGCCGAATCCACCGCCGGCGCGTCCACCGCCCGGACCCGCGTTCGGCCCGGGGCCGCCCTGGCCTCGTCCGCCGCCCGCGCCGCCGGACACGGTCTCGATCCGCCAGTCGACGCCCATCCGCTCCCGCAGCACCTCGCTGAGGATCACGTCGCGGTTGCCGTTGACGAACCCGAGGCGGTTGCCCTCGGCCTCGAACGCGAGCGTGAGGACGCGTCCTTCGAGCGACGTCGGCCGGACCCCGGACATGATGACCATCCAGGTCGCGCGGCTCTTCTGCTTGACGGCCTCGATGATGTCCGGCCAGTACCGCTGCACCATCGACACGTCCACCGCGTTCCCCGCGCCCTGCTGACCGGCCCCTGCGCTCTGCTGGCCGGCCCCTGCGGCCTGCTGGCCGCCGGGCGTCCCGCCTGCGGTCTGGGCGGGTGCGCCGCTCTGGGAGGCGGGGCGGCTGTGGGCTGCCGCGGGCACGCGGTTATCCACAGAACGACGTTCGCCTTCCGGCGAGCCCTGGCGGGGGTCGACACTGGAAGTGGGGTCGCCCCCCTGGGCGGGCGGGGGCTGTTCTTCCCTGGATCCAGGCGAGTTCGGCTTTCCTCTTGATTCAGCGGGGCTCGGCCCTCCCCTTGAGTCAGCGGAGCTCGGCTCCTCCCTGGACTCAGCGGGGCTCGCCTTCCCCCTCGATTCAGCGGAGCCCGGCTCTCCCCTGGACTCAACCGCGCTCGGCTTCTCCCTTGCCCCAGCCGCTTCAGCGGGCCCCGGCCTTGGCGAAGCAGCAGGCGGGAAAGCCGGCGCCGGACCCGGACGCTCGGCAGAGACGGCAGGGACGGCAGGCGCAACGGAGGCAAAAGCCTGGGTGAGGCCGTCGCCCGGCGCAGCGCCCAGGCCGCCCTGCGCGGCCTGGCGTTCGAGGCGGTCGAGGCGGGCGAACATGGACGCCTCGTCCTCGTACGCGGCCGGCAGCAGGATCCGGGCGCAGATCAGCTCCAGCAGCAGCCGCGGGGACGTCGCGCCGCGCATCTCCGTCAGCCCGGTGTGCAGCAGGTCCGCCGCGCGGGTCAGCTCCCCGGGCCCCATCGAGGACGCCTGGCGCCGCATCTGCACCAGCTCGTCCGGCGGGACGTTCAGCAGCCCCGAGCCGCCCGCCTCCGGGACGTTCGAGAGGATCACCAGGTCGCGGACGCGTTCCAGCAGGTCGGCGGTGAACCGGCGGGGCTCCTGGCCGCTCTCGATCACCCGGTCGACCGCGGCGAACACGGCGGCCCCGTCGCGGGCGGCGAACGCGGCGATGACCTCGTCCAGCAGCGTCGAGTCGGTGTAGCCGAGCAGCGAGACGGCCCGCGCGTAGGTGATGCCCTTCTCGTCCGACCCGGCGAGCAGCTGGTCGAGGATCGACAGCGTGTCGCGGGCGGACCCGGCGCCGGCCCGCACCGCGAGCGGCAGCGCGGACGCCTCGTACGGCACGTCCTCCGACTGGAGGATCTCCTCGACGAGCTCCGTCAGCACGCCCGGGGGGATCAGCCGGAACGGGTAGTGGTGCGTCCGGGACCGGATCGTCCCGATGACCTTCTCGGGCTCGGTCGTCGCGAACACGAACTTCAGGTGCGGCGGCGGTTCCTCGACGAGCTTCAGCAGCGCGTTGAAGCCCTCGCGGGTGACCATGTGCGCCTCGTCGATGATGTACACCTTGAAGCGCGCCGACACGGGCGCGAAGAACGCGCGTTCGCGCAGGTCGCGGGCGTCGTCGACGCCGCCGTGCGAGGCGGCGTCGATCTCGATCACGTCGATGTGGCCGGACCCGGACGGGCCGAGCGCGACGCAGGAGTCGCACTTGCCGCACGGGTCGGGCGTCGGCCCCTGCTCGCAGTTCAGCGAGCGGGCCAGGATGCGGGCGCTGGAGGTCTTGCCGCAGCCGCGCGGGCCGCTGAACAGGTACGCGTGGTTGATCCGGCCGTTGCGCAGCGCTTGCTGGAGGGGCTCGGCGACGTGCTCCTGCCCCTTCAGCTCGGCGAACGTCGCTGGCCGGTACTTGCGGTACAGAGCCAGACTCATCGGGGGTCCGCCCTCCCTCGAGAAGCAGAGCGTCAGAAGCGCGGTGGTGCTTTAAGCAAGGGACCCCCCGCACACCCGCCAGAGCCTGCTTATCCTTGCTGCCTTCCGGCCCTGGGGAGGTTCACAGGGTGACGCCGTGCGAGGGGTCTGCACAGAGTCTATGGCATGCGCGGCCTGGGTCGGCACCGTTGCCGCGTACTCTCCGCCCCATGACGGACGCCACGCAGCAGACGCTCCTGCACATCGCCGAACGCCGCCACTGGGAATCCGCGCGGGACTCGGGAGTGTCGTACACCATGTCGACGCTCGGCCGGACGCTGGACGAGGAGGGTTTCGTCCACTGCTCGTCCGATATGGAGCAGGTGGAGGGCGTGCTGGGCCGCTTCTACGGCGCCGTCCCCCGGTCGGAGCTGACCCTGCTGATCATCGACGTCTCGCGGCTGGACGCGCCGGTCCGCCACGAGCGGGTCGTGACGAGGTCTTCCCGCACGTCTACGGTCCGATCCCGGTCTCCGCCGTAATTGGTGTCAGGTCACTGCCCGAGACCCGGTAGGCTTTCCCGCGGAGGATTCGCCTAGTGGCCTAGGGCGCACGCTTGGAAAGCGTGTTGCGTGCAAGCGCTCGCGAGTTCGAATCTCGCATCCTCCGCCACCGGCGTGACAGCCGAACGAAGGTCCCGGTCGCTCAGCGGCCGGGACCTTCGTCGTTCCGGGGCCGCGGGCCATGCCACAGGTGTAGTTCCGTCGGCGTGAGTTGCTTCGCGGTAGTTCTGCCGCCGTAGTTCCTCCGGTGCGATTCCATCGCTGTGGTTCCCGTGCGACGAGCAGACCGACGACGACTGGCGGCTGGCGCGCTCGACACCGACCTGTTCGCCACGCGCAACTTCATGCTGGCCGGAGTGGTGCAGTGGGCGGAGGCGTGGCCCGTGCAGTCATGACCGGCCAGACGGTCATGGCCGACGGCGGTGCCGTGAAGCTCCGCTGAAGCACTACGCCGGGAACGCAAAGAACGCGGCCTGAGCGGGAATTCGGCTCAGGCCGCGTCGGGCGGTCCGGCTCAGGCGTGCTGGGGCACCTCGTCCTTCAGGCCCTGGCGGATCTGCTCGCGCAGTTCGGGGCTGTCGGTATGCCCGTGGACGGACGCCGCGTGCTCGGCGGCGGCCCGCACGACCTCCTGCTCCTCACCGGCGATGGTCAGGGTGCAGTTCATCTCGCTGGGGTAGTCCCTGCAGTCGGCCACTTTCCGCATGACGACACCTCCCTTCTCCCCTTCCAGTCTGCCCGGTGGCGGCAGTTACTGACGGGGCCTCTGAGCTGCGGCGTAACTGTTTACCAATCGGTGGAATCCGGTGACCGGTGTAGTCGGGCAACGTAGACTCTGGACGTGATCTTCAAGGCGGTGGGTGAGGGAAGGCCCTATCCCGAGCACGGTCTGTCGTCCCGGGACTGGGCCAAGATCCCCCCTCGCCAGGTCCGCCTCGACCAGCTCGTCAGCACCAAACGGGAACTCGACCTCCACTCGCTGCTGGCCAAGGACTCCACGTTCTACGGCGACCTGTTCCCGCACGTCGTCCAGTGGAAGGGCGAGCTGTACCTGGAGGACGGCCTGCACCGCGCGCTCCGGGCGGCGCTGCACCAGCGGACCGTCCTGCACGCCCGCGTCCTCGACCTGGACGCCGTCGACATGAACGGCTGAGCCCGGCGCCGTCAGCGCCGTCAGCGCGTCCGGGCGGGCTCGCCGGCGGGCACGCTCTTCGGTTCGACGAGGCGAATGTCCGCGCGCGCCGCCGGGCGGACGTAGCCGGGCCGTGCGGCGAGCAGCCCGAACACCAGCTCCGGCACGACGAGGGCGAGGACGAGCGTCAGCGGGACGTGCCAGCCGCCCGTCGCGCTGTGCAGCACCCCCATGGCGAGCGGCCCGAATCCGGCGAGCAGGTAGCCGCCGGTCTGCGCCATGCCGGACAGCCGCGCCGCGACGGCCGGGCTCGGCGAGCGCAGGCTGAGCAGCGTGTAGGCGAGCGGGAACGCGCTGCCGGTGCCGATGCCGAGCAGCACGACCCACGCCCAGCCGGCGGCGGGCGCCAGCATCAGGCCGCCGATGCCCGCGACCATGGTGAGCGCGACGCCGGCGACGACGGCCCGCTGGTCGCGCAGCCGCGCGGCGACGACGGGGACGGCGAACCCGAGCGGGATGCCGACGATCATCATCGTGGAGACCATCATCCCGGCGGTCGCGTCGGCGTACCCGGCGTCCTGCATGATCTCCGGCAGCCAGGACATCAGCACGTAGAACATCAGCGACGCCAGGCCCATGAACGCCGCGACGTACCAGGCGACGGGCGAGCGCAGCAGCGAGCCCTCCGCGGCCGGGCCCGCAGCGGGCGCGGACGGGACGGCGGGTCCGGGGGAGCGGCGGCCGCGGACCGCGAGCGGCCCCCACGCCAGCGCCGCGACCAGCGACGGGACGGCCCAGACGGCGAGCGCGAGGCGCCAGCCGCCCGCGCCGTCCAGCGGGACGGCGAGGCCGGCGGCGACGGCGCCGCTGGCGGCCATCAGCATCATCGCGAGCCCGGTGAGGGAGCCGACGCGGCGCGGGAAGGCGCGCTTGATGACCGCCGGCATGAGGACGTTCCCCATCGCGATCCCCGCGCCCGCCAGGACCGTTCCAACGAACAGCGGCAGCGGCGACGCGACGACCCGCAGCAGGATCCCGGCGGTGATCAGCAGCAGGGACCCGGCGATGGCGGTCTCGGCGCCGACGCGGCGCGCGAGCACCGGCGCGAGCGACGCGAAGGCGCCCAGGCACAGCACCGGAAGGGTGGTCAGGACGCCGACCTCGACCCCGGACAGGCCGAACGCGTCCCGCAGGTCGCCGAGCAGCGGGGAGATCCCGGTGATGGCGGCCCGCAGGTTGATCGTCAGAAGCACCAGGCCGACGAGCGACCAGGCGGTCAGGGCACGGGGGGCGGGGGACTCTGCCGAGGTGTTCATTTCGCCTTCGTCATGCGCCCGCGGGCGCGTCGAACCGGATGGGGAGGGCGTGCACGGGCCGGGGGCGGCCCGGGACACGCCGGAAATCGTTGAAAGGGACGCGGAGACGACCGCGTGATGCCGGACGCTCGCCGCCGCTAGGACTCGCGCGCGTCGGCGACGCCGGGGGCCTCGTCCGCGCCTTTCCACGGGCCCGTGGACGCCAGGATCTGGTCCAGGCAGGCGTGGGTGGCGCGGGCCGCGGCGTCGGCGTCGCCCGCCTCCACGGCCGCCGCGATGGGGCCGTGCGGGACGTCCGCGTGTTCGAGCAGGGTGCCCGCCGCGCCGATGCTGGCGCGCAGCGCGGTGCTGAAGTCGCGGTACAGGTCGGTGAGGACCCGGTTGTGGGTCGCCTCCACGACGGCGGTGTGGAACGCCAGGTCGGCCTCCACGAACGCGGCGTGCTCGCGGGCCGCCCATGCCGCGTCGCGGCGGGCGAGCGCGGCGGTGACGGCGGCGACGTCGGCGTCCGTGCGGCGCGCGGCGGCGAGCCGGGCCGCCTCGACCTCCAGGCCGCGCCGCACCTCCAGGATCTCCACCAGTTCGGCCGTCTCCAGGCGCCGCCGGACGGCGCTGGACAGCTCGCTGGTGGCCCGCACGTACGTGCCGTCGCCCTGCCGGCTGTCGAGCAGGCCCGCGTGGGTGAGGGCGCGGACGGCCTCGCGGACGGTGTTGCGGCCGACGCCGAGCGTCTCCGACAGCACCGGCTCCGCCGGGATCTTCGCGCCGACCGGCCACGAGCCGCCGGTGATCTCGGCTCTGAGCTGCTCGATCACCTGGTCGACGAGCGACGATCGGCGGGCGGTGCGCAGCGTCACGGTCCCTCCTCGATCCCGGGGCCGACGACATCCGGTCAGCCAGTCATCCCATGTTTGCGCCACCAGGATAGGACAGGCATGCCGGTTCCTTTATTCCGGGGCGCCCGAAATTCGCGCCGCATGCGCGGGGGACCCGGCGGTCAGACCCGTCCGAGGTCGTGGTTCGCCTCCTGGGACGGCGCGGCGTGCAGGCCCGCGGCCTCCAGCGCCTGCCGGTACGCGGCGGCCGCCGACTCGGCGTCCTGCACCAGCTCGAACAGCTCGCCCAGCTCGCGGAGGAGATGCGCGGCGGGGCGTCCGGGCGGAAGCGTCCTCAGCTGCTCCGACGCGGCGCGCAGCACGACCTGGGCCGCCTGCCGTTCCCCCTGCGCCACCCGGGCGCGGGCGAGGACGAGCCGGGCCAGCACGGTCTTCTGGGTGCGCGCGGCGAGGTCGTTGCCGGGATGCGGCGTGATGGAGTGCGTCCGCGCTGGGGGCGGCGCCACCAGCGCCATGCCCGTGTCGAGGAACTGCTCCAGCTCGGCGATGGCCTGGTCGAGCTCCCCCACCAGGACCAGCGCGCGCGCCTTGGCGATGGTGCTCTCGGTGGCCTCGGCCCCTTCGAGCGCGCCCGTCCCGTCCAGCAGCGCCAGCGCCTCCCGCGCGGACTCGCGGCTGCCCTCGGCGCGCGGCCGCTCGATGCCGGGCGCGCCGTCGCCGGGGGAGACGACGTCCGCCACCGCGGCGGGCGCCGGCTGCGAGAACGGCGAGACGCCCCTCAGCAGCGCCTTGGCGGCGGCGAGGTCGAGGCGCGCCTGCGCCTGCACGGGCGTCGCGTCGCTGCGGGCGGCCAGCGCCTGGTCGGCGAAGTACAGCGAATCGCCGATCGTGCCCTCGTCCAGCGCGCGGATGCTGGCCCGCTGGTAGTGGACGCTCGCGGGCTCGTCCTGCCCGGAGCCCTCCGGGTGCAGCAGCCGCCTGCCCAGCTCGTGCGCGCGGACGGGGTCGGAGCGGTCGACGTAGGCGAGCAACAGGATCCGGCCCGCCTCGGTGTACTCCTGCCCCGCGGCGAGCCCGAGCCTGCCGAGCCGGTCCATCGCGCGCTCGCCGAGCGCGATCGCCTGCCCGAGGTCGCCGACCGTGTGGTAGCAGCGGGCCAGCGCGATCACCGGCGGCAGCCAGCTCGCCCGTCCCGGATCGCGCTCGGCCTGCTCGCGCAGCTCCTCGAACAGCGCGATCGCCTGGCCGGTGCGGCCCAGCTCCTCCAGGGCGCGGGCGCGGCCCCAGCGGGCGCGGGAGGTCAGGTCCGGATCGTCGCTGCGGGCGATCACCTCGTCGAAGCCGGACTCGGCGGTGCCCGGGTCGCCCGCCAGCAGCGCGAGGTGCGCATGGCGCTCCCGCACCTCCAGATGGGCGCGCTGCTCGGGCTCGACGCCCTCGGCGAGGTACTCCGGCGTGCAGCCGAGCCGTTCGGCCAGCATGCGCAGGACGGTCGGCGTCGGAGTCCGCTTGCCGGACTCGATCAATGAGATGTAGCTGTCGGAAAGGTCGTGACCGGCGAGCTGTGCCTGCGACAGGCGTCTGGTGAGCCGCAGGTTGCGGACACGTTCGCCGACATTGCCTGGACCCGGCATGTGGACTCACTTAGCGGAAGTAATCAGGCGGCTGGGGTGCCGACATGATTGCACATTGCGGGTTATCGCACATCGAGAGTAATGAAGCGGGACCCCCCGGACCGTCGCGGCACCTGTCGTCTTCGACGTTATCCGACGATCCCCGCAAGATCGCCGATTCCGCCGAGATTGCTCTCGGTCACGGCGCGCCGGGGTGATGGCCGAGGCCGGCGGGGTTCGAGGTCGGCGATGAGGCCGTAGTGGTCGCTCGCCTGGACGCCGCCGACGGGTTCGTCGAGGACGCGGGCGCACTCGCGCACCGCCAGGGTGGGGCCGCCGTGCGGGCCGCAGCGCACCAGGACGTGGTCGATGCGGCGGAACGGCCAGTCGCCGTCCACCATGAGCGGGTTGTCCGGCGTATAGGTGTGGCCCGGCCCGTCAGAAGCGCATGCCCGCCCCGCTACCCGGCGGGCGAGACCGCTGACACCCCGCAGGTACAGGGGTCAGTCGTCGGCGGTGGCGTTCTTGTTCGGGAAGATCATCTCGCAGACCTCGAGGTAGAGCTGCTCGGGGTAGGGGAGGTACGGGACGGCCGACAGGGCCTGGTCCTGGCCGGCGGACTCCAGGACGAACTCGCCGTAGCCGAGCATCCGGCCCGCGATCGTCCGCTTGAAGCTCATGTCGGTGACCTTGGCCAGCGGCATCATCGCGACCTTGCGGGTGATCAGTCCGGTGGTCAGCAGCATCCGCTGGTTGGTGATCACGAAGTAGTCGACCGACCACTCGGCGACCCGCCAGACGAACCAGGCGAGCAGGATCAGCCACGCCCACCAGATCCAGCTGATCACGGTGCCGGCCTGGCTGGCGACGGTGTTGCTCAGCACGCCGGCGATGATCAGCCCGCCGAGGACCAGCCCGACCGGGACCATCAGCACGGCCGGATGCCGGCGCACCGTGATCACCTGGTTCTCGTGCGGGAGGAGGTACTTGTTCACCGAGGCCGGGGCCGAGTCCCCCGGGGTCACCAGCCTCATCGCGGCCTCGGTGCGCGGCGGCGCGCGCCGGCCGGGCGGGCCGGAGCCGCCGCGGCCCTCGTCATGTGCTTGCGTGCGGGCACGGCTGCCTCCCGGAACGTCCCACGGACCCCGGTTCAGTCTCGCACAGCCGCAACCCCCGGCAAAGCAAGGGCTATGGCGCGTTGTCGAGAGAGGAACGGCGCGCCCGGCGGCGCTTCTGGGCCGCCACCGTGGCGAGCACCTCCAGGTGCCGCCGCGCGATCCGCTCCACGAGGTCCGGGGTCGCTCCCCCGCACACCTCGTCCGCGCCGTGCCGCGCGGCGGACACGCACCGTTCCACCGTGTCGGACTGGTGAACCCCTTCGAACTCCTCGGTGAGCCGCTCGCCGATCGCGGCGTAGCGCGGCAGGTCGCCATCCCCTTGGTGAGTCATCGCGACTCTCCTAGACCTCGCTCCCACCGCCCGGTCCGTAAAGGTCCCCTGTGCCGGGGCGGCGGAGGGGAACGCGCACTGACGTTCCGTAGCGCGTTCGTACCCCTTGCCACCGGGAACGAACATCCGGAACGAACCACGCATCCGTATCGCTGCTGCTAGGGGGCGGGTCCGGCCGAACGGCGGCTCCGTCAGACGACGCCGTATCAGACGACGCCGTAGAGGCGGTCGCCGGCGTCGCCGAGGCCCGGCACGATGAAGCCCTGCTCGTTGAGGTGCGAGTCGACCGCCGCGGCGACGACCTTGATGGGCGCGGACGTCCCCGCGAACGCCTCCTCCAGGTAGGCGAGGCCCTCGGGGGCGGCGAGCAGGCAGAGGGCCGTCACGTCGTCGGCGCCGCGGTCGAACAGCAGCTTGATCGCGGCGGCGAGCGTCCCGCCGGTGGCGAGCATCGGGTCCAGGACGTAGCACTGCCGGCCGGACAGGTCGTCGGGGAGCCGGGTCGCGTACGTCTGGGCCTGCAGGGTGCCCTCGTCCCGGATCATGCCGAGGAAGCCGACCTCGGCGGTCGGCAGCAGCCGGGTCATCCCGTCCAGCATCCCGAGGCCCGCCCGCAGGATCGGCACCACGAGCGGCTTCGGGCTGGCCAGCTGGACGCCGTCGGCCTCCACCAGCGGCGTGCGCACGGTGGCCGCGGCGACCCGCACGTCGCGGGTGGCCTCGTAGGCCAGCAGGGTGACCAGCTCGTCGGCCAGGCGGCGGAACGTGGGGGAGTCGGTGCGGACGTCCCGCAGCGTGGTGAGCTTGTGCGCGACGAGCGGATGGTCGACGGCGAGGGTCTGCATGCGGACACGGTAGCCCAACGCCCGCCCGCGGCGGCCGGACCGGTGATCCAGGATAGGACGCCGCTGAGCTGGGCACCATGGCCATATGAGCAGCGACAGCGATCAGTGGCCGGCGGAGGCGCGCCGGCCCGGGCCCGAGCGGCCCGGACCGGCCACCGGCCCCCCGGAAAGCGCGCCGCCGGCTCCCGACTCCCTCGTCCCCCCACCCGAACCCGCACCGCTCCCCGTGGACGCCGGCGACGTCGAGGAGGCGGTGACCGATGTCACAGCAGGCGGCCAGGGCGACGTCCCGCCCGAGGTGGTGCGCGAGCGGCTGCGCCGGCGCGCCATCTTCCTGCGGGAGCTGGCGGAGGCGCGGGAACTGCGCCGCCGGGTGACCCCGCACCGGTCCCGGCGTGCCCGGATCCACGCGGCGCTGCGGCGCCGCACCTTCCGCATCAACTGACCGCCCGGCCCGGAAGAGCCGGCCCCCGCGGGCGGGGCGCCGTTGCGGATCGAGTAGGTTCGTGCCGTTGGGTACCGGAAAAGCGGTGCTGACTGCCCGCTTCACGCGGCGGTGCGGCGCCGAGTTTGGCGGTGGGGCACGCGAGGGCGCGCCGCATCTGCGACCATGCCCAGGCAGGAACCGCGCCGGTGGGGTGGAAATGACGGATGTGGACGCGACGGACTTCGCCGTCGTGGTGTACCGGGAGGACGACCGCTGGGAGGCCGAGATCCTTCCGGTGGCGCTGACCGAGGATCTGGCGGGGCTGATCCATGCCCTGCGCCAGCAGCCCAGCCTGGGCGGCACGATCGGGCTGGTCTCGGTGGGCGACGACTTCTTCGTGGCGATCCGGCTGCTCGGCGACGAGGTGATGGTGTTCCTGTCGGACGTCACCGCCTCGGTCGACTGGCCGCTGGCCGGGCAGGTGCTGGAGTACCTGGACATCCCGATCCCCGAGGACGAGGAGCTCGACCAGGTGCTGCCGGTCGGCGACATGTCGATCTTCACCGACCTGGGGCTGGACGAGATGGAGCTCGGCGCCATCTCCGGCGACCTGGAGCTCTACCCGGACGAGATGCTCCTCAGCATCGCCGGCCGCGTCGGCTTCGCCCCCGCCTTCGAACGCGCCATGGACGCGGTGTCCTGATTCATCGCCCTTGGCGGTCGGGCGCTGGATCGTCGGGCCGGGTCTTACCTGAACCCGTGGGTCAGGGCGTAGGCGTTGAGTTGGGCCCAGTCGTCGCCGGTGTGGGAGTGCTGCGGGTCGAGGCAGCCGAGGGTGGACGGGCGGGGGACGTCGTAGTGCGGGGCCTTCAGCTTGGGCGCGCTCTCGAAGTCGAGGACCTCGGCGATGTTGCGGGCCGCCGCGTCCCGCACCGACAGCGGTTCGAGGCCCCAGCGCCACTCGATCGCCTTGAGGACGGACGTGTGGTCGTAGACCTCGTGGGCGATGGCGCCGCGGCGGGCGCGCGGTGAGATCAGCAGGCACGGGACGCGGAAGCCGCGCAGGCCGGTGCCGAGGTCGGGGCGCGGGTCGGGGCCGGCGGGCGGCGGGACGTGGTCGAAGAACCCGCCCCACTCGTCGTAGTTGATCACCAGCAGGGTGCGGGCCCAGTCCGGCGAGTCGATGACCGCCGTGTAGACCTTGTTGAGGAAGCTCTGGCCGAACCGGATGTCGGCGAGCGGGTGCTCGTCCTCTGACAGGCCGGGCAGGGCCTCGCCGACGAAGCCGGGCTCGACGAAGCTCACCGCGGGCAGCCGCCCGTTCTTGGCGTCGTTGTAGAAGTCGGAGATGTGCCGGCTGATGTCGAGGTGCTTGAGGCCCCACAGCGCGGTGAACGGGACGTCGCTGAAGTAGTAGCGGGCGGGGATCTTCCTGGCCTTCAGCCGGTCCCAGACGGTGGTGAGCTCGGAGAAGGTGAAGGTGTTGGAGATCCGGTCGGTCTGCCCGGCGTGCTGGAAGATCCGGTTGGGGAACGTCGAGGACATGATGGCGGCGAAGTAGCGGTCGCACAGCGTCCAGTCGAGCGCGGCGTGGCCGTGGAAGCCGAGGTCGGGGCCCTTGAAGTAGCCGATGGAGAACACGTCGTTCTCCCCCGCGCGCAGCCATCCGTCGCATTTGCCGTCGTTGTACTCGGTGCGTCCGCCCGCGTAGGAGTGGTCGGGGTCGTTGAAGCCGCACCCGTAGGGCACCTTGAGGTGGTGGGTGTCGTGGGCGTTGCCCTGCGCGTCGGTGAAGGTGAGGCCCTCCTGGCGGCCGTCCGCGCCGGACACCCAGCCCATGTAGTGGTCGAACGACCGGTTCTCCATCATCACCACGACGATGTGGTCGATGCCGGAGTCGGCGGGGTCGGGGAGCGCCGAGACGGGCGCCCGGACCGGCGTCGCCGCGTCGGCCGCCGTCCCGCCCGCGCCGCTCGCCGCGATCAGCGCCGCGGCCCCCGCCGTCCCCGCGAGGAACCCGCGCCGCGTCAGCTCGTCCTTGCCCATGGTTCTCCTCCCGCCGCCACGCCGGTGAGCAGTATCACGACCCTTGGGACACCAGGGGAAGAACCGGAGTGGGCCACCATGGGACAAAACCCGAAATATCCTCATGACCGAAAGCGCGTGAGGGCGGTGACCGGAGCGACCCCGTGCGTCAGAATGGGCACGTGTCCTACTTCGCCGCCGTCTTCGCGCGGAGCCCGCAGGGCTGGGTCGGGGCCGAGGCCGTGCTCGCCGAGGCCGAGCACGTCGACGACATCGCCGACCTGATGCGGGAGGCCGCCGTCGAGTCCTACGGCGATCCGGTGGTGCTGCTCGTCGAGCAGGACGACGACTGGTTCGCGGTCGTCCGGCTCGACGGGGACGACGAGCCCCGCGCCTACGTCTCCACCGTCCGCGAGGACGGGCTGGGGGCGCTGTTCCACCAGCTCGTCGGGGAGGTCCCCGACGGGGACTCCGGCGGCGACCCCGGCCTGCTGGAGGACCTCGGCATCGACGCCGACCAGCTCGGCGACCTCGGCGAGCGCGCCCTGCCCGGCGACGCGCTGCTGGCCGTCGCCGAGCGCGCCGGGTTCGGCGAGGAGTTCGACCGCCTCCGTGACTGATCCGGGCAGCGGCCCCGCCCCGCGTGCGGCGGCGGAGCCGGACGAGGAGTACGGCGCGGCGATGCGGCTGGCGCTGGAGGAGGCGCGCGCCGCCGCCCGCGACGGGGAGATCCCCGTCGGCGCCGTCGTCGTGGACGGCTCGGGCGCGGTGCTCGGCACCGGCCGCAACGACCGGGAGCGCAGCGCCGACCCGACCGGGCACGCCGAGATCGTCGCGATGCGGGCCGCCGCGGCGTCGCTGGGGGAATGGCGGCTGTCCGGCTGCACCCTCGTGGTGACGCTGGAGCCCTGCACGATGTGCGCGGGCGCGTCCGTCCAGGCCCGGGTGGACCGGGTCGTCTACGGCGCGGTCGACCTGAAGGCCGGGGCGGTCGGGTCGCTGTGGGACGTCGTCCGCGACCGCCGCCTCAACCACCGGCCCGAGGTGCTCGCGGGCGTGCTGGCGGAGGAGTGCGGCGCGGTGCTCTCCGAGTTCTTCGCACACCGCAGAGTCCGGTAGGCTTCCCCGCGGTGGTGTCGCCTAGTGGACGAGGGCGCACGCCTCGAAAGCGTGTGAAGGGCAACCTTCCGTGGGTTCGAATCCCACCACCACCGCCATCGCAAAAGGGCCGCCGCCGGCGGCCCTTTCTCGTTGTCCGGCTCAGCTCACGGTGACGAGGGCCACGCCTGCCACGGCTATCGCCATCCCGACGCGCTGGATGGCGCGCAGCCGCTCGCTGTAGGCGATCCGGGCCAGCAGCACCGTGATGGCGGGGTAGAGGGATGTCAGGACGGTGACGAGGCTCAGCAGGCCGTCCTTGACGGCGAGGTAGTACAGGGCGTTGGCGCCGGAGTCGAGCACGCCGGACAGCAGCGCCAGGCCGATCAGCGTCCGGCCGCTCACCCGCGGGCCCTGGTCGCCGACCCGCAGCCGCACGGCGATCAGCAGCGCCGCGAACACCACGGTCAGCGTGCCGACGCGGGCGGCGGCGATCGGCCACAGCCCGGCGCCGTCCCCGGCGGTCTTCACCAGGATGAAGAAGATGCCGAAGCAGGAGCCGGACACCAGCGCCATCAGCGGGCCGCTGTCCAGCGGCCGGCGGGCGGGGGAACCGGTCCCGGACGGCGCGGCCTCCTCGCCCTTCTCCATGCTGACCAGGGCGATCGCGACCAGGCACAGCAGGACGCCGAGCAGGGCCTTCTGGTCCAGCCGCTCGCCGCGCAGCACGCCGACGCCGACCGGCAGCACCGCCGAGGCCAGCGCCGACACCGGTGCGACCACGTTCATCGGGCCGCGGGCGAGCGCCCGGTAGAAGGCGATCAGGCCGAGGCCGCCGGAGAGGCCGGCGAGGAACCCCAGCGCCATCGGCGCGAAGGCGGGCGTGCCGCCGGCCAGCAGCGCGGCCACCGCGACGACCAGCAGCCCCATCGGCGCCGACAGCGCCAGGGTCTTCAGCGCGGTGGAGCGGCGCGAGACCGCGCCGCCGAGGAAGTCGGCGACGCCGAACGCGACGGCGGTGACGAGCGCGAGGGCGGTGACCATTCACTCCCCGCCGATCAGCCGGCTCTCGACCCGGACGTCCGGCGAGATCGCGCGCAGCCTCGCGGTGAGCGTGTCGCCGGCCTCGCGGAGCCGGTCGAGCGGGTAGGGGGCGAGGCGCTCCAGCAGGAACAGCCCGTTCTTCGTCGTCTCGGTGAGGCGGGTGCGGACGCACTGCCGCCAGTTCCAGCGGCGGCAGGTGACGCCGGCGTCGTCGCGCCAGACGACCTCGCCGGGCGCCGGGTGCTCCACGGCCGGCTCGCCGCCGGCGACCACGTCGAACGGCTCGTCGCCGGTGGCCCTGACCAGGCGGGCGGGGCCCCGGTAGGCGTCGAGGTCCTCGCCGCCGATGGGCAGCGCGTAGGCGACGCTGACGGCGTTGTAGGCGTCGACGACCTTGTTGATGGAGGGGAGCGCGTCGGCGCGGCGCAGCAGGGCGTCCACGGAAGGCCGGGTCCGCTTCGGCTTCGCGCCGAACGCCCGGTACGCCTCGTGCCATGCCTCCACGTGCGGGTGGCCGGGGTCGGCGGATCCGGCGGCCTCCCGCAGCCAGCCTTCGGACGCCGCGTCGCTGGGCCCGTTCAGCAGACCCTCGGCGGTCAGGACGAGGACGGCGAAGTCGGGGCGCAGCTCCCGCACGGCCTCGTCCACGGTGATCTGCTCCAGCATCGCCTGCTCCCTCCGGGGCGGTCATTTCAGTGAACTCAATGGTTCAGCATACCGACCGTAGGGGCGTCCCGGCCAAGGGTAATCCCCATCAGCGGCGCAGGAGGGTCTCGCGGTCCAGGCGCGACAGCTTGGCGGGGTTGCGGACGGCGTAGAGCCCGGTGATGCGGCCGTCCTCGAGGTGCACCGCGAAGACGGTGTCGATCTCGCCGTCGAGCCGGAAGATCAGCGCCGGATAGCCGTTGACCTGGGCCGGCTCCAGCACCCCCGCGTCGCCGAACCTGCGCAGCCCGGCGGCCAGCGGCGCGACCTCGTCCGCCCCCACGATCGGCACCAGCGCGGCCTGCGCGACGCCGCCGCCGTCGCCGAGGAAGACGACGTCGGGCGCCAGGATGTCGAACAGGCGTTGCAGATCGCCCGTCTCGACCGCGCGCCGGAACGCGTCCAGCGCGCTGCGGGTCTCGTCCGCGGACACGACCTCGCGCGGACGGCGCGCGGCGACGTGGGCCCGTGCCCGGTGGACGATCTGGCGGACCGCCGCCCGGTTCTTGCCGACGGCCTCGGCGATCTCGTCGTAGCCGAGGTCGAACACCTCGCGCAGCACGAACACCGCCCGCTCGGTCGGCGCGAGCGTCTCCAGCACCAGCAGCATCGCCATCGAGACGCTGTCGGCCAGCTCGACGTCCTCGGCCACGTCGGGGGAGGTGAGCAGCGGCTCGGGCAGCCACGGGCCGACGTAGGACTCCTTGCGGCGGCGCAGCGTGCGCAGCCGCCCGAGCGCCTGCCGGGTGGTGATCCGGACCAGGTAGGCGCGCTGGTCGCGGACGGCGCCGAGGTCGACGCCCGTCCAGCGCAACCAGGTCTCCTGCAGCACGTCCTCGGCGTCGGCGGCCGACCCGAGCATCTCGTAGGCGACGGTGAACAGCAGGTTGCGGTGGACGACGAACGCCTCGGTGGCGGCGTCGCCGCGCGCGCTCTGCCCGGCCGTGCCCGCCGCCCGTTCGCCGGATCCGCTCATGGCCCGCTCCCACCTGGTCGTTCTCGACTCTTCCACATGCACCAGATGCCGGCCGCCGCCGTTCTGTGACACCCGCGGCCGGTGGCGCACGTCACATCGCGGCGCCGTCACGGGGATCGGGGCACCGGCATCTCCATGGTCGTCAGAACGCCGGGCGGGCGGACCGCCCTGCGCCGCTCCAGCAGTGAGGACGCACCATGGAAGCCCGTATGGACCTGATGGCCAACGAGACCGGCGCCAAGATCGGCAAGCGGTTCTACAACGTCAGCCTGGCGATCCAGCAGTCGCCGCTGCCCCGGACCGTCCAGGACCTGGCGATGCTGCGCGCCAGCCAGATCAACGGCTGCGGCTGGTGCGTGGACGTCCACAGCAAGGACGCCGCGGGCGCCGGGGAGAGCGCGGTAAGGCTGAACCTGGTCGCGGCGTGGCGCGAGTCGACGGTGTTCACCGACGCCGAGCGGGCCGCGCTGGCGCTGGCCGAGGAGGGCACCCGGCTCGCCGACGCCCACACCGGCGTGTCCGACGAGACCTGGGCGCGGGTGCGCGAGCACTACGACGAGGACCAGATCGCCGCGCTGATCTACCTGGTCGCCATGATCAACGCGGCCAACCGGCTCGGCGTGATCGCCCGCAACCGCGGCGGTTCCTACGAGCCCGGCATGTTCGGCGCCCTGACGGACTGACCGCGCCGGCCAACCGGCGGCCCGGCCCGGAGCGATCCGTGCCGGGCCACCGAGCGCCTTTCCGTGGTGAGCACGGAGGCGGCCCGCACTCCCGCCGGGAGAGGCTGTGACCACGGCGATCGGCCCGCACCGGGCCATCCCGAGCCACGACTGAGGAGTGACCATGGCCGCAGGCAAGAGCAGCACCTACGAGGGATTCACCGCCGAGGAGCGGGCGGCGATGAAGGAGCACGCCCAGGAGCAGAAGAAGGCGGCGCGCCGCGCCTCGCATGCCGACAAGGCGGCGGAGGCCGAGCAGGACGTCCTGGCGAAGATCGCGGAGATGGCGGGCTCGGACCGGATCATGGCCGAGCGGGTCCACGCCGTCGTCACCGCCGCCGCCCCGGTGCTCGCACCGAAGCTCTGGTACGGGATGCCCGCGTACGCGCTGGACGGCAAGGTCGTCTGCTTCTTCCAGAGCGCCGCGAAGTTCAAGGCGCGCTACGCGACGCTCGGCTTCAACGACGCGGCGAAGCTGGACGAGGGCGCCATGTGGCCGACCGCCTACGCGCTGACCGAGGTGACGGACGAGGTCGAGGCGCGGATCGCCGCGCTGGTGACGCAGGCCGTCAGCTGACGCCTCCGGCTACCGGGCGGGCGCGGCGCCGAGGTCGGCGAGCGCGGCCTGCCCGGCGGCGGCGTGGTCGCCGCCGGCGAGCACCATCGTCCGCGCCGCCTGGTAGCGGCAGCCGATCGCGTCGAACGCTTCGGCGGCGGCGAGCTGGCGCTGCAGATCGCCGTCGAGCAGCGCCTCCGCCCGGTCCACCTGGGCGGACGCGGCCGGGTTGCCGGTGACGAGGGTGCGGGCGGCGGCGATCCGGTCGCGGGCGTCCGGGTGACCGGCGAGCACCGCCGCCTCCGCCCTCAGCGCCGCGTACCAGTGCAGCCAGACCCAGCAGACCCACTTCCACACCTGCCGCGGCTCCGGCGCGACGCGCTCCAGCGCCGCGTCCGCGTCGCCGTGGTGCAGCAGGACCATGGCGTCGAAGACCGCGCCGTAGCCGAGCCGGTGGTCCGCTTCGGGGCCGGCCTGGTCGACGATCGCGAGCCAGGCCGTCCGGGCGTCCTCGTCGCCGCGCAGGCCGTGGACCATCGCGACCGACGCGGCCGCCGGGCCGAGCGAGCGCGACCGCAGGCGTCCGCTCTTCTCCCACGCGTCGAGGAACCGCACGCTGGTCGTGCGCACCTCGCCGACGTTGCCGCTGAACGCGTCCGCGACCAGGAGCCAGGACGTCGCGTGGTGGCCCGCCTCGGCGAGCAGCGGATGATCGGCGAGTTGTCTGCCCCACCGGCGCGCCTCCGGCAGCTCGCCCACGCCGACGGCGGTTCCGGCGGCCATGGCGAGCGCGTCCATCCGCTCGTGCGTACCGGCCGGGGCCGGCGGTTCGGACGCCAGGATCCGGATCCGGCGGCGCGCGGCGGCCGCGGCGGCGAACGCGTCACCCGCCCAGCTCTGGGCGCCGGACAGCGCGTCCAGCGCGGCGGACTCCGCCACCGGGTCGCCCGCGCGGCGGGCCAGCTCGACCGCCCGTTCGGCCTGCTCGACCGTCTCCCGCACGGGGTTGTCGGGGGCGCCCTGGACGGCACCGAACGCGTCCGCGACCACCGCCGCCTCCGCCAGCGCGACCGCCGCCTCGGCGGCCGGTGCGTCACCGGACAGCTCCCGCGCCTCCGCGAGCATGGCCTTCACCTCGTCCACGGGCGGGGTCGCCGCGAACGAGCTGGAGAAGCGGTACGCGACGGTCGCGGCGGTGGCCAGGTCGCGGGCGGTGCCGGCGGTGTCCCCGGCCCGGCGGGCGGACTCGGCGGCGGCACGGTGCAGGCGGTACATCTCGCCGTCGACGCTGCGGCACCCCGCCACGGCGGCGGCGTGCCGCAACGCCACGGCGGCGTCGGCGTCATCGGCGAGCCGCGCCGCCTGCTCGAACCGCTGCTGGGCCTCGCCGAGCAGGGTGCGGGCGAAGGCCAGCCCGGCCATCGACCAGGCGAGGCGGCAGGCGTCCGCGCGCTGCTCCGGACGGTCGGCGGCCCAGGTGAGGGCGGCCCGCATGTCCTCGGCGACGGCGTCGAACCGGGCGCGCCAGTCCGCGCTGCCGGTCTCTGCGAGCGCGTCCGCGCTGGTCAGGCACCAGCGCAGATGCCGTGCCCGGACATCGGTCAGCCCGCCGGCTTCGGCCAGCCGCTCCGTCCCGTACTGGCGGATGGTCTCCAGCGCGTGGTACCGGGTGCCGGTCTCGGACGGCGCCGCGGCCAGCAGGCTCTGCTCGGCGAGCCTGCCGAGCCCGTCGACGACCGAGGCGGCGTCCAGCGGCTCGAACCCGGCGACCTCGGCGGCCGCCTCCGGGGTGAACGGCGCGACGAACACCGACACCCGGTGAAGGAGCGCCTGGTCGCGGGGCTCCAGCAGGTCATGGCTCCAGTCCAGCACCGCCCGCACCGACCGGTGCCGGTCGTCGGCGCGGGGCCCGCCGGTGAGGATCCGCAGCTGGTCGGAGAGACCGGCGGTGAGGCCGTCCAGCCCGAGCGTCGACCACCGCGCCGCCGCCAGCTCGATCGCCAGCGCCATGCCGCCGAGCCGCTCGCAGACCGCCGCGATCTCCCCGCCCGCAGCGGGGCCGGGCGGCGAGCCGACCACCGCCGCGCGGTCCATGAACAGGGCCACCGCCTCCGACTCGTCGCCGCCCTCCCGCGACAGCGGCGGGACGGGGAAGACCCGCTCGAACGGGACCAGCAGCCGGGCCCGGCTCGTCACGAGCACCCGCAGGCCCGGGCACGCCGCCAGCAGCCGCTCCAGGAACGGCGCCACCCCGTCGCGCACGTGCTCGCAGTTGTCCAGCACCAGCAGCGCCCGGTGGTCGGCGAGCGCGGCCAGCACCGCGTCGTCGATGCCGATGCCGGGCTGCTCGCCGACGCCCACGGCCGCAGCGACCGCCGATCCCACCCGGTCCGGCTCGGTGACCGGGACCAGGTCGACGAACCACACCCCGTCCGCGAAGTCGCCGGAAGGGTCGCCGCCGAGATCGGCCGCGACCGCCAGCGCGAGACGCGTCTTGCCCACCCCGCCCGGACCGGCCACGGTCACCAGGCGGTGCGCCCGGACCGCGTCGGCCAGCTCCGCGCGCTCCCGGACCCGTCCGACGAACGACGTCAGCGGCGCGGGCAGCGCGGGCGCCGACCGCGACCGCTCGGCGCGCCCGGCCTCGGCCGCGTGCCGGGCGAGCGCCCGCCGGTCCGGCAGTTGCAGCTTGCGCAGCAGCGAGGAGACGTGCGACTCCACCGTCCGCACGGAGATGACGAGGCGCGCGGCGATCTCCGCGTTGGTGAGGTGCTCCCCGAGCAGCGCGAGCACTTCCGCTTCCCGGGCGGAGACCGCTGGGCTGTGCATCGGCTCATTATCCGTGGTCGCTTTCCGTGCCGAGCACGGAGGCGGCCCGCGGCCGGGCCGGGAGAGGCTGAGGCCACGGTGATCGGCGCGCGGCGGAAAGGCCCGGCCGATCTCGCATTCCCGAGCCGCGACCACAGGAGCGACCATGAGCACCGCACCCCGTCCCCGCGCCGAGCGCCGCCGCGACACCGAGCACCGGCTCGCCCACGACGTCGACGTCTGGGCGGCCACCGCCTCGGCCGACGGCACCCCCTACCTCGTGCCGCTGTCCTTCCACTGGGACGGGGAGACGCTGCTGGCGGCCACCCCCGCCGACGGCCCCACCGGCCGGAACCTGGCCGCCACCCGGACCGTCCGGCTCGGGCTGGGCCCGACCCGCGACGTGTCGGTGATCGACGGCGACGTCGAGGTCCTCGAACTCGGCGCGCTGCCGCCGGAGCGGGCCGACCGGTTCGCCGGCCACGCCGGCTTCGATCCGCGCGAGGCGGCCGGGACGTACCGCTGGTTCCGCATCACCCCGCGCCGCATCCAGGCCTGGCGCGAGGCGAACGAACTGGCGGGCCGCGACCTGATGCGCGACGGCCACTGGCTGACCTGACACCCCGGGCCTCCGGCAGCACGTCGGCGACCTCTACTGGTTGGCCTGGACGATCGGCCCCGGCGCGGACGGGAACTGGAGGCTCTCCGGGGGCCCGGCGGGGCGCCGGTGGGCGGTGATGGTGGGATCGTGGGGAGCGTCGGGCATGGCCGTGCGGGCGGGAGGTCGGGTTGAGCGGGCAGGAGGCGATCGGCGAGGCCGTCGCCAGGACCGTCCGGGCGCTGCGGGCGGGGCACGGCTGGAGCCTGGACGAGCTGGCCGGGCGGTCCGGCGTCAGCAAGGGCGTGCTGGTCGGGCTGGAGCAGGGGCGCGGCAACCCCAACCTCGGCACGCTCATCCGGATCTCGGACGCGCTCGGCGTCCCGCTGACCCGGCTGGTGCAGGTGGAGGAGGAGCCGCCGGTGCGGGTGTTCCGCCCGGAACGGCACGTCGTGCTGTGGGAGGGCGAGAACGGCGGCACGGGCACGCTGCTGGCGGGCAGCGACCCGCGGCCGTCGCTGGAGCTGTGGCGGTGGGAGCTGCGGCCCGGCGAGGCCCGCGACAGCGACCCGCACGTCCCCGGCACCAAGGAGATCGTCTACGTGGAGCAGGGCACGCTGACCCTCCGCGTGGACGGCCGCACCGACCTCATCGAGGCGGGCACCGCCGCCGTGTTCGTCGGGGACCGCCCGCACTCCTACGGCAACGCGGCCGCCGACGACCTGCGCTTCGTCCTCGCCGTCCTCGACCTCTAGGCGCGGGCGGGTCAGGACGTCAGGCGGACGGGCATCGCCAGGTAGCGGAAGCCGGTGTCGGACAGGGCGTCGGCGGGCGGCTCCTCGTCGCCTTTGCGGTCGGGAATGCCGGTGAGGAGGGCGGCCTTGGTGGGGCCGGCGCATTCGAGACGGGCGTACTCGGTGTCGATGCCGGCGAGGCCGTCCAGGAGGTACTGGGGCGCGAACGCGATGTCGATGTCGTCGCCGGACAGCTCGACGCCGACGCTCTCGTTGGCGCGGGCGGAGTCGCCTGACGCGGCGCGGATGCGGACCTCCCCGTCGGTGAAGCCGAGTCGGATCGGGGTGCCGCGCTCGGTGACCAGCGCGGCCCGCTTGATCGCCTCGACGAACGGGGCGGTGCGGATCTCGGCGACCGACGTCCAGTCGCCGGTGAGCCGGGACCGGTAGTTGATGTACTGGTCGTCGAGCAGGCGGCTGGTCATGCTGCGGCCGCCGCCGGAGACGCCGATCAGGGTGTCGGCGGTGCCGGTGAGGTCGATGGCGACCTCGGCGCCGGGCCGGATGGCCTTGGCGGTGTCGGCGAGGGTGCGGGCGGGCACGACGACGCCGGCGGTGAAGCCGTCCTCGGCCGGGGACCAGGTCAGCTCGCGGGCGGCGATGCGGTACCGGTCGGTGCAGGCGAGCCACATGGTGTCGCCGTCGATGTCGATGCGGACGCCGGTGAGCATCGGCAGGGTGTCGTCGCGGCCGGCGGCCGGGACGACCTGCGCGACGGCCCCGGCGAACACGTCGCCGGGCACGGTGCCGGCGCGGCCGGGCGGCTCGGGGAGCGTCGGGTAGTCCTCGACGGGCAGCGTGAGCAGGCCGAACTCGGCGGGGCCGCAGCGCAGCACGACCTCGGCGCCCTTGGTGGTGAACTCCACCGGCCGCGCGGGCAGGTTCCGGACGATCTCGGCGAGGAGCCGGCCGGGGACGAGGGCGCGGCCGGGCTCGGCGACGTCGGCGTCGATCCGCGCGCGGGCGGACACCTCGTAGTCGAATCCGGCGAGGGCCAGGCCGCCGTCGGCGGTGGCCTCGACGAGCATGCCGGCCAGGACGGGCAGCGCGGGGCGCGCGGGCAGCGTCCGCGCCGCCCACGCCACCGCCTCTGCGAGGGTTTGACGGTCGACTCGGAACTCCACCTTGGTCTGCCTTCCCGGGTTTCCCATGCGTCTTCGAGCACGGTAACTCGCGCCTCTGACAAAACCCACCCGCGCCGGTGCGGGCCCGGGAGCGGGTCAGAACAGCGCGAGCCCGGCGCCGCGGGTGCTGCGCTCGAAGTCGAGCAGGTAGCGCTTGCGGTCGAGTCCGCCGCCGTAGCCGGTGAGGCTTCCGGTGGATCCGACGACGCGGTGGCACGGGACGATGAGGCCGACCGGGTTCTTGCCGTTGGCGAGGCCGACGGCGCGGGACGCGGTGGGCTGGCCCAGTTCGACGGCCAGTTCGCCGTAGGTGGTGGTCTCGCCGTAGGGGATCTCCTGCAGCGCGGCCCAGACGCGTCCTTGGAACGGGGTGCCGCGCAGGGCGAGCGGCAGGTCGAATTCGGTCAGCTCCCCCGCGAAGTACGCGGCGAGCTGCTCGGTGGTGGCGGCGAAGGGTTCGGCGCCGGGGTCACCGGGGGCGCCGAAGGTCTCCTGGGGTGGACGGTGCCGCTGCTCCACCATGTAGAGGCCGGACAAGGCGCCGTCTATGGCCACCAAGGTGAGCGGCCCGACGGGACTGTCCACGACGACGTGCGTCGGTTCCATGGGGGTCTCCTGGTCAGTTGGCGGGGAGAAGGTTGATGGGGTGGGTGCTCGTCGCCCACAAATACTGGACGGCGTAGGCGCGCCACGGGCGCCATTGTGCGGCGTGCTTGGTGAGGGCCGCCGGTGTGGCAGGCAGACCCAGCGCCTTAGCGGCGGCCTTGATGCCGAGGTCGCCCGGTATGAACGCGTCGGGGTCTCCTAGGGCGCGCATCGCGATCGTCTCGACCGTCCAGGGGCCGAAGCCGGGGAGTGCGGCGAGACGCGTGCGGGCTTCTTCCCAGTCGCTCCCTACGCCGAGGTCGATCTCGCCGTTGGCGAGCGCGTCGACGAGGGTGGTGAGCGTGGTGCGCCGGGTCTTGGGGAAGGCGAGCGCCTCGGGATCGAGTTCCGCCAGTGCCTCCGGTGTGGGGAACAGGTGGGTGAGGCCGCCTGCCGGGTCGGTGATGGGGTCGCCATGGGCGGTGACGAGGCGCGCCGCGTGCGTGCGCGCGGCGGCCACGGACACCTGCTGCCCGAGAACGGCCCGGACGGCGAACTCCGGTGCGTCCATGGCGCGCGGCACACGGCGTCCGGGTGATTTGTCGACAAGCGGTGCCATGACGGGGTCGGCCCGCAGCAGGTCGTCCACGGCTACGGGATCGGCGTCGAGATCCAGCATCCAGCGGCATCGGCTTATCGCGATGGTCAGGTCGCGCAGGTCGCTCAGCGTCAGCGTGCAGGCGACGTGGTCGGGACGCGGGCTCAGCGCGGCGATGCCGTGCCCGTGGGGGAGCCGCATGGTGCGGCGCAACGCGCCGTCCCGCCACTCCTCGACGCCGGGGACGGCGGTCGCCGTCAAATGCCCGAAGAGGTTGTCGGGACAGAGCGGCGCGCGGAACGGGAGCCGCAGCGACAGCGAGCCCGACCCGGCGGGCGGGTGCCCCTTGGCGACGCGGTCGCGCAACTGGGTCGGGGTGAGCGCGAACACGTCCCGGACGGTGTCGTTGAACGCGCGGATACTGGCGAATCCCGCTGCGAAGGCGACGTCGCCCATGGGAAGCGGTGTCGTCTCGATGAGGAGCCGCGCGGTCTGGGCTCGTTGCGCGCGCGCGAGCGCGAGCGGTCCCGCGCCGAGCTCGGCGTTGAGCTGCCGTTCGATCTGGCGGGTGCTGTAGCCGAGGCGTCCGGCGAGGCCGGGGACGCCTTCGCGGTCGACGACACCGTCGGCGATGAGCCGCATCGCGCGCGCGACCACGTCGGCGCGGTGGTTCCATTCGGGGGAGCCGGGGCTGGTGTCGGGCCGGCAGCGCTTGCAGGCGCGGAATCCGGCCTGCTGCGCGGCGGCGGCGCTGGGGTAGAAGCGCATGTTCTCGGGCTTGGGGGGCACGACCGGGCAGCTCGGACGGCAGTAGATCCCGGTGGTCACGACCCCGGTGAAGAACCATCCGTCGAAGCGGGCGTCCTTCGACCGGACCGCCCGCACGCACCTTTCCACGTCTTCGTGCATGCCTCCAGCATCACCGATGGTCAGCTCTGCCCACTGGCGGAAAACCGACATCACCCACGCGGGCCCCCGGGAGGTCGTCCCCGGCATGACGTCGCAGGTAATCGATCTTCGGGCGGCGGGTTGGCAGCGTAGGGGTCACCGGGGACGGACGAACCCGGACGTAAGACCGATGACAGGAGAAGTGAGATGAGCGACGTTCAGCAGCGGGTCGAGCGCTACCTGGCCGCCTGGAACGAGACCGACCCCGCCGCCCGCCGCGCCGCGATCGACGCGCTGTGGACCGAGAACCCCGTCTACGTCGACCCGCTCGGCGTCGCCGAGGGCCGCGAGGCGATCGACGCGTTCATCGCCGCCGCGCAGGGCCAGTTCCCCGGGCTGGTGTTCCGGGCCGCGGGCGAGGCCGACGCCCACCACAACGTGGCCCGCTTCACCTGGGAGCTCGGTCCGGAGGGCGGCGAGGCGCTCGTGGTCGGCTTCGACGTGGCGACCTTCGACGACGACGGCCGCTTCGACCGCGTGACCGGCTTCCTCGACAAGGTCCCCGCCTGAAGAGACCGAGCCGCAACGAAGAAGGCGATGTGCCGCCACACCCTGGCACATCGCCTTCTCTGGTTCAGATCTGCCGCAGGGCTCCCCCGTCGACGGCCCATTCGGCGCCCGTCACCTGCGCGGCCAGCGGCGACAGCAGGAAGGCGATGACGCGCGCCACATCCTGCGGGGTGCCGAGCCGTCCCGTGGGGAGCCGGCGCTCCTCCCGGACGAAACGGTCGATCGCCTGCTCCACCGGCAGCCCGTACTGCGCCGACAGCTGCTCGGCGAACCCGCCGGGCTCGTCCCACAGCCGCGTCCGCGTGGGGCCGGGGCTGACGACGTTGGAGCGGATGTCGCACCGGCCGAACTCCCCCGCCAGCGTCTTCGACACCGACAGCAGCGCCGTCTTGGACGCCGCGTAGTCGACGAGCGGCGTGTCGGGGAAGCGCCCGGCCTCGCTGGACACGTGCACCAGGCTGCCCGCCCCCTGGTCGATCAGCGCGGGGAGCGCGGCCCGCGCCATCCGGACGGCGGCGTGGAAGTTCAGCTCGAACGTGGCGTGCCACTGGTCGTCGGTGACGTCCAGGAAGCCGATCCGCGAGTCCAGGGCTCCGGCGTTGTTGACCAGGCCGTCCAGGCGTCCGTGCCGGTCGAGCGCGGCGTCCACGATCCGCTGCGCGGCGGACGGGTCGGTGAGGTCGGCGGCGACGCCGTCCCCGAGCGGGGTGCGGGCGACGCCGACGACGTGCGCGCCCTCGTCGGTGAGCAACCGTGCGGTCGCCGCGCCGATCCCGGCGGACGCGCCGGTGACGACGAACACCTTGCCGGCGAGTTCGAGATCCATGGCGATGTCGTCCTTCCAGGGGTTCAGGAGCGGCGGAGGAACAGCCCGACGAGGGCGGCGCCGGCGAGCGCGATCAGCGCGTTGACCAGGGTCGCGACGTGGACGCCGCCGAGGACGGAGGCGTGCGCGGTCGCGACGGCGCTCATCACCGGGATGCCGAGGGTGATCGCGACCTGCTGCGTCATGGTGGCGAGGCCGGTCGCCAGGCCCTGCTCGCCGTCCGGCAGCCCGGACGTCGCGGTCCCCATGAACGCGACGATCGCGACGAGGTTCCCGAACCCGCCGATCGCGGTCGCGGCGAGCATCAGCGGGAGCGCGGAGCGGTCGGTGCCGAGGCCGAGCAGCGCGGCGGTCGCGGCGGCCTGCAGGACGAGCCCGGCGACCAGCGTCGCCCGGCCGCCGAACCGGCCCATGATCCGGGGCGCGGCGACGCCGCCCGCGAACGTCCCGGCGCCGAGGACGCCGAGCGCGAGGCCGGTGGCCAGCGGCGAGAAGTCCAGCACCTGCTGCAGGTAGAGGGTCATCAGGAACACCAGCGAGGTCTCGGTGGCGAAGGCCACGAAGCCGCCCGCGTTGCCCCAGGTGACGGTCCGCCGGGTCAGCACGGCCAGCGGCGCGAGCGGGGCCGGGGAGCGCCGCTCGACCAGCACGAACGCGGCCAGCAGGACGGCGGCGGCGGCCAGCGCGGCGAGGGCGACCGGGTCGGTCCAGCCGCGCTGCCCGGCGGTCGTGATCCCGTAGACCAGGGCGAGCAGGCCGCCGGTGACGGTGACCGCGCCGGGGACGTCCAGCCGCGCGCCGTCCCGCGACCGGCTCTCGGCGACCAGCGAGGGCGTCACCGCGAGGATCAGCACCGCGACCGGCACGTTGACCAGGAACGCCCAGCGCCAGCTCAGCAGGTCGGTGAGCACGCCGCCGAGCACCGCGCCGACGGTGAACCCGGCCGACATCAGCGCGCCGCTGAGGCCGAGCGCCCGGGTCCGCAGCGGCCCCTCCGGGAACGAGGTGGTCAGCAGCGACAGCGCCGCGGGCGTCGCGATCGCCGTCGCGAGCCCTTGCAGGACGCGGCCGGTCAGCAGCATCGCGGGGGACGCGGCGAGCCCGCCGATCAGCGAGCCGGCCGCCAGCAGCGCCATGCCGGCGAGCAGCATCCGGCGGCGTCCGGCCAGGTCGGCGACGCGGCCGAACAGCAGCGTGAAACCGGCGGCGGGCAGCGCGAACGCGGTCGCGATCCATTGCAGCTGGTCCAGGCCGAATCCGAGGCCGCGGCCGACCACCGGAAGCGCCACGTTGAGGATGGAGAAGTCGATGGCGAGCATGAACTGCGCGCCGAGCAGCAGGGTCAGGATCAGCTTGTGCCGCGGCGACATCCGCTCGGGGGCGGTGACCGCGGCGCTCGTGAGAACGCTCATGGCAGCGACTCTCGCGCCGCGCGCCGGCCCTACCCAGTCCCCGCCGATTCGTACCACCGGCAGTAGCAGGCTCAGCGGATAGCCTCACCGGCATGGCGCGCAACACCGAACTCGGCGATTTCCTCAAGTCGCGGCGGGCACGGCTGCAACCCGAGGACGCCGGCGTCGCCTCCTACGGGACGCGCCGCCGCGTGCCGGGCCTGCGGCGCGAGGAGCTGGCGCAGCTCGCGGGCGTCAGCGTCGCCTACTACATCCGGCTGGAGCAGGGCACGGCGGACGGCGTGTCCACCGAGATCCTCGACGCGATCTCGCGGGCGCTGCGCCTGGACGCCGACGAGCACGCCCACCTGCACCGGCTCGCGCATCCGCCGCACCGCCCCCGCCCGCACGCGCCCGCCCGGCTGCGCCCGCCGCTCCAGCACCTGCTCGACTCGATCACCCACGCGCCCGCGTACGTCGTCGGGCACTACACCAACGTCGTCGCATGGAACCGGCTCACCGCCGCGATCTTCGTCGACCTCGCGAACGTCCCGCCGGACGAGCGGACGTGGTCGCACCAGATCCACCTCAACGCCGACTACCGGGCGCGGCTCGGCGACAACTGGCCCGCGGTGGCCCGCCGCAACGTCGCCTACCTGCGGTTCCGTTCCGGTCAGGACCCGGGCGACCCGCACCTGCGCGCGCTGATCGGCGACCTGCGGGAGCGCGGTCCCGAGTTCGGGCGGCTGTGGTCGGCGCACCACGTCACCGACCTGGCGTACGGCGAGGCGCGCATCGACCACCCCGACGTCGGGCGGCTCGTCCTGCCGTTCGAGACGCTGCACCTGCCGGGCGACCCCGAGCTCAGCCGCCTGATGCTGTACGCGGCCGAGCCCGGCTCGCCGTCGGAGGCCGCGCTGCGCAAGATCGCCGAGACGTCCCGGCACCTGTCCAGCGCCGACCTCGCGGCCGCCGGATCACTGGGCGGCGGCGCGGAAGGCGGCGTCGCGGTCGGCGGTGGCCAGGGCGGTGTTGAGCAGGGCGACGACGGCGAAGGCGGCCGCTAGGGCGGGGTGGCCGACGCCGTGGAGCGCGAGCGCCCCGGCACCGAAGACGACCGCCTTCACCAGCAGGACGAACGGCAGCGCGACCTTGAAGCGGGCGCGGGGAGCGGCGAACGCCCCCCACACGATCATCGCTAGTACGGGCGTCCCGATGCCCAGCAGTATGTGGACGACCGCGTTGCCGCCCGTGGTGAAGCCCCACCACGCCAGCGCGGCGAGCGCGGCGAGCTCCAGCAGGAAGGCCAGGCCCTCGTTCAGCACGTGCAATGGACCTGGTAGACGCATGCGTTGATCGTCCCATCGGGTTCGCCGCCGCCGCTACCCTGCTCGGTGTGGACGAGCGGAGCGTGATCGGCTGGCACGAGGACGGCCGCGACCGCTCGGCGTGGTGGCGTTCGGAGAGCGGCGCGGCCCCGCCCCGCCGCGTGGTGGTCGCCGACGACGCGACGCGGGCCGACGAGGCGTACCGGCTGGCGTGCGAGGGCACGGCGCTGCTGTGGCGCGGCGACTTCCAGAACGCGCGCCAGCTGCTGACGGCGATGGCGCGGCGAGTCGATCGTCCACCGCGCAAGCACAGGCGCAGGACGGAGCAGCCGTCACAAGTACAGGCGTTCCACCTCTACCGGCAGGCGCGCGCGCAGCGCGCCCGTACGCTCGGCATGCTGCTCGTCCCGTTCGAGCCCGGACACACGATCCCCCTACGGCGGGCACCGGACGTCGTAGCGGCGTGTACGGAGGCGTACGGTCCGGCTGATGAGCCCTACGTCACGTCCTTGCGGGAGCTTCTCGGCCTGATCGGCGCGCACGAATGGCGCGAGAAGGGCGTGCCGATCCCAGCGCTGGGGGGCGACCGCATCCATCCGCACTACGGGGTGTTCTCGCCGGTAAGGGGCGAGTACGTGGAACTGGTCGCGCAGGCGCCGCTGCCCGCGACGACGGTCGCGTTCGACATCGGCACGGGAACCGGCGTGCTTTCCGCAGTGCTCGCGCGGCGCGGGATGGAACGCGTCGTTGCCACCGACCTCGACCCGCGCGCGCTTGCCTGCGCCCAAGACAACGTCGAGCGGCTGCACGTGGCGAAGCACGTCGAGGTCGTCCAGGCCGATCTGTTCCCGGAGGGACGCGCGCCGCTCGTCGTGTGCAACCCGCCCTGGCTTCCGGGCAAGCCGGCCACGCCGCTCGAACACGCCGTGTACGACCCGGGCGGCCGGATGCTGCGCGGCTTCCTGGCCGGGCTCGCCGACCATCTGGAAGCGGACGGTGAAGGCTGGCTGATCCTTTCCGACCTGGCCGAACAGCTCGCCCTGCGCTCCCGCGACGAGCTGCTCGGGCTGTTCGACGCGTCCGGCCTGACCGTCGCCGGACGCCTCGACGCCAAGCCCGCCCACCCCCGCGCGGCCGACCCCGACGACCCGCTCCACGCCGCCCGCGCCGCCGAGACGACCTCCCTCTGGCGCCTCACCGCCCCCTAGTCACGCATGGCTGCGGTGGGCCGTCTCGGGGCCGATGACGCGGAGGAGTTCGAGGGCCTCGATCGCCCCTGACCCGGGCGGCGGGGTGCAGATGAACACCCGCTGGTCCTGGGTGGGGGTCAGGAGGGCCTCGGTGTCGAACTCGATCGCGCCGATCTCCGGGTGCAGGACCTTCATCCGGCCGCTGCGGTGGACGGCGACCTCATGCCGCTCCCACAGTCGGGCGAACTCCTCGCTTGCGCCGTGCAGCCGTTCGACCAGGGCGGACGCGGCGGCGTCGTTGCCGCGGCGGGCCGCTGCCGCCCGCAGATGCGCGACATGCTGCCGGCTGTGGTGCTCGTGCTCCTCCTCCGGATACGCGGACCGGACGAACGGGTCGGTGAACCACCGCCACACGATGTTCCGGTCAGGTCCTTCGACCGTGCAGACGCAGCCGAAAAGCGCCTCGGCGAGCGCGTTCTGGGCGAGCAGGTCGCCGAGATCCCCGATGATCTGCGCGGGCGTCTCGTGCAGCCGGTCCAGCAGGTACAGCAGGCTCGGCCGGACGTGCTCGCCCGCGGGCGGGCCCGCCGGCGGCCGGTGTCCCGCGAGGACGTACAGGTGGTCGCGCTCGTCCAGCGTCAGCCGCAGCGCGCGGGCAAGGGAGCCGAGCAGCTGCGCCGACGGCTGCGGGCTGCGGGCCTGTTCAAGGCGCATGTAGTAGTCCGCCGACATGCCCGCGAGCTGCGACACCTCCTCGCGGCGCAGCCCCGGCGTGCGGCGGCGCGGCCCGCCGGGCAGGCCGGCCTCCTGCGGGCGCAGCCGCTCGCGGGAGCGGCGGAGGAAGTCGGCGAGCTCCGTGCGGTCCATCCCCATGGGCCCATGATTCCGCGCCGGCCCCGCGCGTCCGAAGAGCGCAGACTGGGACCGGTTGTCCTAGCCAGACCGGTCCGCTCCTCGTTGCGGACGCCCGGCCACCGCACCGTGATCCTGCCCGCTCGTCCGGGACTTCCCCGACCGGCCGTGATCCGGATCCCGGGTCCGGCGGGCAGGATGGGGCCATGCGTCCCATCGACCAGCAGACCATTCTGATCACCGGCGCGACCGACGGGCTCGGCCGCGCCCTGGCCGGCGAGCTCGCCGCCGAGGGCGCGACGGTGCTGGTGCACGGCCGCGACGACCGGCGCGGCGAGGACACCCTCAAGGAGATCGGCGGCCGGGCGTCCTGGTACCGCGCCGACCTGGCGTCGCTCGCCGAGACCCGCGCGCTGGCCGAGGCGGTCCGCGCCGACCACCCGCGGCTGGACGTCCTGGTCAACAACGCCGGCATCGGCAGCGCCGGGCCGCGCCGCGAGAGCGCCGACGGCCACGAGCTGACGTTCCAGGTCAACTACCTGTCCGGCTACCTGCTGACCCGGCTGCTGCTGCCCGTGCTGACCGCCTCGGCGCCGGCCCGGATCGTCAACGTCAGCAGCCTCGGCCAGACCGCGATCGACTTCGGCGACCCGATGATCACCCGCGGCTACAACGGCACGCGGGCGTACTGCCAGAGCAAGCTCGCGCAGATCATGTTCACCATCGACCTCGCCGCCGAGCTGGCCGGGACGGGCGTCACCGCCAACGCCCTGCACCCGGCCACCTACATGCCGACGAAGATGGTCGCCTCGCCGATCAGCACCCTGGAGGAGGGCGTCCGCGCGACGCACCGGCTCGTCACCGACCCCTCCCTGGACGAGGTGTCCGGCCGGTTCTTCGACGGGCTGCGGGAGTCCCGCGCGGACGACCAGGCCTACGATCCGCAGGCCCGCGCCCGCCTCCGCGACCTGTCGGAGCGGCTCACCTCCCCCTGATCAGGCGGCGGGCAGCTCCCAGACCACGCGCGAGCGGACCTTGGAGATGCGCCAGCCGTCCGGGGTGCGGGCCGCCTCGAGGGCGTACCGCTCGCCGAGGACGCGCGGCCCGCCGTCGTTGGCGAAGACGACGAGCAGGTTGGCGTCGATGGCGGCGCGGTCACCGTCGACCTCGATCAGCGGGTTGGTGATGAAGTGCTGGGTCGGGACGGTGTGGTTGCGGCGGGCCTGCGCGGCGAGGGCGTCCGCCCCCGTGGACGTCCCGCCGGGGGTCGTGACCTCGGCGTCCTCGGTGAAGACGGCGCGGGTGTCGTCGAAGAGCTTGTCGTCCAGCCAGCGTCCGAGCCGTCCGACCAGCTCGGTCAGTGCGTCGTTGTCCACAGCTCCTCCATTTGTTGGGTTAACCAATATTGGATGTGCCAACAGTAGCGTGGATCGTTGGCTCTGCCAACAAGTACACTGGCGGGCGTGATCTCCGACGACGCCCGGCCGCCCGAACGGCTCCGGCACGCCGCCAGCTGGCTGATCAACCTGGCCTCCGCGCACAGCCACCGGCTCGTCGCCGACGGCTTCGCCGCCGCCGGCGCGCGCGGCTACCACTACCGGCTGCTCGCCACGCTGGAGGAGTACGGCCCGGCCAGCCAGGCCGACCTCGGCCGGCGCGCCGCCATCGACCGCAGCGACGTCGTCGCCGCCCTCAACGAGATGGCCGCGAAGGAGCTGGTCGAACGCGCCCCCGACCCTGCCGACCGGCGGCGCAACATCATCACGCTCACCCCCGCCGGCCGCCGCCACCTGCGCGAACTCGACGAGGTACTGTCCGGCATCCAGGACGAGCTGCTCGCGCCGCTGTCCCCCGCCGAACGCGACCAGCTCACCGGGCTGCTCACCCGCGTCACCGACCACCACGCCAGGAGCCGCCCGTGACCCTCCGCTTCGTCGAACTCCCGCCCCCGGTCATGGCCGCCCTGCTCGACGGCGACCTCCCCGCCGCCTCCGCCCTCGCCGGAGTCCCGCTCACCGCGTACTTCGTCGACGACGACGCCGAACGGCTCTGGCGGTACCGGCTCGACCAGCTGCGGCGGTCTCCCGAGGACGCCGCCTGGATCGTCCGCGCCGCCGTCGGCGAACCCGGCGGCGCCGTCGTCGGCTACGCGGGCTTCCACTCCGCGCCCGACGAGAACGGCACCGTCGAGATCTCCTACTCCGTCGACCCCGCCCACCGGCGCCGCGGCCACGCCACCGCCATGCTCGCCGCGCTGCTGGACCGCGCCGCCGCCGAACCGTCCGTCCGGACGGTCCGCGCCTCGATCAGCCCCGGCAACGCCGCGTCCCTCGCCACCCTCGCCGGCCACGGATTCGTCCACGTCGGCGAGCAGTGGGACGACCTCGACGGCCGCGAGCTCGTCTTCGAACGCCCCGCCCGCTGACCCGCCGGTCAGCCACACCGGCGCCCGCACCGCGCGCAGCGCCGCCGCCTGCACGCCCTGCCAGACCAGCAGCGCGGCGATCAGCGACGCCACCAACAGTACGAACGGTATGCCCCTGCGGATACGCCGCCCGCAGCGCGCCGACGGCCCCGTCCCGGTAGTCGGCGAACTCCAGCCCGCCCGCGACCAGAAGCAGATTCCGCGGACGCGAGGCCGCACCGACCAGCATCGTCCCTTGCGAAATGGCCACCGTCGCCCGAACGTCCGGATGCGCTTCCGCGTAACGCACCACGGCGGCGGCGCCCATCGAATGGCCGAGAAGACCGATCCGCCCGCCGTCCACCCCCGGCACGGCCCGCAGATGGCGGACCGCGACGTCCAGGTCCCGGGCCAGCCGCGCCTCCGCGACCGGCCCGTCCCCCATGTTCGGCAACCGTTCGGTATTGGCGCCGCCGACGCGCCCCCACCGACGCCCTGCCTCCACCCCCACATGGACGCCACCAAACCCGCCCAAGTTCACGGAGAAACCCGCATCGCTAGAGTCACGGCGTGCCAACGCGCAAGCACCGGCGGCCCTTGGCCGCGCGGGCTGCGCGCCGACGGAGCCGACGCGGACGCCTGCCTGTCGCGGGCGTTGGCGGTGCTGCGCGACGCGGGGGTCGGCGTCCCTACTGGGCCATGTCGACGAAGCGGCTGTAGTGGCCTTGGAACGCCACCGTCACCGTCGCGGTCGGGCCGTTACGGTGCTTGGCCACGATCAGGTCGGCCTCGCCGGCACGCGGCGACTCCTTCTCGTAGGCGTCCTCGCGATGCAGCAGGATGACCATGTCCGCGTCCTGCTCGATGCTGTTATGCAGGGAAATGCCGTTCGCGACGAAATTGTGGAGTCCGAGCACCGTGGCGTCGTACACGTCCTGCTCGCCGATGCTCTCCACTCCTACGATCTCGTCCCAGAACACATCGTTCGTGCACAGCATCTCCAGCTCGGCACTGCCCAGCACCGTCGCCACCCGGCCGAGGCGCTGACGGCTCGGCGCGCGCTTCCAGAGGCTGCTGCCGGAGAATTCGGTGCCGATCGCCGCGGAGAACTCCCGGTGCGTCATTCGGCGTTCGGCGAGAATGCGCCGGACGTCCTGCCAGACCTCGCGTGGCACCGTGTCCCGGTTGGTGTTGGATCGCAGGTTCCGGAGGCTCTCGGCCGCCTCGGCCGCCACCACTCCGCGCGCACCGTGCACGCGGACCGCGTTGAAGAACGCGAGCTGGTTCTCGGCGCCGTACAGGTAGAGCTGGTAGCCGGGGCGGTAGTCCCCTTTGGTGACGGTCTTGATCCGGGAGTGGATACCGAAGCGCAGGAGCAGCCTGGACACGTCCTCTACCAGCCGCCGGCTCGTAGACGCGTAGTAGACGGTGCACCGTCCGCGTTCGGCGTCCCAATGGACGCAGCCGTCCGTCGACCACAAGTGCCTGAGGAAGAGCGCGATCTGCTCTTTGGAAAGCCCGAACACCGACGCCGGCACGAACTTCTCGTGCGAGCGCAGCCCGCACAGTCCCAATCCGTCGAGCCACTCCGCGATCGGGTTCCGGCGGCCGTGCGAGAGCCGGTACGGCGCGGGCAGGCGCAGTGTCGTCACCCGAGCGGCCGCGTACTCGTCCCTGACGGCCGTGATACCGAAGTGCCGGGCCGCCTCGGTCACCGCCTGCAGGCAGGCCTCGTCCCTGCTGGCATAGCGGATCGGCTGGCGCTTGACGAAGGATCCGGCGCCGGTGAGGTGAGCCAGGAGGACGACCTCGGCCTCGGGCCAGGCGACGGGCTTCAGCGGCGGCGGCACATGCCTGGCGGTCGCGACACGCGCCCCGGGCTCCAACTCACCGAGGGGAGTCCAACCGCTGTAGGTGAGGAACGGGTGGTTGGCGGTGGCCTCGATCTGCTTCCCCGAGGCGAGCGTGACCCGGAAGACCTCCTTGCGTCCGCTGGGGAACGCGTGGGTCATCGTCCGGGGAACGTACTTCAGTCGCTCGTCCAGAGACCAGACGGGAACATCATGCGCCCCGCTCGCGAGCAGTTCCCCGATGGCGATCTCTTCGTTGGTATCCGCCCGCATGATGCGGGTCGACGCGGTGACACACCCCGACTCGCGCAGGTCGGACACCATGGGCTTCTTGTCGGTGCGCTGCTCGGGACCGCGGTTCAGCTGCGACAGCGCGATGACCGGGACGCCGAGCTCCTTGGCGAGCAGCTTCAGCGAGCGGGAGAACTCCGACACCTCGACCTGGCGGCTCTCGACCCGCTTGCCGGACGTCATCAGCTGCAGGTAGTCGATGATCACCAGGCGGAGGTCGTGCTGCTGCTTCAGCCGGCGGCACTTCGCCCGGATCTCCATCATCGACATGTTGGGCGAGTCGTCGATGAACAGCGGCGCCTCGGCGACCTCGCTCATCCGGCGGGCGAGGCGCGTCCAGTCCTCGTCCTGCATGGTGCCGGACCGCATCGCGTGCAGCGCGACCCGCGCCTCCGCCGACAGCAGCCGCATCGTGATCTCGTTGCGGCCCATCTCCAGGCTGAAGAACGCCGAGGTCAGGCCGTGCTTGATGGACGCGGCGCGGGCGAAGTCGAGCGCCAGCGTCGAGTTGTGCGTCGGGATGCAGGAGCGCCCGGCCAGGTACATGTGGTCGGCGTTGTCGACCTGGACGCACCGCACCGGCACGCTCGCGACCGGCCGCACGTCCACGATGTGCCGCACCCGCGCGTCGCGGTGGACGGCCACGCTCTGCCGTTCGGCCTTGCGCGGGGAGCGGAACACCGTCTCGTGCGGGGTGAAGGCGATCTGGTGCATCGGCTCGCCGAGCGGGTCGCCCGCCGGGTCGACGGTCAGCGCGGCGCGGTGGCCGAGGCCGAGGACGAGTTCGCGGAGCCCCTCGGCGAGCCGCGCGGAGGCGACGGCGACGGCGACGCGGCCGCCGGGAGAGGTCTTACCGCAGACGTCGAGGAGGCCGGCCAGCAGCGCGCGGCGCTGGGCGATGGACGCCCGCAGGTACACGGCCGGGACGTGCCCGCCGTCGAGCACGCCGAGGGCGGCGAGCCGGTCGCGCAGGCCGGGCAGCCGATAGCAGCCCGGGAACGGCTCGGGGACGACCGGCTGGCCGGCCAGCTCGATCTGCGCGATGACCGCTCCGTCGAGGCAGGTGATGGCGGCGTCGCCGCCCTCCCCCGCGCCGAGCCACACGCCGAGGACGTAGGGGTCGACGGGCAGGTCGGCGTCGGGGAGGTCGAACGCGCCGGCGACCTCCACGGCGTGCACGGGCCGCCCGTCGCGACGGACCGAGGCGAAGATCTCCTCGGTCGTCCGGATCCGGGACCGCGCGGCGAGCGGCGCCCGCTCCGCGCCGCCGGCCGCATGCGAGCCGGCGTGGTGGTCCTGCCGTCCGGGCCCGCCGCGTCCGAGCGGCCGGGCGTGCGGCGGCCTGCCCGGGCGGGGGGAGCCGCCCGCGGAGGCCGCGCAGGGCCGCCGCTTCGACGGCAGCGGACGAACACCGGCGCCCGGCTCGGTCTCACCGCGCGCACCGGTGGCCGCGACCGCCCAAGGGTGGGCACCGCCACCGTGGCGAACCGGCTCCGTCATGACGCAGGCGGCCTCGAAGCTCGTGTCGAGGCCGAGGCCGAGCACGTCGGCGGTCAGCGCGCTCAGATACGCCCGGGTCTTGCCCGCGCCGGTGCCGGACGCGAGCAGCGGCCGCGCGCTCTCGAAGGCGCGGTGGACGGCGGCGCGCTGATGAGCCCGGAGGTCGTTGACGGTGCCGCAACGGTCGGGCGCGGTGCCGTCCGCGACCGGCCGTTCGCCGCCCGCCACCGCCCGCCCGCCAGGGCGCCGGGCCGGGGCGTCCGGGCGGGCCGAGGTGCTCTCGCCCCGCCCGCCCGCCGGACCGCCGTGGTCGTCGGCGAGGGTGCGCCACTGGTGCCGGGCGTCGGCGACGATGACCTCGCCGTCGGAGAACTCGATCTCGTAGCAGGGGCGGCCGTGCATCACCTCGGTCGCCGCGACGACGCGGGTGGGCTTCCCGTCGGCTCCGATCAAGTGGTCGCCGACCGCGACCCGGCCCATCGTCGTCCACCCCGCGGGGGTCGGGAGCGGGGTGTCGAGGCCGAGCGCCTTGCCCATCGCGGGACGGGCGGCGACGACGATCATCTGACCGGGGTGCAGGCCGTTGGTGAGGGCGTCCAGGTCGGCGAAGCCGGTGGGGCAGCCGACCATCTGGCCGCCGCGGCTGCCGATCGCCTCGATCTCGTCGAGGGCGCCGGGCATGATCTCGCTGAGCGCCACGTAGTCCTCGCCGGCGCGCTTCTCGGCGATGGCGAAGACCTCGGCCTGGGCGCGGTCGAGCACCTCGTCGGCGTCGGCGCCGTCGGCGGCGTAGCCCATCTGCACGATCCGGGTGCCGGTCTCGACCAGCCGGCGCAGCACCGAGCGCTCGTGCACGATCTTGGCGTAGTAGCCGGCGTTGGCGGCGGTGGGCACCGAGGAGATCAGCGTGTGCAGGTAGGGGGCGCCGCCGATGCGGCCGATCTCGCCGCGCTTGGTGAGCTCGCCGGCGACGGTGACGGCGTCGGCGGGGTCGCCGCGGCCGTACAGGTCGAGGACGATGTCGTAGATGATCTGGTGCGCGGGGCGGTAGAAGTCCTGGGTGCGCAGCACCTCGACGACCTCGGCGATGGCGTCCTGGGAGAGCAGCATGCCGCCGAGGACGCCCTGTTCGGCCGCGATGTCGTGCGGTGGGGTGCGTTCGAACTCCTGCTCGTGCGGTCCGAGCTCGGTCACGCTCACCTGCCGCACCCCCTTCCTCCCGGCCGCCGGGCGCCCCGTCCGCCCATCGCCGACCGTACATCTCACGTCTACCTCAGGCGTCCGACATTCTCCCGAGCCCACGCGGGCGAGGGCAAAGCAGCGTGTGGACGAACCTGTGGAATACCTGTGCAGACACGCGGCACTCGTTGTGCACGACCTGTGGACAACTCTGGGGAAAGTTCGTTCGCCGCGTGACCGGTACGGTCGTGAGCTGCGCGAACGTCGTCCACCGGGTGTGGGGGAGAGAAAGTCGGCCGATCCGGGTGCTGTAAGGTGTGAACTTCTTTGAAGAGTTACAGAGGCCGGGGAGCGCACCATGAGGTTCCGGGCGGGCCCGCACGACCGCGAGATCCTGCGGCTGGCGGTGCCGGCGTTCGGCGCGCTCGTCGCCGAGCCGCTGTTCCTGCTGTCGGACTCGGCGATCGTCGGGCACCTCGGGACGGCGCAGCTCGGCGGCCTCGGCGTCGCCGGGCAGGCGCTGAACACGCTGGTCTACCTGTGCGTCTTCCTGGCGTACGGCACCACGGCCGGGGTCGCGCGGCGGCTCGGCGCGGGGGACCGGCGGGCGGCGGTCCGGCAGGGCATCGACGGGATGTGGCTGGCGGTCGCGATCGGCGCGGTGCTGATCGCGGCGGGCTGGCCGCTGATCCCGCCGATCGTGGACGCGTTCGGCGCGTCCGCCACGGTGACGCCGTACGCGCACACGTACCTGCGGATCAGCCTGTTCGGGATCCCGTCGATGCTGGTGGTCCTGGCCGGGACGGGCGTCCTGCGCGGCCTCCAGGACACCCGCACGCCGCTGGCCGTCTCCATCGGCGGCTTCTCACTGAACCTGCTGCTGAACGCGGTGTTCGTGCTGGTCCTCGGATGGGGGATCGCCGGGTCGGCCTGGGGCACCGTGCTCGCGCAGACCGCCGGCGCGGCGGTGTACGTGGCCGTGGTGCTGCGCGGGGCGCGGCGGGAGGGCGCGCCGGTCCGCCCGGACTGGGCCGGGTTGCGGACGTCCGCGACGGCCGGTTTCGGGCTGCTGCTCCGGACGGCCGCGCTGCGCATCGTGCTGCTCGTCGGGACGTCGATCGCGGCCCGGATGGGCGACGCGGAGATCGCCGCCTACCAGGTGGGGTTCCAGGTGTGGACGCTGCTGGCCTTCGCGCTGGACGCCATCGCGATCGCGGGCCAGGCGATCACCGGCCGGTACCTGGGCGCGGCGGACGTGGCCGGAACCCGGGCGGTCACGCGGCGGATGGTCGTCTGGGGCGTGGCCTGCGGGGCGGTGTTCGCTCTGGCCGTGCTCGCGGTACGGCCGTGGCTGCCGGACCTGTTCACCTCCGACGGCGATGTCCGGCATCTGCTGCTGGTGTCGCTGGTGATGGTGGCGGTCCTGCAGCCGGTCGCTGGCGTTGTGTTCGTCCTTGACGGAATCTTGATCGGCGCGGGCGACGGCACCTACCTGGCGGCGACGACGCTCGTCGCGACGGTCGTGTTCCTGCCGGCGGCGCTGCTGCTCTACGGGGCGGGCGCGGGGATCGTCGGCCTCTGGGCGGCGATCGGGCTGTGGATGGGAACGCGCCTGGTCACGCTGGCCCTGCGGGCCCGGGGCGACCGGTGGATGGTGACGGGCGCCGTCCGGTAGCGGCCGCCGCGCGGACGAGCCGGGGATTTCCGGAAGCCCACCCGCCCCGCCCGCCCCACTCGCTACTATTCGAACATGTGTTCCACCCATGGCGAGCGGATGGCCCGGCTCACGCAGGCGATCGACGACCTGGCGGCGGAGGGCCTGGCCGGGCTGCCGCCCGAGACGCTGGTGGAACGCGTCGCCGGCATCTGGTCGCTGGTCGAGGGCATCGACCCGGAGATCGCCCGCCGCCGCACCCGCTACACGACCCCCGAGACCTGAGGCCCGCGGGCGCGCCCCGGCCGGGTCACCAGTTCAGGTTGAGCAGGCCCGGCCAGTCGTCACCGTCGTCGTCCTGGTAGTAGTCGCCCGGGTCGTCCGGCTTCGGCGGGGCCTTCGGCTTGCTCTTCGGCTTCCCGCCGGAGCCCTCCAACCGCGCCGCGACCGCCCGGCGCAGCGCCGGCAGCCGCGAGTACAGCACGTCGCCCGGACACGAGGTCGTGTTGTAGTCGCGGTGCCCGACGATGGCCTCGGCCGGGTCGAGGTCGTAGGCCCGGCAGAGCCACACGCACACCTCCGTCAGCGACGACCACAGGCGGCCGGGGACCGCCTTCTTCATGTAGTTGCCCTCGTTCTCGATCCCGATGGTGTGCTCGTTGTGGTGCAGCACCTGCGCGCCGACCGCCAGGTCGCCCTCCCGGACGGACGCCAGGCTCCGGTTGCGGCCCTCCATCACGACGCCGCCCCGGCTGATGGTGAGCTGCTGCCCGCAGTCGTCCCAGCCCCGCTTGTCCATGTGGAAGTTCTGGATGTAGCGGGACAGGCTGAACGCGTGCGCGACCGTGAGGTCGGCGGAGTTGGCCGTGTCGGTGTGGTGCACGACGATGTGGTCCGGCGCGCGGCCGAGGATTCGGGCCGCGCGCTTGGGCGGCCGCGCCCTCCACTGCGCGCGCGTGTAGACGTGCGGGGCGTCCGCGGTGAACAGGGGCGCGACCGGCGCCGCGTCCGCCATCGCCCCGCTCTGGAACGGCGACCCGAAGCCCAGGACCTCCAGCAGCCCCGCGCCCACCACGCCGCCGATGACCGACCGGCGCGTCACCGCCGTCCCGTCGCGTTCCCGGCCGGCCGCGCCGTCCCCCGAATGCGCGATCAACACCGTCCCCCTTCGCCCCGCGATGATCTCGATCACGGAACGTAATGGCCGCTCAGACGATCACCCAAACAACGGGCGGTTCAGGGACGTTTCACATGAAACCCTGAGAGATCCGGGACGGGGCCACCCTGTTCTTGTGCAAGAGATTGCGGGGAGCAGAGGCGACGCGGACGGCGGCGCGGGCCGGTCCGGAATACGAAACGACCCCCGCGACCGGGTTGATCCCGGTACGCGAGGGTCGTCCGAAACGCGGGTCAGGCCTCGACGACGTTGACGTCGATGGTGGCGTTGACGTCGCTGTGCAGCCGGACGCTCACCCGGTGGGTGCCGACCGTCTTGATCGGGTTGCCGATCTCGATCCGGCGGCGGTCCAGCTCGGGACCGTCGGCGGCGCGCACCGCCTCGGCGATGTCGGCGGCGGTGACCGCGCCGAACAGCCGGCCGTTGCTGCCGGTGCGGGTGCGCAGCGTCACGCGCAGCGCCGCCAGCTGGCCGGCGACCTCCTTGGCGTGCTCGACGGTCGCGATCTCGCGGGCCGAACGCGCCTTCTTGATCGAGTCGATCTGCTTCTCGGCGCCCCGGGTCCACTGGATGGCGAACCCGCGGGGGACGAGGTAGTTGCGGCCGTAGCCGTCGCGGACCTCGATGACGTCGCCGGGCTCGCCGAGCCCGGAGACCTGCTGGGTCAGGATGAGCTTCATGTTGGTTACCCCCTGCCTCAGCGCGCGGTGCTGGTGTACGGCAGCAGCGCCATCTCACGGGCGTTCTTGATCGCCGTGGCGACGTCCCGCTGGTGCTGGGTGCAGTTGCCGGTCACCCGCCGGGCACGGATCTTGCCGCGGTCGGAGATGAACTTCCGCAGCAGGCCCGTGTCCTTGTAGTCGACGTAGGAGATCTTCTCCTGGCAGAAAACGCAAACCTTCTTCTTCGGCTTGCGGGGAGGTGGCTTCGCCATCGTGGTGCTCCTTAGAGAGAGCCCCGCTCACGCGGGAATGGACGTGGAAATGTCGTGGGTCTTGCTGTCCGGAGGCCGTCCGGAGGGCCGGTCAGAACGGCGGGTCGTCGGAGAAGCCGCCGCCGCCCCCGCCGCCACCGCCGGTGGCCCAGGGGTCGTTGGCCTGGCCGCCCTGCTGGCCGCCGCCGAAGCCGCCGCCACCCTGACCGCCGCCGCCGAAACCGCCGCCGCCCTGGTCACCGCCGCCGAAGCCGCCGCCGCCCTGGCCGCCGCCCTGGCCGCCGCCACCGCCGCCGCCGAAACCGCCGCCGCCACCCTGCCGCTGGGTCTTGTTGACCTTGGCGGTCGCGTTGCGCAGCGACGGGCCGACCTCGTCGACCTCGATCTCGAAGACGGTGCGCTTCTCACCCTCGCGGGTCTCGTACGAGCGCTGCTTGAGCCGGCCCTGCACGATCACCCGCATGCCGCGCTGCAGGGTCTCGGCGCAGTTCTCGGCGGCCTGCCGCCAGACGTTGCAGGTCAGGAAGAGCGCCTCGCCGTCCTTCCAGTCGTTGCTCTGGCGGTCGAAGAACCGCGGCGTCGACGCGATGCGGAAGGACGCGACCGCCTGGCCGCTGGAGGTGAAGCGCAGGTTCGGGTCCTCGACGAGGTTCCCGACGATCGTGATTACGGTGTCGCCTGCCATGGGGCTCGCTCCGGCTGGTGTGAGGGCTGAGCCGGGCTCAGTGGACCTCGGGGCGGATGACCTTGGTACGGAGGATCGACTCGCTCAGGTTGAGCTGCCGGTCGAGCTCCTTGACCGTGGCAGGCTCAGCCGACAGGTCGACCACCGCGTAGATGCCTTCGGACTTCTTCTGGATGTCGTACGCCAGGCGCCGGCGGCCCCAGACGTCGACCTTCTCGACGCTGCCGCCGCCGTCCTTCACGACTTTCAGGAACGGGTCGAGCGCCGCGTTCGCGGTGCGCTCGTCGATGCCGGGGTCGAGGATCGCCATCAGTTCGTAACGACGCATGCTGTGTCCCTACCTCCTCTGGACTGGCGGTCACGGTCTCTCCGTGACAGGAGGGCTCTTGCGTCCCCCGCGGCGGCACCGGGCTCCGATCAGCCGGGCGCGCCTGCCGCGGGACCGGTACAGGCTACCAACAGTTGGCAGCGTACGAGCCTGTTCCGGCCGGGCGGGCGGGCGGACCCCCGCGGCCCGCTAGCGCCGGGCGGCCGGACGGCCGGGGGCCCGGCGGCGCCGCCGCTCGAGCTCGGCCATGATGTCGGCCATCCGGGCGCGCATGCGCGCGGTCTGGGTGGTCAGCATGGACAGCTCCTCGACGAGCTCCGCGTCGCCGATGACCCCGAGTTCGCTGGAGTTCATCGCCTCGCCTCCGCTCCCCGGCCCGCGCGGGCCGGAACGCTCTCCCTCACGGCTGGTGCTCCTCCTGGATCCGGGCCGGGGGACCCCGGCCGGTGTTATCGAATCCGTGTTCGACCGTACCGGGTGGCACCGACATTTCCGAGCGCCGCCGCCGGTTGATCTTCCGACCGGCTGGGCATTCCTTTACGCACATGGTCCGTCCGGTCCCGCGGTCACCATGCGCACCGCGCGGGCACCCACGAAGTGAGGAGGTCCGGATGCCAGAGGAGGTAGCCGGGACGAGGCACGCGACCGCCCAGAGCAGGACCGAGCCCGAGAGCCACCGGCTGCAGGACGTCCTCGCCGTCCTGGCGTTCACCCTCGGGGTCGCCGCCCTCGTGCTCGGCGGCGGCATCCCCGCGGCCCACTTCGCCGGCCTGGTGGTCGGCGTCATCGGCCTGCCGCTCGCGCTCGTCTCGCAGATGATCTCGGCGACGACCAACGAGCGCTGGCTGAACGTGATCGGCATGGTCGCCTCGTTCGTCGGCGCCGGCTTCGCGATCAGCCACGGCGGCTTCTCCCTCTGACCGCGCCGCCCCGGGCGCCGTCCCCCCGGTGGACGGCGCTTCCGGCATGCGCGCGGACGGCTCTCGCCCGCGCCTCGCCGGCCGGTGAGGCGCGTTGCGGGGCGAAACGTCCGACCGCGCGGATAACCTCGGTGCCATGCGCATCGGAGCCCACGTCGACCAGACCGAACCGCTCGCCAACGCCCGCGCGGTCGGGGCCGAGGTCGTCCAGTTCTTCCTGGGCGACCCGCAGGGCTGGAAGAAGCCCGTGCTGCCGGAGGGCGTCGAGGCGCTGGACGGCTCCGGCGTGGACGTCTACGTGCACGCCCCGTACACGATCAACGTGGCGACGTCCAACAACCGGATCCGCATCCCGAGCCGCAAGAACCTCGCCCAGCAGCTGGAGGCGGCCGCGTCGATCGGCGCGAAGGGCCTGATCGTGCACGGCGGGCACGTGCTGAAGGACGACGACCCGGAGACCGGCTTCGAGAACTGGCGCAAGGTGTTCGAGCGCACCGACTGCCCGATCCCGGTGCTCATCGAGAACACCGCGGGCGGCGGCAACGCGATGGCGCGCAAGTTCGACCGCATCGCCCGGCTGTGGGAGGTGCTGTCGGGAGTGCCGGGGCTGGAGGACAAGCTCGGTTTCTGCCTCGACACCTGCCACGCGCACGCGGCCGGCGAGGAGCTCGTCGACGCCGTCGACCGGATCAAGGCCATAACCGGCCGCATCGATCTGGTGCACTGCAACGACAGCCGGGACGCGTTCGGCTCCGGCGCCGACCGGCACGCCAACCTCGGCAGCGGCAGCATCGACCCCGAGCTGATCCTGGCCGTGGTGCGGGCCGCGGACGCGCCGGTCGTGGTGGAGACGCCCGCCGCCGGGCAGGCCGGCGACATCACCTGGCTGCGCGACAACCTCTGACGGGCGCGCGACGGGGGCGCCGAACGGGGCGCGCGCGACGGGCCGCGGCGCCCTGGCACGATCAGGCCATCCATGGAACCGGTGCGGCGAGCCGGGCATCCAACCCTGTGACGGTCGGCATGGCGACAAACGCGCGGTGTCCCGTCACACTGGCATAATCCGGAACCCAGCCCATCAGCGCACGCGCGTCCACCCGGCGGCGGCGCGCGAACCGATCGGGAGCCCCCCATGGCCCAGCCCCCGTACGATCCCTACGGCTACGGCTCGCACGACCCCTACGCTCCCCAGCCGTACTCGCAGCCGGCCGTGCAGCACCACTACTACGGCGGCGGCTCCGTGCCGACCGGCCGCGGCACCAACGGCATGGCGACCGCGTCGATGGTCCTGGGGCTCGTCGGCTTCGTCAGCTGCGGCCTGACCTCCGTCCTGGCGATCATCTTCGGGCACGTCGCGCAGGGCCAGATCAAGCGGACGCACGAGGAGGGCTCGGGCATGGCGCTGGCCGGCCTGATCCTCGGCTACATCGTCACCGCCGGCTGGGTGATCTTCTGGATCTTCTACGTCTGGCTGTGGGCGATCATGTTCGGCAGCGCCGCGACCACCAGCACCTACTGAGCGTCCGGGCGCGCCCGCGCCCTCACGCCAGCCGGGGGACCCCCGCCACCTCCACCCCCACGCTCGCCAGCAGCACCACCATGGGCGTGGAGGTGTCCCGCCAGGCCTTGACCGCGCCGCCGAAGACGTCGAGGACGGTCCGGAACGCGGCCTGGTCGGCGTCGGCGAGCTCCGACCACGACTCGTACAGCACCAGGTAGCCGTTCTTGGCGGGCGTCCAGGACAGGTCGGCGAGGCAGTCGTCCAGGGCGTCCCAGTTGCCGCCGAACCAGCCGGGGAACTCGAAGACCTCCGCGCACAGCCGCAGGAACGCGTCCTTGCCGCGGGCGCGGCGGCCGTCGAGATGGAAGCCGCGCCAGCCGGCCTCCTCGGCCCTCCCGATCCAGGACGTGTCGCCGACGGCGCCGGGGACGGCGGGCGTCCGCCACTGGTAGACGCCCGGTCCCAGCCGCCCGGCGAGCAGCTCGTCCAGTGCTCGGTTCGCGTTCACGTCGTCTCCAGCCGGTCGTCCTCCGCGCGGGCGCGGGACACCGGAGCCCCCGCCCGGCGCGATCCTCCCCGGCATTCGCCTACGGAATCCCCAAGCCCCCGCAATCGTCCCGGCGATCCCCGCCGCCCGGGCGCGGCGGGTTCGCGGACGCGCGGGAAACGGGCTTGGCCGGCTACCGGCTCTACGACATCGCGGCGGCCGCCCGCCTGGACCTGGTCCGCACGCTGCGCGACCTCGGCGTCGACCTGGAGACCGTGCGGCGGGTGCTGGCCCGCGAGATCACCGTCGGGGAGGTCGCGGCGGCGCACGCCGAGGCGCTCGACGTGCAGATCCGCACGCTCCGGCTGCGCCGGGCCGTGCTGCGCGCGGTTGTCAGGCGGGGGTCCGCCCCGGAGGAGGTCCAGCTGATGCACAGGCTCGCGAAACTGTCCGACGAGGAGCGCAACCGGATCATCACCGAGTTCGTCGAGGAGACCTTCGCCGGGCTGGAGGTGAACCCCGGCTTCGCCGAGAAGATGCGCGCGGCGCTGCCGGAACTGCCCGACGACCCCGCGCCCGAGCAGGTCGACGCGTGGGTGGAGCTGGCCGAACTGGTCGGCGACCCGGACTTCCGCGCGGCCGTCCGCCGGATGGCGGAGTTCCAGGCCGAGGAGGCCGCGCGGGGACCGGCCCCGGAGGGCATGGCGGGACTGACCGAGATCACGCTCGCGAAGGCGGGCGCGGCGATCGAGAACGGGATCGACCCGGCGTCCGACGCCGCCCGGCCCGTCGTGGACGAGCTGGCCGCCGCCTACGCCGCCACGTTCGGCGAGCAGGACGGCCCGGACTTCCGCGCCCGGCTGCTGCACCGGCTGGAGGTCGGCGGCGACCGGCGCGCCGAGCGGTACTGGCAGCTGCTCGCCGTGATCAACGGCTGGCCCGTTCCGCCCTCGCTGGTGCCGGTGTTCGAGTGGTTCCTGGCGGCGCTGCGCCGGTGACGCCTCAGCCGGCGGGGGACGCGGCGGCGGCGTCCGTGCGCAGGTGTCGCGCGCCCCGCCGGCGGCGGAGCGAGACCGCGTCGTCGGCGCCGTCGAGGACCCCGCCGGCCGGGTCGTCCTCGCCGCCCGTCCGCACGATGTCGCCGGACGGGCGCAGGACGTCCCGCACCACCAGCACCGCCATCGCCAGCACGGTGACGAACCGGGCGAGCAGCGCGATGGTGTAGACGTCCTGGCTGATCCCGCCCTCCGGCGCGTCCAGGTGCAGGACCGCCGACACGGTGGACGACAGGTCCGAGCCCGGCACCTGCAACGACACCGACAGCAGGTACCACCAGATCCCGAAGAAGTAGACGACCTCGCCTACCTGCCACACCACGAAGGCAGGCAGCTTCGGGCGCGCCAGCACCGCGAGGGGCAGCAGCCACAGCACGTACTGCGGCGACCAGACCTTGTTCGGCAGCATGAACGCGACGAGCACCAGGAACATCAGCTGCGGCAGGCGGGGACGGCGCGGCGCCGCGAGCGCGAGCACCGCGATCCCGGCGGCGAGGACCAGGAACGTTCCCGTCCCGGCGAGGTTCAGCTCGTCGGTGTCGGACGCGAGGCCGGACAATCCGTGCTCCTGCAGCACGAAGAAGATGGAGCCCCAGTCGATGCCGCGCTTCTGGCTGAAGCTGTAGAACTCCACCCAGCCGTCCCACGCGAACACCATCACCGGCACGTTCACGACCAGCCAGGCGCCGGCGGTGCCCGCGAGCATCCGCGCCATCGCGCGCCACTGCCCCGCGCGGACGCACAGCAGCACCAGCGGCCCGAGGAACAGCAGCGGGTAGAACTTCGCCGCGATCGCCAGCCCGAGCAGCGCGCCCGCCAGCGCCGGCCGGCGCGACGACCACGCCGCCAGGGCCAGCGCCGACAGCGCCACCGCGAGCAGGTCCCAGTTGATGTAAGCGGTGAGCAGCAGCGACGGTGACAGCGCCACCATCAGCCCGGCGCGCAGCGACCGGCGCCCCGCCACGTACGCGGTCGCGAGCACCGCGGCGACCGCCAGCACGGCCAGCAGCAGCACGGTGACGTTGTAGAACGCCATCCCCCGCTCGTCCACCCCGAACGGTTTGACCAGCCACGCGGCCAGCTGCATGAACCCGCCGCTCAGCACCGGGTACTCGACGTGGTGGATGTCGGAACCGGTGAACGAGTCGAAGTAGGGGACCTTCCCGTCGTTCAGCCCGCGCACGTAGTACAGCGGGTACACGTCGGTGTAGCACGCGCGCGTCGTCGTCTTGACGAAGTCGAACTTGGCCGAGGCGCACGGCTGCTTCTGCAGCCAGCCCAGCGCGCACACCACGGCGGCGGCGCCCGCCAGGACCGGCACGAGCCGCGCCATCCGGCCGCGTTCCCCGGCCGGCCCCGTACCGGTCCCGGCGCCGGCCATTGCGACCCTCTCAGAAGACGACGACATGGACAGCAGACTATTGGTCGCCGCGCGCCGGACGCGTCCCCGCACCGCGCCCCCGCCGAACGTACGGGAAACCCTCAGGAAAGGGAGCGGCCCGGAGCCGATGGGCTCCGGGCCGTCTCGCGTTCACGCGCTCGGGATCAGTTGGTGGTCCCGTTGGGCTGGGTCGGGTCGCCGGGCTCCTCGTTCCTGCACGCCTGGTTGTTCGGATGCAGCTTGCACCACTGCCTCAGGGCGGCCGGGTCGGTCGGAGGGAGGTTCGGGTTGCAGCCGGGCGGCATGTTGAAGCCGTTGCAGGGCTGGCCCGTGCCCGGGGTCGTCGGCGTGTTCGACGGGTTCGGGGAGGTGCTGCGGCAGGGCTGCCCGTTCTGCTGCTGCCCCTGCCCGTTGTTACCGCACGTCGGCGTCTTCGTCGGGGTCGGCGAGGTCGTCGGCGACGTGGTCGGCTGCGGCTTCGCGACCGCCCACGGGGCGACCGTCCCGCCGTAGACCGGCGGCGGGAACGGCGTGATCTCCTTGCCCTCCAGCGCCTTGGTCATGACCATCTTGAACAGCTCGGCCGGGACGGTACCACCGTAGACCTGGCTGTATCCGCCGACGCCGACCAGGGACTTCTGGGTCTTGCCGTCCTTCGTCGACCGCCACATCGCGGCCGCCGTCACGTACTCGGGCGTGTAGCCGACGAACCAGGCGGACTTGTTCTGCGACGACGTACCGGTCTTGCCGGCGACCGGGCGGGCGCCGAGGCTCGCCCCGGTACCGGTGCCGTGCGTGACCACGCCGCGCATCGCCTCCGTGGCGTCCGCCGCGACACCCTGGTCGAAGACCTGGGTGCTCTTCTTGGCCCACGGCTCCTTCTTCACCGGCTTGCCCGCATCGTTCAGGACCGGGTTGCCGTTCGCGTCCGTGATCGACTTGATCACGTGCGCCGGCCGGTGCACGCCGCCGGCGGCGAACGTCTGGTACACCGACGCCATCGTGACCGACGTCGCGGTGATGACACCGAGGGGCAGCGAGGTGTAGTTGGCGTTGAGCCCCTCGGTGTTGGAGGGGATGCCCATCTTCTCGGCCATGTCCACGACCTTGTCCAGCCCGACCTTCTGGCCGAGGTCGACGTAGGCGGTGTTGATGGACTTCGCCGTCATCTCCTTCAGGTCGAAGACGCCGTTCTCCGACCGGCTGTCGTTGGTGAAGGCCGTCCCGTTGATGATGCGCCGGTAATGGCCGTCCAGCGTCGTTTTCAGGCTGACGTCATTGTCCAGCGCGGTCGCGAGCACGACCGGCTTGAACGACGAACCGGGCTGCACCTTCCCCTGGAAGGAGTCGTCGAACTGCTGCTTGGCGTAGCTCGGGCCGCCGTAGGCGGCGATCACCCCGCCGGTCTTCGGATCGACCACGGTGAGGCCGAAGTGGATGGTGCTGTTGAAGCCCTTCTCCCTCTTCAGCTGCTTCACCGCCGTCGCGGTGTAGTTCTGCAGGTCCCGGTCGAACGTGGTGGTGATCCGCAGGCCCGCGGTCTGGACGCGCTGCTTGGAGATGCCGAGCGTCCCGAGCTCGGAGATGACCCGGTCGGTGAGGTACCCGGTCTGCCCCGTGTCCTTGATGTCGCTCCACTTCTCGTACGTCTGCGGGAACTTCGCCTTGGCGCGTTCCTCAGGCGTTATCCAGCCCTTCTTCACCATTCCCTCGACCACGTAGTTCCAGCGGGCGATGAGCGCCTGCTTCTGCGGGTCGGAGTCGGAACCGAAGGACTTGAAGTAGGTCGGACGCTGGATCATCGCGGCCAGCAGCGCCGCCTGGGAGGCGTTGATGTCCTTGACGGGCTTGTGGAAGTAGGCGCGCGAGGCGGCCTGGACGCCGTAGGCGTCACGGCCGAAGAAGACGGTGTTGAGGTACTGCTCGAGCACCCAGTTCTTCGACTTCTCGTTGCCCATCCGGACGGAGATCAGGATCTCCTTGAGCTTGCGGCTGACGGTCCGCTTCTGGCTCAGGCCCTGGTAGTAGTTGCGGGCGAGCTGCTGGGTGATCGTCGAGGCGCCGTTGACGTCCCCGCCGGTCGCGGCCCGGTACAGCGCGCCGGCGATGCCGCTCGGCGAGATGCCCGGCTCGTTGTAGAACTCGCGGTCCTCCGCGGCGAGCACCGCGTGCTGGACGACCTCCGGGATGTCCTTGAGCGGGAGGATCTCGCGGTTCATGCCGACCCGCGCGATCGTGCTCTTGCCGTCGTCGTAGGTGATGACCGACGCCTGCTTCGTCACGTCGGCCTGCTTGGCCTTCGGGATCGGGGTGTTGGCGTAGGCCACCCCGACCAGCGCCGCGATGCCGAGGATCCCCACCGTGACGATCGCGGTGACGATCTTCCAGTTCGGGACGTACTTCCGCCAGCCGGTCTTCTCCGGCTTGTCCCTGCGCCGTCCGCGCCGGCCGCTGCGTCCGCCGCCGCCCCCGCCGAAACCGCCCGGACCGCCCGGACCGCCGGGGCCGCCCGGACCCCCGGGACCACCGGGCCCGCCCGGACCGCCGGGACCCGACCGCATCGCGTTCGGCGGCACCGCACGGCGCCGGCCCCCGGGGGCACCCGGGCCGCCCGGTCCGCCCGGTCCACCCGGCCCGCCGGGTCCGCCGACCCGCGCGGGGCCCGGGCCGCGCCCGGCCGGCCTGGCACCGGGCCGCGGCGCGGCCCTCCCGGGCGTCGGCGCGCCCATCTGCGGTCCGCGCGGCGCCCCCTGGGCTCCGCGCGGCATGCCCTGTCCCCCGCGCGGCGCGCCCTGGGGCATGCCCTGGGCACCGGGGCGGGGGGCGCCCCGCCCGCGAGGGGGGCCCTCTCCGTATTCGGGTCCGTAACGGCTTGGGTTGCTCACGCGACCTCATCAACTGGGGTACGGCTTTGCGTCGTCCGAGCGTACTGCTCACCTGGAGGCGTAGGGGGCCGGGGAGGAACGACGCCCTCCCTCGGATCGGACGAACGCACGGGAACATGCCCGCCCCGTCCGGAATGTCCGGACCAGTGGCGGGCGGGGCCGGACCGGCGGGGCGACCTGCCCCGCCGCGAGCCGGCCTGCCCCGGCGCATCGGGCCGTGCGACGTCCGCCGCCGCGCCGCACGGCGTTCCGCGGACATGGCTCATGTCACACCCCGATCCGTCGAGGGGCTCGGTGGGCACGGCCGGGGCGGACCGGGTCCCGCCTCCCTGCGGACGGGGCCCGGCCGTCGGCCATGAATACGTACGCGGACGGCCCCGCCGGTTCATCCGCGGCCGGTTCGCGCGCCGATCTCCGCACGGCCGGTCCATGCGCGGCCGGTTCATTCGGGCGGTCTCACGAGCGGGAGCAGCGGCGTCACCGCCGCGCCGTTCGGCCGGTTGCCGCCGCCGCCCCGCACCTTGCGGCAGGCGGGGTCGCCCCGGTGGATCGTGCACCACCAGGGCGGCGGGGGGTTGCTCGGCGGCTTGTTCGGGTCGCAGTTCGTCTGGAACGGCGTCTGGCACGGCTGGCCGTTGCCGTGGCCGCCGCCCCCGTCGCCGCCGCCCTTGCAGCGCGGGTCGTACTTGCCGATGGGGGTGTTGCACCACGGCGGCCTGTCGTCGTGCTTCTTCTTCTTGGGCGGCAGCTTCGCCCACTTCTGCACGATGCCGCCCCACACCGGGTTCGGGAACGGCTCGATGTCCATCCCCCGGGTCGCCTGCGCCATGTAGGAGCGCCAGATCCGGGCCGGGATCGTCCCGCCCTCGACCTCGCCGATCTGCGGCAGGACCACCGACTTCTTCTGGTGGTCGGGCCCGACCTCGTCGTTGTACATCGTCACCGCGGTCGACACCTGCGGGACGAACCCGATGAACCACGACGACACGTTCCGGTCGGTCGTCCCGGTCTTGCCCGCCGCGGGACGGCCGTCCGGCAGCGCCGCCGCCGTCGCCGTACCGCTCTTGACGACCTGCTGGAGCGCGTACGTCGCGTCCGCCGCGACCTTCGCGTCGAACACCCGGTGCGTCTTGACCGTCGGCCTCAGCCGGACCGTCCGGTTGTCGCTCTGCTTGACGATCTTGATGACGTGCGGCTCGTGGTACACCCCGCCGTTGGCGAACGCCTGGTAGCCCGCCGCCTGCTCGACCGGCCGGATGCTGTTCACGCCGAGCGCCAGGTTGAGCTGCTTGCGGTACGGATCGAGCAGGTCGGGGGAGACGCCCGCGTCCTCCGCCGTCTTGATCGTCTCCGGCACGCCGACCTTGGCGATCAGCTGGATGAACGCGGTGTTCACCGACTCCTTCAGCGCCGTGACGAGGTCGACGGCCGGCGCCACGTTGTGGCTGTTCGGCACCTCGACCGCGCCCGGCGTCCCCTTCGGGACGGCGTTCCCGGTGTTCGGGTCGATCGGGACCTTCGACCTGCCCTCGACCATGCTCTTGAGGCTGTAGTTCTGCTTCAGCGCCGTCGCCAGCACGTACGGCTTCATCGCCGACCCCGCCTGCGCCGACCCCTTCCACACGTTGTCGAACGCCTGGTCCAGGTAGTCCGGCCCGCCGTAGAACGCGATGACCTCGCCGTTGGCGGTGTTCACCGACACCAGCCCGACGCGGATGCCCTTCTTCGCCAGCTTCTTCGGGTTCACCTGCGCGACGGTGTGCTCGGCGGCCTTCCTGGCCATCGCCATCCGCTTGCGGTCGAACGTCGTGTAGACGCGCAGGCCCTTGGTCGTCAGCTCCTTCTGGTCGATGTGCTGCCGGCGCAGCTCCTCCTTGGCCCGCATCAGCATGTAGCCGCGCTGCCCGCCGTACAGCTGGTCGCCGGTGCCGGCCTCCTTCACCTTCGGCAGGTGCTGCATGTACCTGTCGGCGTCGGCCTTCGACAGCTTGCCCATCGAGACCATGCCCTTGAGCGTGTACTGGTACCGGCCGGTCACGTACGCCCGGTTGGCCTTCTCGGCCGGGTCCCGGTTCGCGTCCTGGATCATGCCGCCGAGCAGGGCCGCCTGGTCCGGCTTGAGCCGCCACACGTCGACGCCGAAGTACTCGCGGGACGCGGCCTGGATGCCGTAGGTGTCGCGGCCGAAGTAGATCGTGTTCAGGTACAGCTTGAGGATCTCGTCCTTGGAGCGGCTCTTGTCCAGCTTCACCGCGATGAACAGCTCCTTGAACTTCCGGCTCATCGTCCGGTTGTTCGGGTCGGAGTAGTAGTTCTTCGCCAGCTGCTGGGTGATCGTGGACCCGCCGCCGTGGCCGCCGGTCACGTTCACCCACACCGCGCGCGCCGTGCCCTTGACCGAGAACCCGGGGTCGCTGCGGAAGCTGCGGTTCTCCGCCGCGAGCACCGCGTCCTGCACGAACGGCGGCACCTGCTTCAGCTCGACGCTCTGCCGCTTCTTGCCGATCCGGCCGATCTCGGTGCCGTCGGTGTAGTAGAAGATCGACGCCTGGTCCTCGACGCCCGCCACCGTGGGCTCCTGCGGCGTCGGCGTGTTCGCGTAGGCCACCCCGACCATGGTGACGAAGCCGGCGACGCCGAGGAGGAGGACCCCGGTCACGACCTTCCAGGACGGCAGGAACCGCCGCCATCCCGTGGTGCGGGACCGCAGATGATCGACGAGGCTCCGCTTCCCCGGCCCGCGCCCGGGCCCGCCGGGCCCGCCGGGGCCGCCGGGACCACCAGGTCCGCCCGGTCCGCCCGGTCCGCCGGGACCGCCGGACGAGCCGCCGCTGCGGAACTTGGCCAGCACCCCGCTGACCGCGCCCAGCGCACCGGCCACCGGGCCGCCCGCGGCACCGGCCCCACCGGGCACGCCCGGGGAGTTGAACCCGGCCGGCGCCCCGAAGCCGCCTGGCATTCCGGGCCCGCCTTGCGGACCGGGGCCCATCGGCCCACCGGCACCGTTCGGCCTGCCCGGCCCGCCGTAGCCACCGGGACCATTCGGTCCGCCCTGGCCGCCGGGCCCTGCCGAGCCTCCGGGACCACCGGGGCCACCAGGCCCGAAGCCGCCGGGACCACCAGGACCGCCGGGGCCGGGTTGGGCCATGGGGCCGGGGCCTGCGGGGCCATGCATCGGGGAGTTGGCAGGGGAGCCGGGCATACCCGGCGCGGGCGGCGGGGCCGCGGCGCCGTGGAGGTCGGGCATGGTGAGGGGCCCGGGGTCGTCCGCCGGCGGCGGCTTCGCCTCGCCGGACGGCGCTCCGGGGCCGGACGAGGCGGGACGCGCGAGCGGCCCCTGGCCCAGGGGGTCTCCGCCGAAGTCGCCGGTCCCGCCGGAAGAGGGAGCCGCGTTGCCCGGGCCGGAGGCGTGCTTCGGCGCGTGCGCGCGCGCGTCCGCGGCCGGCCCGCCCGTGAAGGAGGGGGAGCCGAGCGGGTCGTCCGGCAGGAAGGCGGCGCCCGGCTGCGGGCTCAGCCGCGGGCTCGGCGGCCCGCTCGCGCCGGGGCTCTGCTGCTCGGCCGGGCCGGAGTCCGGGCGGGCGGGCGGCTGCGGAGCCGACGCGTCCGGCGGGCCGGCGGAGCCGGGCGGGGGTCCGAAGACGGCGGTCGCGTCGAGTCTGATCCCCGAGGCGTCCACGGGAGGCGGCGGGGAGCCGAGGGGCCCGGGGCTCTGGCCGGGCGCGCCCGGGGGAGGCGACGGGGGCCCGCCGGCGTCGCCGGCACGGCTGCGGGCGTCCGGGACCTCCGGTTCGCCGGTGCGGCCGAGACGGGGGATCTGGTGCCCGCCCGGCCCTGGCGACCCGGACTCCGGTCGGGGCTGGCTTGGATTACTCACGCGACCTCATCAACAGGGGACGACGGCGGCGGTCCACCGGGGTCCGGAGGGGGCCTCCGGGCCGGCCGGCGGCTCGTGCGCCGTCCGAAGATTACTGTGCGGGCTGGTGAGCGGGGGGAGCACGGTGCTTGGCGGGGTACCGTTCCGGCTGGTCAGGCGCCCGGTCGTCGGTGGATCCTCCTCTCGTGTTCACCGCACGAGGCGCACCGCCCCGCGGCCGGGGGCAGGGCACGGCCGATGGTTCCAGCCGCAACTTTGACACACTTCCGCCACATACACCCTGGATTCGCCGTATTCGCGGCCCTCCGCGGCTCGTCCGCGGCCGCTTCCGCACGCCCGGATTCGGCGGTCGGCTTGCCAGGATGCGACCGGGTACGTATCTTTGCGATGTATCGAGTCGATACATTCACTCGATACATCGAACGGAGACATACGACTCTGCGGAGGGACTCGCGATGGCGACCAGGAAGGGTGCGGGCGTGCTCGAGCTCGCCGTGCTCGGCCTGCTGCACGAGTCCCCCATGCACGGCTACGAGCTGCGCAAGCGGCTCAACGCCCTGCTCGGCATGTTCCGCGCCTTCTCGTACGGGACCCTCTATCCGTGCCTCAAGCAGCTCCTGGCCAACGGGCTGATCGTCGAGGACCGGCCGGAGGAGCCGAACGCGACGCTGGCACTGCAGAGCCGCCGGTCGAAGATCGTTTACAAGCTCACCGCCGACGGCAAGGAGCGGCTCCAGAACCTCCTGACCGAGGCCGGTCCGGCGTCCTGGGAGGACGAGGGGTTCGGCGTGCACTTCGCCTTCTTCTCGCACACCCGCGCCGACGTCCGGCTGCGGATCCTCGAAGGCCGGCGCAGCCGGCTCGAGGAACGCCTGGAGAGCGTCCGCGCCGCCCTCGGCCGCACCCGGGAACGGGTCGACTCCTACACCCTGGAGCTGCAGAACCACGGGCTGGAGTCGGTCGAGCGCGAGGTCCGGTGGCTCAACGAGCTCATCGGCCGCGAGCGGGCCGAGCAGGAACAGCAAGCAAGGTCTTTCGAAAGCAACAAGGACATGCCTCGGGACAAGGGCCGCTGAGGAGCGGCCCCACCTGGGACGGGTGAACTCCACCTCAGGTCCCGCCAGTGGTGGCGTTCGCCCTCCGGGGCGGGCGAGGATCGCAACCGCAAGAGAGTTAAGGAGCAATCGGATGGGTTCCGTGCGCGTAGCCATCGTGGGTGTGGGCAACTGCGCCTCTTCGCTCGTCCAGGGTGTCGAGTTCTACAGGAACGCGAGCCCCGAGACGCGGGTCCCCGGCCTCATGCACGTGCAGTTCGGCGACTACCACGTGGGCGACGTCGAGTTCGTCGCCGCGTTCGACGTCGACGCCAAGAAGGTCGGGATGGACCTGTCCGAGGCCATCCACGCCAGCGAGAACAACACGATCAAGTTCGCCGACGTGCCGCCGACCGGCGTCACCGTCCAGCGCGGCCACACCTTCGACGGCCTCGGCGAGTACTACCTCGACATCATCGAGGAGTCCGACGCCGAGCCGGTCGACGTGGTGCAGGCGCTGAAGGACGCGCGGGTCGACGTCCTCGTGTCCTACCTGCCGGTGGGCTCGGAGGAGGCCGACCGCTTCTACGCCCAGTGCGCCATCGACGCCAAGGTCGCGTTCGTCAACGCGCTGCCGGTGTTCATCGCCTCCGACCCCGAGTGGGCGCAGAAGTTCACCGACGCGGGCGTCCCGATCGTCGGCGACGACATCAAGTCGCAGGTCGGCGCGACCATCACGCACCGCGTCATGGCCAAGCTGTTCGAGGACCGCGGCGTCGAGCTGCTGCGCACGTACCAGCTCAACTTCGGCGGCAACATGGACTTCATGAACATGCTGGAGCGCAAGCGGCTCCAGTCCAAGAAGATCTCCAAGACGCAGTCGGTCACCTCGCAGATCCCGCACGAGATGGCCAAGGCCGACGTGCACATCGGCCCGTCGGACCACGTGCCGTGGCTGGACGACCGCAAGTGGGCCTACGTCCGCCTGGAGGGCAAGTCCTTCGGCGACACCCCGCTGAACCTGGAGTACAAGCTGGAGGTCTGGGACTCCCCGAACTCCGCCGGCGTGATCATCGACGCGGTGCGCGCCGCGAAGATCGCCAAGGACCGCGGCATCGGCGGCCCGATCCTGTCGGCCAGCTCCTACTTCATGAAGTCGCCGCCGGAGCAGTACAACGACGACCAGGCCCGCCAGGCCGTCGAGAAGTTCATCGCCGGCGAGGTCGACCGCTGAGTCGTCCGCGGACGGTCCGAGCGCCTCGCGCGTGCTGAGAGTCTCGTCACAATGCTCTCGTAGGACGCCCTGACAGTGGACATCCCGCTGTCAGGGCGTCCTTACTTCTCTACAGAAAACGGTGATGTAGCGGCTCTTTGTCACGCTCTGGCCCTACTGTGACACCGCCGGTTATCGCACACCAGCTGCCGAGTGCCGGACTGGAGGACGAGATGGCGCGCGAGGTGATCAAGGTGACGGCGGGCATCGCCGGGCTCGCGGTCGGGCTGGCCGCGTGCGGCGGCGGAGGCGGCGGCGCCTCCGCGGACGGCCCGCCCCGCGACGGCGACACGCTCCGGGTCGTCGGCTCGTCCGACGTCGAGCACCTGGACACCGCCTCGGTCGCCAGCGTCGGCGGGTACGGGCTCGCCCGCACGTTCGCCCGGACGCTGTTCGCGACCCGCGCGTCCAACGACTTCGCCGAGACGATCCCCGTCCGGGCCGACGCCGCGGCGCGGCTGCCCAGCAGGGAGAACGGCGACATCGGCAAGGACGGGCGCACCTACACGATCCGGCTGCGCGACGGCGTCGCGTGGAGCACCTCGCCGCCCCGCGCGGTGACCGCGCAGGACTTCGTCCGCGGGTTCCAGCGCCTGTGCAACCCGGCGTCGCCGTCCGCCGGCAAGGGCTACTACATCTCCACGATCAAGGGCATGGACGGCTTCTGCCGCGGCTTCGCCGGCGTGGACGCCAAGGACGCCAGGGCGATCGCCGGCTACCAGCGCGCCCACCAGATCGCCGGCGTCCGCGCCAAGGACGACCGGACGCTGGTGTTCACGCTGAAGCGCCCCGCCAGCGACTTCCTGAACCTGCTGGCGCTGCCGTTCACCGCCGCCGCGCCGCGCGAGTACGACGCCTACGTGCCCGACAGCCCCGCCTTCCGGCAGCACATGATCTCCGACGGCCCGTACCGCATCGCCGAGTACCGGCCGGGGATCTCCTACCTGCTGACGCGCAACCCCGCCTGGCGGCAGGACAGCGACCCGATCCGCGAGCGGCACGTGGAGCGGATCCAGATCACCCTCGGCCAGGACTCGCCGGAGAACGTCCAGCAGCAGATCGAGCAGGGCGCCGCCGACCTCGCGTGGGACCAGCCCGTCCCGACCTCGGCGATCCCGCGGCTGCGCGACGATCCGCGCTTCGCCGTCCTGGAGACCCCGAACAGCAGCCCCTACCTGGTGTTCAACCTGCACAGCCCGAACAACGGCGGCGCGCTCGGCGACCGGGCCGTCCGGCAGGCGCTGGAGTACGCGGTCGACCGCAGCGCCCTCATCAAGATCGTCGGCGGTCCGCTGGTGGCCAAGCCGCTGCACACGGTGATCCCGCCCGGCAACTCCGGCTACGCCGCCGCCGACCCCTACCCGACGCCCAACGAGTCCGGCGACCCGGGCAAGTGCCGCCAGCTGCTGGCCAAGACCGGGCACCGCAAGCTCACGCTGCGGTTCCCGTACCGCACCAACAGCGTCCACAAGCTCATCGCCCAGTCCATCGCGGCGAACCTCTCCGCCTGCGGCGTCGCCACGAAGCTCGCACCCGACACCGGCGGCTCGTTCTACTCCAGCACCATCGCGACGCCCGCCCGCGCCCGCGAGGGCCAGTGGGACATCGCCGCCCCGGGCTGGACCCCCGACTGGTACGGCAACAACGGCCGCTCGATCATCCAGCCGCTGTTCGACGGCCGCTCCTACGGGCAGAACTCCACCGACTACGGCGGCTACAACAACCCGCAGGTCAACGCGCTGATCGACGGCGCGCTCACCGCGTCCGACGCCGACCACGCGGCTGGCTACTGGCAGCGCGCCGACCAGCTGATCATGGCGGACGCCGCGATCGTCCCGCTGATCGACCGCGCCACCACGCTCTTCCGCTCCTCCCGCGTCCACGGCGCCCGCTTCGTCCCGATCGCCGCCGGCTACGACTACACCCGCCTGTGGCTGTCCTGACGGCCGGGCGCGGCGGCGCGGGAGCGCCTCCCGCGCGGCGGCAGCGGGTACTTTGATCCGGTGAAAGCGGGTGAGCTGGGCGGGATCGTGCGCGGGCGGGACTTCCGCCGCCTGTACGCGACCCGGTTGACGTCCCAGCTCACCGACGGGGTGTTCCAGGTCGCGCTGGCCGGTTACGTGTTCTTCTCGCCCGAGCGGCAGGCGACGGCCGGCAGGGCCGCGGCGGCGTTCGCGGTGACGCTGCTGCCGTACTCGGCGCTCGGGCCGTTCGCCGGGGTGTTCATCGACCGGTGGCAGCGGCGGCAGATCCTGGTGTGGACGCCGGTGCTGCGGGCGATGGTGGTACTGGTCGTGGCGGGGCTGGTCGCGGCGGGACGCGACGGACCGGGCTTCTTCCTGGCGGTGCTGATCGTGCTGGGGGTCAACCGGTTCTTCCTGTCGGCGCTTTCGGCGGCGCTGCCGCACGTGGTGCGGCGCGAGCATCTGGTGACGGCGAACGCGTTCTCGGTGACGAGCGGGACGGTGATCGCCTTCGTGGGCGGCGGCGCGGGCTACCTGCTGCGCGCCGCGTTCGGCGGCGGGCAGCACGGCTCGGCGCTGATCCTGGCGTCGGGCGCCGGGATGTACCTGGCCGCCGGGGCGATCGCGACGCTGCTGCCGCGCGGGCTGCTCGGCCCGTATCCGGCGGAGGCCGAGGCGCTGGCGGGCCGCGCTGCGGGCCCGGACGCGCCGCGGGTGCGGGACGCGCTGGGCGCGGTGCTCAACGGCCTCGCCGACGGTGCGCGGCACATCGCGCGGCGGCGGCAGGCGGCGCTCGCGCTGGCCGCGATCTCGTATCACCGGTTCATGTACGGGATCATCCTGATGATGACGCTGCTGCTGTGCCGCGGCCACTTCTCCGACGACGCCGACGAGGGGCTGGCGACGCTGGCGCTGATGCTCGGGGTGTCGGGGGCGGGGTACTTCGCGGCGGCGATCGTGACGCCGCCGGTGGTGCGGCGGATCAGCAAGCCGGCGTGGATCGCCGTGCAGCTCGCCGCGACGGCGGCGGGGATGCTGCTGCTCGGGCTGCCGTTCTCCGAGCCGGCGTGGCTGGTGGGCGCGTTCTTGCTCGGGGTCGTGTCGCAGGGCGTGAAGCTGTGCGTCGACACCACGTTGCAGGAGACGATCGACGACGCCTACCGGGGACGGGTGTTCTCGGTGTACGACATGCTGTTCAACACGACGTTCGCGGCGGCGGCCGCCATGGCGGCGACCTGGCTGCCGCCGGACGGCGTCGCCCCGATGACGGTGGTCGCGGTGGTCGTCGCGTACGCGGCGGGGGCGGCCGCGTTCTGGACGGCGACGGTCCGCGGCCCCAAGGCCGTCCCCGCGCGGGACTAGGCGCTCGGCACGGTCAGTGCTGCGCGAGGATCAGCTTCTCCAGGAGTGATGCGATCGGCGCGCTGGTCTGCCCGTCGTAGTTGCAGAGGATGACCGTGGTCCATCCCGAGTACGGGTAGGTGTACCAGGCGGTGTCGACGCCCTGGGAGCCGCCGTTGTGGCCGAGGATCCGCTGCCCGTTCACGAGCGTGCTGTCGGGCCCGTAGCCCGCGAACGCCGTCTTCGCGGGCTTGTCGCCTTTGGGCGGCAGCGTGCCCAAGGGCACCTTCGGCGTGGTGATGAGTTCGGTGTAGGCGCGGCCGAGGAGCCTGTGGCCGTTGAGGGCCGCGGTGAAGCGCATCAGGTCCGCGGCGGTGGCGAAGGCGCCGCCGTCGGGCAGGCCCAGGAAGTCGCGCTCGCCGGCCACGTCCTCGCGCTGCCCTGAGGAGGTGGTGGTGTAGGGGCGGGCGATGCGCCGGTCGTTCAGCCCCTGCGGCCGGGTGTAGAAATCCGAGGCGGTCATGCCCGCCTTACCGAAGATGTGGCGGCGGACGTAGTCGTAGTACGACAGGCCGGACACCTTCGCCACGATCGCGCCGAGCACGACGAAGGCCGAGTTGCTGTACAGGTAGGCCGTTCCGGGGGTGGAGTGCAGCCCGTTCTTGCGGATGAGCGCCATGGTCCCGTCCATGACCTGGTCCGCGCTGGTCCAGGTGTCCTGGAGGTGCGGATACTCGGGGTTCTCCTGGTGGTAGTCGCCCATGCCGGAGGTGTGGGTGAGCATCTGGTGCACGGTGACGCGGTCGGCGACCTCGGCGGGGAAGCCGTCGAGGTAGGCGCCCAGCTTCCCGTCGTAGGCGATCTTCCCCGCCTCCGCCAGTTGCGCGACCGCCACGCCGACGAAGACCTTGCTGATCGAGCCGAGCGCGAAGACGGTGCCCGGCCGGTTGCGGATCGAGCGCTCCTTGTCCGCTATCCCGTAGGAACGGGACAGGACGGTGCGCCCGCGGTTCGCGAGCAGGACCGTCCCGGAGAACCGGTCCTCGGCGGCCTGCTGCGCGATGAACCGGTCGAACTCGCCGCCGGGCCGCAGCTCCCGGCCCGCGGGGCCGTCGGCGCTCGCCGTCCCGGTGGTCCTCAGCCATCCGCCCGCGGCGAGCGGCACGGCTCCCATCAGCCCGAGCGCGGAACGTCGGTTCACGGCCATCCTGCATCTCCCTCCACAGCAGTGAATGCGGTGGAAGGAGATGCAACATGATCGCGTGTTTCCCGGCCGTTATCCCGGCCGGGGCTCAGAGGGATTCGGCGATCGCGTAGAGGGCGGCGCCGATGTGGCCGACCTCGTCCTCCGTGCAGACGTACGGCGGCATCGTGTAGATCAGCTTCCCGAACGGGCGCAGCCAGACGCCGTGCGCCATCGCGAGCTCCTGGACGGCGGTCATGTCGACGGGCTCCCGCGCCTCGACCACGCCGATCGCGCCGAGGACCCGCACGTCGGCGACCCCGGGCAGCTCCTCGGCGCCGGCGAGTTCGCTGGTCAGGACGGCCTCGATGGTGTCGACCTCGTCCCGCCAGTCGCGCGACAGCAGCAGGTCGATGGACGCGGACGCCACGGCCGCGGCGAGGGGGTTGGCCATGAACGTCGGCCCGTGCATGAGCGCGCCCGCATCGCCCGAGGTGATGCCGTGGGCGACCCGGTCGGTGCACAGCGTCGCCGCCATCGTCATGTATCCGCCGGTCAGCGCCTTGCCGACGCACATGATGTCGGGGACGACCTCGGCGTGGTCGCAGCCCCACAGCTCGCCCGTCCGGCCGAACCCGGTGGCGATCTCGTCCAGGACGAGCAGCAGGCCGTGCTCGTCGGCGATGTCGCGGAGGGCGCGCAGGTACTCGGGCGCGTAGAAGCGCATGCCGCCCGCGCCCTGGACGATCGGCTCGGCGATGATCCCGGCGAGCTCGTGAGCGTGCTCGGCGGCGAGCTTGGCGACCTCGTCGATGTAGGCCCGGTCGGGGTCGGCGGTGTAGCCGGACGGCGGCACCGGCGCGAACACGTGCCGGGCGAGGACATCGCTGAACAGGTGGTGCATGCCGTTGACGGGGTCGCAGACGGCCATGTCGCCGAAGGTGTCGCCGTGGTAGCCGCCGCGGACGGTCAGCAGCCGGTGCCGTTCGGGCCGCCCCTGCGACCGCCAGTACTGCATCGCCATCTTGATCGCGACCTCGACGGCGACGGACCCCGAGTCGGCGAAGAACACCTTGGTGAGCGGCTCGGGCGTCAGCTCGACGAGCCGCTCCGCGAGCCGCACGGCCGGCGGATGGGTGAGCCCGCCGAACATGACGTGCGCCATCTTGCCGAGCTGTCCGGTGACGGCCGCGTTCAGCTTCGGGTGGTTGTAGCCGTGGATCGCCGCCCACCACGACGACATCCCGTCGATCAGCTCGGTGCCGTCGGCGAGGGTGAGCCGCACCCCGTCGGCCGACACGACCGGCTGGACCGGCGCCGTCGCGGGCATCGGCGCGTACGGGTGCCAGATGTGCTCGCGGTCGAACGCCAGCATCCGCTCGGCCTCGGCGGGGCTCATCCGGCCCAGCTGCAGCGGGATCATCACGACTCCGACGCAGTCGGCCCGGGGGGTGTGGGGGGTCGTCCCCCCTCGGGAGATTCGGACTCCTCGGGCTCGATCCCCTCCTCGGCGGCCCAGCGGCGCAACTCCCGCTCGGCGGCCTCCTTACCGATCATGCCCTGGTCGAGGCGCAGCTCCAGGAGGAACCGGTACGCCTTGCCGACGAGCGGCCCCGGCCTGATCCCGAGGATCGCCTGGATCTCGTTGCCGTCGATCTCGGGCCGGATCGCGGCGAGCTCCTCCTCCTCGGCGAGCCGCTCGATCCGCGCCTCCAGGTCGTCGTAGGTGCGGCGGAGCCGGTCGGCCTTGCGCTTGTTGCGGGTGGTGCAGTCGGCGCGGGTCAGCTTGTGCAGCCGGTCGAGCAGCGGCCCGGCGTCCCGCACGTACCGGCGGACGGCCGAGTCCGTCCACTCGCCGGTGCCGTAGCCGTGGAACCGCAGGTGCAGCTCCACCAGGCGGGACACGTCCGCCACGACGTCCTTCGGGTAGCGCAGCGCGGCCAGCCGCTTGCGGGTCATCTTCGCGCCGACGACCTCGTGGTGGTGGAACGACACCCGGCCGCCCGCCTCGAACCGGCGGGTCTTCGGCTTGCCGATGTCGTGCAGCAGCGCCGCCAGCCGCAGGACGAGGTCGGGCCCTTCCTTCTCCTGCGCGATCGCCTGCTCCAGCACGATCAGCGAGTGCTCGTAGACGTCCTTGTGCCGGTGGTGCTCGTCGATCTCCAACCGCAGCATCGGCAGCTCCGGCAGCACGTGCGCGGCGAGGCCCGTGTCGACCAGCAGCGCCAGGCCCTCCCGCGGGTACTGCCCGCAGACCAGCTTGGACAGCTCGTCGCGCACCCGCTCGGCGGACACGATCTCGATCCGGCCGGCCATGTCCTTCATCGCCTGGACGACGTCGGGCGCGACGGTGAAGCCGAGTTGCGCGGCGAACCGGGCGGCCCGCATCATCCGCAGCGGGTCGTCGCTGAAGGAGTCCTCCGGCCGGCCGGGCGTCCGCAGCACCTGGCGCTGCAGGTCGGCGAGGCCGCCGAACGGGTCGACGAACTCGTACCCGGGCAGCCGCGCCGCCATCGCGTTCACCGCGAAGTCGCGGCGGCGCAGGTCCTCCACCAGGGAGGTGCCGTACGACACCGCCGGCTTGCGCGACTTCGGGTCGTAGGACTCGCTGCGGTAGGTGGTGATCTCCAGCTCGTGGCCGTCCTTGCGCAGCCCGACCGTGCCGAACTCGATGCCGATCGTCCAGACGTTGTCCGCCCAGCCCTTGATGATCTCCAGGATCCGCTCCGGCGGCGCGTCGGTCGTCAGGTCGACGTCCTTGGACGGCCGGCGCAGCAGCGCGTCCCGGACGGGCCCGCCGACCAGCGCCAGCTCGTGCCCCGCGGCGGCGAACCGCTCGCCGAGCCCGTCGGCGACCGGCGCTATCCGGCGCAGCAGCTCCGCGATCGCGGTCCTGCGCCGCGCGGAGGCGCTGGGGTTCTCGTTGTCGTCGGGCACCTGGTCGAGCACGGCCATCGAGCGTATTTCCTTGGTGTGCGGGCTGACAAAGGACTTTCGGCGGGCGCCGGCCCTTCACATGGCGCGAGCCCCGGGTTACGTTCTGGACACCCCCGATGACGCCAGCGCGACCGCCGGTGAGCCTCCCGTACGCACCACGGTAGCGGGATCCCCGGGGCCCGCGGTCCGCCGCACCTGCGGCTCCGGCGCATCGGGCGGCCCGCCCCGCCGCTCGGCGGGTGTTGAACCGGACACCACGGGTATGTGGGGGGACCCCACGGAATGCGACGCACGGGGGCACAGGGAGACCGGCACGGGGATGTGCGGGGAGTTCCCCGCGGGACGGAGCCACATCATGAAGGACGCCCTCACCATCCACCGCGCGCTGCTCGAATGGGAGGCCGTGCACGAGATCGTCCGGCTGCCCATCGGCATCGCCCACGCCGACGAGCTGCCCAAGGCGCTCGGCCTCCCGGCGGACCGGTGCCTGGTGACGCGCGTCTTCGCCTGCGACGACGCCTACGGGGGGCGGCGCTTCCTGGCGGGGGTGGTCGTCCCGGCGGGGGACCGGCCGTCCGGTGAGACGGTCCGGCGCGCCGTCGGCGCCCGGCACGCCCGCCCGGCCCGCGCCGACCTGGTCAACACCGTCACCGCGTACGCGGCGGGACTGGTGTGCCCGCTGCTGCTCCCCGAGTCGATGCCGCTGCTGATCGACCAGCGGCTCGTGGACGGCCTGGCCGCCGCCGACGTCGTCTACACCCCGACCGGCGAGCCGTCCACCGCGCTCGGCATCCGCGGCCACGACCTGTACGCGCTGTGCCAGGCGAAACCCGTGGAACTGGCCGCCGCGCCGGGCGTCCCGGCGCCCGCGCCCCGGCCCGCGCGCGAGTCCGGCCGCGGTCCCGCGGGCCGCCGGAACCGCCCGGACCGGCCCGAGCCGCGCCATCCGGTGGGCTGATCCGCGTCGGAAGTCCGGCGCCCGGCCCGTGCCGACTACCATCGAGGCCGTGGTGCGGGAAAACGACGCCCGTCCCGAGGCGGACCCTGCGCCGGGCGGCCATCGGGCGGATTCGCGGGCGGACAGGCGGGCGGACAGGCGGGCGGACACGGCGTGAGAGCAGGCACGGCGTGAGAGCGGACACGGCGTGAGGACCGTGAAACGGGCGGTCGCGCTGGCCGCCGTGCTGCCCTGGCTCGCGGTGGGGGCCGGGCCCGCCTTCGCGGCCGCGCCCGGCACGGAGGCGCCCACCGGGGCCGCACTCACCGAGGCGGCCCTGCCCGACCAGGCCGCACTCACCGGGGCGGTGCTGCCCGAGGCGGCCCAGCCCGCCGCCGCCGCGCCCGGCACGGCCCGGAACCCCGACCTCGGGCATTCCCGCAGCCAGGTGGGCCTCGCGCTGACCAAGGTCACCCCGAAGCCCCTGAAAGCGAACTCGACGCTCGACATCCGGGGCACCGCGCAGAACCGGTCCGGGCACCAGATCGCCGGCGTCAGCCTGCGGCTGCGCTACGGCCGGCAGCCGATCGGCAACCGCAGCCAGCTCGAGCAGTACTCCGAGATGACCGCGAACCAGCTCCCCGTCCCGGGCCTGACCAAGCCGATCCCGCTGGCCGGCGCCGCGGGCGGCAAGCAGGACTGGGAGCTCAAGGTCGCGGTCGGCAAGATGCAGCTGGTCCCGACGAACGGCACGCCCGGCGTGTACCCGGTGGGCGTCGAGGTGCTGAACTCCGCCCAGCAGGTCGTCGGCGGCGTGACCACCTTCGTGACCTTCATGCCGAAGCGGACGCAGTTCAAGCCCGTCGCCGTCGGCTGGGTGCTGCCGCTCGCCGACCAGCAGCACCGCACCAGCGACTCGATCTTCCTCGACGACCGGCTGGACCAGGAGCTGACGGGCGCCGGGCGGCTCAACGACCTGGTCGCCGCGGCGTCCGCCAACCCCAAGACGCCGGTCACCTGGGCGATCGACCCCGCGCTGCTCGACGACGTCCAGCAGATGGCGGCGCACGACCACCGCGTCCTCACGCCGGGGGGGAAGTCGGCCAGCAAGACCGTGAAGAAGAGCACCGCCGCGTCCGCCTGGCTGACGGCCCTGCAGAACGCCATGAAGGGCGACCCGTTCTTCACCCTCCCGTATGCCGACCCCGACGCCGTGGCGCTGGCCCGCTACAAGATGACCGGGACGATCCGCACCGCGTACGACCAGAGCAACACCGGCGCCATCGCCCAGAAGGCCCTCGGGCGCGCCCCGGACGCGCACTACGCGTGGCCGCCGTACGGAGTCGCCGGCCCCGACACGCTCGACGCGCTCGCCAGGTACGGCCTCAACGGCGGCGGGGCGTTCCTGATGAGCGACCTCCAGTTCGGTGACCTGCCCCAGGGCGTCCCGGCGAACGCGACCAGCGCGATCCAGACCGCCCACCAGGGCACCCGCAAGACGCTGATCTACGACTCGGCGCTCAACGACATCGTCAGCGCCAACTCCCGGACCGCCGGCGGCAAGGTGCTGACCGAGCAGCGGTTCCTCGCCGAGACCGCGGTGATCGCCGGCGAGGCGCCCTACGTCCAGCGCACCCTCGTCATCGCCCCCGACCGGCAGTGGAACCCCGCCCCCGGGCTCGCCGACGACCTGCTGAACTACACCCGCGGCGCGACCTGGCTGCGCGAGACGCCGCTCGGCAAGATGGAGTCGATGCACCCGCAGACCCGGGTCCTGCGCGCCTACAACGACGACTACCAGAAGTACGAGCTGGGCGGCGCCTACCTCGAGGAGGTCACGGCCATCGCGCGCCGCGTCGGCCGCTTCCGGTCGATCATGGTGGAGCCGATCGGCATCTCCTACGAGCGCGCCCTGCTGCGCGTGCAGTCGGCGGCCTGGCGGACCGCCCCGGCCCGCGCTCGGCACGCCAGGGTCGAGCTGTCGGACGAGGTGGACCACGAGATGGCGCAGGTCCACATCGTCACCACCAAGAACAAGCGGACGAACATGGCGGGCAGCTCCGGCCGGCTGCCGGTGACGGTCCGCAACACGCTGCACGGCCAGTCGGTCAAGGTGCGGCTCGTCGCGACGTCGGTGAACAGCGCCAAGCTGCAGCTGCGCCCGCTCGACCGGGAGGACGCGGTCATCGAGCTGCACCCGGGGGAGCAGGTGCAGCGCTGGGTCGCCGCGCAGGCGTCCGGCAACGGCAACTTCGACGTCCGGCTGGAGTTGCGGGACGCGGGATCGGGCAGGGTCTTCAGCACCGACACCATCACGGTCCGCACCACGGGGTACGGGCGGCTCTCCCTGCTCATCACCGGTGGCGGACTTGCCGTACTCTTCGTGGGCGTCGGAGTGCGGGCCATCAGAGCAAGGCGCCGCCGGAAAGCGGAGGCAGCCGGTGACGGGTCGACCGGAATGGGACCAGCAGCGACCGGAGAACCGGGGAGCGGATTCCCCGGCCCCGGGTTCCCAGGGTCCGGGTTCCCAGGGTCCGGGTTCCCAGGGTCCGGGATACCGCCCGCAGGGCCGCCCGCCGCAGGGGCCTCCCTCGCAGGGCCCTCCGCCGCAGGGCCCTCCGCCGCAAGGCCCGCCCCCTCAGGGACCTCCCCCTCAGGGACCGCCTCCGCAGGGACCTCCCCCTCAGGGACCTCCCCCTCGGGGACCTCGCCCTCAGGGACCTCCGCCGCCGGGCCGTTCGCCCCAGGGACGTCCACCGCAGGGACCCCCTCCTCAGGGCCGTCCACCGCAGGGACGTCCGCCTCAGGGCTATCCGGCGCCGCAGGGCTACCCGGAGCAACCGGGCCGTTCGCCGAACCAGGGCTACCCGGCGCCGGGCCCGCGACCTCCGGCCCCACAGCCCCCGCAGGATCCGCGGCAGGCGCACCGTCAGCGGCCCCCGGCCCCGCAGCACCCACAGCACCCGCAGGGCCGTCCGGTGCCCGCGAACCCGGGCCAACCGGGCCCGCCGCCGACGGGCAGGCCGCCGGTCGCGGCGAACATCGCCGCCGAGACGGCGATTGACCTGCCGCTTCCCGGCGGGGCCGACGCCCTGGGCGAGACGGCCGTCGACATCGCGCCTCCCCCGGGCGGTGGCACCGGCCCGGAGGGCGGCGAGGCCGCGTCCGGCGGCATCCTCCGCTCCGGCGCGATCATGGCGGTGGGGACGCTCGTCTCGCGCGTCACCGGCTTCCTGCGCACCGCGGTCATCGTCGCCGCGCTCGGCATCGGCCAGCTGGCCAACGCCTACAACACCGCCAACACGATCCCGAACCAGGTCTACGACCTGCTGCTCGGCGGCATCCTGACCAGCGTCATCGTCCCGCTGCTGGTGCGCGCGAAGGAACGCGACCGCGCCTACGGCGAGCAGTACGAGCAGCGCGTGTTCACGCTCGCGGTGATCGGCCTCGCCGCGCTGACGGTCGTCGCGGTGCTCGCCGCGCCGCTGTTCATCAACGTGCTGGCGGGCAGCTACACCGGCGACCAGCGGCACATCGCGGTCCTGTTCGCCGAGTTCTTCCTGCCGCAGATCTTCTTCTACGGCGTCGGCGCGTTCGCGGGCGCGATCCTCAACACGCGCGGCAGCTTCGCCGCGCCCATGTGGGCGCCGATCCTGAACAACATCGTCGTGATCGCGATCGGCGGCGTGTTCCTGGCGCTGGTGTCCGGCAAGCCCAGCCCGGGCACCATCACCGACACCGAGTTCATGGTGCTGGCGGTCGGCACCACCGGCGGCATCGTCCTGCAGACGGTCGCGCTGTGGCCGTCGCTGCGCCGCGTCGGGTTCCGGTGGCGGCCCCGCCTGGACTTCAAGCGCGGCGAGATCAGCCAGGTCGGCCGCATGGCGGGCTGGACGCTGATGTACGTCGTCGCCACGCAGATCGGCCTCGCCGTCGTCACCGCCCTCGCCAACAGCGCCGGCGACCTCGGCCACAAGCAGCACCTCGGCGACAGCTACGGGTACACCCCGTACTTCAACGCCTACCAGCTGTTCCAGCTGCCGTACGCGATCGTCAGCGTGTCGGTGATCACCGCGCTGCTGCCCCGGATGAGCCGGTTCGCCGCCGAGGGCAAGACCGCCGACGTGCGGGCGGCGTTCTCCAGCGGGCTGCGCCTCTCCTCGGTGATCATCATGCCGGCGGCGGCGCTGATGCTGGTGCTCGGCCCGGAGATCACCACGGTGCTGTTCGCGCACGGCAACACCTCGTCGTCGGACGCGCTGGTGATCGCCCGCGTGATGCAGATGTTCGCGATCGCGCTGGTGCCGTTCTCCACCTACCAGCTGATGCTGCGGGTCTTCTACTCCTTCGGCGACACGCGCACGCCCGCGCTCGTCGGCGTCGTCTCCGTCACGTCCAACATCGTCCTGGCGTTCGCCGCCTACAACGTCCTCGGCGTCAAGTGGATCGTGGTCGGCATCGCCGGCGGGTACGCGATCACCAACATCGTCGGCACGCTGGTGTGCTGGCTGGTGCTGCGCCGCAAGCTCGGCGGCATCGACGGCCGCCGCATCGCCGGCGGCCACCTGAAACTGCTGATCGCGGTGTGGCCGCTGATCGGGTTCGCCTACGCGGTGCACGCCGTCGCCGACGCCGCGCTCGGCACCGACACCCTGATCCCCGCGCTGGCCGCCCTGATCGTGGGCGCGGGCGGCGGCGGGCTGCTGTACCTGGTGTTCGCCAAGCTGCTCCGCGTCGACGAGGTCCAGCAGCTGATCGGCACGTTCGCGCGCAGGTTGCCGGGCGGTCACCGGTAAGTCGTGGCAAAGTGAGGGGGACGCGCCCGGATCACGCCGCCATTCCCGTGTTCGAACCACTACCATGTGGGGGACTACGGCTTGCGGGCTGACACCCTGGGGAACGCAAAGAGGAGGGTCGGAGGCGTAAGCTGCCACGCCACGAACATGGGATCTGACCACCTGCGCAGGACGTTGCCGTGAGCACGTCAGTGATCGAACCCGGCACGCGTCTCGCCGGCCGCTACCGGCTCGAGGAGCGCATCAGCGACTCGGGCGGGTCCTCGCTCTGGAAGGCCATCGACGAGATCCTGGCCAGGGCCGTCGCCGTCCGCACCTTCGACCCCGAGTTCCCCCGCGTCGGCGAGGCCGTCACCTCCGCCCGCGCCGCGAGCCGCCTCACCGACCCCCGCGTCACGCAGGTCTTCGACGCCGACGACAGCGGCGAGAGCGCCTACGTGGTCAGCGAGTGGGTGACCGGCGAGACGCTGGAGCAGATGCTCGCCAAGGCGCCGCTGGAGCCGGGCCGGGCCGCGACCCTGCTGTACGAGGCCGCCGAGGCGATCGCCGCCGCACACGCGGCCGGGCTCGCGCACCTGTGCCTGTCCCCCCGCGACCTCGTCTGGACGACCGGCGGCACCGTCAAGCTGCTCGGCGTCGCCACCGACGCGGTGCTGTGCGACCGGTACTGCGACGACCCCGCCGCCGAGGACGTCCGCGGCCTCGGCCGGATGCTGTACGCGGCGCTGACCGCGCACTGGCCCGGCGACGAGGACGCCTCCGAGCTGCCCGCCGCGCCCGCCGCCGACGGCGTGCCGGAGGCGCCGCGCCAGGTCCAGGCCGGCATCTCGCACGCGGTCGACGCGATCGTGTGCCGCTGCCTCGGCATCGGCGCCGCCGAGCCGCTCGCCGAGCCCGCCGACCTGGCGAAGGCGCTGCGCGGGGTGCCGCGCACCCCGCTGCCGCTGTTCGCGGGCCTCGGCAACGCCGCGCCGTCCCCGCGTCCGGCGCCCAAGAGCCCCGGAGCCGGCTCGACGGCCACGACGCCGCAGCCGCACCAGCCCGCCGCCCAGGAACCGCCCGCGCACGGCCTGGCCGCGCACGGGCAGCCCGGGCTCGGCCGGCCCGGGCACGGCCGGCGCGGGCAGGACAGGCGCGGCCGGCAGGCGCAGGTCCCGCCGCCGCGCGCCCGGCACGAGACCCCGCCGCCGACGCCGCCCCCGGGCGGCACGACCGTGTCGTCGGCCGCCCGCAAGCCCGCCAACCGGGCGCTGCTCGGCGTCGCCGCCGCCGCGCTCACCGTCATCGTCGGCCTCGGCGCCTGGGCGCTGTCCGGCGGCGGGTCCGGCGACGACAACGACGGCAAGAACCCGCAGGCGAAGCAGAGCCAGAAGTCGACGCCCCCCAAGCCGGCCACCACCAAACTCCAGGCCCAGGGAACCCGCGCCGTCGAGGACGTCTGGATGGGCGGCCACGACGAGCAGATCGACAAGGACACCGACGCCCTCATCGACGGGTCGCCGAAGTCCGTCTGGCACTCCCAGCACTACACCAACACCAAGTTCGGCAATCTGGAGAAGGGCCTCGGCGTCCTGCTCGACATGGGGCGCGCGGTCAAGGTGACGAAGGTGGAGGTCGCCGGGGCCGGCGCCGGCGCCACCGTCCAGCTGCGGGTCGGCGACCAGGAGAGCGCAACCGGGCTGTCCCCGGTTGCGGAGAAGACCAGCGGCGCCGGCTCCTTCACCCTCACCCCGAGCACCGCCGCGCACGGCCGGTACGTCGTCGTGTGGTTCACCGAGCTGCCGCCCGCCCTGCGGGCGTCGCTCGGCGAGGTCACCGTCTACGGCAGGGCCGGCTGACCGCCCCGCGCGTCCGGGCCCGCGTCCCCGCTGATCGGGGACGCTCGGCCTGTGACGTGGGGCGGTGCTTGTCTGTATCGTGCCTGTGAGCAACCCTGTCCCCTCGCCCCCAGGAAACCGTGGTGTCCACCCGAGCAGCCGCAACCGGTCGCAGCCGCCCGGCACCGGCGGGGCGGCCCGTACGAGAAAGCGGTCGCTCATGACGTCGGTGAGCATGCGTCGCGTCGACGAGGTCCCCGACAAGGAGCTCCTGGCCCGGCACGCCCAGGGGGACCCGCACGCCTTCGCCGAGCTGGTGCACCGGCACCGGGACCGGATGTGGGCCGTCGCGCTGCGCACCCTCGGCGACCCGGAGGAGGCCGCCGACGCCCTGCAGGACGCGTGCCTGTCGGCGTTCCGCGCCGCCGGCCGGTTCCGCGGCGACGCCGCCGTCACCACCTGGCTGCACCGCATCGTGGTGAACGCCTGCCTCGACCGGATCCGCCGCAAGTCCGTCCGGCCCGCGACCCCGATGGGCGACGACGCGACCTTCGACGCCGTCGCGCCGAAGATGCCCGACCCGACCGACGCGCACGGGGTGTCGCTGGACGTCCGCACCGCCCTGGAGCAGCTGCCGTTCGAGCAGCGCGCCGCGCTCGTGCTGGTCGACATGATGGGCTACTCCGTCGACGACGCCGCCGAGGTGATGGAGGTCCCGCCCGGGACGATCAAGAGCCGGTGCGCGCGGGGCCGCGCCCGGCTCGCGCCCCTTCTGACCCACCACCGGAACCGACGCGGCTCCGAAAACGTCGGAGGTGTGGAAGGAGGTGGCATGCCCAAGTGAACCCCGCACATCTTGACTACGACGTCCTGGCCGACCTGGCCGAAGGACTGCTCGAAGACGATCAGGCCGCCTCCGTCAACGCGCACCTCGAATCCTGCGCCGAATGCCGGGACCGCTCCGCCGATCTTGCGGACGTCTCCCGGATCCTGGCGCAGGCCCCCGTTCCGTCCATGCCGGCCGAGCTGGCCGAGCGCATCGACTCCGCCATCGCGGCGGAGTCGTTGCACAACGCCACCGTGGTGAGCATGGAGCAGCGGCGCGGAAGGCGGCATTGGCGGATACTGTCGGCGGCGGCGGCGACGATCGTCGTCCTCGGCGGCGGAGCGACGGTCGGCAAGATCGCGCTGGACGGCTCGGACGGCAGCGCCGGGCAGGCGTCCGCGCCGGCCCAGGACAAGGGCCGGCACACCGAGGCCACCGGCGCGGCGCCGAACATGGCCGGGCCGTCCCAATCGGCGCTGAGCGCGGCGTCCTTCAAGGTCACCCGCAGCGGCACCGACTACCGGGCCGGGCGGCTCGGCGGCCAGATCGACCGGCTGCTCGGGAAGGGCCAGGAGCTGCGGCTCCAGGGCTCCCCGCCCACCGCGCAGATGTCCGGCTGCGTCTCCGGCGTCACCCGCGGACGCACGCCCGCGCTCGTCGACCAGGCCACCTACGACGGCCGGGACGCGACGGTCATAGCGCTCCCCGGCTCCGGGAACGGCAGCTGGGACGTCTGGGTCGTCGGCCCGGACTGCAGCGCGCAGAACACCCACGTGCTCGAACACGAACCCGCCTGATCTCCGCCCGATCCCGTGCCCTGGGCGGGGGCGGGGCGCGGGAACCGGGCGCCAGTGCGAGTCAGCGGCGCCCGGATTTGGCGGGCAGCGACCGCGCGTAGCCGACGCCGCGCGACACCCATCGCCTCACCTCGTCGTCCGGACTGCCGGCGTCGATGTCGACGTGCAGCCATCCGCGCATCTCCCGCCCGCCCATCACCATCGGCCGCACCCGCTCATCGGCGGCCAGCGTCTCGGCGTCGTCCGGGGCGACCCGGACGAGCAGGCCACCCTGCCGGCTCGCGGCGACCGCCATGTTCCCGCCGATGAGGAAGGCCAGCCCGCCGAACATCGGCTGCTCGGTGACGCGTTCCTCGCCCGCGATCAGCTCGCGGACGAGGTCGGCCAGGTCGTGGTCGTATGCCATGGCCGGATTATGCTCGCCGCCACCGACAGTCAGTCCCCTACAGCGACGCGAGGAAGTCCAGGGCGATCGCCCAGGCCCGCTCGGCGGCCTCCGGGTCGTGGTCGGGCAGGTCCGGGTCGGTGAACAGGTGCCCGGCGCCGCGGTACCGGAAGACCTCCACGTCCGCGCCCGCCTTGCGCATCCGCAGGTACCAGGCGTTCAGCCAGTCGACCGGCTCGTAGGTGTCGGGGTCGGCGACGTGCAGCTGCACGGGGATGTCGGTGGACGCGTCGTCGGCCAGGTCGGACGTCCCGTGCATCAGCAGCAGCCCGCCGGCCTTGCCGTCGGCGAGCGCCAGGTTCTGCGCGATCGCAGCCCCGAGCGAGAAGCCCGCGTACACCAGGCCGCCCTGGTCGGTGAGCGGCGCCGCCGCGGTGATCGCCCGCCGCAGCAGCGCGTCCCGGCCGATCTCCTCCTTGATCTCGACGCCCTCGTCGGGCGTGTCGACGACCCGGCCGTCGTACAGGTCCGGGACGGTGACCTCGTGCCCCGCGCCGCGCAGGCGGTCGGCCGCCCGGTGCACGGCCGGACGCAACCCGAGCATCGAGTGGAGAAGCAGAATGCGTGCCATGGCACCACCCTATGGCGGCGGCCGGACGCGCCGCGGGCCGTCCTGCGGGGCAGGTCACGGGGCGGGCGGCGCCTGCCGGGAATCCCCTGGCCCTAGTATCGGTTGACGCGACTGGCAGGCCGTGCGGTGAGGCGACCGAAGGCCAAGAGGAGAGGCGCACAACAGTGAGCGACGTCCGTAACGTCATCATCATCGGCTCGGGTCCCGCGGGCTACACGGCCGCGATCTACGCGGCCCGCGGCGACCTGAAGCCGCTGCTGTTCGAGGGTTCGGTGACCGCCGGCGGCGCGCTGATGAACACCACCGACGTGGAGAACTTCCCCGGCTTCCCCGACGGGGTCATGGGCCCGGACCTGATGGACAACCTGCGCAAGCAGGCCGAGCGGTTCGGCGCGGAGCTGGTCACCGACGACGTCACCGAGGTCGACCTGGCCGCCGACCCGAAGGTCGTCAAGGTCGGCGACGAGACGTACCTGGCCAAGACCGTCATCGTCGCGACCGGGTCCGGCTACCGCGAGCTCGGCCTGCCCGACGAGAAGCGGCTGTCGGGACGCGGCGTGTCGTGGTGCGCGACCTGTGACGGCTTCTTCTTCCGCGAGCAGGACATCGCCGTGGTCGGCGGCGGCGACACCGCGATGGAGGAGGCGATCTTCCTGACCAAGTTCGCCCGCTCCGTCACCGTGATCCACCGCCGCGACGAGCTGCGCGCCTCCAAGATCATGCAGGACCGGGCGTTCGCCAACGACAAGATCCGCTTCCTATGGGACAGCGAGGTCGTGAAGATCGACGGCGAGGACCGCGTCACCGGCGTCCAGGTCCGCAACCTCAAGACCGGCGAGCAGACCCCGCTGGAGGTCACCGGCCTGTTCATCGCGATCGGCCACGATCCGCGCAGCGAGCTGTTCACCGGCCAGCTGGAGACCGACGCCGACGGCTACCTGCTGGTCGACGCCCCGACGACGCGGACGAAGATTCCCGGCGTGTTCGCCTGCGGCGACGTGGTCGACCACATCTACCGTCAAGCCATCACCGCGGCCGCCAGCGGCTGCTCCGCGGCCATCGACGCCGAGCGCTGGCTCCAGGACCAGGGCGCCGCGGAGACCGTCCCGCAGGCCTGACAGCACGCCCGACCGGTGCCTCGACGCGCACCGGACAGCACACGAAGGAGACACCATGAAAGCCGTGACCGACGCCGACTTCGCGTCCGAGGTCCTGGGCAGCGACAAGCCCGTCCTGGTCGACTTCTGGGCCGAGTGGTGCGGCCCGTGCCGGATGGTGGCGCCGATCCTGGAGGAGATCTCCAAGGCGCACGGCGACAAGCTCGAGATCGTCAAGCTGAACATCGACGAGAACCCGAAGGTCCCGGCCGAGTACGGCGTCCTGCAGATCCCGACGATGAACGTCTACCAGGGCGGCCAGGTCGTCAAGCAGATCATGGGCGCCAAGCCGAAGGCCGCGCTGCTGCGCGACCTCGCCGAGTTCATCTGACCCGGCCGGACCACCGCTCCCGCGGCGGTCGCGCGAAAGCGGCCCGCGTCCCGGTCTCCGGGGCGCGGGCCGCTCGCATGGGAGGCTCAGACGGTCTCAGGCGGGCCGGAGCGCGCCTTCCGGGGTCATGGAGCCCAGCAGCCGTTCGAGGGCGACCTCGACGTCCTCACGCCACGACAGGGCCGACTTCAGCTCCAGCCGCAGCCGCGGGTACCGGTGGTGGGGGCGGATGGTCTTGAACCCGACCGACAGCAGGTAGTCGGCCGGGACCATGCAGCCGCTCTCCTCGTCCTTCAGGTCGCCGAACGCCTCGATCGCCTTCACGGCGCGGCGCGTCAGGTCCTTCGCGACGCCCTGGACGAGCATCCGGCCGAGCCCGCCGCCGGTGAACTCCGGCAGGATGTGCGCCGTCATCAGCAGCACCGCGTCCGCGCTCACCGGGCTCGTCGGGAACGCCACCGACCGCGGCACGTACAGCGGCGGCGCGAACATCACGAACCCCGCCGGCACGTCGTCGACGTAGGCGATCTTGCCGCAGGAGCCCCACTCCAGCAGCGTGGAGGAGATCCACGCCTCCTTCTCCAGCGCCGCGTCGCCGCTCGCCCGGGCCCGGTCGCGGCTGACCGGATCCAGCTCCCAGAACACGCAGCCGCGGCAGCGGTGCGGGAGATCGTCCAGATTGTCCAGCGTGATGTTGACGAGACGACGCGACACCGGGCCGGCACCCCCTGCTGGCATCCTCGTCCGCCCCGGCGAGGACCCGCGGTACGGCCGGGACCTTCGGGACGGATCGCCCACTTGCGCGGAAGTTCCCGGCAACAAACCGGGATCCTCGGGCATCGTATCGGACGGGGGGCGAGCAGCCGGGCGGCGCACCGGCTGCCGGATCACCGGTCCGCCGCGTGCGGGGTTCGCCCGGTCCCCCCGGAGCCGATGCCGTACCTTTGCGGTCAAGCCAGCCCACCGGAGGTGCCTCGTGGACCAGCACTCGCGAACCGATGCCTACACCGACCGCTACGCCGCCCGTGCCGCCGGCATGGTGCCGTCGGAGATCCGGGCTCTGTTCGCGATGGTCGCCCGTCCCGAGGTCGTCTCCCTGGCGGGCGGCGCGCCCTACGTGTCGGCGCTTCCCCTCGACGCCGTCGGCTCGATGGTCGGCGACCTCGTCGCGGGCAAGGGCGCCGAGGTCCTGCAGTACGGTTCGGCGCAGGGCGACGAGACGCTCCGCGAGCTCATCTGCGAGGTCATGGCGCTCGAGGGGGTGCACGGCTCCGCGGACGACGTCGTCGTCACCGTCGGCGCCCAGCAGGCCCTCGACCTCATCACCAAGATCTTCGTCGACCCCGGGGACGTCGTCCTCGCCGAGGCCCCGTCCTACGTCGGCGCGCTCGGCACGTTCGCCTCCTACCAGGCCGACGTCGTGCACGTCCCGCTCGACGAGGCCGGGCTGATCCCGTCGGCGCTCCGCGAGACCCTCGCCCGGCTCCGCCGCGAGGGCCGCCGCGTCAAGTTCCTCTACACCGTCCCCACGTTCCAGAACCCCGCGGGCGTCACCCTCACCGCCGCCCGCCGCGCCCAGATCCTGGAGATCTGCGCCGAATACGACATCCTGATCGTGGAGGACAACCCCTACGGCCTCCTCGGCTTCGAGGGCGACCCGATGCGGGCGCTGCGCGCCGACGACCCCGACCGCGTCGTCTACCTCGGCTCGTTCTCCAAGACGATCGCCTCCGGGCTGCGCGTCGGCTGGGTGCTCGCCCCGCACGCCGTCCGCGCCAAGCTCGTGCTCGCCGCCGAGTCCGCGATCCTGTGCCCGTCGAACTTCTCCCAGCTCGCCGTCCGCGAGTACCTCGCCACGCAGCCGTGGCGCGAGCAGATCAAGGACTTCCGCGAGCTGTACCGCGAGCGCCGCGACGCGATGCTCGACGCGCTCGACCAGCTCATGCCGGACGGCTGCACCTGGACGCGCCCCGCCGGCGGCTTCTTCGTCTGGCTCACCCTCCCCGAGGGCCTGGACGCCAAGGCGATGGCCCCCCGCGCGATCGCCGACCGCGTCGCCTACGTCCCCGGCACCGGCTTCTACGCCGACGGCGGCGGCCGCCGCAACATGCGGCTGTCCTACTGCTTCCCCGAGCCGCACCGCATCCGCGAGGGCGTCCGGCGGCTCGCCGCGGTGGTGGAGAAGGAGATCCGGCTGCGGGAGACTTTCGGGGGAGTCGAGCACGACGGCCCCGGCGGTGTGCACACCCCGGGCCCGGGCATCGTCTGAACCGGACCCGGGCGGGCGGCGGCCCGTACCGCCCGGGTACCGCCCGGTTTCGCGTAACCGCGCCGGCTCCCCCATGCTGGGGAGCCGGCGCTTTCTCGTCGCCGCTCCTAGTCCGGACGCCAGAAGGGCACCTGCTGTGGAACTCGGGCACGTCGTCGTCCTCGCCGGGGGACTGTCCTACGAGCGAGAGGTCTCGCTGCGCTCCGGACGCCGCGTCGCCGACGCGCTACGCGCCCTCGACATCCCCGTCGAGCTTCGCGACGCCGACGCCACCCTCCTGGACTCCTTCGGCGACGACCCGCCGGACGCGGTGTTCCCCGTCCTGCACGGCGCGGCGGGGGAGGACGGCTCGATCCGCGACGTCCTCGACCTGCTCGGCGTCCGCTACGTCGGCGCCCGCCCGGACGCCTGCCGCGTCGCCTGGGACAAGCCGACCGCCAAGTCCGTGGTGCGCCAGGCCGGGCTGCGCACCCCCGAGTCCGTCGCCCTCCCCAAGGAGGTCTTCCACGACCTCGGCGCCGCGTCCGTCCTCGACCGGATCATCCGCGGTCTCGGCCTGCCGCTGTTCGTCAAGCCCACCCGCGGCGGCTCCGCGCTCGGCGCGTCCGTCGTCCGCGAGCCGTCGGAGCTGTCCGCCGCGATGGTCGGCTGCTTCGCCTACGGCGACGCCGCCCTCGTCGAGCGCTATGTCGAGGGCACCGAGATCGCCGTCAGCGTCATCGAGCGCCACGGCGAGCCCCACGCGCTGCCCGCCGTCGAGATCGTCGCCCCGAACGCCCTGTACGACTACACCGCCCGCTACGACGCAGGCGACACCGAGTTCGTCACACCCGCGCGCCTCAGCGCCGACGCCGCCGAACGCGCCACCGCCGCCGCGGTCACCGCCCACCGCGCCCTCGGCCTCCGCGACCTCTCCCGCACCGACCTCATCGTCGACCCCGACGGCGAGGTCCACTTCCTCGAAGTCAACGTCGCGCCCGGCATGACGGAGACCAGCCTGCTCCCCCGCGCCGTCAGCGTCGCCGGCCTCGACCTCGGCGAGGTCTGCCGCGACCTGATCCTCGCCCAGTTCACCTGACTCCGCCGCCGAGGTTTCCCGTGAAACCTTCCGCTGCGTGGCGCTGATGTTTCACGGGAAACATCGGCCACCCTCAAGCCTTCTTCAAGCTGGGCCGCACACACGCGCCCGCCCGACGTTTCACGTGAAACGTCGGGCGCATGCGCGGTACGTCAGAGCGGGTCGGCAGCGGCTACGCCGACTCCTGCAACGGCCAGACCTCGACAACACCCTGCGCGACCGCGCACGGGGTCTGCGAGACGAGCTTGACGGCCTCCTCGAGGGAGTCGGCCTCGAGGATCGCGAATCCGGCGATGGGAAGGGGTGAACTCATGAAGGACCCGTCCTCCACGGCCACCCCCGCGCCGTCGTGGTTGCGCACCTGGACGGGCGATCCGACGATGCCCACGGTGGTCCCGCTCTCCAGGAGACGGGCGTCGTGCGCATGCGCCTCGTCCCGCACCTTCGCGTCGGTGCGGTCATAGCCGTCCCGATCTCCGTATCCGATCGTCACGAATCTCGCCATGCCGGTCTCCCCTCGTTCGCCTCAGAAGGTCTCCCCAGTGCCGACTACCGGCCGTCCCAGAACTCATCGCTGCGCCGTCCGCCCCGCCGCCCGGCACGACGTTTCCCGTGAAACATCGCCACGGCCGCCGGAAGCGATCCCCGTAGGCAGCGGGCGCACCTCCAGGAGTCGGGACGTCGATAGATCCGCGGGAGTGACGCGCAGGCGTCACACGGCCCCAGTGCGCCCATCTCTCGGCCGACCGGGCGCCGCCGCAGGCGATGTTTCACGGGAAACATCGAACCGGGGAAAGCGGAGCGCCCCGGAAGAGGCGTCTTCCGGGGCGCTCGGAGGCAGGGGGAGGGGGCAGCCGACGTCTACGGCTCGCCGGCGTCTTCGTCCGGGGCCATCGACTTGATGATGCGGTCGAGGTCCTCGAGGGTGGCGAACTCGACCACGATCTTGCCCTTGGTGCGGCCCATGTCGACTCGGACCCTGGTCTCGTAGCGGTCGGAGAGCCGGTCGGCCAGCTCCTGGAGGCCGGGGGCGACCGGCTGCTTCCGGCGGCCCTGCCGGGGGGCCTTCGGCTCGTCCTCCACCTCGCGGAGCGCGATCATCTCCTCGACCGCTCGGACGGAGAGTCCCTCCTCGACGATGCGCTTGGCCAGGTGCGCCTGCGCCTCGGGGCTGTCGAGGCTGAGCAGGGCGCGCGCGTGGCCGGCGGAGATGACGCCGGCGGCGAGCCGGAGCTGGACGGCGTGCGGCAGGTTCAGCAGGCGCAGCGTGTTGGTGATGTGCGAGCGGGACCGGCCGATGCGTCCGGCGAGCTGCTCGTGGGTGGCGTTGAAGTCCTGCAGCAGCTGCTGGTACGCGGCCGCCTCCTCCAGCGGGTTCAGCTGCTGGCGGTGCAGGTTCTCCATGAGGGCGTCGCGGAGCAGGTCGTTGTCGCCGGTGTCGCGGACGATCGCCGGGATGACGTCCAGCCCGGCCATCTGCGACGCGCGCAGCCGCCGCTCGCCCATGATCAGCTCGTAGTCGTGCTCGCCCGACTCGGCCCTGCGGACGACGACGGGCTGCAGCAGCCCGACGATGGCGATCGACTCGGCCAGCTCCTCGAGCGCCTGCTCGTCGAAGTGCTCGCGCGGCTGCCGCGGGTTGCGCGTGATCGACTTGACGGGCAGCTCGGCGAAATGAGCCCCCGCGACGAGCGGCGGGGCGTCCGGGCTCGCGGCGCCGTCCTGGCCGGAGCCGTTCGGACCGCCGGGGAAGTCCGACCCGCCCGGTTCGCCCGCCGGCGGCGGGGGCGGGGCGGTGGGGATGAGGGCGCCGAGCCCCTTGCCCAGGCCGCGTCGCTGCTGGCTCACTTCCTCGCCCCTCCATGGGCCATTTCCGAGGCGGCCTCGCTGTAGGCGAGGGCACCGCTGGAACCGGGGTCGTACGTCATGACGGACTGCCCGTAGCTCGGCGCCTCGGAGACGCGGACGCTGCGGGGGATCACGGTGTTGAGCACGACGTCGCCGAAGTGGTTGCGGACGTCCTCCGCGACCTGCGCGGCGAGCCGCGTCCGGGCGTCGTACATGGTGAGCAGGATGGTCGACACCCGCAGCTTCTGATTGAGGTGCGCCTTCACCAGGTCGACGGTGCGGATGAGCTGCCCGAGCCCTTCGAGGGCGTAGTACTCGCACTGGATCGGGATGAGCAGCTCGTCGCCGCCGACGAGGGCGTTGACGGTGAGCAGGCCGAGCGACGGCGGGCAGTCGATCAGCACGTAGTCGAACTTCTCGGTGTCGTAGGCGTCCAGCGCGCGGCGCAGCCGGGACTCGCGGGCCACCTTGGAGACGAGCTCGATCTCGGCGCCGGCGAGATTGAGCGTCGCGGGCGCGCAGTACAGGTTCGGGATCTCCGGTGCGGCGACGACGATGTCGGCGAGCGCCATGTCCTCGATCAGGACGTCGTAGATGGACGGGATCTCGGCGTGGTGCTCGACGCCGAGCGCGGTGGACGCGTTGCCCTGCGGGTCGAGGTCGACCACCAGGACCTGCGCGCCGTGCATGGCGAGCGACGCGGCGAGGTTCACCGAGCTGGTGGTCTTGCCCACGCCGCCCTTCTGGTTGGCGATGGTGATGATGCGGCAGCGGTCCGGCCGCGGCCATTCGCGCTCCCTGCGGCCCGACATCGCCTTGAGGGCGGTGACCGCTGTTTCATGTGAAACCTTGGCGTCCTTGAGCGCCTCGCGCACGAGTTCTGACTCCCCCTGAGATGGTCCCTTGCGCGGACCCGCCTGCTGTGTGCCGGCGCTGGTCGGCACATAGCCGACGTTCTCCGCGGTACCGGACGTCGTATTTCCCCACATTGCGTGCCCGGAGGGCGCGGCCGCCGGCGTCGTCGCGGCGCCGGCGTCCCCCCGCGTCTCCTCGTCGGCCTGCGCGTCGCGGCCCGCGGGGGATTCCCGCGCGGGCTCGGCGGCGCCGGTCCCGCCCGGGCCGGGCGGTCGTTCGTCGGGGGATTCGTCGGCGCGGTCAGGCCGGCCCAGTCCTGGTCCCGTGCTCATGAAGACCTCTTCCTCGACCTTCCAGCGCGCCGGGGCGCGCGTTGTCGTCGCCCGGCCGCTGCACTCCGGTCCGCCGGCCTGCCGGCGACCACACGGACAAGCGTTGTCGGCGGGTCGACCCTACCGCGCCCGACTTGGAGCAGTTCGGTGGTACGCACCCCGAATCGCTGCAGAACGGGCTCGGCCTCGGCGAGTTCCACGGCGGCGCGCTCGCCCTTGAGCGCGAGCAGCTCGCCGCCGGGACGCAGCAGCGGCAGCGCCCATTTCGCGAGACGTTCGAGCGGGGCCACCGCGCGGGCCGTCGCCACGTCCACCGAGAACTCCGCGACGACCTCCTCGGCGCGCCCGCGGCGCACCTCGACGTTGTGCAGGTCGAGCATCTCGACGCACTCGTCGAGGAAGGTGGTGCGCCGCAGCAGCGGTTCGAGCAGCGTGAGGCGCAGGTCGGGGCGGACGATCGCCAGCACGATCCCGGGGAGGCCGGCGCCGGACCCGATATCGACGACCTGCGCGTCCGCCGGGATCGCCTCCGCCACCACCGCACAGTTGATCAGGTGTCGCTCCCAGAGCCGGTCGGCCTCGCGCGGCCCGATCAGCCCGCGTTCGACGCCCGCGTCCGCGAGGAACGCCGCATAGCGCTCTGCAACCGGCAGCGCGTCCCCGAAAACCTCACGTGCAGTCCCCACCAGACGAATCGTTCCACAAAACGGCGTGGCGGCGTACACGCGCAACGTCCCGGACCGGAACACCTCGCGTTCCGGCCGGAAAAACGCGCGGCCTCCCAGGCCGGGAAGGGGGTGCCGCTTGCGCTTTGGCAAGAACCACATGTCCTTCGGCATATTCGGCGCCCGCCGGGTAGAGAGACGCTGTCGCCCCCTGGAAGGAGCTCCGAGACATGGGAATCGGAGTCAGTCTCGCGTTCATCGCCATCGGCGCGATCCTCGCGTTCGCCCTCCGCGTCGATCTCGCCGGCGTCGACATCCACCTCGTCGGCTGGATCCTGCTCTTGGTCGGGGCCTTCAGCATGGCGTTCACCCTCAAATACACGCGCCCGCGCCGCCAGGCCGGCCGGATAGCCGGAGCCGACCCCGGTTACGGGGACGAGCCGGGAACGGTGGTGCACGAGGAGCACATCATTGAAGACCCCGCCCCCGCGGGGCGTCCCGCCGAACGCGTCGAGCGGGTGATCCAGCACCCGGCCGACGAGGGCGTGACGCACGGGCATATGTCGCAGGACCCGTCGGTCGGGCAGGACCCGGCGCGGGCACAGGACCCCGCGGAGCAGAACCTCACGGGCGTCGGGTCCGCGCCCACCGTCGAGCCGATCCGCGACCCGGCACAGGAGCCGGCACCGGACCCGGCGCCGCGCGAGCGCAGCGTGTACGGCCGCACCCTGCGCCGGCGCAGGTGATCGCGACGGGACGACGTACGCCCTGATCCGCGTCCGGGCGTCCGCCCGACCCTAGGAACGTCGCCTCCGGCCGCCGCCCGGAGCGTGAACGTCCAAGAAAGACCAACCCGGTGTGCTTTGGGCGGCGGTGCACACCGGGTCCCCAGGGGCCCCGCGCCGGTCAGGGCGCGGGGCCCCACTTCTTTCCATTGGGCCCTACTCCTCGGCCGCGCTACCAACAGCCGCCGCCGATATGCCCGGCTACGCCTGCACCCCCAGCGCAGTGCGCCCTCGCTTGGCCCCCGCTCTCGGCCCCGTCCTCAGCTCTTGCCATCAGCCCCCTTGCCCTTGGCCCCCTGCCCTCGACCCTCGGCCCCGAGGCCATCGGCCCGAGCGCCCGCCGCCCCGAGCGTGCCCGCCGCCAGAAGAAGCACCGCTCCAGAAAAGACGCCCCTCCCGCCCGGGGGCGGACCCGCATATCCCCATCGTCAAGCTCCGCCACCGCGAACGGCACTAGAACGTCATTCTGTGGATAACCACCCCTGCGGCTCGCTCAGGATTTACTGGTCTCGCGGTTGCCCAGGTTCAACAGGCGTGCTCGCTCAGAATCCACAGCCTGGGGAACACGTCCCCGCCTGTCCCCATCTCACGGGCACGTTCCGGCACCTGCTTCAGCGCATGCTCGCGTCGCTCTAGGAGGACGTGCTCGTCCGCAGCTCACGGACGCGCGTCTGACACATGCTTCAGCGCGGCTCGCCCTGCTCTGGGCGGACGTAGTCGTCCGTAGCTCACGGACGCGCGTCCGGCACATGTTCGCCTGTTCTCCGTCTTCATCACGGAGGCGCGTACGGCGCAGGCTTCAGCGCGTCCCCCGCCCCGCTCCGCGAACGCGCATCCGTTGCGCGCGGGCGTCCGGGGCCGGGGTCACGGGGTCGGGGCATGCGGAACGGCCCCGGCGTTGTGCTCTTGCCGGGGCCGTTCGGGGGGTCGTCGCTCGCGTCGCCGGGTGGGCGATCGGAAGGTCAGGCAGGGTAGACGACCACGTAGCGTTCCGGCTCCTCGCCCTCGGACTCGCTGCGCAGGCCGGCCGCCGCCACCGCGTCGTGCACGATCTTGCGCTCGAACGGGGTCATCGGGGCGAGCGGCTTGGACTCGCCGCTCTGCTTCACCTCGTCGGCGACGTCCGTGCCGAGCTTGGTCAGCTCGGCGCGGCGGCGCTCGCGGTACCCGCCGATGTCGAGCATGAGGCGGGTGCGGTTGCCGGTCTGGCGGTGCACGGCCAGCCGGGTCAGTTCCTGCAGCGCCTCCAGCACCTCGCCCCGCTTGCCGACCAGCTCGTCCAGCGACGCGCCGACGACGGCGACGATGGCGCGCTCGCCCTCGACGTCCATGTCGATGTCGCCGTCGTAGTCACCGATGTCCAGCAGGCCCTCGATGTAGTCGGCGGCGATCTCGCCTTCCTGCTCGAGGGCCTGGACGTCGACCTCGGTGGTGTCGGTCTGGCTCAACGGGGTCTCCTTCTTCGGCGAGGACAGGGGTCCAAACTAGCGCTTCTGGCTGCCGCTGCGCTTGCTGCGCGATTTGCGGGTCGGCTGGTTGCGGACGACCTTCGGCTTGGTGTCCTCCGGCTCGACTTCCGGCTCCGGCTCCTTCTTGAGACGGGCCTTGATCCCGGACGGCGCCTGCCCGTTCTTGCCGGCGGTCGCCTTGGCCGAGCCCCCCGGCTTCGCGGCGGTCTTCGAGGCCGGCTTGGAACCGGCGGTCTTGGCGCCCGCGGTGCCCGCGGAGTCGTCGGCCTGGTCGCCGGGCGGCGGGAAGCGCTTGTAGATGTAGTGCTGCTGCGCGAGCGTCCAGGAGTTCGACGTCACCCAGTACATGAGCACGCCCAGCGGGAACCCGAGTCCGAACAGGCCGAAGAGCGGTGCGAGGAAGACCATCATCTTCTGCGCCTGCATCATCGGGTTGGCGTCGGCGGCCGCGGCGGGCTGGCGCTTCATGCTGGCCCGGACGGTGAAGAAGGTCGTGCAGGAGCTGATCACCACCGCGATGCCGGTGATGACGATCGCGCTCCAGGTCTTGTCGCTCCAGGCGTTCAGGAACGTGTCGGGGATGTGCGCGCCGAAGATGTTCGCGTGCTGGGCGCTCTGCACCAGGTCGGACGACATCGCGAACACGCTGTGGCCCGGCTTGGCGTCCGAGATCCGCTTCAGGGTCTGGAACAGGCCGATGAAGACCGGCATCTGCACGACCAGGGGAAGGCAGCCCGACAGCGGGTTCGCGCCGTTCTCCTGGTAGAGCTTCATGACCTCCTGGTTGAGGCGCTGCTTGTCGTTCTTGTACTTCTTGCGCAGCGCCTGAACCTTCGGGTTCAGCTCCTGCATCTTCCGCGAGGCGTGGATCTGCTTCACGAAGAGCGGAACGAGGACGAGCCTCAGCAGGACGGTCAGCAGGATGATCGAGCCGCCCCAGGCCCAACCGCTGTCCTCGGGGAAGACGACGCTCAGCCCCGCGTGAATCCACACGATGAGCTGAGAGACGATCTCGTACAACCAGTCAAGCACCGGGCTGCTCCTTGGGCTCTGCTAGGGCGGGGCCGCGGTTCTTGCGGCCGGAGTTCGAAGAGTCCGCCCCGGACGTGCCTGAGGGCGTCTTCTTCGGCGGCACCGGATCGTGGCCGCCGGGGTGGAAGGGGTGGCACCGCGCGATCCGGCGGACCGTCAGCCATGTGCCGCGCGCCGCCCCGTGCACCTGGAGGGCCTTGAGGCCGTAGGTGCTGCAGGACGGGGTGAAGCGGCACTGCTGCCCGAGCAGGGGACTCAAGAAGCGGCGGTAGGCGCGGACGAGAAGGATCAACACCGCGGCGACCGGACCTGGGGTCGTCGCCGGGCGTCGTGCGGGGATCGGCTCCCCGTGCCGGTTCCTCATCTCCGCCCCTTGGACGCGGGCCGCAGCAGCCGGTCGAGCGCCGACTCCAGATCCGCGGCCAGTTCGTCGGGGCGCGCCTCGCCCGCGCGGGGGTTGGCGCGCACTACGAGCAGGCTACCCGGTGCGAGCCGGTCCACGTGCCCGCGCGCGAGGTGCCGGAGCCGGCGCCGCACCCGGTTGCGGGTGACGGCGTTGCCGACGTTGCGCGCCACGATGAATCCGACGAGCGCCGGGCCGGCGTCCTCCGCGGCCCCCTCCGGGCGGAGCAGGTGGACGACGACGTTAGGCCGTCCGGCGCGTCGCCCGCGCCGGACGGCCAACGAGAAGTCGTCCCGCCGCCGCATCCGGTTCCCGGACGGCAGCATGAGAGGGATCGGTCAGACCGCGACGCGGCCGCGGCCCTTGCCGCGGCGCGAGGAGAGGATGGCGCGCCCGGCGCGCGTGCGCATCCGCAGCCGGAAGCCGTGCTTCTTGTGGCGGCGGCGGTTGTTCGGCTGGAATGTACGCTTGCTCACTTTGAGGCTCCAGTGCTGCGGTCGGTTCGACTAAGAAAGGCTCGATAGCTCGCATCGAGGGCCCGCGTCCGGTCCCCCGCAGCGGGGGCCCACCCGTGCCGTCCGGACGGACGACCGGCGGGCACGCGTCACCTCCGTCGATGCGACTCGACCTCAGCACGTTACGGGCTACCGGCCCGCCCGGTCAAACGGATCACCCGGTCGCGGAGGAACCGGGCGTCCGGCGGCGATAGCGCGGCGTCCCACGACCATCCCGCGACGATCCCGCGACGCCCCTGCGCGGCCGATCGCCTGGTGGCACCGGTTTCGTGTTGCGGGTGGGATCGGCACGGGTTAGGGTTTTCCTCCCGGGCAACCGACGCTCTCTGTGACTCGTGAGACCGACGTCGGCGTTCCGCCCGCGAACCCCCCGATCGAGAACCGCCCCGCGTACCGGCCGCCGACCTGGCCGGAGACGCCCCGTCCCCGTCCTTCCCCAACCTCTGCGGCGGAGTTTTGCACAGGGTCCCGCATGCCTATGCACAGCATGTGGACAACTCTGTGGACAACTCGTGAGAGAGTAAGGCTTCCGCGTCGCGGCCGTGCCCAATGAGGCGGATCGCAACCCGTGGGAGAGCCGGGTGGTCAGGTGCCCGGACGGTCTGTACTCCGTTCGCCGGAGTCGTGGGGAGGGGACCTTGCGCATGGACGGTCAGGATCTCGGATCGGTCTGGGCCCGCACCCTCACCGCGCTGTCTGAGAGCGATCTGTCCCCGAGTTACCGCGCATGGCTGCCGATGGTCCGCCCCCTGGCCCTGGTGGAGGGGACGGCGCTGCTGGCGGCGCCCAACGAGTTCGCCAAGGACGCCCTGGAGACGCGGCTGCGGAACCTCATCACGCAGGCGCTCTCCCATGAGCTGGGCAGGGAGATCCGGGTCGCGGTGACGGTGCAGCCGGAGCCGCCCGCGGTGTCCGGGCCGGGTCCCGCCGGCGGTTCCCGCGGGGGTTCCGGTGAGCCGTTGCCGGCGCCGGTCCCCGGTCCCGGAATGCACGAGTCGGGGCCTTCTTCTTATGGCGAACGGCCGCTCGATGACCGCGACCGGGATCGCGACAGGGACCGCGACCGCGACCGGGATCGGCCCTACGCGGACCAGCAGCAGTACGGGGACTCCTCTTACCCCGACTACTCCGAGCGTCCCGATTACACAGAGCGCCCTTACCCGGAGCAGCCGTACGGCGAGCCGGGCTATCGGCCTTCGTCCGAAGTTACCCACAGGCCGGGTCTTCCCGGTGGTTATCCACAGGGCGACGACGATCGTGGATGGCCGCAGCGTGACAACGACCACGGCGGCGCGTACCCGCCGGCTCCCCGTCCTCCGGCGTACGGCGCCGGGCCGGGGGGGCGCGGGCCGTCCTCCTATGACCGGGGGAACGTCCCCGGTTTTCCAGGACGCGGCCGTCCGCAGGAGGGCTACGGGGGTTCGGAGGGGTTCGGCGGCGAGCCTCCCGGGCGGCCCCCGCACGCGCCTTCGCATCTCAACGACCGCACGCTCGGCCCGCTGCGCGCCGGCGGCCGCGGCGAGCCGATGGGCCGGGAGTCCCAGCACGGGACGGGCGAGCCTCCGCTGGGGCACGACGAGGACTCCTATAAGACCGAGTCCCCGTTCCCCGGCGCGGAGCAGTCGTACACGGGGCCGGAGCAGTACCCGGGGTCCGAGCAGTACCGCGGCGAAGAGCCCTACAGGGGCGAGCGGGGTGAAGGCGGTTTCCGCGAGGACGAGGCGTCCGACACCCGTGGACCGGTCCCGGCACCCGGCGGCCCGCCGAAGCCGTCCGGCTCCGGCGGCCCGGGCGGCGCGCGCGAAGGAGGCGGCGGGCAGGGCGCGGGCGCGTCCGAGCACGCGCGACTGAACCCGAAGTACACCTTCGAGACGTTCGTCATCGGCTCGTCGAACCGGTTTGCACACGCCGCCGCGGTCGCCGTAGCCGAGCAGCCGGCCAAGGCGTACAACCCGCTGTTCATTTACGGCGACTCGGGGCTCGGCAAGACGCACCTGCTGCACGCGATCGGCCATTACGCGCAGAGCCTGTTCAACGGTGCACGCGTCCGTTATGTGAGTTCCGAAGAGTTCACGAACGACTTCATCAATTCGATCCGCGACGGCAAGGCCGACGGGTTCCGCCGCCGCTACCGGGATGTGGACATCCTCCTCGTCGACGACATCCAGTTCCTGGAGGGCAAGGAGCAGACGCAGGAGGAGTTCTTCCACACCTTCAACACGCTCCACAACGCCAGCAAGCAGATCGTGATCTCCAGCGACCGGCCGCCCAAGGAGCTGGTGACGCTGGAGGACCGGCTGCGCAACCGGTTCGAGTGGGGCCTGACGACCGACGTCCAGCCGCCCGAGCTGGAGACCCGGATCGCGATCCTGCAGAAGAAGGCCCGCCAGGAGGGCCTGGCCGCGCCGCCGGACGTGCTGGAGTTCATCGCCTCGCAGATCGCGACGAACATCCGGGAGCTGGAGGGCGCGCTGATCCGGGTGACGGCGTTCGCGAGCCTGAACCGGCAGTCGGTCGACATGAAGCTGGCGGAGATCGTCCTGAAGGACCTGATCCCCAACGACTCCGGCCCGGAGATCACCGCCGCGATGATCATGGCGCAGACGGTGGAGTACTTCGGCACGACGATCGAGGACCTGTGCGGGCCGTCGCGGTCGCGGATGCTGGTGACCGCCCGGCAGATCGCGATGTACCTGTGCCGCGAGCTGACCGACCTGTCGCTGCCCAAGATCGGGCAGCAGTTCGGCGGCCGCGACCACACCACGGTGATGCACGCCGAGCGCAAGATCCGGTCGCTGATGGCCGAGCGCCGCGCGATCTACAACCAGGTGACGGAGCTGACGGGGCGGATCAAGCACCAGGCCCGCAAGCGCTGACGGACCGCCCCGCACGCCTGGGGACGACCGCGCCGGCCCGTCCCGGACTGTGGACAAGTACCGTGCACAGGGCCGTTCGAACGCCCGGTCGAACACCGTCCGGCGGCGGCCCGAAACCAAGATCGACACGCACAGGCTGGGGACAACCCTGGGGATCCCGGCGAAAGGCCGGGGAAAACCTGCGGACAACATGGGGACGACTCGTGGACCGATTGTGGAAGCCGTGGGGACGGCCACCCGGCATCATGGGGACGAACCCGTGGACAAGCTGGGGAAGCCCTGGGGACGGCCTGGGGACGACCGCGGCCGGTCCCGCCGCGACGGCCGGCCGCCGCACCGGCCCGGGAGAACCTGCGGAAAACTCGTGGACAACCGGGGGATGACGTGAGGACGACGTGTGGGGAAGGATTCGCCGTCCCCAGCGCGGCCCGCGCCGTCCACCGCCGATGCACAGCCCCGGTGGACAGAGATACGCGGGCTCACCTGCGGGAACGCGGTCTGTCCACACTATCCACGGCCCCTATTACTGGTACTGCTCTACTTCTCTACTCAAGAAAAGATCCAACTCAAATCAGGGCCTGGGGACAACGCGCCCCGAGCGCCCGCGCCGAGGCCCGAGCACCACACCCTCGTCCGACACCTGCAGGAGGCGGGTCCCCTTGAAGTTCCGCATCGACAGAGACGCCCTGGCCGACGCCGTGGCCTGGACGGCGCGCACGCTGCCGGTCCGGCCCCCGGTGCCGGTGCTCGCGGGCATGCACATCGTCGCCGGAGGCGAAGGCAACGACGACCGGCTGAAGCTGTCGGCGTTCGACTACGAGGTCTCCGCGCAGGTCTCCACGGAGATCGACGTGGAGGAGGCGGGGACGGCGCTGGTGTCCGGCCGGCTGCTCGCCGAGATCTCGCGCAGCCTTCCTCCCCACCCTGTGGAGGTCACGACCGACGGCGCGAAGGTGATGCTGCGCTGCGGGAGCGCGAAGTTCACACTCCTCACCATGCCTGTGGAGGACTACCCGTCGCTGCCGGAGATGCCGCCGGCCGCCGGCGCGGTGGGCAGCGACGAGTTCGCCGCCGCCGTCGCGCAGGTCGCGATCGCCGCGGGCAAGGACGACACGATCCCCATGCTCACCGGCGTGCGTGTGGAGATCGAGGGGGAGACCGTCACCCTCGCGTCGACCGACCGGTACCGGCTGGCGGTCCGGGAGCTGCACTGGAAGCCGGAGCGGCCGGACTTCTCCGCGGTCGCGCTCGTCCCGGCGAAGACGCTGGCCGACACCGCCAAGTCGCTGACGGCGGGCGCCGAGGTGTCGATCGCGCTGGCCGCGACCGGCGGCGCAGGCGAGGGCATGATCGGGTTCGAGGGCGGCGGCCGCCGCACCACGTCCCGGCTGCTGGACGGCGACTTCGTCAAGTACCGGTCGCTGCTGCCGAGCGAGTACGCGGGCCTGGCGGAGGTGCAGACGGGCCAGTTCATCGAGGCCGTCAAGCGCGTGTCGCTGGTCGCCGAGCGCAACACCCCGGTGCGGCTGTCGTTCAGCCAGGGCGAGGTCGTCCTGGAGGCCGGGACGGGCGACGAGGCGCAGGCCGTGGAGGCCCTGGAGGCGACGCTGGAGGGCGAGGACATCGACATCGCCTTCAACCCCGGGTTCCTGCTCGACGGGCTCTCGGCGATCGGCTCGGACGTCGCGCGGCTGTCGTTCACGACGCCCACCAAGCCGGCGGTGCTCACCGGCAAGCCGCCGCAGGACGGTGAGAACCCGAACTACCGTTATCTGATCATGCCGGTGCGGTTGTCTGGGTAAAGACCGGTCCCAGGGCATACCTGGGGGAGACGACCGGTCCGCGGGGGAGCCGCCCCGCGGCCGGCACGGCAGTTACGCACAGGGGAGAAGTGAGCATGGAGCTGGGCATCATCGGCCTGGGCAAGATGGGCGCCAACATGGCCGAGCGGCTGCGGCGCGGCGGTCACACGATCGTCGGCTACGACCGCAACCCCGACATCAGCGACGTCGGCTCGGTCGAGGAGCTGGTCGAACGCCTCTCCCCGCCGCGCGCCGTGTGGGTGATGGTGCCCGCGGGCACCCCCACGCAGGAGACCGTCAACACGCTGGCGGAGCTGCTCGACGCGGGCGACCTCGTCGTGGACGGCGGTAATTCACACTATGTGGACGACCAGAAGCACGGCGAGGAGCTGGCCGCCAAGGGCATCGGCTTCGTCGACTGCGGCGTCAGCGGCGGCGTGTGGGGCCTGCAGAACGGCTACGCGCTCATGGTCGGCGGCGACGAGGACAACGTGAAGCGGCTGATGCCGATCTTCGAGACGCTCAAGCCCGAGGGCGAGTACGGCTTCGTGCACGCCGGCAAGATCGGCGCGGGCCACTACGTCAAGATGGTCCACAACGGCATCGAGTACGCGATGATGCAGGCCTTCGGCGAGGGCTACGAGCTGATCGCCGCGAGCGACCTGGTCACCCGGGTGCCGGAGACGTTCCTCAGCTGGCAGGAGGGCACGGTCATCCGGTCCTGGCTGCTCGACCTGCTGAACCGCGCGCTTAAGAACGACCCGGAGCTGGACGACCTGCGTGGCTACGCCAACGACTCCGGCGAGGGCCGCTGGACGGTGCAGGCCGCGGTGGAGCACGCCGTCCCGCTCCCGGCGATCAGTGCCTCGCTGTTCGCCCGGTTCGCCTCCCGGCAGGACGACTCCCCCGCGATGCGCGTCGTTGCGGCGTTGCGCAACCAGTTCGGCGGCCACGCGATCGAGACCGCCAAGGGCGCCGACTCCCCCGGCGCCGACGTGAACCCCCCGAAGGTCTGACCCGTTCCCCGGGCCCGCCGCCCGGTGGACGGGGGATCGCTGTGGACGGGCGCCGGGCTGGGCGCCCGGGGTTATCCACAGAAGGCGCGGGGTGTGTGGGCGGGGCGCGGGAGGCTCTACGCTCGTGTCTCGTGCACGTCGCCCACCTCTCGCTGCAGGACTTCCGGTCGTACCCCACCGCCGAGGTGGCGCTCGGGCCGGGCGTCACCGCATTCGTGGGGCCGAACGGGCAGGGCAAGACGAACCTGGTCGAGGCGATCGGGTACGTCGCCTCGCACGGCAGCCACCGCGCCGCGACCGACGCGCCGCTCGTCCGGCAGGGCGCGCCGCGCGCGATCGTGCGCGCGGGCGTGGTGAAGGACGACCGCAAGGCGCTGATCGAGCTGGAGATCAACCCGGGCAAGGCCAACCGGGCGCGGCTGAACCGGTCCCCCGTCCCCAGGCCCCGAGAGATCCTGGGGATGCTGCGGACGGTGCTGTTCGCCCCGGAGGACCTCGCGCTGGTGAAGGGCGATCCGGGGGAGCGCCGCCGGTTCATGGACGAGCTGCTGACGGCGCGGGCCCCCCGGTTCGCGGCGGTCCGGTCCGACTACGACCGCGTCCTCAAGCAGCGCAACGCCCTGCTGAAGTCGGCGGCGGCGCATCGGCGGTCCCCCGGCCCCGAGGTGCTCGCGACGCTCGATGTGTGGGATTCGCATCTCGCGCGGACCGGGGCGGAGCTGCTGGCGGGGCGGCTGGAGCTGGTGGAGGCGCTGCGTCCGCTCGTGGCGCGCGCGTACGCGGCGCTCGCGCCGTCCAGCGGCGCGGCCGATCTGTACTACAAGAGCTCGCTGGGGGCGGAGGAGTTGTCCACAGACCGTGGACGGCTGGCCGAGCTGCTGCTCGCGGGCGTGGCCGAGGCGCGCAAGCAGGAGCTGGAGCGCGGGGTGAGCCTGGTGGGGCCGCACCGCGACGAGCTCGTCCTGCGGCTGGGGGAGCTGCCCGCGCGCGGCTACGCCAGCCACGGCGAGTCGTGGTCGTTCGCGCTCGGGCTGCGGCTCGGGGCGTTCGACCTGCTCCGCGCGGACGGCGACGACCCGGTGCTGATCCTCGACGACGTGTTCGCCGAGCTCGACGCGGGCCGCCGCAGCCGGCTGGCGGAGATGGTGGCGCCGGCCGAGCAGGTGCTGATCACCGCCGCGGTCCCCGCCGACGTCCCGGCGGAACTGACGGGCGCTTCGTATACCGTCTCCGACGGCCGGGTCGTCCGGGACTGACCGGGAAGGGGCGGGCAGGTGAACGATGATCCACAGGATGTGCACAACTCCCCCGGTCCGGTGAATTCTCCGGATCCCGGCGGCTCCGGCGATCCCCAGGCTGTGGACGGCCCGCAGCCCGCGGGCACGCCGTCCACGGGCGAGCAGGAGGCCGGTGCGCAGGGCGCGGCGCCGGGGGAGTCCGGCGGGGCGCCGGCGAAGTCGGGCATCGAGCTGGCGCGGGAGGCGCTCGCGCAGGCGAAGGCCGACGCGCTGAAGCGCGGCACGCTGCCCGGCCAGGGCGGCCGGCGCAAGTCCGGGGCGCGGCCCGTCCGGGTGCGCGATCCGGGGCGCGGCGGCGACCCCAAGGCGTTCGGCTCGGCGATCCGCGAGCTGCTGGCCTCGCGCGGGTGGGAGCAGCGCGCCGCGGTCGGCGGCGTGTTCGGCAACTGGGCCGGGATCGTCGGCCCCGAGCTGGCCGAGCACACCCGCCCGGAGCGCTTCGAGGAGGGCGAGCTGACCGTCGCCGCCGACTCCACGACCTGGGCGACGCAGCTGCGGTTGCTGTCGTCGACGCTGGTGCGGCGGCTGAACGAGGAGCTGGGGCACGGGACGGTCCGCAAGGTGAAGGTGGTCGGCCCCGCGTCGGGCCCCCGCCGCAACGGCGCCTGGCGGGTCCGTTGAACCGGTGACCGGGCGCCGGCGAGGGAGCCGTTCGGCGGCGTTCGCCGCGGCGCGGCGTCCTCTCGCGGACGCGCCTCCGGCGCTCAACCGGGTGACAAGCGGCGGGCCGGAGGCGGTGGGCCTCGGGCGCGGTCGCGCGGCGTGACGGGATGTCGGTGGCGGGTGGGAACATCTGTTCGGGAAGCTCGGTGACGAGTTCAGCAACGAGCGCGCCGTAGGCCAGAGAACCCCCCTAGGGCTATGGGGGGATGCATCTCCAGGTCCGCTCGGCCGCCACACGCGCACACAGCGCTCGGGAGTGCCGCCTTTCGCCGTGTGACCCGGTAGAATGAAAGCGGGTTCAGGATGCTGCACCGCCATGGGGTGCCCGGAGCTCTACCGAACACGTACAGAGCACAAGGGCGCCCCCATGTGTGTTACGGGGCACACCGCGCTCCCTCGGGCGCGGGGCGGCTCACCATCCCCGGCAGGAGGATCTCCTTTGGCGTACGACGCTAGCTCGATCACTGTCCTTGAAGGCCTGGAAGCGGTTCGCAAGCGTCCGGGCATGTACATCGGGTCGACCGGTGAGCGCGGCCTCCACCACCTGGTCTACGAGATCGTGGACAACTCGGTCGACGAGGCCCTCGCGGGCTACGCCGACGACATCGTGGTGACGCTGCTCGCGGACGGCGGCGTCAGCGTGCTCGACAACGGCCGCGGCATCCCGGTGGGCGAGCACCCGGTGGAGAAGCGACCGGCGATCGAGCTGGTGCTGACGACGCTGCACGCCGGGGGCAAGTTCGACGGAAAGTCCTATGCGGTCTCCGGCGGCCTGCACGGCGTCGGCTCGGCGGTGGTGAACGCGCTGTCCACCCGGCTCGAGGCCGAGGTCAGGGTGGACGGCCACGTGTGGCGGCAGTCCTACACCTGGCAGGGCCCGTCGACGGAGCTGCGCAAGGGCGAGGAGACCAGCGAGACCGGCACCCGCATCACCTTCTGGCCGGACGGCGACATCTTCGAGACCCTTGAGTGGAACTTCGAGACGCTGTCGCGCCGCATGCAGGAGATGGCGTTCCTGAACCGGGGCCTTTCGATCACGCTGGTGGACGAGCGGCCGGACCACTCCAACGGCGAGCCGAACGTGGTGAAGTACCACTACGAGGGCGGCATCGAGGACTTCGTCCGCTACATCAACGCGCGCAAGGACGCCGTCCACGAGTCGACGATCTACTTCGGCGACGACACCGAGGGCATGTCGGTCGAGATCGCCATGCAGTGGAACTCCTCGTACGCCGAGTCGGTGCACACGTTCGCCAACACGATCAACACGGCGGAGGGCGGCACCCACGAGGAGGGGTTCCGCGCGGCGCTGACCACGATCGTCAACCGGTACGCGCGCGACAAGGGCCTGCTGCGCGACAAGGACGACAACCTCACCGGCGAGGACGTCCGCGAGGGCCTGACCGCGATCATCTCGATCAAGCTGGCCGACCCGCAGTTCGAGGGGCAGACCAAGACCAAGCTCGGCAACACCGAGGCCAAGTCGTTCGTGCAGCGGGCCTGCAACGAGCACCTGCGCGACTGGTTCGAGGAGAACCCGGGCGAGGCCAAGGAGATCATCAACAAGGCGTCGCAGGCGGCGCGCGCGCGGGTGGCGGCGCGGCAGGCGCGCGACCTGACCCGGCGCAAGAGCCTGCTGGAGTCGACGTCGCTGCCCGGCAAGCTGTCGGACTGCCAGTCCACCGACCCGTCCAGGTCCGAGCTGTACATCGTCGAGGGCGACTCGGCGGGCGGCTCGGCCAAGGGCGGCCGCAACCCGCACTTCCAGGCCATCCTGCCGATCCGCGGCAAGATCCTGAACGTCGAGAAGGCGCGGATCGACAAGATCCTCAAGAACAACGAGGTCCAGGCGATCATCACCGCGCTCGGCACCGGGGTGCACGACGAGTTCGACATCTCCAAGCTGCGGTACCACAAGATCATCCTGATGTCGGACGCCGACGTCGACGGCCACCACATCAACACGCTGCTGATGACGCTGCTGTTCCGGTTCATGAAGCCGCTGATCGAGGCCGGGCACGTGTACCTCTCGCAGCCCCCGCTGTACAAGATCAAGTGGGACGCCCGCGGCAACGAGGCCGACTACGCCTTCTCCGACGCCGAGCGCGACGCGATCATCGAGGCCGGGATCGCCGCCGGCCGCCGCGACCCGCGCCCCCGCGACCAGGTGCAGCGCTTCAAGGGCCTCGGCGAGATGAACGCCAACGAGCTGTGGGACACCACGATGGACCCCGACAACCGGGTCCTGCTGCAGGTGCAGCTCGACGACGCCGCCCAGGCCGACGAGCTGTTCAGCGTGCTCATGGGCGAGGAGGTCGAACCCCGCCGGGAGTTCATCCAGCGCAACGCCAAGGACGTGCGCTTCCTCGACATCTAGGTGCGCGCGCCCCCGCCGCCCGGGCCGGCGGCGGGGCTCCCATCGGGCGTCGTACTTCCTTCCCAGCTAGCAGAAGAGGTCTTGAGAGTGACGGACGTGACCACAGAGGGTGGACACCCGGGCGAGCGGATCGAACCCGTCGACATCCAGGTCGAGATGCAGAAGAGCTATCTCGACTACGCGATGTCGGTCATCGTCGCGCGCGCGCTGCCCGAGGTCCGCGACGGACTCAAGCCGGTCCACCGCCGCGTCCTGTACGCGATGTACGACGGCGGCTACCGGCCCGACCGCGGCTACTTCAAGTGCGCCCGCGTCGTCGGCGACGTCATGGGGAACTACCATCCCCACGGCGACTCGGCGATCTACGACGCGCTGGTCCGCCTGGCGCAGCCGTGGTCGATGCGGTACCCGCTGGTCGACGGCAACGGCAACTTCGGTTCGCGCGGCAACGACCCCGCCGCGGCCATGCGGTACACCGAGTGCCGCATGGCGCCCCTGGCGATGGAGCTGCTGCGCGACATCGACAAGGAGACCGTCGACTTCTCCCCCAACTACGACGGCCGCTCCCAGGAGCCGGACGTCATGCCGTCGCGGTACCCGAACCTGCTGGTCAACGGGTCCGCCGGCATCGCGGTCGGGATGGCCACCAACATCCCGCCGCACAACCTGCGCGAGGTCGCCGAGGGCGTGCGCTGGTTCCTGGACAACTACGGCGCGTCCGACGAGGAGCTGCTCGAGGCGCTGATCGAGCGGATCAAGGGCCCCGACTTCCCGACCGCCGGCCTGATCGTCGGCCGCAAGGGCATCGAGGAGGCCTACCGCACCGGCCGCGGCTCCATCACGATGCGGGCCGTCGTCGAGGTCGAGGAGATCCAGGGCCGCACCTGCCTGGTCGTCACCGAACTCCCCTACCAGGTCAACCCGGACAACCTCGCGCTGAAGATCGCCGAGTCGGTCAAGGAGGGCAAGCTCGACGGCATCGCCGACGTCCGCGACGAGACCTCCGGCCGCACCGGCCAGCGCCTGGTGATCGTCCTCAAGCGGGACGCGGTCGCCAAGGTCGTCCTGAACAACCTGTACAAGCACACCCAGCTGCAGGAGACGTTCGGCGCGAACATGCTCGCGCTCGTCGACGGCGTGCCGCGCACGCTGCGCGTCGACCAGTTCGTCCGGCACTGGGTGACGCACCAGATCGACGTCATCGTCCGCCGCACCCGGTTCCTGCTCCGCAAGGCCGAGGAGCGCGCCCACATCCTGCGCGCGCTGCTGAAGGCGCTCGACCGCATCGACGAGGTCATCGCGCTGATCCGCCGGTCGCCGTCGGCCTCGGAGGCCCAGCAGGGCCTGATGAACCTGCTGGACATCGACGAGATCCAGGCGCAGGCGATCCTGGACATGCAGCTGCGCAAGCTCGCCGCCCTGGAGCGCCAGGCGATCACCGCCGAGTACGACAAGCTCATGGCGGAGATCGCCGACTACAACGACATCCTCGCCTCGCCGGAGCGGCAGCGCCAGATCGTCGGCGACGAGCTGGCCCCGATCGTCGAGAAGTTCGGCGACGAGCGCCGCACCCAGATCATCCCGTTCGACGGGGACGTGTCGTACGAGGACCTCATCGCCGAAGAGGACGTCGTCGTCACCATCACCCGCGGCGGCTACGCCAAGCGCACCAAGACCGACCTGTACCGGGCGCAGCGGCGCGGCGGCAAGGGCATCCGCGGCGCGCAGCTGAAGCAGGACGACATCGTCGACCAGTTCTTCGTCACCACGACGCACCACTGGATCCTGTTCTTCACCAACAAGGGCCGGGTGTACCGGGCGAAGGCGTACGAGCTGCCCGACGCCGGGCGCGACTCGCGCGGCCAGCACGTCGCGAACCTGCTGGCCTTCCAGCCCGACGAGCACATCGCCCAGGTCATGGACCTGCGCGACTACGAGGTCGCCCCCTACCTCGTCCTCGCCACCAAGAAGGGCCGCGTCAAGAAGACCGCGCTGCGCGACTTCGACTCGCCCCGCACCGGCGGCATCATCGCGATCAACCTGGTCGACGACGACGAGGTGATCGCCGCCCGGCTCGTCTCCTCCGCCGACGACCTGCTGATGGTGTCCACCGGCGCCCAGGCGATCCGGTTCCACGCCGACGACGAGTCCCTGCGGCCGATGGGCCGCGCCACCTCCGGCGTGATCGGCATGCGGTTCGAGGAGGACCAGGAGGTCCTGAACATGCTGGTCGTGAAGGACGCCGAGCACGACGTCCTGGTCGCGACCGAGGGCGGCTACGCCAAGCGCACCCCCGTCGACCAGTACCCCGTCCAGGGGCGGGGTGGTAAGGGAGTTCTCACCGCTAAGATCGTGGAATCTCGCGGCAGGTTGGTAGGGGCCCTGATGGTCCGTCCGGACTATGAGGTGTTCGGCATGACCTCCAACGGGGGCGTCATCCGCACCAGCGCCGCGGAGATCAAGCAGTCCGGCAGGCAGACCATGGGCGTCCGCCTGATGAACCTCGCCGAGGGGGACAGCGTGGTCGCGATCGCGAGGAACGTAGAGTCCACCATTGAGGACTCAGTCGACGCCGAGGGGGGCGATGGTGAGTGACGTACTTCTCCTCACCGCGCCGCTAGGCCAGGAGGACACGTGAGCACCGAGCCCGGCAACAGCAAGGGCGGGAGCGGCAGGGGGGGCGCCGGCAGGCCCGGCGGCCGCCCGGCCGCGACCGGCAAGGCCGCGGACAAGCCCGGCGGCAAGACCGTCGCCGCCGCGTCCGCGAAGCCGGCCCGGGACGAGGCCACCGTCGAGATCGACTCCGACGCCGCCTCGGAGAACGGCGCGAGCACCACGGCGGGTTCGTCGGGTTCGCCTGGGTCGACAGGGTCGTCGGGGCCGTCCTCGGGCGCCGGCGAGACCAGGATCGACCTCGCCCAGGTCAAGGACGAGGCGGAGAAGGCCGACGCCCCGGAGATCGCCCCGGTCAAGGACACCGCCGCCGAGCAGCCGCCCAAGGGCCCGGCGTCCGGCAAGCGGCCCGGCCCGGCGAACTGGGCGAAGCCCGCCGAGCCGTCCGGGTCCGTCTCCACGGGCCGGACGGAGAAGCCCCCGGCCCCGTCCGCGGCCGCCGCGTCGGGCGGCGCGTCCGGCAACTCCTCCGGCTCCGGCCGCCCCGGCTCCGGCTTCGCCGGCACCGTCCTGAAGGACCGCCCCTCCGCCGCCGTCGCCCCGGTGAACTCCAGCAGGACGCCCGCCCAGACCAAGCCGGCCCGCAAGGCCCAGCTCCAGCTGGCCCGGCTCGAGCCGTGGTCGGTGATGAAGTTCAGCTTCGTGATGTCGCTGGTCTGCTTCGTCGTCCTGCTCGTCGCCGTCGTGGTGCTGTACATGATCCTGTCCGGCCTCGGCGTCTTCGACGCCATCAGCGACACGATCAACAGCCTCACCAAGCAGCAGGGCGAGACCGACGGCGGCGTCGACGCCGGCAACTGGTTCTCCTTCGCCCGCGTCTTCGGCTACACCGTCATCGTGGGCGCCCTGAACGTCCTCCTCATCACCGCCCTGTCCACGGTCGGCTCCGTCATCTACAACCTCGCCGCCGACCTCGTCGGCGGCGTCGAGGTCACCCTCAAGGAGGCCGAATAGCGCGACCCCGCCGCCGCCCGCCAATCGATTTCCGGTTGCCGTTCCACATGCGGTAATCTCTGGTTGCGCCGCGAGGCGGCGGCAGTACGGGCCTATAGCTCAGTCGGTTAGAGCGCATCCCTGATAAGGATGAGGCCGGTGGTTCAAGTCCACCTAGGCCCACTTCGGAGATTGGGAGTGGTGTGCCCACGCAGAGCGTGGGCCGCCACTCCTTCGTCATGTCTCCCGGGGGGCGACCCCCGGACCCCCGATGTGGGGGGCTCCGCCCCCCACGCCCCCCTGTGGGGGCTCCGCCCCCTACACCCCCCGCTCGGGGCTTCCGCCCCTTACGGTCGCGGCCGGGCCCCGTGATCGGACGCCTGAGGCGTGGCCCGCACGGTAGTGATCAAAATCAGCGTGCCGGTTCTGATCGTGTCATTAGGGGTGTACGGGGACGGGTGGGATTTTGGGTTAGGCAGGACGTGTCGGGGGTTCGCAGGTCTCGGATGAAGGCTGTCTGGATGGCGGCCACGCAGCCGCTGGGTTCGTGTTCGGCGACGTGGCCTACGTTGGGCACCTCTAGGACCGGGGCGCGGCGGAATTGGCGTGCGGCCTGCCGGCCCGCCTCGGTCGGGGTGTTGGCGTCCAGGTCGCCGGAGGTCACCAGGACGGAGCGGAGCTGCTGGGAGAGTTGCGCGATGTCGTGCAGTACGTGGTCACCGTTGCAGGCGCCGGCGCTGCGTTGGCAGAGCAGTTGCAGTGTCCGGCGTGCGGCTCGCGCGTTGGGGCGTCCCCACATGTCCATGGCGAGCGGGTAGGCGCTCGACAGCACGAGCGAGCGCACCCGTTCGGGGTGCCGTTGGGCGTAGACCGTCATCAGGTAGGTGCCGTAGGACTCCCCGAACAGGTCCAGCCGCCTGATTCCCAGCTTGACCCGGACGGTGTCGATGTCGTCGGCGATCTCTGCGGAGGTGTAGCCGCGTGCGCGGATCGACGAGTAGCACGTCATGGTCTTGTAGTAGATCGCCGAACATCAGTGCATACGTGGTGGCGGATGCGATCGCCGAGTCGCCGGGGCCGCCGGGATTGATCGTCACGGTTCCTCTGGCGGGCCGGGACGCATCACGATGCTTGATCAACGCATAGGCCACGGTGGTGTCGCCCAGTCCGGGGCTCGCCCGCACGGCGCGGGGGCGGGCGCGCATCGTCCTGCGCGGGGAACCGGCGGCCCCCACCCGAGAGGGAGATGGATCTGGGGATGGGGCCGTGGGAAGATCTTCGCCTGCCTGTGGCCGTTCGGCACAGGGGTGTGAACAGAGTTATCCACAGGATGTGGATTGGTGGCCGCCTGGGGTGCGGGAGTGCTGGTGGCCTGGGTGGACGCGGATATCCCCAGGAAACCGGGGTGGGGACGAACGGTGGACGGTGGTCGGTACGGCCATCGGGAGCCGCTGTTATCCACAGGCTTCGTGGAATTCGTGGAAGGCCTCCAGAGGGCCAGTGGGGTGGGCAATGAGGTCCTCCAGCCCCTCGATTTGGACCTTCGGCTCCAGGATCGTCCGGTCGTCCACAGTCGGGGGCTGGGGACGTGATTGGGGATTGCCGGTGGGCGGGGCCGTCCACCGATCGGCGGGGCCTGTGGAGGGTGATTGCCCACAGGTTGTGAACGTCTTGTGCGCGAGCAGGTGGTGCGGGTGGCCTTGTTGCTGGTCAACGCGTTATCCACGACGTGGACAACGGTCCTGGGGTTCGGGGGTCGGCTGGGGAAGAATGGTGGACGGCGCCGGACGGCGGCCGTACCCAGGTTGTGCACGCCAGTTATCCACAGGGTGTGGAAACTGTGTACGAGTAAGGTGCGCTGTGGACGGTGCGGCGGTCCGCCGCCGAGTGTCGATGACATGTTCGAAAGGCCCCGTCGCCTGGGGATTTCGCTGTGGAGCCGGCGCTCGGAAAGCCTGTTCGCAGGGGTCGGAGGATGTGTGAAACGTTGCCCCCAGCCTGTGGATGACGGGGTTCGGGCGGCCGCGGGCGGCGCGGAGGACGCGGCGCCGCGCGGAGGGCCTCCGACCTGCGAACATTTGTTCGAACGCGTGCTAGGCTCCCGGACTCATGGGGCACCTTCTGAACGAGCCGGTCCGGGCCGAGCACGACCACTCCGGACGGCTCACCGCGTACGAGTGGCGGGGGTCGCGCTACGCCGTCGAGGCGGTCCTGAAGACCTACGGGACGCCCCAGGAAGGCCGGGTCTACCGGGTCCGGGTCGTCGGCGCGGAGGGCGTGGCCGTCGCGGAGCTCGGCCGTGACCGGGACCGCTGGCGGATCCGGCACGTCTTCTCCGCCTGACGGGCGCCCGCCGGACCGGGCGGTGTGGACGCGCGTCGACGGCATCCAGGGCGCCTCGCTCGACCTGCTGAACGCGCGGATCGGCCACCGGCACTACGCGCCGCACATCCATGACGAGTTCGCGATCGGCGTGTGCGTCGACGGCCTGGAGACCATGCGGTATCGCGGCGAGCGGCTGTACTCGGCGGCCGGCAGCATCGTGGTGATCGAGCCGGGCGAGGCGCACACGGGCGGCCCGGCCGACCAGGACGGCTTCGCCTACCTGTGCCTTTACCCCACGGCCGAGCTGGTGGGGGCGGCCGCGGGCTGGGACCGCGGGGCCCCGCATTTCGGTGAGCCGATTATCGACGATCCGGGGCTGGCGCGCAGCCTGCGGCTCGCCCACCGGTCGCTGCGGCTGGGCGACGACCCGCTGGAGGGCGAGAGCCGGCTGCTCGGCCTGCTCGGCACGCTCGTCCGCCGGCATGCCGTCCGAGGGGCGCGGGAGCAGGGCGGTTCGCCGGCTTCGTCCGGGATCGCTAGTGCGGTCGCGGCGCGGCTGTCCGACGAGCTGGTGAGCCCGCCTACGCTCGCCGAGGTGGCGGCCGACCTGGGCCTGTCCAGGTACCAGCTGCTGCGCGCGTTCCGTGACTCGATGGGGATGCCGCCGTACGCGTGGCTCGCGCAGCACCGCGTGGCGCGGGCGCGGACGCTGCTGGACGCGGGGCACAGGCCCGCCGAGGCGGCGTCGCTCGTCGGGTTCGCCGACCAGGCGCACCTGACCCGCTGGTTCCGCCGGGTCGTCGGCGTGACGCCCGGCGCGTACCGCAACAGCGTTCAAGACCGCGCCCGCCGCCGCCCCGCATCCTGACCCGGTGCCCGGCGATGGGGGCCGGGCGGCCGATCCGGAACGGAGGACGTGGTGAGTCGCCGCGGCTGGTTGCTGTTCGCGCTGATGAGCGTGCTGTGGGGGATCCCCTACCTGATGATCAAGGTGGCGGTCGAGGGCGTGTCGGTGCCCGTGCTGGTGTTCGCGCGGACCGCGCTCGGCGCGCTGGTGCTGGTGCCGATCGCCGCCCGGTCCGGCGGGTTCGGCCCGGTCCGGCGGCACTGGCGCCCGCTGCTGGTGTTCACGGCGGTGGAGATCCTCGGCCCGTGGGCGCTGCTGTCGGACGCCGAGCACCGGCTGACCAGCTCGATGACCGGGCTGCTGATCGCGGCGGTGCCGATCATCGGGGTGGTGCTCGCCCGGCTGACCGGCGACGCCGAACGGCTCGGGCCGGTCCGGTGGGCGGGGCTGCTGGTCGGCCTGGCGGGCGTCGGCGTGCTGGCCGGTCCGCACCTCGGTGGCGGCAGCGCGTGGGCGATCGGCGAGGTCATGCTGGTGGCGCTCGGCTACTCGATCGCCCCAATGATCGCGACGCGCCGGTTGCAGGATCTGCCGAGCCTGCACATGGCCGCCGCATCGCTGACGATCGCCGCGGTGGTGTACGCGGGCCCGGCGGCCGCGACCTGGCCGGACGCGGTGCCGAGCGGGCGCGTCCTGGTCTCGCTCGGCGGCCTCGGCCTGGTCTGCACCGCGCTCGCCTTCATCGTGTTCTTCGAGCTCATCCGGGAGGCGGGCACGTCCAGGGCGATGGTGTTCACCTACGTGAACCCGGCCGTGGCGGTCGTCGCGGGCGTGCTGCTGCTCGACGAGCCGCTCACCGGGACGATCATCGCCTCGTTCGCGCTGATCCTCGGCGGTTCGGTGCTCGCGACCGTCCGCCGCGCGCCCGCCGGGCCGGGTGCGACCCTCCCGGCCGCGCCCGCCGTCGACGTGCCGGTCAGCGAAGAGTCACGGTGAACCGCTCCGGCCGGCCGGTGTTGCCCGCCGGATCGGTCGCCCGGTACTCGACGGTATGCCGCCCCTTGGGGAGCCTGCCGTAGGTCAGCGAGTCGATCACGGTGCCGTTCTCGGAGAACCGCCACGGCGCGGTCGAGTCGGTCGGCCAGCCGAAGTAGTTGAACCAGCCGTCGCCGTCCACGCGGAACTCGGACACGACCACGCCCGGACGGTCGTCCGCGCCCGTCAGCTTCATGGTGAACGGTCCGTTGAAGACGTACTCGGGAGTGCGCCCCGGACGAGCCTGCGCAGCGTCCGATAGCTGGACCTTGACGGTCGGACGCTGCGCGTCGATCGTCCACCTACGGGTTTTGGAGCCGACCCTTGCGATGAGTGTGTGCGTGCCACTGCGCAGATGGAAACGCCCTAGCGCGATGTCGCGTTCGCTGCTGCGCACACGCCGTCCGTCGAGTTCCCAATGGACGACCGGCGTCTTCTTAGCGGGATGGGTCGTCTCCGCGTAGACGACGGACTCGGCGCCGACGGGCTCGTCAGTGGGAGTGGACGAGGTGAAGTCCAGGGGCACGTTGTCTGCAGGCGTCTTGAGGCGCGTGTTGACGGTCCATGTACGGACCTGGGTGAGCGCCGCGGACGCGCGTATGGCGGGGTCCCGCACGAAGCCGGTCGGGTCGGTGACCGTCGCGTTGACGGTGTGCGTGCCCTTCCTTAGATGGAGGCGCCTGAGGTCGAGGTTCGGCGACTTCCCTACGACCTTCCCGTCAGCAGACCACGTGACCGACAGTTGGTGCCCCGTAGGGTGCAGGGCCTCCACCCACAGGACACGGTCGTCGCCTACAGGCGCGTCCGTGGGCGTCTGCGCCTGGACGAGGTTGACCTTGCCGGAGATGCGCTGCGTCATCCGTTCCCGGGCGACCTGGTCGTAGTAGTAGCCGAGCGTCTTCATCATGGAGTGCTGGCTCGGCCGCCATACGCCCTTGCTGAAATAGAGGCCGCCCTCATAGCGGCCTATGACGCCGCCCGCTTCGCTGCGCTCTCCCAACCAGCGCCACCACTTCTGCTTCTGCGCCTTCATCTGCTCGACGGTCAGCAACGTGTGATGGATGGACGCGGGCTCCGGACCGGTGTACGTACCGCCCGGCACACCCCGTTGGTAGTAGTCGTACTCGTCATCGAGCCCGCCTAGCGAATGCCCGAGTTCGTGCGGTGCGATGAGGGCCGACATGGCGTTCCCGCCAGAGGACGTGGCGTACGTACCGCCGGCGCCTCCGTAGGTGTCGCTGTTGGCCATCGCGAGGATCTGCCGATTGCCCGCGTTGGTGCCCGGCACCATGTCCGCGTACTTCTTCGCCGCAGCGGAATCCATCACGAGCAGCCGCTGCAGACCGTCCTGCTTGCATCCGCTCCAGAAAGCCATGCTGAGCGGCGTCGTACGGCGCGGTGAGGACAGATCAGGGTCGCAGCTGACTCCCGACTGCGCCGACGTGATCTCGACCGCGTACACGTTGACGTAGCTGCGGTACGACTTGAACGGCTCGATCGTCCACATGTCGTTGAGGTGCTTGTCGAGGTCGGCGCGGAACTTCGGCATGTCCGCCGCCGTGTAGCCGTCGCCCATGACCACCAGGTTGAACCGCTTGGCCGGATCACCGGTGACCTGGACCGGCACCACCGTCGCGTCCGCCGCCTGCGCCCGCGCGGGCACCGCCGCCAGGGCCGTCGCGGTGAGCGCCGCCGCGCCGATGATGCTCGTCCTGCCGATCCACATGAACGGACCTCCTCCGGGCGGCGCGCGCGGGCCCTGCAGGCCCGGGGAGCGGCGCGCCGGTCCCGTCCCGCCGATCAAGCGGGACTGCCCGGATTATCACTCCAAGATCCGCTTTTGTCTCCATGCGGGAACGCCGGATCGATCAGAAACCGATCCGCCACAGCAGCAGGATGAGCGAGGACAGCCCCAGCCCCGCCGCGCCGAGCCGCACGTCCCCCAGCATGATCAGCAGCGCGCAGCCCGCGGCCGTCGCCGCCGACGCCCAGACCAGCCCCCGGCCGGCCGGCGTCTCCCCGTCCGGCGCGCCCGGGTCGAACTCGCGCTCCCAGCGCCGGAAGTCGTCCTCAGCCATCGCCACTCCCGAGGGTCGTCCCTCGGGCCGCCTCGCCGCGCGCCCTGCCCGGCGGCGCCGCGCGGAGGCGGCACCCGGGATTGGACGATCGGTCCGATACCGGCGAGTGGGTGCGGACCGCCCGGGATCGGTTGCTAGGCTGCGGTGAGCCTGGGGGAGCAGACACTGATTCGTATCTACCCCGGGTTGAGACTTCATAGTCGAGGTGAAGGGGTCCACACCGTGAAGAAGCTACTGATTCTCGCCGTCGTCGCCCTCGGTGGCTTCGCCGTCTGGCGCCGCCTCCAGCAGGACCGCGCCGAGCTCGACCTGTGGACCGAGGCCACGTCGTCCGACAGCTGAGACGCCGGCGCCACCGGGCCCCGGCGTGAGCGGTGCGGCGCCGATCTCCATCGCCTGCATCGATCTCGCCGGGACCACCGTCGCGGACGGCGGCACGGTCGAGACCGCCTTCGCCGAGGCGATCGCCGCCCTGGGGATCGCCTCCGGCACGGCGGCCCACGACCGCGCCATGGTCCGCATCCGCGAGTCACGCGGCGGCTCGAAGATCGAGATCTTCCGCTCGCTCTTCGACGAGCCGCGCGCCCAGGCCGCGCACCTGGCCTTCGAGCGGTCCTATGACCAGCTCGTCGACCGGCACGGCCTGCGCCCCGTACCCGGCGCCGAACGCGCGCTCGAGCGCATCCGCGGCGCCGGGGTGCGCGTGTGCCTGCTGACCGGGTTCGGCCGCCGCACCCAGGCCCGCGTCCTGGACGCGCTCGGCTGGTGGGACCGCGTCGACCTGACGCTGTGCCCGCAGGACGCCGGCCGCGGCCGCCCGTGGCCCGACCTCGTCCTCACCGCCGCGCTCCGCCTCGGCGCGGGCGACGTCCGGCACATCGCCGTCTGCGGCGACACCGCGAACGACATGCTGACCGGCCGCCGCTCCGGCGCGTCGATCGTCGCGGGCGTCCTCACCGGCGCCCACGACCGCGACCGCCTCCTCGCCGCCGGCGCCACCCACGTCCTCCCGAGCGTCGCCGCCCTCCCCGACCTCCTCCTGCCCGCCCCGCTCGATGACGCGGCGCCCGCCGACCACCGGTAAGCTTGACGCGCCGAGGGGCCTTAGCTCAGTTGGTAGAGCACCGGCTTTGCAAGCCGGGTGTCAGGGGTTCGAATCCCCTAGGCTCCACCCACTCGAAAGCCCAGGTCAGGACTGAAGGCCGGCCTGGGCTCTCGTCTGTCGGGGGGCTTCTCTTCCGCCTTTTCTTCGGAGGGGCGGTAGCGTCGCGTTCGTGAACGATGGGGCGATCGATGTCTTCCAGGCCGACCGACCGGACGACTCCGGCCGGGTTACCCTGCGTCACCTTGCTGGTCGGGATCAGGACGAGTTCATTGGCTTGGTGCGAGCCAGCGCGGAACTGCACGGGCCGTGGATGTCTCTGCCGAGCACGCCGGAGCAGTACCGGGCTTATGTCAGGCGGTACGCGCGGCCCGATGAGGAGTCGGTGCTGGTCTGCTTGCGCGGCAGTGGAGCCATCGCCGGTGTGGTCAACATCAACAGCATCATTCGGGGACGGTTCCAGTCCGGGTCGATCGCCTATGCCGCCTTCGCTCCTACCGCCGGTCAGGGATACATGACCGAAGGAGTGACGCTGGTCGTGCGTTATGCCTTCGAGCAGTTGCAGCTTCACCGGCTCGAAGCTCAGATACAGCCGGACAACCACGCCTCCATCAATCTGGTTCGACGGGCCGGCTTCCGTTATGAGGGGTGCTCGCCCGAGCTTCTGTACATCGATGGGGCCTGGCGAGACCACGAGCGGTGGGCGATCACCAACACAATGATCGACATCGCGCCCACGCGTCCGCATGCGACCCTGCCAGAGCGTTAGAGCCCCGTTCGCGCTGAACCGGAGCCCAGGTCGTGACTGCGGTCTGCGTTTTCGTGTTGGAAGCGCTTCGCCTCGCGTTCGTGGGAGAGGGGATCGCAGGGGAACAGCGTGGATCTCGCCTGGGCGGACGAAGCCTGCCGGTGGCGCGGGCGGTGACTGTCGACAGCCGGGGGTCTCGGACGTATTTTCCGGTCATGGCAGGGGTGAGTCCGCAGCGGGTCGCGTTCGATGCGGCGCGGGTATTGGTGTCGGCGGCGGGCAGTGATCTGTGCTGGTGGTTGTGCGGTGAGGTCGGGCGGTGCCTGGGGACGAGATATGAGACGCGGTTGCTGGAGACCCGTTTGCGGCTGCAGGAGGACGACGTCTATTTCAAAGAGGCGGGGTGCTGGCGCGCCATTCTGGACGACGCACTCCGGGATCGGCCGGATGTGGCCGAGTGTCTTTACCGGGTGATCGGTCCGCTGCTGGGTGCTTCGCCCGGGCACTGAGTCGTCAGGGGCGGGCGTCCGGTACAACGAGGGGTTGTGGGTGCCGGACGGGGCGTTGTTTGTGGGCGGCGGGCGGCGGGTGTTTGATCGTCGGCGATGAAGAGACGGGGAGACGGGCTCGGGCGGGATTTCGCGTGGCTGTGGCGCGCCTACACGGTGAGCACGCTGGGGACCTTCCTGGCGATGGACGCGTTCCCGCTGATCGCCGTCCTGGTGCTGCACGTGGGGCCGGCGCAGGTGTCCATGATCGCCGCGACGAGCGGAACGGCGGCCGCGCTGCTCGCGGTGCCGCTGGGGCCGTGGATCGAGTTCCAGTACAAGCGGCGGTTGATGGTCCGGGCGGATCTGCTGCGGTTCGCGGTCCTGTCGACGGTGCCGATCGCGTACGGGCTGGAGGCGTTGACGTACGTGCACCTGCTCGTGGTGGCGGTGGTCGTCGCTCTGGCGGACATCGTGTTCCGGGGGGCCAGCGGGGCGCATCTCAAGGCGCTGGTGCCGCAGCGGCAGCTGATGGAGGCCAACGGCAGGTTCGAGACGGTGCAGTGGATGTCGACGGCGGTCGGGCCGCCGGCGGGCGGGGCGCTGATCGGGGTGCTGGGACCGGTGGTCACGGTGCTGCTGGACGCGGTCAGCTACGTGCTGTCGGCGCTGGGCGTCCGGAAGATCGCGGCGCCCGAGCCCGAGCCGCCGGAGCGGACGGCCGGCGCGTCGCGGTGGGCGGAGATCGGCGAGGGGTGGCGGGTGATCGCGGCGCGGCGGGAGCTGCGGCTGCTGTTCGCCAACAGCGTGCTCACCGGGGCGCTCATCATGGCGACGGCTCCGCTGCTGACGTATCTGATGCTCCACGATCTGGGGTTCTCGCCGCTGGAGTACGGGCTGGCGTTCGGGGTGCCGTGCGTGGGCGGGATCTTCGGTGCGCGGGTCTCCCGGCCGCTCGTCCAGCGCTACGGGCGGCGCGCGATCATGCTCGTGTTCGGGGTGGGCAGGGCGTTGTGGCTGGTCGGGCTGGCGTTCGTCGGGACGGGGATCGGTGCGCTCCTGCTGGTGATGGCGATGGAGTTCGGGATCATCACCTGCATGGGGGTGTTCAACCCCATCTACGCGACGCGGAGGCTCGAGCTGGTCGAGGCCGGGAAGGTCGCCCGGATGGTGACCGCCTGGACGGTCAGTTCGCGCACGGCCATCGCTCTTCTCACTGCGGTGTGGGGTGTGCTGGCAGGGTTCGTGGGGGTTCGGGCGGCCATCGCGGTGGCGGGCGTGCTGCTCATCGCGGCCTGCGGGTTCCTGCCGTGGCGCCGGGAGCCGTCCCCGGTCGAGGACGACGCGTCGCCCGAGGCGGGAGTTCGCGTCCCGGGATGACCGGATGCTCGGTCTCGCGCTGCCACAGGGTGCGGTAGAGGCCGGGCCGGGAGACCAGCTCGGCGTGGGTTCCGCGGTCCGCCACGCGCCCCTCGGACAGGACGATGATCTCGTCGACGGCGTCCAGGCCGGTGAGGCGGTGGGTGACGAGCAGGGTCATCCGGCCCTCGGTGGCGCTGAGCAGGTCGGCGGTGAGCTCGTCGGCGGTCGCGGTGTCGAGGTGTTCGGCGGGCTCGTCCAGGAGCAGGATCGGGAAGCCGGCGAGCAGGGCGCGGGCCAGGGCGATGCGCTGCCGCTGGCCGCCGGACACCCGGGCGCCGTGCTCGCCGACGCGGGTGGCGAGGCCGCGAGGCAGCGCGTCGACCCAGTCGAGGAGGCGGGCGCGGCGCAGGGCGTCGCGGATCTCCTCGTCGGTGGCGGTCGGACGGGCGAGGCGGACGTTCTCCTCGATCGTCGAGTCGAAGAGGTGCGCGTCCTGCGCGCACAGGCCGATGACCGTCCGGACGTCGTCGCCGGTCAGCGCGCGCAGGTCGACGCCGTTCAGGGACGCCGAGCCGGACGCGGGTTCCAGGAAGCGGAGCAGCACGGAGGTCAGGGTCGTCTTCCCCGAGCCGGACGGGCCGACGATCGCGCACCGGCGGCCCGGCGCGAGGTCGAGGGAGACGCCGTCGAGGGCGTAGGGGGCGGTGGGCGTCCACCGGGCCCGGAGGTCCTCGATCCGGAGGGTGTGGGGCGCGGCGGGGAGCCGTGAGGGGGCGGACGGGTCCTCGACCGGCACCGGAGCGTCCAGGACGGCGAAGATCCGCGCGGCCGAACGGCGGACGCGCTCCAGGTGCTGGGCGGCCAGCGGCAGCCCGGCGACGACCTCGAACGCGGCCAGCGGCAGCAGGACGATCACCGCGAGCAGCACCCCGTCGAGGGCGCCGGAGCGGACGGCGGGGACGCCCACGGCGAGGGCACCCCATACGGCCAGCCCTCCGGCGAGGGCGGAGACGGCCGCGCCGAGGCCCGCGGACGTGGCGGAACGCGCGGTGGCGCGGGTGAAGGCGCGGTCCAGGCGGGCGGCTTCGGCGAGCTGTGCCGGTGCGGCGCCGTAGGCGATGAGTTCGGGCGCGCCCTGGAGGGTGTCGACGACATGGGACGTCAGTTCGCCGCGCAGGTCGGTCGTCCGGCGCTCGGCCCGGCGCGCTATAGCGGACGACAACCAGGGCGCGGCGACGCCCGCAACGAGCAAGGCGAGCAGCAGAACGACGCCTGCCGAAGGAAGCAGCGCCCATGCAAGCCCTACCGAAACCCCGCCCACAATGACGGCGACCGTGCAGGGCAGCAGAACACGGAGGAAGAGGTCCTGTACGGCGTCGACGTCGGCGACGAGTCGGTTCAGCAGGTCGCCGCCACGGAACGCGGGAAGTCCGCCGGGCGCGAGCCGTTCCAGCCGCTCGTACACGCGCGCGCGTAGATCGGCCAGGATGCGGAACGTCGCGTCATGGCCGACGAGGCGTTCGGCATAGCGGAACACGCCGCGGCCTAGGCCGAACGCGCGGACGGCCACGATCGCGACCATCAGCATCAGCACGGGCGGATGCTGCGCCGCGCGCGAGATGAGCCATGCGGACGTCGCCATGAGGCCGACGCCGCTGCCGAGGGCCAGGACGCCGAACAGCACGGCGAGCAGCAGCCGTCCCCGCGCCGGGCGGGCGAGCCTGATCAGCCGGAGGATCATGCCGTCACCGCCGCGGGCGCGACGGCGACGACCCGGTCGGCCAGCGTGGTGAGGGCCGGGCGGTGCGCGACGAGCAGGACGGTCCGTCCGGCCTTCAGGCGCTCGACGGCGTCGATCACGGCGGCCTCGCTTTCGCCGTCGAGGTTGGAGGTGGGCTCGTCCAGCAGCAGGAGCGGCCCGTCGCGGAGGAAGGCGCGGGCGAGGGCGATGCGCTGGCGCTGGCCCGCCGACAGCCCGGATCCCCGGTCGCCGAGCACCGTCGCGAACCCGTTCGGCAGGGCCGAGATGAACTCCAGCGCGTTCGCGGCCTCGGCGGCGTCCCGAACCGCGGCGTCCGATGCGTCCGGGCGGCCGAGGCGGATGTTGTCGGCGACCGTCCCGGCGAACAGGTAGGGGCGCTGCGGGACCCAGGTGATCCGTTCGCGCCAGGCGTCCGGGGAGAGGTCGCCGAGGTCGGTCCAGTCGACCAGGACGCGCCCGGCGTCCGGCCGGACGAACCCGAGCAGCACCGACAGCACGGTCGACTTCCCGGCGCCGCTCGGCCCGACCAGCGCGACCGTCTCGCCGGGGTGGACGGTCAGCGAGAAGTCCGCGAGCGCGGGGCCGCGGGGGTAGGTCACCGTCACCCCGTCCAGCCGGAGGGTCGCGCGCGAGAGGTCCGGAACGTCCGATCGGGTCCCCGCGGCGGGCAGCGGCGTCTCGAGCACCTCGAAGATCCGCGACGCGGCGGTGAGGCCCTCGACGCTGGCGTGGTACTGCGCGCCGACCTGCCGCAGCGGCAGGTATGCCTCCGGCGCCAGGACCAGGACGAGCAGCGCGGTCTCCAGCCCGAGCCCGCCGTCGACGAGCCGCAGCCCGATCGACACGGCGACGAGCGCGACCGACAGCGTCGACAGCAGCTCCAGCACGAGCGCGGACAGGAACGCGATCCGCAGCGTCGCCATCGTCGCGCGCCGGTGCCGGTCGGTGACCTCGCGGATCCGGTCGGCCTGCGCCCGCGCCCGGCCGAAGATCTTGAGCGTGGGCAGGCCGGCGACGACGTCGAGGAAGTGCGCGGCGAGGACCGACAGCGTCCGCCACCGCCGGTCCATCTTCCGCCGCGTGGTGAGCCCGACGAGGATCGCGAAGACCGGGACGAGGGGCAGCGTCGCCGCGATCGTGACGGCGGACGGCCAGTCGCCGAGCAGGATCCGCAGCCCGACGGCCGCCGGGACGATCACCGCGAGGACGAGTTGCGGCAGGTAGCGGGAGAAGTAGTCGTCCAGCGCGTCGATGCCGCGGGTGGCGAGGGTGGCGAGCTCGCCGCTGCGCTCGCCGGACAGCCAGCGCGGCCCGAGCGCCATCGCGTGGGCGAGCAGCCGGCCGCGCAGCTGCGACTTCACCGCGGCGGACGAGCGGTGCGCCGCGACCTCCTGCAGCCAGGCGACCAGCGCCCGGCCGGCCACGACGCCGAGCAGGAGCAGCATCGGGGTGCGCAGGTCGCGGAGCGAGGCGCCGCCGAGGAACGCCCGGGTGAGCATGTCCGCGAGCAGCGTCGCCTGCAAGATGATCAGCGCGGCGGTGGCGGTGCCGAGCGCCACCGACGCCAGCAGGAAGATCCGGGTCGTCCGGGCGTAGCGCAGCAGGCGCGGGTCGAGGGGCTTCACCGCACCGGCTCCGGCTTCTTCTTCGGCGCCGCGGGGATGTGGGAGGTGCCGATCCGCTTGCGGAACACCCAGTACGTCCACCCCTGGTAGATCATCACGATCGGGGTGAACGCGGCGGCGACCCACGTCATGATCTTCAGCGTGTAGTCGCTGGACGCGGCGTTGTCCGTGGTCAGGCCGCCGGAGGCGAGGGTCGAGGGCAGGACGTCCGGGAACAGCGCGGTGAACAGGGTGGCGACGGCGAGCACGATGGCGGCGCCGGTGCCGATGAACGCCCAGCCCTCGCGCCCGCGCCGGTTCGCGGCAGCCGCGAGCAGCAGCCCGGCGGCGGCGCCACCGGCGGTCAGCCAGGTCACCGGCTTGCCGTGCTGGACTTGGGTGATCAGCAGGAAACTCCCGCCGGCGGCGATCGCCGCGACGACCGCGATGCTGGCGACGCGGCGCGCCCGGAAGCGGATCTCTCCGGACGTCTTCAGCGCGAGGAACACCGCGCCGTGCAGGACGAACAGCGAGGTCGTGGCCAGCCCGCCGAGCAGCGCGTACGGGTTGAGCAGGTCGAGCAGCGTCCCCGCGTAGTCGTGCGAGGCGTCCAGCGGCACGCCCCGGACGATGTTCGAGAACACGACGCCCCACAGGAAGGCGGGCACGAGGCTCCCCCAGAAGATCGCCCGGTCCCAGCGGGCCCGCCACCGCGCGTCGTCCCGCTTGCCGCGGTACTCGAACGCGACGCCGCGGACGATCAGCGCGAGCAGGATCGCCAGCAGCGGCAGGTAGAAGCCGCTGAACAGGGTGGCGTACCACTCGGGGAACGCGGCGAACGTGGCGGCGCCGGCGACGATGAACCACACCTCGTTGCCGTCCCAGACGGGCCCGATGGTGTTGATGACGACGCGGCGCTCGACGTCGTCGCGGCCGAGGAGCGGCATCAGCATCCCGACGCCGAAGTCGAATCCCTCCAGGAAGAAGTAGCTCGTCCACAGGAAGGCGATGATGACGAACCAGACGGTGGTGAGTTCCATGGCCGGATCCCTCAGTAGGCGAACGCGAGCGAGCGCTCGGCGTCGTCGTCGGAGTCGTCGCCGGACGGCGGCGGGGGCAGCACCTCTTCTTCCGTGGGCGGCCCGGCCTTGGCGTACCGGAGCATCAGCCCCACCTCGATGACCAGCAGGACGCCGTACAGCGCGGTCAGCGAGGCGACGGAGATGAGCATCGACGTCGGCGACACGCCCGGCGAGACGCTCGCGGACGTCTTCATCACACCGAACACCGACCAGGGCTGCCGTCCGTTCTCGGTGAAGATCCATCCGGCGGAGTTGCCGATGAACGGCAGCGTCAGCGACAGCACACCGATCCGGTACACCCAGGGGCTGGACGGGAGCCGTCCGCGCCGCAGCAGCCACAGCCCGGCGAGCGAGACGAGCGCGGTGAGCATCCCGACCCCGACCATGATCCGGAAGTTCCAGTAGGCGACGGGGACGACCGGCCGGTAGTTGCCGGGCCCGTACCGGGCCTCCTCGGCGGCCTGGACGTCGTTGATCCCCTTGACCTCGCCGTCGAAGCTGCCGGTGGCGAGGAACGACAGCACGCGCGGGACCTTGATCCCGAAGACCTCCTTGTGGCCGTCGGGCGTGCCGACGGTGAGGACGGAGAACGACGCGGGCTGCTCGGTCTCGTAGAGCGCCTCGGCGGCGGCCATCTTCATCGGCTGCTGCTCGGTCATGACCTTGCCCTGGACGTCCCCGGTGATCGCGACGCCGATCGACGCGACCGCGGTGACGGCGAGCGCGACCTTCAGCGACGGGCGGAACACCTCGATGTTCTTGCGGCGGGCGAGGTGCCAGGCGCTGACGCCCGCCATGAACAGGCCGCCGGTGACGAACGCCGCGGTGATGGTGTGCGGGAACGAGACGAGCTGGGTGGAGTTGGTGAGGACGGCCCAGAAGTCGGTGAGGCGGGCCCGTCCGGTCGCGTGGTCGATGCGGTAGCCGACGGGATGCTGCATCCACGAGTTCGCGGCGAGGATGAAGTACGCCGACAGCAGGGTGCCGATGTGGACGAGCCAGATGCACGCGTTGTGCAGCTTGGCGTTGAGCTTGTCCCAGCCGAAGATCCACAGGCCGAGGAAGGTCGACTCGACGAAGAACGCCAGGAGCCCCTCGATCGCGAGCGGGGCGCCGAAGATGTCGCCGACGAAGCGGGAGTAGTCGCTCCAGTTCATCCCGAACTGGAACTCCTGCACGATGCCGGTGACGATCCCCATCGCGAAGTTGATCAGGAAGAGCTTGCCCCAGAACTTCGCCGCCCGCAGGTACTGCGTCCTCCCCGTCCGGAGCCAGGCCGTCTCCAGGCCCGCGACCAGCGCGGACAGCCCGATCGTGAGTGGGACGAACAGGAAGTGGTAGACGGTGGTGATCCCGAACTGCCACCGTGCGATGTCGACCGAGTCCATGGGCGCGCGCCTCTCTGGCTCATCTACTACAAGCTGTAGTACTACGTCCTGTCGGTAATACTACGGCGCGTAGTACTACTTGTCGTCGTAAGCTCGCTCACAGACACCCGGCGGCGGCGCGCGGCGGGCGCCTAGACTCGCGCGCATGGAGCTGAGGGACGCCACGCGCATGATCCTTTCCGAGTCGGCGGCGCATCCGGAGCTGCTCCGGGTCACCCGGCGGGTGCACGACGACCTGGCCGGCGGACGGCCGGTGCGGTACGCGGAGCTGAGCTGGATGCTCAAGGAGGCCGCCCGCAAGAACGTCTACCCGGCGCTGCGCTCGCGCTACGGGGTCGCCGCGTTCGACGAGATGGTGCTCGTCATCGGCCGCGAGATCGACCGGCAGGCGCCCGTCCCCGCACGCTGAGCCCCTCGGACGGGGGTCAGGAGGCGGATCAGGAGGCGGGGCGGAAGGTGCGGCGGTAGGCGGACGGCGAGGTCCGCATCGCCCGCCCGAAGTGGTGCCGGAAGGTCACCGGGCTCTCGAAGCCGACCGCGGCCGCGATCCGCTCGATCGGCGCGGCGCCCTCCTCGAGCAGCGGCAGCGCGGCCATGATCCGCTGGGTGACGACCCAGCGCAGCGGGCTGGTCCCGGTCTGCCGGTTGAAGTGCCGGATGAAGGTGCGCGGGGCGAGGTGGGCCTCGCGGGCCATCCGCGCGACGGTGATCGGCTCGGCGAGGTGATCGAGCGCCCAGCGCATGCTCCGCGCGATCGCCTCGTCGGCGCCGTCCTCGGCGGGCGCGGTGACGGCGGCCTCGACGAACTGCGCCTGCCCGCCCTCGCGGTGCGGCGGGACGACCAGGCGGCGCGCGACCGCGTTGGCGACGCGGGCGCCGTGGTCCTTGCGGACGAGATGCAGGCACATGTCCAGCCCGGCGGCGCTGCCGGCGCCGGTGAGGACGTCGTCGCCGTCCACGTACAGGACGTCCGGCGTCACGCGGACGGCCGGGTAGCGGCGCTGGAGCAGGTCCGCGTACCGCCAGTGCGTCGTGGCCTCGCGCCCGTCCAGGAGGCCGGCGGCGGCCAGCGTGAACGCGCCCGAGCAGATCGACACGACGCGGGCGCCGCGCGCGTGCGCCTTCTGCAGCGCCGCGACGACCTCGGGCGGCGGGTCGCCGTGGACGTCCGGGACCGCGACCACCATGACCGTGTCGGCGGACGCGAAAGCGTCGAGGTCGTGCTCGGCGGCCATCGTGAACCCGCCGACGGCGCGCATCGGGCCGCGTTCCAGCGAGCAGACCCGCAGGTCGTACCAGGGGACGTCGAGTTCGGGCCGGGGCAGGCCGAACACCTCGACGACGGAGCCGAGCTCGAACGGCGCCATGCCGTCGAACGCCAGCACCGAGACGGTGTGCCGGCGGGCGGGGGCGGTGACGCGCATGGCGAGATCTTAGCGATAGACGACATTCATGCCACTCCCGGACATGCATGCCGTCATCAGAGGATGAAGGCATCCGAGTTAGGGAGCCGCTATGAGCGCCGTCACCGCCGTACCCGCCGCCAGCGCCGACGAGGCGCGCCGGCACTTCGCCGCCCGCCTCGCCTTCGAGACCGACGTCTCGGACGTGGCCGCCGATCTGGCCGCCGCCGCGCCCGGCATCGTGGTCGTCGACACCCGCAGCACCGAGAGCTGGGCGCAGGGGCACGTGGACGGAGCCGTCCACCTGCCGACCGCGGACATCGCCGAGCGCGCCGGAGCGTTGGTTCCCGAAGGCGCGACCGTGGTCGTCTACTGCTGGGGACCGGGCTGCAACGGCGCGCAGAAGGCCGCACTGGAGTTCGCGAAGCTCGGCCGTCCCGTCAAGGAGATGATCGGCGGATTCGAGTACTGGGCGCGCGAGGGGCTGCCCGTCGCGACGGGCGCGGGCACCGTCGTCCGGCGCGCCCCCGACGCCCTCACGGCGCCCGTCACGGGCTTTTCCTGCGCATGCTGAGAAAGAAGGGACGCATGTTCCGCCCGGGAGGGGGCATAAGCAGCCACCCGGCCGACGTTAGACTCTAGGAATCATTCTTCGGCGCCCCGATGGCGCCAGGCTCGTCCTTGTAGCCCACCGATCGCTGAGCCGATCACACCGTGGTGCCTCCCGAGACGTGCCCCCCTCTCGGAAGGTAATGCGTGACCACAGCTGCCGCTGAACAGAACCCGACCGCCGACATGCCGGCCACCGCGGACACCGCGACCGCCGGCGACGAGCGGGTTCCCACCTTCGCCGAGCTCGGCCTCCCGGCCGCGCTGGTGTCCGCCCTGGCCCGGTCGGGCATCGACGCACCGTTCCCGATCCAGGTCGCCGCGATCCCCGACGTCATGGAGGGACGCGACGTGCTGGGCCGGGGCAAGACCGGCTCCGGCAAGACCCTCGCCTTCGGCCTGCCGCTGCTCGCCCGCCTGTCGGGCCGCCGCGCAGCGCCGAAGCGCCCGCTCGCGCTCATCCTCGTCCCGACCCGCGAGCTGGCCCAGCAGGTGCAGACCAACCTGGAGCCGCTCGGCCGCGGCCTCGGGCTGAAGTTCAAGACCGTCATCGGCCAGATGTCGATGTTCAAGCAGATCGACGCGCTGCGCCGCGGCGTCGAGGTGCTCGTCGCCACCCCCGGCCGGCTCAAGGACCTGATGCGGCAGGGCGCCTGCGACCTGTCCGACATCGAGATCGCGGTGCTGGACGAGGCCGACCACATGGCCGACATGGGCTTCCTGCCCGACGTCACCGACATCCTCGACGCGGCCAAGCCCGGCGGGCAGCGGCTGCTGTTCTCCGCGACCCTCGACAAGGACGTGGACGTCCTGGTCAAGCGGTACCTGAACGACCCGGTGACGCACGCGATCGGCCCGGTGGACGAGTCCGTCGACACGATGGAGCACCACCTGCTGCTGGTGGCGCCCAAGGACAAGGGCGCCATCACCGCCGAGATCGCCAACCGGGAGGGCCGGACGATCCTGTTCGCCCGCACCAAGCACGGCGTCGACCGGCTCGCCAAGCAGCTCACCCAGGTGGGCGTCCGCGCGGCCGGCCTGCACGGCGGCAAGAGCCAGGGGCTGCGCACCCGCACGCTCGCCGAGTTCCGCGAGGGCACCATCAGCGTGCTCGTCGCCACGGACGTCGCCGCGCGCGGCATCCACGTGGACGACGTCAGCCTCGTCATGCACGTCGACCCGCCGGCCGACAGCAAGGACTACATGCACCGCGCGGGACGCACCGCCCGCGCCGGCGAGCGCGGCACCGTCGTCACGCTCGTGCTGCCGCACCAGGTGCGCTCGACGTCGGCGATGACCCGCCGCGCCGGCATCAACGCGCCGCGCGTCCGGGTGAGCAGCGGCGACGCCGAGCTGATGAAGCTGACCGGGGCCCGGATCCCGTCCGGCATCCCGATCGAGGAGCCGCTCATCCCGGAGCGGCCGCGCCGCGAGGGCGGTCGGGGCGGCCGTCCGGGCGGCGGGCGCCGCGGCGGCCGCGGCTTCAACGGCGGCGGCGGGCGCGGCGGGCGCTCCTTCGACCGGCAGGACGGCGGCCAGCGCTCCGAGGGCCGCAGTGAGGGCTCGTACGAGGGGCGCCGCGAAGGCGGCGGCTACGGCGAGTACCGCGGCTCCTACTCGGGCGGGGAGCGCCGCGGCGGCCCCCGGTCGGGTGGCGGCTCGCACGGCAACCGCCGCTCCTTCGGCGGCGGAGGCGGCGGGCAGCGCCGCGACGGCGGAGACCGCCGCGCCGCCCGCTACAACTGACGCACCGCACTAACAGAGGCCCCGTCCAGCCGGACGGGGCCTCTGCCTATGCGGTCGCCTGCGCGGAACGGCGGCTCTTGTTCAGCTCTCGGGTCAGCCGGCTTCCTCGCGGAGCTTGTCCTGGAGCAGCTGGAGGCCCTCCAGGCCGTCGACGGACAGCGCGGCGAGCTCGTCGAGGGACATCAGCGGGCTGTTGCGCAGCGGCGGCTGCCAGCCGTTCTCCTCGTCGTAGCTGCGCAGCACCTTGGCGGGGACGCCGCCGATGACCGAATGGTCGGGGAACTCGCCGCGGACGACGGCGCCGCCGGCGACGGCGACGTTGCGGCCCAGCCGGGTCCCCGGCAGGATGATCGCGCCGGTGCCGATCCAGCAGCCGTCGCCGATGACCACCGGGTTGTTCTCCGGCCATTGCCGGCCGATCGGCATCGCCGGATCGCCGTAGGTGTGGTTCTGGTCGGTGATGTAGACGTTCGGCCCGGTGAAGACGTCGTCGCCGATCTCGATGGACTGGTGGCCGACGATGTGCGTGCCGCGGCCCAGCGAGCAGCTCGACCCGATCCTCACGATGACGTCCGGGCCGAGGTCCAGGCCGGGGACGAAGCCCGCCGAGATCGTCACGTGCGTGCCGACGAGGGTGTGGTCGCCGATCGAGATCCACGGCTCGCCGTAGATGGCGCCGACGGGGAAGCCGATGCACGCGCCCTCACCGAGGTAGGCGAAGCGGCGCCGGCCCGGGGTGTGCGGGGTGATCTCGCCGTGCCGCTGGATCCACTGCCAGGCGGCGTGCACCGCCGTGTGCAGGCCGCGGCGGGCCCGGTCCTTCGCCAGCGCGGTCAGCTGCCGGCCCGGTGAGCGCGGTTTGGGCGACATGGCGTTCACCGTACCGGTTGGTAGTAACCGGTGTGACGGGAGCACCCGCCTGATGAGGGCCCGCCTGATGAGGGCCCGGCCGGGGCGCGGCCCGCAGGACGCGGGGCCCGGGCCGACGGTGCGGCCCGGGCCCCGCGCGCGGACGGCGCGGACGGTCAGTGCGGCGAGTGCACCTGCCCGTCGACGTCGGAACCGGAGACCGTCATGGAGTCGGCCGACACGGCCTCCCCCTGCTCTCCGGAGCCCTTGGCCATGTCGCGCACGGCGTCGCGCTTGGTCAGCACGACACCGGCCATACCGGCGGCGGCGACGACGCCCATCATGGCCATGATGGCGCCGCGCCTCGGCTTGCTCGCGGCCGGCGGTTCCACCCGCTGGGCCACGTCGCCGAGGAACGAGCTCACCCGCGGGGCGAGCCCGTTCTCCACGTACTGGGCGGCCATCCGCAGCCGCGGGGCGCTCCAGCCGCGCGCGACCATCAGCTGCTCCTGGGCGGCCGGCATGATCCGCTCCGCCATGACGGAGGCGCCCTCCTGGCACCGTTCCGCACCCTGGCGGGCCGCTTCCTGGACGCGGCCGAGCCGCGTGAGCATCTCGTCCTGCGGCTTCCGGCGGATACTAATCATTAGGGACACGCTAACCTCCCTGTTTGCGAGGTCCTGTCAGGCACTCTTCCCGGTTGCCGGGAGGTAAACCCGATGGGCGCGGCCGATGGGTCACGCAGCGTGACGAATCGGGGCCCGGCCGGGCCCGCGGCGAACGTGCACACATCCACTTCACGAGGAGGCGGCCAGCGTGGCCAACGAGACCTTCGCGACGCTCGACACGTCGCTCGGCAAGATCGTGATCCAGCTGTACCCGGACCAGGCGCCCGAGACGGTGGCGAACTTCACCGAGCTGGCCGAGGGCCGGCGCACCTGGACCGACCCGCGCACCGGGCAGAAGTCCGAGGCGCCGCTGTACAACGGGACGATCTTCCACCGCGTCATCCCCGGCTTCATGATCCAGGGCGGGGACCCGCTGGGCACCGGCACCGGCGGCCCCGGCTACCAGTTCAAGGACGAGTTCCACCCGGACCTGAAGTTCAACAAGCCGTACCTGCTGGCGATGGCGAACGCCGGGCCCGGCACCAACGGCTCGCAGTTCTTCATCACCACCGACAACATCGGCCAGGTGCAGCACCTGACCGGCCGGCACACGATCTTCGGCAAGGTCGTCGAGGGCACCGACGTCGTCGACCGGATCAGCACGGTCCCGACGGCCCGGGGGGACCGTCCGAGCGAGGACGTCGTCATCCGGTCGGTGACGATCGAGCGGCGTTAGTCGTTTCCCAGGGTGAGCAGCCGCGCCTGCTGACACCCCGCGACGGCCCGACGGAGACCGGATGAGCACAGAACAAAGTCCCGCGCCCGAGACCTCGGTGCCGACCTGCTACCGGCATCCGGGGCGGGAGACCTACGTCCGCTGCACGCGGTGCGACCGCTACATCTGCCCCGAGTGCATGCGGGACGCGGCCGTCGGGCACCAGTGCGTCGAATGCGTCGCCGAGGGCAACCGCGGCGCGCGCGCCGCCGCCCCGCGGCCGGTGCTGGGCGCGCGCGGACCGGTGGCGGCGATGCCGGTCGTCACCTACACGCTGATCGGCCTGTGCGTCCTGATGTACATCGTCGAGCTGGCGTCGCCGCGGGTCGTCCTCGACCTGGAGATGCTGGGGCTCGGCGTCACCCGCGGGGGCGACCTCGTCGGCGTCGCCGAGGGCGAGTGGTACCGGCTGGTCAGCACGATGTTCCTGCACGACCGCGACGGCTCGCTCGGCTTCACCCACATCCTGTTCAACATGTGGGCGCTGTACGCGGTGGGGCCGGCGCTGGAGCACGTGCTCGGCCGCGGGCGCTACCTGGCGCTGTACCTGCTGTCGGGGCTGGGCGGCTCGGTGCTGCTGTACCTGGTCGAGCCGTACGGCGCGGCGGTGGGCGCGTCCGGCGCCATCTTCGGGCTGTTCGGGGCGTACTTCGTGGTCGGCCGCCGGCTGGGCGCGCCCACCGGGCCGATCCTGTTCCTGCTGGTGATCAACCTGGCGATCACCTTCTCGGTGAAGGGGATCTCCTGGGAGGGGCACATCGGCGGGCTGGTCGTCGGCGCGCTGATCGCGCTGGCGTACGCGTACGCGCCGGCGGCGCAGCGGCGGCTGCTCCACATCGGCGTGCCGGTGGTCGTGCTGGTGGCGCTCGCGACCCTGGTGACGGTCAAGACGCTGGCGCTCACCTAGCCGGGACGCCGGCGCTCATCGAGCGGCGCCGGACAGGCTCAGGGCGCGCGGAGGCCGCCCGTGCCCCAGGCGGGTGCGGGCGGCTTCGCCGTGTCCGGCGCGGTCCCCCGAAGACCGCTCGGTACCCGCGCCTGTGGAAAACCTGGGGAAAGGCGGGGCCAGAGATCCCCAGCCTGTGGATAACTTGCGTGGATTGACCCGCGCGAAAAGCGGGTATTCCGAACTGATTCAGCGCCAGCGGGTCGACAGCACCACGCCCAGGATGATCGCCACGAAGCCGATCCCCAGGTTCCAGTTGTGCAGGTCGGACATGAACGGCACGTCGGTGCCGGTGCTGGCCGTCACGTAGAAGACCGCGATCCAGGCCAGCCCGATCAACCACAGCGCCACCATCGTCGGGACCAGCCAGCGCGGGCTGACCTCCGGCGCCTTCGACTTCTGCGGGGGCGTGTAAACGGCCTTCTTGCGCACTTTGGACTTGGCCACGGTGGGATCGTTCTCCTCGGGCGTCCGGCGGCCGGAGCGCCGGTCCGCGCATGGGTGGTTTGTCGGTTAGCGTAGTCGCTGGTGAGCACCGTCTGATGAACAGCACTGTTTGATGAGGGTACGGCGTTCGGCGTGGGGAAGCATCATCCCAGTTCTCACGCTCGCCGCGGGAACCCTGTTCGCGGCGAGCGCGAGCACGGCCCGCGGCACGAGCCTGCGCGACCAGGGCCGCACCCGGGTCACCGACCTGATCGGCGACGAGCAGCGCGGCAGCCGCCGCGAGCGCGCCGAGTACCGGAGGCTGCGCCGCGAGGTCGACGGCCTGTCCCGCGCCGCCGGGCGCACCGACGCCCGCGTGACGCGGGCCCAGGGCGAGGCCGACGGGCTCGCCCCCGCGGCCGGCTTCACCCCCTACACCGGGCCCGCCGTCCGCGTCGCGCTGGACGACGCGCCGCAGCCGTCCGGCGACCTGCCGTCCGGCGTCCGCCCCGACGACCTCGTCGTGCACCAGAGCGACGTCCAGGCCGTGGTGAACGCGCTGTGGGCCGGCGGCGCCCGCGCGATGCAGATCATGGACCAGCGGGTGATCGCGACCAGCGCCGTCCGGTGCGTCGGCAACACCCTCGTCCTGCAGGGCGTCGTGTACTCCCCGCCGTTCCGGATCACCGCCGCCGGCGACCCCGCCCGGCTGCGCGCCGCGCTCGCCGCGTCCCGCGACGTCGCGATCTACCTCAAGTACGTCCGCGCCTACGGGCTCGGCTACTCCGTCCGGACGATCGGCCGCGCGACCCTGCCCGCCTACACGGCCAACGTCACCATGAAGCACGCTACGGTGCCGTCGGAGGCGCCGTCCGGGACGCCCTGAGGCTCGGGAGGGGGGACGCGCGGTGCGGATGGTCATCCGTGGCATGGGGGAGCTGTGCATCACCGCGGGGATCATCGTGATGCTGTTCGTCACCTACGAGCTCTGGGGGACCGGCCAGTACACCAGCGCGCAGCAGGACGAGCTGGGCCGGCAGATGATGAGGTCCTGGCAGGCGCCGTCGCGGGTGACCACCGAGCGGGTGAGCCTCGGCAAGGGCCTGGCGATGATCCGCGTCCCGAAGTTCGGCAGGGGGTACCACTTCGTGATCATCGAGGGCGTCACCATCCCCGACCTGCGCAAGGGGCCCGGCCACTACCCCGGCACCGCGCTGCCCGGCCAGGTCGGCAACTTCGTCGTCTCCGGCCACCGCACGACCTACTCCGCGCCCTTCAACAAGCTGGGCGAGCTCGACCGCGGCGACGAGATCCTCATCGACACCCGCGACCACCAGTACGTCTACAAGGTGACCGACCGCAGGATCGTGAAGCCGACCGAGGTGGACGTGACCGCGCCGGTCCCGTTCCATCCCGGGCGCCGGCCCACCGGGCGGATGATCACCCTCACCACCTGCCACCCCAAGTACTCGGCCGCCAAGCGGATGATCATCTTCGGTGCGCTGGCGTCGGCCGTGCCGCGCGTCCGGTCGTCCGCGCCGTCCGCAGCCGGAAAGTAGGAGGCACCGTGTACGCGTGGCTGTGGCGCCACCTCCCCGGGACCTGGCCCGCCAAGGCTGGCATCGCCGTCGCGATCGTCGCCGTCCTCGCCGCCGTCCTGTGGTGGGGCGTGTTCCCCTGGTTGGAGCCCAAGGTCCAACTCGACCACGGCGTCGTCGACGGCACCCCGTCGCCCACCTCCACCGCGAGACCCGGCTGATGCGCGTCCTCGTCGTGGACAACCGCGACAGCTTCGTCTTCACGATCGTCCAGTACCTGCGGGAGCTCGGCGCCGAGTGCACCGTCCTGGACCGCGCCGACGCCACCCTCGACGACGCCGCGGCCGCCGACGGCGTGCTCCTCAGCCCCGGCCCCGGCCACCCCGCCGGCACGGGGATCTGCCTCGACCTCGTCCGGGCCGCCGGGCGGGCGGGCGTGCCGCTGCTCGGCGTCTGCCTCGGCCACCAGGTGATCGCCCACGTGCACGGCGCCGTGGTGGCGCGCGCACCGGAGATCGTGCACGGCTCGACCAGCCCCATCGGGCACGACGGCGCCGGCGTGTTCGCCGGCCTGCCCGACCCGTTCCCCGCCACCCGCTACCACTCGCTCGCCGTCGACCCCGCCACCGTGCCCCGCGGCGTCCTGGACGTCACCGCCCGCACCCCCGACGGCGTCGTGATGGGGCTGCGGCACCGCGTCCACCCGGTGGAGGGGATCCAGTTCCACCCCGAGTCGATCCTGTCCACCGGCGGCCACCGGCTGCTCCGGAACTGGCTCGCCGCCTGCGAAGCCGCCGCTGACCTGCGCGTTCGCCGCGCGGTGGGGCGTTCGCCGGATTCGTGAGAAAAATTCGGTTGAAATCCGTAACGTCCGGGACGCCCCAGCCGAAGACCTATCGAGGGCTTCCGCCATTGCCCCCGAGTGGCGGAGGCCCTCTCCTATGCCCGGACCCGGATCGCCCACGCGAACCGGCCCGCCGACGCCGACCAGCCCGCCCATACCAAAGGGCCCGCCCCTCCGACGGAGGAACGGGCCCCTGCTTCTGCCGCGGTCGCCGGTCAGCCGCCGCCGGGGTTCGGGAACCCGGTCGGCCACTGCGGGTTCGGCGAGGACCCGGTCGGGTTCGGCGTCGGCGACGGCTTCTGCGCCACGAAGATCGTCACCGTCTCGCCGGGCGCCACCGTCGCGTCCTGGCCGGGCGTCTGGTCGTAGACCAGGCCGGTCGCGACCTGCTTGTCCGGCGGCGGGGTGCCCTCCTGCACCTTGCACTCCAGGCCGAGGGCCTTCAGCTTGGCGCAGGCGGCCCGCTTGCTGTTGTTGAACAGCGCCGGCACCTTCACGCTGCTCGGGCCGTTCGACACGACCAGCTTCACGGTCGCGCCCTTCTTGACCTTCTCGCCCGGCTGCGGGTCGGAGCTGATCACGCTGAGCCGCGGGACGCTGTCGCTGGTCTGCAGCGTGTGCTCGACCTCGAAGCCCTTCTCCTTGAGCAGGCTCTTGGCCACCGAGTACGGCTTGCCGGTCACGTCCGGGACCTCGACCTGCGGCGGCGGCTTGTCGCCCTTGGAGACCACCAGCGCCACCGACGAGCCCTTGGCCAGCTCCTTGCCGGGCGCCGGGTCGGTGCTGATGACGTAGCCGTCCTTGACGTCGCTGTTGTACTGCTCGGTCACCGTGCCGACCTTCAGGCCGGCCTTGGTGAGCTGCGCGGTGGCGTCGTTCCTGGACACGTTCACGATGCCGGTCGGGACCGCGACCTTGTCCTCGCCGCCGCCCCCGCTCATCATCAGGCCGACGAGCGCGGCGCCGCCGATGAACACGACGGCGAGCGCGATCCACAGCGCGGCCTTCTTGCCCGCGCCGCCGCGGCGCTCGCCGTCCTCGTCGTACTGGACGGGCGGCAGGTTGTAGCCGTCGTCCATCGGCCGCTGCACCTGCGTGTGCTGCGGCGGGCCGCCCGGGTAGCCGCCCATCATCTGGGTGCCCTGCGGCTGCGCGCCCATCAGCATCGTGGACGCGGCCGTCGAGGCGACCGGCTGGCCCTGCAGGACGCGCTGGATCTCCTGCCGGAACTCCGTCGCGTTCTGGTAGCGGTGGTCGGGGTCCTTCGCCATCGCCTTCAGGACGATCGCGTCGGCCCACTGCGGGATGTTCGGATCGACCTGCGACGGCGGGACCGGCTCCTCCCGGACGTGCTGGTAGGCGATCGCGACCGGGGAGTCGCCGGTGAACGGCGGCTGGCCGGTGAGCAGCTCGTACAGCACGCAGCCGGTGGAGTAGATGTCGCTGCGGGCGTCCACCCGCTTGGCCTGCGCCTGCTCGGGCGACAGGTACTGCGCGGTGCCGATCACCTGCGCGGTCTGCGTCATCGTGGCGGCCGAGTCGGCCATGGCCCGGGCGATGCCGAAGTCCATGACCTTGACCTCGTGCTGCCGGGTGAGCATCACGTTGGCGGGCTTGATGTCGCGGTGCACGATCCCGCCGCGGTGGCTGTAGTCCAGCGCGCGCAGGATCCCGTCGGTGATCTCCAGGGCCTTCTCCGGGAGCAGCGCGCGGTTCTCCCGCAGCAGGTCGCGCAGCGTGCTCCCGTCGACGTACTCCATCACGATGTAGGGGATCGGGGTGTCGCCGATCATGTCCTCGCCGGTGTCGTACACCGCGATGACCGAGGGGTGGTTCAGCGACGCGGCCGACTGGGCCTCGCGCCGGAACCGGGCCTGGAACGTGGGGTCGCGCGCCAGGTCCGAGCGCAGGGTCTTGACCGCGACCACGCGATCCAGACGCAGGTCACGGGCACGGTAGACCTCGGCCATGCCGCCACGCCCGATCACCGTGTCGAGCTCGTAGCGGCCGCCGAGCAGCCGAGGTTGACTCATATGTGCACTTTCCCTCGTACGTCTACACCTTGTGGTCCGAACTTAGCTCCCCGCTCCCCGTGGGCGAGGGATCCGGGCTCGGAGTTGACGGAGTCGTGGTGGTCGCCGTCGGTGTCGGCTCAGGGGCGGTGGGAGTCGCCCGGGACGGTTTCGTGGTCGGCTTGTGTGTAGGGGACGCGCGGTGGTTCCGTGGCGTTGACGGACGGATCCTATGCGTCCGGTGCGGGCCGGTGACGGCCGGTCCGGGGGTCGGCGTCCGGCGCGCGGACGGGTTCGCGGGACGGGTGGCCGGGACGTCGACGCTGTCGCCGCCGACCGGGCTCGTGACCGGGGCCTGCGGCGCGTCGTCGCGCCGGTCATGGGCCGAACCGGACGCGCCCCGCCACAGCGAGCCGGCGACGACGGCTCCCACCACCAGCAGCACGGCGGCGACCGAGGTGAACGCCAGTGCCGTGCGCCGTTGCCCGGTCACTGTCCCGCTCGTGAGGTTATCCGCCGCACCGGATGCGTCAAATCCCGGCAAATCGGGTGATCTCCGAGCGGCGCCCTCAGCGGCGGGTGCCGTCCGCAGCGGCGCCGCCAGCGGGTCGACCACCGTCGGGCGCTCCGCCCTCCTGCCGTCGCGCGCCCGGCGGCCCGTGCTCAGCGACCGGCGGATCGCCAGCGCCTGGTCGGCGACCGCCGTCGCCCCGGCCGGACGGTCCGCCGGATGCTTCGCCAGCATCCGCATGACCAGCGCCCGCGCCGGCTCCGGCACCCGCGTCGGCAGCTCCGGCGGCGCGTCCCGGACGTGCTTGAGCGCCACCTCCACCGGCGTCTGCCCGTCGAACGGCGGCTGCCCCGTCAGGCACTCGTAGGCCACCACGCCCAGCGAGTACAGGTCCGCGGCCGTGGTGATCTCGCCCGCCGACGCCTGCTCCGGCGAGATGTAGTGCGCCGTCCCCATGACCATCCCGGTCTGGGTCTGCGACGCCGCCGCCAGCCGCCGCGCGATCCCGAAGTCGGTGATCTTCAGGGTGCCGTCCGGCGACACCATCAGGTTCGCCGGCTTGACGTCGCGGTGCACGATCCCCGCCTCGTGCGCCACCGCCAGCGCCCGGCCCGCCTGCACCAGCAGGTCCAGGACCGCCTCCACCGGCAGCCCGCCGTCGCGCGCGAGGATCTCGTCCAGCGGCTCGCCCGGCACCAGCTCCATCACCAGGAACGTCCGGCCGTGCTGCTCGCCGAAGTCGAACACCTGCGCGATCCCGCCGTGCGCCAGGCCCGCCGCGAACCGCGCCTCCGACTCGAACCGGCCGCGCGCCGACACGTCCGCGCCGAGCTCCAGCCGCAGCAGCTTCACCGCCACCGGACGGCCGAGCGACTCGTCGCGGGCCCGCCAGACCTCGCCCATCCCCCCGGTGGCCAGCCGCTCCAGCAGCCGGTACCGGTCGTTCAGGACGAGGCCCGCGCTCACTTCTTCAGCACCTGGCGCATGATCGCCGCCGCGATCGGGCCGGCGCCGGACGCGCCGAAGCCGTCGCCCTCGGTCATCACCGCGAACCCGTACCGCGGGTTGTCGGCCGGGGCGAACCCGACGAACCAGCGCGCGTTCGGGATGCCGGGGCCCTGCTCCGCCGTACCGGTCTTGCCGGCGACGTTCATGCCCTGCAGGTTCTTCGCGGTGCCGGCCTGCACGACCGCGCGCATCATGTCCTCGAACTGGGACGCCTGGTCGCCCGACAGCGGCTGGCTGAACTCCTTCGGCGAGGCGCTGTACAGCTCGCTCTGGTCCTTCGCCCGCACGGTGCTCACGAGGTAGGGGTTCATCAGCTTGCCGCCGTTCACGATCGCCGAGGCGACCATCGCCATCTGCAGCGGCGTGGCCCGCACGTTCTCCTGCCCGATGCCGGACCGCGCCGTCGCGTCCCGGCCGGTGTGCTGCTTCTTGCCGTCGGCGTCGGTGTAGTCCACCGGCACGTCGCTCTCGGCCGCGGGCATCATCGGCTCGATCTTGACCGACTTGCCGAACCCGTACTCCGCGGCGCCCTTGTTGAGCCGCTCGATGCCGAGCTGCAGCGCCAGCCGCGCGAACGAGGTGTTGCAGGACTCGGCGAACGCGCCCTTCATCGGCGCCCGGCCGCCGCAGGACCCGCTGTCGCTGTCGTTCGGCAGGTTCGTCCCCGACTCGGGCAGCGTCAGCGGCGAGGTGTCCAGCGTCGTCTGGTCGTTCATGCCGAGCTGGTTCATCGCGGCCGTCGCCGTCACCGTCTTGAACGTCGACCCGGGCGGGAACGTCTGGCTCAGCGCGTTGTCGTTCAGCGGCCGGATCACGCCGCTGCCCTTCTCCAGCTGCTCCAGCCGCTTGGTCCCCTTGTCGCCGGCCTGCGGCGCCACCTCGTTCGGGTCGTAGGACGGCCACGACGCCGCCACCTGCACCGCGCCCGTCTTGGCGTCGATCACCACGGCGCCGCCGCGACGGCCCGGCGCCGTCTTGTCCTTCAGCTGCTCGTACGCCGTCCGCTGCGCCTGCGGGTTGATCGTCAGCTCCAGGTTCGCGCCCTCGGGCTTCTTGCCGATGAACGTGTCGAACCAGTGCTGGTTGGCGATCCGCTTGTCCTTGCCGCCGAGCAGCGCGTTGTAGGCCCGCTCGACCTGCGTGGCGTTGCCGTTCCCGCCGAAGTACCCGGTGATCGGCGCGAAGACCGGGCCGTCCTTGTAGCTGCGGCCGTACTTCGGGGTGTCCTTGTGCGTCTCGATGGAGGTCACCAGCACCTCGCCGCCCGCGGAGATCTGCCCGCGCGGCGAGTTGAACAGGTCCTGGTACTGCCGCGCGTTGTGCGGGTCGGTGCGCAGGCTCTCCGCCTGGCTGCCCTGGACGTAGTTCACCTGCGCCATCAGCCCGAAGAACAGCAACATCCCGAAGACGGCCACCCACCGGATCGGCTTGTCCATGTTCATGCGGGAGAGATCACCTCGTGCTCACGATCTGGGTCATGCCCTCGTCCTGGATGGCCTGCGGGGCGGGCTTGCGCGCGTCGTGGCTCATCCGCACCAGGATGGCGATCAGGATCCAGTTCGCCATCAGCGACGAACCGCCCTGCGACAGGAACGGCGTGGTCAGACCGGTCAGCGGGATCAGCTTGGTGACCCCGCCGACGATCACGAAGACCTGCAGTCCCAGCACGAACGAGACGCCGCCCGCGAACAGCTTCAGGTACGGGTCCCGCGCGGCGACCGCCGTCTTCATGCCGCGCTGCACGATCAGGGCGTAGATCAGCAGCAGCGCCATCAGCCCGGTCAGCCCGAGCTCCTCGCCCATCGAGTCGAAGATGAAGTCGCTGAACGACAGCGGCGTCCGCCACGGCTCGCCCTGCCCGAGGCCCTTGCCGAGCACCCCGCCCTCACCGAGCGAGAACAGCCCCATCATCAGCTGGCGGCTGTCGGAGTAGTCGCCGCCGAGCTTCGCGCAGGCGTTGAAGCCCGGGTAGCTGCTGCCGGCGGCCTGCTCCTTCTTGTAGATCGTCGTGTCCGGGTTCACCGGGACGACCTTGCCGCTGTCCAGCAGGCAGCCGCCGTCGAAGTACGGCTTCGGGTTCTGCCAGATGTCGATGCGCTGGTTCACGTGCGCCATGAACGGCAGCTGCGTCGCCACGAACACGCCGACCGCCAACAGCCCGACGCCGATCGCCACCCACGACACCCGCTGCGTCGCGATGTACAGCATCGACACGAACAGGCCGAAGAACAGCAGCGCCGTGCCGAGGTCCTTCTGCAGGAACAGCACGCCCAGGCAGAAGAACCAGATCACGACGATCGGGCCCAGGTCGCGGGCGCGCGGCAGGCTGAACGGGCCGATCTTCTTGCCGATCAGCGCCATCGCCTGCCGCTTGTTCACCAGGTAGCCGGCGAAGAACATCACCAGCAGCAGCTTCACGAACTCGCCCGGCTGCACCGACAGCGGCCCGATGTGGATCCACACCCGGGCGCCGTTGATCTCCGCGCCGATGCCCGGCACGATCGGCAGCAGCAGCAGGATGATCGAGGTGAGCCCGATCAGGTAGGTGTAGCGCTGCGCGGTCTTCGGCGTGAACGACAGCGGCGCGTCCGGCTTCGCCGTCTCCCGCATGACCATGACCGCGGCGACGAACAGCGCGATGCCGACGAACGTCCAGATCAGCTGCTGGGTCGCGTTCGCCTCGTCCGGGATCAGCTTCTTGCCGGCCAGCTGCGCCACCTTGTGGCCCTCGCTGGTGTCGAGGTCGAGCCGGTAGATCATCGCGATGCCGAGCCCGTTCAGCGCCACCGCCAGCGGCAGCAGCAGCGGGTCGGCGTACGGCAGGAACTTCGCCTGCACGAAATAGGCGGCGAGCGCCAGCACCAGCAGCGCGCCGCCGTAGGTGAACAGCCCCGCCGGCAGGTACCCGTCACGGGCCAGCCCGACCTCCGCGAACGCCGACAGCGTCAGCACCATCGCGAACACCAGCAGCGCGAACGACGCCGCGTTCCGCCGCTGGTACGGCAGGACGGCCCTGATCTGCTCCCCGAGCGAGTTCATCTATGGCTTCCCCCGTCGGACGGGCAGTCGTCGATGGACGGGTTGCTCGCCTTGCACTCGTCGCGGTGGGCGCCCAGCTCCTTGAGCTTCGCCTCCGCGGCCTGCCGGCCGATGAACGCCAGACCCCCCTTCGTCACCGCGGTCGCGTCCGACGTCGGCAACTCGTTCAGCGGGATGTCGCTGTTGGCGACCTTCTGCGGGCTGCAGTTGCGCTGGCCCTGCCCCTTGACGATGACGACCTTCCCCGACTCCTGCGTGAGGACGTACTTGCACACCCGGTTCTTCAGGTCGTCCAGTGCGGACGGCCCGCTCACCGTGTAGGTGCCCTTCACCTGCGCCTGCAGGTCCTGCGGGAGGTCCGAGAGGAGGATCGGAGGGTTCGGCTGCCGGTCGGCCTTGCGGGACAGGCTGATCAGCGGGACCTTCTGCGTCGTCCCGCGGTACAGCACGACCCTGCCGTTCTCCGCGCCGATGTAGTAGCCGTTCCGGACGTTCTGGATCAGCACGAAACCGCCCGCCACGACGGCGACCACGACGACGCCCGCGACCACGATCAGCCACGTCCACCTGCGCGCCCCGCCGCCGCGCCGCGGCGTCGGCATCGGCTCCGGCGCGGCCTGCGGCATCGCGCCAGGCGGGCCCGCCATCGGCTCGTTCATCGCCATCGGCGGCGGCATCTCGTCCACCGCCACCGGCGGCTGCGGCATCGTGTCCCGCAGCTGCGCGGCCCGCCCCGCCGGGGTGTCGGCCACCGTGATGTTCGGGCCCGTGCCGCCGCCCGGCGACTCCGGCGGCGCGGCGTTCGCCGCCGCGCCCACCGCGTGGCCGGGACCGCCCGTCGGCGGGTGCCGCTCCAGGTCCACCACGTCCGCGACCACGCAGGTGATGTTGTCCGGGCCGCCGCCCCGGTTCGCCAGGTCGATCAGCTGCCGGACGGCCTGCTCCGGCTCGGCCACGTCCGTCAGCACCTGGAAGATCGTCTCGGCCGTCACGACGCCGGACAGGCCGTCCGAGCACAGCAGGTAGCGGTCGCCGACCATCGCCTCGCGCAGCGACAGGTCCGGGTCGACCTCGCCGCGGCCGTCGAGCGCGCGCAGCAGCAGCGACCGCTGCGGGTGCGTCGCCGCCTCGTCCGGGCTGATCCGGCCCTCGTCCACCAGCGACTGCACCAGCGTGTGGTCGTGGGTGATCTGGAACAGGCTCCCGTCCCGCAGCAGGTACGCCCGGGAGTCGCCGATGTGGACCAGCGCGACCTGGTTGCCCGCCCACAGCATCGCCGTCAGCGTCGTCCCCATGCCCTGCAGGGCGGGGTCGGACTCCACGATGCGGTGCAGGTTGTCGTTGGCCGTCTTCACCGTGTGCTCGAGCGCGGCCAGCAGCTCGTTCGCCGGCAGGTCCTTGTCCAGCCCGCGCAGCGCGTCGATCGCGGCGGCGCTGGCGATCTCGCCGCCGACGTGCCCGCCCATCCCGTCGGCCACCGCGAGCAGGTGCGCCCCCGCGTACGCCGAGTCCTCGTTGCCCTCGCGCAGCATGCCGACGTCGGAGCGCGCGGCGTAGCGGATTCCCAGAGTCATTTGCGCAGCTCGATCACGGTCTTGCCGATACGGATCGGTACGCCGGGCGGAACCGGCATCGGCCGGCTGACCTTCGTGCGTCCGAGATATGTGCCATTGGTCGAGCCGAGATCTTCCACGATCCACTGACCGTCCTGCGCATAAAGTCGGGCATGCCGGGTCGAAGCGTAGTCGTCGGTCACCACGAGCGTGGCGTCATTGGCCCGTCCGATGGTGATGGGCACCCCCGTGAGATCGATGACGGTGCCCGCCCGCTCGCCCTGGACGACGACGAGCTTGCTGGGGGCGCCGCCGGAGGCGGCGCGGCGCGGCGGCGCGGGCGGCGCCGCCTGCGGCCGGCCGGCCTTCTGCGGGCGGGGCTGCGCCACGCGCGCGGCGGCCTTCGTCGCCGCCTTCGAACCGAACAGGTCGGCCCTGATCACACCGACGGCCGCGATGACGAAGAGCCAGAGCACCGCGAGGAACGCCAGCTTGATCAGCGTGAGGGTGAATGGGGACATCGGAGTCGGGGTTACTCCCTATCGCGGCGGAACACAAGGGTAGTGCGGCCCATCGTCACCCGGGAGCCGTCCACCAGCGTCACCCGCCGGATGGGCTGCCCGTTGACGAACGAGCCGTTGGTCGACCCTAGATCCACGAGCACGATTTCGGGACCTTCTACGCGGATCTCGGCATGGTGCCGGGACACGCCCGGATCCACGAGACGCAGGTCGCAGTCGGTGCCGCGGCCCAGGAGGGTGACCGGAGTGTTGATCTCGTACGTGCGCTGCGTGGTGTCGGAGCCCTCCACCGCCGTCGTCACCAGGAGCCGCGGATTGCCGGCGAACGCGCCCCCACGCCCGGCCTGCGGCACGTCGCTCACCGGCTGGCGGATCTCCCCGCCCTCGACGGTGGACCCCCGGATCACGCCGGACCGGATGCGGAACATGCCCGTGGCGAGATCCCCCGCGTTCTCGAACCGGACGCGCACGGGGCCCACAAAGGAGTACCCCTGCTCCTTCGCGTACTCCCGCGCCAGGTTCGCCAGCTCCTGGCTCAGGCTGTCGGCGTACACCTGGAGCCGCTGTCCGTCCTGCTGAGAGATCTCGACGACGAAGTCGTTCGGGACCAGCGTGCGGCCCTGCGCCACGATCGCGGCCCGATCGTCCATCTCGCGCTGCACAGCACTGGCCACCTCGACCGGCTGCAGCTCCGACTTGAAGGCACGGGCGAAGGCCCCTTCGACCATGCCCTCGAGCCGTCGCTCGAAGCGCTGAATGACGCCCACGGGCACCTCCTCTCCCCACTGGTAGACGATCGTATCGGTGCCGAGGTTCGCGAGAAGTATCCGAGTACCTAACCACTGCTTCGACCGTGCTAGCCTTTTCAAGCGCCCGGAGACGGGACGACACCCTGGGCGGGTGGCGGAACGGCAGACGCGCACGGTTCAGGTCCGTGTGTCCGAAAGGATGTGAGGGTTCAAATCCCTCCTCGCCCACTCTGGGGTGGTGACGCAAGTCGTAGCCCCACAGTGACGGAACAGACCCTGGAGCAGCAAGCTCCGGGGTCTTCGCCGTTCCAGAGGCCAGTCTTGTGTGACCCCAGGGACCGACGGGGCGGAGCACTCGGAAGAGTGACCCGGTGGTGTTGCGGCGCCGCGAGCGCCGGGAACTCAGGCTGCGGGCGGGGTGCCGTGCCCGGTAGGTCGGCCGGGTGCAGTGCGTGCAGGTGATCGACGAGCGTGTGCCGCGGACGGGTTGCCGTGGGTAGTGGAGTTGGGCTGCGTCGCGGTGCCCGGCCGCACTCATGGGGATGTCGAGCCCTGCCTCTTCTCGCAGTTCTCGCCGGATCGTCTCTTCGAGGGTGCGGTCGTCGGGTTCACGGTTGCCGCCGAGCAGGGACCACGCGCCGGGCTCGGCGATGCCGGGAATGTTGTCGCGCAGGTGGAGCAGATACTCGCCGCGGCCGTTGTAGATCAGCGCCGAGGCCCTTGACGGCCCTGACGCGCACGAAGTCGTCACTGCTGCATCATCGTCTCGTGGTTCCGGTCACCAGCACCTGGACGTCCATCCGGCGCGCCGGCGGGCGCCTCCCGGGGGGGGGGGGGGGGGGGGGGGTAGCGCATCCCAGCCGCCCACACCGGGCTCGATATCGACGTGTGGGGGTCCAGCGACGCGCCATCTTCTCCCGCGTGGCCTTTCCAGTGGTGCCTGGTTCGGCGATACGACCTTCTCTGGGGGTGCCATGCTCGACGCGGCGACCTTTTCCGGGGACGCCTGGTTCGACGGGGCGAGGTTCGAGGCCGGAGCCGAACTGGAGTCGGCCACGGTGACAGATGCCGCCGCCGGGTGGCGGATCGAGCCGTCCGGAGGGACCGCGGGCCGCTTCGTCCGACCCTCCGCTCCGATCAACGGTCCTGAGCACCTGCCGCCGCAGATAGGCCGGGCCCTGGTAGCAATCGCCGAAGATCTAGCGGATCTGGGTCTGAACGGTGCGGATCGAGCTCGCCTCGACGTCTGCTTGACGGTCTTTCGATGAGTTCCCGCAGGCCGGCGGCAACATTGTTACTCCGGATCACAGGAGCGCCGCGATCTCCGGCCAGCAGTAGCAGACCTCGTCGGGTGGTACCTCACCGGCGAGGACTCCGCCGAGCGAGGTGTAGAAGCGGCGAGCGCGTTCGTTGACGGCCAGTACCCGGATTGCCAGCGAGCCGAACCCGTCGGCGGACAGGTCGGCTGCCGCCGCCCGCAGCAGGGCGTGGCCATGGCCCTGGCCCTGATGTCCGGGGCGGACGGCAAGGGCGTAGATCTCAGCGTCATGGCCGAGTTCCGGATCCGCCGGACCGCCCATGACCAGACCGATGACCGTCCTGTCCGGCAGTTCGGCGACCCTGGTGTGGTGTGGACGAGGTCGTTCGGCCGCTTCTCCGAGGAGATTCCTGCGCCAGTTGGCGGTGGATTGCTCACGGGTGACGTCGAAGTCCTCGAACTCGGCGAACGCGGCACAGGTGATCTCAGCCATGACCTCCGCGTCGGGCGGGAGGGCGTACCGGATCGGCATAAGCGGAGCCGTCCCAACGGTGCTTATTGCGGGGATAGCCGCGCAGATGTCTGCCGGCCTCGACCTCTATCGGTCAGTGAATCCGCAATACCGCAGGGCGTCCGCTCGCGCAATACGATGGCGCTGACTCGCGAGAGGCCGCCCCATGTCCGAGTTTATGTTTTCCGTCTACGTCATGCTCGACGAGCTGAAGATGCTCCAGGCGATCACCAGCGACCAGGTCGCCCGGACACCGGGCAACCAGGGCATGCTCACGTTCGTCTTCGCTCACCCGAATTCGGTCGTGCTGCGCGACCTGAAAGCATCGGCGGCCTACATCGACATCCGCTCGGGCCTGGCGTGGAACCTCTTTGTCGTCGGCTACGCCGCAGGTCGGCACGGGCAGCCCGACCTGGTCTTCAAGCCGCAGGTGTTCGACGAGGTCAGACGTATCATTCCCGCTCCATGGCGCTACTCAGGGCTCTGCGACCTCGTTTCAGTCATGGCCTACCAAGGGCATCCAGGCCTGATCGACTGGTCGTCCATGCGGTCGGTCACCATCACCGGTCCCGACGGCGGCTACACCGATCGCAGCATCGGCGAGATCTCCGAGTTGATGGCCGACTGGCACGACGACCCTCCCGGCCTAGCCGACTACGCCGCCGGCGAACCTCCGGCCTCCAGCTCCCTGACCGTGTCCAGGCTCGCGCCCGCCCTGGGGTTCCTCGGCAACGCGGTCGCAGGCGGCGTCCTCGGCAACACCGTCTACGACCTGCTCAAGGCTCTCCACTGACCGCATCGCGGTGACCCTGCCGTGCCGCAACTCCGGGGTCGCCGACGTCGAGCTCGTTGCTCGCCGGTGGCGGGGGCGATCCGCGTCGGGACTGTGATTCTTGGTCGATGGCCCGGTGTTGGTCGCCCCTGGTCCGTCACTCTTTTCACGGCATACTCGGTTGCCTGTGGCAAGAGCCGACGCGAGCCGGGGGAGCGATGCCGGGAGACGGCGCGCCAGGGGACGCGGCGCCGGGGACGGTCGCGCGGCTGCTCGCCGCCGACGACCGGGAGCTGGAGGAGATCCTCGCCGCAGCGGACACCGCCGACCTGGCCATGCACGCCCAGCGGACCAGCCCCCCGCGGGTGCGCCGTCCCGCTCCGGGGACGTGCGAGGTGGTCCTGCTGGGGTCGCTGGGCTGCCGCTACGGAATGCTCGCCGGGGGCGCCGGCGGCCACCTGGTTCGCACTGCGGCTGCCAGCGTCCTGGTGGACCCCGGGCCGGCCGCACTGCACCTGCTGCTCGGGCTGGCCGAGCGGGGGCTGTTTTCCTGGAGTGAGTTGGACGCCATCTGCGTCACCCATTTCCATCCCGACCACTACACCGACCTGATCCCCTGCCTGGAAGGCATGGCCGGTGTCCCCACCGCCGGGCGCAAGCTGCTGGTGGCCAACCCGACCGCGGCCGACCGGTTCCGCGCGTTCTCGCCCTACCACGCGGGCGGCATGGCCGACCTGGTCACGCTCGCGCACCCGCGGACCGAAGGGGACGGCGAACCCTCGGTCAAGGTCGGCGACCTGACGATCCACGCCACCCCGGCCCTGCACACCGAGGAGGCCGGCCGCACCCGCTCGGCGATCGGGCTGGCCTACCAGACGCCGGCCGGGTGGCTCTGGTACACCTCCGACACCAACCTCAGCGACGGCCTGCTCGGCGAGGTCGCGGCGCTCGTGCCCGAGGCGGTGCTGGTGATCGCGCACGCCGACGCCACCAACCTGCATCCCTCGCCCGAGCGGACCGCGGCCTGCCACCTTGAGACCCGAGACGTCCCGGCCATCGCCGCCGCGCTGCACCCAGGCCACGTCCTCATCCACCACTACGACGCCGCCTACGCCGCGCCCCGGTACCGCATCGCCCAGGCCGTCTGGCTGCAGCGCGAACTGGACCGGTGCGGCCTGCCCGCCCGCGTGCTGCCCTCGGCGGCCGGCATGCGCCTCACGCTCGCCGATGGCAGGCTGCGGCACCACCACGTCGACGTCAGCGATGACGCCGGCGCCGCCGTCGCCGAGTATCTGCGGATCACCTAACGCGTCGCGGTGAGCGGCTTGGTCTGCTCGCCAGCCGGTTTGAGCGCACGCCCGCACCACGCGGTCCACCGCTCCCACGACGGGATGGCCGATGAAGATCACGATCGGGTTTCGGGGGCAACCTGGTCGCCGGGCCGGACGTCCTGATCAACGCTGATCATCGCGCCCACCCAAGGGACATTCGTGCTTCGTATCGCCACCACCGGGACGGCGGCCGTGCTCATCCTCGGCACACTGACGGCCGCTCCCGCCCTCGCCGACGGGACGGCGTCCATCGCGCTCGCCGCCCAGGCCGCTTCCGTCGACCCCGACATCCCCACGACCACGATCACCGGGAAGGTCGTCGCCGCGGACGGAACCCCCGCCGCGGGCACCCCGGTCGACCTGTCCACGAACACCGGATGGGGCTCGGTCACCGACGCCACCACCGCCGCCGACGGCACCTTCACCGCGACGTTGAGCCCCAACGGGGCGAGCGACGCGGTGAACGTCTGGGCCGATGTGCCGTCGCTCGGAGTCCACTCCGGCATGGTGACCGTCCAGGTCGTCCATGGAGAGACGCAGACGACCCTGATCGGGAGCCGAACCGGCCTGGACGAGGGCCAGCCCCTCACCCTCAGCGGTCAGGTCACCTACCAGGGCAGGCCGCTGTCCGGACGGAGGGTCTTCATCGACCCCGCCGTCGACCCGTCCCACTGCACCGCGCCCATGTCCCCCTTCCTGGCCAGCACGGACGCCGAAGGCCGGTTCAGCACCACCATCAAGCCGTCCTGCACCGCGACCTACGTCGCGCGGTCATCCGCCGTCGGTCTTTACGAAGGCTCCACTGCGACCCTCCCCGCGGTCAGTGTCCGGCCGGCCACGCAGACCTCACTGTCGGCGACCATGGACGCCTACGGACGTTTCGAGGCGCAGGGCACCCTGTACGCGGCCTCCGCCGGCGGAGACGTGAACGGCAAGCAGGTGCTCCTCGAATACTCCCCCGACGGCCGCACCGGCTGGCAGACCGTCCGCCGGATGAAGACCGGCCAGGGACAGTTCAGCGCCTCGTTCACCGGGAACGACTCCGGCTACTGGCGGGCTCGCTTCGCCGGGGACACCGCCGTGGCCCCATCCGTCAGTCCCGTGCGCAAGACGTGGCGATGGTCGACCTCGATGTCCAAGCTGAAGGCGTCCTCGACCAAGGTCCGCAAGAACCACTACATCACCGTCTCCGGGACCCTGAGCCGCTACTACAGCAGCAAAAATCGTTTCGGCGCGTTCCCCGGTCAGAAGGTGCGCATCATCTTCCGGTTCCGCGGCGAGAAGACCTGGTACCACGTCAAGTGGGTGAAGACCGACAGCAAGGGCCGCTACACCGCCAAGGTCCGCGCCTACGGCAACGGCTACTTCGCCGCCACGTTCGCAGGCACCAGTGACACGTGGGCCGCCGACACGCCCAGTGACACCCACGTCACCACCTACGCCGTCCCGTCCCCTGGCAGCCGGTCCGGCCCGCCTCTCATCATGAACGTTCTCCCGTGGCGAGGCGACCAGTAGCCATCGCGTCAAACCGCACCGCCGCTGACCGGCGGGGAACGCCCGCCCCGGGCCATCCTCCGCCGGTCTGCGGTCGGCCCTGTCCCGTGCGCCCACGCATACCGCAGACGATCACGAGACCGACGATCACGAGTGGAAGATGATCGTTTTAGCGTGGAATCGACGGCGGGTACACCCATCCTCTTGGCTGGTCATGGAGTTTCGTCGGTAGCCCCCTGGGGTGATGACGGAACAGACCCTGGAGCAGCGAGCTTCGGGGTCTTCGTCGTTCCGGCGGCCAGTCTTCTGTGACCCCTGGGACCGAAGGGCGAGCACTCGGAAGGGTGACTCGGTGGTGTGGCTGGCGTGGGCCAGTTGGAAGGCCAGCAGGAGGGTTTGGGGCGGCAACCGCCGCGGACGCGGCGGTTGCCGCCGTGGCGCCGATGGTGCCAGGTCCGGATCGCGGTGGGCGCTTTCACGGACGTTGTAGGCGGCGGTGTGAGGACCTGGGCCGCCAGGCCTGCGGTGGGCGGACGGGGGTCGCCCACCGCAGGAGGTGCGCCGCGGGGTCTAAGGAGTGGTGACTACCGAGGAGGCGGGGATGAGGGTGAAGGCGTGGTAGGGGGTGAACACGCCGTCCCAGGCGCGGTCCAGTTTGAGGTTGGCGTCGCGGTTGAGGTTGGCCTCGGTGGCCATCGCGAAGTTGGTGCCGTGCAGCCTCAGCGCGCGCACGACCGGCTGGCCGACGATGTCGGGCATTCGGGGGATGGGGGTGGGCACCCATTGCGAGGCGTTCGCGTCTTTGAGCCGGAGGATCACGTTGACGTCCGCTTTGGCGGCGCCGCCGCGCAGCCCGATGTAGTGGTTGTGGGGCTGGGACTTGATGTAGTAGGCCCCGGCGTTGCCGGGGACCGGCTCGAACTGCCAGTAGACCGAGGCGTCGTTCCAGAAGGGGTCGGCGTGGAAGGTCTGAACCTCGTCGTCGTCATCGGTGGTGGTGGAGTCGCTGACCCCGTCGGGCATGAGGTAGGCGTTGATCAGCGTATGGACGATCATGACGTTGCCGGTCGGGATCTCGGCCAGGTCGGTGCTCTCGTCGGTGATCTGTTCGGGCATTCGGTGCCTCCGGGGGGATTCGGGTTCGCCATCACCCCTCATGCCCTACTCTTTGTAGTCAAATAGCTACGCATTGGAGATAGTTGGGAGATTCTTTCCGTGCCGAGGTGGCTGGGGGAACGCCCAGGTGACGTGGGTGCTGTCGGTGCGTGTCAAGAGCCCTCCACTACTTGCAGGCCGATCACGCCGACGACGATCAGGGCGAGGAACGCCAGCCGGGCCGGCGACGCGCTCTCGCCGAACGCGACCATGCCGACGAGCGCGACGCCGAGGGCCCCGAGGCCGACGAACACCGCATATGCCGTCCCGACCGGCAGCGTCCGAAGCGACAGCGACAGCACGATGACGCTGAGCAGTGCCACCGAGAGTCCGATGACGGTCGGCCAGAGGCGCGTCAGGCCGTCCGACTGCTTCAGTGCCGCCGCCCACACCAGTTCCGTCGCCCCTGCGATCAGCAGGAAGATCCAGGCCATCAGGCTGCCTACCCCCCGTCCACGGCGATCGCCGCACCGGTGACATGGGCCCCGCCCGGGCCCGCCAGATTCGCCGTCATCCCGACTCCTGTCACTAATCGGAGAAATTTCCGTTTAGGGAGCTTAACCGGAGAGTTCTCCGGATACAAACCCGTTACGCTGGTGAGCCGTGCCGAGAGGGGGCGGGATGCGGGAGCTGCCCGTGGTCGGGCGTCCGCCCGCCGAGCGCGCGGACGCCGCGCACAACCGCCGCCGCATCCTGCGCGCCGCAGCGGAGGTGATCGCCGCCCGCGGGGCCGAGGCCGTCTCCATGGACGAGGTCGCGCGGGCCGCCGGGGTCGGCGTCGGTACGGTGTACCGCCGGTTCGGCGACCGGGCCCGCCTCGTCTACGCCGTGATCGACGAGCGCGAGCGCGACTTCCAGGCCGCCTTCATCCAGGGCCCTCCGCCGCTCGGCCCGGGCGCCGCGCCCTCCCGGCGCGTCCGCGCCTTCCTGCACGCCCTGGCCGACCGCACCGAGGCCCAGGCCGACCTGTTGCTGACGGCCGAGTCCGACCCGCCGGACGCCCGTTTCCGCGACGGTTCGTACGGCCTCTACCACCGGCATCTGGCGATGCTGCTCCGCGAGATCCGCCCGGACGCCGACGCCGCCTACCTGGCCGACGCCCTCCTCGCCCCCCTCGCCGCGAACCTGTTCCTCCACCAGCGCCGGACGCGCGGCATGCCCCTCGACCGGATCAAGGCGGGCCTGGACGCCCTCGCCGCAAGCCTCACCGAGCGACCGGGTTGACCATCCGTGTGACGGAAGGCCGGCGGATCGGACGGGGCGGTGTCAGGTGAGGGGTTTGGTGTCGGCGGGGAGGTCGAGGGCGAGGCCGCTGGAGCCTTCGCCGCGGCCGGTGCCGCGGCGGGCGCTGAGCCAGACGGCGACGCGGCCGTCGCCCCAGCGGGTGCGGTTGTAGGCGACGGTGACCTTGGTGCCGGTCTGCGGTACCTCCTCCTCGTTGAGGAAGTACGAGCGTTGCGGGGCGGCGTCCAGGCCCTCGCGGAGGATCGTGGTGCGGGGGCGGACGGGCTTGGCGTCGATCTCGCTGGGCATGGCGGCGCGCTGGAGCTGGATCCTGCGGCTGTCGCCGGGGACGTGCACGGGGATGAACGGGATCCAGTGGCCGGGGACCGAGGTCATGGCCACGTAGGCGATGGGGGCCAGCGGGGCGGTGGGAGGGGCGGGCGGGAACAGGCGGCGGCGCTGGGCGAGGATCTCGGCGGCGACCTCGCCGCCGCGGCGGCCCGGGCCGGTGGGCAGCCGTACGGTCTGCTCGATGCCCCAGACCATGTTGGCGTTCTCGTCGCGGATGAGGTCGACCTCCTCCAGGACGGGTCCGTCGGCGACCTTGGGGACGGTGGGGGCGAGGAACAGGCCCGTGTCGGCGGGGACGGCGTCCGAGCCGATGGTGTCCAGGGTGAACATGGACCAGCGCTGCCAGTCGTCGTCGGCCCCCGCCCCGGCGGGCGTGATCCACAGGCGCTGGCCGAAGACGTCGGTGACGGCCAGGCCGCGCAGCGAGGCCAGCGTCCCGGTGGGCAGGTCGCACGGCAGGTGGAACCAGTCGTTGCTGTAGACGAGGGCGAACTCCAGGACGACCAGGCGGGCCATGTCGGTGCGGTCCGGGCGGACGGCGGCGAAGTTGGTCTTGCCGTCCTCCACCGCCCACCAGCGCGGCAGCGGCATGCCGGAGTAGCGCACGGGGGCCGGGAAGACCGTGCGGTTGATCGGGGCGGGCGGTGCGGAGGCCCCGCCCACCCGGGTGCCGGGGTCGATGGAGAAGGCGTGCCAGTCGAGCTCGCCGCCCGGGTACTCCTGTGCGGTCAGCACCTTCTCCGCGCCCCCCGGCTGCCCCGCGGCGACCGAGAACCGGTGCTCCAGGCGGCGCGGGTCCCAGGTGGCGTCGCCGGCGGGCTGATCGATCAGGCCGTCGAACCAGCCGACCAGCCGGGTGCCCAGCTCGTTGATCAGCGTGCGGTGCGGTGGCGCGACATGGTCGATGCCGTCGGCGGCCTCGTGTCCCGCCTTGATGTGGAGGTAGAGCTCGTATCCGTCCATCCGGCGGCCGGCTACGGCCTGCAGCGTGGACCAGACCTCGGGGTGGGCCACCCGCGGGGTGTCGGCGTCGCCGGCCGGGGACGGCAGTGCGATGGGATACAGCTCGACGAAGTCCTGCCGAAGGTGGTGGATGGGCGGGTGCCGGCTCATCAGCTTGAGCCAGCGGCGGCCGATGGCCAGGCGCAGATCGTAGGAGATCCGGTCCGGGCCGAAGGCGAACGGCAGCTCCCGGCGTTCGGCGACGTCCTCCAACGGACGGTCGGCGGGCAGGTTCTCGGCCGGGCCGCCCGACGCGGACTGGAACCGGCTCGGGACCGCCGTCCCCACCGAGTACATGGCGGTGACCGGCGTCCCGGCGTCGGAGCCGCGGAACTCGCCGAGCTGCCACTGCCGGGTGAGCAGCCACAGCGCGTCCCGCACCTCCACGCGCAGGGCCCGCTCGAAGTCCGCCGTGCGGGGCCGCCCCTCCAGCCGGTTCCACAGGCCGACGGTCGGGTGCTCCCGCTCCGCCAGGGCCTTCGGGAGGTTCTCGATGCGCTCTGTCATGGGTTCTTCCCGCGCAGGTTGTTGGTCGCGAAGTCGGTGCTGATGGTGATCGGCTTGCTGGCGGCCGACACCAGCGTGGCGGGCAGCAGGTGGGCGTAGGCGGTCTCGTCCAGGTGCGCGGGCTCGACGGCGCGGGCCTTCATCAGGTCGTACGTCTCGTGCAGCGCCGCCACCAGGTCGTCGGTGTCCCAGGTCCCGGTACGGGCGGGCGGGACGACCAGCAGCATGGCCTGCGGCGGCTCGGAGTCGGGCCTGTCGTAGTGCAGCGCGATCCCGGTCGTCTCCTTCTGCGCCGGGATGACCTCGGTCCATTCGTCCAGCAGCAGGCCGCAGAAGTCGTCGGTCGGCGGTGCGGGCCTGGCGGCGTAGTGCGCGGTGAACAGCAGCCGGTCCTCGTCCAGCGTCGTGCCCGGCGCGAACTCCATGGCCAGCCAGTGGTCGTCGGTCCGGTACGGCAGCTGGACCGGCACCAGCTGCGGCTCCTCGAAGCCGGGCAGATGGCCGAGCAGCCCCCCGTCACCGCGCAGCGCGTCGCTCAGGATGGCCACCTGCTCCCACAGCCGCGGCTTCTCCCTGACCCGGGCGATGCCGTGCAGCCAGTCGTCCACCGGGAAGTCGCGCCCCGCGTCCTCCAGGTGCTCGATGAGGTCGCCGCTGTCGTCGCGGGCCTTCTCCCAGTCCGAAGCGAGCGCGGTCGGCGGGGTGTACTGCGGTACGGCCAGGACGTCCTCGCCGAGCAGCGCCTTGAGGGTGTCGAGCGCGGCCTCCACCCGGTCGGGCCCGGTCACGGCCGCGTCGTGCTCGGTCAGCGCCGCGTCGGCGGCGGCCAGCCGCTCGGCGATCTCGGCTTGCAGCGCCCGTGCCCGGTCCAGCAGTTCCTTGCCGTACGCGACGACCAGATCCTCGTACGGGGTCAATGTCAGCCCGGCCGGGTCCAGGCCGGTCAGCGGCAGCAGCGCGGCGACCTCGGCCAGCAGCCCGCTCAGCGTCTTCTGGCCGGTGCCGGCGACCCCGCGCAGATCCCGCAGCTTGTTCTGGAACGCCTGCCGCCGGTTGTTGACGATCGAGCGCAGCTGCTGGGGCGTGTTCGGGCGCGGCGTGGTCGGCTTGGTGGTCAGCAGCCGCTCGATCCGCTCCAGCTGCCGGAACCGCTCCGGGGCCGGGGTGGTCGCGGGGAGCGCGTCATAGGCGGCGATGAGCGCGTTGGCGTCGGCCAGCGCCGTCGCCATCCGGTCGGCGACCTCGTCGACGGCCGCGAGCACCTCGGTGTAGCGGTCCCGCCGCCACCCGGCGGCCTCGCCCCAGCCGCTGCGCACCATGCCGAACCCGCCCGCCGTCGCGATCAGCTCCCCGTACCGGCGCAGGAACGTGTCGATGCCGCCGATCACCTCGCCGCGCCGGACCGGCGCGGGCGGCTCGGGGAACAGCGGCCCGACGTCGTTCAGGTAGCCGGTGACGGCCGTGCGCAGCGCCACCAGCGCGTCCCGCACCGCCACGAGCCGTTCGCGGGGCAGGGTCACGGCGGCGTCGGCGGAGCGGTCGATCGGGGCGTCCCCGGCGGCCGGGACCAGGTCGGTGGGACGCACCGGCCGGGACGTGGTCAGCAGCGACCGCAGAGCGGCGATCAGCGGCGACAGCTCGAAGAACGTCACCTTGCCGGCGATGCGCTTGGTGTGCTCGATCACGAGCCGCGCGTCCGGACGCGGCTGGTCGCGGGTGGCGACCACGCCGATGATCCGGTCGTCCAGATCGGTCATCGACGCCTCGCTCGCGGGCCGTACCGCCCACAGCAGGTCGATCGCCCGCAGCCGCAGGTCCCGCTGGGTGACCACGCTGCTGCGGGCCACCCCGTTGACCGGGTCGGTCCAGGTGACCAGCGCGGCCACGTCCCGCTGGTCGGGCAGCAGCGTCGGCAGCCAGTCGTCCACGGCGGGCTCGGCCTTGGCGCGCGGGCCTTCGCCCTGTACGGACGGTGCGCTGTGGCCAGGCCGGATGCCCGGCGTCAGCTGCAGAGCCATCCGGTGCGTCAGGGTGGTGCCGCTGCGCGGTGTCCGGACCACCTCGGGTTCGGGTGCGACGCCTTCCTTCGCGTAGGCGTCGAGGGTCGTCGTCGCCCGCTCGGGATTGCCCGCGAGCGCCTGGTGAGTGCTCTCGGCCACCGCCAGGTCGGCCAGCGCGTCGTGGATGTCGAGGAGCCGCTGCACCTCCTCGTTCAGGGCTTTGCGCTGCTTGGCGTCGGGGTCCGGGAGCCCCTGGGCGTCGAACGGGTAGACGTCCGCGCCGGGCACCTGGGTCACCCGCCGCACGAGTTCGAGGCCGTCGATGACGTTGCGGGCCTCGACCAGCTCGACGGCGGTGCCCGGGGCCGGCCTGGTCTCCTCGATCCGCCCGGCCCGCAGAGGGAAGGCCCCGCGCAGCGCGGTGATGAACGAGTCCAGCTCGGCATCCGGATACCGGTCGTGCAGGGCCCGTTCGAGCCGGTAGCCCAGCAGGGCGCCGAGCGACTGCCCCTGCCGCAGCCCGTCCAGCAGGGTCAGCGCCACCCGGACCCGTTCGGAACTCAGGTTGACGGCGAACATCTGCCGATCGGCGGGACCGGCGTTGGCGATGTATCCGGCGCGGAGGACCGCGGCGGTGGTGGCCTGCGCGGGCGAGGGAGCGTGGATGTAACCGCCGTTGGCCTTGTCGTGCATCAGCGGCTGCGCGCCCGGCGGGTTGAACAGCCGTCCGAGGTCGCCGGTCAGCTCGACCTGCGTCATGCCGGGGCGCGGCTTGGGCCGTACCTCCTCCAGCCAGCCGTACGCGCCGAGGTGGATGCCGCGCCGGGCCGGTCCGGTGCCGGACGACCCGTACCGCAGCTCCGCGAGCCGCTCGTTGACCAGCCCCAGGCGCCAGGCGTCGAGCCGGTAGGTCGCGCAGTCCAGGTGCTCGGTCAGCACCCGTTCCAGCCGGGCGGTCGGCAGCCCGGCCAGGTGCTCCAGCGCGTCGATCTGCTCGGCGAGCTGCGCGGTGGCCGGGCTCTGCCTGACGACCTCGGGGATGAAGCTCGCCACCAGCCGGTCCGGGCTCCCGGTGATGGCCCGGTCCGGTGAGTACAGCTGGCGGAACCGGCTCTCGCTCTCCAGCGGGGGCGCACCGGGCCGGTTGGGCCGTACGTGGACGAACAGCGGATCGTGCGCGGGCGGAACCGTGCTCCCGGCCGCGGCGGCCAAGCGGCGGGCCGCGTCCTCCCAGGCGAGCAGGACCGCGTGCCGCGCCAGCAGGTACAGCAGCGCCGCAGGCGGCTTGTCGCCTACGAAGCCCAGCTCGAGCCGGACGGTCTCCAGGTCGTGCTCGGCGTGCTGGGCGAGCCAGTGCAGGTAGTTGCCGCCGTCGGGAAGGTACGCGCGGACGCGGTCGGTCTCCGACAGCGGCCGGTCGTCGACCAGCGGCCCGAGCAGCGGGTACTGGTCGCCCACGAACAGCCGCCGGATCACCTCCGGGTCGGCTCCGGGCGGAACGGCGTAGCCGAGGCGGTTGAGCAGGGCGCGGATCGGCTGCGGCATGTTGAGCCGGTCCAGTGCGGGGATGACGCGCGGGCCGCCGCTGTTGAGGTTCTCCCGGTTGAAGATGTCCTCGACGCTCTGCGCGTACCGCTGGTAGAACTCCGCCGACGTCGGATGCAGCGCCAGGATGTCCAGCAACAGCTGGTGCGGGTCTCCGTCCTTGCCCAGGTGGCTCACTTTCGCGACGGCCTTCTGCCAGTCCGCCGCCGCCGCGCTGAGCAGCTTGTACAGCGCGCGGCGGTGCGTCGCGCCTTCCGGGAAGGCCATCTTGGAGAAGGCGGTGGTGGGCAGGATGCCGTACGGCTGCCGCCCGACTTTGACCGCCGGGACCGGGCCGCGCCCCGACACGTGCCGCACGAAGAGCTCGCGCGTCTGGTCGACCGCCTGCTCGGACAGGATCGGATGCATCATGCCGCGCAGGTACGCGCCCCAGGTCGCGGGCCACAGGGCGATGTTGGCCGCGCGGGCGTCGCGCTGGTCGGTGCCGTCGGCGTTGGGCATGCCGGTCAGCACGGCCGGGTCGATGCCGAGCAGGTCGGCCAGCCAGTGCCCGTCGGTCCGGGTCCGCCAGTCGTCGGGCGCGTCCGCCGCCGCGAAACCGAACGCGGTGCGCAGCGCGGCCTCGGTTTCGGCGCGGCGGTCCTGCCCGGCGGGGGCGGCCTCGCTGTTGTTGGTCGGTGTGCCCTGCGGCAGCAGCGCGTACCCGGAGGGGCTGCGCAGCTGCCGGGTGATGAGGTCGGCCAGTTGGACGGCCGTCTGCTCGGGGCCGGACCGCTCCCGCAGCCCGTACACCACCAGCCGGTCCAGGCCGTTGCGGATCTGCGGGGTGAGCGGGACGCGCAGGCCCATGCCGACCGTCACCGCGCGCCCGAAGTCGGTCAGCCACTGGAGCTCGTCGGGCACCCGCAGCGCGCCGGTCTGCTCGTCCACCTTGAGCTGCTTGTCGGTGTCGGCCCCGGGGTCGGGGCTGACCGCGAGCGCGTCGGGCACCGCCTCGCCGGTCGCTGTCAGGACCCGCTCGCCGCCCACGTATCCGAGCACGGTGAAGCGGTCCGGCAGGAGCCTGGCCTTCGCCGCCTGGGTCCACGACTGCTCGGCCAGGCTTCCCGCGGCCGGCGGCGGCAGCACGAGGAACGCGACCAATACCGCGTCGCCGGCAGCGGTCGGCGCGGCGTCGATGCCCACCGGGCGCCGGGACCGGATCGTGTCCGCACGGCCGGCCCCGACGGCGGCGCGCAGCGCGGTGTCGGCGGCGCGCAGCCCGGCCCGGTCGCCGTGCGCGCGCCACACCGCCGTCCAGTACGTGACGGTCGGTTGCCGGTCGGCGGCCGCTACGGCCTGGCCCGTCACGACCACCAGCACGGTCGCGCCGTCCGGCACCGTCGCGGGCCGATCGGTCAGGTTGGCGGGGGTACGGGTCTGCAGCAGCCAGCTGGCCCGGCCGCCGGGCACCCGGGCGACCAGCTCCTGCCAGGCCGCCTGCTCGGCCACCGCGTTGCCGCCGGTCCGCCAGTGCGCCGTCCAGTACGCGTCCACCGCGGTGATCTCGGCCTGGGTCGGTTTCGGCTCGAACTTGTCGGTGCACCACTCGTCCGGGAAGATCCGTACCAGCAGCTCGGTGGCGGTGAACCGGGTCTCCACCCGGACCGGGCCGAGCAGGACCGGGAAGTCGTCGCTGAGCGCGGTCACAGCAGCATCTCCTGAGCGTGGACGGCCATCAGCACCGGCGCCTGGAACAGCATGTAGGCCACGTCGGCCGAGCTCAGCCCGCCGTGCCAGACGGGCAGGAACGCGTCCTCCAGGTGCTGGTCGTTCTTCTCGGCGTCGGCGGCGGGGTCGTCGAAGTCCTTGAGCGGGACCTGCGCGGTGCTCGCGTCGAGCCGGATGAACCCGGTGCCGCCCGGGTCCACGTCGGCCCACGTCAGGTCGTTCCACACCTCGACCCGGGTGGGCGGGCCCTCGTCCGCGCCGAACCGGGGGTCGCCGGGGCGTTCCTGGATCACGAAGAACCAGCCCGCCGCGCCTGTGGCGAAGTCGCCCTTGGCCTCGGCCGCCGTCAGGTCGAAGCCGAGCAGCGTCAGGTCGGGGTCCACCTTGGCCTCGTACAGCGGCAGCCTGATCTCCTCCGGCGTCGGGTGCGACGGGTCGGCGAGCTCGACCGGGACCCGTTCCTGGGCCGGGTCCGGCGGTCCCGACTCGGGCTGCCAGCGGGCGCGGTGCGCGTAGATGGCGGCGTTCGGGTACTTCTTCAGCAGGTCGCCGCGGATGACCAGCACGAGGTCGTCAGCCTGCTCGCCGGTCTCCCGCGCGTCGTTCTCCCCGAGCTTGGCGGCCCTGGGCCAGGTGTGCAGGGGCTGGATGTCGTACTGCTTGACGCCCCCGCGCGTGTCCCAGAACTGCCGGAAGGGCGAGCCGCGCTGGTCGGTGGGGTACTCGCGCCAGAGCAGCTCGCTGGCCATCTCGTGGTTGAGCCCGACGAGGTAGGACTCGATGAACTCCTGGTTGGTCTCCAGCAGTGTCACCGTGTTCTGCGGGACCAGCCCGAGGTTGGGGGCGAAGTAGTCCACCGACAGGTCCAGCAGCGCCTTGTACATCGGCAGGTCGATGACGGGATAGGCCATCGCCTCGATGAACCGCTCGGCGAACGACTGCAGCCGTCCGGGCAGGTCGACCGACGTCAGCAGGCTGGTGGGCACGGTCTTCTCGGCGCGCAGGCCGGTCATCATCGCGTCGGTGGTGGCGCGGACGTTCAGCGGGTCGTCGCCGCCCTCGGTCTGGCCGCCGACGCCCGCCGCTTGCCGGCCCCGGTAGATGTCGCGCAGCCCGTCCTTGAACCGCCTGGCCTCCTCGCTGTCGTCGCCGCCTTCGGACGGGACGAACGTGTCGCCCGGCAAGGTGATCCGGAAGTCGGCGCTGTGCGGAAGCCGGTCGACCGGATCGGCCGGGTCGGCCTCGGTGGCGACCGCTTCGGTGGCGGCTGTGAGCCCGATCGGCGGTGGTGCCGGGTGCAGGACGTCGTTCAGCTGCTCGGGCGTCACGACCGCGCCGGGGGTCTCCTTGGCGGCGGCCGCCGTCACGGGGTCGTCCGGGTCGTCCATCCGCGGGATCAGCGCGTCGGGCGGCCTGGTCTCGCTGAACGGCAGGTCGCGGATCAGGCGTCCCGGCCGCAGCATGCGCCGCATCGGCGGGGACAGCGGCGCGGCGGTCACGCGGCTGCGCGCCACGTGGAACCCGACCGCGACCCGCTCGCCCTCGACCGCCACCGCCCCGCGCAGCGCCCGGTCGCGCGTGGTCACCCGCGAGTTGGCGGGAGCGGTGAGGACGAGGGCCTTGCCGGACGGCACCGGCTCGTCGGCGAGCGCGATCGGTGCGGCGGCGGGCTCCACGTGCTTGGCCTGCAGTACGGTCCCGACCTCGCGGGCGAGCTGGGCGGCGCGGATCTTGGCGTTGGCCGCCAGCACGTCGCCGACCTGCGCCCACGCGGCGACCATGAACTCCTCCTGCCGCTCCTGGACGACGCGGGTGCCCAGGTGGGCGGCGACGCGGAAGCGCGGGTCCAGGTTGAGCCGGTGCACCCAGTTGCGGTCGGGCGTGATCGGACTGCCGTCGCGCTCGGTCAGCAGCCGGCTCGCGGGGGCGTGCCAGCGCCCGTACAGCGGCGGGGTGATGATCGGATCGACCTCGCCCGCCACGTCCCGCACCCCGTGGGCGGCGTGCGCGGCGTGCGCGGCGGCCGGAGTCTGGTCGAGGTAGGCGTCGGCCAGGTCGACCAGTCCGGCGAGGGCCTTCTGGAACGGGTGCGGGTACGGCTCGTCCCACTTGTCGTAGACGTCGCCCTTGGGACGGTTGGGCGACTGGAGCGCGCCGCCCAGCTTGAGCACGCCGTGCAGCCCCGCCGGGCTCGTGATGGGCGGCAGCCCGGGGCCGGCCGAGCCGTGCACGTCGAGGTCGCGGCGGCCGATGGCCGGGTCGGCGGGCCGGGGCTCCAGCAGCCGGACCAGGTACTCGAAGTCGCCCGCGCTGCCGGTGCCGAAGAACCAGCGGTGGTAGTACGGCAGCGTCCCGGGCTCGGGACGGCCCGGGTAGTCGGCGCCCCAGCTGGAGTGCAGCGCACCGGGCGCGGCGGCCGGGTCCAGGCCGAGCCCGGCCAGGCGGCCCGTCTCGAACGCGGGGACCAGGAACGCATGGTAGCCGCTGTTGGGCTTGAGCCGCCGCGGGCACATCAGCCGCGAGCACGCCAGGTCGGCGTTGGTGCTCAGCACCTGGCGCAGGCCGGCGAGCGCACCGGTGGGATCGTCGTTGGCGACCAGGCCGTCCAGCTCGCCGTTGACGTGCACGTGCGCCCACGCGCCGAGCTGCTCCGGCGGCGGCAGCGTCCCGGCCGGGTCCTTGACCTGGATCGACGGCAACGGCCGCCCGGCGACCGCGCCCTCGGTGAACTCCGCGCCCGCGTCGCCCGCGGGCTCGGCCGCTCCCGCGAGCACGACGAGCGCCAGCCACGGCAGCAGCCGCTTGGTCGCCCCGTCGGGCGGGGCCGGGCTGTAACTCCACGGCAGGCCCTCGTCGTAGAACTCGATGTGCGCCAGGTAGTTGGGCTCCACGTTGGTGATCCAGGGACGCGGCTCCACCCGCGAGATCACCCGGGGATCGACCCCCACCACGTCGCCCGGCCCGTACAGCTGCACGGCCTTCTCGACGTCGCGGGTGATCGTGCCGCCGGACACGCCGTCCCCGGTCAGCCGCAGCTTGACCGGGATGACGGCCCGGTCGGCGGTGCCCGGATCGGTCGTGATCCGGGTGCTGAGGCCGGTCCGCAGCCACGGCAGGAAGGAGTAGGCGTTGGTCACGGTGTCACCGGGCCGGTGCCGAAGATCTCGCTGGTGGCGGTGGTCTCGGCGGCGGAGTCGGCGGCGGCGAGGCCCGTGCGGGTGATGCCGCCCGCGACCAGCACCTTGCCGCCGGCCAGCGGGACGGCGGCGAACCCCCACCGGCCCGCCGCCAGACCGCCCGCCGGGCTCCAGTTCCGGGTGGCCGCGTCGAAGATCAGCGCGCTGGCGTAGCCGACGCCGTTGGCCGGGCCGTCGGTGCCGCCGACCACCAGCACCTTGCCCCCGCCCAGCGAGACCGACCGGTGCAGGCCGCGTCCGGCGGGCATGTCCTGCACCGCGCTCCACGCGCCCGCGACGGGGCTGAACGTCTCGGCGGTGGCCCTGCTGAACGGGTCGAAGGTGCCGTTGCCCGGTGCGCCCGGAGGGCCGCCGCCACTGGCCAGGACGGTGCCGTCGGGGAGCAGCGTGGCCTGGTGCCCGCTGCGCGCCGCCAGCAGGCTCCCGGTCGGCGTCCAGGTACCGCCGGTGCCCGAGGCCGGGTCGTACAGCTCGCAGAAGGCCAGTGCCGCGTCGGTCTCGCGGGACACGGGCGCGCTCCCGCCGACCACCAGCACCTTGCCGGTGCCGAGCAGGAGCGCCGGGTGGCCGCAGCGCGCGTCGGTCATCGCGGTGACCTCCGTCCACGCGCCGGTGTCCGGGTCGTAGACCTCGGCCGAGCGCAGCGCCTTGACCGACTGCCCGGACCGGGTGGTGCAGCCGCCCGCGACGAGCACCCTCTTGTCGGGCAGCAGCACCGCGCTGTGCCCCCACCGGCCGGTCTTCAGGCCGCCGGTCGCGGTCCAGGTGCCCTGCGCGGGGTCGAACACCTCGGCGGAGGCCAGCCCGGCGGACGGGAACGTCGCCGCCCCGGTGATGCCGCCGGTGACCAGCACCTTGCCGCTGCCCAGCAGGGTGACGGTGTGCAGCCGCCTGGCGGTGTGCAGCGCGGCGGCGGCCGTCCACGTCTTGGCGGCCGGGTCGTACAGCGCCGCCTGCCCCAGCGCGGCTCCGGCGGCGTCGGCTCCTCCGGCCACCAGGACCTTCCCGCCGGCGAGCACGACCGGGCCGTCGTGCTGGCCGGACCACACGCGTGCGGAGGGAAGGGCCCCGGTGCTCGTCCACTGTCCTGTGGCCGCCGCGGTGGGACTGGTCATGGGGTGCCTCCGTCGTCAGGGCGTGAAGATCTCGGCGGTCGGGGTGAGGATGTCGGTGCCGGGGTGCGGGGCGGCGGCGGCCGAGCGGGTCCGGCCCCCGGCCACGAGCACCCGGCCGTCGGGCAGGTCGATCGCGGCGAACGCCCACCGGCCGGTGGCCAGGCCGCTCGCGGGGGTCCAGGTGCCGGCGGCCGGGTCGTACAGCAGCGCGCTGCGGAAGCCGCCGTCGAAGGCGGGGGCGCGGGTGCCGCCCGCCACGAGCACCAGGCCGGAGCGCAGGGGCAGGGCGCGGTGCCGGGTGCGCCCACCGGGCATGTCGCTGACCGCCGTCCACGTGCCGGACCCGGTGTTGAAGCGTTCGGCGCTGGCGAGGGCGGCGGGGTCGTACGGACCGCGCACCGGACCGGTCGGGGCGTCGCCGCCGGTCACCAGGACGGTGTCGTCGTCGAGCAGCGTCGCCTGGTGGCCCGCGCGAGGTGTGGCGAGCGAGCCGGTCGGGGTCCAGGTGCCGGTCGCCGGGTCGTAGATCTCGCAGTAGCCGAGCGCGGCGCCGGTCCGGCCGGTCCTGAGGACGCCGCCGACCACCAGGACCCTTCCGTCCGCGAGCAGTACGGCCTGGTGATCGGAGCGGGGGTCGGTCATCGCGGTCTCGGTCCACTGCCGTCCGACCGGGTCGTACACCTCGGCGGTCGCGAGCGAGTCGCCGCGGACGCCGGTGCCGCCGGTGACCAGGATCCTGCCGTCGCGCAGCACGGTGGCGCCATGGCCGAGCCTGGCGGTGTGCATCGGCGGAACGTCGCTGCTCCAGGTCGCGGTGAGCGGGTCGTAGATCTCGGTGGTCGCCAGGGGCGCGGTCTGGGTCGCGCCGCCGGCGGCGAGGACCCGGCCGTCCGGCAGCGGGCAGAGGACGTGCCCGTCGCGGGCTACCGCAAGCGGCGCGGTGGCGGCCCAGGTCCCGGCGACGGGATCGAAGAGCGCGGCGGCGGCGAGCGGCCTGCCCGAAGCGTCCTGACCGCCGGCGACGAGGACCTTGCCGCTGCTCAGCCGTACCGCTGCCGGGGCGACGGCCGGGGTGGGCAGGGAGCCGGTGGAGGTCCACGACTGCGGGGCGACGGGCCGGGCCGCCGCCTCCGATTCGGGGATGACATGGAGCCGGCCGATGAGCGCGGGGTCCGCGACGACCCACTCGGCGAGGGCGTCCTCGGCCGCCGCCTGGCTGCGGAAACTCGCCGTGGCCGAGCCGAGCGAGGCCGGCGGGAAGGCCTGGGCGTTGTTGCGCAGGTGGGCGACCACGAAGCGCCGGCCCGTGACCTGCACGGTCTCGTCCGGGGCGTACGGCTGGCGCTGGTCGGCCTCGCGCTGCGACAGGGGCGAGCGGCTGGTGCTGCTGCCCTCCAGAAGCCGGGTGAACACGGCCGGGCTGACGCTGGTCAGCGTCCTGGTGGGCGCGGCGGTGGGGGCGACCCGGCGGACGAGCCCGTCGGCCTGCACGATCGTGCGGGTCGCCGGCCGTACGGTGCCCGGCCGGCGGCGCAGCCTGCTGTCGATGACGATCTGCTCGTAGCGGGCGCTGCGCCTGACGACGCGGGCGGAGGCGATCGCGCCCTGCGCCGCCACCAGCTCCAGCCCCGCGTCCTGGTCCTCGTACGCAGGCCGCGACAGCTTGGTCGCGTCGTCCATGTCCTGGAACTGGGCCATCGCGAACTTGTCGGCGGTGACGGACGCGCGCACGAGGCCGCCGCCCGACAGGGGCTCGACGGTGAACCGCTTGCCGTCGCGCGGCCGCTGCGCGCCGATGCGGTCCAGCCGTACGGCGAGCGGGGTCGCGCGCTGGCGGACGAACAGCGAGCCGAGGGGGTGCAGCACCAGGTCCTCGGTCGGCGGCAGCGTGCGCAGCGTGACCAGCGGGTTGCCGCCGCCGGTCGGCAGCCGGGTCTGCCAGCCCTCGGGCTTGGCGACCTCGCCCGCCAGGAGCGGGAGCACGTCGACCGGGGGCAGCGTGGTGTCGCGGTCCTCGCCCCAGGTGATGTCGAAGTCGGCGGAGATCTCGAAGAACAGCAGCGAGATCGAGCCGCGGCCGTGCGCACGGAACGGGGCCGGGCCCTCGAGCTGGAAGTCCAGGTCGATGCCGAACAGGCCGACGCCGAACGCCTTGAGCGAGACCCCCGCGGAGATGGCGATGGCGAAGCGGAACGGGGAGAACTGGAACAGCGCGTCGAAGGCGAGGTGGCCGGAGATGCCGAAGTCGTCGAAGCCCAGCACCATCTCGGCGCGCGCACCGAACTGCACCGTGTTGCTGGTGATCGCGAAGTAGCCGGAGACGGTGATCCGGGCGCCCGGCCGGTTGAGGATGTCCACCCGGATGCGGGGCGGCACCGGGAACGGCAGCGGCGGCGGCCTGAAGGAGGGGTGGAAGCCGCCGACGGAGATGACCAGGTCGGGGTCGTCGCCCCAGCCGACCAGCAGGCCCATCCCGCCTTCGAGGGTCATGAAGAGCACGCGCGACTCGAAGAGCTGGGCGAAGAACCACAGGCGCTGCTTGTCGAACTCGATCGCGCCGACGAACTGCACCTGCAGGACCAGCAGCGGCAGCTCGGCGGCGGGCAGCACGCAGCGCAGCACGCCGAGGACGGCGATGTTGCCGGGGATCTCGATGATCACCGCGAGCGAGACCGAGACCAGCGTCGGGGTGCCCCAGCCGATCTTGGCCATCGGCCCGACGAGGAACGTGCCCTGCTCGGGCGGGAAGAACGCGCGCAGGTCCGACAGGATGCGCGGCGCGTTGGCCACCACGTCGCGCGGGAACATCACCGACTCGATCGAGCCGGTCCGCACCCCCTCCACCAGGGCCTGCAGGTTCATCCGGCGGTTCAGCCCGACGATCCCGCCCACCGCCAGCAGGGTGAAGCCGAAGCCGAGCTGGATGCCGGTGCCGAAGTCGGCGGTGATGACCAGCAGCAGCGAGAAGCCCGCGGAGCCGTCCGGCATCCGGGTGGTGATCAGCCCGATCGCCTTGACGTCGAACAGCCCGGCGAACTCCAGCTCCAGCGCCCCGCCGTACTCCCCCCTGGCCGGGTCGAAGAACAGGTAGCCGCCCCCGCTGACCACCCCGGCGTCCACCGACAGGCCCGCGCCCTTGGGCGGCTTGAACCCCAGCGAGACGTCCAGCGGGCCGAGATTGCCGTCGTTGCCGGACGTGAAGCCGAAGGTCGCCGCGAGGCCGAGCTCCTCGACGACCGCCTTGATCGGGCCGAGCTCGGCCTTGAACGTCGCGCCGAGGCTGATCGGCAGGCCGTCCGCGCCGGGGGCGGCCGAGACGGTCAGCGACCGGATGTCGATGGGGCCGAGGTTGAGGTGGACGGGCAGCTGGATCTCCAGGCTGGAGGTGCCGCGGAAGTAGAAGCCGGTGCGCTGGGAGACGCCGAGCGTCAGGTCGGCCCCGAAGGAGAAGCCGCCGTCCGGCACGATCTTGGCGATGAAGCCGTCGGCCTCGCCGGGGTCGAAGACGAACTCCAGGCCGGCCAGCTCGAACTCGGCGAACACGTCCGCCGCGCCGTCGGACAGCCGGATGCCGCCGGTGCCGCCGACCTTGCGGAACTGCAGCCGGGTCGATCCGGGCGAGCCCAGCAGCACGGTCGGGTCGGCGGCGGCGTCGCCGCGCTCGGCCTTGACCACCAGCGAGCCGCCGGCGTGCGACGGCGAGCCGCCGCCCGCGAAGCCGACGATGATCTCGATCGGGCGGTCCGGCCGCACCTGCAGCCCGATCCCGCCTTGCAGGTCCAGGTCGGTACGGACGGTGACGGCGATGTCGTCGCCCAGCTGGAACCGGAAGTCCAGCGCGCCGTTGAAGGCGGGGATCAGCGCCAGGCCGGGCGGGCTCCCGGCCGCCGCGGGCACCGGCAGCAGCCTCATCTCGGCGGCCATCCGGCCCGAGGCCTGCGCCCGTTCGAAGAAGACCGCCCGGATGCCGCGCACCGGCGGGTCGGTCAGCTTGGGAGTGGTGCCCTGCAGGGCGGCCGCGCTCGCCGTCGGGATCTCGGCGGTGGCGATGTCCACGCCGATGGCCATCATCAGGTTGTCGACCTGCACGGCCAGCGCCTCGAAGTCGAAGTCCGCCTCGCCCCAGCCGAAGGCGTTCCTGAGCACCTGCGAGGGGTCGCTCAGCGTCCTGGGCAGGTCCGCCAGGTCGAGCCGGACGTTCATGTGCGGCGGCCGGTTGCCCTCGGGCGACGCGTAGCCCGTCTTGACCACGCCAAGCGCGCGCAGCCCGAACCCGATCGACGGGTGGTACCGCTGCAGGTAGGTGATGACCAGGAAGTCGATGAGCTGGCCGGGGAACTTCTCCCTGAAGCCGTCCGCGCGCAGCGGAGCGGGGATGGCCGAGTCGGGGGCGTTCGCGATCGCCCTGATCGCGTTGACCACGTCCTGGAAGGCCCGCAGCACCCGGCTCACGTCGTCGGGCGAGATCTGCACCGAGGCCCCGCCGTCGCCCACGGAGCCGCCGACGTTGAGGCCGCCCTCGCCGAGCAGCCTGGTCAGGCCGTCGTAGAGGGTCTCCACTCCGCTGCCGAGGTCGCGCAGCGGCTGCGGGATGTCCTCGGCGCGCCAGCCCAGCTTCTGCAGGAACGCGGTGAAGGCCTCCGGGGAGGCGAGCGCCTCGCGCAGCGGCAGCAGCGCCTGCCCCAGCTCGGCCACCAGCCTGTCGAACGTGCCGGGCTCAGCCATTCTTCTTCGCCTTCGGGTAGAACATCGCGTCGAGGATGCTGTGGTGACCCGGATCGACCCGGTTGACGATCAGCCATTTGCAGACGAAGCAGAACTCGCCGTCGTTGTCCTCGTCGTCGGAGCGGCGCATCTTGCACGCCCCGGTCGGCCGGTAGTAGCCGCCCGCGAAGTCGAGCGCGCCCTCGTAGACGCCGATCAGCTTCGAGGACTTGCAGGGCGCCTTGAAGTCGGGGATGGACCTGGGGTTATCGACGTCGTGCTTGGGGTGCAGGATGTCGGTGTCGACGTTCAGCGGCGTCCTGTTGGCGGGGGTGGGAGTGGTGAGGTGTTTGCGCACCGCCGGCTCGACCACGGTGCGGACCTGACCGGCGGCGTCCTTCAGCGGCACGTACACGGCCGAGCCCGCGGCGAACGTCGGGAACGGCGCGGGCGGCAGGCCCGGGCCGTCGAGCGTCATGGTGCCCAGCTCGGGCTCGATGTGGGCGATCTTCAGGTTGGTCAGGATCTGGGCGGGGCCGGTGGCCAGCGGCAGCTGGATGCCCTGCGGGCTGGCGTGGAAGTTGCGCAGGTGCACCTCGGCGGGCGGGTTCTGCGCCGCGATCTTCTGCCACGGTGCGATGTACCGCTTGTCGATCATGATCTCGATGCCGCCGAGACCCGGCGCGGAGTCGATGACCAGCCGTGCGGACTGCCGCATCCGGGGCAGCGCGAACCACTTGACCTTGGTGACGTCGATTTGCCGGTCGGGCGCGGGGTTGACCCGCAGGAACCCCAGCATGCTCACGTTGTCGCCCGGGATGTCGTCCGGTGAGGTCGCGGGCGCGGTCGGGTCGTCTCCCCCGGAGTTCTCGTACTCGTCCTTCAGGCCGAAGCTGTGGCCGAACTCGTGCGCGACCGTGTCGACGGTCTCGGTGAAGTTGACGTCGGGCTCCGACGACGGCTTGCGCCGCATCACCCGCTTGTCGCCCGCGGCGTACTCGAACTCCACTCCCTCGCCCTTGTTGGTCGTCAGGGCCGTCAGGGTGTTGTTGTTGACGTTGCTGCCGCCGTTCACCTCGTCGTAGGTGATGAGGGCGACCAGTCCGCGGCTGGGCTTGAAGTGGGCGTCGTCGGGCTCCCAGACCGGTCCGATGTGAGGGAACGGGGCGAACGCGTACTCCAGGCCCGCGAGGTACTGCAGGATCAGGTTGCCCGGATTGGTGCTGCCGCGGCCGGCGAACCGCTCGGGAGGATGCCTGCGAGGGTCCGGCGTCAACGCCCTGGTCGCCTGCTCGGGCTTGTAGAACTCATAGAGCCGGGCGATGAACTCGCGCAGCCCCGGCGTGCCCGGCTGGTCGCTTGCGGGCGGGGTCACCGCCGCCCTGTGATCGGAGAAGCGGTCGCCCCACCGGCAGCCCAGATGCATCCCGAACAGGGTGTCGCGCGCGTGCAGGATCCCGGTCCCCTGGTGCTTCTTCCACGCCCCCAGCAACGTGTCGTCCACCTTGCTGGGATCGAATCCGGTGAGCTCCTGCCCTGCCCAGACGGCCTTGAGGTTGGCCCTGTTCTCGTTGCGCATCGGCAGCCCGACCTTGGCGACCAAGTCCCGCAGCGTGTAGACGTTCGCGTTGTCGCTGACCCTGTTGATGAACGGGATGGGCACGCCGGTCCCCGTCGTCTGGTCCGCGTCGGCGACCCGGTAGGCGACGGTGGCGCAGTGCTCCTGCGAGGCGCCGAAGGCCTTGAAGATGTTGAAGCTGCCCTCCAGCATCGGGTACGGCTGATGCCGGGGCTGCTCGAACATCTGGTCCACGACGCGGGTGACGATCTTGTCGAAGGTCTCCTCGTCGGACTTGCGGAACCCTTCCGCGAGGAAGACGATGTTGTGCTGCTCGGCCGCGTGCGCCACGTTGGGCGTCTGGACCGGCTTCAGGTCGCGGCGGTGCTTGGCGTAGTCCACCACCCGCACGGGCAGCCGCTGGGTCTGGTTGAGGAACGTGCCCGTCAGGTCGACGGTCCCGGGCGTGCCGGTGGTCTCGCGCAGCCCGCGCAGCCGCCCCTGCGGGTTGACCACGAAGGTGGCGGTGTCGGCCGACGTCAGCGTCACGTACCCGTGCCCGGTGATGTCGCCGATCAGATCCGTACCAGTCGGATCGTCGCTGAACTTGGCGTAGATCGACGGCTGGGCGTGCGCCACGCCGTCCACGGCGGTGGTGATGGAGTCGTTGCCGAACCACCACGCCGCGATCGAGGTGTGCACCTGCAGCCGGCCGACGAAGTAGTCGCTGCCGCGCCGGACCTGGAACAGGTACACCCCCGGCTGGGTGGCGGTGACCTGCCCGTTGGCGCTGTTGTACGCCGGCAGCGGCGGGAGCAGCCGCTGCCCGACCGGGCGATGCGGCGCGAAGAAGTCCACCGCGACCGCCCCCGGGGCGATCGGCGTCAGCGTGTACCCGCCGGCCGTCACCGCCCGGTCGAACACCTGCAGCGTCAGCGGCGGCGTACCGGACAGGGCCAGATGGAGATCGCAGTGCGGGAACAGCACGATGTCCGGTACCACGAGCGCCCCCATCCAGAGGAGACTTCGGACGGCCCGACGAACACCGGCCCATCATCGCCGTCTGTAATTCCTGGAATACTCACCGTGCCAGCAGGGTGGCCGGACGTCTCGTTCTTGACCAACTACGGCCACAATTTCCACGACCAGGCCCTCAACTCGCGGTCAGAACCCGCATTACCTCCGGCCCGGAACCGCGGAAGGGCGACTCGATGCCGCCGCAACCGCCGGGCAGTGGCAGACGATAATGTCTATTTGGACGTTCTCGTTCGCGCGGCGCCGTGCCCAAGGGGGTTGTTGCTCGTGGCCGACAGACGCGGGTCCCTGCTGGCCGGCCGCTATCGCCTGTTCGAGTTGCTCGGCCAGGGCCCGATGGGAGGCACGTGGCGGGCGCACGATGAGCAGTCGAACCGGCAGGTCGCGGTCAAGGAAGTGCGGTTCCCGGACGATCTCGACACCGCCCGGCGAGCCGAATGGGTCGCGCTGCTGGACAGGGACTTGCAGGCCGTGGCTCGGCTCAGGCATCCGGGCATCGTCGCCGTCCACGACCGCATCGTCGACGGCGACGGCCATCCCTGGATCGTCATGGAGCTGATCCATGGCCGCTCGCTGGACGACCTGGTCAGGACCGAGGGACCGCTCGCGCCGCAGCGGGTCGCGGACATCGGAGTGCAACTCCTGGCCACCCTGCGCGCCGCGCACCAGGCGGGCATCACCCATCGCGATATCAAGCCCGCGAACGTACTGCTGGAAGGCGATCGGGTCGTCCTGGCCGGTTTCGGGCTCGCGGCGGGCGAGGCGAATCCGGCCGGTTCGAACGCGCTCCCGCGGGCTCTCGGTTTCAGCTCACCCGAACAGGCACGAGGTCTCCCGGCGACCGCCCAGTCCGACCTGTGGTCGCTGGGCGCGACCCTCTACACCGCCGTGGAGGGGCACCCGCCGTTCAGCGGCGCCAGCAGCGGAGCCGTCCTCATCGCCGTGGCCGCCGACGAACCGGCTCCCGCCGTCCACGCAGGTCCCCTCGCGCCCGCGCTGGCCGGACTGCTGCGCAAGAATCCGGCCGAACGGCTGACCGCCGACCAGCTCGAGGCCCTGCTGACCCGGCCACCGGTGCCCGCACAGCACGGCGCGATCCCGCCCCACCCCGCACCACCCGGCCAGTACGCTCCTCCTACTCCGCAGCCGTTCGCTCCCGGCGGCCCGCCACGTCGAAGGCCGGCCGTGCTCATCGCGGTGCTCGTCGCAGCGGCACTCGCGGTCGTCATTGCCGTCACGGTCACCGTCTTGCTGATGACGCAGCGGACCGACCCGGCCTATGAGAACAACCGGCGTGCGGCGAAAGAGCTCGGTGCGCCCGCCGGCTTCGACCTGAAGTCGGAACGCAACGCCGGAGACGGCGTGCTGCACGAGACGCTCGTGAAGTCGTGCCCCGGCCGGTGCACTGAGCAACAGGTGAGGGAGGAGACAGTGGCGACGGCGAACTGGCTGAAGACCAAACCGGGCGTCCTGGCGGTAGTCCCCGTCCCTTCCCAGGACGGATTGACCGGCTCCATCTCGGTGCGGACGAACGGTCGTGCTCCCATCGCCAACGTCCAGATCACCCTGAGCCGGTCCGGACAAGTCCTCCTCCAGCTCGATGTCGGCTGAGCCGCTGCCATCGAGCAAGGGGCCGTGAAGACGTCGTCCGGACGCTTATTGTGCGAGCCGGTAGACGCGGACGACGTGGTCGGGGGTTCCGTAGACCTGTTGCCAGCGAGGTCCCGTCCAGGTCGGATCGGCCAGCATGGGTTGAGCGGCCCTTCGGCAGACCGCGCACAGCCGTCCGCTGTCGGTGTCGTACAGCACGAGAAGGTCTCCCGGCCGTGGCCCCTCGGACTCCGGACGGACGGCGCGGATCCGGGTCGACCACGCCCGTCCACCCCAGGCGCCGTCCTGGTAGACCCGGAGCACCTTGCCGGTGCGGGGGTCCGCCCACACCCGGGAGCCGGGGCTGTCGTGATCGTGCATCCACGAACGCAGCGACTCCATCTGGGTGCCGCCGCCCGCCCGGGTCGACGGCGCCTCCCACCAGGACCGGGCGGCGGTGACGCAGGTGATCAGGGCGACGGCCAGCACCAGCCCGGCCGGCAGGACGAGCCGCAACCGCGCCCGATCGGGGAGCCGCCCGGCCAGGGGCACCGCTCCGAGCCAGAGCAGCCCCAGCCCGCCCAGCACGAACTCGGGAAAGACGGGGAACCAGTACCGGATCAGCTGGAGCCGCAGTTTGGGAGCGCTGGGGTCGAGGACGCCGCCGAGCAGGGTGAGCGGCACCCACAGCAGCGCGCAGGCGACGACGGGGACCGCCATCCGGCGCGGCCGGAGCAGCCCGCCCAGCAGGGTCAGGCCGAGCAGGGCGACAAGCAGATCGCCGTCCGGATACGTCTGCAGTGTCTTGGGCAGCCGGAGCACGTACAGCATCCGTGGCTTGTCGCGGTAGGTCGAGGCGATGTCGGGCGCCGACGGCCGCTGGCCGTGCCCGGTGATCGCCAGGACCCGTGCCAGCGGGTCACCGTAGAGCCGCCAGCACAGCAGGAGTTCGGCGGCCCCGATCACCACGATCGGCACCATCACCCAGACCATTCCGGGCAGGCGCACCCTGCGGTACAGCAGCACCAGGACCACCGGCCACATGAAGACCACGAATTCGCGGGCCAGGTAGGACCAGCCGAGCAGCATTCCCACCGTGAGCAGAAGCGCCCTGCCGGGCGGGTCCGGCCGGCGGGCGGCGGATACGGCCAGAGCCGCCGCACAGGTGAACAGACCGGCCGCGAGGACGTCGGGCAGCAGGTCCGTGGAGTCGGCGAAGACCGGCGTCGCCGCGGCCACGACCAGGGCGCCGGCCGTCCCCACCGACCGGGCGAACAGCGCGGTACCCAGCGCGTATGTGCCGAGGAGCAGCGTCAGCGCGGCCAGCACGGGCACGGTCGCGTAGGCGGCCTGCGAGTACCCGAACACGGCGATGGCCAGGCGAGCGGGAACGATCAGGCCGAACCGGGTCACCTGGTGCATCTCCGTGGTGGCCTCGATCGGCTTCGGGAACCGCGCCGCGGCTTCCATGTAATTGAGCTGGTCGGACGGGACGGGAGTGCGCAGATGGGTCAGCAGGACCACGAGCCAGGCGAGCACGAGACCACCCGGCAGCAGCCACGCCGAAACCGCCCGACGGCGATCCACCGAGGGTGACGGGGCCGCGCGTTGAGCGGCGGCGGTCAGGTCCGCGGACATGGCGAGAATGTGCCAGCTCTTGCCGGTATCCGGGCGTCACCCCGATGGCCAACGGATGAAATCCTGAAACTCGCCCGATTCCCCGGCCGGGAGCAGGGTGCGGTGTGCGTCAGTGGAACTGAGGGACGATCAGATAGATCCCGTAGACGATGATGGCGGCGCATGCACTGAAGCACAGTGCGGCGGTCACCGTTGGGGCGGCCGACGAGCGGTCCTGTCCCTGGCTGGTCTGGCGGGCGGACGCGGCCAAAATGCCCAGGGAGAAGATGACCACCACGGCGACCGTGGCGCCGAGACTGACCACGAACACCTGGCCGAGGGCGCCCCATTTGATGTCCATGTCAGCCTCCTAGGCGGCGGTGGGGAGCTGCTCGGAAGACCGTTCCGGCGTCTCGTTGACGTTCGCGGGACGCATGGGGGCGCGGCGGGACATCAGGTAGATTCCGGCGGCGAACGCGACCGCCGCGACCGCGGCGATGACGACGCCGGCGTTGCCGTGGGTGGCCACCGAGGCGGCGAGCGCGCCGACCGCGGCGGCGGCCGGGAGGGTCAGCAGCCAGGCCACCGCCATCCGCCCCGCCACCGTCCAGCGGATCTCGGCGAGCCTGCGGCCGATGCCCGAGCCGAGGATCGCGCCGGAGCACACCTGGGTGGTCGACAGCGCGAACCCCAGGTGGGAGGAGGCCAGGATGACGGCGGTGGAGCCCGACTCGGCCGCGAAGCCCTGCGGCGACCGGATCTCGGTGATGCCCTTGCCCAGCGTGCGGATGATGCGCCAGCCGCCGATGTAGGTCCCGAGCGCGATGGCCAGGCCGGCGCCGGCGATCACCCACACCGGCGGGTCCGAGCCCGGGTCCAGCGCTCCGGACGAGATCAGCGTCAGGGTGATGACGCCCATCGTCTTCTGCGCGTCGTTGGTGCCGTGGGCCAGGGACACCAGGGACGCCGAGGCGATCTGCCCGAGCCGGAAGCCCGTGTCCACCGTCTCGCGATGCCCGCGGGACGTGATCCGGTAGGCGAGGTAGGTCGCGGTCGCCGCAACGAAACCGGCGACGAACGGCGCCGCCACCGCCGGGATGAGGATCTTCTCCAGCACGGTGTCGAAATGCACGCCGGCCGAGCCCGCGCTGAACCAGACCGCGCCGATCAGCCCGCCGAACAGGGCGTGCGAGGAGCTCGACGGCAGGCCGAGGAGCCAGGTCAGCAGGTTCCACACGATCGCGCCGACCAGCCCGGCGAAGACCATCGCGGGACTGACCAGCCGGTCGTTGACGATCCCGCCGGAAATGGTCTTGGCCACCTCCACCGACAGGAACGCGCCGGCCAGGTTCAGCGCCCCCGACAGCGCGACCGCCACCTTCGGACGCAGCGCGCCGGTCGCGATGGAGGTGGCCATCGCGTTGGCGGTGTCGTGGAAACCGTTCGTGAAGTCGAAGGCGAGCGCCGTGACGATCACGACGACCACCAGGAATGTCACATGGTCCATGAGCCGGGCCTTCCGGACGGATGCCGCGACGCTAATCCGCGCAAGTGAACCCGCCGTGAATCCCAGGGCCCTTTCTCGCACCACCGCCGCTGAATTCCCAACGCCCGCAGCGACGGACCCGCAGCCGACCGGCCGGGGCCGCTCGCGCCGGTCCGGGTGCCTTCGTTCAGTCGGGCGTCGCGCGCCGGTGCTGTGGCAGGAGCAGGCCGGCTGCCGCGATGGCCAGGGCGAATCCGGCCGCGATGAGGAAGACACGGTCGTAGCCGGCGGCGAGGGCGGCCGGGGAGTTCCCGCCGTGCGCCGCGCGGGTGGCGGCGGTGGCGAGCACCGCCAAGCCCAGCGATCCGCCCGCCTGGCTGGCGGTCTGGGCCAGCCCGCCGATGGTCCCGGCGTCGCGGTCGGGGACGTCGGCGGTGGTGGCGGCCATGAGGGTGGGGAAGGTCAGGCCGATGCCGGTGGCGATGAGCAGGGTGGGTCCGAGGATGCCGCTGAGGTAGCCGCTGCCGGCGTGGGCCTGGGAGAGCCAGCCGAACCCGGTCAGGAAGCAGGCGCCGCCGGCGAGGATCAAGGGCCGTACGCCGGTGCGCGGCAGCAGCGCGGCGGCCGATCGCGCGATCACCATGAACGTCACCGCCGCGGGGGTCTGCCCGAGCCCGGCTTGGAGCGCGCCGTAGCCGAGGACGTTCTGCAGGAACAGCGAGGTGAAGTACCACATCGCGATGGCGATCCCGCCGAACAGCAGCAGCATGCCGTTGCCGACGGCCACCCTGCGGATGCGCAGCAGCCGCAGGGGCATCATCGGGTGGGCGGCGAAACGTCCCTCCACCAGGATGAAGACGGTGAGCAGGAGCAGGCCGGCCGCGGCGGGCACGAGGACCGTCGGGGACGTCCAGCCGTGGTCGGTGCCGTGCATGATCCCGTAGATCAGCGCGGCCGGCCCTGCCGTGCCGGTGACCGCGCCGGCGATGTCGAGGGTCTCTTCCCGGGCGGTCCGGGTGCCGGGCAGCGCCCGCACGGCCGCCGCGATCAGTACGGCGCCGATCGGCACGTTGATCAGGAAGACCCATCGCCAGGACAGCCCGGTGGTGAGGGCGCCGCCTGCGACGGCGCCGGCCATCCCGCCGACACCGCCCGCGGCCGACCACGCGCCGAACGCGCGGGCGCGCCGGCGGCCCTCGGGGAAGCTGGTGTTGATCACGGCCAGCGTCGTCGGGGCCAGCAGGGCGGCGCCCACGCCCTGGACGGCGCGGGCCGCCACCAGGACCTGCGGCAGGGGCGCCAGGCCGGCGACCAGGCTCGCGGCGCTGAACAGCACCAGTCCGGCGGTCAGGATCCGGCGCTGCCCGAACAGGTCGGCGGCGCGGCCTCCCAGCAGCATGAGGCCGGCGAAGGTGAGCAGGTAGCCGTTCACCACCCAGGCCAGGCCGGCGGGCGTGAAGCCGAGGTCCCGATCGATCGAGGGCAGCGCGACGTTCACGATGGAGGAGTCCAGGATCACCATGAACTGGCAGGCGCACACCAGCGCCAGGATCATCCACGCGGGCCCGGTCCGGGCCTTGGCATGGCCGCCGGTCGTGGGGGTCGCGGAGAGCTGGGAGGTCACGAGAGTCTCCTTTAGGCGGGAAGGGTCCGGCCGCTCACGCGGTCTGGAGGGTCGTTTCGGCCCCGGACGCGGGGTCGGTGGCGCGGCCGCCCGTCAGCAGCCGGATCGTGATCCGGGCCAGCCGCTGCCCCTGGTAGCGGGCGGCGTCCAGGGCCGCGTTCTTGAGGTCGTCTCCGGTCGGTCCGGTCACGGCGGAGACGCCGTAGGGGTTGCCGCCGGCGGCGTACACGGCCGGGTCGGTGAACCCGGGCGGGATGATCAGCGCACCCCAGTGGTAGAACACGTTGCCCAGCGACAGGATCGTGGCCTCGCTGCCGCCGTGCCGGTTGTAGGCCGAGGTGAAGGCCGTCACCGGCTTGTCGGCCAGGGCGCCCTCCCGCCACAGCCCGCCGGCCTGGTCGATGAACTGCTTGAGCTGCGCGGCCGGCGCGCCGAACCGGGTCGGCGTCCCGAACGCGAACGCGTCCGCCCACGCCAGGTCCTCGACCGTGGCCTGGGCGATCGTGGCGGCGGCGTCGGCGTGCTCCCGCCACTGCGGGTTCTGGTCGATCGCGGCCTCGGGCGCCAGTTCGGCGACCCGCCGCAGGCGCACCTCGGCCCCGGCCGAAGCGGCGCCCTCGGCAACGGCCTGCGCCAGGGCGTGCACGGTGCCCGTGGCGCTGTAGTAGACGACGGCGACCTTCGCGGTCATGACGGCTCCCTGATGGTTGCGTACAGTTGGTTACGCGAATAACGTTATCCGCATAATAGTTATGCGCATAACTAATCTGTCAAGGAGTGCCCGTGGAGTTCGACCAGGCCGACGCCATCAACCAGGCCATCCGGCTGCTGAGCCTGCGCCACCGGGCCAGGACCGCCGAACTGCTGGCCCCGCTCGGGCTGCACCCCGGCCAGGAGGCGCTCCTGCTCGAACTCGTCCGGTCCGGCCCGATGATCCAGGCCCAGCTCAGCGAGGCGCTCGGCGTCGAGCGCCCCAGCGTCACGCTCATGGCCCGCAAGCTCGAAGCCGCCGGCCACATCCGCCGCAGCCCCGCCCCCGGCGACCAGCGCGCCACCGTCGTCGAACTCACCGACGGCGGCAGAGCCCTGACCGACCAGGTCAAGCGGCTATGGTGCGCCCTGGCTCAGGAGACCGTCACCGGCCTGGCCGGACAGACGGTGGCAGGGCTGCCCGGCCTCCTGACGTCCCTGGCCGGCAACGTCGACACCCGGCGCCCCCACCCTCGCCGCGACGCCGGCTGAGACGCGTCCGCATCATTGGTCGGGTTGCGTGATGCGCTCGAGCCATCGCCGCAGGAGGGCGGTCTCGGCCGGCTCCAGGGCATCGGTTCCGGTGAGATCGAGTTGCGCGTGCAGGCGCAGCGCGGCGGCGCGCAGCGGGTCGGCGTCGTTCTGGACGGCCGTCGTGGCCAGGACGTGCGAGAACACGGCGTCGCGCATGCGGTGGGACGGCGCGGGGTCCTCGAACAGGGCCGGTGCGGCGATGTGGTCCAGGGCGGTCCCGATGTTCGCCGACAGGATCAGCCGCGCGGCGGTTCGCGGCTCGAGCTTCAGCGCGCCCGCCGCCGCGCACCGCGTGAGCGCCTCCACCAGCAGGTCCATCACGCGATCCCGGGCCGTCGAGTGCGACCACGGCCGCGGAGTGAACATCAGCTGGTAGAGGGCCGGATTCGCCCGCGCGAACGCCATGTGGCCGTCCCAGCCGGCGTGCAGGTCGGCGACCGGATCGCCGGTCCGCTCCTGGGCGGCCTTGAGCGCGGTGTACCGCTCGTACCCGTGGTCGGCGACGGCGTCGAGCAGCCCGCGCTTGTCGCCGAACAGCCGGTAGAGCACGGGCTGGCTCACGCCGACCGCCTCGCAGACCGCGCGCGTCGCGATCTCATGGTCTGAGGACGACGCCAGCTGCCGCTCCGCGGCCTCGATCATCGCCGCGCGAAGCGGGTCCGTCTCTGCCATGCGATCAATGATACCGCCAGACGCTAGCAGTGGTACGGAGCCTGTGCTACTGTCGTAGCGTCGATATGAGAGATGCGTATCGCCGATAAGGATCCATGCTTCCTGGCGAGCCCGGCCGGGCACTGGATCAACGGGCAGGTCGTGCGGGCGAACGGCGGGACCATCTGATGGCCGCCGCGCGACGGACCGCTTCTCTCTGAATCACCACCACACGAAAGGTCGTCATCATGCCGTTCGCCAACCTCAAGGTCCCCGCCGACACCCTGACCCCCGAGTCCAAGAAGAAGCTCATCGACGCCGTCACCGATGCCTACGCCGACGTGTACGGCGAGCGCGCCAGGGCGACCACCCTGGTGCTCGTCGACGAGGTTCCCGATGGCGGCTGGGGCCTCGGCGGCACCGTCCTCACCGCCGAGATGCTCGGCCGCAGCTGACCCGCCCCCGGATCGGTCATCGGCGCACTCGGTAGCGCAGGTGGAGGACCCGGTTGCCCTGGATCACCACGTCCGGGTCCTCCAGCAGGTGCTGGGCGTCGACCGGCCCGAAGTAGCGCTTGCCGGACCCGAACACCACGGGCGCGACGTCCATGGCGACCTCGTCGACGAACCCGGCGGCCAGGAGTTGGCCGCCGACGTCGCCTGCGGCGACCTCGACGGTGCGGTCGCCCGCGAGTTCCTGGGCCGTCGCCATGGCGGCCTCGATGCCGTCGACGAAGTGGAAGGGCGCCTCGGGGTTCCAGCCGTCGGGCATCGGCCGGTGCGACACGACGACCATGTGGTCGACGCCGCTCGGCGGCGTGCCGCCCCAGCCGCCGGTCATGTCGAAGACGTGGCGGCCGACGATTGTCACCGCGATCTCGTCCCAGTACGGCCGGATGTAGTCGTAGGACGCCTGCGACACCTTCACCGGCCCGGTCTCGTCCAACGGGACGTCACCGCCGGACATCCACTCGAACAGCGGGCCGACCTGGTCCTTGCCGTCGGCGATGAAGCCGTCCACCGACACCGTGCCGTACATGACCACCTTGCCCATGGGCCCTCTCCTGTGCTCGGGAAGTGCCCATACTGGCGTGCTGGAGGGGCCGGCTCTTGTAAGAAATCAATCGGCCGGCAGCGGCCCGACGTCGAGCGCATGGCCGGGGTGTTCGCGCAGGAACCGCCGCCGGACGTCGACGTACCGGGTCGGTGTCAGCCCCGTGAACGCCCGGAACTCGTGGCCGAAGTGGGCCTGGTCGTAGTAGCCGGCGCGGTCGGCGAGGGCGGCCCAGTCGACCGGTCCGGTCGGGTCGATCGCCCGGACGGTGGCGGCGAAGCGGTAGGTGCGGGCGAGTCGCTTGGGCGTGACGCCGACGAGCTCTTTGAACCGCTGGGCCAGGTGAGTGCCGCTGACGCCGGCCGTCTCGCTCAGCTCGCCGATCGCCACCGACCCGGCGGCCGCCGCGATGACCCGGCCGGTGTGGCGGACCAGGCCCAGGCCGGTGGTCTCGCGGAGCCGCCGCATCAGCTCGTCCTCGAGCAGCGCCAGCATCGCGTGCGGCCCGGCCGCCGTGGTCAGCCGGTCCCGCAGTTCGGCGATGGCGGGACGGCCCCAGACCTGCTCCACCGTCACCGGCACGTCGCACAGCTCGGCCGCGGGCATCGGCAGGAACGGCGCCAGCCCCCACGGCTTGAAGTGCACGCCGACCGACCGGGTCCCCGGCGGGTAACCGAACCGCATCGCGCGCGTGGGCATGGTGAGCACGCATCCGTCGGCGTACTCGGCCGTCTCGACGCCGATTCGGAACGGTGCCCCGAGGTTGACGATGAGCACCGCCGAAGGCATCGGCGGCAGCGTCAGCAGGGGGTAAGGCGGCGCGCCCTCAAGGTAGTAGAGGTCGTCGATCAGCCCGTCCAGCGGCGGTCGCGGTGCTCTCGACACGTACTGCACGCCTCACAGCATCGCCGACGTCCGATGACGGCCTGACATGTCGAGGCGCTGTGTCGTCGTACTGGTGTAGCGAGTTTCCACGCTAGGGAAGGGGACGGTTCGTGATGCCTACGCAACGCACGGCGGACGAGGCCGAGATCAGGCAGCAGATCAACAAGATTGCCGAAGGGATCCGCGTCAAGGACCTGGACGCTCTGGAGCGGATCTACGCAACAGATGTCGTGTCCTTCGACGTCGAGCCGCCGCTGCAGCACGTGGGGGTGGCGGCGAAGATGAAGAACTGGGCGAACGTGTTCACGTTCTTCAAGGACGTGGCGTACGAGATTCGCGACCTGGACGTCACCGTGGGCGGCGATGTGGCGTTCGCGCACTGCTTCGCCCGGCTCAGCGGCACGCTGGGGAACGGCACGGCGACGAGCGGCATGTGGGTCCGCGGCACCTTCTGCTTCCGGAAGATCGACGGCGTTTGGCTGATCGTGCACGACCAGGCCTCCGTGCCGTTCGACGTCCAGAGCGGCAAGGGAGTGACCGACCTCCAGCCCTGACGAACACGACCGCGCCCCGTCCCTCAAGGTGAGGGGCGGGGCGGTGGCCCGCGGACGCACCGGGCTTCAGCGGCTGCGGGCGGTGATGTCGCCGTGGGAGGTCGTGGCGTGGATGTTCAGGCCGGCGGTGCCGTCGTTCTTGAGGCTGTTGGTGATGCGGCCGTGCGCGGTGCCGGCGTCGAGAGAGGCCGAGACGCCGGGGGCGGCGTCGACCGAGATGTCGCCGTCCTGGGTGTGCAGCACGACCGTCCCACCCATGGCCTGGGCGATCCGGATGTCGCCCTGCGCGGTGCTGATCTGCGCGGCGCCGCCCAGGCGGCCGATCTCGATGTCGCCGGCGGTGGTGGCGAGGCGGGCGCCGGCGGTCTCGTCCAGCTTGATCTTGCCGTGCGCGGCGTCGAGGGCGACGTCGCCGAGCCGTCCGACGGCGCGGAACTCGGCGCTGGCCGCCGTCGCCTCGACCCGCGAACCGGCGGGCAGCTGGACCGTCACCTCGACCGATCCGGAGGAACCGAAGTACTGGTTGCCGGCCGCGGCCCGGACGCGCAGGACGCCGTCGGCGAACTCGACCGTCGTCCGCTCGGCCGCCTTCACGTCGCGCCCCTTGGCGGCGTTGACGGGCCGGACCTCGACCGCGGTGTCGGTACGGTCGGCCGCGATGAGCTGGACGCGCCCGGCGGGGACGTCGAGGACGGCGGCGATCGGGGCGGGGGTGTCGAACTTCTGCATCGTGCGCTCCTTGCGGCGTGCTTGTTTCTGACATTGGAAACGCTACGTTGCATTCAAGATTCCGGCAAGTGGCTCGTTGCACGTATCGAGCATCTGTGCAGCTAGAGCCGTGAAAATCATTGCAATTATCTGCTAGATAACGCAATGACGAGCATGCTTGTTGCAATGAACTAAGGTGAACGCTATGGCCGACCCATCCCGCACCGGGCCGCCGCGCGCGGCGAGTGGCCGGTGCCTGCCCGGGCGCCCGGGGCGTCCATGCCGGAATCATGGTGTGGGAGGCCGTGCTCAGGGGCCGGGTTACCAGGTGAGGGCGCGGGCGGGGTTGGTCTCGAAGATCGCGGTGGCGGTGTCCTCGCCCAGCTGGGCGGCCACGCGGGGGCGCAGGACGCGGAGCAGGTGGGGGATGCCGGGGGCGTCGGGCGTCGTGGTGTCGCCGCCCATCAGGATCCGGTCGGTGTGGCCGGCCTCCACGAGGGCCGCCAGGACGTCGAAGAGGCGCCAGTCGGTGGCGTGGTGGGCGCGGGACGGGCCGTCGAAGCACAGGTAGGCGCCCGCTTCGGCGGCGCGGCGGTGGACCCAGGGGTCGGGCGAGCGGTTGAGGTGGCTGAGGATCACGCGGTCCGGCGGGACGCCGAGGGACGCGCAGAGCAGGTCGAGGACGTCCAGGGCGGCGGTCCCTTCCTCGAGGTGGACGCCGATGGGGGCGCCGGTGGCGTTGGAGGCCTCGGCGGCGGCGGTCAGGGTGTGCCGGGCGTGCTCGTCGAGCCCGTGGAAGCCGCCGGCGACCTTGATCATGCCGGCCGGGCCCTCGGTGAGCTCGCGGTGGAAGAGCGCGGCGAGGCGCGGGCGGACCCGGGTGAGGACGTCCGGGTCGTAGTGGACCGCCTGGTGCAGGCCCGTGGCGGCGATGATGTGGACGCCCGCGGCGGCGGAGAGGTCGGCCAGGTCCCGTTCGCGGCGGCCGAGGCCGTAGGGGGTCCAGTGGGCGATCGTCCGGCCGCCGAGGCCGGCGAAGGTCCGCAGGTGGGCGGCGGCGCGGGCCGGGTCGTCCAGCTCCTGGCCGGGCAGCCGGGGCGTGCGCAGGAACAGGTGGTCGTGGGCGTCGCAGACGCCGAGGTCGGCGGGGTCGACGTCGCCGAGGACCGTCCGGGCCCTCATCGGGCGTCGCCCAGGGCCGCGGCGGCGACGCGCAGGCCGGCGAGCGCCTTGGGGACGCCGACGTAGGGCGCGAGGTGGACGAACGCCTCGATGATCTCCTCGCGCGCCATGCCGAGCCGCAGGCAGGTGCGGACGTGCCCGGTGAGCTGCGGGTCGACGCCGCCGAGGGCGGTGAGCGCGGCGAGGTTGAGCAGCTGGCGGTCGCGCAGGGACAGGCCCTCGCGCTGGTAGGTGCCGCCGAACAGGCTGGTGACGATCCAGTCGGCGAAGCCGGGGGCGAGGTCCTCCAGGGCGGGGAAGGTGGCCTGCCGGGTGGTCTCGTCCTGGAGGACGTCCAGCAGGCGGTGGCCTTCGGCGCGGTCGAGGGCGGCTTCGGTCAGGTCCATGGGCACTCCTTGTAACGGCTGAGGCGTTACAGATTAGCGTAACGGATGAGGCGTTACAATCGGGCCATGGTGAAGGAAGACCCGGGGGCGTTCCGCCTCGACTGCGGCGCGACCTGGCTGAACCTCCTGGCGACGAAGGGCCGGGCGTTCGGCGCGCGGCCGGTCGAGCGGATCCCCGACGTGCGGCGGTTCGCCGAGTGGCTGGAGGCGTGCGAACTGGCCCCGGTGCGCGCGGTGGACGCCGGTGACCTCGAACGGGCCCGGCGGTTGCGCGAGACGCTGCGTCCGATCGCGCTGGCGACCGTCGATGGTGAGCCCCCGTTGCAGGACGACGTGCAGACGCTCGCCGGCTTCCTGAGCGCCCCCGATCCGGTCGAGCTGGCCGTGGACGGACGTCTCGTCCGGGCAGCGCCGGCCGACGGCGGCGCTGCGCTCGACCGGATCGCGCGCCAGGCCGTCGACCAGCTGACCGGCCCGGAGCGCGCCTTCCTCAAGGTGTGCCCGGAGGACGACTGCCGGGGCGTGTTCGCCGACCCGGCGGACCGCCGCCGCTGGTGCCCGTCGCCCGCATGCGCCAGCCGCGGACGTGTCCGCGCCCTGCGCGCCCGCCGCAACGCCGAAGGCGTGTAGCCGCCGCTGCAACCGGGGCCCGCCGGGCGGGGTTCATGGGGCGTCGCACGCCGGAAGGAGGCGTGCGCGCCGACGAGAGGAAAACCCATGGATCTGCGGCTCACCGGGCGCGTGGCGGTCGTCACCGGCGCGTCGAAGGGCATCGGCCTGGCCGTCGTCCGGACGCTGCTGGAGGAGGGCGCCCGCGTGGCCGCCGTCTCCCGCAAGCCGAGCCCGGAGCTCGACGCGCTCGCCGGTCCGGACCTGCTGCACGTGGCCGCCGACCTGATGGACCCGGACGCGCCCGCGCTCGCCGTCGAGCAGGCCGTGGAGCGGTTCGGCGGGCTGGACGTCCTGGTCAACAACGCGGGCGGGCCGCCGCCCGGCGCCGCCATGCCCCGCTTCGGGTTCGGGACGCTGACCGACGACGACTGGCGCGACGTCTACGAGTTCAACGTGATCGCCGTGGTGCGGGCCGTCCGCGCGGCGCTCCCGCACCTGCTGCGCAGCGACGCGGCGGCGATCGTCAACGTCTCGTCGGTGAACGGGCGCCGCCCGGCGCCGATGAACTTCGACTACAACGCCGCGAAGGCGGCGCTGAACAACCTGGCGAAGGGCCTGTCGGAGGAGTTCGGCCCGCAGGGGATCCGGGTGAACACGGTCTCGCCCGGCCCGGTCCGCACGGACTGGTGGACGAAGGACGGCGGCGCCGCCGACATCATCGCGCAGGGCACCGGCTCGGACCGCGACGCGGTGCTGAACGGCGGCGCGGCCGAGATGATGAGCCTCACGACCGGCCGGATGGCCGAGCCGCAGGAGGTCGCGGACGCGGTGGCGCTGCTGGCCTCGCCCCGTTCGGCGAGCACCACGGGCGCCGACGTCGTGGTCGACTCCGGCTTCCTCAAGGAGCTGTAGTCATAACTGTGGCTGCTCAAGCCTAGAAGAACCATCTCTTTGACTTATGAAAAGTCGGCGACCAGCATGGGTGGTGAGCGAGAGAGAAACACCTGGAAGGAGCCACGATGAGCACGTTCGGGACGGTGCGGGGCGCGGTGATCGAGCCCGGCGACCACGGCTACGACGCGGAGCGGACCGGGTTCCAGACCGCCGACCCGCACCGTCCGGACGTGATCGTCGTGGCCGCGGACGCGGAGGACGTGCGCACCGCCGTCGAGCACGCCGCCGCGCGCGGCCTGCCGGTCGCCGTGCAGAACACCGGGCACGGGCTGCCGCTCCCCGCCGCCGGCGGGCTGCTGATCAGCACCCGCGAGATGACCGGCGTCCGCGTCGACCCGCGCGCCCGGACGGCGTACATCGAGGCCGGCGTGCGGTGGGCGCGGGTCGTCGCGGACGCCGCGCCGCACGGGCTGGCGCCGCTGAGCGGGTCGTCGCCCGGCGTCGGCGCGGTCTCCTACACGCTCGGCGGCGGGATCGGCCTGATGTCGCGCCGGTACGGGTTCGCGGCGGACCACGTCCGGTCGATCGACGTGGTCACCGCGGACGCGCGGCTGCGGCACGTCACGCCGGAGAGCGACCCGGACCTGTTCTGGGCGCTGCTCGGCGGCCGCGCAAACTTCGGGGTGGTGACCGGCCTGGAGATCGGCCTGCTGCCGGTCGCGGAGCTGTACGGCGGCGGCCTGTACTTCGACGCGGACCTCGTCCCCGAGGTGACGACCACCTGGCGGGAGTGGACGGAAACCGTCCCCGACGAGCTGACCTCGTCCCTCGCGCTGATGCCGGTGCCCGACGTCCCGGCGTTCCCGGAGCCGCTGCGCGGGCGCCATGTCGCCCATGTACGGATCGCCTATGTCGGGGACGCGGCGGAGGGCGAACGGCTCATCGCGCCGCTGCGGGCGATCGGGCCGCGGCTGATCGACACCGTGGACACGATGCCGTACACCGACTCCGGCCTGATCCACAACGAGCCGCCCGTCCCGATGGCGTACCGCGCGTCGAACGCCGCGGTCCCCGAGGTGACCGGCGATCTGGCCCGCGACCTGCTGGAACTGGCCGGTCCCGGCGCCCCCGACCGGGCGATCGTGGAGATCCGGCACCTCGGCGGGGCGATGGCGAAGCCGCCGGCCGTCCCGAACGCGGTCGGCAACCGGGAGGCCGGTTACCTGGTCGGCCTGCTGTCCAAGCTCGGCCCGGACGCCACCGGTGTGGACGAACTGCACGCCCGGTTCGACGGCCTGCTGGAGGGGCGGGCGTCCGGGCGGGTGCTCAACTTCCTGTTCGGCGCCGCCGCCACGCCCGACCAGGTCCGCGCCGCGTACGAGCCGGAGACGTACCGGCGGCTCACCGAGCTGAAGGCGCGATACGACCCGGCGAACCTGTTCCGCCTGAACCACCACATCCCGCCTGCCTAACACCACGGACGCGAGGCCCCGCAAGGCGGGCACGCCCTCCGGGCCCTCACGGCGGAACCCCCGATCCGGATCTCGGAACGGGGTTTCCGGCGTCACTTCTCCGGGGTCCGGCGCGGCAGGAACAGCGCCGGGACCAGGGCCAGCGCCAGGAGCGCGAGCGCGAAGGCGTAGGTGTGCTGGAACGCGTCCGACAACGGGCCGGCGATTGCGTCGTGCGCCTGAGGCGAAAGCCGGTGGACGGCCTGGAGCGCGCCGCCGTCCGGATCCCCCTGGACCAGCCCGCTCATCAGCGCGGACAGCACCACCGACGCCAGCGCCGTCCCGATCGCCCCGGACGTGGTGTTGACCAGGTTCACCGTGGTGCTCGCCGTCGGCGCCTGCTCGTGCGACATGCCGCGGGTCGCCGCGGTCATCGTCGGCATCATCGTCGCGCCGCCGCCCGCGCCCATCAGCAGCATCGCCGAGCACAGCCCCCAGTAGGAGGCGTCCGCGCTCAGCTGGACGGTGAACAGCGCGAACCCGGTCAGCGCGGTCGCGATCGACACCGGGACGAGCCGCCCCGGCGGGACCCGGTCCGCGATCCGCCCGGCGACCTGCATCGCCGTCCCCGACCCGAGCGCGAACGGGATGCCGAGCAGCCCGGCGACCGTCGCGCTCTCGCCCCGCACGACCTGCATGTAGAGCGGGAGGAGCAGCATCGTCCCGAAGTAGCCGGCCGCGAACAGCGCGAGCGTCCCGGTCGCCGCCGCGAACGTCCGGTCGCGGAACGGCCGCAGGTCGATCAGCGGGTCCCGCACCGTGAGCGCCCGCACGACGAACGCGGCGATCAGCAGCGCTCCGCCGGCCAGCGGGACCAGCACGCGGGGCGAGCCGAAGTCGCCGCGCTCGCCGCCCGCCGTCACCCCGTAGAGGAGCGCGGCGAGGCCGGGCGAGAGCATCAGCAGCCCGAGGACGTCCAGGGGCCTGCGGGCGCCGGCGGTGTCGCGGGGGAACGTCCGCGCGGCGAGCGCCACGACCGCGACCGCGATCGGCAGGTTGATGAAGAACATCCACCGCCACGACACCTCGTCGATCAGCCATCCGCCGACGACCGGCCCGGCGAGCGGGCCGACCAGGATCGCCAGCCCGAGGGTGCTCATCAGCCGGCCGAGCCGGTCCGGGCCGGCGGCGCGCAGCAGGATCGTCATGCCGACCGGCATCACCAGGCCGCCGCTCAGCCCCTGCACGGCGCGGAACGCGATCAGCGACTCGATGTTCCACGCCAGCCCGGCCAGCACCGACCCGGCGGCGAACGCGGCGATCGCCGCCAGGTACAGCCGCCGCGCGCCGAACCGCCCGATCGCCCACGCCGCCGACGGGATCACCGCGCCGAGCGCCAGCGAGTAGCCGGTCGCGACCCACTGGACGGTACCGAGCGGCGCGCCGAAGTCGGCCGACAGCCGGTTCACCGCGACGTTCACCACGGTCTGGTCGAGCGCGATCATGATCGAGCCGAGGACCAGCACCAGCACGATCGCCCTCGGCCGCGCCGCCGGTCCCGCCGCCGGCGGGGCCTGCGCCGTCGTCGTCATGTCAGGCCCCGTACGGGCGCGCGGCCCGGGCGTCGCGCAGCGCGTGCCCCCACCAGGCGAGCTGGTCGAGCATGCCCTTTGCCGCCGCGCCGGCGCCGTCCGGGTCGGTGGGCCGGCCGTCCTCGCCGAACCAGTTCCACGGGGCGTGGAAGCTGACGGAGTCGCGCATCGTGACCGCGTGCAGTTCGGCGAAGACGCCGCGCAGGTGCTCGACGGACCGCAGCCCGCCCGACACCCCGCCGTAGGAGACGAACGCGACCGGCTTGGCGCGCCACTCGAAGAAGTGGCTGTCGATCAGGTTCTTGAGCGTGCCGGGGAAGCTGTGGTTGTACTCGCAGGCGATGACGACGAACGCGTCGGCGTCCTGGAGCTTGCGGGTGATCTCGTCGAAGCCGTCGGGCGTGGGCGCGCCGAGCCGGCTGGGCGGCGGAGCGTCCGCCGCGTCGACCAGATCGATGACCATGTCGTCGCGCTGCCCGGCCTGCTCGGCGAACCAGGCCGCCACGGTCGGGGCGAAGCGCCCCTCCCGGGTGCTGCCGGTGATGACCGCGACGCGAAGAGGTGTGGTTTCCATGCCGTTGACGCTAGGAACGGACCGACCGGCCGGGCATCTGTCACCCGACTGGCCTCCCCACCGGTCACCCCGCCCGGCCCGGCCGGACGACGGCCACCGCGAACGTCGGCTCCCCGGGACCGTTTCACGAGGCTCCCAGCCGCGACGCGATGCTCACCGCCGCATCGACGACCCTGTGCGGCGCCGGGCGGGTCAGAGCGGGCAGGGGTGGCTGCAGGCGGTGCGGAGGCCGGTGGGGACGCGGAACTCCGCCCATACCGCCGTGCCGCCGAGCGCCCGGTGCGAACCCCACGCCGTGGACAGGGCGTCGACCAGCCGCAGGCCGCGGCCGTCCTCGTCGCACGGGTCGACGCGCACGCGCGGGGCCACGGCGGTGCCGCCGTCGTCGAGGACGGTCACGCGCAGCACCCCGTCGGCGGCGCTGACGATGACCGTCACCTTCCCGCCCAGGCCGGACGCGGTGTGCTCGCAGGCGTTGGCGACCAGCTCGTCCACGCACAGGGCGATGTCGGCGAGGGCCTCGGCGTCGATGTGCGGGGCGACGCGGAGCACGAACGCCCGCGCCTGCGGGGCGGAGCGGGCGACCCCCGGCAGGGTGGTCGTGCCGAGGAGCCTCATGGGACCGCGGGTCCGGACCGTCATACCCCGTGTCATCGGATCACTCCCTTTCGTGAGTGCTCCGGCCAGCATGGGTCCGCGGATCCGGCCGCACAATCGCCTCCGGTGACAAGCCGGGCCCCGCGCATTCGCCGTTTCCGCAGATGCATCCGGCGGACGTGCGACGATGCGTGCCGACATCGACGCGCACGGTGACCGCGAGTTGCCGTCGGCGTACCGGCGCAGGGAGGAGCACGGGGTGAACGAACTCGAAGAGGGAACGCGGCTCGACCTGGACTTCGGCAAGCTCCGCGCCGTCGCGGCGACCGGATCGGAGGTCGTCCCGGTGGTGCTGCAGGACGCCGCGTCCAAGGACGTCCTGTTCATCGGCTACGCCAACGAGCAGGCGCTCAAGGCGACGCTCGACGAGCGGATCGCGGTGCTGTGGTCGACGTCGCGCAACGAGCTGTGGCGCAAGGGCGCCTCGTCCGGCGACGTCCTGGAACTGGTCGACGTCCGCGTCAACTGCGAGCAGAACTCCCTGCTCTACCTGGTGAACCGGACGACCGGCGGCGCCTGCCACACCAAGGACGCGTCGGGCAAGGCGCGCCCGACCTGCTACTACCGGTCGGTCGCCGGCGAGGGCGCCCTCCGCCACGACTGACACCGGCCGCCGGGGTCGGCGGCGCCGCGTTCGGCATCAGGATCCAGGGCGGGAACGAGGGGCGGGGACGTGCGGCTCGGGATGCTCGATCGCGGGCGGTCGGTGGCCGGACCCGTTCCCCTTGCCGTTGTCGCCGTTGTTGCCCTGCCCGTTGCCGTTCCCGGCGCCCTTGCGCTTGCCGGGGTTCGGGGTCTTCTTGGCCTTCGGGGTCTTCTTGGCCTTCGGAGTCCTGCTCTTGGTCTGCCCGGGGGCGGCCGTCTTGCCGTGCTCCGGCTTGCCCTTCGGTGACGTGCTGGGCCGGGGACGCTGCGCCGGGGTCGCGCGCGAGGGCGTGGAAGGCGACGGCGACACCCCGTCGCCGTGGTGCCAGGACGTGGCCGGCGTGCGGTGCGGGGACGGCGAGGGCTCGGGGGACTGCCCGGGCAGGTACCCGGTGCCGGCCGCGACCGCTACGCCGCCGAACGCCGCCAGCGTCACGGCGACCACGGCGACCTTGACCGTCGCGTAGCGGGGCAGGGCGGCCCAGCGGGACGCGCGCGGCGCGGGCCGCGTCCGGGCGGCGCGGAAGGCGGCGGCCGCGGCGTCCTCGCCGGCCAGCTCGCCGGGACGCGGCGGCGCGGCGGCGGCCGACAGCAGCGCCCGCAGCGCCTCGTGGCCGTCGGCGGAACCGGCCTCGGTGCCGCCGTGCGCGGGGCTCGCCGGAGCCCCGTCGAGCAGCCGCTCGGCGGTGCGCTGGTCGAGCCGTCGGGCTCGCTGGTGGTCGCTCATCTCACCCCTTCAGCGCCCGTACCGCCGCTTTTGTCACTCCCGGCACCCGGCAGCGTGCCCGCCTGCGGCGCTGGAGCGGTCCCGGCGGCCGCCCCGGCGGAGTCCGCGGCCGCCTCGCGGGAGCCCGCGGCCGCCGCCTCGGAAGCCTCGGAAGCCTCGGAGGGCGCGGCGAGCCGTTCGGTCAGCCGGCGCAGGCCGCGGTGGGCGGCGGTGCGGATCGCGCCGGGGCGCTTGCCGAGCACCTTGCCCGCGGCCTTGGCGTCCAGGCCCATCACCACCCGCAGCAGCACCGCCTCGGCCTGGTCGCGCGGCAGCCCGGCGATCAGCCGCAGCGCGTCCTCGGTGGCGATGCCGTCCAGCGCGAGCGCCTCGGTGTCGGACGGCCCGGCGAGCGTCAGCAGCTCCTCGGCGGGCGCGTCGGCGGCCGGGCGGCGGGCGCGGCGGCGCAGATGGTCCAGGGCGCGGTGCCGGGTGATCGTGGCGGTCCAGCCGCGGAACCCGTCGATGTCGCCGCGGAAGCCGGGCAGGTCGCGGGCGATCTGCAGCCACGCCTCGGAGGTGACGTCCTCGGCGTCGGCGCCGACGAGCGCGCCGGCGAAGCGGATCAGCCGGGGCTGGACGTCGCGGTAGAGCACGCGGAAGGCCTCCTCGTCGCCCCCCTGGGCCGCCCGGAGGGCACGGTCGAGGTCGTCCCCGCCGTCCGCGCCCCTCTGCCGCACTCCCGTCACCCGCGTCATTGTGCAGGCATTTCCCGTTCGGTGTGACATGGACGCGGTGCTCGGCGCTGACCGTTTCGAACGGCCGCGCCGCCGCCGCGCGTGCGCGCCGTTCGTCCCCTAGTGCGAAGCGATGGACGCCATGATCCGCGATGTACCCGCCCACCGGGCCGTACCGGCCGACGAGTCCGGCGTTTCCGCAGGCCAGAGCGGGGCTCCGGTGTTCGTGGACGCGACCGGGCGGCGCCGCAGGCTGGCCCGGCGGATCGGCCTGGCGGCGGGCGCGGTGCTCGTGGTGTTCCTCGGCGCGCTCGGCGTCGGCGCGGCGACCGGCGCGGCCGTTCCGATGACGCCGTGGGACGGACCGTCCGCGCACCCGCGCGTGGGCGGCCACCCGTCGACCGCCGCGCGCGCCGCGAAGGGCGGCTCGGCGGGCGGCCGTCAGGGCGCGAAGCCGGGGCAGCGTCCCGAGGCCGCTCCCTCGGGTGCCGGGGCGCCGTCCGCGACGTCCAGGCGGGGGGCCACGACGGCGCCCGCGCCGTCCGCGCCGAGCGCCAAGCCCACGGCGACCGCGTCCGCGAGCCGTCCGGGCAACTCCCATGCGTCGCCGCCCGCGTGGGGGCGGAAGAAGAAGTCCGGCTGACGGTGCGGCGAGGCGAACCGCGGGGCCACTGGCTCCTGCTGCTGCTCGGCGGCCTGGCGCTGAGCGTGCTCCTGCTGCTGGACGGCTACGCGCACGGCGCGGTCGGCGAGGCGCCGCGCAAGGATCCGGCGCATCCCGTCCCGGCGCCGCGGGCCGCCACGTCCGGCGGCCCCGTGATCAACATGGCGGGCGGGACGCCGCGCTCGCTGCGGATGCCCGCCAGGACCATCGCGCTGACCTTCGACGACGGCCCCGACCCGACGTGGACGCCGCGGATCCTCGACGTGCTGCGCCGCCACGGCGCGCACGCCACGTTCTTCGCCGTGGGCGCGCACGTGGCCGAGAACCCGGGGCTGACCCGCCGCGTCCTGCGCGAGGGCAACGAGATCGGCTCGCACACCTACACGCACGTCGACCTGGCCACGGCCCCGGCCTGGCGCGCCCGCCTGGAACTGGACCTGACGCAGCGGGCGCTGGCGGGCGCGGCCGGAGTGCACACGCGGCTGATGCGGATGCCGTACTCCTCGGTCCCGGACGGCCTGACCATCCCGGAGTGGCGCGCGGCCCGCCGGGCGGGCGAGGACGGGTACGTCGTCGTGCTGACCGACCGCGACACCGAGGACTGGACCCGGCCCGGCACCGCGAAGATCGTCCAGACGGCGCTCGCGGCCGGGCGGCCGAACGAGGGCGCCGTCGTCATGCTGCACGACGCGGGCGGCGACCGGGCGCAGACGGTCGCGGCGGTCGAGCGGATCATCGACCGGCTCCAGCCCCGCGGCTACCGCTTCACCACGCTCTCGCAGGCGCTGCGGATGCCCGCCGCCGACATCGCCGTGCCGCGCCGGGAGAAGGCGGTCGGCTGGACGCTCGTCGCCGCGCAGCGGGCCGCGTCCGCGCTCACCGGGTGGCTCGGCGCGCTGTTCGGCCTGGCCGGGGCGCTGTACGTGCTGCGGCTCGTGATGCTGCTGGTGTTCGCGCATGTGCACGTCCGGCGCGTCCGGGGGCCGTCCCGCCCGGCGCCGCCGGAACGTTGCCCGGACGTTTCGGTCATCGTCCCGGCCTACAACGAGGAGGCCGGGATCGCCGCGACGGTCCGGTCGCTGGTCGACACCGACTATCCCGGCGCGTTCGAGGTGATCGTGGTCGACGACGGCTCCACGGACCGCACCTCCGCGATCGTCGAGTCGCTCGCGCTGCCGGGCGTGCGGCTGCTGCGCAAGCCCAACGGCGGCAAGCCCAGCGCCCTGAACGCGGGCGCCGCGATGGCGCGCGGCGAGATCCTCGTGCTGGTGGACGGCGACACCGTGTTCCAGCGCGACGCCCTCCGGCATCTCGTCGCGCCCTTCGCCGACCCGCGCGTCGGCGCGGTGAGCGGCAACACCAAGGTCGCCAACCGGGGCGGGATCCTCGGCCGCTGGCAGCACATCGAGTACGTGATCGGCTTCAACCTCGACCGCCGGATGTTCGACGTGCTGCGGTGCATGCCGACCGTCCCGGGCGCGATCGGCGCGTTCCGCGGGCCGGTGCTGGCGCGGATCGGAGGCGTGCCGGCCGACACGCTCGCCGAGGACACCGACCTCACCATGGCGGTCTGCCGGTCCGGGCACCGCGTCGTCTATGAGGAGAAGGCGCTCGCCTGGACGGAGGCGCCGTCGTCACTGCGGCAGCTGTGGCGGCAGCGGTACCGCTGGTGCTACGGCACCATGCAGGCGATGTGGAAGCACCGCCGGTCCCTGGTGGAGCGCGGCGCGTCCGGCAGGTTCGGCCGCCGCTGCCTCACCTACCTGGCGGTGTTCCAGGTGCTGCTGCCCCTGTTCGCGCCCGCCGTCGACCTGTTCGCCCTGTTCGGGATCGTCTTCCTGAACCCGCTGGGGCCGATCCTGCTCTGGGCCGGGTTCGTCGCGGCGCAGGTCGCCGCGGGCGCCTACGCGCTGTGGCTGGACGGCGAACGCATCCGCCCGCTGTGGACGCTGCCGCTCCAGCAGTTCGCGTACCGGCAGCTCATGTACCTGGTCGTCGTCCAGTCGGTGGTCACGGCGCTGCTCGGCTCGCGGCTCGGGTGGCACACGATCCGCCGCACCGGCACGTTCTCCGACGTCCCTCCCGCGCCGCAGCCGGCCTCGCCCCGCTGATCGGTTCGGATTCCGATGACGGGGCCGGGAACAATCCCGGGGGCCCCATCGGTTACACATAACAGCCGGTGTGCCTGGTGTCCCCGGGCCTCACCTATTGCCTTCACGGAATACCGTCCGGCTGGAGCCGTGTTGAGCCTTTCGCCGAGAGGCGACCCACACACCGGTGCTTGACCACGGCCCCGCCGGGCCTCACAGTCCGGCGGGGCGTGGTCGTTTCCGGGGTGATGCCAGACTTGGGTGATGCCAGACTTGCCGGCATGAGTCTCGCGGCGCATCTGGAGGAGCTCGGCCGTCCGCTGGTCGAGGAGCAGCTGAAGCACCCGACCGTCCTCGGCATCGCGAACGGGGACCTGGACGAGGCCGTCTTCCGCTCCTGGCTCGAACAGGACTACCTGTTCCTGCACGACTACGTCCGGGTGTTCTCGCGCCTGGCCTGGCAGGCCCCGTCCGCGCACCTCGGCGACCTTGTCGACCTCGCCCACGCGACCTACCACGACGAACTGGAACTGCACCGGTCGCTGTCGGCCGAGTTCGGCGCCGACCTGGACGGCGCCGACAAGGGTCCGGCCTGCGCCGCCTACACCGCGTTCCTGCTGGACAGCGCCGCCGACTACGCCGACGGGCTCGCAGCCCTGTACCCGTGCATGTGGGGGTATTCGACGCTGGGCGTCCGCCTCGCCGAGGACCCGCCGGCCGAGCCGCGCTACCGCCGCTGGGTCGACACCTACGCCGACCCCGGCTTCGCCGAGCTGACCCGCCGCATCGCCCAGATGATCGACGAGTCGGGAGCCGACCCCGACCGCGCGGAACGCCTGTTCCTCGACGGCATGCGCCACGAGCTGGCCTTCTGGGACGTCCCCCTCTAGCCCCAGGAAGTTTCACATGAAACAACGAACGCGCGGCCCCGGCGTGGGGCCGCGCGTCCGCTTCGGCGTCAGCGGGTGGCCGGGACCTCCGGACGGGCCGGGGCCGCGGCCGCCGGCGCCGGCGCGGAGTCGCCGTTCAGCGCCTTGAACCGGCGGAGCCGCAGGCTGTTGCTGACCACGAAGACCGACGAGAACGCCATCGCGCCGCCCGCGATCATCGGGTTGAGCAGCCCGGACGCCGCCAGCGGCAGCGCCGCCACGTTGTAGGCGAACGCCCAGAACAGGTTGCCCTTGATGGTGCGCAGCGTCCGCCGCGACAGCCGGATCGCGTCCGCCGCGGCCCGCAGGTCGCCGCGCACCAGGGTCAGGTCGGACGCCTCGATCGCCACGTCCGTGCCGGTGCCCATCGCCAGGCCGAGGTCGGCCTGGGCGAGCGCGGCCGCGTCGTTCACGCCGTCGCCGACCATCGCGACCGTCCGCCCCTCGGACTGGAGGCGCTTGACGACCTCCACCTTGTCCTGCGGCAGGACCTCGGCGACGACCTGCTCGATCCCGACCGCGTCGGCGACGGTGCGGGCCACGGTCTCGCTGTCGCCGGTGAGCAGGACGGGCCGCAGCCCGAGCGCCCGCAGCTGCTCGATCGCCTCCGCCGAGGTCGGCTTCACCTGGTCCGCGACGGTGATCACCGCGCGGGCCTCGCCGTCCCAGCCGACCGCGACGGCGGTGCGGCCCTGCGCCTGCGCCTCCGCCATGGCCCGCTCCAGGCCGGCGGTCAGGTGCTGCGACCACTCGGCCAGCAGTTGCGGCCGGCCGACCAGGACGCCGCGGCCGTCGACGATCCCCTGGACGCCGAGGCCCTCGACGTTCGCGAAGTCCTCCACGGTGCCGAGGGTCCCGACGCGCTCGGCCGCGCCCTTGGCGATGGCCTGCGCGATCGGGTGCTCGGAGGCGTTCTCCAGTGCGCCCGCCAGCCGCAGCACCTCCGCCTCGTCCACACCGTCGGCGGTGTGGACGTCCACCAGCGCCATCCGGCCGGTGGTGACGGTGCCGGTCTTGTCCAGCACGACCGTGTCGATCGCGCGGGTCGACTCCAGCACCTCCGGGCCCTTGATCAGGATGCCGAGCTGCGCGCCGCGCCCCGTCCCGACCATCAGCGCGGTCGGGGTGGCCAGGCCCAGGGCGCACGGGCAGGCGATGATCAGCACTGCGACCGCGGCGGTGAACGCCCCGGCCAGGCCCGAGCCGGTGCCGACCCAGAAGCCCAGCGTCGCGACGGCCAGCGCGATCACCACCGGGACGAAGATCCCGGAGATCCGGTCGGCGAGCCGCTGCACCTGCGCCTTGCCGGTCTGCGCGTCCTCCACCAGCCGCGCCATCTGCGCCAGCTGGGTGTCGGCGCCGACCCGGGTCGCGCGGACCAGCAGCCGCCCGCCCGCGTTCACCGTCGCGCCGACCACCGCGTCGCCCGGCGCGACCTCCACCGGCACCGACTCGCCGGTCAGCAGCGAGGCGTCCACCGCCGACGACCCCTCGGTCACCACGCCGTCCGTCGCGATCTTCTCGCCGGGACGGACGACGAACACGTCGTCCACCGCCAGCTTCTCGACCGGGATGCGTTCTTCGCGCCCGTCCCGGACGACCGAGACCTCCTTGGCGCCCAGCTCCAGCAGCGCCCGGAGCGCGGCCCCCGCGCGGCGCTTGGAGCGCGCCTCGAAGTAGCGGCCGGCGAGGATGAACGCGATGACGCCGGACGCGGCCTCAAGGTAGATGTTCATCGACCCGTCCGAACGGGTCATCGAGAACTCGAACCCGTGCTTGAGGCCCGTCTCCCCTGCGGTGCCGAAGAACAGCGCCCACAGCGACCAGCCGAACGCGGCGAGCGTGCCGACCGACACCAGCGTGTCCATCGTCGCGGCGCCGTGCCGCAGGTTCGTCCACGCGGCCTTGTGGAACGGCCAGCCCGCGTACACCACGACGGGCGAGGCCAGCGTCAGCGACAGCCACTGCCAGTTGTCGAACTGGAGTGCCAGGATCATCGCCATCGCGATCACCGGGATCGCCAGCACGACCGACATGACCAGCCGCTGCCGCAGCGTCCGCAGCCCGTCGTCGGGCTCTCCGCCCGCCTCGCCCTCACTCTCGCTCTTGGGCGGGGCGGGCAGCTCGGCGGTGTAGCCGGCCTGCTCGACCGTGGCGACCAGCTCCTCCGGGGACACCCCCGCGGGGAACTCGACCCTGGCCTTCTCGGTGGCGTAGTTGACGGTGGCGGTCACTCCGTCGAGCTTGTTCAGCTTGCGCTCGATGCGGTTGGCGCACGAAGCGCACGTCATCCCGCCGATCGTCAGCTCGATCCGCCCGGTTTCCGCCTCTGGCACGGCGCCGGTGGTCATCGCTCCTCCTTCGCTTTCGACCGTAGGGGATGTCAGTGCGTGTGCTCGCCGTGGCCTCCGGCGCCCTCGCCCTGGTCGGGCACCGTGGCCGACGGCCCGGCCGTCACGGTGAACTCTGCCGTGCGGACCTTGCCCCCGTGCTGGAAGTCCAGATACAGCCGGTACACGCCGGAGCTGGGCACTTCCGCGTAGAAGGTGACGTCCGGCCCCGGCTCGGTCCTGCCGTCGCCCGGCTCGCCGTCCGGATGGACGTGCAGGTAGGCGAGGTCGCCCTGGCGCAGCGCGACCAGGTGCCCGTACGCCTCCAGGTACGGCTCCAGGTCCGTGACCGGCCGGCCGTCCTTGCTCACCGACAGCGTCAACTCGCTCGCCTTGCCCGGCGTCAGGGCGCCCGCGAGCTTCACCTCGTAGCCGTCCACCTTCGCGACCTGCTCGGGCCGCGGCAGCGGAACGGGCCGGTAGTCGCCCGCGGCGGCCACGTCGACGCCCAGCGTCAGCGCCTCCTTCGCGCCCTCCGGCCGGACGTCGGTGAAGAACCGGTACGCGCCGGCCTTCGGCAGGACGACCGCGACCTCCCACACGCCGCCGCCGATCTCGGTCGGGTGCAGGTGCTGGAAGCCGGACAGGTCCCGGCGCGCGATGATCAGGTGCAGCCGCTTGCCGTGCAGCGGCGTGAACCTGGTGACGGGCTTGCCGTCCGGGCCGTCGATGGTGAACCGGAAGTCGGTCGGCACGCCCGGCCGCACGTCGGTCGTGCGCGGGTGCAGGGTGAAGCCGTCCTGGCTGACCTGCAGCCCGCCGGGGAGCACCGGGCCCGCGGTCGTGCCGCCGTGGCCGCCGTGCGAGCCGTGCCCGCCCTCGTCGGCCTTCCCGACGGGCCCGGCCGCCGTCCCGATCCCGGCGGCGCCGCCGAAGACGGCGGCCAGCCCCACCACGTAGGCGCCCAGCTTGGTCGCGGTGTTCATCGTCCTTCACTCCACTCGTCTCGGCCCTGTTCCCAGGGCGGCAGGCCTCAGGCCCGCAGGGCGTATCCCGCCTCCTCGACGGCGCCCTTGATCAGGGCGTCGTCGACGGGGGCCTCGCTGGTCACGGTCACGCGGCCGGTCTGGAGGTCGACGTCCACGGCGGTCACGCCGGCGACCTGCCCGACCTCCTCGGTCACGGAGGCGACGCAGTGGCCGCAGGTCATCCCGGTGACGGTGTAGGTGGCGGTGCTCATCTCGCTGCTCCCTCTGTCCAGTACCCCTGGGGGGTATCTCGCGGGCCTCATGCTGCCACAACCGAACACCCCGCACAACCCGTACCCCCTAGGGGTTATTTCGAGATCCGGGTCACACCCCGTCGCGCAGAGTTATCCACACCCCTGACCGGGGCCGCCTCCCGGCGATTTGTCGATATTCGCGGAGGTATTCACCCCGCAACGCCCCCGCCGCACGCCGGACGCGCCGTCATGCACAAGGTTTTCCACAGCCTTCCATACCCCTGTGGACAGCCTTGGACACGCCCCACCGGTCCCCTTAGGACGAGCGCCCGAGCCCCCCGAGAAAGGCCAGCACCTTGGGCCACCCCTGCTCCTGAGCCAGCGCGTCACCCTCGCGGCCGCCACCGGAATCGCTGACGGTACCGGTGACCGGATGGCGTGTCCGCGTTCCTTCGGCCAGATACGGGAACGTACCGACCCCGTGACCCGCGCCAGGAAAGATCAACGCCTGGTGAGGGAAACGGCTCCGGCTGAGTTCGGTCATGATCAGGCGAGCGGAGTCCGCGGACGGCCAGATCCCGTCCTTCGCTCCGGCGATCGCCAGAACCGGCCCGCTCACGTGGTCCAGCGGGATCGTCGTGCCGGTGGGGACGGGCCGGCCGTGGTCGGTCCAGGCGTTGTCCCGCTGGTCGGGGAACCCCGGATTGACCGTGGCCGAAGGCGAGTAGACGACGGCGCCGCGGACCAGGCCCGGGTGCTGCTGGGCGGCCAGCAGCCGGGCGGCGCGGGCGAAGTACTCCAGCGGGATGTCATGCAGGGTCGCGGGCAGGTCCGGCGCGTCGAAGTAGGCGAGGCTGAGAGCCGGAAAGCCGTGCGACGCCAGGAGTGCGCCTTCGTAGACCGGGCCGTAGCCGCCTTCGGACCCGCCCACCAGGAGCACCGCCGGCCTGCGTTGCTTGGAGGGCGGGGAGAACAGCTCGGCGGAGACCTTGTCGTCCGCGACGGTGAAGATCTTGTGGGTGACGCCCGCGGCCTCCCATTGGCGGACGAGCGTGCGATGCGCCACGCGGCGCCCATGGACCGCGGCGCTGATCTCGACCGGGTAGGACGTCCGCTCGGAGAGGCGACCCGTGGAGAAACTCGCCTCCTCGGGATCGCCGGTCGGCGGGGTCATCGACCAGAACAGCCCCATCCCGTCGACCCTGCGGTACGTGCCCGAGGTCGGGCGGGCGTGGTCGAGGTCGACGACGCCGTGCCCGTCGGCCTTGAAGACGGCCCGCCCCCGCCAGTGCTGCCCGCGGTAGTCGTCCGCCTCGGCGCTCACCGTGACCTTGCTCTTGGCCGGAAGCCCCGTGACCGTGATGTGGACGGCCCGGTCGGCGCGGGCCGGGGGGCGGGGCGCGGGACGTCGTTGGAGCGTTTACCTTGGGATTGGTCCGTTCGGCGGGTGGAGGTCGTATGCCTGAGTTGCCCGAGGTGGAGGCGCTGGCGGGGTTCCTGCGGGAGCGCGTCGTCGGCCATGCCGTGGCGCGCGTCGACGTCCTCGCGATCTCCGCGTTGAAGACCTACGACCCGCCGGTGACCGCGCTGGGCGGCCTGACCGTCACCGGTGCCGCGCGGCACGGCAAGTTCCTCGACCTGGACGTCGACGGCATCCACCTGGTGATCCACCTGGCCCGCGCCGGCTGGCTCCGGTGGCGCGACGAGATGCCGGTCAAGCCCGCCAGGCCCGGCGGGAAGAACCCGCTGGCGCTCCGCGTCCACCTGGACGACGGCTCCGGCTTCGACCTCACCGAGGCCGGGACGAAGAAGGGCCTCGCGGTGTACGTCGTCCGCGACCCGGACGAGGTGCCGGGCGTGGCGTCGCTCGGCCCCGATCCGCTGGACGCGTCGTTCACCGCCGAGCGGCTCGGCGAGATCGTCTCGGGCAAGCGCACCCAGATCAAGGGCCTTCTGCGCGACCAGAGCGTCGTCGCCGGCATCGGCAACGCCTACTCCGACGAGGTCCTGCACGTGGCGAAGATGTCGCCGTTCAAGATCGCGGCGACGCTGACCGAGGACGACGTCGCGACCCTGCACGAGGCGATCGTCACGACGCTCCGCGACGCGGTGGAGCGGTCGCGCGGCCTGGAGGCGCAGGACCTCAAGGGTGAGAAGAAGACCGGTCTGCGCGTGCACGGCCGCAAGGGCCAGAAATGCCCGGTCTGCGGTGACACGATCCGCGAGGTGTCGTTCGCCGACTCGGCCCTCCAGTACTGCCCCACGTGCCAGACAGGCGGCAAGCCGTTGGCCGACCGCCGCCTGTCCCGCCTCCTGAAGTAGGGCCCTACCCGGCGGCCCCGTCGAGCAGCATCTTCGCGGCCACCATGGCCCCGTCGGTGCGGATCGTCCCGGCCACGTCCTTCGCGCGCGCCGCGGTCTCGGGCGTCAGGGCCGTCGAGAGGGCGGCCGACAGGGACTCGACGGTCGGAGCCGGATCGAGGTGCGCGGCGCCGATGCCCAGCTCGGCCACCCGGGCGGCCCAGTACGGCTGGTCCGCGATCCTGGGCACCACGACCTGGGGCGCACCGGCCTGGGCCGTGGTCGTCGTGGTGCCCGCGCCGCCGTGGTGCACGACGGCGGCGACCCGCCGGAACAGGGCCTGCTGGTTGACCTCGCCCACGACGAAGCAGTCCCCGGCGTCGTCGATCGGGGCCAGTCCGGCCCAGCCGCGCGCGAGGACCACGCGGCGTCCGTGCGCGCGGGCCGCCTCGGTGGCCACCCGGGCGATGTCCTTCGGCGCGTGCGCGGCCATGCTTCCGAAGCCCACGTACACCGGTGGCTCACCGGCGTCCAGGAACGCCTCCAGGCCGGCGGGGAGCGGGCGGTCGTCGGGCATGATCCACGCCCCGGTCTGTACGGGGTCGACGTCCGTCATGTCCTCCGACGGGCACAGCACCGGGTCCGCCGCCAGCCACGGCCGGCCGGCGAAGACGTGCTCGCGGACGTCGTCCACCGGCGGCAGGCCGATCTCCGCGCGGTGCTTGTTGAGCGCCTCGCCGTACAGCGCGTTCACCCTCCGGGCGTCCTGCTTCCACAGGACCCGGTTGTCGGTCTCCCCTTCCGGGAGCGGCGCGCCGGGCCGTGCCCCGGGACGGAAGTGCTGCGACGGCAGCCCGAATATGTGGAAGCACGCGAACACGTAACGGATGCCGAATTTCTCGGCCACGTCCCGCGCGCCGGCCGGCATCAGGCCGGTCGCGAGCACCGCGTCGCATCCCTCGGCGGCCGTGCCGAGCGTCTCGAACCGCGCGCGCACCAGTTCCGGAGCGAGCCGGAACGCGTCCTTCGCCGTCGGCGGCTTCGGATTGGCGACCACCGAGCGCACCGTCGGGCCGAGCGGCACCAGCGGGACGCCCGCCCGCGCCAGCAGGGCCGCGAAGTCCTCGTCCGGCGGCGCGCAGACCCGGACCTGCGCGCCGAGTTCCCGCAGCCGCACCGCGAGCCCCGCCAGCGGCTCGACGTCCCCGCGCGATCCCCACGTCGACAGAACCACTCGCATTTGCTGTCCCCCTGTTTCCGCCGGTTCTGGCCTCGGCGGACAATCGTGGAGTACACCCCGGGTCTTGCCGCAAGCCCCCCATCGCGCTATAGCTTGGAAGTGGCAGGGAGATGCGTCTCCTTGCCTTTTCTTTTCGCCGCCCCGGCGGACGGGGCGTCCCGGGAAATGCCGCGGCCCCGGTCGCGGGACCGGGGCCGGAGCGGGGATGGGCGGGGCGAGCCCGAACGGGGAGGGCTCGGGGTCAGCGGACCTTCGGCACGGGGCCGAAGACCGGGCCGATCTGGCTCCAGCGGTGGAGCTGGCAGCCGTCGTTGCGCTTGAACGTGGTGTCGACCGGCCTGCCCTTCCAGGTGCCCTTCACCGTGGCGACCTCGGGGCCGCCGTAGATGTCGGTGCACATCTGGTCCTTGGGGACGGGCGCGAAGGGGTCCTTGACCTTGGTGAGGGCGGCGCAGGCGTCGGCGGCCTTCGGATGGTCGCCGCCGGCCGGGTCGCAGGTCAGGCGGTAGGTCTTGGCGGGGGCCTGCGCGGAGGCCCGGATCCGGATGGTGAGGTCGTCGGCCGGGGAGCCCGAGGGCCGTACCGTGGCGGTGCCCGAGGGCTTCTCGGCGGGAAGGCTCTTGGCGTGTTCGTCGCCGCAGGCGGCCAGTGAGAGGATCATGGCAAGCCCGGGCGCGGCGAGAATGAGCGTCCGATACCGCATGCGTGATTCGACGCAGGGTGGCTTCGCGCGGTTCCATGGGGGTGTGATGATTTTCGGGGACGAGGTGCCGGCGGTGGTCGCCGCCGACGTTCCGCAGGACGGCTACCTGCTGGACGTGCGGGAACAGGACGAGTGGGACGCGGGCCACGCGCCCGCCGCGGTGCACATTCCGATGGGCCAGCTGGGCGACCGGGCCGGGGAGGTCCCCCGGGACCGGGAGATCTTCGTGATCTGCCGGTCGGGCGCGCGGTCGGCGCAGGTGACGGTGGCGCTGAACCAGGCCGGCTGGCTGGCGAAGAACGTGGACGGCGGGATGAAGGGCTGGGCCGAGGCGGGCCGGCCGATGGAGAACGGCGGCGACGGCGAGCCCTACGTCGCCTGATCGGTCGCGTCCCGGCGCAGCCGGGGAGATGGCGCACCCTTTGTACGGGTTGCGGGCGGTTGTACCATCGGTCCGACCGATAACCGCGGGAGCTCGGGCCACAAGCCGGGCTGAGAGGGCGGCCTTCCAGGCGCCGCCGACCGCATGAACCTGTCCGGGTAATGCCGGCGTAGGGAGCGTGCCCCGTGACGTCCGACGTCGAAAAGACCCTCGCCGGCGCGCGTCCGCGCGACGAGGCCCCCTACACCCTCGACGAGCCCGCCCCGAAGGTGCTCGGCTTCTGGGACCAGAGCGCGTTCTGGGCGAACCTCGGGGTCAGCCTGCTGGCCTTCTCCGGCGCCTACACCGTCCTCGCGCCGGACGCGGACGGCAAGCCGACGCTGGCGATCGCGGCGGGGATCGCCGCGATGGTCGTCGGCACCGTGCTGGGCGGGCTGATGCTCGGCCTGGCCGCCGCGCCGGGCGCGAAGACGGGGCAGCCGGCGATGGTGCTGCTCAGGGGCCTGTTCGGCGCGCGGCTGTCGTACGTGCCGACGGTGCTGAACATCGCGCAGCTCGTCGGCTGGGGCACGTTCGAGCTGATCGTGATCGCGGACGCGGCGCGGGAGCTGTGGGACGGGGTGCCGCGCTGGGGCTACGTGGTCGCGGCCGGGGTGCTCACCACGGTCCTGACGATCTGGCCGCTCGGGTCGGTGCGGCTGCTGCGCCGGTACGTGACCGCGGCGGTGATCGTCGCGCTGGTGTACTTCTACGTGCAGCTCGTCCGGCAGCCGCTGCCCGACCTGAACGACGGGTCGTGGCACGGGTTCTGGATCGGCGCGGACGCGGCGCTGGCGGTGTCGATCTCGTGGGTCCCGGTCGCCGCCGACTACACCCGGCACGCCCGCAGCGCGCGGGGCGCTTTCGGTGCGGCGTCGGTGGGGTATTCGGTCACCCAGATCGTGGCCTACGTTCTCGGCCTGCTGGCCCTGGCGCTGGTCGCGGGCGACACCGGACGGGTGTTCGACCCGTTCCTGCACGTCGCGCTGGGCGCGGTGTTCTTCGCGGTGTTCGTGCTGCGGGAGGCCGACCAGTCGTTCGCGAACGTGTACTCCACGGCGGTGTCGATCCAGAACCTCGTGCCGCGCGCCGATCGCCGGGTGCTGACGGTCGCGCTCGGCGCCGGGATCACGGTGCTCGCCCTGGTGCTCGACATCAACGACTACGCGAGCTTCCTGTCGCTGATCGGGTCGGTGTTCGTGCCGATGCTGGGCGTGCTGGCCGCCGACTTCTTCCTCGGCCGGGGGCGGGCGGGCGGCTGGGACGCGAGCCGGACCGCGCCGTCCCGGTGGAGCATGATCGCCGCGTGGGCGGTCGGCATCGTCGCCTACCAGCTGATCAACCCCGGCACCGTGAGCTGGTGGGCGGACCTCTGGCAGGACGTCCGGGACGCGCTGCACTTCACCCCGCAGAGCTGGATGAGCGCGTCGCTGCTGTCCTTCCTCGTCGCGGGCGCCGCGACCCTGCTGATCGGCCGGGCGGGGACCGCCCGGAACGGCCGTATTACCCGACGGTAAGGTTGCCGGGACCGCGCGCCGACGGATGCGCCGCGCCCGCCGGAAAGGGCACGCCGGATGGCCGATCTCGATGCCTTCGGGCCGCTGAAGTGGTGTTCTTCCGTCCGTCCGCGGCAGCTGGTGGGAACCTTTCGGCGGCTGTTGTCCGGCGCGGTGCCGGTGCCGGGTGGCACGATGACAGGCGTGCAGCACGTCCACGACCCGATCGCGCGCGCCGTCATCCAGAGCGCCGCCGACGCGATCGTGGCCGTCGACCAGAAGCACCGGGTCACCGTCTGGAACCCGGCGGCCGAGCGGATGTTCGGCTGGAGCGCCGAGGAGATGGTCGGCCGCGTCCCGCCGATCGTCCCGGACGAGCTGAAGGCCGAGCACAACGCCGTCCAGGAGCGGCTGCTCACCCGGCGCGCCGGCGAGGGCGAGTCCGAGAAGGAGGGCGGGCAGATCTCGATCGCGACCCGCCGGTTCCACCGCGACGGCCGGCTGATCGACGTGCGGATCGACACGAGCCTGCTGAAGGACCCGGCCGGCACCCCGCTCGGCTGGGTCGGGGTGTACCACCCGGCGGAGGACGACGAGATCGTCCAGCACCACATGACCGAGCGGGCCCGGCTCGTCCGGCGGCTGAACGACATCGTCGCCGACCTGAACGCCGAGCTGGACCTGGCCGTGGTCCTGGACCGGATCACGACCGCGCTGATCGAGCTGACCGGCGCGGACGCGGGCGGGTTCGTCCGGATCGAGGGGGAGCGGCTGCGGCTGGTCAGCACCTCGGGGCTGCCCGAGCGGATGCGCGGGACGACCGCCGAGCTGCGGTCGAGCCTGGTCGGGGAGCTGCTGCGGTCGGGCAAGACGGTCAAGCTGGCGACCGGCGAGCAGCGGCTCGGCGACCTGATCTGGTCCGAGCTGCCCGGCCTGCACACGGTCGCGCTCGGCCTGTCCTACCTGCAGAACCGGCCGTACGGGGCGCTGTACGCGCTGTTCTCCGGGCGCAAGATCGGCCACACCGAGCTGGAGCTGCTGGAGCTGCTCGCCGGGCACGCCGGCGTCGCGGTCGGCAACGCCGTCGCCTACGCCGAGGTCGTCCGGCAGCGGGCGCACGAGCGCGCGGTGATCGACTCCAGCGCGGACGGGATCGCGGTGCTCGACCACGACCTCGTCGTCCGGCAGTGGAACCCGGCCGCGCACACCCTCACCGGCATCCCGCCGGAGGACGCGATCGGCCGCCCGCTGCCGTTCGACATGCCCGCGCTCGGGGAGATGCTGACGTTCCCGCTGGAGTCGGGGGTGTGGCTGAACGTGCTGGCCGCCGAGATCGAGGAGACCGGCGAGCTGGTCGTCGACTTCCGCGACGTGACCGAGGCCAAGGCGCTGGAGGAGGCCAAGGACCTGTTCCTCGCCACCACCAGCCACGAGCTGCGCACCCCGATCACGGTCGTGCAGGGCTTCGCGTCCACGCTGGTCAACCGGTGGGACGAGCTGCCCGACGGCGACCGGCGCGCCGCCGTCGCGACGATCGCCGAGCGGGCCCAGTCGCTCGGCCGGCTGGTGGAGCACCTGCTGCTCGGCTCCCGCGCGGGCGCCGACGAGCTGGCCGTGACGATCGAGCCGTTCGACCTGGCCCGGGTGCTGGAGGGGGTCGTGGCGGGGTTCCGGTCGCTGTCGGCGCTGCACCGGGTCGAGCTGGAGATCGCGCCGGGCCTGCCGCCGTGCCGGGGCGACGCGATGGCGACCGACATCGTGCTCGGGCAGCTGCTGGAGAACGCGTTCAAGTACAGCCCGGACGGCGGGACGGTCCGGGTCCGCGCGGAGGCCGGCGCGTCCGGGATCGCGGTGACGGTCGAGGACGAGGGGATCGGCATCAGGCCCGGCGACCACGAGCGGATCTTCGAGCGGTTCGTGCAGGGCGAGGCGGGGGACCGGCGCCGGTTCGGCGGCATCGGCCTCGGCCTCTACATCGTCAAACGGCTCACCGAGGCGCAGGGCGGGGCGATCTCGGCGCATCCCGGCGAGCGCGGCGGGACGGGCACCCGCATGCGGCTCGTCCTGCCCGCCGAATGACCGCCCGGTCGGTCACTTACCGTGAGGACAGCGGTCCGGATGCGGCCGGGTGAGTCCCTACTGGCGCGCGGTTTGCGCGGTCCCGGCAGGTGGCAGGGTTGCCCCGTGCGGGAATGTTCGGTGGCCACCGGGTGTGACGGACGAAACGCGGGCGCGAGGAGTAACCCGTCCGCCGGCTGGATAGATCCTTTGTTGGTCGCCGTTGGTGAGACGATCACCGTCGCGCGCCGGGCTCGCACACCACGGACGGGGGTGATCACCGTGACCGGACGGCCGGTGACTCGTTGGGCAGGTGGCGAACCGTGCCGCCCAGGTTTCCGGCCCCTGCCATCAGGGCATTTCGGTCGTACCGGAAGAGCGGCGACGGGTCTCGTCCGAGCGAGCACGGGGAGGTGAGGGCGTCGAGCGTCGTACTGCTGCCACACGCGCCGTCGAGCGTCGCGGTCGCCCGCAGGCGCCTCAGCTCGGAGCTGGCCGCCACGGGGGTGTACGAGACCGTCGTGGACGACGCCAGCGTCATCGTCAGCGAGCTGATCAGCAACGCGCTGCGGCACGCCAGGCCGCTGCCCTCCGGGCAGGTCAAGGTCTGCTGGCTGTGCCGCGGCGACGTCCTCGAACTGGAGGTCAGCGACGGGGGCGCGATGACCGAGCCGCGCCGCGGCCCGGGCACGCTGTCCTCGCTCGGCGGGCGCGGGCTGGGCATCGTCGAGGCCCTCTCGGAGGGCTGGGGCGTGCGGCACGAGAACGGCGCCACCACCGTGTGGGCCGTGCTGCGCGCGCCGCGCTCGCCCGGCGGCGAGGACGCGGCCGCACCCGCGCGCACCCCGGTCGCGGTGCCCGACCTCTCCGACTTCCCGGACCTGATGGACGAGCCGGAAGACGACCTGTACGACGGCTCCCGGAACGGGGTGGCCCCGAGTAGGGCCTACCCCGCCTAGAAAGACCACCCGGTCACCTTGTAGGGTCCTCACAAGCTCGGGCGCTGTCGTGCCCCCGTCGACACCGCCCGAGCTGCCAAACGTCAGGAAGGCCCCGGCGTCGCCGGGGCCTTCCGCCGTTTCACCGGCCCTTACGGGGCGTCGCGCAGGATCGGGCAGGACATGCAGCGCGGCCCGCCGCGGCCGGTGCCGAGCTCGCTGCCGCTGATCCGGATGACCTCGATCCCCGACGCCTCCAGCTGCGCGTTCGTCTCGATGTTGCGCTCGTAGGCCACGCACAGCCGGGGCGCGACGGCGAGGGTGTTGTTCCCGTCGTCCCACTGCTCGCGCTCGGCCGTCACCGGGTCCAGGCCGGTGTCGATCACCTTCAGCCGGTCCAGGCCCATCGCCGCGGCGGCGGCCTCCAGGAACGGGCGCGGCTCGGCGACCCGCAGGTCGCCGCCGTCCAGCGTCACCGTGTACGCGGTCAGCGAGTGCGCGACCGGCGGGTACATGACCACGGTGTCGACGTCGACCATGGTGCACACCGTGTCCAGGTGCATGGTCGCCCGCTCCTGCGCGATCGGCACCGCCAGCACGGTGTGCGCCAGCCCCGCGCCGATCACCTGCCGGGCCAGCCGCTCCACGCCCGCCGGGGTCGTCCGCTCGCCCGTCCCGACCGCGATCACGCCCGGGCACAGCAGCAGGACGTCGCCGCCCTCCAGGTGCTCCAGCGCCGGCGAGTACACCGGCTCGACCCCGTCGAACCGCGGATGGTGCGCGTAGATCAGCCCGGTGAGCTGCGCCTCCCGGCGCCGCGCCTCCATCGCCAGGCTCGTCACCGCCACCCGGTCGCCGATCCACGCGCTGTTGTCGCGGGTGAACAGCAGGCCGGGCAGCGGGTCCACGATGAAGTCGAGCCGGTCCATCAGCCGGTAGACCAGGCCGTGCCCGGACTTCAGCTCCTCGTGCGCCAGCCCCGCGACCAGCGTCTGCGCCAGGTCCTCCGGGTCGAGGTCGCGCAGGTGGCCCTCGACGACGCGGCGGAGCTGGTCGCCGAGCCGCAGGTCGATGATCGCGTCCGCGATCGCCTGCTCCCGCGCCGCCTCGTACTCCAGCGCCTCCTGCAGCAGCTCGGTCACGTACAGCACCTCGACGCCGCGCTCGCGCAGCGCCTCGGCGAACGCGTCGTGCTCCTCCTGCGCGCGGCCCACCCAGGGGATCGCGTCGAAGAGGAGCTTGTCGCTGTTGCGCGGCGTCAGCCGCTTCAACTCCGCGCCCGGACGGTGCAGCAGGACCGTCCGCAGCCGCCCGACCTCGCTGGTCACCCGGTGCTCGTGTGCCGTCGTCCCCGTTGTCTGCGTCACACCAGAAGTCTAGGTCGCCCCTTTCCGGCGGACCCGGCGGGCCGTTGCTGTGTCACGATCCGAGGGTGATCAGGGGGCTGCCGCTTCATCTCACCGCCGCGACGCTGCTGCGGGTGTCCGCCGAGGGCGTCGCGACCGCGCTGGTGCTGACCGTCCAGGCCCGGACGGGGCACGCCGCCACCGCCGGCTACCTGCAGACCGCGATGACGCTGCCGTACGTGGTGAGCGGCCCGGTGATCGGCAACGCGCTGGACCGGATGGCCCGCCCGCGCCGCGCGGTCGTCGCGCTGGCCGCCGCCTACGCCGCCGCGACCGGCCTGCTCCTGGCGATGGCGGGCGACTCCCCGCTGGTCGTCGCGCTCTGCGTCGCCGCCGTGATCGGCTGCACCGAGCCCGTCGTCGTGGCGCTGACCAGCCTGCTCCCGCGCTTCGTCCCCGCCGACCGGCTGTCGCGCGCGTACGGGCTGGAGGCGTCGAGCTACAACGTCGCGGCCATCGCCGGGCCGGGCCTGGCCGCCGGCGTCGCCTCGTTCGCGGGCGGCCAGTACGCGGGCGCCGCGATCGTCGTGAGCGCCGTGCTGAGCCTGGTCGCGCTCCCGCTGCTGCCGTTCGCGGCGCCGCCCGGCCCGGTGGACGTCGGCGGGACCGCCGTCGAGGTCGCGGCGGGGCCCGACCGGGCCGCGGCCGGCGACCCCACCGAACCGGTCGCCGAGGTCGGCAAGGGCGCGATGGCCGAGCGGGACATCGGCGAGGTCACCGAGGACGGCCGGCCCGGCCTGGCGGACGTGATCACCGGCGGGCTGGTCGTGCTGGCCCGCGGCCGGGTGCTGCGCGCGCTGACCGTCGCGACGACGCTCGCGTGGCTCGGGTTCGGCGGCGTCGCGGTGACGGCGGTGCTGCTCGCCGGGCACGTCGGCGGCGCGCCCAGCGCGGGCGGGCGGCTGCTGGTGGCGATGGCCGTCGGGTCGCTGCTCGGCTCGCTGGCGTCCAGCCGCTGGCTGACGCCCCGGCACGCCGAGCCGGTCCTGGTCGGCGGGCTCGTCGCGTTCGGCGCCGCGCTGGCGGCGCTGGCGGTGGTCCCGTCGGTGCCGTGGGCGATGGCGGCGTTCTGCGCGGCGGGCCTGGCCGAGGGGCCGGTGTTCGCCGCGACGCTGATGCTCCGCCAGCGCGAGTCGCCGCCGGACCGCCTCGGCCAGGTCAACACCACCGGCGGCAGCCTCAAGATCGGCGCGTCGGCGCTCGGCGCGGCGCTCACCGCCGCGTGCGCGGACGCGGTCGGGCCCGTCGGGCTGGTGCTGGCGATCGCCGCGCTCCAGTTCGCGGGCGCCGCCACCGGCTGGCTGCTGCTCCGGGCACCGACTCGCTGACCTCGTTACATTCCTTGACGGTTATATTCCGAGTGAGGCATATTGGGGGACATGGCAACCGCGGTGTGGAACGCGCTCGCCGATCCGGCCCGCCGGGCGATCCTGGACCGGCTGCTGCACGGGCCGCGGCCGGTCGGCGACCTCGCGCGCGAGTGCGGGCTCAGCCAGCCCGGCACGTCCAAGCACCTGCGCGTGCTGCGCGAGGCCGGGCTGGTCGACGTCGAGCGCGACGCGCAGCGCCGGCTGTACACGATCCGGCCCGCCCCGATGGCGGAGCTGGACGCCTGGCTCGCGCCCTACCGCCGGCTGTGGAACGCGAGCCTGGACGCCCTCGGCGACCGGCTGGACGCCCGGGCCACCGACGACCGGAAAGGCGACCCATCATGATCATCACCGATCCCGGCAGCTACCTCGAGCTGGACGGGCGCCCCGCCGTCCGCTTCGAGCGGATCTACGACCACCCGGTGGACCGGGTCTGGCGGATGGTCACCGACCCGGCCGAGCTGGCCGGCTGGTTCCCGTCCCCGAAGATCACCATCGACCTCGCCGTGGGCGGCGCGATCACCTTCTCCGGCGACCCGAACATGCCCGACGCCACGTCCACCGGCCGCGTCGTCGACCTCGTGCCGCCGCGCCGGCTCGCGTTCACCTGGGGCGGCGACGAGCTGCACTTCGACCTCGAACCGCTCGCCGGCGACCGGACCCGGTTCGTCCTGACCAACGTGCTCGAGGCCCGGAACACGGCGGCGCGCAACGCGGCGGGCTGGGACGTCTGCCTGGCCGCGCTCGACGCCCTGGCCGAGGGCCGCGCGGCCGAACCGCCGGAGTGGAAGCCGAAGTACGACGCGTACGTCGCCGCCGGCCTCCCCTCCGGCGCTGCGATCCCCGGCCAGGACTGATCCGGCGGCTAGGGCTTCGGGACGGCCCGGTAGGTGAGCAGGGGGATGCCGTCGCCGACCATGCGGGTGCCGACCAGGCGCATGGGCTTCTTGTCGCTCGTCTCGCCGAAGAGGCGCTCGCCGGCCCCGAGCACGAACGGGTAGACCATCAGCCGCAGCTCGTCGGCGAGATCGTGCTCGATCAGCGTCTGCACGAGCCGGCCGCTGGCGTACACGACGATGTCCCCCTTCACCTGCTGCTTCAGCGCCGAGATCTCCTCCACGGCGTCGCCCTTCACGATCGACGTGTTGTCCCACGCGAGGTCGACGGCGGACGAGGAGACGACGTGCTTGGGCAGGCTCCGCAGCCGGTCCGCCCACGCGCCGGTCCGCGACGCCCAGCCCCGCGCGACGAACCACTCGTAGCTCCGCCGTCCCATGAGCAGCGCCTCGGCGCCCAGCGCCTCCTCGTACTCGGCCCCGGCCCAGGCGTCGCGGTCCTCGGCGGTCATCCACTCGAACCAGCGGCCGAACCGGGAGTCCTCCTCGCCGGCCGCGATCTCGATGACCCCGTCCAGCGAGACGTTCTCGCTGATGACGATCCTTCCCATGGTGCTTCTCCCATCGGTGTCGTGAACTGTCACCGATGCAGATGCCGCGGCATCGGCAAAAGGGGCGCCTCCCGACCGCCCCCTTCGGGCCCGGGCCGGCGTCCGTACAGGATGGAAGCGAACGGTCGCGGAAAGGGGTGGCGAGCGGTGGTGGGAGCCGACCTGATCACAAGGGCGCGGGCCGGGGACGGCGAGGCGTTCCGCGAACTGACCGAGCCGTACCGCCGGGAGTTGCAGGTGCACTGCTACCGGATGCTCGGATCGTTCCAGGATGCCGAGGACGCCCTCCAGGACGCCCTGCTCGACGCCTGGCGGGGCCTCGGCGGGTTCGACGGCCGGGCCTCGATCCGCACGTGGCTGTACCGGATCGCCACGAACCGGTGCCTCAGCACGCTCCGCGCGGCCGCCCGGCGCCCGGCCAAGGCGTGGGACGTCCCCGGCGTCGAGCCGCCCGAGCCGACCCGGCTGGGCGAGGTCGTGTGGCTGGAGCCGTTCCCGGACGCGCTCCTCGAAGGCGCGGCCGATGCGCCGCTCGGCCCCGAGGCCCGCTACGAGCGGACCGAGTCGGTGTCGCTGGCCTTCGTGACCGCGCTCCAGGCCCTGCCGCCCCGCCAGCTCGCCGTCCTCGTCCTGCGCGACGTCCTCGGATTCCACGCGGACGAGGTGGCCGGCATGCTGGACACGACCGTCGACTCGGTCAAGAGCGCCCTCAAGCGGGCGCGGGCCGGCCTGCGGCAACGACGGCCGGCGCTGACCGGCGGCGAACCGGCTCCCGCCGCCGGCTCGCCCGCCGAGAACGCGGTGGTGGCGGGTTTTGTCCGCGCGTGGGAGGCCGCCGACGTCGACGCGCTGGTGGCCCTGCTCACCGATGACGCCTTCGTGTCCATGCCGCCGCTGCCCTTCGAGTACGAGGGCCGGGACGTGGTGGCGGGCTTCTGCGCCGGGCTGTTCGACGCGGGACGCAGGTTCGACCTCGTGCCGACGCGTGCCAACGGCCAGCCCGCGTTCGGCAGCTACCTGCGCACTCCCACCGGCGCCCGCCACGGGACGGGGCTGTTCGTCCTCACGCTGGCAGGCGGCCGGATCAGCGCCATGACCCGCTTCGAGAACAGCGTGCTGCCGTCGTTCGGGTTGCCGCGCTCGCTCCCGAGCCGGTAGCCGCGCCGGACGGTTACTCCGGCGGGCGCAGGCCGGCGATCAGGAGGCCGACGAGCCGGCGCGCGTCGTAGCGGTCGTCGCTCTCCGCGCCGATGCAGAGGTTGCCGATGCCCCGCATGAGTTCGTAGGCGCCGATACCGGAGCGGATCTCGCCGGCGGCGGCCGCGGCGTCGAGCAGCTGCGCGCACACGGGCATGAGGCGGTCGAGGAAGTAGGCGTGCAGCGTCTCGAAGCCGGCCGTGTCGGACCGCAGCACGCCGGCCAGCCCGTGCTTGGTGACCAGGAAGTCGACGAACAGGTCGATCCAGCGCCCCAGCGCCGCGTACGGCGTCGCGCTCTCCTCCAGCAGGGCGGGTCCGGCCTCGGCGCAGGCCTCGACCTGGTGCCGGTAGACGGCCACGATGAGGTCCGCCCGCGTCGGGAAGTGGCGGTAGATCGTGGCCGTCCCGACGCCCGCCCTGGCCGCGATGTCGCGGACCGGCGCCTCCACGCCCGAGGTCACGAAGATCTCGGCGGCCGCGTCGAGCAGGGCCTCCTGGTTGCGCCGGGCGTCCGCCCGCCTGGGCCGGGCCGCGCGCTCGCCGTCGTCCACCGTGCCTCCGACTCGTGGGTTGCTAAACGGGACAAGGTTCCGTATCGTTGAAACGGGACAAGGTCCCGCTTTCCATGATGCCAGAGCGCGGGCCCGGCCACCAGGCCCCGCCCCTCCGCCGCCACCCGCCCGCGACCTCGCACGTCCGGGCCCACCGAACGAAGGCACCCATGCCGAACTCCTCAACCGTGGTCGTCACCGCCAAGCCCGTCGTCCTGCCCGCCCCCGGACGCGGCGATGACCTCCAGGTCAGCGTGTCCGCGCCCGCGACCGGCGGCGACCTGCCCGTCATCGTGTTCTCGCACGGTTTCGGCTGGTCGATGGACGGTTACGCGCCGCTGGCCGACCACTGGGCCGCGCACGGCTTCGCGGTCGTCCGGCCCACCCACCTCGACTCCCGGAGGCTCGGCGTCCCCGCCGACGACCCCCGCACGCCGCGGATCTGGCGCCTGCGCGTCGACGACCTGACGCGCGCCATCGACGGGCTCGACGTCCTGGAGGCCGCCGTTCCCGGCCTCGCCGGGCGCCTCGACCGCACCCGCATCGCAGTGGCCGGCCATTCCTGGGGAGCCCAGACGGCGAGCATGCTGCTGGGCGCACGCGTCCTGGACGCGGACGGCGTCCCCGGCGAGGACATGTCCGACCCCCGCGTGAAGGCGGGCGTGCTGCTCGCCCTGACCGGCCGCGGCGGTACCGACCTGTCGCCGTTCGCGGCCGAGCACTTCCCCTTCATGAACCCGTCCTTCGACGACATGACCACACCCGCGCTCATCGTCGCCGGCGACCACGACCGGTCGCCGCTGACCACCCGGGGGCCCGACTGGTTCACCGACCCCTACGTCCTCAGCCCCAAGGACAAGAGCCTGCTCACGCTGTTCGGAGCGGAGCACTCGCTCGGCGGCATCCCCGGATACGAGGTCGCGGAGACGACGGACGAGAGCCCCGAACGCGTCGCCCTGATCCAGCGGCTCACCACCGCCTACCTGCACGGTGTCCTCGACCCGGACGACACCGCCTGGCAGGAGGCGCGCTCCGCGCTGGAGAACGACCCCCGCCCGCTGGGGCGCCTCGAAAGCAAGTAAGCGAAACCCCGACTACCGCGAAAGGGGCCACGGCCCATGCCGCACGCACCCAGTTTCGGGATCATGACCGCGCCGATGCAGGTCGGCTACCACGACATCCTGCGGGTATGGCGCGAGGCCGACGCGATCCCGGAGATCGGCCACGCCTGGCTGTTCGACCACCTCATGCCGATCGGCGGCGACCCCGGCGGCCCGGCCCTCGAAGGCTGGACGCTGCTGTCCGCGCTCGCCGCGCAGACCCGGCGGCTGCGCCTCGGCCTGCTGGTGACCAGCAACCGGTTCCGCCCGCCGGCGATGCTCGCCAAGATCGCCACCACCGTCGACCTCGTCTCCGGCGGACGGCTCGACTTCGGCATCGGCGCCGGCTCGCGCCCCGGCCACCCGCTCGCCCGGCGCGAGTACGAGGCGCACGGCCTGCCCTTCCACGGCTTCGAGCACTCCGTGGAGAGCCTCGCCGAAGCGTGCACGATCATCCGGAGGCTGTGGACGGAGACCGAGCCGTTCGACTTCGCCGGCGAGCACCACCGGCTGACCGGCGCGTTCGGCAACCCCAAGCCCGTCCAGCGCCCGCACCCGCCGATCCTCATCGGCGGACGCTCGTCCGCGACGCTGCGGGTGGTCGCCGAACACGCCGACCTGTGGAACATCCCCGGCGGCGACATCGCGGACGTCACCGCCCGCAGCGCGCTGCTCGACCGGTACTGCGCCGACATCGGCCGCGACCCCGCCTCGATCACCCGCTCCGTCCACCTGCCCGTCTCCTACGACGAGCCCGGCGCCACCAGGGCCGCGATCGGCGAGGCGCTCGACGCCGGTTTCCGGCACTTCGTCCTCTCCCTGCCCTCGCCCTACCCCGCCGGCGCCGCGCAGTGGGTCGCCGACGAGGTGATCAAGCCGTCCGCCTGACCGGACCTCACCGGGCGGCCGATGCGGGCCTGGCGAGGAGGGCGTGCCGCTCCGCCCAGGCGGTGACCGAGGCGGCGATGGCGTCGGGACGGTCCTCGGGGACGTGGTGACCGGACGGCCCGCCGTGCTCGATCTCCAGGCTCGCGATGTGCCCCGCGCACCACTGCGCCACCGCCGGACTGATCACCAGCGTCGGCGAGGTGTCGAAGGTGATCAGCAGCTTGGGGACGTCGTGGCTGGCGGCCAGCCACGCGTCGTACCGCTCGACCCGGGCCTGCACGTCGGCGGGCTCTCCGTCGATCGGCATCGAGCGCGCCCACTGGAGGATCGGGCGGCGGCTCTCCGGCGTGGGGTACGGCTCCAGGTACGGCCGCAGCTCGTCCTCGCCGAGCGGCGTGAGGACGCCGCCGGTGAACGCCGTCTCGATGAAGTAGTTCGTGCCGAGTACCAGTTTCTCGCCCTCGGGCCCGCGCATCATCTCGGCGCGGGCGCGCGGCGCCTCGCCCAGAGCGTCCCAGGACATCGGCTTGACGATCGCCTCGAAGAACGCGATGCCGCGCACCCGCCCCGGATGGCGGGCCGCCCAGTCGAACGCCAGCGCGCCGCCCCAGTCGTGGCCGACCAGCACGACCTCGTCCAGGCCCAGCGCGTCGAACCAGGCGTCCAGGTAGCGGGCGTGGTCGTCGAACCGGTAGGGGACGTCCGGCTTGCCGGAGCGGCCCATGCCGATGAGGTCGGGGGCGAGCAGCCGCCCGCCCCCGCCCATCGCGGGCAGCACCCGCCGCCACAGCCGCGACGAGCTGGGGTTCCCGTGCAGGAAGACGACGGGCGCGCCGTCCCCGGTCTCCTCGTAGTACATCGTCGAGTCGAGCACATCGATCGTCGGCATGAGAGCCTCCCCGTTTATTGGCGGCATCAACGTTGGCACCACCAATGAACCTATATCGTTGGTCCTACCAACGCAAGGGAGGTCGCGTTATCCGCCGGCCTTCCGGCCGACGGCCTCGATGCCCGCCAGCACGATGTGCAGGCCGTACTCGAAGTCGTCGTCGCTGTCGGCGGCGGAGAGCTCCTTCGTCACGCTCGCCGTCAGGGGATACCGGGTCTCGTCGATGGTCATCTTCTGCGCATAGGGGTTGGGGCCCGCGTAGTTCTCGCCCGTACGCGCTTGCTGCTCGATCGTGAAGCCCACGACGTAGTGCAGGACCGCGGGGAACGCGCGGGCCGCCTCGGCGGTCGGGAAGCCGGCGTCGGTGAGCGTGCGCAGAACCAGTTCGAGCGTCCGCCCGATGGACGGACCGGTCGAGTAGGACCCGGCGGTGACCCTGGCGCCGTCGCGGTAGCGAAGCATCGCGTCGCGCATCCTGCGTGCGAGGCCGGCGATCCATTGCTGCCAGGTCTCGTTGCGGCCGGGGCCTTCGATGCCGTCGGCCGCCTCGGCGATGATCAGCCCGGCCATCAGGTCGAGCAGCTCGTGCTTGTTCCTGACGTGCCAGTAGAGCGTGGGCGCCTGGACGCCCAGCTCCTTGGCGAGCATCCGCATGGTGAGGCCGTCGAGGCCGCCGTCGTTCAGCAGCCGCAGGCCGGTCCGGGCGATCAGGTCGGGTGTGAGAGGCACGCTTGACACTCTATCGCCATTAGAGCTATATCTAACGACGTTCGAGAGTCCTCTAATATCGTTAGGGAGTGGTCATGGAGGACGTGGTCATCGCCGGCGCCGGGCCGACCGGCCTGATGCTGGCCTGCGAGCTGCGGCTGGCCGGGGTGGACGCGCTGGTGCTCGAAAGGCTGACCGAGCCCACGCCCGACTCCAGGGCGGGCGGGCTGCATCCGCGGTCCCTGGAGGTGCTCGACCAGCGGGGGATGCTCGACCCGTTCCTGGCCGAGGGGCGTCCGCTGCCGGGCACGCGCTTCGCCGGGCTGCCGCTCGACCTGTCGGGGCTGCCGACCCGGTATCCGTTCCTGCTCGTGATCGTTCAACGCCGGATCGAGCGGCTGCTCGAGGCCCGCGCCCGGGAGCTGGGGGTGCGGATCCGCCGCGGCGTCGAGGTGACGGGCCTACACACCGAGCCGGTGTCGGCGGCCGCGGAGTCGGTCGTGGTCGAGACCACGGCCGGGCCCGTTCAGGCGCGCTACCTGGTCGGTTGCGACGGCGGCCGCAGCGTGGTGCGCCGGCTGGCGGGCATCGACTTCCCCGGCACGCCGGCGACCACCACGTCGATCCTCGGAGATGTCGAACTCACCGATCCGCCCGCGGAGCGGTTCCTGCTCCAGCGGACGCCGCGCGGGAACTTCTCGGTGCTCGGCTTCGAGGAGGGGTGGCGGCGGGTGATCGTGGACGAGGCCGGGTCGACCGTCGCCGACTCGACGGCCATCGGCTTCGAGGACCTGCGGGCGATGCTCGTCCGGGTGGCGGGCACCGATTTCGGGATGCACAGCCCGCGGTGGATCTCGCGATTCACCGACGCCGCCCGGCAGGCGGCGCGTTACCGCTCCGGGCGTGTGCTGCTGGCCGGGGACGCGGCGCACGTCCACTCGCCGGCCGGAGGGCAGGGGCTGAACACCGGGCTGCAGGACGCGTTCAATCTCGGCTGGAAGCTCGCGCTCGTCGTGCGGGGAAGCGCCGACGAGGAGCTGCTCGACACCTACCACGAGGAGCGGCACCCCGTGGGCGCCCGGGTGCTGTCGAACACGCGCGCGCAGAGCGCGATGAGCGCACCCGGCGCGCATGTGGACGCGCTCCGGGCGCACGTGGGCGACATGCTCGCGACGCCGGACGCGAACCGGAAGATCGCCATGATGATCACGGGGCTGGACGTCTCCTATGGGCTCGGACCGCGCGTGACCGACCGGGACCTGCCCGACGGGACGCGGCTGTTCGAGCACCTTCGCACCGGTCGCCCGATCCTGGTCGATGCCTCGGACGAGCCCGTGGACGGCCGCCTCGTGACCGAGCTCAAGGCATCCGGAGAACCGCTGCTGATCAGGCCCGACGGGCACCCGGCCTGGGACGCGTCGCTGGGCCGCGAAGCGCTGTCCACAGCCCTGCGACCCTGGCGTTGACATCGATCGATCGCTAGTCGGCCGGCTCGCCGTGGTCATTGGGGGATGCGAGGGAGGCGGCGCGTTCGTCCTCGCGCCGCTGGAGCTCGCGCAGCCGCTCCTCCGACCCGGCGACGAGCGTCGGCAGGAGCCCGCGCAGCTCCTCGCGCGTGGTGAGCGGGCGGCGGACGTGGCACGTCCAGACGTCCTCGTCGTCGTACCTGGTCAGGTAAGGCTCGGCCCACCGCCCGGCGGGTTCCCGGTACGGCGGCAGCGGATCAGCGTGATCGACGTACGGCTCGTCTCGCGCGTCATTCATGGGGAGCATCCGTTCGTTCGAGGGTCGGCGCAGGACGCTGACGCCCTGGTCGTGCAACTCCATGAGCCGGCCCAGCTCCTCTCGCCGGGGTCGCTCATGGCCGCAACCTTATAACGCCTATGCAAGCCTGTGAAAGCACGGGTGTTCATATGAGGCACTTTGTATGCCTGCGTACGTTATTGGCATGGTTGAGCTGGACGGCATCGACCCGTTGAAGGTCCAGATCGCGGACCTGGTCGCCAGGCGCATCGAGTCGGGCGAGTACGCGCCGAAGGCGCGCATTCCCTCCGCGTCGGCGCTGGCGGAGGAGTGCGGCGTCTCGCAGCGGACGGCCGCCGACGCCGTCCGGATCCTCAAGGAGCGCGGGCTGGTCCGGGGTGTGCCCGGGCGCGGGGTGTTCGTGCTGCCCGGGGACGAGCGCTGACGCGGAAAATCGATCGACTTCTCCCGGAACGCTCCGTAGGGTGCGGAGCATGTTCCTCGCAGCCGGCACCCGGACGCTCGCAGGCGACTGCCTGCTGAGCGCGGTGCCGGCTGCCTTCCTCGCGGAGGCAGTGGCAGCGGCGTTCGCCGACGACGGCGTCCGACGCTGACCCCTCTCCGTCCAACCCTCCGGAGAACCAGCGGAGGGGGGTCGGCACAGCGCACGGGGCACGGGTGCGCCCGTGCGGGTTCTCACGTTCGGATCATCGTGAGGACGGACCAATGGCGAAGAAGCTGTACGAGCGGGACAAGCCGCACCTGAACATCGGCACGATGGGGCACGTCGACCACGGGAAGACGACCCTCACCGCGGCGATCACCAAGGTGCTGGCCGAGCGCGGGCTGGCGTCCGCGGTGCCGTTCGAGGGCATCGACCGCGCCCCCGAGGAGCGCGACCGCGGCATCACCATCAACATCGCGCACGTCCAGTACTCCACCGCGACCAGGCACTACGCCCACATCGACATGCCCGGTCACGCCGACTTCGTGAAGAACATGATCACGGGGGCGGCGCAGGTGGACGGGGCGGTGCTGGTCGTCTCGGCGCAGGACGGCGCGATGCCGCAGACGCGGGAGCACATCGTGCTGGCGCACCAGGTCGGCGTCCGGCACATCGTCGTCGCGCTCAACAAGGCCGACATGGTGGAGGACACCGAGCTGCTCGACCTGGTCGAGCTGGAGGTGCGCGAGCTGCTCACCGAGTACGGGTTCCCCGGCGACGAGGTGCCGGTGGTCCGGGTGTCCGGGCTGAAGGCGCTGGAGGGCGACCCGTACTGGACGGCCCGGATCGGCGACCTGCTCGATGCGATCGACGCGTACGTGCCGGTGCCGGACCGGGTGCTCGACAGGCCGTTCCTCATGCCGGTGGAGAGCGTGCTCACCATCACCGGGCGCGGCACCGTCGTGACCGGGGTGGTGGCGCAGGGCTCCGTCCGGGTCGGGGACGCGGTGGAGGTCGTCGGGCTCGGCGAGTCGTTCCGCACGGTCGCGACCGGGCTGGAGACGTTCGGCCAGTCGATGGACCACGCGGAGGCGGGCGACAACACCGCGATGCTGCTGCGCGGCGTGCGGCGCGACCAGGTGCGGCGCGGCCAGGTGGTCGCGGCGCCGGGCGCGATCCGGCCGCACACCCGGTTCCGGGCGCGGGTCCGGGTGCTGACGGCGGCGGAGGGCGGCCGGAGCGGGCCGTTCTTCCACGGGTACCGGCCGCAGTTCCACTTCCGGACGACGGACGTGGTCGGCGGCGTGGACCTCGGCGGCGAGGGCGCCATGGCGATGCCCGGCGACTCCGTCGAGCTGGCCGTCGAGCTGGGCCGGCCCGTCGCGATGAGCGAGGGGCTCGGGTTCGCCGTCCGGGAGGGCGGCCGGACGGTCGGCGCGGGCACCGTCGTCGAGCTGCTCGACTAGCGCGGCCGGGCAGCGGGCCCGGTGGGCCGGGAACGGCCCACCGGGCCCGCATTATGTCGACTTATCGCCTTTTCGGGGGCCGGGCTTCGGGCAGACCGAAATTCTCCGGAATGGAGTGACCGGACGGTCGCGAATCGCTGGCGGACAAGATCGCGATGTGGTGGGATTTCCCCCGTCATCCCCGCCGACTTCCCCCCGATGGAGCACGTGTGCGAGCCCCCCGCGCTCTGATTCCCCTGCTGTCGGTCTGCGGAGCCGCGGTCGTCGTCACCGCCGCGGGCCTCGGCGCCGACATCGACGGCCTGCCCGGCAGCGGACCGGCGCACGCCGACGGCGCCGTCCGCAAGCCGCCCCCGAAGGCGACCGTCAAGGCGCTGACCTGGAACGTCTGCGGCGCCGCCGAGCCCGGCTGCCCGCTCGGCGGACGGCCCGCCGAGCTCGCCAGGCGGGTCGCCGAGCAGTTGCACTCCACCGAGGTCGGCGGCCGCAGGGTCCGGACGAACGCCGCGTTCCTCCAGGAGATCTGCTCGGGGCAGGTGCAGGCGCTGAAGCGGGCGTCGTGGTTCGCCAAGTGGACCTGGGAGTTCGCCGCGTACCCGGCGGGCCCGTCCTGCGCCGGGGGCCAGGGACGGCTCGGCGTCGCGCTCGGTGCGGCGACGCCGCTGGCCGGTGCCCACCGCTCGAAGCTGCCGTCGCCGTCCGCGCGCCCGCGCGTCGCGCTGTGCGGCGAGGCGGCGGCGTGGAGCACCCGCCTGTGCGTCACGCAGTTCAGCTCGTCCGCCGAGGACCCGCAGGGCGAATGGCGCCGCAAGCAGGGGCGCGCGTTCGCGGCGATGGCCGGGACCGGCGCCCGCGTCGTGGCCGGCGGCGACCTCGCCGCGCCGCCCGAGAACGCGGTGCTCGACCCGCTGTACCGCGCCTACGCCGAGTGCGACCAGTCGGGCACCTCGCGCACCGGCGCGAAGACCCTCCAGGACGGGCGGGGCACCGCCGTGGAGAAGGACGACTACCTGTTCCTGAGCAAGTCGGCCACGGTCTCCTGCAGCGTCCCCACCGAAGCGGGCACGTCCTCCGACCACCGGCCCGTCTCGGCGGTGATCCGCTTCCGCTGACCGCGCCGGACCCCGCTACCCCTGGCGGGCGGGAAGCGGGAAGGCCCGGTCCGCGAGGCGGCTCAGCAGGAACCACGGCACGGTCAACGCGACCACCACCTGCGGCACGTGCAGGGCCGACCCCAGCGGCAGGGCGAGGATCGCCAGCGAGCCCGCGAGGCCCACGAGAATGAGAAGAAGGCCCGTGAGGCTGTAGGACGGCGTGCTGCGGGACCGCCGCGCCAGCCAGACGGCCAGCACGGCGACCAGCAGCCCGCTCGCGAGCGCCGCCTGGACGACCGGATTGCCGGACACCAGCTCGAGGAGCGTCGTGATCGCCGCCGTGATGACCATCCAGAAGAGGAACGACTTGCGCTGGCTCGCCATCCACCAGGGCAAGGGCCTCGTGGAGTCCGGGACCTGCGCGGGCGGAGGCCCGAACGGCCCGGGCCCGCGCTGCTGAGGCTGCGGGTACGTGGGGTACTGCGGGTACGTCGGGTACTGCGGGTAGGCCGGGTCCTGCGGGTACGTCGGATAGGGCGTCGAGGGCCCGGCTGGAGGCTCACTCGGGGGCTCGGGGGCCGCCCCGCCCGAAGCCGCTGCCTCCCTCGGGGCCTCCGGTCGGCCCGGAGGGGCGAAGCGCCGCTCGCTGTCCTTGCGCAGCTGGAGGACCCCGAAGACGATCGTCGTCCCGAGGGAGGCGATCGAGATGCCGTTGGCGACCCAGTCCGTCACGTTCACAGTCTCGCGGCGGCGGAACCCGGTCGCCAGCGCGTCGGCACGTCCCGTCATGGCCGCTGAGGGACAACCGCGCGCGGGCGGGGCCGCCGGGCGCTAGTGCACCTCGCGGTCGCGGCCCTGCCAGTAGGGGGCGCGGAGCTCCCGCTTGAGGATCTTGCCGGTGGGGTTGCGCGGGATCGCGTCGCGGCGCTCCACCGACGTCGGGCACTTGAAGTGGGCGAGGCGCTCGCGGCAGTAGTCGATGATCTGCTGCTCGGGGACGTCCTCCGCCAGCACGACCAGGGCCTTCGGCGTCTCGCCCCAGCGCTCGTCGGGCACGCCGACGACGGCGCAGTCGGTGACGGCCGGGTGCCCCATCAGGACGTTCTCGACCTCCGCCGGGTAGATGTTCTCCCCGCCGGAAATGATCATGTCCTTCACGCGGTCGTGGATGTAGAGGTAGCCGTCCTCGTCGAGGTAGCCCGCGTCGCCCGTGCGGAACCAGTTGTCGTCGGACAGCGCGGCGGACGTCGCCTCCGCCATGCCCCAGTAGCCCTTCATGTTCTGCGCGGTGCGGCAGAGGATCTCGCCGACCTGCCCGGGCGGCAGGTCCTCGCCCGTCGCCGGGTCGACGATCCGCAGCTCGCAGCCCGCGTTCGGCAGCCCGGCGCTGCGCAGCCGGCGGGCGTTCGGGCCGTCCGGATCGTGGTCCTCGGCGGGCAGCATGGTGATCGCGCCGGTGACCTCCGTCAGCCCGTACACCTGCATGAACTCGGTGCCCGGCAGCATCCGCATCGCGCCGCGCAGCACCTCCTCGCTGATCGGCGACGCCCCGTACAGCATCAGCTTGAGGCTGGACAGGTCGCACGCCGTCACCTCGGGGATCAGCGGCATGAACTGCAGCAGCACCGGGACGAGGAAGATGTGGGTGACGCGGTGCCGCTCGATCGCCCGCGCGATCTCGGTCGGGTCGGGCTCGCGGGTGATCACGCCGGTGATGCCGTTGTAGACGACCGAGACCGTCAGCACGTTGCCCGCGACGTGGTACATCGGCATCGCGACCATCAGGACGGTGGCGTCGTCGACCTCCCACGCGTCGTTGGCGACCTCCAGCGCGGCGAGGAAGTTGTCGTGGGTGAGCATCACGCCCTTGGGCAGGCCCGTGGTGCCCGACGAGTAGAGCTGCACGAACACGTCGGACGTCGCGCCCTCGTAGGCGGGCGGCTCGGCGTCGGCGGCGTCCATCCAGGCGGCGTAGTCCAGGTGGGAGTGCCCCTCGCCACCGATGACCACCGTGTGCGTGGTGTGCTCGAGCTTCCCGGCGACCGCGTCCAGCACCGGGACGAACTCGGGCCCGACGATGAACACCTTCGCCGCCGCGTTGTTGACGATGTAGGCGACCTCGTCGGGCGCGAGCCGGTAGTTCACGGGCACCTGGACGGCGCCGATGCGTGCCGCGCCGAACAGCTGCTCGGCGTACTCCGGCGAGTTCTTGTCCAGGACCGCGACGCGGTCGCCGGGGCCGACGCCGGCGGCGGCCAGCGCGGCGGCGGCCCGGTCTGCGCGCCGGTCGAACTCGCGGTAGGTGAGCCGCGCGTCGCCCGCGACGTAGGCGACGCGGTCGGGCTGCTCGAGCGCGCGCTCGCGGAGCATGTCAGTCAGACCCGGCACGGGAGGTCCTTTCGCCGATGACCGCCTGGTTGTCCCGGCATCATGCGGTCATCGGCGAATTCCCGGCAAGGGGGGCGCGCTACCTGCTGCGCGCCATCTTGGACACGAGGGTGACCGCGAGGACGACGATGACCGCGACGAACCCGATGAAGAAGAAGAACTTCAGCATCGAGATGATCGCGCCGATCACCGTCATCAGCAGCCAGATCGCGAGGACGACGCCGACAATGGTCAGGATTGTCTTACCCATGCCCCTCACCGTATGCGGTCGCGGCGGGCCGGGCATCACCCTCCGGTACGAAGCCGGACCCGCTACCTCTGGACGTTGGGCGGAGGCCACCCTGAGGGTCCGCCCAGGGTCGTCTCAGGGGCCGGCGGGCGGCCGGCCGCCGGGCGGGGGCGGCGCGTCGAATGGCTGTCCGGACGGAGGCGGCGGCTGGCTGCCGGGGAAGGGCCGGCCATGCGGCGGCGGTGCGAAGGAGGGCTGCCCCGAGGGCGCCGGAGGCTGCATCGGCTGACCGCCGGGCGCGCCGTACGGCTGCCCGTAGGGCTGGGCGGGCTGCCCCATCGGCGGCTGACCGAATCCGGCCGCCGGCTGCGGTCCCGTCCAGCCGCCGCTGCCCTGCCCCTGCCGCGCCGGCCCGAACCCGCCGGACATCGCGACCCGCAGCGCGCCGATCCCGCCGGCGATGAGCACCGCCAGCAGCTCGTAGGCGAGGTACTTGTTGAAGTGCGGCTTCATGATCGCGCTGACCATGCCGTCCGGCATGCGCTCCAGGCCGACCATCATGGCCACCAGGGCGCCGATGCGCTTGCCGATCTCGAACGCCACGAGCGCGGAGACCGCCGCGAGGATCGGCGGGACGGGTCCGCGCGGCCGGCACAGCAGCAGCCCGAGCGCGGTGACGAGCCCGCAGAGCGCGCAGTTGAACAGGTAGAAGCCCGTCGAGGCGCGGAAGCTCAGCATCTCCGGGGACGGGTACGAGGCGAACGCGGCGACGACGGTGACGACGCCGGTGGCGACGGCGCCGCCGACCAGCACCAGGGCGATCGCGCCGCCCGCCGACGTCGCGGGACGAGACTGGGACATTCGCCCATTAAAGCGGTCATCGCGCCCCGGCGCAGGCGGAACCTTACGGAGTAGTGACGGAAGGAGTGGAACCGCCGCCCGCGCCCGTACCGTGAAGGGGTGATGTCACTGAACGTGTGCGAACCCCGATGGTGAGCGGATGGTGAACCATGCCGGCCGGGTGCTGGTGGTCGACGACGACCCCACCGTCGCCGAGGTCGTCGCCCGGTACCTGACCCGCGACGGCCACGACGTGGAATGCGTCGCCGACGGCCCCACCGCCCTGCGCAAGGCCCTGGACCGCCCGCCGGACCTGGTCGTCCTCGACCTGATGCTGCCCGGGATGGACGGCCTGGAGGTGTGCCGCCGGCTCCGCGAGACCTCGGCCGTCCCGATCGTCATGCTCACCGCGCTCGGCGCCGAGACCGACCGGCTCGTCGGCCTGGAGACCGGCGCGGACGACTACGTGACCAAGCCGTTCAGCCCCCGCGAGCTGGCGCTGCGGGTCCGGTCGGTGCTGCGGCGGGCGCGCGGCGCGCTCGTCCCGGCCTCCGCCGCGGGCCCGCTGCGCGACGGCGGCCTGGTCGTGGACGTCGGCGCGCACGAGGCGGAGCTGAACGGCGAGCCGCTCGCCCTGACGTCCCGCGAGTTCGACCTGCTGGCGTTCCTGCTGCGCAGCCCGCGCCGCGCGTTCACCCGCGACGAGCTGCTCGAACGCGTCTGGGACTGGTCGTTCGGCGACTCCTCGACGGTCACCGTGCACGTCCGCCGGCTGCGCGAGAAGATCGAGGACGACCCGACCGCGCCGCGCCGGATCGTCACGGTGTGGGGCGTCGGGTACCGCTACGAGCCGGAGGCCGACCGGTGATCCCGTTCCCGGACCTGCTCCTGGTCGTCTTCTACGCGGCGCTCGCCGCGCTGCTGGTCGCCGCCGTCGCGCTCGGCCTGCTCTACCTGCTGCGCGCCCGCTCGGTCGCGATCCAGCTGGTCGTCGTGGCGGCGGCGACCGTGCTGGCGACGGTCTCCGGCATCCTGGTGATCTCGTTCCTGATGCTGATCAACCAGCACGACCGGTCGGTCGTGCTGGCGGTCGTGGCGTCCGCCGGGCTGGTCGGCACGGTGGTCTCGGTGCTGCTCGGGCGGCGGCTGGTCGCCGCGAACCGGGTGCTGGTCGAGGCCGTCCGCGCGGACCGGTTCCGCTCGCCCGCCGCGCGCCTGCCGGCCGAGCTGGCCGAGCTGTCGCGCGAGCTGGAGGCCGCCTACGACCGGCTCGCCGACGCGCACGAGCGCGAGCAGGCGCTGGAGGCGAGCCGCCGCGAGCTGGTCGCGTGGGTCAGCCACGACCTGCGCACCCCGCTGGCGGGGCTGCGCGCGATGGCGGAGGCGCTGGAGGACGGCGTCGTCGCCGACGCCGGCACCGTCCGGCGCTACCACGGGCGCATCCGCGTGGAGGTCGAGCGGCTCGCCGAGATGGTGGACGACCTGTTCGAGCTGTCGCGCATCCACGCGGGCGCGCTGCGGCTGTCGCGCGAGCGCGTCGGCCTCGCCGAGCTGGTCGCCGAGGCGGTCGCGGGCGCGGAGGCGCTCGCGCGGGCCAAGGGCGTACAGATCCGCGGGGACGTCCGCGTGGGGCTGCCCGTCCACGTGGACACCGGCGAGCTGGGACGGGCGCTGCGCAACCTGGTCGTGAACGCGATCCGGCACACCCCGAGCGACGGCGCGATCGAGATCACCGGCGAGGTGAACGGCGACCATGCCCGCGTCACGGTGGCCGACGCCTGCGGCGGCATCCCCGAGGCCGACCTGCCGCGCGTGTTCGACGTCGCGTTCCGCGGCGAGGCGGCCCGCACGCCGGGCGGCGGCGCCGGGCTCGGCCTCGCCATCGCGCGCGGCATCGTCGAGGCCCACGCCGGCGAGATCGGCGTCGCGAACGCCGGCCCCGGCTGCCGCTTCGAGGTCCGCCTTCCCCTGACCGTCTGACCGCCTGACCGGGCGGCGTTCATCTGCGGCGAGCCGTCGCCTCGTCATGACACCGGCTCGCCGCGGCTCGACGCGTCAGTCGAGGGATTCGTCGAGGGCGCGGAAGGTGGGGCAGGGCCAGCGCCACATGCAGGCGCGGCAGCGGCGGATGGGGCTGCCGGGGTCGCTGGTGATGCCGCCGGCGTCCTGCGGGCGGTGCAGGTCGAGGACCCGGACGCCCACGTCGGCGAGCGCGATCACCTCGTCCCGGGCGCCGGAGAGGAAGGCGAGGTCCTCGCGCGTCAGCCGGGCCCTGACCGGGACGAAGCCGTCCCGGTTCACCAGCCGCGCCAGGTACTGCGTGGACGTCCGCCACGACGTGGACTTCGCCGAGCGGGCCCGGATCGCCTCCAGGCGCTCGCGGAGCCGCGCGTGCCGCGGGTCGGTCGTTCGGTCGGCCTTCACGTGCCGCGCACCCCCCAATGCCGCTGTTGCACGGGGCCAGCCTTCCGTACTCGGGACGTCCGCGAGAGGCGAACGGGGGAGTTGCCGGAGCGGTGCCGCGGTGCCCGCCCGGGACCAAAAGCGGTACATGACGGTCTGTAATCGTCAAAGCGTACGGGCGGTTCAGGGCGGCGGCGCGCCACGGACACGCCCGCGCCACACGCGACTTGGCGAACTGTCTGGCTCGTGGGCCGTAGTCGAGATAGTGTGCCGGACGTGGAGCTAAATGTCTCGACCGCGTCTCAGGGAGGTCACGCCGTCGTCACGGCGACCGGCGAGCTCGACCTGTACACCGCGCCCCGGCTGCAGGCGGCCCTCGCGGGACTGCTGCGCGGCCAGATCGACCGGATCGTGGTCGACCTGGCCGGCGTCGAGTTCTGCGACTCGACCGGCATGAACGTGCTGCTCGCGGCCATGAAGCGGATGAAGGAGCAGGGCGGCTCGCTGGAGCTGGCCGCGCCGCGCCCCGCCGTCAAGCGGATCCTTCAGGTCACCGGGCTCGACACCGTGTTCACCGTGACCGACGACGCGGCGCCCGCACTGGACTGACCCGCGGCACGGCCGCGTCCGGACCGGACCGCCCGCCCCGCCGGGCCGCGTCCGGCGGCCGCCCTGCCGCCCGCGGGCTCCGTCCCGTACGCCGTCCCGTCTCCCCGGCAACCCCGGGTGTTCACGGCGGCACGCCCGCGCGCCGACTACGATCGCCGATATGCAGGATGGGGATTTGGACGGCGCGGATTCACCCGGCGCCGCTACCGGCGGGGCGGACCTCCACGGCGTGGCGGTGATCATCCCGGCCAAGGACGAGGCCGACCGCATCGCGGCAACCGTCAAGGCCGCGCAGGAGCTGCCCGGCGCCGACCTGATCATGGTCGTGGACGACGGCTCGTCCGACCGCACCGGGCGGGTGGCCGCGCAGGCCGGCGCCCGGGTGGTCCGGCACGCCCGCAACCGGGGCAAGGGCGCCGCGATGGAGACCGGCGCGGAGGCCGTCCGGCTGCTGGACGAGGGCCGCGACCAGCCCCGCCACCTGCTGTTCCTCGACGCCGACCTGGCCGAGACGGCGCGCGAGGCGGCCCCGCTGGTCGCCCCGGTGCGGGCCGGCGAGGCCGACATGACGATCGCGGTGTTCTCCTCGACGGTGAAGCTCGGCGGGCACGGGTTCGTCGTCCGGCTGTCGCGCGAGGGGATCCGCCGCGCCACCGGCTGGGAGGCCGCGCAGCCGCTGAACGGGCAGCGCTGCCTGACCCGCGCCGCGTTCGACGCCGCGCTCCCCCTCGCCGCCGGGTTCGGCGTGGAGACCGCGCTCACCATCGACCTGCTGCGCAAGGGGTTCCGGGTCGCCGAGGTGGAGGTCCCGCTCGCGCACCGCGCGACCGGCACCGACTGGCGGGCGCAGGTGCACCGCGGCCGGCAGTTCCGCGACGTGGCCAGGGCGCTGGCCGTCCGGGAGCCGGTCGTGGCCGAGCGGCTCGCCCGCCTGCGCGGCGGCCGCCGCACGTGACCCGTCCCGGTCCCGCGCGGCTGGGGACCGCCGGGCTGTGGGCCGTCGCGGCCTCCCTGTGCTGCTTCCTCGTCACCGCGGTGCTCGGCCCGTCGGCCTTCCAGCCCGCGATGGACGCGCGGTTCGGGGAGCCGCCGTACGCGCTGGACGCGCATCCCTCGCCGTACGCGGTGCTCGCGCTCGTCGTGGCGGGCGTCCTGGCGGGGACCGCGGGCCTCGCGCTGTGCTTCCTCGCCGTCCGGCGCGGCTGGCGGGTGCGGGCGTTCCCGCTGGTGGCGGCGGGCCTGCTGGCGGCGGTGGCGTTCATGTTCATGCCGCCGGTCGGGTCGACCGACCATCTGAACTACGCCTCGTACGGGCGGATGGCGGCGACCGGGCACGACCCGTACGAGACGCGGGCGGTGGACCTGCCGAAGGACCCGGTCGCCGGGGCGCCCGAGGAGTGGCGGTCGACGCCGTCGGTGTACGGGCCGATCGCGACGGGGGAGCAGGCGGTCGCGTCGTGGATCGGCGGCGGTTCGGTGCGGCTCACGGTGTTCGTGCTGTCAGTGTTCAACGTCCTGGCGTTCGCCGTCACCGCCGTGCTGCTCTACCGGACGTCCCGCGACGAGGAGCGCCGGCTGCGGACCGCGCTGCTGTGGACGTGCAACCCGCTGCTGCTCTTCCACCTGATCTCCGGCGCGCACAACGACGTCCTGGCGATCGCGCCGATGGTCGCGGCGCTGACGGTGTTCGACTCCTACGCCGCGGGCGGGCGGTGGCGGCTGTGGGGGCGGTCGCTGGCGGCGGGCGTCCTCACCGGCGCGGGCGCGGCGATCAAGCTGCCCGCCGCGCTGGTCGGCGGCGGCCCGGCGTGGGCGCTGCTCCGCGAGGTGTGGAGCGGACGCAGGTGGCAGGCGATCGGGGGCCTGGTGGCGCTGGTCGGCGGCGCCGCCGCGACGGCCGCGACCGCCTACGCGCTGGCCGGCCCGCACGCCCTCGACCAGGTGCAGGAGGCCAGCAACATGGTCTCGTTCGCCACCCCCTGGCATCTCCTCGACCGGATGCTCGGGCGCGGCTCGCAGCGCGACGTGATCAAGTCGGGCTCGCTGGTGCTCGGGATCGTCCTGTTCCTGCTGCTGGCGCGCGGCCTCCCCAAGGACGACGCCCTGCCGGGATGGCCGGGCCAGGCCGCGAACCGGCGGATGGCCACCGCGTTCGTGCTGGCCTGGCTGCTCGCCGCGCCCTACGTCCTGCCCTGGTACGACGGGTTCGGCTGGGCGCTGCTGGCGCTGCTCCCCTGGTCGCGCATCGACTGGATCCTGCTCGCCCACACCGCCGCGCTCAGCCTCGCCTACCTGCCCGCGCGCGCGCCGCAGCGCATCGGGATGCCGCACGACCTGTCGTGGCTGTTCACCGTGGTCAGGCCGACGGTGATTCCGTGGACGCTTCTCGCGGTGCTCGCGGCCTTGGCTGTTCAGTGCCTTCGTCCAGGTCGATCTCCAGCGAGCGCACCCCGGCGGCGAGCATCAGCGGGGTCGCCAGGCTGAACGCCACCGACAGGATCACCACGCCCGAGTCGTTCACCAGCGTCCCGATGATGCCGACCGCCAGCGCGCAGATCAGCGCCGGACGCATCGTCCAGCTGTGCTGGTAGGCGCGGTGCAGCAGGGACACCGCCCGCCACCGCGTCGGCCGGGCCAGCACGAAGAACAGGAACACCAGCGCGGCCGCCAGCGCCAGCGTGAACGGCCAGTACCCGAGGCTGTTCAGCATGGCGTTGAACTTGCGGGTGACGACGTCCCAGGCGTTGCCGTCCATCAGGTCCTGCCAGAACCGGCCCATGTGGGTCGGGTTGGCGCTGCGCGAGTTCCACCAGGAGATCGCCAGCACCAGCGCGACCCCGGCCACGCAGAACGCGCCGAGCTTCACCGGCGACACCCGCTTGCCGGTGATCATCATGCCGAGCATCGCGAACGCGGGGGTGATCGCGATGACGCCGCCGAAGTCGCTGCCCCAGGCGGGCAGCCCGTCCACCGCGACGGTCAGCAGCCCGATCGCCGCGACGAGCGCCACCGCGGTGATCTTCGCGCGGCGGGACGCGCCGACCAGGCCGCCGGTGTCGGGCTCGGCGCGGTGCCGGCGCATCGGGAACTCGCACACCCACGCCGCCGTCAGGATCGCGGCCACCGCGAACAGCGAGAACGCCTGGTTGCCGAACCCGTAGAACCGCCCGGCGACCAGCGCCGTGTACCCCATCAGCGTGTTGAGCTGCAGCGACGAGCCCGTCATCACGTCCAGCGCGAGCACCACCGCGGTGACCGCGGTGATCACCAGGCCGGGCAGGAACGTCGAGCGGCGCCACGGGCCGGCCAGCGCCACGCCCGTCATCAGCCCCGCGAAGCCGAGCACCGTGCAGATCAGCACCGGGGTCGGGTGCGCGGCCCGCCACCACGGCATCAGCCCGGCCAGGAACGACGCGCCCGGCGCCGCCCCGCCGAGCAGCGCGATCACCCGCGTGCCGCCGAGGATCCGGGCCCGCGAGCGCGGGTCGTTGCCGAGCCGCCGCAGCGCCAGCGCCGCGATCCCGTACAGGACGAGCTGCGTCGCGAACAGCACCCAGTAGAACGAGGTCTGGACGGCCCGGATCGCCTGCGCGGCGACGTCCTCGTCCTCCAGCGCCTCGACGCGCTTCTTCGTGGAGTCGCCGGAGCGCTTCGGCGTCCACGCCGACCCGACCGCCTGCCTCGGCTCCTTGAGCCCGAGCTGCTTGAGCGCCGTGGACGTCAGGTCGGTCAGCGTGACGAGGCCGTCCTGGCGGGTGGCGCTCGAGGTGAGGAGGCCGGGCTTGAAGCCGGAGCCCTTCGCGATGGCGACGCGCAGGTGCGGGTTGACGCCGGTGTCGGACAGGCCCGCGACCAGGACCGTCGTCCCGGCGGGGATCCCCTGCAGCACCTGCGCGACGCGGCGGTCCGCGGCGGACGCGGCGGCGGCGCGCTTGCCGTCGGAGACGGGCACCTGGTCGCCGTGCGTGTCCACGCCCTCGTTGAGGTAGGCGCGGAACACGTCGTCCACGTCGACGGCGGCGAGCTGGCAGCGGGCCCAGTCGGCGGGCGTCGCCTTGTCGGTGGACGGGATGTAGCGGTCGACCCGGCCGCCGCCGTCGCCGGCGCCGAACACCGCCCCGGGGCCGACGGCGAGGGTGCAGCCGCCCGCCGCGTGCACCGCGTCGCCGAGCAGCCCGGTCTGCGCGTGGTAGCCGGTGCCCGCGTTGTCGCTCTTGATCGCCGGCCAGCCGGGCGCGACGGCGCCGCCGGCGGGCGGCTGCTCCGCGGGGGCGGCCTGGCCCGGCAGGATCGGGGTCGGCGGCAGCGCGCAGTCGCCGTGCGCGAGGCGGGAGCGCTGGCCCGCCGACAGCGTCAGCCAGCCGTCGGTCGGGCAGGTGGTGGTCCGCGTGGTCCGGACGCTGAGGCCGCCGGCGGAGCCCTCGCGGGTCAGCCCCCACAGGGCGGGGGTCGTCTCGGCGCCGACGTCGCTCCACCTCAGACCCGGCACCCCGATGATCACGACCCGGCCGCTGATCGCGGCGGTGGCGGGCTCGGTGGCGGGTGCGGGTGCGGCGGGCGCCGTCGCCGCGCTCGCCGCCGAGGGCGTGAGCACGGCGGTCAGCAGCGCCACGACGGCGACGAAAAACCCGACATTCGCCCCCCGCTGCGTCATGGCGCTCAGGTTACAAGAGCTTCACCCCCGCGCGCCGGTCGTCCGGACGGGCCCCGGACCGGCCCGGACCGTCCGGGACGCCCGGCGCGGCGGGGCGCGCCGGATGCATATCCTTCGGGCGGGGCCGCCCGATCGGGCCCGGCCCGGTGGGCCCGATCACACCAGGATGTGGGAATGCGAGGAGTCAGCGGGACGCGCGACGAGGCCGGCCGGCCCGGATCCGCGCCGCCCGAAGTCCCGCCGCCCGGAGCCGCGCGCGCCGGGGCGGGGCGGCGCTCGGTGCTGGACGCGCTGATCATGCTCGCCGGGGTCGCCGTCGCCGTGGCCGCCGTCACACCGATCGTCTCCCGGCGGCTCTACAACCAGCCCGACCAGCGGCTCGTCGACCTGGAGGTCTACCGCGAGGGCGGGCTCGCGGCGCTGCGCGGGGCGCCGCTGTACGACTTCCTCACCCAGCCGCCGCAGCTGCTGCCGTTCACCTATCCGCCGTTCGCCGCCGTGCTGGCCGTCCCGTTCACGCTGCTGTCGTGGCGGGCCGCGCAGTGGGCGTGGACGGCGCTGATCTACGTCGCGCTGGCGATCGCCGTCTGGTACGCGTTCCGCGACCTGATCCGCCGCACCGGGCGCTGGGCGCCGCTGACGACCGGCGTGCTGGTCGCCGCGATGGCCTGGCTCGACCCGGTCCGCGACCAGATCCGGTTCGGCCAGGTCGGGCTGTTCCTGCTGGCGATGTGCCTGGCCGACTGCTGCACCCGGTCGGCCCGCTGGCCGCGCGGGCTGCTGGTCGGCCTCGCGCTGGCGATCAAGCTGGTGCCGGGCGTCTTCCTGGTCTGGTTCCTGATCACCGGGCGGCGGGACGCGTTCGTCAATGCCCTGGTCACCGCGGTGGCGGTGACGCTCGGCGCCTTCACGGTGCTGCCGCACGACTCGGCCGCCTACTGGTTCGGCGCGCTGCTGCAGGGCGGCGACCGGACCGGCGCCGTCGACGGGACGACCAACCAGGCGATCAACGGGATCGTCGCGCGGATCATCGACCAGGGGGCCGCCCGGACGGCGGTGTGGCTCGTCCTCGCGCTGGTCATGGCCTATTACGGCTTCGGGCTGGCCCGCCGGACGACCTACGCGGCGGACGCGCTGGCCGGCGCCCGTCCGGCGGCCACCGGGCGGATCGGCGCCGACCATTGCGCCGCCGCCGACCCCCGGTCCGGCGCGGGCGCCTACAGCCTGCTGCTCGCCGGGGTCGCGATCACCGGCCTGCTGTCCGTGCTTCTGTCCCCGGTCGGGTGGATTCACCATCTTGTGTGGATGATCCCGGTCATCGGGGCTTTGGCGGGCGATGGGCGAGACACGCGAAGATGTCTTTCCGGCCTGGCGATCTGGATCTTCTTCCTGTTCCCGCTGCCCTGGTGGGGGGCGCACCTGTCCGGTCCCGGACGCGCTCCGATCGCCCGTTTCTGGGGGAGTCTGGAGCGCGATTCGTTCGGGCTGGCCGCGATCGTCTCCGTCCTCGTCCTCGGAATCTGGCTGACGAACCGCCTCACCCGGCAGATCGGTCGCGAGGATCCTTCGCACCGCGAGGCCGAGGTCGGTACGCTCGCCACGTGATGCTTGTCGCGGTGGCCGTCGCCGGCCTGGTCGCCGGGGTGGCCGGGCTATCCATCGCGGTGGTGGCCCACAACCGGGTGAACCAGGTCGTCGAAGAGTGCGGGGAAATGCTCAGGCGCCAACTCCAGGTCGCCTCGGGCGAGGTCGACGAACGCGCACTGCGCGACCTCGCCATCGTGCATTACGACGCGCTCAAGGAGATGTCGGGGCACCGGTCCTTCTCGCTCGCCGTCCTCAACGCCGTCGGGGACGGCGTCGTGGTCAGCTCGATCAACGGGCGCACCGAGACCAGGACCTACGCCAAGGCCGTTCAGGGAGGGCACCCCGTGGAGATGCTCTCCCCCGAGGAGAACCAGGTGCTGCGCGCCGCGCGCCTGGGCAAGGGGCCCGTCGTGACGATGGACGACCCCCTGCCCGACTTCAGCGGCAACGGCGGCGGCAGCGGCGGGGGCGACCGCACGCCGACCGCCCGCGCCTGACGCCGTCCCACGCCCGACGCCCGGCCGGGGTTGCCCGCGCCGGACGCCTTCCACGCCGACGCCCGGCCGGGGCCGCCCGCGCCGGGCGTCCGGCCGGGGCCGCCCGCGCCGGGCGCCTGGCCGGGGCTTGACGCGGCGGGAAGTACACTCGTCTCTTCCGGCACCGCAGAAGCAGGTGCCCCGCCGGACCGCGCCCTCGGGGGATCTTCGTGACCGCAGAAACCAGGCCCGCACGCTACGCCTACCTGGGTCCGCAGGGCACGTTCACCGAGGCCGCGCTGCTGTCCCTGCCCGGCGCGGCCGGGGCCGAGCAGCTCCCGCTCGCCACCGTGCCCGCCGTCCTGGACGCGCTGCGCCGCGGCGACGCCGACTCCGCCGTCGTCGCGCTGGAGAACTCCGTCGAGGGCTCCGTCCCCACCACGCTGGACGAGCTGGCCACCGGCGAGCCGCTGCAGATCGTCGCCGAGGTCCACCTGCCGGTGTCGTTCGCGCTGCTGGTCCGGCCCGGCACGTCCCTCGCCGACATCAAGACCGTCGCCTCGCACCCGATCGCGCAGCCGCAGTGCCGCCGCTGGCTCGCGGCCAACGTCCCGGACGCCGAGTGGCGCGCCGCCACGTCCAACGCCGAGGCCGCCCAGCACGTCGCCGACGGCCACTACGACGCCGCGCTCGCCGGGTCGTTCGCCGCCGCCCGCTACGGCCTGGCCGTCCTCGCCGAGGACATCCACGACGTCGCCGACGCGGTCACCCGGTTCGTCCAGCTGCGCCGCCCCTGCGTCCCGCCGCCCCCCACCGGCATGGACCGCACCAGCGTCGTCGCGTTCATCGGCGAGGACCACCCGGGCGCGCTGCTGGAGATCCTCACCGAGTTCTCCGTCCGGGGCATCAACCTGTCGCTGATCCAGTCCCGCCCGACCGGCGCCGGCCTCGGCTCCTACCTGTTCTGGATGGACCTCGAAGGCCACGTCGACGACGCCCGCGTCGGCGAGGCCCTGATGGGGCTGCGCCGCATCTGCGCCGACGTGCGCTTCGTCGGCTCCTACCCGCGCGCCGACCAGGTCCGTCCGGAGATCCGCCGCGGCACGCACGACAACGACTTCACCGAGGCCGCCGCCTGGCTCAGCACCATCCGCACCGGCCACTCCTGACCCTCTCCCCGCATTTCCGGACCGCCCGAATAGCCGTTTCGGTATAACCGTCTCCGGCCACCGCCTGATGCGCGGAAAAGCCATTCCTTTAATGCCGATTTGACTGCTATGGTCATCGCCCGTTGATCGTGTCATCCGGGGGACGGACGGCGTCATGGACGAGCGGATCGGGCGGGCGCGCGCGAAGCTGGCGGACCTGCGGGCGGCACCGGCCGTCCCGCCGCCCGGCGAGCACGCCCCCGGCCACGCGGTCTCCGAGGACGACCGCGTCCGCGTGATCGCCGCCGCCCGCCGCGTGACCGCGATCGAGCTGGACCCCCGCCTCCTGCGGCTCGACGCCGACGACCTCGCCGCCGAGCTCACCGCCGTGATCAACGCGGCGCTCGACCGGGCCCGTCCGGCCCCGCCCGAGGCGCGGGACGTCCCGCCGGTCGACCTGAACGCGATCCGCGCGAAGCTCGGCACCGTCCTCGACGAGGGCCAGGCCGGCATGCGGCGGATCACCGGCGCGCTCGGCGACGCCGTCGCGCAGATCAACGAGCGGGCCGTCATGCGCGGCACCTTCGAGCCGCCCGACTTCGAGGACATGTTCGCCCGCACCCGCGCCGCGCTCGCCGCCGCCGGCGGCGGCGCCCACGGCACCGCCGAGGGCGAGGCGTGGGCGGTGGACGACCAGCTGTACGCGAAGGCGTCCTCGTCGGGCCACGTCGTCCGGCTGGTCTGGGAGTACGGCCTGAGCGCCGCCGACATCGCCGACGGCGCCCGCGCCGCGGTCAACGACGCCCTCGCCCGCGCCGAGACCGAGGCCCGCCGGTCCGCCGCCCCGTCCGCGGAGTTCACCGAGAACGTCCGCGCCGCCCAGGACGCCGGCCTACGCGAACTCGGCAGATACGTCACGTCTTTGCAGTCCCTGATGAGCGACGTCCAGCCGAAGTAGCGGGAGGCCGCATGGCGCCGGAACTGAAGGTCGACCACGAGCAGATGCTCAAGAGCGGCCGCGACATCGGGAACGCGGCCACCGACCTGCGCTCCCACTGGCAGCAGTTCCAGGGAGAGCTGTCCTCCTACGGGCAGCCCTGGGGCGAGGACGACATCGGCTCGATCATCGGCGGCTGCTACCAGGCCGTCCTCGAGGTGTTCCAGGACTGCCTGGACGACAACATCGAGGGCGTCGCGGAGCACGGCGACGGCGTCCAGACGATGGCCGCCGGCTACCGCGAGGCCGAGGACACCTCCGCCATCGAGGTCAACCGCGTCAACGACGTCCTCTGATGGGCCTGCAACTCCCCGGCGAGCTGCGCTCGCTGCTGTCGATGCTCGGCTACAGCTGGCCCGAGGCGGACGAGACCAAGCTCATGGAGATGGGCGCCGCCTGGCTCCGGTTCGCCGGCACCCTCGGCCAGCCGGTCGCCGACGCCCACGGCCACGCCCAGCAGGTCTGGACGACCCACGAGGCCGACGGCGTCCAGGCCTTCAAGGACTCCTGGACGCAGGGCGACGCCCCGCACGCCAACCTGGAGGACGCCCGCACCGCCGCCCAGATCATCGGCGCGGGCCTGATGGTCTGCGGCGGCATCGTCCTCGGCCTGAAGATCAACACGATCGTCCAGCTCGCCCTGCTCGCCGCCGAGATCGCCCAGGCCATCGCCACCGCCCCGGAGACCTTCGGCGCCTCCCTCGCCGAGATCCCCATTTTCAAGGAGATCACCGGCGCCCTCATCGACCAGCTCATCAACCTCGCCATAGACGCGATCCTCAATGGCTAAGGGCAAGGGCAAGGCCACCGCCGGCCTGATGGGCGAGGCGATCAAGTTCCTCCGCAGAGCCAACCGCCGGAACCGTCGCGGACGAATGAACCCCCACTTCAGGGATCACGTGTTCAAGGGGCACGAGAGACCCGGACTCCCCAGCGGATCCGGATACCACTACCGGCCGGGCGGCAAGGACTGGCCCGGCCGCCGCCTCAAGCCGGGAACCTCGGTCACCAAGGATCCCGCGACGGGCGCCTACCGCGGCCAGCCGCAGTTCTGGGACCACACGACCAACCCGCCCGGCTGGAAGAACAAGGCCGGTAACGGCGGCGAGAGTTCGTTCTTCCCCGACCACTGGCCACCGCAGAAGGTCGACGCCGCGATCGCCGGAGCATTCCACAAGGGCACTCCGGTCCCGGGCACCAACAAGTGGCGCGGCACCTATGATGGGGTGACGATCGAAGGGTTCTACGATGGTCAAGGTGGATATACCCACGGTTGGCCGATCGTGCCGTAACGGATGGGGGCCGCTTCGTGACCATTATGACGTTCTCGCTCGACGAGTACAGATTGCCGATCTACCAGGCCGAGGACGGAAAGTACCAGGCCCTGGGGGCGTGGATAACGACCGATATCTCGATCTATAAGAAGACGTGCCTCGATGCGTTGGCCATGGTGCACGACATCGTTGCGGGGCGGGCGCCCTTCGAGCCATGGAGCAGCGAGAACTACGAGGTCGACTTCTCTCCGTCGGGCGTCCGCATCCAGAACCTCTGGGTACCCCACGAAAAAGGCGAGTACTCCGTCGCCGACATGAAAGAGGTGGTAGAGGAGTACTGGAAATTCCTCGCCTCCATCCCCGACAACCCGCAACTCGTCCGCGGCTACCGGCCGGACCTGCCTGAATGGCAAGCCGACCTGTTGCGCTGGGAAGAAACCTGGAACCGCCCCCACCCCTACCGCGGCACCTTCTTCTGACTCCGCAAGGGGCGTCGTGACAGGACGCAGGGTCGAGTTCTTTCGGGATGAGCTGGGGGCGCCGGACGGGCGGCCGTCGAGCGAGTCGTATGCGTCCATCGCCTCGCTCCTCGTGAGCGACGTGGGCAACTCGACACGTTGGTGCCTGGACCTCCTCAGCATGCTCGAAGACGTTCGAACCGGCACTTCCGACGAAGACGAATGGCTCGGCAACTCCTGCGCCGGTGTGATCACGAAGAACGGGTTCGAGTTGACGGATCTCTACGATGACGAGTGGACTTTCCGCTATGGGCTGGACGATGCACACGACGTGACTGTCGACTACCTGGACTTTCTTGCGCGCGACACGGTCCGATCGGAAGTGGACCAGTGGGAGGCCACGAAGGGACGTCGGCATCCGTGCCGAGGCCATCTGTGATTCGATCGGGCTGCCGATGATTTCGTTTTTTAGCGGTGGGCATGGGGTGCCGGATTATGACTTCACTGATGAGGCTGAGACCGCGCTTGGGGCGTTTCTGGTCGGTGACGTCCAGACCGGCGGTGACTGGTTGCTCGACATGCTGGCCTGGTGGGGCACTACCCGCTGGCCGACGCGAGCGAGGTCATGGTGCGCTACTGGGCCTTCCTCGCCGGGCATTCGAGCGTGGGGTGGAAGCGGCGGGAGCTCGCCGGGTGGGAGGCCCGGCGTTCTCGTCGGCATCCGGTGCGGGATGTGTTGTAGGGGTGTTCAGCGCAGGGTGATCGGGGTTTCGGATTCGATGCGGGTCAGTTTCTCGGGGTTGCGGACGTAGTAGAGGCCGGTGATGCGGGCGTCCTCGACGCGGATCGCCATGACGCCGTCGAGCTCGCCGTCGACCCGCATGAGCAGCGCCGGGTTGCCGTTGACCACGGTCGGGTGGGTGGTGATCGTGGCCCGGGTCTTGCCGGTGCCGCCGATGATGTAGCGGGCCACCTTGCCGGCGCCGTTGATCGGCCGCAGCGCGGCCTGCTTCACGCCGCCGCCGTCGCTCACCAGGACGATCTCAGGGGCGAGTACGTCGAGCAGGCCCTGCAGGTCGCCGGTGTCGAGGGCGCGGCGGAACGACTCCAGGACGGCCCGGGTCTCGCTCGCCGACACCGTCTCGCGGGGCCGCCGGGCGTCGACGTGCCGGCGGGCGCGGTAGGCGATCTGCCGGACGGCCGCCGGGCTCTTGCCGACCGCCTCCGCGATCTCCTCGTAGCTCACGTCGAACGCCTCGCGCAGCACGAAGACGGCGCGTTCGGTCGGCGACAGCGTCTCCAGGACGAGCATCAGCGCCATCGACATGCTCTCGGCGAGATCGACGTCCTCCGCCACGTCCGGCGTGGTGAGCAGCGGCTCGGGCAGCCAGGGGCCGACGTAGGCCTCCTTGCGCCGCGTCATCGTCCGCAGCCGGTTGAGCGCCTGCCGGGTCGTGATCCGCACCAGGTAGGCGCGCTCGTCGCGGACCTCCGCCCGGTCGACCCGGACCCACCGCAACCAGGTCTCCTGGAGCACGTCCTCGGCGTCGGCCGCGGAGCCGAGCATCTCGTACGCGACGGTGAAGAGCAGGTTGCGGTGGCGGACGAAGGCCTCCGTCGCCGGATCGGCGGTGGGGTCGCTCACTTGCCCTTCCCGTCCTTCGATCCGGGGAGGCCGGTGGCGCCGATCCCGGTGCGGGCGCTCCATCCGGCGCTGCGGACCACCAGCTCCTTGGTCGCGGCGCCGGGACGGCCGGCGAGGTACTGCCGCCGCGGGCTGTCGTCCCGGCGGGACAGCTGGATCACGCCGTCGCGGCGGCCGAGGCTGACGCACGTGGCGACGTACTCGACCGAGTAGGGCCTGAGCGGGCGGCCCTTCGCCAGCCGGGCCAGCGTGTCGGCCGCGTGCACGCCCTGCGGCTCGGCGGTCTGGCAGGACATGCGGGAGCCGGGGACGGCGGCGCAGTCGCCGACCGCGAGGATCCGCGGGTCGCTCACGCTGCGCAGGTACTCGTCCACGACGGCGCGGCCCCGCTCGTCGACCTTCAGGCCGCTGCGCGCCGCCAGGTCGGGGACGCCGCCGATCACGGCCCACAGGGTGACGTCGGAGGCGAGCCGCTCTCCGGACCGCAGCAGCACCGCACCGGCCTCCACCTCGTCCACTCCGTCCTCCAGCACCGACACCTTCAATCGTTCCAGGCCGGCGCGCACCCGACGGCGGGCCCCCGGCGACAGGGAGGCCGCGAAGTCCCGTCCGACGAGCCGGACCTCCAGGTCGGGACGGGCGTAGGCGACCTCGGCGGCGGTCTCGATGCCGGTCGGCCCGGCGCCGACGACGGTCACCGTCCCGCCCGCGGCCAGCTCCGCCAGCGCCGCGCGGGCCTGCTCGGCCCCCTCCCACGTCCCGACCGGGACGGTGCCGGGCAGCGGCGACAGCGTGCTCCCGACGGCCAGGACCAGGTAGTCGAAGTCCAGGGTCTCGCCGCCGTCGAGAACAACGCTGCCGTCGCCGATCTTCTCGACCGCCGCCCGCCGCGAGCGGACGCCGTCGCGCAGCACCTGCGCGAGCGGCGTCGCAGCCTTCCCCGTCCCGGCCAGCTGCTGGTGCAGCCGCACCCGCTCAACGAAGTCGGCCCGCGGGTTGACCACCGTGATCTCCGCGCCGGGCACCTTCTTCGCCAGCCGGTTCGCCGCGAGCGTCCCTGCGTATCCAGCACCTGCAACGACGACCTTCATGTCCGCCTCCTCCATCGAAATGGGTTCGCACATGAGACACCGCGGGCCGCCCGCGCATAACAACGTCGCGAGTGACCCGCGTCACGCACACCGAGGTGACCGAAATGTGATCAGCAGTCTTTTCCCGAGCGACAACCGCTAGTGGATCTTGGACGTCTCCTGATCGTTTCCTGAACGCCCGCGGAGAGGCCCTTCCTTGCGCCGAACGTCGTCCCTCCTGGCCACCGCCCAGCGGGTGGTTCAGCGAGAGCTTCAAGGCGTCCCAGGACGGGACGTGGATGGCCGCCTGCGACGGCAGCGCGAACTACCTCGCGTCGAACAAGCCCAGCGACTACGTGGATGTGCGATGAAGATTCGGATGCGCCGTTTGCTGGCGCTCTTCACGGGACTGGTAACGGTCGCGGTGCTTGTCGTGGTGCCGTCCGCGAATGCGGCGGACTCCCCGAACATCCGGTCGGTTCGGCTGTTGTCGCCGGGGGCGACCACGCAGATCGAGGTGGCCGCCGTTTCGCAGAGCGACATCACGAAGGTGCGCGCCGACCTGCGGACGCTTGGCGGCGGGCCTGAGACCGTTCCGGTGGACGACTTCGAGCTGGTCGGCGGCACCGCCAAGGACGGCGTGTGGCGGACGAAGTCCGCGGTGACGGTGGCGCAGGGCCGCTGGACGGTGGACGTCGAGCTCACGAACGCCGCCATGACGCGGAACCTGCCTGGGCGGGCCGTGATCGACAACGGGCTGGACACGGAGCTCGCGGACGTGGCGGTGTCGCCGACCACGGTGGACGTCGACCATCCGCAGGTGACCTTCCGCGCCCGGCTGCTCGCCAGGAACCCCGACGGCGCACAGACGCCCGTCGCGGGGGCCCGGCTGCACGTCGACCAGCCGGACGGGCAGAGCGTCACGGCGGTCACCGACGCGGACGGGCGCGCCGAGGGGACCGCCGCCTTCACCGCGTCCGGTGACGTCGTCGTGTCGTACCCGGGCGACTTCCTGCACCGGCCGGCGCGGAGCGCGGCGACGGCGATCTCCAAGCAGCGGCTCCGCACCCGGATCAGCCTGGCGATCAAGGGACGGCTCATCGCGGGTGAGAAGGCGACGATCACCGGGAAGCTCGAACGGCAGGACCGGGCCGGCGCGTGGGCGCCGTTGGCGGGCAAGCAGGTCGACCTGCAGTTCGACAAGGCGGTCGGCGGTGACTGGCACACGGTCGCCTCGCCGAAGACGGACGCGAACGGCGTCTACAGTGCGACGGTCCCGGTGACCGATGACGGCGCCTGGAATGTCTCCTTCGCGGGCGATCCGGTCCATCTCCCTGGCGACTACGCCGACTACCTGCAGTCGTCCGATGACACCAGCGTCGTCCAGATCGCCTACCGGACGTCCATCAGCGGCTTCGACGCCGGTCCCGAGCCGGTCGGCAGAGGCGACACGATGACGGCGACCGGCCAGGTCCTGCGCAGGCTGGCGGACGGCCGATGGGTCGCGGCCGATAGCGCCCTCGTGGAGCTGCAGTTCTCCACCGACCAGAAGACGTGGAGCGACGTCGTGGCGGGGGTCCTCGACGGAGCGGGCCGGTTCGCGATCCCGACGCGTGCGGCGCGGGACGGGTACTGGCGGGCCGTCGTGCGCGACGACGGGTTCGCCTCCTTGCCGTCCACCGGCCCGGCCGACTACGTGGACGTCCGGTACCGCACGGAGATCGCCGATTTCAACGCGAGTCCTGAGCCTGTGGTCAAGGGCCGTACGGTCACCATCGTCGGCGCGCTCTACCGGGAGCCCAAGCCGAACCAGTGGACGAGCTTCGGTAAGCAGAAGGTGTCGTTCTACTTCCGGGCCAAGGGGGCGTCCACGTGGACGTATCTGGGCGCTGCCACGGCCGACGGGCTCGGGCGGTTCCGGAAGGGGTTCAAGGCGTCCAAGGACGGCACCTGGCGCGCCTACTACGGCGGCTCGTCCGCGTACGTGAAGGCGTTCCGGGACGACTACGTGGACGTGCGTTAGCGTACGCTGCCCTCGTGGTCGACTTCGATCTTTACGAGCGCGAGCTGTGGGCCGGGCGGGCCCCCGCGTACGAGCGGGGGTTCGCCCGGCTCACGCGGTACATGGTCGGGCCCCTGCTGGACGCCGCGGGCGTCGCGGCCGGGACCCGGGTGCTCGAGGTGGGGACCGGGCCGGGCTTCGTGGCCGCGGAGGCGGTGCGGCGGGGCGCGGAGGTGTCCGCGCTGGACGCCGACCCGGACATGGCGGAGGCGGCCCGGCGGAACGTGCCGGGGCTGGACGTGCAGGTGGCGGTGCTGCCGGAGGTGCCGTTCCAGGACGGCACGTTCGACGCGGTCGTCGGCAACTTCGTGATCAACCATGTCGGTGAGCCGGGCGCGGCGCTCGCCGAGCTGCGGCGGGTGCTGCGGCCGGAGGGGCGGCTGGCGCTGAGCTGCTGGGTGATGCCGGGCATCGGCGCGCTCGCGGTGGTGCGGGAGGCGATCGACGCGGCCGGGGTGCCGTGGCCGGACGACATCCCGCCGTCGCCGTTCATGGAGTACGGCGAGGCGATGGCGTTCCGGCGGCTGGTGACGGAGGCGGGCTTCGCCGACGTCGCGGTCGAGGAGGTGACCTGGGAGCACGTCGTCGACCCTGAGGAGTGGTGGGAGACGGGCGCGCTCTCGGCGGTCGGCAGCAACGGCGTCGCCGTCAGCCGGCAGGACGAGAAGACCATCGCGCGGATCAAGGCGGAGTACGACCGGCTCGTCGCGGAGTACGCGTTGCCCGCGGGCTCGGATCCGGACCTGGACGGCCAGGTGGCGCTGCCCGCGCACGCCCTGCTGGCCAGCGCCCGGCACTGACCCGGGCAGACGCCCGGCAGCCGACCCGCGTAGGCGCGCGGCGCCTGGCCCGCGTAGGCGCGCGGCGCCGGGCGGACCGCGATACTCGCGCGCGCCGGAGGGGCCCGGGCCGGTAGCCTCGGGTCTGTGATTGACCTGCGAGCTCTTCGAGAGGATCCCGAGCGGCTGCGCGCCTCGCAGCGCGCCCGCGGTGAGGATGACGCCGTCGTCGACCGGCTGCTGGACCTGGACGGGAGGCGGCGCTCCGCGCTGACCTCGTTCGAGCAGCTGCGCGCCGAGCAGAAGAGTTTCGGCAAGTCGGTGTCGCGGGCGCAGGGCGAGGAGCGGCAGGCCCTGCTGGCCCGCGCGAAGGAGCTGGCGCAGCAGGTCAAGGACCGCGAGGCGGAGGCCGACCGGCTCGGCGAGGAGCTGGACGCGGCGCTGAAGGGCGTCCCGAACCTCATCGAGGACGGCGTCCCGCCCGGCGGCGAGCAGGACTACGTCGTCCTGGAGCACGTCGGCGAGCCCACGGCGTTCGACTTCGAGCCGAAGGACCACCTGGAGCTGGGCGAGGGCCTCGGCGCGATCGACATGGAGCGCGGCGCGAAGGTGTCGGGCGCGCGGTTCTACTACCTGACCGGGGTGGGCGCGCGGCTGCAGTACGCGCTGCTGAACCTGGCGATGGAGCAGGCGGTCGCCGCCGGGTTCGTGCCGATGTACCCGCCGGTGCTGGTGAAGCCGGAGGCGATGGAGGGCACCGGGTTCCTCGGCGCGCACGCCGCGGAGGTGTACCAGCTCCCGCAGGAGGAGCTGTACCTGGTGGGCACCTCCGAGGTGCCGCTCGCCGCGTACCACATGAACGAGATCATCGACGAGCTGCCGCGGCGGTACGTGGCGTGGTCGTCGTGCTTCCGCCGCGAGGCCGGCTCGTACGGCAAGGACACGCGCGGCATCATCCGCGTCCACCAGTTCGACAAGGTGGAGATGTTCTCCTACTGCGACCCGGCGGACGCGCATGCCGAGCATCTGCGGCTGCTGGAGTGGGAGAAGGAGATGCTCGCCAAGTGCGAGCTCCCGTACCGGGTGATCGACACGGCGGCGGGCGACCTCGGTGCGAGCGCGGCGCGCAAGTACGACTGCGAGGCGTGGGTGCCGACGCAGAACACCTACCGCGAGGTCACGTCGACGTCGAACTGCACCGAGTTCCAGGCGCGGCGCCTGGCGGTGCGGTACAAGGACGCCGACGGCAAGAACCAGCCGGTCGCGACGCTGAACGGGACACTCGCGACGACGCGCTGGATGGTCGCGATCCTGGAGAACCACCAGCAGGCGGACGGTTCGGTGCGCGTCCCGGAGGCGCTGCAGAAGTTCCTGGGCCTGGAGGTCCTGGAGCCGGTCAAGCGCTGAATGGAGTGGAAGGGCCCGTCCGCAACGGACGGGCCCTTTCTTATTAGCGGAGCAGTTGCTTGCGGAGGGCGGCCTGGGTGGCGGCGTCGATGCCGAGGCCCTTGGTGAGGAACGCGTCGAACGTCCCGAAGTCCTTCTTGATCTGGTCGAAGGCGGCGTCGAGGTAGGACGCGCGGACGGTCAGGAACGGCTCGACGAGCGCCGGGTCGATGCCGAGCTTCTCCAGCTCGGCGAGCTCGGCGGCGTTCCGGCCGGCGAGTTCCTGGTTGGAGCGCAGGTAGTCGCCGTACACCTGGGCCTTGCCGACGCCGAGGACGGTGAGCAGGATCGCGGTCATGACGCCGGTGCGGTCCTTGCCCTCGGTGCAGTGGTAGAGGACGGGGCCGCGGGCGGACGCGACGCGCTTCAGCGCCGCCGCGAACTGCTTGCGCGAGTCGGGGTCGTGGATGAACCCGCGGTACGACAGCGCCATGAACTCGCCGGGCTTGTCCTGCGCGAGGATCGCCTTGAGCAGTTCCGGCGCCATCGTCAGCAGCGTCGGGGAGAACGCGTTGATGTTCGCGGCGACGGGGGTGACGCCGGCGGGCAGCCGGTCGGCGCCGGACAGGCCGACCTCGAGCTGCGAGCGGAAGTCGACGGAGGCCGAAAGCCCGAGCCGCTGGAGCTGCGCGACGCCGGTCGCGGTGACCTTGCTGAGCGACGCGGACCGGTAGACGGCCCCGTAGCGGACGCGGCGTCCGTCCCGGGCGGCGTAGCCGCCGATGTCGCGGACGTTGACGGCGCCGTCCACCTTGACGTCGCGGACGGTCGAGGCGGTGGTCCGGGCGGCGGTCGCGGGGGCCGCCGACGCGGGGGCCGGGAGGGTGAACGGGGCCAGCGCGACGGTGCCCGCGAGGGCGGCCGACACCAGACGGGGGGTTCTGCGGGTCATGGGCAGTGCCTTCCGCACGCGGGGGAGAGAGAACGTGAAGAAGATTCGGGTGATTGCACCCTAGGTGGGGGGCGGACGGGACGGAAGGGGCGTGGCGCGAACAGGACGCGAACGGCCCGCGAACCGGAGCAGCAGGGGCCAACCGGGCGGATCGGCCGTCGGACCCGTCGCCTAAGGTGAGTCACAGTCGCACTGGAAGGTGACATGTCCGAACCCACGCCGCGCGTGATCGCCACCGACCTCGACGGCACGATCGTGCGCTCCGACGGGACCATCTCCGCGCGCACCGTCGCCGCCCTCGCGCGCGTCGAGCGCGCCGGCGCGATGCTCGTCATGGTCACCGGCCGCCCCCCGCGCTGGATGGCGGAGATCGCCACCGCCGTCGGCCACCGCGGCCTCGCCATCTGCGCGAACGGCGCCCTCGTCTACGACCTGCACACCGAGACCGTGGTGCACGCCCGGCAGATCGAGCCGGGCGTGCTCGCCGAGGCCGTCGAGCGGCTGCGCGGCGTCTCGCCCGCGTTCCGCTTCGCCGCGGAGTACCCGACCGGGTTCGTGTTCGAGCGCAGCTACGACCTGTCCGGCTGGGACGCCGAGGCGCTCGGCGGACGGCCCGTCGACGACGCCGAACTCGTCGCCTTCCCGAGCACCAAGCTGCTCGCCTTCCACCCCGACGCCGACCCCGACGAGCTCGCCGCGCGGGCGGAGAAGGCCGTCGGCGACCTGGTGACCGTGACCCACTCGTCCGGGCGCGGGCTGCTGGAGATCAGCGCGCACGGCGTCACCAAGGCCAGCGCCCTCGAAGCGCTGTGCGCCGAGCACGGCCTCGGCGCCGCCGACGTCACCGCGTTCGGCGACATGCCCAACGACCTGCCCATGCTCGCCTGGGCGGGCACCTCGTACGGGGTCGCGAACGCGCACCCGCTCGTGCTGGCCGCCGTCACGCACACCACGTCCCGCAACGACGACGACGGCGTCGCGCAGGTGCTGGAACGCCTGTTCCCGTGACGACGGCCGCACCCCCGGTGAGGGGTGCGGCCGCCGCCGCGGAAACGCTCTACAGGTAGGGGCCGGACGATCGGGGGCCGGGCTCGTCCTGCTGGTCCATGCCCTGCGGCATCATCCCGGCGGGCAGCGCGCGGCGCATCTGCTCCAGCTGGGCGCGCGCCGCCATCTGCTGGGCGAAGAGCGTCGTCTGGATGCCGTGGAACAGCCCCTCCAGCCAGCCGACCAGCTGCGCCTGCGCGATCCGCAGCTCCGCCTCGCTCGGCACGGACTCGTCGGCGAACGGCAGCGACAGCCGCTCCAGCTCCTCGACCAGCTCGGGGGCCAGGCCGTCCTCCAGCTCCTTGATGGACGACTTGTGGATCTCCCGCAGCCGGGCCCGGCTCGCCTCGTCCAGCGGGGCGGCCTTGACCTCGTCCAGCAGCTGGCGGATCATCCCGCCGATCCGCATCACCTTCGCGGGCTGCTCGACCATCTCGGTGATCGACTTGCCCTCGGACTCGCCGCCGTCGCCCGCGCCCTCCAGCGCGATGCCGTTCGGCCCCACCACGAGGACGTGCGGTTCCTGTTCCGACTGGTTCTTCGAAGGCTCGCTCATAACTCCCTCATCCTCACACGGTGAGCAGGATCTTGCCGACGTGCCCGCTCTGCTCCATCAGCCGGTGCGCCTGCGCGGCGTCGGCCATCGGGACGCGCCGGTCGACGACCGGCGCGACGTCCCCCGACTCCAGCAGCGGCCAGACGTGCTCGCGGACGGCCGCGACGATCTCCGCCTTCTCCTCCAACGGACGGGACCGCAGCGCCGTTGCGTGCACGAGCGCCCTCTTGCGCAGCAGCGCGCCGATGTCGAGCTCCGCCTTGGCGCCGCCCTGCAGCCCGATGACCATCAGCCGCCCGCCGGTGGCGAGGGCGCGCACGTTCCGTTCGAGGTACTTGGCGCCGATCAGGTCCAGGACGACGTCGTACGGGCCGCTGTCGACGAAGTCGTCCTCGCGGTAGTTGATCACGATGTCGGCGCCCAGCTCGCGGCAGCGGGCCGCCTTCTCCTCGCTGCCGACGGTGCACGCCACCTTGGCGCCCTTGGCCTTGGCGAGCTGGATCGCGTGCGTGCCGATGCCGCTGCCGCCGCCGTGCACCAGGAGCGTCTCGCCGGCGCGCAGCCCGGCGTGCATCCAGATGTTCGACCAGACGGTGCAGGCGACTTCGGGCAGGCCGGCCGCGTCCACGAGGTCGACGCCGCGCGGGACGGGCAGCACCTGCGAGGCGGGCACCGCGACCAGCTCGGCGTAGCCGCCGCCGGCGAGCAGCGCGCACACCTCGTCGCCCACGGCGAAGCCCGTCACGCCGTCGCCGAGCGCCGCGATCCGCCCCGACACCTCCAGGCCCGGATACGGCGGGGCGCCCTCCGGCGGGTCGTAGAAGCCCATCCGCTGCATGACGTCCGCGCGGTTCACCGCGCTCGCCGCCACCTCGACCAGCACCTCGCCCGGCCCCGGCTCCGGATCGGGCACCCGCGTCCATTCCAGGACCTCGGCGTCCCCCGGCTCGCGAATCACGATCGCATGCATACCGGTCACGCTACCGGGCGGCGGTCGGGCGCCGCCGCCGCGCCGCCCGACCGCCCCCGCCGGGGGCAAAGTGGATCTTCCGCGGGGATGCGTGGTATTGACGCGCGGGTATCCTGCGTGGGGGCCGATTTGCCCTCCTGCTCCGTAATGATTCATCAGAGGTGTGCCCGAGGGGAGAAACGGTGGCGAGGAACGAGCACGACGGGCGTTCCCTGGAGGAGCGGCTCGCCTCTCTTGACGCGATGAGCGGCGAGACGACGGGGCCGTCCGCCGCCGTCCCGCCGCCCGCCGCCGAGGGCGAGCAGGCGCCCGCGGCGCAGCCGGCTCAGCCCGAGCGGCAGGGGCCGCCCGAGGCCGCCGGGCGGCCGGAGGGCGCGCCGGGCGAGCAGGCGCCGCAGCCCGCGCACGACCCGAACGCCAACCCGTGGCTGGCCTCGCCGCCCCCGATCCCGGGCCCGGAGAACTTCGCCCCGGAGAACTTCGCCCCGGAGAACTTCGGTCCCGAGGGGTTCGGCCCGCCGCCGCCCCCGCCCGGCCCGGCGCAGAACCTCCCGCCCTACGACGGCGGTCCCATGCCGCAGCCGTTCGAGGGCGGCATGCTGCCTCCCCCGTACGCCGCCGCGTACCAGCCGTTCGACCAGAAGCAGCCCTGGGAGACCGGGCCGGCGCCGCAGCAGCAGCCGCCGTACGACGCGGGCAACGGGCAGGGCGCGCCGCCGCTCGACCAGCTCCCGCCGTACCTGCCCGACCAGCCGTTCCCGCCGCACGACCCCAACGCGGCGCAGCCGCCGTACCCGGCCGAGCAGGGCGGCGCCCAGCCCTTCCCGGCCGACCCCCACGGCGCCCAGCCCTTCCCGCAGGACCCCAACGCGCAGCCGTTCCCGCAGGACCCGAACGCGCAGCCTTTCCCGCAAGACCCCAACGGCCAGCCATACGCGCAGGACCCGAACGTGAACGGCCAGCCGTACGCGGTCGACCCGACCACCGGCCAGCCCTACCCGCCGAACCAGGGCGGCGGCCAGCCGTACCCGGTCGACCCCAACACCGGCCAGCCCTATCCAGTCGACCCGAACACGGGCCGTCCCTACATGGTCGACCCGAACACCGGCCAGACCTATCCGGTCGACCCGAGCACGGGGCAGCCGTACGCCGTCGACCCCAGCACCGGGCAGCCGTACGCGCAGATGCCGCCCAACAGCGACGTCGGACCGCCGCAGCAGGGCTACGCCTACCCGCAGCAGGGCCCGTCCCAGCCCGGGCCGTACCAGCAGGTGCCGCCCAACCAGCAGCAGTACCCGGGGCAGCCGCAGCAGCCCCAGCAGCAGCCGCAGCCCGACCCGAAGAGCTCCGAGAGCCTCAGCTCCGAGAACCTGCTCGGCGAGCGCCGCATCGCGCCGTCGTCGGGCTGGCGGCGCGCCGTCTACAAGGCCACCGGCGGCAGCGTCCACCCGGGCGAGTCGCAGAGCGAGCTGCGCCGCAAGGACCTGATCGCGCGGGCCCGCACCCCCGTCACGAACGGGCACCACCGCGTCGCGGTGATGTCGCTGAAGGGCGGCGTCGGCAAGACCACCACCACGACCGGGCTCGGCTCGATGCTCGGGTCGCTGCGCGGCGACCGGGTGATCGCGGTGGACGCCAACCCCGACCGCGGCACGCTGTCGGACAAGGTGCGGCTGGAGACCGCCGCGACCGTCCGCGACCTGCTCAACAGCCGCGACCGGATCCACCGGTACGCCGACGTCCGCGCGTTCACCTCGCAGAACCCGGCGCGCCTGGAGGTCCTCGCCTCCGACCGCGACCCCGCGGTCAGCGAGGCGTTCAGCGCCGAGGACTACGCGGCCGTCGCCGTCGTCCTGGAGCAGTACTACTCGGTCTGCATCACCGACTGCGGGACGGGCCTGCTGCACTCGGCGATGGCCGGCGTGCTGAGCCTCGCCGACCAGCTCGTCCTGGTCAGCTCCCCGTCGGTGGACGGCGCCCGCTCGGCGAGCGCGACCCTCGACTGGCTGGAGGCGCACGACCACGGCCACCTCGTCCGCAACGGCGTCGTGGTGCTGTCGATGGTCCGCAACCGGACCCGCAGCCAGGTCGACCTGGACAAGCTGCAGGCGCACTTCGAGAGCCGCTGCCGCGCGGTCGTCCGCATCCCCTACGACGACCACCTGGAAGAGGGCGCCGAGGTCGAACTGGAGCAGCTCGCCCAGGTGACCCGCGAGGCCTACCTCAACCTCGCCGCCATCGTCGGCGACGGCTTCGCCTACCCGCGCCCCGACCGTCCCTCCTGACCTCGTCCGCGCACCCGCGCCACTAGAGTCGCCTCCCGTGGAGGACGACGACCAGGGCGTGTACGTGGGCAAGGCCGCCGCGGACGCCGCCGCCGACCGCGGCTGGCTGCTGGGGCACTTCAAACCGCCCGGCGACCTGCGGCACAGCGAGGACGTCGAGATCAAATGGGGCGTCCACCCCAAGGACGAACGGCGCGCGAGCTGGACCAGCGGCGAGAAGCGCACCGCGCTGCTCGTGCTGATCAGCGGCCGGTTCCGGCTGGAGTTCCCCGACCGCGACGTGCTGCTGGCCGAACCCGGCGACTACGTGGTCTGGGGACGCGGCGTCGACCACTCCTGGCACGCCGAGGAGGAGTCCGTCGTGATGACGGTCCGCTGGCCGTCCATCCCCGGATATGCGGTCGAGGCCGCCGAGTAGGACCGCTATCGTTGGCCGTGGCCACCCGGGCGTGGCGTGGCCGGGGAGAGTTCGCATAGTGGACTAGTGCAGGCGCCTTGAAAGCGCCCAGGGCTGGGGACAGTCCTCGTGGGTTCGAATCCCACACTCTCCGCTGTACTTATTTCTTTGCCCTTGGCGGTCGGGCGTTGGACGCCCTCCCTTCGGCGGGCAAAGTGCGATCGCTGCATCGCTCCGACTCGCCCTGGGGGCTCGCTGCGCGATCAGGTTCTCGCTTCGCTCGAACCTGGCTTCGCTCGCGATCGCAACGTGGCGGGCTCCGTGGAAAGCGCCCTAATCGGGCGGAAGGCATCCGTTACTCTCTTCGGCATGTCACAGACACCGAATGATCCGGCAGGTACCACCCACCAGTTTCAGAACTTCGCCAACCGGGCACCGGCGGAGAAGACCGGCCCGAACATGGCCCTCGTCGTCGGCCTCGCCGTCGTCGCGGTCATCGTCGTGGTCGGCGTGATCGCGCTCATGATGGTCTGACACCCGGGCAGCCGCCCGCGCGGACGCGACGGCGCGTCCACCCCCGTGCGCGGGCTCGACCGGGTGACCACGTCCCCTCCGGCCACGTCCCTCAGGGACGCCGTAGGCCGCTTGGCGGGACGTTCGCAAACCTCTTGCTCCCCCCAACCCTCAGTCCCTGCTCGGGAGTCTGGCCTCGCTGGCCGGGCGGCGGACCGCGGCCTCGGCGAGTTCGCCGACCCGGGCCGCGGGGACCGCGATGCCGGGCGTCCCGATGGTCCAGCGGAGGAAGTCCTCGACGTTGAGGGCGGGGACCTCTCCCAGGTACGGCCGGATGTACACCGGTGTGTCCGGTTCGCTGCGCCAGCTGTCGGCGAGCGTGCCGATGTCCACGGTGTCGTGACCGAGGACGTCCAGCAGCCCGGCGGCCTCGGCCTTGGCGTCGGCGTCGTCGCCCGCGATGGGCAGGGCGTTGCGGTCCGGTGCGCCGGCGGGCCGGGCGAGCGTGACCAGCTGGTGCGGGGTGATGTTGTTGAACGCCTTCACCACGCGCGAGCGGGGAAGGCGGCGCTGCAGAAGGGCGCTTGAGGTGAGCTCGTCCGCGTCGAGTTCGGGCAGGCGCCCGTCTCGCTCGGGGTAGTAGTTGGCGGTGTCGAACACCGTCTTGCCGGTCAGGGCGTCGGCGGGCGACGGAAGAGCCGATCATTCCGCTGCCGATCAGTCCCAGGGTTCCGGGCATGGCTTGTCTCCGTTCGCATGGGGTTCGCGTGACAGCCTGCGTCCGGCGCCGGACGTCCAGCCAGGTCCCCGTTCTGCCTACTCACGGGGTGATCACCCGGCGGGCCGGGACGTAGGGTTGGCGGCGTGGACGACCGGGCCGAGCTGAGCGGCTTCCTCAAGTCGCGCCGCGCCCGCCTGCGCCCGGAGGACGTCGGCCTGCACGACGGCGGCGGGGTGCGCGGGGGCGGCGGGGTGCGCCGGGTCGTGGGCTTGAGGCGCGAGGAGCTGGCGCGGCTGGCGGGCGTGAGCATCGCCCACTACACGCGCCTGGAACAGGGCAGGGGCGACGCCGTCTCCGACGAGATCCTGAACGCCGTCGGCGCGGCCCTGCGCCTGGACGCCGACGAGCTGGCCTACCTGCGCCGGATCGCGCGGCGGCCCGCGCCGTGCCCGGACGGCGCGACGCCGCCCGAGACGCCGGACGGCCTGCGCCGCCTGCTGGGGTCGTTCGTGCTGACGCCGGCGCTGGTGGTCGGGCGGCACACCCAGATCGTCGGCTGGAACCGGCTCGCCGCGGCGGTGTTCGGCGACTTCGCCGCGCTGCCGGGCGACCGCCGCACGCTGTCGCATCTGCTGTTCGCCGACCCGCACCGGCGAGCGCTGCACCGCGCCGGTTGGGAGCGGGCGGCGCGCGGGCACGTCGCGCATCTGCGCGTCCTGCTCGGCCGGTTTCGTGGGGACGCCGCGCTCGCGGTGCACATCGACCACATGCGCGGCCTCAGCGAGGACTTCGCGCGGATGTGGGCCGAGTACCCCGTGGCGCAGGCGCGGTCCCGGACGTACGTGCTGCACCACCCGGTCGCGGGCGAGCTGACCCTGCACGGCGAGCTCGTCGCGCTGCCGGACGCGCCGGCGTGCTGCGGGCTGGAGCTGTTCGCCGCCGAGCCGGGCTCGGCGTCGGAGCGCGCGCTGCGCGAGCTCGCGGGCCGGTAAGCCGGGGCGGGGTCAGCGGCCGTTGCTGCTGAAGTGCTGGTAGTCGCGAGCGCCGCTCCACTCGCCGCCCCAGCCCCAGCCGATCGAGGCGAACGCCTTCACCACCCGGTCGCCCGCGTGGATGACGCCGGGTGCCTTGCTCTTGCGGTTGGCGTACTTCTTGCAGTCCTTGTGGGCGACGTGCCCGTCGGCGTACACGTACGGGTTCTCGCAGGTGTTGAGGTCGACGGCGAGGCCGAAGGCGTGCTGGGAGAACGAGCTGGACCCGGTGGCGTTGCGGCAGTTGAACGCCGAGGTGTTGCCGGCCTCGATCGAGGCGAAGTCGCTGCCCTTGTACTTGTCGACCGGCTCCATCCGCCGGATCGGGTAGCGCATGGCGTACAGCTTGCGGAACACCTTGACGAGGTCGTCGGCGGCCTTGGCGTTGACGACGAGCTGCCCGTTGTCGTGCGGCCGGTGGTCCATGCCCCAGTACGTCATGTCGATCATGCGGAGGCCGGACGGCGCCACCGGGCAGCCCTTGTGCCAGGAGTACTTCAGGTCCCCGGCGGTGACCTTCCCGATCTTCGCCTGGAACTTCTGGCTCGTCGGCTTCGCGGACGGCGACGCCGAGCCGGTCCCGGTCCCGGACGCGGTCGGCGGCGTGGCGGGCGTCGCCGTTCCGGGCTTGCCCCCGTCGTCGGATCCGTTGCCGCATCCGGTCGCGGCGGCCGACACGGCGATGAACACGGCGGCGAACGCCGCACTGCGGAGTGGCCCTCTGGCTGGCATCTTTGCAGGATGGCACGTCGCGTGGCCTTCGCGTTGGACCTCGGATTCGCTACGGTGCGTTTGACGGCGCGTCCGCCGGAAAGGGGCCGGGGCGGACGGGCCGCGAACGTCGCCTATCTCGCCGGGCATGTCGCCCGGCATCCGCCGGCCCCCAGGGAGCCGGGATGGCGGATCCGCAGGAAAGGGACTTTCCGAGCCTCGAGGACGAGATCTTCGCCGTGGCGCAGAGCGTCCAGGAGGAGCCGGGGCCGGTGCGCCCGCGGCTGCGGCTGCGCTCGGAGCGGGCGCTCGACATCGCCGAGCGCACCCGGTCGCTGAACGGCCGGGAGGTCGGGGCGATCGCGGCGGGGTTCGGCCTGTTCGTGTTCGTCGACTTCGTGATGATGTACGCGCCGCTGATGACGAGCCGGCGGCCGAGCCTGCTGCCGCAGTTCGTCACGCTGCTGGTGCTGGCGTTCGGGCTGGGCGGGCTGCTGGTGTGGAAGGTCGGCGGCCGGTGGCGGCCGTTCGGCGCGGGGATGATGCTGGCGTGGGTCTTCCTCACCCTGGTGTCGGTGGGGTTCCTGACCGGCGTGACGGTCACCCTCTAGGCGCCGGTCAGGTCGCGGTAGCCGCCGGTCAGGTCGCGCCGAGCCGTTTGAGGACGGCGCCGAAGGCGCGTCCGATGGCCTCCAGGTCCTCGGGCTCGATCACGTCGATCAGGTACTCGCGGACGACCTCGACGTGGTCGCGGGCGGCGCGCTCCAGCGCCGCGAAGCCGTCGTCGGTGAGCTGCGCGTAGACGCCGCGCTTGTCGGTGCCGCAGTTGTCCCGCTTGACCAGGCCCTTGGACTCCAGCCGGGAGCAGGTGTGCGACAGCCGGCTGCGCGACTGGCTGGCGTTCTCGGCGAGCTCGGCCATCCGCAGCCGGTGCCCGGGCGCCTCCGACAGCCGGACCAGGATCTCGTACTCCGACACCGACAGCCCGTGCTTGGTCTTCAGGTCGCGGTCCATGATCTCGGTGAGCCGGACGCTGCCGTCCACGTACGCCCGCCAGTCGCGCTGCTGGGCGGCATCGAGCCAGCGTGGTTCGCTCATACGGAGCAGTATAGTGGGGGAATAGTTGAAGCATCAACTAACTTGTAGGGGAGGCAGCGCCCGCCCGGCCCCGGACGGGCCCCGACCGACGGAGGACCCCATGCCAGCCGTGATGGCCGACCCGCTGACCCTGCCCCGGCTGCCGCTGCTGCCGGACGCCGGCACCGACTGGCGCCGCGTCGCGAGGATCGTGACCGCGAAGCGCCACCTGGAGGGCGAGGGCTTCGAGGTCCGGCGCCCGTTCCCGGGCATCGACCTGTCCCTGGCCGACCCGTTCCTGCTCCTCGACCACATGGGCGCCGTCGAGTACGCGCCGGGCGAGGCGAAAGGTACCCCGTGGCACCCGCACCGCGGGTTCGAGACCGTCACCTACATCATCGACGGCGCGTTCCAGCACCAGGACACCACGGGCGGCGGCGGCCTCATCGCCGACGGCGCCACCCAGTGGATGACGGCCGCGTCCGGCATCCAGCACATCGAGCAGCCGCCGCCGGAACTGGTCGCCAAGGGCGGGCTGTTCCACGGCGTCCAGCTCTGGGTGAACCTGCCGCGCGCGCAGAAGTGGGTGCAGCCGCGCTACCAGGACATCGAGGCCCGCGACGTCAAGCTGCTCGCCGCCGACGACGGCTCCTCGCTCGTCCGGGTGATCGCCGGTTCCCTCGCCGGGCACGACGGGCCGGGCGTCACCTACACGCCGATCAACTACCTGCACGCCACCGTCGCGCCGGGCGCCCGCCTCACGCTGCCGTGGCCGCGGGACTTCAACGCGATGGTCTACGTCCTGTCCGGACGCGGCACCGCCAGCGTCGAGGAGATCGGCCTGGACGAGGGGCAGCTCGCGGTCTTCGCGGGCTCGCACCACCATGGCGAGCAGGACGGCCTGGTCGTCCGCGCCGCCGACACGCAGCCCCTGGCCAGCGCGAACGGCTGGGAGATCCTGATCCTCGGCGGCCTCCCGATCCGCGAGCCCGTCGCCCGCTACGGCCCGTTCGTCATGAACACCCGCGACGAGATCGTCCAGGCGTTCGAGGACTTCCAGGCCGGCCGCATGGGCACCGTCCCCGTCCCGCACCTGTCGGCCGCGGACGAGCCCCTGTCCTGACGGAAGGAGCGATGGTGCGGGGCCGGGGGCCACCCCGCACCATCGCCCCGGTCTAGAAGGCGAGCACCCTGCGGAACCATCCGCCGCGACGCGGACGCCGGCGCCGCGACTCGGCCCGGCCCACATGTCGACAAGCCGCCACATCGGCACGCCGGACCGGCACTTGCGGACGCCGCCCCGCCCCGATCTCGTGCAGCAGTTGCGCCAGCGCCACCGGAGTCGCCGCCTCGACGAGCCGATCGCGGCCCGCCCGGTCACGGGCGAAGGCCCACCACCGGCCGGTGAACTCGCCCCACCATGCCGACACCCCGGGGAACCTGCGCGCCAGCTCCGCCGCCACCCGCTCGGGGTCGAGTTCGACGGCCGCCCACGGCGCCGTCACCGTCCGGCTCCCGCCAGGTAGCCGCGGATGACGACGGCCGCGTCCGTGATGCGGTCGGCGCGCGCGATCGGCTCGCCCCACGACGTCCAGAACCACGCGTTCCCGAAGTCTTCACTCCGCGCGCGGCAGGTGATCAGGTCGGACGCGTGCCGAGCCTCGGCGCAACAGCCCGGAACGTTCGGATTCGCGACCTTCAGCCCGCGCGATGTCAGCTCCACCGTCAGCCGGTGCGCCGACAGATGTGCCGCAAGCGCCGCGAGAGGGTCGCCAGAGATCGTACGATTCGCCACAGCCAGGACCTCATTCCTGGTCAGGCCCCGGCCGGCGCCGCAATCGCCGCGCCGGGGCCGCCTCGTCTCCAGGGGACGGGGCGCGCGCCGGTCACCCGACCACCGCCCCGGTCGCCAAGGCCCGGCGCGCGTCCCGCTTCGTACAGTGAATCGCCGTCACGCCTCGTGACGGCAGTGGAGAATGGCGGAGAAGCCCCGGAGAGGCCCCCGTCTCCGGGTTCCCCGGTCAGAGCGCGAGGTGGCACGACGATGACCAGCGAGCAGCCCCGCCCGGCATGGGCCGTCCGCATCCAGGCCGAACGCGAGGCCCGCGGATGGGGCAAGCATGAGATGGCCCGGCGCCTGATGCAGGCCGCCGGGTTGCGTCAGGGCTCGGTCGCCAACCTCGCGCGCCAGATCCTCGACCACGAGAAGGGCAAGCATTTCCCGCGCGAATGGGCGCACGCCTACGCCGCCGCGTTCGGCATGGACCCGGACGCCCTGTTCCCCGCCTCGCCCCAGGACACGGACGGTCATGATGCGGCTACGGCGCTCGCGGGTACCGTGAAAGTGCCTGCCCTCGACCTCTGGGACGACGATGTGAAAAGGCGCGCCGCACTCCAGTTGATCGCGGCAATCGGCGCGGGAAGCGTCGTGCCGCCCGGCGTGATAGAGGAAGTGCTCTCCGGTATCGACCGGGTCCTCGACCGTAGTGATGATCTCGATGATTGGGAACGTTCTCTCTCTGGTCTGCCTGTGTTGTAACCGACAGCGTCTTTGATCAATTCTCTGCGCCAAGGCGCCGCGCCCTCTAGATCTAAAACTGCCGGGCCCTCCTCTTGGGCGTATCCGCCGAGTCTCCGCGTCGACCGGGCAGGGACTCAGTCGGTGCCGGTAACTCAGGTCATGCTCGGGAAACGAGCGTCGGTATGGGACCGTGCGGGGGTGACAGGGCCTCGGTGGCCGGTTGTTTGTTCGGTTCCGGGCGAAAGTCTTGTCAGGAGTTGAGGGTGACGAACCATCGGTCGGCCTCCTCCCACAGTTCGCCGACGTCGGCCGCGCATTCGGCGGCCAGCGCGGCGGCACCGTCGGCGGACACGTGCGCCCAGGGGAACCATTCGCCGACCGCGCCGCCTGAGCGCAGCCGCAGCGGCTCGGTCAGCGACACCGCGCCGGGCGGGTCGACCTCCATCAGCACTTGCCCGCCGGGGCCCAGCAGCGCCAGGACGCGGCGCAGCAGCCGGGCGGGGGCGCCGCCGATGCCGATGTTGCCGTCGGCCAGCAGCACCGTGCGCCACCGCCCGGTACCCGGCACCCGCCCGAATACGTCGCGGCACAGCGCCGGGCCGCCCGCGGCGATGGTCAGCGCGACCGCGCGGGGCGCCACGTCGATGCCCAGCACCGGGATCCCGCGCCGCGCGAGCGCGACCGTGAGCCGGCCGGGCCCGGATCCGACGTCAAGGGTGGCGCCCTGGCAGCGGTCCAGCAGGCCGGTGTCGCCGCCACGCAGCGCCAGCCAGTCTCGCAGCGGCAGCGGGCGGCGGCGGCCGTCGGCGTGCTCGATCTCTACCGCCGCGCGGCCGCGCAGCGCCTCCTCGTACAGTTCGCCGATCATGCCCGGACGCCCCTGGCCCTCAGGGCCCGCATGACCTCGCCGGACCGACCGCCAAGCGCTGCCGCCGCGACCGCCTCGGCGTCGGGCGGGGTGCCTGCGTCGGTCAGCTCCGGCATCCGCGCCACCCGCAGCCCGGCGGCGTGCAGCCGGGCGAGCTGGAGCGTTCCGGTGTCGGGCCGCGACATCGGGACGCCCAGCAGCAGCCGCTCGTCGGGGCGGCGCAGCCCGAGCAACCAGAAGCCGCCGTCGCGGGCCGGGCCGAGCGGGGATGAGTTCATTGGAGCCGCTCTAGACCGAGCCGTTGAGGCTGCGCAGGGCCAGTCCGAGGCCGACCACGATGACCAGGGCGGCGGTGGCCAGAGGGGTGAACCGGCTGAGGTGGATCGCGCGCCCGGTGAGGGGGATCTTCGCCAGAACGCTCTCCATCCGCACCAGCGCGAGGCCCGCGAGCGTGAGCGTGGCGGCCATGCCCAGGCCGTAAGCCAACACCAGCCCGGCACCGAACACCGTCCGGCCGAGCGCGATCGCCCCCAGGAGCACTACGAGCGCGGAAGGGCTGGGAACCAGCCCTCCTGAAAACCCGAGCCCGATCAGCCCCGCCCTTCCCAAACGAGCCCCTCTGGCTCCATGCCCATGCCCGTGCCCATGCCCGTGCCCGTGCCCGTGCCCATGCCCGTGCCCGTGCCCATGCCCGTGCCCGTGCCCATGCCCGTGCCCGTGCCCGTGCCCGTGCCCGTGGCCGTGGCCGTGTTCGGGGCTGGGGGTGGTGTTGTCGCGGTGTGAGCGCCAGGCTGAGCGGAGCAGGCCGGTGCCGATGGCTGCGACCGTCAGGCCGCTGAAGACCCCGAGGTAGGCCAGCAGCGATTCACCTGCCAGGGTCGCCGAGGCCGACAGCACCAGTCCCAGGATCAGGACGCCCGCGGTGTGGGTGAGGGTGACGGTGACGCCGACGATGAAGGCGTCGCGGGGGCGGCCTCGTTGCCCGGCGATGTAGGCGGCCATGACCGTCTTGCCGTGGCCGGGCAGCGCGGCGTGTCCCGCGCCCAGGACGACCGCGAGCAGCACGGCCAGCAGCCCGACGCCGAAGGTGAGCCGCTCAGCGCCTACCAGGGAGTTGAAGTAGCCGGTGAGGTGGCCGAGGGCCTTGGTGAAGATTCCGGCCGAGGGCAGGCCGGGCAGCCGGGTGGTCGTCGACCCGATGCCGGGGCGGACATGCAGTGTCGCGGTGCGGATGTCCAGGGGTGAGGTGAGCAGGTCGCCGGGGTAGTGGCGCAGTTGGTCGCTGACGCTGCGCGTGGGGACGGGCGAGCGGTCGATGCGCACGCCGTCGCCGGTGGCGGTGATCTCGTGCCAGCCGATGCGGTCGTCGCGGAAGTGGTCGGCGAAGCGCAGTTCGGTGGCCCTCTTCAACGCAGCCGGCCCTGCCAGCCGGCAGGTCAGGCGGCTGGTGGACAGACCCGCCGACCCGGTGGCCAGCGTGTAGGAGGAGCCGGCCGGCCGCAAAGTGACCGGGCTGCCGCTGGCGGTGAGCGGGACCGCCGCGGCGAGTGCCGAGCACTGCCGCGCGGCGTACCGGGCCGCCTCGGCGGCGCTGATCGCCGCGTTGTGGTCGGTGTCGACGGTGCCGCGCTCTTGGAGGGTGGGGATCTCGGCGGAGTCGACGATCGCGGTGTCCTCGATGCGGTCGGGGAAGAGCCGGAGCCCGTGGTAGTGGTTGACGGTGAAGTTCCCCAGCGGATGAACGGGTCCGGCCGCGCCAGCCTGCCCAGCGCCGGCGCCGACGGTCGCCTGAACAGCGGCGGCGTGGGCGGGGAGGGCCGGTCCCCAGTAGATCGCGATGATGAGCCCGGCGAGCAGTGCCAGCACGGCCGACACCAAGCCACCTGCCCGCCCTTCGGCGATCCGCCCGGGAGCGCCCCAGCGTCGGGTGTGCCAGCGTGGCCGGGACGGTCGCAGGCGCAGGGCATCGGGTTCGGTCCGGGTCACGATGCTCGGCCGATGGCGGGGAACCTGGGGTCCAGGTGCGGGTTGATGCGGTGCGCCTTGGCGCGGTCGCGGTGGGCTGCGGCGTGGTCGCCGAGCGCGGCGTGGATGTCGGCGCGGTGCTGGTAGAACAGGGCGTTGCGCCAGCCGAGCCGGGTCGCCTGCCGCGCGTACCGCAGGGCCTGGCGGTCGTGGCCGTTGCGGTGCAGGGCCCAGGCGAGGGCGTCGGCGACGATGACGCTGTGGCGGCGCGACCATTCGGCGCGGGCGTGCCGCAACGCGCCGGCCGCGTCCCCGGTGTCGGCGGCGTATTCGGAGGCGCTCAGGTCGTCGACGACGCCGTTGTCGGCCATCAGCTTCTGCTCCGAGCGCAGCAGGTCCTGCTGGCGGGCGGCCTCGCCGGCGCGGCCGGCGGCCCGCAGCAGCTCGATGTACTCGGCGACGTACTGCGGCTGCGGGACGCGGCCCACCACATCGCGGTAGCCGTTGATCGCCGAGGCCAGGTCGCCGCGCAGCGCTCGGGTCTTGGCGATGCCCTGCAGTGCGGGGACATAGGTGGGGTCGGCGGTGCGGGCCGCCTGGTACTGGCGGGCCGCCTCATCGAGGTCCCCGGAGTGCAGGGCCAGTTCACCCAGGTAGTAGCGGCAGTACGCGACGTCGGAGGGGGCGTAGGCGCTCTGGAGCGCCTGCCGCAGGACCCTGCGGGCCGCCGCGAGATGGCCGTGCATCTCCAGTTCGTAGGACGCGCGCGTGAACGCCGCGACTCCAGGGCCCAGATCGTTCATGCGGGCGACCGCCGCGGTCGCGGCCCGGTAGTCGCCGAGCTGGGTGTAGGCGTCATTGAGCGTCCCGTACAGATCTGGGCTGGACGGGGCGATCCGCCGGGCCCGCTTTCCCCAGCCGGCGGCGGCGGCGAACTCGTGGCGCGCGTTGGCCAGCGCAGCCATTCCGATCATCGCCTGATAGTTGTCGGTGGTGTTCAACGTCAAAGAACGACGCAGGGCGCCCTCGGCCTTGGGATAGAAGTCCGGGTTCACGGTGATCCTGGCCTGCTGGACATAGGCGGCGCCCAACGCAGCCCATGTCGAGTAGTCCCCCGGTGCGCGCCGCAAGGTCTGCTGGTACCGGGCGATGACGCCCTCAGGCGCGGCCCCTGCCGGGCCGCCCGGCCCTGCCACGGACGACGAAGTGGACGGCGAGTCGGGCCCGCGGAACATCCCGACGACCACAACGGCGGTGGCGGCCAGCACACCCGTCACCAGCAGCAGGAGCGCGTTGCGCCTAGTCAGCACGGGTCTCCGTCTCCGCCTGGGGATGGGAAGGGCCGTCTCCCCTGGCCATCGTTGCCCGGTCGCCCTGGACGGCCGGTATGCGCCAACACCACGGGGCCGTTCCGGTGCTGATCCATCACGCCCTGCGGCCCGCGACTCTTGGCCGGTCTGTTCCCCTCCCGCCGCCGTGTTCGTCGACGATGAGTTCAGACCGGCCCCAGCCCATTATCGGGAGACACCAGGTCACGTAATCGGAATGGGATTCCCAAGAATGATCTCGACTACGGCAAACAAATGGCCGCCTCAGGACCGGCCCGATTGGCGCGACATGGGCTGGGTACGGCGACAAAACAGCGCATTTCAATATATTCAAGGAGGTATAGCCATGACTGGGAGGGCGAGCCCTTCACGCACTCCGATGTCCGGGGTGCTGAAGGCGCCACGCAGCCGGGGCATGGTCAATGGTCTGCTACTGGTGCTTCTGGGGCTGTGGGGCGGGCTCATCCCGTTCGTCGGCCCCTACTTCAGCTTCGGGTTCGGGTCGACCGCCACCTGGGACTACACCTCTGACAGGCTGGTGCTGTCCATCCTGCCGGCGATCGCCGTCGCGCTCGGCGGGCTGATCCTGATGATCAGCGCGGCCCGTCCCGTCGCCATGGTCGGCTCGTGGCTGGCCATCGCGGGCGGGCTGTGGTTCGTCGTCGGCACCACGATCGCCCCGCTGTGGGGCGGCGGCCCAGGTAGAGCGCTGGGCGGCCAGACACGGCAGATCGCCGAGCACCTGTCGTTCTTCCAGGGACTCGGCGCGATCACCATCGCGCTGGCGGCGACCGCACTCGGACGCTTCCTGGTAGTCGGCGTGCGCGAGGCGCGGCGCGCCGAAGCCGAACGCGCCGCCGCTACCGCTGGGGCGGCAGGAACCGCCAGGGCTACGGGGCGTCCCGACGGAGGAACCGCTCTTCCCGACCCGGACCGCTCCAGCCGGGGATCCACCGCTGCCCCGCAGTGGGACCGGCAGGCGCCCCCGCGCCAGGCGAGCGGGGAGCCTGCCGGGACCGACGGACACCGCCGGCACCTGAGCCTGCATCGGCGCCGGTGAACCAGGCGGACGCACCCGTCAAGGCAGCCTCCGCCGCTCAGCGACACATCTCCTTGTGACATCTCCCAGGCGCGACGCCCCGGCCGAAAGGCGGGGCGCCGCACCATGCAGGGCCGGATGTCCCCCCTGCCTCACCCGCGGGGCGCCGATGCTGCCTGTTCGATGCCGCTGGTGACACGAGGGAGCGCGCAGTGTCGAACGCCATTGCGGGAGCGAGCGTCCGCTGCCGAGCCACCTGGCCCCATCTTCGGAGAGCACGGACGCCGTCCCACACCACGCTTCGTGCTCCTGCGGCGTCGAGACCAAACCCCGACGGCACCATCGCCACTGGCCCGGGTATAGGCAGCTACTCCGCGCCGCCCATCGGCAGCCGGTCCGCGCTCCCCTTGGCGGTCACTCTGCGCTCAGCAGCCGAGGAGGGAGCGGCTGGTGATGGAGCGGCTATGGCGGTGGTGAGGGTGGCGAAGACGACGGTGTTGTCGGTGTAGTGGCGGGTTCGGGTGTCAAAGTCGCCGCCGCAGGTGATCAGCCGCAGCGACGGGGTGTCGGTGTCGCTGTAGACGGTGCTGGTGGGGAAGGCGGTCTTGCTGTAGCGCTTGACGGTGTCAACCCGGTAGATCGCGGTTCGGTGGTCGGTGCGGGTGACGGCGACGGTGTCGCCGGGGCGCAGGGCGCCGAGGCGGTAGAACACAGAGGGGCCGTCGCGGGCCGAGTCGAGGTGGCCTTCGATGACGGCGGTTCCCGGCTGGCCGGGCGCGGCCGAGCCGCTGTACCAGGCGGCCTTGTCGTAGTCGGGGCCCGGCGAGGGCACCTGGAGTGTTCCGTCGTCGTTCAGCCCCAGGGAGATGAGCGGGGCCGCAACCTTGATGGCGGGGATGTCGATCCAGGTCGGCGTTGCGTAGGGCATCGGTTTCAGAGACGGGCCGGCGAGTCCGGCGTGGGCGGAGGGTGCGGTGTTCGACACGGTCGCTGCGGGGCGAGGTGGTTGAGGTGGGTGCTGCTGGTCAGCGAGAGCGACAGCGATCGCATACGCTCCCGCGGCTGCTAGCACCGCGGTGGCCGGCACGGCGCACCGCCTCCGGAACCGTGCCGTGCGCAGTACCGACGACATTGCCGAATCCAGTGCCGGACTCAGTGCGGTGTGCAGCCGCGTGATGGTCCTACTCGGCCGCATTCTGCCTGGCGGGAAGGATGCGCCTGCGGTGGTGGAACATCAGCGCTCCGGCGGCGGCGGCCAGCAGGCCGGCACCCAGCCCCAGCAAGCCGGTGTGCTGCAGGCCGGCGGTGGCCCCTCCCCCGGTGGCGGCGCCGCCCGAGGGCGTGGCCTTGCCCGACCCGCTGTTGTGCGGCAGCGCGACGTAGGGGAAGGCTTGGCCGAAGGCGACGTCGTTGGTGTTGACGCGGTCGCCCTTGGCCAGCGCCGGAACGAGCTTGCCGGTCTGCGCGGCGCCCTCGAGGGCTTGGAGTTCGATGTCGACGACATCGTCGGTGAGGCGGCGTCCGTTGGGGAAGCCCTGCAGGTCGCCGGCGAGCACACCGAGCCGGTTCGGTCGGGCGGTGACCGGTACCCCCATGTTCAGCCGCAGCTCCTCGGCCGGGGTGAACTTGGCGGCGTTGGCGTCCTTGTTCAGCAGCTGGGAGTTCAGGTCGGCTTTGATCGGCCCGCCGGCCTTCTTGGCGATGCCGGTCAGGAAGATCTCCTGCAGGTCTTTTCGGGGCGTGGCCGGCGCCGGGATCTTGTAGATCTTCTGGATCAGTTGCGGCACCTCGGGGTTGAGGACCCGGTTCACCAGCGGGGCGACGGTGTGGTCCTGGGAGGGGTCCAGCCGGTTGAAGGCGTCCTTGAGACCGGCCGGCGAGACCACCTCGTTGACCAGCGGGTTCCCCAGCCGCGACACCTGGTGGTACTGCCCGGCCGGGGCCTTGTCGAGCTCGGCGTCGGGTCCTTGCCGGTCGGTGGTGGACCAGACGCCGATGGCGGGATTGCGCCGGGGGTTGCCCTTGAACGCCAGTGCCGTTTTGGGGACCTGCAGGGCGATGGTGTTGACGTTGTAGCCCTTGAGGGTGTCGGTGCCGGTCTCGCTCAGGTTCCCGCCGTACAGCAGGTCGAAGATCCGCAGGTCCAGGAAGAAGGAGTCGTCGGCCTGACCCACGTAGGTCTTGCCGCCGCCGGGCACCGTCTTGATCGCCTGCTGGCGCAGCGCGGCGTAGTTGGGCATCGACGCCTTGCCCACGAACGAGGGTGCCGCGATCGCGTCCTTGATCAGGGTGCGGGTGCCGGCCTTGGTGACCTCGGTCAGCGAGTAGTGCTGGCGGAACAGCAGCGTCGCGTCCCGCAGCGAGGTGACGGGCCCGTTGTTGTACAGGAAGGTGTTGTTGCCGCGGCGGTCTTCGTTGCGGAACGTCCACCGGTAGGTGATGTCGGCGTACCCGTCGCCGTCGTTGTCGACTTTGATGTTGTAGTGCGCCTTGGTCGCGAAGGGGTAGAAGTTCGGGCCGCCGTTGGGCTCTTCGAACGGGATCCAGTTCGCGGTGAGCGTCACCGTGTCGGGGGCGTCGGGGCTGGTGAAGGCGTACACGTCGGTGTTGTCGGCCTGCGGGTCACCGGCGATCAGCGGCGCCTCCCGGTGACTGGAGGCCGTGCTGGTACCCGGCCCCAGCGTCGCCAGCATGCAGGCCGCACCGAGCGTTCCCGCCGCGGCGGCCGCGACGAGCGGGCGCTTCGACCGCACACGCTCCCGAAAATGACGCATCGCACCCGTCCCTTTCGATCACAGATGGTGAGGACAGAGAAAGACCCTCCGCCTCGATGTTGATCAAGCGAGTCGGGCGTACCCCCCGCCGATGCCGACACGCGGTGGCGGCGAAAGCCTGACGCTCGTTGATCAACCTTTGACCGAGCCGGAGGGGCCATGTGTGTACTCCAGGGGGCTGCAGGCGCTTCCCACGCCCTGCCCCGCCTACCCGGGAAAGGGAGGCGTCTGCCCGCGCCAGAGGAATCGAAGATCAGGCCGCCCTTGCGGCCGACCAGTGAACACCCGATGAGGCCAGTTCTCGGCCCTGCCCACCCGAAAGAGCCGGCCGCGGGTGAGCCCGGTGAGCAGGGCGGCGAGAAGAAGGGCCTGTTCGGGCGGCTGAAGGACACCGTCGGCGGCGCCCTGAAGAAGGGCGGCGGCAAGGGCGGCGGCGGCAAGAAGGTGAAGGTCACCAACATCATCCAGCACACCGACATCGGTGCGCCGCGCCGCCTCGTCTACGACCAGTTCACGCAGTTCCAGGAATTCCCGTCCTTCATGAAGAAGGTCATCAGCGTCGACCAGGCGGACGAGGAGAAGCTGAACTGGCAGGCGAAGATCTTCTGGTCCAAGCGGACCTGGGAGGCGACGATCGTCGAGCAGGTCCCCGACGATCACATCGTCTGGCGCTCCAAGGGCGCGAAGGGCCATGTGGACGGCACGGTCAGCTTCCACGAGCTGGCTCCGAACCTGACCCGCGTCCTGGTGGTGCTGGAGTACCACCCGCAGGGCCTGTTCGAGCGGACCGGCAACATCTGGCGCGCCCAGGGCCGCCGCGTCCGGCTGGAGCTCAAGCACTTCCGCCGGCACGTGATGACCCAGTCGCTGACCCACGCCGACGAGATCGAGGGCTGGCGCGGCGAGATCCGCGACAGCGAGGTCGTCAAGACCCACGAGGACGCGCTGAAGGAGGAGGAGGAGGAGTCCTGCGAAGGCTCCGGAACCAAGAGCAGCGGCTCCTCCGGCTCGTCCAGCCCCTCGACTTCGGGGACGGGGAACGGCCGCAAGAACGGCTCGAAGGACGAGGCCAAGAAGAGGCGTGAGGAGGCGTCCCGGTAGCCGCGGTTGTTGACACGCGCGATCAGTGGGTTACCGGCCCAGCGGCCGGGTCCCAGCCCTGGCGAGCGGGGACCCGGCCGCTGCGAACGCTCCAGCCGCTTACTTCGGGGGCATCAGGACGCTGTCGATGATGTAGACGGTGGCGTTGGCGGTGTGGACGTTGCCGCAGACCACCTTGGCGTTGTCGCCGATGGTGAAGGACTCGCCGGAGCCGCTGGTCTTGAGCATCGCGCCGTTGAGCGTCTTGAAGTCGCCGTTGGACAGCCCGCTCGGCGTGATCGGCTGCCCGACGACGTGGTAGGTCAGGATGCCGGTGAGCGTCTTCTTGTCGCTCAGGACCTTGTCGAGCGTGGCCTTGGGGATCTTGTTGAACGCGTCGTTGGTGGGCGCGAACACGGTGATGTTCTTGGCCGAGTTGAGCGTGTCGACGAGCCCGGCCTTCTTCACCGCGGTGACCAGCGTCGACAGGACCGGGTTGTTGGACGCGGCGGTCGCGACGGGGTCGGCGGACATGCCGCTGAAGCTGCCCTTGCCGGACGCCGGGACGGCCGAGCAGGCGGGCCCGAACGGCTGGTCGCCGGACGGCGCGCTGCTCATGGTGGTCGCTGGGGCGGCCGAGCTCGCCGGGGCGGCGGCGGTGCCGCCGTCCTTGCCGTCGTCGTTGCTGGAGCAGGCCGCCGCTCCGGTCGCGAGAGCGGCTGCCGCCAGGACACTGGCGGCGATGCGGGTGCGATACATGGTGAACTCCTTGCGTCGAGATTTCCGATGTGCCGGTCTTGGGTGCGGGCTGGTCAGGTGACGGTGACCACCACCGAATGCCAGCCGGTCGCGCCGTCGGGGAACGGCGGTGTGCGGTGGTCGGGCTGGGTGCGGCCGGTGCCGTCGGTGGCGCGGCAGCGCAGCGTGTGGGAGCCGGGCGCGGCGTCCCACTCGCTGATCCACTGCCGCCAGGTGTCCAGGCCCGGGACGGGCGCGAGCCGCGCCTGTCTCCACGGGCCGTCGTCGACCTGCCATTCGACGGCGTCGACGCCGCGGTGCTGCGCCCAGGCGGTGCCGGCGACGGCGACCCGTCCCGCCTTCACGTTGGCGAGCGGCTTGGGAACGTCGATGCGGGAGAAGGTCTTGATGGGGGCCTGGTCGGCGTAGCCGCGTTTGGTCCAGTACGCGTGGTCGGTGGCGAACCGGGTGACCTTGAGGTCGACGACCCACTTGGTGGCCGACACGTAGCCGTACAGGCCGGGGACGACCATCCGGGCGGGGAAGCCGTGGACGATAGGGAGCGGTTCGCCGTTCATCCCGACCGCGATCAGCGCGTCCCGGCCGTCCAGGATCGTCTCGATCGGGGTGGACAGCGTCATGCCGTCGGACGAGCGGGACAGGATCTGGTCGGCGCCGGTCCGGATGCCGGCGCGGCGCAGCAGAGGCGCCAGCGGCGCGCCCAGCCAGCGGGCGTTGCCCGCCAGGTCGCCGCCGACCTGGTTGGACACGCACGACAGGGTGATGTCGCGTTCGATCAGCGCCTCGCGCAGCAGGTCGTCGAACGTCATCTCGACGGGGCGGGCGACCATGCCGTGGATCCGCAGCGTCCAGTCGCGGGGGTCGACCTGCGGCAGGGTGAGCGCGGTGTCGACCCGGTAGAAATCCCGGTTGGAGGTGCGGAACGGCGTCATCCCCGGCAGCCGAACCTGCGCGCCGGGCGGGACCGGACGCGCCGGGCTCGCGGGCTGCGGCAGCCGCAGCTTCGCGCGGACGGAGGAGACGTCGCCGCTGTGCAGCAGCACCCGCCCGGACACCCCGCCGGCCGCGGCGACGCCGATCACCCCGGCACCGGTCAGCAGCACGCGGCGGCGATCGATCCCGGTACCGGTGTCCTTGGGGCGGCTGTCCTTGGGGCGGCTGTCCTTGGGGCGGTGTTGCGGCCCGTCGGAGTCCAGGACCTCGGTTGCGCCCCCATCGGCTGGGGTAGCGGTGCCCTGGGCGGCTTGGTGTGTTACGGCGGGCTCGGGAGGCGTGATGGGAGACGGGCGGACGCCGCGCGCCAGCAGGGTCAAGGCGGCCATGCCGACGAGTGCACCGACCGCCGATGGCAGGGCGTCGACCGGCTCGGCGACCGGCCTGGTCAGTGCAGCGACGACTCCGACGGTTCCGAAGGCGGCCAGACCGATGAGGCCAAAGACCAGCCGAAGCTTGCTCACCAGTCCGATGACCAGCGCCGCGACCGTGATCCCCGCGCCCAGGCCGATCAGCAGCACCGTCTTGTCGTTGCTGCCGAAATGGCGGATCGCGAAGTCCTTGAGCCATACCGGGGTGAGGTCGATGAAGGCCGCGCCGACCGCGAACAGCGGCGAGGACGACGCCCGGCCGAGCAGCCCGGCCGCGAGCTCGGCGACGCCCATCGCGGCCGCGGCGGCCAGCAACCCGCACAGCGCGGCGGTGATCCACCGCAGTGGCCCGGTCGCTCGTTTGCCTGTCACAACCGGTGTTCGGGGCCGGACGCCTGGTGGATGGGTCGGATCATCGACGAGTTCTGGACCCATCCTCCGGGCCGCCGGTACCGAACTACCGGTGTGGAGATGAACGAACCGGCCGAAGGGTCGCGCCTGGTAACGGAAGGCCCACTCGACCTGGCCGAGCTGCTCGGCCGGGTCGCGCGCGGTGATCAGGACGCGTTCGCCCAGGTCTATGAGCGGTTGTCGGGGCCGGTCTACGGGCTGGCGCTGCGGGTCGTCCGCGATCCCGCCCAAGCCGAGGAGATCGCCCAGGACGTCCTGGTCGAGCTGTGGCGCAAAGCGTCGCACTACCGCCCCGAACGCGGCGGCGCCACCTCATGGGCGCTGATGGTGGCGCACCGCCGTGCCGTCGACCGCGTCCGTTCCAGCCAGGCCGACCGCGACCGCGAGGAGCGCACCGCCACGGCCGGGCCCGACTACGACCAGGTCGCCGAAGAGGCCGGCACCCGCCTGGAGCACCAGCAGGTCCGCCGCTGCCTGCGGGGCCTCACCGAGACCCAGCGCGAATCGATCACTCTCGCCTACTACAGCGGCTACACCTACCGCGAAGTTGCCGAACTGCTCGGCGTCGGCCTCGCCGCCGTCAAGACCCGGATGCGCGACGGACTCATCCGGCTGCGCGACTGCCTGGGAGTGCAGCCATGACCCACGACCAGCACGACCTCGCCGGCCCCTACGCCCTCGACGCCCTCACCGACACCGAACGGCGCCGCTTCGAGCGCCACCTGTCCAGCTGCACCGCCTGCGCCGAGGAGGCCGCCGGGCTCCGCGAGACCACGACCCGGCTGGCGCTCGCCGCCGCTCACCGTCCACCCGCCGAGCTGCGCGGACGCGTCATGGCCGAGATCGCCCGAACCCGCCAATCGCCGCCGCCGCTCACCCGCCGCCTCCCCTCGCCCCGCACCGGCGCCCTGCCCTGGCTCGCCGCCGCGGCCTGCCTGGTGCTGGCACTGCTCGGCGGCGGCGCCGCCTGGCGCTTCCAGCGCTCCGCCGACCACGCACAGGCCCTGAACCGGCAGGTCAGCGCAGTGATGACGGCATCGGACGCGCACACCTCGACCACCCGCTCACCGGCCGGCGCCACCGTCACCGTCGTGTCGTCGCGCTCGCTCGGCAAGGCCGTCGTCACCGCGTCCCGGCTGCCGCACCTGCCGTCCGCCCGGACGTACCAGATGTGGTGGCTCGGCCCCACCGCGCCCCGCTCCGCCGGAACGCTGGACCTGTCCAGCAAGACGCGTCCTATCGTCACTGCAGGCCTCGGCGAAGCGCAACGCTTCGGCGTCACGGTCGAACCGGCAGGCGGCTCCCCCCAGCCCACCAGCGCACCTATCATCACTCTCGCCCTCAGTTGAGCGCACCACACCAGAACGCACGCCGGAGTGATCTTCCCTGTTCCGCGGACACCCGACCCGGGTCGGCGTGATCAACTTGGGAAGGGAGTGTGCGACCACCTCACCCGCCCGGGACCCGCATCTGCCAGAGTGCGGCGGCTCCGTCCGTAAGCGCCCGTTGCGCCCGCCGGGTGGTCGCTGCGACGTCAGTCATCCGGCGACGTAGAAGGCGAGGTGTCGTGGCGGGGCTGGCGGGGGTTGATGACGGTGACGGCGCTGTGGCGGGCGGCGGACTCCGATCGTGCCTGGTCACGTTGTCGTTGCGCTTCGGCGAGGTCGTCGCTGAGTTCGTCAATGATCGCGGCGTAGGTGTTCACCAGCTCGGTCAGGCGGCGCTTGTCAGCTCGTGTAGCTGCAAGATCCGCCTCGAGCCTGCTGATGCGGTCGCGGGCGGCCTGCACCGGCGCCGGGACCTGGCCCAGCACCTTGAACTCGGCCTGGTACTGCCGCATCAGATCCGGATGTTTGTGGGTGAGGACCCAGCGTTTGACACCGGCTTCGGCCGCCAGGCCGGAGATCGTCACTTTGCCTGTCGAGCGAAGCGGGGTGCCGGCGATCAACCGGTCGGCGGCGGCCCGCAACTCGCGCTGCAGCGACTCCTGAGGCTCGGCGGCGGTCATGTGGTCGGCTTCTTTCTGGCGGTAACCTGCCCGTGCTCGGCGATGATCTGGTTGAGGTGGTCGAGCTGGCGGCGTTCGCGGTCGAGACGGATCGGCGGGCTGAGATGGTCGTCGACCAGCAGGCGCAAGCGCTCAGCCTGGCGGTGGATGTGCCGCATGTCGCGGTCCGTGCGGGCGAGGTTGCGGCAGCCGGGCCGGCAATCAGCAAGGTCGGGCGTGCCGGATGCATCGGCGGTGTCAGCATCCTGCCGCCTATCTTCCTGCATCTGGCACAGGGCCGTGGACGGATCGAACACGCATGTCATCGCCTCGCCCGGATAGATCTGCAGTGCCGGGTTGGCCAGCACGGATCTGGCCTGGCGTCCGCTGCGGATCACCCGCCCGGCGAAGCGGCCGGTTCCGCCGGTCACGCGTGCGCGGTAGGCGTCGGCGGCGGGGCCGCTGACGTGCTCACCGGCCTGGAGCCGGCGCTCGGCGTCCTCCAAGTCCTCCAGCCGGGTGAGCCATTGCTCCAAGGCCATCTCATCGGGAAACCCGGAGGCGTAGGTGCCGCTGTAGCCCAGGGTCATCTGGACGTGCAGGTGCGCATACTGCAGGGCGCAGGCGACCAGACCGCGCGGGCGGCGGCAGATGAACCACGCCAGCGTCCGGCGGAACCGCGAGGGCGTGATGGCTCCGCCGGGGTCGGCGGGGATGGTGTCGCGGCGGCCGCGGGCGCGGCAGTAGGCGTTCACCCAGTCGATGAACTCGGTGATGGTCTCGCCGATCTCGGCGGTGCTTTTGGCCCGGTCCCGGCCCGAGGGTTTCTTGCCCAGCACCACGGCCGAGAACAGCAGGTCGCTGGCGTGCATCTGTTCCAGCGCGCCGACCGCGCGGGCGACGGGCTCGGCGACCACCCATGGGTGCTCGCGGATCTGCCCTTCGGGCATCTTGGCTCCATGGCTGTCTCGGGCGCCCTTCCATTTGCGGCCGTGCATCAGCCACAGCCTGCTGGCCGGGTCGTAGTCGATGCAGCCGCGGCGCAGGCTGAGCACCTCCCCCACCCGGGCGCCCGACAGGTAGCAGATCACCACCGCGCACGCGCCGACCAGGACCCGCGTCAACTGCTCCACCTGGTGATAGTCGATCGCCTCCAGCCACGGCCGCCCACCCAGCAGCCCCGACACCGGGTGGTCAAGGTGGGCGCCGTTGACGATCGGCAGGCCGGACTGGGCGAACAGCACCCGGTGCGGGGAGATCTGCACTCCGTGGGGTGCGGTGTCCATCAACCGCGCCAGCTGCGGCCAGTCCAGTTCGATTTCCCCGCGGGGGTTGACGCGGCCCGGCAGCGGGCGGCCGCCGGCGCGCAGCCGCTCGATCAGGGCGGTGATGTCGCGGTACAGGCCGCCGTGCGGTCCCTTGCCGCTGCGATGCGGGTATCGGGTGCGGCGGTCGGCGCCGCGCTGCCCGTGGAACGGCCGTACCTCCTGCAGCGCGGCGATGATGTCGCCGGAGAAGTCCTCGGCGAACCGCAGCGCCCACGCCAGCAGCGGCTCCATCGTCTCCGCGGCGATCCGCGGCGTCCGGTTCTCGATCCGCCGCCCGCGCGGCGAACGGCCCAGCAGCGCGCGGCTGTCTTGCCCGCCCCACGGCACCGGCTCGGGCAGCCGCACCGGCGGCGGCAGCAGTTCGCGGAACACCCACATGCGGCGCACCACGTTCACGATGTCGACACGGTCGCTGTGGGAGTAGGCCGACTCCAGCAGATCGGCGACAAAGCCGTCATAGTGCGCGCTGGTGACATCGGCGAGCCGTTCCACCCCGCGGGCTTCAAGCCAGCTGAGGAAGGTCCGGACCCGGCGGGCCACCACCATGTGGCTGTACACCGCCAACCGGGTCATCCGTGCGTGCTTGAGGACCGGTGGGGTGCCGGTGTTCAGCTCCGCCCACACATAATGCTTGGCCGCCGGCACGAACGGGCGCGGCACCCGGCCGAACCCGATCGTCATCGTGGTGTAGTGGTCTTCGAAGATGGCCGGGGACAGGTTCCAGCGCGCATCCCCGAACACCGACAGCCCGGCAGGGTCGGCGTCGGGTCTCAGCCTGCGGTTGACCAGCACCGGCGTGGCCGGCCCCGGATAAGGACCGGCGGACGGATCGCTGTGCCCCGCAGGGGCCGATGAGGTGTTCACACGTGATCCAGTTCTCCGGTCAGCAGCCGTTCCACCAGCCTGCGTTCGTGGTCGGTGACGGCCGATCTCGCCTGCTGAACCGCGGCCGCCGGTGCCTGGCTGAGCAGGTCGGACAGCTGGGCGTGCGGCCGGCCGAACCGCCGCGCCCATCCCAGCGGTGCCATCTGCGCCCGTCGTTGCTCCAACGCATCCAACGCGGCTGCTTGGACCGGCAGATGCCGCGGCAGCGCTCGCGCGCACGGGCACCCCAGACATTTCAAGAACGACGCGGTACATGACGCGCCGGCAGCATCGAAGGGACTCGATGCGGGGTCGGTGCAGCCGGCGAGCACCGTGTCGGCCTCGCCACTGATCAGCCGCTGCAGCACCGCCGCGCTGACCCCATGCCGGCGGGCCTCACCCCGCGGGTCGCGCAAGGCTCGCGCGATGTCCTGCTCCGACAGGGAGGTCAGCGCGGCCACAGCCCGCGCCTTGCGGGTCTGCTCGGCCAGCACGTCGGCGACCACCCGCTGGTAGTCGCCGAACGCGGTGCTGTCACGGGCCAGGTACTGGTCGGCCAAGGTGGCGTCGGTGTGCGCGACCGGCCGCTGCTCGCGCTGCAGATGCGTCTTGCGCATCCGCGCGAAGGTCACCTCCAGCGGCTGCGGCTCTCCCGCGGCGGAGCGGTCCACCAGACCGGCGGCGGTGGCCCACTGGCCGTCGTCGAAGATCGAGGTCCGCAGCCCCACCCGGAACCCCTGGCCGGGGCGGCCCGTCACCGACCACGACACCATCAACCGGTCCGCCCCGGTGATCCGCCGCGCCGCCGCCGTCAACTCCAACAGCAGCATGTACACCCCGAACGGTGTGTGCAGCTGGTCGCGCCCCGACAACACCACCTGCCGCGACGGGGCCAGCGCCCACGCGGGCAGATCACTCAAGGCGACCGTCATGAACCGCCGCGTGCCGCGGCGGGCCTTGACCAACTCCACCACCGCGGTCGCCACCCCACCGGCGAACCCGTCGGGCCGACGGTGAGCGGCCGGCGCCTGACAGATCGAGCTGCCGTTATGGCCGGTCATCCGAACCAACAGCAAAGCACCGGCGGCGAGCTCGAACCCGCGCGGGTGCAAGGCGTGCATGAGGTCCTCACGGTTGCCGTGCCGCCCCACCCAAGGGGCCAGATACGACGAGGACCTGCTGCGCCGGGGCAGCTCACCGGTCCGGTCCACCAGATCCAGCACCCGGCAGTACTCCTCCTGGCACTCATCGGCAACGACGCTGGTGTCGCCGTTGCGCCACCGCTCCAGCAACTCGCGGTTGCCGCCGATCCGCTCCGCCGCCCCGCGCAGCACCGCCCGAGCCGCCTGCACAATCCGCCGCTCTTCCTCCTCGGGGTAGCTGCCCCGCTGGCACCCCAGCCGGCGAGGGAGGGTCGTCGGTGCGGCCAGCGCGTTGACCAACCGCGGATCCAATCCCTCCACCCGGCGCAGTACCGCCTTGAGAAGGCCGACCTCAAAGGGCAGCGCCGTCTTGGTCTTACGCTTAAGCACGTACCGGTCCAGCAGCACCGGCTGCAGATCAACCGGTGTCAGCGGCACCGGATCGCACGCGGCGACCACCTCGGCGAATCCCCGCAACACTCGAAAGACGTTGCCAGCGCTGTGCCCCGAGCCCACCGTCCCCGACGGCCCGACATGGGCGTCGAACGCCCTGGCCATCGCCACCCGCAAAGCCCGGCTCACCGGCAAGACCGCGAAGTCGAAATCACAGGTCGCACCACCGCGCTCGGGAAAGAACCGCACCCGGCACTCGTCCCCGTCGGCGAACACCCGCTGCGGCGGTTCCCAACCCGGCTGCGGCAACCCGGCCGGGCGCCCGGCCGCTCCTCGACCGGTCACCACTCCCAGGCTCCGTCTCCTGCGCGTGCTGCCAACTCCGGCTCAGCGAAGGGATCGCCAAGCACCCGCGGCTCGCCCGCGAACAGATCACCAAGCAGTGTCGACGCCGCAACCCCCTCGGCATGCGACAGCAGCAACTCCACCTCCAGCGACCGGAACGGCTCGAGATACACCGCCATCGTCGTCTGCGGATTCCGGTGCCCCAGCAAGGTCTGCACCAAGCTCCATGTGCTGCCGAACTCAGCGCGGAAATCCTTGGTCTCCTCGCCCGACAGGTGCGCCACCCGCCGCCCGTAGATCATGCGGCCCACCGCGAACCAGCGCAGCGCGAACGAATGCCGCAGCATGTGCGGCGCGCCGGCGAAACCCGCCAACCCCATCCGCGCCAGCCGCCGGTTGGCGGTCGCAAAAGTGTGATGCCACCCGTGCGGCGCCCGCGGCATCCCATCCTCATTCAGCCACACCGCAACCGGCTCCAGCCCATCCCCGCTCTCCCGGAACAGCCGACGACGTTCCCAAGGCGCGAGCGCATCAAGCGACACCGTTTTCAAGGCACCGCAGGAGCGCCTTACTTCCATCCGCCGCCGCCCCATCGCCCGCACCATCACCAGCACGTCGTCCAACCGCTCATAGCGCCCCGCAGCACGAGCCCGCCCCACGGCCCTCGCCCGCTCCCCCTCGATGTAGCTGAGCGTCTCGGCCAGCACCGACCGGGGCATCCAGTACCTGCGGCCGTATCCGCCCTTGGCGACCGCATCAGCTAACCGGCACGTCCGGTACTGCCGGGCCGGATCATCATCCGGCAACTCAACGTCCAGCACCAACGCCCACTCAGTCAACCGCAAACCCGTCCCGTACAACCCCTCGGCGAACGCCGCATCACGCTGCGGATTACGCCCCCGCCACGACGGATCATCGACCCCATCGGCGGTCAAGCCCAGCAACCCCAGATCCCGATAGCGCGCATACCCCTGCGGATCGAACCACTTCACGTCGCTGTCACGAACCGCCGCCGGCGCCGCCGCCACCTTCTCCACCCGCCCCGCACCAGGCACGTACAGGGTGCGCATGAGCACCGGCGACACCACCCCGTGCGTCCGCTCTGCCCACCCGTAGAACTGCTTCAACACGGTCAGATCGGTGTGGACCGTACCCGCGCGGACGCGCCGGTCGTTACCCGGATCCTGCAACCGCCACGACTTGAAATCCTCGACCCGCGACGGCGTGGCCTCATCCCACGCCGTATCGACACATTCCAAGAAATTCAGCCACACCCGCAAGCACGTGGCGTACTTCCTCCACGTCGACCTGGCCAACGACCGCATCTCCAGCGAGGCAAACCACCCGTTGACCCGGCGATCGGGACGGCCTGACGGCGACAGCAGGAATGGTTGGCCCTCCCGCCGTCGTCGAGCGACCCGTTGCAACGCGGCCTCCGCTCGCATGACGACCGGATCGCTCCGGACGGAGACGGGACGCCCTGCTCGGCAGTAGTACAACTCCCATGGCACCCGGCGACCCTGCCACCTGGTGCAACACGAGGCTTCGCAACACGCCGACCTGCTAGAGAAGCTCGGAATCGTCAATGACTACGGCCATCAGATCTACCGCCGACCGCTCGAGGTGCTCGTTCCGGCGCTCACCGCCGACATCATCGCGGTAGGCGAACTCCTCAAAGAGGCCCGTCCGCCGCGCGAGCAGACCGGATTGCTCCGGGCGAGCGCCGGGCTCACGGGCGTTCTGGCCGAGACGTTGGCCAAGGGCGGCGACGACCGTGCCGCCCGCCGGGCGTGGAACACGGCGCGCCGAGCGGCCGACGCGTCAGGCGACCGCGTGCTGCGCGTCTGGGTGCGCGGGAGAGCGGCACAGCACGCGGGCTGGGCGGGCAGTTCACATCAGACCCTCATGACCATGGTGAGGGACGCCGAGCAGATCGCCGGTGGTGTCCCATCCTCCGGGCTCGCGCGTGCGTACGCTGCGGGCGCCTACGGAGCCGCCTCCTACGGCGACATCGCCACGGCGCGCGCCAATCTCGACAAGCTCAAGCGCACATTCGAGCGTCTATCGCCCGGTCCTGGTGAACCGACCATCCTGGACTTCCAGGAGAGCCAGCTTCACTGGAATGAGGCGTACGTTCACGTCGTCGGCGGCGATAAACGAGCGGTGGCCACGGTCGAATACGCAGAGAAGCTCTACCCTTCCACCGCGAATGGACCGCTCGTCAATCTCCACCTCATGCGTGCCATCGACCTGATCAAGCAGGGCGAGCTGGGCGTGGGAGCGGAGGTGGCCGTCACGTCGTTGGCGGGGCAACCCCGTCCCGCCATGGCCCAGCGACAACTGGTCGGCCAGGTGCTTGAGACTCTCCCCGCGAGCGCGCGGGCGCTACCCGCCGCCAGGGAGCTGCGAAGCCTCATCTCCGCCGCCTAACCGCAGGCCGGACGGCATCATCCGGCATGCCGTCCCGCGCCAGGTGCGGCGTCTCGGACGCGGTACGAGCTGGGCTACCTCGCTCCGGGGACGTCACACGGAGTCGGACGACACCAGCGCACCGTCGACCCACACCCGGACGGCCTGCGGTCTGACACCGGCGAGCAGCAGCTTGCGCCTCTTCTCGATCACCACGGAATGCCGTTCCTCCACGCCGACCTCGAAGGTCCAGTGCTCGGCGAGGCTCAGCGAGAACAGGTGGAGCTCTTGCGTGACGGGAACGCCGTCGACGGTGATGACCAGGTGCCCCGTCCACTTGTCGAATGAGAAGGCCACCCGGTGGGTCTCCGCCTGGCCGACGTCGAACCACAAGGTGGTCATGCCGCCCCGCGGACTCGCCGGAAAATCATCGGGGCGAGGTGTCGATTTCGGGGGGTGGGGTGCGTCATTATCTCGCAACCGTCCGAGGCGTGAGGAGTGCGTGATGAAGTACCTGCTGCTGATCAATACGAGGGCGCCCGAGTCCACGGAGGACTTCCCGGCGGGGGAGCCGAGCGTGGAGGAGTTCATGGCGTACGAGAAGGCCGTCGGCGACGCCGGGGTCAAGCTCGACGGGAACGCGCTGGACCTCGCCACCGGGACGACCGTGCACGTGCGGCCGGACGGGGAGCGCGTCGTGACGGACGGGCCGTTCGCCGAGACGCGGGAGATCGTCGGCGGCTACTACCTGATCGACGTCCCCGACCTGGACGCGGCGCTGGACTGGGCGGCGCGCTGCCCCGGGGCGCGGTACGGGACCGTCGAGGTCCGCACGGTGTGGGAGCCGGACGCGTCGTGAGCGGGGGGCGGGCGGCCCGCTCCGTGGAGGCGGTGTTCCGCGAGGACCGGGGCCGGCTGCTCGCCCTGCTCGCCGCCCGGTTCGGGGATCTCGACCTGGCCGAGGAGGTCGTCTCCGACGCGATGGAGGCCGCGCTGGAGCGGTGGCCGGCCGACGGGGTACCGGACAAGCCGCTGGCGTGGCTGCTGACGGTGGCCCGCCGCAAGGCGCTCGACCGGATCCGCCGCGACCGGGCGCACGCGGCAAGGCTGGCGGCGCTGCGGGTGGAGAGCGACCGGGCTGCCGCGGCGCCTGCGGAGCCCGGCTTCGACGACATTCCGGACGAGCGGCTGCGGCTGTTCTTCACCTGCTGCCATCCCGCGCTGGCGGAGGAGGCGCGGACCGCGTTGATGCTGCGCTTCCTCGCGGGCCTGACGACGCCGGAGGTGGCCCGCGCGTTCCTGGTGCCGACCGCGACGATGGCGCAGCGGATCGTCCGCGCGAAACGCAAGATCCGTGACGCGCGCATCCCGTTTCGCGTGCTGGGGCCGGACGAGCTGCCCGCGCGGCTGCCCGCCGTGCTCCGCGCCGTCTACCTGGTCTTCACCGAGGGCTATGCCGCCAGTTCGGGCGACGACCTGCTGCGGCCCGGGTTGGCGGACGAGGCCGTCCGGCTCGCCCGGATCCTGCACGGCCTGCTGCCGGGGGAGCGGGAGGTCACGGGGCTGCTCGCGCTGCTGGTCCTCACCGACGCGCGGCGCGCGGCGCGGGTCGACGCGGCGGGGAACCAGGTGCTTCTCGAGGACCAGGACCGCGCGCTGTGGGACGCCGACCTCATCGCCGAGGGGCGCAGGCTCGTGGTGCCGGCGCTGACCGGTCCCGGCGTCGGGCCCTACGCCGTGCAGGCGGCGATCGCGGCGCTGCACGACGAGGCGGTCGGCTTCGACGCCACCGACTGGCCGCAGATCGTTGCGCTCTACGACGTGCTGCTGCGGATCGACCCGTCCCCGCTCGTCGCGCTGAACCGGGCGATGGCCGCCGCCATGCGCGACGGGCCGGAGGTGGGCCTCGCCCTGCTGGACGACCTGTCCGATGCCGCGGAACTGCGCCGCTACCACCTGTTCCACGCGGCGCGCGCCGACCTGCTGAGCCGCCTCGGCCGCACCGCCGAGGCGGTCGGCGCCTACCGCGCCGCGCTGGCCCTCGTCGGCAACGAACCGGAGCGCGCCACGTTCCAGCGCAAGCTCACCGCCCTCATCGCCCGCTGACGCGTCTGGAATGATCACTGCTCGTGGCGGACGACGAGGCGGTGGCGGAACGCCACGCGAGCTGGCTGGAGCTGTTCTTCGACCTGGTCGTCGTGGCCGCCGTGGCGCAGCTCGCCCATCGGGTGCACGACGCGCCCTCGGCTGCGGGCGTCGGCGCGTTCGTCCTGCTCTATTACGCGGTCTGGAGCGTGTGGACGTCGTTCACCCTGTACGCGAACGTCGCCGGGCGGTGGACGCGGCAGCGAGCGATGCTGATCGCGATGTTCGGCATCGCGGTCATGGCGGCGGCGATCCCGACCACGATGCCCGAGGCGCTCCACGAGGCGCCGGAGGTCGATCACAGCAGGACGTTCGTCATCGCCTACCTCGTCTGCCGGATGCTGGCGTCCAGCACGTGGCAGCGGACGGGGAAGATCCTCACCTCCTGGCCGTCCGCGCAGGCGGGCGCGGGGCTCATCCCGTGGTTCGCGTCCATCTGGGTGCACGCCCCGGCGCGCTACTGGCTGTGGGCCGTGGGCGCCGCGCTCGACATCGTCGTCTCGATCCTTCAGTCCAGGGAACCGGACCGCCTGCTGGAGCACGCGACCCGGCAGACCGAGCAGCGCCGCCTACGGCGCGGCGGCGAGCAGTTGCCCGTGCCGACCCGGGCCGTCCTGGACCTCTCCCACCTGGGCGAACGGCTGGGGCTGTTCGTCATCATCGTCCTGGGCGAGGCGGTCATCCAGCTGATCGACGCGGCGGGGAACCCGCTGGCGCACTGGGACGCCCGCCTCGGCGTCGCCGCGCTCTCGGGCTTCGCGCTGCTGGTCGGCCTCTGGTGGCTGACCCTGCAGAACGGCGTGAACGGGGTTCCGTACTTCGAGGCCGACGGCCCCACCCCGACCGCCACGCTTCCAGGACATTTCGCCGCGACGGTCAGCATCACGTCGGTCGCGGCGGGCCTCGGCGCGGTGGCCGCCCATGCGGGCGGCCACGTCGCGGACGGCACCCGGTGGCTGCTGTGCGGCGGCCTGGCCCTGTACTTCCTGGCCACCACGGTCCTGGGCGCCTTGGCTCGGCTGCCTCGGCGGTGGTTGCTCGGCTGGGCCGTCCCGTGCGTGGCGGCCCCCGTCCTCCTGGCCGCCCTCGGCGCCGACCTTCCGGCGTGGGTGCTGCCCCTCATCCTGGCCGCCGTCGTGGCCTGGCAGGTCGCCTATCCGCAGCTGACCCGCCGGGCCGCCTCATGACGCGTCGCACAGAGCCGTCTGGACGGCGGTCTGCATGTCGGCGTCCTGCGCGTCCGAGCCGCCCGGGTCGAGGTTGACCATGACGGTCGCCTGCCGTCCGTCGACCGTGGCACCCGTGACCGTCTCGAATCCGAGCATGTCACCGGGGTGGCCCCAGTAGAGGCCGCCGCAGGGCAGCCGCCTGCTCTCCAGGCCGAGACCGTAGGCGCGGCCGTCCGAGCCGCCGGTCGAACGGGTCCGCATCATCTCCCGCAGCTGCGCGGGAGGCAGCACCTTGCCGCCGAGCAGGGCCTGCATGAACCGGCTGAGGTCGGTGCCGTTGGAGATCATCCCGCCGCCGGGGCCCGCGACCGACGGGTTGATCTCGGTGACGTCCATGAGCGGCGCGCCCTCGCCCGGCCGCACGTACCCGCGCGGATGCGGCCCGGGGATCGCGGAGGCGTCGCCGGGCACGGACGTCGCCCGCAGGCCGAGCGGCTCGATGATCCGCCGGGTGATCTCCTCACCGTACGGGCGGCCGGTGACGCTCTCGATGAGCAGGCCCGCGACCAGGTAGTTCGTGTTGGAGTACTCCCACTTCCTGCCGGGCTTGAAGACCCGGTGGTGGTCGAGCGCGATGTCCACCATCTCGCGCAGGTCGTGGTGGGCGAGCGGGTCCTTGAGGATGTCCTGCGGGGTGACGTAGTCGAGGTAGTCGGGCAGGCCGCTGGTGTGCTGGAGCAGCTGCCGGACGGTGATCCGCCGCCCGTCGTTGCCGTGCCCGCGGATGACGCCGGGCAGGTACCGCTCCACCGGCGCGTCCAGGGCGACGCGATGCTCGGCCACGAGCTGGAGCACGGTGGTCGCCACGAAGATCTTGGTCACGCTGCCGACCCGGAAACTGCTGTCGCGGGGGACGGGCGTGCCGTTCCGCACGTCCCCGACACCGCTGGTCAGCACCGTGCGGCCGTTCCGGCCCCGGACCTCGAGCAGCGCGCCCGGCGCGCCGTCGGTCGTGGTCAACCGGTTCATGATCTCAGGCAGCCCGGGCCGCTCGGCGGCCGCCGCGGCGGGACCCCGGTGCACGCCGGTGCCCGCCAGCGCGCCGACCGCCAGCCCCATCGCGAGTGCGCCGCCAAGGACACGCCTGTTCCGAATCATGTGTGCTCCTCTGGATCGTCGGAGCCTTCACGCTAGGAACCGCGCTTCCGGACGCGCCTCACCCGCAAGAGCCAACGTCCCCCTGCCGCCCAAGACCGAGCCCCGACCGACCGTGCGCTGCGCAAGGTCCACGACATCCTCGCGCCGGGCGGCCGGGCGGCCGGGCGGGGTCAGTTCTCCAGGGCGGTGAGGTCGAGGGTGGTCAGGCGCTCGGGGTCGGAGAGGATGTCGATCGCGGTGATCCGCTCTCCGGAGACGGTGAAGCTGACGACCGAGAAGAGCTCGCCGTCGACGGTGTTGACCAGGCCCGCCGCACCGTTGACCAGGGCCGGGCGGCTGCTCGACAGGGTGGCCATGCGGTGGAAGGTGGCTGCCTGGCCGGCGACGGCGTCGCGGCCGCGAACGACCTTCATGCCGCCGGGCAGTGCCTTTCCGCCGTCGGCGCGCAGCACGACGTCCGGGTCGAGGACGGTCACCAGCGCCTCGAAGTCGCCGCCGCGCGCGGCCGTGAGGAAGGCGTCGACGACGCGGCGCTGCGCCACGGGGTCGGGGTCGGGCACGGGCGCCTCGCCCTGGACGCGGCGGCGGGCGCGGCTGGCGAGCTTGCGGGCCGCGACCGGGGTGCGGTCGATGACGGGCGCGATCTCCTCGAACGTCATGCCGAACATGTCGTGCAGGACGAACGCGAGCCGTTCGGGCGGGGTCAGCGACTCCAGCACCACGAGCAGGGCCAGCCCGACCGAGTCGGCGATCAGCGCCGCGTGCTCGGGGTCGGCGGCCTGGTCGCTCACGATCGGGTCCGGCAACCGGGCCTCCAGCGAGGTCTCGCCGCGCTGCGTGCGCGAGCGCAGCATGTCCAGGCAGACGCGTCCGACGACCGTGGTGAGCCAGCCGCCGAGGTTGCCGATCCCGTCGGCGTCGGAGCGGGCGAGCCGCAGCCAGGCCTCCTGGACGGCGTCGTCGGCCTCGGCCAGGGAGCCGAGCATCCGGTAGGCCACCGCCTTGAGGTGCGTGCGGTGCTCCTCGAACCGCTCGGCCAGGAAGTCGCGTTCGTTCATCGTCCGTCCTCGTGGTCGCCGTCGTCCGTGCTCACCGCACTGACGAACCGGACCAGGCGAGTGTGACGCACCCGCGGAAGTTGGCGGGTTCCGGTGACGGGGAGCGGGCCGTGCGCTAGTGTGTTCGAACGAGTCGAACAGAAGTTCGACTCGTTCGGACCCGCTCGGCCGGGAGGCGACATGGCGGCGACCGCGGCCCCACCTCTCAGTGGCACTGCGCACGTCAACGGCACCGCGCACGCCAATGGCACCGCGCACGCCCGCGCGCGGCACGCGGACGCGCCCGCGCGGCGCGGGCGGCGGCACGAACCCGCGACACGCCGCAGCGGTTTCTACCCAAATCTACGGCCGCAGCTATATCGCCTCATAGAGTCCGAGAGCGTGGACCCCGTGCGGAATCCCTATGCCCCCGGCGCCGGGCAGCGCCCCCCGGAGCTGGCCGGCCGCGATCGCGAGCTGCGGCAGTTCGAGGTGGTGCTGGAACGGGTGGCCCGCGGCCGCCCCGAGCGCAGCATGATCATCACCGGGCTGCGCGGCGTCGGCAAGACGGTGCTGCTCAACGCGTTCCGGTCGATGGCGATCCAGAAGCTGTGGGGCACCGGCAAGATCGAGGCGCGGCCCGACCAGTCGATCCGGCGGCCCGTCGCGTCCGCGCTGCACATGGCGGTGCGCGAGCTGGCGCCCCGGCACCGCGCGCCCGACCGGATCGAGGCGTTCCTCGGCGTGCTGAAGGCGTTCGCGCAGGCCGGTCCGGAGCCGTCCGGCACCAAGGCCAAGGCGCGGGCGCACCGCTGGCAGCCGGGCATCGACGTGCCCGCCTCGCGGGGCCGCGCCGACTCCGGCGACCTGGAGATCGACCTCACCGAGCTGTTCGTGGACGCCGCGTCCGTCGCCACCGACGTCGGCGCCGGCATCGCGCTGTTCGTCGACGAGATGCAGGACGTCCCCGCCGACGACGTGTCCGCGCTGTGCGCCGCGTGCCACGAGCTGTCGCAGATCGGCGGCCCGCTGATCGTGGTCGGCGCGGGCCTGCCGCACCTGCCGGCGGTGCTGTCGGCGAGCAAGTCCTACTCCGAGCGGCTGTTCCGCTACGCGCGCATCGACCGGCTCGACCGCGAGTCCGCCGACGTCGCGCTGCTCGCCCCGGCCGAGCGCGAGGAGGTCACCTTCACCGAGGACGCCCTCGACGCGCTGTACGGCGCGGCCGACGGCTACCCCTACTTCGTGCAGGCGTACGCGAAGGTCGTCTGGGACGTCGCGCCCGACACCCCGATCACCGCCGAGGACATCCGGGTCGCCGCACCGGAGGCGGAGAGCGAGCTCGCGGTCGGCTTCTTCGGCAGCCGCTACGAGCGCGCGACGCCCGCCGAGCGCGACTACATGCGCGCGATGGCGATGCTCGGCGACGATCCGGTGGCGACGGCGGCGGTCGCCGACGAGCTGGGCCGCAAGCCGTCCAGCCTGTCGCCCGCCCGCGACGGCCTGATCAAGAAGGGGCTGATCTACAGCGCGGAGCGCGGCATGGTCGCGTTCACCGTCCCGCACTTCGGCAAGTTCCTCCGCTCGCAGCCCGCCTAGCGGATGGTTTTCTGAGCCCTTCTAGTGCTGACGCTAGAGGGCGTTATAGAGCCGCATCGAAGCGTGCCGTCCGATTTCTCTTCGGCTTTCTAGCAGGAGAGCTAGACGGCCGTAGATTCTGCTCGCCCCGGCTTTCGAGGAATCTCTAAGACTCTCTAAGGAAAATCCTAGAGATCGCTATAGCAACGCACAGGCGTTGTCCGGCATGACGGTTGTTACGCGGAGTTATCTGGGTATGGCCCCCGATGTGCCGGACCGGGCGCGAAGTTCCGATGTCGGGGGGATCACGATGAACGAGCAGGACCGCTACCGGGGCCAGGACCCCGACGACCTGTACTCGTCCCGCGAGGAGGACGAGTACGCGACCGGCGACGAGATGACCTCGACCACGGGGTCGTCGCAGTCCGGGGGCGCCGACGAGCCGGAGATGCGGCAGGAGCAGGGCGGCCAGCCGTACGGCCAGGGGCCGGGCTATCAGGACGAGCCGGGCTTCGCGGCCGGCGACCATGCGTTCGACGAGGACGACCAGTACTCCTCCGACACGGGCGGTATGCACGACGATGGCATCGCGAGCCACCGCCCCCGCCGCCAGGACGACGAGGACGAGCTGTACGGCAACCAGCTCGACGGCATGCACCGCGACGACGAGACCGACGAGAACTGGTGACGCGGCCGTAGCGTCCGGTTGATGTGAGGGCCGAGCCCGCGAGAGGACGGGTGCGGCCTCCGATGCGCGCTACGCCTCGCCCTGCGCCTTGAACACCGGGCGGGTGGACGGGTCGGGCGTGTGCGGCGGGAACCGGGCGAGCAGCCCGAGCGCCTCGTCGATCGCCCGCACGAGCTGGGTGTCGGTGCCGTTCGCGTGGTCCTGCGGCGTGATGTCGACCTCGATGTCGGGGTCGGTGCCGTAGTTCTCGACCCGCCAACCCACGTCGTCGAAGGTGAAGGAGAACTCCGGCTGCGTGGTGACGGTGCCGTCGGCGAGCCGGTGCCGGGGCCGGATGCCGACCACGCCGCCCCAGGTCCGGCGGCCGATCAGCGGGCCGAGGCCGAGCAGCTTGAACCCGTGGCTGAAGATGTCGCCGTCCGAGCCGGTCCGCTCGTTGGTGATCGCGACCATCGGGCCGCGCGGCGACTCGCGCGGGTACGGCGCCGGGACGCCCCAGCGCGGGAAGTTGTAGCCGATCCGGCGGCGCGCGAGCTTCTGCAGCAGCAGCCCCGACACGTTGCCGCCGCCGTTGAACCGGACGTCCACGATCAGCGCCTCCCGGTCGTACTCGCCGAGGAAGCCGCGGTGGAATTCGGCGAACCCGTCCGGGCCCATGTCGGGGACGTGCAGGTAGCCGGCGCGCCCGCCGGTCCGCTCGTGGACGAGCGCGCGGTTGGCGGCCACCCAGTCGCGGTAGCGGCCGGGACGCTCGTCGTGCAGGGTCCTGACGGCGACGGTGAACGGGTCGGCGCCGCCGCGCCGGACCGTCAGCAGCACCTCCTCGCCGGCCAGGTTGACGAGCCGCTCGCCGGGGACGGTGCCGCCCGGCGCGACGGGCTCCCCGTTGATCGCCACGACGGCGTCGCCCGGCCGGACGTCCACGCCCGGCCGGTTCAGCGGTGAGGTGGCGGCCGGGTCCCACGGGTCGCCCTCGATGATGTGCGCGATCGTGAACCGGCCGTCCCGGACCGCCCAGTCGATACCGAGGAAGCCCTGGTCGTAGACGGGGCGGCTGCGGTACTCGCCGCCGATCTCGTAGGCGTGCGAGGTGCCGAGCTCGCCCTGCATCTCCCAGAGCAGGTCGGAGAACTCCCCGCGAGTTGTCACTTTGTCGACAAGCGGGAGGTAGCGGCGGTAGACGGCGTCCCAGTCGATGCCGACCATGTCCTCGTCCCAGAAGTGCTCGCGCTGCAGCACCCACGTCTCGCGGAGCATCTGCCGCCATTCGGTCGCCGGGCACACCGACACCTTCACGCGGTCGAGGTCGATCCAGCCGCTGCGGCGGCCCGGCCGGTCGTCCGGCGGCTGCTCGCGCCCCGCCGTGACCAGCCGCAGCCGCGACCGCGACCGGTAGAGCAGCGTGGCGCCGTCGCGGGCGAGCCAGAAGTCGCCGACGTCGCGCAGCCGGGTCCGCGCCTGCCGCGCCGCGAAGTCGAACGCGTCGACGCGGCCGAGCGCCGGGTCGTCGCCGCGCCCGCCCTTGACCGGGAACACCGAGTACAGCGCCTGGCCCCTGATCCCCGCGATCCGCCCGTACCGGCCCTCCGCGACGGGGAACGCGACGATCCGCCGCTCGATCCCGTCGAAGTCGATCGCGAGCCGCGCCGTGGCGGCGACGCTCGCGCCGAGGGCCGGGCCGGTGACGTCCCGCGCGTCCGACCCCTCCGCGAGGCTCGCCTCGCCCGGCGCGTCTCCGCCGGTCACCGGGCGCGGCGCGGCCATGAACGGCGACGGCACGTCCTTGCGCAGCGTGACCGCGTACGGGCGGGAGCCGAGCGGGAACCCACGGTCGAACTGGAGCGTGTCGGCGACCGGGTCGAACACCCGCTGGCCGATGAAGTACAGGTAGCGGCCGCCCGGGTCCCACGCCGGGGCGCGGTCGTGCAGGACGGGCCGGGTGACCGGCGCGACCAGGCCCGTCTCGGCGTTGCACACCTTGATCGCGGTGGTCTGCGCGCCGGTCGGGCACGCGTAGGCGAGCCACTCGCCGCCGGGCGACCAGGCCAGGCCCGTGATCGCGCCGTACGGGCTGACGTCCAGCGGCACCGGCTCCAGCGGCCCGTCGCCCGCCGGCTCCAGCAGGTACAGCTCGTTGCGGTGGTTGGTGAACGCGAACCGGTCGGCGGACGGCGACGGCACCAGCTCCAGCACCCGGCCGACGTCGCCGGACGTCTCGGCGTGCACCGCGTCGCGCGCGCCGGACGCGGTCAGCACGACGATCCGCTCCCGGCCGTCCTCGCCGGACGCCGCCGCGATCAGCCGCCGGTCGTCGTTGAACCAGGTCAGCAGCCGGTACCGCACGCCGTCCTGCCGCCCGTGCTGGCGGACCGGACCCTCCCAGGCCGCGAACGAGTACGCCTTGCCGCGCGTCGTGATCGCCAGGCCGTCGCCCGCCGAGTTCACCGTGACCGTGTCGAGGTACTCGGCGGCGGGCACGAACCGCCGGTTCCTCTGGGTGCGGGAGCTGCCGAGCCGTACATCGATCCGGCGAGGGCCGTTGTCCGGGTCGAGGACGTACAGGTCGGCGGCGGCGTGGTAGATCAACCGGCGGCCGTCGTCGGCGAGGTTGCGCGCGTAGTAGTCGTCATGGTCGGTGTGCCGCCGCAGGTCGGAGCCGTCGGGCAGGCAGGAGTAGACGTTGCCGACGCCCTCGTGGTCGGACAGGAAGTAGATCCGGCCGCCGACCCGGCATGGCGCGGCGAGGTTGCCGTCCAGCTCGATCAGCCGCCGGAAATCGCCGGAACCGCCGGAGTCGATCCACAGATCGCCGGCCGTCCCGCCCCGGTACCGCTTCCACCGGGCCGGGTCGGCGGTGTTGCGGCCGATGACGACCGCGCCGTCCGGCCCGTACGTGACGCTGCTCGCCGGCCCGTACGGGAGTTCCTCCGGGATGCCGGGGCCGGCGGGGTCGATCCGGTAGAGCCACTGGTAGCCGCGGAACGGGCGGCGGACGTCGCTGGCGTAGACGATGCGGCCGTCCGGATCCCAGCCGGTGATCGTGCAGGACGTCCCGTGGAACGTCAGCCGCCGCGCCGCCCCGCCCGCCGCTGGCATGACGTACACCTCGGCGGGCCCCTCCTCGCGGCCGACGAACGCCAGGAGCCGCCCGTCCGGCGACAGCCGGGGATAGGCGGCCGCGGCGACCCCGGCGGTCAGCCGGTACGCCCGTCCGCCGGACGCGGGCACCGTCCACAGGTCGTCCTCGCACACGAAGACGGCGTCGTCGCCGCAGATCGACGGGAACCGCAGGTAGCCGCCGCCGTTTCCCCCCACGCGACGGTCCGTGCCCGCTCCGCCCGCGAGGAATCTCTACGGCATTCTTGGACGCGTCCAAGAGACGGCTAGACGGGGCTCGAGACGCGCGCCGGGACGAGCGCCGCCCGCACGGCCCGGTTCCGCTCCGCCGTCGACACCGCGAACACGATCTCCATGTCCCGCCCGTCCACCCGGGCCGGGTAGACCAGGAACCGCCAGCAGCCCTCCCGCCACACGTCCAGCGGAAGCGCGCTGGCGACGGCGTTCTCGTGCGCGACCCAGGCGGGGCTGTCGTAGAGCGCCGCGTACGTCTCCGGCAGCGGGCTGCGGCGCCGCTCGCAGGGCGCCTCCGGACGGCCCAGCCCGCGCGTGTGCGGCCGCCGGCCCCGGCCCCGGCCGAGCAGCTCCGGCAGCTCGGGGGAGAGCGCCGCGAACAGCGCCAGCTCCACGATCAGCACCGGCCCGACCTGCGCGCGCTCGGCGCGCAGCACGTCCAGGCCCGCCATCGGCGCGCCGAGCGAGGCGACGCCCGCGCCGGTGAACAGCAGCGCGCGCAGGACGCTGCGGCGGCCGACCCGCTTGGCGCTGAGGCCGCCGAAGCAGCCGCACCCCGCGTCCGGCCGCCGCACCCGCAGCTCCCCCACCACCCAGGTCGCGGCCGCGAACGCCAGCGTCGTGGCCAGCCGCACCGAGAACTGCGAGGTCACCAGCAGCGCCAGCCCGAGCACGCCCTCCCCCAGCCCGAGCCCGACGTTCAGCCCGCGGCTGCGGCGCAGCGCCGTCAGCCCCGCGAGCCCCGCCGGGACCGGGACGCCGTGCACGTGGTCGGGCGCGTCCGCCGCCCGCTCGCGGACCGCCAGCTTCGCCAGGCAGGCCGCCAGCAGCACCAGGGCCAGCAGCAGCACCTGCGTGTTCTGGAACGTCACCATGTCGCCGCCTCCTCCGGACCGCCGAACCGGACGGCCGGGACGTCCGGCCGCGCGAGCACGTTGAAGCACCCGGCCTCCAGATCGCCGCCGAGCCCCACGAACGTCTCGGGCGTCAGCTCCACGATCCGGCCGCGCGGTGACGCCCCGCACTCCACGCACCGGTCGCAGAACCGGGCCGCCGCGCAGCCGCACTGCACCACCGGCACCCGCCCCGCGCGCCCCGTGCACTCGTTGTGCACGGTGATCTCGCTGCCGAGCGACAGGTACGGGAACGGGACGCAGCCGGACGGCGCGTCCGCGCACCCTCCCGCCTCCCCCTCCGGGTCGAGCGCCGGGTACGCCGCGCCGCGCGGCACCGGCGCCCCGCCGAACCACGTCGCCGTCCCGCGCAGCACCTCCGGTGCGGGCGCCGCCGCCTCCGGGCCGGCCAGATCCCCCACCCGGTACCCGGGCTGCGACGTGCCCGGGCGCACCGCCTGCGGCCCGCCGGGGGAGCGCACGCAGATCACGTCCACCAGGTAGCCCGGCTCCAGCCGGGGATGCCGGACGAGCACCTGCTGGAGGGCGTGCGGGGGGATCGCCACATGGGCGCGCCCGCGATGGGGGCCCATGTCCACCTCCCAGGCGTCCCGCCCGCACGCCAGCATGGTGCCGGCGACCCGCTCGATGTCGACCCAGATCCGGTCGGCACCGGGCCCGCCGGCCCTCGGCCGGACGATCGCCTCCCGTCCCGGCCGCAGCGCGGCGAGGCCCCCGCGCCCGCCGTGCCAGACCGTGGTGTCCTGCGTCATCGCCAGCCGCAGCTCGGTGCCGTCCGCGTCCAGCACCAGCAGGTGCGGGCTCGCGTCCAGGATCGTCCCGGACAGCGCGCCGAGCGGCCGGCCGGCGTGCTCCGGCAGGCCGGCGCCCGGCTCGGGGGACGCCCCGAGCACGGCCGCGCGGAGACGGCGGCGCCTGGCTCCACGGCGATGGGGTAGCGGCATGGCGGCACTCCGGCTCGAGCTTCACTGGGCGTGACGTCTGTTAGGACGGCGAGTCAAGAGTCACGCGCGGTGCACGCTCTGTCGACGGATTTGTCGCGATAAGTCGATCGCCGGAGGAGGTTCAATCGACGTTGGATGAGGATTATTAACTGGTTGACCCGGATATGTACTTTAAGTAGGCCCGGAATTACGATCAACCTGAGATCGTCAACTGTACCGGGAGTCCGGCGCGGTCAAGATCCGCCCGTTCGGGATCCGTCCGCCGCCGGGCGCCTCCGCGACGCCGGCTCGGAGGTGGGGTGAACAGCACGCGGCACGAGGAGTTCCGCGCGTACGTCGCGGACCGCGGCCCCACGCTGCTGCGCGCCGCGATGCGCCTGACCAGCGACCGCGCCGAGGCCGAGGACCTGCTGCAGGCCGCGCTCGCCAAGACCTACCTCGCCTGGGACCGCATCCACGACCGCGCCGCCGTCGACGGCTACGTCCGCCGCGCCATGGCCAACACTCAGATCTCATGGTGGCGGCGAAGGAAACTGGATATTTATCCCACGGATCAGGTTCCCGACCGTCCGGTGGACGATCACACCCGGCGCGCCGAAATGCGCGACGCCCTCGGCCGCGCCCTCGGCCGCCTTCCCGAACGCCAACGCCTTGCCGTCATGCTCCGCTATTACGAGGACATGTCCGAAGCGGAGATCGCCGACGTGCTCGGCGTGAGCGTCGGCACGGTCAAGAGCACCGTCTCCCGCGCCATGTCCCGCCTGCGCGACGACGACGCCCTCGGCGACGACTTCCCGGGCATTCCGTGTCAGCCCAGGGGGGACGATCCCCCTGGAACCCCCCGTCACGACTGACGGGCTGAGGTTCACGCCGCCCGGGGCCGGGGTTCATGCCGTCCGGACTGGCGGGGGGTGGGCTCTGGGCAAACGTCGTCGGGGTGGGCTAGAACGGAGTTCCGCAGCTGAGCCGGAGGTGTGCCGTGTGGAGCACCATGCAGGACTTTCCGCTGACCATCGCCACGATCATGCGGTACGGCACGCAGGTGTGCGGGTCCGCGCAGGTCGCCACGTGGACCGGGGACGGCGCGCGGCGCCGGAGCTACGCCGAGGTCGGTGAGCGCGCCGCCCGGCTCGCCGGGGCGCTGCGCGCGCTCGGCGTGGACGGCGACCAGCGCGTCGCCACGTTCATGTGGAACAACACCGAGCATCTCGAGGCCTACCTCGCGGTCCCGTCGATGGGGGCCGTCCTGCACACGCTGAATCTGCGGCTGTTCCCCGACCAGCTGGTTTACATCGCCAACCACGCCGAGGACCACGTCGTCATCGTCGACGGGTCGCTGATCCCGCTGCTCGCGCCGGTGCTGCCGCAGCTGAAGACCGTCCGGCACGTCGTCGTGGTCGGCGAAGGCGACACCGCTCCGCTGGAGGGCGCGGGCAAGGAGCTGCACTCCTACGAGGAGCTGCTGGCCGCTGCGCCGCCGGAGTTCGCGTGGCCGGAGATCGACGAGCGGTCCGCCGCCGCCATGTGCTACACGAGCGGCACCACGGGCAACCCGAAGGGCGTCGTCTACTCGCACCGGTCCGCGTACCTGCATTCGGTGTCGGTGTGCACCGGCAACGCGCTCGCGATGAGCGGCGCGGACGTGGTGCTTCCGGTCGTCCCGATGTTCCACGCGAACGCGTGGGGGCTGCCGTACGCGGCGATGCTCGCGGGCGCGGCGCTCGTCATGCCGGACCGGTTCCTGCAGGCCGAGCCGCTCGTCCGGCTGATCGAGTCGGAGCGGCCGACGATCGCGGGCGCCGTCCCCACGATCTGGGCGGACGTCCTGCGGTACACGCGCGAGCACGGCTCCGACCTGAGCTCGCTGCGGCTCGTCCCGTGCGGCGGGTCGGCGGTGCCGGAGGCGCTGATGCGCGGGTTCGACAAGATCGGCGTCCGGATCGTGCAGGCGTGGGGGATGACCGAGACGTCCCCGGTCGCGACGATGGCGCACCCGCCCGTGGGAGCGGACGGCGAGCGAGCGTGGCAGGCCCGGATCAGCCAGGGACGGGTGCTGGCCGGCCTGGAGATCCGCGTCGTCGGCGACGGCGACGTGATCCTGCCGAACGACGGGGAGGCCGTCGGCGAGGTGGAGATCCGCGGGCCGTGGATCACCGGCGCCTACTACCGCGACGAGGACCCGGGCAAGTTCCACGACGGCTGGCTGCGCACCGGCGACGTCGGCAACCTGTCCGCCGACGGCTACATGGTCCTCACCGACCGGGCGAAGGACGTCATCAAGTCCGGCGGCGAGTGGATCTCCTCCGTCGAGCTGGAGAACCACCTGATGGCCCACCCGGACGTGATCGAGGCGGCCGTCGTCGGGGTCCCGGACGACCGCTGGCAGGAACGGCCGCTCGCCTCCGTCGTCGTCCGCGACGGCGCGTCGGTCACGGCGGCGCAGCTGCGCGAGTTCCTCACCGGCCGGGTGCCGAAATGGCAGCTGCCCGAACGCTGGACGTTCATCGCCGAAGTCCCCAAGACCAGTGTCGGGAAATTCGACAAGAAGGTGCTGCGCCGCCGCTACGCCGACGGCGGGCTGGAGGTCGAGCGCGTCGACTGAGCGACGTGCGCGCCCTGCCGCGACCGCGGGAAAATCCGCGTGCGGGCTGACCCGATTCTGACGCTCGGTCATGAGGAAAGTGATCACGGAGAGAAACGAGTGCTTCACCGTCCGATCGCCGGTATCGGTGATTTCGGGGGATCGAGTGGTGTCGAACCGGTGAAGGGGTGTATGCAAGGTGGGCTGATTGTCCGGACGGCCCCTTTGGGGGCGGACTCCCCTGCCGGTGCCGGGAGCGTGTATGCCCAGGTTGTCCCCCTCCGAAGACGCCCCGGACCGGAAACTGGTCCAGGGGCTGAACGAAGGCGACGAGGAGGCCCTGGCCACGCTCTATGACGAGTACGGCGAGCGCCTCTACGACTACGCGCTGTCAATGGCGGGGGACGAGAAGGTCGCCGCCGGCATCGTCCACGACACCTTCATCGACGCCGGCCGCCGCGCCCCCCGGATGCGCGACCACCTGCACCTGAGCTCCTGGCTGTACGGCGCGGCCCGCCGCCGCTGCATCCGCCGCGGCCGGCCCGCGGAACTGCACTGGGACCGGGACGCCGAGTTCTCCGACACCCCGTTCGTGGAGCGCGCCGACACGGTCGCCGCCACCGACTGGCCGCCGTCCGGCGAACTGCACGACCTGCTGCGCACCGCGCTCGCCGCCCTCGACCCGGTCGACCAGGAGGTCGTCCTGCTGGCGTTCCGGCACGAGCTGCCGCCGGCCCGGCTCGGCGCCGCGGTCGGGCTGTCGGGCCGCCGCGCCGCCGCGCGGGTCCGCCAGGGCGGCGCCGCCATGGAGGCCGCGCTCGCCGCCGAGATCGCCCGGGCGGCGCGCGCCTGCGCCGCGTCCGCGGATGACGCGGACGACGCGGACGACGAGGAGCCCGCCGAGGAGGCGACCCGGTCCGACGCCGTCGCGGTCCTGGCGGCCCGGGCCCCGGAGCCGAAGCAGCCCGCCATCTCGGAAGACGACGAAGAGGAGCCGGAGCCCGAGGCCCCGCCGGCGCGCGGCGGCGGCCCGCTCTCCGGCGCGCTGTGGCGGACGCTCCACCGCGGCGGCCGGGACGCGTCGGATGCCGCAGACCCGTCCCTCGCCGAGCACATCGCCGATTGCCCGGCCTGCCGGAGCCGCGGACGGGTCCGCGCGGCGGCGCTGCTGCGCCGGGCGCCCGCCCCCGTCCTGCCCGCCGCGCTGCGCCACCGCGTCATGCACACCGCGACCGACCCGGAGCTCGCCGGCTACCGCGCGGACATCGCGGCGCGCGGCGGCCCGCTGACCCCGGAGGGCCTGCCGAGCCAGCCGGACGTGCCGTCGCCCTTCACCCGGCGGTGGCTGTTCACCGGCGGCGGGATGGTGGGCGCGCTGGTCGCGGCGGTCGTCGCGGGCCTGCTCATGGGCCCCGGGGTCGGCGGCGGCGCGCTGTCGTGGCCGCCGTTCCACAACCAGCCGACGATCAAGCACGAGGGCCGCGGCGGCGGCGACGGCCGGGAGCACGGCGACCGGCGGCCGGGCGGGCCGGCGGGCGGGCCCGGCGCGGTGTCCGGTTCGCCGGGGGCGACGCCGTCCATGCGGCCGCAGACCGACGACGGGAGCCCGTCGCCGTCGCCGTCCGGCACCGTCCCGCCGTCGTCGGCGCCGCCGTCGCCTCCCAGGCCGCCCGCACGGCCGGGCGTGCTGGTGGTGAGCCCGGGCACGGTCGAGATGTACGGCACCAAGACCGCGCAGGTCAGCCTGTCAGCGCGCAACGGCCCGGTGACCTGGACGGCGATGACCTCCAACGGCGAGCTGGTCCTGTCGCAGATGCAGGGCGGGGTGGCCAAGGGCGGCACGTCCCGCGTCACGATCACCCTGCGGACCGCGCTGATCGGGCTGCCCGGCCAGGGCACGCTCACCTTCACCGACTCCGAGGGCGCGGCCCACCAGGTGACGGTCAAGTGGGGCGCCTCGCTGCTGTGAGCCGCGGGCGCGGTCAGCGGGCGGCGGACTGCTCCCCGCCGAGGTGGTCGCGGATGGTCTCCAGGTGCTCGCCGAGCGCCGCCTGCACGCGGGCCTCCATCGCCCGCGCGATCAGGGGGTCGACGACCATCTTCACCAGCGGCCGCATCCGGCGCACCACGGCCGCGACCTCGGTGACGTCCTCGCCGTCCGGCCCGTCCTCCAGCCGGCTGAAGACGTGCTCCTGGACGAGCCCGACGAACCGTCCCGCGATCACGTCGACGTCGCCGCGGATCCGCTCGGCGATGTCGAGCACCGCGTCCAGCGGGATGCCCGCGGCGACCAGCTCGGCGCCGACGTGCAGCAGCCGGGGGCTCGGCACCCGGTACTGGTCGCCGTCCGGTTCGATCAGGCCGAGCTCGATGGTCCGCCGCCGCATCCGCTCGCGCTCGTCCTCGCCGAGCCCGCCGCCGAAGATCGCGAGGAGCTCCTCGTAGGTCGCGGTGCCGGGGATCTCGTCCGACCACGGGTCGGTGAGGACCTTCTCCAGGCCGAGGACGTCGCCGACGTCGCGGCCGGTCTCCCACGCGGTCAGCAGGTCCTTGATGACCGCGAAGGTGTAGCCGCGGCCGAGCAGCTGGCCGATCAGCCGCAGCCGGGCCAGGTGCGAGTCGTCGTACAGGCCGACCCGGCCGGCCAGGCGGGGCGGCGGCAGCAGCCCCCGGTCCTGGTAGGCGCGGATGTTGCGCACGGTGCTCCCGGCGGCTCGCGCCAGGTCGTCGATTCGGTACTCGGCCATGCCCCGCCCGCCGGTTGCGTCCATCTTGACCGCCGCGATCTTACTCCGCCATCATTGTGACATTGATCAATGAGACATAGAGGGGGAGTCCATGACGGACCCCGGCGGGCCCCTGGACATCGAGGAGACCCTCCTCGGCGGCCCCCTGCGCTACACCCGCAAGGACGTCGAGGCCCTGTCCGGCGTCTCCGACGAGTACGCGCGCCGCGTCTGGCAGGCCCTCGGCTTCCCCATCCCGCCCGACGACGAGGCCGCCTTCACCGACGGCGACGTCACCGCCCTCCGCGAGATCAACGAGCTGATGGCGCACGACCTCGTCGACGAGGAGACCGTCCTGCAGCTCGTGCGCGCCGTCGGGCAGACCATGGGACGGCTCGCCAGCTGGCTCGGCGACGTCTGGCTGCAGCGGCTCAGCGTGCTGCCGTCCGACGAGCCCCTCACGCCCGACCTGGTCACCGCCGCCCTCGCCGCCACCGAGGAGCTGCGCCCGGCGTTCGAGCGGCTCCTGCTGCACGGCTGGCGCCGCCAGCTCACCGCCGCCGGGCTGCGCGCCGCCGCCGTCAGCGCCGCGACCCCGTCCGACCCCGCCGCCGGCCTCGCCCACCTCGCGGTCGGCTTCGCCGACGTCGTCTCCTTCACCCGGCTCAGCCGCGCCCTGGAAGCCGACGCGCTGGCCTCGTTCGTCGTGCGGTTCGAGTCCGCCGCCACCGAGATCGTCGCGGACCGCGGCGGCCGCGTCGTCAAGACGCTCGGCGACGAGATCCTCTTCGTCGCCACCGACCCGGCCGTCGGCGCCGAGATCGGCCTGCGCATCGCCGAGCGCTTCAACGAGGACCCCGATTTCCCGAAGGTCCGCGTCGGCCTGGCCTACGGCGAGGTCGTCCAGCGGCTCGGCGACGTGTTCGGCACCCCGGTGAACCTCGCCGCGCGCCTCACCGCCACCGCCCACCCCGGCACCGTCCTGATCGACGGCGGGCTGGCCTCCGCCCTGCCCGACGCCGGCCGCTACGACATCTCCTCCCTGCGCCCCCGCTCCCTGCAGGGCCTCGGCCGGGTGCGGCCGCGATTGCTCCGCCGCGCCTCTGGCGGCAGGGACTGACGGCCCGTAGCGTTCGACCACCGGGCTCGGCGTCCGGTACGTCGGCGGATGGGGTCTCCTTGCTCGACTTGGTGGTCCGGGGCGGGACGGTGCTGGACGGCACCGGGGCGCCTCGGCGCCGCGCCGACGTGGCCGTCGCCGCCGGACGGATCGCCGCCGTCGGCGTGCCGGCGGACGCGCGGGCGGCCGAGGAGATCGACGCGACGGGCCGCTACGTCATGCCGGGCTTCATCGACGCCCACGTGCACGGCGACGCCGCGGTGTTCGACCGGGAGGCGCAGTTCGCGGCGCTGCGGCAGGGCGTCACCACGTTCGTGCTCGGGCAGGACGGCGTCTCCTACGCTCCGGCGGACGCGCAGACGCTCCGCTACGTCACCCGGTACTTCGCACCGGTCAACGGGACGCATCCCGAGCTGGGCGGCGCCGTGTCGGTGGCGCAGCTCCTCGCGACCTACGACCGGCGCACGGCGCTCAACACCGTGTACCTGCTCCCGCACGGGACGATCCGGTACGGCGTCATGGGAGCGGCGCGCCGCGCGCCGGACGTGCGCGAGCTGGCGGCGATGCGCGCCCACGTCGAGCGCGGGCTGAGCGAGGGCGCGGCCGGGCTGTCCACCGGGCTGGAGTACGTGCCCGGCTCCTATGCCGCCGTGGACGAGATCGCCACGATGTGCGAGCCCGTGGGCGAGGCCGGCCTGCCCTACGTCACCCACATGCGCGGCTACGAGGCCGACGCGGTGACCGCGCTGGCGGAGGTGCTGAAGATCGCGCGCGCCGGACGCGTCGCCCCGCACGTGTCGCACCTGCACGGCCCGGCGGACCTGCTGGTCCGGCTGGTCGGCGGCGCGCGCGCCGAGGGCGTCGACCTGACCTTCGACAGCTACCCCTACCTGCGCGGATCCAGCACGCTGACGCTCGTCGCGCTGCCGTCGTGGCTGCCGGTCACCGACCTGGACGGGACGCTCGACGCGCTCGCGGAGCGGTCCGTCCGGGAGCGGCTGGAGCGCGAGTGGTTCGCCCACCGGACGGACGTCTGGTCGCGGATCACGCTGTCGCACGTGCCCGCCGACGAGCTGCGATGGGCCGAGGGCATGACCCTTCCGGACGCGGCGGAGCGGGCCGGGCTCGGCCCCGGCGAGTTCTGCTGCGACCTGCTCGTGGCCACCCGGCTGGAGGCCGGCTGCGTGTTCGCGCAGCCGCCCGCCGCCACCGAGGAGTCGGTGCGGGCGCTGCTGCGGCATCCCGCGCAGATGGCCGGGTCCGACGCCATCTACCAGGGCGGGCATCCGCATCCGCGCGGCTGGGGCGCGTTCGCCCGGCTGATGGGCCGGTACGTCCGCGACCTCGGCGACTGGACGTGGGAGCAGGCCGCCGTGCACATGGCCGGGGCCGCCGCCGCCCGGTTCCGGCTCGCCGACCGGGGCCGCGTCGAGGCCGGGTACGCCGCCGACCTCGTCGTGCTGGACCCCGGCGCCGTCACCGACCGCGCCACCTACGAGCGGCCCCGCGTGCCGGCGGACGGCGTCGAGCACGTCCTGGTCAACGGCGTTCCCGTGCTGAGCGGCGGCGTCCTGGACGAGTCCGCGCGGCCCGGGCGGGCGCTGCGGCCGCGCTGAGGCCCTCTTGCCGGCGCCGTATCCTCGCCTGGATGGACTCCTCCCTCTATGTCCTGGTGGAGGATCTGCGCGGCGTGCGGGCCGCGCAGATTCTGGCGCACGGGGTCTCGTCCCTCACGGTCGGCGCGGCCTACCATCGCGCCCGCGATGTGACGCCCCACGGCCGTTCCCGCGTCACTTTCCGCCACGACGGTGTCCACTTCCCGGTCGACGGCCACTTCGACGGGCTCCGGCTCGTCCCGCCCGTCCGCGAGGGCGCGGAGGAGCGGCCGCTTCGCGCGCTGCGCGAGGAGACCCGCGCGCTCGGCGTCCCCCTGCACGGCTGGGGGGTGTTCCTGCACAACACCACGCTCGGCCTTGCGTTCCCGGACGTCACGCAGCAGAACTGCTTCGGCGACCGCGCCGCGCCCGCCGACCTGTGCCCGTCCCACCCGGACGTCCGCGCCTACGCCGCCGCCCTCGGCCGCGCCATCGCCCGCCAGGGCATGGACTCCGTCGTCGCCGAATCCCTCCATTTCGGGACGTTCGGCCACGGCTACCACCACGAACGGTCGTTCGTGGACCTCGGCCCGGCCGCCGAGTTCGCCCTCGGCCTCTGCTTCTGCGACCACTGCCGCCGCCGCGTCCCCCGCGCGGACGCGGCCCGCGACGCGGCGTCCGGGCTCGCGGCGTCCGTGCTGGACGGCGGCCCGCCCATCGAGGAGATCCCGGACGTCCTCGCCGAATACGCCCGAGCGCGGACGCCGATCGTCACGTCCCTGGCCGCGGAGGTCGCCGAAGCCGTCGCGGCGGAAGGCTCCCAGCTCACCTTCATCGACCTCACCGGCGCCACGAAGGGCTACGCGGACGGCCGCCCCACCGGTGCCCCGGCCGCCGCCGACGCCTGGAAGCTCGGCATCGACCCCGCCTCGCTGGCGGGCGTCGTCCCGTCCTACGCCATCCTCTGCTACGCCCGGGAGAGCGGCCGGATAGCCGAGGACGTCACCGCCTACCGCGCCGCCCTCGGCCCCGACACCGCCCTGCGGGCCGTGCTGCGGCCGGGCCATCCCGACACCGTGTCCGCCGAGCACCTGGCGGCCAAGACCGAGGCCGCCCGCACCGCCGGCGCCGACACCGTCGACTTCTACCAGTACGGCCTGGTCCCGCTTCCCGTCCTCGACCGCATCAAGGGCTAGCCTTCCCGCGCGGTGTCCAGGACCGGGGGCAGGTCGAAGGCCGCGAACACCCGCGCGTCCTGGAAGACGACGTTGCGCGCGATGCCCCGCGGCGTCACGGTGAAGACCTGGAGCGTGTGCAGCAGGTAGGCGCCGCCGTCGCCCCGATGGTAGGCGGCGACGGCGGGCTGCGTGTTCGCCGCCGTCCGGACCAACCGCCAGTCGGGGCCGTTCATCTCGAAGACCCGCTCCATGAACCGGCCGTAGGAGTCCCGGCCGAGGTACCAGAGCGGGACCGGCGGCATCTCCATCACCGCGTCCTCGGTCAGCAGCGCGACGAGCCCGGCCACGTCGGCGGCCTCGAACGACCGGACGTAGCGGTCCACGAGCGCGTCCACCGCGTCGCCCGGCTCGGCGACCTCGTCCTCGGCCGGGGACGCGCCCTCCAGCCCGGTGCGGGCCCGCTGCAGCGCGCTGTTCACCGCGGCCGGGGTCGTCTCCAGCAGCGCGGCGACCTCGGCGGCCGGGAACTCCAGCACGTCGCGGAGGATGAGCACCGCGCGCTGCTTCGGCGGCAGCACCTGCATCGCCGCGATCAGCGCCAGCCGCAGGGTGCCGCGCCGGACTGCCCGCACCGCAGGGTCGTCGAGCAGCGCGTCCGGGAACGGCTGGAGCCAAGGGACGTCCAGCGCCGGGACGAGCGGCGCGCCCGGATCGTCGCTCGGGCCGCCGAGGCCCGACGGCAGCGGGCGCCGCGCCCGGCCCTCCAGCGCCGTCAGGCACGCGTTCGTCGCGATCTTGTAGAGCCAGGTCCGGACGGACGCCCGCCCCGCGTCGTAGCGCTCCCGGGCCCGCCACGCGCGCAGCATCGTCTCCTGGACCAGGTCCTCGGCCTCGTGCACCGAGCCCAGCATCCGGTAGCAGTGCACCAGGAGCTCGCGCCGGTGCGGCCCCACCCGCGCCTCGAAATCCTCGTCGATCAACCGGTCCTCCTCCGGAACGCCCGCGGTCCCGCCGGGGCGGGGCCGCGGGCGGCCGTGTCAGCGCACGGGCGTGTTGGTGTAGGCGGAGATGAGCCATTCGCCGTTCCGCCTGGCCAGCACCCAGGTGGCCCGGACCTCGCGGTCGGGCGGCACCTCGGACTGCCCGGCCATGATGATGCCGGAATTGCTGACGATGACGGCGGTGTCGCCGTCCACCCGCACGTCCTGCGGTTCGTCGACGGCGCGGGACCCCTTCAGCGGCCCCGCGAAGGACTGGGCCATGAAGTCGCGCACCGCCGACCGTCCCTGGTGGAAGACTCCGGGCATCACCACGGTGGCGTCCTCCACGTACAGGTCGGCGAACGCGTCGGCGTCGTTGTCGGCCCAGGCCTTGTACAGGCGGTCGAGCACGGAGCGCACCTCGGACTCATTGGCATCCATCGAAGATCCCTTCCTGTCGCGGCGCCCGACGCGGGGCCGGGCGCCGTCCGGTCGATGGATGTACCTGCCGGATGCCGCCCATTCATCGCTTCCCGCGCAGAAATCTCGGCGACCTCGCTACCGGGACGCCGGCGGATCGGCGAAGATCCCCTGGAGCATCCCGGTGGCCTGCCCGACCTCGATGAGGTAGCCGTCCGGATCGCGCATGTAGCAGCGGATCTCCGCCTTGCGGTCCAACGGCTCGGTGAGGAACTCGACGCCCTTGGCCTTGGCGTCCGCATAGAAGGCCTCGATGTCGGCCACCCGGACGTTCATGAATGTCGACACCGGGTCGCCGGGCGAGGGCGGGCTTAGGACGATGTCCGGCTTGTCCGGGGTCGGCCCGCCGCCCGGGTTCATGATGATCCAGCTGTTCGCCACCCGGACGGTCGCCGGGTTCTCCTCCAGGATCACCTCGCCGCCGAGGACGTTCACATAGAACTCCTTGGAGACGTCCACATCCCGGACGGTCAGGAACTGAGTGACCACGAGCCCTTGGCTCGGCGCGGGAAAACCATCGTGATCCGGCATTCCGATCCCCTTTCTTGGTCCGCTTCGTCCGCGCTCGGTCCGCGTCAGACGTGGTGGCGGGTCCAGCGGTGGGGGTCGTCCTCCAGCGTGGCGCGGTCCCAGTTCCCGCGTACGGCGGCGGCCTCATAGGTGCTGTGCAGGAACGCCGACAGGGTCGCGTCGGGATCGTCCGCCGCGGCGACCGCCTCGTACGGCAGCAGGAACTGGCCGTTCTCGGGGCTGTAGTACGCCGCGTCCGGTGCCACCGGATACTCGGCGAACCCGTCCGGCTCGGGATAGGCGTAGGCGTAGAACGCCCCTTCCTCCAGACCGGGCCAGAAGCCGCAGCTGCTCAGCTCCCGCGAGTACCCCTCCACCATCACCCAGTCGCCGCAGTTGGGCGCCCCGCCCGGATGCCGCGGCGCGGTGCGTCCGGAGAACCGGGTGCAGGCCAGGTCCATCGCGCCCCAGAAGAAGTGCACCGGGCTCACCTTGCCGACGAAATGGGACCGGAACTCCCCGATGACCCGGTTCGCCTCCAGCAGCTGCCGCCAGAAGAGTTGCGCGGCCCGCGGATCGTAGGACGCGTGCTGGCGGTCGTCGGCGAACGGGATCGACGGCTCCACCTCGTTGGGCCGCGCCTGGATCGTCGTCTCGATCCCCAGCCCGACGAGGTGGTCCATGGTCTCGGCGTAGAAGTCGGCCACCGGCTTCGGCTCCAGCGCGACGCCGCGCTCCTCGCCGTGGCTGCTGCGGATGCGCAGCCGGTGGTCGACGAAGTCGAACTCCAGGTCGAACGCCCCGTCCCGGTAGGGGATCGCCGAGGTCGTCAGCCCGCGCGGGCTCACGTACAGCGTGACCTGCCACCAGTGGTTCACCAGCGGCGCGTGCGCCATCCGGATCTTCCCGACGATCTGGGTCCACATGTGCAGGGTGTCCCGGGTGTCGGTCCAGTCCGCGACCCGCAACCGCGGCCACGGCTCGTGCCTGCGCTCCCCCACTGGGCCCCCTCGACCGAACGTGCGTCCGCGGGCGCTGGGGACCGCCCGGCTCCTACGGACGCCGTCCTACCCGGCCCTCTTGCGGGCAATCGTCGGCGAAGCGCCCCTCAGCCCGCCGGGGCGGGGGCGATCATGCGGTCGATGAGGACGTGCAGGTAGGTGCGGAAACGCGCGATCTCGTCGGGGCGGCGCGGCTCCGACCGCCCGCGCGCCCCCGGCAGCCCGCCCGACAGGAACCCGAACACGCACCACACCACCGTCCGGACGAGCAGGTCGACGGCCACGTCCGGCGGCACCACGCCCGCCACGACCTCCGCGACCAGCGCGTCCTGCGGATCGACGTAGTCGCCCTCCAGCCCGTCGGCGTCGGCGGCGTCGCCCATCCAGCGGTGCATCCAGAGGGCGACGATCTCCGGGTTCGCGACGTAGAAGTCGAGGTACAGGTCGATCACCCGGTGCGCGCCCGCCGGGTCGGGCGTGTACGCGGCGAGCGCGCTCTCCAGCATCTCCTGCTCGGCACGGTACGCGCGGTCCATCACCCGCCGGTACAGCCCGTTCTTGCCGCCCGCGGCGGCCACCGCGGCGCGGCCGCCGCCGCCCGCCGCGTCCGCGATCAGCTCGATGCCGGTCGAGTCGTAGCCCAGCTCCGCGAACAGCCGGGTCGCCACCGCGATGATCCGCTCTTCGTCCTCCACATTCGTCACACTAGGTGATGGTGTCGTCACGGCGTTAGGGTGGTCGGGTGCGTTACGAGGTGGCCGTCCGCGTCGAGCACCTGCGCGCCACGCCGGTCGGCGGCACCGTCGAGGTCACCGCGGACCCGCCGGCGGACGCGTCCGGCCGCCGGCTCACCTTCGCGGTCCGGGCCGTCGACGATTCCGGGACGGTCGTCGCGGCGGGCGAGATCGAGCGCGCGGTCGTGGACCGCGACCGTTTCCTCCGGGCGCTGGAGCGGCCCGGCGCGTGACCGGGGTCAGCGGGGCAGGGCGCCGTATCCGTGCACGGTGATCCGTTCGGCCATCCGCGCATAGTCGCCCGGATCGGACGGCACGCTGGTGCCCAGGCCGTCCACGTACCGGTTGTACATGCAGAACGCGGCGGCGATGAGGACGGTGTCGTGGATCTCCACGTCGGTGGCCCCGGCGTGGCGCGCGGCCGCGACGTGCTCGTCGGCCACCTCGCGGCCGCCCCGCTGCACGGCGGCGGCGAGGCCCAGCAGCGCCCTCAGCTTGTCGGACACCGGCGCCACCGCCAGGTTGGCGTGGACCTGCCGCACCAGGGACATGCCGCCGGGCAACTGGGCGGCGGCGCACGCCCCGTGGGACGAGGCGCAGAAGTCGCAGCCGTTCAGTTCCGAGACATAGGCCGCGATCAGCTCGCGCTCACCGCGCTCCAGCGGGCTCGGCCCCCGCAGCAGGGTCTCCGCCAGCGCCGCGAGCGGCCCGGCCGTCTCCGGCCGGAACGCCAGCAGGGACGGCAGTCCGGGAACGCCGTCGTCCAGTTCGATGTGCGCCAAGGATCGCCTCCACAGACCGGTACAAGTACCTCGATCCTCTAACGAACACGATTAGCGCGACAGTTTTCTCGCGACTCCACAAAACGTCATGGTCTCCTGCGGCTCGCCCCACAGGTTGGGCTCCGGACGCCAGCGCGAGCAGGACACCACCCCCGGCTCGACCAGCTCCAGCCCCTCGAACAGCCCCGCGATCTCCCGGGCCGTCCGCGCCCTGATCGGATGCGGGGTGCCGCTGCCGTTCCACGCCTCCACCGCGTGGTGCGTCACCTCGACGTCCAGGCACGCGTGGGACAGCGCCACGAAACTCCCCGGCGCCAGGGCCCCGGTCAGCCGCCGGACGATGCTCCGCGCCTCCTCGTCGTCGACGATCAGATGCAGCAGGGCCAGCATCAGCAGCGCGACGGGTTCGCCGAAGTCCAGCGTCGCCGCGGCCTCCTCCAGGATCCGCTCCGGATTGCGCACGTCCGCGTCGATGTAGCTGGTCGCGCCCTCCGGCGAACTGGTCAGGAGCGCCCGCGCGTGGACGAGCACCAGCGGATCGTTGTCGACGTAGACGACCCGCGACTCCGGCGCCGCCCGCTGCGCGATCTCATGGGTGTTGTCGGCGGTGGGCAGCCCGGTGCCGACGTCCAGGAACTGCCGCACGCCCTCGTCCACCAGGTGCCGGACGCACCGTCCGAGGAACAGCCGGTCCGTCCGCGCCGCCGCGACCACGCCGGGGACCTGCCGGGCGACGCGCTCTCCCGCCTCCCGGTCCACCTCGTAGTGGTCCTTGCCGCCGAGCCAGTAGTCCCAGACCCGCGCCGACACCGGCCGGTCCGCGGCGCCGTCACGCCCCGGACGGTCCACAGGGTCAGAGCTCATGTTCTCCTCCACGGGCGTGCGCTACCGAGAGTAACGCCCGGCCAGAAGAGCACGTTCCTTCAAGCCGGGGCGGCGTTCTTGCGCGCTTCGGGGAAGGAAAAGCGGAGAGACGCCTTGAGACCAGGAGCCGGCATGGACCCACAGCCCGAGATCGACACCACCGTGCCGCATTCGGCGCGGATCTGGAACTTCCTGCTGGGCGGCAAGGACAACTACCCCGTCGACCGCGCGGCGGGCGAGAACGTCTTCCGCACCTTCCCCGGGATGGTCGAAACGGCCCGCCAGTCCCGGTACATGCTCACGCGCGTGGTGCGCTACCTGGCGGCGGAGGCCGGGATCCGCCAGTTCCTGGACATCGGCACCGGCCTGCCCACCATGGACAACACCCACGAGGTCGCGCAGCGGGTCGCACCCGAGGCCCGCATCGTCTACGTCGACAACGACCCCCTCGTCCTCGTCCAGGCCAAGGCCCTGCTGAACAGCAGCCCCGAAGGCGCCACCGACTACATCGAGGCGGACGTCCGCGACCCCGAGCCGATCCTGGCCGAGGCCGCCAGGACACTGGACTTCGACCGGCCCGTCGCGCTCATGCTCATGGGCATCCTCGGCCTGGTGGCCGACTACGACCAGGCCCGCTCCATCGTGACCCGCCTCGTCGCCCCCCTGGCGCCGGGCAGCCACCTCGCCGTCTACGACGGCACCAACGACGACCCCGACTACGTGCAGGCCATCGAGGCCTTCAACTCCGGCAGCGGCGCCGTCCCCTACACCCCGCGCAGCCCCGAGCAGATCGCCCGCTACCTCGACGGCCTCGAACTGGTAGAACCCGGAGTCGTCCCCGTAACACAATGGCGTCCCGACTCCCGCTCCGCCTTCCACAACGTCGCCTGCACGGGCGGTGTGGCCCGCAAACCCGTGGAGGAACGGTGAAGCACTACCTGCTCAGCATCCAGCAGCCCGACGGGGACCCGCCCCCGCCGGAGATCCTGGAGCCGATCACCCGCGACCTCGCGGCCTTCAACCGGGAACTCCAGGACGCCGGCGCCTGGGTCTTCGCAGGCGGCCTGCACCTCGCCCACAACGCCGTCGTGGCCCGCCCGGAAGCCGGCGAGGTCCTCATCACGGACGGCCCGTACGCCGAAGGCAAAGAACACGTCGGCGGCCTGTCCATCATCAGGGCCCCCGACCTCGACACCGCCCTCGAATGGGCCCGCAAACTGGCCCGCGCCACCACCCTCCCCGTAGAACTCCGCGAGTTCCAAGCCCTCGCTACGGACGGGAGTGCCGGGTAACATCCCGGCAATCGACCGTGGCAGCCAAGGGGTTGTGCTCATGTCCCGCCCACCCGCACCCCCCGGCGGCCGCCCGCGGGCGATCGCGGTAATGCTGCTGTGGCTGGCCTTCAGTGCCCTGATCCTGTTCGGGCCGATCGTGGTGTTCGTCGGTGCCAAGAGCCTCTACGACGCTCACCGGCCGATCAAGTGCGGCGGCAAGGTGATGCACCCAGACGGCCCGTACACGTGCTTCACCGGCTACGGCCCCCGCGGCTACGACGACCTCGTACGGGAGAGACACGACCGGGCAGAACAGGCACCGTACCTGCTCGCATGCGGAACCTTGGCCGTCGCCATCGGCGTCCCCGGCATCAGACGCGCTTCGCGCTACCTGGGCAACATCCAACGATGGGCGACCTCACTGAAGCCCGAATAACCCCACGCCAACGACAAGCAAGCAGCCGAGGGCCCTCCGGCCCGCAGCCCCAACACAGAAGGCCCCTTCCACAACCGGAAGGGGCCTTCTACCTGCTGCGCACCCGAAGGGATTCGAACCCCTAACCTTCTGATCCGTAGTCAGATGCTCTATCCATTGAGCTACGGGTGCCCGTCCGGAGCCAACTGTACCGGCTCCCGGCACCGGACCGCGAATCGGCGGCCGGGGAGACGCGATCGGCGGTGTGAGCCGGGTCACGGAACCGTCTGTGGCGAAGTAGCGCCAAAGGTGTAATCGAGACGGATGTGGCCACTGCGGTCTACCCTCGTCCGAAGTCCCAAAACCCCCCTGAAGGAGAAGGTTCATGCGCATGTCTGCCGCCAAGCTCGTCGGCGCCCTGGCCATCGGTGGCGTGCTTCTCGGCTCCACGGCCTGCGGCCCGGTGGACTCCATCACCGGCGGCGGCAAGAAGAAGACCGCCTGCAAGAACATCGAGACCGAGCTGAAGAGCGTCGCCTCCAGCGGCGGCTCGGCCACCGGTTCCGGCGGCGCCGAGTCGACGGCCCAGACGTTCTCGGACGCGGCCACCAAGATCCGCAGCGAGGGCCAGAACGCCGGCGGCGACGTCGAGACGGCCGCGAGCGCGTTCGCCGGCGACCTCGACGAGACCGCCGCCACGCTCCGCAAGCTCAGCTCCGGCAACCTGTCCGGCGGCACGCCCAACTTCTCGCAGATGCAGCAGCACGGCGAGGACCTGGGCAAGGCCTGCGGCTACACCGGCTTCCGCATCGGCGGCTGACCGGCGGCGCTTCGCTCCCGCGGCCCCGGGAGCGATTCGCCGGCCACCTCGCCGCCGCCACGGTATGCTTCAGTGCCTCAGGCCAGACTTTGCCGGTGGGTACGCCGAACCGGTACCCTGTGCTGAGCCTGATGGCTCCTGGAGGATTCGCCTAGTCCGGTCTATGGCGCCGCACTGCTAATGCGGTTTGGGTTTACCGCCCATCCGGGGTTCAAATCCCCGATCCTCCGCCACCTGACCAGGGACTTCGCCCGAGATTGCGATCTTGGACGAAGTCCCTGTCGCGTTCCAGATGTCCGTTTTGTTGGCCCTGGATAGCACGTGGTGAGCACGAGATGTCGCGGCGGTGTCACCGAGCCCAGGTCAGAGCCCCGAAGGGGATCATCGGCACGACTACCCTGCGTGTTCGGTTCGCCTCCTGCGCCGGTCCGCCAACGAGACCACGTTCACCGGCGGCTCGGCTGTCACCTCGTCGGCTGACATGAGCGGAACGACAGCGGCGACGGCCTCAGCGGCGGCCCTCGACACCTCCGGCAGGACCGAGGTGTAGGTGTCGGCGGTGAACGAATGACGCGAGTGCCCGAGCGTCTCGCTGATCACCTTCATGTCGACCTTGCCGAGCAGCGCCAGCGTGGCCGCCCCGTGCCGCAGGTCGTGGAAGCGGATCGGCGGCAGAGGGGCGCCCCGTAGCGCCCACTGCACAGCTCTTTCGCTGACGCGGTGCCGCCGCGCGATCCGGTCCGGTGCCCAGCCCTCCTCGACATGCCTCCGGCGGACCCGCCCGTGCTTCTCGATGAGGTCGTCGAACCGCGTGGAGATCCACTGAGGGCGGAGCGGTCTGCCGTCCGCCTGGGTGAACACCCGGCCCGAGTCGACCCAGACCTCCGGTCCGGCGGCGAGGCGCTCCTCTTCTTGGCGCTCGCGCCATGCCAGCAGCACCGAGATCGTCGTCGAGTCCAACGCGACCATTCGCTCGCCGGCCTCCGACTTGGTGTCGTCGTACTCGTCGTCCTCCTCGGGCAGCGTTTCCCTGATGGTGATCGTCCCCGAATCCTTCAGGTCGGTGTCCTGCCAGGACAGCCCCGCGACCTCGGCTCGTCGCAGACCGCGGAAGGCGACCAGGTGGAAGAGGGCGTACAGCCGGTCATCGACCGCGAAGTCGAGGAACGCGCCAGTCTGTGCGGGAGTCCAGACCATCACTGGGCCCGGCGCTTTGCCGGTCTCCTGCCAGCGTTGGACGCGTTCGGCGGTCCACACATACGGTTTGACCCGCCTGCCCTTGATCCGGGGCAGTTCCACGTGCTCGATCGGATTGTGTGCGAGGCGCTTGGACTTGACCGCCGAGTTCAGGGCGGACGACAGCACCGCGTGAACCTTCCTCACCCTTGCCGGTGAGATCGGCTGAGTCTGCTTGCGAGCGGGCTTGTCCCGCGAAGGGAACTTCCGAGGGGCCAGCGCCCGGGCGTCCAGCAACCGCTGGAGGAGCTCGCTCGGCTTCTCCGAGGCGGGAAGCGGCCTGTTGATCTGAAGAATGGCGTCGTAGAGGTCACGTGCATGCTTGTCGCGCAGTTCCACGAGCTTGAGGTGCCCGAGCGCCGGCGCCAGGTAGAGGCGGACGATCTCTTCATAGTCCGCATAGGTCGACTTCGCCAGACGCCGCTTGCCTGGCAGCCAGATCTTCTCCAGGTAGGAGCCGACCTTCAGGGATCGGTCGATCGGCTGGCCGAGCCGTTCCGCCGTAGCGAGTTCGTCCGCGAGGGCCGCCTGAGCGGCTCTCTGGGTGGTGAATGGACCGACGTAGGGTTGTCTTCGGCGTCCATCCGCTCCTGGGGGAGCTTCATAGCGTGCCCACCAGGAACCGTGGGTGCGCTTGGTCAGCTGCGGGCATGTCCCCAAGGCGAACTTCTTGCCGGTCTCGGGGGTGCGGCAGCCGCAGCGCTTGAACGTCGTACCTCTCAAGGCTTCTCCTCAGAACGGTCACTTCGCGGCGCCAGGGCCGAGGGACGCCTCCGTAGACGTTGGTCTAATCGTGAGGTTGCTTCTTCAGCACCTGGGACACCGCCTGAACACTCATGCCGAGCTGGTCGGCGAGCTACGTGAGCGTGAGGCCATCGGTCCGGGCTTCGCGGAACGCTTCCCGCCGGACGGCGGCGAGGCTCCCGATCACTCACGAGCGAGGGTGGCGAGAGGCTCCGTGGCACGCGCACCGGGGAGCGGCTCGAGGTGTCGGAGTTCATCGACCCCTTCGGCCAGCAGGTTCACCAGCCGTTCGAGGCGCTCGTGCGGGCGCTCGGGGAACTCAGCGCAGACCTTCGCTTTGTCATCGCTCACTCGCGGAGAGTCAACTACATGCTGGTAGATCATTTCAACGAGAGCATTGAGGCCTGGACGTCGAGGTCAGGTGCCCTAACCCCTGGATGGCGATCTCCATCGCCATCCAAGGGCGAGCGCGGCTCCCCGTCGGGCTAGGTCACGCCGAGCAGCTTGCGGAGTTCAGCGGTCGGCACCCGGTAAGCGGTACCGACTCGGATGATGCGGCACGGGAAATCGCCGCGTTTCGCCAGTTCATAGGCGTATGTGCGGGAGAGTCCCAGAGCGCGGGCTGCGGTCGTGATGCTGACGACGGTGGGAAGCGCGTCGAGGTCTTCGTGTTGCATGGTCTGCATTCGGATGCCTCCGTGTCCTGGTACGTGACGATGGCTCTGATGGAGCTTCCACGGATCTTCGAGCGCCTCTCGTTCGTATGAGCTGGTCTCGGGCCGCGGGGGTGCCGACGTCGCCTTCGCGGTCGTCTTCTTTGAAGGAAGGAGATTTGCGATCAGGGGAACGGCGGCTTCGTTACCGATGCCGCCGGCTTGGACTGGTAGATGGAGAGGGCGCAGAAGCGGCAGGTCTGCTGGGAGCCGTGGGTTGCAGTGGCGCCCACGGGTTGGGGAAGGCGGCCATGGCCAGCTGTACTTGCGTGGGCATGGCAGCCTGCGCGGCCTGTTGTGATGCGTTGGTGGGGGCGGCGGGTTGCGCTTCGCGGACGTGTGCGGCGGCTTTTCGGGCGGCGTCGGCTTGGGCTTGGCGGTGCTGGAGTCGGCGCAGCTCGGCGATGGTATCGAGCAGCGAGATGAGGTTGGCGACAAGCATCATGGCCGACACTGCCGCCCGGTTCATGGTCGAGCCGGTGAGTGCGAGGAGGCGGGCTGCGGTGCGTAGGGCGTTGCCGGCAGGGGAGGGCCGCGGGATGTGACCGTAGGGTGCGCGGGCGGCGCGGTCGTAGGTGTCGGCGGCGCGGCGGAGGTGATGGTTGCCGGTGGCTTGCGCGGCGGTGCGGAGAGCGTCGGAGGCGGCCCAGCAGGCGTCCTGGACTGCGTGAGGATTGGTGGCGAGGTAGCGACGAATGTGGGAGGTGGCGTAGGACGCGGCGCGGGCCGCGTCGTCGTAGAACGCCTGCCGCTCCTCAACGGTGAGGTCGTCAACGACGGCGGTTGGCATGTCACGCGCCCCGGGTGATGCCCAACGTTGCTGGAGGCGCGTGAGAGAGAGGTCGTCTGCGAGCCGGCTTCCTGGATGCCAGGTCGGTGCCTCGTCACCGGGCTCGGCGGGAAGGGCGACGGCGTAGCCGGTGATCTGAGCGGGGACGTACTGGCTGGAGCGGACCTTAACCAGGAGCCCGTTGTCCTGGAGCCGGTCAAGGAACTCGGCTATCGTCCGGGCCTTGTCCGCGGCGCGGCGGACGGTGGTCCGCAGCACGGCCTGCCTTGTCCGCGTGGACAGGTGTCGTCCGGACAGCGGACGGATGGTGGACGGGCTGTGGACGGAGTCGTCCGCACCTGTCCAGCGGCGGCGGAGTTTGGGCAGCGTGAGGTCGGCGGCGAGCTTGCCGCCCCCGTACCAGACCGGCTGTCCGTCCGCGTTGACATCGCCGGGTGCAGCCACCGCGTATCCGGTCAGCTCGCCCGCCGTCCGCTGGCTGAACCGCCGCCGCACCAGGACGCCATCGTCCTGGAGCCGCTCGAAGAACTCCCTCTCGCTGCCCGCACCGGCGGCCGCCGTCTGAACCTTGTGATGCAGGAAGGTACGTGAAGGTACTGGGCGGCCGCGGCGGACGGCTTTCTCGGTCTCGCCACGTTTGGGGCGGCGGGCGGCGGTCCGGTCCGCCGGCGCCGTGGACCGCAGACCGAACCGCGCCTCTACCGCCCGGCAGGCGTCCCGCACCCGGTACCCGTCGTTCCATACCTCGGGGCGGACGCCGTCCGGCCGCGCCAGCGTGGCCACGATGTGGACGTGGTCGTCGGCGTGCCGGACGGCGATCCAGCGGACGGCGTCAACGTCTCCCGCCGGGACCAGACCCGTCCGCTGCATGATCTCGCCCGCGATCTGTGCCCACTGCTCATCGGCTAGGACCGGGTCTTCAGGAGCGGCCCGCACGGCGCAATGCCAGACGGGCTTGCGGTAGTTCCGTTCACCGAGCAGCGCCAGCGGCTGGGCCAGCACACCCTCCAGATGGCGAAAGTCGCGGCGGCCGTCAGGGCGCACTGCTGGTTCCAGGTCGGCCAGGTCCCCGAAACCGGCCACGATGTGCGGGTTGAGGTGTTCGCCGTTGGTGCCCGGACCGTAGAGGTAGCGCAGCAACCCCTGGACCCGGACACCGCGCATAACCTTCCCGATCACCCTGCGGCGCTCAGCGCCGAGGCCTTCGGGACTATGACGGCTCCTGTCATGGCAGCCGCCTTCTCAGCTCGTCGGCCAGCTCATCCAGCTTGCGGATCGTCTGCGCGGCGGCGCGGGCGTACCACTGGATCGTCGAGGACACCTCTCCTGAGTTCAGTGCGGCGACCGCCTGGTTGAGGTTGACGCCGATCCGGTGCGCCTGACCGCGCACCTGCATGACGGCCTGCAGTACCTCGCGCAGTTCGTTGTTCTGTGTGCGCGGCTTCCCGGTCGCTGCGGCGAGCAGCGTCAGCGCAGCCCACGCCGCGGTCGCCAAATGCTCCCGTTCGGCGGCCCTCGACACCACTGCGTGCTCGTTGTCCGACAACAGGACGTACAACACTCGCCTTCGTTTCGACCCGCTATAGGTTCGGCGGTTGCGTCGCTTCACCGTGCCCGACGCGGACTCGCCACTGCCGTGTTCGACCATTGGCCTCCTGTCCTGGGATCGCGCTCGATCCCGTCCTAGGCTGTGGACCGCGCCCGGTCCGCAGCCGATAACGCTTGCGTTTTCCATTTCTTGCCCTGCGTCAGCAGAGCCCGCGGCTAGGTTGCAGGAATGCAAGGGGAAGAGAGCGTCATTCGACTCACGCGGGACGAAGCGCTCGTCTTGTCGGAGTGGTTGGAACGGTTGCAGATGACCGACCTCGGCCGTGTCGTTGACGACTCAGCCGTCTGGGCACCGCTTCATCGGATCGCGGGAACCCTCGACAATGCACTGCCGGATCTCTTCGCCGCCGACTACGCCGAGCGTCTCGATGCCGCTCGCCGCCGCCTCCGCCCGGAGTGAGTCAGCGTTGGTCCGCCGGTGACCTGCACAGTCCAGAGGCTGCGCGGCCGCTTGCACGGTCACCGTTCATGCCGCAGGCAGGTAGGTGATTGCCGGTCCTGTTCGATCGGCTATATCGAGCACCGTAGGTCCACGCTGTCCCGGACTCCAGTTCGTTGTCCACAGTGCTGTGGACAACGGGCTCGTCCGAGAGACCTGTGCTTGCTTGCCCGTGTCGGCGTATTGAGAGCTCTGGTCGGGGGGGCTTGGTGCCTGAGCTTTCCTGCCGTGCTTTCAAGCAGAGTTGGTCGTGCAGCTCGACGGTGGGCTGCTCAGTGGCCCCGTCGATGCGAGTGGCGAGTGCGTCCATGTGAGGTGCTCTCCAGCGTCAACTGAATTCGGACCATTCGGGACCTCTCTTCTCGGTTCGGCTGAGTGCTTCAACAGCCCGGTTCGGCCGTATGCATCTCAGCTTCTCTCATCTGAAGCGCGTCAGCTACTTTAAGCACCGGCGTGGCGCGCTGTTGTTCGCAAGCATTCTGGCGTGCGCTCCAGAGCCGTCACGTGCCCTCGCCCGACCGGCCGTTGATAGCTGCCCGACGCAGGTCAGGGGCTGGCGCAGCTGTCGAGGGCAGGCACTCGCGCTACTCGCCGAACGTCATGTCCAGGTGCCCGGCTCAGGGAACGGAGGCGATCGGCGACTCCCCGGCCTGGAGGGGGAGCCGCCACCCTTCGGCGCCCGGCGTTCTACCCGGCGAACAGGTCGGCCATCGCGGCGTCCGTACGCGCAACGGCCTCACTCAGGGCATCTGCTCGACCGGCCAGGTAAGCACGATGCCGCCGATTCTTCTCCTGGCAGGCCCGGTATCGAGCCTGCCTCGCCTCCTCCGCCAAGGCATCGCGTGAGCGGGCGAAGGCCAGGCCGACCCCGTCCGCGAGTTCGCGTCCGGTCATCTCGTCGGGGACGATAAACGCGAGGAGCGGCGATTCGACCGAACGGCGTCGGGCGAGCAGGCGATGCACCGGACGCAGCCTCACGAGGCGGCTTCACGATCGAGTGCCCACGAGGCCCACACGACCTTGCCCGGCTTCGGCGCTGCGACGGGGTACCAACCCCAGGCGCCGGCGAGCATCGTCGCCAGCCGGAGGCCGCGCCCGCCTTCGTCGTTGACCCCCGTGTCGGGGACCTGCGGTCGGCCGTCCCCGGAGTCGCGGACCTCCACGATGAGGCGCTGGGCCGATATCCGGAGCTGGACGAGGATCATCGCCAGCTCGTCGAGGGCGAGCGGCTCGCTGGGTAGCTGCTCGCCCGTGATGTCGAAGGCATTGGTGACGAGTTCGGAGAGCACCTGCTGGCACTCCCAGCCGTGGTCGGCCTCCACTCCCCATGCCGACAGCTTGGCGCGTGCGAACGAACGCACCAGGGGGATCGCGGTTGGCAGGGCGGCCACCCCCACAAGCTCTCTGCAGTTACCGCCGTCGTGCAGCGGGGGCCTTGCGCCGAGAGTGGCCATGTCGGGCCGCGGGGGCGCGGTCGGTGGCACAGACATCTTTGTCGCTCCTGACTGTGAGCCTGCAGACGAACGACAGCCGGTTCTTGGAGTCCGTTGACATGCCCTCGGAAGGGCTAAGCCATACCCTCGCTCACTGACTGTCCATGCTGTGTGACAGTCATGAGTATGTGACTGTCCTTAGCGGGTCGGCAAGGAGTTCTGTGACACTGTGCATTTCTTTCGTTACCCAGACATGCAGAAAAGGGGTCGAAGTATGTCACTTCAACCCCTGCATGTATCTGGATGAGCTACGGCAGGCGGTGCCTTCCCTCCCGGATCGCTGCCAACAATGCGGCCCAGGCGCTCACCTCGAACTCCAAAACCGGCCCAGCATGGCCGGCTGCGGTGTCCCGGACGCCGACCCGACGTCCGTCGGCCCGCCCGGCCTCGACACAGTTGTTGCCCGTTCCGCTGTACGAGGACTTGCGCCACCCGACGTAGCGCTCACGACTGCTCATGGTGATCTTCCTAGTGCGAGGGGAGGGAGTCCGCGGCATCCGCCAGCATCTCGCGTGACCGCTCGGTCGACAGGGCCGCACGGACAAGGCCTCCGTACACCATCTCGAACTGCGCGGTCTGCTCCGGATCGGTGAGGACCAAGTCGGTCGTCACCGCCTCCAGAGCCACCACATCGGGATCGCCGTCGTCCGGATAGGTGTACATCGAAAACGAACATTCAGGGATGTTGTACCCAGGGATCTCAGCGTCCACAGGCAGAACCCGCACCGTCACCCGCTCGTCCTGGCGGGACAGGTCGACGATATGGCCGAGTTGCCGACGGAACACCTCCGCCGGGACCGAACGGCGACGCAACACCACCTCGTCCAGGATCACCTCGTAGGACGGGCCAGCTGGACGATGCAGCATCCGCTGCCGTCCGACCCGCCCCTTCAGCACGCCGGCGACCTCGGCATCAGGCGGCAAGGGCAACTCGGTGTTGGCCAAGCGCGTCGCGATGAACTCCTCTGTCTGCAGCAGCCCCGGAATCAGGTTCTGCTGGTATTCGCGGATGACGCTCGCGCCAGCCTCGAGGTTGGCGAACCTGGCCTGGCGCTCACCGATCCCCGACGACTCCCACCAGCCGTGCGCTGCTGCCTCCGCAGTGATCTGCACGAGCTGCGTCCACTTGTCACCCTCGACACCAAGGACATCCAGCAAGCGCTGCACATCCTCCTGGTTCGGTGCGACGTGCGCGTTCTCCAGCTTGCTGATCATCTGCCGGTACACACCCGACCGCTTGGCCAGATCCTGCGCCGAGACCCCGGCCCCCTCCCGCAGCTCGCGCAACTCCGCCGCAAGCCGCAGCCGGCGGACATACGGACTGATCAACACCCACCCCGCGTCCTCGAGAACCGACTGTCACGCCTCTAAGACATGCAGCGTATCCACGTCCGCGCCGACACGGGCGGCCTCCGCCGAGTCCCGAAATACTCTGAACGAGCATCACGCCGGGGAAAGCGAGGACGGGAGCTGAATCAACCGAAGCTCATAGCTTGGAGGTGGAAGAGTGCCGCGATGGGCCAACAGTCCTCCTGGACGTAGGTATGGAACGCCTCGTGCCAGGCTCGGAACCGAGTTATCGACCAGCTAGCCTGCACAGCTCTGACCTAGGCGAATGCCTACCTATCGGGCCCGAGACCCGCTACGACCCGGGCCCCGGTTCCCTAGCGTCGGCCCCCTGTGGCCTGGGCATGGGACACCCTAAGCTCTGTTTGACAAAGCACCCGGACGGCCCGGATCCGCAGCACGCCGTGTTGTGGCGATGCGGCCCGGCAGCTCGCGAGATCCGGCATCGTCGATGCAAAGGATTATTGGGACCTTGGACGGAGTGCGAGCGGCCCTACCCGGCCGCCTTGCGCGCACGTCGGCTTGAGCGGCGAACTGGCGCCTCGCTCCGGGGGATGAGGAGTTGGAGGGGAGGCCCGCAAAGGTCCTGCTCCGCGCGCTTCAGCTTCGTCCCTGGCCGCTCCTCGATGATCCTCATCAGCTCTCCGGCCACGGCTTGGCCTAGCGCTGGCGGCACTGCATTCGCTACCTGGAGCGGCTGCTTCCCCCTGCTTCCGCAGAAGACGTAGCCGTCGGGAAAGCCCTGGATACGAGCCGCCTCCCGGACGCTGATCGTCCTGTTCAGCACGGGATGGACGGGAAGCGCCCTGTGGCCCGCGACGATTGTCCGCGCCAGGTCCTTGTGGAGCCGCCGGTACGAGATCGGCCCCTTGCCCGGCTGGATACCAGCGATCTTGTCGATCACCTTCTGGCCGTGGTTCATCGTCGAGCCGTTGAGCAGGACCCGGCCGTCGCGGAGCATCATGTACTCGGCCTCCACCCCCGGGCCGAGCGGGAGCAGGCCAGGCCGGTCCAGAACATCCGTCACCGTGGGAGGGAACGGGCGCCCGCACCTGCAACCCGGCCTCCGATCCCCGCAGTACCCTCCCGGCGGCACGACCGGCTCATGCCCCTTCGACTTGCGGACCAGCTGTGCCGTGAAGATGATGCGCGATCGTAGCTGGGGGACGCCGTAGCTGCTCGCCTTCACCACGCGGTGGTCCGGGTGATAGTCCTTCGACCTCAGCTCGTCCTCGACCGCGTGGTGGAAGCTGACCCCCTTGATGTTGCGCATGCCGAGCACGTTCTCGATGACGACGAAGCGAGCTTCGAGCTCGGAAGCTATCCTGACCTGCTCCTTGAAGAGCGCGTTCTTCGCATCTCCGGGATCCCGCTTGCCCGCCACGGAGTAGCCCTGGCAGGGCGGTCCTCCGATTACGGCGGCTACCTCGCCGAGCGACGGCGCTACGGCCCGCAGGTGGTCTGCAGTGATCTCGCGAGCATCGCGCTCCAGTACCACGGTGCCGGGATGGTTGGCGCGGTGAGTCTGCGCGGCGTCCTTGTCCATCTCTACCGCCACCGCCACCCTGAACCCGGCCCGCTCGAATCCGAGGGCGAGGCCGCCCGCACCGGCGAAGAGCTCGACCGCTACCGGTTCGCTGCCGCGTTCGATGCTGCGCTGCCCCTCCGCGCAGAAGCTGATCAGCGGGCAACTCCTGCAGGCGGGCTTCGAGGACCCGCAGATGGCACGGCCATGGTGGATAAGGTTCACGTGGAGCCGCTGCCGGCTCCGAGCAGGCACGATCTCCTCGTACAGGGCATGATCAACCTTGCCCTTCCCGCGGGCAACCAGCCCGATCCTGTGGAAGATGCGGCTCACGTGCGTATCTACCGCAAAGACGTCACGTCCCAGCGAGTACGTCATGATGCAGCGCGCGGTCTTCGGTCCGAGGCCGGGGAGGCTCTTCAGCTCCTGGAGTACCTCGCGGTCCTTCAGTTCGCGCAGGTAGTCGAGGCTAATCCGGCCAGGCATCCCCCGCTGCGCGTTGCGCTCCTGGACCCTTGTAAGGAAGCTCTGGATGTACTCTGCTCGGCGTGCCTGGAAGCCGGCAGGACGTAGGATCTCCTCGAGTTCAGCCCTGTCCGCTTCGAGCACCTCGTTCCAGGTGGGAAAGCGAGCCCTGAGCTCCTGGAACACCCTCTGATACATAGCCTCGCGCGTCTGGACGCTCAGGAGGATGTAGATAGCTTCGGCGACCGGATCCTCGACGTTCCCCAAGGATGCAGAGCGGTAGGTGACCTCGAGAAGCTCGTCGATCCTATCGACGATAGCGCCGCGATCGAGGCCGATCGCCGCGTCTCTCCGCTGGACAGTGGCGGGACTCTCACCGCTTGCTCGGGTATCCACTCGCGGCATCCTCTCGCTCGCAGGCTGGCGCCGCTACCTCGTACGGCAACTCGACGTCCGATCCTAACAACCGAGCTTCCGCGGGCGTGGTAGCCGGGCGAGGCTAGAGGAATGGCGACGATCGCTTGATGTTAGCCGCGGGCAGCGAGTACCTGCCAATAGTCATCGGGGAGTGCCATGTTTCGCTACCCGAAAACGCGACACCAGGATCCCTGCCTAAAACTTCTCTCCAGATGCCGGAGCTGATAAGCTGTGTGTGGGTACATGGCCTTCATCGTCCGCCCAATTTCCCTCGCGAATCAGGCGGACGAGCGGGATGGTTCGTGCTGTCAAGTTGCCTGAGCTGGTCGGTTGCAATAGCGCTTCCACAACAGCGCTAGAGGGTCTATGGGTGCCTTACAAGCAGGGGCTGTAAGCGTTAACCTTGCGCTGCAAGCAGGAGCGGGCCTTCCCTGTTAGCCAGCCAAGTCGGCAGGGAACCCGGTCGACCTTTCCGGGGAGGTGGATGCGCTGGAAGATCAGCACATCCGGCGGCCGTCTCCCGTCTTTCTGGTTGAGGATGCTGGAGGAAGGCCCCAACCCGCGCCGACCTGGTTCGTCGCCTGGGTGCGCCTCGGTGCCCTTGCGGCCCTTGGCAACTTGCTGAACAGACTGGGAGAGCGCACCGTCCTCGCGGTATCCGTGCCGGCCCGTCCGGTGGCTGCCGCGGCTACGGCCTTCGGCTTCTGCCGACAGCGCTTCCTCAGCATTCCGGACAACCGGTGTCCTAGCGGCCTTGACCGCTCTCTCGGCGAGCTCGAGCCGGGAATGCGAGTATGGCTGCACCTTGCCGATCGCGTGCTTTCCGGGACCTTCCTCGGGCTCCGGCCGGGTGGCCAGGTACATACGAGCGCCGGCAGTTACCTGGCCCAGGTGGTCGAGGAGGTGCGCGTCCCCCCAAACTGGGCCGCGCTGCCCGACGGGCACAGCTTCCTCGCTGTGGAAGATCCCTTCCTCCGCGGGATGCTCCGGGGCCGCTCCCCCCGCAGCTTTATCACGTCCTGGAACCAGGACATCGTCATCGTCGGTTCGCGGGACGCCCTGCTTGCTGACCTGGAAGAGAGGATCAGCCCTGCAACTCCCGCTGTTCCCGTGGGAACTCTCGCCTCCATCGTCCGGCCACTCGACCTGTTGGGCGAGCGGAAGCGGTGCCAGATCCCCGGGTGGCGCAGCGTCCTGATGAGCTCGCGCAGCTCCAGCGCCGCGTGGAGCGAGTGGGACGAGTCGCCGGAAGTAGCGGTGCTGGACGGTTCCTACGCCGTCAGCCGCTGGCTGGAGGAATGCAGAGCTAGGCTAGTTATCGCCGTCCTCGACCGTACAGAAAGCGGGTTGGAAGCGGCTGTGGGCGCGCTCGAGCAGGAGCGGGCGTTCATGGACCCCATCCCTCCAGCCGAGATCGCATGGGAGCCGCCTGCCGGATGCGAACTCCTCGCCTACCGGAGCCGGGGATGAGTTCGATCCTCGCGGCCAATGCCTTCTACAGGGCATCAGCGCATCCCTCGATCCTCCGGCGCCCCGTCCAGGACACCCTCGGGGAGCGGTTCGCCCTCGCCCTCAACGCCCTCCTGCGCGAGCTAGGCGAGGACGCCTCGTCTCCGGCGTGGGAACCTCTCGTTGCGTCAGCACGGGCCGCGCGCTGGCGTACGGTGACGGAGCCCGTGCCGTTCGCATCAGCCTTTTCCAGCGCAGCGGCACCGCTCGGTCGACTCCTCGAACTTGCAAGCCAGCTAGGCGGGAGCCTGGACCCCTACCTGCGTGCGCTGCTCGAGGAACTCGCTGCAGCAGGGAGCGACTACCGGCAGGGTGACAACTGCGTACTGTCCAGCGCGTTCCTCGACCTGTGCAGCTCTGGGAGATCTGGCAGCAGTTGCGTCGTGGTCGCGCGAGAGCTCATGATCGGCCGGATCTCGGGATGGCTCGAGCAGGAGGGGCAGCGAGTACCAGTGCTCGCGCCGCGGGAGTTCACCACGTCACCGGAGGTCTGGGACCGAGCGATCGTGCTGGGGGCTGGAGTATGGTTCCCGCCCCGGATGATGGTGACCCCCCGCGCCGATAGGATCATCCTCGTCCATCCGCGCTGGGTGAGGGATAGCAGGCGCTTCCAGGGCATCTTCGGCGAGCTGGCGACCCGTGGCCTCAGCGTAAGTGTCGAGGAAGCCCCAACTCCAAGCGCTACCAGCCCCGTCCCCGTACAGCTCCCTGCTGCGGGTATGGCACCGCAGCTTGACTGGTCGCTGCTGAAGGCCTCCGCACCAGATCACGCCTCCGGAGGCCACCCGACGGAGGCCCGGCTCGCGATACTTGGTGGTGGGCATGCTGTGTGGCTACCCGTCACGGCGCAGCGCATCAGGGGCTTGCGCCCGTCGGCCCCAGCAGGCGAGCGGGTGGTGAATCTCGGTATGGAAGAGGTGCGCCCTGGCGCAATCCTCCTCCTGCGGTTCGGTGGCACGGATGCCAGCGCCCTGCGACCGCTCGTGGATTCGCTCCTTGGCCAGAAGCGGTCCGGGATCCGGGACCTAGAGGAGGGCTGGAAGTCGCGCCTCCGCCATGCGATCGCTACGCACGGGATTTCGGGGCTGGAGAGGAAGGTGCGTGACCGGGGAGCCGCCGTGACGAACGTGCCTTACTGGGCTTCCGACGAGTGCTTGCGCCCGAAGAATGATGGGGATTTCAGGGCCCTGCTCGAGGTCATAGGGCTCGAGCCGACGGCCCCGTACCTCGATGCTGGTCGCGCACTGTGGAGAGCTCACAATGCTGCTGGCCGCCAGCTTGCCCAGGCGCTGGAGAGGTACGTGGAAGGTCAGGATCTCGCCGACCTGGAGATCCGGGGAATGCAGGAGCTGAAGCTCGAGGAGGTTCCCGGCGTCGCTGCCATGGTCGCGTTCCGCGTGATCGCGATCAGCCCGGATACCGCGACCGTCCCCTCGCACATGGCCCGCCGACCGTTCCTCGCACGAGGTGCAGCATGGCTCGAATGATCCCTCCCGTCCCCGTCCAGAAAGCTCCTCCCGGCGAGCGACTCCTGTTCCAGAGGCTGCTCACCGATCCTGGTACGAGTGGTTGGACCGTCCTCCACTCGCTCAACCTCGCCCATCACGTCCGCCAGGTCGAGGGCGAGGCCGACTTCGTAGTGATTGTTCCGGAACTTGGCGTGCTCTGCGTGGAGGTGAAGTCCCACCTCTCCGTGCGCAGGGCGGCGGACGGGATGTGGCACCTGGGGAAGCAGCCGCCGACCGCGCGCAGCCCCTTCCGGCAGGCCAGCGACCAGATGCACAGCATCCGCAAGTTCCTGTCCAGCAAGCGCTTCGACGTCCGCGAGGTTCCCTTCTGGTCGGCTGTCTGGTTCACGGGGGCCAGCGCTGAGGTGGAGGCCGACCCGCTCGAGTGGCAGCCGTGGCAGCTGCTCGACCGCCGGGACCTCCGCCGCCCCGTCTCGCAGACGCTAGCCGCGGTGCTGGTCAAGGCTCGCCAGCACCTCGCTTCGAGAAACCCCGCCTTTGATCCATCCCTTGCCCGGCCCGCGCCCCCGCAGTGCGACGAGATCGCTAGGAGGCTCCGGCCCCGCTTCGAGACAACGATCGCCGCCGCCGACTACCGGCAGGTGCGCGAGCAGGATCTCCAGCACTTCCTCGACGAGCAGTACGAGGCCCTCGATGCGATGGACGAGGAGCACCAGGTGCTGTTCACGGGGCCAGCCGGGACGGGCAAGACCTTCCTCGCGCTGGAAGCGGCGAAGCGCGCCAGCCTGCAAGGGCTGGAGGTGAGATTCGCTTGCTACAACCGCCTCCTGGGCCAATGGCTCGCTTCGGAGCTGCAAGGCTTTCCTGGTATCCGGGCCGGGAGCCTGCACAGCTTGATGGTCGACCTCGCAGGCGAGCGGCCCCCCAGAAACGCGGAGAGCAGCTGGTGGAACTCGCAACTGCCCGATCTTGCGCTGGAAGCGCTCCTGGAACGGGAAGATCCTGCTGATGTCCTCATCGTCGACGAGATACAGGATCTTTGCGATCCCGCCTTCCTCGACGTGCTGGACCTGATGGTCCGGGGCGGGCTTGCCGGTGGCCGCTGGCTCATGTTCGGGGATTTCGAGCACCAGGCTATCTACGGTACGGGCGATGGTCGTGCGGAACTCGCGGGACGATCACCCAGCCTCTACAGGAGGACGCTGGCCAGGAACTGCCGCAACACGCCACGTATTGGGCGCACGGCCGCAGAGGCATCCGGGCTAGCGGGCGCTTACCGCGGGTTCCGGCGCCCCGATGACGGCATCGATGTCACGTTCATGCGGTGCTCGACACCGGCTGAGCAGGAACGCTCCCTGGCGCGTGCCCTCGATCTCCTCAATGAAGATCACTTCCAGGACGACGAGATCGTCGTCCTCTCCCCGATGGCTGGGGGCACCGCAGCGCGGGCGCAGGACCAGCCCCTCCGCAACCGCCTCGCTGATTACGCTACTCGAGGCAAGAAGGTGCGGTACTGCACTGTCCATGCCTTCAAGGGGCTCGATGCCCCCGCTGTGGTGGTCACGGATATCGACACCGCCAGCGGGGAACGCGCGGAATCCCTGCTCTACATCGCGCTGAGCCGGGCCACGGACAGGCTGGTAGTCCTCGCGAACGACGAAGCTCTAAAGAGTATGTGGAAGAACGTGACCGGGGGGAATCGACTATGAGGCAGACCTTCCACGGCTCCAGGGAGCACACGTTCGAGGCCCTCTCCAGGGAACTGTTCGGTCCCGGGCCGGAGCGCTCCGGGAAGCCCCTCGACCTTTCAAGAGCGGTCCACTTCCCGAGCTGGGAAGCGGCGCGTGGCGTCTGGCACGACGCCGCATCCGGGCAGGAGATCCTTACGGAGGTGGTGCCTTCCCGGAGGTACGGCGTCGGGATCCTTTTTCCCGGCGGGACCCTGGAGGAGCGCTCTGCCGGCCCTGGCCTGGACGTCGAGCACTGCGAAGAGCCGCAGCTGCCGGATGCGGACATCGAGAGCAAGCAGGCGAAGATCGCCAGTCGAGACGAGGCTGGCCAGGACGACGACCTCGATCTGTCCCTTGCGAACGTGCGGCTACCGAGCACCCTCGGGCTCTCAGTGCACGGGTCCTTCCCGGCGGGTTCGCGGATGGTCCTGACCGCCGAGGTGGCCCGGTACCGCTCGTTCGAAGTTGCTATCGCAGAAGGCAAGCGGGACTGGTGGGTCCGGGAACCGGTTACCATCCGGGCCACCTTCCGCGGCGAGGACCTGGCTGTGACCGGCAGCCAGCGGCAGCGGATCGATCCGTACCCGCAGCCAGAGCTCATCAACGCTGGCGGTTTCGATATAGAGGTCCGCGCCTACAGCAGGATGGTCCAAGGAGATCACCTGATTACAGTCACACTCACGAACCGCTCGCACGGCGGGAAGGACGGCGCCTCGCTGTTCCAGGCAGGATTCGAGCTCTCAGCCGAGAGCGGAGGTGCGTTCCTTCCCTACCCGGAGCGCCCGGGCGAGCACGAGCCCGACGATGAGGAGGCAACAGCCGCCCTGCTCTACCGGCACCATCGGACCTTCGCTCTCGGGCACGGATGCGCCGCAGACTGGGAGCGGGAACCCGGAGAATACGTCGGCTCGATCAGGGCAACCTGTCTCCCGTCATTCGAAGCGCCGAGCATCACGCCCGACATCCAGCTCCCCGACAGCAGCCGGCTCGAGGTGAGCATGGAAGCGCTCGCCGCAGAGGACAGGCAACACGAGGCAAGCAGGCAAGTCAGCCTCCTGGTCGCCGGATACCGGGACTGGATAAGCGGGCTCGAAGAGAAGGCTCTCGAGCTCCCCCGGGAGCATCGCCCGGCAGCAGAGCGCCACATCGCCGATTGCAAGGTAGCCCTCGAACGGGTCGAGCGAGGATGGGCTCTGATCCGCCGGGATCGGAAAGTTGCGCTGGCCTTCAGGCTGGCCAACGAGGCGATGCTCGTCCAGCAGGCCCGATCAGCTGCGCCGCTCCGGCAGACCGTCGTCGACAAGTCCGGCCTCGTGCAAGTCCTGGGCGAGTTTCCCACCGGCGAGCTCCCGCCAGGCAGGGGGAAGTGGCGCCCCTTCCAGATCGCTTTCCTGCTCGCCGTAGCCGAATCGGTAGCCGACCCGACCAGCACGGACCGGGACACCGTGGAGCTGATCTTCTTCCCCACCGGAGGCGGCAAGACCGAGGCGTACCTTGCTGTGGCCGCCTTCTCGCTCTTCCTGCGGCGCCTGAGAGATCCCTCGGATGCCGGGACAGATGTCATCATGCGGTACACGCTCCGGCTGCTGACCGCCCAGCAATTCCTGCGGGCCGCGTCGCTGATCTGCGCTATGGAATATATCCGCGCTCGGCGTTCCGACCTGGGTGGCGAGCCCTACAGCATCGGCGTATGGCTCGGTGGCGGGACCACGCCGAACTCCCGCAAGGGCGCGATAAGGTCGTGGGACGACCTCGCCAGGAATCCGGGCAATGCCGCCAACGACTTCCTGCTCCTGAGATGCCCGTGGTGCGCCGCCCGGATGGGGCCCACCGAAGGGCAGTTGCGAAGTACCAAGGGGAGCAAGGCCAAGGTGATTCCCGGCTACCACAAGCATCGCAGCGGGGTCACGCTGCGATGCCCCGATAGCCGATGCTCGTTCCATGACGGCCTCCCGATGCTGGTCGTGGACGATGACATCTACGACAAGCCTCCATCCATGATCATCGGAACCGTGGACAAGTTCGCGACCATGGCTTGGAAGCCCGACTCCCGCGCGATCTTCGGCCTGGATCGCTCCGGCGAGCGACGCTTCTCCCCGCCCGGTTTGATCATCCAGGACGAGTTTCACCTCATCTCCGGCCCCCTCGGCTCGATGGTCGGGCTGTACGAGAGCGTGGTGGAGGACCTCTGCACCGATCGCTGCGGTGCCCAGCTGGCCAAGCCGAAGATCATCGCTTCGACAGCGACGATCCGCCGCTACCGGGAGCAGGTCGCCGGGATCTACGCCAGGGACCGCGTCGCTCTCTTCCCGCCACACGGCCTCGACGCCAGCGACTCCTTCTTCTCCGTCTGGGCACGCGACGGTCGCGGCAAGCTGCTTCCAGGGCGCCGGTACGTGGGGGTGCACGCGCCTGCCCTCGGCTCCATGCAGAGCGTCCAGGTGAGGACTGCCGCGGCGCTTCTCCAAGCACCGCTCTCCCTGCCCGACGAGCAGCGCGATCCGTGGTGGAGCAGCCTCTGGTTCTTCAATAGCTTGCGCGAGCTCGGCAACTCCCTTTCGCTTCTCCAGGCCGACATCCCCGACTACCTGGTGGGGCTTCGTCGGCGCGACGGGCTGGAGGACATCCGCTTCGCGCGCAGCATCATGGAGCTCACGGGACGCCGCCGGAACGACGAGATCCCGCGGGCGATCGAGGAGCTCTCCACTCCCTACGGTGAGGGCAGGGCTGTGGACATCTGCCTCTCTTCCAACATCATCGAGGTCGGTGTCGACATCGACCGGCTGTCTCTCATGGTCATTGTCGGCCAGCCCAAGACCACGGCCCAGTACATCCAGGTTTCCGGGCGCGTGGGCCGCCGCTGGGAGGAGCGCCCTGGACTCGTGGTTACCCTCTACGGCGCTGCCAAGCCCAGGGACCGATCGCACTACGAGCGGTTTCGTACCTATCACGAGCGCCTCTACGCCCAGGTAGAGCCCACCAGTGTGACGCCGTTCGCCGAGCCGGTCATGAAACGGGCACTTCACGGGGCGCTCGTGGCCCACATACGTCTGACCAACCCCGATGGCCTGCAGCCCTGGCCTCTCCCTGGCGATGCCGCTGGGCACGCAGCCAGGATCCTGCTCGAACGCGCTCGACAGGTCGACCCGGAAGAGGCAGGGAACGCCAAAGAGGTCATCGAGCAGCGCCTGCGCGAGTGGAAGAGATGGGAACGCAGCGAGTGGGAGGCTGACACGTCCAGCGGCGATCCGCTCAATGGCCTCATGCGCTATGCCGGATCGCCGGCGCCTGGCAAGCAGCCTGCGACTTCGTGGGAGGTGCCGGCATCGATGCGCAACGTCGATGCCGAATGCAAGGCTGCTATAACACGCTCCTACAACAGGGACGATGAGGTCCAGGAGGATGGCCAGTGACCAGCGGGAACATCCGCCGCGCGCAGCTGATCTCCCCCTTCGGAGCTGGCGCCATGACCGTGCTGGTCGACGGCACCTCCGTGATTGCCGCTGGGCTGGATCATTGGTTCGAGGGAGCGACAGATCCGGAAGAGTTCAGCCTGGAAGAATGGCGGTTGCAGAGCAGGCTGAAGGTCAACCACTTCCGCCTGCCGCCGCCCTACGTTCGCCCCTCCCGGAGGGCAGCGGGACCGGCGCAACGCACTACCAACCTGGATATCACCGTCCCCTTCCTCCGCTTCCCTGCCTGGAGCTTCTGCCCCTTCTGCAAGCGCCTCGAAGCGAGCCCCCTGGTCCTCGAGGGCAAGGCATATTGCAAGGATCCGGCGCACGAGCGCGGGGGCAAGCGCGGCAAGGGGCCAGCCATGGCACAGGTTCCCTTCGTTACGGTGTGCGAACAGGGCCACCTGGACGACTTCCCCTGGCGGGAATGGGTCCATCGCTCCGTCCAGCCCAGCTGCGTCGGCACCCTGCGCCTGCACTCGCGAGGTGGTGGCTCACTCGCCGGCCAGGAGGTCTCCTGCGACGGATGCAAGCGCAAGCGGTCGCTCGAGAACGTGATGAACACCATCCAGGTAGACGGCCAGGAGACCACCATCCTGAGCAGCACCCTTGAGAAGGGAGCGGACTTTTCCTGCCGCGGCTTCCGGCCCTGGCTCGGCGGTGCCCGCCAACCGTGCGGGTGGCCGATCAGGGGAAGCCTCCGGGGAGCTTCCAACGTCTACTTCCCGCTGGTCGAGAGTTCCATCTATCTCCCGCAGAGCCCGAGCTCCACCCCGGAAGAGCTCATGGAGATCGTGACCTCGGAGCAGTTCGCGTCCGGGATGTCGCTGGCGCGCGCGATGGGGGACGGGAAGATCACCGTCGAGAATTTCCGGAAAATGGACAGGGGCGGGTTGACGAGCTCCTTTAGTGACGATCAGGTCCGTGATGCCCTTGACGAGTATCTCGGTGGGGAGGCCGGAGAGCAGGACTACGACCTGGACGAGCACAGCCCAACCGAATGGCGGCGGCCCGAGCATGCTGTGCTGAGGGAAAGCATCGAGCATCCGCACCTTCGCGTCACAAGAGCGAAGGGATCCTATGCAAGTGCTGTCGACGAGTCATTCTCGCGCGTCCGGTTGATCGAGACGCTCCGCGAAACCCGTGCACTCTGGGGATTCACGCGCCTGAAATCGGGAGGCCTCAAGCTCCGCGAGGGCAAGAAGTTGCTGCGCCTGACCCCCTTGCCCCCTGGCCTGGACTGGCTGCCCGCCTATACCGTTAACGGCGAGGGCATCTACCTGGAATTGGACGAGACCCGGCTACAAGGATGGGAGAGCAGGCGCGAGGTCCAGCAGCGTGCCGGGCGACTGGCAGCGCGTTACGAGACTGTCAGGGCTTCCCGTGGTTCGGCAGAGCGCGAGGTGTCTCCCCGCCTGGTCCTCGTCCATACTATTACCCACCTCCTAATCAACCAGCTCATCTTCGACTGCGGATACAGCACCGCATCCCTCCGCGAAAGACTGTTTGTCTCGACGAACAGGCAGCGTCCGATGGCTGGCATGCTGATCTACACTGCGGCGGGCGATGCCGAAGGGACCATGGGCGGGTTGGTCCGTATGGGCAAGCCCGGGTACCTGGAGCGCGTCTGGGAAGCTGGGCTCGCCAATGCTGCATGGTGCTCGACAGATCCGATCTGCATGGAGGAGGGTGAGAGCGGCCAGGGGCCCGATTCTTGCAACCTCGCAGCCTGCCACTCCTGTGGGTTGCTGCCCGAGACATCTTGCGAGGAGTTCAATCGCTTCCTGGATCGCGGGCTCGTCGTCGGATCTCTCAAGGAACCTGAAATCGGGTTCTTCCAGCCCGGGTGAAAAAGAGCTGATATCGGCTCGCCCGGCGTGTTCGCTCCAGCTAAATCGTATTTAGCTGGAGCTGGTGGTCGCAATAGATCGGCTCGTCACCTCACCTTCGAATCCCCACTATGCCCCTTCCGGGAAAATGTCATTCGGCTCGTCGGCTACGCGTTCATGTTCGCCGCATACTCGGCATACCTGAGGTTCGAAGCCGGGCTCGATCTCGTGACTCATCGGGCAGACGCCGCGCGCGAGCTTGTCTAGCGCCTCCTGAGCGGACTCGACCGAAGCGAAGTAGCCGAGGCCGGGGACCTCGATGACGTCGACTCCTGGGAGGTACGGACTCTTCGCGACGATGATCTCTCGCGTGATCCCGCCGGTCCTGAGTTCCATCGTGCCTCCAAATCTCTTCGGCGATGGACTCGCCTGGTCCTGCGCTTCAGCGGTTGACCGACACGTACGGGGTGGTCACGTGCTCCGATCTCGGAGCTTCCTGGCGCCTCATCACAGTACGTCATGCGACCTGGCTGTGCTGGTTGCGCACAACTGGACCCTTGGCCACCGGACGATGCCCCGCCCTTAACTGATCGAAAAGTGAAGGAGGCGTGCGATAGTCCTTCTATATAGTTAGAACGTCCTGGCGCTCCGCGAGGGCGAAGAGCGTTCTTCGTGCGATATGACGCGGGCTTCTGCAACAGATGAGGTCACCGTGACCAGGAGCGTTGAACAGGTAGTCGCAGCTTTCTTGGAGGATGCTAAACGGCTGACAGTAAAGGCAGCTGGGCAGCCATTCGTTCGATCATGCAGCGGTGACCGCCCGGCCGTTTACGGGAGTTGACTCGGCTGTGGCGCTCGGTGCTTGATGTCACCCAGTCACGGAGGCGAGCGGGTGCGGACGGCAATTCCAGTAGTGCTCGGCTGGACATCAGGTGCCCTGGCAGGGCGAACCTCCTGGTCGACCTCGCGCCTATTAGGTGTTTTGCCGCGCGAGCGAACAGATCCGCGACCGCAATCATCTCGCGGTGGGCGCAGTCACCTTAGAAGGCTCATGCCTTCGGAGGTTAATAAATTTACTGTAAGTCATCAAAAGGTTTCCTATTGAACTACAAAAGATCGAAGTTCACCGAGCAATTTCGTGCGCGCTCCTGCATTAACCGAAGGCAGGCCCTTCGCATATTTGGAGGTGATAACTTTGCCCCCTAGAGTGCGACCTGCTTCTAGGCTCGCCAGAGCATCGATCACGGTTGTGAGATGACGGTTGCGTGTCTTATAGAAACTCGGACCAGCGACGAACCAGTTGAGCTCATCCAAATCCATCTCGGGTATGACCACTCCCGGGTCTGGAAGCATGTCCCATGCGGCCTCCACGATATCCGCTAGAGCGGGGTTCACTGTGGCCTTCCGGTAGATGGCGAGGGACATGGCCTGGAGGGTGCGCTGGTAGATGCCACCCTCCCGGTCTGTAGCCTTAGCCACCTCGCTGGGGAGCCATACAACATTCGGTACGAAGCTGTAGAGGCGCGGTATTCGGCTGGCGAGTAGGTCATGCCGGACTACCCGCCAGATGTGCGCAGCTACGAAGCCGCCGGCCATCTTTGCGCCGTTCAGCGTCTCATTTGCTTTGCTGGCGATCTGCTGATTTCTGGCAATACCTTTCATGAACGAGTTGTCGTCAGCCAGATAGCCGTCCTTGTCAGGATAAGACCACATGTCGCGTCCATCGGCGAGGTGCCTTCGACGGCACCTCAGATCGCGGACGGCCCACGGCATCGTGATCGGCCAGTCAGCGTACACCTCCAGAGGAAGCCAGATGCCGACCTGTGCGAGCAGCCGTTGAGGGTCCTCCGCGTCATCAATGCTGCCGGGGGTGCGCGCAAGGTGCTGCGCTAGGAGTTCCGCCCCGCTAACCTTGCCAAACAAACCCGTCATGTCGGGAGCATACAGGATCATTCATCACATTCTTGGCCGCCTTAGGACCCCCAGCCAACGAGAACGCCGTGATGGGCTTGGAGGAATGTCGGTTCCCGGTATTCCGGGAACGAATAAGCGTCGGTCTGCGCTCTCCCTGAAATCGGAGGACCGAACCGGGAGAAGGTTGCGTCGTTGCGTGCCAGGAGACGTTCGTTCGATCCGGAGTCGTTCGCATCATGGAGGAGACCGGCAAGTCAGTAGCTCAAACGACTTGTAACCTTTGTAGCAACGAGCACAGACTTCACGACTGGACGAATAAGGAGCGTCTGGCCGGTTCTGCCGGGAACGGAGGCGACACGCTGTCATAGCCGAAGTCGTCGGAGGACTCGGGGTTGAGCGGGGCCGGGCAGAGGATCTGGCGCGGCTGCGTCGGCAGAAGGCCGACATGGCCAGGGGCATACTGAGGAGAAGGCCGTCTAATGGGCCGAGCGCGCTGAGTTGGAGACGGAGCCTGATGCCCTCAGGCGATCAGTGATCCTCTGGGTGAAGGACGCAAGAGGGCGGACGAGCGCCGGTCATCAAATCGAACATCACGTGATAGGTCTCGTCGAGTTCGGGCCGGTATGAACTGATCTTGTGCAGTGAACGTGGACCGGACTCGACCGGGACATCTTCGCCCCGCTGCTGTGATCATTACCGGGATCCCGTCAGGGCACCGCTTCGCTTCTGCCTGACCTTCGGCAGAGCACGGCGCTACGGTGCCTGCTTTTCCGCGTCACTGCCCCGATCAGCGTGACGGACATACGGTGGTGGGGCATGACGGTCACCAGTGGTCGATCTCGGGCGTGTGTTCTTCTTCGAAGAGGGCAGCCCGCCGGCTACCTGATATTTCGCGCATATGCTTTTGGAGGCTGGCAAACGCGGCACTGGCCTCTCGGCCTTCCTCGGGATCAAACTGCGGAAACGCGTACAGGGCCAATGGGATGAGCTCCCCGATGCCGAAACGGCTGGACCCGTACCCGGTCACGGACTTGTTGGAGTAGTTCAGCTTCAGGAAGTTCCCGCCGGCCGCTTTGACGGCAACGCGCCGGATGCGCGCGTTCGGCCCGGCCGTCGAAGTCACGCGGAGCAAGTCCTCGTCATTGAAGACCTCTTCCTTGCCTTCGGATTCGCACGTCCATTTCCTGCCCTCCTCGACGAACTCGATCGTGCGAACGGCGTGTCGGGCTTCGGCAAGTCGCAACCGTTCCAAGACCTCGTCCAGTGGGGCGCCGCTGGATTCGTGGATGACGGGCATTTGTTCGGCACTGCCGTACAGGCGCAGAAGAGAATGTCGGGTCCGGAAGTTGAGTCCGCCGTCCTCTATGGACCAATAGGCAAATCTCGAGTCAGGCGGGAAGTCTGTCTCGGATGCGATCGCAGAACAGGCCCGCGCCTTAAGGCGGTCCGTGTTGGCCCAGACGAGTTCTTGCAAGTTATCGGTGGCTTCTGGAAGGTCCAGGGCCACGAGTTGATCGAACGTCAATGTGAAGGCCAGGTTTCGCCAGAATAGACTGTCTCGGATCCAGTCCTGTTCAAGGAGGAAGAGCAGGGCGCTGCTGTCCAGTTGTTTCTGTCTGACGGTCGCCGGAAAAAGGGACGCAGGCTGTCCTGCGCCGACCCACAAGGCCTGGAGGACCTGGAGGAGTCGATCAGTGCGATCGGAGTCCAGGACGCCCGGGATCCGGTTCGCCGCATTGGCTGTGCGCTCTGGATCGCCGCGCTTGGCGGATTCGAAGCCTTCCTCGAAGAGGGTGGCGGTCTCGGCGGCCTCCGCCCGATCGACGACGCCTCGACCTCCTTGCAGCACGGCAGCAGATGCGAGGCCCATCAAGTCGGTGCGGCGCCTGCGGTCCAGAAACTCCTGCGTGCCTGCCGAATCGGTTACCAGAACGCCGTGGTCGCGAGCCTCGGAGGACACAAGAGAATTGTGATCCGCTGAAGCCGAAACGGAGCCTAGTGCAAAGAAGATTGGTTTTCGATCAGGGACCAGGCCGATATCTTCGGCCAGATGCTCCGGATTGGTGTCTGCGCGGATGAACAGTTCGCGCGGCCGTTCTTCTCCCGGCCAGGTGAGTAGTAGATCGGGGACAAAAGTATTATTAAAGTATTCAGTGCTGTTAATCTGGACCCTGACGTCCAGTGCACGGACCTTGTTGATGACCTCATTCTTCACGGACGAGATGGAGTTCGCTAGATCCGCAATGCTCGCAAAGTGCCCGGTATGCGCCGAAAAACGATGACCAGTCATGCCTGACCTCGCCTCCTGCGTATACGCTCCAGCTCCCCGAGTTCTGCCGGGGAGATGACGAGCCTCTCTTGCCGTTCTGACAGTACGATGAGCCACAGACGTTCTGTCACGTTTTTGATGCGGTCGTCATCGATCAAGGCGGCAGCCGCGTCAGCGTCCTGAGTACCCAGGACCCTCTCTCGCTCCCTCAGAACGCCCTCCTTGACCTTCGTCGGCGTGCACAGCTCGTTCCAGGTCTCGACGTTGAAAGGACACCAGGTGATCCACATGAAGTTGTGCGCGTTGCCGGGGTGCTCGTCCAGTGCGACGTAGCACTTCGCGAGGTAGCTCAGGTATTGAGGGCCCTGCTTCGAACTGGTCGTGTATCCCTTCACCTCGGTGAGGAACGACTGGTTCTCCAACCGGTCGCCCCGGAGGATGCCGCCCAGGTCGAAGGAGAAATCCTGGCCGCCGTGGGGCCACGGGAATGTCAGCCTCTCTGCGCCGAACTCGTCGGTGACCAGCCAGGACGCCCGGACACGGGTCGAGTTGTCAAGCCAGAGCTTGGCCCGCCGCGCATAGTCCGCGCCTTGGACATGGAGCTGTTCCCCGGGCATGGCGAGATCTTACCGGCGCCTCTCTGCAATTCTCAGGTGATCGGCCAGGAACGCCGGCCCGCAGGGGCTCAGGGGGACCGAGGCCGTCAACGGACCGTTCAGAGCGGCGACCGTCGGGTCGCCGACCGCTGACAAGCTGGCCGAGACGACGAGGAAAGCGGGATCAGGTGCGCGACCCGCCTCTAACTGTGAGTGGCCGACCGTTTCACGGTTGCGTGATCGGGTGTTGGTCCTGGGATTGAGGCCTGCTGGTGTGGCCGTGGTGTGGCCAAACGGCCTGGAAGTGCATTGGATCTTGGTGGATGGGGTGGCCGCGTGTCCGTTTTTGAGTGGACTTTGTGGCACGCGGCCACCCCCTGGGGGCGGTTTACGAGGCTCTGCTAATGCGGTTTGGGTTTACCGCCCATCCGGGGTTCAAATCCCCGATCCTCCGCCACCTGACCAGGGACTTCGCCCGAGATTGCGATCTTGGACGAAGTCCCTGTCCCGTCCCGGATGTACGTTTTCCGCATCTGGTGTGCACGGGACGTCTGCGGAGTGTTGCCGTTTCGCGCTGAAGCCCGGGTGTCGACCCCTTTGGGTTTGGTTACCCTGCGTGTTTGCCGTGCCTGTTGCGGTGGTCCGCGATTGAGACCACGTCGGGGGGTGCCTCTGTGGCTGGCGAGGGATGGCCGCCGCCACAGCCTCTGGACACTTCCGGAAGCACCGAGGTGCAGGTGTCGGTGGTGAACGAGCGTCTCGCTGATCACTTTCATGTTGACGTTGCCAGCAGCGCGAGTGTCGCCGCCCCGTGCCGTGCGGAGTCCACCTACCTCGGGGCCGGCGACGGACCTCTCTTGTTCCTGGGTGGCTCCCCGGTCCAGCAGTGCTGAGAAGGTCGCCTCGTCCAGCGCCACGGTGTGCTCGCCACTGGATGTCGTGGTGGTGTCATTGAACCCCAGGTCAGATCCTCGAAGTGGATCAGCCTGCATGGTCGGAACGCCGCCGGCTCGGCCGGCATGTTCGGAACGGGCGTCTGGCTGATCAACTCTGTGTCGACCTTGGCGTGGCTGCCGTCGGCAGACAGCTCGACGCCCGCCGCATCGACGCCTTCGCGGATCTCGACGTTCTCCAGCTGCGCCATCCGATCCCGCAGCAGCTCCTCCCAAGCGGTCCGGCCCGCGTGGAGCAGGAAGGGGGGACGCCTGCTCTGCGGCGTTCCGATCGAGACGGCCGGAGCAGGGAGAGGTGGGGAGCGGGGGCGTCTTCAGAGGGTGGGTGTCCACCACCAGGCGATCGAGGGGATCGGTGGGGGTGCGGTGGATGGGGCTGTTTCGGTGAAGGTGGCCTTGGTGGCGACGGCGCCGGGATGGCCGCCGTCAGGATTGGTGTATCGGCCGGCTTGCAGGCCCCATTCCAGGTTGCCGGGGATCAGGTGGGTCAGGTGGTCGATGTAGCGGCGCAGCGGTCGGCTGGCGCCGGGCAGGATTTGGTCGCGGAGTTGGAGGAAGCGCAGGGTGAGCCGGTTGCACAGCTCGGCCGCCTGCTCCAGCGCCTGCTCCAGATTCAGGTTGCGTTCGGCGCGCAGGACGTCCGGCAGGTTCAACCGGCACGGAGAAGGCGCGGGAGTCCGGGTGGCCTGCCACAGTTCCTTGCCATAGGAGAACAGGTCGTCGTCGAAGGCGGCGGTGGTGATGGCGATCTCGGTCAGCGCGCGGACGGCGGGGGCGTCCATCTCGCGGGACGGGACCTCCTCGCCGTCGATGATCTCGGTGAACGCGGTGGTGGCGGCGCCGGCTGCGGTGTGCTGGCGCATGTGGGCGTAGTCGTTGAGGGAGGGGGTGCGGCCGACCTTTCGGTGGGCGAATTCCCAGAGCACGCCGAAGAACCAGGCGCGGTGTCCCTCGACGCTGCGCCGGGCCTGTACGGGAGTGGCGCACGCTCTGGTGCGCTCGGCCAGGTCGCGCACCGGGGCGTCGAACATGCCCCGGAGGGTGCCGGGGTCGCCGTAGGGGGTCTCCAGGGTCCGCAGGATGCCGGCGGCCATGCCGGCGAACTGGTGGGGGTCGGTGCTGGCCGGTCCCTCATCGCACTGGACGTCGTCGAACAGGAACATCAGCGTGCACCAGTCCACCGCCAGTTGCAGGCGTTCCGTGGGGGCGGCCGGCATGATGCGGCCGTAGAAGCCGGGGCAGTCGTTGCCGCGCATCCGCGTCCGCTGCTGCGCGGACAGGGGAATCGCGAAGCCGTCGATCCAGGCCCGGGTGCCCAGCGCGAGCGGGACTTCGTCGGGGTGGCGGACGGCGGGCCAGGGGCAGTAGCGGGGCGGCAGGTCGACCCGTATCACCGGGCCGGACGAGCCGGTGGGGCGGACGCCGACGGTCATGCGGTCTCTCCCGGGCGTGCTGGGATCGGCGGGTCGGCGGCGGAGCCGGCATGCGGGGTCAGGCGCAACAGGAGCCGGCGGGGACGCAGGTTGGTGGCCATCGCGACCGGGCGCGCGTCGGTGCCCGCGGCGCAGCGGATCTGCCAGCGGCGGGTGATGATCGACAGCGCCAGCACCGATTCGGTCATGGCGTAGGTGTTGCCGAGGCACTGGCGGGCGCCCCCGCCGAACGCGGTGAAGGCGCCCCGGGGGAGCGCGGCCGCGCGCTCGTGCCGCCACCGGTCGGGATCGAAACGCTCCGGTTCGGCGAACAGGGCCGCCCGCCGGTGCAGGGCCGGGGCCATGAACAGCACGGTCGAGCCCGCGGGCAGCAGCCGTCCCGCCAGCTCCACCGGGGCGCTGGTGACGCACGTGAACAACCATCCGGGCGGATACAGCCGCAGCGTCTCGGTGACCACCTGCCCGGTGTAGACGAGGCGCGGGGCGTCGGCGCCGCGGGCCACGCCGGCGCCTTCGCGGTGGACCTTTTCGGCGGCCGCGGGGTGCCCGGCCAGTAGCCACAGCGCCCATGACAGCGTCGAGGCCACCGGATCGCCCCCGGCCACCAGCATCGTCAGGACCTGTTCGGCGATCTCGGTGTCGCTCAGTCCGCCGCCGTCCTGGCGCTGGGTGGCGAGCATCGTCGACAGCAGGTCGCCGTGGTCCCGGCCGTCGCGCCGGTAGGCGGCGATGATGGCGGCGACGCTGCGCTTGAGGTCGGCCAGGGCGCGTGCGAAGCGGCGGTGGGCCGGCGTGGGCAGGCGCTGCAGGGGCCGCGGCAGGAACATCCGCCGGAACAGGTGGTCCAGGATCGTTTCGACCGATCGGTGCACCGTCTGCACGGCCGCGCTGTCGGCTTGGGTGGAGAACAGGGTGTCCAGGACGGTGCCCATCGCGGTGTCGTACAGCGCCGGATAGGCATCGATCACCTGGCCGTCGCTCCATCGCTCGGCCAGCGCGCCGAAACGCGCCGCCATCACGGCGCTGTAGCGCTCCAGGTGCGCGGCGTCGAAGGCCGGTTGCAGCAGCCGCCGCTGTCGACGGTGCTCGGCGTGCCGGCAGGTGCCCACCCCGTTGCCCAGTACGCTGCGCGCCCGGTCATAGAACGGGCCGCCCTTGTCGAAGGTGCGGCCGTCGCGCAGCACCCGCGACAGTAGGTCCGGATGGCACGGCACGAACGCCCGGACGGGGCCGAGCCGCACCTCCACCAGATCTCCGTGCGACGAGAGGCCGCCGGCGAACTCCAGCGGGTCGCGCAGCAGCGACCAGGCATGCCCGACCAGCGGCAGCGCTCCGGGTGCGACCCCGGCGAGCCGGCTCGTGCCCTCGTGCTCGGGAAGGATCATGGTGTCCTCTCGCCGGTGCGACGATGCAGGTCTTCGGCCGCCTTCACCCAGAAGTCCAGCAACGAGGAGGCGTGCGCGATCCCGGCGTCGGCCAGCAGCGAGGCCGTCACCGACGTTCCGTACTGCGTCAAAGTGATCACTACGCGGTGGCCGGGCGGCAGCGGAGCGACCGCGGTGACCTGCCGCACGGGCGCGCCGAGGACCGCCAACCCCGGTTGAACGGGCACCGTCGTGACCCCCATGGCCAGGTACCGCCGATCGCAGTAGCGAGCCAGCAGCAGCCGGGCCAGCCGGTAGGGGACCCATTCGGCCAGCAATCGGTTCCGGGCGCGGTGGCGGCGCATCCGTGACGTGCTGGTCTGCACGGTCACATGCCGCAGCCGCTGGAGAGGGTCCGCCAGTGCGCACGGCAGCACCACCCGCAGAACCGCGGCCTGGTTGCCGAGCGCCCCCGCCCTGTCGGGCGGTCGCAGGTTGAGCGGCAGGAGTACCGCCAGCCCGGTGTCGCGATGCCCGACCGGACGGTCGTCGTCGTTCGCGGCGCCGGTCGTGGCGGTCGCCGCTGCGAAGTCTCGCGGGGTCCAGGCGCGCAGTGCGCCCGCGAGAGCCGCCAGGCACACCTGGTTCAGGCTCGCCCCCGTGGCGTCGACCGTTTCCCGCAGGGCGGTGGGGTCGAACGTGACGCTGTGCAGGACCCGTCGTCCCGTCAGCGGCCTTTCATTGGGCGACCATCGCGCGGTGCGCCGCCACGGCACGGCCAGATCGACCCGACCGCCCACGCCGAACAGGCCGGTGGCCGACGACGCCGACCGCCGCGCGCCGCCGGGCGGTCGGGCACCGGAACGCGTGGGGGCCGCCAGCCGGCGGTCGCCGAACAGTGCCTCCAGTACGGCGGCCTGGGACATGCCGTCTTGGAACCGGTGATCTGCGCGCCAGCACAACGTGTACTCGCCGGGGTCGTATCCGTGCAGCACCGTCAGGTCCCACAACGGGCGGTCGGGCGGCAGCGGTCCGTCCAGCACCGACAGTGCGGCCGCCTGCGGATTTCCCTCCGGCTCCAGCGCTTGCCAACGCAGATGGTCGCCCACCACGAACCCGGACGCGGGCACCCATGAGGACCGGCGCCAGTCCGCCCGGTAGGCCAGGACAGGGGCACGCTCGGCCCGCTCGGTCACGAACGCCCGCAAGACCTCCGGCGTTGGAGCGGGCCCCGCCACCCGCAAGAGCGCGCAGCAGTGCATGTGCGCGCCGTCCTGGCAGCGGGAAGTCAGCCAGTTCACCACGCGGTCGGTCGCGTTGAACGGCACCGGCCCGGCCGGCCTCCCGGTCTCCACTGCCACGGGCATCTCCCCACCGGGACGGCAAGGGCGCCGGTCCCTTCCTCTGGCGTCCAGAGGCCACGCCCACGGATGCGAGGGCCTCTTCGAGGTCTACTGTCCGCGCAGCGAGGAGACAAGGAGCGGTCATAGCGGTTTGGCGTTACCTCGACGCTCGACCTTCGTGACCTGCCCGGTGGCCTCCGCCGGGAGAGGGCGGCGCGGAGAGGACTCTGAAGAGATCCGGGCGGGATGTCGAGGATCGGGGGGTGGTTCCGATCGGGGGGTGAAACGTGCCTCCGGATGGAAGAGGAACCGAGGATGGGACGCAAGGAGCAGGACGCCGCGCTCGCCGGCACACGGGAATGGGTCGGGCTGGCCGTGCTGGCGCTGCCGACGCTGCTGATCGCGATGGACCTGACGGCGCTGTTCCTGGCGCTGCCGCGGCTGAGCGCCGACCTGGGCGCGAGCGGCACCGAGCAGTTGTGGATCAGCGACGTCTACGGGTTCATGGTCGCCGGGTTCGTGATCACCGCGGGGACGCTCGGGGACCGGATCGGGCGGCGCCGCCTGCTGTTCGCCGGGGCGGCCGCGTTCGCCCTGCTGTCGTGCGTCGCGGCGTTCGCGGCCGACCCGCTGACGCTGATCCTGGCGCGGGCGCTGCTGGGCGTGGCGGGCGCGACGCTGACGCCGTCGACGCTCGCGCTGCTGACGAACATGTTCCGCGACGAGCGGCAGCGCGGGAAGGCGATCTCGATCTGGGCGACGTGCCAGTTCGCGGGCGGGGCGCTCGGGCCGGTGCTGGCCGGGTTCCTGCTCCAGCGGCTGTGGTGGGGGTCGGTGTTCCTGGCGGCGGTGCCGGTGATGGGGCTGGTGCTGGCGGTGGGGCCGTTCGTCCTGCCCGAGTTCCGCGACCGGTCGGCGCGACGGGTGGACCCGCTCAGCGTCGGGCTGTCGCTGGCCGCGGTGCTGCCGATGGTGTACGGGCTGAAGCAGCTGACGATCGCCGGCGGGCAGGACAGGGCGGCGGCGATCGCCGCGGTCGTCGCGGGGGCCGGGCTCGGCGCGGCCTTCGTCCGGCGCCAGCTCCGCCTGGACGACCCGCTCCTGGACCTGCGGCTGCTGCGCGACCGCGGGTTCTCCGCGGTGCTGGTCGCGCTGGTGTTCGCGGGGGTCGCGATGGCGGGGACGGGCCTGATGGTCACGCAGTACCTGCAGAGCGTGCTGGGGCATTCGCCGCTGGTCTCGGCGGTGCTGTTCGCGCCGATGGGGCTGGGGGTCGCGGCCGGGACGATGGCGGCGCCCGCGCTGGCGCGGCGGGTGCGGCCCGCCACCGCGATCGCGTCCGGGCTGGCGGTGTCGGCGCTCGGCTGCCTGGCGCTGGTGCAGGCCGGCGGCGCCCCGGCCGCCGTCGCCGGCGTCACGGTCCTGGCGCTGGGCACCGGGCCGCTGTTCGCGCTCGGGACGAGCCTGGTGGTCGGGTCCGTCCCGCCCGAGCGCGCCGGGTCGGCGGCGTCGATGTCGGAGACCGGCAACTACCTCGGCGGATCGCTGGGGCTGGCCGTCATCGGGGCGGCCGGCGCCGCCTTCTACCACGCCGGGATGGGGCACGTCGGCGGGGCGGCGTCGCGCTCCCTCGCTGGCGCCGTGGCCGACAGCGCGCACCTGCCGCCGGCGCGGGCGGAGGACCTGCTGCGCACCGCCCACGCCGCGTTCACCGCGGGGCTGCACCTCACCGGCGTGATCGCCACCGTGATCTTCGCCGGCCTGTCGGTGCTCGTCGCGCTGTCGGCGCGGCCGCGCAGGCCGTCGCCCTCGGTGCCGCGGGAACCGGAAGCGGCCCCGGCGCGGGCGTGAGCACAACGCACTAAAGGGTGCTAAAGGCGTTTAGCTGGAGTAAGGCGCACAAGATTGTTGGCCGGCCGGACGCCATCCTAGGGTTCACGATGGCACGATCATCGCTGCTCGGCATGTCGGGGAAACGCAGCCGATGTGATCATTCTATTTTGCCGAAAAGCCGATCGAACGGCTTTCGTCAAGTCAAATACATATAAAACCGATCGAGAATTGAAAGTTGCCGCGTGTCCGCAATGCGTCACTTTCATGGGTTGCCTCCGGCGAGATCATGCCCTTATGTTTCTGGGGTTCGCGACCGAAGGAATCCGTTGATCGGAGGACCCTTTGCGTGTGGTGATCGCGGGATTCGGAAAGGCCGGGCGGCAGCACGCCGAGGCGATCCGGCGGGTGCCGGGCGTGGCCGTGCACTCGGTCCTGGAATCCGATCGCGACGTCGACGTCGCACCGTTCACCAGGGCGTCCGGATGGCAGGCGGTCCTGGCGGACCCGGAGGTCGACGCCATCGCGCTGTGCCTGCCGCCCGGCGGACGCGCCGAACTGGCCGCCGCGGCCGACGCGGCCGGCAAGGCCGTGCTGCTGGAGAAGCCGCCGTGCATGTCGGTCGCGGAACTCGATCGGCTCCCCGGGGCAATGGGGGTGATGCTCCAGCATCGTTTCCGCCTTCCGCGAAACCTGCTGGACCGGCCTTTCAAGGACGCGACCGGAACGCTGCTGGTAAGCCGCCCGAGAGACGCGGCGACGCACTACACCGGTTGGCGAGCCGATTCCGGGAGGGCGCTCGGCGGAATTGCCGCGCATCTCGGCGTCCACTACCTGGATCTGGCCTGCCAGCTGCTCGGAGAAGTCGAATCGGTCGATCTGCGCGACCGTCGCGAGTGCGCTCCCGGCATCGATGTGCGGGTCAGCGGCCTCGTCCGGTTCACGGCGGGCTCGACGCTGGCGTTCACCATCGCGGCGGACGTCCCGGCGCGCGCCGAGCACCTGGTGATCGCCGGGGACGGCCGGTCCCTGGTGATCGCGGACGGCGCGGTGCAGCTGCGCGACGGGGACCGCACGGAGCTGCTGCCCGCCGAGCCGACCGGCGCGATGCGCGCCCGGGTCTACGAGGAGTTCGCGCGCGGGCCCGACCTGTGCTCGCTGGAGCGGGCGCGGCCGGTGACGGTCGTCCTGGACGAGATCCGGAAGGCGGGAGCGCGATGAGCGCGCGCCTCGGCCTGTCGTCCGGCTCGGCGCCGGGGCTGGACGCGCCGGAGTTCGCCGCCCTGGTCCGGCGGGCGGGCGGGACGGTCGCCGACCTGCGGGCGGGCAAGGGCCACCGCTGGGAGGAGCAGGGCGTCGCCGGGCTGTGCGGCCTGGCGGTGTCGTTCGTCGGGATCTCCGTGACCCTGGGACGGCCGGGGCGGGACGCCGAGGCCGCCGAGCGGTTCCCGGGCGAGAGCGTGAAGGTGTTCGCCGCGCCGGGGGCGCTCGACGCGGAGGCGACCGCCGGCCAGATGCGCGCGCTCACCGCCGACCGGAAACCGGAGCAGGTGCTGGTCGAGACGCATCGGGGCGGAGCGGGGCCGGACGAGCTGGTGAAGCTCTGCGATCGGTACGGCTGCCGCCTGGTACTGGACAACCTGGGCCTGGACGACATCGCCGCCGACTTCGGCGCGGCGCTCGGCGATCTCGCGCCGCTGACGGCGGCGGTGCAGGTGAAGGGGTTCGAGCCGGACCGCGCGCACCGGCCGCTGACCGAACGGGACCTGGGCTGGCTGGCGGCGTTCCGCAACGCCCGCGTCGATGTCACCGTGGAGTCGCGCGCCGGGACGCCCCACCAGGACCTGCGCGTCCTGCGGACCGCCTGGGAGGCCGTGCGATGCGCCTAGCCGTGATCAACGACGAGGTCGACCAGGACCTCGGCCGGGCCGCCGACGCGGCGGCCGGATGCGGGTTCGCCGGGATCGAGGTCCGCTCGGTCGGCAACGTCCCGCCGCACGAGCTCACCGACGGGCGGCTCGCGGAGGTCGTCCGGGAGCTGGCGGGCCGGGGACTGGCCGTCGCCGGGTTCTGCCCGCCCGCGCTGAAGGTCCGGCGCCCGCGCACGGAGGAGGAGTACGCCGCCGCCCGCGCCGTGCTCGTCCGGGCCGTCGCGCAGGCGCGCGTGCTCGGCGCGCCGCATGTGCGGATCTTCACCTTCTACCGGGACGGCGACCCCGATCCCGCGGGGGCGGCCGAGGCCGCGAGGCGGGTGCTCGACGGAGTGGACCTGGACGGGGTGAAGCTGCTAGTCGAGACCGGGACCCGGACCAACACCCCGACCATGGAACTCGTCCTGCGGTTCCTCGAAGCGGTGGACGTGCAGGGCCTGGGCGTGCTCTGGGATCCCGGCAACAGCGTGTTCAGCGGCATGCATCCGACGCCGTTCCCGGCCGAGTACGAACTCGGCAAGGACCTGATCGAACACGTGCACGTGAAGGACCCGGCCGGGACGAGCGGGTACGTGCGGCTGGGCGACGGCGACCTGCCGTGGGGCGGCATCGTCGACGCGCTGCGCGCCGACGGGTACGCCGGATGGCTCTCGCTGGAGACGCACTGGCGCATCGGCCGCGTCCTGAACCAGCGGCAGCGCGACACCCCGTGGGGCGACGACTTCACCGACGGCGGATACGAGGCCAGCGTCGAGTGCATGCGCCGGCTCAAGGAGCTGGTGGACCGGTGACCGCATTGCTGCTGCTGGGGGCGCAGCGGTCGGGCACCACCGCGCTGGCCCACGCGCTGAGCCGGGCGTACGCGGACGCGGGCGGCATCTTCACCGTGAACGGGAAGCTGCCGTACCTGCTGCCGCGCTGGACCACCGCCGCCGACCTGGCGGGACGGCACTTCCGCGCCGACGAGATCGGGTACGCGCTGCGGCGCAGGCCGCCCGCCGGCGAAGGCGCCGACCGCTGGCTGAAGGGCGTCGACGACGTGCTCCGGGACGCGGCCGCGGCGGTCGCCCGAGGAGCGCACCCCGCGCACGGCGGGTCCGCCGATCCGGCCGCGGCGCTCGTCGCGGACATCGTCGCCAAGGCGTACGCGCCGTGGCGGCGCTGGGGCGACAAGTACAACGAGTACCTGCTGGACCTGCCGGCCGTGCTGGCCGCGGTCCCGGACGCGCGGCTGGTCCTGCTCGTCCGGAACCCGCTGGAGGCGGCGGCGTCCCAGCTGGAATGGACCGGCGACCGGCCCTGGCGCCCCCGGACGGTCGAGGACGCCTGCGCGAAGTGGGCGGCCTGGCACCGTCCCTGGCTGGAGACCGCTCCCGGCCTGGACCCGGGCCGCCTCCTGGTGATCGGCTACCGGGCGCTCTGCGAGGGGCGCGCGACGGGCCGGCTCTCCGCCTTCTGCGACCTCGATCTCGGACCGTACGTGGCGGGACTGCGGGCGACTCGGCCCGATCCCGGCACCGACCATCTGCCCGCCGGCACCGCCCCGGTCTGGCGGGCCCTGTGTGAAATGGAGAGCTCCACGACATGACGGACTACGAAATCTCGGCGCAGGGATACGGGCCGGACCACGAGTCGCCGTTCGGGTACGGGCTGCACCACGTGCAGATCGCCATCCCGCCCGGCAGCGAGGACGAGTGCCGCGCCTTCTACGTGGACGTCCTCGGCATGCTCGAGATCCAGAAGCCGCCGGTCCTGGCCGCGCGGGGAGGGCTGTGGGTGCGCGCCGACACGCTGGAGATCCACCTCGGCGTCGAGCAGGACTTCCGCCCGGCGCGCAAGGCGCACCCCGGCATCCGCGTGGCGGACCTGGACGCGCTGGCCAAGCGGCTGACCGGCAACGGCGTCGAGGTCACCTGGGACGACAACTTCCCCGGCCACCGGCGCTTCTACGCGTTCGACAACCTGGGGAACCGGCTGGAGTTCCTGCAGCGCGACGGCTCCCGACCGGAGTGGTGAGGATGAGCGGGCTGCTGGGCCGCCTGGTCGGCCTTCCCGACGTCCCGGCCGTGCGCCGCTGGGCGTGGGTCGCGGTGGCCGACTCGCTCGGCACCGGGCTGATCACGCCGCTGGTCATCATCTACTTCACCCAGCAGATCGGGATGAAGGCCGTCACGGTCGGGCTGGCGATGAGCATCGCCGGGATCGGCAGCGCGGTGCTGGTCCCGTTCGGCGGGGTGTTCGTGGACCGGTTCGGCGCGAAACCGCTGGTGATCACGGCGTTCGCGCTGGCCGGGATCGGCACCACCGGGTACATGTTCGCCCGGAACTTCGGCGTCCTGGTGCTGACGGTGCTGCTGGCCAACATGGCGGACGCGTCGGGGCGTCCCGCCAAGCACTCCTTCATGGCCCAGATCGCCGACGGCGAGGCGCGCAACCGGCTGCTGGCGTTCAACCGGTCCGTGCGCAACGCCGGGTACGGCGTGGGCGGACTCCTGGCCGCCATCGTGCTCGGGCTCGGCTCGCACGTCTGGTACGTGCTGGCCTTCGGCCTGGACGCGCTGTCGTTCTTCGTCGCGATCGCGCTGGTGGTCGGCATCGTCCCGCCGCCGCTCAGGAGCGCCGCCGCGCAGGACGGGGAGGAGGCCGCGCCGGCGAAGGCGCGCGGCGGCTACGCGGAGGTGCTGTCCGACTGGCGCTACACGCTGCTGTCGGCGCTGAACGTCCTGGTCCTGCTCGAAGCGACGATCTTCACCGTCGGGGTCCCGCTCTGGGTCGTCCAGCACACCGACGCGCCGAAAGCGGTGGTCGGGGTGCTGTTCACCGTCAACACCGTCATGATCGTCCTGCTCCAGGTGCGGGCGACCAAGGGCCTGGAGGGGCCCGCCGACGTCCGCCCGTCCTACCAGCGCGCCGCGCTCGGCATGACGATCGCGGTCGCGGGCTACCTGCTCGCCCAGTACGTCGGGGCGGTGCTGGCGGTCGTCCTGCTGGTGCTGGCGGTGGTGCTGCACTCGGTCGGCGAGCTGTCGGCCTCGGCCAGCGAGTGGACGGTCTCGATCGGCCTGGCCCGCGAGCGCCTGCGCGGCCGCTACCTGGCGGTGTTCGCGCTCGGCGACTCCATCGGCAAGGCGGCCGGGCCGGTGGTGGTGACGTTCCTGCTGTCCCGGGCGACCTCGGCGGGCTGGCTGGTGCTGCTCGCCCTGGTGGCCGGGAGCTGCCTGGTCAGCGCCGAGCTGGCCGTACGGCATCCGCGCAACCGGGCGCCCGAGGGCGCGCTCACGGAGATGACCGCATGACGACGCGCACCGTCTCGTTGTCCGCAAGATCGATGCCCGCACGAAGGAGGGTGTCCCGGTGAACCGTCTGCTCCCCACCCAGTACCGCTGGACCCGCATGGACTTCGGCGAGTGGCGGCACTTCAACCTCGGCACGCTGTTCACGGTCCCGGCCGGCCTCTCGGACGGGACGCTCGCCCCCGCGGTGCAGCGGGTCGTCGACCGCAACCCGGCGCTGCGCACCGCCTACCGGCGCGGCGCCGCGGGCTGGACCGCCGAGGAGCGGCCGGCCGACGCCGCGACCGTGGTGCGGGCGGCCGAGCTGCCCGACTACCGGGGGCGCACCGGCGCGATGGAGGAGGAGATCGCCCGGCTGCAGGGCACGCTGCGCCCGGACGAGGGCGAGGTGTTCCGCGTCGTCCACTTCCCGTTCGGCGACGAACCGGGACGGCTGCTGGCCACCGTCCACCACCTCACGCTCGACGGCTTCTCGATGGGGCTGGTCGGGGGTGAGCTGGACCGCGCGCTGCGGGGCCGGGAGCCCGGCCCGCCGTGCGCCGCGCCCGCCGACTACGTCGCGGCCGTCGAGAAATGGGTCGCCTCCGACGAGGCCGCGCAGGACGCCGGCCGGTGGCTGGACCGGCCGTGGGACCGCGTCGCCAACCCCCCGCCCGACCTCGACGGGGACGCCACCCTGCCGACGATGCGGATCGACAGCGGCGAGCTGGAGGCCGACGTGACGGCGGCGCTGGCCGCCGCCTGCCGCAAGGCCGCGCTGCGGCCGAGCGACGTGCTGCTGGACGCCGCCGCCCAGGCGGTGATGGCGCGCTGGGACCTGCCCGCGGTGGCCGTCGACGCCTACCACGTCGGACGCCACCTGACGCCCATGGGCATCGACGTCATCGACACGATCGGGTACCTGCAGAACACGTTCCCGATCGTCTTCACGGCGCGCGACCGCTTCGACCCCGCCGACGTCCGCGCCGTCCCCGACCGCATGTTCGGCTTCGACGCCCTGCGGTTCTTCAGCGGCCGGTTGGACGACCTGCCCGCCACCACGCTGCGCTACAACTTCCGCGGGCACATGGGCCGGCTCAACAGCCGGCCGGGCGCCTACCTCGGCGAGGCGGACGAGCCGATCCGCCGGCGGCGGGCGCAGGGGCAGACCGAGGCCTACACGCTGATGCTCGAAGGCGACGTCATCGACGGCCGGCTCGTGCTGCACATCAAGTACAGCACCGGCCAATTCGAACCGGGCACCATCGCCGACCTGCTCGCCGGCGCCCTGGACCGGGTCCGGGCCACCACCCGGGAGCCGGCATGCTGACGATCAGCGATCTGGTGGTGACGGTCGGCGGGCCGGGCGACGAGCTGGTCCTGCTGCGCGGCGCGGACCTGCGGGTCGCGGACGGCGACACGGTCGTGATCCGCGGCGCGCGGGGCGCGGGCAAGTCGACGCTCGCCGCGGTGCTCCGCCGCGAGCTGCGGCCCCGGTTCGGCCGGATCGACGGCCGCGCGCTGGTGATCGACGACGCCGACCGGGTGCCGCCGGACCGGCTGGCCGAGCTGCTGGAGTCCTGCCGCGCCCGCGGCGAGACGCCGGTGCTGCTGGCGGCCGACGAGCACTTCGTCGGCGTGCCGCGTCCGGCCGAGGTCGTCCTGCGGCTGGCCAAGGGCATGCTGATCGCCGAGCCCCGGACAGACCGGCCGGACCGGACGGACCGGCCGGACCGGACGGCCGGGACGGAAGCGCAGGCCCCGGCGCCGGCCGAGCTGCGGATGGCGCCGGACGAGCTGAAGCGCAAGGCGGCCGCCGCCCTGCGGGAGGCCGGATGCCCGGACGAGCCCGCCGCGCTGGTCGCCGACGTGCTCGTCGAGGCCGACGTCCGCGGGCACCACTCGCACGGCATCGGGCTCCTGCCCACCTACCTCGCGCGGGTGGCGGCGGGCGGCGTCGACCCCGCCGCCGCGCCCGTGCTCACCGAGGAGGGCGCGACGGCCCGCGTGGACGCGCAGGGCGGCTTCGGGCAGCCCGCGGCGGCACTGGCCGCCGACTGGTGCGCCGCGACGGCGGCCCGGCTCGGAGTGGCCGCCGTCGGCGTGCACAGCAACAACCACGTCGGGATGATGGCCGCCTACCGGTGGCCGTTCCAGCGGCACGGCGTCGTCGGGCTGCTGCTCAACGTCTCCGGGCCGAGCCTGGCGGCGCCGGGCGCGCTCAAGCCGACCCTCGGCAGCAACGCGGTGTGCATGGTGACGCCGACGGAGAAGGACGAGCCGTTCGTCGTCGACTTCGCCACCGGCGTCGTCGCGATCGGGAAGATCCGGGCGGCCGCGCAGCGCGGCGAGCCGATCCCGGCGGGCTGGCTGCAGGACGCGGCGGGACGCCCCACCCTCGACCCGGGCGACCTGGAGCGCGGCGGCTCGGTGCCGGTGTTCGGCGACTACAAGGGGCTGTGCGTCACGCTGATCGCCGAGGTGCTGGCCGGGATGCTGGGCGGCCAGACGGTCAGCCCGCTGGTGGCCAAGCAGCGCGCCCAGCCCGCACGGCCGATGAACTGCGGGCAGCTGTTCGTCGGGATGTCCCCCGGCGCGTTCGGGCTGGACCAGACCGACAAGCTGCTCGGCGTGCTGCACGACGCGGTGCTGGACGGCTACCCCGGCGCCCCGCCCGACCTGTACTTCCCCGACCAGCTGGAGGCCCGCAACAGCGCCGCCGCCCGGGAGGACGGCGTCCCGGTGCCGATGTCGGTGGCGGCCGCGCTGGGCTGGGCCCGATGATGATCCTCGACGGTCCCCTCCCGGCGCGGACGCCGCCCGAGGTGCGGCAGGCGGCGGCGGGCGCGGCGCCCGGCTGGCCGCTGGTGCTGTACTTCCACCACGTCCACCCCACCCTCGACCACTACACCTCGCTGACGCCCGGCGCGTTCGAGCGCGGGCTGGAGACGGTGCTCGCCGAGTACGGCCCGGCCCTCGACCCGGCCGACGTCCGCGCGGATCTCGACCCGCCGGCCGGGCCGCGAGTCCTGATCACCTTCGACGACGGGCACCGCGACAACCTCGAGCACGCGCTGCCGGTGCTGGACCGGCTCGGCGTGCGGGCCCTGTTCTTCGTCATCACCGGGCTCGCCGACGCCGCCCCCGACCGGTCGATGACCTGGGACGAGGTGGCGGACCTCGTGGCGGACGGGCACCGCGCCGGCTCCCACACCGTGACCCATCGCAAGCTCCCGACCCTGGCCCCGCAGGAGCAGCGCGCGGAGATCGCCCGCTCGCTGGCGGCGGTCCGCGACCGGCTGGGCGACCCCGCTCCGCCGCTGGCCCACCCCTACGGCCTGCCCCCGGCGGCCGGCGCGGTCCCGGACGGCGTCCTCGCCTTCGGCACCGTCAAGGCGCCGCCGCTGCCCTGGACGGCGGCCCCGCACGACGTCCGACGTACCTACCTGCCGGTCGGCCGCGAGGAGTCGTGGCCGCGGCTGTGTCGCGATTGGAGACGGCAATGGTGGCACCCATCACCGTGATCATTCCCAGCCGGGACCGGTACCGCGATCTGCGCCGCTGCCTGATCGCGCTGGCCGAGTGCGACGGCGGGCTGCTGCACGAGGTGCTGGTCGTGGACGACGGCTCCCGGCCGCGGATCACCGACGCCGTCGCGGTCGGCGACCTGCCGGTGCGCGTGCTGCGCAACGACCGGCCGATGGGCGCGACGCCGGCCCGCGCGCACGCCGCCGACCACGCGCGCTCGCCGATCCTGGCGTTCCTGGACGACGACGCGCTGCCCCGGGCGGACTGGCTGACCGAGATCGCCGCGCAGCTGACGCCCGACCGCGGCGCGGTCACCGGGCGGGTGCTGCCGTTCGACGCGGGGCTGCTCTCGGAGGCCCGCCAGTCCCGCTACCTGGAGCGCTACCGGGACCTGGAGCCCGGGCAGCGGGTCACCTTCTTCGCCGGCGGCAACAGCGCGGTCTGGCGGGAGCGGTTCCTGGCCGCCCGCGGCACCGCCGTCAATGTCCCCGGCAGCGACAACGACCTGGTGAGCGGGTTGTCCCGGCTCGGCCTCGGGGTGCACTTCGCGCCCTCGATGGTGATCGTCCACCGCAACGGCAAGGGACTGCTGCGCGCGCTGCGGGACGCCTACGGGTCCGGGCACCACGCGCGCCCGCTACCGGTCCGCGACGCGCTGCGCGACATGGCGCGCCCGGTGCCGGGGTCGTCCCCCCAGGTCCGGCTGACCAACCGGATGCTCAACCTCGTCCACCTGGCCGGACGCAGCGTCCCGCGCTCCACCAGGCAGCATCCCTGACCACCCGCCCCGGGGTGCCCCGTAACGCCGACCCGTCCCGCCGACCCGATCGATTCCCGCCCGGCCCGCGGTGGTTCCCGCGCGGCCGCGGTGTTCCGCGAACAAGGCAAGGAGTCCGATATGTCCGTGTCCCAGGCCGACCCGGCGGTGCTGCAGACCCTCAGCGAGCTCTGGGAGGAGGTCCTGGAGGTCGACGGCGTCACCGCCGACGACGACTTCTTCGAGCTGGGCGGCGACAGCCTGCTCGGCGTCACCATGATCGGCAAGGCGCGCCATGCCGGCCTGTCCTTCTCCTACCAGGACCTGCGGGACAATCCGGTGCTCGGGCGGCTCGCCGCCGTCGTGGCGGGCTGACCCGTGTCCCGCACCCTGACCGGGCTGTTCGGCCGGCGCGCCCGCGCGCATCCCGGCCGGCCGGCCGTGCTGGACGGCGGCCGCGCCCTGACCTACGCCGAGCTCGACGCCGCCTCGGACGAGGTCGCCGCCGGGCTGGCCGCGCGCGGCGCCGGCCGCGGCGACCGGGTCGCGCTCCGGCTGCCCCGGTCCGCCGACCTCGTCGTCGGGGCCCTCGGCGTCCTCAAGAGCGGCGCCGCGTACTCCCCGCTCGACGTGGCGTGGCCCCCCGCGCGCGTCGCCCGGATCACCGAGCGGCTCGGCGCACCGGTCGAACTGGACGCCGACACCCTGCCCCGGCTGCGCGCGCAGGGCCGGGCCGCCGCCGCTCCGGCCCGTCCGGCGGTGCGGGAGGACGACCCGGCGGTGGTGCTGTTCACCTCGGGATCCACCGGCGAGCCGAAGGGGGTGCTGTGCCCGCACCGGGCGATCGGCCGCCTGATCCCGCACGCCGGCCATCTCGACCTGACCGGGCCCGTGGTGATGCCGCTGGCGGCGGCGGTCCCGTGGGACGCGATGTCGCTGGAGCTGTGGAGCACGCTGTGCTCCGGCGGGACCCTGGTCGTCGTCCGGGACCTGTACCTCACGCCCGGCCGGCTCCGCGACCTGGTGGCCGGGCACGGCGTCGACTCGCTGGTGCTGGCCACCTCGGTGTTCAACCTGCACGTGGAGGAGGACGCCGGCGCGTTCTCCGGGCTCCGGCAGGTCGCCGTCGGCGGCGAGCAGCTCTCGCCCGGCCATGTCGCCGCCTTCGTCGCGCGGCACCCGGACATCGCTCTGATCAACCTCTACGGACCGGCCGAGAACGGCATCCTGACGACGACGCACCGCTTCACCGCGGCCGACCCCGCCGAGGGACGGGTGCCGATCGGCGTGCCCGTCCCGGGGACGTCCGTGCACCTGGTGGACGGGGAGATCTGCGTCAGCGGCGACGGCCTGGCCCTCGGCTATCTCGGCGATCCGGCCGGCACGTCCGAGCGCTTCACCGAACTGACGATCGACGGCCGCCCCGTCCCCGCCTACCGGACGGGCGACCGCGGCCACCGCACGCCCGACGGCCTCTACCACTACGCCGGGCGCACCGACCGGCAGGTGAAGATCCGCGGCCACCGGATCGAGCCCGCCGAGGTGGAGCACGCCGCCGAACGCCTCACCGGGGTCACCCGCGCCGCCGTCGTGCCGGTCGACGGGCCCGACGGCCGCGCCACCGGCCTCGCGCTGTTCTTCACGGGCGACCGGGAAGGCGCGGACGTGCTCGCCGGCCTGCGGGACCGGCTCCCCGGCTACCTCGTCCCGGCCACCGCCGAGCACGTCGCCCGGTTCCCGCTGACGGGCAACGGCAAGCTGGACCACGCCGCACTGGCCAGGTCCGCGGCCGGGGCCGGCACCGCTCGCGCCGCGGCGCGGCCGGCGCCCGCGCCCGCCCTCGACGGCGCCGGCACGGACGCCGAACGCGTCGCCGCCGTCTTCGCGGACGTGCTGGGCCTCCCGAGCGTGCCGCCGGACGCCGACTTCTTCTCCCTGGGCGGCGACTCGCTCGCCGCCGGGCGCCTCAGCGGCAGGCTCACGGCGGCGCTCGGCGCGCCGGTGCCGCTCTCGGCCGTCTTCGAGTCCCCCACACCCGCCGGCCTCACCGCCCGGATCGCCGGGCGCCCGCGCACCGGTGGCGCCGCGTCCGGTGGCGCCGCGTCCGATGGCGCCGCGTCCGGTGAGGACGACCGGCGGGACGGCGCCGTCCCGCTGCTGCCGTCCCAGCTGACCTTCTTCGTCGCGCAGCAGATGGACCCCGACGACCTCACCGCGCTCTGCCCGATCGTCTGGGACCTCGACGGCGCCCTCGACGCGGCGGCCGTGCAGCAGGCGCTCGACGACGTGAACGCGCGCCACGAGGCACTGCACAGCCGGTACACGGTGCTGGACGCCCCGGTCGCGGTGCGCCCGCCCGACCGGCCGGCGCAGGTCGAGCTGATCACCGTCGCAGGTCCCGCGGACGTCCTTCCCGCGCTCATCGCCCCGCTGGACATCCAGGACGGGCGGCTGTGGCGGGCCGCGCTGGCGCCGGGCCGGTTCGGGATCGTCGTCCACCACGTCGCGTTCGACGCGCGGGCGGCGTCCGTGCTGGCCCGCGACCTGTCGGCCGCCTACCGGGCACGGGCCGAAGGGCGCGCGCCGCGGTTCGGCGATCCCGCGCCCGGCCTCGCCGAGCTGGCGTCCGGGTACCGCCCGCCCGCGCCGGACGACCTCGCGGAGCAGCGCGCCTACTGGCGCACCGCGCTCAGCGGGGCGACCGCGCTGGAGCCGCCGCCCGGAACGGGACCGCCCGGCGGCCTCGCCGCGACCGTCCGGCGGTTCGACGAGGCGGCCCTCACGGCGGCGGTCCGGTCCCGCGGGACCACCGCGACGGTCGCGGTGCTCGCCGCCTACGCGCACGCGGTGGCCGACCTCACCGGCCGGACGGACGTCGTCGTCGGCCTGCCGGTCGCGCGGCGCGGCGACGCGGCGGCGGAGCGCGCGGTCGCCTGCATGATCGAGATGACCTGCGTCCGGCTGCGCGCGCCGGCCCTCGACGCGGCGCGCGGGGCGCTCGTCGAGGCGCTGCGCCGTCCGGACGTCCCGGTGCACGAGATCGCGCGCCTGGCCCGGCTGCGGCCCCTCTACGACACGGTCGTCTCGGTCCAGGACAACCCCGAACCGATGCTCGACGTGCCCGGGGTCCGCGCCCGGCACGTGTGGGTCGACACCGACGAGCTCGACACCGCCCTTCTCGTCGAACTCCTGCCCGGCGGGCGGCTGCGGGTGAGCCGGCGCCGCGAGGCGGTGTCCGCGGACTTCGCCGACGCACTCGCCGACGCGATGGCCGCCTTCCTCTCCGGGCTCGCGGACCGGGAACCCGTCGCCGCGGCGAACGGAACGGCGGACGGCACGGCGAGCAGGGGAGCGGACCGATGAGCGCCCGGCGCAGACGGCTGTGGGAACAGCGGGTCCTCGACCCGGCCGGTCCCTGGCACGACATCGCCTTCACCGTGGACGTCGCGGGCCGCGCCGACCGCGCCCGCCTCGGCCGGCTCACCGCGCTCCTGCGCGACCTCGCGACCGGTCCCGGCACCGAGCCGGAGGGCGGCTTCCGGGACGCGCCGTCGGCCGAGTTGAAGGACGGCGTCGTCACCGCCACCGTGCCCGCGGTCTGGGGCGCACCGGACGACTTCGTCCGTGCGCTGGCGACCGGCACGCCTCCGCGCGACCGCGGCGCCACGCCCGCCGACCTGGACCATTGGGCCGAGAAGCTCGCCGACGCCGTCGACCCCCGGCTGCCCGAGGACGGCGACGCCGCCGCGGACGCCGACCCCGCCGGAGTGCTCGGCTTCGGCGAAGCGCCCGCCGCCCGCGCCGCCGACGGCCTGCTGCTCGCCGCGCTCGCGGTCGTCGCCTGGCGCTGGACCCGGCTGACCGACCTGGCCATCGGGGTGCCCGAGGGCCTGGTCCGGCTGGAGGCGGACGCCGCGATGCCGCTCGGCGAGCTGACCCGGCGGGCGCGCGAGGCCAGGGCCGCGGCCGCGCGGCACGCCGGAACATACGAACGCGCCATGGAGGAGACCGGGGTCCGCCTCCTGCCGAGCCTGCGGCTGATGGACGCGGTGCGGGACGCCCCCGTCCACGCGGACGGGCTGACGCTGACGCCGCACGTCCCCCCGCACGGGCCCGTCGGGTCCACGCTCGCCGTCGGCCCCTCCCATGCCGCCTACGACGCGCGCCGGCTCTCGGCGGGAACCGTCGAACGGATCCTGGCGCAGATGCGCATGGTCATGGATGCGGCGCCGGACACCCCGCTGGGTGAGCTTCCGCTCATGGAACCCGCCGAACGGGCGACCATCCTCACCGGTTTCAGCGCCACCGCCCCGGCCGCGGGCGACGGCCGCGCGCTGCACGAGACCGTCGACGGGCCGCCGGACGCGACCGCGGTGGTCTGCGGCGAGGACCGGCTGACCTACCGGGACCTGGCCCGCCGCTCCGACCGGCTCGCCCGGTACCTGCTGGACGCCGGAGTGCGCCGCCAGGAGATCGTCGGGGTCGGCATCGGCCGGTCCGCGGACCTGGTCACCGGCTTCCTCGGCGTGCTCAAGGCGGGCGCCGCCTACCTGCCCCTCGACCCCGGCTACCCGCCCGACCGGCTGGAGTTCATGCGGGCGGACGCGAAGGCCGGCACGGTCGTGACCGGCGAGCTGATCGCGGCGCTCGACGCCGCCGGCGCCCCGGGCCTCGACGCGCCGGTCCCCGTGCACGAGGCGGACCTGGCGTACGTCATCTACACCTCCGGCTCCACCGGCGCGCCGAAGGGCGTCCAGGTGGAGCACCGGCAGATCGTCAACTCCACGGCGGCCCGGTACCCCGTCTTCCCCGGCCCCTACGACTCCTACCTGGCCCTCGCCGGCCCCGCGTTCGACGCCCTGGGCGCCGGGATCTACCTGACGCTCAGCCGCGGCGGGACGCTGGTGCTGCCGACCGACGACGAGGTGACCGACCCCTGGTCGCTGGCCAAGCTCGCCGACCGGGAACGGGTGACGCACTTCGACGGGGTGCCCGCCCAGTACGCGGCCGCGCTCGACGCCGCGCCCGACGTCCTCGCCGGGATCCGCTGCGCCGTCGTCGCGGGCGAGGCCTGCCCGCCCGGGCTCCCGGCACGCCATTTCGACGTCACCGGCGACGCGGTGCTCATCAACGAGTACGGGCCGACCGAGGCGACCGTCTGGGCGCTGTGCCACACCTGCGAGCGCCCGTCCGGAGCGGCCGGGCGGCGGGTGCCGATCGGCAGGCCGGTCGCGGGCGCGCTGGCGTTCGTCCTGGACGACGGCCTGAACCCGCTGCCGATCGGCGTCCCGGGGGAGCTGTGCATCGGCGGGGCGGGGGTGGCCGTCCGCGGCTACCTCGGCCGGCCCGAGGCGTCCGCCGAGCGGTTCGTGCCGAACCCGTTCGGCGCCGGCCTGCTGTACCGCACCGGCGACATGGTGCGCTGGCGTCCCGACGGGACCGTCGACTTCCTCGGCCGGATCGACCAGCAGGTGAAGATCCGCGGCTACCGGGTGGAGCCCGGCGAGGTCGAGGCCGCGGTGCAGCGCCACCCGCGCGTCCGGGAGGCGGCCGTCGTGCCCGCCCGGGTGGGCGACCACATGCGGCTGGTCGCCTACGTCGCCACCGCCGACCCGTCCGTCGCCGACGCGGAGCTGACCGCGTTCGCGGGGAGCGGGCTGCCCGCCCACATGGTCCCGGCGGTGTGGATCCGCCTCCCCCACCTGCCGCGCACCCGCAACGGGAAGCTGAACCGCGCGGCCCTGCCCCCGCCGAGGCCCCCCGCGCGCGGCGGCGCGTCCGCCGCTCCCCGCACCCCCCTGCAACGCGCCGTGCTCGACCTGTTCGGCTCCCTGCCGGGCGCCGGCACGGCCACCGACCTGACGGCCGAGGTCCCCGCGTGGGCGGGCCCCCGGTACGGCCCCGCCCTCGTCACGGCGCTGCTGCGGGACCGCTTCGGCGATCCGGTGCCGCACGTGACCGCCGGGGACACCGCCCGCAGGATCGCCGCCGAACTGCGACGGCTCGGTACCCACCTCCAGTGACGCAGCGAAGGAGAAGGACGACGATGGACGCACCCGTCTCGTACTCGATGTCCCTGGCCGACATCGGCGAGCTCGAAGCACTGATCGACAAGGTCGACTCCCTGGACATCGACCCCGCCGCCCCGCGGTTCTTCGACCAGGCCTGGGAACTGACCGCGATGGTCCCGCACGGGGTGCGCCGCTTCCTGGCCGAGTTCTGCCTGTACGAGCAGGCGGCCTTCGGCATGGTGCGCGGCTGGCCCGTCAGCGACCGGGCGATCGGGCCGACCCCCGAGAACTGGACGCAGGCCGCCGAGCAGGCGCGCGGACGCCGCGAGGAGTTCGCCCTCGCGCTGTTCGCGATGTGCCTGACCGGCGCCACCTTCAGCTGGTCCACGCTGCAGGGCGGCCGGCTCATCCACAACGTCGTCCCGATCCAGGGCGACGAGTCCGAGCAGAGCGGCCACGGCCAGGTGCTGCTGGAGTGGCACACCGAGGACGGCTTCCACCCCTACCGCTGCGACTACCTCCTGCTGTTCGGCATGCGCAACCACGACCGGGTGCCGACCCTGGTCTCCTCGATCCGCGACGTCCGGCTGGACGAGGCGGACCTGGAGATCCTCCGCCGGCCGCTGTTCCACATCATGCCGGACAACGAGCACCTGAGGCAGATGGCCGAGATCCATCCCGGTCACCCGAGCCTGCTGCGCGCCCGCAGGATGCGCGAGGAGCCCGAGGCCGTCCCGGTCCTGTTCGGTGCGCAGGACTCGCCGTACCTGCGGATCGACCCGTACTTCATGCGCTGCGCGGACGGCGGCCCGGCGGCCGAGGGGGCGCTGCGGCGCCTGATCGACGAGCTGAACCGGGTGCAGCAGCGCATCGAGATCGAGCCGGGGACGCTGCTGATCGTCGACAACTACCTCGCCGTGCACGGCCGGGCGGCGTTCAGCGCGCGCTTCGACGGAACGGACCGCTGGCTGAAGAAGACGCTGGTCACCCGGAACCTGCGGACGTCGCGCGACATGCGCGAGTCGCCGTCCAGCCGGGTCATCGTGTGACCGCCGCGCGATCGCGGGAACCCGAGGAAGGAGTCTCGCCCATGGACCTGGTCGTCGTGGGTCTCGGCTATGTGGGCCTGCCGCTGGCGCGCGAGGCGTGCCGCGCCGGGCTGACCGCCGGCGGCCTCGACCGCGACCCCGCCGTCGTCGCCGGCCTGGCGGCGGGCCGTTCCCACGTGGACGACGTGGCGGACGCCGACGTGGCCGCGATGCTCGCCGCGGGCTTCACGGCCACCGACGACCCCGCGGTGCTGGGCGCGGCGCAGACGATCGTCATCTGCGTGCCGACGCCGCTGGCGCCCGAGGGCGGCCCGGACCTGGCGGCGGTGCGCGGCGCGGCGCGGCGGGTGTCGGACCATCTGCGCCGCGGGACCCTGGTGGTGCTGGAGTCCACGACCTACCCCGGAACGACCGAGGAGGTCGTCCGGCCGATCCTGGAGGAGTCCGGGCTGACCGCGGGGGAGGACTTCCACCTGGCCTTCTCGCCCGAGCGCATCGATCCGGGCAACGGCCGGTACGGCGTCGCCAACACGCCCAAGATCGTCGGCGGGTACACGCCCGCGTGCGCCGCCGTGGCCGAGGCCTTCTACGGCAAGTTCGTCGATACGGTCGTCCTGGCCAAGGGCACGCGCGAGGCCGAAATGGCGAAACTGCTGGAGAACACCTACCGGCACGTCAACATCGCGCTGGTCAACGAGATGAGCGTGTTCTGCAACGAACTCGGCATCGACCTGTGGGACGCGATCTCCTGCGCCGGGACCAAGCCTTTCGGATTCCAGTCGTTCTTCCCCGGCCCGGGCGTCGGCGGGCACTGCATCCCGATCGATCCCAACTACCTTTCCTACAAGGTGCGGACGCTGGGGTACTCGTTCCGGTTCGTGGAGCTGGCGCAGGAGATCAATACCGGAATGCCGCGGTACGTGGTGCACCGTGCGCAGCAACTGCTCAACAACCGGGGCATGGCGCTGCGCGGTGCCCGGATCCTACTGCTGGGCGTCACCTACAAGGCCGACGTCGCCGACCAGCGCGAGTCCCCCGCGCGGCGGATCGCCGAGCAGCTGGCCCGGCACGGCGCGCAGCTGTCCTACCACGACCCGTACGTCGAGACATGGCAGGTCGGGGAGCTGCGGCTGTCCCGCGCGGCGGACCTGCCGGACGCGTTGCGGACCGCCGACCTGACCCTCCTGGTCACCGACCACAGCGTGTACACCGCCTCCCTGCTGGGCGAGCACGCACGATTCCTCTTCGACACGCGCGGCCGCACCAGCGAGCGGCCGACGGCGAACACGGAGCTGCTGTGAACCCTCCGGACCTCGGCGGCGCCGACCCGGCCGCCTTCCGCGCGCTGTACCTGTGGGCCGACGACCCGGAGCGCGAGTTCTGGCCCGGCCCGGTCCGGGACCAGCTGCGCGAGCTGATCGTCCCGGGTCCGGGCCGTCTCGATCCGGACGGCCTTCACCGCGAGGCGACCGAATGGGCCCGCGCGCAGCAGTCCCGGTTCCGGACGCGCGCCGGCCTGCCCGCGGTCCGCCGGATCGTGCTGAACTGCGCCCCGCTCGCGCTGAAGGCCGGGGCGTGGCTGCAATGGCTGGTCGGCGCCGGCAACGCCGATCAGCAGCTGAGCATGCACGTCCTCGCGCTGTACGCCGATGACGTCGGCGCCGGACGGCCCGGCGAGGACCGCGCGGCGTGCTACCGGCGGCTGATGGAGGGCGCCGGCCTCGCCGGGCGGATCGTGCCGGAGGAGCGGCTCGCCGCCGACCGGCAGATCGCCGACCGGAGCTTTCGCCTCGCGGCACTGCTGCTGGCCGCGAGCCGCTATCCGGCAGCCTTCGCTCCCGAACTCCTCGGAGCCGACCTGTGCCTGCGCTGGGTCGGCGTGCTGCCGCCGCTGCACGCCGTCCGGGACGGCCTGGACCCCTCCGCCGCCACGGCGCGGACGTGGTCGGCGCTGGACCTCGGCGCGTCGGCCGACCGGTCGCTGGCGGCGGTCCGGACGTACCTGCGGGACAACCCCGGCGACGACCGGCCGTGGCGGGCCGTCCGCTGGACGCTCGACGAGCTGCGGGCGTGGAGCGACGACCTGTACGGCCTGAGCGGCCGGGCGCTCGAACCCGCGTTCGAGATGGCGGAACTGCTGCGGCACCGTGCACGCGAAGCCGGCGCGTACCACCACGACTACCGGTTGGAGGGCAGGACGCTCGCCGAGTGGTTCAACGCCGACGCCGACCGGATGCTCGGCGTGCTGGCACGCAGCAGGCTCGTCCGGCCGGGCCGTCCGGACGCCAGCCCGCTGCTGCGCGATCTGATCGGCGCGGGCGGTCCGATGTTCCGTGTCTTCTCGCCCGAGGACCTGGCCGTCATCAGGCGCTGGATCGCCTCCCTCGGCGAAGGCGAAACGGCGGCCCCGGATGCCGCCGCCCCGGTCCCCGCCGCGGCTTCCACCGTCTCCGGTGCGCCGGCGCGCGCGCACGAACGCGACGAGGCCCCTGCCGAAGCCGCCCCCGCGACGGTACGCGAGGCGTACCGGAGGCTGCTCCAGCGCGACGACTCGCCTGCCGTCCGCGGCTACGCACTCGACTACGCACGCGGATGGCTGGAACGCTCGCGGGCGGGCATCGAACGGATGAAGAGCCCGCCCCGGCAATGGGAGCCGGGCACGCTGCGCCGCTGGCTGCGCGACCAGCACGACCGGCACGACGAGCAGTTCCGGGCGGGCGAGAGCCTGGCCGTCCCGCCCCGCGAGAGCGTCGTCGACACCTTCCTCCAGCTCGCGCCGCTCAACCTGATCGACGGCGGCTGGCTCGGCGGCTTCACCGACCACCGGCACGCGGTCGGCGACCTGGGCCGCACCCTGTTCACCACGTACTGGGACGAACTGGGCAACGGCGAGCTGCCGCTCAACCACCCGCTCATCTACCGCGACCTGATGCGCGAAATGGGCTTCGACCTGCCGCCGACCGCGTCCCGCGAGTTCGCCGAATGGCCGGGCTTCCGCGACGGATCGTTCGAGCTGCCGGTCCACTGGCTGGCGCTCAGCCGGTTCCCCCGCACCTTCCTGCCCGAGACGCTCGGACTGAACCTGGCGATGGAGCTGTCCGGGGTCGGCGGGACCTACCGGCGCGACCGGGCCGCGCTGCGCGCCCACGGGTTCAGCAGCCGCTACGCCGATGTCCACAACACCATCGACAACGTGGCGACCGGCCACTCCGCGTGGGCGGTGGACGCGATCGACTGCCATCTCGCCGCCCTGGCCGAACGGTCGGGGGTGCAGGCGGCCGCGGACGCCTGGCTCCGGATCAGGACCGGCTTCCGCTCGCTGCGGCCACCGCCCGCGCGCACCGGCCGGGGGGCCGGAGAACGGGACGCCGGACTCGCGGCCTCAGGTCAGAGCGCCTGATCGGGCCGCCAGGCGTACTGGTGCTCCGGCCGTCCCGTGCTTCCGTAGCGGAGGCTGACCCGCACCCTTCCCGCCTGCGCGAGGGATGCCAGGTAGCGCTGGGCGGTGGTGCGCGAGATCCCGATCTCCGTTCCGATCTCGGCGGCCGACCGCGGGCCGTCCGCGCGTTCCAGTGCCTCCATCACCAGCCGGCCGGTGATCTGCGCATGGCCCTTCCCCCCGGGCCGCGGCGCCCCCGGCCCGCCGTACAGCGTGCGCAGCGCCTCGTCGATGTCGGCCTGGCTCAGCTGCCCGGTGACGCCGATCTGCCTGCGGAACCGCAGGTACGCGGTGAGCCGCTCGGCCAGGTGCGCCCCGGTGAACGGCTTGATCAGATAGTGGCAGACGCCGCCCGACAGCGCGGCGCGCACCGACTCGGCGTCGGCCGCCGCGGTGGCCATGATGACGTCGGCCTCCAGCCGGCCCAGCAGGTTCAGCCCCGACTCGTCCGGCAGGTAGACGTCCAGCAGCACCAGATCGGGCCGCAGCTCGGCCGCCATGGCGCGGGCCTCGGCGGCGGACCCGGCCCGTCCGGCCACCCGGAACCCGGGCACGGCCCGGACGAGCTGCGCGTGCACCTCCGCCACCCGGAAGTCGTCGTCCACGACGAGCACCGAGATCTCGGTCGGCTCGCTCATTCGGTCGCCCCCTGTCGGTCGGCGCGCCCGGCCCGGCGGGAGACCGCGCCCCCGCGACCGCCCCGGCCCGCGCCGGGCCGGGGCGGCACACCGTCATCGAAGATCGCCTCGTCCGGCGCGCCCGTGGTCTCAGATCGCGTCGCCCGGCTGCGCCGGCGTCCGGTCCGGGAGGCGCCCCACCGCGAACGAGATCATGAAGCCATGGCGATGGAGCCTTTCTGCTGCACAGCGCCGCTTTCCGCGCCCACCGCGACGATGCCGCGGGTAATGAACTGATCTCGACGGTTCGACACTGTGCAGATTAAGAGTCGTATCGGAGCGGTGCATTCGATGCCAGCCCGTGTCATTCTGTGCGCGTCCAGGCTGATCATTGTGCCGCATCACGCCCCCGCGTGCCGATCCGTTTCCGAATCGCATCCGGCGACGGTCGGGACTTTGATGACAAAGAGCAACTGCTTGAATGCGCGCAGTGTTCGCAGGCTGGTCCGATGACCATTCCTGCCGAGCCCGTCGGCAGCATTCCCGCGTGAGAATTTCGGGGCCGCGCCGATCGCGGCCGGGGTCAGATGGCCGCCGGCCGCGGGTCGTGGGGCATGTTCCAGGCTTCGGCGAGTCTGGAGGGGTGGACGTTGCCGCCGCCGCCGAAGAACTCGCAGAACTTCATGATCAGGGGGTCCCAGCCGAGCGGGTCCACGTGGCTCGTCCCCGGGATGACCAGCTCTTGCTCGACATGGGCGCGCAGGACCTCGACCTGGAAGGCGGTGGCCTGCGGGGTCGGCCGGCCGACGGGGTGGGCGGAGACGACCCTGCACTCCAGCTGGATCGGGCATTCCGCGACCCGCGGGGCGCGGACCATGTCCGACGCCTGCCGGGTCAGCCCGGCGGCCGCGAACTTGTCCGGCTCGTACCGGTAGCCCTGCGCGGCCTTGTGGTCCGGCACGTCCGGCCTTCCGGTCGTGAGGGCGAGCCGGTCGACGGCGTCGACCATCGCCGACGAGGGCAGGTTGAGCACGCAGTCGCCGTCCCGCAGCAGGTTCGCCGTGGTCCGGGCGCTGTTGCCGAGGCCGAGCATGCACGACTGGTTCAGCCACCACGCGGACGACATCGGCGCGAGGTTCGCTGTGCCGTCGGCGTTCACCGAGCTGATCAGCACCACCGGAGTTCCGAAGTACAACACCTTGAGCCCGGGGACGACGTGCATGCACAGTGCCTTTCGCAGAGTGTCGGAGAAGGCGATCCGTCGCCGACTCTCTCGCGAGCCAGGGTGGCCTCGCTGGCAGGAATGCGACGCCAGGTTCTCGTCGCCGAGCTGACGACTTCGGCCGGGCGGGGGAGGTTCGCCCCCGCCCGGGGTAGCGGGTCTTCCCGTCAGAAGCGCTTGCCTTCCTCGCGGGCCCGGGCGTGGGCTTCGCGGCGTCCCGTCTCGGCGTCGGCGGTGGCGAGGTTGGGACGGAACTCCACGGCGCTGATGTCGGTGATCCCGGCCCAGCGAAGCCAGCCCTCGAAGAACGTGCTCTGGAAGTCGGTGCCGAAGGCCGGCGGACGGCCGTCGCCGTAGACGGCGCTGGTGTAGACGACGGCCGCCTTCTTGTCCCGCAGGAGACCGGTGTAGCCGTGCTCGGGGTCGAAGCCGAACACCCAGCCGGGCTGGGAGACCACGTCGATGAACTGCTTGAGGATGTACGGCACGCCCGAGTTCCACATGGGGACGCTGAACAGGTAGCGGTCGTAGGAGTCGAAGCGCTCGAAGACGGCGCGGGCGGCCGCCCAGGCGCGTTCCTGGGCGCCGGCCGGGTCGGCGCCTCCGAAGACCGTCATCTTGGCGCCGGCTCCGGCCGGGCCGAACTCCGGGAGCGTGCCGTCCCAGAGGTCATGGTGGTCGACGGTGTCGCCGGGGTGGGTCTCCCGGTAGGCGTCGAGGAACGTGGCGGCGAGCGCCAGGGACTCCGAGGACGTTCCGCGCGGCGAGGCGGAGATGTGCAGCAAACGGCTCATGATCTGACCCCTTCAATAAGCGGACTATGGTCCGAATGTCCTCGGAACGCTACCGGACCACGGTCCGCTTGGCAACGGGCTGGTGCTGGGTACAGGGTCGAATCGGGTTCGCGCGTCATGGCACCGGCGGGGGCCCGGACATCCGGCGCCGACCAGCGCCGCCATGCCGTCCGCGACCGGCCCGGCCACGAAGTGGTAGGCGACCTGGCGCCAGGCCCCGGCGGTGAGCGGGTAGCGCCACCAGGACGTTCGGGCCGCTCCCCGGTGCCGGCGCCCGCGCGATTCCCCCGCTGACCGGCGGGATCGCGCGCTCGGGTCAGGGGGTGAGGCCCTTCAGCAGGGCGGCGGTGCGGGTGTAGGCGGCGGTCGCGGCGGTCCAGTCGCCGTCGATGGGGGTGATGCTGATCTTGTCGGCGGCGAGGGCGGCGACGTCGGAGGCGGGGCCGGGACGTCGCGGGGTGTAGGAGAGCTTCACCGCGTAGGTGCCGTTCCCCGTGTCGGTGTAGGACGGGACGAGGAGCGGCTGCCGGTCGAGCCTGGTCAACGCCCATCGGGTGGCGGGCCGCTCGCCGTCCGCCCCGACGATCGGGTAGTTGATGTTGAGCCCGGTGTGCTCGGGCAGCAGCCGCCCGCCCTGGGCCCGTCCTTGCAGCTTCGCCAGGAGGCGCACCAGGAAGTCGGCGGTGTGGCGCTGGGCGTTCAGGGTCGGGGTGACGGGGCCGGTGAAGGTGGTCTCGGTGCTGACGGCCATGGCGGGCACGCCGTTGTCGAGCGCGGTGATCGCGGCGCCCACCGTGCCGGAGTGGTCGGCGATGGCGGCGGGGTTCTGGCCGTAGTTGGTGCCGGAGACGACCAGGTCGGGGGCCTTGTCCTTGAAGACGGAGTAGAGCCCGAACGACACCGCGTCGCCGGGCGTCCCGGTGACCGCCCAGACCTTGGACGAGACGTGCTCGGCCTTGAGGGTGGGCGCGGTCGACTGCGCGGTGCCCGTGCCGCTCTGGTTCTGGGCGGGCGCGACGATGGTGACGTCGTGGCCGGCGGCCGTGAGCTTGTCGAAGACGGCCCTGATGCCGGGCGCGGTGTAGCCGTCGTCGTCGGTGAGCAGGATGCGCAGCGGCGCGGGCGCGGGCGCGGTCCGGGCGGGGGCGGCGTTCGCGGGCGCGCCGCCGACGGCGGCCGCGGTCAGCGCGGTCAGGCTCAGCAGGCCGAGGCCGGTGAGGGCTCTGGTGGTCGTCATGGGGTGGCGTCCTCGTTTCGATGTCCGGCCTCGGAGGCCGTCAGGGGTGGGGTCGGGACGGCGTGCTTATACGTATAAGTCCTTATAGCACCGGGCTGCCTGTGCCGGAAGGCCCGGGTGCGGAAAACTTGGCGCATGGACGAGTCGACCTCCCCCAGCGGACGGGCGCCCACCAGCGTGGACGTCGCGCGCCTCGCGGGGGTCTCCCAGGCCACGGTGTCGTACGTGCTGAACGACGCCCCGGGCGTGCGGATCTCCGAGGACACCCGCAAGCGGGTGCGCAGGGCCGCGGCCAGCCTCGGGTACACGCCGCACGCCCTGGCCCGGACGCTGCGCACCGGGCGCAGCGGCATCGTCCTCATGCCCCTGCCCGCCGCCGGCATGGGCCGGCTGGCCGCCGACCGCCTCGACTCCCTCGGCGAGGCCCTGCGCGGCCTCGGCTACAAGGTGGTGCTGTACGGCGACGACCGGAGCAAGGGCATCGCCGCGGCCCGCGACTGGGCGCAGTGGCGGCCCGCCGCGATCATCGTGGAGGCCGGCCGGCTGACCCGCCAGGGCGTCCGCCAGCTCTACGACGCCGGGGTGGCGACGGTCGTGGCGATCGGCGACGCGCCGTCGCCGATCGTCCCGACCTTCGTCTTCGACAACGCGGCGATCGGGGCCTGCGCGGCGGAGCACCTGCACGAACGCGGCCGGACGTCGATCGCCGTCGTCATGCCGCAGGAGAAGGGACTGGACGCCTTCAGCCGCCCGCGGCTGGCCGGGGTGCGGAGGGTCGCGTCGGCGCGGTCGATGCGGGTCCAGCCCGTCGACCTGGCCTTCGACGTCGAGCAGGCGGAGGCGCTGGTGGCGGGCTGGGCGGCGGCCCCGGCGCGTCCCGACGCCGTCTTCGCCTACAACGACGACTACGCGATGCTGGTGATGCGGGCGCTCCAGGACGCGGGCTTCGACGTCCCCGGCGACATCGCCGTGGTCGGCGCCGACGATCTCCCGCTCGGGCCGCTGCTGCGGCCGCGGCTGTCGTCGGTGCGGGTGCTGAACGGGCCGTCCGCCGAGGCCGTCGCCGCCCGCATCGACGCGATGGTGCGCGGCCGGACGCGCGACCCGGCGGTCACCGTGGAGCTCACCCGGGCGGAGATCGTCGTCCGCGAATCGTCCTGACACCGGCCCGGCACTGCTCGCCTGGAGCGCCGGCGTCAGCGGCGGCGGGCCGGCGCGATGATGCCCAGCCGCGCCCCCGCCGGATCGGTCATGATCGCGAAACGGCCGGGCGGGATGTCGGACGGCGGGACGCGGACCCGGGCGCCGAGATCGGCGGCCAGCGCGGCGGAGGCGTCGCAGTCGGCGACCTCGAAGTAGGGCGTCCAGTGCGGCACGGCATGGGGCGGCCACTGCTCGTCCATGCGGACCATCCCGGCCACCGCCCAGTCGCCGATCTTGAAGTTGGTGTAGGTGGGGCCGTAGTACTCGCGGTCCACGGCGCGCCAGCCGAACACCGCCCCGTAGAAGGCGCGGGCCCGGTCGACGTCGCGGCAGGCCAGCTCCACCCAGCACAGCGTCGAGGGTTCGCCGGCGACCTCGGCCCCCTGGTGCTCGTCGGGCTCCCAGACGGCGAAGGACGCGCCCTGCGGGTCGGCGAACAGCGCCATCCGCCCGAAGTGGACGACCTGCACCGGGCCGGTCAGCTCCCGCCCGCCCGCCGCCCGCACGGCCTCGGCGCTGCCGCCGATGTCGGCGGTGCGGAAGAAGCACGTCCAGGACGGGCGCAGGGTGTCGTCGTCCATCGGCTGCATGCCGGCGACCTGCGGCCCCTGCGGCCCGCCGAGCGTGCACATCTCGTAGTCGCCGAGCGTGTCCACGGTCACCGTGTAGGTCGACCAGCCGAACAGGCCGGAGTAGAACCTCGTGGACGCCCCAAGGTCGGGCGTGGCCAGCTCGGCCCAAGTCGGCATTCCAGGTGCGTATTCGGTCACCTCCGGCATGCCACCCACGCTAGAAGCGGACGCGCAATCTCCACGGATGCCGGGCCAAGCGGGCACGCAAAGACCACCCCAAAACGTTCCCCAGCCCGCCCGCGCCCGGCCGCCGAGAGGAAGACCGCGAACGGATTCGTCCGCGCGGTGTCGGATCTGCGGTGGCGCCGTTCGTCTCGGGGGTGAGGAGAGAATCCGCCTACGCAAGGGAGCCGGAGATGAACCCGACACTGAACACGATCGACGTCATCGTGTCCGACATCGACGCGGCGATCGCCTTCTACCGCCGTCTCGGCCTGGACTTCACCGTCGACGCCGCCTACCCCGAGCACGCGAACTGCGAGCTGCCGAACGGCCTGCACGTCATGCTGGACACCGAGAAGTTCCGCGGCTCGGCGCAGACCGCGGGCTGGACGCGTCCCGAAGGCGACCCGCGCACCTTCCTGGCCTTCCAGTTCCCCACGCCCGCCGACGTCGACGCCAAGTACGCCGAGCTGACCGGCGCCGGCCACCACGGGATCCAGGAGCCGTGGGACGCGTTCTGGGGGATGCGGTACGCCACCGTCGCCGACCCGGACGGCAACGGCGTCGACCTGTACTGTCCCCTGTCCGCCGGCCGGTAGCCGCTGGACGGTCACACATGAGCGGCACCTGGGAAGGATCGAGACCGTGAAGTACGTGCTGATGTTCGTCGAGACCGAGCAGTTCGCGCGCGACCTGGAGGCGATGAGCGAGAGCGAGCGGCAGGCGGCGTTCGAGCGGGTCGGGCAGTGGTTCGCCGATCACGCCGCCCACATCACCCACCACGCCCACCTGCGGTCCGCGGAGACCGCGACGACGGTGCGGCTCGAGGACGGCGGGCCGGTCGTCACGGACGGGCCGTTCGTGGAGGGCAAGGAGGTCGTCTCCGGCTACGCCGAGATCGACGTCGAGGACCTGGACGCGGCCCTGGCCATCGCCCGCGCCTGGCCGGCCTGCCCCGTCGTCGAGATCCGGCCGATCGACTGACGGCCGTGCCCGACCACCGTCCAGGCCCGCACCACCGGGGGCACGATGACGTGCACGGTGAGCTGGCCCGCGTCGTGCGGGAGCACGCGGGCCGGCTCACCGCCTGCCTGGTGCGGGTCCTGGGCGATTTCGCCGCCGCCGAGGACGTCGTCGCCGACGCGGTGGAGACGGCGCTGCGCCGCTGGCCCGACGAGGGCGTCCCCGACCATCCGGACGCGTGGCTGCTGACGGTCGCGCGGCGGCGCGGCATCGACGTGCTGCGCCGCCAGGCGAACTACCGCGACAAGCTCGCCCGGCTGCGGTGGCCGCCGCAGCCCGACCCCGACGACCGGCTGAAGCTGATCTTCACCTGCTGCCATCCCGCGCTGCCCCGGGAGGCGCAGATCGCGCTGACGCTGCGGACGGTGTGCGGGCTGACCGCCGCGCAGATCGCCGCCGCGCTGGTGGTCGGCGAGTCCGCGGTCGCGCAGCGCATCACCCGCGCCAAACGCAAGATCGCCGCCGCCGGGATCCCGTACCGCGTCCCCGGCGACACCGAACTGCCCGACCGGCTCGACCAGGTGCTGGCCGTGGTCTACCTGCTGTTCAACGAGGGCTACCTGACCAGCGCCGGCGACCGGCCCCGGGCCGCCCACCTGGCGGACGACGCCGAATGGCTCGCCGCGCAGCTCGCCTGGCTCATGCCCAAGCAGCCCGAGGTCCTCGGTCTGCTCGCCCTCATCCGCCTGCACCAGGCGCGCGCCGCGGCCCGCTTCACCCCCGCCGGCGATCTGATCCCACTACGCGACCAGGACCGCGCTCGCTGGGACCACGCCGCGATCGGCGAGGCCATCGGGCTCCTGGAGCGCGCCGCCACCGCCAAGCGTCCCGGCCCGTACCAGGTGCAGGCCGCGATCGTCGCCTGCCATGCCGAGGCGCCCACCTGGGACGACACCGACTGGCCGCAGATCCTGGTGCTCTACGACATCCTTCTCGCGCTGGCGCCGTCCCCGATCCATCGGCTGCACCGGGCCATCGCCGTCCGCCATGCCCCGCCGCCACGCGGCGGCCCGGCAAAGGCCCTGGCCGCCCTCGACGCAATGTCGGAGGCCGAACGGCACACCCTGGAGCGCTATTCGCTCTACCACGCCACTCGTGCCGAACTGCTGCGCGATCTCGGCGACGTCGAAGCCGCTCGCGTCGCCGACCAGCGCGCTTTGGCCCTGACCCGCAATCCCGCTCAGCAGTCCCTCCTCCAAAACCGGCTCGACCAGCCCCTCACCTGAACGCGCCGACCGCCCGAATCGCACGTTGCGAAGCACGGACGATAAAGCGCCGTGAAAGGCCGGCGGGCGCAGGGAAGGCCCGCCGGCCCAGCAGATGTTCCGACACTGAGCGAGACTCCTGTTCCGACTGCCGCCCTCCTTTCCGGCGCCCTCTCGGGCGCCCGCGTCGCGCGCGATCCGCATGCACTGCGCGGAGCAGCGGAGGCGAGCGCTGGCGCCGCAGGGTGGTGCCGCGGGTTCCGGCGCCGGCCGGGTCTCCGCTCGGCGCGCCGCGCGCCGCCTCCGGATATCTCCACGGTCGCCCGGTGGGCGGGTTCTGCGGGGGAGCGGGCGGGCCGGGCCGCGCGGGCGGCGCGCCGTAGTTGGCCGCGATCAGCGCGTCGAACTCCTCGCGCACCCACTGATCGTCGGCACAGATCAGCTCTGCGAACTCCTCGTCCGCCCGGAGCGGCACCCGGCCCTGCATCTCGATCACTCCCCGGAACCTCTGCCAGCGTCACCAGGTCATCGACCGATACACAATTCCTATAACTCCGCCTCCAGGAAGATGTCAACCCCTTGCGCGGTGCCTGCCCGTCACCGGCTGCCCGAGGTGCCGGCGCGGCGGCAGGAGCGGATCGGCGGCAGAGAGGTTGACGCACTGCCGATGCACATAGCTATAATTCGAGTTACAGGTTTCCTTCCTGTGAAGGACACGCCCCCGGGAGCCGGAGGCCCGGGGAGATCTTCGGAGGTGAGGCAACGATGCTGCTGACGTCGATCGATCCGTTCGTGCAGGAGTTCGAGCGCCAGTTCGACCGGGCGGTCCGCCAGGCGGCCGGCCAGGGCGGGGCGGGGATGCCGATGGACGGGATCCGCCGCGCCGACGACGTCGTCCTGCGGTTCGACCTGCCCGGCGCGGACCCCGACTCGATCGAGGTCACCGTCGACCGCGGCGTGCTGACCGTCGGCGCGCGCCGCGAGGAGAAGTTCGGCGAGGACGAGCGCGTCTTCGTCCGCGAGCGCACCATGGGGACCTTCACCCGCCGGGTGTACCTGTCGGAGCACCTGGACGCCGACGCCATCGAGGCCGCCTACAGCAACGGCGTCCTGGCCGTCCGCATCCCGGTCCTGGAGAAGGCCAAGCCGCGCAAGGTCGCCATCCAGCACGCCGGTGAGGCGCCGCAGGTGATCAGCGGCTGACCCCGCGCGGTGGCACCTCACGTTCGGCGGGGCGCGACGGCCGCGCCCCGCCGCCCTGACCGGCAGAAAGGAATCGGCAGCCGGTGAAACTGCCCATGGACGACGAGCACGCCGCCCTGTTCACCGTCGGACAGGTCGCCGACATGCTGCACGTGCAGCAGGCGTTCCTGCGCCGCATCGACACCCAGCGGATCGTCTCGCCGCAGCGGTCGGCGGGCGGCCAGCGCCGCTACAGCCGTTCGGAGATCGGCCGCATCCAGCAGGTCGTCACCATGATGGGCGAGGGGATGACGCTCCCGGCCATCCGCCGGATCTTCGAGCTGCAGCACGAGCTCGCGGAGATCACCCGCGAGCGCGACGAGCTCGCCCGGCTGCTGGCCGCCCGGTCCCGCGCCGGGACGCCCCCCGGCGCCGCCGGGCGATAGCCCCGGCGGCCGTCACCGACGCTTCGCGACCACGGCAGGCCGTTTCCTGGTGTCCTGCGCCTGCCGGGCGCGGCTGAGCGTCCCGGACCCGCGAGAGGCCCCCGACCGCGGCGCGGTCGAGGGCCTCCCCTTCGGGCGGTGGGGTCAGGGCCTGGTCGGCGAGAGGTTGAACATCGGCTTGCCGACGAACAGCGCCGGGCGGCCGAGCATCCCGTTGATGACGCCCGCCGCGGAGGTGTACCAGGCGACCAGGGCGGTGATCACCCCGATGATGCCGCCGACCTTGATCGTCGTCTCGTTCGTGGAGAACTCGCCGATGAACAGGACGATCTCGGTGATCTCCAGGGTCAGGAAGACGGCGAACACGGCGAGGTTGACCTGCGTGCTCCACAGCAGCATGTACGTGTTGAAGATCGCGAAGGCCAGCAGGATCCAGCCGAGGTCGTTGTGGACCTGGTCCGGCGCCGTCGCCTTGGGCGAGACGAGCAGGACGTAGAGGCCGAGGCCGATCCAGAAGCCGCCGTAGGTGGAGAAGGCGGTCGCGCCGAACACGTTGCGGTTGCGGAACTCCCACATGCCGGCCAGCAGCTGGACGAGGCCGCCGTAGCCGAGCGCGTAGCCGAGCCAGGCGTCGGTGCCGTCGGTCCACTGGGCGTTCTTGGCCGAGAGCAGGAAGGTGGTGAGGGCGAACGCGGCGAGCCCGAGCGGGGCCGGGTCGGCGACCGCGGGCGGGGTCTGAGGAGTGGACTCTTGCTCGACGTGGGTCATGTTTCCTCCTCGCTGGAGTCCCCACGTCGCGGCTTGCTCGGGAGCAGGCGGGGCTGGACGAGGGAACGCGGGAACAGACGTTCGGAAAGGCCGCACCGGCGGGACAGGGACTCTCCTTGCCGCATGCTGGTCGGACCTCACCGTCATGCCGTGCATCTGGCGCGAGGTCGGAAGCGCGTCAGATGCGCCCAGTAACTGCGGAGACCCGTAGTGTCGCTGGCCTCGAAGCGATCATAACTCCGCATGTGTCTCAGGTCACTGTCCTGTTGCACGTCGCTTCACCAAAGAATCGCCAGAAGATGACCGACGATGCGACGTTCGAATGGCCTTGCGTTGAACGTCGCGGAACATTGCTCACGCCATCGGTTCGCGGCGTGTTGTCTGCCCGTCAGGACTCGGTGAAGGGATGACGGGATGAGCGTGTTCGGTGTCGACTACGCATGGGGACGCCCCGGGGCGTCCGCGCTGCGGGAGGCCGGGGCGAGATTCGTCTGCCGGTACCTCTCGCACGACACGACCGGGAAGAACCTGACGCACGCCGAGGCGGTGGAGCTGTCGGAGGCCGGGTTGTGGCTGGTCGTCGTGTGGGAGAGCACGGCGTCTCGGGCGCTGTCGGGGCGGGACGGCGGCGCGGCGGACGCGCGGGACGCCGCGTCCCAGGCGAAGGCCTGCGGGATGCCCGCGGACCGGCCGATCTACTTCGCCGTGGACTTCGACGCCACGCCGCAGCAGCAGGCCGCGATCAACGCGTACGCCGACGGCGCCGCGTCCGTGCTGGGGCGCGGGCGGGTCGGGCTGTACGGCGGGTACTGGCCGGTCAAGCGGGCTTTCGACGCGAAGAAGATCACCTACGGGTGGCAGACGTACGCCTGGTCGGGCGGCAACTGGGACTCCCGCGCCCAGCTCCAGCAGTACTCCAACGACCACCGGATCAACGGGGTGGGCGTCGACTACGACCGGGCGATGCGCGACGACTACGGGCAGTGGAAGGCCGGCGGGTCCACCGCGCCGCACGCGCCGGCGTGGCCCGGCCGGTACATCACGCAGCCGCCCGTCATGCGGGGCGACGACGTGCGGACCTGGCAGTCGCGGATGCGCGCGCGGGGCTGGACGATCTCGGTGGACGGCGCGTACGGCCCGGCGTCGGAGGAGGTGTGCCGGGCGTTCCAGGCCGAGAAGCACCTCGGCGTGGACGGCGTCATCGGGCCGAAGACCTGGAAGGCCGCCTGGGACTCACCGGTGACCTGAACCGCCGGGCTCCGGGACCGGCAGGGTGATCCGGACGGTCGTCCCCGCCGGCGGCTGCGAGCGCAGCTCGGCGCGTCCGCCGTGCGCGGCGGCGATCGCGGCGACGATCGGCAGCCCCAGGCCGGTGCCGGTGCTGCCGTGCTCGGCGCGGTGGAAGCGCTCGAACGCGCGGGCCGCGTCCTCGGCCGCCATGCCCGGGCCCTCGTCGGCGACCTCGATGACGCCGGGCGCGAGCCGGATGGTCGCGGGCGTCCCCGGCGGGGTGTGCGCGGCGACGTTGGCCAGCAGGTTCGCGAAGACCTGCCGGATGCGCGCCTCGTCGACGTCCGCGACGAGCGTGCCGGGCGCGTCCAGCCGGACGGGGTGCTCGGGCGCGGCGGCGGTCGCGTCCGCGATCGCGTCCCTGGCCAGCGCGACGAGGTCGGTCGGGGCGGGCTCGACGGACGCCTCGCGGTCCAGCCGGGCGAGTTCGAGCAGGTCGGTGACCAGCCGGTTCATCCGGCCGGCCTCCTCCTCGATGCGGCGCATCGCGTCGGGCAGCTCGTCCGGGCCGAGGGCGCCGTGCCGGTACAGCTCGGCGTAGCCCTGGATGGTGGTCAGCGGGGTGCGCAGCTCGTGCGAGGCGTCGGCGGCGAACTCCCGCACCCGCGCCTCCGAGCGGCTGCGGGCCCAGAACGCCTGCTCGATGCGGTCCAGCATCACGTTGATGGCGGTGGCGAGCCGGGCGGTCTCGGTGCGGTGGCCCGGGCCCGGCATGCGGGCGCGCAGGTCGCCGCCCGCGGTGATCGCCTGCGCGGTGGCGGCCATCCGGTCCAGCGGCAGCAGCCCGCGGTGGATCAGCCACCGGCCGAGCAGGGTCAGCGCGGCGAGCAGCAGCGCGGCGGTGGCGACCTCGGTGAGGACCAGGTTGCGGACCGCCGAATGGATCTCGTCCAGCGGCGACGCCACGACGACGGTGCCGTTGCGCCAGGGACGCGCCACGGCGCGCAGGCCGGGCATGGAGAACGGTTCGAGCGACCGCGCGCGGGCGGCCAGGTCGTCCGGGCCGAGCCGGCGGACCTCGGCGACCGCGCGGTCCGGCGGCGGCGCGTCCCCGCTGAGCACCCGCACCCGCCCGGCCGGGCCGACGGCCAGCACGACGAACCGGGCCGGCGCGACGCCCTGCTCGGGCAGGCCGGGCCGGACCAGCCGGGCGACCGCCCGGTCGCGGGTCGCCTGGAGCTGCCCGTCCACCCGGTGCATCAGGTAGCCGTGCAGGACGAGCGCGCTGACCAGCCCCATGATCGCCAGCCCGGCGAGGGTGACGGCGAGCAGGCCGGCCAGCAGCCGGGCGTTGAGCGTCATGGCCGCAGCGCGTAGCCGACCCCGCGCTGGGTGTGGATCAGCGGCGTGCCGAGCGGGTCGAGCTTGCGCCGCAGGTAGCTGATGTAGGTCTCGACGACCTGCGGGTTGCCGTGGTCCCAGCCCCACACGCTCTCCAGGAGCTGGGTGCGCGACAGCACCATCCCGGCGTTGCGCATCAGGTGCGCCAGCAGCCGGAACTCCGTCGGCGACAGCTCCACCTCGACGCCGCCGCGCCGGACCGTCCACTGGCCCTCGTCCAGCTCCAGGTCGGCGACCCGCAGCACGGTCCCGGCGGGCGGCGCGGTCCGGCGCAGCACCGCCCGCACCCGGGCGATCAGCGCCTCGATCGAGAACGGCTTGGTGACGTAGTCGTCGCCGCCGAGCGTCAGCCCGGTGACGGTGTCGGACGGGGTGTCCCGCGCGGTCAGGAAGATCACCGGGACCTGGTCGCCGCCCGCGCGCAGCCGCCGGCACACCTCGAACCCGTCGAGGTCGGGCAGCATGACGTCGAGCAGGACGAGGTCGGGCCGCTCGTCGGCGGCGGCGCGCAGCGCCTGCCCGCCGGACGCCGCCGTGACGGTGGCGAAGCCGTGGAAGCGCAGCGCGACCTCGATGAGGTCGCGGATGTTGGCCTCGTCGTCCACGACGAGCACCCGCCGGTTCTCGCTCATCCGCTCCCGTCGCCAGCCTCCGGCCGGGCGCGGGCCCGGCCACCGTCCTGCCCCGAAACTACCCGGCCGGCGCCACCGGCCCGCCCGGCGGCGCCGGCCCGCCGGGTCAGTTCTTCTTCTTGGGCTCGCGGACGAGCTTGGCGGTGCGGGTGTCGCCCGAGCGCTCGCCGAGGACGAAGACCTGCGCGCCGGTGGTCAGGGCGGACAGCGTCGACTTGCCGCCGTCCTTGCGGACGCGGGTATCGGAGTTCGTCGTCCAGGTCCAGGTGGCGCCGTCGGCGCTGCGGACGGTGAGGGCCGTCCCGGAGATGCCGGTGATCTTGCCGCGCTGCCAGTCGGCGAGGTGGAAGCCGTCCTTGCGGCGGACGGTCGCCTCGCCGTGCACGCCGCGGACGCGGCGCAGCGGGGCCAGGCGCTTGCCGTGGCCGGGGTGCGCCTTCGGCGACGCGGTCGTGGTGGCGGAGGGGGACGGGGACGGGGAGTTCGCGGCGGCGGGAACGGCCAGGTACAGCCCGAGGCCGAGCAGTCCGGCGGCGCCCACCCCTGCGGCGAGGGTCTTCCTGTTGGTTCTCATGGTGCCCATCGAAGCGGCGGCGGCTGGTAGGAGTCCACGCGGAATCCTGGGAGAACCCTGAGAGTCCGCCGAGAGGGTCCGGACCGGTCAGCGGAAGGTGCGCAGGCCCTTCAGCATCGCCGACACCAGGTGGACGGCCTGCTCGCGGGCGCGCGCGGGGTCATCGGCCTCGGCGGTGGAGAGCGCGAGTTCGGTGAGGGCGCCGTAGAGGGCGGCGGCCGTCAGGCGCAGCGGATGGGCCGGGGCGGCGCCGAGCAGGGCGTTCAGGCTCTCTTCCAGGAGTGCGCCGAGGTGGCGCTGGTCGAGTTCGCGCCAGCGCTGCCAGCCGAGCGCGATGGGGCCCTGGAGCAGGACGATCTGGCGGTACTCCGGCTCGGAGCAGATGTCCAGGAACGCGCGGACGCATTCGACGCCCCGCAGCCACGGATCGTCGCCGGCCGCGGCCACCGCGGCGGCGATGCGGGCGGCGGCGCGGTCCTCGAACTCCTCGAAGACGGCTTCGAACAGACCCTGCTTGCCGGCGAAGTGGTGGTAGAGGGCGCCGCGGGTGAGGCCGGCGGCGCGGACGAGCTCCTCAGCGGAGACGTCGGCGAAACCGCGCTCGGCGAAGTGCCGGCGCCCGGCCTCCAGCAGGGCGGCGCGGGTGCTCTCGACGTACTGCTCGCGCCGGCTCCTGACCTGCTCCATGCGGTATGTATAACACATACACGACGTATGTGAGATTCGGGACGCAGGAGAGATCAGCCGGTCTCGGCGAGGGTCTCCAGCACCTGCTCGCCGTACTTGGCCAGCTTGTTCTCGCCGACGCCGTTCACCCTGCCCAGCTCGGCGAGCGACGACGGCAGCGCCGTCGCGATCTCGCGGAGCGTCGCGTCGTGGAAGATCACGTAGGCGGGCACGCCCTGCTCCTTGGCGGTCGCGGCGCGCCAGGCGCGCAGCCGCTCGAAGACCGGCGCGGCCTCGGCCGGCAGCTCGACGGGGGCCTTGCGGTCCTTGGCGGCCTTCGCCGCCTTCGCCGGGGTCCGTTCGGGTTCGCGGCGCATCAGCACCTTGCGCTCCCCGCGCAGGACGCCGGCGCTCGCCTCGGTCAGCACGAGCGTGCCGTGGTTGCTCTCGACCGCGACGAGCCCCTGCGCGAGCAGCTGCCGGACGACCCCGCGCCACTCCGCCTCGCGCAGCTCGGTGCCGATGCCGAACGACTTCAGCTCGTCATGGTCGAACTGGATGACCTTGGCGTTCTTCTTGCCGAGCAGGATGTCGACGATGTGCCCGGCGCCGAACTTCTGGCGGCGCTCCCGGTCGAGCCGGACGATCACCGACAGCACCTTCTGCGCCGCGACCGTCGCGTCCCACGTCTCCGGCGGAGACAGGCACGTGTCGCAGTTCCCGCACGGTTCGCCGGACTGCCCGAAGTAGTTCAGCAGCTGGACGCGGCGGCACTCCACGGTCTCGCAGAGCGCGAGCATCGCGTCCAGGTGCAGGGCCTGGCGGCGGCGGAACGCGGGGTCGCCCTCGCCGGAGTCGATCATCTTGCGGAGGTTGACGACGTCCTGCAGCCCGTAGGCGAGCCAGGCGGTGGACGGCAGGCCGTCGCGCCCGGCGCGGCCCGTCTCCTGGTAGTAGCCCTCCACGGATTTGGGCAGGTCGAGGTGGGCGACGAAGCGGACGTCCGGCTTGTCGATGCCCATGCCGAACGCGATGGTCGCGACCATGACGAGGCCCTCCTCGCGGAGGAATCGCGCCTGGTTCGCGGCGCGCGTCTGCGCGTCCAGGCCCGCGTGGTAGGGCAGGGCCTCGATGCCGTTCTCGGTGAGGAACGCGGCGTGCTTCTCCACCGAGTTGCGCGACAGGCAGTAGACGATGCCCGCGTCGCCCTTGTGCTCGGTCTGGAGGAGATGGAGGAGCTGCCGCTTGGCGTCGGTCTTCGGTTCGATCCGGTACTGGATGTTCGGTCTGTCGAAGCTCGCCACGAAATGCCGGGCGTCCTCCAGCTGCAGCCGGGACGCGATCTCGGAGCGGGTGGCCTGCGTCGCGGTCGCGGTGAGCGCGATGCGCGGCACGTCCGGCCAGCGCTCGTGCAGGCCGGACAGCATCAGGTAGTCGGGCCGGAAGTCGTGCCCCCACTGCGACACGCAGTGCGCCTCGTCGATCGCGAACAGCGCGACCGTGCCCCGGTCGAGCAACTCCACGGCGGCCGGGACGCGCAGCCGCTCGGGCGCGAGGTAGAGCAGGTCGAGCTCGCCCGCGAGGAACTGGGCCTCCACGACGCGGCGCTCGTCGAGGTCCTGCGTGGAGTTCAGGAAGCCCGCCCGGACGCCGAGCGCCCGCAGCGCGTCCACCTGGTCCTGCATCAGGGCGATCAGCGGCGAGATCACCACGCCGGTGCCCTTCCGGACCAGCGCGGGGATCTGGTAGCACAGCGACTTGCCGCCGCCGGTCGGCATCAGGACCAAGGCGTCCCCGCCGGAGACCACATGCTCGATGATCTCCCGCTGCCCGTCCCGGAACGCGTCGTAGCCGAACACGCGGCGCAGCGCGTCCAGCGTCTCCGGGGTCTCGAGGAAGTCGGGGGAAGCCATCGGCCCATACTACGAGCGGCCGCCGACAGCCGTCCCCGGCTTGGATCAGAGGGCGGCGACCAGCTCGGGGGTCAGCTCGTCCAGGTCCTTCGCGACGTGCGCCGCGAGCGCCAGCGCGTCGTCCGCGGGCGGGTGCGCCTCGCGCGGGATCGCGATCACCTTCATCCCGGCCGCGTGCGCGGACCGCAGGCCGTTGCTGGAGTCCTCGATCGCGACGCAGTCCGCGGCGGGGACCTCGAGCCGCGCGGCCGCGGTGAGGTAGCCGTCGGGCGCGGGCTTTCCGGCGTCGACCTCCTCGGTGGACACCGTCGCGCGGAACAGCGCGTCCAGCCCGAGCCGGCCGAGCACCAGGTCGATCAGGGCGCGCGGGGACGAGCTGGCCAGACCGAGCGGGCGGTAGGCGCCGAGCCGGCGGACGGCCTCCTCCGCGCCCGGCAGCAGCGGCAGCCCGTCCCGGTACCGCTGCGACATCTCGTCGATCACCGTGTAGGCGACCTCCTCGGCCGTCACGCCGTCGACCAGGTCGGCGGCGATGTAGGCGGCCCACTCGGCGGTGCTCATGCCCATGAGCCGCTGCTGGGTGTCGGGCAGCCAGCGGCCGCCGCGGGACGCGACGTACCCGCGCCGCACCTCCTCCCACACCGGCTCGGAGTCGATCAGCACGCCGTCCAGGTCGAAAACGATGGCCTCCAAGGGCATGGTCCCTCCCGGAACGTCGGCGCCGCCTACGGCAACGATCATTACCCGGCGCGGTCGGCGCGCAACCCGGGCTCGTTAAACGGACTAACGGCGACTGACCTGGATTTATCCGGCGAACTCGACATGATCGGCTTCCGTTCTGGCAAGGTGGTGGACCTCCGTCCCCCTCCGGAGTCACCGCAGAGGAGATCTGCACATGGCGTTCCTTGGACTGCTCCTGCTCGCCGCGGCCGCCATCGTCGCCGCCGGCGTCGTCCTCGACAACACCGACCCCGCGCACATCACCGCCTTCGGGCAGGCCGTCCCGGGCATCGACAACGAATGGCAGGTCTTCGTCGCCGGCGCGGCCGTCGCCGTCGTCCTCGTCGTCGGCCTGACGCTCACCCTCGTGGGCGCCGGACGGATCCTGCGCGCCCGCCGCGACCTGCGCTACCTGCGCGAGGAGCACGAGGAGTCGCTCACCACCCTGGAGCTGGAGAAGCGCCGGCTCCAGAGCGAACTCGCCCGCGTCCGGCAGAACGGCCCCGCTTCGTCCGCGCCGGGCGCGCCCCCGCTCCCGCGCCGCCCGGCCGCGCCCGCGCCGGCCGCACCCGCGCCGCCCGCGCCCGCGCCCGC
>NZ_JASNWF010000010.1 GCF_030283205.1 Actinomadura opuntiae
AACCCGGAAGTTAAGCCCTTCAGCGCCGATGGTACTGCATGGGAGACTGTGTGGGAGAGTAGGACACCGCCGGACTCATATTATGGAAGGCCCCGCCGAATTTCGGCGGGGCCTTCCGCATTTCTAGGCTCTGCTGTCGGCCCGTATATTCGGGTTGCTTACCTTCGGCAGGGGTATCAGCAACTCGCATTAGCCGGCCCGGGGTAGAACGGTTCGAGGCATCCCAAGGATCGGTGGCCGGCAAGCTGCCGGCCGGATGGCCTTGACGACTGTCCAGGGCCTTCATGGCAAGGTCGGCAGCAACGATGTGCTCACCGACGTCCCCGTGCTGGCTCTCGACCTTGTTGAGAGCCAGCACGGCGGTCGTTGCCAGTTTCGATGGACCATCGTGCTGTATCGCGGTGGCGCCTTCGGTTTTGCCGTGCGGGTGATCCCGCGCGATGACCTGCTCAGCTCGGTGGCCGAGCTGTGGGTCGTGGCCGTCGCCCGCATGCGCTCGCTCAGTCGACGGCCGCGACCGCGGTCTCGACCGCGGCGGCGATCGGCTCGAGGCCCGCGATCAGCTCGTCGAGCTCGGCCGCGCTGAGTACGTCGTACGGCGGCGCCGCCAGCTCGTCGGTGAGGGCCTCGATCCGCTCTTTGGTCTCCCGCCCGGCATCGGTGAACCCGCCCGCGGCGTCTACGAGACCGCGGCCGCGCAGCCCGTCGATCACAGCAGCCAGCTGCGCCTTGGGCAGGTGGTGGATCCGGCCGAACTCCTCGGCCCTCATGTCGAGGGAGAGGGCGAGGAGGACGTGGGCCTCGGTGCCGCCGATGCCGTGGGCGACCAGGGCGGCGTTGTGGCCGTCCCCGCGGTACTCGCGCAGCAGCGTCGTCGCATGCCAGAGCCTGGCCACCGGCTCCTCGGGAACCTCGAGCGCCCGAAGCCCGGCGTACAGCGCTCGGCCCTCGGTCGGCGCACTGACCGCTGCTCGGGCGGCAAGGTCGGCGACCTGCGCCAGAGCGGGGGAGTCGGCGAGCTCCCCGATCATCTGCCGCAGGGCGGTGGCGCTGCTCCGCTCGCGCACGGCGATCGCCTCCTGCGGGGTGATCTTCCCCCAGACCCACGGGATGTGGCGCGCCACCTCGCCGTCGGCGAAGTTGTAGAAGACCGCGTGGACCACCTCGGCCGGTGCCAGTCCCAGCGGCGCGGCCCGGCCTGCGAAGTATCCGTCCCAGTAGTTGCGCATGCCGAGTGCCAGGAACGCCTCGTTCGGCACCTCGGAGAAGGTGACGGTGGCGATCGGCTCGATGAGCTCGAACATGCGGTGGACCTTGGCCTGTGGGTGCGGCATCGGTCGGCACCTCCTGTGGTCGCGGCCGCGCCCTCGTGGGCGGCCTCTCACTCTTGCTACGAACAGCGCGGCCCGGATCCGACAACTCTCGTCGATTCTGTCTGGAAGCCTCGGGGTGCCACACGGACTCGGTCGCCGCTCGGCCGCCGTGATCTGGTTGGTGGCTGGGCCAGACTCGGTTCCTGCCCACATCGCGGATCCCCGGATCCGTACTGACCGACCACATGGGGGAGTGCCACGCGACCGCGGTGCCCGACGACGGGTACATGATCGACATGTTCACGCGCGAGGTGGTCGCTTCGGGCGCGCCCAAGATTGCGCCTGCTGGCCTACACCCACCGTTCGACCGCCGGGTGCAACGTCGCGGACCGATTTGATGTCCTGCCTGATCGTGCCCCTGCTCGGAACGCTGGATCGCTGACTAATTACTGGACCAGGAGTCGGAGCGCTTGGCGGCTGACGGCTATGACCGTGCTTGCTATCCCATTGGGACCTGGCGGTAGGTACCCGCTTCGCCGAAAGGGCTTTAGAGCCAGGGTGCGGTGAATCGCCGGGCCGGTGGGAGATGTACCGGAGATTTGGTGGTCATTTTGGTGGTAGGAGGTCGGTGAGGGCTGGGTGGGTGCGGGCGGGGGTGATCGTGGTGATGGTGTAGCGGCCGACGCCGGCGCGTACGAACGGGTCCTCGGCGGAGATCTTTTCGGCGGTGGCGCGGTCGACGCCTGCTGCGATGATGAGGCCGCCGTCGTCGGACGGGACCGTCTGGCCGGAGACCAGGAAGGTGCCGACCGCGTGGTGCCGGTCGAGGAACGCCACGTGATCCTTGATGTGGGGCTCGGCCGCCTGCTCCGACTCCGTGTACTCCAACCGCAGCAGATGCAGCATTCCTGTCCTTTCCGTGTGGTGTATCGGGACCGCCATGATGCATTACGGTCGGGCCATGCCGCCGCTCTCTCCGCGTCTCGCCGCGCTCGTGGCGGCTTTGCCGCTCGCGCCGGACATGTGGGTGCTGGAAATCGGCTGCGGGCCGGGCGCGGCGGCGCGCGCTGTCGCGAGCAGGCTCGACACCGGCCATGTGGTGGCGATCGACCGGTCGGCGAAGGCGGTCGCGCAGGCACGTGCGGCGTCGTCCGCCGAGATCGTGTCCGGGCGGATGAGCGTGCGGCAGGCGGCGATCGAGGAGTTCGTGCTGGGGCCTTAGGAGGCGCCGTTCGACCTGGTGTTCGCGGTGCGGGTCGGGGCGCTCGACGGCCGCGATCCGGAGGCCGGCCGTCAGGCCGTGCGCCGGATCGCCGCCGTGCTGGCTCCGGGAGGCCGCGTCTTTGTCGATGGCGGTGACCCGCTGCGGGAGCTGGCGGTGTGATCCTGGCGCGGGGTTTCAGCGGGAGGCGAGGGCCATGTCGAGGGTTGTCGCCCACTGGCGGAGCAGGCGGGTGCGGCGCGCGGAGTCGTCGGTGAGCAGGTCGGCGAGGCCGAGGCCGCGAACGAGGTCGAGGGTGGCCTGGACGGTCTCGCGGACGCCGGGGACCGACTCGTCCGCGCCGAGCGCCTCGACGGTGAGGCGGTGCGCCTCGCGGCCGACGCGGGCCTCGAGCGGCAGGACCTGGGCGCGCAGCTGCTCGTCGGAGCTGGCCGCGACCCAGAGCTGGAGGGCGGCCCGGAACAGCGGCGTGGTGTACATCTCGCCGAGCAGCGTCACGACGTCGAGGGTGGACGGGCGGCGGTCGGCGAGGGCGTCCAGCCGGTCGCGCATCTGGTCCATGCGCACCTCGGTGCCGTATTCGACGGCGGCGGTGACGAGTTCCTCGCGGGTCCTGAAGTGGTGCTGCGCGGCGCCGCGGGAGACGCCGGCGCGTTCGGCGACGACGGCGACGGTGGTGCGGGCCCAGCCCATGGACGCCAGGCAGTCGACGGCCGCCTCCAGGAGGCGCTGCCGGGTGGCCCGGCTGCGGTCCTGTTGCGGTTCGCGGGGAGCGGCCTGCGTCGTCATCGTGTCCTCGGGATCGGTGGGACTGTCCAGTCAACCAAAGCGGCACTGAAACAATCAAGCGCGATTGATTTTTTCAGGGCGGGCTGGCAGGGTTCAGCCATGAGCCAACCGCTGCGGGTCGGCAACGCCTCCGGCTTCTACGGCGACCGCTTCTCGGCCGTCCGCGAGATGCTGGAGGGCGGGCCGCTCGACGTCCTCACCGGCGACTATCTCGCCGAGCTGACGATGCTGATCCTGGGCCGGGGCAGGCTGAAGGACCCCGGCGCCGGGTACGCCTCCACGTTCCTGCGGCAGATGGAGGAGTCCCTCGGGCTCGCCGCCGAGCGGGGCGTCAAGATCGTCACCAATGCCGGCGGGCTGAACCCGCGCGGGCTGGCCGACCGGCTGCGCGAGCTGGCCGGACGGCTCGGCGTCGAGGTCCGGATCGCGCACGTCGAGGGCGACGACCTGCTGCCCCGCGCCGGTGAGCTGGGGCTTTCCGATGCGCGGTACGGCGATCCGCTCACCGCGAACGCCTACCTGGGCGCGTGGGGGATCGCCGAATGCCTGCGGGCCGGTGCGGACGTGGTGGTCACCGGGCGGGTGACGGACGCGTCGCTGGTCGTCGGCCCGGCGGCGGCGCACTTCGGGTGGGCGCGCGACGACTGGGACGCGCTGGCCGGCGCGGCGGCCGCCGGGCACGTCCTGGAGTGCGGCGCGCAGGCGACCGGCGGCAACTACGCCTTCTTCGAAGAAATCTACAATGTAAAGCCACTGGGCTTTCCGCTCGCCGAGATCCAGGCCGACGGCTCCAGCGTGATCACCAAGCACCCCGGGACGGGCGGTGCGGTGACCGTCGAGACCGTCACCGCGCAGCTGCTCTACGAGATCGGCGCGCCCGCCTACGCCGGCCCGGACGTGACCACCCGCTTCGACACCGTCCGGCTGGCGGAGGACGGCCCCGACCGGGTGCGGATCAGCGGGGTCGAGGGCTCGCCGCCGCCCGCCACGACAAAGGTGTGCCTGAACCACCTCGGCGGCCACCGCAACGAGATGACGTTCGTCCTCACCGGGCTCGGGATCGAGGCCAAGGCCGCGTTCGCGCGCGCCCAGCTGGAAGCGGCGTTCGGTGACGCGCCGCCTGCCCGCGTCGAATGGACGCTCGTCGGCGGCGCCAAGCCCGACCCCGCCACGCAGGGCGAGGCGACGGCGCTGCTGCGATGCGCCGTGCTCGACCCGGACGCGGAAAAGGTGGGGCGTCGGTTCAGCGGCGCGGTGGTGGAGCTGGCGCTGGCCGGATACCCCGGGTTCACGATGACGTCGCCGCCCGGCAAGGGCAGCCCGTACGGGGTGTACAAGCCGGCGTTCGTGCCGAATGGGGAAGTCGAGCACGTCGCCGTCCTGCCGGATGATGCGCGGGTACCGATCCCTCCGGCTCCGGTGGTCGCGGAACCGGACGTTGACGTTGCCGAGAAACAACCCCCGCCCGCCCAGGGGGGCGACCCCACTTCCAGTGTCCAGCCCGCAGGTCAGGGCGCGGAAGGCGAACCACGTTCTGTGGAAAACCCGCCCTCCCGGCTCGCGGCGCAAGGCGAGGTCCCGGTGCCTGCTGCGGCTTCGCCCGGAAGCGAGGTCCGGGTGCCGTTGGGACGGGTCGCCGGGGCGCGGAGCGGGGACAAGGGCGGGGACGCCAACATCGGCGTCTGGGCCCGCACCGACGCGCAGTGGCGGTGGCTCGAGCCCTTCCTGACCGTCGAGCGACTGAACGAGCTGCTGCCCGAGACCCGCGACCACCGCGTCCACCGCCACGTCCTGCCGAACCTGCGCGCCGTCAACTTCGTCATCGAGGGACTGCTCCAGGAGGGCGTGTCCGCGTCAACCCGGTTCGACCCGCAGGGGAAGGCGCTGGGGGAGTGGCTCCGGGCCCGCCTCGTCGACGTCCCCGAATCCGTTCTCGGCCAGGAGGACACGACCGCGGCCTCGGAGAGCACCCAGAAACCGGAGGGAGTCCGTTGACGCTCAAGAGCACGCTCGATACCGGCGGCCCGGAGTACCGGGAGCGGCGCGCGGCCATGCTGGAGAAGCTGGCGGCGCTGGACGCCGAGCACGCCAAGGCCCTCGAAGGAGGCGGCGAGAAGTACCTCACCCGGCACCGCAAGCGCGGCAAGCTGCTGGCCAGGGAGCGCATCGAGCTGCTGCTCGACCCCGACTCGCCGTTCCTGGAGCTGAGCCCCCTCGCCGCGTGGGGCAGCGACTTCCCCGTCGGCGCGAGCGTCGTCACCGGCATCGGCGTCGTCGAGGGCGTCGAATGCATAATCGTGGCGAACGACCCGACGGTGCGCGGCGGATCCAGCAACCCGTGGACGGTGAAGAAGAGCTTCCGGGCGTCCGACATCGCGCTGGGGAACCGGCTGCCCGTCATCAACCTGGTCGAGTCGGGTGGCGCGGACCTGCCGACGCAGAAGGAGATCTTCATCCCGGGCGGCCGGATGTTCCGCGACCTGACCCGGCTGTCGGCCGCGGGCATCCCGACGATCGCGCTGGTGTTCGGCAACTCCACCGCCGGCGGCGCGTACATCCCGGGGATGTGCGACCACGTCGTCATGGTCAAGGAGCGCGCGAAGGTGTTCCTGGGCGGGCCGCCGCTGGTGAAGATGGCGACCGGCGAGGAGGCCGACGACGAGGAGCTCGGCGGCGCCGAGATGCACGCCCGCACGTCCGGCCTCGCCGACTACATGGCGGCCGACGAGGCCGACGCCCTGCGCATCGGCCGCCAGATCGTCAAGAATCTCAACCACCGCAAGCTCGGCCCCGCGCCCGGCCCGGTCCGCGAGCCGCTGTACGACGCCGAGGAGCTGGCCGGGATCGTCCCCGAGGACCTGAAGGTCCCGTTCGACCCGCGCGAGGTGATCGCCCGGATCGCTGACGGCTCGGAGTTCGACGAGTTCAAGCCGCTGTACGGGACGAGCCTGGTGACCGGCTGGACGCGCGTCCACGGCTACCCCATCGGGATCCTCGCCAACGCCCAGGGCGTGCTGTTCGGCGCGGAGGCGCAGAAGGCCGCGCAGTTCATCCAGCTCGCCAACCAGGCGGACACGCCGCTGCTGTTCCTGCACAACACCACCGGCTACATGGTCGGCAAGGAGTACGAGCAGGCCGGCATCATCAAGCACGGCGCCCTGATGATCAATGCGGTGGCGAACAGCAAGGTCCCGCACATCACCATCGTCATGGGCGCCTCGTACGGGGCGGGCAACTACGGCATGTGCGGCCGCGCGTACGACCCGCGGTTCCTGTTCACCTGGCCGAGCGCGAAGTCGGCGGTGATGGGGCCGCAACAGCTCGCGGGCGTGCTGTCGATCGTCGCGCGGCAGGCCGCCGAGGCCCGCGGCCAGGCCTACGACGAGGAGCAGGACCGCGCGATGCGCGAGCTGGTCGAGGCGCAGATCGAGGCGGAGTCGCTGCCGTTCTTCCTGTCCGGCCGGCTCTACGACGACGGGGTGATCGACCCGCGCGACACCCGCACCGTCCTCGGCCTGTGCCTGTCCGTTGTCCACAACGCGCCCGTGCGCGGAGCCGACGGCTTCGGCGTCTTCCGGATGTGAGCTGATGATCAAGACTGTGCTGGTCGCCAACCGCGGCGAGATCGCCCGCCGGGTCTTCCGGGCCTGCCGGGACCTCGGCATCGGGACCGTCGCCGTCCACTCCGACCCCGACGCCGGCGCGCCCTACGTCCGGGAGGCCGACGCGGCGGTGCGGCTGCCCGGCGCGTCGCCCGCCGAGACCTACCTCGCGGCCGGGACGGTGGTGGACGCGGCGCGCCGCGCCGGCGCCGACGCCGTCCACCCCGGCTACGGGTTCCTGTCGGAGAACGCCGCGTTCGCGCAGGCCGTCGTCGACGCGGGCCTGACCTGGATCGGACCGCCGCCCGTCGCGATCGCCGCGATGGGCTCCAAGATCGAGGCGAAGAAGCTGATGGCGGCGGCCGGGGTCCCGGTGCTGCCCGAACTGGACCCCGCGCAGGTCACCGCCGCGGACCTGCCGCTGCTGGTGAAGGCGTCCGCGGGCGGCGGCGGACGCGGCATGCGGGTCGTCCGGGCCCTCGACGAGCTGCCGGACGCCGTCGCCGGCGCCCGCCGCGAGGCCGAGTCGGCGTTCGGCGACCCGACCGTGTTCTGCGAGCCGCTGCTGGAGAACGCCCGCCACATCGAGGTGCAGGTCATCGCGGACGCGCACGGCGCCGTCCGGGCGATCGGCGAACGCGAATGCTCCATCCAGCGCCGCCACCAGAAGATCGTCGAGGAGGCGCCCTCTCCGGCGGTCGGCGACGAGCTGCGCGACGCGCTCTGCACGGCGGCGGAGAACGCGGCCCGCGCCATCGAGTACATCGGCGCCGGGACGGTCGAGTTCATGCTCGCGCCGGACGGCCGGTTCTTCTTCCTGGAGGTCAACACCCGCCTCCAGGTCGAACATCCCGTCACCGAGTGCGTGTACGGGGTGGACCTCGTCCGCATGCAGATCGAGTGCGCCGAAGGCGCGCCGCTCGCCCGCAACGACCTGGAGCCACGCGGCCACGCCATCGAGGTCCGCCTGTACGCCGAGGACCCGGCCAACGACTGGCGCCCGGCGAGCGGCACCCTGCACACCTTCGAGGTGCCGGGCGTGGACGCGGAGTTCGCCGTCCCCGCCGCCCACGGGGAGACCGACCAGGTGCTCCCCGCCCTCTACGGGCTGCGGCTCGACAGCGGAGTGGAGAGCGGGAGCGAGGTCGGCGTTCACTACGACCCGATGCTCGCGAAGGTGATCGCCTGGGGCCCGACCCGCGCGGCCGCCGCACGCCGCCTGGCGGCGGCGCTGCGCGGCGCCCGCGTCCACGGCCTCACCACCAACCGCGACCTGCTGGTGCGCATCCTGGAGGAGCCGGCGTTCCTGGCCGGCGACACCGACACCGGCTACCTCGACCGGGTCGGCCTGGACGTCCTCGCCGCGCCGCTCGCCGGCGAGGAGACCGTCGCGCTGTCCGCGCTGGCCGCCGCGCTCGCCGCCGCCGTGCGGGAGCGGGCGTCCGCCGGGGTGCTCGGCGGGCTGCCGTCCGGGTGGCGCAACGTCCGCTCGCAGCCGCAGCGCCGGTCGTTCGACGGCCCGCACGGCACGATCGACGTCGACTACCGCCTCGGCCGCGACGGCCTGGTCAGCGAGCTCTGCCCGGGCACGGCGCTGGTGAGCGCCGAGCCGGGCCGGGTCGTCCTCGACCGGGACGGATTGCGCGAGACCTTCACGGTCACGACCGCCGGAGACGGCGTGTTCGTCGACTCGCGGCTCGGCCCCGTGACGCTGCGGGCCCTGCCCCGCTTCACCGACCCCAGCGCGCAGGTCGCGCCCGGCTCCCTGCTCGCCCCCATGCCCGGGACGGTCGTGCGGGTCGAGACCGAGCCCGGCGCCGCCGTCGCCGAGGGCCAGACCCTGGTCGTCCTGGAGGCGATGAAGATGGAGCACCGCATCGCCGCCCCCGCCGCCGGGACCGTCGCCGAACTGAACGTCGAGGCCGGACGGCAGGTCGAGTCCGGCGCCGTCCTCGCCGTCATCTCCGTGGAAGGAACCCCCGAATGAGCTTCGTCGAGACCGAGGAACGGCAGGCCCTGCGCGCGGCCGTCGCCGAGCTGGGCGCCAAGTACGGCGCCTCCTACTACGTGGAGAAGGCCAAGGCCGGGCAGAAGACCGACGAGCTGTGGGCCGAGGCCGGACGGCTCGGCTACCTCGGCGTCAACGTCCCCGAGGAGTACGGCGGCGGAGGCGGCGGCATCGGCGACCTCGCCGCGGTGTGCGAGGAGCTCGCCGCGGCCGGCTGCCCGCTGCTGCTGATGGTCGTCTCCCCGGCGATCTGCGCGACGATCATCGCCCGGTCCGGCACCGAGGCGCAGCGGAAGCACTGGCTGCCGCGGTTCGCCGACGGGTCGGTGAAGATGGCGTTCGCGATCACCGAGCCGGACGCCGGGTCCAACTCCCACCGCATCACCACCACCGCGCGCCGCGACGGCGACGGCTGGGTCCTGAACGGGCAGAAGACGTTCATCTCCGGCGTGGACGAGGCCGACGCGGTCCTGTTCGTCAGCCGCACCGAGGACCAGAAGGGCAACCTGCGGCCGTCGCTGTTCATCGTCCCGACGGACACGCCCGGCTTCACCTTCACGCCGATCGACATGGAGATCGTGTCGCCGGAGAAGCAGTTCATCTGCCACCTCGACGACGTCCGGCTGCCCTACGACGCGCTCGTCGGCGACGAGGACGGCGGCCTCCTGCAGCTGTTCGCCGGCCTCAACCCCGAGCGGATCATGGCGGCGGCGATGGGCGCCGGGATCGGCCGGCTCGCGCTCGGCAAGGCCATCGCCTACGCCAAGGACCGGCAGGTGTTCAGGACGCCGATCGGCGCGCACCAGGGCCTCGCGCACCCGCTCGCCGCCGCCAAGATCGAGCTGGAGCTGGCCCGGCTGATGGGGCAGAAGGCCGCCTGGCTGTACGACGAGGGCGACGACATGGGCGCCGGCGAGGCCGCGAACATGGCCAAGTACGCGACGGCCGAGGCCGCGATCCACTGCGTCGACCAGGCCATCCAGACCCACGGCGGCAACGGCCTCACCACCGAGTACGGCGTCGGGATGCTGGCCGGGGTCGTCCGGCTGATGCGGATCGCCCCGGTCAGCCGGGAGATGATCCTGAACTTCGTCGCGCAGCACTCGCTGGGCCTGCCCAAGTCGTACTGACCCGGCCGGCGCCGCACACTTTGCCCACTTATGGTGATAGCTGAGTTACATGGAGTCACGGGACGGGGACCAACGCGAGGCGACCGCCGCATAACGAACGAAAGGGATGATCATGCGGAAGCTTCTCTCGGCTCTGATCCTGACCGCCGCCGCGTTCCTCGCCGGCTTCTTCGGCCTCACCTCGGCCGCGTCGGCCACCACCGCGTCCGCCACGTCCGCCGCCGCGCCGATGGCGCTCGCGGGGGGCTGCCACCACTGCTGCGGTGACAACGACAACACCAACATCAATATCAACGTGAACGACTGAGGCCGCGCCGCGTCCGCCCGCCCGTCCGTCCAGGGCGCGGCGGACCGCGGCCAGGCCTCCCGGCGGGGACCGCGCGGTCCCCGCCGGACCGGCCCGTCCTTCAGGCGAGCAGCGCGTCGAGCTGGGACTCCAGCGAGCGCGGAGCCGCCAGGCGGTTGTCGACGGCCGTGTGCGGCACGGGCGGCGGCTCCTCCGGGCGCATCCGGGCGACGAACGCCTCGAACCCGGCGAGCTTCCCCGCGTCGCGGGGCAGGCCGCGCTCCTCCAGGCGGTGCCGGAGCGTGGCGGCGTCCGTGCGGATCCACAGCAGCCGCACCTGCGGGCCGCCGAGCGCGTCCACCCACTCCGCCCAGCGGGCGGGGGAGCGGATCTGCCCGGTGAACGGCGCGCTCAGCAGCACCGGGCAGCCGTGGCCGCGGATCTCCCGCGCCGCCGCGGTGAGCCCGGCGTACTCGTGCCGCTTGACGTGCTCGTCGTACCAGGGGCCCTCGCGCTCGCCCGGGTCGCGGCCGTGCGCCGCGAGCGTCGCCGCGACGAACGGGCCGAACAGCGTGTCCTTGTCCAGCAGCGCCGGGACGGGACGCAGCCGCGCCAGCAGCAGGTCGCACACCGTGGACTTGCCGCCGCCCGGCGGGCCGGCGACGATCCAGACGGCCGCGGGCATCAGGCCGGCAGCCGCATCCGCCGGGTCGCCAGCCGCTCGATGCGCGCCTCGTCGATCTCGTGGCCGAGGCCCGGCTGGGTCAGCGGCACCCCGACGACCCCGCCGGACGAGCGGACCGGCGGCGTCACGAACACCGGGCCGCCCGCGGGATCCGACACGTCGCTCGGCAGCGTGCAGCCCGGCAAAGCCGCCAGCGCCACCGCCGCCGCCTGCCCGATGCCGAACGCGCCGCACCCGCTGCACCACACGTCCCAGCCCGCCGCGTACGCCAGGTCGTGGGCGCTGCGCGCCGCCGTCAGCCCGCCGAGCCGGTCCAGCCGCAGGTGCAGCGCGCGGCCCGCCTCCAGCGTGATCGCCGCGTCCAGGGTCTCCAGGTCGCCGACCGCCGGGGCGACCGCCGCGCCGACCCGCAGCTGGAGCCGGGCGTGCGCGGCGAGGTCGCCGGCGGCGAACGGCCGCTCGATCGCCACCGGGCCGTAGGCGTCCAGCGCCTCCAGCACCGCCATGTGCTCGGGGGAGTCGGTGTAGGCGTGGCCGGCGTCGGCGACGAGCGCCAGCGCCGGATAGGCCTCCCGCAGCGCCCGGACGGGCTCGATGTCCCAGCCCGGCCGGATCGCCAGGGTGACGCGGGTGTGGCCCGCGCCGACCGCCTGGTTGGCGCGGCCCGCGACCGTGTCCAGCATCGGTTCGGGGCTGAGCCGCGCGCCGGTGACGATCGACGTCCGCGTCCCGCCGAGCGCGTGCGCCAGCGGCAGCCCCTTCGCCCGGCACCACAGGTCCCAGCAGGCGACGTCGATCGCCGCGGCCGCCTCGTTAGCGCCGAGGTCGGCGGCGGCGCGCACGTCCTCGGGACGGTCCCAGTCCAGCCCGATCAGCGCCGGCGCCATCCGCGTCTCGATGTCGGCCCAGCCGGGGCCGGGGTTCGCCGTCCCGGTCGGGACGGCCATCTCGCCCCAGCCCGCCGCGCCGTCGCCGCCGGACAGCCGGACGAGAATGCTCTCCGGCCGCCGCCCGCGCGGCATCGCGACGCGGAAGGCGTCGCAGCCAAGGATCCGGGGCACCCGCATCCGCCCTCTCGTGGTCGGAAGTGTTCTCCCCTCAATGATCCCCCCTCGCGGGACCTGCCAGAACACCGCCGGGCCGCCGGGTCGCCGTCGGCGCGGCGGGAAGGGCGGGTCAGGACGGGCAGGTCGCCGCGAGGGACGTCGGCTTGCTCTCCGGCGCGGGCGAGCCCGACGGGCTCGGCGAGCCGCCCGCGCTCGGTGTCGCGCTCGGCGAGCCGTTGGCCGCGAGGTTGGACGAGCCGGTCGGGTTCGGCGAGCCGGACGGCGACGGCGAGCCGGACGCGCCCGCCTGCTCGGGGCCGACCGCCTTGGCCGCGAGCCTGCGGATCAGCGCGAAGTCCGGGTTCCCGGTGTTGACCAGCGGCGGGACGAACTGCAGGCTGTTGATCTGCGCGCCGTCCTTGACCTTGCCGGACAGCTTGATCAGCGCGGGCAGCAGCTCCTGCGGCAGGTCGGTGGACAGCGTCCGCTTGGCCGCCGCGGCGAGCTTGTCGAAGCTGGTGAGCACGGTCTGCGGGTCGGCCTGCTGCGCGATCGCCCGCATCAGGCACTTCTGCCGGCCCATCCGCACGTAGTCGTCGCTGTCGGTGCGCGAGCGCCCGTACCAGAGCGCCTCCTTGCCCTTCAGCGTCCGGTAGCCGGGCTGCAGCACCTGGCCCTCCAGCCCGTACGGGATGGGCTGGGTGACCTTGATCCGCACGCCGCCCATCGCGTCCACGATGTCGGCGAAGCCGAACATGTCGACCAGGATGTAGTAGTCGACCCGCTGCCCGAGGATCCCGGCGATGGTGGCCTTCAGCAGCTCGGGGCCGCGGCGGCTCCGGGGCACGCCCGGCACCACGTCCGGGTGGTTCTCGGCGTACTCGTACACCTCGTTCAGCAGCCCCGGGTTCTCCGGGCCGTCGCCGGTGAAGCCGTAGGGGAAGCGGTCGCGGGCCGGGCCGGGCGGCATCTGGAACTTCTCCAGGTTGCGCGGCAGGCTGAGCAGCACCGTGTCGCCGGTCTTGGTGTCGACGCTGGCGAGGGTCATGCTGTCGGTGCGCACCCCGGTCCGGTCGGCGGCCGAGTCGCCGCCGAGCAGCAGGATGTTCACCCGGGGCTGCCCGTCCCACGGGTCGGAGGTGTCGATGTGCCGGCCGTTCTGGCTGCCGGTGCGGAAGATGCTCGTCAGCGCGTCCCGGTACACGTAGGTGCTGTGCGCGCCCCACGCGACCGGCACCGCGACCGCGAAGCACATCACCGCGACCGCGGCGGCGCCGAGCGTCCGCGCGCTGATCGACTGCCGGACGGGACGCAGCACCAGGTAGGAGCGGATCACCACGGCGACCCACACCACGCCCAGCACGATGATGCCGCCCGCCAAGGACTGCAGCTCGTCCGGCCGGACGGCCAGGTGGACGAGGCTGGAGCGGTACACGGTGACGGTGACCAGCACGGTCGCCGCGACCACGACCCACAGGCCGAGCAGCAGCGCGCCGGCCAGCCGGCGGCCCGCGACCAGGTGCGCGACGCCCCAGACGAGCGCGGACGCCAGGGTCAGCGCCAGCGCGCGCGGCAGGCCTCCCGCGCCGCCCGGGGAACGGTCCGCGTCCTCTGCCGGGGCGCGCCGGCCCGCCGATGGACTCGACATGTAACGCTCCGTCCCCCACCCATGGTGAATTAAGCCCCTGGCTCACATTATGGACGCGCAGAACCGGGCAAAGGTTGCGTGGGAGTCGACCGCATGCGAGCTGGTGTCGATCAGTTGCAGCTCACGCTCAGGATAGGCAATCCGGCCGGGGCGCGGGACGGCGGCACCGGGTCGCCGGGCGCGCGGGCGGCCAGGGCGCGCAGCGCGGGGTGGTCGGCGCGGCCCGCGAACGCCCTGCCCGGCGCGGGTCGCAGGCTCGTGATCTCGGCTTTCTCGATCTTGGCGGCGAGCCCGGCGAGCGGCGGGAGCAGCCGGCGGGGCAGGTCGGTGTTTACCGAATTGATGAGAACCCGGGCGAGCCGCTGGTAACGCTTCAGCACCGTCAATGGCTCAGCTTCCCGAATATTTGCCCAAAAAGGGCATCCTTTCTTGGCAGTCGCGCCGCCGGAACGCGTTCCGGCGAGTTCGGCGGCCCCCCGCGCGTCCATCTTCATGTAGTAGGGGACGTCCTGGCCGATCATGTGGGCGACCGTCCGCTTCAGCAGCTCGGCGCCCGGATCCCGGACGCGCCCGCCGGCCGCGAGCAGCTCCGGGTGCGCGGCGCCCTCCCGGTAGACGGCCGCGAGGGTGCGTCCCGGCGGGAACGGCACCGGCCCCGCGCCCGACCACACCGGGACGTGCCGCAGGCCGCGCGGCAGGCCCAGCAGCGTCGTGTCCCCGGTCCGGGTGTCGACGCCGGCCAGGGTGACGGCGGCGACGCGGTCCGGTTCCCGCGGGGGACGGGGGGCGAAGCGGATGAGCAGCACGTTGAGGCGGGCCGTGCCCGGCCACCCGGCCGCGTCGCCCGAGCGCGCGGCCGCCTGGACGGCGGCGGACGGCACCGGCGCGTCCCGGAAGACCGTCCGGACCAGCTCGCGCTGCACGTAGCCGTACTGGGCCAGGCTCAGCGGCGGCACGATCACCAGCAGGCACAGCACCGAGACGGTCGTGCCGCCGGCGAGCCGCCACAGCGGGGCGAGACCGTCCGGGGCCAGCACCGCGTACGAATGGGCGATCAGCAGCGCCCACAGCCCCGCCACGACGACGCAGGCCGCCACCAGCACCAGCAGCCAGGACGGCCGCACCGACAGCTCCAGGAACAGGGCCCGGTAGCGCCCGCTGACGAGCGCGACCGCGGTCAGCGCGGCCGCCTGCGCGCCGAGCAGCGCCCCGCCCAGGCGGACCCGCCCCGCGCGCAGGTGCGCGATCCCGGGCAGGACCGGCGAGACGGCCGCGATCAGCAGCGCCTCCGCCATCCGCCGGGGCCCGATCCAGCCGCTCCGCCGCTCCCGCCCGGCCCGCGCGCCCCCGCCGTACTGGCCTGTGCCGCCGTACTGGCCTGTGCCGCCGTACTGGCCTGTGCCGCCGTACTCGTCCGTGCCGCTGTACCCGCCCGACCCGTCGGATCCGCCTCGTGCGGCGGCCGGATCCTCCACGACCATGCTGCGCCCCCTCCGGGACGGCGGACCCCGCATCCGCCGCCCAGGGACAAGAGCGTGCAGGTCATGGCCGTGATCGTGAGGCGGATCCGGGGTCGTGTCCCGTAAATCCGGCACCCCGTCCCGGTCAGCGGCGGGTCACCAGCTGGTGGACAGCGGCATGCCCTCGGCGTAGCCGGACGAGCTCTGGATCCCGACCGTCGCGCGCTCGTGGAACTCCTCCAGCGTGCGCGCGCCCGCGTAGGTGCACGAGCTGCGCAGCCCCGCCACGATCGAGTCGATCAGGTCCTCGACGCCGGGCCGCCGCGGGTCCAGGAACATCCGCGAGGTGGAGATGCCCTCCTCGAACAGCGCCTTGCGGGCCCGGTCGAACGGCGAGTCCTCGGCGGTGCGCAGCCGGACGGCCCGCGCCGAGGCCATGCCGAAGCTCTCCTTGTACATCCGGCCGTCGGGGGCGTGCTGCAGGTCGCCCGGCGACTCGTAGGTGCCGGCGAACCAGGAGCCCACCATCACGTTCGCCGCGCCGGCCGCGAGGGCGAGCGCGACGTCGCGCGGGTGCCGGACGCCGCCGTCCGCCCACACGTGCCGGCCGAGCCGGCGGGCCTCGGCGGCGCACTCCAGCACGGCGGAGAACTGCGGCCGCCCGACCCCGGTCATCATCCGGGTGGTGCACATCGCGCCCGGCCCCACGCCGACCTTGACGATGTCGGCGCCCGCCTCGATCAGGTCGCGGGTGCCCTCGGCGGTCACCACGTTGCCCGCCACCACCGGCACCGACGGGTCCAGCCCGCGGACCGCGGCCAGCGCGCTGATCATCTTCTCCTGGTGGCCGTGCGCGGTGTCGACCACGAGCAGGTCGGCGCCCGCCTCCAGCAGCGCCTTCGCCTTGCCCGCCACGTCGCCGTTCACGCCGACCGCCGCGGCGACGCGCAGCCGCCCCGACGCGTCGACGGCGGGCTTGTAGAGCGTGGCGCGCAGCGCGCCGGTGCGGGTGAGCACGCCGGTGAGCCGGCCCCCGGCGTCCACCACGGGCGCGAGCCGGTGCCCGCGCTCGTGCAGCCGGTTGAACGCCTCGCGCGGGTCGACGCCGTGCGGCAGCGTCACCAGGTCGCGCGACATGATGTCGCGCAGCTGCGCGAACCGGTCGACGCTCTGGCAGTCGGCCTCGGTGACGACGCCGACCGGCCGGTCGTCCTCCACCACGATCACCGCGTTGTGCGCGCGCTTGGGCAGCAGCGCCAGCGCCTCGCCCGCGGTGCTGCCCGGGTCCAGCCGGATGGCGGTGTCCACCACCAGGTCGCGGCCCTTCACCCAGCCGATGACCTCCGAGACGACCTCGACCGGGATGTCCTGCGGGATCACCGCGACGCCGCCGCGCCGGGCGACGGTCTCGGCCATCCGGCGGCCGGACACCGCCGTCATGTTCGCCACGACCAGCGGCACGGTCGTCCCGCTGCCGTCGACCGTGGACAGGTCCACCTCCAGGCGGGACCCGACCGCGGAGCGGCGCGGGACCATGAAGACGTCGTTGTAGGTGAGGTCGTGAGCGGAGCGCTCACCGTTCAGCAGGTGCACGGCTGTACTACACACCAATCGCGGATCAGAGTGGCTGGGCCACCGTACATTGTGATCCATACCCGCGGGTGCTCCGGCCAAGCGCTCGCCGGACGCCCCCCGGCCCGCGCGCGGCGGCCGTCCGGCCCCGTGACCGGGGGTGATGAAGGTGTGTCCCCGGGGATCGCCCGGGTGATCTCCGGCGCTGTGTCCGCCCCCTTCCAGGCGCAACGGAAGTGTCCTACCGGACGAGGCTGAAAAAGCGTGCAACGTGGGGCTTGGCTCTCTGTAAAGTTACCTCTTGACGTAACTGCGCCCTCGATGCACTTTTCTTACATGTGCGTCACGCGGACGGCCGACCCGCCGTAGGGCGCGCACATCAGAACACCGGGAGAAGGCGCAATGCAGGTCACGCACTCGAGCCCGGTCTGCCGCACCCGTCCGCGCCGCGGGCCGCCGCGCCCGCACCGTCCCCCCGGGAGTGACCATCGCCACCCCGCGCGCCCGCCGCCCGGCCACGGAACGCGCCCGCGCGCGGGCCGGCCCCGGCCGCGTTGCGCTCCCGGACCGGTCGGCGCGGCGTCGGAAACGGCGCCGCCCGCGACCCGGCGCCGACGCTTCCACGGTCATCGGGCGGGGCGAACACGAGCAAGATCAATATTTGACGTCATACCGTCCTGAAATGGAATGATCTTGCAGTTGCCAGCAGAACGATTCACCACATGTCGAGGAGGACAGCCGTGCTGGATGCGGTCGACGCCGTGCTCGTCCGCGAGCTCCAGCGGGATGGCAGGGCGACGTTCCAGGCGCTCGCCGACCGCGTCGGGCTTTCCCGCACGGCCGTGCGGGCACGGGTGCAGAACCTTCTCGAGACCGGCGTCGTGCGCGTCGTCGGCATCGTGCACGCCGCCGTCGTCGGCGCGGAGGCGATCGGGCACGTCTCGATCACCGTGGAGGGCTCGGCCCGGGAGGTCGCGGACGCCATCGCCGGCCGCCCGGCGGTCAGCTTCACCGCGCTGACCGCCGGCCCGCACGACCTGGTCGCGCAGGTGCGCACCCGCGACGACGCCGCGCTCGCGGCCGAGGTGGACCAGCTGCGGTCCGTCCCCGGCGTGCGCTCGGCGGAGGTCTTCCGCTCGGTCTCCACCGTCCGCGACACCCACGCGGTGGTGCGGGAGCTCGGCGAGGTCACCCTCGACGACATCGACTGGCGGCTGCTCCAGGAGCTGCAGCGCGACGGGCGCGCCCCCTACACCCGGCTCGCCCACATCATCGGGCTGTCCCAGGCCGCCACCCGGGCCCGCGTGGTGCGGCTGATGCGCACGGGCGTCATCCAGGTCACCGGGCTCGCCGACCCCCTCGCCCTCGGCGCCGCCGAGCTCGGCGGGTTCGGGATCGTGGTGACCGGCGGGCTGCGCAAGGTCGCCGAGGCGGTCGCCGCGCAGGACGGCGTCCGCTACCTGGCGACGGGCTTCGGCCGCTACGACATCGTCGGGCAGGCCGAGGCCGCCTCGCGCGCGGAGCTGGTCGCCGTCCTGGACGCGATCCGGTGCGTGCCCGGCGTGACGGTCCGCGAGTCCTGGCACCACCTGGACGTGGTGAAGGAGTCCTACGCCGTCGAACTCCCCGACCGGCCCCTGAACGGGGCGTGAGGGAGGCCGCCGCGGGCGCCGTTCCCCGGCGCCCCGGCGGCGTCAGTCGCGGCTGAGCGCGACCTCCTCCAGGTCCAGCTCGTGCAGGACCCGGTTCAGCACCTCGTCGTCGATCCGGCGGTCGTCGCGCATCTGCACGAACACCCGCCGCTCCGCCGCCAGCATCTCCCGCCGCAGCCGCCGGTAGGTGGCGGTCGGCACCTCCTCGCCCTGCGGGCCCGTCCCCCCGCCGAGCCGCTCCCAGGCCCGCAGCTGCCGGTGCTCGGCCAGCTGCCGCAGCCGCTGCACGACCGCCTCGTCCAGCTCCTCGGCGGCGGTCAGCTCGTCCAGCCGCGCCAGCGCCGCGTTCGCCGCCGCGTGCTGCGCGCCCGCCTCGGCGACCGTGTCGGTGTAGCGCTCCCGCTCGCTGCCGACGCCGAGCAGCCGGATCAGCGCCGGGAACGTCAGCCCCTGCACCAGCAGCGTCCCGAGGACGGTCGTGAAGGTGAAGAAGATGATCAGGTCGCGGCCGGGGAAGGGGGCGCCGGACGCCTCGAACGGGATCGCGAACGCCGCCGCGAGCGACACCACCCCGCGCATGCCCGCCCACGAGACGACGGTCGCGCCGCGCCACCCGACGTCCTCGCGGGCGCGCTGCCTGCGCGACACCAGCCGCGGCAGCCGGGACGCGGGGAACACCCAGACGAACCGGGCCGCCACCGTCACCGCGAAGATCGCCAGGGCCCACCAGGCCAGCTCCGGCCAGCCGTGCCCGGACAGCCCGTCCACCACCGGCGGCAGCTGCAAGCCGATCAGCAGGAACACCACCGACTCCAGGACGAAGACGACGACCTTCCAGAACGAGTGCCCGATCAGCCGGGTGACCGCCGCCGACTCGGTGAACCGGTGGCCGAGGTACAGCCCGCTGACCACCACCGCGATCACCCCGGAGGCGTGCACGCTCTCGGCGATCAGGTACGCCGCGAACGGCGCCAGGACCGCCACCCCGTTCTCCACCAGCGGGTCGTTCAGCCGGGTCCGCAGCCAGTGCAGCGGCGGCCCGAGCAGCAGCCCCACCACCGCGCCCGCCCCGGCCGCGAACAGGAACCGCCAGGCCCCGTCCGCCAGCGTGAACCCGGCGCCGGTCGCCGCGATCACCGCGACGCGGAACGCCGTCAGCGCCGTCGCGTCGTTGAACAGGCTCTCCCCGACCAGCACCGTGACCATGCGGCGCGGCAGCCCGAGCCGCTGCGCCACGCTGACCGCCGCGACGGCGTCCGGCGGCGCCACGATCGCGCCGAGCACGAACGCGGCCGGCAGCGGCAGCCCCGGGACGAGCAGATGCGCCGCGTACCCGACGGCGAACGTGCTGAACAGCACCAGCCCGACCGACAGCAGCCCGATCGACCAGGCGTTCTCCCGCAGCCCGGCGTAGGAGCTCTGCCACGCCGCCGAGAACAGCAGCGGCGGCAGGAACACGTACAGGACGAACTCGGGATCCAGCTCGAACTCCGGCACGCCCGGCACGAACGAGAACAGCAGTCCGGCGATCACCAGGACCAGCGGCGCCGGCGCCCCGCCGCGGCGCGCCGCCGCGGCCACCGCCAGCGCCACGACCGGCACGGCCAGCAGCCAGAGTGCGTGCGTCGTCTCCACGCGCAGATCATGGCACGGCCGGGGCGGCGGCCCCGAACCCGAGCGGTCGGCCGGGCGGTCGGCCGGCCGTGCCGGCTCAGCGGTGCTCGCGCCCGCGCGGCTCGCGGGCGGCGTCCTTGGCGAAGGCCAGGAAGTCGCGGGCCGACGAGGGGAGCCGGCGGTGCGCGTGCACCAGCCCGATCAGCCGGGTGATCGGCGGCAGGAACGACCGGACGGCCACGCCCTCGGTGTCGTCCAGCTGGTTGCGGTACCACAGCAGCGAGCCCATCCCGGCGCGCACCCAGCCGAGCCACGCGGCGCGCTCGTCGGTCTCCACCACCGGCACCGGCTTCGCGCCGACCCGCCGCAGCACGGTGTCGATCTCCGCGCGCCGGGCGCCGCCCCGGGCCGGCAGGACCAGCCGCATGCCGTCCAGCGCGGCGGGCGGCACCGGTTCGCGGACCTTCAGCGCCGGCGGCGAGATCAGCACCAGCTCGCGCTGCTCGAACGGGTGGGCCGTCAGGTCGCCGGGCACCGGCAGGTCGGTGAGCGCGAGGTCGGCGCGCCCGGCCCGCAGCGCGGCGGCGACCTCGTCGCGGCCCCCGCAGCGCACCACCCGGACCCGCACCGCCGGCTGGTCGCGGGCGAACCGCGGGATCAGCCGGCCGGTCAGCTCCGGCTCCAGCGACGGGGTGGTCGCCACCCGCAGCTCGGCGCCCCGGCCGTCGGATCGGGCCGCCGACATCCCCTCGATCGCGTCGACGGCGTCCAGCGCGGCCCGCGCCTGCCGGACCACCTGCTCGCCGACCGGGGTGAGGACCACGCCGCGCCCCGACCGGGCGAACAGCTCCACGCCGAGCTCGCGCTCCAGCTCGCGGACGGCGCGCGACAGCGCGGGCTGCGCGACATAGAGAGCCTGGGCCGCCGACGTCATCGTGCCGTGGTCGGCGGTCGCCACGACATAGCGCAGCTGCCGCAGATTCATGGCACGACCGTATGACAACGAACCGCTCCGGTCCTGGACATAGCCGGAATCGGCCCGAGAACGGCCCGCGGTCAGGGGCGCGGCGGGGACGTCCTGGTCCCGTCCGGCGCCGGCCGGGCGGCGGGGACGGTCTCCGGCTCGGGCTGCAGCTGGGGGGCGCCGACCGAGCAGTGGCTGCGGCACTCGGGCTCGACCGGCTCCCCGGTCGGGGCGCGCAGCGCGTCGCCGGACACGGTGACGAAGGTGAGCACGGCGCCGGCGGCCAGCAGCGCCGCGCAGGACGTCATGGCGATGTGGAAGCCGTGCGAGAAGCGGGCGGGATCGTTGTAGGCGTCGCCGGTCAGCCCGGCCAGCGGCGGGATCGCCGCGACCGCCAGCAGCCCGGCGGCCCGCGCGACCGCGTTGTTGACGCCGCTGGCCACGCCCGCGTGCCGGACGTCCGCGGTCGCCAGCACCGTGGCGGTCAGCGGCGCGACGACCGCCGCCAGCCCGAGCCCGAACACCACCACGGGCGGCAGCACGTCCCGGACGTAGGCGGAGTCCTTGCCGATCCGGCCGACCAGCAGCATCCCGAGCGCGGCGACCAGCAGCCCGGCCGTCATCGGCAGCCGCGGGCCGATCTTCTGCGCGAGCGCGCCCGCCCGCGCCGACAGCAGCAGCATCAGCACCGTCACCGGCAGCAGCGCGGTGCCCGCCGCGATCGGCGAGAACCCGCCGACGACCTGCAGGTTCAGGACGAACAGGAAGAACATCACCCCCATCCCGCCGTACATGATGAACGTGACGGCGTTGACGGCGGAGAACTGCCGGGAGGCGAACACCTCCAGCGGCAGCATCGGCTGCGGCACCTCCCGCCCGGCCCGCCGGGCCCGCCCGCCGAACAGCCGCCGGCCCCGCCCGCGCGCCCGCTCCACCAGGACGAACGCGACCGCGGCGGCGACGCCCACCACGGCGGCGGCCCCGACGACCGCGGGGGCCGTGCGCCCGCCCGGCGCCTCGGTGAGCGCGTAGGTCGTCCCCGCCAGCGCGAGCGCGGCCAGCACGGCGCCGGGCACGTCGAAGCGGCCGCGGGCGCCGGGGTCGACGCTCTCGGGGACGTGCCGGACGGCGACCAGCACCACCACCGCGGCGAGCGGCACGTTCAGCAGGAACACCCACCGCCAGCCCGCCGCCTCCACCAGCCAGCCGCCCGCGAACGGGCCGATCGCCCCGGCGACGCCGCCGAGCCCGGACCAGGCGCCGACCGCGCGCGGCCGGTCGTCGGAGGCGAACGACGCCTGGATGATCGCCAGCGAGCCCGGCGTCAGCAGCGCGCCGCCGACCCCCTGCAGCGCCCGCGACAGCACCAGCATCTCGACGTTCAGCGCCAGCCCGCACAGCACCGAGGCCACCGCGAACCAGACGACGCCGACGAGGAAGACCCGGCGGCGGCCGTACCGGTCGCCGAGCGACCCGCCGAGCAGGATGAACCCGGCGAGCGTCAGCGTGTAGGCGTTGACCGTCCACTGCAGGCCCGCCATGTCGGCGTGCAGGTTCTCGGCGAGCCTCGGCAGGGCGACGTTCACGACGGTGGAGTCGAGCATCGCCACGCTCGACCCGAGGACGGTCGCCAGCAGGATCCAGCGCCCCGGCCCCGTGCCCAGCCGGACGTCCGGCATCAGTGCCTCCCGGCGGGGGACGACGCCCCGGGCCTCCCCGCCGCCATCAGACGATCAGTTCGTCGGCGAAGCACCAGCGCCAGTCCTCGCCCGGCTCGAACGACCGGACGATCGGGTGCCCCTCCTTCTGGAAGTGCGCGGTCGCGTGCCGCATGGGGGAGGAGTCGCAGCAGCCGACGTGCCCGCAGCTCAGGCAGAGCCGCAGGTGCACCCACCGGGTGCCCTGCTCCAGGCACTCCTGGCAGCCCTGAGGCGTGTTCGGGGCCGGATCCTCCACCGGGACGGACTGCACATGCTCACAAATGGCCATATGAGAATCGTGCCACGCCGGCGGTCAAGGGATCACCAGTGGTCGGGGCTGAACGGCTCGTCCTCGGGACGCGCGGACTCCGACAGCAGCCGCAGGTCGGACTCGACCATCATCGTCACCAGGCTCTCGAAGGTCACCTCGGGCTCCCAGCCGAGCTGCTCGCGGGCCCGCTTGGGGTCGGCGCACAGCAGGTCGACCTCCGCCGGCCGGGTGTACTTCGCGTCCAGGACGACGTGGTCCTCCCAGTTCAGCCCGGCGGTGCGGAACGCGAACTCGACCAGCTCGCGCACCGACTGGGTCTGGCCGGTCCCGATCACGTAGTCCTCGGGGGCGTCCTGGGCCAGCATCATCCGCATCGCGCGGGCGTAGTCGCCGGCGTAGCCCCAGTCGCGGCGGGCGTCCAGGTTGCCGAGGCGCAGCTCCGTGGCCAGGCCCAGCTTGATGCGGGCCGCGCCGAGCGACACCTTCCGGGTCACGAACTCGGCGCCCCGCCGCGGCGACTCGTGGTTGAACAGGATCCCGCTGACCGCGAACATCCCGTACGACTCGCGGTAGTTCTGCGTGATGTAGTGCCCGTAGCTCTTGGCGACGCCGTACGGGCTGCGCGGGTGGAACGGCGTCTTCTCGTTCTGCGGCGTCTCCCGCACCATGCCGAACATCTCCGAGGACGACGCCTGGTAGAAGCGGATCTGCGCGCGCCCGGGCGTGCGGGACGTGCTGATGCCCGACACCACGCGGATCGCCTCCAGCATCCGCAGCACGCCCATGCCGGTCACCTCGGCGGTGAGCTCGGCCTGCTGCCACGACATGGGGACATAGGAGATCGCGCCCAGGTTGTAGACCTCGTCGGGCTGGACCCGCTCGACCGCCGAGATGAGGCTGCCCTGGTCGAGCAGGTCCCCGGTGGTGATCTGGACGTCGCCGATGTGCTTGCGCAGCCGCGACACGTGCGGATTCGCCTGCCCCCGGACCAGGCCCCACACCTCGTACCCCAGCTCAAGCAGATGCTCGGCCAGGTACGAGCCGTCCTGTCCGGTGATGCCGGTGATGAGTGCTCGCCTGGACAGCGGATCCTCCATGGCTGATCGGTGCGGCGCGGGGCCCACCGCGGGGCGAACCCGGGCGAGCGTGAAATATGAGGTTAGCGACCCCGCGGGGATGCTGACGAGGGAGGGCGCCGTTTGAACCGAATTTGCTTCTGGTTCAGCGGCCCGGTCGAACACCGCCGCTCGCGGCGCCGTCCGGGGTGCCCGCCGGCGCCGTGCCGCGTGGCGCCCGGGGCCCCGCGTGTGCCACGGTGTGGGACATCATGACCACTCCCGACGCCGCGCCGCTGCGGCTGAACGGGCGCGACCTCGGCCGCCACGCGATCATGGCCGTGGTGAACCGGACGCCCGACTCGTTCTTCGACAGGGGCGCGACCTACGGCTTCGGCGCCGCGCTGGACGCGGTGGACCGCGCGGTCGCCGAGGGCGCCGACATCATCGACATCGGCGGCGTGAAGGCCGGCCCCGGCGAGGACGTCGGGGTCGCCGAGGAGCTGCGCCGGGTGGTGGACCTCGTCGCCGCCGTCCGGGACCGGCACCCCGGTGTGGCGATCAGCGTCGACACCTGGCGGGCGGAGGTCGGGTCGGCCGTCGCCGAAGCGGGCGCCGACCTGCTGAACGACACCTGGGGCGGCCCCGACCCCGCGCTGGCCGAGGTCGCCGCCGCGCACGGCGTCGGGCTGGTCTGCGCGCACGCGGGCGGCCTGGACCCGCGCACCCGGCCGCACCGGATCGGCTACGGCGACGTGGTCGCGGACGTGGTGGCCCACGTCACCGCCGAGGCCGAACGGGCGCTCGCGCTCGGCGTGCCGCGCGAGTCGATCCTGATCGACCCCGCGCACGACTTCGGCAAGAACACCCGGCACTCGCTGGAGATCACCCGGCGGCTCGGCGAGCTGGCCGCGACCGGCTGGCCGGTACTGGTCGCGGTGTCCAACAAGGACTTCATCGGCGAGACCCTCGGCCGGCCCGTCGACAGGCGCGGCGTCGGCACCCTGGCGGTGCTGGGCGTCTCGGCGCTGCTGGGCGCCCGGGTCTTTCGCGTCCACGACGTCGCCGCCGCCCGCCGCGCCCTCGACGCCGTCGCCGAAGTCGCCCCCGAGTAAGGCCGGACCGGACGACGGAAGGCGCCCCGGCCCCCACGCGAGCGCGCTATCTGACCGGTGGGGGCGAAGCCGAAGGCGAGCCCCCACCGGGAAGCTCGCGAAGCGAGGCCGCGCTCGCCCAAGACCGGTCAGAGGGTGAGCCGCTAGGCGAGCCCTCTGGGCCGGGATTGCAAAATTTACAGCGCCGCCTCGCGCTGGCGGGCGCGGTAGGCGGCCACGTGCATGCGGTTGCCGCAGGTGCGGCTGTCGCAGTAGCGGCGGCAGCGGTTGCGCGACAGGTCCACCAGCACGCGCGAGCAGTCGGGCGCCTCGCAGGTGCGCAGCCGGTCCAGCTCGCCGGCGGCGACGACGTACGCCAGCGCCATCCCGCAGTCGGCCGCCAGGTGCTCGCCGACCGGGGCGCCCGGCGCGAAGAAGTGGACGTGCCAGTCGTAGCCGTCGTGGTCGGTCAGGTGCGGGGTGGCGCGGACCTCGCCGACGATCTCGTTGATCAGCCGGACCGCGGCGGGCACGTCGGCGGTGCGGAACACCGCGTGGAACCGGTCGCGCAGCGCCAGCACCCGGGCCAGGTCGGCCTCGGTCAGCGCGCCGACGTCGCTGAACGCGCTGCGCTCGACGAACGCGCGCAGCTGCGGCAGCCCGCCGAGCCCCTCGGCGCCGGACGCGGCGCCGCCGGTGTTGATCAGGTCGACGACGACGGCGAGGGCGTGCTCGGTGTCATGAGTGAAGATCACAATCGCTCCAGTCTCGGGGGACCGGGGTCGTACTGCTCCTGGGGGGCGACCCCCAGACCGCCCCGCCGGGGGCGGGACGGTCGTGCGCCCGGCAGCGCCGCCGGGGCCGGAACGCGGCCCGGCCCCCACCCTACGACGCCGGACGGCCCCGTCCGCGCCGACCCTGCCGGCACGCCGTAGCCGGTTCCGGCCCCGCTGCCTGCGGGAACGTTCCACGATCGGTCCGGGGCGCGTACCGCGCCGCGATCCGGAGAGGATCACGGCGTGGAGGGGGACCGGCTGTTCATCGTGTTCCTGGTCGTCGCCGTCGTGGTGCTGGCGGCCCGGGCGCTGGCCGGGCGGCTGCGGCTGCCGGACGCGATCGTGCTCGTGCTGCTCGGCATGGCGGCCGGGTTCGTGCCGGGGCTGCCCGCCGTGGTCGCCCCGCCCGAGCTGGTGCTGATGGGGTTCCTGCCGCCGCTGGTCTACCACGCCGCCTTCTTCACCGCCCCGCGCGAGGCCCGCGCCGACGCGGTGCCCATCGTCACGCTGGCGTTCGGGCTGACCGCCGTCACCACCGCGGCCGTCGCCGCCACCGTGCACGCGCTGCTGCCCGGCCTCGGCTGGGCCGCCGCGCTGGCGTTCGGGGCCGCGGTCGCGCCCACCGACGCGGTCGCCGCCACCGCGGTGCTGCAGCGGCTCGGCGCGCCCGCCCGGCTCGTCACCATCCTGGAGGGCGAGAGCCTGATCAACGACGGCGTCGCGCTGACGATCTTCGGCCTGGCGACCGAGGCGCTCGGCACCGGGTTCGCGTTCGCGCACGGCGCCGGCCGGCTCGTCCAGGTCGTGCTCGGCGGCATCGCCTACGGGCTGGTGCTCGGCGTGGTGATCCGCCGGATCCGGCGCCGCATCCAGGACCCGATCAGCCAGGTGATCGTGTCGCTGGTCACCCCGTACGTGGCGTTCATCCCCGCGGAGAACCTCGGCGCGTCCGGGGTGCTGGCGACCGTCGTGGCGGGCTTCTCCATCGGCACGCACGGCGAGGGCGTGCTGCAGCCCGCGTCCCGGCTGGCCGGCACCACGTTCTGGCGGATCCTGACGTTCCTGCTGGAGTCGGCGCTGTTCGTGCTGCTCGGCCTGGAGATCCGCGAGATCATCCGCGAGCCCGGCGGGCACTCCTGGCACTCGGTGCTGCTGACCACGCTCGCGGTGTCGGCCGTGGTGATCGGCGTCCGGCTGCTCTGGGAGCTCGGCAACGGCCCGCTCGCCGGGCTGGTGCCGGGCGGCCGGCGCAGCCAGGAGGGCCTCGGCTGGCGGCAGCGGCTGGTGATCGGCCTGGGCGGGATGCGCGGGGCGATCTCGCTGGCGATCGCGCTGTCGCTGCCCGCCGCGGTCGGCCCCGACCGCGGCGTGCTGGTGCTGCTCACCGCCCTGGTGGTGCTGATCACGCTGATCGGGCAGGCGCCCCTGCTGCCGCCGCTGCTGCGGAGGCTCGGGCTGATCGAGTCCGACAAGCACCGCCTGGAGGTGATGACGGCGCGCAAGGCCGGTCTGCAGGCCGCCCTGGCCCGGCTGGACGAGCTGGCCGAGGACGAGGAGGTCGACGACCAGACCGCCGAGGCGTTCCGGCAGATGCTCGAGCTGCGGCTGGAGCGCGTCCGCTACTTCCTGGACGAGGAGGAGGCCGAGAGCGGCGCCCCGCCGCCCAACAGCCGCAGGGTGCGCGGCGAGCTGGTCAAGGCGCAGCGCGCGAAGCTGACCGGCCTCTACCGCAAGGGCCGGATCGGCGCCGGAACCCTGCGCCAGATCAGCCGCGAACTCGACTTCGAGGACCCGATCGTCATCCGCCGGACCCGGTCGTGAACCGGCCGGGGGAGGGGGTCAGCGGGCGTAGTGGGGGTCGGCCACGACCGGGTAGTAGGCGTCCGCGTGCTGCAGCCGCATGGTGACGACCGACCCCTCCAGCGAGTAGTCCGCCTTCACCTGGCGGAACATCGAGTCGCTGGCCCACGGGTTGTAGAGCCGCCCGACGGTCGCGCCGTACCGCAGGTGGACGACGTCGTAGCCGCCGGACGGCATCGCCTCCAGGGCGAGCCCGTCGGCGAGGGACACCGGGAAGCGGAACTCCGAGGGGGCGTCCGGGCCGTGCACGACCGTGAGCAGCCGCACGCCGTTGTCGGTCGTCTGCGCGACGATGTCGGTGTCGACGTCCACGCCGACGAACACCCGCAGGCTGGGCCGCAGCACCTGCGCGACGGTGTCGGCCGCCGCCACGTCGATCCCGAGATGGATGCGCTGCCCGTCCTTGGTGGGCACCCACACGCCGTCACGCGCGCGCTGCCCCCAGGCGACGTCGGGGTTCTCCATCTCCTGGGGCTCGTTCTTGCCCCGGGCGACGAGAATCCTCGAGGCGGCGCCCATCGCCGCGGCAGCCCCGTCCCGTGCGTGCCTCATGGCGGGCCCCCTCGCCTTCTTCTTTCATCACGTACGTGACATCACGCTTGTCCTGGGTCGACCACGGGTCCGCCCGCCAGGAAGTCCCTCGACCTGCCTGCCACTGCCAACGGCGGGTTCGCGGTGTTCGCCCCGTGCGTCGTTGGACCTTACACCACGCTTATACGTGCCGTACCGGCGCATATTGATCGTTTCTCTCCGTGCCCGGACCGTCGCATACCGCGCCCGGCGGAGACGCGCTCCGGCGGGGCGTCCGACGCCCGATAAATGCTTTGCCGCGGTCCCGTGGAAAGGCGCATCATCGAAACACGTCGAACGGACGGCACGAAGGGGCGAGCCACCGGTTGGGCGGCCGGTCTCCAAAACCGGCGGAAAGTGGGTTCGACTCCTACCGCCCCTGCTGAGCACGCTCGATGGGCCTGTGGTGCAACGGCAGCATGCTTCCCTTGCAAGGAAGCGATCAGGGTTCGACTCCCTGCCGGTCCACGCGGTTCCGGCCGCCGCCGGGCGCTCCCCCGCCCGCGCGAGGAGGGTTGGCCGAACGGTAAGGCAGCAGTTTCGAAAACTGACGTCGAGGTGAAACTCGAAGGGGTTCGACTCCCTTACCCTCCGCCATTCATCGGTAACGCCGCGGGCGGGGTGGCCGGGCCCGGCCACCCCGCCCGCGGCGTTACCGGAGCGGTTCCGCCTCCGCGCGGAGGCGGCCCCCGTCAGGCGAGCGCGGCCCGCCCCGCCCGCGCGGTCTCCCTCAGATCGCCGAGCACCTCGGAAAGGCGGTCCAGGCCGCCGGCGATCCAGGGCAGCGACGCCGGGTCGGGGGAGGCGAGCGCGGTGAGGCGCTGCTCGTCGGTCTCCCCGTACAGCAGGCTGGGCGCGACCCGCAGGCGCAGCTCCCCGGGCGGCTCGCCGAACGAGCTGCCGGGCAGCACGCCCACCCCGTAGCGCTCCAGGAGCAGCCCGGACAGCTCCGCGGACGTCCGCACGCCGTGGCCGCCGCGCAGCTCCTCCCGCAGCGGGTCCAGGTCGGGGTAGACGTAGAAGGCGCCCTGGGGACGGGGCACGCGGGCGCCCGCGGCGGCGAAGCGGTCCGCGACCGCCCTGGCGATCGCCGCGTGCAGCCGGCGGCTGCGATCGATGTGCTCGACCAGCTCCGGCGGCTCCGCGAACGCGTACGCGGCGGCGTGCTGCATCGGGGCGGGCGCGCTGGACCAGATCTCGCTGGCGGTCCCGAGCACGCCGGCGCGCAGCGCCGCGCCGAACGGGCCGTCGGGCAGCCGCGCGACCCCCAGCCGCCAGCCGCCGGCCGCGAGGCTCTTGCTCAGCGCCGTCGTCACCACGGTCCGCTCCGGCGCGTACCGGGCGGGGGACGGCACCGCGCGCGCGGGGTCGTGCACGAGGTCGCGGTAGATCTCGTCCGAAATGATCACCAGGTCGAGGTCGCGGGCGGCCGCGCACAGCCGGCGGACGGTCTCCTCGGAGGCGAGCGTGCCGGTCGGGTTGTCCGGCAGCGTGACGATCACCGCGCGGACGGTCCGCCCGGCGGCCCGCGCGCGGACGACCGCGTCGGCGAGCAGCGCCGGGCTCGGCACCCCGCCCTCGCCCGGCGGGGTGGCCACCCGGACCGGCCGCACCCCGGCGAGCGGCGCCTGCGCGGCGTAGCTCACCCAGCTCGGCGCGGGCACCACCACGTCCCCGCCGAGCGCCATCAGCAGCGCGAACAGCAGCGGCTTGCTGCCCGGGCCGCACAGCACCGTGGACGGGTCGGTCGGCAGCCCGCGCCGCGCCCAGTAGCCGGCCGCCGCGGCGCGCAGGGCCGCCGACCCGGCGACGGGGCCGTACCCGCCGCGCCCCGCGGCGGCGGCGAGCTCCCGCGTCAGCGCGGGGTGGATCGGGATGCCGGCCTCGCCGAAGCCGAGCGGCAGGACCCGCACCCCCTCCCGGCGCTTGCGGGCGAGCGCCTCGTTCACCGCGAGCGTCGGCGACAGCGGGACGGGGCGGGGCGCGAAGGACACCGGCCGGGCCGGGCCGCAGGGCGCGGACGGGCCGGAGGGTCTGGAGGACGCGGCGGGCTCGGAGGGGCCGGCCGAGCCGCCGCCGGCCGGGCGATCGTGCGCGGGCAGGTCGTGGGCAGCCATCAACGCTCCAAAGGGCATGGTGAAATAACGGTGGGTGTCGGAACGATCCCCCTGTGCGACCCGGCCGGGCTGGTTCAATGCTTTCCCGCATTCAGCATCATCACAAGCGAGTCTCAGCGATGGTGACCGTAAGCTGGAGTGATGCTGGAGCTGCGCCGCCTGCGGCTGCTCGCCGAGTTCGCCCGCCGCGGCAGCATCGCCGCGACCGCCGCCGCCCTCGGGTACACCCCGTCGGCGGTCTCCCAGCAGCTGGCCGCGCTGGAGCGGCAGGCGCGCGTCCCGCTGCTGGACCGCACGGCCCGCAGCGCGGAGCTGACCGACGCCGGGCGGCGCCTCGCCGCGCGCGCCGAGGAGATCCTCAGCCTGGTCGAGACGGCGGAGGCGGAGCTGTCCGCGCAGGCCGACGCGCCGATCGGGCGCGTGGTGGTCACGGCGTTCCCGACGGCCGCCGTCGCGTTCGCGCCCGCGCTGGCGCGCAGCCTCGGCGAGCATCCCGGGCTGACCTTCGTGCTCCGCCAGACGCGTCCGGGCGACGGCGTCCGCCAGGTGCAGAACGGCGAGGTCGACATCGCGCTGATCGACGACTGGACGGGCAAGGTCCCCGACCAGTCCCCGGCGGTGCTGGAGTTCTTCCATCTGCGCCGCGACCCGCTGGTGCTGGTCGTCCCGGCCGCGCACCCGATGTCGGATCCGGGCCGCCCGGTGGACCTGCAGCAGCTGCGCGAGGAGCCGTGGATGGCGGCGCCGCCCGGCGAGCCGTCCCGGCAGGCCGTCGAACGGCTGCTGGACACCGTCGGCGGCGCCCGTCCCGTCCCGTGGGAGTTCGAGGGCTTGCACACCATCCTCAGCCTGGTGGCGCGGGGCATCGGCATCACCGCGGTGCCCGCGCTGGCGCTGGCCGCCGGCGACCGGGGCGTGGCGGCGCGGCGGATCCCGGAATGCACGCTGGCCAGGGAGGTGTACGCGGTGACGCGGCGGGCCAGCGTGCGGCGGCCGTCGGTGGCGGTGACGCTGCGCGCGATCTACGCCGCCGCCCGCGACGTCCAGCCCGCGCCGCCGGACGCCTGACCGCTTCCGGTCGCGGCCGTCCCAAGAGCGGGAGAAATCCGAACTAAGAGACAAAACACCTCAATAGATCGCTCTGTGCTGGGAAGTCGCAGGAGGAGAGAGCAATCCGGCGAACGGTCTGAACACGGACGCCCCCAGGTTCGTCAAAACGGGAAGATGCGCGCGGATCATCACGTACGGTGGTGCGAATCGTGAGGGCATCCCAGGCCATGCATCAGTCCATGCACACCGATCGGGGAGCGCAGCACTCGATGGAACGACCAGCGACGACGCCGGCCGCGACGGCGGCCGGGCCCTCCGGCGCGACGGCGGTGGCCGTGGTCGCCGAGGGCGGCGGGCACCACTTCGAACTGCCGCGGATCCGGGCGCTGCTGTTGCACGCGCTCCCGCGCTTCGTCGAGGGCGTGATCGCGCCCGTCGCGGTCTTCTACGCCGCGCTGGCGCTGCTCGGGCTGAACGGGGCGCTGGCCGCGGCGGTCGCGTGGGTGTACGGCGGCATCGTCTTCCGCTACCTGCGCGGGCACCCGGTCTCCGGCATGTTGCTGCTCGCCGCGGTCGGCGTGACCGTGCGGGCGGTCCTGGCGGCGGCCACGCACAGCGCCGTCGTCTACTTCCTGCAGCCGACCCTCGGCACGCTGATGGTGAGCATGGCCTTCCTCGCCTCCGTGCCGCTCGGCCGGCCGCTGGCGATGAAGCTCGCCCGCGACATGGTGCCGATCCCCGAGGCGTTCTTCCGCCACGACAAGGTGCACCAGTTCTTCCTGCGCATCTCGCTGCTGTGGTCGATGGTGCTGTTCGTCAACGTCGGGCTCAGCCTGTGGATGCTGTTCAACGAGTCGATCGGCACCTACCTGTGGCTGCGCACCAGCATGGTCGCCGGCCTCGGCGCCCTGGGCGTCGCCGTCTCGGTGATGGGGTTCAAGCGGCTCCTGCGGCACGTGAACCGCGAGCCCGCCCCCGCCGCCTGACCCCTTCCTGCCCCCTCCCGACCCCGGTCCGGCCCTCGGCCGAGCCGGGGTCCGGCCTGTTGCGGACCGTCCTGAGCTGCGAATCCCCGGCATCCGCGCGAACTTTTCCGGCTTCGAGCCCATCTCCCTTTTCGCAGGCATTCACCGAAGACGGGTGAGTCTTGGGACTTGGGGGAGTTTCGTGGCTATCAACGGGCGGCCGGCACTGGCGGCGACCGGGATCGCGGGCGCCGTGGCGGTGCTCGCGGCGGGATGCGGCATCGGCGGCACGGGCGTGCTGTCGGCGGGCGAGTCCGACACCACCGTGACGATCACACCGGCGACCGGGGCGCGGGCGGTCAAGCCGGACGCGGTGATCGAGGTCAAGGCGTCCGGCGGGAAGCTGGCGAAGGTCACCGTCCAGGGGAGCAAGGGGTCGGCCGTCACCGGACGGCTCACCGGCGGCGGCAAGACGTGGCGCTCGACCCGGACGATGACGCCCGGGGCGTCCTACACCGTCACCGCGCAGGCCAAGAGCGGCGGCAAGCTGCGCACGGTGACCAGCGCGTTCACCACGCTGACCCCGGCGCGGACGCTGTCGATCACCGACGTCACGCCGAACCTCCCGGGGGAGAAGGTCGGCGTCGGCATGCCGATCATCCTGCAGTTCGACCGCCCGGTCGCCGACAAGGCCGCGGTGGAGAAGGTCCTGCACGTGACCCCGGACAAGCCGGTCGAGGGCGCCTGGCGCTGGATCGGGCCCCAGGAGGCCGTCTACCGCACGAAGACGTACTGGCAGCCGCACCAGACCGTCCGGTTCCGGGCCGACCTGGCCGGCGTGAACGCCGGGGGCGGCGTCTACGGGGCCGCGGACGCCGCGGCGACGATCAGCATCGGCGCCGCGCAGATCACCACCGGCGACATCGGCGGGCACCGCATGACGGTGACGCGCGACGGCCGCAGGCTGCGGACCGTCCCGTTCAGCGCGGGCAACGGCCAGACCCGCGAGTTCACCACCACCAGCGGCGTCCACCTGCTGATGGACAAGGGCAACCCGGTGACGATGACCTCCCCGGGCCGGCGGCCCGGCGACCCGGGCTACTACCAGCAGGTCGTCGACTACGCGGTGCGCTTCTCCAACAGCGGCGAGTACGTCCACTCGGCGCCCTGGTCGGTCGGCTCGCAGGGGTCGGAGAACGTCAGCCACGGCTGCCTGAACGTGAGCCCGGCCAACGCCGAGTGGTTCTACGGCATCGCCCAGCGCGGCGACGTGCTCAAGCTCACCGGCACCGCCCGCGAGGTCGAGTGGGACAACGGCTGGAGCTTCTGGCAGCTGCCGTTCGCCAAGTGGAAGGAGGGCGGCGCCGTTGACTGACCGCGGGGCGCACCACCGGGGACGGGCACGCACCGTTGCCCGGTTGCAACGCTTTGATCTCGGAGCGCGGCCAAAACCCCGGGTCGTGGCATGATCGCGGGTTTTTGTCGCTAATGTCTCTGAGAGAGACGGCGGGGTTCTGGAGGTTTAGGTGCAGCGGAGGGTGTCCGCGGGTGTCCGGGCCGGTGCGGGGATGGCGGGGGCCGTGCTGCTCCTCACGACCGCCTGCTCGGGCGGCGAGAAGGAGCACGGCGTCCCGGTCGGTGAGAAGGGCGACGCCGCCGTCCCGCAGGTGACGATCAATCCGGGCAACGGCAACGGCAAGGCGGCCCCGGAGGACGGCGTCACCGTCACGGCGGCGGGCGGCACGCTGCAGCAGGTCACCGTGACCCGCAAGGGCAAGCCGGTGGACGGCGCGATGTCGGCCGACAAGAGGTCGTGGAAGTCGCGCACGCTGCGCCCCGGCTCGCAGTACCAGGTGGCCGCGGTCGCGACCAGCCCCAAGGGCAAGTCGACCACCGTCAACTCCACCTTCAAGACGCTCAAGGCGGCCAACGAGCTGGAGGTCACCGACGTCAGCCCCACCAAGGGGGAGACGGTCGGGGTCGGCATGCCGATCATCGTCACCTTCAACCGCGCGGTCGGCGACAAGAAGGCCGTCGAGCAGGCCCTGGAGATCAAGTCGACCAAGCCCGCCACCGGCGCCTGGCACTGGTCCGGCGACACCCAGGTGATCTTCCGGACGCAGAACGGGCACTACTGGCAGCCCAACCAGAAGGTCAGCTTCACCGCCAAGCTCTCCGGCGTGAAGGCGGGCAAGAAGACCTACGGGATGAGCGACTTCAGCCGCAAGTTCAGCATCGGCGACTCGCACATCATCACCGCCAGCACCAAGACCCATCACCTGACCGTCAAGAAGAACGGCAAGAAGGTGAAGAGCTGGCCGATCAGCGCCGGCCGCGGCGGCCGCGTCGTCAACGGGGTGGACACCTACTCCACCACCAGCGGCATCCACCTGACCATGGGCAAGGAGAATCCGGCGATCATGACGTCGGAGTGGATGGGCGTCAAGCCGGAGGACAAGGCGAACGGCGGCTACAAGGAGGTCATCCCGTTCGCGGTGCGGATCTCCAACAGCGGCGAGTACATCCACTCGATGGCCTCGACGGTGTGGGCGCAGGGCCACCAGAACGTCAGCCACGGCTGCGTGAACTCCCCGCCGTCGGCCGCCCGGTGGTTCTACAAGTTCTCCTACCGCGGCGACCCGGTGATCATCACTGGCAGCGACCGGAAGCTCGAGCCGATGAACGGCTGGAGCTTCTACCAGATGTCGTGGAAGAAGTGGGTCAAGGGCAGCGCCCTCGACCGCACCGTCACCACCGGCTGAACCCCGCGCCCGCGCGGCGCCATGGCGGCGCTCCCCGTTCCGGGGGGCGCCGCCCGCGCGTTTCAGGTGCGGTCGGTGAGGCCGCGGAGGTAGGCGGCCTGGCCGGCGTGCTGGAGGTCGTCGGAGATCACGCTGATGAGGCGGACCGCGAGCGTGACGGGCGGGTCCCAGTTCGCGTCGACGATCCGCTCGAGGTCCTTGTCGGTCAGCGCGGCGACGTACTCGACGGTCCGGTCGTGGACGGCGTCGTGGTAGCCGGTGAGCAGGTCCGCCGACTCGACCCGGACGGCCGCGACCTGGTCCGGGTCGTGGCCGTAGCCGGTCTCGGACGGGGCGAGCGGCAGCGCGAACCGGTCGGCCCAGCCGTCGGACGTCCAGACCTGGGCGCTGCCGGCGGCGTCGGCGATGTGGTCGTCCTGGACGCGGGTCAGGTGCCAGACGAGCCAGGCGATCGAGTTGGCCCGGGCGTCGGGACGGAAGGCGAGCCGGTCCGGCCCGAGCCCGTCGGCGGCCTCGTGGACCACCTCCTGGATCCGGTCGAAGGCGTCGGTGAGCAATTGCGCACTGGTCATTTCCCCGACGCTACCCGCGCGTGTCCGCTCGAAGCGGAACGCGTCCGCTCAAAGCGGAGAACCGGGCCGGGGCGGCGGGGGCGCGTCAGGATGGGGCGATGGTGAGCACACGCCTCGAAGGCGCGACCGAACTGCCGGGCGGCCCACTCGTCAGGGGCCGGGGGCTGCGGCGGCCCGCGCCGGGCGGCGCCGCGCCCGACTACGGCCTGTACCTCGGCTCGGATCGGCTCCGCGGCCGCCATGACGCCGCGCTGGCCTGGCCGCACGACTGGATCGACTGGCCGGACTTCCTGCTGCCCCGCGACAGGGACGGCGCCGTCGCGCTCATCCGCGGCCTGCACGCGCGGGCCGGTGCGGGCGAGCGGGTCGAGGTCGCCTGCGGCGGCGGCGTCGGACGCACCGGCACGGTGATCGCCTGCCTGGCGGTGCTGTCCCGGGTTCCGGCGGAGCGCGCCGTCGCCTGGACGCGGGAGAACTACCACCGCAAGGCGGTCGAAACGCCCTGGCAGCGGCGCTGGGTGCTGCGCTTTCCCCGCGAGTAGCCGCCGCTGAGCGGGTACGTCACCGGCATGAGCACACCGGCGACCGGACGGAACGGGGCGGCGCCCGACCGCGGCTTCGCCGGGGAACTGCGCGACGCGGTGACGCTGCGCTCGTTCACCCTGGTCCTCGGCGTGCTGATCCTGCAGCTGGCGTTCATCCTGTCCTACATCGGTGCGTTCCACTCGCCGACCCCGCACCGCATCCCCGTCGCGGTCGTCGCGCCAGGGCAGGCGGCGGGGCAGGTGGCCGCGCAGCTGAACGCGCTGAAGGGCACCCCGCTCAAGGCGCGGACGGCCCCGAGCGAGCAGCGGGCCCGGCACCTGATCCTGGACCGGACGATCGACGCGGCGATCCTCGTGGACCCGCACGGCGGCACCGACACGCTGCTGGTGGCGTCCGCGAGCGGTCCCGCCGTCTCCAGCACCACCCAGCAGATCGCGGCGGGCATCGAGCAGTCCCGGCACCGGCAGGTGCGGACCGTCGACATCCGCCCGCCGGCCGCCGGGGACGGCCGCGGGCTGTCGTCGTTCTATCTGGTCATCGGCTGGATCGTGGGCGGTTACCTGGCGGCGGCGATCCTCGGCCTGGCCGGCGGCGCGCGCCCGGCGAACCTGCGCCGCACGATCATCCGGCTGGGCGCGCTCGCGCTGTACGCGATCGTGTCCGGGCTCGGCGGCGCGATCATCGCCGGGCCGGTCCTCGGTGCCCTGAACGGGCATTTCTGGGCACTGTGGGGCATCGGCGCGCTGGTCGTCATGGCCGCCGCGGCGACGACCGTGGCGTTCCAGATCCTGCTCGGGATGATCGGCATCGGGCTGGCGATCCTGGTGTTCGTCGTGCTCGGCAACCCCAGCGCGGGCGGCGCCTACCCGATGACCCTGCTGCCGGCGTTCTGGCGGGCCATCGGGGACTGGCTGCCGACGGGAGCGGGGACCACCGCCGTCCGCAACACCGTCTACTTCTCCGGCCACGCCACGGGGCAGGCCCTGGGCGTGCTGGCGGGTTACGCCGTGCTCGGGTCGGCGGTCGCCGTCGCCGCGTCCGCCGCCCACCTGCGGTACATGAGGCTGGTCCCGGACGGTCCGGCGATGAGCAGCAGCAGGCAGAGCCAGGCGAACCAGTCACCGAAACGCGAGTAGACCGTCCGGACGCCGTGCGCGGGGAGCGTCGCGCTGACGGAGGTGAACCCCGCGCCGCCGGTGGCGCGCCCGGCGAGGACCCGGCCGTAGGGGTCGCTGACCAGGAGCGTCCCCGCTCGGGCGGCCCGCGCGATGGTCAGACCGCTCTCGACGCCGCGGACGAGCGCCATCCGTCCGTGCAACCGGCCGTCGCCGGTGAAGTCCCAGGCAGGCGCGTACAGCACCGTCGCGCCGCGGGCCCGGTAGGCGCGGACGAGACCCGGGAAGTCCAGGTCCTTGCAGATGACGAGGCCGTGACCGGGGGAGAGGAACGCCAGCTCGGCGCCTGGGTCCAGGTCGTCCTCAAGGCCGGGGATCAGGTGGTGCTTGGCGTAGCGGACGGGCGCGCCGCCATCCGCGCGGATCCCGAGCGCGACGTTGCGTGCGGTGCCCGCGGTGGTCAGGACGAGCCCGACGACGATGTCCTCGTGGCGTTCGGTGGCCAGTCGCGCCAGCGGCCCAGTGAGCGCGGGAAGTGTCGTCTCGTTCGCGGCGAAGGTCTTCTCCGGCAGGACGACCGTGCCTGCGGGCGGTGTCGCGCGGATCGCTGCGAGGTAGCGGCGCAGCAGGTCGCGGCCCTGCGGCGTGGCGAGGTCGATCGTGTCGTCGGGACGGTCGGTGTCGAGCAGCGTGACGGTCGCCCGCGAGGGGTCGTGGGGCTGCCGGAGCCGCCAGCCGCCGTAGGCCAGCGGAAGGGCGAGGACGAGCGCGCCCGCGAGCAGCACCCGCCACCGCCGCGCGGTGCCGGGCGCGGCGGCCGCCGCCACGGCCGCGGGGACGCCCATGACGAGGAACGTGATCCCCCACGGGCCGGTCAGCGACGCGGTCTGCACGACGGGCGGGACGTCCGCCTGCGTGTAGGCCAGGCTCAGCCACGCGCCGTGCGGCGCCGCCACCGACAGCGCGTACTCCAGCGCCGCCCACCCCGCCGGGACGGTCAGCGCCGCGACGAGCGGGAACCCGCGCAGCAGCAGCCGCCGGAAGACCAACGCGAGCAGGCCGAACACCAGCGCGGTGCCGATGATGATCCCGGCCGCGGCCGGCGGCGGCATCTGCAGGGTGCCGAGGTAGTAGGGCCACATGCGGCTCTGCCCGGCGAGCCAGGCCAGGGACGCGGCGGCGAACGCGGCCCGTCCGCCGACCCGCGGCGCGAGCCACAGGACGGGCAGCGGGCCGAGCCAGGTGAGCCAGGCCACGGGGTGCAGCCCGGTGCCGAGCAGCAGCAGGACGGACGACAGCAAGGTCGAAGCGATCACGGTCATGGTCCGAGCGTCGGCCGCGTGGGCCTCCCGCCGCGTCGCCGGGACGAGTGAAACCGCGCCTCACTCCCGCGGGCGTCAGTCCGCGGGGTCGCCCGGGACGACCAGCCCGGACTCGTAGGCGAACACGACCGCCTGCACCCGGTCCCGCAGTCCGAGCTTGCCCAGCACGTGGCTGACGTGCGTCTTCACGGTGTGCTCGGTGACGACCATCGCCTCGGCGATCTCCGCGTTGGACCGGCCCCGCGCGACCTGCCGCAGCGTCGCGGCCTCCCGCTCGGTCAGCCCGGCGAGCCGCGCCGCGAGCCGCGGGACGACGCCGTGGCCGGGGCGCCGCACCAGGTCCTCGACCAGCCGCCGCGTCACCGCCGGCGCGAGAAGCGCGTCGCCGGAGGCGACGATGCGGACGGCGTCCGCCAGTTCGTCGCGCCGGATGTCCTTCAGCAGGAACCCGCCCGCGCCCGCCCGCAGCGCGTCGTAGACGTGCTCGTCGGAGTCGAACATCGTCAGCACGAGCACCCTGGCGGGCAGCGTCGCGCAGATCCGCTCCGTCGCCTCGATCCCGTTCATCACGGGCATCCGCACGTCCATCACGACGACGTCGGGCCGCAGCTCCTCGGCGGCGCGGACGGCGGCGGCCCCGTCCGCGGCCTCCCCGACGACGGCCATGTCCGGTTGCGCGTCCAGGATCATCGTGAACGCGGCGCGGAAGAGGTCCTGGTCGTCGGCGACGAGGACGCGCAGGGCCTTCTCGTCCGTCACGGGCTCATCCAACCGGAAGCCGGGCCAGGACCGTGAACCCGCGCGGGCCGGGCCCGGCGCGCACCGTGCCGCCGCAGGCGGCGGCGCGCTCGCGCATCCCGGCCAGCCCGTGCCCGGACGCGGCGGGCTCGCCGCCCCGCCCGTCGTCGGCGATCTCGATCACCAGCGCGTCCCGCCAGCGCACCGCGACGGTCACCGCGCTCACCGGTCCGGCGTGCTTGCGGACGTTGGTGAGCGCCTCCTGCACGATCCGGTACGCGGCGACGCCGGCGTCCGGCGCGACGGGGCGCGGCTCGCCGTCCACGGTCAGCGCGGCCGGCAGCCCGCAGTCGCGCACGAGGTCGGGCAGCGTCGCGAGGCCCGGCTGCGCGCCGCCCGGCGCCGCGTCGTCGCGCAGCGCGTCCAGGATGGCGCGCAGCTGGGCCAGCGCGCCGCGTCCGGTGTCGGCGATCCGCCCGAACGCCTCGTCCGCCCGGTCCGGGCCGGCCAGCGGCGCCGCCTCGGCCTGCACCACCATGAGCCCGACGGAATGGGTGAGGACGTCGTGCATGTCGCGGGCGATGCGGGCCCGCTCGCCGGCGGCGGCCGCCGCCCGCTCCTGCTCCAGCCGCCGCGTCCGCTCGGCGTGCTCGGCGGCCTGCGCGCGGCGGGCCTGCTCGGCCGTCCCGAGCGCGAACGCGGCGGTGAACGCGGTGCCGAGCAGCGGGTAGACGTCGGAGTCCTCGCCGGGCAGCACGATCGAGACGTACACGACGGCGGCCAGCAGCGGGACCGACAGCAGCCGCAGCACCGGCCGGCTCAGCGCGGCGATCGTGTAGACGGCCACCAGCGGCCCCCACGGCAGCAGCAGCGGCTTCTGCCAGACGACCAGCGCGGTCATCGCCAGGCCCACGACGAGGCCGACGCAAAGCGGGGCGTGGCGCCGCCACAGCACCGGGACGGACGCGAGCAGCGCCAGCGCCACCACCCACCACGGCCGTGCCGCCCACAGCGCCGGCGCCACGGTCGCGGCGGTGACGGCGGCGGCCACCGCCCGGTCGGCGGTCCTCGCGTCGGGCATGCCGCCAGTGTCGGGGATCGGGCCGCCGCGCACCTCACTCGCGCGAGTGAGACACCGCCTCGTCCCCGCGGAGAAGCCCGTGAACACCGTGCGCGGGAATCGGGACGGGCCTGCGGGACGGGAGGCGGGCGGTGACGACCAGGCCGCCGCCGGGACGCGGTTCGGCGGTCACCGTCCCGCCGTGCGCGGTCGCGATCGCGCGGACGATCGACAGGCCGAGCCCGGAGCCGCGGTCCGAGCGCACCCGGTCGTTGCCCAGCCGGCGGAACGGCTCGAAGATCGTCTCGATCTCGTAGCGCGGCACGGCCGGACCGGTGTTGGCGACCTCCACCTCGGCCCAGCCGTCCCGGCCGCGCGTCGACACCCGCAGCTCGCCGCCGTCGCGGTTGTGCCGGACCGCGTTCTCGACGAGGTTCTGCACGAGCCGCTCCACCAGCACGGGGTCGCCGGTCGTGGGCGCGGGGCCGAGCCGCCGGTCCGGGGTGACGCCGTGCTCGCGGGCCTCGGCCGCGGCCTGCTCCAGGACGTGCCCGGCGACGTCCGCCAGGTCCAGCGGGTCGGTGCCGGCCACGGCGTTCTCGGTCCCGGCGAGGGTGAGCAGCCCGTCGATCAGCCGCTCGTGCCGGGTGTTGACGACCAGCAGCGACTCGCCGAGCCGCTTGACGTCGTCGGTCGCGTCCGGGCGCCGGACCGCCACGTCCACCAGCGTCCGGTTGATGGCGAGCGGGGTGCGCAGCTCGTGCGAGGCGTTGGCGACGAACCGCCGCTGCCCGTCGAAGGCCCGGGCGAGGCGGCCGAGCATGGTGTCGAAGGCGTCGGCGAGTTCCTTGACGTCGTCGCGCGGCCCCTCGTAGCCGATCCGCTCGCTGAGGTCGTGGCTGCGCGCCACCCGCCCCGCCGTCTCGGTGATCTTGTGGACGGGGCGCAGCGCCCGGTCGGCCAGCAGCCAGCCGAACCCGAGCCCGGCCGCGCCGACCAGCCCGAGCGCGATCCCGCCCTGCGTCAGCAGCGCGTTCAGCGTGTCGTGCTTGTAGTCGCGTTTCGCCCGCACCAGCACGCCCTGCAGCTCCCCCGGCGTCAGTTCCTTGCCGGCGGCGCCGGGCGGGACGGCGCCTGCGGGGCCCTGCGTGTACACCTGGTCGGCGGGGCCGCCCTCCCGGGAACCGCTGACCTCCATGGGACCGGCCTGTTGCGCGAGGTTGTTCTGCACGAGCAGGTACGTCAGCCCGAGCAGGACGACCCCGGCGCCCAGGAAGAGGCCGGTGTACAGCAGGGTGAGGCGCATCCGGATGGTGGGGCGGACGCGTTCGGCGAGGCGCTTCACGGGATCCGGTACCCCGCTCCCGGGACGGTCTCGATGACCTGCGGTTCACCGAGTTTGCGGCGCAGCTTCATCAGCGTCACCCGGACGGTGTTGGTGAACGGGTCGGTGTGCTCGTCCCACACCTTCTCCAGCAGCCGCTCGGCCGACACGATCGTCCCGTCCGCGCGCATCAGCTCGGCGAGCAGCCCGAACTCCTTGCGCGCGAGCCGCACGTAGCGGCCGTCCCGCACGACCTCCTGGCGGGACGGGTCGAGCCGGATGCCCGCGCGTTCCAGCGCGGGCGGCGCCGCCGGGCGGGCCCGCCGGCCCAGCGCCAGGATCCGCGCGACCAGCTCCTCGAACGCGAACGGCTTGGTCAGGTAGTCGTCGGCGCCGATCCGCAGGCCGTCGACGCGCGCCGGGACCGCCGCCGCGGCGGTCAGCATGAGCACCCGTACCAGCGCACCCGACTCCACCACCGCGCGGCACACGTCGTCGCCGTGCACCACGGGCAGGTCCCGGTCCAGGACGAGGACGTCGTAGTCGTTGACGCCGAGCCGCTCCAGCGCCGCGTCCCCGTCGTACACCACGTCCACCGCCAGCGCCTCGGCCCGCAGGCCCTCGGCGATCGAGTCGGCGAGCATCCGCTCGTCCTCGGCGACCAATACGCGCACCGTGCCGTCCTCCGCCTCGCCCTGACCGTCCGGCGCCCAGACTCCGGCATCGGGCGTAACGCCGGCATAACGAGTTCCGGTTACGGCGGGGTTACCGGCCGCCCGCTGGACTTTGCGCACGCGGCCGGCGTCCGTCCGGCGGCGACCATGAGGAGACCGACCGATGAGACGACAGACGTTCGCGGCGCTGGCCCTGGCGCCCGCGCTCGTGCTCGGCCTGCAGGCGTGCGGCGGCGGTTCCGGCGGCGGGACCGGCACCGGCAAGGCCGCGAGCGACGAGGCGAAGATGCGCAAGTTCGCCCAGTGCATGCGCGACAACGGCGTGGACATGCAGGACCCGAAGGACGGCAGGGTCGAGATCAGGTCCAGCGCGCAGCCCACCGCGCGCGGCGGCCCGCAGCGCACCGACCCGAAGATCGAGGCGGCGCAGAAGAAGTGCGCGCACCTCATGCCGAACGGCGGCAAACCGCGCAAGCCCTCCACGCAGGAGCTGGCCAGGATGCGCGCGTACTCCAAGTGCATGCGCGACCACGGCATCACCGCTTTCCCCGACCCGAGCTCGGACGGCGGCATCCAGATCAACGCGGGCCCCGGCACGGGGATCGACCCGGAGAGCCAGACCTTCAAGGCCGCCGACCAGGCCTGCAAGAAGTACCAGCCGGGCCGCGGGCCCCGCGAGTCCGGCGGAGGCGGCAGGTGAATCGCAGGCGCACGGCCGTGCTGGGCGCGGCGGGCGTGGTGGTCGCCGGCGGCGCCGGCCTCGCCACCGCCGGCCTCGGCGGCGGCAGCGGCCCGTCGGCCGAGCACAGCACGCTGCCGCCCGCAACCGCGACGGTCGAGCGGACGACGCTCGTCGAGACCCAGAAGGTGGACGGGACGCTCGGCTACGGCACGTCCCGCTCGATATCCGCTTCAGGCCGCGGAACGCTGACCTGGCTGGCGGGCGAAGGGGCCGTGGTGACGCGCGGGCAGCCGGTCTACCGGGTCGACAACAAGCCCGTACCGCTGCTGTACGGCAAGCTGCCCCTTTACCGGACCCTCTCCGACGGGACGGAGGGAACCGACGTCCTGCAGTTCGAGAAGAACCTCGCCGCGCTCGGCTACACCGGGTTCACCGTCGACAAGGAGTACAGCTCCGCGACCGCCGCGGCCGTCAAGCGCTGGCAGGACGACCTCGGCGTGGACGAGACCGGCACGGTCGCGCCCGGGTCCGCGGTCGTCGCGTCCGGCCGGATCCGCGTCGCCGACCACAAGGCGCAGGTCGGCGACAAGCTCGGCGGGCCGGTGCTCACCTACACCGGCACCACCCGGGTGGTGGGCGTCGAGCTGGACGTGAAGTACCAGCGGCTGGCCAAGAAGGGCGCCCAGGTCGAGGTGGTGCTGCCCGACGACACCACGACGAGGGGCACGATCACCTCGGTCGGCAAGGTCGCCACCCAGGGGCAGGGCGACGACCCGGCCACCGTCCACCTCACCGTCGCCGTCCAGAGCCGGCGCTCGCTCGGCTCCTACGACAAGGCGCCCGTCAGCGTGGACCTCATCGCCGGCCGGCATCCGAACGTGCTGGCCGTGCCGGTCGCGGCGCTGCTGGCGCAGGGCGACGGCGGGTACGCGGTGCAGGTCGTCCAGAACGGGGCCGTCCGCACCGTCGCGGTGGAGACCGGCGTGTTCACCGACGGCAAGGTCGAGGTCTCCGGATCCGGCCTGTCGGAGGGCATGAAGGTCGGGGTGCCCGCATGACGGCGGTCGTCGAGCTGCGCGAGGTCACCAAGAGCTATCCGGGCGGCGTCACCGCGCTGGACGCGGTGTCGGTCACCGTGCAGGCGGGCGAGCTGCTGGCGATCGTGGGCCCGTCCGGCTCCGGCAAGTCGACGATGCTGCACCTGCTGGGCACCCTCGACCGGCCCAGCGCCGGGGCGGTGCTCGTGGAGGGCCGGGACGCGTCCGCGATGAGCGACCGCCGCCTGTCGGCGCTGCGCGCCCGCCGCATCGGCTTCGTGTTCCAGCAGTTCCACCTCGCCGCCGGGGTCAGCGCGCTGGACAACGTCGCCGACGGCCTGCTGTACGGGGGCGTGCCGCTCGCGCAGCGGCGCCGCAGGGCGCGCCGGGCGCTGGAGCGCGTCGGCCTCGGGCACCGCCTCGACCACCGGCCGCACCAGCTGTCCGGGGGCGAGAAGCAGCGGGTGGCGATCGCCCGCGCCGTCGTCGGGGAACCGGCGCTGCTGCTGGCCGACGAGCCGACCGGCGCGCTGGACTCCGCGTCCGGCGCCGGCGTGCTCGACCTGCTGCGCGAGCTGGCCGGCGCCGGCACCACCGTCGTCCTGATCACCCACGACCGCGACATCGCCGCGTCGATGCCCCGCCAGGTCCGGATGCGCGACGGCCGGATCGTGCACGACGACGCCGGACTGGAGGCCGCGCGATGACCCTCACCGCACCGCCGCCGCGGGGCGGCGACGTCCCGGCGCGGCTCGGCCCGTCCGACGTCGTGCGCGTCGGCGCCGCCGGGCTGCGCGCCCGCCCCCTGCGGGTGTTCCTGTCCGCCCTCGGCATCGCGATCGGCATCGCCGCCATGATCGCCGTGGTCGGGATCTCCACCTCCAGCCGCGCCCAGCTCCAGGCCACCCTGGACAAGCTCGGCACCAACCTGCTGACCGTCGCCCCCGGCAAGGACCTGTTCGGCGCCGACAGCGAGCTGCCCGAGCAGGCGACCGGCATGGTCGGGCGGATGACCGACGTCGAATCGGCGTCCGCCACCGGCAAACTGGAGGACACCGACGTCTACCGCAACGACCACATCCCCGAGGGCGAGACCGGCGGCATCTCCGTGCTCGCCGCCCGCCTCGACCTGCCCCGCACCGTCGGCCTCACGATGGCAGCCGGGACCTGGCTGAACGCCGGCACCGCCCGCTACCCGGCGGTCGTCCTCGGCTCGGAGGCCGCGACGGCGCTCGGCGTCTCCACCGTCAACGTCCAGGTCTGGCTCGGCTCGCAGTGGTTCACCGTCGTCGGGATCCTCGACCCCAACCAGCTCGCCCCCGAACTGGACAACGCCGCCCTCGTCGGCTGGGACGCCGCTGCGACCCACCTCGGCTTCGACGGGCACCCCACCACCGTCTACGCCCGCGCCCGCAAGGACGCGGTGGAGCGGGCCCGGACCCTGCTGGCCGCCACCGCCGACCCCGAATCGCCCACCGAGGTCGAGGTCAGCCGCCCGTCCGACGCGCTCGCCGCCGAGAACGCCACCGACAAGACGTTCACCGCGCTGCTGCTCGGCCTCGGCGGCGTCGCCCTGCTGGTCGGCGGCGTCGGCGTCGCCAACACCATGGTGATCTCCGTGCTGGAGCGCCGCGCCGAGATCGGCCTGCGCCGCTCCCTGGGCGCCACCCGCGGCCAGATCCGGCTCCAGTTCCTCACCGAGTCCCAGCTGCTCGCCGGCCTCGGGGGCGTCGGCGGCGTCGGCCTCGGCATCGCCGTCACCGCCGTGTTCGCGGCGACGCAGGGATGGCCGACGGTCGTTCCGGTCTGGGCGATGGGGGGCGGAGTACTCGCCACCCTCCTCATCGGCGCCGTCGCCGGCCTCTACCCGGCGATCCGCGCCGCCCGCTTGGCCCCCACCGAGGCTCTGGGGGCCGTCTAGCTGTGTTTGCCCAGGGGGGCGAACCCCTGGAACCCCCGTCAACGGTCGAGAGGCTGTTTCCCGCTCCGCTGGCGCTCCGCGGGAAACAGCCTCTCGACCGGCGGGCGGGCCCGCTCCGCTCGCTGGCGCCCGCTCCGCGTGCCCGCCCGTGGGGCGTCTGGGGGTGTTGCTTTATCGCACGCCGTAGAGGTGTTCCAGGGCCAGTTGGTCGAGGCGTTCGAAGGCGGCGCCGCGGGTGGCGAGGGCCTCGATGTCGGGGGAGGCGTCGCGGACGGAGCGCCAGTCCTCGCCCTCGGCGAGGGTCGGGACGGCCAGCTCGTCGAGCTTGGCGTCACGCAGGGCGTCCTGCACCTCGGGGTCGGCGCGGAAGGCGCGGGCCTTCTCGCGCAGGATCAGCCAGTTGCGCATGCAGGCCTTCGCCGACTCCCAGACGCCCTCGTCGTCCTCGGTGCGCGGCGGCTTGAAGTCGAAGTGGATCGGGCCGTCGTAGTCGGACTGCTCGATGAGGTCGACGACCCAGAACGCGCCGCGCGCGTTGCCCGCGCCGAAGCGCAGGTCCTGGTCGTAGCGGGGGCCGTGCTGGCCGTTCAGGTCGATGTGGAACAGCTTGCCCTGCCACAGCGCCTGCGCGAGGCCGTGCGCGTAGTTGAGGCCCGCCATCTCCTCGTGGCCGACCTCGGGGTTGAGGCCGACGTTCTCGGAGCGTTCGAGGGTCTGGATGAACGCGAGGGCGTGGCCGATCGTGGGCAGCAGGATGTCGCCGCGCGGCTCGTTCGGCTTGGGCTCGATGGCGAAGCGCAGGTCGTAGCCCTGGTCGGCGACGTAGTCGCCGAGGACGTCGAACGCCTCTTTGTAGCGGTCCAAGGCGGCGCGGACGTCCTTGGCGGCGCCCGACTCGGCGCCCTCGCGGCCGCCCCAGCACACGTAGGTCTTCGCGCCGAGCTCGGCGGCGAGGTCGAGGTTGTCCATCACCTTGCGCAGCGCGAACCGGCGGACGTCGCGGTCGTTGGAGGTGAACGCGCCGTCCTTGAAGATCGGGTGGGAGAACAGGTTGGTGGTCGCGGTGGTGACGACCAGGCCCGTCTCGTCGAGCGCCTTCCTGAACGCGTCGATCTTCTCCTGGCGCTCGGCGGGGGAGGCGTCGAAGTCGAAGACGTCGTTGTCGTGGAAGTTGACGCCGTGGGCGCCGATCTCGGCGAGCTTGCGGACGGCGCGGTCGGCGGGCATCGGCGGCCGGGTGCCGGGGCCGAAGACGTCGACGCCCTGCCAGCCGACCGTCCAGATGCCGAACGAGAACCGGTCCTCCGGTACGGGCGTGTAGTCGCTCATGGGTCTTCCTCTCAGATCTGCGGGGCGGCGTCGCGCAGCGCGGCGTAGCGCGCGCGGACCGGCTCCGCGTCCGCCGCGCGGTCGGTGGTGTGCTCGGTGGCGGGCGGTGCGGGCCAGCGCGGTGGCTCCGGCGTCCCGGCCAGCGCCCAGGCCGCCTGGCGGGCGGCGCCGACCGCGACGTACTCGGCGGGCTCCGGCACGGTGACCGGCGTACCCAGGATCGCGGGGGCGAGCGCGCGGACGGCGTCCGAGCGGGCGCCGCCGCCGATGAGCAGCGTGCGGCGGGGCGTGACGCCCTGCGCGGCGAGGTGGCCGACGGCGTCGGCGAGCGAGCACAGCAGCGCCTCCACCGCCGCCCGCGCGATGTTCTCGCGGGTGGCGTTCGCCGTGGTCAGGCCCGCGAGGACGCCGGTCGCGTCGGGACGGTCCGGGGTGCGCTCGCCGTCGAGGTAGGGCAGCAGCGTCAGCCCGCCCGCGCCCGGCTCGGCGGCGAGCGCGAGCGCCGACAGCTCGTCCAGGCTCGCGCCGGTCATGGACGCGGCGGCCGTCAGGATCCGGGCCGCGTTCAGAGTGCAGACGAGGGGCAGGAACCGGCCGGTCGCGTCGGCGAACCCGGCCACCAGGCCGGACGGGTCGGCGGCGGGCGTGTCCGCGACCGCGAACGCGGTCCCGGACGTGCCGATCGACACCACGACGTCGCCGGGCTCCAGCCCGAGGCCGAGCGCGGCGCCCATGTTGTCGCCGGTGCCCGGTCCGAGCGCCGCGCCCCAGGACGTCTCGCCGACCGCCTCGCCGGGCCCGGCGACGCGCGGCGGCTCGGCGTCGTGGCCGAGCGCGGCGCGCAGCAGGTCGGGCAGGTAGGCGCCGGCGGCGGGGGACCAGTAGCCGGTGCCGGACGCGTCGCCCCGGTCGGTGACCGGTTCGCTCGCGCCGAGCCGCCACGTCAGCCAGTCGTGCGGCAGCATCACCCGCTCGGTGCGGCGGGCGTTGTCCGGCTCGTGCTCGGCCATCCAGCGCAGCTTGCCGACGGTGAACGAGGCGAGCGGCACGCTGCCGGTCCGCTCCGCCCACGCCTGCGGTCCGCCGAACTCGGCGACCAGCGCGCGGGCCTGCGGCGCCGAGCGGGTGTCGTTCCACAGCAGCGCGGGCCGCACGACCTCGCCGGCGCCGTCGAGCGCGACCATGCCGTGCTGCTGCGCCGCGACGGCGACCGCGTCGGCGCGTTCCAGCAGGTCGCGGACCTGCGACAGCGCGTCCCACCAGTGCCGGGGGTGGCATTCGGTGCCGTCCGGGTGCGGCGCCGACGCCTGCGCGACCACGGCGCCGTCCGCGGCGCGGCACAGCACGACCTTCGTCGACTGCGTCGACGAGTCGACGCCCGCCACCAGGCTCTCCGTCATCCGCCCTCTTTCGTAAAGACTCTGGACTAATTAACGTAGCAGATGGTCTCCGCCCTGCCCAGAGAGCGGATTGAATTAGGGTTGATCCATGACGAAGTCCGGGAACGCCCCCGTCCGGCACGCGACGATGCGCGGGCGCAACCTCGCCGTCGTGCTGGAGCACGTCGCCCGGCACCAGCCGGTCACCCGGGCCCGGCTCGCCGAGCTGACCGGCTTCACCAAGACCACGGTCTCCAACCTCGTCGGCCTGCTGGAGGGCGCGGGCCTCGTCCGCGACGGCGCGCCCGTCCACGAGGGGGAGCGCGGCAGGCCCGGCGTCGGGGTGTCGATCGCCGGGGACGGCGCCGCCGGGCTCGGGCTGGAGGTGAACGTCGACTACCTGGCCGCCTGCGTGCTGGACCTCGGCAAGCAGGTCCGGTACCGGCACGTCGTCAGCGCCGACAACCGCGGCCGCCCGCCCGCCGCCGTCCTCGCCGCGCTGTCGGCGCTCGCGGACGAGGCCGTGGCCGCCGCGGCGGGCCAGGGCCTGGCGGTCGCCGGCGCCGCCGTCGCGCTGCCCGGCCTGCTCGACCGCGAGCACGGCATCGTCCGGCACGCCCCCAACCTCGGCTGGACGGACGTACCGGTCGCCCTGCCGGCCGGCGCCGCGCCGCTGCCCGCCGAGTACGACAACGAGGCGAACCTCGCCGCGCTCGGCGAACTGTGGTTCGGCGGCGGCGCGCGGCTCGGCGACTTCGTGCACGTCTCCGGCGAGATCGGGATCGGCGCCGGCATCGTCGTCGACGGCCGGGTCTTCCGCGGCGCGCACGGCTTCGCCGGCGAGCTCGGGCACCTGGTCGCCGACCCGTCCGGACCGGCCTGCTCGTGCGGCGGCCGCGGCTGCCTGGAGCAGATCGCCGGGCAGGAGGCGATGCTGCGCGCCGCCGGGATCCCGCAGGCCAGGACGGTCACCGGCCCGGACGGCTCGGTGAACGCGCTCCTCGACCGGCTGAACGCCGGCGACGCCGCCGCGCTCGCCGCCGCCGACCGCGCGGGCCGCGCGCTCGGCGGCGCGCTCGCCTCCGTCGTGAACCTCCTCGACCCGGACGCGATCGTCCTCGGCGGCGTCTTCTCCCCGCTCGCCGAATGGATCCGGCCGCCGCTCCAGGACGTCCTCGCCGCCGGCCCCGGGTCGTTGCGGCGCGGCGCCCCGCCCGTCGAGGTGTCCGGGCTGGCCGAGGGCGCCGCCGTCCTCGGCGCCGCCGGGCTCGTCATCGAGCGCGTCATCGCCGACCCGGCGCTCCTGCTCTAGAGCGGGGTGTACTCGAAGCAGTCGAAGTCGGCGTGGTTCGCGCTGGGCCGTCCGTTGGAGGTGGCGTAGAGGCCGATGAGGACGCCGGTGAAGCCGCCGGCGACCTGGCTGGACAGGACGTCGCCGTCGATCGGGTCGCCCAGCGGCGTCCAGTGCCCCGGCCGTGGCGAGTAGGACGCCCGGTACCAGCGCCCGTGGGCCTCGAACCCGAGCCCGACCGCCCCCGGCACGGCCGGTGCCTCGGCCAGGACGGTCATGATCCCCTGCTCCCGCTTGGCCAGGCGCAGTCCCCGTTCCGTCGCGGCCAGCACGATGTGGAAGTCGTTGTTCTGCATGAGCGCGAGCCCGGCCTCCTCGTCGTCGGCGGGAGTGAAGTCGAGGCTGGTGAAGGCGGCGAAGTCCGGGTGCTGCTGCCGCCGTCCGACGAAGGACGGGTTGGCGACGTCGGCGAGGCTCTCCGGGCGCAACCGCAGCCGCAGGTGCCCGGGACGGTCGGTCAGGCTCCACCACCGTTCGCGCGGCGTCCGCAACATGGTCCAGGACGGGCCGAGTTCGGGTGCGTCGAACTGGTCGCACGCCGGGACGGCGGGCCACGGATGCTCCGGCAGCGACGGCACCGGAAGGCTCTCCTCGACCCGTCCGCCGGTGACCGGCCAGCCGTCCTCCCACGTCACCGGGGCCAGGAACGTCTCCCGGCCGAGGACGCAGCGGTCGCCGTGGTGCGGGCGCATCGCGAGCAGGACCGTCCACCACTCGCCGTCCGGCGTCTCCACCAGGTCGGCGTGCCCGGTACCGACGATCGGGTGGCCGGAGCCGAGGTCGCGGTGGGTCAGCACCGGGTTGCGGGGGTTGCCCTCGTAGGGGCCGGTGACGCGGTCGGCCCGCGCGATCACCACCGCGTGGTCCAGCGCGGTGCCGCCCTCGGCCGTCAGCAGGTAGTACCGCCCGCCGATCCGGTAGAGGTGGGAGCCCTCCGACCAGATCGCGCCCTTCAGCGCCCCGTCCCAGATCACGTGCTCCTCGCCGGCGAGGGACAGGGACGCCGGGTCGAACTCGCGCAGCCAGATCTCGGTGTGCCCCTCGTACCGCCCGGTCGGCCGGGTGCCGGTGCACCAGGCGCGGCCGTCGTCGTCGAAGAACAGGGACGGGTCGATGCCGTCCCCGCCGAGCCGCACCGCGTCCGACCACGGCCCGGACGGGTCGTCGGCCGTCATCACGAAGTGGCCCGACCAGTCCGGCCCGTCCACGAGGGTGCAGATCAGGTAGAAGGTGCCGTCGTGGTGCCGCAGCGTGGGCGCGTACAGCCCGCTCGACGCGGGGACGCCGTCGAGCGGCAGTTGCTCGGGCCGGTCGAGCGCGTGCCCGATCGGCCGCCAGTGCACCAGGTCGCGGCTGTGGTACATCGGCAGGCCGGGGAACCACTCGAACGTCGACGTCACGAGGTAGAAGTCGTCGCCGACACGGCAGATCGACGGGTCGGGGTGGCAGCCCGGCAGCACGGGATTGCGGAACTGCTTCACAGCGGTGTCACCACCACGGGGACCGTGAGGACGCGGTCCGGGCCGGGTTCGCGGACCGGGCCGTCCAGCGTGAACGAGCCACGCAGCGGCAGGTCGGCGCTGGAGCGCCCGACGGCCACCTCGATCATCCCCGGTTCGACGATGCGGCGCAGGTCCGGGCCGGTGAACGAGGTCCGGTCGGCGTGCACCTCGAACTCGACGCGCGCCGCCTCGCCCGGCCCCAGCCGGACGCGGGCGAACCCGGCGAGCCACCGTTCCGGCCGCACCACCGACGCGACCGGGTCGGACAGGTACAGCTGGACGACCTCCGTCCCCGCGCGTTCCCCGGCGTTGCGGACGACGGCGCCGACCCGGACCGTCCCGTCGGTGCCGGCGCGCTCGTCCACCCGCAGGTCGCCGTACTCGAACCGCGTCCAGGTCAGGCCATGCCCGAACGGGTACAGCGGTGCGGGGTCGACGGCGCTCCAGTCGTGCGGGCCGTCCATCGGGGAGCGGAGGTAGAGGACTGGCGGGCCGGACGCGTGGCGCGGCACGCTGATGGGCAGCCGCCCCGACGGTTCGACCCGTCCGGACAGGACTCCGGCGACCGCCGCCCCGCCCTCCTCGCCGGGGAAGAACGCCTGGACGACCGCGGCGGCGCGGTCGGCGATGCCGTCCAGCGCGTAGGGGCGACCGGTGAACAGCACGACGACGGCCGGAGTGCCGGTGTCGAGGACCGCTCGGGCGAGGTCGGCCTGGCGGCCCGGCAGCGCGAGGGTCTCGACGTCGCTGCCCTCCCCGGACGTCCCGCGGCCGAACAGCCCGGCGCGGTCGCCGAGCGCGAGCACGCACACGTCCGCGTCCCGCGCGGCGTCGGCCGCGGCCGCGATGTCGGCGTCGCCGGGCACCAGGACGTCCGCGCAGGCGGTCACGCGCAGGTCGGCCCCTTCGGCGCGCAGCGCCTCCGCGAGGGTCGGGATCTCCACGCCGAGCGGGACGTCCGGATGGCTCCGGCCGACGTGACTCGGGAAGGTGTAGGCGCCCAGCATCGCGAAGGGGTCGTCGGCCAGCGGCCCGACCAGCGCGACCCGCGCGCCGGACGCCAGCGGGAGCACGCCGTCGTTCGCCAGCAGCACCACCGACTCCTCGGCGACGAGCCGTGCGAGCGCCCGGTGCGCAGGCGGATCGAGATCGGGCACGGCCGCGTCGGCGGCGGGCGGTCCGTCCAGCAGCCCGAGTTCTGCCTTGAGGGTCAGGACGCGCTCGGCGGCGCGGTCGAGCAGTTCCTCGGGGACGGTGCCGCGCCGGACCTCCTCGATCAGCGGCGCGCCGTAGCAGCGGACGGTCGGCAGTTCCACGTCCACGCCGGCGCGCAGCGCGGCGGCGGCGGCCTCGCCCTGCGAACCGGCCACGCGGTGGCGGGTCTGCAGGAACGAGATCCCGAAGTAGTCGGCGACGACGACGCCGGTGAAGCCGAGCTCGTCGCGGAGCAGGCCGGTCAGCAGGCGCTCGTCGGCGGCGGCGGGCATGCCGTCCACGTCGGTGTAGGAGTGCATGACCGACCGGGCCCCGCCGTCGCGCAGCGCCATGACGAACGGTTCCACGACGACGTCGGCGAGCTCGCGCGGGCCGATCGGCGCGGGCGCCATGTTCCGGCCCGCGCGGGAGGCGGAGTAGCCGGCGAAATGCTTGAGCGTCGCGACGAGGCCGGACCGCTCCAGCGCCCGCACGTACGCGGTGCCGAGGACCCCGACGAGGTACGGGTCCTCGCCGATGCACTCCTCCGTCCGCCCCCAGCGGGGATCGCGGACGACGTCGAGCACCGGCGCGAGCCCCTGGTGGACGCCCGCCGCCCGCATCGCCGAACCGATCGCCGAGGCCATCTCGCCGACCAGAGCGGGGTCGAACGTGGCGCCCCACGCCGGCGGGCTCGGGAACACCGTCGCGCCCCACGTCATGAAGCCGTTCAGGCACTCCTCATGCGCGATCGCCGGGAGGCCGAACCGGTTGCCGGCGGCGAGGCGGCGCTGCAACTCCGCCAGCCGCGCCGCGCCCTCGGCCGCCGGGACGGGCGTGGTCCCGAACACGCGGGTGAGCTGCCCGAGCCCGCGGCCGAGCACCTCGTCCAGGTCCGGCGCCGTCTCCTGCGAGTCGTCCTCCATCGGGGCGACGGGGTCGCCCGGCTCGGCGGGCATCGCCCAGAAGCCGGCGAGCTGCCCGGCCTTCTCCTCCGGCGTCATCCGGGCCAGCAGGTCGGCGACCCGCGCGGCGGCCGGCAGCCCGCGGTCCCGCCAGGGCTCGCGGGCCGCGCGCGCGGCCGGGACGGCTTCGGTCATCGTTCCTCCGTGGGGGCCGGCGGGGCGGGGGGCGGCGGGGCGGTGGAGGCGCGGACGCGCAGGTCGGTGGCCAGCTCCACGCGCGGGGTCAGCGGCGGCCGCCCGTCCAGCAGCTGGAGCAGGGTGCGGGCGGCGACGCGGCCCATCTCCTCCAGCGGCTGCCGGACGGTGGTCAGCGGCGGCGACAGCCACTCGCAGGTCGGCAGGTCGTCGAAGCCGACGACGCTGAGGTCCTCGGGGATGCGCAGGCCGGCGAGCCGGGCCGCCTGGTAGGCGCCCATGGCCTGCTCGTCGCTGCCCGCGAAGATCGCGGTCGGCGGATCGGGCAGCTCCAGCAGCTCGCGGCTGCGGGCGAAGCCGCCCCGGTGGTGGAAGTCGCCGTAGCGGACCAGGTCCTTGTCGACCTCGATCCCGGCGCGCTCCAGCGCCGTCCGGTAGCCGTCCACGCGGGCCTGCGTGCACAGCATGTCGGCGGGCCCGCCGATCACCGCGATGCGGCGGTGGCCGAGCCCGATCAGGTGCTCGGTGGCCGCGAGGCCGCCCGCCCAGTTGGTGGCGCCGACGCTGGCGATGTCGGTGTCCGGCAGGTTCACCGGGTCGACCAGCACCAGCCCGACGCCGGCCTTCTCCAGCTGGGCGCGCTGGCGGTGCGTCATCCGCGACGTCACCAGGATCACCCCGTCGCTGTGGTGCAGCGCCGGCAGGTTCTGCCAGCTCGGCGGGCGGGCGTCGTCCTCGCGGACGAGCGAGACCACGACCCCGGTGCCGTGCTCGGCGCACTCGGCCTCGACGCCGCGCAGGATCTCCACCGCCCAGGGGCTGTCCAGCCCGGCGAGCACCAGGTCGATCAGCCCGGACCTGCGGGCGCGCCGGGCGACGCCGCCGGGGCCGGGGTAGTGGTGGGTGCGCAGCAGCGCCTCCACCCGCTCGCGGGTCGCGGCGGCGACGTCGGTCCGGCCGTTGAGGACCTTGGACACCGTGGCGGGGGAGACCCCCGCCTCGGCGGCGATGAGCGCCAGCGTCGGCCGGGACGGCGGTTCGGGCAACGCGTCGGTGGTGCGCACGGGCACGCTTCTCTCCTCCCCGAGGAAACGATTGCGAACAGTATCGCAATGTTTCGGTCTCTCCTAGTGCGGCGGTACCGGAACTCTGGCGCGCGGAATGCGGCCAACTGCCCCGGAGGTCTTGACCGGGCGGGGGTGCGTTCTTAGAGTTCCACGGCAACGGAGCCTCGAAGACTTTCGAAATGTTTCGAGCGGATCGCCCTCCGCTCCGGCCGTCGCCCGCCCCCCATCCAGGAGACCACCATGGGCATCCCACACCTGTCGCGCCGCTCGTTCCTCACCGCGGTCTCCGCGGGGGCGGTGGCGGTCACCGCCGCGCCGCTGCTCGCCGCCTGCGGCGGCGGGGACGACTCCGGATCGGGCGGCAAGGTGACCATCGAATGGATGGACATCGCCACCACCGAGCCGTCCAAGACGCTCTACCCGAAGATCGCCAAGGCCTACGAGGCCGCGCACCCGAACGTCCGGATCAAGCTCACCAACCTGGAGAACGAGGCGTTCAAGTCGAAGATGACCGCGCTCACCGCCTCGGGGAAGCTGCCCGACATCTTCGTGACCTGGGGCGGCGGCGTGCTCAAGCAGCAGATCGACGCGGGCCTGGTCAAGGACCTCACCTCCGACGCCTCCGGCCTGCTGAACACCATCACCCCCGTCTCCCAGAAGGCCTACCAGTTCGACGGCAAGACCTACGCCGTCCCGTACGACATGGGCATGGTCGGGTTCTGGTACAACAAGCGGCACTTCGACAAGGCCGGGATCAAGGCTCCTCCCAGGACGTGGGCGGAGTTCCTGGACGACGTCCGCAAGCTGAAGTCGGCCGGCATCACCCCCATCGCCCTCGGCGGCAAGGACAAGTGGCCCGGCATGTACTACTGGGCCTACCTCGCGATGCGCATCGGCGGCATGCCCGCCATGCAGCAGGCCGCCAAGAGCAACGACTTCGGCGGGCCCGCGTTCGTCGGCGCCGGGCAGCACCTCAAGGAACTCGTCGACCTGCAGCCCTTCCAGCCCGGCTTCCAGAACGCCGGCTTCGACGCCCCCGGCGGGGAGGCCGCGACCGTCGGCGCCGGCAAGGCCGCCATGGAGCTGATGGGGCAGTGGGCGCCGACGGTGGAGAAGGACGCCTCCGGCAAGGGCATCGGCGCCGACCAGGGCTGGTTCCCGTTCCCGGCCGTCGACGGCGGCCAGGGCGTCCCCACCGACGTGTTCGGCGGCGGCAACGGGCACGCGCTGAGCAAGAACGCTCCGAAGGAGGCCGTGGACTTCCTCGCCTTCCTCCTCAACAAGGAGAACGAGCAGGAACTGGTCTCGTCCGGCGCCTTCATGCCGGTCGTCAAGGGCGCCGAGAACACGCTCACCGACCCCAACCGCAAGCAGGTCGCCGAGGCGCTCGCCAACTCCACCGGCTTCCAGCTCTACCTCGACCAGGCGTTCCCGCCCGCCGTCGGCCAGCAGGTCAACGACAGCGTCGCCGCGCTCATCGGCGGCAAGCAGACGCCCGAGCAGGTCGCGCAGCAGGTGACCAAGGCGGCCAAGAGCCAATGACGGGACCCGGCACACTGTCCGTCACCACCGGCGACCGGCCGCGCCGCGCCGCGCGGGACCCGCGTTCCGAGCGGCGCCCGAAGGCGCCGCTCGGCCGGCGGCTGCGCGGCTGGACGGCCAGCACCTGGTTCCTGCTGCCGGCCCTGCTGCTGTTCTTCCTGTTCGTCCTGATCCCGATCGCGGTCGCGCTCTACACGAGCTTCTTCAAGTGGGGCGGCTTCGGCCGTCCCGAGGACTTCGTCGGCCTCGACAACTACCGCAAGCTGTCCGGCGACCCGATCTTCCGCGGCGACCTGTTGCGCGGCCTGGTCATCGTCGTGCTGTCGCTCGCCGTCCAGCTGCCGATCGCGCTCGGCACCGCCGTCCTGCTGAACCAGCGGATCCGGGGCCGCGCGGTGTACCGGGCGGTGTTCTTCGCGCCCTACATCCTGTCCGAGGTGATCGCCGGCGTGCTGTTCGGCATCATCTTCCTGCCCGGCAGCGGGCTCGCCGACGAGGTCGTCGGGGGCCTCCCGCTGCTCGGCGGGCTCGCCGGCAAGTGGTTCTCCGATCCCGGCACCGCGCTGCCCACCCTGTTCGCGGTCATGACATGGAAGTACTTCGGCTTCCACATGATGATCTACCTCGCCGGGCTGCAGGGCGTCCCGACGGAGGTCCTGGAGGCCGCCTCCATCGACGGGGCCGGGCCGTGGCGCCGGTTCCGCGCCGTCACGCTGCCGCTGCTCGCCCCGACCCTGCGGATCAGCGTGTTCCTGTCCGTCATCGGCTCGATCCAGCTGTTCGACCTGGTGTGGGTCACCACGACCGGCGGGCCGACCAATTCCACGGAGACGATGGCCGTCACCATGTTCCAGTTCGGCTTCAAGCGCTACCAGATGGGGTACGCGAGCGCGATCAGCGTGGCCATGTTCCTCATCAGCATGGTCTTCTCCCTGCTGTACCAGCGCTACGCGCTGCGCCGCGACCTGCAGGGCGCGGTCACCTCCGCGGGCGGCCGGCGATGAGGGCGGCCGTCGCGCGCGGCGTGTCCAAGCACGTGCTGGTGTGGGTGCTCGGCTCCTTCATCGTCGTCCCGCTGCTGTACGCGGTCGTCTCCGGGTTCAAGACCACCGGCGACCTCACCACGGACCCGATCGGCCTTCCCCACCCGTGGAAGGTGTCGAACTACACCGGCATCCTGGGCTCCGGCACGTTCTGGCGGCAGATCGGCAACAGCGTGCTGATCGCGGTCGCCACGACGCTGATCACCGTGGCGGCCGCCGCGCTCGCCGCGTTCGCGTTCGCCCGCTACGCCTTCCGCGGCCGGGAGTTCTTCTTCACCCTCTTCGCGATGGGGCTGATGTTCCCGCCCGCGGTGGCGGTGCTGCCGCTGTTCGTCCTGCTGCGCTCGTTCGGGCTGCTCGACGACCCGTTCGGCGTGATCCTGCCGCAGGCCGCGTTCGCGCTGCCGATGACGCTGATCATCCTGCGGTCCTTCTTCCGGACGATCCCCGCCGAGCTGGAGGAGGCCGCCATCATGGACGGCTGCAGCCGGTTCGGGTTCTTCTGGCGCATCCTGCTGCCGATGGCGCGGCCCGCCCTCGGCACCGTCTCGGTCCTCGCCATCGTGACGAGCTGGAACAACTTCTTCCTCCCGCTGCTGGTGCTCGGCGACCCGAAATGGCAGACGATCCCCGTCGGCATCCAGCAGTTCCAGGGGCAGTACTCGACGAACTACGCGCTCGTCATCGCCTACATCGTGCTGGCGATGGTCCCCGCCATCGCGTTCTACTCCGTGGCCGAACGGCAGCTGATCGGCGGGCTGACCGCCGGCGCGACGAAGGGGTGACCGCTCACTCGGCGAACGTCGTCAGCGCCTTGGCGAACAGGTCCGGATCGTCCGCCATCGCCATGTGCCCCTGACCCGGCAGCTCCACGACCTCGGCGCCGGGCAGGACGCGGGCCAGCGCGTCCGCCGTCGGCCGCTGGTACGGCGGGCTCGCCTCCCCGACCAGCAGCCGTACCGGCACCCGGATCGTCGCGAACCGCGCGCAGTCCTCGATCCGCGGCACGCTCTCGCTCTCCCGGACGAGCGGCGGCGCGTTGCCCAGGCACGCCGCCCAGAACCGGCGGGCCCCGCGCAGCGCGTCCACCTGCCGCGGCGACAGGCGGATCACGTCGCGGAACACCGTCTCGAGGAGCCGGTCGTAGTCCTCCTCGCGGGCGAGCCCGCGGAGTTTCTCCAGCAGTTCGGGGGAGGCGGCCTCGCGCCAGGGCGTCGTGATCGGGGGCTCGTAGAGCACGAGCCGTCCGATCGCGTCCGTCGCCATGGCCGCGTGGAGTGAGCACACCGCACCGTAGGAGTGGCCGACGAGGAAGACGTCCCGTCCCGCCGCCTCGACGACCGCGGCGATGTCCTCGCCCTCGCGCTCGACGGCGTACGGGCCGCCCTCCCTCGCGCTGTGGCCGCGTCCTCGCCGGTCCATCACGTGCACGGTGAAGCGCTCGGCGAGCACCGGCACCACCGGCGCCCAGCAGCGGCGGTCGACGGCCGCGCCGTGCACGAGCACCATCGGCGGTCCCGCGCCGATCGTCTCGTAGCCGACGACCGTCCCGTCCCTGGACTCGGCGTACCCGACCTCGGTCACGCGGGGAGCGTACCTGCCCAGGTCCGGGACGGGTATGCGAACATATGTTCGTGTCCGGCGCCGCCACGATCCTGCACGCCGACCTGGACGCCTTCTACGCGTCGGTCGAGCAGCGCGACGACCCCGCGCTGCGCGGCCGGCCGGTCATCGTCGGCGGCGGTGTGGTGCTGGCGGCCAGCTACGAGGCCAAGGCGCACGGCGTCCGCACCGCGATGAGCGGCGGCCAGGCGCGGCGGCTGTGCCCGCGCGCCGTGGTCGTCCCGCCCCGGATGGACGCCTACGCCGAGGCCAGCAAGGCGGTGTTCGCGCTGTTCCGCGCCACGACGCCGCTCGTCGAGGGCCTGTCGATCGACGAGGCGTTCCTCGACGTCGACGGCCTGCGCCGCATCTCCGGGACGCCCGCCGACATCGCGGCGCGGCTGCGGCGCCGGGTGGCCGAGGAGGTCGGGCTGCCGATCACCATCGGCGTGGCCCGCACGAAGTTCCTGGCGAAGGTGGCCAGCGGCGTCGCCAAGCCCGACGGGCTCCTCGTCGTCCCGCCGGACGGCGAACTGGAGTTCCTGCGCCCGCTGCCGGTGCGGCGGCTGTGGGGCGTCGGGCCCGCGACCGCCGCCAAGCTCGCCGGGTACGGGGTGACCACGGTCGGCCAGGTCGCCGACATGCCGGAGGAGGCGCTGGTGTCGCTGCTCGGCCCCGGCGCCGGACGCCACCTGCACGCGCTGGCCCGCAACCGGGACCCGCGTCTCGTCCGCACCGGCGTCCGTCGCCGCTCGATGGGCGCCCAGCGCGCCCTCGGCCGCCGGCAGCGGACGCCCGAGGAACTCGACGCGATGCTGGTCGGCCTGCTGGACCGGCTCGCGGGACGGCTGCGCGGCGCGCACCGGGTGTGCCGGACGGTCACGCTGCGGCTCCGGTTCGGCGACTACGCCCGCGCGACCCGCTCGCACACGCTGCCGCAGGCCACGGCCGACACGGCGGTGCTGCTGAACGCGGCCCGCCGCCTGCTCGGCGCCGCCGCCCCGCTGATCGCCGAGCGCGGGCTGACGCTGATCGGGGTGTCGCTCGGCTCCCTGCACGACGACCGGGCCGTCCAGCTCGCGCTCCCGTTCGACGCCGGCGAGGCCGCGGACGCCGCCGTCGACGGCGTCCGCGGCCGGTTCGGCTCGTCCGCGATCATGCCCGCGGTGCTCCTGGGCCGCGACCCCGGCCTCGCCGTCCCGACCCTCCCCGACGACCCACCCCACTGACCGAAGTCGCGGTGCGGCGCGTCGGCGCGGGGGCTTCAGAAGCTTCGGGGGATCTGAATCCGGCGCGCCGCGGCGCGGGCCGCCAGGCGGCCGAGCGCCGGGATCTCCAGCGGCAGCAGCGAGGGGAGGGGGTGGACGCGGCGGCGCTCGCCGCGCTCGATCGCCCGCACGACCGCCCGCGCGGCGGACTCGGGGGAGACCGGCGGGAGCGTGCGCACCGGCTTGCCGCGCCAGGGCAGCAGGCCGACGTCGCGGGCATCGGTGTCGGTTGCGCCCGGGACGTACTCCAGGACGGTGACGCCGGTGCCGCGCAGCTCGTTGCGCATCGTGCGGGTGGCGTGCGCGAGCGCGACCTTCGCCGAGCCGTAGTGCCCGAGCATCGGGACCGGCAGCGCCTGCAGGGTGGACGTGACGTTGACGATCACACCGCCGTCGCGCATCCCCGGCAGCAGCGCGCGGGCCAGCGCGAGCGGAGACCAGAAGTTCGTCTCGAACAGCGCCCGCGCGTCGGCGCCGTCACCCAATTCGCCCTGGGCCGCGACCAGTCCCGCGCCCGCGTTGCTGACCAACACGCGCACCCCGCCCAGAGCCTGCACCGCCGTGGTGGCGAGCGCGGCGGCGGCGCCCGGACGCGACAGGTCGGCCTCGATCACGTGCGGACGCGTCCCGCCGCGGGCGGCGATCCGGTCCGCCACCTCCTCCAGCGCGTCCCGGCGGCGGGCCGCGATCGCCAGCCGTGCGCCGCGTCCGGCGAGCGCGAACGCCAGGGCGCGCCCGATCCCGCTGGACGCGCCGGTGAGCAGGACCGGCGCGTCCGCCAGCTCGATCCGGGCCATCATCGCCTCCCGATATTGACTGATTATCAATCAGTTCGAGAGGCTAGACTCGCCCGCGACCGCACGTCAATCCGAGGGAGCCGCCGATGGCCCGGCCCGACCGCCGGCAGATGCTGATCGACGCCGCCGCCGAGTTGTTCACCGGCCGCGCCTACGACGAGGTGACCACCACCGAGATCGCCAGGCGGGCGGGCGTCGCCTACGGACTGATCGCGCACCACTTCGGCAACAAGCGCGGGCTCTACCTCGCGACGATCCGCGCCGCCGCCGACCGGCTGCGGGTCGTCCACGAGGCGGAGCCGCAGGGTGCGACGCCGGGGGAGCAGTTGCGCGACGCCCTCGACCGGCACATCGCCTACATGGAGGCCAACGCCGCCGGGTTCCTGGCGGTGATGCGCGGCGGCAACGGCTCCGACCCGGAGGTCCGCGCGATCGTGGAAGACCTGCGCTGGCAGGGCGCGCAACGGCTGCTGGACGCACTCGGCGTCCCCGACCCGGCCCGCCCCGTGCTGCGCACCACGATGCGCGGCTGGGTCGGTTACCTGGACGAGGTCGTCATCGACCACCTGCGGCATCGCGACGTCCCGCGCGACCGGCTGGCGGCCCTCGCGGCGGCGACCCTGGCCGCCGCCCTGCGCGCCGCGCGCGCGGCCGACCCGGACATCGGCCTGGACGCCGAGGTGCTCGACCTGCTCGACGCCTGACCCGTTGACGCAACCAGATGGTTGCCATAGTATGGCAACCGTTGAGTTGCTATACGGAGGTCGCCATGGGGTTTCCCGATCGGATCGAACGGACCGTGGAGCTCGCCGCCCCGCCGGGGAAGGTGTGGGCGGCGCTCACCACGGCCGAGGGGCTGGCCGCCTGGTTCGGCGAGGAGGCCGCCATCGACCTGCGGCCGGGCGGGCGGGCCTGGATGGGCTGGAGCGACGGATCCGCCGTCGCCATGCGCGTCGAACGGATCGAGGAGCCGCGGGTGTTCGGCTTCACCTGGCAGCTCAAGGGGCTGCCCGAGGGCGATCCGCGCCGCACCTACGTCGAGTTCACCCTCGAACCGTCCGGTGCGGGCACGCGGCTGCACGTGGTGGAGACCGGTTTCGCCCAGCTCCCCGAGGACGTCTACCAGGAGGAGTACGACGCGCACGTCGGCGGATGGGCGGCGGAACTGGACGAACTCACCGGACACCTCGATGCGGCCTGACCTCGAGGCGACCGCCGAGCGGGTCTTCGCCGCGCTGGCCGACCCGTCCCGGCGCTCCGTCCTGGCGACGCTGGCCGCGGACGGGCCGGCCACCGCCACCGATCTGGCCGCCCGGCTGCCGATCACGCGGCAGGCGATCGCCAAGCACCTCGCCCTGCTCACCGGGGCGGGCCTGGTGACGGCCGAACCGGGGGAGCGGCGCCGGGTGCGCTACCGGGTGCGCACCGCGCCGATGCGGGTGGCGCAGCAGTTCCTGAACGTGCTGGCCGGTGACTGGGACGACCGGCTCGACGCGCTCAAGGGCCACCTCGAGCCATGACCCGGACACCACGTACGGCCGGCGACGCCGGCCACAGGGAGGGACCATGAACGACCGGACGAACACGACGGCGGGCGCCGAGGCGCTGCCCAGGATCGTCGACCGGGCCACCTGGCAGGCCGAGCGGGACGCGCTCCTGGTGCGGGAGAAGGCGCACACCCACGAGGGCGACGCGATCGCGGCGGCGCGCCGGCGGCTGCCGATGGTGGAGGTGGACGCCGCCACGCCGCTGACCGGCCCGGACGGGCCCGTCACGCTGCTGGAGACGTTCGAGGGGCGGCGGCAGCTGATCGCCTACCACCACATGTGGCACGACGGCCACCCCGCCGCCGAGCAGTGCGAGGGATGCACGTTCTTCAACTCGCAGGTGCGGGAGCTGTCCTACCTGCACGCCCGCGACGTCACCTACGCCACCTTCTGCAAGGGCCCGTACAAGGACAGCGTCCGCTACCGCGACTTCATGGGCTGGGACGTCCCCTGGTACTCGGCACGGGACTCCATCGACGCCCTGCACGCGGACCGGAGCAGCTTCGGATTGGCGTGCTACCTGCGTGACGGCGACCGGGTGTTCGAGACGTACTGGACCACCGGCCGCGGCGTCGAGCCGATGGCCCCGACCTGCGGGCTGCTCGACATGACCGTGTACGGAAGGCAGGAGGGCTGGGAGGACTCGCCCGCCGGATGGCCCCGGCCGTGGGAGAGCGACGGCGACAACTGGCGGACCGGCGGGCGTCCGACCGCGCAGCTGTCCCGGCTCGAAGCCGGGCGCTCCGACGATCTCGGCGGCACCCGGCCCTGAGCGAGGTCCGGCCCGTCGTCCCGTCCACCATGCCGAGGCCGGGCCGGTCACCGTCCGGCTCCCGACCGGGGGCGCGGGCCGAGGATCCCGCCCGTGACCGGTGGCCGGGGCCGAGCCCGGACGCGGTGCGTCCCGGCGTGAGCACGCCGCGTTTCGTGAGACGATCGTCTTCCCCCGGGACGAAGCGGAGATTGCGATGGCCGAGGAGAGGTGGTCCCCCGCCGACGTCGACCTGACGACGCCCAACACGGCGCGGATCTACGACTACCTGCTCGGCGGCAAGGACAACTACGCCGCCGACCGCGAGGTCGCCGAGCAGCTGCTGGGCGTCATCCCGGAGGCGGGGAGGGCGGCCAGGGAGAACCACGCGTTCGTCGGCCGCGCCGTCCGGTACCTCGCGGAGCGCGGCGTGCGGCAGTTCATCGACGTCGGCAGCAAGCTGCCTGCGGCCGGGAACGTGCACGAGGTCGCGGCCGAGGTCGCCCCGGACGCGACCGTCGTGTTCGCCGACGGCGACCCCGTCGTCCTGGTGCACGCGCGGGCGCTGCTGGCCGGCACGAAGCGGACGACGGTCGTGCAGTGCGACCTCCGGCGTCCCGAGACGCTCACCGGCGACCCGGTCGTGCGCGAGCACATCGACTTCTCCGAACCGGTCGCGGTCGTGCTCGACCGGGTCCTGCACTTCATCCGCGACACCGCCGATGCGACGCGGACCGTCCGGCGGCTGCACGAGGCGCTGCCGCCCGGCGGACACCTGGTGTTCACCCACATCACCCACGAGCCCCAGCCGCAGTCCAGCAAGGACGTCACCGAGGTGTTCAAGCCGACCTGGCACTTCTGGGGCCGGACCCGGGCCGAGGTGGAGGCGCTCGTCGCGCCGTTCGAGCTGCTCGAACCCGGCCTCACCTACACCCCGCTGTGGCGCCCCGAGCCCGGTGCGGCGATCGAGGACCCCGAGCGGACGTTCACGCTCGCGGGCGTCGGCCGCCGCGTCTGACCGCCCGTCAGCCGGCGAACGCGGGGGAGGGCAGCCCCTGGCCCGCGCCGGGGACGACGAACAGCGATCCGCCGTGGGGATCGTCCTTCGGCGCGCCCACGGTCGCCGTCGTGATGTAGAGGTCGCGGAGGTCCGGGCCGCCGAACGCGCAGGCGGTGGTCTGCGCGGCGGGCACCTCGATGGTGCGGTCGAGGTCGCCGTCGGGGGTGTAGCAGAGGACGCGGCCGGAGCCCCACAGGGCGACCCAGAGCCGTCCGTCGGCGTCGGTGGTGAGCCCGTCGGGCAGGCCCGGGACGGAGACGAGCGCGCGCCGGCCGGTGGCGCCCTGCTCGGGGCGGAAGTCGAAGACGTCGATGCGGCGCGTGGGCGTGTCGACGTAGTACATCAGGCGCCCGTCGGGGCTCCAGGCGATCCCGTTGCTGATCGTCACGTCGTCCAGCACCGTGGTCGTCTCGCCGTCCGGGCGAACGCGGCGCAGCCGGCCGCCTCCCGGCGCCTCGTCGTAGCGCATGGTCCCGGCCCACAGTGCCCCGTCCGGGCCGACGGCCGCGTCGTTGCCGCGGCATCCGGGGACGGGGTGCTCTGCGAGCCAGTGGAAGGCGCCGTCGGGGTCGTAGAGCCCGACGCCGTCGCGGAGGTTGACGACCAGGCCGCCGCCCGTCCGGGGCCTGGCCGCGCCCACGTGCTGGGCCGTGTGGCGGACGGTGTCGGCGCCGGTGGCCGGGTCGTAGGCGTGCACCTCGTTGCCGAGGATGTCGACCCAGAGCAGCACGCCGGCGGCGGCGTGCCAGTTGGGTCCCTCGCCGAGCCGGACGCGGGAGGGCAGGGCGATCTCGATGCGGTGTTCCATGGGGATCCTCGGGCGGCCCGGACGGCCGGGAGCGGGCGCCGGCGGGTCGCCGGCCGCCCGCTCCCGGCCGGGGGTCAGGACGCGGAGAAGGAGTAGACGCTGGTGGAGTCGTAAGTCTGGCCGGGCCGCAGCGTGGTGCTCGGGAACTGCGGCTTGTTGGGCGAGTCGGGGAAGTGCTGGGTCTCCATGGCGAACCCGTCGCCCTGCCGGTACATCTTCCCGCCGGTGCCGACGAGCCGGCCGTCGAGGAAGTTGCCGGAGTAGAACTGCAGGCCGGGTTGGTCGGTGCGGATCTCCATCACCCGGCCGGTGGTCGGCTCGGTGACGCGGGCGGCGAGCTTCATGCCGGAGCCGTCGAGCACGAAGTTGTGGTCGTAGCCGCGCCCGTACACCATCTGCTGGTGGCCGTCGCGGATGCGTTCGCCGATGGTGTGCGGCCGGGTGAAGTCCAGCGGCGTGCCGTGCACCGTGGCCAGCTGCCCCGTCGGGATGAGGGTCGAGTCGACCGGGGTGTAGCGGGACGCGTTGATCTGCACCTTGTGGTCGTAGACCTCGCCGGATCCCTCACCGGCCAGGTTGAAGTAGGTGTGGTTGGTCAGGTTCACCACGGTCGGTTTGTCGGTGGTGGCCTGGTAGCGGATGCGCAGGTCGTTCTTGCGGGTCACGGTGTAGGTGACGGTGGTGCGCAGGGTGCCGGGGTAGCCCTCCTCGCCGTCGGGGCTGACGTACGTCAGGCGCAGCGACACCCCGTCCCCGCCCTTGACCGGTTCGGCCTTCCACACCCGCTTGTCGAAGCCGGTCGTGCCGCCGTGCAGGCTGTTGTTCCCGTCGTTGGCGGGGACCTTGTAGGTCTTGCCGTCCAGCGTGAACTGCGCGCCGCCGATCCGGTTGCCGTAGCGCCCGATCAGCGCCCCGAAGTAGGGGTTCTCGTCCTTGTAGGTGTCGCTGAGGTAGCCGTCCAGCTTCCCGAACCCGAGCGCGACGTTGCCGGACCGGCCGTGGTGGTCGGGGACGTCGAGGGACTGGACGATGCCGCCGTAGGTGAGGATGCGGACCTTCATCCCGTGGCCGCTGCCGAGCGTGTACCGGTCGATCTTCGTGCCGTCCGGCAGCGCGCCGAACGGCTCCTTGGCGATGGTGGGCCCGGACGACGCGGCGGTCGCCGGGACGGCGAGGAGGCCGCCCGCGAGCAGGGCGGCGGTGGCCAGCGGGACGGTGAGGGGTGGGACGCGCTTCATCGGTGTTCCTCTCGCGTGGGGGGGAGGGAGGAGACGGACTTGCGTGTTCTCTGGGTGACGGGGACCGGCGGACGGCCGCCGGCCCCCTTCGGGGTGCGCCGGGTCAGCGCAGCAGCGGCGAGCCGGCCCGCCGCTTGGTCCAGACGTCGAACGCGACGGCGGCGAGCAGCACCAGGCCCTTGACCAGCATCACCCGCTCGCTCGGCGCGCCCATCAGCGACATGCCGTTGTTGATCACGCCCATGATCAGGCCGCCGGTGAGGGCGCCGACCACCTTGCCGACGCCGCCCTGCACCGCCGCGCCGCCGATGAAGGCCGCCGCGATCGCGTCCAGCTCGAAGGTGTTGCCCGCGGTGGGCCCCGCCTGGTTGAGCCGGCCGGCGAAGATGATGCCGGCCAGCGCCGACAGCACGCCCATGTTGACGAACAGCCAGAACACCACCGACTTGGCCCGCACGCCCGACAGCACGGCCGCCTGCAGGTTGCCGCCGACGGCGTACACGTGCCGGCCGAACACCGAGCGGGCCGTCAGCAGCGAGTACGCCAGCACCAGCGCCGCCAGCAGCACCAGCACCCACGGCAGGTTGTGGAACCGGGCCAGCTGCACGGTCACCGCCATGATCAGCGCACCGGCGGCGGCGATCTTCAGCAGGAACACCGGCACCGGGTCGACGGTCTGCCCGTAGCCGATCCGCGTCGCGCGGGTGCGCCACCGCGAGACCGCAAGGCCCGCGACGGTCACGATCCCGACGAGCAGGCTGAAAAGGTCGGCGCCGCCCAGCGGCCCGAGCCCGACGTTGCCGAAGTAGCCGGAGGTGAATCCGTTCGACAGCGTGCGGACCTGGTCGGGGAACGGCCCGAGGCCCTGGTTGCCGAGCACCGTCATGGTCAGCGCGCGGAACAGCAGCATCCCCGCCAGGGTGACGATGAACGACGGGATGCCGAAGAAGGCGGTCCAGTAGCCCTGCCACGCGCCGATCGCGGCGCCCGCGACCAGCGTCAGCAGCAGGGCCAGCGGCCAGGCGACATGGTGGTTGACCATCAGCCAGGCGGCGATGGCGCCCGTGACGCCGACCAGCGAGCCCACCGACAGGTCGATGTGCCCGGAGATGATGATGAGGATCATCCCGATCGCCAGGATCAGGATGTAGGAGTTCTGCACGATGATGTTGGAGATGTTCTGCGGCTGCAGCAGATCGCCCCCGGTCAGCACCGCGAACAGCACGACGATCAGTGCGAACGCGATGTAGATGCCGCTCTGCCGCACGTTGACGGTCAGCCGCGGCCGGGCGGCGGGCGCCGCCGCCCCGGGCGCCGCGGCGGGGCCCGCGGCGTCGGCGGCGTCGGTCTTCGCGGGCGCGGTACGGCTCATCCGGCCTGCTCCCTTCCCATGGTCATGTAGGACATGAGGCGCTCCTGCGTGGCCTGCGCGCGCGGCACCTCGCCGGTGATCCGGCCGGCCGCCATCGTGTAGATCCGGTCGCACATGCCGAGCAGCTCGGGCAGCTCCGAGGAGATCAGCAGGATCGCCCGGCCCTCCGCGGCGAGCCGGTTGATGATCGTGTAGATCTCGTACTTGGCGCCGACGTCGATGCCGCGGGTCGGCTCGTCCAGGATCAGCACGTCCGGATCAGTGAAGATCCACTTGGACAGCACGACCTTCTGCTGGTTGCCGCCGCTCAGCTGCCCGGTCGCGGCCAGCACGCTGGGCGCCTTGATGTTCAGCCCGCCGCGGAACTCCTCGGCGACCTTGTACTCCTCGAACTCGTTCACCCATCCGGCCCGGGCCAGCTTCCCGACCCGGGCGGCCGACACGTTCTTCTTGATGTCCTGGATGAGGTTGAGGCCGTAGCGCTTGCGGTCCTCGGTGGCGTAGGCGATGCGGTGCCGGATCGCGTCCCGGACGGTGCGCAGCTGGACGGGTTCGCCGTCCTTGTACACCCGGCCGGAGATGTCCACGCCGTAGGACCGCCCGAACACGCTCATCGCCAGCTCGGTGCGGCCCGCGCCCATCAGCCCGGCCAGCCCCACGACCTCGCCGCGCCGCAGGGACAGCGCGGCCCCCGACACCACCGCCCGGTCGCGCTGCGCCGGGCTGTGCACGGTCCAGTCCTCGATCCGCAGCACCTCCTCGCCGACCCGCGGCTCGCGCGGCGGGTAGCGGTGCTCCAGGTCGCGGCCGACCATGCCGGCGATGATCCGGTCCTCGGTGACCCCGCCGGCGGACGGGTCGAGCGTCTCGATCATCCGGCCGTCGCGCAGCACGCTGATGGTGTCGGCGATGGCCAGCACCTCGTTCAGCTTGTGCGAGATGATCACGCAGGTGATGCCGTCGTCGCGCAGCTCCCGCATCAGGTTCAGCAGGTGCGCGGAGTCCTCGTCGTTGAGGGCGGCGGTCGGCTCGTCCAGGATCAGCAGCCGCACCCGCTTGGACAGCGCCTTGGCGATCTCGACCAGCTGCTGCTTGCCGACGCCGAGGTCGGCGATCGGGGTCACCGGGTTCTCCGGCAGCCCGACCCGCTCCAGCAGCCGGCCCGCCTCGTGGTTGGTGCGGTTCCAGTCGACCAGGCCGCGCAGCCCGAGGAACCCGCGCGGCGTGCGCTCGTTGCCGAGGAAGATGTTCTCGGCGATCGACAGCTGCGGGCACAGCGCCAGCTCCTGGTGGATGATGACGATGCCGCGCTCCTCGCTGTCGCGGATGCCGGAGAACCGGCACGGCTCGCCGTCGAAGAGGATCTCCCCGTCGTACGAGCCGTGCGGGTACACCCCGGACAGCACCTTCATCAGCGTCGACTTGCCCGCGCCGTTCTCCCCGCAGATCGCGTGGATCTCGCCGCGGCGCACCGTCAGGTCGACGTCCGCCAGCGCGTTCACGCCGGGGAACGTCTTGGTGATCCCCCGCATCCGCAGGATGTCGTCGCCTCCCGCGGCGCCGGCCGCGGCCGCCGCTTCGGTGGTGTCGTCGGTGGTCACGGCGTCATCCCAGCTGCGCCTGCGTGTAGTAGCCGGACTGCACCAGCTCGGACTGCACGTTGGACTTGTTGACGATGACCGGCTGGAGCATCTGGGTCGGGACGACCTTCTTGGTGTTGTTGTAGTCCGTGGTGTTGTTCACCTGCGGCTTGCCGCCCTTGAGGATGGCGTCGGACATCTTGGCCGCCTCGTCGGCGAGCTTGCGGACGTCCTTGAAGATCGTCGAGTACTGCTCGCCGGCCAGGATCGACTTCACCGACGCCCGCTCGGCGTCCTGCCCGGTCACCACCGGGTACGGCTGGCTCCCCGTGCCGTAGCCGTTGCTCTTGAGCGCCGACAGGATGCCGATCGAGAGCCCGTCGTAGGGCGACAGCACGCCGTCGACCTTGGCGCCGCCCCGGTAGGTCTTGGTGAGGATGTCCTCCATCCGCTTCTGCGCCGTGGCCGGGTCCCAGCGCAGGATCGCCATCGTCTTGAAGTCGGTCTGGCCGCTCTTGACGACGAGGGTGCCCTTGTCGATGTACGGCTTGAGCACCGACATCGCGCCGTTGTAGAAGAACGGCGCGTTGTTGTCGTCGGGCGAGCCGGCGAACAGCTCGATGTTGAACGGGCCCTTGGCCTTGCCCTCGGAGCCGTCCGCGTTCTTGACCTTCAGGCCGGTGAGCAGCGAGGTCGCCTGCTCCACGCCGACCTTGTAGTTGTCGAAGGTGACGTAGTAGTCGACGTCCGGGCTGCGCATGATCAGCCGGTCGTAGGAGATCACCGGGATGTGGTTCTGGTGCGCCTCCTCCAGCTGGCTGGTCAGCGCGGTGCCGTCGATGGAGGCGACGACCAGCAGCTTGGCGCCCTTGGTGATCTGGTTCTCGATCTGGCTGACCTGCGTCGGGATGTCGTTCTCGGCGTACTGCAGGTCGACCTTGTACCCGAGCTTCTCCAGGTCGGCCTTCAGCGTGTTGCCGTCGCGGATCCAGCGCTCGGACGACTTGGTCGGCATCGTGACGCCGATCAGCGCGCCCTTGGCGTCGCCGGCCTTGGGCTTCTTGTCGACGCTCTTCTCGCTGGAGCCGCACGCCGTCATTGCGGTCGCCAGCACCAGTGAGGACAGCACCGCGGTGATGCGCCGGAATCTCATCTCGTTCTCCTTCGGGGTGGGGGAGGGCAGCGGAAACGAATCAGCGTGGGACGGCGGACGAGGGCAGGGCCTGCGGCAGGGCCGGGAACCGCCGCAGCGGTCCCGGGTCCCGGGACCCGATCGGGGACATTCCGCCGCCCGCCCCGAGCCGGGCGAGGGTGTCCAGGACGAGCCGGCCGCGCCGCACCCGCTCCCGCGCGCTCGCCACGGCGGCGGGCAGCAGGTGCCGGCCGACCGGATAGATGCCGGGCGCGTTGCGCAGCCCGAACTTCAGATAGATGGGGGCGCCGCAGCGGATCAGCTCCGCCGCGTCGTAGAACCGGACGAACCCGCCGAGGTCGTCGGGCGCCTCGACGTAGAAGTCCATCGGCGCGGCGCTGACCGCGCGGATCTCGGCGAGCTGCGCGATCGTCAGGTCGCTCGGCACGTTGACCGAGTCGCCGCCGAGCCCCTCCCACACCGCGAACGAGGCCGGGTTCACCGGGCCGACCAGCGCGGACACCTTGAAGGTCGTGTCGGCCGGCAGCCGGCCGGCCTCGCGCAGCCGGTGCAGCGTCCACAGCACGCCCTCGTCGGCGACCAGCAGCGACCGGACGCCCAGCGCCGCGGCCCGCTCGGCGTCCTCGACGCACTGGGCGAGCTGGTCGCGGCCCCGGGCGCGCGGGCCGGAGGCGTTGTAGGAGCGGCCTCCGGCGCCGGGCTCCCAGGTACCGCGCGGGCCGAGGAACAGGCACAGCTCGATGCCGCGCGCCCCGCAGGCGTCCACCATCTCGCCGATCTCGGCGTCGGTGAGCATCCACACGCCGCTGCCCTGGCTGATGCGGTGCAGCGGCACGCCGAGGTGCTCGCTCTCCTCCAGTACCGCCTCGAGGACGGCCGGTCCCTCGCAGGACGGCAGCTCGGTGCGCCAGGCGCCGCCGTCGGGGAACCGCAGGCCGGACGCGGGCGGGGGCGCGGCGCGGCCGGGCAGGCCGAGGGCGCGCAGCGCGTCCTCGCCGGGCGCGCGGCCGCCGCCGGCCGGGTCGTCAGAGAACGGGTCCATCGGTCCTCCCGCCGTTGGGGGGCGTGTCGAGGTCGGGGCGCAGCAGCACCTTCCCGGCGTCGGGGGAGCCGCTGAGCTCGAGCGCCGCCGCGAACTCGGTCAGCGGCAGCTCGTGGGTGATCAGTGGGGCGGGCCGCAGCACGCCGGTGCCGAACGCGCGCACCGCGTACGTCCAGTCGGCGGGGCCGGAGCCGAACACGGTGTGCAGCGACAGGGCGCGGGTGACCAGCAGCGACGTCGGGACGGCGTCGGCCGGGTCGGCGGGGATGCCGGTGACGACCACGCGGCCGCCGCGGCGGGCCAGCCGCACCGCCGAGCTCGCGGTGCCGGCCGCCCCGGCCGTCTCCACGACCACGTCGAACGCGCCCTCGGGGGCCTCGCCCGGCCGGCTGAACGCGGTCGCGCCCGCGTCCAGCGCCGCCTCGCCGCGCTCCACCCGCGGGTCGATCGCGACGAGCCGGGCGGGCGACGAGGCGGCGAGGAACTGCAGCGCCAGCATCCCGAGGGTGCCGGCGCCGACCACCGCGACCGTCTCGCCGGGGCGCGCCGCCGCGTGCCGGACGGCCCCGGCGATGACCGCGGCCGGCTCCAGCAGCGCCGCCGCGCGCAGGTCCGCGCCGGGCGGCAGCACGTGCAGCAGCCGGGCGGGCACCAGCAGGTGGTCGGCGAACGCGCCGGGCCGGGTGAAGCCGGTCTCGTCGTAGCGGGTGGCGCACAGGTTCGGGGCGCCCTCGCGGCAGCGCCCGCACGCCATGCAGCCGCGGAACCCCTCGCCGACGACGGGCGCGCCGACCAGCGCCGGATCGGTGTCGGGGCCGACCGCGTCGACCGTGCCCGACCACTCGTGCCCGGGGACGACGGGGTAGCACGCGAAGCCCTCGGGACGCGCGCCGTCGAACAGCTCCCGGTCGCTGCCGCACAGCCCGGCGGCGGCGACCCGGACGCGGGCCTCGCCGCGGCCCGGCTCCGGCGGGTCGCCGGCCTCGATCCGCCAGCGGCCCGGTGCGTCGACCAGCACGGCGCGGCTCAACTGCGCGTCCCGCGGAAGTGCCAGCCGTCGGCGTACAGGTCGAAGTCGGCGTGCTGCTGGGGGAACGCGGCGATCGCGTCGAGGTCGAGCTCGACGCCGAGGCCGGGCGCCTCGGGCCGCTGGAAGTAGCCGTCGACGACCTGCGGCGCGCCCGTCGCGACGTCCTTGACGGCGGCGTCGGCGAAGTCGTTGAAGTGCTCGAGGATCTTGAAGTTGGGGGTGCAGACGCCGAGCTGGAGGCTCGCGGCCGTCAGCACGGGGCCGCCGACGTTGTGCGGCGCGACCTGCACGTAGTAGGTCTCGGCGGTCGCGGCGAGCTTGCGGACCTCGGAGATGCCGCCGGTGTGCCCGACGTCGGGCTGCAGGACGTCGGCGGCCTGCAGCTCCAGCAGCTCGCGGAACTCGATGCGGTCGTGGACGCGCTCGCCGGTGGCGATCGGCAGCCCGGTGTGCGCGGACACCTTGGCGAGCGCCTTGAGGTTCTCCGGCGGGACGGGCTCCTCCAGCCACGCCGGGTCGAACGGGGCGAGCAGGCCGGCGAGCCGGATCGCGGTCGCGGGGGAGAAGCGGCCGTGCATCTCGATCAGCAGCTCGGTCTCCGGTCCGACCGCGTCGCGCACCGCCTCCACCAGGTCGATGGCCAGCACGGTCTCGGCGTGGTCCAGCTCCATCCGGCCGGCGCCGAACGGGTCGAGCTTCAATGCCTGATAGCCCTTGCCGATGACGCGCTTGGCCGCCGCGTGGAACTCCTCGGGCGTCCGGTCGACGGTGTACCAGCCGTTGGCGTACGCCTTGACGCGGTCGCGCACCGAGCCGCCGAGCAACCGCCACACCGGCTGGCCGAGCGCCTTGCCGACGATGTCCCAGCACGCCATCTCGACGCAGGCGATGCCGGACATGACGATCTCGCCGGCCCGGCCGAAGTCGCCGTACTTCATCCGGTGCACGAGGTCCTCGATGTCGAACGGGTCGCTGCCCACGATGTGGCGGCGCCCCGCCTCGGCGAGGTAGCCGAGCAGCGCGTCGGTGTGGCCGAGCATCCGGGCCTCGCCGACGCCGGTGAGCCCCTCGTCGGTGCGGACGGTCACGAACGTGAGGTTCCGCCATGGCGTGCCCAGCACGTGGGTGCCGATCTCGGTGATGCGCAACGTGCCGCCCCTCTCATCTCAACCTGGCACTAGCTTGTGTTAGCGCTAACATTCGGCGGCCGCGGACGCCGTCCTCCCGCGTGCCCGGCGTCAGCGGCCGCCGGGCCGCACGGCCGTGCTCTCCCTCACCACCAGCTCCGGTTCCACGGTGCGCCGCGCGGGCGGGCCGCCGGCCGCGCCGCCCGGATCGTCGACGCGCTCCAGCAGCAGCTGGAAGGCGTGCCGCCCGACCTCGCCGAACGGCTGCCGGACGCTGGTCAGCGGCGGCGCGAAGTAGGGCGCCTCCGGCACGTCGTCGAAGCCCACCACGCTCACCTCCCCGGGGACGCGGCGGCCCGCCTCGCGCAGCGCGCGCAGCAGGCCGAGGGCCATCGGGTCGTTGGCGGCGAACACCGCGGTCACCGCCGGGTCGGCGGCCAGCCGCCGGCCGAGCTCGTACCCGGACCGGGCGCTCCAGTCGCCGGCCAGCGGCGCGGGCGCCTCCCGGCCCTCCTCCGCCAGCGCCGAGCGCCAGCCGTCCACGCGGGCGCTGGCGTCGATCCAGTCCGCGGGGCCGGCCATGTGCCACACGGTCTCGTGGCCGAGGCTCAGCAGGTGCCGGACGGCCCGCACCGCGCCCGCGCGGTGGTCGACCGACGCGACCGGGACCGGCAGGTCGTCGCCCGCGCCGACCGCCACCACCGGCATGTCCGGCGGCAGCCGGCGCAGCCCCTCGGCGGCGGACTGGTGCGGCGCGATGATGACGATCCCGTCCACCGACTGGGCGCGCAGCCGCTGCACCCCGTCCTCGATGGAGCGCCGGGTGAGCGAGCCGAGGCTGGCGATGTTGATCATGTAGTCGGCGCTGCGCGCGGCGCGCTCGATCCCGTACAGGGTCGAGGCCGGCCCGTACAGCGTCGTGTCGAAGCTGACCACGCCGAGGACCCCGGACCGGCCGGTCGCCAGCACGCGCGCCGCCGAGTTCGGCCGGTAGTCCAGCTCGCGCATCGCCGCCAGCACCCGCTCGCGGGTGCGCGGCGCGACCTTGCCGGGGTCGTTCAGCACCCGCGACACCGTCATCGCCGAGACCCCGGCGAGCGCCGCGACGTCCTCCATGACCGCCGCGCGGGAGCGCCCGCCGCCCGGCCCTGCACCGGCCGGCCCGGCGCCGGCCGAGCCGGTGCCGGAGGGGGGAGGGGGCGCTGCGGTGGTCACTGTGATCTGCTCCACATTCGGTCGGTTGCCCTGAATGTTTGCGATAACGCCGACCGATGTCAATACCCAGGAAGCAATCGTGGTAGCGCAAACATCTTCCGCCGCCACAACGCGGGACCCAGCCGCCTGGACCCGGGCCTGCGGCTCGCCGGTGAAGTCCTGCGCCGACTCGCCGTCCTCGCGTCCAGTGGTGCGCGCGGACGTCCTCCGGCCGCATGTGCGTCGCGATCGGGTAACACCGCGCTCCCGGACGGGCCGCAGCGGGGACACTGCCGGTGCGCGTCCGGGAAAGCACGGGCCGGGCGCCCGTGAGATCCCGGTACCGGGCGAGCGCTCCAGGTCCGAGCATGGAAAGGGTGGTCGTGGTGATATCCGCCCCGCGGAGGCGCAGGTCGCCACCGTGGTTCGGCGCGGAGACGAGGCGTGCCCTCGCCGCCGGCCCGGCGGTGGCCGCGCTCGCGCTCGCCGCGGGATGGCCGTACTGGCGCGACCACGCCGCCGCGGCGGCGGTCAGCCTCGTCGGCACCGCCGGGCTCGCGGTCGTCGGCGTGCTGCTGGCGACGGGCGCCCGCACCCGCCGGACGGGACTGCTGTTCGTGGCCGCGTCGCTGTGCTGGGCGCTGAACTGGCTGGCGAGCTGGGACGCCGGCCCCGGGCCGCTGCTGTCCCCCTACGCCCAGGCCGACTTCTACCTCGCCCTGGCCGTGGGCGTGCTGCTGTACCCGGCGGGGCGGCTGGAGTACCTCGCCGACCGGATCTGGACGGTGTTCGCCTGCGCGGTGCTGTGGGGCTGCCCGACCGCGCTCTGGGTCACCTCGCGCCCGGAGTGGGCCGCGTTCCGCGGCCGGCACGTGTGGTGGCCGGCGCCGTTCCCCGACCACGCGGCGTTCCGGGTCGTCCTGGAGGTCTCCGCCGTCCTGTACCTCGTGCTCGCCTTCTCCTTCGCCGTCGTCCTGCTGCTGCGGCTGCCGAGGATGAGCCCGATGCGGCGGGCGGTCACGCTGCCGGTGACCGTCGCGCTGGCGTTCGTCGGGATCTCCGCCGCGCTGACCCAGCGGCCGATCATGGAGGAGTCCATCTCGCTGGACGCGCTGCTGGAGGTGTACGCGATCCAGGGCGCGGTGGTCGCGCTCGTCCCGCTCGCGCTGCTGGCGACCGGGCTGCGCACCCGGCTCGCGGAGCTGGCCGTCGCCGGGCGGATGCTCCGGCTGACCGCGCCGCCGTCGGTGGAGCGCGTCCGCGACGCCCTGCGCGACGTCCTGCACGACCCGACGCTGCAGCTGTGGTTCTGGGCGCCGGCGGAGGAGGTGTACGTCGACACCGCCGGACGGCCCGTCGCCGTGGACGACGGCGGTCCCGCCGGCCCGGACCTCGACGTCCCGCCGGAGGAGGGCACCGGGCGGTGGCGGCGGCGCGTCGAGACCGCCGCCGGCGAGCCGCTGGCGATCGTCGAGCTCGCCGGCGCGCTGCGCGACCACGGGTCGCTGGTCGAGGCGGCGTTGGAGGCCGGGGGCCGGGCGCTGGAGACGGCGCGGCTGCAGTCCAACGTCCAGGCCGGCCTGGAGCAGGTGCGCTCGGCGTACGGGCGGCTGCTGCGCGCCGAGATCGTGGAGCGCGAGCGCCTCGCGAGGGACCTGCACGACGGCGCGCAGCAGCGGCTGCTGGCGCTCGCCGCGATGCTCGGCACCCTGGAGGCCCTCGCCGAGGACCCGGCGGTGAAGGAGCACGCGCGCGACTGCCGCCGGGAGCTGATGGCGGCGCTGGCCGAGCTGCGAGCGCTCGCCCGCGAGGTGCAGCCGGCGCTGCTCATCCAGGACGGCCTCGGCCCGGCGCTGGAGGTCGTCGCCGAGCGGCTCGGCACCCGCGTGCTGCTGGAGGTGACCGGCGAGCGCTACTCCCGCGAGATCGAGTCCACGCTTTACTCCGTGCTTTGCGAGGCTTTGTCGTACGCTGTCGACCGCGCGCGTGCGACCCGCGTGACCGTCCGGGTGCGCCCGGACGGCCACCGGCTGGTGGCCGAGGTCAGCGACGACGGCGAGCGGCCGGGCGTGGAGCCCGCCGCGGTGCCGGACGGGCTGGCCGGGCGGATCAGGGCGCTGCGCGGGCACGTGGAAGTCGACGGAGATCCCTCCCGGGGCACGACGGTAAGGATGGTCCTGCCATGCGAGTAGCCGTGGCGGAGGACAGCGGGATCTTCCGGCAGGCGCTGGTCACCCTGCTCACCACGGTCGGGATCGACGTCACGGTGTCCGCGGGCTCCGGCGAGGAGCTGCTCGCCCGCGTCGCGGAGGACCCGCCGGACGTGGCGATCCTCGACCTGCACATGCCGCCGACCTACACCAACGAGGGCGTGGTCGCGGCGCGCACCCTGCTGCGCGGCCATCCCCGGATGGGCGTGCTGGTGCTGTCGGCGTTCAACGAGACGCCGCAGGCGATGGAGCTGTTCCGCGACCAGCCGCGCGGCGTCGGCTACCTGCTGAAGGACCACGTCACCGACGTCGACAACCTGCGCGGCGCGCTGGAGCGGGTGATGCGCGGGGAGGTCGTCATCGACCCGGAGGTGGTGAGCCGGCTGGTCGAGGCCCGGCACCGGGAGCGCGAGCTGTCCCGGCTGTCCGGCCGCGAGCGGGAGGTGCTCGGGCTGATGGCGGAGGGGCACTCCAACGCCGGCATCGGCAAGCGGCTGCACCTGTCGGCCCGCACGGTCGAGGACCACGTGCGGGCCATCTTCACCAAGCTCAAGATCACCTCGTCGGGCGGGCCGCCGGGACCGCAGGACAGCAACAAGCGGGTGCTGGCGGTGCTCACCTGGCTGCGCGCCGCCGAGACGCGCTGAACGCCCGAAGGCGGGCACGGCGGTACCACCCGCCCCGCGCATCAATCGGGTAACGGGCTCTCGCGCGCGGCGGCGTGTTGAGAAAGACTGACGGTACGAGCCCGGTCGCGGTACGTGACGCCGGTGGTGGCCCCCGCACGCCACCGGGGCGCCCCGCGCGCCCGCGCCCGTGGCCGTCCGGCGCCCCCATCCTCCCGCCGCCGCGTCCCGGGCGCATCCGGGGAAACCCGACGCCCGTCCGGTGGTTTCCCGGGGGGCGCGGCGGCCGGCGTGCCGCGGACGCGGGCTCCGGCGCGGCCCCGGCGCGGGCCCCGACAGGGAAGGGACGGTCGTGAGGTCCGTGCGCGTGCGGGCGCCGCTCTGGTTCGCCCCACCCGCGTGGTTCGCCGCACCGCTGCGCCGCGCCGCGGCGGGGGGCGCGGCGGTCGCGGCGGGCGCGCTCGCCGCGGGCTGGCCGTACTGGCGCGGGCATCCGGCCGCCGCCGCGGTCACGCTGCTGTGCTGCGGCGGGTTCGCCGTCGCGGGCGGGCTGCTGGCCGCCGGACGGGTCGGCCGGCGGACCGGCGCGGCGTTCACCGCGGGCGCGGCGGCGTGGGCCCTGACGTGGACGGCGAGCTGGAACGCGGGCGCCGGGCCGGTGGCGTCGGTGTTCGCGCAGTCGGTGTTCTTCGTGGCGATCGGGGTGGGCGTGCTGCTGTACCCCGACGGCCGGCTCGACGGGGCCGCCGCCCGGCTGTGGATCGCCGTCACGGCCGTCGTCATGATCGGCGGGCAGGCGCTGCTGTGCACGGTGTCGCGGCCCGCGTGGAACGGGTTCGCCGCCTCGGTGGCCTGGCCCGCGGTCGCTCCCGAGCGCGAGGTGTTCGAGTGCGCGTACCGCGCCATCACGACGGCGGAGGCGGTGCTCGCCGGCGCGCTGGTGATCATGCTGCTGCTGCGGCTGCCGGGGACCGGCCGGCTGGACCGCCGCTACACCGTCCCCATCGCGGCCGCCGTCACGGTCGGCGTCGCCGGGGCGCTGGCGGTGCAGGGCTCGCTCATCGGCGGCCACGTCGCCCTCGACGACGTGATGGAGGTCTACCTGGTCCAGGGCGTGTTCGCGACGGTGCTGCCGCTGGCGTTCCTCGCCGCGGCGCTGCGCGCGCGGCTGGCCGAGCTGACCGCCGCCGCGCGGATGCAGCGCCTCACCGGCCACCCGGTGTCGGTGGGGAAGGTGCGGGACGCGCTGCGCCGCGTCCTGCGCGACGGCACCCTGGACCTGTGGCTGTGGGCCGACGGCGGCTACGTCGACATCGGCGGGCGCCCCATCGCCGCCGGAACCGAACCCGGCACCGCCGCCCGCCCCGCTCCGGGCCGGTGGCGGCACGAGGTACGCACGTCCGGCGGGGAGCCGCTCGCCACCGTCGACGCCGACGACCGGCTGCGCGGTCACGAGGCGCTGGTGGAGGCGGCGCTGGTCGCCGGCGGGCGTGCGCTGGAGACCGTCCGGCTGCAGGCCGCGGCGCGGGCGCACCTGGAACGGGCGCGGGACGCGCGGGAGCGGCTGGTGCGCGCCCAGGCGGCCGAGCGCGAGCGGCTCGCCGCGCAGCTGCAGCGCAGCGCCCAGCAGCGGTTGCGCGCGCTGGAGACGCTGCTGGCGTCGCTGGAGAAGGCGGCAGGCCCGCGGGCCCGCGAGCAGGCGCGGGCGTGCCGCCGGGAGCTGGCGGAGGCGGCCGCCGAGCTGGACGGCCTGGCCCGCGGGGTGCACCCGGCGATCCTGACCGACGCGGGGCTGGCCGCCGCGATGCGGATGGTCGCCGCCCGCACCGCCGCGTCCGTCCGGCTCGACCTGCCGGTCCGCCGGTATCCGCCGGAGATCGAGTCGACGCTGTACTTCGCGCTCTGCGAGGCGCTGGCGAACGCCGTGAAGCACGCCGGCGCCGAGGAGATCCGGTTGAGCGTGCGGGACGAGCCGGGCCGCGTCGTCGCCGAGGCCCGCGACGACGGCGCGGGCGGCGCGGGACCGGTCCGCGGCGGCGGGCTCGCCGGCCTCACCGACCGGGTCCGCGCGCTGCGCGGCCACGTCGACGTCGACAGCCCGCCCGGCGCGGGCACCACCGTCCGGATCACCCTGCCGTCGCCCGATGATTGACGGGACGACGCACCTCGGAACCGTCGCGGCGCTGCCGCGCCCCGGTCCGCCTGCTCTGACCCTCGTTGCGGCCGGACGCGGCGGACCGCCGTTCTGGAACACTGGGACCCGCCCGTGCGACGGCGGGCGGGCGATGAGGGCGCGGACAGGGAGACATGGGCGAGCGGGTACGGGTGCGCAAGGACCGTGACGAGCGGCGCGAGCAGATCCTGGTGTGCGCGCGGGAGCTGTTCAGCGAACGGCCGTACGAGGAGGTGTCCAACACCGAGATCGCGGCGGTGGCGGGCGTCAGCCGCGGCCTGCTGAACCACTACTTCGGCACCAAGCGCGAGCTGTACCTGGCGGTCGTGGAGCGGATGCTGCAGATCCCGCCGGTGCCGGTGCCCGCCTACGAGCCGGGCGCGAGCGTCCGCGAGCGGGTGACCGAGAGCATCACCGGCTGGCTGGAGCTGCTGGAGCGCAACGCCGGGACCTGGCTGGTCGCGCTGGACATGGCCGCCGGGTCGGCGGGCGACGACGACCTCGCCCGGCTGGTGGACGCGGCGCGCGAGGGCGCCGTCGACCACATCACCGAGGTGGTCGGGCTGTCCCGGCTGGCCGCCGGGCACCCGGAGGTGCGCTCGGCGCTGCGCGGGTTCAGCGGGATGGCGGAGGCGGCCACCCGCGAGTGGCTGCGGCACGGCCGGCTGACCCGCCCCCAGGTGCACGTGCTGCTGGAGGACACGATCATGCACCTGATCGAGGAGACCGTGCCGAAGATGACGGCGGCGCACTGAGCCCCCCGCGGCCCGATGTTCGGCACTTACTTGACCCCTGCGAGGATTGCGCCTAATTTCGGGGTCCACGCTCCGAGAGGACGGTCCGCATGCACGTCCGGGGACCCGGCTCCCGGCCCGCGCCGCCGCGCGGCACCGCCGGCTGCCCCTTCGCGGTGACGCCGCGCGCGGAGCGCGGGCGCCCGTGACCGCCGAGACGGCCGCCGGCCCTCTGCCCACCGGCCCGCCGCCCGCCGGCCCGGCGCCGCGTCCGACCGTGACCAGCCGGGTCCTGGACATCCTCGGCGCGTTCACGCCGGACCGCCCGGCGCTGACCATCACCCAGATCGCCCGCCGCGCCGGGCTGCCGCTGTCCACCGCGCACCGGCTCGTCGGCGAGCTGGCCTGCTGGGGCGCGCTCGAACGCGACGGCACGGGCCTCTACCGGATCGGCCTGCGGCTGTGGGAGGTGGGCGCGCTCGCGCGGGGCCCGGTGCTGCGCGAGGCGGCGATGCCGTTCCTGGAGGACCTGTACGAGGCCACCCACGAGAACGTGCACCTCGCCGTGCTGGACGGCCTGGACGTCGTCTACATCGAGCGGATCTCCGCCCGCGACGCCGTGCACGTGTTCTCCCGGGTCGCGGGCCGCTGGCCCGCGCACGCGACCGGCGTCGGCCTGGCGATGCTCGCGCACGCCGACCCGGAGCTGCAGGAGCGGGCGATCGCCGGGCCGCTTCGCCGCTTCACGCCCAAGACCATCTGCACCGGCTCCGAACTGCGCCGCGTCCTGGCGGAGGTCCGCCGCACCGGCGTCGCGGTCAGCGACGGGCAGGTCGAGACGTTCGCGATGTCGGTCGGGGCGCCCGTGTTCGGCCCGGACGACACGGTGGTGGCGGCCGTCGCGACCGTGGTCCCCGCGTCCGGCTGGGAGGCGCGCTCGCTCGTTCCCGTAGTGCGGGCCAGTGCCCGCGGCATCTCCCGCGCCCTCGGCGCCCCGCGCGCCCTGCGCCGCCCGGAGTCCGCGCGGCGCGAAAGCTGACCGCGCTCGCCTTAGGCCGGGGCACCGCGGGCGGCTTCTTCCGTTGGACGGAATCGGTGTGGCCCGGGCTCGCGGCCTGCGGCGAAGGTCGTGGCGATCGCACCGCCCGCCGTTCACCGCCGAGGAGCAGCCCATGGCCATCGCGCGCAACCAGTGGTACGTCGCCGCCTACAGCGAGGAGGTGGGCGAGGGCCTGCTCGCCCGGACGATCTGCGGGGAGCCGCTCGTCCTCTACCGGACGGGCGCCGGGCAGGCCGTCGCGCTCGCCGACCGGTGCGTGCACCGCCGCTTCCCGCTCTCGGAGAGCAACCGCGACGGCGACCGGATCGTCTGCGGCTACCACGGCTTCACCTACGCGCCCGACGGGGCGTGCGTCGCGGTGCCGGGCCAGACCCGGATCCCGCGCACCGCCCGCGTCCCCGCCTACCAGGTCGTCGAGCAGGACTCGCTGGTCTGGGTGTGGATCGGCGACGGGACGGGCGACGCCGCCGCGATCCCGCGCGCGCCGTGGCTGGACTCGCCGGACTACGTGACCGTCCGCGGCATGGAGCCGCTCGCCGCGCGGTACGAGCTGCTCGTCGACAACCTGCTCGACCTGTCCCACGAGACGTACCTGCACGCCGGGTACATCGGCACGCCGGAGGTCGCGCAGACCCCGATCACCACGGAGGTGGACGACGAGGCCGGCGTCGTCTTCGTCAGCCGCCGCATGAAGGACGTCGAGTGCCCGCCGTTCTACTCCGAGTCGACCGGCATCGAGGGCCGCATCGACCGCTGGCAGGACATCGAGTACCACCCGCCGTGCTTCTACCTGCTGCACAGCCGCATCGCGCCGACCGGCGTGGAGCCCGGCCCGGACGGGGACGACCCGCGCGCCTTCCACGTCGAGGTCGGCTACGCGATCGTCCCGGAGACCGACACGACGACGCACGACTTCTGGTGGGTCGCCCGCGACTTCGCACTCGACGACGAGCGGGTCTCGGCGTTCCTGCGCGACAACAACCGCACCGTCGTGCTGCAGGACGTCACCGCGCTGAACACCCTGGAGAAGGTGATCGCCGCCGAGCCGGAGGGCTACCAGGAGCTGTCCATCAACATCGACACCGGCGGCCTGGCCGCGCGCCGCATGCTCCAGCGGCTCACGGCGGCGCGATGAACGCCGGCACGGCGGGCGGCGAGGCGGCGGGCGGGGGCCGCCTGCGGGTCGAGTGGTCGCCGGGCTCGGACCGGCTCACCGGCACCTGCCACTGCGGCGCCCGCCGCACCGCCGAGGACCCCGCCGAGATCTGGGCGTGGCTGCTCTCCCACCCGGGCCACGACGCCGGCTGACCCGGCCGGGGCGGACCGCTCCCGCCCCGGTCGGGCCGTGCTGGTCGGGCCGTCTCCCGGTCAGGCGATGTCGCGGCGGCGGAAGGCGAGCAGGCCGGCCGCGGCGGCGGCCACCGCGACGGCGGTCAGCGCGGCGACCGGCAGGACGTCGAAGCCGCCGCCGGGCAGCTTCGGCGTGTGCGTGAACGGCGAGACGTCCATGACCGCCTGCGGCAGCTTCAGCAGCGGCCCGACCTGGCCGAGCAGCAGGCAGACGGTCAGCACGCCCCACCCGGCGGACGTCGCGCGGGGCACCAGGCCGAACAGCAGCACGGTCACCGCGGCGATCACCCAGACGGCCGGCAGCTGGACGAGCGCCGCGCCGAGCTGGCGGGGCAGCTGCCCGCCGAGGTCGCCGGAGCGGGCCCCGTGGACGACGCCGATCGCGAGGCCGGTGGCGCCCAGCAGGACCACCGTGCCCGCGACGGTGACGGCGAGGTTCGCGGCGGCCCAGCGGACCCGGCCGACGGCGGTCGCGAGCACCGGCTCCAGCCGGCCGTCGCTCTCCTCGCGTCGCATCCTGAGCACGCCCTGGACGGCGAAGGCCGAGGCGAACAGGGCCATGAGGCCCATGGCGGTGGTGAGGAAGGCGTCCGCGATCTGCTGCTGCCCGCCGATCTTGCGGATGTCGTCCAGGACGGCGTCGCTGCCGTTGACCAGGTCGTCGACGCCGTCCACGACACCGCCGATCGCCAGCCCGTACACCAGGAACGCCGCGGACCAGCCGGCCAGCGTCGCCCGCTGCAGCCGCCACGACAGGGCGAGCGGGCCGCGCAGCGACGGCGCGGCCCGCGCGGGACCCGGCGCCGGTGCCAGGATCCCCGCGCCGAGGTCGCGGCGCTCGGCCAGCGCATAGGCGGCGGCGACCAGGAGCAGGAAGGCGGCGAGCGGGAGCAGGAGCACGGCCCAGCGGTCGCCCGCGTGCGGCCGCACCAGCTGTGCCCAGCCGATCGGCGACAGCCACGCCGCCCAGTGCGCCGAACCGACGTCCGCCACGCCCCGGACCAGGTACGCGGCGCCGAGCACCGCGAACGCCAGCCCGTTGGCGAGCCGGGACGTCTCCGCGAGCTGCGCGGTGACCGCGGCGACCCCGGCGAACACCAGCCCGGCCCCGAACCAGGACAGCCCGAACGCGACCGATCCGGCGACCGGCAGCCCGAACACCATCATGACGACCGCGACCACGGCCGCCAGGGTGGCGGCGGCCGTGACGGCGGTGGCCAGGGCCGCGGTCAGCGGCGCGCGGCGCCCGACGGCTGCGGCGCCGACCAGCTCCAGCCGTCCGGTCTCCTCCTCGGCGCGCGTGTGCCGGACGACGAGCAGCACGCACATCACGGCGGTGAGGGCGGCACCGGTCGCGCCGACCCGCCACGCGCTGACGCCCGCGGCCGTGTGCTCGTTCAGCACCGGCCCGTACATGGCCCGCATGGACGGGTTGTCGTTGATGCCGCGCGCGAAGCTCTCCAGGGACCCCGGCGCGTCGTATCCGTTCTTGAAGCTGTAGACGGTGCTGGAGACGAGCGCGGTCAGCCCGTAGATCCACGCCGGCATCATGACGCGGTCGCGGCGCAGCCACATCTTCAGCAGCGTCCCCAAGCCGGCGAGCGCGCCGTCCGCGCGGGCGCCGCGCGCGGACGGGCGCACGGTCGTGGCGGTCACGACACGCCGCCTTCCTGCAGGGCCCGCCCGGCGTGGTCGTTCTCGTAGTGCCGCAGGAACAGCTCTTCGAGGGTCGGCGGGCGGCTGGTGAGGGCGCGGACGCCGATCTCGGTGAGCTGCCGGAGCGCTGCGTCCAGCTCGGACGTCTCGACTTCGAAGGTGACGGTGTTGCCGTCGATGTGGACGTCGTGCGCGCCGGGCAGCGGAACGCCGTCGGGCGGGCCGGCGAGTTCGGCGCGGATGGAGGTGCGGGTGAGGTGGCGCAGCTCCGAGAGCGTGCCGGTCTCCACCGTGCGGCCCTTGCGGATGATGGTGACCCGGTCGCAGAGCGCCTCCACCTCGCTGAGGATGTGGCTCGACAGCAGCACCGTGCGCCCGGCCGCCCGCTCCTCCTTCACGCACTCCTGGAACGCCTCCTCCATGAGGGGGTCGAGGCCGGAGGTGGGCTCGTCCAGGATGAGCAGCTCCGCGTCGGAGGCGAACGCGGCGACCAGCGCGACCTTCTGCCGGTTCCCCTTGGAGTAGGCGCGCCCCCGCTTCTTCGGGTCGAGTTCGAAGCGGTCGAGCAGCTCGGTGCGGCGGCGGTCGTCCTGCCCGCCGCGCAGCCGCCCGAGCAGGTCGATGACCTCGCCGCCGGACAGGTTGGGCCACAGGGTGACGTCCCCGGGCACGTAGGCGATGCGGCGGTGCAGCGCGGTGGCGTCGCGCCACGGGTCCCCGCCGAGCAGCCGGGCCGTGCCGGCGTCGGCGCGCATCAGCCCGAGCAGCACGCGGATGGCGGTGGACTTCCCGGCCCCGTTGGGACCGAGGAAGCCGTGCACCTCGCCGGGCGCCACGCGCAGGTCGAGCCCGTCGAGCGCGCGCGTCCGGCCGAACGTCTTGACCAGGCCCTCGGCCCGTACTGCCTCAGTCATCCTGCCTTCTCTCCTGGGCCTTCCTCGGTGTTCCCGGTGCGGGCGGCCGTCCCGAAGGCGCCGCTCTCGTACTCCTGTATGGCGGCGCGGGCGCGCGCCGCGAGCTCCCGGCTCAGCAGGCGGTCGTCGAAGATGTCGAAGAAGGCGCGGCGCAGCCGCAGCGCGCCCTCGGGGGTGAAGGTGTCGACGCCCAGCACCCGCGACAGGTGCTCGTGCAGCACCTCCGTCCCGATCGTCATCGCGACGAGCGCGGCGGAGTAGGCGTGCACGTCGGTGGTGACCGGCGCGTTCACGCCGGCGGGCAGCGGTTCGGTGAAATACCGCTCGGTGGTGTCGACCAGGTCGTCGAAGACGCGCGCCGCGGCGGGGGAGCCGTCGACGAGCGCGCGGGCGAGGTAGCGCCGCACCGGCAGGTCGATCCGCATCGCCTTCGCCAGGAACCCCGGGTCGCCGATCCCGTCGATCTTCTCGGCGCTGAGCCGGCGGATCGTGTCGAGCGCGTAGGCGTCGCACGCCTCCCGCAGCTCCTGCTTGGAGCCGAAGTGGTGCTGGACGAGCCCGACCGACACCCCCGCGGCCTCGGCGATGCCGCGGAACGTGGCGCCCTTCGTCCCGCGCTCGGCGAACATCTCCAGCGCGGCGTCCCTGATCCGCGCGCGCGCCGTCAGGTCCTCGGCCGCCGGGCCCGTGTCCGTCACGCGTCCGCCCCCTCCCATACAAGCGTTCAATCAGCAATACGCATGTATACCATACGCCTGTATTGGCGCGGCCGCGACGGTTTCCCGGTGCGGGAAATGGGAGAGGTGGAAGCGGCGAGTTAGCTTAGGCTAGCCTTACTAACCGTGCTGTCCCTCGCGCGGAGAACCCCCCGCACACCCCTGGCGAAGGAGGCCGCCGCGCCCCCCGCCCGGCACCCGGCGGTCCGCTGGGCCGGGCTCGGCGCCCTCGCCGCCCTCCTGCTGCTGGCGGCCGCGGCGAGCCTGGCCGTCGGCGCCGAGCACGTCCCGATCGGGAAGGTCGCGTCGGCCGTGGTCGCGCCGGACGGGTCGCGGGACGCGCTGATCGTGCACGAGCTGCGGCTCCCGCGCACCCTGCTCGGCATCGGCGCCGGCGTCGCGCTCGGCCTGGCCGGCGCGGTGATGCAGGCGCTCACCCGCAACCCGCTCGCCGAACCCGGGCTGCTCGGCGTGAACGGCGGCGCCGCGCTCGCGGTCGTCGTCGTCATCGGGACGTTCCGCGCCGACGACGTCCTGGTCTACGTGTGGGCGGCGTTCGCCGGGGCTGCGGGCGCCGCTGTGCTCGTCCACACGATCGGCGCGCGCGGGCGCGGCGGCACCTCGCCCGCGCGGCTGGTGCTGGCGGGCGCCGCCGTCAACGCCGTGTTCAGCGCGCTGACGGCCGGGCTGATGCTGCTCAGCCCGCGCGCCTTCAACGGCTTCCGGTTCTGGCAGGTCGGCAGTCTCGCCGGGCGCGACACCGGGGTGTTCCTGCGGGTACTGCCGTTCATCGCCGCCGGGACGGTGCTGGCCCTGCTGCTCGCCCGGCCGCTGAACGCCCTCGGCCTCGGCGACGAGGCGGGCCGCGCGCTCGGCGCCCACCCCGGACGGACGCGGGCGCTCGGCGCGCTGGCGGTCGTGCTGCTGTGCGGTGCGGCGACCGCGGCCGCCGGGCCCATCACGTTCCTCGGCCTCGCCGTCCCGTACGCGGTCCGCGCCTTCGTCGGGCCCGACCAGCGCTGGGTGCTGCCGTACTCGCTGCTGCTCGCGCCCGTCCTGCTGCTCGCCGCCGACATCGCCGGACGCGTCGTCACGCCGGGCGAGCTGCAGACCGGGATCGTCACCGCCTTCCTCGGCGCGCCGCTGTTCATGCTGATCGTCCGGCGCGGAAGGACGCGTGACCTGTGAGCCGCGTGGTGCGGGCCGGCGGGGTGTCGGTGCGGTGGGAGCCGCGGGCGGCGCTGGTGTGCGGGCTGGTGGCGCTGGTCGCGGCGGGCGCCGCGGTGCTCGTCGTCGGTTCCGGCGAGTTCCCGATCTCGCCCGCCGACGTGGTGCGCTCGCTGGTCGGGCAGGGCGACCAGGCGACCGACTTCATCGTCCGGACGCTGCGGCTGCCCCGCGCCGTCACCGGGCTGCTCGCCGGGCTGGCGCTCGGGATGAGCGGGGCGATCTTCCAGAGCATGTCCCGCAACCCGCTCGGCAGCCCCGACCTCATCGGCTTCACCACCGGATCGGCGACCGGCGCGCTGCTGCAGATCCTGGTGTTCGGCGGCGGCGCGGTCGCGATCACCGTCAGCTCGGTCGCGGGCGCGTTCCTCACCGCCGCCGGCGTGTACGCCGTCGCCTACCGGCGCGGCGGCGGCGTGCACGGCGTCCGGCTGGTGCTGATCGGGGTGGCCGCCGCCGCGATGCTGGAGGCGGCGAACTCCTACCTCATCACCCGCGCCGAGCTGCGCGAGGCGTACGAGGCCGCGTTCTGGCTGACCGGGAGCCTGAACGGGCGCGGCTGGGCGCAGGCCGTGCCGCTCGCCGTCGCGCTCGCGGTGCTCGTCCCGATGGCGCTGCTGCTCGCCCGCCCGCTCGGCATGGGGGAGATGGGCGACGACGCGGCGCGGGCGCTCGGCGTTCCCGTCCAGCGGACGCGCGCGCTGCTCATGGTCGCGGGCGTCGGGCTCGTCGCGGCGGCGACCGCGGCGGCGGGCCCGGTGCCGTTCGTCGCGCTCGCGGCGCCGCAGCTCGCGCGGCGGCTGACCCGCCGTCCCGGCGCGCAGCTGCTGCCCGCCGGGCTGACCGGTGCCGCGCTGCTGGCCTGCGGCGACCTGATCTCGCTGCACCTGCCGGTCGCGATGCCGGTCGGCGTGGTCACCGGCGTGCTCGGCGGCGCATACCTGGCGTGGCTGCTGCTGGTCCCGGGACGCCGCGCGGCCACCTGACAGCGCCCGCGTTGACGGCGGGGCGGCGATCAATTTAGGTTAGCCTTACCTAAGTTGAGGGGAGTTCCGTGCTGACCCGAGAAGAGCTGCACGCCGCGCTGACCGACGTGCTGGGCGAGGACGCAGAGCCGGGCGACAACCTGATCGAGCTCGGGATGGACTCGATCCGCCTCATGCAGCTGACCGGGCGGCTGCGCCGCCGCGGCGTCGAGGTCCGCTTCGCCGAGCTGGCCGAGCGGCCCACCCTCGCCGGCTGGTGGGACCTGCTCGCCGAGCGCGGCCAGATGGAGGCCCGTCCTCCCGAGCCCTCTCCTGAGCCGGAGGAGGGCGAGCCGGACGGGCCGTTCCCGCTCGCGCTGATGCAGCACGCGTACTGGATCGGCCGCGACTCCGGCCAGTCGCTCGGCTCGGTCGCCGCCCACCTCTACGTCGAACTGGACGGCCGCGCCATCGACCCGTCCCGCTTCGAGTCGGCCGTGCGCGCGCTCGCCGAACGCCACCCGATGCTGCGCGTCGCGGTCGGCGACGACGGGACGCAGCGGATCCTGCCGGAGCGTCCCGGGCCCGCCGTGACCGTCCACGACCTGCGCGACGCCGCCGACCCCGGCGCAGAGCTCGACCGGATCCGCGCCGAGATGTCGCGGCAGCGGCTCCCCATCGAGGACGGCCGCGTCTTCGACGCCCGCCTCAGCCTGCTCTCCGAGGGCACCGCCCGGCTCCACCTGGACGTCGACATGATCGCCGCCGACGCGATGAGCTACCGCGTCATGCTCGCCGACCTCGCCGCGCTCTACGAGGGCGAAACGCTCGCCTCCATCCGCTACGGCTACGCCCGCTACCTCGCCGACGACCCCCGCGCCGACGCCCGCGAACAGGACCGGCGGTGGTGGGCCGACCGGCTCGCCGACCTGCCGGGCCCGCCCGAACTGCCGGTCGTCCCCGACCCGGGCGACGAGGTCGAGCGCCTGCACCACTGGCTGCCGCCGCAGGAGAAGGCCCGGCTCATCGCCCGCGCGCACGCCGAGGGCGTCACCCCGGCGATGGCGCTCGCCGCCGTGTTCGCCGAGGTCATCGGCGCGTGGTCGGCGACGCCGCGGTTCCTGCTGAATCTGCCGCTGTTCCACCGCGAGCCCGTCCATCCGGACGTGGACTCCGTGGTCGGCGACTTCACCGGCTCGATCATGCTGGAGGCCGACCTCACCGAGGAGCTGCCGTTCGTCGCCCGCGCCCGCGCCGTGCAGGCGAACCTGCACACCGCCGGCGCGCACAGCGACTACTCGGGCCTTGAGGTGCTGCGCGACCTGTCCCGGCTGCGCGGCGAGCAGGTCCTCGCGCCGATCGTGTACACGAGCGCGCTCAATCTCGGCGAGCTGTTCGGCGACGCGGTCCGCGAGCGGTTCGGCGAACCCGCCTGGATCATCTCGCAGGGCCCGCAGGTGCTGCTGGACGCGCAGGTCACCGAGGTGTCCGGCGGGCTGCTGCTGAACTGGGACATGCGCCGCCCCGCGTTCCCCGACGGCGTGGCGGAGGCGATGTTCGCCGCCTACACCGCCGCGATCACCCGGCTCGGCGCGGACAGCGCCGACTGGGACGCGCCGCTCGGCATCGGCGCGACGCCGGAGCAACTGCGCGTCCGGCACCGCCTCAACGCCACCGAGGCCCCGCCGCCGTCCATTCTGACCAAGGGGTTCTTCGAGCACGCCCGCCGCGCCCCGGATGCACCCGCGCTGCATTGGGGCGACGACGGGACCTTCACCTACGGCGAACTCGCAGACCAGGCACTGCGCATCGCCGCCGCCCTCATCGCACACGGCGTCCGTTCCGGTGACCGGGTCTCGATCGAGCTTCCCAAGGGGCCCGATCAAGTAGCCGCGGCGCTCGGCGTTCTCGCCGCGGGCGCCGCGTACGTACCGATCGGACCGGAGCAGCCGGCCGCGCGCCGTGAGAAGATCCGTGCGGGCGCCGCCGTCGCGGCGTCGGTCACGCCCGATTTCGCGCCCGCCGCGGAGCCGCTCGCCGAGCCCGTCGCGGTCCGTCCCGACCAGGTGGCGTACGTCCTGTTCACCTCCGGGTCGACGGGCGAGCCGAAGGGTGTCGAGGTCTCGCACGGCGCCGCGATGAACACCATCGGCGACCTCGTCGGGCGCTTCTCGATCGGCTCGGGCGACGTCACCCTCGCCGTCTCCGCCCTCGACTTCGACCTGTCGGTGTTCGACCTGTTCGCGGCATGGACGGCGGGCGGCGCCGTCGTCATCCCGGACGAGGACGAGCGCCGCGACGCCGCCCGCTGGAACGCCCTCGCCGCCCGCTGGTCGGTGACCGTGCTCAACAGCGTCCCGTCCGTCCTGGAGATGCTGCTGCGCTCCGGGCCCGTCCCGTCCCTGCGGCTGGTGCTGCTCGGCGGCGACTGGGTCGGCACCCACCTGCCCGGGCTCCTCGCCGAGCGGGCGCCGGGCGCCCGGTTCGTTGCGCTCGGCGGCACCACCGAGACCGCGATCCACTCCACGGTGCAGGAGGTCGCGGGCGAGGTCCCAACCGACTGGCGCGCCGTCCCGTACGGGGTGCCGCTCGGCGGCGTCGCCTGCCGGGTCGTCGACGACCTGGGCCGCGACCGGCCCGACTGGGTCGCGGGCGAGCTGTGGATCGGCGGCGCGGGCGTCGCCGATGGCTACACCGGCGACCTGGAGCGCACCGCCGACCGGTTCGTCGTCCGCGACGGAACCCGCTGGTACCGCACCGGCGACCTCGCCCGCTACCGGCCGGACGGGACGCTGGAGTTCCTCGGCCGCCGCGACCACCAGGTGAAGGTCCGCGGCTTCCGCATCGAGCTCGGCGAGGTCGAGGCGGCGCTGCGCGACCACCCGGCCGTCGAACGCGCCGTGGCGCTGCTCGCCGGGAACCGCCTGTGCGCCGCCGTCACGCCCGGCGGCGCCTCCGCCGACGCGGTGCTGGCGCACGCCCGCGACCTGCTGCCGCCGCACATGGTGCCGGAGGTGCTCGTCCCGGTCGCCGAACTGCCGCTCACCGCCAACGGCAAGGTCGACCGCAAGGCGCTCGCCGCGCTCGCCGCCGCCGAGGCCGGGCAGGAGAGCGCCGGCCACACCGAACCCGAGACGGCCTTGGAAAGGGTGCTGGCCCGGATCGCCGCCGAGGTGCTGGGGAGGGAACGCGTCGGCGCGGGCGCCGACTTCTTCGCCCTCGGCGGCGACTCCGTCCTCGCCACGACCGTGGTCGCCCGGCTGCGCGAGGCCCTGGACACCTCCGCCCTCCCGGTCCGCGTCCTGTTCGCCGAGCGGACCATCGCGCGCATCGCCCGCCGCTTCACCGAACTGGAGGACGTCCCGGGCCGCCTGGAGGCGGTCGCCGCGATCTGGCTGGAGATCGACGCGATGTCCGACGACGAGGTCGAAGCCCATCTCGCCGGCTGACCGAACCTCGTTCACTTGCGGCGAGTCGTCGTTATGAGGCGTCCCATAACGACGACTCGCCGCAACTCAACGTTCGGGTTCGGGGGTTGGGGCGGGGGCGAGGGTGGCGGTTCGCAGGGAGGTCAGCGTGAGCGCGAGCGCCAGGGCGAGGACGGCGCTGACCGTCCCGTAGACGACGATGGCCGGGCCCGGGGCCATGTAGCGGCCGAGGGCGCCGGCGCCGAGCGATCCGACGGCGGTGCCGCCGGTCTCCTGCGCCGCCCACAGCGAGTTGACGCGGCCGAGATGCGAGTCGGGGGTGTGCGACTGGATGAGGCCGTAGCGCAGGATCTCCTCGACGGACGCCGCGAACCCGTAGGCGAACAGGATCGCGACGGCGAGGGCCGGATGCCGGGCCAGGCCCGTGCACGCCAGCGCGACGAACCCGGCGACGGACGCGACGAGCAGCGCGAGGCCGGGAACGCGGACCGACCCCGCCCAGCCGCTGGTCACGGAGGCGAGGACCGCGCCGCAGGCAGGCGCCGCGTACAGCAGCCCGACCGTGGTGGGGCCGCCGTCGAGGCCGCGTTCGGCGAACGCCGGCATCAGCACCGGGATGCCGCCCGCGACCATGAACAGCAGGCCGAGCAGCATCAGCGAGCCGACGACGCGATGGGACGTGACGAACCGCAGCCCGCCGCCGATCGACTTCAGCGGATGCGCGTCCGTCTCGTCTCCGCGCGCGGGCTCCAGCTTCGGCAGCGAGGTCAGCAGGCCCAGCGTGCCGAGCGTGCCTGCGGCGGCCGCCGCGTAGTTCCAGCCGACGCCGAACGCCGAGACCACGAGCCCGCCGAGCGCGGGCGACAGCATCGATCCGAGCCGGACGGTCAGCGCGTTAAGCGCGCCCGCCGCGACGAGCTTGTCCGGGCCGACGAGCGCGGGCGTCGCGGCCAGCAGCGCGGTGATCGCGACGCCGGTGGCGAGGCCGTCCCACGCGGCGAGGACGTACAGCGCCGCGGACGACGGGGACGGCAGGAACGCGTTGAGGGCCAGCAGCGCGAACGCGATCCCGGAGGCGGTGCGGGCGCGGAACATGAGCCGCCGCCGGTCCTGCCGGTCGGCGAGCACGCCGCCCCACAGGAACCCGGCCAGCAGCGCGAATCCCTCGGCCGCCGACACGGCGCCGACCTGCACGGTCGAGCCGGTCAGGGCGTAGACCTGCACGGGGACGGCGACGGCCAGCATGCCGATCCCGAAGACCGAGACGGTGCGGGCGATGAACACGTTGCGGAACGGCCGGCTGTCGCGCAGCGGGCCGATGTCCAGGGCGAGGCGCCGGAGCATCGTCGGGGGTTCTCCTCGGATGGGGGAGTAGCTAAGGTAAGCCTATCCTTAGTTGATCGTGAGAGAAGGGGACCTCCCGGTGCAGCGCACGCTGATGAACGGAAAGATCCACCGAGCGACCGTGACCCAGGCCGACCTGCACTACGTGGGCTCGCTGACGATCGACGCGGACCTGATGGACGCCGCCGGCATCGCCGAGGGCGAGCAGGTCCACCTCGTCGACATCACCAACGGCTCCCGCCTGGTCACCTACGCCATCACCGGCGAGGCCGGCAGCGGCGTCATCGGCGTGAACGGCGCCGCGGCCCGCCTCGTCCAGCCCGGAGACCTGGTCATCGTCATCACCTATGCGGCGCTGGACGAGGCCGAGCTGTCCGCCCACCGGCCCCGCGTCGTCCACGTGGACGGCGCCAACCGCATCGTCGCGCTCGGCTCCGACCCGGCCGAGCCCGTGCCCGGCGCCGCCGCCCAGCTCGCCGGACGCTGAGCGCCATGGACGGTTTCACCCCCTGGCCCGCCGACCTGGAAGCGCGCTACAAGGCCGAGGGCTACTGGACGGACCGCGTCCTCGGCGACGTCCTGCGCGGCGACCCCGGCCGCGTCGCGCTCGTCGCAGGAGACGACCGCCTCACCTACGCCGACCTCGACCGGCGGGCCGAGCGCATCGCCGCCGGGTTCCTGCGGCTGGGCGTCCGCAACGGCGACCGCGTCGTCGTCCAACTGCCCAACACCACCGGCTTCGTCGTGGCGTTCCTCGCGCTCGTGCGGATCGGCGCGGCGCCCGTCCTCGCGCTGCCCGCGCACCGCGAGAGCGAGATCCGCTACCTGTGCGAGCTGGCCGAGGCCCGCGCCTACGTCTGCGGCGAGACCGACGGCGACTTCGACTACCGGGCGATGGCCCGGACGCTGCCCGTCGAACACGTCGTCGTGGACGGCGACGCCCAGGAGTTCACGGCACTCGCCGACCTGGACGCCGAGCCCGTCGAGCACCCGCGCCCGGACCCCTCCGACGTCGGCGTGCTCCTGCTGTCCGGCGGGACGACCGGGCTGCCGAAACTCATCCCGCGCACGCACCGCGACTACGTCTACAACTTGGAGGCCAGCGCGGAGGTGTGCGGCTTCACCCGCGACACCGTCTACCTCGTGGTCCTGCCCGCCGCGCACAACTTCGCGCTCGCCTGCCCCGGTCTGCTCGGCGTATTCGCGGCCGGCGGGACGGTGGTGCTGGCGCCGTCCGGGGCGCCGGACGAGGCGTTCCCCCTTATCGAGCGCGAGCGCGCGACGGCCTGCGCGGTCGTCCCGCCGATCGCGCTGCTGTGGCTGGACGCGGCCACCTGGTCCGACGACGACCTGTCCTCGCTGGAGCTGCTGCAGGTCGGCGGCGCGAAGCTGGCCGCCGACCGCGCCGCCGAGATCCCCGGCCTGCTCGGCTGCCGCCTCCAGCAGGTGTTCGGGATGGCGGAGGGCCTGCTCAACTTCACCCGGCTGGACGACCCGCCCGACCTGGTCCACCGGACGCAGGGCCGCCCGCTGTCCCCGGCCGACGAGATCCGCGTCGTGGACGCCGACAGCAGGACGGTCGCGCCCGGCGAGGTCGGCGAGCTGCTCACCCGCGGGCCCTACACGCTGCGCGGCTACTACCGTGCGCCCGCCCACAACGTCCGCGCGTTCACACCGGACGGCTACTACCGCACCGGCGACCTCGTCCGGGAGCTGCCGTCCGGGCACCTCATCGTCGAGGGTCGTGAGAAGGACCAGATCAACCGGGGCGGCGACAAGGTGTCGGCGGAGGAGCTGGAGGACCATCTCCTCGCCCACCCGGCGATCCACGACGCCGCCGTCGTCGGTGTCCCCGACCCGGTGATGGGGGAGCGGACGTGCGCGTTCCTCGTCCTCCGCGACGCCGCAAAGGACGCGCCGCCGACGCTCCGCGACATCAAGGACTTCCTCCGCGCCCGCGGCCTGGCCGCCTACAAGTGGCCCGACCGCCTGGAGACCGCCGAAGCCTTCCCCCGCACCCCGGTCGGCAAGGTCAGCAAGAAGGCCCTGGCCGCCCGCCTGAGATGAACCGGCCGAGCCCCCTCTGAGCGCAGCTCAGAGGGGGCTCCTCATGGCTCACTCGCGGACCGGAACGCTCGCATGTCTTTAGCCTCGACCGTCAGCGACCCGAACGTTGCGATCGCGTGCGAAGCCAAGTTCGAGCGAAGCGAGAACTTGATCGCGCAGCGAGGCCCCCAGGGCCGAGTCGAAGCGATGCAGCGAGCGCCGCAGGGGCCGCCGAAGGAAGGCGCTCTAGCGCCTGACGCCAAGGCCCCTGCATACATAGGGAGCAATGCTGGAGAGCTTCTCGCAGGTCTCTTCGTACTCGCGGTCGGGGGTGGAGCCGCTGACGATGCCGGCGCCGGCGCGCAGCCATGCCTGCCCGTTCTCATTGTAGAGGGCGCGTAGGACGAGCGCCGAGTCGAGTGCGCCGGTGTGGGAGACGGCGACGACGGCGCCCGCGTAGAGGCCGCGGCGCTCTTCCAGGCCGCCGATCGCCTCGATCGCCTCGGCCTTCGGGATGCCGGACGCGGTCACGCCGGGGAACAGCGCGTCGAGCGCGTCCCAGCAGGTGCGGCCGGGCGCGAGGACGCCGCCGACGCTGGAGCCGAGGTGCTGCACGCTGCCCCGCTCCTTCACGGTCATGAACCCGGTGACGTGGACGGTGTCCGGGTCGCACACGCGGTACAGCTCCTCCTGCGAGGTGCGGACCGACACGGCGTGCTCGAAGATCTCCTTGGGGTCGGTCTCCAGTTCGCGGCGGGTGCGGGCGTCGGCGTCGCCGCCGAGGCCGAAGGCGCGCGTGCCGGCGAGCGGTTGCGTCATGACGCGGCCTTCGCCGTCCACGCTCGCGAGCACTTCGGGGCTGAACCCGGTGGCCTGGAAGCCGCCGAGGTCGAGCAGGAACGAGCGCGCCGGGGTGTTGGCGGCGCGCCCGCACGCGTAGGTGGCGACGACGTCGACGGGATGGGGGATGTCCAGCCGCCGGGACACGATGACCTTCTGGTAGCGGCCCGCCGCGATGTCGTCGACGGCTTGGGCGACGCGTGCGCGGTACACGTCGCCGCCTTGGCGGACGTCCACCGGCGAGGGCGTCGCGGGGGCGGGCGGGACGTCGGCGGCGAGCAGGTCCGCGACGCGTTCGACCTCAACGGGATCAACGCCGGTGATGCGGGCCGCACCGTCCTCCACCTGGACTTCAATGCGCGGAATCAGGAAGTGCGCGAGCCGGCCGGACGGGCGGGCCGCGGCGAACTCGAACGCGATCCAGCCGTAGGCGTTCCAGGCTGGAAGCGGCGCGGCGGCGAACGCCTCGCGCAGCGCGGTGGCGGGGCGGCCGGCGTACGGCGTCGTCTCCGGCGCGCGGCCGGGCCAGCGGGCGTGCAAGGCGCCGGCGTCGAGGACGACCTCGCCGAGGACGCCGCCGGCGAACGTCCAGCGGCCCGGGCGCTCGTACACGACATGGTCGGTGAAGAGGCCGGAGCCGGCCAGCCGGGTCATCAGGTCGAGCGGCGCGCGGGCGGCCTCGACCACCCGTTCCGTGGGCTTCTCGTCAGTGCGCAGACCGGGGGACAAGGCAGTGGGCTCCCTTGGGTGACGAAATCCGGCCGAGTCGGGATCCGGGCCGAGAACTTAGGTAAGGCTAACCTTGTGCGATTTTCGTAGGCAAGGCTAACCTAACTTTTGCTGATCAAGCCGACGACGAAAGAGCTGGGGCGTGCAGGAGCAGACGACGACGGCGGCGCAGAGTCATCAACTGCGACGCGAGCTGATGCGGCGGATGATGGCGAAGGCCGGTCTCCCCGAGGACGGGCGCGGCGGCGACGCCGGGCGCCCCGCCCCGCGCGAGGCCGGCGGGCCGGCACCGCTGTCCTACGCCCAGCAGAGCATGTGGCTGCACCACCGGACGTTCCCGGCGAGCCCCGCCTACAACGTGTGCCTGCTGATCCGCATGTCGGGCCCGCTCGGCGCGGCCGCGCTCAGCGAGGCGCTGCGCGGCCTCATCCGGCGCCACGCCGTCCTGCGCACCGTCTACGCCGACGACGGCGAAGGCGCCGTCCAGATCGTCACCGACGACGACTCGCTCGACCTTGCGCCGGTCGACCGCACGGACCCCGACGCCCGCGCCGCCGAGCTCGCGGCGACGCCGTTCGACCTGCGCCGCGAACGGCCCATCCGGCTGGAACTGCTGCGCGTCCGCGACGACGAGCACGCGCTGGTCCTCGTCGTCCACCACATCGCCTGGGACGGGATGACCTGGGGCTCGATGTCGCGCGACCTGTCGGCCCTCTACCGGGCCGCCGTGACGGGCGAGCCCGACGGCCTGCCCGCGCTCGACGTCCAGTACGCCGACTTCGCCGACTGGGAGCAGAAGCGGCCCCTCGCCGAGGACGACCTGGCCTACTGGCGCGCCCGGCTCGACCCGCCGCCCCCGCCGCTCGACCTGCCCGCCGACCGGCCGCGCGCCGCCGCCGTGTCCGAGCGCGGCGGCCGCCGCGCCCTCCGCTTCGGCGACGACGTGACCGAGGGCCTCGGCCGGCTCGCCAAGGAGGAGAACGTCACCCCGTACACGGTGATGCTCGCCGCCTACTCCGTCCTGCTGCACCGCTACACCGGCTCCGGCGACGTGTCGGTCGGGTCGTCGGTGATGAACCGCGAGCACGTGGAGGTCGAGCGGCTCGCCGGCAACTTCGGCAACACGCTCGTCATGCGGACGGACCTGTCCGGACGGCCGACGTTCCGCGAGGCGCTGCGCCGCACCGGGCGGACGGTGACCGAGGCGTTCGCGCACCAGGCGACGCCGTACGACGCGATCGTCCGCGAGCTGCGGCCCGCGCGCGGGCACGGCCGGTCGGCGTTCTTCGACACCATGCTGCTGTTCCTCGCCCAGGAGATCGGCGAGCTGGAGCTGCCGGGCCTCACCACGTCCTGGACGCACGTCCACAACGGCATGACGCACTTCGACCTGTCGCTGGAGGCGTTCGTCCGGCCGCAGGGCATGACCGTCGAGGCCACGTTCCGCCGCGAGCTGTTCGACGACGAGCGCATCGACGCGCTCCTCGCCCACCTGGAGACGCTGCTGCGCGACGCGATCGCCGACCCGGACCGCCCGGTCGGCGCGCTCGCGCTCATGACCGACGCCGAGGCGGCGCGGCTCGAGGCCGCCAATGCCACCGACCGGGACGTCGACGGCACGGGCATCGCCGCGCTGTTCGCGGAGCAGGCCGCCCGCACGCCCGGCGCGCCCGCCGTCGAGACCGAATCCGGCGAGACCCTCACCTACGCCGACCTCGACCGGCGGTCGTCCGCGCTGGCCCGCGTCCTGCGTGCCCGCGGCGCCGGGCCGGACGCCGTTGTGGCGCTCGCGCTGCCCCGCACCGCCGACCTCGTGACCGCCGTCCTCGCGGTGCTGAAGTCGGGCGCCGCGTACCTGCCGCTCGACCCCGGCCACCCCCGCGACCGCGTCTCCTACATGCTGAAGGACGCGGGCGCGCTATGCGCCGTCGCGGCACCGGAGACGGCCGCCCTGCTTCCCGACGAGGCCGACGTCATCGTCCTGGACGGCGATTTCACTGACGGCGACCCGGACGCCGACGTCCACGAGCCGCACCCGGACGACCTCGCCTACGTCATCTACACCTCCGGCTCGACAGGCCGGCCCAAGGGCGTCGCCGTCCCGCACCGCGCCCTGACGAACCTCCTCGCGCGGATGCGCGAAGAGCACCCGCTCGGCCCCGGCGACCGGTGGGCGGCCGTGACGACCATCGCCTTCGACATCGCCACGCTGGAAGTTCTCCTGCCGCTGGTCACCGGCGCGACGATCGTCCTCGCCTCTCGGGAGACCGTCCGGGATCCGGCGGCGCTGGCCCGGCTCCTCGGGCGCGGCGTCACGCACCTGCAGGGCACGCCGTCGCTGCTCGGCTCCCTCGACCCGGCCGCGCTCGACGGGCTGCGGATCATCACCGGCGGCGAGGCGCTGCCCGCCGCCCTCGCCGCCGAGATGACGGCACGCGCGCGCAGCGCCGCGAACATGTACGGGCCTACCGAGACGGCCATCTACGCGACCGCCGCCGTCCTGCCGGAGCCCGGCATCGGCCGCCCGCTGTGGAACACCCGCGCGCACATCCTGGACGCGTCGCTGCGGCCCGTCCCGGCCGGCGTCCCCGGCGAGCTGTACCTGTCGGGCGCGCAGCTCGCCCGCGGCTACGCCGGACGCCCCGACCTGACGGCGGAGCGGTTCGTCGCCGACCCGTACGGCCCGCCCGGCACCCGCATGTACCGGACCGGCGACCTCGCGCGCTGGACCCGGGACGGCTCCATCGAGTACCTCGGCCGCACCGACGACCAGGTGAAGATCCGCGGTTTCCGGATCGAGCCCGCCGAGGTGCAGGCCGTGCTGGCGGCGCTGCCCGGCGTCGCGCGGGCCGCCGTCGTCGTCCGCGAGGACCGGCCGGGCGAGCCGCGCCTCGTCGGCTACTACGTCCCGGGCGCCGACGCGCCCGACGAGGCGGCGCTGCGGACCGCGCTCGCCGCCGAGCTGCCCTCCTACATGGTGCCGGGCGCACTTGTTCGGCTCGACGCGCTGCCGATGACCGCCAACGGCAAGCTCGACCGCCGCGCGCTCCCCGCCCCCGGCGCCCGCACGGACGGCCGGGCACCGCGCGACGCGCGCGAGGCCGCCCTGTGCGACCTGTTCGCCGAGCTGCTCGGTTTCGAGCGCGTCGGCATCGACGACGACTTCTTCGCGCTTGGCGGCCACTCGCTGCTCGCCGCCAAGCTCGCCGCCCGCGTCCGCACCGTCCTGGACGCCGAGTTCTCCATCGCCGACGTGTTCGAGGCCCCGACCGTCGCCGCGCTCGCCCCGCGCCTGGTGGCGCGCGGTGGCATCCGCGTCCGGGACGTGGCGCGGCCCGCGGTCGTCCCGGCGTCGGCGGCGCAGCGCGGGATGTGGCTGGAGGAGCGGCTGCGCGGCCCGTCGGCGTCCTACGCCCTGCCGTTCGGCCTGCGGCTCACCGGCGCGCTCGACGCCGGCGCGCTGCGCGCCGCGTTCGCCGACGTCGTGGCCAGGCACGAGGCGCTGCGCACCCTGCTGGTCGAAGGCGAGGACGGACTGCCCGTACAGCGGATCCTGGACGCCGCTACCCCCGTGCCCTTCTCCGTCGTCGACGCCCGCGCCGAGACGCCCGAGCGCCGCGCGGCCATCGAGCGGGACGCCGCGTCGCACGTCTTCGACATCGCCGCCGACCTGCCCATCCGGGGCACGCTCGTCCGGACCGGCGACGAGGAATGGTCGCTGATCCTGCTGCTGCACCACGCGGCCGCCGACGAATGGTCGTTCACGCCGCTGCTCGCCGACCTCGCCCGCGCCTACGAGGCGCGGCGCGCAGGGGAGGCGCCCGGCTGGAAGCCGCTGCCGGTCCAGTACGCCGACTACGCCGCATGGGAAAGGGAGAGCGCTCCCGAGGTGTCCGAAGGCCTCGACCACTGGGAGCAGGCCCTTGCGGGGCTCCCGCAGGAGACCGTCCTGCCGTTCGACCGGCCGCGCCCGGCGGAGCCGAGCCACCGCGGTGGCCTTGTCCCCTTCCGCCTTCCGGCCGCCGGGGCCCGGCGGCTCGCCCGCGCTACCGGCACCAGCGTGTTCATGGTGCTGCACGCTGCCGTCGCCGCACTGCTCCAGCGCAGCGGCGCCGGCGACGACGTCGCGCTCGGCTCGCCGATCGCCGCCCGCGCCGACGAGGACCTGGCCGGGCTGGTCGGCGTGTTCGTCAACCCGCTGGTGCTGCGCACCGACCTGTCGGGCGACCCCGCGTTCACCGAGTTGCTAGAGCGGGTCCGCGCCGCCGACCTCACCGCGTTCTCGCACGCCGGCGTCCCGTACGAACGCGTGGTGGAGCGCCTCGCGCCGGAACGGTCGCTCGCGCGCAACCCGCTGTTCCAGGTGATGATCGTCCACCAGCGGCTGGACGACGTGCGGCTCGCGCTGCCCGGCGTGCGCGCCGAGCCGTTCCTGCCCGAGACCGGCGGCGTCAAGTTCGACCTCGACCTGTACTTCGCCGAAGGGGACGAGGACGTCGAAGGGTTCGCCGCCTACGCTGAGGACCTCTTCGACGCCGCCACGATCGAAGGGATGCTGGACGACCTGGCCCGCATCCTCGACCAGGTCACCGACGACCCGGACCGCCGCCTGTCCGCGCTCGGCGCCCCCGTCGAGCACCCCGACACCGCCCGCGACCTCCCGGCCCCGACGGCCGCCGCGCTCGTCGAGGCGCAGGCCGCGCGGACACCCGACGCCACGGCGCTGGTCTTCGACGACACCGCGATGACCTACGCCGACCTGGACCGCCGCGCCGAGGCCCTCGCCGACCGGCTCGCGGCGGCCGGCGCGGGACCCGAACGCGTCGTCGGCATCGCCCTGCCGCGCTCCGACGCGTTCGCGGTCGCGCTGCTGGCCGTGCTGAAGACCGGCGCCGCCTACCTGCCGATCGACCTGGCGTACCCGCACGCCCGGATCGAGGCGATGCTCGACGCCGTCCGGCCGCTGCTCGTCCTCGGCCGCGAGGAGCCGCCGCTGGACGCGCCCGCCCGCGCACGGCCGGACGTCCGGCCGGACCACCTCGCCTACGTGATCTTCACCTCGGGCTCGACGGGGACGCCCAAGGCCGTCGCCGGGACGCAGGGCGCCCTGGCCAACCGGCTGGCCTGGGGTGCGGAGCTCACCGCGCCCGGTGTCCGCGTCGCGAAGAGCTCGCCCGCGTTCATCGACGGCACGACCGAGCTGCTCGGCGGCCTCGCCGCCGGTGACACCGTCGTGATCGCCGACGACGCGACCGCGGCCGACGGCGTCGCGCTCGGCGACCTCATCGAACGGCACCGCGTGCGGACGGTGACGCTCGTCCCGAGCCTGCTCGCCGCGCTCGCGGAACGCGGCCTGCCGCCGTCCGTCACCACCTGGATCAGCAGCGGCGAGGCGCTGCCCGCCGCGCTCGCCGCCGAGGTGCCCGCCCGGATCGTCGACCTCTACGGCTGCTCGGAGGCCGCCGGGGACAGCCTGATCGCGGAAGGCGGGGGACTGGCCCCGATCGCCAATACCCGCGCGTACGTCCTGGACGCCGCGCTCCGCGAGGTGCCCGTCGGCGAGCTGTACCTGGCGGGCGACGGCCTCGCGCGCGGCTACCTCGGCGACCCGGCCCGCACCGCCGAGCGGTTCGTGGCGAACCCGTTCGGCCCGCCCGGCTCCCGCCTCTACCGCACCGGCGACCGGGTGCGGCGCCGCCGCGACGGCGGGCTGGCCTTCCTCGGCCGCGCCGACGACCAGATCTCCCTGCGCGGCTTCCGGATCGAGCCTGGCGAAGTCGAGGCGGCTCTCGCCGCGCAGGACGGAGTCCGCCGCGCCGCCGTCGCCGCCCACGGGAACCGCCTGGTCGGCTACGTCACCGGAGAAGTCGACGCCGATGCCGTGCTGGAGCGGCTGCGCGCGACGCTGCCGGCCCATCTCGTCCCCGCCGAGCTGGTCGTCCTCGATGAGCTGCCCCTCAACCCGAACGGCAAGCTCGACCGGCGGTCCCTGCCCGAACCGGGACGTCCTGCCACCGGACGCGCCCCCGCGACCGAGGCCGAACACGTCCTCACCCGCCTCGCCGCCGCCGTCCTCGGCCGCGACGGCATCGGCGCCGACGACGACTTCTTCCGCTCCGGCGGCGACAGCATCGGCGCCGCGCTGCTCGTCGCCCGCGCCCGCCGCGCCGGGCTGTCGTTCACCGTCCGCGACGTGTTCCGGCTTCGGACCGCCGAGGCCCTCGCCCGGGCCGCCGAGACCCCGGCGCCCGTCGAGGCCGCCCCGGACGCGAGCGCCGGTGAGCTGCCGCTGTCGCCTCTCCAGGAAGGCCTTCTCTTCCACCTGATGATGGCCGGCGAGGGCCGCGACATCTACGTGCAGCAGGCCGTGGTGTCGCTGTCCGGCCCCGTCGACCCGGCGCGGATGGCGGACGCGGCGCACGCCGTCCTGGAGAAGTTCCCCAACCTGCGCGCCGGGTTCCGCACCGACGGCGACCGCGCCGTCCAGTTCGTCCCCGGCGAATGGGAGACACCCTGGACGCACGCGAAGGTGTCCGGCCCGGACGGCCTCGACGGGTTCGTCGACACGCAGCGCGCCGAGCCGTTCGACCCGGCCGCGCCGCCGCTCATCCGGTTCGCGCTCGCGAGCCTCGGCGAGCACGACCACCGCCTCGTCCTGACGTCCGAGCTGATCCTGCTGGACGGCTGGTCCGGCGGTCTGCTCGTCACCTCCCTGCTGAACGCCTACACCGACGCCGCCGCCGAGGCGGCCCGCCCCGTCCCGTCGTTCCGCGGCTACCTGGACTGGATCGCCCGCCAGGACCGGGACGCCGCCGTGGACGCCTGGCGCCGCGCCCTCGACGGCTTCGACGAACCGGCCCTCGTCCGCCCCGGCCTCGCCGACCGTCCCGCCGACCTTTCCAACGCCGGCGAGGTGCACCGCGTGTTGCCCGCCGACCTCGCGGACCGCCTGCACGCGGTCGCCCGCGACCACGGCGTCACCCCCGGCACGCTGTTCGAGACGGCGTGGGGCCTGACGCTCATGGGCATGACCGGCCGCGACGACGTGGTGTTCGGCGCCTCCGTCTCCGGTCGCCACCCGGACGTGGACGGCGTCGAGTCCATGGTCGGGCTGCTGTTCAACACCGTCCCGATCCGCGTGCAGGCCGGGCCTGCCGACCCGGTGGCCGCTGTGCTCGAACGCGTCCAGGCCGCGCAGTCGGAGCTGTTCGACCACTCCTACGTCGCGCTCGCCGACGTCCAGCGCGCCACCGGCCTCGGCGCCCTGTTCGACACGCTGTTCGTCTTCCAGAACTTCCCCGGCATGCCCACCGACCGCGGCTTCGGCCCGGACGGGGCGCTGCGCGTCACCGGGCGCGAGGTCCGCGACGCCACCCATTACCCGGTCACCATGGTCGTCGACCCGGGCGCGGCGCTCCGCGTCATGTACCGGGACGACGCGTTCACCCCGGCGGAGGCCGAACGGATCACCGACCGGTACGTCCGGGTGCTGCGGCAGATCGCCGACGCCCCCGGCACGCCGTGCCACCGCCTCGACCTGCTCGTCCCGGAGGAGCACGACCGGCTCCGCCGCGACCGGGACGACGCCTGGCACCCCGTCCCCGAGCTGACCGTCGCCGAACTCCTCGCCGAGCGCGCCGCCGAACAGCCCGGCGACACGGCGCTGGTGTCGCTCCCGGACGTCCGCCTCACCTACGGCGAGCTGAACGCCGAGATCAACCGGCTCGCGCGCCTCCTGATCGCCAACGGGGCGGGACCGGAGCGCGTCGTCGCGCTCGCGCTGCCGCGCTCCGCCGAGATGGTCGTCGCGCTGTTCGCCGTCCTGCGCACCGGCGCCGCCTACCTGCCGCTCGAACTCGACCTCCCGGCCGACCGGCTCGACTACATGATCGAGGACGCGTCCCCGACGGTCCTCGTCTCGCACCGCGGCATCGCCGGCGGTCTCGCGTTCTCCGGAACCGTCCTCGCACTGGACGAGCCCGACACCGCCCAGGCGCTCGCCGATCTGCCGGGCACCGACCTCGCACCCGGCGAGCTGCCCGGCTTCGCGCCCGGCACCCCCGGGCGCCTCGACCACCCCGCCTACGTCATCTACACCTCGGGCTCAACGGGCCGTCCCAAGGGCGTCGTCACCCCGTACCGGGGCCTGACGAACATGCAGTTCAACCACCGCGCCAACATCTTCGACCCCGTCGTGAAGGGCGCGGGGCGGCGGCTGAGGATCGCGCACACCGTGTCGTTCTCCTTCGACATGTCGTGGGAGGAACTGCTGTGGCTCATCGAGGGCCACGAGGTCCACGTCTGCGACGAGGACCTGCGCCGCGACGCCGAGGCGCTCACCGCCTACCTGCGCGAACACCGCGTCGACGTGATCAACGTGACCCCCACCTACGCCCAGCAGCTGCTCGACGAAGGGCTCCTCGACGGCGGGCACCGGCCGCCGCTCGTCCTGCTCGGCGGCGAGGCCGTCCCCGCCTCCGTCTGGGACCGGCTCGCGGAGGCCGACGGCGTCCTCGGCTACAACCTGTACGGCCCTACCGAGTACACGATCAACACGCTCGGCGGCGGCACCGAGGACAGCGCCACCCCGACCGTCGGCAAGCCGATCTGGAACACCCGCGCCCACGTCCTGGACAAGTGGCTGCGGCCCGTCCCGCCCGGTGCCCCCGGCGAGCTGTACATCGCGGGCGCCGGGCTGGCCCGCGGCTACCTCGGCCGTCCCGACCTGACCGCCGAGCGCTTCGTCGCCGACCCGTTCACCGGCGGCCGCATGTACCGGACCGGCGACCTCGTCCGGGTCCGCGAGGACGGCAACATCGACTTCCTCGGCCGAACCGACGACCAGGTGAAGATCCGCGGCTACCGCGTCGAGCTCGGCGAGATCGAGACGGCGCTCGCCGCCGAGCCCGGCGTCGGGCAGGCCGCCGTCGTCGCCGCGGCCACCGACGTCCCCGGCGTCAAGCGGATCATCGGCTACGTCGTCCCGGACGGGTCCCGCGACGGCGCCGCCGACGAGCAGCTCGCCGAATGGCGGCAGATCTACGACGCCGAGTACACCGAGGTCGGCACCGTCGTCCACCACGAGGAGTTCGCCGGCTGGACCAGCAGCTACGACGGCGCCCCGATCCCGCTCGACGACATGCGCGAATGGCGGGACACGACCGTCGAGCGCATCCGCGCCCTGCGGCCCCGCCGCGTCCTGGAGATCGGCGTCGGCGCCGGCCTGCTGCTCACCCGCCTCGCGCCGGACAGCGAGGAGTACTGGGGCACGGACTTCTCCGAACCCGTCATCGCCAAGCTCCGCGCCGACCTCGGGCCGGACTCGCCCGTCCGGCTCAGCGCTCAGGCCGCCCACGACACCGAGGGCCTGCCCGAAGGCCGCTTCGACACCATCGTGATCAACTCGGTCGCGCAGTACTTCCCGGGCGCCGCCTACCTCCAGGACGTCGTCGCCAAGGCGATGCGCCTGCTCGCGCCCGGCGGGAAGCTGTTCCTCGGCGACGTCCGCGACCTGCGGACGATCCACCACCTGCACGCCGCGATCCAGCTCGGACGCGGCAACACCAACCTCCGCGCCGTCGAGCGCGCCGTCCGGATGGAGAAGGAACTCCTCCTCGGCCCCGCCTTCTTCACCGCACTCGACGGCCCCGCCCGCGTGGACGTCCTCATCAAGCGCGGCGCCCACCACAACGAGCTAACCCGCCACCGCTACGACGTCGTCCTCTGGAAGCCGGGCCCGAACCTCCCGCCTGCCCCCGAGGCGCCCGCCGTGGACTGGGCCGCGCTGGACGATCCCAACGCCACCCCCGAAGCCGCCGGTCAGGACACCGAAGACGCCCGTCTCCGCGCGCTCGCCGGCGCGGTGACGGGCGGGCCGTTGCGGGTGCGGGGGATTCCCGATCCGCGGCTGTCCGGGGAGGCGGCGGCGCTGCGCGTGCTCCGCGACGGCGGAACACCGGACGAGGCGCGCGAGGCCCTCGCCGCCGCGCCGCAAGGCGTCGAGCCGGAGGCGCTCTACAAGCTGTGGCCTGAGGTGGTGCTCACGCCGTCGGCGCAGGCCGGCTGCTACGACGCCGTCTTCGGCGGGGGCGCGGCCAACCTTCCGGCCGAGCCAGGACGGGTGCCCGCGGCGTACGCGAACGACCCGGTCGCGGCGCGCGATCATGGCGTCCTCGGCGCGCGGCTCCGCGAGAGCCTGAAGCGGCGGCTGCCCGGCTACATGGTGCCGAGCGCGATCGTCACGCTGGACGCGCTGCCGCTGACCGTGAACGGCAAACTCGACCGCCGGGCCCTGCCCGAGCCCGGCCGCGACGGGCCGCGCCGGGCGGGCGGGCGGCCGCCGCGCACGCCGGTCGAGCGGGTGCTGTGCACGCTGTTCGCCGAGGTGCTGGACGTGCCGGTCGTCGGCGTCGACGACGACTTCTTCGACCTCGGCGGGCACTCGCTGCTCGCGACGCGGCTGGTCGGAAGGGCACGCGCGGCGCTCGGCGCGCCGCTCGCGATCCGCGACCTGTTCGAGGCGCCGACCGTGGCGGAGCTGGCCGAACGCCTGCGCGGCGGCGCGGACGAGGCGCCGCGTCCCGCCCTCACACCGCGGAAGCGTCCCGAGCGCGTCCCGCTGTCCCCGGCGCAGCGCCGGTTGTGGCTGCTCGACCAGCTCCTCCGCGAGGACGACGGCCCGCGCGACGCCTACCACCTCCCGCTCGCCGTCCGCCTGCGCGGCGACCTCGACCTCGCGGCCCTGGAGGCGGCGATCGGCGACGTCACCGCGCGGCACGAAGCGCTGCGGACGGTCTTCCCCGAACACGACGGCACCCCCTACCAGCGGATCCTCGACCCGGACGAGGCCCGTCCCGCCCTGGAGGTCGCGTCGGCCGCGCCGGAGGAGGTCATCGCCCGCCCGTTCGACCTTTCCCGCGACATCCCGCTGCGCGTCGCGGTCTTCCCGGAGAGGGAGCGGGAGCACCTCCTCCTGGCCGTCTTCCACCACATCGCCTTCGACGAGTGGTCGTTCGGGCCGTTCGCACGCGACGTCGCCGAGGCGTACGCCGCGCGGCTCGACGGGAGGCCGCCCGCGTGGGAGGCGCCGCCCGTCCAGTACGCCGACCACACGCTGTGGCAGGCCGAACTGCTCGGCGACCCCCTCGATCCGGGCAGCGTCCACGCGCGGCAGCTCGCCCACTGGGTGCGGGCACTCGCCGGCGCGCCGGAGGAGATCGCGCTGCCGGCCGACAGGCCGAGGCCCGGCGCGGCGGGCCAGCGCGGCGGGACCCTCACGGCCGACCTGCCGCCCGCCCTGACCCGGCGGCTGCGCCGCGTCGCGCGGGACGCGGGCGCCACCGTGTTCATGGTGTGCCAGGCCGCCGTCGCGGCGCTGCTGCACCGCACGGGCGCCGGCGACGACATCCCGCTCGGCAGCCCCGTCGCGGGACGCACCGAGGAGGCCGCCGCGGACCTGGTCGGCTTCTTCGTCAACACGCTCGTCCTGCGGGCCGACCTGTCCGGGGAGCCGACGTTCGCCGAACTGCTCGGACGGGTCCGCGAGGCGGGGCTGGCCGGCCTGGCCAATCAGGACCTGCCGTTCGAGGCCGTCGTGGAGGCGCTGCGCCCGAGGCGCGTGCCGGGACGCAACCCGCTGTTCCAGGTGATGGTCGGCCACGAGAACCAGGACCCCGGCGAGGTGCGCTTCCCCGGCCTGGAGCAGCGGGAGGCGTCGTTCGGGCCGTCCGCCGCGAAGTTCGACCTCGACTTCATCTTCCGGGAGCGCGACGACGATCTGCGGCTCATCGTCGACTACTCCGCCGACCTGTTCGACCGGGAGACGGTCCGGACGATGGCCGACGGCCTGGTCGCGCTGCTGGAGACCGTCGCGGACGACCCCGCCACGCCCGTCGCCGCGCTGCCCGCCGTCCTCACCGCCCGCGCCGTCACGGAGGCCGACTCCCCGCCCCGGCCCGCGGCGGCGCGGCGCGGGGACGACCGGGAGGCGGCGCTGTGCCGGATCTTCGCCGAGGAGCTCGGCGTCCCCGAGGTCGGGCCGGACGACGACTTCTTCGACCTCGGCGGTCACTCGCTGCTGGCGATGCGGCTGGTGCGGCGGATCCGCCGGGAGCCCGGCTGCGCGGGGCTGCGGATCGCCCGGCTGATGGCGGCGCCCACCGTCGCGGGCCTGCTGGCCCGGCTGGACGAACCGCAAGGAAAGGGGTGAGGCGGGTCATACCCCGCCGGGCATTGAATAGTTAGGTAAGGCTAACCTAAGCTCACTCCTCGACAGCCCCTGGAACATCTGGAAGGACACCGGCCCTCATGCGCACACTGACGCGGCGTCTGGCCGCCACCGGCGCGCTCGTCCTCGGTCTCGCGCTGACCGCGGCGTGCGGCGGCGACGACGAGCCCGCCAAGGCCTCCTCCGGCGGCGCGGCCGGCGCGTTCCCGGTCACGATCACCGGCAAGCTCGGGTCCGCCACCGTCAAGAGCGCGCCGAAGCGGATCGTCGCGCTCGGCGAGGTCGACCAGGACGCGCTCCTCGCCCTCGGCGTGAAGCCGGTCGGCATGGTGGAGCTGACCGGGGTCCAGCCGGACGGCCTCGCCCCGTGGAGCGCGCCGAAGGTCGGATCCGACAAGCCGAAGCTGCTGGAGACCGGCGACTCCGGCTTCGACCTGGAGCAGATCGCCGCGCTGCGGCCCGACCTGATCCTGGCCGGCGGAGACTTCACCATCGACAAGGAGTACGGCAAGCTCTCCAAGCTCGCGCCGACCGTCGCCTACCAGACCGGGCCCGCCGAGGACTCCTGGCAGCAGATCACCCGGCAGGTAGCCAAGGCCGTCGGCCGGTCCGCCGACGGCGAGAAGGTCATCTCCGGCGTCGAGGCGAAGATCGCGTCGGTGAAGACCGCGCACCCGGAACTGCAGGGCAAGGGCTTCGCGTTCACGAGCGTCTTCCCGAACGGCAACATCGGCGTCATGAAGTCGAAGGACGACACCAGCGTCAAGATGCTCGAGCAGTTCGGCATGGTGCTCCCCGACAAGCTGGCGAAGCTGCCCGGCGACGGTTTCGCCGCCGAGCTGAGCATGGAGAAGCTGCCGGTGCTCGACACCGACGTCCTGCTCAGCCACTACAACGACGACCCGGCGACGCAGAAAAAATTCGAGGGCAACAAGCTGTTCTCCGGCCTGCCCGTCGTCAAGCGCGGCGCCTACGTGCGCCTCGACCTGAAGTCGTTCTGGCCGCTGCGCACCCCGACGGCCCTGTCGGTTCCGTACGTGGTGGACCAGGTCGTCCCGCAAATCGCCAAGGCCGCGGCCGCGGGCAAGGCGGCCTGATGCCGGGGGAGACGCACCCGCCCGTCCGCGACGTCGTCGGCATCGGGTTCGGCCCGTCCAACCTCGCGCTCGCCGTCGCGCTGGACGAGGCGCACCCGTCGGCGGACGCGGTGTTCTTCGAGAAGCAGCCCGCGTTCGGTTGGCACCGCGGCATGCTCATCGACGGCGCCACCATGCAGGTCCACTTCCTCAAGGACCTGGTGACCCTGCGCAACCCGGCAAGCCCCTACTCGTTCCTGTCCTACCTGCACGCCAAAGGCCGCCTCGTCGACTTCGTCAACCACAAGACGATGTTCCCGACGCGCGTGGAGTTCCACGACTACCTCGAATGGACGGCCGCCGCGTTCGCCGGCCGCGTCCGGTACGGCGCCGAAGTCGTGGCGCTCCGCCCCTACGACGCCGAAACGCTGGAGGTCGTCGTCCGCCGCGACGACGAGCTGGAGACCCACCTCGCCCGCAACGTGGTGATCGGCGCCGGCCTCGACCCCTTCCTGCCCGACGGGGTCCGGCAGGGGGAGCGGATCTGGCACACCGAGGAGCTGCTGACCCGGCTCGGCGCGCGGCCCGGCTGGAACCCGCGACGGCTCGTCGTCGTCGGCGCCGGGCAGAGCGCCGCCGAGGCCGCCGAGTACCTGCACCGCACCTACCCGGCGGCGGAGGTCTGCGCCGTCTTCGCCCGCTACGGCTACTCGCCCGCAGACGACAGCGCGTTCGCCAACCGCATCTTCGACCCCGCCGCCGTCGACCACTACTACGCGGCGCCGGACGAGGTGAAGGAGATGCTGTTCGGCTACTCCCGCAACACCAACTACTCCGTCGTCGACCTCGACCTCATCGACGAGCTGTACCGGCGCTCCTACGCCGAGAAGGTCGCCGGCGCCGAACGGCTGCGGATCCTCAACGCCTCCCGCGTCCTCGGCGTCCGGGAGGAGGCCGGCGGCGTGCGGATGCGGGTCGCCTTCCTGCCCACCGGCGAGACGACCGACCTGGACGCCGACGCCGTCGTCTACGCCACCGGCTACCGCGAGCGCGACCCCTTCGCCCTGCTCGGCGAGGCCGGCGCGCAGTGCCGGACGCGCCCGGACGGCCGTCCCGTCATGGAGCGCGACTACCGCATCGCCACCGAGCCCGGCTGCGAGTGGGGCGTCTACCTGCAGGGGGCCACCGAGCACAGCCACGGCATCGCCTCGTCGCTGCTGTCGATGACGGCGGTGCGCACCGGAGAGATCGTCCAGTCCATCGCGCGGCGCGCGGCGCGCCTCGCGAGCGTCCCGCAGGAGGCGTGATGACCAACCCGTTCGACGACCCGGACGGCACGTTCCTCGTCCTGGTCAACGCCGAGGGGCAGCACTCGCTGTGGCCGGAGTTCGCCGACGTCCCGTCCGGCTGGACCGCCGCGTTCGGCCCGGCCTCCCGGCCCGACTGCCTGGCCTACACCACCGAGCACTGGACGGACCTGCGTCCGCGGAGCCTCACCGCGTGACCCGTAGACCCGAGGGCGGGCCCGGGGGTGGGCCCGCCCTCGACTCGCCGGCGGCCTTGGGCCGTCAGGTCACCGGTTTCGGCAGCGACGGGCGGGCCGCGAAGAACTCGCTGATCAGTTTGCTGGCGTAGTCGGGCCATTCGTGGCCGCCCTGCTGCTTGGTGCACAGCGCGACCTCGACGGGCCCCGGCCCGGTGCCGACGCAGCCTTCCGGGCCGTCCGGGACGGGCCACGACAGGGCGGGCAGTTTGTCCACCCACCGCCAGAACTCCATCAGTAACTGCACGCCGATGAACGGGAAATGCACGTCGGCGTCCATGTTCCCGCCGCCCGTATAGGGGACGGACGGATCCCACGTCCCGTGGAAGGCCAGGACCGACACCGGCTTTTTCGGTGTGCAGCCGACGGCGAGCGCGCCCGAGACCACGGCGATGCCCGCGACCTTGTCGGACCGCTCGCACGCGTACCGGTAGGCCATCCCGCCGCCGTTGGAGAAGCCGGTCATGAAGACCCGCCGGCCGTCGGCGACGCCCTGCTTCACCAGCGTGTCGATGAGCGTGTCGAGGAACCCGACGTCGTCGACGCCCGCCCAGCGGGCGAACCAGCAGCAGGCACCGGCGTTCCAGGTGCCGAGCAGCCCGTCGGGGTAGGCGACCGCGTAGCCGTCCTGGTCGGCGACCTTGTCGAGCCCGCTCTGGTTCTCCACGTACGCGGCGTCGTTCAGCCCGCCGTGCAGCGCGACGATGAGCGGCAGCCGCGCGCCGGGCTTCGTGCCCGGCGGGAGATGCAGCAGGTAGGGGCGATCCCAGTCGCCCATGGCGATGGTGTGCTCGGTGGTTCCGGGAGCGTCCTGTGCCGCTCCGGCGGGCAGGGGGTGGGCGATGAACGCGGCGAGCACCGCGGCCACGATCATCGCCGCCCGCACGGCGATCTTCATGGGGTGATCCAACCCCGCCGCCGGGCCGCCCGGCTACGCATCCGGCCGCACAAAAGATCGTCGTCTTTTCGCGCCCCGCGCATAGAAGGCGGGGCGGACCGGCCGGTCGTGCGGCCGCCCGCCGCCGGGGGCTTCCGGCGGCGGGCGGGCGGGTCGGATCGGTGCGTCGGATCGGCGCGTCAGCCGAGCGCGGCCATCTCCTTCTCGATGGCCTTCTGGTGCGCCTCGGCGTCCTCACGGGCCTTCCGCGGGCTCCAGCGCCCGCTCATGATGAAGATGAACGGGATGAACACGACCTGGCCGCCCAGCGCGACGTACCACCAGGTCTGCCACTGCCCGGGGCCGTCCTTGGCCGCCTTCTGCACGTCGGCGCCGTGCTCCTTGAGGATCTTCAGCTGCGGCTGCGCCTTGGCCACCGTCTGCAGGCCGGGCACGCCGACCTCCTTGGCGGCCCGCGCCTGCAGCTCCGGCGGCGCCTGCCCGGGCGGGTACTTGGCGAGCTCGGCGAAGATCTGCGGGTGCGCGGTCGTGATGGCGAGGGCCTGCTGCGCCTGCGCGGACGCGGCCTTCACCTCGGCGCCGTGCTCCACGATCGGCGTCACCGAGTTCACCACGATCGGCACGAACAGCGCCGAGCACGCCACGACGATGCGCAGGATCCAGCCCCACACGGCCAGGCCGGTCGCGGTCGCCGCCGGGTTGTGCTTCTCCACCGTCTCGGTGAAGCCCGCCATCCACGGCGCGTACGCCAGCCCGCCGAAGATCCCGATCCCGACGAACAGCCAGGCGAAGTCGTAGTAGCCGGTCTTCGGCTCGGTCGCCCAGGAGGCGAAGACCGCCGTGCAGACCACCGAGCCGATGCCGCCGACCAGCATCAGCGGCTTGCGGACCTTCAGCCGGTCGGAGATCAGGCCGGCCACCACCAGCGCGATCGCGTTCGCTGCCCAGTACCAGTTGCCGAGCGCGTTGGTGCGCTGCTCGCTGTAGCCGAACGTCGCGGAGAAGTAGACGACGAAGTTGCCGACCGCGGCGTAGTACAGCAGCAGGTAGACGCTGATCGCGAAGGCGGAGCCGAGGACGTCCAGCCGCATCATCTGCCGCCAGCTGCCCCTCAGCTGCGCCTCCGGGTCGATGCCCCGGGCCCGCGCCTCGATCAGCACGCGGTCGCGCATCGACACCATGACCTGGTCGCGCAGCGCCGGGGACAGCTCCCGCAGCCCGAACAACGCGACGACGAACACCGCGAGCGCCGCGATGCCCGAGTAGGTCAGCTCGTCCTGCCAGGTGGAGCTGTCGAGGGTGTGGCTGGTCACGGTGGTGACGACGAGGCTGCCGATGACCGGGCCCATCGTCCAGTAGCCCATGGCGGTGGCGCGGCCGAGCTGGGGGGAGAAGTCGCGGATCAGCGCGGGGGTGGCGACGAGCACGATGCCCTCGATGAGGCTGAGCACCGCGAACAGCACCAGGTACACGCCCTTGTTGGGGGAGTGCGGCAGCACGAGCACGATCACGCCCGCGATCAGCAGGCCGTACACGACCAGGTTCGCGCGCCCCCACCGGTCGGCGAGGCCGGCGAACAGCGACGCGAACGCGCCGATCGCGTTGCCGATCACCGACAGCATGATGAAGTAGCCGAAGGTCATGCGGTAGTGCTCCATGATGGAGGTCGCCACCGCGTACTGGATGTAGAGCAGGTAGTACAGGACGATCGTGGTGAGCACCACGATGCCGAGGTAGAGGTAGCGGCGCCCCGTCTCCGGGTAGTGCGGCAGGTCGCGCCGCCACAGCCGTGCCGCGAGGCCGGGCGGTGCCGCCGCGCCGCCGGGCGCGACGCCGTCGTTGGTGGACGATGAAACGGACATGTAAGGAACTCCTCCGGGCGCTGGTCTCCCCCGAGAACCGGTCCTAGAAAGGGAGCGGGCGGGCCGCGGATCCGCCGGCCAGGGCCGGGCCGTGTCCGCGTCCGTGACCGCTCCCGCCGTGGGCGATGGCGGGTGCCGCGTCGCCGCCGTCATGGCGGACGGCGGCACCTACGGGGCCGATGACCTCCTCCTGCTCGATGACCTGGAGGGCGCCGGCGGCCGACGACCGGGCGCCGCCGGCGCACGGCCGGCCGCGGGTGTGCTCGGGTTCGGTCGTCGTCATCGGTCGGTCCCTCGGCCACGGTGGCGAAGCTCACACCGCTTCGCGTCGTGCGGCAAAAGTAATGCCGCCGACCGAGAATGGCAATGGGATTCGGCTATTGCATACCAACTGGTCGGTATGGTGTCATCGGCGCACCGATGCCTGCCTGGTGGGGGCGCAGACCGGGAGCCTCCGGCTCATCGCGGTGAGCGTTCCCATCTCGTTATCTTGCGCCATACCGACCGGACGGTACAAGTGCTTCGATCGGCCAAGGAGGGCGCATTGCGGGTATTCGAAGACGGGGACGTCCCGGGCCTGCCGCTCGACCGGTTCCGCCGCCACCTGGAGCGGTCCGCGACCGGCGCGCCGTGGCCGGCGGACGCGGGCCCGCTGCGCGCCCGCGTCGTCGCCGGCGGGCGCTCGAACCTGACCTACGAGGTCACCGACGGGACCCGCTCCTGGATCGTCCGGCGCCCGCCGCTCGGCCACGTCCTGGCGACGGCGCACGACATGTCCCGCGAGTACCGGGTGATGACGGCGCTGGCCGGCACCGCGGTCCCGGTTCCCGAGACCTACGCGCTCTGCGAGGACCCGGACGTGCTCGGCGCCCCGTTCTACGTGATGGAGATGGTCGAGGGCACCCCGTACCGCACCGCGTCCGAGCTGGTCCCGCTGGGCGCCGAGCGGGTGGCGGCGATCGCCGGGCGCATGGTCGACACTCTCGTCGACCTCCACCGCGTCGACCCGGCCGAAGTGGGACTGGCCGATTTCGGACGGCCGGCCGGTTTCCTCGAACGCCAGGTGCGCCGGTGGAAGAAGCAGCTCGACGCGTCCCGCAGCCGCGAGCTCGACGGCGCCGACGAGCTGCACGCCCTGCTGGAGGCGAACATCCCGCCCGAGTCGCCCCCGGCGATCGTGCACGGCGACTACCGGCTCGACAACCTCCTCGTCGGCGCGGACGACCGGATCGCGGCCGTCCTGGACTGGGAGATGGCGACGCTCGGCGACCCGCTCACGGACCTGGCGCTCCTGCTGGTCTACATGCGGCGGACGACGCCGTCCTCCGCCGAGGCCGACGCGACGCGGGCCCCCGGGTTCCCGTCGCCCGAGGAAGTGGTGGCCCGCTACGCCGAGCGCAGCGGCCGCGACCTGTCGGCGATCGGGTTCTACGTGGCGCTGGCCTGCTTCAAGCTGGCGGTGATCTCCGAGGGCATCCACTACCGCTACCTGCACGGCCAGACCGTGGGGGAGGGGTTCGACGCCATCGGCGACGCCGTCGAGCCGCTGCTGCGCTCCGGCATCGGCGCGCTCAAGGGCGTCTGAGCCCTCCGGGCGCCCGCTCCCGACGTTGCATACCAACCGGTCGGTATGTTGTCATCATGGCGTCCACGGAGCGGGCGCGCGCCCGGCGGAGGAGGTAACGCGGTGAGGACGTTCAAGGGCATCGACGAGTACGAGAAGGCCGTCGGCACCCAGCTCGGCCACAGCGAATGGCACACGATCACGCAGGAGCAGGTGAACGGGTTCGCCGACGCGACCGGCGACCACCAGTGGATCCACGTGGACCCCGAGCGCGCGGCGAACGGCCCGTTCGGCGGCACGATCGCGCACGGCTACCTCACCCTGTCCCTCATCCCCATGCTGATGTCGGAGATCTCCCGGGTCGAGGGCCTGCGGATGGGCGTCAACTACGGCTCGGACAAGGTCCGCTTCCCCGCGCCCGTCCCGGTCGGGGCGCGGGTGCGCGCCGGCGCCGAGCTGGTCTCGCTGGAGCGCACCGCGCAGGGCGCGCGGGCCAAGGTCCGCGTCACGATCGAGCGCGAGGGCGGCGACAAGCCGGTCTGCGTCGCCGAGGTCCTGTCCGTCCTGGTCGGCTGACCGTGGCGCGGACGAGCGACCCCCGCCACCCCACCCACCCCGGAGACACCGCCATGATCCCCAGCACCATGCAGGACTTCCCGCTGTCGGTCGCCGCGATCCTGCGGCACGGCCGCCGCGTCTACGGGCGCAGCGAGTGCGTGACGTGGACGGGCGGCGGCGAGCCGCGCCGCGCCACGTTCGCTCAGGTCGCCGAGAACGCCGAGCGCCTCGCCGCCGCGCTGGAGCGGCTCGGCGTCCGGCAGGGCGGCCGCGTGGCGACCTTCTGCTGGAACAACCAGGAGCACCTGGAGGCGTACTTCGCGGTGCCCGCCATGGGCGCCGTCCTGCACACCCTCAACATCCGGCTGTTCCCCGAGCAGCTCGCGCACATCATCAACCACGCCGACGACCAGGTGATCATCGTCGACGACAGCCTCGTCCCGCTGCTGGCTCGGGTGGTGGACGAGCTGCCCGCCGTCGAGGCGTTCGTCATCGTCGGCGACGGCGACGGCGCGCCCCTCGAAGCCAACCGCAACGGCGCCCCCGTCCTGCGCTACCACGAGCTGCTCGCCGGCGAGGAGCCCGGCTACGAGTGGCCCGAGGTGGACGAGCGGTCCGCCGCGTCCATGTGCTACACCAGCGGCACCACCGGCGACCCCAAGGGCGTCGTGTACTCGCACCGCTCGACGTTCCTGCACGCCATGGCCGTGCAGTCGGCGTCGCTGGTCGGCATCACCGAGGCCGACCGGGTGCTGACGATTGTCCCGATGTTCCACGTCAACGCCTGGGGCCTGCCGTACGGGGCGTTCCTGTCCGGTGCGACGCTGCACATGCCGGGCCCGTTCATGCAGCCGCAGCACCTCACCGAGTTCATCGCCCGCGAGCGCAGCACGCTCGCCTCCGCCGTCCCGACCATCTGGAACGGCATCCTCACCCACGGCGAGCAGCACGAGCTGGACCTGTCGTCGCTGCGCGCCGGGACGTCCGGCGGCGCCGCCGCGCCCCGCTCGCTGCTGGAGGCGTTCGAGGAGCGGTACGGGCTGCGCATCATCCAGGGCTGGGGCATGACCGAGACCAGCCCGCTCGGCGGCATGGCGTTCCCGCCGCAGGAGGTGGAGCCCGGCACGCCGGAGGAGATGGACTGGCGGATGAAGTCCGGCCGCGTCGCCGCCGGCGTCGAGATGCGGATCGTCGACGACGCGGGCCGAGAGCTGCCCTGGGACGGCGAGTCCGTCGGCGAGATCGAGGTCCGCGGCCCGTGGATCACCGGCGCCTACCACCGCGACCCCGCGCCGGAGAAGTTCCACGACGGCTGGCTGCGCACCGGTGACATCGGCACCATCGACGACCGCGGCTTCTACCAGATCACCGACCGCGCCAAGGATGTCATCAAGTCGGGCGGCGAGTGGATCTCCTCCGTCGAACTGGAGAACCACCTGATGGGCCACCCGGCCGTGGCGGAGGCCGCCGTCATCGGCATCCCCGACGCCCGCTGGGACGAGCGTCCCCTCGCCTGCGTCGTCCTCCGCCCGGACGCCACCGCGTCCGCCACCGAGCTCGCCGACCACTTGGCCTCGAAGGTCGCCCGCTGGCAGGTCCCCGAGTACTGGACCTTCATGGACGAGATCCCCAAGACCACGGTCGGCAAGTTCGACAAGAAACCCCTCCGCGCCCGCCACCGAAGCGAGGACCTGAAGATCGAGCGCATCACCCGCTGACCCACCATCGGGGCGCCCGGCTGGACAACTAACGGAGGGCCAGAGCCCAGCCACGGCCACGGGCAGGCCCGCGGAGCGAGTGCAGCGAGCGCAGCGGGCCTGCCCGCCGGTCGTGAGGCTGTTTCACCGCGGAGCTCTAGCGGAGCGGTGAAACAGCCTCACGACCGTGACGGGGGTTCCAGGGGGTCGTCCCCCTGGGTAAGGGAGTCGCCCCCCTGGGTGATGCCGCGCAGGAAGAGGTCGACGTAGTGCTCGGCGATGGTGCGGGTCTTCAGGCGGCCGCCGGGCCGGTACCAGGCGCCGATCTGGTGGACGGTGCCGAAGAAGAAGTGGACGGCGATGTCGGCGGGCGTGTGGGTGCGGAAGGATCCTTCGCGCTGCCCTTCCTCGACCAGGTGGCGGAAGCGCTCGTGGTAGCGGCGGCGTTCCGCGCGGACGGCCTCGCGGCGGTCGCGGGGGAGCAGGTGGGTGGAGCGGAAGAAGACGGTGAAGTCGTCCAGGTAGAGGAACGAGGTCTCCAGGACGTCGAGGGCGGCGGCGCGCAGCCGCTCCTCGGCGCTGCCGGTCCCGTCGGCGATCTGCTCCAGCCGGCGCATCTGCAGGCCGAGCAGCCGGTGGTAGATCTCGTAGAGGAGGTCGTCCTTGGAGCCGAAGTAGTGGTACATGGCGCCCTTGGTGACGCCGGCGGCGTTGACGATCTCCTGGACCGAGGTGCTCTCGAAGCCCTTCTCGGCGAACATGCGGGTGGCCACGGCGAGCAGCCGGTCGGGCAGGGGCACGTCGTCGGACAGCCGCCCCACTGAGGTCTGCGTCAACACTCCACCTCCTCCGGGGCCGGGGCCCCGCGCCGCCACGCCGCCGCCCGTGATCAGCCGCCAGCCTACCGGGCGGGACGCGGTCCAAGAACGGCGCCGGTCGGGGCGGACGAGTCCGGCTGTTGACGGCGCCGCCCCCCGATTCTATCTTCAGTGGAATCCGACCAGTCGGTATGTGTAAATGGCCTCGGGGGAAAGTCGCGCGAGTTCTCGTCCGGCGAGGTGACGTGACATGTCCGGCGGCCCGTCGCAATCCCTGGAACTACGAGAGGTGACCGTCCGCTTCGGCGGGCTGGTCGCGCTGGAGAAGGTGTCGCTGTCGGCGCCGCCGGGCCGGGTCACGGGCGTGATCGGGCCGAACGGGGCGGGCAAGACGACCCTGTTCAACGTCGTGTGCGGGTTCGTCCGGCCGCGGTCGGGCGAGGTGCGCTGGCGCGGCCGGGCGCTCGGCCGGCACCGCCCGCACCGGCTGACCCGGCTCGGCATCGCCCGCACCCTGCAGGGGCTCGGGCTGTTCCCCGGCCTGACGGTGCTGGAGAACGTCATGGTCGGCGCCGACCGGCACGCGCGGGCCGGGTTCGCCTCCGGGCTGCTGGCGCTGCCGCGCGCCGACCGCGACGAGGCCGCGCTGCGCGAGCGGGCCCTGGCGCGGCTGGACGAGCTCGGCGTCGCCGGCGAGGCGGCGCGGCGGCCCGGCGAGCTGCCCTACGGCGCGCAGAAGCGGGTCGCGCTGGCCCGCGCGCTGGTCGCCGACCCGGACCTGCTGCTGCTCGACGAGCCCGCCGCCGGCCTGTCGGCGGCCGAGATCGAGGAGCTGGCCGCGCTGATCAGGGGCCTGCGCGGCGGTCCGGCCGTGGTGCTGGTCGAGCACCACATGGACCTGGTCATGGGCGTGTGCGACGAGGTCGTGGTGCTGGACTTCGGCAAGGTCATCGCCTCCGGCCCGCCCGCGGAGGTCCGCGACGACCCGGCGGTGCTGGACGCCTACCTCGGCGAGGAGGTCCGCGATGCTTGAGGTCGCGGGCCTCACCGCCGGGTACGGCGCCGTCCGCGCGCTCGACGGCGTGGACCTGACGGTCGAGCAGGGCTCGCTCACCGCCGTGCTCGGCGCGAACGGCGCCGGCAAGACGACGCTGCTGCGGACCGTGTCCGGCCTGGTCAGGCCGCGCGCCGGCCGGATCGCGCTGGACGGCCGCGACCTCACCCGGATGCCCGTGGAGGAGATCGTCCGGCTCGGGGTGGCGCACGTGCCGCAGAGCGGCGGCGTCATCACCGAGCTGACCGTCGCGGAGAACCTGCGGCTCGGCGGGCTCTGGCGGCGCGACCGCAGGGCGCTGGCCCGCCGGATCGCGGAGATGTACGAGCTGTTCCCGCCGCTGGCCGAGCGCCGGTCCCGCGCCGCCGCGACGCTGTCCGGCGGCGAGCGGCAGATGCTCGCGCTGGCCCGCGCGCTCGCCGGCGCGCCCCGGCTGCTGCTGGTCGACGAGCCGTCGCTCGGCCTGGCGCCGCGCGTCGTCGCCCGCCTCATGGCGGTGCTGCGCCGGCTCTGCGACGACGACGGCCGGACCGTCCTGCTCGTCGAGCAGAACGCGCGCAGCGCCCTGTCGGTCGCCGACCGCGCCGTCGTGCTCGACCTCGGCGCGGTGGTGGCGGCCGAGCCCGCCGCCGTGCTCGCCGCCGACGCCCGGCTCCGCCACGCCTACCTGGGGTTCTGATGATCCGATTCGTCAATCTCACGCTCGCCGGGATCACCCAGGGCGCGGTGTTCGCGGCGGTCGCGCTGGCGCTGGTGCTGATCTGGCGCGCCACCCGCGTGGTGAACTTCGCGCAGGGCGGCATGCTGATGTTCACCACGTTCCTGGCCTGGACGGTCGTCCACGACGGCGGCTCGTACTGGCTCGCGCTCGCGGTCGCGCTGGTGTCCGGGCTGGTCATCGGCGCGGTGGCGGAGCGGGTGCTGGTGCGGCCGGTGGAGGGCAAGCCGCCGCTGAACGCCGTGATCGTCACGCTCGGGCTGTACGTGCTGCTGCAGGCGGCCGCCGGCATGATCTGGGGCGACACCCCGCACTCCTACCCGCCCGCGTTCACGATCAAGGGGCTGTCGGCGGGCGGGACGCGGCTGCTGCTGTCGCCGTTCGACCTGTTCGTCATCGGCGCGGTCGCCCTGGTGACGGCGGTGCTGACCCTGCTGTTCGTCCGCACCGGGCTCGGGCTGAAGCTGCGGGCCGCCGCGTTCGCGCCGGAGATCGCCCGGCTGCAGGGGGTGCGGGTCGGCCGGATGCTCACCCTCGGCTGGGCCCTCGCCGCGCTCGTCGGGTCGCTCGCCGGGGTGCTGATCGCCCCGTCGGTGTTCGTCGGGCCGTCGCAGTTCGACGCGATGCTGGTGTTCGGGTTCACCGCCGCCGTGATCGGCGGGCTGGACAGCCCGGCCGGCGCCGTCGCCGGCGGGCTGCTGCTCGGCTGCGCGCTCAGCTACGTGTCCGGCTACGTCAGCTCCGACCTGGTCACCTTCGGCGCGCTCGCCGCGCTGATCACCGTGCTGATGGTCCGGCCGAACGGGCTGTTCGCCGCGCGCGCCGGACGGAGGGTGTGACATGGGCGCCTTCCGCTCCACGCTGGTGCGCCACCTCGCGGGCGCGGCGGCCGGCCTGCTCGCGCTGTACGTCCTGACGACGTCCGTCGGCCCGTACCGGGACCTGCAGATCGCCCAGGCCGCCTACCTCACCTGCGCGGTCGCCGGCCTGACCGTGCTCACCGGGCTCGGCGGCCAGATCTCCCTCGGGCACGGCGCGTTCATGGCGGTCGGCGCCTACACGGCCGCGCTGGTGTCCGCGCACTGGGGCTGGCCGCTCGCCGCGATGCTCGCCGCGGCGGCCGTGGTCACCGCCCTCGCCGGGGTGCTCGTCGGCTCGGTCGCCGCCCGGCTGCAGGGCCCCTACCTGGCCGGGGCCACCCTCGCGTTCGCCGTCGGCCTGCCCGGCCTGGCCAACTACTCCCACCTCACCGGCCTGCTCGGCGGGCAGAACGGGCTGACCGTCACCCCGCCCGTCCCGCCGGCCGCGCTCGGCGAGACGTTCCCGCTGGAGCGCTGGCAGGCGTGGATCGCCTGCATCGGCGCGGTCGTGACGCTGTTCCTGCTCGCCAACCTCACCGGCGGCCGGTTCGGGCGGACGCTGCGCGCCGGCCGCGACGACGAGATCGCCGCCGCGCTGTGCGGGCTGCGCGTCGCGCGGCTGCGGATCGCCGCGACCGTGGTGTCGGCCGCGTGCGCGGGCCTGGCCGGCGGGCTGCTGGCGGTCGTGGCGACCCTCGCCGCGCCCGGCGCGTTCCCGCTCACCCTGTCGCTGCAGCTCATCGCGGCGATCATCATCGGCGGTCTCGGCACTCTGCCGGGCGCGGTGTGGGGCGCGCTGATCCTGGTCTTCGTGCCGTCGTGGGCGTCCGACGCCGCCTCGTCGTCCGGGCTGTCGCACGACGTCGCCTCGAACCTGCCCCTCGCCATCTACGGCCTCGTCCTCATCGCGGTGACGCTGGCCTTCCCGCGCGGCCTGCAGGGCGGGCTGCGCGACATCGGCGGCGCCGTCCGGCGCCGCCTCCCGCCGCCCGTCCGGCGGTTCGCGCCGGGCGGCGGCGCACCGGGGGTACCGGCAACGCATCGAGGAGGAGCAGATGAGCCGACCACCGAGCGAACGGACGCATCGGGGCCCGCAGGGCCGGACGCGGCGCGCGGTCGCGCTGACGACGGCGGCGACGGTGCTGGCGGCCACGGCGAGCGGCTGCGGCGGTAGCGGCGGCGGGGACGGCAAGTCGTCCGCGCCCGGCGTCACCGGCACCACCGTCACGATCGGCAGCCACCAGCCGCTCACCGGCCCCGCCGCGCCCGGCTACAGCGCGAACTCCGCGGCGTCCAAGGCGTTCTTCGACTACGTCAACGCCCACGGCGGCGTGCACGGCCGCAAGATCGTCTACAAGTACGTGGACGACGCCTACAACCCGACGCAGACCGTCAGCGTGGTGCAGAAGCTCGTCCTCCAGGACAAGGTCTTCGCGATCTTCAACGGGCTGGGCACGCCCACCCACTCCAAGGTCGTCGACTACCTCAACGCCCAGCGCGTGCCGGACCTGTTCGTCGCGTCCGGATGCGGCTGCTGGGACGAGCCGAAGAAGCACCCGCAGACGTTCGGCTGGCAGGTCGACTACATCCGCGAGGGCAAGATCCTCGGCGACCACATCAAGAGGACCTATCCCGGCAAGAAGGTCGCCTACTTCTACCAGAACGACGACTTCGGCCAGGACGGCGTCAAGGGCCTCGACAAGTACATCCCGTCCGGGCAGGTCGTGTCGCGGCAGACCTACCAGCCGGGCGCCACGGACGTCAGCGCGCAGGCCCAGGCGATCGCGCAGGCCAAGGCGGACGTGGTCGTGCTGTTCAGCATCCCGACCTACACCGCGCTGTTCCGGCTGGCGTCGCTGAAGCTGAACTACAAGCCGACGTTCGCGGTCAGCAACGTCGGCTCGGACCCGATCACCCTCGACGGACTGCTGGAGAGCTTCGCCAAGTCCGGTGGGACGAAGCTGCAGGGCAGCCCGCTGATCCAGGGCATGGTCACCGACGGGTACCTGTCGTCGCCGGGGGACGCGTCCAACAGCTGGGTCCAGCTGTTCCGCAGGATCCACGACCAGTACATCCCGAAGCTGCCGTTCAACGGCAACATCGTGTACGGGATGTCGGCCGCCTACACCTTCGTCCAGGCGCTGCAGAACGCCGGGCAGAACCCGACCCGCAAGAGCCTCGTGGACGGCCTGGAGAAGACGAAGCTGACCGGCCCCGGCCTGGTCCCGTTCGCCTACAGCGCGCAGTCGCACGCCGGGTACACCGGCGCCCAGATGGGCGTGATCAAGGGCGACGCGATCGTCCCGCAGGGGCAGCCGGTCACCACCGACGACGGCGACGGCCCCATCCAGCCGTACACCGCCCCGCAGCCGCAGGCGCCCGCCAACGGCGTCCCGCCGGCGGGGTGACCGCCCCGCCGCCGTCCCGCTCGGACCGCCCCCCGGCCGCGGGACGGCGGCGGCCCCGCAGGAGTCGAACCGCCCCTGACCGGGAAGGATGCCGGGATACCAGCGTCCGGACGACCGAGGAGCGGGGATGGGCATCGTCTCGCCGGGCTTCCACGGCAGGCGGCGGTCCGACGTCGAACTGCCGCCCGGCCAGTACCTGACCGAGGACTTCCCGGTGCTGTCGGCGGGCCCGACGCCCCGGGTCGGCACCGACGAGTGGGAATTCGTCGTCACCACCGAGACGGGGGCGCGGCACCGGTGGTCGTGGGCGGAGTTCCGCGCGCTCCCGGCCGAGACGCCCACCGTCGACATCCACTGCGTGACCAAGTGGTCCAAGCTCGCGACGACATGGACGGGCGTGTCCCTGGACACCCTCCTCGCCGACGTCGAGACCACGGCCGACTACGCCCTCGCCCGCTCCTACGGCGGCTACACCACCAACCTCCCCTTGCAGGACCTGCTGGACGGTCAGGCATGGCTGGCCTACCGCTTCGACGACGAGGACCTGCATCCCGAGCACGGCGGCCCGGTACGGCTGCTGGTGCCCCATCTGTACTTCTGGAAGTCGGCCAAGTGGATACGGGGCCTCGACCTGCTCACCGAGGACCAGCCGGGCTTCTGGGAGACCGCCGGCTACCACGACTACGGGGACCCATGGCTGGAACAGCGGTACCAGGGGGACTGAAGCGGCTGAAATGGCGGGTCGCGCGGCTGGCGGAGACCCGCGACGAGACGCCCACCGCGCGGACCCTCGTGCTCGACGTCCCCGGATGGCCGGGCCATCTGGCGGGCCAGCACGTGGACGTCCGGCTCACCGCGGACGACGGGTACAGCGCCCAGCGCAGCTACTCGCTCGCCGCCCCGGCCGATGGCGACCGCATCGAGCTGACCGTGCAGAACGTCCCGGACGGCGAGGTGTCCCCGTACCTGACCGAGGTGTTCTCCACCGGCGACCCGGTCGAGGTCCGCGGCCCGGTCGGCGGCTGGTTCGTGTGGCGCCCGGACGACCCGTCGCCCGTCACGCTGATCGCGGGCGGGGCCGGTGTGGCGCCGCTGATGGCGATGGTCAGGGCCCGGCGCGCGGCGGGATCGAAGGTCCCGTTCCGGCTGGTGTACTCGGTCCGGGCGCCCGGCGAGCGGTGGTACGCCGGCGAGCTGCGGCGCCCCGACCCGGGCGTCGAGGTCTTCCCGCTGTACACGCGCGCGGCGCCGGACGGCTGGCCCCGGCCGCCGGGACGGCTGGCGAAGGCCGACCTGGCCGCGTCGGTGTGGCCGCCGGAGTTCGGCCCCGCCTGCTTCGTGTGCGGGCCGACCGGGTTCGTGGAGGCCGCGGCCGACCTGCTGGTCGCCCTGGGACACGACCCGCGCAGGATCAGGACCGAGCGCTTCGGACCGAGCGGAGGCTGACATGCAGGCGGAGGAACCGGGCCGGCAGGCCGTCGTCTACGAGGACACCGGCGCGTACCAGGACGGCAACGCGCTCGCCGGGCCGCTGAGCGAGGTGTTCGGCGTGGACGTGACCCGAGCCGCGGTGCGGTGCACGGCGTGCGGGCTGGCGGGGCCGCTGCCCGCCCTGCGCGTCTACTCCCGTGCGCCGGGCGCCGTCGCCAGGTGCCCGGGCTGCGAGAACGTGGTGCTGCGCCTGGTCATCGGCGACGGGACGGCCTGGCTCGACCTGCGCGGAACCGTCTGCCTCCGCATCCCCCTCGCGTAGCACGCGGCCGTGCGGCGGCGGCGGGGCTAGGGCTTGCGGGCGACGCCGCTGAACTCGTCCACGTCCTCGGCGCCCACGGCCGACGGGTGCGGCCGCCAGCGGTTGCACGGGACCACGCCCGGCTCCAGCAGGTCGAGGCCGTCGAAGAACCGGGTGATCTCCGCGCCGCTGCGCAGCGTCATCGGCGGCTTCACGCGCTCGTTGCGCATCCGCACGACCTCCTCGGTCGCCGCGCCGTGGACCTCGCTGGTGCTGTGCGCGATCACCAGATGGCCGCCGGAGGGCAGCGCGTCCTTCAGCGTCCGGACGATCGAGTACGCGGTGGGCGTGTCGTCGATGTAGATCAGCACGCCGAGCAGCATGATCGCGACCGGCCGGGAGAAGTCCAGCGTCCGGGCCGCCTCCTCCAGGATCCGTTCCGGGTCGTGCAGGTCCGCGTCGATGTAGGCGGTGGCGCCCTCGGGGGTGCTGGTCAGCAGCGCGCGGGCGTGCGCCAGGACGAGCGGGTCGTTGTCGACGTACACGATCCGCGACTCGGGGGCGAGCGCCTGCGCGACCTGGTGGGTGTTGTCGGCGGTCGGCAGCCCGGTGCCGATGTCGAGGAACTGCCGGACGCCCTCCTCCAGCACCAGATGCCGGACCGCGCGGCCGAGGAACTCCCGGTCGGCCCGGGCCAGCCGGACGATGCTCGGGTACATCGCGGCCATCTGGTCGCCGACGCGGCGGTCGGCGGCGTAGTTGTCCTTGCCGCCGAGCCAGTGGTTCCAGATCCGCGGGGCGGCCGGCACGGTCGGGTCGATCCCCTCCGGTGCGGTCTCCTCCGGCGGCGGGACGTCGGTCACGGCTGCGGCCCCTTCTCGGTCGCGGGCGCGGTCCGCCCGGGAACCCCAACGTAGATCATCGGCGTCCGGCGGGCCATCGACTTCACGGGAAAGGTCCTGGTCGAGGTGGTTCTGTGGGGCCGCGTCGGGGAACGGCGGCGATCGGCCGCCCCCCGCATGGTCGTCGCGATCGATCGTGGGGAGGATGATCGAAGGGGGTGGTGCGATGGCCGAGGCGGGAGGAGCGGCGTGACCCGGTGCGAGGCGGCCCCGTCCGGTGCGCGCGAGGAGGGGCGCGGGCGCGCGGCCGCCGCGGCGCGGGAGATCGCCGGCGGGCTGGTCGTGCTGGCGGTGTACCTGGCGTTCACGCACGCGTTCGCCGGGGCGCGGGCCGTCAGCGACGCCCATGGCCGGTCGCTGCTGGCCCTGGAGCGCTGGGCCCACCTGGACGTCGGGCCCGAGCTCAACGGCGTGCTGATCCGGCACGGCTGGCTCGGCGCCCTCGCCGCGTGGGAGTACGCGACCACCTACGTGCTCGCCACGTTCGGGTTCCTCGGCTACCTGTGGTGGCGGCGGAACCCCGCCTACCCGTGGGCCCGCAACCTGCTGATCTGGATCACCTTGATCGCGATCTGCTGCTTCGCGGCGTGGCCGTCGACGCCGCCGCGGCTGCTGCCCGGCGAGGGGTACACCGACATCATCGCGCTGCACCATCCGCCCGCCACCTGGGGGACCGGCGCGGTCTCGGCGGGCGCGAACCCGTACGCGGCGATGCCCAGCCTGCACATCGGCTGGGTGGCGTGGATCGGCGTCGCGGCCGTCCGGGCCCGGTGCGGGGCCGCCGTCGCCTGGCTGTGCGGGCTGCACCTGGTGGTCACCGGCCTGGTGATCGTCGCGACCGCCGCGCACTACGTCGTGGACATCCCGGGCGGGTTGCTGCTCGTCCCGGCCGCGGCCGGCGCCGAGGCACTGCGCGCCCGGTTCGTGCGCGCGTTCTCGCCGTCCGCCGAAAGCCCGGGTGCGCCGCAGGTCGTGGGAGCCGTCGCGGAGTTCGCCGGGCCGGGGCCCGCGGCCGGGCGCGTGCGGGCGCTGCTGGCCGAACGGCTGCCGGACGTGCCCGCTCTCACCCGCCTGTCCGGCCTGCGCCGCACCCGCGGGGAGGTCGACCTGGTCTGGCACGTCCGGGAGTGCGCGGTGCCTGCGCCCGGTGACCGCCGCGCTCTGGACGGCCTGGTCGCGCGGCTGGCCGCGGAACCGTTCGACCCCGTCCGTCCGCCGTGGCGGCTCCACCTGGTGCGCGGCGGCGGGGAGCTCCCGGACGCCGTGGTCGCCCTCGTCCGCCGCTCTCCTGCGGACGGCGCGCGCCTCCTCGATCTGCTGCGCAGCGTCCTCGAACGTCCGTCGGAACAGGCCGGGTCCGGTGAGGCGTCCCGTAAGGCCGTGCTGCCCGCACCCGCCCCGTCCGACCTGGCCGTCCCGGCGGCCGTCGGTGCGCCGGGCCCTGGGTACCTCTTCGGAACCGTCACGCTGCCGCTCGAACGGGTCCGCGACGTCGCCCGCGCCGCCGGCGTCCGGGTCGGTGACCTGCTGGCGGCGCTCACCGCCGAGGCCGTCGGCGGGCGGGGGACCCAACCGCCGGGCGGGCGGACGCTGCGCGTGGCCGTCCCGTCGAAATTGTGGCCGGACGGCGGGCACCCCGCGCTCGACGGATCCGCCGGTGTGCGGTGGCTGGACGTTCCCATCGACGCCAGGCCGTTCCGGGAACGACTCGAGGAGATGCGAGCCCGAGAACGCGCCGGCCCGGCACGGCCCGCAGCCCTGCGATCGGCGGGCGTGCTGCGACCCGCATCGCCTGCGAGTGCGGATGCCGGCGAGTCCGGGGATCCGCTCCCGGGCGCCATGGTCGTGAACGTGCGCGGACCGTCCGGGCCCCTGCTGGCGGCCGGGACGCCGGTCCGCGACGTGCACCTCGTCCTGCCGCCTCCCGCGGGCCTTCCGGTGGCGGTCACCGCGTTGAGCAAGGACGGGGCCCTGCACGTCTCCGTGATGGCCGAGGCCCGGGCGCTGCCCGAGCCGGACCGGTTCGCCGACGGCCTGCTGCGGGCCTTCGAGAAGCTGGCGGCGGAATTCGGTGCCGACACCGGGCCCGGCCGCAGCGGCGAGCGGACCGGAACGCCTTGATGGCATGGTCCGCCGCGTTCAGCCTGCTGGCCGCGCTGCTGTTCGCGGGGGCCGCCGCGCTGCAGTACCGGGCGGCGCGGCGCGCGGTCGGCGAGGGCAAGGGCCGGGTGCGGGCCGTGCGGCTGATCGGGGCGCTGCTGCGCGACCCGGTGTGGCTGGCCGGCTGGGCGTCGAACCTGGCCGGGTTCGTGAGCCAGGCCGCCGCTCTGCATCTGGGCTCCACCGCGCTCGTCCAGCCGCTGCTGGTCACCCAGCTGGTGTTCACCATCCTGCTCGGCACCGCCGGCACCGGCCGCCGGCCGGCCCGCGGCGACCTGGTCGGCGCGATCGCGGTCACGGCGGGCCTCGCCGTGCTGTTCACCGTGCCGGGCGCGATCCCGTCGCAGGGCGAGCCGTCCCGGCCCCGGCTGATCCTCGCCGGGCTGGTCGCCGTGCCGTTCGTGCTGGCGCTGTCGCGCGCCGCGAACATCCGCCGGGGGACGGTCCGGGCGGTGCTGCTCGGCGTCTGCTCCGGCCTGATGTTCGCGGCGACCGCGGTGCTCATCAAGCTGACCACCGCCGACCTGGTCGAGCGCGGCGTCGCCGCGACGGCCCTGGACTGGCCCGGGTACGCCCTCGCCGGGTCGACGCTGATCGGGCTCGTGCTGGAGCAGAAGGCGTTCGCGGCCGGGTCGCTGCCCGCCGCGATGACCGCGATGACGATGACCAACCCCGTCGCGTCCTACGTGCTGGCCGTCTTCGCCTTCCACACCGAGCCGCCGCGGTCGGCGTCGGCGTTCGCCGCGGTCGGGCTGAGCGCCCTCCTGCTCACCGCCGGGGTGTCCGTGCTGTCGCATTCGCAGTCCGCGCCCGGCCGCGCCGACGAGGCCGCCGCTTCCTGACCGGGCCGAGCGCCTCCGTGCGCCGAAAAGCGGCGTCGGAGGAACCTTTCCGGCTTTCCGGAGATCCAACCGGGCGTCGGATCCCTCCCGGAAGGACGTCCCGTGATCTCCAGACGCGCGCTGCTGATCGGCGGCCTCGGCGGGCTCGGCGCCTTCGCGGCGGCGGGCGGGACCGGCTATGCGCTGGTGGAGAACGACGTCCTGCCCGGCCGGGTCCGCCTCGACCGCGCGCTGGGCCGGTGCGGGGACGTGCCGGCGCCGCCCGCCGCGTCCACCGCCGTCCGGCGGCTGAGCTGGCATTCCGCGCACCGCCGCACCGACGTCACCGCGACCGTGGTGCTGCCCGCGGCGAACCGGTCACTGCGTGGCCTGCCGGTCGCCGTCGCCCTGCATGGCAGCGGCGGGGACGGCGCGTCCGCCGTCCGGTCGCTCGCCCTGGACCACTACCTTCCGGACGCCGTCGCGAACGGCGGCGTCCCGCCGTTCGCGATCGCCGCCATCGACGGCGGCCCCGACTCCTACTGGCATCCCCGGGCGGACGGCGAGGACCCCATCGGCATGATCGTGGACGAGCTGCTTCCCCGCCTGGGCAAGGAGGGCGCCGAGGCCGGGCGGATCGGCGTCATCGGCTGGTCGATGGGCGGCTACGGGGCGCTCGTGCTGGCCCGGCGGCTCGGCGCGAGCCGGACGGCCGCCGTGGTCGCCTCATCGCCCGCCCTCTTCGCCTCCTACGGGGACGCGCACCGCACCAACGCGCGGTCCTTCGACGGCGCCGCCGACTTCGCCCGCAACGACGTGTTCACCGGCCTGGACGCGCTGAAAGGCATCCCGGCCCGCGTCGACTGCGGCACGAGCGACCCGTTCGCGCCGATGGTCCGCAAGCTCCGCGACCGGATCCATCCGGAGGGCTCCATGGGCGGCGGATGCCACGACGGCGGCTTCTGGCGCCCGCGCCTCCCCGCGCAGCTGGCCTTCCTCGGCCACCACCTCGCCGGTTAGCGCGGCGGGGACGGCTCAGGCGGGCTCCTCCGCGCGCCCGGTCCGCACCAGCCAGCTCAGCATCAGCAGCACGTCGAGCCGGTCGTCGAGGCCGGAGAACCGGCCGCCGGTCAGCTCGGCGATGCGCCGCAGCCGGTACCGGACGGTCTGCTCGTGGATGTGCAGCCGCTCCGCCGCGACCACCGCGTTGTCGCCGGACTGCAGGTAGGTCAGCAGCGTCTCGGCGAGCGGCTGCCGGCGCGCCGGCGCGAGGTCCAGCAGCGGGCCGAGCACGGCCGCGGCGGTCGCGCCGACCAGCTCCTCCGCCGCCAGCGTCGCCAGCGAGGCGATGTGGTCGACGCACCGGACGGGCTCGCCTGGCGGCAGCAGCCCCCGCTCGACCAGCGTCAGCGCGTGCCGCGCCCACCGCAGCGACACCGCGCCCTGCGTCGGCGGCACGGTCGGCCCGATCGCGGCGGTGCCGAGCCTGCGCAGCGCCGGCCAGATCCGGTCCTGCCCCGGCCCCTCGGGGTCGGGGACGACCAGGAACGGCACGGGCGCGTCCCAGGCGGCCAGCACGGCCGGCGGCAGGATCCGGGCGCCCGCCGGGGCGCCGGCGGGCAGCGCGACCAGCCCGATGCTGCGCGGCGGGTCCCAGCGGGCCGCGATGGCCAGCTCGGTGATCGCCTCGTGCCCCGGCGACGGCTCCGCCACCAGCGCGTCCCGCAGCCGCTCGCGGCGCCGCTCCCGCTCGCTCGCCAGCTGCCCCAGCTCGCGCGCGTATCCCTGCGCCGCGGCGTCGGCGACCCGCGCCACCAGCATGAACAGCGAGTCGGTCAGCCGGCCCAGCGTCTCGCGGGACCAGCCGAGCCGGTAGGCGTCCTTGATGAAGCGGCGGCAGGCGATCTGGCTGCTCACCCGCATCGCGTTCTGCAGCGCCTCCAGCCCGCGCCCCTGCCGGGCCTCCTGCTCGCCGAGGTGCATGTACAGCTCGGTGAGATGGCGCGCGTCGGCGTCCGGGTGGTCGACCGAGTCGACGAAGAACGCGACCGTCTCGCTGACCGTCCGCTCCACCCGCAGCGCGTACTCGCCGTCGTCGTGGCCCGCGTACTCGGGGACCTGGTCGCGGATCTCCCGCTCCATCTCCTCGACGGCGGCCTGCAGGTGCTGGCGCAGCAGGTCGGGGAGCTCGGCGGGCATGGGTCCTGGTGCCATCCGGTGTCCGTTCGGCAGGGGACTGACCATGGGACCTCCCTCCGGGAGGGTGATCCGGCCTCACCCTAGGCAAGAAAGTGATCGCTGTCACCGTCCGGGCCGCACGCGGTGGAGGGGTGCGTCCGGACGGGAGGCATCCGGCGGGATGCCTCCGTCATGCGTATCACGTGCCCCGGCGTCTCCGGCCGTGCCCCCGGCGGCTAGGGCGCGACGGGCTCCGGCCGGGCGGCGGGCGGAAGCGGGGGCGGCCCGGCGGGCGGTTCCGGGACGGCGCTCGCCCGCCGGGACAGCCGGCGGCCGAGGCGCTGCGCGGGACGCTCGATGTAGCGGTGCGCGAGCCCGGCGGCGACGAGGACGGCGGCCACCAGCACGCCCTCCCAGGCCAGCCGCAGCCAGAGCGGCATGCTGTCGCGGTCGCCGGCGATCCGCCAGACCGTCTGGACGACCATCGGATGCAGCAGGTAGACCGAGTAGCTGACCAGTCCCAGCCACATCAGCGCGCGCGGCATGCGCCGGCGGCGCAGGGCGAGGCCGCCGAGGAAGGTCAGCCAGGCCGCGGCCACGGCGAGCGACCAGTCGACGCCCGGCGGCTGCGCGGGGCCGTACCCGGTCCAGGGGTCCGGCGAGCGCAGGCCCGCCAGCAGCGTCAGCACCGGGACGACCGCGATCATCGCGGCGGCGCGCCGGGCCGGCAGCCGGCCGTCCTGGATGCCGCGCACCGCCGTCCCGGCGAACATCGTGGCGATGATGCACAGGCTCTCGACTCCGCCGATCCGGCTGTCCAGCACGAGCAGCGTCAGGGCCAGCGCCGCCACGATCGCGACGCCCGCGCGGCGGACGGCCCGGCGGCCGCTGACCATGGCCGCGATGCCGGCCGCGAGGGCGAGCGCCGCGACCGTCGGCGTCCCGCCCGGCCACCGGGCGGCCAGCAGCCCCGACGGCAGCGACACGCCGAGGATCGCCGCGGCCACGCCGAAGCCGAGCGAGACCCGCGCGCTCGCGCCCTTCACCCCGGCGATGAACATCGCGGTGATGAGCAGGTAGAACACCATCTCGTAGGAGAGCGTCCAGAAGACGTTGACGACGTTCGGGACGCCGAGCAGGTCCTGGAGCATGGTCAGGTGCGCGACCGCCGAGATCCACGGCCGGTCGCCGAGGCCCTGCGGCAGCCCCCACGACACGCCGGTCGCGCCGAGCGCCAGCATCAGCCCGACGGCCGCCAGCCAGGCCGGGTAGAGCCGGAACAGCCGGCCGATCCAGAACGTGCGGACGCTGCCCCGCCGGATCAGCGAGAACGACACCACGTAGCCGCTGACCAGGAAGAACAGGAAGACTCCGTAGCGCCCGAAGTCGAACCACGGGCTGGCGGTCCGGCGGACCTCGGGGAGCAGCACGTCAAGGGAGTGCTCGAACACCACCGCCAGCGCGGCCACGCCCCGCAGGGCGTCCAGCCAGCCCATCCGGGGCGCCGTGGCCGGGGGCGCGCCGTTCGCCGTCTTTTCCGTCGTTTCCGTGGTGAGAGTGTTCGTCGGCATCCGGGCCACCCTAGGGGCCGTTCCTCCGTGTTCTCCACAGACCCCCTGAACATCACCTGAACGCGGTGTGACCGGCATGCGGCGTTCGGCCACGTCCCGCGCGGGCCCGCCGCGAGCCCGTCCGGGTTAGGACCGGATCCCGACGCCCGCGTACAGGACGGCGTCGCCGGGCGGCGGAGGTGCGCTCCCGTGTCCCCATTGCCCGGCCGGGACGAGGCCCGGGGGCAGCGGGGCGAACGGGCCGAACAGGCGGGCGAGCTCGGCGGCGCCGCGGGGGACCAGCGGCCCGGCGCCCGCCGCCGCGAACCGCCGTGCCGCCTCGGCGACCGCGGCGGGCGCGTGGTCGGCGGTGGCGTGCGAGACGACCAGCGCGCTGCCCGGCGCCGCCGCGGCGCCCAGCGCCGCCACCGGGACGCGCGGGTCGGGCAGGAAGTGCAGGACGCTGGAGAACACCAGCGCCACCGGCTCGGCCGGGTCGATCAGCCGCCGCACCTGCCGGGCGCCCAGGATCGCCTCCGGGTCGCGCAGGTCGGCGTGGAGCGCGGCGATGTTGCCGCCCTCGATCAGCAGCGCGCGGGCGTGCGCGATGACCAGCGGGTCGGCGTCGACGTAGACGACGCGGGTCCCGGCCGCGTGCCGGGCGGCCATCTGGTGCAGGTTGTCCGCGGCGGGCAGCCCGCAGCCGAGGTCGAGGAACTGCCGGATGCCGCGCTCGGCGCAGGCGCGGACTGCGCGGGCGAGGAACGCCCGCCCGTCGCGCGCCGCCGCGGCGGCCTGCGGCAGGACCTCCAGCACCCGCCGCGCGAGTTCGCGGTCGGCGGCGTAGTTGTCCTTGCCGCCGAGGAGGTGGTCGTGCACGCGGGCGGTGGCGGGCCGGTCCAGGGCGAGCGGCGCGTCCCCGGACACGTCCCCGGACGGCTCGGCCGTCAGCGGGGACACGGCGGCGGAGGCCCGGGTGCCCACGGCGGGAACGCTCATGTCCATGCCGTCCGGGCCCCGGGCGCACGCCGGACGGAAGCGGTGCGGCGGCGTGCGCGGGGGAGGCGGGTGCGGGACGGCGGGCGGGACGTCGTCATGGGCGGTTCACCAATCGTGGGGTGGCTACTCCTCGACGGTAGGCCGATCGGGTCGCGGCGCGGCGGCCGCGTCCGCCGGTCCGGCCGCAAACCGCCGCCGGCATGACCGCATCGGGTCAACCGCGTTTGGCGGTGTTCCCCGGTTCCCGCGAGCGCAGGTGACGGGCATCAGGGATGCTGCAAGACGACGCACCGTCGCCGGACGCGCACGCTCGCGAGCACCGCCCTCCCAGCGATGGCCGTTTCCGGTCATGACAACGGCTTAACCGCAAGTGCACACGAGTGTCGGGAGCCGGTCAGCCGCCGTCCGGGTCCCGCCACATCAGCCAGACGGGCGGGCAGCCCTTACCGGGCATGGCCAGCTCCCGCGTCACCCGGAACCCGAACCGCTCGTAGTAGGGGACGTTCTGCTCCTTGGAGGATTCGAGGTAGGCCGGGACGCCCTCGGCGTCGCAGCGGTCCAGCCGCGAGCGCAGCAGCGCGCCGCCGAGCCCGTGGCCCTGCGCGGGCGGGTCGGTGCCGAGCACCGCCAGATACCAGTGCGGTTCCTGGGGATGGTGCTTCTCGATAGCGCCGAGGGCGCGCAGCGCCGCCGGCACCCGCCGGCCGAGCGCGCGCAGCAGCGGGACCGCCTGCGCCGCCTGCGCCGTGACCGGCACGCGCCACAGGCCGGGCGGGTCCCACAGGGCGGCGGCCTCCACGCCCGGTCCGCGGCCGGCCGTCTCGGTGCCCTCGTGCCGCAGGTGCACGCGCCGCAGCAGGATGCCGAACACGCCGGTCAGCCTGCGGACCCGCGAGGCGTCGTCGGGCAGGATCCAGCGCCAGACCGGGTCGTCGTCGAACGCGCGCCCGAGCACCGCCGCGATCGCGTCGGCGTCGGTGCCGCCCGCCGCGCGGACGAGCGGGGACGGCTGGGGCTGGGACGTCATGGCGCGGCCTCCTCGGGACGCGCCGATCCTCGCCGCGCGACCGCGCCCCCGTCAAGGCGCACGGTCCTCAGGGGATGCGCGCGGTCCTCACCAGGATGCGCGCGGTGCCCGCCGGGTTCCGCGCGGTCAGCGGCGGGTGCGGCGCTCCTCGCGGGCGCGGCTCAGCTCCTCGAGCACCAGCGTGGCGCCGATCCCGGCGAGCCAGGAGTCCTTGGCGAGCGGGATGCCCTGCTGGGTGGGGCGCAGCCCCTCGCGCATGCCGGGAATCCGCACGTAGAGGCCGAGCAGCCCGCCCGCGAAAGCGGTGAGCGCGGCGCCCGCGAGCATCGTCGGCACCAGCGGGGTGATCAGCGCGGTGCCGAGCGCGACCTCAGCGGTGCCGAGCTTGCGGGTGAAGTCGTTCTTGTCCTGGGCTTCCAGGAACGGGTAGGCGGTCTTGGCGGTGCCGTGGATGTAGTCGGCCGTGCCCTCGTCGCCCTTGAGCTTGGACAGGCCCGAGTTCAGGACGAACGCGCCCACGATCAGCCGGACGGGCATCTGGTGCGCGCGAGCAAGAAAACGCATCGTTCCCCATAACGATCGGGAGATTACGGGCGCAGGGATCATTCCCCGGCGCCGCCCGCTCCACGCGAGGGACGGGTCAAGTCTCGGCATCGGCCGCCGCCCGGCACGTTCAGGAGGCCTGGCGGTCCTCCATGAAGCTTCCGGCGGCGGCCCGCAGCGCCTCCACGCACGCGTCGACGGCCGGGCCGCCGGCCACCGTGCGCCACGCCACGTAGATCTTGCGGCGGACGACCGGGCGGGTGGCCAGCATCCGGACGCCGGACGGGACCGGGTCGCGGCCGAGCCGGGGGATCAGCGCGGCGGCCAGCCCGGCTGCGACGAACGCCAGCTGGGTCGGGTAGTCGGCCACGTTGCAGGCGACCTCGGGCTCGGCGTTGTGCTCGCGCAGCGTCTGGACCAGCTGCCGCTCGCACGTCCCGCCCCGCGTCCAGCACGCCCAGCGCATGCCGCGCAGCTCGTGCAGGTCGACGGTGCGGCGCCGGGCGAGCGGGTGCGCGGCGGGCAGCGCCAGGTCGATGACGTCGGAGGACAGCAGGACGTTCGACACCGAGGCGGGGAACGGGGTCGGCATGGTGTCCCAGCTCTCCACCATCGCCACGTCGATGTCGCCGCGCGCCAGCGCGGGCAGCACGTTCTCCGCCTCGCCCTCCTCCAGGGTGGGGGACAGGCCGGGGTGCCGCTCGCGCAGCGCCGCGAGGGCGGGAGGCAGCACCGAGCGGGCGGCGGTCACGAACGCGCCGAGGCGGACCGGCCCGGTGACGTCCTCGCGCAGCCCGTCCAGTTCCGCGGCGGCGGCCGACAGCTGGGCCAGCACCCGCGCGGCGTGCCCGGCCAGGACGTGCCCGGCGCGGGTGAGCCGCACGCCGCGCCCGTGCTGTTCGAGGAGCCGGTGGCCGGTCTCCCGTTCGAGCTTGGCCAGCTGCTGCGACACCCCGGACGGCGTCACGTGCATCGCCTCGGCCGCCGCCGCGATCGTCCCGTGCACCGACACCGAGTGCAACGCCCGGAGGCGTTCGATGCTCATCGTCACGGTAGAGATGCTACCGATTTTCGCTCAAGAACATTCGCTTGTGCTACTGGAACCGGGGCGGCAGCGTGGGAGGCGTGCGAAGGATCGACCCGCGTCTGCTCGCGATCGCCGGTGCCGCGTTCATCTCGGTCTCGGCGATCCTGTTCCGCCTGTCCGGCGTCTCGTCCGGGACGGCCGCGTTCTTCCGCTGCGCGCTGGCGCTGCCGGTGCTGGCGCCGCTCGCGCTCTGGGAGCGGCGCCGGGTGGGGCCGCGGCGGCACGCGGCGGTCGATGTGGCTGCCGGGCTGCTGCTGGGAGCCGACCTGGTGCTGTGGGGAGCGTCGATCGACCGGGTCGGTGCCGGGATCGCCACCGTGCTGGTGAACGTGCAGGTCGTCGTCGTTCCGCTGCTGGCACTGGCCGTCTTCGGGGAGCGCCCGTCCCGCCGGTTCACGCTGGCGGTCCCGGTGATGCTGGGCGGCGTCGCGCTCGCCGGCGGCCTCGCGGGGCACGGGACGGGCGCGGATCCGGTCACCGGCATCGCGTTCGGCGCGGGCGCCGGCGCCGCCTACGCGGGTTACCTGTTCCTCACGCGCGTCGCCGGGCGCGGGCAGGGCCACCGGGCGCAGCCCGTCCTGCTGGCGACCTGCGGCGCCGGAGCCATGGCCGTCGTGCTCGGCGGACCGTGGCAGGGCGTCGACCTCACACCCGGCTGGGCGGCGCTCGGCTGGCTGGCCGCGCTCGCGCTGACGGGCCAGGTCTGCGGCTGGATGCTGATCGGCGCCGCGCTGCCGCGGCTGCGCGCCGAGGAGGGCGGGACGCTGCTGCTCCTCCAGCCGGTCCTGGCCGTCGCCTTCGGCGCGGCGGTGCTCGGCGAGCGTCCCGGGGCGTGGCAGATCGCGGGCTGTGCGCTGGTCCTCGTGGCGGTCCGCCTGGCCGGACGCGCTCACGGCGGGCGGCGGGCGTCGCGGCCGGGTACCGTTCCGGGGCGTGACGACTCCGCCGCAGGGACCGCCGCCCGCCCCCGAATGGGCGCCCGAACATGAGGTCACCGCGGACGCGGCGGCCGGGCTGATCGGCACGAGGTTCCCCGAGCTGGCGGGCGCGCCGGTGGAGCCGCTCGCCGTCGGATGGGACAACACGGTCTTCCTGGTCGGCGGCGCATGGGTGTTCCGCTTCCCGCGCAGGCGGATCGCCGTCCCGGGCGTCGAACGCGAGATGGCGGTGCTCCCCGCCATCGCCCCGCGCCTGCCGCTGCCGGTCCCCGTGCCGCGGTTCGCGGCCGGGCCCTCGGAGGAGTTCCCCTGGCCGTTCTGGGGCGCGCGGATGATCCCCGGCCGCGAGCTCGCCGACGTAGCCCCCCGTGATGAGGACCGGACGGACCTCGCCGCGCAGATCGGCGCCTTCCTGCGGGCCCTGCACGACCCGGCGCTCGCCGCGGAGGTCGGTGGCGGGCTGCCGCACGACCCGATGGCGCGGGCGGACCCCGCCGCCCGCGCCGCGCGGACGCCGCCCCGGCTGGACTCGCTGGTCCGGCTCGGCGTCTGGGCGCGCGATCCCGCCGTGACGGGCTTCCTCGCCGAGGCCGGCGAACGGCGCCCGCCCGCCGGCGACCCGGTGATCGTCCACGGCGACCTGCACGTCCGGCACCTGCTGCTCGACCCCGCCGGACGGGCCGCCGGGGTGATCGACTGGGGCGACGTGTGCCTGGCGGACCCGGCGCTCGACCTGTCCATCGCCTACGCCGGGTTCTCCGGCGCCGCCCGGGCGGCGCTGCTGGCCGCGTACGGTCCCGTCCCGCCGGACCGGGAGGCCGCCGCGCGCGTGCTGGCGCTGAACCTCAGCGCGACGCTCGCCGAATGGGCCGCCTCCACCGGACGCGGGGCGCTGCTGGCCGAGGCGCTCGCCGGCATCGGCCGCGCCCTCGCCGGCTGAGCGGCGCGTCAGACCCGCTTGTAGATCCGGATGGCGGTGCCGTCCGGCCCGGTGTGCATGCGGACGAGGTCCGCGAGGTGGTTGACCAGCAGGATCCCGCGCCCGCCGGACGGGCTCATCTCCACCGGGCGCCGCCCGGCGAGCGGGTCGGCGATGGTGCCGGCGTCGCTGATCTCGCAGACCACGTGGCCGTCCTCGGACCAGATCCGCGCCGTCCCCGACCCGCCGCCGTGCAGGCAGGAGTTGGCGGCCAGCTCGTGCACGGCGATCTCGAGGTCGCCCGCCCGGTCGGCGTCGAGGCCGAGGTGCCGCGCCCACCGGCAGGTGAAGTCGCGGACGCGGGGGAGCGCGTCCAGGTCGAAGCTCATCCGGGCGGCGCGGGGCGGCTCGGGCAGCGGCCGGTTGTAGGAGCCGATCACGCGCTCCGGCGCGTAGTCGTCGCTGGCGCGCTCGCCGTCCCGGTCGATGACGACCGGATGGGTGGCGTAGGCGTCGGAGATCGCGGCCGAGTCCAGCCCGCCCACGTCGTAGGGGCACAGGATCGATACCTCGCGGCCGGCGAACGCCAGGTTGATCAGCGCCTCGTGCTGGGCGCAGGCGGGGTACTCGGTGTCGGTGCGGCCGGGCCAGATCGGCTCGCCGATGATCCGCACCCGCCCGTCCCGGTGCCGGTCGGCGAACGCGCGCAGCACCCCGGGGATGATCCGGCCCGGGTTGCGGCCCGCCTCGGCCATGTCCAGCCACCGCACGTCCCCGGCGGCGTCGCCGAGCGCCTCGCGCAGCACGCCGAGCCGCGGCCCCGGGACCGCGACGGCGACGGGCTCGGCCGCGTCCAGGCCGGCGCGGACGAACGGCACCGTGCCGTCGAGGTACTCCTCGTCGCCCTTGTAGAAGAGGGCCGGATGGACGAACGGATCCCCCGTTGACGCGTCGTCCGGATCCATGTCCTTATGGCCCCCAAGCGGTCAAGCGGTCGGTAAACGCGGTTCACCTCGACGGTTACCCGCAAACGAGCAGGTAAAAACGGGGTGAACTATGTCATTGCGCTCACACAGTGTGCCCTGCTTCACGACCGCAGGAGCGCGGCGTCCACCACGTCGGTGAGCCGCCCCCTCCTGCGGTAGGCGGTGCGCTGCCGCTCCGCGCCCGTCCCGCCGGTGATGAGCCGCCGCACGCCCGCCGCGACCCGGTCCAGGTCGCCGCTGTCGCGCAGCGCGGGCAGCACATGGGCGAGCAGGTCCCCGGCCAGCCCGCGGAACGTCGCCGGGCGGCCCGTGCACACGTCGACGCCGTCGCCCGCCAGGCCGTTGCGGGCCGCCAGCCAGTACGCCGCGCGCAGCATCTCCTGGGGCGGCTCCGGGGCCGGTTCCCCGGCCTCCACCGCGCGCACCGACATCTCCACCAGCGCGCGGACCAGCGCCGCGAACGCCGACGCGTCCGCCGCGGTCGGCGCGACGTCACCCAGCCGCACCTCGATCGTGGGCAGCCGCGCCGACGGCCGGACGTCCCAGAAGATCGTCCCGGCGTCCATCAGCGCGCCGCAGCCCAGCAGCGTGCCGACCAGGTCCTCGTAGTGCGCGTACGACGCGAAGTGCGGCGGCGGCCCCGCCACCGGCCAGCGCGCCCACGTCATGACCCGCCAGCAGGCGTGCCCGGTGTCGCGTCCGGCCCAGTACGGCGAGTTGGCGGCCAGCGCCAGCAGCGTCGGCAGCCAGGGCCGCAGGTGGTTGCTGACCGCGACGGCGCGTTCCCGGTCGGGCATCTCGACGTGGACGTGGCAGGAGCAGATGCTCTGCTCGTCGTCCAGCGCCCGGTACGTCGCCAGGCTCTCGGCGTAGCGGGCGCCCTCGCTGATCGGGGCGGGCACGAGCTCGCCGAGCACGGGCGTGCCGGTCGCGGCCAGCCGCACCCCCTCGGCCGCCGCGGCGTCCGCCATCGCGGCGCGCATCGACCCGACCTGCTCCTCCAGCTTGTCGAGGTCGTCGCAGGGCGGGGTCTTCGCCTCGGCCAGGAAGTCGACGAGTTCGGTGGAGGCGCGCTCGCCGAGCGCCCGCTCCGCGCGCCGCACCACGGCGGCGGCACGGGGGACGACCTCCCGGGAACCGGGATCGACGACGAAGTACTCCTCCTCGATTCCCATTCGCAGGGCCATCCCACCACCTCGGGGTCGGGGGCTCGCAGGCGGCCGCGTCACTTAGACGGTACGTTCTCGCGGCCCGCTTCGCATCCGCCGGGCGCGGCCCCGGCCCCGGAAAGAGATCTTCTTGACGCTCTTTTGACCCGCCGCTCAGCGGGCAGCGTTGACAGGGGACGCGCGCGACGGCGAAGGCGGAAACGACAGAGGAAGGTGATCCGGATGCCGGGATCGGCTCCGATCGGCATGCTCGCGCTCGTGGTGGCGATCGCGGTGCTCGTGCTCGTCGGCCTCATCTACTTCGGCGGCCGGCGGCAGGGACCGCCCGACGGGATGAACAGGGACCGCCGCTGACCGGCCCGGCGGCGGGCGGTCCGCGGCGGGCTGCAGCGGTGCCGGGGTGCTACTGGCGCGGCTCGTCGACCACGACGTCGGTCATGATGTCGACCGCGAGGGCGATGATCCCGCCGATCACGGCGACCGCGGCGCCCGCCCCGAACACGATCCAGTCGGGGCCCATGGCGATGCCCACGCCGCCGATGACGAAACCGACGAAGATGATGGCCACGGCGACCCAGGACTTGGGACGCCCGGCGTGGCTGCCAGTCGACATGCGCAGTCTTCTCTTTCCGCGTTCGGTGGGGGACGGCGGCCCGCGTGATCGGGCCTCCGACGCCGAACTCTAGCAACGCCCGCCCCGCACGGCCGCGCCGGGTGCCGCGGCGGCGCGGCGTGCCCGCGCGGGTGCCTGCGTATCAGACGAAGGCGCCCTGCCCCGTCGCCGCGCGCCCGACGATCAGCGTGTTGATCTCCCGGGTGCCCTCGTAGGAGTAGAGCGCCTCGGCGTCGGCGACGAACCGTCCGATGTCGTAGTCGAGGACGATCCCGTTGCCGGCCATCAGCTCGCGTCCCCAGCCGACCGCCTCGCGCATGCGGCTGGTGCAGTACGCCTTGGCGAGCGCCGAGTGCTCGTCGCGGTAGAGCCCCTCGTCCTGCAGCTGCGCCAGCCGCACCACCATGCCGAGCGAGGCCGTCGCGTTCCCGAGCATCTTCACCAGCAGGTCCTGGACGAGCTGGAACTTGGCGATCGGGCGGCCGAACTGCTCGCGCTGCACCGCGTACTCGCGGGCGATCTCGTAGGCGGCGAGCATCACCCCGACCGCCTGCCACGCGACGCCGCTGCGGGTGCGGCGCAGGATCGCGGCGGTGTCCTTGAAGCCGCGCGCGCCGGGCAGCCGGTCGGACTCGGGCACCGGGCAGTCCTCGAACCGCAGGTCGGCGTTCTGCACCGTCCGCAAGGCGATCTTGTTCTCGATCCGGGTCGCGGTGAAGCCCGGCGCGTCCTTGTGCACCACGAACCCCTTCACCTGGTCGTCGGCCTCGTCCCGGGCCCACACCACGATCAGGTCGGCGAACGTGCCGTTGCCGATCCACCGCTTGGCGCCGTTCAGCACCCAGTGGTCGCCGTCGCGGCGCGCGGTGGTCCGCAGCCCCAGCGCGACGTCGGACCCGCCCTCGGGCTCGGTCAGCGCGAACGCGCCGACCTTCTCCATCCGCGCCATCGCGGGCAGCCACCGCTCGCGCTGCTCCGGGGACCCGCACCGGCCGATGCTGCCCATCGCCAGCCCGGTGTGCACGCCGAAGAACGTGGCCATGGACGGGTCGACGCGCGCCATGTCCATCGCCAGGAACCCGGCGAGCAGGCTGCTGGGCTTCTCGCCCGGGCACTCGTCGTAGGCCAGCCCGGCGACGCCCAGCTCGCCGTACTGCGGGACGAGGTCGAAGGGGAACTCCGCGCGCGCCCAGCAGTCGTTCGCGATCGGCGCGACCTTCGACTCCAGGAAGGCGCGCACCCGCCCGAGGACCTCCTTCTCGCGCTCGTCGAGGAGCTCTTGCATGTGGTACAGGTCACCGGGCAGCGCATCCAACGTCATGCGGTGGCCTTTTCCCCGAGGCCGGACCGCTAACCGGTGCCGCATTCCGGGCGAATCGGGTTCTGGTGAACGGGACCCGGTCTCGGACGGGATGTAGGCGTGCGCTTACCATCCAGGGCATGACGGTGCCGCCTGAAGAACTCGAACTGGCCGCCGCCTTCCCCTCCGCCGAGCGGGACCGGTGGCGGGAGATGGTGAAGGGGGTGCTGCGCAAGTCCGGCGCGGCGACCGAGGAGACCCCCCTCGGCGAGATCGAGAGCCTGCTCACCCGCGAGTCCTACGACGGAGTGCCGATCGCCGCGCTCTACACCCGCGACGACGCCCCGCCGGGACGGCCCGGGCTGGCGCCGCTCGTCCGCGAGGTGCGGCCCGACGGCGAGGGCCTGGCCGGATGGGACGTCCGGCAGCGGCACACGCACCCGGACCCGGCCGTCACGCGCGCGGCGGTCCTCGCCGACCTGGAGAACGGCGCCACCTCCGTGTGGCTGCGGCTCGGCGACGCCGGGACGCCCGTCGACGCGCTCCCCGAGGCGCTGCGCGGCGTGCTGCTCGACCTCGCGCCCGTCGTGCTGGACGCGGGCGACCGCACGGCCGAGGCCGCCGAGGCGTTCCTGGCGCTGGTCACCGAGCGCGGGAACGGGCCGGCCGCGTCCGGCAACCTGGGCGCCGACCCGCTCGGCCGGCAGGCTCGCACCGGGACCGCCGGATCCCTGGACGAGGCGGCGGCGCTGGCCGTCCGGTGCGTCCGGGAGTTCCCGCGGCTGCGCGCGATCGTCGCCGACGGCATCCCCTACCACGACGCCGGGGGCAGCGACGCGGAGGAACTGGGCGCCGCGGTCGCCGCCGGCGTCGCCTACCTGCGCGCCCTCACCGGCGCCGGGCTGAGCGTCGACGAGGCGTTCGGGCAGATCGAGTTCCGGGTCGCGGTCAATGCCGACCAGTTCTCCTCGATCGCCAAGCTGCGCGCGCTGCGCCGGCTGTGGACCCGCGTCGCCGAGGTCAGCGGCGCCGCCGAGGGGACGGCCGCGCGGATCCACGCGGTCACCTCGTCGGCGATGATGACGCGCCGCGACCCGTGGGTGAACATGCTGCGCACCACCGTCGCCGCGTTCGCCGCCGGGGTCGGCGGCGCCGACGCCGTCACCGTGCAACCGTTCGACGCCCGTCTCGGCCTGCCCGACGACTTCGCCCGCCGCATCGCCCGCAACACCCAGACGCTGCTGCTGGAGGAGTCGAGCCTCGCCCGCGTCGTCGACCCGGCCGGCGGCTCCTGGTACGCCGAGAGCCTCACCGAGGGCCTCGCCCAGGCCGCCTGGACCTGGTTCACCGAGATCGAGAAGGCCGGCGGCCTCGCCGCCGCCCTCGGGTCCGGGCTGGTCGCCGACCGGATCGCCGCGACCTGGGCGCGCCGCCGCAAGGACATCGCCCGGCGCAAGGCCCCGCTCACCGGCGTCAGCGAGTTCCCGAACCTCACCGAGAAGCTGCCCGAGCGCGAGCCCGCGCCCATTCGGCCCGGCGGCGGGCTGCCCGTCGTGACGTACGCGCAGGACTTCGAGGAGCTTCGCGCCCGGTCCGACGCCCACGCCGAGGCCACCGGCGCCCGCCCGAAGGTGTTCCTCGCCACGCTCGGCCCCATCGCCGTGCACACCGCGCGCGCGTCGTTCGCCGCCAACCTGTTCCAGGCGGGCGGCATCGAGACGGTGACCGGCGCGCCCGAGGAGTTCGCGGCGTCCGGCACGTCCGTCGCCTGCATCTGCTCCAGCGACAAGGTGTACGAGGAGCGGGCCGCCGAAGCGGCGCGCGTCCTGAAGGACGCCGGTGCCGTGAAGGTCTGGCTGGCGGGTAAGGGAACCTACGAGGGGGTCGACGCCCGCGTGCACGCCGGATGCGACGCGATCGAGGCGCTGGAGACCACCCTCCGCGATCTGGGAGTGAACGAATGATCCCCGACTTCACCGAGATCGAGCTCGGGACGGCGCCCCCCGCCGGCGAGGCGGCCGAGCGGTGGCGCGCCGCCGTGGCCGACGGCACCGGCAAGGACCCCGAGGCCTACACCTGGGACACCCCGGAGGGCATCGGCGTCCCGCCGCTCTACACCGCCGACGACCTCGCCGGCCTGGACTTCCTCGGCACCCTGCCGGGCATCGCCCCGTACCTGCGCGGCCCGTACCCGGCGATGTACGCCACCCAGCCGTGGACGATCCGCCAGTACGCCGGGTTCTCCACCGCCGAGGAGTCCAACGCCTTCTACCGGCGCAACCTCGCCGCCGGGCAGAAGGGCCTGTCGGTCGCGTTCGACCTGGCCACCCACCGCGGCTACGACTCCGACCACCCGCGCGTGGCCGGCGACGTCGGCATGGCGGGCGTGGCGATCGACTCCATCTACGACATGCGGCAGCTCTTCGACGGCATCCCGCTGGACAGGATGAGCGTGTCGATGACCATGAACGGCGCGGTGCTGCCCGTCCTGGCGCTGTACATCGCCGCGGCCGAGGAGCAGGGGGTGAAGCCGGAGGGCCTGGCGGGGACCATCCAGAACGACATCCTCAAGGAGTTCATGGTCCGCAACACCTACATCTACCCGCCGACGCCGTCGATGCGGATCATCTCCGACATCTTCGCGTACACCTCGCAGCGGATGCCGAAGTACAACTCCATCTCGATCTCCGGCTACCACATCCAGGAGGCCGGGGCCACCGCCGACCTGGAGCTGGCCTACACCCTCGCCGACGGCGTGGAGTACATCCGCGCGGGCCGGGAGGCGGGCCTGGACATCGACGCGTTCGCGCCGCGCCTGTCGTTCTTCTGGGCGATCGGGATGAACTTCTTCATGGAGGTCGCCAAGCTGCGCGCCGCCCGCCTGCTGTGGGCGAAGCTGGTGAAGCAGTTCGACCCGAAGAACCCCAAGTCGCTGTCGCTGCGGACGCACTCCCAGACGTCCGGCTGGTCGCTGACCGCGCAGGACGTGTTCAACAACGTCGCCCGCACCTGCATCGAGGCGATGGCCGCCACGCAGGGCCACACCCAGTCGCTGCACACCAACGCGCTGGACGAGGCGCTCGCCCTGCCGACCGACTTCTCCGCCCGCATCGCCCGCAACACCCAGCTGCTGCTCCAGCAGGAGTCCGGCACGATCCGGACGATCGACCCGTGGGGCGGCAGCAACTACGTCGAGCGCCTCACCTACGACCTGGCCCGCCGCGCCTGGGGCCACATCACCGAGGTCGAGAAGGCCGGCGGCATGGCCAGGGCGATCGACGAGGGGCTGCCGAAGCTGCGCATCGAGGAGGCCGCGGCCCGCACCCAGGCCCGCATCGACTCCGGCCGCCAGCCCGTCATCGGCGTCAACAAGTACCGCCCGGACGTCGAGGAGCGGATCGAGGTCCTCAAGGTCGACAACGCCTCCGTGCGGGCGCAGCAGATCGAGAAGCTGCGGCGGCTGCGCGAGGAGCGCGACGACACCGCGACGCAGGCCGCGCTCGGCGCGATCACCGCCGCCGCGGAGGCCGCCGAGAACGGCACCCGCCCGTCCGACCTCGGCCACAACCTGCTCGCCCTCGCCATCGACGCCGCCCGCGCCAAGGCGACCGTCGGCGAGATCTCCGACGCGCTGGAGAAGGCGTACGGGCGGCACGCCGCGCAGATCCGTACGATCTCCGGTGTGTACCGGGAAGAGGCGGAGGCGGGTTCGGGCGGTGTAATGAGTAGGGTGTCGAGCATCGAGAAGGCGCGCGCCGCGACCGCCGCGTTCGAGCAGCAGGAGGGCCGCCGGCCCCGCATCCTGGTCGCCAAGATGGGCCAGGACGGCCACGACCGCGGCCAGAAGGTGATCGCGACCGGGTTCGCCGACCTCGGCTTCGACGTCGACGTGGGCCCGCTGTTCCAGACGCCGGGCGAGGTCGCCCGGCAGGCGGTCGAGGCCGACGTGCACATCGTCGGCGTCAACTCCCTCGCCGCCGGCCACCTCACCCTGGTCCCGGCGCTGCGCGAGGAGCTGGCCGCGCTCGGCCGCGACGACATCATGATCGTCGTCGGCGGGGTCATCCCGCCGCAGGACTTCGACGAGCTGCGCGCCGCCGGCGCCGCCGCGATCTTCCCGCCCGGCACCGTGCTCGCCGACGCGGCGATCGGCCTGCTGGACGAGCTGACCGCCGCACTGGGGCATTCCGGGCGGTGAAACCGGAGCTCCAGGACTACGTCTCCGGGGTCCGGGACGGGTCGCGGGCGTGGATCGCGCGGGCGATCACGCTGGTCGAGTCGGCCCGTCCCGACCACCGGGAGCTGGCGCAGCGGCTGCTGGTCGAGCTGACCCCGCACGCCGGGAACGCCCGCCGCGTCGGGATCACCGGCGTGCCGGGCGTCGGCAAGTCCACCTTCATCGACGCGCTCGGCACGAGGCTGACGGGGGAGGGGCACAAGGTCGCGGTGCTGGCCGTCGACCCGTCCTCCACCCGCACCGGCGGCAGCATCCTCGGCGACAAGACGCGCATGCAGCGCCTCGCCGCCGACCCGGACGCCTTCATCCGCCCCTCGCCGACCGCCGGGACGCTCGGCGGCGTCGCCAAGGCCACCCGCGAGGCGATGGTCGTCATGGAGGCCGCCGGGTACGACGTCGTCCTCGTCGAGACGGTCGGGGTCGGGCAGTCGGAGACGACCGTCGCCGAAATGGTCGACTCGTTCCTGTTCCTCACCCTCGCCCGCACCGGCGACCAGCTCCAGGGCATCAAGAAGGGCGTCCTCGAACTGGCCGACGTCATCGCGGTCAACAAGGCCGACGGCGACCACGCGATGGAGGCCAGGCGCGCCGCCCGCGAGCTGTCGGGCGCGCTGCGGCTGCTGCGCAGCGACGAGCGCGTCCGCGACACCCGCGTCCTGACCTGCAGCGCGCGCGAGGGCACCGGCCTCGACGAGGTGTGGGACGAGATCGTCGGGCATCAGGAGCGGCTGCGCGAGTCCGGCGAGCTGGAGGCGCGGCGGCGCCGCCAGCAGGTCGGCTGGACGTGGGCGATGGTGCGCGAGCGGCTGCTCGGCGAGCTGCACGCCCACCCGGCCGTCCGCGACCTCGCGCCCGGCCTGGAGAAGAGCGTCGCGGACGGCGCCCTCACCCCGGCGCTCGCCGCCGAACGCATCCTGGAGGCGTTCTCGCGCGGCCGCTGATCGGCCTTCCAGACGTCCGAAACCACGGGTTGCCGGGGTGCCCGGTCGCGGCGGACGGGGATCAGGTACAACAGTCGGATGGACGTCATCGCGCTCGATGATCCGACGGACGCGCAGATCCGGGAGTGGCACGGCGTGCTGTCGGCCGTGCACGCCGCCCACCCGGCGGGCGAGCCCGCGCCCGAGCCGGAGCAGACGGCCGAGCGGCTCCTCGGCGCCGAGCCCGGGTCCCGGCAGCGGCTGTGGGCGGTCCCCGCCGGCGGCCGGCTGGCCGCCGTCGCCGCGCTGCGGCTGCCCGGCGAGCCGGGCGCGGACCGTCCCGCCGAGATCGACATCCAGGTCCGGCCGGGGCACCGCCGCCGCGGGCTCGGCCGCCGGCTGCTCGCCGCCGCCGCCGAGGGCCTGCGCGCCGACGGCCGCACCAGCGTGATCGCCCAGGTCCACGCGGGCACCCCCGCCGTCCCGTTCCTGGAGTCGCACGGCTTCGAGTGCGTGCTCACCCTGCGCGGCATGCTGCTGCGGCTCGACGAGGTCCCCCCGGACCGGATCGCCCGGCTGGTCGCGGACGGCCCCGAGGGCTACCGGCTGATCCGCTGGCAGGGCGTCGTGCCCGACGAGCACGCCACCGCCCTCGCGCACGCCAAGCACGCCATGGCCGACCTCGCCGAGTACGAGGGCGCCCCCTGGGACGCGCACCGCGTCCGCGAGACGGCCGAGGTGGTCGCCAAGCGCGGCGACGACCTCTACACCGTCGCCGCCCTCGACGCCTCCGGCGCGGTCGTCGCCGGCTTCACCGAGATCGTCGTCCCGCACGACGCCGCCGGCCGCGCCGCCCAGTACGACACGGCCGTCGCCCCCGAGCACCGCGGGCGCCGCCTCGGCATCTGGGTGAAGGCCGCCATGCTCCAGTGGCTCGCCGGCGAGCGCCCCGAGGTGCGCGAGATCGAGACCGACAACCTGGGCGACAACGAGCACATGCTCGCGGTCAACGAGGAGCTCGGCTTCCGGGTGGAGCGCGAGTCCCTGGAGTACCAGGCCCCCGTGTCCGCCCTCCCCTGACCCCTCGGCCGGACTTTTCCACAGAACCCCGTTCCAGTTCCGTCCGCCTGCGCCCGCGGCCACGCTGAAACCCTCAGATGCGGCGAGCGGGGAAGGCGGCCTATGGGCGGGCGGTTCGAGCTGGAGGTCCCGGAGACGGTGACCACGCGGTTCCTGGTGGCGACGCAGTCCAGGACGCTCCCCGGGCCCGGTCGCCTCCCGGACGCCATCGGCGACGGCGCCCTCGCGCGCGAGGCCGCCGCGATGCTGGAATCGGCCCGCCTCGTCGTCGAACCCGTCACGCGTCCGTCCGGTGAGCTGAAGACCCGGTTCCACCGGCTCGCCGCGCCGCCCGGCCGGCTGGGGACGGTCGTCGGCGCCCGCCGGCACATCGCGGTCACCGCCGCCGGCCCGCCCGCCGGTCAGCCGCGGTCCGCGCAAGCCGCCCGGCTGGCCGCCCGCGCCCTTGCCACCGCAGTGGACGGCACCGTCGCCGACCTGGACTCCCGGCAGATCCTGCCCGGCTCCGCCTCGCCCGCCGAGCCGGAGGGGTTCGCCCTCGGCCGCGCGTGGGTGTCGGTCTTCGTCACCCTCGACCCGGACGACGGCGCCCGCGCCCGCGTCGACACCGCCGGCCTGCACCGCTTCGGCCTGCCGGAGGTCGCCGCGCGGCACGTCCCGTACGCGAGCATGCTCACCGCCGCCAACCTCGTCCGCGGGCTGACCTGGCAGCTCGTCGCCGAGCAGGCCGCCTGGCTCGGCTGTGGCCACCGCGACCGCACCCGCGCCACCCGTTGCGAACGCGCCGTGTCCGCCGCCGACGTCCTGCGCTTCTGGGGCGCCGGCCCGCCGGGCCGCGCTCCCGGCGACTCCGGGTCCGCCACCGTCCGCCTCGGCTGGACCGGCACCGACTGCCCCGACTGCCCCGCCGCCATCGAACTCATCCCACCCGCCCGCCTCCCACCGGCACCCCGCGCATCACCCCCACCCGCTGCCCCCGCAGAGGACCGGTGGTGGCGCAAGGTAGCCGAAGCGATGCCCCAGATATCCCGCCCCACCCCACCCCCCTAGCCACCACACGCGAAGCGGGTGGGAAAAAGCGTTGCCTTTGCGGGGGGTGCGTCGGCATTCTGATGGGGGCTTCCGGGAAATGCCCGGAAACCGGAGAATTTCCGTACCATTGTCTCGTAGTTCAACGGCAGAACGCCGCACTGTTAATGCGGATATCCAGGTTCGAATCCTGGCGGGACAGCGGCCCGGGGTGGGAGGTGACCCGGTGAACGTGCTCGTCCTGAACGCGTCGTACGAGCCTTTACAAAAGGTGGACCTGCGGCACGCCATCCGCATGCTGGTCCGCGAGGTGGCCGTCGTGGAGGAGGCCGAGGAGGGCCGGACGATCGGCCGCTTCCCGGTGCCGCGGGTCCTCAGGCTCGTCCGGTACGTCGCGATGCGCTGGCGGCACGGGCGCCGTCCGCCCTGGAGCAAGCGCGGCGTCTACCTGCGCGACCGGGGCCGGTGCGGATACTGCGGGCAGCGCGGCAACACGATCGACCACGTGCACCCGCAGTCGCGCGGCGGCGGGAACACCTGGGAGAACACCATCCTGGCGTGCGGCCGGTGCAACAACCGCAAGGGGGACCGGACGCCCCGCGAGGCCGGGCTGCGGCTGCGCTGGGAGCCGCGGGTCCCGCGCTGGGAGGACCTCGTCGGGATCTGAGGGGACCCGCCGGCCCGGGGGAGGGGCCGGACCGCCAGTGGGCGGTCCGGCCCTTTCATGGTTTGAGTGATGATTGAGTGACGTTGTGTGATCAGCCGAATGTCTGATGGTTTCTGGTGATTGTGGTAGCGTGCCCGCCAATCTTGGCGTCTGTTATACGGGAGTGATCTGTGGCGGCCCTCGGTCCCTTCGGCAGGACGGCGCGCCCCGCCGGCGGGCGCCGGACGGCGCGGCGGCTGGCGGTGCTGGTCCTCGCGGTGGGGATGTCGGCGGCGCTGCCCCCGGCGGCGGGCGGAGCCGCCCGCGTCCCGGCCGAGCCGAAGAAGGACCTCAAGAAGGAGTACGCGAAGCTCAAGAAGCGCTCGGAGACGCTGTCCAAGCAGTACCGCGGCGAGCTGATCTCCCTGGAGGAGGCGAAGAAGGCCGCCGAGCGGGCGGACGCCGACGCCGAGCGCGCCGACAAGGAGTACGGCGCGGCGCGGCTGTCGGTCGCCCGGATCGCCTCCACCAGCTACATGACCGGACGGCTCGACGTGATCCCGATCGTCACCTCCGGCGACCCGGTCTCGGCGCTGCGCGACGCTTCGGTGATCGAGCACATCAGCCGCGACAACGGCCGCCGCGTCGAGGGCCTGGAGGCGCTGAACGCCAAGGCGGCGCAGTCGCACCGGGCGGCGCAGGCCAAGCTGGACGGGGTGCGCAAGGAGATCGACGACCTGGAGGGCCAGCGCGCCCGCGTCAAGAAGCTGCTCGCCAAGTACAAGCCCGAGGCGCCGAAGGCCCCGGCGGGCGGCGGGAAGCCCGACGGCGTGTCCGGCACCAAGTCGCCGATCGTCGGCAACTCGATGACCGCGCGGATGCGGACGGCCCTGCAGGAGATCGACGGGAAGTTCGGGCCGTTCCCCACGATCGGCTGCTCGCGCCCCGGCGACCCGCAGGACCACGGCTCCGGCACCGCCTGCGACTTCATGGAGAGCACCGGCGGCAAGATGCCGAGCGCGTCGGCGCAGGCGCACGGCGACCGCGTCGCCCAGTACGTGATCGACAACGCGTCCCGGCTCGGCATCAAGTACGTGATCTGGCGGCAACGCATCTACGACATGCGCGGCAGCGGCGGATGGCGCCAGATGGAGGACCGCGGCAGCGTCACCCAGAACCACTACGACCACGTCCACGTCTCCGTCCTGTGATGCGCGGTGGCATGCTCCCGGCATGGTTTATGACATCGCGGAGCCGTACGGGCCGCTGATCGGGACGACCTGCCGGGTGGCGACCTGGAACGTCTGGGACCGCTACGGCCCCCACCGGGAGCGTGAGGCGGCGATCATCGCGACGCTCCGCGGCGCGGCGCCCGACGTCCTCGTCCTGGTGGAGGCGTGGGAGGACGACGACGACTCGCTGGCGGCCCGGCTCGGCGAGGCGCTCGGCCTCCCGCACCGCGTCTTCGGCGGGTCCGCCTACGGAGCGGCGGCCGGCGGCCGCTCCGGGATCGCGGTCCTGTCGCGCTGGCAGCAGGACCGGACCGGCGAGCGGCGGCTCGGCGACCCGGCCGGTACCGACGGCGGCCTGGCCGTGTCCGCCACGGTCCGCGGCCCGCGCGGCCCCCTTCACGTGTTCGGTGTCGCGCTGGGCTACAAGCTGGGCCACAGCGGGCAGCGGCAGGAGCAGGTCCGCGACCTCACCGCCTACGTGCGCGAGACCGCGGCACGGGACGCGCCGGTCGTGGTGGCGGGCGACTTCAACGCGGGGCCGGACTCAGACGAGATCCGCATGCTCACCGGGCAGGCCGCCGTGGGTGCGCCCGGCGTCGTCTTCTACGACGCATGGGAGATGGCGGGCGACGGGACGCCGGGCCACACCTGGAGCAACGCGAACCCTTGGGCGAGGCCCGTCCTGTGGCCGGACCGCCGCATCGACCACATCTTCTCCGCGTGGCCCCGCCCGGGCGGCGCCGGGCATCCCGTCCACTGCGAACTACTGGGCGTCGAGCCGGTGGACGGCGTCGTCGCGTCCGACCACTACGGCGTGCTGGCCGATCTCCGCTACTGACCGGCGCGCTCGCGGACGGCCCGGGGGCGGGTCATTTCGGACGCGTGTCGACGACGGCGCCCTCGCGGGCGGAGCGGAGAGCGGCCTCGATGACCTCCAGGCCCGCGATCGCGTCGGCGAGCGTGACCGGAGGCGGCGCCTCGCCGCGCAGCGTGCGCGCCACCGCCGCGTAGAACTCGTGGTAGGCGCCGGGGGCGGTGGCCTCGACGCAGTCGTCGCCCGGCGTGCCGACCCGCCCGTACGACTCGGGCGGCGCGATGCCGTAGCCAGGGTCCTTCGGGGTGAGGCCGGCGCGCAGCGCGTCCTCCTGCCCGTCCATGCCGCTCACCGTGTAGGAGGCGCGGCTGCCGAGGACGCGGAAGCGCGGGCCGAGCTGCGCGGCGGTCGCGCTCGCCCACAGGTGGGAGCGGACCCCGCCGCGGTGCTCCAGCGCGACGAACGCGTCGTCGGGCGCCGCGGCGCCCCGGCGGCGCGTGTCGATCTCGGCGTAGACCCGCTCGGGGCGGCCGAACAGCGCGATCGCCTGGTCGATCAGGTGGGATCCGAGGTCGTAGAGGATGCCGCCGGCGTCCCGCGGGTCCGCGCTCTCCTTCCAGCCCGCCTTCACCTCGGGCCGCCACCGCTCGAACCGGGACTCGAACCGCAGCACGTCCCCGAGCGCCCCGGACCCGGCGAGCCGCCACACGGTCCGGTAGTCGCCGTCCCAGCGCCGGTTGTGGAACGGGATCACCGGCAGCCCCCGGACGGCGCTCAGCGCCGCCAGCGACCGGGCGTCGGCCGCCGTCGCCGCGACCGGCTTGTCCACGACGACCGGCAGGCCCGAGGTCAGCGCCGTGCGGGCCAGCGGAACGTGCTGCCGGTTCGGCGCGGCGACCACCACCAGGTCATAGCCCCCGGAGGCCTCCCAGAGCCGGTCCGGGCTGCCGAGGACGCTGGTCTCCGGGTAGCGCTCCGCGACGGCGCGCGCCCGCTCCGGATTCCCCGTGACCACGGCGGCGAGCCGCAGGCCCGGCACCGCGGAGATCAGCGGCGCGTGGAACACCGAGCCGCCGGTGCCGTATCCGATCAGCGCAACACGCAGGTCCATGCGACGATCATTACCGATGCGGTCCCGGCCGCGGGGCGCCGGGGTCGCGGCCGGGCGGCACGGAGGACGCGGGCGGACGCGGCGGGTCCGGGCCACGTAGGCTTTTGCCCGGGGATGTCATGGGATGAGGGGGACGCGTTGTCCAAACCAGTGCTGCTGACGGTCGACGACGATCCGGGCGTGTCCCGGGCGGTGGCGCGCGACCTGCGCCGCCGGTACGCCGAGTCGTACCGGATCGTCCGCGCCGAGTCGGGGCGGCAGGCCCTGGAGGCGTTGAGCGAGCTGCGGCTGCGCGGCGACGACACGGCCGTCCTGCTCGCCGACTACCGGATGCCCGAGATGAACGGCGTGGAGTTCCTGGAACGCGCCATGGACCTGTTCCCGTACGCGCGCCGGGTCCTGCTGACCGCCTACGCCGACACCGACGCCGCGATCCGCGCGATCAACGTCGTCGACCTGGACCACTACCTGCTGAAGCCGTGGAACCCGCCGGAGGAGAAGTTCTACCCGGTGATCGACGCGCAGCTGGACGCGTGGGGGCGCACCGACCGGTCCCGGCCCGCCGAGCTGCGGGTCGTCGGGCACCGCTGGTCGGCCCGCTGCTACGAGGTCCGCGACTTCCTGGCCCGCCACCAGGCCCCCTACACCTGGCTGATGGACACCGACCCGGAGGGCGCCGAGCTGGTCGCGGCGGCGGGCTCGCCGGAGCTGCCGCTGGTCGTCACGGCCGACGGCAAGACCCTGTGCGCGCCGACGGACGCGGAGCTGGCGTCGGCGATCGGGCTGCCGAGCACCCCGTCCACCGGCTTCTACGACCTGATCGTCGTCGGCGGCGGACCGTCCGGGCTGGGCGCCGCGGTGTACGGGGCGTCGGAGGGGCTGAAGACCGTCGTCGTGGAGCGGCGCGCCCTCGGCGGCCAGGCGGGACAGAGCTCGCGGATCGAGAACTACCTCGGCTTCCCCGACGGGGTGACCGGCGCGCAGCTCGCCGACCGGGCCCGCCGGCAGGCCGACCGGTTCGGCGCGGAGCTGCTGCAGGCCGGGGAGGTCGTCGGGCTGGAGGCGCGCGGCACCGCCCGGGTCGCCCGGCTCGCCGACGGCTCCGAGATCGCGGCGCACGCCGTCATCCTCGCCAGCGGCGTGTCGTACCGGCGGCTGAACGCCGAGGGAGTGGAGGACTTCGTCGGCCGCGGCGTGTACTACGGTGCGGCGCTCACCGAGGCGCCGTCCTGCGCGGACGAGGAGGTCGCCGTAGTCGGCGGCGCGAACTCCGCCGGGCAGGCCGCCGTCCACCTGGCCAAGTACGCCAAGAAGGTGCACATCATCGTCCGGGCGGACGGCCTGGAGAGGTCGATGTCGCACTACCTGATCGAGCAGATCGAGCAGACGCCCAACATCGAGGTGCACACCGGCAAGACCGTCTGCGCCGCGGAGGGCGCCGACCGGCTCGAACGCCTCACCTTCGCCTGGCCGGGCGGCAAGAAGACCATCGACGCGCACTGGCTGTTCGTGTTCATCGGCGCCGAACCGGGCACGGACTGGCTGGACGGCTTCGTCGAGCGCGACGAGCGCGGGTACGTCGTCACCGGGCCCGACCTGGTCGCCGGCGGCCGCCGCCCGGCCGGGTGGCCGCTCGCCCGCCAGCCCTATCACCTGGAGACCAGCGTGCCCGGCGTGTTCGCCGCGGGCGACGTCCGCGCGGAGTCGATGAAGCGCGTCGCGTCCGCCGTCGGCGACGGCGCGATGGCCGTCGCGCTGGTCCATCGCTACCTGGAACAGGCATGAGCGAAGCGAACCGGGGGGCGCGGGGGGTCGTCCCCCCTCAGGAGGCACGCATGACGACCATCACCGCATCGCCGGAGGAGCTGTGCTCGCTGTTCCTCTTCGAGGACCTCGACGACCAGAAGCTGGAGTGGCTGTCGGCCTGCGGGACCGTCCAGGAGATCCCGGCGGGCGGGCTGATCTGCGCCCAGGGCGAGCCGGCCGAGTTCCTGTACGTGCTGCTGGACGGCGAGATGGTGATGAGCCAGCTCGTCCGCGACCACACCGTCGAGACCAACCGGACCTCGCGTCCCGGCACCTACGGCGGCGCCGTCCAGGCCTACCTGGACGACCAGATCGAGCAGAAGTACCAGCACACGCTGCGGGCGACGCGGCCGTCGCGGGTGTTCGTGCTGCCGGCCCGCAAGTTCAGCAAGGCCGTCCGCAAGTGGTTCCCGATGGCCACCCACCTGCTGGCCGGGATCTTCTTCGGGATGACGAACCTGCGGCGCGCGGTCGACCAGCGCGAGCGGCTCACCGCGCTCGGCACGATCACCGCCGGCCTCACCCACGAGCTGAACAACCCGGCGGCGGCCGCCGCGCGGGCCAGCGCCGAGCTCGGCGACCGGCTGCTCGCGGCGCAGAAGAGCCTCGCGGACCTCGCCGCGCAGGGCGCCGACTGCACGCGGCTGGCGGCGCTCGTGGCGCTGCGGCCGACGCTGCCCGCGGCGCCGCCGGGGGCGCGGCGCAGCCCGCTGGAGGTCAGCGACGCCGAGGACGAGCTCGGCGACTGGCTGGAGGACCGCGGCGTCGAGGACGCCTGGGACCTGGCGCCCGGCCTGGTCTCCGCCGGGGTCGGCGTGGAGCAGGCCGAGGAGGTCGCGCAGGCGGCCGGCGAGCACCTGCCCGCGGCGATCCGGTGGCTCGCGGAGGTGATGGAGGTCGGGCAGCTCCAGGCGGAGATCTCCGAGGCGATGGACCGCATCACCGCGCTGCTGGACTCCGCCCGCCAGTACTCCCAGCTCGACCGCGCCGCCTACCAGCGCGTCGACCTGCGCGAGCTGCTGAACAGCACGCTGACGATGCTCAAGCGCAAGTTCGGGCCCGGCGTGACGGTGAAGACCATCTACGACGAGTCGCTTCCGCTCGTCCCGGTGTACGCGGCGGAGCTGAACCAGGTCTGGACGAACCTGATCGTGAACGCGCTGTACGCGATGGAGGGCCACGGCACGCTCACCATCCGGACGGCCCGCGTGAACGACCAGGCGATGGTGGAGATCGCCGACACCGGCTGCGGCATCCCCGAGGAGAACATCGACCGGATCTTCACGCCGTTCTTCACCACCAAGCCGGTGGGGCAGGGGACGGGCCTCGGGCTCGACATCTCCTGGCGGATCGTCGCGGACCGGCACGGCGGCGACATCAAGGTGGAGTCGCTGCCGGGCGACACCCGCTTCCAGGTGCTGCTGCCGCTGGCCGAGCCGTCCCGCAAGGACGACTGACGGCGCCCCGTCCTGTCAGTCGCCTGCGGGGTGGCGCGTTCCTTTTCGTCGATGGGGGACAAGCGTCCGCCCCCGCGTGCGTGATGTGCTGTGCGCACGGGCTCACACCGGGATCGGCCCGGCGGGGCGTCCCTCCGCCGGGCCGAGCGCCTGCCCGGGTGCCTGTCGGGGTGTTCGCGGAGCCGGGGACGCCCGATCAGTACGACTGGAGTTCCAGCAGGTTGCCGGCGGGGTCGCGCAGGTGCGCCGTCCGGAGCCCCGGCCCCCATTCCGGACGGTCCGCCGGTTCGGTGACCGGGACGCCGCCGAGCGCGGTGAGCGCGGCGGCGGCCTTGTCGACGTCGTCCACCCGGAACACCAGCATCGAGCCGTCCTGGCCGGACGGTGCGGGCAGGTCCGCGGTGCCCACCGCCTCCGCCATCCGGGCCCGTCCCATGAGGACCAGCACGCATTCGCCGCCGAGGTCCCAGTTGGCGTACTGGGCGTCGGGGAGCAGCTTGACCGGCCGGACGCCGAGCAGCTCGTCCAGCGCCGCCTCGTAGAACCGGGCGGAGACGTCGAAGTCGTCCACTAGAAGCCGGGGGTAGAGCGCGTCCATGGCGCCCCTCCTATTCATGGGTGTTCACCAATGATTGGGGTAACCCTACAATAGGTGGATGGACGACACCGCCGGGCCGCTGCCGCCGCGCCTCCTGGGCATCACCACGTTCGTGCTGGCCCAGGTGGGACGGGCGGGCCGGGTCCGGATGGGCCGGATGATGGACGAGCACGGCCTCGGGCTCTGGCACTTCGCCGTGCTGGCCGCGCTGGACGACTCCGCCCCCGCCTCGCAGCGGGAGCTGGGCACGCGGCTGCGCATCGACCCGAGCGACCTGGTCGAGGTGGTCGGCCGGCTGGAGGCGGCGGGGCTCGTGCGCCGCGAACGCGACCCGTCCGACCGGCGCCGCTACGTGGTCGAGCCGACCGCCGAGGGCCGCGCGGAACTGGACGAGGTCACCCGCCGCGCGGCGGAGCTGGACGACGATCTGCTGGCCCCGCTCTCCGCCGCGGACAGGGCCGCCTTCGAGCGCATGGCCCGCGTCCTGCTCGCCCACCACGACCCACGGGCGCGCGAACGCTGAACCCGGCCGCGCTCGCACGCCGGGCGGGCATGCGACGGCCCCGGTGCGAACGGGGGTGCACCGGGGCCGTCGGGTACTGGGCGATCTAGTCGAACAGGTCGGGCTGCTCGCGGGTGATCTGGTCGTAGAGCGGCTGGTAGTTGATCCAGCCGACGAGGTCGTTGCCGATCTGCTCATGGGTGAGGACGGCGTTGTCGTGCTCGATCGGGACGACCTGCCCGGCGGCCTTCGCCAGCAGCTGCACCTGGCACGAGCGTTCCATCGTGATGAACCACCACGCCGCGGCGTCGACCGTGTCGCCGACGGTGAGGAGGCCGTGGTTGCGCAGGATGACGGCCTTGTGGTCGCCGAGGGCGGCGGCGATGCGCTTGCCCTCCTCCAGGTCGGTGACGACGCCGGTGTAGTCGTCGAACAGGCCGTGGTCCTGGTAGAAGGCGCACACGTCCTGGGTGATCGGCTCCAGCTTCTGCCCGAGCGCGGAGATCGCGCGGCCGTGCGTGGAGTGGCTGTGCGCGGCGGCGACCACGTCCGGGCGCGCCTGGTGCACCTGGGAGTGAATCGCGAACGCGGCCTCGTTCACCGGGTAGCGGCCCTCGACGACCTGGCCCTGATGGTTGACGAGGATCAGGTCGCTGACCTTGATGTGCTTGAAGGACATCCCGAACGGGTTGACCCAGAAGTGGTCGGGGCGCTCGGGGTCGCGGGCGGTGATGTGCCCGGCCACGCCCTCCTCGAAGCCGAACTTGCCGAAGATCCGCAGCGCGGCGGCGAGCCGCTCCTTGCGGTGCCGGCGCTCGTCCTCGACGTCGTCGAAGGTCGGCGGCAGCCGGAAGATCAGGTCGGTCGGCAGCTTTTCCAGGAACTGCTCGTCATCGGGCATCGGCGAACTCCTCGGGCTGTGTGACACCGCCGGACACTGCCTCCACCGAACACCACCCGGCGGGCCGTCCGCTAGGGGCGGCCCGCCCAAGCGGCCCGGGTCCCGTTGTCCGGCCGGGACAACGAGGGGTCACAATGGCCCCATGGAGCCCAGCGAGGGCGACCGGTTCCTGCGGTTGCTGATCGAGCACGGCGACGACCCGCGGCTGCTGGAGACGACCGTCAGCGCCGCGCGCGGCAAGTCCGACCTGGTGGCGGCGCTGCCCGAGGAGGAGACCCGGCGGCACACCCGCGCGCTGGTGCGCGGCGTGCTCGCCGCGCTGGAGGGCGGCGGCCCCGGCGAGGAGGTGCTCGCCGCCGCCGAGCGGCTCGGCTCCGACCGGGCCCGGCAGGGCGTGCCGGTCGCGGCGTTCCTGGACGGCTTCCAGGCGGGCCGCGCCCACCTCGTCCGCACGCTGATCGAGGACGGCCGGCGGGCGGGGGTGCCGGACGCGCTGCTGCTGGACGGCGTCACCCGCATCGACGAGATCACCACCGCGCTCGTGCACCGGATGGTGCACGCCCACCGGGTCGCGGAGCTGGAGATGGCCCGCACCCGGCGGGAGGGCCACATACAGACGCTGCGGCAGCTGCTGCACGGCGAGTCCGTCCCGGTGCCGGCGCCGCTCGACGGCGGCGCCGAGTACCACTGCGTGGTGTCGGACGTCAGCGATCCGGCGGTCGCGGCGCGGCTGGAGACGCGGCTCGTCGCGGCCGGCCCGGGACTGTGCGGGCTGGTGGACGGACGGCTCGCCGCGCTGGTGGCGCGGCTGCCGGCCCTGCCGGCGTCCGGGCCGCTGCTGGTCGCGGCGCCGCCCGCCCGGCCCGCGGGCGTCGCGCCGCTGTACGAGCTGGGCCGCCGCGCCCTGCGGGCCGGGGCCGCGGCGGGCCTCACCGGGCTGCGCGAACTGGCCGACCTCGCGCTGCTCACCGCGACCGAGGCCGAACCGGAGCTCGGCGTGCTGCTGGCGGAGCGGCTGCTGGCCGGGCTCGACCGCGACGACCCGTTCCACCGCGGGCTCGCCGAGACGGCGCTGGCCTACCTCGACCACGGCGGCCGGATCGAGCCGACCGCCGCCGCGCTGCACGTCCACGGCAACACGGTGAAGTACCGGGTGCGGCGGTTCCAGGAGCTGACCGGCCGTCCGCTGGCCGACCCGTCCGGAGGGGCGGCGGTGGCCCGGACGGCGCACTGGTGGTGGGCGCTGCGCCGGTGGCTCGCCGCCGCCCGCGCGTGACCGGATGTCCGGCCCGGATGATGGGATGGGAGTGCCCCGGGAGGCGGGGCGTTCCGGACGAGAACGGGGGAGCAGTGACCGCACCGCGGATCAGCACGGTGATGTGGCCGATGCAGTCGTGGCCGGAGGCCGGGGGCCTGTGGCGGCGCGCCGACGAGCTGGGGTTCCACCACGCCTGGGTGTACGACCATCTGGCCTGGCGCGGGACGACGCCCTGGTACGACGCGTACACCACGATGGCCGCCGCGGCGGCGGTCACCTCCCGGGTCCGGCTCGGCACCCTGGTGACCTCGCCGAATTTCCGGCATCCGGTGCCGACCGCGCACGCTATCAAGACCATCGACCACGTGAGCGGCGGGCGGCTCACGATCGGGATCGGCTCCGGCGGCACCAACCGCACCTCCGACGCCGGCGTCCTCGGCGGCGACTGGACGTCCGGCGAGCGCGCGGACCGGTTCGCCGAATGGGTCGAGCTGCTCGACAAGGTGCTGCGCGGCCCCGAGACGACCTCCGAGGGCGCGTTCTACACCGCGCGCGAGGTGGTCTCCGAGCCCGGCTGCGTGCAGCGGCCGCGCGTCCCGTTCGTGATCGCCGGCAACGGCCCGCGCGGCATGCGGCTGGCCGCCCGGTACGGGGCGGGCTGGGTGACCAGCGGCCGCGCCGAGGGCCGCGCGCCGCTGGACGTGGTGCGCGAGCGCCTCGAAGCGCTCGGCAAGGCGTGCGAGGCCGAGGGCCGCGAGCTGGCCGACCGCGTCCTGCTGACCGGGTTCACCGACGAGCCGTGGCTCGCCTCGCCGGAGGCCTTCGCCGACCTCGCCGGCCGGTACGCCGAACTCGGCATCACCGAGATCGCGCTGCACTGGCCGCGTCCGGGCACGCCGTGGGCCGCCGACATGAAGGTCTTCGAGGCGATCGCCGCGCAGGCCGCCTGAAGAGGCCGCGAACGCGCCCCGTAGACTCCTGCGATGCCGTACGTGCTGCTGGCCTTCGCCATCGCCTTCGAGGTCACCGCCACGCTCGCGATGCGCGCCTCGGAGGGGATGACCAGGCTCGGCCCTTCGGTCCTGGTGGTCGCCGGGTACCTGATCTCGTTCGTGTTCATGGCGAAGGCGCTCACGTCGCTGAACGTCGGGCCCGTCTACGCGATCTGGTCCGCGCTCGGCACCATCGGGGCGTTCGCCGGCGGCGTGCTGCTGTTCGACGAGCAGGTCAGGCCGCTGACGATCGCCGGCGCGGTGATCATCGTGCTGGGCGTCATCGTGATGAACCTCGGCGGGGGAGTGAGCCGGGGCTAGGCTCCGGCGCGCGCCCGGGGCCGGCGTGGCCGGTGGGGCCGGCGGCGACGGCGCGCCGCGCGCGCGAGCGCCGGGTGTACTCCTGGCCGAACGCGAACAGCAGCCAGGTGAGCGCGGTGGCGTCGTCCACGACGCCGACCGGCAGGAACACGTCCGGGATGAGATCGATGGGCGACACGATGTACAGCACGGCCACGACCATCGCGACGATCTTGCCGGTGGACGTCCGGTAGTACGCCTGCGGTCCCGCGGCGACCGGGCCGAGGCGGCGCCGGCGGCGCAGCCGCAGGATCGCCACGACCAGCAGGAATGCGCCGGCGGCGAGCGCGACGGCGCCCGCGAGGGTGAGGTCGACGCCGCCGAGGCGTCCGTCGGCGGTGAGGACGGTGGCGCCGCCCGCGACGAGCAGGACCACTCCGAGCCAGGCCATCGTGCACCTCCGGGGGGAATCGTCTGCGGTATTTCCGCTCAGGCCCGTTCCATGCGCCCGGTCGGCGGGCGTCGCTGGAGGGCCGCGGTCAGGCGGGCTCGGGCACGGTGGTGACGCGCTGCTGCTCCAGTTGCCCGCCGAGCAGTTCGGACGGCGTGCACCCCGACAGCGCCCGGAACTCCCGGTTCAGGTGCGCCTGGTCGTAGTAGCCGCTGAGCGCGGCGGCGTCGGCCAGGACGAGGCCGTGGCGCGACAGCAGCTCGACGGCGCGCTGGAAGCGCAGGACGCGGCCCATTACCTTGGGCGGCAGCCCGGCCTGCTCGGTGAACCGCTGGGTGAGGTGCCGGCGGCTCCAGCCGACGTCCTCGGCGAGCCGGGCGACGCCGACGGCGCCGTCGCTGCCGCGCAGCAGCCGCCACGCCCGGGCCACCTCCGGGTCCGGTTCGGGACCGATCTCGAAGCGGCGCAGCAGGAAGGCGTCCAGCAGGTCGAACCGGCGGGCCCAGGACGGCGTCGCGGAGAGCCGCTCCACCAGCGCCGCCGCCTCCGGCCCGAGCAGGTCGGCCAGCTCGACGGCGGCGTTGGTGATCCGGGCCATCGGGACGCCGAGGAGCGTGTACGCGCCGAGCGGGCTGAGGTCGAGCTGCACGCCGTGCTGCCCGCCCGGCGTGCTGTAGGCGCCGTGCCCGTCGTACATCCCGGCGGCGAACGACCCCAGCTCGGCGGCGGCGCCGGGGCCCGGCACCTCCAGCCGCATCGGCGGGCCGAGGTTCACGATGACGACGACAGTGCGGGTCGGGAGCGTGCGCATCCGGGACGGGACGGCCTCCGGCTCCCAGTAGCCCTGGTAGGCGCGCAGGAACGGGCGCAGCGCGCGGTGCGGGCGCCCGCTCGCCTCCAGCCAGCCGCCGCGGTCGCGGATCTGGACAGGCCTGCCGTCCATGCCCCCAGTCCTACCACCGGCCGCCGACAGAACGCCGCCCTCGAGCGGGCGAACGGCTCACTCGTACATCTGCCCGCACACCGCGATCCGCGCCAGGTCGCCCCAGGTCATCTCGGTGATCTCGCGGACGTAGGAGCGGGCCGGCGGCTGCCCGGCCGCGGTGGGGAGCGGCACCCGCGCGCCGTCCGCCGCGTCCCAGCCGCCGAGGCTGCCGGCGACCGCGCACTCCAGGTACGTCGCCGGGTCGAAGTTGTACCAGCGGGCCGGGGTGGCGCGGGCGCCCGAGCCGGGCGGGCGCGGCGCGTCGACGCCGAACCGCGCCTGCGGGCCCGGCGGGCTGACCAGGAACTCCTCCAGGTCGGCGAGCTGGGACAGCACGACCCGCTCCCAGTCGGCGTACCCGTCCGGCTCGTCGCCGGGCAGCGACAGGTCCTTGGCGCTCCACGCCGGGTCGAACTCGGCGGGCGGGGTGGTGGACGCGGCGGCGAACATCGCCGCGACGTCGTCGGGCGCGAGCCGCTCGTGGTCACGCAGCGGAGCGGACACCTTCCACAGCGCCCGCAGGAACGCCGACAGCGACCACGACGCCGCCCGCGCCTCCTGCCCGAGCTGCAGGAAGATCAGGTACAGGTCGCGGTTGGTCCGCACGGCCGGGCCGGGCGGACCCTGCACCCAGTAGGCCTGCTTGTGCGGGACGCCGCTCTCCAGCGCCAGGACCTGCGCGAGCGCGGAGACCCGCGAGTCGTGCGCGGCCACATGGAACTCGTTGCCGAGGTCGTCCTGGCGCATGACGTCCCATGTCTGCATCCGGCCCCTCCACGGTCGGCGGTGCGGTCCCCACGGCCCCCGCCCAGAAAGTGTCCCATTCCGGCGGCGGACCGCCAGTAGTGGTGATGTCACTTTCCGGACTCGAAGTCGTGACTTAACGCACATGTCGCTCGAAAGCGGAGGCGGTAGGGGAGGGCCGGCTCCGTCCCGCTGGCCCTCCCCTTCGGGCGCTCAGTGCTTGGAGCGGTGGATGACCTGCATCTCGGTGAAGCCGTACAGGCCCCACGGGCCGTTCTCGACGCCGACGCCGCTCCACTTGAAGCCGCCGAACGGCTGGTGCGGCGCGAGCGCGAGGTGGGTGTTCACCCAGGCGGTGCCGCACTCCAGCTGCGCCGCGACCTCCGCGGCGCGGTCGGCGTCGGCGCTCCACACCGACCCCGAGAGCCCGAAGTGGGTGCCGTTCGCGCGGGCGAGGGCGTCGTCCAGGTCGGTGTACTTGATGACCGGCAGCGCGGGACCGAACTGCTCCTCGTCGACGATCCGGGTCCCGTCGGAGACGTCGGCGAGGATCGTCGGCTCGAAGAAGTAGCCGGGGCCCTCGATCGGCTTGCCGCCGGCGGCCGCGCGGGCGCCGCCCGCGAGGGCGTCGGCGACCAGCTCGCTGACCCGCTCGAACTGCGGCCGGTTGTTGATGGGCCCGTACTGGACGCCCTCCTCCATGCCGTTGCCGACCCTGGCGGCCCGCGCCTGCTCGGCGAGCGCGTCCACGACGTCGCCGTACAGCGCCTCCGGCACGTACACCCGCTTGATCGCCGAGCAGACCTGGCCGTTGTTCTGGAAGGCGCCGCCGAACACCTTCGCGGCGACCGCCGCCGGGTCGGCGTCGTCCAGCAGGATCGCCGGGTCGTTGCCGCCGAGCTCCAGCGTGACGCGCTTGAGGTCGGGGGCCGCCGCCGCGGCGACGCGCTTGCCGGTGGCCACGCTGCCGGTGAAGCTGATCTTGCGCGGGACGTCGTGCGCGGTCATCCAGGCGCCCAGCTCGTCGCCGCCGGTGACCACGTTGAGCACGCCGGGCGGCAGCACGTCGCGCAGCACCTCGCCGAGCTTCAGGCTGGACAGCGGGGTGAACGGGGACGGCTTGAGCACCATCGTGTTGCCGGCCAGCAGCGCCGGCGCGAGCTTCCAGATCGCGAGCAGCAGCGGGTAGTTCCACGGGGTGATGGCGGCGACGACGCCCATCGGGCGGCGGACGACCTCGACCACGGCGTTGTCGTCGTCCTGGATGATCTCGCGGGGCAGCTCCAGCTCCGCGAAGTACTTCAGCCAGACCCCGGCGCCGACGACCTCCATGGTCGCGTCGCCCAGCGGCTTGCCCTGCTCGAGGGTCAGGATGCGGCCGATCTCCTCCGACCTCGCGAACATGACGTCGGCGGCGGCCAGCAGCGCCTTGCGGCGCGCGGCCTCGTCGCGGCGCCACCGCGGGTAGGCGGCCTGCGCGGCGGCCATCGCCGCGTCGAGCTGCTCGCGGGAGGCGTCGGGCGCCTGCTCGGCGACCTCGCCGGTCGCCGGATCGATCACTCCGAAGGTGGCGGGCGCGTCCACCGCCGCGCCGTCGATGGTCATCGCGAAGTTCTCGGACACCGTGCTCCTCCGCTCGGGGGACGTCTAACCGAATGACGTTCAGTATTCACCCTCGGGCACCCTCTTGACGAGGAGCGCCGGCGGCGGATGATCAGCTCATGCGATCACGTCTCACCGCGGCGCTCGCCCTCGCGCTCGCCCTCGCCACGACCGGCGGGGCGCCGGCGGCCGCCGCCACCCACGCGCCCGGCAGAGCGCCCCGGCTGGGAGACCCCCATCCCTGTGCGGACCAGCCGGGTTATACCTGCTCCACGCTGACCGTCCCGCTCGACCACCGGGACCCCACCAAGGGCACCCTGAAGCTCCAGGTCGCCGCCGGCGACAACGCCGGGGCGCCCAAGGGCGTGCTGCTCTTCCTCACCGGCGGGCCCGGGCAGCCCGGCGTCCCGTTCATCCGCCGGATGGCCGAGGAGCGGCTTCCGGAACTGGCCAAGAACTACCGGTTCGTGACCATCGACCAGCGGGGCACCGGCGAGTACGGCGCCATCGACTGCCCGAAGTTGCAGGCCGAGGTCGGCAGCAGCGACATCGAGCCGCCGACTCCGGACGCGGTGGACGAGTGCGCCCGGATCCTCGGCGACCGGCGGAGCTACTACACCACCGAGCAGACCGTCGGCGACCTGGACCTGCTGCGCCGCGCCCTCGGCGTCCGCACGATGGTCGTCGACGGCGTCTCCTACGGCACCATGACCGCGGCGAGCTACGCCGTCGCCCATCCGCACAACGTGAACAAGATCGTGCTCGACTCGGTGCTGCCGCACGTCGACCCGCAGCACGACGACATGCTCTACCTCACCGAACTGCGCGCGACGGCGCGCGTGCTGCGCGAAGCGTGCAAGACCGCGCCCGCCTGCGGATTCGACCCCGTGCAGGACCTCGCCTGGCTCGCCCGGCACCGCTCCGACGACGTCCTCATCTTGGACATGCTCGTCAGCTACGAGTTCTTCGATCCCACCTACCGCAACCCGAACCCGGGCGGCGGCCTGCCGGACGGGTCGGGCGACGTCGTCACCGCCATCCACCGGGCCAGGCACGGCGACCCGGCCCGGCTGGACGCGCTGCTGCGGATGATGAACTCTGGCGGCGACCCGGTCGCCGGTTACAGCTCCGGGCTCCACATCGCCACGGTCTGCGGCGACGGCCACTTCCCCTGGGGCACCTCCGAGGCGCCGCTCGCGGGCCGGCAGGCCGCGCTGGAACGCGTCCGCCGGACCCTGCCGGCCCGTGCGACCTGGCCGTTCACCGCGGACACCGCCGTCGGGAACGGGTTCGTCCAGGAGTGCCTGCACTGGCCCTGGGCCCGGCACACCGCCGAACCCCGCCACGACCGCCTTCCCGCCGTCCCGACCCTGCTGATCAACGGCGACCGCGACCTGTCCACCCCGCTGGAATGGGCCCGCGAGGAACTCGGCCGGGCCCCGCGCGGCGCGCTCGTGGTGGTGAAGGGGGCCTCCCACTCCATCCAGAACCGCGAGCGCGGCACGCAGGGCCGCGAGGCCGTCTACCGGTTCCTCAACGGCTGACCGGTGCCCCGGCCGCCGCCGGGGTCAGGCAGAGAAGATCCGGTCGAGCAGGTCCCGGTACCCGCGCAGCGCGAGCCGGAGCCGCTCGGTGTCGGGATCATCGTGCTTGTCCATGTCCTCCGACAGGGTGCGGCGGTGCGCCGCGACCGAGGCGCTCAGCGCGTCGACGACCTCGGCCGCGAGCGTGTCGGCCTTGCGGACCGACTCGGCGGGGTCGTCGACGAAGGCGGACTGCACGTCCCGCCAGCGCTCCCGGAACCGCTCGGCGTCCGCCGGGTCGAGCAGCCGCTCGGGGACGCCGCCGAGGCCGGCGGCGGTGGGGTGCCGGCCGGGCCGCGCGCCGCCGGCGCCGGCGCTCGGGAAGCCGGTGGCCACCTCGTCCGGGGCGAGCCCCGTCGCGGGGCCCGTGTCGGGGCCCGCATCGGAGGTCGGGTCGGAGGTCGGGTCGGAGGTCGGGTCGGAGATCGGATCGGAGATCGCGTCGGGGGAGGTGTCCTCGGCCGCCTCCGGGGCCGGCGCGGGGGGAGTGGGCGGCGGGCCGGCGACGTGGGTGTCGCCGGCCACGCTCGGATCGGACGTCCCGGCGGCGCGGGCCCGCTCGTCCGCGGCCGTGCGGCCGGCGGGGGTGGCCGCCTGCTCCGGTCGCTCGTGCTGCATCGGTGGTCAGCTCCTCGGGGTCTGCTCGTCGTCGCGTTCGGCCGCGCGGTCGCCCGTGCGGTCGGCGGCGTGGTCGCCCGTGCGGGGGCCGGGCACCCGGGCGCCCGCTTCGGTGCCCGGACCCGTGCCGGCGTGCCGCCCGGACGCGGCGGCCTCCGGCTCGGGCTCGGCCGGGGTGCGCGGCGCGTCGTTGCCGGCGTCCTCGGTGGCGGTGCTCTGGGCCGGGACCGACAGCAGCTCCTCGAACAGGGCCCGGTAGTGCACCATGGCCTGCCGCAGGTCCTCGGTCGAGGCCTGCTTGCCGGCGGCGCGCCCGCTGATGTCGTGGGCGCGCCGGTAGTGGTCGAGCGTCCGGCCGTGCTCCACCGACAGGTGGGCGACCTTCTCCTCGAACCCGTGCGTGGGGTAGCCGCGCTCTCCCATCACCACGGTGACCAGCCCGTCGGCCTGCTCCACGGCCGACTCGGGGGCGTCGACGAAGCGCTCCTGGACCCGCACCCACTGCTCGCGGTACTCCTCGCGGCGGCGGGGGTCGAGATCGCGCAGCTCCAGCTCCTCGTGTCGCCGCTCGCGGCCGAGCAGCTCGCGTTCGGCCGCGGTGCGGCCGCCGTGCTGCTGGACGGCCCGCTCGTACTCGGGGCCGAAACGCCGCTTCAGTCGCCGGGTCCGGGCCTGCTTCCAGGCCAGGAACGCGACCGCGGCGACGGCGGCGACGATGATCACGGCGATGACGACCATGATGGCGGTCGACATTGTCTGTCCTCCAACGTGCGTCGGATCGAATGGAGCGCCGATGCCCGGACAGACACGGTCGAAACAGCCCTAAGGGGTATGCCCTGGTCGTTGGGGGAAGACGCAGATCAGGCCGCCGACCTTTCGCCGCCCCCCGAAGCCCGCCTGTTCCAGCAGCACCAGCCCGTACCGGTCGTGCGGGCGCGCGCAGGCGACGGCGACGCCGGCCCGGCGCAGGGCGCCCTGCAGATCGGCGAGCGCGGGCTTGCGGCCGCCCGGCCTGCGCACCGCCGCCGTCAGCACGCGCCGGTCGTCGACGAACCGGGCCGGCACCGGCAGGTTCCTGAGGTAGTGGCTGTTGGGGTTGGCCGCGTGGACGCGGGCCGTGAGCAGCGGCACCGCCCGCATGTAGCCCTGCGGCATCACCACCACGCCACCGGGCGGCGCCAGCCTCACCACCGCGCGGGCCGTCCCCACCTGCGCGGGGGGAAGTTTCCAGGACGGTCGCGACGCGACGACCGAGCCGTTGGACGCCGACCACACCGGCGTCCCGCCCGCGACGAGCGTGACCGCCAGCGCGGCGGCGGGCACGAGGGCGGCGAGGGCGCCGGCCGTCTGGTGCCGCGCGCCTGCCGGGAGAGGGATGCGCACCGCGGCGAGCAGCCCGATCAGTACGGGCGCGGGCACGACCCACATCGTCCGCCAGAGCACCTGCCCGGCCCCCGTCACGTGCGCCGCGAGGTCCAGCACGCCCGGCAGGAAGAGGAGCGTGACCACGGTGGCGACGCCGGCGCCGATGAGCGCGGGGGCGCCGCGCCGCGCCGTCCAGGGCGCCAGCCACAGGGCGCAGCCCGCGAGGACGCCCGGCGCGGCGTGGAGCAGCACCCACCGGAAGTCGTCGGAGGCGGCCCCGACCCAGCCGGTGACGGTGGTGTCGCGGTGCAGCAGCGTCACCGCGAGGCCCGCGCCGACGGGGTAGGCCAGCGCCGCGCAGGCGGCCAGGCCGTCGCGGACGCGTCCCGACGCGATCAGCGGGACGGCGGCGGCGCCGACGACCAGGGGCAGGACGAACGCGGCCGACGAGGTGAGCCCGGTGCCGGCGACCCCGCAGGCGGCGAGCATCGCCAGGTCCCGCCGGGTGCGCCGCTCCGCCCATCGTGTCAGGTGCACGTACAGCAGCGGGATCAGCGCCGACACCATCACGGCCTTCCCCTGCCACATCCGCAGCAGGTGGAACGACCCGAGCGACGCGGGACCGAGCCCGGACCACAGCAGGTACACCGCGGCGATGGCGAAGCACGGCAGGGCGCGGCGCGGCGCCCACGCGCGGGTCAGCCGCCACACCGCCCACACCGCGAGGAAGGTGACCGCGGGCAGCATCAGGTAGTACACGAAGGAGGCGGCCGGCACCCCGGCGACCCGCGCGAGGCTCCCGGCGAGCACCTCGATCGACGAGACCGGCGGCTCACCGGCGATCGGCCCGGTGTCGCCCGAGGTGAAGATGACGTCCTTGAACGGGATGCGGCCCATCGCGGCCGTCGCGACCGACCGGGAGACGAAGTAGGCGTCGTCGCCGTCGGAGTTGACGATGAACAGCGACGCGACGGAGAACCCGGCGGCGGTGGCGAGCGCGAGCGGCGTCCCCCACCGGCTCGCCGCCGCGGGCACATCCCTCTCCTCCGGACGGTCGGCTCCGGGCGCCGCGGCCTCGGCCGTCCGGGTGCCCCCGGGCGCGGGTTCGGTGGCGGGAGGGCGGTGGCGCAGCAGGCAGGCACCGGACGCGGCTACGCTGACCAGCCCGAACGCCCAGGCGCACCACCACGGTGCGCCGGAGGTGTGCAGGCCCGCGCTGGTGCCCGCCGCGATCGCCGCCACGACGGCGGTCAGGGCGAGCGCGCGCGGGACGGTGGAGACCCCCGGCCCGGGCCGCTCCGGCCACAGCGGCTCGGGTGCGACGCGGTCCCGCAGCCCGCGGGACGCGCACACCGCGGCGATCGCCGCGGCGGCGCCGAGCCAGCAGGCGAGCAGCACCCAGGTCGGCGGCCGTACCAGCAGGCCGAGGTGGTAGACGACCGTCCACACCGCGAACAGCAGGACCGCGGCGTCGACCGCCGCGTCCACGGCGCGTTCGGTCCGGCCCGCTCTCGGCGCGCCGCCCCGGATCCCGCCGGTGGCGGGCTCCCTCAATCTGATCATGTGTCCCCCGACTGCGTTCCGGCGAGCGGCCCTTTCCTGTTCTGTCCGCCGTGGAGGCGGAACGGGTTCACGCCACCGCACACGTGATCTTGTTGAGGGTTGGGACGCCCGGGCGGACGCGGTGGTTGGCGTTCGGCGGGGGATTCCTGAACGCCGGCTGACAATCCGCTGGACGCCGTGCCCGTCATCGACCTAAGCGGTGTAATAAGTCCGGATTTACTGCGGTGTGCACGGTGCGCATGTTGTGATGGACGGGTACCGGAACGGCGCGCGTTCGATGGGATGTGATGCGCGGTGCGCCACGCGTTCGGCTTCGTCCTCGGCGTCCTGCTCACCCCGGCGCTGGCGTACGGCGCGGCCTGGGGGTTCGTGCAGGGCGACCAGTCCTTCGACGGGACCGGCCAGGAGATCACCGACCGCACCCGGATCTACGGCGCCTTCGCGCTGCTCGCCGCCGTCGGCCTGGTGACGGGCGTGATCATCGTGGCGCGCTGGGCGTCGCCGCTCGTCTCGCTGGTGCCCGCGCTGGCGCTGCTCGGCTTCTCGGTCGCCTTCCTGCTCGACCCCGGCCGGATCCTGGACCTGCCCGCCAAGGTGCCGCCGTCGGGCGACATGGACGACGGGCTGCGCACGCTGCTCGGCTCGGGGGTCTACGCGATGATGGGCTTCGCGCTGCTGGTCCCGACCTGGGCGCCCCGCCGGTGGGGCTCCGGCCGCCGCGACGACGAGGCCGCCGACATGGACTTCTACTCCGCCGCCGGCCGCGGACCGCGCAGCTGACCGGAGCGCGGCGAAACGGCGGCGGCCCCTGAGCCGCAAGCAAGCGGGCCGGACCTCCGCGCAAGGTCCGGCCCGCGTTCTCCGCCCCCGCACCGGGGGCGGCCTGCTGTGTCAGGACTGCTGTGTCAGGACTGCTTCGCCTTGGTGACGAACTGGGTGGTGTAGGTCTTCGACAGGTCGATCTCGTCCTTCTTCTCGCTCACCTCGGGCGAGAACTGCGCCAGCACCTTCAGGGCGTTCTGCGCCGCGTCCGGCTTCATGACGCCGTCGCCGTTGAACATGCTGATCGAGTCGCCGATCGCCTTCTCGTACAGCTTCGGGTCGCCGCCCGAGTAGTCGGCCGGCATCTTCGCGGCGATCTCCGCCGGCTTGTGCTGCTTGATCCAGCCGAGAGTCTTGACGAAGGCGTTCGCGAGCTTCTGGACGGTCTCGCCGTGCGACTTCACGTAGGCGCAGTCCATGTAGAGGGAGCTGGACGGGTAGAGGCCGCCGAGCGCCCTGCGGGTGCCCTCCTCGGTGCGCATCTCGACCATGACCTTCGCCTTGCCGGTGCCGACGAGCTTGGCGATCGTCGGGTCGGTCGTCATGCCGGCGTCGATGCCGCCGTTGTCCATGGTGGAGATGAACGTCTGGCCCGCGCCCGCCTTCACCGTCGCGTAGTCGGAGGTCTTGACGCCGTTCCGGACGGCCAGCGCCCGGGTGAGGAAGTCGGTGGACGAGCCCGGGCTGGTGACGCCGAGCTTCTTGCCCTTGAACCCGGCCGGGGACGTCAGCGAACCGGCCTTGGCGGTCGCGACCATCTCGGCCTCGCCCGGGACGTCGGCCATCTGCACGACGCTCTGCACGCACTTGCCCTTGGTCTGCAGCTGGATGGAGTGGTCGTAGAAGCCGACGACGCCCTGGACGCCCCCGCTGATGAGGACGTTCTCGGCCTGCGCCCCGGCGGGCTCGGTGAGCAGCTGCACCTTCAGGCCCTGCTCCTTGAAGTAGCCGAGCTGCTCGGTCAGCTTGGCCGGCAGGTAGATGACCTTGTCGATCCCGCCGACCATGATCTTGACGGTGCCGCCGTCCGTCCCGCCGCCGCCGCCGCGCGAGTCGCGGCAGGCCGACAGGGACAGGGCGGTGAGGGCGGCGGCCGCGGCGGCGGCCGCCCGCATCGGGGTGGTGGTGCGCATGGTGGTTCTCCTGGTCGTGCGAGGGGTGGGAAGGGCCCGGTCAGATCTGCGCGTCGGCGCCGGCGGCCGGCGGGCGCCAGCGCAGCAGCCGGCCCTCGAGCAGGGTGAGCAGCCACTCCGCGAGCAGGGCCAGCACGGTGATGATGATCATTCCGGCGTAGATCCCGGCGGAGTCGAACACGCCCTGGGAGTGGTTGATGAGCAGGCCGAGGCCCTTGTCGGCGCCGGTGTACTCGCCGACGATCGCGCCGATGATCGCGAACCCGAACGCCGAGTGCAGGGACGCCAGGATCCACGAGGTGGCGCTCGGCACCACGATCGTCCACAGCACCTGCAGCCGCCCGGCGCCGAGGATCCGCGCGTTGTTCACCAGGTTCCGGTCGACCTCGCGGGCGCCCTGGAAGGCGTTGAAGAACACCGCGAAGAACACCAGCACGAACGCCGTGGCGATCTTGGACTCCATGCCGAGCCCGAACCAGATGATGAACAGCGACGCCAGGATGATGCGCGGGATCGCGTTCACCGCCTTGATGAACGGCGCGCACACGTCCGACAGGTAGCGGCTGCGGCCGAGGACGATGCCGAGCACCACGCCGCCGGCGGCGCCGAGCACGAACCCGGCCACCGCCTCCTGCAGCGTGTAGGAGATCTGCTCCCAGATCGAGCCCTGCGACGTGCCGTCGGTGAACCAGCCGACCAGCCGGTCCCAGATCCTCGACGGCATGGAGTAGTAGAACGGGTCGATCCAGGTGCGCGCCGCCAGCTCCCAGGAGCCGAGCCACGCCGCGATCAGCAGGGCGCGGACGGCGTTGACGCCGATCCGGCGGCGCAGCCCGGCCGTCCGCATCCGCGCGATCGCGGCCGTGTCGTCCCGCCCGCCCGGCGCGCCGGCCGGGGCGGTCCCACCTGCGGGCATGCCCGTGCCGTCCGCCTGCGCGGGCGGCGCGGCGGGCGCGGTCTCCGGTTCACGCGGCATGGCCGGCCCCCCTCTGGCGGGTGATCTGGACCTCTTCGCGCAGCGAGTCCCAGACCTCCCGGTAGATGTCGAGGAACTCCCCGGTGAGCCTGACCTCCTCGGCGTCGCGCGGCCGCTCCAGCGGCACCGCGAACGTGCCCTTGATCGTCGCGGGCCCGGCCGTCATCACCACGACCCGGTCGGCCAGGACGATCGCCTCCTCCAGGTCGTGGGTGACGAACACGACCGCCGCGCCCGACCCCGACCACAGCCGCAGCAGCTCGTCCTGCATGAGGCCGCGCGTCTGCACGTCCAGCGCCGAGAACGGCTCGTCCATCAGCAGCACCGTCGGCTCGTTCACCAGCGTCTGGGCGAGCGCGACCCGCTTGCGCATCCCGCCGGACAGCTGGTGCGGGTAGTAGCCCTCGAAGCCGGCGAGGCCGACCCGCTCGACCCAGCCGCGGGCGCGCTCGCGGGCCTCGCGCCGGGACGCGCCGCGGTAGCGGGGGCCGGCTGCGACGTTGTCCAGGACGGTCCGCCACGGCAGCACGGCGTCGTTCTGGAACATGTAGCCGACCCCGTCGGGGATGCCGTCGACCGGCCGGCCGTGCACCAGCGCCCGGCCCTGCGACGCCGGCTCCAGGCCGGACACCAGCGACAGGGTGGTCGACTTCCCGCAGCCGGTCGGCCCGACCACGGCGACGAACTCGCCGGCGCGCACGGTCAGGTTCAGGTCGCGGACGGCGGTGTGCACGCCGCCGGACGAGCGGAAGCGCTTGGTGGCGCCGCGCAGCTCGATGACGGCGCCGCCGGCGTGCGCGCCGCCGCCGTCCGCGTCTCGTGGGGTGGTTCCTCGCTTGGGCATGGCGGCACGGTAGGGAGGTGGCGCGCGCCACCGGAACCCTTGCTCGCGATGTGCTCGCAAGCCGCGAATTGCCACGTTGAGCGCGTATTCCGAGGTTCTGCTCATTCTGCTCACCGGGGTCTGGGCGGCGGTGCCCGGCGTGGTCTACGGTGCGGGCATGTCCGTCCGGCCCCGCATCCCCTTCGCCCGGCAGGTGCTGATTCTTCAGGTGGCCGTGGTCGTCGTGGTGGCCTGCCTCGGCTACGGGCTGGTCGCCTGGATGCTCGACGGCGAGCTGCGCGGCCAGTACGGCCAGCGGGCCCTCACCGTCGCGCACGCCGTCGCCGTCGACCCGCAGATCGAGGCCGCGGTGGCCGCGGGCGATCCCGGGCACATCGTCCAGGACCGCGCCGAGCGCGTCCGGATCCGCACCGGCGCGCTGTTCGTCGTGGTGACCGACCGGCGCGGCATCCGCTACTCGCACCCGACGCCGTCCGAGGTCGGCAAGCGGGTGAGCACCGACCCGTCCGCGGCGCTCGCCGGGCACGAGGTCGTCAACGTCGAGCGCGGCACCCTCGGGCTGTCCGCGCGCGGCAAGGTCCCGCTGTACGGGCCGCAGGGCGGCGTCCTCGGCGAGGTCAGCGTCGGGTTCGACGCCGGCGCGATCGACCGGGAGCTGCGCCACCTGCTGCGCGACCTCACGCTGTTCATCGCCGGCGCGGTGCTGCTCGGCGTGCTGGCCTCCGCCGCGATCGGGCGCCGGCTGAAGCGGCAGACGCTCGGCCTGGAGCCCTACGAGCTGGTCGAGCTGGTCCAGGAGCGGGAGGCGGTCCTGCACGGCGTCGGCGAGGGCGTGGTCGCGGTCGACACCGCGGGGCGCGTCGCCGTCTGCAACCACGAGGCGTCCCGGCTCCTCGGCGCCACGTGCGAGCGGGGGGCGGACGCCGCCGGGCTCGCCCCCGAGGGCGCGCTGCGGGACGTGTTGGCCGGGCGGCGCGAGGCGGCCAACCTGTTCGTCACCGCGGGGGAGCGGGTGCTGGTGGTGAACCGGCGGGAGGTCAGCCGCGACGGCCGCGACCTCGGCGCCGTGGTCACCCTGCGGGACCGCACCGACCTGGAGACCCTGGCCCGCGAGCTGGACTCGGTCAGCACCCTGTTCGACGCGCTGCGCGCGCAGCGGCACGAGTACGCCAACCGGCTGCACACCCTGTCCGGGCTGCTCCAGCTCGGGCACGCCGAGGAGGCCGCCGGCTACCTCGGCACGCTGATGGAGGACGCGGCGGGCCGGCCGCTCGCCGACGACGGCCTGCCCGACCCGCTCACCGACCCCTACCTGCGGGCGTTCCTGGCGGCCAAGTCGGCGGTCGCCGCCGAGAAGGGCGTCCGGCTGGACGTCGGCTCGGCCAGCTACGTGCCCGGCCGGGTCGCCGAGCCGCTGGACGTCACGACGGTCGTCGGCAACCTCGTCGACAACGCCGTCGAGGCCGCCCGGCTGGGCCGCCGGCGCCCCGCCCGCGTCGAGGTGGAGCTGCTCGGCGACGGCCGCGACCTGCACGTCACCGTCGCCGACTCCGGCGACGGGCTGCCGGAGGGGCTGCGCGAGGCCGTGTTCGACGACGGGGTGTCCACCCGCGAGGCGGCCGGCGGCCGGGCGCGCGGCCTCGGCCTCGGGCTCGCGCGCCGCACCGCCCGCGCCCGCGGCGGCGACGTCGCCTTCGTCGACCCGGGCGGCGGCGGGACCGGCGCGGTCGCGGTCGCCCGCCTGCCCGGCGTCCTCGGCGCGGAGGCGGCGCTATGACCCGCCGCGGAGGCGGCGCGGTGATCGGCGTCCTGGTGGTCGACGACGACTTCCGCGTGGCGCAGGTCCACGCCGGGTTCGTGGCGGGCCTGGCGGGCTTCGCCGTCGCGGGGCTCGCGCACACGGCCGCGCAGGCCCGCGCGATGGCCGCCGAGCTGGAGCCCGACCTGGTGCTGCTGGACGTCTACCTGCCGGACGAGCCGGGCCTGGCGCTGCTGACCGAGCTGGCCGCGGACGTGATCATGGCGACGGCGGCGGCGGACCCCGGCGTGGTCCGGGAGGCGCTCGCGGGCGGCGCGCTGCACTACCTGATCAAGCCGTTCACCGCCGCCGCGCTCGGCGAGCGGCTCACCGCCTACGCCCGGTACCGGGCGGCCCTGTCGGGCGGGAGCGAGCTGTCCCAGGCCGCGCTCGACGGCGCGCTGCGCACCCTGTACGCGCCGCTGCACGCCGAGCCGGCCGCGCCCAAGGGCCAGTCGCCGGTGACCGCGCGGCTGATCACCGAGGCGCTGCGGGCGGCGGACGAGCCGCGCTCCGCGGCCGAGGTCGCCGACCTGGTCGGCATCTCCCGCGCCACCGCCCAGCGCTACCTCGCCGGGCTCGCCCAGGCGGGCCGGGTCGTGGTGACGCTGCGCTACGGCGCGACGGGCCGTCCCGAGCACCAGTACGCGTGGTCGCCCCGGTAGAGCGCGGCGAGCACCTCCTCGATGCCGGCCTCGCGCAGCGAGATGTCGCGCACCTCGTAGCGCTGCGCGAGCGCCGCGACCAGCGCCGCGGCGTTCTCCTCGCGGGGGATCCGCAGCCACTGCCGCGTCCCCTCGACCCGGCCGGCCTCGATCTCCCCGAGGACGATCGGCGGCGCCGGAGCGGCCAGCTCGACCACCAGCGTGCGGTCGGCGTCGACGGTGCGGCGCAGCTCGTCCAGCCCGCCGTCGTAGGCGAGCCGGCCCCGGTCGACGATCATGACGCGGCGGCAGAGCCGCTCGATGTCGCCGAGGTCGTGGGTGGTCAGCAGGATCGTGGTGCCGCGCTCGCGGTTGATGCGCTCCAGGAAGTCGCGGACGGTCGTCTTGCTCACCACGTCCAGCCCGATCGTCGGCTCGTCCAGCACCAGCAGCTCCGGGTCGTGCAGCAGGGCGGCGGCCAGGTCGCCGCGCATCCGCTGGCCGAGGCTGAGCTGCCGCACCGGGGTGTGCAGGAACGGCTCCAGCTCCAGCAGCGCGGTCAGCTCCGCCAGCCGCGCCCGGTGCGCCGCCGCGTCGACCCGGTACAGCCGCCGGACGAGCGCGAGGCTGTCGCGCAGCGGCAGGTCCCACCACAGCGTCGTGCGCTGCCCGAACACCACGCCGATCCGGCGCGCGAGGGCCGTCCGGCGGCGCGAGGGGTCCAGCCCGCACACCCGCAGGTCGCCGGACGAGGCGGTCAGGATCCCGGTGAGCATCTTGATCGTGGTCGACTTGCCCGCGCCGTTCGGCCCGAGGTAGCCGACGAACTCGCCGCGCTCGACGGAGAACGACACCCCGTCCACCGCGCGCAGCGTCGTGCGGCCGCGCCGCAGCACGCCGGAGCGGGTCCGGACGGTGAAGGTCTTCACCACGTCCGCCGCCTCGATCATCGGCTCGGCCCCCGTCATCGCGCTCAGCTCCCCGTCGATCGGTAGTGCCGGATCCCCGCCCGCCAGGCCAGCGCCGCCGCGGCGCACAGCGCGGCGCCGACGGCGGGCGAGGCGAAGCGGGCCGCCGCCGGGAGGCCCAGCGGGTCCGGCCGGTCCAGGACGTACAGCGCCGGCTGCCAGTTGACGAACGCCAGCGGCACGACGAAGGTCACCCCGCGCACGAAGTCGCGGGCGAACATTGTCATCGGGTACTGCGTGAGGTACGCGCCGCCGTAGGTGAGCGCCTTGGAGGCGCCGTGGCTGTCGACGACCGCGAACTGCACGGCCGCCGTCAGCACCCACAGCCCCGCGAAGATCGCCGTCCCGGACGCCACCATCAGCGGGACCATCGCGGCCCGGCCCGGCGTCCACGGCGCGTCCAGCCGGGGCAGAGCGAGCGCCAGGACCGTCACCGCCGGCAGGAGCTTGCCGAGCCGGCGGGGCGAGAACTGCTCGGTCGCGATCTGGATCAGCGGGCTGACCGGGCGGACCAGCACCGCGTCCAGGGTGCCGAGCCGCACCCGCTCGCCGAGCTGCTCGGTCGTGCCGAGGACGATGTCGCTGATCGCGAACGACAGCGCGCTGGTGCCGTACAGGAACAGCACCTCGGGCGCGGTGAAGCCGGCAATGCGCGGGGCGCGGGAGAACAGCACCAGGATCGCCACCGCGTCCAGGCCGCTGACGATCGCGGTCGCCAGCGCCAGCAGCGCCATCGACACCGGGAACTGTGCCGCCGCCCGCAGCCATGTCCACGCCAGCAGCGCGTACGTCCGTACCGGACGGGCCCGAAGCTCAGCCACCGTGCACCACCAGCTTCCGCCGCGCCGCGCGGGTCAGCAGCCACCCGGCGGCGAGCAGGACGGCGGCCCACCCGGCCTGGAACGCCAGCGCGCCGAGCAGCCCCGCACCGGTGCGGCGGCCGAGGAACACGTCGGCGGGCACCTGGATCTGCGCCGACCAGGGCAGCGCGAGCGCGATGTCGCCGAGCCGTCCCGGGAAGACCACCAGCGGAAGGATCATCCCGGAGAAGAACAGTGACATCACCAGCGTGATCGCGTTCAGGCCCCGGTCGTCGTGCAGCCAGAACATGCCGAGCGCCACCAGGTAGCGGATCGCGAAGCTCACCAGGGCGCCCAGCGCGACCGCCGCCGCGAACGCGGCGAACCCGACCGGGCCGGGCCAGTGGAACGGGAACAGCAGCGCGCCCGCGAGCAGCGGCGGCCCGGCGCGCAGCAGCAGCGACCCGGTGGCGCGGCCGAGGTCCTCGGCGAGCCACCAGCCCTGGAGCCCGACCGGACGGTGCAGGTCGATCGCGACGTCGCCGTTGCGGATCCGCTCGGTGAGTTCCATCCCGCCGAAGATCTGCACCGGGCCGATCAGCGCCTGGGTGATGAAGCAGAACGTGACGGCGTCGGCCGCGTCGTAGCCGCCGAGCGCGGGGCGGGCCTCCCAGAGCGCCAGCAGGACATAGGCGCGGACGAAGCCGAACGCGGTGTTGGTCAGCGACTCGGCCAGGGATCCGAGCGGGTAGGCGGCGTGGCGGCGCAGGCCGTACCACCACACCCACGGAAGGACGCCCACTTGCCGGAAGCCTAGACAAGGACCGGCCCGGCGACCACGTACTTTCGCACAGTGCGGGCCGCCGGGCCGTCCACCCGAACCACGTTCAATTGCGGCGAGTCGTCGTTATGAGCGCCGCCATAACGACGACTCGCCGCAAGTCGACGATGTCGTGCCGGTCAGCCCTGGGGGAGGTCCGGCTTGATCGGGGAGTACAGCCAGTCCTTGAAGAACTGCGTCAGGTCCTGGCCGGAGACCTTCTGGGCCAGCGCGGTGAACTGCTCGGTGGTGGCGTTCCCGTACTTGTGCTGCGCGTACCAGGTGCGCAGCAGCGTGAAGAACTTGTCGTCACCGATCTTCTCGCGCAGGAACTCCAGCGCCATCCCGCCGCCGCTGTAGACCCGCTGGTTGAACATCGTGTCGCGCTGCGGGTCGGCGGTCACGACCGACCAGAACGGGCGGCCGGCCGGGTCCGGGAACGGCCGCGAGTTGTAGGTGGTGCGGGCCTGGTCGTGGACGGTGGCGCCGCCGTGCTTCTCGTTCCAGTACCACTGCGCGAAGGTCGCGAAGCTCTCGTTCAGCCAGACGTCCTTCCAGCGCTGCGGTGAGACCGCGTCGCCGAACCACTGGTGCGCCAGCTCGTGCGCGATGGTGGAGGTGTTGCGGACGGCGGAGTACACCGGCTTGCTCTGCGTCTCCAGGGAGAAGCCGAGCGGCTCGCCGTTGTAGCGGGCGTCGTCGCCGATCGCGCCGGTGGTCTCGAACGCGTACTTGCCGAACAGCTTCGACCACAGGTCGGTGGCCTCGCTGGTGGTGTCGAAGAAGAAGTTCACCGCGTCCGGCTGGTCGGCCAGCAGCACCGGGTCGACGGCGGTGTAGTTGTTGATCCCGCCGGGCGACTTGCCCTGCTTGACGTCCCACTTGCCGATGTCGATGGTGGCGAGGTAGCTCGCCATCGGGTAGCGCTCGCGCCACTTGAAGGTGCTGGCGGCCGTGGCGGCGGCGCGGCGGCTGAACGTCGCGGTCTCGTTGCGCTGCCCGTCGGGCAGGCCGTTGGCGACCACGCTCAGGCCCTTCGGCACCGTGATCTTGAAGTCGTAGGTGGCCTTGTCGCTCGGGTGGTCGTTCACCGGGTACCAGGTGGACGCGCCGTTGGGCTCGTCGCCGACGAATGCGCCGTCCGGGGTGTGCAGGAAGCCGTAGGGGGAGCCGAAGACGATCGGGGAGCCGACGATCGTCTGGGGGACGCCGCCGTAGGTGATGACGGTGGTGAACGTCGCGCCCTTGCGCAGGCCCTTGCGCGGCGTGATGACGAGTTCCTGGCCGCGCCGCTTGTAGTCGGCCTTGTGCCGGTCGACCTTGACGCGCTGGACGTCCATGCCGGACAGGTCCAGGTCGAAGCTCGACAGGTCCTGCGTGGCCCGCGCCGTCATGGTGACCACGCCGTCGAGCTGGTCGTAGTCGGGGTCGTAGGTCAGGTCGAGCGCGTAGTTCTGCGCGTCGTAGCCGCCGTTGCCCTCGAGCGGGAAGTAGGCGTCGCCGACGCCCTGGGAGCCGGGGGTGTAGCGGTGCTGGCGCGCGGCGGCGGACGCCGCGGGGGCGAGCGCGACGACGCAGAGGGCGGCGACGGCGATCGGGAGCGTGCGTCCGGGGGTCGCCCGGAACCGGGGTGGGCGGGGGTGGCGCTGCGCCATCGGAAGGATCCTCTCCCTTGAGCGATCACAGGCGTGCTTACGATGCCCCCAATAGCGGTAGATGTCGAGACTTGTCGCTCGATTGACCGATCTTGGTCCGGGCATCAGAAGGCCCCCGCGGGTGTAGGGACGCGGGGGCCTTCTGCCTGGATCAGGCCTGGGGCGACAGGCCTGGATCAGCTCAGTGGAACTGGCCCTCCTCGGTGGAGCCCTTGAGCGCCGTGGTGGAGGAGTCCGGGTTGATCGCGGTGCTCACCAGGTCGAAGTAGCCGGTGCCGGCCTCGCGCTGGTGCTTGACCGCGGTGAAGCCCTTCTCGGCCGCCGCGAACTCGCGCTCCTGCAGGTCGACGTAGGCGGTCATGCCCTCGCGGGCGTAGCCGTGCGCCAGGTCGAACATGCCGTAGTTGAGCGCGTGGAAGCCGGCCAGCGTGATGAACTGGAACTTGAAGCCCATGTGGCCGAGCTCGCGCTGGAACTTGGCGATGGTCGCGTCGTCCAGGTGCGCCTTCCAGTTGAAGGACGGCGAGCAGTTGTAGGCCAGCATCTGGTCGGGGTGCTCGGCCTTGACCGCCTCGGCGAACTTGCGGGCCTGCTCCAGGTCCGGGGTGCCGGTCTCCATCCAGATGAGGTCGGAGTAGGGCGCGTAGGCCTTGGCGCGGGCGATGCAGGGCTCGATGCCGTTGCGGACCCGGTAGAAGCCCTCGGCGGTGCGCTCGCCGGTGATGAACTCGCGGTCGCGCTCGTCCACGTCCGTCGTGATCAGGGTCGCGGCCTCGGCGTCGGTCCGCGCGATGATCAGGGACGGCACGCCCGAGATGTCCGCGGCGAGGCGCGCGGTGTTGAGGGTCTTGATGTGCTGCGAGGTCGGGATGAGGACCTTGCCGCCGAGGTGGCCGCACTTCTTCTCGGAGGCCAGCTGGTCCTCCCAGTGCACGCCCGCGGCGCCCGCGGCGATCATGCCCTTCATCAGCTCGAAGGCGTTCAGCACGCCGCCGAAGCCGGCCTCGGCGTCGGCCACGATCGGGGCGAGGAAGTGCGTGTCGCCCTCACCCTCGGCCCACTGGACCTGGTCGGCGCGCAGCAGCGCGTTGTTGATGCGGCGCACGACGGCCGGGACCGAGTTCGCCGGGTAGATGCTCTGGTCCGGGTAGGTCTGGCCCGCCAGGTTGGCGTCGGCCGCGACCTGCCAGCCGGACAGGTAGATGGCCTTGAGACCGGCCTTCACCTGCTGGACGGCCTGGAGCCCGGTGAGCGCGCCGAGGGAGTGGACGTAGTCCTCCTCCTGCAGCAGGGTCCAGAGCCGCTCGGCGCCGAGGCGCGCGAGGGTGTGCTCCTCCTGGACCGAGCCGCGGATCCGCACGACGTCCTCGGCGGAGTAGGTCCGCTCGATGCCCTTCCAGCGCGGGTCGGTCTCCCACTGCCGCTGCAGCTCCTCGGCCGCGCCCTTGAGGCGACTGTCGCTCATCGTGTTGCCCTTCCGTGTCGTCCCCTGGGTGCTTGGTCACGACTATGCCCGGACTTCAACCCCTTAATGAACTCGTGAGTAACAGAAGAATCGCGAAATTTCCGCTATCATGAAGCCGTGACGACCTTGCGGCCAGAAGAACCCCTCAACTTGACGAGTGACGTCGACCTCGTCACCTTCGGCCAGCGGCTCCGCCACCTCCGGCGCGGCCGCGGCATGACGCTGTCGGACCTCGGCGAGCGCGTCGGCCGCGCCCCGTCCCAGCTGTCGCTGCTGGAGAACGGCCGGCGCGAGCCCAAGCTGTCGCTGCTGCAGTCCCTCGCCGCCGCGCTGGAGTGCCCGGTGGAGGAGCTGCTGCGCCGCCAGCCGCCGAGCCGCCGCGCGCAGCTGGAGATCCAGCTCGAGGAGGCGCAGCGCGACCCGCTGTACCGCACGCTCGGCCTGTCGCACCTCAAGGTCGGCAAGCGGATGCCGAACGAGGTGATCGAGCACATCCTCGCGCTGTACGGGGAGCTGAAGCGCAGCCGGACCAAGCCCACCGCCAGCCCGGAGGAGGCGCGCAAGGCCAACGCCGAGCTGCGCCGCCAGATGCACGAGCGCGGCAACTACTTCGGCGAGATCGAGAAGGTCGCCGCGCAGACCCTCGACGCGGTCGGCTACCGGGGCGGCGCGGTCTCCCAGGGCATGCTGATGACCCTGGTCGGGCACTTCGGCTTCAGCCTGCAGTACGTCCAGGACCTGCCGCGCTCGGTCCGGTCCGTCACCGACCTGCGCAACCGGCGGATCTACCTGGAGCGCGAGCAGCTCGGCATGCACACGCCCCGGACGATCCTGCTGCAGACCCTCGGGCACATCGCGCTCGACCACGACCAGCCCCGCGACTTCGCCGACTTCCTGCGCCAGCGCGTCGAGGCGAACTACTTCGGCGCCGCGATCCTGATGCCCGAGCGCAGCGTCGTGCCGTTCCTTCAGGAGGCCAAGGCCGCGCGCGAGCTGTCGGTCGAGGACCTTGCCGACGTGTTCTCGGTGTCCTACGAGATGGCCGCGCACCGCTTCACCAACGTCGCGACCCACCACCTCGGGCTGCAGCTGCACTTCACCAAGAACGACGAGAACGGCACGATCTACAAGGCGTACGCCAACGACGGCCTGGCGTTCCCGCAGGACGAGGACGGCGCGATCGAGGGCCAGCGGATGTGCCGCGAGTGGGCCGGCCGGCACGTGTTCGGCGCCGCCGACCGCTTCTCGGTCTACTACCAGTACACCGACACCCCGAACGGCACCTACTGGTGCCTGTCGCACATCGACCCCAGCCACGAGCGCGACTTCGCCATCACGCTCGGCGTCCGGTTCGAGGACTCGCGCTGGTTCCGCGGCCGGGAGACCACCCGCCGGGTCAAGTCGGCCTGCCCGGACGGCGACTGCTGCCAGCGCCCGCCCAAGGAGCTGGCCGAGCGGTGGGAGGGCATGGCCTGGCCGTCGGCCCGCGCGCACTCCCACGTGCTGTCGGTGCTGCCGCCCGGGGCCTTCCCCGGGGTGGACGACGCCGACGTCTACGAGTTCCTCGACAAGCACGCCGCCGAATGACGGGTGTGTTGCGCCCGTGTCAACTCTTCGGGTCGGTCGCCCGCTCGCCGCGCGGACGGTGAATGATCTGGACGTGTCCGGTGTTTCCTCATGGTGAGGGCCGGTCGCGGGACCGTCCGCACGGGAGGGAGAGCGCGTGCTGCCAGAGGTCGCGTCGTGGTTGCGGCGCCGCACGAGCGCGGCCGGGGACTGGCCGGCGCACGTCCTGCTGGACGCCAAGGGGGCGGCCAGGATCAGCGTCGTGCTGCCCGCGCGCGACGAGGAGGCGACCGTCGGCGCGATCGTCGCCGCCGTCCGCACCGACCTGATGGAGCGGATCCCGCTGGTCGACGAGATCGTCGTGGTGGACTCCCGCTCCAGTGACCGGACCGCCGCCGTGGCCGCCGCCGCCGGCGCCGAGGTCGTCGCGCAGGACGACGTGCTGCCCGGGCACGGCCGCATGTCCGGAAAGGGCGAGGCGCTGTGGAAGTCGCTCGCCGCCACCTCCGGCGACCTGATCGTGTTCGTGGACGCCGACCTGCGCGGCTTCACCTCCTCCTACGTGACCGGGCTGCTCGGGCCGCTGCTGACCGACCCGTCCGTCGGCTACGTCAAGGGCTGCTACGACCGCCCGCTGATCGAGGGGGAGCGGCGGGTCGAGGGCGGCGGCGGCCGGGTCACCGAGCTGGTCGCCCGGCCGCTGATCAACCTGCACTGGCCGCTGCTCGCCGGCGTCATGCAGCCGCTCGGCGGCGAGTACGCGGGCCGCCGCGCGCTGCTGGAGCGGCTGCCGTTCGTCACCGGCTACGGCGTGGAGCTCGGCCTGCTCCTGGACGTCTACCAGGACGCCGGGCTCGACGCGATCGCCCAGGTCGACCTCGGCCGCCGGGTGCACGCGCACCAGTCGACCGAGGCGCTCGGCGCCATGTCCGGCCAGATCATGCTGACCGCCTGGTCGCGGCTGGAGCGGCACGGCCGGATGATCCCGCTCGGCGCGCCCGCCACGGCGCTCACCCAGTTCCGCCGCTCCGCCGCCGGGCACGACGCGCGGACCAGCGACGTCGCGGTGGGCGAGCGGCCGCCGATGATCGAGGTGCCCGGCTACGCCGCGGCGCGCTCGTTCTCCTCCGGCCGCGGCTGACCCGTTCCCGCGCACCCGTTCCCGCTGTGACTCCGGCCACGGTGTTACCCGTGGTAGCACGCGATCCTGCTACCGTTGGTAACACGCGGATATTGGAGAAAGGGTCAATTACATGACGAGCGCGGAGTCCACGCCGTTCTCGCTGGAGCTCAGCGAGGACGTGCGCGAGGTCAGGGACTGGGTGCACGAGTTCGCCAAGGACGTCATCCGCCCCGCCGCCGAGGAGTGGGACGAGCGGGAGGAGACGCCCTGGCCGCTGATCCAGGAGGCGTCCAAGGTCGGGATCTACTCGCTGGACTTCTTCGCCACCCAGTGGCTGGAGCCGACCGGCCTCGGCATCCCGGTGGCGTTCGAGGAGCTGTTCTGGGGCGACGCGGGCATCGCGCTGTCCATCGTCGGCACCGGGCTGGCCGCCGCCTCCGTGGCCGCCGTCGGCACCCCCGACCAGGTCAGCGAGTGGGTGCCGCAGATGTTCGGCACCACCGACGAGGTCAAGCTCGGCGCGTTCTGCGCCTCCGAGCCCGACGCCGGCAGCGACGTCGGCTCCATCCGCACCCGCGCGACCTTCGACGAGGCGAAGGACGAGTGGGTGATCAACGGCACCAAGACCTGGGCGACCAACGGCGGCATCGCCGACGTGCACGTCGTCGTCGCCTCGGTCCACCCCGACCTCGGCACCCGCGGGCAGGCCAGCTTCATCGTCCCGCCGAACACCCCCGGGCTGAAGCAGGGCCAGAAGTTCAAGAAGCACGGCATCCGCGCCTCGCACACCGCCGAGGTCATCCTGGACGACGTGCGCATCCCGAGCCACCTGATCGTCGGCGGCAAGGAGAAGTTCGACGAGCGCATCGCGCGCGCCCGCGAGGGCAAGAGCAGCAAGGGCCAGGCGGCGCTGAAGACGTTCGAGACCACCCGCCCGTCCGTCGGCGCGATGGCCATCGGCGTCGGCCGCGCCGCCTACGACTACGCGCTGCAGTACGCGCAGGAGCGCGAGCAGTTCGGCAAGAAGATCGGCGACTTCCAGGCCGTCGCCTTCAAGCTGGCCGACATGAAGACCCGCCTGGACGCCGCCCGCCTGATGGTGTGGCGCGCCGCCTGGATGGCCCGCAACGGCAAGGACTTCGAGAACGCCGAGGGCTCGATGGCCAAGCTCATGGCCAGCGAGATGGCGGTGTACGTCACCGAGGAGGCGATCCAGATCCTCGGCGGCAACGGCTACACCCGCGAGTACCCGGTCGAGCGGATGCACCGCGACTCCAAGATCTTCACGATCTTCGAGGGCACCAGCGAGATCCAGCGCCTGGTCATCGGCCGCACCGTCACCGGCCTGCCGGTCCGCTGACGGGCCGGCGAGCCGATGGGGCCGCCACGGGACGGCCGGGACCGCGCGCCGCGCGCCCGGCCGTCCCGCTCCACGTGGACACCGCGCAGGCCGGCGGTGTTGTCACCGGGTAACACCCGCGGATACCGTTCGGTCCATGCCCGCACGCCCGCCCTTCACCGGGACCCCCGCGCGTCCCGCCCGCACCGCCCGGCTACGGTGATCGCACCATGACGGGCGAGGCGGGCGGACGGGCACCGGGATCCAGGCGCGATCCCGGCCGCCGGCGCGCCCTGCTGGAGGCGGCCGACCGGGTCATCCAGCGCGAGGGGCCGGAGGCCTCGATGGCCGCGATCGCCGCCGAGGCGGGCATCAGCAAGCCGATCCTGTACCGCCACTTCGGCGACAAGAGCGGGCTGTACCAGGCGCTCGCCGAGCGGCACACGCGCAAGCTGATCGAGGGCATCCGGGAGGAGTTCTCCCGCGACGACACGATCCGCGCGCGCACCCGGTCCACCATCGACACCTACCTGGCGACGATCTCCAAGAACCTCAACCTCTACCGCTTCCTGATGCACCGGGCGAGCGCGGAGGACACCGCCACGCACAGCGCGATGAGCACCATGATCCGCGACGTGAGCCGGGAGCTGGCCGAGGTGATGGTCGCCGAGGGGGAGATGGCGGACCGCACCCGCGCCTACGTGTGGGGCCACGCGATCGTCGGCATGGTGCAGACGGCCGGCGACTGGTGGCTCGACCAGGCCGACGAGGTGCCCCGGGAGGCCGTCGTCGACGGCCTCGCCGACCTCGTCCTCGGCGGGCTGCCGGCGGCCGCGTCCGGCGCCCGCGTCCCGCAGTTGTCCCCCGACCCGCGATCCCCGAGGTGACCGTGCAGACCGACGTGCCCGTGCAGACCGACGCCCGCGCGCAGGACGACGCGCCCGCGCAGCCCGCCGCCCCCGCGCCGCAGGGCGGGCGGCCGGAGCCGGACGTGCTGACCGAGCGGCGGCCCTGGGGCGCCTTCGAGCAGTTCACGCTGAACGAGCCGTCCACCGTGAAGATCATCCACGTGGAGCCGGGGCAGCGGCTGAGCCTGCAGCGGCACCGGGACCGCGACGAGCTGTGGGTGGCCCTCGACCCCGGCGCGGTGTTCGAGGTGGCCGGCCGCCGGACGCTGCCCGAGGTGGGCGAGCGGGTGCTGATCCGCGCCGGGCAGACCCACCGGCTGGGCTCCGACGGTCCCGCGGTGCGCGTCATGGAGATCGCGTTCGGGCACTTCGACGAGGACGACATCGAGCGGCTCGAGGACGCCTACGGCCGCGCCTGACCGGGCCGCGTTCCGACGGGGCCGGGGCCGCGTTCCGACGGGGCGGGCGGGTCAGCCGCGCGTCCGGCGGAGGCGGGACCGCAGCAGCGCCGCCCCGCCGGTGCCCGCCGCGCCCGCCGCCAGCACCAGCGCCACCGACGTCCACGGCACGTCGAGCTCGTCGCCGCCGCCCATGGCCCAGCCGTGGGGGCGGGGGCGGTGCGGCCGCCGCACGTCCAGCGGCGCCCGCCCGGCCTTCCCGGACGGCGCGCAGCCGACCGTCACGGGCCGGCGGCCGGTCTCGCCGGTCACCCGCGCCTCGACGCGGAACCGGCCGCCCCGCACCGCGCCCTCGCCGGTCGCGGCGCCCGTCACGCGCACGCCCCGGTCGCCGGCCGGGCACGTGCCGGACACCGCCACGGTCTCCCCGGGCCGGGCGCGGGACGGCGTGACGACCGGCCCGGCCGCGAGGGCCGCGGGCCCGGCGCCGCAGGCGATCGCGCCGCACACGACGGCGCCGGGCAGCAGCCCGGCGCGCACGATGGCTCTCACAACGCGGATGATGCCCGGCGGGCCGCCCGGCCAAGGCGAGCACCCGCCGTCTTTGCCGACTCTTGGCGTCGACAGGGCCGGGTGCCCGGCCGCCTCCTGCGAGGGACGGCCGGACACCCGGTGCGGTGCGGCTACTGGAGGAGCGTCCAGTGGCCGGGGGAGCGGTCGGGCTCCGCGCCGCTCCCGGGACGGACCGCCCGGTAGATCTCACCCTGGTAGTTGACCAGGGCGCCGGGACGGTAGGACGTGCCGGCCTGCCAGTGGGGAAGGCCGACGGGTGACAGGCGGCTGGTGCGGCCGTCCGCGCTGCGGGTGCGGGTCAGCGCGGTCGCGCCCACCTTCACGGGGCCCCGGTTGGGCAGCCAGTGCGCGCCGTCCGTGGAGTACTCGACGGCCAGGCCCGGGTCGCGGACGTTCGCCGTGAGCGTGCCCCCGGAGATCTGCGCGCCCGGCAGCGGGACGCGGTAGTCCACGCCGGTGCCGCGCAGCCCGACCGGCTTGTAGAACGACAACAGCGGGAACGTCTTCTGGCCCAGCGTGTTGGTGAACACGTTCCACGCGGCGCCCATCTGGTCCGGGGCCGGGGTGTCGCGGTTCCAGGCGCGCTCGGCCACGCCGAGCAGCTTGGGGAATGCCTGGTACTCGCGGATCTGCGGCGTCATGCCGTTCTCGCCCCACAGCTGGGCCTCGATCCCGAGAATGTTCTTCCTGCCCTCGGGCGTGAGCCTCGTCCAGGACGGGCTGGGCTGGATGGGGTTGCCCCAGCGGTCCTGCGTCGCGTTCGCGTACACGTCGAACGGCTGGTAGGTGAACGTGCTCTTCTCGTCGACGTAGTTCGCCCAGTAGTAGCCGGGCTCGTCGGGGTCCTTGTTGTAGGCGAGGTCCATGTAGAGGTTGGTGGCGTGCGCCAGGACGACGGGGGTGCCCTCGTTGGCGAACCGGTACGCCCAGTCCTCGCGCCCCCAGCCCCAGACGTTCTGCCAGGGCAGCGGCGTGAACCCCTTGAGGCGGAACGAGGTGGTCGGGTCGGTGACGTCCTCCCATCCGGCGGTGCGGGGCGCGAACCGGTGCGCGATGTCGTTCCACCGGGTGAAGAACAGCTCCTTCAACTGCTCGCCGGACTTGCCGGCGGTGTCCGCGCCGTTCTTGCAGGCGGGCGACCCCGACCACCAGCCGTCCGGCGGGCCCGGCGGCTCGTCGCCGCCGAGGTTGATCTCGCCGAGCGGGACGTGCGCGCCCGTGTACATCTTCGCGACCTCGCCCGCGACCTTCTCCAGGAACGCGTAGGTGCTGGTCAGGCACGGGTTCGCGAGGTTGTCGGTGTAGTACTGGGTGCTGACGTGGCGGCTGGTGTCGGCGGGGTCGAGCAGCCGGTACGTCGCGTCGTGGGTGGTCTGGTAGCGGCGTTCCATCGACTGGACGGCGGCGCGCGCGTGCGCCGGGAAGTTCAGTTCGGGGATCACCTCGATGTGCCGGGTGTCGGCGTACCGGAGGATCTCCTGGAAGTCGCGGACGGTGTAGTAGCCGGTGCCGTCGCCGACGAAGTTCTGGACGTCCTGCTCGAAGCCCTGGTAGGCGGGCCTGCGGCCGAGGTTCGCCTCGGTCTGGCTTCGCGCCTTGCCGCTGATGCCGTCGCCGCCGCCGAGGTCGTTCGTCGACCCCATGCCCTGGTGGAGCGCGCCCGTCTCCTTCAGGTCGAACGCGCGCCTGGAGCCGAAGCCCGTCAGCTCGGGCAGCCCGGGGATCTGCAGCCGCCAGCCCTCGTCGTTGGTCAGGCTGAAGTGCAGCTTGTCGAGCTTGAGGAAGCTCATCAGGTCGAGGAACTTCTCGACCGTCTCCTTGCTCGCGAAGTGCCGGGAGACGTCGATCTCCATGCCGCGGTAGCCGAACAGCGGGGCGTCGGCGATCGCGGCGCGCGGCACCTCGGCGGTGCGCGGGCGGTGGCCCGCCGCGGCGGCCTTGTAGGCGTCCGCGGGGATCATCTGCCGCAGCGTCTGGACGCCGTGCAGCACGCCCGCCGCGTCGGCGCCGGTGATCCGCACGCCTGCCGCCGTCGCGTCCAGCGTGTAGCCCTCGGCATCGGGCTTGCCGTCATGGTCGACGTCGAGTTTCGGATCCACGCCCAGCGTGATCGGCGCGCCCTGCCCGCCCGTGACGTCACGCAGCGCGGACCGCAGATAACCCGCCTCGCGGCCCAGCGTGCGCGGGGCCGAGATCCGGGATCCGCCGCCGACCGCGACCGTCCCGCCGGACGCCGTCGCCGACAGCGGCTGCGGCACGATGCTCTGCCGCAGGGTGAGGTCCTGTTTCGGCGAGGTGTTCTCGGCGTACCGCGTCGCCGCCGTCTGCACCGGACGCTTGTCGCCGGAGAACGCGGTGGTCTGCTTGGGGTCGGTCGGGTCCAGCAGCGTCTTCGCCGGCATCCACGCGGGCCTGCCGCCGTCGTAGGCGAGCGTCCAGCCGGCCGGGCCGTCGGTCTTCTGCACGGCCCACAGCTCGAAGGCGATGTCGATGACGCGGCGCTCGCCGGGCTCGACGGGCTTGAACCCGGCCGCCGGCTTCAGCGTGTAGAAGTCGCCGCTCTGCGCCGCGTCCGCCCGGGCCACGGCCAGCCCCTGATCGGCGAGCTGCCTGCGGGCGGTCTCGCCCGTCGCGCCCGCGAGGACGGCCGCGGGCTGCCGGACCGCGTTGAAGTACATCGCCCACCCGGCGGCGGGCAGCGCGCACCGGCGGTCGTCGTTGCCGAGGGTCAGCCGGGCGCGGTAGTAGACCGCGTCGGCGACGGTGTGGTCGACCGGCTGGTAGGTCATCAGCAGGTCGCGGGCATCGGGACGGCAGGCCGCCGACGCCGTGCCGGACGCGAGCGCCGCGGCCGGCGCGGCGGCGAGCGCGGCGGCCGCCAGCAGGGCCGCATGCCTGGTTCTGGTCTTCATGCTGCGAGTACCGCTCTCCTGGTTTCGGGGGGAGGAGCAGGAGGGACCGGCGCGGGCCGGTGGACGGGCGCACGCGGGCGGGGCGGGCGCGCTGGACGCGGCGGTGCGGCGGGGGCGGTGGCGGCCGGGCCGTCCCGGGGCCGGACCGGCGTTGATCGCGGCAGCATGGACAGGAAAGTAACCTGTTTGATTCGCCGGGTCCCGGCGCCTGATCCGGCCATCGGCGAACGCCCAGGCAGCGTCCGCCGACCGGACCCGGACGCCGCCCCGCCTTGACGCGGGCGCCCCGGGCCGGGCGCGCACACGGAACCGGCCCGCGGCGCGCACGACGCGCCGCGGGCCGGGAGGGATCCGGAACGGGCCGGGATCAGGTGCTGCTGGACAGCTCCAGGTCCTTGACCTTCGGGTCGCCCTCGTCGGCCAGGTAGTCGGCCGTGCGGGTGGCGTCCTCGCCGTCCTTGAGCCTGGCCGCGCGGCAGACCAGGGTCCCGACCACCGCGACGACCACGTTGACGGCCAGCGCGAGCATGCCGACGTAGACGGTCTTGTCGGTGTCCAGGCCGAGGTCGCTCAGCTGGAACGCCGAGCCGCCGAAGTGCGCCTTGTGCTTGGCCGGGTTCGGGATGTCGTACAGCATCCACAGCCCGGTGACCAGCCCGGCCGCCCAGCCGGCGATGAGCGCGCCGCGGTGGAACCAGCGGGTGATCAGGCCGAGCCCGACCGACGGCAGCGTCTGCAGGATGATGACGCCGCCGATCAGCTGCAGGTCGATGGAGAACTGCGGGTCCAGCGCCAGGATGCACAGCACCGCGCCGACCTTGACCACCAGCGACACCAGCTTGCTGACCAGCGCCTCCTGCTTCTCGGTCGCGTCCTTCTTCAGGTACTCCTTGTAGATGTTGCGGGTGAACAGGTTCGCCGCCGCGATCGACATGATCGCCGCCGGGACGAGCGCGCCGATGCCGACGGCGGCGTAGGCGACGCCCGCGAACCAGTCGGGGAACATGTGGTCGAACAGCAGCGGCACCACGGTGTTGGTGTCGGGGCTGCCGTCGGTGACGACCGGCTTGACGCCCGCGGCGATCGCCATGAAGCCGAGCAGCGCGATCAGGCCGAGCACGAAGCTGTAGGCCGGCAGCGCCGCCATGTTCCGCTTGATCACGTTGCGGTTCTTGCCGGCCAGCACGCCGGTGACGCTGTGCGGGTAGAGGAACAGCGCCAGCGCCGAGCCGAGCGCGAGCATCGCGTAGTTCAGCTGGTTGGTGCCGTTCAGCAGGACGCCGTCGGTCGGCGCGGGGCTCTTGGCGAACTTCGCCTGCGCCGCGTCGAAGACGTCCCCCCAGCCGCCGAGCTTGGACGGGATGTACAGCACCGCCACGATGATCACCAGGTAGATCAGCACGTCCTTGACGAAGGCGATCAGCGCCGGCGCGCGCAGTCCGGACTGGTAGGTGTAGGCCGCCAGCACGATGAACGCGATGATCAGCGGCCAGTGCCCGTTCACGCCCATCGTCTTCAGCACGGCCTGGATGCCGACCAGCTGCAGCGCGATGTAGGGCATCGTGGCGACGATGCCGGTGATCGCGATGGCGAGCGCCAGCGTCGGCGAGCCGAACCGGGCCCGGACGAAGTCCGCCGGGGTGACGAAGCCGTGCACGTGCGACACCGACCAGAGCCGGATCAGCACGAGGAACACCAGCGGGTAGACGACGATCGTGTAGGGGACGGCGTAGAACCCGGCCGCGCCCGCGCCGAACACCAGCGCGGGGACGGCGACGAAGGTGTAGGCGGTGTAGAGGTCGCCGCCGATCAGGAACCAGGTGATCCAGCTGCCGAAGCTGCGGCCGCCGAGGCCCCACTCGTCCAGCGAGTGCATGCTGTCGGGCCGCCGCCACCGGGCGGCGACGAACCCGAGCCCGCTGACCAGCAGGAACAGCGCCACGAAGACGACCAGTTCGGTCCTGTGCCCGTCTGTCATGGTCAGTCCCTCTTCCGGGTCATCAGGTACACGACGACGGTGCAGGCGACGCCGAGCGGGATGAAGGCGAACTGGATCCAGTAGAAGGCCGGGAACCCGGCGAGCCGCGGCCCGTCGTCGTTGAACAGGAAGGTCAGCAGCGGGACGACGACGGGAACCACCAGCAGCCAGTTCCACGGGCTGCGGTCGGAGCGCGCGGCCGGCTCCGGCGGGTCTTGCGAGGCCAAGGGGATCCTCCTCGTGCGTGCGGCGCGCGGCCCGTCCGGATCGCGAGACGGGCCGTGCCCAGGGGTGAAGCCGGGAAAGGCTATCCAGCAGCGATAACAGCCCGATATCAGCCACGGCACGACTCAGCTGGACCGTTCCACCCACCCCGACCCCCAGCTCAGCCCCCAAACCGCCCCACCCCGCCGCCCAAGGTGAACCCCCGGAGCATGAACCTCAGCCACCGGTCCACGGGCAGGCACGCGGAGCGAGCGCAGCGAGCGGAGCGGGCCTGCCCGCCGGCCGACAGGCCGTTTCGCGCGGAGCGCCAGCGGAGCGCGAAACGGCCTGTCGGTCGCAACGGGGGTTCCAGGGGGTCGCCCCCTGGGTTAACACAGCCGGGGGTTCCAGGGGGTCGCCCCCCTGGGTAAGCACTGCTAGCATCCCTCTCATGCGAACCGCGACCCGCCGGTGGTGGTGGCGCCGCTGAGGCGGCGCCGGTTCGTGCATGTCCTGACCAGGCGACCGCCCTCACCGGCGGTCGTTTTTCGTTGTCCGCCGGATGCAGGGCCCGAAAACGAGGGGCCACCGCGGTGGAGACCGTCTCACAGCAGGCCGACGCACCCCAGGCCGGGGTCGGCGAGTTCGTCACGGCCGGGGGCGTGCGGGTGACCCGTACGGCCGTCCCGGTCGACTCCGAGCGCAAGTCCGACGTGCTCAACGCCCTCGTCGCCGCCGTGGGGGAGCGGCGCGGCGGCGTGCTCAGCTCCGGCATGGAGTATCCCGGCCGCTACAGCCGCTGGCACATGGCCTATGTGGACCCGTGCCTGGAGATCGTCGCGCGCGGGCGGAACGTGACCGTCCGGGCGCTGAACGGGCGGGGACGGGTCGTGCTGCCGGCGGTGGCGGGGGCGCTGCGTCCGGTCGGCGAGGTCCGCGCGGACGCGCCGGAGGTGTTCGAGGTCTTCGTCCCGCCGACGGAGGAGTTCTTCACCGAGGAGGAGCGCAGCCGCCAGCCGACCGTGTTCACGGCGCTGCGCGCGCTGGTCGAGCTGTTCCGGTGCGACGACCCGCATCTCGGGCTGTACGGGGCGTTCGGGTACGACCTGTCGCTGCAGTTCGAGCCGCTGCGGACGCGTCTGGAGCGGCCCGACGACCAGCGCGACCTCGTCCTGCATCTGGCCGACGAGATGGTCGTCGTGGACCGCAAGCGGGAGACCTCGCACCGCATGTCGTACGAGTTCGAGGTCGGCGGGGCGAGCACGGCCGGGCTGCCGCGGGCCACCGAGCCGACGCCCGTCCCCGTGCGGGGGGAGCTGCCACCGCAGCCGGTGCCCGGCGTGTACGCGCAGATGGTGCGGGACGCCAAGGAGCGGTTCGTTCGCGGCGACCTGTTCGAGGTGACGCCCGGCCATGCCATGTACGGGCGCTGCGACGCGCCCGCGGCGTTCTTCGAGCGGCTCCGCGAGACCAATCCCGCGCCGTTCGAGTTCATGTTCAACCTCGGCGACGGCGAGTACCTGGTCGGCGCGTCGCCGGAGATGTTCGTGCGGGTCGCCGGCGACCGGGTGGAGACCTGCCCGATCGCCGGGACGATCAAGCGCGGCGCGGACGCGCTGGAGGACGCCCGGCAGATCCGCGCGATCCTGTCGTCGGCGAAGGACGAGTCGGAGCTGACGATGTGCACCGACGTCGACCGCAACGACAAGTCGCGGATCTGCGTGCCGGGCAGCGTGCGGGTGCTCGGCCGCCGGCAGATCGAGCTGTACTCGCGGCTGATCCACACCGTCGACCACATCGAGGGCCGGCTGCGCCCGGGGTTCGACGCGCTGGACGCGTTCCTGACCCACATGTGGGCGGTCACGGTCACCGGTGCGCCCAAGGCGTGGGCGATGCAGTTCATCGAGGACCACGAGGACTCGCCGCGCCGCTGGTACGGCGGCGCCGTCGGCTGCGTCGGCTTCGACGGGTCGATGAACACCGGGCTGACGCTGCGCACCGCGCAGATCCGCGACGGGATCGCGACGGTGCGGGCCGGTGCGACGCTGCTGTACGACTCCGACCCCGACGAGGAGGAGCGCGAGACGCACCTGAAGGCGAGCGCGCTGCTCGGGGCGCTGGAGAGCTCGCAGCGGCAGGCCGCCGGGGCGCCGGCGGGGGAGCCGGCGGAGGCGCCGGACCTGCCGGGCGAGGGGCTGAAGGTGCTGCTCGTCGACCATGAGGACTCGTTCGTCAACACCCTCGCCGACTACTTCCGGCAGCAGGGCGCCGAGGTGGTCACGCTGCGGCACGGGTTCCCGGCGCGGATGCTGGACGAGCAGGGGCCGGACCTGGTGGTGCTGTCGCCCGGCCCGGGCCGTCCGGACGACTTCGCGACCCGGCGGCTGCTGGACGCGCTCGACGAGCGGGACCTGCCGGTGTTCGGGGTGTGCCTCGGGCTGCAGGCGATGGTCGAGCACGCGGGCGGGGAGCTGACGCTGCTGCCGGAGCCGTCGCACGGCAAGCCGGGCCGGGTGCGGGTGACCGGGGGAGCGCTGTTCGAGGGGCTCGCCGGTGAGTTCACCGCGGCCCGGTACCACTCGCTGCACGCCACCCCGGAGCGGGTGAAGGGCTTCGAGGTGACGGCGCTGACCGGGGACGTCGTCATGGCGATCGAGGACGCGGAGCGGCGGCGGTGGGCGGTGCAGTTCCATCCGGAGTCGATCCTGACCGCGGCGGGCGGTGCCGGGCACCGGATCGTGGCGAACGTGCTGCGGCTCTGCCGGGACCGGTGAGGCGCGGCGGCGGTGCTCGTTCGGGGTCAAATGTCAACCCGCCCGCGCAGGAGCCGGGTCTCGTCCTGAAGCACCATCGCGGACGTCCGGAAATGGTCCCGTGGTTCCTGGCCCGGCCGCGGCGGGCGCGGAAGACTCGGTGACCGGCCACCGTGCCGTCCGGCGCGCGTGATCGCCGTTATCCCGGCGGAGGGGGGATCCGTCCCCCCTCCGCCCGAAACACCGGTTCGGGCATGACCGAATCAAGAAGGTGGTTTTGCCGGGTTCATTCCGGGGATCCCCGACGCCATGATTGCACTTCTGTCCATCATCGCAGCCATCCTGGTGATCGCCGGCATCTACGTGATCCTCGCCCGGCGCGAGCTGATCTGGGGCATCGTCCTCATCGTCGTCGGGCTGCTCGTCGGCCCGGGCGGGGTCAGCATCTTCACCTGATCCGGAAGAACGATACGCCGGGGACGCGAAGGCTGACGCGGGCTGTCAGGTTTCCGCGCCAGCATCGTCCCCATGAACCGTGAACCGAAAGGCACCATCGCACTAGTCGCGGGCGGGACCCGCGGCGCCGGCCGGGGCATCGCCGCCGAGCTGGGCGCCGCGGGCGCCACCGTGTACGTGACGGGCCGCACCACCCGGGCGCACCGGTCGGAGGTCGGGCGTCCCGAGACCATCGAGGAGACCGCCGAGCTCGTGACGGCCGCGGGCGGCGAGGGCATCGCCGTCGCGGTCGACCATCTCGACCCGGCGCAGGTCTCCGCGCTCGTCCGCCGGATCGACGAGGAGCAGGGACGGCTGGACGTCCTGGTCAACGACGTCTGGGGCGCCGACCACCTGTTCGAGTTCGGCAGGCCGCTGTGGGAGCAGTCGCTGGACGACGGCCTGCGGATGCTGCGGCTGGCCATCGACACCCATGCCATCACCAGCCACCGCGCGCTGCCGCTGCTGATCCGCGAACCGGGCGGCCTCGTCGTCGAGATGACCGACGGGACCGCCGAGTACAACGCCCGCTACCGCGCGGACGTCGGGTTCTTCTACGACCTCGCCAAGAGCGCCGTCCTGCGGATGGCGCTGGCCCTGTCCGTGGAGATCGCGCCGCACGGCGCAACGGCCGTCGCGCTCACGCCCGGCTGGCTGCGGTCGGAGGCGATGCTGGAGCACTTCGGCGTCACCGAGGACACCTGGCGGGACGGCATCGCCAAGGAGCCGTCCTTCGGCATCTCCGAGTCGCCCGCGTTCGTCGGGCGGGCCGTCGCCGCGCTCGCCGCCGACCCCGACCGGGCCCGCTGGAACGGCGCGTCCCTGTCCAGCGGCGGCCTCGCCGAGGTATACGGCTTCACCGACACCGACGGCAGCCGTCCCGACTGCTGGCGCTACCTCACCGACGGCCGTCCCGCCGACCTCACCGGCTACCGGTAGCCCCGCGCCCGCCGCGCGCCCGCGCCGAGCGGGCGGCGGGTCAGACCAGGCCGTCGAGCTGGTCGGTCAGCCGGACGAGGGCGGGCAGCGCGTCCCGGATGGCGGTGCGGTCGGTCTCGTCCAGGCCCTCCAGCGCGGTGTTCAGCCGCCGCTCGTGCGCGCGGGCCCACGCGGCGAGCTGGTCGCGCCCGGCGTCGGTGAGGGTGACCGCGGACGCCCGCCGGTCGGCCGGGTCGACGGCCCGCGCCACCAGCCCCGCGCTGATCATCTGGCCGACCAGCCCGCTGACGGTGCTGGTGGCGAGGCGCTGCCGCGCGGCGAGGTCGCCGATCCGGACGGGGGAGCGCTCGGCGAGCACCTGCAGCAGCTCGACCTGCGCCATCGGCAGCGTCTCCCACGGGTACTCGGTGCGGATCGAGGCGCGCAGCGCCCGCCGCAGCCGGGTCACGGTCTCGGTGAGCAGGCGCGCGTCCGTCGCGCGCGCGGGCGTGCCGGGTTCGGGGCGCGGCTCCTGGGGCATGCGCGCAACTCTAGCCCGGCCCCGCCCGCCCGCCGCTCCGCCCGCTCGTCGCCGCCCAGGCCGCCGCCACCGTGGCCGCCGCCGCCGCGAGCAGCACGGCGATCGCCCAGTGCGTCCCGTCGAAACTCCCGCCGCCGGGCCCGAGGTGCAGGGCCAGCGTGACGAACGCGACTCCGAGCGCGGTCCCGAGGCCGCGGGCCATGTTGACCAGGCCGCCGCCGGTGCCCGACCATCGCGCCGGGACGGCCTTCATGATCAGTGCGTTGTTGGCGGGGGTGAACACGCCCAGCCCGAGCCCGAGGACGGCCGACTGCGCCGCGAGCCAGCCGGGGGACAGCGGCACGACGAGCAGCGCCGCGAGGGACGCCGCCGCGACCCCGGCGCCGAGCACGCCGCGGGCCCGGTCGCCCATGCCGCGCAGCAGCGGGTCGCCGCCGACCGCGCCGATCCCGAACCCGGCGGGCAGCGCGGTCAGCACCAGCCCGGCCAGCAGCTCCGACGAACCGCGGCCGGTCAGCACGATCGGCACCAGCACCAGCGGCCCGAACAGCACCAGGTACGCGCCGAGCGCCCCGGCGAGCCCGGCCGACACCGCGCGCACCCGCAGCAGGCCGAGGTCCAGCAGGGGAGAGGGCGCCCTGCGCTGCCGGGCCGCGAACGCCCAGCCGGCCGCGGCCGCCACCGCGAACAGCGCCGCGACGCCCCACGCCGGGATTGGCAGCCCGGACGCCGCCGAGACGCCGAGCAGGCCCGCGGTCGTCGCGACCGTGAGCAGCACCGCGCCGGCGCGGTCCAGCTCGCGGGCCTCGTTGCGCTCCCGCGTCCGCGGCAGCAGGTAGTGGCCCGCGACCAGCGCGACGACGCCGATCGGCACGTTGATGCCGAACACCCAGCGCCAGCCCAGCGTGGACACCAGCGCCCCGCCCACCGTCGGCCCGAGCGCCAGCCCGAGCGCCTGCGCGGCGGCCTGCACGCCCAGCGCGCCGCGCGCCCGGCCGGACGGCGCGCTGGTCACCACCAGCGCCACGCTGTTGGCCTGCATCATCGCCGCCCCGGCGGCCTGCACGACCCGGAACACGATCAGCGTCCACAGCGACGGCGCCAGCCCGCACGCCGCCGACGCGACCGCGAACACGCCGAAACCGTGCAGGTAGAGCAGCTTGCGGCCGCGCGCGTCGGAGAACCGGCCGACCGGGATCAGCAGCGCGACCAGCGTGAGCAGGTAGGCGAGCGACACCCATTCCACGGCGGCCAGGGAGGCGCCGAACTCCGTGCGCAGGCTGCCGTAGGTGAGGGTGACGATGCTGGCGTCGAGCTGCCCCATGAACGCGCCGAAGCAGACCGTGGCGACCGCCAGCCACCAGGCGCGGGGATGCTCGCGGACCCGGTCCGGCCGCGCCCGCTCCCGGACCAGCACGGCGGGCAGCCGCCCGGGGACCGGTCGTTCCGCCAGTTGATCGCTCACGTCACCTCCGGCCGCGGGCGCGTCTCGGCGCCGCGGCGCCTCTCGCCGTCGTCCGCCGCCTAACTTACATCGGTTACCGAAATATTCGGGGACCGTTCCATGTGCGCATGGTCACAGTGGGCGCGCGGCGCGAGGTGATCGAAACGGGAGCTCAGCCGGTGTAGAGGGCGGCGAGCCGGGCGGCGGCGTCCGCCATGCGCGCCCGCAGCTCAGGCGGGCCGAGGACCTCGACCTCCGGCCCCAGCCGCATCAGCTGGGACGCGGCGACCTGCAGCGATTCGACCCGCAGGGCAGCGGGACGCCAGCCCCGCTCGTCGGGCTCCCCGGCCGTCGCGGCGGCCTGCTCGGCCGCCACCGGCTCGACCGCGAAGCGCAGCAGCCGCAGGCCGTCCGGGCTGAGCCGCACGGTGATCTCCTCGCGCAGCATCGACCGGACGAACGCCGCCGCCTGCTCGTCCCAGTACCGGGCGAGGTCGAACGCCTCGTCCCGCTCGAACACCGCGCCCGCCGGATCCACCGCCGTGACCCGGTCCACCCGGTACGTGCGGAAACGCCCGCCGACCCGTCCCACGAGGTACCAGGTGCCGTTCTTCAGCACGAGCCCGTACGGGTCGACGGTCCGGGTGACCTCGCGGTCCTTGCGGTAGCGCAGCACGACGGTCTCGTCCCGCCACACCGCGCGCGCGAGGCCGCGCAGCAGCGGCGGGGTCGCGGCGTCGCCGAACCAGCCCGGAGCGTCCAGGTGGAAGCGCTGCCCGGCCCGCGCCGGCGCGTCGCGCAGCGTCGACGGCAGTGCCGCGAGCACCTTCAGCTCGGCCGCCGCGACGGCGTCGCCGAGCCCCATCTCCCCGGCCGGGCCGGGCAGCCCGGACAGGAACAGCGCCTCCGCCTCCTCCCGGCTGAGCCCGGTGAGCCGCGTCCGGTACCCGCCGACGAGGCGGTATCCGCCGTTGCGGCCCTGGTCGGCGTAGACGGGGACCCCGGCCGCCGACAGCGCCTCGACGTCCCGGTACACGGTCCGCTCCGAGACCTCCAGCTCCCGGGCCAGCTCGCCCGCCGTCATCGTCTCCCGCGACTGCAGGAGCAGGATCAGCGAGATCAACCGGGCCGCGCGCATGCTCCCATTCTCGCCCGGCCCGAACCCCTGTCGGCCGTTTCTGACAATCTTGTGGCAGGTTGGCCGGATTTCGCTGTTCCGGTCGGCCGGACGGCTGTTAGCTTCGCGGCGTGCTGACCGGAACATCCCCCATCGAGGCGTTCATCGACGCCCTTCCGAAGGCCGAGCTGCACGTCCACCTCGTGGGCTCGGCCTCCGTCCCCACGGTCCTGGAACTGGCCCGCCGCCACCCCGACGGCCCCGTCCCGCCGGACGAGCGCGGGCTGCGCGCCTTCTACGAGTTCCGCGACTTCCCGCACTTCGCCGAGGTGTACGAGGCGGTGTCGAGCCTGGTCCGGACCCCGGAGGACGTCGGGACCCTCGTGCTCGGCACCGCCCGCGACCTCGCCGCGCAGAACGTCCGGTACGTCGAGCTGACCGTCACCCCCTACACCCACCAGCGCGCCGGCATGCCGATGCCCGCGATCACCGAGGCCCTCGACCACGCCGTCCGGGAGGCGCGCGACCGGCACGGGATCCGCGTCGCCTACATCTTCGACGTCCCCGGCGAGTTCGGCGCCGACGGCGCGCGCGGCACCCTCGACCACGCGCTCGCCCACCCGCCCGAGGCGCTCGTCGGCTTCGGTCTCGGCGGCATCGAGCAGTGCCGCCCGCCGCACCGGGACGCGTTCCGCGACGCCTTCCGCGCCGCCCGCGCCGCCGGGCTGCGCAGCCTCCCGCACGCCGGCGAGATGACCGGCCCGGAGACGATCTGGGAGGCCCTCGACGGGCTCGGCGCGGAGCGGATCGGCCACGGCACCAGCTGCCTGGACGACCCGCGCCTCGTCGGCCGCCTCCGCGAGGCGCAGATCCCGCTGGAGGTGTGCCCCACGTCGAACCTGCGCACCGGCCAGGTCGCCTCGCTCGCCGGGCACCCCCTGCCGCGGATGCTGGAGGCGGGCCTGTTCGTCACGCTGAACAGCGACGATCCGCCCATGTTCGACACCACGCTCACCGGCGAGTACCGCGTCGCCGCCGACGTGTTCGGCCTCGGCCGCGCCGAACTCGCCGCGCTGGCCCGCAACGCCGTCACCGCCTCGTCCCTCGATGAGGCCGGACGGCGCGCGATCACGGCCGAGATCGACGCGCTCGCCGCCGGTTGATCCTCGCCGCCGGTTGACCTCGGCCCGGCTAGCCCCAGGCCATGCGGCGCCAGGGGCTGGCCGGATCGTCGACGAGGATGCGGTGGCCGGCGAGGGAACGGTCGTACCACTCACCGAACTCGCCCTCGTCGAACCGGAGCATCCGGCCGAGGACGTAACCGGCCGAGAACGACGTCCACGACGGGTACACGCGGTTCGCGTGATGGCCCGCCCGCAGGACGCACTTCTCGGCCTCCTCGGCATCGCAGTACCCGGCGTTCAGCCCCCAGCGGGCCATGTTCACCGCGCGGCCGAAGTCGTAGCCGTACACGCTCTCGACCAGGCCGTCCGGCGCCAGCAGCCCGTCCGCGCGGAACCGGGCCTCGTACCGCCGGATCAGCTCCGCCAGCGCGACGCACTGCTCGACTGTGCCGTCGGAGATGTCGCGCTCCCGGCACCAGGCGACGATCGCCGACCGCCAGGCGTGCGGATCGGTGCCCCGGCCGCGCTGGTCGAGGACCATCTGGATGGCCGGGTCGCTGTTCTCGGCGTTCAGCAGCCGTTCCATCTGCTCGCGCCAGCCCGCCGTGTCGGTGATGCCCCAGTCGCGTTCGAGCAGGACCCGGTCGTCGCGGGCGCCGTCCGGGGTGGCGAGGGAGTTCCAGGGGACGCCGTTGCCGACCGCCAGATGCGCGCCGACGCCGAGCGCCGCGGCGAGCCGTCCCCACGCGGCGCTGCCGGGATCGGTGATCAGGACGTCGTAGTCGCGGTCGGGGCGCCGCTCGGCCTCGGCGAGCAGCGCGGCGACCTGCCGGTGCCCGTCGCCGCCCGGCGGCATCTTCGCCAGCAGGTCGCGCAGCGGGCCCAGCGCTCCGCGCGGTCCCGCGTCCTTGACGATCAGCCGCGCCGCATGCACGCACGCGACGTCGGCGCGCTTGTGGTCCTGTACCGAGCGGAAGCCCGCCATCGCGCCCCACGCCCGGCGCGCCGCGTCGCCCGTCCTGCCGGCGGCGGCCAGCACGTGCGCCGCCTGCCCGTCCAGCACCGCGCGGACCTCCGGTCCGCCGGGCAGCGCGGCGGCCGCCCGCTCGGCGCCGTCCAGCACGCGGAGCGCCTCGTCCACCCGGCCCGCCGCGGCCAGCGCGCGGGCCTGCCGGGCCCGCACGCCGACGGCCGACGCCCGGTCGCCGCGCGCCTCGGCGTCCTGCGCCGCGGACGCGTACGCCCCCGCGGCCTCCTCCGAGCGGCCCTGCCGCTCGTACTTGCGGGCCCGGTCCAGCATGGCCTGAAACGTCATCGATCCCTCCGTAAGGCGCATACGGTATCGGGACGCCGGTCAGCCGGCCGCGCTGATCTCCACGCGGGTGTCGTGGAACACCGGGCCGCCGCCGAGGTCGGTGGCGCGCTCGTCCACGACCGCGTTGGCGTTCGACCCGCCGGCGAACCTCGGCCAGTGGCCCTTGGCCGTCGCCGCGACACCGGGCCTGACCTGGTCGGTCACCCGCAGGACGGCCTCGAAGGAGCCGCGGTCGTTGCCGACCCGCACCCGCTGCCCGTCCGCCAGGCCGCGGGACGCCGCGTCGTCGGGATGCACCCGTACCGTCAGCTCGCCCGCGCGTCGCCGCAGCTCCGGGTTGTTGCCGAACTGGGTGTTGAGGAACTCGTGCGACGCCGCCGAGATCAGCGCGAGGGGGTAGCGCTTCGCGCGCTCGGAATCGGCGACCTCGGCCGGCGGGACGTAGCCGGCGAGCGGGTCCGCCCCGGCGCCCGCGGCCCGCGCCGACCGGAACTCCAGCCGCCCCGACGGCGTCGGGAACCCGTCCGCGTACGGGACGAACGGCTCCGGCACCGCCAGCCGGACGAACCCCTCCTTGCGCAGCCGGTCCAGGGTGATTCCCGCCATCCACGGATGGTCCGAGGCCAGCAGTTGCTCCGCCAGCCGTTCGTCGGAGTCGTACACGGCCTGCTCGTCTATGCCCATTCTTCGCGCGAGCCGCCGGAACGTCTCCGACGTCGGCAGACACTCGCCCGGCGGCGTCACCGCCGGTTCGTTCCAGGTCAGGTACAGGTGCCCGTACCCCTCGTGCAGGTCGGCGTGCTCGTGCTGCGCCGTCGCGGGCAGCACGATGTCGGCGTAGTCCACGGTGTCGGTCGGGAACTGCTCCAGCACCACGGTGAACAGGTCCTCGCGCGCCAGGCCCCGCCGCACCTTGTTCTGGTGCGGGGTGCTGCCCGCCGGGTTCGCGGCGATGACGAACAGCGCCTTGACCGGCGGGTCCTGGACGTCCAGCAGCTCCTCGCCGAGCCTGCTCATCGACAGCTTCCGCACCGGGCCCGGGCGCAGGTCGTCGCGGTACAGCGCCGCCTTGTTCAGCTTGATGTGCCCGGACGTCGAGAACGCGAGGCCGCCGCCGCGCAGCCGCCAGTCGCCGGTGACCGCCGGGATCCCAGCCAGTACGCGGAGCGTCGCGCCGCCGCCGGAATGCCGCTGGATGCCCTGCGTCGCCCGGATGGCGGTGGGACGGGTGCGCGCGATCCGCTCGCCCAGCGCGACGATGTCCTCGGCCGGAACGCCGGTGATCTCCGCGGCCCGCTCCGGCGGGAACCCCGCGATCCGCTCCCGGAACTCCTCCCAACCCTGCGTGTGGTCGCGGAGGAACGCCTCGTCCTGCGCGCCGAGCCCCACGATCACGTTCAGCAGCCCCAGCGCGAGCGCCGCGTCGGTGCCGGGCAGCGGAGCCAGGTGCTCGTCGGCCTGCTGCGCCGTCCGCGTCCGCACCGGGTCGATCGCCACCAGGTGCGCCCCGGCCTTGCGCGCGTCCTGGACGAACTTCCACACGTGGTGGCCGCTGGTCAGCGGGTTCGTCCCCCACAGCAGGGCCAGCTTCGCGTGCGCCAGGTCCTCCGGGTCCATGCCGCCCGCGGACCCGATCGTCGCCTTCAACCCGGCCGCGCCGGCCGCCGAGCAGATGTCGACGGCGTGCGCCGACGCCCCCAGCACGTTGAAGAACCGCCGCCCGCCGTAGCCCTCGCAGCCCTGCAGGTAACCGAGCGTGCCCGTGCCCCAGTACGGCCAGACCGCCTCGCCGCCGTGCTCGTCGATGACGCCGCGCAGCCGTCCCGCGATCTCGTCCAGCGCCTCGTCCCAGGTGATCCGCTCGAACCGGCCCTCGCCCTTGGCGCCGACGCGCCGCATCGGGTACAGGATCCGGTCGGGTTGCTCCGCGCGCTCCAGCCACCGGTTGACCTTCGTGCACAGAGCCCCGCGCGTGTACGGGTGGTCGGGGTTCCCGCGCAGCCGGACGGCCTTCCCGTCCCGGACGGTCACCACCCATGAGCAGCCGTCGGGGCAGTCCAGCGGGCACGCACCCAGCACCTTCAGCTCGGCCGCCATCCGTCCTCCCCTTCGCGTCGATGGCCGGGTCTCCGAGGTAACCACATGACCATCACCACAATTCACCCATGACACCTGCTCAGGCGTGCGGGCGGGTCGCGGCGGCCGCGCCGGGGTGGTTTCCTAAGAGGCGAAGAGACGAACCCTTGGGGGGAGCAGAGTGAAGAGCGTCGAGCCTGAGGTGTTCCTCGTTGCGCGGCCCGAACTGGACTACGGCGAGGTGGCCCGGTACCTGCGCGACGTGGGCGGGGAGAGCTGGCTGGAGCGGCTCGACCGGGGCGACCTCGACGGCGAGCTGAACGACCCCCAGAACCTCGCGGAGTTCGCCGGGCGGCTCTGCTACCGCTCCTGGGAGCCGGGCCTCAACCCGAATGTCACCAAGGTCCGCACCGACTCCTCCGCCTACCTGGAGAACATCCTCCGGAGCCTGCACGGGTCGGTCCTGGAGCACGTCAGCTTCAGCTTCGTCCTGCACAACGTCAGCCGGGTGCTGACGCACGAGCTCGTCCGGCACCGGCCGGGCGTCGCCATCTCGCAGGAGTCGCTGCGCTACGTCCGGCTCACCGACATCCCGTTCTGGTTCCCCGAGTGGGCCCGCGAGGACGCCGAGCTGATGAAGCGCGCCACCGCCATGCTGGAGCAGATGGAGGAGTTCCAGGGGTGGATGTCCGGGCACTTCGGGCTCGACGAGGAGGGCGTCCCCTTCAAGGAGAAGAAGCACAAGACCTCGTTCATGCGCCGCTTCGCCCCCGAGGGCGTCGGCACGGGCCTGGTCTGGACGGCCAACGTCCGCAGCCTGCGGCACACCCTGGAGAACCGCACCGCGCCCGGCGCCGAGGAGGAGATCCGCCTGCTCTTCGGGAGGATCGGCGAGATCATGCGCGCGGAGGCGCCCGACCTGTTCGGCGACTACGAGATCGAGGACGGGGCCTGGGTCCCGAAGTGGCGCAAGGTCTGACGGCCCGCCGGAACCGGCTCGCGCCGGGGTCTGTACGTACGGTGTACGCCTGCGGCAGGATGCGGTGGCATGGCCGACATCATGATTCCCGCCGGCGCGCGGGAGCTGCCCGGGTACCTCGCCGTCCCCGAGGGGGAGGGGCCGTGGCCCGCCGTGGTCATCGTCTTCGAGGCGCTCGGCGCCACCGAGGACATGCGCGCGCAGGCCGACCGGTTCGCCGCCCGCGGCTACCTGGCGCTGCTCCCGGACCTCTATGACGGGGAGCCGTGGCTGCGCTGCGTCCGCAAGGCGATGCTGCAGATGCGCGCCGGGCGCGGCCCGGCCTACGACGCGGTGGAGGCGGCGCGGGCGTGGCTGACGGCCCGCGACGACTGCACCGGCGACGTGGGCGTGTGCGGCTTCTGCATGGGCGGCGGGTTCGCCCTGGTCGCCGCGGCGAAGTACGACTTCGCGGCCGCCGCGGTCAACTACGGCATCCTGCCGAAAAGGCCGGAGGAGGCGCTGCGCGGGGCGTGCCCGATCGTCGCAAGCTACGGCGCCGAGGACCGGACGCTGCGCGGCGCCGCCGCGAAGCTGGACCGCATCCTGACCGCCGCGGACGTCCCGCACGACGTCAAGGAGTACACGGGCAGCGGGCACAGCTTCCTCACCGACACCGAGATGCCGGGCCTCCTCGGCCCCGTCATGAAGATCGTCTTGGGGATGGGCAAGGGCCGCGAGAACGCGCCGGACGCCTGGGAGCGCATCTTCGCCTTCTTCGACGAGCACGTCGCCAAAAAATCTACAACGTAAAGGCGGTGGCTTGGCGCGCTGTTCCCCAGCGACTCGTCCCTTCGACCAGAATCGGCCGCCGCCGCCCCTCCGGCCAGATCTGGAGCGCATGGGCGGCCCGCTCGGGGTCGTCGGCGTCACGGACCTGGTAGCGCAACCGGTAGTCCGCGTAACCCGCCGGCAGCGGCGGCAGGGCGTGGGCGGTCCCGCCGAGTTCCTGGATGAGCACGTACCCGGTCGTCCGCGGGAAGGCGATCTCGACGGTGTCGTACCCGCCGCCGCTCGCGCCCGGATCGCGCGGCGCGATCGTCACGGCGAGCCGGATGCGGCCGGTGCGAACCGGCGTCCAGAACACGGCGGCACCCGGACGAGCGTCCGCGAGGCCATACACCCGCCTCTCGCTCGGCAATGCGAGGGATCGTGCCAGAGCGGTCCGACAAAGCCGGAACAGGCGGTGAACGGCCTGGTCAGGGGCCGAGGACGGCCTGGGTCTGGGTGACCTGGGCGACGCGGCGGTCTTTGCCGTCGTAGAGGTCGGTCTGGACGACGATCGAGGTCCGGCCGGTGTGCAGCGGATGCGACACACCGCGCACCCGGCCCTCCCTCACGCCCCGGAAGAAGTTCGTCTTCGACTCCAGCGTCGTCGTGGACGCGCCGGGCGGCAGATTGAGAAAGGCGCAGGCCGCGCCGAGAGTGTCGGCGAGCGCCATGAGCGCGCCGCCGTGCATCAGCCCGCCGGCCGTGCACCGGTCCGCCGCCCAGTCGAGGTGACCGGTGACCTCCTCGGGTGCGGCCTCGTCGATCTCCACCCCGAGCGCGCGGGCGAACGGCATGGCGTCGGTGATCTGGTCGGGGGTGAGCCCGGTCGTCATAGATTCCTCCTCGAACGGCTGCCGGAACCTGTCCGCCCCACCTTCGCGATCACATCCTCGGCCGTCCATTACCTCCCGCGTAAGACCGAGGCATCCGATCACGTCGGAGGAAGTCGACCGAGGGCCTCCTACCTGCAGTGATGCACTGAGGAGGTCGCGGCAGATCGTGAGGTGTTCGAGCACGCTGGCTCCCTGCTCTGGCTCCCGTGGCTCCCTGTCCGAAGCAGCGGACGCCTGCGGCAGGTGACACCCGCAGTCACGAGGAGCGATCTCGCTTGCATTGGCGGGGGCGCCGGCTGCCGATCGCGTTCGGAGAACGCCGCGCTCGACACGCGAGCTGAACATGAGGCGAGTGCTTTGTGGCGACGGCACCCCGGTTCGCCGCCGACGGTGAGATAGGGCCGATCGGCCGGCACCTGGCGAGCATTGTCGCTCGCTTTGTAGAACTGCGGCGTCGGACGGGTGACGGCTCTGCCGCCTGGCCCGCTTCTCTGGGTGCCTCGCTGAACTTGCGGTGGCACAGTGAGGGGATGCGCGTCGCGATTCTCGGGCCGTTGTCGGTCACCGATCAGAGCCGGGACGTCGCGGTGGGCGGTGCCCGGTTGCGGGTGCTGGTGGTGAGGTTGGCGTTGGAGCCGGGCCGGGCGGTCGCGGTGGATTCGCTGGTACGGGCGGTGTGGCCGGACGGTGGTCCAACCGACCGTGTGCACGCGTTGCAGGCGCTGGTCTCGCGGTTGCGGCGAGTGCTGCCCGAGGGGCGGCTGCGGTCGCTGTCTGGGGGATATGTGCTGGACGTCCCGAGCGAGGCGGTGGATGCGCTGTCCTTCGAGCGGCTGGCCCGCGATGGCGCCCGGGCCTTGCGGGAAGGCGACGCCGTCCGTGCGTCCGCCGTCCTGCGTGAGGCCTTGGAGCTGTGGCGAGGCGACGCGCTGGCGGACGCGGCGGGCCTGCCGTTCGCCGACGCCGCAGCCGTCCGGCTGGAGGAGTTGCGGCTCTCGGCGACGGAGGACCGGGTCGCCGCGGATCTCGCCGCCGGAACCGATCCGTCGGGGCTTGTCGCAGAACTGGAGGAGCTGGCGGCACGGCATCCGCTGCGCGAGCGGACCCGGGCGCTGGCCGTCCGGGCCCTGCACCGCGCGGGACGACCCGCCGAGGCGCTCGCGGTGTACGAGCGGTTCCGGGAGGTGCTGGGCGAGGAACTGGGCACCGACCCTGGGCCCGAGTCGCGGGAGGCCTACCTCGCCGTGCTGAGGTCGTCCCCGCCGGAGCGGCCGTACGGGAACCTGCGCGCCCCGTCCACCAGCTTCGTCGGGCGGGAGGACGAGCGCGCCTGGATCGGGCGGCGGCTCTGGGAGGGGCGGCTGGTCACCCTCGTCGGGCCGGGCGGCGCGGGCAAGACGCGGCTGGCGACGACCGTCGCGGCGGAACTGGCCGGGCGGTTTCCCGGCGGTGTCTGGCTGGTGGAGCTGGCGGCGGTCGCCGGTCCCGCCGAGGTGCCGCGCGCGGTCGCCCGTGCGCTCGGCCTGCGCGACGGTGCGGGCCGGCGCAGCGCGACGGAGCTGCTGGTCGACGCCCTGTCGCCGGACGAGACGCTGATCGTCCTGGACAACTGCGAGCACGTGGTGGCGGCCGCCGCCCGGCTCGCCGACGACCTGCTCGGCCGGTGCCCCGGCCTGCGGGTCCTCGCGACCAGCCGGGAACGGCTCGGGCTGTGCGGGGAGGCACTGTGCACGGTCCCGCCGCTGGACACGGCGGAGTCGGTGCGGTTGTTCGGTGACCGGGCGGCGGCGGTCCGGCCGGGCTTCGAGGTCGGCGCTGAGAACACGGCCGTGGTCAGCGAGATCTGCCACCGCCTGGACGGGTTGCCGCTGGCGATCGAGCTGGCCGCGGCGCGGCTCCGCGCGATGCCCGGCGAACAGCTCGCCGCGCGGCTGGACGACCGGTTCGCCCTGCTGGGCGGCGGTGCCCGCACGGCCCTGCCGCGGCATCGGACGCTGCGCGCCGTCGTCGCCTGGAGCTGGGACCTGCTGGACGGGCCGGAGCGCCGGTTCGCCGCGCGGTTGTCGGTGTTCCCCGGCGCGATCACCCCGGACGGTGCGGCACGGGTCGGCGGACGCGCGGACGCCCTCGAAGCCCTGGACGCGCTGGCGGACCGGTCACTGCTCCAGGTGATCGACGGTCCGCGGCCCCGGTTCCGGATGCTGGAGACGATCCGCGAGTACGGGCTGGAGCGGCTGGCGGCAGCGGGGGAGACCGGCGCGGCGAAGGCGGCTCACCTGGCCTGCTTCCTCGACCTGGCCGAACGCGCGGAACCGCACCTGCGCGGCGCCGGTCAGCTTCCCTGGATCGAGGCGCTCGCCGACGAGTGCGACAACCTGCCCGCGGCTCTGACGTGGGCGGTCGAGTCGGGCGACGCCGCGTCCGCCGTCCGCCTGGGGGCGGCCCTCGCCTCGTTCTGGATGATCGAGGGCGACCACGCCGAGGCGGCGCGCCGGTTGCGCCCGGCGCTCGAAGCGCGGCGGGAGGGCACCGCTCCCGGCGATGGCGTATCCGAAGAGGCCGTCGCGGTCGCGCTGGGCGGGTACGCGTTCAACACCGTCCTGTCGGGCGGTGACGCGCGCGATGATCCTCTGCTGGGGTGGTCCGGGCGGGTGGCGGGCGCCGCGCATCCGCTCGCCGCGCTGGCCGAACCGTCCGCCGCGCTGCTCGACGACGACCCCGTCCGCGGTCTCGCGGCCGTCGACCGCCGCCTGGCCGCCGAGCGGGACCTCTGGGCGCGTGCCGCGCTGCACCTGGTACGGGCGATGCTGAACGGCAACCGCGGCGCGATGGACGAGGCCGCGCATGACATCGCCGCGGCTCAAGCCGCCTTCCGGCAGTCCGGTGAGCGGGCCGGGCTGGCGCTGGCGCTGATGTTCTCCGCGGAGGCGCGGACGGCCGCGGGCGACTTCGAGGCGGCGATCGCCGAACTGGAGGAGTCCGTCGCGCTGCTGCGCGAACTGGGGCAGGAGAGCGGCGCGGGGATGCAGCGCGTGATGCTCGCGGTGGCGCGGGCCCGCTCCGGTGACGTCCGGCGGGCCCGGGACGAACTCGCCGCGATGATCGCTCCCGGTGCGGCGACGCCGGTCCGGCATCTGGTCCCCGCACACCTCGCTCTCGGCGACCTCGCGCGGCAGGACGGCGATGCGGATCAGGCCCGCAACCACTACGCAGCCGCCGCGCGGCACCTCGGCCGCATCCCCTCCTACCCGCAGTTCGGTGCGCTCCTGGAGACCGCGATGGCGCATTTGGCGATCTCTGCGGGTGACCTGGGCGCGGCTCGCGGCCGTCTCCGCACGGCCCTCGCTCTGGCCCTGGACGCGCCCGATCTGCCGATCGCCGCGGTCGTCGGCATCGCGGTCGCGCGGCTGGGCGTTGCGTCGGCGCCCGAGACGGCGGCCGAGACCCTCGGTGCGGCATCGGTCCTACGCGGCGTGCCCGACGCGTTCAACCCCGATGTCGTCCAGGCGTCCCGGCAGCTGCGGCGCGCCCTGGGGGAGCGCGTCTACCGGGACGCCTACACCAAGGGCGCCGCCCTCAAGGTCACGGACGCGCTCACCCTCCTGGACGGTCAGCTGTGCCGCCGGTAGGCCGCCACCGCCAGCGGCGCGAACACCACCAGGAACGCCGCCGACCACACCAGCGTCAGCATCGCCTGATGCGCGACCGGCCCGCCGACCAGCAGGCCGCGGCAGGCGTCCACGGCGTGGCTCACCGGGTTCACCTTCACCCACGCCCGCAGCCAGCCGGGCAGTGTGCGGGTCGGCACGACCATGCTCGTCCCGAAGGCCAGCGGGAAGATGCCCAGGAACGCCACCGACTGCACGATGACCTCCTCCCGGATCAGCACGCCGATCAGCACGGTGATCCAGCTCATGCAGAACCCGAGCGTCACCGCAAGCGCCGCTGCGCCGAGCGCCCGCAGCGGCCCGGTCTCGACGCGGAAGCCCAGCAGGTATCCGGTGGCGAACAGCACCACCACGGCGACGGCGTAGCGGATCAGGTCGCCCAGCACCGAGCCGGCGAGCGGCGCGGCCCGGCCGATCGGCAGGCTGCGGAACCGGTCGAACACCCCCTTCTTGATGTCGGTGTTGATGCTCAGCCCGGTCGCCAGCATCCCGACCAGGATGGTCGTCATCACGAGCACGCCCGGGAAGATGTACTGCAGGTACCGGTGCGTCGAACCCGACACCGCGCCGCCGAACAAGTACACGAACAGCAGCAGGAAGACGATCGGTACGAACAGCGCGTCGCTGAGGAGCCCCGGGTTCCGCCGGTTCTTGGTCAGGCTGCGGCCCGCGAGCAGCAGGCTGTGCCGGACGAGCCCGTACGGCCGTCTCGCCGGCGCGGCGATCGTCCCCGTGGTCTCGACGGTCGCCGTCATGCCGCCTCTCCTTCGCTCGTGTCGCCGGTGCGGTGGCCGGTCAGGGTGAAGAAGACCTCGTCCAGGCTGGGCAGCCGCAGCGACAGCTCGGTGACGGAGATCCCCGCGGCGCCCAGGCGAGCGACGGTCTCGGCGAGCACGCGGTCCCCGCCCTCGCCCACGACCGGAGCGATGAGCACGCCCCGGCCGGGCGACTCGGCGTCGCGGCCGGTCACCGCGCCCAGGACCGCCGCGGCCTCCGCCAGCCGCCCGGGATCGCGCGGCCGGACGGTGAGGGTCTGCCCGCCCGCGATCCGCTTCAGCTCCGCGGGCGTCCCCGCCGCGACCACCCGGCCGTGGTCGATCACCGTGATCGCGTCGGCGAGCGCGTCCGCCTCCTCCAGGTACTGCGTGGTCAGCAGGACGGTCCCGCCGTCGGCCGTCATCGACCGGATCAGCCGCCACGCCTCCTCCCGGCGGCCCGGATCAAGGCCGGTCGTCGGCTCGTCCAGGAAGATCACCGCAGGTCGGGCGATCATGCTGGCGGCCAGATCGAGCCGGCGCCGCATCCCGCCCGAGTACGTCGACACCTTCCTTCCCGCGTCCTCGGTCAGGCAGAACCGTTCCAGCAGTTCGGCGGCGCGGGCGCGCGCCTCGGCCTTGCGCAGGTCGAGCAGCCGCCCGATCAGCACCAGGTTCTCGGCGCCGGTCAGGTCCTCGTCCACGGACGCGTACTGCCCGGTCAGGCCGATGAGCCGTCGCACCCTCGCGGCGTCGCGCACCACGTCCAGCCCCCGCACTTCGGCCCGTCCCGAATCGGGCCGCAGGAGCGTCGCAAGGACCCGCACCGCCGTCGTCTTCCCCGCGCCGTTCGGCCCCAGCAGGCCAAGGACGCTCCCCGGAGGAGCGGCCAGCTCCACACCGTCCAGCGCGATCGTCTTCCCGAATCTCTTGACCAGGCCCTCGGCCCGGATCGCGTCATCCATACCGGCGACGGTGCCGCAGGCCGCTCACAGATCGCTCACAGCGGTCAGATCACGTGAGCAGCCGGCTGTCGGGCAAACCGCGCGGCCCGGCGCGGCGCATCAGTGACAAGGTCAGGCCTACACGTGGACTCCGGATGGTTCCTTTGGTGGCATCGTCGCCGTTCGCGCCGGGTGCCTGATGGTGACGACCTTTGGTGCGTGGAGGGTGCGGAGGACCGCCTGGTGGGTGACCCAGCCGACCAGGGCGGAGCGTTCGGTGTCGAGGACGGGCAGCCCGGTTCCGTCGGTGGTGGTCAGGTGGTGGAGGGCGTCGGCGAGGGGCATGTCGGCGGTGAGCGGGGCGGGCATCTCGGCCAGCGCGCCGACGGTTGCCGTATGGCCGCTCTCGGTGCCGCGGGTCTCGGGACCGGCCAGGGCCTCGGCCGCGGCTCGTGCCGTGACCAGTCCCTGGTAGGCGCCTTGGTCGTCGATGACGGGCAGGGCACCGTGGGCGGACAGGGCCAGGCGTTGAGAGGCGTTCGCGATGGTCAGCGTGGCGGGCAGGGGTTCGGGGACCGGGGCCATGACGGTCGCGACCGGGGCTGTCATGCGCGGGTCCACAGGTGGTGCGTCCAGGTCGATGCCGCGGCGGCGAAGCTTGAGGGTGTAGATGGTGTCGGGTGTCAGATGCCTGCTGATGAGGGCGGCGACGACGATGGCGGTCATCATCGGCAGGATGATGGAGTACTCGCCGGTGAGCTCGAACAAGATCACGACAGCGGTGATCGGCGCGCGGGCGGCGCCGGCGAAGACCGCTCCCATGCCGACCAGGGCGTAGGCGCCCGGCGAGGTGGTCAGGGACGGGGCGGCGTGGTGGGCGACGGCGCCGAAGGCGCTGCCGAGCATGGCGCCCATGAACAGGCTGGGAGCGAACACCCCGCCGGAGCCGCCGATCCCGATCGTCAGGCTGGTGGCGGCGATCTTCGCCACCAGCAGCACGAGCAGGAACGCGACGGCGTACTGGCCGTTGACGGCGTTCTGCAGCACCGGATACCCGACTCCGTACATCTGGGGGACCGCCAGCAGCAACAGCCCGAGAAGCAGGCCGCCGGCGGCGGGGCGGAGCCATTCGGGGCCGCGCCAGGCCCAGTCGCACAGGTCCTCGACGAGATACAGGACGCGGGTGAAGCCGACACCGGCCAGCGCGCCGAGCAGGCCGAGCAGTGCGAACAGCGCGTACTCGACGGGATGGGAGACCTCGAAATGGGGCGGTGACATGAACGGTGCCGAACCGAGGATGGCGCGGCCGATGACGCTGGCGGTGACGCTGGAGAGCACCACGACGCCGAACGACTCGACGGTGTAGTCGCGCAGGATCAGCTCCATCGCGAAGAACACTCCGGCCATCGGTGCGTTGAAGGTGGCGGCGATGCCGCCGGCGGCGCCGCAGGCGACCAGGATCCGCAGCCGGTTCTCGCTCAGGCGGGCGAGCCGGCCGAGCGTGGAACCGAGCGCCGCGCCGATCTGCACGATGGGGCCCTCGCGTCCGACCGAGCCGCCCGACCCGATCGTCAGGGCCGACGCCAGGGACTTGACGATGGCGACCTGGGCGCCGATGCGGCCGCCGCGCTGCGCGACGGCGAACATGACCTCGGGGACGCCGTGCCCACGGGCCTCGGGGGCGAACCGGTGCACCAGCGGTCCGTAGACCAGCCCGGCCACTACGGGGACGATCAGGACGAAGAACGGCCCGAGCCACGGCAGGTGCGGATTCGCCCAGTTGCCGGCGGACGAATAGTCCGCGTGTCCGGTGAACAGATGGGTGAACGCCACGATGAGCTTGCGGAACACGACCGCGCCCAGCCCTGCCCCGCAGCCCACCAGCAGTGCCAGGACGACGAGACCGCCCTGCGTCTCACGGAGCCGCGTGACGAGGCGGGCGCCTGTCTCGACGGGTATCTCACGACGGTCGGCCGGGTTGCCCACTGTTGAGTCGTCCCTCCCTGTTCGTCCCAAAACCATTGCAGTATGCAACACTTTCGTCGCGAATGACATCTCCAGGCGGAAGCGGGCCGGCACGGAGCGCAATCGGCGCCCTTGCTGCAGGTGAGGGGTAGAAACGTACTTCGCCGCGGTGATGGACCGCTGGAACACCGCGGCCGCCGCCACCTGGAACCGGCACCTGTCCGCGCCGGCCTCCTTCACCACCTGGGCGCAGCGCAACGAGGTCCTGGCCACCGACCCCGCCCGGCGGCTTCCGCGCCGCAGGCCCGCCCGTCGCGGCGACCGCTCCATCCCCGCCGCCCGCCTCGACAAGCCGTTCACCGATAGCAGCCACCCGCGGAGGCGGTCATCCTCGACCTGCTGGGCCCCCTGCCTACCAGGGCGTGGACGAGCGCCCAGGTCACCCGTTCGGGCATATCGGGCGAACGCCGGGCGGTCGCCCAAGCGGTGCGGCGGCTCGGCCATGGAAGCAAGCCGACGGCGCTTAGCACGATGAGGAGCGACCAAGGCGGGATGCTTGGAGGCGAGGCCATTGGACACACCGGTGGCACCATCGGGCCTCCTTGTGCTTCGTCGCGCTTGTTCTCGCGCCGGATCCGGCGATGGCCTCGCGGTTGGCGGTGGTGGTCAGCCAGGCGCCAGGGTTGGGCGGTACGCGGTCGGCCGGCCACCGCTGCACGGCGGTCGCGAACGCCTCGGCGGCCGTCTTACGGACGTCGACCACGAGCTCACACGTCCTGGAACGGCCGCACCTCGACCCGCCGGTTGCAGTGCTTGGACCCCTCGGCGGCGAGCTTGAGCGCCACGTCTAGGTCGGGGGCCTCGATGACCCAGAACCCGCCGAGGTATTCCTTGGACTCCAGGAAGGGCCCGTCGCTGAACACCGGCTGCTCGCCCCGGTTGTCGATGACGGTGGCCGTGCCGGGCGCCGCGAGGCCGCCGGCGAAGACCCAGTGGCCCGCGGCTTGGAGGCGGTCGTTGAACGCGCCGGTGGCCGCCAGTTCGGCAGGGGTGGGGGAGCTGGACTCGTCGTCGATCACGGAAACCAGGAACTGCATCTGAAGACCCTCTCCTAGGGTTGGGGCGGCGCCCCTCGTGGACGGCCACTCACCTTGCTACGAACACTTCTGGCCTGATCCGACACCGTTTCCCGGGCGTGCGTCGAGGGCTTTCTGGTGCATGGTCGTCGTCACGCAGCCGCGGCGGGCTTCGTCCTTGGTGGCCGACGTGGCATCGGGCTCCGGGTCGGTCTTCTCGTCGTTCTTCGTGGTGTCGTGTTCGCCGCCGTGTGAGTTTCGCACGTGCTTGAACGCCTGCAGGGCGAGTACGGCCAGGCCGGCGTAGAAGACGGCGCTGACGATGCCCACCACGTGCACTCCGGAGGTGAACGCGTCGCGGGCCGCGGCCAGCAGTTCGCCGCCCTGCTCTGCCGGCAGGTGACCGGCAGCGGCGACCGCACGGTCGATGCTTTCCCGGGCGGCGTCCGCCGCATCGGGCGGCATATCGCCGAGCGCGCCCTCAACGTTGCTGCGGTACACCGCGGTCCCGAGCATGGCGAGCGTGGCGATGCCGAGCCCGAGCCCGAACTCGTTGGTCGTCTGCACGATCGACGCCCCGGAGCCGGCCTTGTCCGGCGGCACGGCCCCCATGGCCAGGTGGTTGCACAGCGCGGCCAGCGGCCCGGTGCCGAGCATGACGACGCACATCGCGATGACGATCATCGCAGGGCCGGACGTCGAGTCGGCCAGCGTGAAGATCAGATAGCCGGCACCCGCGACCAGCAGCCCGCCTGCGATCAGGTACGCCGGACGGATGTGGTCCGCCAGCAGTGGAGTGCCCAGGTTGCCGATGATCAACAGCACGTTGGGCACCACCAGGAGCAGACCGGCCGCCAGCGGAGTGAGGCCGGTGACGTTCTGCAGGTACAGCGTGACGAGTAGGAGGGTGCCGGTGCCGGCCACGCTGGTCACCAACATCAGGGTCAGCGCGGAACTGAACGTGCGGTTGCCGAACAGGCGCAGGTCGAGCAGGGGGTGCTCCAGGCGTTGCTGCCGCCGGACGAACACCACCCCCGCTGCGATCCCGACGACCAGCGCCACGGCGGGGAGCCACTGCCAGCCGTGGCGAGCCAGCTCCTTGAGTCCGTAGATGGTCGGCAGGATCGCCGCGAGGGACAGCACGACGCTGACCGGGTCGAGCCCGCCCGCCTGCGGCGCCTTCTGGTCGGGGAGCAGGAAAGGACCGAAAACCAGCAGCAGCACGATCCCCGGCACGGACACCAGGAACACCGATCCCCACCAGAAATGCGCCAGCAGCACGCCACCGACGAGCGGGCCAAGCGTCAGCCCGGCCATGAAGCAGGTCAGATAGATCGCCAGGGCGCGGCCGCGCTGCTTCGGGTCGTTGAACATCCCGGTGACCAGGGCCAGCACCGACGGCATCACCGCCGCGCCCGCCACGCCGAGCAGCGCGCGGCTGGCGATGAGCATCGCCGGGCTTGTGGAGAACGCCGCCGCCACCGAGGCGATGCCGAACACGGCGGCGCCGATGAGCAACAGCTTCTTGCGGCCGATCCGGTCACCGATGGTGCCCATGGTGACCAGGAAGCCCGCGATCAGGAAGCCGTAGATGTCCAGGATCCACAGCTGCTGGATGCCGCTCGGTGCGAGGTCGGCGGTCAGGTGCGGGACGGCCAGGTACAGCACGGAGAAATCCATCGTGACCAGGAATGTGGGCAAGCCGAGCACGGCCAGTCCCACCCATTCCCGTCGCCCGGCTCCGAGCCTGGTATTCACCGTGGACATGATCTGGTCCTGTTCGTCGTCGGCGCGGGAGGCCACCCCTCATAGGCGGCCACTCACTCCTGCTACGAACACCTCTGGCCCGATCCGACACCGCCACCCGGGCCTTTTTTCGAACCGGTGGTGAATACGTGACCTACCAGATCTCTGGGTGACGGCAGATCGGTCCGCAGCGGTGTAGCGGTGGTTGTAGCCCAGGACGGCCAGCTACGGCAGCTGATCGGGGAGCTCGCCGACTTCCCCGCTGTGGCGCGGGTCGCCGACCTGGCCATCCGGGCAGCGGTCAGTGCGCCGACCGAGGGCCGAGTACTGTACGCCGGGCTCCGGGCGCTCGAGGTTCCCGAGGAGCCGGTGACCAGGCTCTGGCATGCGACGACGCTGCTGCGCGAGTACCGCGGGGACGGCCACAATGCCGCCCTGGTCCGCAGTGCCGGCTGCGGGCGCGCCGGATGCCGTCGCCGGAGGCGAGCGATCTCAACGGGCAGCCGTACCCGGCGCCCTGGGATGTCCGGTTGTTGAAACGGCTAGTCGTTAGGCGGCCAGGGCGCGGGGGCAACCGACGTTCGTCGTGTCGCTGCACTCCTGCGTCCAGGCCCTGTCTGGACGCCGTCCAACGCCGCTGTCCATCTTCATATTTTTTTTCCGCGACGATGTCGAATGGCGTCGAGTTCGTTCGTAGCCAAGGTGAGAGGCCGGCAAGGAGCCGGTCGCCGCACACCGGAGGCTCACGATGTCCATCGCCACCACCACGGCTCCCGTCTCTGTGAAGGCCCTGATCGCCGGTGGCCTGACCGCCGCGGCGCTGGCCGCCGTGACGACCGCGGCCATCGCCGCAGTGGGCAAGTCCGCCGGGATCAGCGTCGCTGTCGGCGGCGCGCCGATCCCGGTGTCGGGGTTCGCCACGTTGACCGCCGTCTTCTCCGTGGTGGGCCTGGTGCTCGCCCTGGCACTGGCCCACTGGGCGCGCCGTCCACGCAAGGCGTTCGTCCGCACCACGATCGTGCTCACCGCGCTGTCCCTGGTACCGGATGTGCTCGCGGACGCGTCCGCGGCCACGAAAGCGCTGCTGATACTGACGCACCTGGTCGCCGCCGCGATCGTGATCCCGGCCATCACCCGCCGCCTGGCCGCCTGAGATGGCAGGGGACGTGCACACCATGAGCCACGAGAACGTAAGCGCCACCCTGACCTTCCCCGTGCCCGCTGCGCCCGCCGCGCCCGCCGCGCGAGTGTTCGCGGTGCCGGCGGACCCGACGACCAAGGCCGCGACCGATGGCGGGATCTGGGGATACGACCTGACGCCGCTCGGCCCGTCCCGGACCGAGGCCACGCTCACCCACGACTGCTCGGCGGTGCCGCAGTACATCCGCGAGTACGGCATCCGGTTCCCGCCGTTCGGCCCCGATCATCTCATCAACTCACTGCACCACCTGGCCCAGCCGGCCGGATCTGCCGCACCGATGTCCCGGACCTGAAGGCCCGGACACCTCCGCACCGACGCCAGACCAGCAACGAACGGGAGAACCCCATGAACACCACCGACGACACCAGCGCCGCCGGCTCGCAGACGCCTGAGGGCTGGGCCCCCGGCACCTGGACCATCGACCCCGCCCACACCACGGTGAGCTTCTCGGCGCGCCACCTGATGAGCCGGGTGCGCGGAACGTTCAACGATGTCAGCGGACAGATCGTCACCGACCCCGACCCCGCACGCTCGAGCGTCACCGCCGTGATCGGGACCGCCTCGCTCAACACCGGCAACCAGATGCGCGATGACCACCTGCGCTCGGCTGACTTCTTCGACGTCGAGCGGTACCCGCAGATGAGATTCGACAGCCGCACACTGCGCCGGGCGGCCGGCTCCTGGGTGCTCTCAGGTGAACTGACAATCCGTGATGTCACCCGGCCGGTGGACCTGGAGGTCGATTTCCTCGGCTCGGACCCGACCGGCCTCCAGGGCGAACCACGAATCGGCTTTTCCGCTCAGACGACCGTCAGCCGCCGCGACTTCGGCATCACCTTCGGCCTGGTCGCCGACGGCACAAAGATCATCATTGCGGACAAGGTCGACATCGCGCTGGACGTCCAGGCGTTCCAGACCTCCTGAGACGCCGATTCACGAAGGGACCCGGAGCGGCGACAACGATGAGGCCTTCGAATCCGGCCCGCTGGCCGACGCCGGCACGTCGAAGGGCTGGTCATTCTCGCCGGGGCCCCGACCATCCGCGCCTGGGACCATCCCGTCCATGTGGAGGACGTGGTCCAGGCGGCGGTAGCGGAAGTCGAGGATTACGCCCGGGTCCGGGTGACCGGTTCCTCACCGGATGCGGTCGACGGCGCGGTGGCCGCGGACGTGGTCCACCTGCTGGCCGAGCTGATCGAGAACGCGGCGGCGTTCTCCCCGCCCACCGCGGAGGTGACCATCACGTTCGCCACCGTCTCCCAGGGACTGGCGATCGAGGTGGTCGACCGCGGCGCCGGGCTGCACCCGCTGGAAAGGGCCGAGTTGAACCGGCGGCTTTCCTGCGGCACGGAGTTCGATCTCGCCGACACCGAACGGCTCGGCCTGTTCGTCGTCGCCCGGCTGGCGCGGCGACACGAGATCGGGGTGGAACTCGAGCCGTCGCCATATGGAGGAACGACGGCAGCCGTGCTGATCCCGGGAGCACTGGTGGCCGCCAGCGGCTCGGAGGCCCGGGCAGCTGGCGCGGCGAAGCCGGCGAAGCCCCCCGCGCAGGAGGGACAGCGCCTCGGCCGGCCGAATCGACCGGCGCCAGGAGCGCGCCCGTCCGAGCCCTTGAACGGCGTCCTCGCGGCTTCCATCGAACCCGCCGAGAACTGAGCGAGATGACCCCGAGCCCGCGCAAACCAGCGAAGTGTTCGGACGGCTTCGGCAACCACAGGCTGTCCGGTAATGGTGGAGGGGGCCACCGGGCGTGCTGCTGGTGACCTGTCGCCTGAGCAGGCGGACGGCGCCTCCCCGAGGTCGCCCACCGCACCGCGGAAAAGACCGCCGCCCACGTCATGAAGGCGCGAGGTGTGGTCCCGGACACAACCGAACTGGACGAGGATGACGACGGCGTCCCGGTGTGAGCCAGGAGGCGGTGATCGAACCGCCAGGTCCGGTACGGGTGACAAGTCCACCGGGTGTGACTGCCAGGCCCGCTACCGGTTAGGGCGTGGGTGGCGGGGTGAACAGGGCCTGGAGGGTTCGGGTGGCTGTTTCGCGCAGCCAGGTGTGGGCGGGGTCGTTGTCGTGGCGTTGGTGCCAGAGCAGGCAGAGGGGTACGTCGGGCATTTCGAGCGGCAGCGGCAGGGTGGTCAGGCCGAACTGGTGGCGGATGGAGCGGGTGGCCGCGTCGGGGAGGGTGACCACGAGGCCGGTGTCGCGGGCGAGTTGCAATGCGTTGACTGTGGTGGGGGCGGAGGCGATGACGCGGCGCTCGTGGCCCTGCGAGGCCAGGGCGTCGTCGATCCGGTCGTGCAGGCGCCCGCGTCGGGAGACGGTGAGGTGATCGGCCGCCGCGTATCTTTCGGCGGTTACGGGCTGTCCGGTGAGCGGGTGGCCTGGGCGGACGGCGAGGACGAGCCGGTCATGGCCGATGAGGCGGTGGCGGATGTCGGGCTGGGATGGTGGGCCCGCGCTTGAGGCGAGGTCTACCGCGCCGCGGCGCAGCTCGGGGGTGTCGTCGCCCGGTTCGGCGGTGAGGCGGAGTTGCACCCCGGGGGCCTGGCGGAGCACTGCGGCGATCAGGTCGGTCCCGCACGTGGTGGTGAGGGCGTCGTGCCAGCGGACGGTGAACACCCGTTCCAGGGTCGCCAGGTCGAGTTCTGTCTGAGGGGACAGCAACTGGTGGGCCTGCTGTACGAGGGCGTGGACCTGGGTGCGTATGGCCAGCGCGTGGGTGGTTGGGGTCATGTGGCGTCCGGTGCGGACGAGGATCTGGTCGCCGGTGGCTTTGCGGATGCGGCCCAGCGAGCGGCTCATCGCGGGTGCGGTGACGTGGAGGCGGGCTGCGGCTCCGGCCACGCTGCCTTCTTCCAGCAGGGCGTCCAGGGCGGTGAGCAGGTTCAAATCCAGTTGCATGAGAGTAACTGTACGAGTGAAAACCATGCACTTGTTGTTAATGGTTGGGGCCTCTACCTTCGAGGTGCGGGGCCCAGGGAAGAGCCCAGCACCGCCCCGTTTCTGACGAATCCAAGGAGTACGCCATGAGCACAGCCATGCCTTCTGGCCAAGACGCCGCGCTTGTGTCCGAGGTGACCGATGTTGTGGAGGCCGCCGGGCGCACCCTGCGGGAGCGCTACACGACCCATGCCCGGGGCGTGAGCCTGGAGGAGGTCGTCGGTGAGATCCACGCGAATGACGACGCGGTCCTCGCCGTCATGCGCGAGCCGCTGCTGAAGGCGAGGCCTGGTTCGCAGTGGGCGGAGGACGAGTTGGCAGGCGGGGCGCTCCCGGCGGGGGAGTGGTGGGTCGTCGACCCGGCCGAGGGCAACATCAACCACGTCCACGGCATGCCCGACTGGGCCGTCACCGCCACCCTGGTGCGCGACAACCAGTCGGCCCTCACGGTCGTTCACCTTCCGCTGACCGGCGACACCTACACCGCTACCGCCGGTGGCGGCGCCCACCTCAACGGCCGTCCGCTGACCGTGTCGGCCAAGAGCGACCTGCGCGCCGCCCTGGTCGGCACCGGACAGGCCCGGCCGGGCGAGAGCACCGACACCTTCGGCCGGATCGGCGCATCGGTCACCGCCATGCTCACCGCCGGCCTCGTCGTGCGTGTGTCGGTCCCGGCCACGCTGCAGCTCATCCACGTCGCCGCCGGACGCATGGACGCCTTCTGGCAGTTCTCCGACGTCCGCTCCGGCCTCGTCGCCGGCGCCCTGCTGGTCACCGAGGCCGGAGGGACCGTCACCGACCTGGACGGCGAGCCCTGGAGTGCGGCCAGCCGCGACTTCCTGGCCGCCGCCCCCCGCATCCACACCGCCGCGCTCGACGTCCTGGCCTCGATCTGACAGCCCCCCGGACCACCCCCTCCCAGACCGCAAGGAGCATCACCTCATGACCAGCATCGGCATCCTGGGCGCCGGCCGCGTCGGCACCAACCTCGCCCGCGCCCTCACCGCCGCGGGACACCACGTCACCCTCGGCCGCCGTCAGAACGGCGGCGAGACGGGCGTGCCGCCCGCGAAGGGAACCGCCATCCGCTATGCCGATCACTCCACCACCGCCCGCACCGCGGACATCGTGATCAACGCCACCCCCGGCGGCAGCACCCTGGAACGGCTCACCGCCCTGCGTCCCGAACTCGCAGACAAGATCCTCATCGACGTCTCCAACGCCACTCACGACGCCGCCGACGGGCTGCCCGGCGACCTGTGCTACCCCGGCAGCAGCCTCGCCGAACAACTCCAGGCCGCCCTGCCTGACACCCACGTCGTCAAGACCCTCAACACCATGCTGTTCATGGTCATGACCGCCCCCGGGTCCCTGACCACCCCGCCCACCGCCTACCTCTCCGGCAACGACGAGCAGGCGAAGAAGACCGTCACCGGGCTTCTCGGCGACCTCGGCTGGCAGCCCGCCTGGATCGAAGACCTCGGCGGTATCACCACCGCCCGCGCCACCGAAGCCATGATCCTCATCGTCCCCCACATCCTGCGCCGCAACGGCTTCACCCCCTTCGCCGTCTCCCTCGCCCGCTGACCCCTCCGTCAAAGCTGACCGAGATCATGGCCTATACCGACTTCGCGACCAGCGCCCCGACAACCGTGCAGGAGGCCCTGGGGCTTGACGCGTTGTACGTCGGACCGATGCAGGCGCTGGCCATCCGTGAGGATTCGAGCCACTTCTTCAACCGGGCAGGCGGCTTCGGCGCCGGCGGCCGTCCGATCACCGCCGACGACCTGACCCCGGTGTGCGACTTCTACCGGGAGCAAGGGGTGGCACGAGGCTCGCTCATGTTTGCGCCCTCGGTGCTGCCGGCCGACTGGGCCGCCGTAGTCTCGAAACTGGGCCTCACCGAAGGCAGCCGCTACACCAAGCTCAGTCGCGACACCGAAACGGTGTCCACGACCGTCGGCCTTTCCGTGTTGGACCCGGGCTGGTGAGTCGGCGTCGTCGAGGCCTGACAAGCCCACGAGTGGGCCACCGTCATGATGACCACCTTCGGGTTCACCGCACCCGAGATGATCGAGATGGCCGCGTCCTTCATAGGAAAGGCGAACTGGCGGCAGTACGCGGTCTGGGCCGACGAGCGGATCGTCGCGGTCGGAAGCGTCTTCCTCAACGGCGAGTGCGCCCACATGTTCGCCGGGGCCACCCTCCCGCACGCACGCGGCCGCGGAGCCCGGTCCGCGCTGCGGCTGCCCGCCTCCAAGCAGCTGCAACCGAGGGCTGCCGATGGATCGTCGCGGAGACCTCGGCGGAGAGCCCCGGCGATCACAACCCGTCCCTGCACAACATGCTGGGGCCGGGGCGGCTGCGGGGGCGGGGTCGCCGGCGCGTGCGGCGGCGATGCGGCCGACGAGGTCGGCGGCGCTGGTAGTGGGGTCGTCGAGGCGGCGATACAACCCCTGCCCTTGTCCTGGTCCGCCTCTACCCAGGTCACCGCAACCTGCGCACCCGCCTGGTCGGAGCCGTCGGATTCGCGTTGCTGGCCGGCTTTGCCGTCGGAGCCTTCTGCGGTACGCCACCGGTTCCCTCGACGGCGACACCCTGCTCACTTCTCACTCGGCCTGTCCCTGGGCATGGCGGTGCTCTCGCCGATTTTTCTCGGTCTTGAGTCCTTGACCGGATCCGCCGGCATCGGCCTCGGAGGAGGTGTTGCCATGTTCCTGGGCAACCCGCTGTCCGGCCTGTCCACCGGTCCACACTGGCTGCTCGAGACCTGGGCGACGATCGGACAGTTGCTCCCGCCCGGCGCCGCCGGCAGTCTCCTACGCGCCAACGCCTACTTCGACGGCATCGGAGACCTGCAGCCCATTGTCACCCTCACCGCCCGGGTCGTCTTCGGCCTGGTTCTGGTCGTAATCGCCGACCAACGCTGGCGCAGTGCTCGCCGCCACGCCGAGCACCGCAGCTGAACAGTCCTCGACGATTCAGGGGGAGGCGGGACGGGTGATGCGGATCATGGCGCGGTAGAGGGCGCGGGGTCGTGGGGGACGAGCACGCCACCCAATCGATCCGGGACGGGCAGCGGATCCGCGTGGACGGGACGAACGGACACGTGGAGATCCTGCCTTAGCACTCCGATCGCATCCGGCGACCGATGGGGCACATCGCCGTTCGGGCATGCCGTCCATACCGGAACGGCTCGCGACTCGGCGCAGACGGTTGGCGACCAGGTGCTGCACATCCTCTGGAGCCTGCCGGGCTGCAAAGCCGTCTCAACTAGGTCGTCCATTTGAGATGCAAAAGGGGTTCAATGCAAGGCGTGATCAGCTACCGGGTACTCGGCTCGCTCGAGGTGGCGCGGGGAGACCGGATCCTGCCGATCGGCTCACCGCGGCAGCGGACGGTCCTCGCCTGCCTTCTGCTTCGCGCCGGACGCCCCGTCCCGGTGGAGCGGCTGGTCGACCTGCTGTGGGACGAGGCACCCCCGGACACGGCGCGTGCCGCGACGCACGTCCATGTCGGGCGGCTGCGCCGCACGCTCGGCGACGCCGTACGGATCGAGACTCGCCCGGACGGCTACGTCCTCGACCCACCGAAGGAAGCGGTTGACCTGCTGATGTTCGACGACCTGGTGGCACAGGCCGGTGCGCTGGGCGACACCGAGCCGGACACGGCGCTGGCACTGCTGCGGGAGGCGGTCGGGTTGTGGCGCGGGCCGATCCTTCCAGACGTGCCGTCGGCCACGCGGCACCGCGAGGAGATCGCGCCGCTGACCGAACGCTGCGTGGAGGCGGCGGTGCAGTGTTATGACCTGGAGGTGGCGCTGGGGAATCATCGGGGCGCCGTCTCGGGACTCACCGCGCTCGTGGCGGCGCATCCGCTGCGCGAGCGCGCTCGCGCCCAGCTGATGCTCGCCCTGTACCGGTCCGGTCGCCGGGCCGAGGCGCTCGAGGTGTACCGCGACACCGCCGTGCTGCTGCGCCGGGAACTCGGCCTGGATCCGGGCGAAGAACTGAGAGAGCTGCACGCGGCGGTCCTCGCTGACGCAGTGCCCGCGCCGTCCTTGCTGGCGGCATCCCGGGTCACTCCGGTGGCGCCCCGCACGCAGGGCGGTATGGCCGGTGCGGATCCGTGGCCGGCGCCGACCCAGCTGCCCTACGACGTGGCGGCGTTCACCGGCCGCCAGGAGCAACTGGGTAGGCTGCGCGAGCTGATCGCCTCACGCGACGGCACCGCGATCGTCGCCGTGGCCGGAATGGCGGGCGTCGGCAAGAGCGCCCTGGTCGTCCATCTCGCCCACCGGTTGAAGCAGGACTTCCCGGATGGCCAGCTGTTCGTCAATCTGCGCGGCTTCGAGGAGGCTGATCCGCTGCAGCCGTGCGAAGTGCTCCAGCGCTTCCTGAGGGCCCTTGGCGCCCCCGGCGAGCACATCCCGACTGAAGCCGACGAGCTGGCCGCGGCCTTCCGGTCGCGGGTCGCGGGGAAGAGGCTTCTGATCGTCCTGGACAACGCGCGCTCGTCGGAGCAGGTGAGGCCGCTGCTTCCCGGAGAACCGGCATGCCTGGTGCTGATCACCAGCCGCCGCCGTCTCGACGGGCTGGTGGCCCGCGAGGGTGCGCGGCAGCTTCTGCTGGACGCGATGCCGCCCGGCGAGGGCGCGCGGCTGCTGGAGAGGCTGGTCGGCAGGGAGCACACCACGGCCGATCCGAGAGCGACCCGGGCGCTGGTCGAGCTGTGCGGCGGGCTGCCGCTGGTGCTGCGCATCGCCGCGGCCCGCCTGCAACAGCACCCCGGCCGCCCCCTCGGCGATCTCGTCGAGGAGCTGAGCGACGAGGAACAGCGGCTCGGCGCTCTGGCCGTAGAGGGCGACGACAGCGCCGTCCGGGCGACCCTGAACCTCAGCTACCGTCCGCTGCCCGGCCGCATCGCCCGGTTGCTGCGCCTGCTCAGCCTGCATCCGGGGACGGACTGTACCGTGGCCGCGGCGGCCGCCATCGCCGGTACCGATCCCGCCGAGACGCGCACCGGACTTCGGCGGCTCACCGACGCCCATCTGCTCCAGGAGATCTGCTACGGCCGCTACGCCATGCACGATCTCGTCCGGCTGTACGCGCGCCAGCTCGCCGACACCACCGACAGCACGTCCGAGCGCGGGGCGGCGATCGACCGCATGATCGACTACTATCTGGCGACCGCCGACGCTGCGAGCCGGCCGCTGGAGGCCGATACCCCGCCGCCGCCCCGCCGCATCCGGCATCCGCCCGCGCAGCGGCCGCACTTCAGCGGTTACGAGGGGCTGACCTGGTTGGACGCCGAGCGCGCCAACTGCCGCGCGGTCGCCGAACTCGCCTTCCGCCTCGGCCGGGACGAGCGCACGTGGCAGCTTGTCGACGCCCTGTGGATCCACCAGCTCATGCGCATGCACCGGCAGGACTGGATCGAGCTCCACACGCTCGGCCTGGCGGCAGCGCGCCAGCTCGGCGACGCTGGCGCCGAGCAGCGCATGCTGCGCCGCCTGGCGCGCGGCCACGCCCGCTGCGGGCGATTCGACGAGGCGACCGAACTCGGCGAGAAGGCAATCGCGCTGGCCCGGCGTTTGGACGCCCCGCGGTCGCAGGCATGCGCAATGATCAATCTGGCCGCGACCTACGAGGAGATGGGGGCCGAGGCCGCCGCGATCGAGCTGTACGCCTCCGCCGCGTCGCTTGCACACGCGCACCGGCTCCGGGCTGAAGAGGCGCTGGCGCGGGCCAACACCGCCGGCGTCCTGCTGAAACTGGAACGGCCGAAGGATGCCGCCACCGTCTGCGAAAGGGCCATCGAACTGTTCGGCGACCTGCCTGCCACGCACCATCGGGTGACCGCGCTCATCTGGGCCGCCGAGGCGCACCTGCAACTCGGGGAAACCGGCGTCGCCCTCGACCGCTTCCGGCAGGCCCTGGCAGACGGCACCCGGACCGGCGACCGGGAGGCGGAGGCCGAAGCGCGCTACGGACTGGGCAAGGCCTTGCTGGCTACGGCTGGGTCGGCCCAAGCCCTTCCCCAACTGCGCGAGGCCCGCTCGATCTTCGCAGAGCTGGCCTTTCCTCAGGCTCGCTCCGTCGGCGACCTCATCGAGCAGATCGAGGGCGCTTCCCATGAAGCGCCGGCAGACGGTGCGCGTTGATGGTGCGGGACAACCGGGCATGTCCACGGCGGTGCGCGTGAGAACAGCGCGGCGCCCACGCATGGCCTGCCCTCTGCCGTGGAGATCGGCACTTCAGCGCGCGTCACCCGCCGGACGAACCCTGCAGTGGGCCGTCGCTCGCTCTGACCGCTGGTTTCGCCGGGGAGGAGGCGAAGCGGCGTGACCGCCGTTCCTCCCGGTTCCTGCTGGCGCTCCCTTGGACCACCTGCGGTCACCGGCATCGAAAGCCGCAGTGTTGGCGAAGGCCCGGATCGTAGAGTTCTCCGTGGGGGTTCGCCAGACCAGAACGGCGGCAGCCGGTGCCAGATCCTCGATCGTGACCAGGGCGAGCCCGGGGAACGGGAAGCGCTCCAGGTACGTGGCGACCGTGCAGTGCAGGCCATGGCCGCGGGCCACCAGCGTGAGGATGTCTTCAGGGTACGGGTGCGGACGGCCGAGGAGCGCCGCCATGTCGTTCGCCGTGTGCTTCAGCGGCTGCCCGGAGCGGGTGAACCTCGGCGTCCACAGGTCGCGGAGATGGGCCGGTACGGTGCCGGGAAGACGGAGCATCTCGTAGCCGAGGAGGTCGTCCAGGCGCACCGCCGACTCGCGCGTCAGCGGGTGCCCGGCCGGGACGAGCAGGGCGCGGGGGACACACCGCAGGACCGGCCCGACCGTCAGGCCCGGCCTTCTGAGGTCACGACCGTCACCAGCGGGAGACCAGCACAGGACCATGTCGTTCTCCTCCAGTGGCGTCTCCGGATCGGTCCGGACGACGTTGAGCACCACCGTGCAGTCGGGATGTCGGGCTTCGAAGATTTCAGCGAGCCGGATGGGGAGCTCACCGCCGATGGTCGACGCGTACCCCAGTCGCAACCGCTCCCCGATGCTCCGGGCGGCGAGTTGCGTTTCCTTCATCGTCTCCAGCAACTGCCCGTATGCGTCGCTCGTTCCGGCGCGGAACCGCTCACCGAGTGGGGTGAGCCGCACCCGCCGGCTCGAGCGTTCGAAGAGGGCGCCGCCCACCTTGGACTCGAGGCTGCGGATCAGCTGGCTCACCCGGCCTGCGCTGCATCGGAGCCGGTCGGCCGCCCGGCCGAAGTTCAGCTCGTCGGCCACCACGAGAAACGCCTCGACCTCACGCAGTTCCATGGTGGCCTCCTCAACAGGCGCGACGCGCCGCTACAGGGCCGTCCTCCCCTTCAGAGCGCGTTTGCGCCAGCGCGTGCTCGGGTGATCCGTCCCTCCGCTGGGCGACTGCGCCCGGACCGGCTGACCGGTCCGGGGCGGGCGGTGCGTTCAACCACGCTCCCAGGGCCGCCTAACAGCCCACGAACACCTCGCGAACGGCCTCCGAAACGACCGACGCGATCGCCACATGTTCCGCCTTGGATCCTCCGCCGTCGCAAGCGGTCCAAACAGCAAGGATGGGCGCCGCCACCGGACATGCAAGCGTTAATGGCCGTTCTACATGCGCACTCCGCCGCTTCGTCGACAGCAACGGATCGCGGCCTGGTACTGGTGTGCGCGGCAAGGTGACCTGCGCTCAGAATGCCGGTTCCTTTCGGCGGGTGATCTGGCGGGCCGCAATTGTGGGTGATCTACGCCGCCACGGTGCAGAGCGCCGCCGCTTATATAATCTTGTTCAACCGCCTTGCGGCATTCCTGAGCGGCATCACCGGGATCCTCGGCGTCTGGGGGCCCACCGTTCTCGCGCTATTCGGCATCGAGGCCTTCATCGGGCTGTCCGGTGCGGGCATCATCTCCGTCACCTGGATCGGCGCCTGGATACGGCGACGGTCCTCGGACGTGAGCCGGTCGGCTTTCCGGATCATGCAGTACGGCTTCGGTGAGCGTGTAGTTGACGTAGACGAGTGAGGATCCACGTGACAAGCACCACTGAAAAGTCCACGCGGGGTCTTATGGCATACGTGCCGGTGTCGACGAGATCTCGACAGGGCCGAGGCCGTATTGCACTGCGGCACGAGTGAGGTCGGCCTTGTTGTGGACGCTGAGTTTCTGCCGGATGCGCTGCACGTAGGTGTCGATGGTCGCCTTCGACAAACCGAGTTGCGAACTGATCTGCTTGTGCGTCCAGCCCTCGGCGACCAGGGTCAGCACCTGGCCCTCCCGCTGGGTCAAGCTGTTCGGAAGGGCGACCGGCAGAGGAGGCGGATCGTCCGGGACCACGAAGAGTTCCCCGCCGACCGGTCCGGAAAGGAAGAAGCGGTCCCGGGCCACGATGCCGAGCGCGGCGATCAGGGTTCCGGCGTCGGCGGTCATGTCCAGACACCCGTGCAGTCCGGCACCGACCAGCGCGTTCAGCTGCCCCCGGTCGAGCATCCGAGCGATGCCGAGGACGAGGGAACGCTGCGTCCAACCGCGCAGGTCGGTCATGAGCCGGTCATCGATGACCTGCGGGAGGCCGACCAGCAGGACGGGGAGCTCGCATGTCTCCTGGAGGACCGCATGGACTTCGGCGGCGACCTGGGTCGCGGTCACGCGGTAGAACCGCGAGGCCGATTCCAGCGCGCTGAGGACCCCCCTCATCAGCAGAGTGCCGTCATGCAGAAATACCACGGGTCGCGGTATCCGGTCCGCGCCGGCGGCTTCGCCGATTTCGTGCGGCGATGGGAAGCGGATGTCGTCCGGTCTCTGTCCCAAGCTCATCAATCCTTCAGCGTTCAAGGTCTCCGAGCAAATGTGCGAGGCACGCTCCGAGAGCGACGGGCGAATCGGTGACACGGTCGCCGTTTCCGACCTCTTCGTGGTGCGGACCTCTGCTTCCGTGCACCGCCCAGCCGGCCGCGTACCGACGCGCGTTCGAGTTTTTCGGCCCCGACAAGGATGTGATGGCGGTGTCAAGGCGAGGCAAGGGCCGGTGCTCGTACTGGGCGAGCAGGCGGTAGTCGGCCCGGAACGCCGGTTCGAAGACCTCCCGCAGGTCCTGGACCGCGGCGATCTCGGGTGGTACGCCGCCTTGGGCGATGAGCCGCTGCCAGAACTCGCGCGAGCCCAGCGCCAGCAGTTTCCCCGGTACACGGTTCTTGCGGTCCGGGGGCGGGTAATCGCTCACCACCAGGCGGACGGGTGCGGGACCGCCCAGTTCGCGGATCCGGTGCGCCACCAGATAGGCCAGCAGCGCTCCGGAGCAGTCGCCGAAGAGGGCGTACGGGTGGATCGAGTGCGGGAGCAAGGCGCCGGCCAGGTCTGCCGTCAAGCCGGCCAGGTCCGCGCGCGCGGACTCACCGAACCTGGCTTCGCGGCCGGGCAGGGCCACGGCCCACAGGCCGAGGCGGGCGGGCAGGTGCCGGGCGAGTTCGACGAAGACGTTGGGGCCGGCGCCGGCATTGGGGAAGGCGAACAACCGGATCGCGGGTTCCGCTGAACTCTCGGTCAGGTGCACCAGCCAGGGGCTGTACGCGGTCATCGGGGTGGTGCCGCCGATCGGTCGAAGGCCGCTGAGAACTCGGCGAGGGTGGGAGCGTCGAAGATGTCGAGGATCGTCAACGAGATGCCGGAGCTCTTTCTGACCCGTGCCAGAATGCGGGCCGCCGTCAACGAGTCCCCACCGAGCTCGAAGAACGAGTCGTGATCCCCGACGGAGACCCCCAGGACCTCCTCCCAGATGGCCCTCAACTCGCCGGCCGTGGCTCCCGGTGCCATGGCGAAGTCCCCCATGCCGTCCGCCACCTCCTGTTCGATGAGCAATCCCGTCGGACACGGCCGGGGGACCGCGCCTCCGCGCGGCACGGTCCCCCGGCCCGTTCCGGCGATGCGATCATCCGCGTCGGATGCGGTCAGTGATCCGTCGGGACGGACGGCGCAACGGCTCGCGATCTCGCTGCGCCTCGCCGGACCGGTAGGCCCCTTCCAGTGGACGATCATGATTTGGCTGTGCAGGCGGGAACAAGCCCGAATCTCTAATTCATGCTTTAGTCCGTCCATGCCGACGGGCATTCGTCGATAGCCTCAGTGCTTCTAAACAAGCGTTTAATCAAACGGCCTTGCGACTCGCTTCGACGTCCGGAAATCTGGGCCGAGGAGGAACACATGAAACCCACGTTCGGGCTCTACCTACCGCAGGTCCACCGGACTTTCGCGGAGCTGGCGATGTTCGCGTCGGCGGCGGAGGATCTCGGTTTCGAGTCCGTGTGGTTCATGGACCATCTCTCGCTGCCAGGAGTGCGGGGTGGAACCCTGGAGGGATGGACGGTGGCGACAGCGATCGCGGCCCGGACCAGCACCCTGCGCGTGGGCCACCTCGTGCTCTGCGAGTCGTTCCGGAACCCGGTGCTGCTCGGCAGGATGGCGGTGACGCTCGACCAGATCAGCGGGGGGCGGCTTAACCTCGGGCTCGGTTGGGGCTCATCGCCGTCCGAGCTGGCGGGCCTGGGGTTCAGTCCGGATCCGCCCGGCATGCGGCGAGCGCGGCTGGCCGAGCTGCTGGACGTGCTCGAACTCGTCGTCGGCGGCCGCCCGGTCGACCACACCGGCGCCTTCTTCACCGTCCGCGACCCGCAGGGCGGCCCGGCCGCCGTGCAACCCCGCATCCCGTTGACCATCGGAGGCGCCGCCGAAGGGACGATGGCGCTGGTACGCGAGCGGGCGGACTGGTGGAACTGCCGCGCCCCGGACACCTGGCGGCTCGGCGAGCTGATCCCGCAGGCCGGCGCGGCTCGCGTGTCGGCGAACTACGAACTCGCCTTCTCGCATCACTCCGACTCCACAGGTTCGGTGCTTGCCGGGCCGCCCCACGATCTCGCGCGGCGCCTGTGCGCCGACCGGGATCTGGGCGTGCGGCATTTCGTCGTTCAGCCGGTAGATCCCGCCGGCGGCGTCGCCGATCTGCGCCGCTTCATGGACGAGGTCGCCCCCGCCGTTACCGGCGGGTGACCGCCGCGGCCTTCACGCCTTGCGGTTGTCGACCCACCGCGTCGTACTGGAGCCGGGGGTGATCCCCGCAAAAGCGGGGCTCTTCGCCGCGGCGGCCGGTAGGGCGCCGGGGTCCATGCCCGCGCTTACCTCGTCCCGCCGGGGACCGAAGTGCTCGGCGTCGCGGGCGAGGGCCTCCAGATCGAACCCGAAGACCCGGGCGGCGTTGCCCGAGAGCATCAACTCGACCTCGTCCTGCGGGACCCCCGCATAGGCCAGCCGGATCGCGGACTCGCTGTAGGGGTAGGTCGCCTCCGTGTGCGGGTAGTCGCTTCCCCACATGATCCGGGACACACCGACCGAGTTCCGGATCGCGGTCTCCGACGGATGCATGAAGCTGGCTCCCGCGTAGCACTGGCGCTGCCAGTACTGGCTCGGACGGAGCGACAGGTTCCGGGCCACGGTGGCGCCGTGGCTGAGGTCGCCGCGGCCGGACGCTGTGCGCATGGAGTCAGCGAAACCGTCCATGGCGCGGAGCGCGCCCGGGATCCAGCCCAGTCCCTCCTCGGTGAAGACGACGGTCAGCTCGGGATGCCGCTCCAGCACGCCGCCGAGGATGAGGTGCCGCAGGGTGCGCTGGTCCCACCAGCGCAGTTCCAGCATAAACAGCACGTGGTCCTCGGGGCGGTCGCCCGCGCGGGGCGCGGCGCTGCCGCTGTGCACGTTGACTGGGAGCCCGGCCGCGACGCAGGCGCGCCAGATCGGATCGTAGTACTCGTGGTAGTACAGCGGCGGCAGGCCGGATCCGGGCGGGGTGCCGGGCAGCAGCAACCCGCCGCGCAGGCCGGCCGCGGCGGAGCGCTCGATCTCGGCGACAGCCTCGTCGACGTCGTTCAGCATCACCTGGAAGACGCCCGCGCGGCGTCCCGGTGCCGCGGCGCAGAAGTCGGCCAGCCATCGGTTGTGTGCGCGCAGTCCTTCCCATCGCCGCCGGACGTCCTCAGCGTTCTCGACGGCCCGCTGACTGCCGAGCGACGAGGCGGAGAAGAACGGCGGGATCGTGTTGGGGAAGAGAACCTCGGCGACGATCCCGTCCTTCTCCAGCTCGCGCAGTCGGCGCTCGGAGTCCCAGTTCCGGGTCCCGTCCTCACCTTTGAGGTCCTCGTAGGGGACCTCGTAGCCGGCTGCCCAGGTGTCGAACTCCTCCCGGCAGGACGGGTCGAGGTACTCGCGGTACTCCAGGAGGTCCGCGCCACCGTGGCAGTCCGCCGAGATCACCGTGTAGCGCGTCCGTTCGGCCATCGTGTGTCCCGCTCCGTTCCTGTGGTCGTCTGGGTGGCCGCGTGCGGGGGCGGGCACGCCGCCCCCGCACGCGGGCCGCCTAGATCCTGGCGTAGCCGTAGTTGAGTGTCTTCGCCTCGACGGGGTCTGCGGACTCCAGCCGCTCGTCGCCGTCGACGAGAGCGCCGTCCTCGTCGACGTTCCACGACTGGTCGTTGATCGTCAGCTCGCGCATCTCTCTCTCCTCCTCTCTCAGGATGGTGGGGTTCAGCGCGGCGCCTCCGCGCCGTCTTTCTGGAACCGGTGCTCGCATTCGGCGACGACGAAGTCCATGTGCGCGCCTGTCATGCCCTCGCCGAAGCCGAGGTGGAGCGTCCCGGCCCCTTCGTTGAGCTGGGAGTTGAGCGCCCAGTTCACCTGCGGGAGGAGAGCCATGTTGGTGCCGAGGCCGAGCTCGATCGTGTGCCCCTCGTAGGCGGGGTTGGTCACGTCGATCACGGCCTCGGTGTAGTCCACGCCGCCGGCCCGCACCTCGGCGAGCATCCCGTCGGCGAGGCGCAAATCGATCGGCGCACGTGCGGCGATCTCCTCGCGCAATCGGGTGGCGCGGCGGATCCGCTCGTCGCCCTCTGGCCGGACGCGTGCGTCCCTGGCGACGAGAAGGCCGGACGCGACCGCCGTGCCGGCGATGTCGAAGGCCCCGCGCCAGTCGGTGGACGACGGTGCGGTGATGGAGAACTCGCAGAAGCTCGCCACGCTGACCCACTTTCCGAAACCGATGCGGGGGTCGAGCCAGGCGTCGGCGTGGAGCCGGTCGGCGAGCGAGCAGGTCAGGTCGGTTCCGTTGCCTTCGAACCTGAGCAGGCCGGGTTGCTCGGAGATGCTCCGAGCCCAGTAGCGGTTCCATTCGCAGGCCGCCACGTAGTCGGTGGCGCAGACCAGCCGGAGCGTGTACTCCGCCACCGCCGGGGACGGGTCGAAGCTGGCGATCGGGACCAGCAGCACCCGCATGCGCCGGAACAACCTGCGCAGCTCGCGGCTGACGAGCCTCCTGCGCAGGAGCAGGACGACATTGGCGTCGTCCGGCAGATCGGCCGCGTCCTCGAGGGAAGCGGTCCGCATTCCCAGCCCAGCGGCGTACCGGTTCAGTTCTGAGTCGTCCGAGACGACGTTTACCTTCCCCTCCGGAAAGACTTGGGAAAGGTTGTTCTCGACCTCTCCGGACCTCGCTTGCGAATCGATTCCAGGAGTTATCGACATGCCTGTGATCTTAGAACGGATCTGCGATTTCGATAATCTCGGAAGTGATGACTTCCGAGGGTCGTCCCATAAAGGGGACTGCCGCGGTCAGTGCTGGCCGAGCGTTCCCTCCGCGCGCATCCGGCGCTCGACCCGACTGAACAGCGCTGAGCCGCCCGCCAGCCAGAGCGCCGACGTCACCAGCAGCGCGCACACCTCCACGGCCGGCGGGTAGAGGGAGTTCGCCCCGAGCGCGGCCCGCCGGCTCAGGTCGATCGCCCAGGTGGTGGGGATGAGATAGGAGACCGGACGCAATGCGTCCCACAGCACCACCACGGGGAACGTGACCCCGGCCAGGACGGTCACGACGTAGCCGAGGTTGTCGGTGAGGCCCGCGGACCGTCGCCAGAGCAGGGACAACGAAGCGCTAAGGAATCCCAGCCCGGTGAGACCCGGCAGGAGCGCGCCGAGCACCGGCAGGACGAGCACGGTCCCGGGCCCGTAACGGGCGCCCGCCAGCAGGCTCACCAGGGCCGCTATCGTCGTCCCCGCCAGCGTGCTGAGCCCTGTCATGCAGGTCATCAGGCCGAGGACGAGGGCGCGGCGGCTCACCGGCATGGCCCAGGTCAGTTCCAGTGTGCCGAGGTCCCGTTCCGAGGCCATGGCCTGGGCGGGGCCTGACAGGACGGCTCCGGTGACGGTCGCCCCGACCAGGCCGGCGGACAGCCATCCGCCGAAGTCGGAGGTTCCGGTGAGCTCGTCCATGCCCGGCGATCGCCCGTGGACGAGGAAGGCGGTGCCGAGGAGGAGGACGGGCAGGACGAGCTGGTACAGCGGAGTGAACAGCATCGTGTTCAGCAGGGTCAGCGGGTAGCGCCGCAGGACGCGCAGCTCCTTGCGAACCACCGCCAGCAGGGCGCGCGCGTCCGGGGTCATCCCGCCGCCTCCGGGACGACGAGCCGCCTGCGCACCAGCCGGACGACCGCGTCACGCGCGGTCTCCAGAAACAGATGACCGCCCGCCACCAGCCGGACCTCGAACGGCCCGCGAGTGTAGGCGGACCAGGCGGGAAGGAGGGCGGCGGGCACGGAGGAGTCGTCGAGGCCGCCGAGGACGGTGAACGGGCAGTCGAGAGGCTCTCCGCCCGGCGGCCGGTAGTTCTCGAACAGCGCGAAGTCATCACGCAGCTTGGGCAGGAACATGTCCAGCAGTTCGGGTTCGCGCAGGAGGAGCGAGCCGGCGTCGTAGGCGCGCAAACGTTCGGTGAACGCGGCCTTGGGCAGGTTGTGGGCGGGTGGGCCGGGATCGGGGCGGTTCGGCGGGCGGCCGGCGGACGGGAACAGCCGAACCGGCCCGGGCAGGCCCCGCGAGCGCGCTCCGTAGGCCAGCGCCAGGGCGATGTGGGCGCCCATGCTGTGCCCGAAGAGCGCGTAGGGCGCCGTACGGAACGCGGAGCCGAACTCGTCGAGCAGCTCCTCGACCAGCTCCTCCATGGAGCCGGGCAGGTTCTCCTCGAACCGGTTCTCCCTGCCGGGCAGCTGGACGGGCCAGACGTCGACGCTCGCGCCGGCGAGCTCGCGCGGCCACGAGCGGTAGGCGGTCGCGCCCCCGCCGGCGCACGGCAGGCAGACGAGCCGGACCCGCGGCGCGCTCGCCGGCAGGGTGAACCGCGTCCACCGGCTCGGCGGCACCACTGGGTCAGGCAACGCATACCGCCTTCAGGTAGCGCTCGAATGCGGCGGGCGTGTCCAACGCGAGCGGCCCGTCGCCGATGGCGGCGGTGGGGACCGGCACGCAGCCGAGGGTCCGGAACTCCTCCAGCCGGCCCGCGATCTCGCCGGCGTCCCCGGTGATCGCGATCGCACCGGTCATGGCGCGGTCGATGTCGCCCGTCGCCAGCCGGTCGCCGAACCCGGACGTCTCGAACACGTGCCGGTACGCCGGCATCATGGCGTACTGGATGACGAGGCCCTCCAGGTCGCGCTCCAGGTTCGGATGGTCGCCGGCCAGGTACACCGGCACCTCGACGAGGACGGGCAGCGTCGCGGGGTCGCGGCCGATCCGCGCGCAGGCGTCGTGCACTGCGGGCAGGACATGCTCCTCCACGTAGCGGAGGGGGACGAGCCAAAGCAGCAGCCCGTCGGCGAGCTCCGCCGCCAGCTCGATCATTCTCCGCCGCATGCCGCCGAGAAGGATCGGGACGCCGGCGCCGTGCCCGGTCAGGTTGGAGGCGTGCGCGGTGTGGTGGCGTCCGGCGAAGTCGACGCGACCCTCGCCGAGCAGGGTCCGGACGATCGTCAGGTACTCGCGCATCGCCGCCACCGGGGGAACGGGGGCGAGGCCGAGCACGAACTCGTTGACGAACGGGTGTCCGGCTCCGAGCCCGAGGGCGAACCGTCCCCCGGAGAGGTCGGCCAGCGCCGACACCGTCTGCGCGATGTGCACCGGGTGGTGTCCCGCCGCGGGTATGACCCCGGTCCCGATGTGCATCGAGCGGGTCGCGGCGGCGCAGGCCGCCGCGATGACGGCCGAGTCGTGGCCGTCGGGGGGCTGGCTCAGCCAGAGGTACTCGGCCCCGGCTTCCTCCGCCATCCGGGCGCGGTCGACCGTGGCGCTCAGGCCGTGCGCGCCGGAGGTGAGCAGCAGTGGGTTTGCGGCCCTCCGCAGGCCGTCCGCCACCGTGAGGGCTCCTGTCATCGTCGCAACCTCTCCCGGACGCTCAGCGTGCGCCCTGCTCGTTGTCCACAAGTTCGGCCAGGGCACGGACGGTGGGCCGGCGGAAGAGCCGCGCCACGGTGACCTCCACGTCGAAGTGCTGCCGGATGCGCCAAGCGAGCTGCACGGCCATGAGCGAGTTCCCGCCGAGCTCGGCGAAGTCATCGTCCAGACCGATGTCGCGGATGCCGAAAGCGTCCGACCACAGGGCGGCGATCCGCTGCTGGACAGGCGTCTCGGGCGCGGCGTAGGGAGTGTCGAGCAACCGCTCGCCCTGGGCGTCCATCGCCGCCACCGTCGCGTCGTCCCCCAGTTCCCGTTCGAGCACATCGCCGGTGAGCGACTCGACGCGGCGCAGGTTCGCCTCCAGCCCCTCCGGGCACACCACGAGATGCGGCGCGGCGCCCCACGCGCCCAGCAGCGCCCGCAGCGCGTCCATGCCGGTGGCTGGAGAGATCATCCAGCCGGTGCGGCCGGACTCCGTATCGGGAGCGGGCACGTCCGCCTGTGCGGGGTCGGCGGTGGGTTCGTCCGCGAACGAGGCGGGGTCCACCCGCCGCAGCGCGTACTGCTCGATCTCCACCAGCTCGGCGCCGTCCGGGGCGATGACCCTGATGTCAGCGGCCACGATCTCCCCGTCGGCGGTGTCGAGTTCCCGCACGTCGACGTGGAAGCGCGGCGGCAGCGGCGCGCGGACGAGGATGCGCCGGTAGCTCAGCGGCAGGTACTTGCTCCCCTTGCCGACGCCCGCGATGATCCGGGCGTTGGAGACCGCGTCGTCGAAGAGGGCAGGGTGCAGCACGTACTGGTCGCATTCGGCGTGGAAATCCTCCGGTAGCGCGACGGTGCCCAGCTGCCTGCGCGTCCCGCAGTCGATCTGCTCCACGCTGTACCAGTGGGGGCCGAAGTCGACGATCCCCTTGGACCTGAAGTCCGGGGTCGGTTCGAAGCAGAAGTCCGTGCACTCGGCGCGGACGGCCTCGACGTCGTGTGCGGGGGCGGGCGTGGCGGCACCATCCGCACCCGCGCACGGACCCGCTCCGTCCAGGTGGGGTCGCCGGCGTCGGCCGGTGCGACAGTGACGCAGGCGTCATGGAACCCGTCGTTCGCCGTCCGCAAGGTGACCCGCATCTCCTGGTCAGTGCGGACCTCGATGGGACCGAGGAACACCACGTCGGTCATCTCGACGTGGTCGTCCCGCGCATCCGTGCCGAACGCCGTGGCGGCCGCCGCCCGGATCATCTCCAGGCACCCCGATCCGGGCATCAGCGGGATGCCGCCGACCCGATGGTCGGTGAGCATCCAGTGCGAGTCGGGGCCGAGCACCGTGGAGAACACCGCATCTTCCGACAGGTCGTGCAGTCGGCGCCCGAGCAGCGGGTGTGCGGCGGACTCGGACCACTTGCCGCCCCGCATTTCGCGGAACACGCTCGGGGTGATGCGGGCGGCGTCCACGGCCATACCGACGTCGCACCAGGCCGCCCAGCTCACCGAGAGCACCCTGACGCCCGCGGCGGCGCGCCGCCGGGCGTAGGCGTCGAGAAAGTTGTTCGCGGCGCAGTAGTCCACCTGGCCGAAATCCCCCACGACCGAGGTGATGGAGGAGTAGAGCACGATGAAGTCGACGTCGTCACCGAGGATGCCGTGCAGGGCGAGGGTCCCCGCGACCTTGGGGGCGAGGACGCGCCGAGCGGCCTCCAGGTCCCGGACCGCGAGCAGCCCGCCGCCGGCCACGCCCGCCGAGTGGAAGACGCCGTCGATGCGTCCGAACCGCTCGACGGCCTCGGCCGACACCGCTGCCAGCGCGTCCTCGTCGGTCACGTCGCATGCCCGGGGCATGACGGTCCCGCCCAGCTCCTCGATCTCCATGAGCTTTCCGAGCAGCCGCCGGGTGGCCTCGTCTGTGCCGTCGTCGGCGAGGAGCGCGGGCCACGCATCACGGTCGGGTGGCGCATTGCGGCCGACGAGCACGAGGTTCGCCTGTGCCGTCCGGGCGAGTTCGCAGGCCGTGGTGAGGCCGATGCCGCCGAATCCGCCGGTGATGAGGTAGGTGCCGCCGTCGCGGAGGATGGCGGGGCGCTCCTCGGGAATCTCGACCGGGACCTCCGTGTACGACCACGCCCAGCGTTTCAGCCCGCGCCACGCGACCTGCCGGTCGGCGTCGTCACGCAGGCATTCGCGGAGCAATTGACCGGCGACGATCCGGGCGGGTGGGCCGGACGCCGCGGCGAGGTCCACGCTGCGGCAGCTCACGTGCTGCAGTTCCCGGTTCATGAGGATCGCGGGGCCGAGCAGCGTCGCCTTGCCCGGCTCGTTCGCGCCCACGCCCGAGACATCCTGCATGTCGGTGCTGACGGCGACGATCCGCACGGGCTCCTCCGGCAGCCGCTCTTCCAGCGCCTGGGCCAGGAGCAGGAGCGCGTAGAAGCCGAGGCGGCAGGCCCGCTCGACGGCCTCCGGGGCGAGCGGGTCGGGCTCGGCCGCGGAGGCCGTCCAGCCGTGCACGACATGGGAGGGGACCTCGTCGCCGAGCGCATCGAGGAGCGCCTCGAAGTCGTCGCGTTCTGTGGGCCGTATCGTGAACCGGTTCGCAGCCGTCTCAGCGAACCCCGGCCCGGCCGCCACCCGGACGATATGCGCGTCCTTGGCCTCCAGGAGGTCCGCGAGGTGCTCCACCGGTCCGTCTCCGGGGGTGAGCAGCAACCACCGGGAGCCGTCCGGTACCGCGGGTATCTCCGTCCCGATCGGCCGTTCCGTCCAGACGGGGGCGTACACGGCGCGCTCCACCGGTCGGACGCCGTCGTTGAGCTCCTCCGCGTCCGGGTCCACCGCCCCGGCGGGATCGGGGTCCAGCCAGTACCGACGGCGCTCGTAGGGGTAGACCGGCAACGGCACGCGCCGGCGGTCGCCGCCCGCGGCGCCGTCCCAGCCCACGGCGGCGCCGGCGCTCCACAGTCGGCCCAGGGCCTCCAGCGCGATGGTCTCGTCGTCGCCTTCGCCTAGCGGGTGCCGCATCGAGGTGGCGAAGACGGCTCGGGCGCCGGGAAGGCACTGCCGTGCCGCGCTGGTGAGGGCGCGGCCGGGGCCCGCCTCCAGCAGGGCGCGGTCGGCCCCTTCCGCCAGCGTCCGCACGCAGTCGGCGAAGCGGACGGTGTCGCGCAGGTGGCCGGCCCAGTATGCGGGGTCGATGGCCTGCTCGGCGGTGATCCAGGTGCCGGTGACGTTGGAGAGGAACGGGATCCGCGGCTCGTTCAGCTTCACGCTCGCGACGCGTTCCCGGAACGGCTCGGTGATCGCCTCCATCATCCCGCTGTGGAAGGCGTGCGAGGTGACCAGCCGGCCGCACTGCACGCCCCAGGGCGTGAGGCGTTCCTCGAACGCGTCCACGGCGCGGTCCGGGCCGGCGACGACGGTGGCCGCGGGGCCGTTGACCGCGGCCATCTCGACACCGCCGAGGAGCATCGGGACGACCAGCCGCTCGGGCAGCGGCACTGCCGCCATTGAGCCGCGCGGCATACTCTGCATCAGCTCCCCGCGCGCGGCGACGACGGCAAGGGCGTCCTCGAGAGAGAAGACGCCCGCCAGGCAGGCGGCCGCGTACTCGCCGATGCTGTGCCCGAGCAGCGCGTCCGGCTCGACCCCCCACGACGCGAACAGCCGCGCGACCGCGTACTCGACGGCGAAGAGCGCGGGCTGAGCGAACCGCGTCTGCGCGAGGGTGGCGGCGTCGGCGCCCCCGAACAGGAGGCTGCGCAGGTCAGTGCCGATGAGAGGTGTCAGTACTTCGGCGCACTCGTCGATCACGTTGCGGAACACCACCTGCGTCCGGTAGAGGCCGTCCCCCATACCCGGGTACTGGGCGCCCTGGCCAGGGAAGAGCAGGGCCACGCCGCGCCCGTCCGGTGGAGCGGGGCGAGCGGGCGCCGGCGACGCGGCCAGGTCTCGCAGGGCGGCGGCCGCGTCCTGCACGGTGGCCGCCACCACGGCGCGGCGGTGCGGCAGCTCCCGGCGGCCGTGCTGCAGCGTCCAGGCCACGTCCGCGAGCGCCGGCGGGTCCGGCTCGCCGAGGTACTCGCCGAGGCGCGCGGCCATCGCGGCGAGCGCAGTGCTCGTCCGCGCCGAGAGCGGAAGGACCTGCGGTGACGGCCGCTCATCGGGTGTGCGCGCGTCCTCCGGCGCCTCCTCAAGGATGATGTGCGCGTTCGTGCCGCCGATACCGAACGAGCTCACGCCGGCGCGCCGAAGCCCCGTCCACGGCACCGGCTCGGCGTTGACGTAGAACGGGCTGGATTCGAGGTCGATCGCCGGGTTCGGCTTCTCGAAGTGCAGCGTGGGCGGGATCACCCCGTGGCGGATCGCGAGGCACGCTTTGATGATCGAGGCGGCCCCCGCGGCGGCGCCGAGATGACCCACATTGGTCTTCACCGAGCCAAGCGCGCAGTACTGCCCCGCCCTGGCGCCCGCCGCGCGGAAGGCGTCGCTGAGGGCGGTGATCTCGATCGGATCGCCGACGAGAGTGCCGGTGCCGTGCGCCTCGACGTACCCGATCGACTCGGGCGACACCTGCGCCACTGCCAGCGCCTCCACGATCAGCCGGGTCTGCCCCTCGACGCCCGGGGCCGTGTAGCCGGCACGGGCGGCCCCATCGTTGTTGATCGCCGAGCCGCGGATGACCGCGTACACGTGGTCGCCGTCGAACCGGGCGTCCGCGAGCCGCTTGACGGCCAGCACGCCCACCCCGCTGCCGAAAACGGTTCCGGAGGCGGCGGCGTCGAAGGCGCGGACGTGCCCGTCCGCGGAGCCGATCCCGCCGTCCACGCGCCAATGCCCGCGCCCGTAGGGCAGCCGGACGTCCACGCCGCCGACCAGGGCCATGTCGCACTCGCCCATCAGCAACGACTGGCAGCCGAGGTGGATCGCCACCAGGGTGGTGGAACACGCGGTCTGCACGGTGAGGCTCGGCCCCTGGAGTCCGAGCCGGTAGGAGACCGTGGTGGCCAGGTAGTCGGGTTCGGTCGCCGTGGCGACGCTCATGCCACCGGCCGCGGCCACGGCCGCCGCGTTGCGGCGGACGTTGTCCGGGCCGTACTCGTACTCGCCGGCCCCGCCGAACACGCCGACGGTCCCGGCGTAGCGGCCGGGGTCGTACCCGGCGTCCTCGAGCGCGCTGTGGCAGGTCTCCAGGAACAGCCGCCCCTGGGGATCGCGCAGTTCGGCGTCGCGCGCGGTGTAACCGAAAAGGCCGGCGTCGAACCCGTCCATCTCGTCGATCATCGGACAGGCTTTGACATAGTCCGGATGGTGGATATAGCGCTCGGGGACGCCGGTGGCGCGTAGCTCGTCGTCGGTCAGGAAGCGGATGCTCTCGACACCCTTGATCAAGTTGTTCCAGTATTCGTGGACACTGTTCGCGCCGGGAAAACGGCACGCCATTCCAACTATCGCTACGTCGTTTTCTCGATTGGCGTCGGCCATTATGTGCCACCTTCCGTCCGGTCGCCGCGTGCCACGCCGCGCATTGCCCGTCGGCGGCTCCCCGGCGCGGGCCGCCGCGCTCTGCCGCTTTGCGACGAGGTGTCGCCCTCGCTCGCCAGGTAGCGGGCCAGACCCCTGATGTTCTGGTGCCGGTAGAACGCGACGAGCGGTATCTCGCGCCCGAGCCGCGCCATGAGATCGACGCGCACCTCGGCAATGATCCGCGAGGTTCCACCGAAGTCGAAAAAATTAACGTCGACGCCGAGGCGGCGTTTTCTCAAACGTCTTTCCCAGGCGTCCCGGACGATGTCCAGCATTGCTGGCTCCACCTCGCGCACGCTCGGCGTTCCTTCCGTGGGGACAAGTTCGATAGCACCATGCCGGACAGCGGCCCGACCAGTCTCTTTTTTGAGGTCTGATTCGGGCCGCCCCTGGCCGTCGTTATCCCTTGCGACGGTAGGAGGGCGTCTCGCGGGTCCGCCCGAAGAGGCCTGCGAGATGGCCGCCCGGCATTTGCGCGAGATGTTCGCACATCAGGGCACGCGCCTCCTCTTTGTCGGTATTCGGGATCTCGTCAAGAGCCGACAGGAGGTCCCCCTTGGCGGCGAAGTCATAGAACTCGCTGCGGAGCACCGAGCAGAGAGCCGCATCCTGGTACTCGCCGTCGAGAAAGAAGTAGTCCCGCAGTATCCCCTCGAGCGTGACGTTCCACTGCGTCAGCACGGGAATCGCATGCTTGTTGTAGAGGCCGAAGATGAACTCCACCCGGTGTGCGTTCTTCATATGGAAGAGATGGGTGGCCAGCAGGACGATGGCCTCACCGCCGAGTCCCTGGTCGTAGAGTTGAGGATCTCCGATACCGGTTCCGATCACGTAGCTGCCCTCGTACTCCTCTTTCGCCGTCCACGTGACAGCGCCGACTCGGCGCTTGCTGCCGTTCTCGACCACGATCATGAAGTGGGTCCGGCCGTGCAGGTTCTCGTTTCTCAGATCATCCGCTGAGAACAGCTTCTGTTTCCCGAGCGCGTACCATCCGGATCTCGAGGAGAACCATTTGGCCAGGCGTTCGTAGTCGCCGGGAAGGCAGTGTTCGAGTGTGGCCAGGGTGCCGATCATGGCTGCTCCTCGTCATCCGGTTCCGGACATCGGTTCGCGCGAGAGGTCTCCGGAAGCGGGGAGTTCCGCCGCGACGCGGCTCCGGTCGACCTTCCCGTTCCCGTTCAGGGGGAGCGCCGCCCGATGCTGGAACGAGTCGGGCAGCATGTGCGCAGGCAGGGCGCCGAGGACGAGTTCCGTCAATGCCGTCGCCGGCACCGGACGTCCGGTATAGACCGCCGCCAGACCGTACTCGCCCGGGTTTCCCGCAGGGACGACGACGGCGTCGGCGACGTCGGGATGCCGCCGCAACACTGCCTCGATCTCGCCCGGTTCGACGCGGTAGCCGCGCACCTTGACCTGGTCGTCGAGCCTGCCGAGGTGCACGAGCAGGCCGTCCTCGACGCGCACCCGGTCGCCGGTCCGGTACCAGTACTCGGGACCGTAGGGGCCCGGTCGGCACGGTGTCCGTGCGGGCGCCGCCTCCGGAAACCCGTAGAACCGCCCGACGTCGCACCGCGAGTCGAGATAGCCGGGAAAGCGCTGCTCGCCCCGCAGGCACAGTTCGCCCTCCCTCGCGGGTCGTCCATCCGGGCCGAGGACGACATGCTCCACCGTCGGCAGCGGGCGGCCGATGGGCACCGTCCCGTTCGAGGTGACGGGCCAGTCGGACGGTGCGCGCGGCAGCTCGTAGGCCGTGCAGAACACGGCTGCCTCGGTAGGGCCGTAGGTGTTCTCGATGACGCTGCACGGGGCCGCTGCCGCCCATACCGCGGCCTGCCGCACGGTCAGGCGATCGCCGCCGAAGCGCGTGTGCCGCAGTCCCGGCATGCTCCCCGGCTCCACGCCTCCGGTCCGGATGCCGAGGGTCACCGCGTAGGGCACGGAGAACCAGTGCGTGATGCCCCTGCGCTGCACGTACGCCGACGGCCGCAGCTCCTCGTTCCCCTTCGGGACGACAACGGTGGCGCCACCACTCCAGGAGAGGAACAGGTCGCATACCGAGGGGTCGAAGGTCAGCTCGAAGGTGTGCGACACCCGGTCTCCGCCGCTGACCGGCCACCGCTCGCTGCACGAGCGCAGGAAGGCCGTGACGTTGAGGTGCGTTACGGGCACGCCCTTCGGGACGCCCGTGGACCCGGAGGTGAACAGGATGTAGGCGATGTCGTCCGGGTCCGGAACCGCGGGCGGGCCCGTCGCGGGGGACTCCGCGAGACCGCGCAGCGAACCCGGCAGGTCGAGTGTCGCCGCTCCCGCCGCCGCCGCGATCCCGGCCGACCTCTCACCCTCGGACTCGTCGGCGAGCAGCAGGTCGAGTCCGGTGGCCGCGGCGACGGCCCGGCCGCGGGACGCCGGCATGCCCGTCCCGAGCGGCACCACCGCGGCGCCGAGCCGGAGCGCCGCTAGGTAGCCGGCGTAGGCCAGCGGCGTGCGGGTGCACAGCAAGCCCACGCGCCGGGGCGGCCCGCCGCGGTGCCGCGCCATGAGCTCGGCGATCCCGGATGCGGCCCGTTCGAGTTCGGCGTAGGTCCAGCCGTCTTCCTCGATCTCCAGGGCTACGGCGTCCGGATGGCGTGCGGCGCCCGCGGCGAACCACGAGTACAGGGAGCCCTCGGTCACGGGGCCGTCTCTCCTTTCGTGTCGCGGGTGACGTAGGCGACAAGGCGCGGCCCGCCGGGAAGGTCGTCGCGGAGGACGACCGCCGCGTCGGCGATACCGGGATATGTGCGCAGCACCGCCTCCACCTCACCGGGCTCGATCCGGTGACCGTTCAGCTTGACCTGCCGGTCGATGCGGCCGAGGTACTCCAGCTCGCCGTCGCAGCGGCGTCGCACGAGGTCGCCGGTTCGATACGTCACCCGTCCCGACTCGTCCGGCACGAACCGTTCCGCGGTGAGGGCCGGGCGGTTCCGGTACCCGCGCGCGACTCCAGGTCCGCCGATCCGCAGTTCGCCCGCGACTCCGGGCGGGGCGGGTTCCCGCCATCCGTCGCGGACCACTGCGGTCGTGTCCCCGACCGGCGAGCCGAGCGGGACGGTCGCGGCGCCGGACCGCAGCCGTGCGGCCAGCGACCACACCGTCGTCTCGGTCGGCCCGTACAGGTTCCACGCCTCGTCGGCGAGGCCGGTGAGGCGGTCGGCGAGGTCGGGGTCCAGCGCCTCGCCGCCGCACCACGCGCGCCGCAGCCACCGTTCCGGCGGAGCGGCGAGCAGCAGGTGGCGCCAGCCGGTGGGCGTGGCCTGGACGGTGGTGACGCGTTCCTCCCGGACGAGCCGCACGACGGTCTCGGGGTCGTGCTCGGCTCCCGGAGGAGCGATGACAACGCGGGCCCCCACACTGAGGGGAAGGATCAGCTCAGCGGCGGAGATGTCGAACGTCGGATTCGTCAATGCCAGGACGATGTCCGTCCGGTCGAGTCCCGGGCGTTGCGCCATTGCCCGGAACAGGTGCGCGACAGCATGGTGGGGCACCTCCACGCCCTTGGGGCCACCGGTCGACCCGGACGTATAGATGACATACGCCGGATCGCCGGGACAGGGGAGACCCGCGTCAGCGTGACGGGCGGTCGGGACGGCCTCGCCTTCCCCTGGTTTCACGAACAGGACGGGCCGCCCGGACGGTACCGGTGGGCCAGACACGGAACCGACGAGCAGGGCTGGTTCGGCGTCGGCCAGCAGGCCCGCGAGACGGTTCGGCGGATGTGCGGGATCCAGCGGGAGGTAGGCGGCGCCGGCCCGCCACACTCCCAGCATGGCGACGATCAGCTCAGCGCTGCGCGTCAGGTGCAGGGCGACCAGGTCGCCGCGGCCGACGCCCGCCGCGCGCAGCTGGCCGGCGAACCGCTCGACCCGCCGGTCCAGCTCGCCGTAGGTCAGCGTGCGCGGCCCGTCCAACACCGCCACGGCGCGCGGTGTGCTCGCCGACGCGCGGCGCACCATCTCCGGCGCCGTTCCGTGCTGCCTCGGCTCCGCGGAGACCGGGGCGGCCGCCGGGGTTCTGCCGATCATCCGCAGCTCGCGCAGCGGTGCACCGGGACGGGCCAAGGCGCTGCCGAGGAGTTCCACCACGCAGCGCAGCAGGCATGCCGCGGTCTCCGCGTCGTACAGGCCGGTGCTGTAGTCCAGTTGGAACCGCAGCCCACCCGAGTCCGGCATCGCCACCGAGAGCGCGAGGTCGGTCTGTATCGCCTTCACGAGTCCCGTCACGTAGCGGCAGTGGGCCTCCTCCAGTTCCAGTGAGCGCTGTCCCGTCCTGAAGAGCGTGCACAGGGTCTGGAACACCGGTGTGGTGTTCAGTTGCCGCGGGGCTTCTGCCGCGTCGGCGAGCTCCAGCATCGACACGTCCTGGTGCGCCATGGATGCGAGCAGCTCACGTCGGACGCGTCCCAGGAGCACTTCCATCGGCTCCGTGACGTCGACGGACACCCGCAACGGGAACGCCCTTGCGAACAGGCCGACGACCGGCTCCAGGTCCGGCCGGTCCCGCCCCAACGCGGGAACGCCGAACACCACGTCGTCCTGCCCCGCGTACCTGGCGAGGACGGCGCTCCACACGGCAGCGAACACCATGAACGGCGATGCGCGGCGGGCATTCGCGAACGCGGCCAACCTGTTTCGCAGCCCGTCACCGAACCGGACCTCGTGTGCGGCGCCCTCGGTCGCCGCCCCCACTGGACGCGGCCGGTCCGGCCGCACGACGGTGAGCTTCGGCGCCGTTGCGAGCCGTTCCCGCCAGAAGGCCGCCGTCGCGTCTCGGCGACCGCCGAGACGCTCGGCGTTCTGGCGGCGCGCATGGTCCCGATAGGTGAGGGGCAGGGGTCGAGGCGTCCATGGTTCCCCGCGCAGGCCGGCGTTGTAGGCGTCACCGATCTCGGCCCACAGGATGCCGAGCGACCAGGCGTCAGCCGCCAGGTGGTGGACGACCAGCATGATCACCGAACGGCCTGCCGGGCACCGCCAGAGCAGCGCCCGCAACAGCGGCGGCCGTGTCAGGTCGAACGTACGGGTAGCCTCGGCCCTCGCTTGCTCCCGCCAGTCCGCAATCCCGCGCGCGTCGATCTCCTCGAACCGCACCCGCGCGGAACGATGGACGCGTGCCTCCGGACGCCCCGCCACCTCATGGAACGTCGTGCGCAGCGCCTCATGCCTGTCGGCGATGCGTTGCACCGCGGCGGCTAGGACCCCCGCGTCCACGGGGCCGTCGATCTCGTACGCGGCTGCCAGGTTGTGCATCGCGGTACCCGGCAGCAGCCGCTCGTGCAGCCACATCGTCTCCTGGACGGGCGGTGGCGCGTACGCGTCCGCCGCCGGAGCCGCCTCGCGTGCGGCGGGCCTCACGAGGCCGTTCCTTCCCCGAGGCCGCAGGCGAGCTGCCGGACCGTCGGCCCCTGGAAGAATGTGATCGGCTGCACGCGGATCTTGAAGCAGTCGGACATGCGCGCCAGCGCGCGGACCGCATGCACGGACGTCCCGCCGAGGCGGAAGAAGTCATCGTCGATACCGACCGCGGGCAGCCCCAGCACCTCGGCGAAGATGTCCGCGAGCGCCGCTTCGCGCTGGTCGCTCGGCTTCGCTCCCGCAGGGATGGGATAGGTCTCCGGCCTCGGGAGAGCGGCCCGGTCCAGCTTCCCGCCGGGCGTTCTCGGCAGTTCCGCAAGCTCCACGACCACGCTGGGCACCAGCGCTCCCGGCAGCAACCGGGCGGCGTGCCGGCGCAGCTCGTCGGCGAGATCATCTCCGGCCGGACGCCCGGCGGCCATGGGCTCAGCCATCGACATGCCCGAATCGCCGCGCCAGCCGCGCTACGGTGGCGAGCTCGAACAGGTCTCCCATCGCGACGTCCGCTCCCGGTTCCGCGCGGAGCTCGGCGAGGAGTAGGGCCGCTGTCCGCGAGTCGCCCCCGAGCTCGATGAAGTCGTCGTGCACCCCTACCCACTGGCGGTCGAGGACCCGGCACCAGAGCTCGGCGATGCGCCGCTCGGCGGGTGTGCGCGGCAGTTCGAAGCGATACACGCTGGGCCATGAGGCCAGCCGTTCGCGCACGGCCGGCGAGTCGACAGCCCCCTCCGGCCCTCGGGGGATCTCCGTCAACAGCGCGATGGTCGCCGGGACCGCCCCGAGTCCGAGCTCCGCGGCCACGTGCCCTGCCAGCTCGGGCCCGACGGCGTATCCGTGCGGCACCACCAGAGCCGTCCCGCCCTCGCCGATCTCGCCGCGTGGCAGCACCACGGCCTCGCGGACACCCGGATGGGCCCTGAGCACTTCCTCGACGCGTCGCGTCCCGAGCCCCGGGACGGCCGTGTCATACATCTGTCACCTCCTGTTCGGCGAGGCGGCGCCGCTGCAGCTTGCCCGCCTCCGTGCGAGGCAACTCCGAGACGAACCGCACCGCCCACGGCACCTTGTGCGGAGCGAGCAGACGGCGCGCGAACGCTGTCACGCCGGCCTCGGTGAGCACGCTGCCCGGCCGCCTGATCACCAGGGCGAGCACGCGGCCGCCGAGATGCTCGTCCGCCCGGCCGACGACCGCGACGTCGAGGATGTCGGGATGCTCGGCGAGCGCCGCTTCGACCTCCGCGGGGTAGACGTTGCCGCCACCGACGATCACCATGTCGTGGCGCCGGGCGGCGAGGTACAGATAGCCGCCGGTGTCCAGGCGTCCGACGTCGCCGACGCTGGCGAAGCCGTCCACCGTCCAGCGCAGTCCGGTGGACGGCGCACCGAGTTCCCTGCCGACGGCGTCGCGCCCGGTGGTGCGGCGCATGAACACCTCGCCCTCGACGCCGGCCGGGACGAGCCGACCGGCTTCGTCGACGATGCGAATCTGCGTGCAGAACCCCCGGCCGACGCTTCCCGGCCGCTCCAGCCACTCGTCTCCGCGCAAGACAGTGGTCCCGACCGCCTCCGTGGCCCCATAGACCTCGTACAGGCGCGTGGGGCCGAGCAGGTCGATCCAGGCCCGCTTGACCTCGGCGGGGCAGGGCGCGGCCGTGTGCATCACCGCGTTGAGCGAGCGCAGCGAGAACGCGGACCGCCCCGCGGCCAGCAGGCCCCACTGGAGATGGACGGGGGCGAGCTGCGCCCACTGGACGGCGTGCTCGTCGATCGCACGGAGCATCCGGCGCGGGTCGAAGCGCGGCAGCACGACTAGGGTGTTGCCGTCCAGCAGGCCCTCCCAGCAGCACATGAACGGTGCGGCATGGTGTAGGGGCCCCGCGATGAGCTGGCGCTGCCCGCTCCGCCAACCGACGGCCCGCAGCATCGCGTTCGGCACCCGTACCGGGTCGTGATCGAGCCGGCGAGGGTGTTCGATCAGCCGGGGAGTCCCGGACGAGCCGCCCGTGGCCAGTAGGTAACCCCCGGCGCGTTGCGAGCCGGACCACCCGTCCGGTGACGGGTCGCAGAGCGCCGCGTCCTCCAGCCGCACCGCGGACCGGTGCACGGTCAGGGCGTCCAGGAGTCTGCTCGACTCCGCCGCCGGCATCAGCGGGTCCACGGGCAGGAACGGCAGCCGCGCCCGCATGCAGGCCGCCAACGCGATCACGGTTCGCGCGTCGTTTGCGGCGTCGATCAGCACCACGGGCGGGCGAGGCGCTGCGGCGACCGGACCCGCCAGCCGCGCGGCGAGGTCAGCCGAGGCCGCGTCGAGCTCCTCCCAGCGGACGACCGCGTCCGAAGCGTCCGGCCCGCCGTCGACGATCACCGCGGGTTCGTCCGGACGTTCGCGCGCCAGTGCCCGGAACCGCATGTCCGCCGGGACGGCAGCGCCGGTCATCGCCCGCTCCTGCCGGACTCCCGTCGCAGGTCGACCGCGACCGACCGGAGACTCACCGGGGTCTCGACGTGCGCGGCGCGCAACCCGCCGTATCCGCGATCGGTGAGCGCGCGCACCATGCGGGGCACCCGCCGTATCCGCCCCCCGGCCCCTACGTAGTCATGGTCGAGATCGACCTGGGCCGCTCCTTCGTGTGCGGCCAGGAAGGCTTCGCGCAACGCCCGTTCCGCGGCGGGAGCCGCCGTGCCGCAACTGGCCGGCGCTGTCGGCACGCTCGGTTCCTCCGTGCCCGCCGGTTCGAGCCCGATCGCCTTGCCGAACTCCTCGCAGCGCATTTCGCCGACGGTCGCGTCGGCCAGACGGAACAGGGTGCGCACCGTCCAGGACAAAAGCCGGTCGATCTCGGCGCTGGGTGCGAGTGCGGTGTCCGCGTCGAGCATGAGCACCAGCTCCTCGCCGAGCACCTGCGCCTTGAACAGGCCATAACCGGGGCGCCCTTGATCGCTGCCTCCGTGCTCGACCGGCGGTTCCACGCACTCCGTCAGCGGTTCGCCCGAGAGGAACGCTATGGTGTGCGCGGACACAAAGTCGTAGTCGATCTGGAAGCCGGGAACAAGCCCGCGTCCGCGCACGGCCCGCACCACGGTCTCGCGGAACTCGTCGGGCGGGTACTCGGAGTGGGCGTAGGCGTTCAGGGACTCTCGCCACGTGCGCTGCACCACGTCCGCCATGACGGGGTCGCCGGACAAGTCGAGCACCAGGTGGGCCGGCTGGTAAAGCCCGAGGATGCCCGTCCGCTCGGCCGGCGTCGTCCTGTTCGCGGACATGCTGCGAATGGGCACGCTGGATCGTCCCGTGCGCAGCACCAGCACAGCCGCGAAGGCGGCGAGCACGATGGTCGGTAGCGTCACTCGGTTGATCCGGGCAGCGTGGACGGAGTGGGCCAGCAGCGACGCCGAACGCGTCGCCGCCGCCACGTACCTGGGCTTTCCAGGCGCCGCCGGACGGGTGAACAACGGCCCGGAAGCCCTCTCGAAAACCTCGGCGAGGCCGGCCAGCGCTGCGTTGGCCTTGGCCTGTCCGGCAGGGGACCGTTCGTGATCCGCGCGGGCGAGCGGTTGCAGACGTGCCTCAAGGGGAGACGCGCCGCGACCGCGGAGTTCCGCCAGGAACCGGCGATGCAGTTCAGCGGTCGCCCAACCGTCCATCACCATCCGGTCACCGGCGAAACCGACGGCGGACACCCGTCCCTCTTTGACGCCGAGGACCGCTCGCCAGCGCGGCAGGTCCGGATCGCCGGACCCCGGGCGGCGGAAGCCGCCGAGCGCCCCGGCGATGTCCCGGCGGAGTCGGCCCAGCGGGATGGAGAGGACCGGCGGCGGCAGCGCGCCGGGAGCGTGAAGCCGCTGGTGGGGCAGGCCGTCCCCGCCCATGGGGAGGGCGGTGCGTAGGGACTCGTACCGGACCGAGAGTTTCGCGAAGATCCCGCTTACGACGTCGGCCGGGGGACGGTCCGGCAGGTACCAGACGTCTGCCGTCGGCGGATACGACCTGTCCGGTGAATCCCAGTACTGATTCCACCAGACGGCCTCCTGGTACCAGGTGAGGGGCCCCTGCCGTGCCGTCGTCCCGCTCATCAGAAGAGCCCCAGCTTTCCCGTCCTGCGCCCGTGCCGGACGCTCACCCAGAGCAGCGCCATGGCCAGCGCGGCGGCGGCGAAGGCTTCCACAAGCAGGAGTGCGAGACCAGGGAGCCGGTCAAGGAGGCTCTCGTGCCCGACCGTTACGGCGCGCAAGGCGTCCAGCGCCTGCGTCGGCGGCAACGCTTCTCCTACGGCCCGAAGCGGGACGGGCAGGACGGCCAGCGGGTAGGTCACCCCGCAGAGGAGGGTGAACGCCCCCCGCGTGATCTGCAGCAGGCCGGACGTGTCCTGCAGGGACAGCGAGACCGTCGCGAACATGGCGCCGAGTGCCATGAGCACGGGGAAGGCGAACGCGAGCACCGTGAGCCAGCGGGCGAGGTCTCCCCAGCCGAGCGGGACGCCGAACAGCAACCGCATCGATGCCGCGGCGCTGACGAAGATCACCAGCACGGGGACGACCTGTGCGGGAACACCGCCGAACAGCAGGGTGAAGCGGGATGCCGGGCTGGCGAACACGGTCTCGAAGGAGCCTCTCTGGCGCTCCTGGCGCAGCGCCAGTCCTGGTCCCCAGAGGACAGCGGTGATCCACAGGTAGACCGACCAGCCGATATAGAGGAAGGCGACGTAATCGTCCGTACCCGCCCGGCGCTCGAACGCGGCGACGGACGCGGACCCGCTGCTGAAGGCCGTCGCTTGGGCGATATACGCGAGCGGTAGCAGCAGCATCCACAGCGACAGCGCCACGATATCTGCCGGATACCGGCGCATCAGCAGCAACTCCTTGCGGGTCGTCGCGGCGATCGCGCGCATCTCGCCCCTGACACGGTTCACCCGGATTCCCCGGGAGCGGTGACTGCGAGGAACACGTCGTGCAGCGTCACCGGCTCGATGTCCACCCCGCGGATCGTCGCGCCGTGCCGGGTTCCCGCCTCTACCAGCCGGGGCAGCAGGTCCACTCCGGGGGCGAGATGCAGGGTCATCTCGATCTCTGGGCCGTTGATGGCCTTGTCCGCCACCGTGGCGAAACCGCCGACGGTCTCCAGCAGGTCGCAATCTCTGGCCGAACCAGGCAGGCCGAGTCGGACGCGAGCGACCTGGGTGGCCCTGACCAGCCTCTTTAGGTCGGCGGGGGAACCGAGCCGGGCGACGCGCCCCCGGTCGATGATGGCGATCCGATCGCAGACCTGATCGGCCTCCGCCATGTCGTGCGTGGTGATCAGGACGCTGTGCCCGGCGTCCCGCAACCGGCGAACGTGCATGCGCAGCCGCTCGGCCGAACGCGGGTCGAGGCCGGAGGTGGGCTCGTCGAGAAGGAGCACCGCAGGCTGCTGGAGGAGAGCCCGCGCCAGGGAAAGGCGTTGCCGCATCCCCGTCGAGTACCGCTCTGCGTAGTCATCGGCACGATCGAGGAGCTCCATATCGTGCAGCACCTCCTCGATCCGTCGCGATATGTCCCTTGGCGGTAGGTGGTAGAGAGCCGCGAAATATTCCAGGTTCTCCCTGCCGGTCAGCTTCCAGTAGACGCTCCGCTCGCCGCCGAGCACCACACCGAGGCGGCGCCGCGCGGTCCGCGGATGCTTGGCCGCGTCGATCCCGCATACCTCGACAGTGCCGCGGGTCGGCTCGAGCAGCGTCGCGATCACGCGTACGGCGGTGGACTTTCCGGCCCCATTCGGCCCCACGAGCCCGAATACCTCGCGGTTGCCGACCGCGAAGTTCATGCCGTCGATCGCGGCGAACTCGCGCCGGGTATCGGGCGCCCGGCGGATGCGGTCAGCGAGGGTCCGCCGTCCCTGCCGGAAGACCTTGGTCACGTTCACCAGCGCTACTGCGGCGGTGGCATTCACCGGGCGCGCTCCCGGCAGCCCATGACCACTCCTGTCCTCATGGGGCCTAAGTCGATCAAGAGAGCGTCACGCGCGACAAGTCACTATTCGAATGTCAGGAGCCGGTCCCACGATCTCATGTCATACAAATAGGTCGTTCGAAGGGACTGTCTGAAAAAGTCCGTGTCAGGACCCGCATCAGTTCACCGGCCCGGTAGCTGATGTGCGGGACCACCGCGGCGACCGTTTCCGGTACCGCGGCGGCGACCCGCGGCCGGCTAACCAGGGTTAATTGGTGATGGCGGGTGTGGCAGCAGTTGCCCGGTGGGGCGATCGTGGTCTGGAACAACCTGGACATCCACCACTCGGCCGCGATACGCGCGTTCATCGATGCCCACACCGGCTGGCTCACGGTGCTCTACCTGCCGGCCTACGCCCCCGACCTCAACCCCACCGTGAACGTGTGGTCCCGGGCTGAAACGCTCCATGGCCAACTTCCTGGCTACTGCCCTGGACCACCTCACCAGCATGATCAAGCACCGACTCAAAGTCATCCAGCACCACCCCGAGGTGATCGACGGTTGCCTAACAACCACAGGCCACACCCTTAACCGGCCGGGCTACCGAGCATGTCACCGATCACGTTGAGCGACAGCGGGAAGGAGAAGTCGTTGATCAGGTCGGCGGGTTCGCCCTTCCTGGTCATCTCCTCGAGGCACTGGGCGGCGAGCTGGTCGAGGCGGGATCCGAACTGGTGACACGGCGAGGAGTGAACTCCTTGGCGATGAGCCGGCGCAGGTTGCGGTGGTGGTCGCCGTCGTGCACGAGGATCAGCGGCGCAAGAGAGGCAGAGGGGTGATGCCGTCGGCGTCCGCACGGGTGAATTCGGCGCTCGGTAGACCTCGACGCATTCGGCGTCCGACCGCGCCCCAGGCGGGGCGGCCGCCGGGCAGCTCTATCGGGACGACGGGGCCGGCGTGTCCGGGGGGGCGGCTGCCACACCGCGAGGGGGTCGGCGCCAGGCTGGTCGGCCAGCGGCGGGAGGGGGCACCGGCACGTGAGGGCCGTCGGAGGGTTGGTATCGACCACGCCGTTCTCTTTCGCTCGGGCTGGTCTCTCTGCTGCTCTCGCGTGATCCGTACAACTAGATGACGATGTCAAAACTGACCCGCTGGCCATGCCGGCGCGGGGCTACACCTTTGGCAATGCCGCTGTAGGAGCGGAATTCCTCCGGGGACTACAACGCATGGTTTCTGCCCAGGTGCAGGTAGGTGTCGACGATCCCCGGTTCCAGCAGCCCCATGCCTTCGAGGATGACCTTGACGCGTACTGGTCGACTGACCAACGACGTCGGATTCGACCGTCGAGGCCGGACGCCCGTCCGGCAGATCGCTCAGGACCTGGGCATCAGCGATCAGGCGATCTACACCTGGCGCGAACAAGACCTCATCGACAAAGGTCGGGCACCCGGCACGACGTCGACCGAGCAGACTGAACTGCTGGCGGCCCGCAGACGGGTTCGGGAGCTGGAGACCGAGCCGGCGGTCACCAAGCGAGCTGGCGTTGCAACGGCCCTGTGCTCGCCGAAAACCGCGTCCGTGCAGGTGAAAGGCGTAGTGTCTGGCAGGCCGCGGCGCCGGCCTTGGGCAGTTCCGAGACGGGTCACGACACTGCTGTGCTGCGGGATGATGGGTGGCTGTGCTGTTGCGACTGGCCTACTCAACCGCGGCGAACACGTTCGCGGCCCTCCGTCTGCTTCCGAGGACCGATAGGGAGAAGGACGTCGAGATTTTGGAGCTGCGGCATCAGATCACGGTGTTGGAGCGCCATCTGGACGGGACGCGGGTGCGTTTCCTTGCTCCGGACCGGGCACTGCTCGCGGCGCTGCTGCATCGGTTACCTCCTGGCGTTGCGGCGGATGCGGCTCCTGGTATGGCCGGACACGGTACTGCGCTGGCGGGTCAGCCGGGTTTGCGCTTTCTGGATGCGGTGGTCAGGAAGGCGGTCAGTACCGCTGGCCCGGCGAGTACTTGGGCGGCCAGGTAGGCGCCGGTCGCGGACGGCGGGGCGCTCACGGCTGACAGCAGGGGACTGCAGGCGAGCGCGGCGATGTCGATATCGGTGACGGCCCACAGGAACGGGCCCGTGGGTAGGGAGCCGACCAGCGCGTGGACGACTGGCATCGAGTGGTCGACCGCTCGCCGCCGCGCCATCCGCAGCGCCCCGGCGGCCGGCGCTGGTGCCGCAGCTGGACCGAACGCCCACCACAGTGGACCGGGCAGCGCGTCCGCCAGGGTCAACCCGGCCAGGGCGAGCGCGAGCCAGGCGCCGCCCAGGAGCGCCGGAAGCACCGCGCGTGCGGCCAGCACCGCGTGGGGTGCGACGCCGAACAGCCGTGCCAGGCCGATCCGTCCCCGCCAGTGCGGGTCCTCCGCGATCCACGTCGGGGCACCGGGTTCCAGGACGACCGACGCGGCGACCACATGACCGGCGAGGGCGGACGCGTCCAGCAGGGCACGGGCGGGAACGCGGTCGAGCGCGCCCCACGCAAGCCTGAGCAGCAGCGGCGCCCCGGTCGCGCACGACGCCGCCAGGCCCCGCGCACAGCGACACCGGCGCGGCCGCCGCCGCGGCGAGCAGATGCCGCCCGGGGCGTTGCCGAGCACCACCGCGGTCACAGCCGCGCACACCATGCCCACGATCGGCGCCTGCAGCCACGTGCCCAACGGCGGCGACGACTGGGCCAGCACGGCCATCGCCACCCCGTCCGCCGTCGCCGCGGTACCCAGCACCACGGCGATGATCAGCCGCAACGTGGTCTGATCCGGCGTGCCGAATGCGGTAAGTAGCGCGAACCAGCGCGAGCCCCGCGCCCGCCTGCGACGGCTCCACCTTCCGCGCGATGGACGAGAACGCGACGACGGCGAGCCGCCCGAGCGACAGCGCCGCCACCACCGCCACGGCCAGCAGGGTGTACCGGTCCGCCCAGCCCGCGGGCTTGCGGTCGCGCGTACGGAGAGGTATCTCCGGACCATCCGTACTTCGTTCACGCGACCGCCTCCAGTGGCACCTGGCGGTCGTCGCGGGCCAGATCCAGGTTATGGGTCGCCATCACCACGGTGCCGCCCTCCGCCGCGTAGGCGGCCAGGATCGACGCCAGCCGGGCACGGAACGTCGGGTCCGGGCTGCGCTCCGCCTCGTCCAGCAGGAGCAGCCGACTCGGCCGGACCAGCCCCATCGCCGGCGACAGCCGCTGCCGCTGCTCAGTCGACAGCGTCAGCGGCGCCATGTCGACCCTTTCCGCAAGGTCGAACAACTCCAACGCCGGGTCAGGCCCAACGCGGGGCCGTCATCCGGCAGGCGCCGAGGACGCCGACGTCTCCCTCCGCAGGCCGTTGCAGGCCCGCGAGGAGGCCTGGCAGGGTCGACTTCCCGGCGTCGTTCTTCCCGACGACGCCCGGAACGCCGCCTAGGTCCACGCGGAGCCCGCGCACCCCGATGATCGCTTCAAATCATGCACCGACCTAACCGCGCGCTTTCGCTTTGGGGCGGGCGGGGACTGACTGTTGACATGAGAAAAGTGGCTCTGGCCTGGAAGGATCGAGATTGCGAAGGCACGATTCAGTCCATGTCGGAAGGCACTTTTCCAATGAACACCACAAGCCGGGAAGCTCAAGATCGTTGTCTCATCTGATGGAGCGGGGATCGTCTGCCATGCCGGTGGCCTGTTACGCCGCGACTTCGACGCCGCACGAGCAGGCCTGACCATGCACCACAACTCCGGCCCGGTCGAAGGCCACGTGAACCGGATCAAGATGATCAAACGGCAGATGTACGGCCGGGCCAACCCCGACCTCCTCCGCAAGTGCATCCTGCTCGCCGACTGAGCCGATCACCGACGTGTGCCAGAGCCCCCGGGGATCCGGAGTGTGTGCGTATCCCTGTCCGGTTGGACCTCCGCCGGGTCCGAAACTCATCGGTCGAGGGTCTGCTCGGCCGGAATGACCCGGTACACCTCGATCTCGTCGATCTTTTGCAGTTCGGGAAAGGTGAGGCCGATGTCGTAGGTGGTCAGGGCGCCTGCGGAGTTGCCCTTGGCGCTTCGCAGGACGAATCTCATCGCCTGGTCCGCGGAGTTCCGGTCGGGGCAGTGGACAATGGTGCGGCCGTCGGCGATGACCACCCGCCTGCGCAGGACGCGGGCGCGGAGTCCGACCGCCGGCTGGAGCCCCGCCCCCGGCGACAGCGTGTCGGCCGTGGCCTCCGCGTAGGCGGCCTCGGGGGTCGCGCCCTTCAGCGACCGAACTCCGAGGAGGTTGGCGCGATGCTCCGTCCGCGCGGGAGGAGGGACGTCGAAGGCCACCACGGTGTCCCCGGCGCGCAGGTCGGGAAAGCCCAGGTACAGGGATGCGCCGCCGCCCGCGGAGACGTCGCCGACCGGACGCCCGCCGGGGTCCGCCATGGCCAGTAGGCGCAGCGCCTCGGCCACGGGACGCCCGCCGCGCAGGACCCGGACGCGGTCGCCCACCGCGAGCCTCCCGGCGGACGACCCCACTCGCGCGACCGGAAGGCGCCCGGGGGAGTCGGCCACCTCCGCTATCTCGGCTCTTCCCAGTTCTCTCCGCAGGTCGGGCCGGTCCTGGTATCCCGGCACCAGGGCGGGGTCGCCGCCGGACGCCGCCGGACGCGAATAGACCTCGATCCGGTCGCCTTTCCGGAGGTCGCCATGCCCTATCGCCAGGAGGCACCTCGACGGAAAGCCCATCGCGCTGAGGGGGCTCAGCTTCCTGATCAGGATTCCCAGGCGGAGATCCTCGCCGATCAGTACACCGTCACGGAACAGCCGGGCCCGTTCCCCCCGGATGTCGCCGTCTGCGATGAATCCGCCACCGATTATCCAGCCTTTGTGCAGCCGGCCGAGGCCGTCGACCTCCTTGGCGCCTCTCACCTCGATCACGCCTCGCCGGTATTCTCCGACCCAGATGCTGTCACGCCGCATGACGCTCCTTTTACAGCACTTTCCTGCGGACCAGCAGTCCGGGGTGACTTCCGCGGCGAGACGGTACCACGGAACGCGTCTCGTACGGCTGCAGGTGCCGAGACCCCATCCGTGCAGGTCACGCGGCATGCTGGTACTCGTTGAGGATTCCGCCGAGGCGGTGGTGTTTTCGTACGTCCAGGCGGGTGATCTGGTCGGGGTCGGTGATCGGTGGGGGCAGCGGAGTGCACGGGCGGGCGTTCGCGATGCCCCGGTGGGGTCGGTGCTCGTTGTAGAAGGTCTCGAACTCGCGCAGTGTGGAGCAGGTGGCGTCGATTCCGGATCAGGGTCCGGTCGAGGAGTTCATGGCGGCAGGTCTGCACCCACCGTTCCATGATCGAGTTCATGCGTGGCATCCGGACCCCGAGTGAGCGTGATTTTGATGCCCGTGTCGGCCAGGATGGTGTCGAACAGTTCGGGGAACTTGCCGTCGCGGTCCCAGATTAGCCATTGTGCCCGACACCCGGCGTCTTCCAGATCCATGACCAGGTTCCGGGCGGCCTGGACCACCCACGACGCGATCGGGTGCGCCGTTGCGCCCAGGATGCGGATTCGGCGGATGCGGTGCTCGATCACGGCCAGCACGTACAGGCGTGCCCCTGTGAGGGTGACGGTCTCGATGAAGCCGCAGGCCAGCGGTGCGTCGGACTGCGCGCAGGAAGGCCGCCCACGTGCCGGTAGCGCGTTCGGGTGCCGGGTCGATCTCGGCGTCCTTGAGAATCTCCCACACGGTGGAGGGCGCGGCCTTCACGCCGAGCACGAGCAGCTCGCCGTGCACGCGGCGATAACCCCATTAGGGGTTCTCGCGGACCGGGCGCAGCACCAGCACACGGATGGAGCGCACCGTCGGCGGTCGGCCAGGCCGTTTCGGCCGCGACCGGGCAGCGTGTCGGCGCCGGATGAGGTCGCGATGCCAGCGAAGCACCGTGTCCGGACGCCCCAGCAACCGCATCCTGCGCAAAGCCTCGGGCGGCAACCAGTGCCACAGCACCTGGTGGCTTGACCACCAGCCGCATGGGCCCTCACTTGCATGGATGACATTTTCGGCACCCGCACCGCAGGGTGAGGCACTGGGGATCGCCGAAGTGATCCGGCAACTGCAGGAGTAGCGGTGCGCATGCTACGGCTCATCTCCGTCGGGGAACGAGCCGTCCTGGACTGGTGCGCGCACGCGTGCGAGTTCGACCGGAAGCGGATCGCCGAGGTGCTGGCCACCTTCGCTGACGGCACCTGGCAGGAGCGCGGGTGGTGGGACCAGTTCGCCGCCGACCCCGGCCTGATCGACCTGCGCCCCGACGAGGGCCTGTTCATGTACCTGCGCCCCCAATGGGACGAAGCCCTCCAGGACTGGTGCGCCGACGTGCTGTTCCTGCACCGCGCCCGGCCTGACGGCCCGCGCTGAGCGCCGTCTGGTAGCCGCGGGTTCAGCCGTAGCGCCAACGCCGTCCGCCCGCAGGCGGGGATGCCGCATAGGCGGGAAAGCAGCAGAAGGGCTCGTAGGAGTTACAGGCCCGGCACAACAGCCCGCGGATGAGGTCGGTCGAGTGATCATGATCGATGATGTGAGGAGGGCTGGTGCATAGTGCGCACAGGCCGTGTTGGTCTTCGAACAACGTCCACCACACATACCAGCCGGGCGGGCAGTCGTTGGGCCAATCCTTGAGCATCGGCCCGATTGGTCGAACGCTGCCGCCGGTGCCCGGCCAGGCCGACCGCCGCTTGCAGCGCTGCGCGCGCGGCACCGACAGCGCATGTACCGCGGGACCGGTCAAGGGCTTGCCCAGCCCACGAACGTGACACAACGCAAAGCCCGCATCGTCGGTCATGTGAAATACCCCGTCAGGCCCCTGCCTGGCCCGATCGGCACCATGGTCACCGGGTTCTCGAACGGTATGCAAGAAGCAGTACGGGACATCAGGATGGCGGGCGAGCGAGGAAAGCTCTGCACGACGGCGCCGGCCTCCAGCGCCCATCGCGCCTCCCTGGACGTGGCGGCTGCCGCCCGAGACAGTGAGCGTCACGAGAGATGGCGCGGTGTTAGGCATCGATCCGGGACGCCGGTGGACGGCCGGCGTGCTCCGTCTCGGCGCCGAGGCGCTGTACGGCTGGACGGTCGGACCGGTGGACGTCTCCGGGCAGCCGTCGCCGTCGACCGCCGACAACGTGCACGACCTCGCCGCGTTCGGGCGGTACATGGCGCGCGTGGTCCAAGCGATCGAGGAGAGCCGGCGGCGAGCCCCCGGCGGCGCCATGACGGTGGCATGCAGAGTCGTCATGCCGCCGTTCGGCAGCCAGATCCCGTTGGCGGACCGGCTGATCCCACGACAGATCGCCGCAGGCGTGCTGGGCCGCGAGCTGAGCGCGATGCTGGTCCGGGCCGACCACCACGGCAATCGACGCCCGATCAAAGAGCACTACCCGCCCGAACTCCGGCCCACCAAAGGACCCACCGGTGGCCGCCCCGGCACCTGGGGACCGTGTGAAGCCCGCCGCGGCGAACGCGACCACGAGCGCGCCGCCCACGATATCGCCGGCGGCGCCAGCTGCCTTTGAGGCGCGCACGCAGCGGCCAACTCTCGCCGCCCCCGAACCGATCACCACGCGGCTCGGATCGGCAACGCGGTCGGTAGGTCTGCCTCAGGGGTACCACCGTCGTACTCCGCCGGGCGGTCCTCGCGAAGTGATCGATAAACGGCGCCCCGGGCCGGCCTTCCCGGCACCCTGCGAGCCGATCAGCGAGCATGGGCCAACGCATTCCGTCGGGTGCGTGCCGCCGCCCGCGCGCTCCGGCTGAAGGTGGTCGGCGAGTAGCCCGCCTCACCCCCCGCTCGGCCCCGGACCGCCCGCACGGTCCGGGCCGGTTCAGTCGCTCACCCGGCCCCGCTGAGCCAGCGCGTGAACCGCGTTCTGCGCGGCTGAGGGCCCGGTGCCCGGGTTCCCTGGACCGGGGAACCCGCGCAGCAGTCAGACGCCGGGTAGGACCGGCCGCGATAGCGCGCAGTTGTCGGTGCGGCCTGATAGGGCTGGGTGAGGCCGAACAAAGCGAAAGGAGCGATCTTGGTGGACGGGCTCGTGCTGGGCGAACGGTTCGACAGTTCTCTGGGAGAGGTCTGCTGGAGCCGGCTGGGAGATCCGGACGCTGAGCCGGTCGTCCTGCTGCACGGCACGCCGTTCTCCTCGTTCATCTGGCGTGATATCGCCCGCGCTCTGGCCCTGACCCGCTCGGTTTACGTCTTCGACATGCCCGGCTACGGCGGCTCGGCGATGTTCGACGGGCAACGGCTGTCGCTGGACGCGCTGGCCGGAGTCTTCACCGAGCTTCTCCGGCACTGGGGACTGACCCGTCCCGATGTCGTCGCGCACGACTCCGGCGGGGCCGTCGCCCTGGGCGCGCACCTGGACCGCGGCGCCGCCTACCGGCGTCTGGCGCTGGTGGACGCGGTGTCGCTGCCGCCGTGGGGGAGCGAGTTCTTCGCGCTGGTGGGCGAGCACGCCGAGGTCTTCCGGCGGCTGCCGGGCCCGCTGCACCGGGCCCTGCTGCGCGAGTACGTCGCCACGGCCAGTTCACCCGGCCTACGTCCCGACGTGCTGGCCGCCCTGACTGCCCCGTGGCTCGGTGACCATGGGCAGGCCGCCTTCTACCGCCAACTCGCTCAGCGCCGCGACGACCAGGCCTACACCGACCGGATCCAGGACGGTTACGCCTCGATCGACCTGCCCGTCCTGGTGTGCTGGGGAGCCGACGACACCTGGGTCCCCGCCGACCGTGGCCGCGAGCTCGCCGCCCTCATCCCCGGCGCAGACCTGCGCCTCTTCGGCACGGCGGGGCACCTACTGCCTGAAGATCGCCCTGCCGAACTGGGTGCCACCTTGCTCGCTTTCCTGGCTTGAGACGCCGGCAGCGCCAGCAGCGTCCGACGGGCGGTGCACAGCCAGTTGAAAGCCGCCTCTGATCCCGCCCGCTGATCACCTTCAAGATCAAAGACGGCCTCTCAATCTCCAAGGCGGTCACGCATGGCGCGCTCCTCAGCGCGCACCGCACGGCCGTCTCGCCACATCCTCAGCCCTGTCACCACTGCCATCAGGGTGAGGCAGAACCACCCGGTGGGCGTGGCGTCACCACCGGAGACCCAGGCCAGCAGGAGGAGCATCACGGCGGTCTGGCCGGTGCACTTGGCGGCGGAGACCAGGCGATCGCGAGGAGGCGAGGTGAAGAAGACCAGGAACGCCAGCCCGTACGTCGCCGGGACGAGCAGCGCCACCCCCGGCCACGGCCAGGGCGTGGCGCGCGGAGCGAACCGGAAGATCAAAAGCTCGGCCGCCAGATTCGCGACCTGCAGTATCCACACCGCGAACGAGCGGAGAGCGATCGACGCATCGGTCTCGTCACCGTACTCATCCCATATGCGCATGGTGCCCCTCCGACATACCCGTCCACGAGCATAGAGAAGGCGCCGCTGGACCCCTCCCGCAATCAGGCCGCACCCTTGAAGTGAGGCGGAAAGGGGAGACCCGAGGTTGGATCTGGTGAAGGCACGGCGCAGGTACCGCGAGTCCCGCAGCCGAGCGGCGGACGTCACCGAACGGACGCCCGTCAGGTCGTTCGAGGAGTCGGCGGCGCGCTTTGGCTCCCGCGTGTTGTTCGAGGGTGACCAGTGGGATCGGGTGGCCGTACTGGACCGGGCCGTGGTCCGCCACCAGCGCGTCCTGGCCTCTATCGACCCCGTCTTCGTACGGCTGCGCGTCCGGCAGATCCTGGCGACCTTCGCAGCGAAGAGGTTCGGCCGGATCTCCTCCCTGTCGGGCGACTGGATCAACATGGCCTCGGAGGTGTTCGGCCCCGAAAGCTCTGAGGTGACGACCATCCGCGAGTGCCAGCGGTTTGTCCGCACCGCGTCAGGCCGCAAGGCCGGCCGACTGCACCAGGTCGCCGAGTGGCCGGCCCCGGACCTGCTGCACGCGCCCGCTGTGAAGCGGCTGAGCGCCCGCTACCGGAAGGCCGGTCTGTGGGCCGAATCCGTGCGGCTACGGACGCGGTTCATCGAGCGCCTTGCCGAGGAATACGGCAACGATCACGACACCGTTCTGCAGCTGCGGACCGACCTGGCGTTCGACCACCTGAGCCAAGGAGAGCCGGAGCCGGCGATTCCGTTGTTCGAGCGACTCGCCGAGCAGCGCGCCGCCAAGGAACCCGATCGTCTGGAGCCGCTGGGCGAGGCGATCCGGATGCGGGTCCATCTGGCATTCGCCTACCTGTGCATGCGACGACCGGGCGAAGCAGAGCAAATCTTGGTGCCGTTGGCTGCGCGGTTGAAGGAGGCGCGCTCCGATGCCCCACGAATACCGATGGGCATCGCAGCCCGGGAGTCGACCGTGGAGGGACTGCTCGGCAGAAGCCAGTGGCAGCGCGGTGAACACCAGTCCGCGCAGCGGCACTTCGAGCGCGCTTACCTGCTCGCGCCCGCCACCGGCGGCAAAGCCGACCGCGAGGATAGAAGCAACTGCTTCAACTGCTGGATCTACAGCTTGGAGCACGCATAGCGTCCGCGGCGGACCAGCCGCGCCCGAGCACCGGGAAGCCGTCCGGCCCGTCCACCGTCTCGCCGCCGGCCGTCAGCATGCTGACCTCGACGTTGACGTCGCCGACCGCGGAGCGGACACCGGGCACCGCGCCGACGACCTTGCCGGCGGGCAGCGTGACGCGCTCGCTGTAGCGGACCTGGGAGCTCTCGTCCAGCCAGAACGACTGCTGCGCGCCGACGACGACCGCCGCGCGTGGCGCAGCAGTTGCAGCACGTGCTTGCCGGAGCGGGAGTCCAGAGCACCACTCAGGGGCACGGCACCCGGCAGGAGCCGTTCCCCGTCCTTCCTGCCAATGCGCAGGCGTACGGTTGCCCGCATGCGGCCGCCGGCCGCCGCGCCAGCCTCTTCGCTTACGGGGTGCCGGGGCTCCCGGCGCACAGGGCGTGGTCGATCAGGGCGCTGGCCGCTTCCTCCTGCGCCTTGATGTGCTCGAAGGTGTCGCCGCGCGCCTCGGACATGGAGACCACGGCGCTGCGCCTGCCGTCCTCGGTGACGCCGTTGAGGGTGATGTAGCCGCCGTCGCCGCCTTCATGGCTCCAGTACGTTCCGCCGCAATTCAGGGGGCGTTCGACCAGGCCGAGGCCGTAGCGGCCGCCGGGCCATAGCTCCTGGACCTCTTCGTTCACCTCGACGGTCCGCTTCATCGCGGCCAGTTGCCGCGCCGGCAGCAGTCGGCCCGCGAGCAGCGCGCGGAAGAACCGGTTCTGGTCCCGCGTGGTCGTGACCCACGAAAGGTTCTGGTAGTCCACCGGTATCTGGTCGGTGACGTCCACCCGGGCACCGGGACCGAACAGCTGGTAGGCCCGGGCGTGCGGCCGGGGCAGGGTGGGTGAGGTGCCGCCCCACCGGGTCTGGTCGAGGCCGAGCGGGCGCAGGATGCGGTCTTCGATCTCCCGGTGGGCAGGCCGGCGGGTGACCTTCTCGATGACCATGTCGAGCAGAACGTAGCCGGTGTTGGAGTACGCCCAGCCCTTGCCGGGCTGGAAGCCCGGCGCGTGCGCCATGGCGCGGGCGACCAGTTCCTCGGGGCTGTAGATGTTGTGGCGCTGCTGGTAATACTCCTGTGGCGTGGTGTATCCGGGCAGGTCGTCGCGGATGCCGCTGGTGTGCTGGAGCAGGTGGCGAAGGGTGATCCGGTCGCCGTCGTTGCCGTTGCCGCGCACCACTCCCGGCAGCCAGTGGCCGACGGTGTCGTCCAGCGAGAGCCTGCCCTCGGCCTCCAGTTGGAGCACCACGGTGGCCACGAGCGTCTTGGACGTGCTGGCCATCCGGAAGTAGCCGTTGGAAGGGACCGGGCGGCCGGTGTTCAGACCGGCGGTACCGCTGGTGGCGACCCACTGCCGCCCGTCAGGACCGACTATGCGGGCCTGCACACCGCTCACCCCTAGGGCGTGGATCGCCTCGGTGTCCTTCCGCAACCGCTCCACGGCGGAGGGGCCGCCGGGCCGGGCGGCCGCCGGGGCCACATCGCAGGCGAGCAGCGCGGCGACACACAGTGCCACAGCGAGATGCCTGCGCAGAGTCGAAGTCATGGCCGAGACGCTAGTTCCGGGCCCCATCAGCCCGCGATCAGGCACACTCCCAGATCGCTACGGGGGTTGTCCCCACCAGCGCGGGCAGGGCTCACCCGCCGTCCCGGCGAGGTCAGGCGGCCTCGAGATCGAGGCGGGTGCCCATGTCCAGCCGGAACCGGCCGTAGGGGTTGACGTGTGCCCAGAACAGGGGCGAGAGGGCTCTGCGGTCTTCGGCGGTGAGCCTGCCGGCCCACCCGGCCTTCCGTGCCGGCGGATCAGCGGGAGGGCCTCCGAGAGAGCCGCTCGACCGGAACCAAGCGCAGGGCATCAAGACGTGGCTGCGAGCTCGAGGGCGGCGGCATTTGTGACACGGGCTCTGCGTCAATGACAGATGATGGCCGCAGGCGTGGCGGGCGAGCGCCAGGGCTTTGACGAGACGCCATCGGTGAAGCCACCAGATCGAATATGCGTGAGAGGCGCGGAGCGACGCCATGCCCAGGCAACGCTGAGGGCACAAGGTCTGAGGGGCTCAGGATGTCATGACGGGCGAAGCGAAACCGGACGGCGCGCCCGTGCCGATCGTCTACCGCCGGATGATCGCGGTGGAGCATCACCAGTACTGGCCGGGGACGGTATCGCCCCCGATGTGGCCACCACCCTGTACGACAACGATCTGCCCGGTCCCCAGCCACTGGCGGCCCTGGACGACAGCGGGCACCTGGCCTGCGTGCACTTCGCCTTGTCCCTCGCCGGAACCGAACAGCAAGACATGTACCGCATCCGCCTGCACGCCGTCGGCCGCCGGCAGGCCGCCGAGGTCGAACACGTCTCCGTCGCCGACTCGGTCGGCGACGGTTTGGGTGACGGCGGACAAGCGATCGAGCGGCACCTCATCCAACTGTGGCCCGCACCCCTTGAACCGGCGCAATGGCTCAAGGAACTCAACTGGCCCACCTGGACCCTGGACGCAGACGCGCCGCGCACCGACTTCATCGTGGAGACGCGGTGCGGGCAGTACTGGCTGACCGACCGCAACACCGCCGACATCACCGGCAACCAGCGCGGACTCATCGTCCCCCCAAGCCGACCGGCACATGGCCGCGATCTTCGCCACTCAGCCTGAGAGCACCGTCGAGGTCGTCCTGGACATCCTCGACCACGAACCATCCGCGGACGAAAGCCACGACGACTGGGACGCCACCGAAGAAGCCGTCATGGTCTTCACCGGCCCCGTCGTCCGCTGCAACTTCCTGGACGATCAGACCAGCCCCTACACCTTCCAGGACCTACCCGCTGACCCAGGCCAGACCCGCACATATCGAGTGCGTGTCTCTGCACGCGGCCGCCGTCGCGCTCAGTTCGCTCCCGGAGGATCCGCGTCGTCCGCAATAACTCCACCAGATCACGCGGAACGGCACTGGATCCAGATTGCGCCCGGTAGTGCGCGGTCCGGGCAGCGCGGCATGTGCTGGATGGCTGTCCGCTTTGACGGCTTCTCGTCGACGGGCCGACCGAGGGCCGGGGGAGCGGCGTAACCGGGGGCGACGTTGGCGCCTACCCGGCTCACAACGCCCGGAGCATGATGTGAACGCCATGTTACGCATCACTTACGGTGGTGCAATAGCTGCGAAGCGTGCGAGAACTCTTCTTGATCTCCGCGCGATCGGTGATTTCGGTCGCGACCGATCGAAAGGAGGGCGCCGTGCCCATTCCCGTGAGCGAGGCACTGGAGGCGCAGGCGGTGGCCGCCGAAACGAAGGCCGCCGACGTGCGGAGCCCCGGCCGATATCTGGTCAGCGCCGTGCTGGCCGGTGCCTACATCGGGGTGGCCGTCGTCCTGGTCGTCGCCGCCACCGGACCACTGCTGGTGGGGGGTTCGCCGTGGACGAAGCTGATCCAGGGACTGGTGTTCGGAGTCGCCTTGACTTTGGTGATCTTCGCTGGGGCGGAGCTGTCGACCGGCAACATGATGACCATGACCCAGGGGGCGTTCCTACGACGCAACGGCGTGCTGGTCGCCCTGGTAGTGATCGTCTTCTCCTTCGCAGGGAATCTCGTGGGGTCGGCTCTGTTCGGGTGGCTGGTCCATGAGAGCGGCATTCTGGGGGCCGCAGCTCCCGGGAAGCCGGCGGTCGGCGACGTTGCGCTGGCGACGATCGTGAAGGGCAAGATGGCCGAGAGCACGACGGCCCTGTTCTTCCGCGGCGTGCTGTGCAACTTCCTCGTCTGCCTGGCCGTGTGGACCGCGGCCCGCACCCGCTCCGACGGCGCGAAGCTCGCACTGATCTTCTGGTGCCTGCTGGCGTTCATCTCCTCCGGGTTCGAGCATGTGGTGGCGAACATGACCGTGTTCTCCCTCGCGATGTTCGAACACGTCGACGGTGTGACGGTCGGTGCGTTCGCGCGGAACCTGCTCCTAGTCGGACTCGGCAACCTGGTGGGCGGCGGGTTGCTCGTCGGAGCGTCCTACGCATTCACCAGCCGACACGTCGTCACGGCCCCGGCCGCGGAACGGATCCTGGAGGCCGAACCAGCCGCCTAGCCGTTGGCATCAGGTGGTGCAGCCGTCTGCGCGGCGATTGGCGCCGAGGCGTTCACCGCGGTGCCACCTCCCCGGCCAGGCACGCACCCGGACCGCCGGCTCGATGACTCCGCTGGCCGAGGCGTCGATACCCTCTGCCCCGCCACGCTGATCGTGCTACTGGACGGCTTGCGGCGGTGGCCCCTGGAGCGGAGTCAGCCCCGAGACCCCGACCGGGGCGTGCTCCATGTCGTGTTCGGTGACTACACCGATCGGTGGTCGTCGAGGTCATCGTCTGCGGTGGTTGATGTACAGCAGTACCACGCTCGGGGTGGTGACGGGGACGTTGAAGGTGCTGCGGGCGGCGGGGCTCCGGACGGGCCTGCCCGGGGGGAAGCCGCCGTCGGTGGCGACCTTAGAGCCGGGCAACCCGCATTCCCGAGGTCGCCTGGAGCAAGGGACCCTCCCAGCCGCTGCAGAGTGGCCTGGCTGGTGGCGCCGCCCTTGATCTTCACGGCGACGGTGCCCTTGAGCGCCTTGTCGAGGTCGTCGATCACGACCCGGATGGTGCCGTCGGACATCCGCCGGGTTGTGCCCGCAGTCGTGCGTCGATGGTGTCGGCCTGGTCGGGGAAGCACATCCACGTGTAGCCGCCGCAGTCGTGGGGTTGCTGGTGGAAGTTGATCCCGCTGATTCCCTCGTGGGCTGCGGCCAGCGCATAGTCGACGGTCCACAGGGCCGCGACCAGGGTGTTGGACACTCCGGCCTTGCCTCCGTTGGCGACGTTGTTGGTCTCTGAAAGGTGCACCGGCGCGTGCCAGGGCGGCCGGGGTGATGACTGCCCGTCGGCCCACGCGGGCGGTGGCACGGAGGGATCCCGCTGCCAGGCGGTCGCGTCGGCGCCGTTGGCAGCGAACCGCATCGAGCCGCGGCCGAGGTTGCCCAGCATCCGGGCCAGGTTGCCGTGGCCGCGCTCACCCACGGCTCGTGCAGTGCTTCCTCTTCGAACGACAGGCCGGGGAAGTCGCCGGGAATGGCAACCCCGCCCTTGCCGGAGGCGTCGACGGTCACCGTCAGCGCCGGAGACGGGCGGGCGGTCGAGGCGCGGGGCGCAGTGGCTGTGGTCGCGAGCGCGGCCGCCCCACCGCGGCCGAAAGCCGGATATTGCGCATGGTCACCTAGGGTCGAGTCGATGGCTACCGATCGCTGCCGGTGCAGACCGGTAGCGCGGAACTTGATCCCGCCCTAGAGTTAAGTCAACTGCTTGACTTAGAGCTGTGGTGCTGGGAGCCTCTGCGCTTGTCGGGCAGATGGCCGGGCGCGGCGGATGCGGCCGCGTCCTGGCGGAGGAGGAGGGGCGATGCCGGCCAAGGCGCGTAGCCGGGATGGAGCGCGGCAGGACCGTGCCGCCGCGACGCGCGAGCTGATTCTGGTCACCGCCGAGCGGTTGTTCGCCGAAGAGGGCCTGTCGGTGTCCAACCGTCAGGTCAGTGCGGCCGCCGGGCAGGGCAACAATTCCTCGGTCGGCTACCACTTCGGCGACCGGGTGGAGTTGGTGCGGGCGATCCTGCAGCGGCACAGCCCGCCGGTGGAGCGGCTTCGGGCGGAACTGGTCGCCGACGCCGCCGACACCCAGGACCTGCGCGTCTGGCTGGGATGCCTGGTGCGGCCGTTGCCGGAGTACCTGGCGAGCCTGCCCGGGCCCACCTTCTTCGCCCGGTTCGGCGCGCAGGTGATGGTCGACCCCGGATACCGCGAACTCGTGATCGAGGACGCGATGTCCTCGCCCTCCCTGCACATCATCCTGGGCCGGCTGGACCGGCTGCTGCCCGATCTGCCGGCTCCGGTACGGACCCAGCGGCGGATCATGACCCGCCAGCTGATGATCTTCACATGGGCCGAACACGAACGCGTTCTGGCCGAGGATCCGAACGGCCCGCACCTGGACTGGCCCCAGGCGGTGGCCGGACTAATCGACGCCTTGACCGGGCTGTGGCAGGCACCGGTGAGCGAGTGAGAGCGAACCGGCCCACCCGCGAACCTGGCATGGCCCCCACTCCCCGCGAGGAGATCCCGTGACCCGCCGCCGACGAGCAACATCACCGATCATCAGCCGCTGGACCGTGAGCCGGGCGAGCGCCGGCGCCCCGGCCGTGTCCGCCGCCGCGGCCACGATCACCGCGGGCGGCGCGACCGCGCACGCGGCCTCGCAACGCGGGACGGCTGCGCTGACCCTGGAGGAGAAGCGGTCGTCCGTCTCCCGGACGGTCGTCCAGACCGTCCAAGGCGTCCAGAGCGCGGGGGCGATCGCCAGCACCACGCACTTGGCGGCCAACAACCAGGAGATAGACCGGCAGACCATCAACGCCCAGGTCGCAGAACCCGCGACTCGACATCGGCAAGGCGCTGGAACACGCCCTGCATCGTCTGCTCGCCGCTCCGGTCACGCCGTCCGACCGGGCCTCGCCATCGAACTCTCCCACCGCGGAGACATGACCTCCGGCTGACCCTCCAACCGCCCGAACCGCCTCCCCGCGGTCACGGCCTGGCTGCGGCCCCGGGAGCACTCATCCCTATTGAGAATGGAGTTCTTGTTTTTCGCGAATGCTATTTGATCTGGTTGCGCACGTGTGACCACCCACCCCCTTGGAGGTCGTACTCCATGAGAACCGTTCGACACAGCACCTGGTCGCGAGCGCTCGTAGCCGTTCTCGTCGTCGCCGCGATGACGATCGGCGGCACGGTGTCGTCGGCAACGGCGGCTCCCGGCGGACGCGCCGCCGGCGCAGCTCCCGGCCGGGCCGTTCCACCGGCGCCCAAGCCGGAGCCGATCAAGGTCGGTGAGCTTCCGCTCCCGCCCGTCGCACCGTCCACCTCGGCCGGCGCATGCACTCCGGCGATCAACCCGCACGGCACCGGATGCATCGGCAAGGCGACCAGCATGCAGTCGGGAGACTTCCTGCCCGACGGGCACCACGTCCTCGCCACGGTCGGCTTCACCGGCGCGCCCGCCGCGCCCGACCCCGCCGCCGTCTACACCGGCAAGCAGCTCATCATCGTCAAGACCGACGGGAGCACCTTCCCCAACGGCGACGCCTGGAAGTGCGTCACGTGCGGTGTTCCCGACGCCAACGCGGCCGGCCGCAGCTCGGCGATGGACTATCCGCAGGCGTTCAAGGACGGCGGGCGCGCGCTGGCCGGCACCAACATCATCGACTGCGGCCACTACCGGCTCACCAGTTCCGCCTGTACTCCGGCCCGCGTCCACATCTATCCGATCCGCTGGAACGTCACCGCCGACGGATCCGGCGCGGGCGGCAGCATCCGCGAGTTGCGGCTGCACCCCGACAACGTGCACCTGGGCTTCAACGCCGCCACCGTCACGAACGGCAAGTTGAACCAGTACGGCTACTTCGCGCGGCTGAAGTTCGACCCCGCGCCGAAGACAGGGACACCTCTTGCGCCCCGCTACGACCTGGTCAAGGTGACCCGCCTGTTCGACCCCGCCCCCGGCAAGCAGCCCGTCACCGTCGACCCGCACCACCCCGGCCGGCTGAAGATCAACCCGCAGGCCGTCTCGGTCGGCGAACTGCGCGGCTTCTCCGGCACCGGTGAGGAGGTCTCCTACATCGGGTACCCCGACGAGTCGTCCAACATCGACGTCTTCGCTGCGAACCTGCGGACCGGCAAGGTCCGCCGCCTCACCAGCAACCCTGAATACACCGACCCGATCGCCATCTCACCCGACGACCGTTGGACCGTCGCCATGGACACCCGCGGCTCGAACCGGCAGATGTTCCTGGCCGCGATGCGCGCCATTCCGCCCGTCACGGACCTGATCACCACCAGCGCGGTCTCCTCCACCCGCAACAACGGGCAGCGGCGCTTCTTCCAGCCCTACCTCATCGACCGGTACGGCGACCGCGGCGCCTACCAGGGCCAGCAGATCAACGCCGCCGGCGACGGCGGACCCGGCGCGATCAACGACCCCAACTGGAACGGCATGGCCGACCCCCGATGGTCACCCGACGGCACCAGCATCGTCTACTGGCAGGCCCTCGCCGTCCCGCCCGCCTGCGGCGGCGCCAACCCGCTGCCGTGCGAGAACTCCACCGAACCCGGCGGACGCACCGCACGCATGATGATCGCCCACCTCACCGGCCGTAGACCGCTCAAACCCCGGCACGTCACCGTCGCCTCCGACACCGTCCCGTGGGGGACCCCGTACGTACCGGGCAGCGCCACCCCGGCCCGGCCCTACCCCCCGCAAGGGCACTACACCCTGCCCGGCAAGCGGTCCGGCTCCGCGGCGGTGACCATCACCGAAAACACCGACCACACCGCCATCAGCACCGTCTCCGTCGCCTACCGGAACTACTCCGACGACGGCGCCCACATCCTCAACGGCACCGAAAGCGTCACGACCACCAACCCCAGCCCCACTCTCAACAAGGTCGACTGGTACTCCGACCTCGTCCAGACCGGCCGCGACCACGGCACCAAGAAGACCAACGCCGACGGATTCCACCTCACCATCGACGTCCTCACCAACCTCTTCCAAGCGACTGGAACGCTCACCACCACCATCAACGGGCACACCTACTGCCAACCCGCCAACGGAACCTGACCGCCGCCGAGGCGTCCCTTCCCCCACGGCCCGCCCTCCTGACGACAGGGAGGGCGGGCTTGCGGGGCGAGCGCCGCTACCAGCTGCCGACCACCCCGATCCGGCGCACCTGCCATTAAGGAGTCCGGCTTTCTACGGTGCCGCGCGTTGATCGAGTGACCTCCGTGGGTCAGGCGGACGCCACCGTAGACGATCACGCCCTTTTCCGTCCCGAGTCCCCGGAGCCGCAACAGCTCGACGGCCAGGACGTCGGCGACGCCACCGGGGAGATGGCCGAGGACGCCATCGAGCTGGCGCAGGGGCGTGGAGCGCCGTTCTCGATGCTGCCGGACTGGGTGGCGCTCAGCTGCGTCCCCGCCAAGGCGCAAGCGCTGACCTGGCAGCTGGCGATGCACCTCGACCAGGCGGGGGGGACCGGACCGTCTACCCCTCGCGGCAGTCGCCGGCCAGCCGCCTCGGCATGAAGCAGGCCCGATCGGTCGACCGGTACCTGAAGACGTTGGTCGACCTCGGCGCGATCGACAAGCACACCGGCCGCACCGTCGACGGGATGCGCGCCCGCAACCGGTACGTGCTCCACCGGCCCCCGCCGCCCGGCTACACCGGACCGCTGAGCCTGGCCGACCTGCGAGGCCGCGCCGACAAAACCGCAGGTCGACCCGTAGCGCGTTTTCACGCACCACCGCAGTGCGCACCAGCGCACCCGAACCAGACCAAGAAGAACCAGACCAACACCTCCTCCTCAGCCCGCCGGCCCCGGCAGCGGAGGAGTCGGTGCGGGCGGCCGAGACCCTGATCCGCGGCCTTCCGGCCGGGTGGCGGATGGGGAAGGGGACCGTCCGGCGTGCAGTGCCGCTGGCGGCCGCCGCGCTCGCCCACGGCTGGACCGAGACCGATCTGCGCCGCGAGCTGACCGGCGACATGGACGGCGTCCGCACTCCCAGCGGCGTGGCGATCCGCCGCCTGCAGGAGCTGCCGCCCCCGGATCCCAGGGCCTGGACCGGAGTTTCGCCACTTTCGCCACACCCTTACGCGCGCGCGGCACCTGCACGACGGGACGCAAGGCGCGGACGGGCCGTACGGTGCGCGGCCATGGCCGACCACGACACGCCCCGGACGGGGCGCCCGCGCCGGCTGCTGGAGGAGGCGGTGCGCGAGCGGCTGCTGTCCGGTATCGCCGCCGGGATGACCCACCAGGCCGCCGCGGTGTACGGCGGGGATCCACCAGGCGACGTTCTACCGCTGGATGGCCCGCGCCCGGTCGGCGACGGTTGGGTCAAGATCACCGCGACGGCGGGATCGGCGTTCGGACGGGGCCGGGGCGGTGGAGGTGGGTGAGCGTCAGGCGGGTGAGGTCGTCGGCGAAGTGTTCGTCGATGGGTCCGGAGCCGGAGAGCAGGCGGTACCAGAGGGTGCCGTAGAACGCCTCGACGGCGAGGTCGAGGTCGGCGTCCGGGGATATGTCGCCGCGGTCGGCCGCGCGGTTGAGGAGGGAGAGCATGATGGAGCGCCGGTGGGCGAGGAAGCCGGCGCGGAAGGCCTTGCCGAAGGCCGGATCCCGCTGCGCTTCGGCCATCAGTGTGGTGAGCAGTCGGGCGACCGGACCGCGTGCGCCCAGGATGCTGCTGTGCGCGAACCGGCGCAGGTCCGCCTCCAGATCGCCCGTCTCCTCCAGCGGCGCGATTTGCTCGGCGCCCTCGTTGAGGGCTTCCAGCAGGATCTGCGCCGGTGAGGACCACCAGCGGTAGAGGGTTTGCTTGCTCACGCCGGCGCGGCGTGCGATGCCCTCCATCGTCAGCGCGCGGTGGCCGGATGGGATCGGCACCCGCGTTCTGACGAGTGGGCCCGGGACGGGCGAGGAGGCGGTCGTGCTGGTGCACGGCGCACCCGGCAGCGCCGATGTGTGGCGGGACCTGCAGTCGCGGGTGGGTGAGTTCGCCCGCGCGGTGGCCTTCGACCTGCCGGGCTACGGCCAAGCGGACCATCCCGACGGTTTTCCGCATTCAGTGGAGGCGTATGCGACCTTCATCGGCGGCACCATCGCGGGGCTCGGCATCCGGACGGCTCATCTTGTGATGAACGACATCGGGGGTTCGGCGTTGCACTGGGCCGCCGGCAACCCGCGCGCCTTCGCGAGTTCGGTCCAGATCAACACGGGCATCATCAACCAGATGAGGCGCTGGCACCTGATCGGGCGGCTGTTCCGTGCTCCGGTGACAGGCGCGGTCGGGGAGCGTCTCGGACGGCCGCTGCTCGGCCCGGCGCTCTGGCATTTCGACACCCTGTCCCGCGCAGCGCGGCGCGAGCTGGCGGCGGGTTTCGGGCCTGGTTCCCGGCGCGCGCTGCGCCGGATGTACCGCGCGGTCCCGGTGGACGTCGGAGGCGGCCTCGCGCCCCGGCTCGCCCGGCTGGACCGACCGGCCCTGGTCGTGCGGGGCGCTCGGGACCGTTTCGTGCCCCTTGCTGAGGCCGACCAGCGCACGGCGTTCCCGGGCGCGCGGGTCGAGGTCCTGCCGCGTAGCGGCCACTATCCGCATCTGGACGACCCGGCGGCCGTGGCCGGGATCGTGGTGCCCTTCCTTCGTGACACGGCCGACGCCCGTCCCCTCCGATGACGCCGCATTACCGAAGACGGCCCCACAACGACCTCATCCCGGGCGAAGCAATCAGAACCTGAACGGGGACTGGTTCGGAAGGAGAGCGGTTCACTCCGTGCCGGCCTCGTCGTCATCCAGCTTCGGCGCGTCCGGGTCGCGCAGGGGCCGCCGCCCCTCGCGCGGGACGGACGCGGTGAAGCTGTAACGCCCCAGGACGTTGAGGTTGCGGTGCTTGAGCGGGGAGAGCCGTGCGATGTCCTTGTCCCGGATCGGCGTCCTACTCCCGAAGCTGACCCCAGCCCCAAAGCAGGGCTCGGCCGCACGGCAGCCGGGTGTCTGAACACCTGGACCCGGGTGCTTGCGCGGGCGTCCCGGGGGGACGGCCGAAGTACTCCCGAAAGGGATCAACACGCAGGTCAGAGCGGTCTTCAGGGGCGGGATTCGGGGCTTGCGGCAACCGAACGGCCAGTGGTGTTGACCAGCCGTCGGTACGGCTTGGCGGCGGCTTCGGGTACGGCAGGCCCGGGAGCGGGTGCGGCCTACGTGCCGGGGAAGGATCGTCGGGAGCCGGTGGTCTGTCTTGTCGTTAGTTGTGCAGCGGGGATTCGCCGATGGGGGTGTTCTGTGCCGCTGCGAGCCACCATCGTCCGGCGCGTTCGACCAGGACGTACAGTGCCATCTCGGAGAATCCGCTGGTGTCGGCTGCCTGCCGGCGGATGTGTGTCACCACCACGCCGGGTGCGGGGGTGTGTGCGGTGACCACCTCGAACCGTGACGGTGGTGCGGCGTTCGCCGCCATGAGCCGTCGGTGGATGGCGTTCAGTTCGGTGTAGCCGGCCACGGTCGCTCCGTAGGGGCTGCCCCACAGCACGTCTGCCGCGAAGGCGGAGTCGTAGAGGTCGGCGTCTCGGGTCTCGCCGGCCCGCTGCAATATCGCGGCGAAGTCGGCTGCCACCGTCTGCGCGTTCACGGGGTGTTGGTGGTCGCTCAGGACGGGTCGCGTCTTCATGGTTCCTCTATTTGCTTCCGTCTGGGTTCGGTGCGGGATCGATGGGGTGCTGGAGTTCGGCGCGGAAGGGCGCCGTCGGTGGGGACGGCGCGCGCTCGCTGGGGGCGGCGGCGGTCGTGTCGGGGGTTCTTCGGGGTTGCGGCGGGTGGCTCGGTCCGGTCCCGGTTATCCGGGCGGTGCCTGTGGGGTGAGGATCACCAGGGGCAGTTCGCGTGCTGATTCCTCTTGGTACTTGGCGTATTGGGGGAACAGTTCGGTCATGATCTGCCACAGCCGGGGCTTCTCCTCGGCGGTGGCGGTGCGGGCGGTCGCGGTGAAGTGATCCGGGCCGACCTGCAGCGACACCGTCGGGGTGTCGGTGAGGTTGAGGTACCAGGCCGGGTGGCGGTCCGCGCCGCCGTTGGAGGCGACCAGCAGGTAGCGGCCCTGGTCGCGACCGTAGATCAGCGCGGTGCGGCGGAGTTTGCGGGACCTGCGGCCGCGGGTGGTGAGCAGCAGCGTTGGCCAGCCCTGGTAGAGGTGGCCCTGGGCGCCGTCGGATTCGAGGTAGGTGCGGATGTGGTCGGCGACCCAGGGGGTGGGGCTGTCGAGGATCCCGTTCTCGGGCACTGTCATCGCCCGCTCCCGGTGTCGGCGGCGCGGGTCGTGGCCGTCCGCCGGAAGACGGGGATGAGAACGGCTGCGACGGCGAGGTGGGTGAGGGCGAGCACTGCTTTGCTCGCGCCGGAGGCCTCAACGCCGATGATGGGCAGGAACGACACCGCGAGCAGGGTCAGGGCGGCGGGCGTCCAGATCCGGGCCGCCAGTGGCGTCACCCGCTCCAGCGCGGCCGCGACCGCACCCGCCACGGCCAGTGCCCGTGCACGTTGTGGGCTCCTGGGGCCCGCGCGCCGGCCCGTGCTCACGTGTGTCATCGCCACATCTCCTTCAGTTGCTTCATAGTTCAGTTCCTAAAGTTCTATGCGGGCGAGCGTAGCACTTACTTCACAAGCTGAACAGTTCAGTGGCTTAAGTGGCGGCTATGCTGGCTGTATGAGCCCCCATGCCGACACCGACAGCGACGCCGGCGCCGAAACAGGGGTCGGCACCGACGCGGATGCGGTCGTAGCCGAGCTGAGCAGCCTGGTCTTCGAGGTCACCGGGCGGCTGCGCGCGCAGTTCAACGCCGCCGCGGCAGAGCTCGGCCTTCCCCCGGCCCAAGCGCTCGTCCTGACCAACCTGTCCGGCCCTGCCCCGATGCGTCAGCTGGCCGACTGGCTGTCATGCGAGCCGTCGAACGTCACCGGCATCGTCGACGGCCTGGAACGCCGCGGCATGGTGACCCGCCGGCCCGCTCCGGGCGACCGCCGGGTCAAGCACGTGGTGCTCACCGAAGCCGGCGAGCGCAAACGCCGGGAGTTGCGCTCCAGCGCCGGCGCGCTGGCCCGGACCTTCTTCGAACTCCCCGGCTCCGACCAGCGGCACCTCCGTGACCTGCTGGCACGCGTCCTGGCCGGCCCATCGGCAAGCACAGATGCCGAATCCGGCTGAGACGCCGAAGCGTCGTTCCCCGCCGGTCGCCGTCGGATTCGCGAACCCTGAGAGGCCGATCGTCCAGGCACCGACCGGCCGCGCGCCGGTCGTCAGCTCTGTCCGGCGGGCGGCCCGTGGATGATGCGGTGGATGGTGGAGCGGCCGACGCTGTACTCGGTCGCCAGGTCGGAGGCCCGGGTGCAGGTGGCACCGTCATAGGGGCTCTTCCACCTCCCGGAGACGGCGGCGCACGCCGCGTTTGCCTTGACGTGCGTGCCGTCGCGCTTGAGGACGACCTCGCGGGTGTTGCAGGTCCCGGACTGGGTGATCCAGTGCGGGAACTTGGCGCGGCTGTAGCTGGTCAACGGCCCTTCGGCTGCGAGGCAGAGCTTGGCGAGGTGTGCGCGGGCGATGGTCGCGGCGGGGGCGGAACCGCCGCCGCTGGCGCAGCCGTGACCGAGGCGACGGCAACGACAACGACAACGACAACGACAACGACAAGCGTGCGGGCGGGCGGAGGCGGTGCGCATGTGTTGCCCTCTCGGCGGTAGGCCGATCTCTGAGCCCTCCGGTGGAAGAGCGCGGGCAGGCGGCGCTGTCGTCCTCGGGCACCGGGGCCTTCGCGAAACTTCGGCGACTTCACCGCCGGGGCCTGGTTTGGAAGGTGCGGCGGTACGCGGCGGGGGAGACGCCGACGATCGCGCGGAAGTGCTCGCGCAAGGAGGACGGGGCGCCGAATCCGCTGCTGTCGGCGATCTGATCGATCGGGAGATCGCTGCTCTCGAGAAGGTGCCGCGCTCTTTCCACCCGCTGCCTGATCAGCCACTGGCCCGGCGTCATGCCGACCTCCTCGCGGAACCGGCGGGTGAAGGTGCGCACGCTCGTCCGCGCATGAGCGGCGAGTTCGGCCAGCGTCACAGGCCGGTCCATGTGCTCCAGCATCCAAGCCCGGGTGTCGGCCGTGGTCGCCTGCGATGGTTGGGGGATGGGGCGATCGATGTACTGCGCTTGACCGCCCTCGCGCCACGGAGGTACGACACACCCGCGGGACACGCGATTGGCGACCTCGCTGCCGTGGTCTAGCCGGACCAGATGCAGGCAGAGGTCGACTCCGGCGGCAGCGCCCGCGGAGGTGAGCACGTCCCCGTCGTCGACGAAGAGGACACCGGGATCGGTCCTGACGCGAGGGAATGTGCGCTGGAAGTGCTCCGCTTCCCGCCAGTGCGTCGTCGCCGGGCGGTCGTCCAGCAGGCCCGCGGCGGCCAGTACGTACGACGCCGTGCAGATCGACACGACACGGGTACCCGGTCGGATGCGGGACAACGCCTCGGCCACGGGCTCGGGTAGGCGGCCATGCTCGCGCACCGGCCCGAGAGCGGCGGACGGTGGAATCACCACGGTTTCGGCGTCGGCGAGGGCGTTGGCGTCGTGCTGGACGCCGATGGTGAATCCAGCGCTGCTGGTCACCGGCTGCCCATCGATGGTGCAGGTGGTCACCGCGTAGAGCCGCTCGTCATCCGCCCCGACGGCCTCGCCGAAGATTCTGGACGGAATGCCCAGTTCGAACGGAATGACACCGTCGAGCGCGAGGACGACGACCCTATGCATGGCCAGATCCTGGCACAGAGTGGCCTTCAGGCCAATGGTGACCGCTCGCCCTCAGTTGCAAGCTGGGCAACGGCCGCGCAAGCGGCCCGGCATATCGAATAGGAGCGTGGACGGCATGAACGAGACCGCGCAGCGGATGCGGGCGATCACCGTGGGGGCATGGGGCGGGCCGGAGCTGTTGCGGGAGACCGAGCTCCCGCGGCCTGCTCCCGGTCCGTGCGAGATTCTGGTACGGGTCCACGCCGCGGGGGTCAATGCGACCGACTGGAAACAGCGGGCGACCGGCGGCCTCGGTCTGTGGGCGGATCCCCCTGCCGTCGGCTGGGACGTCTCGGGGACGGTCGAGTCCGTCGGCATGGGGACAACGCTGTTCCAGGAGGGCGACGAAGTCTTCGGCATGCCGCGTTTCCCGCATCAGGCCGGGGCCTACGCCGAGTACGTGAGTGCTCCTGCCCGGCACTTCGTCCGCAAACCGGCGAACATCGATCACATCGAGGCGGCGGCCCTGCCGCTGGTCTCACTGACGGCCTGGCAGGCGCTCTTTGACACCGCGCACCTCCAGCCCGGGCAGCGGGTCCTGATCCACGCCGCCGCCGGGGGCTTCGGTCACATCGCCGTGCAGATCGCCAAGAGCCACCGTGCGCACGTGATCGGGACCGCACGCGGCGAGAAGCACGCCTTCCTCCGCGACCTGGGCGCCGACCAGCTCATCGACTACACCGCCACGGACTTCGCCGCCGCAGTCGGGGAAGTCGACGTCGTGCTCGACGCCGTCGGCAGCGACTACGGGCCCCGGTCCCTGAAAGCGCTGCGTGCCGGGGGAACACTGGTTTCCCTTGCCTCACCGTCCGATGACGCCCTCAGACCGCAGGCCGCTGCCCGTGGAATCCGCGCCGGCTTCATGCTCGTCGAACCCGACCACGCCGCGCTGAGGGCCATCGCCGACCTGGCGGCCACAGGGCGGCTCCGCCCCGCGATCGAGACCGTGCTGCCCCTCTCGGAGGCCGCCCAGGCGCACCACCTGGGCGAAACCGGACGCACCAAGGGCAAGATCGTCCTCAGCGTTCTCCAATGAGCGCCGGTGACGGCCCACCGGCACATTTCCCACCGCGCGCTTCACTGGGCGTTTCGTCCTGCGAGTTTCGTTTGATTCCGAGTCAGGTGCCCCGCCATGTGGGAGTGGATTCGCCGGTGAGGCGGCGGCTCATGAGGTCGATCATCTCGAGGTGGATCATGGTGGTGAAACTGGGCGGGAGGGTCTCGTAGTCGCGGACCAGGCGGCGGTGCAGCATGAGCCAGCCAGGGGGATGCTGCGTTCGCGGCCGACGATCTTCTTGGCGGCGTCGATGCCTTCTCGGTGATGGACACGACCTTGCTGGCGACGACGAGGATGTCGCCGTCCTACAGCGCGGTGCCGGTGCGGGTGAGGACGTCGGTGATGGACGCTGCGAGGTCGTCTCGCACGTCTTCCCCCGAAGGCCGCGCGCGCCTCGCCGGCGTCCAGCCGCCGCGTCCCCTCGCCGGGCTTGCCGGCGAGCCGAGGCTCGGGGAACCAGGTGTCGAGCACCATGCCGTCGTCCGCGACCGTGGCGATGCCGTCGCCGACCGCTCCGTCTGCCACAAATCCCGTTCCGACCATGCCGAACACGGGTAACGCCCTGCCCGGTCCGCGGCACCGCAGGCGGCCCCCGCAGGGCCGCGGGCGTCCGGTGGACGGCCTCGGCCGGACGGTCGCGAGGTTAACGGGGCGGCAATGATCGCGTAACGCGATCGCGCCGGGGCTGCGGTCCCATGCGAGGGCAAACCTCACAAACCCCTTCAGTCGTCGTGTGACACACCTATCGCTCGACGCTCCGGGGTCTGGTCCTCGAAAGGCACCGCATGCGCGTGCACAGACGCGGCCGGCAGGCCGCGGTGGCGGTAACGGCCCTGGCGGCGGCCGTCCTGTCCGTCTCCCCGGTCAACGCCGCGCCGAACCCCCCGGCCTGGACGGTCGAACCGGTCCAGGGCGGGCATCGCCTGACCCTCAAGCTGGACGCGCCGCTGCCCGTCCGCGACGCCGTCCCCGAACTGGCCGTGGACGGGAGATCTCTCGGCCCGGCGCAGGAGTCGCCCGACGGCAGGACCCTGACCATCGTCACCGCCGCCCCCGAGGCCGCCGACCCGTCGTCGGTCGAGGTGGCCTGGAACGGCGAGGTGCCGTCCGCCGCGGCGCCGAAGTCGGCCAAGGCCGCGCCGGCTCCCGCGCCGTCCGCACGGGGCGGCGAGCTTCCGGTCGACCCGGCCGATCCCGGCCCGTACAGCGTGAAGGTGACCGGCTATGACCTCGGCGACACCGCGATGGAGCCGTCCGGTCTCGGCGGCCGCAAGGTTGAGGTCCGTGCGGAGGCGTACCTGCCGGACAAGCGGGGCAAGGGGCCGCTCGTGCTGTTCCTGCACGGCCGCCACTCGGCCTGCTACGACCCGGTCGCCTGGACGACGTCGAACTCCCAATGGCCCTGCCCGGACGGGCAGAAGCCGATCGACAGCTACAAGGGGTACCAGGAGCCCGCGAAGGTCCTCGCCAGCCACGGCTACACCGTCGTGTCGATCAGCGCGAACGGCGTCAACGCGGCCGACAACCCTTACAGCGACGACCGCGGTGCCCTCGCCCGCGGGGAACTGGTGATGCGCCACCTGGACCTGCTGGTGCAGGGCACCAAGGGTAAGGGCCCGCTCGGCGCGATCTTCGACAACCGGCTCGACATGAACGACATCGGGCTGATGGGGCACTCGCGCGGCGGCGAGGGCGTGGTCAAGGCCGCGCTGCTCAACGACGGCCGCGACCACCCCTACGGCATCAGGGCGGTGCTGCCGCTCGCGCCCACCGACTTCGCGCGGGCGACGCTGCCGAACATCCCGATGGCGGTGCTGCTGCCCTACTGTGACGGCGATGTCTCCAACCAGCAGGGACAGCACTTCTACGACGACACCCGATACGCCGACGCCGGCGACCGCTCGTTCCGCGCCGCCCAGTTGGTCATGGGCGCCGACCACAACTTCTTCAACACCGAGTGGACGCCGGGGACGGCGCATTTCCCGGCAGGCGACGACTGGTCGAACAACGCCGATCCGGTCTGCGGGAACACCGCGCCCACCCGGCTGTCGGCCGCCGAGCAGTACAAGGTCGGCACGGCCTACATCGCCGGGTTCTTCCGCCTCGTCCAGGGCGGTGAGGACGCGTTCCTTCCGCTGTTCGACGGCAGCGGCGGCACGGCCGCCTCGGCGGGCCGCGCGGTCGTGCACACCGTCGCCCAGGCTCCGGCGAAGGAACGTTCCGACGTCGCCGCGTTCACCTCGCTGCCGGGCTCGGTCACCGTCGGCGGCGCGGCCGCCGGCGTGATCTGCGCCGGCATGTTGGATCGCTCCATCCAGAGCGGCCTGCCGTCCTGCGCCACCCGGCTCACCACCTCGCAGGCGCCCTCGTGGACGCCGGCGACCTACGCGCCGAACGTGCCGTCCACGCCCGTCCTGCACTTCACCTGGACGGACCCGACCGGGTACGTCGCGGCCGCCGTCCCCGCCAGGGCCGCGAACGTCAAGCGGTACGACGCGCTGACGTTCCGCGCGGCGCTGGACGAATCCACCACCGCGGCCGACCTGACCGTCACCGTTGCGGACGACAAGGGCGGCAGCAAGAGCGTCCGGCTGTCGGACGTGAGTGACGCGCTCACCCCGTTCCCCGGCACCGTCTCGCCGCTGCCCAAGACCTGGCTGCGGACGGTGCGGATATCGGTGTCCGCGCTGAAGGGCGTCAAGCTGTCCTCGGTGGCCTCCGTCCGCCTGTCCGCGTCGAGCGGCACCGGCGGCGTGTACCTCGCCGACCTCGCCTTCACCCACGCGGACACCGGCAAGGCCGACGCGTCGGCGCTGCCGCAGGTGTCGGTGCGGGACCTGACCGTCCCCGAGGGCGACGGTCCGGGCGCCGCGACGATGACGCTTGCACTGTCGCGCAAGAGCACCGTCCCGGTGAGGGTGAACGTCCAGTCGATCACCAGCGGCGCGGCGCCGGTCATCGCGCAGGTCGCCCGGCAGGTCGTCGTCCCCGCCGGGGCGACCGCGGCGTCCTTCGAGGTGCCGCTGGCCGGTGACACGACCGCGGCGACGGTCGCGCAGTCCTACCAGGTGGTGGCGTCCGCCCCCGAGAACGCCGAGATCGGCGACGGCTTCGCCCGCCTCGTCGTCACCGACGACGACGCGGCCTGACCCTCGCGCGCCGGGGCCGTCGTGTGACCGAGCATCGAGCGTCTCCTCACAACGCACGGCCTCGGCCTCGCCCTGAAGCTCGCCAAATAGCCCACATGAGACATGCTCTTAGGTGATTCGACTCAATCAGGCCGGGTCGAATACCTAGGCACCTTCGTAAGGGGGCAGGAAAGGCCGACGAGGTCAGGTTGCGCAGGCTTGACTCTGGCGTCATCGCGTGGTCGGTCATACACCAGACAGGACTCCGAGTTAGCCATGAGCCTGTTCATCCGGCCGTGGCTGAGAATTCTGTCGGCCGGGCCCGATTCGGGTAGCCGAGGATGCCACCACACTCGACCTGCTGAGCGGGGGTCGGTTCGAACTCGGTATCGACAAGGGTTGCCCGGGAGAGTCCCACCTGGTGAGCGGCGCCTCCTGACCTCCGACGAGGAAGGGCGGCGCTGGCTGGAGAGCCGTAGGACCGAGCCACTTCGACACCTGAGGCGCGGAATGTCGGCCGCACTGGTGAGGGGCTGGAGGATAATGTCGCCTCGAGCATCGGCGGCGGACACGCTGACTGTTTGGTACAGGTGGGCGGCGATGTCGATGGCCGCGGGACTGGGATCCAGGGCTTCATGGCGGGGTTCGAGCATGGGAGTCCTCTCACCGTCCGGTCCCAGATGTTAAGCGATCGACTAACAACCTGCTAGCCGATCGTTTAACAAATGTGGGGGGCCGCCCCCGGGCCCGGTGGGCGCCGGACCCCCGGCCGGGTCAGGGGAGGTGGTAGTGAGAGACGAAGTCCCAGATCACGGCGTTGGCGTTGATGTCGTAGGTGGTGCCGCCGAGGAACGGGCCGAGGAACGGCGTTCCGCCGGGCCAGTTATGTCCGCCGCCCTTGATCTGGTAGAGGGTGACGGGGCCGTCGGCCGGGCAGTCGGGGTAGTCGTGGCGCACGACGGTGGTGTTGTCGTTGGGCGCGATGTCGGGCAGGTCGGTGGCGACGGTCCTGGTGCCGCAGCCGTTGTTGCTCGTCCAGAAGTCCAGCGCGGGCTGCACGGTGCTGTAGGGGACGAGAGGGTCGCCGTCGCCGTGGATCATCACGATCGGGACGTGCCGCCCGGGATGGCAGGCGGCGGGGTCGTTGAGCTGGCCGGAGACGGGGACGTAGGCGGCGAAGCGGTCGTTGTCGCAGGCCATCTTGCTGGTGAAGAAGCCGCCGTTGCTCATGCCGGAGGCGTACAGGCGCTTGGGGTCGGCGTTGAAGCGGTCGACGAGGATGTCCTGGAGTTGCCGCACGAATCCGGGATCGTCCAGGTCGGGGGAGGTGGTCCCGGCCTCGACGCCCTGCCAGCCGATGCCGTAGTGCTCGGGGGTGATCTGGATGAAGCCGCGGGTCTGGGCGTAGTCGGCCATCCGGCCGTACCACTCGGCGATGCCCGGTGTCTCTCCCAGGCCGGGGAAGTGGAACAGTGCCGGCCTGGGGGTGCCGTCGTAGTTGTCGGGCAGGCGGAGGATGGCGTTGCGGGCCTGCCCGGCGTGGGTGACGCGGATGGCGTGGTCGCCGGGGTCGGGGTGGCGGTCCTGGACCGTGAAGGTGACCCGTTGGTTGGAGGAGCGGTCGCCGTGCCGGACGGTGCCGTTCCCCGTCCATGTCACCGTCGCCTCGCCCGGGGCCGTCACCCCGCCGTCGACGGCGGCGGAGACTTCCACGCCCGCGCCGGGGTCCTGGAGGGTGAACTCGCCCTTCAATGACGAGCCGTCGTTGGCGATCTTGAAGGAGACGTTTGCGGTGCCGCCGCCGGAGCCGGGGAGTGTCCCCGTCCCCTGGATCTTGTCGGTCGCGTAGGTCGCGACGTTGTCCAGGACGGCGATGCCCCCTGAGGTCAGTTCGCCTGCCAGCGAATAGGCCGGGGAACCGTCCGCGGTGATGGTGACACGGTCCTGAAGGGGCGGAGCAGCGTGGGCGGTCCCGGCAGGAACGGCGCTCAGCGCCGCTCCCGCCAGGAGCACAGCGGTAGCGCCGTGCCAAGACCGAGGGGGATGGACTCTCACGGTGTTCCCTTTCTGTGAAGTCGTGTCCTCATGGGTGTTGGGGGCATGAGGTCGCGTCACAGTAGGCTCCGCCCGCATCAGCGCCCATGCATGAATGAGCACACTCGAACCACGTTTGTTAGCGCTTCCAGATAACGGAGCCGATACACGGCCAGGCAGCAGGCCATGTCGGCCAGTGCGCGGTCAGGTCGACGGTTGCGCCGGCGCGGTCCCGGCCCCGGCGGTTAGGAGGAGGCGGTTCACGCTCTGGGGGAGGATGGAGCGATTGACGCCCCGCGCGCCCCCTGCGGCGGCCCTGGAGGCGATATGCCTTGGGAGCGCTGTCAGCCCGGCACGCTCATGCTCGCCAACGTGGTCTCCGACGCGGAATCGGTCATCTCCGTCACGCCACTACGGGCCTTCGCCACCACCGTTGAGGCGCCATGTAGGGCATGGGGCTTCCGGGCCTGTGGCGAGCGGTCGGGCCTGCCTGTGCGCCGGCATAGTGATGCCGGCCAGATGCGCGTCATCCGCCCCACCGGTGCAGAAGGCGCGGTGACGGTCCCGTCCACGCTGACGGGCTCGCGCCGGCCACCGCCACCATCAACCTGCAACACGCCCTCAGCAGCCCCAGTACCGAGGCTTCGCTGGACAGACGTTCGGGGTTGTCGCCGGCCGCGATCAGTAGGGCGGCCGCGCTGTCCGGGCCTACTCCGCGGACTTCCAACAGACCTGGAGCGCTTGTTTCGACGGCGGCGGCCAGGTGCTTGTTCAGGTCGTCGATCTCTGCGGTCAGGTGCTGGCTTCGGCGGGCCAGTAGTTTCAAGGTGTGGCGTGCGGCTCGGGCGGGGCCGTCGCCGTTGAGGTCGTCCAGTTGGGCGCAGTGCTTGATCAATTGGGGATTGCTGAGCCCGGCCAGGGACTCACGCAGCGCGGGGTCGGCCGAGACCAGGACGCTCTTGAGTTGGTTGATGGCCTGGGTGCGGGATTTGATCGCCGACCCTTTCGCCAGTTTGAACAGCCGAAGCATCTCCACTGGTCCGTCGCTGGTTTTGGCGACGGAGGTGGCGCGGCCGGACAGGACCGCGCGGGCGGCGGGCTCAGCATCGGTGGCGTCGGTCTTGCCGTGTCGCCGTCGAGCGGCTTTGTCCGGCTGGTTGACCTCGACCACCTCAAGTCCTTCGGCGAGCAGGTGGCGGGCCAGTGCGGCTCCGAAGGGGCCGGTGCATTCCACTTCCGCTCGGCGAAGAACGCCGAACGACCGTGCCCAGACAAGGAGTTGACAATAGCCGTCGGCGGTCGCTGGGAAACTGCAGCTGCCCAGGGCGACCCCCAGAGTCGTGACCACGGCGGCGACGTGGACGTCTTTGTGGGTGTCCACTCCGACCAGGACGTCCTCCTGGACGTCGGCCGGAATGTGACATGAGGTCGGGGGGTGGGTGTCACCGGGACAGTCGTAGCGCGGGTCAGGCCACCGCCCGAAGCGGCACTCGGGGGTACGTGCCGCGTTCTCATGGCGCGACAGATGAGTTGATTGGTTACAGCCTTTGAATCCTGTAACAATGCAGGCTTCACATTGATATCTACCGTCCGTCGCGCCTCGATCCCGAGGTCTCGATCGAGGGGCGACATCTGCGTCCTCCTCATCAACCGCCTGCGACTCCGTTGACTATGACTGGAGGACCACCTTGAGCGTCATCGTCATGACGGGTGCGACCGCCGGGCTCGGCGCGCACGCCGTGCAGCGGCTGACAGGGCCCGGCGCCCAGGTGATCATCGGTGCACGCGGAAGCGGCGGCGCGCCGCCGACCGGCTGCCGTGTGCTGCCGCTGGATCTGGCCTCGCTCGACAGCGTCCGCAATTTCGCCGATGCGGTGCGGTCGCAGGTGGACGGTGCCGCGATCGACGTGCTGGTCCTCAACGCCGGAGCCCAGTTCTCTCGCGATGACCGGCGCAGCGCCGACGGATTCGAGATGACCTTCGCCGTCAACCACCTCGCCCACTACTTGCTGGCACGGTCGCTCCTGTCCGGCATGGCCAGCACTGGACGGATCGTCTTCACCACGAGCGACACCCACGACCCGGCCGTCATCCCGTTCGGGCCCAAGACGCTCGATGTGCGGGCGCTCGCGCATCCTCCCCGCAGGGGCAGCGGGTTTCGTGCCTACGCCGCCTCCAAGCTCTGCAACCTACTGACTGCCCGCTCCCTGAGCGCGCTCGACGAGGTAAAGGAACGCGGCATCAGCGTGATCGCCTTCAACCCGGGGCTCACCGGCGGCACCGCGCTGTTACGCGGCCAGACGCGCGTGCGGCGTGCTCTTGCTCCGGCAGTGCTGCCGCTCGCCGGCGCGCTGCTCGGCAGATCCCATCCCCAGTTCCATGTCGGAACGCCGGAGCGTGCCGGCGAGGTCTTGGCCGAGCTGGCCTTGGGGACGGCCGCGCCGCCGCCCGGTCGCGTCTATGCCTCGCTGGTCAAGGGGGAGATCACCTTTCCCGATCCGTCCGAGCTGGCCCGCGACGACGACGCGCGCGATCTGCTGTGGCGGGAGAGCGCGGCCATGGTCGGCCTGCCGGCCTGATCACCCGAGCCGCGCCGCCGTCCGCGCCATCAGGCTTCCTGAGCCGCCCGGTGCGCGCCGCGGTTCTCGGCCAGCGCGGCGTACAGCAGGCCGCCGATCAGGGCCGCGTTCTTGTGGAACTGGATGCGCTGGAGTTTGCGGGCCATCGGGTCCTCGAGCTCCCAGAAGGCGTGCCCCGCCAGGGTCGTGGGTACGAGAGGGGCGGCGATCGCCATCGCCGCAAGCCGCGGCAGCACGACGGCCGCAAGCATGCCGCCCGCGACCGCTGGTGCTGACCGCGTTCGGCGGGGGCACCCGTGTGCCGGCTGCGGTTATAGGTAGCGGAGGCAAACCTGGTGCGGCCTAGGAGTTCATCCGAGGCCCGCACCAGTTCAGTGTCCTAGCTCGTCGGCGGTTGGTGGAGCTCGGCGCCGGCCTGCTGTACCGACAGCATCCTCACGGGGTGCTGGGGGAGCGGTCGGGGGCCGTCGGTCTCGATGAGGTGGGTGGGGCCGTAGGGCCAGGGGCCTGCGATGAGTGCGGTGAGGTTGGTGCCGGGCCAGTGATCGACCTCCAAGGTCGGTTTCGGACTGACGGGTCGTCACGCGTGGCCCGTTACGGCACCACCGCGCCGCCCGGGGTTCCTCTGAGGGTGGGGCAACAACTGGACACCGGGTCAGTGCGAAAGCAGGGGCCAGTGCGAGGCGAGCGGCGTGTCGTTCACCGGCTCATCCACCTCCAGGACGTGCTTCATCCGGTCCGCTTCCGGTCGAGGTGTCCGTATGGTCGGAGGGCGTGGCCGCGGGCGTGATCCGCCTGTTCACCGACGAGGGCCAAGTGTTCGAGGGCCCGGTCGGCACGGCCACCTGGCACGCGACGCCACGCGTGTCACCGTACGTCCGCGCCGAGGTCCGCCATCCGGACGGTTCGATGGCCGCCCCCACCAACCCGATCTTCCTCGGCCGCTGAGCCGGTCCAGGGCCTTCACGTGCGGTTCCGCGAGCGCGCGGAGAAAGCGCGTCCAGAACGTCGGCGGTGAACCGCCGAGCGAGGCGAGCGCCTTTCCGGCGCCGCACCGGTTCGCTCCTGAGAAGTGAGTGGCCGGTCGTCCCCCGCAGGTGTGCGGCGAAGCCGCGCTTGACCGGTTCCCCCGCCGGCCCTATTTTCTTTACGTGCCAGTTCCGTTTCGTAAATGAGGGGTCGGTGTGTCAGGGGCGGGTGAGGGTTCGCTGACGCGGGGCAGGCCGCGTGACAGCGGCCGTGACGTCGCAATACTCGACGCGACGCTGCGTCTGCTGACCGAAGTCGGGTACGACCAGCTGTCCATCGAGGCGGTCGCGACCCGGGCCGGGGTCGGTAAGCCGACGGTCTACCGGCGCTACGCCGGCAAGGCCGCGCTGGTGGCCGCGGCGGTCGAGCGCCGCGCGGTGGACACTCCACCGGTCACCTGGACGGGTGATCTTCGCGAGGTCTTGCTGGAGCTCGTGCGGTGGCTGGCGCGACAGATCGGTGAACAGGAGGTCGGGCTGCTCGGCGCCCTGTTCGCGGGCATGCGCAGCGACCCGGAGCTCGCCGCGGCCATGCGGCGGATCCTGCGCCGCGACGGGGCGATGATGACCGAACAGCCGTTTCGCAGTGCGACCGAGAGCGGCGAACACCTGGTGCCCGGAGCGGCCGGGCTGTTCGCCGAGATCGCCCCGGCCGTCATCGTTCACCGGCTCGTCTTCGCCGGCGAGCCCTGCGATCAACGATTCCTCGCTCACCTCGTCGACGACATCCTCCTGCCCCTGCTACGGCGCCGGTGAGGCGGCGCATCGCCGTCCTCGCCCCCGCGTGGACGGCCGCGGCCCGACCGGCTGTCCCTCGCCTTCGGCACACGTCCTGGCGGCCACCGAACGCTTCGGCGTCCGACCACGCGGTCCAGCGCGAAACATCGACAGAAGGGCATGATCATGATCGTCATCACCGGCGCGACCGGCGCCCTCAACGGCGCCACCGTCGAGCACCTGCTCAAGCGCATCCCCGCAGACGAGATCGGCGTCAGCGTCCGCGACGTCGCCAAAGCACAGCACTTCGCCGACCGGGGCGTGCGCGTACGGCGTGGCTCCTACGACGACCCGGCCGCGTTGCGTGAGTCGTTCGAGGGCGCCGATCAAGTGCTGCTCGTGTCCCAGAACGACCCCCACGGCGACGGAGTCGGCCTGCACCGCACGGCGATCGAGGCCGCGGTCGCGGCGGGCGCCCGGCGCATCCTGTACACCGGTCACCAGAACGTGCGCAGCGACAGTCCGTTCGCCCCGGCGCGTGAACACGCCGCCACCGAGGCGCTGCTCGCGGACTCCGGAACTGCCTGGACCTCGCTGCGCAACGGCTTCTACGCCCACAGCCTCGACTGGCTGCTCGGCCCCTGGCGGCAGACAGGAGTCATCGCCGCGCCGGCGGACGGCCCCGTCTCGTGGACGGACCGCGCCGACGAGGCCGAGGCCGCGGCGATCATCCTCGCCGGGCAGCGCCCGTTCGACGGTCCCGTCACGCTCACTGCCCGCCGCGCCGTCACCTTCGACGACATCGCCACGATCGCCACGGAGATCACCGGCCGCGACATCAGGCGAGTCGTCGTGGACGACGAGCAGTGGATCGCCGACCATGTCGCGGCCGGCATGCCGGAGTCCATGGCCCGCTTGCTGCTGCCGTTCTTCGAGGCCGCGCGAAGTGGCCATTTCGCAGAAACCGACCCGCTCCTGGCCGAACTCCTCGGCCGCGAACCACGGACGGTCGCCGACCTGCTCACCGACCGCGTCACCGCCTGAGTCAGCGCCGCAGGTCCCAACGCCGGCACGCCGGCCGCGCCCGCGCGCGGCCAACAGCGCTAGGAGCAGGATGGCGCCACCGTTGATGATGTCGACGGCCCAGACGACCTCGGAGCCGAACTCGCTGACTTGTGCGATGAGCTGCGTCAGCCCGGCTTCTCCGTTAAGGATCCGCCGCGACAGTGAGCGCTCCCATCCGGGCCGATCACCACGGCGTGATGGTGTTCCTTGCTGATATCGATGCCAGCCCACACCTTGTGCAACACCGTCTCCCGGGGACCGTGATCCGTGGAGTCCTGCAGACGACCTCGTCGGCTAGTTCGTTGAAGGCGGGCTCGGACGAGACCCCGGCGCCGGCCGGGCAGGGCAGGTGCCGGCGCTCAACGCGCGCTGCGCCGGCTCCGGTAGGCCGCGACGCTGGCCCGGTGCGCGCAGGCTCGGGTGCAGTACTGCTTCGAGCCGTTGCGCGAGAGGTCCACGAAAGTGGCCCGGCAGGTCGGCCCGGCACATACGCCGAGACGAGCGGGACCGAGCGTGGCGATCACGGAGGCCAGCGCGCTGAGCGTAGTCGCGGCAAGGTGCGCCGAGCAGCGGTCGGTGTCGGAGGTCACCTCGGTCCACCAGCGGTCGTCCTCGTGGCGCAGTACCGGGATGGCGCGGCTGCGACGCAGACCGTCGTTGATCAGAGCCGCGGCTTCGACCGCGTCCGCGTTGGCCCGTTCGAGCACCTCACGCACCGTCTCGCGCAACGCGCGGACTTCCGCCAGGTCGGCGCGGGTGAGATGGCGCGGACCGGTCCCTTTGTTCGCGGCCGAACTCGGAGGCTCAGCCGCGGGATGGTCGTCAAGGAAGTCCCGGAGCTGCTCCACGGTCTCGAGCGCGTCCTCTCCCTTGATCGGCCTCAAGGTGTTGGCCAGGTCGACGGCCGTCTGGACCACCGATGGGCTGTAATACGCATCCTGCATTTGACGTGTCTCCTCGCCGCCCGTAACGTTACACTCAAAGGAGCTTTAGCATGTCACAGCATACGTGGCGGGGGACGACACCGCAGACGATCCCGTCTGGAGGGGCCCGGGCACCGGAGCGAACCGACGCCCCGGACGGGCGTCGGCTGGGGCTGACCTTGGGGATGCTGGGGCTGCCGATGTACGTGGCACTGGGAGCACCGTCGGTGGCCCTGCCGGCCATCGGCCGCGCGCTCGCGGTGCCGTTCGGGGCAACCGCATGGATTCTCGCCGCGTGGTCGCTGACCTCCGCGCTCGCGATGCCGGTCGCGGGCCGGCTGCTGGTCCGCTGGAGCCCCTTCCAGGTCCTCGTCGCCGGGGTCGTGGCACTCGCCGCGGGCTCCGCGCTCGCCGGAGCCGGGCCGACACTGTCCGTTGTGATCGTCGGCCGACTGATCGGCGGCGCCGGGGCGGGCGCGACCGTGATCGCCGTCTTTGCCGCGGCCACCGCCCTTCCCGGGCGGCAACGGATCCGCGCCCTGGGAATCATCGCGGCCGCGAGCGCGACGGCGTCGGGGTGCGGGACACTGCTGGGCGGCGCGGTGACCGCATGGCTCGGGTGGCGTGCCGTGCTCGCGATCCCGGTCCTCGCGCTGCCCCTCCTGCTGGCCGCATTGCCGAGTAGGCGCGCGCTGACGCGGAGCGGTAGCGGCGTGCGAAACGGCTCGACCGGGCGACTCGATATCGTCGGCGCGGCCGTGCTGTCGGTACTCGCCGGCTCGTTGATCACGTTGCTGCAGGCACACTCGGTCGGCCTGCCCGCTCCGGTCACGCTCGTCGTGGCCGCCGCCGGGGTGCTCGCCGCCGTGGGACTGTGGTGGCGCGTGCGAAGCACGCCCGACGGGTTCGTGCCTCGGCGGGGGATCGCATCGCGCGGCTTCCTGGCGGCCGGGCTCATCGGCGGGACCGTCTTCGCCGGCTACTACGGGGTGCTGTTCCGCGCCCCGTCCCTGATCGAGCAGGCCACGGGGGGCGGCCCCCTGGAAGCCGGCGTGCTCTTGGTCCCGGCCGCCGCCTGCTCGGTGCTGGCCGGGCGGCTGGTCGGCACCTTGACCGACCGGTTCACCGGCTGGCAGGTGCCGGCCGGGCTCGCGGCACTCCCCCTGACCGGACTCGTCCTCAGCCTGACCCGGCGCCCTACCGCCGACCGCCGCCCCGAACCCGACGCCACGCGTGGGAGCCCGCGATGACGGTCCATTCTGATCCGATAGCACCTTGACCAGTAAGGAGCCTTGCCATGTCCGCCGAGCCGTTCGAGGTCAGCATCACCGAAGCCGAGATCGCGGACCTGCGTGAACGATTGCGACGGACACGGTGGCCCGAGCGCGAGCCGGTGGACGATTGGTCACAGGGTTTGCCGCTGGCGTATGCGCAGGAGCTTTGCCGCAGCTGGGCCGAGGACTACGACTTCGGGTTCGCCGAGCGGCTGAACGTGTTCCCGCAGTACCGCGACACGATCGACGGGCTGGGCATCCACTTCCTACACGTCCGCTCACCGGAGCCGGACGCGTTCCCGCTCGTGCTCACGCACGGGTGGCCGGGTTCGGTGCTCGAGTTCCTGGAGGTTCTCGGCCCGCTGACCAACCCGCGCGCGCACGGCGGTGACCCGGCGGACGCGTTCCACCTGGTCGCGCCGTCGTTGCCCGGGTACGGCTGGAGTGACAAGCCGTCGACGACCGGGTGGGGCATCACTCGCACCGCGCGCGCCTGGGACACGTTGATGGTCTCGCTGGGTTACGAACGGTACGGCGCGCAAGGCGGTGACTGGGGTTCGGCGGTGTCCGGGGTACTGGGCGAGGTGGCGCCCGAGCGGGTCGCCGGCGTGCACCTGAACCTGGGATCGGTGGCGGCGGGCACGTTCGACGACCCGACGCCCTCGGAGATGGCGAATCTCGAGGCCGAGAAGGAGATGCAGCGAACCGGCCGGGGGTACTCGGCGATCCAGGCGACCCGGCCGCAGACGCTCGGCTACGGCCTCACCGACTCCCCGGCGGGGCAGGCCGCCTGGATCGCCGAGAAGTTCTGGGCGTGGACGGACAACGACGGCCATCCCGAGGACGCGTTGTCGCGGCGGACGATCCTCGACGAGATCTCGGTCTATTGGTTCACCGCGTCGGCCACGTCGTCGGCGCGGCTGTACTGGGAGAGCTTCGCCAACTTCCGGGACAAGGTGACCGCGCCGTCCGGGCTGTCGGTCTACCCGCGCGACATAACCCGCCCGTCGAGGCGGGAGGCCGAGCTGCGGTTCACCGACCTGCGCTGGTTCGAGGAGCTGCCCCACGGTGGCCACTTCGCCGCGCTGGAGCAGCCGGAGTCGCTGGTCAAGCAGGTGCGCGGGTTCTTCCGCCTGTTCCGCTGATCACCTCGTCCTCCAAGCCCCAGCCCTGCGCGGGCGGGTCAGGCCGCGCCGCAGGCAGAACGCGTCGTCGGTCCCGCCCACGACCACGCCGCACAGACCGCGGGCGCACGCCTCGGGGTCAACGCGGACACCAGCCGCGGCGGCGATTGGCCGGGTGGACGTGCACCTGCGCGCGCGTCCTGGACCATGGGCGTAGTGACCATCGCGTCCCCGTCACTCCTGCTTAGCGGCCCGGTCGTGCCAGGTCACGAGCTACTCCGCGCCCGCTCTCCAAGACGATTCTGCGCGCATTGCGGGTCGCTTGGTCGTTGCGAATGGTCGTCGGAGTCACTTACGGCGGAGGGTGCGGACGCCTGCGCCCGGGCGCCAGGTCCGGATGACGAGTTCGTCGCCCTCGACCGAGGTCAGCACGGCCTCGCGCAGGTCGAGTCGGAAGGCGTGGAAGTCGCCGGGCGGCTCGTCGCCGGTGGTGGAGGCCTTCTTCTCCTCCGGATCGGTGATCTCGATCGCCACACCTGCGACCTTGGCGTCGCCGCCGTGCTCGGGGTCCGCCGGATGCGCGTGGATCGCGCAGCGGCCGTCCCGCTGCAGGTCGTGTGCCTTCACCGCGTGCAGCATCGAGCCGAACGAGAGGTCTGCGCCCTGGAAATCGACCTCCGAGCCGCTCACCCGTGGCGAGCCGTCCTTGCGCAGCGTCGCCAGGATGTGCGTCTTCTCGGCCTCGAACCGCGCCCGCACGGTCGCGGCCAGATCGGCCGCCTCCTCTTCGAATTGCCTCCATGTCGCCATCAGGCCAGTGTGCCCACCACCACCGACATTTCCGCGCGTGGCGCGGCACCGTGCTCGTGGGCGAGTAAGGGATGCGCGGTGAGCGGAACGTGCATCGGACGCCTGCCGGAGGGTCGGGTGGTCAGCCGCCGAGGTCCTGCAGTGCCCAGCTGTTGCCGTCGGGGTCCTGGAAATACGCGTAGGAGATGGTGGGCTTCCCGGGCGCGGACATGTCATTGACTTCGCTGATCTCCAGGCCGCGATTGGCGAGCTCTTCCCGAACCGAGTGGATGTCGGAAACGACCAGGTGCAGGTTCTGAATCGAGCCTGGCGCGGTGTTGACCCATCCCTCGCCGAAGCCGATCGAGCAGGCGGAGCCGGGCGGCGTCACCTGCACGATCCGGAGGCCGTCGGCAGGGGTGATGTCGTGATCGAGCTCGAAGCCCAGTGTTTCGGTGTAGAAGGCGATCGAACGGTCCGTGTCGGATACGGGGATCGGGACGAGCTCGAGCTTGAACTCCATGGCAGGCCGTCCTTTCGCTTACGCGGTCTCACGCTTATCCGTGCAGTGCGTGCGCCCGGAACAGTGTTGACCAAGCAAATCACGTCGTCCCTCTGATTGTCATGTGAATGCTGGGCCCGCCTTAAGGGGCTTTGATTCTGGGATTTCTGCTCGGTCCGAGGACGGCTGCCGGCGGCAGGAGTGGGATGCCGGGGCGGTGAGATGCGCGAGGGTGTCCGCGGTCACCGGTGAAACGGGCTGGTCGGTGGGCTGTGACTTCGGCAGGATGGCCCGGGTGGTCGGAGAATCGTCCTACGTGGAGCGAGCGCCCGCACCGGTGCTCGCGGCGGTGGTGTCATCGGTATGGATCCAGCAGGTAGGGGACCGGCCGCTGTCGCAGCGGCATTTGCCGCACGGTGGCGCCGAACTGCGATGCGTACTCGGTGAGACGCCGCGGCTGCTCGGGCCGCTGACCGCGTCGACGTACCAGGACATCCCGGCGGGTGGCACGGTCGTCGGGGTCCGTCTGCGGCCGGGTGTGCTCGGCGGCCTGGCCGGGATGCCGGCCGACGAGCTGGTCGACCAGGACGTCGCGGGCACCGACATCTGGCGCGGTTTCACCCGCCTGACGGATCTGCTCGGAGAGGCGGCGACACCACAGGCCGCGCTCGATCATCTCCAGTCGTTCGTCGCGCGGTCCGCCGGCGCGCATGACCCGCTGGTGAGCGAGGCCGTCCGGCACCTCATGCCGTGGCGCGGAGGAAAGCCGGCCGCCCTGCCCGGGTTGCTGTCCATCTCCGAGCGTCAGTTGCGGCGCCGGTGCCGGGCGTCGGTCGGCGTGGGCGTGAAGGAGTTGCATCGCATTCTTCGCCTGCAGGGTTTCGTCGCCCGGGTGCAGGCGTCGGTTGCTCAGCGGGGCGTCCTGCACGGCGACCTCGCGCGGTGGGCCGCGGAGACGGGCTACACCGACCAGGCGCACCTCGGACGCGAGTGCCGCCGGCTCGTCGGCGTGACGCCCGGCGAGCTTCTCGCGCAGACGGACGCGGCGTGCGGATGCGGGCACGATCACGCCGCGTCCTACGTCCCGATGCTCCGACCTGAGGATGGCCGTTTTGTACAAGAGCGGCACCGGGCCTCCGCCTAGCGTCGGGGTGATCTCGGGGGAGTCCCCGGGATGCCGGATGGATCACCGGAGGACCCGGATTGACCGTGCTCAACGACGAGGCCCGCGCGCTGTTCGCCGGGCCGAACATCGCCCACATCGCCACGCTCCTGCCCGACGGCGGCCCGCACTCGGTGCCGGTGATGATCGACATCGAGGGCGACCACCTGGCCTTCTTCACCTCGCCCAACTCGCGCAAGGGCCGCAACCTGGCCGCGGACGACCGCATCGCGATCTCTGTGACGGACCGGGAGAACCTGGTCCTCAGCGCCCTCGTCCGGGGCCGTGTCGTGAAACGGGTCGGCGGCGACGCGGGCTGGGACATCGTCGATCGCATTTTCACCAAATACACCGGCGGCCCGTATCCGTTGCGCGAGGACCGCGAGGCGTTCCTCGTGCGGCCGGAACACGTGAGCGTCCCGAAGTTCGGATGAAAAGGAGCCAATGATATGGCCAGGGTCGTCATACAGGCTGTGGTTTCGGTGGACGGCTTCATCGCCTATCCCGACGACACGGTCGGGCCGCTGTTCGACTGGTACAACAATGGCGACGTGACGGTGCGCGCCAACGACAAATGGCAGTTCAACGTCGGCCGCGCCTCTGCGGATTACGTCCAGCCTTTCTGGGACGCCGTCAAGGTCACGGTGATCGGCCGCCACCTGTTCGACACCACCGACGGCTGGTCGGGCGTGCCCGCCGCCGGGGACGAGCTCGTCGTCGTCACCCACCGGCCGCTGCCGGAGGAGTGGCAAGCCAGGTTCCCCGACGCGCCGTTCCACACGGCCGACTCCGTCGAGTCCGCCATCGCGCTCGCCAAGAAGCTCGCCGGAGACGGACTGGTCTGCGTGACCGCGGGCGACGTCGGCGGCCAGGCGTTCTCGGCCGGGCTCGTCGACGAGGTGGCGATGGACGTCGCCCCGGTGGTGCTGGGCGAAGGAGTGCGCTTCTTCGGCAGCCACACTGGAACGGTCCTCCTGGACGATCCCGACATGGTGGTCCAGGGCGACCGCGTGCTGCACCTGCACTACACCGTCCGACGCTGACCGGCTCCATCCAGAAGAGACCAACGGAGATTCGATGATCCTCGTTACCGGCGGCCTGGGCTCCATCGGTTCGCACACCGCCCGGGCACTGCTCGACCTGGGCGAATCCGTCGTGCTCACCGCGCACCGGTCCGTCGAGGTGCCGGAGTACCTCGCCGGCGAGCCCGGCGGCCGGGTCGCCGTCGAGCCGCTGGACGCCACGGACGAGGCCGCGTTCCTCGACATCGGGAAGCGGCACGAGATCAGCGGTGTCGTGCACCTTGCGGCGGGCCGGTACGACCATCCCGATCCGGTCGAGTACCTCCGCGCCGAGTCCCTCGCCCTGTTCAACGCGCTCAAGGCGGCGCGGGAGTGGGGTGTGCGGCGGTTCTCCGTCGCCAGCTCCATCGGCGTGTACGCGGGAGTGGACGAGGTCCCGTGGCGTGAGGAGGCCCCGCTGCCGGCGGTGGCGCCGCACCAGATCCACGCGTTCAAGAAGACCGCGGAACTGTTCACCGCGCTGACCGGTGACAGTGCCGGGTTCGAAACGGTGAGCCTGCGGATCGGCACCATCTGGGGACCGCTCGGCCTGCCCGACTCGCCGTTCTTCCCGCTTCCCCGCCTGCTCAGCGCGGCGGTCTGGGGCGAGGCCCCCGATCTCACCCCGCCCCGTCCGCCCGCGTACGCCGACGACGCCACGGACCTCTGCTACGTGAAGGACTGCGGCCGGGCCATCGCGCTGCTCATGCTCACCGAGCGGCTGAACCACCGCGTCTACAACGTCTCGACGGGACGGCTGGTGCGATTCGGCGAGGTGGTCGACGCGATCAACGCCGCCGTTCCGGGCGCGAACGTCACGTTGCCGGAGGGCCGCAACCCCGACCGGCCGCCGGACAACTACCTCGACATCACCCGGCTGCGGGAGGACACCGGCTTCCGTCCGGAGTACGACGTCGAGCGCGCGGTACCGGACTACGTCGACTGGCTGAGGACGCATGACCGCTAGGGCCGCCCGCGCCCGTCCCGGACCTGGCGCGCACGCGATCTGGCGGTCGCCGCGGTCGCCCGGTCCCACTGCCCGACGACCCACCGACTGGGACGTTAGCGGCGGCGTCACTCCGCCAGTTCGTCGGACGTGGGGACCGGGCCGCCGCCCTCGGGGATCCAGCGGCCGGAGTCGCGCCATTTCACCGCTTCGTGGAAGCCGTGCGCGGCGGCGAACTCCTGGAACCAGCGGCCCTCGGGGGAGTGGCGGGTGATGCCGTCGAACAGCGTCGCCAGGATCTGGGTGCCGTGCAGGCCCATGTTGTCGTAGGCCTGATTGATCATCAGTTTCTGCATGGCGAGCTGGTTGACCGGGACGCCGGCGATGCGGTCGGCGAGCTCCTCGACGCGCGCGTCCAGGCCGTCCGGCGGTACCGACTCCAGGACGAGTCCCCAGTCGGCGGCGGTGCGGCCGTCGATGGTGTCGCCGGTCAGCAGCATGCGCTTGGCGCGTTCGGCGCCGAGCCGGTACACCCACATGGCGGTGGTGGGGCAGCCCCAGACCCGCGCGGGCATGTAGCCGATCTTCGCGTCGTCGGCCATCACGACCAGGTCGCACGACAGCGCGATGTCGCTGCCGCCGGCGACCGCGAAGCCGTGCACCTTGGCGATCGTCGGCTTGAGCGAGCGCCAGAGCGAGAAGTAGTCGTCGGTGAACTCCTTCATCGCCGCGAAATCCTTGATCGGGTCCCAGGTCGGGTCGCCGCCGCCGGATCCCTGGGTGCCCTGGCCGTCCTCGGCGGAGATCTTCAGGTCGTAGCCGGAGCAGAACGCCCGGCCCGCGCCCTGCAGCACGATCACGTGGACCCGGGGGTCGGTGTTCGCGCGCTTCACCGCTGCCGCCAGCTCGCCCGGCATCCGGAAGTCGATCGCGTTGAGCCGGTCGGGCCGGTTCAGGGTCAGGTACGCCTTGCGGTCGCGCACCTCGTACAGCACGGTCGGCGTCTGCTCGTCACTCATCGTCTCTCTCCTCGGCAGGTCCCTGGGCGGGCGACGGATCGGCCAGCAGCGGCCGGACGATCCGCGCCCACTGCTCCAGCGGCGCGTCCCGGTCGGCGTCCTCGCGGTAGAGCACGTCGGAGATCGCCAGGCCGCGCAGCAGCTGCACGGTCAGCCCGGCCACCAGCTCGTAACCGGCCGCCGCGGTCAGCTCCGGGCCGAACAGGTCGCCGATCACCCGGTACAGGTCGCGGCGGGCCTCTCCTTCCGCGCGGCGCAGGACCTGCCGCAGCCTCGGGTTCGTCCGCGCCACCGCCCACAGCTCCAGCTCGGCGCCGAACGACGGGCGCCCGAGCACCCGCCGCAGCACCCGCAGCCCGTCCGTCATCCGGTCACCCGAGCTGGGCAGCGCCGCGGACTCCTCCTGGACGGCGTCCTCGTTCCGCTGCACCAGCAGCGCGATCGCGGCCCCGAGCAGGTCCTCGTGCGAGGCGAAGTGGTGCAGCAGCGCGCCGCGGCTGACCCCGGCGCGCCGCTGCACCTCCACCGTCGTCGTCGCCGCGACGCCCGCCTCGACCAGCGACTCCACCGCGGCCTCGACGATCCGCCGGCGCGTGGCGTCCCGCTGCTCCTCCCGCTTGGGCACCGCCGCCCCTCCGTTCACAGTCACCTCTGACTGCGAAGCACTCTTTCACAGTCAGACCTGACTGTGAAGCGGGCAAAACCGTCTGGTCGGGACGGGTGGCGCCTGATCCCGCTGCTTCGGGGCATATTTCGGCGGAGCTGTCACAGCCCGGAGGGGTGGCCTGTCTTAGCTGGCGACCGGGCGGTGACCGACAGCCCGGCGAACGGGAGGGGTTCTCATGAAGATCGTGGTCATCGGCGGCACCGGCCTGATCGGGTCGAAGGCCGTCGAGATGCTCCGGCGGCACGGGCACGAGGCGGTGCCGGCCGCGCCGAACACCGGTGTCAACGCGCTCACCGGCGAGGGGCTCGCCGAGGTTCTGGAGGGCGCGTCCGCGGTGATCGACGTGTCCAACTCACCGTCCTTCGAGGACGAGGCGGTGCTGAACTTCTTCACGACCTCGACCGGCAACCTGCTGGCGGCGGAGCAGAAGGCCGGCGTGGGCCACCACGTCGCGCTGACGATCGTCAACACCGGGCGGCGGCCCGACATCGGCTACTTCCGCGCGAAGCTCGCGCAGGAGAAGCTGATCGAGGAGTCGCCGGTCCCGTTCTCGCTCGTGCACGCGACGCAGTTCTTCGAGTTCGGGCGCAGGATCGCCGACGAGGCCGCCGCCGGCGGGGGCACGGTCCCGATGCCGCCGGTGCTCTTCCAGCCCATCGCGGGTGAGGAGGTGTCCCGGACGGTGGCCAGGACCGCGGCGGGCGCGCCGCTGAACGGCCGGGTCCAGATCGCCGGCCCCGAGGTGTCCCGGATGGACGAGTTCTTCCGCAAGGCCCTGGCCGCGTGGGGCGACCCGCGCGAGGTGGTCACCGACCCGCACGCGCACTACTTCGGCGCCGAGATGCACGAGCGCGACCTCGTCCCCGACGACGGCGCCGCGACCCTCGGTGAGATCACCTACACCGACTGGCTGGCGAGCACCGACGTCCGCTGACGGCCGCAGCGCGGCACATCCGCGGGTGCCGGAGCGAGCACGCCGCGCCGTCGAGGACGCCGGCGCACTCGACCTTACGGGGGAGGTCCACCATGACCGCATCGGCGATGGCCGCCGAGTTCGATGACGTCGCACGGTGGACGGCGGACGCCGTCGAGCGGCTCGGGGAGCGGTACGCGATCCCCGCCGCCTGCCGCGGCAGCGCGAACCCGTCCGCGCTGGCCTGGCTGGCGGAGGCGTGCGAGTTGAGGCCCGGCTCCGTCCTGCTGGACGTGGGCGCCGGTCTCGGTGGTCCGGCGGCGTGGGCGGCCGGGCGGTTCGGGGTCCGGCCGATCCTGCTGGAACCGATGCCGGCCGCCTGCAGCGCCGGCGTCCGGCTGTTCGGCCTGCCGGTCATCATGGCGGACGGCGACCGGATCCCGCTGCGAGCGGGATCGGTCGACGCCGCCTGGTGCCTGGGTGTGCTGGACACCGTCCACGACAAGGGCGCCGTGCTCAGCGAGATCCGCCGGGTGCTGCCGCCGGGGGCGCCCTTGGGGCTGCTGGCCGTGGTCGCCCGAGATCCGCAGGTCCGGCCGGCTCCAGAAGGCAACCTCTTTCCCACCTCGCCGCAGCTCACCAAGCTGCTCGACGGTGCCGGGTTCGACCTGGTCGAACAGGTCGACCAACCCGCCGACGCGCCGCTGTCGTGGACGCGGCGCGTCGAGCGGGTCGCCGCCGCCGTCGCTGCCAGACACCGGGCCGACCGCGCCCACGTGCTGGCGGCCCACCAGAGCGAGAGCTTCACCCGCCTTTTCGCCTCCGGGCAGATCTCCATGCAGCTGATCCACGCGACCAGACGTCCGACCGGGCGGGCATCCGAACAGTTTCCAGATGGAGCGCAGATCAGCACCCCGACCGGCGACGGGTTCGAGGCGGAGGTCGAGGCCGAACTGAGCCTGGCCGAGTCGAGCGACCCGCAACGAGCTGCGGCGCTCCCGGTGCCCGACGGCGACGGCGCGACGGCCGGCCCCGCCTTCGAGTACGTCTCGCTCCACGGTCGCGCGGTGCCTCCGCGCGGTACCGCGGGAAGGACCCCATAGGCTCGATGTTCGACGATCGTCTGCACCAGGTCATCGGTGAAGCCGATGGCGGGCGGTCGTCACAGAACGCGGGCCTCGCCTGTCCGAGCTGTGCGAGGGCAGGTGCGACCGGGCCGGCCCGCGACCCGGAGCGGAGGCGATCATGGCGGCGGACGGCGGGTCGGCGGAGGACGCGGGGGCGCCGGACGATCTCGAGCGCGCCGCGGCGGTCTTCGCCGAGGTGCGGCCGCGCCTGTTCGGCATCGCGTACCGGATGCTGGGCAGCGTCGCCGAGGCCGAGGACCTGGTGCAGGACGTCTGGCTGCGCTGGCAGGTCTACGACCGCGCCGCCGTGGCCGACCCGGCGGCGTTCCTGGCGACGACGGCCACGCGGCTGGCGATCAACGTCCTGCGGTCCGCCCGGGTCCGCCGGGAGACCTACGTCGGCCCTTGGCTGCCCGAACCCGTGGACACCGGCGCCGACCCGCACCTCGGCGCCGAACGCGGTGAGGCGCTCAACCTGGCGGTGCTGATGCTGTTGGAGCGGCTCTCGCCGACCGAACGCGCCGCCTACGTCCTGCGGGAGGCGTTCGACTACCCCTATCCGCAGATCGCGGCCATCGTGCAGGTCAGCGAGGCGGCGGCCCGGCAACTGGTCAGCAGGGCCAGAAAACACCTGCGGTCCGAGCGGCGGGCGCCGGTGACCGGGGCCGAGCAGCGCAGGCTGCTGACCGCCTTCGTCGCCGCCGCCCGTGCCGGTGACCTCGCCGCTCTGGAGGAGCTTCTGGCCGCGGACGCGGTCAGCTACTCCGACGGCGGCGGTGCCGTCCGCGCGTCCCGCTTCCCCGTGGTGGGGGCGTTCCGGGTCGCCAAGTACGTCAGGTCGTTCGCCTCCCGGTTCTGGGACGGCGTCGACGTGGAATGGGCCACCGTCAACGGGCAGGCGGCCGCCCTGCTCCAGCGCGACGGCGAGACCTTCACGGTCCTCACCATCGACGCCTCCGACTCCGGCATCGGCCGGATCCTGTGGATGATGAACCCCGCCAAGATCACCGCCGTCTCCAGCGCCGCCTGACCGCCGCACCGGACATCGCGGAAGCGGGCCGGGCGCCATCATGATTGGACCGTTTGTCGATCATCGGCCGGGTAATAGGCGCGCATGGGATCGTTGAGCTCGGTGGTTCTGCTCGTGCTGTTCATCGCGAGCGCGGCGGTGATCTGGTACTCGGGGATCAAGCTGTCCGACACGACCGACGTCCTGGCCGAACGGCTTCATCTGGGCAGTGCGCTGGGCGGGCTGATCCTGCTGGCGATCGCCACGAACCTGCCGGAGATCGCCATCACCGCCAGCGCGGCGATCGCCGGTCAGCTCGGTGTCGCGGTGGGCAACATTCTGGGCGGCATCGCCATCCAGACCGTCGTGCTGGTGGTGCTGGACGCGGCCGGGGTGCGCCCTCGAGCGCCGTTGACCCGGCTGGCCGCGAGCCTGGTGCTGGTGCTGGAGGGGATCCTGGTCATCGTCGTGCTGGCGGTGGTCGTGATGGGCACCCAGCTGCCCGGCGACCTCTCGTTCGCACGGTTCGCCCCCGCGTCGCTGGTGATCGCGGTGCTGTGGATCGTGGGGCTGGTGCTGCTGGACCGTGCCGGCAAGGGACTGCCGTGGCAGGAGGACGGCGACGCCCCCGACACCCAACCCGAGCCGCGCGGCCATTCCAAGGGCAAGAAGGAGAAGGCCGCCACCGACAAGGGCGTCAGCACCGCCCGCGCCGCCGCGGTGTTCGGCGCGGCGGCCGTGGCGACGCTGGTGGCGGGCGTGGTCATCGAGCGCAGCGGCGAGGAGTTCTTCGGCCGCCAGGGGCTGAGCGGCATCCTGTTCGGCGCGACCGTGCTGGCCGCGGCCACGTCCCTGCCGGAGGTGAGCACCGGGCTGACCTCGACCAGGCTGGGCGACTACCAGCTGGCCATCAGCGACATCTTCGGCGGAAACGCCTTCCTGCCGGTGCTGTTCCTGCTCGCCACCCTGATCAGCGGCAAGCCGGTCCTGCCCACCGCCCACCACACCGACATCTACCTGACCGCCCTCGGCATCGTCCTGACGACGGTGTACATCACCGGCCTGATCTTCCGGCCGAGCCGGCAGTACCTGCGGATGGGCATCGACAGCATCACCGTCCTGGTCTTCTACATCGCCGGCATCGCGGGACTGGCCACCATCGGAGGCTGACCCGGCGCATCCCCGATCCTCGGCGGTGCCGAGATCAGGCAGCCCGACAGAGGACGGCTTCGCCGGCTTTGACCATCGCGGGGATGATGGCGCTGTCGTCGGCGGCGCTTCGCGTGACGGAGATCTCGAACTGCTGCCGTCCGTCGGTCGAGAAGAGGATCAGGGTGGTGTAGCCGAGGCCCGAGCCGCCCTGCAACTTCAGGTCGTCTTCGCACTGGCCCGCGTCCTGCCGGGCACCGCCGCCGCCAGGGCCCGAGGTGAGGATCTTCTGCAGCGACGGCGGCAGCAGTCTGCCCTGGTCCAGGGCCCGCTGGAAGGCGCTGACGTCATGCGTGGTCGAGACGACGTTGCCGGCGCCGAAGCCCCAGCTGGCGTTGGCGCGGTGCATGTCGTGCAGGGCGCCGGTCGAGTCGGGATGGTAGCCGTGCCCGTGCGGGCCCTTGATGCCCTCCGGGGGCTTGGTGAGCGCGTAGGTCCGGGTCATGCCGAGCGGGCGGAACAGGCGCCGGTGGAGCTCGTCCGCCAGGGAGCGGCCGGTGACCCTCTCGATGATCATGCCTATGAGGGTGTAATTGGTGTTGGAGTAGGCGAACCTCTCGCCCGGCTCGCCGGTGCGCGGAAGGCCCCGCGTCGTCTCCACGATGTCGATGGGCCGGTAGTAGGTGGTGAAGTCGAAGACGTCGAACGCCGGTTCCGTCGAGCCGCTCCGGGACCAATAATCGGGGATGCCGGAGGTGTGCTGGATCAGCTGCTGGACGGTGATCTCGTCGGCTCGTTCCACCAGCCCGCCGGCGGCCACTTCGGGCAGCAGGTCTCAGGTCGTCTTCGCACTGGTCCGCGTCCTGTCGGGCACCGCCGCCGCCAGGGCCCGAGGTGAGGATCTTCTGCAGCGACGGCGGCAGTTGGCCATTCTCAGCGGTGAACCAACGTTCTTACATGACACGACGCGCTCCTTCTCGTGCGTATCTGCAAGCCGGGACACCACGCCCTCGACTCGGACCACTGTGGTCCGTGCCTTCATCGAAGGCGGAGGACTGTTGCGGCGGCGTTTGCGCTTTTTGATACGCCCGCGATACACGCGGTCTCGGGTATCCGCGACGGCAAGGTGGCGGGCTGGCGTGGCGCGTTCTGGTCGCTCACCGGGCCGAGCATCGTTGTCGTGCTCGGCGCCGCGCGGCTGTTTCGCGGGCGGTTGCCGTGAAAGGTCCGGGCGAGCGGAAGGTGCGGCGCTAATCAGGGGCGGGCCTGGCCGTGGGTTCGCCACCAAGCGGCCGCCGCGTCCACAGCAAGTCCGGTGGTCCAGAGGTCGGCGGGGTCGCCGGGCAGCAGGCGTTCCCGCACCGCGTCCCGCATGGGGTAGGAGAGCGTGGTGCCGGTCGTGGGGATGTCGTCGTCCAGGACTTCGGCGGGGAAGCCGCAGGCCGCGACGGCGTCCACCGGCTCGAAGCCCGCGCGTTCCGCCAGGGTGCGGACGGTGGTGACGGCGTCGATCGGGGCGGGCCCGCGATCGGCCAGCAACCGGAGGAGCCGGACGACGCGGTCGGCGATGCCCCAGCAGGGGACCGGGGCCTGAGCCGTCTGCCAGCCGGGCGGCTCGATCGGGTCGGACGTTCCGCCGGGCGCGTATTCCACGGCCGTCGCGGTCCGGCCGTGGAGCTGGTAGTCCAGGATGAGCAGGGCGCCGTTCGGGGTGCGCCAGAGCTGCCCGGGCGCCGCTGCCAGCATTTCCCTGTCGACCATTTGGCGTTCGGCGTTGGACTGCTCTGCGCCGCCCGCCGGAGTGAAGCGCAGTATCCGGCAGGCCCCCGCGCCGTCGCCGATGGGGGCGTTGGCCCAGAGGCGCAGGGTGTCGAGGACGCTTTCGCGCTGTGAGTCGGGAGTCCACGGCAGGACGGCCGGGAGCGCGTAGGCCGCCAGGGTGTCCAGTTCAACGCCCACGTAACTGCGCGGCGGCAGGGAGACCGTCCGGACCAGGTAGGGGTCGTCCGCCGCGGGCTCGTCGGTCGTCGCCGACTCCAGCTCGCGGGCGATGAGACGGTGGCGCACGAGCCACTTCGTCCGCGTCGTGGTGCGCTCGAAAGGCAGGTCGGGGGCCGGTGAGACCAGCGCGGGCAGCACCGCAGGCTGGGGGCGGCCGATCCGGTCGCGCAGCTCGATGGCCAGGACGAGGCACTCGGCGGCCGTACGGACCGCTTCGAGGACGCCGTCGCGCAGAGCCGGCGCGGTCACCTCGGGCAGCACGGCCTCCAGCGCGTCGGCGGCCGCGCGCGGTCCGGTCAGCGTCGCCTCCAGCAGGCGCGCCGCACCCTCGCGATCGAGACGTCGCAGCGCCGCCGACCCGTCGGGGTCCACCGGGTCCCGCCGCGGCCACCAGCCGGGCGGCGGCACGAGCGCGCTCTTCGTGGTCCAGACGGGGGAGAAGGGCAGCCGGGCCGTCCGGGTCCCATCGGGCGCGGTGAACGTGATCGCGCCGCGGCTCAACCGGACCTCGCTCGGCCCGGCGGTGCCCGGCAGCGTCACCTCGGCGACTCCCGGCGCCTCCGGCCGTGCCGTGGCGGTGTCGGGGTCCAGGGTCAACGCGACGGTCTCGCCCGTCTGCTCCGCTACCCGGAACGTCTGCCAGACACCGTCCTGAATTCGCGACAGGAGGATGGTCTTGCCGTCATACCAGGGCAGCAGCCCCTCGGGCAGTTGGGGAAGCCTGATCAACGGAGTGTCGTCGCCGGTGACCTCCGCGTAGCCCTGCCAGGACCGGTCCGCGATGGTGAGGTAGTCGAGATGCTGGACGATCGTCCGGGCTGCTTTCGGAGACTTGGACGGCGACCCGTCGCGGGGCACGGCCAGTTCGGCGGGAATGCCACCGCGCAGGGCCGCCAGCAGGGCGCCCACGGGGTCGGCCGGTTCGAGCCCTTCGGCGACGCCGGGGGCCAGGTCGAGGAGGCCGCCGCGGCCGGTAAGCCGCACCAGCCGATGCAAGGCGTCGTGCAGGAAGGGAAGGTCCGAGCGTCCTGCGTCGGCCTTCCAGCCGTCGACGGCTTCGCTCAGCTGCTCCCTGGTCTCCGGCGTGCCCCAGAGCGCCCTGACCGTGGCCGCGTAGTCGACATTGCCGAAATACCCGATGTCGTAGACGAACCCGTCCAGCAGGCCGGCGAAACGCTCGCGTCCTTCCGGGCCAGACGCCGCGTCCGCGGCCAGTTGCTCCACGTCGAGGCCCTGACCCCACCAGCGGGGCGAGTCGCTGGTCCTCTCGCGCTGGGGAATGATGTTCCAGTAGTCGGGAGGCGGAAGCGCCGGGTCCGTCCCCTCGCCGTACACCACCTCGGAGTCCGGGAACAGCCGGTCGCCCGCCTGGTCGACGAGCTTCAGCAGGACGGGGGCCGCGCAGCCCCGTCCCGTGGTGCCGAACCACCGGGCCGGCAGGTGCGCTCCCGCCCCGCCCTCCGCCAACGACTCCAGCCACATCTGCCGGATCTCCTCGGCGACCTCCCCGCCGCTCTCCTCCTCATGCCGGGCGCGGTCGGGTTCGGCGGCGATCAGCAGCTTCATCAGGTCGTCGTCGCGCCCGGCCACCGCGGCGAGCGGCTCACGGGCGGCCGCCCAGACCTGGTGGGACGCGATGGGCATGAGCCCGGCGCGGAGCAGCCGCTCGGCCAGGAACGCCTCCTCATCGCGCTTCTTGATCTTCGCGGCGCGGGCCAGCACGCGCAGGTCAGGGAAGATCCGGGCGTAGGGGACGATCCCGGCGTCAAAGCCCGCGCAGATCACCTCGCGGAAGCGTGCGTGCGCCTCCTCCGCTGGCAACCGTGCGGCGAGCGTCTTGGCGTAGTCGCGCAGCGCGGCCGGTCCGACGCCGCCCGCGGGCACCAGTTCGAGGAAGACGTCCTGCACCCGGTCGAGGTCGAGCAGCGCGGGATGGTCCTTCTCGACTTTGCGCGCTTGCCCGAAGGCCCAGAACGCAAGCTCGCTCTCTCCCGCCCGTGCCAGCTCCCGGCAGGCGTGCTCGAAGAACGGCGCCAACTCGGCGGCGGGCAACGGGCTCGCGGCCTTGGCCAGCATCTTCTTGGCGCCCTTGGGCCCGGCAGCGGCGAGGTCCGCCGGCGCCGGGAGCTGCGGAAACTGGGTCATCGCGTCCTTCGTCCCTGATCTTCTGAAACGACCATGAAACACTGCGACGGCCCGCCCGCGTGGTCGGTTCCGACGAACGCCGCCTGCCGGGCACCGCTTCACTCGCGGACCGCTGCTCCAGCGACGAGATGGCTCGTGATCAGGACGGTGACCGGCGGCGTCTCTGCGGGAAACGTGTGAGCCGAAAGTCGTAGAGGGCGGCTCATAAAAAATCGCGAATGGTCGCCCGACCGTATCGCGGACGGCGCGGGCTGCGCGATGGCGATAGGGGGTTCCCAGGGGCTAATCTCCCGGAGGGAGACCAGGTGACGGCGCAGTCGGGTCGATTCGCGGCCGGTTCCGGCCGCGGCTGCCGCGGCGACGCCCGCCGTGAGCGACGGACGGAATCGGACGAGGCAGAGATGACTCACGAACTGTCCCCGGCAGCCGCCGAACCCGAGGGAACGCTGGTCCTGTGCAGCGGGCGCTGCGGCTCGACCATCGTGGCCGACCTTCTCGCCGAATCACCGCGCACCCTGCCGATCCTGGAACTGCTCTACGCGCACTTCCAGGACGGCGTCCCCGAGGGAACCGTGACGGGCGCGGAGTTCTGGGCACTGCTCAACCGGCCGTGGCGTGCGCTGAACACCGTCGTCGGCCTCGGACGCGTCCCCGCCGAGGTGCGGTACCGGATCGAGGATCCCGCGAATCCCCCCACGCTTTCCGCGCTGCTGGGATTCACGCTCCCGGCGATCAGCGACGATCCGGAAGGGCTTCTCGGAACGCTGGGCGCGATCGTGCAGGAATTCCCGGCCGGGCCGGTGGGCGCGCACTACCGGCGGCTGTTCGCGTCGCTGTGCGAGCTGACCGGCGGCGAGCGCTGGGTGGAGAAGTCCGCCGGGTCCGTTCTGTACATCCGCGAGCTGCTCCCCATGTTCCCGCAGGCGCGGATCGTCCACCTGGTGCGCGACTGCGTGGACGTCGCGCTGTCGATGTCCCGCCACCCGATGTTCCAGCTCGCCGAACTGCGCCATGAGCTGCTCCAGCGCATGGGCGCCGACCCCTACGCGGCCGGGTACACCGCGCCCGACGAGGCGCCGGACCCGGAGGTGGAGCGGCTGCTTCCCGGCAGGCTCGACGCCGCCGCGCTCGACGAGCGGGCGGCATCGGAGGAGCCCCTGATCCGCCTCGTGGTGATGCAGGCCGTGATGGCGCGGCACGCCGAGGAGGCCCTGGCCGCCCGTCCCTCCGACCGGGTGCTGCGGATGCGCTACGAGGACCTGCTGGACCGGCCGCAGGAGGAGCTCGCCCGCCTCGCCCGGTTCCTGGAGCTTCCGGACGGTGAGGAGTGGGCGCGGCGGTCGGCGCCGCGGATCCGCCGGCCCCAGAGGACGGGCACCGAGCTGGAGCCCCGGCAGCGGAACCTGCTGAAAAGCGTCTACCGCAGCGTCCTCAATGCTCCGGCGAACGCGATGGACTGGACCTCCGCCGCCCACGCCTTCTAACATCCTCCCCCGATGAACCCGGGGGCCCGCGTCGGATTTCGCGCGCATCTGTCAAGTTCCGGTCGCGAAAAAGGCGCCGGGATTCTTGTCGGGAAAGGTCATCGGCCGGGTGCAGACATCCGCCGATCCCGCCGGTTAGTCTGCGATGGCCGGCAGTTGGTCACCCGGGCCGCCCGATATGTATCAGCCGTTCGCGAACCGAGTGCTTCGCTCATTTCCTTGGCTCGACCGACGCCGCAGGACGCGGTGAATGCTCCGAGCCGTCACCGGTTCGAGCGGCGTCACCGGTCGGGTGCGGAAGATCCGCACTCGGCCGCCTGCCCGGAGCCGGTCCGATGATGCGGTGCTACCAGGAGTGGAGCTGTTGTCGTGACCTCATCTTCTGTGGATGAGAGCGTGCCGGCGCGGCGGTTGGCGTATTGGCACGAGGAGTTGTCCGGCGTCGAGCAGCCGGTGGTCCTGCCGGTGGACCGTCCGCGGCCGGCGGTCGCCACTCCGCGCGCCGGGACCGTCGAATTCGGGCTGCCCCCCGGTCTGGCGGCCGATCTGCTGAAGATGGCGGACGGCCGCGAGACGTCGGCGCCGGTGGTGCTTCAGGCGGCGTTCGCGGTGCTGCTGTCGCGGATGGGCGCCGGCGACGACGTGGTGATCGGGTCGGCGGTCGCCGATCCATGGGTGCTGCGCGTCGACCTGTCGGGGAACCCGTCGTTCGACGCGGTGGTGGAACGCGTCCACGGCAGGGCGGTGGCGGCGCGCGAGAACGGCGGTGTGCCGTTCGAGCGGCTCGTGGAGTCGCTGAATCTCGACCGGTCGCAGGCCTATCACCCGCTGTTCCAGGTGATGTTCGCGACGGGGGACGCCGGGCAGGCGCCGCCGTTCGTCGCGGAGACGGCACCACGGCTCGACCTGACGATGACGGTGGAAGAGGTGCGTTCGGCGTCGGGGGATCGGACGCTGGCGGGGCATCTGGAGTATGCGGTCGATCTGTTCGATCGGGAGACGGCCGAGGAGTTGGCCGAGCGGTTCGTGCGGGTGCTGGAGCAGGTCGTCGCCGACCCGGCCGTCCCGGTCGTGGTCGTGGACGTGCTGCTGCCGTACGAGCGGGAAAACCTGGTGCCGTCGACCGGTCCCGCGGCGCCCGCGACCGAATCCGTGGCGACGGTGGATGCCGCGGACGAGACGGTGGTGTCGCTGGTGGCGCGTCAGGTGGCGGCGTCGCCCGGTGCCGTGGCGCTGATATCCGATGGCGTGGAATTGACGTATCGGGAGTTGGATGCGCGGGTTTCGGTGTTGGCGGCGCGGTTGGTGGCGGCGGGGGTGGGACCGGACGTGGTGGTGGGTTTGGCGTTGCCGCGGTCGGCGGATCTGGTCGTCGGGATGTTGGCGGTCTGGCGTGCGGGTGGCGCGTATTTGCCGATCGACCCGCGGTATCCGAGCGCGCGTTTGGAAGCGGTGCTGGCCAGCGCCGATCCGCGTCTGGTGCTCGTCGACCGGGCGACCGACCACGTCATCCCTGCTGATGTGAAGCGGCTGTACGTCGATTCCGAGCCCGACGCGGTTCCCGACGTGGAACTGCCGGATCCGCGTCCGCAGGATTTGGCGTATCTGATGTTCACCTCGGGCTCGACTGGCGAGCCTAAAGGCGCGGGCATCACCCAACGGAATGTCGCCGCGGTGGTGAAGGAACTGGCGGCCCATGCCGGGATCGACGTGGGTTCGCGGGTGTTGGCGGGGACGTCGGTGGCGTTTGACGTGTCGGTGTTCGAGGTGTTTTCGACGTTGGTGTCGGGTGGGTGTGTGGAGGTGGTGCGTGATGTGTTGGTGTTGGGGGAGCGCCAGGGGTGGTCGGGTGCGGTGATTTCGACGGTGCCGTCGGTGTTCGCGGAGTTGTTGGACGACATCGTCGATCGTGTTCGTGTGGGGACGTTGGTGTTCGCTGGTGAGGCGTTGCCGATGGCGTTGGTGAATCGGGTTCGTGCGGTGTGGCCGGATGTGCGGGTGGTCAATTCGTTCGGCCAGTCCGAGACGTTCTACGACTCGGTGTATGAGGTCCCGCCGGGCGTTCACCCCGACGGCCCCGTGCCCATCGGCAGCCCCCTGGACGGCGTGCGGATGTACGTCCTCGGACCCAACCTCCGTCCTGTGCCCGTCGGAGTGACCGGGGAGCTCTATGTCGGTGGGGAGGTCGTCGGCCGCGGCTACCTGGGGCGTCCGGATCTGACGGCGTCACGTTTCGTCGCCGATCCGTTCGGTGACGAGCCGGGCGGTCGCCTGTACCGCACCGGTGACCTCGTCCGATGGCGTGCAGAATCCGGGAACGGGGGGCCCGGGGTGCTGGAGTACGTGGGCCGTGCGGACGTCCAGGTGAAGGTGCGCGGCATCCGCATCGAACCGGCCGAGATCGAAGCGGCCCTCCAGTCGCATCCGCAGGTCGGGCAGGCGGCCGTGACCGTCCACGGGACGGACGCGGGGAAACGCCTGGTGGCCTACGTCGTCCCGGCCCGGTCGGCGGGACGGGGCGCGGGCGACGGCATCGACGCGGACGATCTGCGGCGGCACGCCTCCGCGCGGCTGCCGGAGTTCATGGTCCCGGCGGCGTTCATGGTGCTGGACCGGTTCCCGCTGACGCCCAACGGGAAGCTGGACCGCAAGGCCCTGCCCGCGCCGGAGGCCGTGCGGCGGCCGTACCGGGCGCCCCGGAACGGCCGGGAGGAGACGCTCGCCGGGCTCTTCGCGGAAGTGCTGGGCGTGGAGCGGGTCGGCATCGACGACGACTTCTTCGCCCTCGGCGGCCAGTCCCTGCTGGCGACCCGGCTGATGGCCCGCGTCCGCGCGACCCTCGACGCCGAGTTCCCGATCACCGCGATCTTCGACCGCCCGACGGTGGCGGGCCTGGTCACCCGGCTGTCGGACGGGCGCACGCGGCCGCCGCTGGTGCCGATGGAGCGCCCCGAGCGGGTGCCGCTGTCCTACGCCCAGCAGCGGCTCTGGTTCATCCACAAGCTCGAGGGCCCGTCGGCCACCTACAACATCCCGTTCGCGGCCCGGCTGTCCGGCGAAGTGGACCGGTCCGTGCTGGAGGCGGCCGTCACCGACGTCATCGTCCGCCACGAGAGCCTGCGGACGCTGTTCCGGGAGGACGCCTCGGGCGTCGGCCACCAGGAGGTGCTGCCGCCCGAGCGGGTGTCGTTCGAGCTGCCGGAGACCGAGGTCGACGCGGCCGGCCGCGACGACGCGGTCACCGCGGTGGTGCGGCACTGCTTCGACCTGGCGACCGAGATCCCCGTCCACGGACGGCTGCTGCGGATCCACGAGGACGACGGCGAGCCCGCCGCACTGCTGGTCATGGTCGTGCATCACATCGCGGGCGACGGCGCCTCGATGTCCTCGTTCGCCCGCGACCTCGCCGTCGCCGCCGAGGCCCGGGCCGCCGGACGCGCACCGGACTGGGCGCCGCTGCCCGTCCAGTACGCCGACTACGCGCTCTGGCAGCGCGAGCTGCTGGGCGAGGAGTCCGATCCGAGCAGCCTCGTCGCGCGGCAGCTCGCGTACTGGCGCGACGAGCTGGCGGACGTGGTGCAGCCGATGGCGCTGCCGGTGGACCGTCAGCGGCCCGCGGTGGCGAGCCTGCGCGGCGGAATGGTCGACTTCGAGCTGCGGCCGGAGCTGGTGGCGGCGATCGAGGAGCTGGCGGGCGGCCGCGGGATGACGGCGTCGATGGTGCTTCAGGCGGCGTTCGCGGTGCTGCTGTCGCGGATGGGCGCCGGCGAGGACGTCGTGATCGGGTCGCCGATCGCCGGACGCACCGACGAGGCGCTCGCCGACCTGATCGGCTTCTTCGTCAACACGTGGGTGCTGCGCGCCGACCTGTCGGGCGGCCCGTCGTTCGGCGCCGTGCTGGACCGCGTCCGGGCCAAGGCGCTGGCCGCCTACGAGCACCAGGACGTGCCGTTCGAGCGACTGGTGGAGCTGCTGAACCCCGACCGGTCGCGGGCGTATCACCCGCTCTTCCAGGTCATGTTCGTACTGCAGGACGCGGGCTGGGTGCATCCGGCGGCGGCCGAATCCGGGTGGGAGCTGGAGCAGGCCGTCACGCGGACCGCCAAGTTCGACCTGACGATGACGATGAACGAGGTGCGGTCGGCGTCGGGGGATCGGACGCTGGCGGGGCATCTGGAGTACGCGGTCGATCTGTTCGACCGGGAGACGGCCGAGGAGCTGGCCGAGCGGTTCGTGCGGGTGCTGGAGCAGGCCGTCGCCGATCCTGCGCTTCCGGTCGTCCTGGTCGACCTCCTTCTGCCCTCCGAGCGGGAGCGGCTCGCCCCGGCGGCGGGCCGGAACGTCCCGGACGCGGAAACGGGCGACGAGACGGTGGTGTCGCTGGTGGCGCGTCAGGTGGCGGCGTCGCCCGGTGCCGTGGCGCTGATGTCCGATGGCGTGGAATTGACGTATCGGGAATTGGATGCGCTGGTTTCGGTGTTGGCGGCGCGCTTGGTGGCGGCGGGTGTGGGACCGGACGTGGTGGTGGGTCTGGCGTTGCCGCGGTCGGCGGATCTGGTCGTCGGAATGTTGGCGATCTGGCGTGCCGGTGGCGCGTATTTGCCGATCGACCCGCGGTATCCGAGCGCGCGCCTGGAAGCGGTGCTGGCCAGCGCCGATCCACGTTTCGTGCTCGTCGACAAGACCACCGAGCATGTGGTGCCCGCCGATGTGGAACGGCTGTTCGTCGACGCCGAACAAGGCGTGGCCCCAGATGTGGCGCTGCCGGGTCCGCGGCCGGAGAACCTGGCCTATTTGATGTTCACCTCCGGTTCCACGGGCGAGCCGAAGGGCGTCGGCATCACCCAACGGAATGTCGCCGCGGTGGTGAAGGAACTGGCGGCCCATGCCGGGATCGACGTGGGTTCGCGGGTGTTGGCGGGGACGTCGGTGGCGTTTGACGTGTCGGTGTTCGAGGTGTTTTCGACGTTGGTGTCGGGTGGGTGTGTGGAGGTGGTGCGTGATGTGTTGGTGTTGGGGGAGCGCCAGGGGTGGTCGGGTGCGGTGATTTCGACGGTGCCGTCGGTGTTCGCGGAGTTGTTGGACGACGTCGCCGATCGTGTTCGTGTGGGGACGTTGGTGTTCGCTGGTGAGGCGTTGCCGATGGCGTTGGTGAATCGGGTTCGTGCGGTGTGGCCGGATGTGCGGGTGGTCAATTCGTTCGGCCAGTCCGAGACGTTCTACGACTCGGTGTATGAGGTCCCGCCGGGCGTTCACCCCGACGGCCCCGTGCCCATCGGCAGCCCTTTGGATGGCGTCCGGATGTACGTCCTCGGCCCGGGTCTGGTGCCGAATCCGCCCGGCGTGACCGGCGAACTGTACGTGTCCGGTGACGTCGTCGGTCGCGGCTACCTGGGGCGCCCGGAGCTGACGGCGTCACGTTTTGTCGCCGACCCGTTCGGTGACGAGCCGGGCGGCCGCCTGTACCGCACCGGTGACCTCGTCCGGTGGCGTGCAGAGCCCGGGGACGGCGGGTCCGGGGTGCTGGAGTACGTGGGCCGCGCGGACGTCCAGGTGAAGGTGCGCGGCATCCGCATCGAACCGGCCGAGATCGAAGCGGTCCTGCTGTCCCACCCGATGGTGTCGGCGGCCACCGTCACCGTGATCGACACCGACAACGGGAAACGGCTGGTCGGCTACGTCGTGCCGCTGCGCGCGACGGCTCCGGCCGGTCCCGCCCCGGCCGACGCGGGCGCCGGCGTCGACGTCGAGTTCTCCAGCGCCCCCATCGACACGCGCGCCCTGCGCCAGTACGTGGTGGCCCGGCTGCCGGAGTTCATGGTCCCGGCGGCGTTCATGGTGCTGGACCGGATGCCGCTGGCGTCCAACGGGAAGCTGGACCGCTCCGCGCTGCCCGTCCCGCGGTTCGAGACCGCCGGCTACCGGCCGCCGCGGACCCCGGCCGAGGCGCAGCTCGCCGCCATCTTCGCCGACGTGCTCGGCATTGACCGCGTCGGCGCCGACGACGACTTCTTCGCCATCGGCGGCGACAGCATCCGCTCCATCCAGGTCGTGGCGCGCGCCCGCGCGGCCGGGCTGAGCATCACCACGCAGGACGTGTTCACGCACGGCAACGTCGCGGAGCTTGCCGAGGCGGCCGGGCACGCCGCCGAGCACCCGGTGCTGGAGGAGCTCGACGGCGGCGGTGTCGGCCGGCTGCCGCTGCCGCCCATCGCGCGCTTCCTGCTGGAATCCGGCCCGCACATCTCCCGCTACACGCAGGCGATGCTGCTGGACCTGCCGCTCGGCATCGACCCGATCGGGCTCGCCGCGGCACTGGACGCCGTGCTGGACCGGCACGACATGCTGCGGGCGCGGCTGGTCACCGACGGCCCCGACGCGGCGCTGGAGATCGCCCCGCCGGGCGGGACGGCGGCGGCCGGGCTGGTCCGCCGCGTCGAGATGACGGCCGATCCCGGCGACCCGGCCGCGGACGAGACCGTCCGAGCCGAGTTCGACGCCGCCGCCGACCGCCTCGACCCCGCCGCGGGCGTCCTGCTGCAGTGCGTGTGGTTCGACCACGGCCCCCCACGGCGCGGCCGCCTCGCGGTCACCATTCACCATCTCGCGGTCGACAGCGTGTCCTGGCAGATCATCGTGACGGACCTCAACGCCGCGTGGCAGCGGATCCGGCTCGGCAAGCGGCCGGCGCTGCCGCCGGTGGGCACGTCCGCGCGGCGCTGGGCGCACGCCTTGCAGGACGAGGCGAGGACGCAGGCACGGGTCGAGGAGCTGCCGTACTGGCTGGCGGCCGTCCAGGGCCCCGATCCCTTGCTCGGCGACCGTCCGCTCGACCCCGCCGCCGATGTGGTGGCGACCGTGCAGGAGGTGCGCGTCACGCTGCCGCCCGAGGCGACCGAGGCGGTGCTCACCACCCTGCCGGCCCGGTTCCGCGCCGGAGCCAACGACGGCCTGCTAACCGCGTTGGCGCTGGCCGTCGCGCAATGGCGCGGGCGCCGCGGCACCGACGAGCCGACCACGCTGGTCCGCCTGGAAGGGCACGGCCGCGAGGAACAGGTGGCCCCCGGGGCCGAACTGTCGCGGACGGTCGGCTGGTTCGCCACGCTGTTCCCGGTCCGGCTCGACGTCGGCGGCATCGACCTCGGCGAGGCGCTGCGCGGCGGACCGGCCGCGGGCCGTGCGATCAAGGCGGTCAAGGAGCAGCTGGCGGCCGTCCCCGACAAGGGCATCGGCTACGGGTTGCTGCGCCACCTGAATCCGGAGACCGGCCCCGTGCTCGCCGAGCACCCGACCGGGCAGATCGCGTTCAACTACCTCGGACGCGTCCCCGGCGGCCCGCCGCGCGAGAGCCGGGACGGTGCGCTGTGGTACCCGGTGCCCGGCGGCGGCGCCCTGGTCCCGGCGCTGGACGCGAACATGCCGGTGTCGGCCGCCGTGGACATCGGCGCTGCGGTCACCGACGGACCCGGCGGCCCTGCGCTCCGCGCGACCTTCCGCTTCCCGGCCGGCGCGATCACCGGCGACGCGGTGCGGGAGATGGCCGACCTGTGGATCGAGGCACTTACCGCGCTGGCCCGGCACGCGACCGGCCGCGACGCCGGCGGGCTCACCCCGTCCGACGTGCCGCTGGTGCCGCTGCGGCAGCAGGAGATCGAGGAGTTGGAGCGCGCCCACCCGGGCGTGGCCGACCTGTGGCCGGTGACCCCGATGCAGGCGGGCCTGCTGTACCACGCCGACCTGGCCGCGCCGGGCACGGACGTCTACCAGGTGCAGTACGTGTTCCACCTCAGGGGCGCGGTGGACGCGGCGCGGCTGCGGGCCGCGGGCCGGACGCTGCTGGACCGGCACGCGAACCTGCGCGCCGCGTTCGTCCCCGGCCCCGGCGGCACGGCGCTGGCGGTGATCCGCAAGGCCGTCGACCTGCCGTGGCGCGAGGTCGACCTCACCGCCCTCGACGACGCCGGGCGCGCCGACGCGTTCGAACGGCTGCTGGAGGCGGACCGCAACGCGCGCTTCAAGATGGCCGAACCCCCGATGCTGCGGCTGGCGCTGGTCGCGACGGGACCCGAGCGGTACGAGCTGGTGCTGACCGCGCACCACGTGCTGTTCGACGGCTGGTCGCTGCCGCTGCTGCTGCGCGACCTGCTGTGGGTCTACGCCGCGGGCGACGACGCCGGGCTGCCGCGCGCGCCGGGCTACCGGGACTTCCTGGTGTGGTTGGCGGAGCGCGACCGGCAGGCGTCGGTGGAGGCCTGGCGGGCCGAGCTGGCGGGCGTCACCGGACCGACCCTGCTGGCCGCCCCGGACAGCGGCCCCGGCGGGGGCGTCCGCGAGGTCGCGCAGGCCGACGTGCCGCTGCCGGCACCCACCGCCCGCCGGGTCGCCCGCGCGGCCGCGGACCTCGGGGTCACGCTGAACACGGTCGTGCAGGGCGCGTGGGCGCTGATGCTCGCCACGATGACCGGCCGGACGGAGGCGGTCTTCGGCGCCACCGTGTCGGGCCGCCCGCCGGAGATCCCCGACGTGGACGCGATGCTGGGCCTGTTCATCAACACCGTCCCCGTGCGGGCCGGATGCGAACCGGGCCGCTCCCTGGCCGACTACCTGACCGACCTGCAGGACCGGCAGACGGCGCTGATGGACCACCAGTACCTCGGCCTGACGGAGATCTACGAGGCCACCGGGCTGCGCTCGCTGTTCGACACGCTGGTGAACTTCGACTCCTACCCGGTCGACCAGGCCGGGCTGGTGCAGGCGAACCGGGAGACGGGCCTGGAGATCACCGGCCTGCGCACGATCGGCGCCAACAACTTCCCGATGGCGGTGATCGCCGCCGCCGACCCGCACCTGCGGGTGTCGCTGAAGTACCGCACCGACCTGTTCTCCGCGGCGGCGGTGGAGCGCATCGCGGGCCTGCTGGTGCGGATCTTCGAGGCGGTCGCCGCCGACCCGCGGACCCGCCTGGCCGCGATCGACCTGCTCGCACCGGACGAGCGGGCGCGCGCCCGCCGGACGCTCGCGGACACCCCCGTCCGCTCCGCGGACCCGGCAGGCCCGCCCGACGACCTGGCCGCCGACGGTGAGGCGGTCGTGCTGGGGCCGGGCCTGCACCCGGTGCCGGTCGGCGCGGTCGGCGAGCTGTACGTCGCCGCTCAGGAGACCGACGGGCAAGGAGAGCCGCCCGCGGTGACGGCGGCGCGGATCGTCGCCGACCCGCTGTCCGAGACGCCGGGGAGGCGGCTCCGCAGGACCGGGCACCTGGTGCGCCGCACCGACGACGGTCTGGAGTACGTCGGCCGGGCCGACGGCGGGACCGCGGCGGCGGAGCCCTCCGCGGCCCTGCCGGAACGCACGTCCTCGGTCCCCTACCGGGCGCCGGGCACGCCCGAGGAGGAGATGCTGGCCGGGATGTTCGCCGAGGTGCTGGGCCTCGACCGGGTCGGCGCCGACGACGACTTCTTCGAGCTCGGCGGGCACTCGCTGCGCGCCACCTGGCTGATCAGCCGCATCCGCACGGTCGCCGGCCTCACCGTGACGATGCGCACGATATTCGAATATCCGACGGTCGCGCTGCTGGCCCCGCAATTGCAGAACGCGGCGGCGTCCACCCGTCCGAAACTGCGGCGGATGAGGCAGGATGAGGCGTGAAGCTCGCCCCCCGCCGCGCATGAAAGCCGACATGAAATGTACGATGCCATCGTCGTCGGCGCCCGGTGCGCGGGTGCCTCCGCAGCGTTATTGCTCGCCCGGCAGGGACGCAGGGTACTGCTGGTCGACCGTATGAAATTCCCTTCGGACACGATGTCCACCCTTTACATCCATCCGCCGGGCATTGCGCTGCTCGCCCGGTGGGGCGTGCTCGACGCCGTCGCGGCGTCGGGGTGCCCGCCGCTGGAGACGGTCGGCTACGACGTGGCCGGCCTGCGGCTGACCGTCCCGACCCCGTCCACCCCGTACGCGCGGGTCGCCTACGCGCCGCGCCGCCAGGTCCTCGACCACCTGCTGGTAGGCGCCGCCGTCGCGGCCGGCGCCGACTTCGCCGAGCGGACGAGCCTGCGCGAGGTGATCTGGCGGGACGGGCGCGCCGCCGGCGTGCGGATACGGACGCCCGAAGGCCTCGAATCCGTCCCCGCGAAATTGGTGATCGGCGCGGACGGCAGGCAATCGCGGCTCGCCGCATTGGTGGACGCGCCGTTCCGCAAGCAGGACGAGCTGGCCACGTGCGTCTACTACAGCTGCTGGAAGAACGTCGAAGCCGATTTCGGTTATCACGAACGGCCCGACAGCTGGATCGTGCGGATACCGACCCATGATGGCGTGACCGTGGTGGCGACCTATTTCCCGCAGGACCAGTTCGCGCAGATCCGGCTCGATCCGCTCGCCGCGCATCTGGAGACGATCAAACAGAACGCGCCGGATCTGCACGACCGGCTCGCCGGCGCCGAACGCGTCGAACGCCTCGTCGGAACGGGCCGCCAGCAGAACTACTTCCGCCGGATGAACGGCCCGGGATGGGCGCTCGCCGGCGACGCGGCGCACCACCTCGACTCGATCACCGCGCGCGGCATCACCAACGCGCTCACGCAGGCGCAGCTGCTGTCCGACGCGCTGGCGGGCCAGGACCTCGACGACGCCGGCGGCCTCGACGCCCGCCTGGCCCGCTTCGCCGAGGAGTCCTACGGGACGCTCGGCGAGCCCTACAAGACGACGCTGGAGCTGGCGAGGCTGCGGCTCACCGACTCCCGGGCGGCGCTGCTGCGCGCCGTCGCCCGGTCGCCGGAGCTGACCCGCCGCTACTTCGCGATGATCGCCGGCGTCATCGACCGGTCCGAGTTCTTCACGCCCGAGCTGGCGGAGCTGCTGCCGGCCGCGGCGCGGTGGACGGCGCCGGCCGAGCCCGCCGAGCCCGCCGAGCCGGCCGGGCCCGCCGGGCCGGAGCGCGGTGAGGTGACCACGACACCCCGATGATGACACCCCGATGATGGAGCGCGAGAGCATGCTCGAACTGGACGCGGTGCCCGGCATCGAGGCCGAGCGGCTGCTGACGGAGCTGGTGCGCGAGCAGGCCGCCGAGGTCCTGCGCGCCGTCACGGGCGAGGACCCCGGCCCGCTCGCCGCCGGCCGGCCGTTCCGGGAGCTGGGCCTGGACTCGATCGGCGCCGTCCAGCTGCACGACCGGCTGGTGGCGGCGACCGGCGCCGACCTGCCGACCACCGTCGCGTTCGAGCATCCGACGCCGGCGGCGCTCGCGCGGCACCTGTACACGGTGCTGCGCGGGACGCCGCCGCCCGCCGACGAGCCCGAACCAGCGCGCACCCCCGCCGCGGACGACGAACCGCTGGCGATCGTCGGAATGAGCTGCCGCTATCCCGGCGGAGCGCGCTCACCGGAAGAGCTGTGGCAGCTCCTGCTCGACGAGCGGGACGCCATATCGGGGCTCCCGACCGGCCGCGGATGGAACCTGGACGCCCTCGTCGACCCCGACCCGGACCGGCACGGCACGTCCTACACGGACCAGGGCGGGTTCCTGCACGATGCCGGCGAGTTCGACGCGGGCTTCTTCGGGATCTCGCCGCGGGAGGCGGCGGCGATGGACCCCCAGCAGCGGCTGCTGCTGGAGACGTCCTGGGAGGTGCTCGAACGGGCGGGCGTCGACCCCGCCGGGCTGCGCGGCAGCCGGACCGGCGTGTTCGTCGGCGCCGAGTACCAGGAGTACGGCCCCCGGCTGCACGAGGCGCCGGAGGGGGCCGAGGGCTACCTGCTGACCGGCAACGCGGCCAGCGTGATGTCGGGGCGGATCGCCTACACCTTCGGGCTGGAGGGCCCGGCCGTGACCGTCGACACGGCGTGCTCCAGCTCGCTGGTGGCGCTGCACCTGGCGGCCCGGTCCCTACTGCGGGGCGAGTGCACCCTTGCCCTGGCGGGCGGCGCCGCGGTGATGGCCGGGCCGGGCGCCTTCGTCGCGTTCAGCAGGCTGCGCGGGCTCTCCCCGGACGGGCGGTGCAAGGCGTTCTCCGCCGGCGCGGACGGCACCGGATGGGCCGAAGGCGTCGGCATGGTCGCGCTGGAGCGGCTGAGCGATGCCCGCCGCAACCGGCACCGGGTCCTCGCCGTGCTGCGCGGCTCGGCGATCAACCAGGACGGTGAGAGCAACGGCCTGACCGCCCCCAACGGGCTGTCGCAGCAGCGGGTGATCCGGCAGGCGCTCGCCGACGCCGGCCTGGCCGCCGCCGAGGTCGACGCCGTCGAGGCCCACGGCACCGGCACCCCGCTCGGCGACCCGATCGAGGCGCAGGCGGTGATCGGCGTCTACGGGCGGGACCGCGAGCCCGGGCGTCCGCTGTGGCTCGGGTCGATCAAGTCCAACATCGGGCACGCGCAGGCCGCCGCTGGGATCGCCGGCGTCATCAAGATGGTGATGGCGCTGCGCCACGGCGTGCTGCCCAGGACGCTGCACGCCGAGCAGCCGACACCGCACGTCGACTGGGCGTCCGCGCCGGTCGAGCTGCTGACCGGGACGCGCCCCTGGCCTGATCCCGGCCGTCCGCGCCGGGCCGGGGTCTCCTCGTTCGGCATCAGCGGCACCAACGCGCACGTGATCCTCGAACAGGCGCCGCAACCCGACACCGAGCCCGCCGAGCCCGCCGAACCCGCCGAGCCCGGCGGGGTGCTCGCGTGGCCGATCTCGGCCCGCTCGTCCGATGCCCTCGCCGCGCAGGCAGAACGGCTGATGCCGTACGCGGAGCAGCCCGTCGACACCGGCTACTCCCTCGGCACCACGCGCTCGGCCCTCGACCACCGCGCCGTCATCCTCGGGACGACGCCCGGCGATTTCCGCGACGGTCTCGCGGCGCTCGTCCGCGGCGGCGAGGCACCGGGCCTGATTCGCGGCACCGCCACGTCCGGCGGCAAGGTCGCGTTCCTGTTCACCGGCCAGGGCAGCCAGCGGCCGGGCATGGGACGCGAGCTCTACGACGCGCACCGGGTGTTCCGCGACGCGTTCGACGAAGCCTGCGACTACCTCGACCGCCACCTCGAACGGCCGCTCGCCGACGTGTTCGGCGACCGCGAGACGCTCGGCCGGACCGCCTACACCCAGCCCGCCCTGTTCGCGCTCGGGACCGCGCTGTTCCGGCTGCTGGACTCCTGGGGGCTGCGGCCCGACTTCGTCGCGGGCCACTCGATCGGCGAACTGACCGCCGCGCACGTCGCCGGCGTGCTCTCCCTCGATGACGCGGCCGCGCTCGTCGCGATACGCGGCGCCCTCATGCAGGAGCTTCCCGGCGGCGGCGCGATGGCGGCGATCGAGGCGACCGAGGACGAGCTGCGCCCGCTGCTGGCGGGCCGCGAGCACGAGGCCGCCATCGCCGCGATCAACGGCCCGTCGTCGGTCGTGGTGTCCGGTGACGCGGGCGCCGTGGCGGACATCGCCGCCCACTGGAGCGACCGCGGCCGCAGGACGCGCCGCCTGGACGTCTCGCACGCTTTCCACTCACCGCACATGGACGCGATGCTCACCGAGTTCCGGCGCGTCGCCGAGGCGATGACGTACGAGGCACCGGCGATCCCGATCGTGTCGAACCTGACCGGGGAACCGGCGACCACCGCCGAACTGCGCGACCCCCACTACTGGGTCCGCCACGTGCGCGAGGCCGTGCGGTTCGCCGACGGGATCCGGCGGCTCGACGACCTCGGCGTGCGGAGCTTCGTCGAACTCGGCCCGGACGCCGTCCTGAGCGCCATGGCACAGGAATGCCTGCCCGACCGCGACGGCCGGACGGTGTTCGCGCCGCTGCTGCGCCGCGACCGGCCCGAGGCGGCGCAGCTCATGGAGTCGGTCGCCCGCGTCCACGCCGCCGGAGCCGACCTCGACTGGCACGGCGTCCACGCCGAGCGGCGCGCCCGCCGGATCGACCTGCCCACCTACCCGTTCCAACGTCGGAACTACTGGATGGAGCAGGGCACCGGCACCGGCGCCGCCGAAGACCTCGGCCTGCGCGCCGCCGGGCACCCGCTGCTCGGCTCCAGCGTCACGATCGCCGAGGACGGCCGGCTGCTGCTCACCGGCAGGCTGTCCGTCCGCACCCACCCCTGGCTCGCCGACCACGCCGTGGACGGCACGGTCCTGCTGCCCGGCACCGCCTTCGCCGATCTCGCCATCGCGGCCGGTGACCAGGTCGGATGCGCGCTCGTCGAAGAGCTGGCCATGCAGGCGCCGCTCGTCCTGCCCGAGCACGGCGCCGTCCGCGTCCAGCTCGGCGTCGGCGCCCCGGACGGCACCGGGCGGCGGCCGCTCGTCCTGCACTCCCAGCCCGACGGCGCCGCCGAGGACGCCCCCTGGACCCGCCACGCCGCCGGAACCCTGGCCCCGACCGCACCGCCCGAACCGGCGCCGCTGGACGTGTGGCCCCCCGAAGGCGCCGCCGAACTCCCCGTCGACGGCCTCTACGACCGCCTGGCCGACATCGGATACGGCTACGGCCCGGTGTTCCGGGGACTGCGGAAGGCATGGCGGCGCGGCGACGAGGTCTTCGCCGAGGTCGCCGTCCCCGACGGCGTCGACACCGGCGCGTTCGGCCTGCATCCGGCCCTGCTCGACGCCGTCTTCCACGCCCTCGACGCCGTCCCGGACGGCTCCGCGGGCCGTGTCGAACTCCCCTTCGCCTGGACGGGAATGGCCCTGCACGCCACCGGGGCGTCCGCGTTGCGCGCGCGGCTGGCCCCGGACGGCCGCGACGGGATCGCCGTGACCCTCGCCGATCCGGCCGGACGACCGGTCGCCTCGATCGACACGCTGATCCTGCGGCCCCTGCCCACCGAGCGAGCCGCCGACCAGCACGGACACCGCGACGCGCTGTTCCGCGTCGACTGGACCCCCGTCCCGGAGACGGACACCGCGCCGCCGCCGTGGGCGGTGCTCGGCCCCGACACGCTCGGTCTCGACGCCGGCAGCCACCCCGACCTCGAAGCCCTCGCCGCGGCCGGGCCCCCGGACGGCCGGATGCCCGACGTCGTGGTGCCGATCGCCCCGGACGGGCGGCCCGACGCCGCGGCGGCCGCGCGCGAGGCCACCCTCGGCGCGCTCGCCCTCGTCCAGGCCTGGACGGCCGACGAACGGTTCGCCGACGCCCGCATGATCGTGGTGACCCGGGGAGCGGTCGCCCGCGACGACCTGGTGAGCCTCGCGCATGCGCCGGTGTGGGGCCTCGTCCGGTCGGCCGAGGCGGAGAACCCGGGCCGCTTCGTCCTGGTCGACCTGGACGACGAGCCCGGCTCCGTCGATGCGATCCCGCGCGCTCTCGCGTCAGGTGAGCCCGAGCTGGCCGTCCGCGACGGACGGCTGCTCGCCTCCCGCCTCGTCCGCGCCACCGGCCACATTGCGGCCGCCGTTCCGGCATGGAATCCGGACGGGACCGTCCTGGTCACCGGCGGAACGGGCGGCATCGGCAGCCTCGTGGCCCGCCATCTCGCCGACCGGCATGGCGTCCGGCACCTCCTGCTCGCCGGCCGCCAAGGCATGGACGCGCCCGGCGCCGCCGAACTCCACGCATCGCTCACCGAACTCGGCGCGTCGGTGCGCATCGCCGCGTGCGACGTGGGCGACCGGCAGGCCGTCGCGGACCTGCTCGCGTCGATCCCCGCGGAACACCCGCTCACCGCCGTCGTCCACCTGGCCGGAATCGTGGACGACGGGCTGGTCGGCTCCCTCACCCCGGAGCATGTCGACCGCGTGTTCCGTCCCAAGGCCGACGCCGCCTGGAACCTGCACGAGCTGACCGCCGACCTCCCCGACCTCGCCGAGTTCGTGCTGTTCTCCAGCGCCTCCGCGACCATGGACGGCCCCGGACAGGGCAACTACGCCGCCGCGAACGCCTTCGTCGAAGCCCTCGCCCGTCACCGGCGCTCCATCGGCCTGCCCGCCCTGGCCCTCGGCTGGGGCCTGTGGACCGAAGAGACCGGCATGGCCGCCCGCCTCACCGACGCGGACGTGGCGCGCATGGCCCGCCAAGGCGTCCTCCCGCTGTCCGCCGACCAAGGACTGTCGCTCCTCGACCTGGCTCGGAGCATGCAGGACCCCGTGCTGCTCCCCATCCGCCTCGACCTCGCCGCGCTCCGCGACACGGCCGCCGACGTGCGGCCGATCTTCCAGGGCCTCGTCCGGCGACCGCTCCGCCGAGCGCAGACCACCGCCGGTGACGCGTCCCTGCGCCAACGCCTGGAGACTCTTTCGGACGCACGGCGCGACGAGGAACTGCTCGATCTGGTCCGGTCCCACGCGGCCGCGGTCCTGGGCCATCCCGGATCCGAGGCGATCGACCCCGACGCACCCTTCAGTTCCGTCGGCTTCGACTCGCTGGCCGCCGTCGAATTCCGCAACCGCCTGAACACCGCCACCGGCCTGCGCCTCCCCGCAACGCTCACCTTCGACCACCCCACCCCACTGGCGATCACCCGGTTCCTGCACGGCCGGCTGTTCGGCGAGGACACCCGGCACGCCAAGGTGACACCGCGCCCGGTGTCCGTTGCGGACGACCCGGTGGTGGTCGTGGGCATGGCGTGCCGGTTCCCCGGCGGTGTGTCGTCCCCGGACGACCTGTGGGGCCTGGTCGAGCGCGGCGGAGACGGCATTTCCGGCTTCCCCACCGACCGCGGCTGGGGTGACGACCTTTTCAGCTCGGATTCCCCAGCCTCCACCGGCTCTTTCTCAGCCGAGGGCGGTTTCCTTTACGACGCCGCGGACTTCGATCCCGAATTCTTTGGTATCTCGCCGCGCGAAGCGGTCGCGATAGACCCGCAGCAGCGGTTGCTGCTGGAGGTGTCGTGGGAGGCGCTGGAAGCCGCCGGTATTGACCCGGTGGGGCTTCGGGAGAGCGACACCGGTGTGTTCGCCGGGGTGATGTACCACGATTACGCGTCGCGGGTGCGGGTGGTCCCTGAGGACGTGGCCGGATTCTTGGGGAACGGCAGCCTGGGCAGTGTGGTGTCGGGGCGTGTGGCGTACACGTTCGGGTTCGAGGGTCCGGCGGTGTCGATCGATACGGCGTGTTCGTCGTCGCTGGTGGCGTTGCACCTGGCCGGTCAGGCGTTGCGGTCGGGTGAGTGCTCGCTGGCGTTGGCCGGTGGGGTGACGGTGATGTCCACGCCGGATACCTTCGTCGACTTTTATCGTCAGGGCGGGTTGGCGTCTGACGGGCGGTGCAAGTCGTTCGCCGATGCGGCTGATGGCACGGGCTGGTCCGAAGGCGTCGGAGTCGTGGTTCTGGAGCGTCTGTCGGACGCTCGCCGTAATGGGCACCAGGTGCTTGCGGTGGTGCGGGGTTCGGCGGTGAATCAGGATGGTGCGTCGAATGGGTTGACGGCGCCGAACGGTCCGTCGCAGCAGCGGGTGATCCGGCAGGCGTTGGCCAGTGCTGGGTTGTCGGTGGCGGATGTGGACGCGGTGGAGGCGCACGGCACCGGCACCACGTTGGGCGACCCGATCGAGGCGCAGGCGCTGCTGGCTACCTATGGGCAGGAGCGAGGCGAGTCTGGCCCGCTGTGGGTCGGGTCGGTGAAGTCCAACCTTGGGCATACGCAGGCGGCGGCGGGCGTGGCTGGTGTGATCAAGATGGTCCAGGCGATGCGCCATGGGACGCTGCCCAAGTCCCTCCATATCGATGTTCCGTCGTCGCATGTGGATTGGTCGGCGGGCGAGGTCGAGTTGCTGGCCGAGGGGCGGGAGTGGCCGTCTGCGGGTCGGCCGCGGCGGGCGGGTGTGTCGTCGTTCGGGATCAGCGGCACCAACGCCCACGTGATTTTGGAGGAAGCACCCGCTCCTGAGCCTGCTCCTGCACCGGAGCGGAGCGATGGTGTGGTGCCGTGGGTGGTGTCGGCGCGGTCGGCGCAGGCGTTGGCGGGTCAGGTGGCGCGGCTGCGAGACTTTGTAGCGGCGCGTCCGGAGCTTGCTCCGGTGGACGTCGGGTTCTCTCTTGCGACTTCCCGTGCTCATTTGCCGTATCGGGCGACTGCGGTCGGTGTCTCCGGTGAGGAGTTGCTGGCCGGGTTGGAGGCGGCTGCGGGGCAGGCCGTATCCGGTGGGAAGTTGGCGGTGTTGTTCACCGGTCAGGGTGCGCAGCGGCTCGGGATGGGCCAGGGGTTGTATGCGGCGTTCCCGGTGTTCGCTTCAACCTTCGATGACGTCTGCGCGGTGCTTGACGAGCATCTAGACCGTCCCATCCGCGAAGTTATCTCCGGTGACGCGGACCTGCTGGACCAGACGGCCTACACCCAGCCGGCGTTGTTCGCGGTTGAGGTTGCGGCGTTCCGGTTGCTGGAGTCGTGGGGGATCGCACCCGACTATGTGGCGGGCCATTCGATCGGTGAGTTGGCGGCTGCTCACGTCGCGGGTGTGTGGTCGTTGGGGGATGCGGCTGCGTTGGTGGCGGCGCGTGGCCGGTTGATGCAGGCGTTGCCGAGTGGCGGCGCGATGGCTGCGTTCGCCGCGTCCGAGGACGATGTGCGGGCGGTTCTGACCGGGGAGGTGGATATTGCGGCGGTGAATGGGCCGTCGCAGGTGGTGGTGTCGGGTCCGGAGTCGGCGGTGGCGGCCGTGGTGGCGATTTTCGAGGAACGAGGTGTGCGGACGCGTCGGCTGCGGGTCTCGCACGCCTTCCATTCGCACCTGATGGAGCCGATGCTGGCGGAGTTCGCTGCGGTGGCGGAGTCGCTGTCGTACGCCGAACCGGACATCGCTGTGGTGTCCGGAGTGACTGGGCGCCTCGCCGAGTCGGGTGAGCTGAGCGATCCGGGCTATTGGGTGCGGCAGGTGCGCGAGGCGGTCCGGTTCGGTGACGCCGTCCAATCGCTGCGTACCGAAGGTGTGGGCACGTTCGTTGAGGCGGGGCCGGACGCGGCGCTGACGGCGATGGCCGCAGAATCCGCAGGCGACGACGCAGAACTGATCGCGCTGCTGCGCCGCGATCGCGACGAGGAACACGCCGCCGTTTCGGCGTTGAGCCGCATCCACACACGGGGACACCGGGTCGACTGGACGAGCTTCTTCGCCGGCCGGGGCGCCCGCAGGGTCGAGCTGCCGACCTACGCCTTCCAGCATCGGCGGTATTGGCTGGACGCGGGATCGGACGCGGGCGATCCGTCCGAGCTGGGCCAGGAGCCGGCGCACCATCCGCTGCTGGGTGCGGCGGTGAGGTCGCCGGATTCTGACGGCGCTCTGCTGACCGGACGCTTGTCGTTGCGATCGCATCCGTGGCTGACCGACCACGTGGTGGACGGTGCCGTGCTGCTGCCGGGGACGGCGTTCGTGGAGATGGCCATCCGTGCCGGGGACGAGGTCGGTGCGGGGCATCTGGACGAACTGGTCCTGGAGGCGCCGCTCGTTCTGGCCGAGCGCGGCGCGGCGCAGGTTCAGGTGAGGGTGGACGGGGCCGACGAGCGCGGCCGCCGTGCGGTGAGCGTCCACGCCCGTCCTGCATCCGACGACGCCGACAGCCCGTGGATGCTGCACGCGCGCGGCGTTCTCACTTCCGCGCCGACACCCCCGTCGTTCGATCTGACCCAATGGCCGCCGACCGGTGCCGAGGCGGTCGATGTCGAGGGCCTTTACGGCGAACTGGACGCGGCCGGACTGGCCTACGGGCCGGTCTTCCGGGGGCTGCGTGCGGCGTGGCGTCGCGGCGGCGAGGTGTTCGCCGAGGTCGCGCTGCCGGACGGGGTGCCGGTCGAAGGCTTCGGGTTGCACCCGGCCTTGCTGGATGCGGCCTTGCACGGGATGGGCGCGGGGCGCGGCACGGCGGTCGAGCCCACATTGCCGTTCGCGTGGTCGGGTGTGGCGCTGCACGCCGTGGGCGCGACGACTCTTCGGGTGCGTCTCGATGAGACCGCGGCGGACACGGTCTCGCTTCAGCTCGCCGATGCGACCGGCCGTCCCGTGGCGTCGGTGGATGCGCTGGTGCTCCGGGAACTGCCGACCGGGAAGCTGAGCGGACCAGGGCTGCACGATGCGCTGTTCGAGCTGGAGTGGGCGCCTCTGACGACGTCCGGACCAGTGGATCAGGCAACGGCAACGTGGGCGGTCGTCGGCGCCGACCCCGACCTCGGTTTCGAGGCGCCGCTCTACCCGGACCTGGACGCGTTGGCCGCAGCGATCGACCAGGGCGCCGCGACGCCGGAGAACGTGGTCCTCGCCTGTGCCCCGAGCCCGTCCGGCAATTCGCACGTGCCCGAGGCTGCGCGCGAAACGGCGTATCAGGTGCTCGCCCGCGTCCAGCAATGGCTGGCGGACGACCGGTTCGCCGACGGACGCCTCGTCGTGCTGACCTCGCAGGCCATCGCGGCGGGCGGCCCGAACGACGATCGGATCGACCTCGCCCAGGCCTCGATCTGGGGGCTAATCCGATCGGCGCGCGCGGAGAATCCGGACCGTTTCGTGCTGGTGGACGTCGATGACCTGGCCGGGTGCGCGGACGCGGTCGCCGCCGGGCTGGCCGCCGGGGAGCCGGAGTTCGCGGTGCGGGACGGAGAACCGCGGGTGCCGCGCCTCGCCCGGACGGCCGGGGCGAGGCTGCCGGTCCCGGCCGGCGCGGCGGCGTGGCGGTTGGACACCCCGACCAAGGGGACGCTGGACGGCTTGCGCCTGGTGGAACGCGACGACGTGTCGGGCCCGCTCGGCGCGGGCGAGGTGCGGGTCGGGCTGCGGGCGGCCGGGATGAACTTCCGGGACGTGCTGAACGTGCTGGGCATGTACCCGGGTGAGGCGGGCCTGCTGGGGTTGGAGGGCGCGGGGGTCGTCCTGGACGTCGGCTCCGGCGTGCGGGATCTGGCGCCGGGCGATCGGGTGATGGGCATGTTCTCCGGCGCGTTCGGGCCCGTGGCGGTCGCCGACCGGCGGCTCATGGCGCGCATTCCGGACGGCTGGTCGTTCGCGGAGGCGGCGACGGTTCCGGTGGTGTACCTGACCACGTACTACGCGCTGGTGGACCTGGCCGGTCTCCGGCCGGGCGAGTCCGTGCTGGTTCACGCCGCCGCTGGGGGAGTGGGAATCGCCGCCGTGCAGATCGCGCGGCATCTCGGCGCGGACGTCTTCGGCACGGCAAGCCCCGGCAAATGGGACACGCTGCGCGCGTGGGGCTTGGACGATGTGCATATCGCGTCGTCGCGAACCCTCGATTTCGAACCGGAATTCCTTCAGGCCACCACGGGCCGGGGAATGGACGTCGTCCTGAACTCGCTGGCCAACGAGTTCGTGGACGCGTCACTGCGGCTGCTGCCACGCGGTGGACGGTTCGTGGAGATGGGCAAGACAGACGTCCGCGACGCGGCCCAGGTCACAGCCGACCATCCGGGCGTGCGCTACAAGGCGTTCGACGTCATGGACGCGGGCTTCGACCGCATCCAGGAAATGTTCGCGGCGCTGTGCGAACTGTTCGCCGCCGGCGCGCTCAGCCCGCTGCCACTGGTGACCTGGGATGTGCGCCGTGCTCCGGAGGCGTTCCGGTATGTGAGCCAGGTCCGGCACATCGGCAAGGTCGTCCTCTCGATCCCGCAAGCGCTCGATCCTGCTGGAACGGTACTGGTGACGGGGGCGTCCGGAGCGCTCGGCGGCCTGGTCGCCCGCCATCTGGCCGCCGAACGCGGCGTGCGGAACCTGCTGCTGGTGAGCCGCCGGGGAACCGAGGCGCCCGGCATGGACGACCTGGTCGCCGAACTCGCGGACCTGGGCGCGGCCGTGCGGGTGGCGGCGTGCGACGCGTCGGACCGTGACGCCCTGGCGGATGTGATCGGGACGATCGCAACGGACCATCCGCTGGTCGGAGTGGTGCACACCGCGGGCGTCGTCGATGACGGGGTGATCGGGTCGCTTTCGCCCGGCCGAATGGACACCGTGATGCGGCCCAAGGTGGACGCGGCGTGGAACCTGCACGAATTGACCCGCGATGCGGACCTGTCGATGTTCGCGCTGTTCTCCTCCGTGTCCGGTGTGATGGGCAGCGCAGGCCAGGGCAATTACGCGGCGGCGAACACCTTCCTGGACGCGCTCGCGGCTTATCGGCGCGGCCTGGGAATGCCCGCCGTTTCGCTGGCGTGGGGGCTGTGGGAGCGCACCAGCGCAATGACCTCGGGACTGGAGGCGGCCGACCGGGAAAGGATCGCCCGTGACGGCGTTCTCGGATTGTCGGACGACCTCGGGCTCGCCCTTTTCGACGCCGCTGACGCGGTCGGCGAGCCGCTGGTCGTGCCGGTACGTCTGGACATCGCCCGTCTCCGCAATGGCCCGGTGCCGGCGTTGCTACGAGGCCTCGCCGGTGGGCAGGGACGCCGCGTCGCGGGCAACGCCGAGCAAGACGAAGGGCTCGCGGCCCGGCTCGCGGCGCTCCCCGCGGAGGACGCGGCCGCCCGTCTCGTGGAACTGGTCCGCCGGAACGTCGCCATCGTCCTCGGCCATACCGACCCTGCGAGCGTGCAGCTGAACCGCTCCTTCCGCGAGGCGGGCGTCGACTCGCTGATCGCGGTGGAATTGCGGAACCGGTTGGCGGAGGAGACCGGTGTGCGGCTGCCCGCGACGCTCGTCTTCGACTACCCGTCCCCGGCCGACGTCGCCGCGTTCCTGCGCACGGAACTGCTCGGCGAGCAACCGGTGACCAGCGAGGCGGCCGCGCCGGCCGCCGTCTCCGACGACCCGCTGGCCATTGTCGGCATGAGCTGCCGATTCCCCGGTGGTGTGCGGTCGCCGGAAGATCTGTGGCGTTTGCTGGAGCGTGGCGGTGATGCCATCAGCGAGTTCCCGGCTGACCGTGGTTGGGATCATGATCTGTTCGATCCTGATCCTGCTGTGGTGGGGAAAAGTTATGTCCGTGAGGGCGGGTTCCTTTATGACGCTGCTGAGTTTGATGCGGCGTTCTTTGGTATCTCGCCGCGTGAGGCGTTGGCGATGGATCCGCAGCAGCGGTTGCTGCTGGAGGCGTCGTGGGAGGCGCTGGAAAGCGCCGGAATCAACCCGCTGGGCCTTCGCGGAAGCGACACCGGCGTATTCGCCGGAGTGATCTACCACGACTACGCCCAGCACGTCGTCGCGCCCGAGGGCGTGGAGGGCTACCTCGGAACGGGCGGCTCGGGTGGCGTCGCGTCCGGCCGGATCTCTTACACCTTCGGCCTTGAAGGCCCTGCCGTATCGGTCGATACCGCGTGTTCGTCGTCGTTGGTGGCGTTGCATTTGGCGGGGCAGGCGCTGCGGTCGGGTGAGTGTTCGCTGGCGCTGGCAGGCGGTGTGACGGTGATGGCCACCCCCGAGACGTTTGTTGATTTTTCGCGGCAGCGTGGGTTGGCGCCCGATGGGCGGTGTAAGGCGTTCGCCGAGGCCGCTGACGGGACGGCGTGGTCGGAGGGTGTCGGGGTCCTGGTGGTGGAGCGTCTGTCGGACGCCCGCCGCAACGGCCACCAGGTGTTGGCGGTTGTCCGTGGTTCGGCGGTGAATCAGGATGGTGCGTCCAATGGGTTGACGGCACCGAATGGCCCGTCGCAGCAGCGTGTGATTCGTCAGGCATTGGCGGGTGCGGGGTTGTCGGTGGCCGATGTGGATGCGGTCGAGGCGCACGGCACCGGCACCAGGTTGGGCGACCCGATAGAAGCGCAGGCGTTGCTGGCGACGTATGGGCAGGAGCGGGGCGAGTCGGGTCCGTTGTGGGTGGGGTCGGTGAAGTCGAATCTGGGTCATACGCAGGCGGCGGCGGGTGTGGCCGGTGTGATCAAGATGATCGAGGCGATGCGGCACCACCGGCTGCCCAGGTCGCTGCATGTGGACGCGCCGTCCTCGCATGTGGATTGGTCGGCGGGCGAGGTGCGGGTGTTGGGGGAGGCGCGGGAGTGGCCGTCCGTGGGGAGGCCGCGCCGGGCGGGGGTGTCGTCGTTCGGTTTCAGTGGCACGAACGCGCACGTCATCTTGGAAGAGGCTCCTGAACCGGAACCTGCTCCCGTACCGGAACCGAGTGCTGGTGTGGTGCCGTGGGTGGTGTCCGCGCGGTCGGCGCAGGCACTGTCCGAGCAGGTGGCGCGGCTGCGCGACTACGTTGCCGACCGTCCCGAGTTGACCCCGCTTGATGTCGGGTTCTCGCTGGCGACCGCACGCGCACACCTGCCCCATCGAGCCGTCGCGGCGGGCGCCACTCGCGAAGAACTACTGGCGGGACTGGTCGGCGCCGACCTCCAGAACGCCTCGGATGGGCAACTGGCCGTGCTGTTCACCGGCCAGGGCGCGCAGCGCCTCGGGATGGGACAAGGCCTGTACGCGTCCTTCCCGGTCTTCGCATCGGCATTCGATGACGTCTGCGCAGCGCTGGACGAGCATGTCGACCGTTCGATCCGCGAGGTCATTCGCGACGAGCCGGATCTGCTCGACCAGACGGCTTACGCACAGCCGGCGCTGTTCGCCAACGAGGTGGCTCTGTTCCGCCTGCTGGAATCGTGGGGCATCGCGCCCGACTACGTGGCGGGCCATTCGATTGGTGAACTCGCCGCGGCCTATGTCGCAGGGGTGTGGGCGTTGGCGGACGCGGCGGCGCTCGTGGCGGCACGCGGCCGGTTGATGCAGGCGCTCCCGAGCGATGGCGCGATGGCTGCGATCGCCGCGTCCGAGGACGACGTCCGCGCGGAGTTGAAGGACGGCGTCGACATCGCGGCAGTGAACGGCCCGTCCCAGACGGTGATCTCCGGCGAAGAAACCGCCATCACGGCCGTGATGGCGGTGTTCGAGGAGCGCGGGGTGCGGGCGCGGCGCCTGCGCGTCTCGCATGCCTTCCACTCATACCTGATGGAACCGATGCTCACCGAGTTCGCCGCCGTAGCGAAGTCGGTGTCGTACGCCGAGCCGGTGACCTGCGTGGTGTCGGGGGCGACGGGAAGCATCGCGGAGCCGGGCGAGCTGACCGACCCCGACTACTGGGTCCGCCAGGTTCGGGACGCGGTGCGGTTCGGCGACGTCGTGCGGACCCTGTGCGGCGAGGGCGTCACGACCATGGTGGAGGCGGGTCCCGATGGCGCGTTGACGGCGATGGCCGCCGAGACCGCGGCCGACGGCGTGACGCTGGTGCCGCTGCTGCGCCGCGACCGCGATGAGGAGCACACAGCCGTCTCGGCACTGGGCCGGATCCATGCCGCCGGTCACGAGGTGGATTGGGCCGCGTTCTTCGACGGCCGTGGCGCGCGCCGGGTCGGGCTGCCGACCTACGCGTTCCAGCGCGAGCGGTACTGGCTGGAAGCCCCCGCGCCGTCGTCGGGAGACCCGTCCGGACTGGGGCAGGAGCCGACGAACCATCCGCTGCTGGGGGCCGCCGTCCCGCTGCCGAACGCGGACGGCGTCGTCCTGACCGGTCGCCTGTCGGCGCGGTCCCATCCCTGGCTGGCGGACCATGTGGTGGGCGGCGCCGTCCTGCTGCCCGGGACGGCCTTCGTGGAGATGGCCGTCCGCGCCGGCGAGGAGGTCGGCGCCGGCCAGCTGGAGGAACTGGTACTCCAGGCACCGCTCGTCCTGGACGAGCAGGACGCCGTCCAGGTGCAGGTCGTCGTCGAGCAGGCCGACGAGCTGGACCGCCGCACCGTGATCGTCTACTCGCGCGCCGGTGAGGCGGATGAGCCGTGGACGAGGCACGCCGAAGGCGTCCTGCTGCCCGCTTCCGGCGCCCCGTCGTTCGACCTGTCCCAGTGGCCGCCCGCGGACGCCGAACCGGTGGACGTGACGGGCCTCTACGAGGACATGGCGCAGACCGGCCTGTCCTACGGCCCGCTCTTCCAGGGCGTCCGGGCGGTGTGGCGGCGCGGCGGCGAGGTGTTCGCCGAGGTCGCGCTGCCCGAGGGCACATCGGTCGATGGGTTCGGGCTGCACCCGGCGGCGCTGGACGCCGCACTGCACGCCTTCGGTTCGGGACGCGAGGCCTCGGCCGCGCCAGCCCTTCCGTTCGCGTGGTCGCAGGTGACCGTCCACGCGGCGGGCGCTACCTCGTTGCGCGTGAGGCTGGAGGAGACCGCCGACGACACGATGTCGTTGCAACTGGCGGATGCGGCGGGCCGTCCGGTCGCGTCGGTGGGCTCGCTGACGCTGCGGGCACTTCCGGCCGAATCGCTCGAGCGCCGCGCACACCACGAGTCGCTGTTCGAGGTGCAATGGACGCCCGCGCCTACGCAGCCGCAGGACGCCGCCGGTTCCGTCGCCGTCGTCGGTAGCGATGATCTCGGTCTGGACGTCCCCCTCCGCCCGACCCTGGACGCGATGGCGGCCGAGGGGCCGGTCCCCGACCTCGTCATCCTGCCGTGCTGGACTGGTGCGACCACCGGCAGCGTCCCGGAAACCGTCAGGTCCGTGACGTACCGCGTCCTGGAGACGTTGCAGACCTGGCTCGGCGACCCCCGCCTCGAAGCGTCGAAGCTCGCCATCGTCACCCGCGGCGCGGTCGGTGCCGGAGAGCACGGCGTCGATCTCGCGCAGGCCCCGGTCCTCGGACTGGTCCGGGCCGCGCAGGAGGAGAACCCGGGCAGGTTCCTCCTGATCGACATCGACGAAAGCCCCGAGTCCGTCCGCGTACTGCCCAAGGTGGCGCGGTCCGAGGAACCCGAGATGGCGGTGCGGGCGGGGCAGGTCACCGTGCCGCGCCTGGCCCGGGCGCCGCACGCGACCGGCGCGGAGCACGGACCGGTCTTCGACCCGGACGGAACGGTCCTCGTCACCGGCGCGACCGGCGCACTCGGCGGCGCGCTCGCCCGGCACCTGGTCACCGCGCACGGCGTCCGGCATCTGCTGCTGGTGAGCCGCCGCGGGGGAGCGGAACCCCTGGTCAGCGAACTCGCCGAACTGGGGGCCGCTGCCGCGTCGGTCGCCTGCGACGCGGCGGACCGGCAGGCGCTCGCCGCGGTGCTGGCGGGCGTGCCGTCCGACCGCCCGCTCACCGCGGTGGTCCATGCCGCGGGCGTCCTGGACGACGGTGTCGTCTCCGCCCTGAGCCGGGAGCGGTTCGAGCGGGTGCTGAGGCCGAAGGTCGACGCGGCGTGGAACCTGCACGAGCTCACCGCAGCGCTGGACCTGTCGGCGTTCGTGCTGTTCTCGTCGGCCGCCGGTGTCTACAGCCCGTCCGGGCAGGCGAACTACGCGGCGGCGAACGCGTTCCTGGACGCGCTGGCCTTGCACCGGCACGCCCGCGGCCTGCCCGCCGTATCGCTGGCGTGGGGGCCGTGGGACGCGACCGGCGGCATGGCCGGGCAGCTGTCCGGCGCCGACCGGCAGCGCCTCGCACGTTCCGGGCTGCGGCCGCTCACCACCGAGGACGGCCTGGCGCTCTTCGACACCGCGCTCGAGGCGGCGCGCCCCGTCACGCTGCCGATGCATCTCGATCTGCCGGGGTTGCGATCGCGGGCGAGCTCGGAGCCCGTCCCGGCGCTGCTGCGGGGACTGGTCCGAGCCCCGAAACGGCGGGTGCCCGAGCCCGGCGGAGACGAGCCGATGGCCGAGCGCCTCGCCGGCCTGCCGGAGCGGGAACGCGACGCGGTGGCGCTGACGTTCGTGCGGACGCACGTCGCCGCCGTGATCGGCCACGCCGGTCCCGACGCGGTCGACCCGGAACGCGGCTTCACCGAACTGGGGCTGGACTCGCTGGCGTCCCTCGACCTGCGCAACCGGCTGGGCGCGCTGACCGGCCTCCGCCTCCCGGCGACGCTGATCTTCGACTATCCGAACGCGGTCGCGCTGTCGCGCTTCCTCGTGGCGGAGCTCATGCCCGACCTCGCTCCGCCGTCCATCGAGGAGGAGCTCGACCGCTTCGAACGGCTGCTGGCCAACGGCGCGGCGGACGAGGCGGCCAAGGGGCGGATCACGCTGCGGCTGCGCGCCCTGGCGGCGAAGCTGGCGGACGGCGCGAACGCCGAACCGGAGGAGTCCGACGACCTGGAGTCGGCGACCGCCGAGGAGATCTTCGACATCCTCGACAACGAGCTGGAGAGCTGACGGCCCGCCGGGGGAGTACCTCGGTCAGCCGGACGCGGGCGCGGCCGCGGCGGCGAGCCGCGCCCGGTCGATCTTCCTGTTGGCGTTCAGCGGGAACTCGTCGACGTGCTGGAACTGCTTGGGCATCATCCCGGCCGGCAGGATCCGGCGCAGCTGCCGGGCGAGCTCCGCCGGGGACGACGGCGCGCCGGTGTAGAAGACGGTGATCCGCGGGCCGTCACCGCCGGTGCGGACCACCGCGACCGCGTCCTGCACGCCCGCGCAGCCCCGGACCGCGTGCTCGATCTCCGCCAGTTCGACCCGCCACCCGTTCAGCTGCACCTGGGAGTCCAGCCGGCCGAGGTAGACCAGTTCCCCGTCGCCGAGCAGCCGGACCCGGTCGCCGGTGCGGTACCAGCGGCGCCCTCCGCGTTCGAGGAACCGGCCTTCGTCGTCGGACGGATCGAGGTAGCCCGCGGTCATCTGCGGCCCGGTCACGCACAGCTCGCCCTCGCGGTCCGCGACGGCGCCGTCCGGGCCGATCAGCAGGTACTCGTGGCCTTCGTGGATCGACCCGATCGGCACGAGACCGTTCACGCACGACCCGGGCGAGACCTCGGGGGACCAGCGGTGCCCGGTGATCGTCACAGTGAGTTCGGTCGGCCCGTAGATGTTCTCCACCGTCGATCCGGGTGCCGCCGCCTGCCACGCCGCGGCGTCGTCCGCACGCAACGCCTCACCCGCGAACAGGCTCCACCGCAGCGTCGGCATCCCGCCGGGCGCGAGACCGCCCATCCTGCGGATCAGCGAGATGGTGCTGGGGACGGAGAACCACACGCTCATCCCGGTCTCGGCGAGGAATTCGGGCAGTTTCCGATACGCGGCCGCCGGGATGGTCTGCACGGTCGCGCCCGCACCCCACGCGCAGAACATGTCGAACATCGCGCAGTCGAAATTCACGTCGAACGTCTGGGAGAAGACGTCGGACTCGGTGAAGTCGTATCTGGCGTCCGCGTGCTGGAAGTAGTGGTGCACCATGCCGTGGGTGATCGGCACACCCTTGGGGCGGCCGGTCGACCCCGACGTGAACAGCACGTAGGCCACATCGGACGCCGCGACCGGAACCGGTTCATGAAGCCCGGCGCGCTGCCCGAGCGGTATCCGGGTCATCCGTCCGTCGTCGCCACCGTTTTGACCGGGCGCCAGTGCCGGGACGTCCAGCCCTGCGTCCGAAAGCGCACCGAGGACCGCGAGCCCTCGTTCATCGGCCACGACCATCGACGTTCCGGAGATCTCGAGCATCCGCCTGGTGCGGTCGGCCGGGAAGTCGACGCTCAACGGCACGACGGTCGCGCCCGCATAGAGCGCGGCCAGAATGCCGACATAGGACTCGACGCCCTTGCCCGCCAGCACGCCGACCGCTTTCGGCCGTGCGGACGTCCCCGCCAGCATCGCCCCCGCCCAGCGCAAGGCGAGCTCGTGGACCTCCTCGTAACTCACGGCCTTCGCGTCGACACGAAGCGCGGCATTCCGCGGCGCCTTGGCCAGTCCGCGGAGAAACCGCGCGGGAAGCCCGAACCCGATGGCGTCGCTCATTCGTTCCCCGCAGCCAGGCGCCGGCGGCGCCGCGATATCCGTGACCATTGACCTACCTGGTGATCGCCACCACCATGTCATTCTGCTGAGCCGGCTGGCGCGAGAGAACCCCTGGCCGCGCCTGAGGATGCCGCGGCCGCGGCCCGCGCGTATCCTGCGGCAGGAAGCCGGCGCAGTCACAGAACAACGTCACGCGGCCGGAAAGGATGATGGCGGTATGTGGGACAGTCGATTCGAGGAGATACTCCGCGGCCACCTGCCGTACCTTTCCGCAGGCGACCCGCTCCGCGGCGACACCCGCCTCTTCGACCTGGGGCTGGACTCCATCGGCGTCGTGGAAGTGCTCGCCGCCCTGGAACGCACCTACAACGTGCGGTTCACCGACGACGCGCTCAACATGGAGAACTTCGCCACTCCCGACACGCTCTGGGGCGAGCTGTCCAAAATGATCGAGGCGGCGGCCTAGGACGTTCCGGCGAGCGCGCTCCGGCGCCGCGGCTGCAGCGCCGTCGCCGGAGCGACTGGCACCACCTCGAAGTTCTCCGTCGTGCACGCGACACGTCCGAAGAGATGGTCGCGCCCGGAGATGTACAGCTTCCCGATGCCTCTGCGCTTCAGCGTGCCCACCACGTCCGGCCAGCGAACAGGCCGAACGAACCCGTCCAGCAGCATCTCCCGCAGGCCCGCCGCGGAATCCACCACGCTGCCGTCCTGATCCGCGACGACGGGAATCTGCGGGTCGGTGAAAGTCAGGTCGGCGAAGACCTCCCGCTCCACCTTGTCGCGCAGCGGCCCGAACGCACGGGAATGCATGGGCGGACGCATCGCGTAGACCGGCAGCCCGCCCGAGGCGCGCAGCCGCCGCTTCAACCATTCCAGCTTCTCCTCGCGCAGGGAGAGCAGGTAGATGTCATGGTCGATGTAGCAGGAGACGTCGTACCACTCGCCCTGCTCGTCGAGTTCCCGCAGCACCTCCGCCAGAACGTCCTCCGGGGTCCGCAGGAACGACTGCGTCACCAGGCCCGTGTGCTCGCGGGTGAAGTACTCGTCCACGCAGTTGGCCCACCGCGCGGCCATCCGGACGGCGTCGGGAAAGGCCAGCCCACCGGAATAGACGGCGGCGGCGCGACCGCCGAAACTCGGCCCGGCGCAGATCTCCGGCCGCATCCCGAGCACCTTTTCGGCCCATTCGGCGAGAGCGAGGCACGTCACCATGAACGAGACCTGGGAGAATTCGGTGTAGTCGCCGTCGGTCTCGCGGTAACGGTCGATGAGCGAATAGCCGAGAACCTCGTCCGCAGTCCTGACCAGCCGCCGCGCCGACGGGTTGACCAGCATGAACTTCGCCAGGTCCGCGAACGCCGTCGGACCCATGCCGGGAAACACGACCGCGGTTCCGGTGCGAGAATCGGCGCCCACGTTTCCGTCCTTCCGCAGAGGAGTTCGGATCCCGAGGTTACCGGCGCCGGGTTTCCCGGTCGGGCGCCGCCCGCGGGAATCCACCCCTAACCACCCCCTAAGAGCGATGCGTCAGGGTAAGGGTCGCTTGCCGCCGCAGATCAGGCCATGTTAGGAGTTGGTTCGATTGTCGGCCGACTCACGAGGCGAGGCATCAATGCTCCTGGGGACAACCGCGTGACCCTGAAACGAGAAGGCTCGCCCCGCTTGCACGGATCAGTGGAGAACATGCGCCAGTTCATGCTGGCGAGCGCGGAGACGACTCCCGACCGGCCCGCGGTCGTCCAGCCGGTGGACGGCGGATTCCGGATCGTCACCTACCGGCAACTCCAGCGCCGGGTCGACGACTACGCGGCCGCCCTCGACGGACTCGGTCTCGACATAGGCGACCGGTGCATTCTCGAATCTGACACCACGGCGTCGGCCATCGCGATGTTCCTGGCCTGCTGCACGCTCGGGCTGACGTTCGTCCCGGTGAGCCCCGACACGCCGGCCAAGCGGCTCATGTCGATCATCGGCACGACCGAGCCCGCGCTGCATCTGCAGGCCGCCACCGGACGCCGCGAAGGCGTCCCGGAGCACGTCGGCACCGCCCGGTTCGACCGCGACGGGCTGCGGGTGGAGCGGCCCCCGGCGCCGCGGACCCGGCACCGCCACGAGGTCACCGGCACCGACACCGCCTACATCATCTTCACCTCGGGCACGACCGGCCGTCCCAAGGGCGTCGTGATGACCCACCGGGCCGTCGTCTCCTTCTATCGGGGGATGCTGCAGCACGGCATCGTCAACGCCGACGACCGTGTCGCCACCACCTCGCCGCTCCAGTTCGACTTCTCCCTGCTCGACATCGGCCTCGCCCTCGGCAGCGGCGCCGCCGTGGTGCCCGTGCCCCGCGACGCGCTGCCCTGGCCCAGGCGGTTCATGCGCCTCCTGCGCGAAGCGGAGGTGACCCACGTCAACGGCGTCCCCTCCATCTGGCGGTCGACGCTGCGCACCGAGCCCGATCTGCTGGCCGGCCTCGACCGGCTGCGCGGCGTCCTGTTCTGCGGCGAGGACTTCCCGCTCCCCGAACTGCGCCACCTGCAGCGGCTGCGGCCCCAGGCGCGCATCGTCAACTGCTATGGCGCCACCGAATCGATGGCGTGCTCGTTCACCGACGTGCCCAACCCGATCCCGGACGACCTGGAACGCCTCTCCATCGGCTTCGCCCACCCCGGAGCCGAGATGATGATCATGGACGGCGCCGGCCACCCGATCGAGCAGCCCGGCGTCGTCGGCGAGATCCACCTGCGCAGCCCCGCCCTGTTCAGCGGCTACTGGGACGACCCGCAGGCCACCGCCGCGGCCCTGGTCCCCGACCCGCTCGACCCGCGCTCCGGGCAGGTCGTCCTGCGCACCGGCGACCTCGCCTACCGCGGCGAGCACGGCGACCTGTACTTCTGCGGCCGCGCCGACTCGCAGGTCCAGGTCCGCGGGAACCGCGTCGAGCTCGGCGAGATCGAACGCCGGCTGCTGGAGTTCCCCGGCGTCGCCGCCTGCGCCGCGCTGCTGCTTCCCCGCACCGACGAGGAGCCGGTGCTGAGCGCGTTCCTCGTCATGGAGTCGCAGGCGCGCGCCTTCGACAAGATGGAACTGCGCGCCTTCTGCATGGAGGCACTGCCCGGCTACATGATCCCCCAGGAACTGCACGTCCTCGACGAACTCCCCGTCACCCAGCACGGGAAGGTCGACCGGACCGCGCTGGCGGCACGGTTCGGAGCCCACCATGTGTGACGGCGCCGCGTCCCCTATGGAGAGAGCGGCGTGAGCGCCGGCCGGACGTCCCGCAGCACGGTCGCGCCCCGCCGGATATCGCCCAACCTGGCCCTCAACCAGCTGGTCGCCCGCCGTCGCGCCGCCGGCGAATCGATCGTCCACCTCGGGTTCGGCGAGGCGCGCCTGCCCGTCTTCCCCCCGCTGCTGGAGCGGCTCGCCGCAGGAGCCGGACGCAACACCTACGGACCCGTCGCGGGCGGCGCGCAGGTCCGCGGCGCCATCGCGGGCTACTTCACCCGCCGCCGGATCCCGACCGAACCCGAGCAGGTGATCGTCGCACCCGGCAGCAAACCGCTGCTGCTCGCGCTGCACATGGCCGTCCCCGGCGACGTGCTGCTGCCCCGCCCGTGCTGGAACACCTACGCGCCGCAGGCCGAACTGGCAGGGAAGGCGGCCTGGGGCGTCCCGATCCCCGACGAATGCGGCGGCGTCCCCGACCCCATCGCCCTGCGCCACACCATCCGCGCGGCGCGGGCGGCCGGCCACGACCCGCGGATCCTCATGCTCACCCTCCCCGACAACCCCACCGGCACCCTCGCCTCACCGGAACTCGTCCGGGACATCTGCGGGATAGCCGAGAAAGAGGACCTGCTCATCGTCTCCGACGAGATCTACCGGGACATCGTGCACGACCCGCAGAGGCCCGTGCTGAGCCCCGCGGAACTCGCACCCGAACGCACCGTCGTCACCACAGGACTCAGCAAGAGCCACGCCCTCGGCGGCTGGCGCATCGGCGTCGCACGGTTCCCCGCAGACCGTCGCGGACGGCAGATCCACGACACGGTCACCGCGATCGCCAGCGAGATCTGGTCCACCCTCGCCGGACCCATGCAGGAAGTCGCCGCCTACGCCTACACCGAACCCCCGGAACTCCGCGAACACCTCACCGCCGTCACCCGCCTGCACGCGGCGGTCGCGCGGGCGGTGCACCGCGGCGTGACCGCCGCCGGCGCCCTCTGCCGCCCCCCGGCCGGCGGCTTCTACGTCTACCCCGACCTCGCGCCGATGCGCGAAAGGCTCGCCCGCAGAGCCATCACCGACTCGCCCTCACTGCAGAGGCAGCTGCTGGACGAGTTCGGCATCGCCGTCCTCGCGGGCCACGATCTGGGCGACGACGTCCACGCGCTCCGCTTCAAGGTCGCGACGGGCCAGCTCTACGGCGAGACCCCCGAACAGCAGTGGGCGGCCCTGCACGCCGACGACCCGCTCCAGCTCCGCCACATCACCGACGTCCTCACCAGGATCGAGGAGAGCTTCGCCAAGCTCTGCGCCTGAGCATCGGGAAATGCGGGGCGGAGATGTAGGAGGAGAGCTTCGCCAAGCTCTGCGCCTGAGCATCGGGAAACGCGGGGCGGAGATGTAGGGGGACAGTAGGGGTGTGCGGCCGGGCCATGCCTTCCTAGCGTCAGGGTGGGCACGTAGCGGCTTTTCGTCCGTCCGCAGAGCGTGCCGCGCACCGGCCGCCGGCTCTCAACGGGATGACATCAGTGGAGAATGAGAAAAAGCTTCTCGACTATCTCAAGCGGGCGACGAACGACCTACGCGAAGCACGGCGACGCCTGCGCGAGTACGAAGAGGCCGCACACGAGCCGCTGGCCATCGTGGGGATGGCATGCCGGTTCCCGGGCGGTGTGTCGTCGCCGGACGAGCTGTGGGGTTTGCTCGAGCGCGGCGGGGACGGGGTTTCCGGCTTCCCTGCCGATCGTGGCTGGGACGAGGGCCTGCTTGATTTCAGCTCGCGGGACGGTTCGGGCGCGGACGGGTTCTCGCGTGAGGGCGGTTTTCTTTACGACGCTGCGGATTTCGATCCCGGGTTCTTCGGTGTTTCACCGCGCGAGGCGGTGGCGATGGACCCTCAGCAGCGGTTGCTCCTTGAAGTGTCGTGGGAGGCGCTGGAAGCCGCTGGTGTTGATCCGGTGGGATTGCGGGGGAGCGACACCGGTGTGTTCGCCGGGGTGATGTACCACGACTATGGGACGCGGGTACGGGTGGTGCCCGAGGATGTAGCCGGATTCTTGGGGAACGGCACTCTCGGCAGTGTGGTGTCGGGGCGTGTTGCCTACACGTTCGGTTTCGAGGGCCCGGCGGTCTCGATCGACACGGCCTGTTCGTCGTCGCTGGTGGCGTTGCACCTGGCCGGCCAAGCACTGAGGGCAGGTGAGTGCTCGCTAGCGCTGGTCGGTGGCGTGACGGTGATGTCCACCCCCGACACCTTCGTTGATTTCTGGCGTCAGGGCGGGTTGGCGTCGGATGGCCGGTGCAAGTCGTTCGCCGATTCGGCTGACGGCACGGGCTGGTCTGAGGGCGTCGGGGTTCTCGTCGTGGAACGCCTGTCGGATGCGCAGCGCAAGGGCCATCAAATTCTGGCGGTGGTGCGGGGCTCGGCGGTGAATCAGGATGGTGCGTCCAATGGGTTGACGGCGCCGAATGGTCCGTCGCAGCAGCGGGTGATCCGTCAGGCGTTGGCCAGTGCGGGCTTGTCGGTGGCGGATGTGGATGCGGTGGAGGCGCACGGCACCGGCACGACACTGGGCGACCCGATCGAGGCCCAAGCGTTGCTGGCCACCTACGGGCAAAGCCGTGATGGTGTGGAGCCTTTGCGAGTGGGGTCGGTGAAGTCCAACCTCGGGCACACGCAGGCAGCGGCGGGTGTGGCCGGCGTGATCAAGATGGTCCAGGCGATGCGGCATCAGTGGATGCCGAAATCGCTGCATCTGGATGTTCCGTCGTCGCATGTGGATTGGTCGGCGGGCGAAGTCGAGTTGCTGGCCGAGGGGCGGGAGTGGCCGTCTGCGGGTCGGCCGCGGCGGGCGGGTGTGTCGTCGTTCGGTATCAGCGGCACCAACGCCCACGTGATTTTGGAGGAAGCGCCCGCATCTGAGCCTGAGCCTGCTCCTGCACCGGAACCGAGCGATCGTGTGGTGCCGTGGGTGGTGTCGGCGCGGTCGGCGCAGGCGTTGGCGGGTCAGGTGGCGCGGCTGCGGGACTTTGTGGCGGCGCGCCCTGAGCTTGCTCCGGTGGACGTCGGGTTCTCTCTTGCGACTTCCCGTGCTCATTTGCCGTATCGAGTGGCTGCGGTCGGTGTCTCCGGTGAGGAGTTGCTGGCCGGGTTGGAGGCGGCCGCAGGCACGGGAACGTCGGCCGAGAAGTTGGCGGTGTTGTTCACCGGCCAGGGCGCACAGCAGCTGGGCATGGGTCAGGGCTTGTATGCGGCGTTCCCGGTGTTCGCCTCGGCTTTCGATGACGTCTGTGCGGTGCTTGACGAGCATCTAGACCGTCCCATCCGCGACGTCATCAGCGGTAACGCGGACTTGCTGGACCAGACGGCCTATACCCAGCCGGCGTTGTTCGCTGTCGAAGTCGCAGCGTTCCGGTTGCTGGAGTCGTGGGGGATAGCACCCGAATTCGTAGCCGGTCATTCGATCGGTGAGTTGGCGGCTGCCCACGTCGCTGGTATGTGGTCGTTGAGGGATGCGGCGGCGTTGGTGGCGGCGCGCGGCCGGTTGATGCAGGCGTTGCCGAGTGGCGGCGCGATGGCTGCGGTCGCCGCGCCCGAGGACGATGTGCGAGCCGTTCTGACCGGGGAGGTGGATATTGCGGCGGTGAATGGGCCGTCGCAGGTGGTGGTGTCGGGTCCGGAGTCGGCGGTGGCGGCCGTGGTGGCGGTGTTCGAGGAGCGCGGGGTGCGGACGCGTCGGCTGCGCGTCTCGCACGCTTTCCACTCGCACCTGATGGAACCCATGTTGGCGGAGTTCGCGGCAGTGGCGGAGTCGCTGTCGTACGCCGAACCGGACATCGCTGTGGTGTCCGGAGTGACTGGGCGCCTCGCCGAGTCGGGTGAGCTGAGCGATCCGGGCTATTGGGTGCGCCAGGTGCGCGAGGCGGTCCGGTTCGGTGACGCCGTCCAATCGCTGCGCACCGAAGGCGTGGGCACGTTCGTTGAGGCGGGGCCGGACGCGGCGTTGACAGCGATGGCCGCAGAATCCGCAGGCGACGAGGCCACCCTGATCGCCCTGCTACGCCGCGACCGCGACGAGGAGCACACCGCCGTAACGGCGCTGAGCCGCGTCCACATCCGCGGACACCAGGTCGACTGGAAGAACTTCTTCGCCGACCGGGGCGCCCGTACGGTCGAGCTGCCGACCTACGCCTTCCAGCATCAGCGGTATTGGTTGGACGCGGGAACGGACGCAGGGGACGCGGCCGGCCTGGGACTGATATCGGTCGACCACCCCTTTTTGGGTGCCGCGGTGCCGCTGCCGGACTCCGACGGCGTCCTCCTGACAGGACGGTTGTCGCTCCGCTCTCATCCCTGGCTGGCCGGTCACATGGTCGCGGGCAAGGTCCTGCTGCCGGGGACGGCGTTCGTGGAAATGGCCATCCGCGCCGGGGACGAGATCGGCGCCGGAGGTCTGGAAGAGCTCGTGCTCCAGGCGCCGCTTGTTCTGCCTGAGCGAGAAGCGGTTCTGTTGCAGGTGGTGATCGCGCAGGCCGACGAGCGCGGGCGCCGCGGTGTGGTCATCCGTTCGCGCGGTGGTGGAAGTGCAACGGAGGATCCGTGGGTCACACACGCTGAAGGGTTCCTGGCACCCGCGCCGTCTGGAACGACGGCGGCCTCGTCTAGCGACTTGATGACACAGTGGCCGCCGGTGGGCGCTCAACCGGTCGATCTGGACGACGTGTACGCCGAGCTGGAGGCGGCCGGTCTCGAGTACGGGCCGGTGTTCCAGGGCCTGCGGGCGGCGTGGCGGCGCGGCACTGAGGTGTTCGCCGAGGTGCAGCTCCCTGAGGAGGCTTCGGCCGAGGGGTTCGGCTTGCATCCGGCGCTGCTGGACGCGGCGCTGCATGCCCTTGGAGCTGGACGTGATGGGGCGGACGGGCCGGTGTTGCCGTTCGCATGGTCGGGCGTGGAGCTGCATGCGACCGGCGCGAGAGACCTGCGGGTGCGTCTCGAAGAGGTGAGCGAAGACGCGATCGCGTTGCAGTTGGCCGATGTGACGGGCCAGCCGGTCGCTTCGGTGGATTCTCTGGTCCTGCGAACGCTGCAGCCCGAACAGCTGGATGGGCTGTCGAGCGACCCTGTCCTGCGCGATTCACTGTTCGAGCTGGAATGGGTGCCGACCACAGTTCCCGAGCCGGCGGAGCGGGGAACTTGGGCAGTAGTGGGCCACGATGCTCTCGGCTTCGGTGGACCGGTCTACCCGGATCTGAATGCTCTGGCCGAAGCGGCCGACGAGGGCGCGGCGGTCCCGGACAATGTGGTCATCGCTTGCGCTCCTGATGGCGCTGCGGGCGGTGATGCCGACCTGGCCGGGGCGGCCAGGCGTGCCGCACACCTGATGCTCGGTGTAGTTCAGCAATGGCTGGAAGACGACAGGTTCACCAATGGTCGACTGGTCGTTCTGACGTCCAAGGCGATAGCTGCGAGCCACCCGCTCGACGACCAGGTCGATGCGTCGCAAGCGACCGTGTGGGGTTTGGTCCGGTCGGCGATAGCGGAGAACCCTGGTCGTTTCGTTCTGGCTGACGCCGACGCCGTGGGCGCACGCGCGGATTCGGTGGTTGCGGCAGTGGCTGCGGGAGAGTCGGAGTTCGCGCTGCGCGATGGGCAGGTGCTGGTTCCGCGGTTGATGCGTATGAGGGGTCTCGACTCCGTTCCGCTGTCTTTGGGTGGTGGGGGGACGGTGTTGGTGACGGGTGCATCGGGTGCGTTGGGTTCGTTGGTGGCGCGGCATTTGGTTGCCGAGTGTGGCGTGCGGGATGTGCTTTTGGTGAGCCGGCGCGGTGAGCGGGCTGTCGGCATGGGGGAGTTGGTGGCTGAGCTTGAGGGGTCGGGTGCGACGGCGCGGGTGGTGGCGTGTGATGTGGCTGATCGTGATGCGTTGGCTGGGGTGGTGGGGTCTGTTGAGCGGTTGGTGGGTGTTGTGCATGCGGCGGGTGTGGTGGATGACGGGCTGATCGGGGGTTTGTCGGCGGAGCGGTTGGATGCCGTGATGCGTCCGAAGGTGGACGCGGCGTGGAACCTGCACGAATTGACCCGCGATGCGGACCTGTCGATGTTCGTGCTGTTCTCTTCCGTGTCCGGTGTGATGGGCAGCGCGGGCCAGGGGAATTACGCGGCGGCGAATGCTTTCTTGGATGCGTTGGCGGTGTATCGGCGTGGTTTGGGTTTGCCTGGGGTGTCATTGGCGTGGGGGTTGTGGGAGCGCGTCAGTGCGTTGACGGCGGGTTTGGATGTTGCTGATCGGGAGCGGTTGGCTCGCGGTGGCGTCTTGGGGTTGTCGGATGAGGCGGGGTTGGTGTTGTTCGATGCGGCGGTGGTGGCGGGTAGGGCTTTGGTGGTTCCTGCGCGGCTGGACGTTGCACGACTGCGCGAGAACGGAGACATACCCGGGCTGCTGCGCGGTTTGGTCGGACGGCCGAACCGGCGTGTTGCGGGCAACCTCGCACCCGCCGAGGGCCTCGCGGCCCGGCTGGCCGCCCTCCCGGCGACTGAGGCGGCCGAGGAACTGGTGGAACTGGTCCGTAAGCACCTCGCGACGGTGCTCGGCCACACCACTGGCGAGAGCGTGGAGGCCGGACGTTCCTTCCGGGAGGCCGGCGTCGACTCGCTGATCGCATTGGAATTGCGCAACCGGCTGGCCGAGGAGACCGGACTCCGGCTGCCGGCGACCCTCGTCTTCGACTACGCCACGCCCGCTGACCTTGCCGATTTCCTGCACTCCGAACTCCTCGGCGCACAGTCCTCGGCCGTTGAGGTGCCCCGAACGCTGAGTGTTGCGGACGATCCGGTGGTGATCGTGGGGATGGCGTGCAGGTTCCCCGGCGGCGTGTCGTCGCCGGACGAGCTGTGGGACCTGGTCGAGCGTGGCGGCGACGGCATTTCCGCCTTCCCTTCCGACCGTGGCTGGCACGAGAGCGAGGATCTTTTCGGCCCGGGCTTTCGCGCGGCGTTCTCAGGCGAAGGCGGCTTTCTCTACGACGCGCCTGACTTCGACCCCGAGTTCTTCGGTATCTCGCCGCGCGAGGCATTGGCAATGGACCCGCAGCAGCGGTTGCTGCTGGAGGCGTCATGGGAGGCGCTTGAAGCCGCTGGTGTTGACCCGGTGGGGCTTCGGGGCAGCGACACCGGTGTGTTCGCCGGGGTGATGTATCACGATTATGGGTCGCGGGTGCGAGTGGTCCCTGAGGACGTTGCGGGGTTCTTGGGGAACGGCACTTTGGGCAGTGTGGTGTCGGGGCGTGTGGCGTACACGTTCGGGTTTGAGGGTCCGGCGGTGTCGATCGATACGGCGTGTTCGTCGTCGCTGGTGGCGTTGCACTTGGCGAGTCAGGCGTTGCGGGCGGGTGAGTGTTCGCTTGCGTTGGTTGGTGGGGTGACGGTGATGTCCACTCCCGACACCTTCGTCGACTTTTACCGGCAGGGCGGGTTGGCGTCGGATGGGCGGTGTAAGTCGTTCGCTGATGCGGCGGATGGGACGGGTTGGTCTGAGGGTGTGGGGATGGTGGTGGTGGAGCGTTTGTCGGACGCTCGCCGCAACGGCCATCAGGTGTTGGCGGTCGTGCGAGGTTCGGCGGTGAATCAGGATGGTGCGTCGAATGGGTTGACGGCGCCGAATGGTCCGTCGCAGCAGCGGGTGATTCGTCAGGCGTTGGCGAGCGCGGGACTGTCGCCGGCGGATGTGGATGCGGTGGAGGCGCACGGCACCGGCACCACGCTGGGTGACCCGATCGAGGCGCAAGCGCTGCTGGCCACCTACGGGCAGCAGCGAGGCGAGGTTGGCCCGCTGCGGGTCGGGTCGGTGAAGTCCAATCTCGGGCATACGCAGGCTGCTGCGGGTGTGGCCGGTGTGATCAAGATGGTCCAGGCGATGCGGCACGGAATGCTGCCGAAATCGCTGCATCTTGATGTGCCGTCCTCGCATGTGGACTGGTCGGCGGGCGAGGTCGAGTTGCTGACCGAGGCGCGGGAGTGGCCGTCTGGAGGCAGGCCACGCCGGGGCGGGGTGTCGTCGTTCGGTATCAGCGGCACCAACGCCCACGTCATTCTTGAAGAGCCCCCTGAGCCGGAGCCTGAGCCGCTTCAGGAGGGCCCGGAGTCTGCGGCCAGTGTGGTGCCGTGGGTGGTGTCGGCGCGGTCGGCGGAGGCGTTGGCGGGTCAGGTGGCGCGGCTGCGGGACTTTGTGGCGGCGCGTCCGGAGCTTGCTCCGGTGGATGTCGGGTTCTCTCTTGCGACCTTGCGGGCGCATCTGCCGTATCGAGCGGCAGCGGTCGGTGTCTCCCGTGAGGAGTTGCTGGCCGGGTTGGAGGCGGCATCCGGGGAGGCGGCGTCCGGCGGGAAGTTGGCGGTGTTGTTCACCGGTCAGGGCGCGCAGCGGCTCGGAATGGGCCATGGCTTGTATGGGGCGTTCCCGGTTTTCGCCTCGGCTTTCGACGACGTTTGTGCCGTCCTGGACGAGCACCTGGATCGTCCTGTCCGCGACGTCATCTCTGGTGACGCGGAACTACTGGATCAGACGGCCTACACCCAGCCGGCGTTGTTCGCCATCGAAGTGGCAGCATTCCGGTTGCTGGAGTCGTGGGGGATCGCCCCTGACTTTGTAGCCGGTCATTCCATTGGTGAGTTGGCGGCTGCTCACGTCGCCGGTGTGTGGTCGTTGGGGGATGCGGCGGCGTTGGTGGCGGCACGTGGCCGGCTGATGCAGGCGCTCCCGGCTGGGGGCGCGATGGCGGCGATCGCCGCGTCGGAGCAAGACGTGCGTGCCGTCCTGGATGACTCGATAGATATCGCGGCGGTGAACGGACCGTCGCAGGTGGTGGTGTCAGGTCCGGACTCGGCAGTGACGGCCGTGGTGGCGGTGTTTGAGGAGCGGGGTGCGCGGACGCGGCGGCTGCGGGTCTCGCACGCTTTCCATTCCCACCTGATGGAGCCGATGCTGGCGGAATTCGCCGCTGTGGCCGAGTCGCTGTCGTATGCCGACCCGAGGTTCAAGGTCGTTTCCGCAGTGACCGGGCGCCTTGCCGAGCGCAGCGAACTGAGCGATCCGGGCTATTGGGTGCGGCAGGTGCGCGAGGCGGTCCGGTTCGGTGACGCCGTCCAATCGCTGCGCACTGAAGGTGTGGGGACGTTCGTCGAGGCGGGGCCGGACGCGGCGCTGACGGCGATGGCCGCAGAATCCGCTGGCGACGACGCAGAACTGATCGCGTTGCTGCGCCGCGACCGCGACGAGGAACACACCGCCGTAACAGCCCTGGGCCGCATCCACACCCGCGGACACCGCGTCGACTGGACGAACTTCTTCGCCGGCCGCGGCGCCCGCAGGGTCGAACTACCGACCTATGCCTTCCAGCGCCAGCGGTATTGGCTGGACGCCGGGTCTGATGCGGGGGACGCGGCCGGCCTGGGACTGATACCGGTTGACCATCCCCTGCTGGGTGCCGCGGTCCCGTTGCCGGACTCCGATGGCGTCCTTCTCACAGGACGGTTGTCGCTGCGTTCCCATCCCTGGTTGGCCGATCACGCGGTCAACGGTGCCGTCCTGCTGCCGGGAACGGCGTTCGTGGAGCTGGCCATCCGCGCCGGCGACCAGGTCGACGCGGGGCACCTGGAGGAGTTGGTGCTCCAAACGCCGCTCGTCCTGCCGGAGCGGGATGCGGTCCAGTTGCAGGTGGTGATCGCGAAGTCCGACGAGGGGGGCCGCCGTGGCGTGGTCATCCGTTCGCGCAGTGGTGCGAGTGCGACCGATGATCAGTGGGTTACGCATGCCGAAGGCGTCCTGGGGGACGCATCGACGGCGGCTCGATCGTCGGATCTGGCCCAGTGGCCCCCGGCCGGTGCCCGACCGGTCGACCTCGACGGCGTGTACGCCGAGCTGGGCGCGGCCGGTCTGGAGTACGGGCCGGTGTTCCAGGGGCTGCGGGCGGCGTGGCGGCGCGGCAATGAGGTGTTCGCCGAAGTGCAGCTCCCCGACGATGCCTCGGCCGAGGGCTTCGGGCTCCATCCCGCCGTGCTGGACGCCGCGCTTCATGCGCTTGCAGCGGGACGTGCCGATGCGGACGGGCCGGTGCTGCCGTTTGCGTGGTCGGGTGTGGATTTGCATGCGACCGGTGCGACGGGGCTGCGGGTGCGTCTGGAAGAGGTCGGCGAAGACGCCATCACGCTGCAGCTGGCTGATATGACAGGTCAGCCGGTCGCCTCAGTGGAGTCACTGGTACTGCGGACACTGCCGCAGGAACGGCCGGATGGCCAGCCGGGCGATCCCGCGCTGCGCGATTCCTTGTTCGCTCTGGAATGGGTTCCAGTGGCCGCCCCCGAAGGGACGGCCGGTTCCTCTGCCGTTATAGGTGACGACCTCGGCCTGGGCGGGCCGGTGTATGCGGACGTGGATGTTCTCGCCGCAGCCGGCCCCGTTCCCGATCTGGTCCTTCTCCCATGCATGCCTGGCGTAGGGACGCCGGACGAGGTGCCTGGTGACGTCCGGGAGGTACTGAGTCGTGTTCTGAGGATCGTCCAGATGTGGCTGGATGATGCTCGGTTCGAGAACTCCAGGCTCGTCGTGGTCACCCAAAAGGCGGTCGCGACCGGCGCCCACCAGGTCGATGTGGTGGGGGCGCCGGTCCGGGGTCTGGTGCGGTCGGCGATGACAGAGAACCCCGGCCGATTCGTGCTGGCGGACGTCGATGAAGTCGCCGACTGCGGGGAACTGGTGCTCGCCGGGGCCGCGCTGGACGAACCCGAATTCGCGGTCCGGGACGGAGAAGTACGCGTTCCGCGGCTTGCCCGCGCTTCGGGACGGGGAATGTCGATTCCCGCCGAAGCCGAAGCGTGGCGGTTGGACAGCGCAACGAAGGGGAAACTGGACGCCCTGCGCGTGGTCGAGCGCGATGACGTTCTGCGACCCTTGGAGATCGGCGAGGTGCGCATCGGGCTGCGCGCCGCCGGAATGAACTTCCGGGACGCGCTGAACGTCCTGGGCATGTATCCAGGTGACGCGGGCCTGCTGGGACTCGAGGGTGCCGGGGTAGTGCTGGAAACGGGGCCCGAGGTTTCGGACCTGGCCGTCGGTGACCGGGTAATGGGGCTGTTCTCCGGCGCGTTCGGGCCAGTGGTGATCGCGGATCGACGGCTTGTCGCCCCGATTCCGGAGAACTGGTCGTTCGCCGAAGCCGCGACGGTTCCGGTGGCCTATCTGACGGCGTTCTACGGGCTGGTGGACCTGGCGGGGCTGCGCGCGGGCGAGTCCGTGCTGATCCATGCCGCTGCGGGCGGTGTCGGGATCGCCGCACTGCGGCTGTCGCAGCATCTCGGTGCGCGGGTATATGGAACCGCCAGCCCTGGCAAATGGAAGACGCTGCGCGCGTTCGGCTTGGACGACGCGCATATCGCTACGTCGCGTTCACTGGACTTCGAAACGGCGTTCCGTGAGACGTCGGAGGGCGCGGGCCTGGACGTGGTGTTGAACTCCTTGGCAGGGGAGTTCGTGGACGCGTCTCTGCGCCTGTTGCCGCGCGGCGGACGGTTCGTGGAGATGGGCAAGACCGATATCCGCGACGCCGCGCAGATCGCCGCCGACCACCCGGGCGTGCGGTACCAGGCGTTCGATGTGATGGACGCCGGCCCGGATCGGATTCAGGAGATGTTCCGCCTGCTGGGCGAGTTGTTCCAGGAGGAGGCGGTCTCTCCTTTGCCGTTCGTGACGTGGGACGTGCGCCGCGCGACGGAGGCTTTCCGCTATCTGAGCCAGGCCCGCCACGTCGGCAAGGTCGTGCTGACGATCCCTCAACCCCTGGACTCTGCGGGCACAGTGCTGGTGACGGGCGCGTCCGGTGCGCTGGGCTCTCTAGTCGCCAAGCATCTGGTCACCGCATGCGGCGTCCGGGATCTGTTGTTGGTGAGTCGGCGCGGCGATCAGGCCCCTGGCATGGGCGAATTGGTGGCCGAACTGGAGCAGTTGGGCGCGGCGGTGCGAGCGGTCGCATGTGATGTGGCGGATCGGGACGCCCTTGCCGACGTCATCGAGTCCGTCGAATTGGGCGGACGGCTGGCCGGGGTGGTCCATGCGGCCGGTGTAGTCGACGACGGTCTGATCGGGGGATTGTCGCCGGAGCGGCTGGACGGCGTGATGCGTCCGAAGGTGGACGCGGCGTGGAACCTGCACGAGCTGACGCAGGACCTCGATCTGTCGATGTTCGTCATGTTCTCCTCAGCGGCAGGCATCATGGGGAACGCCGGCCAAGCCAATTACGCGGCCGCCAATGCATTCTTGGATGCCTTGGCCGCCCACCGGCGCAGCTTGGGGCTGCCTGCAGTGTCGTTGGCTTGGGGATTGTGGGAGCGCACCAGCGCAATGACCGCCGGTATGGACGCCGCCGACCGGGATCGGATGGCTCGCGGCGGCATCCTGGGACTCTCGGACGAGACCGGCCTGGCACTGTTCGACGCCGCTGAAACGGTCGGCGAGGCGCTGGTCGTGCCGGTGCAGCTGGACATCGCACGGCTGCGCAGTGGCGGAGATGTCCCTGCGCTGTTCCGCGGCCTGGTCACCGGGCCGACCCGGCGTGTGGCCGGGAACCTCAAACTCGCCGAAGGGCTCGCGGCCCGGCTGGCCGCCCTCCCGGCCGCGGACGCGGCAGCCGAGGTGGTCGAGCTGGTCCGCAGGAACATGGCGGTCGTGCTCGGCCATCCCGACCCGTCGGGAGTGAATCTCCAGCGCTCCTTCCGCGAGGCCGGCGTCGACTCGCTGATCGCGCTGGAATTGCGGAACCGGCTGGCGGAAGAGACGGGTCTGCGGCTGCCCGCGACGCTCGTCTTCGACTACCCGTCCCCGGCAGAGCTGGCCGAATTCCTGCGGACGGAACTTCTGGGCGAGACGTCGGTGACCGGTGAGGTGGTCACAGCAGCGCATGTCCCGATGGACGACCCGGTGGTGGTCGTGGGAATGGCGTGCAGGTTCCCTGGTGGTGTGCGGTCGCCGGAGGATCTGTGGCGGTTGCTGGAGCGGGGCGGCGATGCGATCGATGAGTTCCCGGCTGACCGTGGTTGGGATCATGATCTGTTCGATCCTGATCCTGCCGTGGTGGGGAAGAGTTATGTCCGTGAGGGCGGGTTCCTTTATGACGCTGCTGAGTTTGATGCGGCGTTCTTTGGTATCTCGCCGCGTGAGGCGTTGGCGATGGATCCGCAGCAGCGGTTGCTGTTGGAGGCGTCGTGGGAGGCGCTGGAAAGCGCCGGAATCAACCCGGACGCACTGCGGGGCAGCGACACCGGCGTGTTCGCCGGAGTGATCTACCACGACTACGCCCAGCGCGCGGCGGTCCCCGGGGACATCGAGGGATATCTGGGAACCGGCGGTTCCGGTGGCGTGGCCTCTGGCCGGATCTCCTACACCTTCGGGTTCGAGGGCCCGGCAGTGTCGGTCGATACGGCGTGCTCGTCATCCCTGGTCGCGCTGCATTTGGCCGGTCAGGCGCTGCGGTCGGGTGAGTGTTCGCTGGCGCTGGCAGGCGGAGTGACCGTGATGGCCACCCCCGACACCTTTATTGATTTTTCGCGGCAGCGCGGATTGGCGCCCGATGGGCGGTGTAAGGCGTTCGCCGAGGCCGCTGACGGGACGGCGTGGTCGGAGGGTGTCGGGGTCCTGGTGGTGGAGCGTCTGTCGGACGCTCGCCGTAACGGCCATCAGGTGTTGGCGGTGGTGCGGGGTTCGGCGGTGAATCAGGATGGTGCGTCCAATGGGTTGACGGCGCCGAATGGCCCCTCGCAGCAGCGGGTGATCCGTCAGGCGTTGGCGGGCGCCGGATTGTCGGTGGCCGATGTGGACGCGGTGGAGGCGCATGGCACCGGCACGACGCTGGGCGACCCGATCGAGGCCCAAGCACTGCTGGCCACCTACGGGCAGGAACGGGGCGACTCAGGCCCATTGCGAGTCGGGTCGGTGAAGTCGAATCTGGGTCATACGCAGGCGGCGGCGGGTGTGGCCGGTGTGATCAAGATGATCGAGGCGATGCGGCACCGCCGACTGCCCAGGTCGCTGCATGTGGACGCGCCGTCCTCGCACGTGGATTGGTCGGCCGGTGAGGTCGAGCTGCTGACCCAGGAGCAGGAGTGGCCGTCTGCGGGGAGGCCGCGGCGGGCGGGGGTGTCGTCGTTCGGGTTCAGTGGCACCAACGCGCACGTCATCCTGGAAGAGGCTCCTGAACCGGAACCTGCTCCTGTACCGGAACCGAGTGCTGGTGTGGTGCCGTGGGTGGTGTCGGCGCGGTCGGCGCAGGCGTTGTTGGAGCAGGTGGCGCGGCTGCGCGATTACGTTGCCGACCGTCTCGAGCTGACCCCGCTGGATGTCGGGTTCTCGCTGGCGACCGCACGCGCACACCTGCCCCATCGAGCGGCAGTAACCGGAGCTGCACGTGAGGAGTTGCTGGCCGCACTGGACGCGGCCGCTGGGGAGGCCGTATCCGCCGATAAGCTGGCGGTGCTGTTCACCGGCCAGGGCGCGCAGCGGCTTGGCATGGGCCAAGGCCTGTATGCCGCCTTCCCGGTCTTTGCTTCTGCATTCGATGACGTCTGTGCCGTCCTGGACGAGCACCTGGAACGCCCCATCCGCGACGTCATCTCCGGTGACCCGGACTTGCTGGACCAGACGGCCTACACCCAGCCGGCGTTGTTCGCCGTCGAGGTTGCGGCGTTCCGGCTCTTGGAGTCGTGGGGGATTGCACCCGACTATGTGGCGGGCCATTCCATCGGCGAATTCGCTGCCGCTCACGTAGCCGGTGTGTGGTCGTTGGGAGATGCGGCGGCGCTAGTTGCGGCACGCGGCCGGCTGATGCAGGCGTTGCCCGCCGGTGGCGCGATGGGTGCGATTGCCGCGTCCGAGGACGACGTTCGCGTGGAGCTGAAGGACGGCGTCGACATTGCGGCGGTGAACGGGCCGTCCCAGACAGTGGTCTCCGGCGACGAGGCCGCAGTCACGGCCGTGATGGCGGTGTTCGAGGAGCGCGGGGTGCGGACGCGGCGCCTGCGGGTCTCGCACGCCTTCCACTCCCACCTGATGGAACCCATGCTGGCGCAGTTCGCCGAGGTCGCGGAGTCGCTGTCGTACGCCGATCCGAGAATCAAGGTCGTATCCGCGGTGACCGGTCGTCTCGCCGGGCCCGGTGAGTTGAGTGACCCGGGTCATTGGGTGCGCCAGGTGCGCGAGGCGGTCCGGTTCGGTGACGCCGTCCAATCGCTGCGTACCGAAGGCGTGGGCACGTTCGTTGAGGCGGGGCCGGACGCGGCGTTGACCGCGATGGCCGCAGAATCCGCGGACGAGGACGCGGCCCTGATCGCGTTGCTGCGCCGCGACCGCGACGAGGAGCACACCGCCGTAACGGCGTTGAGCCGCATTCACACTCGCGGACACCAGGTCGATTGGACGAACTTCTTCGCCGGCCGGGGCGCCCGCAGGGTGGACTTGCCGACGTACGCGTTCCAGCGTCAGCGGTTCTGGCTGGAAGCCTCCTCGTCCTCTGGTGACGCTTCCGAATTGGGGCAGGAGCCTGCGAATCATCCGCTGCTCGGTGCGGCGGTCTCGCTGCCGGACTCCGACGGCGTCCTTCTGACCGGACGTCTGTCGCCGCGTTCCCATCCCTGGTTGGCCGATCACGTGGTCAACGGTGTCGTAGTGCTGCCGGGCACGGCGTTCGTGGAGATGGCCGTCCGCGCCGGCGACCAGGTCGATGCGGGACGCCTCGAAGAGCTGGTGCTTCAAGCACCGCTCGTACTGCCGGAGCGGGACGCGGTCCAAGTGCAGGTGGTGGTCCACCAGCCGGATGAGCGCGGCCGTCGGCAGGTGGCCATTCATTCTCGCGCCGGAACGGGCCGGTCCGAGGAGCCATGGATAAAGCACGCTGAGGGTGTATTGGCGGCGAGCGCATCCGCTTCCACGGCGACTCCGCTTTTCGACGCGAGCGTGTGGCCTCCGGCAGCGGCTGAACCGGTGGCCGTCGCCGAACTGTACGAGGAACTGTCAGGAACCGGCCTTACCTACGGGCCTCTCTTCCAAGGGCTGCGCGCGGCGTGGCGGCGCGGCAATGAGGTGTTCGCCGAGGTGCAGCTCCCTGAGGAGGCTTCGGCCGAGGGGTTCGGCTTGCATCCAGCGTTGCTGGACGCGGCGCTGCATGCTCTTGCGGCGGGACGCCCCGATGCGGACGGGCCGGTGTTGCCGTTTGCGTGGTCGGGTGTGGAGTTGCATGCGACCGGTGCGACGGGGCTGCGGGTGCGTCTGGAAGAGGTCGGCGAAGACGCGATCGCGCTGCAGTTGGCCGATGTGACGGGCCAGCCGGTCGCCTCCGTGGAATCGCTTGTACTCCGGGCGCAGCCGGTCGAGCAGCTGAGCGAACCCGGGCTGCACGGCTCGCTGTTCGAAGTGGAATGGGTTCCGGCGAGCGGGCCTGAAGAGGTCTCCGGTTCCTATGCCGTTATGGGCGGCGACATCGGCCTTGGTGGGCCGGTGTATGCGGATCTGGACGCTGTCGCTGCAGCCGGCCCGATTCCCGAACTGGTTCTTCTCCCTTGCCGACCGGAGGTGAAGACGCCGGGTGGAGTTCCTGGCGATGTCCGGGAGACGGCGGGGCGTGTTCTGAGGGTGGTCCAGGCATGGCTGGGTGAGCCTCGTTTCGAGGAATCAAGGCTCGTCGTGGTCACCCAGGGGGCGGCGGCGGTCGATGCCCGTCGGATCGATCTGACGGGTGCGCCGGTGTGGGGTCTGGTGCGGTCGGCTGTGGCGGAGAACCCGGGCCGGTTCGTGCTGGCGGACGTCGATGAAGTCGCCGACTGCGGGGAATCGGTGGTCGCCGGAGCCGCACTGGGCGAATCTGAATTCGCGGTGCGGGACGGTGAACTGCGAGTTCCGCGGTTGCGGCGTATGGAGCAGGGCGTGTCCGTTCCGCTGTCTTTGGATGGTGGGGGGACGGTGTTGGTGACGGGTGCATCGGGTGCGTTGGGTTCGTTGGTGGCGCGGCATTTGGTTGCCGAGTGTGGTGTGCGGGACGTGCTTTTGGTGAGCCGGCGCGGTGAGCAGGCTGTCGGCATGGGGGAGTTGGTGGTTGAGCTTGAGAGCTTGGGTGCGACGGCGCGGGTGGTGGCGTGTGATGTGGCTGATCGTGATGCGTTGGCTGGGGTGGTGGGGTCTGTTGAGCGGTTGGTGGGTGTTGTGCATGCGGCGGGTGTGGTGGATGACGGGCTGATCGGGGGTTTGTCGGGGGAGCGGTTGGATGTGGTGATGCGTCCGAAGGTGGATGCGGCGTGGAATCTGCATGAGCTGACCCGGGACCGTGACCTTTCGTTGTTTGTGGTGTTCTCCTCAGTTGCCGGGGTGATGGGGAGTGCGGGTCAGGGGAATTACGCGGCGGCGAATGCCTTCTTGGATGCGTTGGCGGTGTATCGGCGCGGTCTGGGGCTGCCGGCGGTGTCGTTGGCGTGGGGGTTGTGGGAACGCGCGAGTGCGTTGACGGCGGGTCTGGATGTTGCTGATCGGGAGCGGATGGCTCGCGGCGGCGTCTTGGGGTTGTCGGATGAGGCGGGGTTGGCGTTGTTCGATGCGGCGGTGGCGGCGGGTAGGGCCGTGGTGGTTCCTGCGCGGCTGGACGTCGCACGACTGCGCGAGAACGGAGACATACCCGGCCTGCTGCGGACTCTGACCGGGGGACCTGGCCGGCGCGTCGCTGGTAACACGACGTCGGCCATCACAGATCGGCGCGATCGACTGGCGACCCGGCTGGCGAATCTCCCGGACGCGGAAGCGGCCGCAGAAGTGGTGGAACTCGTTCGCCGGACGCTGGCGATCGCGCTGGGACACACCGGCAGTGAAGCCGTGGACGTCCAGCGTTCCTTCCGCGAGGCCGGCGTCGATTCCCTGATCGCACTGGATCTGCGGAACAGGCTGGCGCAGGAGACCGGACTCCGGCTGCCTGCGACCCTCGTCTTCGACTACCCCTCCCCGGCGGAACTGGCCGATTTCCTGCGGACGGAACTCCTGGGCGAGGCGCCGGTCACCGGCGAGACGATCCGGAAGACGCCCGCTCTCGATGACGACCCCATGGTGATCGTGGGGATGGCGTGCCGGTTCCCCGGCGGCGTGTCGTCCCCGGACGAACTGTGGGGCTTGCTCGAACGCGGCGGGGACGGGGTTTCCGGCTTCCCCGCCGATCGTGGCTGGGACGAGGGCCTACTTGATTTCAGCTCGCGGGACGGTGCGGACGCAGACGGATTCTCGCGTGAGGGCGGTTTCCTGTACGACGCAGCGGATTTTGATCCGGGATTCTTTGGCGTTTCGCCACGTGAAGCGGTGGCGATGGACCCGCAGCAGCGGTTGCTGCTCGAAGTGTCCTGGGAAGCGCTGGAAGCCGCCGGAATCGATCCAGTAGTGCTTCGAGGCAGCGACACCGGTGTGTTCGCCGGAGTGATGTACCACGATTACGCGTCGCGAGTCCGAGTGGTGCCCGACGATGTGGCCGGATTCTTGGGGAACGGCACCCTCGGCAGTGTTGTGTCAGGGCGGGTGGCGTACACGTTCGGGTTCGAGGGTCCGGCAGTCTCGATCGACACGGCATGTTCATCGTCGCTGGTTGCGCTGCACCTGGCCAGCCAAGCACTGCGGGCAGGCGAGTGTTCGCTGGCCCTGGTCGGTGGGGTGACGGTGATGTCCACCCCCGACACCTTCGTCGACTTCTACCGTCAAGGCGGGTTGGCGTCGGATGGGCGGTGTAAGTCCTTCGCCGATGCGGCAGATGGGACGGGCTGGTCCGAAGGCGTGGGGATGGTGGTGGTGGAGCGTCTGTCGGACGCCCGCCGCAACGGCCATCAGGTGTTGGCGGTGGTGCGGGGTTCGGCGGTGAATCAGGATGGGGCGTCCAATGGGTTGACGGCGCCGAATGGTCCGTCGCAGCAGCGGGTGATTCGTCAGGCGTTGGCCAGCGCGGGACTGTCGCCGGCGGATGTGGACGCGGTGGAGGCGCACGGCACCGGCACCACGCTGGGTGACCCGATCGAGGCGCAAGCGCTGCTGGCCACCTACGGGCAGCAGCGAGGCGATTCCGGCTCACTGTGGGTCGGGTCGGTGAAATCGAACCTCGGGCACACCCAGGCTGCTGCGGGTGTCGCCGGTGTCATCAAGATGGTCCAGGCGATGCGGCACGGAAAGCTGCCCAAGTCGCTGCATCTTGATGTGCCGTCCTCGCATGTGGACTGGTCGGCTGGTGAGGTCGAGTTGCTGACCGAGGCGCGGGAGTGGCCGTCTGCGGGCAGACCACGCCGGGGCGGGGTGTCGTCGTTCGGTATCAGCGGCACCAACGCCCACGTCATTCTCGAAGAACCACCCGCATCTGAACCTGCCGCTGTTTCGGAGCCCAGCGATGGCGTGGTGCCGTGGGTGGTGTCGGCGCGGTCGGCGGAGGCGTTGGCGGGTCAGGTGGCGCAGCTGCGGGACTTCGTGGCGGCGCGCCCTGAGCTTGCCCCGGTGGATGTCGGATTCTCCCTCGCGACTCTGCGGGCGCATCTGCCGCATCGAGCAGCGGTGGCCGGCGCCAGTCGTGAGGAGCTGCTATCCGGCTTGGAGGCGGCTGCGGGGCAGGCCGTGTCCGGTGGGAAGTTGGCGGTGTTGTTCACCGGTCAGGGCGCGCAGCGGCTCGGAATGGGCCAGGGCTTGTATGCGGCGTTTCCGCTGTTCGCTTCAACCTTCGATGACGTCTGCGCGGTGCTCGACGAGCATCTAGACCGCCCCATCCGGGACGTCATGACCGGTGACGCGGACTTGCTGGACCAGACGGCCTACACCCAACCGGCGTTGTTCGCTGTGGAGGTTGCGGCGTTCCGGCTTCTGGAGTCGTGGGGGATTGCACCCGACTATGTGGCGGGCCATTCGATCGGTGAACTCGCTGCCGCTCACGTTGCCGGTGTGTGGTCGTTGGGGGATGCGGCGGCGTTGGTGGCGGCACGCGGCCGGCTGATGCAGGCGTTGCCGAGTGGTGGCGCGATGGCTGCGATTGCCGCGTCCGAGGACGACGTTCGCGCGGAGTTGAAGGACGGCGTCGACATTGCGGCGGTGAATGGCCCGTCCCAGACGGTGGTCTCCGGCGACGAGGCCGCAGTCACGGCCATGGTGGCGGTGTTCGAGGAGCGCGGGGTGCGGACGCGGCGCCTGCGGGTCTCGCATGCCTTCCACTCGCACCTGATGGAGCCGATGCTGGCGCAGTTCGCCGAGGTCGCGGAGTCGCTGTCGTACGCCGAACCGAGCATCAACGTCGTATCCGCAGTGACCGGCCGCATTGCCGAACCCGGTGAGTTGACCGACCCCGCCTATTGGGTGCGGCAAGTACGGGAAGCGGTCCGGTTCGGCGACGTCGTGCATACTCTGCGCGGCAAGGGCGTGGGCACGTTCGTTGAGGCTGGGCCGGACGCGGCACTGACGGCGATGGCAGCCGAGGCCGCGGGCGACGACGCAGAACTGATCGCCTTGATGCGCCGCGACCGCGACGAGGAACACACCGCCGTAACGGCCCTGGGCCGCATCCACACCCGCGGACACCAGGTCGACTGGAAGAACTTCTTCGCCGACCGAAGCCCCCGCAGGGTCGACCTGCCGACCTACGCATTCCAGCATCAGCGGTTCTGGCTGGACGTCCCGCCATCGTCCGGTGACGCCTCGGAGCTCGGCCAGGAACCGGCCGACCATCCCTTGCTGAGCGCCGCGGTGTCGCTGCCGGACTCCGACGGCGTCCTGCTGACCGGACGGCTGTCGCTGCGCTCGCATCCCTGGCTGGCGGACCATTCGATCGCGGGCAAGATCATGCTGCCGGGGACGGCGTTCGTGGAGATGGCCATCCGCGCCGGGGACGAGATCGGCGCCGGGCACCTGGAAGAGCTGGTGCTCCAGGAGCCGCTCGTCGTGCCCAGGGAACGCGGGGTCAAGGTCCAGCTGATGGTGGGCGGCGCGGACGAGTCCGGTCGCCGGGAGGTGAGCGTCCACTCCCGTCCGGACAACGGCACCGGCGATCACGCCTGGACGCTGCACGCGCGAGGGACCCTCGCCCCGGCCGCCCCCACACTTCCGTCGTTCGATCTGGCCCAGTGGCCGCCGACCGGCGCCGAAGCGGTCGATGTCGACGGCTTCTACGCGGATGCGAGCGCCACCGGCCTGGAGTACGGGCCGCTCTTCCAAGGGTTGCAGGCGGCTTGGCGGCGCGGTGACGAAGTGTTCGCCGAGGTCGCACTCCCCGGGACCGCGTCCGACGAGTCGTTCGGTGTGCATCCCGCACTGCTCGACGCGGCGCTCCATGCTCTCGCTCTGGGCGCCTTCCGCCCGAGTAGTGCAGACGCTGACGAAGCGGACGGTCCGGTGCTGCCGTTCGCCTGGTCCGGAGTCGCGCTCCACGCGACCGGCGCGTCGGCATTGCGGGTCCGGCTCGCTCCCGCCGGCGACGGGGCGATCAGTCTCCAGGCCGCGGACGGGACGGGCGCCCCGGTGGTGTCCGCGGATTCGCTCGTGGCCCGTCGCGTCACGCCGGAGCAGCTCAGGTCGCTCGACGAGGAGCCCGTCGACTCCCTCTACCGGATCGACTGGCGCGCGATCACCGTCCCAGAGCAGGCACAGGCAACAACGGTCATCCTGCCGCCGGAGGGGCTCGCCGCACTGGAGGACGTACCGGACGCGGTGGCCACGGTGTTGCCGCCGCCCGACGAGGCGTCCCCGGACACCGTGCGGGCGGCCGTGCGCGCCACGCTGGCGACACTGCAGGAGTGGCTGTCGGACTCGCGGTTCGATGCGTCCCGGCTGGTGTTCGTGACCCGCGGTGCGGCCGGCGCGACCCCGGACGAGCCGGTCACCGACCCGGCGGGCGCTGCGGTCTGGGGCTTGGTCCGCACGGCGCAGTCGGAGAACCCCGGCCGGTTCGTCCTGCTCGACCTGGACGAGTCCCCGACCCCGGAGGCGGTCTCGAGGCTCCTCGGTCTGGACGAGCCCCAACTGGCGGTGCGCGCCGGAAAGGTCTACGCGCCGCGCCTGGTTCGCGTGGCGCGCGCGAACGTCCGCCAGGAGGCTCCCGAGTGGGGCGGCGGGACCGTCCTGATCACCGGTGGCACCGGCGGCCTGGGCGCGCTGGTGGCCCGGCACCTGGTCGAAGTCCACGGCGTCGGACACCTGGTCCTGGCGAGCCGGCGGGGGCTCGACGCTCCGGGCGCGGCGGAGTTGCGGGACGAGCTGGCCGGTCTGGGCGCATCGGTGCAGGTCGCGGCCTGTGACGTCGCCGACCGCGCAGCCCTGCGGAGCCTGCTCGCCGGGATCGCGGTGGAGCATCCGCTCACCGCCGTCGTGCACGCTGCGGGCGTCCTGGACGACGGCGTCATCGGGTCGCTGGACGGGGAACGCGTCGACGCGGTGCTTCGGCCGAAGGCCGACGCCGCCTGGAACCTCCACGAAGCGACCCGAGACCTGAAGCTCGCGCAGTTCGTGCTGTTCTCCTCGGCGGCCGGTGTGTTCGGTGCTCCCGGGCAGGGCAACTACGCCGCCGCGAACGCGTTCCTGGACGCCCTGGCCACCCGGCGCCGGGCCGCCGGCCTCCCCGGAACCTCGCTGGCGTGGGGTCTGTGGGCCCAGGACGGCGGGATGGCCGGCGGGCTCGGCGAGGCGGACGTGAGCCGGCTCGCGCGCACCGGAGTGCGGCCGCTGGCCCGGGACAAGGGCCTGTCGCTCCTGGACCTCGCCCTGACCGGCCCCGGCGACCCGGTGCAGGTGCCCGTTGAACTGACGTTGGCGAGGCCCCGCAGTGGCGCGGAAGCGGTGCCGGCGCTGCTGCGCGAGCTGATCCGGACACCGGTGCGGCGCACGGCGGAGGCGGGAGGCAGGTCACCGGTGGTGGAGCGGCTCGCGGCGCTCCCGCCGGAGAAGCGGAGGGAGCGGCTGCTGGAGCTCGTCCGGACGCATGTCGCGGACGTCCTCGGCCACGGCGCCGCCGACGCGATCGCACCGGAGCAGGCGTTCAACACGCTCGGTTTCGACTCCCTTTCCGCGGTCGAGTTCCGCAACCGGCTGGCCGCGGCGACCGGCCTGCGCTTCCCGGCAACGCTGCTGTTCGACTACCCCAACGCCCTCGCGCTGACGCAGCACGTGGAAGCGGAACTGAGCGAGGAAACGGAAGCCGATGGCGATCCGACGACCGACCGTATTCGCGGGATCCTGACGTCCATTCCCATCGAGCGGATCCGGGACGCCGGGCTACTCGACACCCTGCTGGGGCTCGCCGAAACGCAGAACGGTTCGCAGGAGAAGGCGGAAACCGAAGAACAGGCGTCGATCGACGAGATGGACGCGCAGAGTCTCATCCGGATGGCGATCGACGGTCTCGGCGACGGCCGGTGACCGGCGGCCGTCCGGAGAAGGAGGTGCACGCTGTCCGGTATGGCGCAACGGAAGGGAACGGTTCCGTTCGGCTCGTGGAGGACGTGGTACCGGGTCACCGGGACGCTCGGCGCGGGCCGTCCGCCGGTGGTGGTGCTCCACGGCGGACCCGGCAGTACCCACGACTACCTGCTGCGGCTGACCGCGCTGGCCGAGACCGGCTGGCCGGTCGTCCACTACGACCAGATCGGCAACGGCGGCTCGACCCACCTCCCGCAGAAGGGCGCGGACTTCTGGTCGGTCCAGCTTTTCCTGGACGAGCTGAACAACCTGCTCGCCCAACTCGGGATCGCGGACGGCTACGTCCTGTTCGGCCATTCCTGGGGCGGGATGCTCGCCGCCGCGCACGCCGCCCGCCGGCCGGACGGACTGCGCGGTCTGGTCATCGCGAACTCGCCCGCTTCGATGCCGATCTGGCGCAAGGAACTGGCCGAGCTGCGCACCAGCCTGCCCACCGACCTGCAAGCGGTCCTGACAAGACATGAGAAGGCGGGGACGACCGAGAGCGCCGAATACACCGCCGCCACCATGGAGTTCTATCGGCGGCATGTGTGCCGCGCGGATCCGCTTCCGCGCGAGGTCGCCGCGACCTTCATGGAGATCTACAACGATCCGACCGTCTACGGCTCCATGAACGGCCCGAACGAATTCCACATCACCGGCACGCTGAAGGACTGGTCCGTCACGGACCGGCTGCCGCTCATCGACGTGCCGGCCCTGCTCGTCACCGGACGGCACGACGAGGTGACCGCGCCCGCGTACCGGCCGTTCCTCGACCTGATCCCGGACGTCCGGCACGAGGACTTCGCCGAGTCGAGCCACATGCCGCACGTCGAGGAACCGGAGAAGTTCGACGAGGTGATGCAGAAGTTCCTCACCGGCCTGTCGGCCACTGCCGTCCCGTAACAGCGCATAGGGGGTGGACAGGGGGTGCCGGGCCTTGTGCCCGGATGCGCCCCGTCAGAAAACTGGCGAGGTGGCCGGTGATCTCTGGGTTCGACGATTCCACCCTTCACCGCATGCGCGGATCCGCCTGGTCTGCTTCCCCCATGCGGGCGGTTCCGCCAGCTATTTCTTCCCGGTGTCCAGCGCCCTGCGTCCCGCGATCGAGGTGCTCGCCCTCCAGTACCCCGGACGGCAGGACCGCCGCAGCGAGCCGAGCATCGACGACATCGGCGAACTCGCCGACCGCCTCCACAAGGCCGTCGCGCCCTGGTGCCGCCCCGGGACCGCCTTCTTCGGCCACAGCATGGGCGCGATCCTGGCCTTCGAGGTCGCCCGCCGGCTGGAGCGCAAGGAGGGCGTCTCGCCCGCCGCCCTCATCGTCTCGGGCAGGCGCGGCCCCACGACGGAGCGGGACGAGACCGTCCACCTGCGGCCGGACGCCGGGCTGCTCGCGGAGCTGCGGGAGCTCAGCGGAACCGACGCGGCGATGCTCGACGAGGAGGGCTTCGCCGAATTGATCCTTCCGGCGCTGCGCAGCGACTACACGGCGATCGAGACCTACCGCCACGAGCCCGGCCCGCCGCTGACGTGCCCGATCCTCGCCCTCACCGGCGACCAGGACCCGAAGACGACCGTCGCGGAGGTGAAGGACTGGTCCCGGCACACCAGCGGCCCGTTCGACCTGAAGGTCCACCCGGGCGGGCACTTCTACCTGAACGAGCGGTCCGGCGAGGTCATCGGGGACATCGCCGGCTACCTGCGGTCGCTTCCGCTGTGACACCCCCGGACTTGCGAAGAGCACGAGGCGCGAATGGCTGAGGACAATACCGAACTCGTCGAGGCCCTGCGTTCGGCGCTGAAGGAGGCGCAGCGGCTGCGCGAGCAGAACCGCGCGCTGGCCGAGGCCGCGCGCGAGCCGATCGCGATCGTGGGAATGGCGTGCCGTTTCCCCGGCGGCGTCGATTCGCCGGAGGGCCTGTGGCGGCTGGTGGCGGACGGGCGCGACGCGGTCGGGGAGTTCCCCGCGAACCGCGGATGGGACCTCGACCGCCTCTACGACCCGGACCCGGAGAGCGCGGGCACCTCCTACGCCCGGCACGGCGGGTTCCTCTACGACGCGGCCGAGTTCGACGCGGGCTTCTTCGGGATCAGCCCGCACGAGGCGCTCGCGATGGACCCGCAGCAGCGGCTCGTGCTGGAGACGTCCTGGGAGGCGATCGAGCGGGCGGGGATCGACCCGGTGTCGCTGCGCGGCAGCCGCACCGGCGTGTTCGCGGGGATCATGTACCACGACTACGCGTCCCGGCTGGCGTCCGTCCCCGCCGAGCTCGAGGGCCTGGTCGGCAGCGGCAGCTCCGGCAGCGTGGCGTCGGGCCGCGTCGCCTACACCCTCGGGCTGGAGGGGCCGGCGGTGTCGGTGGACACGGCGTGCTCGTCGTCGCTGGTGGCGTTGCACTGGGCGAAGCAGGCGCTGCGGTCCGGCGAGTGCGACCTGGCGCTGGCCGGCGGCGTGACGGTGATGGCGGCGCCGGACACCTTCGTCGAGTTCTCCCGGCAGCGCGGCCTGGCGCCCGACGGCCGGTGCAAGTCGTTCGCGGCGGCCGCCGACGGCACCGGATGGGCCGAGGGCGCGGGGATGGTGCTGGTCGAGCGGCTGTCGGACGCCCGCCGCAACGGCCACCCGGTCCTCGCGGTGATCAAGGGCAGCGCGATCAACCAGGACGGGGCGTCCAACGGCCTGACGGCCCCGAACGGGCCGTCGCAGCAGCGGGTCATCCGCGAGGCGCTGGAGAACGCGGGCCTGGCGTTCGCGGACGTCGACGCGGTGGAGGCGCACGGCACCGGCACGCGGCTGGGCGACCCGATCGAGGCGCAGGCGCTCATGGCGACCTACGGGCGGCACCGCCCGGACGGCCGTCCCCTGTGGCTGGGCTCGGTGAAATCGAACTTCGGGCACGCGCAGGCGGCGGCCGGTGTCGCGGGCGTCATCAAGATGGTGATGGCGATGCGGCGCGGGGTGCTGCCGCCGACGCTGCATGTGGACGAGCCGTCGCCGATCATCGACTGGTCGGCGGGCGAGGTGGAGCTGCTGACCGAGGCGCGCGAATGGCCGGAGCACGGCCGTCCGCGCCGGGCGGCCGTGTCGTCCTTCGGGATCAGCGGCACGAACGCGCATCTCATCCTTGAGCAGGTACCCGACGAGCCGGCACCGGCCGAGCGAGAGCCGGAGCCGGAGGTGGTTCCGTGGATGCTGTCGGGCCGCTCGCCGGAGGCGCTCGCGGGGCAGGCGCGCGGGTTGCTGGAGTGGCTGGAGACGGCCGGTCCCGAGCGTGCGAGTGCGGCCGACGTGGCGTCCTCGCTGTCGCGGCGGTCGCTGTTCGAGCATCGCGCGGTGGTCGTCGGCGCCGGATGGCAGGACCTGGCCGCCGGGCTGGCCGACCTCGCCGGGGGACGCGAGAACCCGGCCGTGGTGACCGGGGCCGTGCGTCCCGGCGGCGCCGGCGGCGTGGTGTTCGTGTTCCCGGGGCAGGGCTCGCAATGGCTGGGCATGGGGCGCGAACTGCTGACGTCCTCCCCGGTTTTCGCGGCGGAGATGGACCGGTGCGCGAAGGCGTTCGCCGAGTTCGCCGACTGGTCGCTGCCGGACGTGGTGCGCGGCGAGCCGGGAGGCCCCGACATCGCCCGCGTGGACGTGATCCAGCCGGTGCTTTTCGCGATCATGGTGTCGCTGGCGGAGCTGTGGCGGTCGGCCGGGGTCGTCCCGGACGCCGTCATCGGGCACTCGCAGGGCGAGATCGCCGCCGCGTACGTCGCCGGGGCGCTGACGCTGCGGGACGCGACGCGGATCGTGGTGCTGCGGTCGCTGGCGCTGCGCGAGGTGGCCGGGACGGGTGCGATGGCGTCGGTCATGGCTCCGGCGGAGGCGGTGCGGGCGCGGCTGCAGGACGCCCCGGCCCTCGCGGTTGCGGCGGTGAACAACCCGTCCACGACCGTCGTGTCCGGCCCGCAGGAGGACGTGGAGAAGTTCCTCGCGGCCTGCGAAACCGATGGGATCAAGGTCCGGCGGATCGCCGTGGACTACGCCTCGCACTCGCCGCAGATGGAAATGCTCCAGGACCGGCTGCTGACCGAGCTGGCGGGTGTCGCGCCGCGCACGTCCACCATCCCGCTCTACTCGACGGTCGCCGGGACGGTGCTGGACACCTCCGAGCTGACGGCGCCCTACTGGTACGACAACCTGCGCGAGACGGTGCGCTTCGAGCAGGCCGTTCGCGCCGCGATGGACGAGGGCCACGGCTTCTTCATCGAGGTCAGCGCGCATCCGGTGCTGACCGTGGGGCTGGAGGAGACGTCCGAGACGGCCGGCCCCGCGACCGTCGTCGGGACGCTGCGGCGCGGCGAGGGCGGCCTGGACAGGTTCGTGCGTTCCGCCGCCGAGCTCCACGCCTCCGGCGGGCGGGTCGACTGGTCCGCGTTCACCGCCGGGGGGCGTCGGGTCGACCTGCCGACCTACCGGTTCCAGCGCCGAACGTACTGGCTGGCGCCGACGGCGCAGTCGGGCGACGTCGGCGCGGCGGGGCTCAGCGCGGCCGGACATCCGATGCTGGGTGCGATGACGGAGCTGCCGGCGCTGGACGGGATGCTGTTGACCGGCCGTTCGTCGCCCCGGCTCCACCCGTGGCTGGCCGACCATGCCGTCCTCGGCCATGTGATCATGCCCGCGGCAGGGTTCGTGGAACTGGCGATGCACGCCGCCGACCAGGTGGACCATCCCGTCGTGCGGGAGCTGACGGTGCAGCGGCCGCTGGTGTTCCCGCCGGACGGCGGTGTGCGGCTCAACGTGACCGTCGCCGAACCCGACCCGTCCGGCGACCGCCTCGTGTCGTTCCACTCCCGCCCGACGGACGGCGGCGACGGACCATGGACGCTGCACGCGCAGGCGGTGGTGACGGCACAACCGGCCAAGCGCGCGCCGCTGTTCGGGATGAAGCGCTGGCCGCCGGTGGGCGCGCGGGCGGTCGACGTCGAGGCGGCGTATGCGGCGCTGGCCGACCAGGGTTACGCGTACGGGCCGGCGTTCCGCGGCGTGCGGGCGCTGTGGCGGCGCGGCCAGGAGGTGTTCGCCGAGGTCGGCGCCCCGGACGGGGTGGAGGTCGAGGGCTTCGGGATCCACCCGGCCCTGCTGGACGCGATCGTGCACGCCCGCCTCCTCGCGGACTCGTCCACCGGCCTCGGCGCGGCGGACGAGCAGGTGCGGGTGCCCTTCCTGTGGGAGGGGATGTCGCTGCACGCGGTGGGCGCCACCGCGGTGCGGGTGCGCATCGGACCGGCCGGAGAGGACGCGGTGTCGGTGCAGGTCGCCGACGAAGCCGGTGCCCTGGTGCTGAGCGTGGAGTCGCTGGTGACGCGGCCGGTCTCCAAGCGGGCGCTGGCCGCGGCCGCGAGCACGGGCCCGGACGGCCTGTTCGAGGTGCGCTGGTCACCGGTACCGATCCCGGAGACGGCTCCAAGCGCCGCGCCGTGCACCACGTGGGACGAGGCGGACGCGGCCGATGGCGCGGCGCCGTCCGTGGTGGTGTGGGAATGGATCTCCGGGCCGGACGCCGACGTGGTGGAGTCGGCGCATCGAGCGACGCACGAGGCGTTGGCGGTGCTCCAGTCGTTCTCGGCGTCGCCGCGGTTCGCCGAGTCCACGTTGGCGGTGGTGACGCGGGGCGCGGTGCCGTTCCCCGATGACGACCTGACGGACGTGGCGGCCTCGGCGGTGTGGGGGCTGGTGCGGTCGGCGCAGACGGAGAACCCCGGCCGGATCGTGCTCATCGACGCCGACACCGACCTTGCGGACGCGGCGCGGCTGCTGGAGCTGGGCGAGCCTCAGCTGGTGGTGCGCGGCGGCGTCGCCCACGCCGCCCGGCTCGTCCGCGCGGAGAATCCGCAGCCGGAGACCGCCGACGAGGCGGATACCGGCGACGGCCCGCGTCCCGGCTTCACCGGATTGGACGGCGGCGCGGTCATCGTCACCGGCGGCACCGGCGGAGTCGGCGGCGTGCTGGCACGGCGGCTGGTCGAGGCGCACGGCGCGGGATGCGTGGTGCTGGCCGGACGCCGCGGCGCGGACGCCGACGGGGCCGCCGACCTCTCCGCCGACCTGGAAGCGGCGGGCGCCGCCGTCCGCGTGGTGGCCTGCGACGTGTCCGACCCGGCGGCGGTGGCAGACCTGGTGGCCTCGGTGCCGGCGGAATTCAAGCTGCGCGGCGTCGTCCACGCCGCCGGGGTGCTCGACGACGGAGTGATCCAGTCGCTGACGCCGGAACGGCTCGACCGGGTGCTGGGGGCCAAGGCGGACGGCGCGTGGTACCTGCACGAGGCGACGAGGGACATGAAGGTGTCGCTGTTCGCGGTGGTGTCGTCGCTGTCGGGCGTGATCGGTGCCCCGGGGCAGGGCAACTACGCGGCGGCGAACGCGTTCCTGGACGCCCTGGCCGTGCACCGGCGGGCGCTCGGGCTCGCGGGGCAGTCGGTGTCCTGGGGACTGTGGGGCGAGGCCCGCGGCATGTGGGGGCGGCTGGGCGACGAAGGCGAGGCGCAGATGCGCTCCGCCGGGGTGCTGCCCCTGAGCAACCCGCAGGCCGCCGGGCTGTTCGACGCCGCGGTGTCCGCCCCGGCCGGGCACCTGGTCGGCGTGCGGTGGGACCTGCCGGCGCTGCGCCGGCTGGCCGGAACAGGCGATCTGGACCCGCTGCTGCGGGACCTGGTCCCCGCCGCGCGGCGCACCGCGTCGGCCGGGGAATCGGTGTCGCAGCTGGTGTCCCGGCTGCGCGGCACGGACGACGCCGGGCAGCGCCGGATGCTGGTCGAGCTGGTCGCCACGCACGTGGCGGCGGTGCTCGGCCACACCGGTCCGGACGCCGTGGACGCGGCCGTGCCGCTGCAGGACCTCGGCCTGGACTCGCTGGGCGGCATCAAGGTCCGCAACCGCCTGCAGGCCGCCACCGGCCTGGCACTGCCCGCGATGCTCGTCTACGGCAATCCGACCTCCGCGGCCCTCGCCGAGCACATTCACCAGCGATTGATTCCGGCGCCCGGACAGGAAAGGCGACCGCCCGAAAGCGGAGCGTGACCCGCTCCCGCCGGCGATTCACGCGGGCATCGCGATCGGTCGGGTGCGAATCTTCCGCACCCGACCCGCCGCCAATAAACTCACCGGGACGGCCGGTCTCCGACACCATAACCTCAGCCCATTTCCGCGTGGTCGGGACCGTTGCCGACCACCGTTGAGCGGGATGACCGCCGACAGTAAATTGGCCGCCACGGCGCAGGCCCGGACCGCGCGGCTTCCGAGAGGGTGACGATGCTTCCTTCGCGTTCGTTCGGTATGTCGTCGGCGCAGAGGGAGTTGTGGTTGGCGCAGCGTCTGGCGCCCGACATCCCCAATAACCCGTGCCTGGTCGTCGACGTCCAGGGCGACGCCGACGTCGAACTCTTCGAGACCGCGCTGCGGACGCTGCTGGACGAGGCCGAGATCCTGCGGGTCAATTTCCGGGAATGCGAGGACGGGCTGCGCCAGGTCGTCACCGACGCCGCCGAATGGGCCCCTTTCCGCCACGACGTCAGCGCCGAACCCGACCCGGAGGCCGCGGCGCGCGACCTGGTGGAGTCGATCGCCGACACCTGCTTCGACCTGGACCGCGACGTCCTCGTCCGGGCCGGGACGATCCGGCTGTCCCCGTCGCGGATCCAGCTTTTCCTGGGCTTCCACCACCTGGTCACCGACGGTTTCGGCATGGCCATGCTCGTCGGCCGCGTCGCCGAGCTGTACGCGGCGGCGCGGACGGGCCGTCCGGCACCGGAACCGGCGTTCGGCGACGCCGGCGTCATCGCCGGGGAGGACGCCCGCTACCGCGCCTCCGAGCAGTTCGCCGCTGACCAGGACTTCTGGCGCGGCTACCTGGGCGACGTCCCCGACCCGGTGCGGCTGATCGGCGAGCGGAGCTCCGACACCCCCGACCTGGTGCGCCGCAGCGCCGTCATCTCCCGCACCGAACTGACCGAATGGGAGCAGGTGGCCGAGTCGGTCGGGATGTCGGTCAACGGCCTGCTGTCCGGCGCGGTCGCGGTCTTCTACAACCGGATGTGCGGGCTGCGGGAATTCGTCTTCTGCATCACCAGCGCGAACCGATCCGGCGCGACCGGATCGTCTCCCGGCCTGATGTCGGGCATGGTGCCGGTGCGAATCGCCGTGCCCGTGACCGCCGGTTTCCTCGAGGTCGCCGAGCACGTGGCGGAGCAGTCCCGTACTGTCATGCGGCACGGCCGCTGCCAGAGTTCCGACATCCGCAACGCGATCGGTATCTCCAACGCCGGCAACGGTGTTTTCGGACCCATTCTCAACATCATTCCGTGGGGCGATCCGCTCGATTTCGGCGACTGCCGCGGATTCGTCACCGACATCCGTTTCGGTGCCGTGCAGGACCTGACGATCACCATGCTCGGCGACGCGCGCCCCGGCCACGGCATGTCGATCTACGCCGACGGGAACGCGACCATGTACGGCGGCGCCGACATGGAGCTGTTCCTGCAGCAGCTGCTCAACATCGTCCGCGCGGTCGTCGACGACCCGTACGTCCCGGTGAGCCTGCTGGAGATGATGGACCCGGCACAGGCCCGCCAGGTGCTCGTGGAATGGAACGACACCGCGCGCGAACGGGACCCGGCGACGATCGTGCAGGCGTTCGCACGCCACGTCCGCGCGACCCCGGACGCGCCCGCCGTGGTGAGCGGCGACCGGACGCTGACGTATGCGGAGCTGGCCGCGTGGTCGGACCGGCTCGCCGGGCGGCTCGCCCGCCGCGGCGCGGGACCCGAACTCGTCGTCGGCCTGGCGTTCCCCCGCTCCGTCGAGTTCCTCGTGGCGGTGCTCGCGGTGCTGAAGACCGGCGCCGCGTACCTGCCGATCGACGTGAACTATCCGCGCGACCGCATCGAGTTCATGTTCGCCGACACCCGGCCGGTGCTGGTGCTGGCCGCCGAGGAGTCGGTCGAGGTCGTCCCCAAGTCCGGCGGCGACGTGCTCACCTTCGCCGACATCGACGGCGACGCCGACGCCGAGACCGGGGCCGGGCCGCGGCCCGCGGGGCCGTGCGGGCCGCTGAGCCTGGCGTTCGTCATGTACACCTCCGGGTCCACCGGCGGCCCGAAGGGCCTGATGATCACCCACGAGGACGTGGTGGCACTGGCGCGGGACCGGCGCTTCGCCGGCCTCGACCGGGTGCTGCTGCACTCGTCCCTGTCCTTCGACGCCTCCACCTGGGAGATCTGGGTCCCGCTGCTGAACGGCGGCCGGGTGGCCGTGGCCCCGCCGGGCAACGTCGACGCGGTGGCGCTGCGCGACCAGATCGCCGCGCACGGCCTGTCGGGCGCCTGCGTCCCGACCGGCCTGTTCGCCGCCGTCGTCGAGCAGGACCCGTCGTGCCTGGCGGGCCTGTCCCAGGTCTGGACGGGCGGCGAGGTGCTGCCGGTCACCACCGTGCGGGAGATGCGCGAGCACTGCCCGGACACGCTCGTCGTCAACGGCTACGGCCCGTCGGAGATCACCACCTACTGCCTCGCGCACGCCGTCCCCCCGGACGAGGACGTCTCCGCCGGCGTGCCGATCGGCACCCCGCTGGACAACATGCGGATGTACGTCCTCGGCGCCGGCCTGGTCCCGGTGCCGCCCGGCGTGGTCGGCGAGCTGTACATCGGCGGCGACGGCATGGCCCGCGGCTACCTCGACCGGCCGGCCCTGACGGCGTCCCGGTTCGTCGCCGACCCCTTCGGCGGCGGCGGACGGCTGTACCGGTCCGGCGACCTGGTCCGCTGGAACCGCTCCGGCGAGCTGCTGTTCGTCGGACGCGTCGACAACCAGGTGAAGATCCGCGGGTTCCGTATCGAGCCGGGCGAGGTCGACACCGTCCTCGCCGCGCACCCGCGGGTGACCCGCTCCACGGTGATCGTCCGGGACGGCGACGACGGCCAGCCGGCAGGCGAGAAGCAGCTCGTCGCCTACGTCGTCGTCGAAGGCACGGCCGATCCCGAAGCGGTCGCATCGGAATTGCGCGAATTCGTTGCCGGGCGGTTGCCGGAGTTTATGGTGCCGGTGGCGTTTGTGGTGTTGGAGCGGTTGCCGTTGACGGCGAATGGGAAGGTGGATCGGGCTGTTTTGCCGGCTCCGGTGTTGGTGTCGGGTGGGGTGTATCGGGCGCCTGGTTCGGTGGAGGAGGAGGTGTTGGCGGGGATTTTCGCGGAGGTGTTGGAGGTGGAGCGGGTGGGTGTGGATGATGATTTTTTTGCGTTGGGTGGTCATTCGTTGCGGGCGACGCGGTTGATCGGTCGGGTGCGGCGGGCGTTTGGGGTGGAGGTGCCGATTCGGGCGGTGTTCGATCATCCGACGGTGGCGGGGTTGGTGGGGTGTGTGCGGTCGGGTGGCGGGGTGCGTCCGCGGGTGGAGGCGGTGGCGCGTCCGGAGCGGTTGCCGTTGTCGTATGCCCAGAGCCGGCTGTGGTTCCTCTACCGGTTCGAGGGCCCGTCGGTGACGTACAACCTGCCCGTCGTGCTCGACCTGCACGGGACGGTCGACCCGCAGGCGCTGGACGCGGCGTTCCGCGACGTCGTGCTGCGGCACGAAAGCCTGCACACCGTCATCGGCGACGAGGACGACGACGGCGAGGCCTACCAGCGGATCCTTCCGCATGACGAGGTCACCGCCGAGGTCGCGACCCGCACGGCCGGTCCCGGCGGCCTGGCGGACGCCGTCCGGGAGGAACTGGCGTACCGCTTCGACCTCCGCGCGGAGCTCCCGATCCGGGCCTGCCTCGTCCAGGGCGGACCCGACGAGAACGTGCTCGTCCTGCTGATGCACCACATCGCCGGGGACGGCGCCTCGATGGCGCCGCTCATCCGCGACCTGGTGTCCGCCTACACCGCGCGCGCGACGGGCGAGCAGCCCGCGTGGGAGCCGCTGCCCGTCCAGTACGCCGACTACACCCTGTGGCAGCGGCGGCTCCTCGGCGACGTCGAGGACCCCGGCAGCCTCGTCTCCCGGCAGCTCGCGCACTGGCGCCGCGAGCTGGACGGCCTGCCGCAGCCGACGGCACTGCCCACCGACCGGCCGCGCCCCGCACGCGTCGGCTACCGCGGCGACACCATCGCGTTCACCATCGGCGCCGACCTCGCCGAAGCCGTCGAGCGGCTCGCACGCGAGCACGGTGCGACGGCGCCGATCGTGCTCCAGTCCGCGCTCGCCGTCCTGCTGTCTCGGCTCGGCGCAGGCGACGACGTGGCGATCGGATCGCCCATCGCCGGACGCACCGACCCCGCCCTGGACGACCTGGTCGGCTTCTTCGTCAACGACTGGGTGCTGCGCGTCGACCTGTCCGGACGCAAATCGTTCGAGGAGATCGTCCAGGATGCCAGGGAAAAGGCGCTCGCGGCCTACGCCAACCAGGACGTCCCGTTCGAACGGCTCGTGGAGCTGCTGAACCCGCAGCGGTCCACCGCCTACCACCCGCTTTTCCAGGTCATGTTCGTCTGGCACAAGGACATCTGGCCGGACCTGACGGCCCCGCAATTGACCTTCGAGCCGTACATGAACATGACCGAGGGGCTATCGGTCGCGAAATTCGACCTCACCATGACGCTGACCGAGGCCGGCGCGGACGGCGGGATCCAGGGATATCTGGAATACGCCCTCGATCTGTTCGACCGCGACACCGCCGTCCAGCTCGCGGACCGGTTCGTCCGGGTACTGGAGCAGGCCTTGGCCGCGCCGCGGGACGCGGTCGCCGCGATCGACGTACTGGACGCGGACGAACGCCGCCGCGTGCTCACCGACTGGAACGACACCGCGCGCGACACCGCGCCGCGCCCCACCGTGCCGGAGGCGTTCGCGGCACAGGCGGCCCGCACACCCGACGCACCGGCGGTGGTGTGGGAGGACACCACCCTGACGTACGCCGAGCTCGACGCCCGGTCCGACCGGCTCGCGGCCGCCCTGACGCGCTGGGGCGCCCGGCCGGAGACCCTGGTCGCGCTCGCCGTCCCGCGCTCGGCGGACATGATCGTTGCGGTCCTGGGCGTGCTGAAGTCCGGCGCCGGATACCTGCCGCTCGACCTCGGCTACCCGCCGGAGCGGATCGAGTTCGTCCTCGCCGACGCCGCACCGGCCCTCGTCCTCGCGACGGCCGAGACGTCCGCGGCGGTGCCCCGTACCGGCGTTCCGGTGCGGACCCTCGAAGAGGTGGCCGCAGTACCGGACGTTCCCGCCGGGCCGCCCTCGCCGTCCGGTCTCGCGTACGTCATGTACACCTCCGGGTCGACGGGCGTGCCCAAGGGCGTGGCCGTCACCCACGCCGACGTCGTCGCGCTGGGCACCGACCGGCAGTTCGCCGGGCTGGAACGCGTGCTCGTCCACTCCTCCCAGGCGTTCGACGCCATCACCTTCGAGATCTGGGCGCCGCTCCTGACCGGCGGCTGCGCGGTCGTCGCCCCGCCCGGCGACATCGACGCGGTGGCGCTGCGCGACCTGGTGAGCCGATACGGCGTGACGGCCGCGTGGCTGCCCGCCGGCCTGTTCGCGGCCCTGGTCGACCAGGATCCCCGGTGCCTGTCGGGCCTGTCCCGGCTGTGGGCGGGCGGGGACGCGCTTCCCGCCGCGACACTGCGGGCGCTCTGGGAGCACTGCCCCGGCACCCGGCTGACCAACGGATACGGCCCCACCGAGACCACGACGTTCGCGCTCACCCACGCCTTCTCCGGACAGGAGGACCTGTCCGCGGGCGTGCCGATCGGCGTACCGCTGGACGGCATGCGCGCCTACGTCCTGGACACCGGGCTGGCTCCCGTACCGCCCGGCGTCATCGGCGAGCTTTACCTCGCGGGCGACGGCCTCGCCCGCGGCTATCTCGACCGGCCGGGCTTCACCGCGTCCCGGTTCGTCGCCAACCCGTTCGACGGCGGTGGTGAACGGCTGTACCGCACCGGCGACCTGGTCCGCTGGACGAAGACCGGCGAGATCGTCTACGTCGGCCGCAACGACTCCCAGGTGAAGGTGCGCGGATTCCGCGTCGAACCCGGCGAGATCGAGGCGGTCCTCACCGCGCACCCCGCCGTCGCCCAGTCCGTCGTCATCGCCCGCGACACCGACACCGCGAGCGGGTCCAAGCAGCTCGTCGCGTATGTGGTCGTCGAGGGCGCGGTGGACGCGGATGCGGTGTCGTTGGAATTGCGTGAGTTTGTGGCTGGGCGGTTGCCGGAGTTTATGGTGCCGGTGGCGTTTGTGGTGTTGGAGCGGTTGCCGTTGACGGCGAATGGGAAGGTGGATCGGGCTGTTTTGCCGGCTCCGGTGTTGGTGTCGGGTGGGGTGTATCGGGCGCCTGGTTCGGTGGAGGAGGAGGTGTTGGCGGGGATTTTCGCGGAGGTGTTGGAGGTGGAGCGGGTGGGTGTGGATGATGATTTTTTTGCGTTGGGTGGTCATTCGTTGCGGGCGACGCGGTTGATCGGTCGGGTGCGGCGGGCGTTTGGGGTGGAGATGCCGATTCGGGCGGTGTTCGATCATCCGACGGTGGCGGGGTTGGTGGGGTGTGTGCGGTCGGGTGGTGGGGTGCGTCCGCGGGTGGAGGCGGTGGCGCGTCCGGAGCGGTTGCCGTTGTCGTATGCGCAGAGCCGGCTGTGGTTCCTGTACCGGTTCGAAGGCCCCTCGACCACCTACAACCTGCCTGTCGTCTTGCGCTTCACCGGCGACTTGAATGTCGAGGCTCTCTCTACCGCTTTGCGCGATGTGGTGGTGCGGCACGAAAGCCTGCGGACGGTGATTGGCGAGGATGAGCGGGGGGTGGCGTTTCAGCGGATTGTTCCGGCGGATGAGGTGGCGGTTGAGGTTCCGTTGCGTCGGGTGGAGCCGGAGCAGGTCGCGGGTGTGGTGGCGGAGGCAGTGGCGTATGAGTTCGCGCTGGAGACGGAGATTCCGATTCGCGGCTCGCTTTTCCAGTGTGGTGAGGACGAGTACATCTTGGTCGTCCTGATGCACCACATCGCCGCCGACGGTGCCTCGATGACGCCCTTGGCTCAGGATCTGTCGGTGGCTTATGCCGCACGGGTAGAGGGACAGGAACCGGGATGGGAGCCGCTGCGGGTTCAGTACGCCGACTACACGCAGTGGCAGCAGGAGCTTCTCGGAGAGCCGTCCGACCCCGGCAGCCTCGTCACCCGGCAACTCGCGCACTGGCGTAAGGAACTGGCAGGTGCGCCGCAGCCGTTGCCGCTGCCCACCGATCGTCCACGTCCCGTACGGCCCAGCTACCGCGGCGACACCGTGGAATTCCCGATCGACCCGGAACTGGTGGCCGGGGTCGAGCAGGTGGCACGCCGGCATGGTGCGACGGTGCCGATGGTGCTGCAGGCGGCTTTTGCGGTGCTGTTGTCGCGGTTGGGTGCGGGTGCCGACGTCACGATGGGCTCGCCGATCGCCGGCCGCACCGACCCCTCCCTCGACGACCTGATCGGATACTTCGCGAACAACTGGGTTCTGCGTGTCGATGTGTCGGGTGGGCGGTCGTTCGCGGAGGTTGTGGATGAGGTGCGGGATAAGGCGTTGGCGGCGTATGACAACCAGGATGTGCCGTTCGAGCGCCTGGTGGAGCTGCTGAACCCGGAGCGATCGACTGCCTATCATCCGCTTTTCCAGGTCGCCTTCGTCTGGAACAAGGACGTCCTCCCCACCATCACGTCATCGGACGTCCAAGTCTCGGTCGAGCAGCCTCCGAACGAGACAGCGAAATTCGACCTCACCCTTCGGCTCACCGAAGGCGACGACGGGGAATCGCTTCACGGCAGCCTGGAATACGCGATGGATCTGTTCGACCGGCAGACCATCGAACAGCTCGCGGAGCGTTTTGTGCGTGTGTTGGGGAGTGTGGTTGGTGATGTGGGCGGTTTGGTGCGTGGGGTCGAGGTGTTGTCTGGTATGGAGCGGTCGCTGGTAGTGGGGGAGTGGAACGACACCGATCTTGGTGTGCCGGGGTGGGTGTTGCCGGGTGTGTTCGAGGCGGTGGTGGCGGGGTCGCCGGATGCGGTGGCGGTGGTGGCTGGTGGTGTGTCGTTGAGTTATGGGGAGTTGGAGGGTCGGGCGAATGCGTTGGCGTTCGAGTTGATCGGGCGTGGTGTGGGTCCGGATGTGTTGGTGGGTGTGGTTTTGGGTCGGTCGGTGGATTTGGTGGTGGGTTTGTTGGCGGTGTCGAAGGCTGGTGGGGCGTATGTGCCGGTGGATCCGCAGTATCCGGGACCGCGGATGGAGTACGTGCTGTGCGACGCGGCCCCGCTGGTGATCGTCACCGATCGTAAGACTGATGAGGTTCTTCCGGACGTCGGTGTTCCGCGGGTCTATGTGGAAGACGAACGACCGACGGTGGAGCGCGCGCCGACGGACGCCGATCGTGGTGGGCGGTTGGTGCCGGAGCATTTGGCGTATGTGATCTATACGTCTGGTTCTACGGGCGCGCCTAAGGGTGTGGGTGTGCCATTCGGCAGCGTGGTCTCACTGTTTGTGGGGACGGATCATTGGGCTGGGTTTGGTCCGGGTGATGTGTGGGCGTGGTGTCATTCGCAGGCGTTCGATTTCTCGGTGTGGGAGATGTGGGGCGCGCTGCTGTACGGCGGTCGTGTGGTGCTGATGCCGTGGGATGTGGTGCGCTCACCGGCGGATCTGTGGCAAGTGCTGGTCGATGAGGGCGTGACCGTGCTGAGCCAGACGCCGGCGGCTTTCTACGGGCTGATCGAGGCGGCCGACTCGCAGATGGTGGCGGAGTCGGCGTTGCGGATGGTGGTGCTGGGTGGTGAGGCGGTGGATCCGGCGCGGCTGCGGGGTTGGTGGGGGTTGGC
>NZ_JASNWF010000011.1 GCF_030283205.1 Actinomadura opuntiae
GCTACCGGCGCCTGACCATCCGCTACGAACGCCACGGCCACCTGTTCAACGCCTTCCTCGTCCTGGCCGCCGCCATCACCTGCTACAAGAAGCTCGCCAAACAGCCCACATGAGACACGCTCTAACTGCTGATGGCAGGTGTGGTGTCGAGGGTGAGGCGTTGTGCAGGCCCTCCAGTTCAGCCCGATACTCGTCGAGGCTCTCGGTCACGTGCTCGGCAAGGACGGCCAGGCCGGGCGTTTGATCGATCTCCCCAAGGCCGGACACCTGCCGCTGCGAGGGCCAGGTGAACCGTCGAGGCGGGGGCGTTCCAGCACCCAGGCGGCCGCCCGCCAGTCGGGCGGTGCGATGTCCCCCTCGACCTCGTTCCCCAACTGAGCAGTGGCCGACTCGCGGTAGCGGCGGGTCCGCCGACGCACCACGTGCCTGCCCTCGGCGGCGTCACGCAACGTTCGCCCCGTGCCGTGCGGCGAATCCCGCGTACCGGCGGGCAGTATCTTGGCGCCGTGGATTATCTGGTTGAACTCCGGCGTGAACTGGATGCCTTCGGTGCAGTGCTGGATGGTGATTTGTCGGCTCCGATCGAGCATTGCGGCGGTTGGAGGTTGATGGATCTGGCCGTGCACATGGGAGCAGGGAACCTCTGGGTCGTCGCGGCTGTGCGGGACGGGCATGGCGATGGCTATGACGAAGGTGCCGCGCCCCGTGACCGGGCAGGTCTCAAGGCTTGGTATGCCAAGACGGCGGAAGCTCTCGTGCAAGCCCTGTCGGTCGATGCCGCGACCGAGGCGTGGACGTTCTCACCGCCACACACGGTGGGGTCCTGGCGTCGGCGCCGCAGCCAGGAGACACTAATGCACCGGTGGGACGCCGAGCACGCGCTCGGCTCGACAAAGCCGATGGACGCGTTGCTCGCCACCGACGGTGTCGCCGAGGTCTTCGACACCATGGCGCCCCGCATGATCTCCAAGGGGGGCCGCCACCTATCCCGAGCAGGCCGTACGGATCACCGCCACCGACTCTGGCCGCTCCTGGACTTACGGGACCGGGGAGCCGATCGCGGAGGTCTCGGGAACCGCCGAAGACCTGCTGCTGATGTTGTGGGGCCGCAAGCCTCGGGATACTGGATCGGTGACCTGGGATGGGGACCGTGAGGCGGCGTTGGGCGTGCTGGCCCGGCCGCTGGTCCCCTGACTTCATCGGTCCGATCGCGCTGATATTTGCACCCTCAGAAGCGGTCGGAACTCGCACGGGGACGCGGCCCTTGGCCATGTCTTTATAGGTCCACGTCCCACATCGCGCCATGAGGTCAGTCGTCGCTCTCCACGCGGGGTCCCAACAGGCAGCGAAGCCTCGCTGCTGTCGTCAACGTGCTCATGCTCGCGATGGCCCTTGTCGCCGCCTCACGGCGCAGGCTTCGCCGTGCCCCCTAAATTGTCTCCTCCAAGGCGGCTGCGAAGCCCCCAGCGATGTCATGCGCGCAAGTCGTTCGGCAGGATCTAACCGGTGTTCCGGGTGCCCCGGCGGGCGTCTCGCACAGGGGTGTGAAGATGCGTGCTCGTTTTCGCGTTATGCGCTGTGGCCCTGGGGGCGTCGGTGGTCAGCGGTCTGGAAGTGCCGGCCAACGCCGAGCCCTCCACACCACCGCGGTCGCGGCGGGCTGGTCGGAGCAGGCAGCGCCGCAACCGATGCCCTTCCGGGATGCAGGCGGCCTGGCGGAATGGTGCGGGCACGGCCGGCCTCGGGACACCCGGCGCCGCGTCGGTGATGCACGACCATGCCGAGCCGCGGAGGTGCAGGGAGCGGCGTCTCCGGCGCTGCCCCCTCATCAGGGCCGATTCGCGATCTTGCGCTCAGGATCTGAAGACACCCTCAGCTTGTTCTTTGACCTCAGGTTGTTGAGGAGTACTTGCCGGAGGGGAAATTGCGGTGCGTGCTGCCACCGCGCTGGTCAGACTTGCCGACATGACTGAGAAGATCACCCGCATCAATCCCGAGCCGCTGCATGAGACACCCGGCTACCACCACGTCACGGTGGTAGAGGCAGGGCGTACGGCCTACCTGGCGGGACAGTGCCCGCTTGATCGCAACGGTGACCTCGTCGGTGCCGGTTCCCTGGAGATGCAGGTCGACCAAGTGGTCGCTAACGCGCTCGCTGCCCTGGCAGCGGCGGGTGCCCAGCCGCCACACGTGGTGCGGTCGGTGATCTATGTACGGAGCGACGAAAGGGACGACCTCGGAGCCGTATGGCATCGGCTCACCGAGTCTGCCCTGGGTCCGGCGTTCACCACCGCCAGCACGCTCTTGGGCGTTGCCCAGCTGGGCTTTCGCGGACAGCTCGTCGAGGTGGATCTCACCGTGGCGCTGCCTGACTGATTTCGAACGGCGTATCGAACCGGGTAGCCCAGCTGGCATCCGCCGGACGCTGGAGCGGCCTTCGTCTGATCATGTGCTCCGACCAAGGTGCATGTGACCACGACGAAGGCCCAAGGGAGTGTCTGCTGCTTGATGCTGCTGTGGGGGAAGCGTCACGCTTCCGGGACGCGTTGTACGCGTGCCGGCCCGTGCGGGGAGATGAGCTGTTCGAGCTGGCGGACGCGGTGCGGTGCGCTCGGCGGTGGAGATGAGCGCCACGTCCTGGACACAGATCCTGGACGCAGTCAGGCCTGGTCCAGCCGACGGTGCCACCGCGGTCACCGCCGCCCAGCTGCGCGACGTCGTCGAACGGCTCGTCGCGGCGGGCCAGTGGGCGCCGGGCGAGCCGGACGTCACCATCGGCCTGACGCCGGTTACGACATCACCCGCCTGGCCTGCCTCCTGCGGGACCTGCCTGTCGGGCTCGTCGGCCGCGTCCGCAGCGACCGTGTGATGCGGCTGCCGAAGCCGCCCCGCACCTATGACCCGAAGCGCGGTCGGCGCCGCCGAAGCACGGGCCAAGGTTCTGCTTCGCCAGGCCGCAGACGTGGCCCGAACCGGCGGTCACCACCCGCACGGCCACGGCGAACTACGGCAAGGCCGTCTCGTAGCATGGGGCCGGCTCCATCCGCGGCTGACCCATCGGGCTACCTGGGTGGACCATGAGGGCGAACTCCCTCTGTTGCCCCGCTACGACCGCAAACGGAGCATTTCCTGGCCTTCGCCTCTCTTCGGGGTGCCGGGCGGCCGTCCAGGGCCGCGGCGCAGACGGTTGAACCACGACACCGGTCGTTCCACCACCCAGAGGTGTCGGCCCAGCCGATCCGAGCGCTCGTTGCCACGGCGTGCGATGCGCGGGGTGCCGCCCGCTGCGGCAACCGTCGCCGCAGGTCGGCGTCGTCGTACCTCTTGTCAGCGTGCAGCTTGCCGGGCCGGCGACAGTGTGGCCCGCGATGTGCGCAGATCGGCGGGATGCCCGGGACCGGTGGCGCCAAGGCGAGCTGTCGTGAGGTCCTCGCCGTCTCCGACGGCTTCCAGGTCCGTTGGGGTCTGGGCGGCGGATGAGACATGGCGGCGACACCGAGCAAAGCGCGGGTGTCGGTGCGGTCGTGAGGTGCCGTCCGGCATGTCGGTTGGGCACGTTGTCATTGAGCCGTGTGTCCCAGGGTGCTCTGGAAGGCGCGTTCGGCGGCGTCGATCTCGGCGATCTGCTTGACGATCTCTGCGGGTGAGGCCTCGCCGACGGCCTTCTGCAGCAGCGGGGTGTGGTCGAGGACGAGGTCCCGGACGATCCGCAGCGGCGGCGGGGCGTGGTGGAAGATCTTGCCGAGCACGAACGCCTGCTGCGACTGGCGGGCGGTGTGGGGCTTGCGCGGAGTCTCGAATGCCTGCAGCGCGCTGCGGACCGCCGCGTAGTCGCGCAGATCTATCCCGGCCAGGTGGCGGCCGAGGAAGTAGCCGTCCTCGGTGGCCATTCCGGCGCCGTAGGCGGCGTAGGGCGAGGTCGGGTGGGCGGCGTCCCCGACGATGGTCGCGCGGCCCCTGGACCACTGCTTGAGGGGTTTGCGGTCGCGCAACAGCCAGCGCTGCACATCGCCGGGATCGGTCGCGGCGATCAGCTCGGGCAGCGGCGAGGGGAACCCGCGGGCCAGGCCGCCCGCGGTGGCGTGCAGGTCGCCGGTGAACTCGCGGCTGGCGTCGTAGGCGGTCAGCACCCACCATTGGAAACCGTCGCGACCCTTGTGGCGGATGGAGGTCCAAGCGCCCTGAACGGTGCGGCTGTGGGTGAGGATGCACCGCCCGGGCTCGGCGGGGACGTCGGCGTCCAGGACGAACCCGCCGAAGATGTGCAGGTTGTGCTCGCGTTTGGGAGCATCGCCCCACAGGGTGCGGCGCACCAGGGAGTCGATGCCGTCGGCGCCCACCACCACCTCGCACTCGTGGATCTCGCCGTCGGCCAGGTGCAGGCGCACCCCGCCCTCGTCCTGCTCCAGCCGCTCGACGCGCCGGTTGACCTGCAGGACGCCTGGCGGGAGCGCGGCCAGCAGCCGCTCGTACAGGGCGGGTCGCAGCAGCCCGATGAACCCGCCGCCGTAGTCGCGGACGACGTCGTCGGGGAGGTGGACTGCGACCCGGCGGCGTCCGGCGATGTTGCGGAACTCGGTGTGGCACGGGGAGCCGAGGTCGTCGATGTCGACGCCCATCAGCCCGAGCGCCTTGATGGGCGGCGGCCACAGGTTGAGGATGTTGCCCGCCGGGCGGGCCTGCGGATAGCGCTCCAGCAGAACGACCTCGTGGCCGGTCTGGTGGACCGACAGGGCGGTGGCCATGCCGGCGGGCCCGGCGCCGATCACGGCGACCCGTCCACGCGCAGTGGATGCCATGAGTTCCTCCTCGGATGTGGTGCGAAAGCGGCAGGTGGAGCAGCGGCCTGGCCGATCAGGGTGAAGAGCGCCGGTCAGCCTGCGTCGGCGCTCTGTGCGGGGTGGTCCGTACGGTGCGCGTCGTAGACGGCCAGGTCCGACGTGCCGTCGGTGAGGCGGGCGGCATGGGACAGGAAGTCACGGGTGTGCGGGTGCTCTAGGTGGGCGTCCAGGGCGGCGCGGTCGGTCCAGACCTCCAGGCTCACGACCGTGTCGTCGTCGATCGAGCCAAGGAAGCCGTAGGACAGGCAGCCCGCGTCGCCGCGCGTCGCCTCGGCCATGGCCTGCGCCGCGCGCAGAAACTCCTCGCGCCGCTCGGGCAGCGGTCGGCCTGTCCCGATCACGATCAACATGCGTCTCCTCCAAAACTTTAGCGTGCACTAATGTTTTGGGATGATGTATCCCGCGTCGCATGCCTGTCAACCCGACGGCCTCACCGGAGACCGCCGGTACGCGACAATGACCGCCATGACGTCCGAGAGCGCCACCGGTGACGCCGACCTGCGGATCCGCCCACCGCGCCAGGAACGCAGCCGCCAGGTGTGGGCACGAATCCTGGACGCCGGCGTGGAGATCATCGAGGAGGGCGGGTACGAGGCGTTCACCATCGCCGCGGTCTGCGAGCGCGCCGAGGTCGCGCCGCCGACGGTCTACGCCCGCGTCGACACCAAGGACGCCCTGTTCCTCGCCGTCTACGAGCACGGCGTCGCCCAGCTCAACGCCGACCAAGTGGTCTTCAGCGATCACCGCCGGTGGGACGGCCTGGCGCCCGAGCGCCTGGTAAGCGAAGCGGTGACCGAACTCGCCGGACTGTTCACCCGCCACGTGCGCTTTCTACGGGCCGTGGTCCTGATCTCCGGCGCCCATCCGGAAGTCAAGCGCCGCGGCTCGGCCTACTCGCGTCGGCTGGGCGAGGAGTTCACCGCCGTCCTGCTGCGCGCCGCCGACCGCATCGCCCACCCGGACCCGACCACCGCAGTGCACGCCTGCTTCACCATGCTCTTTTCCACGCTCGTCCTGCGCGTCGCCTACGGGCCGGGCTTCACCGCGCCCGCGACCACCGACGACGTGTTCACCGACCAGCTCATCCAGATCGCGGCGGGCTACCTGCTGAACCCGCCCATCGAGCGGGCACACGCGAGCCGCTGACTCGGCCGCGACCGGCCGTCTTGGTCCTCACGCGCTGCCTGGAATTGAACGAGGACTGGTTGCGGATCCGACGTTGGGACGTGCAGACCGCGTCTTGCCGGCTGGTGACGAACCTGGCCCAGTACGAGCGGCTGCGCGTTGAGGACCGGGCGACCGCGGCCGCGGCGCTTCTCGTCTCCCCTGGGGCGAAGGCCGCGCCGGAGAGGTTGCTCGCCGAGGCCGCGCCCAGGCAGCCGGTAGACCGCGCAAGCTCTCCTCGCGGTGGCGGCGGTGAGGACCCGGGCCGCCGCTCGCGGGCGAGACGGCCACTGGCTGCTGGACCCACACCGCCCGGCACGCGGGCCACGCCGACATCCTGCGCGAACGACTGGACGGCTCCGTCGGCCGCTGACTACCCGGCGGCGACGGCGATGGCGGCGAGCCAGGCGGCCAGGTCCATGGTCTGCGGGCGAAGCGCCCGCGTGGCCGCGACGTCGGCGCCGTAGCCGCCTCGCGCATTGAGGTGGGCGACGGCGGCCGCCGTGTCCGCAGGCAGCGCGTCCAGCGGGACCGGGACATAGGGGACGTCGCGTCCGGACGCCCGGGTGAAGGCGGCCGCGATGTCCGGCGGCGTGAGCGCGTCGCCCGCGATGGAGTGAGTCTCGCCGAGGTGGGCGGCGGGGTCGGCGAACGCGAGCGCGGCGAAGGCGCCGATGTCGTCCACCGCGATCAGCTGCTCGGGCACGCCGGGGGCGAACGGGGTGGCGATCGCATCCGCCCCGAGGTAGTTCTCCATGAACGACACCGGGCGCAGCACGGTCGCCGGAAGCCCGGCCCGGCGGATGTGCTCCTCGATCCGCAGCTTCGCCTCGAACGCGGGCACGCCGGCTGCGTCCTGCGCTCCGGCGACGGACGTGTAGACCAGGTGCGCGGCGCGTCCGGCGGCCTCCGCGACGGCGATGCCGCGCCGCACCTCCACCTCGAACGGGACGGGCGGGACGCCCAGCGCGCCGGTCTGCACGCTGAACACGCCGTGCGCATCGTCGGCGGCGGCGTCGAGGGAGGCGCGGTCGTCCAGGTCGCCGCCGGTCACCTCGGCGCCAGCGGCGGCCAGGGCGCGGGCGGCCGGGCCCCTCACGTCCCGGGTGAGGGCGCGCACCCGCCATCCGTCGCGCAGCAGGTGCCGGACGGCGGCGCCGCCTTGCTTCCCGGTCGCCCCCGTCACCAGAATGATCTTGTCGCCGCGCTCGCGGCGGTCGTTGCCGGTCATGACGGCAGCCTCGCCGCCGCCGGACCGCCCCGCCAGTGGCCCATCTGCCACTGATCGCAGTTTCCGTGCCATGCTCGGGGCATGGCACCGTTCCGGCGCATCGCCGCGTTCGCCCCGGAGGGCGTGACCGCCCTCAGCCTCGGCATCGTCGGCGCGGTGTTCGCGCCCCGCGACGGCGTCCCGCCGTTCGAGCTGGAGTTCTGCGCCGTGCGGCCGGGCCCGCTGCGCACCGAGACGGGCCTGACGACCCGCATCGAGCACGGCGCCGACCGGCTCGCCGACGCCGACCTCGTCCTGCTGCTGCCCGGCACCGCGTTCCGCGACGCGGAACCAGACGTCGTGGGCGCCCTCCGCCGCGCGCACGCGCGGGGCGCGACCGTGGCGGCGCACTGCGTCGGGACGTTCCTGCTCGCGGCGACCGGGCTCGCCGACGGCCTGGACGTCACGACCCACTGGCGGTACGCCGCCGAGCTGGAGGCGGCGTATCCGCGGGTGGCGGTGCGCCCCGGCGCCCTCTACATCGACCACGGGACGGTGGCGACGGGCGCCGGGGCCGCCGCGGGCCTCGACCTGTGCCTGCACCTGCTGCGCCGCGACCACGGCGCGGCGACCGCCAACCGGGTCGCCCGCGACCTGGTGACGCCCCCGCACCGGGACGGGGGCCAGACCCAGTACATCGAGGCGCCCGTCCCGTCCGGCGGTGACGACCAACGCCTGGCCGACGTGCTCGCCTGGGCGCGCGACCGCCTCGACCAGCGCCTCACGGTGGACGAGTTGGCCGCCCGCGCGCTGATGAGCCGCCGCTCGTTCGCGCGCCGCTTCAAGGCGGCGACGGGCGCCACCCCGCACGCGTGGCTGCGCACGCAGCGGCTCGACCTGGCCGAGGAGCTGCTGGAGACCACCGACCTGCCGGTGGAGGAGATCGCGCGCCGGGTCGGTTACCGCGACGCGGCCGTCCTGCGCGAGCAGTTCATCCTGCGCCGCGGCGTCCCGCCCCGCACCTACCGCCGCACCTTCGCCCGTTGAGCTGCAAGAGCCACGTGACATCGCCGCGCTCACAACAACGACTCGCCACAAGTCGACGCGCCCCAGTCAGACGGCGGCCTCGTGGAAGGTCCAACGGCGTTAACACCCGACGGGTCGGCCGCGGCCTCAGAACGGGGGTTGATGCTTCCGTGGCCACCCGTCTTCCCCGCTCGAGGTCTGGATGCCTTGGCCTTCAGTCGCTCTGGAATCCCGCGGGCGCTGAGATGGTTGATGCCGGTGTGAAGAAGATCGGTTTTCTCTCGTTCGGTCACTGGAGCGACGGCGCGGGCTCGCGGACGCGGTCGGCGGCGGACGCACTGCTGCAGTCGATCGATCTCGCCGTGGCGGCCGAGGAACTCGGCGCCGACGGCGCCTATTTTCGGGTGCACCATTTCGCCAGGCAGCTGGCTTCTCCCTTCCCGCTGCTCGCCGCGATCGGCGCGAAGACCTCGCGCATCGAGATCGGTACAGGCGTGATCGACATGCGGTACGAGAACCCGATGTACTTCGCCGAAGACGCCGGAGCCGCCGACCTGATCTCCGGCGGACGGCTGCAGCTCGGCATCAGCCGCGGGTCACCGGAGCAGGTCATCGAGGGGTGGCGGTACTTCGGGTACGAGCCGTCCGAGGGCGACACCGATGCCGACATGGCACGCAAGCACACCGAGATACTGCTCACGGTGCTGCAGGGCAGAGGCTTCGCAGAGCCGAATCCGCGACCGATGTTCCCCAATCCACCCGGGCTGCTGCGCATCGAGCCGCACTCCGCAGGGCTGCGCGACCGCATCTGGTGGGGCTCGAGCTCCAATGCCACCGGCGTGTGGGCGGCCGAGCTGGGCATGAACCTGCAAAGTTCCACGCTCAAGAATGATGAGACCGGTGAGCCGCTGCACGTCCAGCAGCGCAAGCAGATCGAGGCCTACCGGCAGGCGTGGAAGAGCGCCGGACACCAACGCGAGCCGCGTGTATCGGTCAGCCGCAGCATCTTCCCGCTGACCAGCGATGTGGACCGCGCCTACTTCGGCCGGAACGCCGACTCGGGCGATCACATCGGAATGATCGACGAGAAGACCAGAGCGGTCTTCGGGCGCTCGTACGCAGCCGAGCCGGACGTGCTGGTCAAGCAGCTCGCCGGCGACGAGGCCATTCAGGCCGCGGACACGCTGCTGCTCACGGTCCCCAACCAGCTCGGCGTGGACTACAACGCGCACGTCCTAGAGAACATCCTGGCTCACGTGGCACCCGAACTCGGCTGGCGCTGATAGCCAAGCCGGCCCTGTTCGGCGCGGCACCCCATTTCCCGCTCAGGCAGTCGTCAAGTTGAGGACACCGCTGACGTAACGTACGTCCGCCATGTGCAGGTCGTCGTCCTTGATGGGCGGAAGGTCGTTGGCGGCGAGCAGGTCTCGGATGGTGATGGTGTTCAGTGTCCAGCCGAGGTCGGTCAGGTAGGAAGCCGCTTCGTTGCGCTCACCGAAATGGCGCAGGCGCGCATGGTCGAGATCGAAACCGTGCGCGCGCCAGCGTTCGGAGATGCGGTGAAGGCCTTCCTTGGTCTGGTCCTCGTCGTCCGGTCGCGGGTTGGGCCTGCTTTCGGTGGCCACCCGGCTTCCCGGCGCGCTGAGTTCGGTGATGGAGTCCAGCAAGGCGTCCTGGGCATCGGACGGCAGGTAGCCCAGCAGGCCCTCGGCACTCCACGCGGTCGGCCGGGCCGGGTCGAATCCGGCGGCGAGCAGTGCGGCGGACCAGTCGTCGCGCAGATCGACCGCGACCACTCGCCGGTCGGCGGCGGGCGCTGCGCCCAACTCGGCCAGGGCTCGGGTCTTGAACTCGATGACCTGCGGCTGGTCGACCTCGTACACCACGGTTCCAGCCGGCCAGGGCAGTCGGTACGCGCGGGAGTCCAACCCCGATGCGAGGATCACGACCTGTGTGATGCCCGCGTTCGTCGCGTCGAGGAAGAACTCGTCGTAGAACTTGGTCCGTACCTTGGCTCCGTCGATCGTTGCGTGCCCGACCAAGTCGTCGGGGGCCACCTCGCCGGTCGCCAGCCGGGTGAGGAGGCCGATGCCGACCGCCCGGACGAGCGGTTCGGCGAACGCGTCGTCGATGAGCGCGTGATCCGTACGGGTCGCAATCGCCCGTGTTAGGGCGGCCAGGGTCGCGGTCGCGCCGACGCTGGAGGCCAGGTCCCAGGAGTCTCCGTCATACCTGGTGGAATTCATGCTCTGCCTTTCCCGGGACTGGGTCCCGTGGTGGCATGATCTGCTCGATCAGGACTGATCAGCCGACCATAGTTGGACGCCCCCATCCGTCTAACGAAAGTGATAGCGGTGACTGCTCGTTTGCCTCGCAACCTGCGTTCCGACGCCCGGGACAACCGCGACCGCATCCTCAACGCGACCCGCTCGGCGTTCGTCACCGACGGCTTGGACGTGCCGATCCGCGAGATCGCCCGACGCGCCGAAGTCGGGCCCGCGACCGTCTACCGCCATTTCCCGACCAAGGAGATGCTGGTCGCCGAGGCGTTCACCGACCAGATGCTGGCATGGCGATCCGTCCTGGACGAAGGGCTCGCCGACCCCGATCCCTGGCACGGCTTCTGCGTGACGATTGAGAAGCTGTGTGAGCTGCAAGCACGCGACCGCGGCTTTATCGCGGCGTTCAAGTCCGCCTTTCCGCGCGCGATGGATTTCGCCGCGAATCGCTCTTCCTCGCTGACCTCAGCAGCCGAACTGATCCGCCGTGCCAAGGACACCGGCCGCCTGCGCCCCGACGCCGCTCTGGACGATCTCATCCTCATGATCATGGCCAACAGCGGCATCCGCGCGAGCACTCCGTCAGCCGGAATCGCGGCCTCCCGGCGCTTCGCCGCACTCATGATCCAAGCGTTCCAAGCCTCACCAGCGCCCTCGCCGCTGCCGCCAGCGCCGCAACTGCCGCCTGCGGTGTCGGTACCTCGACGCAGGTCGCCAGGCGGAGCCACAAGATGATCGAGGATCGAACGCCCGGTCGTCGGCATGAGCGGACCGGACCGGGTCTTGCTCTCCTGCGCACATGCGGGCCTCGCCGTCTGGCCCGCTGCCGTCTCACCTCGTACTCGCACGCCGCGGCTGTACCGAGACGAGGGGTCCCTGCCGTCGCCCCTCATGGGCGTGGGCGTCGGGCTCGGCCACGAAATCCGTCCACATCGACCGGCTCATTGACGGCGTCGAACGGCCATCCGGTCACTCGGCGAGCCCGGCCGCGGTTACCGAATGTGATCGTCAGTTAAAACGTTCTGAGGAACATAAACCGCCGCCTCCCGCCCGTCAAGGCCCTCTGGAGTCGGCCGAGATCCTCAGCCCAGCAGTAGCGCGCTCTGATCGCCATGGCGGCCTCATGGCGGGTCTTGACGTGCGTTCTGGATCACATTTACGCTCCTGAAGACGCCAGTAATTAAAACGTTTTAATTGCTGGTCGTTCCGCCGCGCCGCAGGGGCCTCACCCCGGCCCCCGGCATGGAGAAGGGAGCGCAGATGGACGGTTCCACGCGGAGTCTGAAGCGACGGTCGACCGAAAGGCGATGCCTCACGATCGTGATGGCCGCCTTGGCCGCCACCGTAATGTCCGTCGGAGTTCAGCCCGCGATCGCCAGAGCGGATTCCCCGGACTGGCACTCCTACGTGCTGGGACCCTCGGCGGCGCAGGTGAAGCCGGTCCACGTGGACGCCCGCGGCAAGGTCTCCCACCCGAACACGCTCGTGACGGGGAAGGGCCAGGCCACGAAGTTGACCACGGTGGCGGGACAGGCCCCGGCGTCCGTCCTACTCGACTTCGGTAAGGACGTCGGCGGCACGCCGTACATCGACGTCGCGGCGGTGTCGGGCGCGCCCTCGCTTTCGCTGGTCACCGGTGAGGCGCGAGGATTCCTGCGCAAGCCGGCCGCGACCACCGTCGCGGCCGAGGCCTCAGCCGGGGCGACCCAGGTCAAGCTGGCCTCCACGAACGGCCTCGAGACCGGCGACAAGATCACCTTCGGTACGGGAGCGGGCGCGCAGGCCAGGACCATCACCGCGTTCGACGCCGCCACGGGCACCGTCTCGTTCACTCCGGCCCTGACGGACGCGCTGCCGGTGGGGACGGCCGTGTCGACCGCGCTCGGAGCGCCCGCGTCGGACGAGTCCCCCGGGCTGGCCGGCGTCGGTGGTCTCGACACCCTCACGCCCGGTGGCAAGGGACGGGTGACGGCCAAGTTCCATGGCGGCTTCCGCTTCGTCCTGCTCACCCTCACCACCCCGGGCACCGTGTCGATCTCGGGTGCCGGTGTGGACTTCCAGGCGTTCCGCGCGACCCCGCGCGACTATGCCGGCTGGTTCCTGTCCAGCGATCGCCAGCTGAACAAGATGTGGTATTCGGGCGCCTACACCGTGCAGCTGAACATGAAGGCGCCTGGGCTCAACGGCCTGCCCGACGCCCGCATCTACGACGGCGCCAAGCGCGACCGGAGCATCTGGACCGGTGACCTGATCGTCCAGGAACCGACCGTCCTGAGCACGCTCGGAGACGCCGGAGCCCCCTACGTGAAGTCGTCGCTGGACGTGCTGCTCGCCAGCCAGCGGGCCGACGGCGCGTTCCCCGGATCACCCGACTTCGCCAAGGGCCGCAACCCCGCGGGCTCGCCGCTGTTCTACTCCAACAACTACTCCGAGTACGGCTCGCGCGCGTTCATCGACTACTACCGCTACACCGGAGACGAGGCCTACATCCGCGCCGCTCTCCCCGCGCTGCGCCGGGAGCTGGCCTACAACGCAACGTTCGTCAACGGCAACGACCTCGTGGTGTCCAACGACCGGGATTACTGGCAGGCGACACAGACGGGCGAGGTCACCAAGTACAGCGTCGACTACTACGCGCTCCTGCGGGAGATGGCGTGGGTCGAGCGCAAGGTCGGCTCCGCCGACGCGGCGGCCGACGACGACTCGCGCGCCGAGGCCGTCAAGACCGCCATCAACACCCGGCTGTGGAACCCCGACCTCGGCGCCTACGGTCAGAGCAGCGACAACCCTGGCCGGCTCGTCGAGGACGCCAACGCGGCCGCACTGCAGTACGGCATCGTCCCGGAAGACCGCCGCGCCAGCGTCCTGGCCGCGCTGAAGAAGCTGTGGACCCCCTACGGCACCATCCTCGGCCCGGGGCTTGCCGACCCGACCGGGCACACCATCGAGCCCTACGGCAACGGCATGGAGACCGCCGGCCGGTTCGCCGCCGGCGACACCGCCGGAGCCTTCGATCTCATGCGGCGCACCTGGGGGCAGATGGTCGATGAGCGCGACCCGCTCTACACCGGCGGGCTGTGGGAGTTCAAGAACAACTCCGGCGGGGTCAACCGCACCACCGCCAGCCTCGCCCACGGGTGGGCGGCCTCCCCGACCGTGCAGCTCACCGAACAGGTCCTCGGCATCGCACCGGCCGATCCCGGTTACGCGTCCTGGAGCATCAAGCCGCGACCGGGAACGTTGAAGTGGTCCAAGGGTGCCGTGCCGACCAAGAACGGGACCATCACGGCCGGCTGGACGTCCAACCCGGGCACCTCCTACTTCGACCTGAACGCCCGCACGCCCTCCGGTACTCACGGCACGATCTCCGTGCCGGCGGACGAGAAGTCCGTCGTCACCGTCAACGGCAAGACCGCCTGGAACCGCGGAAAGAGCGAAGCGTACGACGCCCGGGCCGCCGACGGCTACGTCGCCCTCAACGTCCCGGGCGGCGGCTACCACGTCACCGTCACCCGAGGCTGACACCGGCGCGGCACGAGCCGGGTCATTCGTGACGTCCCACGCCATTTTCGAGGAGAACGAGATCGATGAGGCGAAGAAGAAGTCGAGTCGCCCTGCTGGCGGCCGGTGTGGTGTGCGCCGCAGCGGGGAGCGCACTGCCGGTTTCGGCGGCAGATGCCTCACCGCCGGACTGGCGCAGGTATGTGCAGGGACCGGCGACGGGCAACGTGCGTCCGGTAACCGCCGCGGTGCTGTCCGGCAACGTGACGCATGCTCCGGGCCTCACCGGCCGGGGAGCCGAGCCGACCACCCTGACGGTGACGCCCGGCGGCCCGCCCGCAACGGTGCTGCTCGATTACGGCAAGGAAATGGTCGGCACCCCGTACATCGACGTGGTGTCCGCCGCGGCCGCGCCACCCCTGCAACTGGCTTTCAGTGAGACGCGCAAGTACCTGTTCGACGCGGACGGGCGGCCGACCGGCGACGGCGTGGGCACCGGCGGCTACGAGCGCCAACAATCGATCACGCCCACCGCGCACTCCCGCGTCTCCGGCACCTTCGAGGGCGGCTTCCGCTACGAGACCATCACCCTGTCCACGCCCGGCACCGTGGTTTTGCGGGCGGCCGGCATCGCCTTCGAGGCCTACCGCGCCACTCCCGCCCAATACCAGGGCCATTTCCTGTCGAGTTCGGACGCGCTGAACCGGATGTGGTTCGGCGGCGCGTACACCGTCCAGACCGACATGGCCGCCAAGGGCGTCCAAGACGCTCTCGCTCCCTCGGTGCTCGACGGAGCGAAACGCGACCGGAAGATCTGGTCCGGGGATCTGGCCATCGAGGGCCCGGCCATTCTCGCCTCGCTCGGCTCCAACGGCGCCCCGTACGTCAAGAAATCGCTGCTCGCGCTGCTCAAACTCTCCAAACCCGGATCCGGTCTGGCCGGCTTCGGCGTTCCGTCCGGCGGCAGCAACGGCCTCGACCCGGCCTATTCCAACACCTACTCCTCATGGACCGCGGACGACGCGGTCGGCTACTTCCGGGCCACCGCCGACACCGACATGGCCCGGCAGATCTTGCCCTACGTCGAAGGTCAGATCACCTACGACTCGACCTTGACCGACGCCGACGGCCTGCTCGTCACCGCCAACGTCTTCGGTGGCCCCAACAGCGGCCTGGACTGGGACATCTACGACGGCCCGAAGGCAGGCGTGGTCGCCGCCACCAACATGCTCTACTACCGCGTCCTCACCGACGCCGCTTACCTTGAGACCCAACTCGGCAACGGCAGAAAGGCCACCGAATATCTGGCCACCGCCACCCGCATCAAAAAGGCGATCAACGCTCGCCTGTTCAACCCCGCGACCGGCGCCTACGGTCTCGGCGAAACCGCCCGCGGCACTATCGCCCAGGACGCCAACTCCCTGGCCATACTGTTCGGCATCGCCCCACAGGACAAGGTGCCCGGCATAGTGCGCGCACTGAAGACCCTATGGGACGCCCACGGCTCACGTCCGTTCTCCGCCGACGCCGACCTCAGTACCACGCACAGTCCCTTCATCACCGGCCTCGAAGTCGAAGCCCTCTACAAGGCCGGCTACGCCACCGACGCCGAAAAGCTGCTGGCACTCACCTGGAACCAGATGATCGACCCCAAGAACCCGAACTACACCGGCACCTTCTGGGAGAACTATCTCCCCGACGGCACCCTTCAGGACGGCTCGATCAGCGCCTCCCACGGCTGGTCCGCCGGCCCCACGCCGGCATTGACCGGCTACGCACTGGGCGTCCAACCGGTCGACCCCGGCTACCGGACCTTCACCGTCTCACCGCACTTCGGCACGCTGAACTGGGCCAACGGAGTGGTCCCGACCCCCTACGGACCGATCACCGTTACCTGGACCCGCCGCGGAGCCAGGCACGAACTCACCGTCAAGGCGCCATCTGGCACAACCGCCACCGTGCAGCTACCAGGCCACCGTCCGCTCAAGATCCACGGCACGACCGAGACCCTCACCTCGGACACCTGACCTGACGCAAGGGCCGCGCACGCCGACGCAACGGCGTACGCGGCCCCGGAGCGTACTGCTCGCCCCGCACGCACCTGGGGCACTGCTAGAGGACGACGATCACCTCACCGGAGATCCGCACTATGTGCCCGACTCCTGGGACTACCAGCGCATTCTGGAGATTCCGCCGGACGAGCCGGTCAGCGTCATCGGTACGAGCCTGAGCGCCATCGACGTGATCCTCCTGTTGCGCGCCCACGGCCACCGCGCCCCGATCCACGCGGTGTCACGATTCCGCCCCCTGCCCAAGGTCCCTACCGTCCCCACCGCCTCAAATACTTGAACGCGACGAATCTATGCATGACGGTGGCGACCGCACGGAACTGCGCGCGGACTTCCGTGGGGACGCGGGGGCGCCAAGGGCGGCCGAGGGCGCCGAGCCCGGACGGCAACGTCGATGCCACGGCGACCGCCGCCACGCACAGGGCGATCTCCACGAGGTAGTACGACCGCGTGGGCAGATGCAGGTAGAAGGCGATGAGGCCGGTCAGGACCGGCCCGATGCCGTTGCCCGCGGTGGTGACCAGGGACGCCAGCAGGGAGGCGCGGTCGCGATCGTTCTCCGGGGCGGTGGCGACCAAGGCGTTCGCAGCGATGCCCGACCCCATGCCCACCGCGACACCCTGCACGGCCCGAGCGGCGAAGAGCCAGCCGAGACCCGTGGCGGCGGCGAACAACGCCATCGCGCCCGCCGCGAGAACGAGCGACAGGACGAGCGGGAGACGGTAGCCGAGAGTGTCGGCGAGGAGCGGCCAGACACAGGGCGGGAACGAGGATGCCGACGTAGGTCGCGAACACCAGTGTCAGCAAAACGGGCGAGAAGCCGAACCTTTGCTCGTAGCCGGCGTACAGCGGGCTGGGCATATTCGCCCCGACGAGGGAGACGAGCAGGGTGAACGCGACGCGAGGAACTAGCCGCGAGCCGGGATCCGGGTGGGAGTGGTGGCGGTCACGGCTGCGCGGTCAGGAGGCGCCCAGGATCTGCAGCACCTGGCTGGTCCGTGCACAGTGCTTGTCCGCGCTGTCGAACAGGTCGATCTCGACGTTGACCAGAACGCGTCCGAGTTTGACGGGCTTGGCGACGGCGGCGGCGATCTCGTCCTTGCGGACGGGCCGCAGGAAGTACGTGGTGGATTCGACTGTGGTCCACCCCGTTCCCTCTTCGATGTTGAGCCCGAGGCAGACGGCACCGGCGAGGTCGCTGAGACTCATCACCGCTCCGCCGTGCAGTCCCCCGCCGAGCGTGGACAGCTCCGGCCTGACCACGAGTAGGGCCCGGACGCTCTCGGGCGTGAGCTCGGTGAACTCGATGCCGAGGGTCTTGGCGTATGGGGCCATCTCATAAATGCGTTCTTGTGTGAGCTCCATTGCTTCTCCTTTTCCGTTGCCTGTCTGGTTCACTTGCATCTGGCTCATTGCTTTGAGGAGCCTACCGTCAATGGACGTCGCAGTGCGGCGTCGGCTGCGACTGAACGCGCCATGCCCCCGGCATTCCGCATGATGGCCTTGATCGAATTGGTATAGAAATCGACGCCGCAGGTCCGCGGTCCGATGAGCGAGACGGCAGGTCGTTCGCACCAGTGGCGGGCCGGGGCGCCATCGGGCGAATGCGGCGCGCGATCCCGGATCGAGATGGCGCCAGTAGTCGGGGATCACGAGGCCGGCGGCGTCGAGGACGCAGTACCTCTGCGTGTTTTCAGCGCTCGCGGCGTCGATGTCGGAGGCAAGTTCACGGGCGGGATCGCCGCGTCCGAAATCGGGGCCCAAAATCGTCTTCCAGTCGATAGTGTCGCCGAGTTCCAGCCGTAACAGGACGGAGATGTCCGACAAGCTGATCGTCTGGCTGAAATTGTCGGTGAGCATCGAACTGTGCCGGCCGGCGCGCTGCACTCGACCGCGCTCGTCCTGATCTGCTGCGTCGTCGCCGGGATCGGGCAGGGGCCGGCGTTCATGGGCGCCATGCGCCAGGTGAACCAGGCGACCACGGAACGAACGCGCGGCGGCGTCCTGGAACTGTCTTGATCTGCAGGGTGTCGAGCTACTGGGAGCCGCCCGTCGGCATCCGCGTCCATCCAGGTAGCAGGCGGTCCCTTCCGGTTGCGGGGAGCCGCAGGGAGTCCGAGGGTCGGCAGCGCAGGATGGCGACGGCCGGGCTGTTCGTGAGATCAGGTCTCGGGCACTTCCCATCATCCGGTGAGCGTTCCGTTAGGAGCCTGGACGGCGAACCGGTGCGGGGGCCGTTTCTCGAGTCTGGATGTAGCCGGTGATGAAGGCGTTGATGTCGTGCCCGACGACTTCGGCGAAGCCGTGTTCGCCGTACTCGCCTGCGGCCCAGTGCCGGGTGCCGGTCTCCAGGAGCGTTTGGACGACGCGGGCAAGGTGCAGTACGTCCAGGCCGGTGGGGAGCTTGCCGTCGGCTTGGGCGCGTTGCAGCAGGCCGAGGAAAAAGAACCTGGTCGTGTGGTGCTCATCGGACTGCTGTTCGGCCAGGGCTCGTTGCTCTGCACGGTGCCCCTCCAGGGTGATGTGGATGAGCAGCTCGGGTGGGTTGCGGCGCATGGTGCGTTCCAGCGTCTCCAGTACTTGGAAGATCACCTCTGGTAGGTCGTAGGGGTCGGCGACCAGTTCGCGCCACTTGTGGCGGGCGTCTCTGGTGGACAGGAATCCGGCTTCCAGGAGGGCGTCCTCCTTGCGCGGGAAGTAGAAGTAGAACAGCGCCTTGGAGACCCCGGCAGCCTGGCAGATGTCGGCGACCGTGGTGTCGACGAACCCTTTGGTGCGCCACAGCGCGATGGCCGCCTGCAGGAGTGCGTGCTTGGTCTCGCGAGAGCGCGCCTGCGCCAAGCTCGCTCGTCGTTGACCCTGGTCAGCATCTCTACCGCCGCTCTTCTTCGCCCTGCTCGCGCTCATGGCTCAGATGCTATCGATATCTCAAGATGGGAAAATGTTGACCACGGTCAATTTTGAAGCTTAGGCTCGGCGGAACCAGGGCTGACGGCCCGGGTGATCCTTCGCCAGGGAGGCACAGTGGAGTCCGCGTCCGAACGGCCCATCCGCGTCGCGCAGTGGACGACCGGGAACGTCGCGCGCCAGTCGCTCGCCGCCGTCGCGGAGCGCCGCGACCTGGAACTCGTCGGCGTGTACGCCCACAGCAGGGACAAGGCGGGCCGGGACGCCGGCGAGCTCGCCGGGCTCGGCCGCACGCTCGGCGTCGCCGCGACCGACGACATCGAGGAGATCATCGCCCTGGCGCCCGACTGCGTCCTGTACATGCCGCTGCATCCCGACATGGAGCACCTGACGCGGCTGCTACGGGCGGGCATCAACGTCCTCACGACCGCGTCCTTCATCACCGGCCGCGCCTACGGCGAGGCAGCGCGGGCGACCCTGGAGGAGGCCGCGCTGGCGGGAAAGGCCAGCCTGTTCGGCAGCGGCGTCAACCCCGGCTACGCCGACCAGCTGGCCGCGGTCGCCTCGGGCGTCTGCCGCAAGGTCGACCGCATCGAGGTCTTCGAGTCCTTCGACATCGGCATGTGGGCCGGGGACGCCAACCAGGACGACCTGGGCTGGGGCCGCCCGGCCGGCGACCCCGGGCACGCCGCGGACGTCGAGAAGGCCACCGCCCCCTTCGGCGACGCCGTGGAGGCGATGGCCGAGCTGCTCGAGGCCACCGTCGACGACATCCGCTGCGAGGTCGGCTTCGCCCACGCCACCAAGGACCTGGACCTCCCCGGGCGCCCGGTCAAGGCGGGAACCGTCGCCGGGCTGGACGTCAGATGGATCGGCTCCTCCGGCGGCGCGGACGTCGCCGAGGCGCACGTGCGCTGGACGGTGACCGCCGATCTCGACCCGGCATGGGAGATCGCGATGGCCTACCTCATCGAGGTCCACGGCCACCCGCAGGTCAACCTCCGGGTGGAGGTGCTGCCGCAGGACATGACCTCGATGAGCCTGGAGGACATGCTCGCCATCGGCTCGGTCATCACGGCGATGCCCGTGGTCAACGCCATTCCCGCCGTCGTCGCCGCGCGTCCGGGCATCGTCACCTACGCCGACCTGCCCACCCAGGCATCCCTCCACGCCGCCCGCCTCTGAACGGGAGACCCGTGAACGACCTGGAAGCCATCAAACAGCTCAAGGCCCGCTACTGCCGCACCATGGACACCAAGGACTGGGACGCCATGCGGCAGGTCTTCGCCGACGACGCGGTGATCGACACCACCGCCTCGGGCGGCGGAACGGTCACCGGCGCCGAGGAGTTCATGACCTTTCTCCGGGAGGCCCTGGCCGACGTCGTGAGCGTGCACCACTGCCACACGCCCGAGATCACTCTCACGTCCCCCTCAACCGCCGCCGGAATCTGGGCCATGGAGGACCGCCTCCGCTGGGCCGACGGCCGGGAACTCATCGGATTCGGCCACTACCACGAGACCTACGACAAGACCGGCGGCGTCTGGCGGATCAGGACCTCGACCCTGACCCGCCTGCGCATGGACCTCACCGAACCGGCCACCTCGCACCCCGGGGAGTCCGCGTGACCGACGGAGCACAGGTCGCTGTGATCACGGGCGGCGCCTCCGGATTCGGTCTGGCGCTCGCCGAGCGATGCGCCGAGCGCGGGCTGCGGACGGCGCTGCTGGACCGGGACGGTGAACGCGCCGAGGCCGAAGCCGCCTCCCTGGCCCGCGCCCACGGAGTCCAGGCCGCCGGACTCGCCGTCGACGTCACCGAGCCCAGCGACGTCCAAGCGGCGGCGGACGCGGTGCTGAGCCGGTTCGGGCGCGTCGACGTCGTCGTGTCCAACGTGGGCGTCCAGCTGTTCGGCGCCGTCGAGCGTCTCACCGACGACGAATGGCGCTGGGTCTTGGACGCCAACGTCATCGGCGCGGCCCGGACCGCCCGAGCGTGCCTGCCGGCGCTGCGTGAGGCCCCGGCCGGGCGGCTGGCCTTCACCCTGTCCTCTTCGGTCCTGGACCCCGCCGCCCGGATGGCCGCCTACCAGGCCAGCAAGTTCGCGGTGATGGGCCTGGCCGAGACCCTCCGCCTGGAACTGCGCGACGAAGGCATCGCCGTCACCTGCGTCTTCCCCTCCGGAATGGCCTCGCGCCACCTGGAGACCAGCGCCGCCGCGCAGCCGGACCATCTGCGCCGAAGCATCGGCGAGCAGGATGACTATGAAGCAATGGTCGCCAGCAACCCCGGCATGATCCAGACAGTCCTCCCCCCTCAGGAGGCCGCGCGCAACGTCATCCGAAGGCTCCTCGACGGCGAGCGCTACATCATCACCCACGGCGACCTCGTCGGCCCCCTCACCACCCGTCACGACGAACTACTACAGGCAGCGGCCGAAGCAGCAGCACGATGACGCACGGTCAGCTCGCGGATGAATTCGACCAGCGCGGCGAACACATGGACGACCGGGTGGTGGTGTCGAGCGCCTGGTGTAGGGCCGGAAACCGATGCCGCGCTTGTCGATGAGTTTGGGCAACACCCTGATTGTCAGGTTGCTGTGTTGATGGGTTTCGGCAACGCCTTGGGGCTTGCGGTGTGTCGCCCACCGTGAGGGGGGTTGGATAGCGCCGCAGTCGTAGACCCGATTCCGCGGACCGTAACGTTCCGGCACCTCACGCCAGGGGGCTGAGCGCGTCCTCCAGCGCGGCTCGCGCGCCGCGCAGTGCGAGGCGGAGCTGGTCGGGTGTGCGGCGGACCTGGGCCAGCAGGAGGCCGCCCTGGATTGCGGCCATGGTGAGGTCGGCCAGCTCGGTCACGTCCACGTCCGGGCGCAGCTCGCCCGATTCCTGCATCCTGCGCAGGCCCGCGATGAGGGGGGCCTCCCAGCGTGCGAAGGCGTCCACGAACGCCTGCCGGGTGAGGTCGTCGTGGCCGCTGAGCTGGCTGGCCAACGAGCCGATCGCGCAGCCGCCGACCGCGTCCTGCCGCGTTCCGTTGGCCACGATCGCGTCGAACCAGCGGTCGATGCCGGCCGGCGAGTCGACCTGCAAGAGCAGCGGTTCCTGTGCGGCCAGCACCTTGTCCACGGTGCAGTGGATCACGGAGCGGACGAGGTCGTCGCGGTCGTCGAAGTAGTGGTAGAGCTGGCTGCGGCCGACCCCCGCGGCGCGTTCGACGTCCTCCAGCGTCACCGCCGCGACACCCCGCTGCTCGATGAGGTCCGCCGCCGACTCGAGGATGCGCTTCCGGGTCGCGCGACCCCGCGCGGTGGTCGGTGTGCGTCCCATGCGGCCTCCTCCATGTCCTGTACCTCACAGTACAGCGTTCTCTGTATTGGCTGGTACAGTCTGCCTCGGAACTTTCTGTACTGGACGGTACAAAGTGGCGGACGCGCGTCTGTCATTCCCCACCTACGCGGGCTGCCCGGCGCCGGCGGCGTCGCGTCCGCGATCACGGTCAGCGCCATCGCCGTCCCTCTCCGTCCCGCACGACCGAAAGGAAGACCATGTCCCTCTCCCGGCCCTCCGGGCTACGGCGACGCGCCACCACGCTGGGCCTCGCCGCCCTGCTCAGCGCGCTCGCTACGGCCCCGGCGGCCCTCGCCGCCCCGAACCCGGACGCGGTCTCGGCCACCGCCCCGGCACGCCCTGACCGCACCGCCGGCACCGGCTTGAGCGACGTGGGCGTCCTCGCCCATTTCGACCGGGCCGCGGGCCAGGTCGCCGAGAGCATCGCCGTGGAGCCCGGCGGCAGCGTGGTCATCGGCATGATCTCCGCTCGCCAGGTGGTGCGGGTCGCGCGGGACAGGGCCCTCCAGGTACTCGCCACCATGCCGCTGCCTCCGGACGGCGGCACCACCACCCCGGTCGTCGGGGCTCCCGATGTCACCGGAGTCGCCCGGTCCGACCGCGGCGCCGTGTACTTCCTCTACTCCTCCGGGCAGGGCGGCATGACCGGAATCTGGCAGCTCCGTCGCTCCGGTGAGCCCCGGCTCGTCGTGCCGCTGCCCGCCGACACCTTCCCCAACGCACTGGTCATCGACGGTGAGCGGCACCGCTTCCTGGTCACCGACTCCGCCGGCGGGCGCATCTGGCAGGCCCCGCTGAGCGGCGGCAAGGCCACCGTGTGGTCGGCGGACCCTGCCCTGGCGCCTGCCGGCTTCTTCGGCGCCAACGGTATGAAGATCCACGACGGTGCCGTGTGGGCGACCAACTCCGACCACGGCACCATCGTCCGCCTCCCGGTGACCGAGAACGGCGGCTCCGGCCGCGCCGAGGTCCGGGCCAGGGGCCTGGAGGGCATCGACGACTTCGACTTCACCGGGCGGGGCACCGAGATCCTCGCCGCGATCAACCAGAGCAGCAAGCTCGTGCGCGTGGACGCCGACGGCGCACACGAGACCCTGCTGGACGCCGACGACGGCATGCAGGGGACCACGGCCGTCATCGTCCGAGGAAACCGCGTCTATGTGACCAACGGCGCCAACCTCGCCGGAAACGACCCCACCCTGATGCTCGCAAAACTGCAGCGGCGCTAACGCGCCCACGCGGGATGGGCCACACCGAGCCGTGGCCCATTCTGCAACGCCGCCCAAGCCAACCTGCGCGGACACGCATGGCTACCTGGTACGAATGATATCTCTGCCGTACCATCTGCTTGGGAGGTCGCGATGAATCTTCGTGGTCAGGTGGTCGAAGCAGTCCAGACCCTCAGTGGCAGGCACGACCAGCCGAGCGTGTACGCCGGTCCGGCGGGGGATCCGGGACTGTGCGGTCCCGGCAGCGTGTCATGGGTGGTGAACGGCGATCTCGGAGCGGTGGCCATGGCCGGGGCCGCTGCGATCACGCTGGAGATCTTGCATCCGTCGGTGATCGCCGGAGTGCAGGACCATTCCGCCTATCGCCAGGCCCCGTTCCGGCGCGGCCGGACCACGATGGGGTACGTGCTCGGCACCACGTTCGGCAGCACCCAGGCCGCGACGCGGCTGATCGAGGGAGTGAAGAAGATCCACGGGCAGGTGAGCGGAACCCGACCGGACGGAACCGGTTACCGCGCACTCGACCCGGCCCTGATCGCCTGGGTGCACACCTGCATCCCCTGGATGATCATGACCGCGTACGAACGGTTCAACCGTCCCCTCACCCCCCGAACACGCGACCGCTACCTGGCCGAGCAGGCGGTCATCGGCCGGATGGCCGGGGCCGATGCGGTTCCGCAGACCATGGACGAGCTGGCCGACTTCGTCTCCTGTGTGCGGCCCGAACTGGCGGTGACCGAGCAGACCCGAGATTTCCTGGAATTCCTGATGACACCGCAACTGCCGCATCAGGGCCCTTTCGACGCCCCACTGCAACGGTTCTATGTGCGTGCCGGGATGAGCCTGGCGCCGCCCTGGGCACGACGCCTGACCGGACTCGACCACCCGGTAGGGGCCGCGCGGCTACTGGACGACTCCTACCTGCGGGCGCACGCCCGGCTGATCCGCTGGGCGTTCCAGGAACCGCCCTACCTGGCCATGGCCCGCGCCCGGACCGCCGGGACGCAGACATGATCGGTGATCCGCAATGGGCCGCGCTCCTGAACGAAGCCGCCCTCACTCCCCCGGGCGAGGCCGATGACACCCGCGAACACATTTTGGACGCGGCCCTCGCCGAAGCGGCCGCCGTGGGCGTCAACCGGATGACCGTCGAAGACGTGGTCCGCCGCAGCCGCCTGGGCCGTATGACGGTCTACCGACGCTTTCCCCGCCGCGACGACCTGGTCAAGGCGCTCGCCGTCCGGGAGATCCAGCGCTTCCTGGCCGCGGTCGCCGCGGGCATCGACCGAGCGCCCAACGGCCGAGCGGGCGTCGCCGAGGCGTTCGTCGCCGCCGTCACCTTCGCCCGCCGTCACCCTCTCCTGCAACGCCTCGCCTTCACCGCCCCCGGCTTCCCCCTGGAAGCCGTGGCCGCCAACGACGCCGAGGTGCTCTCCATGGGAGCGGCATTCATCGCCCGCGAGATGCACGGGGACCGGCCCGGCGCCCCGAGTCGTGAAGTCAGATGGGTCGCCGACACCTTCGCCCGCCTGTTCATCACCTATCTGGGCGTCCCGCCCGCCGACCCCGACGTGACCGACGACGTCCAGCTGCGCCTGTTCGCCGAACACGTGCTCACACCCATGGTCGAGCGCGCGACCGCCGGGGCTCGGCCATGACCTCCTCCGCCGTCTCGCGTGGACCAGGCCGGTCCGAAGTTCTGGGCAGGTCAGCATCAAAGCAACCGCAGGCCACGGCTCGCCTGACCAGTAGTTTCCGCCCGTCGTGACAGTTTCTCGGCGCCTCGTTCGAAAGGACACGCATGGACATCGCCATCTCGGCGGACGGAAGCAGGATCGCCTACGAGTCGGTCGGGACGGGATCCGTCGTCATCCTGATCGGCGGAGCGTTCAACGATCGCGCCGCCCTCGCCGGCCTGGCGCACGCGCTCGCCGCCGGCGGCCACCGGGCCATCGCCTACGACCGGCGCGGACGCGGTGACAGCACCGACAACGCCGGCCGCTTCGACCCGGCCCGCGAGATCGAGGATCTCACCGCGCTGATCGAGGCGGTCGGCGGCCGGGCGAGCCTGTTCGGGCACTCCTCCGGCGGGGTGCTCGCCATCGCCGCCACCCTGCACGACCTGCCCGTGACCACCCTCCTGGTGTCCGAACCCCCGTACGCCGTCGACGGCGCCCGGCCGATCCCGGCCAGTGGCGTCTCCGCCCGGATCGAGGCGCTCGCGGCCAACGACGACCGCGACGGCGCGGCCACGCTCTTCCTGCAGGAACAGGCCGCTGTCCCGGCGCAGGTCGTCTCGGAGATGCGCGACAGCCCCGCCTGGGCTGCGATGACCGCGCTGGCCCACTCCCTGCCTTACGACCTCGCGGTCTGCGGACCAGACCTCGCCCTTCCCGACGACCTGCACGACATCACGATCCCGACCCTGGCGGTCAGCGGAGACCAAACCCAGCCCTGGCTGACGGTCGCGGCCAAGGCCGTCGCCACTGCCGTCCCCGGCGCCCGGCACATCTCCATCCCAGGCGAAGACCACACCATCCTCCGCCGCCCAGAAAACCTCGCCCCCATACTCACCGACTTCCTCCGCCCGAACGCGCACTGACGCCGGCACACCCCGACCAGGCCACTCGCCCTACACGAGCGGATAAAGCAACAGCGGCGAAAGGGGGGCGAACCAGATCAGAAAGCAGATCGAGGACGAATTCACCCGCCTGAGCCAGGTCGTTGGCCTCTGCGACAGTTTCCGGTGGCAGATACTGACCGGTGACCTCCGGAGCCACTACAAGGCACCCGCCACCCGCTGCCTCTCGTGGGTGTCCGCGTACTCCTCGCGGTACAGAACCGAGTACGAGCAAACGTGCAAAGCTACCGGCGGCAGGACGCTGCGTGTGGGGCGAAGGCGACGATGAGCGGAACGATTCTGCCCATGAGACCGATCCTCAGTTGGGTGACCTGCTAGCGGCGTGCATGCACCCGCCGGTGACCCCAGCTCGGGTTCTCCCGCACCATGCGAAGCGCCGGCAGCCGGATGGAGCGGACGGTCGGTGGGCGGTCCGGACGCTTGGGTTTCGAGCGGGCGGCGTACCGTCCAGCGAGCAGGTCGCGGTGCCAGCGCAAGACCGTGTCCGGCCGCACACCACCAACCGCGTCCGCCGCAACACCACGCGAGGCGACCGGTGCAGCAGTGCCGCCGCAAGCGCCCGATCCGCCGCAGTCGCGGCTTGCCGCACCGGGAAGAGTTGCCCATCAGAGGACGACACCGTCCCGCCGCCGAACACCGTAACCAGTTCCAGCCCTTAGTGGAGCTTCTCGGCCACGGCGACGAAGCCGCTGAGTTCCTCGAAGGAAAAATGATGCCGAGAAGGTATCAATTGATGTCATATCGGGTTTGGACACGCATGGAAAGCGCTCCTACGCTGCCGCGGTAGCAGGCCCCGGTGGCCCCCGCCACACAGGACCCAGACCGCCGACCACCCCAGCGGATCCGCGGAAAGAGCTGATCGCCATGCCCCTGCTCATCGTGGCGCTAGCCGTAGTGCTGCTGCTCGTGATGATGACCAAATTCAAGATCAACGGTTTCATCGCGCTGTTCATCGCCGCCCTGTTCGTGGGCCTGGCCCGCGGTATGGCGCTGCCCAAGATCTACGACGCGATCGTCTCCGGCGTCGGTGATCAGCTCGACGAGCTGATCCTCATCCTCGGCTTCGGCGCCATGCTCGGCAAGGTCCTCGCCGACAGCGGCGCCGCGCAGCGGATCGCCACCTCCATGGTCGACGCCTTCGGCATCGGCCGCGTCCAACTCGCCATGGTGCTGACCTCGACAGCGATCGGCATCACGATGTTCTACGAGGTCGGCTTCGTGCTCCTCATCCCGCTGGTGTTCACGATCGTCCGCGAGTACAGGCTGCCGCTGCTGTGGGTCGGGCTGCCCATGTCGATGACCCTGTCGACGATGCACAGCTTCCTGCCGCCGCACCCCGGGCCGGCCGCCGTGACCGAGACCTTCCACGCCAGCCAGGGCATCACCCTGCTCTACGGTCTCCCCATCGCCGTCGTCTCCGCCACGATCGTGTGCTACGTCTGGCCGCGGCTTGCCTACGTCAAGCGGATCAACCCGCGCCTGCCGGTCGCGCTCATCACCGAGCGCAAGTTCGACGAGGCCGACCTGCCCCGGTTCAGCACGTGCCTGTTCATCGTCGTCATCCCGGTCGTGCTGATGGCGGTCTCGGCGGTCGCCGATCTCAGCATGAGTTCCGACAGCAAGGCCATGGACTACATCGGCTTCTTCGGTGAGGCTCCGGTCGCACTGCTCATCGCACTGCTGCTAGCGGTCGTCCTCCTCGGACCCAAGATCGGCCGGGCCGCCGCCAAAGCCGACCAAGACGACACAGCCGTCGCGGCCGACGCTTCCGATGGCGGCGCCACGGCGCCCCCCGACGGGGGCGGCGGAGCGGCCACGGCGACCGCTCCCGCCCCTGCGACCGGCACGGCGCCCGCGCCCCATGGCTGGCTGTCGGCTGCGATGGAGTCGTGCAACGAGGCCGTCAAACCGATCGCCATGATCATCATGGTCATCGGGGCCGGCGGCGCCTTCAAGGAGGTGCTCGTCAAATCCGGGATCGCCGACTACATCGCCGATCTCACCCACGGCTGGAACATCTCCCCGCTCATCCTGGCCTGGGGCATCGCGGCCCTAGTGCGCATCGCGGTCGGCTCCGCCTCCGTCGCCGTCGTCACCGCCGCAGGCATCGTCCTGCCCCTGCTCCACAACTCCAGCACCGCCCCCGAACTGATGGTGCTCGCCGTCACCTGCGGCAGCATCGCCGCCAGCCACGTCAACGACCCCGGCTTCTGGCTGTTCAAGCAATACCTGAACCTCTCCGTACTGGACACCATCAAAATCCGCACCGCCTACACCTCGGCCCTCGCCGTCTTGGGCCTGGGCGGCGTCCTGCTCATGAGCACCGTCGTCGGCTAACCAACGGGGCGCCCGGTCGGGTGGCCCGGACCCAGTAGCGGAGCGATGCGTGGAGGGGAGATCTCGAGTGCCGCGCGAATGCGAATTCCGCAGCTTGCGCACCAGACGGCGGCTACGTCGGCGATTCGGGCGCTCCGCAACGTCTCGTCTCAGGCCTCTGGCGTCATTCAGCCTCAACGTCCGGACATTTCGAAGCGGAAACGACTTCGGCACCGATCTACCGTTCTCTTCGTTACTTCGGCATCCACCATAAGTCTGGTGGATGGCTGAGCATACGCAGCAACTATTTCCCCTCGACGGCGCCTTTGCTCGATGCTGGGCGTACGGCGACTGGATGTCGCCGGTGTTGCGGAGGGGTGAATCGCACTTGCCGTTCACGGATGTGACTTCGATCGAGCACGCGGGCGCTTGGGCGCTGGGTCGCCTGGAGGAGGCGGGACGCGTGTTCCCTGCTCTTGTGTCGCTCACGAGCGTGTGCTGGACCTGTCGGCTCGTGACGAGGTCGGGCGCCCTCGCGGGACGCTCGAGCTGCTCGACCGTTGGGGTGAGGTCCTGCCCGCCCTTGACGCCCTCGCCGCAAGCGCGAGCCGTTCGGAATGGCGGACGCTCGCTGGCCTCCGCGTGCACAGCCCAGTGGAGCCACGGCAGGTCTTCCAGGCGGGAGCGAACTACCGGACGCACGTCATCGATATCGCAGCCGCCCACCATGACGGTTCCGATGGCCGCACCGTCGAGCAGGTGCGAGCGGACGCCGCCGCTCAGATGGACGACCGGCTGAAGTTCCCTCCATACGTCTTTACCGGAATGCCCAGCGCGATCTGCGGGCCGTACGACGACGTCGTCCTCCCGTACGACGGGGAAAAGCCGGACTGGGAGCTGGAGCTGGCCGCGGTGATCGGGCGGCCGGCACGCCGGGTCTCCCCTGATCAGGCGCTGGACGCCGTCGCCGGCTGGGTGATCGTCAACGACCTCACGCTACGCGAGCGGATCTTCCGCCGGGACATGCCGGAGCTGGGCGCCGACTGGCTGGCCGCGAAGAACGCGCCGACGTTCCTGCCGGCCGGGCCGGTGCTGGTGCCGCGCCGGGAGATCCCCGACCCCTCGGAACTGCGGATCACGCTGCGGCTCAACGGCGAGGTCATGCAGGACGAGTCGACGAAAGACATGATCTTCGACGTGGCGCGGATCGTCGCGCACTGCTCGACGGTCGCCGCGCTGATGCCCGGCGACCTGGTGCTCACCGGCAGCCCGGCCGGCAACGGCATGGCGCACGGCCGACTGCTGCGACTCGGTGACGTCATGGATTCGACGATCACGGGCCTCGGCGCCCAGCGCAACGTATGCGTGGCCGAGCGATGAGCGCCGCCGTCCGCACCGTCGACGTCCATGCGCACGTCGCCGTCCCGGCGGTGGATGCGTTGATCGAGAACGAGCCGGGGCTGGCGCGGCAGCGGCAGGTCGACGCGGCGTCGCTCGGGCCGGAGTCGATGGCGTACAACATGCGGCACATCGCCGAGCTGGCGCCGAAGCTGACCGACCTGGATCTGCGGCTGGCCGCGATGGAGCGTGCGCGGGTTGACGTGCAGGTCGTCACCGCGACGCCGCTGCCCCACGCCTGGGCCGACAAAGAGCTGGCAGCCCGGATCGTTGCCGCGAGCAACGAGGGCGTGGCTGCTTTCTGCGCCCGGGAGCCGTCTCGCCTGGTGCCTGTGGGCACGGTCGCGTTGCAGCACCCCGATCTGGCGGTCGAGCAGTTGGAGACCGCGGTCAGGGAGATGGGCATGCGCGGTGTGCAGATCTCCACCGCTGCCGGCCCGGGCATGGAGTTGGACGATCCCGCTCTGGTCGGCTTCTGGGCCGCCGCCGAGGAACTCGACGCCGCCGTGCTCATCCATCCCTGGGGCTGCACCCTCGGCGAACGGCTGAACGCCTACTACTTGTTCAACAGCGTCGGGAACCCGACCGAGACGGCGCTGGCCCTGTCCAGGATCGCCTTCTCCGGGCTGCTGGAAAGGCACCCGAGGCTGCGCATCTGGTCGGCTCACGGGGGCGGCTATCTGGCCAGTTACATGGTCCGGGCCGACCACGCGTGGGAGATACGCGGTGACGCCCGGACCACCGAGCAGCCGCCCAGCGCTCTGCTACGCCGCACCTTCGTCGACTCTCTCGTCTACACGCCCGAGCAATTGCGCCATCTCGTCGCCTCAATGGGGGCCGGGCAGGTGACGCTCGGCAGCGACTACCCCTTCGACATGGGCGTCGAGGACCCGGTCGAACGGCTTCTCGCGGCCGGCTTCGACCAGGCCACCACCGACGCCGTTCGGGGCGGCAACGCCGTCCGCCTTCTCGGCGACCTGCCGGAACCGATTGGAGCACGTTCATGAGCGATCGTTTGATCACCCATTTGCGGCACGTCGATCTCGCCGTGCCCGACTACGCCGCCCAGCGCGAGTTCTTCACCGCCCTCTGGGGCCTCACCCCGGTCGCCGAGGACGAGGACATCGTGTTCCTCGCCGCCGAGGGATCGCCGGAGCAGTACATCGTCCGGCTGCGCAAGGACGCCGACAAGCGGCTGGACCTGATCGCCTACGGCGCCGCGTCGCGCGAGGACGTCGACGCCATCGCCCAGCGGCTCGGCGGGGCCGGCGTGCAGTTGATCAGCGAGCCGGACGCGCTGAAGACCGCCGGCGGCGGCTACGGCTTCCGGTTCTTCGACGTCGATGGGCGCACCATCGAGGTGTCCGCCGAGGTGCAGGACCGCGTGCACCGCAAGATCGAGGAGCGGGAGTCGATCCCGGTCCGGTTGTCGCACGTGGTCGTCAACTCCCCTGACGTCGCCCGGACCCAGGCGTTCTACGAGCAGCATCTCGGTTTCGCACTGACCGACTCGCTGACGCATCCGCACATGGGCGACCTGATGAAGTTCATGCGGTGCAATCCGCAGCACCACAGCCTGGCGATCGCCCAGGGTCCGCACACGTCGCTGCATCACGTGTCGTTCGAAATGCGTGGGCTGGACGAGTACATGCGCGGCACCGGACGCCTCCTGCGCGCGGGCGTCCGCAAGGTCTGGGGGCCGGGCCGTCACATGGCCGGAGACAACACCTTCAGCTACTTCCTCGACCCCCACGGCAACACCGTCGAGTACACGACCGAGCTGGAGGTGCTGGACGAGGACGCCTGGCACCCCAGCGTCTACGACGTGTCCCAGCCGGAGAACCAGGACCAGTGGGGCACCGCCAACCCGTTCGGCGAGCTGGTGGCCAAAGAGAGCTTCAACGACGTCGACCGCGGCATCTTCGTCGCTCCTCCGGTCTGATGCGCGGCTACGACGCCACCGCCGAGTTCGGGACCGACGCCGAGGCGGCGATCGCGGCGGCGGCGAAGCGGTACGGGAACTGGAACCGCTGGGGTCCGGACGACGGGATCGGCACCGTCAACTTCATCGATGCGGACAAGCGCGCGGAGGCGGCCCGGCTGGTCCGTCGCGGCGAGTCGTTCAGCCTGTCCTTGCCGTTCGACGAGAACGGTCCGCAGAACGGCTGGCGGCGCCGGGTCAACCCGGTGCACACGATGATGTCGACCGGCCAGGACACCGCGGAGCAGCTGGGCCTGCCCCATGGCCTGACGGCGGCCGACGACGCCGTCTTCATGCCGCTGCAATGCAGCACCCAATGGGACGGTCTCGGGCACGTCTTCGACCACGGCATCGCATGGAACGGCCGCAAAGGCGCCGAGGTCGTGACAAGCGAGGGCGACTTCGCCACCGGCATCGAGAGGATCGCCGCGCCGGTGATCGGGCGCGGCGTCCTGCTCGACGTCGGGCGCGTTCTGGGCGAGGACGGCGAGCTGCCCGACGGGTGCCCGATCACCAGCGCCGATCTGGCGGAGGTGATCCGGCGGCAGGGCGAGACCTCGCAGGTGGGACGCGGTGACATCGTCCTGGTGCGAACGGGCCAGCTGTCGCGGGTCCGGCGCGGCCACGGATGGGCCGGATACGCGGGCGGCCCGGCTCCCGGCCTGTCGTTCGAGACGGCCGGCTGGTTGCACGGCACGCAGATCGCCGCGATCGCCACCGACACCTGGGGCTTCGAGGTGCGGCCCAACGAGTTCCCGGACTCGTTCCAGCCGCTCCACCAGGTGGCGCTCCCCCACATCGGCCTGCTGGTCGGCGAGATGTGGGACCTGGACGCGCTGGCCGCCGACTGCGCCGCCGACGGTGTCCACGAGTTCTTCCTCGCCGCGCAGCCGCTGCCGTTCACCCGCGCGGTCGGCTCGCCGGTCAACCCCGTCGCGGTGAAGTGAGGAGACCACCATGCGACTGACCACCCTGCTCACCGGCGAAGGCGCCCAGGTCGGCGTGCTGGACGGCGACGTCGTCCGCCTGCTCGCCCCCGGCACGACGCTGCTGGACGTCATCCAGGGCGGGACGGAGGCGCTGGACGACGTGGCGCGCCGCGTCCGCACCGGCGACGCCGTCCCGATCGAAGAGGCGTCCTTCGGGCCGCTGCTGCAGCCGCCGAGCGTGCGTGACTTTCTCACCTATGAAAAGCACATCGACGCCCTGGCGGGCGGGGTGCCCGAGGAATGGTACGAAGAGCCGCTGTTCTATTTCTCGAATCCCGCGGCGATCGTCGCTCCCTACGGGACCGTCGCCATTCCGCCCGGAGCCCGGCGGCTCGATTACGAACTGGAGGTGGCCGCGGTCATCGGCCGTGCCGGCTCCGACCTGTCCCCGGAGAACGCCGCCGGCCACATCCTCGGCTACACGATCATGAACGACTGGTCGGCGCGGGACCTGCAGGAACGGGAGTTCAAGCAGCCGATGGGGCCGTCGAAGTCGAAGGACTCGGCGACCACCCTCGGCCCCTGGCTCGTCACCACCGACGAGCTGGCCGATCGGGTCGAGGACGGGCGGCTCGCGTTGCGGACGGAGGTGCATCTCAACGGGGTGCGCACCGGCGGCGACAGCACGGCCAACATGTCGTGGTCGTTCGCCGATCTGGTGGCGTATGCCTCGCGCGGCACCGTCGTCCGGCCCGGTGACGTCCTCGGCTCGGGGACCTGCGGCACCGGCTGCATCGCCGAACTCAAACGCACCCGGGGCGACGCCGCGCCCGCCTGGCTGGCGCCCGGCGACGTCGTCCGGATCGACGTCGAAGAACTCGGGCACGTCGAGAACCGGCTCGTCCCCGGCCGGGTGCCCGTCCCCGTCCCGCCGGCCCGGCGGCGTATCGCTCCAGGAGTACGGACGTGATCGTCAATCGTGTCCTTGTGCAGGGCGGCGGCATCGGCGGCCTCGTCGCCGCCACCGCCCTCGCCCGGCGCGGTGTCGAGGTCGACGTCGTCGAACGCCGGCCCGCCGGATCGGTGCTCGGCGTCGGGCTCAACCAGCCGTCCAACGCCCTGCGGGTGATGGACGAGATCGGTGTCCTGGACGATTGCCTCGCCGCCGGCTGCCAGTGGGACGACCTGCGCATGATCGGCGCGGACGGGACGGTGCTGGCCGAGATCCCGCCTCCTCCTGCCCCAGGCCTGCCCGCGCGCAACAACGGGATCCAGCGGCGCGAACTCTGCCGCGTCCTGCTGGACGCGGCCGCAAAGGCGGGCGCCCGGCTGCATCACGACGCGACCACCGCGACCGTCTCGGCGGACGGTGACGGCGTCGAGGTCACCTTCACCGGTCACGATGCGCCCGTTCCGGGCCGTTACGACCTCGTCGCCGGTTTCGACGGCATACGCTCGGCCACCCGCCGGCAGCTGTTCGGCGATCGGTACGAACCTCGACTCACCGGCTTCTCGGTCTGGCGCATCAGCTTGCCCCGTCCCCCTGAACTGGACGGGGTCGTCTACGCCTTCGCCGGCAAGGTCAAGGCCACGCTGATACCGCTCGGCTCGGACGACAGCTACATCGCTCTGGTGGCGCCCGAGGAGACCGTCCAGCAGGGGATGACGCCACCGCACATCGCCGCGCAGATGCACGCCATGCTGCAGGAGTTCGGAGGCTGGATCGGCGGGCTCGCCAAGCACATCTCGCAGGAGAACTCAGCCGCGTACGGGCCCATCGAGCAGGTCACCCTGGACGAGCCGTGGTATCGCGGCCGCGTTCTCATCGCCGGCGACGCCGCGCACGCCACCAGCCCGCACATGGCGCAGGGCGCGGCAATGGCCGCCGAGGACGCCGTCGTTCTGGCCGAAGAGCTGGAACGCGCCACGTCCGTGCCCGAGGCCCTCGGCGCCTGGTGGCGGCGCCGGATTCCGCGCGCCGGACTCGTCCAGGACTACTCCGCCGCACTCATGCGACAGGAGCAGGGCAAGGCGTCCCCGGAGGACCTGAAGCTGCTGGAACTCCCCATTCCGGCGGCGCACGCCCGGCTGGCCGAGCCGTACTGAAATGCGCCGGCTCCGGCGTCCACCCGAGGATGATTGACGCGAACGGCCGGCAGCCCGCCGGCCGTTCGCGCACGACTCGGAGGACCGACGGTGCACCTGCCCAGCCTCGATCTGAACCTGATCGTGGTCCTGCACGCCCTGCTCGAAGAGCGCAACGTGACCCGCGCGGGCGAACGGCTCGGCATGAGCCAGCCGGGGACGAGCGCGGCGCTGGGCCGGCTGCGGCGGCACTTCAACGACCCGCTGTTGGAACGGGAAGGCGGCCAGTACGTCCTGACGCCGCTGGCCCAGGGGCTCTACGACCAGCTTGGGCGGATGCTCGACGATCTGCAGCGGCTGCTGGCCGCCCAGCCGCGATTCGATGCCGCGACGGCCGAGCGGCGGTTCGTGGTCCAGTGCTCCGACGCCGTGCTCACCGTGCTCGGGCCCCGGCTGGTCGCCGCCGTCGCGCAGGCGGCCCCGGGAGTCAGCCTGGACTTCCGGGGCGTGAACCAGGCCGTGGTGAACGATCCGCTCACCGCGCTGCGTGACATCGACGTCCTCATCGCGCCGCGCGGCCTGTTCTCGGTGCCGGAGGCGTTGAGCGCCGAACTGTACAGCGACCGCTGGATCTGCGTGACCTGGCGCGACAACCACTCGGTCACGGACCGGCTCACCCGCGAGGACGCCGCACGCGCCCGATGGGTGATGCCCTTCCGGCAACCGCTCATGGCGTCGCCCGCCGACGCCGGCCTGGCGGCTCTCGGCATCGACCGGCACTGCGCCGTCCGGGTCGAGAACTTCGCCGTCCTGGGACGGCTCGTGGTGGGCACCGAGCTGCTCGTCCTGTGCCACGAGCGGCTGATCCGGCAGCACCCGGATCACCAGTTGCGCGAAGTGGAGCTTCCCGCCGCGCTCCAGCCGGTCACCGAGACGGCGTGGTGGCATCCCGTCCGCCAGCTGGACCCCGGCCACCGCTGGTTCGTCGACCTGCTCATCGAACAGGGCCACGCCCTGCAAGGCTCGCCGGACGGCTCCAGCGGCCGGGCGGAGTCGTGAAAGGGCCGGGGCCGCCTCGTCGCGGCCCCGGCCCCGATCACGCTCCTGTCAGGACGCGTCCTCGAAATGCCACGTGCGGCCGTCGAACTGCTGGACGCGGTAGCTCCGGACGAGCCGACCGTCCGAGCCGCCGTCCAGGGACATCCCGGGCAGCAGCGCGGGATCGGCGGTGCCGTGCAGTCCGTCCCAGCCCTTGAGGAAGCCCTTGCCGTCGAGGGCAGGAGCCTTGCGCAGCGCGGCGACTACGGCGGCCGCCGCACCGTATCCGTTGAGCGCGAGGAGCTTGCCGCTGTCGGCGGCGTGCCCGTACCTGGCCATGTCCGTCTTGAACTGCCGGACGGCCGGGTCGGCCGCCCAGCGCGGGTCGGACGGGTCCTTGGCCCACTGCGCCGTGTAGACGCCCTTGGCGGCCGGCCCGGCGGGCGTGAGGGTGCCGGTGTACTCGCTCTGCGCGCTGTAGAGCATGATCTTCGGGTGGTAGCCGACCTGGTCCATCAGCCGCAGCACCGCGCTCTGCGCCGCGCCGCCGACCGACAGGAACAGCACGTCGACGCCCGCGCCGCGCAGCTCGTTGACCTGCGGGCCGAGGTCGACGACGCTCGGCGCGACCTTGATCGTCTTGGTGAGCGCCAGGCCGGCCGCGCGCAGCCCGTTCGCCTGGCTGGGGGTCAGGTCGTTGTTGAGTCCGAGCAGTCCGGCCTTCGCTCCGGGGAACCGGTTCTTCAGGAACGTGCCGGCGATCTTGCCCTCGACGGCGATGTCCGGCCACCAGGCGCGGGCGTAGGGAAAGCTCCGGACGTCGCTGAACGGCGTCTGCCCGGCCAGTGCGATCAGCGGGACCTTGCGTTCGCCGAGGTAGGGGCGCGTGGAGATCGCCGCGCCACCGAACGACAGCACGAGCGCCGCGTGCTCCTGCTCGACGAGCCGGCGCATGTTGGCGGTCAGCCGCGAGGCGTCGTAGGCGTCGTCGAGGACCTGGAAGTCGATCTTCCTGCCGTTCACGCCGCCCTCGGCGTTGACGCGTGAGAAGTAGGCCTGCGCACCGGAGCCGACGACGCCGGTGACGGCCAAGGGCCCGGACAGGGCGAGGCTGGCGCCGATCACGATGTCGCCGCGCCCCGCGCCGGCCTGCGCGTTCCAGCGGAACGTGCAGCCGCTGAGCGCGGTCGCGGCGGCGCACAGCAGGGCGACCGGGCGCAGCAGGGACGTCCGGAGCCGTCGCGGGTGCCTCATGCGGGCCTCCCTTCGGTTCGGCGTGCGCCCAGGCGGGCGAGGCCCGTGCGTACGAGGTGGACGATGCCGCGGGGCGCGAAGTACAGGACGAGCAGAAGCGCTGCGGCGTAGGCGACCTGTGCCCATTGCCCGGCGCTCCCGCCGTCCATGTGGTCGCTCATGTACTGCGGCAGATAGGTGACGAACGCGCCGCCGACGATCGCGCCGGCCCAGGACCGGGTACCGCCGACGACGCTCGCGGCCAGCAGCGTCAGGGAGAAGGCGAGCGAGAAGCCGTCCGGGGTGACGAGGGTCAGGACCATGGCGTTCAGGGCACCGGCGAATCCGGCGACGCCCGCGCTCAGCGCGAACACCGTCAGGGTCAGCCGCCGGGTGTCCACGCCGGTCGACACGGCCATGAGGGGGCTGGTGCGCAGCGCCTCCATCGACCGGCCGAACCGGCCGCGGGTGAGGTTGCGCAGCCCGATCGCGACGATCCCGCAGAGGACGAGCACGACCAGGTACCCGAACTGGGCGTCGGCGAGGCCCGTCCAGCCGGGGGCGGCCAGCGGCGGCGCGTCGAGCTGCAGCCCGACCGCGCCGCCCGTCAGACCGTCGAACCGGGTCACCACCAGCGGGAACAGTGCCGCGATGGCGATGGTGAGCAGGCCCAGGCTGAGCCCGCCGACCCGCAGTGCGGGCAGGCCGAGCAGCGCGCCGGCGGCCAGGCAGACCGCCAGGGCTCCGAGCAGCGCGACCGGCCATGCCAGCCCGCCCTTGCCGACCAGCAGGACGCCGGTGTAGGCGCCCAGCCCGAACAGCGCGCCGTGGCCGGCGCTGACCTGGCCCGCGTAGCCGCTGAGCAGGTTGAGGGACGCGACGGCCAGCGCGACCGACCACACGCGTGACAGTTGCAGCAGGTCGTAGTCGCTGAATAGGAACGGCACGGCCAGCGCCCACAGGAGGGCGACGGTCAACAGGATGCGGGAGCGGTCGGCCCCCGGCCTCGCGATCCGGGTGCTCTCGGCGGCCTCCTTCGCGGTGCCCGTGGTCGCGGCGCTCATGCCCGCACCGTCGCAGCCCGGCCGAACAGGCCCTGGGGACGCAGCAGCAGCACCGCGAAGATGATCCCGAACGGGACGACGAGTTGCAGGTCGCCGCCGAGGCCCGGGACGTAGCGGCTCGCGAGGCTGCCCGCGACACCGATGACCAGGCCGCCGACGACCGCGCCGGCGCGGCTGGTCATCCCGCCGAGGGTGGCGGCGGCCAGCGCCAGCAGCAGTGGCCCGGACATCATGTCCGGCGACAGCCCGACGACGGGCGCGGCCGCGATGCCGGCGACGCCGCCGACCGCGCCCGCCAGGGCCCAGCCGAGCGCGAGGATGCGGCCGGTGCGGATGCCGAGCAGCCGGGCCGACGCCGGGTTCGTCGCCACCGCCCGCAGCTTCAGCCCGACCGGCGTGAACCGGAACAGCCCGGCGATCACCCCCATCGTCACCAGGACGAGCACGGCCGCGCCGACCTGCTGGCTGGTCAGCCGCACGTCCCCGAAACCGACCGAGGACGCCCCGAACGGCGAGGCGAAGGTCCTGGGGTCGGTGCCCCAGCCGAGCGCCATGAGCGCGTTGACCCCGAGGAGCATCGCGGCGCCGGCGGCGAGCAGGACCATCGGTCCCGATCCCTCGACCGGCCGCACCAGCACCCGTTCGATCGCCGCGCCGAGCACCGCCGACAGCAGCACGGCCAGCGGGAACGCGCCCCAGAACGGCAGCCCGGCGTCGATGAGGCTCCAGGCGGCGAACGCCGACAGCGTCGCCAGTTCGCCCTGCGCCAGGTTGAGCATGCCGGTCCCCTGGAACACCACGCCCAGGGCGAGTGCCAGACCGGCGTAGATCACGCCGGTGGCGAGGCCGGCGAGTATCTGCTGGATCAGTTCGATCATCGGTCCGCCTTCTGTTGATCCGGGACGGTTCCGAGGTAGGCCGCGCGAAGTTCGGCGTCGTCGGCGAGATCGGCCGCCGCGCAGGAACGGACGACCCGCCCGCGGGCGAGGACGATCGCGCGGTCGGCGACGCGCAGCGACAGCCGGGCGTTCTGCTCGGCGAGCAGAACGGCGGTGGACCACGCGGCGCGGATGCCGGCGAGCGCCTCGAACAGCTCGGCGGTGGTGCGCGGGGCGAGGCCGAGGGACGGCTCGTCCACCAGCAGCAACCGCGGCCGGGCCAGCAGGGCGCGGCCGAGCGCCAGCATCTGCTGCTGCCCGCCGGACAGCGCTCCGGCCGGCCGGTTCCGCATGTCCCGCAGGACGGGGAACATGGTGTGCACGCGCTCCAGGTCCCGGTCGGAGTCCGCGCGCAGCGACGCGGGGCGCCCCATGAGGCCGAGCCGCAGGTTCTCCTCCACGCTCAGCTCAGCGAAGGTGCCGCGTCCTTGGGGGACGTGCCCGATCCGCGCCCGCGCCGCGCCGATGGCGTCGAGTCGGGTGATGTCGCGCCCGTCGAAGGCGACCGTTCCGGTCGTGACGACGCCGCGCGACACCGCTCGGAGCAGGGTCGTCTTCCCTGCGCCGTTGGCGCCGAGCAGCGCGACCATCTCGCCCTCGCCGACGTCGACGGAGACGCCGTGCAGGACCTGGACAGCGCCGTAGCGGGCGGTCAGGTCTCGTGCTCGCAGGAGCGTGTCCTCGCTCATCGCGCCGCCTCCCCGCCATCGGTGCCCTCGGCGGCTTCCTCGGCGTCGGCGCCGAGGTAGGCGGCGACGACCCGCGGGTCGGCCGCGACCTTGCGGGGCGTGCCGGAGGTCAGCAGCCGGCCGGCGTCGAGCACGACGACGAACCGCGCGACCGACATGACCAGGTCCATGTCGTGCTCGACGAGCAGAGCCGTCGCGGGCCCCTCACCGGCGTCCTCGCAGGCGGCGAGCGCGACCTCCAGCAACTCGCGGGACTCGTCGGCGCCGAGGCCGGCGGCCGGTTCGTCCAGCAGGAGCAGCCGGGGCCGGGACATGACGGCCCGGGCCACCTCGGTCCTGCGCCGGTCGCCGTGCGGCAGCGTGCCCGCCGGCACGTCCGCGAGGTGGGCGATGCCGAAGGCGTCCAGCAGCCTTTCGGCGTCCTCGCGGAGCCGCCGCTCCTCGGCGCGGTGACGGCCCGCCGCCACCAGCGTGGACAGGACGCCGGACCGGGTCCGCGCGTGGCCGCCGAGCATCACGTTGTCCAGGACGGGAAGCTCGTCGAGCAGCACCGGTGTCTGGAACGTCCGGGCGATGCCCCGCGATGCGCGGGCGTGGGGATCGAGGCTCGTGATGTCGTCGCCGTACAGCGAGATCCGGCCGTCATGCCGGTAGAGCCCGCTGATGCAGTTGAACAGCGTGGTCTTCCCGGCTCCGTTGGGGCCGATCACCGCGCTGACGCCGCCCACGGGGACGTCGAAGGTCACAGCGTCCAGGGCCCGCAGGCCTCGGAACGAGACGCCGGCGCGCTGGACGCTGAGCGCCACAGCGCCGGGCGGACGATCCGGTGGGCGCCCCTCGCTCGTCGTCGGTTCCATGGATGGCCTCCCAGGGGGTGATGAGGTGGGGCGGAACGGCGCGCCGTCGTGGCGCGCCGTCGGGAGGGAGCGGGAGCGACGGGGATCGCTTCAGGGCGATCGCTCGAGCGTCGCGGGATCCGAAGAAGTCGGGGAAGACAATTGCGGGCACCGCGGCGGGTTCCCCCATTACTTCGGGTAGAAGAAAGGTAGACCGAGGCCACCCTGAAGTGAAATCAATTGTGGTGATGCCGGGAATTCAGGATCCGGATGCCCGGCCAGGGGCGGCCGCGGCGCTCAGGAGGCTGCGGAACCAGCGGTGACCGGGGTCGGGGTCGGCGCGGGGATGCCAGCACAGCATCTCCACCAGCTCTGCCGCCTCGAAGGGGAGGGCCACCAGGCGGATGTGCGCGGACCGCGCCGACCGCTCCGCCAACCGGCGCGGCAGCAGGCCGAGGCGCTCGGTGTGCTCGACGAGGAACGGCACCTCCAGGAACGACTCCACGCTGATGCGGCCGTTCGACTCGATGCCGAGCACTTCCAACTGCCGGCCGATGTGGGCGCCGCCCGGCGGCTCGTCGAACAGGCCGACCAGCCTGAGCGTCCGCAGCTCGTCCATGGTGAGACGGTCCCGGACGGCGCGGTTGCCGCGATCGACGACGCCGACCCATTCGTCCGTGGACAGATGCGCCGCCGGCAACCCGTGCAACCACGCGCGGGGAGCGACCATGAGATCCGCGCGCCGCAGCAGCCCCTCGGGATCGCGCAGATGCTCGGCGCGCAGCATGTCGAGCCGGACGCGCACGCCCGGAGCGAGGACGTCCAGCTCGCGCAGCGGGGCGGCCAGCAGCGACAGGCCATAGTCGGACCCGACGACCGTGAACCGCCGGGTGCTGGCGACCGGATCGAACTCGCTGGTCATCTCATAGGTGCGCTCCGCCATGGTGAGCGTCGCCGTGACCATGCCCAGCAGCGCCCGCGCGAGCGGCGTCAGCTCCATGGACTGCCCCGAGCGGACGAGCAACTCGTCGCCGAACTGGCGGCGCAGGCGGGCCAGCGCGTTGCTCGCGGCCGGCTGGCTGAGCCCGAGCCGCTCCCCCGCGCGCGTCACGTTCCGTTCTTCGAGCAGGGCTCGCAGGGCCACGAGCAGATTGAGGTCGTAACGGGAAAGGTTCATCGGTGCTCCCTCACGAGCGGAAGGCGCGGCGGCCCCGCCGGTCCGCGCGACCCTGCGACGGCCGGTCAGGCAGGGCCGGTGCCGATCCCGCCGAGCAGGGTGTCGTGGAAGTAGCGCGCCACCTCTGCCGCCGTCCGTCCGCCACCGGGCCGGAACCACTGGTAGGCCCAGTTGCACATGCCCAGGACCGCCAGCGCGGTCAGGCGCGGGTTCTCGATGCGGAAGGAGCCGTCCTCGACGCCGCGTTCCAGGACGTCCACCAGCATGCGCTGGTAGAGGTCGCGCTTTCCGGCGATCTCCTCCCGGACCGGTTCGGGCAGCTCCCGGTAGTGCTCGAAGAAGATCCGCAAATGGCCGGGGTGGGTCTCCATGAGCGACACCAGGTCGGTCATCATCGCCAGCAGCAGCCCGCGCGGATCCAGCTCCCCCTCGTCCAGACGGGTCTGCTGCGCGGAGATGATCAGGTCGATCATCTCCTGGTGCATCTGCACCAGGAGCGCGTCCTTGCCGGGGAAGTAGTAGTACAGCGACGGCTTGCGGATCCCGACCTTCTCCGCGATGGCCTCCATGGACGTCTCGTGGTAGCCGCGGGTGTCGAACAGCTCGGCGGCGACCTGCATGATCTGCGCCTTGCGGAGGGGGCCGGACAACCGGGGGCCCCGCTTGTGTCCGTCCGCCACCGATCGCTCTCCGTTCCCGGGCCGCCCCTGCGTTCCCTCTATGATGCCGTGTCCGCCTGGTCGGGAAGGCGCGGCAGTCCGCGGGGCGTCTTCAGTCCCAGGGCGTTCGTCAGGCACGCGACCTTCTGGTACTGCGTCACGACCAGCAGCAGCTCGACGATCTCCCGGGGTGGGAACGCCGCCGCCACCCGTCCCCAGAGCTCATCGGAGAGCGTCGAGGTCGCGGTGATCTCGTCCGCGACGGCCAGGACGAGCTGGTCGCGCGGCGACCAGGGCGCGCTGTGCGGCGGGGCGGTGGTCGCTCGGACCTCGGCATCGGACAGACCCGCCTCCCGAGCGAACATCTCCACGTGTACGGCCCACTCGGACTCCGCACCGACCCGAGCGCAGACCCGCAGGACCGCCAGTTCCCGAGTGCGCGCGTCGAGCGCGGTTCCCTTCATGCAGGCCGCCGTCGCGCGCCGCAGGTCGTCCAGCGCGGCGCGGCTGTGGGCCAGTGCTTGGAAGATCGGCAGCGGACGGCCGTCCGGCAGCCGGTAGGGGTCCAGGAGCCGCTCGACCTCAAGGTCGTCCGGAACGAGCGCGGGCAGCCTTCCGCTCACCGAGCCACCTCCGCGTCCTCGCCCTTGCGGGGTGCGGGCGGCGCCGCGTACAGGTTCATCGTCCGGACGTCGGAGGCCACGGTCAGCGGGCAGGCGGTGGCCGAACGGACGGTGTCGATGGTGACGCCTGGTGCCGTTTCGCGCAGGACGAGCCCGTCCGCGGTGACGTCGAGTACCGCCAGATCGGTGATGACGCGATGCACCACGCGCGCCCCGGTGAGCGGAAGCGCGCAGTGCTCGAGGAGTTTCGGGTCGCCGTTGCGCGTGAGGTGCTCCATCGTGACGATCACGCGGCGCGCGCCGTGCACGAGGTCCATCGCGCCGCCCATCCCCTTGACCATCGCACCGGGGATCGCCCAGCTGGCCAGGTCGCCGCACGCGGAGACCTGCATGGCGCCGAGCACGGCGACGTCGATGTGGCCACCACGGATCATGGAGAAGGACAGCGCCGAGTCGAAGAACGCCGCACCCGGCAGCACGGTGACGGTCTCCTTGCCCGCATTGATCAGGTCCGGGTCGGCCTCGCCGGGCTCGGGGAAGTCGCCGGTGCCGAGGATGCCGTTCTCGCTGTGCAGGTGAACGCGGACCCCGGGCGGGAGCACGCCCGGGATGAGGGTGGGCAGGCCGATGCCGAGATTGACGTACTGGCCGGTGTGCAGCTCCAGCGCGGCGCGGCGGGCGATCTGCTCGCGGGTCAGGCTCATCGGGACTCCCGGGTGGAGGGCGCGGTCCGGCGTTCGGTCAGCTTCTCGATGCGCTTCTCGGCTCCGGGGCCGTCCGGCGGGACCGGCACGACCCGCTGGACGAACACGCCGGGCAGGTGGACCTCGTCGGGGTCGATCTCGCCCGGCTCGTACAGTTCCTCGACCTCGGCGATCGTGATGCGGCCGGACATCGCGCACAGCGGGTTGAAGTTGCGGGCCGCGCGGCGGAACACCAGGTTGCCGAGCGTGTCGCCCTTCCATGCGCGCACCAGCCCGAAGTCGGCGCGGACGGCGTGCTCCAGCACGTACTCCCGGCCATTGAAGACCTCCGTGCGGCGCGGCGGCGACGCGGCGGCGACCGTGCCGTCCGCGCCGTACCGCCAGGGCAGGCCGCCCTCGGCGATCTGCGTGCCGACGCCGGCGGGAGTGAAGAAGGCGGGGATGCCCGCGCCTCCGGCCCGCAGCCGCTCCGCGAGGGTGCCCTGCGGGACGAGTTCCACCTCCAGCTCGCCGGACAGGTAGCGGCGGGCGAACTCCTTGTTGTCACCGACGTAGGAGGCGGTGACCCGGTCGATCTGCCCGGCTTCGAGGAGGATGCCGAGGCCCCAGCCGTCGATGCCGCAGTTGTTGGACACCACGTGGAGCCCGCGCCGTCCCGCGCGGCGGAGAGCGTCGATGAGCAGGCTCGGGATGCCGCAGGAACCGAATCCCCCGACGGCCAGGACGGCGCCGTCGGGAATGTCGGCCACCGAGCGTCGTGGATCGGGGACGACCTTGCTCAGGTCGGAGACGCCCGGCTCTGCGCCGGGTGCCAGGTCGATGGCCATCTTCGTCCTTTCGATGCGGCTTTGACACGGTGCCGCTCGTCACCTTACGTTACCTACCGTCCGGAAGGTAGATAACATGTCACAGGATTTCATCCCGGCCGATCCGGCCGATGCGGACGGCACCCGGCTCGCCGCCCTGTCCCTGGCCGCAGGGCTGCTGCGGGACGCGGTCGCCATGGCCGGGTCGGGGTTCGCCGCGCCAGACGACATCGACACCGCGATGCGCCTGGGCGCCGGCCACCCCGTCGGCCCCCTCGCACTGCTCCGCGAACTCGGCCCCGAACTCCGCGACCGCGTGGGCCTTCCCGAACCTCCCGGCCCGGGCTCCGCACCGGTGGCCGAGGACGCCGGGCGGGACGCACCCGACCACCCGGTCGGCATCGCCGGAACAGGGACGATGGCGACCGGTATCGCCGAGGCGCTGGTGCGGGCCGGAGTGCCGACCACGGTGCTCGGACGCTCGCAGTCCTCCGTCGAACGGTTGCGGGCAGCGGTCTCGGCGAGCCTGGAGACGGCAGTCGCCAAAGGACGGCTCGCCGAGGAGGAGCACCGCCGCGCGCTGGACGCATTGACCGTCACCACCGAGCCCGGAGACCTGACCGGCTGCGGTCACGTCATCGAGGCCGTCACGGAACAGGCCGATGCGAAGCGGGAACTGCTGCGCCGCCTGGACGCAGTCCTGCCGAAGACGGCCGTACTGGCCACCAACACCTCGTCCCTCACCGTCGGTGAGCTTCGCGCCGGGCTTCCCGCCCGCCGCATCGTGATCGCGCTGCACTTCTTCAACCCGGCGAGGGCCATGAAGCTCGTCGAAGTGGTCGGCGAGGACGAGGCCGCCGTCAGCACGGCCCGCGCCTGGGTGCACCGGATCGGCAAGGTTCCGGTGCGGTGCGGCGACCAGCGCGGATTCATCGTCAACCGGCTGCTGATCCCCTATCTCAACGACGCCGTGCGCCTGCTCGACGCGGGCGCGTTCACCGCCGCCGAGGCCGACGCGCTCATGCGCGAGGCGCTGGGCCACCCGATGGGCCCGTTCGAGCTGATCGATCTCATCGGCACCGACGTCACCGCCGCCGCGCAGACATCGCTGCACGAAGCCTTCGGAGAACCGCGGCTGCGCCCGGCGGACGGGCTGCTGCGCCTCGCCGCCGAAGGGCACCTCGGCCGCAAGAGCGGACGCGGCTTCCACGACCACACGCCCACGACAAGGAGCACGACATGAGCGACTTCCCGGCTCCCGACGCAGCCCTCACCGAACGCGACTCCATCTACGTGGGAGGCACCTGGCGCGAGGCGGGCGGTGCCACCAGGGAAGTGATCGACTCGGCGTCCGGCGGTGTGCTCGGGCACGTTCCGGAGGCCGCACCCGGCGATGTCGACGCCGCGGTCGCCGCCGCCCGCTCGGCCGCCGACGCGTGGGCGGGGAGCAGCCCGGCCGACCGGGCGCAGGTGCTGCGCGCTCTGGCCACCGCGCTCGCCGAGCGCCAGGACGCCATCGCGCGGGTCATCAGCCTGGAGGTGGGCACGCCGCTGAAGATCTCCCAGCGCATCCAGGTCGGGCTGCCGGTGTCGGTGCTGAACGCCTTCGCCGACACTGTCCCGGCCTATGCGTGGGAGGACGAGACGGGCAACTCCCTGCTCGTCCGCGAGCCGGTGGGCGTCGTCGCCTCGATCACGCCGTGGAACTACCCGCTGCACCAGCTCGTGGCCAAGGTCGGCGGCGCGCTCGCGGCCGGATGCGCCGTGGTGGCCAAGCCAGCCGAAGTCGCACCGCTCGCCGCGTTCGCGTTCGCCGACGCGTTCGCCGAGGTCGCGGGCCGCCTCGGGCTGCCGGCCGGACTGTTCAACCTCGTGCCGGGGCCGGGCTCACGGGTCGGCGAGGCGCTGGCGGGGCACCCGGGCGTGGACGCGGTCTCCTTCACCGGCTCCACCGCGGTCGGCACCAAGATCATGCGGGCCGCCGCGGCGAACATCACCCGCGTCTCCCTGGAACTCGGCGGCAAGTCCGCTAACATCGTCCTGCCCGATGCCGACCTGGGCCGCGCCGTGAAGACCGGTGTCGGCAACGCGTTCCTCAACTCCGGGCAGACCTGCTCGGCGTGGACCCGCATGCTCGTCCCCCGCGAACTCCATGACGAGGCCGTCGACCTCGCCCGCGCCGCCGCCGAGCGGCTCACCGTCGGCCACCCGCTCGACCCGTCCACCCGGCTCGGCCCCCTGGCCTCCGCCCGGCAGCAGGCCACCGTCCGGGACTACATCCGGCTCGGCCAGAGTGAGGGCGGCAAGCTCGTCCTCGGCGGCGACACCCCGCCCGACGGGCTCACCGACGGCTTCTACGTACGGCCGACGATCTTCGCGGACGTCGACAACGCCTCCCGCATCGCCCAGGAGGAGATCTTCGGTCCCGTCCTGACGATCATCCCGTTCGGCTCCGAGGACGAGGCCGTCGCCATCGCCAACGACAGCCCCTACGGTTTGGCCGGAGGCGTGTGGAGCGCCGACGAGGAGCACGCCCTGGCGGTCGCCCGCCGCATCCGCACCGGGCAGGTCGACGTCAACGGCGCCGCCTTCAACCCCGCCGCGCCGTTCGGCGGCTACAAGAAGTCGGGCATCGGCCGCGAGTTCGGGCGCCACGGCATCGACGAGTTCGTCGAGACCAAGGCGATCCAGCGATGACCGGTCACCTGGACACCATCGCCCGCTACTACAACGGCTGCAGCACCGGGGACGCCGGGCTGATGCGCGCCACGCTCGCCGACGACGTCGTCCACTGGTTCCTCGCTCCGAACCCCGGTTCCGCAGCGGTGCACGGCGGCGAGCACCTGGCCCGGTACTGGCGCAAGGTGCACCGCCTCATCGATGCCGTCTGGATCGTCGACCACCTCCTCGACGGCACCGGCGAGGCCGTCATCGAATGGACGATGTTCTGGACGCCGCCCCGCTCCGGCCGGCGGGTGGCGACCCGAGGCGCCGAATGGTTCGCCTTCGCCCCGGACGGCCGCATCAGCGAGATCCGCTCCTACTACCGCCAGCACGACGACCGCGACACCGAACTCGACGGCTTCCCCTACGCCGAGCGCGGCTATTCCTGTCACGGCGCCGAGCACAGCGCCGTCCACACGCCCGCCGAGGAGACCGCCCCGTGAACAGCGTGACCATCGAACGGAAGGGCATGGTCGAATGGGTCGTCATCAACCGGCCCGACCGGCTCAACGCCCTGGACGAGCCCACCCGCCGCGCCCTCCTGGAGGCCCTGAACCGGGCCGGTGACGACCCGGCCGTCCGGTGCGTCGTCCTCACCGGGACCGGACGCGCCTTCTGCGCCGGACAGGACCTCGCCGCCCGGCACGAACTGGACGACGCCGGCGCGACCGTCCGCGATACCTACAACCCGCTGGTCACCGCGATCACGGGCATGGGCAAGCCGGTGATCGCGGCGGTCAACGGCCTCGCCGTCGGCGCCGGGATGGGCCTCGCCCTGGTCTGCGACCTGATCCTCGCGGCCGAGGAAGCCCGCTTCACCTGCGCCTTCGGCAACGTCGGCCTGGTCCCCGACACCGGGCTGTCCAGCGTGCTGGTCCGCGCGCTCGGCCACGCCCGCGCCTACGAACTCGCCACCTCCGGACGTCCCCTGGACGCGCGCGAGGCTCTCGGCCTCGGTCTGATCAACGCGGTCGTCCCCGCCGGCGATCTCGCCACCGAGGCCCAGGCCCGCGCCGAAACCCTGGCCGACGGGCCCGCAACAGCGTTCGCGCTGACCAAGCGCGTCTTCCACCTGGCCGCCCACTCCCCCGCCGCCGAAGTCCTCGCCGCCGAAGCCGACGCCCAGGGCACCGCCGCCCGCAGCCCCGAACACGCCGAAGGGGTGGCCGCCTTCACCGAGAAACGCCGGCCGCGATTCACTGAGGCTCACTGATCACCTGGAGGAACCCATGGTCGTCGAACACGCCGAGCTCAGCATCGTCCCCGGACGCGAGAAGGAGTTCGAGGAAGCCTTCACGCGCGGCCACCGTGCCATCGCCCAGGCCGACGGCTACCACTGGGCCCGGCTCGTCCGCCAGATCGAGAACCCCGGGACCTACCTTCTTCTCGTCGGCTGGGAAACGCTCGAATCCCACACCGTCGGCTTCCGGGAATCACCGCTGTTCCAGGAATGGCGCGGCGCCGTGGGCGAGTTCTTCGCGTCCGCTCCGGCCGTCACCCACTACGAGGCTGAACCCGACCTCGATCACCTCAACTGAAGCCGCCGGCGAGTCTCCGAGTTCGCCGGCGGCGTCGCCGCCTCATTCCAGAGAGGCGGATACCAAGGCCGTGCGGCGGGACATGAGCAGCCGGTGCGATCAGCAACCCCACCGCGTAGAGCCATACGGGGCGCGCCAGCCTGCCGACCCCGCCGCGCCGCCGAGCACGAAGAAGATGGCTGCGGCCAGGTGGATGAGTTGGCGCGTCTCCGAACGCGGCGGACCCGTGGTCGGCGATCGTTCTTCTGATCCCGCCCTACCGTCCACGTGGTGCGAGTCCGGCCTCGAAGGCGATGATCGCCAGGTGGACGCGGTCCCGGGCCTCGAGCTTGGCGAACAGGCGCGCGACATGAGTCTTCGCCGTCGCCGCGCTGATCACCAGCCGCTCGGCTATCTCAGTGTTCGACAGTCCCTGTCCGACCAGTGCCAGCACCTCGCGCTCCCGGTCGGTGATCTCCGCGATGAGACGCGAGTCCGCGGCGGGCTCGGCGTCCGGTTCGGGAGCCGGACGGTCGGACGCTCCGGCGAAGTCCGCGATCAGCCGTCGGGTCACGCTCGGCGCGATCAGCGCGTCGCCGGCCGCCACCACGCGGATCGCGTCCAGGATCGCGTCCAAAGCCATGCTCTTGAGCAGGAATCCGCTGGCCCCGGCGCGCAGCGCGCCGTAGACGTACTCGTCGTCGTCGAAGGTCGTCAGCACCAGCACCTTGGGCGGGTCCGGCTCGGCGGTCGCCTGCCGGGTCGCCTCGATCCCGTCCATGCCCGGCATCCGGATGTCCATCACCACGACGTCCGGACGCAGCTCACGCACCAGGCGCACCGCCTCGCGGCCGTCGCCGGCCTCGCCGACCACCTCCAGGTCGTCGGTGTCGCCGATCAGGATCGCGAGCCCGACCAGCAGCAGCGGCTGGTCATCGACCAGCAGCACCCGCACGCTCATGCCGGGAGCCTCGCCGTCACCCGGAACCCGCCCTCCGGACGCCGGCCGGCGCTGAACTGGCCGGACAGCAACGTCACTCGCTCGCGCATGCCGAGCAGGCCGAAGCCGCTCCCGCCGGCCGCGGTGAGCCTCCGACCGCCCGGCCCGCCGAGATCGTCGTCCCCGTCGTCCACCACCTCGATCGTCACTCCTTCCGGCTCGTAACCGACCGCGACCCGGCACGTCCGCGCCCCGGAATGCCGCACCACGTTCGTCACCGACTCCTGGATGATCCGGAACGCCGACAGTTCGATCTCCGGCGGCAGCGGACGCCGCTCGCCCCGCCAGGTCACGTGGACCCGCACCCCGGCGTCGGCCGTGCGTTCGGCGAGCTGCGGGACGTCGGCCAGGCTGCCGGCCGGCGCCAGCGGAGCGTCCTGCGGCATGGCGTCGTCGGGCTCGGCGCGGCGTAGCGCCCCGAGCATGCGCTGCAGCTCGAGCAGCGTCTCCCGGCTGGTGGTCTCGATGCCGGTCAGCGCCTGCCGCGTCTGCTCGGGCTTGGTCTGAACGACCCGTGACGCCGCTCCCGACAGCACCGTGATGATCCCGATGCTGTGCGCGACGCTGTCGTGCAGTTCGCGGGCGATCCGCAGCCGCTCGGTCAGGACGGCGCGGACCGCCGCCTGCTCGTCCAGGGCTTCGAGGTATTCACGGCGTTTGCGATACACCCCTCCGAAGACCCACGCGACCGCGAAACACAACGCGAGGCCCCCGGCGAACTGGGCCGCGTCGCTGACGGTCTCCCCGGGGATGTGGGTGACGTTGACGAACGCGGCCGCGACGGCCGCGACGGAACCGACGGCGGCGGCCTTCGGCCGCCGGACAGCGAGGTACCCGCCCAAGGCGACGAGCAGGACGAACACGATCGAGGGCCGCGCGCCGAAGATGTCGCCGAGCACTGCTTCGCCCAGGACCGCCGCGAAGACCACCGCAGGCAGACGGCGCACGAGCAGGACCGGAAGGGCGAGCACGAAGAAGAGCCCGGTCCGAGAGGCCGGCATCGTCCAGGCGAGCATCAGCGCGTAGAAGCAGGCGGTGGCCAGCACCACGGCCTGAGCCGTCAGCCAGGTCACGCACTTCGACGTCGAGAGTCGCTGGAGAAGCTCTTCCATGCGGAGATCGTATTCAGCGGAGTCGGCTCTTCGCGTCGCCCCGGGGATGTACGCCGGTACACCGCCGGGCCGATGGCCTGGGGATACGGTGACACCCACCGGCCGACGCGACGGATGGCGTTCCGTTCCTAGGTTCGTGGACATGACGAATGCACCGCTGATCGATCTTCGCGACACGACGAAGAAATACGACGACGGCCCGCCCGCGCTGGCCGGTGTGACCTTGTCCGTAGCGTCCGGTGAGTGCGTGGCGATCCTCGGCCATTCCGGCAGCGGGAAGTCCACGCTGCTGAATCTGATCGCCGGCCTGGACAGGCCCTCCAGCGGCACAGTGACCGTCAACGGCACCCGCGTCGATCAGCTCGGTGAGACCGGTTCGGCGAAGTACCGCCGGGCCTCGATCGGCATGATCTTCCAGTTCTTCAATCTGCTCGACGACCTGACCGTGCTGGACAACGTCATGGTTCCGGCGCAGCTGGCCGGGATGGGCAAGGATGAGGCCCGGCGGCGGGCCATCGAACTGCTCGGCTCGCTGGGCATCGACCGGCATGCGGGCGCCTACCCGCAGCGGTTGTCCGGCGGGCAACGGCAGCGGGTGGCGGTGGCCAGGGCCCTGATGAACAAGCCCGCGCTGCTGCTGGCCGACGAGCCCACCGGCGCGCTGGACTCGAACTCGGCCGAGGGCGTGCGCCGGCTGCTGCTGGATCTGAACAGCGAGGGCCAGACCATCTTGCTGGTGACCCACGATGCGCAGCTGGCCGTGAGCACCGCGCGCCGCACGATCGAGCTGGTGGACGGCGCGGTCGAGCGGGACGTCATCAACGGCGGCAGCGGTGCCGGCCCGGCCGCCCGCACGCCGCTGACCCGTCCGGCGGGAGCGGTCGGATGACACTGCGCGAGCCGCCGATGCCCCGGCGCCTCTTCGAGGTCGGATTCCATGCCATGGCCCGCCTGCTGCCGGCGGTGAGCCGGTGAGCGCCTTGGGCAAGGTCGTACGCTCCGGCGTGGGCCGGCGCCGGGTCCAGTCCCTCGTCATGGCCCTGACGACGTTCGCCGCGGTGACGTCCTCAGTACTCTCCCTCGGCCTGCTGGCTGTCGTGCAGGCCCCGTTCGAGCACGCTTTCAGTGCTCGGAACGGGGCGCACCTGGCGGTCCAGTTCGACGGTTCGAAGGTCACGGCGGCGCAGGCCACCGCCACCGCTCATGCCGCCGGCGTCACCGAGGCGGCCGGACCGTACCCGATTGCCGCCGCCTTGGACACGACCGTCGGCACGGACTGCCCCAAGAAGGATCTCGCCGGTCACGACAACGGTCCGATCACCGTCACCACCCGGCCCGACCTGGGTGGCACCTCCGGGATGGACCAGCTGGCGCTGACCCAGGGGCGCTGGCCGACGAGCCCGGGCGAGATCGCCCTGCCGCGGGATCACTATGCCGCCGGCTGCTTCGGCGGTTCGGTGGTGTTCTCCTCCCTGCCGGGCAAGCCGTCGTTCAAGGTCGTCGGCTTCGCCGACTCGGTGACCAACAGCGCGACCGCCTTCGCCACCACCGACGGTTTCGCGCGGCTCACCGCTGCCGGCGCCAAGTCGGACGTACAGATGCTCTACCGGTTCGCCAAGGCCGGGACCGACGCCGACATCGCCACCGACAAGCGGGCGGTGGCCGCCGCCGCGCCGGCCGGCGCGGTCGAGGCCGGACAGTCGTACCTGACCGCGGAGCAGCAGGCGACCGGGAACGCCAAGGCCTACGTGCCGTTCCTGGTCGCCTTCGGGATCCTCGGGCTGTTCCTGTCGGTGCTGATCATCTCGATCGTGGTCAGCGGGGCCGTGGCCTCGGGAATCCGGCGCATCGGGATTCTGAAGTCGTTGGGCTTCACCCCTTCGCAGGTGGCCCGCGCCTACACCGCGCAGGCCATGATCCCGGCGACGCTCGGCCTGGTGCTCGGCACGGTCTTCGGCAACCTCCTGGCGGTGCCGATCCTGGACGGGGCCACCCAGCAGCTCGGCGCGGCCAGTGCCACGATTCCGTTGTGGGTCAGCGCCGTGGTGCCGCTGGGCACCCTGCTGATCGTCGGCACCACGGCTTTGATCCCGGCACTGAGAGCCGGCCGGATGCCGACGGTGCGGGCTCTGGTGGTCGGCCGCGCCCCCAAGGCCGGGGACGGTCGGACGGCGCAGCGTCTGGCCTCGCGGCTGCCGCTGCCCCGGGCCATGTCGTTGGGGCTGGCCCAGCCGATCGCCCGGCCGGCCCGGGCCGTACTGGTCGGTGCGGCGGTGCTGTTCGGCGTGGTGAGTGCCACGTTCGCGGTGGGGCTGGAGTCCGGGTTCAACGAGTACCTGGACACCAGCACCTCAGGCTTCAGCGAAGCGTCGAAGATCGTGATACCCACGGCCGACGTAGGCGCGCCGTGGGGTCTCTACGGCCCCAACGACCCGCGCCACCATCACCTGGATGCCGCCAAGGTGGCCGCCGCGCTCGCCAAGACCCCGGGTACGAAGGCCGCCTTCGGCTGGGGCGACAGCGGCGCGACCATGGTCGGCGGCCCGCCCGGCGGCGAACCGACGACGGTGTTCACGGTCACCGGCGACTTCTCCTGGACGCACCTGGAGCTGCTGTCCGGCCGCTGGTACTCGGCGCCCGGCGAGGCCGTGGTCGGCGACAAGCTGGCCACGGCGGTGGGAATCCACGTCGGTGACAACGTCACCGTGGTGCAGCAGAACAGGCGACTGTCACTGAAGGTCGTCGGCATCAACTTCAACACCAACATGGGCGACTACACGGCCATGACGGATGCGGCCACCTTCACCGCCGCCGGACTGACCCCGCACATCGACCAGTTCAACGTCGAGCTGGCCTCGAACGTCAACGGATCGGACTGGTCCACCTCGGCCGCCGCCGCGCTGACCCCGCTGAACGCCTCGGTCCAGCCGAACTCGGACGGGGGCGAGAACATCGTGGTGATCACCATGGGCGCCCTGGTGGCCACGCTCACGCTGATGCTGATCGCGGTGGCCGCGCTCGGGGTACTGAGCATGGTCGTGCAGGACACCCGGGAGCGGGTTCATGATCTGGGGATCTTCAAGGCCCTCGGGATGACGCCCAAGCAGACCATCGCGATGGTTCTGGCCTCGGTGACGCTCACCGGCCTGGTCGCCGGGCTGATCGGGGTGCCGCTCGGGGTCGCGGTGGAGAAGGCGACGCTGACCCCGATGGGGGACGCGATCGGCCGGCACCTGCCGCCGAGCGTGTCCCACGTCTACACCGCCGGGCTGCTCATCCCCCTGCTGGCCGGCGGGATCGTGATCGCCCTGCTCGGGGCACTGCTGCCAGCCAACTGGGCGGCACGGACCCGGACCGCCACCGCGCTGCGGACCGAGTAGGACCGAGCAGAGCCGCCGGTCGCCGCAGCAAAAGCGGTGCCGGGCACTGCACGGCGCGGCAAGACCGCCAATGCCGACCTCCCCGGCTGGTGCCCTCGGGAGGTCGGCATTCCGGCGTTTTCCCTCAATACAGGGACGCCGTCTCCCTGTCTACGAGTGCGCCCTGCTCGTGCTGACCATGGATCTTCATTGTTCGAGGGCCAGGCGGGTCAGCTCGGTACGGGACGCGATGCCCAGCTTGGGGAAGGCGTTGTTGAGATGGAAACCGACAGTGCGATGGCTCAGAAACAGCTGTGCGGCCACCTCACGGTTGGTCAGCCCAGTGGCGGCCAGCCTGACGACCTGTCGTTCCTGGGGTGTCAGCGCCGCGAGCGGATCGGCCGGGAGCTCCCGTGCCGGATCGCCCTCCCCCGCGCCCCGCAGCTGCTCGCGGGCCCGCGCCGCCCAGCCGGCCGCGCCGACCCGCTCGAAGATCTGCGACGCGGAACGCAGCAGGGTCAGCGCCTCGGCCCGCCGCCTTTCCCGGCGCAGCCACTCCCCGTACAGCAGTTCCGTACGCGCCCGCTCCAGCGGTCGGCCGCCCTCGCGGTGCCGCCGCACGGCCGCCGCGAAGTACTCCTCGGCGGTGTCCGGCGAGGCGAGCAGGGCACGGCACCGGAGCATCACCGCCGCCGCCCACGGCTGCCCGCAGTGCGCCGCGAAGTCCGCGAAGCGCGGGAGCGACCGACGCGCCGCGTCCACGCGGCCCGTCGCCACGGCCGCCTCGACGTGATCCGGGATGGCGAAACCGGAGATGACGGTGTGCCCGCTCCCCGCCGCCATCGCCGACTCGAGGTGGGCGAATGCGTTCTCCATTCGGCCCAGGCCCAGCTCCAGCAGACCGAGCGAGCATCGCGCCCACGCCACGGGCGGCGAGCTGTCCTGCGCCGTGCAGGCGGCCGCGGCATGTTCGCGGCACCGTTCCTCGTCGCCCGCCACGGCGGCGATGCGGGCCAGGATCCCGTGCAGGTGCCAGGCCCTGTGCGGCTGGCCGGTGTGCGACGAGAGGCTCAGCGCCTCGGCGCAGGCGATCTGCGCCTCGTCGTGCCGGTCGAGGAACTGCAAGGCCGAGGCATAGGTCAGCAGTGCGAGCGGCAGCACCGCGATGACGCCCCGGTCGCGGCACGCCGCCACCACCGAGGAGGCCAGCTCACCGACCGCCTCATCGTCGCCCATCACCAGCGCCCCCTCGGCCAGCCGCATCCGCGAAGGCGGCGCGTACGTACCCGAGCGCACCTCCCGCAGCGCGGCGCTGATGGCCGACCAGCCGCGGGCGCCGTCGCCCGCGAGCAAGGCGGCCAGCCCGATGGCGCAGTCGACCAGCGGCCGCAGTTCGGCGCCGACGGCCGGCGCGAGTTCGGCGAGCCGGGCGGCCGCGCTCCCGGCGGTCTCCTCGTCCCGGCCGTACCAGGCCTCGCGGACGGCCTCGACCAACATGGCCGCCTCGGCCTCCCGGTCCGGTGCGTGGGCGGCGCCCTCGAACCGTATCCTCGCGGCCCGCCGCGGGGAGCCCCGCTCGAACTCCACCGCCGCCCGAACCTGCGCCAGCTCCGCGAGCGTGCCCGGATCGTCGATCAGCGACCGGGCCTGGTCGGCGAGTTCCCCGGCACGATCCAACAACCCGGCGTCCACCGCGGCCTGCGCCGCCGCCGCCAGCCGGCGTCCGCGTGCCCCGGCGTCGGGGCTGAGCTGGGCGGACCGTTCGTAGGCGGTCGCCGCCGCGGCCTGCCCGCCGCGCGCTCGGGCACCGGCGGCGACCGCGGCGAGCCCGGCCGCCGTCTCCTCATCCAGCCCGATCGCGCCCGCGGCAAGATGCCAGGCCCGCCGATCGACGTCCCCCGCCGCGCCGAACACCGCCGAGAGCACCCGGTGCGCGGCGAACCGTACGGTCACCGGCGCACCCTGGTACGCGGCGGCGCGGACGAGCGGATGCCGGAACCGGACCGTGCCCGCGCCGAGCTCGATCAGCCCCGCGTCTTCGGCGGGCCGCAGGTCGTCCAGCCCGGCGCCGAGCGAACCGGCGGCCGCCAGCACGGTCCCGAGGTCTCCGGTGTCGTCGGCGGCGACGACCGACAGCCCGGTCCTGGCGGCCTCCGGCAGGAGGCCGATCCGGTCCTGGAACGCGGCGAGCACCCGGCCTGCGACCGGGCCGGGATCCATGGCGGAGACGGGGACGGCATGCCCGCGCGCTCCCAGCGCACGGGCCAGCTCGATCAAGGCGAGCGGATTGCCCTGGGCCTGGTCCAGCACCTGGTCCCGTACCGGAAGCGGCAGCCGCGCCGCGCCGGGCAGCGCCGCGATCATGTCGGCCGCGTCCTCAGCGGGCAGCGGGGCCATCCAGAGTTCGGGCAGTCCCGCGGCCTGCCAGCCCGACTCCGCGCGGGCCGCGAGCACCATCCCGATTTTGTCGGCGCCGAGTCGGCGGGCGGCGAACAGCAACGCCTCGGCCGAAGCGCGGTCGAGCCATTGGGCGTCGTCGACCAGGCACAACACCGGCGCGTCCTCAGCCAGCTCGGCCAGCAACGACAACACCGCGAGCCCGATCAAGAACCGGTCACGGCCATCAGCCGAAGCAAGACCCAGCGCCCCACGCAACGCCGCCGCCTGCGGCGCGGGCAACGCCCCCACCCGACCCAGCTCACCACGCAACAACAAATGCAACGCCGAGAACGGCAACTCCGCCTCGGACTCCACACCCACCCCGCGCAAGACACGCAAACCGTCCGCACACGCCGCGGCATAGTCCAGCAAGGCCGACTTGCCGATACCCGCCTCACCCCGCACCACCAGCGCAGCGCTCACGCCCGTACGCACTCCGGCGAGGATCCGGTCCAGCTCCGCCCGTTCGGAGGCCCTGCCGAACATCGTCGTCACGGGGCCGTCATTCCCCCGTCTCCGTGCCGAGGTGACGGGTGGTCCCGTCAGCGATGGCATGGAGTTTGTCGGGGTTGGCGACGTTGTGGATGGCGGTGATGCGGCCGTCGGCATCGAAGTCGAAGGTGACAGTGGCGATCACTCGGTCCGGGCCGCTGAACACCATGCCGGGGCCGCAGTTGATCTCTACGAGTTCGGCCTTCATGTCCGCGGGCTCGACGCCCTGGTAGGTGACCTGGCCGATGCCCGCGAACCAGGTGGACACGGTCGTCGCACCCTCCACCGGACGCAGGGCCTGGCGGACCTTGCCGCCACCGTCGGTCCACAGCGTGACGTCCGGGGACAGCAGGTCCATGAGGGAGTTGATGTCACCGCCGACCGCCGCGGCGAGGAACCGCTCGGTGATCTCGCGCTGGCGCACCCTGTCCACGGTGAAGCGTGGCCGCCGGGCCTGCACGTGATCGCGCGCGCGGTGTGCGGCCTGCCGTACCGCGGCTTCGGAGCGCTCGACCACCGCGGCGATCTCGGCATGGCTGAAGTCGAACACCTCCTTCAGCACGAACACCGCGCGCTCGATCGGGCTCAGCGTCTCCAGCACCACCAGCATCGCCATCGACACCGACTCGGCGGCCGTGATGTCGTCCGCGGTGTCGCCGCTGGTCAGGATGGGTTCGGGCAGCCACGGGCCCACATAGGTCTCGCGCTGGTGCCGGGTGGAACGCAGCCTGGCCAGCGCCAGATTCGACACGATCCGCGCCAGATACGCCTTGGGGTCGGCCACCTGAGAGCGGTCGGCGGCGGACCACTTGATCCAGGCGTCCTGGACCGCGTCCTCGGCGTCGGCCGCGGTGCCGAGGACGCGGTAGGCCACCGAGAACAGCAGGTCCCGGTACTGGTTGAACACCTGCTGGTCGCGGTGCGGGGATGGGTGGGTCACAGGGCGCTCCCGCTGCGGGTGAAGCGCCCCCCGCGGGGCCAGAACGCGCCGGATACGGGCATCTTCTTCATGCGGCGGTAGGTCGGCCAGGGCGAGGCGGTCACCGTCTCCTTGTACCGTGCCGCCATGCGGCCGGTCAGATGCACACGCCGGGGGCTGTCGTCGGGGTGGGTGAACTGGACGACCCCGTCGCGCCGTCCCAGGCTGACCGGCGTGTGGTAGTAGCCGAAGCGGAACGGCTTGGGCTGTTTGCCGTTCAATTCGCGAACGATCGACAGTGCGGCGTGCACCCCGGTCGGCATGCCGCTCTGGCAGGTGCCGTGCATGACGCCGTAGCCCTGGCGGATCGCGGCGGCGTCGCCCACGGCGTACACCTGCGGGTGCGACACCGACCGCAGCGCGGCGTCGGTGAGGATCCGGCCGCGTTCGTCCACGGCCAAGCCCGCGGCCGCGGCCAGCGGCGACATCCGCGTGCCGCTCGTCCACAGGACGACATCCGCGGCGACCAGCTCCCCGTCGGCCAGCTCGACCCCGTCCGGCAGCACCTTGACCGCGACCCCGACGCGCGCCTCGACCCCCAGCCGCTCGAGTGCGGCCCGCAGGTACGCCCTGGGCTTGGCGGCCATGGCCGCCCCCGGCTCCTGCCGGCCCAGCAGGACCACGGTCAGCCGCGGGTACCGCTCGGCGATCTCGGCCGCCGACTCGACGCCGGTCAATCCGCTGCCGCCGACCACCACCGTGCCGCGGTCCAGCCGGGCCAGCCGGTCGGCCAGCACCTCGACGTCCTGGACGTTGTCGAGCGTGTGCGCGTGGTCTTCGGCGCCGGGGACCGCGGCCGTGTCGGCCACGCTGCCCAGTCCGTACACCAGCGTGTCGTAGTGCAGCTCCCGATCGTCGTCGATCCGCACGAGCCTGGCGTCCGCGTCCACCGCCGTCACCCAGCCGCGCACAAACCGGGCGGCCGTGCCCTCCAGCAACTCGGTGATGTGCATCTCCTCGACCTGCTGCCCGGTCGCCGTCATCGGCAGCCGCAGCCGCTCAACGAATCGTTCCTGGGGATTCACCAGCGTGACCTGCACGTCCTCGCGCCCCTTGAGCCGGGCCCCGAGCTGCACCGCCGCCGCCATGCCCGCATACCCGGCCCCCAGGACCAGAACCCGATGCGGTGTGACCGCCGTGCCGCCTTCGCGCTGTGCACTCATCGTCGCGCCTCTTCCTCGTCGTACGGACGACCTCGAGATGCAAGCAGCCCGCTCCCGCGTGACATGAGATCGTTGTGACCTGCGACACACGGGCGGGCCGGGCGGCCTCCACGTCAGGGACCGCCCGGCACGACGATGTGCCGGGCGTCTCGCACGATCAGCCGCAGGAAGCGCCCCAGACATGAACCAGCCGGGCCGGCACCTTGCTGCAGACGGCCCCGCCGGTGTCGCCCTCATACTCCCAGTCCGTCGCCCCGCGGTCCCACACGTGCGGGCCGCCCTGGCGCGACACCGGGTTGTCGCCGAAGCCGATGTCACCGATGGCGTAGTACTTGCCGCCGACCTTGCCGTAGTAGAGGTTCGCCGGAACCGAGACCTTGGCCCGGGTCTCCCCGGGATAGCGATCGGAGACCTTGGCGAAGTAGGCATCGGCGAGCGCCCGGCGCAGGGCCGCCGTCACCTGGAGCTTGACCGCCGAACCCGAGCCGCCGCCCGGCACGGGCTTCTCGCTGCCGGGATGCGCGTTCGGTGCGCCTCCGGAGGCGCTCGGCGTGGCGCCGGACGCCGGGCTGGACACCGTGTCGGAGGGAGTGCCGGAGCCGGAGCCGCCGTTGTCGGAGCCCGATCCGCACGCCGTCAGGGCCATGGCCAGGCATGTCGCGTTGGCGGCGATCGCCGCGCTTCGAAGAGTGATTTTCACGGTTCCGTAGGATGACCGTCCACACGAAGCCGCTGATCACGAATCCGGCCCCCTCAGATAACGATCTTGCGTCGCGGGCCGGTCTCTTCGTGCCGCCCCGAGCCCGACCGTCCGCGTCGAGTCAGGAGGCGAGACCAGGTCACTTGACGGATTCGGCATCGGTGCCGCCCTTCCTAGCGTCGGTGCCGTAAGCCCCGATCAAGGAAGGCGACTCGAAATGAGCATCCCCACCTACTCGCTCGCCGAGCGGGACCGGCGCTGGACCCTGGCCAGGAACCTGATGGACGCACAGGGCCTCGACGCGCTCATCGCCTACGGCGAGCACGAGTGCGCCGACCTCGCGCCGTTCGCGCCGGACGCCTATTTCAGCAACGACCGGCCCGGCTCGTTCGTCATCTTCTGCCGGGACGCCGACCCGGTACAGCTGGTCTGGTCGAACATGTCGATCCAGGACAACATCGAGGCGCGCAAGCGCGGCGACGAGCTGTGGATCGAGCCGCGGAACATTCGGGCCGGGTCGGTCATCCAGCCCGGCAAGAACGCCGCCGGCATCGTGGAAGTCCTCCGTGAACACAAGCTCGAGCACTCTGCGGTCGGCGTGCTCGGGCTCGACATCTACCCACCCTTCCATCTGAATCCGGTCATCCCCTACCTGTTGTGGCGCGAGGTGCTCAGCGAGCTGCCGGACGTGACGTTCAAGCCGGTGGGGGCCGAGTTCATGCTCGCGACGATCTGCCTGTCCGACGAGGAACTGGCGGTGCTGCGCTACTCGGCGGCGGCGGGTGACGCGATGGCCGAGGCGATGCTGGAGACGGCCGGGACGGGCGTCAGTGAAGCCGAACTCTATGCCGCCGGAATGGCCGCCGGGTTCCGGCTCGGTTGCGCGGCGCCGGACATGCTGCTGTGGTCGGGCCCCGGCTTCATCGCTTGGGGCCCGCCGGCCTGGTCCTACCGGCCGCAGGAACCCCGCAGGCTCGACGACGGCGACGTCGTGCTCGCCGAGGTCTTCTGCCGGTTCGGCATGAAGGAGACCCAGCACCAGGTCGCCATCGCCGTCGGCGATCCGCACCCCGACATCGAAGCGGCCGCGGCTATCGCTCGCTCCGCCTACGAGGCGGGCCTGAAGGTGGCCCGCCCGGGCAACACGTTCGGTGAGCTGGCCGAGGCGATGATGGCGCCCCTTCAGGCGGCCGGCTCGTGGAACATCCATCCGCTGGTCCACACCCTCAATCCGTACGGCCCGGTTTGCGGGTTCGGGCCGGGACTGCGTCAGGTGCCGGAGGCCAGGGAGTACGGCCGGCTGTTCGACCTGCCGACCATCGGCGGGGAACTCCCGCTGACACCCGGCATGTCGTTCTCCTTCGAACCCAACGCGGTGGTCGGCGGCAAGGCGGTCAACCTCGGCGGCACCGTCGTGATCGGCGAGGACGACCCCATCGAGCTCAATCCGCTGACCGCCCATCTGCTGCACACCTGACCGCGCCGACGAGGGGTGCCGTGCCTCCCCATCGTCCATTCCGGTGCCCGATCGTCCATTCCGGTGCCCGGCAAAGGCGTCGGGCACCGGCGGCGACGCGTACCGCCCCGAACGATGACCGGCCGGTGGTGCCGGTCTGCCGGAACCTGTCCGCTATCGTCCCCGAATGTGGCGGTGCTTTTCGGCAGGTCAGTGGAGCAGGCGGAGCTGGACCGGCTGATCGAGGGCGTCCGCGCGGGCGTGAGCGCTGCGCTGGTGGTGCGGGGTGAGGCGGGTATCGGCAAGTCGGCCTTGCTGGACTATGCCGCGGCGTGTGCGGACGGTTTGCGTGTCTTGCGCGGGGTGGGTGTGGAGTCCGAGGCGGAGTTGCCGTTCTCGGCGTTGCATTTGTTGTTGCGTGGTGAGCTGGGTCGGGTGGGGGCGTTGCCCGCGCCGCAGGCGGCGGCGTTGCGTGGGGCGCTGGGTCTTGCTTCGGCTGATGGCCGTGACCGGTTCTTGATCGGGCTCGCGGTGTTGTCGTTGCTGGCCGAGCTGGCTGAGGACGCGCCGGTGTTGTGCCTGGTCGACGACGCCCAATGGCTCGACCGCGCTTCGGCCGAGGCGTTGCTGTTCGCCGCCCGCCGACTCGGCGCCGACAAGATCGGGATGGTCTTCGCGGCGCGAGGCGATGGCCGCGGGTTCCCGGCCGCGGGGCTGCCGGAGCGCACGCTGACCGGGCTGGATCGCGGTGCGGCCGCCGAGCTGCTGGCCGCACGGGTGACGGGGGCGGCGCCGGAGGTGATGAACCGCGTCCTGGATGACGCCGCGGGAAATCCCCTGGCCCTGATCGAGCTGCCCGACCTGCAACTGGAGCCGTCCCGGCCGTCATTCGCCATCAGCACCGTTCCGGTGGAGGGCCGGGTGCGGGAGGCGTTCGGAGAGCAGCTGCGGCGGCTTCCCGCACCGGTGCGGGCCCTGCTGACCATCGCCGCCGCCGAGGACACCGGCGACCTGGCGGTGCTGCTGCGGGCCGGCGCGACGATCGGCGGCGCCCTGCCGGATCTGGCGTTCGCCGAGCAGGCCGGGCTGGTCCGGCTCACCGAGCGGTCGATCGCCTTCCGACACCCGCTGATCAGGGCGGCCGCCTACCAGACCGCGCCGCTGGCGGCGCGGCTGGCGGCGCACCTGGAGCTGGCCCAGATCTTCGGCGAACTCGGTGACGACGACCGCCGGGCATGGCATCTGGCCGCCGGCGCATCCGGCCACGACGACGAGATCGCCGCCGAACTCGACCGTGCCGCCGAGCACGCCGGGCGGCGAGGCGGGCACAGCGCCGCGGCCGCCGCCCACGAGAGGGCCGCCCAGCTCACGGCGTCCGCCGACGGCCGCGGACGCCGGTTGGCCGCGGCCGCGCACAGCGCCGCGACCGCAGGCGAACACGACCGGGCCGCCATGCTGGCCGAACGGGCCGGGCGGCTGCTTCCCGACGGTCCGGCCAAGGCGCGGCTGGCTCCGATCCGCGCGGCGGCCGAGCTGCGCAGGGGTTCGCCGCGGGCGGCCGGGCGCGGCCTGCTCGCGGCCGCCGCGACCGTGGCCGATCCGGAGGTCGCCGCCCCACTCCTGGTGGAAGCCGCACGGCACGGATGGTTCGGCGCCGACCGGTCCATCGTCGCCGAGGCCGCCGACCGGTTGGCGGCACTCGCGCGGGTCCCCGCCCGGCTGTCGGGCTGGACCCGCGCGACCGCTGCGATCATGGCGGGCGACCTGGCCGAGGGCGTGCCGGTCCTGCGCGACCTCGCCGACGGCCGGTGGTCCGACCCGCCGCAGGTGCGGCTGCTGGTGGCGTTCGCGCTGCACACCGCCGGCGCTGATGCGCCCGCCTGCGAGCTGGCGGAGAACGTGGTGGCCGAATGCCGCGCCCTCGGCGCACTCGACCTGCTGCCTCAGGCGCTCCAGGTCACTGCTCAGATTGAGGCGTTCCTCGGCCGGTACGGGCGTGCGCGCGCGCTGGCCACCGAGGCCATGAGCCTCGCCCATGACTCCGGGCAGGGCCATTGGAACGGTCTCTTCGTCGGAGTGCTGGCCCGCGTGGCGGCGTGCGAGGGCGATGACGAGACGACGCATGCGTTGACCGCCGAACTGTTCCGAGCGGCCGGTCGAAGCAGCCCGCCCATCGAGGCCTGGGCCGGTGCCGCGCTGGGGCTCCTGGACCTGGGGCATCGGCGCTACGAGTCGGCGCTCGATCACTTGGACCCGGTCGTCCATGGTCCGGCCCGGTATTCGCTCGCCGCCACCTTCGCGCTGCCCGACCATGTCGAGGCCGCGGTCCGGGCCGGCAGGCCGGAACTCGTCGGCGACTCCGCGGCCCGCTTCGCCACGTTCGCCGAGCACAGCCGCAGTGCCTGGGCTCGGTCCACCGCCCTCCGTTGCAAGGCCCTGACCGCACCGGACCAGGCCGAGAGGTACTTTGCCGAAGCGGTGCGGGTGCCGCGCGACGCTGAGCGGCCATTGGAACGCGCCCGGACCGAGCTCCTCTACGGCGAGTGGCTCCGCCGGTCCCGCCGGCGTGCCGAAGCCCGCCGCCTGCTGCGGTCCGCGCTGGAGACCTTCGAACGGATCGACGCGCATGGATGGTCCGGGCGGGCCCGGACCGAACTGCGCGCCAGCGGCGAGACCGCGGCCGTACCCGACGCGCCGGGCGATGCGCTCGCCGTCCTGACCCCGCAGGAACGGCAGGTCGTGCAGTTGGCCGCGAGCGGGCTCAGCAACCGTGACATCGGTGCCCAGCTGTTCCTGAGCCACCGCACGGTCAGCTATCACCTCTACAAGGCGTTCCCCAAGCTCGGAATCGCGTCCCGAGCCGAGCTGGCCCGGCTCTACCTGGAGGCGGCCCCGCGATGACGATCTCCGGCGTTATCATCCCCCATGCGAATCGCGCACCTGGAAATCCTGATCGCTCCCGATAGCGCCCACCTGGTCATCGCGCCCGAGAGCACCGGCGGTCCGGACTACAGCCAGGTGACCGGCGACCGGGATGTGGTGTTCCAGTTCCCGGGACCGAACCGGTACGTCTTCATCAACACCGTCAGCGAGGGCGAGGTGGACGTCCGGATGACCGTGCAGTTCTGGGACGCCACGCCCGACGCCGACCCTCCGAACTGGGACACCTGCCAGCAGGACGTGACCACCACCATCGACCTCGATGGCGACCAGATCCTTATCGCCGCTCCGACCGATCCGGATCACACGTCCTGGGCCGCCTTCTGGCCACCGTCGCCGGGGACTCACCGCGTGCGTTGCCGAGCCCAGGGCCGCGACTGGACCCACATGCTGGAGACGGCGCCGGGCGAGGAACGGTATCTGATCCAGTTCTGGCAGGACCCTCTTTAGCGCGCCTCATTCGTACGGACTTTCGCCATGATTGAGGAAGTGCTGCTATTTGTTGCCGTGTGAGAGACCGCGCTCTCGGTTAGGCCGGCGGTTGCGGCCAGGGCCTGGAAATCCGCAGCGTGTGTACCAATGCAAGATCCATGGGTGCTCCTCGACGAAGTGGTCCAGGCCGTGGCGGCGTTCATAGGGCAGCAGCGTCGTCCGCACCCGCCGGACACTCGAAGCTCGGCGCCGTCGGGTGCGGTCGCCGGGCGGACCGGGTGATGAGCGTGGGACGGCAGTGGGAATCGGGCGCCAGGTGGCGGCCCTGCTCCTCTGGCTGTGCCGGGGAAGGCTCACCAGGCCGCGTCGCGGTACTCGTGCGGGTCGGTGTGCCAGGTGATATGGCTGCCCTGGAGCGTGCCGATCCGGCCGGACCCGATCAGCAGGATGTGCCGTCCGGAGCGGTCGAGGCGGAGCATCCCGGCGCCGTCCTCCGGCAGCCGGACGACCTGGCCGGTGGGCCGTCCGGTGGTCGCGGACAGCACGGCGACGGCCGGGGGGCCGCTCACTAGCGCGGTCAGCGACCGTCCGCCGGGGGCGAAGGCGATGCTCTCGATCCGCGCTCCCTTGAGCGGGCCGTCCTGGATGCGCATCGTCCGCAGGACGCGGGCGTCGGCCAGGTCGCCGGACCGGTTCGGGTCGAGCATCAGCAGGGGCGCCTTGGCGATGTCGCGGCGGACGTCCCACCAGAGCACGCCCAGCGCTCGGCCGTCCGCCGTCCACGACGGGAGGTACCGGGCGGAAGCCGTGCTGTAACCGGTCCACTGATGCGTGGCACCGGTATCGGTGTCGACGATGGCCACCTTGTAGGTCGTCTCGCAGGTTCCCGAGACCGCCAGGCGGGCTCCGTCCGGGGCGGCGCTCAGCCCCACGTCGTCTGGGCTGATCGCGTAGGGACCCCCGGGAAGCGGCGTGGGCTCGGCCGCGATCGCCTCCTGCCGGACGGACGTCTCATAGAGGCGGACGCGGCAGTCGCCGTCGCGTGCAGCCAGGTAGAAGGTGTCGTGACCACCTGCGGCGACCGCGACGTAGTTCCCGCCGGGAACAGAGCTGATGCGCCGGCCGTTCGACGGGTCCCGCACCGCCGCAGTCCCGTCGTCCTGGACGGACACCAGATATCCGGGAGCGCCCCCCGACAGCGCATCCTGCGAGCCCGATCCGTTCATGATTCCTCCCAGTACGGCGGCGGCCACCACCACCAGTGCGACGACGGACGCGGCGACGGGCACCGCCCACACGGCCCTGCGCCTGCGGCTGGGAACGACCAGGGGCGCGATCGTGCCGGGGTCGACGGCGCGGAGGCGGGCGTCCAAGGCCGCGCGCAGCTGGTCTTCGGTGTTCATGAGGGCTCTCCCAGTGCTCCGCCGAGCGCGGCGAGCGCCCGGGACGTGGTGGACTTCACCGTTCCGCGGCCGACCCCCATGACCTCGGCCGTCCCCGCCTCGTCCAAGCCCAGGTAGTAGCGCAGGACGAGCGCCTCGCGCTGGCGCGGCGGCAGCCGGTCGAGTGCGGAGAGGACCGCGCGGTGCTCCTCGGCCAGCAGCACCGCCGACTCGGCCGACGACGCGGGCGGATCGTAGGTCGCCGCCACCCGCCACGTCAGCCGGCGGCGCCGCAGCACCGTCCGGCACCGGTTGACCACGGCGGTCCGGATGTAGGGCAGGGCCCGATCATGGTCGGTGATCGTGCCGGCCTTGCGGTACACGTCGGCGAAGGCGTCCTGCACCACGTCCTCGGCCGTGGCCTGGTCGTTCACCATCAGCACGGCGAGGTGCACCAGCGCGACATGGTGCCGGCGGAACAGCTCCGCCAACGCCGCGGCGCCCTCCGCCGTCCGGCCGTCCACGGCATCCGCCATCTCTATGTCCACACCACTTACACGATCGACACGCCCCCGGGTTGCTCACACCAGCCCCTCGGAACTTCGCCCCGACCAAACAGTCTCGCCGCGCCACCCCGCGGACGCGGCTAGAACTTGTGATCGTTGACGATGGGCGACGTTTGGCAGGCGTTGGAGCCCGCGGGGGCGGCGGCGCTGTCGGGCGAGCAGCACGTCTGGCTGGTCCCCCTGCAGGGGCTTCTCCGTCTCAGCGTTCGCGATGAACACGGGGGCGGCCTGGTGGCGGTCTGGGGCTGCCCGGAATGCCCGAACACGGCGTTCACCACGCCACACCCGCCGCTCCGCAACGCCGAACTCCCAGAGGAGAACCAGCGGCATTCCGATATTCACGCCCGAGTAGATCGTCGGCGCGATCTATCTGGTCCAATCGCCCGGCCCGGCTATGATCACTGGCATTGCTCATCGGTGGCCGCTGTGAGGAGGCACGCTATGGCTGGGCCGCTGGACTCCGCGCATGCCATCACCAAGCTCCCCTGCCAGGACCTGGAACGAGCGCGGCGGTTCTACCGTGACTGGCTTGGCCTAGAGGCCGTCGAGGAGCGCGAGGGCGGACTGCGCTACGTCTGCGGGACAACGGAGTTCCATCTGTTCCTCTCCTCTGGGGCCGCCTCGGGCACCTCAACGCAAATCGGCTTTGAGGTGGACGACCTCGACCAGGTCATGGCCGACCTACGGGCGCGCGGACTGCGATTCGAGGCGGTCGATGTTCCCGGCTTCAAAGTCGAGGGCGACATCGTGACCGTCCCGAACAACTATCCCAGCAAGGGTCACGGCGAGCGTGGCGCGTTCTTCCGCGACAGCGAGGGAAACCTCCTAGCACTCGGGCAGGCGACCCGCTGACCGACCTACTGTCCGCAGGCGGCGGCCGCTCCGGCAGGCCAACATCAGCACCTTCAGTCAGGGGTCAACTGGCGTTGTGTCGGCTCAGGCGCGCGTTTCGGCGAACCGGTAAGAGTCGGTGCCGGTTTCGATAATCACGCCGTTGCAGGTGAGGCGGTCCAGCCCCATGTAGCCGACCTCATCGATGCAGAGAGGGTCGACGCGTCCGTAGCGGGCGATGGTCTTGGACGGCACCAGTTCGTCGGCGGCCTCGACCAGCTCGCTGACCAGCTTGGTGGCCACGATGTACTTGCCCCGGAGCCCCTTGGTCAACGTAGAGCGGGCAGCGCTTCGTGACCTGGCTCCTCCCGGTTCCTCCGGGCACCGGCCCCGATCGGAAGCGGTATTCAGGTTGGCCCTGACGCTCGCCGGCATCACGCTCGCGTTGCCGGTGGTCGGGTTCCCGTGCCTGCTGCACGGCCCAGCCGTCGCCCTTACCGTTCGGCTACTTTCCTTCGGCGCCCAACTGGCGCAGGACAGCGCGGTTGTCGGTGCGTACCCATTCCTCGATGAGGCGGCCTTGGTCGTCGAAGCGGAAGATGTTGATCAGGTCGAAGACGACGCGTTCGCCGTTGGGCGGCAGCGGACCGGCCGGTGACTGGGTGAACTCGCGGACGAAGGTGCCCTCGATCCAGGTCTGGCAGGCCATGTGGTCGCCCTCGGCGACGACGATGCCGCGCCGGATCAACCGATCATCGAAGGCCTCACGCACCGCCGCGAAATAGGAATTGAGCCCGGCGAAATCGGATTCGAAGCCGTCGGGGCCGTGGAAGCGGAAGTTGTCGGTGTCGAAGTAGGTCGCGGCCTCGGCCGGGTCCTCGCCCGACACCTCCAGCTCGCCGGCGCGGACCAGGCGCGCCACCAGTTCGTCCCGCGTGAATTGCTTTGTCATGACTCCAGCCTGCCTCCTTCCAGGCATGCCGTCCAACGATGATTCCGCACCGATTCAATGAGCTGAACGCATGGTAGGTTCCGGGCATGGCCGAGTTCACCCTCACCGGTCTGCGCATCGTTCACCAGGTCGCCACCACCGGCTCCTTCACCCGGGCCGCCGAAATCCTCGGCTACACCCAGTCGGCCGTCTCCCGCCAGATCGCGGCGATGGAGGCCGCAGCCCAGACGCCGCTGTTCGACCGCAGCCGCCGCGGCGTCGCGCTCACGCCGGCAGGCCAGGTACTCCTCCGCCGCGCGGCCCAGATCCTTGCCGACCTGGCGGCGACCGAACTGGAACTGGCCGGCCTGCGCGACCGGCTCGCCGGCCGCCTGACGATCGGCGCCTACCCCACTGCCGCCATGGCACTGGTACCCCGTGCGATCGCGCAGGTGACATCCGGCCACCCGGGGCTCGCCGTGGTCCTGGACGAGGCCGCAACACCCACCCTGCTCCGCCGACTCCGAGCCGGCCGCCTTGACGTGGCGGTCATCGGCGTCGGCCACGGTCTGCCCGACTACGACCTGAGCGAACTACGCCAGACCGCCGTGCTCCAAGGCGACCTCCTGGTCGTCGTCCCCGACACCCACCGGTTCGCCACCCACAACGCCGTCACGGTGCTGGACTTGGCCCAAGAACACTGGATCACCGGGGACGGCGCGGCCGGCGAGCCGCAATTCGGAGCCTGGCCCACCCTGACCGACCCGCACATCGTCCACACCTCGCGCAACTGGTCGACACGCCTCGGCCTGGTCGCAGCCGGCCTCGGCATCACCGTCATCCCCGTCCAAGCCCGACCGGCCCTACCGGTCGGCGTACGCGCCGTAGCCGTCACCGACAGCCAATGGACCGGCCGCGCCACCCTCGCCGTGACCCGACCACACCCGTCCGCGCAAGCACAGGCAATGATCACGGCACTAAAGGACCAAGCCACCGACCTCCACAACGCCTAAGGACCGATCTGATACCTCGTCACCCCGGGTAAGCGGCCGCACTTCGATGAGCTGCTCGGTCATCGTCCATAGGCGCTGAACGGACTGGGCGTCGATGGAGTGCGGGACGACGTTCTGGGAGCGGATCAGGTTCGGCGCCCTGGGCGGTGGGATCGGCGGCGTCGTCCAGCGGCGAGATGCCGGTGTCGGCGAGCAGGGGGCTGGTGGCCCCGAACACGATGGTGGCGGCACCCTGCTGGGGCATCGAGCCGCCGAGGTTCGTGCCGACGATGATGCCCGGGTGCGCGGCGTAAGCCCCGGATCCCGTCCTGCACCCAGCGGCGGTCCAGCTCGACGGCGAACAGCACGTTGACGGTCTTGGACTGGGCGTAGGCGAGATTGCCGTCATAGCCGGCGGCGAAGTGCGGGTCGTCTTATCGGATTCCGGAGACGCGGGTGGCACCATGTAGCGCCCTTCCTCGCCGCGAGCGCACGTCACTCGCCGAAAGCCGACAAGAACGTTCCGCGACCTGCCGGTTCGCCCCCTCACCGCGCGCCCGCCACACACGTCCACTCGGGCCCTGACCAAGCAACTCGCACACGCGATAGCGACCGGACAGCGAGTAGCCGCGTCTGTCGGACACGACCGTCAACCCCCTTGGCCAACGTCGACGCACGGCGATCACGCCATGTAGACATGACTGTCTGCTAGACCTCGGCGGTTGCGCCGGCGCCCCGGAATCGGCCTAGAAAATTACTAGACCAGTCGATATATTCCAGGGATGCGCATCCATCACCTGAACTGTGGCACCATGCGGCCCCTCGGCGGACGGCTGGTCAGCGGCACGGGACACCCGCTGACCTTCGCCCGGAACGTCTGCCACTGCCTCCTGGTCGAGACCGACCAGGGCCTGGTCCTGATCGACACCGGGCTGGGGCTCGGCGACGTACGCGACCCCGCCAGGCTGAGCCCCCGGTTCCGGTTCCTGGTCCGGCCCGTGCTGGACGAAGCGGAGACCGCCGCCCAGCAGGTGCTCCGGCTCGGCTTTCAGCTCAGCGATGTACAGCACATCGTGCTCACCCATCTGGACGTTGACCACGCGGGCGGCCTCGGCGATTTCCCCCACGCCAAGGTGCACCTCTACGCGGCCGAACTCGAGGCCGCGCTGAAACCGCTCACCGCTTTGGAGCGCTTTCGCTACCACGCCGCCCACTGGGCGCACGACCCCGATTGGGTACCGCACTCCAGCGCGGGCGAGCCGTGGTTCGGCTTCTCCGCCGTACGCGACCTGCCGAAACTTCCCCCACAGATCTTGCTCGTGCCCCTGGCCGGACACACCCGAGGGCATGCCGGCGTCGCCATCGACACCGGCCGAAGCGAGCCTGGAGCCCCACGCTGGCTCCTGCACGCCGGTGACGCCTACTTTCACCACGCGCAGGTCGCGCCGCGCCCGTCCTGCCCGCCCATCAGCCGGGCCTTTCAGACCTTCGTGCAAGCTGATCGCACCAGTCGCCTGCACAATCTGCACCGGCTCAACGAACTCGCCGCCACAGGAAAGGTGGACATCATCTGCGCCCACGACCCCGACGAACTCGACCGCGCGCAAGGCGCGCAGCCGCTGACGCGTTTGGCGGGACCCTCAGGCGATGTCGGGCACGCTGCGTGGAGCGACGGGCAGTAGCAATGGCGCCCCGCCGTCAGACCAGGGAACGCATCCTTGACGCTGCCGCGGAAACCACCACCCAGGCCGCGCGGCAACGGGGCGAGGCCATCAACACCGCTCCGGCCAAGGCCGCGACGCCGCGCACGCCATCACCGATCTGCTCGCCGCACACCTTCACCAGGGGGAATCCCGACGCCACGGCGCATGAGCTGGCCATCTTCATCCTCGCCACCATCGAGGGCGCGCTTCTGCCGGGACGCGCCCGACGAGACATCGCCCGCTATCCGGTGGGATGCCGGGGCACGCTGGTCGACGGGATGACCGCCCGTGCGCGGCGCGCTCTCATCGCCGCCCGCCCGGCCCCCGATTCGGCTCCCGCACGGGGTGCGGGCGTGGACCTCGCAGGGCGTGGCGCAGCGCCTCCCTCAACGAGGGAGGATTCAAGCCGCCGAAGGGCTCTGACCGAGCGGGGTCGATGACGTAGTCGTGTTCGTTGCCGCTGGACAAGTATCGGCAGAAACCGTAGGGCTCACCGGTCACCGCCGCGATGAGGGCGGCGTCGAGCCGTGGCGTGGCAATCGGGGAGCGGACGATGAGCCGCCGCAGACCCAGCGTGGTGGCGATGGCGCGGACGAGCTCCTGGTGGGTGGGCTGTGCGCAGACCGGCGCGTCCAGCGACCGGCCCGCCAGTGCCGCGTCGGTCCCGGCGGCGACGATGGCCTCCGTCACCGTGGCGGGGTCGATGACGGCGATGCGGTTGGCGCACCAAGGGCCTAGCGGGACGATGGGCGCCCGCTGGACGAGTTTCACGTAGGGCAGCAGGCCGCGGGAGCGGGCGCCCAGCACCATGCCGGCGCGTACGGCGCTCATGCCGGGGATGCCGTCCAGCAGGATTTCCTCCACCCGCAGCCGGTTGTGCTGGTAGATGGGCGGGCGTGCGCCGCGGGGCGGCGCAAGGGTGGTGAAGAAGACGCCTTGTCGCAGCCCGGCGGTCTGGGCTGCCCGGACGAACTGACGGGCGGCGCGCAGGTCGCGTTCGTCGGTCCTGCGGTCCGGCGCGTCGAGGGCGTGCACGAAGTAGAACGCGGTGTCGACGCCGGTCAGGGCCTGATGCAGACCGGCTCCGGTGATGGCGTCGCCCTGGACGACGTCATCGATGCCCGCCTCCTTGAGGGCGGAGGCCGCGCGGGCGGAGTCGCGGACGAGGCCGCGGACGGTATGGCCCCGCGCTGCGAGGAGCCGGGCGACGTTCCCGCCGTTGTAGCCGCCGGCGCCGACGATCAGAGCCTTCATCGCCGTGCCTCCCGCGTCAGCACGCCGACCGCGGTGCGCGGATCGGTCAGCAGCACACGGGTGCGCGCCCAGAGTGAACTGCGGGGTCGTACGTCGAGGTAGCCGTACATCTGATGCCGAGCGACGCGGTCGCCGCGGAAGGTCCAGATCTCGGTGCCGAGCTGGTTGGCGCGGCCGCGGAATCCGCCCTCCCAGGTGAGCACGACGGTGGTGGCGTCGGCGCATTGCGGGATCTTGCGGACGCGCAGCCGGCAGGCCCGCCAGACCTCGGCCAGGACGGTGGCCGCGGGACGGATCGCGTCGATGCCCGCGTAACGCTGGGCGGCCCCGTCGACGACCCAGTCGGCGACGGCGTCGGGGTGGTAGAGGGCCAGCCACTCCTCCAGCAGGGCCTGATTGGTCATCCGTTCGGCTTCGGCGGCGAACGCTGCCGCGTCGAGGGTGCCGTCTGTCCGGCGGGCCAGAGGGGTGGTGCCGGTCATCGGTCGCTCCTCGGGTTCGGTTCGCCGGGTGCCCGAAGCCATGCCGTCTCCAGTGCGTGTGCGGTGGTCGGGGCGGGTGCGGACAGACGCCGGTGGAATGCGGTGATCGCGCGGACCGCGCGCCGGTCGGTCATCGTGACGAGCAGCGCGGCGCCCTCCGCGCGGAACGCCGCAGCCGTGCGGCGTGCCCCCGGACCTTCGTAGGCGACCCGTTTGAGCTCGCGGGTCACCCGGGGCGGGCGGGACGCCAGGCGTTCAGCGATCGAGACCGCCTGCGCCTCCAGGTCACCGCGGGGGGCGAGGTGGTGCACAAGGCCGAGGTCCGTCGCCTGTCGCGGGGTGAGCATGCGCCCTTCGAGCAGGAGTTCCAGAGCTTGGGACGTGCCGATCGCGTCCAGCATGCGGCGGGCGCCGCCCGCCCCGGCCAGGACACCGACGGTGCTCTCCGGCAGACCGATCGCGTACGTCTCGTCGGCGGCGACGCGGATGTCGCAGGCCAGTGCGAAGACCCATCCCATCGCGACCGCCGTGCCGTTGATCGCGGCGACGAAGGCCTTGTCCATGCGGTTCATGCGGCGGAACGTCGCATACAGCCGCGGCGCCAGCAGCACACCGCGCAGCGGAGTGGCCCGCACGATCCGGTCCACCAGCCGTGACCGGGTCAGAAGGCTCCCGACCCGCAGGACCGCGAGCGCGACCGGATAGGGGACCCGACCCGGGACGAGCCGTACCGCATCCAGAACGTCGGGCACGTACAGATGCGGGTAGGCCGAGCCCTCCCCGGCGAAGACCACCGCGCCCACCGAGCCGTCACGGACCAGCCGCCGGGTGAGCTGGTCCAGTTCGACGCTCATCGGTTCGTCGAGGAAGTGATGGGGCGGATTGTCGAAGCGCACCACCAGCACGCGCCCGACTCTTCGGGTCAGCAGGCGAGGCCTGGGAGCACGAGACCGTCGTTCGTCCATGGCCAGGACCGTACATAAGTTTTTGAAGCAAGTAAATAAGTATTAGAAGTGGATGCTTTGAATACGTTTCCGAGGGCGTAGGGTGCGGGATATGGCTCGGCGCACCTATGACCAGTTCTGCGGGCTCGCCCGCGCACTCGACGTCGTCGGGGAACGCTGGACGCTGCTGATCGTCCGCGAGCTCATGTCGGGGCCCAAGCGCTACTCCGACCTGGCCGCCGCACTCGAGGGCATCGGGACCAGCCTGCTGGCCTCCCGGGTCAGGCAACTCGAAGCCGACCGCGTCGTCACGCGGCGCCGTCTACCGCCGCCGATCGCGTCCACCGTGTACGAACTCACGGCGATCGGGACCGAGCTCGCGCAGGCGATCATGCCGCTCGCCCTGTGGGGCGCACGCCACCACACCGGCGACGGCCGCGCACCCGCGGACGCCTACCGAGCCGAATGGACACTGGCGCCCCTCGCCCATCTCCTTCCGGCCGAGGCGATACGCGACATTGAAGCCGTCTACGAGTTCCACATCGACGACAGCACGGCCCACCTGCGCATCCAGGACGGCCGGGTGCACATCGTCCCGGGAGCGGCGGACGGGCGGGCCGACGTCACCATCCGTTCGGGCTCATCGACTCTCGCCGCCATCGCCGCAGGTCGCCTCGACCTCACCGAGGCTCTGCAAGCTGGACACGTCGAGGCGGACGGCGCCGCAATGGCGCTGGCAACATTGCTGAAGCTGCTGCAGGCTCACCTGCAGCCGCTCATCCGGCTCAACGCCGGCAGCTAGTCACCTGATCAGGACGGCCCGGAACCGCCCGAAGCCGGGTCGCACGCCCCCGCCGAAGAACACGGCGGCTGCCGGCCGACCGCGGCTACGACCCACCCCCAGCCCGGATCACCCACGGCGCGCACCGGCGCGCTGACTGCGGAAGCTACGGCGGTAGGCGTCGGGGGGCACGCCGACGGTGCGGTTGAAGTGCCGACGAAGCGTGGCCGCGGGGTGGATCTTTCGGCAAGGAGAGAGCGGATGGTGACGGGCCCTATCGTGACGGTCTATGGCGCGTACGGCCACACGGGCCGCTTCGTCGTGGCGGAACTGCTGGATCGCGGATTCGTCCCCGTGCTGGCAGGTCGAGACCTCGGCAAGCTGCGTGTCCTGGCGGCATCGACCCCGGGCCTGGACGTCCGGCACGCGCCGGTCGACGACCCGACGGCGCTGGACGGCGCTCTGGACGGCGCCGACGCGGTGATCAACTGCGCCGGACCCTTCGCCGCCACCGCCGCCCCGGTGATCAGGGCCGCATTGCGCGCCGGAATCCCCTACGCCGACGTCGCGGCCGAGATCGAGGCGAACGTCGACACGTTCCGGCTGTTCGCCGAGGGCGCTCGTGCCGCCGGGGCCCTGGTCGTGCCCGCGATGGCCTTCTACGGCGGGCTCGGCGACCTGCTGGTCACGGCCGCGATGAGCGACTGGACCGAGGCGGACGAGGTGCGCGTCGCCTACGGGCTGGACAGCTGGCACCCCACCCCCGGGACCCGCGCCGCGGGCGGGATCTCCCGGCAGCGGCGAAACGGCCGGCGCGTCCGCTATGCCGGTGGCCGGCTGGAGTACCGGGACGACGAGCCGCCTACCCAGAAGTGGTTCTTCCCCGAACCGCTGGGCGCTCGCGACGTCGTCGCGGAGTTCACGATGGCCGATGTCGTGACCGTCCCCAGCCACTTGAACATCCCCGAGGTGCGCACGTACATGACCGTCGAGGCGGCCACCGACCTGTCCTCCGCGGACACACCGGCCCCGGTCGACGTGCGGGGGCGGTCCGCACAGTTGTTCATCGTCGACGTCGTCGTCCGTGCGGGGGCCGCGGAACGGTGTGCTGTGGCCTACGGCCAGGACATCTACGCCGTCAGCGCACCGCTCGCCGTCGAAGCCGTCCACCGGATGCTCACCGGAAGGACCCGGGCTGTCGGGGTCGCTTCGGCAGGAAAGATTTTCGATGCGCGGAACTTCCTGCGGGCGCTGTCACCCCACATCCGGATCGAACTCGACCACCGGCCGATCACTGGTCGGGCAACCGAAGGGCGCCGCGAGGTCGGCGTCGCCGGGAAGGAGTGACATGCGAGCCATCAGCCAGGACACCCTGGGCGGCCCCGCGGTGCTGAAGGAGGTCGAGATGGAACGGCCGGCGCCCGGCCCGAGCGAGGTACTGGTCAAGGTGCACGCGGCAGGTGTCAATCCGACCGACTGGATCCACCGCGCCACCGGTCTGATCCTGGGCCGGCCGCCGTTCGTCCTGGGCTGGGAACTGTCGGGCGTGGTGGAGGCAGTCGGGCTCGGGGTCACGATCCACCGCCGGGGGGACGAGGTGTTCGGCATGCTGAAGTACCCGTACGGGAACGGCGCGCATGCCGAGTACGTGGTGTCGGCGGCCCGCCACCTGGTGCCCAAGCCCCCCAACATCGACCACGTTCAGGCCGCGGCCCTTCCCCTGGGTGCGCTCACCGCCTGGCAGGCGCTCGTGGACACCGCGGGCCTGCTGCCAGGGCAGCGGGTGCTCATCCATGCGGCCGCAGGCGGGGTCGGTCATCTGGCCGTGCAGATCGCCAAGGCACGTGGCGCGTACGTCATCGGTACCGCCAGCGCTCCCAAGCACGCCCTCCTCCACGAGCTGGGAGCCGACGAGATGATCGATTACACGACCGTTGACTTCGCTACAACGGTGCGGAACGTGGACGTCGTCCTGGACGGCGTCGGCGGCGAGTACGGACCACGGTCGCTACCCTGCCTGCGCAGGGGCGGCGTGCTGGTCTCGATCGTCAATCATGTCCGGGATCTGGACGTCGAACGGTACGGGGTCCGGGCCGAGGAGATGCTCGTCGAGGCCGATCACGCGTCGATGGAACACGTCGCGGAGCTGGCCGGCTCGGACCGGCTGCACGCCGTGATCGAATCGGTGTTTCCGCTGGCGGACGCGGCCAAAGCACATCAACGCGGAGAGAGCGGCCGGGTCACCGGAAAGCTGGTTCTCACCGTCTGACCCAGCGCCGACCGTTGTCGAGATGCCGGTCGGCCGGATGCTCACCGTCCGGACGGCGGACGGCTTGCCGGGCCTGGACGAGCAATGCCTGACGTTGATCGGCGGTCGGTCGAGTGCCAGAACCGCGCTCAGCGAGTCAGCGTGACGTCGCCGTCCAGGGCGGCCGTCCAGGCCGACGAGCCGGTCGCGGACGGTGATGACCCCGGGGTGCTTTCAGTCCAGACAGTGACGAGGGTTCATGGCACAAGGAGACACTTGTGTCTTTTCGATGGCAAGCGTAGGTTCGGCTTATCCAAGTGATTGATTGGAGAAGCCGGTGGCCGATGGGACGCGGACCCGGATCCTGGACGAGGCGCTGCGGCTGTTCGCGGAGCGGGGGTATGCCGGGACGTCCATAGCCGCGATCGAGGAGGCGGCCGGGCTGTCACCGCACTCGGGTTCCCTGTACACGCATTTCGGTTCCAAAGAGCAGGTGATGGCCGCCGCGGTCGAGCGCGCGATCGAGGCCGCCGAGAGGGGTTTCGCGCTCGCGCCGATGCTGCCCCTGGGCAACCTGGAGGCCGAGCTGACGCTGGTCGCCCGCGGCTCGCTGCTGCTGATGAACAGCTGGCGGGACCTCATCCGGGTGATGGGGAAAGAGAGCGAGCAGTTCCCCGCGGTGATGGTGGAGGCCCGCAAGCGCCTGTTCGCCCGCTCGCACGAGTTCCTCGCCGAATGGCTGGCGGGCAAGGCGCCCCAGGAGGGCCCTGACTTCGAGGCCATCACCACGATCTGGCTCGGCGCGATCGAGAACTACTGGGTCGTCACCAACCTCCACGGCCACCGGCCCTTCGGGATGGACGACGACCGCTACGTAAGGCAATGGGTTTCCACGCTGATGACCGCGATCGGAGCATCGCCATGACGCCCCTGGACCTGAACGGCCCCGACTTCATCGCCAACCCCTACCCCGCCTACGCCTGGCTTCGCGACGTGGCGCCGGTCCACCACCTGTCCGCTCCCGATCTGTGGTTGGTCAGCCGGCACGACAACGTCGTGGCCGTGCTGCGCGACACGAAACGCTTCTCCTCCGACCTCGGCAACTCCGCGAGCTTCGAGGACAACCCGTTCAACCCGGCGATGAAGCCGTCGGGTCCGCTGGCGCGGCTGCTGGAGTCGCTTCCGCCGGTACGGACGGTGCTGACCAGCGACCCGCCCGCAGCACACGCAGCTGCGCCGCAAGGTGGCCAAGGCATTCACCCCGCGCCGGATCGCCGCATTGGAACCGCGTGTCAGGCAGATCACCGAACGGCTCGTGGACGACCTCGACGGCGACCTCGTACGCGATCTGGCCTCGCCGCTGCCGACCATCGTCATCGCCGAGATGATGGCCATCCCCGCCGACCGGCACGACGACTTCAAGCGCTGGTCGGACGATCTGGTCAACGGGCTGCTCACCGGCGGCAGCAGGATCAGGATGGCCAGGAGCGCGATCGAGATCTCCTGGTTCTTCCTGCGGACCGTGCGAGCCAGGCGGCACCGGCCGGGCGACGACCTGATCAGTCTCCTGATCACCCGGGACGAGGACGGCGACGCCCTCACCCTCGCCGAATTGATCAACTTTTGCGTTCTGCTGCTGGTCGCGGGGAACGAGACCACCACCAACCTGATCTCCAACGCGATGCTCGCCCTGTTCGACCGCCCCGACCTGTGGCGGCAGATCGGCGACGACCCGCAGTTGGCCCGGGCCGCGGTGGAGGAGGCCCTGCGCTATGACGGGCCGGCCCAGGGGCTGCTGCGCGTCGCCACCACCGACGTCGTCATCGGCGAGACCGCGGTCCCCGAAGGCTCACGTGTCCTACCGCTGGTCGGCTCGGCCAACCGAGACCCGCGCCACTGGGGCGACCCCGACGCCTTCCGGCTGGACCGCACCGCGGGCGACCACGTCGCCTTCGGCTCGGGCATCCACTTCTGCATCGGTCATGCACTCGCCCGCCCTGGAAACCCGTATCGCCTTGGAAACCCTCGCCCGGCGCCTGCCCCACCTGGCCCCCGCCGGTGCCCCGGACCGCACCGGCAGCCCCGTACTACGCGGACTCCGCTCCCTTCCCGTCACGGTCAGACCCGCGCTCCAGCCCGCCAAACCACGATGAATCCGTCGGGACCTCGACTGCGCGGCGAGCGAGGCGAACGGGCCGTGCCCGTCCAAGAGCTCACGGCGACGCGTGTTATGGAAGCGCTCTATTTGCCCGTCGTGGTGGCGATCGGGGCTTGGTCAGCCGGGTGGTGGCCGCCGGGTGTGCGCGCTTCGAGTTAGGGGCGCGGGCGGAGGCCGTGGAGCAGGTGGTGGATCGTTTCGTCGAGGAGGCCGTCGGCAGTCTCGGAGGCCGCGAAGCCGGCGCCGACGAGGCCGGCCAGTCCCTGGAGTGACGCGATAACGGCCATTCCGATGCGCTGGGGGTCGCCGGCGACGAGCTCCCCGCGCTGCTGAGCCTGGACGATCACGGCGTGCGGGACTTCGAACGCTCGGAGCACGGCCTCGGTGATCTCCGCGCCCGAGGCCGAACCGTGCTTGCGGGTGAACATCAGCGCGAGCAGCGCCGGGTTCTCCATGGCGAACCGCAGGTACGCGTGCGCGAGTGCGTGCAGCCGGGCATCAAATGCCGTTTCGGCGGTGACGGCGTGCTGGAACTCCGCCGCGAGCCGGTCGAATCCGGTGACGGCCAGCGCGTCCAGAAGCGCCTGCTTGTCGCGGAAGTGGCGGCTGGGCGCGCCGTGGCTGACGCCGACGTCGCGTGCGATCTGGCGCAGCGACAGCTGGTCGGCGCCGTGCTCCCGCAGGATCTCCTCCGCCCGGCAGAGCACGGCCGCGCGCAGGTCGCCGTGATGGTAGCGCTGACGGGGCTGGCTCATGGCGGGCCTAGCCTAGCCGACGGACGGCAATGTAGACATTGACTACTTTGTAGACGTTGTCTACATTGAGGATCCGGACGTCGGCTCACGAACGAAGGGTGCGGGATGACGCTTTACCAACTGGTGCTGCGCGTCCACCAGTCGCTCTACCGACTCAGCCGAGGGTGGGTCGGCCATCGCCTGCTCGGGGTGCCGACGCTGCTGCTGACGACCACGGGGCGGCGTACCGGACGGCGGCGCACCCGCGCGCTGATCTACGCGCGGGTGGGCGACGAACTCGCCGTCGTCGGCTCCAACGGCGGACGGGACGCGGCGCCTGCCTGGCTGCTCAACCTCACCGCCGACCCGCAGGTCGGCGTCCGGATCGGGCGGTGCCGTCTCAGTGCCACCGCGCAGGTCGTGCGGCCGGGAACGGGCGCCTACAGCGCGTTGCTCGCCCGCTGCGACGCCATCAACAAGGGACGCTACTCGCGCTATCAGCAGCTGACCAGACGGCCCATCCCGGTCGTACTCCTGGCGCGCGGCCGATCGGAAACGAGGTAGAGGACGTCATGACGACCACGCCACAGACGCCGTTCGCGCTGGGGAACTACCGGCCGGTGCGCGATGAGCGGACGCTGACCACCCTGCCGGTGACCGGCCGGATCCCTGCCCACCTCGACGGGCGCTACGTCCGCAACGGCACCAACCCGGTCGCCGAGATCGACCCCGCGACCTATTCGTGGATCAACGGGGACGGCATGGTGCACGGCGTCCGGCTGCGCGACGGCCGCGCGGAGTGGTACCGCAACCGGTGGATCCGCACGCCCGCCATTGCCGGCGCGCTCGGGGAGCGGCCGCACCCGCCCCGCTACAACGCCGGGTTCACGATGGTGGCGGCCAACACCCACGTGTTCGGGCACGCCGACCGCACGCTGGCGCTGATGGAAGGCGGATTCGCGGCCTACGAAGTCACCGACGAACTCGACGCCGTCGGCCCCTGCGACTTCGGCGGCACGCTCGGCGGCGGCTACACCGGACATCCCAAGATCGACCCGGTCACCGGAGAGATGCACGCGGTGTCCTGGCACCTCACCGGAGGCAGCACGGTGCTCTACTCGGTGATCGGCACCGACGGCCGGGCGCGACGGATCGTACCCGTCAGGGTCAACGGCCATCCGCTGATCCACGACATGGGGCTCACCGCCCGGCACGTACTGATCTACGACCTGCCGGCGGTGGTCGACACCAGGGCCGTGGTCGACCACGTCGTACCGGGCTGGGTGCCCTGGCCCGCCCGGCTGGCGCTCTCCGTGGCGCTCGGCCGCGTCCGCCTGCCCCATCCGCTGACCGCCCTGATGGCGCCCCGCAACCCGCGGGAGTACTTCCCCGCGGCTTATCGATGGGACGCCGATCACCCGGCCCGCGTCGGCATCATGCCCCGCGACGGCGACAACGGCACGGTGCGCTGGTTCGAGGTCGACCCCTGCTACGTGTTCCACACCATCAACGCCTACGACGACGTCAACACCGTGGTCTGCGACGTCGTCCGGCACGCCACCACCGGCTATGCGGGCAATCCCGACGTCTCCGGCACCCGGCCCCCGCACACCGTGTGCCGCTGGACCTTCGACCTCATGACCGGCGGTGTCACCGAAACCGACCTCGACGACCTGTCCCAGGAGCTCCCCAGGACCGACGACCGACGGCTCGGCCGCCACTACCGCTACGCGTATACCGTCAACAACCTCCTCGACCCCGCCCGCGACCACGACGCCGTCATCCGCCGCGACTTCCGTACCGGCACCACCAGCGAGCGGATCCTCGGACCGCGGGTCCGCTGCGGCGAGTTCAGCTTCGTGCCCAACAGCGACGACTCCGCCGAGGACGACGGTGTCCTCATCGGCTTCACCCACGACGAGGACCGCGACACCAGCGACCTGACCCTGCTGGACGCGGCCACCCTCGAAACCGTCGCATCCGTCCATCTCCCCTACCGCGTCCCCTACGGATTCCACGGCAACTGGATCCCCACCCGACGCTGACAGGAAGAGGACCCGACCACGCCGGTGCCCTCGACGAGGCGTGCGGACTGGTCGAGGGACTAACCGGAGATGCCGACGAAGCCGAACTGGGAGCCTCTGACCTGCAGAAACGACCTGGCTAAGTCGCGGTGAGTCGGAAGAACCTTGACGGCGTTGGCTCCCGAAACTGGCTCCCAGGTCACACGGGCAGAAGTTCAGCTGGGGCAGTGCCAGCCTCCGCATGTGGGCGCGGGGGCCGTTGATAATTAGCTCGTGGAGTCCAGGCCTCGTCCCACCTGTCCCCGCACCGTCCTGAAGCCGGCGAACGCCGCTGACGTGACCAGGACGGGCGGAGCTCCGGACTTTTGATCCGTAGGTTGTGGGTTCGAGTCCCACGCGACCCACCACCCCTGACCAGGGAAAACGCGAGAACGCCCCTGTATGTCCCCCGCCCGGCCTGCCCCACTTCGTCCCCGTGGCTGCTCGATGGCTGCTCGGCGGCTCGATCCGGGCCCGCGCTCCCGCAGGTTCGGGGGGCGAACATCTACCCGCCCCCTGACCGTCATAGCAGCCCAGGTTCCCGCCAAGCCCAGCAGGCCACTGATGTCGAGCCCGTCGGCCACGGTGGTGGACGGCGCCTTCGATGACGCCGAAGGCGATCGACAGCCTGACCTGCAGGACCCGGTCGTCATGTATGAACGTGGCGCGGCCACTGAGGTAGCGGACGGTCGTGTCCAACTGTCCACGGTGGACGTGCGGGAAGCCCGCGGCCTCGGCACTGAGGGTGGCGATGACCTGGTCGGTATGTCCTGCCAGTAGGGTCAGGGCACAAGCGGCGACCCAACCCTCTGCGGCGGGGTCGCCGGGCTGACACAACTCCCGCCCCTCAGCCTAGACCTTGCCAGGACGTGGATGAGGCTCATGACGATGTGGATGCTCGCCTTCGATGGCGCTTCGGCGAGGATGAGGTCGAGTTGGAGCTGGGCGCCGTCGACCAGCACGACCAGGTGCGCGCGTGGGTAGGTCACGATCCTCGCCCATGACGACCTGCGCGATGACCTTGCCGGGCTCTCGGATAACCCAGCCGCAACCGTACAGGTCCCGCCGGCATACCAGCCGCGTGCGTGAGGTCCGCCGGGTGGCTGAATCGGCCCTCTAGGGGACCTCGCTGGCACCGTTCGCCTGCGTTCGGCCGGGCGTATGGGCCGAATTCTGGCTGTCAGGGAAAACGACCTGACGCGCTAGGTCAGTGCGATCATAGGATGTCATGATCTTGTGAATGTTCTTCAGGAGGTCGACTCTCAGATCGTGAGGGAGATCCTCGACGAAGGTTTGGATTAGCCGAGCGACGGTGATCCATGCGGACCTGCTGTCAAACTCGGCAAGATGTTCCACGAAGTCAGCCAGGTCCGTCGTCTTCGGCGCGAGTTTGTCATGGTGATGCAGGAACCAGAACGTCAATGCAGTGGCCGGGTCGGCGAGGACCTCGTCGCGAAACTCTATGATCGCCTCGACTGTCATGCTCGACTGCTGGTCCGCGACACCAGGCGCGTGGACCTGTGTTTCACGGATCCGAGCGGTGCGCTGGATACGTTCGTCCAGTTCAATCCGGACGGAGGCCTCATCGATACGCACGCCGTTGGCGGTTGTCCCGGTGAGGGTGAGCAGATCGGCATTGATACAGTTCTGCGCATCCTGGAATTGCGAGAGAGAGAAGCGCCGCGATATCGTCTCGGCCGCATCGTGAGCGCGCGCCAGAGCCAGCAGGCCACTGGCCTCCGGGGAAACATGCACTCGCGCGCGCCACGCAAGCGTCACTTTTGTAGCAAAAAAGAGCCCAGGCAACTTGCTGGCCAACTGCCAAGAGTACTCGCCATGATGTGGCACCCGTCGCCGGAGTCTGTCAGCGATCACAACTCACCATCTCGACTGCTGCGTTCAGTCAGCGATCACTCCACGGCTCATGGGAACCTTCTGCACCAGCCGGTTCTACGGGACTCAAGTGGTGTCCGCCGAGGCCAGCATGTGTGTCATCCCAGGGATCGGATGATCTAAGGCTGTCAAGCAACTCCTTGTGGACTGACCGCATATCGGATGACCAGGGGCCAGCAGGAGCCTGCGCCGCCCAGGCCCCCAGCAAAAGGCTCATGCGTACAAGCCGCGGCCGGTTGAGCGACATTGCCGCCCTACTCGAGCCCGAGCCGGCGTCGGTCGTCATCGTGGCGACGGCACTGACCAGCACATGAACCACGATCCGGCGAATGTCGGCATCGTGAGCGGCGGAGACGACCCAAGCGTCTATGGCCTCGATGGTGCGAGCATCGACCGAACCGTCGTCGGGAGCGCAGTCGAGCACCACGGACCAGCACGTGATCAGCTGGTCGACGATGTCATGTTGGCGGTCGTCACGCGCGTCCTCGAGGACCGCGGCCAAATTGGTGGAGCCGGTGCGCAACGCGGCGACGGCGATGAAGGTCCCGGCACTGAGGCGCCTTCGATCCGCCCGGCTGTCTTTTGCCCAGGAAGAAAAGATATGCAGCAGCTCGGCCCTGGTCTTGGAACTGTTCCAGAGTTGCTCAATCGCCTGGACGATCACCTGGTAATTAACGGTGCCTGAATCCACGAGATACATAAGACGCCTCACGGCCAGACCGGGATGATAGTGCCCGAACTGCCCTCCGCAGACGCGTGCGACAACGTGCTGCAGTTCAGCGGGCGCTTCGTTAACACCCTTGCGAGTCCCGCCCTTTGACCACTCACGCATGAGCCTGTGCGTGGATTTGGCCAGTCCCGGGTCCAAGGCCATGGTCGTGAGAAGCTGATCAGCAAAGGGCTCCAAGCCTTTTTCCTTGGCCCAACCACGCAAGACGTGCGCCGCTACTGTGAAATTGCCCTTTCTTCTTGTCCAGCGCATAACGTACCGGGCGATACGGTTGATCACCACGGGGGTCAGTGGATCGGCGGAATCAGAGGATCGCACCAGATCATTCAGCCAGTCGAGGAGTTGGCCCTGCAGATGCGGCCGATCGTGCCAGAAAAAGTCGAGCACTGCGTCGGCAAACCCCGGCCGAACGAAGTAAATGGTGCCGTCTTTGTCGTATTCAGCTTCCACGGCCTTGATGAGCTCAAAGACGCCCTTACCACCCACGCCTTTGGCGATGGAATTCTTGTTGCCAAGCATATCAGCCAACTTGGCGCAAGCCTCAAAAATTCGGTCCGGAGGACCTCCGTTCAGTGCCGCGGTGACGAGCTGGAACACTCGCTCATCAACATCAGGGTGAGCGACCTGCCACTGCTGTAGAAAGAACTCCCAGTTCTTGTGTGCTCCGGAGACTGTCCAGACCAGAAGTTCCTCGACCAGTTCCGAGGACACCTCGACGAGGGAGCCTACCGCGGCAGGAGCTTTCTGGTGGGTCGGCGACCCGGCAGAAAGCGCGCGCGTGTTCGACGCGCCATTCGATGGCATCACATGCTGTTGTCGGTAAGTGTTGATCTGTTGCAAACGGGCGTTATCATCAGCCCTGCTCCACAGTTCCTCTGTGTCGGCGATCTTGCCTGCCAGGTCCACGGCATCGGATGGCTTGGAACCGGCGAGCAGGTTTTCCTCGCTTACTCGGGTCGTCCAGGTGGCGGCTCGAAGGCACCAGTCCCGTTGAGCATGGATACTCAGCCGACGGGCCAGTATCTCCTGCGGATCCGGCGAGGGAAGCTGAACCTTGACCCCTTCGATGGTGCCCAGCACGCGGCCGGCAGTTGCCACACCCAAGATCACGATGACCGCAGACTGGCTTGCTGCGAGTTGTTCCGACAGCCCGACCAGCGCGCGGCCAAAACTCGGCGGCAGGCTGGCATCGTCGCCGGTACAGTCCAGCAGCCAGGCGGTCGGCTCGGACGATGCCAGCTCTTGGACGAGGAAGCTGTCGTCCAGCGGCCCGTTGTATTCATGTAGTTTGCGCCTGGGCAGATGGTTCAGCAGGTACATCGCGGCCAGATGCCGGCCGTGATCCTCGTCCGCCACGATCACGGCGAGATTTTTTCGTCCCTGCTGCAACGCCGCCGCCATCTCTTCGATCTCGGGCGATGCCACATATGCTCGCGCATCATTCCGCACTTGGTCAGGATGCAGCAGATGCGGGGCGATTACTTCCTTATAGATCGCGAGCTGAAAGCCGACCGCTATCCCATGGTTGGTCCCGACGCGCAGCATCACCTCGGGCCGCGCCGACCGGGCAGGCTCAGCGTCCTCGGGCCGGTCCGACTCGGAGACGTCGCTTCCGGCAGGAGCGAGATAATCATCGTCGATTCCCTGAGAAGCCGCGTCGCCGATGGAGTTGTCACTACCAACGACATCGGCCGCCAGAGCCGACGCGGGCGCCGTGACCGGCTCACCCGGCGGAGGCGCTGGCCGACCATTGTCTGCGGACATCGCCGGAGGCGACATTGCTGAGCGCGTTGGGCTCAACGACTCCGCAGAAGCCGGCACCTGATTATTTGGAGGGGAGTAATAAGACTCAACACGCTGAGTCCCGACCTCCTCAGTCTCGGTGGGGCTGGGGTCATGCACCCAGTCAGCCGACGCTCCGGTCGGCGGATCTGCAGCCGGAAGTGCCTCACTGAAGGCAGGAACACCGGCAGACGATCCCTCATCTCCGATGGGACCGCTTCCAAGACGAGGCGCCCCGGTAGGCTGAGGTGTCTGTTGGTGCCCTGGCGATGGATTGTGCTGCATTAGCGCAGGTCCTCTGTCCGAATCCCGGTGACCTTCCCGTCTCTAGTGACTTCTTCGACGTCGTAGTCGACACGTGGATTTCCCCGAACTCGCTTGGCGGAAATTCCTGTCACTTCTCCGGCCACCGTGCCGAAGCGCCCCCGCACAAGAGCGCCCGAGGCCTCGCGTTGCTCGCCTTCGAACGTGATGCGCTGCCCGTAAATCCACTCAAGGCTTTCGCGTAATTCTCCGAGCAGATACTGAAGCTGCTCCCCTTCACTGTCGATGCGTGAGGGATTGCGTTGGAATGATGACAGAGCTCCAACGATCCTTTCCAGATCAGGCCGCACCGCTATCAGTTCGGCCTCATCAACTCTCAACGGCCGAAGCTGGCCCTTAATTGCAGTCAGATCGCCAGGGTCAAGCGTGAGCTCATCATCCTGTGGACCCCGTCGATCAATGAGCTTCTCGCCACGCCGAAACAGAAATTCAAAGGCAGCCGTCAAGAACGGCGTCCCCATCAGAAGTACCGGGTCCATGTTCCCCATCCAACGGAAGCGGAGATCCGCAGTCTCCGAGACTAACCTCTCATCCTTGACTGATACGACCGCCATTGGACGCCACTGACCGAAATCGGACATGACACTTGACAAGATAGTCATGTTCTTTTCTTTTCTCCAATAACCCTGCCGTCAAGGGTATCGGAGGGACGTTAGCGGACATCGCCTTCGTTCACTCACCGAAGAACTGCCGGACGGTGACATTTCGGAGGCGAGGTGCCTGTTTCTTAGATCCACGAGGATTTGGGAAGCGCGACCGCCACCTGCAATCTGCCGCGGGGCTAGAATCGGAGCCTCGGGCAGCGTGCCAACTGAGAGAGACAGCGCGTCCGATCGAGGCGTCGACACAATCATCGACAGTTACAGTGGGTGACGAATTGCGCTCAGTCAGCAATGGCCGGCCGAGTTCCCAACGACGCTGAATGAGCGCCTCTTCCAGAAGCCAGTGGGGCGTGCACGAGGTCAGCGGCTTGCAGAGGCTGCCATGATCTGCTGAGCCGGGTCCGGAGATGGCCATCGGACGCGGAAGATCCCGGCGTGGCAACCGCACTCGGGTGAACACCACGACCGGGGACTAGGGGGCGTCGCGAGGACTCGGGCGCTCCCAGGCCTGCTTGTAGGTCCCGGAAGCGTCGGAGGGCGCGCTTGCCGCCGATGTGGATCAATGGCGAGTGCCGTCGCCGGTTCCCGCGCGACGGCACTCGCCAGGCGGCTTGCGCCACGGTGTTGAAGTGCTACTTCGGATGACCGAGGCTCCCTGGTGACCGACCCTAGCTTCCACCACTGGTGACGGTGTTCCGATGGCGGTCTCCGAGTGCGCTGGCGCCCTTTCTACTGGGCTCGGCGGCTGGGCGTGTGTGGCCGGGCATGGCGGTGACCGTCTTGCGGCCTCGTTTGGGGTGGTCGGCGCTCAGGATGACGGCGGCGGCGTCCTCTGCTGATTGCCGGGCCAGTTGCGGGAGCAGGCTGGTGTAGGTGTCGGCGGCGATGGTGATCGACGACAGGCGCAGTGTCTCTTGGACGACCTTCATGTCGTATCCAGCGGCGAGCAGGAAGGTCGCGGCGCCGTGCCGCAGGTCGTGCAGCCGGATCGGCGGTAGTCCGGCTTCCATGGCCAGTTGCTCGAACTGCTCGGTGACGTCGGCCGGGTTGACCGGTTCCCCGGTCGGTGTGGTGAACACGAAGCCGGTTTCGGTCCAGGCGTCGCCGGCTGCGAGGCGTTCGGCGTTCTGCCGGGCACGGTGGGCGCGTAGTTCCTTGATGGTGGCGGTGTCGAGGCTGATGGTGGCCTCTCCGGCATCGGTCTTGGGTTTGCCCTCGAAGGTCTCGGCTCCGATCTGGGTGATCTGCCACCGGATCGCGGCGGTTGCGTTGTTCAGGTCGAGGTCGACCCACCGCAGGCCGCAGGACTCGCCCCGGCGCAGACCGCGGAAGGCGATCAGGTGGTACTGGGCGTAGAGCCGGTGCCCGCGTGCCCGAGCGAGGAGTCTCTTGGTGAGTGCCGGGGTCCACACCATGACCGGGGACGGGCGCGGGGCGCCGACGTAGGCGTCCAGCCGGTTGATCTTCTCCCCGATCCGCTTGTGCGGCTCGAGCTTGGACATGTGTTTGCGGCGGGCGTTCATCTTCTCGATGTGGGTGGCGAAGTCGTTCTCCCAGGCGGTGATGCGTTCGTCGGTCCACACCAGCGCCTTGGGCGGTTTGCCGGACGGGAGTTCGACCAAGGCGGCGACGTTGACCTCGATGAGGCGCTGCTGGATCGCCTTGTTGAGTGCGGACCGCAGCGTCGCGCGGATGCGTTGCTTGGTCGCCGGGCCGACCACCCGCCGCCCCTTGACCATGGCGCGCAACTTCAGGTCGCCGGACTCGCGCGCCTGGGCGATGCGTTCGTTCAGTTCGTCGATCGCCTCGAACGCCGCGTCGACGTGGCCGACGCGGAGCCGGTCCAGCATGATCGGTCCCAGGATGGGCGCCAGGTAGAGGCGGATGTGGCTGGCGTAGCTGCGTCGGGTTCCCTCGCGCAGGCCCTTGCGTCCGGCCAGCCATTCCTCCAGGTACTCCCCTACGGTGATGGAGCGGCCCAGGTCCTGACCGGTGCGGATCTTCTTGCGGACCTGTTCGGGCTCAGGGAGCACTCGGGTCTTTTGGAGCGTGGCGACGATCAGGTCGGCGATCTGGATCTGGACCAGCAGATCGTCCCCGGCGATGGCCAGCAGTTCCTTGGCCTTGTCCATCTGGTCCTGGGCGGCGTCCTGGCTGGCGAAGCCCGCGCGGCGCAGCGGAGCGCGCCGCGTCCCCGCGGCTGTGGGCGGGAGCTCGAGCTGGTACTTCCAGGAGCCGTGGGTGCTGCTCCAGCGCCCGTTGCTGCGCCGTAGTTTCGGGCAGTCCTTGCCGTACTTCTTGCCGTGCTCATCACGGCAGCCGCAGGTCTTGAAGGTGCTTCCTTTGGCGGTCATTCAGCCTCTTCTCGTGGGGCCTGCTGCCCGCATGAGTGCTGGTCGTCGCTGTTGTCGCAGGCGAGGCCGAGGACGGCGATCAGGTCGGCGGCGCACACCCTGTAGTTGCGCCCGATCCGCAGCACCCGGCAGGGAAATCGTCCTGAGCGGGCGAGCTGGTAGGCCTTGGTGCGTCCGACTCCGACGATCCGTCCCGCGGTGACCAGGTCGATGGTGGCGGGCAGCGAACGGATCTCCGCCGCGGTCAACCCCTTCACCACGCACCCCCTGTTGGGCGACGCCGCGTACGCGGCCGCGCGGGATGGCGGGTGGTGTTGTCATGGGGGATCACCCTGCAGGAGGTGCGGCGGTTCGACGAGGCCATCACCGCCCACCAGGACGCCGCCGCGATCTTCCGCGCGGCCGGCGACCGACACCGCGAAGGCACCGCGCTGAACAACCTGGGGAGCGCGCTGCAGCAGGTGCGGCGGTTCGATGACGCCATCACCGCCCACCAAGACGCCGCCGCAATCTACCGCGAGACCGGCGACCGACACCGCGAAGGCACCGCGCTGAACAACCTGGGGAGCGCGCTGCAGCAGGTGCGGCGGTTCGAGGAGGCACTCGCTGCAGGGCGAGAGGCTGTGGAGATCTTCGCCGCGGTCGGCGATGAGCACAGCGAAGCCATCGCGCGGCAGATCGTGGAGGAGACGCTGCGCGCCGACGCTGCCCCAAAAGAGCAGTAGCCCTTGTTCGCCTCTCAAGGCCCCCGGACAGCCGGACACTCTCGGGGGCCTCTCCCTCCCGGGGGAGCCCCTACGGGGTCGTTCAGTACAGACAAATGATCCGCCGGAACATCTGACATTCTCTCCGCGCTCAACAATTGATGTCAGTATTCGGCGCTGCCTGTGACGGTGCCGTCCGGGTTGAGCTCGCTGTCGTTGAGGTACTGCACCTCATGCGACGCTATGTGTGATCCCGCTCCCCGGGAGCACGGTGGTGGCCGAACATGACGAACGCACCGCCGCGGTCGTCATAGGTGTTCGGCACTATCCGGTGTTCGACGCCGAGAAGGTGCTTGAGGTCCTGGGCGAACAGGACGGTTTGAATCAACTTGTGGTCGCGGACCTCCCGAGTGCTGGCGAACCAGAGCCCGACGATCTCGCCATGGGGCGTGCGCACCATGGCGAAGTTGCCGTCGCTGCGCTGTGACGGGGCCGGTCCGGGACGCTGCCCGGCGACCAGGTCCTGTTCGGAGAGCGGCGCCGAGATGAGCACGTAGCCGTCGTTGGCCGCGCTGGCCACTCGGGGCGGTCGGTCGGGGTGGGTTATGCCGGTGACGGCGTTGATCGTCGCGCTGCCGAACCTCGGATCGCCGAAGGCCGGCCCGTGCTGGTTGAACGGTGCACTGAGCGCGGTCGGCCGCTGCGGGTCCCAGAGTTGCACGCCGCACTCGTGCCACTGGCGGAACGTCGCGGCGATGACCGTCTGCTGCCCGAGCGACACCGGTGCCAGCTCCGCGAACGGCGTGTCCAGCTGGCCGCGAGCGGTGCGCTCACCGGTTTGTAGGTCCCATACCTCGATGCCGCGGCGGGCCGTGATGGCGAGCTGGGTGCCGAACGCCGTCAGCACGCCGCTGCCGAGCATGCCGAGCGGGGGATGCCGTCGGCGCCAGGCGTCGGCGACAGGTTCCCACAGCTCGAGCGTGCCGCCGTACCGGACGGCGGCGAAGCCGGCCTTCTCGTCGTCGAAGCGGACGCCGACCAGCCGGAAGACCTGGTCACCGATGTGGCCCTTGCGATGCGGCGGCTGGTCGAAGCCGAACACCTGTCGCCCGCTCGCCGGGTCGATCACCCGGACGGCCTTGGCGTCCGCGAGCACGATCAGCTGCGGCTCGCTCGGAACGACCGCCATCGCCGACCCCCCGGTCTCGAGGAGCCGCCGCGGCCCATAATCCTGCTGGCCGATGCGTCCGGGTTCCCACAGTGTGACTGAGCTGGCACTGCAGCACGCCAACGCCCAGTCGTCTGCGCGCAGCTTCACCGCGGCCAGGTCCGCCACGGTGCGCGCGACGGTGATCGGGCCGGCAACGGGTTCGCCGGTCTCGCCGTCCCACAGCAGCACACCACCGTTGGTGTCGCCGCTGGCCAGCAGCACGCCGTCGGCGGTCGGCACGGTGGTCAGACGGTACGCGGTCGAGCTGTGTCCGTGCAGCTCGCGCTCGCCGCTCGGACGGGTCGTGCAGCGCGGATCCGGGCGTTGCGGCGGTGCCGGAGGCTGACGCTGCCGAAACGGACGGCGCAGTTTCATGCCTGCTTCCTACCAGAGCCTGCCGGGGCCCCTCCCTCCGATGGTTGGTTGCCCATTGGGTGGGCAGCACGGCCGCGACCTTCGTGAGTGAGCCGGTGTTCAGGTTTGCGACCACCACACGCTCGACACGCCGATGACCAAGCAGTCCGATGGACACGGAAACCACTGACAGAAAGTCCGCGCGAACCGCTGACAAAGGAATTGTCAGCGCTGTCGGCGGGGCAGATGTCAGCGGCACCCTGCCGAGTGGTGATGACGGGAGGCGAGATGCTCACTGGTCTTCGCTGGTGGGGCCGGGCCGGGGTGTATGCGTTGATGTTCGTGACCATGTGGGGGCTGGACATGCTGGTAGTCCGGGACCGGGGGTGGACCGACAACCTGGGCGCCGCTGTCGGCGGGATGATCGCGATCGTGCCCCTCACCGAACTGCGTTTGTGGCTGAGGCGTCGCCGCGCCTCCCAGAATCACCGCTGACCAGTCCGGAGTGCTTGCCGCCGTCAGCGTCCGGGGCGACATAACGTCTGAACCCGACCACCGCCACGCCCTCGCGAGTGCGCCCCCAACCAAGCCGGTGACGTACGGCTGTTTCATGGATCCGACCGCGGCCGAGGCGCAGACGCGCGGGGGGGGCGGCCGAGTCCGCCGGTTCGAAGGGGGCGGGTGGTGGTTTTGGAGGCTGCGCGGCGGCGGTAATTCCACCGCGATCCGATCCAGCGACTCAGAGGCCCCAGCCGTCCGGTGCGGTCTTGAGCGGGCCGAAGGCCGCGTTGTAGTACTCGCGCAGTTCGGCGCACCGGCCGTCGGGCGCGAAGGTCAGGACCAGGCAGCCCGGCAGGGTCACGCCTTCTGACGGGTCCTTGGCCGGGTACCAGTCGTCGTCGCGCATGGTCGCCCACCACTCCACCGTCGCGCGATCGCCCTCTACGACGGGTGCGCCGAACCGAAGGTCGAGGTCCTGCTGCGTCCGGGTCGCCTTCCGCCAGTACGCGGCAATGGCCGCGCGGCCGACATGGGGCTCGGCGAGCGGGTTCGACCGGTAGACGGCATCGGGTGTGAACAGGTCGACGATGCCCTCGTCGTCCTTGGTCGCCCAGGCTCGGCGGTAGCGGTCGACCCAGGCTCCCACGTCGATTCTCTCGTTCATGAACGAAGCGTGGCATGCGAGCTGGCCGGAGCGGATCGGTCGCCGCCTCAGCCCTTGGACCTAGGACAGCGCTCCTGAGTCAGGGGTCGCAGTAGTACTCGGGAAAGTTCGGGCGGATATAGCTGAGCGGAGCCAGCACGGAGCAGGCCCGCGAAGGATCGGAGCGGGTCGGTAGCGACGAGCTGAGGATCGTGGTGCCGGTTCGGTGACGGGCCTGGTCAGGTGGGTTGGTCGGGCAGCAGGTCGGTCAGCGCGGTCCGGACGGCGGCTCGGCTTACCCCGTGGATGCGGGCGAGGGCCGCGATGGCGCTTCCGTTATCGCGGAACGCGGTCCGTACTTCGTCGCGGCGGGCGCCGTTGAGTGCGGGTGGCCGGCCTCGGTAGCGGCCTTGGGCCTCGGCCGCGGCGATGCCCTCGCCGGTGAGTTCGTTCTGCAGGTCGCGCTGGAACTGTCCGACTGCGGTGATGACGTTGATGAGCAGGGCTGTGGTGGGGTCGTTCACGGCGAGGTCGTGGAAGTTCGACAGCGGCCCGGACAGGACGCGCAGGGCGACGCCGCGCGCGGTGCACCAGTCGCGGACGCTGTGGATGTCGATCAGGTCGCGGCAGAGCCGGAACAGCTCGGAGACCGTCAGCACGTCGCCCGGGTGCGCTGCGGCGGCGATTTTGGCGAACGCGGGCCGCTCCAGCGCGGGAATCTTGGAGGTCGTCGCGGGGTCCTCGAACAGCAGCACCCCGGCGGCGGGGCGGAACCCTTCGGCGACACCCTCGGTGCGCACGAGGAGGCCGGCCTCGGTGAGGATGTGGCGCTGGCGCAGCAGCGACTGGGTCGCGGTGGACACGCGCGAGTAGACGATCCGCACCGGCGGCTCCCGCGGAAAGAGGGGTGGAGGACCCTTCTATCTGGCGGGAAATCCTGTCGTCAATCAGCACTCAGAATCGGTCACCTTGAGCGGTGTTCCATCACTCGGTGTCCGTTTTTTCAGGGGGTTGGGCGGCGGCTCGGCGGGGTGTCGGGAAACCTTCCAATCCCGACACCCCGTCGTGAAGCCCATCCGGGCCTGGAAGGTCATCGGGGATTCCTGGGAGGCTTGTGGAGGAGGGGTTCGAGGCGGGCGGCGGTCTGGCGGTATCGGCTGACGGGGACGAGGTGGACGCCGTCGAAGGCGCCGCTGTCGCGGATCGCCAGGACGTGGTCGCAGGCGGCGGCGATGCCGGCGTCGGGGTCGGCTTCCACGGCTTGGACGAGTGCGTCGGGGATGGTGATGTCGGGGATGGTGGCGGCGAGGTTGCGGGCCATGGTCGCGCTGGCCAGGACCATCACTCCGGCGTAGACGGGTGCGTTGATGGTGATGGTCTCGCGCTAGCGCAGCAGGTCGTCGGGCCCGCGAGGAGGCTGAGTGCAGGAATTAGCGGTAGGCGTTGAGTCGAGGTTCTTGGACTGATCGGCGGGTTGAGGGGCCGGTCGCTCTGCGGACGGCGCCGAGCGCCGAGATTGATCTTGGTGTGGGTGTTCCGTTAGGGGATCCTCCACCGGAACACCCGCCAGGTCGGGGTGTTCCGTATAGGTGTTCCATGAGCTGTTCCGGTGAAGGCCCCCTATCCGGAACACTTGGGGGCGTGAACGGAACCCGGGTCGGCTACGCGCGCTGCTCCACCGACGAACAAGACGTGATCATCCAGACCGAGCAGCTCCTCGCCCTCGGCGTGCCCGAAGAACGCATTTACATCGACCGCGGCTTCTCCGGCAACACCCGCCGCAACCGGAACGGACTCGACCAGGCCCTCGCCGCCGTCTGGGACGGGTCGGTGTTCACCGTCACCAAGTTCGACCGGTTCGCCCGCAACATGGCCGAAGCCAACGACATCCTCACCGGCCTGTCCGGCCGCGGCGTCCTGTTCGGCCTCGGCGCGTCCGTCTATGACTGGAACGACCCGTTCGGCCGGCTGTTCCTCCAGACCCTCGCCATGGTCGCGGAGTTCGAGGCGAACATCGGGCACCAGCGGACCCGCGAGGGGATGGCGCTGGCGAAGAAGAACGGCAAGCTCAAGGGCAAGCAGCCCAAACTCCCTGCGCCCGCCCGGCGCTCGATCCGCCGCCGCTACGCCGAGGGCGAGGTCTCCCTCGCCGACCTCGCCACCGAATACAGCGTCGGCCGCTCCACCATCCACCGCATCGTCCACGGCCAGGACCTCAGCTGAGCGCGTATTCGGCTGCGCCCGGTCAGGCGGTCGCTTCCGGTACGGGGGCCGGGGGGGCGGTGAGGCTGCGGGCCAGAGTGTCGATGATGGAGCGGGTGTCGGCGTCGGTGGTGGGGTGGGTGAGGAGTCCTTCGATGACGAAGGTCGCGATGGCGGTCATGGCGGTGAGGTCGGCTCCGCCGGTTCCGGTCGCGGCGAGTTCGTCGGCGAACAGGCTGTCGGCGAGGCGGTGGAAGCCGGTGTGCCAGGTGTCGATCGCCGGGGAGGCGGCGGCGCGGGTGTGCACGGTGTTGACGAGGCGGTGCAGGCGCCGCAGGCGTTCCACGGCCCACAGCAGGCGTTCGGCCGCGGGCCGTTCGGCGATGGCGGCGTACTCCTGCAGCGCCCCGGCGAGGAGCTGGTCGAGGACGGCGACGAGCAGCGCGTCCTTGTCGGCGAAGTACCAGTAGACGGTGTTGACGGTGATGTCGGCGTCCCTGGCGATCTGCCCCATGGACGTGGCCTCATAGCCGTCGTCGGTGAACCGCTGTGCGGCGGCGGCGACGATCTGTTCGCGCTTGGCCTCCCGGTCCTGGGGGCGTCGGTTCCGCGGCATCCACCCACCCTATCTTGAACGCCCCTCAAGAACCGGCTACCTTCTTGAGGGCCATTCAAGATGGAGGGGGCCGACATGGCCGAGGACTTCACCGAGCAGGCGCTCGGCCGGCTCACTACCGCGGGACTGCTGGAGGCGTTCACCGGCATGGACGCCCCGGCGGTGCAGGAGATGGACGGTGAGTACGCCGCCAGGCTCCTGGCGCAGCCGAACGCGTTCGCGGTGCTGACCGGGCACGGATGCGTGTCGAATCCGCTGATGCGCTGGGCGTGCAAGGGATTCCGGCCGGTGGACGGGGACAGTGGGCGCGGCTACAACGCCTTCTCCGGTCTGGGCCGGCTGCGCGGCCGCTATCCGATGCGCACGCTCGTCGCCCCGTCCCGCTACGACGGCCGCCCCGCCTACACCCTGATCTACCGCGCGTTCCACTCCGCGTGCGGGACGCTCCACATGGTGGACGAGGTGCGGCGCGCGGCACCTGGCGTCTACCTGGGCATGGGTACTTGGGGGTTCACCGACCGGCAGCGCCGCGTGCCCCGGCCCTTCCTGCTGACCGGTCCCACCGCCCCCTACCGCCAGGACGTCGGCAGGCCGCGCGCCGGCTTCGTCCCGGGCCTGCGAGAACTACCCCGCCACCACGCCTGACCTCCTTCGAACAGAAACGGATCCTCGATGAGAGAGTCCTCCCCGGCCCGGTCCGGGCCGCGCACCGCGCTGGTCACCGGAGCGTCGGCGGGAATCGGTGCGTCGTTCGCCCGCCTGCTGGCCAAGCGCGGCTATGGGCTGCTGCTGGTGGCGCGCCGAGCCGAGAGGCTGGAGAAGCTGGCCGCCGATCTCACCGGCCGCCACGGGGTGCGCTGCGAGGTGTTCGCCGCCGACCTCACCGACCCGACGGCACCGGCCGCCGTCATCGACCACGCCACCACCCGGGGCCTGAGCATCGACGTGCTCATCAACAACGCCGGCCTGTCGGGCCACGGCGCCTTCGCCGACACCGCCTGGCAGGACCTCGCCGCACAGATCCAGCTGATGGTGAGCACGCCCACCGAGCTGATCCACCGCGTCGTGCCCGGCATGAAGGACACCGGCTGGGGACGCATCGTCAACCTGTCATCCCTGGCCGCCTTCGCGCCCCCCGCCGCCAGCCTCCTCTACACCGGCATCAAGAGCTACCTCCTCAACACCTCACAAGCCCTCGACATGGAACTCAAACCCCACGGCATCCACGTCACCGCACTGTGCCCCGGCTTCACCCACAGCGAGTTCCACGACGTCATGGGCACCCGCGGCCAGGCCGACCGCCTCCCCAAGATCCTTTGGCAGCGGCCCGAGCACGTCGTCACCGAAGGCTGGACCGCCGTCACCAGAGGCAAACCGGTCTGCGTCCCCGGCACCGTCAACAAGATCTCCGCCGCCGCGATGAAACCCCTCCCCACCCGCCTCGCCTACACCCTGGGCAGAGCCCTCAACCCCTTCAAGGACTGAGGCCCACACCCCCGTCGCGCCGACCCGCGCAGAGCCGGAGGAAGCACCGCCCGGCATGCGGGGGCCCATGATGGCGAAGGAGCCGGCGAGCTCGGCCAGATGCCCCGCCGGCTCGTCCTCCAGCTCCAACGCCGCCAGCACCCGCGGCCGCGCCGCCTCCCAGCCAGCACCTTCCAGCAGCCGGGCGCGCGGGGCGCTCCACCGGTCGGCGCCGACGGCGAACACGTCCCGGCGCCGCAACGCGGCGTGCAGGTGCATCAGCGCGCACAGCGTGAACGCGGCCTTGTCGACCTGACCCGCGGGCAGCTCGGGGTTGGCGAACACCAGCGGCCGCCACGACCCCGTCACCAGGTCCTCGTGCGCGGCGACGTCCGCGCGGTCGTAGCGGCGGCGGGCCTTGGCCATCGCGGCGGCCGCGGCCACCATCGCCAGCACCGGCTGCCCGGCCTCCACCGCCCGGAACTCGATCGTCTCCAGCAGCAGCTCGATGAACTGCTGCACTGTCCGGTACCGCTTGACCAGCTCGGCCCGCCACGCCGCCGCCGCGTCATCATCGGTGGCGGGCACGAACGCCGCGATCACCTCGACCGCCGCCGACAGCTTCTCGCGCGGCACCACCCGCTCGATCTCGTTCCACACCTCCGCCAGCGACACCAGCCGGTCCTCGGTCGCCTGCGGAGCGCTCATCAAGATCTCCATCGCTGAGGCGACATGCCGGGCGGCGCTGCGCAGCTTGGGCAGGGTCCGCAACTGCTCGGCCTTGCCCGCCCGTTCCGCCTTGGCCAGCAGGTTCGAGGTGATCAGCAGGTCCAGCACGTCCAGCGCGTCGTCGATCGACGCGGTCTCCAGGTGCCGGACCGTGGCCAGCAGCGTCGCGGTCTGCCGCCGCTCCTCCAGATCCCGCAGCGTCGGGGCCTTGGACGCCATCCCGTACCGGGCCAGCGACGCCAGCTTCACCGCCGGCACCGACTCGACCTGCACCCGCCCCGCCCCGAACCCGGCGATCTCTGAGACCCGGTCCAGCTCCCGCACCAGCACCCGCCCCGACGCCTTCACCGGCGAGGTCCGCAACCGCTCCAGCTCCGACACCCGCCGATCCTCCTGCACCACCAGCAGACCCCGCAGCACCGCGGCGGTCTCGGCCGGCGTCCGCTCGGCCAGCAGCCCGTACAGCCGAGCATTCTCGGCCCGCCGCACCTCCCCTACCAGCCGCGTCAGCACCGTGATGCCCGGCAGCAACACCCGCTCCCTCACCAGGTGCACCACCGCCCGGTCGAACAGCGCCCGCGGGCCCTCGGTCGTCGACCACACCCGCGCCGCCACAAAGCGACGCAGCTCGGCCTCCCCGTCGGCGAAGTCTCGGTAACCCAGCAGCTCGCGGATCTCCCACGCGTGCTCGTACACCGTCTGCGCACGCCGCCCGTACTCGGCGAACTCGGCCGGATCGACGCCGACCTGCTCAGCGACGAACCCCACCGCCCCGGCAGGAACCGCCGTGGGCTTCTCGATCAGGAACACCCCGAGCATCCGCACCGTGCCCCACTGCACCGCCCAGCCCAGCCTCGTCGACGGCCGCCGCCGCTTGTCCACCTGCTCCAGCGCGACCCGGTCCAACCGGAAGAACTGCTCCAGCTCGGCCACCGACGGCTCCTGCGGGAACCGGCCATAGCGGGCGACCTGCTCATCAGAGAGAAATTCGAAGGGCATGGCCCCGGAACGTACGGGCCCTCACCAGGGCAGACCCGGCCCGTCACCGAACCGAAACGAAGATCAGCTTCCTACCGCTAAATCCTGCACCCAGCCTCCTCGCGGGCCGTCGAGGCTGTAGCTGACCTGGGCGAACACGAAGTCGGCCTGCTGCTTCCAGGCGGGCAGTGGCCGCATGCCGAAGACGTCACGACCGACGGTGGCGGCTCGTTGCCCGTGTGGACCCCGGAAACTGGCCCAACGTAGGACTTCCAAACCTCTCGCCCGCCAGGGTGCCGTCATGACGGTGCGATCAACAGCGCTGCCCGCTGCGACGGACCTACGCTGGGTCGCCTCGAATCGCCCGTTTGAGCGAGGGTGTTCCGCCGGGGCCTCGACAAGGGGTGCCGGTAAGAACCGTGTCATGAGACCCAAACGGCGTTGATCTTGTTGTGATTTGGCTTCGCTGAGCTGGGCGAACTCAATCGCGTGTACCTGGTGTCACCAGTCTTGCCGGCACCCCTACCCGCACATCCGGCAGATGCGCGAACGCACCCGAGCCAAGTACGTCGAAGCTTACGAACGCATCACCGGCCGCCCCTTCACCTGAGGCGACCACGGCCTGACCGGAATCAGGGGCCCCGGCGGGCGTTGAGGCGGGCGGCCTGGCGCGTCAGGTGGACGACCTCGGCGAGGTTGGGCGCCTTCTGGGCCGCTTCGGCGTACAGCCGTGCGGCCGTGGCCAGGTCGCCATCGCGCTCGTGCAGGTAGGCCGCCACCGCGGCGTACCGGGGCAGTGAGTCGTCCAGCGCCGCGAGCGCCGCCAGCCCGGCGCGCGGTCCGTCGGCCTCGCCGACGGCCACCGCGCGGTTGAGCCGGACCAGCGGGCTGTCGGTCAGGCGCGCGAGCTCGTCGTACCACTCGACGATCTGCACCCAGTCGGTCTCCTCGGCGGTGGGCGCGTCGGCGTGGAGCGCCGCGATGGCGGCCTGGGCCTGGAACTCGCCGAGCCGGTCGCGGGCGAGGGCCGCCTGCAGGATCTGCACACCCTCGGCTATCGAGGCGGTGTCCCACCGGGTGCGGTCCTGCTCGGCCAGCGGGATGAGGCTGCCGTCGGGCCCGGTCCGGGTGGCGCGGCGGGCGTGGTGCAGCAGCATGAGCGCCAGCAGCCCCGCCACCTCGGGGTGGTCGATCGCGGCCGCGAGCCGCCGGGTGAGCCGGATCGCCTCGGCGGCCAGGTCGACGTCCCCGCAGTAGCCCTCGTTGAAGACCAGATACAGCACGCGCAGCACGGTGGCGACGTCGCCGGGCTGGTCGAACCGCACGCCGGAGACGGTGCGCTTGGCCCGGCTGATGCGCTGCGCCATGGTCGCCTCGGGCACCAGGTAGGCCTGGGCGATCTGGCGGGTGCTCAGGCCGCCGACGGCGCGCAGCGTGAGCGCGACCGCCGACGCCGGCGTCAGCGACGGGTGGGCGCACAGGAAGTAGAGCTGGAGGGTGTCGTCCACCTCGGGCGCGGGCCCGGGCGGCGGCTCCTCCTCCAGAAGGTCCTCACGCCGACGGCGGGCGGCGTCGGCCCGGGTCGCGTCGAGGAACTTGCGCCAGGCCACGGTGACCAGCCACCCCTTGGGATCGCGCGGCGGGTCCTCCGGCCAGACCCGGACGGCCTCGACCAGCGCGTCCTGCACGGCGTCCTCGCCCGCCGCGAAGTCGGCTCCGCGGCGGACGAGGATCCCCAGCACGCTCGGCGTGAGGCTCCGGAGCAGCGCCTCCTCGATCGCAGAGGTCACTCGGTGACGGTGGGCGACTCGGTCAGGAACGGGCGCAGCTCCAGCCACTCGTGGATCGGCCTCCCGCCCGCCCCGGGCGCGGCCGACAGCTCCCCGGCCAACTCGACGGCACGCTCGTAGCCGTCGACGTCGATCACCATCCAGCCCGCGATGAGGTCCTTGGTCTCGGCGAACGGGCCATCGGTCACCGGCGGGCGCCCCGCACCGTCGTACCGGACCCACCTCCCCTCAGGGGCGAGCGCCTGACCCTCGACGAACTCACCGGTCTCCTCCAACCGGGCCGCAAAATCGTTCATGTACCGCAGATGCGCCGAGATCTCCTCGGGCGTCCACTGGTCCATGGGCACGTCGTTGACCGCCGCCGGAGCACCGCGGTAATGCTTGAGCAGCAAATACTTGGCCATTGTGATTCTCCTCAGTGCTGGTGCGACCCATTCTGGCCGCGTTCACACCAGGGACGAAGCCGCCCTCAGGATCTCGACATCCCCACCCGAAATTTTTCGGCTCCCGTCGATGACCCTTGACGCCACCCGCGATCCCGACGACTGCGAACAAGATCCAGTGGCCCTGGACGCCGAGGTCACACCCCAACCGTCAGCGCCTGGAGTTCCCGTGCAGCCAGAAGCGAGCGCGCCCGCCCCCGCATCGCCCCAAGGACCCGGCGGGCGGTGAGCGTGACCCGCTTGATGCGCCGCTCCACCGCAACCGCATCGATCACGCTCACGGCTTCCCTTCCGGCCTCGCCCGGATCGGTCCGCGCGTGCATGGCGGCGCGGTAGAGCTTGAGTTGAACGGCAGAGTAGAGGTGCGTGTCGAGCCGGTAGAAGCGCAGCCAAATCACAACAAGATCAACGCCGTTTGGGTCTCATGACACGGTTCTTACCGGCACCCCAACAAGGGCGAGTCGCTGCACGCGCTCAAGCGGGACCTGCTGTACCCCCACGAGGGCGCGGTGCGCGCCCGGCCCCTGGAGCAGCAGACCGAGCAGGCCTGGTGCCTGACGCTGGTCACCAACGCCGTGGTGACCTGGACAACCGAGTATTACGGGCTGGGGGTCGCCTCGATGCGCGCGGCCGGCCGCCGGATCGACGACCAGGTCCTGGCCCACATCTCCCCGGCGCACAGCAAGAACATCAACTTCTTCGGCGCGATCGACGTCGACATCGAGGGCGAGCTCGCCCAGCTCGGCCCCACCGGGTACCGGCCCCTGCGCATCCGCGACACCCTGTTTTGAACCTGGGCCGGCTGATGGAGGTCGAGGTCAGCCGCCGCCGGTGTCGCCGGGCGGGCAGCAGGTCCGCAGGTAGTTGCGCAGCTCGGTGAGGGACCGCTCGACCGCCAGGGTGTCGACGCGGTAGCGGACCTGTTTGCCGTCCTTGCGGGAGGTGAGCAGGCCGCCGCGGCGCAGTAGCGCCAGCTGCTCCGAGGCGCCCGACTGGCCGATGCCCAGGCATTCGGCGACGGTCCCGACGCTCAGCTCGGCCCCGCCGGCGAACAGCTCGAGCATCTGCTGGCGCTGCTCGCTGGCTGGAGAAGCTACTGGCCTGGCCGGCCAAACAGCGGATGCCGAACCTGCTGCTGGCACCGAGCTGATGGAGGTCTTCTCCGTCGGCCGAGCAACGGTGTACCGCGTGCTGGAGCGCGCCGCCGGCGCCACCCTGTCAGGAGCGTCCTCGTGACGGCAGAGGCGCCCTTGATGCGGACCGGGCGGGCGATGGCGATCACCACCATGGTGTCCGAGGGTCACCGGGGGTTCGTTCGCACGATGGTTCTGGTCGCGTGCTCGGGCTGGGGACGCGGCTGCTGGATGCCTACACCGCGGCGAACGTCACCCCGAACACGATCTATGAGCTGGTGATGGGTGGGGCAGTGGCCAGCGTGGTCGTGCCGCTGCTGGTCCGCACCGCCGCAGACGACACCTCGATGGCGAGTTCGGCGTCGGGCCGGATCCGGTCCAGGTAGCCGGCCCCGGTCTGTCCTGGGCCTGGGTGGGGGGACCGCTTCACTCGAACGGGTCCGCGCCGGCCGCCGGCACGGGGGGCTGGGTGTCGTCGGGACCCGACCCCCGGGGAGTCAGGCATGATGGGCCCCGGCAGCCGACGTGAGGGAGATCCCCGATCATGATGGTGTCCAGGCGGAGCAAAGGATGTCATGGGAGCGGAGTCGATAGCCGTGCCGGACGGAAGCGGCTTCTCTTTTCCTGCGCCTTAGCCGGAGCGCTTTCCCTTGCTTCGACGGGTTGCGGGTCGGGTGGTAGTGAGCATGGCAAGGGCCACACGGCACCGCAGCTTAAGGTGATCGCCAAGGTCGACGTCGGCAAGGGCCCGGTATCCGCGGCGATCACACCGGACGGCCGGTATGCCTACACGGCCGGTCAGCAGGACGTGTCCGTGGTTGACCTGACTCACAACAAGGTGACCGACACCGTTTCGTTCTCCGGCAATCCCGCGCTCGTCAGGTTCAGTCCGGACGGGCGCCAGGCTCATGTCGCGGGGAACACCGACCTGGAAGGCGGTCTGGTGACGGTCGTGGACACCGCCGCGCGAACCGTGTCCGCCAACATCGGTGTCGAAGGGGGGCCTCTCAGTGACCTGGTCGTATCGGCTGATGGCCGGAGCCTCTACACGGTGAACACGGGAGGCGGTCTGGCACGCATCGACGCTCAGCGGGGAAGGTTGGCGGGCCGAGTGCAGCTCCCGACGGGCAATCACAATGCGCTTGCCCTGTCCCGGAACGAACGTACCGCCTACGTCACGAGCTCCTCCCTGAGAGCCGACGTTGATCCGGCCAAAGTCGACATCCTCGCGGTCGACCTGGCCCGCAAGCGCGTCACCGCGAAGATTCCGGTGGACCACGGCGGTATATCCGGTCTTGAGATGGCACCCGACGGGCGCCGCATTTACGCGAGCCATTTCCCGCAGGAGCAGGGCGTTCCGAACATCGTGTCGGTGATCGACCCGGCCGCCGGTTCCGTGACCGGTACGGTTTCCGTCCAGGGCCGGAGTACCGGCCTGGCCTTGGCGCCTGATGGACGCCGTATCTATGTGCTCAATGAATCGGGCATTCTCCAGGTCGTCGACACCACCTCCGGCAAGGCGATCGCGAGCACTACGGTGGGCAGGGAGACGACCGGAATGGCCGTTTCACCCGACGGTCGCCGCGCTTATGTCACCGATGAGGGTGAGGAACAACTCGTCGTCGTCGCCATTGATTGAGTGCCTGTTTTTCATCTTGCTCTGTGCTGATCGAGGGTGCTGCCGTATTGCATCCGATGCGAACATAGCCGTCGTTAAGACCTTTGGTGCCCCACGGACAAGGTCTAGCTGCATAAGAACGATGGGGGAAGAGAACTCATGCGGGCACGGATATCGATCGCCATCATCGCCGCCGCCGTGAGTCTCGCCCTGCTAGGCGGGGTGCTGGCCGCGATGAGCGACGGGCCATCGGCGCCGCAACAGGTCGCCGACAACCCCTGCCCCATCGACCCGTCCGGGCAACAGGTCCGCAGCCCGTCGGAGTACACGAAGGCGCCGGTCTACACCGGGCCGCCCCCGCACCCAATCCAACTGATTGCGGTCAGCCTCCCCGACGCCACCGGCGCACGGGAGGCCAATGCGATTCAGTCGGCGCCGGACCTGCCAGGTGACTGGCAGGCCGATGACCAGTCCCGCGACGCCCAGTTGGTCCTGTGCCGACGGCTGGCCGAAGGGACACCGGTGGGCAAGTGCTCCTACCGAAGCGATCAAGGAATCACGGGCACGGCGACGCTGACCAAGTCCACCTACTCGTACCAGCTCTACGAGGCCAGGACCGCCCGGCTACTGACGCGGTTCGAGGTTGCGGGGACGGGCGGTTGCCCGAACGCTCTCACCGTCAATGCGGTCGTGCCGAAGACCCTGCCCCAGGGCATCGACCACCGCAAGGTCTCACCAGCCATTCGGTCCTTCGTGGAGACGTCCCGCTAGTCAGCGGAGCCCGACCGGAGCCGAGATCATCCTCCAGCTCCGCGCGGTCCATTAGTGGGCTTTGAACAACCGCTGATCTTGCGCTCGGGATGACCGGTCGAGAACGCTCAGGAACGGTAGTGGCGGGCGGTGATTCGGCGCTGGCGTCCAGGAGCCGTTCCTTGCGCATCAGCGCGCCACGTTCGGCGCTGCCTTCGGGCAGGGCGTCGTAGGCGGCCAGGATCCGGGTCTTGTAGGCCGCGCTGAACACCCGGCGTTTGGGCCTGGCCGGCCGCTCCGCCCGGCTGCTCATCGGTCACCCGACCATCTTTCCGCTCGGTCATGGCGGCCTGGTCGGCGAGGGTCATCGTCACTGTCTCGATCGCCCTGTCACGCCCTGCTTGGCATTAAAAGGACTCGTTCGTCCCATGTCTCGCAGGAGTCCGGCAGAGAGGGCGGCGATCTCGGCCCAGGTGGCGTCTGCCACCGCCGGAACTGGGCCGTCAGGTGGTGGCCACACCACCCCTGGCTCAGCCTGGAGTAGGTCAAATTCGGAGAGGAAACCGCCGCCCGCCGCCCGCCGCCCGCCGCCAAACAACCAAGAACGCTACGGTTGGCGGCAAACGGTATGCGCCTGCCTGAGGTGGTGCAATGGCAAATCCATGGATCAGGATCCTGGCCTGTGCTCTGGTCATCATCGGTCTGGTCCTGTTCATCAACACCAGAGAGGCGGTCGTGAACGGCGACGCCGTCAAATGCGGCCGAAGCCAGATGAGACCCGGTCAGCTGTGCGGGAGCTTTGGCGGCGGCGAAGACCGCACCTACGAGGAGGAAAAGAAGAGAGAAGCCCGCGAGGTAGTCATCGGCTACACCGGGGTGGTGCTCGGCAGCCTCGGCATCGTCCTGGTCATCAGCCATGGGATCGCCACGCGACGAAGAAACCGATAGCGGCAACAACGCCGCGGTGGGACGTCGCGTTCGGGAGCGGGCGCCGGGCTGGAGAGAGCCGCACCTCCGGGAGTCATGGCCCTGGTCGTGTCGGCGAGCACCGCCGACGATGCTCGCCCGGAGGAACCCCGTACGCTGCTTTGAACGCTCGATTGAAGACGACGGGATCCCGCAAGCCCCATCGTGCGCCGATGTCGGTTCTGCGGCACACCGGCATCCGCGTCGAGGAACTGGTGGAGCTCACCCATCTCAGTGTTCGGCAGTATCAGCGGCCGAGCGGTGAGGTGATCGCGCTGCTGGTGATCGCGCCCTCCAAGAGCAACCGCGAACGCGTCATCCCGATGTCGGCCGAGCTGTTCCACGTGATCGCCACGATCATCCGGCGCCACACCGTCCACGGGCCGATCCCGCTGCTGCCCCGCTATGACGGACACGAACGGACCTGGACCGCCCCGATGCCCTACCTGTTCCAGCGGCAGATCGGGTCGGTTCGCCGCGTGATGAGCACCGGCACCGCCCTGAACATCCTGCGCCGCCGCTGCGAACTCATCGCCGAGACCGACCCCCGGTTCCGCGGACTGCACTTCACCCCGCACGGCTTCCGCCGGCTGTTCGCCACCGAGTTGATGAACAACGGGTTGCCGATCCACATCGGGGCCGCGCTGCTCGGCCACCTCAACCTGCAGACCACCCGCGGCTACGTCGCGGTCTTCGAAGAGGACGTCACCCGCCACTACCAGGAGTTCCTGGCCCGCCGCCGAGACCTGCGACCGACCGAAGAATACCGGCCGGCCACCGAAGAGGAGATGACCGAGTTCGAGGAGCACTTCGACAAGCGCAAGGTCGAACTTGGATCCTGCGGAAGCCCCTATGGCACGCCCTGCCAGCACGAACACGCCTGCATCCACTGCCCGATGCTGCACATCAATCGCAAGATGCTGTCCCGCCTGGACGAGCTGGAGGCCGACCTTCACGAACGCAAGAAGCGAGCGAGCGCCGAGGGGTGGATCGGGGAGGTCGAAGGCATCGACCTAACGCTGCGGTTCCTCACCGACAGCCGTCGCCGCGGGAGACTTTGCGGCGCCAGGCACGGCAGGCCTCACACAGCCATCGGGTGTGAGGGGTGGCGCCCCAGCCCAGGCAGTCGGTGCAGGAGTCCACGACCTGCGGGGCGAAGCGGTGGCAGCGGCGGCACAGACCGGCGGAGTAGTAGTCGCGATCCGAACCGCATCTGCGGCACGGCGGAGGGACACGGGGGCCTCCGGGAAGGCAGTCGTAGCAGTGGGCATGCCGGGGGGTGGCGACCGGTTTGGCGCAACACGGCGAGCAGGGGCGGGGAGCGGTCACGCTGGCGGCAGCGTCCGATTGCGGCCCAGCCGCGGGGTGATCGAAGCACCGGTCGTGCCGGTCGATGAGTCCTCGGCCTTGCGTGGCTTGCGGGCCTTAACCTGCTCCGGCTCGCAGATGAGCAGGTCGGTGGGCGCGCACTCCAGCACGAAGCAGATCACGTCCAGGTCGTCCAGCCGAATCGTGGTCGGCGTCCCGGTCCACAGGGCCGACATCTTCCCGGCGCTGATCTCCAGCCCGGCATCGGCAAGCCGCCGACGCATCTCGGTCGATTTCCAGATACCTCGTCGGCCGCTTTCATCCGCAGGTTCCAGCGCATCAGTCCACCTTCCCTCGGTGGCCAGCCGGGCGGCCATGCGGTCGTTGGCCTGCGCCCACGCGTTCTCGATGTGGTCGTCGTGGACGTGGATGTAACGGGTCGTGGTCGAAAGCCAGGAATGGCCAAGCAATTCCTGAATCGCCTTCAAGTCCATTCCGCGTGAGTAGAGAGAGGAGGCACAGAAATGCCGGAGCACGTGTGGGGTGAGACGCCCGCGCCAGGCGGGGAGGTACTCGCCGACCACGGTCTTCAGCTCCGAACGGAGCGCGTCATCGCCGGCCCGCGAGCAGCGGCTGGTCATACGATCGCGGCGTTCGCTGGGCAGCAGCGGCGCGTCGGGGTCGTCCCAGTCGTTCGCCGAACTGGTGCCGGATGTCGGTCAGCCACCATTCCATCAGAGCATCGATGGACTCGATCGCCGGGACCAGCCGGGTCTTGGGGCCCTTGCCGCGGCTGCCCTTGCCGAAGCGGACGTGCAGCTTGCCGTACTCGCCCAGGTCCGGGCGCCAGTTACGGATGTCCAGGTGCACCGTCTCGCTGATCCGCAGCCCGACCCGCCGCCACAGCGACGCGGCCATGTAGTCGCGTGCCGCGGGCAGAAACTTGCGTGCCTGCGGCAGCGCCTCGCGCCAGTGGGCGAACAGCAGATCGATCTCGTCCTCGCGCGGCGGCACACGGATGACCTGTGCGCTGGGATCAGCCGGCCGGTTGTACTCATCGATCGGCTGCACCAGCACGTGCCCGGTAAGCGCGTGGACATCACCCTGATAGCGGAAGATCAGGAAGTCGTAGAACTGCGCGAGGGTCTGCGCCTTACGCACCAACGTCGTGCGGGCCAGCCCCAGCTCCTTACGCTGATGCGTCAGGAACCGGTCCGCGACATCCGGGGTCGCCTCCCAGACCGATCGGCCAGAGAACCGCAGGAACTGGAAGATCACCGACCGTTCCTCCGCGATATGCCGATCGGTGATCCCAGCCCCTGCCGAAGCCAGCGCGAACTGATCGACCAACTCCTGCTCGAAGTCCTCCAACTCCTGGGCCGACCGAAGCCGCTGCGCAGTCCCCAACGACCGCACCACCGCCAGCGCCACGAACGCCTCATTCCATCAAGAGCCCCCACAGGCTCACCAATCCCGACCACCACAGATAAATATCAGCAGTCTGTCGGGAATCTCGACGAAACGACGAAATCCGCTGGAGACCCCGCAAACCCAAGCTGGCCTGGCCATCAACCTGGCCAGCAGCGATCTCAAGAACGGCAACCCGCGGGAGTTGGGACAACCGGACAAGCAGTCTCGAACTTCCGCATCGCCTCGACGCCGCGGTTCTTCGACCGCCAGTCGAACGACTGGAAGGACGGCGAGGTACTCTTCCTGACCTGCAACATCTGGCGGCAGGCCGCCGAGAACTGCGCCGAGACCCTGCAGCGCGGCATGCGGGTGATCGTGCAGGGCCGGCTCAAGCAGCGCTCGTACGAGACCCGCGAGGGTGAGAAGCGCACCGTCTTCGAGATCGAGGTCGACGAGGTCGGCCCGTCGCTGCGCAACGCCACCGCCAAGGTCAACAAGACCCAGCGGCAGAGCGGCGGCAGCTTCGGCGGCGGCCAGGGCGGCGGCTTTGGCGCGGGCCAGCAGAGCGCGCCGACCGGCGACACCAGGGCTACAGGCGGCGACCCGCCCTTCTGACCGTCGCTGACACAAGACGCCCACGCATTGCTGCATCCCGCCACCCCGGATCCCAGGGTGGCCCCTCCCATATTCCGCTCACCTTCTGGACGGTGAGGATGACCCAGCCGCCTGACGACGCCAGCACGGTGCTGGACGGCATCGTCTACCTCCTGCATTTCACACGGCCCTACAAACACGCCAAGCACTACACCGGCTGGACATCGGACTTGGACGCACGCCTCGCCGAGCACGCTGCCGGCCGCGGCGCTCGCCTCCTGTAGGTCGTCCACGCGGCGGGCATCACCTGGACCCTGGCCCGCACATGGCCCGGCGGCCGCAGCCACGAACGCCAGATCAAACGGCAAGGAGGTGCCTCGCGCTGCTGCCCCCGTGCGGTGTCACACCGCGGCCCTCCGCCAGAACCGGCCAGGCGGCCTCCCGGCCAACGTCTGGTTCTCCTCGATGAGCCGGATCCGAGCGAAGTTCTTCGACCCCTACGGCAAGCGGTACGGCATCCCCACCTATCCCTGGCAGATGGCGCCGTCGCACCTGCGGACCTACCGCCAGCTCGCGGAAGCCGGGCTGCGTCCCGGCGGCCAGGGCGTCCAAGCTCAGGTGATGTGGAAGTCCTCCTGGGCGCGCCGCACCGGCGGCGTCCGGGTCGCCTACTTGTACGACGTCGCCCGCGCGCTGCCCAAACGCAGGCCTTCGCCGGCTCAGCTCGAGGCCCTCGCCAAGGCCCTCAAGGCACGCCGCCTCTGTCCTCGATGTGGTCAAGACCGTGGGTACGTCCTGCGCACCGGCCTTGGCTGCTGCGAGGAGTGCGCCACTCCATGGGAACTCGAAGTGGTTTGAGCGCTCTCCGGAGACGGCAGTGTCCTTGAACAGGCGTGCCACAACTCCTCGGCGACGTCGGAGATCTCCCGGAGGACAGCAACATGGCCTCACCTGGCCAGCCACCGCTCCCAACGCTGACCGACAAAGGCTGCCAGGGATCACCTACATGGCCAGACTGGTGAGGCCGCGTTCCTCACGCCCGGGGAGGAAGGGCTCATAGCGCTCCGAGAGGGTTGCCATGGTCAGGCGAAGCAAGAAGCTCGGTGGGATCGGTGCGCTAGCTGCGGTCGCCTTTGCCGCCATGACCACTGTGGCCGCCGTGATCGCTCGGCGAAAGGCGCAGACTCCAACAGCGACTACGGAACCTGCGGCGACACTGCAACCCGAACCACAACCCAAGCCCGAAATCAAGCCTTTCACCGGGCACTATGACGTACGGCGTGGAGCTACGGGATACGCCCCGGTCGTCGCAGCGTTCGGTGCCCTCACCGTCCCAGCGATCATCGTGCTGTTCTCGACTGCCGAGCAGAACGCCACGCTCGGGACCCTGGACCACACCAAGCTCCGGATCCTTATGGCGGTGGCACTGCTGGTCGTTGCCATGCTTGCGAGCTTGGCCGCTGCATTCGCGTTGGCGGGAATAGGTGCGGAGAGCAATGAGACACCAAATCTGGTTCCGGCAACCATGCTGGTCGGTGTAGGGGTCGTTGTGGCCTTGGTCAACACCCTTGCCGCTTTTCAGGTACTCGCGAGTCTGTACTTTCCTGATGCCAAGAACCTATTCGTCGTCATCGCCGCCATCGGGGGGATCTTCGGTGTGTACTTCATCGCACTCGCAATAGGCGACAGTTGGGCGGTCGAGCCGGAGGACCGGACCATCCGCTCTCTCTGGCGAGAGAAGCAGTGGCTGCAAAGCGAGCGGGCAGCCCTCCTCGCCACATGGCGGATCGCAACCCTCAATGTTCTTCTCATCGCGGGGGCATTAACGCTGCGATTTTTCGCGAACATCGCGCTGACATCTGACCGGGTGAACTGGCTGACTGGAGCTGGCCTCGGCCTCGCCGCTGCGATGACCGCACTGGGTGCGAACCGCACATTTCATTCTCCAAGCGGCTGGCATACAAGCCTGCGGCGATGGGAGGCCCTGGCCACCACCTTCGGCACGTCGCTCTATATCGGCGCCGTACTTCTCCTGCTGCCCTGACCGAGAGGAAGCAGGACGGGGCTGGATGGCTGGTTACTCGCCGTATCTCGCGTCCTGTTGTGCCGCGGCTTCCAACTCGGCCAGCGCGGGCGGGTCGGTCTCGTGCTCGAGGTCGTCCAAGTCGAGGAACTCGCGTACGGGCGGGTCGAACTGCGAGCGGCCATAGCACTCAGCGCACAAACCCCATGACCACACCAGCAGCCGGACCTGGCCGCACTGGCCGGGCCCTGGGTCGGCCCACCGGGCCGCGCACGCTCGGCTGCGGCCCCAGCGGCGGTGTGGGCTCGCTCAGCAGCGTGGTCGGGGTGGTAGAGCTGTGCGTAGGTGCGCTGTTCGGTGTCGCCGTGATAGCGCTCGGCGTTCTCCGCAGCGCTGTAGTCGGGGTAGGTGGCAAGCCGGATGCTGGCCGGGTCATGCGGCTTCCAGCCTGCAGCCTCCGCAGATGCCCCACGGCCAGCGGCCACCAGGCACGCCCACGCACAACTCGGCGGCCAAAGCGCCGGCGGGGGTGGTGCCGCCCTGCAGCCATGCGGCGACCTGCCATTCGTCCTCGGGCGTCCACAGCCGCAGGCAGGTGCTCGGAGCCCTGTGGGGCTCGACGCCGGTGACCAGGGGCGGCGGTGAGCACGGCATAGGCGGGATGGGCCGCACCCCAGGCGGAACCGCGTCCCGAGTTCGTCCGCGTCTAGCGGCAACGTTTGTCGATGAGTTTGAGCAACACCCCTGAACGTCGGGTTAGCTCGCTGTCATTAGGCTGAATCCTGGGGTTTCTTCGAGGAACACCGAGATCGGCGCGAACCAGCCATGATTGACGCAGGTCCGGCCCTGAATTCCCTGGCACGGTGGATCTGTGCCGATCGATTGTCCTCCGGAGATGATTCCTGCGGCGTACATGTCGCCGTCGCTCCAGTCGACGGCCACCACTGGCCCGCCGCTGTCACCGTGCCCCCAGATGGGGTTGTAGCCGTAGAACGCTACGACCTCGACCAGCCGCGTAATGTAGACACCGGAATCGGAGTACCGCCATGAGTCTGTGTTCTGGACCAGGATGTCGCAGATGCTGCCGGAGAAGGAGCCTGAGGAACACAGGGAGTTGTTGCGGTAGACCGCCGCGAAGCCCTTGACCGGCGCTCTCCATTCACCGGTGGAGTTGCCCCACCAGATGCGCGGCTGGAAGAATCGCGGATCGGTGTCGGCCGGCATCAGCAGTTCGGTGTCGCGATCCTGCCTTTGCTGCGCGACATGAGCGAAACCGCGGCCCGTGGTGGGACTGTCGGCACCTTCCTCCATGTTCGCGCAGTGCGCTGCGGTGAGGTCGTAGTTCCAGCCCCACGTCGCGGCGACAGAGAATCCCTCGCTGCACTCCTTCACAGGTCCGTCCCAGCGGGCACCGCCGTACATGTTCTCGTTGGCGCGGTCGTCCAGAGACATCAGCACGCTGGTGGTGTGGACGACTACTGGCACTCCGCCGTCAAGGGCCGCCAGGTCATCTGACGTTTTCGCCATCGCTTGTGGTGACAGGGTCTTCTTGGCCAGGACCTCCACGTCCAGGCCGTTGCCGTCGCCGGCCGGGCCGGCGCCGGATACGTGCGGGGCCAGGCCGTTGCGGGTCGCGCTCATCAAAGCGTCACTGGCTTCGAGTAGTTGCCGGCGGGTGTAACGGGCCTGAGTGAAGGTGACCTTAACTCGGTGATCGGTGGCGGCTGCTCCGGTCACGGTGGAGGGCACGGGGCCGTGCCAGAGCACGGTGAGTCCCAGTTTTGCTGGGTCGGTGATGATGTCGGTGTATCCCGAGTCGCCGGGAAGTCTCTTGTAGGCGGCGCTGACGGCGTCGGCAACCTTATTCACACGCGCCTGGTTGCGCATAAATCTCGCGTCGGGATGCGGAACGCTCTGGGAGACGGCGGCGAAATCCGGAATCGGGCGCGCTGGGGCTGTGGCGTCGGCGCGGGCGAGTCCTGGCAGGGAAAAAGCGGTCATCGCGCAGGCAGCAGAAAATATCCCCTTTAAGTACAAGTGCATCGCAGGTCTCCTTCCGATGGTGCGGCCTATCAGGGGGAACAACTCACCGCGTTCTGGCAAGCGGGAATCCGCGCGAAGAGTGCCATGTTCGGCGGCGATCGCTACACGATGCTGCAGACTTGGGGGCTCATCTCCCTGAGATACTCGCGCACCTCCTGCCCAAAAGTAATGCCCTGTCCGAATGAGGCCGCCGCCTTAGAGTGTGTCTCATGTGGGCTGTTTGGCGAGCTTCTTGTAGCAGGTGATGGCGGCGGCCAGGACGAGGAAGGCGTTGAACAGGTGGCCGTGGCGTTCATGGCGGATGGTCAGGCGCCGGTAGCCGAACAGCCAGGCCAGCGTCCGTTCGATCACCCAGCGGTGCCGGCCCAGGCGCTCGCCGGACTCGACGCCGGGCCGGGCGATCCGCGGCACAATTCCGCGTCGCCGCAGCCAGGTCCGGTGCTCGGCGGAGTGGTACGCCTTGTCGGCGCGGATCTTCGCCGGCCGCCGCCGAAGCGGCCCGCGGCGTGATCGGATCGCCGGCAACGCCATCAGCAGCGGCTTGAGCGCTTGGCTGTCATGGACGTTGGCGGCCGACACCGCGACCACCAGCGGCAGCCCGGCGGCATCGGACAGCACGTGGAGCTTGCTGCCCTTCTTGCCCCGATCGACCGGATTGGGCTCGGTCAGCGTGCCCCCGTTACCTTCTTCCTGATCCGGAAACGGGTCCCCGGTCTCTGAATCTGGCATGACTGCGTGCCCCCAGTCGGTTCATGATCGAAAAGGTGATGTCACCAGGTTCGGAGGCATCGGCAGACCGCTGATGAGGGGCATGACGCGCAGCCCTCGGGCTGGCAGGCTCTTTGTAACGTGGGTGCCGGCACGCTGATGCCGCTGGTGAGGCCGGGAAGGAGATGCTTCGAACAGAAAGCGACGCATGAGCGACCCCCGCGACATCGGCGTCTTCTGCGGCCTGGACGTCGGCAAAGGCGAACACCACGCGACCGGACTGACTCCCGGGGGCAAGAAGGTGTTCGATCAGCGGCTTCCCAACAACGAGCCCAAGCTGCGAGAGCTCTTCGAGCGGCTCCGATCTCGATGGGGCACGGTACTGGTGGTGGTCGACCAGCCCGCCTCCATCGGCGCGTTGCCGCTGGCAGTGGCACGTGACATGGGATGCCAGGTCGCCTACCTGCCTGGACTGGCGATGCGGCGGATCGCCGACCTGTATCCCGGCGAGGCCAAGACCGACGCCCGAGACGCGTTCATCATCGCTGCCGCCCGCACCATGCCGCACACCCTTCGCCGGCTGGCGCCCGAGGTCGAAGCCTTTGCCGAGTTGCAGATGCTCGTCGGCTTCGACGATGACCTGGCCCAAGAATCGACCCGACTGGTCAATCGCCTGCGCGGATTGCTCACCCAGATCCACCCCGCCCTGGAGCGGGTGCTGGGGCCGCGGCTGGACCGCCCCGCCACGCGCACCCTGCTGGAACGCTTCGGCTCCCCCGCGCAGCTCAGAAAGGCCGGAGGTGGCCGACTGGTGCGCGTGCTGCGATCCCAAGCGCCACGGATGGCCGAACGCCTGACCGACGACATCCTGACCGCCCTGCAGGAGCAGACCGTCACGGTGCCCGGCACGGACGCGGCCGCACTGATCATCCCGGGTCTGGCGCGGTCGCTGAACTCCGTGGCCGACCAACGCGCCGTCCTGGCAGGACGGATCGAAGAACTCCTGGACGCCCACCCTCTTTCCCAGGTCCTGACCTCAATGCCCGGCATCGGGCTCAGGACGGCCGCCCGCATCCTGATCGACGTCGGAGACTTCAGCCGCTTCCGCAGCGCCGGACACCTGGCCGCCTACGCCGACCTGGCCCCCGCCACCCGAACCTCCGGTTCCTCCATCCGAGGCGAATGCCCGCCCCGGCGCGGCAACCGGCAACTCAAACGCGCTTTCTACCTCGCTGCCTTCGCCTCACTGCGCGACCCAACATGCAGGGCCTACTACGACAAGAAGCGGAGCGAGGGCAAACACCACGTCGCCGCCATCACCTGCCTGGCGCGACGCCGCATCGACGTCCTCTACGCCATGCTCCGCAACGGCACTCTGTATCGACCGCCAACCCCCGCTCCAGCTTGACCAAGAACATAGGGGCACCTTTTCGCGCGGACGGCCGCGGCGTCCACGATCGCCGACGCCCAGTCCACCTGCCCCCGTGCACCCAGCTCGTCCAGCACCGCGCGATGCAGCCGCGGCCACAGGCCCGCCCGCGTCCAGGCGGTGAACCGGCGATGCGCGGTCGGCACACTGACACCGAACTCCGCAGGCAGATGCCGCCACGCACACCCGCTGGTCAGCACGTACACGATCGCGGTGAACACCGCCCGATCATCCACCGCCGCCGTCCCGCCACCCTGCCGCCGTGGCCTGAACGCCGGGATCAGCGGCTCGGCAAGCTCCCACAACTCATCCGGCACCAGACGCAACGCAAGATCCGACGACACGATCCCGCATTATCCCGCAGGACGTACGCAACCCACGTGAGACACACTCTTAGTTCGTGGATTGTGGATTCGAGTCTCCACGCGATCCACCACTCCTAACCAGAACAAACGCCTCCATCTGGGCATGCCTTGATCACATCTGGGGCTGCCCTGAGGCCATCCTGGGCCGCAAAGCCGACGACACCGCCGTTAACGTCACCCCAACCCGGCAGGACGGTGACAGCAGGGCCCAACGTCAACCGCCGCCTCAACTCGGCCAAGAGAGCCGGCGCGGGGGCCGGTTCTGGTCGGGGTGGTCTTCTGGCGATCACGGCAACCGGGCCGGTGACCGGGGCGTCCTCACTGCACGTCCGGAAACCGGGGGAAGGGGTTCATGTGCGCTTCATGAGACGTTTCGCGATTCCTGTGGTGGTGGTGGCGGGGGCGGTGCTCGCCGGGGCGCCGCCCGTCTTCGGGGCAGGAGCGGACTGGCGGAAGGTGCCGCACTCCAGTGCGGAGGGCACTCTCAAGGACGTCGCCGTGCTCGGTGGGAGCGACGCGTGGGCGGTCGGGGAGAAGCATCCGCCGTACGAGTCCGCCGATCCGGTCGCCGAGCACTGGGACGGCGCGTCCTGGAAGGAGGTGCCGGTTCCCGACACGCCGACGGGCACCGGCAGCCTCGACGGTGTCAGCGCCGTGGGATCCGACGACGTCTGGGCCGTCGGAGACAGCACCGGCCTTGGACCGGTGATCCGGCACTGGGACGGTGTCGCGTGGACGGCGGTCCAGCCCGCCGCGCCACCCGACGGCTCGCACGTCGGCGCGGACCGGCTCAACGACATAGCGGCGGTCTCCAGGACGCAGGCATGGGCGGTCGGGTCCTTCTCCGGCCGGAACACCCCCGGCCCGGTTACCCTGGTCGAACGCTGGGACGGGACGAAATGGTCGCGGGTGGCCTCTCCGAGCCCAGGCCCGCTCAGCAACACCCTGCAGGGCGTCGCGTCCCTGTCCGCGACCAACGCGTGGGCGGTCGGGTGGTACCTCAGCGACGCGGGCAACAATGTCGCGCTGGTCCTGCACTGGGACGGCCGTGCCTGGACCAGGAGCCCGGTGACCCTTCCGTCGGGCAGCACCGAGCTGCAGAGCGTCTCCGCCGTGTCGGCCAAGAATGTGTGGGCGGTCGGCGACCATGAGGGCAAGCCGCTGGTGATGCACTGGAACGGCACCCGCTGGCGCGTCCTGCCGGAGCCCGCGCTCACCGAGTCGTGGCTGAGCGCCGTGGCACCTGACGGCAGCGGCGGGGCCTGGGTCGGCGGTTACCGCATGACGGACGGCGGGGTGACGAGCAGGCCGCTGTTCCTGCACTGGAACGGCACCCGCTGGATCACCGGCACCAGCGAGGAGACCGAGGGAACCGTCGAGGGGCTCACCCGCTTGGACGGCTCGATCTGGGCCGTCGGGACGACCTCTCCCTGCACGTGCTACGTCGCACCGCCACTGGTCGAGGTCAACGGCCCCGTCCCACAGTGATGTCCCGAATCCGTCGGCCGAGCAGCCGATGGACGTCGTCCAGCAGAGCGGAGCCGGGGCGAGACCGAGTCACGCCGTCCCCCCTCCGGCTTTCAAGCCGTAGGTCGTGGGTTCGAGTCCCACTCGACCCACCACCCCTGACCAGGGCAAACGCGACTTCTGTCGACCGTTGGTGATCATGCCTGGGGCCGGGTTGAGGCCGCCCTGGGGCCGCCATGCACGGAGGCCAAGCCGAACACCCCGTGTCCGCCCAATCCTGGCGGAGGGCAAGGCCGAGTTCCCGCGCCGAGCTGCTCGCAGCCGCCGCGCCTCCGGTATGCGGTTAGTCCCTTCGCAGGCCGACGGGCAAGGACAGGGAGCGGATGCTCTCGATTACGCCGCAGAAGCCGTGTTATCGACGCGAACCCGAACGGCAGGCCGAGCCCGGATGCGGTGCCACGCCGGTTCAGGGCGCGAAGCGGTCGACCGGCGCCGCACCAGGCCCGCCCGGGTATGGCTCGCCGCCAGCCGTCGACGCTGAGTCGGAGCACGGCCCCGGCGCTGGGTGGTGCCAGGCACCACACCAGCCGCGCGGAGCAGGTACGCGGCGGTCTTCTCCGCCGCGGTGTGCGCGACCTCGGGTAGCACGGAGGTGTAGGTGTCGGCAGTCAGCACGATGCAGGAATGCCCGAGCATCTCCTGCACCACCTTCAACTCCACCCCGGCCGCCAACGCCAGCATGGCAGCGCCGTGCCGCAGGTCTCCGGGTCGGAGGCAACGCCACCAGCGACGCCGGGTCCTCCTCCGCCAGCAGCAGATGCCCCAGCACCGGAGTGAGATACCGCCGCACAGCGCGGGCGCCTGAACGCCCATCGCCACATCCGCCGGCCGGTGTTCACATGGCGTGGCGGATGTGGCGACGTCGGCGAGGCGGGCGAGTCCGTTCGCTCAGTGGTTACAGGACGGCGGTGAGCAGGCTTACGGCGGACTCCTGGCGGGCGATGTCGGCCTGGTCGAACGGGCCCGTCCAGCGCAGGCCGTACTGGTCGGCGTTGTTCCGGTCGTAGGTGAAGGCGGAGCGGGCCTGGGTCGTCAGGTAGTTCCGGTACGGGTGGCCGGGGAGCGCGCGGTCGAGTTCGGCGAGGTTCCGCGCGAAGATGCCCTTGAACGCCGCCTGGTCGGAGTTGCACGTGGCGGCGGCCTCGCAGGGTTCGGTGAGGATTCCGCGTGGTGACAGGCCCGGGTCGGTGGTCACGGCGTCGGCGATCCGCCGGGCGGTGGCGAGCAGGGACGGGTCGCCGGTGGCGCGGTGCAACTCGGTCAGGCCGCCCAGGATGACGCCCTGGTTGTACGTCCAGGTGGTGCCGCCGTTGTTGCCGCAGTTTCCGCTCTGCGTCGCCAGGCCGTCGTTGACCAGGTGGGATCCGTTGATCATCCCGCTGCGGGCGAACCAGCGCCAGGCCTGGCGTGCGTGGGCGAGGTACTCGGTGTCGCCCGGGATCCGGTTGTGCAGGGAGGCGGCCAGTTTGAGGTAGAGCTCGTTGCTGATGGCGTTCTTGTAGGTCTTACCGGGCAGGTCCCACCAGATGCCGCCGCGGCAGGTGTCGTCCCAGTACTGGCGCATGTACGCCTCGTCGGTCTCGGCGATCTTCAGGTACCTGGTGTCGCGGGTGAGGTCGTACATGCGGACCATCGCCAGCGCCCACCAGCCGGTGTCGTCGGTGGAGTCCGCGCGGAACTCGCCGCCGCCCTGCGGCCACCAGGGCAGCGGCTTGCGCTGGAGCTCGATGGTGTTCTTCACCTGGGGCAGGTAGCGGGTCGAGCGGGTCCGCGCCATGTAGTCGAGGAGCGCCTGGAGCGCGTTGCCCGACTGCCACCAGGGGCTCTCGGGCTGCCAGCGTCCGCTCGCCTGGTCGTAGAACCCCATCATCGCGTCGACGGCCGATGTGGCACGGGCCCGCGCGGTCCTGTCCTCGCCCGCGCCCGCGCTGGCGGCGGACGTGCCCACGGCGAGCGCCAGCACGGCGCCCGCCACGAGGGAGACCAGCCCATTTCCCGTACGTCGCTTCAGTCCGGTCATCGCGCACCCTCCATGGCAACGAGGCGCCCCAGCCCATGGCCTCCGGCCCGGGCGGGCAGTGCGCTGAATTGTGCCCCGAGCGGAACGAGACGCGCAAGAGTCAGCAGGACCGGTCACATAAGTGAGCGCTCCTGCTTGCAATTGACGGAAGCGTCGGTCGGTTCGCCACGACGGCGGGCAGGTGAGGCGCGCGCGTCGGCTCGTGCGCCCGCGAGAGTCGACGCGCAGGAGCGTGATGGAGAATGTCTGGTGGTGATCGGTCTTGCGCGAGTACGGTCGACGCATGCTCCGGGACCGACGCCATGAGCTGATCCTCCGCGTCCTGCGCTCCGAAGGGCCGGTGACGGTGGAGACGCTGGCCGAGCGCTTGGCGGCGAGCCTCGCCACCATACGCCGCGATCTGCAAAAGCTCGACGAGGAGGGCCTGCTCAAACGGGTGCACGGCGGTGCGATGCCGGTCGAGGGCCACGACGACCCCTTCACGGACGTCGCCGAGGTCCGGGCCGCCGAGAAGGACGCCGTCGCGCTGCGCTGCGCCGAGCTGATCCAGGACGGCGAGACCGTGCTGCTCGACATCGGCACGACCGCGCACATGGTGGCGCGGCATCTGCGGGGCCGGGCGCTGACGGTCGTCACCAGCAGCCTCCCGGTGGTCGAGACGCTGGCCGACGACCAGCACGTCCAACTCGTCGTTCTCGGCGGCATGCTGCGCCGTGACTACCGGTCGCTGGTGGGCTACCTGACCGAGGACAACCTGCGGCAGATCCACGCGGACCGGCTCGTCCTCGGCACCAGCGGGATACGGCCGACCGGAACCGTCATGGACACGACGGTGGTCGAGGTGCCGGTCAAACGAGCCATGATCGCGGCCAGCGGGCAGGTGGTCCTCGTCGCCGACGCCGGCAAGTTCCCGGGCACCGGCATGGCGAAGGTCTGCGATGCCACCGACCTGGACGTGGTCATCACGAACGCCCCGGTCGATCCGGACACGGGGGCGGCCCTCGCGGATGCCGGAGTGCAGATGCTGGAGGTGTGAGGTGCTCGGCGTCCGCGGAACCACTGAGCATGCCGCTGCGATACGGCAGTTTCGGACTTTTGATCCATAGGTTGCGAGTTCGAGTCCCACGCGACCCACCACCCCTGCCAGGGCAAACGCGAGGTTGCCCTGGTATGTCCCACGCCCGGGATGTCTCGCTTCGTTCACCTGTTGGCTCGGCGGCCCGATCCGGGCCTCCAACCACCCCCACCCAGGCCGAGAAGCGGCACCTGTAGGCCCCCACAAGCCGGGGCACATCGCCCGCAGCAACCGGCAGCCGAGCCGACCAGAGCAGACAACCTCGAACTCCCGCGGACGCGAATCCCCCGCCCTGCATCAGCAAGTCCGCTGCCCCCTGCCAACCCAGCGAGCCATCGAGACCGGCGAGATCACCCGTCCGGGTCACCACCACACCTGTTGTTGATCAAGGATGTCGCTCGTGGTTCGAGCCCGTCCGCACGGCACGCACCTCGCTTATCGAGAGCCTGAAGCTCTGGCGTGCAGACCGGAGCCGTGCGGATCAGCGCTCAGGCTGAGGCCGCGGCGCATGCCCTGCCGTAGCCGGCCAGGTCGCCGCCGAGGGCGGCGGCGGCCAGGAAGCGTTCGGTGGTCGCCCGGTGCTCGCCCGCCGTGGGCCGGAACCGCGGGCGGCGCGCTCGGACATGCCGCCGGGCCCGGTACGCCATCTGCCGGACCGCCCTTTCGGTGCGTCCGACGATGACCGCGATCTCCGCGTGCGGGAAGCCGAACACGTCGTGCAGCAGGAACACCGCGCGCTCCGTCGGAGCCAGGGTTTCCATGACGACCAACAAGCCCGCCGCCACCTCGTCGGCCGGTCGCGGTCCGGCGGACGGGCCGGCCGGTGGCCCGTCCGGCCGATCCTGGTCGGCTTGTACTTCCCGGCGCGCCCGTATCCTGCGAAGCTCGTCGATCGCCTGGCGGGTCACCAGCCGGAACAGGTACGCGCCGGGGTCGTTGACCGAGCGGTGGTCCACTCGACTCCAGCGAAGCCATGCCTCTTGCAGGACATCGTCGGCATCTGCCCGGTTACCGAGCATCCGGTACGCCGCTGCCGAAAGCGGGGCCCGGTGCCTTTCGAATAGTTCGCCCGCCGCGTCCATCGCACCTCCCGTACAAGACCTCATCAACAAGACGATCCAGGGGACGCCGACGTCACGCGTGACGTCGGCGGACCCGCATCCGTCTCACCAGGTGGATACCGACCACCGGACCCGAAAGGCATGACATGACATCGCCCGTACTCACCGACCAGAACCGGCTGCTCGTCCTGGAGGCCGTCTCCCGGTTCGGCGCGAGCGACATCGCCGGCTTCACTGAACTGCTGGGCGAGGATTTCGTATCGCATAACCCGCGCGTGGCGCATGACCCTGCGACCCAGTCGGGGCGCCAAGCGTTCGCGGACTTCTTGAGCGGACCCGGCAGCGCGCACCTGCGGGACGCGACCGTGGCGGCCAAGCACGTGCTCGCCGACGACGCCCTGGTCGCCGTGCACACCCATGTGGCCACCCCACAGGGCGACCTCGCCACCGTCGACCTCTTCCGTCTCGACGCGGGCAAGATCGTCGAGCACTGGGACGTCGTTCAACCGGTCCCCGAACAGGTGCTCCACCCGCACGGAATGTTCTGACCGATCACGGTGCCCCAGCGCTCATCGAGCTCACTCTGAGTCACCGGTCATCAGGAGCGGGCCAGAGCCCGACACAGCAGTGCCGACCGCCCGCCGCCGGTCCTGCTGCACCCGCACGGCGGCTGCGACCTGCTGAACCGAGCCACCGATCCTCCGCTGGGCGCCCGGCCCGAACACGTCCCCTGTCCCAAGGCCAGCCTGGAGTACAGCCCCGGTCAACTCGGCGTCGCCACCGGCGCCCCCGACGACATCGTCCCGGTCATCATCCGACTGTGACCACTGCGGACGTCGGGGGCGTCGCGGGCACCGGTAGATGACCAGATTCACTGGTTGGCCACGCCGACCCTTCATGGGGCGGGGCTTCCTTCGTCGTTCACCGGGCGGTTCACCGGACGCCCAAGTTCGCGGCCGGTCGCCGGCCGCGCGTTCGTTGTCGGAGGGCGACGAAGGTCAGGCCGCGCTGCTTGAGAGCGGGGATGACGGTGCGCAGGGCCGCGACGGTCTGGGAGCGGTCGCCGCCGCCGTCATGGCACAGCAGGATGTCGCCCGGCTTGGCCCTCTCCAGGTTCGCGGTGATGTTCGGGACGCCCGGACGGGCCCGCACGACGCCGGCGGCGGCGAAGCTGTGGCTGGCCCGGCAACGGCCCACCCGCGTCATCGGCGGCGGCTTCTGGACACCCGAGCAGGCATTCCAGGCCTCCCTCGGCAAGTCCTTCGACGTGGTGATCCACTTCCACTCGGTCAAGGCCGCCCACCTGCTGCCGTGAACCACAGAGAGCACGGGGTGCGCGCCGTCGAGCGCGTGGCCCTCTCCGACGCGTGATCGCGATCGCACCGTTCCGGCCGGCCCCGGGCCGGCAGATCGAGGGGAATGCCAAGTGATCCCGAAGCTGACCGATGATGTGGCGAAGTCCCCGACCGGGTTCGCGCGACTGTGGACCGCGCAGACGGTGTCCTCGCTCGGTGACGGGGTGACGCATGCCGGGTTGCCGCTGCTGGCATTGACCGTGACGCGGGATCCGATGGCGCTGGCCGCCGTCACGGCTGCCGGGACGCTGCCCTGGCTGCTGTTCGGAACGCTCGGCGGTGCGCTGGTGGACCGCTGGGACCGCCACCGCACCATGTGGGTCGCGGACGTGGCGCGCGCGGCGCTGCTCGCGATGGCCGCGGCAGCGGCCGCGCTGGACGTGCTGAGCACCGGGCTGCTCGCGGCCGTCGCTTTCCTGCTCGCCCTCGGTGGACTCTTCTTCGATACGGCCGCCACGGCGTACCTGCCCGATCTGCTCGGCCGCGACCCCGCACTCCTGCAACGCGCCAACTCCCGCCTGCGCGGCGCCCAGACCGCCGCGTCCGGCTTCGCGGGACCACCTGCGGGCAGTGCGTTGCTGGCGCTCGGGCGGGCGGTCCCGCTGCTCACCGATGCGGTGTCGTTCGCGCTCTCCGCCCTGCTCGTACGATCGCTGCCCACCGTGCCGCGGCCTGCAGCAGCCGCCAGCGAGTCACTGCTGCGCCAAGCCCGAGCCGGGGCCTCATACGTCTTCCGGGACCGGCTGCTGCTCGGGCTCGCGCTCCGCCCGGCGGTCGGGAACATCGCCTTCGTCGCTGTGGAGACCGTCCTGGCGCTCTTCGCGCACGAACGTCTCGGGATCGGCGCCTTCGGTTTCGGCCTGCTCCTCACCGCGGAGGCCACCGGTGGCCTGCTCGGCGCGGGCATCGCTTCCTTCCTCGGCCGACGACTCGGCACCGGCACCGCGTTGACCTGCACGGCCATGCTCGAAGGAGTGGCCGTCTTAGGGCTCGCCGCCGCCGCGAACCCCTACGTGGCCGGGCTTGCTCTCGCCGTCTGCGGGGCGGGCATGGGCGCCACGATGGTGCTCGCACCCTCGCTGCGGCAGGCGGTCGTCCCGGCCCGCCTGATGGGCCGGGTCACCTCCACTTCCCGCATGCTCGCCATGTGCGCGGCCCCGTTCGGCGCCGTGCTCGGTGGCTGGCTGGCCACCGCCTACGACCTGCGCACTCCGCTCTACACCGCCGGCGGCCTCCTCCTGGCCATGACCGCCGTCACGGCCACGATGACCAGCAACCGCCGAGTCGAGACGGCACTGCGCGACGCCGCCTCGGCCAGCGAGCCGGCTCCTCCACCGGTTCCCGCATGAGCCCCCGACCGCAGGCTGTTAGCCGGGCTGAATGCGCATTGATCGTCGATGTGCCATCTCCTTTTCCTGCCTCGAAGGAGTCACAACATTCCCTCCCTGGAACAGGTGAGCTTCGCCGGTGATGCGGCACGCTCGCCGGTCGTCTCTTTCCGCCGACACCGCGGGCGCTGACGCCGCTCCTCCCTCCAGCGCTCGACCTGCCGCTCGTCACGTTCGGTGGGGCGGATGCGAGCCCGGCCCATAGCAGCCGATGCTGGTGCTGGCCGGCTACGACGGCACCGGCCAGGCCCTTTACCGGTCGATCGTGCCCTGCCACCCCGCCCCGCCCGGTCGGCCGGGGACCACGACTACGTCCGCCTGATGTTCACCGACCTGGGGATGCGCGGCATGCACCGAGACTGGCGGCACGATGCGCGCGACAACTTCCGCACCTGGTGGGCCGAGCCCCGCGTCAACTCCGCGGGCCACGGCACCAACCGCTACCGCCGCCCCGTGGTCGGCGATCTCACGCTCGACTGCGACACCTGGAACAGCCCGGACGACAGCGGTCAGCGGCTCATGGTCCTCACCGCGGAACCGGGGACGCCGTCCGACGACGCACCTCGCATCCTGCTGTCCTGGGCGCCGCAGGACAGCCCTGCTCCGAGCCCCGGCGCCTAGTTCTTCGCGGTCACCGGTGGCAGACGGCTTCCAGAGTGACGCCGTCGGGGCCTTCCCAGAACGTGGCGTAGTAGGTGGGGCCGTACTGCGGGAACTCCTGGGGCTTGTGGAGCATGTTCGCACCCCGCTCGACCGCCCACTCGTGCAGGCGATCCACCTCCTCCCGGGTCTTCAGCATGAAAGCGAGATGCTGGAGACCTGGACGGTGGCGCGAGTAGTCGCCGTCCTCCAGTGCCGGATAGAAGAACAGGTACGTGCCTGGCTTCCCGCCGACCGGACGGTAGGAGAACTCGTCGTCGGTAGCGAAGAAGCTTTCGAAGCCGACCAGCGGCATGAACTCGTCGTAGTACGCCTTGGCTTGGCCAAGGTCCCGGACATTGACGCCAAGATGACCTAGGGGCATCTGGCGATCATAGGCACCGCGCAGTGGCGAGCGCCGGTCGCCATTTGCTCTTCCGAGCCGGACGGGCCAGCGGGATTGTCTCTGCCGAAAACCTCGTCCGGGCAGGCTAAGTGGGGCCGCCAACGAGGAAGCCAGATCACCAACGCCCCCCGTCGGCTCGTTGTCGGCTCGGCGGTTCCGAAACGGATCGGCACGCGGCGGCATGGAGCAGCACAAGGATGGGGCTTCATGCGGACAGTTCGACACAGAGCGACACAGGGAGTGCCGATCTGGTACGAGAGCTCCGGACTTTTAATCCGTAGGTTGTGGGTTCGAGTCCCACGCGACCCACCACTACTGACCAGGGCAAACGCGAGAACGCCCCGGTTTGTCCGCTGCCCTGGATGCCCTGCTTTGTTCCCCTGTTGGCTCGATGTTGGCTCGGCGGCTCGAGCCGGCCTCCGACCATCCCGCCCAGGCCCGAGAAGCGGTACCTCTAGGCCCCCACAACCACACGTGGGCCTTCCCGTCCTCGCCCGCCGACAGGCCGAACCGGCCGTCCCCGCTGAAGGCCAGGGCGTTCACCGGCTCGCCGTGCCCCTTCAGGGCCCGGGGCGCGCGGGGCCGGGGCACGGTGCGCGTCCGCTCCAGCGCGGCGGTGACCTCCGCGACGTCCGGCGCCGTCCGCCTGGCGGCCAGCAGCGCCTCCTCGGCGGCCTGCGGGTCACCGCGCTCCAGGTGCAGCAGGCCCAGCAGGTAATCCGGCTCCCATTCCCCGGGATGCGCCGCGCGGACCTCCTCCAGGTCGGCGACGACCTGTGCGTCGGTCCGCTCCCTGGTGCGCCAGAGGCCGCCCGACCACACAACAGGGTGCATCCCCGACGAGTGCGGGAGGAAGGGGTGGCCGAGGTTCGGGGCGGCTGCGGCGGCGCGGCCGCGTTGCGGCTCTACCGCACGGCGATGCCGGCGATCTGCGTTCGGACCGGGATGAAGCTGGAGCGGAACCGGAATTCGGTGATCTCCACCGAGGCGAAGCCGGCCGCGTGGACGGCGGCCGCGGTGTCGCGGTCGGTGTGACAGCCTTCGAAGGCCCACCGCCACGGTCGGCGTACCAGCCGTTGAACGCCTCGCACGGCGCCGTGCGGCGCGGCGACGTGCTCGATGAACGCGAACCGGCCGCCGGGCCGCAGGATGCGGTGGATCTCCCGGAGCACCTGCGCCGGGTCGTGGACGGTACAGAGCACCCAGGTGCCCACCACTGCGTCCACGCTCGCGTCCTCGAGGTCGATCGCCTCGCCCGGTACGGCGTGGATGGCCAGGTCGATGCCGTGGTCGGCGGCCGTGCGTTCCAGCCGTCGATGGAAGTACGGGTTGGGTTCGATGGCGTGCACGGTCGTCCCCGGCGGCAGGTAGCGCAGGTTCGGGCCGTTGCCGGCGCCGATCTCGGCGACGACGCCGCCCCTGGGGAAGACTTTCCTCTTGTGGCCGGCGAGCCGGTGGTCGGTGTAGCCGGTCGTGAGCGCGAAGAACGCCGAGTTCAGGCGCCCGCGTACGGGGTTGGGGCTCAGCGCCGGCAACGTGCTGGCATCGGGCATGTGCGCTCCTCGACGTCGATGCCGCCGGCAGGAAGGACGGCCGTACCGGCCATAAGTGCGGCGGCTCCTGCAGGATGCGGTGGCGCGTGGCGTTCTGTCAGGCGGGGAATTGCCCCAGGCTCTACCTGCATCGCTACCCCAACGGGACGCGCCGGGCCCACCAGGCGGCGATCTGACTGCGGGAGCGGACGCCGAGCCGTTGGCGGATCCGTTCGACGTGGCCTTCGGCGGAGCGTTCCTTGATTCCGAGGCGCCGCGCGATCTGGCGGTTGCTCAGCCCGTCCGCGACCAGCGCGGCGACTTGGAGCTGCCGCGCGGTGAGCACATCGTCCATGGGCGGCGGGATGCGCCGCTCCCCCGAGCCGGCGTTCTCGCCCAGGTGCTCCAGGACGGCGCGGACGATCGTCGCGGAGTCGCCGACCCACGGAAAGTGGCTGCGGCCGGGGAGCGTCATCAGCCGCGCGCCGGGGATCCGCGCGGCCAGGTCGCGCCCGAGCCGGTACGGGATCGCCCGGTCGCCGCTCCGGTGCAGCACTAGCGTCGGCGCGACCACCCTTTCCAGCTGGTCCTGCACGCACGCCTCGTAGCACTGCTCCAGCAACTCGCAGGCGAACTCCGCGGTGGCCGCGCCCCGCTGCAACCGCGCGAAGTGCGCCTTGGTGGCGGCGGTGGCGTCGGGCATGAAGATGTCGGTCAGCACGTCCGAGCCCAGCCCCCAGTGCGCGCGCACCATGCCGAGCACGGCCGCCCGGACCTGCGGGGAGGCGACCTGGCGGCCGTCGGCGTAGCCGCCGTAGACGACCAGCCGTCCGACGTGCTCCGGATGCCGTGCGGCGAAGACCAGCGACGCCGCCGCGGCCGTCGAGACGCCCAGCAGGTCGAAACGCTCCCGCCCCAGGTGGCCGGCCACCGTCCGCAGCACCTGGACGTCGGTGTCCACGGTCTGGCGGCACGGCCATGGGTCGGTCAGTCCGCAGCCGGGCTTGTCGTACAGCACCACCGTCCGCCGCGCGGCCAGGGGAACCAGGAAGGCGCGGACGGCCGGGTCCTGCCATGACAGCTCGAGGTGGCTGATCCAGCCGGGTGGGAGGATCAGCAGGGGCCCGTCGCCGACCGTGCCGTACGCGATCCGCGTCCCGCCCTCGGCGGCGCAGAAGCGGACCTCGAGGCGCGGCTCGTGGCCACCGGTCGGCTCGCCGTTCACCACCTCGGCCCCCACGCCATCCTCGAAACGGGCCGGCGTCCGAGCCGACCCCCATCAACCTCGCACAGCGCTGTGCCCTACCGCCAGCGGGCGAGCCGTCCGGGTACCGGTGTGATCGCGGCACAGGGCGCTGCGGACGCGAGCTTCGCCGATATCCCGATGCACCCAGTACGGCCAGGACAAGATCGCCTGGTTCCCCCTGCCGGGCTCTCGGCGAACGGAACGGTCGAGGAGGGCCAGACGGTCGGCGAGGACGGCCGCCTGCGCGCGGATCCCCGGGATGGCCGTGGTCTCGTAGCGGCCTCCGCGCAGGGGCGGTCCGAGGGTGAACAGGTCGCCGTGCGGGTGCCCCGCCGCGTCCCGGACGGCGCCGCCCGCGTCGGCGTCCAGTCCGAGGCCGAGGGGTCCGGGACGGGTGATTCCCGCGGTGACGAGGCCGGACAGGAACGTCTCGGCCGCCGGCCCGGCCGCGGGTTCCGTCCCGTTGATCAGTCAGCCGACCTGCAGCTCCCCGGCCTCTCCGGCGTCCGCCCCGATCCGCACGGCGAGCCGGTCCCGCCCGTCGGCCCGGACGTCGTCGATGCGGCCGCGCAGGACGCGGAGACACCCACCCGCGCAGCGCGTCGATCCGGGCGGCCGAGGCGGGCGGGATCCGGTGGCGGTGCACCTCCCAATGCCGGGCGACGAGATCGAGGAAGCGCCGCCGGTCGGCTTCCGAAAGCCGTCCCCACAAGGCCGGGACGTGCGGCCGGACGGCGTCGACGAAGCCGTGCCACTCCCCGCCGTTGCCGCGGACGCCGAGCCTGCTCCAGCGCAGCAGCTCGCGCAGGCTCATCGGTTCGGCCGGCAGCACGATCCCGGCCTCGGGCGGGCGCGGCGGCGGATGGTGCGGCCGCGGCAGCAGCCCCTGCCGGGAAACGGCGTAGACGACGCGGTCCGCGGTAGAAGTCCGGCATCGGGTGCAGCAACCGCTGACCGGGGGTGACCTGCTCTACAACGACGATGATGTGGTGCCCCGCCGGTGGTTCCGTGCGCCCTGAGAGGGAGTTTCGTCCTGTATCGGTGGTGTCAAGTGTCCCGCCAGGTGACAGTGGCCTCGCCGGTGTGACGGCGGGTCATCAGGTTGCTCATCGCGACGTGGATCATGGCTTCGGATCGGGTCGGCAAGGTTTCGTAGTCGCGGGCGCTGGTCCACAGCGCGTAGTTCAGCACCTGGCTGCCGTCCAGGCTGCAGAAAAAGTGCGCGGCGATCATCCCGTCGGCGGGCGGCACGCCCGCCCCGGCACTGAACAGATCGTCGATCAGCGCCCGGGCACGGCGGCCATCCGCACCGGTTAAGCAGACAGGTCGGACCTTCGGCGTCCGCTCCGGGCTGCGTACCGTCACCATGGCGGGGGTCGGCGGCCGTGAGCGTGTGGTGGCCCGGGGATCTCGGTTTCCTGTCATTCACAGCACTGGACGTGGGCAGGGGCGAGGGATACAAGGCGCCGCCGGCTCACTCAGCGATCGCCGGGCTGCGGATCCTCCGGATCAGGGCAGCGGCACCGCCCGCCCCCCGCACGTCCCGAGCAGTCCGAGGCACCCGGCACCGTACCGCCGGACCCGCGCGGTGACCTTGACGACCCCTGAGATCGACCGCACTGTTCTCCCTGGGGATCGGATGGGCGAGGGGGCATTGTGGCCTGGCAGTTGGACATCCACACCATCGACGTGAACGCCGGCGAGAGCAGCTTGATCATCGCCGATGATACGTCGGTCCCGGGCAGCCGCAGGTCGCTGTTGATCGACGAAGGACTGGACCGCTATGCCGAGACCGTGCACGACAAGATCGTGACGGAGCTGCCGCTGGGCGGGCCGGACTACATCCTGGTCACCCACTACGACATCGACCACTCCGCCGGTATCACCAACCTGCTCTACGCCGACAACCTGTCGAATCTCGTCACGGCCGTCGCGCCGGTTCCGCAGGCCGTGGCGGCCGCACACGCGGCGCAGAGCCGTGCCCCTGCCGGAAACCTCGTCCGTGCAGGTCAAGCTGTATGCCGGTACTCGTTGAGGATCCCGCCCAGCCGTTGCCTTCTTCGGACATTCAGGTGGGCGATCTGGTCTGGTTCGCTGATCGGCGGAGGCAGCGGCTTCAACGGGCGGGCGTTGGCGATGCCCTGATGCGGGCGATGCTGGTTGTAGAAGGTCTCGAACTCGCGGAGGGCGTAGGGCAGGTGCCGCTGGTTCCAGATCAACGTGCGGTCCAGGAGTTCGCGGCGGGACGTCTGCACCCACCGCTCCATCACCGCGTTCATCCTCGGCATCCTCACCCCGGTCAGCACCGCCCGAACGCCGGCATCGGCCAGGACCGCGTCGAACAGCTCAGGGAACTTGCCGTCGCCGTCGCGGATTAGCAACCGTGCCCGGCAACCGGCGTCTTCCAAGTCCATGACCAGGTTCCGGACCGCCTGGGTCACCCACGACGCGGTCGGGTGAGCAGTGGCGCCCAGAACCCGGATGCTGCGGCTGTGGTGCTCGATGACCGCCAGCACGTACATGCGGTCGCCGGTGAGGGCCACGGTCTCCAGACAGTCACACGCCAGCAGCACTTCGGCTTGGGAGCGCAGAAAGCCAGCCCAGGTGACGGCGGAACGCTCCGGTGCCGGATCAACGCCGGCATCGTTGAGGATCTCCCAGACGGTAGAGGCGGCGACCTTGACGCCGAGCACCAGCAACTCACCGTGCACTCGCCGGTAGCCCCAGCTCGGGTTCTCCCTCACCAGGCGAAGTACCAGCAGCCGGATGGAACGCACAGTCGGCGGGCGGCCCGGCCGCTTGGGTTTGGACCGGGCGGCATGCCGGGCCGCGATCAAATCCCGGTGCCAGCGCAAGACCGTGTCCGGCCGAACCAGCAGCCGCATCCGCCGCAGCACACCGGAAGGCAACCGGCGCAGCAGCGCCGCGAGCAGCGCCCGGTCCGCCGCAGTGAACCGCACCCGCTTTCCGGCAAGCCGGCGCGCCAGCACGGCGATGTGATGCCGCAGCACCAAGATTTCGGCGTCCTTCTCCCGTTCGGTCATCGGAAGCAAACGCAGCACCCCAAACGCGTTCGCCGCGGTCAAGTAGGCCGGTCGCAAGAACACCAGCCGCCCACCATCCCGCGGCAACCACCTCGCCGCGGCCTGCCCTTGAGACTGATCAAGCCCCACGTCGGAGCCCACGCCCTATACGTCTCATCTGCACGGACTTAGAGCGTGTCTCACGTGGGTTGCGTGTTCTGCGGGATAATGCGGGATCGTGTTGTCGGATCTTGCGTTGCGTCTGGTGCCGGATGAGTTGTGGGAGCTTGCTGAGCCGCTGATACCGGCGTTCAGGCCGCGGCGGCAGGGTGGCGGGACGGCGGCGGTGGATGATCGGGCGGTGTTCACCGCGATCGTGTACGTGCTGACCAGCGGGTGTGCGTGGCGGCATCTGCCTGCGGAGTTCGGTGTCAGTGTGCCGACCGCGCATCGCCGGTTCACCGCCTGGACGCGAGCGGGGTTGTGGCCGCGGCTGCATCGCGCGGTGCTGGACGAGTTGGGTGCGCGGGGGCAGGTGGACTGGGCGTCGGCGATCGTGGACGCCGCGGCTGTCCGCGCGAAAAGGGGGGCACGCTGACCGGCCCCAATCCGGTCGATCGAGGCAAGAAGGGCAGCAAACTCCACGTACTGTCCGACGCCGCCGGGCTGCCGCTGGTGGTCGCGGTGTCGGCGGCCAACGTCCACGACAGCCAGGCACTCAAGCCGCTGCTGATGGCATTGCCGGCGATCCGGTCCCGGCGGGGACCGCGCCGGCGCAGGCCGGTCGAAGTCCGCGCTGATGAGGCTTACAACTCCGCCGAGCATCTGGCCTGGCTGCGCAGACGCGGGATCGTCCCGCGGATCGCCCGAGCGGGCGTCGAATCGAGCGAACGCCTGGGCCGCCACCGCTGGATGATCGAACGGACGCTGGCCTGGCTGTTCGGCTACCGGCGTCTGACCGTCCGCTACGAACGCCACGGCCACCTGTTCAATGCCTTCCTCGCCCTCGCCGCCGCCATCACCTGCTACAAGAAGCTCGCAAAACTACCCACGTGAGACACACTCTTAGTTTTCGGCAGGCACAGGGCTATCTGTCACTGGCGCGTTTCGTCGATCTCTGCGACAAGGTGCCGGGCATGGTCGGGGAGGCATGCTCGTAGGTGGGCGTAGTGGCTGAGCGGGGCGGGTGAGGTGGAGCCATGAGGAGTCGACACCGTCCGTACAATGGCCGGATGCGTCCGAAGATCTCTGTCCAGGGCCTGCTCGCGCTGGTCACGCTGGTCGGCATCGCAGCGGATCAGATCACGAAGGCGCTGGCGGTTGCGGACCTGGAGGGAAAGGCTCCGAGGCACATTCTCGGCGACGGCCTGACCCTCGACGTCTACCGCAACTCAGGCGCGGCCTTCTCCTTCGCCCCGATGGCCACCTTGTTGTTCTCCGCGATTGCAGTCAGCGTCGCCGTCGTCATCGCCCGCCAGGCCTCAACCCTGCGTTCGAGCGCCTGGGCCGTGGCGCTTGGCCTGATCCTCGCAGGTGCCGTCGGCAACCTCATCGACCGCCTGCTCCGCGCTCCCGGCGCAGGCCGCGGCGCAGTGGTCGACTTCATCGACGTACGCTACTTCGCCACCTTCAACGCCGCGGACAGTTGCATCACAGCCGGGGCAATCCTCGCTGTGCTCCTGAGTTGGCGCGGCATCGTGATGTCGGATCAGACGACGCGCGCCGAGAAGGAGACCCTCACAGGTTGATCACCACGTAGCGGACACTGCGCCTGCCGGAAACTCCATCCGTACTGGTCAGACAGGGGCGCCGATGAGCAAGTCACGAGACCCCGCCAACGGTCCATGTCGGCTCGTTGTCGGCTCGGCGGTTCCGAACCGGATCGGCACGCGGCGGCACCGTACGGCACGAGAATCGGGCTCAATGCAGACGGATCAACACAGGCCGACACTGAGCAGGTCGCCTATTAATCCGCAGAGTGTCGAGCTGCTGGGATCCGCCCACCGGCATCCGTGTTCATCCAGGTGAGAGGCGGCCTTGTCCGTCGGTCCACTCCATCGACACGAACCAAGGGCGTCTGACGCTGCAGCGGCCTCTGCCGCCGAATATGATCTTGTTCGTCGTTGAGCACCTCCCATGTCGCGGGAGCCGCAGGGAGCCAATTGGGGAGCCAACGTTGGTGGACTCCCCAAGACCCGCCGCGACTCCCCCAGGGTTTTCCTGCAGGTGAGAGGCTCCCCGATCGACTTCCATCGACCTTGATCGACTGGTCTGCCGTGCCTGGGGTCAAGAGCTACTGACCACCAAGACCGCCCTTGACACCGATTGCGACTACCAGCTTGGTTCCGTCAGTCGCCGTCCCATCAGCTGATGCCCCAGTCACGTGAAGGCTTGAGTTCGCCAACGGAGTCTGCGTCTCCTTCACCGTCTCGGTCACTACCGCCCTGGCATTGACTAACAACAATCTTCGGGTAGCGCCTGGCCAGGCCAGCAGGGCCGCTTATCGATGATGCGCGACGTCGAATACGCCCTGCCAGGCTGAAGTTCCACCGCATCGTAGGCCCCCTGAAGTGACGTGCCCATCGATATGCCCTGCGATCCACCGACGGCCGGCAGCCCGTGGCGTGGCGTCCGGCGTCGCGCCGGTGACGGCCTCACCGTCGCGGACCACGCCGGTGAACCCGATCAGCTCAAGCAGCCGAGCGCCGGGTGCCCGCGGCGAGGCAAGCTTCGGCGGCTGGTGCAGGGTGCGGCCGTCGCTCCCGGGCGGCGCGGCCCAGTCTCCTCGATTACCGTATTTGAGAGATTTCTCCCGCCATGACCCTTTACGTCGTAGATCAACTTTACCTTGACGACACACTCGGATAGTTACCGATAGTCAAGGTTTCATTACTTTCTGCAGTGGCATGCTTGGGTCGGGTCGTCAAGAGCGCTGGTCATCCGAGCGCGGCGACGCTGGACCGTTAGGGCCCTGTCCCCTAACGATCGTGACGTTTCTCAAGGGATCGAGGAGGAGTTCATTGGCAAAGATCATGATCGGTAAGTACGAGGGGTCGATCTACGAGGAAGGTGACGGGTGGACCGGCGCCATCTCGCTCGGCTTCGCCTCGAACGGTAAGCGCAAGCGGCTCAAGCGGAAGGGGAGGACCAAGACCGAGGTCCGCGACAAGCTCATCAGGGCAGCGAAGGAGCTCGAGGCCGGAGTCAAGGCTCCCGCGAACTACACGGTGGCCGACGCGGTCGAGGACTGGCTGGCCAGGGGGCTCAAGGGCCGCGATGCCGGCACGGTCACGACCAACCGCATCCTCGCCGACAAGCACGTCATCCCGCTCATCGGCAAGGCGAAGCTCAAGGAGCTGCGCGCCGACGACGTCGACGAGTGGCTCGACAGCCTCAAGGACAGGCTGTCCACACGCACCCTGCAGGGCATCCACGCGATCCTCAAGCGCTCAATCCGGCAGGCGCAGGCACGGGACCGGGTCACGCGGAACGTGGCCGAGCTCGTCACGACACCCAAGGGGACGACCGGGCGCCCAAGCAAGGCGCTCACACTCCCCCAGGCCATGGCCGTCCTCGAGGCAGCCAAGTCATCCCGGTTGCACGCGTACGTGGTGCTCAGCCTCATGGCCGGAATCCGCACCGAAGAGGCGCGGGCTCTTCAGTGGAATCACGTTGTCGCCTGGGACGAGGAGGCGGACGCCTGGCGGCCTGTCTGCGAGGCCGGCTTCGAACACGACAGGTTCGCTCTCTACGTCTGGCGGTCGGTGCGAAAGCACGGTGACACCAAGACCAAGAAGTCTCGCCGGACGCTCGAGCTGCCCGCGCAGGCCGCAGAGGCCCTGCGAAAGCACCACACGCGGCAGGCCGTCCAGCGGCTCAAAACGGAACTCTGGGAGGACAACAACCTGGTCTTCTGCACAGGGATCGGGACGCCGCTGGACGCCGCCAATGTGCGGCGCGGCTTCCGACTGATCACCTCAAAGGCAGGTATCGGGGAAGACTGGACTCCCCGAGAGCTCCGTCACTCGTTCGTCTCGATCATGAGTGACAGCGGGGTGCCTCTGGAGACGATCGCCGATCTGGTCGGGCACGCGGGGACGGCCGTGACCGAGAAGGTGTACCGGCACCAGCTCAGGCCGGTCATCACGCAGGGAGCCGAGGCCATGAACACGGTCTTCGGTCGGAGCCGGTCGGCATAGGTCTGGGAGCGGTGGCTCCCCGTTTGGCTCCCGGACGGCCCCGAAGATCGAAAAAGGTCCCGGAGTGATCTCCGAGACCCTTGCTGACCTGCTAAAACGGGGTGGGCGATACTGGGTTCGAACCAGTGACCTCTTCGGTGTGAACGAAGCGCTCTCCCACTGAGCTAATCGCCCCGGTGGAACGTCGTGTGGGGTGTTCCGACGACGGAAACTCTAGCGCATGTCGCGGGGTGCTCGCTCATCGAGCGTGGGCGTGGGCGGTCTCGCGGCCGCCCGGGTGGCGGTGGCGCCAGACGAGGAAGACGGCGGTGGCGAGCAGGGTCCAGGCGGCCAGGGTGACGAACGGCAGGACGTGCTGGTGGCCGTGGAAGTAGATCGCGGTGTGCTGGGCGTTGACGGACGCGCCGGGCGGGAGCCAGCGGCCGATCAGGCCGAGGGGGGACGGCAGGAGGGGCCAGGAGACGGCGCCGCCGGAGGACGGGTTGCCGATCAGGACCATCAGGCCCCAGGTGGGGATCATGGCCCAGCGGCCGACGAGGGTGTTGAACATCGTGAAGACCATGCCGCTGGTGAACATGGTGAGGGCGCAGATGCCCCAGGACTCGCGGAACGGCAGGTCGAGGACGCCGAGGAGCCAGTCGACGACGGCGCAGATGGCGAAGCCGCCGAGGACGGCGTAGGCGGCGGTGAAGAAGATGCGCTCGCCGGCGTTGAGGGCGCGGGCGTGCACGCTGAGCTGGATGGCGCCGACGAAGCCGATGATCACCGAGGCGAGGGAGATGTAGAAGATCGCCAGGCCCTGGGGATCGGTGGGCTGGAGCGGTTTGATGTCGCGGACGGTCAGGGGGACGCCGGACGTGCGGCCGGCGATGGGGGCGGCCTGGGTGAGCAGGCGGGAGACGGAGGCGCCGGCGGCGGCCGCGACGTCGAGCTGGGCGCGGTCCCCCTGGAGGAGCAGGATGGCGAAGGCGCGCTGCTCCTCGACGGCGTGGCGGGCGGCCCGGTCGGTGGCGTAGCGGCGGACGGACAGCGAGGTGTCCAGGCCGGCGTCCAGGGCGCGGACGAGCTGGGCGGACTCCCCGTGGCCGGTGACGGCCACGGGGACGTGGCGGGGCGCGGGGTTCGCCATCGCGTAGCAGTAGGAGCCGGCGAACAGCCCCGCGGCGGCACCCAGGATCAGCAGCAGGACGACGGCGGGCAGGAACGGGGACTCCCGGAAGGCCGTCCAGTGCTCGCGGGCCGTGCGGTGACGGGCGTGATCCATGTGATCACGCTAGGTGATGGGCGGTCAGTTCCAGAAGGTGAGGTCCTCGACGTTCCACGGCAGGTCGAAGCCGTAGGCGACGAGGTAGCCGACGACGAGGGCGCCGGCGAGCACTCCCCCGGTGGCGCCGAGGACGGTGTTGCGGCGGCGCGTGCGGGGGTCGAGGGCCTTCTCCTTGGCGCGTTCGGCGGCGGCCTTGGCGCGGCGCAGGGCCGTCTGGGCCCAGGCGAACTCGGTGGCGAGGATGGCCAGCCCGAGGACGATCCCGACGATGCCGGGGCCCGGGGTGACCATCATGACGAGGCCGCCGACGAGGACGGTCGCGCCGACGGCGAAGACGCCCGCGCGCCAGGCCGTGTTGAGGATCGGGTTGCGCCGCAGGGACTCGCGGAAGCGCTTCAGGAGGCCGGGTTCGCCCGGTGGAGCATCCTTTTCGTCATTAATTGTCACGCTTTTACCCTAAGCCAGAGGATCGCCGCCCCACACCCGCGAGCCTACCCGGCCGCGGCCGCCGCCGGCGGGCGGGCGATCTTTGGTGAAGATCGGCTTTTACGCAGGTCAGAAGCTGGTTTTGGACACGTGAGATGGATCACAATGAGCGGGGGCCGTGGAATGTCGGACCGCGCCCCGGCAGTTAGGCGTCATAGATCGGGGGGACATCCGGGAGAGGGAGAAGCGCTCACCGGAGCACCCCGCGAGCCAGCGGGACCGACGTAAGAGGGAATGGCCATGAACAGCAGTACCACCGTCTCAGCAGAGCTGGGCCTTCGTCTCGTCGTCCCCGACCGCACGAGCGTTCCCCTGCTCGCCGGGCTGGAGTACGCGGCCGACGACCCGTACGCGATCCGGATGGCCTTCTACGTGGGCGACGACGAGCCGGTGGAGTGGATCTTCGCGCGCGAGCTGCTCACCGTGGGGATCGTGCGCAAGGTCGGGGACGGCGACGTCGAGGTCTGGCCGGCCCGCGACGACGGCACGCTGAACATCGCGCTGTCGTCGCCGTTCGGCAACGCGCTGTTCGAGGTGCCGCTCCCTCCCCTGGCCGACTTCCTGCACCGCACCTACCAGGCGGTCCCGGCCGGCGAGGAGAGCGAGTTCATCGACATCGACGACGAGCTGGAGAACCTGCTCTGGCCGTCGTGATCACTGCGACAGCCGGGCGATGTGGCGCATCTTGTTCATCGCGTCCAGCGCGGCGACCTTGTAGGACTCGGCCAGCGTCGGGTAGTTGAACACCGCGTTGACCAGGTAGTCCACGGTGCCGCCCAGCCCCATGACGGTCTGCCCGATGTGGACCAGCTCGGTCGCCCCGGTGCCGAAAACGTGCACGCCGAGCAGCTTGCGGTCGTCCGGTGAGACCAGCAGTTTGAGCATCCCGTAGGAATCGCCGATGATCTGGCCGCGGGCCAGCTCCCGGTAGCGCGACACCCCCACCTCGAAGGGCACCTTGGCCTCGGTCAGCTCGTCCTCGGTGCGGCCGACGAAGCTGATCTCCGGGATGGTGTAGATCCCGATCGGCTGCACCTCGATGATGTCGGACACCGGCTCGCCGCAGGCGTGGTGCGCGGCCAGCCGGCCCTGCTCCATCGAGGTGGCGGCCAGGGACGGGAAGCCGATCACGTCGCCGACCGCGTAGATGTGCGGGACCTCGGTGCGGTAGTGCTCGTCCACCTCGATCCGGCCGCGGCGGTCGGCGGCCAGGCCGGCCGCCTCCAGCCCCAGGCCGTCGGTCATGCCCTGGCGCCCGGCGGAGTACATCACGGTGTCGGCGGGGATGCGCTTGCCGCTCTCCAGGACGGTGATCGCGCCACGCGCCATCCGCTCGACGGACGCGACGGTCTCGCCGAACCGGAAGGTGACCGCGAGGTCGCGCAGGTGGTACTTCAGGGCCTCGATGATCTCCAGGTCGCAGAACTCCAGCATCCGCTCGCGCCGCTCGACCACGGTGACCTTGGTGCCGAGCGCGGCGAACATCGAGGCGTACTCGATGCCGATCACCCCGGCGCCGACCACGACCATCGTCTCGGGGACGTGGTCCATGTGGATGATGCCGTCCGAGTCGATGATCGTCCGGTCGTCGAAGGCGACGGTGTCCGGGCGCGCGGGACGGGTGCCCGTCGCGATCACGATCTTGTCGGCGGTGACCTTCTGCTCCCGCCCGGCCGGCTCCCGGCCGCCGGAGACGGCGACCGCGTTCGGCTCGACGAACCGGCCGATGCCCGCCAGCACGGTGACGTGGTTGCGGGCCAGCTGGCTGCGGATCACGTCGGTCTCGCGGCCGATGACGTGCTGGGTGCGCATCCCGAGGTCGGCGACCGTGATGTCGTCCTTGACCCGGTAGCTCTGGCCGTACAGCTCGCGCTGGTTGAGGCCGGTGAGGTACAGCACGGCCTCGCGGAGCGTCTTGGACGGGATCGTCCCGGTGTTGATGCAGACCCCGCCGATCATCTCGCGGCGATCGACGATGGCCACCTTCCGGCCGAGCTTGGCGGCGGCGATGGCCGCGCGCTGCCCGCCGGGCCCCGAGCCGAGGACGAGGAGATCGAAGTCGTTCACGCCCCCAGTCTGACCGGGGCGTGCGGCCGGCATAAGGGGTTCCGGCGGACGAATCATGATCTTCGCGGCCTACCCTGGCCGTCGAGCGGGCACAGGTGGGTCATGAGCAGGGGCAGGGGTAGGTCATGAGCATGCGGATGCTGGGGATCGACATCGGCGGGTCCGGGATCAAGGGCGCGCCGGTCGACGTGTCCACGGGCGGGTTCACGGCGGAGCGGTACCGGGTCGCGACGCCGCACCCGTCGAAGCCGGACGCGGTGGTGAAGGTGCTCGCCGAGGTGGTGGAGCACTTCGAGTGGGAGGGGCCGGTCGGCGTCACCTATCCGGGCGTGGTGATCGACGGGGTGACGCTGTCGGCCGCCAACGTCTCCAAGCACTGGATCGGGCTGGACGCCGCGTCGCTGATCGCGGACGCGACGGGCCGGGAGATCACGCTGCTGAACGACGCGGACGCGGCCGGGGTCGCGGAGATGCGGCTCGGCGCGGGCCGGGGCCGCAAGGGCACGGTGGTGGTGCTGACGCTGGGGACCGGCATCGGCAGCGCCCTGTTCACCGACGGGGTGCTGGTGCCGAACACCGAGTTCGGGCACATCCAGATCAACGGCAGGGACGCCGAGGTCCGGGCGTCGGCGAAGGCCCGCGAGGAGCACGATCTCAGCTGGGAGAAGTGGGCGCGGCGGCTGAGCGAGTACATGGCGCACCTGGAGGCGCTGATCTCCCCGTCGCTGATCATCGTGGGCGGCGGGGTGAGCAAGAAGGCCGACCGGTTCGTCCCGCTGATCGAGGGCGTGCGGGCGCCGATCGTGCCGGCGCGGCTGGTGAACAACGCGGGGATCGTGGGGGCGGCGATGGCGGCGGCCGCGGCGCACCCCGCGGAGGTCGCCGGGCCGGGCCCGCACGAGGTGCGCGAGGCGGGCACGACCGGCGGGCGGCAGCGCGAGGGCGGGACGGCCGAGGCCGCCCGCTGACCCTCGCGCCGGCTAGCCGGTGCGCAGGCGGACCGTTGCGATCTCCCAGGGCCGCAACGCGAGCGTGGTGGTGCCGTCGTGCACGTCGAGGGGCAGGCCGGGGCGTCCGCGCAGGTCGGCGCGGACGGCCTCGGTGAACGTCCCGCGCAGCACGGCGGTGGTGGGCTCGGTCGTCTGGGCGACCAGCCGGGTCTCGATCCAGCCGTCGCCGCGGGGGCGCAGCGAGGTCATGGCGACGCCGGGGCCGGTGATCGAGAGGCCGTCCCGCGCGGGCGGGGCGGGCGCGTCCGCCGGTCCGTAGCCGGTGGCGGTGAGCAGGTCGTGCCGGTACCGCTCGGCGGCATCGGTCACGTCGTGACCGGGCCGTTCGCCGCCGTACGGCATGATCGCCATCCCGACCGTCCGCTCGCCGCGCGACTGCGCGCCCGGGGTCGGCAGCTGCGGGCCGGCGGGCTGGTCGCGGTAGGCGTTGCGGTCGCGCGACAGGTAGCCGATCGAGCGCATCAACGTGAGGGCCAGCTCGCGTCCGCCGCCGGTGACCTCGTACTCGGTGACGTGCTCCAGCAGGACGGCGAGGCCGCCGGCGGCGACGAACCCGTTCGCGGGATAGGTCGGCACCGGCCGCTCCCCGAACCCGCCCTCGGCCGTCAGCCCGCGCTCCACGACCGCGAACTGGCCTTCGGCGAACGACGAGCCTGCCTGGCGTGGCAGCGACATGTGCAGGCGGACGCGATGGTCGGCGCAGCGGTTGTCGAAGGTGACGCGCAGCCGCAGGAACGGTTCGCCGGTGCGCAGCTCGGCGCGGGTGACGACGCTGACGTCCTCCTCCGCCGCGGACCGGGCGTCGCCCGCGACGTCGCCGGACGCGGGCCAGCGGTACGTCCGGACGATGTCGAGCGCGGCGACCAGCGGGCCGTCCCAGACCGGCTCCACCCGCACCGACACAGGGTCGCCGACGAGGCGGTCGGCGGCGGGCGGGGCGTAGTTGTAGGAGTCGCCGAGGTCGCCGCCGTCCATGATCCGCCCGACGCCCTCGACCACGCCGCCGCCGGATGTCCGGAGGCCGATCGTGCCGTCGTCGCGGATCTCGGCGCGCAGCAGCCCGTTGTCGAGGACGCGGCCGTCGGCTGTGACCGGGACGTCCGGGGCGGCGTCCGGACCTCCGGGGCGGACGGTCACCAGGCCCAGCGGCGGCGCATCGACGAGCGCGGCGACCTCGCGGCGCGGGTCGGCCAGGATCCGCACCCGCCACTCCCCTTCGGCGTCGCGCAGCGCCGCCCGCACGTCGCCGATGTCGAACGGGGTGTCCGCGCGGGCCGTGACGTGGAAGGTGAGGGTGCGGTCGTCCCGCGATACCGACCAGTCGCGGATCTCCTGCCCGAACAGCACCCGCCCGTACACCCGCTCCAGCAGGACGGGCAGGGCGGACGCGGGATGGACGGCGTCGTCCAGCACGGTCGGCGCGGTCTCGAGCACCTGGACCGGCACCGGGCGCCCGTCGCCCGTTGCCAGGCCCGCTCCGCCGTCGCCTGGGACGTCGAGGAACACCAGGCCCGTCCGGGCGTGCGGCGTCGGGTTGAAGGCCAGGTGCGCGCCGAGCGGGACGGCGGCGGCGCGCTCGGCGGTGACCAGGTCGCAGACGGCCCGTCCGAGCTGCTCGGCCTCGGCCATCCGGGCGGCGACCTGCTCGGCGGTCTCGTCGCTGCCGCAGCCGGTGACCGAGTCGTGGCAGCTGACCTCGATGAGCCGACGCCAGGCCAGGTCGAGGAACCGCTGCGCGTCGCCGGTGTACCAGAGCGCGGCGAGCGGCTCGGCGTAGCGCTCGACGAGCCGCTCGGCGCGTCCCATCAGCTGCTTCAGCCGCGGGCGGACCGAGATCACGCCGGGCAGGATGTTGGCGCGGGCGTGCGAGCGCAGCTCCCCCTGCACGCGCGGGAGGCCGCCGCTGGACGGGTCCTGGGCGGCGAAGTACCCGGCGAGGGTGTCCAGGCGCATGTCGGCGCCGGCGCCGCCGATCCGGTCGGCGAGGTCGGCGGCGGGCGCGGTGTGGTCGGCGCCGTACATCGCCAGCAGGGCCCCGCCGTCCGGGTACCAGGGGCTCATCGCCTCGGCGAACCCGGCGGCGCGGCCGGGCAGCAGCGACGCGCCGTCGCCGAAGTCCTCGAACATCGACGCGGCGTTGCCGTAGCCGCCCTCGGGCAGGTACTGGGTGCGGACCGCGGTGCCGTCCGGCGCCTCCCACGCGAACGACCGGGTGCGGACCCGGTCGGGGACGCCGCGCCACACGCACGCGTGCTCGATCCCGGCGAGCCGGAGGATCTGCGGCGTCTGCGCGCAATGTCCGAACTGGTCGGGGAGGTAGCCGACCATCATCGCCGCGCCCAGCTCGTCGGCGCGGCGCATCCCGAGCTCGAGGTTGCGGACGATGTTCTCCCCCGAGCACAGGAACTCGTCGTGCAGGATCTGCCAGGGGCCGACGGCCAGCCGCCCGTCCCGCACCAGCGCGGCGACGCGTTCGCGGCGTTCCGGACGGATCTCCAGGTAGTCGTCGACGGCGGCCATCTGGCCGTCGAGGGTGAAGCGCCAGCGCGGGTCGGCCTCCATGCGGTCGACGACGCCGTCCATCAGCGACACCAGCCGCAGCCGGAACCGCTGGAACGGCAGGTACCACTCGCGGTCCCAGTGGGTGTGGGGCACGACGACGATCTCGGCGGGGTTCAGCCGCACAGTGCGATCACCTCGTTCTCGTGGGTCTCCAGGCGGTGCGTCCCCGGCCCCTCCGCCGGGATCCGGACCTTGTCGCCGCGGACGGCGAGGCGCCGCCCGTCCGGCCGGATCAGGACGGTGCCGTCGGCGTCCAGCGCGATCAACTCGTCCTCGACGCGCAGCAGGACGGGGGCGTCCGGGCCCGCCGCGATCGCCACCCGCCCGGCGGCGAGGGCGTCCAGGACCCGGTCGTCCTCGGTGAGCGCCCAGGTGACCGGCTCGCCGAGGTTCTTGAACTGCGCGGGGTCGTGGAAGTCGCTGCCGCCGAGCGGGACGACTCCGGTGGGCCGCCACACGTCCGCCCAGGCCAGCGGCGCGCCCCAGCGCCGGTCCCACCAGGACGAGTGCCAGATCTCGGCGAACCCCGGCCGCGACTCGGGCGGCAGCGGGCGGCGCCACGCGCAGTCGCCGCTGAGCGGATGGTTGATCGACATCAGCCCGCCGCGCGCCTGCGCGAACGCCGCCCAGTCGGCGCTCGGGCGGCGGAAGTCGACCCAGCCGGTGTCGCCGAACACGTTGGCGTGCCCGAGGTCGGTGGTGACCTCCTGGCCGGGCAGCAGCAGGACGCCCGCGTGCGCGCCGGCGGCGGGCAGTTCGGGGTGGTGGCTGACGGTGTTGTGGTCGGTGACGGCGAGGTAGTCCAGCCCGCGCGACGCGGCGAGGCAGGCCAGCTCGTGGACGGTGAGCGTCCCGTCGCTGTGCACGGTGTGGGAGTGCAGGTCGCCGGCGAGCCACCGCATCCCGGACGGGGCGGGCAGATCCCGGCGCGGCGGGCGTTCGGGGCGGGGCGGCGGCGCCGGGGCCTCCGGACGCGGCGGCAGCGACGACGAGGTGGTCACAGTGACCTCGTAGGGCACGCCGTCGGGCGGGATCCGGTGCAGGCCGAGCCAGACGTGCCAGGTGCCCGGTTCCAGCTCGCCCGGCAGGTAGCCGGGCGTCGCCCAGTCCGCGGCGACCGTGTACGCGCGGCGGGCGCCGCCCGACCAGCCGCGGAACCCGCCGGGCCCGGCGCAGCCGAGGTCGATGACGCCGCCGTCGAACGACAGCTCCACCGTGACCGCCGCCGTGCCGGGCGGCACGTCGAACGGCAGTTCCCGCAGGCCCTGTTCGAGGCGGTCCTCCAGAGTCCATCTCCCCCGATGAACGGTCATCCGCTGTCCTTCCCGGTCGGGGCCATCCTCGGTTCCGGCGCGCCGGGCCTGTCCGCCGCGGTCACCAGCTCGCCGTCGCGGTACAGCAGGACGCGGCCGGGCCGGGGCAGCGCCCAGCCCTCGTCACCGGGCTCGGGCTCGCACCCCTCCCCCACGACGACGTGCAACGGCTCGCCCTCCACGTCCAGCGTCACCAGGGCGCTGCCGCCCAGGTGCTCGACCACCGACACGCGCCCGGCGAACGCGCCGTCGACCGGGTGGTCGCTGTAGTCGAGATATTCGGGTCGTACCCCGCAGACGATCTCCTCCCCCACCGACAGGGCCACGCGCGGCTCGTCCGGCAGGGGCAGGGCGGCGCCGGCCGCGACGACGCGCCCTTCCTCGACGCGTGCGGGCAGCAGGTTCATAGGGGTCGATCCGATGAACGACGCGACGAACAGGTTCGCGGGGCGCCGGAACACCTCTGTGGGCGTGCCGAGCTGCCGGATGCGCCCCTTCTCCATGACGGCGATCCGGTCGGCGAGCGCGAGCGCCTCCGCCTGGTCGTGGGTGACGAAGACGGTCGTCACGGCCAGTTCCTTCTGCAGCCGCTTGAGGAACGTGCGGGCCTCCAGGCGCAGCCGCGCGTCGAGGTTGGACAGCGGCTCGTCCAGCAGGAAGATCCGCGGTTCGGCGACCAGGGCGCGGGCCAGCGCGACGCGCTGCTGCTGCCCGCCCGACAGCTCGCCGGGACGCCGCTTCCCCAGCCCGTCCAGGCCCAGGTACCGGGCCGCCTCGGCGGCGCGGGCGTGCCGGTCGGCCTTGCTCCGCTTCTTGATCTTCAGCGGGTAGGCGATGTTGTCCAGGACGCTCATGTGCGGGAAGAGCGCGTAGTCCTGGAACACCATGCCGACGTCGCGGCGGCCGGGCGGCAGCCGGGTGACGTCGGTGCCGCCGAGCGCGATCGTCCCGGACGTCGCGGTCTCCAGCCCCGCGACGGTCCGCAGCAGCGTGGTCTTCCCGCAGCCGGACGGGCCGAGCAGCGCGAAGAACTCGCCGTCCGCCACGTCGAGGCCGAGCGCGTCCAGGGCCCGCACGCCGCCCGGATAGACCTTGGTCAGCTCCCGAATGGTGATGGCCGCCATCAGCGCTTGATCCCTCCGTGGAAGCGGAACCCGTACCGGCGGCTCACGAACAGGTACATGACCACGACCGGCAGGGAGTACAGCAGCGAGAACGTGGAGATCAGGGGCAGGTCGGGCTGCCCGCCCTCGGTGTAGAACGTGTACATGATCACGGACGCGGGCGCCTTGTCCGGGTTGCGGAGCAGCAGGAACGGCATCAGGAAGTCGCCCCACACCTGCGCGACCGTCCACACCCCGACCGTGGCGAGGCCGGGACGGATCACCGGGACGACCACGTGCCGCAGGATCTGCAGCGGCGACGCCCCGAACACCCGCGCGGCCTCCTCGTAGGACGTGGGCGTCGAGTCCGTGAAGTCCTTGAGCAGGAAGATCGCGGCCGGGAGCAGCCCGCCGGTGAGCACGAGGACCACGCCGAGCCGCGAGTCGATCAGGTGCAGGTTGAAGGCCAGCAGGAAGATCGGCACCATCGCCGCCGTCCCGGTGATGATGGACGACAGCAGGAGCAGGACGTACAGCAGCGCGTCCCGTCCCGGCACCCGGACGCGGCTCAGCGCGTACGCCGCGAGCGCCGCGCAGCCGACCACGAGCAGCGCCGTCCCGGCGGCGAGCAGCACCGAGTTGCGCATCGATTCCAGCGCGTACGGGTTGTCCATGAGGACCTTGAAGTTGTGCAGGGTGAAGTCGGGCAGCGACGCCGCGATGCCGGGGTTCGCGTCGAACGGGGTGAACGCCAGCCACAGCAGCGGCAGAGCGAAGAAGCCGAGGACGGCCGACACGAACGTCGCCAGCCCGATCCTCCGCAGCGTCTCGCGGACGACCGTGTTCACGCCGCCACCGCCTCTCGCGACTCGCGGCGGCCCCGCTCGCGCAGCGCGCGCAGGTACACCAGCGCGATCACCAGGTTGATCACGATCATGACGAGCGAGATGGCGGCGCCGAAGCCGAGCCGGCCGTCGCCGAGCGCGGTCCGGTACACGTACACCGACATGATCTCCGACCGCCTGTCCGGCCCGCCGGCCGTGATCAGGAACGGGGTGAAGTCGTTGAACGTCCACAGGCTGATCAGCAGCAGGCTGGTCAGCACGTGCCCGCGGATGCGCGGGAACACCGCGTCCCGCAGCGTCTGGAGCGTGGACGCGCCGGCCAGCCGGGCCGTCTCCAGATGCGACGGTGGAACGTTCCCGAGGGCGGCGCCGTACAGCATCATCGAGAACGCGGTGCCGTGCCAGACGTTGAACACGATGACGCACGCCATCGGATGGTCGATCAGCCAGGCCGTGCCGGGGGTGCCGAGCAGCGCGTTCAGCGTGCCGCCGTCGCGGTCCAGCAGCGCGATCCACAGGAACGCGATCACCGAGCCGGGCAGGATCCACGCCAGCAGCACCAGCGCCTCGACGACCCGCCGCACCAGCCCCTTGCGGTCGCGCATCACCCACGCGATCGCGAACCCGAGCAGCGTCTGCCCGATCACCGCCGAGCCGAGCACGAACTGCAGCGTCAGCCACAGCGAATGGTGGAAGTCGCCGTCGCCGAGCACGTCGCCGTAGTTGCGCGCGCCGACGAACTTCGGGTCGCTGGCGGCGATCCCGGTCAGCCGGTAGTCGGTCGTGCCGAGGTAGAGCGTCCAGAGCGCCGGGAATACGAGGAACACCGCGACGAGGACCAGCGCGGGCGCGACGAACGCCGCCGCGCGCCCGCGTCCGAGCCCCGCCGCGTCCCCGCCGGCGGGCGCCGCGGCCGTGCCGCGGCGCGCCGCCTCACCGGGTGGAGACGTGAGAGGGGCCACCGACGATCCCTTCCAGCTTCTTGGTGTACTGCGCGGCGGCCTGCTCGGGGCCCTTGCCCGACACGACCGCCGCCGTCGCCTCCTGCAGCGCCGTCGACACCTGCGGGTAGACCGCCAGGCCGGGACGGTAGGAGGTGACCGGCAGGACCTTCTCGGAGACGAACGTCAGCAGCGGGTCGCCCGCGAGGATCTGCTTGTTCACGTCCGTCCGGGACGTGATCTCGGGCGTGCCCGCGGTGCGCGCCTTGACCATCTCCGCCGAGTTCATGAACGCCATGAACTCGAACGCCTGCTGCGGGTACTTGGTGTTCGGGTTCATCACGGTGAGCGGCCCGCCCGACATGCTCACGAACGACTGGCCGCGCACGCCCTTGCCCGGAGAGACCGCCGGGATCAGCGCGAACCCGACGTCGGAGTCGCGGGTCTTCATCTTCGCGACGCCGTCCTTGGGGTTCAGTACGTCGCGCCAGAGGTAGTCGCCCTCCGCCAGGACGCCGATCTTGCCGGCGGCGAACTCCTCGAACGACTTGTCGCGGCCCTTGGCCTCCTCCTGGAGCTTCGGATCGCCGAGGCCCTCGGAGCCGTAGATCTGCGCGTACAGGCCGAGGACGTTCTTCAGCGCCTGGCCGCCGCCGGTCCACTTGCCGTCCTGGTAGATCTGCGCGCCCGCGCCGGCCAGCAGCGGCAGGACGCCCTGCATGCTGGTGGCCTCGCCCATCGCGGTGCCCGCGTCCAACTGGATCGGGGTCACGCCGGGGAGCTTCTTGAGCGCGCGTCCGGCCGCGATGATGTCCTGCCAGCTCTTGGGCTGCCAGTCGGCGGGCAGGCCGGCCTCCGCGAACAGCTTCTTGTTGAAGTAGAGCAGGCGCCCGTCGGTGCCGGACGGGATCCCGTACTTCCTGCCGTCGAACAGCGCCAGCTGTTGGACCGATCCAGGGATCTGCGACCAGCCGTCCCAGGCGTCCGCCTTGACGCCGACCTCCTCGCCGAGCGGCTTGATGTACCCGGCCTGGGCGAACTCGCCGAGCCAGATGCCGTCGATGTCCATGATGTCGGCGCCGGACCGCGACTTCAGGTCCAGCGCGAGCTTGGTCTTGTAGGCCTCGTCGTCCACGCCCTGCCCGCGGAAGGTCACCTTCGCGGTGATCCCCTTGGCCTTCTCGGCGGCGACGAACTTCGGGATGACGGTGTTGGCGATCCACTCGGCCTCGCCGGCGTTCTTGCCGCCGGCGATGGCGTTCCGGGTGACGGTGAGGGTAAAGCTCTTGGCGTCCTTGCCCCGATTCGGATCGGTCGAGGATCCGCCGCCGCCGCAGCCGGCGAGCGCCGCGCCCGCCAGCACGAGTGCGGCCGCCGCGCCGATCCGCCTTCTGGAGAAGTCCCTACGGGAGATGACCATGGGTGACCTCCTACAAGCGTCACCACTTAACGTCACCGAAGAACGCGATCACGTAAAGACCCACGAGATCGTTTTCTTGGGTCAGGGATCCATCAGCTCGGCGGCGCGGGCTGCGAACGCCTCCATCGCCTTGGCGGTGATCGGCCCCGGGGCCTCGGAGAGGACGGTGCCGTCCACCGCCCGGATCGGCTGGATGTCGCGGGTCGTGGACGTCAGGAACGCCTCCTCCGCGCGGTACAGCTCCTCCAGCGGGAGGTCCTCCTCCTCGCCGCCGCACCACTCCAGCACCAGCGCCCGCGTCACCCCGGCCAGGCAGCCCGACGACAGCGGCGGCGTCACCAGCCGCCCGCCGCGGACGACGAACACGTTGCTGCCGGTGCCCTCGCACAGGTTCCCCGCGAGGTTGCCGAAGATCGCCTCGCCGCCGCCGCGCTCCTTGGCGTAGGCGAGCGCCAGCACGTTGTCGGCATACGAGGTCGTCTTCAGGCCGGCGAGCGCGCCGCGCTCGTTGCGCTGCCACGGCACCACGGTGACGTCGGCGGTGGCGGGGAACGGCGCCTGCTCGTCCACGATGATCGACACCGTCGGGCCCGCGTCGCCGCGCGCCGAGCCCAGCGGCCCGGGGCCGCTCGTGCAGGTGATCCGGATCCGCGCCAGCGGCCACCTCGGCGCCGCCGCCAGCACCTCCAGCACGCCCTGCGCGAGCGCGTCGTGGTCGGGCTCGGGAAGGCCGAGGCCCGCCGCCGAGGCCGCCAGCCGCCGCAGGTGCCGGGTCAGCGCGAACGGCTCGCCGTGCGCCGCCTTCACCGTCTCGAAGATGCCGTCGCCGACCAGCATGCCGTGGTCGAACACCGACACCACGGCCCGCTCAGGGTCGACCAGCTCGCCGTTCAGCCAGATCCTGGCCCGCCCGCCCCCGTGGGCCTGCGCCGTCACCCGAAGCCACCTCCAATAGCCGAGCCGCCTTCAGCTCGGTCTCGCGCCATTCGCGGTGCGGATCGGACCCCCACGTGATGCCGGCGCCCGTGCCGAAGCGCAACAGGCCGTCCCGCGCCCAGAAGCTCCGGATGCCCACCGCGAGGGCGCCGCGCCGGGAATCCGCGTCCACCCAGCCGACGGCCCCACAGTACGGGCCGCGGGGGACGGGTTCGAGTTCATCCAGCAGAGTCAGCGCACTCGACTTCGGCGCGCCCGTCACCGAACCGGGAGGAAACGTCGCGGCGAGCAGCTCCGGCCAGCCCGCGCCGTCCTCCAGCCGCGCCCGGACCGTCGACACCAGGTGGACGAGGCCGGGATGCTCCTCCACCTCGCACAGTGCCGGGACCTGCACCGATCCCGTCGCCGCCACGCGGCCCAGGTCGTTGCGGACGAGATCGACGATCATCACGTTCTCGGCGCGGTCCTTGGGCAGCAGATCGGCCGCCGTCCGGCCGGTGCCCTTGATCGGGCGGGACTCCACCACGTCCCCGTCCCGCGACAGGTACAGCTCCGGCGACGCCGACGCGACCTCCAGCCCCGGGATCCGCAGCGTCATCGCGTACGGCGCCGGATTACCCCGCGCGAGGCGCGCCCCGAGCCCGGCGATGTCCGCCCCGGCCGGCAGCTCCGCCGACAACACCCGGCACAGGTTCGCCTGGTAGACGACCCCGTCCGCGATCTCCGCCCTGATCCGCTCGACACCGGCGACGTACGCCGCCTCGTCCAGCGAGCTCTCCCACTCCCCCACGCCCGGCCAAGCACCGCCGGGGTGAGGCGCCTCCCGGACGCGCTCGAACCGCGCGCACGTGACCTCGCCCTCGTAGGTGACCACGACCGCCCACCAGCCGCGCGAATCCAGCGCCGCCGGATCGCCCGTCACCTCCGCGAGCCCCGTGGCCAGCCGCCCGCCCGCATAGGCGAAGCTCACACCAGCACGCACCCGAACGAATCTGCCAGGCCCTTCAGCCCCGCCTCCGTCACCGTCAGCGCCCGCCGCGTCGGCCCCCGCTCGAACCAGCCCAGCTCGATCATCCGGTCCGTCAGCGCCGCGCCCAGCGCCCCGTTCAGATGCGGGCGCCGCTCCGTCCAGTCCAGGCAGTGCCAGGCGAACCTGCGGCGCGCCTGCCGCAGCGCCGGCACGTCCAGCCCCAGCGCGCCCAGCCGGTCCTCGCCCTTCTCGGTGACCTCGTACGACTCCTCGCCGTCCCGCTCCAGCAGGCCGCCGTCCACCAGCGCCGCGAACAGCGCCACCCCGGCCTCGCCCGCCAGATGGTCGTAGCACGTCCGCGCCTGGTGCAGCCGCCGCGCGTCCCGCGACTGCCGCAGGCTCCGCACCCTCACCGGCGGACCGAGCCGCGACAGCGCCTCGATCACCTGCGCCACCTCGGCGTTCTGCAGCCGGTAGTAGCGGTGCCGCCCCTGCTTCACCACCGAGACGAACCCCGCGTCCAGCAGCCGCGCCAGATGCGCGCTCGCCGTCTGCGCGCTCACCTCCGCCGCCCGCGCCAGCTCCCCCGCCGCCAGCGGACGCCCGTCCAGCAACGCCGTCAGCATCGCCGCGCGCGCCCGGTCGGCCAGCAGCGCCGCCACCGGCGCGATGTCCGAAGTAACGACAAGTTCCGCCATGCCACGACCCTATGCGCCGCACCCTTCGACCCGCGTCGAAGCATCCGGCCCGGCACGCCGGGAAACCCGGTTTGGGGAACGGCCCCGGACGCGCTAAGGTTTTCCCCGTCGCCGCAACGGGCCGCAAGGCACCGGGCAGCACGCGCGGAAGTGGCTCAGGGGTAGAGCATCACCTTGCCAAGGTGAGGGTCGCGGGTTCAAATCCCGTCTTCCGCTCTGAGGGGCCTTTCAGGCTGTGACCCAGAAGGTCTCTTCTGGTGGAGTGGCCGAGAGGCGAGGCAACGGCCTGCAAAGCCGTGTACACGGGTTCAAATCCCGTCTCCACCTCAACCGCCGTGACTCCCCCGGAGACCACGCGCGCGGGCGATTAGCTCAGTGGGAGAGCGCTACCTTGACACGGTAGAGGTCACTGGTTCAATCCCAGTATCGCCCACTTCGGAGTTGGGAGTGGTGTGGTCGGAGCCTGTGGCTCCTTTCCCGCCACTCCTTCGTCGTATTGCCCGGGGGGCGACCCCCGGACCCCCGATGTGGGGCGCTCCGCCCCCCACGCCCCCTCGGGGTGCTGTCGCTGATCTGGTTCGGGTTTCTTCTTGGGCGCGCGTTCGGGTTTGGTGAGGTCGCGTTAAGGCGTTGGTTCTGGTTCGGCTGCCGTTGCGGCGTCGGGGGCGTCGTGTGGGCATGGCTTGGCAGGAAGGCCAGGGTTAGGGCGAAGGTGACTGCCAGGACGGTCGTGCCGACTTCTAGGGCCGTGCTCATGCCGTGTGCGTAGGCGCGGTCTGCGGCCGTGGTCAGACGCCCGGACGCGCCGGTCGGCAGGTGCGCGGCGACGCCGTGCGCGCCTGCCACGCTGGCGTTCGCGGAGCGACGGGCGGTCTCGGGCAGGCCGCCTAGCGCGCTCGCCAGCCGGTCGCGGTAGCCGCTGTTGAGGACGCTGCCGATGATCGCGGTGCTGAACGACACGGCGATGTTCTGCAGCGTCCGGGACATCCCGTTGCCGGTGCCCGCCTGGTCGACGGGCAGCGCGCCGAGCACGACGTCGACCGACAGCGGGATGCTGAAGCCGAGCCCCGCACCGAAGACGGCGAGGCCGAGCGCGACGATCCCGTAGCCGCTGCCAGCGTTGGCGAGCACGCCCAGTCCGCAGGCCGATACCAGCATCCCGGTGAGGATGACCGCCTTCTGACCCAGTCTCGCGGCGAGTTGCTCACCGAGGGCTGCGGCGGCCAGCATCGCCCCGATCATCGGCAGGAGCCGCAGGCCGGTGCCCTCCGCGTCGTTGCCCTGCACGATCTGGAGGTAGACGGTCAGCACGAACAGCGCCCCCATCATGGCAAAGCTGATCATGGCGAAGGCGATGGTGCCCCAGGTGAACCCGCGGTTGCGGAAGAGCCGCAGGTCGACCAGGGGCGTCGCGGCGGTGCGCTGGCGCAGCAGGAACAGCGCCAGGAACAGCGTGCCGCCGGCGAGGCCGGCACGCACGGTGGGGTCGCCCCAGCCGTGGACGGGCTGCTGGATGATCCCGTAGGCCAGGCCGGTGACGCCGGCGACGGCCGCGAGCGCGCCCGGCCAGTCGAGGGACGGAGCGGACGGGTCGCGGCTCTCGGGCACCCACAGCAGGACACCGGCCAGGCTCAGCACGACCACCGGCACGTTGATGAGGAACACCCAGCCCCAGGCGAAGTGGGCCAGGATCCAGCCGCCGAGCAGCGGGCCGAGCGGCATGCCGAGCATGGTGCCGACGGTCGTCACGGTGACCGCGCGCTTGCGCTCCTCCTCGTCGGGGAACAGGACCGGGATCAGCGCGAGGGCGAGCGTCATGATCATCGCGGCGCCGGCGCCCATGAACGCGCGGGTGGCGATCAGCTGGTCGGCGTCGTCGGCCAGGCCGGCGACCACCGACGCGGCGCCGAAGACCGCCAGGCCGGCCACGAGCACCGCGCGCCGGCCGATGCGGTCGCCGAGCTTGCCGGCCGGCAGCAGGAGCCCGGACCAGGCCAGGGTGTAGGCGGCGGTGATCCACTGGAGCTGGCTGGTGGAGGCGTCCAGCTTCGCGGACAGGGTCGGCAGCGCGGTCGCGAGCACGTAGGTGTCCAGGCCGATGACCAGGATGCTCAGGGTCAGCGCGCCCACCGCCCACCAGCGCGTCCGCAGCGGCCGGTCCGTACCTGTGACTGGCATGGGAGACGTCTTCTCTCTGGAGGGGCGGTCGGTCGCCGTGCTGCGCTTCTACGGTATGACTAATTTTTAAAATTGGTCAATCGTCTCGGTCGGTATGCTGAGTGCGTGCCCCGTCCTTCCCGGCTGGCCGCCGGCTCCGGTGCCCGGCAGCAGCGCGCGGAACGCATCCTCGACGTCACCGCCGACCTGCTGAACAAGCACGGCTACCGGCGGGTCACCATCGACGACGTCGCCCGCCTCTCCGGTATCGGCAAGGGGACCGTCTACCTGCACTGGCACACCCGTGAGGCGCTGTTCTGGGCGGTGCTGCAACGCGAGGCCGTCGACCTCTTCGAGAAGGTCCTCGTCGATCTGCGCCGCGACCCGTGGTTCGCGCTGCCGCACGCGTTGATGCGCGCCATGTTCGTCGAGGTGGCGGGACGTCCGCTGGTGCGGGCGCTGCTGCTCGCCGACGCCGAGGTGCTCGGCGGCCTGGCCGAGGACGAGACGGTCCGCTCAGCCCAGCAGGAGATGGCGGGCAACCCCGACTACCTGACGCTGATGAAGGACGCCGGGGTGCTGCGCGCCGGCCTGAGCCCGGAGGCGGCGGGCCACGTCCTCGGCAGCGTCATGCTCGGGTTCTTCGGCGCCGACTCCGGCGCGCTCCCACTGGCCGAGCGGGCCGACCTGCTCGCCGAGGTCCTGCGCCGCAGCCTGGAGGTCGACGATCCCGCGCCGGAGCGGGTGGCGGCCTTCGGCACCGAGGTCGTCGCCATGTTCCGCACGATGATCGACGCCCATCGGGACCGGCTCCAGGCCGCCTACTGAAGGCTGCGGACGCTCCTGCCGTTGGCAGGGCTTGCCGGGGATGCTCGGTTGTTTTGGTGGTTTGTGCCGAGATTCGGTGGGCTGTCGGGTGGTTCGGTGTGCTAGCTGGGGTGGTTGGCGCGGGGGTGTCCGGGCGGGGGTTGCCGGGCGGGCGGGCGGCGGTTACGTTGTCGAATTAATAGGAAACCTTCCTATCAAATAGCGACTCGGGGTTCGGGGGAATCCGTCACCTTCGGCACCTGGAGTGAGTCTTGCGCTCCCGCTCGGTTCTCAGTGTCCTCGCCGCTCTCCTGCTGGTCCTCGCCCTGGCGCCCGGGGCCCGGGCCGACGGCCGGCCGTCCGCCGTGTTCGCCAAGACCTCGGATTGGGGGTCGGGCTGGCAGGCGCGGTTCACGCTCACCAACGGGTCCGGCACCGCGATCAACGGGTGGCGGGTCGCGTTCGACCTGCCGGCCGGGACGTCCATCGGGTCGTTCTGGGACGCCGTCCTGACCAAGGACGGGCAGCACCAGACGTTCGTCAACCGCGACTACAACGCCACGATCCCGGCGGGCGGGTCGGTGACGTTCGGGTTCCTCGGGAGCGGTCCCGGGAGTCCGGAGAAATGCACCTTCAACGGGCAGCCGTGCGAGGGGGCGAGCGAGCCGGGCGGGCTGGGCCGGCCCGGCGCGCCCGGGATCACCGCGCGGACCGACTCGTCGCTGACGCTGTCATGGAGCGCCGGATCCGGGACGCCGACGGGATACCGGGTGTACGAGGGCGCCGATGTGCGGGCGACGGTCAGCGGCACCAGTGCCGTCATCTCGGGGCTCGACAAGTGCTCGACGCACACGTACATGGTGAAGGCGTACGGCGCGGACGGAGAGTCCGACGCGAGCGACGCGGTCACCGGGACGACCAGCGGGTGCGCCACCGGGCCCCTCCCCCGGCACTTCCTGACCGGATACTGGCAGGACTTCGTGAACGCGGCGCAGGAGCTGAAGCTGTCGCAGGTGCCCGACCAGTACGACTTGATCGCGGTGGCGTTCGGGGAGGCCACCGCGACGCCCGGCGAGGTCGCGTTCCAACTCCACCCGGAGCTGTCCAGCGCGCTCGGCGGGTACACCGACGCGCAATTCAAGGCGGACATCGCGGCGCTGCACGCCAAGGGCAAGAAGGTCATCCTGTCGGTCGGCGGGGAGAAGGGCGCGATCCGGGTGTCGGACGCGGCGTCGGCGGCGGCGTTCGCCGGCTCGATGAGCGCGCTGATGTCCGAGTACGGGTTCGACGGCGTGGACATCGACCTGGAGAACGGGCTGAACCCCGCGTACATGGAGCAGGCGCTGCGCTCGCTGCGGGCGAAGGCCGGCGACCTCATCATCACGATGGCGCCGCAGACGGTGGACATGCAGTCGACCGGCGGGTCCTACTTCCAGCTGGCGCTGAAGATCAAGGACATCCTCACCGTCGTCAACATGCAGTACTACAACTCGGGCGCGATGCTCGGCTGCGACCAGAAGGTGTACGGGCAGGGCTCGGTCGACTTCATGACCGCGCTGGCGTGCATCCAGTTGGAGAACGGGCTGCGGCCCGACCAGGTCGCGTTGGGACTGCCGGCCGGGCCCGGCGCGGCGGGCGGCGGGGTCGTGGCGCCGTCGATCGTCGATGACGCCCTTGACTGCCTCGCCAAGGGCACCGGGTGCGGATCGTTCAAGCCGCCGCACACCTATCCGGACATCCGCGGCGCGATGACGTGGTCCATCAACTGGGACGTCACCGACGGCGGCGGCTTCGCCAGGACCGTCGGCGCGCACCTGGACACGCTGCCGTGAGCGCGCGGATCTGGGCCGTGGCGGTCCTCGTGGCCGGGCTGCTGATCGGCGTCACCGGGCCCGCGCGTGCGGACAACGTGCTGGTCAACGGCGGTTTCGAGAGCGGTTCGCTGGACGGGTGGTCGTGCTCGGGCGGGTCGGTGACGACCAGTCCGGTGCGGACGGGCTCGTACGCGCTGGCCGGCGGCGTGACGGCGGGCGATACCGGGCAGTGCACGCAGACCGTGAGCGTGAAGCCGAACACCGCGTACACGCTGTCGGCCTGGGTGCGGGGCTCGTACGTCTACCTGGGCGTGACCGGCGGGGCGTCTCGCTGGACGCCGTCCGCTACCGGCTTCACCCAGTTGTCGGTCTCCTTCACCACAGGTGCGGCACAGACTTCGACAGAGGTCTTCCTGCACGGCTGGTACGGCAACGGGACCTATTACGCGGACGATGTCGTGCTTGACGGCCCCGGCGGGCAGCCCGTGCCGGGAGTGCCCGGTACCCCCGGTGCGCCGAAGCTGGGCGCTGTCACGGACGGTTCGCTGGCGTTGTCATGGGGTGCGTCCTCCGGGACGGTCACCGGCTACCGGGTCTATGAAGGATCCGATGTGCGGGCCACGGTGACCGGTACGAGCGCGACCGTGTCGGGCCTGAAGGCATGTAGTTCCCACACGTACGTGGTGGCCGCCTACAACGATGTTGGCGAGTCCGCCAAGTCGGCGCCTGTCAGCGGGCGGACGAGCGGCTGCACCGACAGCGGGCTCCCCAAGCATGCGTTGATCGGATACCTGCACTCCACGTTCGCCAACGGCTCCGGTTACGTGCGGATGGCGGACGTCCCCGATGCCTGGGACATCATCGACCTGGCGTTCGGCGAGCCGACGTCGCCGACGTCCGGGGAGATCGGGTTCACCCGGTGCCCGGTGAGCGACTGCCCGAACGCCGAGAGCGACGCGGACTTCATCGCGGCCGTCCGCGCCAAGCAGGCGCGGGGCAAGAAGGTGCTGCTGTCGATCGGCGGCCAGAACGGTCAGGTGCGGCTCACCACCGCGGCGGCGCGGGACGCGTTCGTCCAGTCGGTGTCGGAGATCATCGACCGGTACGGGCTGGACGGGCTCGACGTCGACTTCGAGGGCCACTCGCTGTCCCTGGATCCCGGCGACACCGACTTCCGCGCTCCGACCACGCCGGTGATCGTCAACCTGATCTCGGCGCTGCGCTCGCTCAAGGCGCGGTACGGCGCGAAGTTCGTGCTGACGATGGCACCGGAGACGTTCTTCGTGCAGGTCGGATACCAGTTCTACGGCGGCTCGGGCGGTAGCGACGACCGGACGGGCGCGTACCTGCCGGTCATCTACGCGCTGCGCGACGACCTGACCGTCCTGCACGTCCAGGACTACAACTCCGGCCCGGTGATGGGCCTGGACGGCCAGTACCACACGATGGGCGGCGCCGACTTCCACGTCGCGATGACCGACATGCTGAAGGCCGGGTTCCCGGTCGCGAACACCGGTCACGCGTTCCCGGGGCTGCGTCCCGACCAGATCGGCATCGGGCTGCCCGCCGCCGTCAGCGCGGGCAACGGGTACACGCCGCCCGCGCAGGTGCAGCAGGCCGTCACCTGCCTGGTGAAGGGGCAGGGGTGCGGCTCGTACGCGCTGCGCGGCGGGACGTCGCCGGACCTGCGCGGGCTGATGACGTGGTCGATCAACTGGGACCGCTACTACGGCTGGGAGTTCATGAACGCCCACCGGCCGCTCCTCGACGCCCTCCCCTGACGCGTCCACCGAGATCCCTCCACCCCGGAAGTAGGTGTTCGGCATGCGAAGATTCCTCGCGCTCCTGGTGTCGTTCGTGGTCGTCGCGGCCTTGGCGGCCGCTCCCGCGCACGCGGCGGCGCGGCTGACGGCGGCGTTCAGCCTGTCGGGGACGACCGGGAAGTACGTGGTCAGCAACCCCGGAACGTCCGACGTGACCGGCTGGAAGCTCACGTTCGAGCTGCCGTCGGGCGTGACGGTGAGCAGCCCGCAGAACGCGACGGTGTCACAGAACGGCACGAAGGTGACGCTCACGCCCGCGTTCTACATCAACACCGTCAAGGCGGGCGGGAGCACCGAGCCGTACAGCCCGACGTTCACGCTCAGCTCCGCCGCGCAGCCGGCGAACTGCCTGCTGAACGGGGCGAGCTGCGACGGGAGCGGCGATCCGCCGCCGACGGTGAAGGCGGTGACGGCCGAGTACTCGGTCAACGGGACGCGGGCCAAGTTCGTCGTCGCGAACAACACCGACACGGCCGTGAACGGCTGGACGATCGTGTTCGACCTTCCGGCGGGCGTGACGGCGAGCGACGCCGAGAACGGGTCGATCAGCCAGAGCGGCACCACGGTGACCCTGACGTCCACCTACTACAACTCGACGGTCGGAGCCGGAAGGACTACCGAGCCGTACAGCCCGGCGTTCACCGTCAGCAGGTCCGGCGCGGAGCCGACGAGCTGCCGCGTCAACGACGCCAACTGCGACGGGTCCGCGGACGTCCCGCCGAGCGCGCCGGGCGGGCTGAAAGTGACGGTGAAGACGACCAAGACCGTCTCGCTGAGCTGGGACGCGGCGAAGGCCGGCAGCCTGCCGGTCACGGCGTACGAGGTGTACAACGGGTCGGCGCTCGCCACGACGGTGCCGGACACCGGCGCCACCGTCACGGGCCTGACGCCGAACACCCAGTACACGTTCACGGTCAAGGCACGCGACCGGAAGGGGAACCTCTCCCCCGCGAGCGCGCCGGTGACCGTGAAGACGAACGACCCGGCCGATGACACGCAGGCGCCGTCCGTTCCGTCCGGGCTGCACAGCACCGGCAAGGACTCCGCCGGCGTCAAGCTCGCGTGGAACGCCTCGTCCGACAACACCGGCGTCGCCAACTACGACGTGCTGCTGGACGGGAAGGTCGCCACGACGGTGACCGGGACCTCCGCGACCGTCGCGGGACTGTCACCGTCCACCGAGTACTCCTTCACCGTGCGGGCCCGCGACCTGTACGACAACCTGTCGGCGGAGAGCGCGGCGGTGAAGGTCACGACCGACGACGTGGTCGGCGGCTACGCGCGCGTCGGGTACTTCGTCCAGTGGGGCATCTACGGGCGGCAGTACTTCGTGAAGAACCTGGACACGACCGGCAACGCCGCGCGCCTCACCCACCTCAACTACGCGTTCGCCAACATCGACCCGAAGAACCTGACCTGCCTGCAGGGCGTCACGAAGGGCACCACGTCCGACCCCGAGGACCCGAACCAGGGCGACGGCGCGGGCGACGCCGAGGCCGACTACGGCCGCCCGTTCAGCGCCGCGCAGTCGGTGGACGGCGTCGCCGACACCGGCTGGGAGAGGCTGCGCGGCAACTTCAACCAGCTGAGGAAGCTGAAGGCGAAGTACCCGAAGCTGAAGGTCCTCATCTCGATCGGCGGCTGGACGTACTCCAAGTACTTCTCCGACGTCGCCGCGACGGACGCCTCGCGCAAGAAGTTCGTCAGCTCCTGCATCGACACCTACATCAAGGGAAACCTGCCCGAATACGAGAACGCGGGCGGGCCGGGCACGGCCGCCGGGATCTTCGACGGCATCGACCTCGACTGGGAGTGGCCGGGCTCGGAAGGGCACCCGGGCAACCACGTCAGCGCGGCCGACAAGCAGAACAACACGCTGCTGATCGCCGAGTTCCGCCGGCAGCTGGACGCGCTGACCGCGCAGGGCGGCGAGCGCTACGAGCTGACCGCGTTCACCCCCGCCGACCCGGCGAAGATCCAGTCCGGCTGGGACCTGCCCCAGGTCGCCAGGTCGCTGGACATCTTCAACGTCCAGGGCTACGACTTCCACGGCTCGGGCAGCGACAACTCCTGGGAGCCGAACCGCACCGGCCACCAGGGCAACCTCTACACCGACACCGACGACCCGTACCCGTTCCACTTCAGCGTCGAGAACGCGGTGGACGCCTACCTCGGCGCAGGGGTGAACCCGCGCAAGCTGACGATCGGGCTCGCCTACTACGGCCGCGGCTGGCAGGGCGTGTCCGACGGCGGCAAGGGCGGCCAATGGCAGGCCGCCAAGGGCGCGGCGCCCGGCCAGTTCCCGGAGGAGGCGGGGACACGCGGCTACGGCAACCTGATCTCCAGCGTGCCGAACTGCGCGATCGCGCACGACGAGCAGGCCGTCGCGACGTCGTGCTTCACCGGCGACGGTGGCCAGTGGTGGTCGTTCGACGACGCCTGGTCGATCGGCAAGAAGACGGCCTGGTTGAAGAGCAAGCACCTGCTGGGCGCAATGATCTGGGAGATGTCCGGTGACCCGGGCGTGCTCACCAAGGCGCTCGACGACGGCCTGAGCTGACCCCCTGCACTCAGGGCCGGCGCCGTCTCCCCCGCGCGGCGCCGGCCCTGACCCTGTCAGAGCTCCTGCGGGGGCTCGCCGGTCAGGTCACCGGAGCCGGGGGCGCGCAGGCCGTCCAGGATGATGTGCAGGTTGCGGTCCCACTGCCGGTCGCCCGCCCGCAGGCCGAGCGTGTGCGGGCCGGTCGCCGGTGACACCAGCAGGAACGCCACGTCGGTCCAGCTGACGTCGGCGCGCATGGCGCCCGCCTCCTGCGCGCGCTCGACCAGCCTGCGGATGCGGTCGCGCAGGTCGGCGCGCGAATGGTCGAGGACGTGCCCGAGCGCCTCGTTGATGTCGCACAACTCGTTGCGGCGGCGGACGTAGGCCGCGGCGAACTCGCGGAACCCCTCCCACGGGTCGTCGGCGGCCAGGCACGCGTCGGCCGCCGCGGTGATCTCGCCGATCAGCTCGTCCAGGACGGCCTTCAGCAGGTCCTCGAGGGAGCCGACGCGGCGGTAGAAGGTGCCGATCCCGACGCCCGCGCGGCGCGCGACGTCGTGCGCGGTGATCTGCGACCCGGACTCCCGGGCGGCCTCGTGGGCGGCCGCCACCAGGCGCTCCACGTTGCGCCGGGCGTCGGCGCGGGGCCGGTGCCCGGTCCCGTCGTCCAGCAGCCGGTCCACCGCGGCGAAGGTCGCGTCCATGCCCCCAACCTAGCATCAAGCGGACGGTCGCCCTCCAGTTAGTTCCGCCCCGGTCGCTTCGGGGTCCGGGGCGCCGCCGAGTGACCCTGCCCACAAACGGGGACTGTCTCCGCACTTCAGCCGGTCGGGCCCGGCGGCGTCACGGTCCGTAACGGCTAATTCTCGCGTGGCGGGAACGACATATCCGGAGGTGAACCTGTGGAAAGGAAGACAAGGGTCAAGGCGGGCGCGCTGGCGGCGGCGGGCATGGTGGCGCTGGCGGGATGCAGCGGTTCGGACGGGTCCCCGAAAGCGCGCGCGGACGCGTCGGCGCCGGTCAGCGGGAGCGCGCAGCAGCTGCAGCAGCAGTACGAGAAGGTGGTGGACAGCGTCCTCCCGTCGGTGGTGAAGATCGCGACGGACCAGGGCGAGGGGTCGGGCGTCGTCTACGACGCCAAGGGCGACATCGTGACGAACGCGCACGTGGTCGCCGGAGCGCACAAGATCGAGGTCACGACGTCCGGGGGCGGCAGCCCGCTCAATGCGAGCCTCGTCGGCTCGTTCGCGGCCGACGACCTTGCGGTGGTGAAGGTGGACGGCGGCTCCCTGCGGCCGGCGAGCTGGGGCGACTCCGGCAAGGCCGACGTCGGGCAGATCGTGCTGGCAATGGGCAATCCGCTCGGCCTGGCGGGAAGCGTGACGAACGGGATCGTGTCCGCGCTGAACCGGACGGTGTCCACCAAGCAGGAGGGGGCGTTCCCCGGCGCGACGATCGCCGACGCCATCCAGACCAGCGCGCCGATCAACCCCGGCAACAGCGGCGGCGCCCTGGTCACGCTGAGCGGCCAGGTCATCGGCATCCCGACCGCGGCGGCTTCCGACCCGCAGATGGGCGGCGCGGCCGTGGGGATCGGGTTCGCCACGCCGAGCAACACGGTGAAGAAGATCGTCCCGCAGCTGATCCAGAACGGGAAGGTGTCGCAGTCCGGGCGGGCGGCGCTGGGCGTGACCGTCCGCGCGATCGTCGACCCGGCCAGCGGGCGGCCCGTCGCGGTCGCCGTCGTCGGGGTGGCGAAGGGGGGCGGGGCCGACCAGGCCGGGATCAAGCCCGGCGACCTGATCACCGCGGTCAACGGCACGCCCACCCCCGACCCGACGTCGCTGGGGAGCCTGCTGGCCGGCCTCAAGCCCGGTGACAGCATCAAGGTGCAGGTCCAGCAGCCCGACGGAACGAAGAAGCAGGTGTCGGTGACGCTCGGGCAGCTGCCCGGCTCGAGCTGATACCTAGCCGCACCCCCGCACACGACGGTTTGTTCGGACGGGCTTATTGCGGCCTAATACATCGTGAGACGATGTATTAGATCCCCGGTATCGACAGGAGGTGATCGACCTGAGCTCCCCCGCGTCGTCGGCCGCGGTTCCGCCCCGAGCGGACGGTCCCCCGGCGGACGGGTCCGCCGAGGCGCTGCTGATGGAGATGAACCGTCCGGGCGTGGGCGCGGCGCGCAGGGAAGAACTGCGCGCGGCGCTCGTCCGGATGTACGCGCCGCTGGTGCAGCGGATCGCGCACCGCTACGCCCACCGCGGCGAACCGGTGGAGGACCTGGCCCAGGTGGCCTATCTGGGCCTCGTCAACGCGATCAACCGGTTCGATCCCGAACGCGGCGGCCAGTTCGTCGTCTACGCCTATCCGATGGTGCTCGGCGAGGTCCGCCGCTACTTCCGGGACCGCACCTGGGGGATCCGGGTGTCGCGCCGCATCCAGGAGCTGCGCCCCCAGATCCAGCAGGCCACCCAGCGGTTCGTGCAGACGCACGGCCGCTCCCCCACACCCGGCGAACTCGCCGCCCTCCTCGGGGTCACCGCGGAGGAGGTCACCGACGCCCTCCTCGCGTGGGAGTCCTACCGCCCGCTCTCCCTGGACGGCAGCAGCGACGGCGACCCCGAGGCGAGCCCGCTCGCGGACCGGCTCGGCTGCGAGGACGCCGCGCTGCAGCACGTCGTCGACGGCGAGGCCCTGCACGGCCTGCTGGCCGAGCTGCCGAAACGGGAACGCACGATCGTGCTGCTGCGGTTCTTCGGCAACAAGACCCAGTCGCAGATCGCCGAGGAGCTCGGCATCTCCCAGATGCACGTCTCCCGCCTACTCAGCAAGACCCTGCAACACCTACGCGAGCAAATGTACGGAGTATGACGCCCCAGGCGCTGGGGTGAGCACGGGCGGGCACGCGGAGCGAGCGGAGCGGGGCACGCCCGACGACTGGCGGGTTGTTCTACGCGGAGCGCTAGCGGAGCGTAGAACAACCCGCCAGTCGTTGACGGGGGTTCCAGGGGGTCGCCCCCCTGGGAAAACACAGCCCCCTGGGTAATTTCAGTTCTCGCGCAGGGCGCGCAAGGATTCCTTCAGGGAGCCGAGTGTTTTGAAGACCGCGGTCGGCTCGTAGCCGCAGTGCGCCATGCAGTTCGCGCAGCGCGGGTCGCGGCCGCGGCCGTAGGACTCCCAGTCGGTGTCGTCGAGCAGTTCCTGGTAGGTCTTCGCGTAGCCGTCGGACATCAGGTAGCACGGACGCTGCCAGCCGAACAGGGAGTAGGACGGGATCGCCCATGCCGTGCAGCCGAAGTCGGCCCTGCCTTCCAGGAAGTCCAGGAAGAGCGGCGAGTGGTTGAGCCGCCACCGCTTGCGGTTGCCGTCGGCGAACGCCTTCTTGAACAGCTCGCGCGTCTCCTGCACGCCGAGGAAGTGCTCCTGGTCGGGCGCCTTGTCGTAGGCGTAGCCCGGCGAGAGCATCATCTCGTCGACCTGCAGGTCGTCGTTGAGGTAGTTCAGGACGTCGATGACGGTCTGCGGGGTGTCGGTGTTGAAGAACGTGGTGTTGGTGGTGACCCGGAAGCCGCGTTCCTTGACCAGCTTGACGGCGGCGACCGCCTCGTCGAACACGCCCTCCTTGCAGACCGACTCGTCGTGCCGTTCCTGCAGGCCGTCGATGTGCACGGTGAAGGCGAAATAGGGCGACGGCTTGAACTTGTCGAGCTTCTTGGGGATGAGGAGCGCGTTCGTGCACAGGAACACGAACTTCTTCATCTTCACCAGCTCGTCGACCAGCTCGCCGATCTGCGGGTGCATGAGCGGTTCGCCGCCCGCGATCGACACCATCGGGGCGCCGCATTCCTTGACGGCGGCGATGGCCTGCTCGACCGGCATGCGCCGTTTCAGCACGTCGGCCGGGTGCTGGATCTTGCCGCAGCCCGCGCATTTGAGGTTGCAGGCGAACAGCGGTTCGAGCTCCATGATGAGCGGGAACTTGTCCTTGCCGCGCACCTTGTTGCTCAAGATGTGCGATGCGACGCGGACGCTCTGGCGCACTGGCATCGGCATTATGGTCGAACCTCCTTCGGCAAGGTGAATTCGGTGGTCGGCACGGTGGAGCGCGGCGCTTCGCCGGGCGTGCCCTCGACGTGCTCGTGCCCGGTCGGCCGCGTCACGCCGCACGCCCCAGGTAGCGGCCGAGGGCGCTGATCGGGAACACCAGCCGGTACAGGTGGTAGTTGATGTAGAAGTCGCCGGGGAAGCCGGTGCCGGTGAACTGGGGTTCGTCCCAGGTGCCGTCCGGGCGCTGGTGCTCCACGAGCCAGCGGACGCCGGACTCCACCGCCGGCGACCGCTCTCCGGCCGCGAGCAGCGCCAGCAGCGCCCACGCGGTCTGCGACGCGGTAGACTCGCCGCGCCCGATCCAGGACGGGTCGTCGTAGGAGCGCAGGTCCTCGCCCCAGCCGCCGTCGGGGTTCTGGTGGTGCTCCACCCACGCCACGGCACGGCGGATCTGCGGCTTGCCCGGGCGGACGCCCGCGGCGATCAGCGCGGGCACCACGCTGCCCGTGCCGTAGACGTGGTTGGCGCCCCAGCGGCCGAACCATGAGCCGTCCGGCTCCTGCGCCTTCAGCAGCCACACGACGGCGCGCTTGGCGACGGGCGACTCCGCGTGGCCCTCCTTGGCGAGCGCCTCGACGACGTGCGCGGTGACGTCCGCCGACGGCGGGTCGATGACCGCGCCGAAGTCGCAGAACGGCAGCTTGGTGCACAGCTCCCGGGTGTTGTCGGCGTCGAAGGCGGCGAACCCGCCGTCCTTGGACGCCATCCCCGCCATCCACCGGACGGCCCGGTCGATCGGCCCGCGGACCTCGGCCTCGGGCAGCCCGGAGCGGCGCAGCGCCAGGATCGCCTCGGCGGTGTCGTCGGTGTCGGGGTACAGGTCGTTGTCGAACTCGAACGCCCAGCCGCCCGGCGGCAGGTCCGGCCGCCGCACCGACCAGTCGCCCGGCCCGCGGATCTCCTCGCCGACGACCCAGCGGGCGGCGCGCAGCAGTGCCGGGTCGCCGGCGGGCGCGCCCGCGTCCGACAGCGCGTTCATCGCGAGCACGGTGTCCCAGACGGGCGACTGGCACGCCTCCAGCCGGCGGCCCTTCTCGTCGCGGATCGTGAAGCGGTCGAGCCCGGCGAGGCCGCGCTTCATCACCGGATGGTCCAGGTCGTAGCCGAGCAGGCTCAACGCCATCAGCGAGTACACCCAGGGCGGCTGGATGCCGCCCCAGCAGCCGTCCGCCTCCTGCCGCGCCACGATCCACTCGGCCGCGCGGCGCAGGGCGGCGGTGCGCAGCGGCCGCACCGGGGCCTTCTCGTACACGTGCAGGAACCGGTCGAGGGCGTTGAACGCCCGGCCCCAGCCGGTCGCCCTGCGCTCCGGCCGCCGGCCCGCGCGCAGCTCGGGCAGGTCGAACGGCAGCGACCGGACGGGCCGCAGCGACCCCAGGATCGTCAGCGGCACGATCGTCTGCCGCGCCCAGCAGGCCCAGTCGTAGACGTTCAGCGGGAACCGGCTCGGCAGGAACATCAGCTCGGGCGGCATCACGGGCAGGTCGTCCCAGGACCACTGGCCGAACAGCGCGAGCCAGATGCGGGTGAACACCCGGCTGCCCTCGATGCCGCCGGCCTCGCGCGCGTAGGCGGCGGCCTTGCGCATGTGCTCGGCGTCGGGCGCGTCGCCGGCCAGCCGCAGCGCGACGTAGGCCTCGATGGTGGTGGACGGGTCCGGCGGGCCGCCGTAGAAGTTCGCCCACGTCCCGTCGTCGCGCTGCTGCGAGCGGATCCAGCGGGCCGCCTCGGCGGTCTCGTCCGCGGTGCGGATACCGAGGAATTGGCGCAGCAGCAGATCCTCGGCGTCCATGGTGACGTTGGTCTCCAGCTCGGCCTTCCACCAGCCCTCGGCCGACTGCAGGCCGAGCAGGTGGTCGCGGGCCGCGTCGACGGCGGCCCCGGCCGCTTCGGTGAGTCCGGGGGCTTGCGTCGTGGTCATTCGGCATCCTGCTTTCTCACGGCCTCCGTCCTCGCCGGCGGAGCCGCGTCGTTCAGTGGTCCCGGGAGGTGACGAACAGCGCGACGTCGCGGAACTCGGTGCGGACCGCGTCGTCCATCTCCACGTCGCCGACGTACTTGCCGGCCAGCGCGACGCGGCGGTCCGCCTCGGCCTCGGCCCACGCGCGCCCGCCCGCGGCCTCGACCAGCCCGGCCATCTCCCGCAGGTCGGCCTCGGTGGGGTCGCCGGGCGCCGCGTACAGCTCGGCCAGCCGCGCCGACTCGGCGGTCCCGGCGGTCAGCGCCGCCACGACCGGCAGCGACTTCTTGCGGGCGCGCAGGTCCGACAGCACCGGCTTGCCGGTCGTCTCCGGGCTCCCCCAGATGCCGAGCAGATCGTCCACCAGCTGGAACGCCAGGCCCATCTCCGTGCCGTACCCGGTGAGGGCGGTGACCAGCTCCGCCGGCGCCTCGCCGAGCATCGCACCGATGGAGCAGGCGCAGGCCAACAGCGCGCCGGTCTTGTCGGACGCCATCGTCAGGCACTCCTCGAGCGTGACGTCGGCGCGCGTCTCGAACCCCATGTCGAGGGCCTGGCCGGAGATGAGCCGCTGGGTGGCGGCGGTCAGCGCCTCCGCGGCCCAGTGCGCGCCGCGGGTGTGCTGCTCCAGCAGCAGTTCCTCCGACAGGGCCAGCAGCGCGTCGCCGGCGAGGATCGCGGCCGCCGCGCCGAACACGGTCCAGGCGGCGGGGCGGTGCCGGCGGGTCCGGTCGCCGTCCATGATGTCGTCGTGCAGCAGCGAGAACGCGTGCACGAACTCCACCGCGAGCGCGCCGGGCAGGGCGTTCTGCGGCGGCGCGCCGGCGGCCCGTCCCGACAGCATCGCCAGCGCGGGGCGCAGCGCCTTGCCGCCGGCGGCGGCGGGCCGGCCGTCGGCGTCGGTCCAGCCGAGGTGGTAGGCGATCACGCGGCGGTTGGCCGGGTCGAGGCGGTCCACGCAGGCGCGCATCGCCTCCTCGACCAGGGCGCGGCCGTCGGTGATCGCGGCGGGGACGGCGGTCATCGGCCGCTCACCCCGTCCAGGTGCCGCCGGACCAGCCGGGCGGCGGTCAGTCCACTGCGCACTGCCCCCTCCATGGTGTCGGGCCAGCCCGTGTCGGTCCACGCGCCGGCGAGGAAGACGCCCGGCAGCCGGGTCGCGGACGCGGGACGCAGCGCGCCGCTGCCGGGGCTCTGGCGGAACGTCGCATGGCGTTCCCTGGTGACGAAGAAGTCGGTGAGGCGGGCCCGCCGGGCGGCCGGGAACAGCCGTTCCAGCTCGGGCAGGAACGCGGCGCGGACGTCGGCGGCGGGCGTGTCGATCCAGCCGTCGGCGGCCGACACCGACACTGCGAGGTACTGGCCGCGGTCGAGGCCGCTGATCTCGGTGCGGTCGAACACCCACTGCACGGGCGAGCCGATCGCCGCGGTGAACGGCAGGTCCATGACCGGCCGGTCGTAGACGGCGTGCACGTTGATGATCGGGCTGGAGCCGAGGCCGGCCCAGCGGTCCCGGTCCGGGCACGCCTGCGCCGGGACGAGCGGGGCCGCGGCGCGGTGCGGCACCGCGACGACGACGGCGTCCGCGGCGACCGGTTCGCCGTCGACCACGAGCTTGGGTCCGGCCTCGACCGCCGCGACCTTCGCCTTCAGGTGGATCCGGCCGCCGAGCTCCTGGAGCCGCCGCGCCGCGATCGCGCCGTGCAGCTCGCCGAGCGGGACGGTCGGGACGCCGATGTCGGCGGCGTCGGAGCGGCCGAGCAGCCCTTCCTTGCACACCATCGTCGCGGGGCCCATCGCGGCGTCGTCCACGCCGATGTTGAGCGCCGAGATCAGGAACAGCTCCCACAGCGCGGCGCGGGCGCGTTCGCGCTGGCCGTGGGCGGCCAGCCAGTCGCCCATGGCGATGCCGTCGAGCGCGGGGTCCTGCGGGTCGAGGCGCTGCAGGGCCAGCGACGCGCGCGCGACGCGCAGCCGGTCGCCCGGCGAGAGGAGCCGGTACCGGGCCAGCGCGGGCAGCAGGTGCAGCGGCCCGGGCGCCTTGGCCCGGCGCAGCCTCCCGGCCGGCCCGCCCGGGGTGAGGACGCGGACGTCGAGCCGGTCCTGGACGCGAACGCGGCCCTGCGCGCCGAGCCGCTCCAGCAGCCCGCGGTAGGCGGTGCAGCACTTCAGGAAGATGTGCTGGCCGTTGTCGACGGTCAGGCCGTCGCGGTCGAACGAGTGGGTGGCGCCTCCGAGCCGCGGACGCGCCTCGTAAAGGGTGGTCCGAACGCCCGATTCCTGGAGCGCCAACGCGGCGCTGATCCCGGCCAGCCCACCGCCGACGACGGCGACGTTCCCCGGCGGGCTCACCGCCGTATCCCCGTGAGCGCCGCCGCGGCGACGGCGACCTTCTCCCGGGTGGGCAGCGACATGCGGGTCCGGAGCGCGGTCTGCGGGTCGGCGGTGATGCGCCGCAGCAGCCGCCGGTAGATGCCCGCCATGGTCCCCGTGCACGCGGCGCTGCGCCGGTCGAGCATCGGCAGCAGCCGCAGCCCGGTGCCGTACCACTCCCCCGCGCGGGCCGCCTGGAACCGGATCAGGTCGGCCAGCTGCTCCGGCGGGTCGGTGAACCGGCCGGAGGCGTCCTGGTCGAGGGTGCAGCCGAACTTGGCGAGGTCCTTGGCCGGCAGGTAGACGCGGCCGCCGAGCCGGTCCTCGCGCACGTCGCGCAGGATGTTGGTCAGCTGCAGCGCGACGCCGAGCGCGTCCGCGCGGGCGCGGGCCGCGCGCAGGTCGCCGCGGGTGCCGAACACGCCGAGCGACAGGCGGCCGACCGAGCCGGCCACGCACCGGCAGTACCAGAGCAGGTCGTCGAAGGTGTCGTAGGCCGCGCCGCGGACGTCGGCCTCGCAGCCGTCGATCAGCTCGCCGAACGCCTCCAGCGGGATCGGCATGCGGTGCGCCGCGTCCGCCAGCGCCACCAGCACCGGGTCGTCCGGGTGGGCGTCCAAGGCGGCGAGCCGCTCGCGCTCGGCCGCCAGCGCGGCCAGCCTCGCATCGGGAGGCGCGTCGTTGTCGTCGCCGATGTCGTCGATCCGCCGGGCGAAGGCGTAGACGGCGCTGAGCGCGCGGCGTTTCGGCGGGGGCAGGAGGCGGATCCCGTACGAGAAGTTGCGCGCCTGCGACCGGACGACCTGTTCACAGTGCCGGTAGGCGCCGGCTGCGTCCATCCCATCTCCTTCCCAACATCCGCGACCACTCGGCGAGCAGCCGCCTCTTCCCCGGGCGTGGCGGGCCTTCCAGGACGTCGTAGGCGCGGCGGTCGAGCGCCGCCAGGGCCGCGAAGCCGCCCGCCGCGTACCCCGCCACGGCGACGCGCGCGAAACCCGGAAGGCTCCGGACGAGAGGCGCCCCTTCGGCGAGCAGCCGTCCTGCCCTTCCCGCCTGGAGGGCGATGACACCGCGCAGGCGGGTCGGGGTCGCGGCGGCGCGGAAGTCCTCGTCGGTGCAGCCGAACCGGCGCAGGTCGTCCGCCGGCAGGTAGACCCGGCCGTTGCGGTGGTCCTCGCCGACGTCCTGGCAGTGCTCGATGACCTGCAGCGCCGAGCAGATCCGGTCGGACAGGCGCAGCCGCGCCGGGGTGGCGGCGCCGAAGACGTGCAGGACGATGTGCCCGACCGGATCGGCCGACAGCGTGCAGTACTCCAGCAGTTCGTCGAAGGTCCCGTAATGGGTGACGACCTGGTCCCGGCGGTTCGCCTGCACTAGCCGCCGGAACGGCTCGGCGGGGATCCGGCACTCGTGGACGGTGCGGGCCAGCGCGCGCATGACCGGGATCTCGGGGACGCCGCCGGCGTAGATCCGGTCGAGGTCGCGGTCGACGAGGTCGAGCAGGCCGGTGCGCTCATCCGGCGGCGCCTCGTCGCCGATGTCGTCGACGAGCCGGGCGTAGCCGTAGACGTCGAGCAGGTGCGCCCGGTGCCGGGCGGGAAGGAGCCGGGCGGCCACCGGGAAGTTCTCCCTGGCCTGCAGGCGGTTCCGGATCTGGCGTTCGTAGGTCTCGTTCCATAAGCGCTCGCTGATGGACATCGTTTCCTTCGGGGGCGGCGCGCGGGGCGGTGCGGCGCTCTGCCGGTCGCAGTGATCCCCATAACCCCGTCGATCGCCTGGTAAACGCGAAACCGATCATATATATGTGTATAGGCCAAGTTTTTGGGTTACTACTGGTTAGTGACCCCAGAAGCCGACCCCTCCGCGCCTGCGGGCCACCGCCCGCCGCTCGCGCGCGAACTCGCGTTCGGGCTGTCGCTCTTCGCCCTCTACGCCGTCGCCGCCGCCTTCCCGGTCGGCGACCGGCGCGCCGCGGCCGCCGACCACGGCCGGCAGCTCTACGACCTCGAGCGGACGCTGCACATCGCCGCCGAGCGGCCGCTCAACGACTGGCTCGCCTCGCACCGCACCGTCGCCGTGGCCGCGAACTACGAGTACGCCGCCGTCTACCTGGTCAGCACGCTGGGGCTGCTGGCCTGGCTGTACCGCCGGCGGCCCGAGCGCTACCGGGTCGCCCGCACCTCCTTCGCGCTGATCAACGTGATCGGCGCGGTCTGCTTCGCGTTATGGCCGGTGGCGCCGCCGCGCCTGGTGCCCGACCTCGGCTTCGTCGACACCGTCCTGGACCACGGCACCTGGGGGTCGTGGGGCAGCCCCGTGGTCGACCACGCCGACCGGCTGGCGGCCATGCCGTCGCTGCACGTCGCGTGGGCGCTGTGGGTCAGCGTGGAGCTGGCCCGGCTGTCGGTGCGCCGCTGGCTGCAGGCGGCGAGCCTGCTGCACGTCTTCGTGACGCTCTACGTCATCATGGCGACCGCCAACCACTACCTGCTGGACGCGGCCGGAGCGGTCGCCGTGGTCTGGTTCGCCTACGTCGTGACCGACCGCGACTCCGGCCGGCCGCACGTCCCGATCGTCCCGCCGGAGGACGCGTTCTTCCTGGCCGTCGAGTCGGACCGGGCGCCGCAGCACGTCGGCGGGCTGATCTTCCTGGACGCGCCGGACGGGTCGCCGAGCCGGGAGGACCTGATCGCGACGCTGCGCGGCAAGCTGGACGAGCTGCCCCGGCTGCGCCAGCGGCTGTCGCCCCCGTCCCGGCTGCGGCGGCGCCGCTGGGTCGCGCACCCGGTGATCGACTGGGACTGGCACGTCCGCGAGACGACGCTGCCCGAGCCCGGCGACACCGCCCTCAACGCGCTGGTCGCCGCGCTGCAGGGCGAGCCGCTGCCGCGCGACCGGCCGATGTGGCGGATGATCGCGGTGCGCGGCTACGCCCCCGACCGGGCCGCGGTGGTCTTCCTGATGCACCATGTCGTCGCCGACGGCATGGGCGTGATCACGCACGTGCTGCGGATGCTGACGCCGCCGGACGCGCTGCCGGTCGCGGGCGCCGGGCCGTCGGCCGCGCGCCGCGCCCTCGCCACGGTCGCCGGGATCGCGCAGCTGGCGACCGAGTCCCGGCAGCGGACCCGGCTGCCCTCGACCGGCACCGGGGAGCGGGTCTTCGGCACCTTCCGGCTGCCGATGCCGGCGGTCCGCGACCTCGCCCGCAGGCACGGCGTCCGGGTGACGGACGTGGTGCTGTGCGCGCTGGCCGGCGGGCTGCGGCGGGTCGGCCCGATGCCCGCGGGGTCCGAGGGCGGGCGCGTCCTGCGGGTCGCGGTGCCGCTGATGACGGGCGGCCCCGAGGTGCCGCCCGAGGGCAACCACACCTCCGCGGTCATGGTGGACCTGCCGTACGGGCCGATGTCGGAGGTCGAGCGGCTGCGCACGCTCGCCGCCGCGACCCGCCGGCTGCGGTCCGGCACCCGCGCGCTGGCCTCGGCCTTCGTGATGCAGCGGGCGTCGCGGGCCCTGCCGCCGGTGCTGCACGACGCGTTCGCGCGGACCGTGTACGGCGACCGGACGTTCCAGGCGATCGCCACGAACCTCCCGGGTTCCAACACCCCGACGCGGCTGGCCGGCGCGCCGCTGGCCGTGGCGCACCCGATCGTCCCGACCGGGCCCGGCGCGCCGCTCGCGGTCGGCGCGCTCGGCTGGAGCGGGATGCTGAACCTCGGGATCAGCGCGGAGGCGACCCTGCTGGACGACGTCGACGCGCTCTGCCGGGCCATGCGCGACGTCATCGAGGAGCTCGGCGCTGCCGACGTCCCGGAGCGGCCGGGGCCGGCAGAGCCGCCGGGGCCGCCGGGGCCGGCCGGGGCCCGCCCGGCGCGCGGGCGCGGCGGGCCGTCCGTCCGCGGATGAGCAGGGTTTTGCGGCCGGGATGCCCGCACCTTCCCGGCCTTTTGCCCTGAATGGATAGATATGAGAGATGGCCGAGATCGACCTGTCGGCGGTCTTCGAGGCGATGCCGGTCGCCTGCGCGGTGCTCACGCCCGGCCTGCGGTACGTCGCGGTCAACCGGGCCTATGAACGGCTCTCCGGGCACTCCCGCGACGGGCTGGTCGGCCGGCCCTTCTACGAGGTGTTCCCGGGCGGCCCCGGCGGGGAGGGCATGGCCGAGGTGCGCGCGTCCCTGGAACGGGTGGCGGCGTCGGGCGAGATCGACATCATGCCGCTCCAGCGCTACGACATCGAGATCCCCGGCCGCGCCGGGGCGTTCGAGGAGCGGTACTGGAGCATCCGCAACGCTCCCCTGCCGGCCCCGGATGGCACGGTCGTCGCCCTCATCCACCGGGCGGAGGAGGTGACCTCCTACATCCGGCAGCTGCGCACGGCGCGGGCGCACGGGCAGTCGCCGGCGGACCGGGTCGAGGCGGTGGAGGCCGAGCTGTTCGCCCGGACCCGCGAGCTCGAGGAGGTCAACCAGCGGCTGCACCGGGCGCGCGAGGAGGAGGGCCGGGCGAACGCCGCGATGCGCGAGGCGCTGCGGCGCCAGCAGCAGGCGGTGGCCGACACCTCGCACGACCTGCGCGCACCGCTCACCGGGCTGCAGACCCGCCTGCAGCTCGCGCTCGCCGACCCGGACGCCGACTCGCGCGCGATCCTGCACGCGGCGCTGCACGACGCCGACCGGCTCGGCGCCATCGTCTCGGACCTGCTGGAGCTCGCCCGGCTGGAGGCGGGCGTGCCGGTCAGGACCGAGACCGTCGACCTGGCCCGGCTCGTGGAGGACGAGCTGGCCGGCCGCGATCCCGCCGTGGCCGTCACGACGCGCCTGGAGCGCGGGCTGGAGGTGGAGGGCTCGACCGTCCGGCTGGCGCGGCTGCTGCGCAACCTGGTGTCCAACGCCGAGCGCCACGCCGGGGCTCACGTGGAGGTCGCGCTGGGCCGCCAGGGCGGCGACGCCGTCCTGGAGGTGGTCGACGACGGTCCCGGCATCCCGGCCGGCGAGCGGGAGGCGATCTTCCGCCGGTTCTACCGCCGTCCCGACGCGCGCGACGCCGACCCGCACGGCACCGGGCTCGGGCTGGCGATCGCCCGCCAGATCGCCGACGCCCACGCGGGCACCCTGCACGTCGCCGACCGGCCGTCCGGCACCTGCATGGTCGTGCGCCTCCCCCTGTGCGGCGCGTAGCGCCGGCCGCGACGCAGCAGGCCGGACGCGTTACGGACGCGTCTGTGCGGGCAGTGTCGACCTGTGCTGACCGAGCCGGTTGGAGGGCCGCGATGAAGTACGGGATCGACAGTGGCAGCGTCGTCGTGATCACCGGTGCCAGCGGAGGCATCGGCCGTGCGACGGCACGGGCGTTCGGCGGCCGCGGTGCCAAGGTCGCCCTGCTGGCCCGCGGCGAGGAGGGGCTGGACGGCGCCGCCGCCGACGTCGAGAAGGCCGGCGGGCGGGCGCTGCCGCTCAGCGTCGACGTCGCCGACAACGACCGGGTGGAGGAGGCCGCGCAGCGCGTCGAGGACGAGCTCGGCCCCATCGACGCGTGGGTGAACGTGGCCTTCTCGTCGGTCTTCGCGCCGTTCTGGGAGATCGAGCCGGACGAGTTCAAGCGCATCACCGAGGTCACCTACCTCGGCTACGTCAACGGGACCCGGGCGGCGCTCAAGCGGATGATCCCGCGCGACCGCGGCGTGATCGTCCAGTGCGGGTCGGCGCTGGCGTACCGGGGCATCCCGCTGCAGAGCGGGTACTGCGGCGCCAAGCACGCGATCCAGGGCCTGCACGACTCGCTGCGGGCCGAGCTGCTGCACGAGCACCCGAACGTCAGGGTGACGATGGTGGAGATGCCCGGCGTCAACACCCCGCAGTTCAACTGGGTGCTGTCGCGGCTGCCGCGCCGCGCGCAGCCGGTCCCGCCCATCTACCAGCCGGAGATCGCGGCGAACGCGCTGCTGTACGCGGCGGAGCATCCGCGGCGCCGGGAGTACTGGGTCGGCGGGAGCACGGTCGGCACGCTCATCGCCAACAAGTTCGCCGCGGGCCTGCTCGACCGCTACCTGGCCCGGACGGCGTTCAAGTCGCAGCAGACCGAGCAGAGGACCCCGCCCGACCAGGCGGCGAACCTGTGGGAGCCGGCCGACGGCGCCGGCGGCCACGACTACGGCGCGCACGGCAGGTTCGACGACGAGGCGCACCCCCGCAGCCCTCAGCTGTGGGCGACGCAGCACAAGTACCTGGTCGGCGCGGCCACCGCCGGGGCCGCCGCCACGGGTGCCGCGGTGGGTGCCGCGAAGCTGCTGCGCCGATGATCCCCTAGGGTGCCTGGGGAACGATCGGAGGTAGTGCACATGGGGGCGGCTGGTGACGTACCGGTCGGCGGAGCGAGCTTCGGCGTCGCCGAGCACGACGGCTGGACGGTGGTGTCGGTGGCGGGCGAGCTCGATCTCGCCACGGCCGGGACGCTGGACGAGCATCTGACGTCGGCGATCGGCACGGACGGGCCGCCCCGGGTGGTGGTGGACGTGACCCGCATGACGTTCTGCGACTCGTCGGGGCTGAACGTGCTGATCCGCGCGAGCAAGCGGATCGCCGCGATGCGCGGCCGGTTCGTCCTGGTGCGCCCGACCGAGCGGGTCCGCAACGTGCTGCGGGTCACCGGCCTGGAACGCGTCTTCGACATCCGCGACGAGCTGCCCGCGTCCGGGCGCGGCTGACCGCGCCCGGACGGCGGGCCAGGACGGCGGGCCAGGACGGCGAGCCCCCGTCATGCCGTCCTGCGCAGGGTCAGCCGATGCGCAGGGGCAGGGTGCGGGGCCCGCGGACCTGGCCGGCGGCCCACGTCACCGCCGCGGGGTCGTCGAGGGTGAAGCGCGGGAACCGTTCGAGCCAGACCTCGAGGGCGACGCGCAGCTCCATGCGGGCCAGGTGCGATCCGACGCAGCGGTGGATGCCCAGGCCGAACGCGGCGTGCCGGTTGACCTCGCGGTCGATGACGACCTCGCCGGCGCGGTCGAACTGCTCGGGGTCGCGGTTGGCGGCGGGGAACGACAGCAGGACCCAGTCGTCGGCCTTCATGTCGGCGCCGCGCCAGTGCATGTCCTGCTTCACCAGCCGCGCCATGGTGACCGGCGCGTAGGCGCGCAGGAACTCCTCCATCGCCGTCGGCAGCAGCCCGGGTTCGGCGACCAGCCGCTCCCGGTCGGCGGGCGTCTTGGCGAGGTGCCACAGCGAGGCGCCGATCGCGCTCCACGTCGTGTCGATACCGGCGATCAGCAGCAGCGCCATCGTCCCGGAGACATGGGACGGATCGAGCCTGCGCCCGTACAGCTCGGCGTTGAGCAGGTAGGTCGTGAGGTCGTCGCGCGGGTGGTCGATGTGGTCGCGGATCTGCGCGAGCAGGTAGTCGAACAGCTTCTCCATCCGCGCGATGCGCTCCTCCGGGGGACGGTTGACGCCCTCCAGCGCGTTCTCGACGAACTCGCGGAACTTCGGGCCGTCCTCGGGCGGGAAGCCGAGCATGTCGGCGATGACGCGCATCGGGATGTGCTGGGCGTAGTCGCGGGCGGCGTCGACGAGGTCGCCCTCGAAGCCGTCGATGAGGGCGTGGCAGAACGCGCGGGTCGCCGGTTCCAGCCGGGAGACGGCCGTCTTGGTGAACGCGGGCAGGAGCAGCCTGCGCGCGTCGTGGTGGAAGGGCGGGTCGGAGGAGATCGGCGGCACCGCGCCGACCGGCGCGATCTCGGGCGGCGGCCGGAAGTTGCTCATGACGATCGACCGGGACGAGAAGCGCTCGGTGTCGTAGGCGATCGCGCTGACGTCCTCGTACCGGGTCGGCAGCCAGGCGCCGCCGAACCGCCCGGTGTGCGCGATGGGGCAGCGCCGGCGCAGGTCGTCCTGGATCGGGTAGGGGTCGGCGGCCCATTCGGGCTCCATGTGGGAGAAGTCGGTGGCCCAGTCCGCCACCGGGCCGGTGACGACCTCGTTGCGCGTGCCCAGCGGCCGGCTCTCGCGCATCTCCTCGAAGCCCCGGGTGAAGCGGTCGTCGCCGATGATCTCGTCGCCGGTGGTCATGGCCGTGCCTCCTTCAGGACGGTGATCGCGCGCTCGGGGCAGTTGGCCGCCGCCTTGCGCGCGTCCTGCTCCCCGTCCGCGGGGACGGTCCCGTCGCCGAGGACGGTGCCGTAGCCCTCGTCGTCCTCGCCGAACAGGCCGGGCGCCAGGTCGTAGCAGCGGCCATGCCCCTGGCAGCGTCCGGGGTCGATCTGCACCTTCATCGCGTTCCTCCTGTCTGCGCCGCCGGACCGGCCGGCCGCGCGGCGGCGCCCGGCGGTGCGAACGCCGCCACGACCCGGGTCAGCAGCGCGGACCACTCCTCGTCGCCGACGCCGTGCATCTCCGGGGGGACCAGCGCGCTGCCCATCGCCAGCAGCAGGCAGAAATGGGCGATCGCGTTCGGCGAGAGCGCGCCGTCCATCTCCCCGCCGGCCTGCGCGGCGCGCACCAGCTCTTCGAGCATCCCGGCGCGTTCGCCCATGTAGTCGTGCATCGGCCGGGCCACGTCGGCGTCCCGGCGGGCCGCCACCAGGGCCTCGACCACCAGGTGGCCGCGCGCGTCCCGGCGGCGCGGCAGCCACCGGCCGATGATCAGCAGCGACTCGGTGATCGAACGCTCCGGGTCGGCGGCGACCAGCTCGGCCAGCAGCCGTCGGCCGTGCGCGCGCAGCGCCGCCACCATCAGCTCGCCCTTGGACCCGAAGTGCGCGTACAGCGCGCCGTTGCTGACGCCCGCGGCCGCCGCGATGTCGGCGACGCGCGTCCCGTCGTACCCGCGCTCGGCGAACGCGTCGGCGGCGGCGCGCAGCAGCCGCTCCCGCGTCTCGGCCGCCGTGACACCCGCGATCCGGCCCATGCCGGAATTAAAAGACCGTTCATTCAGTAGCGTCAAGGGGTGGATTTTAGAAGTTGGTTCTAGTATCACGATCTAGAAAGTAGTTTCAGACTCCTCGGTCGGGAGGCCCCCCATGGGCGTTGCCGGCGCACCCGCGTGACGGGGACGAAGCCCACCGTCGCGCCCGCGGGGCCCGCCGCCGGGAACCCGTGGTGGACGCTGTCCGCGGTGAGCATGGCGAGCGTGCTGACCGGGCTCGGCGGCAACACCCTCAACGTCGCGCTGCCCTCGGTCGTGCGGCACTTCCACGCCGGCCCGCTGGCCGCCAACTGGATGCTGCTGGCGTTCATGCTCGCCAACACCGTCCTGATCGTGGTGTTCGGCCGGTTCTCCGACATGTTCGGCCGCCGCGCGATGTACCTGTCCGGCCTCGGCGCCTACACCCTGGCGAGCCTGCTGCTCGGCTTCGCCCCGACCGCCTGGACGGTCGTGGGCCTGCGCGTCCTGCAGGCCGCGGGCGGCGCGATGCTGCTGGCCAACAGCGCGGCCATCGTCACCGACGCCTTCCCGCGCGAGCGGCTCGGCAGCGCCATGGGCGTCTACACCGCCTCGTTCTCCATCGCGCAGCTGGCCGGGCCGACCCTCGGCGGCTACCTCACCGACGCCTTCGGCTGGCGCTGGGTGTTCTGGTACAACGTGCCGTTCGGCGCGCTGTGCCTGCTGTGGGGAGCGGTCGCGCTGCGGCCCGTGGAGGCGGACGCGCGCGAGCGCGGCGTCGACGTGCCCGGCAACGCGCTCGTCCTCGCCGGGCTCGGCAGCCTGCTGTTCGGGCTGTCGCAGGTGAACGAGCGGGGCTGGACGAGCCCGGTCGTGCTGGGCGGCGTCGCCGTGTTCGCGGTGCTGCTCCCGGTGTTCCTCGCCGTCGAGCGCCGCGCCGCCCGTCCCGTCGTCGACATCGGGCTGTTCCGGGACGTGCCGTTCGCGCTCGGGCTGCTCGCCACGTTCCTCAACGCGACCGCGCGGATGGGCGCCGTGGTGCTGCTGGCGTTGTTCTTCCAGTCCGCGCAGGGCGACGACCCCTTCACGGCCGGGCTCAAGGTGCTGCCGATGTCGGCGGTCGCGGTCGTGGCGTCCACCGGCGCGGGGTTCCTGGAGAACCGCGTCGGCGCCCGGACCATGACGGTGCTCGCCACCTCGCTCACCACCCTCGGCCTGCTCGAACTGCTGGCGGTGATCGGGCGGGACGTGGCGTACGCGCCGGTCGCGGCGGGACTGATGCTGCTGGGCGCCGGGTCGGGCATGTTCCTGCCCTCCAACGCGACCGCGCTGCTGCGCGGCCTGCCGTCGCACCGGCTCGGCGTGGTCAACGCGATGCGGCTGATGGTGCAGAACACCGGGATCGTGGTCAGCACCGCGCTGGCGTTCTCCCTCATCGCGGGCCCGGTGCCGGCGGCGCTGCGCGCGCACGTCTTCGCCGGGGACCTGTCGCGGGTGTCGGGCCAGGGCGTCCAGCAACTCGTCATCGGGTACCGGTACGCGCTGGCCTGCATGGCGGCGCTGTCGGCGCTCGCCGTGCTGGCCTGCCTCGGCACCCGCCGCGCGGAACGCTCCCGCTAGGCGGTGGCCTCCACCTCGGCGCGGGTCAGTACGGGGTCGGGGGCGGCGGGCGCGGTCGTGGCGACGACCGGGGCCGAGACGCCGCCGGCGACGCGGGCCTTCGCCTGCCGGAACTCCGGCAGCGGGCCGGTCGCGTCGTACAGCCCGTTGAGCGCGATCCAGAGGGCGCTGCGGCGCATGCGCAGCACCAGCGGGTTGGGCCGCTGGTAGAGGGCCAGCTTCTGCGCCCATTCGGGGAGCATGTCGCGGGCCGCCCAGTCCATGAACGGGCTGCCGGGCTCCCAGGGCTTGGTGCCGTTGCCGCGCAGGTTCGGTCCGGTCCCGAACGCCTTGATCGGCGTGACGGCCAGGCGCGGCAGGTAGGACTCCAGGCACTCGGCGACCTCCGCCTTCGTGGCGGGCAGGTCGGTGCCGCCGAGCGCCTCCCCCACCCGGACGAACTCGCCGTAGTAGCGGTCGAGGTCGGCGCCGCGCAGCGGCTTGCGGTGGTAGCGCTCGTGGGCCGTCGCGAGCCCCCACACCACGGTGGCGTAGTTCCAGCGCAGCCACTCCGGGTCGTCGGCGTCGTAGGGCAGGCCGTCCGGGCGGGTGCCCTTCACGGTGTGGTGCATGGCGCGGACGGTGCGCGCCAGCCGCTCGGCGGTCTCGGTGGAGCCGTAGGCGGTGCCGATGAAGAACGACAGCGAGTGGCCGAGCCGGACGGCGGCGCCCTCGGGGTCGATGCCGCCGGTCGGGACGCCGTCCACCCGCTCGGGGATGCGGGAGTGGTCGTAGGCCATCCAGCTGATGCTGGGGTCGAGGCCCTCGATGTAGGCGGCGCCGACCAGGCCGAGGACCAGCGTCGGCAGGTGCGAGTGGACGTACCAGACCGCGCTGTCCGGGCCGAACCAGCCCGGGTCGCCCTGCGGCCCGGCGAACTCCAGGCCCCGGAAGAACCGGGACCGGATCTCGGCGTCGAAGGCCCGCTCGAATCGTGCCGCGAGGGGGTTGGTTCTCGGTGCCATCCCGGCGCTCCCGTCAAAGTCTGGCTACGGCCGTGTCCAGACCTCAGGGTAAGCGTCTGGGTACATGCGTGTCCAGACTTGGTATCGTGACCGCCATGGCGAACGCCCGGACGGCCGCGAACACCCGGTGGGCGGGCGTCCCCGCCGCCCGGCGCCGCGACGAGCGGCGCGACATGCTCGTCCGGGCCGCATACCGGCTGTTCACCGCGGGCGGCGAGGCGGCCCTGGCCGTCCGCGCGGTGTGCCGCGAGGCCGAGCTGCACACGCGCTACTTCTACGAGAACTTCGCCGACACCGCCGAGCTGCTCGCTGCCGTCTACGACCAGCAGGCCACCGCGCTCGGCGACGTCCTGGCCCGCGCGGTCGAGGACGCGGGCCCGCGCCCCGACGCGCGCACCCGGGCCGGCATCCGTGCCGTCCTGCGGTTCATCAGCGAGGACCCAGGCCGCGGCCGCGTCCTGTTCGCCGAGGCGCGCGGCAACGAGGTCCTCGCCGCCCGCCGCCGCGCCGCGCAGACCGCGCTGCTGGAGGGCGTCCTCGCGATGACCCGCGACCAGAGCCCGCCGCTGCCCGTCGTCATCGCCGCCACCATGTTCACCGGCGCCATGACCGAGCTCGCCCAGCAGTGGGCCGACGGACGCCTCGGCGACGACCTCGACGCCGTCGTCGACACCGCCGTGACCCTCTCCCTCGCCATGCGCTGTTAGCCCCCGGTCGCGGGAGTGGTCACCGGGCTTCCGAGGCCACTGCGCCTCGACGGGCCGCCGCCGTTCGGTGGAGGGCGAGGGCGGCCGTGCCGGTCGTCAGGGTGACCGCCAGCCCGGCCAGGACGTGCCGCTGCCGCCGTGTGCGCCGTTCGACCCGCGCATAGGGTTCCGTGGAGAACGAGACGAGCTCGTACCGGGACATCCACCGGCCCGGCAGGGCGCGCTCCATCGCGTGGTCGGCCTTCCGGGCGAGCTTGAAAGCCGGTGAGGCGACCTTCTCCCGCATCTCCGTGAAGTTCTCGAGCGCCATCCTGCCGATGGCGTCCGCGTTGTCCTTGCGGCGCTCCTCGTACAGCGGCAGCGCGCGGTCCCATCGGCCGGCGGTCTCGGTGAGGCAGCGGTCGAGTTCGACGACGTCCTCGAAGGCGCAGTTGGCGCCCTGCCCGTAGAACGGGACGATCGCGTGGGCGGCGTCGCCGATCAGTGCGGCCCCGCGGCCCGACACCAGCCACCTGTCGCAGTGCACCGTGCCGAGCCTGCCCACCGGGTTGCGGAGGTAGTCGTCCACCAGGCCGGGCGAGAGCGGCGGCACATCGGGGTAGCGGGTGCGGAAGTGCCGCTCCACGGCCGCCGGGCCGTCGAGCGCGGCGAACCCGGACGCGCCGTCCCGCGGCCAGAACAGCGTGCAGGTGAACGACCGGTCGGGGTTGGGCAGCGCGATCATCATCGAGCCGCCGCGCGGCCAGATGTGCAGGGCTCCGGGATCGAGGGCGAACTCCCCGCCGGCCGCGGGGATGGTCAGTTCCTTGTACCCGTGGTCGAGGAACGCGACCTTCTCGCGGACGGCGCCCGACGCCGCCATCTGCGCCCGCACCGCCGATCCCGCGCCGTCGGCTCCGAGAATGACCGCCGCGGCGGCGTGCACCGTGCCGCCGAGGGTCTCGAACCTCAGCGCGCCGGTCGCGAAGTCGGCTCCGGTGAGCCGGTGGCCGAAGTGCACCCGCACTCCGGGCGCGGCCTCGGCGGCGTCGAGCAGCGCGGCGTTGAGCGCGCTCCGGCCGATCGAGTGGATCGCCTTGCCGCCGTCCCGGCTGTAGGGCTGGAAGTCCAGGCCGCCGGCCACGGGGTGGATCATCCGGCCGCTCATCGGCAGCGCGCCCGCCATGACGCGCCGTTCCAGGCCGATCCGGCGCAGCGCGTCCAGGCCCCGCTCGGACAGGGCGAGGTTGATGGAGCGGCCGCGCTCGGCGCCGCCGGCCCGGGGGTCGGACCGGCGCTCGTACAGGGCGACCCGGTGGCCCCGCCTCGCGAGGTAGCAGGCGAGGAGGGAGCCGGTGAGGCCGGCTCCGACCACGGCGATCTCCTGTGGTGTGCTCATTGGATCGCGGACCTTTCTAGATGTGGGTGCGGGCCGACCACAGCTCCGGGAAGACCTCCCGGTCCAGGCTGCGCCGGAGCCACTGGACGCCGTTCGAGCCCCCGGTGCCGGCCTTGGCGCCCATCGCCCGCCGGACCGAGGCCAGATGCCGGTGGCGCCAGTCGCCGAACCCCTCGGAGACCGCGGTGAGCGCCTCGCCGAGCAGGCGCAGGTGGTTGCCGGGTCCGGCGTCGCCGTAGATCTCCACCCAGGCGGCCTCCACCGCGGGATGCGGCTGGTGCTCGTCCGAGAAATCCCTGCCGAGAAGGTCCGCCGGGATGTCGTGCCCCGTGCGGGCGAGCAGCGCGACCACGTCGTCCCAGACGCTGGGCGACCGCAGGGCCTCGGCCAGTTCGGCGTGCACCGCGGGCTGCCGCCTGAAGGGCCGGATGAGAGAGGCCGTCTTGAGTCCCAGGAGGAACTCCAGCCGCCGGTACATCGCGGACTGGAAGCCGGAGCCCTCGCCGAGCAGGTCGCGGAACCGGTTGAAGTCGGCCGGGGTCATCCAGCGCAGGCACTGCCAGCCGGCGTTCAGGCCGTCGAGGTGCAGCGCCGCCCTGCGCGCCGGCAGCAGGGCCCCCCACACGTCGTCGGCGCGCAGCAGCCGCTGGACCTCGCGCAGTTCGTGGTGGACGAGCCCGAAGTACAGCTCCATCACCTGGCTGATCACCAGGAACGACATCTCGCCGGGGTCGTCGCTCAGCGTCCGCTGGAGCGTGTGCAGGGTGTCGGCGTTCACGTAGGCGTCGTAGGGAACGCGTTCCGTGAAGGCCAGCGTGGGCTCGCCCCCGCTCGCGGCGGCGCGCTCGGCGCGCTCCCGCTCGGACGCGGGCCGGATCGATGATGCGAGATCGGTGCTGGTCAACGCTGCCCTCCTCGTGGCTCGGCGATGTGACGTGGTGTTAATGATCTGATAGGAGATAGGCCGTAGTACATGCCGATTCGAAGGCATCAAGCCGGATATGGCACTGCATCAGCTTCATTTGGCCAAGTTGGGTTTCAGATTGGGAGGATCACCATGGACGAGACCGACTGGCTGCTCCTCGCGCAGCTCCAGGCGGACGCGCGGCTGTCGTTCAGCGAACTGTCGCGGCGGGTCCACATGTCCCCGCCCGCGGTCGCCGAGCGCGTGCGCCGGATGGAGGAGGCGGGCGTGCTCACCGGTTACCGGGCGCAGGTGGACCCGGCCCGCGTCGGGTGGTCCGTCGTCGCGTTCATCCAGATGTCCTGTTACGGGCCGCGGTGCGTGCTGCGCGCCCCCGAGGTGGCGGAGTGGCCCGAGATCCGCGAGATCCACCGCGTCACCGGCGCCGCGTGCAGCCTGCTGAGGATCGCGGCGTCCTCCATGGACGCCTTCGAGTCGCTGATCGACCGGCTCGCCCCCTTCGGGCAGCCCACCAGCACGATGGTGCTGTCCACGCCGCTGGCCTGGTCGCCGATCACCTCCCCCGACGCCCCGGCGGCCCCCTGACCCGTGAGTGGGAGGCGCGCCCCGGTACGCGGTGGTCCCGCGCACCGAGGCGCGCGGGACCACCGCGCGGGCGGGGGGAATCAGACGGCCCGCGCGGCGGGCTCGGGCGCGGGCTCGGGCTCGCGGAGCGGGAAATGGCACGCGGCGACGTGGCCGGGACCGAAGTCGCGCAGCACCGGCTCCTCCTCGGCGCACCGGGCCTCCGCGCGCGGGCAGCGCGTGCGGAAGCGGCAGCCGGACGGCGGATCGAACGGGCTGGGCATCTCGATGGCGCCGCCCGCCTGGTCGCCGGCCTCGGCGCCCGCGTCCCCCGCGGCTCCGGCGCCCGGCTCCGGCACGGGGATGGCGGCGATCAGCCCCGCGGTGTAGGGGTGCGCGGCGCGCAGGTAGACGTCGTCCGGCGAGCCGATCTCGACCAGCTTCCCCAGGTACATCACCCCGACCGTGTCCGCCAGGTAGCGGACGACGGTGAGGTCATGGGAGATCACCACGAAGGTGAGGTCGTGCTTGGCCTGGAGCCGCCGCATGAGGTTGAGCACCTGCGACCGGATCGACACGTCCAGCGCGCTCACGGGCTCGTCGGCCACGATCACGCGCGGGTTGAGCGCCAGCGCCCGGGCCAGCGCGATGCGCTGGCGCTGCCCGCCGGAGAACTCGTGCGGGTGCCGGTCCAGGACGTCGTGCGGCAGCCCGACCTCGTCCAGGAGGCCGTGGATCGCCGCGAGCCGCTCCCCGGCCGTCCCGACGCCCTGCGCCGCGAACGGCTCCGCCAGGGCGGCGCCGACGCGCATCCGCGGGTCGAGCGCGTCGAGCGAGTCCTGGAACATCATCTGCAGGTCGCGGCGGTGCCGGCGCAGCTCCCGCCCGCGCAGGCGGGCGAGGTCGCCGCCGAGCGCGGTGACGCCGCCGGACGAGGGCTTCTCCAGCGCGACGAGCATCCGGGCCAGCGTGCTCTTGCCGGAGCCGGACTCGCCCACGAGCCCGAAGGTCCGGCCGCGCGGCACCTCGAACGACACTCCGGAGACGGCCTTGACGCTCCGCGCCGGACCGCGCAGCGGCCGGCCGGCCGGGTACTCCTTGACCAGGTCCTCGACGACCATCACGGGGTCGGCTGCGCCGGCCGCGGGCGCCTCGGGCCCCGTGGTCGCCGGCGCGGCGTCCGCCGCGGGCGCGGCCACCTTCGCGGGGCCGGGCGCCGCCGCCGGGAGCGGGCCGTCGACCGGGTGCCAGCAGGCCACCGTGTGCCCGGGCCGCGGCTCGGTGAGCGCCGGCGCCTCCGTCCGGCAGCGGTCGTCGGCGCGCCCGCAGCGGTCGGCGAAGCGGCATCCGGCGGGCGGGGCGGCCAGGTCCGGCGGGGAGCCGGGGATGGAGAACAGGACGTCCTCGCGCCGCTGGGTCAGCCGCGGCGTGCACGCGAGCAGGCCCTGCGCGTACGGGTGGCGCATGCCCGTGAACAGCTCGGCCGTGCCGGCGCTCTCGATGACGCCCCCGGCGTACATGACGCCGACCCGGTCGACCCACTGCGCGACGACCCCCATGTCATGGGTGATCAGCAGCATGGCCATGCCGAGCCGCTCCTTGAGGTCGTGCAGCAGCCGCAGCACCTGCGCCTGCACGGTCACGTCGAGCGCCGTGGTCGGCTCGTCGGCGATCAGCACCTTCGGCTCGCAGGACAGCGCCATGGCGATCATGACCCGCTGCCGGAGCCCGCCGGACAGCTCGTGCGGGTACTGGCCGAGCCGTTCGGCGGGGCCGGCGATGCCGACCATCGCGAGCATCTCCAGGGCCCGGTCCCGCGCCTCCTTGCGGCTCGCGCCGCGGTGCAGCCGGACCGGTTCGGCGATCTGCTCGCCGATGGTCCTGGTGGGGTTGAGCGACGTCATCGGGTCCTGGAAGACCATCGCGATCTCGTTGCCGCGGATCCGCTGGTAGCGCCGCTCCGGCAGGTCGGCCAGCTCGCGGCCCTCCAGCCTGATCGACCCCCCGGTGACCCGCCCGCCCGGCGGCAGCAGCCCCATCACCGACAGGCCGGTCATCGACTTGCCGGAGCCCGACTCCCCCACCAGCCCGAGCGTCTCGCCCCGGCGCAGGGTCAGGTCGACCCCGTCGACGGCGCGGACCTCCGACCGGCTCGTCCGGATGCTCGTGCACAGCCCCTCGACCGCCAGCAGGGGCTCCTCGCCGGTCCTCACATCGCCACCTCTCGCGCCGGCGGCCATCAGCGCCGCCTCAGCCGTACGTCGATCGAGTCGCGCAGCGCGTCCCCGACGAAGTTGAACGCCATGACCACCAGGACCAGGCAGCCGCCGACCGGGTAGATCAGCCACCAGGAGCCGTCGAGCAGGGAGCTCACGCCCTTGGACAGCTGGGTGCCCCACTCGACGGCCGGGTAGTTGAGGCCGAAGCCGAGGAAGCCCAGCAGCGACACCGCGATGATCGCGTCGGCGACCTGGAAGGTGATGTTCACGATCACCACGCCGAGCGCGTTCGGGATCAGGTGCCGGACGATGATCCGGGCCTTCGTCGCCCCCATCACCGTCGCGGCCGCGACGAACCCGCGCGAGCGCAGCGCCAGCACCTCGGCCCGCACCAGCCGGGCCGGCGCGAGCCAGGAGAACGCCCCGAGGGTCAGGCTGAGCGACAGCACCGTGGAGCTGAACCGGGTCGCGATGATCAGCACGATGAACAGGAACGGGATCGACAGCAGCGTGTCGACGACGCGCATCATGACCGCGTCGGCGAGGCCGCCCGCGAGGCCCGCGACCGTCCCGTAGAGGGTGCCGATCGCGGTGGCGATCAGCGCCGCGAGCAGCCCGATCTGCAGGGACGCCTGGCCGCCCTTCATGATCCGCCCGAGGACGTCGAAGCCCTGCGCGTCGGTGCCGAGCGGGTGCCCGCCGCCGGGCGGCAGCATGCTGTTCACCGGGTCGACGGAGATCTGCTCGGTGACGTAGAGGTGCGGGCCGACGAAGCAGAACAGGACGAAGAACACGATGATGCCGCCGCCGAGGACGGCGAGCCGGTTCCTGGTGAACTCCCGCAGGGTGAGCCGGCCGCCGCGCGTCCGGCCAGGGGGACGGGTCCCCGGCTTCTCGGGCGCGGTGAGCGCCGTGGTCCGGTCGGTCGCCGATTCGGTCATGCCCGCCGCGTCCTCGGGTCGGTGACCGCCACGAGCAGGTCGGCCACGAGATTGCCCAGGACGGTCAGGGTCGCCGCGATCAGCGTGTAGCCCAGCAGCACCGGATAGTCCTGGTTGTTCAGGGCGTTGAAGAACAGCAGCCCCAGCCCCGGGTAGTTGAAGACCGACTCGACCACCAGGTTGCCGGCGAGCAGCAGCGGGATCGACATGCCGATCAGGGTCACCAGCGGCGCGCAGGCGTTGCGGAGCAGGTGCCGGGTGAGGACCATGCGCATGGACAGGCCCTTCGACCGCGCCACGGTGATGTAGTCCTGCGCGAGCTGGTCGAGCGCCGCCGACCGCTGGTACCGCGAGAAGAGCGCGACCGTCACGCCGGTCAGCGTCAGCACCGGCAGCAGCATGGCGCGCGGGTCGGTGAAGATCACGAAGGCCGAGCTGGACTGGGACGCCTGCGCGGGAAGGACGCCCAGCCCCATCGCGAAGACCTGGATCAGCAGCATCGCCAGCAGGAAGACGGGCATCGAGTAGGCGACGAAGGTGAGGGTCGTCAGCACGGTGTCGCCGATGCCGCCGCGCTTCACCGCCTGGAAGACGCCGAGCGGGACCGCGATGCCGATCGCCAGGATCAGCGCCACGGCCGACAGCAGGGCGGTCCGCCCGGCGTTCTCGGCCACCAGCGCGTTCACGCTCTGGTTCAGCTTGTAGGAGTACCCGAGGTCGCCGTGCAGCAGATGCCCCAGGTAGCTGAGGTACTGCACGACGATCGACCGGTCGTAGCCGTGCTCGTGCTCGAACGCGGCCACCGCCCCCGGGCTCGCCTGGACGCCGAGGATGGCGCGGCCGGGCGAGCCGGCCATCCCGTGCAGCAGGACGAAGGTGATCACCGAGACGCCCAGGATCACGATCACCGACGTCGCGAGCCGCCGCAGCGCGTACTGGATCACGTTCCGCCTCCTTTCCGTGTCGCGGTCCCGGGCGTCGCCGGGACGCCGGCTAGCGCGTGTACCAGTACTCGGGGGTGAGCACGTTGGCCGGCAGGTTGGCGAACGAGCCGGTCGGGCCGGACAGCGTCTTCTTCCAGGCCCAGATGGTCTGCGCGGCCGGCAGCCACAGCACGGGCAGGCCGGTCCGCAGGTGCTCGACCTCCGCCTGGACGGCCCTGCGGTCGGCGCCGTGCACCGAGGCGTCGATCAGCCTGTCGGTCTCGGGGTCGCCGAAGGCGCCCACGTTGCCCGAGCCCTTGGTGTCGAAGATCCCGGACGCGGTCGGGTAGGGCGGGGTGCTGAAGCCGCCCCAGGTCGACATGGCCCACTCGCCGGCCTTCGACGGCGCCGCCGGGACGTTGTAGTTCTGGATCAGGAAGCTGAACGTCTTCGGCGCGACGGTGATCGCGATGCCGAGCTTGCGGGCCTCCGAGGCGAACGCGGTGCTGACCGCGCTGTGCAGCTGCGGGCCGCTGCGGTAGAAGAGGTTGAACTTCATCGTCTGGCCCTGCGGGATCCCGGCACCGCACTGCGACGGCCCGGTGCCGGGGCGCTCGCAGGTCGTGGCGCCGTTCGGCACCACCTTCCAGCCGTGGTCCTCCAGCAGCTTGCGTGCGGCGGCCGGGTCGTAGGGATAGGGCGCGGTGGCGGTGCTTCCGGAGACGTAGGGCGACGTCGCGGGCGCCGTGCCGTAGCTCTCGACGGCCGCGCCGTTGTAGATGCCCTTGCTGGCGATGTACCCGGGCTGGTCGATCAGCCGCTGCAACGCCTGCCGGATGTAGAGCTGGGCGTAGAGCTTGCCGACGTTGTCGGTGGTGTCCTTGAAGTTGAGCATGATGAAGTTGAAGCCCAGGGCCGGAGCGCCGTAGACGTTGTAGCCCGCGGCCTTCAGCGCCGACACCTGCCCCACGTTGCTCTGGTCGACCGTGGCCATCGCCAGCCTGCCGCTCAGCAGCTGGTTGAACTTCGCGCTCTCGGAGGTGAACGGCCGGAAGTTCAGCGTCGCGAGGTGCGGCTTCTGCGGGCCGCCGTACGCCTTGTTCGCGGTCATCGAGTAGGCGTTCGTCGTCACGTCGAAGCTGCTCAGCTTGTACGGGCCGTCCACCGTCTGCCAGAGCGGGTTCTTCGCGAACGAGGCGGGGTTCCGCGACGCCTTGTCCAGGTAGGCGTAGATCGCCGCGGCGTCCTTCGCAGAGGCGTGGTCGCCGCCGCCGGCGGCGCGCGACCACTGCTCGGCCGGCAGCGGGACGAGCGAGGTCAGCTCGTCGGCGGTGAACCACTCGGGGTTGTAGGCCTCCTTGAGCTTCAGCGTCACCGTGTTCTGCGACGTCGCCTTCGCGTCGGCGACGTTGTCGGGGAACTGGCCGGGCGTGTAGCTGCCCCAGTTCGCCGGGCTCTTCTTCAGCGCGGCCTTCAGCAGGTCGATGAAGAACACGACGTCGTCGGCGTCGACGGGCGTGCCGTCCGACCAGGTGTAGCCGTCGCGCATGGTGATGGTGACCGTCTTGTTCCCGTCGGAGAACTGCGGCGGGGACGCCAGGCTGAGGCTCTCGTCGATCTTGGGGCTGCCGCCCTGCGGGAACCAGTAGAGCGGCCGGTACATGAGCCGCTGGAACTCGTAGGTCACGTAGGTGGAGTTGAAGGCGCCGGGCACGATCGGCAGCATGTAGAACGGCCCGGCTCCCGGCTGCTGCGCTATGTCGATGGCGCCGCCGTCCTTGGGCGTCCCCGACTGGGCGGGGATGGAGCCGAAGGTCGGCGACCCCGACTTGTGCTTCGTCGTCCCGCCGCCACCGCCGCCGCACGCCGCCAGCGGCAGCACGGCGGCCAGTGCCCCGGCGAGGAGCGCGTACCGTGTCCGGCCGCCCCGGGCGCGCGCCGTGCGGCGGCCCGATGTCCGTGCACTGCCCGTGCCGATGCAGGTGTTGATGCCCATGCGCGCCCGCTCCTGTGTCGTGTCCGTGGCGGGGGGAATCGCGTGACTCCGCTTCTCGGCGGCCGTCAACTCCCCCAGACCGCCTTCGCGTAGTTGTGGAAGTTCAGGCCGAGGATCTTCTCGATCCGGGTGGAGGAGTAGCCGCGCTCGGCCAGCAGCCGCGCGAGCTCGCGGAACTGGTCGACGCCGCGCAGGTCGACCACGAACGGGAAGGTGTCGGCGCGCTCCCCGGCGGCGGACGCGCCGGCGGCCTGCCGCTGCGCCACCTGCTCGGCGAGCAGCGCCCGGTAGCCGTCCAGGTCGTCGATCGCCGTGATCGTCCCGTCGGTGCCGATGCCGACGTGGTCCTCGCCGCAGACGTCGACCGCGTGCGCGATGTGCTCCACCACGTCCGCGGCCGTGGCGTGCCCCGACGCGTTGACGAACGGCATGAAGTAGATGCCGACGAACCCGCCCTTCGAGGCGACGAGCCGGAGTTCCTCGTCGGTCTTGTTGCGCGGCAGGTCGACCAGCGCGCGGCAGCCCGTGTGGTTGATCGAGATGGGCTGCGTGGACGCGCGCGCGGCCTCCAGGCAGGTCCGCTCGCCGCTGTGCGAGAGGTCCACCATGACGCGGTGCTCGTTGAGCGCCTCCACGACCTGGCGTCCGAGCGGTGTCAGGCCCCGGTCGCCGGGCGCCATCGAGCCGTCGCCGACCTGGTTGGCCTGGTTGTAGGTGAGCTGGATGATCCGCACGCCCAGGCCTGCGAACTCGGCGACCCGTTCGGGGCGGTCCTCCACGGCGGCGGCGTTCTGGAAGCCGTAGATGATGCCGATCCTTCCCTGCCGCTTGGCCTCGGCGATGTCGGCGGCGGTGTCGATCCGCATCAGGTCGCGCGGGTGGGCGGCGATGATCGCGTCCCAGGTGCGGATCTCGTCCAGGGTGTGCCGGTAGGGCGGGAAGTCGCCGAGCGTGTATCCCAGGGTCACGTTGATGGCCGTCACGCCGGAGGCGTGCGCGTCCGCGAGGGTCCGCTCGTCGATGGTCAGCTGGTCGCTGGTCTGGACGAGCGCGCCGGACGCGGAGGCCGACGCCGGGGCGTTCGGATTGTCCAGCCCGCCGAGCGCGTTGACGACGATGAGGTCCTCGATGTCAGCGCTCACGGGGCGCTCCTTCCTGGGCGCCGGCGCCGGCGCGGTCGTAGTCCGCCCGGTCGTAGCGCCGGCCGCGCTTGACGGTGGTGACGATGCGGCGCAGGTGGCCGATGTCCTCGCAGGGGTCCGCCTCGACGACCACGAAGTCGGCCCGCTTGCCCGGCTCGACGGTGCCGACCGTGTCCTGGAGCCCGATGGCGGCGGCGCCGGCGGAGGTGGCCGCGCGGATCACCTCGTGCGGCGGCATCCCCATCGCGTGGACGAGGAAGTGCAGCTCCTCGTGGAGCGAGGGGAACGGATCCGCCGGCTGTGTCTCGTAGTCGGTCCCGGTGCAGATCGTGACGCCCGCGCGCCGTGCCCGGTCGATGAGCCTTCGCAGCACGTCGGGGGCGAACTCGGCCGCGCCGGGCGCGCTCGACGGCAGCCGCGCCACGAGGCTCGCGGTGGCGTCGAGGATCGTGCCGCGGCGCCGCATGTCGGCGAAGAGCGCGTCGAGGGCGTCCACCGGCGCGTCGAGGAGCCGACGGTAGGTGTCCGCGAGGTGCCCGCGCTGCCGCCGGTACTCGCCGGGCCGGTCGCCGGGGATCTCGTGGGCCAGCATGTGGGCGTGCGAGACCACGTCGGTGCCCGCCGCGACGACCTCGCCGGGCATGGCGGGGAACACCGCCGCGTGCGCCCACACGAGCATCCCCTGCCGGTGGGCCTCCTCGGCGATCCGGGTGACCGTCGCGGCGTCGAGGTCGGCGTAGATCTTGATGGCGACCGCGCCGGTGCCGCGCGCCGCGGCGACGGCCAGCCGCAGGTCGGTGTCCGCGTCGACCGCCTGCATCCAGGGGACGGTGCCGGGCGTCGCGCCCTGGGTCACCTGCCACGTGCGCGGGTCGTCGAAGAAGCCCGGGCCCGCCATCAGCGCCGCGCAGTGCACGTCCGGGCCGGGGATCTCGCCGACCAGTGACGCCCGCGCGAGGTCGGCCATCTGCCGCAGGTCGCCGGCCATCTCGCGGATCGCGGTGACGCCGCCGTAGATCTGCCGCCGCATGAACGCCTCCGCCTGCGCCCGGTTGGGCGGCGTCGACAGGTGCTGGTGCGCGTCGACCAGGCCGGGCAGCAGGAACGCGCCCTGCAGGTCGACCGTCTCCGCGCCGGCCGGCACCGCGGCGCCGAGGTCGGCGTCGGGGACGACCGCGGTGATCGTCGGCCCGTCGGTCACCACCGCCATGCCGTGCCGGACCGGGCCGCCGGTTCCGTCGATCAGCGAGACGCCGCGGTAGGCCGTCGCCCGGCCCGGTTCGGGGGCGGCGAAGGGAGTGGGGGCGGGGTCGTTGCCCGCGACCGGGGGCTCGTCCTTGTCCGTCATGGCGATCGCACGGTCTCCGTTCTCGGTCCCGGGTGGCTGGCGCACCCCTCGGACCAGGTTTGTTACATAGAACGTAACAAGTGTTACAACATTAGCAACGTCTGCTAATGTGCGTCAAGAATCGGAAAAGCCCGCTCAGCGACCGTGGAGGGAAGTTGCCCAGACCGGCGAGCTCTGCCGTGGACAAGGCTCTGGATCTCATCGAGTCCGTCGTGCGGGCCGACCGCCCGCTCCGGCTGAGCGAGGTGGCGAACGAGGCGGGGATGCACCGCGCCACCGCCTACCGCATCCTGGTGGACCTGGTCAGACGCGGCTGGATCATGCGCAGCGAGGACCACTACCTGCCGGGTCCGGTGGTGCTCCAGTTCTCCGAGGCAGCGGCCGCCAACTCGCTGGTCGTGCTGGGCCGGCCCGTGCTGCGGGCGCTGTCCGACCGGACGGCGATGATGGTGAACCTGCAGGTGCTCGAACCCGAGGGCGCCCGGGTGATCGACGTCGTCCGGCCGCCCCGGCTGGCGATGATCAACGATCTGCTGGGCGAGCTGCTCCCCGTCCACAAGTTCGCCGGGCCCATGGCGCTCGTCTCCGCGCTGGACGAGGCCGCGCAGATCCCCTACCTGCGCGCCGCCGAGCAGCAGGGGCATCCGCCGGAGCGCCGGGCCGAGCTGCTGGCCGACATCGAGCGGACCCGGCGCACGGGCTTCGCGCTGGAGCGCGGGCGCAACGAGGAGGTGATCGCCTCGCTCGGCCGCGCGGTGCTCGCCGGCAACGGCCGGCCGCTGTGCGCGCTCACGATCGTCGGCCTGGACAGCGAGTTCGACGATCCCACGCTGACCGGGCTCCAGGACCACCTGACCGCGGCCACGGCGGAGCTGGAACGCGCCCTGGCCGGCCCGGACGCCGGAGTCGGCGTTGGCTGATCCCGCATGCGGCGTGCTCGTCCTCGACCGGGAGGCGACCAGGGCGGCCGCACCGCCCGAGGCGGTACTGGAGGCGGTGCGCACCGCCCTCATCGCCGTCGCCGCCGGCGAGGTCTCCGCGCCGCCGCGCGTCGCGGCCCGCTCGGGGCGCGGCCTGCTGGGCGCGATGCCCGGGCACGTGCCCGGGCTGGGCTTGTCGGCAAAGCTCGTGTCGGTCTTCCCCGGCGCCGCCGCGGGCGACCACGGCGCCCACCGCGGCATCGTCGCCCACTTCGACGCCGAGACCGGGCGGCCGCTGGCCGTCATGGACGCCGAGGCGATCACCGCGGTGCGGACGGCCGCCGCCGCGACGGTCGCCATGCGCGCGCTCGCCCGGCCCGGCGCCTCCCGGATCGCCGTGATCGGCACCGGAACGCAGGCGCGCGCCCAGATCGCGCTCATCGCGCCGATGGACGGCGTGGAACTCGTGGTCGGCGCGCGCGATCCGGGCAAGGCCGAGCGGCTGGTCGCGGGCCTGCCCGCGGCAGCGGCAGCGGCCGGCGTCGAGGCGGCGGTCAGGTCGGCCGACGTCGTCTTCTGCTGCACGTCCAGCCGGGAGCCGGTCCTGCGGCGCTCGTGGCTGCGCGACGGCGCCCACCTCAGCTCGGTCGGCGGGTCCGACGGCCCGGAGTTCGGCGCCGAGACGCTGCGGGCCTCGGCGCTGTTCGTCGAGTGGCCCGGCGCCGTGACCGAGCCGCCCCCGGCCGGTGCCTGGGAGCTTCAGGGGACCGACCCCGCAGACGCCCGTCTCATCGGCGACGTGCTCGCCGGGAGGCGTCCCGGTCGCGGCTCGGCCGCGGAGCTGACGCTCTTCAAGTCCACCGGCCACGCCGCGCTCGACGTCGCGGCGGCCTCCGTGGTCTACCGCGCGGCCCGCGAGCGCGGGTTGGGGATCGCCGTCGACCTCTAGCCGGGTTCCGGTCCCTGCTCCGGCTCGCGTCACATTCGGATGTGCGGCCGGCGCATAACAGTCGTCCCGTTTCCGGGTGCTCTCCTTCGCGATCGGCGCCGCGCGGAAGGGCGGCTCGCCAGCCCTCTCCCCCGCGTTCGGCGTATGCCGGGACGCGCTCCTCCTCGTTTTCGGAACGCGGTCCGGAACCGGCCGCACCGCCTGCGGAAAATGCGTTCGCCCGGCCCGGAGGGTTCGGGGCAGCATGAAGGCCGCGGCGGCGTGGGAGGGTGCGTGGTTCTGGCAGGGGCACGAGAGGGTTCTCAGGACGGTCCGGCGCCCCGCAGGCGGGCGGTCCTGCTGGCCTTGCGCCACTACTGCGGCGTCCTGCGCCGCGAGTGGCGGGTCTCGGTTCCGGCGATGACCTTTCCGGCCCTCGGGAACACCTGCCTGTACTACCTGACGCCGCTGGTCGTGGCCGCTCTGGTGGGGCATCTCGCCGGCAGCGGGGACGACGGCCCGGCCGCCCTGCTCCCCTTCCTTCTCGCCTTCGCCGGGCTGATGCTCGCGGGCGAGGCGCTCTGGCGAGCGGGACTGCACTGCCTCAACCGGACGGACGGCCGGGGGATCGAGCGGCTCGGCGTCACCGGAATGGAAGAGCTGCTCGCCAAGGAGACCGCCTTCTTCCACGACAACTTCGCCGGCGCGCTGACCAAGCGGATCCTGAACTTCTCCAGCGGGTTCGAGGACTTCGCCGACACGCTCGCCTTCTCGATCATGGCCAACGTGATCCCGCTGGCGTTCGCGTCGGTGGTCCTGTGGCGGTACCACCCGGCCCTGGTCCTGGTGCTCGTGGGGATGATCGTCCTGACCGGCCTGCTGATCGCCCCGCTCATCCGCCGCCGGCAGGCGCTGGTGGACGCGCGCGAGGCCGCGAAGGTGCGGGTGTCGGGCCACGTCGCCGACGTGGTGACCAACATGGAGACGGTCCGCGCGTTCGCCGCCGAGGACCGGGAGGCCGGTGAGCACCGGGCGCGGATGGCCGAGCAGTACCGGCTCTCGCTGCGCTCCTGGGACTACGCCAACCTCCGGGTCGACATGATCGTCGCGCCGATGTCGATCCTGACCAGCGTCCTCGGCCTGCTCGCGGCGGTGGCGCTGCGCGGCGGCCTCGGGGTGGAGGCGGTCGTGGTGACGTTCACCTACTACACCAACGCCACCCGCATCATGTTCGAGTTCAACCAGGTGTACCGGCGGATCGAGAGCACGCTCACCGAGGCCGCGCAGTTCACCGAGCTGCTGCTGGCGCCCCCGGCCGTCGTCGACCCGACCGATCCGCAGCCGCTGCGCCCGGCCGACGCCTCGGTCCGCTTCGAGCGGGTGGTCTTCGCGCACGGCGACGGCCCGCCGCTGTTCGACGGGCTCGACCTGGAGATCCCCGGGGGCGCCAGGATCGGGCTGGTGGGCCGGTCCGGCGGCGGCAAGAGCACCCTCACCCGGCTGCTGCTGCGCCTGATGGACGTCGACGAGGGCCGCATCCTGGTCGGCGGCCAGGACATCGCGCGGCTGCGCCAGACCGACCTGCGCGGCCTGATCGCGTACGTGCCGCAGGAGCCCGCGATGTTCCACCGGTCGGTGCGCGACAACATCGCGTTCGCCCGGCCGGGCGCCACCGAGGAGGAGATCCTGCGGGCCGCGCGGGCGGCGCACGTCACCGAGTTCACCGACGGCCTCCCCGACGGCCTCGGCACGCTGGTCGGCGAGCGCGGCGTCAAGCTCTCCGGCGGCCAGCGGCAGCGCGTCGCGCTGGCCCGCGCGATCCTGCGGGACGCCCCGATCCTGCTTCTGGACGAGGCCACCAGCGCGCTGGACTCCGAGAGCGAGATCCTCGTCCAGGAGGCGCTGTGGCGCCTGATGCGCGACCGCACCGCCTTGGTGGTGGCGCACCGGCTGAGCACGGTCGTCCGGATGGACCGGCTGGTCGTCCTCGACCACGGCCGCGTCGTCGAGCAGGGCTCCCACCGGGAACTCCTCCAGTCCAAGGGCCCGTACTCCCGGCTGTGGCACCACCAGTCCGGCGGCTTCCTCACCGAGGAGGACGACGAGGAGGCCCTGGACCGCCGTCCGGCGTGACGCCGCGGCCCGCGCGTCGGCCGCCCTCCATCCAATCAACGCCATAATTGTTGACAATTTGGGCGACAGGATTCAGGATCGGTGCTGATCGGCCCTGTTCGGGGGCGGGTTCCGTCTGCTGTGGAGGAGTCTGAATGAGCACCGACGCCGCCAGTCCGCTGCTCGTGGTGAGCGCCCACGCGGGCGACTTCGTGTGGCGCGCCGCGGGCGCGATCGCGCTGGCCGCCGAGCGCGGGGACCGGGCGAAGGTGGTGTGCCTGAGCTACGGCGAGCGCGGGGAGTCCGCGCGGGCGTGGCGCGAGGGCAGGGGCCTGGAGGAGATCAAGGAGCTGCGGCGGGGCGAGGCGGAGGCCGCGGCGGCCGAGCTGGGCGCCGAGATCGAGTTCCTGGACGCCGGCGACTACCCGCTGCGCGAGACGCCGGAGCTGGTGGACCGGCTCGTCCGGGTGTACCGGGAGTTCGAGCCCGCGGTCGTGCTGACGCACACGCTGGCCGATCCGTACAACGGCGACCATCCGGCGGCGGCGCGGATGGCGTTGCAGGCGCGGGTGCTGGCGCAGGCCATCGGGTACGACGCGCCGGGCGAGCCGCTGGGCGCTCCCCCGGTGTTCCTCTTCGAGCCGCACCAGCCGGAGCAGTGCGACTTCAAGCCGGACGTCCTGCTGGACATCACGCCGGTGTTCGAGCGCAAGCGCAAGGCGATGGAGTGCCTGCCCGCGCAGGTGCACATGTGGGACTACTACACCGACCTGGCCAAGCGGCGGGGCGTCCAGCTCAAGCGGAACGCGGGCCCGAACCTGGGCCTCCCCCACGAGACGATGGCCGAGGCGTACGTTCGCGTGTACCCGCAGACGACGGGGGTGCTGGCATGAGGACGGTGGTGGTGACCGACCCGCCGCGCGCGGACGCCGGCGCGGTCGACGAGCTGGGCGGCTTCGGGGTCGCGACCGTCCACGAGGCGATGGGGCGGACCGGCTACCTCGGGCCGGGCATCCGCCCGGTGCACCTCGGCACGCGCGTCGCCGGGACGGCGGTGACGGTGCTGTCGTGGCCGGGCGACAACCTGATGATCCATGTCGCGGTCGAGCAGTGCCGGCCGGGCGACGTGCTGGTGGTGACGACGACGTCGCCGTGCACGGACGGGATGTTCGGCGAGCTGTTCGCGACGGCGCTCCAGTACCGGGGCGTGCGCGGGCTCGTCATCAACGCGGGCGTGCGGGACGTGGCGGACCTGCACGCGATGGGGTTCCCGGTGTGGTCGGCGGCCGTCAGCGCGCAGGGCACGGTGAAGGCCACGCCGGGCGCGGTCAACGTGCCGGTGAGCATCGGCGGCCAGGTCGTCCGGCCTGGCGACGCGATCCTCGCCGACGACGACGGCGTGGTCTGCGTCCCTCGCGAGGAGGTCGCGGACGCCGTGGAGGCGGCGCGCGCAAGAGAGCAGAAGGAGGACGCGACCCGCGCGGCGTTCCAGAAGGGCGAGCTCGGCCTCGACCGGTACGGGCTGCGCGACCGGCTCCCCGAGATGGGCATCGAGTACGTCTCCTACAGCGAATACGGCAAATCATGAGTGCCGGGGTCCGCTGCATGATGATGCGCGGCGGGACGTCCAAGGGCGCCTACTTCCTCGCCGACGACCTGCCCGCCGACCCCGCCGAGCGCGACGATCTGCTGCTGCGGGTCATGGGCACGCCCGATCCCCGGCAGATCGACGGGATCGGCGGCGCGCACCCGCTGACCAGCAAGGTCGCGGTCGTCTCCCCCTCGGAGCGGCCGGACGTCGACGTCGAGTACCTGTTCCTGCAACTCGGCGTCGAGGAGCCGACCGTCTCCGACCGGCAGAACTGCGGCAACCTGCTCGCCGGGATCGGCCCCTTCGCGGTCGAGCGCGGCCTCGTCGCCGCCGGGCCCGGACGCAGCAGTGTCCGGATCCGGATGGTCAACTCCGACAGCGTCGCGACCGCGACGTTCGCGACGCCGGACGGCGCCGTCGACTACGACGGGGACACCGTGATCTCGGGCGTGCCGGGGACCGCCGCGCCGATCGTCCTGGACTTCGAGGACACCGAGGGGTCGGCGTGCGGGGCGCTGCTGCCGACCGGGAACGTCCGCGACGTCGTCGACGGCATCGACGTGACGTGCGTCGACAACGGGATGCCGGTCGTGGTCGCCGCCGCGTCCGACCTCGGCGTCACCGGCTACGAGGACCCCGCCGACCTCGCGGCCCTGCGCGACCGGATCCAGTCGCTGCGGCTGGCGGCCGGGAAGCTGATGGGCCTCGGCGACGTGGCGGAGGCGTCCGTCCCGAAGACCACGCTGGTCGCGCCGCCCCGCGCCGGCGGGACGATCTGCACCCGCACCTTCATCCCGCTGCGCGTGCACGCCTCGATCGGCGTGCTCGGCGCCGTCACCGTGGCGACCGCGCTGCTGATGGACGGCGCGGTCGGCCACGACCTCGCCGCGTTTCCCGCGCCGGGCGTGCCGATGAGCATCGAGCACCCCACCGGCCGGCTGGACGTCGAGGTGGAGCTCGACGGAACGTCCGTGCGGCGCTCCAGCATCGTCCGCACCGCCCGCAAGCTCTTCGACGGAACCGTCTTCCCCCGGAGGTCCCTTTGATCACGCACGAGATCGCGCACGTCGGGAGCGTCGAGCTGCTGACGCCCGAACCGGACGAGAGCCTGCGGTTCTTCACCCGCGTCATGGGCCTGACCGAGGTCGGCTCCGAGGGCGACTCGGTGTACCTGCGGACGTGGGACGACTACGAGCACCACACCGTCAAGCTGACCGCGCACGGCACGTCCGGGATCCGCCGGACCGCGCTGCGCACCTGGTCGCAGGAGGCCCTCGAACGGCGCGTCAAGGCGATCGAGGAGTCGGGGCTCGGCGTCGGCTGGCGCGACGGCGACCCCGGCGTCGGCCCGACGTACGTGTTCCGCGACCCCGACGGCCACGAGCTGGAGCTGTACTGGGAGAGCGAGTGGTACGAGGCGCCGCCGGAGCTGAAGCCGTCGCTGAAGAACCAGGCGCAGGCGTACCCGGCGCGCGGCGTGTGCGTCCGGCGGCTCGACCACGTCAACTACCTGGCCGCCGAGGTCGAGCCGAGCACCGAGTTCCTGATGGAGACGCTGGGCGGCCGCACCACCGAGCAGATCCGGCTCGACAGCGGCGACATCGCCGGACGCTGGCTGCACTTCACCAACAAGTCCTACGACATCGTCTACACCCGCGACTGGACGGGCGCCAACGGGCGCCTGCACCACATCGCGTTCGCCACCGACACCCGCGAGGACATCCTCCGCGCCGCCGACATCTTCCTCGACCACGGCGTCTTCATCGAGACCGGGCCGCACAAGCACGCCATCCAGCAGACGTTCTTCCTGTACGTCTACGAGCCCGGCGGCAACCGCATCGAGCTGTGCAACCCGTGCGCGCGGCTGGTGCTGGCGCCGGACTGGAAGCCGATCACCTGGACGGAGGCCGAGCGCGCCAAGGGCCAGGCGTGGGGCCTGAAGACGATCGAGTCCTTCCACACCCACGGCACCCCGCCCCTGTGACGTTGAGTTGCGGCGAGTCGTGGTTATGGCGCGTTCCATAACCACGACTCGCCGCAACTCAACGAGAGCGGGTCAGGGTGAGAGGCGGCGCAGGAGGTCGCGGCTGGCGGCGGCCATCGTCGGCGGGACGTCGAGCTCGGTGAGCATGTCGGCCGCCGCGGCCATCTCGGCGGCGCGGCGGACGGCATGCTTGTGCGTCCCGTCGACGAGGCGGTCCACGGTCGGCTCCCCCGCCGCGACCAGCTCCTCGACGATGTTGCCGCGCAGCCAGTCCTCGCAGCCGGCCGCCCGCGCCGCCTCCAGCGCCTCCACCACCGACGCGGCCAGGCCCTTGAAGAAGACGCTGCGCAGCAGCTTGCGGGTCGCGGCGGCGCCCGCCTCGGCGTCCATGACCTCGACGGACGCGCCGAGCCCGGTGAGGATCCGCGCGGCGTCCGCCGCTGCGTCGCCGCTGGCCAGCATGGGGGTGTACAGCCCGCGGCCCGGCACCGGCGCCATGATCGCGATGTCGGCGAACCGCACGCCGGCCGCCCGCGCGACGGCGGCCAGCTCCCGCTTGAGCCCCGGTGACGCGGTGTTCATCTCCGCCCAGACCGCGCCGGACGCGCCCGCGAGCCCGGCGCGCAGGGCGTCCATGGCGTCGTGCGCGCTGTTGACGCTCAGCACGAGGTCGGCACCGGACGCCGCGTCGGCCTCTCCGGTGCAGGGGATCGTCCCGTCCGGCGTGGGGACGGCCGGGTCGTAGGCACGCACGGCGGCGCCCGCCGCGACGAGGTCGCGGGCGATGGCGCCGCCCGCCTCGCCCAGCCCGAGCACGGCGACGGCCGGCTTCCGCCCGGTACCCTGCGACATTCCGGCCTCCTCGCTCCGGCGGCGCGCTCGCGCCGCCCGCTAGACTAGGTCGCGACAAAATTGGCGACAATATCTTCGCACGCGGTTCCAGGGGAGGGACAGTGCCGACAGCCGACGACCGGGACACCGGCCGCCCGGTGGTGACCGGGATCCGGGAGGCGATCCTCGCCGGCGAGTTCGTCCCCAACCAGCGGCTGGTCGAGGCCGACCTCGCCGAGCGGTTCGGCGCCAGCCGCGCCGCGGTCCGCGCCGCGCTGCTGGAGCTGGCCAACGAGGGGCTGATCGAGCGGGTGCAGAACCGCGGCGCCCGGGTGCGCGCGGTGTCGCTGGAGGAGGCCGTCGAGATCAGCGAGCTGCGCATGGTGATCGAGGGCCTGTGCGCGGCGAAGGCGGCCGAGCGGATCACCGAGGACGGCGTCCGGCTGCTGACCGAGATCGGCGACGCCATGCGCGCGGCCGTCGCGGCGGGCGACGTGTTCGGCTACTCCCGGCTGAACGAGCGGCTGCACGGCGAGATCCGCGAGATCAGCGGCCAGCGCACGGCCGCCCGGGTGCTGGAGCGGCTGCGCGCGCAGAGCGTCCGGCACCAGTTCAAGCTGGCGATGCACCCCGGCCGCCCGGCGGTGTCGCTGCCCGAGCACCTGGCGATCATCGAGGCGATCCGCGCCCGCGACCCCGAGTCCGCCGAGCGGGCCGCCCGCGAGCACCTGCGCAGCGTCATCCGCACCCTGCCCGAGGCCGACCGCACCCGCCCGCACGGCAACGGCCCGGCCCGCTAGGCCGCACCCGGTCCCGGCGGTCCCAAGTTCCGGCCGGTCAGACCCGATCCTGGGCAACGGATTGATCGCCGTCGCGGCAGTGCCTAGATTGGCGGGTGGACCCCGTCCGCCAGCATCGTCCCGGTGAGGGAGCCGCCATGTCCCCGCGCACACGACCGCCGTTCCGCGCCGACCACGTCGGGAGCCTGCTGCGCCCCGCCGACCTGCTGGCCGCGCGCGACGACCACGCCCAGGGCCGCATCGACGACCGGCGCCTCGCCGAGGTGGAGGACGCCGCCGTCCGCGACGTGGTGGCGATGCAGCGCCAGGCCGGGCTGCGCAGCGCCACCGACGGCGAGTTCCGCCGCACGTCCTGGCACATGGACTTCATCTACCGGCTGGGCGGGATCAGCCCGGCGGACGAGAAGATCAAGGTCAGGTTCCGCAACGAGTCCGGCGACCTGGAGTTCAGCACGGCCGCCCTGCGCGTGCACGACCGGGTCCGGCTCGAGGAGACGATCTTCGCCGACCACTTCCGCTTCCTGCAGGACGTCGCGGGCGACGGCGTCACGCCGAAGCTGACGATCCCGTCGCCGAACATGGTCCACTACCGGGGCGGGCCCGCGGCGATCGACCCGAAGGTCTACCCGGACATCGAGGAGTTCTGGGCCGACCTCGCCGCCGCGTACGCCGAGCAGGTGCGGCGGATCGCCGGCCTCGGCTGCCGCTACCTGCAGCTGGACGACACCAGCCTGGCCTACCTCAACGACCCCAAGCAGCGCGCGATGATCGCCGAGCGCGGCGACGACCCCGACCACCTGCACCTGCGCTACATCCGGCAGATCAACGCGGCGCTGGCCGGGCGCCCCGACGACCTGGCCGTCACCACGCACATGTGCCGGGGCAACTTCCGCTCGTCGTGGACGGCCGAGGGCGGCTACGACTTCGTCGCCGAGGCGCTGTTCAGCGAGCTGGACGTGGACGGGTTCTTCCTGGAGTACGACGACCCGCGCTCCGGCGGCTTCGAGCCGCTGCGGTTCGTCCCGCCGGGGAAGATGGTCGTGCTCGGCCTGGTCACCACCAAGCGCGGCGAGCTGGAGTCCAAGGACGAGCTGAAGCGGCGCATCGACGAGGCCGCCCGGTTCGTCCCGCTGGAGCAGATCTGCCTGTCCCCGCAGTGCGGCTTCTCCTCCACCGTCGAGGGGAACGCGCTGACGGCGGACCAGCAGTTCGCGAAGCTGCGGCTCATCGCGGAGACCGCCGAGGAGGTCTGGGACTGAGCCCTGGGCGCCCTGGCGCGGCTAGCCGGTCGCGGACATGAGGTGTTCGAGAGCCGTGACGGCATGCGCGCGGTGCACGTCGAGGACGCGGACGGCCTCGTCGGCGTCCCCGTCGCGCAGGGCGGCGAGCGCGGCGCGGTGTTCGCCGATGACGCGTTCGCGGTTGACGCCTTCGCCGTAGTAGATGGAGCGGTAGGCGTCGGTGGCGTCCCACAGCGTGCGGATGAGCCGGACCAGGCGCGGCATGCCGGCGCACTCGTAGAGCGCCATGTGGAAGGCCCGGTTGGCCGCCGCCATCGCCAGCACGTCCCCGGCCAGCGCCGCGGCCTCGACCTCGTCTTCGGCGCGGTCGAGGGCGGCGAGGTCGGCGGCGGTCATCGACGCGGCGGCGCGGCGGACCGCCTCCTCTTCCAGCAGGGTGCGGATCCGGTAGACCTCGCGCAGGTCGTCCAGGGACAGTTCCTCGACGTAGTAGCCGCGGTGCGCCCGGTAGGTGACCAGTCCCTCGCCCTGCAGGGTCTTGAGCGCCTCGCGCAGCGGGACCCGGCTGACGCCGAGCTCCTCGGCGACCACGTCCTGGCGGATCGGCGCGCCCGGGCGCAGCCGGCCGCTGGTGATGGCGCGCCGCAGCTCCTCCAGGACGAACTGCTGGGCCGTCGGAGGCCGTCGGGGCTGCTGGGTGGTCACCGGCTCAATATCTCACGGCCGGGACGCCGGCGCGGGTGGATCGGATATTGGATCCAATACTAGACTGCCCCGCATGACGACTTCAGCGCGGCCTCGGACCGTCACCCCCACCGCCCTGTTCGGCATCGACGGGCTCCTCGGCGACGAGGAGCGGGAGATCCGGGCGACCGTCCGCCGGTTCTGCGACGGCGAGCTGCGGCCGCACCTGCCCGAGTGGTTCGACAAGGGCGGGATCCCGGCGCGGGAGCTGGCCCGGCAGCTCGGGTCGCTGGGAGTGCTGGGCATGCACCTGGAGGGCTACGGGTGCGCGGGAATGGGCGCGGTCTCCTACGGCCTGGCGTGCCTGGAGCTGGAAGGCGCCGACTCGGGGCTGCGCAGCCTGGTATCGGTGCAGGGGTCGCTGGCGATGTTCGCGATCTGGAAGCACGGCAGCGAGGAGCAGAAGCAGCAGTGGCTGCCGGCGATGGCGCGCGGCGAGGCGATCGGCTGCTTCGGCCTGACCGAGCCCGACTTCGGCTCCGACCCGGCCGGGATGCGCACCCGCGCCCGCCGCGACGGCGCCGACTGGATCCTGTCGGGCACCAAGATGTGGATCACCAACGGGTCGGTCGCCGACGTCGCGGTCGTGTGGGCCCGCACCGACGACGGCGTCCGCGGGTTCCTGGTCCCCGCCGGCACGCCCGGCTTCCAGGCCCGCGACATCGAGCGCAAGCTGTCGCTGCGCGCCAGCGTCACCAGCGAGCTCGTCCTGGACGAGGTGCGGCTCCCCGACTCGGCGATGCTGCCGGAGGCGCGCGGGCTGTCCGGACCGCTGAGCTGCCTGAACGAGGCCCGCTTCGGGATCGTGTTCGGCGCGATCGGCGCCGCGCTGGACTGCCTGGAGACCACCATCGACTACGTCGGCCAGCGCCAGGTGTTCGACCGCCCTCTGGCGTCCTACCAGCTCACCCAGCAGAAGCTCGCCGACATGGCGCTGGAGGCCGGCAAGGGCCTGCTGCTGGCCGTCCACCTCGGCCGCCTCAAGGAGGCCGGCACCCTCACCCCCGAGCAGGTCAGCGTCGGCAAGCTCAACAACGTCCGCGAGGCCATCGACATCGCCCGCACCTGCCGCACCCTGCTGGGTGCCAACGGCATCACGCTCGAATACCCCGTCATCCGGCACGCGGCCAACCTGGAATCCGTGCTGACCTACGAGGGCACCTCCGAGGTCCACTCCCTGGTCATCGGCCGCGCCCTCACCGGCGAGTCCGCCTTCCAGTAAGGGTCAGTGGGCGGCGGCCGCCCAGTCCGGTCCCGCGCCGATCGCCACGTCCAGCCCGACGCTGAGCGGGTAGGCGCCGGTCATCTCGGTCCGGACGAGATCGCGGACGGCGTCGTGCTCCCCCGGCGCCACCTCCACCACGACCTCGTCATGGACCTGGAGGAGCAGCCGGCTGCGCGCCCCGGCGGCGGCGAGCGCCGCGTCCACCCGCAGCATCGCGATCTTGACGATGTCGGCGGCGGAGCCCTGCACCGGGGCGTTCAGCGCCATCCGCTCGGCGGTCTCGCGCCGCTGCCTGTTGTCGCTGGTCAGGTGCGGCAGGTAGCGGCGGCGGCCGAGGAGCGTGCGGGTGTAGCCGGTGACGCGGGCCTCCGCGACGACCTCCTCCAGGTAGTCGCGGACGCCGCCGAGCCGCGCGAAGTAGGCGTCCATCAGCGGGCGCGCCTCCGCCATCGCGATGCCGAGCTGCTTGGCCAGCCCGAACGCCGACAGCCCGTAGGCCAGCCCGTACGACATCGCCTTGATCTTGCGGCGCATGTCCGGGGTCACCGCCTCGGGCGCGACCTGGAAGACCCGCGCGGCCATCGTGCCGTGCAGGTCCTCGCCGGACGCGAACGCCGCGAGCAGCGTCGGGTCCTGGGACAGGTGCGCCATGACGCGCAGCTCGAGCTGGCCGTAGTCGGCGGTCAGCAGCGCGTCGAAGCCGTCGCCGGGCCGGAACGCCCGCCGGATCCGCCGTCCCTCCTCGGTGCGGACCGGGATGACCTGGAGGTTCGGTTCGGTGGAGGTGAGCCGGCCGGTGGCCGCGACGGTCTGCTGGAAGGTGGTGTGCACGCGGCCGTCCGCGCCGATCTCCCGGATGAGCCCGGCGACCGTCGCGCGCAGCCGGGCCAGGTCGCGGTGGCGCAGCAGGACCTGCGGGAGGCCGTTGTCGGTCTGGGTCGCGAGCCAGGTCAGCGCGTCCAGGTCGGTGGAGTACCCCGACTTGATCTTCTTGGTCTTCGGCAGCCCCAGCTCGCCGAACAGCACCTCCTGGAGCTGCTTGGTGGAGCCGGGGTTGAAGCGGCGTCCGGCGATCTCGGCGGCGTCGTCGGCGGCGCGCTCCATGCCGTCGGCGAAGTGCTGCTCCAGCTCGCGCAGGAGCCCGGCGTCGACGGCGACGCCCGCCCGTTCGGCGCGGGCGAGCAGGCCCGACAGCGGCAGCTCGACGTCGCGCAGCAGCTCGTCCATCCCGGTGGACGCCAGGTCGGGGGCGAGCCTGTCCGCCAGCTCCAGGACGGCGCCGGCCTGCAGCATCAGCGCGTCGGGACCGTCCGAGGGCGGGCGGCGGCCGAGATAGCGGGCGGCGACGTCGGCGACGCCGTACGCGGCGAGGCCGGGCAGCAGGAGGTAGGCGGCCATCGCGGTGTCCGTGGTGACGCCGCCGAGCCGCCAGCCGCGCTCGGGCAGGACCCGCGACAGCGCCTTGACGTCGTGCACCGCCTTGGGACGGCCGGGGTCGGCGAGCCACCCGGCGAACGCGCGCTCGTCGCCCGCGGTGAGGGCGGACGGCTCGAACGCGGCGGCGAACCCGTCGGGCGCGGCGAGCGCGATCCGCGCGATGTCGCCGGCCCCGCGGACCCAGGTGCAGTCGGCGGCGAGCCCGACCGGCCCGGTCGCCCTGGCGGCGAGCCACGGCGCCAGCTCGTCCGGGCCGAGCTCGTGGCCGCGCAGCACGGGCCCGGTCGGCTCCGGCGGGCGGCCCCCGCCCGGGTCGGCGGCGAACAGCCGCTGCCGCAGGCTCGCGTTGCGGAACTCCAGGTCGTCCAGGAGCGCGGTGAAGGCGGCGATGTCGTAGGGCCGCCGCCGCAGGTCACCGACGTCCACGGGAAGGTCGACGTCGCGGACCAGCTCGGTGAGGCGCCGGTTCAGCCGGACGCCGTCGAGCGCGGCGCGCAGCCGCTCCCCCGCCTTGCCCTTCACCTCGCCGGACCGCTCCAGCAGCGCGGCGAGGGACCCGTACTCGCGGATCCACTTGGCGGCGGTCTTCTCCCCGATGCCGGGAATGCCCGGCAGGTTGTCGGACGGGTCGCCGCGCAGCGCCGCGAAGTCGGGGTACTGCGCGGGCGTCAGGCCGTACTTCGCCTCGACCGCCTCCGGCGTGTAGCGGATCATCTCCGACGCCGTCCGGTAGAAGTACAGGACCGTGACGTCGTCGCTGACGAGCTGGAGCGCGTCGCGGTCGCCGGTGACGACCAGGACCGCGAGGCCGTCGGCCGCGGCCCGGGTGGCGAGCGTCGCGATGACGTCGTCGGCCTCGTAGCCGGGAGCCCGCAGCACGGGCACGTTCATCGCGGCCAGCAGGTCGTCGAGGACGGCGAGCTGGCTCCCGAACTCCTCGGGCGAGCGCGCCCGCGTCGCCTTGTAGTCGGGGAACGCCTCGGTGCGGAACGTGCGGCGCCCGACGTCGAACGCGACCGCCAGATGCGTGGGCCGCTCGTCGCGCAACGCGTTGGCCAGCATGTTCGCGAACCCGTAGACGGCGTTGGTGGGCTGGCCCGCCGTGGTGGCGAAGTTCTCGACCGGCAGGGCGTAGAACGCCCGGTAGGCCAGCGAGTGGCCGTCCAGGAGCAGCAGGCGGGGCCGGTCGGTCATGGTCTCATCCTCGCAGCCGCGGGTAGTGGGCACGCGGAGGCACCTGCCGTTGGAGGGGGACATGACGGAGATCAATGTGGGGCGCGTCGGCATCTGGCGCTCCTGGAGCGGCCTGAGTCCGGAACTGGCCAGGGAGGTGGAGCGGCTCGGCTACGGGACGATCTGGATCGGCGGCTCGCCGTCCGGCGACCTCGACATCGCCGAGCGGCTGCTGGCGGCGACCGACCAGATCACGGTCGCGACCGGCATCGTGAACATGTGGGCGACGCCGGCGGAGGAGGCCGCCGCGTCCTACCACCGGCTGAACTCCGCGCACGGCGGCCGGTTCCTGCTCGGCGTGGGCATCGGCCACCGCGAGGCGACGCAGGAGTACCGCAAGCCGTTCGAGAAGATCGTCGACTACCTCGACCGGCTGGACGCCCAGGAGGTCCCGGTCTCGGGACGGGTGCTGGCGGCGCTCGGGCCGAAGGTGCTGCGGCTGTCGGCCGAGCGGGCGGCCGGGGCGCACCCGTACCTGACCACCCCGGAGCACACCCGCCGGGCCCGTGCCGAGCTGGGCGAATGGCCGCTGCTCGCGCCGGAGCAGAAGGTCATCGTCGACACCGACGCCGACCGCGCCCGCGCGCTGGCCAGGGAGAACCTGTCCAGCACCTACCTGAAGATGCGCAACTACGTCGCCAACCTCGAGCGGCTCGGGTTCACCGGCGCGGACTTCGCCGGCGAGGGCAGCGACGCGCTCATCGACGCGCTGGTCGCGCACGGCGGCCCGGCGGCCGCGGCGGCCAGGGTGACCGAGCATCTCGACGCGGGCGCCGACCATGTCGCGGTCCAGGTCCTGACCGGCTCCGGTCAGGACCCGCTGCCCGCCCTGCGGGCCGTCGCGGAGGCACTGAACCTGGGCTGAGCACCGGAAACGGAGGGACCTTCCGCGGGGTCTCGCGGGCGGCGTCAGGGCGCGGAATGATCATGTCCGCACGATGCGCGCCCGCCGTCACGTTCCACCCGAGCGCCGCAGGAGGCGTTGGCCGTGAACGCCGAATCCGAGGCCGCCGGGCTCCGGCCGCTGACCGCCGCGGGCGCCGGCCAGATGGAGCGGGTCGCGCGGCACCTGGTCGCGGTCGCCCTCGGCGAAACCGGTGCGGCGGCGGGCGGGGGGTTCGCCGACACCATCGGGGTGTACCTGGTCGAGCAGCTGATCGTCGGGGACGAGCTGCCCCGCCCGCCCGACGTCCGGGCCGTGGAGGCGCCGAACGCACGACGAGAGGGGACCCGTTGAACGAGCCGGACTGGGCCGGCGGCATCGACCCGAACCAGGCCAGCGTCGCCCGCGTCTACGACTACCTGCTGGGCGGCGCGCACAGCTTCACCGCCGACCGCGACATCGCCCGGACGCTGGAGGCCATCGAGCCGACGTTGCGCACCGCCGAGGAGATCGGCGCGTTCTTCACCGGCTTCGACCTGCTCGATCCCGGCTTGGTGCACGGCCCGCTGTGGCGTCCCGACTCGCCCGAGGACGTGCCGGACGATCCGTCGCAGTTCTGGTTCCTGGTCGGTGCAGGCCGCAAGCCCTGACCCCGCTCTTTCGTTGACTTGCGGCGAGTCGTCGTTATGAGGCGTCCCATAACAACGACTCGCCGCATCTCAACGTGGGGTCAGCGGGTGAGGTAGGGGCCGACTCGGGTCGGGGCGGCCGGCTTGGCGAGCGCGTGCTTGCGCGCGAGCTCGTTGCCGTTGACGGTGAGCGTGCTGTGCGCGAACTGCTCGGTGACCGCCGCGGTCGCGTCGATCATCTGGTCGAAGCCCTGCAGGTTCACGTTGTCGTACCGGTCGCAGGCGGAGTGGTAGCACGGGTCGTAGGCGAGGCCGGCGGTGCCGCCGTACACCTTCGCCTGCTCCGGGGTCTTGATCTTCTCGGCGCCGGTGAAGATGCCGCCCGCCGGGATGCCGGCGGTGATGAAGGCGTTGTAGTCGGACCGGCCGTCGAACGCGGTCGGGTCGGTGGCGAGGCGGCGTCCGGCGAAGTAGCCGGTGAACGCCTTCTCGATCGCGCCGGTGCCGGGCGGGGTGTCGACGTTGTTGCCGCCCTCGCTGTTGTCGCCGTCGTAGACGAACCGGACGTAGTTCGGCGAGGCGAGCATGTCGAAGTCGAGCATCAGCGCGACCTTGTCGCGCTCGGCCTGCGGCAGGTGGTCGACGTAGTACTGGGACCCGAGCAGGCCCTCCTCCTCGGCGCCCCAGAACGCGAACCGCACCTGGTTGCGGACCTTGCCGCCGAGCTTGTGGATCTGCTTGGCCATCTCCAGCAGCGTCGCGGTGCCGGAGCCGTCGTCGTTGATGCCGGGACCGGCGACGACGCTGTCGTTGTGCGCGCCGACCACCACGACGTTGTCGGCGCGGCCGCGCGGGGTGTCGGCGATGACGTTGGCCGCCTCGCGCTTCTGATTGGTGGTGTCGGTCTTGACGTGCAGCGTCACGCCGCCGTTCTGCGCCTGCTTGACGAGGTCGGTGCCGACCGCGTTCGTCGGGCCGACGACCGGGATGGAGTACGGCGTGGTGAGCGTGCCCGCCACCGGCCCGGGCTGGTCGGGCAGCTGGTAGATGACGACGGCGCTCGCGCCGGCGGCGATGGCGTTGTCGGCCTTGACGGAGAAGAAGCAGCCGCCGCGCTGGATCAGCGCGATGTTCCCCTTCGGGAACCCGGCGAAGTCGCCGGCCTCGCATCCGCTGCCGGTTCCGGACGCGCCCGGGTCGACGGCCGTCGCGGCGGCGGTGACGTCGCCGGAGCCGGAGTACTGCAGGGTCGCGAAGTCGGTGGCGGGGGTGTACGTCTTCGGCGTCGGCGCGGTCTCGGCGAACGTCGCCGGCGCGTTCTCCTGCCAGAAGTCGAACGTGAATTTCTGGACCGTCGGCTGGTAGCCGGCGCGCTTGAGCTGGTCGGCGACGTACTTGATGGTGATCTTGTTGCCGTCCAGGCCGGCGGCCCGGTTGCCGCCGTTGGCGTCCGCGATCTTCTGCAGGTCGAGCTGGTGGTGGCGGACGGCCTTGAGGGTGACGAGCGCGGCCAGCCGGGACCGGTCCGGTGCGGCGGCCTGGGCGTCCGTCGCGGCCACGGCGGTGGCGGCGAGCGAGAGGCCGAGGAGGGAGGCGAGCGCGGCTCTGCGCATGACCGTGTCTCCGTTGCGTGGGGGACAAATCGCACGAATCGTGACATGTGGGCTTACTGTCGACAAGATCTGGAGTCGCCAATCAGCGGGCGTTAGCCGGAAGCGGCCAGGGCGCCCGCACGCCGTTCGGACGCGGCCCCGGCACGACCTGACGGACACCATTTCCCGAAGTTGTCAACCCCGGCATTCCACGGATATCCGGCACCTACCGATTGACTTCCCTGGTCAGCGACAAATCCGACTCAGTATGCTTCGTGACCTTTGCAGCTCGGCGACGGAGCGAGCTCGGACCTCGACGAAGGAAGTGAACCGGTGACGCGACCCGACCAGGCGCCCGCGCCGCCGCGGCGTCCGCGCACCCGGACCGGGCCGCGCACCCGCAGCATCAGGCGCCGGATCGCATTGCTGCTGGCCGTCCCGCTCGCCTCGCTGCTGGTCCTGTGGGCCATCCCGACCGGGGTCTCGCTGAACAGCGCCCTCCAGCGGTACGACTTCTCGACCGTCTACGACAAGGTGGGCCTGCCGGCCACGACGGTCATCGAGGCGATCCAGCAGGAGCGCTCGGCGGCGGTCGTGTCGCTGGCGGCGCGCACCGCCGCGGCGGAGAAGAAGTACGAGGCGCAGGCCGCCCGCACGGACGCGATCGTGGCGGCGTTCCGCAAGTCGGCCTTCTCCTCGGCGGCCAAGGACGCGATGAGCGACACCGTGCTCCAGCGCACCCGGGTGCTCAGCGGCGCGTTCGACGACCTCGGGTCGCTGCGCGCCCAGGTCCGCATCGGCAGCCCGCCGCTGCGGATCATCAACGGGTACAGCAAGATCTCCGACAGCACGATCCGGGTGCTCACGACGCTGGTCAGCGTCAACGCCGTCTCGGTCTACCAGCAGACCAACGCGCTGCTGGACATGTACTGGGCGCGCGAGTTCATGCTGCGCGAGGCCGACCTGGTCGCGGGGCTGCGGCACGGCCGGATGACCACCGACGACCGCGCCGCGTTCACCGGCTGGGCGAGCAACCGCGACCAGTTCTTCGAGCTCGGCCGCGCGTCGGCGAGCGGCGGCATCGCCAAGATCATGGCCGACCTGGTGAACTCGCAGGCCTACACCGACTACGCCGTGCTGGAGAACGACATCGTCGGCAACGGCGCGGCCCCGGACCAGCGCGAGTGGCGCGCCGCCGTCGCGGCGGTGTCGCCGGTCTGGCTGCAGGCGGCCGCGAAGGCCGGCGACGAGGTGAACCGCAAGGACGTGGAGCCCGCCGGCCGGCGGATCATGCTCGCCTTCTACCTGATCGGCGGGCTCGGCCTGCTCGCCGTGGTGGTGTCGGTGGTGCTGTCGCTGCTGTTCGCGCGGCGGATCACCTTCGAGCTGCGGCAGCTGCAGCGCAGCGCGCAGGAGCTGGCGCACGAGCGGCTGCCGCGGCTGGTGGCGCGGCTGCGGCGCGGCGAGAAGGTCGACGTCGACGCCGAGGCGCCGCATCCGCAGGTCGGCGGCACGCGGGAGATCGCGCTGGTCGGCGAGGCGTTCGGCGCCGTCCGGCGGACGGCGGTGAGCACCGCGGTCGGCGAGGCCGAGCTGCGGGCCAGCATCAACCGGGTGTTCGTGAACCTGTCGTGGCGCAGCCAGTCGCTGCTGCACCGGCAGCTGCGGCTGCTGGACCAGATGGAGCGCCGCGCCGCCAGCCCCGAGGAGCTGGACGACCTGTTCCGGCTGGACCACCTCACCACCCGCATGCGCCGACACGCCGAGGGCCTGGTCATCCTGTCCGGCTCGCCGACCGTCCGCGCCTGGGACCACCCGGTCTCCGCCGAGGACGTCATCCGCGCGGCGATCGCCGAGGTCGAGGACTACACCCGGGTGGAGGTGACCGGCGCGTCGTCGGCGGCGGTGACCGGCGGGGTGGTCGCCGACGTGATCCACCTGCTCGCCGAGCTGATCGAGAACGCCGCCTCGTTCTCCCCGCCGACCACCGAGGTCACCGTCAAGCTCGAGACGGTCGCCAACGGGCTGGCCGTCGAGGTGGTCGACCGCGGCGTCGGGCTCTCCCCGCAGGAGCGCGACGAGCTGAACCGGCGGCTGGCCAGCACCGTGGAGTTCGACCTGGTCGACACCGAGCGGCTCGGGCTGTTCGTCGTCGCGCGGCTCGCCGCCAAGCACGGCATCGGCGTGTCGCTGCAGCCCTCGCCGTACGGCGGCACGACCGCGATCGTGCTGGTCCCGCACTCGCTGGTGGTGCTGGACGAGTCCCGGGAGCTGCTGGGCGGCGACGAGGTCCCGCTGGTCGGGCACCCCGTCGGGTCGGCCGCGCCGGTGCCGCGCGGGCTGGCGCGTCCGGTGCGTCCCGCGCTGCCCGGCCCGGCGTACGCGCCGGAGCCCCCGCCGCCCGCGGGACCACCGCCCGCCGGGCCGCCCGCACCGGCCGTGCCGGCCGGGGGTGGCCGGACCCGGCCGCCCGCCGAGGACCCGGCGGAGGGCGAGTCGAGCGAGGTGACGGGCCGGCTCCCCCGGCGGGTGCGGCAGCGCAACATGGCGCCGCAGCTGCTCGCGCGGCCCGCGCCGGAGCCCGCGGGCGCCGTCCCGGAGCGGGGCGGCGCGCCGGCCGAGGACGACGAGGAGCCGAGCCCGGAGGTCAGCCGGGACCTGATGGCGTCGCTACAGTCGGGATGGCTTCGGGGCAGGGACGACGACGATCCGGACGATCGCGACCCACGCGATGAATGGGGGCAGGCATGACGCAGCAGGGCCACGCCACGGGAGAGCTGGACTGGCTGCTCGACGATCTGGTGAACCGGGTCGGGGAGGTGCACCAGGCGGTGCTCCTGTCGCGGGACGGGCTGGTGATGGGCGCCTCCGGCGGGGTCACCCGCAAGGACGCCGAGTTCCTGGCGGCGCTGTCGTCGGGCTTCCACAGCCTGGCCAACGGCGCCCGCGAGCACTTCCGGGCCAAACAGGTCCGGCAGACCGTCGTCGAGCTGGACGGGCTCCTGTTCTTCGTCATGCCGGCCGGCAACGGCAGCTGCCTGGCGGTGCTGAGCGACGCGGGCGGCAACGCCGGGCTGGTCGCCTACGAGACGACGATGCTGATCAAACGGGTGCGGCGCCAGCTCGGCACGGCGCCGCGGGCGGAGGCCGCGGACCCCTCGCAGGCCGGCGCCCCGGGCTGAGCCGGCCGTGGAGACCCCGAGAGAGCGCTGGGTCGGCGCGGACGCCGGCCCGATCGTGCGGCCGTACGCGGTGACCCGGGGGCGCACCCGCCCCCGGGGGCTGGTCGCCGACCTGGTCACGCTGCTGGTCGCGACGGGCCGCACGCCCGGCGAGCGGGTGTGGCTGTCGCGCGAGCAGCGGCGGCTGCTGGAGCTGTGCCGCAACCCCTCCACCCCGGCCGACCTGGCCTCCGACACCGACCTGCCGCTGCGGGTCGTGCAGGTCCTGCTGGCGGACCTGCACCACTACGGCCTGATCGAAGAACTCCCCCAGGGCGGGCCGGCCGGGCACAGCACCGGTCGTCCCGACCCGAAGATCCTGATGAGAGTGCTCGATGAACTCCGCCGCCTATGACCCCACCGCGCCCGAGGACCTCCCCGCGCACACCCTGAAGATCCTGGTCGCCGGCGGCTTCGGCGTCGGCAAGACCACCCTGGTCGGCGCGGTCAGCGAGATCCGCCCGCTGCGCACCGAGGAGACCCTCACCGACGCCTCCGTCGGGGTGGACGACCTCGGCGGCCTCGAGCGCAAGACCACCACGACCGTCGCGATGGACTTCGGCCGGCTGACCTTCGGCGGCGGCGTCCGGCTGTACCTGTTCGGCACCCCCGGGCAGGAGCGGTTCTGGTTCATGTGGGACCAGATCGCCTACGGCGCCGTCGGCGCGATCGTGCTGGTCGACACCCGGCGGCTGCCGACCAGCTTCGCCTCCATCGACTTCTTCGAGAACCGGGGGATCCCGTTCGTCGTCGCCGCGAACGTCTTCGACGGCGCCCGCCGCTACACCGCCGAGCAGATCGCCGAGGCCCTGGACCTCGACCCGGACGTCCCGGTCGTGCTGTGCGACGTCCGGCACTACGACTCGGCCAAGAACGTCCTGATCCGGATGGTCGAGCACGCCCTGCAGTCGACGGCGTGACCCGCCTCAGGCGGCCATGCGGGCGACGATGAGGGCCGCGAGCGCGGCGTAGGCGGCGGAGTCGTCCAGGCCGGTCTGCGCCTTGATCTCGCCGCGGTGGATCGACTCCATCACCTGGCCCGCGACGGCGCCGACGAACTCCGCGTCGGCGCCCGGTGCGGCCTCGCGGACGAGCGCCTGCACGCGCCGCGCCGCGATGAGGGTGTTGCGCTTGTAGATCTCGCGGGCCGGGGGGAAGGCGTCCAGGTCGGCGAAGAAGGCGGGCGAGGCGGGCGCCAGCTCTGCGGAGATGGCGCGCAGGTAGGCGCCGACCCGCTCGCGGGGCCCGGCGCTCGCGTCGACGACCGCCTCGACCCGCTCGGTCGCGCGGCGGAAGAACGCGCGGACCACCGTCACGATGATCTGCTCGCGGCTGGCCGCGACGGCGTACAGGGTGCTCTTGGAGCAGCGCAGGACGGCGGCGAGCTCGGCGACGCTCAGCCCGGCGAACCCGCGGTCGAGGAACACCTCGATGAGCCGCTCGACCAGTTCCGCGCGGCGCCGCTCGGCGCGGGTCTCCGTCATCCCGCGACAGTACCAAAAGGGGTTCTCTGGTACTGGTTCTGGTACCGTTCAGATGGCGAAAGGAGTCGCGCATGCCCGCCACCCGGCACCTGCCCACGTCCGAGTCCGAGGACCTGCTCGCACTCGCCCGCGAGATCGCCGCCAAGGAGCTGGCGCCCCGCGTCGCGGACGCCGAGCGCACCGGCACCTTCCCCCGCGACGTCTTCACCACGCTCGGCCGGGCGGGCCTGCTGACGCTCCCCTACCCCGAGGAGTTCGGCGGCGGCGACCAGCCGTACGAGATCTACCTGCAGGTCCTGGAGGAGATCGGCGCGGTGTGGGCCAGCGTCGGCGTCGGCGTCAGCGTGCACGCGCTGTCCTGCTTCCCGCTGTTCGCCTTCGGCTCCGACGAGCAGCGCGTCCGCCGGCTGCCCGGCATGCTGTCGGGCGAGCGGCTCGGCGCGTACTGCCTGTCGGAGGCCCACGCGGGCTCCGATCCGGCCGCGATGCGCACCAAGGCCGTCCGGGACGGCGACTCCTACGTCCTCAACGGCGCCAAGGCGTGGACGACCCACGGCGGCAAGGCCGACTTCTACACCGTCATGGCCCGCACGTCCGACGAGGGACCGCGCGGCATCTCCTGCTTCCACGTCCCGGCGGACACCCCCGGCCTGGAGTTCGACCGGCCCGAGGACAAGATGGGCCTGATGGGCTCCACCACCGCGACCGTCCGCCTCGTGGACGCGCGGATCCCGGCCGACCACCTCATCGGCCGCGAGGGCCAGGGCCTGTCGATCGCGCTCGCCGGCCTGGACGCGGGCCGGCTGGGCATCGCCGCCGTCGCCACCGGCCTCGCCCAGGGCGCCCTCGACCACGCCGTCGCCTACGCCAAGGAGCGCGAGGCGTTCGGCAAGGCGATCATCGACCACCAGGGACTGGCGTTCGTCCTGGCCGACATGGCCGCCGCCGTCGAGTCGGCCCGCGCCACCTACCTGTCGGCCGCCCGGCTGAAGGACGCCGGCCGCCCCTACGGCCGCGAGGCGTCCGTCGCCAAGCTGATCGCGACCGACAACGCGATGAAGGTGACGACCGACGCCGTCCAGGTCCTCGGCGGCGCCGGCTACACCCGCGACTTCCCGGTGGAGCGCTTCATGCGCGAGGCCAAGGTCATGCAGATCTTCGAGGGCACCAACCAGATCCAGCGCCTCGTCATCTCCCGCCACCTCGCCCGCTGACCCACCCCGCTCTCGACGCCGATGCTCTCGCCCACCAGCGGCGCTTCGGGACGAAAGGCCCGCAGCAGCGCAGGCGTCCCGCCGTACCGGGGAACCGCGCACAACCCCTGCGCTCGACGATGCGCTCGGCGGCCTCCACGATCCCCGCCTTGACGCCCTCCTCGCCCCAAGCGTTCAGGGGACGGGCGGCGCCTCATCGGCCGGCGCCCGTTCTTCGCGTGCGGGGCAGAATGGCGGTGTGGCACGTGATTCCGTCCTGACCAGGGCGGTTCGGATCTTCGACGCGTTCGATCCCGACCATCCGGCGCTGTCGGTGTCGGAGATCGCGCGGCGCACCGGCCTGCACGTGGCGACGGCGTCGCGGCTGGTCGACGAGCTGGTGCGGCACGGGCTGCTGGCGCGGGACGAGCGGCGCCGCGTCCGGGTCGGCATCCGCATGTGGGAGCTGGCGTCGCGGGCGGCGCCGACGCTCGGGCTGCGCGAGGCCGCGATGCCGTTCATGGAGGACCTGCACGCGGTGATCGGCCACCACACCCAACTCGGGGTGCTGGACGGCCGCGAGGTGCTGTTCGTCGAGCGGCTGTCGATGCCGAACGCGGTGATCAACCTGACCCGGATCGCGGGACGGCTGCCGCTGCACGCCTCGTCCAGCGGCCTGGTCCTGCTCGCGCACGCACCCGCCGACCTGCGTGAGGACGTGCTGGCCGGGGAGCTCGTCGCCTTCACGCCGAGCACGGTGGTCGATCCCCGCCGGCTGCGCGCGCTGCTCGCCGACGTGCGCCGCAGCGGCGTCGCGCTGTGCCCCGGCTACATCGACGAGCGCGCGACCGGCATCGCCGTGCCGATCCGGGGACCGGACGGCAAGGTGATCGCCTCGCTGTCGGTCGTGGTCCCGAACGACGGCAATGCGCGGGCGCAGGTCCCCGCACTCAAGGCCGCCGCGCGGGGCATCTCGCGCGCGGTGGGCACCGACATGGTGTGAGCGGAGGCACATTCGTCTCTCATCCAATGAGAAAGCCATGGCCCGAGGCCGTGCCCGGAAGCGATTCTCAAGGCCGGACCTGGACCTTGAGGAGACCCCATGGCGGACACGGCCATCGAACTCCGCGTCGTGGCCAAGGAACGGGCGGCCGAGGACGTCGTGGCGCTCACGCTCGCCCGCCCGGACGGCGGGCGGCTGCCGGACTGGACGCCGGGAGCGCACATCGACCTCGTCCTCCCGAACGGCCTGACCCGGCAGTACTCGCTCTGCGGCGACCGCTGGGACGCGCGGACCTACCGGGTCGGCGTGCTGCGCGAGCCCGGCGGACGCGGCGGCTCGGCATTCGTCCACGACGACCTCGCCGTGGGCGACCCGGTCGGGATCGGCGGGCCGCGCAACAACTTCCGGCTCGTCCCGTCGGAGCGGTACCTGTTCATCGCCGGGGGGATCGGGATCACGCCGCTGCTGCCGATGGTGCGGCAGGCCGAGATGCTCGGCGCCGACTGGCGGCTGCTCTACGGGGGCCGGACGCGGTCGTCGATGGCGTTCCTGGACGAACTGGAACCGCACGGCGCGAAGGTCACCGTCGTCCCCCAGGACGAACAGGGCCTCCTCGACCTGGGCACGTACCTGGCCGACGAGGACCCGGCCACCAAGGTCTACTGCTGCGGACCGGCGCCGCTCCTGGAAGCCGTGGAAGGACGCTGCGCGGGCTGGCGGCCCGGCCTGCTCCGCACCGAGCGGTTCGTCGCCCGTGAGAACGGTGCCGTCCGCGACGAGCCGTTCGAAGTCGAACTGAAACGCACCGGGGTCACGGTCACCGTTCCGCCGGGCCGGTCGGTGCTGGACGCCGCCGGGGACGCCGGGGTGAGCGTGCTGTCGTCCTGCCGGCAGGGGCTGTGCGGGACGTGCGAGACCGCCGTGCTCGACGGCGTGCCCGACCATCGCGACTCGATCCTCGACGACGACGAGCGGGAGGCGGGCGACTGCATGTTCGTGTGCGTGTCCCGGTCCCGCGGCGAGCGCCTCGTCCTGGACCTGTGAAAGGAAACGCCATGACCACCGTGCAGGCCCCGCCCGCGATCGACGCCGACCCGTTCGGGCACGAGCACCTCGAAGACCCGCTGCCGCTGCACGAGCGGCTGCGGGAGGCCGGACCCGTCACCTACCTGCCCAGGTACGACGTGTTCGCACTGGCCCGTTACGAGCACGTCCACGCCGCGCTGATGAACTGGCAGGACTTCCAGTCCGCCGCCGGCGTGGGGCTCAGCAACTTCCGGCACGAGAAGCCGTGGCGGCCGCCGAGCCTGCTGCTGGAGGCCGACCCGCCCCGGCACGACGCGCCGCGCGCCGTCCTGGCCAAGGTGCTCGGGCCGCGCGCGTTGCGGCGCCTGCGCGACGCCTGGCTCGCCGACGCCGAGCGGCTCGTCGACGAGGTGCTCTCCGACACCGAGTTCGACGCCGTACCGCGCCTGGCCGAGGCGTTCCCGCTGCGCGTCTTCCCCGACGCGGTCGGCCTCGGGCACGACGGACGCGAGAACCTCCTCCCCTACGGCGACCACCTGTTCAACACGTTCGGCCCGGAGAACGACCTCTTCCACGGCGGGCAGCCCCGCATGCCCGAGGTCTCGGACTGGGTGAACGCCCAGTGCGCGCGGGACCGGTTGTCACCGGACGGGTTCGGCGCGCAGATCTGGGCGGCGGCCGACCGCGGCGACATCACCCACGAGCAGGCCCCGCTGATCGTCCGGTCGCTGCTGTCGGCGGGCGTCGACACGACCGTCCACGGCCTCGCCGCCGTCCTCTACGCGTTCGCGACGAACCCCGACCAGTGGCGGCGGCTGCGTGACGAACCGCACCTGGCCCGCACCGCGTTCGACGAGGCCGTCCGCTGGCAGTCGCCCGTCCAGACCTTCTTCCGGACGGCCGTCGGCGACCGGGAGATCGGCGGCACGGTGATCCCGGACGGCCGCAAGATCCTGATGTTCCTCGGCGCCGCGAATCGCGACCCGCGCCGCTGGACCGCCCCCGACGCGTTCGACCTGGCCCGCGACCCGTCCGGCCACGTGGGCTTCGGCATGGGCATCCACCAGTGCGTGGGCCAGCACGTCGCCCGCCTGGAATCCGAAGCCCTCCTGACAGCCCTGGCCCGCCGCGTCGAACACATCGACCTCGCGGCGCCCCCGATCCGCCACCACAACAACACCCTCCGCGCCTGGAAGTCCCTCCCCCTCCGCCTCACCTAACGAAGATCCCGGCTGAACAACGCACGGAAGACCAAACCTGAGCCACCGGCCACGGGCAGGCACGCGGAGCGAGCGCAGCGAGCGGAGCGGGCCAGCCTGTCGGTCGCAACGGGGGTTCCAGGGCGTCGCCCCCCTGGGCTAACCGAGCCTTACGTAGTCGTACTCGAAGGGCTTTCCGTTGACGCCGTTGCGGGGCGGGGCGATCCAGGAGGCGATCTTGCCGCGCTCGTACACCGGGCGCATCAGGGAGCGGACGTGGGCCTTGTCGACGTCGGTGGGGAGCCAGGCGCCCTTGCGGGCCTCCCACTCCTCGGGGGTGATGCGTTCGCCCTGCGGGGTGGCCTCGATGCCGGCGAAGGCGCCGACCTTGCGGTTGAACGCGACGCTGGGCAGGTAGAGGCGCTGCGGGAGGCCGGCGTCGGCGAGGATGCGGTTCCAGCGGTTGACGCCGCTCTGGCAGTCGGAGACGTACTCGCGGCGCAGGTCGGTGTTGAGGCCGACGAGGGCGGCGACCTCGGTCTGGCCGATCTCGCCGTCGACGAGGGCGTCCACCAGGATGGAGTCGTCGGTGAGGCGGTGGTCGTCCTTGCGGCGGCCTTCCATCCAGCGGCCCTTGAGCCCGGCGGTGTAGTAGTTGGCGACGTTGCTGGACGTCTCGGAGCCGAACAGGTCGAGCGATACCGAGTAGTGGAAGTTCAGGTACTTCTGGATCATGTCCAGGGGGATCGCGCCGAGCGCGGCGACGTCGTCGGTGTCGTGTTCGAGCATGAGCCGGACGGTGCGCTCGACGACGCGGTCGATGCCGGTGGTGCCCACCATCATGTGGTGGGCCTCTTCCTTGAGCATGAACTCGCAGGTCCGCGCCAGGGGGTCGAAGCCGGACTCCTTGAGGGTGCCGAGCTGGTACTTGCCGTCGCGGTCGGTGAAGTAGGTGAACATGAAGAAGGAGAGCCAGTCGGGCGTCTCCTCGTTGAAGGCGCCGAGGATGCGCGGTGACTCCTCGCTGCCGGAGTTGCGGTGCAGCAGTTCCTCGGCCTCCTCGCGTCCTTCGCGGCCGAAGAAGGCGTGCAGGAGGTACACCATCGCCCACAGGTGGCGGCCCTCTTCGACGTTCACCTGGAACAGGTTGCGCAGGTCGTAGAGGCTGGGGGCGGTGGCGCCGAGGTTGCGCTGCTGCTCGACGGACGCGGGTTCGGTGTCGCCCTGGATGACGATGAGCCGCTGGAGTTCGGCGCGGTACTCGCCGGGCACCTTCTGCCAGGCGGGCTCGCCCTTGTGCGCGCCGAAGCCGATGCGGCGGTCGCCGTCGCGTTCGGCGAGGAAGATGCCCCAGCGGTAGTCCTTCATGGCGACGTGCCCGAAGTGCGCCCAGCCCTCGCGGCCGACGTTGACGGCGGTGCGCAGGTAGACGTCCTGGGTCGGCAGGGTCGGGCCCATCGACTCCCACCAGGACAGGAAGTTCGGCTGCCACGACTCCAGGGCGCGCTGCAGGCGGCGGTCCTCGTGCAGGTCGACGTTGTTGGGGATCTTCTCGGAGTAGTCCGCGGAGACGGGCATGCTCAGACTCGCTTTCGGTCGAAGTCGGCGCGCCGTCCGGTGCCGTAGCGGCGCAGCGCGCCGTCCGGGCCGGACGCGTTCGGCCGGTTGAAGATCCAGTTCTGCCAGGCGGTGAGCCGGCCGAAGATCTTCGTCTCCAGGGTCTCGGGGCCGGGGAAGCGGTGGTTGGCCTCCAGGCCGGTGAGGGCGTCGGGGGAGAATCCGGCGCGCTCCTCGACGGCGATGCGGACCTCCTCGTCCCAGTCGATGTCGTCGGGCGCGAAGGTGACCAGGCCGAGGCGCTCGGCGTCGCCGGCGTCGAGGGGTTTCGCGGCGGCGTCACGGACGGCGGCCAGGCCCTCGTCGTCGCCGAGGAAGCGGGTCTCCAGGCGGGTGAGGCCGTTGCCCATCGGCAGCGGGCCGAGGTTCATCGCGTCGACGGCGACGGTGGCGGGCTCGGCGCCGGGGTCGACGTCCTCGAAGACGCCTTCCAGGTGGTAGGAGCGGTCGGCGGCGAGCGCCAGCTCGAAGAGCGAGCCGGCGAAGCAGCTGCCGGGCTCGATCAGCGCGATCATGCTGCGGCTCGTCACGTCGAGGCGCTTCAACGTCCGCTTGAGGTACAGGACGATCTCGTTCGCCAGCCAGTCGGAGGCATGGTCGAGCAGCAGGCGGTCGTGGTCGAGGACCTTCAGCGGGTCGCCGGCGGTCCGGAGGATCCAGGTGCCGAGGGACGGCTCGTTGGTGCGCAGGTCGAGGATCAGGTCGTCCAGCTCGCGGGTCATCGCGAGGGTCCAGAAGTCCGCGCCCTGGGCGTGGACGCCGGTGATGTCCTCGGGCGCGTCGGCGGAGGGGCCGTTGACGGTGATCTCGACGGCGGCGGCGTCGCGGTCCAGCTTCGCGGTCACGTGCCGGTAGGCGATCTCGGCGTCGGTGCGGGTCTTGTCGAGCGGTGCCAGCGTGACGCCCTCGGCGCCGGCCGGGCGGTTCGAGCGGGCGGCCAGCTCGGCGGCGCGTTCCGCGACGGTCGCGTCCCACGCGGTGCGGGATACGGCCTCGTCGACCAGCCGCCACGCGACGGCCTTCTTGCCGCCGAGCCCTTCGGCCTTGGTGGCGAAGTAGTCGGCGCGGTCGCGGCGGACGTGCCGCTTGTCGGTGACGCGCGTCAGCCCGCCGGTGCCGGGCAGCACGCCGAGCAGCGGCAGCTCCGGCAGCGAGACGGTCGACGACCGGTCGTCCACGAGCATGATGTGGTCGCAGGCGAGCGCCAGCTCGTAGCCGCCGCCGGACGCGGTGCCGTTGCACGCGGCGAGGTAGGTCTGGCCGGAGTTGGCGGTCGCGTCCTCGATGCCGTTGCGGGTCTCGTTGGTGAACTTGCAGAAGTTCACCTTCCACCCGTGCTCGGACGCGGCCAGCATCCGGATGTTGGCGCCCGCGCAGAAGATCTTCTCCTTGCCGCTGGTCACCACGACCGTGCGCACCCCGGGCTGCTCGAACCGCAGCCGCTGGACGGCGTCGTACAGCTCGATGTCCACGCCGAGGTCGTAGGAGTTGAGCTTCAGCTCGTAGCCGGGGACCAGGCCCCCCTGCTCGTCGACGTCCATCGTCAGCGTGGCGACCGGACCGTCGACCTCGACCCTCCAGTGCCGGTAGCGGGCCGGATCCGTCCGGAACTCGACGTGCATGGGGTGCTCCTCCAGGTCTGTCCGTCCCTCCATGCTCCACAGAACACGGTCAACACGTCAAGAGTTTGTAGCATATCGGCGCGCGGCGGGCCGCCACCCGGGACCGTGCGGGGGTCAGGCGCGGCCGAGCAGGGCGGCGGCCTGCTCGCGGACGGCGAAGCGGCGCAGCTTGCCGCTGGCCGTGGTCGGCAGCACGTCCACGATCAGCACCTCGCGGGGCCGCTTGAAGGACGCGAGCCCCGCCCGGCAGAAGTCGATCAGCTCCGCCGGCTCGGCCTTCGCGCCGTCCGCGAGGACGACGCAGGCGATCGGCTTGTCCAGGCCGTCGCCGTCCGGGAGGCCGACGACCGCGACCATCGCGACCGCCGGATGCTCCAGCAGCCGGGCCTCCACCTCGGCCGGCGACACCCAGATGCCGCCGGCCTTGAGCATGTCGCCGGTGCGCCCGAGGCAGGTGTGGTAGCCGTCCTCGTCCACCACGTAGGTGTCGCCGGTGCGCAGCCACTCGCCCTGGAACACCTGCCGGGTCGTCTCCGTCCGGCACCAGTAGCCGGTGGCGATCGACTCGCCCTTCACCAGCAGCGACCCGGGCGTGCCGGGCGGGACGTCGGCGCCGTGCGCGTCGACGACGCGCAGCTCGTAGCCGGGGACGGCGACGCCCGTGGTGCCGGGGCGCACCTCGCCCGGGCGGTTCGACAGGAAGATGTGCAGGCACTCGGTGGAGCCGATGCCGTCGATGATCTCCACGCCGTACCGCGCGGTGAAGCGGCGGCACAGCTCGGCGGGCAGCGGCTCGCCCGCCGACACCGCCAGCCGCACCGACGCGAACGCCTCGGCCGGCACGTCCGCGTTCAGCAGCGCGGCGTAGAAGGTGGGGACGGCGAAGAACAGCGTCGGCCGGTACTCGCGCAGCCGCTCGGCGACGGACGCGGGCGTCGGACGGTCCGGGTCGAGGATCGCGGTGGCGCCGACGGCGAGCGGGAAGAACAGCGAGTTGCCGATGCCGTAGGCGAAGAACAGCTTGGCGACCGAGTAGCAGCGGTCGTCCGGGGTGATGCCGAGGACCTGCCGGCCGTAGGTCTCCACGACGTGCCGGATGTTGGCGTGCCGGTGCATCGCGCCCTTGGGCCTGCCGGTCGTCCCGGACGTGTAGAGCCACAGCGCACTGGAGTCGTCGGACGTCGCGTACGGTTCGCGGATCTCCCCGCCCTGCGCCGCGCCCTCGGCGACGAGGTCGGCGAAGGGGTTCACCCGCACGCCCTCCGGGACGCGCAGCACCGCGTCCCCCTCGACCGCGACGCGCCGCACGCCCGGGGCCAGCGCCAACGCCTCCTGCGCCGGACCGGCGAACCGGTCGCTGACCAGCAGCACCCTGGCGCGCGCGTCGTTCAGCAGGGCCGCCAGCTCGGCGGCCGTCAGCATGGTCGACACCGGGACGGGGACGGCGCCGAGCCGCATCGCGCCGAGGATCGCGCCCGCCATGGCGGGGCCGTCCGCCATGAACAGCACGGCCCGCTCCTCGGGCCGCAGCCCCCACGCCTCCAGCCCGGCGGCGACGTTCCCGGCGAGAGCGTCCAGCTCGGCGTAGGTCAGGTCGCCGCCGGGGCCGGTGAGCGCCGTCCGTCCGGCGGTTCCGGGGTCCCGCGCGGCCCGCAGCAGATAATCGGAGGCGTTGAACGTGCCCGGCCGCGCCTGGCCGGTCGCCGCGTCAGCGGTCATCGGGGGCTTCCCTTCGCCGTGAACCGTGGCAATTATGTTCTACACTCGCAAAACGCTAGTCAATGGTTATGTGGAATGATGAGGGACCGGATGCAGTCGTCCGCGGAGGGAGAGCCGATGAGCCCGGCCGCCGGCACGGACGCGGGGAACGGCTCCGGCGCGGGGCCGCGGTTCCGGCGCCGCCGCGAGCTCGGGGCGGCCAGCGCGCGCTCGCTGCTGCTGACCGTCCTCGGCGAGTTCGTCCTGCCCGCCGGTGAACCGGTGTGGACGGCGGCGTTCCTGGAGGCGCTCGGGCTGCTCGGGGTCGAGGAGAAGGCCGTCCGGCAGGCCCTCGCCCGCAGCGCGAGCGAGGGATGGCTGTCCGGGGAGCGGCACGGCCGGCGCACCGCCTGGCATCTCACCCCCGCCGGGAAGCGGCTGCTCACCGACGGCACCGAGCGCATCTACGGCTTCGGCCGTCCCGGCGGCGCGTGGGACGGGCGATGGCTGCTCGTGCTCGCCACCGTCCCGGAGACGAACCGGAAGCTGCGGCACCTGCTGCGGACGCGGCTGTCGTGGAACGGCCTCGGCAACCTGTCCCCCGGCGTGTGGGTCAGCCCCCATCCCGAGCGCGAGCCCGAGGTGCGCGAGGTGCTCGCCGAGATCGGCGTCGCCGACACCTCCACGCTGTTCGTCGGGTGCCTCGGCGACCTCGACGAGGCGCGCCGGGTGGCCCGGCAGGCATGGAACCTCGACGAGATCGAGCTGGCCTACGAGGACTTCCTCGACGCGGTCCGCGCGCTGCGTCCCGCCGACGATCCGGGGACGTTCGCCGCGCACGCCCGGCTCGTCCAGGAGTGGCGGCGGTTCCCGTTCCTCGACCCGGCGCTGCCGGCCGCGCTGCTGCCGGACGACTGGAGCGGCTCGCAGGCGTTCGCGCTGTTCCACGAGCGGCACGGCGCCTGGCGTCCGGTCGCCGACCGCCAGTGGAAGGCGATGACCGCCGGCTGACCGCCGGCCGGCGGGCCGGGCGCCCATCAGCCGGCCGCCGGCGACCCCGCCGCTCGCCCGCCCGCGGGCCGCGGCGCCTGCGGCGTGAGCCGCAGCAGGTTGACGGTGCCCTCGGCGGCCAGCCGGCCCTCGTCGTCGGTGATGGCCGCCTGCCAGGTGACATGGTCGCCGACCCGGTCGACGGGGCGGGCGCGTGCCGTCAGCCGGCCCTCGCGGACGGCGCGGATGAAGCGCGTGTGGTTGCTGATCCCGACGACCCGGTGCTCCAGCCCGACGGTCAGCGCGGCGCCCATGCTGCACACGGTCTCGTTGATCGCGCAGTACACGCCGCCGTGCACGATCCCGTACGCCTGCATGAGCCCGTCGGTCACCTCGATCTCGGCCACGACCTCCCGGTCGGACGCCTCGACCACCCGCAGGCCCAGCGTGCGGTCCAGCGGGCCCGCGTAGCCGGACGGTTCCACCGCCATCGCAGCCTCCTCGACGATCTCCCGACGCTATCCAGCCGTCCGAAAAGCCGTCAATGCACCGAGATGTCCTGCGGAGCCGCTGATGGCGCAGGTGTAGCCGGCCCTCTCGCGGGAAGGGACGCAGCGCCTTGTCCACGGGCTGGAGGTGACCGCATGAGCGGGCTGGTCGGACGGAACCTGCTGGCGGGCGCCGAGCCCGACGTCGCGAAGGACGCCGGCTATCCCGACGCCCCGCCCCGCATGGGATTCTTCACCGACACGTCGGTCTGCATCGGCTGCAAGGCCTGCGAGGTCGCCTGCAAGGAGTGGAACTCCGTCCCCGAGGACGGCCTGGAGTTCACCGGGATGTCCTACGACAACACCCAGGGGCTCGGCGCGGACACCTGGCGGCACGTCGCGTTCATCGAGCAGGACAAGCCGGTCGGCAACGCCGACTCCGGCGTCCGGTGGCTGATGGCCTCGGACGTCTGCAAGCACTGCACGCACGCCGCCTGCCTGGACGTCTGCCCGACCGGGTCGCTGTTCCGCACCGAGTTCGGGACTGTCGTCGTCCAGGAGGACATCTGCAACGGCTGCGGCTACTGCGTGCCCGCCTGCCCCTACGGCGTCATCGACCAGCGCAAGGAGGACGGCCGCGTCTGGAAGTGCACCCTGTGCTACGACCGGATCGGCGACGGCCTCGAACCGGCCTGCGCCAAGGCGTGCCCCACCGACTCCATCCAGTTCGGCCCGCTCGACGAGCTGCGCGAACGCGCCGCCGCGCGCGTCGACCAACTGCACGGCATGGGCGTCGAGGACGCCCGGCTGTACGGGCACGACCCGGAGGACGGCGTCGGCGGCGACGGCGCGTTCTTCCTCCTGCTGGACGAGCCGGAGGTCTACGGGCTGCCGCCGGACCCGGTCGTGACCACGCGGGACCTGCCGTCCATGTGGAAGCACGCCGGCGTGGCCGCCGCCGCGCTCGCCGGCGGGGTCGCCGCGCTGTTCACCGTCCACGGCCGGCTGGGAGGCAGGCGATGAGCACGTCCGACGTCACCAAGGACGGCCTCCAGGGGCAGCGGGAGGGCCGGGACGCCCTCATCGGGCAGGGCACCGGCAAAATCGAGCGCCGCCGACGCCGCGGCGGGCGCGGCGAGCGGGCGATGGTGCCCAAGGCCGAGTTCACCTCCTACTACGGCAAGCCCGTGCTGAACCCGCCGGTCTGGCAGGCGGCCGACATCGCCGGGTACTTCTTCCTCGGCGGGCTGGCGGGCGCCGGGTCGGTGCTGGCGGCGGGCGCGGAGCTGACCGGGCGTCCGGCCGCGGCGCGGGCGCTGAAGATCTCCTCGCTGGTCGCGATCACCGGGTCGGCGGTGGCGCTGGTCCACGACCTGGGCCGGCCCGCGCGGTTCTACAACATGCTGCGGGTGCTGAAGCCGACCTCGCCGATGAGCGTTGGCTCGTGGCTGCTGGCAGCCTACGGCCCGGCGGCGGGCGCGGCCGCCGTGCTGGACGTGACCGGCCTGTTCAAGCCGCTGAGCAGGACCGCGACGGTGGGCGCGGCGACGCTCGGCCCGGCGGTCGCCGCCTACACCGCCGTCCTCGCCGCCGACACGGCGGTGCCGGCCTGGCACGAGGGCTACCGGGAGCTGCCGCTGGTGTTCGTCGGCTCGGCCACGGCCGCCGCGTCCGGGATGGCGCTGCTGGCCTCGCCGGTCGCCGAGACGGCGCCGATGCGCAGCGCCGCGGTGTTCGGCGCGGGCCTCGAACTCGCCGCGGCCAAGCTGATGGAACGCCGCCTCGGCATGCTCGCCGAACCGTACCGGCAGGGCACGGGCGGCAAGCTGACCCGGGCGGCGGAGATCCTGTCGGTGGCAGGCGCCGCGGGCGGCGCGCTGCTCGGCGGGCGCAGCCGGGTCGCGGCGGCGCTGAGCGGTGCCGCGCTGCTGGCCGGTTCGGCGTGCACCAGGTTCGGGATCTTCCACGCCGGGATGCAGTCGGCGAAGGACCCGAAGTACACGATCGTCCCGCAGCGCGAACGCGCGGACGCCCGGGACGCGGCGAAGACCGAAGGCGCGTGACCGTCCGGTTTCTGCAAGAAGCATGAAATCTTGCGCAAGCTCTTGACCTGACTGCAAGAAGAGCGCATTCTCACGGTACTCGTGGACGGCCGTCCCCCACCCCCTTCAGGCACGCGCCATGTGCCCTGTGACAGGAGTCCGCCGACATGCACCGTCGAAACCCTGCTCGCCCACTGTTCATCGCCGCCGCCCTGCTGATCGGCGGCGCCGCGCCGTTCGCCGTCCCGTCCCCGGACGGGACGGCCCGCGCCGACGCGGCCCTCAACGCCAGTGACGTCACCGCGAACCTGTGGGAATGGAACTGGAACTCCGTCGCGAAGGCCTGCACGGACCAGCTCGGCCCGGCCGGGTACGGCGCGGTCCAGGTCGCCCCGCCCGCCGAGTCCGTCAGCCTCGCCTCCAGCGGCGACGGCGCCCACCCCTGGTGGGAGGTCTACCAGCCCGTCTCGTACGGCCTGACTAGCCGGCTCGGCACCCGCGCGCAGTTCGCCGCGATGGTCGCCGCCTGCCACGGCGCGGGCGTCCGCGTCTACGCCGACGCGGTCGTCAACCACATGGCGGGCGCGAACAACACGCTCACCACCACCTACGACGGGTCGGCGTTCGACCCGTCCGGGTACGCCTACCCCGCCGTCCCGTACGGGTACGGCGACTTCCACCATCCCGGCGACGGGTACTGCAATGACGACGACGGCGTCATCGACGACTGGAACGACACCGCCGAGGTCCAGAACTGCGAACTGGACCACCTCTCCGACCTGAAGACGCAGACCGACTACGTCCGCAGCAAGATCGCCGGATACCTCAACGACCTCATCGGGCTCGGCGTCGACGGATTCCGCATCGACGCGGCCAAGCACATCCCGCAAGCCGACTTCGCGGCCATCAAGGGCGCCCTGCACACCACGACGGCCGAGGGGAAGGCTCCGTACATCGCGCAGGAGGTCATGCCGGGGTCGACGACCGGCGCCCTCAAGCCGTCCGCGTTCACCGCCAACGGCGACGTCATCGGCTTCTCCTACGCCGACGGACTGAAGGCGCAGTTCTCCGCCGGCACCCTGTCGAACCTGTCGGGCATCCCGTCCTGGTCGCTGGACGCCGGGAGCGGCCAGACGTTCGCGATGGTCACCAACCACGACACCGAGCGCAACGGCAGCACGCTCAGCTACAAGAACGGGACCGCGTACACGCTGGCGAACTACTTCCTGCTCGCCTACCCGTACGGCAAGCCGTCGGTGTTCGACGGGTTCACCTGGTCGGCGGCCGGGCAGTCGCCGCCCGCCGATTCCTACGGCTTCGTGACCGACGCGAACTGCTCGAATGGCTGGCAGTGCATCACGCAGTCGACCGGCGTCAAGGGAATGGTCGGCTGGCACAACGCCACTGCGTCCGCCACGACCGTCTCCAACTTCACGGCCACCGCAGGCAACGTCATCGGGTTCAGCCGCGGCGCGAAGGGCTGGATCGGGCTGAACGCCTCGTCCGGCGCGTCCACCGCCACCTACACCACGGGCCTGCCGGACGGCGTGTACTGCGACGTCATCACCGGCGGCGCGAAGGGCGGCGGCTGCAACGGCACGGCCGTGACGGTGTCGGGCGGCACCGCGTCCGTCACGATCCCGGCCGGTGGCGCCGTCGCCATCGACGTGGACGACACCACCGGAACCACCACTCCCCCGGCCTCGACCGTCACCGACGCGTTCAACGTCCACGCCACGACGACCTGGGGGACGAGCGTCTACGTCGTCGGCAACGTGCCCGCCCTGGGCTCGTGGGACCCGGCCAGGGCCGTCCCGCTGTCGTCGGCCGGCTACCCGACCTGGAGCGGCACGGTGACGCTCCCCGCCGGCACGCCCATCGAGTACAAGTACATCAAGAAGACCGACGCAGGGGCCGTGACGTGGGAGAGCGGCGCCAACCGCACCTACACCACCGGCACCTCGCCGCACACCGCGAACGACACCTGGCGCTGAGCACGACCGGCGTGCCGCCCCGGCGGGGGCGGCACGCCGGTCAGCGGTTGCGGTAGTCGGGGGCCCGCTTCTCCACGAACGCGGTCATGGCCTCGGTCTGGTCGGCGGTCATCATCGTCAGGACCTGCTGCCGGTTCTCCAGCTCGACGGCCGCGTCGAACGACGGGATCTCCAGCGACAGCCACATCGCCTGCTTGGTCAGCGACAGCGACAGCGGCGGCATCGACAGCAGGTCGTCGACGGCCTTGTCCACGCGCGCGGCCAGCTCATCGGGTGCGACGGCGTCGGCGAGCAGGCCGATCCGCAGCGCCTCCTCGGCGTCGAAGCGGCGGGCGGTCATCATCAGCTCGTGCGCCCGTCCGGCGCCGACCAGCCGCGGCAGCATCCACGACGTGCCGATGTCGCAGGCGGAGAACCCGACCCGCATGAACGACACCGCGAACACCGCCGACGTCGAGGCGATCCGCAGGTCCGAGGCCAGCACCAGTGCCAGGCCGCCGCCCGCCGCCGCGCCGTTCACCTCTGCGACCACCGGCTGCGGCAGCCGCCGGATCCGCTGCACCAGCCCCGCGATGTGCCGCTGCGTGGCCAGCCCCCGCTGCACCGCGCCCGCGCCCTCCACGCCCTCCGGCTCGCCGTAGCCGCCCAGGTCCAGGCCCGCGCAGAAGCCGCGGCCCGCACCGGTCAGCACGATCAACCGGCACTCCGGGTCCGCGCCCGCCTCGGCCAGCGCCGCGTGCAGGCCCTCGATCATCCCGGCGGTCATCGCGTTCAGCCGGTCGGGCCGGTTCATCTCGACGCGGGTGACGCCCGGCCGCGGCCGGGTCACGACGATCTCGCTCAACGTTCCTCCTGCGACGGCGGCGTCCGCTGCGGCGGCGGGCGGCGTCAGCGTAACCGCGTCAGGAGGCGGGCCGGTCGCGCGGGGTGCGGAACAGGCACTCCTGGGTGAGGCTGGCGACGAGCGCGCCGTCGCGGGTGTGGATCGTTCCCGAGTACAGGCCGCGCCCGGAGGCGACGGTCAGCGGGACCAGGTCCATCAGCACCCACTCGTCCATCCGGACGGGCCGGTGGAACCACACCGCGTGGTCCAGGCTGGACCCCGAGCGGGCGTTGCCGTCGTGCAGCGCCGTCAGCCCGCTGGAGATGTCGGACAGGTACGTCAGCACGCACGCGTGCAGCAGGTCGTCGTCGGGGAGCGGCTCGACGCAGCGCGACCAGAGCCGCGTCGGGAAGTCGGCGGCCGCGTAGGGCTGCGGCGGGACGCGGCTGTCCATCGAGAACAGCCGCGGCATCTCCTCGTCCGGCAGCGCCTCGGGGCCGGGCGCGTCCGGGGCGGGGTGCACCTGGCGGTCCTCGTCCACGGCGGGCTGCTGGAACGACACCGACATGTTGAAGATGACCTCGCCGCCCTGCAGTGCGACCACGCGGCGCGCGGAGAACGAGCGGCCGTCGCGGTCCCGGTCGACGCGGAAGATCGTGGGGCGGGCGGCGTCGCCGCCGCGCAGGAAGTAGCCGTGCAGCGAGTGCGGCAGCCGCCCCTCCGGGACGGTGCCGCCCGCCGCGCGCAGCGCCTGCGCCGCGACCTGCCCGCCGTACAGCGGGTACGGGTCGTCGAACACGAGGGTGCCGCGGTACAGGTCCCGGTCGAGCTCCTCCAGGTCCAGCAGTTCCAGGACGGAGTGCCGCTCTTCCAGCCGGGGCTCGGGTTGCTCGGAGATCGTGGGTCGCACGGTCGAGACGTTATCCGACGTCGTCCGGCGCCGTTCCGGCCGCCCTCACGGCAGGACCTCGTCGACCAGGCCCCAGGCCAGCGCGGTGCGCGCGTCCAGGGGCTCGCCGGTGAGCGCGAGGTACAGGGTGCGCCACCGGCCGATCCGGCGCGGCAGCGACACCGTCCCGCCGGCCCCGGGGATCAGGCCCATCGACACCTCGGGCAGCCGGAACGTCGCGTCGCCGGCCGCGACGACGCGTCCGGCGAACGCGGGCAGCTCGATGCCCGCGCCGACGCAGGCGCCCTGCACCCGGACCTCGACGCGCGGCCCGAGGCGGTGGATCAGCCGGCCCGCGCCCGCGCGGGTGCGGACGAAGTGCGCCGTCGCCAGGTCGGGCGCGGTGCCGAACTCGTCCAGGTCGCCGCCGGAGCAGAACACCGGGCCCGCGCCGTCCAGGACCACGCGGGCGATCCCGTCGTCGAGCAGCGCGACGCGGAGCGCGTCGACGAGCGCGTCGCGGAGCTGGCGCCCGTAGGCGTTGCGGCGCTGCGGCCGGTTCAGCGTGATCGACAGGACGTCGCCGTCCCGCGCCAGCAGCACCGGGTCCTTGACGTCGGAGGGCAGCAGCCGCGGCCCGCGCGAGGCCAGCCAGCGCGCGAACTCCGCGCCGCCGAGCAGCGTCGAGTAGGCGTAGGACTCCACGTCCAGGGCCGCCGCGACGGGCATGCCGTCCGTGGTGCGCAGCACGTCGCGCAGCACCAGCGCCGCCTGCGGGCTGTGCGCGGCGGCGGCGCGCAGCGCGGCGAGCCGTTCCGCCGGGTCGCCGGCGGCGACGCTCTCCGGCCCGGCCTCCGCCGACGCGGTGAGGGTGAGGTCGAGGGCCCGGACCAGGTCGCGGTCGCCGGCGCCCACACCGACCAGGATGCGGTCGCAGTCCCGGGCGCGCCGCGCGGCGCGCGCGACGACCGCGGCGTCGGCGGGCGCGAGGTCCACGGCGACGAGCGGATCGCCGACCGCGCCGTCCCCGTCGAGCGGCGGCAGGTCCGCCGCGCCGTCCGCGAGGTCCGCTATGGAGATGTGCACGCCGGTCCCTCTCGCCCCGGGGACCCTCCGGCCTGCGGCGGATCCGCGCGTTGATCTCTACCGGGACGGGAGTGTAGCGCCGCGGGGCCCCGGCGCGCGGCGGCGGCATGGCGAATCCGCGCAGGTGAGCGACGTGAACCGGGCCGTCCGGCCACCTCAGCGTGGCCCCGGCGGGGACGGTCCCGCGGCGGCCCGCCGGGTTAGGCTGGAGGCTCCCGGGACCCGCTGGGAGCCGGGGACGTCCGGACGAAGGCGTGCGGGGAGGGGCCGTGCAGGCACCGGGTCAGGCCGTCGAGCGGGTCCGCATCATCGACGCCGCGTACCGCTGCCTGGCGGCGGCGGACGGCGCGCCGGTGACCGTCGGCGACATCGTCGCGGCGGCGGGGCTGCCCGACGAGGCGTTCGACCGGCACTTCGAGTCCAGGGACGCGCTGCTGCTGACGATGTTCCGCCGCGACGGCGCGCTGGTGACGGCGGAGATGCGCTCGTGGGCGGCGTCCGCGGCGAGCCCGCCCGAGGCGCTGCGCGCCCTGGTCGACGGGATGCTGCGGATCACCGCCGACGACCGGCGCCGCCGCCGGGCGCTGGCGCTGGCCTCGGGCGAGGCGATGCGGGCGCGCGGCTGCGCCGGGGAGCGCGCCCGCGCCGTCGCCGAGCAGGAGGCGCTGATCGCCGACGTGCTGGCCGCCGGCCTGGCGGACGGGTCGCTGCCGTGGGCCGATCCGGAGCCGGACGCGCGGTCCGTCCGGGCCGCGCTCGGCCGGGCGTTCGAGCACCAGCTGGACGGGACGGCGCGGGAGAGCGCGTCGGCGGCCGCCGCGCAGCTCACCGCGTTCCTGTTCCGGGCGCTCGGCGTCCGGTCCGCCAACGGCCGGGCCATGACGAATGTCATGGGCGGGTGATGCGCGAACTCACTGTGCGTGACCGGGGGCCCGCGCCCACCATGACCGGTATGGACGCAGCCGAGAACCGCAGCACCGCCTCCCGCGACCCCCGCGACCTTCGGGCCTTCCGCGCGATCACCCTGCTCACCGGCGCCTACCTCGCCCTCAGCTGGCTGACGATGGTCGCCGTCTACCTGCTCCGCGACCACCACTCGATGGTGAACGACACCGTGTGGGTGCGCGGGACCATCGTCGCCGTCGTGTCGGTGTTCTCGTTCGCCTTCGCCCGCCGCACCGCCAGGGGCTCCCGGGCGGCGTACCGGCGGCTGCGGATCGTCTCCGCGGTGATGGTGGCGGCCGTCGTCGTCATCGTCTCGATCCCGGGCTTCCTCCCGCCGTGGATGAAGGTCGAGCAGGGCGTCTGCGGGCTGCTCCTGCTCTGCGTCGTCGCCATCACCGCGGGCCGGCGCATGCGGGCGCTGTTCGCGGCCGGAGGCGCGGCCACCGCGTCCGGCGGCCGGTAGCGTGCCCGCCATGGACGACGCCGCGAAGGCGCCGGCCGCCGATCCGCAGCGCTGGGCGCGCGGCTGGCGCCGGGCGGGGCTCGCGACCGGGATGCTCGTCTACCCGTCGGTGACGGCGGTCGGGGTCGCGCAGTACTCCACGGGGGCGGGCGCCACGGCCGGGTTCACGATCGCCGCCGCGTTCGCGGCCGTCTACATCCTCGCCGGAGTGTCGATCGTCCGCGGGGCCCGAGGCCGGCTCTGGGTCCTGTACGGCGTGATGGTCGTGCTGTTCCTCGCTGAGCTGCCGTTCGCCCGGCACTTCGCCTTCTACCTGTGGGCCGTCGTCGTCGCCATCACGGCCCTGATCGTGCGCCGGCGCATCGTCCTGATCGTGCTGGCCGGGGCGCTGCCCGCCCTGGCCGTCCCGTGGGCGGTGCGGCCCTGGCACAGCGGGCCCGACCCGCTCACCGCGCTGATGGTCGTGTTCACCACCCTGACCGTCTACGCCTACGCCGAGATGGCCGGCGCCAACGAGGCGCTGGTGGAGGCGCGCGCGGAGGTGGCCCGGCTGGCGTCGGCGGCCGAGCGGGCGCGGATCGCCCGCGACCTGCACGACCTGCTCGGCCACTCGCTGACCGTCATCACGATCAAGAGCGGGCTGGCCCGCCGGCTGGCGGCGGCCGGCTCCCCGCGCTCGGCGCGGGAGATCACCGAGGTGGAGGAGCTGGCCCGGCAGGCGCTCGCCGACGTGCGCGCGGCCGTGTCGGGCTACCGGGAGGTGTCGCTGGCGGGCGAGCTGGCCCGAGGCCGGGAGGTGCTGCGGGCCGCGGGCGTCGACGCCGACCTGCCGGTGTCCACCGAGATGGTCGACCCCGCCCGGCAGGAGCTGTTCGGCTGGGTGGTGCGCGAGGGCCTGACGAACGTGGTGCGGCACGCGCGCGCCTCCCGCTGCACGGTGACGCTGTCGCCGTCGGCCGTGGAGATAGTGGACGATGGGGTGGGCGGCGCCGCGCCGTCCGGGAACGGGCTCACCGGGCTGCGCGAGCGGGTCGCGGCGGCGGGCGGGCGCGTGGACGCCGGGCCGGTGCGCCCGCGCGGCTGGCGGCTGAGGGTGACGGTCGGGACGGCGGAGGGTGCGCGCGCATGACGATCCGGCTGCTGCTCGCCGACGACCAGGAGCTGATCCGCACGGCGCTGTCCGCGCTGCTGGACCTGGAGGACGACTTCGAGGTCGTCGCCTCCGTCGGGCGCGGCGACGAGGTGGTCGCAGCGGTCCTGGAGCACCGCCCGGACGTGGCGCTGCTCGACATCGAGATGCCCGGGACGGACGGCCTGGCCGCGGCGGCGGTGCTCGCCGAGAAGGCGCCCGGCTGCCGGGTGGTGATCCTGACGACGTTCGGCCGCGCCGGGTACCTGCGCCGGGCGATGGCGGCGGGCGCCGCCGGGTTCGTGGTCAAGGACGCGCGGGCCGAGGCGCTCGCCGACGCCGTCCGCCGGGTGGTGCGGGGCGAGCGCGTCGTCGACCCGGCCCTCGCGGCGGCGACGCTGGCGGCCGGGGACTCGCCGCTCACGCCCCGCGAGGCCGACGTGCTCAACACCGCGCGCGCGGGCGCGGCGGTGGCGCAGATCGCCGCGAGGCTGCACCTGTCGGAGGGGACCGTCCGCAACTACCTGTCCTCGGCGATCGCCAAGACCGGCACCCGCAACCGGATGGAGGCGCTGCGCGTCGCCGACGAGCGCGGCTGGCTGTGACGGGTCAGTCGGCCTCGGCGCTGCCGCTGACGCGCAGCTTGCGGCGGGCGCGCTCGTAGAAGGTCGTCCCGCCCAGCCGGACGACGCGGGCCGCGCCGCGCGACGCGGTGACGTGCAGCCGGTCCCCCGCCTTGAGCTGCGCGGCGACCCCGCCGTCCACCTCCACCGCGAGCGTCCCCGACGTCGGCAGCAGCTCCAGCTCGACGTCCTCGTCCGCCGACAGCATGACCGCGCGGTTGAAGGTCGAGTGCGCCGCCGCCGGCACCACCAGGAAGCCCTCGACGGCGGGCGAGACGATCGGCCCGCCGGCGGAGTAGCTGTAGGCGGTGGACCCGGTCGAGGTCGCCACGATCACCGCGTCGCCGGCGTACCGGACGAACGGCTGGCCCTGCACCGTCACCTCCACCGCCGCCAGGCCGTCGCCCGGCATCCGCACCAGCGCGATGTCGTTGAAGGCGGACACCACCTGCCCGCCGGGCAGCCGCACGCACACCGCCATCCGCGGCTCCACCTGGTAGCGGTGCTCGTCGATGGCGGTCAGCGCGTCGGCCAGCCCGTCCACGTCGATCTCGGCGAGGAAGCCGAGGCGGCCGAGGTTGACGCCGAGCACCGGCGTCGCCGCGCCGGCCGCCAGCCGCATGCTGCGCAGCATCGTCCCGTCGCCGCCGAGGCTGACCAGCAGGTCGGCGCGCTCGGCGAGCGCGGCGGCCCCGACCGGGACGGCGCTGCAGTCGATCCGGCCGATCTCCTCGGGCAGCCCGAGCACCGTCCCGCCGCGCCGCCCCGCCCATCCGACGATCGTGTCGACGGCGACCTCGGAGTCGCGCTCGGGATGCAGGACCAGCCCCACCGTGTGCACCATGCCCATGCCAGCACCGTACGGCCATCGGGCCGCGCGCGGGGAGCGGCGCGCGATCAGCCGCGCGGGAGGGGCGCGGCGAGGATGCGCAGCAGGATGTCGGTGAGCGGGCCGTGCAGGTCGCGCAGGGCCGCCGCGTCGCCCGCGCAGACGTGCGCGGTGATCAGCTCGGCGATGGCGCCGACCGCCGCGCGGTAGGCCGGGTCCTCGACGGGCGGCCATTCCGGGTGGCGTTTCGCGGCGTGCTCGCGCCACAGCCGCAGCACGTCGGCGACCGCCCCGTACGCCTTGTTGCGGCCCCTGAGCGCGCGCGGGCCGACGGCGGGCAGCTCGACCAGGATGCAGCGCGCGTACTCGGGCTCGCGCGCGCACAGGGACAGGTAGGAGCGCAGGCCCGCCTGGAGGACGGCCAGCGGCGGCGGCTTCTCGCCGAGGCCCTTCGGCGCGTTCATCAGCTCCCGCAGGATCACCTTCTGCGCGTCGGCGAGCGCGGTGAGGAAGCAGTCCTCCAGGCCGGTGAAGTGGTCGTAGAACGCCTTGCGGGACACGCGGGCGCGGGCGACGACCGCCGCCACGGTGGTGCGGGGGTAGCCGTTCTCGGCGACCGCGGAGATCACCGCGGCGAGCAGCCGTTCGCGCTGGGCCTTGCGGACGACCTGGGCGGGCAGGCTGCTGCGGCCCCGCGGCAGGCCGGGACGCGCCGGGTCGTAGACCTCGGCCAGCCGCCGGCCGCCGGGTCGCCGATCACCGGACCGCGGGCCACCGGAAGGGGCGCCGCCATCGGAGCGCCGCTGTCGTTCGATGGGCGCATTGTACTGGGCGGACGCCGTCCGGCCACGCGGCCGGCCGTGGCATTTCTATGGGCGGCTGCTAAGCGCGCCGTGGCGTTTGCGCATCACTGTCCGTATCCCCCGCCTCCCGTCGGGGTTCACCATGTCCGGGACCCACAGGTACGTGTTCGTACTTCTGAGATGCGTACTTCTGAGAGGAGTCCCCATGAGAGTTCGACAGGCGGGCGCCGCGACGGCCCGCCGCGGCCGGCTGCGGCGTCCCCTCGCCGCCTGCGCGGGCGCCGCCCTCGCGGCGCTCACGTTCGTCATCGCGCCGTCCGCGCAAGCGCTCCCGCCGGGCGACGTGCCCGCCGTCGGCGTCGACACCGGCCGGTTCAAGCTGCCGATCGGCTGCACGATCAAACTCGCCGGGCTGCCGGTGTTCTACCTGCCGACGGACGTGGACGTGCAGGGCGTCGCGCCCGTCCAGCTCGGCCCGGGCCAGCAGTTCTACCTGTCGCAGGGATCGGGCAGCATCACCTTCCCGTCCTGGCTGACGTCGCTGGCGCCGATCCTCGGCATCGACAAGGCGGACGCGAAGATCACGGACCTGAGCATCGGGGCGAGCAACTCCACCCCGTCCAGCATCAACATCGCGGCCGACAAGCCGTTCGAGATCAACGACATCGCGATCGAGGCGGGCAAGCCGCTGAAGGTCGGGCTGCCGCTGACCGGGACGTTCGACGTCGGCCCCTACACCGCGCCGGACAGCGGCAAGGTCACGCTGGCGTTCGACCACGCCCTCGCCGAGGTGAACCTGAAGTCGCAGGCCGGGTTCAGCCTGCCGATCACCGCCGACTGCAAGCCGTCGGCGGGCAACGCGCTGCTCACGATCGCGGTCGGCGGCGCCGCCGGGCAGCCCCCGGCGAAGATCACCGGCGCGCCGCTGAACTTCCCCGAGCCCGCCTCGAACGAGCTGGTCGGCATCATCAACGCGCCGTACGCGTGCAAGGTCGGCGCCGACACCCTCGACGTCGGCATCGCGGTCGGCGCGCACATCCCGCTGGTGGCCAAGCGCGGCGCCTCGTTCTCCTTCACCGAGGCCGGCGGCGCGCTGGTGATCCCGGCGGCGACGGTGAACAAGCTGATCGACAAGGGGTACACCTCGGCGTCCGGGAAGGTCACGGCGCTGAACCTGACGGTCGAGGGCGGCACGCCCGCGTCGCAGAACGTCATCCCGTCCGGCGGGATCCCGATCCCGACCACCCAGCTGGTGCGCGACAAGCAGATCACCGTGCCGCTGCCGAGCGACGGCACGCTGACCGCGGGGCCGTTCACGCCGACCTCCTCGGCGAAGAGCACGGCCGTCTCACTCGGGTCGGCCGCCGCCGACCTGTCGTTCGGCGGCGGGTCCGCCTCCCCGGCGACCTGCGGCGCCCCCTCCCCCACGGTCTACCTGGTCGACAACCCGGTGACCTGACCCGGCCGCCGCGCCGGGCGGTGATGGCGCCCCGCCGCCCGGCCGGCCCCCGCGAAGCGCCCCCGGCCTGCCGCGCCCTCCCCGATCGGAGGGCGCGGCAGGCCGGGGGCGCTTCCGGGTGACAGGAACCTACCGTTCCAAATGATGACTCTGCGTTATTATCCTGTCGCGAGAAGTCATCGACCCCCCGGGAGCCCCCATGACCCGCAGAGGAAGGCGGCGCGCCGGCGTGCTCGCCGCGGCGGCCGTCCTCGCCTCGCTCGGCGCCGTCCCCGCGTCGGCCGACGTCCCGTTCCCCAACTACACCTGCGATCGGACGTTCCCCGGCCACAAGGGCAAGGGCTGGGGCTACCAGCACTGCGAGGCCGCGGCCGGCGCGCCCGAGCGCGGACGCGTCGACGGGCCGTTCCTCATCGGCTCCCGCGCCGCGGCCGACCCGACCTTCTGGTGCAGGACGAGCACCGAGGAGAACTTCCCCGCCGGGGAGGCCGAGCTTCCCGACCGGGTCCTCGGCTTCCGCTGCGAACGCCTCGCCTCCTGACCCGCGCGACGTCCGCGATCCCGAACCCCGTCCCCGAACCCGAATCCCATCCCCGACCCCCGTCCCCGACCACCGCTCCCGCTCGGAAAGGACGAACGCATGGCCCCACCCGACGACAGGGACCCCCGACTGACCTACCGCGACGTCACGAAGTTCAGAGGAGAGAGCGAGGCGGCCGAGCAGAGCCGCGACCAGGCGTCCGAGGCGGGCTCGAGACCCCGGCCCGCGCCGCTGAAGCCCGTACCGGAGCTGCACGTCTGCATGGGCCTGAACGCCTGCGCCGGGCACGGCCGGGACGGCACCGGCGTCATGGCCGGGATGGGGCGGTGCGCCACCGTCTCGCACAACTGCCACGGCGACAACGAGTGCGCGGCCCAGGGCGGCTGCGGCTACAGCGGGCACGAGGCCGAGCAGGCCATGCCGGGCGCGCAGCACTGCCGCTGGTCCGGCAGCTGCGCCAGCCCGATCAACGTGAGCCGGGTGCACGCGGCGGGCCCGTACCGGGGCACCAGCGTGTGGAAGCGGGCCCGCAAGGTGTTCGAGCAGCGGATGTTCGAGGCCGGCGTCCCGTTCGGGCCGTCGCCAGGCGAAGGCTTCCCCGACGACGAGGTGCCCGACTACGAGACCCGCTTCGGCGGGCTCCCCACCGGCCAGGGCACGTCCTCCGCGGACGCCGGCGCGAAGGACCAGGAACGGTGACGGCCGGTCCCGCACCGGCCGCCCGGACCGCGCGCGGCGGCGAGGGGGCCCGGCTCGGGCTGGGCCTCGGCCTGCGCTCGGCCCACCTGCCGCACGTGCTCGCCGAGTGGCCCGACGTCGGCTGGTTCGAGATCATCTCCGAGAACTTCATGGACTCGGCCGGCTACCCCCGGCACGCGCTGGAGCGGATCGCCGAGCGCTACCCGGTCGTCATGCACGGGGTGTCGATGTCGATCGGCAGCACCGACCCCCTGGACATGCACTACCTCGGCCGGCTGCGCATGCTCGCCGAGGACGTCGGCGCCCGCTGGATCTCCGACCACGTCTGCTGGACGGGCGTGGCGGGCGTGAACACCCACGAGCTGCTGCCCGTCCCGTTCACCGAGGAGGCGCTGCGGCACATCGCCCGCCGCGTCCGGGTCGTCCAGGACGTGCTGGAGCAGCCGCTGGTGCTGGAGAACCCGAGCACGTACGCGGCGTTCGCGCACTCGACGATGACGGAGTGGGAGTTCCTCGCGCGGCTGTGCGAGGAGTCGGGCTGCCGCCTGCTGCTGGACGTCAACAACGTGCACGTCTCGTCCGTCAACCACGGCTTCGACCCCGAGGAGTACATCCGGTCCATCCCGCACGACCGGGTGGCGCAGATCCATCTGGCCGGGCACACCGACATGGGCGACCACCTCATCGACACCCACGACCGTCCGGTGGCCGAGCCGGTGTGGCGGCTGTATCGGCTGGCGACGTCGCTGGCGGGCGCCGTCCCGACCCTGCTGGAGTGGGACGAGGACATCCCGCCGTTCCCCGCGCTGCTGGACGAGCTGCACAAGGCGGACCTGCACGTCGGCGCCCTGCCCGCGAGCGCGGTGTCCGATGGGTGAGCCGCGCGCGACCGGCGGGCCGCCGTCGCTGCGGGCCGCGCAGCAGTGGTTCCAGGACGCGATCACCGCGCCGTCCCCCCGGCCGGAGCGCGCCGCGGCGCTGCTCGCCGCGCCCGGCGGCCCCGGCGCGGCGCGCCGCCTGGAGATCTACCGGCGCGGGTGCCGGCGGCGGCTGCTGGAGGTGATGCGGCACCGGCATCCGGCGCTGCGCGCGCTGCTCGGCCCCGACCTGTTCGACGCGTTCGCCGGCGAGTACCTGGACGCCCGCCCGCCCCGCTCGTACACGCTCGCGCGGCTGGACGACCGGCTCGCCGCGCACCTGGCCGCGCACCGCCCCGACCGGCACCGGCCCGCCGGGCGGCGCGAGTTCTGGATCGACCTGATGATCGACCTGGTGCGGTACGAGTGCCTGTTCGCCGAGGTCTACGACGGTCCCGGCACCGAGGGCGAGCCGCCGGCGCCGTGGCCGGCGGAGCTGCCCGGGGCGGTGACCGCCGCGGCGGCGCCCGGCCTGCGGGTGTTCCGCGCGTGCGCCGCCGTGCACGAGTACCACTCGGCCGTCCGGCGCAGCGCGCGGCCCGATCCGCCCGAGCCCGAGCCGTCGAACCTGGTCGTGTTCCGCCGCGACTACCGCGTGGTCACCGTCCGCCCGCCCACCGAGGCCTTCGCGCTGCTCACCGCGCTGCTGTCCGGCGTCCCGCTGGACGCGGCGGCGGAGCGGGCCGGGGTCGGCGACGGCGCGGCCCGCCGCCACCTGCGCCGCTGGATCGCCCAGCGGTGGCTCACGGCCCGCCTCCCCGAGCGCGTCCCCGCCGCGCCCGTCCCGCTCCCCCGACAGGAGGTTCCGCGATGACCACCGAGACCGCACCCACCGCGAGCGCGTCGCTCGCCGCCGTGCTGGACGCCCATCCCGTCGACGCCGCCGAAGGCGTCCGGACCAGGGGCGACCTGGTCAACCATCTGCAGCAGGCCGCCGCCGTCGAGCTGCAGACGATCCCGATGTACCTGTACGCGATGTACTCGATCGGCGGGGTCGGCACGTCCCGCTGGAACCCGGGGATGAGCGCGCAGCGGCTGATCCGCAGCATCGTCATCGAGGAGATGCTGCACCTGTGCCTGGTCCGCAACATCCTCGTCGCGCTCGGCGCCGGCGACCAGGTGACGTTCTACAGCGAGACGTTCATCCCCGACTACCCCGAGTACATGCTGCACCGGCATCCGCCGCTGCTGCTGCACGCGGCGCCGTGTACGAAGGAGGTCGTCCGGGACGTCTTCATGCAGTTCGAGCGGCCGTACGCCGACCCGAAGGAGGGCAAGCCGCCGAAGGGCCAGTACACGACGATCGGCCTGTTCTACGAGGCCATCAAGAAGGGGCTGAAGGACCTCAACAGCCAGGACCTGTGGGCGGCCCCGCACAAGGAGCTGCAGTACGTGGCGGCCTACTGGAACAAGGACGGCGGTGGTTCGCCGCTGGCCGTCGAGAACCTCGCGACCGCGCAGACGGCGCTCAAGATGATCGTCGAGCAGGGCGAGGGCGCCGACCCCAAGAAGCCGTCGGTCAGCATCGACCCGCTCAAGCCCAAGCTCGGCATGGACGAGCTGCCGCACTACACCAAGTTCCAGCGCATCGCCGAGGGCGTCGAGGCGATCGGCCCGGTGTGGAAGGTCCCGACCGACCCCAAGTGGTTCCAGTACGCCGACGACGAGGCCGCGGCCGCCGTCAACGACCTGTTCAACGCGGTGTACTGCTACGTGCTGCACTTCATCGACGTGCTGTACAGGACGCCGTCCGCGGCGGTGGACGCCCGCGGCCGCAGCCTCCGCTACGGGTACGAGCGCACGTTCGTCTCCGCGATGCAGGGGCTGCTCGCCAACATCGCCGAGATCATGGTGGCGCGGCCGGTGCAGGCCGGGCCGCTCGCGCGGGACCGGTCCGGTGACGACACCCAGATCGGCCCGACCTTCGAGTACGTCGAACTGCCCGAGAGCGGGCGCAGGAAGCACCTCGTCGACCTGTGCGACAAGGCGGCGCGGCACTTCCCCGCGCTCGGCGGCGACAACAGCGTCCGCTGGCTGCTGGACAAGATGCCCGACCTCTAGGCGGGGACCAGGCGCCAGTAGCCGTACGGGTTATGGAAGTAGTCGTCCTCCGCGAACCGGTCGCACGGCCCGTGCCGCAGCACCCAGCGGTCCGCGCCGTCGTCGAGGGCGAACAGCTCGCCGTCCTGGACCTCCCGCGACCGCTGCTCCATCAGCAGGTACAGCGCCAGCCCGTCGATCAGGTCGAGCACGTCGTCGGGGTGCGGGTCGCCCGGGTGGTCCAGCTCGACGTCGGGGGCGCCGAGCAGGTGCATGCCGCAGCTGAAGTACAGCGCCCCGGTCGTGATCGGCTTCTTGACCCACGCCTGGTACAGCGGGACGGCCGCCTCCTGCCCCGCGTACGCCTTGTAGGCCAGGTCGAGCCAGCGGTCGCGGCCGTGCGCGAGCCCGTTGCTCTCGTTCTTCACCGCGGTGGCGCCCGAGCGCAGCAGCTCGGCGGTCAGCGCCAGGGTGCGGCGGGCGACGGTGAACGCCACGCCGGGGCGGACGGCGGGCGACAGCAGGTAGGCGACGGTGTCGTGCGCGCGCACCGCCTCCCAGTCCGGGCCGGTGAAGGATGCGCCCGCGCCGCACGCCTCGAACGCGGCGGGCATCCGCGGGTCCGGCGCGTACCCGGAGTACTCCCAGTCGAGCTCGAAGCCCTCCTTCTCGGCGAGCGCCTCGACCTCGCCGAGGTCCAGCCCCGTCCCGAGAACGCACAGGACATGCCGGGAGCTCACCGACGTCTGCTCATCAATCATCAGGCGGCAGGGTACGCGAAGATCGCGGTCACGGCAGAAGTTCGACCCGATCGCCGGGCCGCACCACGCCGGGCTCCTCCACGGCGGCGTAGACCCCCGCGCCGACGGTCATGGGGCGACTCCCGGGTTCGTGGCCGCATCAGCGGGGCGCGGCAGGGAAGAGTGCTTACATGGACATATAGCACCGCACGGGCGAACGCGATGTGGGGCAGGTCACACCCGCACGGGCCCCGATCGCGTCACGTTCGGCGGCACTGATCCATCTTCTCTGTGACGGGTCGCGCAGAGGGTTTGGAGGGGGCATGGGCGCCATACCGGAGAGCAGCACGCCACGGCGGTTCAACCTGACCATGCTGAACGCCGCCTACGACGCGTTCCGGCGGGACATGGCCCGGATGTCGGCCGCGGCCGGCACCGCGCCGGGCTCCGCGCCGGACGCCGGGCGGGTCGCCCGCGGCTGGGGGATGTTCCGGCGGCACTGGCTGGCCCAGCAGGCGGCGGAGCAGCGCGCGCTGTGGACGGTGATGCGGGGCCGCGAGCGCTCCTCGGTGTTCGACGCCCTGGAGCTGCGCGCGTTCCGGGTCGTCCCCCTGCTGGACGGGGTCGACGCCGCGCTGGAGCACGGCGACCGGCGCGCGTTCCGGCAGTACGCGCGCACCCTTCCCCCGGCGGTGAACGACCTCCTGGACTACAAGGAGGCGGAGATGCTGCCGCTGATCCACCGCGTGCTCACCCCGTTCGAGTGGGGCACGTTCGACGTCGAGATGCGCCGCGAGCTGGGCATGCGCGGGCTGGCCTCGTTCGTGCCGTGGCTGCTGGACGGGGCGCCCGACGCCACGTCCCGCGCGGTGATGCGGCTGCTGCCGCCGCCGTTCCGGCTGCTGTACCGGGCCCGCTGGCTGCCGCGCTACCAGCGCCGCGAACGGTGGGCCGCGCCCGCCGTCTGACCGCCGCGTGTGACGGGCCGCACATCGGCCGATGTCACATTCGTCCGTCTTGATCGGTCTTATGCGCAGAACCGGTCCAGACCGACGAAAGGACGGCGTCGATGGCGGACACGATGCCGAGCACCGGGACGGGCGCGGCGCGGGGCGTGGACGCCGCGGCGCACGCCCTCGACGAGCGGCTCGGCACCACCGGCTTCGCGCGCAAGGCGCTGCGCAAGGCCTTCCCCGACCAGTGGACCTTCCTGGTCGGGGAGATCGCGATGTACTCGTTCGTGATCCTGCTGCTCACCGGGGTGTACCTCACCCTGTTCTTCAAGCCGAGCATGAACGAGGTCGTCTACAACGGCTCCTACACCCAGCTCAAGGGCGTCCGGATGAGCGAGGCGTACGCCTCCACCCTGAAGATCAGCTTCGAGGTGCGCGGCGGGCTGCTGGTCCGGCAGATCCACCACTGGGCGACGCTGATCTTCATGGGCGCGATCCTCGTCCACCTGCTGCGCAACTTCTTCACCGGCGCGTTCCGCAAGCCGCGCGAGCTGAACTGGCTGATCGGCATCACCATGTTCATCCTGGTGATGCTGAACGGGCTGTTCGGCTACTCGCTGCCGGACGACCTGCTGTCGGGCACCGGCATCCGCATCCTGGAGGGCGTCACCGCGTCGATCCCGCTGGTCGGCTCGTACCTGGTGATGTTCCTGTTCGGCGGCGAGTTCCCCGGCACCGACATCGTCCCGCGGCTGTACGTCGTGCACGTGCTGCTGATCCCGGGGATCCTGGCGGCGCTCATCCCGCTGCACGCGGTGGTGCTGACGTGGCGGCAGACGCACACGCAGTTCCCCGGCAAGGGCAGCACCAACACGACCGTGCGCGGCTACCCGTTCTTCCCGGTGTTCATCGCGAAGACCACGTCGCTGTTCCTGTGGGTGATCGGGGTGACGGTGCTGCTGGCGGCGTTCGTCCAGATCAACCCGATCTGGCTGTTCGGCCCGTACGACCCGGGCGCGATCAGCGCGAGCTCGCAGCCGGACTGGTACATGGGCTGGCTGGAGGGCGCGCTGCGGATCATGCCCGCGTGGGAGATCAACGCGTGGGGCCACACGGTCGCGCTGAGCGTGCTCGTCCCGGCGCTGGTGGTGCCGGGGCTGCTGTTCACCGGGCTGGCGGTCTACCCGTTCCTGGAGCGCTGGGTCACCGGGGACCGGCAGATCCACCACCTGCTCGACCGGCCCCGCGACGTCCCGGCCCGGACCGGGGTCGGCATGGGCGGCGTCGTGTTCTACGGGGCGCTGTGGGCGGCCGGCGGCAACGACGTCATCGCCGACCGGTTCGACATCCCGCTGTTCTGGACGACGTGGTTCTTCCGGTTCGCGGTCGTCCTCGGCCCCGTCCTGGCCTACGCCGTGACCTACCGGATCTGCGTCGGCCTGCAGCGGCGCGACCTCGCGCTGGTCGAGCACGGGCTGGAGACCGGTGTCATCCGGCAGTCGCCCGAGGGCGGGTTCAGCGAGGTGGAGCGGCGGCTCCCGGCGGAGCGGACGGCGGCGATCACCGATCCGCGTCCGGCCCCGGCCGTCCCGCTGGACGTCCCGCCGCCGTCCGGCGGCGTCGAGAGCCCGCGCGCCCGCAGCCGCGCCGCCCGGATGCGCGCGGCCCTCAACCGTCGCTTCCGCGCCGACCTGGCCGTCGTCCCCGAGCCCGCTCACGGCGATCCCGCGCTGGAGGAGGGCGCCTCCGAGGAGACCGCACCGGCGCCCCGCTGAATCGGTCGGCGGGAAGCCGGTTCCTTTCGCCTGCCCCACGGGTCTGTACAGGTGTGGGAGCAGTGAAGGGAAATGCCGATGACCGATGACGGGGATTTCGTGCGGCTGACCGACCCGTACCGGGCCGAGCTGCTGGTGCACTGCTACCGGATGCTCGGGTCCCTGGACGAGGCGGAGGACCTCGTCCAGGAGGTGTACCTGCGGGCGTGGCGGTCGTTCGACCGGTTCGAGGGGCGGGCGTCCCTGCGCACCTGGCTGCACCGGATCGCGACGAACGTGTGCCTGACCGGGCTCGGCGCGCGGGGGCGGCGGCCGCTGCCGTCCGGGCTGGGCGCGCCGGACTCCGACCCGGACCTTCCGGTCGGCCCGGCCCGTCCGGAGATCGGGTGGCTGCAGCCGCTGCCGGGCGGGTGGGCGGACGCGGCGCACGGCGGCGACCCGGCCGCGGTCGTCGCGTCCCGCGCGGGCGTCCGGCTCGCGCTGATCGCCGCGCTGCAGCACCTGCCCGCCCGGCAGCGCGCGGTGCTGATCCTGCGGGACGTGCTGGGCTGGCGGGCGGCGGAGGTCGCCGAGGCGCTCGGCACCTCCACGGTCGCGGTCAAGAGCATGCTGCAGCGGGCGCGCGAGCAGATCGAGCGGCTCGCGCCGGAGCAGGACGCGGTCGCCGAACCCGGCGATCCGGGCGTCCGCGCGCTGCTCGACCGGTACGTGGCGGCGTTCGAGAACGCCGACGCGGCCGGGCTCGCGGACCTGCTGACGCGGGACGCGACGCTGGAGATGCCGCCGTTCGCGGCCTGGTTCGCCGGACGCGACCACGTGGCGCGCTTCGCCGCGGCGCACATCCTCTCCGGACCGGGCGACATGCGCCTTCTCCCGGTCTCCGCCAACGGCCAGCCGGCCTTCGCCGCGTACCGGCGCGACGCGGACGGCGTGCACCGCGCGCACTGCGTCCAGGTGCTCACGGTCGCGGCGGGCGGCGTCGCGGAGATCACGGCCTTCCTCGACCCCGGGCTGTTCCCGAAGTTCGGGCTGCCGCCCGTGTCGCCGTCCCCGGCCTCCGCGGCCGGACCGGTTCCTTCCGGATCGGCGGCGGTCTGTACCCGGTGAGCGATCCGCTCCAAGGGAAGGGACCGGGATGCCGGAGATGACGAGCAAGACCGCGACCGGCCGGGAGGCGTCCGCGACGGGCGCCGTCCCGGCGGCGCGGCGGGGCTGGACGCTGGTGCTGGCGGGGATGGGGGCGTTCCTGTGCTCCCTGGACGTGGTGGTGGTCGCCACCGCGCTGCCGGTGCTGCGCACCCACCTGGGCGCGAGCCTGTCCGACCTCGAATGGACGATCAACGCCTACAACCTGGCGTTCGCCTGCCTGATGCTGACCGGTTCCGCGCTGGGCGACCGGTTCGGGCGCCGCCGGATCTACGTGACGGGCCTCGCCGTGTTCACCGCGGCGTCCGCCGCGTGCGCGCTGGCCGGCGGCGCCGGCGCGCTCGTCGCCGCGCGGGTGGTCGAGGGCGCCGGCGCGGCGCTGCTGCTGCCGCTGACCCTGACGCTGATCAGCGACGTGTTCCCGGTGGAGAAGCGCGGTGCGGCCATCGGGCTGTGGGGCGGGATCACCGGGCTGGGGGTGGCCGGCGGGCCCGTCCTCGGCGGCGCGATCACCGAGGGGCTGGCCTGGCAGTGGATCTTCTGGATCAACGTGCCGGTGGGGCTGGTGATGATCCCGCTGTCGGCGGCGCTGCTGCGGGAGAGCCGCGGGCCGCGCCCCCACCTGGACCTGCCGGGGCAGGTCCTCGCGGGGCTCGGCATGTTCGCGCTGACGTGGGCGCCGGTCCGGGCGCCGTCGGCCGGCTGGGACTCGCCGGAGGTGGCGGGCGCGCTGGCGGCGGGGGCCGTGCTGGTGGCGGCGTTCCTGCTGTGGGAGCGCCGGGCCGCGCACCCGATGCTGCCGCTGGCGTACTTCCGGCTGCGCGCCTTCTCCTCCGCCAACGCGGTGATCTTCCTGCAGGCGGTGTCGCTGCTCGGCTCGCTGTTCATGATCACCCAGCTGTTCCAGATCGGGCTGGGCGACTCCCCGCTGGAGACCGGGCTGCGGCTGCTGGTCTGGACGGGCATGCCGATGATCGCCGCGCCGCTGTCGGGCGCGCTGGCCGACCGCGTCGGGCCGCGCCCGCTGATGGCGGGCGGGATGGTGCTGCAGGCCGCCGGGTTCGGCTGGCTCGCGGCGGTGACCTCGCCGGACGTGGGCTACGGGACGCTCGTCGGGCCGCTGGTCCTCGGGGGCGTCGGCACCGGCATGATCTTCGCGACGACGGCGGGCGCGGCGACGGCGGCGGTGCCCGCCGGCGACGCGGGCGTGGCGGCCGGAACCAACACGGCGCTGCGCGAGCTCGGCGGCGTCTTCGGCATCGCGATCCTCGCCGCGGTGTTCGCCCACGAGGGCGGCTACGCCTCCCCCGAGTCGTTCGTCGACGGCTTCAAGCCCGCGCTGTGGGTCGCGGCCGGGGTGGCCGCCGCCGGGGTGATCGCCGCGCTGTGCGTTCCCGCCAAGGCGCGGGCCGCGGTGCCCGAGACCGGGCGCGATTCCGTCGCCGCCCGGCCCTAGGGCGGCGGCGGGCCGTTCAGCCGCGCTCGGCGAACAGCAGCCGGATGACCGGTTCGGCGGCGGCCACGGGGTCGTCGCCGAGCCCGGCCGGGAGGGCGCCGCGCAACCACAGCTCGGCGAAGCCGTGGACGATCGACCAGGCGGCGATCGGGGCGGTGAGGTCGCCCGCCGGGCGGTCCGGCGCGACCGTGCGGGCACCGCGGACGAGGACGGTGTCGGCGCGGGCGCGGGCAGCGGCGACCTCCGGGTCGTCGGCCCGGTACAGCTCGGGCCGGAACATGACCTCGAAGTACGCGCGGTGGTCGACGGCGAAGCGCACGTAGGCCAGCCCGACGTCGTGGAAGTCGTCGCCGGCGGCCTCCAGCGCGTCGGCGAACCGCGCGTAGCCCTCGGCGGCGACGGCGGTGAGCAGCCCGGCCTTGTCGCCGAAGTGGTGGGCGGGCGCGGCGTGCGAGACGCCCGCGCGGCGGGCCAGCTCGCGCAGGCTCCAGGTGGCCGGTCCCGATTCGGCGATCGCCTCGACGGCGGCCGTCATGATCGTCCGCCGCAGGTCACCGTGGTGGTAGCCGTCGTCGCTCATGCCGGGATCCTATCTTTCCATTGACAAGTTCGCATCCGGACGGCAATCTAGCCAGCGACAAGATTTGCCCGACCGAAGGACTCCGACCATGCCGACCCTGCCCTGGACCCCCGTGGCGGCCGCCGATCCCGAGGCCGGGGTGACGGTCATGGCCTCCCGGCTCGAGGTGCGCTCGCTGCGCCACGTGCCGGGCTTCCTCCTCGCCTCGCTCTCCCTGCTGCGGCAGGCGCGCCGGTCCGACGGCGCGCACGGCGTCACGCTGAAGGCCCAGCTGTTCGGGCGGACGTTCTGGACGCTCTCCGCGTGGCGCGACGAGCAGGCGATCAAGGCCTACGCGGCCGCCGAACCGCACCGCTCCACGATGCGCGCCAAGCGCGCGGTGATGCGCGACTCCACGTTCGTGTTCTGGCGGGCGAAGGCCGCCGACCTGCCCATCACCTGGGAGGAGGCCCAGCGGAGGATCAGCGAGAGCCGCAAGCCCGAGACCAGCGGCCGTCCGCGCTCATCCGAGGAACGCGCGCGGTAGGGCTAGTCCGGCAGGTCGATGTCGTCGGCGAACGCGCGCAGGCCCGGCAGGTCGACGACGGTGATCCTGCGCCGGCCGGTGCGGATCAGCTCGGCGGCGCGCAGCCCGGTCAGGGCCCGCGCGACGGTCTCCCGGGAGGCGTCCATCCAGCTGCCGAGCTCCTCCTGGGACAGCCGCGGCCCGATGACGATCGACCCGTCCGGCGCGGGCGGGACGTGCTGCGCCGAGCGCTCGGCGAGATCGGCCAGCAGCCGCGCGAGCCGCTGGGTGCCCCGGCTGGCGACGTGCGCGCGCAGCCGCCGGTCGGAGTCGTCGATGCGCTGCACGAACGTCCCGGTGACCAGCATCCAGACGCCCGGATGCTCGTCCAGGAAGCCGGTGAACCGGTTGGCCGGGACGACCAGCGCCCGCACCGGCGACAGCGCGGTCACCGTCGCCGAGCGGGTGCGGCCGCCGAGCACCGCGCTCTCGGCGAGCAGGTCGCCCGGCCCGCGCACGGCCAGCACCACGTCGTGCCCGTCCTCGGTGGAGGAGGTCACCTTGGTCCAGCCCCGCTCGATGATGATCACATGGTCGGACTCGTCGCCCTGGTAGACCAGCGGCGCCTTGACGGCGTACTGGCGCGGGCGCGCGGCGGCGCGCAGCGCGGTCCGCTGCGCGGTGTCGAGCGCGGCCCAGAAGCCGGGGCGGGGGAAGCACGGCGAGGAGGGTGCCACGGTCCTCCTCCTTACCTTTCGCCGGGTACCTTGACATGCCCGCTGACACCTGTCCGGTAAACCGCCCCGGCGTATCTCGGCGCGACCCTATTTCGCGACGGCGACCAGCCGGACGGCGAGGCCGGTGAAGACGGTGCCGCTGAAGAGGTTGAGCGCCCGCGCGACCCGGCGGCTGCGCCGCAACAGCAGGGCGAGGCGTCCGGACAGCAGCCCGACCGTCCCGTCCACCACCAGGCCCATCAGCACCAGCGTCAGCCCGAGGACGAGGAACTGGACCATCGGGTGCCCGAGATCGGGGTTCACGAACTGCGGCAGGAACGCGATGTTGAACAGGATGACCTTCGGGTTGAGCAGGTTGGTGACGACGCCCTGCCAGAACGCGCGCAGCCGCCCCGGCCCGGCGGGCGCGGCCTCCTCGGCGGGTTCGCCGCGGTCCCGGAACGACTTCACCGCGAGGTAGAGCAGATAGGCGGCGCCCGCCCAGCGCAGGACGTGGTAGAGCGTCGGCATCGCCGTGAACAGCGCCGACAGGCCGAGCATCGCGGCGATGGCGTGGGTGAGGGCGCCGGTGGCCACGCCGGCGGCGGCCATCACGCCGGTGGCGGGCCCGCCCCGTCCGCCCATGGCCACGATGAACATCATGTCGGGGCCGGGAGTGAGGCACAGGGCGAGCGCGGCGACGAGGAACGCCGCGTAGAGAGATGTGTCCAGCATGCCGGAATCATGGAACGCCGGACGGGTCCGGTGCGACCCATTTAGCGGCCGGCGCGGCGCCCCCGCCCGCCGTCACGCGACCCGCCGTCACGTGCCGGGCGGCGGCTCGGTCTCGACGGTCACCGCCTCGTGGTCGAAGCTCAGGTGGCCGCGGATCTTCGTCGCGTCCTCCAGCGGCTCCTCGTAGGACCAGGCCGCGTTCTCGGCGCCGTCCAGCGACCAGTACGTCGCCTCGCCCTTGTAGGGGCAGACGGTGTGCTTGTCGCTGCGGGTCAGCAGCTCGCTGCGCACGTCCTCGGCCGGGATGTAGAACCGGTTGCGCAGCCCGGTCTCCGACAGCAGCATCGGACGCTCGGTCTCGGCGATGACCTTCCCGTCCATCAGCACCCGGACGTGCCGCGACGCGACGCGGGCGTCGACCCGGTGGAAGGGGTCGCGCAGGTGCCCGCGCACCTCCTCGTCCTCGTCGTACCAGGCGTCCATCGGCTCCCAGTAGAAGGCCATGTAGCCGCGCAGCCACGACGACTCGGGACGCGGCTCCGGGTACCCCCAGACCGCGTTCTCCGCGACGCGGCCGCCGGCGCGGATCGTCCAGTACGCGGCGTCGCCCTTGAACGGGCAGTGCGTGCTGTGGTCCGTCCTCTCCAGCAGGTCCGTCCGGACGTCCTCCTCCGGCACGTACAGGACGGGCAGCAGCCCCGTCTCGTGCAGCAGCTTCCCGCGCTCGGTGTCGAAGACGACCTCCCCGCCGAACCGGGCGTGCACCCGGCGGGGGAAGTCGTGCATCAGCAGCCGGTGCTTCGGCCCCTCGATGCGGAAGTTGACGTCGTCGCCGGGCGACCCGGCGAGCGGCCCGGGGGCCATGGTCAGCGTCATGCTCGTCTCCCTGCGTCGGCCTCGGTCGCGCCTGGCGGCGCCGTCGCACGCTCGACGACCCTGTCACACGCCCGACGGCATGGTCTCCAACTCGCCGCGCCGGGCCGCCTCCAGGTGCAGCGGCGCGATCGCGGACGTGGTCCGGAACCAGCACAGCGCGTCGTAGCGGTCGGCGAGCCGCGTCGGCACGTACTGCCGCCGATCGCGGTCGGGATCGTAGACGACGCCGATCGCGCGGTGCCCCAGCCTCCCGGTGAGGAAGCCGGGCATGTCGCGCTCGGGCGGCACCACGAACAGGCCCCGGTGCAGCTCCGACCCCGCCAGCACGTCCTCCAGCGACCCCTCCTGCGGCGGCGGTACGGTCATGACCTCCATCGGGCCGCCCCAGCGCGGCGCGGCGACCACCTCGCCGGGTCCGCCCGCGAACCCGACCGCGACGACCAGGTCGCGGCCGTGCCGCTCGCGGGCGAGTTGCCCGAGGTTGACCATGCCGGCGTCGGCCATGTCGGTGGCGCGGGCGTCGCCGACGTGGGTGTTGTGCGCCCACACGACCGCCTTGCCGCCCTGCCCGCCGTGGGTGTGGAAGTCCATCAGCCGGTCGAGGGTGTCGGCCATGTGCACGTCCCGGACGTTCCACGACTCCGGTCCGCCGCCGATCATCGCGCGGTAGTAGCGCTCGGCGCCCGCCGCGACCTCGGCGTTCTGCCGCACGTCCAGCTCCTCGTCGGGATCGCGGGAGTCGCCGTGCGAGACGGGACGGCGCAGCCTGGTCAGCAGCGCCAGGATCTCCTCGGTGCACCCGTCCGGGACCAGCGCCGTGTTCCACCCGTAGGACTGCGGGTCCTCGCCGTGCGGCTCGAAGCAGCGGTAGGCCTCCAGCGCCGTGTGCAGGTACTCGGGACGGTGCTCGGCCAGATGGTCGATGACGGCCCGCAGGGACTCCCACAGGCTGTAGACGTCCAGGCCGTAGAAGCCGGCGCGCTCGTCCGGCGGCAGATCGGCGTTGTGCTCGCGCAGCCAGCGGCAGAACCGGACGGTCTCCTCGTTCGCCCACATCCAGGTGGGCCAGCGCTCGAAGGCGTCCAGCGCGGTCCGCGGGTCCCGGGCGCCGCCGGGCGCCAGCGTGACCGAGCGGCCGACGCGGCGGCAGTCCGGCCAGTCGCCCTCGACGGCGACGAAGGAGAACCCGCGCTCGGCGATCAGCCGGCGGGTGATCGCGGCCCGCCACGCGTAGTACTCGTGGGTGCCGTGGCTGGCCTCGCCGAGCAGCACGCACCGGGCGTCCCCGATCCGGTCGAGCAGCGGATCCAGGTCGTCGGCGTACTCCAGCGGCAGCGCGGCGCCGAGGACGGCGTCGTCGGGGTTCTGGTGGCTCCGTGGATGTCGCATCACATTCCCCCCAAATGCTCCTTATCTCCCGCGTTCCCCGGATCCCCGGATCGATGCACGGCGGCCGCCGCCGATGCGGCCCGTCCCGCCGGGTGATCAGTCGGCCCGGCGCAGGCCCGTCGCCCGCGCCCGGTAGGCCGACGGCGGCAGGCCGTAGGCGGCCCGGAACGCGCGGCTGAACCCCGCGGCGTCCGGCATCCCCCAGCGGCTCGCGATCGCGCCGATCCGCCGGGCGGCCAGCAGCGGGTCGGCCAGCTCCCGGCGGCAGCGCTCCAGCCTGCGGTCCCGGACGTACCGGGCCACCGTCGTGCCTGCCGGCTCGAACACCCGGTACAGCTGCCGGACGGAGATGTGGTGCGCCCCGGCGATCGCGGCCGGGGTCAGGTCCGGGTCGTGCAGGTGCGCCTCGATCCACTCCTTGATCGCGCGCACCGCCTCCGCCTGCTCCCGGGACGGCGGCGGCACGGACCCGGCGCCGAGCCGCTCCCCCGCCGCGCCGGCCAGCAGCTCGACGATGGCGCCTCCGAGGTGGTGCGCGTACGGCTCGTCCGCGGGGTCGGCGTCCTCGGCGAGCGCGGTCAGCAGGGACGCCACGAGCCGTCCGGCGCCCGCCTCGCCGCTTAGCAGCGTGCCGCCCAACTCCGTCATCCGGCCGTGCGGCAGCGGGACGGCGCGGTGCGGGACCACCACGGTGAAGATCCGGTGCGCGCCGAAGGCGATCTCGACGGGCCGGGTCAGGTCGTAGAAGACCAGGTCACCGGGGCCGGCCCCGACCCGGCGGCCGTTCTGGCGCAGCACGCACGAGCCGCGCAGGACCAGCCCGAGCTTGTAGCACTCGCGGGTGTCGCGGGCGATCTGCCGGGCGCCGCGCCGGACCTCGTGGGCCGGGGCGCGCACCTCCCCGGCCTCGACCGGGCCGAGGGTGCGGCCGGCGAACCGGGCGGCGAACCCGCCGGCGCGGGCGGGCCGGACGTGGAAGGGGCCGAAGGCCTCGCGGACCGCGTGCCGCCAGTAGTCGGCCTGGTCGCGGGCAGGGTGGTCCGAGGTGCTGACGAGCGTGGGCATGACGCTCCTTCTCGCTGGGTGCGGGGGTCCCGGACGCACCCGCAAGGCTTCTACGGCCGGTCAGGAAGGTCAATGAGCGAGTCAGCACGACATCCCGGGCGGAGTTTGGGCAGTCGGCGCCAACGTCCCGGCAGCCGGGGCCAAGACCCGGCCGCTCCGGCGGGCCTATACAGGTCTCGACGCCTCCCGCGCCCTCCGGGGCGACCGGGAGGGCGGCTCCCGCACCCCTCCGAGAGGACCCCGCCATGTCCGTCGACGACCAGCCCCCCGCCGACCAGTCCCCTGCCGACCAGCCGTCCGGCATCACCCGCAAGAACTTCATGGTGGCCGTCGGGCTCGGCGCGCTCGCGCTGCCCGCCGCCGCGTCCGCCGCCGCCCCGCCAGCGCAGGCCCGCGTCCGGCCGCGCGTGCTCAAGCCCACCCCGAAGTGCGACGACGGCGACGACGAGCCGACCCCCGCGCAGATCGAGGGCCCGTACTTCAAGCCCGGCTCGCCGCAGCGGACCTCCCTCGTCGAGCCCGGCATGCCCGGCACCCGGCTCGCGGTGAGCGGGACCGTCTACTCCATGTCGTGCCGGCCCGTCGCCAACGCGCTGCTGGACTTCTGGCAGGCCGACGACTACGGGAACTACGACAACACCGGCTACACCCTGCGCGGCCACCAGTACACCGACGCGGCGGGCCGGTTCGCGCTGTCCACGATCGTGCCCGGCCTCTACCCGGGCCGCACCCGGCACATCCACGTCAAGGCGCAAGCGCCCTACCAGCGGATCCTCACGACGCAGCTGTACTTCCCCGGCGAGCCCCGCAACCGGACCGACACGCTGTTCGACCCCGAACTGCTGATGGACGTCCAGGACGGCCCGGACGGGCGCACCGCGCGGTTCGATTTCGTCCTGCAGGTCTGGTAGGGCGCCGAACGGTACAGAGACGTAACTGGAATCTCCCACGAAACACGCAAGGAATGGATAGTCTCCCACCGATCACATTTGGTTAGGTAAGACAATCTGGAGCACCTGCCGCATGAGCGCTGCCAACCGGGTACAGGTCATCACACGGTGGGGGGCCATCGCCTTCATGGCGATCGCGGTCATGACCGCGACCGCGGGCGGCTTCGCCCAGTCCTACGCCGGGCTCTACCACTGGGCGCTGGAGCACGGCCTCCGCGGATGGAAGGCCGACTCGTTCCCGCTGCTGGTCGACCTGTTCATCATCGTGGGAGAGCTCGGCCTCTTCCTGCTCGCCGTCGACGCCTTCGTGCTGCGCCGCCGGGACATGATGAGCTGGCTCGACTTCTTCCTGCCGCTCGCCATCGCCCTGGCGGGCTGGACGGCCAGCCTCATCTTCAACGTGGGGCACGTCGGCCACCGGTCGTTCTCCTACCAGGCGACCGCCGCCGTCCCGCCGATCGTGTCGATGCTGGGCCTGTTCGTCCTGCTGCGAACGCTGCATAGGTACGTGGCGAGGCAGGCCGAGGAGGAGGAGCAGAAGAAGGCGCCCGAGGCCGCCGCGCCGCGCGCCATCGCGGGGCCGGTCACCCTGCAGCAGATCACGCTGATGCCGCTGCGCAACACCGGCCCGTTCCCGCAGATCCAGGTGCCCGGCCACTCCGGCAAGGCGATCGAGTCGGGGACGGCGGGCGCCGCCGGCACGGCGTCCGAAGGCGCCGCGTCCGGCGCGGCCGAGCAGGCGGCCGCCGCTCCGGCGGCGCCGAAGCGGGCACCGGCCGCGTCCCGCGAGCCGGCTCCGGCCCCGGCGCCCGAGCCCGACCCGGAGCTGGCCGTCGTCAGCGCCGCCGCGCGCGGGAGCCTCAACGGCCGCAGCACGCTCGGCACGCCGCACGAGGACCCGGCGCCCGCCGCGCCCGACCCGGAGAACCTGCGCACCATCGTCATCGACGTCCTCGAGCGCCGGCACGGCGACATCGCCGCGACGCTCGAGGAGGTGCGCGCCGAGGGTTACGTGTGCGACGAGGCCGACATCCGCCGGATCAGCGACAACCACTGGTTCCCCTACGCGGTCTACCGGCTGCTCGCCAAGCACCACGGCGACGGCGAGCTCGTCGCGCAGGAACTGGCCGCGCAGGGCATCGCCTACGACCAGGCGGCGCTCGACGAACTCGTCCGCTCCTGGCGCGTCTGACCCGGCACGCCTTTCCGGGGATCGGCCGTCCGAAATGGCGGCCGATCCCGTCCGTTTACGGGTCCATTGCGGCCCTCGCTCGCTTTCCCGGCCGTCCCCGCCATTCCCGTGCGACGCTGGACGCGCATCTCATGCCGCATCAGCGATGCCGGGAGACACCCATGAAGACGCAACTGCTCGCGGTGGCCGCCGCGGCCGCGCTCGGCGGGGCCGTCACCGGGTACCTGGCGGCCCCCTCCCCCGGGGACGCCGCCGCCCGTCCCGCCGCCGCGTCCCTCGTCACCGGAACCTTGCACGCCGCCCTCAACATGCCGGACGGCGACCGCGCGAAGGCCGCCGCGCTCGGCTACAACCTGTTCGACGTCGACCCCGACAAGGACGAGATCGCCTCCCTGCCGAAGGGGGGACGCGCGCTGCTGTGGGTCGGCAACACCACCTGCGGCGGCTTCCAGCAGAGCAGCACGTCCGCGTTCGCCGACACGGTGAAGCGGTTCGCCGGCGACGACCGCGTCTACGGCTGGTACCTGTCGGACGAGCCGAACCCCGACCAGTGCCCCGGCATCGCGGGCGAGCTGCGGGAGCGGGCCGACATCGTCCACCGGTACGCGCCCGGTCAGAAGGCGTTCGCGTCGCTGACGGACTGGCCGATGGCGCCGCTGAAGCCGTCCGAGACCCATCTCGACCTGATCGGCCTCGACCCCTACCCGTGCCGGGCGGGCGGCGGCGGATGCGACCTGAAGGCGATCGACCGGATGGTCGGGCAGGCGAGGAGCGCCGGCTTCGCCACGAAGATGATCGTCCCGGTGTTCCAGACGTTCGGGCAGGCGTGCACCGACGGGGAGAAGAACTGGCGGCTGCCGGAGGCCGGCGAGATGACGGCGATCCTGCACCGGTGGGACCGGCTCGTCCCGCGGCCCGCGTTCGACATCAGCTACTCGTGGGGCCGCCAGGACGCCTGGGCGTGCCCCGCGCTCGCCGACGCCGACGGCCGGGACGGCAACCCCGATCTGCAGGCCGTCATGAAGAAGCACAACCTGCGCCGCACCGGTCCGGGCGTCCCCGAGCGAGACCCGGCGCCCTCGCCGGGCCCCGCCACGACGAGCCCCTGCCCCGCACCGGCGGGCACGAAGCCGTAACCGCCGTCGGCCGCCGTGGTGCCGCTGCAATGCCGCCGCAGGAGCGCTGCGGCGGCACCGCGCGGTCAGCCGCGCTGCTGCTCCTGGGACGGGTCGGTGCGCAGCCGGGCGTGCAGGCCGCCGTCCAGGTGGAGGACGTGCCCGTTCAGCTGCGCCGCCGCCGGGGACGCCAGGTACAGCGCCGCGTCCGCGACCTCCTCGGGCGAGGTCGTGCGGCCGGACGGGATGTCGGTGGCGGGGCGCACCGTCCCGACGACGCTGGCCGGGGCGATGCAGTTCGCGCGGATGCCGAGGCCGCCGAGCTCCACCGCGATCGCCCGGCTGAGCGCCTCGATGCCCGCCTTGGTGACGTCGTAGACGCTCTGGTTCTCGTGGGCGCGGGTCCCGCCGGGCGACGACATGCTGACGATCGCGCCGCCGCGCCCGGCGTCCCGCCAGTACCGGACGGCGCGGACCGACAGCAGGTACGCCGAGCGCAGGTTCGCCGCGACGACCGCGTCCCACACCGCCGCCCCGATGTCGGCGAAGGGGGTGCGCAGCTCGGTCATCGCGGCGTTGTTGACCAGGACGTCGAGGCCGCCGCCGTCGGCGCGGAGCCGCTCGAACACCGCGTCGGCGACGTCCTCGCGGGCCAGGTCGCCGGCCAGCACGTCCACGCCGGGCGCGCCGTCGTGGACCTTCAGCCCGTCGGCGTCCACGTCGACGGCCAGCACCCGCGCGCCGGCTCCGGCGAACCGGGCGACCAGGGCGCGGCCGATCAGCCCGGCCGCCCCCGTCACCACCACCCGCTCGCCCCGGTAGTCGAACCGTACGGCGCTCATTCGGCCTGGGCCTCCCTCACCTGCGCGACGAGCTGCGTCGGGTTGATGAATATCAGGGCGATGACCAGCAGCACCGCCGACAGGGCCATGTAGATCACGGCCATCGCGTCGATGGCCTGGGCGGCGCGGATGCCGGGGGTGAACGCGGCGCTGTAGAGCGCGACGATCAGGGTCTGGCTGTCGGCGTCCGCGACGAGGAACGTCAGCTCGAACATCGCGACGGTCCGCACCAGCACCAGGATCCCGGCGGCCAGGATGCCGGGCAGCAGCAGCGGCACCAGCACCCGCGCGAACACCTGCCCGGTGCGGGCGCCGCACATGCGGGCCGCCGACTCCACGTTGGCGTCGATCTGCTCGACGAACGGCGTCATCACCAGCACGACGAACGGCAGCGCGGGCACGAGGTTCGCGGCGATGACGCCGGTCAGCGTCCCCGCCAGGTGCACCTTGTACAGGACGGTGGCGAGCGGGATGCCGTAGGTGATCGGCGGCAGCAGCACCGGCAGGAACAGCAGGAACATCACGATCCGCTTGCCCGGAAAGGTCCGGCGCGCGAGCGCGTACCCGGCGGGGACGCCGAGCAGCAGCGCCAGCGCGACGACCGCGAGCGTCACCTCCAGCGTGACGCGCAGGACGTCGCCGAGCTGGAACTCCTCCCACGCGTCGGAGTACCACGCCTTGGTGAAGCCCTCGGGGAGCCAGCCGGCGAACCAGCGCGTCCCGAACGAGTCGACGACCACCGACAGGATCAGCGCGGCCAGATTGACCAGGAAGAACGCCACGCAGATCCAGACGATCCAGCTGCCGGCACGGCCGCGCGCGCGTGCCGCGGAGACGGTGCTCACGATCCCTTCCCTCCCGTCGCGGGCCCGGTGTAGAGGCGGCCGCGCAGCAGCAGCGTCACCGAGATGACCAGCAGCTCGAACACGCCCATCAGCACGGCGATGGTCGAGGCCATCGAGTAGTCGTACTTCTCGAACGCCGCCTGGTAGGCGGCGATCGCCATGACCCGCGTCTCCCCGGCGGGCTGGCCGACGAGGTTCGCGGACGGGAACACCGAGAACGCCAGCACGAACGCGAGCACGAACGTGGTGGCGAGGCCGGGCGCGAGCAGCGGCAGCACGACGCGGCGCATCCGCTGCCAGGGTCCGGCGCCGAGCGTCGCGGCGGCCCGCTCCAGCGTCGGGTCGATGCCCGACATGTACGCCAGGACGAGCAGGAACGCGAACGGGAACCCGGTGATGAGCAGCGAGAACAGCACGCCCCAGTAGTTGTAGATCAGCCGGACCGGGTGGTCGACGAGCCCGACGTCCATCAGGACCCGGTTGAACCAGCCCTTCGGGCCGAGGTAGCGGAGGATGCCGTCCGCCACCAGGACCGTTCCTAGCGTGACCGGCAGGACCAGTACCGCCGTCAGCAGCCGCCGGCCCCTGAACCGCCCGCGCAGCCGGTAGGCGATCGGCACGGACGCGCCCACGTTGATCAGCGCGGCGGGGAGCGCGAGCCGCAGCGTCTTCCAGACCGTGCCGCGCTGGTAGGAGTCCTGGAAGAACTCGCGGTAGTTGGCGAGCGCGCCGCCGCCGTGCATCGGCTGCAGCGACAGCCCGACCCCGTACATCATCGGGTACAGGAACAGCAGCACGACGACGAGCAGCGCGGGAAGCAGCAGGAGCAGCACCCGGTCGACGCCGCGTTCGGCGAGCCGGTGCCGCAGGCCGCCCCGCGCCTTCGCCGGTGCGGGACGCGCGGGGGCGTCGACGGCCATCACCCGTCCCCCTCGCCCTGGAACACGAGCACGCGTTCGGGCGGGACGGTCAGCGTGACCCGCTCCCCCGGCGCGATCCGCTCCGGCGTCCGGAAGTGGATCACCTGCCCGCCGTCGGTGACGCCTTCGGCGGCGACCTCGCGTCCGTGGAACTCCGACACCTCGACCCGCACCGACAGCGCGTTGCCGTCCTGCCCGGACGCGGCGACCCGGAAGTCCTCGGGCCGGACGGCGGCGACCGCCCGCGTCCCCTCGACGGCCTCCTGGGCGACGCCGGTCAGCTCCGGGCCGTCCGGCTCCCCCAGCGTGACCCGCCCGTCCGCCGCCGACAGCACGGGCAGCTCCAGCAGGTTCCGGTAGCCCATGAACCCGGCGATGTAGGTGCTCGCTGGATAGGTGTAGACGTCCTCGGGCGTGCCGATCTGCTCGACGCGTCCCGCGCGCAGCACCACGACACGGTCGGCGAGCGCGAGCGCCTCCTCCTGGTCGTGCGTCACGTACACGGTGGTCAAGCCGAGGTCCTGGTGGATGCGGCGGATCTCGGTGCGCATCTGGACGCGCAGCTTCGCGTCCAGGTTGGACAGCGGCTCGTCCATCAGCACCAGCCGGGGCCGCAGCACGATCGCGCGGGCGATCGCCACCCGCTGCTGCTGGCCGCCCGACAGCTGGCCGGGCAGCTTGTTCTCGTGCTCGGTCAGCTCGACCATGCGCAGCGCCTCGTCGACCCGCCGCGCCGTCTCCGCCTTCCCGACGCGCCGGACCGACAGCCCGAACGCGACGTTCCTGCGGACCGACAGGTGCGGGAACAGCGCGTAGTTCTGGAACACCATCCCGAACCCGCGCCGCTCCGGCGGCAGGCCGTCGATGCGCTCGTCGTCCAGCCAGATGCCGCCCTCCGACAACGGCAGCAGCCCGGCCAGGCAGTTCAGCGCCGTCGACTTGCCGCACCCGGACGGCCCGAGCAGCGCGAGGAACTCCCCGCCCTCGATCAGCAGATCGAGCCCGCTCAGCGCCACCGCCTTCCCGAACCGCCGCGTCACCCCTTCCAACCGCAGCGCCCCGAACGTCCCCCGCGCGCCCCGCGCCGCCACCACCTCCGCCGTCATGACTTCTTGACCTTTTGGCCGCCGATCTCGCGGTCCCAGCGGTCGAAGGCGGCGACCATGGCCTTGGCGTCCAGGGGCGGGGCCTTCGGGTTGCCGGCGATGAGCTTGTCGTATCCGGGGCGGCCGTACTCCTGGATGACCTTCTGGCTCTCCGCCGGCGCCATCGACAGGGTCACGCCCTTCACGGCGGGGCCGGGGTAGAAGTAGCCCTTGTCGTAGGTGACGGCCTGCTGCTGCGGGGTGAGCGCGAACTTCATGAGGTCGGCGAGGACGGCGAGCTTGCCGCCGGACACTCCCTTCGGCACGACCATGTAGTGCGCGTCGGTCACCCAGGTGAAGCCGTCGAGCGACTGCACCCCGACGTTCTTGGGGACCTGGCCGAGGGCGCGGGGGTTGATGTCCCAGCCGGTGGTGGTGAGGACGATGTCGCGGGAGCCCTCGCCGAGCTCCTTCATGGTCTGCGAGGTGCCGGTCGGGTAGTAGTCGACGTACCTGCCGAGTTCCTTGAGGTAGGTCCAGGTCTTGGACCAGCCGTTCACCGGGTCCATCGGGTTGGAGTCCTTGAGGATGTAGGGCAGGCCCATCAGCCAGGTGCGGCCGGGCCCGGAGTTGGCGGGACGTGCGTATTCGAGGCGTTTCGGGTGCGCCTTCGCCCAGGCGAGCAGGTCCTGCGCGGTCTTCGGCGGGTTCGGGACGGTCTTCGGGTTGTACTCCAGCAGCGGGCCGGACGGGTAGTAGGTGACGACGACGCCCTTGCCCTGCGCGAGGTCCTGCATCTTCGCGGCGGGGTCCTGGTAGATCGACTTCACGTCCGGGAGCTTGTCGGCGTACTTGCCGAGCAGGTCGATCCAGAGGTTCTGCTCCAGCCCGGCGGACAGGCCGTCGGTGCCGGTCAGCACGAGGTCGATGTCGAGGCGGCCGGCGTCCTGCTGCGCCTTGACCTTGCCGGCCAGCTCGGGCGCGGTGACCTTGGTGTAGGTGATCTTGCTGACGAGCTTGGGGTGGGTCTTCTGGTAGTTCTCGAAGATCGGCTGGGTGAGCTGGAGGTTGCCGGCGACGTCCACGATGTTGAGGGTGACCGGCTTGGACGGGAGCCTGACGTCGGCGGGCGGGGGCTCGGAGATCGACTTGCCGCCGGAGTCGGGGGCGCCGCAGGCGGCGGCGAGGACGGCGGTGGCGGCGGAGAGGGCGAGGACGGCGTTTCGGGGGATGCGCATGGGGTGGTCCTCCAGGGCGGGCCGGCGCTCAGATCGGCCCGGTGGTGCCTCGGATGAGGAGACGGGTCGCCAGCTCGGCGGCCGGCGGCGGCGGGGGCGCGCCCGGCGCCCCCTCGGCGAGCATCGCGTGCATGGCGGCGGCCGCGGCTCTTGCGAGGGCGGTCACGGGCATCGCCACGGTGGTGAGGGGCGGGTTGGTCATCGACGCCATCGGGACGTCGTCGAAGCCGACGAGGCTGAGCCCGCCCGGCGCGCCGGGCCGGGCGGGGACGGGGACGCCGCGCGCGGTGAGCCGGGACAGCACGCCGAGCGCGACGAGGTCGTTGTAGGCGAACACGGCGGTCACGTCCCGGGCGAGCACCTCGTCCGCGGCGCGGTAGCCGCCGGTGAAGCGCGGCTCGTACGGGCCGAGCTCGACCAGCTCCATGCCGCGTTCGGCGCAGCCGGCGGCCAGGAACCTGCGCCGCTGCCGGTTGGACCAGGAGTTGGCGGGCCCGGCCAGGTAGGCGCAGCGGCGGTGGCCGAGCGCGTGGACGTGCGCGACGGCCTGCTCCATGCCGGGCCGGAAGTCCAGCAGGACCGACGGCGCGGCGCGGCTGACCCGGTTGGCCAGCACGATCGTGGTCTTGGACGCGACGGTGCGCAGCCGCGTCCCGGACATGCGGGGGGCGCACAGGATCAGCCCGTCCACCCGTTCGGACATGGCCTCGGCGAGCCGGACCTCGGTCGCGGTGTCCTCGTCGGTGTCGGCGAGGAACACCGCGTACTCGGTGTCGCGGAAGTGCGCCTCCACGCCCTTGATGAACGGCGCGTAGAAGGGGTTGGCGATGTCGGGGACGATCAGCCCGACGTTGCGGGTGCGGCCGAGGACGAGGGACTGCGCCGCCCGGTTGGGCTGGTAGCCCAGCCGCTCGGCGCATTCGAGCACGCGCCGCCGGGTCTCGGCGTTGACCAGCTCGGGGGCGTTCAGGGCGCGCGAGACCGTCGAGGCGGACACCCCGGCGAGCCTCGCCACGGCCCGGATCGTCGCCCGGGAGCCGTCGGGCGCGGTGCTCATGCCCGGAGTATGAAAACGTTTGTGGTACGCGTCAATGGGGCGGCCGCGACCGATCCGGCCGGACACGGCGGAACCCCCGGCCGCGCGGGCGGCCGGGGGTTCCGGGGCGGGGTCCTGCGTGCGGGGCTAGGTGGCGTCCTTCCCGGCCTTCACCGGCTCGGGCGCGCCGGTCGCCGAGTCGTCGTGCACGTAGCGGCGGCCGCGCAGCAGCGAGGCCAGCGCCCCGATCAGCGACATGGCGATCGCCATGCTGAAGACGATCACCAGGCCGTGGTGGAACGGGTCGGCGATCAGGTGCGGGAAGTACGAGCGGCCGGTGAGCGTGGCGACGTCGTGCGGGTCCAGCTTGGACAGCACGCCGAACGGCTCCAGCAGGTTCTGGATCGGGTTGTAGCCGAGGAACGCGGCGAACAGCGTCCCGACCGGCGGGGTCCGGCCCACCTGGCCCGCGACGTCCGCCGGGACGCCGTGCGAGGTCAGCCCGCCGGTCAGCGTCTTCGGCAGCGAGTTCGACAGCCCGGCGATCATCAGCGAGAAGAACACCCCGATGGACAGCACCATGCCGGCGTTCATGAAGGTGGCGCGCATGCCGGACGCGGCGCCGCGCTGCCCCGCCGGCACCGCGTTCATGATCGCGGTGGTGTTGGGCGCGGCGAACAGCCCGGAGCCGACCCCGTTGAGGAAGATCAGCGCCGCGAAGGCCCAGTAGTTGAAGTCCGTCGGGATCAGCAGCAGCCCGAGGAAGGCCAGCGCGGACAGCGCCAGCCCGCCGGAGGCGAACGCGCGGGCCCCGTGCCGGTCGGACAGGTGGCCGGAGATCGGCCCGGCGACCAGGAACCCGACGGTCAGCGGCAGCAGGTAGATGCCGGCCCACAGCGGGGTGTCCTCGAAGTCGTAGCCGTGCAGCGGCAGCCAGATGCCCTGCAGCCAGATGATCAGCATGAACTGCATGCCGCCGCGGGAGATCGCGGCGAGCAGCCCGGCCGCGTTCCCGGCCGCGAACGCGCGGATCTTGAACAGGTCCAGGTGGAACATCGGCTCGTCCACCCTGGTCTCGATGTAGCAGAAGACCGCGAGGACCACGACGCCGCCGATGACGCCGGCGAGCACCCACGGGTTCGTCCAGCCCATGTCGTGGCCGCCGTACGGCTGGATGCCGTAGGTGATCGCGGCCAGCAGCGCGGTCAGCCCGACCGCGAAGGTGGCGTTGCCGATCCAGTCGATCCTGGTGCGGAGCGAGCGCGTGGCCGTCTCGACGAGGCTGCGGTAGGCCCACAGCGTGCCGATCAGGCCGATCGGGGCGGAGGCGAAGAACACCAGCCGCCAGTTGACCTCGCTCAGCAGCCCGCCGGCGACCAGGCCGAGGAAGCTGCCCGCGATGCCGGCGACCTGGTTGACGCCCATGGCCATGCCGCGCCGGTCGGCCGGGAACGCGTCGGTGAGGATCGCGGCGGAGTTGGCCATCAGCATGGCGCCGCCGATGCCCTGGAACACCCGCCAGGCGATCAGCCAGACCGCGCCCGCGCCGCCGTGCAGCGGGTCGAGCCCGAGCGCGACCGTCCCGACCGTGAAGACCGCGAAGCCCGCGTTGTACATGCGGACGCGCCCGAACATGTCGCCCAGCCGGCCGAGCGTCACCACCAGGACGGCCGAGACGAGCATGTACCCCATCAGCACCCACAGCAGGTAGCTGACGTTGCCCGGCTCGAGGGGGTTCAGGTGGATGCCGCGGAAGATCGCCGGCAGCGAGATGATCACGATCGAGGAGTTGACCGTGGCCAGCAGCATGCCCAGCGTCGTGTTGCTCAGCGCGACCCACGGATAGTGCTTGGTCGGCACGCTCTCCCCTCCCGACGAAATAGTTTCTTGCGCTAACTAATCATATAGCGCGACAAATCCGCCAGCGCGGCGAACGGGGGACCATGTCACCTCCCCGTCCGTACGTTCTCCCCCGCGGCCGTGGGATCCTGCTGCTCACCCGGACGAGAGGACGAGATGCAGGGGACACGACACCGGCTGAGCCTGGACGACGAGCGGGTCCGGGCGTTCTGGCGGGAGCGGCGGGTGTGCACGCTGGTCACGGTCCGCCCGGACGGCACGCCGCACGCGGTGCCGGTGGGCGCGACGCTGGACGCCGCCGCCGGGCTGGTGCGCGTGATCACCTCGGCCGGGTCGGCGAAGGCGCGGCACGTGCGGGCGGCGGGCGACGGCGGGCTGCCGGTCGCGGTGAGCCAGGTGGACGGCCGGTACTGGGTGACGGTCGAGGGCCGGGCCGTCCTGCGGAGCGACGCGGCGTCGGTCGCGGACGCCGAGCGGCGGTACGCCGAGCGCTACAAGCCCCCGCGCGAGAACCCGCAGCGGGTCGTCATCGAGATCGCGGTCGGACGGGTGCTGGGCAATGTCTGACGACGGCACCGCCTCCCATGACACGACGCGGCCGGACCTGCACGCCGTCGACACCCCGGCCGCCCCGGGTGCCCCGGAGGACCCGGTGGCCCCGGACGTCTGGGTCGTCGGCATCGGCGCCGACGGCTGGGACGGGCTGACCGAGGCCGCGCGGGACGCGTTCCGCAAGGCGGACGTGATCATGGGCGGGCCGCGGCAGCTCGGCCTGCTGCCGAGCCTGGACGCCGAGCGGGCGCTGTGGCCGTCGCCGATGCTGCCGGGGCTGCCCGCGCTGTTCGAGGCGCACCGCGGGCGCCGGATCGCCGTCGCGGCGAGCGGCGACCCGATGTTCTACGGGATCGGCACGACGCTGGTGCGGCTGCTCGGCGCCGGCCGGGTGCGGGTGGTGCCGCACGCGTCGTCGCTGTCGCTGGCCTGCGCGCGGCTCGGCTGGCCGGTCGAGGACACCGAGGTCGTGAGCGCGGTGGGGCGGCCGCTACCGGTACTGAACGCGGTACTGGCACCCGGCCGGCGGGTCCTGGTGCTGAGCGCGGGCGCGGACACGCCCGCCGAGATCAAAGCACTGCTGGACGAGCGCGGCTACGGCGCCAGCGAGGTGACCGTGCTGGAGCGGCTCGGCGCGGACGACGAGCGCGTCGGCCCGGTGCCGGACGATCCGGGCGCGCTGAACGTCGTCGCGATCCGCTGCGCGGGGCCGGGGACGTCCGTCGTGCCCGGCCTGCCGGACGACTCCTACGACCACGACGGGCAGCTCACCAAGCGGGAGGTCCGCGCGATCACCCTCGCCCGCCTCGGGCCCGTCCCCGGCGAGCTGCTGTGGGACGTCGGCGGCGGCGCGGGCAGCATCGGGATCGAGTGGATGCGCGCGCACCGGTCCTGCCGGGCGATCGCGATCGAGGAGCGGGAGCGGCGGGCGGCGCGGATCGAGGCGAACGCGGCGGCGCTGGGCGTCCCGGGCCTGCGCGTGGTCGTCGGCGAGGCGCCCGCGGCGCTGGCGGGGCTGCCCGCCCCGGACGCGGTCCTCATCGGCGGCGGGGTCACCGCGCCGGGGATGGTGGACGCGTGCTGGGAGGCGCTGCGGCCGGGCGGGCGGCTGGTCGTCAACGCCGTCACGATCGAGTCGGAGCGGGTGGTCACGCAGGCGCGCGAGCGGCTCGGCGGCGACCTGACCAGGATCGAGATCGGCCGGGCCGCGCCGGTCGGCGGGTTCACGGGGTGGCGGCCGATGATGCCGGTCACGCAGTGGGCCGTGACGCGAGGGGACGACCGATGACCGTGCATTTCATCGGCGCCGGGCCGGGCGCCGCCGACCTGATGACGGTGCGCGGGCGCGACCTGGTCGCCGCCTCGCCGGTGTGCCTGTACGCGGGCAGCCTCGTCCCGCCGGAGGTGCTGGAGTGGTGCCCGCCGGGCGCGCGCCTGGTGGACACCGCGCGGATGGTCCTGGACGACATCGTCGCCGAGCTGGTGGCGGCGCACGGGCGCGGGCAGGACGTGGCGCGGCTGCATTCGGGCGACCCGTCGGTGTTCAGCGCGATGGCCGAGCAGATGCGGCGGCTGGACGCGGCGGGCGTCCCGTACGACGTGACGCCGGGCGTGCCCGCGTTCGCGGCGGCGGCGGCCTCGCTGGGCCGGGAGCTGACCGTCCCGGAGGTGGCGCAGACCGTGGTGCTGACCCGCACGTCGGCGCGGGCGACGCCGATGCCTCCGGGCGAGGACCTGCGCACGCTGGGCCGCAGCCGCGCGACGATGGTGCTGCACCTGGCCGTGCAGCGGATCGAGTCCGTGGTCGACGAGCTGATCCTGGACTACGGCGGGGACTGCCCGGTCGCCGTCGTCGCCTACGCGTCCCGAGCGGACGAGGTGATCGTCCGGGGCACGCTCGCCGACATCACCGCGAAGGTGCGGGAGGCGGGCATCGAGCGGACGGCCGTGATCATCGTCGGCCGCGTCCTGACGGCGGAGGACTTCACCGACAGCCACCTGTACTCCGCCGCCCGCTGCCGCTCGTAGGCGCAGGTCAGGGGCCGGATCGTCCGACGATCACGCCGGCGCGGTCGATGACGACGACGTCGACAGCGACGGGCGCGCCGCGCAGGACGTCGAGGGCCGTGGCGCGGGCGCGGTCCGCCACGAGGTCGCCGAGCGGCACACCGGCCCGCTGGCAGATCTGGAGCGCGTCGAGCGCGGTGTTGGCGTTGCGCACCCGCTCGGCGGTCTCCGGGTCGTCGATCATGGCGGCGAGGACGCCGAAGTCGACCTGGGACCGCTTGGAGTGCAGGTCGAGGTGCCCGGCGGCGAGCTTGGCGAGCTTGCCGATGCCGCCCGCGATCGTCAGCCTCGGCACCGGGTGGCGGCGCAGGTACTTCAGCACGGCGCCGGCGAAGTCGCCCATGTCGAGCAGCGCGTCCTCCGGCAGCCCGTGCAGGTCGGCGGCGACCTTCTCCGACGTGCTGCCGGTCGCGCCCGCGACGTGCTCGCGGCCCATCGCGCGCGCCACGTCCACGCCGCGCCGAATGCTGTCGATCCACGCCGAGCACGAGTACGGGACGACGACGCCGGTCGTGCCGAGGATCGACAGCCCGCCGAGGATGCCGAGGCGCGGGTTCCACGTCCTGCGCGCCAGTTCCTCGCCGCCGTCGACGGAGATCTCCACGATGACGTCGGCGTCGCCGAGGACCTCGCGCATCATCCGGCGCGGCACCGGGTTGATCGCCGGTTCGCCGACGTCGAGGGGCAGGCCGGGACGGGTGACGGTGCCGACGCCGGGCCCCGCGCGGAACACCACCCCGCTGCCGGGCGCGCCCGGCCGGACGGTCGAGCGGACGAGCGCGCCGTGCGTGACGTCGGGGTCGTCGCCCGCGTCCTTCACGATCCCGGCCGTGGCGAACCCGTCGCCGAGTTCCTCGACGGCGAGCGCGAACGCGGGCGTCTGCCCCTTCGGCAGCGTGATCTGCACGGGATCGGGGAACTCGCCGGTCAGCAACGCGGCATGCGCGGCCTTGGTCGCGGCGGTCGCGCACGCGCCGGTCGTCCAGCCGTAGCGGAGATCGCTCACGGCCGTACCATGCCCTCGTGACCGTGCCCGTGGAAGAGACCAGGCGTGTTCTCCTGCTCGGCGGGACCGGTGAGGCGCGGCGGCTGGCCGCAGCCCTCGCCGACGATCCCCGCTACGACGTGATCAGCTCGCTGGCGGGCCGGACGGCCGACCCCGACCTGCCGCCGGGCCGCACCCGCATCGGCGGGTTCGGCGGCCCGGACGGTCTCGCGGCCTGGCTGCGCGAGGAGGGCATCGACGCGGTCGTCGACGCCACGCATCCGTTCGCCGCGCTGATGACCGAGTCCGCGGTGGTCGCGGCGGGGCGGACCGGGATCCCGCTGCTGGTGCTGCGCCGCCCCGGCTGGACGCAGGGGCCGGGCGACGACTGGCGGCGCGTCCCGTCCCTGGAGGCCGCCGCCGCGGACCTGCCCGGCGAGCGGGTCTTCCTGACGACCGGCCGCAAGAACCTCGCCGCGTTCGCGGGCGACGCGCGACGCTGGTTCCTCGTCCGGTCCGTCGATCCGCCGGAGCCGCCGCTGCCGCCGCGCATGGAGACCGTCCTCGGACGCGGCCCGTTCACCATCGAGGAGGAGCTGGCGCTGATGCGCGAGCACGCGATCGACACGCTGGTCACCAAGGACAGCGGCAGCGCGATGACCTCGGCCAAGCTCACCGCCGCCCGCACGCTGGGCGTCCCGGTCGTCATGGTCGACCGGCCGCCGGCGCCGCGCGGCGTCCCGATCGCCGCGACGGTCGAGGAGGCGGTGAGCTGGCTCGCTCATGAGGGGTAGCGGCGCGGCGTGAACACGATCGTGCCGCCGTCGCCGCGTTCGGCGACCGTCGTCCGCGACGACCCGACCAGCAGCAGCGTCCGCATGTCGACGCCGGTCCCGTCGAGGTCGGCGAGCCGGATCACCCGGATGCTCTCCTCCGGTCCGCCGACGTCGCGTCCGATGACGACCGGCGTGTCCGGCGACCGGTGCTCCAGCAGGACGTCGCGGGCCCTGGCGACCTGCTCCTTGCGGGTCTTCGACGCCGGGTTGTAGAGGGCGATGACCAGGTCGGCGGCAGCGGCGGCGGCGAGGCGGGACGCGATGACGTCCCACGGCTTGAGCCGGTCCGACAGCGACAGCACGCAGTAGTCGTGCCCGAGCGGCGCGCCGATCCGGGACGCGACGGCGTTCGCGGCGGTCAGGCCGGGCAGGACCCGCACCGGGACGTCCTTCCAGCGGTCCTCGGCGGCGACCTCCAGGACCGCGGCGGCCATCGCGAACACGCCGGGATCGCCGGACGACACCACCGCCACGCGGCGTCCCCGCTCGGCCAGCGCCAGCGCGAACTCGGCCCGCTCCGACTCGACCCGGTTGTCGGACGCGTGCCGCTCCTGCCGCGGGTTGGCGGGCACCCGCGCCAGGTAGGGGGCGTATCCGACGAGGTCGTCGGCGGTGGCGAGGGCGTCCTGCGCCTCGGGGGTGAGCCACGCGCGGCCGGCCGGGCCGAGTCCGACGATCACGACCTCGCCCCGTCCCTCCCCCGCCGCGGCGGGCTCCGGCAGCTCGCGGCGGGTCTGCTCGTGCACGCGGCTCGGGAGGATCGCGACCGAGAAGTACGGGACGGTGTCCGGGTCGACGTCGGCGAGCGGGACCGTCCGCTGCCGGTCGGTGGTGGCGCGCTCGACGTACCAGGCGTCGTCCAGCCGGCCCGCCTCCTCCAGCGCCGCGCGGACGCCGCCGAACGTCCGGCCGAGCTTCAGCACGGCGGCCGAGTCGGTGGCCTCCAGGCGGCGGGCGAGGTCATCGGGCGGCAGCGTGCCCGGCAGGACGGTCAGCACCTCGTCGCGCTCCACCAGCGGACGGCCGAGTTCGGCGGACGCGGCGCTCACCGACGTCACCCCCGGCACGACCGTCGTCGGGTACCGGCCGGACAGCCGCTTGTGCAGGTGCATGTACGAGCCGTAGAAGAACGGGTCGCCCTCGCACAGCACCACCACGTTCCGCCCGGCGTCCAGGTGCTCGGCGAGCCGCGCCGCGCACCGCTCGTAGAACTCCTCCAGCACGGCGCGGTAGTCGCCGGTCGCCTCGGTGGTGACCGGGTAGATCAGCGCCTCCTCGATCTGCCCTTCGCGCAGGTGGGAGGCGGCGATGCCGCGGGCGATGCTGCGGCCGTGGCGCGCGGCGTGGTGCACGACCACGTCCGCGCCCGCGATGAGCCGGGCCGCCTTCACGGTGATCAGCTCGGGGTCGCCGGGGCCGAGCCCGACCCCGTACAGGTGTCCGGTCATCACTCTTCCTCGCTGGCGATGGCGTTGATCGCGGCGGCGGTCATCGCGCTGCCGCCGCGCCGCCCGCGCACCACCAGATGCGGCAGGCCGGACGCGGCGAGCGCGTCCTTGGACTCGGCCGCGCCGATGAACCCGACCGGGATCCCCAGCACGGCGGCGGGCCGGGGCGCGCCGTCCGCGACCATCTCCAGCAGCCGGAACAGCGCGGTCGGCGCGTTGCCGATCGCGACGACGGAGCCTTCCAGCCGGTCCCGCCACAGCTCCAGCGCGGCGGCGCTGCGGGTCGTGCCGAGCTCCGCCGCGAGCGCGGGCACGCGGGGATCGCCGAGGGTGCAGACGACGTCGTTGCCCGCCGGGAGCCTCCGGCGGGTGACGCCCGCCGCGACCATCTGCGCGTCGCACAGGATCGGGCGGCCCGCCAGCAGCGCCGCGCGGGCCGCCGCGACGACGCCGGGCGCGTGGTCCAGGTCCCGCACCAGGTCGGTCATCCCGCACGCGTGGATCATGCGGACGGCGACCCGGGCGACGTCGTCCGGCAGCCCCGCGAGGTCCGCCTCCGCCCTGATGGTCGCGAACGACCGCCGGTAGATCTCCGCGCCGTCGCGGACGTAGTCGATCACTCGCTCCTCCGTGTCGTGGCGGCGGCCGCCGCCGTCGCCGTCAGGTCGCCGGGCCGGGCGCGGACCTCGCCGCCGAGCCGCACCTCGTACCCGCCGGGGGTGGCCACCACCGCGACGTGCCGGTCGGCGGGACGCCCGCACTGCCGCTCGCAGCCCGACCAGTGCACCGGCAGCCCGCCGCCGGCCCGGCGGGCGCGGGCCGCGTCCGCGCGCACGTCGGTGAGCGATTTCGCGCAGCCGGGACGGCCGGCGCAGGACGTCAGCCCCGCCCAGTCGGGTCCGGTGACCAGGCCAGGGAAGTGTGGCATGTCCGTGAGGCCGGGAACGACGACCCCCCGCCACGGAGTGACAATGATCTCCCCGGCGGCGCTCAGCCCGGCCGGGTCGAGGCGGCCGAGCGGGACCAGCCCGGAGAACGCCGTGCGCCCGTCCCGCTGGGGAATCTCGCCGAGCGGTGGCCTGCGCGGCACCGCCGGAACCGCCACCGGTTCCGCTTCCCGTTCACCGCTCAGCGGCAGCTCTCGGCCGAGTTCGGCGACTCGCCACTCGCTCGTCCGGACGCGCAGGAACGCGCGCGCGGCGTCCAGCGCGAGCCCTGCAGCGTCCTCGGGGGCGGCCCGCAGGCCGCTGTCCTTTCCGGCGAGGACCAGGGCGAACACGTCCGGCGCCACCGCGTACAGGCCGACGTCGGCGCGCAGCGCGATGGCGTCGCCGCGCCCGTCGTCCACCGCGAACAGGAACCGGCCGGGCAGCTCGGCGAGGCCCGGGTCCGCGCAGAGGCCGGCGTCCAGCGCCGCCACGACCGGCCGGACGTCGACGAGGCCGCCGCCGTCGCGTCCGGTCAGCACGCTGCCGAGGATGTTGCGGACCCGCTCATGCGTCGCGGACGGCAGCAGCCCGGCGTCGCTCAGCCGCGCGCTCAGCTCCTCCTCGGCGCCGTCCGCAAGCCCTCTGATCTGCACGTTCGCGCGCGAGGTCAACTCCAGGAACCCGTCGCCCAGCTCGCGCGAGGCGACGGCGAGCGCGTCGAGCCCCCGCCGCGTCACGGCGCCGCCGGGCAGCCGGACGCGCGCCAGCCCCCCATCGGCGGCGGCGTGCACCCGCAGAGCCCCCGGACACCGGTCCGGCCCAGAACGCGAAGACGACACGCCAGGATCCTAAGGCCCGCCCCGAAGGCCCGAACGCCCCGATCCGGACGGAACCGCTGCTCAGTAGCCCCACGCCGAGTCGCAGTGCCCGAACCCCGAGAAGGTCGTCCGGAACTCCCCGTCGATGGCCCTGCCGAACGCGTCGAGGCCGTTCAAGCAGGCATATCGCGGTTCCCCGCTCGAGACCAGCGCGATCGCGACGCCCGTGCCCGGCTTCTGGGGGATCGTGCTGGTGACGCGCAGCGGCTCCCCCTCCGCGAAGGAGAAGATCGCGATGGCGTCCGGCCGTCGCAGCGTCCCGTGGCCGGAGCGGCCGTCCGGGCCCATGGTGGCGGAGGAGACCGCAGCCGGGCCGCCCGGCGCGCGGAACAGGAGCCGCCCCTCGCGCAGGCCGGAGCCGCCGGCGCGCGTGTCGGTCGCGCGGACGGTGACGTTCCGGACGGCGGCGTCCTGCCCGGCCCCGGGGACGACGTCGCCGGTGGCGTAGCCGAGCGTCCGCCCGTCGCGGGCCCAGACGATCTCGCCGATGGCCGAGGGCCCGGCCGCGCTCCACGTGCGGCGGGCCCCCGTCCCGGCGTCGAGGACGGTCAGCGCGGCACGCGGCGGGCTCGCGGGCGCCAATGCGTTCGGTGAGTTCGGCGCGTTCGGCGGGTTCGGCGGGTTCGGCGCGCAGGGCGCGGTCGTGTAGGCGAGCCGGTCGCCGTGGCGATTCATCGCAAGGCCCGCGACCAGCGCGGGTGTGGTGCCGCCGCGCAGCGGCGCGAGCCCGGTCACGTGACCGTCGCGGGTGAGCCGGAACTGGAAGAGGCGCGTCTCGCACGGATCGTTCCGCGATGCGGCGACCACGAACCTCCCGCCCGGCCCGGCGAGGATCTCCTGCACCGCACCGGCGGAGCCCGGCGGCCGCACCGCGTCGACCACCTGCACCTGCCCGTTCACGCTGCGCGCCGCGCGGACCTCGAGCCACGGGTCCTGCCGCCCCGCGGTGAGCATGAAGCGCGGCATCCGGTAGCGGAGATGTCCGGCCGCCTCCGGGTCCTTCCCGCCCACCGCCGAGCCGACTCCGGCGATGGCGGCGCCGACCAGCACCGCCAATGCGACGGGCGCCGCCCAGCGCCGGATCCGCCACGACACCGGCTCGCTCTCCGGTTGCATCGGACGATCGTCCCACGCGCCCGCGGCTCCCCGCGGCGCGCCCGCGCGCGCCGGTCCGGAGGGAATCGGGTTAGGGTGTGGGCGGCGGCAAGGGAGGAAGCCGGTGCGAATCCGGCGCGGTCCCGCCACTGTCACCGGGGAGCGGACCCCATGCGAGGCCACCGCGCGAGCGGGAAGGCCGGGGCGAGCGGCGATCCGGGAGCCAGGAGACTCCGTGCCGCCGCTGCACGAGCCGTCGTGCAGTGCTGCGACCTGCGATTCGGGGCGAGGACCCCGGGTGAGGACCCGATCCGCGTGATCTTGCTGCTGTCCACGTCGGACACCGATCTGCTCAGTGCGCGTGCGAGCGGCGCCGGCTTCCGGCTCGCCAATCCGGCCCGCACGTCCGTGGCCGACCTGCCCGCGCTGGTGGACGGCGCCGACCTGGTGGTCGTGCGGCTGCTGGGCGGCCGCCGCGCGTGGGAGGACGGGCTGGACGCGCTGCTCGCGGGCCCGCGCCCGGTGGTGGTGCTCAGCGGCGAGCAGGCGCCGGACGCCGAGCTGATGGAGCTGTCCACCGTCCCGGCCGGGGTGAGCGCCGAGGCGCACGCGTACCTGGCGCACGGCGGGCCGGGCAACCTGGCGGAGCTGTTCAACTTCCTGTCCGACACGGTGCTGCTCACCGGATTCGGGTTCGCTCCCCCGGCGCCCACGCCGACCTGGGGTGTGCTGGAGCGCGCGAGCGCGCCGGGTGAGGGGCCGGTCGTCGGCGTCCTGTACTACCGGGCCCATCATCTGGCCGGGAACACCGCGTTCGTCGAGGCGCTGTGCGAGGCGATCGAGGCGAAGGGCGGGCGGGCGCTTCCGGTCTTCTGCGCCTCGCTGCGCACCGCCGAGAAGGAGCTGCTGGAGACGCTCGGACGGGCCGACGCGCTGGTCGTCACCGTCCTCGCGGCGGGCGGCACGAAACCGGCGTTCGCGGGCGCGGGCGGCGATGACGAGGCGTGGGACGTCGGCGCGCTGGCGGAGTTGGACGTCCCGATCCTGCAAGGCCTGTGCCTGACGAGCGAGCGCGCCGCGTGGGAGGCCAACGACGACGGCCTGTCGCCGCTGGACACCGCGACGCAGGTGGCCGTGCCGGAGTTCGACGGCCGGATCATCACGGTGCCGTTCTCGTTCAAGGAGACCGACGAGGACGGCCTCAGCGTCTACGTCGCCGATCCGGAACGCGCCGCGCGGGTCGCCGGGATCGCCGTCCGGCACGGGCGGCTGCGGCACGTCCCGGCGAAGGACAAAAGGGTCGCGCTGATGCTGTCGGCGTATCCGACCAAGCACGCGCGGATCGGGAACGCGGTCGGGCTCGACACCCCGGCCAGCGTCGTGAAGCTGCTCGCCGAGATGCGCGGCCACGGCTACGACATCGGCGACGCGCTACCGGCCGAGGGCGACGCGCTCATGCACGCGCTCATCGCGGCGGGCGGGCAGGATCCCGACTGGCTCACCGAGGCGCAGCTCACCGGCAACCCCGTCCGCATCCCGGCAGCGCGGTACAAGGCCTGGTACGCGACGCTTCCGGGGGACCTGCGCGAAAGCATCGAGCGGCACTGGGGTCCGCCGCCCGGCGAGCTGTTCGTGGACGACTCGCACGACCCGGACGGCGAGATCGTCCTCGCGGCGCTGCGATCGGGGAACGTCGTCGTGATGGTGCAGCCGCCGCGCGGTTTCGGCGAGAACCCCGTCGCGATCTACCACGATCCCGACCTTCCGCCGAGCCACCACTACCTGGCGGCGTACCGGTGGATCGCGGACGAGTTCGGCGCGGACGCGATGGTCCACGTCGGCAAGCACGGGAACCTGGAGTGGCTGCCCGGCAAGTCCGCCGGGATGTCGGCGTCCTGCGGCCCGGACGCGGCGGTCGGCGACCTGCCGCTCATCTACCCGTTCCTGGTGAACGACCCGGGCGAGGGCACGCAGGCCAAGCGCCGCGCGCACGCCACGCTCGTCGACCACCTGATCCCGCCGATGGCCCGGGCGGAGAGCTACGGCGACATCGCGCGGCTGGAGCAGCTGCTCGACGAGCACGCGAACATCGCGGCGCTCGACCCGGCGAAGCTGCCCGCGATCCGCGCGCAGATCTGGACGCTGATCCAGGCCGCTCGCCTCGACCACGACCTCGGCCTGGACGACCGCCCGCACGACGCCGAGTTCGACGACTTCCTGCTGCACGTGGACGGCTGGCTGTGCGAGGTGAAGGACGTCCAGATCCGCGACGGCCTGCACGTCCTCGGCGCGGCCCCGGCCGGGGAGACGCGCGTCGACCTGGTGCTGGCGATGCTGCGGGCGCGGCAGATGTGGGGCGGTTCGGTGACGCTGCCCGGCCTGCGCGAGGCGCTCGGCCTGAAGGAGGACGGCGCAGCCCGGACGGAGGTCGACGCGGTCGAGGAGCGGGCGCGGGCGCTGGTCGGCGCGATGGAGGAGCGCGGCTGGGACCCGGCCGCCGCGTCCGAGGTCGCGGACGGGCAGGTCGCCGACATCCTCCGGTTCGCCGCGACGGAGATCGTCCCGCGGCTGGAGAAGACCCGCGACGAGATCGGCATGGTGCTGCACGCCCTCGACGGCGGCTACGTGCCGGCCGGGCCGAGCGGCTCCCCGCTGCGCGGCCTGATCAACGTGCTGCCGACCGGCCGGAACTTCTACTCCGTCGATCCGAAGGCCGTCCCGTCGCGGCTCGCCTACGACACCGGCCGCGCGATGGCCGACTCGCTGCTGGACCGGTACCGCGAGGACACCGGCGAATGGCCGCGCTCGGTCGGTCTGTCGGTGTGGGGCACCAGCGCGATGCGCACCTCCGGCGACGACATCGCCGAGGTGCTGGTGCTGCTCGGCGTCCGCCCGGTCTGGGACGAGGCGTCCCGCCGCGTCACCGGCCTGGAACCGGTCCCGCTGGACGAGCTGGGCCGCCCGCGCATCGACGTCACGATCCGGATCAGCGGGTTCTTCCGTGACGCTTTCCCGCACGCCGTCGCGATGCTGGACGACGCCGTGCAGATCGCGGCGAACCAGGACGAGCCGGACGAGATGAACTACGTCCGCGCGCACGTCCGGGCCGATCTCGCCGAGGGCGGCGACGAGCGGCGGGCGACGCTGCGGGTGTTCGGGTCGCGGCCGGGCGCGTACGGGGCCGGGATCCTGCCGCTGATCGACAGCCGGAACTGGCGCGACGACTCCGACCTCGCCGAGGTGTACGCGGTGTGGGGCGGCTTCGCCTACGGGCGCGGGCTGGACGGCGTCCCGGCGCGCGGCGACATGGAGAACGCCTACCGGCGGATCAGCGTCGCGGCGAAGAACACCGACACCCGCGAGCACGACATCGCCGACTCCGACGACTACTTCCAGTACCACGGCGGCATGATCGCGACCGTGCGGGCGCTGACCGGCAAGGCGCCGAAGGCCTACATCGGCGACAGCACGCGCCCGGACGCCGTCCGCACCCGCACGCTCGACGAGGAGACGTCCCGCGTCTTCCGCGCCCGCGTCGTCAACCCGCGCTGGCTCGCGGCGATGCGGCGGCACGGCTACAAGGGCGCGTTCGAGCTGGCCGCGACCGTCGACTACCTGTTCGGCTACGACGCGACCGCCGGGGTCGTCGCCGACTGGATGTACGAGAAGCTCGCGCAGACCTACGCGCTGGACGCCGAGAACCAGGCGTTCTTCAACGAGTCGAACCCGTGGGCGCTGCACGGCATCACCGAACGCCTCCTCGAAGCCGCCGACCGGGGCATGTGGGAGCACCCGGAACAGGACACCCTGGAGGCGTTGAAGCGCCTCTACCTCGAGGTCGAAGGCGACCTGGAGGATTCCGACTAAGCCGCGGACAGTCCGAGGAGCCGTGCGGCGAGGGTGCGCAGTTCCCGGTCCTCGGCGAAGGCCCGCCATCCGCTGTTGACGTGATGCCGGCGGTCGGAGTCCAGGATCTCGCGCAGCGCCCAGCGCACCTGCGAAGGCGCCGGGCCCATCTCGGCGAGGTACCGCACCGCCGCCCACCGCACCGGCAGGTACCGGCCCCGCGCCAGCTCGTAGACCTCGCGGCACAACGTCTCGGACGCGGCCCCGGGCTCACCGGTGACCGAGTGATGCGCGCGCGCCGCGTCCACGCGCGTCCAGTCGGACCGGGAGTCCATGAGCAGCCGGAGGCGCGTGGCGTGGGCGGCGGCCTGCTCGCCGAGATCGGCCAGCAGATGGATCCCGCCGTGGCCGGGCGAAAGGGCGTCGACGGCGCCCAGCAGCGGCGCCGGGTCGCCGGTCACCTTGAACAGCGCCCAGGAAAGGACGGCCTCTCCGTCGTAGACGGACCCTCCGCCGCGCCGCAGCGCTTCGGCCGCGCCGGCCGCGGCCGGGCCGATCGCGGCGAGCGCCGTCGCCGCCTGGACGGCCGCGACAGTGTCGAGCAGCCGGACGAGTTCGGGGACGGCCGGTGCGGCGGCCGGCCCCCACTCCGCCAGCGACCGCGCGAGCGTGCGGCCGGTGTCGGGGTCGTCCATCCGCGCGCGGATCGCCGGAAGGAGGACGTCCGCGTGCTCGCTCAGCGGGGCCAGCGAATAGAGGATGGACGGAGCCGACGTGGTGAACACCGAACCGTCGTACACGTCGGCGGTCGGCGGTGTTCCGGCGAGCCGTTCCATCAGGTAGGGGACGCAGCGCGGGTCCCTGCGCCAGGCCAGGCCCCACGCGGCGAAGTCGGAGACGCGATCGTCGCCGTGCCGGGACAGCGGCGCGTCGTCGCCGAGCCGGGCGGCGAGCAGGTCGGGGGCGCCCTCGTCCAGTGCCGCGAGCAGCAGGACGGCGTGGGAGCGCGCCGCCGGGGACGCATCGGCGGACAGGGCGGCCAGGTGCGGAATCAGGCGTTCCACCGGGGATCGCCGCGCGGTCAGCAGGTGCGCGGCGATGCGCACTGCACCGGTCCGCTTGTCGGCGTCGCCGTCGGCGATGAAGGCCGTGCACAGGTCGAGGCGCGCGGGCGGGTCGTCCTCGATCCGCGCCGCGATCCAGCCGAGCAGGCGGGACGCGCCGCCGCCGAAGAACGGGACGAGCTCGGGACTCATGCCGCCGACCCACGGGACGCCGCGCCAGACCGCGACGTCACCGTGCAGGGCCTCGATGGCCGCGGCGAGATCGGGACGTTGCGCGCCGACCGCCGCCGACAGCGCGATGTCGGCGGCGAGCCGGAGCTGCGCGTCGCCCGATGCCCGCAGGTCACGGAGCCAGAGGAGCGTCTCGGGCAGGACGAGCGCGCTGCACCCGGACGCCAGTTCGCCCGCCGCGAGGACCAGCCCGAGCCGCACCGCCGCATCGTCCTGGCCGTCCCACCTGGCGCGCAGCTCCGGGACGATCGCGTCCGCGTCGCTCGCGGCGGCCGACAGCGTCCTCGTCAGTTCCCTGCGGACGGTCGCGTCGGGGTCGTCGAGCAAGGCGAGCAGGCCGGACAGCGCGGCGGCCCAGGCGTCCGGCCACCCCGGGTCGACCTCCGAGACCGTGTTCGCCTCGTGGACGAGCTGCCCGATCAGTTCCAGCAGGCCGATCCGATCGGCGGTGTCCGGTGACGCCACCAGTTCGAGGAGGTACGGCAGGGCCGCGGTGGCGGCGTCGCAGACGAAGCCGCCCTGGTGGTAGATCCTGATGTCCAGGTCCCCGACCGCGTCGGTGGACGGGTCGCGCTCGTCGGCTATGGCGCGCAGCAGGCCGGGGACGTCCTCGGCGGAGCCGTAGGCGTGCCGCAGGGCGGACCAGTCGATGTCGTCCAGGCCCCGGAGAAGCGTCACAAAACGGGGATCATTCCACGGAACCGGTGTAGGCGGCGATCGTGCGGTCGGCGCGGGCGCGGGCCTCGGCCTGCGGGGTGCCGGACGCGGCGTCCGCCGCGTACCAGCCTTCCGCGCAGCCGGTCATGAAGTCGCGGGCCTCGTCCGACGCCTGCCACTCGGGTCCGAGGTCCGCCGGAATGTCCTTCCCGGACGACAGGTGCAGGGACAGGCCGAGCAGGCCCATGTCCCAGCCGACGCCGACGGCGCCCGGCCCGAACTGCTCCCAGTGGTCGTCGACGCGGGTGATGTGCTCCAGCTCGAAGCGCGTCCGCCCGTCGGCTTCCGGGGTCAGCCGCACCTCGATCCAGCTGGTCTGCCCGGCGAACTCCCAGGTGGCGAAGAAGCTCTTCGGCGGGTCGCAGCGCTCGACGGTGCCGCCGGCGTTGCCTTCGAGCTGGTAGCGGCCGCCGACGCGCAGGTCGCCCGAGACGGGCAGGAACCAGCGCGGGATCCGCTCGGGGTCGGTGACGGCGTCCCACACGTCCTCGACGGGGGCGCCGTAGGTCTGGCTGATGACGACGGCGCGGGCGGTCCCGGCCTCCATCTCGCGCTCGCCGACCCGGCGGCGCACGTCGTTGATCTGCCCGGTCACTTCGATCATGGTTCCTCCTCGGTCCGGCGTGCCCGCCGTCCCCTGGCGATCTCGGTGGCCAGGGCGTCCAGATGCGGCGTCCAGTAGCGGCGGAAGCGGTCGAGCCAGGCGTCGATCTCCTGGAGCGGCGCGGAGCCGACGCTGTAGAGGCGCCGCGTCCCGTCCGGCCGGACGACCGCGAAGCCCGCCTCGCGCAGCACCCTGAGGTGCTGCGACACGGCGGGCTGCGAGATGCCGAACTCCTCCCGGACGACCGACGACACCTCGCCCGAGGACCGCTCGCCGTCGGCGAGCAGTTCGAGGATGCGGCGCCGGACCGGGTCGCCCAGCACATCGAAGGCGTGCACGGGACCCAACCTACAGGCACGGCTTATATAAGCCAAGCCTTAAACAAGGAGGCCCGGCGGGTCAGCGCCCGGCGAGGAGGTCCGCGAACGGGACGGGTTCCTCGTACGGGTCGGCCTTCGCGGCGGCCGGGCGCCCGTCGATCGCGGCGGCGAGTTCGGCGCCCGCGCGGGCGATGCGGTCGGGCAGGGCGGTGTCGCCGCTCCCCCAGTCCTCCGACGCGGCGAACACGGCGGTCGGCATGGCGTTCGCGCGCAGGTAGGCGAACAGCGGGCGCATCGCGAAGTCGATGGCGAGGGAGTGGCGGGCGGTGCCGCCGGTCGCGCCGAGCAGCACCGGCCGGCCCTCCAGGTCCCCGCGCTCGATCACGTCGAAGAACGTCTTGAACAGTCCGCTGTAGGAGGCGTTGAACACCGGCGTCACCGCGATCAGCCCGTCCGCGCCGGTGACGGCCTGGACGGCGGCGCGGAAATCGCCGGACGGGAAGCCGGTGAGCGTCGCGTCGACCATCGCGTGCGCGTGGTCGCGCAGCTCGACCGTCTCGATCTCCGGGTCGGTTCCCAGCGCCTGCGCGGCCGCCTCGGCGAGGCGGTCGGCGAGCAGCCGGGTGGACGACGGCTGCCCGAGCCCGGCCGAGACCACGGCGAGGGTGGTCATCGCGTCACCTCCGCGTTCTCCTCGGCCGCGACCAGCGCGGCGTGCGTCGGCGCGGTCGCCGGGACGTGCGCGGGCCGCAGCGCCTCGAACTCCTTGCGCAGCACCGGGACGACCTCCTCGCCCAGCATGTCGATCTGCTCCAGGACGGTCTTGAGCGGCAGGCCCGCGTGGTCCATCAGGAACAGCTGCCGCTGGTAGTCGCCGAAGTGGTCGCGGAACGTCAGGGTCTTGTCGATCACCTGCTGCGGGCTGCCGACCGTCAGCGGGGTCTCGCGGGTGAACTCCTCCAGCGACGGCCCGTGCCCGTAGACGGGGGCGTTGTCGAAGTAGGGCCGGAACTCGCGGACGGCGTCCTGGGAGTTCCTGCGCATGAACACCTGCCCGCCGAGGCCGACGATCGCCTGGTCGGCGGACCCGTGCCCGTAGTGCTCGTAGCGGCGCCGGTACAGGCCGATCAGGCGCTGGAAGTGGTCGGTGGGCCAGAAGATGTGGTTGGCGAAGAAGCCGTCGCCGTAGTAGGCGGCCTGCTCGGCGATCTCCGGGCTGCGGATCGAGCCGTGCCACACGAACGGCGGCACGCCGTCCAGCGGGCGCGGCGTCGAGGTGAACGACTGGAGCGGCGTGCGGTGCTTGCCCTCCCAGTCGACCACGTCCTCGCGCCAGAGCCGGTGCAGCAGGTGGTAGTTCTCGATGGCGAGCGGGATGCCGTCGCGGATGTCCTTGCCGAACCACGGGTAGACGGGGCCGGTGTTGCCGCGCCCCATCATCAGGTCGACCCGGCCGCCGGCGAGGTGCTGCAGCATCGCGAAGTCCTCGGCGATCTTCACCGGGTCGTTCGTGGTGATCAGCGTGGTCGCGGTGGACAGGATCAGCCGCTCGGTGCGCGCCGCGATGTAGCCGAGCATGGTCGTCGGCGACGACGGCACGAACGGCGGGTTGTGGTGCTCGCCGGTGGCGAAGACGTCGAGGCCGGCCTCCTCGGCCTTGAGCGCGATCGCGACCATCGCCTGGATCCGCTCGGCCTCCGACGGGGTCCGGCCGGTGGTCGGGTCGGTGGTGACGTCGCCGACCGTGAAGATCCCGAACTGCATGCCGGCCTCCAAGTAGTAGAAGTTTCAATTATACTGTCGAACCCCGGAACGGGTCCCGCTATTCCGGCCGCCGCCGCGCCTGCGGCACGGACCGTTCGAGCGCCTCGAGCAGCCAGAGGTGCAGCCTGCCGAGGGTCACCGGCTCACCGGTGACCAGCCGGAACAGCTCCCAGTACCGGGCCACGCGCGGGTCGCGCTCCACCTGGGCGTCGCGCAGGATCGTGCGCCGGAACTCCGGTCCGTCCCTGGCCTTCCTACCCGCCACGTGCGCGGCCACGAACCGGTCCAGGGCCCTGCACGGGCCGGGCGCCTCACCGGCCGCGACCAGCGGCGACGCCAGCTCCATCGCCTCGCTCATCCCGGCCAGCAGCGACTCCTCGTCGCCCACGACCCGCACGTTCGACCGCCCCTGCGCCAGCAGCCTCCGGTTCAGTGACCGGTCACCGGCCAGGACGACCATCTCGGCGTAGGCGACGACCTGCACCGGGCTCGGATCGGCGGGCGGCGGCGGGACCACCATCTCCAGGAACGCCTCGACCCGCTCCTCCGGAAGCGGCGCCATGATCCGCCGCAGCCAGAAGTCGACCAGCGCGCCCCGCGCGGCGCGGCCGTCCTCGGCCGCCGCCAGCAGTTCCAGCCGCGCGGCCCGCTCGTCCGGCGCCGCCGACTCGACCGCGGTCAGCGCGGCGCGCCGCCACGCCAGCGCCGACATCTCCGCCTCCAGCGCGGCGCGCTCGGCGGCCACGGCCTCGCCGAGCGAGCGCTCCCCCGCCAGGACGGCCGCGATGGCGGGCAGCCCGAGCCCGAGGCCGCGCAGCCGCCGGACGAGCCGGAGCCGGTCGGCCGCCGCCCCGTCGAACCGGCGGTGCCCTCCGGCGCTGCGGGCGGGTTCGAGGATGCCCTCGTCGCAGTAGAACCGGATCGTCCGGACGGGAACGCCCGTCAGCGCCGCCAACTCGCCAATGCCGAGGCCCCCCGATCCTGTGGCGCCGGTCACAGTCACTTGAACCTCCACCGGGCTGGAGTTCCTACGTTACGGGCACCACGTCCACGAGGAGGAGACGAACATGAACGACCATGTGCTCGGCGCCGAGCGGATCGCCGAGGCGCTGCGCGGGCACGCCGGCGGGATCGCCGCGGCCGTCGCCGGGACGGACCCGGACGCGCGGGTGCCGACCTGCCCGGAGTGGACGCTGCGCGACCTCGTCGGGCACATCGGCCAGGCGCACCGGTGGGCCGCGGATTTCATCCGCGACGGCGAGACCGACCTGGTCACGCAGGTGCCGCGGACGGCGCCCGACGCGCCGGCGGACTGGCCCGGCTGGCTGCGCGACGGCGCGGACGACCTCGTCCGGGCCTTCGAGGCGGACCCGGGCCGCACGGTCGCGCATCCGGTCATGGGGCCGCGTCCGGCCGCGATGTGGCTGCGCCGGATGCTGCACGACACGGCCGTCCACCACGCGGACGCCGCGTTCGCCACGGGCGTCGCGTACGAGGTCGCGCCCGACGTCGCCGCCGACGGGATCTGCGAGTGGCTGGTGCTGGTGTCCGAGCCCGCCGCCGCGACGTTCCGGCCGGAGCTGGCCGAGCTGCGCGGGCGGGGCGAGACGCTGGCGCTGCGCCCGTCCGAGCCGTCCGTGCCCGGCTGGGTGATCACCCGCGCGCCGGACGGGATCGCCTGGGAGCGCGCGTCGCGGGACGGCGACCTGACGATCGCCGGTCCCGTCCGCGATCTGATGCTGGTGTTCGCCCGCCGGCTGGCCCCGGGCGACGCCGAGGTGAAGGTGACCGGCGACCGGGCGCTCCTGGACCACTGGCTCGCCCGCACGGCCTTCTGACGAGCCGCGACCGGCATGATGGTCCGATGGCGGAGGACGGCCCGGCGACGTGGAGCGCCGATCCCCGCGCGGACGGGCTCGGCGCGTTCGCCGGGGTCGAGGACGACCGTGCCGGGTCACATCCCGGCGTCCGCCACATCCGGGCTCTCGGGACGATGTACCGGTTCGACGTCCACTATCCGGGCGACGTCGACACCTATCCGGACCGGCAGCGCCAGGAGGTTCGCGGGATGCGGACGGCGGACGGCCGGGAACACCGCGTCGCCGCGGACGAGACGTGGCGTTTCGCCTGGTCGTGGTACCTGACGCGGGCGCTGCGGGCGACGACGGGCTTCACCCACGTCCAGCAGTTCTTCGCCTCGGTTCCCGGTAGCGGGCCGGGCGGGGAACCGGTGCTGGTGACGTCGCTGAGGCGGCGCGGCGGGCGCGACCTGCTGGAGCTGAACGCGATCCGGTCGGGCGTCATCGTGGGCGCCACCGACCTGGAGCCGCTTTGCAGCCGCTGGATCGGCGTCGAGATCGAGGCCCGGTTCTCCGCGGCGCCCGCCGGGCGCGTCCGCTGGGCGGTCGAGGCCGGCGGCCGGGCCGTCTCCGACGTCTCCCGGGACGGCCTCGACCTCCGGCCCGGCGCGGCCGGCATCTCCCCCAAGTGGGGCATCTACCGGTCGCTGAAGGACGCGTCGCGGCTGCGGGACGCGCATCTCCTCATCAAAGATCTTCGTGCCCACAGAACGGGGTGAATCGGGCGGCGGCGGCGATACGGTGCAGGTGCGGCGCCGGAACGGGCCGCCCGGAAAGCCGCTTGCGGCCGACCGGAGACTGCTGAGGAGGAACCGTTGAGCCAGCCCTCGCCCGATCCCGGCTCCCTGCGCGACGACGCCGCCGCCCTCCAGGACGACCTCGTCCGGCTCCGCGGCGCCCTGCACCGCGAGCCCGAGGTCGGCCTGGACCTGCCGCGCACCCAGGAGAAGGTGCTCGCGGCGCTCGACGGCCTGCCGCTGGAGATCACCACGGGCGAGCGGCTCACGTCGGTGACGGCGGTGCTGCGCGGCGCCCGCCCCGGCCCGACCGTGCTGCTGCGCGGCGACATGGACGCGCTCCCGGTGACCGAGCGCGGCGACGCCGGCGTCATCTCGCAGGTGGACGGCGTCATGCACGCCTGCGGGCACGACCTGCACACCACCATGCTGGCGGGCGCGGCGCGGCTGCTCGCGGCCCGCCGCGACGACCTGGCGGGCGACGTCGTGTTCATGTTCCAGCCGGGCGAGGAGGGCCTCGGCGGCGCGAGGATCATGATCGAGGAGGGCGTGCTGGAGGCGTCCGGCGAGCGTCCCGTCGCCGCGTACGCGCTGCACGTGTTCTCCGCGGCGCTGCCGCGGGGGATGTTCGTGACCCGGAGCGGGCCGATCATGGCGGCCGCGGACCGGCTGCGGGTCACCGTCCGGGGCGCCGGCGGGCACGGGTCGATGCCGCACCTGGCGAAGGACCCGCTGCCGGCCGCCTGCGAGATGGTCACCGCGCTGCAGACGATGGTCACCCGCACCTTCGACCCTTTCGACCCGGTCGTGCTGACGATCGGATCGTTCCACTCCGGCACGATGGACAACGTCATCCCCGACGAGGCGAACTTCTCCGGCACCGTCCGGTCGTTCTCCCCCGCCTCGCACGAGAGGCTGAAGGAGCGGGTGGTCGAGCTGGTGCGGGGCCTGGCCCGGGCGCACGGCCTGGACGTCGACGTCAGCTACGTCCAGGACTTCCCCGTGATGATCAACGACGCCGCCGAGGCCGCGTTCATGGCCGACACGGTCCGGGAGGTCTACGGCGAGGAGCGCTACCTCGACTCGCCGCGGCCGTTCCCCACCTCCGAGGACTTCTCGTTCGTGTGCAACGAGGTGCCGTCGGCGTTCGTCGTGATGGGCGCCTGCCCGTCCGGCGTCGACCCGGCCGGGGCGGCGGTCAACCACTCCCCCGAGGCCCGCTACGACGACGCCGTGCTCGCCGACGGCGCGGCCCTGTACGCCGAGCTGGCCGTCCGGCGGCTCGCGCGGGAGGGATGAGGATCGGCCGGGTGCGGAGCAGGCGAAACATTCCCGCCCGCCCGGTCGTCAGACTGGGGGGCGGGACGGACCGGGCCGGCGGGACGGGCGGTCGCCCGCGGCGAATCGGAGGGCGCCCGTGTTCATCGGTCTGCTGACGGCGGTGGGCGCGTCGGCGTGTTACGGGACGGGCTCGGTCCTGCAGGCGGTCGGCGCCCGGCGCTCCGCCGCGCGGGAGGGCGGGGCGGGCGCCGGATCGACCGGCTACGGCGGCCCCAGCCTGGGCTCCACCGCCAAGGCCGTCGTGACGTGGGAGTTCATCGCCGGGACGGTGCTGGACACCGCCGGGTTCGCGCTCGGCGCCCTGTCGGCCAAGCTGGTGCCGCTGTTCCTGTCGCAGACGGTGATCAGCGCGAACCTGGTGATCACCGCGGTGCTCGGCATCCGGCTGCTCGGCATCCGGCTCGTCCGGCCCGAGTGGATCTCGATCGGCGTGGTGTGCGCGGCGCTGGTGCTGCTGGCCGGCACCGCCGGGCACGAGGGCGCCGGACGCGTCGCGATCGGCTGGCACTGGGGGCTGCTCGCGGTGTCGGTGCTGCTCGTCGCCGCCGCGCTGCCGGTCGTCCGGCTGCTCGGGCCGCGCGCCGCGATCCCCGCCGGCCTGCTGTCGGGGCTGTGCTTCGGCGCGGTCGGCGTCGGCGTCCGGGTGCTGAACGGCACCGACCCGCTCGCCTGGCGGGACCTGCTCGGCGACCCCGCGCTGTACGCGATCGCCATCGCGGGCCTCGGCGGGATGTACTTCCACACGCTGGCGCTGCAGATCGGGTCCATCAACGGCGCCACGGCCGCGCTGGTGGCGGGCGAGACGGTCGTCCCGGGCATCATCGGGGTGCTGTGGCTCGGCGACGCGGCACGGGACGGGATGGCGGTCCCGGCGGGCGTCGGGTTCGTGCTGGCCGTGGCCGGGGCGGTGGCGGTCGCCTGGTACGGCAACCCGCACGTCCCCCCCGTGCGGGCACCGGAGCCGGCCCGCACGGGCGGCTCCGGCACGCTCACCTGACCAGCGCGGGGCCAGTCGGCCGGGCCGGCCGGCGGGGGCGGTCAGCCCTCGTGGACGGCCTGGATCTCCAGCGCGATGGCGATCGTGTCGCCGAGCATGACCTTGTCGCCCTGCAGCGGCACGTTGAACTCGATCCCGAAGTCGCGGCGGCTGATCGAGGCGGTCGCGGTGAACCCGGCGCGGGTGCCGCCCCAGGGGTCGGACGCGATGCCGTGGAACTCGGTCAGCAGCCGGACGGGCCGGATGACGTCCTTGACGGTCAGCTCGCCGTCCAGGTGGTAGCGGGGCTGCCGGGCCCGGCGGCCGATCGCGGCGCGCTGCACGCCGGTCCCGCGGAACGTCATGACCGGGTGGCGCCGGACGTCCAGGAAGTCCGGCGAGCGGACGTGCTCGTCGCGCTCGGCGCTGCGGGTGTCGATGGAGGCCATCCTGATCTCGGCCCGGGCACTGGAGGCCATCGGGTCCGCGCCGATGGACAGCTCGCCGCCGAAGTCGGGGAACGAGCCGCGAACCGTGGTCATGAGGTGCCGGATCGTGAAGGTGATCTCGGAATGGACCGGGTCGATGGTCCAGCGGCCGGGCGCGAGGCCCGCCGACTCGTCCCCCATGAAAATCCCCCCAAATGGTGCACTGAGCTTCAAACACGAAAAGTTACCGCAAACCCGATCATGATCGTTGTGACGGCGCGTTCCGGGGGAATGCTCCCGGGATGATCGGCGAACACGTGCTGGCCGGATTCGTCCGCGACGCCGGCGGCCGCGAGGCCCTGGAGCTGGGCCGCGCCATCGTCGCCCTCACCGGCGGCGAGCTGAGCGTGGCCACCGTCCACCCGCCGGGCCGCGCGGGCGCCGCGGCCGAGGCGCACACGCTGCTGGAGCAGGCCGCCGAGCTGCTCGGCGAGCAGCCCGCCGAGCTGATGGTCCAGGAGAGCCGCAGCGTCGGCCGCGGCCTCACCGCGCTCGCCGGCCGGATCGGCGCCGACCTGATCGTCGTCGGCTCCCCCGAGGGCGGCGCGCGCGGCCGGATCGGCATCGGCGCCGCCGCCGACCACCTGCTGCACTCGGCCACCGAGGCCGTCATGCTCGCCCCCGCCGGCTACGTCCCGCCCGACGAGCTCGGCCGCATCACCGTCATGTACGTCCGGCGCCCCCAGTGCGACGAGGCGGTCGTCCGCGCCGCCCAGGCCGCCGACCGGCTCGACGTCCCGCTCCGCCTGGTCACCCTCGCCATCGGCGACGTCGACGCCGAGCGGCTGCGCGACGACCTCGCGCTGGCCATCCGGCTCGCGGTCGAGTCCGCCGAGCTCCTCCCCGAGGACGTCACCGCCGACCTGGCCGAGGGCGACGACGTCGCCGACGCCCTGGACGACCTCGACTGGCCCGAGGGCGAGCTGCTGGTCTGCGCGTCCAGCGAGGACGCCGCCGCCCACCGCGTCTTCCTCGGCGAGGTCTCGGTCAAGGTGCTGCGGGCCGCGCCCTGCCCGGTGACCGTCCTGCCGAGGGGCTACTTCTGACGGACTACCCCCGAGTAGCCCGTTTTGACCGCTTTCCCGGAACGGCTTGCCGCCTGCGGTTTACCTCGACTACATTCCAGCGAGACCGGAACGTGACCTTGGAACGAGGCACGCACCGGGTCCCCGGTCGGGCGTCCCCTGCCCGAGTCGGCGAGTCGGCAGGGAGCGAGATGGACCCGATCGGCAAGAAGCTGCTCGACGTTGCCCAGAAGCAGCTCGGCTACGCCGAGCACGGCAGCGGCTACACCAAGTTCGGCGACTGGTACGCCCAGCACATCGACGGCGACCACGACTCCTACTTCAAGACGGCCCCCTGGTGCGACATGTTCCTCGCCTGGGCCGCCGACAAGGCGGGCGTCGCCGAGCAGGCCGGGCAGTTCGCCTCCACCGTCGAGCACGCCCAGTGGTTCAAGGACCACGGCGCCTGGGGACACACCCCCGAACCCGGCGCCCTCGTCTTCTACGACTGGGCCGGATCCGGCGACATGGACCAGATCGACCACGTCGGCATCGTCGAGAAGGTCGACGGCCACACCCTCCACACCATCGAGGGCAACGCCGACGGCTACAAGCTCATGCGCAAGACGCGGAGCATGGACGACGTCGTCGGCTTCGGCTACCCCGGCAAGATCCACGTCACCGAGGCCAAGTACACCCCCAAGCACGCCGCCCCCGCCACCACCGTCGACAAGGTCGGCGACGCCGCCACCACCACGCACACCCACGAGGAACAGCACAGCTCCCCCGAGCAGCAGCTCCCCGCCCAGGACGTCGTCCTCGGCGGCATCCTCGCCTTCGTGCTGTGCGGCACCGTCGCCCTCGCCGCCGGACGCGCCGCCACCAAGGCCCCCACCGCCCCGCCCATCCGCGTCCGCAAGCGCGGCAAGCACCACCGCCCCTCCACCCCCGTCGCCCTCCCCACCGGCGTCACCCCCGCCGACCTCGACGCCGCCGACGCCGGCACCACCCTCATGCCCGCCCTCTCCCTCGCCGCCGCCCACGAGGCCGAGGACCGCGAGTTCTGGGGCCGCATCGCCCACCTCGAAGAGGACAAGGAACTCGCCTTCTGGAACTCCCTGCACGCCGAGACCACCGAGGCCGAGACCACCGCGCCCGGGGCCATCGAGTACGCAACCACTCCCGGATTCCGCTAGAGTTGTCCATGCGCGCCGGGGGAAACCCCGGAGCCCACAAGCGGACGTGGCTCAGTTGGTAGAGCATCACCTTGCCAAGGTGAGGGTCGCGGGTTCGAATCCCGTCGTCCGCTCTGAGAGGCCCGTACGGCCTCGCTCTGGTGGAGTGGCCGAGAGGCGAGGCAACGGCCTGCAAAGCCGTGTACACGGGTTCGAATCCCGTCTCCACCTCGCAGTACACGCAAGGGCGATTAGCTCAGTGGGAGAGCGCTACCTTGACACGGTAGAGGTCACTGGTTCAATCCCAGTATCGCCCACGATGGAGTGGGGAGTGGTGTGCCCGCGGAGAGCGCGGGCCGGCACTCCCTCTTCCTGTTGACCCGGGGGGCGACCCCCGGACCCCCGATGTGGGGGGCTCCGCCCCCCACGCCCCCTTTGTGGTTGCGGTCGGTGGGCATCTTTCGGCTCTGCGCCGCTTCTGTCTTTTGGGGCTCCGCCCCTCGCCCCCTTGTGGTTGCGGTCGGCGATCACCTTTCGGTGAGCGCTACTACCGGTCTTTTGGGGCTTCGCCCCTCGCCCCCGTTGGGGCTTCGCCCCTTGTCCCCTGTGGTTTCGGTGGGGAGGGCTCCTTTGTGATCATGGTGGAGGGGGCTTGGGCTGGCTGCGCCTGATCACAGGAGGGCGGGCAGGTCGGCGGCGGACTCCAGCAGGTGGGTGTGGGGGTGGCGGCCCAGGTCGGCGGCGGTGGTCGCGCCGGTGGTGACCGCGACGACGTACGCGGCGCCGGCGTTGCGGCCGGCGGCCAGGTCGTTGGGGGTGTCGCCGGCGACGAGGACGCGGTGCACGCTGGTCACCCCGGCCAGCTCCATCGCGCGGAAGATCAGGTACGGGGCCGGGCGGCTCGCGGGAACCTCGTCGCTGGTGACCAGGCCGTCGACGGTCCAATCGATGGCGGCGAGGATCGACTGCGCGATTTCGCGGGAGTAGCCGGTCTGCAGGACGACCTTGACGCCGGCGGCGCGCAGTTCCGCGATGGCCTCGGGGACGCCGGGGAGCGGTCGCGGGGGGACGTCCGCGTAGGCCTTGGTGAGGCGGCGGGTGAAGTCGGCGTAGACGGTGCCGGTGTCGGCGGCGTCCCCGGTCAGTTCGGTCAGGAGGCCGGCGACGGCCTCGCTCTTGCTGGTGCCGGTCCAGCGGTGCAGGACGTCCTCGGGGACCGGGCGGCCGATGTGGGCCGCCACGGCCTGGTCGAGCGCCGCGTACACCGCGCCGCCCTCCTGCACGGTGGTGCCGGCCATGTCGAGGGCGGCGAGTTCGAACGTCATTGGGCCTCTCCTGTTTCGGGGACGGTGCGCACGAGCGCCAGGTGGTGCGCCCGTTCGTTGGCGATGGTGAAGGTGGCGCGGTCGGGGCGGTAGCGGTCGTCGCCGTATTCGACGGGACGGCCGTCGGTGGTCCTCGCGGTGCGGCGCTCGCGCAGGAGCGGGCCGCCCTTGGGGACGCCGAGCAGGCGGGCGTCCTCGGCGGGCGCCGCGATCGCGTCGATGGTGTGGGTGGCCGCGACGATCTCCACGCCGCGGGCCAGCAGGCCCGCGTAGATGGAGCCCGCGTCGGGGTCGAAGTCGAACAGCAGCAGGCCGACGTCCAGGACGAACGTGCTGCGCTCCAGCATGACGGGCTCGTCGTCGAGCAGCCGGAGCCGCAGCACGTCGATGACCGGTTCGCCGGGCTCCAGCCCGAGCGCGCCCGCGGCGACCGGGTCGGCGCCGCGGCGGGCCAGCTCGATGGTGCGCTGGCCGGGGCGGTGCCCGGAGCGCTCGACCCACGCGGAGAAGGACAGGAACGTCTCGAACGGCTGGCCCATCGGGCGGCGCCGGACGACGGGGCGGCGGCCCTGGCCGCCCTCGATCAGGCCCTCGTTGCGCAGCGTGGACAGCGCCTGCCGGACGGTGCCGCGGGAGGTCCCGAACTCCTCGACCAGCCGGGCCTCGGAGGGCAGCGGCTCTCCCACGGCCAGCGCGCCGGAGACGATCCGCTCCCGGAGCGCGTCGGCCAGCTTGGCGTGCAGTGATCCCGACGGCATGGCCTGACCATACAAGGGCCGGCGGCGGCGATGTCAATGTTCTATTTTTGCAGGTGAACAGCCGGTTAACTTGTTTGTACAAGTCCTTCCGGGTGGTTGACGGGCGGTCCGCCGGGCCCCGAGTCTCGGGGCCATGACCCCCCTCCCTGCCACCCCTGTGGACCTGCTCGTGGTCGGTGCCGGCGTCGTCGGGCTCGCGCACGCCGTCGAGGCGCACCTGCGCGGGCTGACGGTCGCGGTGGTCGACCGCGACGCGTTCGCGGCGGGCGCCTCGATCCGCAACTTCGGCCATGTCTGCGTGACCGCCCAGGACGGCGACGCGCTGCGGTACGCGCTGGCCGCGCGCGAACGCTGGCTCTGGCTGGCGGCCAAGGCCGGCTTCGACGTCGTCGAGGCCGGCACGGTGGTGGTCGCGCGGCGGCCCGAGGAGATGGCCGTGCTGGAGGAGTTCGCCGCGGTGCGGGGCGTCGAGCAGGTTCGGATGCTGGATGCGGACGCTGTTGCGCGGCACGTGCCGGGTGCCGGGGCGTTGGGCGGTGCGCATTTGCCGCTGGATCTGCGGGTGGACTCGCCCACGGTGATTCCCGCATTGGCCGGCTGGCTTGTCGGGCAGGGCGTTCCGATCGCGTGGCGCACCAGCGTGCTGTCGGTGGAGCCGGGGCTGGTGCGCACCTCGCGGGGTGACGTCCGGGCCGCCCGGACGGTGCTCGCGGTCGGCCACGACCTCGACCGGCTGCTGCCGGACGTCGCCGACGCCGCCGGGATGACCCGGTGCCTGCTGCGGATGCTGGAGGTCGCGCCGCCGGGCGGGGTGCGGGTGGCACCGGGCGTGCTGACCGGGCTGTCGCTGCTGCGCTACGGCGGGTTCGCCGCGCAGCCGTCGGCCGCCGCGCTGCGCGAGGCGGTCGCCGCGCAGGCGCCCAAGCTGCTGGACGCCGGGGTGAACCTGATGTTCACCCAGCGGCCCGGCGGCGCGATCGTGCTCGGCGACACCCACCACTACTCCCCCACCCACGCGCCGTTCGACGACGAGGGGACGGCAGAGCTGCTGCTGCGCGAGGGCGCGCGGCTGCTCGGCGTCCCGTCGCTGCGGGTGCTGCGCCGCTGGCGGGGCCAGTACGCCTCGGCGCCCGCCGGCGTGCTCGACGCGGAGGTGGCCGAGGGCGTCCGCGCCGTCTCGGTGACCTCCGGCATCGGCATGACCATCTCCCATGGACTGGCGCCCGCCGTCCTGGATTCGCTGTTCTGACCTATGAGAGGCCTTTCCATGCGCCGTTTTCGGCTTTCTGTCGTGCTGGCCGCGCTCGTCCCCGCGGCCGCCCTCGTGCTGGCGGGCTGCGGCGACGGCTCGTCCGGCGCCGCCAAGGGGTCCTGCCCCGGCGGCAAGGTCCGGTTCGGTGTCGAGCCGTTCGAGGACGCCGCCAAGCTGACGCCCGCCTACAAGACGCTGGGCAAGGCCCTGGAGGCCAAGCTGGACTGCCCGGTCGAGGTGCAGATCGTGCAGGGCTACTCCGCCGAGGTGCTGGCGTTGCAGAACCACAAGCTCGACGTGGCGCAGTTCGGCCCGCTCGGGTTCGTGTTCGCCTCGCAGCGCACCGGCGCGGAGCCCGTGGTGTCGTTCGGCAACCCGGACCGCTCCGTGTCGACCTACAAGGCGGGCATCTGGGTGAAGAAGGACAGCCCGGTCGCGTCCGTCGCGGACCTCAAGGGCCGGACGCTCGCTCTGTCGGACGCGGGGTCGACGTCAGGCGACGCGCTGCCCCGCTACGCCATCCGGAAGGCCGGGCTGTCGGAGTCCGACGTCAAGCTCCAGTACGCGGGCGGCCACCCGCAGTCGCTGCTCGCGCTGACCTACGGGAAGGTCGACGCCGCCGAGATCAACACCCAGCAGCAGGCGACCTCGACGGAGGAGCACCAGTTCGACGCCGCCGAGTACAAGCAGATCTGGGCGTCCGACCCGATCCCGAACGACCCGATCACCGTCGCCAAGGACCTCGACCCGGCGTTCAAGAAGAAGCTCGTGTCCGCGCTGACCTCGCTGTCGCCGCAGGACGTGGCGAAGGCGGGCGCGTTCCTCGACGTCGAGCCCGGCCCGCTCGTCGCGGTCACGAAGCAGACCTATCAGCCGCTGTTCGACCTGGCCAAGACGCTCGGCCTCACCGAGAAGAACCTGTAGCGATGACCGCCAACGCGCTCACGGTCCGCGGCCTGCGCAAGTCCTTCGGCGGTCGCACGGTGCTGTCCGGTTTCGACCTCGACGTGGCTCCCGGGGAGGTGGTGGCGCTCCTCGGGGCCAACGGGTCGGGCAAGTCGACCGCGCTGAAGTGCGTGGTCGGCCTCGTCCGCCCGGACGAGGGGCGCGCCGGGGTGTTCGGCGACGACCTGCTCGACGGGTCGCGCGCCGCCGACCGGGCCCGCACCCGCGTCGCCATGGTGTTCCAGCAGATCCATCTGGTGCGGCGGCGCTCGGCGCTGGACAACGTCTGCGCGGGCGCGCTCGGCCGGCTGCCGCTGCGCCGCTCGTGGGCGCCCGTCGCCTTCCCCCGCGAGCTGCGCGAGGAGGCGATGGCGTGCCTGGACCGGGTCGGCCTGGCCGACCGGGCGCACGAGCGCGTCGCCGCGCTGTCCGGCGGCCAGCAGCAGCGGGTCGCGCTGGCCCGCGCCCTGTGCCAGCGCGCCGAGGTGCTGCTGGCGGACGAGCCGGTCTCCGCGCTGGACCCGTCCGCCGCCGAGAACGTCATGACCGTGATGACCGAACTGGCCCGGACGGAGTCGATCGCGGTCGCGGCGGTGCTGCACCAGCCGGATCTGGCCCGCCGCCACGCCGACCGGCTCGTCGGCCTGCGCGGCGGCCGGATCGCCTTCGCCGGAACGGCCGCCGAGGTGTCCCAGGACCAGGTGTCCTCTCTTTATGTCGCGGACGAGGAGGTCAATCCGTGAGTGTGCTCGTCACAGAACGCGCCCCGAAGCGGTTGCCGGTCCCGCGCAGGCGGCGCAGTGCCCGCACGCTGGTGACCGGCGGCGCCGTCATCGCCGTCCTCGTGGCGCTGCACGTCGCCGCGTGGATCGGCACCGACATGGATCTGGCGATGCTGGCCGACGGCTGGCACGGCATGGTCCGCTTCGTCTCCGAGGCGATCCCGCCGGACCTCGCCTGGGACCCGGTGGTCAAGGACGGCCTGCACGCGTGCCTGGTGACGCTGTGGATCGGGCTGCTCGGGACCACGCTGTCGATCCCGTTCACCATCGTGCTGTGCGCGCTCGGCTCGCGCGCCGTCAACGGCAACGCCTCCGTCTACCAGGCGGCGCGCGGAGTCATGTCGTTCCTGCGGGCCGTCCCGGACGTGGTGTTCGCGCTGATCTTCGTCACCGCCGTCGGGCTCGGGCCGTTCGCCGGCGTGCTCGCGCTGGTCTGCAACAACACCGGCGTGATGGGCAAGCTGTGGTCGGAGGCGATGGAGGAGGTCGACGACGGCCCGGCACAGGCGCTGCGGATCGCCGGCGCGAGCCGCACCCAGCTGGTCGCGCACGCGGTGCTGCCGGCGTGCGTGCCGCAGCTGGTCGGGCTGGTGCTGTACCGGCTGGACGTCAACGTGCGGGCGTCGCTGGTGCTCGGCCTGGTCGGCGCCGGGGGCATCGGCTTCCTCATCAACCAGTCGATCCAGGAGTTCCGGTTCGACCAGATGCTCACCTACATCCTGATGGTGCTGGTCCTGGTCGTGGTGGTGGACCTGCTCAGCTCGTTCGTCCGGCGCAGGCTGGCGCCATGACCGCCGAGGCGGTCGCCATGGTCTGGCCCGGCGTGGGCGGGCGCCACCGGCCGGTGGCGGTGCGCCTTGAGAAGCCCGCGCCGGGCGAGGCGCTGGTCGAGGTGGAGCTCGCGACGATCTGCGGCTCGGACCTGCACACCGTCTCCGGCCGCCGGCCGGGACCGGCGCCCGGGGTGCTCGGTCACGAGATCGTCGGACGGGTCGTCCGCCTCGGGGACGGGCCGCCTCCGCGCGACGTCCGCGACCGGGCCGTCGCCATTGGGGACCGGGTCGCGGTCGGCATTTACGCGGCATGCGGCAGATGCGGGCGTTGCCGGCGGGATCTGCCGCAGAAGTGCGAGCGGCTGTTCAAGTACGGTCACGCGCCGCTGGCGGAGGCCGGGCCGCTGTCGGGCGGCTACGCCACTCACGTGCGCGTGCGAGCCGGCACCCCCCTGGCCGTGGTGCCGCCGGAGCTACCCGCCGGGCTGGCGGCGCCGCTCGGCTGCGCGACGGCGACGGCGGTCGCGACCGTCGCCGCCGGGGGCGCCGAGGTGCGCAGCCGGAACATCACGGTGTGCGGCGCCGGGCTGCTCGGCCTGCTGGCGACCGCGATGCTCGCTGATCAGGGTGCTGCCGTCACCGTCGTCGATCCCGATGCCGGACGCCGCGCCACCGCGAAACTGATGGGCGCCGCGAACGCCGTCGACGCCGCTGCGGAGCCGCCGTCCGCCGACGTCTACATCGAACTGTCGGGCGCGCCCGCCGCGGCGCGGAACGCCGTCGCCCGCACCGCGACCGGCGGCACCATCGTCCTCGCCGGGACCGTCTCGCCCGGCGCGCCGCTGGACTGGGAGGCGCAGGACCTGGTGCGCGGCCTGCTCACCGTGCGGGGCGTCCACAACTACGCCCCCGCCCACCTCGCCGAGGCCGCCGCCTGGACCGAGTCCGCCGCCGGACGGCTGCCGGTGGACGCGCTGCTCGGCCCCGTCCACCCGCTGGACGATCTGGACGCCGCGCTCCAGGAGGCCGCCCGGTCCGGGGCGGTCCGCGTGGGCGTCGCCCCTGGGGAAATCGATCAGGGCCGCTGAGCGTTGCACACGGTCAGCCGTCCCTGAGAAAGGTGTCCCATGCGTGTCGAGATCTGGTCCGACGTGATCTGCCCCTGGTGCTACATCGGCAAGCGCCAGTTCGAGCGGGCGCTCGACGGCTTCGCGCACCGCGACCGGGTCGAGGTCGCCTACCGGGCGTTCCAGCTCGACCCGTCCTACCCGAGCGGCCGGACCGAGGACGTGGCGGACATGCTGGCCGGGAAGTACGGCATGTCGCGCGACCAGGCCGTCCAGATGAACCGGCAGATGGAGGAGCGCGCGGCCGGGGTGGGGCTGGAGTACCACCTGGAGGGCGGACGGGTGGGCAACACCGCCGACGCGCACCGGCTCGTCCATCTGGCGGGCGGGCAGGGCGTGCAGGGCGATGTCGTGGAGGCGCTCTACAAGGCGCACTTCACCGACGGGCGTTCGATCTTCGACCGCGACTCGCTGGTGGGCGTGGCCGCGGAGGCCGGGCTGGACGCGGACGCGGCCCGCGACGCCCTCGACTCCGGGAAGTTCGCCGCCGAGGTAGAAGCCGACCAGCGCGAGGCCCAGCAGCTCGGCGCGACCGGCGTTCCGTTCTTCGTCGTCGACCGCCGCTACGGCGTGTCCGGCGCCCAGCCCGCCGAGGCGTTCGCGCAGGTCCTCGACCGCGCCTGGACTGAAGCGGGCTCCTAGACGCGGGCCCAGCGGGCCGGGACGGCGCCCACGCGGCGGCGGCGCGCGGGCGGGGACGCGGCGGGCAGGCGGACGGTGAAGGACGCACCGGCCCCCGGACGCCCGGTCGCGTCGATCGTGCCGCCGTGGCTCTCCACGACCTCGCGGACGAGGGCGAGCCCCAGCCCGAAGCGGCGGCCCTTGCCGTGGGCGCCGCGGGCGAAGCGCTGGAAGATCCGTTCGGCGTCGGCGGGGTCGAAGCCGGTCCCGTCGTCGCGGACGGTCAGCTCGACCCGGTCGCCGTCGCGCGCCAGCGCCACCTCCACGCGGCCTCCCGGCGGCGTGTGGCCGATGGCGTTGTCGAGCAGCGCGCACACGACGCGGCGCAGCGCCGTCTCGACGCCCTCCACGACGCAGGGCGCGCCGGCGCCCGTGACGTCGAGGGCGATGTCCTGCGCCCGGGTGCGGACGGATTCGGCGGCGGTCACGGAGGCGACGACGCCGGCGAGGTCCACCGGACTGCCCTCGGCCGCGCGGGGGCGCACCCGGGCGGACAGCAGCAGGTCCTCGATCACCTCGCCGAACTGCCGGGTGTCGGAGACGATGGCGCCGAGCTCGTCGCCCAGCGCGCCCGCGTCGGTGCGGCGGGCCAGCAGCTGCGCGCGGACGTGCAGGCGCGTCAGCGGGGTGCGCAGCTCGTGGCTGGCGTCGGCGACGAACCGCCGCTGCCGGTCCAGCGCCTCGGCGAGCGGGGAGATCGCCCGCCGCGCCAGCAGCCGGCCGGTGACGAGCGCGGCGAGCAGCCCGCCGATCTCGGCGACGCCCAGCGCCTTGTAGAGGCGCTGCCGTTCCTGGATCTGGTACCGCCGGTCGAGGGCCGCCTGCACGACGACCGGGCCGCGGTGCTCGGTGCGCACCAGGTAGCCGATCCCGCCGATGCGGTGTTCGCGCACGACCGTGCCCGTGGCGCGCAGGTCGGCGCGGACGGGCAGGCCGTCCGGCGCGTTCGGGGTGCGGCGGGTCCGGCCGTCCTCGATGGCGAACATCCACACGCAGGGGGGCGCGTTCTCGACGGCGTTCGCGGCGATCACGTGCCGCAGGTCGCGTTCGGCGTCGCTGCGCTGCCCGGCGCTCATCGCCAGGTAGACCAGCGCCCCGACGAGCGCGATCACGACGGTCGCCGCCGCGGCGAGCTGCAGGGTGAGGGTCCATCCGACCCTCGACAGCACGCGGGCGTCCGGTCCTTGCACGGTGCCTCCTCCGGCCGGCCTCACAGCTCGCCAGCCCGGTAGCCGAGGCCGCGGACGGTGCGGACGGTGCCGCGGCCGAGCTTGCGCCGCAGGTAGTGGACATAGGTGTCGACGATCGACTCCGAGGTGGTGTCGGCGAAGACGCGTTCGCGCAGCTCCGCGCGGCTGAACACCATGCCGGGCCGGCCGGCGAGGACGCGCAGCAGCTCGAACTCGCGGGCGGACAGCTCGTGCTCGGTGCCGTCGGCGAGCCGCGCCCGGTGCAGGACCAGGTCGATCTCGCCCGAGCCGAGCGGCAGCGTCCGCGCGCGGTCGGCGTGCCGGCGGTGCAGCGCCCGGATCCGCGCCAGCAGCTCGTCGACCTCGAACGGTTTGACCAGGTAGTCCTCGGCGCCGGAGTCGAGCCCGGCGACCCGGTCGGCGACCGTGCCGAGCGCGGTCAGCACGAGCACGGGGGTGGCGACGCCCTTGCGGCGGATCCGGCGGAGCACCTCCAGGCCGTCCAGGCCGGGCAGCATCCGGTCGACGACCAGGACGTCATAGGCGCGGGCGAGCGCCAGGTGCAGGCCGCGGTGCCCGTCGGGGGCCACCTCGACGCGGTACCCCTCGCCGGTGAACAGCTCGTCCAGCATCCCCGCGATCTCGGCGTCGTCCTCGATGAGGAGAATCCGGGGCGGATGCGTGCGCACCCCTCCAGGATTCCACGGCCTTGATCTTGACGGCAGGTGCCCGCCGGACGCGCCTCAGGACGCCGGGACGTGGAGGACGAACGGTTCGCAGTGCGCCCGCACGCCCCACGGTCCGCCGGAGACGCCGAGCCCGCTGTGCTTGCTGCCGCCGAACGGTTCGTCCAGCGACATCCGCATGTGACCGTTCACCCAGGCGGTGCCGCATTCCAGGCGTTCGGCGACCGCGGCGGCGCGGCCGGTGTCGGTGCCCCAGACCGAGCCGCACAGCCCGTACGGGGTCGCGTTGGCGAGGGCGACCGCCTCGTCGACGTCGCGGTAGGGGACGACAGGGAGCGCCGGGCCGAACTGCTCCTCGTCGACGATCCGCATGCCCGCCTCGGCGCGGGCCAGCACGGTCGGGGCGAAGAAGTACCCGGGGCCGTCGAGCGGGGCTCCGCCAGCGGCGGCGCGGGCGCCCTGAGCCAGTGCCTCGGAGACGAGGCCCGACACGCGCTCGTACTGCGGGCGGTTGGCGATGGGGCCGATCTGCGTGGCCGGGTCCATGCCGTCGCCGACGACCGCTTTCGCGGCGCGCTCCGCGAGCGCCTCGGCCAGGTCGTCGTGGAGCACGGCGGGCGCGAAGACGCGTTTCACCGCCATGCAGATCTGGCCGCAGTTGGCGAAGGCGCTCCAGAACAGCCCGTCGGCGACGGCGTCCACGTCGGCGTCGTCGAGGACGATCGCGGCGTCGTTGCCGCCGAGTTCCAGCGTGAGGCGCTTGAGGTCGGGCGCCGCCGCGGCGGCCACGTGCTTCCCGGTCGCCGCCGACCCGGTGAAGTTGATCTTCCGGATGCCGGGGTGGGCGGCGAGCCGCTCCCCCAGCGGGTCGGCGCCCGAGATGACGTTGAGCACGCCGGGCGGGAACGCGCCGGCCAGGACGCGTCCCATCGCGAGCGTCGCCAGCGGCGTGTACGGCGACGGTTTGAGCACGACGGCGCAGCCGGCCGCCAGCGCGGGCGCCACCTTCGCCGCGCCCAGTTGCAGCGGGAAGTTCCACGGCGCGATCGCGGCGACCGGGCCGACCGGGCGCCAGTGCACGCGGACGCGCTCGCCGTCGACGCCCTCCATGACGTCCGGCGCGATCTCCAGCTCCGCGAGGTGCTGGAAGCGGGCGGCGGCCCGCGCGACCTCCGCCTCGGCCTCCCGCAGCGGCTTGCCCTGCTCGGCCGTCAGGAGGGGTGCCAGCTCGCCCGCCGCGTCGCGCAGCAGGGAGGCCGCGGCGGCCAGCCGTTCGCGCCGCTCGCCCGCGTCGGCGCGCCAGCCCGGCCACGCCTCGTTCGCCGCCCGCACCGCCGCGTCGAGGGCGGTCTCGTCGCAGTCGGGCGCGCGGGCGAACTCCTCGCCCGTCGCGGGATTCACGACGCCGATCGTCCGGGAGGAGCCGATGAGCTCGCCGCCGATGAGCATGTCGGTCATGCGTCCGCCTTCAGCAGCCGGGACGGGTTGACGGAACCGGTCTCGTGCACCTGCTCCTCGCTCAGCCCGAACGCGCGCATGTGGGCGTGGAGCAGGCGCAGCGCCTCGACGGTGTTGGGGAACAGCGGCTCGCCGGCGTCGCTGGACAGCGTCACGTGCCGGGTGCCGAGCGCCTGGATCGTCGCGCACATCCGCGCCGGGTCGACGCCGAGCAGCGGGGAGATCTCGTCGTAGGTGAAGTTCATGGTGATCCCCGCCGATGTCAGCTCCCGCATCTGGTCCAGCGACAGGTCGATGAACGGGCTGAACGGGTGGTCGATCACCGCCCTGGTGATGCCGAGGTTCCGCACCTCGTCCGCCATCGCGTAGATCTCCTCGTGCGTGGCGTGCGCGAACGAGACCATGACGTCGTGGTCGGCGGCGATGCGGAACACCTCCTTGTACTCGGGTTTGAGGACGCCGTGCTCGTCGAGCGTGTACGCGCCGGCGCGCAGGGCGTCCGGCCATGGCAGCGGGTCGCTCCACTCGCGGGAGTCCTCGCCCCACCACACCGGCAGCCCGCCGACCTTGTGCAGTGTGTTGGCGCTGCGGAAGACCGGCATCCAGATGGCGGACGCGCCGTCCTCGATCGCGCGGCGGGCCGCCTCCGGCAGCGGCAGGCCGCGGGTGTCGGTGGCGATCCACCCCGACCACAGCCGCACCGGCTCGACGCCGGTGTCCTCGCACCACCGTTCGAGGTCCCGGCCGACCGCGCGGACGACCTCGGCCGGGCCGGGCGCCTCGGGCCGGTTCATGCCCACGACGCTCTTGAACAGCAGCCCCTTCATCCCGCTGGCCGACGCCAGCTTCGCGATCGCCAGCGCGTCCTGCTGTCCTTCGTGGGCGTGGCAGTGGATGTCCACCGCGTCCTCGACGCCGAACACGGCGGGCGGGACGAGCGCCTGCCCGCGATAGCCCATCCGGGCGCGGTAGGAGGCGAGGAACCGGTCGTGCGGGGCGCCGTTCGGGCGGCGCAGCCGCGCCTCGGCGAGCAGTTCGTCGTCCACCCCGATCAGCCTTCCTCTCCGGCGGTCCGCAGGTTCTCGAAGTAGGCGGCGGCCAGGCGCTGCCGCCGGGCGTCCAGCACCATGTACGTCCCGTAGACGAGCTGGACGAGGCTGCGCCACACGTCCTCCCACCGGTCGCGCAGCCGCAGCAGCGCCAGCCGGGCCCCGGCGCGGCGGGACGGGGCGCCGCGCGGGGCGAGCAGGCACGGCCCCCGGTTCGGGAGGGAGCGGGTGTGCGCAGCGGACGACGACAGCGCGAAGCGGCGCAGCGTCTCTCGCGTCACCGCCCGCATGGCGGCGGGCGCGACGCCCCGCGCCGGGCAGGGCCGGTTCGCGGTGACGCCGAACGGGATGTGGTTCGCCTCGCGCACAGCCAGGCGCTCCCACCTGCCGGGGTCGAAGCGGTCGGCGTCCTCGAAGCCGGTGGCGTGGAACTCGGGGTAGTTGAAGCAGAGCACGGACCCGGCGGGCAGCGTGGTCCGCTCGTCCACGGCGATGTCGGCCGAGGTGATCCGGTGCGCGATGCCGAACAGCGGGTACCGGCGCATGCTCTCCTCGATCACGCGGTCCAGGTAGGCGTCGTCGGCGGGATCGGCGGCGAGGCGGTGCTGCACGTCGGGGTGCTGGGCGATCGCCATCAGCAGGTGCGCCATCGCCTCCGACATCTGCACCACCGCGGTGTTGAAGAACGTCCCTTGCAGGTAGAAGACCTGCTCGTCCTTCGACAGCCGCTCGGGCAGCGGGAGGCGGACGTCGCCGAGCCGGTCCCGCAGGTACTCCGTCAGCCGGCCGCGGCGGTCCATGTGCCGCAGCCCGCAGCACTTCAGCGCGGTGACGACGTCGTCGGCGTTCGCGACGATCAGGGCGCGGGCGTGCGCCGGGCACCGCTCGCCGAACACCAGCTCGTAGGAGAACTCCGCCCAGATCGGCATCATCAGGTCGCGCAGGCGGACGAGCCCGGGCCCGGTCTCGTCGAGCACGCGGGCGGCGCAGCGCTGCGCGAGCGCTGCCACCTCCCCCTTCGGCCGGGCGAGGAAGCGGCGGGTGGTGCGGGCGACGTCGTCGTAGCGCTCCCCCGGTTCGAGGTGCTCCTGATGGACGTGCGGACCGGGCGCCAACCAGTACCAGAACAGGTCGGACAGCGGCGCGCCCTCGCTGCGCCCGTCCGCCGCCGGATGGGAGTACACCTCCCGGAACCGGTCGGCGCCGACCAGGTCGCCGGGGATCGGAACGCCCTCCTCGCCGTTGACCCGCGCGAAGATGCGCACCCGCAGCGCGACCACCGCTCGCGGCAGCCAGTACGGCAGGCTCGCGAGAACGGCGATCGCCGCCACGACGACCGCCGCGATCAGCACGGCCCCTCCTCGACGAGGCCGGGATCCGCGTCCTCCGGCGCGGCGCAGCCGCAGAGTGCGAGCGCGTTCTCCAGCTCCCGCCGCAGCAGCCCGAGGACGTCCGTCACCCCGTCCTCGCCCCCGGCGGCCAGGCCCCACAGCGCCGGACGGCCGATCGCGACCGCGTCCGCCCCCAGCGCGAGCGCCTTGACCACGTCGGTGCCGCGCCGCACGCCCCCGTCGAGCAGCACGGGAACCCGGCCCGCGACGGCGTCCGCCACCGGCGCGAGCCGGGTGATCGAGGCGGGCACCGTGTCCAGCTGCCGGCCGCCGTGGTTGGACACGATGACCGCGTCGACGCCCCGCTCGACGGCCAGCCGCGCGTCGTCGGGACGCAGCACCCCCTTGACCGCGATCGGCAGGTCGGTGATGCCGCGCAGCCGGTCGAGGTCGTCCCAGCAGATCTCCGGCGACAGCACGACCTGCCTTACGTGGCCCGTCCGCGCGGAGTCGCCGGGCTCGCGCAGGTTCTCGCAGCGCATGCCGGGCGGCAGGTCGTGGAAGCCGTTGCGGTCGCCGCGCTCGTTGCGGCCGAGCGCGGGCGAGTCGGCGGTGACCACCAGCGCGCGGCACCCGGCCGCCTCCGCGCGCCGGACGACCGCCTCGGTGAAGCCCAGGTCGGGCTGCGGGTACAGCTGGAACCACAGCGCCGGGTCGGGCGCCGCCTTGCGCGCCTCGGCCGCCACCTCCTCGATCGCGACCGTGGAGAGCATCGCCGCGATCATGATGACGCCGGCCTTGGCGGCGGCCCGCGCGGTCGCCCGCTCGGCGTCGGGGTGGGCGAGCCGGTGGAACGCGGTGGGCGCCAGCATGACGGGCATCGACGCCTCGGCGCCGAGCACGGTGACGCCGAGCCGCGGCGTCCCGGCGCCGCGAAGCACGCGCGGGAGCAGGGCGAGCCGGGCGAACGCGGCCTCGTTGACGCGCACGGTCACCTCGTCCTGGGCGCCGGAGGCGAAGTAGTCGTAGTGGACCGGGTCGAGCCGCTCGCGCGCGAGCTCCTCGAACTCGCGGACGTTCACCGGGGCGCCCATGTCAGGCCCCGGCACCGTCGAGGGCGGACGCGGCGAAGGCGCGGAGCGGCGCGCGGAACTCCTCCTCGCCGGACCAGTCGTTGCAGATGTCCTCGGGCAGCAGCAGCCTGCCGGTGAGCTTCCCGTCCCGGTAGTACCGGATCACCGGATGCAGGTAGCGGTCCTCCTTGGACGGGTCCGCCTCCCAGGCGCGCCCCGCCTCGATGTCGAACGGGTCGATGTCGGCGTGCCCGGCGCCGTACTCCAGGCTGACGGTGAACCAGGCGTGCTCGTCCTCCCCCTCCATATGCTCGGCGACGTGGTCGAGCGGCAGCTCCTCCAGGTAGCGGGCGCCGCCGTCGCCGACCGCGACGACGTCGCAGAGGAAGCCGTACTGCTGCCACAGCGCCGACGTCCGGTTGATCCTGTTCAGCACGGCGCCGGCGATGGCGCCGGGGTCGGCCGGGAGCTCGCGCTCGGGCCAGTCGATCCCCTCGTACCGGCGTTCGAGCATCCGGTGCAGCGCGCGGACGCCGTAGCGGAACCCGTGCAGGAAGGCGCTGGTGAACTTCTTGAAGTCGCGCGACTGGGTGATCGTCCCGGCGAAGAACAGGTCGGGGACGTTCACCGACTCCCACTGCGTCGTGAGCGCCGGGAACCGGTCGTTGATGACGAGCTGCGGCCGGCACGTCTCGTCGAAGATCGACGCGTCCATGCGGAAGCCCGTGCAGTTGATGACCCGGTCGTACTCCAGCGTCACGACCTTGTCGCGCCGGGCGTAGGCGATGCGGACCCGGTAGGCGCCGCCGTCGTGCTCGATGCGCTCGACCCGGCCGTCCAGGACCATGTTCTGCGCCTTGAGCTGGTAGGTGTCGAGGAAGTTGTTGTTCACCGCGCGCAGGTGGCCGATGAAGTGCGTGCGCCACGCGAACCGGACGTCGCTCGGGCCGATGACGTGGATGACGGCGGCCCGCTCGGTCAGCGCGTCCGCGGTCTCGAACGCCGAGTTGCCCTTGCCCAGGATGAGGACCCGCTGGTCGGTGAAGTCGTCGGGGTCGACCGAGACGTCGGAGTAGTGCTCGACGGTCTCGATCCCCGGGATGTCCGGGACGTTCTGCGCGCCGAACCCGGTCGCGACGATGACGCGCCTGGCCTCGTGCACCTCGCCGCGCTGGTCGGTGACCCTGAAGTGCCCGTCCTTGGCGACGTTGACGGCGCGGGTGTCGTAGCGGACGTCCAGCTTCAGCGTCGTCGCATAGTCCGCCAGGTAGCGGACGTAGTCGTCGGCGTTCGGGAAGTAGGCGTCGGTGTACTTGCTCAGCACCAGGTCCGGGACGTCGCTGAGCATCGAGTTCCAGTCCATCCGCAGGTTCAGCTCGGGGTCGTCCCAGCCGGTGTGCGGCTTGTTGATGGAGATCATCCTGCGGTGCCGGGGGAACGTCCGGTAGAAGGTCCCCGGGCCGGGCCCGCTCTCGAGGACGGCGTGGTCGCGGCCCGCGCGCCGCAGGAGATGGCCGAGCTGCAGGCCCGCCGGTCCCGCGCCGATAACGAGGTAGTCCCGGATTCCGTCCACCGTGCCGCCTCCGCTCGCTCGCCGATCGAACGCCGCAGACGGTAGGACGGGGATCTCAGAGGGTTCTAAGAAAGCACCGGACCTGGACGAGTGTCCAGCGGCATGACCGGAACCCCGTCCGGAACATGAAACATAATCCGATTCGGATGTCGACAGGCGGGCCCGGAAACGTCTATTTTTGACGAATCTTCAGCCCGAACCAGCGAGGGGGCCCTGTGCAGACTCGAGCGGCGATCCTGTGGGACAAGAACACCGAGTGGAGCGTCGAGGACATCGAACTCGACGACCCCAAGGCGGGTGAGGTCAAGGTCAAGCTCGCGGCGTCCGGCCTGTGCCACTCCGACGAGCACATGGTCACCGGGGACATGGTGATCGACAAGGAGATCGCCGACCTGATGGGCTGGAAGCAGTTCCCGGTGATCGGCGGGCACGAGGGCGCCGGCGAGATCGTCGAGGTCGGCCCCGGGGTCACCTCGGTGAAGGAGGGCGACCACGTCGTCCTGTCGTTCATCCCCGCGTGCGGCCGCTGTCCCTCCTGCGCGCAGGGCCGCCAGCACATCTGCGACCTCGGCGCCTTCCTGCTGTCGGGCCGGCAGATCAGCGACATGACCTCGCGGCACCACTCCAAGAACGGCGAGGACCTCGGCACGATGTGCTGCACCGGCACGTTCGAGCCGTACACGGTGGTGAACGAGTCGTCCGTCATCAAGATCGACGACTGGATCCCGCTGGACAAGGCCGCGCTGGTCGGCTGCGGCGTCACCACCGGCTGGGGCTCGGCGGTCAACGCCGCCGGCGTGCGCGCCGGCGACACCGTCGTGGTGATCGGGATCGGCGGCATCGGCATGAACGCGGTGCAGGGCGCGGCGATGGCCGGCGCCCGGCACGTCGTCGCGGTCGACCCGGTGGAGTGGAAGCGGGAGAAGGCGACCAGCGTCTTCGGCGCGACGCACAGCGCCGCCTCGATCGAGGAGGCGCAGGCGATGGTCGCCGAGATGACCTGGGGCGCCAACGCCGACAAGGTCATCCTGACGGTCGGGACCGCCACCGGCGACCTCATCGGCCCGATGATGGGCATGGTCACCAAGGGCGGCCGCGGCGTCGTCACGGCGGTCGCGCCGGTCATGCAGGAGGACGTCAAGCTCAACCTGTTCGACCTGGCGATGCAGCGCAAGGAGCTGGTCGGCTGCATCTTCGGCAACGCCAACCCGCGCCGCGACGTCACCCGCCTGCTCCGCCTCTACGAGGAGGGCAAGCTCAAGCTCGACGAGCTGATCACCAAGACCTACAGCCTGGACGAGGTCAACCAGGGCTACCAGGACATGCGGGACGGCAAGAACATCCGCGGCCTGATCAAGTACTGATCCGGCCGGCGCCGCCGCGCCTTACGACCCTGGAAAGGCCGCCTCGGGAACGCATCCCGGGGCGGCCTTTCCGATGCGCCGGGGCGTCCCGGCGGCGCCGCGCGGCTGAACCGATCAAGGCGCCGGGCCGTACAACCGGATGTGCCCGACCGCACCCGGTGTCGAAGCCGGACTCCGGCCGGGCACGGGCGGTCACGGGCCAGGCTGGGGAGAGCCGAGATGTCGGTGTTTCATGCGTTCCGTTCGGCGAGCGCGAACCGCGGGGACGGGGACGCGCGGGATGCGGGCGACCCGCCCGCGCGAGGCCGGCTGCGGCGCGCCGCGGGATGGGCGACGACCGCGCTGGCCGTCCTGTTCGTGCTGTTCGCCCTCGACGCGCCGGACCAGTTCGGCCGGCTGACGCCCGGGCAGTTCGTCCGGATCCCGGTCGAGGCGCTCCTCACCGTGGCGCTGGTCCTGGTGCTGCCCGAGCGGGCGCGGCGGTGGGTCGCGGCGCCGCTCGGCGCGCTCCTCGGGGTGCTGGTCGTCGTCAAGGTGCTGGACATCGGCTTCGACGCCGTCCTGGTCCGCCCGTTCAACCCGGTGTTCGACTGGAGCTTCCTGCGGCCCGGGTTCGAGTTCGTCGACACCTCCGCCGGACGGCCGGCCGCGATCGGCCTGACCGCGCTCATCGTGCTGCTGGTGCTCGCGGTGCCGGTGCTGGCGGCGCTGGCGGTGCTGCGGCTGACCCGGCTGGCGGCCCGGCATCGCACCGCGGCGGGCCGGACGGTCGCGGTGCTCGCCACGGCGTGGGTCGCGTGCGCCGCGCTGGGCGTGCGGCTCGTCCCCGGCGTCCCGCTGGCCTCGGGAAGCACCGCCGAACTCGCCTACGACCACGCGAGGCAGGTCCGGGTCAGCCTGAACGACCGCCAGGTGTTCGCCAAGCAGGCCGCCGTCGACGCCTTCCGGCAGACCCCGCCGACCCAACTGCTGACGGGCCTGCGCGGCAAGGACGTCGTGCTGGCGTTCGTGGAGAGCTACGGCCGTTCGGCGGTCGAGCACCCGGAGTACGCGCCGCAGGTGGACGCGACGCTGGACGCGGGCACGCAGCGTCTTAAGGCCGCCGGGTTCGGCGCCCGCAGCGGCTACCTCACCTCCTCGACGGCGGGCGGCGGGAGCTGGCTGGCGCACTCGACGCTGCTGTCCGGGCTGTGGATCGACAACCAGCAGCGGTACCGGACGCTGACGTCGAGCAGCCGGTTCACGCTCACCCGGGCGTTCGGCGAGGCGGGCTGGCGGACGCTCACCGTCCAGCCGGCGATCACCCGGTCGTGGCCGGAGGCGTCGTTCTACGGCTACGACAAGGTCTACGACGACCGGAACCTCGGCTACAAGGGCCCCCGGTTCAGCTACACGACCATGCCGGACCAGTACACGCTGAACACGCTGCAGCGCGACGAGCTGAGCGGCTCGAAGCGGGCGCCGGTGATGGCGGAGCTGGCGCTGGTGTCCAGCCACGCGCCGTGGGCGTCCATCCCGAGCCTGGTCGACTGGAGGACGGTGGGCGACGGGTCGGTGTTCGACGGGATGGGCAAGGGCGAGAACGCGCCCTGGCCGTCGTCCGGCCGGATCCGCGGGGAGTACCGCAAGTCCATCGAGTACACGCTGAACACCCTGGTCTCCTACATGCTGACCTACGGGACGAAGAACACCGTGCTGGTCTTCCTGGGCGACCACCAGCCCGCGCCGACGATCGCCGGGCAGCACGCGAGCCGGGACGTCCCGGTCACGATCGTGGCCCGCGACCCGGCCGTGCTGGACAAGATCTCCGGATGGGGCTGGCAGGACGGCCTGCGGCCCGCGCGCACCTCGCCGGTCTGGCCGATGAGCACGTTCCGCGATCGCTTCCTGGCCGCGTTCGGCTCCACGCCCTCCACGGGTTCGGCGCCCGCGGCGTCGCACAGGTGACCTCGGGCCCCGGGTGGTGGGACCGTGGGGCGATGAGGTCGCTGGCGGTGGTGCTCGCCGTGGTGGCGCTGCTCGCCGGGATGGCGGCGGCGATGGTCACGACGGCGGTGCGGCAGACGCCGACCATCGACGAGCCGGTGTACGCGGGCGCGTCCCTGCTGTACCTGCGCGAGCACGACCTGCGCGACAACCCCGAGCATCCGCCGCTCGGCAAGCTGGTCATCGGGATCGGGCCGGAGCTGGCGGGCGTCCGCCTGGACCGGTCCTACACCGGGCCGCAGGAGGCGGTCGGGCGGCACCTGCTGTACGAGTCGGGCAACGACCCCGGCCGGGTGATGCTCGCCGCCCGGCTGCCCATGATCGTGCTGACGCTGCTGTTCGGCCTGGTCGTCTTCGCCTTCGCGCGCGACCTGGCCGGTGCGGCGGGCGGGCTGCTGGCGCTGGGCCTGTACGCGTTCTCGCCGGACGTCATCGCGCACGGGTCGCTGGCCACGCTGGACGTGCCGGCGGCCGGGTTCGTCCTGACGTCGGTGTGGCTGCTGTGGCGGGCGCGGGACCGGCCATGGCCGTACCTGCCGCTCGCGGGGGCGGCGCTGGGCGCGGCGCTCGCGACCAAGATGAGCACGCTCGCGGCGGTCCCGGTTCTGCTGGCCCTCGCGGCCGTCCCGGCGTGGTCGGCGTATCGCCGGGACGGGGCCGGGACGGCCGGGAAGGCGATCCTTCGGGCGGCCGCAGCGGCGGCGGGGGTCGCGGTGATCGCGGTCGCGGTGGTGTGGGCGAGCTACCTGGCCGTCGATCCGCGGTTGCGGTGGACGACGCCACCTGAGGTCCCGGCGATCGGCGGGCTTCGCGGGCTCGCCACGGACGCGCTGCCGTTCCCGCGCCCCTACCGCGACGGCCTGCGCGTCCAGTTCGGATTCGAGGACGCGACGTGGACCGGGTTCCTGTTCGGCCGCCACTACCAGGGATCGCTCTGGTACTACCTGCCCGCGGCGCTCCTGGTGAAGACGCCGCTGGGGATGCTCGCGCTCTGGCTCGCGGGCGCGGCGGCGATGGTGTCGGTCCGGCGGCTGCGTCCGGCGGCACCGTACGTGCTCGCGCCTACGGCGGTGCTGCTGGGCGCCGCGATGGCCGGATCCCGCGACCTCGGCGTCCGGTACGCCATCTTCGTCCCGATCCTGCTGGCGGTCGCGGCAGGCTGCGCGGCCGCGGTCCGGTGGCGGTGGGCGCCCGTGGCGGCGGCCGGGCTGGTCCTGTTCGCCGCGGTCAGCTCGGTCCGGACCTTCCCCTACTACCTGCCCTACTCCAACGAGGCGTTCGGCGGGCCGTCCAAGACCCATCTGCGGCTGCACGACTCCAATGTGGACTGGGGCCAGGACCTCGGCCGCCTCGCCGGGCGCCTGCGTGACCGGTACGCCGGGGAGCCGGTCTGGCTCGCCTACAAAGGCAGCGGCGTGCCGTCCCACTACGGGATCACGGCCTCCGACCCGCTCGCCGTCCCGCCGGACCGGGTCCGCGGCGTCCTCGCGGTGTCCGACAGCTGGATCGCCAAGGCCGATCCCCGCATACTCGCCCTCGTCCGGACGAGCGAGCCGATCGGCGAGGTCGGCCACTCCATCACCCTCTACCGGCGTCCCGCGCCCGCGGCGCGGTGACCCGGGCGGTGCATGCGCCGTCCGCTGCGGGAGATGTAGACAGGACGACACGCTGAAGGAGAGGACGCCATGCTGGTCCGAGAGGCGATGACCTCACCGGTCGTGACGATCCCGCGGACGGCCACGGTCCGCCAGGCCGCCCGCGTCCTGCACGAGCACGACATCACCGCGCTGCCCGTCCTGGACGACAACGGGCGGCTCGCCGGGATCGTCAGCGAGATGGACCTGCTGCGCGGCGCGTTCGAGGCCGACCCGCGGGCGTTCTCCCGCCCCCTCGCCACCCCCGCCGGGCCGCCGCCGCGGTACGTGGAGGAGGTCATGACGCGGGAGGTGGAGACCGCCCGGCCGGGCACCGACGTCGCGGCGCTCGCCGAGACCATGATGCGGACGCGGCACAAGAGCGTCCCGGTGCTGGACGGCGCCGTGCTCGTCGGCATCGTCAGCCGCCGCGACCTGATCGCGCTGCTGGCCCGCGGGGACGCGCGGATCAGGGACGACGTGCTGGCCGCGATCACCGAGTACGGCCCCGGCGGGCACGCCTGGGAGGTCTCGGTGCGCGACGGGGCGGTGGTGCTGACCGGGCCGGCCGACGAGGCGGCGCAGCGCGTCGCCGACGTGCTGGCCCGCACCGTGCCCGGCGTCACCCGGGTGTCGGTGCGCACCCCGGAGCCCGGCGGGGCCCGCGGGGGGACGGGCTGAGATCATGGATCCCATCGGGAGGGGAGCCATGACCAGCGTTCGTCCGCGCCGCGTCCCGGCGGCCCTGCGGGGGCTGCGCCGCCGTTGCGGGTTCGACGGCAACCCGCTGCGCCGCGCCGTCGACCGGCGGCAGCGGGCCGTCGGGATCGGGGCCGCCGCCGCGTTCGCGATCGCGGCGCCGGCCGCCTGCGCGAGCGCCGCGTCGCTGGCCTACACGGCCGGGGTGCGCGCCGAGCGGGCGGAGTCGGCCGGGCACCACCGGATCATCGCGCGGGTCACCGGCATCGAGGAGCAGAACGACGGCGAGCAGCGCTACTCCTACGCCCGGCTCGGCTGGACCACCCCGGACGGCCGGGCGCACACGACCGTGATCCCCGCGGGGAGGTCGGCCCGACCCGGCACGACGCGGCGGATCTGGGTGGACGCCCGCGGCGAGCGGTCCCCGCGCCCGCAGAACCGCGCGGACACCGTCGCGGGCGCGGTCTTCGCCGGGGCGGGCGCCGCCGGCGCCGCCGCGCTGCCGCCGCTGGCGGTGTACCTGGCGGTCCGGCGGCGCTGCGACCGCGGGCGGGAGGAGATGTGGGACGCCGCGTGGGCCCGGCTGGACCGCCCGCACATCGGCTGACCCGCGCCGCCGGTTCCGGCCCGGCGATCATGGGGTATGCGCTGGTGGGGGACGCCGACCGGCCCGCCCCCGCAGTGCCGCCGGAGGATCGGGTGACGATGCCGCGATGACGGAACGCCGCGAGGGGCCGCCCGCCGGACCGCTGTCGGACCGGACGGCGTGGGCCCGCAACCTGCAGACGCCGCTGCGGGAGTTCATGCGCACCGAGACCGGCGGCGCGGTCGTCCTGCTGGCCGCGACGATCGCGGCGCTGGTGTGGGCGAACGCCTCCGGCTCGTCCTACGACGCGTTCTGGGGGACGGAGGCGTCGCTGCGCGCCGGGCGCCACGCCCTGTCGATGGACCTGCGGGAATGGATCAACAGCGGGCTGATGACGCTGTTCTTCTTCGTCGTCGGGCTGGAGGCGCGCCGCGAGTTCGACATGGGCGAGCTGCGCGAGCGCCGCCGGCTCGCGCTGCCGCTCGCCGCCGGGATCGGCGGCATGGTCGTCCCGGTGGCGATCTACCTGGCGGTGAACGCGGGCGGGCCGTCCCTGCACGGCTGGGGCACCGCGATGTCGACCGACACGGCGTTCGCGCTCGGCGTCCTCACCCTCGTCGGCAAGCGGTTCCCGGCCCGGCTGCACGCCTACCTGCTCACCGTCACCGTGGTCGACGACCTGGTCGCGCTGCTGGTGATCGCGACCGTGTACAGCGAGGACGTCAAGGCGGGGCCGCTGCTGGCGGCCGTCGGCGTGCTGGCCGTGACGCTGGCGGTCCGCGCGGCGGGCGTCGCCCGCCTCCCGGTCTACGCGGTCCTCGGCGTTGCCGCGTGGCTGGCGCTGGACGCCTCGGGCGTCGAACCGGTCGTCGTCGGGCTGGCGATGGGACTGCTGACGTACGCCTACCCGGCCGCGCGCACCGACCTGGAGCGCGCCAGCGAGGTGTTCCGGCTGTTCCGCGAGCAGCCGACCCCGGAGCTGGCCCGGTCGGCGCGGACCGGCGTCGCCGCCGCGATCTCCCCCAACGAGCGGCTCCAGCAGCTGTACCACCCGTGGACGAGCTACGTGATCGTCCCGATGTTCGCGCTCGCCAACGCGGGGATCCCGATCAGCGCCGGGTTCCTGCGGCACGCGTTCACCTCGCCGGTGACGCTCGGCATCGTGGCCGGCTACGTGCTCGGCAAGCCCATCGGCATCCTCGGGCTGTCGTGGCTGGTGTCGGCGGTGAGCCGGGGCCGGCTGAAGCCGCCGGTCGGCTGGGCGGCGGTCGGGGGCGGCGGCGCCATCGCCGGGATCGGCTTCACCGCCGCGCTGCTGATCGCGACGCTGGCGTTCACCGGCGACCGGCTCGCCGAGGCGAAGGTCGGCATCCTGTCGGCGGCGCTGCTGGCCTCGGCGCTGACCTGGCTGGTGGTCCGGGTGACGGCGCTGCTGCCGGCCCGGCCGCGGGTGGTCGCGCTGCTCGGCACCGCGGAGAGCGTGATCGACCTGGCCGCGCCGGTCGACCCGGCCCGCGACCACGTCCGCGGCCCGGACCGCGCGCCGGTCACCGTGGTGGAGTACGGCGACTTCGAGTGCCCGTACTGCGGGCAGGCCGAGCCGGTGATCCGCGAGCTGCTGGCCGGGCAGGGCGACGTCCGGTACGTGTGGCGGCACCTGCCGCTGAACGACGTCCACCCGCAGGCGCAGCTCGCGGCGCAGGCCGCCGAGGCCGCCGCCGCGCAGGGCGCGTTCTGGGAGATGCACGACCTGCTGTTCGCCCACCAGGACGCGCTGCAGCCCAAGGACCTCGTCCGGTACGCCGGCGACCTCGGGCTGGACGTGGCCCGGTTCCGCGACGACCTGCGCCGCGGCGCCGGCGCCGGCCGGGTCGCCGAGGACGTCGACTCCGCCGACCTCAGCGGCGTGTCCGGCACCCCGACGTTCTTCGTCAACGGGCGCCGCCACCAGGGCGCCTACGACCTGGAGAGCCTGCGGCACGCCGTCCACATCGCCCGCAAACGCGCCGCCATCGGCGCCCGCGCTTCGCGTTGAGTTGCGGCGAGTCGTCGTTATGGGAACGCTCCAGACGACGACTCGCCGCAAGTGAACGCGCGTTCGTCAGGGGTTGCGGACGAAGGCGATGTCGAGGGGGCTCGCGCCGAGGGTCTCGCTCCGCGCGCCGCCCCGGATCGTCGTTGTGACCCTGTCGGTGCCGGTGTCGATCACCGAGACGGTGCCGGTCATGTCGTTGCCCGCCCAGACCTCCGAGCCGTCCGGGACGGCCTCGACGGAGGCGGGCAGCCGGCCCACCGGCACGTCCGCGAGGTGCCTGCGGCCCGTGGCGTCGTAGACGCCGACCGAGTCGGAGTTCATGTCGGCGACGTAGACCTTCCGTCCGTCCGGGGTGGCGGCGACGGCCCACGGTTCGGCGCCCGCCTTCACCTTGCGTGTGACCTTGCGGTGCTCGGCGTCCACCACGTACAGCAGGTCCGCGTCCGGCTGCGTCGCGTACACGCGGGAGCCGTCCGGGCCGACGGCGACGCCCTGCGCGTCCGGGATGCCGGGGACCTTGCCGGTGACCGTGCCCTTCGCGGTGTCGATGACGACGAGGCCGCCCGCCGTCGCCGCGTAGGCGTGCTCGCCGTCGGGCGCGAAAGCCAGCCGGCGCGGCGCCGCGCCGACGTCGATGCGGCGGGTCACGGTGTCGGTGCGGGTGTCGATGACCGCGACCGTGCTGGACCCGCCCGCGCCGGTGTCGCCGCCGGTGACGGCCGCGTACGCCTGTGACCCGTCCGGTGAGACGGCGACGTCCTGCGGGAACGGGCCGACGACGATCGGGGTCGTCCGCAGCGTGGCCGTGTCCACCGCCGCCACCTGGAACTGGCCGGTGACCGCGACGTACAGCTTCCTGGCGTCCGGGGTGACGGCGACGCCCTCGGCGGTGTCGGCGCGGATGGCGGTCGAGGTGACGGTATGGGCGGCGACGTCCACCCGGGCGACCCTGCCGCTGCCGGCCAGCGCGACGTAGCCGGTGTAGCCGGCCTTCGCGGGCTGGCTGCGCCCCCACGGGGACGGCGCCGGCGGCACGTACGGGAGGGACGGGCGGGCGGGCACCGGCGGTGTGGGCACCGAAGTCCGCGGCGCCGGCGGGACGAACGGCGCCCAGGTCGGCGCGCCCGGTTGGACGCCCTGCTCGTCGGACGCGCCCGCTCCCGGGTCCGGGCCCGCGCCCGGATCCGGACCGGCCAGCGCGGACGCTGCCACCGGCAGCGCGACCAGCGCGGCCCCGGCGGCGGTCCCGGCGGCGGCCAGGCTCAGTCCTCGCAGTCCTCGCAGTCCTCGCAGTCCTCGCACCATCTCGGTCTCCTGTCGCTGTCGGTGCGGTTCAGCGCCGCGGGCGCGGCCGCGGCCCGTGCTCCTGGACGGGCGGGGTCTGCTCGGCGCCGGGCAGCGCGGGGGCGGGCAGGGAGGTGACGCCGGTGACCGCGTCGGCGAGCGGCCCCTTGGTGCCGGGCAGCTTCGGGAACGCGCCCTGCCCGGCGGACCGGCCGAAGTCGAACGCCGAGGTCAGGTCGCCGAACGTGGCGCGGCGCCAGTCGCTGAGGTTCGGGATCTCCACGCCGGTGACGCGTTCCAGGAACCGCAGCGGGGAGGTGTGGTCGAACGGCTCGCTGGCGATCCAGCCGCCCCGCGTCCACGGCGACACGATGACGCACGGCACCCGGAACCCGGCGCCGATCGGCACGCCGTCGACGAACTCGCCGTCGGTCCCGGCGGGCGGGACCGGCGGCGGGACGTGGTCGAACAGCCCGTCGTTCTCGTCGTAGTTCAGGATGAAGACGGTCTTGGCCCACACGTCGGGGTTCGAGGCGATCGCGTCGATCTTGCTGGCGATGTAGTCGGCGCCCGCGGCGGGCGTGTAGTCCGGATGCTCGGACTGGTAGCTGGTCGGGATGATCCACGACACCGTGGGCAGCCGGTCGTGCGCCGCGTCGTACTCGAACCGGCCCGCCGAGTACGTCCGCATGCCGTTCTGGTACAGCGGGGATCCGGTCGGGGCGTCCTGGTAGGCGGCGAACGGCTCCAGGATGTTGCAGCCGTAGTTGTCGGCCTCCTGGTACACCTTCCAGCTCACGCCGGCGTCGGTCAACGCCTCCGGGTAGGTGTCCCAGGTGTAGGGCTCGGGGTCGACGTTGCCGGTGATCGGGCCGCCGTCGTCGCCGTCCGGGTCGATGGTGGCGCTCATCAGGTACAGCCGGTTCGGCCACGTCGGGCCGAGCACGGAGCAGTGGTAGCGGTCGCAGACGGTGAACTGCTCGGCCAGGGCGAAATGGAACGGGATGTCCTCGCGCGTGTAGTACCCCATGACGTAGGGGGCGGCGTCCCCGTCGGCGGCGCGGTGCGCGGGCAGCCAGCCGTCCATCCTCCCGTTGTTCCAGGCCGCGTGCTGGACGCCCCACGCGTGGCTGGTGGACGGGATGGCCTGCGCGCTGCTCCTGGTGGTGTCGAGGTGGAAGGGCAGCACGTAGCCGGCCTCGTTGACGTCGTCGGGCTGGTAGAACACCGACCGGCCGGTGCTCAGCGTGATCGCGTTCGGGTCGGAGAACCCGGCGACGCCCGGCAGCGTCCCGAAGTAGTGGTCGAAGCTGCGGTTCTCCTGCATGAGGATCACCACGTGCTTGACGTCCTTCAGCCGCCCGGGGCCGCGCGCCGGCTCGGCGGCCAGCGCGCGGCGCACGTTCGGCGGCAGGAACTCGGCGGCGAACGCCGCGGCGGCCGCGGCGCCCGCCGCCGACAGCAGCCGGCGCCGCGTCAGCGGCACGCCCGGGCCGGCCGGGCGGCGCTCCCCGCGCCGCTCACCAGGCAAGATCACGTCGCGAGCGTAACCCGGCCGACCTGGGCGTCCGCGGAACCGCGCGGCGCTCGGCGAGCCGCCGGGCCGGCGCGTTCACCGCCCCGGCCCGGCGACCCTCGGGCTCAGCGGGCGTAGACGTCTAGGGTCCACTTCCCGGCCGGCTTCGCGCCCCTCATCAGCTTCGCCAGCGCGGCGTCGCCGGTGCCGTGCACCTCGCCCGCCTCCGCCGGCAGCACGACGATCTCCAGACCGTCCGCACCGTCCGCGAGCTGCGCGTCCCAGACGACGCCCTCGGACTCGGCGGCCTCGCAGGGCACCACCTTGGCGTGCCCGCCGATCCGGACCACCGCGGTCGCCGCGCCGTCCACGCACGTCACCCGCATTCGCAGCGCCTTCGTCTTGAGCGGCACCGTCCGGGTGCGGCCGTCGGCGGTTCCGGACGCCCGCGCCAGCCGCTTCAGCCCCGTGACCGGGAGCGGCGCCTGCTGCCGCGGCGGATGGGCCGCCATCCTGCAGTGCTCGGAGTCGCATTGACCGCTGTAGATCCGCAGGCTCCAGTCACCCGGAGCAGGCGTATGGCTCTTCAGGTAGCGGTCGAGGTCCGCCGTCGCGTCGAACGCGTCCGGCGCCCGATCGTAGGCCGCCGACGGGACGGCCACGACGTCGATGGTGATCGGGACGCCCGGCGTCACCTGGTAGAGCGAGGTGGAGTTGGCGTCGGGCGAGCCCGTTCCGCAGCCGCCGCCCGCGTTGGCGCCGCGCACCGTCATGAAGACCATGAAATCGCCCGAGCACTTCAGCCTGGTGCCCATGAACGGCCCGGTCGGCGTCACGGTGAGCCGCGCTCTGGCCAGGAGTTTCGAGAACCGCACCTCCTTCAGCGGCTGCATGCCCTCTTCCGGCGCGGACCTGGGAAAGGCCTCGTTGGTGACGCCGGTCATCGTCGGTGCCAGCGCCTGCCGCCCCCGATCGCTCCCGTCCTGCTGCCGGACGATCCCGAAGGCCGTCCCCGCCACCAGCACCACGCTCAGCGCCGCGGCTGCGGCGCGCAGGCGGTTGCCGCGCCGGACCCGGCGGCGGACGCCGTCCAGCAGGTCCGGCGAGGGCAGGCCGCGCGCGCTCTCGGCCTCCATGACCTCGGTCAGGTCCTTCAGTTGGTGGGCCATGGGTCACTCCCCTCCCTGCGGCGAGGCGGCCAGCACCCCGGGGTCGATCCGGAGCTTGGCGAGGGCCTTGCTGGTCTGGCTCTTCACGGTCCCGACCGAGCAGCCGAGGACCGCGGCGACCTGCGGCTCGGACAGGTCCTCGAAGAAGCGCAGCACCACCGTGGCGCGCTGGCGCCGCGGGAGCCGGCCGAGCGCCTCCCACAGCACCGCCTTGTCCTCGGCGGCGCCGATGCCGTCCGCCGGGTCGGGGCCCTCCAGCGTCCGGCCGGTCGGCCGCTCGCCGTGCCAGCGCCGCCTCGCCCACGACGCGTGCGTGTTGACGAGGATCCGGTAGACGTAGGGGTCCGGATCGTCCTCGATCCGGCGCCACGCCCGCCATGCCTTCACCAGCGCCGTCTGCAGCAGGTCCTCCGCCTGGCCCCAGTCGCGGCACAGCAGGTAGGCGGTTCTGAGCAGCCGCGGTGACCGTTCGGTCACGTACGCCGCGTAGTCCGGTCGATCCCGCATCCGACCTCCCAGTAGATCGTCCGCCGACATCTACCGGTCGACCGGCCGCAATGGTTGCCCGCGCGGCGCGGCTATTTCCCGCCCTTGGCCTTCGCCTTGGCCTTCCCGCCCTTCTTCTTCGGCGCGGGGTCCGCGGCGGCGGCCTTCTTGCCCTTCTTCGGCGCCTTCTCCGGCGCCTTCTTGGCCGCTGCCTTAGAGGCCGCTGCCTTCTTGCCCTTCTTGGGCTTCTTGGACGGGGCGGGGGCGTCCTCGGCCGCCGGCGCGGCCTCGACCGCCGCGGCCTCGACCGCCACGGCTTCGGCGGTCGACGCGGTCTCGGCGGGGCTCTGGGCGACGCGGTTGCGGAAGGTCTGGCCGAACCGGAACGTCGGGACGAGCGCGGCGGGCACCTCGACGGCCGCGCCGGTACGCGGGTTGCGGGCGCTGCGCGCCGGGCGGGCGGACCGGTCGAACGCGCCGAACCCGGTGACGACGACGCGCTCCCCGGCGGACACCGCGTCCATCACCGCCTCGAACACCGCGTCGACGTGCCGGCGCGCGACCGCCTCGTCGCCGCCCGCCCGTTCCGCCACGGCCTTGACCAACTCGCTGCGATTCATGCGCCCTGCCTCCATTGCGGCGTTTCGTTCGCTCAGGCTAGCCCAGCGTGACCGGCAGAATCCCTGGATACGGCCGGGTCTCCAGGTCGGCGGGGCGGCCGGACCCGGTGCGGGGTCACGGTTGGTAGCGGTAGCCCATGCCGGGTTCGGTGAGCAGGTGGCGGGGACGGGTCGGGTCCGGCTCCAGCTTGCGGCGCAGCTGCGCCATGTACTGCCGCAGATAGTGCGTCTCGCGGGTGTAGGACGGGCCCCACACCTCGGTGAGCAGCTGGCCCTGGCTGATGAGCTTGCCGGGGTTGCGCAGCAGGATCTCCAGCAGGTGCCATTCGGTCGGGGTGAGCCGGACGGGCGTGCCGTCCCGCGCGGTGATGGTCTTGGCGGCGAGGTCGACGGTGTGCGCGCCCACCGCGGCGGTCGGCGCCTCCTCGCCGGGCGCGGCGCGGCGGCCGACGGCGCGGATCCGGGCGATCAGCTCCTCGATCGTGAACGGCTTGGTGACGTAGTCGTCGGCGCCCGCCTCCAGCGCCTCCACCTTGTCGCGGCTGCCCGCGCGGCCGGACAGCACGATGATCGGGGTGCGGGTCCAGCCGCGCAGCCCGTGGATGACGTCCAGGCCCTCGATGTCGGGGAGCCCGAGGTCCAGCACGACCAGGTCGGGATGCCAGTCGCCGGCGCGGCGCAGCGCGGTGGTGCCGTCCGCGGCGGTCTCCACCTCGTAGTGGCGGGCCCGCAGGTTGATGCGCAGGGCCCGCAGGATCTGCGGCTCGTCGTCGACCACCAGCACGCGCGTCATGACGCTCCATTCTCCCCGGCCGGCAGCACGACGATCATCGTCAGGCCGCCGCCGGGGGTGTCCTCGGGGATCAGCTCCCCGCCCATCGCCTCGGTGAGGCCGCGCGCCAGGGCGAGGCCGAGCCCGACGCCGGTGTGGTTGTCGCGGTCGTCAAGGCGCTGGAACGGCTGGAAGACGCGGTCGCGGTCGGCGGCCGGGATGCCGGGGCCGCGGTCGGCGATCCGCAGCTCGACCCGGTCGCGCAGCGCCCCCGCGGTGATCAGGACGGGCGGGCCGGGCGGGTTGTAGCGCAGCGCGTTGGAGATCAGGTTGACCAGCACCCGCTCCAGCAGCGCCGGGTCCGCCTCGATCTCGGGCAGGTCGCCGGGGATCGCGACGCCGACGTGCCGGGCGGCGGCGCCGATCTCGTCCAGGGCGCGCGGGACGACCTCGTCGAGCGCGAGCGGGCGGGCGGCCATGCCGAGCACGCCCGCCTGGAGCCGGCTCATGTCGAGCAGGTTCGCCACGAGCCGGTCGAGCCGGTCGAGGGACTCCCCGGCGGTGTCGGCGAGCTCGGCGCGCTCCTCGGCCGTCCAGTCGATCTCGGTGTTGCGCAGGCTCTCGACGGCGGCCTTCGCCGACGACAGCGGGGTGCGCAGGTCGTGGCTGACGGCGCTGAGCAGCGCGGTGCGCATCCGGTCGACGGCCTCCAGCGGGCGGGCCCGCTCGGCCTCGGCCTCCAGCCGGCGGCGCCGCAGCGCGGCGGCGGCCTGCGCGGCGAACGCCTCCAGGACGCGCCGGTCCCCGGCCGGCAGCGGGCGTCCCCGCAGCGCGAGGGCGAGGTCGTCGCCGACGGGGATCTCGGTGTCGCCCTCCTCGGGGACGGTGCAGGGCCGTCCCCCGGCGGTGGTGACGACCTGCCAGCGCGGCGGGTCGCCGTCGTCGCCGGCGCGGCGCTCCAGCAGGGTCACCGAGTCGAGCCCGAACGTCTCGCGGAGCCGGCCGAGCAGCGCGTCGAGTTCCCGCTCGCCGCGCAGCACGTTCCCGGCCAGGGTGGACAGCACCTCGGCGTCCGCGCCGAACCGGGCGGCCTCCCGCGAGCGCCGCGCGGCGAGGTCCACCACCCCGCTGACCCCGGCCGCGACCAGCAGGAACACCGCGAGCGCGATCAGGTTCTCGTGCTGGGCGATGGTGAGGGTGTGCAGCGGCGGCGCGAAGAAGAAGTTGAGCAGCAGCGAGCCCGCGACGGCGGCCAGCAGCGCCGGCCACAGCCCGCCCGCGAGCGCGACCGCGACCACCGCCGCCAGGAAGAACATGATCTGGGTGGGCAGCGAGAACGACCCGCGCAGCGCGGTCAGCGCGAGGGTGAGCAGCGGCAGGCCGACGACGGCGAGCGCGTACCCGGCGAGGCGGCGCCGCAGCGGCAGGTTCGGGCCGCCGTCCTGGGGCCGGCGCAGGCTCCGGTGCGCGTGCTCGTGGGTGACCATGTGCACGTCGATCGGCCCGGACAGCGCGGTCGTGGTGACTCCGACACCGGGCAGCAGCGCCCGCGACAGGCGGCTGCGCCGCGACACCCCCATGACCAGCTGCGTGGCGTTCACCGCGCGGGCGAACTCCAGCAGGGCGCGGGGCACGTCGTCGCCGACGACCTGGTGGTAGGTGCCGCCGAGGCCCTCGACGAGGTTGCGCTGGTGGGCGAGCGGCGCCGGTCCCGCGCCGGCCAGCCCGTCGCCGCGGGTGACGTGGACGGCCAGCAGGTCGGCGCCCTTGGTGCGGTCGGCGATGCGGGCGGCGCGGCGGATGAGGGTGTCGCCCTCGGGGCCGCCGGTGAGGGCGACGACGACGCGCTCGCGGGCCTCCCAGGTGCGGGCGATGCCGTGGTCGGCGCGGTACCGGTCGAGCTGCTCGTCGACCTTGCCGGCCAGCCACAGCAGCGCCAGCTCGCGCAGCGCGGTGAGGTTGCCGACGCGGAAGTAGTTCGACAGGGCCGCGTCGACCTTCTCCGGCGCGTAGACGTTGCCGTGCGCCATCCGGCGGCGCAGCGCCTCCGGCGCCATGTCGACCAGCTCCACCTGGTCGGCGCGGCGGACCACCTCGTCCGGCAGCGTCTCGCGCTGCGCGACCCCGGTGATCTCCTCCACGACGTCGTTGACCGACTCCAGGTGCTGGACGTTGACCGTGGAGATCACGTCGATGCCGGCGTCGAGGATCCGCTCGACGTCCTGCCAGCGCTTGTCGTGGCGGCTGCCCGGGACGTTGGTGTGCGCCAGCTCGTCGATGAGCGCGACCGCCGGGGCCCGGTCGATCACGGCCTGCGCGTCCAGTTCGGTGAAGGTCGCGCCGCGGTGGACCAGGGTGCGGCGCGGGACGATCTCCAGGCCGTCCAGCAGCGCGGCGGTGCGGGGGCGGCCGTGCGTCTCGACGTAGCCGACGACGACGTCGGTGCCGCGTTCCAGCCGCCGCCGCCCCTCGCAGAGCATGGCGTAGGTCTTGCCCACGCCGGGGGCGGCCCCGAGGTAGACGCGGAGCTGCCCCCTGGCCATGGCGTCGTCTCCCTTCACCGGCCCCGGAACGGGGCCGCCCTGTCGAGTGCGATGTTGAGCTCGAGCACGTTCACCGCTGGGTCGCCCATGAACCCGGCGGCGCGCCCGGTGGTGTTCGCGTCGATCATCCGGACGACCTCGGCCGTGGCCAGCCCGCGCGCGCGGGCGACCCGCGGGGCCTGCAGCCGCGCGTAGGCGGTCGAGACGTCCGGGTCCAGGCCGCTGCCACTGGCGGTGACGGCGTCGGACGGGACGGCCGGCCGCGCCGGGGCGTCCCCCCGCACGGGCACGATCGCGGCCGTGCGGTCGTCCTGCCTGGCGGCGGCGCACTCGACCCTGACTCCACGGTATTCGGCCTGGAACGGCGTCGCCGGGCAGGGCTCGTTGACGCTGATCACACGGGTCGGGCGGGCGACGGTCCCGGTGGCGTCGCGGGGGCCGAACACCGCCAGCACGGCGCCCGCCCCGCCCGGCGTGCAGTAGGGGCGGCGGCCGTCCACGCCCTCCAGCTCGCCGACGGCCTTGCTGCGCGCGCACACCTGGGACAGCAGGCTCGGGCCGTCCTTGGTGTCGACGATGTTCTCGGGGCCGAGGTTGCTCGCGCCGGACGAGGCCGGGTCGTAGCCGTCGCCCGCGGCCGACGGGCGGCTCTGGAAGTACTGCTTCAGCGGCCGTCCCTGCGCGTCGGTGAACGACTGGCCGATCAGGGCGCTGCCGACGCGGCGGCCGTCCGCGCCGACGTAGGAGCCGTCGGCCTTGGCCTTCAACCCGGGCAGCTGCGCGACCGCGGTGACGGCCAGCGGGTACAGGACGCCGCAGACGGTGGTGAGGACGAGGAGGGCCCGCAGCGCGGCGGTGTGCCGGCGCAGCAGGTTCTGGAACATGCCCATCAGGAGATCCCCGGAACGAGTTGGACGAGCAGGTCGACGGCCTTGATCCCGGCGAACGGGGCCACGACGCCGCCGAGCCCGTAGACGAGCAGGTTGCGGTTGAGGAGCTTGGACGCCGACCCGGGCCGGTAGCGGACGCCGCGCAGCGCCAGCGGGATCAGCGCGACGATCACCAGCGCGTTGAACACGACGGCGGACAGGATCGCCGACTGCGGGCTGTGCAGCCGCATGACGTTGAGGGCGTCCAGGCCCGGGTAGAGGCCGGCGAACAGCGCCGGGATGATCGCGAAGTACTTGGCGATGTCGTTGGAGATCGAGAAGGTCGTCAGCGCGCCGCGGGTGATGAGCAGCTGCTTGCCGATCTCCACGATCTCGATGAGCTTGGTGGGGTCGGAGTCGAGGTCGACCATGTTCCCGGCCTCCTTGGCGGCCGAGGTGCCGGTGTTCATCGCCACGCCGACGTCGGCCTGGGCGAGCGCGGGCGCGTCGTTGGTGCCGTCGCCGGTCATCGCGACCATCCGGCCGCCGGCCTGCTCGCTTTTGATCAGGGCCATCTTGTCCTCCGGCTTGGCCTCGGCGAGGAAGTCGTCCACGCCCGCCTCGTCGGCGATGGCCTTGGCGGTCAGCGGGTTGTCGCCGGTGACCATGACCGTCCGGATGCCCATGGCGCGCATGCGCGCGAACCGCTCCCGCATGCCCTGCTTGACGACGTCCTTGAGGTGGACGACGCCGAGCACCCGCGCCTTGCCGCCGTCCTCGGCCTCGCCGACGACGAGCGGGGTGCCGCCCGCCGCGGAGATGCCGTCCACCACTCCCCCGAGCTCGGGCGGGACGGTGCCGCCCTGCTCGCGGATCCACGCCGACACCGCGCTCGCGGCGCCCTTGCGGAGCCGCCGCCCGTCGACGTCCACGCCGGACATCCGGGTCTGCGCGGCGAACGGGATCCAGCCGGCGTGCGCCAGCTCGCCCGGGTGGCGCTCGCGCAGCCCGTAGGCGGTCTTGGCGTGCACGACGACCGAGCGGCCCTCCGGCGTCTCGTCCGCCAGGCTCGACAGCTGCGCCGCGTCGGCCAGCTCGGCGGCGGTCACGCCGCCGACCGGGATGAACTCCGACGCCTGCCGGTCGCCGAGGGTGATCGTGCCGGTCTTGTCCAGCAGCAGCGTGTTGACGTCGCCGGCCGCCTCGACGGCGCGTCCGGACATGGCGAGGACGTTGCGCCGCACCAGCCGGTCCATGCCCGCGATGCCGATCGCCGACAGCAGCGCGCCGATCGTGGTGGGGATCAGGCAGACCAGCAGCGACACCAGCACGATCCCGGTGACGCCGTGCGGGCCGAGCGCGGCCCCGGCGGACGCGCCGGGGTGCTGCGCCCACGCGAAGATCGCGAACGGCTGGAGGGTGGCGGTGGCGATGAGGAACGCGATCGTGAGGGCGGCGAGCAGGATGTTCAGCGCGATCTCGTTCGGCGTCTTGCGCCGCGCCGCGCCCTCGACCAGCGCGATCATCCGGTCCACGAACGACTCGCCGGGCCGCTGGGTGATCTTCACGACGATCCGGTCGGACAGCACCCGGGTGCCGCCGGTGACCGCGCTGCGGTCGCCGCCGGACTCGCGGATCACCGGCGCGGACTCGCCGGTGATCGCCGACTCGTCCACGCTGGCGATGCCCTCGACGACGTCGCCGTCGCCGGGGACGGTCTGCCCGGCCTCGACCACGACGATGTCGCCCTGCCGCAGCTCGGTGGCCGGCACCTCCTCCTCGGCGCCCTCGGCGGTGCCGGGTCTCCAGCCGGTGAGGCGGTGGGCGGTGGTGTCGCGGCGGGTACGGCGCAGCGAGTCGGCCTGCGCCTTGCCGCGGCCCTCGGCGACCGCCTCGGCCATGTTCGCGAACAGCACGGTCAGCCACAGCCACACCGCGGTCGCGACCGCGAACACCGACGGGTCGCGGACGGCGAGGACCGTCGTCCAGACCGCGCCGATCTCCACGATCAGCATCACGGGGTTGCGCCACATCGCCCGCGGGTCGAGCTTGCGGAACGCGTCCGGCAGCGCGGCCCGGACGGCGGGCGGGACCCTGCCGGAACGTACGGAGGCGGACATCAGCGGATCCCTTCTGCCAGCGGGCCGAGGGCCAGCGCCGGGAAGAACGTGAGCGCGACGAGGACGAGCGTCACGCCGGCGACCATGCCGACGAACTGGGGGCGGTGCGTCGGCAGCGTCCCGGCGGAGACCGGGACGGGCGTCTGCCGGGCCAGCGACCCGGCGAGCGCCAGCACCAGGACGATCGGCAGGAAGCGGCCGAGCAGCATCGCCAGGCCGAGCGCGACGTCGTAGAACGGGGTGTTCACGGTGAGGCCCGCGAACGCCGAGCCGTTGTTGTTGGAGGCGGAGGTGAAGGCGTACAGCACCTCGGAGAAGCCGTGCGGGCCGCCGTTCAGCATGGACGAGCGCGGCCCGGGGAACGCCATCGCGACCGCCGTCCCGACCAGCACGAGGGCGGGGGTGACCAGGAAGTACAGCGACGCCAGCTTCATCTCCCGGGCGCCGATCTTCTTGCCGAGGTACTCCGGCGTCCGGCCGACCATCAGCCCCGCGACGAACACCGTGATGATCGCCAGGATCAGCATCCCGTACAGACCGGAGCCGACCCCGCCGGGCGCGACCTCGCCGAGCATCATGTTCAGCATGGCCATGCCGCCGCCGAGGCTGGTGTAGGAGTCGTGGAAGGAGTCGACGGCCCCGGTCGAGGTGAGCGTGGTGGCGGTCGCGAACATCGCCGAGTCGACGATCCCGAACCGCGTCTCGGTGCCCTCCGACGCCGCCCCCACCGCCTGCGGGACGGTGCCGTGGTGGGAGACCTGCGCGGCCGTGGTGGCGCAGATGCTCAGCACCGCCAGCACGCCCATCACCGCCGCGATCGCGTAGCCCTGCCGCTTCTGCCCGACCATCCGGCCGAACGTGCGGGGCAGCGCGGAGGCGATCACCACCAGCAGGAAGATCTCGATCCAGTTCGTCCAGGCGGTGGGGTTCTCGAAGGGGTGCGCGGAGTTGGCGTTGTAGAAGCCGCCACCGTTGGTGCCGAGCTCCTTGATCGCCTCCTGGGACGCGACAGGCCCGCCGGTGATGGTCTGGGGATGCCCGGCGAGGGTGCCGACCGTGTGCGGATCGGCGAAGTTCTGCACGGCTCCGCCCGCGACCAGCACCACGGCGGCGACGACGGCGATCGGCAGCAGGATCCGCAGGACGCCGCGGGTCAGGTCGACCCAGAAGTTGCCGAGGTTCCCGGTGCGGCGCCGTGCGAGGCCGCGGACGAACGCCATCGCGACGGCCATGCCGACGGCCGCCGACACGAAGTTCTGCACGGCCAGGCCCGCCATCTGCACGAGGTGGCCCATCGTGGACTCGCCCGAGTACGACTGCCAGTTCGTGTTGGTCACGAAGCTGACGGCCGTGTTCCAGGCGACGTGGTCCGGGACGTTCTTCATGCCGAGGCTCAGCAGCAGGTGGCTCTGCAGCCGCTCCAGCCCGTACAGCACCAGCACCGAGACCAGCGAGAAGGCCAGCACGCTGCGCGCGTAGGCGCCCCACGCCTGCTCGGCGTCGGGGTCCACGCCCATCGTCCGGTAGAGGGCGCGTTCCGCCCGCCAGTGCTTCGCGGACGAGTAGACGCGGTACATGTGGTCGCCCAGCGGCACGTGGACGGCGGCCAGCGCGAGCAGCAGGGAGCCGATGAAGACGACCCCCGCGGTCGTGGCGCCCATCAGAACCGCTCCGGGAACAGCAGGGCCGCGATCAGGAAGACCACCAGGAGCACGGCCAGCACCAGGCCGACGGCGTTGTCGACGGTCACAGCCGCCCCACCGCCTTCGCGGCCAGGCCGAGCAGCGCGAAGACCGCGACGGTCAGCGCCACGAGCAGCAGATCAGTCATGACCCTCAGAAAACACCTGCAACCAGGGCAAATAAGGCTTCTTGACGCGTTCCCTACGCGGCCGCGCCCGATCTTCACGCGTTCGCTACGCCGCGGGGGTAGGCTCGCGTCACCGAGCCGGTGACGAAGCGTGAGGAAATCGTCCATTGAGCGTGATCAACGTCGGCCAGTCCATCGTCCTCGGCATCGTGGAGGGGCTGACCGAGTTCCTCCCGGTGTCCTCGACCGGGCACCTGAAGATCGCCGAGGGACTGATGGACGTCCCGGTCGACGACAAGGCGGTGGTCGGGTTCACCGCCGTCATCCAGGTCGGCGCCATCGCCGCCGTCCTGGTCTACTTCTTCTCCGACATCGTCCGGATCGTCCGGGCCTGGTTCACCGGCCTGGCGAACAAGGACGAGCGGTACCACCACGACTACAAGTTCGCCTGGTGGGTCATCTACGCGACCATCCCCGTCGTCATCGTCGGGATCGCCGCCAAGCCGCTCATCGAGGGGCCGCTGGCCTCGCTGTGGGTGGTGGCCGGATCGCTGATCGCCGGCAGCGTCGTGATGTGGCTCGCCGACCGGTTCGGCCGCAACAAGCGCGGCGAGGACGACACGAGCCTGCGGGACGCGATGCTCGTCGGCAGCTCGCAGATCCTCGCGCTGCTGTTCCCGGGCTTCTCCCGCTCCGGCGCGACGATCTCCACGGGGCTGCTGCTGAACCTGGACCGCGTCGCGGCCACCCGCCTGTCGTTCTTCATGGGCATCCCCGCGCTGACCGGCGCCGGCCTGTACGAGCTGCCGGGCGCCCTCGGGTCCGGCGCGGACGCGCTCCCGCTCGCCATCGGGACCGCGGTGTCGTTCGTGGTCGCCTACGCCTCGATCGCCTGGCTGCTGCGGTACGTCGCGCGGCACACCTTCACCGCGTTCGTGGTGTACCGGGTCGCCGTCGGCCTGCTGCTGTTCGGCCTGCTCGGTGCCGGGACGCTGAACGGCTGACCCGCCCCGCCCCCGGGCCCGGCGGGGGTGCCGGTGATCACCGGCGCGGCCGTGCGGCAGACTGGCGACCGTCCGCACGGCCGGCCCGCGGACCGCGCGTCCGACCGTGTCCACACCCGCATACGGAGCGTTGCGCAGACATGACAGACCAGATGCAGGCCGGGACCGTCGCGATCACCGGCCACGAGGGGGCCGAGCTCGAGGCGTACCTGGCCCGCCCGCTCGGCGACCGGCCGCGCGGCGGCGTGGTCGTGATCCACCACCTGCCCGGCTACGACGAGGGCACCAAGCAGATCACCCGCACCCTCGCCGCGCGCGGGTACGCGGCGATCTGCCCGAACCTGTACTCGCGGGAGGGCAAGGGCGTCAGCCCCGACGACCAGGCCGCCGCCGCCCGCGCCAAGGGCGGCGTCCCCGACGAGCAGCTCGTCGGGGACGTGGCGGGCGCCGCCGCGCACCTCAACTCGCTGGAGGGCGCCAACGGGAGGATCGGCGTGATCGGGTTCTGCTCGGGCGGCCGGCAGGCGTTCCTGGCGGCGGTGTCGCTGGACATCGACGCGGCCGTCGACTGCTACGGCGCCTTCGTGGTGAAGGAGCCGCCGGCGGAGTTCCCGTTGCAGGCCCGGCCGCTGATCTCCAGGGCGGGCGACCTGTCCTGCCCGCTGCTCGGGCTGTTCGGCGAGGACGACCAGTTCCCCGCGCCGGACGAGGTCGCCGTGCTGGACGCGGAGCTGACCAGGCTCGGCAAGGAGCACGAGTTCCACAGCTACCCCGGCGCCGGGCACGCGTTCTTCTCCGTCGAGCGGACCGCCTACCGGCCCGAGGCCGCGGTCGACGGCTGGAAGCGGATCCTCGACTTCTACGGCCGGCACCTGGCGTCCTGAAGCCCGCGTCCCGAGGGAGGACCCCCGCATGTGCACTTACCAGACGCACAAGGTCGAGCTGGCCGGCGCCGCCAAGGGCGCGTCCGGCTGGTTCACGCTGACGGACGGGGCGGTTTACGTCGACCACCCGTTCCATTCGACGAACGAGCACACGCTCAACATCGACTTCACGAACCCGTCCGACGGGCCGTCCGCGCGGGTCGCGGTGGAGCTGACCGAGGAGGCGGCGCTCGCGCTCGTCGAGGCCATCCAGAAGGCCCTCGCCTCGGCGCCGCCCGGCATGGCCTCCGCCACCGGGCCGCGCCCCGCCTGAACGCACCCCGCCTGAACGCACACCGCCTGAACGCGCCCCGCCGGTGGCGGCGGGGAGGGCGTCCTCGTGATCCATCTGGCATTTCATGGTAAATCGGTCGGAATAGTTGCATAAGGCCCGCCCGGCGTGTTCTCATACCGGCATGCGCCCCCGGCACCGCCTCGTCCGCCGCCGCCACGTGGACCTGCTCCGCGTGGCCGCCGCGCGCTGTCCGGCCTGACGATCCGCCCGCGGCTCCGCAGGGCCCCCGCCCGCGGACCTCCGCCCCGCCCGTCCAGACCCACCGAGGCCACGCGCCCTCACCGAGGACGCGCACCGCCCCCTGCACGAGGAACACGTCCCCCCATGCCCAGATTCAGCACACCCCTGCCCGCGAAACCCCCGTTCACCAGGTCGCTGCTCACCAAGGCGGCGCCCGCCGTCGCGCTCGCGCTGGCGGCGGCCGGCTGCGGGGCGTCTGCGCGGGGCGCCACCGGCACCATCAAGATCGGCTACTTCCAGGGCGCCGTCGCCGGCCCCGAATCGGTCGTCCTGGCGAACAAGGACCTGGCCGGCAAGGTGCCGGGAACGATCCAGCTGCGGCCGATCGACAGCGGCGTCGCCGGCATGGCGCAGCTGCGCGCCGGCGCGTTCCCGTTCGTCGCCGGCGTCGGCAACCCGCCGTTCACCGGCGCCTTCACCAGCGGCACCGAGGTGAAGGCCGTCTACGTCGAGGGCATCGACGCCTCCGGCCTGGCCGTGAACGACAAGATCAAGGCACCGGGCGACCTGCGGAAGGTCGGCGTGCTGGTCGGGTCCACGCTGGACTTCCAGCTGCGCGGCTGGCTCAAGACCCGGGGCCTGGCCGGCAAGGTGCAGGTCGCCAGCTTCGCCAGCGAGGCCGCCGAGGCCGCCGCCTGGAAGGCCGGGAAGATCGACTCGGTCTACATCAGCCAGTCGTTCCTGCTCGAACTGCAGAAGCACAAGGCGCGCGTGCTGGTGCGCTCCACCGACATCGCCGCGCTCGGCTACGCGGCGGTCAACATGCTGGCGGTGTCCTCGCCGTACGCGAAGCAGCACCCGGACGTGGTGCAGGCGCTCGTCTGCCAGATGTCGAAGGCGGAGGCGCTGGTCAAGGGCCCGCAGGCCGAGCGCTACATCCGCCCCGCGGCCAAGTACGTCGGCGTCACGCCCGAGGACGCGGTCGCCGCGACCAGGACCTACCCCTACATCCCCGCGTCGGAGGAGGCGTCGTGGCTGAAGGGCCCGGACGGGACGGCCGCGACCGGCCGGCTCGCCCAGAACTTCAAGCTCACGGCCGAGTTCCTCGTCACGCAGGGCCGCGCGAAGAGCGTGCCGGATCCGCAGAAGATCGCCCAGCACATCGACCCGAGCTTCTGGGACAAGGCCCAGTCGGGAGGCTGCAAGTGAGCGCCATCGAGACGAGCCCGGCCCTCGCCGAGGCCGGCGTCGCCGACGAGCCCGCCGGGGTGCGGCTGCGGGACGTCAGCAAGACCTTCAGCCGGCGGCGCCGGGCGGGACGTCCCGCGCTGGACGGGGTGACCCTGGACGTGCGGCCGGGCGAGTTCCTGTGCCTGCTCGGGCCGTCGGGCTGCGGCAAGTCGACGCTGCTGAACATCGTCGCCGGGTTCACCGAGGCCGACTCCGGCGAGGTGCTGGTGGGCGGCCGGCCGGTCACCGGCCCGGGCCACGACCGGGGCGTGCTGTTCCAGACGCCGAACCTGTTCCCGTGGCTGACGACCTGGCAGAACGTCCTGTACGGGCCGAAGGCGCGCGGCGCGCTGACCCCGCGGGTGCGGGAGGAGGCCGAGCGGCTGCTGGAGACGGTCGGGCTCGCCGACGCCCGCGACGCCTACCCGCACGAGCTGTCCGGCGGGATGCGGCACCGGGCCGCGTTCGCGCGGGTGCTGGTCAACCGGCCGGGCGTGCTGCTGATGGACGAGCCGTTCGGCGCGCTGGACGCCATCACCCGCGCCGCCATGCAGCGGTTCCTGCTGGAGCTGTGGCAGAAGCACCGCACCACCATCGTGTTCGTGACGCACGACGTGGAGGAGGCGGCGCTGCTCGGCGACCGGGTGTGCGTGCTGTCCGCGCCGCCCGCCGGCACCAAGGACGTCATCGACATCGACCTGCCGCGCCCCCGCGCCTACGAGGACACCGAGACGCTCGCGTTCGTGAACGCCAAGCGCCGCATCCGGGAGGTGCTGGAGCGATGACGACGACGGCCGAGGCCCCCGCGGCCACCGCCTCCCCCTCCGGTCCGGCCCGCGCGCCGCGCTCGTGGCGGCGCGTCTGGACGGGCGCCGGCGCGCTCGCCCTCGCCCTGGTGATCTGGGAGATCGCGGCGCTCGTCATCGGCGACACCGTGACGCTGCCGACCGTCACCGAGACCGCGCGCACGCTCACCGAGTACCTCACCAAGCCGTACCCGGAGGTGCAGGGCAAGACGCTCGTCGCGGACGCGCTGATCAGCACCGGGCGGATCCTGGCCGGGTTCCTGCTCGGCACCGCCGCCGGGCTCGCGCTCGGCGCGTCCATGGCCGGGATCCGGGTGGTCCGCGAGCTGGCCGACCCGCTCATCGCGGTGATGCGGCCGCTGCCGCCGATCGCGTTCATTCCGCTGCTGGTGGTGTGGTTCGGCATCGGCGAGACCTCGAAGATCGCGCTGATTTTCTTCGGGGTGCTGCCGGTGGTGACGGTCGCGACGCTCGGCGCGCTCGACGCCGTCCCGCCCGACCTGCTGAACGCCAGCCGCAGCCTGGGCGCCTCGCAGCTGCGCACGATGCTGCACGTGCGGCTGCGCGCGGCCGTGCCCGGCGTCATCACCGGGATGCGGATCGCGATGGGCGGCGCGTGGACCGCCATCATCGCCGCCGAGATGATCGCCGCGACCGGCGGCGTCGGCTACCTGATCCTGCAGGCCGGCAACTACCTCCAGACGCCGCTGATCTTCAGCGGGATCGCCGAGATCGCCGTGCTCGGCTTCGCCTTCGACGGCCTGCTGCGGCTGCTGCTGCGGCTGGCCGACCCCACCGTCCGCCGCTAGAAAGGGAAAGAACCATGACCGAGTTCCGCCGCATCGGCGGCCGCATCGGGGCCGAGTACACCGGGACCGACCCGAACGGGCTGCCCTTCGAGGAGGTCAACGAGGCGCTGCTGGCGCACAAGGTGCTGGTGTTCCGCGGCGCCGGCCTCGACGACGAGGGCCAGCTCCGCTTCGCCTCCCGGTTCGGGGAGCTGACCAGGGCGCACCCGACCGTCCCGTCCGTGGACGGCCAGCCCGACATCCTCCCGGTGAACGGCGAGGAGGGCATCCGGTCCAACAACTGGCACACCGACGTCACGTTCGTCCGGACGCCGCCGAAGCTCAGCACGCTGCGCGCCCTGGTCGTCCCGCCGTACGGGGGCAACACGCTCATCGCCAACTCCGCCGCCGCCTACCGGGACCTGCCCGAGCAGCTGCGCGACTTCGCCGATCGGCTGTGGGCCGTGCACACCAACGACTACGACTACGCGGTGCCGCGCAGCAACACCGAGAAGGCCCTCGAATACCGGAAGGTGTTCACCGCGCGCCGCTACCAGACCGCCCACCCGGTCGTGCGGGTGCATCCGGAGACGGGCGAGCGCGGCCTGTTCATCGGCGGGTTCGCGCAGAAGATCGTGGGGCTGTCGGGCACCGAGTCGCGCGACATCCTGCGGCTGCTGCAGCGGTACGTGACGCGTCCGGAGAACATCGTGCGGGTGGCGTGGAACCCCGGCGACCTGGTCCTGTTCGACAACCGCATCACCCAGCACTACGCGCCGGACGACTACGGCGACCTGCCGCGCACGCTGCACCGCGTCACCGTCGCCGGCGACGCTCCGGTGGGCGTGAACGGCGAGACCAGCTACATCATCGAGGGCGACGACGCCGGGCACTACACCCCGGCCGCGGCCGCCGCCACCGCCGCCTGACGTCCGGAGCGAGACGCCATGCCGGGGACGCCCCGGCATGGCGTCTCCCCATGCGTGCGCGCACGCTTACATCCTGTTACCTCAAGGGAAGGTCATTGCCTGTTGTAGTCGTCCCAAAGCTGTGAGTAACTGGTTCCGGCCGACCACGCCATGATCCAGCGAGGGGGACGACGATGGACGAGTGCAGCGTTGCCCGCGGACCCGGCTGCGGGACGGACGGGCCGGCGCACGCGACCGGGCCCGACCCCGCGGCGGCCGAGCGGGTGAGCCGGCTGCTGTCCGGTCCCAGCGGGCTCGGCACGTCCGCGGCGCGCATCCTGGACGCGCTCCGCGCCGCACCGCCCCCGCCGGCCGCCCCCGCACCCGCGACGCCGGAGCCGGACGCCCTCGCCCCTGACGCCTTCCCTGAAACCCCCGCCGAGCCGGACGCCGCCCTCCCGGTCCTGCCGACACCGGTGCCGAGCCCGACCCGCCAGGGCGGCCTCTTCTCGCCGGGCTACGCCGAACGCGAGTGGGGCGATGGCTCGTTCCCGCCGCTGTACTGCCCGCTGACCGCGCGGATCGACGACGACCTCGCCCGGGTGGTCAACGACCGGCTGGTCGAATGGGCCGGCGAGGTCGGGATCTACGCCGACCAGCTGGACAAGTTCCGCAACACCGGGTTCGGGCGGCTGGCCGTCCTCGCCCACCCCGAGACCGACGACGTCGACGCGCTGCTGCTCGCCGCGAAGATGAACGCCGCCTGGTGGGCGTGCGACGACTACTACGCCGACGAGAGCGACCTCGGCGCCACCCCCACCGAGCTGCCGCCGCGGCTGGCGCTGGTGATGTCGGCGATGGACCCGCCGCCCGACGCGGGCAAGTACAGCCTCCAGCTGGACGAGGCCGTGCGGGCCGATCCGGTGCTGGTCGCGCTGCGCTCGGCCACCGGGCACCTGAAGCGCCACTCCGGGCCGTCGCAGCTGATGCGGATCCTCAACACCACGTTCCAGATGTACGTGAGCTGGACGGCCTACGCGGCCTGGCGGCACCTCGGCGAGCTGCCGCCGGTGTGGCGCTACCTCGCCGCCCGCCAGCACGACAGCTTCTACACCTCGATGACGCTGATCGACGTCGTCGGCGGCTACCAGCTGGACGCCAACCTGTTCTACGAGCCGCGCGTGCACCGCGCGGTCATGCAGGCGGGCACCGCGTCGGTCATCGTCAACGACCTGCACTCGGTGGAGCGGGAGGCCGCAGACGACCTGCCGGACTGCAACGTGGTCCTGCTGATCGCCGAGGAGGAGGGCTGCGCCCTCGAGGACGCGGTCCGGACGGCCGTGGCGATGCACAACGACTTCGTCCGCGGGTTCGAGGACAGCCAGCGGGAGCTGGCGTCCGTCCCGTCCGCCGAGCTGCAGCGCTTCCTGCTCGGCGTGCAGAGCTGGATGGCCGGCTGCCTCGAATGGCACGGCGCCTCCGACCGCTACAAGTGACGCCCCGCACCCACGAGAAAGGATCACCGGATATGACCGCGACCCAGGAGTCCCCGGTCCTCAGCAGCCTCTACCAGCACTCGGTCGCCGAGTACTGGAACGCCGAGCGCAACCCGGTCAACCTGCGGCTCGGCGAGGTGGACGGGATCTACCACCACCACTACGGCGTCGGCCCCGTGGACTGGACGGTCCTGGACGGCCCGGCCGAGACCCGCGAGCAGCGGACCATCGCCGAGCTGCACCGGCTGGAGAGCGCCCAGGCGGACCTGCTGATGAGCCACCTCGCGCCGGTCAAACCGTCCGACCGGCTGATGGACGCCGGGTCCGGGCGCGGCGGGTCCAGCCTGGTGGCCAACCAGCGGTTCGGCTGCCGGGTGGACGGGGTGTCGATCTCCGAGGCGCAGGTCGCGTTCGCCAACGAGCAAGCCGAGCGGCGCGGCGTGGCCGACAAGGTGCGCTTCCACTTCAAGAACATGCTCGACACCGGCTTCGAGACGGGGGCGTTCCAGGCGATCTGGAACAACGAGAGCACGATGTACGTGGAGCTCGGCCTGCTGTTCGCCGAGCACGCGCGGCTGCTGAGGCGCGGCGGCCGCTACGTGTGCATCACCGGCTGCTACAACGACGCCTACGGGCTGCCCTCGCGGGCCGTCAGCGAGATCAACGCGCACTACATCTGCGACATCCACCCGCGCAGCACCTACTTCCGCGAGATGGCGGCGAACCGGCTCGTGCCGGTGAGCGTCGTCGACCTGACGTCCGCGACGATCCCGTACTGGGAGCTGCGCGCCAAGTCGACGCTGGCGACCGGCATCGAGGCGGCGTTCCTGGACGCCTACAAGGGCGGCAGCTTCCAGTACCTGCTCATCGCGGCCGACCGGGTCTGATCCCGAGAAGAGGGGGGCGGCCCGCCGGTGGGAGCACCGGCGGGCCGCGGGATTCCCGATCGAGGCGGGAGCGGCGGGCGTCAGCTCGCCAGGAAGGTGCGGACGGAGTTCAGCACCACCGTGTCGGTGAGGTAGGTGAGGTGGTTCTCGCAGGGCACGTAGTTGTTGGTGGCCCCGCTCAGCATGGTGCTGGTGTAGGGGTTGATGACGCCGTCGCACGGCGAGTACCAGGTGGCGTACCGGGTGTCGCCGGGCGTCTCGTCACCGGCGGACAGGGTCTGGATGAATGACGAGCCGGGCGACATCTGCTGGCAGGTGACGAACGTCAGGCAGGCGTAGGCGGCGGTGGTGCCGTGGTTGGCGCCGGCGAGGGAGGCCAGGTGCCGGACGTACCGCTGGCCGCCGAGCTCCTTGATGTACCACCAGCTGACGAGGCCGCCCATCGAGTGGTTGACGATGTCGACCTGGGAGGCGCCGGTCCGCGACCGCACCTGGTCGACGTAGGAGGCGAGGCTGGCCGCGTTGGCCTTGTTGTCGCCGTAGGAGTTGTAGTTGAAGGCGAACATCTCGTTGCTGCTGTAGCCGGCCGCGGCGAACACCGCCTCCGCGGTGACCCAGTTGGACGCGCTGCCGGTGTAGCCGTGGACGAAGACCACGGGCGTGTGCCCGGCCGCATGCGCGGGCGCGCTCACACCGACGACGGCACCGAGCACGGTGACCGCCGCGGTCAGGAGTGTGCCGAGAATCCGGCGCATCTGCTCCTCCTCGGGGGGTGGGGGTTTCGTCACCGAGTGTCGGTGCGGCCGCCGGTCGCCGCATCGGCGAAATCACCGGTCTCGCGTGTCCGGTGCCTGCTCACGCTGGAACGTCGCGTAGAGCCACCACAGCGACGGCAGGAGCAGCAGCGCGCCGACGCCGAGGGAGGCGAGGCTCGCGACGAGGACGGAGTCGGTGGCCGCGGCCTGGTCGAGGTCGACGCCGGGCAGCAGGTGCGGGTACTGGCCGGCGCCCCATCCCCACAGCAGGCCGACGACGGCGAGCGCGGCGGTGGCGCGGACGGCGACGTACGCGCGCCGCCACAGCAGGACGATCGACGCGATCCCGGCCGCGATCGACACCACGAGCAGCGGCAGCCCGCGCCCGGACGTCAGCCCGGTGAACAGCCGCGGCGCGTCGGCGTGCAGGACGGCGAGGCCGCCGGCCGAAAGGACGCCGACCACCGCGCCCGCGGCCAGCGCCCGCCGCCGGAACCGCTCGGACAGCTCGGGGTGCCCGCCGCGCTCGGCGTCCCGGGTGAGGTAGACGGCGGCGAGGTAGGCGGCGACGCCGACCGCGAGGCCGCCGCTGATCAGCGAGGTGGGGTTCACCCAGCTCGTCACGAGGTCGCCCTTGGCCAGCCCCGGCGGGACGCGGAAGGAGGCGATCGCGCCGGCCACCGTGCCGAGGAAGAACGGGGTCACGAGCGAGGAGAACGCGAACGTGAAGCCGAACAGCCGCTGCTGCCACAGCGCCGTGCTGGCCTTGCGGAACGCGAACGCGGCGCCGCGCGCGATGATGCCGAGCGCGGCGAGCGTCAGCGGGATGTAGAGGGTGGAGGCGAGCGCCGCGAACACCGCCGGCACGCCCGTCCAGGTGACCACGAGGACGAAGATGAGCCAGACGTGGTTGGTCTCCCACACCGGGCCGATGGAGTGCTCGATCTGGGCCCGCTGCGACCGGCCGCGCTCGCTGCCGCCGGCGAGCAGGTCCCAGACGCCGCCGCCGAAGTCGGCGCCGGCGAACAGCACGTAGGCGCTGAGGCCGATCCACAGCACGGCGAGCAGGATCGCGGCCGCCACGGGTCAGACCACCGTGAACCCGGTGACGTCCTGCTCCTGCGGCGCGATCGGGACCGGCTTGTCGCGGGCCATGCGCCGCAGCACGTACACCGACGCGACGGTGAGCACGGCGTACACGATCCCGACCAGCGCGGCTCCCCAGACCAGGCCGGGCGCCGGGTTGACGGCGTCGGCCGTGCGCAGGACCCCGTAGACGATCCAAGGCTGCCGTCCGACCTCCGTCACCGCCCATCCTGATTCGAGCGCGCCGACGGCGGCGACGCCCGACACCGAGGTGGCCAGCAGGAACCACCGGGTGCGGGGCATGTCGCGGCGCCACCACCAGTACAGGCCGAGCCACAGCGCCAGCAGCAGCATCGCGAAGCCGAGGCCGACCATCACCTGGAAGCCCCAGTGCACGATGTTCACCGGCGGGCGGGCCTCGGGCGGCACCGTGTTCAGGCCGACGATCTCGGCGTGCGGGTCGCCATGCGCCAGCAGCGACAGCCCGTCCGGGATCCCGACCGCGTAGCGCAGCTCGCCGTCGACGGCGACGCCGGCGATGTGCAGCGGGACGCCGCGCGCCGTCTCGAACACGCCCTCCATCGCGGCGAGCTTGATCGGCTGGTGGTCGGCGACGAACCGCGCCGCCCAGTCGCCCACGACGACCTGCGGCAGCGCGACGGCGGCGGCGACGGTGAACGGCAGCAGCAGGCCGAGCCGGTGGTAGCGGTCGCGGCGCCCGCGCAGCATCGCCACCGCGTACACCGACGCGATGCCGAACCCGGCGACCATGAACGCGGCGAGGATCATGTGGACGGTCTGGGACGGGAACGACGGGTTGAACATGGCCCGCCAGGGGTGCACCTCCACGATGCGGCCGTTCACGGCCCGGAAGCCGACGGGCGCCTGCATCCACGCGTTCGCGGTCACCACGAAGAACGCGCTGAGCACGCCGGCGACGACGATCGGCACGCCGGACAGCAGGTGCTTCACCGGGCTCAGCCGGTCCCACGCGTACAGGTACAGGCCGAGGAAGATCGCCTCGATGAAGAACGCGATGCCCTCCAGCGAGAACGGCAGCCCGATGACCTGCCCGTAGACGCCCATCATCCCGGGCCACAGCAGGCCCATCTCGAACGACAGGATCGTCCCGGACACCGCGCCGACGGCGAACAGCACGCCCATCGCGCGGCCCCACCGGCGCGCCAGCAGCCGGTAGTTGGCGTCGCCGGTGCGGTGGCCGCGCCATTCGGCGATCAGGGTGATGGCGGGCATGCCGACGCCGAGGCAGGCCAGCACGATGTGCCAGCCGAGCGAGACCGCCATCTGCGTCCGCGCGGCCACCAGGTCGCCCGGGGTCGCGCCGGCCGCCAGCTGCCCCATCACGGTCACGTGCCGCTCCCCGGATTCCGTCCGCGCATCGGTCCGGCGGGGTCGTACCCGGGGCGCCGCGCGGCGACGCGGCGGCCGGGACGATCATGGGCGGCCGTTGACCATTCCGGGTGTCAGCCCTGGGCGCGGCGGGCGCGGGCGCGGCGCTTGCCCTCGTGCATCGCCTGCACGCGGGCGATCGGGATGGTGTGGCCCTCCTCCACCAGGTCGGCGGGCAGCGGGCGCGCGGCGGGCATCAGCTCGGTCCACGGGTCGCGGTCGGCGAGCAGGCGGGCCGCCGTGCGGATCGTGAAGGCGCGGGGGTCGGCGGTGTCGAGCTCGTCCCAGGGGAGGGGGAACGACACCGGGGTGCCGAGCCTGATGCGCGGGCTGTAGGCGGCGGCGACGGTCGCGCCGCCCGCCCGGGTCGAGTCGAGGAACACCTTGCCGGCGCGGTCGTCGCGGATGAACGCGGTGGTGGCGAGGGCCGGGTCGAGGCGCTCGGCGCGGGCGGCGAGCGCGCGGGTCGCCGCCGCGGCGTCCTCGGCGGTCGTGCGGCCGTCGAGGGGGACGAACACGTGCACGCCCTTGGACCCGCTGGTCTTCACCGCGCCGTCGAGCCCGCAGTCGCCGAGCGCCCGGCGCACCAGGTGGGCGGCGCCGACGGCGGCGGAGAACGGGCCGCCCTCCGGCGGGTCGATGTCCATCACCAGGTGGGTGGGGCGGCCGGGGTCGGCGGCGAGGGCGAGCGGCGGGTGGTACTCCACGGCGCGCTGGTTGGCGAACCACAGGAGCGTCGGGCGGTCGTCGCACAGCGCATAGGACACCTCCCGTTGCGACGTCTCGGCCCACACGGTGACCCGCCGAACCCACGGCGGCGTGTACTTCGGCAGGTTCTTCTGCATGAACGGCTTCTGGCCGCGCAGCACGCGGATGACCGACAGCGGGCGGCCCGCCAGCTGCGGGACGAGCCGCCCCGCGACGGCGTCGAGGTAGTCGACCAGGTCGCGCTTGGTCGCCTCGGCGCCGTCGAACAGCGGCTGGTCGAGGTTGGTCAGCCGGACACCGTCCCGCTCCTCTTCGGTGCTCACACCCCCACCTTCGCACGCGCCTCCGACAGGCCGGTCGGGTAGCGTCGTGGCGTGTACATTCCCGCCCATTTCTCGGCCGATGACGGCGCGGTGCGCGGCCTGCTCCGCGGCTGCGGCGCGGCCGACCTCGTGACGAGCACGCCGCGCGGCCTCGTCGCGACGTTCCTGCCCGTCCTGTACGACCCGGAGATCGGCGAGCACGGCGCGCTGCTCGCGCACGTCGCCCGCAACAACGACCAGTGGAAAGAGCCCGCGCAGGGCGAGTCGCTGTTCATCGTGCACGGGCCCGACGCGTACGTGACGCCGTCGTGGTACGCGTCCAAGGCCGAGCACGGGCGAGTCGTGCCCACGTGGAACTACCTCACCGCGCACGTCTACGGACGATTGGTCGTGCACGACGACCCGGAGTGGCTGGACTCGCTGGTGCGGCGGCTCACCGGCAAGTACGAGGCGGGCCGGGCGGACGCCTGGTCGGTGGACGACGCGCCGCCGCAGTACATCGCCGGCCAGTTGCGCGCGATCGTCGGCCTTGAGCTGGTCATCACCCGGATCGAGGCGAAGGCCAAGATGAGCCAGAACCGGCCCGCGGCCGACCGGGACGGCGTCGCCGCGGGCTACCTCGCCGAGGGCGACCCGATCATGGCCGAGGCGGTGCGCGCAGCGGCGGAACCGGCGGAGACGCGGCGACGGTGAACGCCCGCACGGTCAGCCCGGTCCTCGTCGGGCGCGAGCGCGAGTCCGCCGCGCTCGGCGCCGCGTTCCGCGCCGCCCGGGACGGCACGCCGTCGGCGGTGCTGCTCGGCGGCGAGGCCGGGGTGGGCAAGACCCGGCTGGTGGGCGAGTTCGCCGCCGGCGCCCGCGCCGAGGGCGCGCGGGTGCTGGTCGGCGGCTGCCTGGAGCTCGGCACCGAGGGGCTGCCGTTCGCGCCGTTCACCGCGGCGCTGCGCGGGCTCGTCCGCGACCTCGGCGTGGACGGGGTGCGCGGGCTGCTGCCCGCCGGCGCGGGCGACGGCCTGGCCCGGCTGCTGCCCGACTTCGGCGACGCCGACGCGGGCGCGTTCACCGCCGAGTCGCGGGCGCGGCTGTTCGAGCTGGTGCTGACGCTGCTGGAGCGGCTCGCCGCGGCGGGCCCGGTGGTGCTGGTCGTCGAGGACGCGCACTGGGCGGACGCCTCGACCCGCGACCTGCTGACGTTCCTGGTCCGCAACCTGAGCGGCGGCGACGCGCTGCTGGTCGTCGTGACGTACCGGACCGACGAGCTGCACCGCGCGCACCCGCTGCGGCCGGTGCTCACCGAGCTGGAGCGCGTCGAGCACGTCGCCCGGATCGAGGTCGGCCGGCTCGGCCGGGACGGGGTGCGCGACCTCGTGCACGGCATCCTCGGCGCCGAACCGCCGGCGGGCGCGCTCGCGGACGTGTTCGAGCGCAGCGAGGGCAACCCGCTGTTCGTCGAGGCGCTGGTCGGCTCCGGCGGCGGCCGGGACCTGCCGGAGTCGCTGCGCGACCTGCTGCTCGGCGCCGTCCAGCGGCTGCCGGAGGACACCCAGGAGATCCTGCGGGTGGCGGCGGCCGGCGGCGCGCGGATCGAGCACGAGCTGCTGGCGGCGGTCGCCGGGCTGGACGATCGGGAACTGACCCGGGGGCTGCGGCCCGCCGTCGCGGCCAACACGCTCGTCGTCGACGGCGACGGCTACGCCTTCCGGCACGCGCTCATCCGCGAGGCCGTGCACGACGACCTGCTGCCCGGCGAGCGGACCCGGCTGCACGTCCGGTACGCGCGGGTGCTGGAGGAGCGCCCGGAGCTGATGCCGGACCGGGCGCGGGCGGTGACGCTGGCGCACCACTGGCATGCCGCGCACGACGTCGTGCGGGCGCTGACCGCCGCGTGGCGGGCGGTCGGCGAGACGCGCCGGGCGCTCGCCTACGCCGAGGCGCTGCGGATGGCGTCGCGGGTGCTGGAGCTGTGGGACCGGGTGCCGGACGCGGCGCAGCGCATCGGCGTCCCGCACGTCCAGGTGATGGAGGAGGCCGTGACGCTGGCCGACCTCGCAGGCGAGCCCGACACCGGGGCCCGGCTGGCGACGGAGGCGCTGCGGCACGAGGAGGCGTCGGGCGACCCGGTGCGCGCGGCCCGCTTCTACGAGCTGCGCGGCATGATGCGGCTGCGGTCGGGCAGCGACAAGGCCCCCGCCGACCTGCGCGAGGCGGCCCGGCTGGTGCCCGCCGACCCGCCGTCGGCGGCGCGGGCGCGGGTGCTCGCGACGCTCGCCGAGAAGATCAACGGCCTGCACGGCACCCGTCCCGAGGCGGTCGCGGCGGCGCGGGAGGCGCTGGAGGTCGCGCGGGCCGTCGGGGAGACCGAGGTGGAGCTGTCGGTCGAGCTGGACATGGCGTGGATCGACCTGTTCGACCAGGACGACCCGGAGGCGCACATCGCGCGGCTCGAACGGGTCGCCGAGCGGGCCGTGGAGGCGCGGGCCTTCACCCCGCTGCTGCGCGCGATCACCAACCACTCCGACGTGCTGGAGATGTACGGGCGGCACGAGGAGTCCGCCGCGGTGGCCGCCGCGGGCGTCGCCACGGCGGAGGAGTACGGCCTCGCCCGGTCGGCCGGCGCCTACCTGTCGATCAACGCCGCCGAGCCGCTGGTCTCGCTCGGCCGGTGGGACGAGGCGCTCGCGGTGATAGGGCGGACGCTGCCGCGGACGTCGGCGGGCGTCATCCGGGCCGGGCTGCACAATCTGGGAGGGGCGGTCGCGCTCGCGCGCGGCGACGTCGCCGCCGCCGAGCGGCACGCCGCGCAGGCGCCGCAGCTCATCGCGCGGGGCGCGGCGCGGCGCGCGCAGAACCTGTTCCCGGTGTGCCGGCTGGACGCGGCGATCGCGCTGGCGCGGGGCCGTCCGGCCGACGCCCTGGAGGCCCTCGGCCCGGTCCTCACCGACGTCGGCCTTCCCGACGACACCCGGTACGCGCTGCCGGGGCTGATCGTGGCCGCCACCGCGTGCGCGGAGCTGGACGACGCCGGGACGCTGGCGGCGGTGCGCGCCCGCGTGGAGGGGCTGCGGATCTACGGTCCGGTTCAGGAGGCGTACCGGCTGACGTTCGCCGCGGAGGCGGCGCGCGCCGAAGGCGTCCTCGACGGGCCGGCATGGGACGCGGCGGCCGAGGCGTGGGACGCGCTGCACCGGCCCTATGAGACGGCGTTCGCGCTGGCCGGGGCGGGCGAGGCCGCCCTCGCCACGGGCGACCGCGACGGCGCCGGCGTCGCGCTGCGCCGGGCCGTCGAGCTGGCCGACGGGCTGCGGGCGGTCCCGCTGCGCGAGCGCGCCGCCGACCTCGCGCGCCGCGCCGGGGCCGCCCTCGACGGCGAGCGCCCCGCCCCCGGGCTCGGCCTGACACCGCGCGAGACGGAGGTGCTGCGGCTCGTCGCCGCCGGGCGCAGCAACCGGGAGATCGCCGAGGCGCTGTTCATCTCGGTGAAGACCGCCAGCGTGCACGTGTCGAACATCCTCGGCAAGCTCGGCGTGGCCGGGCGCGGCGAGGCCGCCGCCCGCGCGCACCGGCTGAGGCTGTTCGACTGAGTCTCAGGGGCCGGGGCGCAGCGGGACGATGCGGGTGGTGACGCGGGCGTGCGGGCGGTCGCCGGCGCCGGGCGCGCGGCCGCAGGTGTGGGACGCGATGTCGCCGCCGACGTGCAGGCCCGTCGGGACGAGCCGGTTGGTCCGGAACGCCAGCGACGGGTCGCGCAGCATCGGGTTCGTCCAGGGGATCAGCTCCGACAGCAGCGCGAACGTCGGGTCGATCACCTTGGTGACGCCGTCGTCGTCCACGACCTCGACCCAGGCGTGCACGACGTCGGGCAGCCCGACGACCCAGCCGATCCGGGTGGTGGCCTGCACGCCCTCCTCCCGGCACAGCCGCTCGATGTAGCGGCTGGCGGCGCCGCAGCCGGCGAAGCCGCGCGGGACGAGGTCGGGGTCGTCGCGCAGCTCCACCGGCAGCCGGAGGAAGCGCGGCTCGGCGCCCATGAACTCGCGGACGATCGCGCGCAGCACGGGCGAGCGCAGCACCGGGCAGTCGCCGACCGTCCGCAGCACCGCGGAGATCGCCATCGCGGGACCGGACGACCGCGCGGTCGTCGCGGCGGCGTCGGGGGCCGCGGCGACCCGGCGCCCGCCGCGCGCCGGATGCGCCCGGACGTTGCGGACCGCTCCGCCGTAGGCGCCGGTGCGGGGACGCGCGAGGGCGTTGCGGGCGTCGGGACGGCACCCGTCGGGGTCGCCGCAGGCCACGCGGAGCTCGAACCGGGAGACGCGGGGCGCGATGAGGTCCTCGCACGACGAGCGGGTCCACCGCAGCAGGGAGGCGACCTCCCGCTCGACCGGCGTGCGTCCGGTGCCGGAGTACAGGGCGAGGTTGAACAGGTCGCGCGAGTCGAACCGCTCCTGGCCGGGCTCGCCGGTGCGGGGCAGGCCGTGCCGGGCGAGCGCGGTCAGCGTCCGGTCGTCGCAGGCGAGCATCCCGGCGGCCTCGGCGCGCCCGGTGTCGGGCCGGTGGTACTCGGGCGGGATGACGTAGAGGCCGTCCAGCGCGCGCAGTAACCGGCGGTCGACGCCGCCCGCGCTGCGGGCTCGTGCCTTGCCTGTGGATCCGGTGCCCATGTCAGCGCATCACGATCCGGCGGTCGGACGGGTCGAGGGCGCGGGTGCGGCGGCGGCTGGCCGGTACGCCCTCGCGGACGTCCATGTCGGGTACCTCCGGATCGCGCGGCGTACGGGCGGCCTGGACGATGTGGGCGATCTGGCTTTCCAGCATGTGTATCACCGACCCGGGACCGGCATTCGTATTGGGTCCGTACATGGGGCAGAACTTCGGGGAACCTCCGAGGGCCATTCCCCCGTAGGCTCGCGCTCCGCCCCGCCACGCCTCGTCCAGGTCCCGCTCAGTGAGACCTGTGAACCGCATCCGCGCGGCGGGGCCGCGGGTGCGGAACCCGGCACCCGCGACCGCGATCGACGGCCGTCCCGGCATGCCCGTCACCTCCCGCACTGTTGGCGCTACGCCAATAGTGCCGGACGAGGCGCCGAAAGGGAACGCGGCGGCCCCGCGCGTCAGCCCCGCGTGTCAGCCCCGGGCGGCGGGGCGCCAGGGCGAACCGGGCTCGGTGGCGCGCGGCCGCTCGGCCACGCGCAGCCCGTAGGTGGGGGCGCCGGCCGGGGAGGCCGACGGGACCGGTCCCAGGTAGGCGTGGCCCGTCAGGTGGCACCAGGCGGGCAGGTCGATCGGGGCCGCGGGGTCACTGGCGATCAGATGGACGACCGTGCCGGGTTCCAGATCCGCGAGCCGCCCGCGCAGTTCCAGCAGCAGGCGCACGCAGGAGCGGTCGCCGCCGTCGATGACCACCGGTTCCGAGCCCATCCGCGTCCCCCTGTCCTCGCCCCACAAAGCGAGCCATCTCCCCCTTAAGGGAAATATAGGGCTTTGCGACCTCCGGTTCACCGCGGAACATCCCGCGGCCGGCGATCGTTGTCCCTACGGGCCGGAGTACCGGACGGTGCTCGGCGGCCCCGGCAGGAGCGCCGACGACGTCGATCAGCCCGTCCCGGCGCACGCTTCGGAGAACGGCGCCCGCACGGGCGCGCCCGGCACGGCCGGGCGTTCGAGGGATCCTCGCGAACGCCATCCCAGGGAACCGCCTGTGATCGCGCATGCGCGCATCCGAAGCGACGAATCGGTATCAACGGGAAGTGAGCGCGATGATCGGCGAAATGAGGGAGCGGCGTCCCACTCTTGACCATTTCTTTCAGGTTTCGTCCAGCTTTGGGGCTTACAGTCGCAGTGAAGCACCCCCAGTTGTCACCCACGTGAGGAACCTGACCTTGGGGCGAGCCATGGATCTCGGAGCAGCGCGAGTGGAGAGCACGCAGACCTGCGGGACGGTGACGTTCCCCGCCGAGGTCGACCTGAGCAACGGCGAGGCGATCCTCGCCCAGTCGCTCGGGCTGCTCGACTCCGGGACGCGCGCCCTCATCCTCGACCTGTCCGGCTGCACGTTCTGCGACTCCAACGCGCTGAACGTGATCCTGCGCTCGCAGATGCGGGCCACCGAGCTCGGCGTGCCGATGTGGGTGGTGCTGCCGAAGCGCGGCATCGTCCGCCGGGTCGCCGAGGTCGCGGGCCTGCCGCGCCGCGTCGCCATCGCACCCGACGTGGCGACCGCGCGCGAGGCGCTCGCCGTCCCCGTGACGCACGCCTGACGCCCGCGTCCCGCGCCCGCACCGACAGGCGGGCGCGGGACGCGAGGCGGCCGCAACCGACGAGCGGGCCGCCCCGTCCGCGAACCGGTGCCGACCGGTCAGGCAGGCCCGCCGAGCAGCCCGCCGCCGGCGGACCGGCAGGCGGTGAACACCGAGCCGAGCCCCTCCCGGTCGATGATCTCGCGGAGCCGGCCGGGCAGCCCGGGCAGCGACAGGCAGCCGCCCTCGGCCGCGACCCGCCAGCGGATGCCGAGCAGCACGGGCAGCGGGTCGCAGCGCACCCCGACCCGGTCGCCCATCCGCACCATCAGGTGCCGCAGGTTCCCCTCGACCAGCGAGGTCAGCGTCTCGCCGAGCCGCCGGACGGTGATGTGGTCCAGGACCCCCGACAGGTGCACCACGGTGTGGTCGCCGTCGCCGGCCTCGGCCGTGGTGATGAGCAGGTCGGGCGCGGCCGCGGACGGCGCCGCCGCGAACCCGGCGTCGGCCGGGTGCAGGGCCCGGATGGCGTCCAGCACGTGGCCGGTGTCGACGTCCGCGGTCCGCGCCGGCGGCGCGGGCGCCGCGGTGGCCTGCGCGACGTCCTCGAACACCGGGACCAGGCTGGACAGGCCGGTGAGGTGCAGCGCGCGCCGGACGGGCGCGGCCGTCGCGGGCACCACGGCCCGCAGCGGGCAGCCGAGCAGCCGGGCCCGGGTCTCGGTGCGGGCCAGCAGCACCAGCCCGGACGCGTCCAGCAGGATCGAGTCGCCGAAGTCGACGACGACCCCCCTGCGCGGCACGGCCGCGACCGCGGCGTCCGGGGCGAGCGCGCCGCCGGCCGCCGACAGCGCCCGGCACACCCCCTCCCGGATCCCCGCGTAGTTGTGCCAGCTGATCTGCGCGGGCATCCGCAGTACGACGAACCCTCGCCGGGTGTCCATCCGCAGGCCCGGCACGGTGGTGTCCTTCATCTGTCACATCCCGATCGGGGTACTCGCGGCGGCACGGGCCGTCCTCGGCCCGGCCGTGCCCGGCGGCACGGCGGTGGTCGGGGGCGCGGAGGGGAGCGCGGCGGCGGCCGGGCCGTGCGGCCCCGGCGCCCGCTCGCCGTCCGGACGGGGCGGCCGGGCGCCGCGCACGACGCCCGTCAGCCGGGACGCCGCGAGGCGCTCGATGGTCCGGGCGTCGGGCCGCATCCCGAGATGGGTGCAGCAGCGCCACAGATCGTCCACGCAACGGCGCACGTGCTCGGCCGGAATGCCGGCGAAGCGGGCGCGCAGCCGGGCCACGAGGTCATCGCGCGTCGGTACGACCGATGGCGACATCTCCCAGCGCTCCACTGTCCCTCCGATCGCTTTGGACGGGGCGACGGGTCGCCCGTCCGGGCTGGTCATCAGCTGCCCGCGCGGCAGGTTCTGAGCTTGGGAACGACCTACCCGGGGCCTGCGGCGAAAACGGTGCCGACGCTAAAGAACGGGGCATGACACGCCCGACGGGTGCAAAGGTCCGCGAGTCGCCTGTCGGCCGGCCGCGGCGCCGCCGAACCGGCGGCGCGGTCACGGAGAGTACGGAGATTTTTACTGATGGTTGCCTGTCGCGCACGTCCCCGCGACGGGCGGCGGGCATTGCTGATCTAGACGTCGCCGACACTCCGGGATGGCCCATGCACGACCAGTCGAGGTACTTCACCTGCCGAACGTCCGGCCAGGTCACCGGCCCGGAGGCCGGTCACGGGCCGGCCCGGAGCGGGCTGCCGGCGGAGTCGGTCCGGCAGGCGGCGGGCGCGATCCCCGATCCCTTCGCCGAGGAGTCGCCGCGGACGCCGCACTGGTTCAAGACGGCGGTGTTCTACGAGGTGTCGGTCCGCGGGTTCTGCGACTCCAACAACGACGGCTACGGCGACCTGCGCGGCCTCATCTCCAAACTCGACCATCTGGAATGGCTCGGCGTCGACTGCCTGTGGCTGCTGCCCATCTACCAGTCACCGCTCAAAGACGGCGGCTACGACATCTCCGAGTACACCAGGATCCTCCCC